>NZ_CP060293.1:3042500-6470000 GCF_014303795.1 Paenibacillus sp. PAMC21692
CAAACCGGAGGAAGGTGGGGATGACGTCAAATCATCATGCCCCTTATGACCTGGGCTACACACGTACTACAATGGCCAGTACAACGGGAAGCGAAACCGCGAGGTGGAGCCAATCCTATCAAAGCTGGTCTCAGTTCGGATTGCAGGCTGCAACTCGCCTGCATGAAGTCGGAATTGCTAGTAATCGCGGATCAGCATGCCGCGGTGAATACGTTCCCGGGTCTTGTACACACCGCCCGTCACACCACGAGAGTTTACAACACCCGAAGTCGGTGGGGTAACCCGCAAGGGAGCCAGCCGCCGAAGGTGGGGTAGATGATTGGGGTGAAGTCGTAACAAGGTAGCCGTATCGGAAGGTGCGGCTGGATCACCTCCTTTCTAAGGAACTACCCAGTCACGATGATGACTGGATAGGAAGCAATGCTTCCATAGCAGTAACTCTCAGGCAGGAAGTTGCTCGCTCGTTGTCAGTTTTGAAAGATCAATGATCTTTCGCATCACTATCCGTTTGGTGGCGATGGCGGAGGGGAACCACGCGTTCCCATACCGAACACGACCGTTAAGCCCTCCAGCGCCGATGGTACTTGGACCGCAGGGTCCTGGGAGAGTAGGACGTCGCCAAGCGGGTAACTTCGAGAAGTAGGCTCCGTTGCCTCTCCCGCTGGGAGAGTATCGGAAACTCGATCGAAGAAACTCAAAACGGAATAACTGAGGGCCTTTAGCTCAGCTGGTTAGAGCGCACCCCTGATAAGGGTGAGGTCGGTGGTTCGAGTCCACTAAGGCCCACCATTATCATCACTGAAGTGTTGATCCCATACGGGGCCATAGCTCAGCTGGGAGAGCGCCTGCCTTGCAAGCAGGAGGTCAGCGGTTCGATCCCGCTTGGCTCCACCAAGCACATCCCCTTAGGGAGTATGTGCGAATTTGCACCTTGAAAACTGGATAACGAAAGTAAAAGAAGATGAAAATCTTCTGCTGAAACATCCTTTAGCTGGATTAAAAGCGGCCGTATTTTCCGAAGTAATTCGGAGAAGCGATCGCAGCAAATACTAGGTTAAGCTAGTAAGAGCGCACGGAGGATGCCTAGGCACCAGGAGCCGAAGAAGGACGTGGCGAACAACGATACCGCCTCGGGGAGCCGTAAGCAGGCTTTGATCCGGGGATTTCCGAATGGGGAAACCCAGCTGGAGTAATGTCCAGTTACTCTTGAGTGAATACATAGCTCAAGAAGAGGCATACCGGGGGAACTGAAACATCTAAGTACCCCGAGGAAGAGAAAACAAAAGTGATTCCGTCAGTAGCGGCGAGCGAACGCGGATTAGCCCAAACCAAGGAGCTTGCTCCTTGGGGTTGTAGGACATCTCACATGGAGTTACAAAGGTGTTTGGTAGGCGAAGAGGTCTGGAAAGGCCCGCCATAGCAGGTAAAAGCCCTGTAACCGAAAGCAAGCACTCTCCGAGGTGTATCCTGAGTACGGCGGGACACGTGAAACCCCGTCGGAATCCGGCAGGACCATCTGCCAAGGCTAAATACTCCCTGGTGACCGATAGTGAAGCAGTACCGTGAGGGAAAGGTGAAAAGCACCGCGGGAGCGGAGTGAAAAAGAACCTGAAACCGTGCGCTTACAAGAAGTCAGAGCCCTATTAATGGGTGATGGCGTGCCTTTTGTAGAATGAACCGGCGAGTTACGATTACGTGCAAGGTTAAGGTGGAAAGCCGGAGCCGCAGCGAAAGCGAGTCTGAATAGGGCGATTATAGTACGTGGTCGTAGACCCGAAACCGTGTGATCTACCCCTGTCCAGGGTGAAGGTGCGGTAACACGCACTGGAGGCCCGAACCCACGCACGTTGAAAAGTGCGGGGATGAGGTGGGGGTAGCGGAGAAATTCCAATCGAACTCGGAGATAGCTGGTTCTCCCCGAAATAGCTTTAGGGCTAGCCTCGGTTATGAGTGTCGTGGAGGTAGAGCACTGATTGGGTGCGGGGCCCGCCAAGGGTTACCAAGTCTAGTCAAACTCCGAATGCCATTGACATGCTTACCGGGAGTCAGACAGTGAGTGCTAAGATCCATTGTCAAGAGGGAAACAGCCCAGATCATCAGCTAAGGTCCCCAAGTGTGTGTTAAGTGGGAAAGGATGTGGAGTTGCACAGACAACCAGGATGTTGGCTTAGAAGCAGCCACCATTTAAAGAGTGCGTAATAGCTCACTGGTCGAGTGACTCTGCGCCGAAAATGTAACGGGGCTAAACACACCACCGAAGCTATGACATTGCAGCTTGCTGCATTGGGTAGGGGAGCGTTGAATACGGATTGAAGTTGGACCGTGAGGACTGGTGGACTGTATTCAAGTGAGAATGCCGGTATGAGTAACGAAAAGACAAGTGAGAATCTTGTCCGCCGAAAGCCTAAGGGTTCCTGAGGAAGGCTCGTCCACTCAGGGTAAGTCGGGACCTAACGCGAGGCCGAAAGGCGTAGTGGAAGGACAACAGGTTGAAATTCCTGTACCACCGTAAGCCGTTATGAGCAATGGGGTGACACAGAAGGGCAGTGACGCGGGCTGATGGAATAGCCCGTCCAAGCAGTGAGGCTGACTTGTAGGCAAATCCGCAAGTCGTTAGGCTGGGCTGTGATGGGGAGCGAAAATTGCAGTAGCGAAGGTCATGTACTCCGGCTGTCAAGAAAAGCCTCTAGCCAGGTGATGGTGCCCGTACCGCAAACCGACACAGGTAGGCGAGCAGAGCATGCTAAGGCGCGCGGAAGAACTCTCGTTAAGGAACTCGGCAAAATGACCCCGTAACTTCGGGAGAAGGGGTGCCTCGGTAGGGTGAATAGCCCGAGGGGGCCGCAGTGAAAAGGCCCAATCGACTGTTTAGCAAAAACACAGGTCTGTGCGAAGCCGTAAGGCGAAGTATACGGGCTGACGCCTGCCCGGTGCTGGAAGGTTAAGGGGAGCGGTTAGGGGCAACCCGAAGCTGTGAACCGAAGCCCCAGTAAACGGCGGCCGTAACTATAACGGTCCTAAGGTAGCGAAATTCCTTGTCAGGTAAATTCTGACCCGCACGAATGGCGTAACGAATTGGGCGCTGTCTCAACGAGAGATCCGGTGAAATTTTAATACCTGTGAAGATGCAGGTTACCCGCGACAAGACGGAAAGACCCCATGGAGCTTTACTGCAGCTTGATATTGGACTTTGGTACGATCTGTACAGGATAGGTGGGAGCCTAGGAAGCCGGAGCGCCAGCTTCGGTGGAGGCGCCGTTGGGATACCACCCTGATCGTATCGGAGTTCTAACCTGGTACCGTGAATCCGGTACGGGGACCGTGTCAGGCGGGCAGTTTGACTGGGGCGGTCGCCTCCTAAAATGTAACGGAGGCGCCCAAAGGTTCCCTCAGAATGGTTGGAAATCATTCGAAGAGTGCAAAGGCATAAGGGAGCTTGACTGCGAGACCTACAAGTCGAGCAGGGACGAAAGTCGGGCTTAGTGATCCGGTGGTACCGAATGGAAGGGCCATCGCTCAACGGATAAAAGCTACCCTGGGGATAACAGGCTTATCTCCCCCAAGAGTCCACATCGACGGGGAGGTTTGGCACCTCGATGTCGGCTCATCGCATCCTGGGGCTGAAGTAGGTCCCAAGGGTTGGGCTGTTCGCCCATTAAAGCGGTACGCGAGCTGGGTTCAGAACGTCGTGAGACAGTTCGGTCCCTATCTGTCGCGGGCGTAGGAAATTTGAGAGGAGCTGTCCTTAGTACGAGAGGACCGGGATGGACGTACCGCTGGTGTACCAGTTGTTCCGCCAGGAGCACCGCTGGGTAGCCAAGTACGGACGGGATAAGCGCTGAAAGCATCTAAGCGTGAAGCCCCCCTCAAGATGAGATTTCCCAGTATGTAAGACCCCTTGAAGACGACGAGGTTGATAGGTTCGGGGTGGAAGCACAGCAATGTGTGGAGCTGACGAATACTAATCGGTCGAGGGCTTATCCTAATCGCTTATTTGGTCATACAACCGGTAAGCAAGCTAAAGATTCAGCACACTTTCGTATCCAGTTTTCAATGTGCAAACATTGAAACATATTCCCTGATAGCTCAGTTGGTAGAGCACTCGACTGTTAATCGAGTTGTCACAGGTTCGAGTCCTGTTCGGGGAGCCATACAGAGAGGTGTCCGAGTGGTCGAAGGAGCACGATTGGAAATCGTGTATACGGCAACGTATCGAGGGTTCGAATCCCTTCCTCTCTGCCAGTAAGGCCCGTTGGTCAAGGGGTTAAGACACCTCCCTTTCACGGAGGTAACAGGGGTTCGAATCCCCTACGGGTCACCAACTTTTCTTTAAAAAATCTTCAAAAACGACTTGCAATCATACATAAAGATGTGATATGATATAAAAGTCGCTCACCATGGAGGATTAGCTCAGCTGGGAGAGCATCTGCCTTACAAGCAGAGGGTCGGCGGTTCGATCCCGTCATCCTCCACCATAGGATTTCCTTAATGACGCGGGGTGGAGCAGCTCGGTAGCTCGTCGGGCTCATAACCCGAAGGCCGCAGGTTCAAATCCTGCCCCCGCAACCAATTACCATCGGAGATGTCCGAGATTAATGATCTGGAGCTGTGGTGTAGAGGCCTAACATGCCTGCCTGTCACGCAGGAGACCGCGGGTTCGAATCCCGTCAGCTCCGCCATTTATGGCATCATAAGGCTCGGTAGCTCAGTCGGTAGAGCAGAGGACTGAAAATCCTCGTGTCGGCGGTTCGATTCCGTCCCGAGCCACCATTCAAGTATGATTTTATTTTTGCCGTTGTAGCTCAACTGGTAGAGCAACTGACTTGTAATCAGTAGGTTGGGGGTTCAAGTCCTCTCGACGGCACCATTGTTTTTTGGAGGATTAGCGAAGTGGCCAAACGCGGGAGACTGTAAATCTCTTCCTTCGGGTTCGGTGGTTCGAATCCATCATCCTCCACCAGTTTGTAGGGGCATAGTTTAAAGGTAGAACAAAGGTCTCCAAAACCTTTGGTGTGGGTTCAATTCCTGCTGCCCCTGCCAGATTTAATCTAGTGTGTAGCGTGGCGGTCGTGGCGAAGTGGTTAACGCATCGGTTTGTGGATCCGACATTCGGGGGTTCAATTCCCCTCGATCGCCCCATAACTCACACACAAACGAAGTATCTAGTGTTGGGGATTAGCCAAGCGGTAAGGCAACGGACTTTGACTCCGTCATTCCTAGGTTCGATCCCTAGATCCCCAGCCATCAATGCGGAAGTGGCTCAGCGGTAGAGCATCGCCTTGCCAAGGCGAGGGTCGCGGGTTCGATTCCCGTCTTCCGCTCCATCATTTTATTCTGGCGCCATAGCCAAGTGGTAAGGCAGAGCTCTGCAAAAGCTCTACCCCCAGTTCGAGTCTGGGTGGCGCCTCCACAATACCATAATGTGCGGCCTTAGCTCAGCTGGATAGAGCGTTTGACTACGAATCAAAAGGTCAGGAGTTCGAATCTCTTAGGCCGCGCCATTATCTTCTCAAAATGCCGGTGTGGCGGAATGGCAGACGCGCGCGACTCAAAATCGTGAGGGAAACCGTGGAGGTTCGAGTCCTCTCACCGGCACCAACTACGAAATGAAGCTCTTAGGATGAATTATCCTGAGAGTTTTTTTGCATATTTTGGGAGTTTGCACAAACACCCTGGGTAGCGACATGGGTCGTACGGGGTTCCATGCGACGGTTGGGGTGACCAACTGGGAGGCAACTACCTGGAGGCAGCGACGAGCATGGTTCCCTCCAGGTAGTTGAACAATCGAAGATAAGCGGGGCAGAATGACCTGTTAGCTTTAATAAATGGTCAGGTTAAGCCTCCTGCATCCACAGCTTCAAGTTGCTTGTCGTCTGCAAAATATCTTTACGCTGCTCTTCACCCGATATTTCGCGTTCGATGATGTATTCGCCAGTGAATCCGAGTTCTTTTAGCTTACGCATGAACACTGGATAATTGACTTTTCCTTCGCCTGCTTGCACTTCTTGTCCCAGATGGTCGCCATTGGTCGGATACAGCCCGTCCTTTACGTGAATATTGCGCACGTAGGGGCCGATCGTATCAAGTGCGTCAACCGGGTTTCCTTTTCCGTATAAAATCAGATTCGCCGGGTCAAAGTTAATGCCGAGATTGGATGTGCCTACTCGTTCAATGGTGCGAAGCAGCACGATTGGCGTTTCTTGACCCGTCTCGAACCAGAAGCCGATTCCTTTGCTTTCGCAATATTCGGCCACCTCTCGAATAGCTTCTACGACTTGCGGATATGCTGGATCTGTCATATTCTCCGGAATAAAGCCGCAATGGGTAATAATCGCAGGAGCGCCGATCCATGTCGCGAAGTCCGCCCATCCCTTTAGCGCTTTGATCCTTTCCTCGCGGTACTGCTCCGGTACAAGCCCCAGTGTGATGGGACCCTCAATAAAGTTCCATACTCCTGGGCCTGGAACACCTGCCCACACAGCGCATACGCGCACGTTCGCCTCGCGCGCTTCCTTCACGACTCGTTCGGCGACCTCTGGCGTGCAAAGCGCCGTGTCCCAACCGCAAAGCTGGCAGACACGAAAGTCGTATTGGCTGACAACCTGAAACATATTTTCCTTCTTGCTTGTATCAAGCAAATGAATAACACCGATATTCATCTTAACTGCCTCCTTCATTGTGATAAGTTAGTCGATCTGTATAAACTGTCCACTCGAGCTGGCTGATTTCCGCTCGGCTTCGACGATACGCAACGCAAGAAGAGAATCCTCCGGAGTAGAAGTGATGATGTCCTCGTCGTTCAAAAGTCGTTCAGCGAAATATTTAATTTCACGATAATAGCCGAGATTCCCGTCATGCTCATAAACCCAGGCCGGCTCATTCGCCGGATAGACGGTTAATCGGCCAGCTTCAAACACAAGAGTTGCCGTTTCCATATGAACACGGTAAGTCATTGCGAACCCGAATTCTCCCGGAAGCGACAAATCGGCATCAGCGTGAATGATCTTCCCGTCGGAATAACGGAAGTGCGCGGAAACAATATCATAGTGATCGCTGCACAGCGCCGATACCGACTCTGGCTTACCGAATAAAAAGTTGATCATATCTACATCGTGAATATGCAAATCAACGAGCGCACCGCCGCTCTTATCGACTTGCAGCATCCAGTTTTCATAAGACCATGTCGGCGCGCCGCCGCCTCTAAAGAAGGTAGCCGCCTTTACTTGTCCATATGTTGCGCTGTCTACCACGCTTTTTAAATATTCATATTCCGGCCAGAAACGAAGGCAATGCGCGATCATCAGCTTTTTCCCCGTAGCTGCAGCCGCCTCCAGCATAGCCGCCCCGTTGTCCGAATTCAGTGCAATCGGCTTCTCGCACAGGACGTGAAGTCCCTTGTTCAAGGACCGAATCGTAAATTCGTCATGCAAATATGTGGGCAGCGTTATATCTACCATATCCATGTCTTCCTGAAAAAAAAGATCTGCATCCGTGAACGTGGAAACCTTGGACAAGTCGTATGTCCCATTGGAATCGACTACGTTGCTATCTTGCTTGTTCCCCTTTAACTTCTGTTCATCGGTATCGAATATGGCAACCAGCTTAATCGGAAATCCCTCGCGCTCTAACTGAGCGTAGGCATCCAGGTGCACATGTCCGATCGATCCTAAACCGATCAATCCGACTTTAATCATTGTACCATCAACTCCTTATCTGGTATTCAACTGACAGTCACCATGATAGCGCTTAAATCATGTTCTTGATTTAGATAATGGATTGGTATATTTGCACTTTATATTGCATTATAGAACGGAGTATGTATACTTTAACTCAGAGGGGGCTGACGATGGACATTATACCTTACAGGCTTAATGAACAAATTGTCGTTCACGATATTTACACCTGCTACTATTTTGAGTTGTCCAACCAACAACAATATACCGGAGAAAGTCATGATTTCTGGGAAATGGTTTACGTGGATAAAGGTGAAGTGAACGCCAATACGGAATCGGGCTATTATCGGCTTAATCAGGGCAATATTCTCGTTCATAGTCCGAATGAATACCATCAACTGGAGAGCACCGGAAACAAAGCCCCCAATTTGTTCATCGTTACGTTTCGATGCGATAATGAGGCTATGACGTTTTTTGATGAACACAAGCTGTTCCGCATAGGACAAGTCGAGCATGGGGTGTTAGCGCGGTTGATGAAAGAAAGTTTGCATTCCTTCGGACTGAATCTGTACCCGATCACGCCCAAACCGGATGCATTGTTTGCATCGGAGCAGCTATTCAAAATTTATCTGGAGCAGTTGCTTATCTTGATTATTCGCAATGAACGAACGAACACCCCACAATCCTCACTGTTATCAACCACGAGTGAAAATCAGAGTAAAAATTTGAGCAAGCAGATTATTCAATATTTGGAACGAAATATATCGAGCAAAATAACGCTGGACGACTTATGCGATCATTTCAACATAAGCCGAACTCAAATAAATATACTGTTCAAGCGATCTGTCGGCATCGGGATCATCGCATACCTCAATCAAACGAAAATCGAACATGCCAAAAAATACATCCGTGAAGAGAGCTTCAATTTGACCGAAATATCGAATCTGCTCGGGTACAGCAGCGTCCATTACTTCTCGCGCCACTTCAAGAAGATGGTTGGGATGACGCCGTCGGAGTATGCGAGAACGATTAAGGCAAGAAATGAGCCTGTTTCATAGGCAAAGCGTCACTAGATTAGGGAGTGTCAGAGTTTTCTGACACTCTCTAATTATTTTTTCTGTATTTTAAGGGAGTAGTTCCAATCGCTTTTTTGAATAATTGGATGAAGTAAGGGGTGCTAGGCAACCCAACCTTGATTCCTATCTGCTCCACGGATAGATCTGTAGTATGCAGCAAACGGCAGGCTTGACGTATTCTCCGAACAGTCAAATATTCTCCGATACTGCTTCCTGTTTCATCACGAAATATGCGAGCTGCGTAAAATTTTGATAAGTGTACATATTCAGCGATACGATCCAAGGTCACTTCCTCAGCAAAATGCTCTTCAATCCACCGCATGATCATTTCCGAATAGAACACCGGCTTGGCTATATCTTGCGAGTAAGAATTGTAGCTTCCATCTGTATCGGCATCGCGAATGATCGATAACAGCAGTAAAAATAAAAAAGTGTTTTCTTCCTCAGATTCATCTTCAAACGTTGCTTTGGATTTGTTAAAGGAATACAGACAATGCTCAATCTGTTCCATCACTCCTGAAAGATCAAAAACAGTTGCTCCTATATGGCCCTGCCATAAATTTTTGAAAAAAGCCTGACGCGAAGGGAATTCCCTTAAATTATGCATGACGATATCTTGATCAAAATGAATGCTGGTGCGGATGTATGGATTCTCAGGTCCTGCCTTCATATACACTCGATGTAGTTTATAAGGCGGGAATAGAAATAACATTCCTGATCGAATTTCGTAGGTTTGTTGATTAACGATGACTGATCCGGTTCCTTCGTGAATAAACAGAATCTCGCAATGCTGATGCCAGTGATAGTAACCTTCAAAGTGCATATCCAACCGGCCATTATAGGCCCAATTGATGGTTCGTTCCCCTAATTTCACCTCTGCAAACAGTAAATTCACGCCTCATCCTCCGCACGATTACGACATTTATTCACATCTTATTGTAACTCACTATTTAATTGCATGGATATAATTATATTGTTGATTACGCCTACTGCGCAAATGCTCATCCTCGATACAGGAGTCGTTCAAGATGATCAAGCAAACGATATACAAGACTGATTTGCATGCCTCCGTTATTTGTCTTGGAGCAGCCTTTCTCGGAAATACGATCAATGAGAAAGAATCATTCCGTTTAATGGACGCTTATGTTGATCTTGGAGGTAATGGCAAATGGCTGAAACTAAGCAAGCGCCATGAGCGGATAATTGTAGGCACGAAGGGAGCTTGCCCAACAACGGAACACTTCTTCCGATTGTCACGAATGGATATTTTAGCCGATTTGCATAATAGCCTTAAAAACCTGCAAACGGATTGTCTGGATCTGTATTGGCTACATCGCGACGATCCTGCCAGACCGGTAGAAGAGGTGATCGACTTATTGAATGAACAGGTCCAGGTCGGGAAAATCCGTTATTTCGGTTGCTCTAACTGGACTCTGCCTCGGATTCAAGCGGCACAAACATACGCTGAGCAACATAACAAACAAGGATTTTGCGCGAATCAGCCGCTGTGGAGCTTGGCCAACCCAATCTCGAATATCTCGAGGATAAAACCATCGTGCATATGGATGACGAGATGAAAAATTATCATGAGCTCCATGGAATGCCGGCTATACCGTTTGCCTCACAAGCTGGCGGTTTTTTTAGCGGACGTTATCGTCTTGGCGAGGCCGTTCCACCGGACAAGGAGCTTTTCTCCAAGCTTTATTACAATGAGAAAAATTTTAATAAGCTTGAACGGGTTTTGGAAGTGGCGAGACAATATCGGATATCTCCTGTTGTGATTTCACTTTCTTATTTGTTGTCGCAACCTTTTGCCGTTTATCCGATCATAGGCTCTTACACGATCAGTCAGTTGACAGAAAGCTGTGCTGCAGGCGACTTCCGTTTGGATGCCGACACATGGCAGTACATAGACGGGATATAGGCTATCACTATAATCACAAAATTGGGGGAAAATAAAATGATTAATATAGCAGTAATTGGATATGGATACAGAGGGAGAGTATTGAGTGACCTTATCGTAAAGTTAAATGAAAATGTAAAGATCAGTGCAATCGTTGATCCCCGCAAGCAAGAGATAATTGATGAACTGGGAGGCGCGGCCGCTCATATCCGTTTTTACGATACAGCGGATGAATTGTTAGAGCGCGAGCAACTGGACGGCGTAATTATAGCAACTAGATGTTCGACACATGCACAAATTGCAATAAAAGTATTAAAGAAGAAAATTCCGATTATTCTTGAAAAGCCAGTCTCCACAAATGCAGCAGATTTAATGGCGCTAAAATCGGCATATGAACGATGCAGGACAGCTGTCGCGGTTCCATTTTCATTGCGGCTAAGCCCGCTTGGTCAAGCGGCCAAGGAAATTGTGAGCTCGGGAAAGCTGGGGAAAATCGAGCATGTTCAGGCAATCAACAATGTCTCGTATGGATCGGTCTATTATCAGAATTGGTACCGGGATGAGAACGAAACGGGCGGGATGTTTCTGCAGAAGGCAACACATGATTTTGATCTTATTCAATCTATTGTAGAACTGAAACCTACCTGGGTCAGCGCGATGAAATCCAAGCAAATATTTAAAGGGAACAAGCCCGCCGGATTGACATGCGAATCCTGTGAAGAACAGGAAGTCTGCCCTGAAAGCGCTATTCTGCATCGTAGAAGAGGAGAGCCTGTGCACGGGGACATGTGCTGCTTTGCAACGGATACGGGGAATGAAGATTCCGGAAGCGCGCTTATTGAATATGAGGGCGGTATGCATGCCAGTTATTCACAAAACTTTTTTGCCCGGAATCATGCGGCTACGCGTAAATTTCGTTTTTTGGGCTACAAAGGCACTTTGGAATTTGACTACTACACCAATAAGATTGAAGTCTATATGCATCACACGAATCGAAGGGAAATGTATGAAATTCCCCCTGGGAATGATACTCATGGCGGCGGCGACATCGTTGTCTGCGAAAGTCTATTGGATACAATCAGATTTGGGGCGCCATCCAAAACCCCTTTTGAAGAAGCACTGCTGAGTGCCTTGCTGTGCATGAAAGCTAGAAAATCGGCTGAAACAAGAGAGTTCCAGGAAGTCATATGGCCAAGTTGACGGTTGCTTGTCTGAAAGCTTTGCTTCAATAACAAACGGCAGGGTGTCATCGATAAACGGGGAGGGGGAGATACGTTAATGATGAAGGGGAAAACGGAACGATCAACAAGCTTCACAAGGGGGAGCAAGAAGAAAACCGGCAAAATCATCATGTACATGGTCTTTGCTTTCCTCTTGCTTGGAGCAGTCGGATATGGATTGACTTATGTACCCGATGATGGCAAGCCATTTATCGCTCCTATCAATGAAGATGTACTTGGCAAGCCCCTATTTACAGCACAATCCTTGTTGCAAAAACAGGAACCTTACGGCCGAATGTTAAGCGCTTACGCGGAATCCGGATACAGTGATTACGAAGGCAATGACATCATCATTGACGGCATGGATTATTCGAACTCGAAAGGAAAAGTTGAGAATAAGACAATACTGGGTAACCAGGCCGCAGTGTCAGAAGGAATAGATTCATTCCTTGAATGGAGCATTCTGGTTCCCGAGTCCGCCTTGTATGAGATCGACATCCGTTATTTGGCGTTAGCGGGGAAAAATGTTGGGGTGGAAAGGTCGTTGACGATTGATGGAACAAGTCCATTCGACGAAGCTTCCCGGTTGCTGTTCCCGCGGCTCTGGACGGACGATCCAAGTCTCTCGCTGGACAACCAAGGGAATGAGATAAGATCCCCCCAGACGGAGAAGGCTGCTTGGCAAACCAAAAGCTTCGATCACCCTGAGGGTTTTTACAAACGCCCTTACAAGTTTTATTTGACGGCAGGTACGCATGTGCTTCGTCTTACAGATATTAAGGAACCGATGGCTATTTCCAGACTGACGTTAAAAAAGCCCACTGCATTGCCTACTTATGGGATGAAGAAAGCCGAATATTTGAGTGCAGGCTACAAAGCAGGCGTAGTTGAGATCATTAAAAAACAGGCTGAGCATCCCGTTGGCAAATCGGAAATGTCATTGCGTTCAGAATGGAGCAACGATCCGCTGAGCGAGCCGAATGCCACCAAAAACATCATCTACAATACGTTCGGGGGGGATCGTTGGAAACGCGGGGGACAGTCGGTGACATGGGAGCTCGATGTTCCCGCAGACGGTTTATATCAACTGGCATTCCGCTACATGACGCCGGCGTTTAATACGGCTAGCTATAGAACCCTGCTCATTGATGGCGAAATCCCGTTTGCGGAGATGGAAGAATACGCCTTCCCATTCGTTAAGGGCTGGAGAACAGAAGCAGTGAAGGATCCTGCTCACACACCGTACCAGTTTTATTTAACCAAGGGTAAGCATCGCCTCACACTCGTATCCAAGGTTGGCCCATTAAGAGAAACGGTATTTCAAATTAATGAAGTCGCCAATATGATGAATGAACTAAGTCGTCAAGTCGTTCAAGTGACTGCGGCAACGAAGGATGCAACAGGCAAGATAACAAGCGACAAATACCAGGATTGGGATCTGGAAGCGAAAATTTCGAACTTGATGGAGACGTTGAAGACGGCGAAACAAACGATCGCAAACATTTCTGATGCTGTTGTCGAAGCGAACGGAAACAAACGCCCCAATTATATGACTGCATTTTCATCGATGTCGCATTTGCTTGATGGCATGATTAAGGATACGGAAACGATCCCTTATCAATTGAACGAGCTCTCCACAGCGCTCGGAGCACTCGGATCAGCCATCACCAATATCACGGAGCAGCCTTTGTTTATAGACTATATTGCATATGGCGATCCATCCTTTGCCCTGCCTCGCGGTGCATCAACCTATGGAGAAAATCTGATCGGCATTGCCAATCAATTTATTTATTCGTTTCGAGAAGACGGCAGCCAGGTTGGCGATGTATACAAACAGTCGAACGGCGATGATCAGCCCGTGCTAAACGTGTGGGTTGCCCGCGGCCGCGAGTGGGTAAGCATCGTAAAAGATTTGATTGATGAAGATTTTACGCCAAAGACAGGGATACAAGTGAACATCAATACGGTTCCGATGGGCTCTGAACATCTCCTGCTGCTTGCTTATACTGCGGACAAAGCACCAGATGTGGCTCTAGGCGTATCTCCACAGACGCCTGTTGAATTCGCAATACGGAATGCGCTGGTGGACTTGAATCAATTCCCGGATCTGCAAACGGTGAAAGAACGTTTTGTGAAGTCGGCGTTCATTCCATACGAGTATAACAACGGTTTGTTTGCGCTGCCGGAAACGCAAGATTTCCAAATGATGTTCTATCGGGAAGATATCTTTGACTCGTTGGGGATCGAACCGCCGCAAACCTGGAAAGATGTATATAAAATTTTGCCTATCTTGCAGGAGTATGAAATGGAGTTCTATTATCCCGATGGAGCTGGGGGATATTCCCCGTTTTTGTTCCAGCGTGGCGGGGATTTTTATACGGAACACGGTTTGAAGTCTGCGTTGGATACATCTGAAGCATTATATGCATTCAAGGAATGGACGGATTTGATGAACAATTATAAATTGCCTTTAAAAGCGGACTTCTACCAGCGTTTCCGCACGGGTCAGATGCCTGTGGGCATCGCCGGCTATGACCTGTATGTCCGTCTTATGACTGCTGCGCCTGAATTGAGCGGACTATGGAAAATGGCGCCGATTCCGGGAATATTGAGAGACGACGGTGGGATCGATCGATCAACCGGCGGATCCGGTCAAACGGGAGTCATCCTTGCATCGTCGAGGCATAAGGAAGCGTCATGGGAACTGCTAAAGTGGTGGACGGAGGAAAACACTCAGATTCGTTATGGGATTGAGCTAGAGGGTCTGCTCGGCGCCGGCTCACGCTGGAATACGGCAAACGTAGAGGCGATGAAGGGGATGGCGTGGAGCAAGGAAGAGTTGGCGGCGATATTGGAGCAATGGTCATGGTTTAAAGAACAACCCGTCGTATTAGGTGGATATTATACTTCGCGTCATCTCATGAACGCATGGAATCGAACGGTCATTACCGGGGATAACGCAAGGATCGCGCTTGAGGATGCTTATAAAGAAATAAATAAAGAGCTGCTGCGCAAACAAGAAGAATTCGCCGGTAAGAAGGGTTCTGGCAAAGAGCGTGAAGCAGCGGCTCAGCAATTGGGGGAAGGCGGAGCTAATGGATGAAGCTCAATAAGATTGTAAGCGCAAACATGAACGGTGTTCCAATGAGTCGTGGTCTGATCGCCCTACGAAATTTAATGCAAATAATGAAAGAGATATGGAAATGGCGAATTTCATACTTTTTTCTCACCCCCTTCTTCATCCTGTTTGCCATCTTTATTATTGCGCCGACAGTAACGTCTATCGGACTCAGTTTTACTTATTACAATATTTTAGAACCAGCGCGATTTACCGGGTGGTCAAACTTCAAGATGCTGTTCGTTGATGATGACATCTTTATTACAGCTCTAGTAAACACGCTCTATTTTGCATTGGTTACCGGGCCGATCGGATATATGCTCGCCTTTTTTTTCGCCTGGCTCATTCATCAAATCCCGAAACGTTTAAGGCCTTATTATACAACCGTGTTTTATGTCCCTTCCCTCACGAGCGGCGTGGCGATGTCAGTCGTATGGCTCGTCCTGTTCGCAAATGACAGCTATGGATATTTAAATACATTTTTGATGAATTACGGATTTATTGATGAGCCGGTTCAGTGGCTTGCGGATGTCAAGCTGATTATGCCCGTCATTATTGTGATCTCCTTATGGATGAGTCTCGGAACGAGCTTTCTTGCCTTCTTGGCGGGTTTCGAGACGATCAATACGGAATTGTACGAGGCAGGCAAGATCGACGGTATCCGTTCCCGATTCCAGGAATTGTGGTGGATTACGATTCCTTCTATGAAACCGCAAATGCTGTTTGGCGCTGTTCTGGCCGTGGTGGGCGCATTTAAAGTCGGTGAAATAAGCAGTGCTGTTGCAGGCTTTCCGAGTCCTTTATATGCCGGTCATACGATTGTGTTGCATTTGCACGACTACGCCGTGCTTCGTTATGAGATGGGCTATGCAGCAGCGATTTCCGTCGTCTTGTTCGTTCTCATCTATGGCCTGGGTAAATTGTGCTTCCGTATATTTGCCTCGAAGGGAGAATTATGATGGGAAAACGACGCAAGTTTAAAAAACTCGATCTTGGCCTAACCGGCACTATGTTTTTTCTGACGTTACTTGGCCTATTAATGTCGTTGCCCCTAGTGTTTCTTATCAGTACTGCCTTCAAACCGACCGAGGAACTGTTTCTTTATCCGCCGCGCTTTTTTGTTCAGAATCCGACATTGGAAAGCTTCCGGAGCCTGATCGTTTCCACAACTGACAGCAGAATACCTTTTATCAGATATTTGTTTAATAGTTTGTTCGTGACAGGCATCACCGTATTTTTGACAGTCATTATCGGTTCGCTTGCCTGCTATCCATTGGCGAAACACCCGTTTCCGGGACGTAATATGCTGTTTGGTCTCATTATTGTATCTCTGATGTTTGCTCCGGAAGTGGTTGAGATTCCGCGGTATTTGATCGTCACGAAGTTAGGATTAATCGATACATACGGAGCACTGATCCTGCCCAGTCTGGCGTTTCCGATCGGATTATTTCTTATGAAGCAGTTTTTGGAGCAAGTGCCAGATGAAATTTTCGAGGCAGGTAGAATCGACGGCGCGACGGAGTGGACGCTGTTTCAAAAAATTGCGTTGCCGCTTATTCGCCCAGCTTGGGCCACGATTGTCATTCTAAGCTTTACAGCAATCTGGAACGACGCGGGCTCGCCAGCACTGTTTACACAGTCGGAGCAAATGAAAACATTGCCTTACTATTTATCAACTGTCAATGGACAAGGAATTGCTCGTGCCGGCGCGAATGCTGCTGCTACATTCCTGATGACGGTGCCGACAGTGCTCATCTTCGTGGTGTTCCAACGCCGAGTGTTGTCGACGATGGCACACTCAGGAATTAAATCGTAAGGGGGCCGGAGCATGAGACGATTATGGGGCAAGCAAGCGCTGCTTTTAATGGCTCTGGTTATCCTGGCCATCATGCAGCCGGCGGAGGAAGTCAAGGCGAAGGTACCTTATCCGAACTATGTGCTTAGCCCGGATGGATTGTTTTTACCGGTTCCGGCGCCGTACGTACCGGATTCCATGATTCTATTGGACGACAAACCGGAGGGCGCCTTCAAGAAACCGCAAGATTTGTTTATTGATAAGAACAATCGGCTATATATAGCCGATACTGGCAATAATCGAATTGTCATGATGGATGTTCAGGGCAACATTCTGCGTACATACGGAACCGATGAGAGCTTGACTAAGGAAACCGGCAAGCTGAACGAGCCGCGAGGCGTATTCGTTGGTGATGACGGTACGTTATTCGTTGCCGACACGGGTAACAAGAGGCTCGCAGAATTTGACCCGAACGGTACTTTTGTGCGCTCGTTTGAGCAGCCGGACTCAGAATTGCTCGGCGCGGATTTTGTCTATCAGCCCGTTAAAGTCGTCATGGATTCCAGAGGTTTTTTTTACGTCGTCAGCCAAGGCACACAAAAAGGGCTGATGATGCTGGATCCGGAAGGGAAGTTCCGTGGTTTTTTTGGCGCGAATAAAGTGCAGATCAGCTTCGTTGATGCGCTGGTGCACACGTTCTATTCTAAAGATCAGCGTAAAGGAAAAGTCGTCAATTTACCTTATTCGTTCAATAACGTAGCGTTGTCGCCAAATGGATTCATCTACACGACAACAACCGGGCAATCAAGCAAGCAGGTAAGGAAGCTTAACGCAGTTGGCGGCGATATATTTCCGAACGACAGCCGCGACTTTTCAGACAAATCGTTCCATTATGGCACGCTCATTCAGAACTTCGTCGACGTAGCGATCGATCGCAGAAGCAACATGACGATTATAGACAAACAGTATGGACGGATGTATCAATACGACGAGATGGGGCGGATGCTTTACGCGTTCGGCTCGAACGGCAGCGGCTACGGTATGACGAGTGCTCCCGTTGCATTAGAGGTCGATGAACAAGGGAATTTATATGTGCTCGACGAAGTCCGCAACTTGATCCAGACCTTTAGTCCGACCCCATTCGCCAATTTGGTGCACGAGGCCAATGAGCTCTATGTGCAAGGGAAATACACAGAATCGTTTGAGCCTTGGAAGCGAGTGCGTCAAGTCGATAGCTTTTATGAGCTTGCGCTGCAGGCGATGGGACATTCGAAGCTGCGCCAGGAAGAGTACACAGCGGCTATGGAATATTTTAAAGCTGCTTATGACAAAAGTGGTTATTCGGATGCTTATTATGAAGCGCGTCGAATTATTGCACGTGAACATTTTGGGACAATCGCCACAACATCAGTGATCGTCATGGTGCTTGTCTATCTGTTATACAAATGGAATGCACGTAGATGGCGAGTAAGACCGGATAGCAAACCTCTCGTTCGCATGCCGCGGCTTATCAAGCGGATGTTCTTTGTCATGATGCATCCCGTGCAAGGCTTCGAGGCGCTCAGATACGAAGGCAAAGGGAGGCTAAGCGATGCGTTTATCATTATCGGCGCTTATTTAGTCGTCAGTGTTCTTGGCTATTTAATTCCGAGCTTCATGTATGAACCTATGCCGCTTCAATCCGTCAACTGGCAAACAGTCATCCGTAATGCGCTGTTGCCCTGGGTGTTATGGAGTGTCGTGAACTACGGAATTACGTCGATTTCCTCTGGGGAAGGACGCATTCGTGATGTGTTTATTGGTACAGCGTACTGCTTTACGCCATTCGTATTTTTTACGGTGCCTCTCTTGCTACTGACTCATGTGCTGTCTTTGAACGAAATGAAATTTTATGATTTGTTTCAACAAGTGATGCTGCTCTGGACGATCTTACTGATTTTCATCAAAGTCCGTGAGACCCACAGTTACGACACCGGAAAAGCAATTGGGGTTACATTAGCAACAGCAATAGGTTGCGTCATCGTCATCACTCTGTACATTGTCCTTTATGGAATGGCAATCAATTTGGCTGACTTTGCGCAACAGATTGTCAAGGAGGTGTCGTATATTGGTGCATAAATTTGTATCTCGCAAAGGGATCGGAGTGGCTGTCAAAACGGTCATCTTCCTGCTTGTGCTGGCGATCATGATTTGGAACATGATGCCGCAGGGTGAAAAAACAATTGTGTTCACCCACGAACAATCTGATTTTCTTCCCGCTGCGAAGCATGTAAGAGCCGATCTGTCCCAGAACGATGGGCTCATCGTGTATGCCGAAGATGACCGACATCGCTTATCCGCCGATCTCGGCGCACAACTATTTATGATTACGGATAAGCAAAGTGGTTATGTCTGGACAAGCAGTCCGGATTTAAGCCAAGAAAGTGCGGTGGGAGAGGCGTCACGCCATATTGCCAACTCACCGGTCATGTTTACTTACACGACTAAGTTCAAAGAACTGAAAACGACTAGTTTATTCGCAGAAAAGACATCTTATCTTGTAAATGCGATCGATAAGGGGCTGCAAATTCATTACAGATTAGATCAATTGGGTATCTCGTTTGTGATGGAGGTTGTATTGGAGGATGGCGGGTTAAGTGTTCGCTTCCCCCATGACAGCATCGTTGAGGAAGGTAACTTCTTGACTTCGATTATCGCTTTCCCGATGTTCGGTGCGGCCAAGCAAGGCGAGAGTGGTTATATGGTCATTCCTGATGGAACAGGTGCGATTACTCATTTCAATCAATCACATAAGTTATATGACAACCGTGGCTATGAAAAATGGATTTATGGAATCGACCCGACATTCGATACGCAAACTGCGCCGATTCAAGGGGAACCGATCTTGATTCCCGCTATCGGCATGGTAAAGGAACATGTCGGATATGTGCAGACAGCAACGCAAGGCTCGGCAGATGCGAAGCTTTATATGAACCCTCCCGGAGTCCTCGGTCTGGACTATTACCGCGGAGGAGTTGAGTTTATTATCCGGAAGTCGTATTACACTCGTGTGGGTGGTGTGCAGAATAACATTCTTCGCATTGAACAGAACATGATTATCGCCAACCGGGAGCTACGGTTCGATTTCGTCTCCGGTAAGGAAGTATCCTACGTTCAACTGGCCAAGGCAGTCAAACACCGTTTGCTGCCCCTACTGGATCCGGCCACTTCGGCAAATCAAGTCAATCCATCAAAAGATTCAGTAAACAATACTGTGCTGCTCCGTCTGTTTATGAGCGTCGAGACTCGCGGCGGCGGACTGTCCAAGAAGAGTAAGACGACTACGACGTTTGATGAGGCGCAAACAATCGCTGAATTTTACAAAGCTCAAGGACTTGAGCATTTTGAGCTGGAACTGAAGGGCTGGTACGATGGCGGTTACTTTGGCAGACTCCCTGGTAAATTCCCAGTAGAAAGTAAGATTGGCGGAAACTCCGGAATGAAAAAGTTGATCGAGTGGGCAAACGAATCTAACATTCCTTTGTCGGTTGAAAATAACGATTTGGATGTGTATCACGAGAAGAAGGCAAATGTGAGTTTGCGTAATGATGTGGTGCGAAAACCGGATGGCAGCGTCTACTCCTATCATCCGATCGGTTCAACGGGTTGGTATCGCAGTGAGGTGGATTGGTACACTTTACGTCCGGAGATTGCAGACAAGGAGCGTATCAACAACCTGGAGAAACTGAAAATGCTCGGTGTAAGTTCTATCAATGAACGTAATCTAGGCGAACAATTGTTTAGCGATTACAGCATGCATGAGCCTTTGCGCCGTTCGCAGACGGCCGCGTACTTCGAACAATGGCTGGCGCAGGACAAAGAGAAGCTTGGATCGGCAGGCGTGTATGGCGGTCATGTATATGCATTGAAGCATGCCGATCGCATTCTCGACATGACGCAAGCGACCTCCTCTGACTACTTGCTGGATGAACAAATTCCGTTCGTCCAACTTATTTATCACGGCGTTAAACCTTATTATACGAGCGCGATCAATCTGGCAGATCTACCGCAAACAGAGCTGCTGCGTGCGGTGGAATATGGAGCAATCCCGTCGTTTGAACTGACCTATTTGCCAACGACTGATTTGAAGTATACATACTATGACAAATTATTTAGCGCCCAATATGAAGAATGGAGGGATACGGTGCTGCTTGCCTACAAGATGTGGCAGGATGTAGGGGCGCGAACGGTGAGGCAGGAGATGATTGATCATTTAAAACTGAACGAGGACGTATCTCGCACGATGTATGAGGACGGAACTACTGTCTGGGTGAATTATGGCGAGTCTGTGTTTATGGCGGATGGCATAAGAGTCGAGCCGAGTCATTACACAGTTCGGGCGGAAGGGAGTTAATCCATGCGCAAAAAAAAGTTGTTCAGTTATGAACGCAGACGCATGTTAGAAGGCATGTTCTTTGTTTCGCCCTGGGTGTTAGGCTTTGCTGTGTTTATGTTGTACCCGCTCTACTCGTCCCTGAAGATCAGCTTTACATCGTCCACGCTGTCTAATCTCATGGGCGGTAATTACGTTGGGATAACCAACTATAAAAATGTTACCGTCGATCCCAATTTTGGAAAACTGTTTTTGGGTACCATTACCCGGTCGCTAATTGACATTCCTGTTGTCGTTATTTTTGCCCTTTTTATTGCGGTACTCCTTAACAGCAAAATTATCGGACAAAGCTACTTTCGCGCCTTTTTCTTTGTACCTGTGTTTATAGCCGGCGCAGTCATGAACTTGCTTTTTGCAAACAATCCGACCGACTATAGCATCTTCGATAAACTGGCCGGCGGCATGATGGTTGTGAGCGATATGATCGGTTCCGATGTATTCAACCGGATTGGTCTCTTATTCTGGCGAAGCAGTGTTGAGATCCTTATCTTCTTGGCTGGACTGCAAAGTATTCCGCGAACGCAATATGAAGCGGCTCAAGTGGATGGAGCGACGGCTTGGGAATGTTTTTGGAAAATTACGTTGCCGTATCTCTCAGGTGTAATATGGTTGAATTTCATTTATGCCACGATCGATTCTTTTACCGAATCTACGAATCCGATCATGAAGTTTATGCAGATGAAAGTGTTTGAACAGTTGGATTTCGGATATGCCGCTTCATTAAGCTGGATGTACTTCGGGGTCGTCTTGCTGTTTATCGCCTTTATTATGATCATTGGAAGGAGGTTCGTATACTATGGCGGGGACGTCCGTTAATTATAAGCAAATGCTCGAGAAATACAAGAATCGTAATTTCGGTCAACGGTATGGCCGCAAAATGCGCACCCTTTTGATGCAAATGCTGACGTACCTCGTGCTGCTGGAACTGTCATTCATTTTTCTGCTGCCGGTGTTTTATATGTTTGTAACGGCTATCAAGTCACCTCAAGACTTGCTTGACTCGACGATCGTTTGGGTACCAAGTGGAATTCACTGGGATAATTTTGTTAAAGCCTTTAACTTGATCAAATTCACAGAAGCGGTGACGAATTCACTCATGATTACCGTGTTAGCATGTCTGGGTCAGGTGCTATCGTGTGCGATCGCCGGTTATGGTTTTGGGCGGTACAAATTTCCTGGGATCAACATCTTGTTTTTACTCGTTTTATTGAGCTTGCTTATACCGCCGCAGACCATCATCATCGCCTTATTTACGATGTTTCATAAATTCGGTTGGCTTAATTCGTATTTGCCGTTTATCATACCTGCGTTCTTTGGCCAGGGACTGCGGGGCGCGTTATTCGTGCTCATCTTCCGGCAATTTTTCCGCAATATGCCTCGCGAGCTTGAAGAAGCAGCGCGTATTGACGGTGCAGGTCCAATTCGACTATTCGTACAGATTATGCTGCCGCTTGCTAAACCGGCTATCGTAATCGTCGCGATGTTCTCGTTTGTATGGCATTGGAACGATAACTACCAGCCGATGATTTACTTGAATCGGGAAGAATACTTTACATTGCCCCTGCGTTTGGAATCGCTCAGCTCCGTGTTTAACAGAGCTCTAGGCTTGGATGCGGATGGCGGCTTGAATTTGCCGATACATATGGCTGCGTGTTTGATGGTCGTGCTCCCCGTATTTATTTTGTATCTATTCGGGCAGCGCTACTTATCGGAAAGTATTGAACGCACAGGTTTTGGTGGAGAATAATGACCGCACGATTACAACATTTCATTGCTTTATTTTTAAACACCAGCACTGCACTCATTGCTATAATTCTAACTAAAGAAGATGGAGTTAGCGCTTACATTAGTGGGAGGAGATTGGAGTAATGGATCCGTTTTTTTTCCGAGAGGCATTGTTTCAGCTTGATATAGATCGCCATGGCGAGGCTGAGAAGTGGTTTTCTCTAGAACATGACAGAGAGCACTGGATGAAGGTGGATGTCCCAGGTTCCTGGGACTTATATAACCGGTCGCTGTGGAGCTATGAAGGAACGGGGTGGTTTTGCCTTGAATTGCCTGCCCAAAATGTTGATATTTGTTTATTACAGAGACTGATGTTCGAAAGGGTAAGCGGTCATGCCAAGGTATGGATTAACGGACAATTGGTAGGAGAACATGTGGGGGGCTATCTTCCTTTTGAGTTTGCAGCTAGCCATTATTTAAGGGCAGGAATGACGAATTACATCGTGATGAGTGTGGATAATGAACCGAAGGGTAACAGATTGCCAGGCAACGCAGTCGTAGAATGGATGCAATATGGCGGCATACTTCGGGATGTTTCTTTCATTTCTACGCCGCACTGCTATATTGACCGGGTGAGTGTGCGAACTCATGGATTTGTTGCAGACCATGTATTGACATTCGATGTTCATCTTGTTAATCACTCGCAGGATCCAGTGGAGGGAAATCTGATACTAAACATCCCGCTCCTTGATTTCAGTTGCGACAAGGAGAACTACATCGTCGTAGAGCCTGGATTCAAGAAGATTGAACGATCGTACAGTGTGCCGCAGGCACAATATTGGTCGCCGGAAACCCCCAATTTATACGAAGTTGAAGCTGTTTTTACGGAAACAAAGGGGCTGTTTTCAGATCGCAAGGCAAGTCGTTTCGGAGTTCGGACGGTAGAGGTCGATAACCAGCATATTTTATTAAACGGACGACCTTTAACCATAAAAGGAATTAATCGCTATGACGAAATTTTAGACTATGGTCCGTCAGCACCGGCAAGTGTAATCCGTGCTGATTTGATTAAAGCCAAAGAGTCAGGGGTCAACCTGATCCGTACGCATTATCCAATGGATTCCATTCATCTGAATTTGATGGATGAGTTAGGATTGCTCGTTATGGAGGAAATTCCACTAAACTGGTGGATGAATAACTGGCATCCTAGCGCCCCGGCAAATGAAGAGCATAACGAAGAAATTGCCAAGGATGCAGAACTAGCATTGCGGGATATGATCAAACAACACTGCAACCATCCTAGCATCCTGATCTGGAGCATGTGTAACGAATCGGAAACAAACACGCCTTTCGGCATTGAAGTCATGCGGAGGTTGATGAGACTCGCACGCGAGGAAGATCAGAGTCGTCTAGTGAGCTTTGTAGCCGAGGGCAATAAACCGGGGCATCTCGCTTTCGAAGAAGCGGATATCGTCTGTTTCAATGTATATTATGGCGCCATGTATGGTGATCCTGCACTGAAACTGAGCGAGATCCACCAGAAGGCCATGCTACCGACTATGGAGCACCTTCAGCGTTTTGTCAGAGAGTTCCCGGGAAAACCCCTGGTGATTACGGAGTTCGGTACACTCGGTTTGCAAGGATTAAAGGGAGATCAACGCCACTCCGAAACGTTTCAGGCTCAATATTTACGTGTGGTCTGGGAGGCCATCATGGGAGTAAATGGAGTACAGGGTGGTATCTTGTGGTGCTGGGCCGATTATTACCATCGAAGGAAGTATTGGGATGTTCCGCTTGGAAGATATGGTGTGCTCACAGTAGAGCGGCAAGAGAAAGAATCGTTCAAGATGCTGCAGGAGCTGTTTCTAACAGCAGACTCGATTTAAGGAGGTGAAAAGTAGCTCAGGATCTGAGACGTTGTGTGAATTGAAATGTGCAAAATTGTTCAGTGTGGCTTATCAAACAAGGAGGCGTCGAGCAATGAATAAAAAAACAAGCCGAAAATTAATACCATGGATGTTGCTTGTGTTTACTGTGACTACTGTTCTTGTAGGTTGCAGCGGTAACAACAACAATGGGGAGACCTCAGGCTCGCTTTCCCCGACTGCCGGAAACCAGGAGGAAGCCGCAAAACCGATTACTATTCGGATTGGAACGTTTGATGATCCATTTGAACAAGAAACAGCTAGAGCCGTTGCCGAATTGTATGTGAAAGATAATCCGCATGTAACGATCAAGATCGAACCTTATGTGGGCGATCCTAAAACCAAAGTGTTGGCTCAAGCGGCTTCTGGCGACCTGCCGGATGTGACGTGGCTGGCGGATGGATACGTGAAGGAATTCGCTGAAGCGGGAGTTTTAGAGCCGCTGGACGGTTATTTGGAAGAAAACAATGTTGATGTCAATGATATTTATCCGGCTATGCTTGGTTATGGCATTATCGATGGTCAGACCTATATGCTCCCCCGCGATTATAATCATATTGTGTTTTATGCAAATACCACCTTGCTGGCACAAGAAGGACTGACACTGCCTGAGAACGGATGGACATGGGATACTTTTATGGAATACTCAGATAAGCTCACGAAGAAGGATACCTCTGGAAAAACAACCCAATGGGCGGTTTCTTTGAACCCAACTGCAATTGGAACGTGGATGGCATGTGCTCAAGGACGAGGCGGGCAGTATCTAAATAAAGAAGAGAAAACCGTTAACTTTTCGGATCCTAAAGTTGTTGCTGGATTAAGAGATTGCTGGGATCTAGTGAAAAACGGCAATGCGCAGGATCCGATGGGGCAATATTCTGAAGATCCGTTTTATGCCGGGAAAACCGCTTTTATGGCGGGGGCAAAGCCATTTGCCGCAGGAATCCATGCTGCTGCCGAGGCGAAAGGATTTGAATGGGATGTAACGACTTTCCCTCAGTTTCCTGTAAAAGCTGCGGTAGGTACAGGTACGAGCGGATATGGTGTAAGTGCCAAATCCAAGCATAAAAAAGAAGCGGCAGGCATTGTAGCTATGTTCGTTAAACAAGTAGGACAAATCGAATTCGGGAAAACTGGAAATGCAGTACCTGTTTTGAAATCAATGGAAAGTGATACGACATGGAGAGACAATCCGGTTCCGGGTAAAAATACAGATGCGTTCGTAGCTTTTCCTGAAAATGACGTTTTGCGTGAACATGAACTTGTACTCTCTACGAGTAAGGCGAATACGATTAATTTAGAGGTCGGCAATGCATTTACGAAATACATGTTAGGTGCTGCCACGTTAGAAGATGCTTTAAAAGAAGTAGATGAGAAAGCAAACGCTGCCGAATAGTAGTTTCCCGGGCGGAAATCTCGTTTCCGCCCTTACAAAACAAATGGGGGCTGCCTGATGATCAAATCAAATTCGTATTCAAGGAAACGAATAGAGACGGTAGAAGGTTATTTATTTGTTTCTCCCGTTGTTTTAGGCATTTTAATTTTTATGTTGTGGCCGATCATCCAATCTTTTTATTATAGTTTCACCCGCTACAGCGTTATAAAATCCCCGGAATGGATTGGTTTTGAAAACTATAGCCAGTTGATGCAGAATAGTCTGTTTTGGCATTCACTGAAAATCACCTTTATTTATACGTTTTTGTCCGTTCCTTTTGGATTGGTAGCAGGTTTTTTTCTGGCGTTGCTGCTTAAGAGAACAGTGCTAGGAATCCAATGGTTCCGCGCCATCTTTTATTTACCGGTTGTTGTGCCGGTTGTGGCCTTGGGCGTACTTTGGAAGCAAATTTACAGTCCGGACGCAGGTCTTGCCAATCAGCTTTTAGGGTGGCTTGGTATATCCCCATATCCTTGGTTCTCTAACCCCGATACCGTTATGACTTCTCTGATCATCATGTCATTATGGCAGGCTGGAGGAGCTATGATCATTTGGATTGCCGGACTTGAAGGGGTTCCTGCGCATCTGCATGAAGCGGCCATTGTAGACGGGGCATCACCCATTCGAAGATTCTGGCATATTACGATTCCGATGGTCACACCTGTTATTTTTTTCAACCTTGTCATGGGTGTGATATCAGCCCTTCAAGTGTTCGGACAAGTGGCGGTTACAACAGGAGGTGGTCCATTAAATGCAAGCAACTTCCTTATGGTCATGATATACAGCGAAGCATTTGGAAGATTGAACATGGGCTATGCGTCAGCTATTTCGTGGATTCTATTTCTTCTGATTAGCATCTGCACCGCAATCATTTTCCGATCAAGCCGTTCGTGGGTGCATTATGAAGGAGGCGCGAGATAATTTGAAATCCATCAGATCCGGGAGAACGTTATCTTTTGTACTCCAATATGCATGTATGACACTCGGAGCGCTTGTTTTTATGTTTCCGCTCGTTTGGATGGTCTCAAGAAGTTTCATGGGACTCGCGGATCTGTATACGCATCCACCACTCATTTTTCCGACACAGGTTAGCTTTCAAGCCTATTCTGAGATTTGGAGTATAAAGCCGTTCTTGTTGTATTTCAAAAATACGATGATTGTTGTGCTGTTTACGGTTATTGGCGCTGCATTAACATCTGCAATTTGTGCATTTGGTTTTGCGCGATTAAACTTTCCCGGACGCAATATGATTTTCGGGATGGTACTCGCAACCATGATGCTTCCCGCAGCGGTAACCATTATTCCGCTCTATGTACTATTCAGTAATTTAGGCTGGATTAATACGTTGTATCCGCTCACCGTCCCCGCATTTTTTGGCGGAGGAGCGTTTAATATTTTTTTGCTCAGACAGTTTTTTGCATCTTTACCGAGGGATTTTGACGAAGCGGCAAGGGTGGATGGAGCTAGCACGTGGACGATATTTTGGCGCATATGCATGCCGTTATGTGCCCCTGCGCTCACAGTAGTCATGGTATTGGCTTTCAAGGGAGCCTGGGATGATTTTATGGGGCCGCTTATTTATTTGAACAGTGAAGATAAATTTACGCTTGCATTAGGTCTGCTTAGCATATCTCCAGCAGGGGTTGGTGTTGCACCCTATGCCAACACTGCTCATGTTATGGCGATTTGCTCACTAACTATTTTGCCGGTTATAACGATCTTTATGGTGGCCCAGAAAAAACTCATATCGGGTGCCGTCGTATCCACTGGAATCAAAGGGTAAAAAATACGAAATCGAGCGGCGGTGAACGATGCGAAAGATTGATGTCAACTGTATGATCGGTAATTGGGTGAAGCAGGTTGTGGAGCCTTTACTGGAAAATCAGGTTCAAGATGAGCTGCATTATTATGATATTGACAGGGTCATTGCGTATCATGGAGCGGCCAGAAGCTCCAACCCGATGTACGGAAATGAAAGGCTATTGGATTATTGTCGGAGCAATCAAAGTATGATTCCTTGCATGGTCGTATCGCCGCATTATAAATACGCCCATGGATGGTCTTTCCTTGAGGATCTGCTGGTTAAGGAAAGGATCCAATTTATTCGTATCTTCCCCAAGGAGCAAGGATATACGCTCGGCAGCAAGCTTACGCATGAAATATTCGGTATGGCAGAGAAGCTGGGCACACATATGATTATCGATTATGAGGAGATCACTTCATCAGATGACAGAGAAATGCCGGAATTTGACAGGTTATTGAGTGATTTTCCGTCCGTTCAAGTGATTGTTACGGCATTTCGGCATCGTCGAAACATGATGATGTATAGCTATATGGAAAATCACTCTAATTTCTACACAGAGCTTTCCCTATGCGACAATTGGAATGCTTATGAACAAGTAATAGATCGCTATGGATCTGACCGGATACTCTGGGGAAGCAATATGCCATTTAACAAACCAGGGTCTGCGATTACCATGTTGTCTTTCGCAGATATCTCCGAACGTGATAAAGAGAAGATCGCCTATGGTAATTTGCAAAGGTTAATAGAAGGAGGTGAGGAAGGGAGTGCTAAAGGATGCCGGTAAACATGGAATTCCCCTGAACGATGTTTTGGTAATAGATGTTCATGGTCATCTGGGCGTACATCCGGATCCGTTTGTTCCGGAACATGACGAGAAGATTCAGGCTGGATTATTGAATCCCATACTTGAAAGAGTAGGGATCGATTATATCATTGTGTCTATGTTGAAGGGGCTTAATATCGGTGAGTTGGAAGCCAATCTATATTTGGCTGAATTGATGCAGTCCTATCGCAAAATCTTGGGCTATATCACTTATATCCCTTCGATGATTAGCGAAAGTTTAACAATTGCAGAACAATGCTTTCGTCTATCCGATCGGTTTGTAGGCATGAAAATTCATCCTGATGTAAATAAATACCCAATCAACGGAAGCGGGTATATGCCCTTGTGGGAGTACGCCAATGAGAAAGAGCTGATCGTACTCGTTCATACCTGGAATCAAAGTCCGTATGCGAATCCTGAATTACTTCATGACATCGCGAGGACATACAAGGATGCAACCATACTGGTCGGGCATTCCGGCGGCATGGGGCATGGAATTACAACGGCGATTGATTTGTCCAATAACTACGATAATGTGTACCTGGATCTAACAGGCGCTTTTATATACTCCGGAAAGTCTCTCGTTTTTTTTGTCCAGCAGACCAGTTCTGACAAGCTCTTATTTTCAAGCGATAGTATTTACAATAATGTGGCATGGGAAATTGGAAACATATTGTATTCGCGAGTTTCCGATGAAATTAAATTAAAAGTGTTGGGTTTGAATGCGAAGAGATTGCTTAGTAAATTCATTGCCATACCATAAAAAAATAAGAGGTGCAATATATCTTTTGGGAGAGAACGGAATGCTAATTAGAGATGAAGGCAAAAGGGAAACCCGTTATTACTCAAGGGTCAGCCGGGAAGAGTTTAAGATAGATGAAGCGATCGCAAAGGCGCTTATTAAAGTAGATCAGATCATGGACATTTATGGGGATGGATTTGTTAGTCCAGTTACAAGGGAAAATCGCTATTTGCACTCTGCGAACATAGGTTGGACAACCGGTTTTTGGACAGGGATTTTATGGCTTTCTTATGAGCTCACGATGAATCCTAAATATAAACAAGCTGCCGAGAAGCAAGTGTTAAGCTTTAGTGAGCGTCTCGATCAGCGTGTCGACCTGGATCATCATGATATTGGTTTTCTGTACAGCCCATCATGCGTAGCGGCAAATAAGATAACCGGAGATCCTGGGGCAAGAGAGGTTGCGCTTCGAGCAGCCCAACATTTGTACGATGCCAGATATGAACAACAAGCAGGTATTTTCCGATGCTGGTCGGGCGGAAAGTTTGATGAAGATGAATATCGATTCAATATGATCATTGATTCTCTAATGAATATGCCTTTAATGGAATGGGCTTACGAGCAAACGGGACATTTAGATTACAGGGATGCCGTACAGCGCCATATGACGAAGGCCATTAACCATATTATTCGAGAAGATGCATCGACCTTTCATGTCTATGTTTTTGATGAGAAGGGGAAACCCAAATTCGGAGAGACGGCACAGGGATATTCCCATTCTTCTTGCTGGTCACGCGGGCAGGCGTGGGGAATTTATGGACTCGCTATTAATTATTCTTACACGAAGGATGAACATATTCTTAAGGTTGCCGAGAGACTGGCAAATTATTTTTTAAATAGATCTCCGGAGGACGTGGTTGCCTATTGGGATTTCGATTTTACGGACGGAAGTGGTCAGCTTAAAGATAGCTCAGCTTCTGCGGTTGCGGTTTGCGGCTTGCTGGAACTGGCGAAGTGGGTTACAAATAAAGAAGACAAGACGTATTATAGAAATGCGGCAGAACATATTGTTAAAAGTCTGACGGAGAATTATGCCAGCAGTCCTTCTTCTCAAGACCGATGCCTGCTTCTTCATGGCGTAGGCAGCATACCTCATGATTCGGGGATAGACGAAGGGAATGTGTTCGGCGATTACTATTATTTGGAATCTCTTGTGCGACTGAAAAAGGATTGGAATTGTTACTGGTAGGAACAACGAGGAGGCGCATAGTGATGGAGATGGTTGAGGTAACGGTGGGGCATCAGAATGCCGATATTGTCGGAACAACAAATACTAGTATTCAAATGGCAGTAGATCGAGTAGCTAGTCTTGGCGGGGGAGTGGTAAGATTACTGCCAGGCACCTACATCATGCACGATTCGTTACATCTTCGATCCCACGTACATATTCAGGGGAGCGGGGACGAAACCATACTATGGAAGCCTGCCAGTGTTTCAACACCAATCATAGAAGTAAATGGATACGGTATGTATTCCATTAAGGTAAAGGAGCCGGAGAAGTTCTCAATCGGTATGGGCATTCATATCTCCGATAAGCTTGCAACAGCCTTCTATACAACAGTTGCGACGGTGAGCTGGAAGCGGGGAAATGAGCTGGGAATATCCCGGCAACTGAATCATGATATAGCTGAAGTTTCTGATGGATCGGCGGTTTCCATCTATCCGATCGTTAGCGGATGTGATGTGGAAGATGTTGTCCTGGACAATTTTATTGTAGACGGAAATGCTGAAGAGAATGAATTTATTAACGGTTGTCGCGGAGGTGGCGTTTATTTTCTGCGCGGCCGCAACATTGAAATGCGGAATCTGACAGTCCAAAACTATAATGGAGATGGAATCAGCTTTCAAGCTTGTGTCCACACAAGTGTTGAAAATTGTCTCATTCAGAGCAATAAAGGAAGCGGACTTCACCCTGGCAGCGGCTCAGTCGGGTTCATTATGAGGCGTATTGTCAGTATTGACAATGAGCATGACGGACTTTTTTATTGTCTTAGAGTCTCGTATTCATTATGCGAAGAGTGTTTGTTCGAAAACAATAAACGGAATGGTATCTCTATCGGGCATGCAGACACGGATGCAATCATTCGTCATAATACGATTTCGAATAATGGCGGTTACGGATTGGTTACCCGTTATGACGCAGCAGGTCGTTCAGGGGATCGAACCTTGATCTGTGACAATGTGTTTCGGGATAACGGTCACGAAAGTGCGGAGATCATGCTCGAAGCCGCATCAGTCGATATGCATATTGTTCGCAATCAATTTATGAACTCAACTAAACCAGAGCATCCGCGTACTGCCGTTTATATTAAAGAGCCGGGGAATGTATTACATCTGCATGACAATCCGCTCTCAGGATTGGAGCTTGTTCAAGCTTCCGAAACTTCCTTCTTAAGCGGCGTGGTACTTGAAAATCCTCAAATCCCGCTTCCAGTTGAACATCAAAGCATACCGCATGAAGCAACCCGGCATCTAAAAAAAATAGGGAGTTGAAGCAAATGACTATTCCGGATAATGATGTTGTTGTATTGCAACCGTTTACAGGCGCGATCCCTCGAACCCAGCAAGACAAAAATGCAGAAAATTTAAGTATTAAGGATTTTGGCGGCGCTGCTGATGGTACCAGCAATGATACGACTGCTTTAGCGACCACATTGAATGCAGTGGGCGCTGGAGGGGTCATGCGGCAAAGCGGAAGAATTGCGTATCAGTACGGAGTAATCCCTTCTATTGATGTTACTGTCAGCCATAGCAATGGTGCAGACATTGGCACTGATGAGAGGTTGACAAATCCCGGTTTTACCGGTGGCACAACAGGCTGGATACTCAATAATTTCAGTTACGGGTCCAATAGCATCACACATACCGCAGGGACTGTCGGTGAAGCGGAGCAGTATGCGACAATTGATTCTTATGCGACCTATATTCTGTTGATAGATATTACAACGACTGAAGCTGGGAGTATTGCGCCTAGTTTGGGCGGCTCCTCCATATTGGATTCGATTCCTGAATACTATTTGGAAGTAGGGAGTCAAGTCGTAAACGTAGGTTGCTTCCCTATTGATGACGGTTCCATGTTGTTTAAGCTTTCGACGGATACAAGTTGGGCAGGTACGATAACGAGCATATCATTTATCAAAGTTGCCAAAGAAACGGAACCTGCTTTTCTCAATGTTTCCGAGGGAGATCGCCAAATCAATGTTTCCACGGGAGATAGCCCAATGAGAGTGCCTAACATGATTAAGTTTGGACCTTATTTATCAGGAAGCGTTGCGATAGGCGATCGTTTGACGGCTTCATGCTGGTACAATGACGCAGCTTTTAATGTTGCAATCGGCGGCAGGTCGCAGCAGTTCTCTCAGCACGGGTTCCAAAATACTGCTGTCGGGGCTTTCTCGTTGCAATTCAATCAAGCGCATCGCAACAGCGCTTATGGCTACAGCGCACTGAGATACAACGGAAATGGAATATCGAACACGGGGATCGGCTATAAAGCCTGTGTGATGAATACGGAGGGCTCCTATAATACCGCCGTCGGTTTTCACGCTGCATTCCAGAATACAACCGGCCATCAGAATACGACAGTCGGGTTTCAGGCCATGTACAATAGTTGGACAGACTCTTACAATACCGCCTTCGGAAGTCAGGCAGGGTTGAACTGTCGAGGCGGGAAGGCCAATACGTTCGTTGGCGCTTTGTCAGGTTACTTGAATAGTAATGTGAATGTGACTTATAAGTATGAATATACAACTTCTGTAGGCGCTGAATCTTTGGCTCATGGCAGTGAAACAGTTGCGCTTGGGTGGCATTCGCGTGTTGGAACGGCTGAGACTCCGGTCAGCAACTCGGTCGGAATCGGCACAAGTGTGCGGGTCGAGGCTCAGAGTGCAACGGCAGTGGGGGATGCAGCACACATAGATAAGCACGGTTTGCGGGCAACCGTAATCGGACAAGGGGCTTTTTCTTCATCCGATCAGGGGGTGTCTGTCGGATTTCGCGCGACATCCAATGCGGGTTATACAACATCGATAGGGGCGCAGTCTGGAACGAATCAAATGGGCAGTTATGCCACCTTCCTCGGATTTGCCGCCGGTTATTCTGCAACCCCGGTGTCATACGGAAATATAACTTGTCTAGGCGTCGGCTCCCAAGTTACGGGAAGCAATCAGCTTCAATTGGGTGATAGCAGTATAACCTCATATGCATACGGTGCGGTACAAGATCGTTCGGATGCAAGAGACAAGGCCAATATCAGGGATACGCAGCTCGGTCTTCCGTTTATTATGAAGCTTCGACCCAGACAATTCAATTGGGATTATCGTCAGGATTATGCCAAGCTTAATGAGGATGGATCGTTCACGGAGCTTCCAAAGGATGGAAGCAAGCAGCGGAAGAGGTTCCATGAGGGACTTGTCGCCCAAGAGGTCAAAGAGGTTCTGGATGGGATGGGCGTCGATTGGGGCGGCTATCAAGATCATACGGTCAATGGAGGGGAGGACGTTCTCTCTATTGGTTATACCGAATTGATAGGACCGCTTATCAAAGCGATTCAGGAGTTAAAGGCAGAAGTGGATGCCCTTAAGCTTAATCGTCAATAATTACTTAGGACCTGTTGCCCCAATCTCAACAACCCCTCCGGGGAGTGGGGATTGGGGTCAACTGCCCTCACAATCAGTCTGCAAGGAGGAATATAAATTGTCCGGGCAAAAGAATGGGTTTGAGCATTATCCAACAATAGAAGAAGTAGATGATTGGATTAATTCTCTTATGGACGAGGCTGAAGTAAATTCCTGCACAGTCGAAGTTCTGAATCGCAATAGCTTCTCACATCATCTGGGAGTTCATTACGCAAGTAATGAGTTTCGGTATGTCAAGTTCACGCCGAAGCAGGGGACGCCGTTCTATGGGTATTGGCAACCCGCGTGGTCTCAACCCGCCCCTCTGCTGATCCATGTACCGGGCTACGGCGCCGAGATGAGCACTCACCCGGATTTAGTTCAGCAAGGTTATCATGTCCTGCATATTTCTCCACTCGGCTACACTACTCCCGACGGACCTAACGAAGCTTTGCAGGTGGACGGAGAGTGGCCGGTGCTTCCCGACACTGTAAGCAACGGGGCAAAGGAGGGATACGGAAGCTGGCTATTGAATTGTATTCAGGCGATAAATTGGGCGGAGGAGCTGGAAGCTACGGTAAAGGGGCGCCTTTCTTTTTTTGGTACAAGCCAAGGGGGCGGAGGGGCGCTCTTGCTCGGTTCTATATTCCGTGATCGAGGTGTGCGCTGTGTAGCAGCGGATGTACCTTTCTTGACCAATTTCCCACTTGCCGCAGGTCGTGGCGCCTATGCGCTAACTGCCCCTGGTTTCACTAAACTCCAAAACCCTGCTGCCGGTTGGCGAAGCTTGGGGTTTATCGATACGCTTTCCCATGCGAGACGATTGACGATGCCTGTTCTTCTAACTGGCGGAGGAGACGATCTAAGTACGCCAATAGATACGATAGAGACCTTATTTGAACGGTTGCCGGGCACACGATCTTATACGATGCTGCAGAACACCGGTCATCGATACACGCGAGAATTTATGCACTTGGCATCAGCATGGTTTCGGATCTACGCTTAATCCATGGATTGAAGCTGATGTCATAAAGCAATAGCTTAGGGCAGCACGCATGTGCTGCCAAAAACTGTCTCTTTGAGCACAGGAGGAATGAGGAAGGATGGGAAGCATGCGGCATTGGTGGCACAATAAGACAGCTATCAGAAGATGGAGAACAAGCATTTTTTGGGCGCTATTTTTATCTTTCCTTACAGTATTGATTTCTCCTGTTGTATTTGGCTCATTTCTTTATACGCGTATGAGCAGCAGTATGGTGGAAAATGTAAATCGTTCCAATACGGCGATGTTGGAGCAAGTTAAACAAGTCGTTGATTTGAAAATTCGGGAACTCAATCAGGATATTGTTCAACTCTCCTATAATCCTAAGCTTGACTGGCTGTTGCGCAATGGAGACAACGCGAAATCAGCAAAAGACTTGTATAAATTTATTGAATATATCAATGAGTTAAACCACTACCGCCTTGTTAATGGCACGTTAGGAAATTTTTTTATCTACTTGGCCAATACAAATATGGTGTTGACGCCAAAAGTGAAAACGGTTGCAGAGGACTACTTCAAGCTGAGTCAAGTTTATCAGGGAATGGAATTTGCTGAGATAAAAGAAACGATGTTAACAGGATACCATAATCGGACATTTCTTCCTTCCGTCACGATCTCTAACCAAACCGGTGCCGAAAATCGCTATATTCCACTCATTCAATCGCTGCCGATGGGTGAAGTTGAGGACATAAAAGGGTCTCTCGTCCTGCTGATTGACGAGCAGCACTTTAATGATTTAATGAAACAGATCGAGTCGGCAAGCGATTCGATCATTTATATAGTGGATGATAATAATCAACTGATTATGACAACGAATGAGTCAACCAAACCTATCGATCAGGTACTATCACGTATTTCCTCAGGATTCCAAACCTTTGAAGATGAGAATGACGGGGTAATGCTTCTGACTTACACTTCATCGAGTGAAAATGGATGGAAATATATAGCGGTTACTCCGAAAGATAAACTGATGTCAAAAGTGAATGAAATGAAAGTAATCGCTTTTGCGATCCTGCTCGTTTATTTGGTTGTTGGAGTGGCTGCATGTTTTTCCTTGACACAAAGATATTATCGTCCACTCAGGGAGGTGGTAGCATCCATTACGTCAGGCAAACACAAGGAGCAAAATACAATTGTAAATGAACTTGATTTTATTAAGAATACAATTAAAAACTCATTTGAAGAAGAAAAGAAAATGCGAACCGCCTTGCACTTGCAGGCACCCGTTATTAAAGCCAACTATCTCATTCGCTTAATTAAGGGCCAGATGGATATAGAAGAGGAAGCAAGGAGGAAACTCGAAAGCTTGGGTATTTGTTTCACTTCGGAAGCTTTCCGTATTATTCTGATAGACATTTGGGATTCCAACGATCATTTAGATGGAAGTCGAGTGGGTGACTCTACTTTAATTCCGTTTATCATCACTAATATTGGCTCGGAAATCTTGGGGGACAGAGGGTACATTGTAGAATTAGACAGTAACCAATTGGCAGTGCTCATTAATTCTGACACACATCAGGAGCGGCAGAGTTCCGATACAGAGACCTTCATAGCGGAGTTGAGAGGGATCGTCGAGAGACGATATAATATCAAAATCACAACGGCGATAAGCAATTTTCACCTGGGAATGGACATGATAGGTCATTGTTATAGAGAAGCACGAATTGCTATGGATTATAAGATGATCCGGGGAGAGGGCACGAATATTGCATTTGAGGAGATCAAGGATCTGGAGCGAGGTCATTACCATTATCCGCATGAGTTGGAAACCCAACTGTTGAATTTGGCCAAAAGTGGTGACTTTAACGCTGTGAAAAAACTGCTGGAAGATCTATTTGTGCTCAACTTTCTCACAAGGAGCGTTTCTCCGGAGATGGGGAAATGTTTTATATTTGATTTGCTTGGCACGATCCTTAAGTTACAAAACACATTGAATTTAAGCGGCAAGGTTCTATTTACGGAGGGAGAAGCTCCTATTAAATTGATTATGAGTTGTAATTCTACTACGGAAATGCTTGAACGGATGAAAGAGTTGTTTCACCTGGTTTGCAGTTATTTTAATGAAGAGAAAGTAGATCACAGTGACAGGCTATACAACAGAATTAAACAGTTTATTGATGCAAATTATGAAGAAAGTTCATTAAGTGTCATCGTTATCGCCGATCATGTACGTATTACACCACAATATTTATCCAATTTTTTCAGAAAACATAGTGGACAGACCATATCGGACTATATCTCTCGTTTGAGAATCGAACGGTCAAAGGAAATGCTCGCCGATCGATCGCTTACCATCTCCATGATCGCACAGAAGCTTGGATTTTCTTACGATATTGGATTAATTCGAACGTTTAAAAAAATCGAAGGGATAACACCTGGAAAATATAGAGAATTAATAGATGGAAATTGAAGCTGAAGCGCCGAGTTTATTCAGATAGAATGAGCTCGGCTTTGTTGTTACAAAATTGTTATTCCATATCTTATCTAATGATAGTTTATATTATGTATTGTCCATAGAAAGATAGTCGTCATTTCCTTATTATTAGGGACAGTCGAGAGACTGCTAACAATAAAAAAAGGGAGGTTTAAGGAAGGTGGAAATGATTAGAAAAATGGCTGGAAAACGGATTGTCACCAGTTGTCTGATTTTCGCTCTATGCAGTAGTGTAGTGGCGGGCTGTAGCGGCACGAATGGAAATGGCAATGCAAGCACTGGGGAGAACAAGGGGAATTCGCCTGAAGCCAGTCAAGCGACAGCGAACGGCGAGAGCGGATACCCGGAGTCCCTCACCTATTGGGCAGGCTTGAATACGAACGTTGCGGCAACGATGACAACGTATAATGACATTGCGGCATACAAGGAATTGGAAAAAGTGACGGGAACTAAGGTCAAGTTTCAGCATGTATCTGCGGATCAAGTAGCGGATCAGTTAAATCTGCTATTAGCTTCCGGCAAGCTTCCAGATGTCATCGAGGCCGACTGGGTTAGTGTCCCCAAAGGGCCGGATAATGCAATCAAGGAAAAGCGAATCATTCGTCTAAATGAATTAATTGAAGAACATGCACCGAATCTGTCTAAAGTGTTACAAGATAATCCTGATTTCAGAAAAATGGTTACGTCGGATGATGGGAATATATATGTATTCCCTTACATCAACGGCGACAAATACTTGTTGACTTACATCGGTCCAGGGATTCGACAAGATTGGTTAGATAAACTTCATTTGCAGATGCCGACTACAATCAACGAATGGGAAGAAGTGCTTACTGCATTTCGTGATCAGGATCCTAACGGCAATAATAAGAAAGACGAGATTCCCTTTTTTCTGGATAATTGGTTTATTTCTTTTTCTGGTGCATTTGTAGGCGCATGGGGAATTACAACTGGATTTTATCAAGAAAATGGAAAGGTCAAATATGGACCGATTCAACCCCAGTTTAAAGAACATCTGGAAACGATGAGCAGATGGTACAAAGAGGGCTTGATTGATAGGGAGTATGCGGCGGCTGACTATAACGTGACGAACTCAAGGGTAATCAACGACCAGGTCGGATCGTTAATGATCGGCGGCAACCAGGCTGGTAAATTTGATACGAATCCACCTAATGGGAGCTTTAGTTTGGCAGGGGCGCCATACCCTTCGTTAAACGCAGGAGAAAAGGCTGAAATTGGTCAAAGGGATGCATTCTTCTCAGGAATCGGAGCGGCGATTACGACCAGTGCCAAAAACCCGGAACAAATTGTAAAGTGGTTGGATTACAAGTATAGCGAAGCAGGACATATGCTGTTCAACTTTGGGATTGAAGGAGAAAGCTACACGTTAGTAGACAACTATCCGACTTATACAGATGTCATCATGAAGAGCCCTGATGGTTTACCGATCGGACAGGCTATGGCGAAGTATGTTCTGGCCAGTTTCTCCGGTCCGTTTGTTAAAGATCGCCGTTATTATGAACAATATGCAGGTTCACCGGAGCAGAAGGCAGCCATTAGTACGTGGACGCAGCCTTCAAACGAGAAGTTAATGCCGCCGGTTACATTAACTGCAGATGACGGTTCGAAATTCGCTTCCATTATGAACGATGTAAGCACCTATTATACAGAAATGATTGATAAATTTATTATGGGTGCTGAACCGATCGATCAGTTTGATGACTTTGTCGAGACGATTACCAGGATGGGGATTGAAGAGGCTGTCGAGCTGCAACAGGCTGCATTGGATCGGTATAACAAACGTTAATGTAATCTCTTTGTTATTATTCGTGTTCAGGCCTATCCCTGAACACGACTATTTTTTTAGCGGCATCATTGAGATCCAGGGGGTGTGAGAATGGCAGTAATAAATAAACGAAATACGAACATGACTAACGGCAATCTGATGCAACGGATTTTTAGAGATTTCAGTATCAATAAATATATTTATCTGATGTTACTACCCGTCGTTTCTTATTACCTCCTATTTTATTATGTACCGATGTATGGTGTGCAAATTGCCTTTAAAGATTTTTCGCCACTTCAGGGAATAACCAATAGCGACTGGGTCGGATTTAAGTATTTTATTGAATTTTTTGATAGCTATTATTTTTGGCGGGTCACTCGTAATACGGTTTTGCTGAGTCTATACAATCTGCTTCTGGCATTTCCAGCGGGTATTATTTTAGCTTTATTACTTAACTTGATTCAGAATCAGGTTTTCAAACGAACCGTTCAATCCATTACTTATGTACCTCACTTTATTTCGCTCGTAGTCGTTGTAGGCATGATGGTTGATTTTCTATCAAGGGATGGTCTGATCAATCAAATTATGTCTTTCGTATTTGGAATTGAACCGATTTCTTTTTTCCTTGAGCCGGGATGGTTCCGGACGTTGTTTATTAGCTCGGGTATTTGGCAAAATGTTGGATGGAACTCCATTATATTTATAGCGGCGATTGCCAGTATCGATCCAACATTATATGAGGCAGGGAAAATGGATGGAGCTGGAAGATGGCGGCAGTTGCTCCATATTACATTACCCGGAATAATGCCTATCATTACAATCTTGTTCATTTTGGAAGTTGGCATGCTGATGGCTGTTAGCGATGAGAAAATCTTATTAATGTACAAACCTTCTACTTATGAGACGGCAGATGTAATCGGCACTTATGTATACCGTAAAGGTGTTTTGGGAGCGGATTTCGGTTACAGCGCAGCCGTCGGTCTGTTTAACTCAGTTATCAATTTTGTTCTGCTCGTCATAGCCAATCAAACAAGCAAGAAGTATACGGGAAATCGATTATGGTGAGGTGAGGCTTACATGCTGATGAAAAGATCTGCTGGCGAACGTATATTTGATATCGGCAACATGATGTTCATGATCGTTTTGTCCATCGTATCCTTATATCCATTATTATATGTATTGTTTGCTTCTTTTAGTGATCCCGACCTGATGATGCGGCACAGGGGACTTCTGTTATTCCCCCAGGGATTTTCATTATCTTCTTATATACATGTATTTGATAATCCAATGATTCGTATTGGATACATGAATACAATGTTTTATGTGATCCTGGGTACTTTATTGAACATAGTGATGACTGCCTTGGGAGCGTATGCCCTATCGAGAAAAGGCGTGATGTGGAGAAATCCGATTATGTTCTTGATTGTATTTACAATGTTTTTTCAGGGAGGACTCATCCCTTCCTATCTTCTAATCGGGAATATTGGCTTGATGGATACGCGTTGGGCATTGATATTACCCGCGGCGATGAGTGCTTACAATCTAATTATTATGCGAACATCTTTTCAGGCGATCCCTGTCAGTCTTGAGGAAGCAGCGCGAATAGATGGCGCGAATGATTTCGTTATCTTGTATAAGGTAATCCTTCCCTTATCTCTTCCTGTTATTGCGGTCATGTTATTGTTTTATGGAGTAGGACACTGGAACTCCTGGTTTAGCGCTCTGGTTTATTTACGAACGAGGGAGTTGTTTCCACTCCAGCTGTTGCTTCGCGAAATACTGATCACCAATGATACCAGGGCGATGATGACCAAGATCGCCGGTGATAAGGCTTCCATCGGGATGACGATTAAATACGCGACCATTATCGTGTCCACGTTGCCGATTCTTTTTATCTATCCGTTTTTGCAAAAATATTTTAATAAGGGTGTATTAATCGGTGCGCTTAAGGAATAGCTTTTTGTTTTAGTTGGGCGGCGTTTTGCATGAAAAGTCCGAAGCATATCGGGTAGAGCGTACGTTCCTAAAGTACGGCGCGGCGAGAACCGAGAAACTGCATAGCACCAACGTTCTCCGAAAAAGGGCGGCGCGCTTTTCTAGGAAAGTACGCACCAAACTCCTTAAATTTCAGCCGAAATTTTGAGGACGCGCTTTTCTCAAGATGTAGCGCGGTCGAGTTGTACGCGGCTGTTGTGTCGAAGATAACTCGATACGAAATGCAAGTCAAGCAAGAGCCCGGTGCGGGAAATCCGCACGTCGGGTTCTATTCGGGTTCGGGCCACCAGTTGGGGGGCCCTTCTACCCGGAGACGGGGGCTAGGCGCCCCCTCCTACTCGATTCTGGCAATGTAAAACAAGAACATTTTCATGCGGTTAGTCTACAATTTCCCAAAGTACTTATTATGCTAAGACCACGGCATCTGCTATTGCGGCATTAATACGCTGACGAGTCTGAAGCAGCCAGTCCAAACTTTTCGGGTATTGATCGAAAGCAAGCTTTTCCTGCAAATCCTGCTCTAACAACGTCATTGTTTGCTCTCTGCCCACAAGCTTCTCCAGCAATTGAAGCGCGCGCATATCCTGCAAACCTTCATAGAACACTTCCCAACGCAAGGAGTCCAGCGGACCGTCAGCGCCCGGGTACACAACAAAGGCATCACCGGAAGGGAAACCGCAATCGGCATCCGTCACGCGGAACGGATCAATCGCTTTAAGGGAATGCTGGCTGTACCAGAAGTTAAAGCCCCAATGCAGGAAACCTGTTACATTAAATTTGTACATTTGTGCACCGATAATCCGGTTACGATAAGATGGCATGCCGAAGAAACGATTGGCTACGTCGACATATTGTCCGCAGCAATAGTACGTCCATAGCGGCTCCACTTGATTCTCAATAAACGGCTCGATATGATTAGTCGCCGGAATAGGGACATCTACCAATCCATGTTGGTAAAAATCATAGTCGGACAAAGCATCAAGGAAAGCAAAATTACCCAAGTGCTTCTTCAGAATTTCGCTGGCTTGGCGGTAAGGCTCCAAATGTTCTTTATGCGGCTCATCCGAAACATGAAAGTACACTTGCTTCTCGATACCGCGCTTTTCAATAAACGCAACAAGTTCCTGTAAAAATTGATCTAGGAACGCGCAATAGGCTTCTCCGCCAGCATCCGTATCCCATCCGAAAATGCGCTGTTCCTCTCCGTCGACTTCCGCGATAATTTTAGGAGCATGCTTCGCCCCCCACTGGGTGAACAAATGTGAGAACTCGTAATAGAGAATGCCGACTCTCTCACACATCGCAATCCAGCGCTCAAGCTTCTCAAAATTGAACTCATACGTATGTTCTGCGACTTGCTTCACGCCAATCAATTGAATTGTCGGACGTTCTCCTCCAATTGCCGTATCAAGCGGCGGTGTAAATAGCGGGGTAAGTAACAAGTTCACACCATGTCTGGCAGCATTGCTCGCATATTTCTCGATAAGCTCCCAATGCTCCTCGCCGAGCATCACTACCTTATATTGTGTTGCTATGCAATCCGTATGGAACCATTCTGTATGAATCAGTTGCTGTGGCGGCAGCTCAGCCGGAAGAACTTCCAGTGTAAACTGTTCTTCTCCCAAGTGAGTACCCTCGCTGCTTGCGAAAGCAAGTGTGATAGCAAAAGATTTCTTGTCTTGCGCTGCATCCACCGCTGCGATAGACGGCAACGCAACCGTTACCCAAATCGAACGCCATTGATGCGGAATTGCATGCACACCTTGCTCGACAGGATACAAAATATCCGGATACAGACCGGGAGTTGTGCGTGTATAATCATCATCCGTTTGCGCGAAAGTCGGCATATCCGACGGTGCCAAGCCTACCGACCGCAAAGTGATGTAAGGCTTCAATTCCGATTTGACAGATACTTCAAGAAACCTTGACAAGGTGCCACTGCGATAAGCTACTTGAAAGGAGTATACTTCATTCCACAAAGCTGTTCCGCTATTGATCTGTGTATCAAGTAGATCCGAGTCTGCAAACACTTTACTCAGAGAACTTAGACAGCGTGTCTCGAATACTGGTGAAATACTGGTCACAATATGACCTCCTCTAGCTATGATGGTTTCATCATATCAACAGACCTTATTGTTCGCAATCTAAGAATATTGAATAAACTATAACAATAATGACCTTAATTTCAGAAAAAATTTGCGGTATACTCAAATAGAGAAAGATTGCAGAAAGGCAGGGTTTAATCATGGAACAAGGCGCGTTTGCATTCAGATATACAGAAGCTCTCCCTTACTTGCTGCTCGATTCTATTGGTTGGCAATCTACAGATTCACCCTATTACGGCAATAATGGGCATACCCGCACCGACAATGGTCATGTTATTTTTCAATATACCTTGAGTGGGGAAGGCAGGCTTGAATTGGATGGCCAGACATACAGACTCACGCCTGGAAAAGCTTTTATCGTAAAAATTCCGAGTGATCACCGCTATTACTATCCGGTGGAGACAGAGGAACCGTGGGAGTTTATATGGCTGAATGCCAAAGGTGAAGATGCGTTTCGCATGTGGGACCGCATTATCGAACATGGAGGTGAAGTTATTGCCTTGCGCGATCGCAGCTTGTCATTGTCCAGTTTCTGGGACATGTATAAAGCTGTATCCGAAGAAAAACTTTCTGATTGTGCAGAGCTGTCCGTTATGTTATACCGCTTCATGCTCTCCTTATTTACTCCCGATGAAGGCTTGAATACACAGGCAGAGAATTCTTCAATAGTAGAAAAAGCCAAACTTTATATCAAAGAAAACCTTACCACTCCGGTCACTTTGGAGGATATTGCGGCATATTGCGGGGTATCAGGCGCCTATTTATGCCGCTTGTTCCAACGGAACAAACTTTCTTCGCCGCTGGAATATTTGCGTCGGCGCCGAATTGAAGCTGCTGTCACCATGCTACGTACAACAGAAATGAGCGCACAGGATATTGGCAAACAATGTGGCTTCGAAAGTCCCAGCTACTTCAGTAAAATCTTCAAAGCTTATCTCGGCTTCTCCCCCCGCGAATATCGCGTGCAGAGAGTGAATTATCCATTTGATACGATTTATTTGGACTAATTATTTTGTCCTGGCATCGTACTACAAGTTTAATGTGCTCATGTTGTTGTGCCGCCACAGGAACTGCGGTGACGGCTACAAGCTCGGTGCCAGGCAAGTTGTACCTGGTGCCGGCAAAAGCGTATGCTTCTGAAAGCGAGCTTGAGCAAGCCGTCTTGTCGGCAGTAGATGGCACGGTATACGGATTGAAGGCAGATGCGTCAGCGGGGATAGAGGTATCGTTCGACACTTCGCATATGGAACCCGGCAAGTACCAATTATACGCAGTAAACCTGAGAGGCATTGTTTCGCCGGGATCAGCTTCAATAACAGTATTAAGCTCTGAGCCTGCAGTTATTGACGATACAAGCCCGTTCGTTACTTACAGCAAACGTTGGTCTACACTAACTAACGCCTCATTGCATGGAGGGAGTGAACGTTATGCGCTGGATGATGGGGGGTCCGTTGAGATTATGTTTTATGGGACGCGGGCTACTGTGTACGGAACTACCGCATTTAACGGAGGGATCGCGGACGTTTATGTCGATGGAGAATTGAAGGGACCGCTATGAAACTCAAAAATCCGCAACCGTCAAGGCTGCGGATTTTTGGTGCGTTTGGCCATTCCGGAGGAGTAGAGCCTGGAATAACGACGGCCATTGAGCTGTCAAACAAGTATGAGAATATGTACCTTGATTTAACGGGCGTATTTCTATGCTTGGGTGGGCCGCTCGACTATTTTGTCAGCCAAGCGAATCCGGATACGCTAATTATGCGACTCCCAGACTTGCGAGCCACTGGTTAAAAACTCTAACAGACACAAGCGACGCTATTTGTCCGATTTTTGACTTCAAACAAATCTAACGGACAAGGAAGATACTATTGAGTCGTAATGGAGCCAATATGCGCGATGATGATGCCAATAAGGTCGTGTATGTCCTTTAGATTTTAGAAAGCCCACAAAATTGAAGAATAGTGTTATCTGTGTCCGTTAGGCGGGGGAGCTTGTTATTTGATTCTCGAGGTTCTCAATCCGCTAACTCACAGCTATATAATTCAATTAGTGAATTATATAGAAGAATCAACTGTACATTGGATATTGAAAGCTTTATTGAGTGCGTAAATATTTTAGTTATGGGGTTTACAAATGGGTTTATCGGTTATATAATTCACATAATGAATTATATAAGGCTGTCGAATCGAATCGGGAGGGATACGAGCGATGAAAGATGGAGGAGTGAAGGCTGCGTTTGGAAAAGTAAAGATAACGCCAGAGGAGCCGGCACCGCTGCAAGGTTATGATCCTAGTTTATACATTGCGAATCCTGACAAAGACATACTGGATGAACTGTATGCGCGGGTTTTGATTTTAGACGATGGGATATCACGGCAAGTGATTGTTAGTGTCGACTGTTGTCTCACGAACGAAAAGGACTACCTGTCGCCTAATCCTAATGGGCAAATGGAGCCTTATCGTCAATTGCTCCAAACGTTCCCGGAAGGGACGAAGCGGTTTTGGGCGGATGCCGCTCAAACAGAGGAATTTACCGTATCCGTGCATGCCACGCATACCCATAGCGCCCCCGAGCATTTTAGCGAGAAGTATACTTCCCGAATCGCTGCAATGATTGCAGAAACGGCCGAAAGGCTGCAGGACGTACAAATTCGTGCGGCTGCCGGACAATGCAGCGTATCGGTAAATCGTAGACCTCATCTGCAGCATAACGATACATTGCCCATCGATCCTTCGCTCCATCTCATTATGATTGAGTCGGTAGACGGCGAGGCTTTGGGAGCAATCGTCAACTGTGCGGTTCATCCAACTTTGCTGGCCAATCCGTTTAATCGGGTTTCCAGCGAATTTGTCGGGCTGGCGATGAGTGAGTACGAATCGACGTTTAAAGAAGGTTTTGTGTCGTTGTTCATTCAAGGCTTTTCTGGAAATGTGGGTCCGAGAGACCATTACCGGACAGAAACAGAAGATACGTATCCTTGGGTGCTCGAGATGGCTCAAGTGCTGCATCGGGATATTGCCCACGCAGCGAAAGACCTGCAGCCGATTGGCATACTTCCGATGAAAGCGGCAGAGAAGCAAGTTACGCTTCCAACGCGTCAAGGATATTTTATGCCAACGATCGACGTGACGCTGCAAGGCTTCCGAATCGGGGATTTGCTGCTGCTTGCCGTATCCTGCGAGGTTTTTAGCGGGTATGAGAGGTTGATTAAACCGTATTCCCCGGCGTCGTTTACGTTGATGTCCGGACTTGCGAATGGATGCCATGGGTATCTTCCGACTGTAGAGGCGTTCCGTGATGGGCTGGGTGGATACGAAATGAACGTGACCCCTTTTGACGAAACCGTTTCTGATCTATTTGTTCGGGCTGCGGCGGAGCTAGTCGAGAGTTTATAAAAAATAACGGTATGAAAGTAGGGAACTCGATGCAATTACATGATAATCATACTCCGGTACGTACGAAACCATGGGACTTTGGCTTAGTCAGTACAGCGGAAATTGGTGAGCTGGAAAAAGAGTATGTACTGCGTGTCCTGGACAAAAAGAGAGTGTTCCGATACAGCGGAAGCGATAACGAGCTTTCGGAAGCGTATCAATTGGAGAAATTGTACAGTAATCGGCTAGGCGTACAATATTGTTTAGGCGTTAATGCCGGTACTTCGGCGCTTGTAGTTGCGTTGATTGGAGCAGGCATCGGACCAGGGGACGAAGTAATCGTACCCGCATACACCTATATCGCGACTGCGGCGGCCGTCTTAATTGCCCGCGCAGTTCCAGTCATTGTAGATGTAGATGACACCTTAACGATGGATCCGCAAGCGCTGGAGGCGGCCATTACCCCTTATACGAAAGCGGTCATTCCCGTCCATATGCGAGGAGTTCCTTGCCAGATGGACGAAATTATGGCGGTCGCGACAAAGCATAACCTTATTGTGATCGAAGATGTGGCACAAGCAAATGGCGGTTCCTACAAAGGCAAGGCGCTCGGATCGATTGGCAATGCCGGCTGCTTTAGCTTTCAGCAATATAAACTGGTTACTGCGGGCGAAGGCGGCATGCTCGTTACCAATGATCCATCGATAAACGCGCGAGCTATGATTTATCATGATTCTGCTTTCGTGTACTGGGATATGAACAAAATGGCCGAAACCGTTCCTTTTGCTGGCGAAAACTACAGGCTCAGTGAGCTAAACGCGGCGCTTGCGCTTGCCCAATCTCAGCGGATCGATTCTCTTGTATCTCGACTTCAGAAGGTCAAGTCGAATATTGTGGATGGGATCAAGGATATCGCGCAAATACAGCTGCAACGTATTCCGGATCCACAAGGCGATCTCTCTTACAGCTTGGTTTTCTACTTGGATACATTGGAGCAATCCGAACAATTTTCGAAGCTGTTGGTCAAAGAAGGCATTCCAAACGGCACGATTAACAACAATGGTTTTGCCGATCGGCATATATTTAAAAATTGGAAATACGTAATGGAGAAACAGGGCGCTTCGGAAAATGATACCCCTTGGAACTGTCAGAGCTACAAAGGCAATGTCCAGTATTCGCAAGATATGTGCCCGCAAACGATTGACTGGCTAAACCGTGCTATCGCGATAAATCTGCATCAAAATATGACGGATGAAGATTGTAACGATGTCATTGAAGCGATTCGTAAAGTTGCGGCCACCCTATAAGTGCGTGTTCAAAAAGTTCGGTTCTCAGTACCGAGAAGATTGGATGAAGCTAGGACCTGAGGAGCGGAGCGTAGTGGAAGCTACGTGAGCACCGGAAGGTTCGGCTGAATTCAATATTCGACGTCGAGTAGGCTTCTTGGATAACTTCGTAATGGGAAGCGGACTTTTTGAACAACCTCTATAAGGAGTGAGTGAGCGAGGATGAGTGAGATGCTTTCAGGCGGAACGGTGAAAAAGAAATTGCGCGTTGGCATGATTGGATACAAGTTTATGGGAAAAGCCCATAGCCACGCTTATCGCGATTTGCCTTTCTATTTCGATACCAAAGTCGAACCTGTGATGCAGGCGATTGCGGGACGCAATCAAGAGGGAGTGCAAGCGGCGGCGGAGAAGATGGGATGGGCAACGCATGAAACGGACTGGCGTCGTCTGATTGAAAGAGATGACATCGATTTAATTGATATCGTTACACCGAACAACACGCATGCGGAAATCGTGATCGCGGCAGCAAATGCCGGCAAACATATTTTATGCGAGAAACCATTGGCGATGAATGTCGAAGAGGCCGGGCGCATGTTGGAAGCGGTTAATAAAGCCGGAGTCGTGCATATGATATGTCACAATTATCGTTTCGCTCCGGCCGTTCGATATGCCAAACAGCTAATCGACAGCGGGAAGCTTGGACATATTTATCATTTTAGAGCTAGATATTTGCAGGATTGGATTATGGACCCCAACTTCCCGCTTGTCTGGCGGATGCGCAAGGATGTATGCGGATCCGGCACGCATGGAGATTTGATGGCTCACTCTATTGATCTGGCACGTTATCTGGTAGGCGAGATCAGCGAAGTGTCTGGAATGATGGATACCTTTATCAAGAAACGTCCTCTGGGAGAAATGAGCGGCGGGTTAAATGCCGAGATTCACGGGGATCAAATGGGCCATGTTGATGTTGATGATGCAGTAGCGTTTCTGGGCCGCTTTGACAATGGGGCGTTCGGCGTCTTCGAAGCGACTCGTTTCGGCAAAGGAAACCGCAATACGAACCAGTTCGAGATCAATGGCTCCAAGGGTTCTATTCGTTGGGATATGCAGAGTATGAACGAATTGGAATTATATTTGGAGGATGATGAGCAGGGCAATCAAGGATTCCGCACCATCACTTGTACGGAGGGAATCCATCCTTATGCGGGGGCCTACTGGCCTGCAGGCCATATTATCGGTTATGAGCACACTTTTATCAATCTTTTGCATGAGCTAACAAATGGTATTGCCGAAAATAGAAGTCCATCGCCTAATTTCGAGGATGGATATCGTAATCAACTGGTTTTGGAAGCAGTTGAAACTTCATCTTTAAATAAGAGTTGGGTAAAAATACCGACAACAACTATTCTTACGCCATAGGACGGCGAATAGCCGTTTTTATTTGAGAGGAGCTTGACTATGTATCGATTTTCATTTGGACCTTGGAATATTCATGAAGGGGCAGATCCGTTTGGTCCCGCAGTTCGTCAATCCTATGATTTTCAACAGAAATTAGCCGTTTATCGCGAGCTTGGATTCGAAGGCATACAATTTCACGATGATGATATCGTACCGGATATTGAACAGAAATCTTATGCGGAAATCATGAAGGAAGCCGGTGCCGTACGTCGACGTTTAGATGAGCTTGGATTGGTTGCGGAAATTGTTGCTCCGCGTCTATGGGAAAGCGAGCGCACGATTGATGGTGCATTTACTTCCAATGATGCGAAGGAGCGCGCCTACGCAATCGAACGTTCCAAACAAGCTGTCGATATTGCGAGAGAGATGGGAACGAACAACTTTGTGTTATGGCTGGCAAGAGAGGGCACCTATATTCGAGAAGCCAAAAATCCGGTTGATTCGGTTAATTATATTGCAGATGCCATGAATCAACTGCTTGAATATGACAGCAATATCCGAATTCTAATTGAACCGAAACCAAATGAGCCAATGGATCATGCGTACATACCGACTATTGGACATACATTAGCGCTTGCTTATCGGACCATAGATTCGAAGCGAGTGGGCGGGTTGATCGAAACGGCACATTGTATACTTGCAGGTCTTGACCCATCGGAAGAAATGGGCTATGCGCTCTCCTTTGACAAGCTGTGGAGCGTACATCTTAATGATCAGAACGGGCTGAAATACGATCAGGATAAGTCATTCGGGTCTGATAATTTACGGCGTGCATTTAATCAGGTGCGTGTGCTGGAAGAGAATGGATATGGCAAAAACGGTGAATTTGTTGGCTTGGATGTAAAGGTCATGAGGACGCAGCCGCGCGACATTTCGTATAAACACTTGGAAAATAGCAAAAAAATGTTTTTGCATCTCGTCGATAAGGTGCGTACTTACGACAAAGAGGCAGAGCGTCAATTTATTGCGGCGCGCGATTATGAGGGATTGGATTTGCATGTATTAGAGCATTTAATGGGGAGATGAATGTCTTGAGCGCTTTTAAAGGTAAAGTAGCCGTCCATGGCATTACTTGGGGCGACAAATTCGAAAAAAGTTTTGAGGAAGCGGCATTGCTAGGTTACAAGGCCATTGAGCCATGGCCCTCCTTCGTGTTAGGGTTTGAAAACCGCGAGAGCGAACTGCAGCAATTGCTCGATCGATACGGTCTTGCCCTTGCCGGCGTATACGGAGGAGCTTCGGGCGAAGCGGGGCGTTGTTTTGCCGATCCGGCCAAGCAACAGAGCATCATTGATTTTAACGTTCGGCTAGCCAAAATAATATCCAAATGCGGAGCTGGACATATCGTGTTCGGTCCAGGGGCCCCTCGTAAAGGAGCTATGACGCCGGAACAATTAAAGCAGGCGGCAATTACAATTAACGAATCCGCTAAACGAACGTTGGAATTTGGAGTTAAGTCATGCGTTCATCCTCATTTGTGGACGGAGCTTCAAGATGAGAATGAGCTCGATGATCTGCTTGCACTATGCGATGCCGAAGTGTTCTTTGCACCTGATACGGCACATTTATCCGGGGCTGGCATGGATGTACCCAGTGTGATTCGTCGACATAAGGAGCGGGTTGCTTATGTGCATCTTAAGGATCTTGCGCCGAAAGAAGCGAGCAGCCAAGTTACTACCATGTCGGTGGGCAACGAAGCATTAACCGATTTTTGCGAGCTTGGTACGGGTGTGATCGACTTCCCGCCGATTATCGACGCATTAAATGAAATTGGTTATGAGGGATGGCTTACTGTCGAAATCGACTATTCTTTGCATACGCCTCTACGAAGCTTGGAAATATGCCGTGATTTTGTTGAGCAAGAGCTTAAGATTCCAGTGAGAAGCTGATTTCCGGATAAGAAAGAAGACCAGCCGCGGCTATTAGCCGTGGCTGGTTCTATGTCGGCAGAAGCCACACATTTTATGCTAATATGCCGATAACATAATTCAATGAGTGGATTATATGGTTGATTCACATGGGGTAAAGGCAATCAATTAGTTGTAATCGTTGGATTGTATTTTTATAAATGTATTTACAATCGAGTTTTAAAGGTATATAATTTATTTAGTAAAATATATAAAGATAAAGCTGAATTTCAAACAGCGACAACATTATCATTTAGTCAAAAGCCTTACCCTGTAAGCACAACGAATACTTATGATAGAATGGGTAGGTGATTTTATTATTGCGTGTGAGAGGATAGTTTAGGATGAAATTAAATCCATTGGAAAATCAAGTTCTGAAGGTCATACAGAAATGCGAAGGCGTCTCCCGTAAAGCGTTAGCGGAAATGACAGGACTTTCGCAAGCGACAATAACTAATATTACAAAAATGCTTATCGAGCATCATTACGTTGTCGAAGGCGATCGTGTTGGCAATGGGATGGGAAGAAAAGAAGTATTGCTATACTTAAATCCCGAGAAGTTTCGATTTTTAGGAATTGATATTGGGGGATACCGAATCCGCTTTGCATTGGCGGATAACCTCATGAGAATTACGCATGAGCAGGAATGCTTTGTAGATGAGTTTGACGGAGAAGCGGATGTCATAGAGCGTGTGCTTGAGAAAGTCGAATGGTTTTTGGCCGAGTCGGAATTGAATCCAGGAGAGCTTGATGGAATAGGGATCGGTGTTACGGGTATCGTGGATAGGAGTATGCAGCGGATACTGAATATTCCAAACCTCAATGCTTGGGGAGAACTGGATATTGTATCCAGGCTGAACCGGCGCTTTGATTGTCCCGTCTATTTGGACGAAAGCGGCCGAACGATGGCTCTAGCCGAAAAAATAGAAGGTAAAGCCAAAGATATCGAGGATTTTATCAACGTTCACGTTGCTTACGGTATAGTGGCCGGCATATTTATTAACGGGCAATTGCTTAGAGGCGCTAATAATGTAGGCGGGCTGCTCGGACATATTACCGCTGATGAAGATGCCGGGCGATGTTCGTGCGGTAATTATGGTTGTTTGGAAAATATTGTGACTTATCCGATGATCGAGGTTGCTTATAAGCGCCAAGGCGGCCAATTCGAATCCATTGCAGAAGCTTATCGAATAAATGATAAAATCGCATTTGATGTCTGCATAACGTCAGGTAAAGCGATCGGTATAGCTTTGAGCAACGTCATTAATTTGTTTAATCCGCAAGTGATTTATTTGGGAGGTCCCGTATTTGAACATTTGCCTATCATTTTCGAAGAAACAAAACGTACGATCCTGCTTAGAGCAAATCGTTATGCCGCGGTAGAAATGCAACTGGAGCATAGCTCGTTTGGGGATAAGCAGGGGATGATCGGAGCCTTGACGCTGGTTAGAAATTCGTTGATTGGATGATTGAAAATGAATGATGAGGGGGCGGAAGATGGAGCGCAACTACGATTTTCGCAAGCGGCTGGAAGTGGTTCATAAGCCGAATCGCCGTGATTCCAGCGTCCGCGCCGAAGCGGGCGAGCTGAAAATTTCGGAAGACTGGCGCATCGTTATCGATGATGCGGCCAGTCCGCTGCTGGTCCATACGGCAAAGGATTTGCAGGACTACTTATTTACAAGCATGAACGTTTCCGTTCGTTTGTTGCGGGTAAAGGATATTGCGGAAACGGCAGCCTTGCAAGAGCTTGTAATCGTACTGGCGACGAGCGAGCAATTGCCCGCGATTGGCGGTAAGCTTGAGAAGCCGCGAAGTTACCGAATAGTTGCTCAGCAAAGTCGTATTATTGTATGCGGTTACAACGAACGCGGGGCAGCGCAGGGGAGCTATTTTCTTGAGGATCAGATGAATTTGCGCGAAGCGCCGGTGCTGGCTTGCTCGGATGATACCCGCGAACCGCTGTTCTCGCCGCGTATGGCCCATTCCGGCTGGGGGCTGGATCGTTATCCCGATTCGCATTTGAACGCGCTTGCACATGCGGGGATCGACGCAATTATGGTGTTTGTAAAGGACGTTGACGAAACGCCGGAAGGTTATCAGGATTTCAACTATTTGGTCGATCGCGCTGAGCTCTACGGACTGGATGTCTATGTTTACAGTTATTTGATCAGCCGCCTCCATCCGGATGATCCGGATGCGAAACAATATTACGAAAGCACCTATGGACGGGTGTTCAAGGCGTGCCCAAGGTTCAAAGGCGTTATTCTCGTCGGGGAATCATGCGAATTCCCGAGCAAGGATACAAATACGACGGGCAAGCTGCGGCTTGATTGGCCAGCCGATCAACCGCAAACGAAGCCGAGTCCAGGTTGGTGGCCATGTCAAGACTTTCCGCAGTGGCTGAACCTGTTGTCGGGAACGATTCGCGCGCATAACCCGGACGCGGACATCGTATTTTGGACGTACAACTGGGGCTGGGCGCCGAAGGAAGATCGCCTGAAGCTTATCCGCGCGCTGCCGGAAAATATTACGCTGCAAGTGACGTTCGAGATGTTCGAGCAAATACGCAATGAGCATGTAACTCACGTTTGCGTAGACTATACGCTTTCAAACGTCGGGCCTGGCGCGTATTTTAGCAGCGAGGCGGAAGTGGCTCGCGAACGCGGCATTAAGCTGCACGCGATGAGCAATACGGGCGGGCTTACTTGGGATTTCGGGGTCATTCCTTACGAGCCGTTTCCGGGGCAGTGGAACAAAAGACATGAGGCATTAAAGAAGGCTAGCGAGGACTGGGGTTTAAGCGGCTTAATGGAATCCCATCATTTCGGCTGGTGGCCGTCTTTTGTTAGCGAGATCGCAAAGTGGGCTTACTGGAGCCCGAGCCCTACGTATGAAGAAGCGCTCGCGATGATAGCCAAGCGCGACTTTGGCGAAGCGGCTGCGCCTCTTGCAGTGGAAGCTTGGAACGCATGGAGCGAAGCGATCACCCATTATATCCCGACAAACGAAGACCAGTACGGACCGTTTCGCGTTGGGCCGTCTTATCCACTCGTTTTCCGCAATGCTATGTTTAAAAAAGCGGTTCAAATGCCGGCTGTCAAACATGCGATGTTCGGCAACGAAATCGTATTGACGGATTACGATCCGCTAGAAGATCCGCGGCAATCGCTTGGCGTATCCCGCATCGACGTGGAAATCAGGAGCCTCGAGCGGATGCTTGAGCTAATGGACACCGGTAACGAGTTGTTGGAAGAAGCGCTAAAAAGGACTCCGGATAGAAAAAGAGAAGAAGGCGTGAGAATGTTTGGTCTAGGGCAGTTTATTGCCAGGTCGATTAAGACGACGATCCATGTCAAGCAGTGGTGGAAGCTGAAACGACAGCTATTGAGCGAAGGGGATACCGGCAAAGCATTGGCATTGATGGAGCGGATGGAGGAGTTGGCTCGCCGTGAAATCGCAAATGCGGAGGATACGATCCCGCTGGTGGAAGCCGATTCGCGGCTTGGCTGGGAACCGAGCATGGAGTATATGACGGACACTGCGCATTTGCGCTGGAAAATTAACCAAGTGCAAAGCGTGCTGGATAGCGAATTTGCACAATACCGCAAGTCGCTTGCGCTAACGGATAGCTCGCATTAATGAGATTCCGCATGGGAAGCGGATGGGAGCCAACTCTTGCTATTTGCGCAAACGTTGTCTCAGATCAAAAAGGAGTGGAGAGATGCCGTGCAGCTCAAAGATCTTGCCAAACAATTAAATGTATCGGTGTCCACCGTCTCCAGAACCGTTAACGGAACGGGGCGGGTAGGCGCCAAGACCCGGGAACGCATACTGGATGCAATCAAGCAGACCGGGTATCAACCGAATGAAGTAGCTCGAAGCTTGAAACGTCGGAGCGCTCGTACGCTCGGGGTCGTAGTCGCGGATTTATCAAATAGTTTCTATTCCAAAGTCATCAAAGGCGTCGAAAAGGTGGCTAGCGAGAACAGTTATAACGTGTTCGTATGTAATACGGATGAAGAAGTGGGCAAGGAAGAGGAGTACATTCGGGTACTGCTGCAAAATCAGGTGAGCGGATTGGTCATTGCCACCGTAGGTTCGGATGTCCGGCTGTTTCAGCCTTATATCGATTCCGGCATTCCGTTTGTATTTATCGACAATTTGCCTTCGTTGGAAGATCGTTTTAATTTGGTTGCGATCGATAACGCGAAAGCGAGCAGAAGCATTACCCAACATCTAGTCGATCAGGGTCACCGCAAAATTGCGATGATGACGGGGCCGTTAAACCAATCCACATCTTCGGAACGAATGCTTGGCTTTCGAAAATGTCTAGAGGAAAACGGCATTACGCCGGAGGAGCGTTGGATAGGCGTCGGAACGTTTAAGCAGGAGTACGGGTACCGAATGATGCGCGAATGGCTACTGAACGAAGATCGGCCGACTGCGGTATTGGCCGCCAACGATTTCTTAATGTACGGCGCTATAAAGGCGATTTACGAAAGCGGGCTGAAAATTCCTGAAGATATTGCAGTTGCCTGCTTCGATGCGAATGACGAAACGGGATTGATCTCGCCGGGTATCACGGCCATCATTCAACCCGCTTATGAAATCGGATCGATCGCTGCCGAAATCATTATGCGCAGAGAGCACGATAAAGGGCGAAAGCAGTACGAGAAAATCGAGCTGGAGCCTGTACTTCTGCTGAAACAATCAAGCATGGGGAATAAGGGCTGACACCACGCATAGAGGAGGTGAAAATATGAGCAATGGTCAAGGCAATACGTTGTGGATCTACCCGGATTGCGAATTGCCGCCCGCGGGGGATTCCCTGCTGAAAGGACACGAGTCGGTTATCGTACTGAACTTGGGAGGTAATGAAGCAAACATTAGCTTGACGCTTTATTTTACGGATCGCGAGCCTGTTAAAGATATTAAAGTTAAGATCGGCGGAGAGCGAGTTCGCTGTCTGCGGCTTGATAATCCGGATGATCTGGAAGGATTTATTATTCCAAGAGAATTGCAATATGCGCTTAAAGTCGAAAGCGACACGCCGGTCGTCGTTCAATACGGCAGACTGGATACGAGACAGGACAATATGGCTTTCTATACGACGATGGGCTTCAGCGAGTAAAGTGTTTTATTTTCGCAATTATATTTACGGAGAAGAGTGGATGAATAGATGAGTGATAATATCAAAGTTATATTCGGCTTCGATATGGAGACGGACGTAGGAAGCTTTACGCCCTATTATGACGGGGTTAAGAATGCTACAGCACCGCTTGTCGAGCTATTTGATAAGAAGGGCATTAAGGGAACGTTCTACTATACGGGGGATGCGGCGCGGAGAAATCCGGAGAGCGTAGAGCTTGTAAAGCAAAGCGGCAACGAAGTCGGCTGCCATTCTTTGTTCCATGAGACGGTCGGAGATGAATTGTTCCCGATTCCCGGGGTCGTTCCACTCCTTCCGGAGGAGGTCCCGTTTCGTATCGAGAAAGCAACGGAGTGGGTGCAGCAAGTTCTAGGAGAGCAGCCGGTTTCGTTCCGCGCTCCCCGACTTTGGGGTTCCACTGCGTTGCTTAATTCACTGGAGAAGCTAAATTATGTGTCGGACGCCTCTTATCCGATGTACTTCTATCGGGAGCGATATGTTCCGTACAATCCTAGCTCGGCCGACTGGACGAAAGAAGGCGATATGAACATCGTCGAAATTCCCAACTTCGCCGACATGGTCATGAAGAGCAATGACCCGGGACTGGAGCGCGACCGCGATCAATGGCCGTTGTTCCGTACGCAAGGAACCGACGCGCTGATGAAGCATATCGAAGGGTTCTTGAAATTTCTCAAGGATAGAAATTTGCCGGTCGTGCTTTGTTTCTATTTCCACCCGTGGGAGTTCATTCCGATCCAGGAAAGCTATCATTACGGCGAAGCAACCGTTACGCCGGATCGCTTCCTGACACTTGGTTGCGGGGATAAAGCGATGAAGGAGTTTTCGCTGCTGATCGACCGGCTGAAGGATATGGGCTCGACTTTCCATCGCGCGGATGATTTCGCCAGACTGTGGAACAAGGGTGAAATCCGTTAAAAGCGCACTCAATGAAAAAATAGGATAAGGGAGAGGATTACAATGTCAACGAGGATCTGTATTCCGGACTACGAGTATAAGGAAAGAATTCAACGGGCGGCAAAGCTGGTGCAGCAAAAAGGATTGGACGCGCTTCTTGTCAACTCCAACGAAGCGGACTATGCGAACGCGCGGTATTTTAGCGGCTTCTGGCCGTTGTTCGAGCGGGCTGGCGTCGTTATTACGGCTGCGGGAGACGCCGCGCTCCTCGTTGGACCGGAGAGCACCGTCTATGCTTCGGACTTCGGCAAAATCGATAAAATCTTCACGCTCATGGAATACCGTGAGTCGGCCAACCCTGCGTATCCCGAGCTTAGGCCCAACACGTATCGGGACGTCTTCAAGGCGCTCGGCTTAACGGGCGACAAGCTGAAAATCGGCGTCGCCAGCCTGCTAGACACGACGGTCGTTATGATGGAAGGGCTTAAGAACAACTACCCAGAGGCGGAAATCGTCGGTGCGGACGACATTATGGTCTCTCTGCGCCGGATCAAATCTGTCAACGAGTTGGCGTGTATGCGCGAAGGTTACCGTATTGCCGAGCTTGCGACGGAAGAAGTGATCCGGACGATCCGCCCGGGCGTTACGGAATCACAGATGGTTGGCGTCGCCCAGCGCGTTATTTACGAACATGGCGCCGAATACGAAGGTCTACCGATGTATATATTCAGCGAAAAGTCGACGAGCCATGCGATTTCCCGTTCTTCGCACCGCGTCATTAACGCGGGAGACATCGTGCAATTGAACTTATCCGCAAAAGTCGACGGCTATTCGGCCGCGGTCGGACTGCCGATCAGCCTTGGCAAATTGACTTCGGAGCGCCGCGATGTTATCGAATTTGGCCTCCGTGCGCACGAATGGACGCAAGCTCAGCTCAAAGCGGGCGTCGTCGCGAGCGATGTGGCGAAAGGCTTCATTAAATTTTTTGGCGATAACGGCTATGCGGACAATTACCTGTACGGTCCTTGCCACGGCACGGGAATGATCGAGGTGGAAGCGCCTTGGATGGAGACGTCGTCCGAGTACTTGCTGGAGCCGAACATGACGTTCCAGATCGATACCTTTGTCATGACGCCGACTTTCGGCATCCGCTGGGAGAAAGGCGTCGTCATTACGCCGGGAGGCTGTGAGCTTATGTGCCAGCCGGTAGGCACAGTACACGAATTGGAATTTTAACACAAATACAGGATGGGTAATAGAGTCGCATCTAATGCGGCTCTTATTTTTGGAACAGACAGGAGCGAAGCCTCTGCTTCTTTCTGGCGCTATCAGGAAAAGTTCCCGATGACTGGCTCGGAATGTTCCTGCGCGTTTGTTAGATAAATCTCCACAGATAAAACCGAAACTTTATTACCGGTTCTGGAGCAGTTATGTGAGTGGGGAGTAAAAAACCAAAATATAAAAGACTTCGCTAATCCTTAAACTTGCAGTGTTAAAGCTTTGCTTGTTATCGAAATCGTATGGCAAAAGTGGATATCGGTAACAGCTTGAATGTCGCGTTTGTTTGTTGATTTATGATACTACTAAGCATATAATGATTGTATATTGTTAAAAGGGGATGTCTTGATGTCTGCAGTGGTTCTTAACTAATCAATTCCATACTTGAAGGTTCTGAGTGCTTAGAAATGCCATTTGCTGAATTAGCGTGGTTTTATTTCTTGAGCATATAAGAATGCTTCGGAATTAGTTAAGAACAAACGGATAAAATCAGCCCCAAGACTAATTGTATGATTACCCGCATCCGTGCTGTATTTTAGCGCGATTTTTTTGTGGTTATGACGCAAGTAGGTTTATTTTTGAGGCAGAGATGACGTATGTTCATCTCTGCCTTTTTGCGTTTTCGAAAAGTTTTAGGAAGGCTAAGGTAACGATGCGCCAAGGCTGATCGGAATCAAAACAGAGCCATGATGAACGAGGAGGAATTAGGTGAAAACACTGATCGAACAAGTCAAACAGCAACTCGTATTACAGGAGGGAACGTCTGTCATCGAGCAATTGCTGATCGCATGCTATATGAGTCCTGGAATTTCAACAAAGGAATTGGCGCGCAAAACGTTGCTGCCAACGCCGGTTGCCGCAGCAATAAAGCGGGAACTGGTTAAATCGGGCGCTCTGGTTCAGGATCGCGGCGTTCGTTGTACATCAGAAGGCATACAGCGGATTGAGCAAGGCGGAGGCTATTTGGGATTAAATCGCTCTCTCTATCAAAAGTTGCTTCAAGATAATGTCTGGCTTGAAGGGTTGGAGGAAGAATTGAATCTGTTGGATGAGCTTTTTGCGCATCGGCCTGCCGTTAATGTGCAGATTGATCAATCCAAATGTATACCGGAAACGAGCTTGCGCAGAGCTGTTCTGTGCTTAAAGCAATCCGCATTGATTGGTAAAAGAATGGTCTGTATAGGCGACGATGACTTGGTAAGCGTGTCGATAGGCTTGCTTTTGAAACGCTTGTTTCCAGCAGGCGGCCATGTCGCCACGTCGGTGGATGTTTTGGATATCGACAAGCGTTTTTTGCAATACGTTGATGAGACAGCAAAAGCCCATAATCTTCCCATTCGATGTCATCATGTAGATTTTAGGGAGCCGTTTCCCGAAAATTTGCACGAACGATACGACTGTTTTTTCACGGATCCGCCATATACGTTGCAAGGCATGGGCTTATTTCTATCACGTGGCATTCAAGCCTTGAAACGAGAGACTGGGCTGCCGATATTTCTGTCATTTGCTCATAAATCGCCCTCATTCACCTTGGCCATGCAGCGGGAGCTGGTGCGAATGGGCTTGATTGTCAGTATGAACCTCCCACGATTTAATGCATATGAAGCGGCCGAAATGATTGCGGGTCGCAGTCAGATGTTTGTTTTGCGCACAACCGATCAAACGTATCCGGAATATACAGGCAAGTTCGAGGATGCCTTGTACACGGGAGAAGTAAGGCGAACGATCAGGACGTATCGTTGCAAGCAATGTGCAACAGAAGCAAGTGTAGGTATAACCGGAGAATATGCCACGATTGAGCAGCTTAAAAATGTCGGTTGTCCACATTGCGGACAGGAGATATTTGAGCTCGTATCTAAAATCAGGTTGACTGGGGAGTACTCGTAATCAAAATATAGATCCAAGAAAAGGAGTAAAAAAAGTGAATTTTTCTACATTGGGATATCATATTGTAGCAGATTTTTGGGGAGTTGATTTTCAATTGTTTAATAATGCTGACTGGCTTGAAACACGTTTGGTCGAAGCGGCGGAGATCGCTGGAGCAACAGTTTGTTCGGTACAATCCAAGCAGTTCCAACCTCAAGGAGCAACCGTTCTGGTCCTGCTTTCGGAAAGCCATCTTTCGATTCATACCTATCCAGAGAAGGGATTTGCTGCGTTAGATTGCTACGCCTGTGGAGGGGAAGCGGATACAGAACGAATGATCGAACATTTGCTGGCCGTTTTTATGCCTGAGGAAATTTATGCGCAGAAATTGACAAGAGGTCAGGGAAACATTGCAGTGTACTCTCCTGTTTTTTTGCAAGATAACAATTAACTTCTATGGGGAATAACGGAATATGAATCACGACGCATGTCACATTAAGCTTGCACTTACAGTTAATGTAGGTATTACAATGAAGATAGACGGAAGGGGGAAGTGCGAATGAACAGAACCTATTTGATTGGTGAAATTCTCGGAAATGACGGGTATTCCGGTTAGAACATTACATTATTATGATGAAGCTGATCTTTTAAAACCGAACAGACAGGCTAGCGGGCATCGAATACCGAGCAAACCAGGCAGCAGCTTGGACTTGTAACGCGAATAACCTCGGGTGGAATTACGGAGGAGATTATTTTCCGCTGGGGATTACTCAGCTTGACAATGTGGGCGGTTTTATGGTTGACACCGTCCAATGAGGCTGCATTTTGGATTTCAATTATCGCGACCGGAGTCCTATTTGGTTTGGCTCATTTGCCTGGCTCACGTTTTATGGTATCCGTGGGAAAGCTTCGACAGCAACTGGACAAGAAAAAGAGTATCTGACGGAATCATCGTCTACACAGCAACTTCCCACAAAGCAACGGTGAATCTTACGGTATATTTATAATCAATCAAACAGAAAGGCGATAGAGACAAGTCTCTGTCGCCTTTTATCCCTATAGCAGCAACGATTTAAATATCGGCTCGAGCCTGTCCGCCATCCTGAGAAAACCCAAGTCTGTTGGATGCACGCCATCTACCGTACACTCATTAAAATCGGCGCCAAGCAAGTCAGAGCCATCGATAAAGAAAATATTTTGATCGCCTTTGGATCGAAGCTCATGAACGAGTGACTGCTGAAATTGCTTGCACTCCATTCTTGTCTGATACAGTTCCCTGTGATCCGGGAAGTTTTCTCTGGCGTAACGGATTTTTGAAACGATCAGCACTTTTGTTTGAGGGTGGACGCTTCGATAGATTTGGATAAATTCAGGGAGCGTTTGTTTAAAAAGCTCGGTACTTACACAATTCGCTTCGTAATCTAGAACCAAACAGGCAGGATTAGGAATGCTGGCAATAACCTCAGCTACCTCTGGTTCGCCTTTGCCGCTTCCCGAAAATCCTAAATTCAAAAATTCCATCGGGATTCGGCGGCTCAAAATGTTGGAATACGCCATACCCGGACGCGATGCGCAGCCCCCTTGGGTAATAGAGGTTCCGTATATAATGATTTTTTTGTCCGTCACATAGTCCGGCGGGGGCAATATGGAGGCATTCTCCTCCAAGCCAATCTCTATTTCTTCCACGCCCTGGTACAACGGTAAATAGAGAACGATATTGCGCATTTCGGAATGCCAGTCTTGGAACAAAACGCAATCGTATTCGGTTTGTTCGATATTATATTTGGTTGTATTGCAGTATTGCAGACCATTCGATGTTTCGATATAACAATCCACTCCGCATTGTCCTGTCGCTGGCAAATGTGACATATTCGCCTTGCCTGCAAGCTTTACTCTTACCGACAATGAAGGGGAGTCGGTTTGAAAACGAACTTGCGCACCCGCCGGATGATTGGCCAAATAATCTACCGCGTCAGGCAACACGGCCTTTGGCGCAGTTGGCAGTCTCCGATACGTGCCCTCTTCCGCAAACCAGGCAAGACCTGAAATTCGAAAAGGACTCCTCTTGGGTGAATGCCACTTTATGATGTCTTCATTCACACCGTCGGGCCTCATATTTCGATCATATTGTTCAATTCTGTTCTCCTGATTGCTCATGATCAGTCATGTATCTCCCTTCCATCTATAATTGCTAATGATCCGTCCTCTTAGTGCGCTTTCCTGACGATACCTCAAATACTAACACAGTGAAGCCCTTTGGCATAGTGACCGATAGAGGCCGTCGATTCATTGTGTGCAAAACTGGAAATGAAGCTGCACTCAATCATCGCCAAGCTGTTAACGGAAATGAAGAACCTTATATGGCTCGTTTGGCGTGATTTTAAAATCTAACGGAACTCTGCGACGTTATTCGTGAGAAATCCAGGCAAACCGCGGACTTTTGCCCATCATAAGGGCTGTCAGTTCCATTAGATTTGCGAAGCGAGGCTTTTTACTGAAATAACGCCTCTCATTTCCGTTACAGTTGCTCCCGTTCATTTCTTACCGGACACTTGCCCGCGAATTCACCTTTGCACAATGAATAGACAGCCTTCGATAGGAAGTTAGCACGCCTGTTTTTAGCGGGTCGGGCTGATTATGCGCTTCGGGCGTCGTTGTTTTCTAGACATTTTGGAGCGTGCGGCTTATATTAGGTCTATCGGATTGGAAAAAATGATAGAAGGAGTGAGCTGATATGCTGCAAACTGGCATGCTGTCCATTACGTTTCGCCAATTACAGCCCGAAGAAATCGTTGCGCTGACGGTTCAAGCCGGCCTGGATGCCATCGAATGGGGAGGGGACATCCATGTGCCCCATGGCAATGTGGAGGTTGCGCATCATGTAAAAAGAGTAACGGAAGAAGCGGGACTCATCATCGCATCCTACGGTTCGTACTACAAGGCCGGCGTTCTTGATTCGGATGTACCGTCTTTCGAGGATGTCCTGGCAAGCGCGGTGGCGCTGGGTGCGCCGGCCATACGGATTTGGGCCGGCAACAAAGGCAGCCAAGCGGCGGATCCAGGCTGGCGGGATCAGGTAACCGCAGACATCGTTCGTATTGCCGATCAAGCTCAGAAGGAGAATATTCGCATTCATTTGGAGTACCATGCCAATACGCTGACCGATACCCTTGAATCGACGATCGCACTGCTTGAGGCGGCAGACCATCCTAATGTCAGGACGAACTGGCAGCCCCCAACAACGCTGTCGGTAGAACAGCGGCTCGAATCTCTGGAAGGCGTACTGCCGTATCTTGCAGATGTTCATGTGTATCATTGGCAGCTTGGCGAGCGGCTTCCACTCTCCGATGGCTCGGAGGAGTGGGGAGCGTATGTCCAGCACTTTCGTCCAATAGCGGGGAACCGTCGCTTTGCGATGCTGGAATTTGTGCGAAACGACGATCCCAAGCAGTTCCTTGAGGATGCCGCCGAGTTGCTTCGATTGGTTAAATCGTAGCTTCGTCACCCGCTCCTGGCGATTCCGATTCTACTCCTCCGCATAGACGCCCCCCTTTGCTGACGGCGAATTCAATAACTCTTCGACCTGACGGCATAACGTCTCTTCGTCAATGAACTCGGACCAATATTGCTTAAGAATCGTTTTTAAAGTGAAAAACGAATGTAAAGTCATATTCAAATCCCGATTCATACGAAAAGCGGAGATCGTCTCGCGGAACAAATCGTAGCGCGAAGGTCGATTTAGGCTGGTGGCATCCTCCAAAGGCTCCTCAGCGACCGTCTTCAGCGCGGGCAGGCTGATGGTTTGATTTCGCAAAATACGCTGCGCCCGCGCCGAAGCCAGATAGTCGCTGAAAGCGGCAGCGGCTTGAGGTTGCTTGGAATTCCGGTTTACCGCCACGCCAATGACGTTTAGAAGCGTTCGCGGCTCGAACAAATAAGGGACGGGGGAGATATCATACTGGATATCCAAATCTTTGAAATCGTTTAGCGACGTATAGGTGGTCAAAATCATTGATACCTTTCCTTGGAGGAACAGTTCGTTGACATCGTCGTTGCTTTCGGACAAATAACGAGGGAAAACCGCGCGATTATTAATCAATTCTTTGCAGAGCCGAATACTTTCTAGCAGAGGAGTGCCATGCAGACGGAATGCGCCCTGCTGTTTCATCGCAAAGTCCATGCAGCTTTGCAGCAAAAAGACGGGCCAGCGATTATCCGACAGCAGATAGAAATAAAAACCGTGCCGCTGGCCAGGGACAGCAAGCGTATTGGCATGCTGTATAATATCTTGCCAGGTCCAGCTGCCGTCGGGTTCAGGCACATTCGCTTCCTGGAAGTGCGTGCGATGATAGGCCAGCACTAACGGAGAAAAGACGATAGGCTGAGCCAAAAGCGTTTGCCCCTGGGTGAAGGCCCTCTGTGCAAAACGGTATGTATGGGTTTGCGGAACGAGAGGCTGAAGCATATCGATGTCGTTGTTTTCCTCCAAATGCTGAAAGTCGAGATTGTTAATCGTGCACACATCCAGAAGTCCGCTGTTCATATAATCTTTGACGGTGCCCAAATAATTGGACACCGATTGCAAGGGCAGCGCCTTGACCCGGATTGTCGGATGCAGCTTGCGGAAGTCTTCGATAAGCAAGGGCAGCGCAAAATCCCGCTCGATAGAAGAGCTGTAGCCAAATGATATCGACTGGAAGTAGCCAGGCAATTGCTCCGTAACTCGGCTGCCAACCCGGTCCACTTTGACGATTAAACCTTCCTCAACCAGAGCGTCGAGTCCTTTTCGAGCCGACTTGTTGCTTAACTGAAATAATTTTGTGAGCTTAAGCTCGGAGGGCAGCAAATCGCCGGGCGCGTACACTCCGTTTAATATATCGGAACGCAAATGATCGATCATATTTTGCAGCCGAAGCTGATAATTTTTCCGTCCAGGTTGGGGCTGATCGCGATTCATTTTTCATCATCCTTTAGTTTGTCCTCAATCTCCGTTAATCTACTGTATATCATACAACAAATGTTATTTAATGTGCATCAGCATCGAGTGAACAGGAATGTGTCGGAATGCGATGAATCGGAGAGCCACACCGCGTAATTATACGGGGGAGTGGCTCTTTTTCGTCTGTGAATATGATATATTTGTTCTAGATATGAAAAAGGAGATATGTCACATCCATGAAGCTCTCGTTAAAGTATTTAATTTTATCAGCGGCACTGCTTTCAATGATTTTCACTCTATTTAGCAGCATCTCATCGGGGTATCGGATCAGCCAGCAAACACTTATAGAAAACACTCTGGAAACTAACCGAGTCTACGCACAAAAACTTGCCAATACAACGGATGTTTTTTTTAACATGACTCTACAAACCTTGGAACTAAGCTCCAAGGACATTTCGTCATACATGAAAGGAGATAATTATTCCCAGACAAAGCTTCTTCAAGAGGCTGATCGTTTGAAAAAGCAGACAAACACGTTTAACTCTGTTGTGATTGTAGCTGCCGACGGCGAAATTCTTGCGACGTCACCTCAAACACTGGATGTAGTTGGGAAGCTTCTGGATTCTACAGGCGGACAGGAAGCTTTAAAAGGGAAGCGACCGCTTATATCTAAGCCCTATTTATCCATAACGGGGCGTTTGATTATTTTCATCTCTCATCCGATCGTAGATGAAGATGGGGAATATCTTGGTTTAGTTGGCGGCAGCTTGTATTTAAAAGAAGCCAATATATTGAACATGATATTAGGAGAGCACTTCTACAATGATGGATCTTATGTATACGTTGTAGACGAAGACGGTCGTATTATTTATCATCAAATGCCAAATCGGATCAATGAGCTGGTGTCGCATAACCCAGTCGTGCGGAAACTGATGAACAAAGAAAGCGGAGTTGCCCGCGTCATAAACACACAAGGCGTTGATATGCTTGCAGGATATGCCTATGTTCCTTCTGTTGGATGGGGGATTGTATCTCAGCGGCCAGCGGCAGCTTCATTAGCCCCCACCTCGGACATGATGAACGGAATGATTGTTAAATCACTTCCGTATTTATTGATTTCTTTAATACTTCTTTCATTTATATCCAAGTTGATTGCTCAACCATTACAAAAACTAGCGCATTTTACGGAGTCAAGCACGCAAAATAATCAAGAGAAAAGTATGCAAAAGGTTAGTACTTGGTATTATGAAGCCATACAATTAAAAAAAGCACTTACCTATAGTCTTGGTTTTTTCCATGATAGAGTAGACTATTTTACTTACCAGTCTAAAACAGATCCTTTGACGAAGCTTACAAATCGACGGACGTTAGATGAACAAACTCAGAAGTGGTCGGAGGATGGGGTGGGATTTTCCGTCATTCTATTAGATGTTGATCATTTTAAGAGGGTTAATGATACCTATGGCCATTCTAAAGGTGACGAAGTTTTGATATTTCTAGCCCAAAAAATGAAGGAAGTATCAAGAGAAAAAGATATTTGTTGCCGCTATGGCGGTGAGGAGTTTGTGTTGCTTCTCCATGACAGGAGTGGCGATGAAGCGTATCAAGTTGCTGAGAAGCTACGAAAGCTAGTAGAAAGCACCGTGAGTCCATGTGGTGACTTCATTACTATATCGGCCGGCATTGCAGCTTATCCGGCTAGCGCGACTCATCTTGCTCATTTATTCGAATTGGCTGACCAAAGCTTATATGAAGCGAAAAATACCGGAAGAAACAAAAGTGTTTTCAAACAACCGTAACGCTTGGTTGCCATTATTTTAGCGATGACTACGGTCTTAATATTTGGTATGCTTCGAGAATTGAGATAGAGAGAGGAGTATACCAAAAAATCCATGCTGGGTAGATTAGCAATAACGACATTTATTGTCGTTTTTTTAGCAAGCGGCTCATTTCAGGCAGCAACAGCTAACAAAGTTCTGCCTTTTGATGATATTAGTACTAGCTACGCACAGAATGAAATCATAAATTTATATAACAAAAAGATGATGACAGGTACATCGAAAACTAGCTTTTCGCCTACCAGGTCCATTACTAGAGCTGAATTTATTACCGTATTGGATCGCTTGTTGGGGCTTAATCCAGTTGCAAGTCCCGTAACATCTTTTACTGATGTAGCGCTGGACGATTGGTATTATGGCTGGATACAGGCTGCTGTTCAACTAGAACTAGCTAATGGCATAACTGCTGCATCCTTTGCTCCAAAAAGGGCTGTAACGCGGCAAGAGGCGGCAGTCTGGGTAGCAAGAGCTTTGAAACGGACAGGGGAAAGCTCTATTGGGCTCCTTACAGCTTTTAAGGATGGTAAAGAAATTGCAGACTGGGCAAGCGCCTCCGTTGCCGCGGTCCATAAAGCAGGATTAATGAAAGGCGATAATAAGGGGAAGTTCAGACCTTCGGAGCCCATAACAAGGCAGGAAACAGCCGTGCTTATCGATCGAGTGTTACAAAATAAGAGCTGGGCCGCGGAGCTTAAGGCGTTGCCGGAAAAAAGAATAGTTATCGGATGGCAGTATGGCCAGACAAGGGAACAGTATCAGAGCAATATTTTGAAATCGAATGTAAACACGCTATCACCACGCTGGTATTTCGTAGGGGAAACAGGTGCCGTTTCCGATTCTACAGACACGAAGCTTATTGCATGGGCGAAGCAGAATGACAAGCGGATTTGGGCAATGGTTGGCAATCGATCCGATCAATCAGCTACCCACCTTATGTTGTCTGATTCTACAGTAAGAAATAAAGTCGTTGAGCAATTATCGGAAATCGTGAAGCGTTACGACCTGGAAGGACTTAATATTGATTTCGAGAACGTCGCCCCAAAGGATCGCGCATTGCTTACGACATTCATTACTTCTTTAGCGGAGCAGCTGCATACGCTTGGGGCAGTGCTCTCAATTGATGTGTCTCCCGATCTAGGCACGGATTGGACGGAAGCATTCGACTATGCCGCGCTTGGCAAGCAAGCGGATTATGTCGTGATGATGGGATACGATGAGCATTATGGGGGAAGCTTATATCCAGGCTCGAATGCTTCGTTGCCGTATGACGAACATGCCATTGATACACTCCTTAAGGTCGTACCAAGCGAGAAGGTAATTCTCGCCCTCCCTTTCTATAATCGGGATTGGACATTAAATGAGAATGGCACCGTTTCATCCTCCGAATTTATTACCCTTACCGAACAAAATCGGAAGATCAAAACCTACGCGCTTAAGCCCATGTGGAATGAAGCAATGGGGCAATATGTGGCTAGCTATATAAAGCAGTCTTTGAAGCACACGATCTGGTTTGAGGATGCTCGTTCCCTTATAGCCAAATATCGCCTGGCCGTAGACAAAAAATTAGCCGGGGTAGCTTATTGGTATATTGGCGGCGAAAGTGAGGATATATGGGCAAGCTTAAGCAATGCGGAGACCTATTATGATTATTCGTTCTCCAAGTAGGGGGAGCTCCGCATCAGATTGAAGAATGATAGGGTGCCCTGGCCAAATTAATGGCTTTGGGACACCCTCTTTATTTGGGATTGTTCGGTAACGCAATGTATTTATTTCGTATAGTTATCAAAATAACCTTGAATAAAGACGATAGGCGTACCTTTATCTCCGCTTCCGGAAGTTAAATCGGATAAGGAACCAATTAGATCGGTAAGCTTGCGGGGTGTAGTGCCTTGCGCTTCCATTGAACCTGTAAGATCTGAATTTTTATTGTTAATGTATTGCGATATAGCATCTTTCAGTTCCTGGCCTCTTAGATCAGCAAAATGATTATCGGCAAGATATTTTAACTTCACTTCATTAGGGGTTCCATCCAGTCCTGCTGTGTAGGCGGGCGATACTACAGGGTCAGCAAGTTCCCATATTTTACCTACGGGATCTTTGAAGGCGCCATCTCCATAAACCATGACTTCCAAGTTTTTTCCAGTTACTACTTTGAGCCTCTGTTGTATGGCATCAACTACAGGTTGGCAATTACGCGGGAAAAGCTTCACGCTGCTTGCTGTCGATTTATTTGAGCCCAGCAAACCATAAGCTTCGTTATATCCGCTGCCATCGATAGACTCAGACAGTATATTGTCGAGGCTATAAACGTTGACTCCGCCATTTGCTTTTAGTATTCTCTTTGTCCTGAATCTTGTATGTATATCACAAGCTAGAACATGTTTGGTGTAATTCAAAATGGTCTTTGGATTATTGGAGAAAATAACCTCGCATTCCACGCCATATGCTTCAACTAATGATTTATAATAATCGATATAATCAACACCGGTAAACGTATGCTTATTAAATCCAAAATAATCGCGGAATTGTTTTTCGGTCAAAACATCTGTCCATGGATTAACTCCCTTTTCATCAAGCATGTCAATATCAACTAAGTGATTACCAACCTCATCAGATGGATAGCTTAGCATTAAAACAATTTTATTAGCACCCTTTGCAATCCCACTGAGACAGTTCGCAAATCGATTGCGGCTTAAGATCGGGAATATGACTCCCACAGTCTCTTCTCCAAATTTCGAACGAACATCTTTGGCAATATTGTCGATAGTCGCATAATTACCTTGCGCACGAGCAACAATGGACTCCGTAATGGTAACGATATCTTTATCATTTATTGTGAACCCTTCGGCTTCGGAAGCTTTCACCACACTTTCTACAACGATTTCCTCTATATTGTCCCCCTGATTTATGATAGGGCAACGCAGTCCTCTAACGACGGTTCCAACCATTCTTTCCACATGGATCGCTCCTTACTACAATATAAAGTTTAGTTATGTTGTGCATCTCACTGTACTATACATGTGTTTATTGGTAGAAGTAAAATGAATATTCCTAATACTAGGGATAAGCGGGGATTATATGGTGACAAGCGAATATTAATTTGGTTTCACTCACCATCACTCTGCTGTATAACTAATGAAAATACTATTTAAAGTACATCAACGTTAGTGATGAATATAAAATATACGATCATAGATTGACGAAATAGTTTAAATCCTGTACTTTATTGTTAGATAAATACATCAGTTTATACATCAGTTGTGGAGTTATTTATCTTATTCCAAGGGTATATACGGCAGTTAAAAACGATTGGAGGAGTTACGATGATTAAAGTGGGAATGATCGGATGCGGCAACTTGGGACGAACGCATGCCAAATGTATCGCTGAGCTTGAGGGAATAAAGCTGTCAGGCTGTTTCGACGTTTACAAGCCAAGCGCAGAAAAATTGATGGAGGAATTTGGCGCAGATTATGCGACGGATGATCCCGATCAACTGTTTAATGATCCTGCGATAGACGTTGTGTATGTGTGTACGATGCATGATACACATGCCGAATACTGCATCCGTGCTATGGAGAGCGGCAAACATGTGCTCGTAGAGAAACCTCTGGCGATGACTGTAGAGGAATGCGTGGCTGTGGGAGAAACGGTAAAGCGTACAGGCAAAACGTTATTTACGGCGTTTAAGATGAGATACTACGAGATGTTGTGGAAGGCGAAAGAATTGATCCCTAATCCTATTATGGTGACCATGCAAATGATGGACAGCAGATGGGGGGACGGCATATGGCCCAATGATCCCGTTAAAGGCGGAGGCAACGTCATCAGCCAAGGATGCCACTCCACCGATATTATGCGGTTTATGGCAGGCGGCGATCCGGTAGAGGTATATGCGGCTGGCGGCAACTATTATCAACCAAGCGGCGTTGTTGACAACCTGGTGGCCGTCTATCGATTCGACAACGGCGCGGCGGGCTGTTTGGTCCAGGGCGATAGCGATTGTCCTCCATTAACAAGCAAGTTTTTTATGCAAATGTTTGCAGAAGGCAAGTCGATTACGATATCCGATCGTCTTACTACTTTGACATATACCGAGGCAGGAAAAGAGCCGCAAGTATTCCAAGGCACGGAAAGCGGGTTTATGGAAGAAAATCGAGCGTTTCTAAAATGCTTGCAGGAAAACGCCAAAGCGACAATCGATCATGTGGACGGCTTATACGCCACGCTGATGATCTTGCAAGCGATTGCTTCGCTGGAAAGCGGCAAGCCGGAGCTGATTCAAGCCGTAGTCGAGGAGTCCATAAGCGAGAGGATTAAACAAGGCTAGGGAAGGTCGTATTGACGGGGAGAGCTTATCGATTGGAGGATAAAAAATGATAACAATCGCCGAATCCAAACATCTATCGATCCAAGAACCTTTGCTGGAGCCTTTCGGATTTAAAGGGGACTACTTGACGGAGTTATGGCAATCTGTTGCCGGGCTTCGTTCTCATGACGGCGCCCTCGGCATCGGAGTAGGCGTTCAAAGCGTCTTATGGTCAGACGACCGGGTATTTTCGCAATATGGAGAGCAGACCGGCAACGCTTTGATGGCTAATGCGACCCAATATGCATTGATGCTTGCGGAGCACTCGGAATTTGATACGCCAATCGATTTAATGGATCGATTATTTCCGGAAGTGCATGCATTCGCGCAACGAAGTGTTGGAAGGGAAGATCTTCGTGCGACCTTTGCTCTGAATGCGCTTGTTGCCTTGGATCAAGCGGCGTGGTCATTGTACAGCAAAGGCAAGGGCGCGGGAGGCGGCTTCCAAGAGTTGGTACCTGAGTCATACCGTTCGGCCCTTTCGGCTCGACAGCAACAGCTAGGGTGCATCCCTCTTGTGTCTTACAATCTGTCAGAAGAGAAGATTGAACAGATTATTGGAGAAGGTTATTTTATTTTGAAAATTAAAATTGGCGCCGATCCCGAGCAAAACGGGGATCCTGCCAAAATGCTGGAATGGGATAAGCAGAGGCTGTCACAGATCCACCGTATTGCTTCTCGCTTCGATACGCCATACACGCAGAACGGGAAAATCGTTTATTACTTGGATGCCAATGGCAGGTATGACGGGAAAGGTCGTATGATAAGTTTCCTGGAGCATGCCGATCGGATAGGCGCACTGGAGAGCATAGTGCTGCTTGAGGAACCGTTTAACGAGACGAATGTTATCGATGTGTCGGATTTGCCCGTTCGATTTGCAGCCGACGAAAGCATCCATAACGAAGGTGATGCGCAAGAGAGGATTGAGATGGGATATAAGGCGATCGCGCTTAAGCCGATCGCCAAGACGATGAGCATGAGTTTAAAAATCGCTAAACTAGCTCGCGATAGAGGTATTCATTGTTTCTGTGCCGATCTAACCGCTAATCCCGTATTAGCGGATTGGAACAAAACATTGGCCGCTCAGTTGCCTCCGCTTCCGGAATTAAAGATCGGCGTGTTAGAAGCGAACGGTCAACAGAACTACCGCAATTGGGAACGGATGAAAAGCTGGCATACCTATTCCGATGCGTCATGGATCACACCTAATAAAGGACTTTTTACGTTGGACGATTCATTTTTTAATGTGATGGGAGGGGCGCTTGAAATAGGCTCCGAATACGAAAATCGATTATATGGCAGAGGTGAGCAAACGAAATGAAATCATTAAAAATCGGTTTGGTGGACCTCGATACGTCACATCCTGGCAGCTTTGTTCCCATTGTTCGCGAGATGGGGCATCACGTCACCGGAGTGTTCGATAGCGGAACGATCTATCCTCCTGGATATGCTGCGACATTCGCTCGCGAGCATGGCATTGATCATGTTTGCGAAACGATAGAAGAGCTGGTCGAGCGGGTAGATGCGGTGTTTATTCACAGCTGCGATTGGGATTTGCATGTCCAACACGCAAGGCCTTTTATAGAAGCGGGGAAAGCCGTATTTATCGACAAACCTTTAGCCGGCAACGCCAGGGACCTGCAGCAGCTCATCGATTGGGGCAAGGATGGCGCCATACTTACAGGCGGATCTGCACTCCGCTATTGCAATGAAGTGAAAGAGTGGAAAGAACGAGGATTAGGAACGGAAGAATGGGTGTATGGACTTGTAGGCTGCGCGGTAGATGAATTTAACTACGGTATTCATGCTTATGCCATGCTTCATGGTCTTATGGGAGCGGGGATCGAATCGGCCAGATACGTGGGTGAGACCACACAGCAACAGATCGAGCTGGCTTGGAAAGACGGCAGGCGCGCAATGGTGAGCATCGGGAAGACATCCGGTTACTTGCCTTTTTACGCCTCGATAACGACGCAAAAACAAGTCGAGTTTATAAAGGTGGACAATAATCGCTTATATCAAGCCATATTGGAAAACGTTCTGCCTTACATGGCAGGGGAAGCGCCATCGCCGATCTCGCTCGATGAGCTGGCAGAAGCGGAAATGGCAGCAATTGCTGCCAAGCTGTCTGCGGAACGGGATGGGGCACTTATCCGTATTCAAGATATTCCAATAAGCGAAGTCGGCTATAACGGCGGTTTGTTTGCACAACAGTACAAAGCGATGAAGTTTCCCGATCAGAGGTGAGCTTCGGCGATCTACGAATCCGCTGAGCTCGGACGGGAGATCCGGCGATAGACGCCACGAGGGAGTTTGAACATTAAAAGCTCTTAGGATGAGGTTCCGCCTATCTTAAGAGCTTTTTGTTATTAAAACGCCGATTGGTGAATCCGACGATATTGAAGCGGCGTGTGTCCATAAAGTGCTTTAAAGGATTTGTAGAAGTAGCCCAAATTATGAAAGCCAGCCTCCAGGGAAATGTCGAGAACGCTCCAGTCGGAGCAGAGCAGCAGATTTTCCGCATATTGGAGCTTTACGCGATTCAAGTATTGGAGGGGAGTCAACTGCTCCCATTGCTGGAACACACGGCAAAGATGCGCATGGGATTTGCCGGATAAGCTCAGCATGGCAGCGATTCCCTCGTGGAAGCAAGCGGGATTTTTTATTTGCAAGCAGAGCTGTACGAACCAAGGGGGACGTTCGTCGGGCTTGGCGACAACGTTGGGCATCATATGGCTGACATATACCTCCGACAACAGGGAGCGCAATTCTGTACGAAACCACCGTTTGTCATGCTGAGGGATACGATAGAGCTTTTCCATACGGCGTTGCAACAGCAGCTTGTCCTGTTGGGAAAGCCGAACTGAAGCGGGATAAGGAGCGAATAAAAAAGCATCTTGCGGGAAGCCATCTCCCAGATAGGCGAACAGCTCCATGACCGTCTTGCTGTAATAGGAGAGATTGATGAGCCGGAAATCCTTGCCCGGAAGCTTCTCGTAGAAATGAACATCCTGGGGTCTCATAAACACCAGCGAGCCTTCGTCCAACTGCTCCTTTTTTCCATTGATCCAATGACAGACCGAACCTGACGTAATCAGAAAAAATTCAAAGAAGTCGTGCGTATGCGGTCCAGCCGTATTTCCGATGCCGCTAAGATCGCGATAATGCCCTTCCGCTTCCCTGTCAATTCCACCTTCCGCTCTGAACAGCAGAATAGGGCTCTCCATTGCTCGTCCTCTCCCTTCGATCAATACAGTATAATTGTATCATGAGAGCCGTTGCTTTAAAGTCCTGTTTATAAAGGGATATTCTTAAATCCATAAATGAAAGTTTACACAAATATCAATCTAGCGTAATCGATGAGAAATATCGGCAGGATTTCCCACACGTCGCCATGGTAAGATCATAGCTGATTCTAGCGATGAGACGGAGGACGATGACAGATGCTGCTGCTGCAAAAACGCGAGCAATTTGAACAAAACAAAGTGATCTGTGAAAGCGCAAAGCTAACTTTCCATGGGGTGGAAGGCTTCGATGTTTATAATGTTTCGATTCCATTTGTATGGAGGAGCCGGTCGTATATTTACGGTCGTGTAGAAAGACGGGGCGAATGGGCGCGTTCGTGGGTTCGTCTGTTCGAGCAGATTGGACCGGACGAATGGACGCTGGTGCCTGAAAGCGTGAGCTATCAGCTTGAGGACCCGTATGTAAGCATAATCGACGGCCGGATCGTTATGGGCGGGACGCATGTACGTTATCGGCAAGGCCAGGTCGACACCTATTTCGGATATTTTTATAGAGGCACGGAGTTGGATGACCTGTACTACTTCGCAACCGGCCCCGAATATATGAAGGATATTCGTCTGGTGCAATTGATGGATGGACGAATCGGCGTGTTTTCGCGGCCAAGGAGCGAGGACATCCGGCGGGAATTCGGCAGCGAATCGATGATCGGATTTACGATTATTGACCATCTGGACGAGCTGACGGCGGAGTCGATTGAGCGTGCGCGTTATATTCCAGGGCTGTTCGCCCGGGATGAATGGGGCGGCTGCAATCAGGCCTACAGCCTGGACAGCGGGAAGATTGGCGTAATCGGACATATTTGCTATAAGACATATGCGGCGGACGATCAGATGCAGCAGGTTTACATGAATTTTTCGTTTGTATTCGATGTGGACAATCATGTGGTTCTGGATCAAAAAATTATTGGCACTCGGAGCTGCTATCCCGACGGTCCAAGCAAAAAGCCCGATTTGACCGATTGCACCTTCACATCGGGTATTGTGCTGCGCGAGGACGGCAGATGCGATCTGTATGCGGGAATCGGCGATACGGAGGCCGGCCGCATCGTGATCGATTATCCGTTCGAAGGATATGGGAGAATGATAAGCCCGAGATGACTGTCCGCAAGGATAGTCTTTTTTCTTGTCAATCAGCCATGACGGTGTCATTATGGTGGGTAGTTGCATTGGAAGGCGGGGGAGAAGCAGATGAGACGTATCAGAGAGAAGATAGTGCCCAAATCGATTTTTTTTCGGTTTTTTATTTCATTCGTGGTACTGCTGGTTGTCGTAGCCTTGACGATTGCCGCGTTGCTGTTCCAAGCCTTCTCGAAAGGCTCGGCGGCGCAAATTAATGATATCGCGCAGAAACGGCTGGAGCAAAGCTCCGCCATTCTGGAGCATATATCCGAGCAGGCGCGTCTGATTACGCTGCAGCTGTCATTGGACCCTTACATTATTCAAGTGATAAACGGGAGAGAGGCGGACAGCGATTACTTCCTGAAGGCGGAGGCGATGCGCAGACTTAATGATTTGCTGATTACGAATACCAATCTGTATTCTATCGCCCTGTACAACGGTCAAACCGGTATATGGACAGGGACGGATCGGGATAAAATGTACGCCGAGAAGGATACGATCGCCTGGCTGCGGGAGGAGAATGTGCAAAGTTTGGGGCAACTGCTGCCCCGCATGCTTACGGTCAATCCGGGAGAGGGCGAAGCGGATCATGTCTATACGGTGTTTTATTATGACCGGGACGCAAACAATCGGGACATCTCAAGCGCGATTATTGTCAATGTGACGCTGGACGGATTTGTCCCCGTTCGGGACGAGCAGACCCTGGGTATGAATCTGCTGGTGCTGGATCGGCAGGGGCAGGCGGTGTATGCGCCCTATGAGGGCGGCTTTCTGGAAGACATGTCGGGCAGAAGCGATGTGCGGCGCATCATGACAGAGCAGACCGGCGGCAATTTTATTTCCATGGAGAATAAGCAGAAAATGCTGGTATCCTCGATCTATTCGGAGCCATTGGGCTGGTATTTGGTATCGACGCTTCCTTATGAGACGGCTACGGCCGAAATATCGGATATACGCCGCACGGCCATCACGACCTGCTTACTGTTGCTGCTGCTGGCTCTAGGAGCATCGGCCGTGCTGAGCGGCATGCTGTCTTCGCCATTGTCGAAGCTTGCGCGGAAGGCACAGCGCTTTCAATTGCCGAATGAAGAGACAATGTCGGACGAGAAGTTGGGCGAAATGGAAATATTGACCCGTTTCTACGCCAATGTAACAACAAGGTTCGAACAGTTGGAGGCAACTAACCGATTGTCGCGCGTAACGATGAAAGCAGAATATTTGAAAGAGCTGCTGCAAGGCAATCGGCAGCCCGAGCAGTCCGATTGCGATACCTTCCAGCTGCGTCTGGATATTATGGGCAGCGATCAGTTGCACGTGGTTGTAGTCAGGCCGGACAGTCTGCGAGAGTTGAAGGAGCACCGGGCCGAGATGGATTTGCGTGTAAGCGCTGTTCTGTACAGCTTGACAGAACAGTACATGCATGCCCGAACCCCATGCGAGGTTGTGAAGCTGGAGCAGGAAACGGTGCTTCTATTGGGCGGCGAGGCGAGTGAATGTCCGTCGATGCCGGAGCTGCTGAAGAACCTGCAGCAAGAGATCGCGGATGCTTATGGCATATCGACCACCATTGGCGTCGGCCTCCCTGTTGCCGACGGTTCGGGAATCGGAGAAGCCTATTTAACAGCGAGGGAAGCGGTCCACTATCGTTTGACGCAAGGAACGGGGCATATATTGCTGTACGAGCAGCTGCTAAGAGAGGCGGATGCGGAATTTGAATACCCGCAGTCCAAGCAGAAGCAACTGCTTGAAGTCATCCGGTCGGGCAAGGAAGCAGCTGTCGATGCGGCGGTAACGGACGTATTTGACGTTTTTCGCGTGGCTCCATATTCGATGATTCGCACATCCGTTCACTTTTTGCTGTTTTCGATTGTGAGCGCCAATGCCAATTCCGTCGTTTCCACCGCCTCTGCCGCCTTCATGAATATGCTTGATCGTTTGCAACAAATGGAAACGCTGTCAGAGATAGAGGACTGGTTTGTTCATTTCTGCAAGGATACCATCCATCGGACAAAGGAAAGCAAGCAGCACAGCAGGTCGGATTTGGCGGACAAGATCGCCGAATTTCTAGAGGAGCAATACGGCAATTCAAACCTCTCGATTGAGGTGGTTGCCGAGCGCTTTGGTTATAACGGCATTTATTTCGGCAGATTGTTCAAGGAGCTGTTTAATCAATTGTTTCTGGAATATGTGACGCAGCTGAGAGTCCGCAAGGCGAACGAATTTCTGACGGGATCCAGGCTGGCGGTCAAGGAGATCGGGGAAAAGGTCGGTTTTCTAAACGCCTCCTACTTTGTCACATGGTACAAGAAACAAACGGGATTGGCGCCTACCGAATATCGCAAAAGCCAACCGCACTAACCGAGAGACGCCCACAGGGGCGTTTTTTCGTTTGTTTTGCGACATATCCGCGAAATCTGTGATTTTCTAAAGCGAAAAGCTATAGTTTTCTAAACAATATTTAGTTTGTTAACTTGTTGCCCCGAACTGGAAGCGCTATATTTTAGTCTGTCAGCAGCAAGCAGATACAAAAAATGAGGTGTGCCGGATGGTGAAGTCTGCAAAATGGTTTATGACGGATTTGATAAAAAACAGGTTTTTGTATGTATTGGTTTTGCCGGGAATTGTGTTTTTTCTATTATTCAATTATTTGCCCATGGCCGGAATTATTGTCGCTTTTAAGGAATACCGCATGGATTTGGGCATCTTCGGAAGCCCATTTAACGGCCTCGATAATTTCCGGTTTCTTACGGTGGATACGGCCTCCGTGCTCAAGGTAATCTTCAATACGTTGTTCCTGAACATTCTGTTTATCGGGATTGGCACGTCGCTTGCGGTTATCACGGCTATCCTGATCAATGAGATCCGATTGACCTGGTTCAAAAAAATATCGCAATCGCTGATCATTCTTCCCAACTTTATATCCTGGATAATTGTTGCGGTCTTTGCCTACAATTTCCTGAATACAGACTTCGGCATCTTGAACGAGTGGCTGGGCAGTCTCGGATTGCCCCGTATAAGCTGGTACAGCAGCGCCGAGTGGTGGCCGGCTATTCTTGTGCTTCTGTACGTCTGGAAGTCGGCGGGCTTCAGCAGCATTATTTATTTGGCGGCGATTACGGGCATTGATCAGGAGCAATATGAATCGGCCGAGCTTGACGGGGCGAATAAGCTGCAGCAAATCCGGCATATTACGATTCCCGGCATTTCCAAAACGATTATTATTTTGCTGCTGCTTGCGATCGGACGCATCTTCTACGGCGACTTCGGCATGATATACGGCCTGGTAGGCGATAACAGTCTGCTCTTCTCCACAACGGATGTCATCGATACGTATGTATTCCGGGCGCTGCGCACGCTGAACGATGTGGGAATGTCCTCGGCGATCGGCCTGCTGCAATCGTTTATCGGCTTTCTATTTGTGTTTGCGGCCAATGCCGTCGTGCGAAAATATGATAAAGATTCCGCCTTGTTCTAATAGCTTCCAATCAGACTGGAGTTGTGACCGATGAAAGCGTACACGATAAGCGACAAATTAGTGGCCTGGTTGGCCTATGTGTGTATTGGTTTGTTCGTCATTGCCGCCATTATCCCGTTTATGACGATCGTTTCGACGTCCTTGACGGATGAGCAGTATATTCGCGCCAACGGCTTTGATATTTTCCCCCATGCGATTACGCTGGACGCCTACAAATATGTGCTTGGCCGCGGCTCCTCGATTCTGGGAGCCTATCAGGTTACGCTGTTCGTGACCTTTGCCGGCACAGCCTTCAGCCTGCTTCTTACGACGATGATGGCCTTTGCGCTGTCCAGGCGCGAATGGAGAATGAGCGTGCCGATCTCGTTTTTCGTCTATTTCACGATGCTGTTTAACGGCGGAATTGTGCCCTGGTACATTGTGACCACCAAGTATTTGCATCTGTATGACAGCCTGGCGGCGCTAATCGTGCCGTATACGATCAATGCGTTTAATCTGATTGTGCTCCGCAGCTTTTTCTCGACGATTGACAACGCTATATTTGAGGCGGCGAGAATAGACGGGGCGAATGATATCAAGCTGCTGTTCAACATCGCTTTGCCGCTTGCGATGCCGGGGCTGGCGACGATTGGCCTGTTTTATTCGATCAGCTATTGGAACGACTGGTGGCTTGCCTTGATGCTCGTCAGCGATCGAGAGCTGTACCCGTTGCAGCTTCTCATTCGGGCGATTACGTCCAATATTTCGTATGCCGCATCCAGCGGGGTGAACTCCTCGATTGCCGCCGCAGCAATTCCGAAGGAAGGCGTGAAGATGGCAACGACGGTGCTGACGATTGGTCCCATCATTTTGCTGTATCCGTTCCTGCAGCGCTATTTCGTTAAGGGTTTGACAATCGGCAGCGTGAAGGGCTAGCACAGATTCAATCGAATATGCAATCCGCAAGGATTTGTATAGATTATGCTTTTACAATAATTCGGGAGGTCAAAGGATGAAAAAGTCAGTCAGCAAGAAATGGTTCAGTTTGATGGTTGGATTATCGTTTGCAATTATTTTGGGAGCATGCTCGGGGAACAGCGCTCCGGCGGATAATCCGTCCGGCACCGCTGACAGCGGCCAAGCGACAGGAGGAGAGAAGGAGGAGCTTAAGACCGTTACCTTAAATATTGTATACCCCGGCGATCCACAGCCCGATCAGGACAATGTGACGGCCGAGCTGGAGAAAAAGTTGGCTGAGGACGGTATCCCAGTCAAGCTGAACTATCAATATATTCCTTGGGGCGATTACTTCCAGAAGCTTCCGATTATGCTGTCGACCGGCAATCAGGTTGACATTATGTGGACGGACCCCGCCTTGCTCGGCACGTTCGTCAAGTCCAATTCCATCGCACCGCTGGATGATGCGTTAGCGCAATCCGGCCCGGATATTATGGCTGCGCTGGACTCCAAATATTGGCCGCCCGTTACGGTGAACGGAAAGAAATACGGCGTGCCGGCGGGAGCGCTTGGTACAACTAAGGGTTACTACACCGCTACAATACGCAAGGATCTGCGCGAGAAATACGGGCTGCCAGAAATTCGAACCCTGGACGATCTGGTTGCCTTCGCGGAGGCAGTCAAAACCAACAATCCGGAGATGCTTGTATTCAATGAGCCGCCAGCGGCCTTCCATATAGGAGAAGTGCTGCAAAGCACAAGCCTGGACGGCATTGTCTTCAATTACAAGACCTTGAAGGCCGAAGCCAAGTATGACCGCCCGGACGCGATGAAAGACGCCAGCTTCCTGCGCATGCTGTACGACAAGGGCTATATTGACAAGGACGTGATGGTGGGCCGCGATATCCGCGCCGACTTTAATTCCGGCAAAGCGGCGATTGGCGGCGGCGATGTCTATGAATACAATAACTACTATCGCAATATCGCCGTGGAAGGCGCCGAGGTGGAATTTATCAAACTTTTGCTGACAGAGGAGCCGTACATGCCGACCACGACATGGAACTTCCAAAGCATAGCGGCCACCTCCAAAAATATGGACCGGGCGATTATGTTCTTGAACTGGATACAGCAGAATGAAGAAAACTACGATATGATGACCAACGGTTTGAAAGGCGTTCATTTCGACGTTAAAGATGGAGCCGTTGTGGTGCCCGAAGGCGTGGACGCGTCCTTGATCGGTTATGCGCCGCCGGAGTGGATGTGGCAAAATCCGCAATTTCTTAAGCCAAAAGCCTCCGATGCGCCCGACTTTATGCAGCAGCTGCAAGACTTTGACAAGTCAACTGAACTCATGAGTCCCATTATGGGCTTTAACTTCGATCAGACGCCTGTTAAAACGGAGATTGCCGCGCTCAGCACGATTGAAAACAAATACAAATACGGTATTGCATCGGGCGTGCTTGATCCCGAGGAGGCGATTCCGCAATACAGCGAGGAGCTGAAGAAAGCGGGCCTGTCGAAGGTGATGGAGGAGTTCCAGAAGCAGGTTGACGCCTTTCTTGAATTATAGGAAATGACTTCGCTGCGTCTCTTATCCTTGCACCTCGCGGGACAAGAATAGGAGACGCTGCGCGCTTCAACAGACAAGGAAGAAAACATGACGATACAGTGGGAGGATGAAAATGATGGCTGTATGCAAACGAGCGGCAATAACCGGATTATTGGGCTTGGCGTTGCTGTTGTCCTTTGCCGTAGGGGCTTCCGCAAATAACGGCTTTGCCGCCGAATACGTTGCGGAGAGCGCATCGTCTATTACCCTTCACCCGGGTGAAACAAAAAGCTTCTGGGTCGAACTCAGAAATACGGGCACAGAGACGTGGCTATTCGGATGGCCGAGCCATGAAGTGGTGCTGGCCCATACGGACAGCAGCTATTCCCATGAGACAAGCTCCCTGTACAGCGGCAACAATAGCTGGCTGACGTATAGCAGGCCGGCGGCGCCTAACTATGCGGGCATTCAGAGCGGCGGAATCGGCCGGTTTGAATTTAAGGTGACGGGCCAGGAGGAGATCGGCACAACTCGCATGTATCTGCGTCCGGTCAAGGCGGACGGAACGTTCCTGAACAATCTCGGCATCTGGGTGGATATTACGGTTGTGCCTTATCCGGAACTCTCTGCATCCGTCGGTTCACCTGTCGCTAATCAGGCAGCAGTGAGCTGGGCCAAATCCACGGCGAACAACTTCGGTTCCTACCGCATTTACAAGTTTCCGAAAACGTATCCCGCTCTGAGGTATTACAGCGGCGGCGACTGGAGCAAAAACTTTCAGTATTTGCCGCAGCTGCACCCTTACTATTTGGACCAGACCATTACGAATGTCAATAAGCTGTCTTATCTCAGCTCGATAGAGGCGGAAAAAAGCTATGTGTATATTGTCGATGTCATTGATGTAAGCGGAAACATTATCGCCCGGTCCGAGCAGCTGGAGGCGCGCAATGTGTCCGGTTATACCGTGAAACCCCAGGAAAGGGGGCAAAGGCTTTATTACGATCCGCAATTGGGCGATTACCGCAATACGGAAACCAGAGGGTACATTGAGAGCAACATGCGCTGGAGCACCGACTCCTCGGAAATTCTGCTCGGCCTGAAGGTACTTCCCCAAACCTATGCGCTTGCATCGACGCAGCAGCTGGCCGATTTCGTGAAGGAAAGCATGCCGCGAGGCTTGCCGACGCATCGCTGGGCCGACTTTGTGTACGGACAGGGCGCGAGCGTATATGTCGATCCGCAATTGCGATTTGACAACGGCGTCTATGAGGTGACGGGAGATTTGTCCGTACCTAGGCTAACCTTCTACGAAAGCACATACGGGTCCAAGGAGCTTGGCGCGCTCCGTTTCGCATACGGCTATGACGGTCTTGAACCGATTGAAATCGCGAACCCGGATGTCAGGACTGTGGACTTTGATGAAGAAACCAATACGATGCTCGTCAGCTTCTCCAAACAAGAAAACAATGTGCGCGTTCAGTTTGACGTCAGCATTCATGGGGGAGTGATTGAGGTAGAGGGCCGTCTTACGCCTATTCAAGGCTCCGTTTCCAACCCCCGCCTCATTGTCAAAGCGCGCAATGACGACGGCATCGGCGATGCCGACTATTTTGCATCGGTCAAGCAATGGGGCAGCGATGCGTGGCTGCTGTACGATGACGGCAAAGGTTTTGTTCGGGGCGAGGATTTGGCCAAAAACAACCCGGCCCGTTTCGAAGGCATCTTGCAATCCAACGGCAGCTCTTACTTCAAATACAACGGTACGCTGGCTCAAGGGCAAACCTGGCAGGAATATTTGGAGAAAATCAGATTTGGCTCCCATATGCTGGGCGGAACCGCAAATTATTATGAACCGACGGATTACGATTCCGCGACATACGACAATTATTTGTTCGGACGGCTGATGAATTACGGCTATCCGGTTATGGGATTGGCATCCTGGAGCGTCGGCCATCCGGCGGATACGGAAGCCAAGGCGATTCTGGACAGCTCCATCGGCATTATGTATCAGAATATGTTGAGCTATCCTGCCCATAACTGGTCCTCCTTCGAGGCTAAGGACAACGGCTCTCTGTATTGGGGCGAGCTGGGGCCGCTGCTGTACGGTCTGGCGGTTATGGCCGAGCAGGATTCCGTTACGCTGATCTACGGCAAAACATACGAAGAGCTTGCACAGTTTGTATACGACAGGCTGCCGGCCGCGGCAACGGGGCTGTTCGCAGTCGATAATGACGGTTTGGGCAATGCGATCTACGGCATCCGCAAGTTTAAAGGCATTCTTGATGCCAAAGCTGCCAATTACGAGACGCATTTGCTAACCATTAACGAGGCGAACAATCAAGGATACTACACCACCAAGACGTATTTGGGCTATGCGGACAGGCATAGCGCCGCGGCGTTGAACGCGCTCAGCCACTTCCTGCAGCTGCCGCAGTGGGACACGCAGGACGCCCTGATTATCCGCAATTCGCTGGGTTATGCGGGGATGGGCGAGTCGCAGGCATGGGGCCAAATCGTATTCGACGAGCTGGAGAAACAATACGGAGGGGTGTACCCGATTCTGATCGGCACCGATACGCCGCATGATCATCAGCCCGTCCAATTGACCCAGATCGGCTGGAATGCTGGAACAGCAACGCTGAGCATGAGCTTTAATCGGCCGTTCGAGGAGTTAAGCGTCTACACCGGCAGCGCCGGACTTGCCGAAGTCAGACTGAATGGGCAGCTGCTGACCGCCGGCACGGACTATACCTTCGACGTGCTGACCCATATTCTGAGAATTAAGGCGACGAATGAGGCAGTGGGGGCATTTGCCATTGCCGTAACGGTTGATTAGGAGATTGAAACATGAAGCTTAAGAAGAAATGGACGCTTTGTTTGATTCATCATACGCATACGGATATCGGCTATACGGATCGGCAGGAAAAGATTGAACGTTATCACGACCAGTATATCAATCAGGTTGTCCGCCTGCAGCGGGAGAAAACCGGCTTTAAGTGGGTGTGCGAAACCTTCTGGGCCGTGGAGCAATATCTGGGCAGGGCTGGCAAGGAGCAAATCGAAGCCTTCGAAGCGGCGGTGCGGGCCGGAAGTATCGAGGTGACGGGCAATTATCTCAATCTGACGGAGCTGGTGGATGATCGGATGGTTGGCGAGGCGGTGAAACGGGCTGCCGCTTACGGACATAAGCTTGGCGTCCCGGTCAGGAGCGCCATGACGGCAGATGTGAACGGCTATAGCCGCGATTATGCCCGAGCGCTTGTTGAGCATGGCGTGGGTCAACTGTTCGCTTGCGTTCATACGCATCACGGGATGTATCCCGCCAGAAGAAAGCAGCATCCTTTCTGGTGGGAGGTCGGCGCGGGCGAGCGGCTTCTGGTCTGGAACGGCGAACATTATATGATCGGAAACGATTTGGGGTTGGTCCCCGGCGGGCTGCAATCGTATCTGATCAAGGATGAATTCGGGCCGCCTTGGTCGCTTGTGGACGAGGAGCAATTGCGACTGCGGCGCATCTCGCGTTATTTGAACCAACTGGAGGAGGAGCGGTACCCGTTTGACTTTGTCCCGGTGACATTGGCGGGCAGGGCAACGGACAACGCGCCTCCCAATGGCGCGATTGCCGATATGGCGGCCGACTGGAATGCCCTGTACGGCAATCAGGTGCAATTGGAGATGATGACGCTGAGTTCATTCTTCGATAGGGTGCGCGGCGCGAAGGAGGATTTGCCGGTCTATGAAGGCGAATGGCCGGACTGGTGGTCCGACGGTTACGTCAGCACGCCGGAAGCGACCAGGCTGTTCCGGCAGGGACAGCGAAACCTGTGGCTGGCTGAGCTGCTGCGGCCGGACAGGCCGGCGAATGGCGTATACGACGGGCTGTATCGGAGCGCGGCCTATCCGCTGATGATGTACGCCGAGCACACATGGGGCCATATGGCCTCCGTCAGCGAGCCGTTCAGCCAGTTGGCGACGTCCATGCTGGCGCGCAAGGAAGCTTATGCCGCGGAAGGCTTGCGGCATTCCTTTATCCTGCTGGACCGGGTGCTTGAGGATAAAGGAGAGGCCGAACTATATCCCGGCAGACCCTACCGGTTCAAAGTCGTGAATCCCCATGCGGAAGCGGTCTCCGATTGGGTGCGTCTGGTGCTGGATAATTGGGAAGGAGAGTTACTGGACGGCCCTATCAGGTTAGCAGACGCGGCTACCGGCGAGATTGTGAAGCACCAGCAGTCGGTATGGAACCGCAACCGGACGCTTGTTGTCCCGCTGCAGCTTTCGGCTAAGGAAGAGCGGGTATTGGAAATCCGGCCGTTGCCGATTGAGGAAGAGTGCGCGATGGAAGCTGGGCCAGTGGAGCCGCCATCGGTTTGGGCATGCGTCGAGCTTGGAGGTTGCGACGGCGTGATGGACATCAAGGCTTTTCCCGGCGAGCTATGGTCGCATGTTCCGAAGATCCGGATCTCAGAAAGCAGCCTGGAAACGGATTTTGTGCGTATTCGCTGGAGACCGGACAGGGGGATTACATCTTGGCTGGATAAAGCGACCGGTCAGGAATGGCTGCAGCAGGATGCCGAATATTCGATATTTGCTCCGGTGTATGAGCTGACGGCTGCTCCTAATGATGAATCGCAAGGAGAAATCCGTAGGGCAATGGGCAGGAACAGGAAGGGCATGCATGTGCGGCGGGAGGCCGGACGGCTGGTTCAGGCAAAGCCACTGCAGCAGGGGGATGTGCTGGGCAGCGTCGAGCTGACTTATGATGCTGCAGGTATGCGTCACTATTCGGTTATTTTGACCGCCTATGCAGGTCAGCGTCAGGTCGACGTTTCCGTCAGGGTGCAGAAGGACTGTATCCGGGATGCGGAAAATGTTTATATTTCATTGCCATTTGCGTCTGCTGCGGCAATCGGCACGGACGCTTCGCGCAAGGACGTAACAGACGGACTATGGCTGCTCAAGGGCACACGGCCGATGCGGCCATGGAAGGATCAAATCTGGGGCACATGCGCTGATTTCTACACTGTACAGCATGGCGCGGCCCTGTGCGGCCCGCAATCCGGCGTCGTAATCGCCATGCCCGACACGCCACTGGTCCAGGTAGGGAAGCTTGACTATGAGGATCGCCTGCTGAGCGGTCATCCGGAGCTTGCGCTCCGTCACCCTCAATTGTACACGTGGTTGATGAGCAATTATTGGGAGACCAACTTCAAGGCAAGCGTCGAGGGATTTTACGAATTTGGTTACCGCGTGGCTTGGGGAGAGGCGCTTTCCGACCCGGACAAGGCACTGATTCGATGCGAACAGCTTGCACTGGGGCTGATCGCCTTCCGGGTGGATTAAGCGTAAACAAATTTTAAACCTTAGGATCCTGTGCATCCTAAGGTTTTTTGTTTTGAGCATTTTCCCTCATTTCCATATTCAATTCATAGGATTTATACGCATTACGTCAGGTGCGGCATGAAAGGAGGATAAACCCGCAATAATGCTCATATTACATGCACCCGGACTCTGTTATGCTCAGCGATGATAACAATAACAGGGAGGGGTTATTCGCATGGTTGGTATTAGGTATAGGAAGCAAGCGAAAATGCTGGTCGCTGCAATTCTCGTCTGGACGATGGCGCTTTCCGGGCTGTTGCAAGAGCCGCAGAAGGCAAGCGCGGCGGCGGCAATCACGATTGATTCACCAGAGAACGGAGCAACGGTAAACAGCGGTACGGTTAGAATATCGGGTACTTATGCAGGGCTTTATGATATTAAGCTGTTCATTAATGGTACAAGACAGGTGGACGCTCTTACATACGATCCAACCGGCACCGATTCCGGCACCTGGCATTATGATTTGGATACAACCGGTTATAGCGGAATGGTACAGTTGAGGGCGCGGGGGCTCGATACGTCGACCCGATACGGCATATGGAGTCCGGATATGCACATTAACGTTAGCAATGCCGCATCGGAAGCGCCGCTTGTAACCATTGCAAGCCCGCAGGAAGGGACTTCGCTAAGCGGCGTCGTGCCGATAGAGGTAGAAGTCCAATCGACGGCTGGCATTAGTAGCGTGGAGGTACGCATCAATGGCGGACCGTGGCAGGAGGCGGGGCAGAATAACGGGCATTATACGTTGAACTGGAATACGGACAGCTTATCCGATAGGATCGTGAGCCTAGAGGCTCGGGCTTTTAACGAGCATGGGGCAACGGGCAGAAGCTTAACGACTTATGCGCAGATTGGGTCAGGCATATATGAAACTGTAAGCGTTAACAGTCAGGACAGAGCGATGTGGATTTGGGAAGCCGCGTCGTATAATATGCTGCTGAATCCCGGCTCCAGAAACGTACTGCTGGAGATGGCCAAGGATACGGATACCTTTCAATCCGAGCCCGTGAAGGTGTTGTATTTTGCGGTCGGCCCGTTTGCCGGCATGGATGTGATGGAGGACAGACCGGATTTGCTGCGCGATTTTATCGCATGGGCGCACGAGCATGGCTTTGAGGTTCAGGCCTGCATCGCGGGAGGAACGTCACCGCCTTATATGGGGGCTTATCGAGTGTTCCATGACGTAGCGATCGGGCACTTCGAGCAGGTGTTGAACTATAATTTGTCTTCCGATCCAACCGAACGTTTTGATGGCGTCAATGTAGATATCGAACCTTATATTTCGCCGGATTTTGCGGATGTAAGCAAGTTTTTGCAGGTGGAGTATTTGGAGTTGGTCGAGAAAATGATTGAGAGGCGCGATGCATCCGGATTAAATCTATCGTTCGGACCCGCGATTCCGAGATGGTACGACACATCGGACCGCGCAAAGGATATAACATTCAACGGGGAAACCAAATGGCTCTCCGAGCATATTCAGGATATGGTGGACTATATTTCGATTATGAACTATCGAGACCAGGCGGAAGGCTCCGTCGGGCTGATTGAGCAAGCGCAAGGGGAAATCGATTATGCCAACGCGATCGGCAAGCCGAATTCGGTCGTGATCGGCGTAGAGACGCTCGACATTGCCAATAGCGGAGATCCGGAGACGATCACCTTCCGCGAAGAAGGCAGAGCCTATATGGAGTCCGAGCTCGACAAGGTGCACACGGCCTTTGGCGGCAATCCCGCTTTCGGAGGAATTGCCATGCACCATTATGATTCCATCCGATGGCTGCCTTCGCATTGGGGACCGGACGGAGTGTTATGGATGCCGTCTGACGACTCTGAGCCTCCCTCTGTTGTCAGTCGCCAACCCTCCGCGCAGGCTGTTGATTATCAGACCGTAACGTTGTCCTATGGTCGGGCTTACGATAATTCGGAGATCGAAAATTATGTCATATACCGCAGCACAGTGCCCAATTTCACGGCAAGCGCTGAACATGCGATCGGTACGGCCAGATCGTTGTCCTATAAAGATACGGGCTTACTGCCGGAAACGACCTACTATTATAAAGTGGCTGCCGTAGACTTGCGAGGCAATGTAGGTCCTTCATCGGAGCAAGCGGCGGCAACAACCCGGCATACGGAGCTTAAGCCGATGATCGTGTCCTCGATGAAGGTCGAACGGTCGGGGACTGCGGTGTCAGCCGCTATCGCAATCTCCGATTACGCGACCGGAGCGCCGATCGCGGCCAATGTCGAGGGGAGATTCACGTATGCCGGAGGCCGATATGTATCGGGCCAGACGGGCGGTTCTGCCGTATCCTTCACTTCGGAAACGATTGGCGAAAACCATCTGGCGGGCTTTATGCCAAGACGCGTCACAGCAAGCGGCTATTACTGGGCGCAGGCCTACGACATGCCGCGAGCAGCCAATGTGTATCCGCGCGTTCGCCTTCAGAGCTTGGCCGTAAGCGACGGAGAATTGTCGGAGGGATTCGCGCCGGATCAGTCTCACTACAACTTGCAGGTAGACGCCGAAACGACATCGATTCGTATTACCCCGACCGCGGAGGAAGCGGGCACCGCGATTCTGGTAAACGGGGTTCCGGTTGCAAGCGGCGCCGCATCCCCGCCTATATCGCTGGGAGAAGAAGAAACCATTATCGTTGTGCAAATGACTGCGCCTAATGCGGCTATGGACAGCTATACGATCACCGTACAGCGGTCGGAAACATCGGTGGACAATGTATTCGTTGCCGTCGAGGATGCGCATGTGCATCAAAATCATCCATCAACCAATTATGGCGCTTCGGAATACTTGAACGTTATGGATATCCTGAATGCGGATGGCGGCGGAGATCAGCTTGCCTACTTGAAATTCGATTTGTCCGGATATACGCAGCCCGTACAATCGGCGGACGTGCATGTTTATTTGGCCGAAACGCTTCCCAAAAAAGTGAAAATCGATGTTATCGGCTATCCCAACAGCAGCTGGAATGAAAATACGATTGTGTTCAACAACAGGCCGCTGCAAACGCCACAAGCGCTGGGTACGATGGAGGTGCAGAACGCCGGTTGGTATTCGTTCGACATCGCCTCATTCGTCCAGAGCAGAATGGGGACCGGGGGAGATCAGAAAGTAACCGTTCGTTTCATTATTAACGATATTCCGAATTCCTCCGGGGCTTTGGTCCAGTTTCACTCGCGCGAGCATGCCGACAATCAGCCGTATGTGCTGGTGAATCCATCCTCGGACGCAACGCTCTCTAAGCTTGCGCTAAGCAGCGGCAGCCTTGATTCGCCATTCGATCCCGAGCTGCTGGCATATAAGGCGGTTGTAAGCGGCGTTGATCGGATTGAGGTTACGCCTGTCGCAACGAATAAGCACGCCGTCATCGAGGTTAATGGCGAAACGGTGTTAAGCGGAACCCCATCGCAAGAAATTCCGTTAGAGCTGGGAGAAAATCCGGCGATACGAATAGATGTGACCGCGCAGGACGGCACCGAACAACATTATACCGTCGTGGTTGTACGGCAAAGCGCAGGATCCGATTATTCCGGAGGTAGCGTCGTAATTCCGGTATCATTCGCGGATGTTAAAGTGGCAGAGGGACAAATTCAAGCTACGCCTCATGTGACTTTTACGGAAAAGGATGGAAACGTAATCGGCAAGGTTGACATGAAGGAAGAAGCTGTCCGCCATGCCTTAAACAAAGCGGCCGAGTCTAATTCCGCTCTGCGCGGCATGACAGTTGCTGTAAGCGAGCGGGAGAGCGAAGGGCAAGCCGCTGGATGGGAGCTGCAAATTGCTCCGGGAGCATTAGCGCGGCTGAAAACTGCCGGTTTAACGCTGGAGCTGCTTGGACCGGGCTGGAGCCTGACTATTCCTCTGGAGGAAATGGCAGGTCTGGCAGAGCATAAGGAGCCTTTAGTTATTCATATTGCGGATTTGGATGCTGCCGCGCACGAAGCTGCGATAAGCCGGATGTCCTCCTCGCCGGTAGTCCGTTCTGAATTGGGCGGTAGAGAACCATTGTGGCATTCTGATCCTCTGGTTGTAGAAACCAATTTCAGCGGCGAACCGATCATCCTGACCTTGCTGCCGCGCAACGCCCAGGAACGGCTTCAATATACGAAGCTGGAAGCGGGACTAGGCGTATATATCGAGCACAACGATGGCGACGTTGCGTTCCAGCGGGGCACACTTGTCTATGATGAATCCGGCCAATCGGCTGGCGTGCAAATCACGGTCGACAAATTCAGCACCTTTACGGTCGTTGCTCTTCCGCACAAGCCGGACGCTTATATTAACGGTTACGCAGACGGCACTTTCCGTCCGGATAACAACCTCGCAAGGGCGGAGTTGGCTGTGCTGCTGGACCGCATGGCGGGCCAGGATCCAAAGGGCGATACAACAGAAGGGGATGCTCAAAGTTCGGCGCTGTGGAAGGATGTCGGAAGCCACTGGGCCAAGAGCGCGATCGGGCGTTGGGCTGCCAAAGGATTATTCCATGGTTATCCGGACGACACCTTTAGACCGGATCAAGCTGTAACGAGGGCGGAGCTGGCGACGATCCTGAAGCGCTGGAAGAATCTTTCCCTTCCTGCGACCCCTGTGCAATTGTTCGCGGATACAAATGGACATTGGGCACAATCAGCGATTGAGGCCGGACATGCTGCAGGCTGGTGGAACGGCTACGGCGATGACAGCTTCCGTCCGGACCAATCCATTACGAGAGCCGAGACGATAGCTATACTTAACCGGGTGACGGGACGTGTTCCGGCAGCCGAACCGATTAAGCTGCCTTGGACCGATGTCGCGCCGGAACATCCGTTTGCGGGCGATATCGCTGTTGCGACAGCAACTGAATAAATGAAATTGTAGCGGAAGGGGATTCGTGTCGTTGTGCGACATGGATCCCCTTTTTTGGTGGCTTTTTTGGTGGCTTTTTTTTGTGGCTTTTTTTATCTTTGACAAATCGCCAAATAGATAATATCTTATAAAAAGAAAGATCATATCATTAATGAAAGCTAGGATTGCGAGGCACTTATGAAAAAGCTGGCTCACGAAGAGATACTAGAGCAATTGCAAGAGCGAATCCGCTCCGGAGAATGGAAGCCCGGGGAACGTCTGCCGACGATGCAGGAATTGGCGTCGCAATACAAGCTCAGCCTGACGGCTGTACGCGAGGCGCTGCGCCTTCTTGAGAGTCGCAGGATTGTCAGCATCGAGCATGGAAGAGGGATTTTTGCCTGCAACGATCCTGGACTGCTCGAGGATCCAGTAGCGCCAATCAGAGGAATGGAAACCCGTTCACTGCTTGAGCTGCTGGAAGCTCGTCTCGCGATCGAACCTGAACTGGCGGCGTATTGCGCCAACCGATCGTCCGGGGCCCAGGTCCGGTCCATCCGCGAATTGGCTGATCTGATGGAAGACCAGATCAGGCGGGGAGAGGATCACTTCGCTACGGATGTTCAGTTTCACCAAGAGATCGCGGAAGGCGCCGACAATCCGTTGCTTGCTCAGATGTTGTCCGTCGTGGCAGACCTGTCGGCGCAAGGAAGGAGGGAGACGGACAAGCTGCCCCATATGCGGGATAAAGCCGTCAGCTATCACCGGCTGATCGCGATCGCGATACAGGAGCGGGATGCCGAGCAAGCGCGGGCGTTAATGAAAGCCCATATTCAAGATATGATCAATACCATACAATCGAGAGGATGAGGAGCTTGAAAATCACGGGCATGGAGTTATTCATCGTTCCGCCGAGATGGTTGTTTCTAAAGATCGATACGGATGAAGGGATTGTCGGTTGGGGAGAACCGATCGTGGAAGGCAGAGCCCGCGCGGTAAAAGCAGCGGTCGAAGAATTGAGCGGGTACCTGATCGGCAAGGATCCCCTCGCCATCGAAGATCACTGGCAAGCGATGTACAGAGGCGGATTCTATCGGGGCGGTCCCGTGCTCATGAGCGCCATCGCGGGGATCGACCAAGCGCTGTGGGATATTAAGGGAAAATTCCACCAAGCCCCGATCTATCAGCTGATGGGGGGAGCCTGTCGTGATCGCATGAAGGTCTACTCCTGGATCGGCGGGGATCGTCCTTCCGATGTCGGGCAGGCGGCATTACGCGCGCAGTCCCAAGGTTTTACCGCCGTTAAGATGAACGCGACGGAAGAATTGCAATATGTCGATTCCTATGTCAAGATCGATCAAGTTCTGGAGAGAGTGGCTGCGGTTAGGGAAGCCGTCGGCCCTTATTTGGGAATCGGGATCGATTTCCATGGTCGCGTCCATAAACCGATGGCAAAAATTTTGGCGAAGGAGTTGGAGCCCTTCCGCCCGATGTTCCTCGAAGAGCCCGTGCTTCCAGAAAACAACGAGGCGCTTCGGGACATTGCGGCCGTTACGCATATCCCGATCGCGACCGGCGAGAGGATGTTCTCGCGTTGGGATTTCAAGAAGCTGCTCGCGGACGGCTACGTTGATATTATCCAACCGGACTTGTCGCACGCAGGCGGCATAACAGAATGCAAGAAAATCGCGAGCATGGCCGAGGCTTACGACGTTGCCCTTGCGCCGCATTGTCCGCTCGGACCAATCGCGCTGGCTGCTTGCTTGCAAGTGGACGCGACTAGCCATAACGCGTTTATTCAGGAGCAGAGCTTGGGGATTCATTATAACCAAGGCAATGATTTGCTGGATTATGTCGTCGACTCGTCCGTATTCGAGTATGTGGACGGATGCGTCTCGATCCCGGGCGGTCCGGGGCTTGGCATTGAAATCAACGAGGCGCATGTACGGAAAATGGCGGAAATCGGGCACGACTGGAAAAATCCGATCTGGCGCCATCAAGACGGCAGCGTGGCGGAATGGTAACAGGAACATTAAAAAAAGGGGGAAGCTTGGGAATAACCCGGGCTTCCCCCTGAATTTTTTAAAGGCAACAATTAAAGTCTAGATGGACGAGATTTTTATTTTTAGCAAAACATTCGTCCCGCTACCCGGCTTCGAGGTCAGGGTGACTCCCGCGCCGTTATCGCGGGAAAATAAGCGAAGGCGCTCGTGCACGTTATAGAGTCCGTAGCTTTCGACTTTGTTGTCTGGAGATGGAGGTTCGAGAAGCTGCGCGAGACGTTCGGGAGTCATGCCGACGCCGTCATCCCGTATCTCGATCGTTAGCCAGGGTCCTTCGAGTTTCGCGGATATGTCGATGGTCCCCCGCTTCGGCCGTTTCATATGGATTCCGTGCAGAACCGCGTTCTCTACAATCGGCTGCAAGGTTAGCTTTGGAAGCCGACAGGACAGCAACGTCTCTTCGACTTCGCAGAAGAGCTCAATGCCGCTGTCATCCCGAGTGTTATGAATGTGCATATAGGATCGAATCAATTGAAGCTCTTCCGCAAGCGTAACCACATCGCTGCCCTTGTTAAGGCTTAGCCGGAAGTAGGTGGATAGAGCCTCGATCAAGTCGCTGATCTCATCGGCTCCCCGGCGAATGGCCATCCAGTTCATGCTGTCCAGCGTATTGTACAAAAAATGCGGATCGACTTGCGCCTGAAGCGCCTTTAGCTGGGCATCCCTTTCGTGCAGCTTGGAGCGGTAAGACTCCGCCGTCAGGTCATGCACGGTTTGCGCCATGCGCGAAATCGCGCTTTCGAGCTGCCGCAAATCGCCTTTCGGCTTTGGCAGGCTGCCATCGAAATGCGCGGAGCCTTCGGCTTTGAGGGTACGGTTCATGTCCCGAACCCGCTTGGCCAAACTTTCGGCCGCCGCCGCGAACGCAAGCACCAGGAAAAAGATAAAGACGATGGAGCCGATCCCGAGCAACAAAACCGCTGACACTTTTGTCAGGACGACGCTTTTGCCGGAAAGCTCGGCAGTCGGCAGCTTGGCGACGATCGACCAATCCGTGTTCGGAATCCGGCGATAGAGGAAGGAGGTTGTTCCTTGGTCGTCCCGGAAGCTGCCTTCCTTCGATTTCGCTAACTGTTCCATCTGGGCTGCGGTCAGGTCGGCGGGCTGTCCTAGCCTGGCGGCATCCTGATGCGAGACAAGTCGGCGATCGTCGTCCACGACAAACACTTCTTGAGAGGACGACAAGGACACCCGACTTAAAATCTCCTGAATCATACTCACTTTGACGTCAACCGACAGCACGCCGATAACCGACTCGTAATGAAGCGGATCGTGAAGCATGCGCACAGCTGATATAACTTTGGCATCCGACTCCCCGAGATAAGGTTGAAGATATGTCCCGCGCCAATAATTGCCTCCGTTGCGCGAAATCATGTTTCGGTACCAGGCGGCTTCGCGATCCAGGTCTTGCAACGAAAAGAAATGAATGTCTTCCCTCGAATACGTCAGCTTCGGGTCGACGAATAGGCGAATTCGGTGAATGCCGCGATTTCGTTCCAAGCTGACAAGCAGTTTCTCGAGCTCCTGGAAGTCCTCGAACTGTTCGTATGCCGGTTTTTTGGAACCGCTTAAATACTGAGCGATCCCCTGATTGGCGATTACGCTGTCGGAGACGCTCGCGACATTATCCAGGCCGTTGGAAATATTGTACTCGGCTTGATTTAGCGTCTGCAGCATCGAATCGCTCATTTCCCGTTCGATGATGCCGGAAGTCTGTTGAAAATAGAGAAAAAACAGCAGGCAACCGGGAACCAGGACGACGACGATGTAGATCGCTATCGCTTTTTTTGTGATGCTCGCTCCGGAATAGGCCCGCAAATATCCCTTTAGCCATCTCCAGCCGTTCATAGTCCCCGCTCCCGGAATTCGCCGGGCGTGTAACCGGTTTGCTTCTTGAACAACTTTCCGAAATATCCCGGATCTTTGTAGCCGACCGCATAACAAACATCATACAGTTTGTTGGCCGGATCGGCCAACAGCGCCTTGGCGGCGGCAATCCGCGTCTCGATGATGTATTCGTTAAGCGTTCTCCCCGTCTCCTGTTTAAACAGCAGGCAGACATAGGTCGTGGTCAAGTATACGGAAGCGGCTATTTGGGCGTTCGTCAAGTCTTCCGCATAATGCTCTTCGATATAACGGCAAATTTGCGCCACGACGTTGTGCGTTTTATTTTTGCGCTTGTCCGATATTTCCGCATAGGTCAGATTTAAATGACGAACGGCTTCATCGCGAAGCTCGGCTACCGTCTCCGCCGATACGATCGCCTGCCATAACCGGAGCTCGCCGTCCTCCAGACTTTCGGCGGGCAGGTTCATCTCCCGCCGCAATTCGGCGCACACCGCCAGAAGCTGGGCCCCTGCAATCCGGGTCCGGAAGATGGCGTTTGTTTCCTCGCCGCCTTCGAACGCTTTTTCTGCCGCCAGACGCAGGGCGTCCCGGTCGGATCCCTTTAACAATGCGGCAATTTCTTTCGGTTCGAGCTCCTCGCCTCCCCCATTGGTACGGGTAGAGGGATTGTAGATGAGTCCGTCCATCGAGATAATCTGGTTTTTCCCGACATACCATTTATGCTCCGAAGCCCGTGCGGCCTGACCATAGGCGTTTGGCAGCTCTTCCCAACGTTCCGCCGCCGGTCCTACTCCGATCGTCACTTCAAGCTTTAACAGCCGGTTGATCTGTTCTTTGACTCGCTGTATCAACGCAAAGAAGCCGTCTTCTTCGTCATCCGAGGCGAAGTGGACGATGCCGGCGTACTCCCCGGTCCGTACCTCGAACGCATGTCCTGGATAACGTTCGTTCAACACATCCTCGATGATGTTCAAAAGGGCAAACGCTTGCAACTGTCGTTCTTTCTCCGGCAGCGCTCCGATTACTTTGCCGTAATCGTCTATACGGATGGCAAAGACGCCAAGACGGAATGGAGAAACGGGCAGCCGTATGCCAAGAAACTCGAATTTGTTCCTTAACGCCTCCAAATCCTTGGCACCGTCCAGGACGAGAGCGGCCAGATGCCGTTCCCGCAGAAGCGGGATGCTTTGGTTCAGCTTCATATGCAGCCCGTTCAGCGTCCTGATTTCTTCTTCTTCCGCATCCAGCTTGTCGACGAGTCGCCGAAGCAGCTCGGTCAGCTCGCCCAGACGCACGGGCTTCAATAAATAATCGACGGCCTCAAGCCGTATCGCCTTCTTTAAATAGTCCAGATCGCCGTAACCGCTAATGAATACGAACTTCGCCGGATGGCCTTCTTCAGTGAGCCGTTCGGCCAGCCCGATTCCGTCCAAATGCGGCATCCGCACGTCTGTCAATACGATGCGGACGCCCTTTGTTTCGCGAATCGCCCGCAATGCCATCTCCCCGTCTTCGGCTTCCCCGGCCACTTCCAATCCAAAGGCAGACCAATCGACGCATTCCCGCAGGCCGGAGCGAACGGAGCTTTCATCGTCCACGATAAAGAGCTTGTACATTTCATCATTCCTCCCGAACGAGTTAAAACTATACAGTAGCACCGTAAAATCGTAATCCGCTCCTCTATAACCGATCAAGGGTAGCCGTTACAATTTGTTCAAGGGGAAATCACTCAACCCCATTGTAAGGCGAATCGTAAAATGGTGTAAAGTCTGACGGAGAGGATGGTAGAGGATGAAAGAGTCCGAAGCAGTGACGGAACAGCTGCCGCCTTCGATGGCGGCAGGCCGCCGCAAGCCGGACGGCCAACGATTTTGGCGCTATTTCCGGATGAATTACGATCTTTATCTGATGTGCTTGCCGGGACTGATTTTCCTGGTCGTGTACAAATTTGTTCCATTGCTTGGCTTATCGCTGGCTTTCAAAGATTTTAACCTGTTTGCGGGCAACAACATCATCGATTCGATCATGGCAAGCCCTTGGGTCGGCATGAAACACTTTAACCGCATTTTTGAGGACGAAGCTTTCCTGAGGGTCATCGGCAATACGCTGATCATCAGCTTGTACAAATTAGTGTTCCTGTTTCCGATCCCGATTCTCGTCGCAATCTCGCTAAACGAGCTGAGAATCCGCTGGATGAAACGCTGGGTCCAGACGATCGTGTATTTACCGCATTTCCTGTCGTGGGTCATTATTTTCGGTCTGTTCTATTCTTTGTTCGGCTCCTACGGCATGATCAACAAAGTGATCGAAGCCGTCGGTGGCCAAAGCATCAGCTTTTTCTCCGATTCGTCATGGTTTCGTTCCCTGCTCGTCTTTACAGAAGGGTGGAAGGAAACCGGCTGGAACACCATTCTGTTTCTGGCGGCAATGACGGCCATCGACCCGCAGCAGCAGGAGGCGGCGCTCATAGACGGGGCAGGTCGTTTTAAACGAATCTGGCATATTACGATTCCCGGCATTATGCCTGTTATCATGCTCGTCCTGGTATTGCGGTTGGGACAAATTTTAAACGCCGGCTTCGAGCAGGTTCTGGTCATGTACAATCCTGCGGTGTACGATGTCGCGGATATTATCCAGACGTTTGTTTACCGGATCGGACTCGGGAAGATGGATTTCAGCCTGTCGACGGCTCTTGGCTTATTCGAATCGGTTATCGCATTCATACTGGTGTACTCCAGCAACCAGGCCAGCAAACGGTTTCTTGGAAAAAGCATCTGGTAGCCCGGGGACGGGAGAAGGGAGAACCATTTCATGAATTCTATTCGCAACCGATCGGACCGATGGTTCGATGCCGTCAACAATGTGCTGATCGTCGTAGTTGGGCTCATCTGCCTATTGCCCTTCCTGCACGTGCTTGCGAAGTCGTTCAGTGATCAAGCGTCCGTCATGGGAAATAAAATTACGTTTTACCCGATCGGCATGCATCTCGAAGCGTTTCGTTTCGTGTTTGCGCATACCCGGTTTTTCGAAGCGCTGCAGGTGACTTTGCTTGTAACGATCATTGGCACGGCGCTCAGTCTGACGATTACGATATTGGCAGCCTATCCGCTATCCAAGCCCGAATTCAAGGGACGCAAGCCGATTCTGTTGCTGTACGTATTCAGCATGCTGTTTTATGGCGGCATCATCCCAGGTTACATCCTGATGAAGGAGCTGGGACTGCTCAATACGATCTGGGCCATGATTGTTCCGCTGCTCGTCGTGCCGTTTAACCTGTTCGTCTGCAAAACGTTTTTCGAGGGCATTCCGGAAAGTATCGAAGAATCCGCCAAGATCGATGGAGCGACGAACTTGCGAATCTTGCGATCGATCGTGCTGCCGATATCGTTGCCGGTCATCGCGACTCTAGGCATTTTCTATGCTGTCGGCTACTGGAACAATTATTTTCACCCGCTGATTTATATCAGCTCGGTCGATTTGAAGCCGCTTCAGCTGTTTTTGTACGAAACGATTGCGAACACGGAGGAGCTGCTGCAGGAACAGCCGGACACGGTCAGACTCAGCATGGCGCCCGAAGGCTTTCGCGCGGCGACCGTTATTTCCTCGATAGTACCTATATTATTGGTTTATCCATTCCTGCAACGATATTTCGTAACGGGGATGACGCTCGGATCGGTTAAAGGTTAGGTTTTGAGGCAAAGTGCCTTAATATAAAAAACAGGGGTTACAAAAAGGGAGGCTAATCATCTATGCTATCCAATCGCATGAAATGGATGAAAACAGCAATTGCCGGGATCGCGGCATTAACCGTGCTTGCGGGATGCTCGGGAGGAACGGGGCAGGAAACCGGTCAGGGCGGAACGAGCCCATCGTCTTCGCCATCGGCGGAAACCGGAGGAGCGAAGCCGAAGCTGGAGGTTCTTGCTTTTAACGTCGGTTTCGACCCGAACAACGATCCTGTCGCCAAAGACATCGAAGCAACGACGGGGTATAAGATCAACTATACGCTTTTGCCTAAGGATAATCCGGAGGAAAAGCTTAATATCGAGGTTGCGTCCGGCGCGAACTATGACATTCTCACGTTAAACCCGCCGCAGTTTTATACGCTGGTCGCCCAAGGCGCGCTTCAGCCGATCGGAGATTTGGTAGACCAACACGGAGCGAACCTGAAGGAAGGAATATCGGAATCCTCCTGGGAACTTGGCAGATACAACGGGGAGCTGTACGGCATTCCGCAGAAAAACGAACGCGCTAACATTGAGCAGACGATGATCGTGCGGCAGGATGTGCTGGATGAGCTTGGTTTGAAAACGCCGGAAACGCTTGACGAATTCTACGAGACGCTGAAAACGATCAAAGCAAAGAAGCCGGATATGATTCCGCTTACGGGGAACGGAATGAACGTACCTATGGTCTGGAGCGCGTACGGCATCTATACGGCGTGGTCCGAAGTGGACGGACAATTGCTGCCGCGAATTAAGCACCCGGCAATGGAAGAGTATTTTGCCTTCATGAAGAAATTGTTCGACGAAGGTTTGGTCGATAAAGACTGGCCGATCAATAAATCGGCCCAAGCTCAGGAGAAGTTCATCAGCGGTCAGGCGGCGATGATCTCGGGCGATTGGAATCTGGCTTCAAATATGAACGATGCCTTTAAAACAAACGTGCCAAATGGCAAAATGGGCTACATTTCTCCTCTGCAGGGACCTGACGGATCGGCCGGCGTGGAAATGGCCGACAAGCTGATTTATGTGCATGCGATTCCGAAGTCCTCTAAAAATGCCGAAGAAGCGATCAAGTTTATGGACATGAAGATGGAGAAAAACAATTTCACGTTTCTGACGTTGGGCGAAAAGGGTGTTACGTTTAACGAGGAGAACGAAGTATACAGCCCGATCATGCCGATTTTCACGGAAAAACGAGGCAGCGCGTACTTCTTCCTCAACGGCATTCGTGAAGTCGAGTATGCGGAAATGTGGCTGGCGCGTCTTCGCCGGACGCCGACTTTGTTCGAAGCTTTTAATGCTATAAATAAGGATTTCGACAAATATGCGAAGGTCAATCCGATCGCGTTTATGCCGCCAATCGAAGCCGTCGGCAAAAACTTGCCGAGCCTGACTCAAATGGAAAACGACTTCTTCCTGCAGGTGCTGCTCAGCGGCGAGAAGGTCGAGAACTTCGACAAGTTCCTCGGCAAATGGGATTCGTCCGGAGGCAGCGACGTGATAAAAGCGATCAACGACTGGTACAGCACAAAAAAATAGAGAATACGTTGCACTTGGAAGGAGCGGCATGAAAATGAATTATATTGAAGAAACGGCCCGGCGCATTCCCGTAACGGCGGAACCGGATGTGCTCGTCGTGGGGGGAGGCCCCGCGGGAATCGGCGCCGCGGTAGCAGCCGCCCGCAACGGAGCAAAGGTATTGCTGCTTGAGCGGTACGGATTCGTCGGCGGCAATCTGACAGTAGCGATGGTCAATCCGATGTTTACGTTCCATGACGTTAACGGCAATCAAGTTATCCGGGGCGTAGCCGGCGAACTGGTTGAACGGCTGGTTAAGAAGACGGCTTCTCTGGGCCATGTCACGGATCTGACGTTTGATAATGCTTCGATGTCTCCGTTCGATCCGGAAGGCATGAAGCTCGTGCTGTTCGAAATGCTGAAGGAGGCCGGCGTCGAACTGATGCTGCATACCACATTCGCCGACGCCTACGCGGAAGACGGCAGGATCACCAGCGTTATCGTCGAAAGCAAATCAGGACGGCAGGCGATTCGGGCAAAAACAGTAATCGACTGCTCGGCGGACGCCGACGTCGCCGCGAGAATCGGCGCTCCTTTCGTCAAAGGACGGGAGTCGGACGGAGCGATGCAGCCGGTAACGCTGTTCTACCGGGTGGCCGGCGTCGATGTTGGCCGGTTAAAAGCATGGATGAAAGACAACCGGCAGTTGCTCAAAGATTCGCCGAGCGACGAAGAGATAGACGCGCAAAGCGCGCTGGCGTTTCTCGGGATGAAGGAAATTATTCAAGCGGCGGTCGAGCGCGGGGAGTATCCGAAAGATGCCGCGCCGCGGATTCTGATGTACGAGCTTCCGCGAGAAGGTCAATTCGCGGTGAACTGTACCCGCCTTCAAGGCATCGACGGCACCAATGTCATGGACCTGACGAGGGCCGAGATCGAAACGCGGCATCAGGCGTGGGCCGTGACCGAATTCATGAAGCGGAACATCGGCGGATTCGAGGATGCCTACGTACTCGATACAGGCGTGCAGGTCGGCGTTCGCGAAACGCGGCATATCGTCGGGGATTACACGATGACCGAGGAAGACGTGCTGAACAGCCGGGCGTTCGAGGATGGCATTGCATGCGGCACGTTCGCCATCGACATTCACCCGCCGGAAGGAGAGCAGCAGGTGTTTACCGGTTCGGGCAAAGCGGTCTACGAAATTCCTTACAGCAGTTTGCTTCCCCAAGGCGTCGATAACCTGCTCGTAGCCGGACGCTGCATCTCGGCGACGCATAACGCGTTTGGTTCGGTTCGCGTCATGGCGACGGCAATGGGCATTGGGCAAGGGGCCGGAACCGCGGCGGCTCTGGCTGTTAGCCAGAAGCTTAACACGCGGGAAGTTCCAGTGGCGGATGTTCGGAGGCTGCTGATCGAACAAGGCCAATACCTGCTCGGGGCCGAAGGCGTGGAGGACCGGGTCGACGGCGGCTTGCGCCTGACGAAGACGGAGGGATCGGGCAGCACGGCGAGCCACCATAATCCGTTCGCGAAGAAAAGCGGCGGCCAAAGGGAGGACAGTTAGATGAAGGCTAGTGTTACGGTTAACATGCATGAACGGATAGGCGAGATCAGCCCTTATATATACGGTCAATACTTCGAGCATCTCGGCAATTGCATGTACCCGTCCGTATGGGACGGAGACTCGCCCAAGTCGGACAATCAGGGTTTGCGGCAGGACGTCATCGAGGCAGCCCGGGAATTGGGCGTTCCGGTCATCCGATGGCCGGGAGGGTGTTATGTCGACCTGTACGACTGGAAGGACGGCGTCGGCCCTAGCGGGCAGCGGCCGGTTCGTCCGAATTGGCACTGGGGCGGCCTGGAGTCGAACCGGTTCGGAACGGACGAATTTCTGAGCTGGTGCGAGCAGGTCGGCGCCGATCCCTATGTAAACGTAAATCTGGGAACAGGTACATTGGTCGACGCTTTGCGCTGGATCGACTACTGCAACGGCACCGAAACGGCGGATGCACTGTGGCGCAAGGAGAACGGGCGCGAGGAGCCTTATGGCGTCAAGCTCTGGGGCATTGGCAACGAGACATGGGGGGACTGGGAGGCCGGTAATCTCGGCGCGGATGAATATGCGGCCAAGCTGGCTAACTGGGCGCAGTTCGCCAAGAAGTACGATAGGCAGCTGCAGTTGCTTGGCGTCGGGTCCTACGAAGGAAACGACGAGGAGTGGGACCGGAAGGTCATCGAGGCTGCAGGCAAATATCTGAGCTATTTGACGATTCATATTTATGGCTGCTCCATCGACAGGGAGAGCTCGGACGAATATTATCCGATTGCCTTTACGCCGGTGTACTTCGAGAACCAGTTGCGCAAGATGATCAGCACGCTGGATACGACGCTAAGCAGGATGCACAAGAAACCCGAACACCCGATTCGGCTTTCCTTGGACGAATGGAACATTCGCCATTACGAAGCGAATCCGTCGGGCAAGGAAGGTTATTCGCTCAATCGCAACAGCCCCCGCAATCTTCAAGACTCGATATTCGCGGCGGGAATCTTTCATGCGATGATCCGGCTTAGCCCGCATGTGGGCATGGCGAACTACGTGTTCCTCGTCAACGGAAACGGCATTATGAACGTGACGGAGGACGCCGTCATTAAGACGCCTTTGTACCATCTGTTCAAACAATACAGAGAGTGGATGGTCGGCGAAAGCGTGAGCGTCGATGTACAAGCGCCTTCGCGTCTAACGCCGGTGCCGCAAGTGAGCAATCCGGAATACAGCGCAGAGCTGGAGCGGAAGCATCAACCTGTCTCCTCGCCTTATATCGACGCAGTCGGAGCAATCGGGGAGGATGGAAGCCTTCGCGTGGCGATCGTGAATCGGCATCTGGAGGAGAGCTTCGAGCTTGCGCTGGGCATTCCGGAAGGATTCGAGAGCGTCGCGACCGTATGGTCGCTGCATCATCCAGATATTCACGCTTCCAATACGCCGGAGGCTCCGGAGCAGGTCGTTCCCGTTATGCGCGACGCTGTATCCGTCGAAAACGGGCTTAACGTATCCGCTCATAGCGTGATTCTGCTTCGGTTCGAGAAAATCTAAGTCATTATGTTTGCAAGAAAAAGACGGCAGGCGGACGAGTCCGCTTGCCGTTTTCAAGTTCACATTATTTGTGTTCGGCCACTCGCCACCAAGTAACTGTTCCGGCAAACACCTTCCATCAGTATCGCGGCGGAGCTTGTTTGGATTACATATTGAAAGTGAGAATCGTTATCATATATAATGGGAGCTGTCGTCATACAGGCGAAAGGGGTGATCAGCTTGCACTGGAAGGAGCAATTTGCGTTTTGGAATCATGCTGCGGTCCATATCGTGGACTTTCAATATGTGGAGTTGCAGCCGGGAGAGCGGCTATGTCCGCAGTTGCTGTCGTCCAGCTTTTTTTTATTCAGTATAAAGGGCAGAGCCGAGATTAAGCTGGACGGGCAGTTGCAGCAAGTCGGTCGTTTCTGCGTGCTGCATGGCGGCCGAGAGGGAAGGGTGACTATATCAGCGCCCAAAAAAGGTTTTGTGTGTTATTGGGTCTCATACAGACCTCTGCTGCCCCTGGATGGGGCGTTGGCAGGCTTGGCTGCTGACCCTGCTCGCTCGCATTATACAGTGGTGCCGGACCGACCATTGGTTTTGCTGCGCCTGTTTACAGCTATGCACAAGTGTTGGCAGCAACCAGGACCGTTGCAGCAATTGCATGTAAGAGGGTACTTCTACACTTTTGTCCAACAGCTGCTGCTGCAGCTTCAGGACAGATTGACGTCGGCAAGCAAGGCCGACGTAGTGACCGAGGCGCTTCACTATTTGGAGGAGCATTTTCTGGAACCGATCACGTTGGAGCAACTTTCCGAGCAAATGGACAGCAGCGCGCGGCATCTGGCGCGTCTATTCAAGAACAGAACCGGACTTAGCCCTATTGATTATGTCATTCGCATGCGCATGGATTATGCCAAACAACTGCTGCAGGTGACGGACGCTACGGTTCAGGAAATAGCCAGCGGTATTGGATATGCGGACAGCTATTCTTTTTCGAAGATGTTCAAGAAACATATAGGTATCCCGCCTGTTCGCTACCGTTCGGAGAGTGCGGCTTGCGCGCATTTCCCTGAAGCTTCGGTCGCTGCGGTTCGTCGTGCGCCTTATCGCCCGAAGCGGGTCGTCGTTCTGTATTTGCTTGGCGATGTGCTGTCGTTCGATGTAGCTCCTGTAGGCATTTCGGATATTTATGAAGGCTCGAGCCTTCAGCAGCGCTTGAACGGTTCCGCCTCACTGGGGGAATGGTACAAGCCCAAGGTAAAGCAGATTAAAGCATTGAGACCCGATTTGATTATTGCGCCATCCATCCAGACTTTCGAAATGCTGCAAGGCGTTGCGCCTGTTGTCCATGTTGATTATGAATGGCCGATAGAACAGCGCATGAACCATATTAGCGAATGGTTGGGCTCTTATAACGATTTTTCGCAAAGGATGGAACAGTTCCATGAGAAGATAGACATTAGCAAGCGGAAGCTGCGCGAGGCGGGGCTGCTGGACAAGACGGTAACGATTATGGAAGGCGGCAAGAACGGGGTCGAAGTCGTGGCTAGCAAGTTTTACGGACGGGGCTCGCATATTATTTATCATTATTTGGGCATGAAGGCGCCGGAGAGGCTGCAGAGCTGCATCGACCAGGCTGTCCATGCGAGCGGGTTGCATGTGCCGTTTGATCAGCTTGATGCGTATACAGGCGATTTTGTTTTTCGTTCGACGTATGCAGGGATGCCGAATTTGTCAGAGCAAGAAGCGTGGAACCGCCTGACCGTCGTTCGGGAAGGGCGTTTGCTCGACATCAGCTTCGGCTTGTCGTATTACAACGATTTGTATTCTCTCGATCAACAGTTAACCCATATCGTGGACGGGCTGCTCGCGACAGCTCGCTGATGTTCGTCTATATTTGCCGTGTGATATGTCCAGATGCAACATTGCCGGTGATTGGGCGCCATGATACATTATCGATAACGATTATCGTTACCAATATGAACATGGCTTGAGAGGGGATTTATTTTATGTTTGCTGGTTCTGGAAGAAATGTTTTTACTATTGTTCTGCTTTGTTTCATCATGCTGGCCGCTGCTTGCTCATCTGGCAGCAACGGGGCTGAAAGTGCAGCAACAACTGCACCGCCTAAGGAGACGAGCGAACCGTCGGCTTCGCCTGTCGTGGAATCGGAGCCGGCTACGCGAGTTATATCGACGGCAAAAGGCGAGATAGAGGTTCCGAGCAATCCGCAGCGCGTAGTCGTGTTATATATGCTTGGCGATGTACTTGCATTTGATGTTACGCCAGTGGGCGTGTCCGCAGTCTACAGCGGGGCGGCATTCGAAAAGGCGCTTGCAGATGTTCCCCAGCTTGGAGAGTGGTTCAAACCGAGCCAGGAGGCAGTACTTGCGTTGAATCCCGATTTGATTATCGTTCCATCGGAAGAAACATATGAACTGATGAAAGATATTGCGCCAACCGTACTCTTGAGCTATTTTGACGCTCCGCTGGAGGAGCGAATCCGGCAAGTCGGCGATGTGCTGGGCAAAGAACATGTTGTAAATGAAGTGCTGGAGCAATTCTATGAAAAAGTGGAAGCGAGTAAGCAAAAGCTGGCTGATGCGGGGCTGCTGGATAAGACCGTAACGATCGTAGAGGGCGGAAATGGCTCGATGGGGGTCGTTGCCAGCAAGGATTATGGGCGCGGCTCGCAAATTATTTATGAATACCTCGGAATGAAGGCCCCTGAAAAACTGCAAGCGGAGATCGATATGGCGACGGAGGCTACTGGCATGGAATTGTCCTTCGAGGTGCTTTCGGAGTATATAGGCGATTACGTGTTTCGTTCCTCCTATGAGGGAATGGCTGATCTGTCCGGGAACACAGTCTGGAACAGTATTCCAGCAGTCAAGGAAGGCCGCCTGATTGAAATCGGCTTTGGCTTATCTTATTACAATGATATTTATTCCCTCGATAAGCAGCTCGACTATATTGTGGACAGCCTGCTTGCAACGGTTCAATAGCGCTCTATGCCGCGAAAGGCCTTGATTGTACAAGGCTTTTCGCGGCTTTCTCGACAATATAGACATTATAAGTTCCTGGGTGGAGCGCGAGTTCAGTCGTTGTCGCTACGGCATGCGTAGGTGCTAAGCGACAACGGAACCGAGAGACCTTAATTGAGCGAATGGAGGGGTAAAGGCAGGCCTAGCGGAACTCAGAGACGTTATTGGTTGATAATAAGGGGGATGGAGTGCAATTGTGTTGGCATAAGAGCGCTCCGTTCCGTAAGGGTACCGTAAACCGTTGAATTGGCGAAAATAACGTCGCTCAGTTCCGCACACACCTGTTTAGTTTGTTCAACTAGCCGGTTTTGTTCACGCTTTGTCGCTATGGGGCTTTGCTTAGCAAAGCTGCAGGTCGCTCATCTCCAAGAGGCCCTCGCCATCGTGTATCACATTGGACAATAGAGGTCCAAACCAAGGAAAGGGAAGAAAGGAGAGAATCGCCTACGGCTACCCAGCCTAAGGGGCAATATCATTAAGTTAAGGCACAGGGCCAAAATGAAGTAAAGAGCAGGGTATTGAAATGATAACCCGCTCTTTTTTTTGCGCGAAATGAGAAAAAGGACTCGACAGAGAGATGAAATCGTATAGCGAAGCCCCTTGAAAAACGAGGAAGTTACGCCAATGAATACGTACGCAAATGAACTTAAGGAAACACTGGGCAGCCGCACCAGCGCCTTATATCAAAAAACCTGAAAAAGATGAAACAGCTCTTTTGGCTTTTTGGCCTCAGCACAAAAAGGACCGTCAGGGACAAACCGCCTTGACGGTTTTTCTTGTTATTTAGGAAATGATGAATTTCAGACATTGTGGATAAGTAGAAGTGTAAGGCTAAGGCTGGGAATAGGTATCCTTTGAAGCATCCGAAGCATGGCCTTGTTCTTCTATAGGAAAGGATACAACTCCAAGATTGACGAACAAAAGGTTAAAAAAAATAACAGACACCAGCGACACGATTTCGCTAGTATCCAGCCAAATGGCGCTCGGATGATGCCAATAAGGTTGTCTATGTCTCTTCCATTCCCGAAAACCTGAAACATTGAAGAATAGCGTCATGTATGTCCGATAGGCAGCGAGTGATTGGACGTTTTAGGGTTATTGAATCACCGTCAGGTGATTTTGTTGTCCTCTCCACTGTTTATCAAACGTTAATCATTTCCCCATACTTTGTTTACTTATTGGAAGCTGGCTATTCACAACTGAAGTTTATGATTAGAAAAGTCATAGACAGCCTGTGGCTACAACAATAAGGGGGGATTTCTGCAACGTGGAAGAATATGTTCTGCAAACCCGGCAATTGACCAAACAATATCCGAAACATACCGCGCTGTCACAAGTGGAGCTGTCGATCTGTAAAGGCAGCATTTACGGATTTATCGGACAGAATGGTGCGGGCAAATCCACACTGATGCGAATTATTTCGGGCTTGGCCTTCCCCAGCTCCGGCAGCTTCGAGCTGTTTGGGCAAAGTTCCGCAAGCGGCATTGTTCAGGCGCGCAAGCGCATGGGGATCACGATTGAAAGTCCCGCGCTGCTATCTCATCTGACAGCGAGAGGGAACATGGAGGTCCGCCGGCTTCAGAAGGGCATTTCCGATAGAGCAAGCCTCGATAAGCTGTTGAACAATGTTGGCCTAGACCATACGGGCAGCAAGCCGGTCAAGGAATTCTCACTGGGAATGAAGCAGCGCCTCGGCCTGGCTATTGCATTGCTGGGGGACCCGGAATTTCTTATTCTCGATGAACCGACGAATGGCTTGGATCCTGTTGGCGTGATGGAATTAAGGCAGCTCCTGACAAGGCTTAACCGGGATACCGGCTTGACCATCCTGATCTCCAGCCATATTCTCAGCGAGCTCCATCTGTTGGCTACCCATTACGGTATCATTCATCAAGGGAAGCTGCTGGAGCAATTGACTGCGAGGGAGTTGAATGAGAAATGCCGCCAATACCTTCATATCAAGGTCGATGATTCGGATCGGGCTGTAGAGGTTTTAATGGATCAGGCACCGGCAAAGATCAATAGAATGCCCGACGGATCCATTCGATTATACGAATCCACTGAGCGGCCGGGCGCGATTTCTTCCTTGTTGGCAGCTTCCGGGTTGGAGATTGAGCAATTTATGCCTGTGAGCGAAGAGCTGGAGCGTTTTTTCATCCAGAAGATCGGAGGAAACAGTCATGATTAATCTTATTCGCTCCGAATTGTACAAGCTGCGCCATGATCCGCTGTACCAAGCCTTGCTGATGGTCATGATTTTTGCTCCGATTATGTTATATGTGATGTTCTACTTTGTCGGGAGCAATTCCGGAAAACCGCCAATGACCGGCATTCAATCCTTTGTCGTCGGAGTGCAGGCCAATCAGATCTTATTAAAAATATCGATAGGTATTCTGGCAGGCTTTTTTATCTCCAAGGAGTATGCTTCCGGTGTCATGAAGGTCGTCTGCTCAACCGGCTACTCGCGTACTCAGATTTATTTGGCGAAGCTGGCCGCTTTTATGTTGGGTGCTGTGACATTGTCTCTTCTTTGTCCGTTAATAGCGATGGCGATCGGGAGCATCGTTAATGGCTTCGGCAGCTTAACGGAAATCACCGCTGCTGTTTATAGCGGAGGAAGATCTGCCGCATATTTTCGAGCGCTTTTACCGTGGGGACAAGTCTCGTTCCAGCAAATACGGAGGATCGGGACTGGGCCTCTTTATATGCAAAAAAATCATAGAGGTTCATGGGGGTACGATCTCTGTACGCAGTCGGCTGGGAGCAGGGAGCCTATTCGAAATCAGCCTGCCTGTTGTGGAGACGGTAGGGCGGTAAGAGTGTCCACCCGTGCATAGAGAAAGGGGCTGTCCAGAAAGTCAGTAAAAACTGACTTCTGAACCGCCCCGTCTTCACGTTCACATTATTATCTCACGGTTTACGAATTCTATATTTTGTGTCAATCTAGAATTATCCTAATATTCTAATTAGAATCGGAGGTCTGAAATGAAAGATGCGCCTTATCGAATTTTAATCGTAGATGACGACGAGGTGGTTCGGAACGGGCTGACCGAGATTGTGGACTGGAAGCGATGGGGCTTCCGAGTGGAGGCCGTTCTGAAGGATGGAATGGAAGCGATTCCATACTTGGCGGAGCATCAAGTCGATGTCGTGCTTTCGGATATCCGCATGACGTTTATGTCGGGGCTGGAGCTAGCAAAGCATATATACGATCATCGCATTCCCGTCAAGGTAGTGTTGATCAGCGGTTACCAGGAGTTCGAATTGGCAAAGGAAGCGCTCCGGTATAATGTGCAGGAATATTTGCCCAAACCGACCGATCTGGACGAAGTGTACCGGGTATTCGGCGCTTTGAAGGAGCAGTTGGATCAGGAGCGGGCGGAACGCCAGCGATCGGCGCTGGACAAAGAAATGCAGAATCAGATGATGCGGTATTTGAAAGAGCGCTACTTGCCTCATCTGCTATTCGACACGCTTGCGGACGAAGACGAGATTGCTAGACAGATCGAGATGATCGGGCTTAATATTGATCCGCGGACATGCGCCTGCGCCGCCGTTCGCATTGCCTGGCCGTCGGCTTCCCCGCCGGATGCCGTGCAGCGCACCTTGCTGCATAGCTTGTCGGAGCACGCTTCATCGATTGCGCTGCTGCCGTTCGGGTCGGCCTCGAATCCGCTGATGATGCTGGCGATTTGCGTCGAGCCGGAACAGGGCGGTCTTGCCGGCGAGATTGACCGTCTGCTCGCACAAGCGTCGTCTCGATTGCGCGCCTTGCTGGGGCTTGAGATCGAATGGCAGGGAGATTCGGAACCGCGCGCGCTGAGCGAGTTTCTGGAGGAACATAGAGCTTTGCGACTCCGCCCGAATCGCTCGTCGGACGCGCGGCTGCAGCAGTGGATCGAGGACAAGCGGCGCTGGACCGAGTGTTTGCAGGCGGAACGTTACGAGGAGGCCGAGCGGCTGCTGGAGCAGACGTTGGCGGATTACGGCGGAGAATCGATCGATACGGTCAAGTCCCTGCTCATTCAACTGTTCGGCAGCATGGATGAGGTATATGCGGCGGAAAGCGGCAGCCGCCAGTTGATGCAACTGTGCAAATCGGAAAATATGGAAGAGATTCGGAGCATCGGCATGTCGCTGCTGCAGGAGTTGAGCCGCAGGGACACAAGCGCCAATGCGGAGAAGGAACGAAAGGTTATTACGCAAGTGAAACAATTCGTCAAAGCAAACATTGGCAAAGAGATCTCGCTGCAGGATGTGGCAGATCATGTTTACCTGAACCCGGTTTACTTGAGTCGTCTGTTCAAGATGGAGACGGGGACAAGCTTCTCCGATTACGTGACGGAAATCCGGATGGAGCAGGCAGCGCAGTTTCTACGGAACACAAGTTTGAAAATATACGAGATTTGCGAAAAGTCCGGTTATAAAGATGTACGGCATTTCTACAAACTGTTCAGGCAATATGCGGGATGTTCGCCGAGCGAATATCGGGAACGGTCCGACTGATTAACCGCCGGATGACGGGAACGAAGCTACTCGGGGAGGCGCATATGGGAGAACAAACGACATTATGGACGTATGTCCGGAACTATAAATTCAACAGTATTTTCATTAAAAATTTTATCGTTGTATTTTTTCTGCTTATGGTTCCGTTGGCATGCGTTCATTATCTCGTATTCGATTACAACGCCTCGACGCTGCGAGAGGAGGTGGGCCGCGCGAACGCCAGCGAGCTCACCCGGATTCGGGATACGATGGACCTCATTATGGCCGAGGCGGAGAATCTCGGCATCCGGCTCAGCGTCGACCCGGCCGTCGAGAAGTTTCTGACGGGAAGCGAGATCGAATATCCGCTCAATTATTCCGTGATTTCAAGTTTTCGCAGCATTCAGGACGTTCTCCACACTTCGATTTTAACGAATCCTTATGTGGATTCGATCCAGATATACTCCCGCAACGGGCCGAACGAATATTTGCTTTCTCCGACAAACGCTGGAACGTTGGACAAGTTTGAGCACCGATGGTGGTTCGATGAATACACCGCCAAGAAGGATGAGCGCAACATCTGGATCAGCACATTGCAGAAGCCGGCTGGCAGCACCGCAGAATACAATCTTGTGTTGTTCCGCAAGATTTCGACTGGCGGCGCAAGCGGAGAAAATTTGCTGATCGTAACCATTGGCGCCAAACAACTGGAGCCACTGCTAAAGGAGATTATACCGGAACAGGAAATTTATATTCTGGATCGAACAGGCAACATCGTTTATACGCAAGATCAACAATCCATTACCCAATCAATCGGGTTGTCGCATCCGGAATTGCCGCTCCCTCTGGCGACGGCGCCGTTCTCCGATATTGTCAAGCATGACGGCATGGATCGGATTGTCTCGGCGGTTCCTTCTTCCCGCAGCGAATGGACCTATCTGTCCATCGTACCGTTGGAGCGCGACGAATCGAGACAAAACCAGCTTCATTCGTTTATTTATTTGCTAATCGCGATCGGCATTGGCTCCAGCCTCATCATTGCATTCCTGATTACCGTCAAGACCTATCAACCGATTCGGGGAATTCTGCAATTGCTCGAACGAAGCCATCCGCCGATGAGGGACTTTAAGGGCAAGGCGCCTGCGGCCGCCAATGAAATTAAATATATCGCAGCGACAATTATGGAATCGACGGAGCAGAAGAAAGAGATGGAGGAAGAGTTGAATCGTCGCTACGAAATGATGAGCAAGGCGCAGGGCATCGCGCTGCAGGCGCAAATTAACCCTCATCTCCTGTACAATACGCTCGAAGCGATCAATTGGAAGGTGATGTGGCTGACGCATGGCAAGAACGAAGCTTCGGTCATGATTCAGGCTTTGTCGCGTTTGCTGCGTCTCAGCTTGTCGACAGGCGAAAGTATTATTCCGCTGCGAGCGGAGATGGAACATGCCAGGCTGTATGTGGAGGTGCAGCAGCTTCATTTCAAGGAACAATTGGAGGTTATTTGGAAAATCAACGGCAATATCCTCGACTATTTGACTGTAAAGCTTACCTTGCAGCCAATTATCGAAAATGCGATTTTTCATGGGATTAAACCTTCCGGCAGACCGGGCGTGATCAGCATTATCGGATATGAGGAGCGGACAAGCATCGTGTTGAAAATCAAAGACAACGGGGTCGGCCTCAGCCACGCGATGGCGGACAAAATCAATCAAGGACTTCAATCCAAGGAAATCAAGGAAGACGCCCATATCGGGCTTAGCAACGTCAACCAGAGAATCCGTCTGATCTTCGGCGAGAACTATGGCATTCGCATTTTCGGCAAAGAAGGAGAAGGCACGATCGTCGAGATGCGAATCCCTAAACGTCAGTAGGTTTATAGTGACGCACCAAATGTAAAAACCGCCCTACTGTATGAGAAACTGTACGAATAAAGCGTTTACATCCCCTCACTATTTATAGTCTGAGGGGAATTTTTATTTTCTCCTGCGGAATATATACTGATCGGTGTAATGGGAAATTCCAAAGGGAGTGATCGCGACATGGCACAAACACACAGGGCTTTGAAAGGCGTATATCCGATTCTGGCCACCCCGTTCACCGAAACGGGCGAGGTGGATAAGCAAAGCTTGCGCGAACTCGTCCGCTTCCAACTGGCGGCGAAGGTGGACGGCATCGCCCTGTTTGGCAATGCAAGCGAGATGTATACGCTGCTGGACCGGGAGCGGGAGATGATTGCGGAGATCGTCAGGGACGAGGTGAAGGGGCAAGTACCGCTCGTGTTCGGCAGCGGACACACGGGGCTGGAAGGTGCGGTGCAATTAAGCAAATGGGCGCAGAACGCCGGTGCGGACGCACTGATGGTGCTTCCGCCATACATGGTCAAGCCGGACGGCAAGCGGATGATCGAATATTTCGTCGCGATCGCGAAGGCGGTCGACATCCCGATCATGCTGCAAGACGCGCCTATCGCAAGCGGCGTCGCGATCCCGGTGCCTGTGATGACGAGGCTCGCGAAGGAGTGCGAGAATATCGCGTATGTGAAGGTGGAGGCTCCGCCGACAACGGTGAAAATAACGGAGGTGATCGAACAGTCGGAAGGGCTGCTGACAGTGTTCGGGGGTCTCAACGGCATGTACTATTTCGAGGAACTTTGTCGTGGCGCGGCCGGAACGATGCCGGCGTGCGAATTCCCGGACGCATGCGTGGACATTTATCAGAAATTCATCTCCGGCGATAAAGATGGAGCTAGAGATCTGTTTTACCGCTACTTGCCATTTATCCGCATTGGAACGATTGCGGGCTTCGCGATGGCCGTACACAAGGAAGTGCTGAAGGCGGGCGGCATTATTCGATCTGCTTACGTTCGGAATCCGAATGCTCCTATCGACGATATTTTGCGCAGCGAAGTATTCGAAACTTTGGCTGGATTGGACCCTTTGGCGCTCAAATGGAAAGGTTAACGGCAATATCCTCAACAATCTCAACGGAACGGAGCTGCTGACCATGCTGTTAGCGGGAAAAAAAGCGCTCATTACGGGCGCGGCCGGGAATTTGGGCGGGGAGATCTCCGAACGGCTCGCTTCCGAAGGCTGCACTGTGCTGCTTGCGGATCGGAACGGTCCGGCGGTGGAGGCAGAGGCGGAACGCCTGGTGCAGCGAGGGTATCGGGCGGAAGCCGCCGTCATGGATGTCACGGATGAAACGGCGGTGAAACAGGCGTTCGCGGGGATCGAGGCGTTGGATATATTGATCAACAGCGCCGGTATGACCCGAGGGGGCTTTGTGGAAAATCTTTCGCTCCAGCAATGGAACGACATGCTGAATGTCAATCTGACGTCCGTCTTCCTCTGCAGCAAATACGCGATGCCGCTTTTGAGCAAGTCGGAAGCCCCGGCGATCGTGAATATGTCATCCATTAATGCATTTCGAATGAATCCCGGCTTCCCGGCATATGCGGCGGCGAAGAACGGCATCATCGCCTTGACGGAGCAGCTTGCGATCGAAGGCGCCAAATACCGGATTCGGGCGAACTGCGTCTCCCCGGGAGGGGTATTGAACGAGGCGAAGCAGCGAAATCGCGAGAACGATGCAGAGTTCGATATCCACCGCGACTGCTATCCCCCAGGCCGTCTCGCGTTTCCGGCGGATATAGCGAATGCTGTGCTATTCCTCGCATCCGACTTGTCCGCCTTTGTCAACGGCATCAACCTGGTTGTGGACGGCGGCATGACGCTGCTTGCGGCGACCGCCCTGGTCCGCCCCGACTTGAGGAAGCGCTGGAGGAAGGGCGTATACAAGCTGGAGTCGGAGGAGTAGCTGCCTATGCGCCAATATCGAATAGATTGGAGTCAGCGTGAAGGAGAAACAGTCTGTCGGCTGGTCGAAGGGAATACGGCGGCAGAGGTGTTGCCAGGCTTCGGGATGAATATCATTCGTTTCATCGCGGGCGGAGAGGACGTTGTTCTGCCGCCACCGTCCATATCAGCGCTAAAAGCCGCCCCGTTTCGATACGGCATCGCGGCGCTCAGCCCGCCGGGCAAGACGAGCAACGCGCGTTTTGCATATCGCGGCGTTGAGTATCGGCTACCGAGCCGTAACGGGAAACACAATGTACACGGAGAAATAGGCCGCTGGCCGTGGCGGATCGAATCGTACGGAGCCGATGCAGACAGCGGAGCTTATCTTCAAGCGAGCTTTGCATACCGGCACGATTCCGGGGGATTCGCAGCATATCCGGCAGACCTGGAGTTTTCGGTAACGCTTCGATTGAAGAATGGGGAGCTTGCGCTTGAGGGTTGCGCGCGTAACGCAGGAGATCGGTCTGCCCCCTTCTCGCTGGGCTATCATCCTTATTTCTGTTGCGATCCGAACCATACCATTCTCGAAGTGCCGACATTCGCCCAATGGTCAATCGGAGGCGACGGCAACTTCGACGCACTTCGGGAGGCGACGGATCTTGCACTTCGCCTTCGTGAAGGTATAGCCGTCTCCGATATCCAGGAGAAGCTTCTCTGCGTTCAATGTCGCAGTTTCGACGATTCGGAGCGCAGCTCGCCGTATATATGTGCGCTGACTGACCGCGAGAGCGGTCGGCGGATTTTATTTCAGACGGACGGGTTGTTTGCCGTAATGATTATATTCTTACCGCCCTGGGGGGAAGCCGTATCTTTGGAACCGCATACATGCATTCCGAATGCCTTCAACCTGTCGCGGGATGCGTCTGAAACCGGGGCAAGCGCTATCGCTCCCGGTCAACATATTCAATTTGGATGGCGCATTCGCGTCGAGAGCGACGCATCCGAATAAGCGGGAGTTCAACAATGACCGTTTTCTAGAAGGGGGATTTCCGGCATGAAGATTACGAAGATAGAAGTGTATATCGTGAAGTTGCGGCCGACGGGGCCGATCCAGACCGAGGGCAAGCGGTTTATTACGGCGGATTATTTCGTTGCCGACAGCAACCGCCGATCTTGTGTATACTCCGTCAACGCGGAGACCGTCTTCGTGAAGGTGTCAACCGATGAAGGAATCGCCGGTTGGGGGGAAATATTGGCCCCTACGAATCCGGAAGTCGTGGCGACGATTTTGAAGCATCATCTGGCGCCGATGGCGCTTGGCCAGAACCCGATGCAGAACCAGATGTTATGGGACCGTATGCTGGATACGCTGCGCGAACGCGGTTATACCGGCGGATATTTGGTCGATGCGATGGCCGGGCTCGACATCGCGTTCTGGGACATTAAAGGGAAGGCCCTCGGTCAACCGGTCTATATGCTGCTTGGCGGCAAGTACCGCGATAAGCTGCAGTGTTACTGCTCCAGCGTGCCGGGGGCGGATGCGAAGGAGCGGCTCGAGAATGTCGCCCGGCTGAAGGAGGAGGGTTTCAACGCGATCAAATTCCATACGTTCGGAAGAGGAAAGAAACCCGATCTGGAGGCTCTGTACGCGATCCGCGCAAAGTTCGGTTCCGACGAACTGGAATTCATGTTCGACGCGCACGGGAAGTTCACGCATTCGGAAGCGTATACGGTCGGCCGCGCGCTTGGCGAGTTGGACGCCACTTTCTTCGAAGCGCCAATTACGTTCGAGGACCGGGATGGGCATCGCAAGCTGGCCGAGGCAATCGATACGGCCATCGCCGTCGGCGAACCGCTGCGCACGATTTATACATTCAAAGAGTGGATTGCATCCGGCGCGGTCGAGGTGCTGCAGCCGGACATTGGACGGAACGGAATTACGGAGATGATGCGGATCGCCCATCTGGCGGAAGCGTTTCATCTCACGTTTGCGCCGCATCTGAGCGCTCATCAAGCGGTTGGCCACGCCGCCTCGATTCATGTATCGGCGGCCATCCCGAACTTCTTGACTTATGAATATCAGCCTGCCGCCTTGCGGAGAAGCTCAGAATATACGAACGCTTCCTTCCGTCTCGAGAAGGGGCATATGATCGTTCCGAACGAACCGGGACTCGGCGTCGAGATCGACGAGCAGGCCATGCAAAGGGCGGTTACGGAGCATTTCGAGATTAAAGCATAGAGCAGGTTCATCGCGCCGCACCAAATGTAGAAACCTCCCTGCTGCGTGAGGAACTTCTAGAATAAAGCGTTTACATTTCCTAACTATATGGCTTGAGAGACATTTTTATTTGCTCTGGCAGGTTATATACTGAAAACAATCAAGCCCGGAAGCAAGTTTCCGAAGGAAGGAGAATCGACAACGTGGCGCAACCCAACTCCGAGATGAAAGGCATCATGCCGCCTGAGCGAATCATTACGGTGAAAAAAGAAAGTTTTCTCAAGCACCTTGTCAAAAACAAATGGTTGTATATTTTTCTGATTCCCGGTCTGCTGTATTTCCTCGTCTTCAAATACGTTCCGATGTTCGGAATTGTAATCGCCTTCAAACAATTGAGTATTGTCAAAGGAATTTGGGGCAGCGACTGGGTCGGCCTGGCGAATTTCGAAACATTATTTTCGTCGAGCCACTTCCTGCGGGTGCTTAGAAACTCGATTTTGCTTAGTGTATACCAAATCATTTTCGGTTTTCCGGCTCCGATCATTCTGGCGCTTATGCTGAACGAAATCAGGCAAATCGCGTTCAAACGCATCTCGCAGACGATTCTGTATTTGCCGCACTTTATTTCCTGGGTGGTGCTTGCGGGCATCGTCATCAACTTTCTGTCCCCGACGACAGGGATAGCCAACCAGATTGTGACGGCGTTCGGGCACGAGCCGATCAAGTTTTTGCAGGAACCGGAATATTTCCGAAGCATCATCGTCAGCGCCGAAATCTGGAAAAGCGTCGGGTGGGGGACTATCATTTATTTGGCCGCGATGACGGGCGTCGATCCGACTCTGTACGAATCGGCCAAGATCGACGGCGCTTCGCGGATGCAACGAATTTATTACATTACGATTCCGGGCATTGCCACTACGATTGTCATCCTGCTCTTGTTGAATCTCGGCAATATTCTGGACAACGGCTTCGATCAGGTATTTCTGCTGTATAACCCCGTCACTTACGAAACAGGCGATATTTTCGAGACATATACCTATCGGATTGGTTTGCAAGACGGTCGGATGTCTTACGCTACGGCGGTCGGATTGTTCAAGAGCGCGGTCGGCTTTATTCTGATCATTTCGTCGAATTACGCCGCTCGAGCCATCAGCGGAAAATCTATCTGGTAGGAGGAGAACAAATGCGGTTCAAATTCAGTCTGTTCGATGCCGTCAACAACACGCTCGTCACGCTTATCACGCTGCTGATGCTGTATCCGTTCTTGAACGTATTCGCTGTGTCCATCAGTGAATATACCGCCTTTGTGGAGAATCCGATGCGCATCTGGCCCAAGGATATTTCTTTCGCAGCATATCGGGAAATTCTGCAACACTCGGTGCTGTGGAGCAGCTATCGGAATACGATTATCGTCGCTGTCTCCGGCGTGCTGATCGGCATTGTTCTATATATTCTTACGGCATATCCGCTGTCGAAGAAACATCTCCGGGGCCGCGGTATCATTATGGTAGGGATCGTGTTTACAATGCTTTTCAGCGGCGGACTTATCCCGAACTACTATTTGATGCGCGAACTGGGGTTGATCAATGAACTTGCTGCCCTCGTGCTGCCCGCGCTGCTCACCGGTTTCAGTCTGATTCTGATGAAAACCTTTATGGAGCATATTCCGGAAGAGATGGAGGAGGCTGCCCGCATCGACGGCGCATCAGATCCTTACATCCTGTTCCGCATTGTCGTACCGCTATCGCTTCCGATCATTGCAACGCTTTGCCTGTTCTCGGCCGTCAGCTATTGGAACAACTTCTACAACGCGATCGTGTATATTCGCGACGTCGATAAGTGGCCGCTTATGCTGTTCCTGCGCGAAATTATCCAAGGGTCGAAGCTGAGCATGATTGCAGGAGGAGATAACGCTGCGGAGGCTGCGCAAATTGCCATTACGCCGGTCACTCTCCAGTACGCGACACTGATGATTGTCATGATCCCGATTCTATGCGTGTATCCGTTCCTGCAAAAGTATTTCGTAAAAGGCATTATGCTCGGCTCCGTCAAGGGCTGACATTCCGATTCGGCAGTAAGGGCGACAGCCTTTATTACCACGCCAGAATTTATAAATATCCGAGCTTGTCGGATATGTGAAATTCTTGTTGGCGATAAAACCCACCTCTAAACGCGGTCGATCCTCTTTGAAAGGCTTCGATAGAGGTTTTCTCATAAAAAATAAAATAAAGTTTGAGGGGAGCGCAACAATGAAGCATACATTCAGAAGTGCAGCGAGTATTGCAATTGCTACGACGATGGTGGCGTTGGCAGCTTGTTCCGGCAACAGCCCGGAGCCTAACAATTCGGGTGGAGCAACCGCAACAGGGACGCCTCCGGCAGAGACGGCGGCTGCGACCAAGCCGGCCGAGACAAGGGAGCGGGTCACGATCAAGCTTATGGCCAACTTCAACAACGCCGACATCTTGCCGGGGGATCAGGCGGTTATCGACAAAATGGAGGAGACTTTGAATGTCGATCTGGAATGGATCGTTCCGCCATCAACCGGCTATAAGGAGCAGCTTCAGCTGTCCCTGGTGTCCGGAGACTATGCCGATCTCATTCTCTTCCCGTCCGAGACCGACGATACATTCCTGAATGCGGTAGATGAAGGCATCGTTATTCCGGTCAATTCGTATCTGGATCAATTGCCGAATATCAAGGAGTACACGTACGATATCTCCTGGGAAGCTGTTCAGACAAAGCGCGACGGCAACATCTACGCTGTTCCGCGCACATCGGTTGCCCGCAATGACGGTTTCATCATTCGTGAGGATTGGCTGAAGAACGTCGGTTTCGAGGTGCCGGAGAACCGCGAAGTAACCATTGATCAATTTACGGAAATTTTGCGTAAATTTACGTTTGAGGATCCGGATCAGAATGGCAAAAATGACACGTATGGCTTTGCCGCATTTCTTAACACAAACAAGATGATCGATCCGATCTTGTCCTCACAGTTTGGAAACCTTGGTTGGCAGAAGTCCGGAGGCGGCGAATTCGAATATATGACGCCGATGTACGACAAAAATTCGGCGGTGTATAAAGAAGTGCTCGGCTATACGCAAATGGCGTTCAAGGAGGGTCTTGTCGACCCGGATTCCGCCGTTATCGACCGCGGAGCGTCGAATGAACGACTCGAACGGGGAATTACAGGCATTCGATCCGAGTTCGCGGCCTACATGCCCGGCACGGAGGAAAGGGCTAAAAAAATTGATCCCGACGCGGATATTGAATATCTCTACGTTCAGGATCGCGAGGGTCAATTGAAAGGCGTAGCGTTCGGAACGGCAACGTTTGGCGTATGGGGCCTGACGAACAAAGCGAAAGAGCCGATGCGAGCTTTGGAAGTGCTCGAATGGCTGTTGTCGGATGAAGGCTGGGAGATTGCCAAATACGGCATCGAGGGCGTTGAATACAAGATGGTGAACGGAGTCCGTGAGTACAATCCCGATGTGAAGGCGTCCTGGAGAAAGAGTATCGTTAGAAGAGCGAACGACGGCGATTTCTTCCTCCCCGCCAGTGCGCCGGTAGAGCAGCAGCAATATCTGAAGAAGTGGGTCGATCGGTCGATAGAGACTGTTGCGTTCTCATTGGATCAGGGATTCGTCCCGCCTGCGTCCAAGGAACCGGCATTTATGGACTTTCAACTGATCTGGGACGAGACGATTACGAAAATAATGATCGGCGAGCTGCCAATAGATGAATTCGACAGCCTGCTGGCGCAATGGTACGAGAAGGGCGGTCAGAAATACGTCGAGCAAATGAACGAGTACATCAAGAGCACGCAGCAGTAGCTACGGCGCTTGTTACGTCCGCCGCCGCTTCCGCAAGCGGCGGCGGATCGTATGCCGTTGGATATAATAAACCAATTGAGGAGGCATATGATGAGAAAGTTATTGGCGTTCCTTTTGGCCATGTGTCTGCTTGTTCCTTCATTGCCTGGGACCGTTGTGTCGGCAGCAGATAGCCAGACCTCGGAGGCGCAACATTTCCGTATCCCGCCGTTGTCCTTCAAGTCGTTCGGTTCGTGGACGCTGGACGGGAGCCATGTGACCGGACGCACGGGAGGTACCGGCGGCACGAACGGGACGCCGGCAATCGCCGAGGTCAACATTACAAAGGCGGGGAGTTACAAGCTATGGGTTCGCGACCGGGACTACGCAACCAACCAGCCGGGCAAGCGGTCATTTCATGTAGGCGTTGACGGCGCCATGGCTGCGGAGAAGTTCGGCAGCCACGGGATGGAGGGCTTCCGTTGGTCGGAGGTTGGCGTCTATCATTTGAACGCAGGGGTTCACGAGCTTGCGCTATGGGACACCTCGGGATTCTACGCCAGAAGCCAGGGATTTCTGCTGACGGAGGATTTGGGTCTGATTCCTCCGGAAAATGAGGATGAACTGCTGGAAATTGTCCAGCCGCATCATCCGTTCGACGAGCTGCCGTCCGCCGATTTTCCGGATTGGGCGAAGCAGGATGTCCCTTCGGATGAAACCGTTTCCATAGAAAATGATTCGGTGAAGGTCGTCTTCCATCGCGGCGCAGGCGCGCAGGGTAGTCTCGTGCAGAACGAGATTTTCGTCAAGGATGGCGGAGCGTGGGTGCAGGTGAAAGGGAAGACGGAGGAACTGGGTTTCCTGATGATGTCTGCGCTGGACAGCGAATTCGCCGGCGAGGCCGGCCAATTCGCGCTTGTACGGCAGACGATCGATGCGGGCAGCCGGACGATCGCCGGTTATACGGGAGACTTCTTCAAAACCGGCATGCCGGTATGGTTTATTCCGTCGGACTTCGAGAAGCTGGATGACGACACCGTCGTGCTGACGTTCCCGAATGCAGAAGCGGATCTGCAGGTAACGTTTACGCTGGACGCGCTCTCCGACGATCCGAAGGTGACGCTGAATGCGCAGTTCCCGCAGGCGGGAGCTTACTCCTTTATGCTGTTCAGCGGAGATGGCGTTGACGCCGAGGCGTTCGATACGGTGACCGCGCCGCTCTTGTACGTGAAGAAGACAGTTCCTGATGATTCAAGCATGATTGCGGAGAGCTATCTGTTCACGCCGATGGCGACGCTTCATTTCAAGGAGGGGCAATCGAAGGTTCCCGGCCGGCAACTAACCGCCGGCGTTGCCATGGATCCCACAAGCGTGCCGCAAGGCTTCGCCTATCCGGAAACGTCCTCGTTCGGGTTAGTGCTTCGCGACCAGGAGCGCAATGTAAAGCCGCAACTGATTGCGCCCTTGTTCGGCACGGAGCATAGCTTGTTCGACAGCGGCGACAGCTACGAGGTGAGCTATCGGATCGTCAACCGTTTCAGTTCCTGGTATGACGCGCTGACGCATGTATCGGAGAAGCTGTTCAACTTTACCGATCTGCGAACAAATTATTTCCATTCCGTCAACGAAGCGATCTACAACGCGACAGATTTGATGATGGATGACGACTACGGCGGCTGGTATTCAATTAATATGGCTCATTACAATATGGAGGAGCGACATCTGACGTCGTTGTCGAATGCGATGACGGCGGTGCAGCGTTATTTGCTGACGGAGAATGAAGAAATTTTGGACGAGCGGGCGGCTCCTACCTTGGCGTACATGCTCAGCAGGCTGCGGTATCATTTCAAAACGACGAACAGCTCCGGCGGCGGGAATTATGTGCCGGATAAGCCCTCGAAGATGGGCGGACCCGTCGGGAATTATTCGGCAAGCGTCTATGGCGGGTTGTACGAGATGACGCAAGGGCGCATGCCGTTCCTGATGGATACGGCGGTCCAAACCGCGAAGGAAACCGGGAATTTGACCGGTGTTACGGACCAGGCGGCGCTTTACAAATATACCGGGGATGAGGATTACCTGGTTAAGGTTCGGGCGCTGGCGGATTATTATCTCGAGAATCATCCGAACGCGCCGAGCAAACGCGAGCAACGTTTTGTAAGCGGTTTTATCTATGGCGACCTCATCCCGATGGTGACGACGTTCCTGGCCGCTTATGAGGCGACAGGCGAACAGAAATATCTGGACGCGGCAGAAGAGAACGGGCATTTGCTGGCGACCGGCATCTGGACAACCGGATACCATGATGATTATGCAACGACCAACTATACGATCGATCCGGTTGCGACGGCGGAACGTCGGCTTCATGCGGAACGATTCAATTTCTGGTGGCATGGCGACACGAAGTGGCGGCTCGGCAACCCCGACGGTTCGGCATTGCCGCCGCAGCAGGCCGGGCCGCCGTTGCAGGAAGAGACGGTGCCGGGCTGGGTGATCGCCAAAGCGGGCATGGGCACCGAGCATCCGCAGACACCGGGACATGGCAACGTCATTACGATGAACAACTGGGCGGGCATGCTGGTCAAACTGTCGGAATATACGGGTGATACCTACTTCCAGACGATGGCGCGCAACGCGATGATTGGCCGGTTCGGCAACTATCCGGGCTATTATCAGGATCGGGCGATCGTCCATCAGATGAAGGAGGATTATCCATACACAGGTCCGGACTTTACGTCGATTTATTGGCATCATATTCCGGTCTTTATCTCGATGCTGGAGGATTTCCTGATCAACAGCGCCTGGGCGAAGTCAGAGCGGAATATTGAGTTCCCGTCGATCTATCAATCGGGATACGCGTATTTTAACTCCAACCAGTTCGGCCATGCGCCGGGTCAATTCTATGACGAAGAAGATATGTGGCTGTGGCTCGATCGCGGCATTATCGACCCCGATACGGTAGAGATCGATTATATCGCGGCGCGTAAAGACGGCGTGCTGGGTCTTGCTTTGATGAATGAAGGCAATGCAGTCGTGACAAGCACCATTGAACTGGGCGAGAAAGTTCCGGGCGGCGCAGAGTACAGCGGTACCGCCACCGTCTATGAGGCGGACGGAACCGCATCGACGATTGCCGTGGCGAACGGCAGCTTTACGATCGATATTCCCGCGAAGGGCATTCGTTCGGTTGTGCTGAATATTCCTGGCATTCAAGCGCCTGCCTACGCCAATCCGGATTATGTCGTCTATTCCAATAACGTCCGCGACACCGTATCCGGGCATACAAGGGGCAAAGGCCATGTGATCCAGATTGCGCCGGAAAGCTACCATGCCTATGTATTCATCAGCGATCGGGATGATACAACAAGCAAGCTGACGATGAAATACCGGATCGGGGGCGGAGTGGAGACGACCGTGGAAAATGTCGGCTACCCTTATGAATTCCTTGTGAAGGTGAACAATCCGGCTCAAAGCTTCACGTATACGTTGACGGCGACAAAATCGAACGGTCAGACCGAAAACCTTGGCGGCGGAACGCTGAAGCCCAATGATTTCGTCGATGCGGGCATCAAGACGGCGACCATCGATGATTTCGAACCGTTCGAGACGACCGTCTCGACCAAAGGAACAAGTCCGACGGAGCAGACGCTTCGCTTCGTGACGCCGATGACGGACTTCCCGTTCGCGGTTACCGAAGACTTGCTGATCGGCCATCGCGCGACGGGTACGCTGGTGCACAAAACGAACGGCACGACGCTTGAGCTTGACAGCGTTATCAAACGAAATGAGGTGCGGACAGACGGAACGACGGTGCTTGTCGTCTACCCGACCGCTGAAGTGCCGCTCTTCACGTATACGGACTACAATCTTGTTCTTACGATTCATCCGCCGGCGCCACCGGCTGAATTCACGCCGTTCGACGTCCCGGTCAGCTATCCGGGGACGGGGGAGGCGGAACGCGTCATCCGGCTGGTCGTCCCGGTAGAACCATTCCCGTTCCCGGTGGCGGAGAATACGCTTACGGGTCTGCACATTACGGGCACCTTGACGCATAAGACGAATGGCTCGACGTTGCGGCTGAGCAGCTTTATTAAGCGCAATGAAGCGCGGCCGAACGGCACAACCGTACTCGTCGTTTACCCGACCGCAGACGTTCCGCTCGCCAATTATGAGGATTACAGTCTGACCGTCACGCTTCACCCGCAAGGGGCGTTTGTACCGTTCGATGCTCCTGTGAGCTACCCGGGGACAGGAGAGGCGGAACAAGTCATTCGTCTGGTCGTGCCGGCAGAGTCGTTTCCGTTCTCTGTAGAGGAAAATCTTTTAAAGGGTCTTCGCCTTACAGGAAAGCTGACGCATAAGACCAATGGCACAACCAAATATTTGGATAGCCTGATCAAGCGAAACGAGATGCGGCCCGACGGTAAGACGGTGCTGGTCGTCTATCCGACCGCCGAAGTTCCGCTCGCCAATTATGGGGACTACAGTATAGCCGTCACCATTTTCCCGCCAATTCCTCTGGGCGATTTCGAGCCGTTCAACGTTCAGGTCAGCTATCCCGGGATGAACGCGCAGGAAGGCGTGATCCGTCTGGTTGTCCCGGTGGCGCCGTTCCCTTTCGCTGTGGAGAAGGATGTGCTGAGAGGCATGCGCATCACCGGCACGTTAACGCATAAGACCAATGGCACTACGCTTGCGCTCGACAGTCTGATCAAGCGGAACGAGGTGCGCGAGGACGGAACGACCGTGCTTGTCGTTTATCCGACCGGCAACGTCCCGCTCGCCGATTACAAGGATTATACATTGACAGTGACCATTCATTCGCCGCCGGCATTTGCATAACGGAAAGGCGGCAAGACTTTATTGTAAAAACACAATGAAACGGGGAATGAGTATGAAAAAGCTGTTGGCATTTTTGTTGGCGCTGTGCCTGATCATCCCTTCGTTGCCTGGAGCTGCAGCGATGGCGGAGGAAGCTCCGGAAAACCCGACTTTACCGACGCAGCATTTCTACATTACGCCGAATCTGTTCAAATCGTTTGGATCTTGGACCTTGTCCGGCGACCATGTCACAGGACGCTCAACCGGTTCGACTCCTGAGGAGGCTAACGGCGAAGGCGGCGACCCGGCGATTGCGGAGGTCGACATTGAGAAGACGGCGAACTATCGGCTTTGGGTCCGCGACAGAGACTATGCGACGAATCAGCCGGGAACCCGGACGTTCCACGTGGCGGTAGACGGCGTTATGGCTGAGGAGCGGTTCGGCGACCACGGCATGGAAGGGTTCCGCTGGTCGGAGGTCGGCGTTTATTACTTGGAGGAAGGCGTGCATGAGCTGGCGCTCCTCGACACTTCCGGCTTTTACGCCAGAAGCGAAGGTTTTTTCCTGACGGAAGATCTGAATCTGATTCCTCCGGTAAATAAAGAAGAACTGCTGGAAATCGTGAAGCCGGCCAACCCGTTTGATTCGCTTCCGCCTGCCGATTTCCCGGTTTGGGCCAAGGAGGATGTGGAGGCTCTAGAAACCGATTCTATCGAAAATGATTCGGTAAAGATTGTTTTCCATCGCGGCGAAGGATCGCAAGGGAGCCTTGTGCAAAACGAGATTTTCGTGAAGGACGGCGGAGCGTGGGTGCCGGTGAAGCGGAAGACGGAGGAATTGGGTTTCCTGATGATGTCCGCGCTGAACAGCGAATACGCCGGTGAGAAGGAGCAATTCCTGCTCGCCAAACAAACGGCTATGGTGAACGGCGTGGAGACAAGCCTGGTCGTTGAAGATTATTTCAAATCCGGCTGGCCGGTATGGTTTATTCCGTCGAACTTCCAGAAGGTGGCCGATAACCAAATCGAATTGAGCTTTGCCAATACGCAAGCGCAGCTAACGGTAACCTTCGAGCTGGATGAACTGGCGGACGACCCGAAGGTAACGCTGAACGCAACATTCCCTGAGGCTGGAGCTTATTCCTTCCTGCTATATAGCGGCGACGGCGTGAATTATGAAGATTACGATACGGTAACCGCACCGCTGCTGTATGTGAAGAAGGCCGTTCCGGACGGCGCAAGCATCATCCCGGACAGCTATCTGTTTACACCGATGGCGACGCTTCATTATACGCCGGAACAATCGAAAGCGCCTGGCAAGCAGCTGACGGCCGGCGTCGTGATGGATCCGACGAGCGTGCCGCAAGGGTTCTCGTATCCCGATAAGTCCACGTTCGGACTGGTGCTCCGCGATCAGGAAAGCAACGTCCGACCGCAACTGGTGGCGCCGCTATTCGGCACGGAGAGCAGCCTGTTCGACAGCGGCGAAAGCTACGAGGTGAGCTTTCGCATCGTCAACCGGCTCGGCTCCTGGTATGAAACGCTGACGCATGTGTCGGAGAAGTTGTTCAATTTTACCGATCTGCGGACAAATTATTTTCATTCCGTCAACGAAGCTATCTACAATGCAACGGATTTGATGATGGATGACGATTACGGCGGATGGGATCCCGTCAATATGGCGCATTACAATATGGAAGAGCGGCATTTGACAACGGTTTCGAATGCGATGACGGCGGTCCAGCGTTATTTGCTGACGGAGAACGAAGAGATTCTGGACGAGCGAGCCGCGCCTACGCTGGCGTACCTGCTTAGCAGGCAGCGGTACCATTTCAAGACGACGAACAGTCCCGGCGGCGGGAACTATGTGCCGAATCCGCCTTCCACGATGGGCGGGGCCGTCACCAATTATTCGGCGAGCGTCTACGGCGGCTTGTACGAGATGACGCAAGGACGCATGCCGTTCCTGATGGATACGGCCATCGAATCCGCGAAGGAAACCGCGAATTTGGCCGGCGTCGCCGATCAGGCAGCGCTGCACAAATATATTGGCGATGCGGAATATTTGGCCAAAGTGCGGGCGCTGGCGGATCAGTATTTGGAAACTTATCCGAACGCGCCGTCCAATCGCGAGCGACGTTTCGTAAGCGGCTTTATATACGGCGATTACATTCCGATGGTGACGACATTCCTGGCTGCTTACGAGGCGACCGGCGAGCAGAAGTATCTGGACGCTGCGGAGGAATGCGCGCGGCTGCTGGCGACCGGTGTATGGACAACCGGATACCATAATGATTATGCGACGACCGATTATACGGTCGATCCGGTTGCAACGGCGGAACGGCCGCTTGTCGCAGACCGCTTTACGTTCTGGTGGCATGGCGATGAGCAGTGGCGGCTCGGCAACCCCGACGGTTCGGCATTGCCGCCGCAGGAGGCGGGACCGCCTCTGCAGGCAGAGACAGCGCCTGGCTGGCTGATCGCCAAAGCGGGGATGGGTACCGAACATCCGCGAACGCCTGGACACGGCAACGTCATTACGATGAACAACTGGGCGGGCATGCTGGTCAAACTGTCGGAATATACGGGCGACCCTTATTTCGAGACGATGGCGCGCAACGCGATGATTGGCCGGTTCGGCAATTACCCGGGCTATTATCAGGACCGGGCGATCTTCCATCAGATGAAAGCGGATTATCCGTATGTCGGTCCGGACTACACATCGATCTACTGGCATCATATTCCGGTCTTTATCTCGATGCTGGAGGATTTCCTGATCAACAGCGCCTGGTCGAAGTCCGAGCGGAATATTGAGTTCCCGTCGATCTATCAGTCGGGGTACGCTTACTTTGCTTCCAATCAGTTCGGCCATGCGCCGGGCAAGTTTTATAACGAAGACGATATGTGGCTGTGGCTGGATCGCGGCATTATCGATCCCGACACGGTAGAGATCGATTATATCGCAGCGCGCAAAGACGGCGTGTTGGGGCTGGCCCTGATGAACGAAGGCAATGTGTCGGTGACAAGTACAATTGCCTTGGGCGAGAAAGTCCCAGGCGGGGCGGGATACAGCGGTACTGCCACCGTCCATGAGGCGGACGGCGCTGTATCGACGATTGCCGTAACGAACGGCAGCTTTACCATCGAAATTCCTGCAAAAGGGATTCGTTCAGTCATGCTGGACATTCCGGGCGTTCAGGCGCCGGCCTACGCCAATCCGGACTATGTTTATTCCAATAACGCTCGCGGCACCGTATCCGAGCATACGAGGGGCAAAGGCCATGTGATCCAGATTACGCCGGAAAGCTACCATTCCTATGTCTACATCAGCGATCGGGACGATTCAACAAGCAAGCTGACGATGAAATACCGGATCGGGAATGGGCCGGAGATGACTGTGGAAAATTCCGGATACCCTTACGAGTTCCTGATAAAGGTGGATGACCCGGCTCAAAGCTTTACGTATACGTTGTCGGCGACAAAAACAAACGGCCAGACCGAAAACCTTGGCGGCGGAACGTTGAAGCCGAATGATTTCGTCGATGCGGGAATCAAGCTGCCGCAGACGATTTACGACTTTGAGCCGTTCGAGACGACCGTCTCGACCAAAGGAACAAGTCCGACGGAGCAGACGCTTCGCTTCGTGGTGCGAATGGCGGACTTCCCGTTCCCGGTTACGGAAAATCTGCTGGGCGGTCTGCGAGTGACGGGTACTCTGGTGCATAAGACGGACGGCACCACGCTTGAGCTTGACAGCATCATCAAGCGGAACGAGGTGCGGACGAACGGCACCACCGTCCTGGTCGTCAACCCTACCGATGATGTGCCGCTCTTCACGTATACGAATTACAATCTGACGCTTACAATCCATCCGCCGGAGAAGCCGGTGGACTTCAACCCGATCGATATTCGGGTAAGCTTTGCGGGCATGAATCCGTCTGAGGGCGTTATGCGGTGGATCGTCCCCCTCGCGGCATTCCCATTCCCTGTGCTGGAGAACACCTTGTCCGGGCTTCGGATTACGGGCACATTGACGCACAAGACGAATGGCTCGACGTTGACGCTCGACAGCGTCATCAAGCGGAATGAAGCGCGCACGGATGGAACGACCGTTCTGGTCGTGCTGCCGGCCGGCGAGGTTCCGCTGGCGGATTACAACAAAGATTATTTTATTGATGTGACGATTCATCCAATCGATGAAGCGCCGCCGGAGACAACCGCTATTATTGTGCAAGATGGCGGCGGAACGGAAGTCAATGGCTGGCATACGGCTCCGGTTCGCGTGGAGCTGACGGCAACGGATGAAATCTCCAGCGTAACCGAGACGGTATATCGGGTGAACGGCGGGGCATGGACATCGTATGACGAGCCGGTCTTGCTCGCTGATGATGGTGCTCATACGTTGGAGTTCTACAGCAAGGATGGAGCCGGAAATGTCGAAAGCGCAAAGGCGTTGACCGTTCGTATCGATACGGCGGCGCCGGAAGCAACGTTGGTGGCCAATCCCGAATCGATCTGGCCGCCGAACGGCAAGCTGCACGACATTCAGGTCACGGTTGATGCGTCCGATGCCGGGTCCGGGGTAGCGTCGGTAACCCTTGTCTCCATCGTCAGCAATGAACAGGTTGCCATCGGCACCGATATTGTCGACGCGGACTTCGGGACCGACGACCGGGAGTTCCGGCTTCGGGCGAATCGGGCAGGCGGCGGCAACGGCAGAGTTTATACGATTACGTATGTCATTACAGACATTGCGGGCCATACGGCTACGGAAACTGTCGAAGTCCGCGTGCCGCATAATCAATAACTGAGGGAGATGGAAGAAGCGTTAATTCGCGGCCGGTGTGTTGTCACCGGCCGCTTTTAAGTGCCGGGTCCCCCTTAAGCAAACATCAGGCTCCAAATAAGCGAGGTATCCGTTATGAATAATAATTTTGATGATTATGATGTTCTGCGCAGCAAATGGAAGGAGATGCTGACCGGAGGCACAACGTACGATCCGGGCGATCCGGCTATTGCCAATCAGATTGCCGTTATAACGAATACAGCCGAGTCCAACCGGGCTTCTCTGGATAAGGATGCAGGGCGGCGAACTTGCCTGTGGAGCGACCTGGCCAGCACGGCGAATTCCAGCCATGTTACTTCCAACTACCGTCGTCTGAAAGAGATGGCGCTTGCGTATGAACCAAGGGTTCTGCCAATTAACAAGCGAACAAATTGCCAATTATATGACGGCTGTCGAACGTTTTCAGCCAACGGTGGACATGAACGGAGCAAATCGAGTATGGGAATGTACGGTTATTGCCGCACGCGGCATGATTGTGAAGAACAATGCGAAGCTGGAGCAAGCGATAAACGGCCTTACTGCGGTATTCGACTATGTTTCGGATGGAGGCGGCTTCTATACGGACGGATCGTTTTTACAGCATTCGAAGCATCCTTACACGGGCGGATATGGCAAAGCGCTGCTGTCTGAGCTAACCAGTCTGCTCTATGTGCTGGGCGGATCGAAGTGTTCTGTGACCGCTCCGGGAGTCAGGAATGTTTACAACTGGATATACGATTCATTCGAAACGGTAGACGGAGTTGAGAAGTCCTCCGCATCCGGCTGGTCGGAGACGATGCCGGGCGTGCACTGGGCTCATATAGCCGGAGATAACAGCGGAAGGGATATTGGATACTATTTTCCCGGGGGATGGATGATCAAGGGATTGCGCGAGACGCGAACGGGCTCATGGAATGAAATTCAAAGAACGGGATCTGCTGAACCGTTGACAAGAACATACCAGAATCTGTGATCATGGCTGCAACCCGTATCAGGCGCAATACGCTTATGTGCTGCTGCCGGGCAAGTCGTGCACGGCGACAAGAGAATATGCAACGCTTGGGAGGACTTGTGGAGCAAGAAGCCCGTGGAGGACGGGGCTTGAGCGGCAATCCGGTTTGAGCCGAGGGAAGTCATCCACCTGTAGCTGGGTCAAGTCGAACGGATCGCCACCAAAAGGCCAGGTGAAGCAAGGTAGTTCCCGGAGGGCGGATGGACTGGAACACTGCTGTTTGCAGAGTGTTGAATGATTGTTTACAGGCCCATTATCGTTATCCGTTACTTAATGGCCTAATGTAGAGAATGTTAACGATCGGACAATGGCGGTTCATCCTCTAGCCAATTCCACTCATTATTTTGGACGAACCGACTCACTGCTTCGTGTGGAGCTATTCCCCACTCGTGGAAAGAGCGAATACAGTCCACGAACGCTTGTATCGTCTCTCTCTTGGGATTAAGTAACATATTTTCCTGTAATTAAAAATAGCGCTCAGGTATATGGGGGAGTGTCCTTAAAACGCTCGTCATAGACTTGTGGCACGGAAATAACACTCGGTTGTAGGCGAGCACTAGTCGACCAGAGAACAAAGCGACCTGACCAATAGCATGGATCAGTAAATAAATGTTTCCCTGCTCGATAGCCCGATCTGCAAAGTAGCCGCCATACAGTTCTACTTGTGCAAAGAAATCTTGAAGATTCCTTTCTCTGTTATGTTCAGGATAGACGGGGATTTTTGCGATTAAATCATCCATTCCAGAAATCCGTGAGAATGCAACGAACGCCTTATCGAACGAAGCTCTGGTCGGCTCGCTACCTCTGACCACAGCCGCTTCAAGAAAGCGATAGGGTATGATTTTACCATCGTAATAGCCGCCTGGATAGTCGCATCCGTCTCTCTCAAAATAAAACAATTGATCTCTTTGTTTTTTCTCTTCAAATAAATCATCGCTCACGACCAGATAGCAATCAATATCAGAGTCCTCGCGTGCAACCCCTTTAGCGACAGAACCGGAGATAATAATAGCTAAAATCGAAGGATCTGTACTTAACCTGCCAACTAGATAATCAATCGAGTCCTTATGATGAGGTCGTAAGTTAACACCTTTAAAATGGTAATATATGGTAAAAACCTCCTTATTACATTAGAGAGGTATTCATGACATTCAAGACATACAACTTGAAATTTATTAAACTGGCCGTTAGCGTGGATACCTTGTCCGCTTGGATTTCCACATTTTACAATGATTATATATGAAAATTTTGTTGCCGCTTGCACCACCCACTCGATTATTACTTCAGCCTGTTTCTCCGCGCCAAGAAGACAGAGGGCTTGAAGCCTCGGACACTGAACGACCACGAAAGTCACTATCGCTACCTGCAACGCTGGCTGACTGAACATCACCCGACGCTCAAACTGGAAGAACTGACCACCGATCACGTTCGAAAGTATGTGCAACACATGCTGACCGAACAAACGCTGTACGACGGACACCCGACGTTGCAGAGTGATAACACCGCCAAAGGCTTGTCTCCTGCGACCGTAAACATACACACCCGGACGCTCAAGTGCTTCCTTCGGTTTCTCCACGACGAAGGACACCTGCAAACCGACCTTGCCGCCCGCATCAAGCTGCAAAAGGTTGCAGAGGACACCATCGGCGCTTTCAAGAATGAGCAAGTGCTACAACTGCTTGCCGCACCGAACCAACGGGAGTATACAGGCTTCCGGGACTATGTGTTGCACACCATGCTTTTCGACACCGGGCTTCGAATCAATGAGGCGCTGAACCTGACCGACAGAACGACCACCGTTCGCGCCAGCGTTGCCAAGAACGGCAAGTCGCGGGTTGTGCCGATGAGTAAACGTACTGCGGAGCTTCTTGATGCGTTGAGCGAAGAGAACCGGAAGCAGTTTGCTAACCGCAGTCCCTCCGAGGTATTCCTTTTGAACAACGGAAAGCCTCTGACGTACAACCAAGCCTATGAACGAATCCGTCTGCACGGCGAAAAGGCAGGCATCACATTACAAAAGATTCTCGGTCACCATAATATCTCTATGGTTCGGAAGTACGTCTAGATGGAACAATCCGATTTGCAAGAGCAACATGCGCAATGCTGTCCGCTCGTCGGCGTGTAACCAGAGCAACCGCCGGAGCCGGACAAGCAAGCCGAATAATCTCACTGCCAACCTATACTCGAACCATAAATAATCGCAATACTTTGTATGGTGTCTGGAGGGCTTTCGTAAAATTGCTTTTTCGGTCGTGTTCCTAGTAGCTTCAGAGAGTATGATGTGAGGCCGAAAGCCGATCTATTTGCATAGCTGATCCAATCGCTCCAACTACCCGAACACTGCCGCCTTCCACCCTGCCTGGCTTCAGTGCAGGGCTGGACTGGGATCAATCCATCTGCCGGACTGTCCCCATAAACAATATCGCATCTGTACGCTCATCGTGGATGGCGAAAAAGAAAGGACGATCGACTTCCATTTCGAACGTATTGGAGGGGGCGGACGTCGCTTCCATGCCGATACTTGTCACCGCTCCAGCCTCCGTGCCCTGTTCATTTACCTCAATGAAGGTCTTGTGTTTGACTTCTCCGATGTAAACATTGTTGTCGTGCGTGATCATCGGCGAGAAATCTGCCCGATTCGGATCAAATGCCGTCTCCATTCCCAGTGCCTTCAAGGTATCATTCAAGGTGATTTCGTATTCCATCTTGAATCGCGGCAGCCGCAGCTGGCCTATAGCAGGCTTGAATTGGTCCAGCCACTTCTTCCACTGTGCTGCAGACAAACCATCCAGGAAGGCATCAAGGTTGTTGTCCTCATCCGGGAGAAAAACAACCATGCTCATGCTTCCGCCATTATAAGGAATACGGACGGCCTGGAAGCCTTCTCCACTGAGATGGCTCAGCTTGCCGTCTTTGAGCATCATTGGCACATCCTGCTGCGATCCATCGGCATTCGTAAACGGGCGGGCTTCTGTAAGGTCCTCATTGAACTCGCTTGCCCAGTTGGCCTTGAAGTAGATGGTATTGAGCAGGAAAAGGATGGCGTTTTCCTTAATCGGCGCTTTGATTATTTCGTTTATCTTGCCAGCAGTTTGCTCACGCACCCATTTGTTGATCTTATCCGCCGATTGCGCATCCTGAAAGTCGAGCGACTCCATCTCTGCATTAAAATGGTCTTTGTTCGTCTGGATGAATTGTTTATTAAAGTTCAAGTCATCTCTTGCCCAGAGCGAGTTGGCAACGGAGAGCTTGATTTCTTCCCCGCTATGGGAGAGCAGATCCAGCAGGACTTGATAGCCGCGGTTGCGTTCCTCGGCATCCATGCCTTTCAGATGCAAAACCTGGTTCATCGCGTTGAGCGTGTCCCCGCCCGCCCCATTGAGGGTCATCGCCAGTGCTGTAGCAATGCTTGCGGGAGAGAGAAAGTCATTGCTTTCCGCGTCCGTGTCTGCCTTGCGGACTTCATCGTACAGGTCGAAGGCGAAGGCAAGCTGGGCTTTCGCTACCGCCGCATCATAGTCGTCTATCGTATAGGTTGCCTGTTCAATGCCGGAGTCCTCGTTAGACACTTCATACGAGGCATTGCTGTTACTCGGTTTATTGGATTGAATCGCACCGGTTGGGCTATTGGCGCCTCCGCACCCGCTGAGCAACAATAAGGCGGATAACCCGACTATGGTCCAAGCCGAGCCCCTTTTTCTATTTCGTCTCATCGGTTAAACCTCCTTGCGTCTTCTTCCATTATAGACGGCATGCAAGGAGGAGAGGTTGCGATGGGAGAACACTGCGGCGAAGCCGAGGTTTTAAGAATTGATGTCCATTCCAGAAATTGCAGATAGAAATCGGGACTTTTGAGGGCGGTTTCAGCTTTTGACGATTTAACCTGGTTCCATCTTTGTATATAAAAGAGGGAGAGTTCGCTCAACAAAGCGGGTACTCTTAAATCCGAAATGCCGGAGCGGGTCCGCCCCGGGAGACGAGGGGGAGTAAAATTGACTTTAACCAAGTTGTTCGGAACGAAAGCGGCAGGCCGAGGCCGCACATCCAGAAAAGCTGTACATATTATGCTGGCGGCGATGCTGGCAGTCGGATCAGTCGCCGCCTTGCCGGCGGATACGACGCAGGCTGCGCCGCTGGCAGGAACACCGGGAGGCGTAGACGCAGCCGCGCTTCGACTGTGGCTGGAGGCTGACCCGGGCAGTGTAACACGTGTCGGCAACGATGTAACGGTATGGAAGGACAGCAGCGGCAACGCTCACGATCTCGTAAATGACGGCAGTATTGAGGCGATTAGCAGCCGTACCAAGCCAAGCTACGTGCCTGAACATCGCGATTTGAACAATCAGCCGGCAGTGAAATTTATCCGTTCGGGATCAGGCAGCATCCTGCAGGATGCGGACGGCTTGTTTGCAAATGGCGAAGAAGTTGACGGCGCAAGCGTCTATACGGTAACCGGAGGTTTGGGCGCGATCGACAACTCGCTGATTTTCAATCACGTCTTGTCGCGAGGGGGATTCGGCGCGCATATTCCGCATAAAAACGGTTCGACAAGCGCAACCTTGGGGTCTGTTCTTTGGGATTCCGGCAGCAGAATGACAGACAGCTCGCATCAGCGGTTAACGGCGGGCGATCAGGTGCATTTGTCCCAATATAATATATGGGGACTGCATCACAATGCCAATTCGGAGGTCAACGGCTCCGTCTACCAGTCTGTTGCCCGTGACGGCGTGACAATCGGCCAATCGAATACGCCTCTGCGTCCGTTCGTCGGCTCCGGCGGCACTATGTCGCTTGGCGCGGCCGCATCGAACGGCTCGGGCTTTAACGGCTACATGGGTGAGTTTATCGTATTTACGGAAGCGCTTACGGATGCGCAGAAACGCCAAGTGGAGACGTATCTGGCGATCAAATACGGCTTGACTCTGCCTGAGGGAAATTACTTAAGCGCAGGATCGGCGCCGCAGGTTGTATGGGACTCCGCTTCTCATACGGGGTATAGTCACAACATAGCCGGTATCGGACGTGATGAGATCGGCGCCCTGGATCAACGGGAGAGCCGCAGCGGCGCGGGCGGAGCAACCGCTGTGCAGGTGCTGATCGGTACGCCGGACGGGGAGGCGCTCGCGGACAAGCAGTATCTGCTATGGGGCGACGATGGCCATGCGGCTGATCCGACGCCTTACGGTTCCGGCCACATGCGCCTCAGCCGCACATGGAAAGCCCAGAATACAGGGGAGGTCGGCCATGTGCGGATCGCGATTCCCATCAGTGCCATGCCGCTTGGCGGCTTGCTGCTTACGAGCGCTTCGAGCGACTGGAGCGATGCGACGGAAATCCCGCTGACGAAAGTAACGCTTCGCGGCGAGTCCTATTATGCGGGGGAAGCGACGTTGGAGGACGGCAGTTACTTTACGTTTGCCGAACAGATGCCGCAGCTTCAACTATCCGGATTGACCGTTAAGGACGGTACGCAAGCCGTTCCTCTGAATACGGCCTTCGATCCGAACAAGACGGACGGTTATGAGGCGCTTGTACCTTCGACGACGGAGAGCGTCGCTGTGGAAGCGCAATTGCCTGCCGCCACGCCGGAAGCGACGTCGGCCGCCCTTATCGAAATTTATTTGAGCAACTATGAGTCGGAGCATGTGCTGCAGTCTGCTGCAGACAGCATACCGCTTGTGCCGGGGGTGAACAAAGTGAGCATTGAGTTGAAGGACGAGGAGAACGGCCCTGTGCGCAATGCTTACAGTCTTACTATTATTCGCCGACTGCCGGTTGACGGAAATGGTCAAATCGGGCTGCACGCGGGCTCTGTTACGGCCAGTTCGTCACAGCCGGGCACCCATTATGTTCCGGCCAATGTTGTGGATGGCGTCTGGGGCGAGGATGCGGCAGACATGGAGAGCCGCTGGTCGGCCTCGGGACACGGTCAGTGGCTTCAGTTCGATCTTGGGGAGAAGCAGCGCGTTACTTATATGAATCTGGCGTTCCTTAACGCAAGGGAACGGCTGTCCAGCTTCGAGGTATTGGCATCGAACGATGTCTCATTCGAGAGCCATGTCGTGGCGCTGCCGAAACGAAGCGCCCGGGCATTGCAGGCGGAAGATTCCGTGCTGCAGCCTTACGTTATCGCGAGTCCGATCGAAGCTCGTTATTGGAGGCTCGTCGGTTACGGCAATAGCGCCAGCGGAAGTTCCGGCAACTGGAACAGCTTGATGGAAGCGCAGCTGTTTATCGGCGAGGCGCCAGTTATCGAGGAGCCGCAAGGACCGGGGAAGCCGCCGTCCGCTGGCGATGTGGATGAGGATGATCTGCCGCCGCCTGCGCTGACAACGGTACAGGTAAGTTCTGCGGAGCAACTGCAGCAGGCGCTTGATACTGTTGCGCCAGGCACGATTATCGAGGTTCAGAACGGCATGTATGAGCAGAATGGGCCGTTCGTCATTCTTAATAAGACAGCCTCGCCGGCTTATCCGATCCGGATTACGGCAGCAGAGCAAGGAAAGGCCGTCATATCCGGCAACAGCTATTTCCATATTGAAAATTCCGCTTATGTGGAAGTGTCCGGCTTCGCCTTCCGCAACGGAATCGGCGCGGAGGGAAGCAACGAAACGCTGATAGATCGCGGCCTTGAGCACCGTACGCTGACAGGCGTCCATCCGGGAGTGCAACTGCAAAGCTCAAGCCATATCTCGATCATGCGCAACAGCTTTGCTCTAAACGAGACCGGACAACCGTACAGCTTCACCGCTCCGCTCGTTGGGACCGTAACCTGCTTGATCGACGTTCCGGGAAGCTGCAGGACCGGCGGTCTGGACAGCACGGGCGGAGACGCCTACGAAGGGCCGACTCCGTATGACGACCAGTCTCTGCTGACGGCTAACGGCACTCATCGCCATTACATCCGGGTTGAGGGAGAGAGCAGCCATAACCGCTTGTCCTACAATGACATCGGACCCAAGAAGGGCTTCGGCGCGGTAGTCATTTACGACGGCGCAGGCCATTCCGGGCAAAATATTTCCCAATACGACGTCATCGAATATAATCGCTTCCACGGCATAGGACCGCGCGTCAGCAACGGTCTGGAGGCCATCCGTCTGGGGCTGTCCAGCTTGTCGCTGTCGTCCGGCTTCGTGACGATCCAATACAATTTGTTCGACGGTCTTAACGGCGAAGATGAAATTATTTCCGTCAAAAGCAGCGACAACATTATCCGTTACAATACGATCCGCAATTCTTACGGCGGCATCGTTGCCCGGCACGGACATCGCAACAGCTTCTACGGGAATTATATGATTGGCGATGGCGAGACTCCGGGATTAAGCGGATTCCGCATTTACGGCAATGATCACAAAATTTATAATAACTACATGGAAGGGTTGACCGACCGCGTTATCCGCCTCGATGGCGGCACGCATGATGCGGGCTCGGACGGCAGCACGAATCCGACGGTGCGCTGGGGATCGCCGGAGCAGACGGCCGAGCTAAACAGCCTTTCGGCGGAGACTAGGACGGAGCTGCTGCGCGGCCACTGGCGGCAGTACAACGTACAAATATTCAACAATACGATTGTCAATGTCGGCAATAATACGACAGCGATCAGTCTGGGCGGCAGAACGTATCAGCCGGTCGCAACGAAGGTGTACAACAATCTCATATTCAGCAATGCGGGCACGATCTTTAACGAGACGGGTCCCGTGCAGAGCGCCCCGCCGAGCGAACGACCGGTCTATTCCGGCAATTTAATTGAAGGAATTGCAAATCCGGCAAATAATAACGCGATAGCGGGCGGGTTTGAGAAAAAGGAATTAAAGCTGGTGCGCAGCGCAGACCGTATGATCCGTCTGTCAGCCATCAGTCCGGCTGTCGATGCGGCCAAGCCGCCCTATGTTGCGTCTGAGGATATGGACGGGCAGCCGCGTGTCGGCGGCGCCGATGTTGGAGCGGATGAATACAATCCGGGAGCCCCTGTAAGCAGGCGGCCGCTGACGACAGCCGATGTTGGCCCGAATGCCGGGATCGGGACGAATCCGCCCGATGGCGAAGGCGCTCCGGGACTGAGCGCAATGCAACTGAAGTCCGGAAGCGAAGAACTGCTGAGCGGTTTCGCACAAGATGTGAGATTTTATTCGATAACGGCGCCTTCTTCGATAAGCAGTGTGACCCTTGTGCCGACAGCGCTCAGCGACGGATCTTTGATCGAGGTCAGCGTGGATGGCGGGCAGCGCCGAACAGTTGCGAGCGGCCAGCCGAGCGAGGCGCTGGCGATTGCTTCGGATGGAAGCCACATTCTGGTCGAAGTGACGATGCCATCCGGTAAAAGCAAATCGTATACGATCGCTGTCAAACGTCCCGTTGCAAGCGGAGGAGGCTGGTACCCGATTCCGACGCCAACCCTGTCGGCAAGTCCGGCTCCATCGCCGACGGCAACGCCGGCGCCGAGCGAGTCGCCAAAACCAGGTCAGACGCCGGAGCCGCCTCGTCTGCCGGATTTCCCGGACACCGGAAATCACTGGGGCCGGAAAAACATTGCCCAAGCGGTCGAGCAGGGCATCGTGAGCGGCTATCCGGATGGCAGCTTCCGACCTGACATGCCGCTCACCCGCATGCAATTTGCCATTATGCTAGCGCGGTCGCTGAAGCTGGATGCCGCGTTGACGGACTTGCCGTTTGCCGACGGGGCGGATGTTCCGGCATGGGCTGCCGGCGAGCTTGGGGCAGCGCTGCAGGCAGGCATTCTGCAAGGATATGATGACGGCACATTGCAGCCTAATCGCGCCATTAATCGAGCCGAGATGGTTGCCATGCTGCTAAGGGCTTATCCGCTGGAGGACGGCGGGACCGCGCCGCGGAGCTTCGCGGATAGCGCAGACATCCCCGACTGGGCAAGCGAAGCCGTATCCCTGGCATCTGCAGCGGGAATCATTGAAGGACGGAAGGCGGACCATTTTATGCCAGGCGGCACAGCTACGCGGGCAGAAGCGGTGACGGTACTGTTGAGAATGTTGGAATTATGGGAGTTGAATCAATCGTGAAAGCATTAATTATTTCGGATATCCACAGCAACGTTTATTCGCTCGAAGCAATCCGAAAGGCGGAACAAGACTGCGATCTGATTTATTGCGCGGGAGATCTCGTAGACTACGGGCCTTTCCCGCGGGAAGTTATCGAATGGGTGCACAAAAACGATGTGATTTGCGTTCGCGGCAACCACGACGACACTATTATCGATCTGTACCGAAACGGCAACGGCGGTCATGATGTGGCGGAGGATGCGATCAAGTGGGCGCATTACAATGCCAGGCTGCTCGGCGAAGCGGAAATTTCGTTTCTCGAAAGCATGCCGGTCTACCGGACATTCGAGATGGACGGCTATAGCTACACGATGCAGCATTTGTACGACAACTATTTGACGATCGACAGCTTGCCCAAGTACGACGCATTCTGGGCGGAACGCAACAACGGGACGACCGAAGCCGCCGGAGATCGCCGCATTATTTTTGGACATACGCATCGCAGATGCATTCATTATTTGAGCGACACCAGTCTGTGGCTGAATCCGGGGAGCGTGTCTTACCGCCGTCGCGACGATGCGTCGAAAGAAGCGCATTACTTTACGATAACCGATGGCGAAATAGCGATGAAAAGTCTTGTCTACGACCGCACGCCTCTGCTCGAGGCGGCACAAAAAATGCAGTTGAAGGAAGACGATATGCGAGTTGCGTATTTCTTTTTCGGGTAAAAAGGGCGCTCCAGTTTACATTTTTATGATTGCTTCATTTTTTCACACTATGGTATAGGTGACTTATCTTTCATAATAGGTGTTGCAAAGTTGCGGATATGGTCCTGCGGAGGCTGCGGGAACATATCCGCCTATTCTTTAGGGAGCAGGTGGGAAGATGACTTCTATTTATCGGGTTTCGAATAGCGACGAGTTGGCGGCAGCCATTGGCCGGGCGGAGCCTGGTTCCACGATCTTGTTGGCAGACGGCGTTTACGATCGAAATGAAGACTATATCATTAAAGGCAAAGCGGGATCTGACACCGCCATACTAAGTATCCGCGCAGAAAACAAAGGAAAAGCGTCGATAGTTGGCGAATCTAGTATACACATTTTGAACTCTGCTTACGTAGAGATATGGGGTCTGCATTTGCAGGTCGAGCGGCGAGAATCCATCATTTTGGACGGTTCGCGGCATGTGAGAATTGCGCGGAACAGATTTGAGCCGCGACAGGTTGGGGCGGAGTACAGCTTGCTGTCTGTAGTGGGGAGCGGCAGCGGCTGGAACCGGATCGAACGCAACGAGTTCGGGCCGAAGGCCGACCCTGGACCGCTCGTCATTTTTGATGGCGACGGGGAACAAATATCGCAGCATGACGTCATCGAATATAATTATTTCCATCATATAAGCCCGCGCGTCGTCAATGGGCTCGAAGCGATCCGGCTCGGCTTGTCCGGCATCTCTTTATCGAACGGCTATATTACAATTCAACACAACTTGTTTGAAGAATGCGACGGAGAACCCGAGATTATTTCGGTAAAAAGCTGTTATAATACAATTCGGTACAATACATTTCTTAACTCCGCCGGCCAGGTGACTGCGCGTCACGGTCATGGAAACCGCTTTCATCATAATGTGTTTATCGGCGATGGCGTGAAGGAGGAGATGGGCGGGTTTCGCATTTACGGCAACGACCATCACCTGTTCGATAATTATATGGAAAACTTGACGTTGGATGCGCTGCTTATCGACGGCGGCAACTACGATGGGGGGCCGGACGGTTATCCCGGGTCGCCGACGCAAGAGGAATTGAGAAAACATTGGCGCGTCTATCGCGCCCATGTGACCAATAATACGATTGTCAATTGTCGGCATGGCATTACGCTCGGGAAGCGGATTCCGTATGCGCCGGAGCAATGCGTTGTCGCTTACAATCTTGTATGCGGCAAGGATCAGCCGGCCATCTACGAATACCGGCCGTCTCCGGCGGTTTGCATCAACAATCAGAAAGCGGATGCCGAGGCTATTCGCCGTCCGGCTATTTTGACAAGAACGGACGTCGGCCCCGACTCTGATTAAAATGGGTGTTCAAAAAGTTCGGTTTTCAGTACCATACGCTACCTGACATACATCGCAATCAAAAGTGGACTTTTTGAACTACATCTTATGGGAGGCAGAGCCTGTGGCCAAGACCCGAAACCGTTGGACAAACTATCTGAAACAGCTCCGGCACAAAAATCGCAGCGTAATCCTGACCTGGATGCTTTCCTACGTCTCGGTGCTGCTCGTGCCTATTTTGATCAGCGGCGTTATATACGGCGCGACGCTGAGCGTTGTAAAGGCCGAAATTAATCGTGCCAACCAATCTATCCTTCTGCAAATGGAGCAAGCTATAGATAATCAGTTCAAAGGAATCGAGAGTCTGAGCCTCGAGGTGAGCCTCAACAGGCGGATTGCGGCATTCATTTCGGCCGATGCCGACCTGTCCGATTCGGATCATTACGAAATATACCAGATCGCCAATGATTTGCGCGTATACGAAATTGCCAACGATTTCCTAGAAGGCATTTATATTTACTACAAAAGCAGCGATACGGTCATCGCGCGCAACAACCGTATGAACAGCGAAACGTTGTACGACCATATCCGCTTCGAAGAGCATATGCCTTTCCAGTCATTCCGGGAATTTTTTGATCAGTGGTACATTAAAGGCTACCACACGGTTGTCGTTTCCGAAGAGAATGAGTGGAGGCCTACGGTTATGTATGCCCAAAATGTGATGTCTAACGTTATCAATCAGCCGGGCGCGGTCCTGCTGTTCATGATCGACCGGAGCAAGCTGCTGGAGCAAGCGTCGGCGCCGGACGAAGGCACCATCCTTATTTTGGATGAGGACGATCGGGTCATTGCGTCTACGGGCGATCCGCTGGCGGAGCCTGCCGTGCAATACGGCGATATGCCGGAGGAATCGGGGCAACTGGAGTTCCAAACTGCCGATGGCCGGCTTGTCGCTTCTTACACAACCTCATCCATTACGGGATGGAAATATGTGATGACGCTGCCGGCGGCCGTATACCATCAGAAGATGAACGTGGTGGAGCAATTGACGATCGTCAGCATCTTGCTGTGCCTCGTTGTTGGCGGGGGCGTGACATATTGGCTGCTCAAGCGGAACTACCTGCCGATCCATGCGCTGATTCAGAGCTTGTCGTTCAAGGCGGGCGTTACCTTCGATCGCGGCTCCAATGAGTATTCGTTCTTGGAGCAGGCGCTGAGCAGCACCTACCATGAGAAGGAGGAGCTTCATTACAAGCTGAACCAGCATAACAATACGCTCAGGTCGCATTTCCTGCAGCGGTTGCTGAAGGGACAGCTCGACAGCCATATCCCGCTGCACGAATCGTTTTCGGCCTATGACCTACGCTTTCCGCAGGAAGGCTTTTCTGTCATCTTGCTGCGCATCGAGCATTTCGGCAAGTTCCATCGGGAAGATGAGGAGCAGGTGCGTAACAAGCGGTTGCTGCACTTTCTGATCGCCAACGTGGTCGAGGAGGTCGCGCGCAAGTCCGCCCATGCCTACGCGGTAGAGCTGGACCAGGAGCTGCTCGCTTGCATCGTCAACCATCAGCTAGCATCGACGGCGGAGCAGCGGGCGGAGCTCGGGCGCATCGCGGAAGAAACCATGTCGTTTATTTCCGATCATGCCCACGTGCAACTGACCGCAGCCATCAGCGTGCAGCAAGAAGGCGAAGATGGCATCTTCCAGGCGTTCCAGGAAGCGGTCGAGGCGATGGAATACCGTATTGTTGCGGGCAGCGGGGGTATTATTCATTATGGAGACTTAAACGGCGGCGACAGCCAAGGGGCCTCACCAGGCGGCTATTTCTATCCGCTCAAGGCCGAGCAGCAATTGATAGCCATCGTGCGCGAGGGCCAACTCGATAAGGCGAAAGCGTTAGCCCATGAGATCATTCAAAAAAATGTGACGACGGAACCCTTTTCCTTTCATACGGCCAAATGTCTGATGTTCGACCTGATGGCGACGCTGCAAAAAGTAATCGGTGAAATCCGCATCGCGGGCAAGCCCGATGTGCCGGACGGCGTGCGCGCCATCGAACGTCTGCTGCAATGCCAGACGGTAGGGGAGATGCGCAGCCAGCTTTACGATATGCTGGAGCTTCTTTGCGGCTACGTTAACAATAACCGCGAATACAGCAGCAATCCGCTGATCGATAAGGTCATGAAATACGTCAACGATTATTACCATGACGAGAACCTTAACATATCGATGATCGGGGAAGCTTTCTCCATGACCCCGTCGTATATTTCCAAACTGTTCAAGGAACATGCCGGCGAATCTCTGCTCGACTATATTAACAAGACGCGTCTGGCGCAAGCCAAGCTGCTGCTTACCGGCGAGAAATATACGGTCAGCGAAATATCGCTGATGGTCGGTTACAATGATGTGAATACTTTCCACCGCATATTCAAAAAATTTGAAGGGATAACGCCCGGGCGCTACAGGGAAGTCAAGTAGCCCCCGGGCTTTCCTTTTTTAGAGGTAGTTCAAAAAGTCCGCTTTCCATCACGAAGCAGGCCAAGAAGCGTACTCGACATCGAATATGGAACGCAAGCGAAACTTCCGGTGCTCACGTAGCGCTGCTACGCTCCGCTCCTCAGTTTCTACTTGCATTCCATCTTCTCGGTGCTGAAAAGCGAACTTTTTGAACTTTCATTTTAAGAGGTTGAACCCGCACTTCAAGAAAAAGCGGTAAACTCGCGGTTTTGCTACCCTCATTTTTGAGGAATTGCCGTATATTTTAGGTTTTGACAATGGCTTGCGACACTGAATTGGCGTTACGATGATAGCGGATTCACATCAACAAATTCGAGGGCGAATAGAACGGAGGGGCACAATGGCAAATAATCGAAACAGCAAGAAGCGCAAGTGGCAGCTCATACTGGGGATCACAATGGTACTTTCATTGTTGTTAACCGCATGCTCTGGTAATGGGGGGAGCGGCAACAAGGACAAGGCGGAGCCGACCCAAAGCGCCGTAAGCAATACGGACGGCAATGGAGAAAGCAAGGGCAACGAGGGAGAGGATAAGCCGGTTTATCCGATGGATACCAAAGATACTTTCTCGTACTGGGCTCCAATTAACGGCAATCTGATTACATTTGCAACGAATCTTGCGGAAGCGCCAATCGGAAAGGAAATCGCGAAAGCAACCGGCGTGAAAGTAAACTACATCCACCCGACCGACGGGCAAGCGGAAGAGCAGTTTAATTTGTTGTTGGCTTCTACCAAGCTGCCAGATGTGCTGGAGTACGACTGGAGCATCTATCCGGGAGGACCGGAGAAGGCGATAGCAGACGGGGTTATCGTACCGCTTAACGATTTGATCGACCAATATGCGCCTAACCTGAAGAAGATGCTGGAAGCCGATCCGGAGCTGGATAAGATGGTGAAAACCGACAGCGGCCAATATTATGCTTTCCCGATGGTGCGCAACTCGGAAGGCGTAGTCTTCCGCGGACCCATGCTGCGCAAAGACTGGCTGGATGAGCTGGGGCTGCAATTGCCAGTAACGGTAGACGATTGGCATACGGTACTGACGGCGTTCAAAGAGAAAAAAGGCGCCGTAGCGCCGCTGACAGCGCAATATGCGGGCAAAATGAACTTGCAGGACGCGTTCTTTGGCGCATACAAAACGTCGCACGGCTTCTACATCGACGACGAGGGCAAAGTGAAATACGGCCCGCTTGATCCGCAATACAAGGATGTTATCACGTTGTTCCGCAAGTGGTATTCCGAAGGCCTGATCGACAAAGACTTCCCGATCATCGAACGCAACACGCTGGATAAGCGGCTTCTTAACGGCGAGTCCGGAGCGACTGTCTACCTGCTGGGCGGCGGCATGGGCAAATGGCTGGAGTCCGGCAAAGCCCAAAATCCGACATTTGATCTGGTAGCGGCTCCTTATCCGGTATTAAACGCAGGCGAAAAACCGTTTACCGGACAGCGCGATTTCAAATATAACCCGAAAGCAAGCGCGGCAGTGACGACATCGGCGAAAAACCTGGAAACGATCGTAAAATGGCTGGACTACGCATTTAGCGAGCAAGGAACCTTGACTTACAACTTCGGCGTCGAAGGCGAAAGCTACACGATGGATAACGGTGTTCCGAAATTTACCGATATGATCGTGAAAAACGACAAGTACACGTCGCAGCAGATGCTGGCGCAATATACGATTCCGAACGGTCCGTTCCCGATGCATGAGCAAAAATCGACCAACACGTTCCCTCAACAGGATGAGGCGGTCAAAATTTGGTCGGAGACCGATGCGGCGAAACATATTTTGCCCGCATTCATAACGCCTACCGTAGATGAGAGCAAAAAGGTAGCGCAGTCGATGACGGCCATCAACACCTATCTGGAAGAAATGTTTATCAAATTTATTATGGGCAACGAGCCGATCGACAAGTTCGACGGCTTCGTGAAGCAGCTTGAGGATATGGGTATTCGCGATGTAATCGACATCTATCAAGGTGCCTTGGATCGCTACAACAACAGATAACTCCATGCATCGTCTCGCGACAGGCTCCAGGCCGTCGCGGGGGCAGGGGAATGGTGCAGCCCATCCCCTGCCGATGATGCTGCATGTAGACAGGAGGAGTAGGAGATGGCTCAGTTGAAGCTGGGACGGGGCAAAGTCGCGCATGCCGGGAGTCTGCCGCTTAATATCGCGAAAGATATCGTCAAAAACAAATATTTATACATTATGCTTTCTCCTGTTTTGGCTTATTTCATTATTTTTCAATATTTTCCGATGTACGGCGCGATTATCGCGTTCAAGGATTTTAATCCCCGACTTGGAATTGGGGGCAGCGCGTGGGCAGGACTGGAGCATTTCAAAGACTTTTTTGGCGGAATGTATTTTTGGCGGGTGTTTAAAAACACTCTGATGATTAGCTTTTATGATCTCGTTTTCGGTTTTCCCGCACCGCTTATTCTTGCCTTGTTGCTTAATGAGGTCAAAAATGCGTTGTTCAAACGTTCGGTCCAGACGATCACTTATTTGCCGCATTTTATTTCGCTTGTCATTATTGCCGGCATGATCAAGGATTTCACGAGCAGTGACGGCGTCATCAACGATATTATCGCATTTTTCGGCGGCGAGCGGGTTACGATGTTGCTGGAGCCGTCCTATTTCCGGACGATCTTCGTTTCGTCGAATATATGGCAGCATGTAGGCTGGGGGACCATTATTTATTTGGCCGCGCTGTCTGCGATCGATCAAGAGCAATATGAAGCTTGCAAGATCGACGGGGGTGGACGCTGGAAGCAGATGCTTCATGTTACTCTGCCTGGGCTGCTGCCCGTCTTCGTTATATTGCTCATCCTGGACATTGGCCGGATTATGAGCGTTGGCTTCGAGAAAGTTATTCTGCTGTACAACCCGACCACTTATGTGACAGCGGATGTCATTTCCTCCTATGTGTACCGGATCGGGCTTCAAGATTTTCAATTCAGTTTCAGCTCCGCTGTCGGATTGTTCAACTCCGTGATTAACTTCGCGCTTGTTATCGGCTCCAACTGGATAAGCCGGAAGTTGAACAATACGGGTCTGTGGTAGAGGAGGGTTCGCATGCGAGTAAGCTTGGGTGAACATATATTCCGGGTTTGCAATACGCTGTTTTTGTCCACGCTCATGATTGCAACAATGTACCCGATTCTTTACGTGGCATTTGCATCATTTAGCGAACCGGCGCTGATGATGGCGCATAAAGGCATTTTATGGAAGCCGCTGGGCTTTTCGTTTGAGACATACGCGGCGGTATTCAGCAATCCGATGATCCTGCTTGGCTACCGCAACACGTTATTTATTGTCATTATAGGCGTGGCTCTCAATTTGCTGCTCACATCTTTTGCAGCATACGCCTTGTCCAGAAAAACGTTGCAATATCGCAAGCCGCTTACATTGTTTATCGTGTTCACCATGTTTTTCAGCGGCGGCTTGATTCCGTTCTACTTGCTTGTCAGAGGGCTGGGCATTACGGACACGTTATGGGCGCTGATCCTGCCTACCGCAATAAGCGCGTTTAACCTCATTATTATGCGGACATCGTTCGAAGCGGTGCCGGATGCGCTGGAGGAATCGGCCAAGATCGACGGCGCCAACGACTTCGGCATTCTGTTCCGCATCTTCCTGCCGCTTTGCAAGCCGGTGCTTGCTGTGGTAGGCCTGTATTACGGGGTAAGCCACTGGAACTCCTGGTTTAACGCCATGATCTTCCTTCAGGATCGGTCGCTGTATCCGTTGCAGTTGATCCTGCGTGAAATTTTAATTATCGGCGAAGCGAACTCGATGGCGGAGGGAGCGTCCCAAGACGAGATCATCATATTGGGCGAGACGTTGAAATACGCCACGATTATGGTAGCGACGCTTCCGGTTTTTCTGGTATATCCGTTCTTGCAAAAGTATTTCGTAAAAGGCGCCTTGATCGGTGCCATTAAAGGTTAGCAGAGAAGGAGTGGACTTCGGGGATGAGCAATGAAAAAGTGAAGCTGCAACAGTCCGAGCTGTCGGCATGGTGGGAAAAAGCGAGGATAAAAGTCGATCATATGATCGAAGCGGGCTGGACAGAGGCGCCGCATGTTTCGGCAGCGGGCAAATATGACCAGATCAAAGTGGATCAATGGATTTCGGGCTTTTGGCCGGGCATGCTGTGGATTCTGTATGATATGACCGGCGAGACCCGTTACCGGGAGGCGGCGGAGCCTTGGGACGAACGCATGGAGCAATGTTACTTGCGTGACAACCATTTTCACCACGATGTCGGCTTTCAGTTCCTGCCGACATCGGTTATCCGTTACAAGCTTACAGGCGACCCTGACGCGCGGAGGCGCGGACTGTTCGCCGCCAACTATCTGGCGGGTCGGTACAACCCGGCCGGACAGTTCATTCGAGCTTGGCCTCGCAACCAGACAGGGTGGTCGATCATCGACTCGATGATGAATCTGCCGCTGCTGTTCTGGGCGAGCGAAGAAAGCGGTGATCCGCGTTTCAAGCATATTGCGCTCGCCCATGCGGATATGGTGCTGCGCACGTTTATCCGCGACGACAGCTCGGTGCATCATATCGTTATCTTTGATCCGGAGACGGGCGAAGTGGAGCGTTATGACGGCGGACAGGGTTTCGCGCCGCAATCGTCCTGGTCGCGAGGCCAAGCTTGGGCGCTCTATGGAATGAGCTGCGCTTATCGCTATACGGGCGAAGCGCGTTACTTAAACGCGGCGAAGCGGGTGGCTCATTACTTTATCAGCGCGCTGGCGGAAGACGATGTGCCGCATTGGGATTTCCGCGCGGCGACCGACCTGACGGACGAGCCGCGCGACACCTCGGCGGCGAGCTGCGCGGCATCCGGCTTGATCGACATCGCGTCGCAGGTTACGCCCGAGGAAGCCGCTTTATACCAGCGTGCGGCCACGCGCATTATGCGTTCGTTGTCGAACAACTACAGTACGCTCGACCAGCCGGAGTATGAAGGCATCCTGCTCGGAGCAACCGGACATAAGCCGGTTAACAGCAACATTAACGTATCGCTGATTTACGGCGATTACTATTATATTGAAGCTTTGGCGAAGAGCAAAGGCTGGAGCCGGCACATTTTTTAAAGTATAGGAAAGTATATGATTTCACAATGCTTTCTATATATTTCTCGAATGAAGCGCGCCACGACGCCGAAGGACGGCGATAGGTGTTAAGGAAGAAGCGCGATTGCTCCTCTACAAGAGAGTTCGATCGAGGTATCTTCACCGTAGCAGCAAGTGCGTGGAGTGGGGAGAGGCCAATCGTATACCCCATCGGAGAATATATACCGTATAGGAGAATAGAGGGAAAAGCTCAGACTGTTGAATAACCTCATTTATGCGGCCTGGGTTTGAGTCATAGAGCGGTATTTGGTGTTAATTGGTAGAAACAGTATCTGTACATGCTGTAGACCGCCAACGAACATCTCCTTCCAAGCCAGATGCCGCGCAATTTTCTTCAGATTTTGGGAAATTGCCGTCATCAAAGACTGCTCCCGCATTTTGTTTATTCCGCGGAGCTTGCTTCGACGATAACCATGAAGATTTTTGGCATCTGCAAAGCTTCGTTCAATCGTTTGGGCGCGAAGTTTATACAGAGCTTCACCTTCTGGGCTTATACGGTTAAGCATCACTTGTTCTTTATGCGCTTCCCAAATATGACGCTGAATCTTACGTTGCTTATTTTCGGCCTGCGTGCACTGTGACAGCATTGGACATGAAGCGCAGCTACTAGGGGCAGAAACGTATTCCCGGTAACCTGCACGATTGGTGGTGTAGTAGCTCAATTGTTGGCCAGCGGGACAAATGTAAACATCTTTTTCCGTATCATAGATAAAGTCACTCTTTGCCAATAGGCCCGGTGTTCTGCTTGCCTGTCGATAGTTGATGACGGGGAAAATATTCATCTCTAATGTTTTTTTGCAAATGTAGGGCGTCATATAGCCGGAGTCCAGTAGCACGGCCTCTAATGTGGCATCAAAACCAAAGGTTTGGATTTGGCGTTGCAAGCGCTCGAGATAGACGGTGGCGTCGTTTACATTGCCAGGTGTCACATGAACGTCTGTGATGATATTGAATTTGTGATCCACGGTGCGATGATCGAGATAATGGAATCCTTCTGGCTTATTGCGGCGATTCATATAACCACAATCCGGGTCTGTGGCACTGACTTTATGTTTGGTGACTTCCACCTCCTCTTTCGGAGCTAAAGGCTTTTTTTCGTGAAGATCTCGATCCTCGTTCACGGCTTGGTGAAGTTCTTCCAGATATTCGTGAGGCGTCTTCCCGATGACTTGAACGGTATAGGCATTATTGTTGGCATCGGCTCGAACATGCGTCGAATCGGTAATGAGTACGCGGCCTGCCACCATGTGGTGTTCCATCGCCAAACGCACAACTTTCTCAAAAATCTCCTGAAACAGGTTCGTTCCCGCAAAGCGGTTGTTTCGGTTAAAACTAATCGTCGAATGGTCGGGCACCTTGTCTACGAAACGCAGTCCCAAAAACCAACGGTACGCCGCATTAGGAAAGATCTCTTTTTCTAACTGGCGCTCCGAACGAATGTTGAAGAGGTAACCAATGAGCATCATTTTGAATAATACGATGGGGTCGATAGGTGGTCTACCCGTCGTTGCTGTGTAATAGGGACGCGTTAACTCGGTAATAAAGGAGAAATCGACATGGTCGTGAATGACTCGAAGAAGATGATCTTGAGGCACCAATTGTTCCACACAAACCAGTTCCATTTGATAATCGGTCGAAGCGTCTGACTTATTGGTGTTCCACACGATAACCACGCCTTTCGAGTACAATTTATTACCTTTATTATACCTAAATTAACGCGTTAATTTGGTGAATTATTTAAAGATTGGTGAGTTTTTCAACAGTCTGAAAAGCTCCCTATAATCTGGATGAAACGGGTTATCTGCCCGATTTAGAGGGAAAAACGCCCTTTCTTCGAGGTTATTCTGCCCGAATCCAGCATTTTGACCTGGATTAGTGGGAGGATTTCCCTCTAAAGCGCAAGGAAGGGCGAAGACGGGGGAACTAGAGGGCATTTTTCCTCTTGTTCGAGAGAAGGATCGAACAGACCGAAATTACGAAGCCGGGAGGGCAGACAGATCCTCCCGGCTTCCATACTCTTGAGAGGAGGTGCTGACGGAACGAAGGCAATGATTCAATAACCATCAATTCACTATGAAAGGATGAAAAATGAATCATGAGAACCAAAAGTATGACGTGCGTTATTTTGTTCTGTATGCTGTTTGCGTTAATGCCGGGAGCGGCAGGGGCGGCCGATGCGAAATTCGCAATTGGCAGCTCCAGCGTGACGGCGAGCGGGCATGACGGCAACGTTCCGGCCAACACGGTGGACGGCGATTTCGGCACACGTTGGTCGAGTCAAGGCGTCGGGGAATGGATTCAGTACGATTTGGGCGTAAACAGTAAACTGTCTTACATCAAAATTGCTTTTCTAAATGGATCAAGCCGCACCTCTACTTTTGATATTTTAACGTCTACGGACGGTTCCGCCTTCACGACCGTCAGCAGCGGAGTTGTAAGCAGCCTTGTGGATGGTCTGCAAACATTCGACTTTCCGGATGTCGATCCTGTCCGCTATGTGCGGATTGTCGGATACGGCAACTCCTCCAACCTTTGGAACAGCTATACCGAAGTTGAACTGTACGGCACCGCAAGCGGCCCTCCTCCGGGCGCAAGCAAGCTGACGGTTACCTTGCCGCAGCTTATGGCCAGCGGAGATGACGGCAATATCGTCGCACATACAATCGACGGTGATCTTGGCACCCGATGGTCGGCGAGCGGCGACGGGGAGTGGGTCCAATACGGCTTGGGATCAAGCAAGCGAGTGGAATACGTGAAGATCGCCTTTTTTAACGGAGCATCGCGAACTTTCACCTTTGATATCCAAACTTCTTATGACGGCTACAACTTCAGCACGGCGCTTTCGGGAGCGGTGAGCAGTTTGAGCAACAGCTTGCAGACATTTGATTTTGCCGATGTTGCCCCCGTCCGTTACGTTCGAATTGTTGGCCACGGCAACTCGGTAAACGCCTGGAACAGCATAACCGAGGTCGAAATTTATGGCAGCGCTTCAAGTGGCAGCGGCAGCGAAGGAACGGTAGTCGAAGTAAGCAACTCCACGCAGTTGGCTGCCGAGCTTGCAACTGCTTCGGCGGGCAAAACGATCGTGCTGGCAAACGGTACGTATTCGCGTACTAGCCCGTTTACTGTTCTAAATAAAAACGGCACTGCCAATGCGCCAATCGTCATTAAAGCAAAAAACCGCGGTCAGGCCATTATCTCTGGAGCGTCGGGCTTCCGCGTCGAGAACTCCTCGCATGTGGTGCTGGACGGGTTAAAGTTTACGAACACAATCAATGGCGCAGTCGTGTTGGAAGGTTCGAACCATGTGCGGGTGACCCGCAATGCGTTTGCGCTCCCAAGCTCCGGCGGAGACCTGATGTGGCTGCAAGTGCGGGGCGCAAACAGCCATCATAACCGCATCGACCGCAACGACTTCGGGCCAAAGAGCGACACAAACCCTCTGATCGCTTATGAGGGGCAGAGCGGATCGGGTCAAATTTCGCAATACGATATAATCGAATACAACTATTTCCACGATGTCGGCCCATGGGTAACCAACGGCAAAGAGACGATCCGGCTCGGTTTGTCCGGCTTAACACTGTCCCACGGCTATAACACGATTCAATACAATGTATTTGAAAATTGCGATGGCGAGCCGGAAATCGTTTCGGTCAAGAGCAGCAGCAATACGATTCGCTTTAATACGTTCCGCACGTCCAAGGGCAGCCTGACGTTGCGGCATGGTCATAACAACAGCGTATACGGCAACTTCTTTCTCGGGGACGGAGCGGAGTCGGATCAGGAAGGTATCCGGTTGTTCGGCAATGACCACAAAATTTATAACAACTACTTCGAAAATTTGACAGGCGAAGCGATCTACTTGCCGAATGGCGACTTCGACGGAGGTACTGCAGGCTCCCCTCCAAGTCCGACGGTGGAAGAATTGCGCAAGCAATGGAAGGTGTACCGGGCGATTATCGTCAATAATACGATTGTCAACAGCACTACCGGTATCGTGGTCGGCTCGGGTAAAGCGTATGCGCCGCAAGATTCCGTCGTTGCGAACAATATCGTGCGCAACAGCACCGGCACGCTTTATTACGAGGCGGCGACAACGAATACGCTATTTCAGGGCAACATCGGGTATGGCAGCACCATTAGCAACGTATCGCGCAGCTCGGGGCAGATCCGAAATATCAATCCGCTGTTGACTACGGTGGGCGGCATCCAGAAGCTGTCCGCGAGCAGCCCGGCAATTGACGCCGCTGTGGGAACATACACGTTCGTGCAGCAGGATATGGATGGTCAAGCGCGGGCGACAGCGGATGTGGGAGCTGACGAATATTCCGGCGCGCCTCTGCTAAATCGCCCGCTGGTAGCCGGCGATGTGGGACTGAATACGCCTTAGCGGCGATGGATGCGCAAGCTTTGCCGAGGCTGGGTGCTGTTGGCACGGTGCTGCCATGCTAGGTGCTACCGACGTTGGGCGCTGCCGGCGGCTGGTCCGCCGGCAGCGCTATGTCGACCGGTGACCACCACGCAGAATGATAAACGGTCGATCGAAGGCCGTATTTTCGTATGAATGTTCAGCCGGCTGCCCGAATTATCGTATCGACACCATAAGTTAGGAGTCGTTGTGGAGCAGTCTAGTTATTGATGCAGCGGGAGGGGAAAAACATGATTCTCGGCAGTAGCGATTATACATGGGCAAAACAAGGCGGGAAAATTGGATTTCAGGCAGCGGTGCGCGGCAGGCGACCGTCGCGGCATGATATCGGTTATGGAGGAACGTTCCATGCATACTAGCGCAATGCTGCCGGCTCCGCGTGACGGCGGCTTCCGGATGGAAGGTTATTGGGTATGGTGCGGCTCCGTCGTGAAGGGCGAGGACGGCAAGTTTCATATGTTCGCCTCGCGTTGGCCAAAGACGCTGCCGATGCATCCCGGCTGGATGACGGCTTCCGAGATTGTCAGGGCGGACTCGGATACGCCCGAGGGGCCTTATCGATTTCGCGAGGTGGTGCTTTCGGCGAGGGGAGCGGAATATTGGGACGGGCGCAGCACGCACAACCCCCATATCGTCAAGCACAACAACAAATATTTGCTTTATTATACGGGCTCGACCCACCCGCTTGGCGATCCGGATCCGCCCGGGAATTTTGGCTTAACCGATCCGCAATGTATCGTGGCGCGGGCGAACAAACGGGTAGGGCTGGCTATCGCGGACAGCGTACTGGGTCCGTGGCGTAGAGCGGACGAACCGATATTGCCGACGCGTCCCGGTCGATTCGACAGCTTTTTGACTTCCAATCCGGCTCCGTGCGTTCGGGAGGACGGTTCCGTGCTGCTGATCTACAAGGCTCGCCGCTACGAAGGCAATCTGCATGGCGGCATGACGATTGGCGTCGCGCATGCGGATCATTACGAGGGGCCGTACCGAGTGCTGAGCGACAAGCCGGTGTTTCCGCCGGAGTCATTCCATATCGAGGACCCGTTCATCTGGCAAACAGCCGAAGGATACAGCTTGATCGCCAAAGATATGGAAGGTCATCTATGCGGAGAAACATACGGCGGCATCTACGCCGGGTCGCCGGACGGGCTGCAATGGAGCTTGCATGAGCAGCCGCAAAGCTATTCCCGCACGGTGCGTTTCGATGACGGCACGGTGCGGACGCTGGGCAATCTGGAGCGGCCGTTCCTGTTGTTCCAGAACGGCAAGCCGACTCATTTGTTCGCTGCCGTCTCGGACGGCAGCGACGGTTTTATGGACGCTTCCGACACATGGAACATGGTTATACCTTTAAAGCAGTGATACGCGGAGGGGGAGCTTGAGATGAACAACTACGCAGCGTCAAGCGAGCGTTACACGACGATGAAGTATAACCGCTGCGGCAGAAGCGGGCTGAAGCTGCCGGCGATAACGCTGGGGCTGTGGCATAATTTTGGCGGCGTGGATGCGGTGGAGAATGGCAGAATCATGCTGCGCCGCGCCTTCGACCTCGGCATTATGCACTTTGACCTGGCGAACAATTACGGGCCGCCGCCGGGATCAGCCGAGGAGACGTTCGGACAATTGTGGCGTCAGGATTTTGCCGTTTACCGGGACGAAATGATCGTTGCTACCAAAGCCGGCTATCGGATGTGGCCGGGGCCTTACGGCGAGCGAGGATCGCGCAAGAGCATGTTGGCAAGCCTCGACCAGAGCCTGAAGCGGCTCCATATGGATTATGTCGATATTTTTTATTCGCACAGATACGACTCGGAGACGCCGCTGGAGGAAACGATGCTGGCGCTGGACCAGGCAGTGCGCCAGGGCAAAGCGCTGTATGTCGGCATCTCCAATTACGGACCCGTGCAAGCGCGGGAAGCCATCGCTATTTTGCGCGAGCTGGGGACACCTTGCCTGATCCATCAATGCCACTATTCCATGTACGAACGGACGCTGGAGGAGGGCTTGCAGGATGTGCTGGAGGAGGCTGGCGTTGGCACGATCGCTTACAGTCCACTGGCTCGCGGGCTGCTGACGGATCGTTACCTGGACGGCGTTCCGGCGGACTCGCGGGCGGCGGGCGCCAGCGTGTTCCTGGGCCGCGAGGATATTACCGAGGCGAAGCTTGCGAAGTCGCGCAAGCTGCAGGAGCTTGCCCATCAGCGAGGACAAAGTCTGGCGCAGATGGCGGTGGCCTGGGTGTTGCGGCGGGGACGCGTCGCCTCCGCGCTGATCGGAGCGAGCAAGGCGGAGCAGATTGACGATATTGCGAAGTTTCTGAGCCAGGCCTCGTTTACGGACGAGGAGCTTGGGGCAATCGATCATATTTTGAGCGGCGGCGCAGGATAGCGGCGGCAAGCCGGTAATGAAAGGAGAAGGCGGCGAATGATCAGGCTTTCGTTGAATGATTTGCGGACAGAGGAAACGGGACATTTTCTTAATGGCCTGCTGCCCGGGCGTTATCTTTATTCGGGAGGGCTCGCGTTCGCCGCGCCAGGGGAGCGGAGCCATACAAGCGACGGTCCAGACGGCAAGGATATCCATGTCCATGCCGACAGGGAGGCGTTTGTCATTTTGCAGGGGCGCGGCGTGATGGAAGTCGATGGGGAGCGACATGAGGTCCGGATGGGAGATATCGTTATCATTGAGCCCGGCGAAGATCACCATCTCTGCTCGAGCGAGACGGAGCCTATTGTGACGTTGTGGTGCCATGCCGGTTCCGAACGCCACCCAAGCCAGCACGAGACGGCGAATATTTCCTGATACCCACGAAAGTGAAGGGAAGCTTCGATGTCAATTCCGATTACTTTCTCGGGGCCCGAGGTTGCCGAACCTAAGCGAAAGGGAGGCGGGGCTGCATGCGTGGGCGGATAGAGCGGCATAACGCTTTGCGCAAAGGAGGATGGACAAATATGAAGGCTATTTTGGCAGGGCTAGGGGAAGCGGGATTGGGCTGGTATAAGCGATTGAGCGGCAGGGGACTTCTGCTGGCCGTCGTCGAAAAGGACCCTGCGCGACAGGCGAAGCTTGGAGACGATCCCGTCCCTTTTTATACGTCGCTGGAGGAGGCGCTTAAGAGCGAACGGCCGGATTTTGTTGTTAATGTTACTCCGCCCGCCGCGCATACGGCGGTCAACAACGCGGCCTTCGACCAGGGGCTGCCGGTCCTTTGCGAGAAGCCGATTTCGTTCGATTATGCGGAATCGATGGAAATCGTGGCAAGGGCGGAACGCGAGGGGATTCCGTTTATGATTGCGGAGAATTATCGGCATTTCCCATACATCCGCAAGCTGAAGGCGTTGCTGGAAGAAGGCGCGATCGGGGAAATTTCGACGGTCGATATTGCATTTCGGCGATATCATCGGGTTAAGCGCGATTACGCGGTATCGGTGCTTGACGATATTGGCGTCCACCATCTGGATCTGCTGCGGTATTTGACGGGACGCGAAGGCGTCGCTGTCCAGGCGGGCATGTTCAATCCATCCGGCGGATGGCATGAGGAAGGCGCCGTGCTTCAGACGATGGCGATTATCGAGCTGGAGGGGGGCATACCGGTCCATTATTCCGCGACAATCGCGTCCCGAGGGCCGATGTCTCCGTGGAGCGGAGTTTGGCGTATAGAAGGAACGAAGGGAGCGCTATTGCTCGACAATGACATCATTTCCGTATATTCGGACGATGAGGTCAGGATGATCACGGATTTTGACGATATGCCGCAGAGCGACGCCTTGGGCGAATTTCTTGCCTCTCTCGCAGAGGGCAGGGAAGCGGAGACAAACGCCGGCGACTACTTGCGGACGCAGGCGCTTGTCTATTTTACGAATATGGCTGCCAAAAGAGGAACGAGGACGGCAATAGAGCTTCCGGCAAAGGAGGGATTGCGCCATGCCTAACGAGAATGACGCGTACGAATACCAAACCTCTGGCGCCGCGACGAGTTGGGAGGAGGTCGCGCCAGGCGTATGGCGGATCCGTATCGGCAGCCCGGAGGGGCTTGCGCCGCTGGCGTTAATAGGAGCCGAGCCGGATATAGCGGCGCTCGGCCTTATGGAGGCGGCCCCTCCGCCGTTTCGGTGGAGCGATATTACCGTGGAGGAATGCGGCAATAACGCCAAGCTGCTGGTTCTGCCGCTTGATGGACAAGAGCGGTTGTATGGCACAGGCTTGCAGTTTATGCGTTCCAATCAACGGGGGAGGACTCGCTATCTTCGCGTTAACAGCGACCCCAAACAAGATACGGGCGAAACGCATGCACCCGTCCCTTTTTATGTTAGCGATAAGGGGTACGGCGTGCTGGTGGATACGTCCCGAATTGTGACGATGCATCTCGGTTCGACGCTGCTGACATCGGATACAGATACGGAGTGGATACGGGATCGCAATCTTGACCCGGAGTGGAGGGCGACGATGCCGTCTCCGCGCGTGGAAATCAAGCTGCCGTCTGATGGCGCATTCCTCTATGTATTCGGAGGGCCGAAATTGCGTGACGCAGTGGCCCGCTACAATTTGTATTGCGGCGGCGGAGCGCTGCCTCCCAAGTGGGGGCTTGGATTCTGGCATCGCGTGCCGACGCTCCATACCGACGAGGAGGCGCTGCGGGAGGCGCTGGAATATCGGGAGCGGGATGTCCCTTGCGATGTGATCGGGCTGGAGCCGGGCTGGCATAGCCGCAGTTATCCTGTTACAGGCGACTGGGACGGCGGGCGTTTTCCCGATCCGCCATCATTCGTGCGGCGGATGGGAGAGGCGGGCTTCCGCATCAATCTGTGGGAGCATCCCTACTTGTCGCCGGACAGCGGCATGTACTCGAAGCTTCGTCCAATGTCCGGCTCTCATACGGTATGGGGCGGCATTGCTCCCGACTATGCGCTGACCGAAGCAAGGGAGGTGTATAAGGAACATCATCTGCGGGAACATGTCTCGCTTGGCGTAGCCGGCTACAAGCTGGACGAGTGCGACGGCAGCGAGCTTACGAACAATGCCTGGATGTTCCCGGACCACGCGCGCTTCCCGTCGGGGCTTGACGGCGAGAGCATGCGCCAGCTCTACGGCCTGATGTTCCAGAAAATGACCTATGACCTTTACCGCGCCGAAAATCGAAGGACTTACGGGCTTGTCCGGGCGTCCAGCGCCGGCGCTTCATCGCTGCCTTATGCGCTTTATTCCGACCTGTATGATCACAAGCAGTTCATCCGGGCGCTCTGCAACGCCTCTTATTGCGGGCTACTCTGGACGCCGGAAGTGCGGAAGGCGCGCAATGCCGAGGATTGGGCGAGGCGAATGCAGACCGTATGTTTCTCGCCGCTTGCGATGCTTAACGCATGGGGAGATGGCACGAAGCCGTGGAGCTTCCCCGAAGTTGAAGGCGTCGTGCGGCATTATATCCGGCTTCGGATGCGGTTGCTTCCCTATCTTTACACCGCTTTCGCGGAATATCGGGAGAAGGGAATTCCGCCGATTCGCGCGATGAGCTTCGAAATACCTTCCGAGCGACTCGCCGCCGCGAGTGGAGAAGGTGCCGGAGCGCTGGACACGACTGCAGGAGCATATGGCAAACGCAGGGCGAAGGAATGGGACGATCAATATATGTATGGCAACGATATGGTTGTTGCTCCGCTTGTCGAGGGAGAGTCGGAGCGGGAAGTGCTGCTGCCGGATGGCGTATGGTACGGATTGGAGTCCGGCATACGTTATATCGGCGGAGGAATTATTCGAGTCGCGTCCGGTGTGGAGCATATTCCGGTGTTTGTCAGGGAAGGTGCGATCATTCCGATGATGCCGCCGTTGTCGCATGTGCCGGCGAACGGCGCGAAGACGGAGCTGCATTTGGTCCATTTTGGCGATTCGCCGGGAATGTGCATGCTCTGCGATGACGATGGCGAAACATTTGATTATGAGAGAGGCGGTGGAAGCTGGCATCGCGTCTCTGTTGTTCCCGACGGAGCCGGGGTACTGTGCGGCCGGCTGGAAGGCGAAGGGGAGCTTCCTCCCTCTTATAGCCACATAATCTGGCATCTGCGCCAAACCTCGCTTGTCTGATTCGAAAAGCATTTACCGCTTGACCGCAAAATCGGGGCGTCATAACATGTATATAGTTGTGGAGATCGAATTAGCGGCAGGAGGGTAAGCGATGAAGGAGAAAGATATGCAGGTCCGCAGCTTTATCGGCAATGCTGATCGAAGTTGGGCGGATGAAGGCTTTCACGTTCATCCTTCCCTGGAGATCACTATCCTGTTGGAAGGTAGCGGAGCGGTGGAATGGCTGCAGGGCAGAAGCGTTCTGGAGACGGGCCATATCACCATCGTGCCGCCCGATCTCCCGCATCGCTTCGAAGGAATGGGCCGCAATCGCTTTGGCCTAATTCAACTGGAGCATTGCCCGCCTGCGGTCGTCGAGCTGTTAAATCGATTCCGGATCAACGGAGAGCCGCAAATCTTCCGGTTGTCCCGTCTGGACAAAGAGCGCTTTGAGGCGCTGTTCCGCGAATGGCTGCGCTTGTTCTCCACACCGCTCAAGGAGATGGCCCGCGCTTATCGGGCCTGGATCGAAGTGCTGCTCTTGTTTCTGCTTGAGCATTCGCAAACCGGGCAACAGCCGATCTCGATTGCCAAAGCCGCCGATTTTATTCGCGAGAATCTGGACAAGGGACTGCAGATTTCTGATCTGGCGCAGCTGGCGGGAATGGCCGAGAGCGGATTCCGGCGTTTATTCGAGCAGGTCTACCATATGAGCCCGAAGCGCTATCAGCAGCAATGCCGTATGGCCGAAGCCAAATGGCTGCTAAATTCCTCGGACAAGGAGCTTAATGAGATCGCCCGTCAGATCGGCTTCGAGCGGCTGCATTCTTTTTCGCAATGGTTTCGTAAGCTGGAGGGCATGTCCCCGTCTCAATGGCGCAAAACCTAGCAGATCAATTTCGGTTGAAATCCCCTCAAAGCAGGCATCCTTCCCTAATTTCGGGAGGGGGATGCCTGTTTTTTTGTGTAAATAATTGAGCGTTTTCGATAACTACAGCCTGATTCATATATTCTATGCTGATCAATAGAGACGGTTAGCAGGTGCCCGTCGAAGGATGATAACCAGGAGGAGAGTTTACACATGACAGTTAGAATCGGTTTTATCGGTGCAGGAGGTATCGCCGAGCACCATATGAACACACTTCAACGCATCCATACGGCCAAGATTACCGCAATCTTTGATGTCAATCAGAATAGAGCGGCGGAGATCGCAGACAAGTATGAGGCGGCGTCGTACGCAAGCGTGGAGCAACTGCTCGATTCTGGCCAGGTAGATGCCGTATTTGTCTGCTCGCCGCCTTTTGCACGCGACGGGGCGGAAGTATTGGCCGCGCAAAAAGGAATCGCCGTGCTGGCCGAAAAACCGGTAGCGCTAAACATGGAGCAGGCGAAGGACTGGGAGGCGCAGATCCTTGGCTCCGGTGTCGTTCATTCCTCTGGTTATTGCCTGCGTTACCTGGATATTGTGCAGAAGGCCAAAGCTTATTTGCAGGATAAAAAAATATCTCTCGTGCAAGCCTATCGGATCGGCGGAAAGCCGCCGATGGCATGGTGGACGCGCATGGAGATGTCCGGCGGCCAGCTTGTCGAGCAGTCGACGCATCAACTTGATTTGATTCGCTATTTGGCGGGAGAAATTACATCTGTTCACGCTTTCCATGCGCAAACTCATATTAAGCAGACCGATCCTGAGGCAACCGCTTATGATGTGGGGGCAGTATCGTTCGTCCTGGCATCCGGTGGGGTGGGCAATATTACGAGCACCTGCTTGTCCGATCATTTCAATCGAGGCGAGGTAGAGTTTTTTGGACCGGATTTCTACCTGTCGATTAACGGCAATACTTTAAAAATTATCGACGCCGAACAGCACATCACGGAGGTTTCGCGCGAAGACTTCTATTATTTGCAGAATAAGGCATTCGTCGAGGCGGTTGCGGCCAATCGTCAGGATCTGGTGTTGGGCGACTATGCCGAGGCGGTAGAGACGCTGCGCGTCACGCTCGCTGCCAACGAATCGGCGGATTCGGGAAAAGCAGTCGCTCTGTAAGTGGCGGTATTCGAAAAGACAATGCAGATTTAAAAAAGGAGCGATGACTGCGTATGTTGAAGGGCGTCAATCAATGGTGTTTTCCGAACCAGACACCGCTGGAGGAAGTATTTGCCGTCAGCCGGAAGGCGGGCTTTGACACGGTGGAGCTTAACGTATATGAGCCAGGCAATGTCGGTTTGACGACAGACACGACTCCGGAAGAAGCAAAGGCAATCAGGCGTCAGGCGGAAGCGCACGGCATCAAGCTGCGCAGCCTATCCACCGGATTGTTATGGGGCTGTCCGTTGTCGTCGGCGGACGCCGAGGTGCGGGCACAGGGCCGCGAAGTCATCTCCAAACAGCTGGAGCTGGCCGAGGCGCTGGAGATTGATACGGTGCTGGTCGTACCCGGCAAGGTGGATCCGGAAACGAGTTATGACGCTTGTTACGAACGAAGTCAGGCTGAGCTGAATCTGTTGTCCAAGGCAGCCGAGGCGCGCGGCGTGCGGATAGGCGTGGAAAACGTCTGGAATAATTTCCTGCTGTCGCCGCTGGAGATGGCCCGTTATGTGGATGAGGTGCAATCGTCCCATATTGGCGTTTATTTCGATGTGGGCAACGTATTGAAATATGGCTATCCCGAGCAGTGGATTCGCATTCTCGGTCAGCGCATTTTCCGTGTGCATGTCAAGGACTTCAGACCTGCCGTCGGCACGTTTGGCGGTTTCGTGCCGCTTCTGGCCGGCGATGTCAATTGGTCTGCCGTGCGCACCGCGCTGCAGGAGATTGGCTACAGCGAGTCGCTGACCGCGGAGATCAGTCCCTATGCCGTCAACGGTCTGCAGGCCGTGTATGATACTGCGCGGCAGATCGCTTGCATCATTGACGGGGAAGCCCGATAGGCATCGTAATTTAGCCCCGAAATTTGATAAAGACCATGACAGAATACCGTATAAATTAAATAGATTCGGTAATCGAACGGAGATCGTTCCTCTATTAAAATGGAGAGGAAGTTGATCAAAGGGGAGATTAGACGAATGAGCCAGCATATTCATGTAACCGTATGGAACGAATACCGTCATGAGAAAAAAAGTGAGAAGGTAGCTTCTGTTTATCCAGAGGGCATGCATACTGCAATTGCCCAGGGCTTGGACGTGGCAGGCGAGATTACAATCGCTACATTGGACGACGAGGAACATGGTTTGACTCATGAAGTGCTGGACCGGACGGATGTGCTAATTTGGTGGGCGCACACGGCGCACGGCGAGGTGCAGGACGAAATTGTCAATAGAGTGTATGACCGCGTACTCAAGGGAATGGGACTGATTGTTTTGCATTCGGGCCATTTCTCCAAAATATTCAAAAAGCTTATGGGTACCTCCTGCGATTTGAAGTGGAGGGAAGCGGACGAGAAGGAACGAATCTGGGTTGTTAAGCCTGGCCACCCGATCGTGGAGGGAATCGGCGAATACATTGAACTTCCGCAGGAAGAGATGTATGGCGAACACTTTGATATACCGGAGCCGGACGAGCTTGTTTTAGTGAGCTGGTTCGAAGGCGGAGAAGTGTTCCGCAGCGGCTGCTGCTATACGCGCGGGGCGGGCAAGGTGTTTTACTTCCGGCCGGGGCATGAGACGTACCCGACTTACTACAACCCGCAGGTACGCAGGGTAATCTCCAATGCCGTTAAGTGGGCGGCGCCCGTGCAGCGCGACTATCCGGTCTATGGCAATGCCAAGCCGCTAGAGAGCATTAAGGGGCAATAATGACGGCGCTAAAAGTAGGCGTGGTCGGCACTGGCGGAATTTATAAGTGGGCGCATCTTCCGGGATGGTTGTCGCATAAGGAAGTTGAAATTGTCGCTTTCTGCGACTCGTTGCGCGCTTCGGCCGAAGCGGCGGCAAAGGACTTTCCCGATGCGAGGGTCTACGATGATTTCCGGGAACTCCTGGCCGATCCTTCCATTGATGTCGTCGGGATCAGCACTCCTAACTTGTATCATTCGGAGATTGCCATCGCAGCGTTGCAGAGGGGCAAGCATGTATTTTGCGAGAAACCGGATGCGGTAAATCCGGTCGAAGCGCAAAAGATGGCGGACGCCGCCAAAGCTTCGGGCAAGCTGTTGATGACGATGCGCAACAACCGATTCAGCGAGGAAGCGCAGTTCGCGAAGAGGATCATCGAGCAAGGCGAGCTCGGAGAGCTCTACACGGGGCGTTGCGGCTGGATTCGACGCCGAGGTATCCCAGGGCGCGGCGGCTGGTTCACAACAAAGGAGCTGTCCGGCGGAGGTCCGTTGATCGACCTTGGCGTGCATATGATTGATCTCGCGATATGGCTGAGCGGCAATCCTAAGCCTGTCGCGGTATCGGGTGCGACGTACCGCAAGTTCGCGGATCAGCCGGACGCGTCGGGTCAAATCCCGGAAGGTACATTCGACGTCGAAGATTTGGCCGCTGGCTTCATCCGCTTCGATAACGGGGCAACGCTTCAGATCGAATTCAGCTGGGCATCCCATATTGCGGAAGAACAGAAGTTTCTCGAGTGGAGAGGCACCAAGGGCGGTCTCAATCTCACTAATGACAAGCTGACTCTCTTTACGGAATCCGCGGGCGCTCTTATCGATCAGAAGCCGGCATTCCCGGGTTCGGCCATTCCTCAACATACGGCGAACATTCGTCACTTCGTTGAATGCGTGCTCGGCCGCGAGACGCCGATTTTTGTGCCGGAGCAAGGCGTCGATATGATCAAGATTTTATCGGCGATCTACGAATCCGCCGAACTCGGGCGGGAGATCCGGCTGTAGAGCCGGAGTTGGATACGCAATACTATAAAAAACAAGCTCAACCGGTCATCGGTTGGGCTTGTTCTGTTCGATATCCCGATAATGCTGAGGGGCAACGCCTTCAAATTTTTTAAATAAACGGCTGAAATAAAAGGGATCCGAATACCCGACTTCAAGTGAAATCTCTTGAATGCTTTTACCTGTATGGTCAAGCAGATGTTTGGCTCTTTGAATTCTAAGAAGTTGGATATAACGTGTCATCGAGATCCCTGTGTATTTTTTGAATATCTGGCATAGATACTCGTATTTGTAATCGAGCGTTCGTTCGAGGCTTTCCCCGTTAAGCTCGGATACGTAATCGTTATTTAAATGGTTGGCCAGTTTGCGAAACGTAAAATAGGAAACCGGAAAGCTGGTGTCCAAGTGGCTTTGTTCCAGAAAATCAGTTGCGATGGAGGCAATCATTTCGGAAAGGATTAATGTGCTTTGAAATCGAAAGTAACCCCGAGGATGCTTCATGGTATCCGCCAGGTCTTCGAAGCGGCTTAACAGCTTATAACATTGTTTGTTGCGGTATAGACGCGGGAGAATCAGCAGATCTTCATGACTCATTTCGACGGTCTGAAGCTCGGTACGTTCTGCATGGACAAAGTCGAGATCAGATAAGCGGTTAACATTAAAATTGTTCATTCCGGGCGTACAGGAAAATTGAGCCCAATAAAACTTCCCCTGTTTAAATTCCGAGACGATCCCCTTATGTTGCTCCCAAGGACAAAGCAACAGCGAATCCCCGGGCTGCAAGACCGTTTGGATGCCTCCAGCCTCGAGATTTACAATTCCATCAGCAACTACGATTAACTCATAATACGGATTATAATGTTGATCGAAGAATGTGGTGTTTGTACCCGCATCAAACAGATCCGCCCATCTCACGTCCAAGGTGGAAAGTCGCGACATCGAATAATACATAATGGCTCCTATCGATATATAAAGTAGAAACAACTTAGTTTTGATATGGTCACAATATGAAAGCGTTTTAATAATGAGGTTGCTTTATTATATCATACTATAGTAGGTGCTCAAAAAGTTCGGTTTTCAGTATAGAAAGCAAGATTTAAAATTCACAATTTCTCATCAAACATCTCAATCTAGTTCATGGCTTCCATCAAACCATATTCTTATAATCAAGCTAATTCGTTTACAACAATTAAAGCGGCAATGGAGGAATTGGCATGGGATTGAGTATATTGAATGAACAAGAGTATTATCGAATCGTTTATGGCGGTTGGTTGGGAAAAAATATAGGAGGTACTTTGGGGGCGCCGGTAGAGGGCGTAAAGGAGCTGTTAACTCTAACCTTTTATCCGGAATTGCCGGACGGCCCGCTCGAAAATGATGATCTTGATCTTCAACTCGTATGGCTGCATGCGCTCGAACAGTATGGTCCCGGATTAACGGCTCGAGAGCTGGGACAGGAGTGGGTGGACCATATCTTTTTTCCTTTCGATGAATATGGCTACGCATTAACCAATTTACGCAGAGGGCTTATTCCACCCGTTGCCGGCTCCTTTAATAATCCATTTACTAACTGCATGGGTTCGCCGATCCGATCAGAAATATGGGCGATGGTTGCCCCCGGATTACCGGAAGTAGCTGCGTCATATGCCTACCAGGATGCAATCGTAGACCACGCGGGAGGCGAAGGGGTATATGGGGAAATGTTTTTTGCGGCTATTGAAAGCGCCATTTTCTTCGAAAAGGACCGCGACCGACTGATCGACATCGGCATGAAGTTTATACCTCCAAATAGCCGCACCTGCAAGGCACTACAAGATTTGATTCGTTGGCATCAAGAGGGCAAGAGCTGGACGGAAACGCGTTCGCTTATTCTTGAGCATCACGGCAGCGACAATTTTACAGATGCTCCTCAAAATATTGCATTTACGATTCTTGGCTGGTTGTATGGCGAGGATTTCGAAGATTCGATATTAAAAGCAGTTAACTGCGGATATGATACCGACTGTACGGCTGCAACGCTGGGGGCTATATTGGGGATGCTGCTTGGACCGGAGGGACTCCCTGACAAATGGGTGAAGCCGGTAGGCGACCGCGTCGTTGTCAGTCCGCCGATTAACGGATTTCCAGCGCCAAAAAATTTGGATGAGTTGACTTTACGAACGATTCGTATGGGGAAACAAATTTTGGCTGCTGCTGATGCCGATATCATTGTACATCCCAATGAGCCAAGTTGCTGGAACATAAAGGATGTTGCGCTTCGAGAGGTTCAGGAGCTTTGGAAAAGGTCGGCGACATCCAATCATTACTTGCTGCCGCGGGGGACCTTGCAAAACCCTGCTCTTGAACTGATCATGGAGTATGGTGCCGAAGGACCGGCGATTGGAGCCAATCAAAAGAAAACCATACATGTTACATTAATAAATCGTTCATTGACCACGATAACAGGAAAACTTTCAATGGACTTGCCTGAGAGCTGGGCGGGACCGGATACGCTCGAAACGGTGTTGCACCCGAACCAGTCTATAGAATGGGCTGCGGACATAACGGCTCCGGCATTCGTGGGGGCCAGCCAAGAACTTGGTTTGCTCTGGACAAGGCTTCACGACAATTCGGTGTGGGCAACGGAGAAGGTGATGTTTACACTGATTGGGGCCTCATGTTGGACGGTATGGGGACCTGATAGCAACGAAGGCGTTGAAGCCATGTTCCCCGGAAATCGATTGGAGTGGGACAAGGCAATAAATACAGACGCGGATGGGTGTTACAAAGCCTCGACGACGCTTTGTATCCCGTCGGGGCGCCAGTTTAGCCTTATTGCTGCCGCAGACGGTCCTGTTTCGCTTAAGCTCAATGGGAAAATCGTGATCGACTGCCAGCATACGCTGGAATTTATGCCTGCCTATCATCGCGCTCCCAAGGAACAGCGGGCCCAGTTGACGCTTGAGGCCGGAACTTATAAAGTGGAGGTAGAGGCTATTCAGAAGGGGGCTCCCATCCAGGTGTATGTTTTGCCAGTTGCTACCGCCAATACGGCTGATCCAGGTCCGTATTATTATTACACGGATATGCTCTTCGGTTTAAGAAATGAGGATTGACGCCCACCAGCATTACTGGAAACCAGGGCGTGGGGATTATGGCTGGTTAACTCCGGAACAGGGTATTTTGTATGCGGATTATTTGCCCTCTCATCTGCATCGTACACTGCAACAACACGGCATGGATCGAACCGTCGTTGTACAGGCCGCGCCGACGATGAAAGAGACGGAATTTATGCTTTCCTTGTACGAGGAAGAGGAGTCAATTGCCGGCGTGGTCGGGTGGCTTGATCTGGATTCCGAGGAGTTTGAGCAACATTATTCGACATTCCGTGGGCATAAAGGGTTTGTTGGATTTCGTCCGATGCTGCAGGATTTGCCGGACGGCTGGATCCTCCAGCGCAGAGTCATGCGTAACTTGAGGTTAATCGCAGATGATGGTTTCCCCATCGATTTGCAGTTGAGGCCAAGACATCTGCCTGATATGCATAAGGTTCTTCAGTCCATTCCTTCGCTCCGGGCAGTGATCGATCACGCGGCAAAACCGTTTATTGCCGAGAAAGCGATAGAACCATGGAAGGAGCAGTTGTCCGAGCTGGCTCGTTTCCCTGGCATCATGTGCAAGTTGTCGGGTTTAGTTACGGAAGCGGATCAGCAACAATGGAGTCGGCTTGACTTCGTTCCTTACGTGCATCATGTTGTAGAGACATTCGGAACGGACCGAATTATGTTCGGCAGCGATTGGCCGGTCTGCTTGACGACTTGTGAATATGCAGAGGTTCTGGAGGTTTTATTGGAGTCGTTGCCATCAGGTTTGTCGGAGGCAGAATATGAGGCGATATTCGGAGGCAATGCCGCACGGTTTTATAGATTGAGTATGTGAATGAGAGATTACATTATAATCAATGACCTGTTTTAGAAAAGCTCTTGGGATCACAATCTCCCAAGAGCTTTTTCTGTACAGAATTTTACCCCATTTGATCAAAAAAATCAGCTTCGTTATTATTGCCTTCGATGGGCTGACTCCTTGTTGCTTGCCGCCAAGAACTTAGCCCGCCAACCTTAGAGGTCGGCGAGGATTGCCACGCCCCATTATGCTAACGGGCAGTTTAGTGTGGGTGGTGACGGCGAATCGTACGTCGCATTTACTTTATCGCTGGGCGAAGCTTCTGCAACGTAATTCGCCAACCCATGTCAGCCATTATCCATACCGCGTATCCGATTGCTCCACCGAGTACGTTCAAAATGAGATCGTCTACGTCGAAGGAGCCGAGTCGCGTACCTAGCTGGGTAAGTTCGATGGCAAGGCTGGCCAGCATCGTCCAGACGATGGTCGTCGAGAAACGCCGCGCCTTAGCGAAAAGGATCGGCAGCAGGAATCCAAGTGGAACGAAAAGCAGCACGTTGCCGAAGAGATTAAAGAACCAAGTATCAAAATTGTAATTCTGATAACCGTTGGCGTATAGCAGAATGCTTTGGAACGGAATTAAGTTGGGATGAGGTTGTTCCATGCTGCGTTGTATAAGTCGCGTTTCGGTCAAGAATAGTTGGTAAACAACGATCAGCGCATAAGACGTGAAGACGAACCACGACAAGGCTTGCAACCATTTTCGATACGGTGATACCACCTTGTTAATCAAGCCTCCCACAAGCTCCGATCCGCCGAAATCGGCAATAGACAACTTAATCGCATCCGCATCTTGCACACCATAGGCGACATAGCTCCTCCGCAATTGCTCCAGATGATCAAGAAACTCTTCGTACAACTCCCTCTTGGTTTCAGCCGAGGCGTTGATGTTTTGCAGTATTTGGTTTAAATACTCTTCAAAGGAATTCATGCGAAACCAGCCTTTCTGCACGATTGAATCAGTGCGTGTACTTGGTCCCAAGCGGCTAGCTTGTCAGTCAACTTCTCACGCCCGGTCTCTGTGAGCGCGTAGAATTTTCTCCGACCGCTTGCTTCGGTTTCAATCCAGTAAGAACGAAGTAGCTCCTTGTTTTCGAGCCGTTTCAGCGCGGGATAGAGCGTCCCTTGGCTCATTTGGTACGAATCCCGACTCAACTCCTTCAACTGTTGAACAATCTCGTAGCCATAAGTATCCTTGCGCGCGATTATAGAGAGCAGAAGGATATCGATACTGCCTTTCAAAATTTCTTTGTCCATACCGTTCACCTCTTATTATATTGTATAGCGACATATGTCGCTATACAAGTCTGTTGTCTGATTTGGTTTGCGAAATAAGGTCGTTACACTAACGGAAATTAGTGCACTCTCACCTTTATTGGGTGTATTATGATTGGTATATTCTATATCTCTGTCAATGGTAATCCTTTCGTGAACAGGGGAACAATGAAAAACGAGGTGTAATAAATGCAAATACGTAAGTTACATACGCACGAAATCCCACCATTTGAACTATTATTATTAGCGGATCCTTCACAGAAGCTTGTTGAGGAATATCTTCGAAGAGGACATTGTTATATCGCCTCACTGAATGCTCAAATAATAGGAGTCTATGTTTTACTGCCAACAAGACCCGATACAGTTGAATTAGTAAATGTAGCGATTGATGTAAAGAATCAAGGCAGAGGGTTCGGAAAACAGTTAGTGAAACATGCAATACAAGTTGCGAGGGAATTAGGATTCAAAACGATTGAAGTCGGTACTGGAAATTCAGGTGTTGGGCAACTTGCCCTTTATCAGAAATGCGGCTTTAGAATAACCGGAGTAGACAGAGACTTTTTTGTTAGACATTACGATGAAGAAATATTTGAAAATGGTATACAAGTTGTAGACATGATACGACTATCACAAGATTTATAATGGAACGATTGTTTTAGAACGTAAGGGGATAAAGCAGAAGCAGAAAGGATGAGCGAATATTTCTACCCGAGCCTTATTCCGAAAAATGAAAACGCCTAGTTTTATTTTCTTCGTCTCCGTTGTCTTCGTGTCCGTCTTGACTGGCTTCATGTACGAGAACCCCGAGCCGAGCGACTTTTATTATTTAATGAGCAAGGTCGGGGGCATTGTCGTTATGATCGGTTCGATAATCGTCGCTTTCAAAGCGTACTAGGCGCATGTGGATACTGCTTTTGCCGCTTTTATTGAGTAGAGGCCAGGTTCATGCACAACCTTATCCTATATCATACGTTATAGTAGTAAACAGTTTTAAAAGAAGGATGGTTTTGCTTAATGGCGGTAAAGATATGTACCGATTGTGGGGAATCAAACGCTGAAGGCTCGTTAATATGTGTTATTTGTGGTAGTTCGCTTAAAGATGCAATGATGGAAGGAACTCCAAACACTGTTAAAGATTATTCAAGAAACGCAACTCCCGCAACATGCCAGCACTGTAATGAACGATTGGTCCTAGGATCATTAACATGTAGATATTGTGGATCCGTTGTATCAAAGACGGTAAAAGGATCTCGTTATTATAGTGATCATATTTCCTCAGGGGAAAGCGGAGGATCCACACCTATGGCGACTTTTGGAAGAGGCTGCTTATGGCTCATCCTTGGTACATTAGGATTGGTACTGATCGCTGTTATTACCCAGAGTACAATTAATATTCCATGGTTCATATTTATCCCAGTCGTGATTCTTGTCTTCTGGATGGCTTCGAAGAAAGGAAAATAACCATAAGATTGGATTTCAGGGGGATGGTTTATTCCCTGCAAATCTAAACAATCATGTATTGAAAGAAGAGGAGGAAATGGAGCTTTGAAACGTGTTGTCGTTTATGATCCGGATCTCGTCAGATCCGTCAATTTGCCTGAGAAGGTAGAGGCATTTTTGCTTAAAGAAGGGCTTCCTCTTATCGAACCCGCGGATGCCGTCTTAGGCGTTCGCTTCCAATCGTTCGCGGATATGGGACTTCTGCACACTGGCGAACGCAAGCTGCTGCCCATCGGATACGAATGGGAGCCGGAGAGCGCCATTCTGGGGCTGGCTCAAGGTTCGGGGCATCTATATTCCTTCCACCCGACCTCCGGGCAATCAGGATTCGTTAACTCGGATATCCATTTGTTTCTGTTGTTCTTATCCTGCGTCCGATCGTTTACAGCAAGTCACTCCGAAGGTGATCAAGCGACAATATGGACGGCGGAGCAAATGCGTGAACGGCTGGCCGCCTTCCGCCGCGGTGAGATCGTCCCGCAACATCCGAAACGGCCGGCCTTCGACCGCAAGACGGAGTTGACCCGGATGCGGGCTTTGTTTGAGGAGAAGGACGCGGCCAGCCTGGCAAACGAAAACCGATGGTGGAGCCTCGTGCTTGAGCAACTGGAAGACGGCTTGTTATAGAACTTCGCTAAAACACTCGGTAGTCGAAAGTATTCTATATTGCAGGACAATGCTTGTGTCTAAGGGGGTTGAAAATGAAGGTCAAACGAATTGTCGCCAATATAAACACGAAGGATATCGCGGCAGCTAAAACCTTCTACCAGGATGTGCTCGGCCTTGACTTAATGATGGATCATGGTTGGATTAGAACCTATGGTTCAAACGAGGAGATGAGCATTCAAATTAGTTTCGCCACGCAAGGTGGCTCAGAAACGCCGACGCCTGAATTATCGATTGAAGTCGATAATGTCGATGCTGCATTAGAAGGCATGAAGAGAGCCGGATTTCCGATAGAATATGGGCCTGTCGACGAACCTTGGGGCGTTCGTAGATTCTTTGTTCGCGACCCATTTGGCAAGCTAATTAATATTCTTGCTCATGTACATGGGTAAACTTACGGCCAATCGTAAACGGACGCTGGTATGGCTTGCTTCATGCGCTATTGGGGGGAGAGGGCCGGCGCCTTATGCCGATCTCTGAACTGCTTGGGCGAACAATCGTTGTACCGTTGAAACAGATCGTAGAAGTGCCCAAGGTTTGAGACTCCCGCCGCTTCGGCAACTTCGGCGATGCTGACATCGCTCGTAAGCAGCTGTTGCTCGGCCTTCCTTATTCGCTTATAAGAGACGAAGTCCATAAAAGACATGCCGAACGCTTTTTTGAAAGTCTTAATAAAGTGGGTGTAGCTCATATTAAGAAGGCTGCTGACCTCTACCACGGATAGTTTGGTTCCCAGTCGTTCTTCCACATAGTCAATTGCAGGCTGCAGCCGATGAGCCAATTGGTTGTCGCTATAGTTCAGCTGCATTCGCTCATCATGCCTGAGCAGCAATAAGAGAAGATCTTTGATGCGGGAAGAAACGGCAAGCTCGTAACCAAGGTGACCTCCGTTCATTTCCTTAAAAATATCGCGGATCAGGGCGGCGGAGCGGGTGCGCGCCTCGCGGCACTCCCTGTAGATGTAGTTCAGCGCGCTAAGCGGACGAAGAACTTCCGAGAAGTGACGCATGCTGTTCAGCGTGCTCTGATCCCAATATTTGCGCAGATCAATCTGGAACACGAGGTAACTCAAATTGCCTTCCTTTGTTTGCATCGTCCTGTGCGGTTCGGAGGATCCGAAAAGGCAGATATCCCCTTTGCGCAGTACCAACCGTTCCTCTGTGCAAAATGCCGTCAGCTCACCCTTGAGGATAAGGAGAAACTCAACTTCTTCGTGGTAATGCCATTCTGCATATTGTTTTTGTCTCCAATCCTGCTCGACCTGCAATTGAACGGCTTCCGGCGTTGTATCCTTGCAATCGATTTGCCAGATTCGCATGGCGAGAAACGGATTCTGATAGACAACTTGCTCATGGCGCATCCCGGAATACATGGCTCGGACTCCTTTTGTTTTCGACTTGAATGGGACAGAATGACGTAAGGATATCGTAACATAAACCCCAAATTGGATAAAGAATATGACAGAATACCGTATAAATGAAAACAAAACGCTAATCAAACGGAGAACGCTTGTCGCGAAAATGTGACAGGCGTTCTTTGTGTATGAGGTCTGCTCGACGACTGCCGGTCGGACTAAGGCTCTCATTCAAAGAGGATTATTGGCAAGATTTGTAGAATGGTTAGTTATCGTGAGGGGGGAAGCCGCTTTGAAATTCGTTTATTCGATTCGAACCATTTTGATTGCGGGTTTTTTGGCGGTCATGCTGCCTACCCTTTTGTTCATGATGATCAACCACTTCTACTCCAGAGATATCGTTCGCGACAAGGTTACGGAGACGTACAGCAATACGCTGGATATCTTCGTCGGGCAGACGGACGACAATTTGGATGAAATTACGAATTACCTTCTTAAGATGTCCATTCTGGACGTGGATGTCGGCATGTTAATGTCGTTCCCGACAAACGACGATATGTATACGCTTACGAAGATTCGGATCGATACCAAGCTGAAGCGGGACGTCGACATCTATAATGTCATTGACAGCGTGTTCTTGTATCACGAGCAGGACATTATTATGGGCACGAACAGCGAATACAATAGTATGAAGGATATTATACAGACGCATATGGGCGAGCGCACAGCCAGTTCGGCATCCATAACGGACGACGTTAGCCGGAGATGGGAAGTTCGGTTCGATCAGAGAATGCCGGGGGGATTTTTCCTGCTTAATAGCATTGAGGTCAATGCCGGACTTCATGTCGGAGCGCTGATTCGCTTGAAGGACATTAACGAAAGTCTCCTCACCCAATGGAACGACGGTGTCATTGGCGATACGGGGATATGGCTGCGGGAAGAGGATCGTCTCAAAAAACGGCTTACGGAGAATGAACCTCCTGTAGATGCCGGGGCTACACGGATTACGGATGTTTCCTATCAGACGCTGAGCAGTAGCGATAACGGAAAGTCCTATCTCGTCATGAACCGGCCCAGCCGGGTTGTTCCCGTCGCTTATCAAGTGATTGTTCCCGAGCAGGCGCTGTTGAAGGAACTGAGCTTTTTCCGCAATGTCGCGTTATTCGCTCCGATTGGTCTGGTTCTGATTTTGTCCCTGTATTTGATTTTCATACGCAAAATGTTGTTTAAGCCGCTTCAGGAGCTGATCTTCGGGATGCGGAAAATCTCGCTGGGCATGCTGGATGTCCGCCTCAAGCGGGGCAAGACGATCGAATTCGAGTTTCTGGGCGAAACCTTTAACAAGATGGCGGAGCAGATCAAGACGCTTAAGATCGACGTGTACGAGGAGCAGCTCCGCGTCAAACAGGGGGAGCTGCGGCAGCTCCAAAGCCAGATAAACCCGCATTTTTATATGAACAGCTTAAATATTATTTATAACCTGGCCGCTCTTAACGATACGGAATCCGTAAAAAAGATGTCGCTTCATCTGGCCGACTACTTCCGATTTATTATGCGTAGCAACTCGGACACCATTACGATCCGGGAGGAGCTGTCGCATATCGGCAACTATATTACGATCCAGCAGATCCGATTTCCCGATAAGCTGGCCTGCGCCATTAAAGCGGATGAAGAAGTAACCAAACTGCCGATTCCGGCGCTTACGCTGCAGCCTTTCGTAGAGAATGCGATCATCCATGGCTTCAAGAACAGGCGGAAAACCTTCCATATTTCGATTACCGCGGCAATAGGCGAGAGAGAGGGCCAACCCGCATTGACGCTGACGGTTGCCGATAACGGTACGGGGTATGATGAGGCGGTGTTAGAACAGCTCCGACAGAAACGGTATGTACCTCAAGGCGATTCCGGTGGGCTTGGCATTATGAATGTTATCGACCGATTGTCGATTCTGTACGGAGACCGCTGTTCAATCGAATTCGGCAATAACGCCGACGGCGGCGCCGTGGTCACGATCAGCATTCCATTGCAAGGGGGAGGAGCTTAAACGATGTATAATTTGTTGATCGTGGATGACGAGGATATAGCGATTCGCGGGATTCGCCATGGCATCGACTGGAGCGATACAGAAATTGCGGAGCTCTTTGTCGCATATGACGCGGAAGAAGCCAAAGAGCTGATGCAGGAGCATCGGATCGATATCTTGTTATCGGACATCGATATGCCCGGGGACAACGGCATTGAATTGCTTCGATGGGTAAATGGGAATAAGCCGGATACCGTGACGTTGTTCCTGACAGGCCATGCGGATTTTGTTTATGCTCAGCAAGCGGTGCATCTCGACTGCTTCGATTATTTGCTCAAGCCGATCGATCATGCCCAGTTAAAACAATGTATCGCGGCCGCCGCGAAAAAGGTAAAGGAGCAGCGCCAGCTCGTCGAGATCAAGGATACGTTCGCGATGGTATCCGAGCAGTGGAGACAGCAACGGCCCGCCATGGTCGAGCGGTTCTGGCAGGATTATCTGCATGATCGCGTACAGGCCCATCCAAGCAGGCTGGAGCCGATTCTGGTGACCTATGACATCCCGCTGCAAGGAGACAGTCTCATCCGTATTATCGTCGTCAGCATCGAGCAATGGCGAGAGGAATGGTCGGCGAGAGACGAAGCGATTATGACTTATGCGGTCAAGAAGGCAGCCGAGGAACTGCTGCTCGAGGGGCGTGCCGGGACCGTCGTGCAGGAACCGAACGGCATGCTCTACGTTATCGACTATCACCCTCATCCCGAAGAAGAATCCGGGCTTGAGTCGCGTTGTCTGCATCTGATCCAGCAATGCCGTACGCTGCTGCATTGTCAGCTGTCTTGTTACGCCGGCTCGCCGGTCTTGCTGCAGGAAGCGAGGGCGGAAGCGCAGAGGCTGCTGGAGCAGGAGAAAAACAATGTCAGCCAAGGCGGCACCGTATGGCTCCATGCCGAACCGGTCAAAAGCAAAAGCATTTACACCGCGTTTGAATTCCCGTTTGCGGATTGGAGTTCCTTGCTTTCGCTTGGCAAACGAACGGAGCTTGCGTACCGAGTGGACGAATGTTTCGACCGGCTGCTGGAGCGCAAGGCGAACTATACGGAACTTGCTTCGTATTATTTTGGCTTTATGCATATGCTGTTCGGCTGGTTAAACGAGAGAACGTTGCAGGCATCCGACGTATACCCGGCGAACGAGTGGGAGGACGGCGCGGCCGCGCTGAAGTCGTTGTCCAAGCTGCGGGCTTGGACCCACCGGATCTGCATGATGACGGCCGACTATTCGTCGAAGAATGGCAAGTCGGTATCCAGCGCCGTGGAGAAGGTCCAGCAACATATGAAGGAGCGTCTACACGAGGATTTCAGCCGTGAGCAGGCCGCTGAGCTTGTTTATTTAAATCCGGCTTATCTCTCCCGGCTGTTCCGCAAGGAAACGGGACTGACGTTAACCGACTATCTGGTGGAGCTCAGAATGGCCAAGGCGAAGACGGAGCTGGCGAATACGAACAACCGGATCAGCGATATCGCCGTATCGGTCGGATACTCCAACTTTTCGCATTTCTCTCAGGCCTACAAACGCGTCACGGGACTTACCCCGCAAGAGTACCGGAAAAAGTTTCAAAACGTATAAAGGAATAGATAGAAAGCGGACTTTTTGAACTACCTCTAAAGTCACAGCGCCGACAATGCGGTCATTACGCCGACAGATGTCGGCTTTTTTTTTATTTAAACTAAAGAAGTAGCAAGCGAGAAACAGGAGGAGGGAAGGCGATGGACATTCTTTACGGCAAATTTCAGAGGAGCGTCTTCCGCAAATACTGGATGTTCTATCTGATGATGCTGCCCGGAATCGCCATATTGGTCGTCAATAACTACATTCCGATGTTCGGCATTCTGATCGCGTTCAAGAACATCAATTACACCGACGGCATACTTGGAAGCCCCTGGACGGGCTTGCGGAACTTCGAATATTTGTTCAAAACGAAGGATGCCTGGATCATTACGAGAAACACGCTGCTCTATAACGGAAGCTTCATCGTGCTGAATCTGATCGTGCCGCTCGCGTTCGCCCTGATGCTGAACGAGATGAGAAGCCGATTCCTGGCGAAGCTGCATCAGACCATCATGTTCCTGCCTTACTTCCTGTCAATGGTCGTGGTCAGTTATCTGGCTTTTGCCTTCATGAGCGACGAACATGGATTCCTGAATACGACGCTTCTGCCGATGCTGGGACTGGACGAGGTGAAGTGGTATTTCACCAAGGAGGTGTGGCCGTACGTCCTGCCGCTGGTCAACACGTGGAAGTGGGTCGGCTATTACACAGTTATCTACATGGCCGCGATCATTGGCATAGATGAGGAATATTACGAAGCCGCAACCATCGACGGAGCCAGCAAGTGGAAGCAAATGACGCGAATCACCATTCCGCTTATTACGCCGGTTATCGTCATCATGACGCTGCTTCAGATCGGGCGAATCTTCAACGCCGACTTCGGACTCTTCTTCCAGGTACCAAGGGAGTCAGGCGTATTGTTCCCGGTGACGAACGTCATCGACACCTACGTGTACCGAACGTTCCTGACCGTTGGCGATATCGGACTATCTTCGGCCGCGGGGCTGCTGCAATCGGTCGTCGGCTTCACGCTCGTCTTCCTGTCCAACTGGATCGTTCGGCGAATCAATAAGGATAACGCATTATTTTAGGAGGTGGCCAGCATGGAAGCATCAGTAGTGGAGAAAGCGCCAAGCGCCTCCAATCCCCAAAACAAGTTATCGTTGCCGGCTTCGGCGGGCATCCATCTCTTCTTCATTCTTTATTCGCTGCTCTGCATCATCCCGGTCATTCTGATCATTATGGTATCCATCAGCGATGATTCGACGGTTGTACGCGAAGGTTACCAATTCTTACCCTCGAAGTTCGGTATGGAAGCGTACGAATTCCTGTTCAAGGATGCCCGGCAAATTATTCGCTCGTACGGCATCTCCATCTTCGTTACGGTTGTCGGCACGCTGTCGAGCTTAATCATTATGGCCCTGTACGCATACCCCATCTCCCGGAGCGACTTTCCGCATGCGAAGCCCTTTACCTTCTTCGTTTTCTTCACTATGTTGTTCGGCGGCGGTCTTGTTCCGTGGTACCTTGTCTACGTGCAAATGCTGGAGCTGAAAGACAACATTATGGCGCTTATTCTGCCCCTTGTCATCTCGGCCTTTTTCGTCCTGATCATGCGCACCTTCTTTATCACAACCATCCCGTCGGCGGTGCTGGAATCGGCCAAAATCGACGGCGCTGGCGAGCTAACCATCTTTATGAGAATCGTCCTGCCGTTATCGCTGCCCGTGCTGGCCACCGTGGCCTTGTTCCAGACGTTGACGTATTGGAACGACTGGTTTCTCAGCCTGGTGTTTATTACGAAGGATGCCAATATTACCGTGCAATATCTGATGTACAAAACAATGCTGAACATTCAATTTCTTGCGAACAACAGCACGGCGGCCGCGGCGATTCAAGCGGCGGGCGGGACGTTCCGGTTTCCGAGCGAAACGGTGCGGATGGCCATGGTCATCATCGGCGTCGGCCCTATTATTTTCGCTTACCCGTTCTTCCAAAAGTACTTTGTGAAAGGGCTGACGGTCGGCGCGGTCAAGGGATAATCCCGCACTTATAGCATTGGCTTGAGCTAGCTGACGCTAGTTAAGCATAAATTCATTATTCCATTCGGGAGGTCATAACCATGACAAAGAAAAGTCGAGGAAAATGGGTATCGCTGCTCTTGCTCTCCATGATAACGGCATTAATCGTATCGGCATGCTCGGGCAACAGCGGCAGCGGCAAGGAGACGGAAGCGACGAATAAACCGGAGCAGAGCGAGGCGACCGGCGGGGAAGCAACCGCAACCGAAGCGCCGGATGAGCTGAAGCCGCACAAATTGACGCTGGTCTACCCGGGTACGCCGCAGACGGACGAAGCCGTCGTGGAGGAAGCGCTGAACAAGCTGCTGACGGCAAAGATCAACGCCACAATCGACCTCATGCCGATCGACTGGGGCGCATGGGACGACAAAGTCAATCTGATGATCGCGGGCCGCGACGTCATCGACATCTATTTCACCGCGCAATGGAACGGTCACGCGAACAACGTTTCCAAAGGCGCATTCATTCCGCTTAATGATCTCATCGACCAATATGGCCAAGGGATCAAGGAAACGCTTGATCCCGCTTTTCTGGAAGGCGCCAAGATTAACGGCAAAAACTACGGAGTCCCTACCAATAAGGAGCTGGCTTCGGCCGGAGGCATCGTATATCGCAAAGACGTGACCGACGAACTTGGCATCGACATGAGCGCGGTCAAGGAGCCCAAGGATCTCGACGCGGTATACGCGGTCGTGAAGGAAAAACGTCCCGACCTTGTGCCGTTGTATACGACCGGCGCTGTCTTTAATGCCCACTACTTCGGCAACTATGACTTCTTGGGCGATTCCACTATCCCGGGAGCGCTTCTGAAGGATGAGAGCGGCACGACGGTAGCCCCGGTCGAAGATTCGGCAAGGTATCTGGAGTATCTGGCTCTGGCACGGGACTTCTACGTGAAAGGCTACATTAACAGCGACGCCGCGACGACGCAGGTTGCATCCGCGGATGCCTGGAACGCGGGCAAAGTATTCTCCACGGTAGAGCCGATGAAACCGGGCAAAGATGCTGAAATCGCCAGCGCTGCAGGTATTCCGGGCAAAACGGCGCAAATCATCATGACATCGAAGACGGTCGCAACTTCCGAGACGGCGGGCTCCATGCTGGGCATTTCCTCGACATCGACGAATCCGGAGCGGGCCATGATGTTGATCAACCTGCTGCATACGGACAAAGAAATCAATAACCTTCTGAACTTTGGCATCGAAGGCGTTCATTATACGAAGAACGGCGAAATCATATCGCCAACCGGTAAAACGGTCGATTATTCCCCGGGCTCCGCGTGGATGTTCGGCAGCCAATTCCTCAACTACGTATGGGATACCGAAGCCCCCGACAAGTGGGAGCAATTCAAAGAGTTTAATGAAGGAGCGATCTCCTCGCCCGCGCTCGGGTTCGTCTTCGACAGCGAGCCGGTCAAATCCGAGGTCGGCGCCCTTGCGAACGTTATCCGCCAGTTCCAGAAAGCCGTAGAGACGGGTTCCGTCGAACCGGAGCAAGGATTAAAGGAATATCGTCAAGCGCTCAAGGACGCCGGCATCGACAAGGTCATAGCCGAGAAGCAGAAACAATTCGACGACTTCCTGGCAAGCAAGTAATAGAGGTAGTCGAAAGCAAAGGCTATTATGCTGAAAACCGAACCTCGACCTCCGCCGATTGCGGGAGGTCGGGGTTTTTCGTTTCTCCAATCGCAACCCAACCTTCCCGGCAAGCGTCTAATAGTTAACCAGGTGCTGGAAGGGGAAGGTCGAAATGAAAAAAACAGTTATTTTGATCCTGTTATGCGCGTGCTTGGCCTTAGCGGGTTGCAAGGGCGGTCAGGCGGAGCGGGAGTCCAATGCAGTTACCCCGCAGCCTACTTTGCAGACGATGCAGACGGTGTCCGTGACACCGGTCCCAACGTCAGAGAATGAGACGACAGGAGCGATAGACAGGGTGGAGACGGAAAATGGTTTTCGGCTCGCAACCGATGGGACGTACAATCCCTTTCAACTGTTCACGGCAGCCAGCGACGAAGGGACATCGTATGTCGTACACGTACTTACAAGCAACGAGTCGCTGGAGCATGGTGTCCGGTACGGGGCCATCGCCGCAGTAGTCCATCCCAATAGCGGAGAATTTCGAACCTATCCGCTCTTTAGCGCCATAATCAATGACAGCTACGCGGCTCACTCGATAGCGAAAGCTTACGGCATGCTGGACAGCCGCCATCTGCTGTATATCGCTGTTCATGACGCGAACGACGAAGGAGAGGTTCAATCCTATAGTGTAGAAAAGTTGGATATTACATCCGGCGAAAAGACCATAATCGTACCCGCAATCCAGGAATTGGACTCGATATCCCAAGAAGAGCATTTTGCGCCGGGATGGATGACGACATCCGGCGAATCGCTCGTGTTAAACAGTTATTCGGAAGGAAAGCTGTGGGCGATAGATATCGCGGACGGCGAAGTACGGCAATTGCCGAAACAAACGAAGCATAGCTGGCCTTTTTTTCTAACATCGGTATCGCCGGACGGCGAATTGATCTGGCATTTGGACAGTGACAATAGTCGATTCGTGTTGCTGGATTTAGAAGGGAACGAACGATCAACCGTCCCTTTTTCTTCGGAGGCCATCAGGGGGCAAAACGGCTGGTTTTATTGGAGCCCGAACGGAAAGTACGCCATATTCGATGACTCATCCGCCTCCGAGCAAAACCCTGTTATTTATGAGGACTCCGAATTCTCGGTAAAAGCGATGAACAAGCTGAACATCTATACGAGGGAAGGAAATGGACGGAGCATCATGTTCGATCGGAGCAAGGGGCAATTCGTTGAGGTTGCCGGATGGCTCGGGGCAGAGGATGAGTATGCGGTGCTGCGTTTCTATGATGTGGAGGGCGCTTCTGCATCGCTTGTACCGGATAGCGTCAGCTTCTTGCTTCTTCATCTGCCGACCGGCGGGTTGACGTCTCTCCAGCCAAACGCGGATAGACTGCCTGGCGAGAAACTCGAGCTCGCTTCTCTCTATAAAAGCAGGCCAGGCCTGCGGGAGCCGCTGCTGCTGGTAGATTTGGACAGCCATAATTACGTGCTTCTGTCAGACAGCGGAGCTTGGGCGAAGCAATCCTCTAATGAAGCTTCAAAACGAGCTTGGATTGAGGCGGCGTCCCAACTAGGAGGCACGCTTCTGCATTGGGAAGGAAAGGATGACACTCGGGGACTCGAGAAGGAGAGTCTCGTTTTGCAAGAGAATGTACGGGAGATAAGTTTCGCGGGAGAGAATTGGATCGTCACGGAGGATATGGTCTACATTCGAATGGACTGATATATTGCTTTTTGATTGTGATCCATTAAAATAGAAGTAGCTGGAATGAAACGGAAAAAGATGGGGGAGAGCGTCGATGCCATGGAGACACTCGAAAGGTTCAATTGTTCGCGCTCTGTTGTTGGCGCCAATGATGCTCTCTTATCTGTTGCTGCTTGGAAGCTGCTCTTTGCCAAATGAAAATGAAAGCGCTTTTCAAAGCGGTGCGCACACGAATCAGCCTCATGAGATGGCAGGACCGTACACGATCAAATTCGTGTATACGGGAGCGGGGCAGAAGGATGAGGCGGCGGTAGAAGCTGCTATTAACGACTACCTGAAGGGCAAGCTGGACGCCAGGGTCGATCTGATGCCGATTGATTGGGGACAGTGGGAAGACCGAATCAATCTGATGATTGCTTCCCGCGAGAAGGTGGATGTCATCTTTACGGCGCAATGGAACAAACATGCGGTCAATGTCGCCAAGGGGGCATTTCTGGAGCTCTCGGAGCTGCTGGAGAGCTACGGGCAAGGGATTCTGGGCAGCCTGGATCCCGCTTTCCTGAGCGGTTCGAAGATCGATGGAGGCAATTACGGCGTGCCCACCAACAAGGAGCTGGCCGCGCAGGGGGGCATTATCTACCGGAAGGATATCGCGGAGGAACTGGCTATCGATATGTCCCTCGTCCACACGATTGCGGACTTGGAGCCTGTCTTCGCCCGAGTAAAGAGTATGAAGCCGGACATGACTCCTATATATATGAAGCAAGGCGAAACGTTTAACGCGCATTACATCGGCAACTACGACTCGCTTGGCGATACCTCGATTCCCGGCATCCTGCTCAAGGACGGAGACAGCACCGTGGTGAGGCCGAACTACGAGACGGAACGATACGTGGAGACGCTGCGAATTACGCGCGACTTCTATCAGAAGGGCTACATTAATAACGATGCGGTCACCAACGGCACGATGAATATGGACGCGCTTATGGGCGGCAGCGTATTCTCCATTACTTCTTCGCTAAAGCCAGGCAAGGCTGAGGAAATTGCCATGGCGACAGGGCTGGTCGGCAAGCTGGCGCAGAGGGAGCTGAATGCCAAGACGATCTCCACCTCGGAGACGGCGGGCTCCATGCTGGGCATCTCTTCGACGTCGCAGCGGCCGGATCTGGCGATGGGGTGGATCAATCTTCTTCATACGGATCGCGATCTCAACAATTTGGTCAACTACGGGATTAAGGGCATGCACTACGAACAAGCGGGAGACGGCATCATTAGACAAACGGACCGTACGCAGGACTACAATCCTTCTTCGAACTGGATGTTCGGCAATCAGTTCCTGAACGACGTATGGGATACCGAAGATCCGGACAAATGGGAGAAGTTCCGGGCGTTTAACGAAGGAGCGCATCTGTCTCCAGGACTGGGCTTCGTCTTCGACAGCGCTCCTGTCAAAGCCGAGGTGGCAGCCGTCGTTAACGTGGACCGTCAGTACTTGAACGCGCTGGATACCGGCACGGTGGATATCGACCATGTGCTACCGCAATACGAGGAGAAGCTGAAGTCGGCGGGGATCGCCCGGATTATCAAAGAGAAGCAGAGGCAATTCGACGCTTATCTGGCGGAAAAATAGAATCAAACGGCTATACGGTCAGCAGACGCAGAAACGCCGCGGAACGCGAAAGATCGCGCGCCGCGGCGTTATTGGTTGTTGCTGAGTTCATACTTATAATAGAAGCAATTTTTTAGAGGACGCTGCCGCCGAAGATCATGCGGTGTTCCCACTGCGTGCCCTTGACGGAGTCGACGCGTACGCCGCCGCTTTTCTTGGAGTAGGTGTGAAGAATGCGGCCGTTGCCCAGGTAGAGACCGACATGCGTCACCTTCTGCTTCGACTTGCTTAATTTGCTGTAGCTGGATGCGGAAGAACCTTTATAAGACATAAAGAACACGAGATCGCCGCGCTTCAGGCTGGACCAGCTTGTCTTTACGGTAGAATTTTTTTTCACCCACGCAGCTTGGGTTGCGGACGAGCCGGGGATGGTTACCCCTGTTGCCTGCTTATAGATATGTTTTACGAAGTCGGAGCAGTCAAACGTCCGCGTTGTGCTGCGGTTCGAGCCGAATTCGTAAGGCGTACCCATATATTTGCCGCCGAGCTTGATCGTTGCTTCGATCTTCGAAGACTTGGATGCGCTTGCCGTAGCGGCATGGGCATGTCCATCGATTGGAAGCGGGACGACTCCGGTTGTCAGCAAGGCTGTTGCGACTACGCTGGCGATCAGGCTTTTCTTGATTATATGTTGTTTCGTAGTTGTCATGTATTATGCACCTCCTGGTTGATAGCTATACCGTAACATGGCAGGAAAGCGTTTATAACCTGCAAAAACTGGGTCTTTACCCAATTCCGCTTCTTAAGACGGGTTGGCGACTCGACCAAAGTCTAGTTCAGAAAGTGCCGAAAGTCTGTTTTGCCAAGGCTTTAAACCATCTATACTAAGTACATAAGCAAGAGCAACAAGATTTAACGCGGAAGCGAATATGAAGAAATTCTAATTGTAGAGAGGAGAGAAAGTTGGAGATGAATGGAAAAAGCGCACTTGGCGTATTACTGATTATCGTAGGCGGACTAGCTGCCTTGAACTTTCTGAACATCGACTTCGGCCGGATTATCGGCTTCCTGATTCCGTTTATTCTAGTGGGCTTCGGTATTCTGGGGTGGATGAATAACAAAAGGCTGATCGGCGGCATTCTAATCGGATTGGGCGGCATCATGCTGCTAGGCAAGCTCGGCGGTCTGCTGATGCTGATCCTGGCAATCGGATTGGTTGTAGCAGGCGTATCGTTGTTCAAAGGCGGAAATCGGAGAACATATTAAGGGATAGGCGGATGAGCGGCCGATACGCCGCTCGGAACCTTCGAGGAGGATACAGAGATGAGCATCGTAAGACGAATTCGCGACATCACCGTCGCAACGCTGAACGAAAGGCTGGAGAAGGCCGAGGATCCGGTTCGGATGATCGATCAATTCCTCTGGTCCACCAGGGAAGATATCATTCAGGCAGAGAAGCTGCATCAGCAATATACGAATCACTCCAATCACCTGAGAGCTCAGTGGCTGCAGGCCGAATCGCAAAAGGAACGCCGCGAACAGCAAGCGATGACCGCTCTCAAGGCGGGCGAAGAAAATATGGCGAGGTTCGCGCTTCACGAGAAGGCGACGGCTGATGAACGAGCGGCTCAATACAAGGATTTGTTCGAACAGAGCAGACAGCATACATTGGAACTGGAAGAACAGCTTCGCGAGATGCGCAGCGAATATCAAGCGGTCTATGACAAACGCGAATATTATGCGGCACGCATGGAATCCATCAGGCTTCAGCAACGCTTGAACAGCCGCTTCGGCGGTTATGGAGAGAGCGGCCCGCAGCCAGGGGCGATGTTCCGCCGGATGGAAGACCGCATCAACGACCTGGAGACGGAAGCAAAGAGCATCCGGGACGTACGCCGAATGGGGCATGAAATGGAAGGCTCTGGCCTTGGAAGCACGGTTAAATCGGTGATCGATAGAGAGCTGGATGAGTTGAAGCGTAAACTTCAGAAGGAAGGATGGTCATCTTGAGAAAATTATATCGCTCTACGCGCGACAAAAAGCTGCTGGGTCTGTGCGGCGGACTCAGCGAGATGTTAAACGTTGATGCTACTTTGCTCCGGATTCTGCTTGTCGTCGTGACGATCTTTACGAGCGGTACCGTCATCTTTATCTACCTCATCGCAGGTATGGTTATCCCGAAGGAGCCGCCGATCCATGGCGGATACGGTCACGGCGGATATGGCCCCGGACCCGGCCCTGGAGGATACGGCGGGTACGGCGGTGGCCATAACGGCGGCTACAATAACGGCGGTTACAATAATGGTGGATACAGCAACGGAACATATGGCTCCGCCAGCGGGCAACAAGGTCCATACAATGCGTCGTATGGAACATCGACTCCCCCTCCTCAGGACAAGTGGGGATACCGCAAAGAGGATCCTGCAGCGACACCCGGATTCGACAGCATGATGGACGATCTGGAGAAGAAGGCGTTAAGACGTGAAATCGACGAATTAAAATCCAAAATCGCGAAGTACGAGAAGGGAGAATAATATTATGGGAATCTTCAAAAGAATGAAGGATATGACGAAAGCATCGGTAAATGAGGTACTCGACAAAATGGAGGATCCGGTAGTCATGCTGAACCAGTATCTGCGTGACATGGAATCCGAAATTCATCAAGCTGAAGTAACGGTTGCCAAACAAATGGCGAACGAGCGCCGCATGAAGCAGCGTCTTGACGAGTCGGTACGCAGCGCGTCCGACCGCGAATCGAAGGCGGAAGCGGCATTGCGCGCCGGCCAGGAAGAGCTTACTCGCAAGCTGCTGGAAGAGAAGCTGTATTTTGATCAGAAGGTGACGGAATATATCGATCTCCATGCACAAGCGAAGGCGCAAGCGGAAGAGCTGATGCAGCAACTGCACGGCATGAAGGAAGAATTCTACCAGCTTCGCAACAAACGCAACGAGCTCGCTTCTCGCGCTCAAGTTGCCAAGGCGCAGAAGCAAATGGCTCAGCTTAGCGCGAACCACACCATCGACAGCGGTTCTGCTTCCCGCGGCTTCTACCGGATGGAAGAGAAAATTATGCAGCTGGAGGCGGAAGCGGATGTTCTTCGCACCCCTTACGGCAGCTACAGCGGCGGTTCGGCTGGATCCACGCCGGTCAGCTCGGCAGATTTGGAGAAGCGCATGAAGGTTGACGAGCAGTTCGAAGCGCTCAAGAGCAAGCTGAATGCGGGCAATGCCCCTGCGGCAAACAACGACGCAACTGAATAATGAAGACGAAATGGGGAAAGCGGCGGACCGGAGACGGTCTGCTCTTTCCTGCTTTGCCACGTTGAACAACCTCATATACAATTACATAAGGAGCGTTCCAGATGCAAGCAGAACAAGATAAGCGCAGCCAGGGCGATGAAGGTCCAAAAGCAGCCCGTAAGCGCAATAACGCGGAGACGGTACTTTGGCTGCTCATTATCGTCAGTCTGGCGGTCATCGTTCTGCAAGGACTCGATGTAGTGGAGCTATACACGCTCAAGGGCAAATGGGCCGTCATGGGATTGATCGGCGTAGGCGGCGGACTTGTGGCCGCAACGATTATGAGTTATCTTCAAAATTCCAAGTTGAAGGCCGCGCTCAAGAGACTGACGGAGCAGCAGCGCAAACGTCCTTCGTATACGGTAACGATTGATTCCAATAATCCCGATGCCGTTAGCCCGGATGAACTTGCCGATGATCCTAATTGGAGGGAAAAGGTCAGGTTCACCGCGGTCATCGAAGAGAGGCAGCGTCTGGCTCGCGAGCTTCATGATGCTGTCAGCCAGCAGTTGTTCGCCATCTCGATGACGGCTACGGCTGTCAGCCGTACGATAGAGCGTGACTGGGAACGGGCGAAGCGTCAAGTGCAGCTCATCGAGGAAATGGCGGCGGTGGCGCAATCCGAGATGCGGGCGCTGCTTCTTCATCTAAGGCCAGTCCATTTGGAGGGCAAGAACCTCGGTCAAGCGCTTAAGGCTTTAATCGAGGAACTGCAGCAAAAGATACCGATGGAAATTACGCTCGAAGTCGACGAGACGATTACTCTGCTGCCTGCAGCGGAGGATCATCTCTTCAGAATTGCTCAGGAGGCGCTGTCGAATACGCTGAGGCATTCCAAGGCAGACAAGATGCATATCCGCCTGATGCGTCTCGACAATCGGGTTCATATGACCTTGCAGGACAGCGGCATCGGATTCGATCTGGAAGTGAAGAAACAAACGTCTTACGGCCTGCTCACGATGGAGGAACGCGTAAACGAGCTTGGGGGCAGCATGCAGATGATGTCACAGCCCGGCGAAGGAACGACGATACATCTGTGGGTGCCGGTAGACGGCCAAGTCAAGACCGGAGCTCAATAAATCAAGGTTGCGAAAAGCGGAGTTCCGGATGGTAACAACCTACTAGGGGAGAGATGGAAGTTATGGAGGCGCCAATCAAAGTGCTGCTGGTCGACGATCACGAGATGGTGCGTATCGGACTTGCAGCCGTGCTGGATACAGAGGATGGTATCGAGGTAGTTGGAGAGGCCAGCAATGGCCCGGAAGGTATACGGCTGGCTACGGCTTATAAGCCTGACATTGTATTGATGGATCTGGTTATGGAGGGCATGGATGGCGTCGAGACGACGGCCAAGCTGCTGGAGCAGCATCCGGATTGCAAGGTTATCGTACTGACGAGCTTTATCGACGACAGCAAGATCTATCCCGTCATCGAAGCGGGAGCCTTCAGCTATCTGTTGAAGACATCCCGCGCAAATGAAATCGCCGAGGCAATCCGCGCGGCGGCGCGCGGCCAATCCGTGCTGGAGGCGCAAGTGGCCGCGAAGATGATGAACCGGTTCCGGCAGCCCAAACATCAGGAGAAGGCTCCTTTGCACGACGACCTGACGGAACGCGAGATGGATGTTCTCAAGCGGCTCGCGCAAGGCAAGTCCAATCAGGAGATCGCGGATGAACTGTTTATCGGCGTAAAAACTGTAAAGTTTCATATTACGAATATTTTTAACAAGCTGGATGTGGACGACCGCACGCAAGCCGCGATCTATGCCCATAAGCAGGGAATTGCGGAGTAACAAAAAAAAGCTGCGGCATTATAAATGTTTGGCGGCCTGGGAAAGAATGTACGCGGCGATTTCCTCGGAATCGTTAATGCTACAAGCGGGCAGCCCGTTCAATCGCTCGGAGACGGCAGGGAGCGACAACGCCTCAGGCCATAGAATGACGGCGGTTATATGAGATAAGCTGGCGAGCAGCTCGGCGTCGCTTGCCTCTCGTACGAGCACGAGCTTCGGATGGTTCTCTCTTTTGAACCCTTCAACCAGGATGATATCGACGTGCTGCATATGAACTAGCAATTCGGCAAGCGATGACGGTTTGTTGCTCAGTATTGCACTACGTCTCGAAGAGGAGATGGCCGTTATGTCGGCGCCTGCCTGTTGATGCCGCCAAGTATCCGTGCCAGGTTCGTCCATGGTGAAATCATGAGCATCGCTTTTGACTGTGCCAACCTTATAATTCCGCTGCTTCAGCAGCTCCGTCAACCGGCAGACCAAAGTGGTTTTGCCGGTGTTTTTGTGTCCGACGACTTGAATGACGAAGGGGCGGACAAGGGGATTGGCGTGAAGCTTCATGAATTCTTTGTGCTGCGGATTCTCCATTTGGAAGCTCCTCTCGAAATCATTTTGCTCATCTTACCATATTTTTGCGGGAAGATGCGGAATCCGGAGAGATGAAATTGATGCTTATGGCAGGTTGTCTCACTTGCTCTGTGATACAATGGAGGAAGAGAGATGGGCTCAAGTTCAAGGACTTGGAGGAACGTACATGGGGAAAGAGAAGGGGTCATTGGATGGCGTGGAGCGAGTAAACTCGCCAGGGAGCGATGGACGCTTTAACCGGCGGGCGATTACGCCGGAGGAAGCGCAGCGGCGTGTCGTTGCCGCTGCAAGAACTGTCGGCAGCGAGCTGGCGCCGCTGGCCGAAAGCGGCGGCCGCCGCCTCGCGGAGTCGCTGCGCGCGACGAGCGATTGGCCGCCGTTCCCGCGCGCGGGGCTCGACGGCTACGCCGTGCGCGCGGCGGATACCGCGGGAGCGGCGCCGGACTCGCCGGCGTTGCTCCGCGCAGCGGGTGCGGTCGCGGCGGGCGAGCTCGCCGCCGCGGCCCTTGCTCCGGGGACGGCTGCGCGCGTCATGACCGGCGCGGCTGTCCCCGAAGGAGCCGACGCGGTCGTCATGCTGGAGCAGACCGCGGAGGCGTCTCTGGCCGGGGGCGCAGCGGCGGTACTCGTGCGAGCGGCCGCCTTGCCCGGCCAGAACGTGGCGCCCCGAGGCGAGGAATTCCGCCTCGGGAGCCTGCTGGCGGAGCCCGGCACTCTGCTGAGGCCGGGCCACGCCGCTCTGCTCGGCACGTTCGGCTATGCCGACGTGCCGGTGTACCGGCGCCCCCGCGTGGCGATTTTTGCCACCGGCAGCGAGCTGATGCCGGTGGAGGCTCCTGCCGCGCCGGGACGGATCCGCGACAGCAACAGCGCGATGGTCGCGTGGATGGCCGAGCAGAGCGGTGCGGTGCCTTGGCTGTGCGGCACTCTGCCGGATGACCGGGCGGCGGTAGAGGAGGCGCTGCATCGCGTCGCGGAGGAAGCCGACCTCATCATAACGACGGGCGGCGTATCCGTGGGCGACTACGACGTGATGGCTTGCCTGCTTCGGGAGCTGGGGGCTGCAGGAACCCGCGTCTATGGCGCCGAAGCAGACGCAGTGAGGGAGAGAGGCCTCTTGTTCAACAAAGTAGCGATGCGTCCAGGCAGTCCGACTTCGGCCGCGATCTACGAAGGCAAGCTGTTGCTATGCCTATCCGGCAACCCCGGGGCTTGCTTCGTCGGCTTCGAATTGTTCGCGCGCCCGGCTCTGCTAGCCATGCAGGGCTGCACTTCGCCGCTGCCGCGCAAGATAATCGCGAAGCTAGCGCTTTCCGTATCCAAAGGCAGCCCGCATATCCGCTTCGTTCGCTCTCGCCTCCGGTATGGAGAAGACGGTATTATATACGCCGACCCGCTTGCGTTCTCCAAGTCCAGCATGATGGCTTCAATCGCTGATGCCGAGGGACTCGTCATCATTCCCGCCGGCCCGCAGGGGCTGGAAGCGGGAGAATGGGCGCAAGTGATGCTGCTGCCGACGTGAGGGCATGCCCGGCAAGTACGCCGGTTTAAGAGCAAGGACGATTTAGAGAAAGTCCGGCTGTAACGGAAACGCAGCCGTCATTGCTGTCCCGATCTGGAATCGATCATCCACTAGCCTCGAATTCCGGGTAAACGGGAGTTCGGGGTGTTTGGCGTAGCCGGCTAGCTTGCCATCCGAAATAATGTTAATGGACGCGTAATGCCGAAGCTGGTATGGTGATCAAACTTGTGTCTATGCGCCTTGAAGGCGATTCGGAAGAAATGCCAATGGAATCGTAATGGTCGTTATGGCATCATAAAAGGATAGAAGAATTCAAGTCAGGGGGAAGCACGGCGTGAAAAGGCTTTCGATGAGAATCAGAGCTTCCTCGAAGTGGATAACGCAAACACTTCTGTTGTCGATCATTCCAGTCATTTTGTTCGGATCCTTGATCTATTATATGGGTTCGCGGATTGTACAGGAGGAAATTCACCGTTCGTCCATGGAAAGCCTGTCCCAAGTCCGGCATCAAGTGGAGTCCGACATGGTCAATATTGAACAGATGTCGAATCAGATCGCGCTGCAGTCCGATATCATCGCGCTGATGAATATTCAGAACGAGACGACGCTGGGAGCATATCCGCGAACCAACGCCGTCCGCAATCAGCTGTCCCAGATCAAAAACGTAACGGATACGATCCACTCTATTTATTTTTATCATATAGGCCAACAAATCATCGTGAACCACGATATCGTCTCAAACGTGAATGAAAGGCGCGTGTTCCGCGATGTATCCTGGCTGGATAACGTAGACGATATGATCGCCGCCAGAAGTCTCCAGAAGTGGGTGGCTCCAAGGGAAATAGTCAGCTTGAACGGCGAAGCCACCTCGACACTGACGCACATTCGTTTGCTGCCGATGCTGTACAAGGAACCCAAAGCGGTCATCGTCGTTAATATGAAACCCGACTTTCTGCAACGGACAATCTCCAGGTTTCCCCTGAACGCGGAAGGCAAGCTGTTTGTAATGAACAAGGAAGGGCAGCTGATTGCCCGTATTCCGGATGAGAGCGGGGAAGGCGACAAGGACGATGCTTTACTTCACGAGATGGGCCGGATTTCGCAGGAGGGCGTCCGGACGACGAGGGTCGGCGAACATTTCCTTTCCGTGCTCCGATCGGACAAAAACGGGTGGACTTACGCCATTGCGGTGCCAGCCTACGTGCCAAGGCAGCCGGTAGAAGAATTCAAGCGAATCATAATTATCATTACGGTTGTTTTGTGCTTGATGGTCGTATACTCCGCCTATTTCACGCACAGTAAATTTCAGCGAAGCATCCGATCCATTCTGGAGAGGTTATCGTCGGCCCGTCCTTCCGAAGCTCCGCAGCTGCAAGGAGATGCAATTGCGGTGATGGAAGAGGGCATTAATCGGCTGCTCGCCACGGTCAAGGAAGGACAAAGCAAGCGGGACGTACACCTTTCATTCCTGAGATCGCACTATCTTCATTCCCTAATACACGGCAACGCAGTCGATGTGTCGCGGCTGGCCAAAGAGATTGACAGGAGCGAGTTGTTCCCGCTCGGCAAGCTGTGCGTCATGATCGCGCAGATGGACGAATCGGGGCAAAGCTCCTTCCGGGCGGAGCGAGAGCTGTTTCTGTTCGCGGTGTCCAATATCGGAACCGAGCTGAACAAGCTGCAGGAGCAGGATGGATCGACGTTCCGGATGGAATCCATTATTACGGATCGGCACACGGTGCTGATCGTTAATTATTCCGATGACGCGGATAATGATAAGCTTCCGGTGACGCTTGCGGATCAGCTTCGATCGGTCGTCAAACAAATTCTGAAGCAAACGATTACGATCGGCGTAGGCACTGGCGTCGATTCCGCCCACGATCTCGCTTATTCCTACAGGGATGCGCTCCAGGCGCTTCGCATGAATGTGGCCAGCGCCTATGACGAGGTTCTTCCCTATGCCAATATGACGCTGGTTGCGGAGAAGCTGGTTCATTATCCCTCAGCCGAGGAGCAGGAGCTGCTCCATGCGCTCCGTTCCAGAGACGGCGCTCTTGCCGAACGGAGTTTGAAGGCGTTTCGCGACGAGTTGGACGGCGAGCACGCATCGTTGCAGATGGCCAAAACCTTTTATTTGCAGCTGCTGGTCGCCGTGATCCGTTTGGTGCAGGAGTATGAGGAGGATATCGTAGCCGTGTTCGGCGAAAATCCGTACGAATCCTTTTTCCGCATGGAATCCGTTCCCCAAATCGACAACTGGTTTCGAGAGTGGCTGATGAGTCCGATTCTGCGCTACATGGACTCCGTCAAGCGTCGCAAGACGGAAACGATCATTAGGCAAACCGTCGATATGATCCATGACCGGTATTCGTCCGATCTTTCGCTGCAGATGGCGGCGGACGAAATGGGGATCAGCGTTTCCTATCTGAGCAAGTTGTTCAAGGAAGAGCTGGGCGAAACCTTTATCGATTATGTGACCCGGATCCGGCTGGAGAAAGCGCAAGGGCTGCTGGTCGAAACCGATCTCAACATGGGGCAAGTGGCGGAAGCCATCGGCTATACGAGCGTGCAGCAGATGTTCCGCGTGTTCAAGAAGAAGCTTGGCATGACGCCGGGAGAATACAGAGAAAGCGCCAAAACGAAAGAAACGGAATAACGTCTCCGGCGTCGCCAACCCGCGATGCCGGAGTTTTTTGCGTCCTGACGGCCATTACGGCAGCACGAACCTATTTTTTATGGCTGTTGCGGCCCTCTCGGAACGGGGAGAAATCAATTCAAAAAGTGTCAGTAGCGGCGAAATGCACATTACGGCTACATTGATGTCAGGCGGTTGCCGAACTAACCAAACGTTAAGGAGTGATGGGGTGAGACATAGCGGAATCAAGGCAACTCTTCGTTCCTACGCGTCGAATAAATATTTGATTCTCATGTTTTTGCCGGGTTTTTTATTGTTTCTGCTATTTCAATATGTACCGATGTACGGCATTCTGATCGCCTTCAAGGATTTCAAAATTTTGGAGGGCATCATGGGAAGTCCCTGGGTGGGCTTCAAGCACTTTCAATATCTGTTTGCGGGCGAAGGGTTTACCGACGCGCTGCGAAATACGGTGATCATCGCTTTGCTGAAATACGCTTTTGTATTTCCGGCTCCCATCGTGCTCGCCATATTGCTGAATGAAGTGCGGCTGAGCTGGTTTCGGAGGAGCATCCAGACCATTACGTATTTGCCGCATTTTTTCTCCTGGGTTATTCTCGGCGGCATTCTGTTTACGTTCCTCGGGCGCGACGGAGGATTCAACCGGATTTTGGGCTACTTCGGCTTTCAGCCGATAAGCTGGCTAATTGAACCATCCTACTTCTATGGCATCATCGTCGCGACGGATATCTGGCAAAGCGTGGGCTGGGGTTCCATCGTCTATTTTGCGGCACTGGCGGGCATTGATCCCACCTTGTACGAAGCGGCGATCGCAGACGGCGCCAGCCGATGGAGAAGGATCTGGCATATCACGCTGCCGGCCATTACGCCGGTCATTACGATCATGCTGCTGCTGTCGATCGGCAATTTCCTGTCCGTCGGCTTCGATCAAATCTACAACCTGATGACCGCCACCACCTCCAAGGTGGGCGATATTCTGGATACGTACGTGCTGCGCAGGCTGCTCACGATGAATTACGAGCTTGGAGCGGCGGCGGGCGTGTTCAGCTCGACCTTCGGATTGCTGCTGGTCATTCTCGCCAACCGTTTGGTCAAGCTGTACGATAAAGACCAGGGCATCTGGTAGAGGGGAGAGACAACATGCATCATCGCACAAGAAGCGAAAAAATATTCGACGGCATCAACATTCTGGCTCTCCTGATTCTGGCTTTTGTGACGCTGTATCCTTTTTTATATACGCTTACGATGTCGCTCAGCACGCCGGTCGACGCGAAGCTGCCCGGCCTGCATCTGTTCCCGATGCGTCCGACGCTGGAATCGTACGAGAAGGTGTTCGCCCAAAGCGGAATCGCGCAAGCCTTCCTGAATACGGCGCTGCGAACGGTCGGAGGTGTCGCATTGGTATTGCTATTTACGTCATTGTCGGCGTATCCGCTATCCCGCAAATCGTTTCCGCACCGCAGCCTCATTATGAAGCTTTACGTCTTCAGCATGCTTTTCAGCGGCGGACTTATCCCGATGTATTTGCTGATCCGTAATTTGGGACTGCTCAACAGCATGTGGGCGCTTCTTCTTCCGGGCGCAGTCAGCGCGTTCAATCTGATCATTATGCGCAATTTCTTCCAAGCCATTCCGGAGGAAATTATGGATTCGTCCAAAATAGACGGAGCTGGAGAGCTTCGCACGTTCACCTCGATCGTGCTTCCGCTGTCGCTGCCGGTGCTTGCGGTGGTGGCGCTATGGTCGGGCGTCAGTCATTGGAACGCCTGGTTCGACGCGATGATTTATATTCATGATATGGATAAGCAAGTGCTGCAGTTGTTCGTCAGACGAACCGTTATCGAGGAAAGCGACGCGTTGGCGACCCAGGCAGAGCTGCTGCATGCCACAACGTATTCCAAGGAAACGTTAAAAGCCGCAACCGTCATGATTGCGACGCTGCCGATCCTGTGCGTCTATCCGTTTATTCAACGCTTCTTCGTCAAAGGCATCATGTTGGGCTCCGTCAAGGGATGACAGGTATGGGCGCGCCAATATGCCGATACACGGCGGCAGAGTGCCCGTTCCGCACAATTATCGGTATCAAGTCGCAAGACTTCGTACAATAGATGCAATCCTACATTACGAATGGGGGAACTTCAAATGGTATTGAGAAAAGGAAAAAAGGGCTTGGCGTTGAACGGTATGGCGCTGATGCTGGCAACGACGCTCGTTATGGCAGGCTGCTCCGGAAACTCCGGCAATGGGGCGGAGCCGTCGCCATCCGCATCGCCGGGCGCAAGCCCGACACAGGAAGCGGCGGGGGGACCTGAGCCGGTCGAGTTGACTTGGATGGTCAACGATGTGATGCTGCCGGATTCATTCGGCGAGAAGTTTGTGGAGGAGAAGTTTAACGTCAAGCTGAATATCGTGTCCATTCCGCGCGCGGATTACGCCCAGCGCCAGCAAATTATGATGACGACGGGCGAAGTGCCGGACGTCATGATCGTCATGGACCCCAATGAAATGAAGAAATATGCGGATCAGGGCTTGCTCGCAGAGGTACCGATGGAGCTGATCGAACAATATGCGCCGCGCACCAAAGCGGAAATCGACAATAATGCGCCGCAAGGCTGGTTCTATACGGAGCACAAGGGCGTCAATTACGGCGTGCCGACGTTGTTCGGCGGCAAAAACACGACGCCGATCGCATGGCGCGTCGACCTGCTGGAGAAAGCGGGAGTAACCGGCATACCGGAAACGATCGACGAAATGACGGAGGCTTTTGAAGCGCTGAAAAAAATCGACGTTTACGGCATGACCTCCAACGGCAATTCCGATTATGCGGCTTTCCAGAAAATATTCGGCGCGTTCGGCGTTATGCCAATTCAGTGGACGGTAAAGGACGGCAAGGTGACAAACGGCGCCGTTATGCCGGAAGCCAAGGAAGCGTTGACGCTGCTCGCCGATTGGTATGGCAAAGGGTATATCGATCCCGAATTCGTGACCGGACAAAATTTGGGCGAAAAGTTTATCGACGGCACCTTTGCTTTTAATGACAATGCCAGCATATTCACCACGGACGAAAGCAACCCCAACTCCGCGGTTTCCGCGCTGAAGGCGATCAATCCGGATGGCAAAATCGAATTCGGCGCGTTGCCGAAGGGGCCTAGGGGCGAAAGCGGCGGATGGTCGTGGGGAACGGCGGCCAACGGCATGTCGTTCGGCGCTCATATGAAGGACCAGCCGGAGAAGCTGCAGCGCGCGCTCGAAATCATCGATGCCGTCATCAACGACGAAGAGGCGTATGTGCCGCTCGCTTACGGGACGCAAGGGACGCATTGGGATTTCAAGAACGGCACGGACCTGAAGGAAGGCGTCAAATATTTGCCGCCGTACGACGATGCGGTCAAGATGCGGGAGGAAGGCATTAAAGTTGGAGAAACGTTTTTCGGCGGACGCCCCAACTTCGAAATATTTTACAAATATTACGGCGACCAGCTTCGGGAGATCAATGAAAAATATGCCGCGAACCCTGTTGCCGATATTTTCGGCAAACCCGACATCTTGCCTTCGGCCGGACAATATTGGGGCGAGCTGAAGAAGCTGAAAATCGAAGCCTACGCGGCCATCATTCGCGGAGATCAGCCTATCGACTATTTCGACAGCTTCGTGAAGCAATGGAACGACATGGGCGGAGAGCAGTTGCAGAAGGAAGCGCAGGAACTGTACGATTCGCTGCAATCATAATGGACGCATAGCTATTGCAAAAGTCGGGCAGGAGACGCGTCTCCTGCCCGAACCTGTAGAATCGACCTTGGAGGGGAAACCATGGGGGCAACGGTATACGAATTAAAGGATCATTTGAATCATCAACAATATGAATGGCCGCTGTCGCTGGTGCGATATCCCTTGCGGCTCCAGCCCGGCGAAGCGCATCCCGGCAGCTTGGCGCTGCGGGATGGAGACGGTCTTCGGGTACCGGTGCAGCTCGTCGGGGCCGAACTGTCAGACGGCTTTGTCATAAGCGGGGAAATCGCTTTTCTGGCCGATCTGCCGAGAGGCGGGACGCGGCGTTATGAGCTGCATTACGGGGCAGCTCCGGAGTCTGTAGCGGATGAAGAGGAGCATGAAGGAGTGAGTGAGTCCCGCGGCATGGCGGTGCGGGAGGATGGCGACGGCATTCGCTTCGGCAACGGGTTGATCGAGGTTGCCGTGCCGCGTGCCGGCAGCGCGCTTGCGGGAGCTGGCGGAGATAGGACGGCGCCCGGATGGGCGAAGGCTGCGAATTCGGCGAAGACCGCCGAGTTGAGGACGACACGGCCGGATTCCGGTGAGATTTCGCCGGAAGCTGTCGAGTCGCAAGAGGTGTTCGGCCTGTATCTAACGAACGGCGGCAAGCTGGCCACGGCGCGACTGGCGAGCGGGCATCGGCTGTGCGCGGTGCAAAGCGAATGCATCTCCTCCGGCGCAGTCCTGCATGAGCATCGGATCACCTTTCTGTGGGAGAACGACGCGCGGTACGCCCTAACGATCCGTTTGGCGGCGGAAATGCCTTTTGTGGAGCTGGAGGAGCAAATGGAGGGGGCGGCCGGCAGTCGGCTGGATATCGAATGGACGGGCTTGCAGCCGACCCGCCGCTACACAAAAAGTCGAGGCGACGAGGCGATTGACGCTTATCTCGGCGAGCGGGGGAAGCTGCCGTTTCGCATTATGCCTTACGACAATTTCCTGTCGTGGCATACGGGAAGATCCGCCGCGTTTGTGGATGAAGGGGAACGGCTGGCGGTCGGCCTGTTCCATGGCGATCCCATGAAATGGGACGACGGGGAATATGCGCTCTGGAGATCGTCGGATACGCTGGCGATTTCGTTCCGATACGGGCAAGCCGGCCTGGAAGAAGGCGAAGAAGGGAGATTGATTTGGTCCTATCCGCTGGCCTCGGGCGTCCGGGCAACCAAAGTGGCGGTGTACGACCCTGATCGGAAACGTGCGGCCCTGTCGACTGCAGCGCTCAGGGTTCCCGCAACCGGGGACGGTCTGCCGTTGATCGACGAGCTCGCATTGTGGCATAGCTTCCTGCCGCTTGACAAGGTGAAGGATTGGGTGCTGGATTGGGAGGAACCGCAGGAGCAATATCCAAGGTTGTTCGATCCGGAGCAACTGCCGAAGGCGGGGCATATGTGGTATTTTGAACTGCATGAGGCGCCGAGGCCGGAGGATATGGAGGAAATCGTCGACAAGCTGTCCTTCAACTTCAACCAGGTGGAGGGCACCGCGCCGGTGTCGAGCAGGGAGTTCGCGTTCTGGACGCCGGTCTTCGACCTGTCGGCCAGAGACATGACGCGTGAGCAATTCCGCCGCTTCAAGGCTGCCAGCGCGTTGATGGCTTATGTGCGCGAGGATGAATACGTGGCTCCCATTCATACGATGTTGTCGGGCCATCCCAATTTCCTGGTTGACTACAAGGCGGTGCTTGGCTATATGTCGGCGCTGTTCCCCCATCACCCCCACGCCGGTCGTTGGATGGCCCATTACGAGAAGGCAATGGCGCTGAATTTGAAGTACCATACCCGTCCCGATGTAGCACCATGGAATGCCGAAGGCGGCCGCTGGACGGAAAATCTGGGCTGCTACGTCTGGGCGGCGCTGGTACCGATGGTTCGGTCCGCATGGTGTCTACGCAAAACGTATGGCGAAAGTACGCTGCTGTATCCTAATTTGGCGAAGCTTGGGGGTTGGCTGCTGAGGAGCCTCAGCGCTCCGCTGGCGGGCGGTCGCTCCTATCCGCCGCAGGGGGCGCATTCCGGCGTCCATAACGATCCGCTGCCCCCGTCTTATGCAATTCGGGTGCTGGGAGAAATGATGATGGACTACGATCCGCTGCTGGCGGAGCAACTGCTCGCGGTATGTCCCGCGGAGGCTCCCGGTTTCGAAAGCGGGGACCATTGCGACGTTTGGCGTATCATGCTGCAAGGCGAATACCTGTCCAATCCCGGTACGCCGCCGCAGCTGAAGTCGGCGAAATTCAACGGCTACGGCCACGTTCTGCGCTCCGCGATCGGGACGTCCGGCGAGATGTCGGTGCACTTGCAGCAGATCGACGAAGGCCCCAACTATCGCTGGGGACGTTCGGGCGACGGCGGCAACGGCGTCATTTATTATTACGCGGACGGCAAACGATACAGCTACAACCGTCCCGAGGATGTCGGCGACGATAACATGGGGACGGGAGAAGGCAGCACGACCTTTGCCGTGCTTGACGGGCATGAATACAAGAGCATCGGACGCAACGAGCTGACGGGGGCGCTGCATGACTTTGGTTACGCGCAGTTTGCCGAGCTGGCGGCGGGGCCCGCCGCGAGGCCGCATTACCGCTCCCGCAGCGTGCTGATGTCCGGCAACGACTATATCGTTATCTACGACGAAGTGGCGGATATGCGGGTACGGGGGCGCTTCTCCTGGTTCTCGCATCGCGACGACCCGTTCCCGGCCATTTACCAGTTGAAGCCGGGCGCATCGCCTTCACAGGTCACCTTGGCAGGGCCGATAGACGGGCCGCAGGTTCCGGCGGGACAATATAAAATCAATCGGAAGGCGCATGGCTATCCCAACGGCTCTGTCGGACGATATTATGACGGCTTCGGCGATTTCCTGACGGTCGTGACGCATCGCGGCGAATGGCAGCCGCAAATCAAGGGCGTCAAGGCGACGCGATACGGCGCCGTCGTGGCGATGGTCGGCAGAGAGGACCATATATTCCGCAGCGCAACGCGCATTCGCCACAACGGCGATGACCTGGCGTTCGACGGCTATGCGGGCATCGTACGCCGCTATGGCCGGGGGCATGTCGAGGCGGCGTTGTTCCGCGGCCGCTTCATCGCGGCGGAGGGCATCAAGGCGACGATACTTCCGGGGGAAGCGCCGGACCGTGGGTCCGCAACGGACGCGGCGATGGCAACGGCGGGCGTCTCGGCGGAAGCGCTGGACTGCGGCGTAACGGAGGCCACGGCGAAGGCAGAGTCGAGCACATTAGCGGAAGCCGTAGACGGCAGTACCATAGCGGGCGCGCCGGGTCCATCGGTAGATTCGCCGTACGGCGGCAGCTTGCAAGGCGCAGGAGCATTCGAATTTGCGACGGTTAGCGGCTTGCTCAGCGGTAGCTCCTCTTCGGCGATTCCGCTTGTCGTTCGATTGGAGCTGCCCAACTCCCGGGTGACGGGACAGCATAAGCTTTACGTGGACGGTAAGGCCCACGAAGCGAAGGCTGCGGTCGGCAACGAGGCAGGGGAGAGTGTGACCGTGCTGGAATTTGTTCTTCCGGCAGGTCGGATGGAATGGCAATGGACGGATGGCGATGCCGTGCCGGGAAGATTTGGAGCGATCCGCATGTCGCTGGCTTCGCCACATGAGGCGGAGCTAGAATGGGACTCGGCAGAGGGTGCGGACCGCTACGAGCTGGCCGTCAGCAAGGACGGCTGCCGTTCGTGGAAAACGGCAGCCGACGATATTCGCGGCCAGCATTACCGGCTGGAAGGGCTGATTGCGGGAACGAAGCTGCATGTCCGGGTCCGCGCATGCCGCGGGCAAGCGACTGGGGACTGGAGCGAGCCTTACCCGATCTATCCGTCGGCGCAACCGCCTGCCGCTCCGCAAGGGCTGCGGCTGCGGCGCAGGGACGGAGCAGTGGAAGCGACATGGGGAATGGTGCTGGGCGCGCAGCGGTATCGGCTGTATCGGCGGAAGGCGGAAGGCGGCGAAAGCGTGCTGCTGTACGAGGGGACGGAGCGACGCTTTCTAGACGACAGCATTACGGCGGATGAGATGGATTGGGTCTATAGCGTTGCATCGGTAAACGGCAACGGGCAAGGTCCTCGCTCGCGGGACCGGGATACGGTTCCGGGCGGACTAATCGATTGGGATCCCAAGCCGGATGAAACTTTCCGCCGCTACATCCGCAGCCACGAATACGGGCATAACGGGTTTGATTATTGGGAGAACGTGAAGAAGGGCAGCTTGCCGCCCTATCCGCAGTCTTGAGTCAACGGGGAGGACGATACGAATGTCAAGAACGATTGAGCATATAAGAGAAGCGGCGGTCGACGCGACGCTGCGGATGCCGCTTCGCGAATGGAATTGGAGCGAAGGCGTGGCCTTGTACGGTTTGACTACGTTATGGGAGAGAACGGGATCGGAGCGCATTCGGACATTCCTTGAGCGGTGGTATGGCGAGCATCTCGGCGGGGGTTCGATCCCGGAGACGGTGAACGCCACGGCTCCTTGGGCAGGCCTGATGAAGCTGTCGGGCAAGCTGGGGCTGGTCGATTACGCCGATAGGCTCGCGGATCGCGTCGATCATCTGCTGCATCGCTCGCTCAGACTGGCGAACGGCGCTTACGAGCATACGCTGACGGAAACCAAGTTCGAGAAGCAGATGTGGGTCGATACTTTGTTTATGGCGGGGCTGTTCCTGACGGAAGCGGGGTTGCGGCTTGGGAACGAGGATGCGGTAGAGGAAGGGCTGAAGCAATTCCATGTGCATGTCGCGGGGCTGCAGCAGCCGAACGGCCTTTTCTATCACGGCTGGGACGAAAGCAAAGGAAGCGTCATCGGCTGTCAGTGGGCGCGCGGCAACGCATGGGCGGCCGTCGTGGCTGTGGAGCTGCTGCGCATCCTGCCGGAACGTTATGCGGAGGATCGGCGGATAATACGGGATGTGCTGCACAAACAGTTGAAGGGATTGCAGGCGTATCAGGACCTGTCGGGCTTGTGGACGACAGTGGTGACGGAACCGGGCACGTATGTAGAAAGCTCGGCGGCGGCGGGCATCGCTTACGCCGTGCTGAGAGGCATCCGCGAAGGATCGGTCGACCCCTCGTTTGGCAATATGGCCCGCAAGGCGTATCGAGCTGTCTGCGCGCTGATCGATCATGACGGCGTGCTGCGGGGCGTATCCAGCGGAACGGGCGTGCAAAGCCATCCCGGCGAATATCACGTTATCGCGCGCGATCGCCTGGAAGGCTACGGGCAAGGTTTGCTGCTGATGATGTTGTCCGAGGAGCTCTGAGTTAGATGGGCGAAGGATTTCGCAGCAGAGGAAATGATCGCGAAACGACAGATGGCGAAGGCGCGCAGAGGACGCTTGGATACGGCGACGTTCTCGGCTCGGGACGAGAACTGGCGTGGCCGGTTGCGAAATTGCTGGAAGGCGCGGAACCGGAGACGCTGATGTACAAAAGCGTCGGCGGCACCGGACTGCGGCTGCTATTCGTGAAGCCGGATGACTGGAGACCGGAGGATCGCAGGCCGGCGATCCTCTGGATTCACGGCGGAGGTTGGTCGGGCGGACAGCCCGAGCAGTTCGTGCCGCATTGCCGGTACGCGGCGCTGCGGGGAGCCGTCGGCTTTAGCGTGGATTACCGGCTCATTCCGAATACGGAGGAAAAGGCGGGCTTAAGCAAGGAGAGTCCGCTCACCACGAACATGGAGGAAAGCGTCGACTCCGCTGCAGGTCAAGACCGTGGGGCAAACCGCCTTGCATCGGCGGCGAAGCTTGCGTGTCAAGCTTCCAGCGTGGAGGACTGCCTTAGCGACTGCATCGATGCCTTGCGGTTCATTCGCGAGCAGGCGTCGGATATGGGGGTCGATCCCGAACGAATCGTCGTCGCTGGCGATTCCGCAGGCGGACATCTCTCCACCTGCATCGGGACTTTGCCTCTTGATCATCCGCTCGGGGTTTTTGCGATCGTCAATTGCAACGGTATTGTCGATCTGACCGACAAATGGCGGTATTCCTCCCGCGCTCCTCTGCAGGAGAAGGCGCAGACCAACGGGCAGGCTGTGCGAAACTGGTTTCTGGGGCGCGAGGAAGCGGGACGGCTGTCGCCGCTTCAGCGGATTCGTCCCGGTCAACCGCCGTCGCTGACGCTGCATGGCCTGCTTGACCGTACGGTTGAAGCCGAGCAGTCTGTGAGATATGTAGAAGCGCATCGCAGCTGCGGCAACGACGCGAGGCTAATTCTATATCCTCGATCGAAGCATGCGTTCATTTTATTCGGCTATACAGCGGCTGTGGCGGAAACGATGGAAGCACTCGGAGACATCGATCGTTTCTTGGAAAACGCAGGATTCTGGGAGAACGTTGGGATACTTCCCCTCAAATGAATTTGTTGACGACGGAACCCCTGCTTGGAAGCGGCCAGTACAGTTGGGCGGCGCCATAATACATGGCGTAAGGGTATGCGGCTGTAAAGGGAAGCTTAAGCCAGTCCGCGGGCTGCTGCTTCTCGGCGTATGTGACCGCCGTCTTCAATCCCGTCAACAAGCCATCCGCTCCAAGCAGCAGGCGCCTCGCCTTGTCCGGTTCTTCACGAGCGGAGAGGAGAGCCGGCGAATGAGCGCCAAAAGTCTCCTTTTGGCGCTCCTCCATGTCCTCCGACGCCAATTCTCCTCTCGCCAGTCCGAACTGCGAAGTTGCCGGATGCCGCAGAGCAAGTTCGATGACCTCCCACACTTCGGGCATCAAATATTCCTCATTGCGCTTGTAAACAGAAGCAAGCCCGTTTAACAGATCATCCAGCTCATGGAGCTTGTCCTTCGTTATTTCTCCATTTCGCCAGCCTTCTTGGCGGCCCAGCTCGATCATTAGGCTGTTCAGCTTTCCTTCGGCGGCTTTTGCTGTTCGAAGCCAGGCCGCGGCTCCCTTAGCAGACGACGCTTCCCAATCGGCCAGTCCGTTGACGGGCTCGGCGCGCGAAGGTTCGATCAGCTCCCGGTTGCGATAAGCGGCATAAGGGTTAACGGCGCTAATCGGCGCATAAGCATTCGAACGTTCAATCCCTCTTATGGAGCGGATATATTCAGCCATTAAGTACTCCCCCTTTCCAAGTCCTGCATAAGGACATTCACGACGAGAATGAGAAAAAAATAATATAATTAGCATACTATATAACGAACACGAAAGGACTCGAACGAGAGAGTCGAAACGTCACGAATTGTTCGTTATAAGGAACGAATTTGTCGACGAAAGACTCTCGCTGTCGATTAGATGATAAGAAATAACAGTCCAATGTCGTCTAGATTCAAAACGGCAACGCCCGATGATCCGCTTCGGGACAATACATGGGCAGGATTCTGTCCGGATTGCGCGTAATTAGTAGAGTGTGCTTCTATGGAAGCAGACGTTGCTTTATCCCCTTGCCGCTGTTTCTTGCCGCGAACACCTTTACTCTTTTTGCCTGGTGTTGTTCGCCTGTTTGACGTGGATTGTTCGTTCGAGTTTCCCTGCTCCCGTTCATAGGCTGATTGGTTTCCATATGGCTGCGAGAAATGCAAGCCTTGACAGTCCCCTTGACAAGGAGATACGAGAACAAGACGTCCGTTAGCGCAACTTTCCGCGATTCCAACATACCTCAATCCGTTTTTTGCCACTGCGCAGACCGGCATCCCGATAATATGCTGCAAGTGATCGACAGTAAGCGGATAGATTCGTTCCATGGCTCCGTAACCATTCCCTCCATTGGTGTTGTTGCGACAGTGTATTCATCCGGAAGCCGAAATGTACGTTTACCTATACAAGAACGGAGGTTATACCATGTATGTACCCCGGAATTCTTTGTTGAATCGGAATGTAGCGGAAGCAGCCAGACATGGGGGATCCCGCAGTCCCCGCAACAAATACGGCGTGGCATTTGCAAGCGCGATGCTCGTTCTCTTGCTGATTGCGGCATTGGTGCTGCAAAAATCGGAATCGAAGGATCAGGCTGCCGCCCCTGCGCGGTACGCCCATGATCTTGCGCAGCTATGGAGCTGGAGCGATTCGGTGTTCGTCGGTGGAGCGAAGACGGCAGAATGGACGCTTCGGTTCGATGCGGCATTAAGCGAAGGGATGTCATTGGCGCAGTTGTCCGATAGCGTATTCTCCGACGCAGATGGAGTCATAAAGACGGAACGAATCGTGACGAATGGGGGAAACAGCGTGTCCGGACAATACACCGCGCTTATTGGCGAAAGTACGGACGCCGCTCGACTGTCGCTGCATCAGACGGGACAGTCCGGCAATGGCATGACGGTGATATTGCTTTTGGAATCGGGCGTCGAAGACTCGACGGAGCAAGGTCTGCAGGCTGCGCTTAAGCAACTGGGCTCCCTCCTCGCGAAGATGAGCGACGAATGGACACTAACGATGAAGACGCATGGATATTCGGACAAACAAGAAGGAGCCAAAACACTGGAGCGAATAGCCAGAGGCCGCATCCTGGAGCAATATGAGGATGGAGGCACACGCAGCGTCACGATGTTAAGCGACGCTCTTTTATCGTCAAAGGCACTCGGACATAACCGGCATGCCAATTTGCAGGTCGCGGAGCATAGCAGCACGGAAACGGCGCGGAACGAGCTGACGATAGGAGTACCGCTTATTTCGGGTGATTTCTCCTCGGTTCGAACGACCGAAGAACGAGCGGATTAACAGATGGTTTATTTGCATTTTTTATAACCCGTTCAATGGCGATTTAAGGTTGAATATGCTAAACTACATATCATGCAATTCCCATAAAAATTCAGGTAGAAAGAATGAGGCGTATGACTCCCAATCCCATAATAGAATCGAATTCCCCGGAAGGCGCGGTTTATTACCTGTTCGGGGCGACCGGAGATCTCGCAAGACGCAAGCTGTTCCCGGCATTGTTCAGTTTATATAAAGAAGGCAAGCTGTCCGAGAAATTCGCTGTCGTCGGTCTCGCTCGCCGGGCGCGCAGCAACGAGCAGTTCCGTTCGGATCTGTACGAATCCATCAACGAGTTCTGCCGCTACAGGGCCGACGACGCCGAGCTCTGGACGCGGTTCGCGGAGCACTTCGTCTATATGTCGCTGGATATTAACAACGTCGACGGGTTCCGCGAGCTATCCTTGTTATCCGCAGAGCTGGACGAGAAGTTCGACATCCCGGGCAACCGTCTGTTTTATCTGGCGCTTGCGCCGTCACTGTTTGGCCCTGTATCCCTAAATCTCCGAGACGGAGGTCTGTTGGAGTCCAAGGGATGGCATCGGCTCGTTATTGAGAAGCCATTTGGCTACGATCTGCCCTCGGCGCAGAAGCTTAACGAACAATTAGGCCAAGTGTTTAAGGAAGAAGAGATTTTCCGGATCGACCATTACCTGGGCAAAGAGATGGTTCAGAACATCCAGGTCATCCGTTTCGCGAACGCATTTTTTGAGCCGTTGTGGAACAATAACCATATCGCAAATGTGCAAATTACGTTGTCGGAGACTGTGGGCGTCGAGGAACGCGGCGGCTATTACGACAAATCCGGCGCGCTGCGGGACATGGGGCAGAACCACATGCTTCAGATGCTGACGATGATCGCCATGGAGCCGCCAAGCCGACTTCACGGCGAGGATATCCGCGACGAAAAGGTAAAGGTGCTTCGTTCTCTTCGCGGCTACAAGTCGAACGAGGAAGTACGCAGCCATGTCGTGCGCGGTCAATATACCGCCGGCAAGCTGGGCAACAAGGAACTGTCAGGCTACCGCCAGGAGGAGTCTGTCGGCGAAGATTCCGTGACGGAAACTTATTTTGCCGCAAAGGTGTTTGTCGATAACTTCCGCTGGGCGGGCGTGCCGTTCTATATCCGTACGGGCAAACGCCTGCCGGTTAAAACGACGGAAGTCGTCGTGGAATTTAAAGCGATGCCGCAAAACGTCCTGTTCGCGCAAAAACACGAGCTGTCGCCGAACCTGCTTGTCATCCGGGTTAATCCGATGGAAGGCATCTATATTAAGATCAACGCCAAGAAACCGGGCGCGGACAACGACGTCCAGCCGGTGTCGATGGAATTTTGCCAAAGCTGCATGATCGGCATCAATACGCCGGAAGCCTACGAGAGGCTCATTCATGACGCGGCCCGAGGCGATTCCACTTACTTTACGCGTTGGGACGAAGTATCCCATGCATGGGAATTCGTGGACCGGATCGCGAAAGGCTGGCGCGAGGATTCATCTGATCTTGAGCCGTATCCGGCAGGATCGTGGGGTCCGGCAAAGGCGAACGGGCTGCTCGCGGAGCAGGGCCATCACTGGTGGCCGGTCAACGGCCAGGATGAGGATAACGTCATCTGGATCACCAATAAGGATAAATAGATAAGACCGTGAAGGGAAGGCAAGCATGAATCAATCATTATCAAACGAAATTAAGCAGGAAGTCGACAAACGGCGTACGTTCGCGATCATATCCCATCCGGACGCCGGCAAGACGACCTTGACCGAAAAGCTGCTTCTATTCGGGGGCGCAATTCGACTGGCCGGCTCTGTCAAAGCCCGGAAAGCCAGCCGTCATGCGACATCCGACTGGATGGAGATCGAGAAGCAGCGGGGCATCTCCGTTACCTCGTCCGTCATGCAGTTCGATTATTTGGGGCATCGCGTAAACATTCTGGATACTCCCGGTCACCAAGACTTCTCCGAGGACACATACCGCACGTTGACGGCGGCGGACTGCGCGGTCATGTTGATCGACGTTGCGAAGGGCGTCGAGGTGCAGACGGTAAAGCTGTTCCAGGTTTGCCGCAAGCGCGGAATTCCGATCTTTACCTTCATCAACAAGTTGGACCGCGAGGGCAAAAGCCCGTTCGATCTTATGGAAGAGCTGGAGCAGGTGCTTGGCATCCGTTCCGTGCCGATGAATTGGCCAATCGGCATGGGCCGTGAGCTATGCGGGGTCTACGATCGGATGAAGAACCAGGTGGAGCTGTTCCAAGGGAACGATCACTCCACGATAGAAGTACGCAAAGTCGGCGACTACAACGATCCCATTATTCGCGAGATGGCCGGCGACTATTTGACGGATCAGCTGGTTTCCGATCTGGAGCTGCTTGACGTAGCGGGTGATCCATTCGACTACGACAAGGTACGCGCAGGAGAGCTGACGCCGATCTTCTTCGGCAGCGCCGTCAACAACTTCGGCGTACAGACATTTCTGGAGAACTTCCTGCAGCTAGCGCCGAAGCCGACTTCGCGGAACAGCATGTCGGGCCCTATCGAGCCGACGAACGAGAAGTTCAGCGGCTACGTATTCAAGATTCAGGCCAACATGAACCCGGCTCACCGCGACCGCATCGCGTTCCTGCGTATTTGTTCGGGACGGTTTGAGCGGGGGATGGCCGTAAAGCATGTGCGAAACAAGAAGGAGATCAAGCTGTCGCAGCCGCAGCAATTTCTGGCGCAGGACCGCGATATCGTCGAGACGGCTTACCCTGGCGACATTATCGGTCTGTTCGATCCCGGCATCTTCCGTATTGGCGATTCCTTGTCGCAAGGCATGGAGGTGGAATTCGACGAGCTGCCAACGTTCTCTCCCGAAATTTTCTCCAAGGTAACGGTTAAAAATGCCCTTAAGCATAAACAATATCAGAAGGGGCTGGACCAGTTGACGGAAGAAGGCACGATCCAAGTGTTTTACTCCACCGGCAACTTCGACGAGACGATTCTCGGCGTCGTCGGCCATCTGCAATTCGAGGTGTTCGAGCATCGGATGAAGGCGGAATACGGCGTAGACATCCAACTGCACCGTATGACGTTCCAATTTGCCCGCTGGATCGTGGACGAGAAGATCGATCCTTCCAAGTTCCGAATCAACTCCACGCTCGTGAAGGACAAAAAAGGCAATTACGTTGCCTTGTTCGAGAACGAATATGCGATGCGCACCGCCATGGACAAAAATCCGACCTCCAAGTTTCTGGAGACGGCGCCTTAAACTTATCTCAACCTCTCGGCCGAGCTGCCGGGGGGATTTTTTTATTGTATAGGAAATAATGCGACATACGAGATTGTGGATAATGAGCTTCAGCAGTAATGGGGCAAAATAGGTTGGCGGTCATTTTTGCGACTATTAAGTAGGCGAACGAGCAGCTATAGGCGTTAAAAACGCCGATGGACCGGAAAGTAACTCCAATTAGCGTACATAGGAGTTAGTGACGCTTATGGCTCCAAAAAGTATAAGTTTTGCAACCACTGTGCTGACAAAGCCAGTGAAACGTAACCGAATGGTGAGAAAAGAAGTAAAAAAAAGCATGCGCCAATGCGGCGCACGCTTGCAAGAAGCTCAATTATTGGAAGCTTTTGAAGCCTTGGTTCATTCCGGCTTGATTTTGAAAACCGTAGGAATGGCTGGTTTGCTGATTGGCGAATGCAGGGGAAACGTGGGAAAGGGAAGCTTGCTCGATTTGACGCAGGTTTTGGGACATTTGCTGCATTTGCTGGATGGCTGTTTGATGACCTTGCAGTGCCGTTTGGATCGTTTGAGCGGCACGCTGCTCCTTCTGAGCGATTTCCTCCAGCGTTCTTGCGTTTTGCTGCTCTTGCTGCAGCAATTGCTGGTACATCTGAGAGGCTTGCTGCGTTTGGGTGATGAGTTGGCTGATCAGTTGTTCGCATTGGTTGATCTGGCCGGTAATGGATTGATTCTGGTACAAGGATTGGTTCTGATACATGAGATTACCTCCGTCTGATATTAGGATAGTGTGGCGCTTCGCGATTCTTTCTCACACCAACCCGATTAGTTATTCTCAGGATGTGGATGGATTATTCAAACGTGGCAACTCTATGAAACTATCTCTCTTTTATTGTGTCCAGATAGACAGTTAGTCTATAATAGTTGGGATACAAAGAGAATGGGAGGGTACAAGAGCAGGCATGAAGAATCGCAAGTCTATTATTTTGCTGACATTGGGACTATTGCTAATCATTATCGCAGGGTTGTTTTACGTAATAAAATTACAGGACGACAAGGGCCCCGCGCCCGTGACGGAAGTTAAGGATATTCCACAGGTTCCGGTAAAGGAGCTGAAGGAGCAGTACGACGTAGTCGTCGTCGGCACCGATCCGGAGGGCGTGGCCGCAGCCGTATCCGCGGCGCGGAATGGCCTGAAGACGCTGCTGGTTGACGGGAAAAACCGAGAAATATTGGGCGGACTGTTTACTTTAGGCTGGCTTAACAGTCTGGACATGAACCGGGCGCCGGATGGTGTCGATTATTATAACAAAGGCATATTTAAGGAATGGTTCGACCGAGTCGAAGGCGATTCCTTTGCTATCATTACGGCTACCAATGCCTTCCATGAATTGGTAGAAGCAGAAGATAACATCGAGGTTCGCTTGGGCATGAAGAGCATAGAACCCATTATTTCGACTGATGGCGGCGCAACGACCGTAACGGGAGCGAAGCTGACGGCCGCTGATGGCACCGTATTGGATATAACCGCAGGGGCTGTCATCGACGCGACGCAGGACGGCGATTTCGCGGCTGCTGCGGGAGCGCCGTTTACGTTCGGCCGCGAGGATATCGGCGACGACAAGCTGTTGATGGCCGTTACGCCGGTGTACGAGCTGGTTAACGTGACCCCGGAAGTGTGGGATGCCATCAGTAAACGTCAGAACAATGACGACGATCCGGATACGGGAGCAAATAACGAAAGCGTATGGGGCTTCAAAGAAATGTGGGAATATCCTTCCACGAATCCGGAGCGCATTCGTTCCCGGGGACTTAACATCGGCCGTTCGGTCAATGATACCGCGTTTATCAATGCCGTTCAGATTTTCGAGGTCGACCCGTTTAATCCCGCATCCATCGAAGAGGCCTACGAAATCGCGCGTAAGGAAATTCCGCTTATGCTCGATTATTTGAAGTCGCTGTACCCGGAGCTTGAGCCGATAGAGCTTGGGGCGCTTGCGCCGGAGCTGTACGTGCGAGAGACTCGCCACTTGATCGGCGAATATCGTCTGACGATGACGGATTTGCTGGAGCAGCAGACTCATCCGGACGATATCGCATTCGGCTCCTACCCGGTCGATATTCAGAGCACTTCGTCCGCGCCTACGGACAGAGGCGCTGTCGTTATGAGACCGAAGTTCTACGGCGTGCCGTTCCGTACGCTCGTGCCGCAGGAGATAGACGGCTTGCTCGTCGTCGGACGTTCGGCCAGCTTCGACTCTTTGCCTCATGGCAGCGCTCGCGTCGTGCCGCTCGGCATGGCAACAGCCCAGGCTGCAGGAGCAGCTGCAAAGCTTGCACAGGAGGAAGGCATCACGTTCCGCGAGTTGTCGGCGAGCGAGTCGCTGATCGCGACCCTGAAGGAGCGGCTGACGGAACAGGGCATGGATTTGACTCCGCCTAAGCTCGAGCCATATCCCTTCATCAGCCACCCAGCTTACGAAGGCATGAAGCTGGCTGTAAGCATGGGCATCTCTCAAGCCGGGTACGGTGTCGACTTCGGACTGGATATCGAGTCCAATCCGAAACGTCTCTTCTTTAATCTGACCGGTGCGTCCAAGACGCATCCCGAAGCGTTCGCGCATTCGGCGGAACCGTCCATCAAGGACATTCCGACGGACCAAGTGAGCACGATGCCATTAACGCTGGAGCAAGCAGCTTATTCTCTCTTGATCGCCGTAGAAGGCGAAGCCGTTCCGGCCAAGGCGCTGGACGTGCTTATGGCGGGTGGCCTCGTCCAAGCGGACACCCTGGCCCTGATCAAGGACCGCAATAAGCTGACGAACGGCGACGTATACATGTTAATTAAAGATGTCGTGGACGCCTTGTCCACCAAATAAGACGATGAAAGCCGATGGGGCGGAATGCGCCCTGTCGGCTTTTTTTATAAAATTTCGTGGCGGACATCCGCGACCGTCGGCCGTTTCACCTTGACGAGGGAAACGTCAGCCTTCTATCAGCCACATTCCAAATATATGAAACTGCCATTCTATCAATCCCGTAATAAGTAGAGTTGTTTATCCTACTACGAGAAACGGAGTGAAAGTTCAGTTGAGATGGTTGACTAAAACAATGACCGCATCAGTCGTAGCTTTTAGCCTGGTTGTACCTGCTGCTTACGCAGCTCCGGCGACGGATACGCCGGCTGCCGGCTCAGGCGCAGTGCCGCTTGCAAAGGACTTGAATGCAGAGACGGCTAAAGCATTTTTGGATTCGTTTTTTGCCTCCGAGCAAGCAAAACCGCTATATGTAGGAGCATCCGTCGTCATCGTCAAGGACGGCAAGACGATCGCGGAGAGCGGTTACGGATTCGCGGATCTGGAATCGAAGGAGCCCGTCGATCCGGCAAGCAGCCTGTTCCGAATAGCGTCGGTATCCAAGTCGTTTACGGCAACGGCGCTCATGCAACTGGTGGAGCAAGGCAAAGTGAGCCTGAAGGATGACTTCTCGAAGTACATCAAAGGACTGAAGTTTGATAATCCATACGATGCCCCGGTGACGATCGAGCAGTTGCTTACGCATACAACCGGCTTCGAAATTCAGGATCCGCTTCCGGAGGATATACATACCGACTACGACCGTGTCGTGAAGCTGGAGGATTACGCGCTCAAGCATATGCCTCCCGTCGTCAGGGAGCCCGGAAGCTCCTATATGTACGACAACTTCGCATCGCTGCTGCAAGGACTAGTGGTACAGAATGTCAGCGGCGTGCCGTTCGAGACCTATATGGAGGAAAACCTGTTCGAGCCGCTTGGCATGACGAACAGCACCTTTTTGCCCAAAGATGAGCTGAAGGAGCGAATGGTAACGGAGTATGGGGCCGACGGCTCGGTGCTTGATCATTATGCCATCGATCCGACGGTAATGCCGCAGGGCGGCATGTTGTCCACGGCTCAGGATGTCGGCAAATATATGGTGTCGTTCTTAAACGAAGGAGCAGCCGGTTCCGGACGTATTTTGAAGGGTGCAACGGTAGCCGACATGCAGGAGTACCGCTCTTACGCGCATCCGCTGCTGCCGGATACAACTTATGGCTTCGAGGCGCCGATCCAGCTGCCTGGAGCGGGCAGCAGCTCAAGCGTCATTACCAAGGCGGGCGATCTCATTGGCACCAGCTCCCTGATGTTTATGATTCCGGAGGAGGAGACAGGCGTATTCCTGACTTACAACAAACTCGGACCGTTGCGCGATCTATTCTACCCGGCCTTTATTGCAGAGTTTTTCCCGGATATCGCCAAGCCGGCAGAACTGGATCCAGCGTTCGAGCCGTACACGACGGAGGAGCTGGGAGCATTTAGCGGCGTTTATTCCGATCTGCGGCTTCGCGTAATCGTATCGACGCTTGGTGCGGAAGAAGACGGCAGCTTGGTTATCTCGGATTCCTTCCTGGGACCTCGCAGCTTGAAGCAAGTGGATGACAATCTGTTTGTCGACGGTCTGACGGGCAAGTTTACGGCATTCCGACTAAACGACGACGGCAATGCTACCTACATGAAGGAACCCTATCTGAATCCGCTCGGCTATGCGCGCAAGGGCGTAGAACCTGCCGGCTTCGCCGATGTCCCGGCCGATCATCCGTATGCGGAGGCCATCCATGCGCTTCAGTCGCTTGGCTATCTCTCCAATGACGCGAAGGCAACATTCGGACCCGAAGAAGCGGCAACGCGCAGCGGGTTCGTGCAGGCTTTGATGGAGATCAGCGGACTAAGCGGAAGTACTTCCGAGGAGCCAGCCTTTAAGGATCTCGCTGGCCATCCTTCCGCTCCGTTTATCCAGCAAGCCTATGAGATGGGACTTGTCAAAGGCGCGAACACGGAAGAATTTAGACCGGATCGCCCAATTACCAGACAGGAAGCGGCCGTTATGATCTGGCGCGCGCTCGTATTGCAATATCCGGCGGAGCTGTTCGAATCCGTTAAGCTGTCCGGAGATACGGACGAATGGGCTGAGCCTGCCGTAAAGATGCTCGTAGGGTTAGGCCTCATCGGTCCTGAAGTGAAGCAGAATGCGGACGGAGCTTTCGACTTCTTGTCCAAGGCAACCCTGAAGCGCCAGGAAGAAGCGTTCATTCTCCATGCGCTTCTGACATCGCCGACGGATGCCATCGTTGCGGGGTTGATGGCCCAGCAAGCTCAATAATGGATTACAGCTCCCGATGCTTGACATCGGGAGCTGTTCTTTTATTCCAAGAGTTTAAAATTTGTCTATGTTATTAAGAACCAGGATGATCCCCGCGATGCTCATTACCCAGGACAACGTCGATCCGGCGCTGTTAGCAAGCTTTGTGCCAAGTTTCTCAAGCGGATGGCGCATTAGGCGTCCCAGAACTAGATGAAGCAAGTATAATATGATCGCGGGCAAAACCATGATCACATTGTACGAGGCTAACAGCGGAACCCACTCCACGGGCGTCAGCTCGGCTGTGCCCATAAGCCCGATTGCGGCAAAATAGGGAAGGGCTGTCGCGACCTCTATGGCAAAGGTAGTTATTCCGAGCGCAACCATGGAAGCGACGTTTTTGGATTTAGGTCTAGGGGGCGAATATTTTTTTTTGGTGTTGATAAAGAAGCTTCCGATAAACAGGGCCGCGCCGATAATCGTCAAAGCTATGCCGACAGCCCGGCTTTGGAAAAGATCCGCTGCCGATTCCATAACGGTGCCGAGTCCCATCATCAATAAAGCTCCGACGGCAAAATACAGAACGGCGACGGTTGCAATATAGGCGAGTAGACGAGTGAACACCTTCCCTCCGGGAGAGAGCAGCAAATAGATGGTGACTCCGATGATGGCGGGGCTAAGCATGTCCAATAGGGACAAGGCGCCAACGGATAAAATTAATTCTGTGGTCAACGAACTACCTCCGATCACTTATTGTAGCGAGATAAAAAGATGTCGTACGCGTTTTCGATTAACGCGATAAGCCGATCGTGGATGGGATACAGCCCCATCTGCTCCGATTGTTCCGAAGACTTCCGAATGTCCCACAGCTTCTCCGCAAAAGCCTCCTCGCCGCCGAATTCCTCCAGATACTTCTCGTGCATGCGAGCAATAATACGCTGAATGGCGGGAGAGTCGGGAGCCGAATCCCCGTATTTGTTGAGCTGACCCAGTAAAGCGATCCACTCCAGAGAATCGGGATCGTCGCTGTTCATATTAGGCAGCCGTTCCAGCAAGGGGAGTTCCCGTTCCTCGAACATTCGTGCGCGGTAATCATGCTTGATAGCCGAATCGCTGCCGGATGACCGGATAAGCCGATGGATGACCTCCCGTTTGGTTGCTCCTTCAACCGCGAGGCTATTAAGAAGCCCCCGCAGGTCCGATTCCGTTTGCTTTAATTTTTTTTGCTCGTTTATGACGTAATGGAGCTGCTGCTTTAGCGAGCCGGACCAGTTCCATTCTTCTCTGGCAAGCATGTCCTCGATTTCCCGCAAGCCAAAGCCCAGTTTTTTGAGAAACTGGATTTGCTGCAATCTCATCAATTCCGAATCGCCGTATAATCGGTGATTTCCTTGCGTCTTATCCGCAGGCTTGAGCAAGCCTATATGGTCGTAATATCTTAACGTACGGACCGTAATGCCGGTTTGTTTGGACATTTCATGAATGGAGATCGACTTCGTCACCTTCTTTCGCAAATAGGTATGATTCTATTGTAAAAGATGACGCTGCGTCACTTTCAAGCTTTTTTTCGTCATTCAACCTTTTTTTGCAGTCGATGTGAAGTTGAGGGGAGAATGCGATTGCCCGTGCTATTTTTCCCTGACGAAAGTATAATGAAAGGAATGTGATTGGAGGTTAACGGGGATGAAAAAAATTATGTTCACGGGCGGGGGCTCGGCTGGTCATGTGACCGCGAATCTCGCGCTGATTCCATACTTTCGTCAGGAGAACTGGTCGATACATTATATCGGTTCCGTCGGCGGCATCGAACGAAAGCTGATCGAGGAGCTGCCCGATGTGCGGTATTGGCCTATCTCGACAGGGAAGCTGCGCCGCTACCTGGATTGGAATAACGTGAAGGATCCATTTAAGGTGGTGGGCGGACTGCTGCAGGCCTACCGCATCATTCGCAAGGAGAAGCCGAATGTCGTCTTTTCCAAGGGCGGCTTCGTGTCCGTGCCTGTCGTCATCGGCGCATGGCTGAACCGGGTGCCCGTGCTTATCCATGAATCCGATATGACGCCGGGCCTGGCGAACAGGATCGCTCTGCCGTTTGCTTCGGGCATCTGCACGACGTTCCCGGAGACGACGAAGTCGACCTCGCCGGGCAAAAGCCGGTACATAGGTCCCGTCATTCGCGATGAGCTGCTGCAGGGGAAAGCGGAACGGGGACGCGAGCTGTGCGGCTTCCGCCGGGATAAACCGGTGCTGCTCATCATGGGCGGCAGTCTCGGGGCGCGGCGCATTAACGAAGCCATCCGCAAGCAGCTGTCGCCGCTGACGAGCCGGTTCCAGATTGTCCACCTATGCGGCAAAGGCGGCGTAGATGCCAAGCTGGAATCGAACAACTACAGGCAGTTCGAATATGTAAACGACGAGCTGCCGCATCTGCTGGCATCCGCGGACATCGTCATTTCGCGTGCGGGCTCGAACTCTATATTCGAATTTTTGGCTCTCCGCAAGCCCATGCTCCTTATTCCGCTGACCAAGGGCCAAAGCCGCGGCGACCAGATACTGAACGCCGAATCGTTCCGAAAGCTGGGTTATGCCGAAGTGTTGCCGGAAGAGCAGCTGACGCCGGATTCGCTGCTGGAGCGGACGATGGACCTGTACGGGAACAGGGAGCGTTACAAGGAAACGATGAAGGCGTTTGATCCCGGTAACGGCATCAAACTAATTCGTGATTGGATCACGACGATTATGAAGTAAGCCTGTCCGCAAGGAGACGGGGAAAAAAGCTGCTTTGACGCCATCCGTTTGCGATGACGCCAAGGCAGCTTTTGCGTTGGCGGGGTTATGTGTGCCCGGACTGAAAGTACGTGAAGCGATTACTTCCGGTTGTAGACGAGCGGGTTCAGCGGGCTTGCTGCCGGATCGCCTGGCTTGCAGCCCGGGAACCAGCTATTCATGTCCGATTCACGCGCCTTGCTGTCGGGTTTCGCCACCGTCAGCCCGTCCGCGATATAGATGACGGTCATAACCTTGCGCATATGCTCCGTCGGGTTGCCCGGGGCGGAATGCATCGTCCAGCCGGAGTGGAAGGTAGCGTCGCCCGGCGACATGGCTCCGTAATTCACCTGCGGTATGCCTTTGCCTTCAATGAATTGTCCGAGCGTCTTATGCGATTCGTCGGAAATGAACTGCTTGTTGACGTAACCCAGCTTATGCGTCCCGGATGCAAATGACATCGTGCCCACCTCTTGCGGGATCGGGACTAAGGGCATCCACATCGTAATCGTTTTGTCTGTGTCGAGCGGCCAATAGATTTGGTCCTGGTGCCATGGGGTATGCCCGCCGCCCGGTTCCTTGAACAACGCTTGATCGTGATAAATGCGCACGCCTTCCACGCCCATCAAATCGGCGGCGATTTTCGCGAAACGCTTCGCCAGGACAAATCGCTTAACCTCTTCGCTCTTCTGCCATAGATTTCCGACCTGGATGAAAGCTTTGCCGTACGTGTCCCGCTCGGAGACGGGTTTGTCGTGGTAGTTCAGCTCCATGACGATGGATGTAATTTGATCCTCGTAATACGCGATTTCCTCTGGTGTTGCGACGTTTGTCAAAAAGATGTGACCGTCTTCTTGATATTTGTCCGTCTGCTCTTTGTTGAGAGGGTATTCGTTTTGCATGTCGTAATACGTTTTTGCTTGTTCTGTCATGTTCTACACATCCTTTGACTCTGAATTATGAAATAAGATAGTTCTATCATAAGGCGGAAGTGACGAGAGGGCTTTGTCAAAGTCAATTGAAAGTTTGTCAAAAACAACGAAAATTATGAACGGTCATGGTATAGTGGAAACAACAGATACGTTATGTACGGAGAGGCGATTTACGATGCAGCGATTATACGAAACGATGAACGAAATGCCGATCGTCCCGTTTGTCCGCCAGTGCGACTATGCAGTTCGAAAGCCGTGGGTCATGCCGGAGCGGAGACTGCTGGACTATTTGCTTATTTACGTGCAGGAAGGCGAATGCCGCTTCTATGTAGATGATAAAAACTACCGGATGGGGAGGGGGGAGTTCTGCCTCATTCAGCCGAACAGCTACAACAAGCTGGCGGGGTTAACGAATACGGTAACTCCTTTCGCGCATTTCGATATTTTCTACCACCCGAGACGGGAAGAGAGCTTCGCTACAAAAGCCGGGCAAACCCAGTTGTCCGCTTATGCGCATCTGCTGCAACCGAGACTGGATGAATTGATGGCGACCGATATTCCGGTCAAGCTGGTGCCGAAACACGAAGGCAAATTCAGAGATACATTTCTCAAGGTCGTCGAACAATGGCAGCATAACGACCCGATTATGCAGTTAAAGGCTCAGGCGGGCATGCTGGATATCGTCTCGATGATCGTGGAGCAGTACGCGCCTAGCGCCCCTCCCTCAAAAGCGGCTACGACCGCACTGGATTGGGTCACGTCTTATCTGTCCTTCCGCCTTGGCGAATCTGTGAGCGTGGCCGACATGGCGAAGCGGGCCAATCTGTCGATATCCCGGTTCAACGAATTGTTTAAGGCGCAATACGGCATGACGCCGCATCGCTACTTGCTGGATATGCGTGTGAGCCATGCCTGCGAGCTGCTGCGCGAGACTCCGTTGTCGCAAGAAACGATAGCCGACTATTGCGGATTCTCGGATATCCACCACTTCTCGAAAATGTTCCGAAGCCGAATGATGATGTCGCCGGGAGAATATCGGAGATCGACGTAATCCGCGCGGCACCGCCAAAGGACGGCGGCGGCCGATTCACTTTGTGAAATGAAAGGATTGACGGTAAAACGGTTTCATGCCATAATGTACGCGTGTACATAAAAGGCGAGGAGGCTGCTTCCATTAGCAGGAAAGAAGTAGCGAGGCTGGCAGGCGTGTCGGAGGCAACGGTCTCCAGAGTGCTAAACAATGTAGGTCCCATCAAGGAAGAGACCAAGCAACGCGTGCTGCGGGCTGCAGCAGAGGTTGGTTATGTGCCAAGCGCATTGGCGCAACAGTTTGCAAGACAAAAAAGCGGCAATATCGGGGTTATTCTACCGTCTGTACCGAAGGTGCATCTGTTCTCGACTTATTACTTCTCGGAAATTTTAAGCGGGATCGGCGAAGGGGCCAAACGGTTCGGCTATGACTTACTGCTGATGTTTCAGGAGCCGGGCGAGCCGCGCGATTATGCCGCCTTGTTCCGCAAGCAAAAGGTGGACGCCTGTATTATGCTGGGTTCGCAGGATGTAGCGGAGGAGCGCGAGGCGCTGGCGGAGCTGGCGGACGCCGGACATCCCTTCTTTCTTGTCAACCAGCGCTTCGAAGGTTATCCATTCCCATACGTCGACGCGGATCATGTTTATGGAAGCAAGCTGGCGGTGGAGCATCTTCTCCAGCAAGGGAGGAGCCGTATTGCCTTTTTGAATGGACCGGATCGGTATTCCAACAGCCTTGACCGGCTGAAGGGGTATAAAGAAGCTTTGGCGGGCAGGGGGCTTTTGTATGACGACAGCCTTCTGTTTGAGGGCAATTACAGCCGCAAGAGCGGATTTGCCGTTGCGACCGCTGTCGGCAAAGCGATTAGGGACGGATTAGTCGATGCGGTATTCGCGGCCAATGACCGGATGGCCATCGGATTGATGCATGGTTTGCGGGAGCAAGGACTGGAAGCTCCCAAACATTATGCGCTGATCGGCTACGACGACTCTGACGGCTCGCGGATCATTCGTCCGATGCTGTCGACCGTAGCGGTTCCCTTTTACGAGATGGGCAAGCTGGCGGCGGAGAAGCTGCTCGATTCGGGACGGCAGGCTGTCGGGGCGGACGTTGATGAAGTAAAGGCTAGAGAATCCATGCTGCAGGTGCAGCTCATCGCAAGAGAGACGACATAACACAAGCGGGATTCAGAACGATTCCATTCAATCTAGAGAGGCGGTTGTAACCAATGGCAAAAGTAAGAGTAGGCATGGTCGGCTACAAATTTATGGGCAAGGCGCACAGCAATGCTTATCGTGCGCTTCCCATGTTTTTCCCGGGATCCGTGCAGCCGGAGATGAAAGCCATATGCGGACGCGATCCGGTCGGCCTGGAGACGGCGCGCGCGCAATTCGGCTGGGAGAATGCCGTGACGGATTGGAAGGAGCTGGTGCGCCGCGACGATATCGACCTGATCGACATTAACGCGCCAAGCGACGCGCACAAAGACATCGCGCTTGCGGCCGCCGAGGCGGGCAAACATATTTTTTGCGAGAAGCCGCTGGCTCTGACGCTAGAAGATTCGCGAGAAATGCTGGCTGCCGCGGAGAAGGCCGGCGTGAAGCACATGGTTGGTTTCAACTACCGCTTCGCTCCTGCGGTTCAACTGGCCAAAAAGCTGATCAGCGAAGGACGTCTGGGCAAAATCTATCACTTCCGCGGCGTGTTCCTGCAGGACTGGATCATCGATCCTTCTTTCCCCCTCGTTTGGCGGCTGCAGAAGGAAATCGCGGGCTCGGGATCGCATGGCGATCTTGGCGCTCATGTCATCGATATGGCGCGATTCCTCGTAGGGGAGTTCGACGAGGTGATCGGCATGAACGACACGTTCGTCAAGCAGCGGCCGATCGCGTCGACGATGACGGGCTTAAGCGCGAAGGGCGGAGCCGGCGAGGAGCTAGGCGACGTGACCGTAGACGATGCGACGGTGTTTATGGCGCGGTTCGAGAACGGAGCGATGGGCAGCATCGAGGCGACGCGGTTCGCAGCGGGGCATCGGTGTACGAACGCTTTTGAAATTAATGGCAGCAAGGGCAGCATCAAATTCGACTTCGAACGAATGAACGAGCTTCAAGTGTACTTTACGGACGACGCGGAGGATGTGCAGGGTTTTAGACGCGTTCTGGCTACGGACGGCGCGCATGCTTATATGGATGCCTGGTGGCCGGCGGGTCATACGATCGGCTATGAGCATACGTTCACGCATGAAGTGCTGGAGCTGATGACCGCCATTGGCGAAGACCGTCAGCCGGTGCCGAACTTCGTGGACGGGGTGAAGTGCCAAGAGGTGCTGGAAGCGGTGGATCGCTCGATCGCGGAGCGCAGATGGGTATCGATCAGCGAGCTTTAGATAGACGACTAGGGCGTGTCTGAATACTCCGAGGGGAGCAGATTTTGCCGAATTTTCGTTCCATGCAAGGAACTTTTGTGAAGGCGTACCGGGGGTACGTCAAGCAAAAGTGACGAAGCAGGGGGCGGAAAGGCGGTGAAAGATGCCCCAGAGTGGGTTTTCAGACACGCCCTAGCATAACGGAGAGGCGGAGGACAAATGAGAAAAGCATTAATCGTATGGGGCGGATGGCTGGGACATCAACCGGAGGAGGTCGCGGCGATCTTCCGGGGGCAGTTGGAGGCGGAAGGCTTCGAGGTGGAGGTGTCGGACACGCTGGAGGCGTTCGCGGACGCCGAGAAGCTGAAGGCGCTGGATCTCATCATTCCTCTATGGACGATGGGACGGATCGACCAGAAGCTCGTCGACAACGTATCGGCGGCCGTGCAGAGCGGCGTCGGACTGGCGGGCAGCCATGGCGGCATGTGCGACGCATTCCGGGAGAATGTCGACTGGCAGTTTATGACGGGCGGACAATGGGTGGCCCACCCCGGCAACGACGGCGTGAACTACACGGTTAACATCAGCAATTCCACCAGCCCTCTGGTAGATGGCATTGACGACTTCGAGGTAAGTTCGGAGCAATATTACCTGCATGTCGATCCGGCGGTAGAGGTGCTGGCAACAACGAGATTCCCGGTCACTCCGGGGCCGCACGCATATAACAAAGCGGTTGATATGCCCGTCGTTTGGACCAAACGCTGGGGACTGGGTCGCGTTTATTACAACTCGCTCGGACACCAAGCGAACATTATGGATATTCCAGTCGTGAAGGAGCTTATGCGGCGCGGCTTCCTGTGGTGCGCGGACGGCAAGACTGCGGCTGAACAAGCCGGAGCAGGCAATGGGGCTGCTTACACGGGCATGCAGGATAACCAGCTGTAGGAAGCGCTGCGGCAAGAAACGGGAACTAAGCTCGGTTTGAAACGAATGCAGACGAGGGTTTGCAGTTCCGTTTTGATTGAAATCTATTATTTGGGCGCAGAGAAGGATGGGAGCACATGGACAAAATTAAAGCGGGCATTATCGGAACCGGCAACATCAGCGGCATCTACTTCGAGAACGGCAGCAAATTCGATGCGTTGCAGGTGGTCGCGTGCGCGGACCTCGACGTGGATCGGGCGAAGGCGAAGGGCGAGCAATACGGCGTGCGGGGTTATTCCGTGGATGAGATGCTGGCCGACTCGGATATCGATATGATCATCAATCTGACGATTCCCCAGGCGCATGCGGCGGTTAATTTGCGGGCGCTGGAGGCAGGCAAACATACGTACGTCGAGAAACCGTTCGCCGTTACGCGCAAAGAAGCGCAAGAGGTGCTGGAGCTTGCCGCGCGCAAAGGACTGTATGTTGGCAGCGCGCCGGATACGTTCCTTGGCGGGGGGATCCAAACCTGTATCAAGCTGATCGAAGACGGCTGGGTAGGCACGCCGATCGGCGCAACCGCGTTTATGGTGGGCGGCGGCCACGAAAACTGGCATCCTTCTCCGGAGTTCTATTACCAGAAGGGCGGCGGCCCGATGTTCGACATGGGACCGTACTATCTCACCGCGCTGGTAGCAATGCTGGGGCCAATGACCCGAGTGACGGGCTCCGCCCGTATCTCCTATCCGGAGCGGACTATTACAAGCCAGCCCAAATTCGGGCAAAAGGTGCAGGTCGAAGTTCCGACGCATATTGCCGGCGTCATGGACTTTGCATCCGGCGCCATCGGCACCATCCTGACGAGCTTCGATGCGAAGGGAGGCTCCACGCTTCCGCGTATCGAAGTGTATGGCAGCGGCGGCACGATGGTCGTTCCGGATCCCAATAACTTCGGCGGCGAAATTCTCGTATGCCGTGCCGGAACTCGGGAATGGGCGACGATTCCGCTTACTTACGGCTACTCGGAGAACGCGCGCGGCGTCGGCGCGGCCGACATGGCCAAGGCGATCCAGACGGGCCGTAAACATCGGGCTAACGGCGAGCTCGCATATCATGTGTTGGAAGCGATGCACGGCTTCCACGACGCTTCGGAGCAAGGCGCGCATTACAGCATGAGGAGCAGCTGCGAGCGTCCGAAGCCGCTGCCGCTGGGCTTGCAGCCGTTTACGCTGGACTAAGGCACGACACGCTCGCGGCGTTGCCTGGAAGAGCTTTTGAAGGTGATCAGGCAAGGGGAGGCCAATCCGATTGTTGGATTGGCCTTTTTTGCGCGGTGGCCCGGGGGGGAGGGGTTCCCGATAGTTGAGTAACTTGCTGTAGCCCGAACCAATCCGTTCGGCTATAGTATGCTTTCGAGTGATGCAAACCGAGAAATTCTGCTTAGAGGCATGCCGGCGATGCGAGTAGTTGCAAGCCGATAAATGGGCTTAGAGGCGAGCGGAGCGATGTTGCGAGTGGTGCAAGTTGATAAGATCGGCTTAGAGGTGAGCGGAGCGACGCTGCGAGTGGGGCAAGCCGAAAAATCGCCATCGACCGATCGCATAGAATAACATTGGGCTTAATAACCCGATAAAAATCGGCTTACAGTGTGTCGCGGAGCGACTTTTGGAGCTGTAACCCGAAAAAATCGGGTTACAGTGTGCCGCGGAGTGACTTTCGGGTTGATGTGCAATAGCCGGAGAAGCTCTGGTTACAGCTACGGCTACTTTTAAAGTAACCTGCTTTCTTACGCCTCATATGCTCAACTCGCCCGACTGTCGCTTTGACTGCTCGTATGAGATAATTGGATGCGAGAGGTGAACACCCATGACGAATCCCAAGCCTTCAGCTGGCAGCATGTCCTTTCGGTACCGTCTGCCCCGTCATCCGCTGCTGGGACGGTACGTTTCGCAAATCTGGCACATTGTGCAGGACGGAGCCGAGGTAGTAGGGATGAATCCGAAGATGATTCCCGACGGACTGTATCATATGGTTATTAATATGGGCTCTGCCCATACTTATATCGACGGCATAGGGAGGCGGTGGTCTCCCAAGGTTAGCCATGTCAACGCCAAGCATAACGATTATGTCTCAATCGAACGAAGCGGCGAAGTTGATCTGTTGGGCGTCGTATTCCACCCCTGGGGGCTGTTTCCCTTCTTGTGTGATTCTATGGACGGAGTGCCTGGCGCCATATGGAATATGGAGGATCTGCTGGGCAGCCGCATCAACGAGCTGGAGGAACGGTTGTCGGAGACCAGGGACAGCGACGGGAAACTGCATATACTTGAGGAGCTTTTGCTTGAATGGGCAAAGCGGGCGGACGAGCCGCGCCTTGATATCCTACATGCAGCAGAATGGATCAGGAAGTCCGGCGGCACGCTTCAACTTGGAGAAGTTAGAGATCGAGTCAACCTCAGCGAAAGAACTTTGGAGCGGCATTTCAAACAATATACCGGGCAAAGTCCCAAATCATTCTCCGATATCCAGCGCATGCAAAACGCTCTCCGATTGATGAACCGTTATCCGGACAAGCTGGTTAACCACGCCATGCTCGCCGGTTATTACGATCAGGCGCATTTCAATCGGACGTTCGCAAAGCTGGTGGGGACGACGCCGACAAAATATTTGAGCGAAAAAAACTTGTTGTCGGATTTATACAAGAGCGGGGATGGAACGCAAGGTAAGATGGAGTAGAGATCGGTAAAGGGAGGAAGAAAAAATGAAACGAACAATCGGACATGTTACCATCCTGGTGGAGGATTACGATGAGGCTATCGCATTTTACAGGGACAAAGCCGGTTTCGAGCTGTTAGCGGACAACGAGTTTGGAGGCGGCATGAGATGGGTCAGTCTAGCTCCATCCAGGGAATGTCAGACTGCCATCGTGCTGGTGCTCGCGGACAGCGAAGAGAAGCGGGCTAGAGTCGGCAGCCAGGTTGCCAATCATGTGAACCTGGTCATTCAGACGGATGATTGCCGTCGGGATTACGATGTCATGAAGGCGGCAGGCGTGAAGTTCCTCGGCGAGCCGAACGAGGTGCCTTGGGGTGTCGAGGTCGTCTTCGAGGACCTGTATGGCAATCGATTCGATCTGCTTCAGCATAATGGCTTCTAGGCTTGCGGCAGGAGCGGTAGTGACAGAGAGTTGCCAAGAAAAAAGTCACCCTAGGGTGATTGGAAGATGAGGCATCCGAGGTCAAGCATAGTTCCTTTTGCATGGAAAAAGGCGTTGCGGGTAGTCCCGCAACGCCTCTTGGCTTGAATTGTTCAGCTAATAATTGTTCTGCTTAAGTTACTCCAGCCAAGCGTCGACTTTATCGCCGTTAGCCTCGACCCAAGCTTTCGCAGCGTCCTCTGGCGATGCGCCTTCGACGATGTCGATCATGACCGCGGCCATATCGTCCGGGGTCCAGTTGAACTTGTCGAGGAACGCATAGGCTTCCGGCTGAGCGTCCTTCAGACCGTTACGAACGACCGTATGAATCTGCTCGTCCTGGCCATAGACACCCTTCGTATCTTCAAGATATTTTAAGTCCATTTTGGCGAACTTCCAGTGAGGCGTCCAGCCCGTCACGATAATAGGCTCTTCTTTCTTGTACGCGCTCTCCAGCGCCTGCGTCATGGCAGCGGAGGAGCTCTCCAGCAGCGTCCACTTGTCTTTCAGTCCATACTGCTCCAGCACGTCTTCGGTCTTCATCATAAGGCCGGCGCCCGGCTCGATTCCGGTAATGGTGTATTTGACGCCATCGCCGACAGTTGCGTCCGTTGCGAGTTCTTCGATGCTGTTAACGTCCATGTAAGCCGGAACGACAAGGCCGAGTTTCGTACCTTCCAGGTTTGGACCCAGATCCTCCAGCTTGCCTTCGTTGTCGGCGAGATACGATTCATGCGTGGTCGGCAGCCATGCGGCTACCATAGCGTCCGCGCTGCCGTCCGCAATACCGGTCCACATAGGTCCCGCGTCGACTTGCAGCATGTCTACTTTGTAGCCCAGCTTGGTCTCCAGCACTTCCTTCACGACATGCGTACTCGCGATTTCGGAATCCCAAGCGACGTAAGCAAGCTTGATTTCTTTTTTGGCATTCGAAGCGCCGTCTCCGGACCCTCCGCCATTGTCTCCGTTGTTCGCTCCGCAGCCTGCCAGCAGCGCGACCGACATGGCGACCGCCGCGAATACATTCCACTTCTTCTTCATTGAACCAACACTCCCTTTTCTGTTAGATGTTGTTCAAAAAGTCCGCTTCCCATTACGAAGTAATCCAAGAAGCATGCTCGACGTCGAATATTTCCTGAAACCCACGAAAGTGAAGGGAAGCTTCGATGTTAATTCCGAATACTTTCGCGGGGCCCGAGGTTTGCCGAACCTAAGCAATTGCTCACGTAGCTTCCACTACGCTCCGCTCCTCAGGTTCTAGCTTCATCCAATCTTCTCGGTACTGATAACCGAACTTTTTGAACTAGTACTTTAATAAAATATTTTATGCCTTGGAACGTTTGATCACCTGTTGGGTTAAACGATCCAGTATAATGGCCAAAATAACGATAGCAAGACCGGCCTCGAAGCCAATTCCCGTCTTTACCTGCGTTACAGCCCGGTAGACCGTAGCGCCGACGCCTTGCGCGCCGACCATGGATGCGATAACGACCATGGACAGGGATAACATAATGGTCTGATTTACGCCTGCCATTATTGTAGGCAAAGCGATGGGCAGTTGAAGTTTGATCAGCTTCTGTCCCGGTGTCGAACCGAACGCATCGGCTGCTTCGACCAGCTCTGCCGGAACCTGCCGGATTCCGAGATTGGTTAGGCGAATCGTAGGCGGAATCGCAAAGATAATCGACGATATAACGCCAGGCACAACGCCGAGACTAAAGAACGTAACCGCCGGCAGCAAATACACGAATGCAGGCATTGTCTGCATAAAGTCCAGCACCGGAGTGATCACTCGTTGCAGCCCATTGTAGCGGGCGATCAGAATGCCGATCGGTATGCCGATAAGGATGGAGATGAACGCGGCGGTCAGCACGAGCGACAACGTCTGCATCGTCTGGCTCCAGAGCTGCAGATTGTCGATAATGAGCAACCCTATCGCGGTGAATACGCCCATCTTCCACTTGCCGATATACCAGGCAAGCGCTGCGAAGATAATAATGACGGCAAGTGGCGGCAGCCAGTCCAGCGCGTTGTTCAACCCTTCGACGGTGCCTCCTATGATCATCTTAATGAAGTCGAACAGCGGACTTAGATTGTTCTCGAGCCATTCCTCGAGCGTCTCGATCCAGTCTGAAAGAGGAATTTTAGGCAGATTCATGGTTATCTCCTCCCTCCGTCACGACATTGGTATTGCCCGCAAGCGCTGCGAGAACGGCTCCCTTGATCACGACGCCCTTCAAGCGGCCATTGTCGTCCGTTACAGCGACCGGAAGCCTGATATTGCCCATCAATTCGAACAATTCATTTAGTACGGCATCCGGCGAAACGATCGGGATATCCTCACGCATAAGGGTATCCTCGAGCTTCAAATTCTCTTTGACGGCGCGAGACGCATCGTCCGCCGTAACGATGCCGAGCAGCTTCATCGACTTGTCTACGGCATACAAGCTGGAGACGCCGCGTTCGCGCATAAATTGAAGCGCAACGCGTGGACCTTTGTCGAGCGTAATCGTCTCGGCCTTGTCCATGACGTGAGAGGCGGTAAGCACCTTCGACAGGTCGACATCTTCGACGAACCGCTCCACGTATTCGTTGGCGGGCTGCATCAGGATATCCTCCGGCGTGCCGATCTGCACGATGCGGCCATCCTTCATTAATGCAATGCGATCGCCGATACGCAAGGCTTCGTCGAGATCATGCGTAATGAAGATAATCGTCTTTTTCATCTGGCTCTGGAGCTCCAGAAGCTCATCCTGCATATCCTTGCGGATGAGTGGATCCAGTGCGCTGAACGCTTCGTCCATGAGAAGAATGTCGGGATCGTTGGCGAGTCCGCGCGCCAGTCCGACACGCTGCTGCATGCCGCCGCTAAGCTGTTCGGGATAGCTGTCTTCCCAGCCCTTTAGGCCCACAAGTTCCAATGAACGCATCGCCATATCTTTGCGTTCCTTCTTCCCGATGCCCTGCACCTCCAGTCCGTACTCTGCGTTGCGCAGCACGGTTCTATGAGGGAACAGCGCGAACTTCTGGAACACCATGCCGATGTTCTTGCGGCGGAAATCGCGGAGCTGCTCCGCGTTCATCTTCATGACATCCTGTCCCGAGAACAGCAGTTGTCCCGCCGTTGGCTCGATCAGTCTATTGAGGAGTCTCACGAGCGTCGACTTGCCGCTTCCCGAGAGCCCCATGATCACAAAGATTTCTCCTTCTTCAATAGAGAAATCCGCTTGATTGACGCCGACGGTCAGCTTCGTTTCCGCTAGTATTTTGTCCTTCGACCAGCCTTTATCGAGCAGCGGAATGGCCTTCTTCGGATCATTGCCGAATATTTTCGTCAGCTTCCTGGCTTCTATAATGGCCATGTTTGTACGCCCCCTTCCAAGGTTTCCGGTAAAAAATCGACTCCTCAAGTGTATCTGGATAAAGTTGTTATGGTCAAAGACGCTGAGGCTTCGTATACTTTGTACAGTTTTAACTTTACGAACTTTACGTACCGTATACTCCGGATAACGCCGAATTTCGCCATAAAGACCTACTTTACATGGATTAGGTTGTATGCTTCAATATCGGTAGAGGTTTTGACAGGCGCTGCCGCTCCTTGGGAGGGATAACATGAATGAATTAGCAGCCATTACGGATGAACAACGCGCGAAGCTGCTCGGAACGCGCAGACGAGTGGTGGAATCGATCGGCAAAAACATGGATTTATATGGCATCACGTTATCCATTGGCCATTTATATGGAAATATGTATTTTAATCAGGAGCCGGCTACACTGGACGAGATGGGCGAAACGATGGGCATGAGCAAGACGTCGATGAGCACCGGCATGCGTACGCTGCATGATCTCAAGATGATCAATAAGGTGTGGGGCAAGGGCTCCAGGAAAGATCTGTACGAGGTGGAGCCGGACTGGCATCAGAACTTCGCGGACTTCTTCTCCATCAAGTGGCGCAAGGCGGTCGAGCAGAACATGAACGTTATGCAGCGGTCGCTGAAGGATATAGGGGCGATGATGGGGCAATACGAGGACGACGAAGCTTTTATGAAGCTTCTGCTGAACGACAAGGGCAAGATCGAGGAGGCGCTGAGCTATTATCGTTGGCTGGACAGGCTCATCGACTCGTTCGAATCCGGCGAGATCTATAATTTCATTCCGAAAGAACAATAGACGATACGAAGATGGCCGCGGGAAGCTCCCGCGGTTATTTTGTTTGCTCGCGGGTTATGGTACGCTACATGTACAAACTTGGATTTTACGAAAATTCAACAGAACAGGAGCGGAATATAACCGTGAACAATAGAAACTTGCCGCCGCTGCCGCTGATGGATCGGCCTTCAACGCCGATACTGGTCCGCAATGGACAGATCGTGCTCGCGGACCGCGTCATTAAAGGCTCCGTTGGAATTGTCGATGGGCGGATTACGGACATTTTGGAGGAAGAGGACCGGGGAGCTGGCATTGCGCCGACTGCGGCCTCGTTCCTGGATCGGTACCCCGAAGCAGACGTCGTTGATGCCGAAGGGAATTTCGTGCTGCCGGGACTCATCGACATCCATTGCGACGCCATCGAGAAGGAAGTCCAGCCGCGCCCCAATACTCTGTTCCCGCTTGAGATGGCGCTTATGGAGTTCGAGCGGAAGCTGCCATTGCACGGGATAACGACGATGTATCATTCGTTGTCGCTCGGGGTAGGACTAAGCTTGCGGGGCGATCATTATTTAACTGGCATGGTGGATCTGATCGGACGGTACAATAAGCGTCGGTCCATGATCCGAAATTTGGTACACCTGAGGTTCGAGATCTCGCATCACGCCGGATTGCCCATTGCGGAGCGGTATGTGGAGGAAGGCGCGATCCATTATTTATCGTTTATGGATCACTCCCCTGGGAGCGGACAATATCGAAAACCAGGCTCCTTCGAACGATATGTAATGAAAAATCAGGGTGTCACGATGGATGAGGTCCAGACGATCGTAGAGGAGCTGGCGGAGCGTCGCAAAAGCGTGGATACCGACCGTCTAAAGAAGCTCGGCGAACTGGCGCGATCGCGAAGCATAGGCGTCGCGTCGCATGACGACGATACGCTTGAGCAGGTAAATCGATCGCATGCGCTTGGCGCGAATGTGAGTGAATTTCCCATCACTTTGGAGACCGCGCAGTATGCGGTAACTCGAGGAATGCGCGTCTGCGTTGGCGCGCCGAACATCGTCCGCGGTGTCTCGCACGACGGCAACCTGAGCGCGTCGGAAGCCATTCGCGAGGGAGCGGCAGACATCATTTGCTCCGATTATCATCCTTCCTCCCTGCTGACGGCGATCTTTAAGCTGGCAGACGAAGGGACGACCGATCTGCCAGCCGCTGTTCGTCTGGCTTCCCTGCATCCGGCGCAAGCGATGTCGGCAGACAGCCGGATAGGGTCCATCGAGCGTGGCAAATCGGCCGATCTCATCATCGTTGGCCGGTATGAAGGAATGCCGTGGGTTACCGATACGATTGTGGGCGGAGTTAAAGTATATCGGTCCTCCGTCCGATATTAACGCTTAAGAGGGCGAAGGATTCGCAGCTGCATTGCCCGTGTCGCCATGCAGATGCTGGTATATGGCATTGACCAGATGAGACTGCTCGTTCTCGCTGGACTGCTTCCAGATCATCTCGAATAGTACGCCGAGACCGGGCAACGCCTTCTCGTCATGGTCGACCGATCCTTCAATCACCTCTGCCAGCTGCTCCTTGGAATTATCTTGCACACGATTGACAATGGCTTGCCGCAAGTCGATTATCGGATTCATTGACAATACCTCCCGCCTGGATTCATGTTGCTTCCGGTGCACGACTTACTATTCCCTTGCCGCTTGGCCTTCATCCAAGCCAGGATAAGGTTGTGGTATACTGGATGAGATGAATCGACGGTGCCATACGGGCAACCCATTATATGAAGGAATAGGCAGGGAAAGCTAATGACTCATCATAATCGTTATCATAATCGTCATATGCTGATCAGTTCCGCGCTAAACGACCGGGTCAAAGGCTGGGCAGCGTTGCTTGATAAAAAAAACCGTGATAAATCCGGACTCTTCCTGATCGAAGGCGTCCACCTGATCAAGGAAGCGTTCGAGTCCGGCGCCGGTGTGCGAACCGTCGTCTACGACGACGAACGTGGATTGCCTGAAGAGCTCGTGGACATCGAGGAGTCGGAGCGGGGGATGGATGCCGAATGGATTCGGGCTTCGCGCGCCGTCATGGCCAAGTGCTCCGACACAGACAGTCCTCCTCCGGTATTCGCCGTTTTGGTAAAGCCAAACACTGACGCGGAAGCGCTATTTCGTGGGGATGGCTTTGTTGTCGTGCTGGACGGCTTGCGCGATCCCGGCAATGTCGGCACGATTATCCGGAGCGCGGACGCCGTAGGCGCGGATGCCGTGCTGCTGGGGAAAGGCAGCGTCGATCTCTTTAACCCCAAAGTCGTGCGCTCCACGATGGGGTCGTTGTTTCATCTCCCGATCGTGGAGGGAGATCTCGCAGAGCTGCTGCCGCTCGCGGGCGATCGGGGCATTAAGCGCGTCGGAACGAGCCTTCAAGCGGATCATAGCTGTTATGGCTACGACTGGAAACAGCCGACCTGGTTGCTGATGGGCAACGAGTCGAACGGTCTGTCGGCCGCTGTCCGCGAGCTCATGGACGAATCCGTCATTATTCCGATGCGGGGCCGCGCGGAATCGCTGAACGTGGCGATGGCAACCACCGTATTGTTGTTCGAGGCGGCTAGACAGAGAGAGTTTAACAAATAAAAAATTCCTGTCCAATTTTATTTTTAACTTCTCTAACTAAAATTAACTGTCCCAAACCACCAAAGGCTGGAACCTGGTTGACTATTTCACCAACCACTTCTCCAGTCTTTTTTTCTGCTTATAAAGCACCACAGCAGGGATTTCTCAGCCAAATCCCGAATAGGTAATCAAGCAGAAACCCAGCCAAATCAAGGCTTTTGGGGAAGTAGATATGGTTTTACTCAGGCATTTCCCAGGCTTTTATCCATGCGTTTTAATTACCGATCCCTGCTTTTCTCAGGCACTTCTCTACCCATTCAGGGACACGAATTATTAGTCGTTTTCGTTCACAATTGAACCAGTTTCCTTCCAGTTTTCAAGCCTTTTTCTCAGCGTTTTTGGGACAGGAATTTTTATCTCAGAATTGGCGGTGAGGCGGCGTGGGGGAAGGGATTGGGGGTTTTGGGGGAGTGGACAGTTATTTTTAGTTTTCTACAGAGAGCTTTAAAGAGCAGACAATGCCTGTCCATTCCCAAATAACGGTCTCTAAAAGAAGGGGCTGTCCCAAAAGTCATCGTCAGTTGACTAAAGGCCCCCCCTTTTCTCTAAATTGTAAAACAAAAAGAAACCTTTCCTTGGTAAAATGGAGGTACCACCCAACCACATACCAAAAGGAGAGGTTTCTTTTGTACATTCAATATACCATGGACCAACTTCATCTGCCAATGGACTTGGAGGACGACATTCCTCGCAATCACCTCGTTCGTGTAGTCAATGAGGCTGTCAATCGCTTAGATGACAAGATCTTCAGGGATGCTTACCCCGGTGGAGGAAGAGACAGCTACCATCCCAAAATGCTCACCAAAGTCATCATTTATGCCTATACACAGCGGATTTACTCTTCTCGCCAGATTGCCAAGGCGATCCGTGAAAATATCATGTTTATGTGGATTGCCGGCAGACAACGCCCAGACTTCCGGACCATTAATCGGTTTCGCTCCGAGCGGATGAAAGACATATTGGAGACCGTCTTCACTGGTGTGCTTCAATTTCTTGCTGCTGAGAAGTATGTAAAGCTTGAGCATTACTTTGTAGATGGCACAAAAATCGAAGCGAACGCGAATCGGTACACGTTTGTCTGGGGTAAGGCAGTCGTGAAGCAGAAAGCGAAGCTCCAGGAAAAAGTAAAAACATTGTTTGCCACCATTGAAGCGACTGAAAAACAAGAAGATCAGGAGCAGACCGGACAGGATCTTGCTGAGCTAGGCGAAGCATCCGAGTTGACCAGCGAGAAATTGGAATCGGCCGTTCAGCAATTGGAAGCCAACCTGCAAACTCGGCCGAAGGATAAGCCCCTTAAAAAAGCGGTACGCGCCCTTCGTAAGGACCTGTTGCCTCGTCTGCAGAAATACGAGACCCAGCAAGAGATTCTCGGAGATCGGAACAGCTTTAGCAAGACTGATCATGACGCCACATTCATGCGAATGAAAGAAGATCATATGCGTAATGGTCAGCTTAAGCCTGGCTACAATGTGCAGATCGGAACAGAGAACCAGTTCATTATCGGGTACAGCTTGCACCAACGTCCGACCGATACGCGATGCCTAAAACCTCACTTGGAGAAGGTCAAAGCAGCGCTCGGCAAGTTGCCGAAAACGGTTATTGCGGACGCTGGATACGGTGGTGAGGAAAACTACGCCTATTTGGAAAGCGAACAATTGGAAGCATTAGTGAAGTACAGCACCTACCATAAGGAAAAATCGAAGAAATGGAAGCAAGACATCAGTAAGCTGGATAATTGGCAGTACAACGAGATCGAAGACACGTGGACGTGCGCCGCAGGACGAAAACTATTATTCCGTTATGAAAACAAGGAGAAATCGGAAAGTGGGTATGAGCTAAGGAAGCGGCACTATCGGAGCGAGAGTTGCGAGGGTTGTCCGTTTAAGGAATTGTGCACGAAAGCGAAAGGAAATCGCGAAATCAGTGTAAGTATGAAGTATTTAAGTTACAAGCAGCGAGCACGCGAGAAGCTCAGAAGTGAGGACGGGTACGCCCTCTCGGTTCGAAGGATGATTGAGCCGGAAAGTGTATTCGGGCAAATAAAGAATAACCGCGGATTCAGACGTTTTCTGCTTCGAGGCCTGCCAAAAGTGAGCCTAGAGGTCGGGTGGCTTTCGCTCGCCCACAATTTGCTCAAGAAGGCGGCAATAGACCAAAAAGCAGAAATGGTGGTGCAGGGATAGCCTCCCTAGCACCACCATTTTTCCATTTTAGACGTTTCTTTCATCAAGTGAGCTATTACATAAGCGAACGATCTTACTTTTGAGACAGCCGCTTATTTATGCTCCCGGTTATCCAACTTTGCATCTGTTCGCTGATTATAAAATAATAGGATTAGGAGCAATCCGTTTAATATAAGGTACCGCAGCAACAAAAGTGTTATTATGTATAATAACGACTTTTGGGGGTGATGAATTGTTCTCGTGGTTGCGAGCAGGCGTTATTTTTGTTGTCGTGTTGGTGCTGACCCGGTTCATCCCGTTCTCATCCTTCTTCCGGAACGTGAATACGCTGGTTCATGAGCTTGCGCATGCCGCGGCGGCGCTCGTGCTTCAAGGCAGCGTCATGCATATCCATCTCTTCGCGGACCAAAGCGGAGTGACCTATACGAGATTTCAAGAAGGCTGGATGATGATTCCGATCGCACTGGCAGGATATATCGGGGCTTCTTTGTTTACCGTTCTGCTCTTCTCCATGTACGCGAAAGGGCGGGTCAAAGCAGGTCTTATTATCGTGGCCGTGCTGGCCACCGCGGCGCTTGCCTTGTTCGTGCGAAACGGATACGGCGTGGCATGGAGCGCCGGTTTTGCCGCTGTAACGCTTTTGATTGCTTTGGCTGGGCAGGCATGGCTCATGAAAGGTTATTATTTGCTCATCGCATTTCTGTGCCTCGTTGAATCCGTTGTTTCCTCACTTGTCATATTGTATTTGGCCGTCGTCGACCCGGCTGCCGCAGGCGATGCGGCCAGCTTAAGCGGAACAACCGCCGTTCCGGCCATAGTTTGGGGCCTGCTATTCGTAGCGTTTGCGTTATGGTGCGCCAAGCTGTCGCTTGGCAGCCTGTTTGCAAGAAAACGGACGGATTCGGGGCAAGTACAAGAGTATAGCAGAAACATATAGGCATAATAAAGGACATAAGAGGGCATCACGGGTCATCGCCAATGACAGCCGGGGCCTTTTTTTTTGTATGTCGCTAAGAGAAGCGTTTGGTCACGTGGACACTAAGCAGCTTGGCAACATGGAAGCCGAGTTCGTGGTATAATACTGCATTATCGCTCCGACATCGTGTCGGCAGCTTCATTAGGAGGAGCGAAAATGCGGAATGTCGTTTATTTGTTAGTGAGACGGTTGATGAACCGGCGCTTTTTCACGAAAATATTCATATCCATATCCGTCGTATCGTTTATCGGCGTATTCAGCCTGGTGTTCATCTACCAGCAGTATTACGAACGAATCATTACAGAGAACGAGCTCGACCGCGTTCAGCGCTCCATCAACCAGGCGGGCTTCAATCTGGACAACCAGTTGCAGCGCGTCGTACAGAACGTGCAATATTTGTATTATTACTCCGACAACGGCTCCGAACTGATCGGCGATTCCGGCGGAGATCGGCCGGTCAGCAAGCTGGAGGCGTTCCGAGGGCAATATTCCAGCGAAGTCGAATCCGTGTTTCTGCTGATCAAGGATAACGACAACGGCGGCCGCGAGACGCTGATTCACGATCAGGGCCTCGACAGGGTCCCCGGCATTGATTATAAAAGCCACTCCTGGTATCGAAGCTTTCTCGCGAAGGAAGCCGATATATGGTCAAAGCCAACCCGCGACCATCTCTTTTACCAGGACAGGTCTTATACGTCGATCTATTTGACGATAGGCAAATACGATGCGGAAGGGCAGGACGCGTTGCTGGCCGTCCGTCTGAACGGTCGTATTTTCAGCGACGCCTTCCGCCTGCTCGCAGCTTCGGATCTGCTGATCGAGTTGAAGGATGCCCGAGGATATATCGTTTATTCTTCGTTTCCGGACGGCAGCGGTTCGAACGAGGCGCATTATTTGAGAACGGAATCCCGTCTGAGCTACAGCGGCTTTCAAGTACAGGCTTATATCAACAAAGGGGCGATTACCGATAAAGTACGGCAGATCCAGATTGTCAATCCGTATGTCATCATCGCCATTCTGCTGATTACGCTAATGATTTCGTTTTTGTTATCCCTGATGCTGGTCCAGCCGATCAAGAAGCTGCTCCAATTGATGAAAAAGGTGGAAATCGGCGATCTTGATGTCAGATTCTCAAGCAAATATACGGATGAGATCGGTCTGCTAGGCCGGAATTTCAATAAAATGCTCGCCAACCTGTCGGAGATGATCGACCGGGTCTACGTGGTCGAGATGGAGAAAATCAATGCCGAGATGAAGCAAAAGGACGCCATGCTGCTTGCGATGCAAAATCAGATAAATCCGCATTTTCTGTATAATACGCTGGAAGTGATCAACTGCCAGGCTATTCTGCACGACGCGCCGCCCGTCAGCCGGATGAGCAAGGCGATGGCCGACTTCTATCGGTACACGATCGACAACCCCAGGGTGGAAGTAGAGCTCGGGACCGAGATCGAGCATGTAAGCACGTATCTGGAAATCCAACAAGAGCGTTACCCACATATCGAGATCGATATGGATGGGTTGGAGCCGTTCGACCGGTACCCGATCGTGAAGCTCACGCTCCAGCCCATCGTGGAGAACGCCTTCCATTACGCGTTCGTGGGGGAGCGGGATTATTATTTGAAACTGTACGCGGAAGAGGTCGACGAAAATACTTATGCCGTATGCGTCGAGGATAACGGACACGGCATGGAGGAGTCCGCCATAACATTATGGAACGAGAGGTTCCGTGACGGCGAATCCGATGTCCCCGAAGAAGAACGGAATGACGGGCCCAAGAGAGGCATCGGCCTGCTGAATGTGCACGGGAGGATCAGGCTGCGTTACGGGGAAGGTTACGGATTGGAGCTGCATGAATCGATAACCGGGGGAGTGACCGTCCGGGTCGTATTGCCGAAGGAGGGAAAACGCGGATGAAAGTGTTGGTCGTTGACGATGAAATCGTGATCCGTCGGGGAATCGTCAAGTTGCTGGAGCAGCCGGGCGGCCACATAACGGGCATCGAAGAGGCGAAGAACGGCGAGGAGGCGCTGAACCGGATCAAGACGGGGCGATTCGATCTGCTCATCACGGACATCCAGATGCCCGTCATGAACGGCCTTCAACTGATCGCCAAGGCCCGGGAGATCTATCCCGAGCTTGCCATTATCGTGCTTAGCGGATATGCCGAATTTCAATACGTGCAGCAAGCGTTGCGGCATCAAGTGTCCGATTACCTGCTGAAGCCGATTACGGGGGACAAGCTGCAAGAAGTCATTTCGAGAGTACTGCTTAACGATCCGGCCAAATGGACATCCAGAATGGATGAAGAGAGCATTCGGCTCATGAAAGAGACGGTAGCTTCCCTCGTGAAGAGCGTGCTCGCCGAACGAACGGAGGAGTCGGACGCTGCCATCGACAGATGGGGAGCGCATTTGAACGGGCGCGGGCATACGCTGCTGGAAATGAAACGGATAATGGGCCACTTCGGTCTCCTCTTTCGTTCGGAGCTGATGCTTGCTCATAAGCGCCCGCCAGGCTCGGAATCCATTCCGGTTTCCCCGGCGGCCTCTTCGCCCGAAGAATTGCTGCAAAGCTGGAAGCTGATCTTGAGAGAGGAGATCAGGCTTGTGGCGGGCAGCCGCGCGCCACGCAATAAACGAATCGTCGACGAGGCGATTGCGGAAATCAGCATGAATTACGGAGATGCCTCCTTAAATTTGTCGGGGCTGGCGGAGAACAGAGGATTAAGTCCGGCATATTTGAGCAAAATATTCCGGGAAGTCATGAAGAAACCCATAACGCAATACATTAGCGAATTCCGGCTGGAGAAAGCTAAAGAAATACTGCTGCGGGAGGACGCTCCCAAAATCAATCATATCGCGGAGCAATGCGGCTTTAACGATTACCCCTATTTCTCGAAAATCTTCAAAAAATATTATGGCGTTGCACCGCTCGAGTATAAAGAAAAAAATAATTCAACTATGTGACGAACCTTTACATGAAGGTTTGTTTTTTTGTATCAATTCGTAAATTAGTTTTCAGAAGACAAGAGTCGGCGTTACAATACATTGTTGAAAACGGTTTATCGCGTTATTATTTGAACTGTCACATCCGATATTTCATAAAAAGGCTGATATCGGTGTGAGGTATTATAACTCGAATATCGAACAGGGGAGTGTGCAGACATGTCGAACAAATGGACGAAGCTTACAACGGTAATGCTGCTTGCCGCCGTTATTTCCGCTTGCGGATCGGGCAACGGCAACGGCAATTCGGCGGGGACGGGCAATGCCGGAGGAAACAGCGGAGGAGCGCCGGCGGGGGAGACGGATACGATCGAAGCGTGGGGAGAGACGATCAAGAGCCAGTATGGAGGAGACACATTGAATCTGGCTTTCGCAAGCCATCCGTCCACGGAATCGTTCCAGAAGCTGACGGCGGATTTCGAGAAGCTGACGGGCATCAAGGTGAAGTGGGAGGTGATGGAGGAAACGTATCTGAAGAACAAGCAACTGCTCGACTACACGGGCAAAACAGGTTCGTACGACGTGCTGATGGTCGATGGCTTCTGGATGAGCGAATACGGCGCGAAAAAGGTCGTCGAACCGCTTGACGAGTATATCGGAAACGAGTCGCTTACGCCGGCCTGGTTCGATTACGAGGATATTATTCCCGCCTATCGCAACGGCATCAGCAAATACGAGGAGAAGACGTACGGCATTCCGACCGCCGGCGAAACCCGGTTCATTGCTTATCGCAAGGACTTGTTCGACAAGTACGGCAAGCAGGCGCCGACAACGATGGATGAATTCCTGGAGCTGGCGCAATTTTTTAACGGCAAGGAAGACGGTTTGTACGGCGTCTCCATGAGGGCGCAACGTGGCGTCCATGCGGCATCAGGCCTGATGACGATCATGTACAACTTCGGCGGAGGATTTATCAATCAGCAGACGGGCGAAGTAACGATGAACGATCCGAAGACGGTCGAAGCGCTGCAATTCTACGTGGATCTGCTTAAGAACGCTCCGAAAGACGTCGTGTCCTATACGCATGAAGAAGCCTTGTCCGCGTTCATGACGGGCAAAAGCGCCATGTGGCTGGACGCGACGGCGCTGGCGAAGCGCATCCTGGATCCTGCAAGCTCGCAGGTGTACGACAAGGTCGCGTTCGCTCCGACGCCGGAAGGGCCGGACGGCAAGGCCAGCGCGCTTGCCGGCTGGAATATGTCCATCTCCTCGCTGTCCAAGAACAAGGAAGCGGCTTGGGCGTTCATCGTCTACATGAACAGCAAAGTCAATGCCAAAGCTTACGTCGAGGGCGGAGGCGTGCCGGTACGGACATCCATCTACGAAGACCAGGAGCTTGTGGCTGCCGATCCTTCCTACCCGGTGCAGCTGGCAGCGCTGAACGACGCCAACGTGCTGGTGGAGAAGGGCATCTCCTGGATTCCGCCGCATGAGAAGATGGGTCAAATTCTGGACCGGGTCGGCTACTACGTGAGTGCCGCCATGTTCGGGGAAGTGACCGCCGAAGAAGCGGCCCGGAAGGCGCAAGAAGAATTAGAGGATATTGCCGGTTAACGCGGGAATCGGCGGCCGGGGGCGTCAAAGCGCCTCCGGCCAATATACGCAAGGAAGGTGAAAGCGATGATTCGCTCTTATTTCAAGAAAAGACCTCATCTCGTATACATCATGCCCGCCATCGTTATTCTTGGAGCATTGACGATTATTCCGACCATCTTCTTGTACGGGCTGAGTCTAACAAATTATGAGCTCGGTTATCCGACATTCGACTTTGTATGGCTTGAAAACTATATGCGGTTATTCACGGGCAAGGACGCCGAATTCTGGTATTCGGTATCCATCAGCCTGGGCTTCATGCTTGTAACCACGGCCATCGAGCTGCTGCTCGGCTTCTGGCTGGCGGTATTGCTGGACCGCGAATTCAAGCTCAAGTTTCTTGTATTCGCCTGCATGATCGTGCCGGTGGCGATGACGCCGAGCATTACCGGTCAAATCTGGAAGCTTATGATGAACGCGGAATACGGCGTACTGAACTACTTCCTCCAATTTTTCGGCGGCAAAGTGATCTGGTTGTCGGGAGAGAACGCCTTCTGGTCTACCGTTCTCGTTGATGTATGGCAGAATACGCCGTTCGTGGCGCTCATTATATATGCGGGCATGCGCTCGCTGCCTTCCGATCCGTACGAAGCGGCGGCTATCGACGGAGCCGGCAAGCTGCAAGTGTTCCGCAATATAACGATGCCGCTGCTCTGGCCGATGATTCTGCTGGCGGTTATTTTCCGGGCGATCGATTCGCTCAAGACGTTCGATATTCCGTATTCTCTAACGCAGGGCGGCCCTGGCAGCACGACGGAATTTCTTAGTCTTCACGTTTACCGGCTCGGCTTCGCCGGGACGGGATGGATCGGCCGTTCGGCGGCGGTTTCCGTCGTGCTGCTCGTGCTCACGACCGTCATCAGCATGGTGCTGATCAGGCTTTACCGGAAAGGAGTTGAGAGCAAAGGATGAATCCGCTGGGCAACAAAAAAGTCGGCGCAACGACGGCGATCCTGTTATTGCTGGTATGCGTGTTCTGCGTGTTCCCGTTCCTCTGGATGCTTATCATTAGCTTGAAGACGGGGACGCAAACGTACGATCCGGCCATATGGTTCTTCACTCCGACGATGGACAATTTCAGGGCCGTGTTCGAGGACAGGCATGCAATGGATTATTTAAAGAACAGCGCGATCGTCGTTCTGCTTACGACGTTGATATCGATTTTCCTGGGAGGTTTGGCAGCTTACGGCTTCGCCAGATTCGAATTCAAGAAGAAGGAGAACCGGGCGTTCTGGGTACTGAGCTTGCGGATGCTTCCGCCTATGGCCTCCGTCATTCCGATTTTCGTCATGGCGAGCATGCTAGGCCTGCTGGATACGCATCTGGTGCTCGTCATTTGCTACATGCTGTTTAACATTCCATTCACGATATGGATGATGCGCAGCTTCTTCGAGGAAATTCCGGTCGCGCTGGAGGAAGCGGCGTTCGTGGATGGAGCTTCCCGTTTCCAGGTATTCATCAAGATCATTTTGCCGCTTGCGACCCCGGGGCTTATCGCGACCGCGATCTTCTGCATTATCAATTCCTGGAACGAGTTCGTGTTCGCCCTGTTCCTGACCAGCGCGGACGCATCGACGCTTCCGACGACCGTGACGCTTTTCTTGTCCGTAAGCGGAGTTGCATGGGGCGAGATGTCGGCGATCGGCATCGTCACTATTTTCCCCGTGCTGCTGTTCGCCATGGTCGTGCAGAAGTATATGATTCGCGGCCTAACCTTCGGCGGCGTGAAATAATTCAACTCATGAATCGAACCAACGAATGAAAGGCGATGAAGGTAATGACAACAATTAAAATGGGAATCGTCGGCGCGGGAACATGGGGCCAGACGCACGCTTATATTTATAACGATCATCCGCATGCCGAGGTGGCTGCGGTATGCGACATGAACGCGGAGCGGGCCGCCGCGCTCGCCGAGAAGTTCGGCGTTCCTGCTTCCCGCGTATACACGGATCATAACGAGATGCTGCGAACCGGGGGAATCGATGCGGTGGCGATCGTTACTCCCGATTTTGCCCATACGAGAGTGGCGGTGGACGCGGCTAACGCGGGGAAACACATGATTATCGAGAAGCCGCTGACGACCTCGCGAGAGGAAGCGCTTGAAATTATCGAAGCGGTGAAACGCAACAACGTGCGCATGATGGTGGATCTGCACAGCAGATGGAGCCCGCTGTTCGCCATTCCGAAGCAGGCGATCGTGGATGGGGAGATCGGCGATCCGTACAGCGCCTACTACCGGCTGAACGACATCAAGTGGGTAGCGACGGATCTGCTGCCGTGGGCGGCCAAGTCGTCGATCCTCTGGTTCCTCGGCTATCATAGCGTGGACGTATTGCGCTGGTTGTTCGACGACGAAGTGGAGCGGGTGTACGCCGTATCGCGGGAAGGGATTCTGAAAGGGGAAGGCGTGGATACGGCCGATATCTACCAGACCATTCTGGAATTCCGCAAAGGCGGCATCGCCACGATGGAGAACGGCTGGATAACGCCGAACACCAATCCCAACGTCAATGACATGAAGCTGAATATTACGGGTACAAAAGGGATGTTCAACATTGATCCGACGCATAGCCAAATGATGGAGAGATTCACGGAGACGAAGGCGGACCGCCCCGATTTGCTGGTGCGCCACTTTATCCACGGCAAGCCGAAGGGCTTCGCTTACGAAAGCATTCGCCACTTCGTCGACCAGCTTGCGTCGGGCGAGCCGTTCCATGTGACCGTGGACGATGCCTTCAATACGACGATGGTTATACTCGCCATTATGGAATCCGCCAAAACGAGAACGCCGGTCAAAGTGGTCTATTAATTAATCCACTTACTCTGAAATGCGCCTTCCTGCTCAATAAAAATTGTCGGATCTTATCGATCGGTACGTCGAAAAGATAGGTGCTGCAGTCGATTGACTGTCCGCCCGGCGGAATGATAGACTCACTCCGAATTGGCGCCGTTCATAGGTTTCCTGCGCATCCTGTCATCGACAGCGCTAATAAAACGATTTCCAATCAAGGAGGAATTGTTGATGGCGGGGTTCACCGAACAAGGTTTGAAGCTCGAATCTTCCGTTGCGGGCACGATGGCGGCGCTTTTGCCCGCTGCCGGGCCGGTCGGCGCGGGTATTGCGACGGCGATCGGCGGTGTGGCGTTTATTATGGAAGTGCTGAGCTGGATGGAAAACGACACGACGATCCCGGACGCTCTGCGGGACATAGAGAAGCAGATCGATGGCATCATCTTCGTGCTGAACTTGCTGGACGAAAGAATGGACGAACTCGTTAATGAAGTTGCCAAAGAGGCGAATCGCGGGACGAACCGCGACCTGCTGGATTATCTGGACGAGATTCGGCAAGTCCATCTGGCCATGCAAGCCCCGTCGCCGGACATCGAGACGGCGGTGCGAAGTGCAAACGCGTCAGGCATTACGTTGGACAAGTTCCTCCGCAACGACTATGACATATGGAGATGGACGGATGTCGTCGCGAAGGAGGTCTTCGATCCGCAAACGGGTAATACGCATGGGGTTACTTCGCTGGCATCAAATGTCTTTAAACATTTGCCGACGTTGCCCGTATATTTGATGGCCGTTCTTACCTGGCTGGCCGCACGGGAGAAGGTCGTCCAAATGAACGCGAGGCATCGGCTGGATGATGACGCCGGCCGGATCGCCAGACATCTTGCGGCAGTGTCGGTCCGTCCCGGTTTCGATAAATACGGGGACGGGGCAGCGAGCTCGCCTCATTCGATCCCGGAGAACATCAAGTGGCAAATACGCGCGTTTCCCGTTGCCAGCGACACGCATCCGGTGAACCGGGTTTGCCGATTTATGTTCGAGCTCCGGAATTGGATGAACGGCGAAGTCAAGCGCGGGGATCACTTCGATCTGACGATGGAGAGCGATCACGTGTTGTGTACGGTGAATCCGGACAAACTCGGCTCGCCTTCGCTTGAGATTGATGCAGAGACCGAATGCGGCATCGAGGTGCTGCAAGTTTTGGCGGAAACGCTAGAGCGCGTCTCGAATGCAGGTACCGTTAGGAAACCGTTTGTAGGGCGATTTTCGACGGAGGAAACTTACGCCCCCGCCTGCTTGTACGTCATTGCCCAAAATGCGGAACTCCGTTGGTATCGCAACGAAGAGGCGGCGAAGCCCGGCGGATCGAAGGAATGGACAGGTCCCATTACGATTGGCAACGGCTGGGGAGAATTCAAGACGGTGTTCTCCGGAGGCGGTGCAGCTTTGTATGGCATTCTCCCGGACGGCAAGTTGATGTGGTACGGCCACGACGGCTATTTCGAAGGAACCGGGAGCTGGCGCGGAGTCCCAATTCAAGTGGGGCATGGCTGGAACGGCTTCAAATCCGTATTCCCGGGAGGAGAATACATCGTCTATGGCATTCAACCAAACGGAGACTTGATATGGTACCGGCATGACGGAGCAGCTTATGGAGGGGACGAGGCCACCTGGGCTCCCGGCGTCAAGGTTGGCACGGGCTGGGGCGGATACGCCAACGTCTTCTCTGGCGGGTATGGCGTTATTTACGCCATCCGCGAGGATGGCGTACTGGAGCGCCATGTTCATGCCGGGTACTTGAAAGGAACGAGCGAATGGGAGCCTCGCGCCGAAATCGGCACCGGCTGGAACGGATTCCAGGCCGTTGCTGCTGCGGCGGACGGAGTTCTTTACGCGTTCACGCGAGACGGCAGAGTGCTGTGGTACCGATATGGCGAGCGAAAGAAACCGGCTGCCGAAGGCATTCGGGATTGGATGAAAGTAAAGGAGTTCAAGTTTAAGGGGGCTGTCCGAAGCCATCCCGTCATTAAAGGCACGATTAGTCAGACGGACTTGAAACCAAAAAGATTTCCGGGTCTGGCGCAGCTGCCGGATTCGGCGATTCCTGTGGAGTACTGGAAGAAACGTGAGTTAATCGAGCTTAAGAAGCATCCGGCTCTCGCCGATTTCGTGGCAATGACATGGGAAGGACCGGTTGAAGTGATGCGGGGCATGTCCGGCTTCCGAAACGTATTCCCTCTCATGAATCCGCCGTTTCGAGGACCCAATTAACCGATCACGTTAGAAGAAGCCAAGGCACCCTTTGCGGGTTGTCTTGGCTTGTTTGCGATTGAGCCGGCTAATTCCGTTAATCGTTGTTGCAGCATCGTTCGTTATCGTTTAGATGGCCGGAGCGCTGTATTTTGGTTTCCAAATAGTTGCAGTTGTAATCGGAGACGTCTCCCCATAGCTGTACCCGGTCCTCGACGTCCAATCCGGCCTGGCGAAGCGCCTCCAGCTTTTTTGGGTTGTTCGTGATCAGCGTGACGGGTTTCGTCCGAAGCGACTTCAACACCTTGATCGCGTCGCCGTAATCGCGCGAGTCGTCCGCGAAACCAAGCTGGAGATTGGCGTCCACGGTATCGTAGCCATTTTCCTGCAGGATATAGGCGAGCGCCTTGCTGAACAATCCGATGCCCCTGCCTTCGTGGTTGGCCAAGTAGAAAATAGCCCCGCTGCCGTGCTCGACAACGTGCTTCATGGACTGCTTGAGCTGATAACCGCAGTCGCATCGTTTGCTGCCGAATATATCGCCGGTGTGGCAGATGGAGTGGAAACGGATCAAAGCGGAGGCATCGTCGGCGAAATCGCCGTGAACCAGCACGCTGGATTGTTGAAGCTCCGCCAGATTGGACGCGGACAGCTTGGCGACGATCGCCTCGAAGTTTTCCGTTGCCTCCTTGCAGTTCAGCCAGCAATACCACTTAAACTCCGCGGTTTCGCCGTCCAGGTTCACCGGCAGTTTGATGGGACCGACGAGGTAGATGGCGCCGTCTCCTTCGAGCGAAGGAATAAGTTTGATTTTCTCTTGCAGGAGCGAAATGACTTTTGGATCAAATGATTGCACGACTGGCATAGCAAGCTCTCCTTTAATTGTTTCAGCGTATCTTTCAAGTATAAGTCTTTTCTCTAGCTTGCGCATGTTCGGCGGCTGATTATGCGAAATCCGGATCATTCGAGGCGGAGTTGTGGTACTCTACAGAGAGCGTTGCTTGAATCGGTATTAAAGAGGGGAAGACGCAATGTCCGGAGTAATCACGAAAGCCATTCAAATTCTGGATGTGCTGCTGCCGCAAGGCACGGAGAAGGAAATGAGCGTGACGGAAATCAGCAAAACGCTCGACATGCCGGTCCAGAGCGTACATCGGCTGCTTGCTTCGCTTGCGGAGCACGGTTTCGTCTCCCAGAATGCGAAGACGAAGAGGTACAAGCTGGGATTGTCGATAATGAGATACGGCTTCCTGATGTGGGACAGCCTGATGTTGCGGACGATTGCAAGACCGTTCATGGAGGAGCTCTCCAAACGGACGAAGGAGACCGTTTATTTATCGGTGAGAGAAAACGCGGAGGGCGTGTATATCGACTCCGTGGATTCTCCTCAAGTATTGAAAATATCCGAACCGATCGGTCTTCGTTTGCCTATGTTCATCGGCGCCTCCAATCGGGTCATCCTCGCCTACCTGAATCCGTCGCTGCAACAAATATTATTGGACGGTTTCGACTGGGACAACGTCCCCGCCTTGAAGCCGATGACCCGCGAGTCCATCGAAGAGGAGCTTGAGGTCATCAGAGAGCGAGGTTACGCGGTAACGGAGGGCGAAGCGACGGAAGGAACAACGGGCATCGGCGCTCCGATCTTCTCTTACGAGAACATGGTCATCGGTTCCCTGAACGTAGCGGGGCCTACGATCAGGTTCGGGGAGGAGCAGTTGGACAAACAAGCCAGTCTGGTGATAAAGTACGCCGCGCGAATATCCGAGGAGCTTGGTTACCGTGGACGACGGAGGTCCCGCTAAGTTCCTTCGAGGTACGGTTACTCGTACTAGTTATCCGTGTGCATGTGCTGCTGGCAGGGATCGTATGAGTATTTGCACATTATCCCACTATTCGGGAAAGGTGCGTTGTGCGTGTTGGAATATGAGATATGATGGAACTAATTATGGCTGGGAGGTCAGACTTATGAACATCATCGCATTCCAACACTTTTCCTTCGACGATCCGGCGGCGATCGCGGCTTGGGCTCAAAATGGCGGTCATAGGCTCGACGTCGTCGATCCGTCATTGGGGGTACAACGCGAACGACTGGCGGATATGGATCTGCTTATTATTCTGGGAGGACCCATGAGCGTGTACCAGGAATGGGAGTATCCATGGCTAAGGGAAGAGAAGGCTTTCGTCAAGTCGGCGATCGACGGCGGCAAGAAGGTGTTGGGCATTTGCCTGGGCGCGCAGATGATCGCGGAGGTGCTTGGCGGCACGGTATCCCGCAATAAGGAAAAGGAGATCGGCTGGCACGAAATAAAGCGTACGACGGAACGACACCCGTGGCTGTCCTCGCTTCCTGAGACGTTTATGTCGTTTTCCTGGCACGGAGACACCTTCTCCTTGCCACGAGACGCGCGTAGTCTTGCCTACTCGGAGGCATGCGTCAACCAAGCGTTCGCATACGGCGAACATGTGCTGGGGCTTCAGTTCCATCTGGAGACGACAACAGACTGCATCGGGCAGATGCTGGAGCGCTGGGCGGACGAGTTGGTGGATCGGCCCTACATTCAGAGCGCTGATACCATCCGCAAAGGGTTGCCGTGCGGCGATCAGGCGCGGGAGCTCTTGCTAGGCATATTGGATAACATTCAGGTTGAATCTGCGAGCGTAAGACATATACCCTATTTTTCGGGTTTGTACGAGGGCAGCTCGTTATAGGCCCGCTTGTACAATCGGGTAAAATAGACGGGCTCCATGCCGACATACGCGGCGATCTGTCGGATGCTCAGATCGGGATATTCGTTTAGCATCTGGCGCGCTGTGTGCAAGCGCAGCTTGTGCAAATATTGCAGGGGCGTCGTGTCCAGCGCGGAGCGGAACAGTCGAGTCAGCTGCTTCTGCGAATAACCGACATGCTCCGCGAGCGATGCGATCGTAATCGGACGGTTCAGGTGATCCCGCAGAAACTGGACCGCCGTGTCGACTGCGGATTCCCGATAGCTGTCGGGCAGCGCGACGGGCGAAGCGGAAGGGAGTTGCTCCTGATTGCTTTTAAGGATGTGGAGCATAAGAGCGTACAACGCTTCGGAGGTATGCCATGGATCGGGGGCACCGCCGGAATGGGCCCAGATGTCGCGGATTCGCCCCGTTATTGCGGGAATATCGGTCACTGCGAACAGACGGGGAATATCCCGAAAACCCCATCCTTTTAACGTATTGCCGAAGTTCTCCAGGAAGGTTACATATGCGACATGCCACGCTCCGCTATCCTGCGGCATATATTCGTGCGCGCATCCGGCGGGGATGTACAGTAGATTGCCGCTTTTAAGAATGTCCCATTTGTCCTTTTCGGATCCCAACCTCCGGAATCGACCGGATCCGGATATCGTGAGAAATAACTGATGTGCAGAGAACCCCTTCATCCTCGTAATCGACCTCTGATTCTCCATTCCGGCCGTATAGACGGTGAGCGGCAGCAGCTCGCTTAATGTCTGATTGAGGTTGCTTCTAAGAGTCAGTAGCTCCATGGCAATGGCTCCTTGTCCATTTTGTACGGGTATTTGTCCGTTTTGGCTGTTCCAACGTATCATAACGCACATCTATAATGGAAGCAAACCATTAGGAGGTATGCGGGCATGATCGATATCGAACGTTATTGGGAACGGCTGGACATTCTTGGGGTGAACAGGGAGCGAGCGCGGGCGTCGTTTATCCCTTATGGCAGCGCGGCAGCTGCGAAATCCGGCAAACGCGGAGGTTCTCCTTATTTTCAGACGTTGAACGGCGCTTGGAAATTCCGATACTATCGCAGCGTAAGCGATGTGGCGGAGGTCTTTTACGAGGACGCTTCCAGTGTGCATGAAACCTGGGACGAGCTCATCGTGCCATCCTGCTGGCAAAATAACGGTTACGACCAGTTGCATTATACGAACGTCAATTATCCCATCCCGTACGATCCGCCGTTTGTTCCGGATGACAATCCGGCCGGCGCATACGTAAGGGAGTTTAACGTAGCGGCAGCATGGATCGCGAATGGCAAACGTACGCATGTCGTCTTCGAAGGAGTTAACGCCTGTTTTTATCTTTGGGTCAACGGAACGTTCGTCGGTTATAGTCAAGGCAGCCGGATTCCGTCCGAATTCGATCTTTCCCCTTATGTAATGGCGGGAACCAACCGTATGGCCGTGCTCGTGCTGAAGTGGTGCGATGGCACTTACCTGGAGGATCAGGATTTGTGGCGTTATTCCGGCATCTACCGCGATGTCTATTTAGTCTCCAGAGAAGCGGCGCATGTCCGCGACGCATTTATAAAGCCGGAACTGTCGGGCGATTTTACAGAAGGAACCGTGCGTGCCGAGCTTGAGACATCGGGCGAGCTGCCGATACGAACGGAACTTTACGCGCCAAATGGCGATCTGGTTGCCGATGGAAGCGCCATAATTGCGGGCAGCGGCGTCATTGAGCTGGGTTTGTCCAAGCCGGAGCTTTGGAATGCGGAGCAACCGCGGTTATACGATCTTTACGTGCATGCAGGCTCTGAAGTGTTGCTATTCCGTATCGGATTCCGCATGGTCGAAGTAAAAGACGGCGTGTTCCGTGTAAACGGGAAAGCGATCAAGCTCAAGGGGGTTAATCGTCACGATTCCCATCCGTCGCTTGGGCAGACTATCCCGCTGAACCATATGATCAAAGATTTGAATCTGATGAAGCAGCACAACGTCAATACGATCCGCACGTCGCATTACCCCAACGATCCGCGTTTCCTGGATCTGTGCGACGAATACGGCTTCTACGTTGTCGACGAAGCGGATCTGGAATGCCACGGCGTCGTAAACACGGGAACGAGGGAAGAAGGCTCCTTCCACAAGCTCGCGGTACATCCCGACTGGAAGGAAGCGTTTGTCGAACGGGCGGTTCGGATGGTGGAGCGGGACAAAAACCACGCCTCGATCCTCATCTGGTCGCTTGGCAACGAATCCGGCTACGGAGGCAATCATATCGCGATGGCGGAGTGGGTGCAGCAGCGCGACGAATCCAGGCTGGTTCATTATGAGGGAGCGGCCGCGCTTTATAAGGGGGACGAGAATACCGAGGCGCTGGACCTGGAGAGCCGCATGTATGCGTCGGTGGCTGAGATTGAGGCCTACGCTTTGGACGAGTCAAAGACGAAGCCGTTGTTCCTCTGCGAATACAGCCATGCGATGGGCAACGGTCCCGGCGATCTGCGGGATTACTGGAACGTCATCTACGCTCAGCCAAAGCTAATGGGCGGCTGTGTATGGGAATGGTGCGATCACGGCATTGCGGTCAAGACGCCGGAGGGCGTGGATTATTTCGCCTACGGCGGCGATTTCGGCGAGAAGCCGAACGACGGCAACTTCTGCATCGATGGCTTGGTGTCGCCGGACCGCAAGCCGCATGTCGGCTTGCTGGAGCTAAAGCAGATCATTGCGCCGATCGTAATGGAAGCGGAGGATGTGGGCGAGGGAATCGTACGAATTACGAATCGCTACGACTTTATCGATCTGTCGCATCTGTCCTTGCGCTGGAAGCTGGAGTACGGCGGCGAGTTGATCGATCAGGGCTCGGTTGGGGCACTGGAAGCGGCGGCCGGAGAGACGCAAACCTTGCGGCTCGGCTATCGCCAGCCTATTGCCGAAGGAGACGGCTGCGTACTGACGTTATCGGTTTGGCAGCATGGCGAGACGGCTTGGGCGGCACCGGGGCATGAGGTGGCATTCGCGCAGTTCGAGACGGCTGCGGCAGAGATTGCAGATCGTGGCGGCGAGACCGAAGCGGGGGGAGAGGAGTCGGCTGGCGCAGCGGCTTCCTACCGCTCGGAATTTATGAAAGCCGTAGAAAGCGGCGGCGTTCTGGCGGTAAGCGGGTTCGATTTTGAATACAAATTCGACCTTGGCAAAGGTGCGATCGCATCCATTACGCGTCACGGTGTCCGGATGATCGACGAGCCCGTTCGCTTTAATGTGTGGCGGGCTCCTACCGACAACGACATGTATATCCGCAAGGAGTGGGAGCGCGAAGGTCTGGATCGTGCCGTCATGAAGGTATACGACAGCTCATGGGAAATATTATCCGACTCGTCCGTGCAAGTAAAGGTCGCATTCTCGCTCGGAAGCTATATCCGCAGTCCGTTCTTAAAGGGGGAAGCGGTTTGGACGTTCTTGCCGAGCGGAGAAGCGAAGGTAAACTTTACGGCCGACGTGCGTGAGGATCTGCCGTATTTGCCGAGGATTGGCCTGGAGCTCGTTATGCCGAAGGGGACGGAAGAGGTCGAATATTATGGCTACGGCCCGCATGAGAGCTACGTCGACAAACGCGCAAGCGTACGCAAGGGGCGCTATCTGCTGACGGTGGACGAAATGGCGCAGAAGTACGTCATGCCGCAGGAAAACGGCTCGCGTTACGGAACGGAATGGGCGATGGTGACCAGCGAGCTCGGCATGGGACTGCGCTTCGACGCGCCGGAGCCGTTCTCGTTCCAGGCGCTTCATGTTACGTCGGCCGATCTGGCAGCCGCGAAGCATACGCCGGAGCTGGCCCGTCGTGATCAGACGATCGTTAACATCGATTACAGGATGAGCGGCGTAGGCTCGGGCTCATGCGGCCCTCAGTTGCTCGACCAGTATCGACTGGATGAGAAGCGGATCGCTTTCGAGTTGTCGCTGAGTCCGGTATTCAAGGAAGAATAGGCCGCCATTCGGGGCGGAAAAGGATGAATAGGCATAGGCCGCTCTTCGGGGCGGAAACAGGAACGACCTGCAGATGCTGTGGGTCGTTTTTTTCTTTTGCGGGAGCTTGTAGCTGTAACCCGAAAAATCGGGTTATTGAGCTACGCAGACCTCCTACGCTCGCAATAACCCGAGAAAATCGGGCTATAGAGCAACGCAAACCTACTATGCTCGCAATAGCCCGAGAAAATCGGGTTATAGAGCAACGCAAACCTACTATGCTCACAATAGCCCGAGAAAATCGGGTTATTGAGCAACGCAGACCTACTATGCTCGCAATAACCCGAGAAAATCGGGTTATTGAGCAACGCAGACCCACTTTGCTCGCAATAACCCGAGAAAATCGGGTTATTGAGCAACGCAGACCTACTATGCTCGCAATAACCCGAGAAAATCGGCCTATAGAGCAACGCAGACCTACTATGCTCGCAATAGCCCGAGAAAATCGGGTTATAGAGCAACGCAGACCTACTATGCTTGCAATAGCCCGAGAAAATCGGGTTACAGAGCAACGCAGACCTACTATGCTCACGATAGCCGGAGAAAATCGGGTTATTGAGCAACGCAGACCCACTTTGCTCGCAATAACCCGAGAAAATCGGGCTATAGAGCAACGCAGACCTCCTACGCTCGCAATAGCCCGAGAAAATCGGCCTATAGAGCAACGCAGACCTACTATGCTCGCGATAGCCCGAGAAAATCGGGCTATAGAGCAACGCAGACCTACTATGCTCGCAATAGCCCCCATAAAGTCGGGTTACAGAGCCGCTCGACTACGACTTTGTGAGCTGCAGCCCGACGCAGTGCAACTTTGCACGGCATACTACCGCCACACAGCCCGCTTCCCGAAACACAACGCTCGAATCAACTGTCACCCCGCAGTATGTGCATTTCTACGATACCCGCCTCACCTAACCAGCAAGCCCATAGAATCGGCTACACTGAAAGCGCTGTATCCATGCTATAGTACAGAGAGAGCGGGAGGTGCGGCAGGTGGGCAGATCCGTCATTAATCCACTAACGAAATTAAATATGAAGCAGCAGCTTATTTTGTTGTTCCTGCTTATGGTGAGTCCCGTCTTCCTGTTGCATTGGTACGGCAATCTCAAAGCGGAGGATTTGCTCAAAAATCAGGTGACGAACGCCTACGCCGAGCTGATCAAGCAGAATCACGCGCTGATTAACCGCGATATCGATACGATCGACAAGGTGACGGCGACGATCATCCAGCATCCTTCTACGCAGAAACTGGTGCCCAATGGAGCAGAAGCGGTCATCGAACGCGTGCGCAAATACGATGCCGTCGACAAGCTGCTGGCGAGCCTGTCCATCCCGGTCAACGGCGGCGAAGCCGTCTACTATTCGTTGTACGTGTACGATCCGGGCGACTATTACTTCTTCGCTCCGAAGCGGCAGGTGTTGCAGACGGGCGTCTACTTCTTTAACGACAGCACGAAGCCGGAGTGGTTCGACGAGGCGGTAAGCCATAAGGGCAGCGGCTACATGGAACTCATCAACGGAAACAAAAATTTGTCTCGCGTCCAGACGCTGGCCTTCATTCGAGCGGTCAATAACACGGGAAACGGAGATCGGATCATCGGCGTGCTTGTCGCGACAAACATGGAGAAGAAGGTGCGGGAAGCGCTTCATTCCGTGTCCCTTCCGCAAGGACATCTTATGATGTTTACCGATTGGACCGGCCGGATTCTGACCGCAACGCAGCCTGAATTGGCAGGTACGATTGCCGAGCTGCCACCTGAAGCGAGCGTGGATATCGATCTTGCGTCCTCAGGCACGATCGAAGCAATGACCAAGGATTCCATCTATATCGTCAACTATAGCCGGGTAATGAACCAACGGCTCATCTATCAAATTCCGGTCGGTTCGCTGCTCAAGCAGCAGAATGAGCTTAAGCGCGTCATTCAGTTCATTACCATTGCATACATGCTGCTGGGCAGCGTATTCCTGCTCTACTTCTGGCGTTCGCTTATGACGCCGCTGCAGAAGCTCGCGCAGTTCGTGCGCAAGTACGAGCCGGGACGGCTCGTGCCGGAGACGCCAAGCAGGCGCAGGCATGACGAAGTCGGCGTCCTGATGGCCGCCATGTACGATATGGCCAGACGGCTAAATGCTCTTATTCATTATAAGTATCATATGGATCTCAAGCAGAAGGAGTCGCAGCTGCAGCTGCTCTATCAGCAGATCAATCCGCATCTCCTCTACAATACGCTGGAAAGCATCTATTGGAAGATCACGCTGGAAGGGAATACGGAGTCGGCGGAGATGATCAAGGAGCTGTCGAAGCTGATGAAGATCGGCCTCAGCCGCGGCCGCGAGCTAATTCGGCTCGAGGAGGAGCTGGAGCATGCCGGTGCCTACGTCAACCTGCAGCAGAAGCGGTATTCTTACGAGTTCAAGGTGATATGGAGGGTGCAGGATGCGGCGAAGGGGATTCGTATTCCGAAAATAACGCTGCAGCCGCTGATCGAAAACGCCATAATCCATGGCGTCAAGCTGATGGGCGATGACGGGGAAATCATGATCACGGCCGCCGTCGAAGGGGAGCGCGTAACGATCAAGGTAGAGGATAACGGCTACAAGCAAGCCGACATCGGGAACATGGAGCGGCTGTTGTACGAGGAAGAAGCCGACCACACGCTGGGGTACGGCATCCGCAACATTCATCAGCGCATTCAGCTGCATTTTGGCAATTCATACGGATTGAGCTACCGAAGACGTGAGGAAGGCGGGACGGCTGCCATTCTTGTCTTGCCCGCCACCTACGAGGACCCGTTGCCCGGCACGGAATCATAAATAGAGTGAAAGGATGATTGCGGATGTACAATATTCTCATCGTGGACGACGAACCTCTTATCTGCGAAGGATTAACCCAGCTGCTCTCGACTTCGGGCATTGCGATCAAAGGGCTTTTTAACGCGCACAGCGGATACGAAGCGCTGGACTATATTCGCATGGAGGATATCGATCTGCTCGTTACGGATATCCAGATGGGGTCGATGAGCGGCATCGAGCTGATGCAGCAAGCCAAGATCATTAAACCATGGGTACAGGTCATCATCATTTCGGCGCATGAAACCTTTCAGTACGCGCAGCTTGCCATCAGGTTCGGCGCCAAAGACTATCTCATTAAGCCGCTGAACAGCGAGCAGTTTCTAAGCTCCGTGCGGCATGTGCTGCTGCATATGGACAAAACGGCAAGAGATTCGGAGCAGATGCTGTCCGATCTTAACGACGGTTTTCGCATGCGGGAGCCTCTGCCCGTCCGGATGGAGCTGCTCAAGTCGCTGTTGGAGCCTCATACGGGCAATCGGGAAGCCATCATTGACGAGCTTGCAAAAGGACACGGCATCGATCTGTCCGGGCCCTATTACGCCGTCATTAAGGCAAAGCTCGACTTGGAATCCGGCGGACGGACGTTGACGAAGAAGGATGACGAGCTGCTGCAATACGCGGTGCTCAATATAGCCGGGGAGCTGCTGGGCAAGGAGTGGGACTATCAGTCGTTCTACGATTCCGGCGGCATCGTCTGCATCATCATTCAGTGGACGGAAGCAAAGTACGGCGATTCCAGCGTCGACAAGGTCAATCAGTTGGAGATGATCGGGCGGAGCCTTCATTTTAACGTCGACAAGTTTCTCGGGTTCGGCTGCGTTGTCGGGATTAGCCAGATTTTGAAGGGGGCGGACTTTCTCGGCGTTACGAACGAACAGGGAGACAAGGCGATGCGCTGGAGCCGCCAGTTCAAGGATCATTACGTCTTCTATTATGGAGACTTCAAGTGGGGCGTCTATTCGGAGGAGGAGCCGACGGAGGAAGAGATCAACGCCCAGAACAACCTGATCGTGGAGCGGGCGAGCAAGTATATTCATGCGAATTACGCGCAGAAGGGACTTACTCTGAACGAGGTTGCGCTCAAGAACCATGTCAGCCCGAATTATCTCAGCTATCTGTTTAAAAAAAATACAGGCTGCAACCTGTGGGAATACGTCATCAAGCTGCGGATGGAGGAGAGCAAGCGGCTTATTCAGACTACGGATTTAAGGCGCTATGAAATTTCCGAGCTAGTCGGCTATGAATCTCCGGAGCATTTCAGCAAAATTTTCAAAAAGTACTTCGGGGTGAGTCCCAGCGAGATGAAGAAGTAAAATCGCCTATCATAAGCATAGATACGCACATGTGCAGGGGGACCGGGTTTCTCTAAAATGGGGGTAGATTACCTATAGGAATGAGGGACCACTGCACATGGAGCAAACAACGGCAGTTCCAATGAACGGGCAGCACCAGCCTAAGACGAGGCAGGGGACGCAGCGTACGGGCAAGTATAAACGGTATTTATGGGGATATCTGTTCCTTCTCCCGGCCGTTATCACCTTTACGCTGTTCCTGTGGCTGCCAATCTTCAAGGGCGTATTAAACAGCTTCTACATCGTCGATTTCGTCAAAGGCAATTCCTTTGCGGGCTTCGGCAACTACAAGACGATCTTCGCCGACCGGGATGTCATGACAGCCGTAAAAAATACGCTCTATTATATGGGGCTCGCGCTTGCCATCGGTTTCTGGGTGCCGATCTTTATCGCGATCGCGATCTCCGAGATGCGAAGATTCCAGGGTTTCGCGCGCGTAGCGGCTTACTTGCCGTATGTCGTGCCGTTCGTCGTCCTGTACGGCGTATGGCGATGGCTGTACGATCCCGTCGGACCGATCAACGCCGTACTTAAGGCAGTCGGGATCGGGGGAATCAGCTTTATGGTCGACCGCAGCTGGTCGATGATCTCTATCGTCATTATGGAGACCTGGCAAAGCTTCGGCTCCGCGATGTTGATCTATCTGGCGGCCATTCTCAGCGTCCCCCGAGACTGGTACGAAGCGGCCGAGATCGACGGGGCCGGCATCTGGAGCCGGATTCGCCATATTACGCTACCCGCGATCAAGGGCCAGATCCTTCTGCTGCTCATGCTGCAACTGATCGCGACCTCGCAAGGGTTCCAGACGCAGTTCGCGATGCTGGACGGCGGTCCCAACAATGCGACACTGACTTACGCGCTTCTGATCGTCAAATATGCCTTCGTCAGGCTGGATTACGGCGTCGCCTCCGCTCTCGGGGTGCTCATGTTCCTCGGACTCAGCATTCTGGCCATCCTTCAATACCGCATCAACAACAGAGGGGGCGTCGGCCAATGAAATCTTTTGATCGGGGCATATTGTCCTCCTACGACCTCAAGAAGGGGAAGGTCAAAGTCGCTTACGCGGGCATGAATCTCCTAATCATCGCGATGATGTGCTGCATGGTCTACCCCATCCTGATTTCCTTGTTCAACGGTCTTAAACTGAACACCGAAGTGAATTCGTTCCCGCCGACCTTCCTGCCGAAGGAATGGCATTTCGAGAACTACTCGAAGGCGTGGAACTACATCGATCTCCCGTTCTATTTTAAAAATACGATGCTTCTTTTCGCCGGCAACATGGTCGTAACGATACTGGTTCTTGGACTTGCCTCTTATGCGCTATCGAAGATGAACATGCCCTTCAAGTCGGGCATTCAATATTACTTCCTGATGACGCTGTTCATTCCGGCGACGACCTATATGATTCCGAACTTCATTAACCTGAAGGATCTGGGGCTGATGGGCTCGTTTGCCGCGGTATGGCTGCCGGCAGGCGCCAACGCGTTTTTCCTTCTTCTGCTCAAGACGTTCATGGATGGCATTCATATGGAAATATTCGAGTCGGCGCGCATCGACGGCGCTTCGGAACTGAGATGCTTTTTTCAGATCGCCTTCCCGCTGTCGATTCCCATCTTTGCCACATTGTCGATTTTCGTCTTCGCGACGGCATGGAACGACTGGTTCTGGCCAAGCTTTATCCTGAGCCAGGAGAACAAGCCGTTGTCCGCGGCCATTCGGGACTTCGTCCTGAACGCGCGCCGACTGGACTTGAATATCAGGTTCGCTATATTGTCGATCGTAATGGTTCCTCCAGTTATTATCTTCTTATTTTTCCAGAAATTTATATTAAGAGGATTATATCTCGGAGGAGTTAAAGGGTAAATTTCATCAAAATTACATGATGTGGTGGAATTGTCAATGCGTAAATCTGCACATGATCGCAATAGGAATACACATCGCCGACACGAACCTGCCTCCATTATGATGAGCATGTAGCCACAACAATCCAAATGAAGAGGGGATACACAACATGCGTAAAATGCAATTAACGCTTGCGACGCTCCTTACGCTCAGCTTCGCGCTGGTCGCGTGCAGCGGCAACGGCGGCGGAGGCACCAAGCCTGCCGCCGACCCGACAACCAAGCCTACCGATTCCGCCAGCACGAAAACGCCGGAAGAAGATATCAAATCGAAGAAGGTATCCATCAGCATCTACTATCCGACGCCGGATCGCGTGGAGGACCGGGCGCTGGAGGATGACAAGATCAGAAGGTTCAACGAGGTTTATCCCAATGTCGAGATCATCAAGAGCGACTGGCAATACAACCCGAACGAAATCGGCATCAAGATGGGCGCGAACGAGGCGCCGACGCTGTTCAATACGTACGCTTCCGAGGGCAAGTTCCTGGCGGAGAAAGGCTGGGCGGCCGACATTACGGAGCTGTTCAACAACTACCCATTCAAGGATCAGATGAATCCGGTGCTGCAGGATCTGTTCACGGTGAACGGCAAAGTGTACGGGATCGCGCAGCGCGGTTATCCGACGGGCGTGGCCGTCAACAAAAAAATGCTGGAAGCGAAAGGCGTGACGCTGCCGGGCTTCGACTGGACCTGGGACGACATGCTAAACGCGGCCAAAGCCGTATCGGATCCCGCCGCAGGCATCTCCGGCATCGCGCCGATGGGCAAGGGCAACGAAGCGGGCTGGAACTGGACGAATTTCCTGTTCACGGCAGGCGGAGACATTCAAACGGCGCAAGACGGCAAAATAACGGCGATCTTCAACTCCGATGCGGGCGTCAAGGCGCTTGAATACTATAATAAGCTAAAGTGGGAAGCCGATGCGATTCCCCAGGACTGGGCGCTTGGCTGGGCCGATGCTGTAGGCGCGTTCGCGCAAGGCAGAACGGCGATGGTTATCGCGGGCCCCGACGGTCCGGTCGACCAAGGACTCAACCAAGGCGGCATGGCGCCGGAGGACATTCTCGTCTATCCGATTCCGGCTTACGAGAAAGGCGGCAAACATTACGGCGTATTGGGCGGAGACTACCTCGTCATTAATCCGAACGCTTCGAAAGACGAGCAGGAGATCGCGTTCTATTATGCAACATTCGACTATTTCTCCGACAAAGGGTTAGAGTCGCTGGAGAAGAACATTCAAGAGCGCAAAACGGATAACAAGTATTATGTTCCGGCAGTGCTGCAATACTTCAAAACGGATTCCGAATACGGGCAGAAGGTTAACGATCTGTTCAACAAATACGACAACGTCTACCAATATGGCCAGGAAACGCTTGGGCTGATCGACGGCAAGCCGGAATCCCCGTACAACACGCAAGACTACTACGCGCAGATGACGAACGTCATTCAGGAGGTATTCTCCAAGCAGGGCGTCGACATGAAAGCGCAGCTGGATCTGACGGCGAAATACGTGCAGGAGAAATATTACGATACGATCCAGCAGTAACGCTTCCCAACAATAAAGACAGCGGCAGCCTGGGGCTTTATTTCGTCCCAGGCTGCCGCTTTTTCATAAATTCGAAGGAGTTATTGCAGGCGGATGCCACTCCAGCCGCTAACATCGCATTGCCCATATTTATTATCACCCACAGCGATTACCGTGCCGTCGGATTTAAGACCGAGAGTATGGGTGCAACCCGCCGAAACAGCCACCATATCGCGCCAGCCGCTTACATTGCATTGGCCATGCTCATTCGAACCCGCAAACGTCACCGTTCCGTCCGATTTAAGCCCGATGGTATGGTAACTACCCGCCGCTATTGCCACTATGCCGCGCCAGCCGCTTACATCGCATTGTTTATGCTTATTCGAACCCGCGGCCACCGCCGTGCCGTCCGATTTGAGCCCTGCGGTATGAAGGTAACCAGCAGCCACCGCCACTAAGTCGCTCCATTCGCTGACATTGCATTGGCCATACTGATTATTACCTGCAATCGATACCGTACCATCCGATTTAAGCCCGACGGTATGCCAGTCACCCGCCGCTACTGCCACCATATCGCTCCAGCCGCTTACATTGCATTGACCTTCATTATTTCGGCCCACAGCCGCAACCGTGCCATCCGATTTAAGCCCTACGGTACGACGCCAACCTGCAGCAACCGCTACAATATCGCGCCAACCACTTACATTGCATTGTTCATGCTTGTTCCAACCCGTCGCCGCCACCGTGCCGTCCGATTTAAGACCTATTGTATGAGCATTACCCGTGTTCGTCGCCATATGAACATTACCAACCGCCACGGCCACCATGCCGCGCCATTCGCTTACATCGCATTGCCCATATTTATTGTCGCCTACAGCAACCACTGTGCCGTCGGATTTAAGGCCAACGGCATGACGACGACCTGCCGCTATAGTAGCTTTGGGAATTGGCGAATTGACTTTTCCTATTAAAATCAACTCCATTTCGTTTCTGGATTCATTCGGACTAGGCTCGAACGTTACTCGACATAATACTTATGACACTAGACATGCTCCTAGCCCTTGCACATGCGCCTAGCGACGAAATATGATTTAATTATACTAAAGGAGCGTGATGCAATGGACATCAAATCGTTTTTATATCCCAAGAATGAGGTCTCGTACCTTATGACATCCTCTAATATGAAAGAAGCCATGGATAAATTGGAGGCGAGCCACTATACAGCCATTCCGATCCTGGACGAGAAGGGCTTGTATTTCGGAACGTTATCCGAAGGGGATTTATTATGGAAGCTAAAAGACACACCTGGCCTCGACTTCGATACAATGCACGAAATTCCTGTCATCTCCATCAAAAAACGAATGAAAGTCGAATGCGTTGCGATCAGCGCAGATTTGGACGATATGCTGGCGCTGGCGGCCGATCAGAACTTCGTTCCGGTCGTTGACGCCGATCGCGTTTTCCTCGGTATTATTCGCCGCAAAGATATAATCGCATACTATACCAGGAATATTGTGGATTAGATGAAAAGACCTGAACTTTGCCAATATATAAGGCTGCCGTTCGACTGGCAGTCTTATTTTTGTTGTTCATGTTAATTGAGTTATCCTTCTCCGTAAACTTTATATAAAATCTCTGCTATCTAATCGTTTTTATTTAAAAAAAGTTTTACCAGAAATGGAACTTTCCTTGAACTAATTTGTCTGTTTATAGGAGGTGATGGAAGTAGTGGAAGATGACTATCTTGTAACGATAACGAGTTTAGGACCGGCAGAAATGGAGCTGCTTATCGTAAAATACTGGAATGATATTTGGAATTATGCATTTGTATTGACCAAAAAGCACGATATGGCGGATGATCTCGCGCAGGAGACCTTCGTTAACGCCTTTCTTGCGTTGAACAAGTTCCGTGGGCAATCGACGGTGAAGACCTGGCTACTGAAGATTTGTCATAATCTCGCAATAAACCACAGAAGATCAGCCTTTTTTCGTAAAGTTCTCCCCGTTCCGTTTGTTCGATTTTCAGAGGAGTCTCCTTCCGCCGAAGCCGTTTATTTTGCAAGATCCAGGCTGGACGAAGTTTGGAGCGTGTTGCTGACGCTGCCTCTTAAGCATCGAGAGGTTTTAATACTGGAAGTCAGATATGGATTATCAATTGCTGATATAGCGAATTTACTCTGCATCGCGGAAGGTACAGTGAAATCCAGGCTTCATCGGGCGAGAATCAAAATGAGAAATAAGATGCTGGAGGAATGATATGAAGAGGAGAAACTTTGAACATGACCTTCAAAACGAGCCTTATTCCGAGCCAAGCCGGATATCGACCGCGCAATTAAACTACATACAAGAAAGAGTGCTACGTGGTGATCGGAGACGACCGTACATACATGTAATAAGTGTCATCCCTATTATGCTGTTTTTTGCGATATTGGCTATTATCGTATGGCTCGGTCTGCCGACCGCTCAGCCATCGACTCCAATGGCATCGATACCGCCTTCGGATGATCAGATTTCGCAACTCATTCATAATGCCAACTCTGATATGAATCCGGAAATCATGTATAAGGAACAGTTGAATGATCATCAAATACTCATCTTCACAAATAGCGTAAATCATGCGAATCGTATCATGAACTGGGAGGCAGGAATACTACATTGGGATGAAGGCGGCATGTCTTGGTCCGTTCAGGGTAAAGTAGAGGTGCCGCTTCTGACGGAACTGGAATACGGTAACCTGACTACAGAAGGAATAACTGGGGCCTTTAACTACACATTTGTACCCTTCGCTGAACAGAACACATTGCTTGTATTCGGCGCTTCTATCGATCCTGATGTCGACTCTATTTGGATGACTGATGAATCCAATCAAGTACATACTGCCAAGATGATTCCGCAGGTGCACGAAGCATATACACTGTGGTTTACGCCCCTTCCTGGCCAAGATGAATCATCCTACAAGCTGCATGCAGCAGAAGCGGGATCAATGTCCGGACCGATGGATTATAACGATCATGAAATACCGCTTTACAGAAAGCTGGATATATCTAAATTCAAACCCGACGAAATCCATATTCCTTTGAATTTAGCCGACAATCAATCAGAAGGAAATCCGGTAATCAAATTACTTAATACGACAGCAACCGAAAGGTCTGAAGGTATTTTAATTAGTGCTGCGTATCTGCTTCAGGATGAGAAATCCGAATTTTGGATTTCGCAATCAAGCAGTGACCAAGAGAATCCAGAACAGGTATTGGAAGATTTAAAATCCAATTTTCCAACCGAAACGATTACCGAAACGATTATTAACGGCCATAAAGCGTTGATCGAGCAGACTGAAATACGCGGGCAAATTTTTATTGCAACGAAGAATTACTTTTATTCGGTAGCTTCTACGTATTCCGTTGATATTGATATTTTATTGTCTGCAGCCAAACAAATTAAGGTTCATTAAAGGCATTCGCAGGCGGAGCGGCTGCTAAGGCAATGACTTCGTAGTACTCGCATCGTTTGCAAATGAAGGACAGAGAAACAGTGGCAGCCATGGGCGAGTCAATCAGTCCCAGACTGCCTCTGTTTAATATTAGCGACAATACGTTTCACCTTCATTTCTAACCTCCATCTTCCTAGTTAAAGCATTTCTGACTTCAATACGGAAATACATTCGACATCTAACAATGACTCTTCTTCAATATTCACAAATCGGGGGTTCTGCTTGCTATAGCGATGTTCGACCATATTCGGACGGAAACGACTCCATGCCGGACTTCCGTACAAGCCGCTTGCGAGGTCGGTGCATTAACTGATAGGGGGAATTACGGGGTTTAGTGTTTGATAGGATTCGAGAGGAGGCCAAGAAGAATATGTCAACGTTGTACATCAAGGACAGTCCGTTCATGGAGGGGTTCTCTGCGTATTTAGCCTCGCAAACGGTTTCCACAAGCGCACAGCTTACCAACTGGGACTTGACGGCACCGTTCTTCGGCAGCCCTGACTTCAACGCAACTAGCGGCAATTATACAGTTCCCGTGACGGGCCGCTACTGGATTGCCGCTACGGTGAACTACTCGCTTAACAACCCCGTTACGCTGGGTATCGGAGGTTCTGTTTACCCAAATTTTCAGGTCAGACGTTCTTTGCCGATCTCTACTATATTGGTCAGCAGCCTTCTTCCGGTGCTTAATCTTAATGTTACGCTTTTGAATATTAGGGCGGTGTTGGGCAACGCCGGCGTTTCGCTGGCGGGAGAGGCCGATCTGACAGCCGGAGACGTTATCGGATTATATTACGCGGCCAACGGCTTGACGCTTACGCTGAGTATCGGCTTGGGAGCCGTTAACGGAGTGATGTGGGTCGTTCAGCGATTGACGTAGTCATTCTTTTGAGAGCGGCTGCAAGTACAGGATCGGCGGTAGATGGTGCAAAAAAAACGAAAGCTTGTCGTTAGACAAACCTTCGGCTGTACAGGAATATATAGGTTAGGCTCCAGCGGCAAGCTCCGTCTTTGCTTTCTCCAGCATGGATGGCCAGTCCGCGAACTTCGTCTCGCGCGCAACATGGCGATTAAGCAGCTCCTCGGGGATCAACGACATATCTTCCGTCGACCAAGCCTGAAAGTTGCCTTTCTCCAGAAATTCTTGTATCGTTTTGCAATTCGAATATTGACTCATGAATGTTTCATTGAACAGCTTCCCTAGCGAGGCTTGTTCCTCCGGGTTTGCACGCTGGTCTTGCAGTTCCTTCAGCAGATCGTCGAACGACATAGGGGCTTTTCTTCTCAAATATGACCACTCCAATCTTCAATTATTTTCCGTCCGTATTGTCGGTTTTTTTCGTGCCTTTACTCTTGTATGGTTTGGGGGCGCCTGCGGCTCTGCGCTCGCCTGCCTGCCACCTGTTCCAGCCCTTCTTGCCGGTGCCTCGTCCGGTACCGCCTTTTCCCTTAGCTTTGCTCAGACCAATCACTCCGTATTCTGGCTGCCTTGACCAATCATTCGCTTCATTATATGTTATTGCTTCGAAATTAGCTATGTATACGTTGAGATCCTTCCTATCGGCGCCTAATATCAAAAAACTCGCAGCCTGCCCGTTCATGATACATAAGATCGCTGACGCTGGATTGCGTTACGACGGTTGTATCGTCAAACCGGACAATGACAGAGCTTCCGTCGACGATAAGATTGTCGCGGAAGACGCGAATGCGAGTGCCCTTCTCCAGTGCCTCCTCGAAGTCGGCATCGGTCAACAATTTGCGGTTTAGCGACATGTTATCTACTCCTCCAATCACCGTCAATGTTCCATTGTCCGCCGTGATCCGTTACACAGCTCCGTTCTGCCTCTAGTTTAATAGTGTACATTATCCGGCTTGATGGAACAACCTGTTTGTCATTGGTTCTGTCATTGCTTCTTTTCGTTTCGCTGGTGTGGGGATGAGACGCCATAAGGGCGGGTAAGGGACAATCCGTTTCTTTTTTGGGCGGGTTTTGCATAAGCTTGGGTATGGAGAAGGACAGGACGGAGGGATGGCGATGGCAAGATGGGGAAGACGGAGTTGGTGGCAGCGATTCGGTGACGGGCTGTCAGGGCTTGGTTCGGGCAGTTCATTACGGCGCACGAAGACGGTAAGCTGGGGAAACGGGAAGGGCAGAATCGGGACGACCAAGTCGGGCCCAGGGAGCGGCGGCATAAAGTGGGGAGCAAGACCCGCAGCAGGGAAGCCGGCCGCAAGCTGGAAGCGGCGGAGACCAATCTTTACATTCAGCTTGGGTGGTGCTGCAGGATCCAAGCGCCCCTCACAGCCAACCGTATGGGGGACAAGGCCAAAAGAACCGCGGAGTCGCCCGCGTCTTCGCAAACGGATGTTTCTGTTATGGCTCCTTCTGTTCATGATCGTCTTCTCGATACCCTCGTTCGTGTTCATAGAACGCAATCTGCGACCTCCGCTTATGAACATTGCGAAGGTCAGGGTGAAGCAGGTAGCCACACAGGCGATTAACAAAGCAATCACGGACCAGGTGGCGCACAAGTCAGAGGCCGATAAACTTATCGATTGGAAGATGAACGCGGACGGCAAAGTATCCGGCTTCATGCTGAATTATGCGGAGCATATCAGCATTACGTCGGAGACGGTGCAGACGGTCCAGGCGGCGCTTAGCGAGATCAAGCATATTCCGGAGCATATCCCGATCGGCCATGCCCTCGGCAGTGCGATCATCTCTTCGTTCGGTCCTACGGTCCCCGTTAAATTCGAGCCGGTCGGAGCGACGAAGGTGGAGCTAAATACCCGCGAACGGGGCGCCGGCATCAATATGGTTTTGGTGGAAGTGTATATTAGAGTCGTCGCTGAGGTATCCATTATTATTCCGTTCGATACTGAACCCGAGGTGGTCGAAACCGAAATTCCGATCTCGTATCTGCTCGTCGTTGGCGATGTGCCGATGTATTATTACGACGGTACGGGCAAGCCGGTTGGCGATTCCGCCGCCCAAGCGCCCAACATATCTGTCCCTCTGCAGCAAGGAGCGGGGGGCGTTACGGCCAAGCCGGGTGAAATTGAAGGCGGTGCGGCAGATGAAGGAGCATTGCCAGGAGAATCTTCCGCTCCGGGAGGCCATAGCAACGGCGACTCTTCTCAAGGAAGTTCGTCGATTCAGCTACAGTCGGAATAAGGGCGCTACCCGAAGGCCTAGAACGCGAAAGGGCTTCCCATCAAATCATTATTGACTTTGATGGGAAGCTTGTTTGTGTGTGAAATATGAGCGACGTGAAGCCACTGTTTGGGCTTTTTGAGGTTTAAGACGGTATCACCGCTCTAAATGCTGCGAGAAGCTCGCTTGGTTGGATTTAGGTCGACGTGACCGATCTAAATGCCGCATCGCTGCCGCGTTTTGATGATTAAGTCGGTATCACCGCTCTAGATGCTGCGAGAAGCTCGCTTTGTTGGATTTAGGTCGACGTGACCGACCTAAATGCCGCATCGCTGCCGCGTTTTGATGATTAAGTCGGTATCACCGCTCTAAATGCTGCGAGAAGCTCGCTTTGTTGGATTTAGGTCGACGTGACCGACCTAAATGCCGCATCGCTGCCGCGTTTTGATGATTAAGTCGGTATCGCCGCTCTAAATGCTGCGAGAAGCTCGCTTTGTTGGATTTAGGTCGACGTGACCGATCTAAATGCCGCATCGCTGATGAAGTAAAGTAGTTTGTGTACCAACATTTGGAGCCTTCACAGGCAACAAAAAAGTAGGGTATTCTCGGGATTGCTGAGATCACCAAGAAGGAGCCCTACTCGATGACTACTATACCCGAAAATGCGTTCAATGATCTACTTGAAAATGCTGTAACTAAGCTTGTGCAGGAGAAGTTGGAGTTACTCCTGCGTGAAGAAATTAAAAATTACATTAGTAACGAACACAAGGGACCGCGTACGACGTTAAATGGCAACTACAAGCGCACTTATCAAACACGCTACGGCGCCATCAACGAGCTTCAAGTGCCTCGAGACCGCAAAGGATTTTTTCAAACTCGACTGTTCCAGCCCTACCAGCGCCGTGAAGGCTGGCTTGAGGAAGCCATTATTCACATGTACAAAGGCGGAATGAGCACACGGGAAGTCGCAAAATTCGTAGAGAGCATGTTTGGCTCGCAGTACTCGCCTACAACCGTCAGCAACATTACCCATACGGTTATGGAGGATATTGAGCAGTGGCAGAAACGTCCGCTTGAGAAACGCTACTCTGTCATTTACCTCGATGGCCTTTATGTGAAGCTGAAGCGCAACACCGTAAGCAGTGAGGCGGTTTATTTGGCCATGGGCATCGACGAGAAAGGCATTCGCCAAATCCTCGGCTTCTACGTAGGCGGCCACGAGAGCTCAAATGGATGGCGCGAGGTTCTTAAGGATCTCAAGAATCGCGGAGCTACCGACATCTTGCTAGGTGTCTTCGACGGCTTGCCAGGGCTTGAAGAGGCCTTCCGTGAAATCTACCCCATGGCCGATGTTCAGCATTGCGTTGTTCACAAAGTACGTGCGACCTTTCCAAAGATCCGTGTAGCGGATAAAACAGAGTTCTTGGATGACTTGAAGCTGGTGTATACCGCCATCGATGGAGACGTGGCACGCGCTGTATTCGACGGATTTAAGGATAGATGGCGTAAGCAGTATCCAAAGGAAGTCGCGTCCTGGGAGGAACAACTCTCGACGCTCTTAACCTTTTACAAGTACCCGACGTTGACTTGGCCCGCCATCTACACCACAAATCCGATTGAACGAATGAACAAAGAACTGCGTAAGCGCCTCAAACCGATGAACAGTTTAACGAACATTGAAGCGGCGGAGAAGATCATTTATCTACAAGCCACCGACTACAACGAAAAATGGTGTGGTCGAGCGATCCGTGGCTTTGTCGATGTCGATACGAAAGCTGCTTTCGAGAAAATGTACAACGAGCGTTATGGAAACCAATAGCCTCCCGCGCCTTCGCTTGGGCTACGCTCACCATTAAAAGAATGCCATCGTCCCGATGGAAAAACCTACTTACACAAACTTCTTGACGCTACCGCATCGCTGCCGCGTTTTGATGATTAAGTCGGTATCGCCGCTCTAAATGCTGCGAGAAGCTCGCTTTGTTGGATTTAGGTCGACGTGACCGATCTAAATACCTCACCACTGTTTCGGCAATCCATCTTTTAAACGCTATCTCGTCAATCTGTTATGCCAGCGAAAATTACTTCCCGCTCCGACGTCGTTGCCGCTCCGCTTGCTCCCAGCGCTTAAGCATGGGATAGGGATCGAAAGCCCATTCCAGAAGGCCGCGATCGCTGTAGACGCCGTAATGGAGATGGGGCGGGAACTTGCCGGACGTACCTGGCTTGCCATAGCCGGAGCTTCCGACCCAGCCAACCACTTGACCGGCTTCGACGATGTCACCGACGTTAAGCTTTTTGTCGAAGCCGGAGAGATGCGCGTAATAATGGTAATGGTTGTTCAGATCACGAATGCCGATTCGCCAGCCGCCGTACTTGTTCCAGCCCTTGATCTCGATAATGCCGTAGCAGGTGCTTCGCACCGGGGTGCCGTGGCCCGCGAACAAGTCTGTTCCTTCATGGCTCCGTCTGCCGCCCCAGCCTCTGCGATCGCCCCATGTATCCCTGTAGGAATACGAAGTTCCGAGCGGAAGAGGGAAGGCGTGCTCAAATAGATCAAGCTTGCCGTAATGCTTGTAGATGGCGGCGAATTGCTCCACCCGCTGAACGGCGCGGTTATTATGGTAATAATCCCATACGCCAGCCGGAAATCGCATATCGACCGTGCCTTTTGCTCCCATAAAGGTAATGAGCGAATACAGCAGGTCGATGTCGCTCGTCCGTTCCGCGAGACCGTTGCCGTCTCCGTCCTTGCCGATCCCTTCGAAGAAACGAATGGAAGCAGGGGAGCTGTCATCGGAGTCAGGATTAAGCGGGCCTGCCCATCGCTCGGGCTCCACAAAAACTCCGGCTATTTGTCCTAACAGAGGGCGTGCCTTTGGCTTCGCTTTGGACATGGAGCGTTCGTATTGATCAACCGCCGCAATCCAATACCATTCGACGCCGGTAACGTTGCTTAGTTGATCGTAGAGCTCCCTGCGCTGGTCGAAGGGATTGGCAGCGAGTTGTCCTTCCGCCGCCGCGCCTGTCGCCTGAGATTGGATGACAGCAGTGCCGGAGGGTTGTGTTTGTTTTACTGGGGCTGCCGCCGCGGCTCCCGTCGCGGGCACAGCCTGCAGCAATGCGGCCGCAATCAGCGCTGAGAGCGGGATGATGGCTTTCAATTGCGTCTCACCCTTTCGATAAGCATGAGGTCATAACGATAGTTTTTGCAGAACTGCCGGTTTTATCCCCGAGCCCCAGCCTTCCGCATGGTTTGTTGCTGGAAATTACGAACATATGTGTGGAATAATGGAGAAAAATGACTGGAGCGATATACAAAGCGGAAGAAATCGCCGCCGACTTATATCGTTTTGCGATGGATCGCATTCGTATTAACTATGGATCAACAATCAATCTTGGAGAGCTTGTCATTACTTTTTGCCAGCAGAGCGTGTTATAATAATGGCAATGCCGTAAACTTATAACGTAACGTGAAAGCAGGGAATGGATATGAGCGAACGCAACAAACGCGAGAAATTGCCAAAGCCGGACTGGCTTCGCATAAAATTAACGACCGATGGCAACTATGCCGAAATTAAAAATATGATGCGGAACAAGACGCTGCATACCGTGTGCGAAGAAGCGCGTTGCCCGAATATTTACGAATGCTGGTCGAACAGGACCGCTACGTTTATGATTCTTGGCGATATTTGCACGCGCGCATGCCGATTCTGCGCGGTCAAGACGGGTATGCCGACTGAGCTGGATCTGCAAGAGCCCGAGCGCGTTGCGGAAGCGGCGGAGCAGATGGGGCTAATGCACTGTGTCGTAACATCCGTCGCACGCGACGATCTAGCCGATGGCGGCGCGTCCATCTTCGCGGCCACGATTATGGCTATCCGCAAACGGTTGCCGTTCTGCCGGGTTGAAGTGCTTATTCCGGACTTTATGGGCAATTGGGATGCCCTGCAAGTTGTTATGGATGCCAATCCGGATATCTTGAATCATAATATCGAAACCGTGGCAAGGCTGTCGGATCGCGTCCGCGCGAAGGCGAAGTACAAACGTTCTCTGGAGTTGCTGCGCCGGGCCAAAGAGATGAAGCCGAAGATTCCCACGAAGTCCAGCATCATGCTGGGCGTTGGAGAGCAGTATGACGAGATTATTCAGGCTATGGACGATCTCCGCGCCGTGGATTGCAATATTCTGACGCTGGGCCAATACCTGCAGCCTACGCCTAAGCATATGCCAATCGAACGTTATGTTCATCCAGACGAATTCGCCCAGCTTAAGATCGAGGGCAAAAATCGAGGTTTCCGCCATGTCGAATCGGGACCGCTCGTACGCAGCTCGTATCATGCGCACGAACAGACGGATTCCGCTCATGCGGCAATCGCCGCAGAAGAGAAGGGCCAGGCTTTGGAAAACAATATGGGACTGGGTCTGGAGTCTTCATCGGGTTCCTGCGCAAGCGCCGCTTCGGGAGCGCTGGCCTGAGCCAACTAATCGTTAATCGACGCTGAAGCGGGGGGTAACAATGGCATTGATTCATATCGGGGGCAAATCGTACGAGCTCATGCACGAAAATCGCAATGGGTGGAATCCCGAAGCGTTTCGTAACAGGTATAGCGAAGTATTAGAGCGTTACGATTATATTATCGGCGACTGGGGTTACAACCAGCTCCGATTAAAGGGTTTCTTCCGCGATGGCCATCAGAAGGCGGCCAAGGAGAGCAGCTTTTCGGGCGTATCCGATTATATTAATGAATATTGCAATTTCGGCTGCGCGTATTTCGTTCTGGAGAAGAAGCAAGGGGGCAATCACGAGCCGGATGCGGATGATCTGGATCTTAACGTGGATCCCGAAGCACCAAGGCTGGCGGGCTACGATCTTCGTGCAGCGGTGGAATCCGCAGCTGCTTCTTCTACGTCGGAGGCCGATCAGAGTCATGAGTTAGACAGACAGGTCCCTGCGAGAAAGGATCAGCATGGCGGAGCCCGGCATCGGAGTCAAAATGGCCACAACAATCACCATGGCCACGGCGGCAAGGGGCAGCCTTCATCCCGTGGAGGACAAGGACAGGAGAAGGATTCTTCTACCGAGCCGGGAGAGAACAAGCGCCGTGACCGCGATCAGTCCTTTAGGAAAAACAATCGCAATCGGCCTAACGATCATCGCGGCAAGAAGCCGGTTAAGGTTGCAGGGAGCGAATCAGCCGTTATATCGGAAGGTCAGAACCACAAGCCGCCGCAACCATAGAATAAAAAGATAAAAAGACGCCGGGCATCTCCTCGAAGGAGAGTACCCGGCGTCTTTTTAAGTCATGTCTATGAACGCTTCGCGTACGCGGTTCCAGAAGGTGAAGGCGCGGTACCTGGGAAACGTCACCTTGCGAGTCGATACGCTGCAGCGGATGGAACGAATGTCGCTGTGCATCATGTTGACGTGGTCCACGCTGAGTTGAATTCGCTGCTCCTTCTTGGATATGATGTCGCAATGATGGTGCTTGGGCAGCATAACGGAGGAGCCGAGCGTCCGGAATACCCGGTTATTGATGGAAGCAATCTCCGCAATCTGAAGCGATTCGATGGACGGATGGACGATGGCGCCTCCCAAGCTCTTGTTATAAGCAGTGCTGCCGGATGGGGTTGAGATGACGATGCCATCGCCCCGGAACATCTCGAACAGCTCGTCGTTAATATTGATCTGCGCGACGAGGGTGCCGTCAACGCCCTTTAAGGTAAATTCGTTAAGCGCTACGTAATGAAGCGTCTCGGTGTTTGTTTCCACCTCGATCTGAGCTAGGGGATAACGAACGAGCCTGGGAGTCTCCTCCGCCATTAATCTTACGAGCTCCTCGATTTCGTCCGCGTTCCAGTCTGCGTAGAAGCCGAGGTGCCCAGTATGTATGCCGATGAAGGCGACGTCCGCGATATGATCCACGTGCTTGTGGAAAGCCTGGAGCAGAGTGCCGTCTCCGCCGATGGAGATGACGAATTCGGGTCTCTCTTCATCCAGGACGAACCCTCTGGCGGCGGCAAGTGCATGGAATTGTTGGACCAGCGATTTGGATAAAGGGTCCCCTCTGTCGATTACGGCGTATTTCAAGTCGCGTTCTCCTTCCGAACTGTCAGTACTTTGATGATAGCGGAAATCGCCCTTTATTTCAACGATATGACAGGTTATCGAGATGATTCGCCGCGTTAAAGCGAGGGGCCGAGGAAACCCCATAGCAGATAGACCATAATGGCCGCCAGGAATGCATGGAGCAATCGCGCTATAAGGAACGGCCGGTACCTCATTGTCGTCCGGCTGACGAGGCTGGCAACCTGCGCATGAACGGATAGTCCCGCCCAGGATAACACCCAGGCCGCGATCGCGGCCTGATGCAGCAGACCGGTTCCGGCCATGCCTGCCGCACGCGTGCCGAGCGTCACTTCGAATAAGCCGTAGACGGCTGCGTCTGCGAGGGCGGGAGGCAGACCTGCCAGTCCCAGGACAAGTCGGAGCCCTTCGGACAGCGCGGAAACAAGTCCCGCATGCGTAAGCATCTCCATCACAACCGAAAAAAACACGACGAGTCCGCCTACGACGATCATCAGCTTGAGCGCGGATTGCACGGCATCCTGCAGCAGTCTGCCCATGTCGCGGCCGTCGAGCAGACGAGCCTCATGCATAGCGTGAAGGGCAGAATAGAATCGGCTTCTTTGCCTTGTCTTCCCTCCCGCGACAGGAACAGAGGACGACGGATCTGAATCGCCCCTTGCGGATGAAGAGGACATAGAAGCGGAGACCAGGGGCTTCTCGGCGGAGGGCTCGGATGCCCCATGGTGCTTGCTGCCGATCTCCTCGCTCCTGCCGTGAAGCCGCATGAGCAAGCCGACCGCGAAGCCGCTGCCGTAATGCGCGGCCGCAAGCACCGGCGCCAAGGCGACATTATGGAAGAAGCCGACCGATACGGCCCCTATGAGGAAGATGGGATCCGAGGTCGTCGTGAATGCGACGAGACGCTCGCCTTCGATGCGCGTAATAAGTCTCTGTTCCCAAAGCTGGGAGGTTAATCTTGCGCCGACCGGGTAACCTGACATATACCCCATCGCAACGACGAATCCCCCAATGCCGGGAAGTCGGAACAAAGGGCGCATCAGCGGATCCAGCAGCTTGCCAAGAAAGTGAACGATACCCAGTCCAAGCAGCACCTCGGAAATCACGAAGAAGGGGAAAAGGGCAGGGAACAGCACTTGCCACCAAATCGACAAGCCACGCAGGGAGGCATATATGGTTTCGTTGGGAAAGACGGCCATGAGCAACGCGATGAACAAGGCTGACATCGCGGTCAAGGACAGAGGGTGGATCATTGAGCGCAGCATCGTGTGTCTCCTTCCGAAGGGGAGGGCCTGTACGGACTCCATACCTACATATATGTTAGGAGTAGGGCATCCATAACTATTGCAGAATGTTACAGGAATATTACAGTTTGTAAACGCTTGCGATTTTGGTTTTAAACAGCGTTTTTTATGGTACAATAGAATCATCCTGACACGCTTGGAGTGATGATCATGAGTATTATCGCCGGCATTCTCGTCTGCGCTTTTGTCTACGTCATCAGGGAGTCCATTGCGGCACCGGCAGAAGAAGAGTACGAATCGTATCAATGAGATGCTGATCCACATAAGTCTTAAGTCCCGCGGACGCGGGCTTTTTTTTGTCCTTTTTTATTTTCGATGTGTTATAATACTAATTACCTACAGTTTGGAGATGGTTTTGACGATGAAGAGGAATATTAGCCTCTATGAGGCGGTAGGCGAAGCAGAAGGTATTAGGACTATAGTCGAGTTGTTTTACCCCAAGGTGCAGGCCCATCCATTGATAGGACCGCTATTTCCGGAGGATATTAATCCCGTCATAGACAAGCAGTATATGTTTTTATCCCAATTTCTCGGGGGCCCAAGCTTGTATTCCGATGAGCACGGCCATCCCATGATGCGAGCAAGGCATATGCCATTTCCCATTACACGTCGCCATGCGGAAGCGTGGCTGAGCTGCATGCGCAGCGCGCTGGAAGAAGCCGGACATACGCCAGAGCTGCGGGATTTACTGATCGAGAGACTGTCGGGACCCGCGTATCATTTTGTAAACACATCAGAAGAGGAGACGTGAATTCTCATGGAACCGCTATATGAATCCAAAGTAACTTGCATTTGCTGTGAAACGACTTATACAACATCCAGAGTTCGACCGAGTTTCAAGAGGGCATCTCGCATGGATTCAGATTTCTGCGGTTATTACGAGAAGGGCGTCAACCCGGACTTTTATGTCGTAAAAGTATGTCCGAGCTGTGGTTATGCATCGACGGATAATGGCTTTGAGCGTCTAAGCGACAAGCAGAGGAAAAGCTATTACGATGTAATCGGATCAAACTGGAAGGGACTTCAATACGGCGGCGAACGGACCGGCAGACAAGCGATGGAGACGTACAAGCTGGCTTTGTTGGCTGCGCAGGCTACAGGAGCTCCCGACCGTATTCTGTCGGGCTTGCTGCATCACATCGCGTGGTTATACCGTTACGAGGGGAACGTCGCGCAGGAGAAGAGATTCCTCGCATTCGCGCTGGAATCCTACATCAAGGTGTACGAGCTGGAAGGCAACAGCCTGAACAATGCCAGACTGATGTTTTTAATCGGCGAGCTGAACCGGAGAGTCGGAGAGTGGAACGAAGCGGTTAAGTGGTTCTCGCGCGTCGTCAGCGACAAACGAATTATGGACGCTGCCATGATTCGGGCATGCCGGGAGCAATGGCAGCTTATTCGCGAGGAGATGGGGCAGCAGAACGGCATAAAATCCGAGGCGGTAGTTTAGACAAGCACGGCTGCGGCTTCATCGCCTTAGCTGCGGAGACAGCCTTGCGCCGTCAGGACCCTGATCGGCGCAAGGGACTGTCCGCGAGCAAATAGTCTCTGTCCGCGTCAATAATGGTCATTCTGCCATGGCAGCAAGGAAAGATCATCAGCCTTTTTTTGCCGTCGCGTATGAGCGGTAGCTCGCTTGGCTTAAGCAGCAGCAGCACGTTCTCGGCGTCGCAGAACGGACATTCGGCAACATACAGGTCGCCCATCATGTTCTCGTACGGCCATGTGTTCTCAAACGGAATCATCACTGCGGCTTGCTCTCTCCTTTTTCCGCTTCGGACTTGGCCAGCTCGGCAAGCTTCTGCAGCAAGATATGCCTTGGCATATGCATCAGATTCTCGATAGGGACATTAAGCTCCTTGGATAGCTTTATCGCCGTGTCAGGTGATATTTGCAATGGTTTAGACATAGGTTTATCCTCCAATTTAAAAACCGAACTTTTTGAACTCGCACTATTACTGTTATACACCGACGGGCATGCTTCTAGCAAATGAATTGCTGAGGCCGCCCGATTTTTTTGTGTTCAATAGGATGATCCTGCGAACGGGATGTCATCGTTTTTGTCATACCTGTCATGGAATGTTGGAATCCTCTATACGATTTCCCATGTGTTTGCTACACTTTTGAGAAAAGCATTGAACAAGGAAACGATAAGAGGTGACTGAGCCCGTGATATCCATTATGATCGTCGACGACCAGCGTTTGCTGAGAGAAGGGCTGCAGACGATACTTCAATCGGAAGAGGATTTGGACATCGTCGGCTTATGCGAGAACGGATTGCAAGCAGTGGAGCTGGCGTCGCGGCAGCAGCCGGATGTTGTGCTTATGGATATTAAGATGCCCGTTATGGATGGCATCGAAGCAATGAAAAGATTGAAGCGCGAACATCCTTCCATAGTGGTGCTTATGCTGACGACCTTCGCTGAGGACCGCTTCATCATCGACGCGATGGCCGGCGGAGCGGATGGCTTTCTCCTCAAGGACATGCCGTCCAAAAAAATCGTGCAGACGATACACGAGGCTATGAGCGGCGCCGTTATGCTTCCGGCGCCTATCGCCTCGAAGCTGGCCGCCAAGCTGTCCGTCTTGTCGGACAGCAGAGCGGATTCATTCGACGAAGACAAGCTCAAAGCGAGCGGGTATTCGTTCACGGAGCGAGAACGCAAGATCATTATGCTCATGATCGACGGGTACAGCAATAAGCAGATATCCTCCGGCTTGTTCATGAGCGAAGGAACCGTAAGAAACTATATTAGCGTCATCTACAACAAACTCGGTACGAGCGATCGCCAGGCAGCCGTTGCGCTGCTGAGGAAAATGCTGCTCGAGGATTCGTACTGAGTATTGACGCCAAGTGGCAAACGACCCGTTATTGCGGCCGCGCGCCCAATCGCAACTTGCTCAGGTCTAGACGGCGGCGGAAAACGCCGCATAAGGAGTTAACTTTGCATGCGAATACTAAGGCAACGTCTATCCTTTCTGCCATGGCTGCTTGTATGCGCCGTTGTCATAGGCACGTTCCTGCCCATGGTGCTATTAAGCCAGTCGAGCCGGATTGATGGGGAAAGAGAACCTTTCACTGTACTGTCTCTGCACTGGGAGGTCGCTTTCGGCGCGTCTTCACCTAAGGATGCTGCGTGGGTGCCTTTTGATGAAGCCGCCAAAGCCAAGCTCGACAATTATGAAGGCACGGTGTGGCTGCAACGCTTCTTGCCCGAACTGCATTGGAACAATCCCTATCTATACTTCTCGATGATGAATAGATTCGAAGCATTCCTGGATGGCGAATCTATCTACCGGTTCAATATGGATGGCAAACTTAAATATATTAGTCCCACGCGAATGATACATGCAGCAAGCATACCATCCGATACTGCAGGCAGGCACCTGCTTATCCGGGCGGAATGGGAAAAGGCAGGATTGCTTGGACACGACCTCGTCATGATGAGCGAGCTGGATCAAATTTTATTCATCTCCATTGTGTCGGAGCTCGCATTCATCGTGTATTCCATGTTGGGAACCGCGGCCGGAGTCACGGGACTCGTGCTGTTCCTCAGAAGGAGAGAGCGTATCTACGGGTGGTTCTCGCTCTTCTGCCTGGCTTCCAGCTGGGGGCTTCTGCTAACCTGCCGTACTCTGCAATGGTTCATTCCGATGAGCGGTGCCTACCATTGGGGGCTGCTTCTCACTCCATTAGCGATTTGGGCGTGCATGGGGTTCTATACGAATGCGCTTAACGCTGGAAGCTTCCGTTATGTTAAGTTCGCGCATTATGCGATGGGCTTTTATTCGGCTGCAGCGATCTTGATCGCAGTTGCTGCACCAAGCATCTTCCACCAATGGGTCGGGATGGGAGAACTCTTTATTGCGCTCGTCGGCTTCAGCACGGTGACTTATGCACTGGCGCGTCATGCTTACGGATCGCGGGGGGAAACGACGCGGCTGGAGAAACGCTGGCTGCTGCGTGGGTATTGGACGTTTACGATGGGGTCGATCGTCAGTATTATTGCGTTTATCTTCCCCCTGTCGCTAACGAAACTTATGATGGAGTTCCCCTATCTGTACAGGGTGGTGGAGGGCATGCTGCCCAATGTATTCTTTTTGTTCCTGATCTGTACGGTCATGGTCATCGTGGTCCGCGTGCGTCAGGTGCATTTGGAGTCGGAGCGCAACGCGGCTGAGCTGCTGGTGAAGAACAGGGAGTTGGAGCAATTCCATCGTAATCTGGAGAAGCTGGTGGATACCCGAACCTCCGAGCTGGAACGGGCGAACCGGACGCTTGCCGTTACATTGCGGGAGAAGGCGGAGACGCTCGCGGAGATCTCGGTGCTTGAGGAGCGCAATCGTATCGCTTATGAAATGCACGACGTCGTCGGTCATACGTTAACCGCTGCAATCGTTCAGTTGGAGGCGACCCGCAAGCTGACCGACCGGCAAGGCGGAGTTCCGCAAGAAAAGCTGGATTTGCTTGATGAGTTGGTGCGTAAAGGGTTAAACGATATCCGCAAGACGGTTCGGCTGATGAAGTCGGACGAAGAACAGCAGCTGTCGCTGGAGGCATCTCTTCGCGAACTCATTCAGTATGCGGAGGACACGATGGAGGTTAAGGTGGAGAGCGATATTTCGCTGCCTCGCGAGCTGTCATTGGGCATAGTGACGGAAGGAGTCTTATGCCATGCGCTGCAAGAGGGGCTGACGAACGGCATTCGCCATGGCCGAAGCTATCGCTTCCGTTTCCGTATCGCATGCGAGGAGAATGAGCTTCGGTTCTGCCTCTCCAACGATGGCGAGCCTTACGAACAGAGCGCCCCGGGCTTCGGGCTCAGCTCCATGATGGAACGGGTGGAGCTGCTCGGGGGCAGCGTGTCTGTGCGAGCATCCACTGGCGAGGACCATTCGCCCGCAGGCTGCGAACTCGTCATTACCATTCCTCTGCGCTGATAAATAAAGATTGATGTTGACGACAGCCGCTGGCTGGCTTCCCGTGGCGGGAGGCCGACCGGCGGCTGTTGCTCGTTTAGGAGGGTGATCGGGAATCGGCAAAGCAAGCCACTTCGTGACACGTATGACAAAAACGATGACGGATTGTAACTACTGGGATTCCGGCGATTCTTTTACACTGTGATTGATCAATCCAAGACTTGCCAGCGAAAAGGAGAATGAACATGGAAAGAGGCATAAGAACCAACGGGATCAGGGCCATCGCGCTTGCGTTAATGGCGGCGCTGCTGCTGACGCAGATGGCAATACCGGGAAGTCGAACCTTCGGCTCGGGTACGACGTTGACCGTATTTGACGATCGTTTGGGAGAGGGATTTAGCAATAACAGCTGGTCTGGCGTCAATCTGGAAGAGACGGGAACGGTAAGGGAAGGTTCGAGATCGATCCGGTTCTCGGCTGGCGAAGGAGAGGCGGTCTACCTTTACAAGGATCGAATTCTGAACGCCGGCGAATTCGACGAATTTAGCTTCTGGGTGCATGGCGGCGGAAGCGAAGGGGCGGCGTTCAAGCTCGTATTCAATCTGGGCGGTGGAAGCATCGCCGAGATGGATTCCGCCAGTCTGCTTCCCGAAGGTGTGCCGGGGAACGAATGGGCCAAGGTGACGGTGCCGCTCGCGGCATCGGGCGTAACAGGCTGGATGGACGGCATTCTGATCTGGGGCGGGGGAGCGCAGAGCCCGATTTACTTGGACAGCATAGCTTTCACCGGCACTGGCACTGGCGGCGGAGGACAACAGCCGGGTCAAGAGCCCGGCGGCGGAACTGGAGGAGGAGAACCTGGCGGGGAAGAGCCGGGAGGCGAGGAGCAGGGGCCGGTGGAGCCTGTCGAGCCCATTCAGGGGGTCTATCTCTATGATGATAGGCTGGCCGACTTCATGGTCAACTACAGTTGGGGCGAGGTTGTACTGGAGCAGCAAAAGGTCAGACGCACGGGCGAAAACGCTATTCGGTTTGTCCCGGACGGAGATCGGGCGCTGTACCTGTACAGCGGCAATTTGCTGACGGTCAACGAATATGAGAAGCTGCGTTTCTATGTAAACGGCGGCGCGCAGGGCGGCCAGTCCGTTAAGCTGGCGCTAACGGCAGGAGGAGTGGCGGCGGCCGAATATCCGCTGGAACGCTGGATTCCGGAGGGCATTCCGGCAAATGCCTGGACAGCGGTGGAGATTGATCTGGCGGAATTGCAGCTGGAGCACCGCCTGTTCGACGGCTTCCGTCTGACAGGAGGAATTGCAGGGGGACAGCCGGCCGTGTATATCGACGACATTGGCGTCACGTCAAGGCAAGCGGCGCAGGCCGTTGTGGCCGAACTGCGGCTGAGTCATCCTCAAGTCGTGATGATGCCTGGCGAAGAACGCCAAATCCATGCCGAGACCTTCTCCATTTCCGGCGACACGTCGATCGTGACGGATGACGCGGAATGGTCCGTTGATCGACCGGATCTCATGACAATCGACAATGGCAAGCTGACGGCGCTGGGTGAAGGCATTGTAAAGGTGAGCGCAAACTATCGGACTTTTACGGCCGAAGGTTATGTGCAGATTACCGAAGTTGAGTCGCGGCCCTTGTATACGGATGGATTGGCAGAGGGATACCGCAACTACAGCTGGCATGAAAAGGACTTCGCCAATACGGAGCAAACGCATAGCGGCAGCCGTTCGATCAAGTTCGAGCCGGACGGCTGGGACGGCGTCTGGATCAATCGCGAGCAGAAGCTGAACATGGAGCAGTATTACGGCTTCGAATTTTGGCTGCATGGCGGCGAAGAAGGCGGACAGGCGCTTATGTTCCATGTATACGATGGCGGACAGTCGAGAGGCGTCGTACATTTGGGAGAACTGCTGCCGGACGGCGTTCTGACAGCGGGGCAATGGACGAAGGTGACGGTGAACCTGGCGGATCTGGGTCTGGATTCCGGCACGTTCGACGGTCTTATCCTGCAAGCGGCCACCGAAGCCGACCAAGGGACGGTTTATATCGATGATATCGCGCTGCTGGCCAATCCGAATCCGGGGCAATTGCCGGAGCCGGAATTGCCGCGCATCACGATAGACATCGACCAGTCCTCGGAGCGCAAGCCGATCAGCAACGATATCTACGGCATTAATTTTGATGATAATTATCCAACGGACTCTGCGTTGTCCTTCCCGATCGAACGGTGGGGCGGCAACCAAACGACGCGATACAACTGGCAGCTTGAAACGGCTAACCGCGCGGACGACTGGTTCTATATCAACTACCCTTATGACAACGACGAACCCGAACTGCTGCCTCATGGCTCGACCTCGGACAAATTTATCGATCGGGTGCTGGGACGAGGCGATAATGTGCTCATTACCGTACCTACCATCGGTTGGACGCCGAAGGACAGGACGGTGAGCTATGGGTTCTCGCAGCAACTGTACGGCAATCAGATTCGCTGGTCTCCCGATCTGCGGGATGCGGGCAATGGCGTGCTGGCAAGCGGAGAGCATGTCACGGGCAACGATCCTGGCGATACGTCCGTTCAGGTAGGGCCGGAATTCGCGACAGGCTGGATTAACCACATCGCGGGCCGCACGGATGACAAAGTGCGCATGTATGCCCTCGACAACGAACCGGAAATTTGGCATGTGACGCATCGCGACGTGCATCCCGAGGCCCCGACCTATGACGAGCTGTGGGACAAAACGGTGCAATACGGCTCGGCGATCAAGGCAGCCGATCCCGATTCGTTGTTGTTCGGCCCGGTAGCATGGGGCTGGTGCGGCTACTTCTATTCCTCCGCGGATATGTGCGCGGACGGACCGGACCGTCAGGCTCACGGCGGCAAGCCGTTCCTGGAGTGGTATCTCGATCAGGTTAAGCAGCACGAAGCGGATACCGGGACAAGATTAATCGATTTTCTCGACATTCACTACTATTCGCAGGAGCAGGCCGTGCCTTCCGAGGATGAAAGCCCTCTGGCTGCCAAACGGCGCTTCCAGGCGCTGAAGACGCTGTACGACGATAATTTCGTGGATCAATCCTGGATCCAGCAGCCCGTTCGCCTTATTCCGCGGATGAAGGAGATTATTGCGGGAAGCATGCCGGACTTGAAGCTGGCGATTACGGAATACAACTTCGGCAATGGAGTGGGCATCACGGCCGGTCTCGTACAAGCAGAAGCGCTTGCCATCTTCGGCAGGGAAGGCGTTGATCTGGCTGCGCGCTTTGGCAACTTCCGCGCAGGCACGCCGATCGAAGATGCGTTCAAGCTGTATTTGGACTACGACGGCAAAGGCTCCTCCATTCAAGGCAGCAGCGTAAAAACGGGTTCTTCCTTGTACGATGCCGTAGGCGCGTACACGATTGAAGGGGAGGAAGGCAAAACCTATATGCTGCTGTTTAACAAAGACACCTTGTCGAGAGATATCGAGCTGAATACCGGCATCAGCACAGGAGCCCAGGGCGAAATCTATTCCTTCAGCGCTTCTCGGCGGCTTGGCAAAACGGGAGATATTGTGATCGGCGGAGAAGGCATGCTGTCCCTGAAGCTGCCAAAGCGGTCCGCCACGCTGATTGTCATTGATCCATCTTAATCAGAAGGAGAGCGATGTCATGCAAGCATACGATGTCATTATTGCGGGGGCCCGGGTAGCGGGCTCCACGCTCGCCTACGAGCTGTCCAAGTCAGGTTATAGCGTCCTGTTGCTCGACAAGGCGACGTTTCCGAGCGATACGTTGTCCACGCATAATTTTCTGACGCACGGCATGGCGATGCTCGAGGAGATGGGGGTGCTGGATTCGTTGCTCGCATCGGGCACGCCGACCTACAGCCGAGCCGTCATTCAGTTCGATGATGCCGTTATCGACGGCCAGTTCCCGGAGGTGAAGGGACGCCGCGACTGTCTTTGTATCAGAAGGACGGTACTGGACGATGTTTTGTTCCGCCATGCTTCGAACATGCCGCGAGTATCCACGCTGGAGGGTTTCCGAGTGACGGGGCTTCTGTGGGAAGGCGGCGCGGTTGCCGGCGTGGAAGGAGTTACTCGCGCAGGAGAGCGCATGAAGTTTCCCGCCAAGCTGGTGGTCGGAGCCGACGGCCGCAACTCCGCGGTAAGAAAGCTGGCAGGAGCCGAGACGCTGATCTCCGTGCCCACCGATTTCGCTTCATACATCGGCTATTACGAGAACTATCGGCAGGAAGGCGAAATACACACCGAGCTGTACAAGGTCGGCGACAAGCTGGGAATCGTATTCCCGACCGGCGACGGTCTGCATGTGGTGGGGATCATGTTCCCTCTTGCCGACGAATACTGGATGTCACGATTTAGGCAAGCGCCCGGGGAAGCGATGAACGAAATCGTTCTCGACAGCTTTCAGGGCACCGCGATAGGGAGCAGGCTTCCTAAAGCATCGCTTCACGGACACGTGAAGGGGCTGCTGGGTTATGACAATGACTGGCATCGAGGCATGGGAGAAGGATGGGCGCTTGTAGGAGATGCGCTCACCTTTAAGGATCCCGCCGTTGGGCAAGGGATGCCGGATGCCATGCTCAGCGCGCGCCTTTTGGCGGGAGTGCTAAATGGGTATGAGGGCCGCTGGGAAGGACATTGGGACGTTATGTCGGAAGCTTACCAGAAGCAGACGGAGGAGGCCATGATGTCCCGCTTCCGTATGGCGTGCCAATTCACCAAAAACGTGCCGTTTACGCCGGAGGAGCATGATGTGAACGGGCTGATCGCTGCCAATCCAGATGCGACCGCGGCATTCCTCGGCATTTATAATCATGCGGTGGAGCCGGAACAGTTCCAGGGACATGTGATGCGGTTAATAGAGCAGAATCGATGAAACGCAAGCGGCGTTATATATTGAGATAAGCGTAGACATTACAATAATAGAATTTGCATAAGGATGGGCGTTTACGCCTCTGGAGCTGCTCGATTGAGAGCGAAGCCGGGGGCGTTTTTTTTGTGTTTCAACCATAGGAAAACAATCTCCATACTTGACCTATGAGGATGTCGATTCATTGTGTGCAAAACCGGAAATGAAGCTGCAATCAATCGCCGGCAACCTGTTTACGGAAATGAGGGCCCTTATATGGAACGTTTGGCGTGATTTTAAAATCCAACGGAACTCTGCGACGTTATTCGTGAGAAATCCAGGCAAATCGCGAGCTTTTGCCCATCATAAGGGCTGTCAGTTCCATTAGATTTGCGAAGTGCCGCTTTTTGCTGAAATAACGCCTCTCATTTCCGTTGCAGTTCAGTTGCTCCCGTTCATTTCTTTCCGGACACTCGCCCGCAATTTCACCTTTGCACAATTAAATAGATAACCTCTTTATGTCCTTTAGATTTTCGAAAACCTAAATAATCGAAGAAAAACGTCATTTATGTCCATTAGGCGGTGAGTGATGGGACGTTTTTGGTTTTTTTGAATCACCTTCAGGTGATTTTGTTCCTCGTATTGTGCGGTAAAAGAATATATGATATATTATTCCAAGTTAATTAAGACACAAATATAGTTAATGTGACTCATAATAGGGAAGAAGGGGAGAACGATTCAGCTTACTTCCAGACAGTTAGAGCTTCTGGATCTCGTCAAAAAACATTCGCCTGTTACAGGCGAACAGCTTGCGGAATATTTGGGCGTGAGCCGTCCGACGCTTCGATCGGACTTGTCGCTGCTTGTCATGCTTGGCATGCTGGACGCGAAGCCCAAGGTTGGTTATTTCCTCGGAAATACATTAAGGACGGCCGGAGAGCCACTGCCGAGATTCAACTCGATGAAGGTGAAGGACGTGCAGGGGGTGCCGGTAAACATTCCGGATACGTTATCCGTTCACGATGCCGTCATTATGTTGTTCACGGAGAATGCGGACACGCTTCTCGTTGTTACGGAGAACAAGCGGTTTGCGGGCATCATTACCCCCAAAGATCTGCTAAAGATCACGCTCGGCAATGCCGGTGCGGCCTCTATTCCCGTCAGCATGGTCATGACGCGATATCCTAATATCGTGACGCTGTCGCCGGACGATTCAGTGCTCGACGCCATTCGCAAAATGTCGCTTCATCAAGTGGACTGCCTGCCTGTTACCGTCGAATCGGATGATGGCGCAGGGCAGCCCGTCGTTACGGGCTGGGTGTCCAAATCGAATATTATTCGCTTGATGGCGGAACACGCGACATCTCAGGAATTGGGGGAGCCTGGTTTATGAAGCAACCATACATCTATGTCTGTTCGGACGCGGTGGGGGAGACGGCGGAAGCTGTTGCCAAGGCGACACTCAGACAATTTTCGACCGACCATGTCAAAATAAAACGTTACTCACATATTCGCACGGAAGACGAAATATTGCGTATTATTGCGGAAGCTTCGCTGACGGGCGGCTTTATCAGCTACACGCTCGTGCAGCCGGAGTTGCGGGAGCTGATGCGGGAGGAAGCGATGAAGCTGGGCATCCGCGCGGTCGATGTCATGGGCCCTATGATGCAGGCGTATGTCGACACCTTCAACGATCTTCCGCGCAGGCAGCCTGGGCTGCTCCACTCGATCGACGCAGAATATCACAAGCGGATGGAAGCCATTGAATTTGCAGTCAAATACGACGACGGCAAGGACGTATTCGGTCTGACGCAAGCGCAGGTTATTCTCATCGGAGTGTCGCGTACCTCGAAGACGCCGCTCAGCGTATTTCTGTCGCACAAAGGCATTAAAGTGGCAAACCTGCCCCTCATGCCGGAGGTGACGCCGCCCGAAGAGCTGAGGCAGGGGCCGGGGAGAATCATTGTGGGGCTTACCATGCAGCCGGATCATCTGCTGCATATTCGCACAGAGCGGCTAAAGGCGCTGGGCTTACCGTCTACGGCGCAATATGCCTCGCCGGATCGGATTCGGGAGGAACTGGATTATGCGGCTGGCGTTATGGAGTCGCTGGATTGCCCGATCATCGATGTGACGAACAGAGCCATCGAAGAGACGGCCGGCATTATTTATGAATGGCTTGCGAAATAAATGTCAATACCTATGAATAAAGATGGAGGGGTAGCAATGGATAGAACATTTGTGATGGTAAAGCCGGATGGAGTTGCCCGTGGATTGACGGGTCATATTGTTTCGAGATTCGAGGAGAAAGGGTTCAAGCTGGCCGCAGCGAAGCTGATGCAACTGGATCGTTTGGTGGCCGAGGAGCATTACGATCATCTGCGCTCGAAAGTATTTTTCGATGAGCTGGTAGATTTCATTACATCCGGTCCCGTATTCGCGATGGTGCTCGAAGGGAAGGACGCGGTTAAAAACGCGCGGTCGCTTATCGGCGCCACTAATCCTTCCGATGCGCTGCCGGGCACGATCCGCGGCGATTACGCTATTGATGTCGCCAGCAATATTGTTCATGGCTCCGATAGCGAGGATAACGCGGAAAGAGAGATCAACCTCTATTTTCATTGATCATAAAAATGAAAATAGTTGACGAATCACACTAGTATATGGTAGATTCTTAATCAAAGTTCAATACCACCAGCGGAAGCACCGCAATGTTGCAGCAATAGGCTGCATGCATTGCGGTGTTTTTTGTGTTGCAGCGGAGTTTTGGCGGTGATAGCGCTGGAGAAGAGGAGAGGATGGGATGAACAAGCTGCAATTGGCCGTTGCGGTCAAGGAGAAGGAGTATCTCAGAAGGCTCGCTGACTATATCAGAGGGAGCGTTTATGCGGCGAGATGGCAAATAACCGCATTCACGAGCGTTAATTCGTGCAAGCAGTATATGAAGCAGGGCTTCAGTATCGACATCATCGTCGCGGAGCGTGAGTTCGCGGAGGAGTTGCGGCACTCAGCGCAAGGCGTGCAGGTTGTTTTGCTGAGCGATCGACCGGCTTCTGGCGAAGGAGAACTGGAACTGAAACTGGAACTGTATCGTTACCAAGCGCTTCCGCAGTTGATGAATGCACTGGAGAGAATATATATCGATGGTGCAGGAATAGAGCGTTCAGTTAGTCTGGCACCTAATGGCTTGAGGGGCTTGGCGGGAACGGAGCGAACGCTTGTCGCAGCCGTGCATTCGGCAGCAGGCGGCGTTGGCAAGACGACGGTTGCGCTCCATCTTGCGGCTGCGGCCGGAGCGGCTGGCATGCGTGCTTGTTATGTCAATCTGGAATGCTGGGACACCACACGGGTCTGGTTTGGAGACGGTAGACGGGAGGAAGCTGGCGCGGGTCTATCCGATCTTCTTTATCTTGTGAAGTCGGGCAATGCCGTGACACGCGAACAGTTGAAGAGCTCTCGCAGGTACAACGCCGTGCTGAAGTGCGATTATATGCCCGGTTTCGCCAATCCGGAGGACAGGCTGACGCTAGGCGGCGAGGATTATGTCGGGCTTGCTGCGGCAATATCATCGAGCGGAGGTTATGATCTGCTTGTTCTGGATATGGATGCCGGATGGTCGGAAGCGGAAGTTTCATTGTTGCGGAAGGTCGATCTCGTCTACGAAGTCGTAAGGAATGATCGTTCCGTCATCGACAAGCAGCGGCAGGCCATGTCCTACTTCCGGCAAGATTCAGAGGGACGTTGCGGAGACCTGTGGAAGAGATGTCTTCTCGTATGCAATGGTGGCTCGCGAGCAGTAGAAGCCGACGCGTTCGGGGGGATGACAGGACTGCTAAAGGAATCTTCCGCATGGCTGCCAGAGGTGCCGGAATGGCGCTCACAGGGCTGCTCGCCCCTTGCATCCTCGTCTTATCTGGCCGCAGCCAGTCTGCTGGTAAAACGATTTATGTCAGAGGGAGATCGCAGACGTGCCGCCGGATGAAAGTATTGCGGAGCTGCGCAGCCGTATTAGAGCATCGATCGACTTCACCGCTTCCATTACGGATGAAGAATTGCTTCGCAAAACCGAAAGCGTCGTTTTTGAGTGGCCTGAGAGCCGATTCCTTTCCGCGGCGGACAAGGTCAAGCTGGTCAAGCGGCTCTACCATTCCTTTCGCGGACTTGATCTGCTGCAGCCGCTGATGGAGGATCCGCTCGTCAACGAAATCATGATCAATGGCCATAAGGATATTTTCGTAGAGCGGCAAGGGGAGATGACGAAGCTGCGGGAGAGCTTCGAAAGCGAGGAGAGGCTGCAGGATCTCATTCAGCGTATCGTGGCAGGGGTCAATCGGATCGTAAACGAATCCTCGCCCATAGTAGACGCAAGGCTGCCCGACGGCTCGCGTGTTCATGTCGTGCTGCCGCCAGTCTCGCTCAGCGGTCCATGCGTGACGATCCGGAAGTTCCCGGAACGCCCCATGAGCATGAAGGAGCTGGTAGAGAAGCAGTCTCTTACGGCGGAAGCGGCTTTTTTCCTGCAAGAGCTGGTAGAGGCCAAATACAACATCTTTATTAGCGGAGGCACCGGCACGGGCAAAACCACATTCCTTAACGCCTTGTCGCAACATATTCCGAGCGAGGAGCGAATCATCACGATCGAGGATTCCGCCGAGCTGCAGATCGCTTCGGTGCCTAATCTGGTCTCGCTGGAGACAAAAAATTCGAATACGGAAGGGAAAGGAAGCGTCACGATTAGGGAGCTTATACGCGCATCGCTGCGCATGAGGCCGAATCGAATCATTGTAGGCGAGGTTCGCGGCGAAGAGGCCATCGATATGCTGCAGGCACTCAACACCGGGCATGAGGGTTCTATCTCCACCGGTCACGGAAACAGCGCGCTGGATATGATGGGACGCCTGGAGACGATGGTGCTTGGCGCAGCCGAGCTGCCTCTGCCCGTCATTCGGGGACAAATCGCTTCGGCGATTGACATCGTCATTCATCTAAGCCGCGGCAGAGACCGCAGACGCCGCGTGATGGAAATTTGCGAGATGGGCGGCGTCGATGAGGGCAGAATTACATTAAATCCTCTATTCGTAAGAGGCGAACCTGAGGAAGGCGCATCTGCCGGGCAATTGTTGCGGACGGAAGTGCCGCTTGCGAGGACGAATAAGCTCAGGGCCGCAGGGAAGGAGGTGGGTCTGATCTGACTATATCGGCGAGAAGCAAACCCTGGAATCTAGTGAATAAGATAATGGGCTGGTGCGGATGGAGGGATGCCAGCGCGCGCGAACGAGAACGGAATCAACACGGTGGAAGGACGATTATGACGGATTATGCGGAATACGAGATGAACAGAAGGGAGGTAGTAACGTCCGTCCTTGGAGGTTCGGCGATGCTGTTCGTCGCTTTATATTTGTTCTATCATTCCATACTTGTATCCCTGATAGGAGCTTTGGCTGGAGCTGCGGCTCCAAGATGGCGACGCGGCGTCTTGCTTCGCAGGCGAAGAGAACGGCTGAAGACGCAATTCAAGGAGCTGCTGTTTTCCTTAACGTCATCGCTCGCCGCGGGTCGTTCGGCAGAGAATGCGTTTCGGGCTGCATGGGAGGATTTAAGTCTGCTTTATACCGAGCCGAACGCGGATATTCTGAGAGAGCTGCGAGTAATCGGCCATCTGTTGGATCAATCGATTCCGCTTGACGAAGCTGTCCGAGACTTCGCGAGGCGTGCCGGCATCGACGAAATAACGATGTTCGGCGATACTCTGACCGCATGCAAACGATCCGGCGGCGACCTGCTGGAGGTTATGAGACGAACGTCGTCGATGATTGGCGAGAAGATGAGCGTCGATGGAGATATTGCCGTGCTGCTGGCGCAGAAGCGATTTGAGGCGCGGATCATGATGGCGGTTCCTTTTGTTTTTCTCGGTTTTCTGGGATGGGCTGCTCCAGACTATATGGCCCCGTTGTACAGCGGCTTCGGGTATGTTCTCTTAACGATTGCGTTGCTGCTGTTAGGCGGTTGCTTTTGGCTTATACATCGTATTATGTCTATCGAAATGTAAGGAGTGGATGGCATGCTTGCAGCGTCAGCGACAGGTATGGTCGCGATATGGTTATATCTGATCGGTGCGGCGACGCTCAAGAAACTTTTGAATGCGATCCGATTGAGAAGAGATCCCTCCGGGGGGTGGCAGGAGGTTTTGCTGGCAAGCCCCTTCCTTCGTGTTCTTGCATTGGCGGAGCGTCTTGAGGTTGCGAGTCTCCGGGTCGAGACGCTTCATCGCCAGCTGATGGTGCTAAAGGGCGTCTCGTGGTCGGTAGAGCAGACAAGATCAGCGGCGGCGCAGTCGCTTGGACAGGCATATGGAGCTTTGACGGCAAGTTTGATCCTGGCAGGGTTCACGGGCGAATCCGTAATGTCCATGATGGGAGCTGTCGTGGCCATTGTGCTGGTGCTGCGTCGATTCGTGGAAGCGGATCGAGAAGTAGAGCGCAGGAGGCGGGCCATCATAGCGGCGCTTCCGGATATGCTGGCCAAGCTGACGCTGCTCGTCGGCGCAGGGGAGACTGTGCAGGGCGCATTCGCGAAATGCCTTAATGGCGGACCAGGATACGGGGACAGTCCGTTGCATAGGGAATGGCGGCATGCCGTCCTCTCGCTCCAGAACGGGCAGTCGTTCGGCATAGCGATCGAAAGGCTGGGCAGAAGCTGCGGCGTTCAGGAGGTTGCCATATTTACGACGGTTATCCTGCTGAATTACCGCAGAGGAGGCGATCGCTTCGTGCTGGCGCTGAGAGAATTCTCGTATTCGTTATGGGAGAAACGTAAGGCTGCTGCGCGTACAAGCGGCGAGGAGGCTTCGTCGAAGCTGGTATTTCCGCTGGTCGGCATCCTGTTCATTATGATGGTGGTGGTCGCTGCGCCTGCGTTTCTACTCATGTCCTGAGATCGACATAGGGGTTGTTCAAAAAGTCCGCTTTTGATCACGAAGTATGCCACGAAGTGTACTCGACATCGAATATTGAATTCAGGCGAAACTTCCGGTGCTCACGTAGCTTCCACTACGCTCCGCTCCTCAGTTTCTACCTTCATTCAATCTTCTCGGTGCTGAAAACCGAACTTTTTGAACACGGTCTAAGGGGTTTTACATTTAATCAAGATAAGAGAGGGATGAGATCGGATGAAGAAGCTGACAACGGGATGGAGATCGTTCTGGAGGAATGATCAGGGGCTGGGTACGCTCGAGATCATATTGATTATAGCCGTCGTCATTATTATCGCACTGTTGTTCAAGGACTGGATTATCGAGCTGATCGAGAACCTGATGGGCAAAGCGGACGATGAAGCCAATCGCATCTTCGAGAATTAACAGGCTATGGCGACGTGAGGAGGGAAGCTTCAGCTTGGAATCGGCGATGGTGTTTCCCATGCTGTTCATTCTGATTTTCCTATTCCTCTTTATGGGCATGTTCGTTTACCAGAATGTCATGGTGAGTTATACGGCTGCCGTTACGTCGGAACGGGCTGCCTTCGCCTGGGACAACAGTCATCGGGATCCGAGATCGGGAATATTGACGGAGGCAGCCTATGACGGGTTGTATACCGAGCTTGGAAGCGATGGCGTAACGGGGAGCCTGTTCGGATTGATCGGTAATCCGGAGACGGTATCCGTGTCGTTGCCATCCGGGCGAACGGAGGGAGCAGGGAGTGCCCTTGCCGTAACCAAGCTGTACCTGGCTTCGGACTGGATTGCTGCAGCAGGGCTTTCGTATTCGGGCGAGGTGACGCGGGTCAACGACGGACTGTTTAGGCTGGTGCGTACGAAGTTGGAGAAGCCGATCGGTTCCAACGTATTTCGTTCATGGGGCAAAGGCGAATTTGTTGATCCGACGGGACAATCGAACGCTCTGATTACGGCTCCTGTCGATTTCGTGCGTCATGTCGATTTGGCGCGTTATTATGCGAAAAAATTTTCTGGCGCGGCAGCAGGCAAAGCGACTTCGAAGAAGCAAGCAGGGAAAGTGCTGTCATCCTATGGGGGAGGCAGCCAGCCTTGAGAGAATAGGAATCGGTTGGAGGATGGGAGCGGGTATGCGGCATACGATATGGCGATATTTGATTAACGGGGAAGATGGCACGATCACGATATTTGCCGTTATTGTCCTTTCATCGCTGTTGTTGTTCTTCGGCACTTTGATCGATTACGCGCGAATTGCGGCAATGGGGCTTATGTCCGAGAACGCGGCCAGAACAGGCGTCCGTTCCGTTTTGTCGGCATACGATTCCTGGTTATACGAACGTTATGGACTGTTCGGACGTGGCGGCAGCGAAGGCGAGGAAATATTCCGGGAGGTTCTCGAAGGTAGCCGAGGAGAGGAGGCGGTTGCTGGAGGTTTTGGCCTGGTCCGTACTCGGCTTGAGGATGCCAAGCTTCATACGTCGCATGTGCTGGGAGATCATGACGTATTCGCAAGACAAGTGCTGGAAGAGATGAAATATAAGGCGCCGGTCGATATGACGCTGGAAGTTGTGGCCAAGCTTGTTCCGTTAGGGGATTCGCTGCGGCAGAGCGGCGAGACGTTCCATACGCTCGACGAACTGCGCAAGCTGTACGAGAAGCGAGAGAAGCTGCTGGAAGATGTACTGCTGTTACAGGAGCAGGCGGCGGACATCGTAGCTGGAAGCGAGGTTCTTCCGCTTGTGCCTGCCGGAAAGGCTGCTTTGAAGCTAGGCAGTAACTCCGTCCATAACGGAACGGTCCAATCGCTGCTGGAGCGATTTGCCGCTTACGCCGGGCAGGTTGGACAGGATGACGGAGCAGATGAGCCGGAGAATGGGAACGAGATCGCCTCATTCGAGAAGGAGGCTGCTTCGTTGGCTGGGCGGCTTCGATCGGCAAGCGCGGCATTGGAGCAGAAGCACGCGGAGCTGTTATCCCGGGCGCGACGACAGCTGGACCAGGCGGAGGCCGTCAACGACGAGATGATCCGCATTAATAGCCGTACTGTTTCTCCAAGCGGGTATGACGGAGTTCGCGGGAAGGATGTGCCCGGCGCAGAGCCATACCCAGACGCAGGGACGGCCGCTTCCGAGCTGGAGGAGGTGCGCAGGAGCGGCGATAAACTCATACGGAATGAAGGCTGGTGGAGTTCGTACCGGCAGGAGCTGGGTGATCAAGAGACGAGCGGCAAGGGAATCGTAAGCGAGGTCGAGCAACTGCTGTCCAGGCTGTCCATTGCGATGGCTTCGCCGGGATCTGCCGCAGCGACAAGGCTGCTGAATGAAGGCGTGACGGAGATACAGTTGGCCGTTCAGCACTATGAATCGGTCTATGCCGGACAAGCTTCGTTATTGGCGAAACGGAAGACGGAGCTTGCGGATGCGGATATGAAGAAGCAACTGAAGGAAACGGAAGCCAAGACCGCTGCAGCTTGGCAGAATGCAGGCAGGCTGTTGAACGGTTTGGCCAGCATGCGGGATTTGCCTGAGCATCGGGAGCTGTTCCAATCGGTGAAGTCGCGTTACGAGGACAGTCTGCTCTTTAATCAGAAGCAGCAAGAGGACGGGAATAACGCCGGAACCGGATGGTCGCAAGCCAAGGATGCGAATCAAGCGGTGGAGCGCTCGACAGGGCAGATGGAAGGATTGTTTGCAGGGATGTCCGACATGCTGGCAAAGAGTCGCGATATGTTCTACTACGGGGAATACGCTTCGGACAGATTCAGCCACTTTGCCCCCCAACAGCTGCTGGATCTAATGGAGAATGGGGACATCGAAGGGATCGCGGAAGCAGCCTCCTTCCATAATCAAGAGATGGAATATTGGCTGTATGGATTCCATGATCCTATTGGCAATCTGATTGCCGCATATGGAGAGCTGTTCGGCGTCAGACTGGCTGTTCGAACGATGGAAGGCTTGATCGTCAGCAAAAATCTGGGGCATCCGCTGTTAATATTGTCCGGGGCCATACTCTATGGGTTGGAGAAGACGGCGGAGGATATGCTGAGCTTCGCCCGCAAAGGAAGCGCGCCATTATCGAAATATGCGAAGGTAGAGCTCGGCTATCTGGATTATTTGCGATTGTTTGCTCTTCTGCATGGAGGCAAGGAGGAGGAGAGGCTGTCCCGAATGATCGCCGTCATCGAGCAAAACAGCGATCTGGTGCTGGCGCAGGTACCGTCAGGCGTTACAGGCGAAGCGTCGATCTCTATAAAGCTATGGTTTTTACCCGGACTGACGAAGCTGATTGGCAGGCTTGGTTTGTTGAATGGGAGGGTGAACGATGGTCGCTTCGAAAGCTCCGAGACGGTGGGTTGGTCGTACTGAACAGGCGAAGATTTTGAAGCTGTTTCTCGAATTGAGAGGCAGAACTAATGGCTCCATCGTTGTCGAGGCGGCGATCGTGCTGCCGCTTCTGATCTTTTTATTGATGGCTTTCGTGCTGCCTATCATGCTTTGCACGGCACAGATGGCGTTACATGAGACGGCTTCGCAGACAGCCCGCAGTCTGGCTTCGCATATATATCCGGCTGAGCTTGCCGTAGATGGAATCTCCGGCAGCGTAAAGGGAGCAGTACCGTCGCTTCCGGCGCCGGCTGCTTCTAAGGATGAGCTGCCGAAGTGGAACGAAGTCGCGGCCGAGGCGGCGGAATGGCTGCCTGGGCCGGCTGGCGAGCTGGCAAGCTCGGCGCTTCGCGGCGATTGGGGACCGCTGGTAAATCTTGCTGCGACAGAGCTGGGACGCAGCACCATCGAGCCGCTTGCCCGAAGGTTTGCGGCGGAGACGGCCCTTCGTCCGGAACGACTGAGTTTGGCCAAGCTTATGCTTCCCGATCTGGTTAATAAGGATGACGCTTATCTAACCGTTGTTATTCAATATGAATTCCCTGTCAGGATGCCATTGCTGGGGAAGAAGATCGTACTAAAGGAACAGGTTCGCGAGCGGGTTTGGATTAGCGATGCGGAGGCGGCGGCCTATGGCTCGAAGATCGGTGGAGACGGTAATGAGAGCCCTCATCTGCAAATCGTCTCCATTACGCCGACTCCGATTCGCCCCGGTCAGAAGGCGACCGTGACCGTACTGACGAATCCCGGCCAACCGGTGTCTTTAGGCGTTATGTACAAAAGCGGTGCCAGCAAGGCGAAGCATCTTGGAGATGCCACCGCGGATGGAGAAGGTTTTGTGTCCTGGACTTGGCATGTGTCGGGCAATACAACGCCGGGCATTTGGGAATTGACCGTGACTGCGGAAGGGGAGCATGCGGAATCCAATGTGTCGAAACATTTTCTGGTCGAGAAACGAAACCGGGGCGATTAAGTTTCAATTCCATCATTGTACTAGAAAGGAGGGCAGACATGAGCACAAGCTTTGCCTTAGCAGCCTTGTTGTTGCTGCTGGTTGCGGCGTTTATAACCGACATGAGGTGGAGAAGGATTCCTAATTGGCTCACGTTTACCTTCTTCGTTGCAGGCTTGCTGTATCATATTTCGATGGACGGTGGTGCAGGGCTCGCTGCCGCGAGTTGGGGGGCAACGGCGGGATTCTTGCCATTGCTGCTGCTATATGCACTTGGAGGCATAGGAGCAGGCGACGTCAAGCTGTTCGGCGCGGCAGGCGCTTGGATTGGCGTTGGGACCGTTCTTCAGCTTATGATGGCCTCCATTGTGTGCGCAGGGATCATCGGTCTTCTGTTGCTCGCAGGACGAATGCTCCCTTCGGTTGCGATAAAAAAAGCAATCCGTTATTTGACCGAGTCGGATGCCGAATCTGACACTGCCATACAGAGTCATGAGAAGGGCTCCAGGAAAGTCCGCTCGCGCCCGCGGATGCCCTTCATGATTGCCGTTCTGCCAGCTGTTGCGCTGGTATGGCCTTCGCTTACGTAACATCATGTTATTGAAGAAAGGAGGGGATCGTGTTGAAGCCGTATCGCATTGATTTCGTCAACGGGCGAGGCCACGAGATGACGCTCGACAAGGATGGGGGCATTCGCAGATCCGAGCTGGACGAGCTGGAAATCAACATGCTGAGATCGCAAAACGTGCCTTGCCTGCTGCCATTGGAATGGATGGAGATGGACGGGAACCTCACGTTCCGTTATGCGCTGAACGGCAAGAAGATGCTGATCCACAGGCTGCAGCAGCAGCCCCTTGCGATGGAGCAATTCTATGGTTTGTTGCACAAAGTCGTTTCCGGATTGTTGGAATGCAGAGATTATATGCTACGGCCGGAAGGATGCATGCTTGGCGACACCTTTCTATTTGTCGGGGAGAATATTGAAGACGTTTCGTTTGTTTATGTACCGCTGCATGCCCGCAAGGAAGAGAGTGCGGCTGGCGATGATTTATTAGCGATGGTAGCCAGATGGTCTGCTTACATCGAGCATGTGGACGGAGAAGGCTTGCAGGAAGTGCTGAGGATGTTCGGCGGCAATCGATGGCCGCTCGAAGAGCTCAGGGAGCTGATGCTGGAGAAGCTTGGCAGCAAGCATCTGTTGCCAGAGGCGGCATCCGGCAATGATGGGATAACGAGTATATTCGAGCGCGGCGTTCCTGAACGGGCGGATTCAATGCACAGGCAGGGACTCGGATATTCATCCATTACAACTAATGAATCTATTGAATCTTTCGATCAAGGCGATGAGAGTTTTATTGATAGCGGCGAAGCTAGCGCCAAGAAATCAGGTAGCCGGCGTTGGCTGATTGCATCGGGCGGGGTACTAGGCACGGCATGTATCTGGCGATTCGTTTATCTTGGTTATAGCACAACGCAGACGATGCTCGTAAGCCTTGGCCTGACCGTCCTGCTATTGGCCGCCGTGGTATGGATGTGGAGAAGGGGAGCCGGCATGCTGCTGGAACCGTCTGCACCTGTGCCGGAAGGGGAGGACATGGCAGTCTCGTTCGAGCTTCATTCTGGTCCTTTGCGTAGGGGTGAACGTTGGCGGACAGACGACTCGCCTCGCGAGTCATGGAGCATGCAAGACGAAAGCGATCGCAAGGACGGCGTGACGACCAGCTCGCTGGGAAGCTATGCATTGCCTCCTAAAGTGAAAGAAGCGGAGGCCGAGCAGCGGAAAATGGACGATCTGCATGCCCCGACGACTGTCCTGGGCGGAAAGGATGCTGACCAAGCGAATGATGGCGGAGGCCACGTTGCGGCAGATGTGCTGCTAAGGCGGCGGTGGAATGGCAAGGAAGAGGTGATTCCGATCTCGTCAGATGTGTTTCGAATCGGGCGAGGCTGCGGAGGCGATGGCTACGAAGAGAAGGCGGACGGAGTATCGCGCTTGCATCTGGAGATTGTGAAAGAGCAAGGCTGTCATGTCGCCAAGGATTTGGGGTCAAGGAATGGGAGCCTGCTTAACGGGACGATGATGGTGCCTTACAAATCCTACCCGATAGCTGTCGGAGATACGATACAGTTAACGGGAAACAAAGGACCTGCTTATCAGTTCGGCAAGGGCTAGAAAAAGCCAGCCCAGGGAGGGCTGGCTTACTGGGAGACGAGGAGCTGCGTGAGCGCCTGATCCAGCTTGGGATACCGGAAGCGGAAGCCCAGCTTGGTCGACTTGACGGGAAGCGCGCGCTGTCCGTCAAGCAGAAGCGTAGACATCTCGCCGAGCCCGACTCGCATTAATCCTGCCGGAAGCGGGAACCAATGCGGCCGTCCGATCGTTTTTGCGATTGCCCTGCCGAATTCGTCGTTGCTGACGGGTTCGGGAGCAGATGCATTGACAGGACCTTTTATGTCGTCATTATCCAGGCAGAACAGGATGAGCCCGATCATATCGTCTATATGAATCCAAGAGAGACCTTGTTTGCCGGAACCGACGCGGCCTCCAATGAACAATCGGTAAGGAAGAAGCATCAACGGGAAGGCGCCTCCCTTGCGGGCGAGAACCAACCCTATTCGCAGCTTTACGAGACGTTTCGCGGGAATGGCGTCTGCCGCCTCTTCCCAACTGCGCACGACTTCCGATAAGTAGTCGGTCACGGCGGTCGGGCTGTCTTCCTCGAAAACTAACGTTTCCGAGCTGCCGTAGGCGGATATGCCGGAAGCATTAACGACGACGGATGGGCCATCTTGGAGCGAACGGACGAGACGTCCGACTCGTGCCGCAGCCCATTTTCGGGAATCCATGATACGGGCTTTGGCCGACTTCGTCCAACGTTGGTTAATACTCTCTCCTGCCAGGTTAACGATGGCGTCTATTCCTTCCAGGATGGAAGGATCCCGCTCCAGCATGTCCCAGGTTACGTAACTCGGTCCGGAGCCGGAGGGTTGCTTTGCGGCAGCCCTCCGTGTAATAATCCATACCGTATCACCACGCCCGATCAGAGCATCGGTCAAACCTTGTCCGATAAACCCCGTCCCGCCCGTTATTGCAACCTTCATCCCCCGTCACTCCCCGGCCGTTATTTGGCTTCGATCTTCGTCAGCCACAGCTGCTTGATGCCTTGTTCGCTGTCAATGACCTTCTCCGTATATTCGAATGCGACGGGCGCTTCCGATTCGAGCTCATTGATCGCGGGAGAAAGCTCTTCCGTAATGCGGTAAGCCGCAGCTCCCTCATCGGTTCTGATTTCAATGGAATTGGAATCGATCAGGCCGGTATAGATTCCCTCGTTGCTAATAATGATATCGGCCGGAGCGTCCGGATCCGTGCCACCTCCCGTAGTAGCGGACTCTTCGGGCTGCTTCGTCTCTTCGTCGTCGCCGATAGAGCCTGGATCCTGAATGCCGCTCTCCTCAGGCAATTGGTCATTAATACCGGGCTCGGGCGAGCCGTTCACGTTTTGACCTGCGTTGTTATTGTTGGCGCCGCAAGCCGATGCAGTAAGCATGACGGCCATCAATAATGCGGCAGCTCCAGCGGTCTTTGTTCTGCGTTTGTTCTTCATGGTTGAACCACCTCCTACGATAGTAAGACGAACGAGCGGGTGGCGGGGTTGCATAAATATGTCTAACCGGACATGACGGCACTGAAACAATACATCTATTGGCGGGTAGTCGCCAAGTGCGTCAGCACTATTTGTTAATCAAATGTTCGTAAGGTCTGTAGTCGATGCCTTTGCGTTCCATGAACGACATAAGGATCCGATAATCGCGCTTGGGCGTAGCGCGTATGTAGCCCTCAATACAATGCTCGCGCGTAACGGTCTTCGCTCCGTGTTCGATTGCGACTTGACCGATCTTGGCCGCGATGGAATGTTTGGCAATGTCGCGGAAGGCATTAGGCACCGGCGATACCAGCTCATCGAGGAACTGCTTCGACTCTTCCCCCCACATGCTGCGGCTGCGCTCGACCCAATAATTCTGCCAATCCAGCTTGGACTTTCCGTCCCTCATCGGGAGCACCTTCAGGAACTTCCGGAACATGAAGAAGCCGCCAACGGACATGGCTATAACCATCACGATCGCCCAGAAAACGATAAAATACATAAACCAGCTTGGCGTTCCGTTCATACCTTATGTCACCTCAATAATGAATTATAGCGTATTCCTAGATTTATTTCGACATTCCTTGTAAAATAAGGTTTGATCAACCGAAAGGGGCGTTCAAGCCAATGTTGAAAATAGGTTCTCACGTTTCATTCTCGGACAAGGGTCTGTTGACTGCAGCCGAAGAGGCAATCTCGTACGGTTCCAGCACGTTCATGATTTACACGGGGGCGCCGCAGAATACGCGCCGCAAACCCATCGACACATTATACATCGAAGAAGGCAAGGCACGGATGGAATCAGCCGGGATCGGCGAGATCGTCGTGCACGCCCCGTATATTATCAATCTAGGCTCCTACAAGGATGATACGTTCGAGCTCGCCGTAAACTTCCTGCAAGAAGAGATTCGCCGTACGGACGCGATCGGCGTCCGCAATATCGTCCTTCATCCAGGTGCTTATACAGACAAGGATGCGGAGTTTGGCATCAACAGGATTGCCGAGGGATTAAACGAAGTACTCGCAGGAACAAGCGGCACGGCTGTCAATATCGCGCTCGAGACCATGGCCGGCAAAGGAACGGAGATCGGCAGAAGCTTCGAGGAGATTGCCGCCATTATCGAGAAGGTAAAGGACAACCAACGTCTGACCGTCTGCATGGATACTTGCCATATGCACGACGCAGGCTACGACCTCGTCCATGATCTGGACGGCGTTCTGGAGACGTTCGATCGAATCGTGGGACTGGATCGCGTCGCCGTCGTACACGTTAACGACAGCAAAAATCCGCGGGGAGCGTCCAAAGACCGCCATGCTCCCATCGGCGCAGGCTGGCTGGGGCACGAAGCGATCTCGAACATTATCCGCCACGACGCTCTGAAGGGACGTCCGTTTATTTTGGAGACGCCGTGGATTGGCAAAGTCGACAAGAAGGAACGGCCGATGTACGAAGCCGAGATTGCGCTTTTGCGCGGTGATGTGAAGGCGCGCTTTGGCGAAGGTTTTCTTGAAGACGTCGAAAAGCTTCATCATTATTTCGGCAAGCACGAGATCGATCCCAGATCGTTTATCATCGATACGTGGACGCTGCTCAAAAATGACGCGAAGGCAAAAAAAGCCGATCCGCGCGAGCCGATGGAGCGCTTGTACGACATGCTGGAAGTAGACGGTCCATTATCTTCCGAGCTGTCGGAGGAGCAAGTGAACCAGCGCTTGACGGCATGGTTTGCAGGGAAAGATCTGCTCGTAAAGGCTTAAAGGGTTTGGAACAAAATTCATTGTAGAAAAGGAAGATTTATCCGATGTCATCTCAAGTAACCAAACTATCGAAAGGACAAGCAGGACGAGCCCGGATGCTGATCTCCTGTCCGGACCGTCCGGGCATCGTCGCGGCGGTGTCTCATTTTCTCTATGAGCATGGCGCGAATATCGTCTCCTCGGACCAATATACGATGGACCCCGAAGGCGGCATGTTCTTTATCCGTTTCGAATTCGACTTAAACGACATGGACCGGGAGCTTCCAGTTCTAGTTGAAGATTTCGCGCGGGTCGCCGACCGCTTCCAGATGAAGTGGCACACGTTCCGGGCCAGTCGCAAGAAAAGGATGGCGGTCTTTGTATCCAAGGAAGATCATTGTTTGATGGAGCTGCTGTGGCAGTGGCGCGCAGGAGAGCTGGATGCCGAGATCGCCATGGTTATCAGCAACCATCCCGATTTGCGGGAGCTTGTGGAATCGTTCGGCATCCCGTACCATCATGTCCCGGTTACCGCGGAGACGAAGGCGGAAGCGGAGCGCAAGCAGATGGAGATCGTCGCGGACAAAGCGGACATTATCGTGCTTGCCCGCTATATGCAGATTATTTCGCCGAAGTTTATCGAGCAGTTCCCGAACCGCATCATAAATATCCATCACTCGTTCCTTCCTGCTTTCGTAGGGGGCAAGCCGTATGCGCAAGCCTACAACCGGGGCGTCAAAATCATCGGAGCAACGGGGCATTACGTTACGGAAGAGCTGGATGGCGGTCCTATCATCGAGCAGGATGTTCAGCGCGTCACGCATCGCGATAACGTCGAGGATTTAAAGCGAATCGGCCGGACGATCGAACGCGTCGTGCTTGCGCGCGCCGTGAAGTGGCATATCGAGGACAGGGTTATCGTACACGGGAACAAGACGGTTGTATTCAATTAATGCCGGGTGATACAATATTCAAAGCTTTTAACCTGGCTTTGGATAGGTACAGAGAATGACAAATTAGGAGGAACACAAATGTCTGTCACGCAAAAATCTATCGATCAGCTGTCGATCGACACGATCCGTACGCTGGCGATCGACGCCATCGAAAAAGCAAAATCCGGTCATCCAGGCATGCCTATGGGCGCGGCTCCGATGGGTTACCAATTATTCGCCAAGGACATGGTCCATAACCCTTCGAATCCGGAGTGGGTCAACCGCGATCGCTTCGTATTATCCGCAGGCCACGGTTCCATGCTGCTGTACAGCTTGCTTCATCTGTCGGGTTATGCGCTTCCGCTGGAAGAACTGCAGAACTTCCGCCAGTGGGGCTCGTTAACGCCGGGTCACCCTGAGTTCGGCCATACGGCTGGCGTAGACGCGACAACGGGTCCGCTTGGCCAAGGCATCGCGATGGCGGTAGGCATGGCAATGGCAGAAGCTCATCTGGGAGCCGTTTACAATAAAGAAGGTTTCAACGTCATCGATCACTATACGTATTCCATCTGCGGCGACGGCGACCTCATGGAGGGCATCTCGCATGAAGCAGCTTCCCTGGCCGGTCACCTGCAGCTGGGCAAGCTGGTCGTGCTGTACGATTCCAACGATATTTCCCTGGACGGCGAGCTAAGCCTGTCTTACTCCGAGACGGTACAAAAACGTTTCGAGGGTTATGGCTGGCAAGTGCTTCGCGTTTCCGACGGCAACGATCTCGGCGCGCTGACGAAAGCGATCGAGGAAGCCAAAGCGGACGCCTCCAAACCAACTTTGATTGAAGTGAAAACGGTCATCGGCTTCGGCAGCCCGAACAAAGGCGGCAAAGGCGGTCATGCCGGTCCTCACGGATCGCCGCTTGGCGCAGACGAGACGAAGCTCACGAAGCAAGTATACGGCTGGGATGAGAACCATCAGTTTCACGTGCCGGACGAAGTGCGCGCGCATTTCGCAGAGGCAAAAGCCAAAGGAGAACAAGCCAACGCGGCTTGGAATGAGCTGTTCGCAGCTTACAAGGACGCCCATCCGGAGCTTGCCAATCAATTCGAGCTGGCAACGGCTGGCGACCTGCCCGAGGGCTGGGACGCGGAGCTTCCAGCGTACACGACCGAGGACAAGCCTTTGTCGACGCGCGTTGCTTCCGGCAACGCCCTGAACGGTCTAGCGAATCGCGTGCCGAACCTGGCCGGCGGCTCCGCCGACCTGGAAAGCTCCACGATGACCCACCTGAAGGGCCTGACGCAATTCAAACCGGGCAGCTACGACGGACGCAACATCTACTTCGGCGTTCGCGAATTCGGCATGGCGGCGGCGATGAACGGAATCGCGCTGCATACGGGCATCAAAGTTTTCGGCGGCACGTTCTTCGTCTTTACGGATTATCTGCGTCCGGCAATCCGTCTGGCCGCGCTGATGAATCTGCCTGTCGTCTACGTCTTGACGCATGATTCCATCGCGGTAGGCGAAGACGGTCCAACGCATGAGCCGATCGAGCAACTGGCTTCCATCCGCATTATCCCGGGCTTGACGGTCATCCGTCCTGCAGACGGCAACGAGACTTCCGCCGCATGGGCTTACGCGGCAGAGAACAAGGGCAATCCGATCGCGCTTGTGCTGACTCGCCAGAACCTGCCGATTCTCGAAGGCACCGTAACGGGCGCCCGCGAGAACTTGAGCAAAGGCGCTTACGTAGTCTCCGACGCTGCCGGCGAGCCGCAAGCGCAGCTGATTGCAACGGGCTCCGAGGTGCAGCTGGCGGTAGCCGCTCAGAAAGCGCTGGCGGAAGAAGGCATCCAGGTTCGGGTCATCAGCATGCCGAGCATGGATCTGTTCGAGCGCCAGCCTAAGGCTTACAAAGACTCCGTTATTCTGCCAGGCGTGAAAGCTCGTCTCGCGATCGAGATGGCGCATCCGTTCGGCTGGGAGCGTTACACAGGCGATCAAGGCGACATTCTGGGCATCGACCGCTTCGGCGCATCTGCTCCCGGCGACCGCGTGATCAAGGAATACGGCTTCACGGTCGAGAATGTTGTAAGCAAGGTAAAAGCATTACTGTAATAGCCATATGAGAGGCTGGGAAGGGCTTCGTTCGTTGGAACGATTTCCTCCCCGGCCTACTTGGATTGTATGAAACGCGCTGCCTCTGAGGAGAACGGCGTCGGCCGCTTCGCCTTGCCATTATTTAAATACTACGCCTGCTAAGGACTAAAGGAGATTGGATCAATCATGTCGCAATTCGAGAACGTAACCGTAATCAAAAAAGCAAACGTCTATTTCGACGGCAAAGTAACAAGCCGCGCGGTTGTATTCGCAGACGGCACAAAGAAGACGCTTGGCGTCATGCTGCCCGGCGACTATGAATTCGGCACGGACTGTCTTGAAATTATGGAAATTCTGGGCGGCGATCTTAAGGTGCTCCTGCCAGGCGAGACGGAATGGATCCATATCCAAGGCGAGGGCGAATTCAAGGTTCCCGCCAACACGAAGTTCAAGCTTCAGGTTGCCGAAGTGACGGACTACTGCTGTTCGTACATTTACGAGTAATCGCGTCAGCCGATGAGGCCGCATCGTTATAGCGATGCGGCCTTTCGCGTTGTCGGAGCAACGCCACCGAACAAGCCAGTCCGCTTGTGTATGAAATTTCAGCTACAATGGCCCGTTCATCCGGGCACAAACAAGCCCCTCTAATTGTGGCGCCGCAAATTCACATAAACGTCAATACTCCGACATTGTATTCCCTTATGAAAATGGGCTAAAGTTAAAACAATCACTACCAACTTGCAATAGGGGGATTTCAATCCATGAAAGAAAGAAATTACACGCCGCTGGTGACGGTATTAACGGTCGTCATCGTGGCGTTGGTCGCGATCCTGTTCTTTTTGCCGGCCTACGACGGCGAAGTCGGATTCGACGTTAAAATGCTGCCGCTGCTGAACGCGATTTTCAACTGCTTCACGTTTCTGACACTGGTCGTAGCGCTGGTAGCCGTCAAGCGCAAAAATATTAAAATGCACAGGGCGTTTATCGGTCTGGCCTTCTTGTCCACAACGCTGTTCCTCGTCTCTTACGTAACCTATCACTACTTGACGGAGTCGACCAAATACGGCGGCGAAGGCATACTTCGGGGGATTTATTTCTTCGTGCTGCTTACTCATATCGTGCTTGCGGTAGTCGTTGTGCCACTTGCGCTGATGTCGGCCGTTCGCGGCATAACGAACCAAGTGGAGAAGCACCGCAGAATCGCGAAATGGACGATGCCGATCTGGCTTTATGTCAGCTTCACTGGCGTCGTCGTATACCTCATGATTTCTCCCTACTATTAAGTTGAGAAGCGAATGGCAGGCCCCCTCCAAACAGGGGGTTATGCTTGTATTCGGGGCTTTAATCCGATATTCTAAAGGAATAGTTACATAGAGGAGGAATTAGCAAACATGAGCAAAACCGTTCAATTCGATTATAGCAAGGCACTGGCTTTTATCGGTCAACACGAGATCGACAACCTGACAGAGCAGGTCAAAGCGGCACATGGCCAATTACATAACGGCACGGGAGCCGGCTCGGACTATCTGGGCTGGATCGATCTGCCAACGAATTACGATAAGGAAGAGTTCGCTAGAATCAAAGAGGCCGCTTCCAAAATCCAATCCGATTCCGAAGTGCTGATCGTCATCGGCATTGGCGGTTCTTATCTGGGCGCGCGCGCCGCGATCGAGATGCTGTCGAATTCGTTCTACAACATCCAGTCGAAGGAACAGCGCAAGACCCCTCAAGTGTTGTTTGCGGGCAACAACATCAGCTCGACTTACGTGACTCATCTGCTGGGGCTGCTGGAAGGCAGAGACTGGTCCATCAACGTTATCTCGAAGTCCGGCACGACGACGGAACCGGCAATTGCTTTCCGTTTCTTCCGTGCGGAGCTGGAGAAAAAATACGGCAAGGAAGAAGCTCGCAAACGCATCTATGCGACGACGGACCGGGAGAAGGGCGCCCTCAAGAAGCTATCGAACGAAGAAGGCTACGAGTCGTTCGTCATTCCGGACGACGTGGGCGGCCGTTATTCCGTCTTGACAGCGGTAGGCTTGCTGCCGATCGCGGTGGCCGGCATCGACATCGACGCCATGATGCTAGGCGCGGCCGACGCGTCCAAGAAATACGGTAACCCGAACCTGGCGGAGAACGAAGCGTATCAGTACGCGGCTGCCCGCAACGCTCTGTACCGCAAGGGTAAAGTGACGGAAATTCTCGTCAACTATGAGCCTAACCTGCACTTCGTTTCGGAATGGTGGAAGCAGCTGTTCGGCGAGAGCGAAGGCAAGGATTACAAAGGCATCTACCCGGCATCCGTCGACTTCTCGACCGATCTGCACTCCATGGGCCAATTTATCCAAGAAGGCAACCGGAACATCTTCGAGACGGTTATTCAAGTGAAGGAAGTTGCGGAGCACATCACGATCGGCCATGACGACGATAACCTCGACGGACTTAATTTCCTGACGGGCAAAACGATGGACTTCGTCAACAAAAAGGCATTCGAAGGTACGCTTCTTGCGCATACGGACGGCCAAGTGCCGAACCTGATCGTGAACATCGCGGACATGACGCCGTACACGTTCGGCTACCTGGTGTATTTCTTCGAGAAGGCTTGCGGCATCAGCGGTTACTTGCTGGGCGTGAATCCGTTTGATCAGCCGGGCGTTGAAGCCTACAAACGCAACATGTTCGCGCTGCTCGGCAAACCGGGCTTCGAGAAGGAAAAAGCCGAGCTGGAAGCGCGTCTGTAGTTCCCGGGGACGGGAGGCGAAACAAATGAACTTAACCAGCTATAAAACGGTCAGGCAAGAAGCCAGCAAAGAAATCGTCATCAAAAAATCGCGGTTCATCGGCTACGCGAAACCTGTGGAAACCGAAGAGGACGCCGTCGCTTTCATCGATGAGATCAAGCGGCTGCATCGTCAGGCTACGCACAATTGCTCCGCCTATGTGGTCGGAGAGCGCGATCAGCACCAGAAGGCGTCCGATGACGGAGAGCCCAGCGGCACGGCAGGCAAACCAATTCTCGAGGTGATCAAAAACAAAGGCCTTAAAAACGTCGTTGTAGTGGTCACCCGCTATTTTGGCGGCATTATGCTGGGCGCTGGCGGACTCGTGCGGGCTTATACGGACGGTGCGGTAGCGGGTATCGAGGCTGCTGAGGAGATCCAACTGGTGCTACATCGCGAGGTGTTCGTTGACGTGGACTACACGTGGTACGGCAAGCTGGAGAACGAGCTGCACGGCCGCGGTACGCGAGTGGGCGGTACGGAGTTCACCGACCGCGTGACGGTGCTCTGTCTGCCGGAGGAGCCTGCGAAGGACGCGTTCATCGCGTGGATGACGGATTTGACGCAAGGCCAGTCGGTGATCACGGAAGGCGAGAGCCGTTATTATATTGAAGGCGAATAGACTTGAAGCCGGCGCGTCGAGCGCCGGCTTTTCGGCGTTTTTAGGCGCCAGTAAGTAAATCGTCCGCTTTCCGAATGTGCAAGTCGCTCACGCCGACTTAAACCCGCCAACTGACAGCGTTTCGAACGTTTAAGTCGTTTAATCCCATGAGGGTTGCAACAAACGTTACATCAACAGTGCGATTGGATGTTTCTCATAGTAGATCAATTATTTTACAGCCTCTTTTTGAGAGAGTGAGCCAAAAACGCAATCCCTACCTAGTTGTAGTCACATTCTCCCAATAATTGTGTTAATTACTTTTTTCTATGTCACTTTACTTTTCTTGAACATGCCTAATTCCGTTCGCAACGGGGGTACTTCTCTTGATGAACCCCTTTTCTTTCCTGTGGATGTTCGTGTAGGCGCTCGGAATAGAGCGTTTAGGAACTGGATCCAAGGATGAAACATATGAATACGGAACAACTCGAGGACGCGCCAAACGCTTTTCTTCGTTTCTAAGTGTAACTGCATGTACTGTGCAAGCATAAAAGTGATCAGCGTGAGGTAAATCTGGTTCCAAATCGCTTGTGGTTTGTAGCTATGCAGTTTCTTCAGCCTTAGATGTTGTTTGATCCATTTGAAAAAAAGCTCGATTAACCATCTGCATTTGTAGATATGAGCGACTTCTTCGGCCGTGATGTCTAGTCGCGAGGTTAGCAGACGGTAGAAACGCCCCTGCTCATCATAAAACTCCACGAGTCGAATGCGTTCTTTCATGGAGCGGAAATCGCCGCCTACGCTAACGATCGCATCTCGGGTGATGGAGCCATCTGGCGTTACTTGCCTTTCTTCTACAACGGTGGTCAGGGCACGATCCCGCATACGCATGACGAAACGAATGCCTCGCCGGATCCAGTTATCCATGTTTTTGTAGTTATCGTAGCCACGGTCCATGACATAGGTCACGGTGGACTCGGTCACAAGCTCAACGGTAGCCGCTCGATCTCCGACGTTTAACGTCGATGGGATCACGGCATCGGGATAAACGACATCAGGCGAAGCAGTCAAGAGACGTACGTGCAGTTTGACACCGCTGGACGTAGACGAAACTCTGGCCCAGTCTCCAAGCACAAGCGGCAATTTCACCTTGGATGAGTCAATAAGAGCTAGGCGCCCAATGCTAGGTGAAATGCCCTTCAGATTTGCCGTCAGCTTCTGGATATGAACCAAGCCATGGAGGAAGAGTTCATGCAGCATTTCCGTTGGAATCTGGGCCAATTTACGCGAAAGTTGTGCAGCGCTAATGCAGGGTAGATCGAGAACGGATCGTAATTCGGAGTGCGCGTAGATTTGTTCTTCCATCTCGACATAACTCTGCCAATTATTGAACTGAGCAAGAACGAACACCAAGATGCTTTTGCTAATCGTAAGCTTCTTCGCATAGCGATCGGCGTAGAGTAGACGATCCTGTACATCCAAAGGCAGTAAAGAAAGTAGTTGACGAACGACAGTGTTTTGGGTTACGTTATCCATGGTTTGGACTCCTTGTTTAGAGGTCGTGGACAACGTGCTACGTCTCTAAATGTAGGAGCCTTTTTCTGTTTTGTCCATGAAAAACGTGTAGGTAATTACAAATATAGTAACTTCTGTTTGAATCATGTGAGGTTTACTGCAACGTTAATGGTTTAATCCGACTTAACCCCGTTAAGCGTCCGCTTTTCGAATGTGTAAGTCGCTCACGCCGACCTAAATCGTCCAAGCTCTCGCTTTTCGAATGTGTAAGTCGCTCACGCCGACCTAAATCGTCCAAGCGCCCGCTATTCGAATGTGTAAGTCGCTCACGCCGACCTAAATCGTCCAAGCTCTCGCTTTTCGAATGTGTAAGTCGCTCACGCCGACTTAAATCCGCCAAGCGCTCGCTTTTCGAATGAGTAAGTCGCTCACGCCGACCTAATCGTCCAAGCGCTCGCTTTTCGAATGAGTAAGTCGCTCACGCCGACCTAAATCGTCCGAGCGACCGCTTTTCGAATGAGTAAGTCGCTCACGCCGACTTAAATTCGCCAGCTAACTGCTTCCCGAGCGTTTAAGTGGAGTCGTTTCACTCGGCCCTGTCCGCCGCCGCCCGCGAGAGTAATTGTTCGAGTTATCGGGTCTACGGATGAGGCGCCGTACTTATATATAAGAATAGGCTATTAATCCGATCAGTTTTTCGTAATTAACCATTGACTTCCTTTAGCGGTGGATGCTAAATTTAAAATACCTAGTAAGCTAATAGGAATTATGCAATTATGAAATGGTTAACACACCTGCGGCTCGAGCCGATGGTTTGGAGGGTTATGTCACAGTGAACGAAATATTCCGGGGGAAAGCCTGGAGCTTCGGATTCAGAAGCGCCATCATGATCTACTTTTTATGTCTTATTGTACTGCCGATTGTCGGGATATATACCCAATCCTTCTCGCTCGGCTGGACGCCATTTTGGGAAAGCGTCTCGGATCCGCTGGCCTGGAAGGCCGTACTGTTGACCCTCAAGCTGGCTCTGATTGCCACAGTGCTCAATATGTTGATCGGTACGATGATAGGCTGGGTGCTGATCCGTTACCGCTTCCCGGGCCGGAGCATACTGAACAGTCTCGTCGATCTGCCTTTTGCACTGCCTACCGCGGTAGGAGGTCTACTTATCCTTCTGTTGCTGGGGCCTAACAGCCTGGTTGGCATGCTGGCCGGAAAGATTGGAATCGAGATCGTGTTCCACGAGCCGGCTATCGTCATCGCGATGCTGTTCGTGACGTTCCCCTTTGTCATTCGGGCCATTCAGCCGCTGCTGGAGGAGCTGGACCGTTCCGAGGAAGAAGCGGCTTACACGCTTGGCGCCTCCAAGGCGAAGACGTTCTTTAGCGTCATTTTCCCGACGATGCTGCCCGGTATTTTGAGCGGCGCAATGCTTGCCTTCTCCCGAGGGCTGGCGGAATTCGGGGCCGTCGTGCTGGTTGCGGGCAATATTCCCGGCAAGACGCTTGTAGCGTCCGTCTTTATATTCGGAGAGATTGAGAGCAATAACCCGCAAGGCGCTGCAGCCGTATCCGTTATGTTATTGACGTTGTCCTTCCTGATTTTGTGGCTTGTGAACCAGCTGCAAGCAAGGAGGTCGACGCCGTGAGAAGACTGTGGATCATCCTGACTTATGTCATATTTACGCTTTTGCTGATCGTGCCGCTGGTTAAAATTTTTACGGGTGCATGGGAGGAAGGAATTGATGGCTTCTGGGATGCGCTGTCGCGCCCGCAATCCATCCATGCATTGATGATGACGGGTATTATCGTCGTTCTCGTTACGATCATCAACACGCTGTTCGGCGTCATGCTTGCGTTGTACCTTGTAAGAGCACAATGGCTGGGGCCGCGGCTTAAGCGACTGCTTAATAGCATCGTAGATCTTCCGTTTGCGGTATCGCCCGTAATCGGCGGTCTCATGATCGTCCTAATACTGGGACCAAGCACCGTCATTGGAGCATTGTTCGCCGACATGGGCGTCAATATCGTCTACGCGCTGCCGGGCATGATTCTGGCGACGCTGTTTGTCACATTTCCGATTATGGTCCGCGAGGTCATGCCGGTGCTGCAGGAAATCGGAGCTCAGCAGGAAGAGGCGGCTTCTACCTTGGGGGCGTACTCCTGGTACACCTTCTGGAAGGTTACCTGGCCGTCCATCCGCTGGGGCGTCATATATGGCGTCGTATTAACGGTGGCGCGCTCCATGGGCGAATTCGGAGCGGTGCTGGTCGTCTCGGGCAACATTATGAACAAAACGCAGACAGCAACGACCCTGGTCTACCAGGACGTCGAAAACTTTAACGTTGTGGCAGCGAACGGCATCGCGCTGGTGCTTGCCGCGGTATCCGTCGGATTGCTGCTGCTGATGGAATGGTCGAAGAAAAGAAGGGAAGTGCATTAGCCATGCATATTGAGGTTCGCGGCTTAAACAAAAGCTTCGGCGATTTCAACGCCGTCAAAGACGTCAGCTTCGACATCGAGAAGGGCAAGCTGATTGGGCTCTTGGGACCGAGCGGCGGCGGCAAAACGTCCATTTTGCGCATGCTGGCGGGACTCGAGACGCCGACCAGCGGCGATATTGTGTTCCATGGCCAACGCGTTAACGATCTGCCTCCGCAAGAGCGGGGCATCGGCTTTGTCTTTCAGAACTACGCGCTGTTTAAACATATGACGGTATACGATAACGTTGCTTTCGGGCTTAAGGTCAAGAAGCTTTCCAAAGAGAAAATCCGCGAGCGCGTAATGTATCTCATCGAGCTTACGGGGCTCAAGGGCTTCGAGCATCGTTACCCGCATCAGTTGTCAGGCGGTCAGCGTCAGAGGGTCGCGTTCGCGAGGGCGCTGGCGCCCGAGCCGCAACTGCTGCTGCTTGACGAACCGTTCGCGGCGATCGACGCCAAAATCCGGACGGAGCTGCGGACTTGGCTAAAAGAAATGATCGAGCGCGTCGGCATTACATCGATCTTCGTTACGCATGACCAAGAGGAAGCCATCGAGGTAGCCGACGAAATCATGATCATCAGCAAGGGACGTCTGGAGCAGAAGGGCAGCCCTTGGGACATCTACAAAAATCCGGAGACGCCGTTCGTTGCGAGCTTTATCGGAGAGTCCACGATCGTTGAGGATATCTCCATTTTAAAGGGATTCGAGTCATTATCCGATCAACCCGGCACCAAAGCGCTCATTCGTCCTGAATATATCGAGCACGGCAAGCCGGGCGAGATCAAGCTCGCATCGGCGGCAACGACGGCAACCGTCCGTCAGTTGCACTTTCGCGGAAGCGAATGGATGGTAGAGCTTGCGATCGGCGATACGAAGCTGATTACCTACCGATCCCTGGAACGAGAGGTGCTCCAAGTGGGAGGGCAAGTACAGGTACTCGTGCATCGCGCCTATATGTTCAACGACGACGACAGCTGGATTATGGAGAATCCGCTAAAGGTCGATCCGATGCCAATTCATATCTAGCTATAAGTTGGTGTTCAAAAAGTTAGGCTTCTTGGCATGCTTCATGATGGAAAACGGATTTTTTGAACTTCCTTTAATGGCCGACCTAACGACTTTCACGAGAAAGAGTTGTTGCATGGATGAAACGCAAATCATCAATATACAGAAAGCTTCTGGCATCTCTTCTGATTGCCTCGGCATTGCTGGCCACGGCGGGCTGCGGGGAGCAAGAGGCTGAGCCGGGCTCTCCGCAAGGCGACGTGACGCTGGTTATCGGCGCGTATTCCGTCGTGAAGGATGCTTTCGCGGAGCTGCTGCCGGCCTTCAAGGAGAAGTGGCGGCAGGAAACGGGCCAGAGCCTCGTTTTCCAAGAGTCCTATGAAGCTTCGGGTACCCAGGCAAGGGCTATCGCGGGCGGCTTCGAAGCCGATGTCGCCGTACTGGCGATGGAGGGTGATCTGGACAAAATCGAAGACGCCGGCTTCATCAGTCATGATTGGCGCGTCGGCAGCGAAGGCGGCATGATTACGGAATCCATCGTCGTTTTGGGAACGCGCGAAGGCAATCCGCTGGGCATTCGGGACTGGGATGATCTCGCGAAGGATGGCGTTAAGGTGCTGTATCCGAACCCCAAGACGTCCGGCGGCGCGCAGTGGGATATCAACGCGATCTACGGCGCAGGCTTGAAGCGCTCCGAAGAGATTGAAGGAGCAAAGTCGGAGACGTATGCCAAGTCATTCCTGAAATCCATACACGCCAACGTGGAATCGCTCGACAAGAGCGGACGGGCGTCGATGGCCGCCTTCGAATACGGCGTGGGCGACGTCATCGTAACGTACGAGAATGAGCTCAAGGCGCGTATCCAGCAAGGGGTGCCGTACGAGATCGTCGTGCCGAAGGATACCATTCTCATTCAGAATCCGGCGGCTGTAGTCGACCGCAACGTCGACAAACACGGCACCAGAGAAGTGGCGGAAGCGTTTATCGCCTTTCTGCATGCCGAGGAATCGCAGCGCGTGTTCGTGAAGCACGGCTTCCGGCCGGCTCGGGAAAACGTCAAGCAGGAGCTGGGCGGACAATTTGTCGTTCCGGAAGGATTGTTCGATATCTCTTATCTGGGCGGCTGGGATGAGGTGCGCTCCAAGCTTTATTCCAAACGAGGCATCTGGTACCAGGTGTTAGCCGATATTTGAGGAAACAATCGATGCCTTCTATAATTTGATTCGAAGAAAGCCGGCCGAGAGGTCGGCTTTTTGGTGTAGCAGAAACAACGTATCCCATTACAAACATTTTGTTTGAGTCGGAGACGTTAATGCTATAAAATAAATAGACGCGCGGACCATATATGTCATATTGATGAATATGGCGACAATGTTCGCAACTTGAGATTGCATTATTAGCGAAAATCGACTACCATTAGTTTAGAATAATTCTAAATAATTGGACTGCCAGGTTAGGGTTACTCATACACACAAGGGAAGCCCATAATAACCTCTAAATAGATAACGAGCTGGAAGGGAGCAGGGCGGAATGAACGTTTCGGCTGAGATCGACAAAATTAAACGAGCATTAATGGAGAATGGCTCCAAGTTAACCACGCAGAGGGAGATCATCGTGCGCGTATTGCTTGAAAACGAGCAGGATCACTTGAGCGCGGAGGACGTGTACATGCTCGTCAAGGAGAAATTCCCGGAGATCGGTCTTGCGACTGTTTACCGGACGCTTGAGCTGCTAGCCGACCTGCAGGTTGTCGCCAAGATGAACTTCGGCGACGGGGTCGCGAGGTACGATCTTCGCGGCGAAGGCCAGGAGCATATGCATCACCATCTTATCTGCCAGAGATGCGGCGCTTTGGATGAGATCAAGGAGGATTGGCTGACGGATCTGGAGGAGCGGCTGGAGCGGGAATACGGCTTCAAGGTGCTGGATCATCGACTGGACTTTATTGGTAATTACCACGAGTGCAAGAACACGGAATGCAAACGGAATAATAAAGCCGTTTCTTGATCTCGCTTATACCAAGGGAAATATGGAACCTGACGGAAGATCGAGAGACTTCCTTCGGGTTCTTTTGCGTTCGGTTGGTCGGAGAGTGAGAAAGTTCTAAAAAAAGTGCTGAAATCCCTTAAAAAAAGCCCATACGGCCCCTGTTTACCTGTGCTAAACTACCCTTGCATCCCATCGATAGCTTAGTTCGAAGGAGTATCTTGAATTCCGCTTGGTATACTAGCTTGTATAGATGATTGAACGAGGAAGGAGTGTCGCCGAATGGCAATATCCGTAGTGCTGGCCGACGATGAACCGATCATATTGAAAGGGCTCACCAAGCTGATTCCATGGGATCAACACGGCATGGAAATTGCGGGTTATGCTTACGACGGCAAAGAGCTGTTCGAGGCCATCGAGACCTATAAGCCCGATGTGGTCATCAGCGACATTAATATGCCTTATTTCAGCGGCATTGACATCATTAAAGAAATCAAGCGACGCCAACTGCCGATCAAAGTTGTATTTATCAGCGCGTATCAGGAATTCGCTTATGCAAGAGACGCCGTCGCTTACGGCGCGGTCGATTATTTGGTCAAGCCCGTTAAAAAAACGGAATTGGAGGCCGTCATCAAGAAGACGCTGGGCCAAATTTCGGAGGAGAACGAGGAAGGGCGGATCCGGGACAAGCTGAACTTGCTGGAGCGCAAAAACAGAGACGACGAAGTGGGCGGATGGCTGGCCCAGCTTGCCGAAGGAACGTTTTCCGAGCAGTCGGAGGGTTACCCGTATTTGCTCGAGAAGCTGGATGATTCGCGATATACGATCGGTATTCTCGGCATCGACCCTTCGGGCAACGACAGCGAGCGCTGGCCGGCGCAAACGCAGAAGCTGGTGGAGTTCGCCATTCATAACATTGTGCAAGAAAGTCTTGCCTTATACGGGAAAGGATACTCCTTCATTCAGAACGGAGCCCATATTTTCGTGCTTAACCATGCCGCGGAGGATGTGCCGCTTCGGTTGGCCGATGCCATCCGCCGCAATATAGCGGACTATTTGAAACTCAAGGTTTCCGTCGGCGTAGGCGAATCGGCAGAAACCCTGTTTGGGCTCAAGCAATCCGGCGATCAGGCAAAGAGGGCGTTGGAGATGACCTATTACGAAGGTCTGAACCGTGTCATCCCGTACCGCAAGCTGGAGCAACGCAAGGACAGCGAAAACGAATGGTTTACGCTCCAGTCCGGCATAATCAAGTCGCTGACCGTGGGAGACTGGTCCGGTGCGAAAGCTTCGATGCAAACGCTGCTGCGATTAATCGAAAGCGCGACGATCGGCAACCGGCAGCTTGCCGTATCCACTTGCTTTTCGTCGATGCTCTTTATCGTGCAAGAGGTCAAGAAAGCGGATGTGCCCATGTCGGACCTCGGCTTCGACATCCAGCATTTGCAGGGCCGGCTGGAAACCTATGTCACTTACAAGGATTTATGCGACGGGATATACGATATGCTGCTGGAGCTGTACAATCGGATCGGCGACAAGCCGGGGATCAAGGAACAAACGTTAATAGCCCGTATAGCAGCCTATATCGATGAGCATTATAGAGAAGATATTTCCTTGGAGTCGGTGGCTGGCATCGCGTTTATGAACCCGTATTACTTCAGCAGCTTTTTCAAGAAACATATGAAACGCAATTTCAAGCAATACGTTACGGATCTGAGAATGAAGCAGGCAATGGAGCTGCTGAAGCATACAGATATGATGATCTACGAAATCGCGGAGCAGGTGGGTTACAATAACGCCCGCCACTTCAGCGATATGTTCAAGAAACAGACAGGCAAGCTGCCGCAAGAGTACAAACAAGCATTCAGGCAATAAAAGGATAGGAACGTTCGATGAAAGCATGCTTCGCTTTGCGCATATGGAACATGCGCTGATGGCGGGACATGCTTTCTTGCTTATTATTCGGGGGAGTGGGAGGCGTTGGCGATCTTGCGGAAGTGGTGGAACAGTATTTTTGTAAAATTTTCGGCTGCGTTTTTGCTTGTCGGCTTAATACCGCTTATTGCGCTTAGCATCTTTTCGCTGCAGGCGTTCAGCGGTCATGTTCAGCAGTTTACGATCAACAATTTAAAGCAGATGTCCTTATATTTGAGCTATAATATCAACAACTTTTTTTCGGATTACGACGAAATAACGAGACTAATGTACACAGGCAGATACGAGGGTTATTCGCCTACGTTGTCCGTCGACCAGACGGCTAACGTAAACGAGTTCGAGCAAATCAACAGCGTTCCTATCGGCGCGTTTTTAAGAACAGTGTTATATAGCGACAAGCATATTCGAAGCGTCTACTTCGTAAGAGCGCTGGATCAAAAGATTTATTACCAGACGAAGCAAAGCAAACCTCTTCTCGCGGATAAATTGCCCATCGATCAATGGCTGAAGCCGCTTGAGGAGCGTCCCAACTACTTGTCGATCTATCCGACCCATGGCGAATATTATTACAACGCGCCGAATCAGAAGGTGATAACGTTCGCGCGCAACCTGATCGATATTTCCGGCACGCTGACTCCGGACCCTAAAGTAGTAGGAAGTCTTTTAATCGACGTAGACGCGGGGGTGCTGGATAGTCTGCTGCAGGAAACGAACTTGTCCGGAGATGATGAGCTCTACGTGCTCGACAGCGACAATCAAGTCTACTACAGCAGCAAGGAAGCGGCAGACGGAGAATCGATCTCCGTATTGGATCGTTCCGAAGACAGCGGTTATCTGACGTTTAGCGATGAGGTTCCATATCTCAACGGACAGGTTTTTATGCGGGTTTCCAAAAATGGGCTGTTCGAGCAACTGACATCCACTCAATCGACCGTCTATATCGCCATTATCGTCTGTTCGATCGTGCTGCTGGCAATGGGAACCTGGTTCTCCAAGCGGCTCGCGGCCCCTATTCGCAATGTGCTGCTGCATATGAATAAGGTAGAAATGGGGAATCTGGACACGCACATCGAGAGATACGGCAAGGACGAGCTTGGCAGGCTGGCCTTTGGCTTTAATCGAATGGTGGATCGGCTCAAAATATTTATCAATGATGCGTACGTCGCGGAAATCAAGCAAAAGCAAGCCGAGCTCAGCGCGTTGAAAAGCCAGATACGTCCCCATTACTTGTACAATACGCTGGAAGTCATTCGGATGAATGCCGTCTACAACGATGACGAAGAAGTCGCCGATATGATTTTGTCATTGTCCAATCAGTTGAAATACGTGATCGACTACGGAGAGGATTGGGTATCCGTTCAGGAAGAATTGAACCATCTGGAGGACTATTTTTATATTATTCGCGTTCGTTACGAAAACCGAATCGAGCTCCGGCTGCAAATCGCCGACGAGGTGAGAAGAGACTATCCCATTCTAAAGCTGTCGCTGCAGCCCATCGTGGAAAACGCGATCCAGCATGGCATTCGCCCCAAGGGCGGGAAGGGCAGCGTGCTTGTATCGCTGGAGGTTGCCGGCAGCAAGCTGGTCGTAACGATCTACGACGACGGTGCGGGCATCGGAGAGGACAGGTTGCTGGAACTTCAGCAGTTGCTTGCGGAATCCAAGGCGCCAAGCAAAAACATCGGCATGAAAAATGTCCATGACCGCATCAAAACGATATGCGGAGAGGATTACGGCTTAACGATCAACAGTATGGAGCATGTGGGAACCTCGGTGCAATTATTATTGCCGATCCTCCCCAAACATCTTAAATAAGCCGCATATGCGGCTTAAAAAACTTCATTCATAACGACTTTGGCGGATGATACTCTTAGATCAAGGAAAACAACATCCTTACAACCTGGTACTCAATAAAGGGAGGCTTACAGAAAGATGGCCAAAAAAACATTATTTCAGTTATTTTCCATTGTTACGGCTGCTTCGTTAGTACTGACCGCTTGCGGCGGGAACAACAACAATTCCGGTGCGAATAACGGTGCGCCAAGCGCTTCGCCGGCAGGAACGGATGCTGCCGAAAGCAATAAGCCAGTGACGATTTCCGTTGCGTACGCAACGGGCGATCCGGCTACGAAACAAGCGATTGAAACAACGATTGACGCTTTTACGACGGCTAACCCGCACATTACGGTTAAAAACATCAGCGAAACGACAAGCGACTCCTATCTGGACTGGCTGAAAACAAAAGACGCGGTCGGAGAATTCCCGGACCTGGTGGAAATGCGCGATACGAAAGTTTTTGCGGATGCGGGCAAGCTGGCCGAGCTGCCGGAAGGGCTGCACAGCCTGTTTACCTTCCTGCCGGAATATGATGGCAAAAAATATAACGCTCCGCTTACAGGCAATGCGCCCAACGGCATTATTTACAGTAAAAAAGCATACGCCGATGCCGGAATTACAGAGCTTCCGAAGACATACGACGAGTTTATCGCGATACAGGATAAGCTGCTCGACAGCGGAATTTCTCCAATTGTAGCCGGCGGCAAAGATATTTTCCATATGGGCTTCTGGGTCAATTACTTCCTGATCAACAACGTGTACAAAGAAGATCCGGATTGGAACTCCAAACGCACAGCCAAGACGGCGAGCTTTACCGATGCCCCTATGGTACAAGCGATTAACGACTATAAGGAGCTGTTCACGAAATATGTGGACAAAGGCTGGCTGAGCACGGGCGACAACCAGACGGCTTCCATGCTCGTAACGGGCAAGGCTGCGCAGCTATATTCGGGTCCCTGGATGTTCGGGCAAATTACGGAGGCTGATCCCAGCTTCGAATACGGCTTCTATGCGTTGCCGGGCAAAGACGGCTCCGTAATCGTTAACGGCTTGCCTACCCTTGCCGGATGGTCCCTTTCCGCAGAAGCGGCCAAGGATGCCGACAAAGTAGAAGCGATTTCGGCGTTTATCAAATTTTTCTTTGATCCGGCGCAATACAGCCCGTACCTGGCGACCGTCAACGGAATTCCAACGACGGCTGCCGAAGTAACCTACGAGACGAACGAGCATATGCAAGAAGTGCTTCGGCTTATGGCGGACTCTTCGGTCGAGAAGTCCATGATGATCAATCAGTGGTTCGGCGAGAACGCAATTCCGCCGCAATTCCGCAACTGGTTCTACAAGCTGTTGCAAGACCTCGTCGTAAACGACGCCGATGTTCTGCAATATATGCAGCAATCCGATACGGAATACGACAACAACGTGAAAGCAAACCAACAATAAAGCCAACAGCTTAGGCGATCAACATGCGGGATAACCTCTGCCGGGCGGCAGAGGTTATCTTTCAGAAGAGGCAGGAGGAGAGCGTTATGAATGCCACGGCAGTAATCAGAAAAAAGAAAAAATGGTGGCAGAGCTACGCGATATGGTTTATATTGCCGGCGTTTGTACTATATACCTTGTTTGTCATGATCCCCACATTCAACAGTATCTATCTTAGTTTTACGTCCTGGGACGGCATTAGCGAAAACGTTCGTTACATCGGCTTCGACAACTTTAAGGAAATATGGGAAAGTCCGAGGGTTCATAACGCGCTGACCAATACGATTATCGTTGCTGTTTCGCTTGTTCTGCTGGAAAATGCGGTGGCCCTTGTGCTGGCTATCCTTGTGGATCAAGTACGCTGGTTCCGCAATTTGTTCCGCAGCATCTTTTATTTCCCGGTACTGATGAGCGGTATTATTATGGGTTTTATCTGGATGATTATTTTGAATTACAATTTCGGCGTTGTAAACCAACTGCTGGATATGACGGGCCTAAGCGCTATTAAGACAGACTGGCTCGGCAACCCGGATTTTGCGCTGCTATCGATTATATTGTCAACGGTTTGGAAAGCATCGGGCTACTACATGATTATTTATCTGGCGGGCCTGCAGGGCATTCCGCAAGAGCTTCTGGAGGCGGCAAGCATCGATGGAGCGGGCAAGTGGAAGCAATTCCGGCATGTTACGTTCCCTCTGCTGGCAGGGGCAACGACCGTATGCGTCATGTTGTCGATGATCAACTCCCTGAAGCTGTTCGATCAAATTGCGGTTATGACCAACGGCGGGCCGGGCTTTGCCACGGAAACGTTGACTTACATTATATACAAGGTTGCGTTCGGCGAAGGACGACAAGGTTTCGGCACCGCGCTTGCAATCGTATTGTTTATTCTCATTCTTATTATTTCGCTTATCCAGATTCGAGTGCTTCGCAAACGGGAGGTGGAGATGTAAGATGGGCCAAAAAGCGAAAAAGCCGATTACATCCGGTCAAATCATTTTGTTCGCGGTTACGCTGCTCATTGCGATCCTATTCGCATTTCCAATCTTCTTTAATATCATGTCTGCGTTTAAATCCAACTCCGAAATTCTTCGTGACGCCATTGCGTTCCCGGAAGGTTTTTATACGGAGAGCTTTAAATATTTGCTTACCGAAACGGAATATCCGAAAGCGATGCTAAACAGTGCGGTCCTTACGCTTGGCTCGATCGCCGCAATGATTGTCATCATCCCGATGGCGGCGTATGCGATCGAACGGACGAACCGCAAGTGGACGAATGCCGTCTACATCTTTTTCCTGTTCGGCATGATGATTCCGTTCCAGGTTTACATGATTCCGCTGTTCAAGCAGCTCAAGACGATGGGGCTGTTCGGCAATCTGGGCGGACCGATTCTGATCTACATCGCGGGTTCGGTAGGTTTCGGCGTCCTGCTATATACGAGCTTTCTCAAGGGCGTTCCGAGAGAAATAGAGGAATCCGCGGAGATCGATGGCTGTACGCGGATAGGCATATTTTGGCGAATCGTCTTCCCTTTGCTTGGCCCGGTTACGGCCAGCATGGTCGTGCTGCAAGGTCTTGGAATCTGGAACGACTTCCTGATGCCGATGCTTGTTCTGCCATCCGGCCAGACAAAGACGATGATCGTGGAGCTGTTCTATTATGTCGGAGAATTCTCATCTCGCTGGGATATGATTTTTGCGGGCACGACGATGTCGCTGGTGCCGGTATTAATCGCCTTTTTGTCCTTGCAGAAGTACTTCGTAAAAGGCGTTTCGTCGGGAGCGGTTAAAGGCTAGCGCCCAGGCGGGCAACCCAATAGCTTGGACATTATTTGGAAAACTGGTTAGCCGAAGCCGAATAACGGTTCACGGTTGAGAGAGGCTGTCCCTTAGGTCATCATTGGCTTAAGGGGAGCCTCTTTTTGTCTGGCACGCTGAGCTGCAAAAGGACGGAAACAGTCGTATCTCCCTGGCGCCGGCATGCTTAACAGCGTTACACCCGGTACAAATGCCGCCAATAGGAGGACGGGGCTTCGCCCGTCACCTTCTTGAACACTCTGCTGAAGTAATAGGGACTGTTGAAGCCTAGCCGTTCGCTAATTTCAGAAACGTTAAGCGAGGTGTTGCGCATCAGATCGATCGCTTTGTCGATCCGCAGCTTCGTATGCATCTCGATCACCGTCCGGCCGGTATGTTTGCGAAATGCGGTCGATATATAGTTGTAATTCAAATCGAGCCGGCGCGCCAGTTCCTCCGCTTGAAATTCTTTGCTCGCATGATCGACGAGATAAGCCATCACTTTGCCTGTCAGCGCCGACATTTTGCCTGCCGGAACCTGGGCATCCTCGTCGGATAAGGTTGCCTCGTGCAAATCGAGAAACAGCCCGTACGCCCGGATGCTCGCTCTTGTCATGCCGTGCAGCCGGGGCTGCCTGTATTCGTCGAGCATCGCCATCAGCCTGTCGCCGAGCGAAGGTTGAAGGGGCAATCCGCCATGCTTGGGCAGCTCGAACCGGTATTCGTAATGGCCCGGCGTATAGTAGCCCGTCTCGGGCATCGGCAAGCGGCCGCTGTAGCCGTCCTGCTCTTCCGACGGAGCATCGAAGTGAATCCAATACCATGCGGTGCCCGCTTCGCTTTCGGGCAGGCCCCAGTGACGAAGCCCCTTTTTCAAAAACAAATGCTCGCCCTGCCGCACCCGATATTCCGTTCCTTCCTCGATCACATGCATGCAGCCTTTCGTCACAAACAAAAATACATCGTAGTCCAGCACCCGGTCGGGATGGGTATAGACGGCAGCCGTCTGATTCCACCCCATGTCCCGCACCAGCGGCATCCGGTCCGCGGTTAACCGTACTGTACCTACCATAGCCGGTATCCTCCTTGAACTTAAAGCTCTATAACTCCATTATAAAGATGAAAAAAGTATATGCAATTTTATATTCCGTCTATTCTTTGCCTTTATTATAAATATTAAACTAATTACATGATATGAAAAAAGTGAGGGTTTGCGATGATGGCGCAGTTTTATAACTTAGAGCCGGGACGGGCGAAGCTTGGGGAGGGTCCTCTGGCCGCACGTTTCCGGTTAAACAAGGATTATGTAATGAGTTTGACCAATGCCAACCTCCTCCGCGGCTTCTATATGGAAGCGGGCTTGTGGAGCTATAGCGGCAACGGGGGCACGACGACGGCCTCCACAACCAGTATGGAGGGACCCGAACAGTGGCATTGGGGCTGGGAAGCCGTCACTTGCGAGCTTCGGGGACATTTCATGGGGCATTGGCTGTCGGCGGCGGCTCGTATTTACGCGCAGACTAACGATTTCATGGTCAAGGCGAAGGCCGATACGATCGTGTCGGAGCTGGCGCGTTGCCAGGAGGCGAACGGAGGCGGGTGGCTCGCCGCGTTCCCGGAAACCTTTATGCATCGGCTCTTAAACGGCAAGTGGGTATGGGCGCCGCATTATACCGTGCACAAGCTGCTGATGGGGCTCCTCGAAATGTATCAGCTGGCGGGCAACGGGCAGGCGCTGTCCATCGCGAAGGGCATGGCGGACTGGTTTTACCGCTGGACGTCGGCTTTGTCGCAGGAGCAGCTGGACGAGCTGCTGGATATGGAGACGGGCGGCATGCTGGAAACCTGGGCCGAGCTGTACGGCATTACAAGGGCGGATAACCACAGGAAGCTGATGGAGCGTTATGTCCGCAACCGGTTCTTTGATCTGCTGCTGCGGGGCGAGGATGTCCTGACGAACAAACATGCCAATACGCAAATCCCGGAAATATTAGGCGCCGCAAGGGTGTACGAAGTGACCGGGGACGAGCGTTTTCGCCGCATAGCGGAATCCTTTTGGGCATGCGCCGTCACAAAGCGGGGGTATATATGCACGGGCGCCGGCGACGACGGAGAGCTCTGGATGCCGCATCATGATATGGAAGCGAGACTAGGCGTCGGACAGGAGCATTGCGTCAACTACAATATGATGCGGCTTTCGCATACGCTGCTGCGCTGGACGGGAAATGCCGCTTACGCCGATTATTGGGAGAGGCGGTTCGTCAACGGCGTATTGGCGCATCAACATGGAGATACGGGCATGATCTCCTATTTCCTCGGGGTTGCCCCCGGCAGCCGCAAGACATGGGGATCGGAGACGGGACATTTCTGGTGCTGTCACGGAACGCTGATTCAAGCCAACGCGGCCTACGAATCCCAAATTTATCTGAGAGATGGCGATGGCGTCGCGATTGCGCAATGGATTCCGTCCGTCGCTTCGATTGAGCTGGAAGGAGTCCGGGTCGGCCTCGCCATCGAGCAGGATAGCCAGCAGGGGCTGTATCCGATGAATAAGTGGAATGTGACTGGCATGAAGGCGATTACCGAGGTGCATCGACCTGCCATACCCGTTACTAGGCCCGACCGGTTTCTGTTCAGCGTAAAGGTGAGCTGCGGCCGGGCAGCGCAGTTCGCGCTTAAGCTGAGGATACCATGGTGGGTTAAGGAGCGAGCCACGATCACGGTTAACGGCATTCTACAGCAGGATGTGCCGGAAGGCACGGGTTTCTGTAAGCTGAACCGAGTGTGGAGCGATGGAGATCTCGTTAAGGTGGAGCTGCCCAAGGCGCTGGCGGCCGAGCCGCTGCCAGGCTCGGCGGATCGGTACGCGTTTGTAGACGGTCCCGTCGTGCTGGCCGGCTTGACGGACGAAGATCGTCTCCTCGTTGGCGACGCCGAATGCCCGGAAAGTTTGCTGACGCCGGAGCGGGAGCGCAACCATAGCTGGTGGAATGCCGGCTATTACAAAACCAAAGGTCAGAGCGTTAATATTCGTTTGATCCCGCTGCACGAGATTAAGGACGAAAGTTATTCGGTTTATTTTCAGGTGAAGGCGGCGGAGCAAACAGCGCAATAAATCAACATTTTCGGACGAATGGCGGCAACTTTGCACCTAGCGCTCAAGCTATAATTGGCTTATGACATCAACAGAAAGAAGGGTTAACAGGATGCTGCAGGATAAGGACAAGGCGTGGCTGGATGAGGTTATCGGCAAAATAACGGAGAAGATGGACTGGGTAAGCGAAAAAACGCGGAATAAAATTCCGTACACGACCATCGACGGCACTTTTGACGACCGCTCCATCGACAATCCCACCGGCGACGAGGCGGACGGCATCTGCTGGTGGACCAACGGTTTCTGGGGCGGCATGATGTGGCTGATGCACCACGAGACGGGGCTGGACAAATATAAAGAAATCGCGCAAATTTCCGAGGATAAGCTGGATCTCTGCTTCGAGCAGTTCTACGGCTTGCATCACGATGTCGGTTTTATGTGGCTGCCGACGAGCGTGGCGAATTATAGAGTAACGGGCAACCCGGAGTCGCGCAAACGGGCGCTGCATGCCGCCAATCTGCTGGCGGGCAGGTTTAATCTGGCCGGCGGCTTCATCCGTGCATGGAACGATCTGGAGGAAGGCGATACGCGCGGCTGGGCGATCATCGACTGCATGCTCAACATTCCGCTGTTGTACTGGGCATCCCAAGAGACCGGAGATCCGCGCTTCAAGCAGATCGCGATGAAGCATGCCGATACGGCGATGGAAGCTTTCGTCAGGCCGGACGGCTCCGTCAATCATATCGTGGAATTCGATCCCTTTGAGGGCGGCGTCGTAAAAACGTATGGCGGTCAAGGTTATGAGCAAGGCTCCTCCTGGACGCGGGGACAGACATGGGGGCTGTACGGCTTTATGATGAGTTACATCCATACCGGCAAAGATGAATATTTGCAGACGGCAAAGCGGATCGCGCATTACTTCATGGCTAACGTCCCGGACAGCGGGATCATCCCCGTGGACTTCCGCCAGCCGGCCGAGCCGCGGCGCGAGGACGACACGGCTGCTGCGATCGCGGCCTGCGGATTGCTGGAGATCGCCAAGGCCGTCGGTCCGTACGAGAAGGACGTTTATGTCAATGCGGCGCTTCGGATGCTGAAGGCGCTGGACGCTTCGCGCAGCGACTGGTCGCGCGGGACGGATGCGATATTGCAGAACGGGACGGGCGCTTACCATTCCAAGACGCATCACCATGCCATAATTTACGGCGATTATTATTTCATGGAAGCCATTTTTAAGCTGAAGGGCAACGACTTGTACCTTTGGTAGACGCATGCAGAAGCGGGGCGGTTAAGGCGCGGCAAGGAAATATGAGCTCTTTTACTGCCCCGTTTTCCTTGCCGCGGCCCGATATTGCAGCGGCGTCGTGCCCATTGCGGTTTTAAAGCTGCGGATAAAATAAGATACATTGGGGTAACCGACCTCAGCGGATATATGCTCGACAGAGTACTGGGTCGTATGGAGCAGCCTGCACGCCTGCTTGATTCTTCGCGCGATCAGATAATCGGACAGGCTGCCGCCAGTCTCGCGCCGGAACAACCGGGACAGATAAAATTTGGACAGATGCAGCGCCTCCGCGATATGCTCCAGCCCGATATCTTCGGCATAATGCTCTTCGATCCATTGCATGGCCTGCTCGGAATAGGTAAAGGGACGGTATTCGGCCGTTTCCGCCACGGATCCCTGAAAGGCGACCGCTTCCAGATAATGGAGGAGAAGCATCGTCATGTCTTCTTCTTCGGCAACGGGATTCGATGCGAAGGGACGATTGTTGTATCGGTCGATGATATGCTCCAAATAACTTAGCTCCCCATGCAAGTCGATGGCCGATTCTCCCTCCCCGCTCCGCCATAAGCGATCCAGCAGAGCATGTCGGGAAGGGAATGGACGCAGCGCCTGCTCGAACATATGCGGCTGGAAGAACATAATCGTTCGCACATAAGGCGTTTCCTCGCTTACGCTCGCGAATACCTTGTGCAACTGATTTGGCTGGAAGATAAACAACCGGCCCGGCTTCATCTCATAGGTTTTCTGGCCGACGATGACGCTGCCCGTGCCTTCGTGGACGAGCAGCAGCTCGCAGCAGGGATGCCAATGGTAGAAGCCGGCGAAGACATCGGTCGTCCGGGTGGGAGAACCGAGCAGCAAAGGTTTGCCATGAAACGCGACGGGTTCGAATAAGTAGTTCATGCCTCTATTGTAATCAAAATTCCGATGAAAAACAGACGCCGCTGGCAAACGATGAAAAAGTCTGACTTTTATATGAAAAAAGTTCATTTCACGCGATGCCTCCCCATGATACGTTGTAATCGTACAAGACAGAGGAGGAGTGGAACGATGACTTTGATAACGAATCCCGTGCTAAGGGGCTTTAATCCCGATGCGTCCATGCTGCGCGTGGGCGACGACTATTATATCGCGACATCAACCTTCGAGTGGTTTCCCGGCGTGCAGATCCATCATTCTCGCGATCTGGTGAATTGGCAGGTGATCGCTCGCCCGCTTTGCGATGCCTCCTTGCTCGACCTGCGGGGCGTTCCGAGCTCCGGCGGCATCTGGGCGCCGGCGCTGACGTACGACAACGGCATGTTTTATCTCATGATTACGAACGTGATGGCGCGTCGCGGCGTCTTCAAGGATTTGCATAATTATTTGCTGACGGCGACCGATATTAACGGTCCGTGGTCGGCGCCGCTTCACTTGAACAGCAGCGGCTTCGATCCTTTCCTGTTCCACGACGACGACGGAACCAAATGGCTGCTCAATATGCGGTGGGACTTCCGAAAGGGGAGGGATCGTTTTGCGGGAGTAGTCATGCAGCAATTTTCGCCGGAGGAGAGAAAGCTTGTCGGACCGGTAATGACCATTGCGACAGGCACCTCGATCGGCGTGACGGAAGGGCCGTTTATGTTCAAGCGGGACGGATGGTATTACTTGCTGCTCGCCGAGGGCGGCACGGGTTGGAACCACGCCGCGACATTGGCCCGTTCGCGCCGGATCCAAGGACCGTACGAATACGATCCGGAGTCCCCGCTCATCACGACGATCGACGCGCCTGATCATCCGCTTCAGAAGGCGGGACACGGAGCCGTCGTGGAGACGCAGAACGGCGAGTGGTACCTGTCCTTTATATGCGCGCGTGCGCTGCCCGGCAGACGGCTGTCTCCGCTGGGCAGGGAAACGGGGCTTGCCCGCGTCGTATGGACGGTAGACGGCTGGCTGCGGCTGGAAGGCGGCGGCAAGGCTCCCGGGCTCCGGTTTGCCGCGCCGGATCTTGCGCCCCATCCGATCCCGAAGCTCCCGGATCAAGATGACTTCGACGGAGCTGCGCTCGGGAATGCGTATTTCACGCTGCGAGTGCCGGCGGACGACGAGTGGCTCAGCTTGTCGGAGCGCAAGGGCTTCTTGCGGCTGCGCGGCCGCGAGTCGTTATACTCCTGGTTCCGCCAGAGCATGGTGGCGAGAAGGCTGGCGCATTTCCGCTGCGTTGCCGAGACCTGCGTGGAATTCGAGCCGGAGCACTTTAACCAGATGGCGGGATTGACGCTGTATTATGACGAGAGCGACCATTTTTATTTGCTGGTAACCCGCGACGAGGAACGGGGCAAGCATATCCGGCTGATGACCACGAAGCAAGGGCAATACGACGAGCCGGAGGACGCCTTCGTCTCCGCCGAGGGCTGGGAACGTTGCTATCTAAAGGTAATCGTCGATGGCGAGCGCGTGCAATTTCACTGCTCGCCGGACGGCTCGGAGTGGCAAGCGGTGGGTCCCGCGCTGGATCTTGGGCAACTGTCCGACGAATACGAAGGCAAGCTTGGATTTACCGGCACGTTCGTCGGCTTATGCGCGCAGGACTTGTCGGGCACGATGAAACACGCGGACTTCGATTATTTCAAGTACTTGGGGGAAGACATCGAATAAGCGAAAGAAACATTTAAAGCGGGAAATGAGGTCAGCCGAAGGGCTGGCCTTTTTGCTTCGACGTCGGCTATAACAATAGTCCGCTAAAGCTGGCGGGCATAATATTGCGAAGCAGGCTTGCGCGATACTTGTGAGAACGATTATCATGAAGAGACATGCCACAATGGAGATGGGGGAAGTCCAAATAGATGAAACGGATATTGTTAATCGAGGACGAGGCGCATTTTGCGGCGTTCATGGAGCCGGAACTGAAGCATGAGGGTTTCTCAGTGACGGTTGCGCGCGACGGCAGATCCGGTCTGGAGCTCGCGCTGGGCGAAGCCTGGGATCTCGTGCTGCTGGATCTGATGCTCCCGGAAATGGACGGCGCCGATGTGTGCCGGGAAATACTTAAATACAAAAAAACGCCGATTATTATGATTACGGCGAGAGATAGCGTGTCGGACCGCGTATCCGGTCTGGATAGCGGGGCCGACGACTACATCCCGAAGCCGTTCGCCATCGAGGAGCTGCTCGCTCGCATTCGGGTTGTATTTCGGAGGCAAGAGGAGTCGGCGGATCCCGGATCCCTTCTTGCCGGCGGCAATCTGACGTTGGAGCGGGAATCGCGAATCGTCAAGAAAGCCGGCACGGTCATTGCGCTAACGAAACGGGAGTTCGCGCTGCTGGAAGCGCTGATGAAAAATGTTAATCGCGTGATGTCGAGGGAAACGCTGCTGAATACGGTATGGGGCTACGAGGCGGTTGTGGACGCCAACGTCGTCGATGTGTACATTCGTTACCTGCGGAACAAAATCGACGAGCCCGGGTCGCCCAGCGTTATTGAAGCCGTCCGAGGAATCGGCTACGTGATGCGCAGATGACGGCGGTATTCGGCAAGCGACGCAAGCCGTCACTTAGGAAGTCTTCCGGCAAGCTGCCGTTTCATTGGCGAATGACCTTGCTTGCAGCCATTCTGCTGAGCGTGCTCGTGACGGTCAGCAATTTGACGCAATACTTCTTTGTAGAGCGATGGATGGTGCGTCAGGAGGAAGCCAAAATAAGGCAGGACATGCGGGAGCTGCTCAACGAGCTGCTGGCCAAGGAAATTCAAATAACGCCGGGCAACGAAACGTTGCTTCGGCTTTATTTGGAGCGGGCCAACGTGCATGGAGGCATGATTCGGCTGCTTGATTCCAATGGGGATACGGCGATTATTGCGGGGAGTACGATCTCGGCCGAAAGGATTCCATTGCGCTCGTTGACAGACCTAAGCCCTGGCTCTGTGCTTTACGAGGACGGCGTGCTTGCGATGCGCAGTCCTATAACGATTTTCAACTTCCAAGGCACAATTGAAATGGTGCGCAGCATGGAGGAATTGGAACGATTGATCGCCCGTTTTTTTCGGATTATGATTATCTGCTGCGGAGCTGCTCTTTTGCTCAGCATCGCGGGCGGCAGACTGCTGGCTGTCGGTCTCATCCGGCCATTGCGTGCCATGAATGCGACGATGAAGAAGGTCAGGCAAAACGGCTTGCAGGAACGCATGCCGGTTACGGGAGCCAAGGACGAAATTACGGCGATGCAGACGATGTTTAACGGCATGATGGATGAAGTGGAGGCGTCGTTCGGCAGGCAGCGGCGGTTCGTGGAGGATGCGTCGCATGAACTGCGAACGCCAATCGCCATTATGGACGGGCATCTCCGAATGCTAAGCCGATGGGGCAAACACGATCCGGACGTGACGGAAAATTCGCTGCGAATAGCGACGGAGGAGTTCGAGCGGCTGAAGGGGCTTGTCGATAATCTGCTGCTGTTATCGCGGGCGGAACGTACGGAAGAGCTGGAGCCTCGCGGCATCTGCGAGCAGCCGTTAACTGTCCTTAAGGATGCGGCGGATAAACAAATGATGATGACCCCAGAGTTTGTCGTAAACGTAGAAGCCGGCATGCTGGAGGATGTATCCATGGCGATCGGCGAACATGAGCTGGCCCAATTGCTCCGCATCCTTTTGGACAACGCCGTCAAATATTCCGGAGAGAGCAGAGTCATCGGCATTACGGGCGAATTGGACGTCGATCAGGTGCGGCTGTCGGTGGAAGATCGGGGAGTTGGCATATCGGAAGAAGATATTCCCCACGTATGGGATCGGTTCTACCGGGCGGACAAGGCGAGAAGCGGCGGACAAGGGGGGTACGGGCTGGGACTGCCCATTGCAAAATCGCTTGTTCGCAGGCACGGGGGCGACATCGTATTGACCAGCGAGCTCGGCGTAGGGACAAAAGTGACGGTTTCTCTGCCCCTGGCTTAGTGAAATTCTCCCGCTTTAACATAAGGTAGCAATAGTCCCCGTATAAATTCGTTCAATAAAATTATCATTTTCACAGCGTTTTCTCATTATTATTCGCTACAATTGGCGGTAATGATATTCATTATCACGAATAAACGATATGGACATGAGAGGAACGAAGGAAATGAATAAAAAGTACGTAACAGGCACTGCTGCGATTATTTTGGGAGCATCGATGATGCTGGCGGCCTGCGGGGGCAACAACGGAACGAATGCCAATGGCAAGCAAGAAGGAGCGGGAGCCGTTAAGACGGAGAGCGACTCCGGCGTCGTAAACGTGTTTACGGCCCGCCACTACGATATCGACTTCGCGATGTTCGACGAATTCGAGAAGGCGACAGGCATTACGGTCAACGAAATCAAAGGAACGGCAGAAGAATTGGTGGAGCGCATGAAGCGGGAAGGCGAAAGCACGGAAGCCGACTTGTTCATCACGGTCGACGGCGGCATCCTGAACTATGCAAAGGAGAACGGCGTGCTGCAGCCGATCGACTCGGACGCTATTTTGGCCAACGTGCCGGAGAGCCTTCGGGACACGGAAAACCAGTGGGTGGGCCTGGCTACTCGAGCCCGGGTCATCGTATACGACAAAGAACTTGTAAAGCCCGAGCAGTTGTCTACATACGAAGATTTGGCGAGCGAACAGTGGAAGGGCAAAGTGCTCGTACGGTCCTCCAGCAACCTGTACAACCAGTCGCTCGTCGCTTCCATGATCGATTTAAATGGGGAAGCGGAAACGGAGAAGTGGGCAAAAGGGCTGGTCGGCAATTTCGCGCGCGACCCGGAAGGCGGAGACCGCGACCAAGCCAAGGGCATTGCGGCAGGCGTCGGAGAAGTGGCAATTATGAACACGTACTACATCGGACAGATGCTGAACTCCAAGGAAGCCGAGGAAGTAAAGGTCGCCGAGAGCGTCGGCGTGTTCTTCCCGAACCAGGAGACGACAGGCACGCATCTTAACATTAGCGGCATCGGCCTCGCGGCCCACGCGAAGAACAAGGACAACGCGCTCAAGCTGGTGGAATATATGACAAGCAAGGAAGGCCAGGAAATGCTGACGAACGGCAGCTTCGAATTCCCGGTCAACAAGGATGCCGAGCTTCCGGCGCTGCTCAAGGAATGGGGCGAATTCAAGACGCAAACCATCGACTTCGCGAAGCTGGGGGAGAACAACAAAGCGGCAACGGCTCTTATGACCAAGGTTGGCTGGAAATAAGATGTACTCATCCTTGCTGCAGAGGTTCAGACAGAGATGGAACGGATGGATCGCGATCAGCGGAATAGGGGCTTTTGCAGCCCTTCTTCCGTCTCTTTATATTTTGGCGGGATTATGGGGAGAGCCAGGGGAGAACTGGACGCATATCCGGACCTATATTCTCCCTTCCCATTTGATGGAGTCTTTGCAGCTTGTAGTAGGCACGGTAGCGGCTTCAGTTGCGATCGGAGTGTCGCTGGCATGGCTCGTCGCCGCGTATGACTTCCCGCTTCGAAGGATGTTCTCCGCCTTATTGGTGCTCCCGCTGGCGATCCCGCCTTACATAGCGGCCTATACGTACGGCGATATGCTCAGTTATACCGGCACCGTGCAGAAGCTGCTGCGGAATGGGCTTGGCGTGACGCCGAACCAGCGTTATTTCGATATCATGTCGATGCAGGGCGCCGTTTTTATTTTTGCCATGTTCCTGTTCCCGTACGTCTACCTGATGACCAAATCGTTTCTGGAGCGGCACAGCGCTGCCTACATCGATAATGCCAGGCTGCTGGGGCACAGGCCGCTTTCCGTTTTCCTTCGGGTCGTCCTGCCGCTGTCGCAGGGGGCCATTGTGGGCGGAGCGAGTCTTGTGGCGTTCGAGGTGCTGGGCGATTACGGTGTGGCCAAACATTTCGGCATCCAGACCTTTACGGTCGCGATTTTTAAAACGTGGTTCGGCATGTATGATCTGCAATCGGCGATACGGCTGGCTGGGGCGTTAATGGGCGTATTAATCGGAATCTTTGTCATAGAAAGGCTGCTGAGGAGCCGCAAGCGGTTCAACGCCTCTGTAAGCGGGGGTGCGGTGCTAAAGCGAAAAAGGCTGCGGAGGATCCCGGCTGCGCTAACGGTTGGCTTTTGTTCCATCGTGGTTTTGTTGTCCTTTATTATTCCGGTCGCACAATTGACGGTATGGGCAACATGGACGTACGACGACATCTGGAACGACAAGTTCCCCGCGATGATTCGAAACACGGTGTCGGTTTCTGCAGCCGCGGTGTGCATCATCATGCTGATGTCCGTCATTGCGGCCAATTCGCTGAGAATGTGGCGGAGCGGATTTACGCTGGCAGGGAGCAAGCTGCTGTTGATGGGATATTCCATCCCGGGAGCCGTTATGGCGATCGGAGTGCTGGCCCTGTTTCTGTCGCTGGATCAGGCGCTATCCGGCTTGTACGGCATGATGGGCTTGGGAGAAGGGAAGCTGGTGCTCAGCATGTCGTTAGCCATGCTCGTATTCGCCTTCGTCGCCCGGTTTTTGTCGGTCGGCTTTAATGCCGTCGACGCCGGTTACGACCGAATCGGGACCAAATACGCGGAGGCTTCCAGGCTTCTTGGCTACGGAGCGACGAGTACCTTCTTCCGTATCGATTGGCCGCTCCTAAAGGGCTCCATTTTGACAGGAGCCATAATGACCTTTATGGAGGTTGTAAAGGAGCTTCCGCTTACGTTGCTGCTTCGGCCATTCAACTTCGATACGCTGGCGACCAAGGCTTACCAGTATGCGAGCGACGAGCAGATTCATCAAGCTTCCTTGCCTTCGCTCCTTATCATTACGCTGGGCGTTGCGTCGGTCTGCTTGTACCATTTTATCGGTAGGGGGGAGAAGGCATGACATACGTCAGCCTTAAGGAAATTGCTTACGCTTATGCTGGAGCCGGGAGCGATGTTCTGTCGGAATTTTCATTAACGCTTGCGCGGGGAGAGACGGTTGGGCTGCTCGGAGGCAGCGGAAGCGGCAAGAGTACGCTGCTCCGTCTGATCGCCGGCCTTGAAAATCCGAAAAGCGGCGAGATAACCATTGAAGGCATCGTCATGGCAGGGGGAGGGCGCTTCGTTCAACCCGAGCATCGATGCGTAGGCATGGTGTTCCAGGATTACGCCTTGTTCCCGCATATGACCGTCGCCAGAAATATCGCTTTCGGATTGCGGGGGTTGTCGCGTTCGGAACAGGCGGCGCGCACGGAGAACATGCTGGAGCTCATCCAGTTGCAGGGCTTTGGCGGACGATACCCCCACGAATTGAGCGGGGGGCAGCAGCAACGCGTCGCGTTCGCCCGCGCGCTGGCGCCGCAGCCGAAGCTTCTGCTCATGGATGAACCGTTCAGCAATCTCGATGCGGCGCTAAAGGGAGAGATTCGTCTGGAGCTGAAGGAGCTGCTAAAGAAGTCCGGCATGACTTCGATTCTTGTGACGCATGATCTGGCGGATGCGGAGGCGATCTGCGACCGGATCGTGAATATGCCAGAGCCGGTCTTAAGTCTCGTTTGAGCCTTTAAGGTCAGGGGCTTCCTTGAATTGCTCCACGCAGTGACGGCAGATGCAACTGACGCCAAGCAAAGGCTCGGGAACGCGCTTAAGAAGCTCCGCCGGAATGGAGGCGCGGAAGCACCAGCAATCCAGGTCTGCCTCTGCACGCTCCGCCTCGCAGCCGTTTTCTCCTCCGCAGAGAGGACAGATATGTTTCATCGAAAAATAGCTCCTTTCAAAGAGCAGCCCTGCAGCGTTAGTCGCCGCAGGGCTGCATTTGTTTAACGGCTAAGGTCAATGTTGCTTCGCCGGCTCCAAAATAAACTTTTCGATCACATGGCGAACGCCTTCTTCGTTATTGGAGAGCGTGACGTAGTCCGCAATCTCCTTAAGGGCATCAATCGCATTGGCCATGGCTACGCCCAGACCGGCAGCCTGAATCATCTCGCGATCGTTCCATGCGTCGCCCATCGCGATCGTTTGCTCCATCGAGCAGCCGAGATGCTCCGCCATAAATCGCAGCGCATGTCCTTTTGTCCCTTCCTTGTGCATAAACTCCAAGTAATGAGCCTTGGACTTCGTAATATGGACCCGATCCCCGATCAGCGGAGCCAGTTCCAGCGCGATGGCGTCGAGACGGGCGGGATCGTCGATAACGAGCATTTTGTTCAGCGGCTTCGTAATGAGCTTGTCAAAGTCGGGTTCGATCCTGTAAGGGATGTTCGACAGCCTGGAATAGGCTTTGATCCGGTCGTTATCTTCCGTGCCGTACAGCTCGTCGTCTACGTAAAGCTGCAGATGGAGGCCATGCTTCACGCAATATTCGTGCAACGCCAGGGCGGCGTCCGTCGGCACATTGCGCTCGTAGAGCACTTGGCCGTCCAGCAGTGTTTTGACTAGCGCTCCCTGATACGTAATAATAGGTACATTAAGTTCAATCTGGCGGGCAATCTGCTGCGCCGAAGCGAACATGCGGCCGGTGGCAAGCGTCACTGTCACTCCGGCGGCGATCGCAGCTTCCATCGCCCTGCGGGTTCCGTCTGTCACTGTCAATTCATCTGTCAGAAGCGTGTCGTCCACATCAATGGCAATCAGCTTATACATAATTACGGTAAGGCTCCTCTCGGCGTCCAATCTGTATCGTGTATCGTCATAATAAGGTTGATTGTAGCGAAAATCGAGCCTACATACAAGGAGATCCTCACATGCACAACTATGAATCAAGACCGGCGAAGCAGCGCTCCGGCGCCATCTATGCGATAGGAGCGGTGCTGCTTCTTGCTGCGGGCTTCGCACTCGGCATGTTCTTTATGAGTACCCGGTACCCCATGATCAAGGAGCCGTTGTTCAAGCAAGTTAATGACTCGTATGTTCATGTTCTTAACGATTATCTTAATGACACGACGCCGGAGCAGCTCATTCAGGGAGCGGCGGTCGGCATGGTGGATTCGCTCAAAGACCCTTATTCGCATTACTTGCCCGGAGAAAAGGGGAAGGCGTATACGGATTCCTATGAAGGGCAATTTTACGGCATCGGCGCCGAGATGAGGCAGGAGGACGGCAAGGTTATGGTCAGTCATGTCATCAAAGAGACGCCTGCCGAGAGGTCGGGGATGCAGCCGGGCGACGTTATAATCGCAGTAGACGACGTTGACGTAACCGGCAAGTCGCTGCAGGATCTGCTAGGCATTGTAAGAGGCGAAGAAGACACGACGATCAAGATCCGGGTCCAGCGAGCCGCGGAGAAGGATCCCCTTGACTTTACGATGAAGCGGGCGGCTATCCCCGTGCATACCGTTACCTCCGAGAGACTGGCGGATGGCATCGGCCTTATCACGATCAGCCGTTTCGCCGAGGAAACCGGTAAGGAATTCAAGGCGGAGCTGGATAAGCTTAAGGCGGAGGGCGAGCTGAAGGGGCTGCTGCTGGATCTGCGTTCCAATCCCGGCGGACTGCTGCAATCCACGACCGAGATCGCCAATATTCTTATTCCAAAGGACAAAAAAATTCTCGACATCGTCTACAAGGACGAACGAAGAATCGTATCGCTGACGTCGAAGCAGAAGGAGAAGTGGACGGTGCCGATCGTCGCGCTTGTCAACGGACGTTCCGCCAGCGCGAGCGAGGTGCTTGCCTCGGCGCTCAAGGAATCGGCAGGCGCGACGCTTGTCGGCGAGAAAACGTACGGCAAAGGAGTGGTTCAGGGCTACAAGCAATACAAGGACGGCTCCGTAATCAGCTTGACGGAAGCGCAGTGGAAGACGCCTGGCGGCACATGGATCAACAAGCAAGGCGTGACCCCGGACCACGTTGTGGAGCTGCCGGAATATGCTTCGCTGCATCAGCCGCCGCTGGGTACCGAGTTGGCCAAGGGCAGCTATGGAGACGAAGTGAAGCTGCTGCAGGGGATGCTGAATACGCTGGGCTACGGGCCTTCGGGTCAAGACGGATTGTTTGACGTTCAGACCGAGACAGCGCTCCGCAAGTTCCAGAGCGAAAACGGCTTGACGTCGAACGGGAAGTTCGCCGACGCGACCAGCCATAAGCTGGTCGAAATGCTGCGCGAGAAGCTGGGACGGGAGGATACCCAGGAGCAGAAGGCGCTCGAGCTGTTGAAGCAGGCGCAGCAGTAAGTCGTTCATGAGTAATCCCATAGACGCCGGCGGGTGGCAAATCGGTTAATTGAAATGATTAAAAAAACAGGAAGAGATGCCCGATCCCATCGGGCGTCTCTTCCTGTTTCTTTACCATAATAGATGAGTTCTCGTTCCCCGCTCAGTTCTTCCTCGCTCATTCCTTCGGCGTCAGATCGATCTGGACGTCGTCCAGGTACCATGTCGTTAAACCCTCATAACCGGAGTCGCTGCCGATGATGACGAAAAGCTCGCCCTTGTCGTTCGACTTCAACGTCGTTTGATGACTCATCGGCTTCGCCTGGAAACCTTCGACGGAGTCGTCCGGCACGACCATGTTGCCGACGTTTTTGAGATCGGCACCGTCCTGCGACTGGTTGCCCTTGTCCGCGTTCAGGATGAAGTAAGGTTCTTCTCCATGCACATGATCGAGGCGAAGCGCTTCGGGCTTCGTTGCGACGAAACCCGCTTTGATATAGACCGATTCGCCAGGGGAACCGCCTACGCCCATCATGCCGCCAGGCACGTCCGTATACAGCTTAAAAGCAACGGATGCATCGTAAGTCATATTCGGCTCAAGGCCGCTGATTTTCTTCGTTACGAACATAAAGAGATCATCGCTGCGGTTCATGCCGACCATCTTTAGACCGTAGTTGCTTTTGTTATCCGACAAATCGATCAGCACGCGCCTGAACTCCAGGTTGTAGATGTTGGGATTGTAGGCTACAGGCAGATCGGCGAAGCCGCCTTCCCAGCCGTCCTGGCCTTGGTCGAACGAGAATTGATGCGACACCGTCTCGGCTTTTGCCTGGATGATAACCTTGCGGCCAGCGTTCTCCCAGGTTGTGGTTGCGGCGAGCAGGTCGGCTACGCTCTTTGCCGGGATGAAAGCCTGTCCTTGCTTAATAACGACTTTGGCAGGGAGTTTGATGCCCTTGACGTACGTTCCCGTCACGCTATCCTGGCCAACCGTCAACAGAACGGTCAGACCGGCTCTCTCCAGTTGGATGGTCCGATCCGTATCGTTCCATGTGAGCTTGGCGCCCAGTCCTTCCGCGAACGCGCGGGCGGGAACCATGGCTACGCCTTTCTCGATATATGGAGCTTGCTTTAATTCGATCGTCCCGTCGTTGTCAACGGCGTTTAGACTTCCTATTTGAAATTGTACGGATGGAGCAGCATTGCCGGCACCAAATGCCATCGTTGCATGCAACGATGCCGTCATTGTAAGCGCCGCGAGTATCGCCACAGCTTTTTTGCGTTTGTTCTGCTTCATGAGGTGCACCTGCCTTTAACCGGTTTAGTTGTTTGCTTTTGCCTACTCATAAACGGGGGCGGGCCCATAAAGGTTGCTACATGAAGTCGAAAAAATAGCGAATGACATGAAAAAAGACCGGCGAAGCGTAAGTCAGACTATCGACGCGGCTCAAAAAGCTTTTTTTCGAACTCTTGAATTTATTGTCGTCGCCAAGCAATAAATCCCGCTTTAAAACGGACACGGTCAAGCTGCCGAAAAAGCCGCTTAAACTGATGAGCATGCCCGATAACACGCCAAACAGCTGGTCGAGCGGCGTCAAATACGGATAAATGAACGTCGAGACGGCGGTCGTCACGACGAATCCGCAAGCGAAACCCTCCCAGGTGATATAGGGGTTTGCGGTCGGAATCACCTTTCGTTTGCCTCCGTAGATCGATACGAGATAATTTACGACATCGTTGATTTGCGTCAGCAGCACCAGAAACAGGACGATTCCCGCTCCATGCTCCGGCGTCGCGAATTGGAAATAAGCAAGATGGCTGAGCCCGAACACCATCAGCATAAGTCCCCATTGCGTCGAACTTACGCTGCGCAGAAAGCCTGCGGTTCCTTTGTTAATGAGCCTGGGCATGGGAAGAAGCAGGAACACGTAGACGGGAATAAACACGATAAACATCCCGTACCACTCGATGTAGATCCAGTAGAACTGCACGGGAATGGACAAGTACGCCCAGAGAAACAATCTGCGGTCCGCCTTTCTCGTCTTGATCATGGAGAAATATTCTTTCAGCGAGAAAAACGACAGCACCATTAGAGAGAGGAGGGAAACGACCGGATTGATGATCGTGGCCAGGCAAAAAACAAAGAACATGCCCCACCACGTTTTGATGCGGAAAGCGATGACCTCATGGTCCTTGCGGGACAACATGCGATCGGCTACCAAGTAAATTAAATTCACAATTAATAACCCTGCAAATACGACGACCAGCGCTGTTATGGAATCGTTCATACGGTTCACCATCTTGCTCCAGGATAGATTACTATAAAGCAACACTATGTTATTATGTAGGAATATCGATGATTTGATAAGGGGATAACGTAAAAAATGGAACGCGACGTATCGGTTTTTATTTTGCTTACGAATACCGGGACGCTTTTTACGAAGGTTATACAAAGCTATACAAAAGCACCCTATAACCACGCTTCCATCTCGTTCGACCGGGAGCTGTCGGAGCTGTACAGCTTCGGGCGCAAACATCCCAGCAACCCGTTCGACGGCGGCTTCGTCAAGGAAGACATCAAGACGGGGACGTTCAGCAAATATCCCGGTACGACCTGCGTCCTCTACGAGCTCGCTATAACGCGGCGCGAGGAAGAGAAAATGAAACGGGTGCTGCGGTTTTTTATCCGGAGCCGCGGGAAATTTCTGTACAACCTGCTCGGCGTAATCGGCGTCGCCTTAAAGGAGCCAGTCGAGTTCAGCAACTCCTACTTCTGCTCGCAGTTCGTCGCCGAGATTTTGTCCCGTTCGGGAATCAAGCTGTGGAACAAGCTGCCCGCGTTGGTCACGCCGGACGACTTTCGCCAGAATGATCGACTGGAGCTGATCTACGAAGGAAAGCTGAGTCAATACGATCCGCATGCCATCCATCGTTTTCGTTAAACGAATTGGAGCTTGTCGCTTGACAACGGGAATGATAATTACTATCATCTTAAATGAGAGGAATTATCATAGTTTGTTTACTTGGCGACGAGGTGGAACATGAAGAAGGTCAAATATTGCAAACGCAACTTGAAGCTAGGCTCCAAGTCGGTCTATAAGGCGATGAAGGAGAAGTACCCCGAGATCAAGGGGAAAAAAAGCGACTGTTTGGGCAATTGCAGAACCTGCAAGATGGAATGTTTTGTCGTCGTCAAATCGAAGGCAGTCACCGCGCCAACGCCGGAACAACTCTACAAACGATTGAAAAAAATGATTGGTTAACTCTATAATTGGGAAATATAGGAGGGGCGTCCATTTGCCGCCTCTCATTTTTATGTTAGAATAAATACAAATAAGAAGGCGAGGTGCACATTATTATGAAAGACTCTTTGGCTCAAGCGTTAAACGAACAAATGAACTTCGAGTTCTACTCCGCACACGTGTATCTTGCGATGGCTGCGTACTGCTCCGGCGACAGCCTGGACGGTTTCGCTAATTTCTTCATCGTACAGGCGGAAGAAGAACGGTTTCACGCCATGAAAATTTATAAGTTCCTGAACGACCGCGGCCGCCGAGCGACCCTTGATGCGCTGCCGGAACCGAACAATGACTACGACTCCGTGCTGCATGCCTTCGAGCAAGGCTACAAACATGAGCAGCAAAATACGGAACGCTTCTACAAGCTGTCCGACCTCGCGATGAACGATCGCGAGCACGCGACGATCAACTTCCTGAAGTGGTTCATCGATGAACAGGTCGAAGAAGAAGCGCTGTTCGACAGCATCATCAACAAGCTGAAGCGGATCGACAAGGACAGCAACGCGTTCTACATGCTGGACAACGAGTTCGCCGGACGATCCTTCACTCCGCCAGCCGGAGAGTAACGAAAGCTTGACGGCAGGGACATAACCCATAATAGAGCTTCTCCTATGCATGGATGGACATGCTCGGGAGGGCTCTATTTTTGTAAAAATACGGCTATTCAGTTGAGGAGAGGTATATTATGATAGATTCAGCTACGGTCAAAGACGCGGATGCATTGCTGCCGCTATTGTTATCCGCGATCGGCCCTATTGCGCATACGCTGTCGGGCACGACAGACGATGGAGAGACAAGGGATGTGCTGCGCGTTTTCCTGTCTTCGGAGCATAACCGTCTCAGCTTCCGCAATATTATTGTGGAACGAAGAGACGGTGCGGTCGCAGGGATGCTGATCGCTTATTCCGGAGATGCGGCAGAGGAACTGGATCGTCCCATCCGAGAAAGGCTTGAGTCTCTGCACGGGGAGGAAGCGGCAAGCGCGGTCGTGACGGAATGCAAACCCGGCGACTATTACCTAGACTCTATTGCGGTGGATGAGCGGTTTCAGGGGCAGGGCATCGCCAAAAGCCTTATCGCCGCATTTGAGGAACGGGGACGATCACAAGGTTACGATACGTTAGCTCTTATTGTAGAGCCGTACAATGAAGGCGCGTACGCGCTTTACCGCAAGTTGGGATACAAGGATGACGGCTTGTGGCAAGTGAGCGACGGCGCGTACAAACGAATGATTAAACAGTTGTAGCCCTTCGCGTGCCGGATGGCTGCCATCGGGGGAATCTGGGTGAAGGTTGTCCGAAACAAAACATGGCTGTGGATACGGAGCAATCCGCTTCTTATTTTGATCTTTGCGGCAGGAGCTTTCATACGCTTGTGGTACGGGGGGGCGCTGCCGCCCGGGCTTAATCAGGACGAAGCGTCAATCGGGTATGACGCGTACGCTATCCTGCATCATGGCGTCGATCGTAACGGGGTGTCGCTGCCCGTGCACTTGATCGCTTGGGGAAGCGGTCAGAATGCGCTGTATGCTTACCTGTCCATGCCGTTTATTTATGTATTCGGGTTAAACGAATGGTCCGTTCGCGCCGTCAGCATGCTGATGGGTCTGATTGGCCTGGGGACGATGTACGGCATAGGGCGAAAGCTGTTCGACACCCGCCGAGGCGCGTTGATCGTACTGTTCCTCGCAGCGATATGCCCTTGGCATGTCATGATGTCCAGATGGGCGCTGGAATCGAATTTGTTCCCGACGCTGGCGCTGCTGGCAGTCTACTTTTTGCTGCTCGGCCTGGAGAGGCCGAGGTGGCTGTTCGGCTTCACCGTCCTGCTGGCGTTGTCGATGTATGCTTACGGAACGGCCTATTTTTTTGTTCCCGTATTCGCGCTTGCCGCTGCGATTTATCTATGGGTATCGGGGAGGATAAAGCCGCTGCTTCTGCTGGCGCACGGAGCGCTCCTGGCTTTGCTGTCGCTGCCGATTCTATTATTCCTCTATATTAATAGAGCGGATAAGTCGGAGATCGTTACGCCGTTTTTTACGATTCCCAAGTTGACGGTGCCGCGCGTGGAGCAGGTATCCTCCGTGTTCTCGGGTAATGTTGCCGAAGGAATAGCGGCACGCTTGAGAAGTTTGCTGGAGCTTCTGATCTCGGGGACCGATGGACTGCCCTGGAATGCCATGCCCGACTTCGGCTACCTTTATCCTATCGCGATCCCTTTCCTCGTTATTGGAATCGGCGTTATTGCCGGAAAGGCATTTGTTGCCAAAAGCGCGCCCCATGCCATTGTGGGATTGTGGTTGATAACGGCCATGCTTATGGGGCTGATTATCGATATAAACATGAACCGAATGAATATTGTATTTTATCCTTTGATATTGCTTGCGTCGGCGGGAGTCGTCTGGAGCGGAGAGCGGATCCGCCACTCTCTTAAACTGTCGATCGCCGCGTTTACGATTTTTTTCGCCATGTTCGGGTGGCAGTACTTCACGAAGTATCCGGAGGAGATCGGCCCGTCCTTCTACGAATCGTTCGGAGACGCTATCCGTTACGCATCGGATGCAACCGACGGTCCCATCTACGTGACCGATAAGGTCAATATGCCCTACATATACGTTTTATTCTACGAAAAGATCCATCCCGAGGCGTTCGCAAGCTCCGTCGTGTATGCCAATCCGGGGTCGCCATTCCAGCAAGCGGCCTCCTTCGGCCGATACATCTTCGGCCCTGCCGTTGCCGAGTCTGGCAGTCCCGCCGTATACATTGTGCCTAATTACGAGCTGCCGCCTGCCGCTACTCTGGAGGGTTTTAACGTGCGCTCGTTTAAGAACTTTTCTGTTCTGACGGGAGCCTCTTCCAATTAAAGGTTTATGCGAGTCGCTAATCCCTGTGCTGCAGCGGGAAATGATAGACATGCCAAAATAAGGATGATAGGATTAATAGAGAAATAGTACTAGTAGTGACATGGGAGATTGAGAGGAGCCGGAGATGAAACATTACACTTGGTATAAGGCCGCGGTCTGCACGATGCTTGCAGCGGGGCTGCTGTTCGCCCCGCTTGCCGGAACGGGAAGTCACGCCCATGCGGCAACGGCGAAGGCGACTGCGGGCGAGACGCAGCAGTTGTCCATCTGGGTGGACGGGAAGAAGCTGTCCGCTCCCGTGGTGAAGGTGAATGGGGTAGCGCTTGCGCCGATGAAGGAACTGGCCGAAGCTCTGATGGCCGTGTCGGTGCTTGAGCCGAAGACGGGCGCGATGATCGTGAGAGCAGGCGGTTTGACCGTAACGATGTCGCCTGGCAAGAAGGAAGCCATCGTGAACGGCACGACGGTATTCATGGCGACGCCGGCGTTGCTGAAGGATGGCGTTCCGTATATTCCCGTGAGATTTCTGGCCGAACTGCTCGAGGCAACCGTAAAGTGGGATGCCGCAGGCAATGCGATTAAGATCGAGACATGGGATTATTATGGCGAAGAAGAGCCGTTCGAAGAGGAATGGGAGCTTCCGGAACTGCCGAAGCTGTCGGCCAAGGATATCGTGAATCAATATGACGGCAGCGTCGTCATGATTATGACGAATAAGGCGCAAGGCAGCGGCATCGCGGTCGGAGAAGACCTGATTTTGACCAACTATCACGTCATGGAGGACGCTACCTCGGCTACCGTATACGATATTTATTCCGACGAGATGAAGGTCAAGGGAGTCGTGGCCTACAATGAGGATGCGGATCTCGCCATTATTCGTACGGAGCAGCCGCACGAGCTTCTTCCTGTCGAGGTCAGTTATGACTACCATGCGGACAAAGGCGATCGCGTCGTGGCGATCGGAAGCCCGCTAGGCCTTCAGAATACCGTCTCCGACGGATTGATCAGCAATCTGAGCTACCAAGCCGGCGTTAGCTGGATTCAGTTCAACGCGCCGACCGATCATGGTAGCTCCGGAGGAGCGTTGTTTAATGAATACGGTCAATTCATCGGCATTACGTCGGCAGGTTATGATAACAGTCTAGCGGATCTTAACTTCGCCGTCTCTGCCTTCCATGCGGCCATGCTGCTGGACGAGGTGACGGAAGATAAGGTAAAGAAAGCGAAGTTCCTGGATCCGTCTCTGCCTGAGACGCTTGCAGGCGCACCGTTATCCAAGATCCAGAATCTGTTGAAGGAGGAATTTTCCTCGGTTGTCACCTCCGTCGGAGAAGCGGAGTTTACGAAGTGGGAAGCGACGAGGGATGCGGAAGGCTGGCTCGTGCTGACGGCCAATATCGATCCTCTTTTCTACCTTTATTCCGCGAATCAAGTAGAGGACGAGCTTAAGTTGTGGACGATTCTGCTGGGTCAGGAATTCCACCGGATGCTGCCGGACGAGAAAATTCAGGTATTGATCAACTTCGAGCGGGATTACGGCTTCCAGCCGCGAGGCTTCGGGCAGGGAGAAGTAACGTTCCTCGGCGAAGGCAAGTGGCGGGTCAAGCATACCGTCATCGATATGCAGCTTAAGGATCAAATGTACATTCGGACAAGAATGTAGACGGCCCGGCGCCGATCACCGCGGAACGCGGAGGATCGGCGCCGCTTCTATTTTGCCGGGAAGTCCGGTACAATAGGAGTCAGCTTGTAATGCGAGAGAGGGATTGCTTATGAAAGTCGTGTTGTCCACGCTTAATGCCAAATTCATTCATACATCGCTCGCCCTGCGCTGCCTCAAGGCGTTTAGCGGCGACCGGTTCGATATCGATATCGCGGAGTATACAATTAAGGATCCGGCAATGAACATCGCCTCGGATCTGTATGGACGGAATCCGGACGTTGTCGGGTTCTCGTGCTACATCTGGAATATCGAAGAGACGATTACTGTTGTTAATATGCTGCGCAAGATCAAACCGGAGCTGAAGATCGTACTTGGCGGCCCCGAGGTGAGTTATGATACGGAGCAGTGGATGGAACGGCTGCCGGATGTCGACTTCATCGTCGTCGGCGAAGGCGAAGAGACGTTTGACCATCTGCTGACGGAAATACAGGGGGCAGGCAAATATCATATGGTGTTCGGCCTCGCCTATCGCAAAGTCAGAGAGAGCGGCACGGAGATTCTGATTACGCCGCCGCGGCCTAAGCTGAACTTGAACGAATTGCCGTCGCCGCATCGATTCCCTGAGGATATCCCCAACCTGGGGAGCCGCGTCGTATATTTCGAGACGAGCAGGGGTTGTCCGTTCAGCTGCCAGTTCTGCTTGTCCAGCATCGAGGTCGGCGTCCGTTATTTCGATATGGAGCGGACGAAGTCCGATATCCTTTATCTGATCGACAACGGGGCCAAGCTGATCAAGTTCGTCGACCGTACCTTCAATATTAAGCGCGACTACGCGCTCGAGATGTTCCGCTTCCTAATCGAGAATCATCGCGGCACTGTCTTCCAGTTCGAGATTACAGCCGATATTATGCGGCCCGAGGTGCTGGATTATTTGGCCGAGCATGCGCCTCCCGGCATTTTTCGCTTCGAGATCGGCGTCCAGTCGACGAACGATCCTACGAACCTCGCCGTGCAGCGCCGGCAGAACTGGTCGAAGCTCGTCCGTACGGTCACAAAGGTGCGGGATTCCGGCAAAATCGATCAGCATCTGGATTTGATCGCAGGATTGCCGCTTGAGAATTACGACACGTTTAGAGGCACGTTCAACGACGTGTTTGCGCTGCGTCCCGAGGAGCTGCAGCTCGGCTTCCTCAAGATGCTTAGGGGCACCGGCCTAAGGCTGGACGCGGAGAAGTGGGGTTACATCTACATGGACCGCGCGCCTTACGAGATGCTGGGCAACGATCTGATGCCGTTCGGCGACATCGTTCGAATCAAGCGCGTGGAGGACGTGCTGGAGAAATATTGGAACGCGCACCGGATGGACCACACTCTGCTCTATCTTGTCGATCGGGTTTTCCCTTCGCCGTTCGACTTTTTCCAGCTGTTCGGCGACTATTGGGAAGGGCAGGGCTGGAGCAAAATCGGCCACCAACTGGAGGATTTGTTCTCGCGGCTGTGGAGCTTCCTGACAGATTTGCCGGCGGATACGCCGCTGGGAGAAGGAGAGACGGTTGGCTCGAAGCTGCGGCTGGACGTTGTGCTGGGACTGATGAAGTACGATTATTTCCTCGGCCACAACTATAAGCCGCGCAAGACGTGGTGGGAGCATTCCATGGACAAGTCCGAATGGAGCCGCTGGATGAGGGCGCTGCTGGAGCGTCCGGAAGCCGTTTCCGGCGCATTCGCGGACCTGGGCATGCACGAGCGCGACTTGCATAAGCACGCGATGCTGGAGAAGCTGCCGTTCGATCTGGAGGCATATCTGGCGACCGGCGAAATGTCCGAGAATCAGCATACGCTGCTCATCATGCTGTACGCGCTGGACAAAACGAGCAGCAAGCCGAAGCCGCGCGCGTTCACGCTGCGCGTGGAGCCCGCCGCGGTCGTGTAGGCAAGGCCAGTAAGTCGTCCCCGCCGACTAACTGGCCGCGAAACGCGGCGCAAGCGGCGAGTAAGTCGTCCCCGCCGACTAACTGGCCGCGAAACGCGGCGCAAGCGGCGAATAAGTCGGCCACGCCGACTAATAGCTCACGAGACGCGGCGTAAGCGGCGAATAAGTCGGCCTCGCCGACTAACAGCTCGCGAAACGCTGCGCGAGCGGTGATTAGGTCGGCCACACCGACTAACAGCTCGCAAAACGCTGCGCAAGCGTCGATTAAGTCGGCTATGCCGACTAACTGCACGCGAAACGCGGCACGAGTGGCGATTAAGTCGACCACGCCGACTAACTGCCTACAATCGCCCGGCTCATAGCAAACCTATTAAAAAGGTCGGAAGTCGCATCATCGCCGCGACTCCCGACCTTTTTTGTCGTCCTCACACCGTGGGACAACTTCCGTTGGAAAAATAGATAAAACGTTACGGAACCAAGCTAATCTAAAATTAACTTCTCCCCTTTCCGACAGAAGAAACAGAAGGAAAGAGCAAACTCGTCAACTTGCTAGTTGTAACGTTCGTAACACTCGCCGTCAGCTCGCCGCCCGCCTTACGCCGGCACGACGCTGCGAAGAACGGTCATGCTACCCGACAGCTCGTAGTCGCCAAGCGTGGCGGGCAACAGGAAGCACTGGCCGGCCTTTGCGTCCAGCTCGCCGCCGCTGTAACGCACTTGCCCTTCGCCGTCCGCGATTACGAGGATGACGAAGCTCTCCGGCGATGTGGACAGCGCAAGCGGTCCTTCGACGATGCCCTTCTCGACTTGGAAGTAAGGGGAAGTCGCGATCGACAGCCACTCGCCGGCGCTCACGCCGTCCGTCTTCATGCGTTGCGCGCCTGCTCCTTCGTAGGCGATGACGTTAAGAGAGTCCTCGACATGCAGCTCGCGGAGCTTGCCGTCCAGACCAGGACGGTCATAGTCGTACAGACGGTATGTCGTGTCCGAGTTCTGCTGAATTTCGGCGACAACGACGCCGGAGCAGAGCGCGTGCACCGTTCCCGCAGGGATATAGAAGGCGTCGCCAGCCTCGACAGATACCTCTTGCAGCGTATCCATGATGCGGCCTTCGTTAATGGCCGATTCCATGGCGGGACGGTCGATGCCGTCTTTCAGACCGTAGATGATCTTGGCGCCGGGCTTCGCGCTCAAAATATACCACATCTCCGTTTTGCCCAGCTCGCCTGCAGGCAGGCGGTCATAGACGTCGGTCGGATGCACTTGCACGGACAGATCGTCGTTGCAATCCAGCAGCTTGATAAGCAGAGGGAAACGACCGTTCTTCTCGGAGAAGCCGCGCGTTCCGAACCACTCCCGGCCGTATTGCTCGCGGATTTCGTCCAAGCCGAGTCCGGCAAGCTCGCCGTTGACGACCTTGGTCGTGCCGTTAGGGTGATCGCCGATCATCCAGCCTTCCCCGATCGCGCCATCCGGCAGCTCCAGGCCGAATTGCTCCAGCGCTCTGCCGCCCCAAACTCTTTCTTTCATCTCTGCTTTGAATTGCAGTGGGTATGGTTGTACTGCCATTATAAATTCCTCCATTCTTGTAGTCGCGCTATGATGTAATGTCAGTTTTGCTTCGCAGGCTGGAACAGCTCCACCAGTTCGCCGTCTGGTCCGTACAGGAAGAAGTAGCGGGCTCCGTTCGGCAGCGTCGTGATCTCGGTGTCGCGCAGCGGAATGCCAAGCGCCTTTACGCGTTCGAATTCGGCTTCGACGTCGTCAACCGTATAAGCGGTGTGGTGGGTTTTGCCCTCGGCGGGAAATTCGCTTTTATTGCCTTCGATAAGCTCGATCTCGGTATCCTCATGCCCGGGGAAGGACAGAAATGCGAGACGGATGACGCCGTTCGTATGCAGCAACGTATACCGATGCTCAAGACCGAGCAAGGACGTGTAAAATTCCAGTGAACGTTCGATACTGTCCACCATTATGCCAATATGTTCGATTTTTCTAACTGCCATTTCAATTTCTCCTCTCAAAATAGGTAGTGCCGGATTAGCCCTTTCGGCGCTCGATCGCGATCAGGTACGGAGCTGTTGTCCGCTGCGGTTGGCGGTACAGGACGGCTTGCGCGACGTTTTGCGGGAGATTTGCCGCCCATGCTTCGACGGCTGCGGCTTCCGCGTCCCCGCCGGGGTGACCGGGATAGAGCACGCAGGTCATAATGCCGCCCGGACGAATCAGCGCAAGTGCGGCATCAAGAGCGCGAAGCGTCGATTCGGGCTTCGTGATGACGGTGGTGTCCCCGCCTGGCAAATATCCAAGATTAAACATGACGGCGGCGATCCGGCCAGCGTCGCTTGCGTCCACGGAGCTCTCCATCTCAGCATGGTCGGCTAATATAAGCTTGAGCCCGGGCAGACGGCCGTCCGCTGCAAGCGGCGCGAGCCGCAGACGGGTTCGCTCCAGCGCTTCTTGCTGAATGTCGAACGCGTAGACCATCCCCTTGGGACCGACAAGCTCGGCAAGAGCAAATGCGTCGACGCCGCCTCCTGCGGTCGCGTCGACGACGATGTCGCCTGCTCCGGCGCGCTCCGCAATCCACTTGTGGGCCGTGCTGAGCACGGACAGAAATCCCATATTGTCAAGCCTCCTTCCGCCAAAGCTTGCCTTGCCAGGAGTCCCGGCGACGAAGCTCGGCGTCGATGCCGTTAAGAACGGGCCATTTGTCCATGCTCCACAGGGGACCGATCAACAAATCGCGGGGCGCATCTCCGGTGAGCCGATGCACGATCATGTCCGGAGGAAGGAATTCCAGCGTATCGACTACAAGCCCGATATATTCGTCCCTATCGAGGAAACGAAGGAGGCCGGCCTCGTATTGCTTGACCATCGGCGTTTTGCGCATAAGATGCAGCAAATGGATTTTGATGCCCTGCACATCCATTCGAGCAACGGCTCGGCCGGTGTCCAGCATCATCTCGTGGCTCTCCTGAGGCAAACCGTAAATAATATGGGCACAGACGCGAATGCCGCGTTCGCGCAAGCGGCGGACGGCATCCAGGTAACATGCGGTATCGTGGGCGCGATTAATAAGAACCGACGTAGATTCATGTACCGTCTGCAGCCCCATCTCCACCCACAGATAAGTTCGCTCGTTCAGTTCGGCAAGGTAATCGACGACATCATCAGGCAGACAGTCGGGACGGGTCGCAATGGACAAGCCGACGACGCCGGGCTGCTGCAGCACGACCTCATAATATTCGCGAAGCTCTTCGACGGGCGCGTATGTATTGGTGTAAGCCTGGAAGTAGCCGATATAAGCCGCCTCCGGCCACTTCCGGTGCTGCCGGTCGCGTATCGTGGCAAATTGCGTGACAAGATCGTCGCGCCGGCTGCCGGCGAAGTCGCCGGAGCCTCTCGCGCTGCAGAACGTACAGCCGCCTTTGGCGATGGAGCCGTCCCGGTTTGGACATGTGAATCCGGCATCAAGCGTCACCTTGAACACTTTGCAGCCGAAGCTTTCGCGCATTTCGTAATTCCATGTATGAAATCTTTTTTCCCCCCACATGATTAGCTGCGAGGGCGGAGGTTCGTGCAGATTCATGGAAATCTCCTTTTCTTCTCGTGTACCTCCTATATTTTAACGAAAATACGAACGAAAAGCCATGCCTATTCCATATCGGAGAGCGGAACGTTCGGAATTTGGCAACTGGAAAACAAGGGGGGAATCCAGCAAAACAGGCTTGTGTAACCTGACATGATGTGTTATATTAAAAGTGCGACAAATCAACAAATGTATCTGACATAGCCTAAATGTAACCGTACACATGATAAGTCGATAAATTGGAAAAAATGAAGAGAAATAAATCGATGAGGTGATGTGAGATGACAACGGCAAAAATTCCTTACGGCGACAAGAAAGTAACGGTTGAGCTTACGATTAAGGAACTGCAGGCGCTTGCGGGCATTCGCTTCCATGCAAACCATGAAGTTGAAGTCTCGGCACGCAAGAAGCTGAACATGGTCCTCGAAGGCACATACGAGCGCGAATCCAGAGATAACGCTCCGATCCCGTATCAGCTGCTGAGCTAATAGATAGCCAATAGATAACGCCGTACATCGGCGACGTAACATAAGTTGGAAGCCGCTAGCCGGAAGGCAGCGGCTTTTTTCGCGCAGTCGGAGGGAGAGGGCTTTACAACCGTGGCGCAGTTGGGCACAATAAGGACGAATTGTTTATTTTATTTTGATAAGAAGATGAGATCATGGAGTTCAAAAATTCGGTTTTCAGGACCAAGAAGATTGAATGAAACTAGAACCTGAGGAGCGGAGCGTAGCAGCGCTACGTGAGCACCGGAAGGTTCGGTTGAATTCAATATTCGAAGTCGAACGAATGCCTCTTGGCAGTCTTCGTACTGGGAAGCGAACTTTTTGAACAACCATTTGCAGAGAGGATTTGAACAATATGCGTTTGAGAGGCAGAAAAGGCATTCGGGAAAATCTGGAGGGCCAGCCGGAGCTGGTCGTGCTGGATGCGACGCCGCATCGCGGCAATTGGAAGGCGTTCTTCGGGAACGACAATCCTATTCATGTGGAGCTCGGTATGGGCAAAGGGCGCTTTATTAGCCAAATGAGCGTTCGCAACCCGCATATTAATTACATCGGCGTGGATATGTATGACGAGCTGCTGCGCAGAGCCAGCGAAAAAGCAAGGACGGCATGGGGGGAGAAAGGCGAAGAGACACCGCCGAACCTGGCGCTGCTGCGAGCGAATATTGAAGGGATCGAGTCTATGTTTGCTCCGGGCGAGCTGGAGCGCATCTACTTGAACTTCAGCGACCCATGGCCAAAGAGCAAACATGCCCGCCGCAGGCTGACCCACGAACGGTTTGTGGAAAAGTATATCGAGATTCTGAACGATCGGGGCGAGATCCATTTTAAGACGGATTCCATGACGTTGTTCGAATTCTCGCTTAACAGCTTCGCAAACATGGAGCTTGTGATGCGCAACATCTCGCTGCATCTGCATCGGGACGAGCCTAGAGAGGATCTCGTGTTTACGGAATACGAGATGAAGTTTATGGAGAAAGGCCAGCCGATTCATCGCGTCGAGGTCGTAATCGGCGAGGAAGCGCTGCGCGAGCATCGCTCGGCAAAAAAGGAAGCGGCCAAGCTTGAGCTCGAGTCGGCCGCTTTGCAAGAGGAGTCCGAGAAAGAGTAAATCCTTGCTGATTATCGTTCAGCTGATCGCAGGGACGATCCAGAAATATTGGACGGCGAACGCGGTTGCCGTTCCGATAATGGCTCCGGCCGCCACGTCGGAAGGATAGTGCAGCCCGAGGTGCATCCTTGACCAGCCGACGGAAAAGGCGATTATGAGCATAACAGGCAGCAATAAGTAGCTAAGCGGCGTGCCCGTCAGCAGCAGGGGCACGCTCCAAGCGAAGACGGCCGTCGTATGCCCGGAAGGGAAAGACGAGTCCTGCAGCGGTTTGGGCACCGTGTAGACGCCCTCTATGGCTTGGTACGGTCGAAGCCGCTTGAACTTTCGCTTAACGATAGCCACGGGGATATGGCTAATGATAACGGCGAGCAGGCTTTGCCAGCCCGCCGTCCCCCAGGGCTGCGGCGCCAGCAGCGCGCACAGCAGGGAGGCCAGCAACGTGAAGGTAGCGCCTCCCATATGCGTGACTGTACTGAACCAACGATCCACCATGGCATGAAGTCTGGTCTCCGTGCGTCTCCGGTTCGCCCAGATCAGCATTTTTTGTTCGTGGGATCTCATCCAGTCGATCATCCGCTCCATACCCTATCATCCTCTCCGCATACATCATTACTCCCATTGTACCATGAATTCATTGCCGCTCTGTTAACGGAGCATGAAGTCTGTATTAACGAATGCTACACAAGCGGTTAACGCAAGGAAAACAATCCTCTGTTACGATTGCCTCCAAACCATATTCGGCCTGCCGTGCCAACTAGGAATGCGGCATGCGCAGCTTACCGGATTGACGGAGGCGATAAATGGATGAAAGTAGCGATTTTCACCGACACGTATGCTCCCGAAATTAACGGCGTGGCGCGTACGCTGGGCCGCTGGACGAAGTATCTCGAGCGGCAGGGCGTTCCATGCCGGGTATTCGCTCCCGAGCCGCATGCATCGACAGTCCCCGACCCGGGAAGCGGCAGCCCCGTCGAACGTTTTGCAAGCCTGCCCTTTTTTCTTTATCCCGAATGCAGGTTGGCCTTTCCCAGCTTGTCTTATGTAAGCAAAGCCATTCGCGACTTCCGGCCGGACCTCGTGCACGTAGCCACCCCCTTTAACCTCGGACTATGCGGCATCCATTACGCCCGAAAATTCGGCATTCCTCTCGTCGCATCCTACCATACCAACTTTGATCATTATTTGTCGTTTTACAATTTGCAATGGATGGAAAAGCTGTTATGGAGGTACATGGAATGGTTCCACCGGGACTGCAGCTCCATATTCGTGCCCTCTCCCTCAACGATGTCGTTTTTGAAAAATCGCGGCTGGGACGACTCCCGGTTAAAGCTTTGGAGCAGGGGCGTTGATCCCGAGGCTTTTCATCCCGAATTAGATCGCGAATTGTTCCTGGCGCGCCATGGGCTTTCCGATTGCGGATTCCTGGCGCTTTATGTCGGAAGATTGGCGCCCGAGAAGGATGTCGAGGTTGCTTTGGAAGCTTTCGAGCGCTTGCAGCAGCAGGAGCCGTCCTCGCGTTTCGTGCTTGCCGGAGACGGTCCGTCCGCTCCGGACTTGAAGGAGATGTGCAGACAGAGGGGCATAAAGGCGTTATTTGTCGGATTCGCGGATCTGCCCATGCTGCAGCAATGGTATGCGGCTGCCGACGTGCTGCTGTTTCCGTCGCCGACGGAAACGTTCGGCAACGTCGTGCTGGAGGCGATGGCCTGCGGCACTGCCGTCATTGGCGCCGATGCAGGCGGAGTTCGGGATACCGTGCGTCAGGGAGAGACGGGAATTCTGTGCGAGCCGGGCAACGTGGAGGCCTTCGCGGAAGCATTGTCGATCCTGCGAAAAAACTCGGAACTTCGAAGCTTGATGGGACGTAAAGCATACGCGTACAGCTTGACTCAATCCTGGGACGGCATATTCGGCAGGCTGCTTGACGAATACAGATTAATTAAATCTCATAACCGCACCGATAACGGGGACATTTGTGCTAAAAACGCAGGAAATGGTTGAGAATAAGACTGCGGAGCAGGAAATGGAGGGGAATGGATCGCCGAGTGCCCATGCAAGCGTTTTTCTGACTGAATTAAACGCAATTAAGGCAAATTCCCATTTTGACAAAGAAGGGGTTTCAGTGGAAAATCAGTAAATCAAATAGGACATCCAAATGTTAGAAGAGAGAGCTTGCCTCCTCCAGGAGGACGAAGAAAAGCAAGCCGTAAAGAAAGTGTATGTTCATGAAGTTCTGGCGGACTTGCATGAACGGCACTATTAAAGGGTCAAGGGGGCCTCACGTCATGTTCTTTAGTACCGTGTTTATTGGTTTACAGGTTATTTTGGCTACGATCGCGGTTTATCAGTTCTCGCTGTCGCTGTTCGGCTTCCTTAAGAACAAAAGCCGCAAGCGCCATGCGCCTCGGAAGTCGTTCGCCGTCCTGGTGGCCGCGCATAACGAGGAGCAAGTCGTCGGCGCACTTATCGACAATCTCAAGAAGCTGGATTATCCCAAGGAGCTTTACGACATCTTCGTCATCTGCGACAACTGCTCCGACAATACGGCCGATATCGCCAGGGAGATGGGCGTTCATGCTTGCGTGCGCACGAATACGCATCTTCGCGGCAAGGGTTATGCCATAGAATGGATGCTGAAGGAACTGTGGGCAATGCCGCGCCAGTATGACGCGGTCGTCATGTTTGACGCCGACAATCTCGTAAACCCGGACTTCCTGCAGCTAATGAATGACGACCTAAGCGAAGGTCATCAAGTCATCCAGGGATACTTGGATACGAAGAATCCGGCGGATTCGTGGGTCACGGCAGCCTATGCCATTACGTACTGGTATTGCAACCGTTTATGGCAGCTGTCCAGAACCAATCTCAAGATGAGCAATTTCCTCGGAGGCACGGGCATGTGCTTCGAATCGAAGCTGCTGAAGGATATGGGATGGGGCGCAACGAGTCTTGTTGAGGATTTGGAGTTCTCCATGCGCTGCGTAAAGCGCGGCATCTATCCCGTTCTGAACTATGACGCCAAGGTGTACGACGAGAAGCCGGTAACGTTCCGGGCATCCGCCCGTCAGCGTCTGCGCTGGATGCAGGGCCACTTCAACGTGGCGCGCAACTACTTCTTCCCGTTGCTCTGGGCGAGCATCAAGGAGAGAAGTCTCGTGAAATTCGATGCGGCGATCTACTCTTTCTCGGTGTACAACACGCTGCTGGGCTTGCTGCTGACCGTCATCCTGTGGATTGACATGGTCATCCCGGCAAACGACGTGATCCACTCGATGTACAGCTACTTTCCTTGGTGGCTGATAACTATTGTCATTGCGGCTACCGTTCTGCAGTTCCCTGCGGCTATGATGATGGAGAAGGTGCGAAGCTGGAAAATGTACGCTCATCTGCTCACGCTGCCGTTCTTCCTGATCACATGGTTGCCCATTACGTTCTATGCCTTCTTTACGCAAAATAACAAAACGTGGAGCCACACGCAACATACGCGCGTGGTACGGATCGAAGAGGTGCAAGGAAAGTAGACGAAGGGCTTATACGGGTTGACGGGGGCATTTGCCTGTGATATAGTAATTCAGTATTGTGATTCACACTGATACGCACAAGAAGAAGCACCCGCTTCTCACCTTCCGGCACTGGCTGACAGGTTCGCGATGATCCCAATGGGCAAGCTGCCATTCATTCTACATATAGAATGGTCTCGGCAATTTCCACGGACATTTATGAGATGCGGGTTCTTATGAACCTGCATTTTTATTTTTTTAAAAAGCAGTATACCATTTTGGAGGTGGCACGTTATTAGCAGAGAACATCAAATCAACGATGAGATCCGGGCCAGGGAAGTACGTTTGGTAGGCGCGGACGGAGAACAGATCGGCATCAAGTCGATTCGCGATGCATTGCAGCTTGCTACGGAAGCAAATCTGGATCTGGTGAACGTTGCGCCGACGGCCAAACCGCCGGTATGCCGCATCATGGATTACGGCAAGTTCCGCTACGAGCAGCAGAAGAAGGAGAAGGAAGCGCGCAAGAACCAAAAGATCGTTGATCTCAAGGAAGTATGGTTCCGTGCCAACATCGAGGAGCATGACTACCAGGTCAAGTTCCGCAACGTGGTGAAATTCCTGAACGAAGGCGACAAGGTGAAGGCATCCGTCCGTTTCCGCGGCCGCGAGATCACGCACGCTTCGATCGGCCAGAAGATTCTGGAACGTCTGTCCAAAGAGGTTGCCGAAATATGCAATGTCGAGCGCGCTCCCAAGCTGGAAGGCCGGAGCATGATTATGATTTTGGCACCAAAAACAAACAGCTAGCAGCTGGAACATCATTAAGGAGGAATAACTGTCATGCCAAAGATGAAAACGCACAGCAGTCTGAAGGACCGCTTCAAAATTACCGGTACTGGTAAAGTGAAACGTTACAAAGCTTACAGAAACCACCTGCTCTCGCACAAATCGGGACGCCAGAAGCGCGTTCTTGCCGGCCAGCCGCTTATGGCTGCAGGCGACGTTCGTCGTCTTCAACAAGGTCTTTCCCAACTGAAATAGTAGTCCTTAAAGCGAAGCGGCTGTCGCCGTCCTTGGCGGCTCGGCGCGCTTCATTCGAAATAAACCAAGCGCAAATCAACTTACAGGAGGTTTCCACTCATGGCAAGAGTTAAAGGCGGCTTCGTCCGCACTCGTCGTCGTAAAAAAATTCTGAAACTGGCTAAAGGCTACTTCGGTTCCAAACACCGTCTGTTTAAAACAGCGAAGGAGCAAGTAAGCAAGTCCCTGACGTACGCTTACCGCGATCGTCGCAACAAAAAACGCGACATCCGCAGACTGTGGATCGTTCGTATCAACGCGGCAGCTCGCATCAACGGCCTGTCCTACAGCAAGTTCATGCACGGCCTGAAACTTGCGGGCGTTGAAGTTAACCGCAAAATCCTGGCTGACCTGGCCGTTAACGACATCGCGTCGTTCAACTCCCTTGCTGGCGTTGCCAAACAAAAAATTAACGCTTAAGATCACTTAAGCTGACAAAAGAGGCTTGCTCCGGTTACGCTGGAGCAGGCCTTTTTTTGCTTTTTGGGGAACTTTGCGGATCCAAGATTAGCGGACAAGCAACCAGCGAGCTTCGCGTGAGACTTAAAAAAGTTGATTTTGTTTTTTAACGGACACCAGCCGCGCTATTTGCCTGTATTTTGAACTCGACTAGATCTAACAGATGTAGGCGAACTAGTTTTATAGTTTCATAATTTTACAAGATGTGGTAGAGTTGTATGGGCACAACAGCCTAAATTGCCTGCTTTTACAAAGAGAAACGGCCGGGAAATAGGCATTTACTCACATGAATAGGAGGAAGAGAAATGAAAAGGTGGACAAAAACAGGGGCAGCGGCAATCATTCTGATCTTATGCGCGGCTTGCGGAACGAACGGCAATGAAGCGGGGGGCAGCGTCAGCGAAGCTCCGTCCGGCAATGTAAGCAATGCCCAAACGCAAACGGAGGCTCCTCCAACGGAAACGCCGGAGCCTAAACCGGAATATCCTTCCGAGTTTGCTATCGGCGATACGCTATTATATCCGGGAAAATTCGAAATCAAGATGGTATCAACAGAGTTTGCCACGAAAGTATCGCCTTCCAATCCCGGAGATTTTCATACTTATTATGAGGTAAAGGATGCAGGCAAAGTTTACGTCCATAACGTTTTTGAAGTAAAAAATCTGGGCGGACGCTCCGTTTCGGCGGACGAAATACTGGATGTCGACGTTTTGTACGACGGGACTTACGAATATTCCGGATTTTTTACAATCGAAGAAGACGGCGGCTCCGATTTCACTTATACGAATATCACTTCCATCGACCCGCTGACTAGCGGCAAGCTGCACTATCTCTCGGAGGTACCCCTGGAGGTGAAGGAAAGCGGCAAACCGCTGGAATTCACGCTTAAGGTCAACGGGAAAAGCGCGACTGCAAGCGCCAACGGAACCGGAAGCGGCGCGACCCTTGTCATGGACGACGAGCAGGCGCTTGAAGAAAGAACGGAATGGAAGGCGTATACCCCTCTGCAAGCGGGAACGGCCGTGACGATCGATGGATACGCCGAAATCGGCATATTGAAAGCCGAACTGACCACGAAGGTGGTGCCGCCCAAAGCAAGCGGCTATTATTCGTATTATGAAGTTAAGGACCAAGGAAAGATCTACGCCCATGTCGCATTCTCGTTCAAAAACCTGGCCCCGATCGGCAAAGACGCTTCCGAGGCGATGTCGCCCAGTCTGATCTATGACGACAAATACGAGTACGGAGCTTTCTCTGCAGTGGAAGACGGGGGAGGAAGCGACTTCACGTATTCCAACATTACGAGGATCGATCCGTTGGCCACCGAAAATATCCATTACATGTTCGAGATACCCGCGGAAGCCAAAGCTTCCGGAAAACCGATCGTCGTCACGCTGCAGTTGGAAGGGAACTCCTATTATTACGAGCTGCCGAGCGCATAATGTTCCGCCGGATTTCCGCTCGTCGGCAGGGCGGATGCGGGAACTAGCGGCTTAGCCAGCTCGAAGACATGCCAGTCCGGGATGTACCGGATGCATCCGTAACCAAGCTTGCCGTAGAAGCGCTGAGCACCACCGTTGCTCGCGTCGACGTACAGCCGGCTGACACGGCAGCCGTTCGAGGAACCGTAAGCCTCCGCATATGCCATAAGCAGCGTGCCCAATCCAAGGCCGCGATGCCCGGAATGGGTGGCCAGCATGTCGACAAGCAGTTCGTTCCCGGCGGCGAGAAAGTGGACGAAAGCAACGGGCGGACCTTGTTTCGTTCTTGTGGCTACATAAGTTGTGCCCCAGCGGAAACGATGGGGCAGCTCGCGGATCATGCGGGCGTCAAGCGGTCTTGCGGTCGCGGATAAGGGAATCAGCTCCGAGCGGATGAGACGGACGAGCTCGGGATCGTCCTGCGGCTTGCGAGCTCTTATCATGGACAGATAACCTCCTTCGGTTAAAGGCCGGAGCTTGAGGACAATGGTGTTTTGCGATTGCAGTCGCCGGCCGCATGGAATTGTAAAACACTGGTTACAATACTATATGTGGAGCGCCCAATATTGGCGAATGGACGTTGCAAAGCCGATGACCGGAACAAACTTTTTGAGCTTCTGCAGGAACGGTTCTTGACGTACTGGTCCAATCGGCATATAATAGTGAAAAGTCATATCAATCGGCAATGATGAGGACGAAGTGATAAGGGCCCTTTTGTTCAGAGAGCGTGCGGATCAGCTGCAACCGACGCCAAAATCCCTTTTCTACGAGCTCACCTCGGAGCTATTCTCCTGAAAAGCGTCAAGCGTATTAGGGAGCATCGCAGGGCAAGCGTTACAGTGCCATGGTAGAACGTCGAAATGTGCACAGCGTTCTAACCAATGGAGGTTATGTTTCGAGAGAAACATAACGAATTTGGGTGGTACCACGGAAGCTAAACCTTTCGTCCCTTTCAGCATAAGTATGCTGGAGGACGAGAGGTTTTTTTGGTTTTTCGAGAGGAGGAGAATGACTGATGGCAACGCCAAGCGCAACGCTAAAGTCGAAGGAAGAGTTGATGGAGAAATTCTCTAAGCCCGAGGTGATCTCGGGATCGGAAATATTGCTTCGCAGTCTGCTGCTTGAGGGCGTGGATTGTGTATTCGGTTATCCAGGCGGCGCCGTCTTGTACATCTATGACGCGATGCACGGCAACCCGGACTTTAACCACGTCCTGACCCGTCACGAGCAAGGTGCGATTCATGCAGCGGACGGCTATGCCCGGGCAAGCGGCAAAGTCGGCGTATGTATCGCCACTTCAGGTCCAGGCGCTACGAATCTGGTGACAGGCATCGCGACGGCTTATATGGACTCCGTGCCGCTCGTCGTTATTACGGGCAACGTCATTTCGTCGCTGATCGGCTCCGATGCTTTCCAGGAAGCGGACATTACGGGCATTACAATGCCAATTACGAAGCACAGCTATCTGGTACGCGAGGTTGAGGATCTGCCGAGAGTCATTCACGAGGCGTTCCACATCGCGAACACGGGGCGCAAAGGCCCGGTGCTGATCGATATTCCGAAGGATGTTTCCGCTGCGAAGACGTTGTTTAAGCCGGTAACGGAGATCAACGTTCGCGGGTATAACCCGACCGTTAATCCGAACAAGCTGCAAGTGGACAAAATGATCAAGGCGATTCAGGAAGCGGAGCGTCCGGTTATTCTGGCAGGCGGCGGGGTTGTCTACTCCGGAGCGCATGAGGAGCTGCTGGAATTCGTGACGAAGACCGAAATTCCGATCACGACAACGCTGCTCGGACTTGGCGGCTTCCCTAGCGGGAACGAACTGTGGATGGGGATGCCGGGCATGCATGGCACCTATACGGCGAATACGTCCATCCAGAGCGCGGATCTGCTCATTAATATCGGAGCCCGCTTTGACGACCGGGTAACCGGCAAGCTGTCCGGTTTTGCGCCGAAAGCGAAAATCGTCCATATCGATATCGATCCGGCGGAGATTGGCAAAAACGTGCCTACGGACATTCCGATCGTAGGGGACGTCAAGACGGTACTGACCGTGGCGAACCGGACGGCGCTACGCGCCGAGAAGGCGGATGCGTGGAGAGCCCAAATCCAGGCGTCCCAAAAACAATATCCGTTCAGCTACAAGGATTCGGATACGGAGCTCAAGCCGCAATGGGTCGTTGAAATGATCCACCAGACGACAAACGGCGATGCGATCGTAACTACTGACGTTGGCCAGCACCAGATGTGGGCGGCGCAATATTACAATTTCAACAAACCGCGTTCCTGGGTAACGTCCGGCGGTCTCGGTACGATGGGCTTCGGCTTCCCTTCGGCGATCGGCGCCCAGATGGCGAGTCCGGATCGTGTAGTCGTATCCATCAATGGCGACGGCGGCATGCAGATGTGCGCGCAGGAGCTTGCGATTTGCGCTATCAACAATATTCCGGTCAAAGTCGTTATTCTGAATAACCAAGTGCTTGGCATGGTACGCCAATGGCAAGAGCTTATCCACGAGAACCGCTTTAGCCATATCGATCTGGCCGGCAGCCCTGACTTCGTCAAACTGGCCGAAGCTTACGGCGTAAAGGGACTGCGCGCTTCTAACAAAGAGGAAGCCCGCGCCGCTTGGGAAGAAGCGCTCCGCCATCCTGGCCCGGCTGTCGTGGAGTTCGTCGTCCGCAGAGACGAGAACGTCTATCCGATGGTTGCGCAAGGCAGTACCATTGACCAAATGATCATGGGGGATGCGGAATGAAGAAACATACCATCGCAGTTATCGTGAATGACCAGCCCGGCGTTCTGCAGCGCGTATCCGGCTTGTTCGGACGCCGCGGCTTCAATATCGAGAGCATTACAGTAGGCACAAGCGAAGAAGTCGGTTTGTCCCGCATGGTCATCGTCACGACAGGCGATGACCACACGCTGGAGCAGATCACGAAGCAATTGTATAAGCTGATCGATGTTATCAAAGTCATTGATCTCAGCGCCAACGCGATGGTCGGACGCGAGCTGGCCTTGATCAAGGTTCATGCGGAGCCGGCCAGCAGACCGGAAATCATGGGCGTTGTCGAGACGTTCCGGGCAGCTGTCGTTGATATTGGCACGCACTCATTGATGGTTCAAGTTGTGGGCGACACCGAAAAGATCGACGCTATGATCGAGCTTATGAAGCCTTATGGCATCCGTGAACTTTCGCGCACTGGTGTCACTGCGCTTAACCGCGGTAACGTAAAGCAATAAGAACCCTTTATATCACTTATACAAAATCATGATTCAGTTCCCGCTTTGAGCGGGAGTTTAAGAGAGGAACCGGCCTGAGGGAAGACCGTGTTTCTTCGCTTAAACACCCGCTCAAAAGGGTTAAATTAAAGGAGGCAATTATTAACATGGCAGTTACATTGTATTATGAGAAAGACGCCGATCAAGGCGTTCTGCAAGGCAAAACAATCGCAGTTATCGGTTACGGAAGCCAAGGCCACGCGCAAGCGCAAAATCTTCGCGACAGCGGCTTGAAGGTTGTTATCGGCCTTCGCCCAGGCAAATCCGCAGACGTTGCCAAAAAAGACGGCTTCGAAGTACTTACAGTAGCAGAAGCTACTAAAATAGCCGACGTTGTTCAAATCCTTCTGCCGGACGAAACGCAAGCTCGCGTCTACCAAGAAGAAATCGAACCGAACCTGAAGCAGGGCGCGGCTCTGATGTTCTCCCACGGCTTCAATATTCACTACGGCCAAATCGTGCCAAGCGCAGACAAGGACGTATTCCTGGTCGCTCCCAAGTCGCCGGGACACATGGTTCGCCGTACTTACCAAGAAGGCTTCGGCGTTCCTGGTCTGATCGCAATCCATCAAGACGCTTCTGGCAACGCTAAGAACATCGGTCTTGCTTATGCCAAGGGCATTGGCTGTACGCGTGCCGGCGTAATCGAAACTTCCTTTAAGGAAGAGACGGAAACGGATCTGTTCGGCGAGCAAGCCGTATTGTGCGGCGGCGCTTCCGCGCTGGTTAAAGCAGGTTTCGAGACGCTGGTTGAAGCCGGCTACGCTCCCGAGATGGCTTACTTCGAGTGCTTGCACGAGCTGAAGCTGATCGTCGACCTGATGTATGAAGGCGGCCTCGCGACAATGCGCGACTCCATCTCCAACACAGCGGAATACGGCGACTACGTTACGGGTCCTCGTATCGTAACAGAAGAGACTAAGAAGGAAATGAAACGCGTACTGGAAGATATCCAATCCGGACGTTTCGCGCGCGACTTCATTCTTGAGAACCAATCCGGACGCGCTATGCTGACGGCTACCCGCCGCAACGAAGCCGCTCATCCGATCGAGCAAACAGGCGCACAGCTTCGCGAACTGATGCATTGGATCAAGAAGTAAGTTGGTTTTCAATCTACATTAAGACTTTTTAGTCCCGGTTCACCGGCGATCCGGTCGACGTGCGCATGCCCGTCGACCGGAAATGCGGCCGCGTGCGATCGGGATCATTCTGTTCATGGAGGTGCAAGTGCAGATATGCGGAAAATTTATATTTTCGATACAACGCTTCGTGACGGCGAGCAATCTCCAGGCGTAAACCTGAATACGAAGGAGAAGGTCGAGATCGCGCTGCAACTGGAGAAGCTGGGCGTGGACCGGATCGAAGCCGGTTTCCCTGCGGCGTCCCCAGGCGACCTGGCGGCGGTTAATGCCGTCGCTCGCGCGGTCAAGAACGCGACGATCATTGGACTGTCACGTTCCCGTGAGCAGGACATCGATGCGGTCCGCGAAGCGTTGAAGGGCGCACAGGATCCTTGCATTCACCTATTCCTGGCAACGAGTCCGATCCACCGCAAGCACAAGCTTCGGATGGAGAAGGAACAAGTCCTGGAGGCTGCCGAACGTGCGATCCGCTACGCCAAGCAATATTTTGACAAAATCGAGTTCTCGCCGGAGGATGCGGGTCGCACGGAGCTTGACTTTCTCTGCCAGGTTACGGATATGGCGATCAAAGCGGGAGCGACCGTGGTTAACATTCCGGATACGGTCGGCTACATGAATCCTCAGGAGTTCGGCAACATCTTTAAGACGCTTAAGGAGAATGTACCGAATATCGAGACCATTCAACTCAGCGCCCACTGTCACGACGATCTCGGCATGGCGACGGCAAATGCGCTGGCAGCCATCCTTAACGGCGCCGACCAAGTGGAAGGCACGATCAACGGCATCGGCGAACGCGCAGGCAATACGGCAATCGAAGAGGTTGCCATGGCGCTTGCCACGCGTCCGGACTTCTTCGGCGCACAGACGACGCTGAACCTGAAGGAAATCGCCAAGACGAGCCGCCTGGTCAGCAAGCTGACGGGCATGGTCGTTCCTGGCAACAAAGCTATCGTAGGCGCCAACGCCTTCGCGCACGAGTCCGGCATCCATCAGGACGGCATGCTGAAGGAAAAGACGACTTACGAAATTATCTCGCCGGACACGATCGGTCTGCGCGAATCCAAGCTGGTTCTCGGCAAGCACTCCGGACGTCACGCGTTCCGCGAGAAGCTGATCGATCTCGGTTACGAGCTGGACGACGATGCGGTAAACGCGGCGTTTGCGAAGTTCAAGGATCTAGCCGATAAGAAAAAGAATGTCATGGACGAAGACATCCGCGCCATGCTGGAGGAGAAGCTGACCGATACGCCGGAAGTGTTTACGCTGGAGACGATCCAGGTAAGCTATGGCAACGAGTCGACGCCTAACGCGACGGTGAAGGTGAAGCTGGCCGAAGGCGAGACGAGGGTAGAGACAGCGGAGGGCAATGGCTCCGTCGATGCCATCTACAACGCAATTGACAAAGCGACAGCCGAGGTTGTCGAGCTTGAGGATTATTCCATCAAATCTGTCTCGCAAGGGAAGGACGCGCTTGGCGAGGTGCACGTTGTGCTTAAGCAAGAGGATGTTTCGGCTCAAGGCCGCGGCCTTAGTACGGATATTCTCGAAGCGAGCGCACGGGCGTATATCGATGCGGTTAATCGCCTGATCGAGAAACGCAAGTCGCCGGGTCGTCGCGACAAGATGAGCCTGATCTAATAACGATTGACCACGACAAAGCGCGTAACGGATACGATTATCCGTTACGCGCTTTTTTGTCGTTAAGGAGAGGATGCAAAACATGAGGAGCAAAATCTCAGACGTATTATACGGCTGCAGGATGCCCATACATCGTCTCATCCAACTGGGAGTTCTTGATGAAAGCGATGAAAGGCTCGACGAGCGATGGATCGAATTGCGTTCCGCTTCCTCTGCGAAGCTCGTTCACGGAATCCTCCAAAGATAATCTGCTGCGGTAGCAGCGAGTGGACATCATGCTGTCGAAGGTATCGATGATGGCGCATATTCTTGCTAAGTAAGGAATGTCATGGCGGGAACGGCCTTCCGGATAGCCGCCGCCATCCCAGCGCTCGTGATGATATCTTACAATTTCGACGATTCGGGAAGATAAGCCGGGATACAGCTCGGCGGCAGAGCCGCCACAGGAGGGATGCTGCCTCATGATCCTCCACTCCCGATCAGACAGCTTTCCTTTCCGATTGAGGATGTTGTTCGGGATAAACAGCTTGCCGAGGTCATGCAGATAACAGCCGTTTACGAGAAATTCCTTCTCCGCTCCGCCGATTCCCAATACGTTGGCAAATTGCTGCGCGATCGCGGACACGCGTAGACAATGCCGGTACGAAGAAGGGCTCTTCCGCTTCAATTGCTTCATGCCTGCGTTAGCCGATAACTTATACATCTTGATACCTCCTAAAATTAAGCGACTATCACCATTAAGCCTGTGACGCGGCATGAAGCACTGTAATCGTACTGCTGCGGGATAGATCGAGCTCATAGGGCGTCCCGACCGACTGACCGCTGGCCTCTGTAATAATCCGCACGACGGGACGGTGCGCGATGGACGAACGATAGGACGTGACGATTCCTGTTTGACCGCTGCTCAGCGTCAATACGCTGGATAGGGGGAAGGCCTTTAGCCGCTGAAGGAAAAGATTGACGAGGCTGGCGTCAAAATAATAATTGCCCGCCCCGTACAGAAACTCCACGACGTCGTCGGCCCGGTACGAGCTGCGGTATCTGCGCGGCGAAGTCAGCGCATCGTAGCTGTCGGCCAGCGCGACGATGCGCGCGTATTCCGGGATGTCGTTGCCTTTGGTCCCGAAGGGATAACCGGAGCCGTCGAATCTTTCGTGATGCGCCAGAGAGACAACCGCGGACTGCGAAGGCATCCCTTTGATGTCCGCAAGCAGCCGATAACCGACCTCGGCATGCTGATTCAGCAGGTGACGGTCGCAGTCGGACAACGTGCCATGACCCGTTACGAGTTCCCGGGGCATAATCGTCATGCCGACGTCGAACAATAGCGAACCGAGCAACAGCTCCAACAACTGGGCTTCCGTATATCCGTATTCGTCCCCGATCATCGTAGACAAGATGGAAACGTTGACGGCATGTCCGAAGATCAACTCGTCGAACTGCTCCAGCTTGTTCATCCAATCCGCGACGGAGGGATGGGCAAGCGCGTCCGCAAGAGCTCTTCTATATCTGCGCTTGAATCTTCTGTCCTTGACGGAATCTCCGTGTTCCGAGCAGAAGGCATGGCGGTTCAGCCTATTCACGAGTTCTCCGTACAGGTCATTCCTCTGTTTGGCCGTGGTAGGCGGAAGAACGACGGAAGGAGCAGGCTGAGTTTGGACGTTGAACGCGCAGTGCTTAACAAACACGCGATTTACGCCCATCTCCTTCAATCGCTTGATATAGAACGTTGTCAACACCGTGCCTTCGCAGAGGATAATCATCCCGTTTTTGCCTAATACCGCTTTGGCGAGCCGGTCGCCTTCCTTGAGTTTATCGATTTGGCATTCCAACATCGTGAACTTGCTCCTTCCGAACAGAGTCATTACCGTTGACTCGTGCTGCTATCAAAGAATTTTTAAGCTTATGGAATAAGATTATCATCATGCCATCCGGTCAACTATTATCCTAGTGGATCCATTAGGGTATCCTTTGGGTTACTTTTTTGGCGAAATAGGCATGGCATCTAGGTTTATAGTTCTCGCCTATAGAGTCCATAGATTTTATATCTTGGAATGGAAGAGCTAAATGTGGTTAAATGATAATAGATTGAGAATGATAAAGAGGAGTGTATTTACATTATGTCAGAAGTGAAAAAAATCGCCGTCCTCGGCGGAGACGGTATCGGCCCCGAGGTTGTTGGAGAAGCATTAAAAATACTCAAAAGAACCGAAGAACTGTACGGTTATCAATTCGAGACGGAACACGGCTTGTTCGGCGGTATCGCCATCGACGAGAAGGGCACGCCGCTTCCGCAAGAAACGCTTGAGCTGTGCCAGGGCGCTGACGCTGTATTGCTGGGTGCGGTTGGCGGACCCAAATGGGACAACAACTCCAAGGAGCTTCGTCCGGAGACTGGCCTGCTCGGTATTCGCAAAGCGCTTGGACTATTCTCGAACATCCGTCCGGCTAACGTATTCGATTGCTTGAAAGAAGCGTCAACGCTGAAGCCGGAAGTGCTGGAAGGCACAGACCTTATCGTCGTGCGCGAGCTGACAGGCGGCATCTACTTCGGCGAGAAGTTCCGCCGGGAAGGCGCGAACGGCGAAGAAGCCGTGGATACATGCGTATATAACGTGCAAGAGATAGAGCGTATCGTTCGTCAGGCGTTCGATATCGCGATGACGCGGAGCAAACGTCTTGCTTCCGTCGACAAAGCGAACGTGCTTGAGACTTCCCGCTTGTGGCGCGAAGTCGTTAACCGCATAGCCGTGGAGTACCCTGAGGTTGAACTGGAGCATGTACTCGTCGATAACTGCGCGATGCAATTGCTTCGCCGTCCTTCCAGCTTCGACGTTATCGTAACCGAGAACATGTTCGGCGACATTTTGAGCGACGAAGCAGCCATGTTGACAGGTTCTATCGGCATGTTGTCCTCCGCTTCGCTGGGCGAAGGCAGCTTCGGCCTCTACGAGCCGGTACACGGTTCTGCTCCTGACATCGCGGGCCAAGGCATCTCCAATCCAATCGCGACCATTCTTTCCGTTGCGCTGATGTTCCGCCTGACGTTCGGCTACCACGATGCGGCGAAGTCCATCGAGGACGCGGTTAAGAACGTGCTGGATGCTGGACACCGCACAGGAGACATCGCGGTTGACAAGAGCTCGGCGATTGGAACTACGGCAATGGGCGACTTGATTGCAGCTGCTATGAAGTAGTTCGAGATTGTTGATAATTCTTCACAGTTTATAATTATTACAAACAAATACTATCTATAATATTGACTTTATTATTGTGTGATGATACTATTTTTTAAGAAGAGACACGCACCAATGAAGAGGCTAGAGCTTATTGTGCGTGAAATACCTCTAAATAAATTATGGATAGGTCAAGGAGGAGTTTTCATCATGGCAGAACGTTTGGTAGGACGCCCGGCACCGGATTTCTCAATGGAGACAGCAACAGGCAATGGACAAGATTTCGGTACTGCTTCCCTCGCCGATTACAAAGGCAAGTGGCTGGTACTGTTCTTCTACCCACTGGACTTCACGTTCGTGTGCCCGACAGAAATTACGGCGCTTAGCTCGGCAGCCGAAGAATTCAAAAAGCTTGACACTGAAATTCTTGGCGTCAGCGTAGACAGCAAGCACAGCCACCGCGCTTGGATCAATACTCCGGTTAACGATAATGGCCTTGGCCAACTGAACTTCCCACTCGCGGCTGATATCACGAAGAGCGTTGCTCGTGACTACGGCGTACTGATCGAAGAAGAAGGCATAGCGCTTCGCGGCCTGTTCATCATCGATCCGGAAGGCGAGATCAAATATCAAGTGGTTAACCACAACAATGTTGGCCGCAGCGTAGAAGAGACGCTTCGCGTACTGCAAGCTCTGCAATCCGGCGGACTTTGCCCAATCAACTGGAAACCAGGCCAAAGCCACCTGGTAGCGAAGTAATATTCGCTGAAATTTTGGCAATGACAAAGGACAGGCCCTTATCCGTTACGGATAAGGGCCTGTCCTTTGTGCGCTTGGCAATACATTGTCCCGGCAGGGGTTGGAATTTCATCTAGTGGATGTCACAGGGGATATTTATGGTAAACTAGAGGTGTTTTGATGATTGGAGTCGGGCTATCGTCGCCCGAAACTTTAATGGATGAAAGCAGAGGTGGATAGATTGGATCCTTATGTCGCGCAAAGATTTACGAGTCCGCAGACATTTACTAGAGGTATAGAAGGGCCGGCCTGTGACCGCGAGGGCAATATTTATGCTGTTAATTATGAGAAACAGGGTACGATCGGTAAAGTGACACCGCTAGGGGAAGGGAGTATTTTCGTTGAGCTTCCGAATGGCAGTATAGGGAATGGAATCCGGTTCAACCAGGCTGGCGAGATGTTGATTGCCGATTATGTCAACCATAATATTATCAAGGTTGACATGAATACGAGGGAAATCAAAATCCATGCTCATGAACCGAGGATGCATCAGCCGAATGATATTTGTATAACCAGAGATGATGTCCTATTTGCTAGCGATCCGGACTGGGATAACAACAGAGGAAAGTTATGGCGTGTGAACCTTGACGGAACTACGGATTTGCTCGAGGACGATATGGGTACGACCAACGGAATTGAGGTGAGCCCGGATGAGAAGGTGTTGTACGTCAATGAATCTGTTCAGCGCCGGATTTGGGCTTACGCTTTAAATAAGAACAAAGAAATAAGCGACAAACGTCTGCTGATCGAATTTCCGGACTACTCTTTGGATGGCATGCGCTGCGATATCGAAGGAAATCTGTATGTTACCCGTATTGGCAAAGGCGTTGTGGCGAAGATTTCACCTGAAGGTAATGTGTTGGGCGAGATTCTGCTCGAAGGAAAGGATTGTACGAACCTTGCTTTCGGCGGCCCGGAAGGCAAACACTGTTATGTTACAGTAGCCGATATTGGCAATATTCAGGTGTTTCAAACGGATGTTCAAGGTCGTTGCTTTGCAATGTGGCGATAAATTCATTATCAAGAATGAATAAATACTAATGTGAGGGCAGCGGAAACGGGCAGGAATTTGTCGATAACGTGGCGAATAAAATTAAATTAGCTATCATGTAAGGGATATTATTGGCGAGCAACGAGTAATCACCTTGATAAGCGTGAGGAGGCTGCCGCGGATGAGTTTCTGCTGTGGAGCAAGTATGATTGGTACGAAAGGCACGTTAAAACATTTGACGACGCATATTCACAACGTTCCGATTACATTTTGCCCAGTCTGCCATGGGATCGATGTTCATTACAAGGCGCAAAGCGAATACGACATTTTGGCAGAATACGCTTACGGCGATGGAGCTGCCGAAGTGGATTTTGAGGATTACGTCGATCAAGATCAAGCTTCGCTGCTGGAGAATTGCGTGAATCACGAAAACGAGGAGCCCATGGACGTCGTACGCAGCCAGATTGACATGGCGCTTGATCTACTCAGCTTCGCCAAACATTTGGAAGATAAAGAATGGCAATACATGCTCAAGAAGCGGCTTCAGGTGCTGGGAAGCAGGCGGAACAAGCTGCTGCAGCGGAAGTCATCGGTCTAAGGTTTTCATCGTATTCCGTTTAAAGACCTCCATTGGGAGGTCTTTTGTTTGAAATGGAGAAATAATGAGTATTTTTTAATAAGTACCCCCCCAATCGTCGAAACCAAGACGAAATGATAAGTAGTGAGGTGGAGCGGTTGTTGCTGATCCTGTTTAAGCGATTCATGCGTAAAACGGCTCTTGCTTCGTCTGCGACATTACAGCCTAAGCTGGAGCCAGAGCAATATGTAATGCACATTCGACAAGGCGATGATAAGTTGCGTGAGCAATTCATCGCCGAGTATTCACCATACATAGCTAAAGTAACAAGCAGATTCAGCAAGCGGTATATTAATCCGGAACGGGACGATGAATTCAGTATCGCCCTGCTGGCGTTTAATGAAGCCATCGACGGCTTCGACAGCGAAGCGGGGAGATCGTTCCTAGGATTTGCCAAAACCGTGATGCAGCGTCGGCTTATTGATTATGCGCGAAAAGAACAAAGACATCTTCAATCCGTGCCCTACAGTGCGTTCGATTCGGAGGGAGAGGATCAATCGCCTTACAACGTCCTCGAGACTAAGCAGGCTCTGGAGGCTCACGAGACAAGCAGAACCGACCTGGAGCGTCGTGCGGAGATCCTCGAGCTAAGCAGCGAGCTTGAGCCGTACGGCATTACGTTTATGGAGCTTGTCGATCAGTCTCCAAAGCATTCCGATTCCCGTGCGATGCTGATTGATATTGCATGTCTTCTTGCAGGAAACGCCGATTGGATGGGAATGCTGAAGGCCAATCAGCGGCTGCCTATTAAGGAATTGATGGAAGCCTGCCGCGTATCGCGCAAGACCATCGAACGTAACCGCAAATATATTATTGCAATTGCTATTATCCGATCGGGTGGATACCCGTACATGAACGATTATATGCGTATTCCGAGTTCGAACGAATGGATGAGTAAGGAGGTGAGCCGATGAAACGTGGAATCGTAATGAGCATTCACGAGCAGCATGCCGTCGTGATGACGCAGGATGGCCAATTCCTGAGGGCACCGCTCGCCGGCTCACCCCAAATCGGTCAAGAGCTGCTCTTTGAGGAAGAAGCGGCTCCCCTGCCAAGACGAAGGCTCGCGGGGCGGAGCAGGCTTCTGACTTATGCAGGCTCTGCAGCAGCTCTTCTTCTATTAATAACGGTTTGCTTCCTCTATGCAGCTATTGAAAGCAATCCCGTAGTAGCCTACGTGACGATGGATATTAATCCGAGCATCGAGATCGGCATCGACAACAAGGAGAAGGTGCGCGAGCTCAGGGCGATGAACGAAGCCGGCAGCAGGCTAATTGCAGATCTCGACTATAAAGGGCAGCCGGTGGAGAACGTCGCAACATTGATTCTCGAAAAGGCCAGTCTTGCTCATTATTTGGATGCTCCTCATAAGGACATCCTGATCGCCAGCATTCTAATGAACGGCTCCAAGGAGCAGAACGAGGAATTCGAGCGATTGCTTGCTCAAAGTCTGGATAATGAGTTGCGCGCTTGGCTGACCGAACATGATAAACCGACCGGCAGCGTGACGATTACGACGTTGTTCTTGCCTGCTGAGCTGAGAAGCGAGGCAGATTCCATTGGAATATCTTCGGGCAAGCTGGCGCTTTATCTGATGGCCAAAAACGAAGGGTACACGCTCGAGATCGATTCGCTTAAGAAGCAGTCCATCGATAATGCCACCGCATCCATAGGCGGTATTGAAGGGATCGTGGGAGCGGCGGAAGAAGCTGCATCCAAAGAACAGCTCGAGAAACTGCTGCAGCAGGAGCGGGCCGAAAATGCTAACGAGGCCTCCAAACCTTCGCCGACAGCGACGGCTAAGCCAACAACTAAACCAACCGCGAAGCCGGCTGATCAACCTGCGACGAAGCCAGCTTCCAAGCCTACGTCCAAACCAACTTCCAAACCGACCGTCAAGCCTGCAGGCAAACCTACGGGCAAACCTACCGCTACGGCCAAGCCGGGACGCGTGGATTGGGAGAAGCAATGGAGCGGCCATTGGGACAAGGAGCAGTTAGAGAAGCTGCGGAAGGAATGGGAGAAAGCAGCGAAGGAATGGGAGAAATCCGGCAAGGATTGGAGCAATCAGTGGGAGAAATGGCTGGAGGAGCAGGCTGAGGCTATGAAGGATAGTAATAGGAAGAACGGAAACGGATCAGGCAAGGACGATAGACGTGATCGGGATGACCGGGACGACGATGATGACCGGGACGAAGACGATGATCGCGACGACGATGATCGGGACGTTGATGACTGGAAGCAGAATGGGCGAGGGGATCAGGCAAGCTGGAATCATGGAGCAGGAGGCGGGAAGTTTTCGGGAAGTTCGGGCGGCAAGCGGGATGAAGATAGACGGGACGAAGAACATGAACGGAGAGAAGAGAGGGATCGTGATAAGCGGGGCGACGACAGGAATGAACGCGACGGGAAATAAGGGGCGATAAGCCGCAAGACCTAGACGAATCTAATAAAATACACGATTATCCGACTCCTCAAAACGAGTCTTTTCGACTAGGTAGAGGTGTTTATTCGACAGTATTTCCCGTTGACAGCGTTTGTAAAGTAATCCTATGATTAGGTGAGATCGAACTTGATCATTTCTTAGTCTATAGCTTTGTCGGGGAGGCAGATATGATGCAAGCCATTCGAAAGCGTTATTTCCCCGCGCTTGCCGAGTATATCCGTGGTGGTAAAGATGCATCGCTGCAGCACGCGAATGCGCTTGGACAGCAATTGTATGGTTTCCAGCCAGAGGAGATTATCGCCGTACACGAGGATTGCATCCAAGCACTTGCCGCTAACGTGGATTCCAAGGACGCCGTTCAAATCTATCATCGCTCCTTTCTGTTCCTGATGGAGCTTATGGTTGCCTGCCGCTTCCGAATGGAGATCAATTCGGAGGGCGATATCGTGGAGCCGACGGCCGAGCAAAAGATTGTGGCTATGCGCGAAAGATTGCTGAGTTCGAACCGTTCATTCGAGAAGGTCAAAAACAAGTACGAAAACGTCTTGCAACATATGGACAGCGGCATTGCCTTATTCGACGGGGATGGCATTCTATCGTTCGTTAATGTCCAAATGGCGAAATTGCTCGACATTCCCCGAAAGACTCTGGTCGGCTGCAATATCCGCGAAATTCTGCTTCATCCCAAACTGAACATACATACGAAACGAACCATTTTACGCCTGTACCGGGAGATGATACTCAAGCGCAACCGGTACTATGAGTTTCAGCAGAAAGACGGCAAGCATCTGCTTGCGACGGTTACATACGGGGATCAGCTGGACGGGGATTTTTTGTTCAGCGTTAAGGACGTATCGGAGTACAAACATATTGAACAGAGCGCCCTGCAGAACGACAAGCTTGCCATGCTGGGCAAGATCGCGGCGGCGATTGCCCATGAGATCCGCAATCCGTTAACGAGTATACGGGGCTTTATACAATTGCTCCGTCCTTACTTGCTGGAGGTTGGCAAAGAGGAGTATGCCCGCATTATTCTGACGGAGATCGACAGGGCTAACGACATTATCTACGAATTTCTAAATTCGTCCAAGCCGTCCGCGCCGGTAAAGCAAGCCAAGTCGATCGAGAATCTTATTCGCGAGGTGGTCATGCTGACGGAGAGCGAGTCGCTCATGCGAAATTGCGAGATTGGCATCGAATCGCATCTGGAGGATGCTATCGTCTCCATCGATATTAAGCAAGTGAAGCAGGTGATTCTTAATCTCGTGAAAAACTCGCTGGACGCTGTCGAAGAAACCCAAAGCGAGCGGAGGGGCAGAATCGACATCGTGCTTAACAGCGATGGCCAATATGTCGAGATTATGATCAAGGACAATGGCAAAGGGATGGACAAGCTGACGATGAGCAAGCTGTTCGATCCATTCTTCACGACTAAGGAAGAAGGGACTGGGCTTGGACTGTCCGTCAGCTACCGGATTATTCGCAATCACGGGGGCACAATCCGCGTGAACAGCAAGATGGGCAGCGGAACGGAATTTATCATTTATTTGCCATTGGCTGGATAAACCATTAAAATCGAGATCGGGGCTCGGATGAGCCTTGTTTCGATTTTTTTGTTCTTGAAGAGGTTGTTCACGCACTTGAAGGGAAGCGAGGAGATTAGAATGTCGACAACGTTTACATATGGTGTCAGAAATGAAGGATCGGCGCCGGAAGCGCTGATTCGCTTCGTAACGGAAGACGAATTGCAAGGGACGGCGAAGATCCTCCACGAGAAGCTGGATGAACGGCTGAGAGCGAGGTGTGCCAAAGGATTGTTCCAGGGCAAGCCGGAGCAAGTAGAATCCATGGCCGCACTCGGTTTCGTGAAGGCTGACACGGTTATCGTGGTCGGGTATCGTCCCGGCTCCGGCACGGACGGACTGCGATTGGCTGCAGCGGCGGCGGCCAAAGCGGCAAAGGCGGCGCGTGCGACGCATGTCGAGCTGTCCATAGGCGAGGCAGCATTCTCACAGGATGTGAAGGATTTGGGTGCTGGCGCAGCAGCCCAGGCTCTAACGGAGGGATTGCTGCTGGCGCTTCACGATCGCCAGCCCTTGAAGCGGGACGGTAGCGAGCGTTTCGGCTTGACGCAAGTCGATTTTGTGCCGGGAGAAGCCGCTTCACTGGGGACGAAGGAAGAGTGGGAGCAAGGTTTCATGCACGGTCGGATTGTGTGCGGGGGCGTCATCTATGCCCGTGATTTGACGAATTTGCCCGGCAACGATCTGACGCCTGAGCGGCTGGCGTTCCATGCGGAGGAGCTTGCGGGAGACTACGACCTGGATATCGAGGTCATTGACGAGTGGTCGGCGGCCGAGCAAGAGATGGGGGCGCTGTTGGCCGTCGGCCAAGGCAGCGTCAATCCACCGCGCATGATTGTGCTTCATTACAATGGCGCGCCGGATTCGAAGGAAATATGGGGGCTGATCGGCAAAGGCGTAACGTTCGATACGGGCGGCATATCCCTCAAACGGGCTCCGGGCATGGAAGAGATGATATCCGACATGGGCGGAGCTGCGGCAGTGCTCGGCGCCGTTCGGGCGATCGCGGAATTAAAGGCGGAAGTTAATGTTGTCGCGGTTATCCCGGCAGCGGAGAATATGCCGTCCGATCGGGCGTTTAAGCCCGGTGATGTGCTGCGTACGATGAGCGGCTATACCGTGGAGGTCGTCAATACGGATGCCGAGGGACGGCTCGTGCTGGCAGACGGCATGACGACCGCGATCCGCAGAGGCGCGACCAGGCTTATCGACGTTGCAACGCTGACGGGGGCCATCATGGTGGCGCTCGGTTACGAAGCTACCGGAGCCGTTACGAACAATGAATCGCTGATGAATGAAGTGAAGGCGGCCTCCAAGCGGTCCGGAGAACGCATCTGGGAGATGCCGGCCTATCCGGAATTCCGTCAAGCGCTGAGAAGCGACGCCGCGGATCTTAAGAACGGCGGGGTGAAGTACGGGGCAGCCAGCGCCGGGGGACTGTTTATCGGTCACTTTGCAGAAGGACTCCCTTGGGTGCATCTCGACATCGGGGGATCGGCATGGCTTGAACGGGCGCGAGGCTGGGAGCCGAAGGGCGCGACGGGAGTTATGGTGCGAACGTTGGTTGAAATGCTGACGGCGCAAGCTTAGCCGCGTTTAATGAGGCGCCTAGATGGACATGACTGATAGCATGGTTGTTTGCATGAACAAAAGGACGCCGCCATGCCCGCGCGGCATGCAAAGAATCTTTATCCATGCCCGAAATGGATGAAACCGATGCCAATATGGTTATGGATGACAGGCCCGTAATGTACTAAAATATGAAGAAGCTACGCTATTGCATTTGGTGTGCGATTGATAGGCTTCTTCTTTTGATTTATGGTGTCTGGCGTATTGAAACGCCCGCCATAGAAAATAATAGGACGGTTATGATTAGAGAGGGTGGAATTTTCTGCAATGAGCATCCATGATGACCACAATTCATCACCTTGGAAAAGCTACTATGGACCAAACCTTGGTTATGTCCAGGAGCAATACGAGCAGTTTCTTCAGGATCCGAATTCCGTAGAGACGTCGGTTCGAGAGCAGTTCGTACTCTGGGGGGCGCCGCCGAGCGACGCAGTCGCAGCGCAGGCATCGGCAAGCGCGTCGGCTCGGACGTCTTCCGCAGCCGTTGTTCCCGGCCCGGTCGACAGCAATATGTTGAAGAAGGTCGTTGCCGCGCATCAGCTAATGCTGAACATTCGCAGGTACGGCCACTTGGGCGCGGACATCAATCCGCTGGGTATCAGCCGGGCAGCGGATACGAAGCTGCTGGAGCCGGAGACTTTCGGACTTACGCAGCAGGATCTTGCTTCCATCCCTGCATCGCTGATCTGGGATAACGCGCCGGCATCGGTATCGAACGGTTGGGATGCCATTGTCAGATTAAGAGAAATCTACACCCGCTCGGCCGCATACGAATTCACTCATATTCATGACGAGAACGAGAGAATCTGGCTGAACAAGCAAGCGGAATCCGGCGACTTCCCGGCTCCTCTCTCCAAGCGAGAAAAGGAGACGCTGCTGGAGCGTCTTTTGCAAGTGGAGCAGTTCGAGAGTTTTATCCACAAGACGTTCGTCGGGCAGAAACGGTTCTCTATCGAAGGCGTCGACATGCTGGTTCCGGTACTGGACGAGATCGTGCGCGCGGTTGCTCATGACGGCGCTCACGATATTCTTATCGGCATGGCTCACCGCGGCCGCTTGAACGTGCTTACGCACGTGCTGGGCAAGCCGTATGAAAAGATTTTTTCGGAGTTCCATCACTCTCCGAACAAGGAATTGGTTCCTTCGGAAGGGTCGATCGGCATCAACTACGGCTGGTCGGGCGACGTGAAATACCATCTGGGCGCTGATCGGGCGTTTACGGAAGGCGAGACGGTACGCGCAAGAGTAACGCTTGCGAACAACCCGAGCCATCTGGAGTTCGTAAATCCAATCGTGGAAGGTTATACGCGCGCGGCACAGGAAGATCGCAGCAAGCCAGGCTTCCCCGTACAGGATCAACACAAAGCGGTTACGGTTTGCGTACACGGCGACGCGGCGTTTATCGGCGAAGGCATCGTGGCCGAGACGCTCAACTTCAATAATTTGCAAGGTTACCGCAATGGCGGCACGATTCATATTATTGCGAACAATCGGCTGGGCTTTACGACGAACAGCGAGGATTCCCGTTCCACTCATTATGCCAGCGATCTGGCCAAGGGCTTCGACATTCCGATCATCCACGTCAACGCTGACGATCCGGAAGCATGTCTGGCTGCCGTGCGCCTCGCTTGCGAATATCGCCTGATCTACAACAAAGGTTTCGTTATCGATCTTATCGGTTATCGCCGTTACGGTCATAACGAGATGGACGATCCCGATGCAACCCAACCGCTCGTCTATAGCAAAGTGCGGAGTCATCCTACCGTTGCGAACATTTATGCCGAGCAGCTTAAGTCGGAGAAGACGATTACGGTCGAGCAAGCGGATCAGCTTCGCGCGAAGACGCTTGCCGCGCTTCAAGCCGGATATGATGCCATGAAGGCGAACGAAGGCAAGGCGCATGTGCAAGTTACGCAAGAGTCCGGCGTCATCGTGCCGGAAGATGTTCCGACAGCCGTGCCGATGGAGACGCTGAAGGAAATCAATCTGGAATTGCTCAACCGTCCGGAAGGCTTTACGGAGTACTCCAAGCTTCAGCGTATTTTGCAGCGCCGCGCGACAAGCCTTAACGACGGCGAGAAGCTCGACTGGGCGCATGCCGAGACGCTGGCATTCGCGACGATTTTGGCGGATGGAACGCCGATTCGTCTGAGCGGTCAAGATTCCGAACGAGGCACATTCGCGCATCGCCATATTATGCTTAACGATAACACAACGGCCGAGAAGTTTACGCCGCTGCATATGTTCCCTCAGGCGAAGGCATCGTTCGCCGTGCATAACAGCCCGTTGTCCGAGACTGCGGTACTGGCCTTCGAATATGGCTACAACGTATTCGCTCCGGAATCGTTTGTCATCTGGGAAGCCCAGTTCGGCGACTTTGCGAACGTAGCTCAAGTTATTTTTGACCAATTTATGTCCGCTGGCCGGGCGAAGTGGTCGCAGAAATCCGGCGTCGCCGTCCTTCTGCCGCATGGCTACGAAGGTCAGGGGCCGGAGCATTCCAGCGCGCGTCTGGAGAGATTCCTGCAGCTGTCCGCCGATAACAACTGGACGGTGGCGAATCTGACGACGTCGGCGCAATACTTCCACTTGCTGCGCAAGCAAGCGGCTATGTTGGGAAGCGACAGCGTCCGTCCGCTCATCTTAATGGCGCCTAAGAGTTTGCTCCGCAACCCGCGCGTTGCGTCGCACGGCGTGGAATTCAGCGAAGGCTCATTCAAGCCGGTGCTGCCGCAATTCAGCTTTACCGAAGCGAAGGCGGCCAAGGAGAAGGTGAAACGCCTCCTGCTGGGAACGGGCAAAGTGATGGTCGATCTGGACGAAGCTCTTTCGTCGAAGGACGAAGGAGAGTTCGGATGGCTGCGCGTAGCTCGCGTGGAGCAGCTGTATCCGCTGCCTCAGGCCGAGCTGGAGCGAATTATTGCTCAGTTCCCTAAGCTCGAAGAGATCGTATGGGTACAAGAAGAACCGAAGAACCAAGGCTCGTGGTCATACATGGAACCGCGTCTGCGTGAGCTTGCGCCTGGCAAGGCGGTCGTACGTTACATCGGACGTCCGGATCGTGCCAGCACGGCAACCGGACATCAGGAAATTCACGCGGCCGAGCAGCAATCGATCATTTCATCCGCATTGAATGGGCAGCCATTTCAATCGAGTCTGGTAAGGGGGTAACATAAACATGGCAGAAATTATCGTTCCAGAATTGGGAGAATCGATCACGGAAGGTACGATTACGAAGTGGTTCGTTAAAGAAGGGGACTCCGTCAACCAAGGAGACGTCCTCCTCGAGCTTGAGACGGATAAAGTTAACATTGAAATTAGCGCAGACAGCAACGGCGTCGTATCGAGCATCGCGAAGGCGGACGGCGAAGTCGTTCAAGTAGGCGAAGCGATTGGAGCTATCGGCAATTCTACAGGCGCTGCTCCATCCGCGCCTGCACCGGCAGCGGAGCCGTCGGCTCCCGCACCAGCTCCGGCAGTAGCTGCACCTGCAACTCCGGCTGCAGCTCCGGTATTGTCGTCTTCGGCGGCATCGGTTAACGCGTCGCCGGCAGCCCGCAAGCTTGCCCGCGAGCAAGGCATCGACCTGACGCAAGTACAAGGCAAAGACGGCATCGGCCGTATTTTCCCGGACGATGTTCGTGCGCATGGGGTACAGGCATCGGCTCCTGCACAGGCGGCTCCAAAGGCACCCGCTGCAGCGCCTGCGCCGACAGCTTCGGCAGCGACGCAAGGCGGCAAGCCGGTTGAGCGCAAGCGCATGTCGCGCCGCCGCGCCACAATCGCTAACCGACTGGTAGAGGCTCAACGCACGGCAGCTATGCTGACGACGTTTAACGAAGTCGACATGACGGCGATCCTCGACCTGCGCAAGCGCCGCAAACAATCGTTCTTCGATAAGAACGAAGTGAACCTCGGCTTCATGTCCTTCTTCACGAAGGCGGTTGTCGGAGCGCTTAAGCAGTTCCCGCTGTTGAACGCGGAGATCGACGGCGAAGACATTATCATGAAAAAATATTTCGATATCGGTATCGCGGTAGCGGCGAAGGAAGGTTTGGTCGTGCCAGTCGTACGCGACGCCGACCGTCTGGGCTTCGCAGAGATTGAGCGTAACATCGTCGAACTGGCGAAGAAAGCACGCTCGAACACGCTTGCGCTCAGCGATCTGCAAGGCGGAAGCTTTACCATTACAAACGGCGGCGTATTCGGCTCCTTGTTGTCCACGCCGATCTTGAACGCGCCGCAAGTAGGTATTCTGGGGATGCACAAGATCCAGCTTCGCCCGGTAGCCATCGACGAAACCCGTATGGAGAACCGCCCGATGATGTATCTCGCTCTTTCGTACGATCACCGTATCGTAGACGGCAGCGAAGCGGTTCGCTTCCTGGTAGCCATCAAAGAAATGCTGGAAGATCCGGAGCAATTGCTGCTGCAAGGTTAATCGCCGGATAAATGTTATAGGATATACCAAAAACCGATCTACTCCCTAAGGGAGGGGATCGGTTTTTTGCACTTCCAGCTCAAGTTTTTGCTTGCACGAGTTGATTTTTTTTGCGATATTGCTCCGGCGTCATGCCGGTATGCTCTTTAAATACTCGGCTAAAATGGGAAGGATGTTTAAAGCCGACGTCGTAGCCGGTCTCCGTGATGCTGCTTTGACTTTGGATAAGTCGCAGCTTGGCCTGATATACCCTGCGGTGCATCAAATATTGGAAGATGGTCATGCCGGTCACCTGCTTGAACGTCTTGGCCAAATAAAACTTGCTGAGATGCAGCCTGTCACCGATGTCCTCCAGTGTAATTTCTTCGTGATATTGGTTCTCCAGAAACGAAATAATGGCTTGCACATGCTCCTCCTTCGAGGATGGATAGCTGTTTTTCGCCTTTAGCGGCTGATCGCAGAGTTCGCCGAGAAAGATAAAAAAGTCCAGTAAACGCGCCTGGAAACGTTGATAGGAGTGGGGGGTTCCGCGGGCGTACAGCTCGTTCATAAAGGCGAGCGACTCCTCGGCTTCCGCCTTGGCTTCGCCGCGGAGCTGCAGCCTTACATTTTGCAGCTTGCTAAAGGGCGCCAGCAGGTCGTCCGTAAAGCCAGGCTGAATATGCTGTTGAAAGTAACCGGGATCGAGATGGATTGTCGTCCTATGATAGGCGAAGGCCGGGTCTACATGGGCTTTATGCAAGGTCATGCCGTGCATGAGAAACATATCTCCTGGTTCAAGAACGTAAATTTTGTCATTGATGAGGTAATTCGCTTTGCCGCCGTGAAAATAATAGACTTCGTAATGGGGATGCGTATGGTATTGATGCATATAGTCATAATTGATCGTTGTTCCGATTGTAATCGGAGCGGCGATGCGGTGTTTGGTAATCACGATTCTCCCCCCTAGTGAGACTACCCCAATTATACACCAACCAGAGTCAAATGAAATACAAAAACGGTTAACGCGGAAGAAGAACGAAAGCGTTGCTCATGATACGATTAGCGCAAGAACAAGTCATTATGGAGACCTACATCGGGTCCCATTAAAGGAGCGTATTATTGATGAGCATTGTACGGTTGGGCGTAATCGGGCTTGGCAATATGGGCAAAGGACATATCGGCTATATGCAGCGTGGCGAAGTAAAGGGCGTCAAGCTGACGGCCGTCAGCGATAGCGCGGAGCCGGGACAGCTCTGGGCCAAAGAAAATCTGGGCGATGATGTAACTCTGTTCACTGATCCGTTCGTGATGATGGATTCCGGTCTTATCGATGCCGTTCTAATCGCAACGCCTCACTATTCGCACCCGGAGTTGGCGATCGCAGCTTTCCAGCGAAACCTGCATGTGCTGTGCGAGAAGCCGGCGGGCGTCTATACGAAGCAAGTGCGCGAGATGAACGATGCGGCTGCCCGTACGGATGTAAAATTCAGCATGATGTACAATCAGCGGACAAATCCGCTCTATCAAAAGCTCAAGGATCTGGTCGACAGCGGCGAGCTTGGCGAGATCAGAAGAACGAATTGGATTATTACGAACTGGTACCGTTCCCAGAGCTATTACGATTCCGGCACATGGCGGGCGACTTGGGAAGGCGAAGGCGGCGGCGTGCTCATTAACCAGGACCCCCATCAGCTCGACTTGTGGCAATGGACGATCAACATGATGCCTAAGCGGGTTCGCGCGTTCTGCTATTTCGGCAAACACCGCAATATCGAGGTGGAAGACGACGTAACCGCGTTCGTCGAATACGAAAATGGCGCGACAGGCGTATTCGTAACGACAACGGGCGAGGCGCCGGGAACGAACCGCCTGGAAATCAGCGGCGATCGCGGCAAGGTCGTTATCGAGGACAATAAGCTGACGTTCTGGCGTCTGCGTGTTTCCGAACGCGAGTTTAATGCAACTTTTACTGGCGGCTTCGGCGCTCCGGAATGCTGGAAATGCGAAGTTCCCGTTCATGGCACGAATCCCGACCATAAAGGCATTATGCAAAATTTCGTAAATGCCATTCTGCATGACGAAGCTCTTATTGCTCCGGGAGAAGAAGGCATTAAAGGTTTGATGATCTCCAATGCGATGCATCTCTCCACTTGGACGGATAACTGGGTTGATCTTCCGATCGACGAAGATCTCTATTATTCTTACCTGCAGAAAAACATTGAAGAATCCCGCAATCGCAAAGGAGTGAAGGCATGAGTAAAGACGGCATGAATTATGCCCCCAAGGGCGACGTAAAGCGCGTCGTTGAGCCAGGCCAATTTATTTTTGCGGCCACGAACCTGGATCACGGCCATATCTACGGCATGTGCAACGGTCTCGTTGAGGCAGGGGGCGAACTTCGATGGGTATACGATGGCGATCCGGCGAGAGCGGAAGCGTTCGCGCAGAAATATCCGGGCGTCAAGATTGCTTCCTCCCTGGAGACGATTCTGGAGGATGCCGAGGTGCAGCTAGTCGCGGCAGCGGCAATCACGTCGCTGCGCGGCCCGCTCGGCGTGCGCATCATGCGCAGCGGCAAACATTATTTCACGGACAAGGCGCCGTTTACAACGCTGGAGCAGTTGGAAGAAGCTCGAGTTGCCGCAAACGAGACCGGCAAAAAATATGCCGTCTACTATAGCGAGCGTCTGCATGTAGAAAGCGCTATTCATGCAGGGGAGCTTATCCGCCAAGGCGCGATCGGCCGAGTCGTACAAGTCATGGGTCTTGGACCGCATCGACTAAATGCGCCGTCGCGTCCCGACTGGTTCTTTAAGAAAGAGCAGTATGGCGGCATCCTGTGCGACATTGGCTCCCATCAAGTCGAGCAGTTCTTGTATTTTACGGGGAACACGGAGGCCAAAGTCGTAAACAGCAAGGTCGCGAATTACGCGGCCAAGGACTATCCCGAGCTGGAAGACTTCGGCGATATGACGCTTGTAGGCGAAAATGGCGCAACGGGGTATTTCCGGGTGGACTGGCTGACGCCGAACGGACTAGGCACTTGGGGCGACGGCAGAACGCTTATTCTCGGCACGGAAGGATACATCGAGCTTCGCAAGTACATCGACGTGGGCAGAGAATCGGAAGGCGACCAATTGTACCTGGTAAACGGGGAAGGCGAGCAGCATATGCGCCTCCGCGGCAAGGTTGGATTCCCGTACTTTGGCGAGCTTATTCTCGATATTCTTAACGGCACGGAAAACGCGATGTCGCAAGAACACACGTTTAAGGCGGCGGAACTGTCACTGATTGCTCAACGGGATGCGGTTAGAGTGGAAGGTTAATGATGAGGGAGCCGGGCGTAAATAACGCTCGGCTTTTTTTTCGTTCCGTTGACAGGCAGAAGAGGTTGTGATAATTTAAATAGTAACAATTACGATTAGTTGCATAACGAACATACATACTTCCCATACATACATCCTATTGGCTATCCGGGGAAGTATCTTTTTTCAGGGTGTTATCGTAATTATTACGAATAATTAGGGGGAACCAACGATGCCACAATCCAAAATTCCGGTGACGGTATTAAGCGGCTATCTGGGAGCCGGTAAAACGACGATTCTCAATCATGTATTAAACAATAAGGAAGGTCTGAAGGTCGCGGTTATCGTCAACGATCTTGGCGAGGTGAATATCGATGCGGGATTAATTCAGAACGGCGGAGGGCTGTCGCGTACGGAAGAGAAGCTGGTGGAGCTGTCGAACGGCTGCATCTGCTGCACTTTGAGAGAGGATCTGCTTCGGGAAGTGGAACGATTGGCCGAGGACGGCCGCTTCGATTACATCTTGATAGAGTCGACGGGAATCGGGGAGCCCGTGCCGGTCGCGCAGACGTTTACCTACATCGACGAAGAACTTGGCATCGACTTGTCCCGAATCTGCAAGCTGGATTGCATGGTCACGGTCGTCGACGCCTACCGATTCTGGCATGATTACTCGTCGGGCGAGTCGCTGCTGGATCGGAGCCAGGCCGTCGGCGAAGCCGACACTCGCGAGGTGGTGGATCTGCTTATCGATCAGATCGAATTTTGCGATGTGCTGATTCTTAATAAATGCGACATGGTTGAGGCTGATAAGCTCGAGGAGCTGGAGATCGTGCTTCGGACGCTGCAGCCGCGAGCGAAGTTTATTCGGGCGGTACAAGGCGTTGTAAATCCCAAGGAAATCCTTCATACGGGACTGTTCGATTTCGAAGCGGCAAGCCGTTCGGCGGGCTGGATCAAGGAGCTGGAGTCGCCGCACCATACCCCGGAGACGGAGGAATACGGAATCAGTTCCTTCGTCTACGAACGAAGGAAACCTTTTCACCCGGAGAGGCTAATGGCTTGGATGGAGCGTTGGCCGGAAACCGTCGTTCGCGCCAAAGGATTCGTGTGGCTGGCTACCCGCGATCGTATGGCGCAAAGTCTGAGCCAAGCGGGACCGTCCATCCAATTCGGTCCTGCCGGCCTCTGGGCGGCATCGCTTCCTCAGGCGGAGCTTGAGACGTTGCTCCGCGAGGAAGAAGGACTCCAAGAGAGTTGGGATCCCGTTTATGGGGATCGCGCTACGAAGATGGTGATGATTGGCGTATCGTTGGATCGGGAGCCTTTGACCGCATCGCTGGATCAATGCCTGCTGACCGATTACGAGATGACACAGGATTGGTCGGAGTTGTCTGACCGCTTCCCGCAGTAAACAGAGCCTCCGCTTAAATGACCGAAGAACGCGTTGTCGCCGTCCCATTGGAGGTGCAGCGCGTTTTTGCATCTTTAGAGGCGGCCTGGCGGAATGAGGCATCCTTTGGATGTATATGGTTGCAAGCGATTGCAATTGGCATTATGATGAAGTGGCGGACAATTTGATCCCCCGACACGAAAAATACGTTGCTGTACCTGTCGACAGGTTGCGTCAATCGTTTTGTGTACGCGCGTGCATTATGTAATCCGTTGATTTTTGATGGGGACGAGACTAAACGAGAAGATGGGCTTTGCGAGCAGTCAAGATGCTGGAGTTGCTGGAGAACGGTAAATAAGGAGTGTCATTATGAAAAATATCGTCATTACAGGAGCGAATCGCGGTCTTGGATACGAATTAGCCGCCGAAGCGGCGGCGAGAGGTTATCAAGTATGGGCTGGCGTGCGGGGACCGGGCTCCTCGGCCGAGAAGCTGTTTTCGCTGGCGGAACAATATCCGGAGCAAGTACATGTTCTGCCGCTGGACGTTACGGATGAAGCGTCGGTTCGATACGCATTCGGGAAGCTCGCCGCCCGCATCGAATCGCTGGATATCGTCATTAACAGCGCGGCGATCCTGCTCGGTCGGGACCAGAAGCTGGAGGATCTGGAGATGGAATTGGTCGAGCAATCCTTCCAGACGAACTTGTACGGTCCCATGTTGGTTATGAAGCATGCGCTCACGCTGCTGAAAAAAGGGTCGGACCAAGCCATCATCAATGTGAGCTCGGAAGCGGGCAGCATGGCCGGGGCTTACGGCGGCGATTACGGTTATGCGTTGTCCAAAAGCGCGCTGAATATGTTTACCGCGCAGCTGCGCAAACAATTCTCACCGCTTGGATATGCGGTATACGCGGTGCATCCCGGTTGGATCCGCACGGATATGGGAGGAGAGAAGGCGCCTGGGGATGCCGGGGAATCAGCTGCCGGCATCTTGGATCTGGCGGAGCGTAAGCAAGGAGATGCGGATGGCGCCTTCTTCGTAAATCAACGAGGCGAACCTATGAAGTTGTAATCTTACGAATAACGGATTTGGCAATTTAGCGAAAATAGAGGAGGAACAAACAAATGGAATATCGCAGATTAGGAAGAACGGGTCTCAAGGTTAGCGAGATCAGCTTAGGGAGCTGGTTGACCTACGGCAACTCGGTGGATGACGGCACCGCGGCCCGTACGATCGAACAAGCGTATGAGCTCGGCATCAATTTTTTCGATACGGCTAACGTATACATGCGCGGCGCGGCCGAGGAGGTCGTAGGCAAGGCTCTCCGAGCCTATCCTCGCGAATCTTACGTGCTCGCGACCAAGGTATTTTGGCCGATGGGCGACGGAGTAAACGACCGCGGTTTGTCCCGCAAGCACGTGCTAGAGCAGGCGAATGCCAGCTTGAAACGTCTGGGACTGGATTACGTCGACATCTATTACTGCCATCGCTATGACAAGGAGACGCCGCTGGACGAGACGCTACGCACGATCGAGGATCTTGTGCGGTCCGGCAAGGTGCTGTACGTGGGCGTGAGCGAGTGGACGGCGGCCCAAATCCAGGAGGGACTCGGCGTGGCGGATAAATATCTGCTCGACCGGATCGTCGTCAATCAGCCGCAATACCATATGCTGAACCGGCAGATCGAGAAGGAGATCATTCCGCTCAGCGACAGCAACGGCATCAGCCAGGTCGTATTTTCTCCGCTTGCGCAAGGCGTGCTGACGGGTAAATACCGTCGGGGCGAAGACGGAACGCCATCAGGCAGCCGTGCGACCGATAGCAGCTCCAACATGTTCATCGGCGGTCTTCTAAGCGACGGCAATCTGGAGAAGGTGGAGAAGCTTACCGGCATAGCGGGCGAGCTAGGCATATCCATGGCACAGCTTGCTATCGCATGGATTCTCAGGCTGCCGGGCGTAGCCAGCGCTCTCGTCGGGGCGAGCCGTCCGGAGCAGATCATCGAGAACGCGCAGGCGAGCGGCGTGAAGCTCCCTGAGGAAGTTCTGGCGCGGATAGAGGATATTCTGGCGTAAAAAAAGCGGCAGTGCAACCGGGAGACGCGTCCCCCGCTGCACTGCCGTTTCTTTGTGATAGCCGAAATATATACGGCTTAGAAATAGATTGCTTTGCCCGTCTTCGAGGACTCGTAGATCGCTTCGAGGATCTGGGAAACCACGTAAGCTTGCTCCGGCGTGACGACAGGCTCCGTATCTTCGTCGATCGCCTTGATCCACAGTCTCATCTCCAGATCGGAATCCTTCTCGGACTTGCCCTCGTAGAAGGCTACGCCGCCCGCGTTCAGGTCGATCTCCTTCGTGAACAAGCGACTGTGCTGTTCGCCGTTGATGCGAAGACCGCCCTTCATGTCGGCTCCGCCTTCGGTACCGCTCAGCGTACATTTGGCTTCGTCCACTTCCAGCGTGTTCAGCGCCCAGCTGGATTCCAGGACGATGGTAGCGCCGTTCTCCATAACGATCATGCCGAATGCGGAGTCTTCTACCGTAAAGAGCGCCGGATCCCATGGACCCCAGGCATTAGCGGAATTAGCGCGGCCGGACAGCTTGTGGTAAGCCTGGCCAAGCACGACCTTCGGCTTGTAGTTGTCCATCATCCACAGCGTAAGGTCAAGCGCGTGCGTGCCGATATCGATAAGCGGGCCGCCGCCTTGTTTCTCTTCGTCCAAGAATACGCCCCAAGTCGGAACGGCGCGGCGACGAATCGCGTGCGCCTTGGCGTAATACACTTCGCCGAGCTCGCCTGCTTCGCAGATTTGCTTGAGGATTTGGCTGTCGGGACGGAAGCGGTTGTTGTAGCCGACCGTCAGCTTTTTGCCTGTACGTTTGGCGGCTTCCAGCATGCGGCCAGCGTCGTGAGCCGTCTTGGCCATCGGCTTCTCGCTCATAACATGTTTGCCGGCTTCCAGCGCGGCGATCGCGATATCGGCATGGGAGTCGTTCGGCGTGCAGACATGAACGATATCAATGGACTCGTCCTTCAGAAGCTTCGTGTAATCCGTGTATACTTTGGCGCCTTCAGCACCGTATTTGGCCGCTGCTTCAATAGCGCGATGCTCCACGATATCGCAGAATGCGACCATTGCCACATTGTTTAATCTCTTCAAGCTTGGCATATGCTTGCCGTTTGCGATGCCTCCGCAGCCAATAATGGCAATGTTGTACGTTTTGGACATAAAAATTAGCCTCCCGTAATGGTTTGTTTCCGATAATCGGATGGAGTCATGCCGTACCGCTTGCGGAATACGGCATGCAAGTAATTGCTTGTGGAGAAACCCGTCATCGTTGCGATCTCTTCAATCGACTTGACGCCCTCGGACAGTTCCCGGCAGACGGCCGAGAGCCTTATATCTTCCAGCACGCGGCTGAACGTATGCTCTCCGTCCCGGTTCATTTCCTTGAACAGCCTTTGCATTTGACGAGCGCTTAGACGTTGTTTCTCCGCGACTTCCTCGAGTGACAGCGGGCCGCCGTAGTTGGCTTGCATAAATTCCACCGCAAGCTGGTACCGGTAAGCCTTCATATCCTTCGTAGGAAGAAGTCTTGTCTCATTTACTGTATCATAGGCGCGGACGGAGCGCAGCAAAATTTGAATGACATTCTGCTTGATCGTCGTATAGCTGCCCGCATAATATTCGCTGCAAGCTTCGTACGAGTTCAGGAAACAGCGCATCGCATCATGTGTATCCAGCGCAGGGAACAAGGGGAGAGCCTTCAGCTTGCCTATGCAAGAACGAGCCTCGGCCCATTCCAAGTCTTCATCCTCGCCGTCGGCGGCAATTCGTTCCGCGATATCGATATGAAGACACAACTCATCCATTCCCTCGCGCTCGCCCGCCTCTTGATAATGCATGACGCCAGGACCTGTCAAGTAGAATAAGCCAGGCTTTAGCGAATACTCTTGATCGACCAGAATCACCTTGCCCTTGCCCCTGGGAATAAAATGAAACTCATATTCCGCATGCTTGTGAAACGCGACAGAGCGTCCCGCTGGAAAATAGGTCAAATGAAATCGGAGCACGTGGATATCGTACGGTCCCCACTGAAATCGAAGATCGAGACGTTCCAGCGCATCGGGCCGCTCGCTCATGACGGAGTAGGGAAATACCGTTGCCACGGGGAGTTACCCTTCCAACTCGTCCAGACGCACGGCGCGTCCCTCGGAATTGGAGCGTCCCGCCGCTTCCATCAGCATCGTCAGCTCGCGTGCGTAGGCGATGTTTTCGTTCGCCGTCGTGCCGTTCTGAACATGCCCGACCCACTGCTCGAAGGCGCTTTCGCGGTTGGCAGGAATCTCGACCGACTGCCAGGCCTGATCGTCGCCTGTGCGAACCAACAGCTTGTTCTCCGGCGTGCCGTAGAACAGGGTACCCTTCGTTCCATGCACCTCGATGGAGAACGGCGAATGCGGATTGACGAATCCTGCTTCCACGATGCCGATCGCGCCGCCTGCTCCTCGTACCAGAGCAACCGCGTTGTCCTCTACTTCGCGACCCGTCACATACCCGAATTGAGCAGACACCTCGGATGGCAATTCGCCAAGGAATAGGCGGGTAAGATACATCGGGTGGCAGCCCAGATCGATCAGCGCGCCGCCGGCGCATTGCTCCAGACTATAGAAGTGCTCCGGCAGCCAGTTCGCAAGCGCGCCGTTATGAGATAGTCTGACGCGAACTTGCGTAATTTGCCCCAAGGTTTCCTTCTCCAGAAGCTCGCGAATGGCCAGCGTGTAACCATCGTTCAGACGTGGCAGCGATACGGTCAGCTTTAAGCCGTTATCGTCAACCGCTTTCAGAATCTGATTTACTTCCTTAAGCGTAGGGGCAACAACCTTCTCCGTGAAAATATGTTTGCCGGCCGCAGCAGCGGCGAGCATAACCTCCGTATGGCGATTCGTCGGCGCGTCGACGATGACGGCGTCGATTTCTCCGCTCGTCAGCATATCGTCCAGATTGGCATAAAACGGTACGCCTAGCTTCTCGGCAGCGGCACGACCGCGCTCCTCGTTCTCGTCCCACACAGCGGCCATGACCGTGTCCGGATGTTTTAAAGCCTGATTCGTATAATCCCAGGCATGTACGTGCCAGTAGCTAATTTTACCGATTCTCAACATTTCATCGTCTCCTTTGGGTCGCCTGACCACAGACTGATACATGCAAATTTATGACAACAAAACAAATTTACCATATTTATTATCCCAATATAAGTGTGAAAAAACGACTGTTTGTGTTTAAAATTGCGACATCGATTTGCGATATTCTCTCGGTGATACGGAGGAGATCTTTTTGAACGTCTTGCCAAAGTGAGAGAAATTATCGAAGCCGACACGCTCCGCCACCGCGGAGACGGTAAGCTCCGACTCGCGGAGCAGGCGCTGAGCCTCCTTTACCCGCGTCAGCACAACGTAATCCGTAAATGCGAAACCCGTCACTTCCTTGAACATGCGGCTGAGATAATGCGGGCTGATGAAGAAGCGCTCGGACAGATCCGCAAGCCGCAGCGACTCGTCGTAATGTCCGTTAATGTAACGGACGATCTCCGATATTTTGGCATGGAGAGGGGAGACGTGCTGGAACGGCTCCGGCTGATGGCTTGCCGAGTAGCGTCCGCATAGAAGCAGCAGACTTGCCGCGGCATTGCGGATCGCCAGGTGGTAGCCCGTCTCGCGAACGTCTGCCTCAAGACGCATGGCTCGGACGGACGACTCGGCGGCAAGGCTCTCTTGCCGGGGCAGCCTCAGCACGCGGATCTCCGGGGAGAATAACGCGCCGAACATCCCGGACAGCTCGGCGCCAAGACCGCGCAGCCATTCATCCGAGAAGTGAAGGATCACCCGTTCGTGACGGGCGTCCCCGGTCTGCATAGTTCGATGAAGCATCTCTTTGCCGATAAAGACAAGGTCGCCTTGCTCCACGAAATAGGAGCGGTCCTCAATGAAATAGATTCGGCTGCCGGACAGCAAGTAATACACCTCGTAATAAGGATGGAAGTGATCGATTGTCATCGTGTACGGTTCGGTTCGTTTCATATATTCGATATAAAGTTTGGCGGGATCGCCGAAGCTGACGTAATCGGATAGAGCGGCCATATGAGATCTCCTCTTTTCGCAAGATTTGCGTGGTTTGATGCAATTTAAGCATTAATTGACAAGTATTATAGCATTTCCTTGCTGTAAGATGAAGATAAGAATGCATATGCGATAAATAGGAGGATAATCATATGACGAAAAAAAGATATGTACTGGTCGGAACAGGCGGACGCGCGGAGTTTTTCTACGGCGCAATTGCCAAGGACTTTAAGGAAACTTCCGAGCTTGTCGCGTTCTGCGATCTGAACTTGACGCGTATGGAATACGCCAACAAAATGCTCGTGACCAAATACGATTACGAGCCGGTGCGCACGTATGCCGCCGATCGCTTCGACGAGATGATTGAAGCCGAGAAGCCGGACGCCGTTATTGTGACAAGCGTCGACCGCACGCATCATACGTATATCATCCGCGCTTTGGAGCTCGGCTGCGACGTCATCACCGAAAAGCCGATGACCGTGGACGAGAAAAAATGCCAGGAGATTCTGGACGCGGTAGAGCGTACGGGCCGCAACGTCCGCGTGACGTTCAACTATCGATATGCGCCGCATCATACAAAAGCGCGCGAGCTTATTGACAGCGGAGTCATCGGCAAAGTGACCTCCGTACACTTCGAATGGCTGCTCAACACGCAGCACGGCGCGGACTACTTCCGCAGATGGCACCGCAACAAAAACAACAGCGGCGGCCTGCTCGTCCATAAGTCGACGCATCACTTCGATCTCGTCAACTTCTGGATCGGTTCGGAGCCTGAATCCGTATTCGCCTACGGCGACTTGTTGTTCTACGGCAGGGAGAACGCGGAAGGACGCGGCGAGACGAAGTTCTACGAGCGCGCCACGGGCAACGCCAATGCGAAGGAAGATCCTTTCGCGCTGCATCTGGACAGCAACGACCATCTGAAAGCCATGTACCTCGACGCCGAGCACGAAGACGGCTACCGTCGCGATCAGAGCGTATTCGGCGACGGAATCAACATCGAAGATACGATGGGCGTGCTCGTCAAATATAAAAACAACGCCATTCTTACGTATTCTTTAAATGCCTATATGCCTTGGGAAGGTTACCGTATCGCGTTTAACGGTACGAAAGGCCGCATCGAAATGAGCATTATTGAACAGTCTTACGTCAACTCCGGTGGCGACAAGGCGCTTGAAGGGGCGGTCATCGGCAAGACGCTGAACGTATTCCCGATGTTCGGAACGCCTTACACCGTTGAAGTCGAAGAAGGCAAGGGCGGCCATGGCGGCGGCGACCCCGTGCTGCTGAACGATCTGTTCGGCGTGCCGAAGGAAGATCGTTTCCGCCGCGCGGCGAACCATGTGGACGGCGCAAGATCGATCCTGACCGGCATCGCCGCAAACCGTTCCATTCAGACGGGGCAAGCCGTACAGGTTGATACTCTGGTGAAATTCCACCAGTCCTAATGAACCGATAAGAGGAGGGATACGTTTGAAGCCATTTTTAGACGATAACTTTCTGCTAAATAACGAGACGGCGGTGCAGTTGTACCATAACCGGGTAAAGAATCTTCCTATCATCGATTATCATTGCCATCTTAGTCCGCAGCAAATCTACGAGAACACAAGCTTCTCCACCATTACGGAGGCTTGGCTCTACGGCGATCATTACAAGTGGCGGGCGATGCGCGCGAACGGCGTGGAGGAGCGTCTGGTAACGGGGGGCGAAGGCGCTTCCGATTACGATCGGTTCCTCGCTTGGGCGAAAACGGTGCCGCAGACGATCGGCAATCCGCTCTACCATTGGTCGCATCTGGAACTGCGCCGGTTCTTTGGCGTGGAGGAGCTCATTAACGAAGAAAATGCTCCCGTCATCTGGGAGAAAGTGAACGCGCAGCTGGCGACGGGAGAATTTAAAGCCCGCGATCTGATCAGGACGTCCGGCGTCGAGGTCATCTGCACGACCGACGATCCAGTCGATTCGCTGGAATATCATAAGCTGATCAAGGAGCTAGACGGCTTCGATACGCTTGTCCTGCCATCGTTCCGACCGGACAAGGCGCTGGAGATCAACCGGCCGACGTTCCTCGGCTGGATCGGGCAGCTCGGAGAAGCCGCGGGGGTTACGATCAAGGATTATTCCGAGCTTCTGGCGGCGTTGGAGTCCCGAATCCGCTTCTTCCACGAAGTCGGCTGCCGCGTGTCGGATCACGCTTTCGATTACGTGCCTTACGCGGAGACGACGGCCGAAGCGGCCGCAGCGATCTTTGCGAAAGCGCTGAACGGCGAAGCCGTTACGCTCGAGGAAGAGAAGCAATACAAAACGTTCACGTTCCTGTTCATGGGCCGATTGTACGCGGAGCTGGGCTGGGCGATGCAGCTTCATATCAATGCTTCGCGCAACAACAATCGCCGCATGTTCGGCAAGCTGGGGCCGGATACGGGCTTCGACTCCATCGGAGATGCCCCGGTCGCAGGGCCGCTTACGCGACTCTTGGACGAGCTTGACGGAGACGACGCGCTGCCGAAAACGATTCTGTATTCCTTGAACGCGCGGGACAACGAAGTGCTTGCGGCGCTGATGGGCAGCTTCCAGGGCGGAGGCGTGCCGGGCAAGATTCAGCTGGGTTCGGCCTGGTGGTTCAACGATACGAAAAACGGCATGCTGGATCAGATGAATTCGCTCGCGAACTTTGGTTTGCTGAGCCGGTTCGTCGGCATGCTGACGGATTCCCGCAGCTTCCTCTCCTATACGCGGCACGAATATTTCCGTCGTCTGCTCTGCAATCTGCTCGGCGAATGGGTAGAAAGCGGAGAAGCGCCGAACGATCCCGAGCTTTTGGGATCCATCGCGGAAAACGTCTCTTACCGCAACGCGAAAGCGTATTTCGGCTTCTAGACCGACAAGCGGTCAAAGCCCCGGCTCCTTCGACTAGAAGAGCAATCTTAAACAAACGAAACAGCGTCTTTCAGGAACGTCCATCAGGACGGTCCGCGAAAGACGCTGTTTGTGTATTTCAGCATCTGAGGACCTGCTACATTGGCGGCGATGCAGAACCATTCGGCTTGAGACATAACTTTGCCCACAAGATAAAAGGCAAGCCCCCCTAAAAGCTCGAACGCAAAAAATTCCTTCCATTGCCATGCTTGCACCACCACAATGACATATCCCTTGTTTCTCGCCGACGGTATTCGTCCAATCATCCGTCATTCGCCCCTTCGCCTTCTCGAAATAACCGTAACTAAGGTATGCGAAGGGGCTTTTCCAAAATGCTAAGAAATATCAAGCAGGGCGGCGGTTAGAATATCCGCCATCTCGTCGATATGCCGCTGCTCCGCGATCAGAGGCGGCATGAGCCGAATCGTCGATTCGCCCGTCACGTTAACGAGCAGTCCCAGCTCCATGCAGCGCGCGGCGAGCTTAGCCGCCAGTCCGTTCGGCATGTCGAAGGCGGCCAGCAGCCCAAGCCCACGCGGATTACGGACGAGATTATGCGACTCCAGCAGGCGGAGCTTCCCGAGCAGGTAGCCGCCTTGCCGCTGCGCGTTCTCCGTCAGACGGCGATCCAGCAGCTCGCGTACGACGGCATAGCCCACAGCCATGCCAAGCGGCTGGCCGATATACGTGCCGCCTTGGTCGCCCGGCTCGAAGAGATCGAACTTGTCGACGGTGAGCGTTGCCGACAGCGGGTAGCCGCCGCCGATTCCTTTGCCCAGCGTCATGATATCCGGCTTGATGCCGTAATGCTCCCAGGCGAACAGCTTGCCCGTCCGGCCGAGTCCCGTCTGCACCTCGTCGAAGATCAGCGCGATGCCGTACATGTCGCATATTTTGCGAAGTCCGAACAAGTACGCTTCGTCGACGGCATGCACGCCGCCTTCGCCTTGCACGAGCTCCAGCATGATGGCGCACGTCCGGTTGGACACGGCGGAGAAGCAGGCGTCGAGGTCTCCCATAGGCACATGGATAAACCCGGGAACCTTCGGCTCGAACAAGCTTTCCCACTGCTGCTTGCCGGTTGCGGACATCATGGCAAGCGTTCGGCCATGGAAGCTGTTCCGCATCGTGATGATTTCGTGCGCGCCGTCCAGATGGAGAGCGCCATGCTTACGGGCAAGCTTCACGGCGCATTCGTTTGCTTCCGCTCCGGTGCTGCCGAAGAATACTTTGTCCATGCCGCTGATGTCCGTCAGCAGCTCCGCGAACCGAATCATCGGCTCGTTGAAGTAGGCGGGACTGGCCAGCACGAGCCGGGAAGCCTGTTCCGTCAGAGCCTCGCGAAGAACAGCCGGGGAATGGCCCAGCGCGTTGACTGCCCAACCGCCGACAAAGTCTATATAGGATCGTCCTTCCGTATCTTGTATATACATGCCTTGACCGGAAGCCATGACGATTTCGGGCCGATTGGCGGTAAATAATAGATGCTTGCGGGCTGCCTGAAGCAGTTCGGCGGTCGTGCTTGCGGCCGTCGAGGGTTGCCCGGATAATACTTGTTCCATTGCCGATCCCTCCGTTTATTCAGTAATACTGTATAAATATACAGCATTACTAATAAATATTCAACAATTTATTTATTATATCTAAACGAGAACGAACAAAGCCGATCCGGCCCTCCAAGGGCGCGAATCGGCTTTGTAGTTTGAAAAAGGAAGGATTAGTTGTCGAGCGTCACGGTAACTTGTTCGGAGACGGACCAGCTGCCGACCGGCACAACTTCGTATGCTACACCAGCCGTAAGTTTGCCATCATTCTGGATCTCGAACGTGCCTGTTGCGCCCTTGCGAGTCTGAACTTTGTACTGCGCGGATAAAACGGAGCCGTCGGCACCTTTTAATTCGACGGAGCGGTAAGCGAACAGTTCGTCGCCCGGATCCTCCGACAAGGTAACGATGAGCGTCTTCTCGTCCTGCGCTTCCGCGGATGCGATCGTCAACGGCTGGAATTCGGAGGCCACGAACTCGTTTTCCTTTAGCTCGAACCAGTCGGATGTCAACGTGTACCGGACACCGGATTTCAGCGTTTGGCCTTGCGGCAGTCGGAATTTAGGCTCCTGCTTGCCATCCGTCGATTGCGTGAAACCTACATAGCTCACTTCGATCGGCTCGCCGGCTTCCGGCGTGAGAGTAGCCTTTCGAGTCGCCAGCGAGGAGATGATGGACATCGGCTTGCCGTTTAGCCGGTTTTCCGCGTCCAATATCGCCGCATTGGCCCCTCTGCCTCCCGCATAGGCCGAAATAATGTAGCCGTAGTCGATGATGCCGTCCTCGCGGGAGGATACCGCCTCGATCGTATCGGCCGTTACCTGGCGAACATTGTTCAGGACGAGCATGTCGTGATTGGAGTCGATTTCGAATGATTGTTTGCCTTTGTAGCTCAGGGAATACGAATCCTCGGTCATCGTTTTGACCGGAACGATGTACGTGGCGAAGGAACCGGTCTTAAGGCGAGGCTGGTTAACGAGTCCCAGGTCGCCGTCGAACTTGAAGTTCTCCGAAGCCGCGGACGTCGTCTCGTCCTCCAGCGTAAGAGGGGCGTCGAACGTGACTTCCAGCGTAATCCGGTTAAGCGCCTTGACGGATACGATCTCCGCGTCTGCCGACCGAATTCCTTGCTCTGCGGATACTAAAAGCGCAGCCGTCTCGCCCCGAGTCAGCCCGTCCTCGCTGTTGATCGACAGCTGCTCCATCCAGTAGGCGACGGATTTGGCATCGCGTTGCAACGCCTTGGCAATCAGGCCGGTCAGCGAAGATGTCGTAGCAGAATCGTTCGGCACCAGTTCGCCCGCGCCGGCCAGAAGGCCATGCTCGACAGCCGATGCGATATAAGCGTCATACCAGCGTGCGCCCGATCCTTGCGAAGCGGGTTCGGCATCCACTTCGAGAGCCAGAAGCACCATTTTGATGAGCTCCGCGTTCGATACGTTGTTGTTGGGGCGAATATCGCCATTGCCGTATCCTTGCAGGACGCCTTTCTCGATTAGTCGTTCTATTGCGTCGCTGTAAGCTGCGTCCAGCTTAACGTTGTTCAAGTTCTGTACGAGGGGCGCCGGCGCCGCTGAATTGGCGCTTGCTTGGACGGGCAGCAGGCTTCCGCCTCCCAGCAAAGCGGATATAAGCGCGATCGCGATTGCTTTTTGATTCGTAGCGTTTTTCATATCGGATTCCTCCCGAGAATGTGGTGAGTGGCTATAGCAATAGCATAAACGCCGACTCTAAACGGGAGGATAATAAAATATAAACATTTTATAAACGGAGCGTTAACAATCGGAAAAGGCGGCCGCCGGGCAGCGATGCGGCTAGACGTTGAACCGGTAACCGGCGCCCCACACGGTCTCGATGAACTGCGGATTGGAGGGGTCTCCTTCGATCTTCTCCCGAATGCGCGAAATATGAACGGTGACCGTGGCGATGTCGCCGTTGGAATCTAAGCCCCAGATCCGCTCGAACAGCTCGTCCTTGCTAAATACGCGGTTTGGGTGGGACGCGAGGAACAACAGCACGTCGTATTCCCGCGCAGTCAGCGCGATCTCGCGATCCCGGACGTAGACTCGCCGTGAAGTCTTATGCAGGGACAGCTCGCGAATGGCGATGACGTCGGCAGTGCCGTTATCGCGGCCGCCGTTATATCGCTCGTACCTTGCCAGATGCGCCTTTGCCCTGGCTACAAGCTCGTTCGGACTAAAGGGCTTCGTAACGAAATCGTCGGCGCCGAGACCGAAACCTCTGATTTTGTCGATCTCTTCTTTTTTGGCGGAGACGATCAGGATCGGCATATCCCGCTTCTCCCGAATTTGTCTGCAAATTTCGAATCCGTCCACGCCAGGCAGTTGCAGATCGACAATGACAAGAACGAAATCGCCACGAAGCGCCTCCTCCAGACCTTGCTTGCCGTCCCCGCATATCGTCACAGAGAAGTCGTGAAGCTGGAAGTAATCCCGCTGCAGCTCCGCGATATAGTTGTCGTCTTCGATGATCAGTATTCGTCTCATGGCTCCGTACTCCTTGCTTCGTCTTCTAGAATAAGCGGGAATTCCAGCACTACCACGGTTCCTCGTCCAGGGCTGGACTCCGCCCGGATTAAACCTCCGTGTCCTTCCATAATGCCCTTCGCAATGGCCAAGCCGAGTCCGCTTCCCGGCGTATTGGGGCTTCGGGAAGCTTCTCCCCGATAGAATCTCTCGAAAATATGGGGGAGCGTCGAAGCATCGATGCCAATGCCATTGTCTTTAATCGTGACGATAGCCAGCTCGTCTCGTTTCGACATGCCGATGGTTAGAATCTTCGGCTCTTCCTTCATGAACTTCATGCCGTTGTCCGTCAGGTTGACGACGACCCGCCGGAGCTTCTCGCGATCGGCCAGAACCGTCAGCGGCTTGCCGTCGCCGAGATCCCATACGAGCTCAACGCCTTGCTGCTCCAGTTCGATCCCCATTTCGTCCAAAGTCGCGTGAAGGAAGGCGCGGAGATCCAGCTTCTCGAACGAATAAGGCTCCTTGTTCATGTCCAGCTTGGAGAAATAAAGCAACTCGTCCACGAGCCGTTCCATGTCCGTGGCTCTCGTATGGATGGCGTTTACGTAACGCCGAAGCTTCTCCTCCGTATCCGTCACGCCGTCGCGAATGCCTTCCGCATACCCTTTAATCGTCGTGATGGGCGTTCGGAGATCGTGAGAGATGTTGGAGAGGAGTCCCTTCCGGTTCTCCTCGTAACGGAGCTGCAGCCTAATGGATTCGTCCAGCTTCAACCTCATTTCCTCGAAGCTCATGACAAGTTGCCCGACCTCGTCGCCGGATTGCGGACTCAGTTGGTAGGACAAGTTGCCTTCTTTGATAAATTCGGCTGATTTCCTCAGCTCGTCGAGCGGCTTGACGATTTTGCGCGTGACGTATCTGTATAGCAGCAGGCCGGTCAGAAGCAGCACCGCGACGAAGACGGCGATGAGTATGGGCAGCAGCGTGCGTACCAGCTCGGCGAACGGACTGCGCTCCCGCAGAACGTAGATGCTTCCAAGGTCGTTTGGAGAGTCGGCGAACGCGAAGTCGAATTTGGAGTAGGAGAAAAAACGGCTTTCCAGATTCATCGTGCCGCGTATGCCGAAGTTGCCCAACTCGTAGGGAGGAAGCAGCTCTGGGAGATTTTTTTGATTTAACGTCGGCGTCGCGTAGACGATCCGTTCGTTTTCCCGGACGACCAGGCTGGCTTGCACCATTTTGAGCGTCATGTCGTAGCTCTCGAGAAGCTCCGGGTCGCGCAATTGTCCGGGGTCGTGTTTGGCCAAATATTTGAGCTCCAGGAAGATGTTCTCTTCTTCGCCGGACAGCGGGTGAAGCGAATAATGGATGCGGTAGAAGCTGCCGATGCTTCGGAAGTCGCCCGTGACGGCTACCGAGAGCAGGTAGGCGGCCGCGACGAACAAAACGACGGACAAGAGAACGACGGACGAGAAAGATAGCAGCAATCGGAATCGGATGGACATGGCTGGCGGAAACCTCCTGCGCGGAGCGTGCTTGCAAAACATGCAAGTCCCGCGGTTTCTGTTGTTCGCCATTGTCGCACAGAAGCACGACCGATGCAACATGGTAGAAAGAGGGGACTGCAACGAGGGGCTAGAAGTGCGTGCGGTACCTGTCGCGGAATCTGGTGGGAGCAAGGCCGTGGGCCCTTGTAAAGCGGGTCGTGAAATAAGGGACATGCTCGAAGCCGACGCTGGCGGAGATCTCGGAGACGGGCCAGTCCGTCTTTAGCAGCAAGAGCCTGGCCTGCTCCAGCCGGAGTTCCATTAGATATTCCATGGGCGTCTGGCCGAATACGCTTTTCATGCAGCGCGTGATGTAATTGTAATGAAAGTTGAGCGCGGCAGAAAGCATCTCCCCCGTTACGGGAGAACGGTAGTGGGCTTTCAGGTAGGCTTCCGCGCTCTCGGCGACCATGACGGCAGGGCTCGCGTAACCTTCGTGCTGCCGCAAATCCAGCAGGCGCAGCAGCTCCTCGAACGTCTGCTGGCGCGTCCAAAAGGAACGGGACTGTTTCTCCGACGATGCCTCGTTCAGCTTGGACATTAGACGGAATGCCTGCTCCGGGTACGGCAGCGTCCAGCTTTGACGGATTTGGAGAAAATACGGCGCCGTCAAATATTGTTGCTTGTGCGGCTCGTGACTTGGCATGGGGGCCTGCGCATCCTCCGATACGGACCAAGCAGCCGGCACGTGGAAATGAACCCAATAGAACACGGTCCGCTCTTCCGTGCCTTTTACAGAGTAATGGGTCCGATCCGGCAGGAGCAGCACGCTCTGGCCGTCCGTGAGGCTCCATTGCTGCTCTTCCTCTCCGATAAATAACGTGCCGGATTCCACCGCGATGAAATCGAATACGCCGAGGGCGGTTCGGTTGGGATGGGCATCTCCAGGCTGATAGATCGTTTTGCCGCTCTCCAGACAATAGGGCAACGGGGGGACGGCAATGCTTATGATGGATGACATGGCTACGGCTGCCTCCTCTAAATTGGATTGAAGTCAATGGAGTGTGAAATCGAGTAAGCGAATGGTTGCTTTTATTGATTTTATTACGCAGTAACCGTAATTACAATATAACTAAGCAGGATGAAAACGATTAAATAACAAAGTGCACGAAAGGGTGGAATGGAATGGCTGGTACGAATAGATTATTTACGCCCACTGGAAATAACGTGAAGGTGGACGATGTTTTCTGGAATGGATATCGCGATCTTGTACGCAACGTGGTCGTTCCGTATCAATGGGAAGCGCTGAACGACAGGGTGGAAGGAGCAGAGCCAAGCCGCGCTGTACGAAATATGAAGGCTGCGGCAGGGGAACTGGGAGCGGAATTCAGCGGGTTTGTGTTCCAGGACAGCGATTTGTACAAGTGGCTGGAGGCTGTCGGATACTTGCTGCGGGAGAGACGGGAGCCGGAGCTTGAGGCCGTTGCGGACGAGCTGATCGCCACAATAGAGAGGGCGCAGGAAGCGGACGGTTATCTGAACACGTTCTACGCGTTGAAGGAGCCTGGCAAACGATTTACGAATTTGACGGAATGCCACGAGCTGTATTGCGCGGGCCATCTGATGGAAGCGGCGGTGTCTTATTACGAGGCAACGGGTAAAACCGCGCTGCTGGACATCGCATGCCGATTCGCCGACCTGATCGGCGAGACGTTCGGGAACGGTCCGGGCCAAATACCGGGCTACGACGGCCATCAGGAGGTCGAGCTGGCGCTGGCAAAGCTGGCCCGCGCGACCGGAAACGACGGCTATATGGCGCTTGCTCGGTATTTCATCGACGAGCGTGGCAATTCGCCGAGTTTCTTCGAAGCGGAAGCGGATCGCCGCGGCCGGACGACGCATTGGCATAAAGGCGAGATCGGCAAGATCAACCATGCGTACTTTCAGGCGCATCTTCCCGTCCGGGAGCAGTCGGTCGCAATTGGCCACGCGGTGCGCGTCGTCTATATGTGCGCCGGGATGGCGGACGTGGCGAAGGCGACGGGGGATGTTGCGCTCGCGGAAGCGTGCGAGAGGCTATGGCGCAACATCACGGAACGCCAAATGTACGTAACGGGCGGCATCGGCGCGACGGCTGCAGGGGAGGCGTTTACCGTTGACTATGACTTGCCTAACGATACCGCCTATGCGGAGACATGCGCATCGATCGGTTTGATTTTTTTTGCCAAACGAATGATGGAGCTGAATCCGAAGGGGGAGTTCGCCGACGTTATGGAGCGCGCGCTCTACAACACGGTGCTTGCGGGCATGGCGCAGGATGGGCGCAGCTTCTTCTACGTCAATCCGTTGGAGGCAGCCCCTCATGTGTGCGAAGGAGGGAATCCTGGCTTCAACCATGTGAAGCCGGTACGTCAAGAATGGTTCGGATGTGCATGCTGCCCGCCGAACATCGCACGGCTGCTGGCATCGCTTGGCGATTATGCCTATACCATTCATGGCGATGTCATCTATTCCAATCTGTTTATCGGCGGGGAAGCTGCCTTTGATCTGAGCGGCGGCTCGCTTGGTCTCAAGCAGCGTTCGAGTTTGCCCTGGAGCGGCGAGACCGGCTATGAGATCAAGCTGGACGGATCGCTTGAATTCGAGCTGGCAATACGCATGCCAGGTTGGAGTCCGTCTGTATCCGTGAGGCTTAATGGCGAGACGTTATCGGGACTGCCGGTCGAGAACGGCTTTATCCGGCTTCGACGGCAATGGCAGGACGGCGATGTATTGGATATCGTCTTCGTGATGCCGGTACAGCGCGTTAGAAGTCATCCGCTTGTGCGTTACAATGTCGGCAAGATTGCGCTGCAGCGCGGCCCGCTCGTCTATTGTCTGGAGGAGGCGGACAACGGCTCTCAGCTTGGCGGCATCATGTTGGCAGCCGGTACTGCTCTAGAAGCCCAGTGGGGTGCTGATCTGCTAGGCGGCATCATGACGGTGCAAGGAGCTGCATGCCGACTGGCCGATGACGACAGCGGGCAACAGGGCTGGGGTTCGGCGTTGTACAGAGCGGACGAGTCAAGGACGACGGTGCCGGCTTCCGTCACGTTTATCCCCTATTATGCCTGGGCTAACCGGGGCAAAGGCGAGATGGCCGTATGGATCAAGGAGCTTGCAGCTCAAGCTTGATCATCAGTCTTTAACAAGATAGCGATGGGAGCGGGATAGGCCTCTTTGAAGGTCCTTCCGCTTCCATTTATTTTTGAAAATGGAATTTCCTTTTTACAAAAGGAGTTTACAAATGGGGTCTATTTAAGTTTGAAAATGTGTGATATGATTATAAATGAACAAAAACAAACGTTTTCGGTATGTTTAGCGCCAGATGGTGCGTAGATGCCGGACAAAATCCTAAGGAGGCTATTCATTCATGGATATTCGTCATACGACTAACCCAACCGATGTAAAACAATACGATACGGAGAGACTGCGCCAGGAGTTTCTGATCGAAAGCCTGTTCGAGCCGAACAAGCTCAACATGACATACACGCATTATGACCGCATGGTAGTCGGCGGCGCTCAGCCAGTGGGCGAAGAGATTGCTCTGGATGCGGGCGACGCGCTTCGCACGGAATATTTCCTGGAACGCCGCGAGATCGGCTTTCTCAGCATTGGCGGTCCTGCCATTATTACGGTGGACGGCGAAGCGTACGAGCTGGACAAGCTGGACGTGCTGTATGTTGGCAAAGGCAAACGCGATGTGAAGCTGGCTAGCAAGGATTCCGCGAATCCGGCCAAGCTGTACTTCTGTTCTGCGTTGGCTCATGCAGAGCTGCCTACCCGCAAGATGACGCGCGAAGAAGCGAACCCGCTTAATTTGGGCGCGCAAGAGACATCCAACGAACGCGTTCTGTACAAATACATTCATGCCGACGGCATTCAAAGCTGCCAGCTGATGCTGGGCGTAACAAGCTTGCAGACGGGCAGCGTATGGAACACGATGCCTTCCCACGTGCATGACCGCCGCATGGAAGCCTATCTCTACTTCGATATGGCCGAAGAGACTCGCGTATTCCACATGATGGGCGAGCCTTCGCAAACGCGTCATCTGGTCGTGGGCAACGAGCAGGCGATCATCTCGCCTCCGTGGTCGATCCACTCCGGCGTAGGCACGAGCAACTACACGTTCTGCTGGTCGATGGCCGGCGAGAACTACACATTTACGGACATGGATGTTGTCCCGGCAAGCGGCCTGAAGTAAAAAAAATCGATCGAAGTTCTTCCCAGGTCACTTATAAATTCCTATGTGGTAGAATAGCTCCATGAGGCTTTAATGGAGGAGGGGCGCCATGCTTGCTGCAGAACGCCATCGGAGAATCATCGAGAAGCTGGGCGAGAGCGGCGCGGTTAAAGTGTCGGAGCTGAGCGAGTTATTTTCGGTAACGGAGAAGACGGTCCGCGAGGATCTGGAGAAGCTCGAGGAGAAAGGCCTGCTCAAACGGACGCATGGCGGCGCGGTACTGGAGCAGGGAGGCGAGGACAGCTTCCTGCCGCTTCAGATTCCGAATGCCAAACATCAGGCGGAGAAGGCGGCAATCGCAACCCTGGCGCTTAGCTGCATCGAACCGAACGACATCATCGCGCTCGATGCGGGCAGCTCCACGCTGGAGCTGGCTAGGCAATTGCCCAATATGCCGCTTACGGTGCTGACCAACGATCTGCTCATTATTCGAGAGCTGACGCTGAAGGATGCGATACGGCTCGTCGTTCCCGGCGGGTATCGCCATAACAACTTGCTCATCGGCGGAGAATCGCAGGAGTGGATCAACCGGCTTAACGTACACAAGCTGTTTCTGTCGACGACGGGCATTCATCCGGAATATGGACTTACGATCTTTACCGAAGAGCTGGCCAAGCTCAAGCGGCTTTATATCGACAACGCCAGGCGAACGTATGTCATCGCGGACCATAGCAAATTCGACAGGGGCGCGCTTATTACGTATGCGGCGTTAAACGATGTCCATTGCATCATAACGGATGGCGGCATTTCGCCCGAAGTGGAGGAGCGTTACGAAGCGCTGGGACTGACGATTATGAAGGCGGAGGTTCCGGCAAGCGGAAAACGAACGAGAGGAAAGGTGTAGGCAAATGGCTTTATTTGATCTGACGGGCAAAAAAGCGATCGTGACCGGAGCGGGCCGAGGGCTCGGCGAGGCTATCGCATTAGGACTTGCCCAGGCGGGCGCCGATGTGGCGCTGGTCACAAACCGGACGCCGGCGGACAAGTCCGCTGCAAAAATCGCGGAGATGGGACGCAAAGCGATTACGATTCAGGCGGACGTCGGCGACCGCACCAAGCTTACGGGCATAGTTGAGCGTACGGTAGACGAGCTTGGCGGCGTAGACATCCTGGTCAACAACGCGGGCATTATTCGCCGTACCCCTGCCGTAGAGCACAGCTATGAGGACTGGCAGGACGTAATGGACGTCAACCTGAATTCGGTGTTCATCCTTTGCCAACTCGCGGGCAAACATATGATTGCCCAGGGCTCCGGCAAAATTATCAATATCGCGTCGATGCTCTCGTACCAAGGCGGCATTACGGTGCCGGGCTACGCGTCTAGCAAACACGCGGTCGCCGGCCTCACAAAGGCGCTGGCGAACGAGTGGGCGGCCAAGGGACTTCAAGTGAACGCGATCGCGCCGGGCTACATGAGCACGGACAACACGGAAGCGCTGCGCGAAGATCCTGTCCGCAGCACGCAGATCCTGCAGCGCATCCCGGCCGGCCGTTGGGGCACGTCCGAGGATCTGATCGGCCCGGCCGTCTTCCTCGCTTCGTCTGCATCCGACTACATGAACGGCCATATCCTTGCCGTTGATGGCGGATGGCTGGTTAGATAATAGATTTCAGGTAATATCTCCGAGCGGATAATGACTCCGCTTGGAGATTTTTTGTTTTTAGGAAATTATACGACATACCAAACTGTGGATAATGAGTTTCAGCAGTAAGATTAGCAACCATAGGCGTTAGCAACGCTTATGGCACCAAAAAGTAGGCGAACGAGCAGCTGTAGGCGTTAAAAACGTCGATGGTTCGCAAAGTAACTATGATTAGAGTCCATAAGCGTAAGAAACGCCTATGGCTTGCAACGAGCTGCGGGGTCGCCTTAGCGGGGCCGCTTTTGTTGCAAAGCCTAAAAATCGGGTTATCCGCCGGACGAAGCAAATATCGCGCAACGGCGCCGAAAATCGGTGAAATTGGATGAATTTCCATCGTTCACGAAACTTTTTGAAATTACCTCTTTACAACCTCCGTCGTATGAGATATATTCTTCTTCCGACTCTAACAGGAGGATAACGCTTACAACTATGGAAAAAGGTATTATTCAGTTAACTGGCATCGGCAAAAGTTTCAAAGTAGCAGAGCGCACCGCGGGGCTGCGTCAGGCGGTGAAGGCGCTGTTTGTTCGCAAGCATCGTATCGTGGAAGCATTAAAGGACATCTCCTTCACGGTCAACGAAGGAGAGATCGTCGGTTATATCGGGCCAAACGGCGCCGGGAAGTCGACGACGATCAAGGTGATGAGCGGCATTCTTGTGCCGGACGGCGGCACCTGCTCCATCATGGGATATACGCCGTGGAAGGAAAGAACGGATTATGTACGGCATATCGGCGTCGTATTCGGCCAGCGCTCGCAGCTCTGGTGGGATGTCCCGGTCATCGACTCCTTCGAACTGCTGCGCGACATCTATCGGATTCCGGATGAGATGTACAGGGAGAACCTGGCCGTGTTGACGGAAATGCTTGCGCTCGCAGATTTGCTCGGCGTTCCGGTCAGGCAGCTTAGTCTCGGACAGCGGATGCGCTGCGAGATTGCGGCATCGCTGCTCCACAGCCCCAAAATTCTGTTCCTCGACGAACCGACGATCGGGCTGGATGCCGTCAGCAAGCTTGCGGTCAGAAGTTTTATTCGCAGGATCAATCAGGAGAGGGGCGTCACCGTCATCCTGACGACGCATGACATGAGCGATATCGAGGCGCTCGCGGACCGGATTCTCATGATCGGCAAAGGAACGTTGCTTTATGATGGTTCGTTGGAAGAGCTGCGAAGCCGCTTCGGCACAGGACGTACGATTACGGCAGACTACCGCGAATACGGGGGAGAGCCGGTCGAAATTCCTGGCGCGACGAGACTGGAATGGTCGACAGAGCGTGCCGTATACAGCTTCGATACGGAATCCGTCGTACTGGCGGACGTCATTGCGCAGCTGTCGGGATCGGTCGAGCTGTTGGACATAAGCGTCGACTCCAAGGACATTGACGAGATGATCGTGCAGCTGTATGAGGAGCATCAAATATGAGAGCCTACGTTTCGATCTGGCGGCTGCGTTTTATCAACGGCATGCAATACCGCGCGGCGGCGCTGGCCGGCATGGCCACTCAGCTGTTTTTCGGATTTGTCTTCATTATGATCTTCGCGGCCTTCTACAGAAGCGGCGGCGGGGATTCCACTGCTTTTCCCCTTCAGGACTTAATTACTTACGTGTGGCTCCAACAAATTTTTCTTTCCTTAATTATGTTGTGGATCAGGGATAACGAAATATTCGCCATGGTTACGAGCGGCAATATCGCTTACGAGTTATGCAGGCCGATGGGGCTGTACCCGTTCTGGTTTTCCAAGCTGCTTGCCCAGCGGGTGGCGGGCGCCGTGCTTCGCTGCTTTCCCATTACGACGGTTGTGTTTCTGTTGCCGGAGCCTTATGGGCTAAGCGCTCCTCCAAGCTGGACGGCGCTGCTGCTGTTTGTCGTATCGCTGCTGCTTGGCTTGATTCTCGTCGTGGCGATTTCCATGCTGATTTACATCTCGGTATTCTGGACGATGTCGCCGACGGGATCCATGCTTATGATCTCGGTGGCGGGAGAGTTTCTGGCGGGCATGGTCATCCCAGTGCCGCTTATGCCGGAGTGGCTGCAGCGAATAACGTATGCGCTGCCGTTTCGCTGGACGACAGACTTCCCGTTCCGCGTCTATTCGGGACATATCCCGCAGCAGGAAGCGCTGATCGGCATCGGCGTACAGTTTGGTTGGATAGCGGCATTGGCTGCGTTCGGCATGTGGCTGATGCGCAAGGCGCTTCGCAACGTCGTTGTGCAAGGAGGGTGAGGAGAACGCGATGTCATTATATTTCCGTTATTTGAATATTCAACTCAAGTCGCAGCTGCAGTACAGAACCTCGTTCTTGCTGCTCAGCGTAGGCCAATTTTTTATCCCGTTTATGGTGTTCGGGGGGCTGTATTTCATGTTCGAGCGATTCGGGCAGTTGGAGGGCTGGAGTTTCTTCGAGGTGACGCTTTGCTTCGCGGTCATTCACTTGTCGTTTTCTCTTAGCGAATGCTTCGCAAGGGGATTCGACGCCTTCTCCAGCCTGGTCGCCAGCGGAGACTTCGACCGTTTGCTGGTAAGACCGCGCGGCACTGTCGTCCAGGTGCTGGGCTCGAAGTTCGAATTTACGCGTATCGGACGTTTGCTGCAGAGCACGATTGTGCTGATCTGGTCCATCGCGAATCTGCCTCAAGTATGGAGCTTTCCCAAAGCGATTACGCTGTTCTTTATGGTATTTAACGGCGTGATGATCTTCACGGGCATCTTTATCCTGGCGGCTACCTTCTGCTTCTGGACCATACAAGCGATTGAGATCGCGAACGTGTTCACCGACGGAGGCCGCGAGATGGCGCAATATCCGCTGACGATCTATGAGAAGTGGGTGACTCGGTTCTTTACGTTTATCGTCCCGTTCGGGTGCGTGACGTATTTGCCCCTTATGTATTTGCTGGACAAGGAGGAGGGGAACTGGGTAACAGGAATGCTGGTGCCTTTCGGAGGTCTGTTATTTCTGCTCCCATGCCTGCTGGTATGGAGGATCGGTGTCAGGCATTACCGCTCGACTGGTTCTTAACGGCAAGAAGTACAGACCAAGAGCCCGAACAACATCCGCCGTGGATGGTGCCCGGGCTCTTTTTCATTACGCGGCTCCATGAATTAAGGAGTCCGAAATTTCAACTTGCAGCGATCCCTAATCCAGCGACAGGTAGGCGACGGCGCGTTGTTGCAGCACGGATTCCTCGGCCTGGAAGGCAGTGACAGAACCGATGCCTGGCATCATGCCCATCTCCCGAATCTGCTCCATGCCTGTGATGAACATCTGACACACCCGCTTGTCGGATTCCCCTCTGCTCATAATAATCTCGGTCAAACGTTCGGTTACCGAACTAAGCGGGAAGCGGCCAATGAACGATTGAAGAAGCTCTCTCCAATGCTCCAGATCGAAGCTGGCGTCGTTCTCGCAGATGAATTGTTCGCTCCAGCCGATGCCAAGATCGCTGGTCAGCCTGAGACATACACGAAATCCGGTCGAGTCGACGGCGAGAGCGGGAATGACGAATAGTTCGATGCGGCTGATGTTGACATGCTGGGGCAGCTCGATGGGGAATGAAGAATTTTCCAGGAATAAAGACATGTTCATCTCTCCTTCTTCCGCTGACGAGGTTAGCTGTCGGATTCGGGTTAGAGAGAAAACCCTACCGGGGGCACAAATCCCCGGATTCACCCCCTGCGTGCGGTCCATGCAGCCATGCGACCGGTTCGCGTTGGTTCCCCCGTTTTCTCCCTGGAAGGAGAAATTAAGCGTTATTGTTTACATAATATTTTAGCGTTAAAATATCCATTTGTAAATGAGGAGTTATTCGGACAGGAGGAGCGGAAAAATCGCAAAAAGCGACATATTTTCTTTGCGTTCCCGCGGCTTATCAAGTATGATGGTAGATAAAAATGAACTCATGTTCAATTCAAAGGAGCAGTACGTATGCAATCGAAAACAAGTCACTGCAAAATCGTCGACTGTACTATTCGGGATGGCGGACTCGTCAACAACTGGGATTTCAGCATCGAGTTTGTCCAGCACCTTTATAATAGCCTTAACGAAGCCGGAGTCGATTATATGGAGATTGGCTACAAAAACTCTCCGAAGCTGCTCAAAGGCGCCGAGAACGCCGGTCCATGGCGTTTCCTTAACGACGACTTCCTGAAGAAGGTTATTCCAAACAAAGGCAATACGAAGCTGTCCGCGCTTGTTGACATCGGGCGCGTCGACGAAAACGATATCCTTCCCCGCAGCGAGAGCCTGCTGGACCTGATCCGCGTTGCCTGCTACATTCAAGACGTGGACAAGGCGCTTGAGCTGGTGAAGGTGTTCCACGACCGCGGCTACGAGACGACGCTTAACATTATGGCATTGTCCAACGTCATGGAGAACCAATTGATCGAAGCGTTCCAAGCGATTAACGAGAGCGTAGTTGATGTAGTCTACATCGTAGACTCTTACGGCAGCCTGAAGCCTGAAGACTTCACCTACCTGGTGGACAAATTCCAACAGTATCTTCCGAACAAACGTCTTGGCATTCACGCCCACAACAACTTGCAGCTGGCATTCGCCAATACGCTTCTTGCTGCTGGCAAAGGCGTAGAGCTTTTGGATGCTTCCGTATACGGCATGGGCCGCGCTGCGGGCAACTGCAACACGGAACTGCTCGTCTCCCAGCTTCAAAATACGCGCTACAACGTGCGTCCAGTGCTGGACATGATCGAGAAATACATGATTCCGCTTCGCGAGAAGGAAGAATGGGGTTACATTATTCCTTACATGATCACGGGCATTCTCGACGAGCATCCTCGTTCCGCGATGGCGCTTCGCGCTTCCGAGAACAAAGACAATGGCGTGGATTTCTACGATCAACTGACTACTCCGGAAATTTCCAAATAAGAGGAGTCAGACGCCACAACAAAAGCGCCGTTCTGGTATGCTGCTCAGCTTCCGGAACGGCGCTTTTTTGTTTTCAATATAGGAAACTCGTCATGGAATAGCATACAGAAGATGCGGTTATTCGTCTTCCGGCAAGGGGTCCTGCTGCGCCGTCTTAGACCGCGAATGCGACGCTGGCATGTCGAGGTCCGAACCATCACTCGTGTCGCCTTGGCTCAGCATTTCATTTACCGTACTCCACTCCTCTCTGCCCAGCAGTCTCGACGCTTCCTTGCGAAGATGATTCTGAAGCTTGACGAGCCTGTCGACTAGGGCGTTAATCTCGGCAGGAGTAAGTAGATCCTCCATCAGTGTTCGCAGATCGTCCGGCTTGAGAGCCAAGATGCGTTTCGCCAGCTCTCTGTCTACGAACTTGCTAAGGCCAGGGTATTCCTGGTGATTGGAATCCAGATCGCTCTGCGCGCCGAATGCCATATCGTTGTCGAGCCCCTTCACTCCAAGCACATTGCCGTCATCATCGCGTTCAATCATGAAGTTTCCGCCTTGGAGGTCAACTTGCATGGCGAGAGTATCGATTAACTGCAAGCGCGACATGGCCCGTTGGAAGACGGGGTCATCCACGTTAAACGATTCCTTGCGGCTCGCTTCGATATCATCGTTTAAAGGCTTCAGAAATTTATATCTTCCGCCGGATCCGCTAATTCCCGAGTTGTGTAATGCCATCTCCGCGCCGGCGATGACGCCTGCGTCTAGCAGTTTGTCCAATCGGGACATAGCTGCCAGGCGAGCGCCCGCCCGATCGATTTTGTTATCCATTGCCACGTTGCCGTTTTCATCGTCTGCCGAATCCTTTTTATTCTCGGACGCCATCTCGGACATCTCCTCATAGGATCGCAGCGCGAGTTTTGTTTCCTTGAACATCCCTTTTTTATCTGGCCCGATTTCGAAGAGCGCGATCGTATTGCTGCCGCCCGTGCCCGTAACTCCGTTTATATCTTCCGCAAGCCCCGGCAGGCCTTTGCTCGTGAGGAGTGCCCATAACGGGCGATCCTTCGCCGGATCCAGCTTGTATTCGGCCGCGGAAGAGCGAACGGCTCTTTTCTCTAGAGGCAAGGCTTTCTTAAATCTGCGGATATAGTCAGCCGTGGGGTCCTTGTCGTCTTTCTTATTGTGACTGCTGCAGGCATCGCTGACGTTCTCGACTTCGTTGTAGAGCGACATAATCACGTTGAGCTGATCGTCGATTTTCTCTGGCGTGTTCCCAACGACCTCTTGGTCTACGTAACGGTCGAAGAGCTCCAGCTTCTGCAGGAGAGCGCGATAATGCGTGTTGTTCTTCGAAAGCGTCTCGCCCATGCCAAACTTCTTGTCCGGCTGAATCGTGGCATGCTCCTTCGGTTCGCCAAGCTGCTTTTTCGCTTCGGAAGGGCGGGGCATGCGCTGGATGGGCGAATCGGCGTAAGTGGAGGAGCTTGAGCTCCGTTCGCCTGTATCCGCGGTTTGGCGCTGAACGAAATCCTGGAATTCTTCACTCTCGGACTCCGCTTGTTTTTGATGCTCCGGTTCTGGGGCATTCGCTGCCTTGGCTCCCATTCGATCGGCTTCTTGTTCGAGGGCAGGACTATCGTTAAGCGCGTGTCCGGTAGAGAGCTGGGCGGTAGGTGCGACGCGTCCTTCGCGCTGCTGGATAACGTGGGACAGCTCATGCCCGAGCAGCTGCTGACCGTCGCGGCTATCGGGTTTATACTGTCCCGGGGCGAAATGGATATCCGAACCTTGCGTATAAGCGAGCGCCCCGACTTGACTTGCTTGAGATCCGACATGGATGCGCACATTGGAGAAATCTGCTCCGAACGATTGTTCCATCTTGGCCTGCAAATCCTCGGGCATGCCTTTCCCCCCTCCGGAAGAGGAAGATGATGACGGCGATGCGGCATGCAGCTCCGTAGATTCGTCCTTCAGTCTCTGCAGAACCGCTTGATTGCCCGCAGATGCCTGGAGCCGAGCTAACTGGCCCGTCGGACTTCCATCCTTTCGGCGCTGAATGGCAGCCGAGTCCGGCTGGGACGAGCGCGGCAGCCTTGATGATAGTTTAGGCTCATGTCGCGTTAGAGCGCGTCGTCGTTCAGCAGATTCCTTCATGGATTCACCATCTTCCTGGAGAATAAGCGCAAGATTCGTTTTACTACGTTCATTTTAACTCTCGTAAACCGATTATATCCCATTGCCGCGGGAGCTGTCATACCCTTTTGCAAAATATGCCAAGCGCTCTGTCGATTCGGCCCTTGCATTCTCTCATTCCACTCCCACGTATTTGGCAATCCTGTGATATAATGCAGAAATATAGGTTATTATCGCACGGGTTGACGGACTGTGCCGAATGCGGGGGAACGCTGGAAATGAATGCTGCGGACGAGACGATTGGCGTCTATGGAGCGGTTGATCATATTAGGGACGAACTAATCTGGCTGGACGCTGGCCTGCGCGCGCTGCTTGATCTTGGAGGCAACGATCCGTTCGTGGATCCGCTTGCAGCCTTTAGAGGACTGGTCGTGAGCAGGGAAGAGCTGCTGGAAGAGGAATCTGCGGAGATGGCCGAGAGCAAAGCTCGGGCATGGCAGGATTATGCGGCATTTCGGAGGGAATCGGAGGAACAAACCTCCGAACGGGCACGGGACATACTCGGTCTGCCTTTATACGCTCTGGCATCGTCACTCCGGCTTACGGTATGGGAATATCGCTGCGTCGTGCTTTGCCTAGCCGTAGAGGTAGATCGCAACTATGAGAAGTGGTATGGCTACCTAAACGACGATGCAACTGCAAAAACGGCAACGGTTGATTTGGCCTTGAGGCTGTTGGGAGATTCGGAGGATGACAGGAAGCTGGGCAGAGTCCTGTTAGGAAGAGACGGCAAGCTCCGCCGCTGGCTGCTTCAGCCGCCAGGGGACGAATCCTCCGCTCAGGCGCTCAAGTCGCCGCTTCGGCTGGACGAACGTGTCGTAACCTTCCTGCTGGATACGGAGAAGCTCGACGGAAGGCTAGGCGAATGTGTGGAATCGCTCGATCCGGAGCAATACCCCGAGCTTGCCTGGGAGGGAGCCGGGGAAGTTGAAGACGTGCTTCGCCAGGTGATCGACAGCTGGCCGGCGGACAGTCTGCCCGTTGTCATGCTGTGGGGGGCGCGAGGCGGAGGCAAGCGGGCGCTGATGCACCGTCTTGCCGCCCGTCGGAGGCAGCGGCTGCTGGTCGTCTCGCTTGCTTCGCTGCCATCCGAACCTGAGAGACTTCGCACCGTCATGGATCACCTTATCCGCGAAGCGCTGATGACGGACTCCATTATCGCTTTCGAGGAAGAGAACGGCGGATGGAAGGAACGTTTGTCGCTGGGACAGCTGCGAGACTCACTGCGAGATTACGCAGATCATGCGGGCCGTCCGCTTGTCGCCTGGATCGCTCGCGATCGAAGCGCCGTCGGCGAATTGCCGTTGCCGGAAGGATCCGCCTTCTGGAGCTCGGAGCTGCCGCCGCCCGTTGCGCGGGTTCGCGCGGAGCTGTGGCAAAAGCAAGCGGCTGAGCTTGGAGAAGCTGCCAGCTCGCCGGGCGCTCCCGACTATGGGACTTTGGCCGTTGAGCTCGCGGATCGCTTTCATTTCACCCCGGGACAGATCGCGACGGCATGGCGGCAAGCGCTGGTACTTGCAGCCGGGCGGGGGGAAGCGCTGCCGAGCCGGGCCGATCTGGCCGCGGCGGCCAGAGGCCAGTTCCGACATCGGCTCGCGCAGCATGCCGTTGCCATCGAGCCGCGCCGAAGCTGGGAAGATCTCATCATTCCGGATGAATCGCTTGACCTCATTCGGGAGGCGTGCAAGCGTTATATGCTGAGAGAGCAGGTGCTTGGAGGATGGGGACTGGGCGGCAGATTGACTTACGGTACAGGAGTCCATCTCCTGTTCGCGGGGCCGCCGGGCACGGGCAAGACGATGGCGGCTGAAGTTGTGGCGGGAGAGCTCGGCCTGGAGCTGTACAGGGTCGACCTGTCGCGGATCGTAAGCAAGTATATCGGGGAGACGGAGCAGCGGCTGCGAGAGCTGTTCGAGGAAGCTCGGCAGAGCGGCGCCATCCTGTTCTTCGACGAAGGCGATGCGCTGTTCGGCAAACGGACAGAGGTGAAGGATGCACACGATCGTTACGCCAATATGGAAGCGGCTTATTTGCTTCAATTAATCGAGGCCTACGACGGGGTAACGATTCTGGCCACCAATCTTATGCAAAATTTGGACGAGGCGCTGCTGCGGCGCATGAGCGTCATCGTTAAGTTCCCATTCCCCAGCGCAGAAGATCGCGCGAGAATATTCGCGTCTCTCCTTCCCGTCGGCGTTCCCCGGGCCGAGGATCTGGATCTGCCGTTCCTGGCTCAACGCGTAGAGGTATCGGGCGGCCATATCAAAAATATTGTGCTCGCCGCCGCATTCCTTGCCGCATCCGGACATCAGCCTATCGGAATGACGCATATGGTGCGTTCGGCACGCGCCGAGCTTCAGAAACTTGGCAAAATTCCGATGCGGGGAGCTTTCGCGCCTTACAGCGAATGATAATGAAACGAAGGTGCAGGACGGAAAATAGCGTAGAGTAGTTCGGTTCGTAGTATTCGTAGTGTATGGTTGTATTCGCAAGGCCAATCATCATTATTTTTCCGGCCCGTACTTCGGCATGAAACCGATTGCCGGGCAGGTGGGGGAGAGAAGACAATGGGAAGCTACACGGTAATTGCCGACGCCGGCGCCAGCCTGCTCAAGCTGCTGCGCGAGGAAATGACGCCGGATCCGGTATCCCGTCCGGAGCTGATCGGGATGGCGAGTCCGGCGGACAAGGGAGACTTGAACATATCGGTATACATATGCGCGGTGAGGGAGAACAACGAATCGCGTCGAACGGAAATGCTGATCGAAGGCGATATGCTCCGTTATCCGCCGCGTTCCATTGATCTGGAATGTCTAATAACTGCACATTCCAGCGCGGATATTTTGACTCGCACGCTTGACGAGCACCGACTGCTGGGCAAGGTTGCGCAGATTCTTCATGACAATAGCGTATTGCGGGGGCCGATGCTGGAGGGAACGCTGGCCGATTCCGATGCCGGGCTCAAAATATCGCCATTGCCTTACGGAACGGAGGATCTGACGCGTCTGTGGCAATTCGGGGATGCGCCTTACAAGCTTTCGCTGGCGTATCGGATCGGTCCCGTGCATCTGGATTCCAATCGCGTCAAGCCGGCCGCCCGCGTTGTGGAGAGACGCATCACGCTACGCGAGAAGGAGCGGGGATAAGTCATGCACTCCTCTCAATCCACTACCGTATCCCGTTGCTCGCTTGTCATTCGGACGACTGATGTATGGACGGGCCGACCGGCCGCTGCCTCTGCGGTCAGGGTGAGACTCGAGGATGTCCGGGCGACTCCGCTTCGCACGTCGGAAGGCAGCTGGGCGTTTCTGGACATCCACGGTAATTATTGCACAATAATCGTGGAGTCCGACATGTATCTGCCATGTGCCAGACAAGTCGATCTGTCGACGTTGAAGCAAGGTCATCCCGTCGTCGAGCTCTTTTTAATGCCAAATAGAAGATACACTCCTCCGACATCCGCCTCCGGTATTATTCGCAGATTGACGGACGGTGCAGGGAAACCGTTGTCGGACGTGGACGTTTTCGCTTATGTGGAGGACGACAGCATGGCTAGAGGACGAATTCTGGACGAGGAGGTTGCCCCGGGCAGCACGAAGCTTCGTTGCTTGCCCGGCGCGACGAAGCTTAAAAACGGCGACGCGCTGGCCGTGCGCGGCAAAGACGGCAAGGGGGCCGAATGGTTCCGCGTGCTGCCGACCGAGGACGGGGAGGAGCTGCGGCTTGAGCTGGACAGGCCAACAGCAGGCCGGTGGAAGCGTCATACGCTGCTGCTTCCGGCAGCCGCTGCGGTGAGTGATCGGGACGGCTGGGTATTGCTGCCGTTCCGTGGACGCGTATCGCCTGCCGGTGGCGTCGCCGTCCGGCTAAGGCACGAAGATCGTACGCTGGAGGAACGGTGGCCGCTGGAGCAAGGAAAGACGAACGTGCTGCCTGACTTCGTCTGGGCGAAGTGAGTGGCTGGCGACTCTCGAAACGAAGCTCGCATTATTATAAAGGTACTAATGGTGCTTTTGAGTCGCGGCAGGTGTGGATGTGTATGAAATTTCGAGTACAATGGTGTCTTGGAGACGCGGCAGGTGCAGATGTGTATGAAATTTCGAGTACAATGGTGCCGGAGAGTCGCGGCAGGTGCGAATGTGTATGAAATTTCGAGTACAATGGTGCCGGAGAGTCGCGGCAGGTGTGAATGTGTATGAAATTTCGAGTACGATGGTGCCGTAAAGGCGCAACTGATGCGAATGTGTATGAAATTTCGAGTACAATGGTGCCACGGAGGAGCAACTGGTGAGAATGTGTATGAAATTTCGAGTACAATGGTGCCGCAGAGGCGTAACTGGTGCGAATGTGTATGAAATATCGAGTACAATGGTGCAGTAGAGGCGCAACTGATGCGAATATGTATGAAATTTCGAGTACAATGGTGCCGGAGAGTCGCGGCAGGTATGAATTTGTATGAAATTTCGAGTACAATGGTGCCGTAAAGGCGCAACTGATGCGAATGTGTATGAAATTTCGAGTACAATGGTGCCGTAAAGGCGCAACTGATGCGAATGTGTATGAAATTTCGAGTACAATGGTCCCGTAGAGGCGCAACTGATGCGAATGTGTATGAAATTTCGAGTACAATGGTGCCGCAGAGGCGTAACTGGTGCGAATGTGTATGAAATTTCGAATATGGTCAAGCGCCAGAGTGATTGTAAATCCTATCTGCGCAACAAAAAGGCCCGCGTCGTTCGAAAACGAACGATAACGGGCCTTTTCGAATTGGCGATAAAACCTGCTTTTATGCTACCGCAGCGAACGTCAACGCGTTTCTGCGAGCGAAGCTCGCCCTCGCCGCGGATAGCGAGTCCGCGATGAGCGGCTAGCAGCGAACCGTCAACGTGTCTCAGCAAGCGAAGCTCGCCTTCGCTGCGGATATCGAGTCCGCGATGAGCGGCCAGCAAAGCAACGTCAACGCGTTACGGCCGGCGAAGCTCGCCCTCGCCGCGGATGGCGAGTCCGCGATGAGCGGCGTTGGGATGCGCGTAGGCAGCGCCCTGCAGCCGCTCGCCGTTATCGGCGACGGCGTCGAATGTGACCCGAATGTTCTCATTTTGCGAAAGCCAGTCCAGCACTTCCGCATCGTCCAATTCTGCCACGTCGACGTACCAGAGCTTATCTCCGTATTGAGTGACCAGCATCAGCTTGGCATCTTTGAAGCGGAGCTCGCGGTTCTCCCACATGTTATTGCCGATCGTGATGCTGATTAAGTTGAATTCTTCTACTTCCATAGTTACCTTCCACCCCCAGCCGCCTGAAGCGATTGTTTCGCCGTTAAGTTACACCTGCCTCAGGCCGCAGCCGACTCAACTCTTAATACAGTTTGCCTTGCCTGAACAAGACCGAGGACAGCTTCATGACCGCATGCACGTAACAGCTCTGGCGAAGCGTCATCGAATCTCCGAAGTAGGCGGGAAGGATGCTGTTCATCGTCTTTTGCATCTTCGCGAACAGCAGTTTAAATATTTCGGTTTCTGTATAAAATTGCGTCTCCCGTCCCTGCAGCCATTCGAAGTAGGAGACGATAACGCCTCCGGCATTCGCCAAAATGTCGGGGATGATGATGGTTCCTTTCCCGGACAGGATAGCGTCCGCCTCGCCGGTAATCGGGGCGTTCGCTCCCTCCACGATAATGCGGGCTTGCACTTGCGATACGTTGTCCTCGCGGATCTGATCCTCCAAAGCGGCAAGGAAAAGCACGTCTACGTTTAAGGACAGCACATCCTCGCGTCCGAGCACCTGCGCTTTGAGCCCAATAGCATCCAGCGCTTCCGTCGTTCCGGGAAGATCGCCTTTGTTTGTGGAAGCATATTCGATCAAAGCGGGAATGTCCAACCCTTCTTCATTGTACAAGGTGACGTTGCGGTCGCTGACCGCTACGACGCGGTTTCGCAATGCGGAGCACTTGTACGCCTCCAGCGCCGCGACCGAACCGACGTTGCCGAAGCCTTGTACGGCGACGGACAGCGGTCTGCCCGCGTGTTCCCGCGCCGTTTTTGCGAACGGGTTATCGCTGCCCGACAGCCAGCCGCCATGTTCGTTCAAGTAATCATGCAGCATGTAGCGGAACGTAAAGTAGACGCCTTTGCCCGTTGCTTCGCGCCGTCCGAGAGATCCGCCGCTGACGATGCTTTTGCCTGTGAAGCTGCCAAGATAGGGATTGCCGGGATGAATGTTTTTGTATTCGGCCATCATCCAGTCCATCTCGCGTTCGCCCGTGCCCATATCGGGAGCGGGGATGTCCTTGTCGGGACCCAGTACGTCACTGAAGTATTGCACGTATTTTTTGCAGATGAGATACAAATCTTTATCCGAGAAGTTGCGGGGGTTGATGACCACGCCGCCCTTGCCGCCGCCGAACGGCACTTCGTGAAGCGCGTTCTTAAGCGTCATTAACGCCGCGAGATTGGTGACTTCCTCTTCGTTTACCGTCTCGTGAAACCGAATTCCGCCTTTGTAGGGTCCGAGCGCGTCATTGTGCTGAATCCGGAATGCGGGAATTCGGACGACGTTTCCATCCCCGAGCGCGATACGAAGGAATGCCTTATGTACTTTGTTCGGCGTGGACAGAATGGCGGCAAGCGACTGGAACGAACGTTCGCGGAGCTCGCCTTGCAGCTGTGATAGGAATTTGGGATCATCCATTAGTGCGGATAACGATTGTTGTACGATTGCGCCTGTCTGGCTAGCCATTAGTGATGTCCTCCTAGCAAGCGTATTGGTGTTAGCGACCCCATTGTACCATATGTTGCCTGCTACATTGAAATCGCTAATGTTTTGCCGAACAGGGCAATCGCGTTCACAATATTGTCCTGTCAATGCGATCCGTTATCCGGACCGTCGAACCCGGACTGCTCCTTTTTCTCTTCGGCCGAATAGGCGACCAGCGCGATTGGACCGCCGTTCTGCTTCGACAGCCTGTTTTCCAACTGGCGAATGGCGTCCAGCGCATCTTCTTGGTGACGAAGCTCCGCCACATGGTACTGATTGTCCACTACGATTCCTCCTTTCCGCCAATGGTCAACCCTCTACATGATGGGCGTTTTCCTTAGCCGTTATGCACGAGTAGCCCTTCCGGGCCAATTGTCCTTTTCTCCGCGGTCTAGTACACTAGATGCTGACTTGGCAGGAAGGACAGGTGGTTTCATTGCACAACAAACAGGACTATAGTTTTAAAATAATATCAGGTACGGTTTTCGCCGCGCTGCTAATAGCAGGCATGGCGCTGCTGCCGCAGACCGCAGGCGCCGGCAGCGGCATCGGTCCGGGGACGGCTCTACATGCTCACGGAGAAGGCGGCGGTACCGCCTACTGGTTGAAGGAAAGCGCGGTATACGGTCTTCGCGCGCTCTATTATGGCATGTTGCTCGTCACGACGGGCCAAATGTTGACATTCCTTGCCGTATCGCCCGGCGAGAGAGGAGCGCGGCAGCGGGAGTGGATGGGGAAGTGGGCCGGGCCGATGGCAAAGGCGTTGCTTCTGGTCGTTCTGCTTCATGTGTTCGTTCAGTCTAACCGGGTGGCTGCGGGGCTTCAAGGCGGCTTTGACGACTGGCTGCGGGTTTTCACGATGACATCGTCGGGACAAGTCTGGCTTGTCATGGTTGGACTTGCGGCTTTTGGTTTAATCGTAGCTCGCCTTCCGGATGCCATCAAGGCCGTTTGGGCATTGCTGCTGATTGCAACGGAGAGTTTGGTCGGGCATCCGGCGGCATCGGACGAGCTAACGGTCGCGGTTTTATCTGATTTCATTCACTTGGCGTGTTCGTCTATGTGGGTATCCGGCGTTGTGCTGCTGCTGCTGTTCTGGAGGTACGACAGGAAGGAAGCCGGACGTTTCGCCGAGACGTTCTCGGGTATCGCTTGGCTGATGATCGCCATCTTGGTTGTCACGGGCGCTATAATGGCATGGCTGTTGCTGCCGGACTTGTCGGCGCTGTGGCGCGGCGCTTGGGGGAGATGGCTCATGGGGAAAACGGCGGTCGTGCTGCTGGTTATCGGGATCGGCGCCGTGCTGCGAAGGAGCGCGCGACGCGGCGAGCTGCCGCGCGGCAGCCTGCTTAAGCTTGACGGGATCTTGATGGGGGCGCTGCTCATTATCGTGGCGGTGTTTACGACAATCAGCCCCTCTCCGGCCAGCCATCCCGTCAATTATCACAGAATGGGCAACGATCTGCATTATACCTTAAAGATCGAACCCAATGCGCCGGGACCGAACGACGTCGAACTCCAGATCTGGCTGCCGGAGGACAAAGGCGAGCCAGCGAGCATCGGCATGGCCATCATTCCGCAGAAGAAGCCGTCCGCTGCCGTTAACATCGAACTGGAATCCCGACCGCCGGGCATCGACATCCCGTTCCCGGGTTATACCGAATTCCGTTTCGTGGCGAAGAAAACGGAGCTGTCCGGCGCGGGGAACTGGAAGGCTCGGTTCACTTTGACGCTTGGCGACGGAACGGAACTGGAACGGGAATTCGATTTTAAGCTGGGTTACTAGAATTCGGATAGGGAAGGCAGGAGGACGCGATCATGACTTACAATTGGCTTCGAGGACTTATATTGTGGGTGCCTACGGCCGTTATCGGCATCTGGGAGTATGTCCGGCATGCGTTCCTGCTGCCTTACGTATCCATGGAGCTGGGCAACTGGCTGGCGCCCGTTATCGTGTTGCTGGTGACGCTTACGCTGCTCCGTCCCTTGTTCGGCAAGCTGGAGCATATGCAGCAGGCGCTGCAGCGTGAGCAGGTGGGCAAGGCGGCGCTCGAAGAACGCGAGCAGCTGGCGAAGGAGCTTCACGACGGAATTTCGCAGTCGTTATTCCTGTTGTCGGTGAAGCTGGACAGCCTGGACCGGTCTCGAAGCAAAGAAGAGTCGGGCCGGACCATGGAAGCGATTCGCGGAACGATCCGTCATGTACACGACAGCGTAAGACAATTCATCGCAAGTCTTCACGAGCCTCCGGTCGCCGCGGATACGGCTTGGCTGCAGAGCGCGCAAGCGCTCGCGGACGAGCTGGAGGACGCAAGCGGGACGGCGACTATTGTAGAGTGGGACATTCCCGACGGCTTGTTCGGACGCAAGGAGAAGGTGGAGCTGCTGGCGATTTTGCGGGAAGCGACAATGAATATTCGCAAGCATGCGGGTGCGGGAAGAGCTTCCATCCGGGCTGCGATTCTTAATCAAACAGGGCATGGGGAGACGTCATTCCGCTGTATCGTGGAAGATGACGGAATCGGCTTTAATCGGGAGGATTTGACCGGGAAGGGCAAGTACGGCGTTCGGATGATGTCCGAACGGGCGGTATCGATGGGCTGGAGCCTGCGGATCGACAAGGCGGAGCGAAGCGGAACGATCATTACCATTGAGGGCAGGTGCAATGAAACATGACGGAGAATGGACCGGTTGGTCAAGTGAGCGTGCTGATCGTAGACGATCATCCGCATGGCAGGGAGGGGATGCGGGATCTGCTCGGCGCCGATCCGTCCTTTCGCGTCGTCGGCGAGGCCGTGAGCGGCGAGGAAGCGATCGCGAAGGCAGCCGACCTGGTTCCCGACCTTGTGCTGATGGACATCCGCATGCCCGGCATGGGCGGGCTGGATGCGACCTTCAGGCTTAAGCAGCTGCTGCCCTCCGTCAAAATCGTCATGGTGACCGTATCCGACGATATTACGCATCTGTTCGAGGCGATTAAGCGAGGCGCGCAGGGATATCTGCTCAAAAATGTATCGCCCGCGTCTTGGCTGAGCTATTTGCGATCGGTAGCAATGGACGAAGCGCCGCTCTCCAAGGAGTTGGCGCTGCGCATGCTGCGGGAATTCGCGGCGAAGGCCGACGGAGGCGAAATCGTCGATTCTGCCGGCAAGGTTCCCGAAGCGGGGAGGGGCACGGGCGTCGGCGTTCCGTCTAACGGGCTTACTCCAAGGGAGAAGGAAGTGCTGGAGCATATATCGACTGGCGCTTCCAATCGCGAGATCGCCTCCACGTTGTGCCTGTCGGAACACACGGTCAAAAATCATTTAAAAAATATTCTTCAGAAGCTTCATCTGAACAATCGCGTGCAATTGGCCAGATATGCAATGGAGAACGGTTTGCAGCGCAGAGAGTAGCAACTATGACAAAAACTTCAAAAATACGACGGCATCCGGCAGGAAAGCGGACGCAAGTGGAGAACTACAATTAAGGTTAACAGAGCTTACGCCGGGACGAGTCTGCGTCATTGAGATGTCTCCCGGAGAAATCGGAGGTTCGTGAATGTCCAATGAACCGCATTATACGGTTGACCGCTCGCTCCAATTGCGCAACGATATGCAGGAGCTCATGCGATTAAACGAAGAACTTGAAGCAATCGGCGCAGAGCTCGACTGGTCCCCGCGTGCCGTGCTGGATCTGTCGCTTGCATGCGAGGAACTGGTGGTAAACATCGTCAACTATGGTTATCCCGTTGGCAGCGAAGGTTTTATCGAGGTTGGTCTCAGAGCCTCCCAGGATGAGGTGGAGATTACGCTGGCCGATCGAGGCAATCCGTTTGACCCGTTTAAGGATCCCGATCCGCTTGATCTGCTGGAGATGGATGTCGATGACAGGCCGATCGGCGGACTCGGCATTTTTTTTGTAAAGCGGTTGATGGATGAAGTGCATTACGAATTCGCGGACGGGATGAATCAGGTACGACTTCGCAAGAGATGGTCGAAGCAATAAATCGGGAGGTATGACATCATGAATATTCAAGTAGAAGAGATTGGCGGAGTAACGATTATTCCGCTCGAGGGAAGGCTGGACGGCAACAACGCTGGCGTGGCGGAGGGCGTGTTCCTGGGGCTGTTCGCGGAAGGAAAGGGAACATTCGTCTTTGACTTCTCGGAATTGCAGTACATCAGCAGCGCCGGGCTGCGGGTCGTTTTGGTAGCGGCCAAGAAGCTGCGGGCCTCCAAGGGGCGCATGATCTGCGCGAATCTGGCGGAGCAGGTGTACGACGTGTTCGAGATGTCGGGCTTTACGAGCATTCTGGAAATCGCGGGGACGAAGGAAGAAGCGCTGGCGAAGCTGCAGGCCGGTGCGTAACGGGACCGCGTCAATGCGACAGCACGAAAGGCGGAACTTATCTTGTCAGTAATTTATTTGGTCATCGGGGCGGCTGGAGTCGGCGCAGCCATCTATGCAGCCATTGCCAATCGCCGTCTTGCCGCGAGATTAAAGGCTGCCGAGAAGCTGTTCGAGCTTAGCTCGGGACTCCATTCGTCGCTGCGAAGATCCGAGCTGCTGCAAACGGCGGAAGCGGCTGCCCGCGAGCTGGCGGGAGCAGGAGAGTCGGCGGTTTCGGTCACGTATGGCGATACAACTGCCGATGCACATGCGAATGTACGCATGGAGGGCGGAGGCGCGATCCCGATCGAAGCGGACGGCAAACGTATCGGGTCGCTGCAATGGACTGGCGGAAGGGATGCCGGGGCAGGAGCAAGAGGTGAGTTGTTGTCCCGGTTCGCGAGGCCGCTTGCGCTGGCCATGGACAATGCCAATCGGTACGAGGCGCTGGAGGAATCCGTGGGCGAGCTCCAGACGGTATCCTCCTTAAGGGAACGACTGGAGAGCGAGCTGCAGATTGCGGGCAGCATACAACTCAGCTTCTTGCCGACTACAATGCCTTCTTCCAATGAACCGTTCGATGTATGCGCCTTGCTGAAGTCGGCCAAGGAAGTCGGAGGAGACTTCTATAACTTCTACAAAATCGACGACCGCCACCTGTTCTTCACGCTTGGCGACGTATCGGACAAAGGAATTCCCGCAGCCCTGTTTATGGCGATGACGTTGTCGCTGATCAAGGGAAGCATGCGGGCGGGTCTGACTCCGGGCGAATTGCTCGGGAAGGTAAATGACATGCTCTGCGCCGACGACGCCCAGTTGTTCGCTACGATCGTATGCGGCGTGCTCCAGATCGATACGGGAGAAATCGTATTATGCGACGGCGGGCATTGCACGCCTTATATCGTCAAAGCAGACGGCACCGTTATGCCGGTCAAGCTTAAGAAGGGGATTCCTCTCGGCTCATTTCCCGAGTTCGAATATACCAACGTATCGCTTCAGCTTGACAAGGGTGATCGTCTGGTCGTCTATACGGATGGGATAACGGAAGCGGAGAACGGCGCTCAGGAGCAATATTCGACGAACAGGCTGGAGCGATTCCTGTCTCTCACGAAGGATTATTCCAGCGCGGAAATCATAGACGCCTTGCTCATGGACGTCTTTATGTTTGCCGACGGCGCACCGCAATCGGACGATATCGCCGTGCTTTGCCTGTCGCGGAGATGACGAAAGTCCGAGACGGTTCGTCTATCATTCACAAAGAACTGACAGAACTCTCTACGATGTGACAACTTTAGTTGTTTTCTCACAAAATATGATCAAATTTACGTAGTCATATGGACGTATTACAAGTATAATATGAAATGGACTTGCTAGAAATGACGACATTCGTAATAGGATGCAAGACGCATGGGCGATGCCAGGCCTGGCAGACCTATGCTTGTTCGTCTGCTACTTTTCTACAAATGCCTGCACGCATCACGTTCAGTCAGACGCCTGTGGGACCAACGGTCCCTGCATTCAGGCCATCTTCGGTCTTGGGGTGGCAGAGGACCTAAAGTCCCCGCCGAATGCCAATACATATATCGTTTGAGAGGAGATCACACATGGCTGAGTATTTATCGCCAGGCGTTTACGTGGAAGAATTCGAAAGCGGCGCTAAACCGCTCGAAGGAGTAAGCACCAGTACGGCCGGCTTTATCGGACTAGCGGCACGGGGGCCGGTATCCGGACTTCCGCTGCTAATCACAAGTCCTGCCGACTTTGCAAGGGCGTTCGGCTCTTACCTGTCGGAGAGCGCTTTCGGCACTTACCGTTACCTGGCGTACGCTGTCAATCAGTTCTTCATGAATGGGGGTTCCCGTTGTTATGTGATGCGGGTTGCTCCAGAGGACGCGAAAGCCGCTTCGGGAGGCGGAGAGGTGTTGTCCGTAACGGCCAAAAATCCTGGCGCATGGGGCAATCAGATTCGCCTGTCGTTCGTTCCTGCCAGCAAAGCGAAGACTCAAATCTATGAAGAGCTGGACGGCAACCGCTACCGCGTGAAAAACGCATCCGCCTTCTATCCGGGCGACGTAGTCGTCTTTACGGACGGTGCATCCAAGCAAGGCAATACGGTCGTATCGGTTCACGACGGCGTGATTGAGCTGGCGTCCGCCCTCAGCGGAGACGTAACGGACACTTCGCTCGTCCCTTCCAAGGTCATCGCGACTTCGGAATTCACCCTTCAAGTAGCCTACGGCACGGAAAGCGAGACTTACGAAAAAGCGTCTCTTAACCCTGAAGCTCCCAACTACGTCGAAAAGCTTGTTGGACGTTCCAATCTGGTAGACCTCAGCGTTGTTGCGGCTTCCTCCGCAGATGCTCCTTATGCGCTGATCGCAGGCTCCGCAGGCGGCGAATCGTATTCGTTCGCGCTCGCGGGCGGCAGCGACGGCTCTGCATCCAGCTTGTCCCCGGCTGACTTCATCGGCGTGGACGAAGGTCCTGGCCGCAGAACGGGCATTCAATCGTTTATCGACAATGACGTAGTCAGCATCATGGCTATTCCCGGCGTTACGGATCCTAACGTGCAGCTGTCGCTCGTTGCGCACTGCGAATCGCTGGGCAGCCGCTTTGCCATTTTGGATCTTCCGCGCGAAGCGACGAAAGTTCAAGACGTGCTGGCTCACCGCGATCTGTTCGACTCCAGCTACTGCGCCTTGTACAACCCGTGGCTGCAAGTGTTCGATCCTCTCGACAAGCGCAACATCTTTATTCCTCCATCCGGCACGATCGCCGGTGTCTACTCCCGTTCCGATTCGACTAGAGGCGTGCAGAAGGCTCCTGCCAACGAGACGCTTCGCGGCGTAGTGGGATTGGATGTTCAATACAATAACGGCGAGCAGGATGTTCTGAATCCGGCCGGCGTTAACTTGATCCGCGCTTTTACGGGCCAAGGCATCCGCGTATGGGGAGCCCGTACTTGCTCTTCCAACCCGATCTGGAAATATATCAACGTTCGCCGTCTCTTTATCTTCCTGGAGAGCTCCATCAAAAACGGCTCGAACTGGGTCGTCTTCGAACCGAACACCGAGCAGCTGTGGGCTCGCGTTCAACGTACGATCGACGCGTTCCTGACCCGTGTATGGCGCGACGGCGCGCTGGCGGGCACCAGCCCATCGGAAGCGTTTTACATCAACATCGGACGCGACACGATGACGCAGGATGACATCGACAGCGGCAGACTGATTTGCGTAATCGGCGTAGCTCCCGTTAAGCCTGCGGAGTTTGTCGTGTTCCGCATGACTCAGAAGACGGGATCGGAATAATAGATTCATTTTTAATACCGAATAACGGAAGGGGATTCCCATGGCAGGAGATCGCACGGATCCATATCGCAATTTTAGATACCGGGTCGAGGTAGAAGGCCTGGAGCAAGCCGGCTTTAACGAGGTAACGGGATTCGACGCGTCGCTGGACGTCATCGAATACCGCGAAGGCAACGAATTGACGACGCCCCGCAAGCTGCCGGGTCTGACCAAGTATGGCAACATTACGTTGAAGTGGGGCACGACGGAATCCATGGAGCTGTACGAATGGATCCAGGAATGTATGGAAGGCACCATCGAACGCAAGACGATCACCATCATCGCGCTTGACGAAGAAGGCAACGACGTTGCGACTTGGCAAGTTATCGAAGCTTGGCCTATGCGTTACACCGCACCATCGTTCAACGGTCTTGGCGCCGAAGTCGCTATCGAGGCGCTGGAGTTCGCGCACGAGGGCTTGCTGAGAACGGCTTAGATCCTATAATGCGGCTCCCCCTGTCATTAAGATTTGAGGTGGGCGGAGCCTACACCGGACAAACAAGGGCCGGCCTCCGGCGTCACGACGTCTGGGCGCCCCTTGTTTTCCGCATTTATATCGTCGGTGCATTAGTATTAAAATTGGAATCAAATTCAAAAAGTTCGCTTTTCAGTACCGAGAGGATTGGATGAAACTAGAACCTGAGGAGCGGAGCATAGCAGCGCTATGTGAGCACCTGCAATGTACTTAGGTTCGGCAACCTCGGGCCCCGCGAAAGTAATCGGAATTGGCATCGAAGCTTCCCTTCACTTTCGTGGGTATCAGGAAATATTCGACGTCGAGTAAGCTTCTTGGATGACTTCGTAATGGAAAGCGGACTTTTTGAATTACCTTTAAAAATGGAGAGATGAAGAGATGGCGTTTCAGACGGAGTACGACTTTGAATTGCCGCGCGGTTACGTGGACGATCAAGGCAACCTGCACAGACGCGGTACGATGCGTCTCGCGACGGCTGCCGACGAAATCTTGCCGATGAAGGACCCAAGGGTTCAATCCAATCCCAGTTATTTGACCGTCATTCTTATGGCGCGGGTCGTAACAAGGCTTGGCGACGTGAAACACGTGGATACAAGGTTGATCGAGAAGTTGTTTACGGCCGATCTCGCGTACTTGCAAAACTTGTATCGCCAGATCAATGATCTGGAAAGCCCGAAGGTGCTTGCGGTATGTCCGAAGTGTGATCACGAGCACGAGGTCGCGATCGATTTTTTGTCCTTAACGGAAGCCCTCTCCTAGCCTATCCTGTTGATCGGCTGTATGAGGAGGTCGGCTTCATCGCCTACTATTTCCACTGGACGCATGACGACATTATGAATATGGAGCATGCGGAGCGGCGCAGATGGTGTGACGAGATATCCAGAATTAACCGCAAGATGAACGACGACGGCGATAAGAAGAACGTCTTCGACGTGTTCGGGAAGAGGTGAAAGCGTTATGGCAGCATTCAAGGTGCCCGGAGTGAACCGGATTCACCGGCTCGCGAGCTCGTTTCATTTTTGGGTGGAGCTGGATGGCATATATGTTGCCGGATTTTCGGAGGTGTCCGGTCTTGAGGCGGAGACGGAAGTCGAGGAATACCGGGAAGGCGGATTAAACGGTTACGTGCATAAGCTGCCCAAGGGCATTCGATATCCCAATCTCGTGCTTAAGCGAGGCATTACGAAGTCGCCCGTGCTCTGGAACTGGTATGAGAGTACCAAGAACGGTAAAGCAGTCCGCAAGTCGGGTTCGGTCGTTCTGCAGCAGCCGGACGGCAAGGAGTTCGGACGCTGGAATTTCTACGACGCCTATCCGGTTCGATGGAGCGGACCGCAGCTCAACGCGGCTTCAAGCGATGTGGCCGTGGAGTCGCTCGAGATTATTCATTCGGGGCTTCAGGGTGAATTCGGCAGATAACTATCATTAATATCCTGAATTGAAGGAGGATGCGCCACATGGATAGGAGCAAGGCGCCTAAGCAACGCAAGGCAGCCGATACCGCGGCTTCCGTCCAGGCATTCGCCGGGAGTATTCTTAACAAGCATCGTCCGGGTGGCGGCCGAAGCCAATTTACCAACATCCCGATGCTGCATGCCAAGCCCAAGGGCGAGCAAGCGGCGGTGCAACAGCGGATTCATATTCATGTGACGCCTCCTCGAGCAGAGGATCCGAGAACAAGACGCAAGCCGGAGGAAAGAAAGACCGACCGGATTATAGAACGCGAGAAAGTCAGAGTCGAGCATAAAACGATCATTGTTCGCGAAATCGTAAAAATCATAGATAATCAACGGACGGTTAGAGCGCAAGCCATGACCGCTCCGGTCCGATTGGAAGCATCCCCTCATGATCGACAATCCCCTGGCGCCGCAACATCGATGAAGCAGCAGGCTTCCGGCTCGCGGCGAGAGGATCCATATAGCGGCACCCTGCCCGCAGCAACAACGTTGGCAACAGGATTACATAAGGGAATAGGCAAGCTCGTACGGCAAAGCCCGTTCATAGAGAGGCTTCGGAGCATTATCGCTTCCGTTGAACCGAGTACCACTCCGACTTCCGGACGGCAAGCGAAGCGCGGGAAGACAGATGGCAGTATTGCGGCTGCATCCTATGTAGCCGCCAAAAAAGCCCCGTTGATGCATGCCAAGCGCGAAGAAACAACCAAGCGGGAAACTCGCGCCGAGCTGTCTCCGAAGCGCCGAATCTCTGATGCTGATCAGTCAGTACGTCAAGCAAATACAACAGCGCAAGCTGCTGTGAACAAGGCAAAACGAGCGAAACAAAAGGCTGAGCGAGCGGAAGAAAACTTGAAACGCCAAACGGTGGAAGCCGCCGATTCGGTACGCAATTCTTTACAATCCGCGAAGGCTGCCGAGGACAAGGTTAAGGAGACGGAGCAACGGGCTGGACGCAGAGAAGCTGCTGCGAAACGCCTGGCGACGGAAGCTGTGGAAGCCGCCAATCAAGCTGCCCGGTCGTCGCAAGTCGCAACGTTCAAGGCCAAGGAAGCGGAGCGGCGCGCTGACCATGCGGAGCAAGTGTTACAGACGAAAAAGACCGGCACGAAGCGCCGCAAAGCGGATTCTGCCGTTCCGGAATTGCAGCCCGTTCAAACCGAGGAGCTGACCGGGGACAAAAAGCAGACAGCGAAACGGCAACAGAAACGGTCGGATCGCAATCCGCAGAACAACGAGGCAGTCAGTGATCGTGGAGAGAAGCTTCCCTCCAGCGGCAACTCCTCAACCAAGACGAAGGGGCGTCGTCAAACGCCGAATTTGGTGCACAAACAATCAAACTCTGCCGCAGCACCCGACGAAGCGATAACGTCAAGCGTGCAACGGCAACCGGTACGCAACTCGAAGGCTGAACTTCAAAACCCTGCGAATAAAGGCGGCAAAGGATTGGGGCAGCAAGGAACTAACGCCTCGACTGCCCGCAGTTTCCATTCGAAGACAGTCGCCAACCCGAATCAAAACAAGTTTTTTGCGCAACGTGTTTTTCTTAAGGCGGGAATCAGCCCGATTCGGCTGTTGTCCATGAGTCCAAGCTGGGTGACGGCCTCCTCCATCAACAACAGAAACAACAAAAGCCATCGCAACAGTCGTCTAATCAGAGATTGGAATCCGACGAATCCAACGAATTCGCCGGATTCGTTACCGGAGCGGGCCCAATCAGCTGGTGGATCAGCTAAGCCGCCAATCCAGGCCAAGAAGCTCTTTCATCGCCAAATTGAAGGTGCAGATGTGGCAGGTACAGAGAGTTCGCCTCGCAAGAGGAACTCTCCAGCTTCCTCTCCTGTGGAAGAATCGTCAAGGACTCGTCTGAAAACCCGGACTGGAACGGAGTTGCAAATGGGCAATGCTGTTCCTATATTGCTAACGGCGCTAAAACATCACAGAACGTCTGCAGGCGTAAATGCCGGGCGACGCTTCCCCGAGTTGCTGAATGCGAGACGTCGGAATTCTGAGTCAGGAGCGCTTAATGTATCCGGGACCGGATCCCAGAAACGGCCGGGCTCTGTAAGCAGCCAGGGGCGGGAGGCTGCACCGGTGAATTCGCACGGGAGCGCATCCTATGAAGCAAGACGAGACAGGATCGGCGATCAGAAGCAAGCGAACTTATCCAGCCAGCTGGTAACCGGAAGGTCCAGAAATAACACGGCGCAGCCATCGGCGCCGCTGTTGGTAAGACGGGCGCTGAAGGCGGGGACCTCGGCGGAGCTCATGGAAGAAGGACTTAAGAGTCCGCTCACGACGGGGCGGATCCATCGCCTCTACAGGAACCGGAACTCGGCGGAACGTCGCATCCAGCGACTGCAGCCTTCAGCGTCGGAGAACAAGCCGCAAGCGCAAGCGGACTTGCCGCGGCGAAGCGGATCGCTTGTTCTGCGGCGCAACAAAGCAGATCGCGATATAGAAAAGAAATCTTCGGGTGTAAGCCGTCAGGCTGATGCCCCCAACAGGCAAGATGCAAATCGCAGCCACCGGACAACGGAGACTACGGTTGCACAGGCGAGTCGAAGCAAGGCCCATGAGGCTCCGCCCCTGCATGCTCCTGCAACTGCTGCTCCCTCATGGAAGGCGGGCATTCAGCAGCGGAGCGGAACCGACTCCCACCGTCATATGACGGGGCAAGCAGCGGCATATGGTTCCTTCGGCCTTGTCCTGCGCCAACTGCCGGAAACCTTTGGTGCCCGAATGATGCGTTTGGCTGAGCAAGGCCATACAGGACAGACGGCTTCAGCAACCAGCCGAATGGCGCGGGGGATGCTTATAGGCAGAAAACGACCGTCCTTTGCACCTTCGTTAGAAGAACGTTCTCCAATTGCATCTGCCGTACAGCAATCAACAGCAACGGCGAAGTACGCGGATTCTAATAAGCAGGAGGCTTCCCGTTCCCTGCCGAAGCAGGGAGCATTGGTTCAACGCAGTGCGGAAGGCTCACGGGAGAACGGTCGGCAGCATATGGCCAGAGTTATACGTCCCGGGAAAACGGCCCTTGCGGAAAGTACACGCGAGCAAGGGAGAACCATTGCCAATGCCGGGCCTGTAATTTCCCAGCCGCTAACCGTCGCGCAGCGAACAAGCCAGAAAGAGTCTGCGCGCCAATCGGCTCCCGCGACGTCCGGATTGACAATCAGGGAATCTGCGACGATATCTAATTCGGCATTGGGCTCGGCGGCAATCGTACAAAGGGCCGGGAGCACGGGACAGGATTCGGTTTCAGCATCGATGAGCGGCAGAGGCAGATTATCCTTGACCCCTGCAATAGCACGACGTACTGCCGAGAGTAAAGGTTCTCCGTTGATTGGCAGACAATTTACGGCGTCGGCAATACGCGGCGATCATGATCGAACGGTTCGGCAGATTTCCAGCACCAATCCGGGGACATTTTCTTCTTTGGCCTATAATCGGTCGGCACTCAACGATGCTGGTCTGGAATCCGAGCAGCCAGCCTTCGGAGCGAGCGCGCACAATGGTTCTCCGCTTGGACTGACGCATCGCTCAGCACCCCAGCAGCCCGCTGAGGCGTCCAGACAGATCAAGGTGGATGCCCCGCGCGAGCTGGAGCCGGAGAAGCTGCAACGGATGATTATGAAGCTGCCTCAATTAAATCCCGAAGCCATCGCAGACCGCGTATATAAGGCGCTCGAGAGAAAGATGAAGCTGGAGCAGCGTCGGAACGGATATTAAATAAGGAAACCGAACCGAGAGGATCGGGAACGGTTACGTATATAAATGGCGGTTGAGGAGGACGGACGATGGCTTTAACCAAAGCGCAGTTCATGATCTATAAGAGCAACGATACCGAAACCGTTGACGTGTTGTTCAACCCCACGGAATACGAGTTGACTGCAAGCAACAACTATCCTGATAATGATGTGCCCGGTTTGCAGTCTCCAACTACTCAATTCGTCGGAGGAAATGCGTCGACGCTGAGTTTAAACTTGTTTTTCGATACCTATGAGCTGGGGACGGATGTGCGTGAGCATACATCCAAGATTGTAAGCATTCTTGATGTTGATTCCGACCTGCATGCCCCTCCGGAATGCCGATTTGTTTGGGGCTCGCTTAATTTCAAGGGAGTAATCGTATCCATTACGCAGCGTTTCACCATGTTTTTGGAATCGGGAAAGCCGGTTCGGGCTACGCTTGACGTCGAGATGCGGAGCACCCAGACGATGAAGGAGCAATACAAAGAAATTCCGAGGCAATCGGCGGATCGAACGAAACGAAAGACGGTTAAGCAAGGCGATCAGCTGTGGAGCATCGCGGCCGAGGAATACGAGGATTCAGGCAAATGGCGGCATATCGCCGAGGCGAATGGAATTGATAATCCGAGATTGCTGGCGGCAGGCAGAAACTTGACGATTCCCAGACTGGAGTGAGTGGTATGCCTACGCATAAAATGAGCGATCTAGAAAGCAAATACGGGAACTTCAGATCGCCTGAGGCCGACCTGTTGATCGAAGGCCAGGCCGCGCGCCTCGATAATATGGCGATTGGTTGGGTAGAGGTCGACCTGTCTACGGATGCGAAGGCAGACATCGTCCGTTTTAGCATTACGAATGCCTACGAATGGAGCACAAGCCATCTCCAATGGGTAAATACCAAAATTGCTCCGGGCAAAACTTTGATCGTAAAGCTAGGGTATGCGGACAAGAAAGGCCAGGTATTCGACGGTATCATCACCGGCTACACGGTCGATTATCCGGCCAGCGGCAGCCCGATTGTGACGGTGACCGCGATGGACCGCTCGTTCCTCATGATGAAATCGTCCAAATCCAAGGTATGGAAAGAAATGAAGGACAGCGACGTCGTCAGAACAATAGCTTCAGAATATGGACTTACGGCCGATATTGATGCGCTTACCGTCAAAAAAACGACGATCGAACAGATTGGCATCAGCGACTACCATTTTGTCCAATCGCTCGCGCAGGATAACGACTATCTCTTCCATGTTACGGGGAGCAAGCTGCACTTCCGCAAACGAAAGACGAGCGGTACGCCGCTCATCGAGTTGAAGTATGGCCTCAGCTTGCGTGAATTCACCTTTACGGCTGATGTCAGCGGGCAGACCTCCGAGGTAAAGGTGAGAGGATTCGATACGAAGACGAAGCAGTCGGTGGAAGGGAAATCCACGCCGATAACGGTAATCAGCGGCACAAAGAGCGGTCCCAGTCTTGCCAAGACATTGTCTTCACAGAAGGCGGAGACGGTCTATACGGGCGTAACGACGCTCGATGAGGCGAATCACCTTGCAACGGCGTTGTTGAACAGGCTGTCGCGCGATTTGATCCGAGGGCAAGGCAGCTGCATCGGCTTTCCGGAGCTTATCCCCGGCGAATTGATTGCGATTTCGGGGATCGGCTCTGCTTTAAATCGCAATCTCCTATTGACCAGAGTCGTTCATCGGTTGGACTCATTGGACGGATATGCCATTCAATTCGAAGCGGAGGGGAACGCATTATGAGATCGATGTATCCCGGTTTTTTCGATCTTCAGCAGCGCTCCATGCCTTCCGAGCAATTATCCGGCGTATGGAATGCAATCGTGACGAACAACAAGGATCCGGATAAGCTCGGCCGCGTCAAGCTGAAATTCCCGCATCGAGAAGGCGAGTTGGAGACGGATTGGGTAAGGGTCGCTTCTATGTCAGGCGGGAATGGAAAGGGATCTTATTTCATCCCGGAAGTAGATGACGAGGTGCTTGTCGCTTTCTTGATGGGACGTCTCGACCAGCCCGTCGTGGTGGGTTCATTGTGGAACGGCAAGGACAAGCCGCCGCCAGGCGACGATAACAACGACATCAGCATGATCAAAACAAAAACCGGCCATGTGATCGAGTTTAACGACAAGTCGGGCGAGGGCACAATCACGATCAAAACCAAAAAGGGCCATACCGTTCTGCTGTCCGACAAGGACGGCAGCGTCAAGGCCGAAACGGCGGATAAGCAGAATTCGCTGGTGCTGGACGAAAAAGGGAAGAAGGTAACCGTAAAGTCGGGCACATCGAAGGTGGAAATAACATCGAGCGGAAACGTGACAATAAGCGGCACCTCAACACTGGAAGTCAAGGCGGCGCAGGTAAAGGTCGAAGCGTCGGCAACCTTGTCACTCAAAGCATCCGGCATGCTCGACATCAAGTCGGATGGGATGATCAACATCAAAGGCTCCATGGTCAAAATCAATTAAGTTCGCTTTCCATTACGAAGAATTTCAGGGAGCTTACTCGACTTCGAATATTTCCTGATACCCACGAAAGTGAAGGGAAGCTTCGATGCCAATTCCGATTACTTCCGCGGGGCCCGAGGTTGCCGAACCTAAGTACACTGCAGGTGCTCACATAGCGCTGCTATGCTCCGCTCCTCAGGTTCTAGTTTCATCCAATCTTCTCGGTACTGAAAAGCGAACCTTTTAAACGTTATTAAATGATTAAGTCGAAAGGGGAGTTCGTCATGTCTGCGCCATTTCTGGGGAAAGGCTGGAAGTTCCCCGTTCAGGTGGACAAAACGACGGGGCGGATCATGATGTCGGAAGGCGAAGAAGACATCAAGGAAGCCATCCGCATCATCATTCGCACTTCGAAGGGCGAGCGGCTTATGCGCCCCGACTTCGGCTGCGGGCTCAAGGACTTCGTGTTCGGCACGATGGACGATATGTCGATGCAGCTCATCGCAAGCGATGTAAAGGAAGCGATCCGCGATTGGGAGCCGCGCATAAAAGATATCGAAGTGAAGGCGCAGCCCGATCCATCCATGAACGGCCGCGTGCTGCTCGAGGTTAGCTATACAGTAAGATCGACGAACAATCTCTTTAACCAGGTCTATCCTTTTTATCTGGAGGAAGGCACGAAATAACGGGAGCGGGCATCGGACATGAAACATGCGGGAACGGGCGGCAATCGTCGTCCTCCGATAATCAATACAAATAACTTGTCCACCTATTTGGAGAAGTTCAAAGAGATGGCGCCGCACTATACGCCAGAATGGCGGTTTTCGCTTGATGGCAGCGATCCTGGAGCCGGCCTTGCCTATATCGTGGGCGAGATGCTGGAGGAGACGGTACAGAGGCTGAACAAGGCGCCGATGAACCATCTGCTCTCCTTCCTTGACCTGCTGGATGTAAAGCTGGAGCCGCCGCGGCCTGCCAGGGCCAGGGTAACGTTTCGGTTAAGCGAGGGTTCTACAGAGTCTGTTTATGTGCCTGCAGGGCTTAAGCTGACGGCGAATAACCCGCAAGGCGGAGAGCCGCTTGTTTTCGAGACGGAAGGGGCCCTGGCTGCAACGCCGGCTAAGCTGACCGAGATCGTGAACGTCAACCCTGCCAGGGATGAGATCGTGACGGTCGCTACCGGCTACGACGAGAAGCTGGAAGCCGGAACGGCGGAAGCCGTACCGCTGTTCGATACGCGCTCCGCTCCGAACGAACAGGGGCATGCCTTGTACATCCGGCATGACGAGCAGTTTCTGGTGGATCGCCCTTGCCGCATCTACATAAATGTTTTCCACGGAGAGAAGCGGTACGCCGAACCCGAATTGGCGGCTGCGCTTTCTTCCGATCTGGTGGAGTGGAGCTACCGCAGCGATGGCGAGTGGAAGCCGTTCCGGTCGGCGATAGCCGCCGGCAACCTTATCATTCTTCATAAGAGCGATCCAGGCAAGCTGGAGCTGATGGAGCATCAAGGCGTCGAAGGCAGGTGGATCAAGTGTGCGGTGAAGCCGCTGGAAGGAACGGCTTCCCCCATCCTGGATAAAAATCTGGAGATGGACAAGCTCAGGCTTCGCGTATCTCATGATGTTGCAGGCGATCCGGAGCGGATTGCGCCAGATTCTATCTACTTCAACGACATGGCTTTGGCCGATGACGGCTGTTATCCTTTCGGCGAACATTTTGTTCCCTACTCCGTCTTCTACATTTCCAGCGAGGAAGCGTTTAGCAAGCGGGGGAGCAAGCTGGAGTTGACTGGTTCGGCGATGGCGAAGCCCAATCGGCTGCGCATGGCGCCGGATCCCGAGGTCAAGTGGAAGATGGTCATGCGCACGTATGACTTCGAGGAAAAGGACCCGCCGCGCATCCGAATTCGCCAGGTTGTATGGGAATATTGGAACGGCAGCAATTGGAACGTCTTGCCCGGCAACGAACGGCATGCCGCTTTCTTCGAGGATTTGCCCGAGGGGGACGGCAAGCCGTTTACGCTAACCTTCGATTGCCCGGAGGATATGGACCGGACATTCGTAAACGGCGTATTCCAACACTGGATTCGTGCCAGGGTGCTGCAGACGGACCCCGTTATCGCGCCTATCATGCAATACATGTCGCCTTGGGTGGAAGCGCCGAGATTATCCTATTCCACCGGTTCCCAGACCGTATTTGCGCCTCACAACGTCTATACAAGGAACAACGCGGACGACCGGGACCGCAGTTTGTCGGCGGTACAAGGAACGGAAGCCTATAAGCCGTTCGAGCCGATCCCGTCTCCCGCTCCCTCTCTCTACCTGGCGTTTAACGAGCCTCCGCTCAAGGGACCGCTTCGACTGCATCTGGAGCTGTCCCGGCGATTTGCCGCAGGAAACGAAAGACCATGGCTGGATTGGGAAGCGCTCTGCAGAGAAAACGGCAGGCTGGCCTGGAAGCCGATCAAGGTTGAGGACGGCACGGACGGACTGGGCATAAGCGGCGAATGGTTATGGGCCGGCCCGCCTACGATGGTGGCTGCAAGGTTGTACGGTCATGATCGCTACTGGATCCGGTCCATTAACCGGGACAGCCGGATCAGCGATGCGTATCCGGATATTCCCGTTGCGGACAGCGTCCGGATTAACACGGTTGCGGTTACCCAACAGATCAGCCAGGAGCGCGAGATGAGTATTCCTGCCGACGGGCTGGTCCACTTAACCCCTACCGCGTTCGTTAACGAGCAGGTATGGCTGGATGAGCTTGATGAGCTTGCGCCTTCGGATCGGGCAGACATGCTTGAAGGCGAGCCGGATCGATGTTACGAACAGCTCGACGGCGAAGGACAACCCATCCGATTTTGGGTGAAATGGAAGCCCGTTGCCTCTCTGGCCGACTCCGGTCCCGATGATCGGCACTATTCGCCGGATCGTGCCGGAGGCTTGCTTCGTTTCGGCGACGGGATGAAAGGAAGATCGCCTTCCGCCGAACAAGATCGGCTAGCGCGAATCTCGTTCCGGACTACGGCCGGCGCCGCCGGAAGAGTAGAAGCCAATCAAATTACGGGCATGCAGGTACCCATCGCTTACATCGACAACGTCACCAATCCGTTGCCGGCTATTGGCGGCAGCCATACGGAGGCGATGGAGGAAGTGCTGCTTCGCGGTCCTCAGCGGCTTAAAAACCGCAACAGAGCCGTTACGGCGAGAGATGTGGAATGGCTTGCGCGGGAGGCCTACCCGGGAATTGCGAAGGTGAAATGCTTGAGCAATCGCAATGTCTTGCTGGAGCGGGCGCCTGGTTATGCGACCGTGGTCGCTTGCACGGACGGGGGCGTTGCGGATACGGCGCAATTCCCGGAGCTTCGCAGATCGGTCGAAAGCGAGCTGCTGCGCCGCGCGGCAGGCGTCCTGACTGTAGGAGGCGGTATTCGCGTCATCGAGCCGGCTTATCTGGAAGTATCCGTAAACGCGACGGTAGCGGCGGAATCGGTTGGAAGCCTGCTGCCGCTGGAGCGGGCATGCCATGACAAATTATCGACGTTCTTGAGCTTTATGAGCGGAAACACCGACGGACAGGGATGGAATATAGGAGAATCGCTCCACTTGTCGCTGCTGTATTCTCTGCTTCACTCGGTTAGAGGTTTGCTGTATATAGACAGGTTATACGTGCATGTAGTAAAGATCGAAGGGGGAGTCCGCACCGAATGGGATCCCGCGAGAATGAATGAAGTGATGCATGGCCTCGTCACGAACGGCACGCACCGAATAACGGCCGTGCCTGCCGAAGGGGCTTCGCGCTAAGTGGGAAGGAGGGACAATGATGCTGCCAAGGCTGCCGCTCGATGATCTTTCGTACGCGGAGATCGTCCAGCAATCCAGAAAGCTGATACCGAAGCGATTGCCGGAATGGACCGACGAAAATGCGCATGATCCAGGCATCACGATGATGGAGCTCTTTGCATGGTTGACGGAAATGCAGCGGTATTACATCGGCCGGGTACCTGACCGGAATAGGAGAAAGTTTCTTGACCTGCTCGGCGCGGAGGCTCGCGATACGTTATCCGCCGAGGCGCTTGTCGCCTTCTCGGATGTGCGCGAGCCGGTCCTGCTGCCGGCAGGAACAAAGCTTTTGGCGGAGGATCAAGTGTTCGAGACGGTGAGCGAGACCGAGCTGAGACCGCTTAAGCTGGAACGCATTCTGTGCCGGACGGAGAAGGAGAGCAGCGATGTGACGGCGTCCAACGACCATCACCATGTATCCTTCTATCCATTTGGAATAGACGCGAGGGCAGGGGCCAAGCTGTATGTATCCTTCGACAGGGAGCTGCATCCCGGAGTGCCTGTATCGCTGACATTTAAAATGCTAAAGTCTGACGCGGCGCTGAGAGACATTTACGATTCCGCGAGTGAAGAAGAGCTTGCCATGCTGATTCCTTCGGCCAGATTGTCTTGGAAAGCATACGGTTGGGATGAGGCCGCAGGCAAGGCTTCATGGCTGCCGCTTACGGTCATCGCGGATGAAACCGGGCATTTGACGGTCAGCGGCACAATTACCGTCACTCCGGCGTCTCCGATGAGAGCCGTTACGGTCCATCCGGCTGGAGATCGACCCAGGTATTGGTTTTGTTGCACGGTAGAGGAGGACGGGTACGAGATGCCGCCGAGAATCGGCAGCATCCTTCTTCATACGGCCCATGCCGCACAGCGCGATACGCTGAGCGAATATGTCGAGCTCGAGGCTAGCGGAGAAGAGAACGAATGCTTCTCCATGAATACTTATCTGGCTGCGTACGGCGATGTGCGCCTGCAAGTGGAAGCCGCTCCGGGCGGCGGCTGGATGGAATTGTCCGCAGAGTCGTACAAGGTGGAGCGACACGCGGGAGGGGCGACCGTCGCTTTGATCCGCAAGGATTCCGTAAACCAAGGCGGCATGCTCCATAAAGGCCGAAGAGTTCGGATCATCGCCAGTACGCCGGACTTTTATCGCTACCGCATGGTCGGCAGGAGCAACGGATTGCCCAATCAGCGGTTCGAGGTGTATGAGCTGCCTTGCAGGAAACGCGGCGCCATCGGCTTGCAGGCAGGGCGCTGGAATGTCGCGTCCGGAGCGATGATATGGGAGGATTGGAGCGTTGTCGACAGCTTCGATCGATCAGGACCAGAAGATCGCCATTACGTCTATTTTCCCGAAGAACGAATGATCGCGTTCGGCAACGGAGAACGAGGCGCGATACCCGATGCAAGTTCAGACGGAAACATTAGCTTGATTTCCTGCGAGCTTGGCGGGGGCGAGCGCGGCAATGTAAAGCCGGGGCTTATCCGGGAATGGGCGCACGAGGAGCAGCGAAGACTGGGGATCGAAGTGTCCAATCCATTTTATGCTTCCGGCGGGGGCGAAGCCGAGACTCTGCATGATGCGCTGTCAAGAGCCGCTTCGGAGCTGAAGCGTGCCTTCCGCGCCGTTACGGACGAGGATTACGAGGACATCGCGAGGTCGACGCCAGGCGTCGAGGTAGCCAGAGCCAAGGCGATTCCGCTCTACAAGCCCGGCCTTCCCGACTACCCAAGAGAGAAGGCGCATGGTCAGCTGTCACTGGTCGTCGTTCCGCAGGGTTTGTCAGCGACTCCTATGCCAAGTCCAGGATTCTTGCAGACTGTAAGCCGACATCTGGATTCACGGAGACTCATTACGACGGAGCTGCATGTCATTCCTCCCGTGTACGTCCAGGTGACGGTTCATGCGGTTATCGTCGTGGAGGCGCCGTTTGCGGACGAGAGGGAACGTTATGCGGATCTGCTAAAGGGATTGCTCAGGCCGCTTGACGGAAATCAAGGGGAGCGCGGCTGGAATTTCGGCAGAACGGTATACAAGGGCGACATTTATGGATCCCTTACCAAAGGAAGCGGAGTCGTATTCGTCCAGGATCTGTGGCTGGACGCGGACGGGCCGCATGTGACCAAGACGGCGGGCGGCGACATTGTCCTGCCGCCGCACGGCTTGATCTATTCCGGAGAGCACGAGATCGAACTCATCAGCAGAACACGCTTGTAGGCTGCAGCACAGCCACTGGGCGATCGGCGGGAAGGGAGGAATTTCACTGAAGGAGCATAATCAATATTTCTCCGTCAACCGTCAGCAGGATTGGTTGAAGGGAACCGCCTACAATCTGGAGAATGGAATGGCGGGGCTTGGCATTCGACGCGACAAGCGATATGGCATTGCAGGCACGCTGCGGCTGGATGCGCTTGAAGGTTTGTCGGCTGTCAAGGATATGGCGGTCGGCGAGCATGAGCGCATCTATCTGCTGGATGATCGGGCCGATCTCTGGAGCTACGATTGGCGGATTGGCGATCATAAGCGCTTATTCCCGCAAGGACATGGGTTATTCGGCGAAGATGCCAGATTAGCGGCTTCGGGTCCGTTCCTGTTCGCCGCTGACCCCGGTGGAGATTGTTCATTGTCGGCATTCCACACCGGTAACGGCCAGACGATGTGGTCGCGGCAAGGCGAGCGGATCGAGGACGCCGTCTTCCATCCGTTAGCCATTGCTGCGGACTCGAATCATGTCTATGTATTGTCCCCTCTGGATACGGACACCGGGGGAGACGAACCGGCGGTTCCCGAAGGCGGCAAGCTGTCCATTCTTGTGTTTACCCATGGCGGGATGCTGGTCGATGTAATCGCTAATCCTTTATTGCGACAACCCGTTAGGGCGAAGCTTAAACATCTGCGCGGCGCCTATTATCTTGCTATCAAGCCTGATGGAGGCCTGGCCGTATTAGATACGATTTTCGCAACGGTCACGATTGTGGAACAAGGCGGAGCTGTTAGCGTCGAGTCGCTTCCAACACGGACCTATGCGGGGTTGGCCTGCGACAGCAGCGGCATGATGTACGTCGGTGACGCGAGAGGTCTTGCCGGCGACGATGAGGATGACCGCTTTATTGTGACTCTCGGAGCCCGCGGGGAGGTTAACGGAGCTGTTACGAGCTACCGCGGACGCGCAGCGGTGCTTCTCGCGGATGCATCCGATCGACTATACGTGCTCGGCAACAGCGACGATACAACGATTACGATGCTTCATCTGCAGCCGCAGACTCTCGCCATGCCTGAGACTGGCGTGCCCGAGGGCGTATGGCTTTCCAACGGGTTCGACAGTACGGAGAGCGGCACGGTTTGGCATAAGCTGACAGCCGATGCATTCGTTCCCGGAGGGACGCAGCTGCATCTATCCTACTTCTGTCTGGATGATGAACGGGCCGTTATCGCGGGCGCATATCGTTCTGTGGACGATTGGATTAATGATCCGTTCATTCCGTACAAGGAGAAGCTGGAGGGGCTCGCGCCGTTTTGGTCGCCGCCGATACCGAATCCGAAGGACGCTCTCTTCATGGGGGCGCAAGGCCGCTATATGTGGCTTAAGCTGGAGTGGATCGGCAACGAGCGGCATACCCCGATGGTGGAGAAGCTAAGGCTTTATTTTCCCCGGGAGACGTACCTGGAGTACTTGCCTGCAGTCTATCAGGAGGACGAGGAGAGCCGGGACTTTCTGGAGAGGTATTTGTCCATCTTCGGCACGGCTTTTATCGAGCTGGAAGAAGAGATCGGCGATCTGTCCCGTTATATCGATCCCTATCGGGCGAAAGGCGAGCATCTGCGCTGGCTGGCTACGTGGATCGGACTGGAGACCGACGATTATTGGACAGATGAGCAGGTACGGTCGTTTATCCTGGCGGCGCCCGAGCTGTATCGCTATCGAGGGACGAAGCGGGGGATCAGCGCCGTCATCGAGATGTATACGGGCGTGGAGCCGATCATCGTGGAGCAATTCCAGACCAAGATTATGCGTGACCACGCCGAGCTTCGCAGCTTGACGGATGCGCTGTATGACGACAATCCGTATTCCTTCACCGTGCTGCTCAGGCCGGAGCAGGCGCTGGGCGAGAAGCAGCTTGTCGTTATCGAGGGGCTGTTGGAGGAACAGAAGCCGGCTTATACGGAAGCAAAGCTGGTCCAGCTTCAGCCGTGGATGTACTTGGACCTGCATACGTACTTGGGCATTAATACCGTATTGACGGAGCCGTCGCTGCTCATGCTGGGACCGGAGCGCAGCATGCCGAACGATACGCTTATCGTCGAGATGGGCATGGAGAAACGAATGGACGTTCATACAAGGTTGGAGCTGGATTCCGAGCTTGAATAAACCGGACTAACGAGGAGTGGTTGGTGTGAAGAAGTCGAGGTTGTACCCGTTCGAGAGAAACCGTTATTTCTACGGCAAGCTGCTGACCGTAAGGGATTTCGAGTCGGAGCAAAAATATTTTAATGACAAAAGAAGGCTGCTCAACCGGCTAATGTTCGGCAGCGGCGTCCTGTCCGGCATGTCCGTCGTCGCCGTGGACGACAAAACGGTGTCCGTCGAAATGGGCGTAGCGATCGACTACATCGGTCGCGAAATCGTCATTCCGGCGCCTGTCACGATGAAGCTGTCCATGATCGAGGGCTTTACGAACAACGAATACAAAAAAAACGTCTACCTCTGCGTCGCTTATGACGAAAAGGGCAAGGAGCCGGTGCATTCCGTAGGCAATGCCTCCGTCCGCTCCGGCGAGGTCAGTGAATATAACCGCGTACTGGAATCGTATCGTCTCTTCATCAATGAGACGGCGCCGGCGCCGTCATCCTTCGAGTTCGTCCAGCTGATGGAGAACATCGTTACGCTCTATGAGCGGGATAACGTACGCATTACGCAGCGCATGCCGAAATACGTGACGCCGGGCGAAGTGATAGAGGTGCGCCTCGTCGTCGAGAAGACGCTGCAGACGCCGCGCATCGCGTTCTCGTACGAGTACGAGCTGACAGGTTTTCAGAACGTTGGCGATTCCGATGGAGTCGTGTCCTTCCAAGAGCCGGGCGATGCGCAGGATACGGAGTACACGATTACTTATCAGCTAAAGGCGCCGCATGAAGGCGGAGTGTACGCAGAACTCGCGGTTCCAGCCCGAAATGCCAAGCTGACGATCGGCGACGAACCTGTTTCCGTCGACTCCAGCGTAAAACAGAAGATCGAAGTCGTTGACGTCCCCGTCGCGGAGCGGATTCTGGAGGACTGGCATAGCCGTAGTCTGGAGCACGCGGTAGAGGGATCGGCGGACAAGAGCATCTGCCTGGCGAAGATCAGCTTGTTGCAGATGGGGCCCACATACATGATCGAGAAGGTCGACCGCATGCCGTTCGACGAATATATCGAAAGCACAACGCTGACCCAACGCCTGTCGAGGAGCGGAGGCGGGTCGTCGCTTCATAAGTTTTTCGCCAGTGCGGAAACGCAGGATCTGGAATATGGGGCGAAGCCATCGCTCGACGTCAAGTATCATCCTGACCGGAACGAATTCGACTTCAAGCTCGGCATCCCGCGTCCGCAGCATCTCTATGATGAGATCGCGACAGGCACGATGGAGGTAGCGCTGGAGTCGATCGGCAAGACGGGAGGTTTCTTCTTCTCCAGGGGCAAAAAGAACTACGTCTCCGACGAATTGATTCACGGTCTGGGCGAGGGACCGGTAACCGTCGTCGTGGGCCTGGAGGAGATCGACGAATCCGGCCATGCCAGCGGCTCCGCAGCGAAGAAACAAGTCTATTACGGCCAAAGCGATGTGTTTAAAGGAACGGAATTCGAGCCTTCCCTCCCAAATGTCTCGCTGGGCACGATTGTTTATCCCGATAAGGGGACATTCCGCATCGGCATGAAGCTGCAAGGCGATAACGAGTCATCCGCCTCCGTAATCGCCGTACGCTGGTGGGCATTCAAGAGCCTGGGCACTTCCGCGAAGGCGGCTGCGGCCGAGATGACATCCGCGTTGATGGAAGCGGCAGCGGACAAAGAATAATCCATTTGGACATCAAGTCGTGGCCTCTCGATTCTCCTTATACGGGAATCGGGAGGCCTTTTTGTTGCGCCGATGGACCGTAAAGTAACTTTGATTAGCGTCCATAGGCGTTAGTAACGCTTATGGCTCCAAAAAGTAGGCGAACGAGCAACTGTAGGCGTTAAAAACGCCGATGGACTGTAAAGTAACTCTGATTAGCGTCCATAGGCGTTAGTAACGCCTATGGCTCCTAAAAGTAGGCGAACGAGCAACTGTAGGCGTTAGTAACGCTTATGGCACCAAAAAGTAGGCGAACGAGCAGCTGTAGGCGTTAGTAACGCTTATGGCACCAAAAAGTACGCGAACGAGCCGCTGTAGGCGTTAAAAACGCCGATGGACCGTAAAGTAACTCTGATTTGCATATATAGGCGTTAGTAACGCCTATGGCTCCAAAAAGTAGGTCAACGAGCCGTTGTACATAAACGTCGAGCTACAAGATCGATGATGTTTACATGCTAATTGAAATGGGCGTTGGGGCGCCCATTTAGCCGAGATGGAGCGAAAAAGTCGCGCGAAACGGCGTAGAAAGCAGCGAGTACGTATGCCGGTGGGATTGACTTACAGGTTCACAGATACGCACATCGCGAGTAATAAGTCGGCGAGGCCGACCTATTGGCTAGTAGGAGCGCACATTGCGAGGAATAAGTCGGCGAGGCCGACCTATTGGCTAGTATAAGAGCAAATTGCGAGTAATAAGTCGGCGAGGCCGACCTATTGGCTAGTAGAAGCGCACATCGCGAGTAATAAGTCGGCGTGGCCGACCTATTGGCTAGTAGTAGCGCACATTGCGATGAATAAGCCGGCGAGAGCGACTTACAGGCTCACAGATGCGAAATGCGAGGATAATAAGTCGGCGAGGCCGACCTATTGGATAATAGTAATGCATATCGCGTGGAATAAGTCGGCGAGACCGACTTATAGGCTCACAGATGCGAAATTTGAGCGTAATAAGCCGGCGAGAACGACTTACCAGGCGTAAAGATAGTTACTTTCGAGCCCCATACTTTAACGTGTCTATAAGCAACCTTTGGGCGATGAGATGCCACTTCGTATGACTGAGAAAGAGCTGCCCGGAGTCGAATATTCGACTTCGGGCAGCTCTTTCGTTGATGTGTATTGGCTTGGCGAACAATGGTCAATCATGCTTCAGGCACCAGTTGGTTGAGTTCCATACGGACAATCGTATCCTTGTTGAAAGTAAAGGTATACAGAATCCCTCCCGATACGAAACGCACGCTAGTCCTGCCATTTGGCAGCGTCTCTTTGACAGAAACGACCTTGGCATCAACAAGCCGCTTGTAAGCAGGATCCATGACAGCTTTATTCCAGGTCGACAATTTGGTTACTGTAAACAGCTCCGGATTGTCTTCATCAGCCGTCAGTACGAACGACATGCCCATGGAAGCATAAGTCAGCGTCTGTGTCGCAGGCAAATCCGGTAAAAGGTTGTCTATCGCAGGATCGGATGCGCCGGAAGCAGTGCTTGCTGCTGAATTGCCAGTTTCGGTTGCGCTGCCGTTGGCACCTGTGTTACTGCCGGATTGCGCAGCGTTGCCATCGCTCGATGCCGCATTACCGCTCCCGGCAGTTGAACCATTGCTCGATGCAGCATTACCGTTCACGGCAGTCGAACCGCTGCTCGAGTCCGTGGTATTGCTGCCCGACAACGTGCTTACATTTCCGCTGGTGCCAGAGGGGGCGTCGTTTGCGTCAGCAGGATCGGCAACCGGGCCAACGCCGTTGCTCTCGCTTGCAGCCTCGCCGCCTTCTCCTGCGGAGTTCCCGCCGTTGCCACTTGAATTCGCATCGGCACTGCCGCCTTTCGTTGCATCTTCAGCGCCTTCCCCAGTCGAAGCTCCTTCGGCGGAAGCTTCTCCCAATCCGGCAGAGTCATCTCCAAGAGGAAGCTCTGGAAGAAGAGGCGTCTCCGAAGCAGGAGGAGGATCGGCTGCGCCGAGCGTCTCCTGGAGTTTCGCCAGCGTTATGCCGTGGAAGCCATCTGCCCAAGGGCTGCCGGCGCGGAAGAAACCTTTGTACAGGACGGCTCCGTCCGCATCGTACAAACTGCCTATGCCTTGATAGACACCTTCGGCGAATTGTCCTCCATATCGAAGTATGCCTGCATCGTCATAAGCTTCGCCGTTGCCGCTCTTTGCGCCTCCGAGAAATGTGCCGACATACAGCGGTTTGCCCGATTCGCTGTACAGCGTGCCAGCCCCATGGTAAGACCCTAGCAGGAACTCGCCTTCGTACTTGACGAAGCCGGAAGAATATAATTCTTTGCCCGTCCCGGAAGCCTTGCCGCCGGCGAAGCTGCCTTCGTAGCTGATATTGCCAGCAGCATCGTACTGCTTGCCTGCTCCTTCATAGACGCCGGCGACGAAAGCTCCTTCGTAGACAGGCTTGCCTTCAGAATTCGAGAGCTTGCCCTCGCCTTCGTACATTCCTTGCAAGTAGCTGCCGGCATATAGAATGCTGCCGTCTGCGTTGTAAGCGACCCCGGCCCCCTCGAACTTGCCGGAGAGGAAGGAGCCTTCGTAGCTCGGAGAACCATCAGCGTTGTAGAGTGTTCCCGTGCCGCTGTATACGTCATTAAGGAATTGGCCGCGGTACAGGAGCAATCCATCCTCGGTGTACAACTCTCCGTCTCCCGTCATCAATCCTTTGTCGAAGGCGCCTCTGTAGCGCAGGACGCCGCTCGGATAATAAAGCTTGCCTTCGCCGGAATACAGTCCGTCGACCAGAGCGCCCTCATAAAGCAGATTTCCGTCTCCGTCCCGCACGGCCGCCGTTCCGTTGAAGCCGCTCCCCGCAAGCGCGGTTGCCTCCAATTGTGGGGTCTTGCCCATCCACTTGTTTAGGAAGGCGGGAGGATTAATAAAGCCGAAGTATACAATTACGAGAGAGATGATCACAATCAAAGCGATCATCTTTTTGGCAATGTAATAACTCCCAAGCCGCAAGTAATTGTCCAGCGAGCGAAGAGGCCCGAACAAGGCAGTGACAAGAAATCTGCGAAGCATGGCGAACAGCCGCTTGGGAAGCGTCTTGGCTCGTTTGATGGGACGAATGATGATCCGTTGAATAGGCTTGAATATGGGCTTGAGTATCGCTTCTATCATGTCAAGGCACCTGTATCGTCATTTGGCCCGGATTCGTTATCGAAATAACGCCGCCCCAATTACACATGCACTTGGATGAGTTGTTTAATGCGGGCATGTTGCCAATCAGCACAGTCGGAGAGCCGGGCGCCCATGGAGCGGCGGTGACTGGTATGCATGGCATAGGAGTCAACGCGCCCAGTGCGGCTGCCGTGGCAGAAGCAACGGTTGGATTGGCAAGAGATTGGCACATGCCGAAAGGCAATATGTTGACCATTGGTTTGTTGTCCATAATATTGGCTGCGGGCATAACATTAAGAACTCCGTTGGCTGGCAGCGTGACCAAGCTGCTTGGCGCTACTCCGAAGCTGCATTGAAGCATGGCGCCGCCGCATACTAATTGACCCATGACGATCCTTTCCGTGAGCAGGAGGACCTTGAGGTCTTCCTCTCTCTTTTTTCATTATTCGATGTCGAGTAGGAAAGTAGGCTTATTGAACAATCTCTGTTAATAATAGTACTATAAGCCTCTTTCTTTCATCAACATAAACCTGCACAATCGGCTCTCATTCGTCACAAAAAATGAAAGGAAAGGGATGTCAATCTATCAAACATATAGTACTATAGAAATAGAAAATTCAAGCAATCGGAAAGCGATGGTGTTCATGCGAAAGTCCCCGGTCATTATTTTGCTGCTCCTGATCGCAATTGGTCTCTCCTGGCTCGTATACGCGAATCGGTCACAGATGGCAAATCTGCCGTTCGAAGGAGAACGTTCGCTTTCGTATCTATCCAAAACTTCGATAGGTCAGGACGGTCTTGTTCACGTCATCGCGGATTCCCGCAAAGAGCTTATCCAGCTGGACGGAGAACGTGTCATTCTTCAAGATGTGAAGCTAGGAGACGAGGACGGCAAAAGCCACGGCTTCACGGAAGTTGAGTCGGCGGCTGACGGGAGCATGATTGCCCTCGACACGGTGCTGGACGAATACGGACTGTACGTGCACGAAGAAAGACTCATGCGTTATGAGCCAGGCTCCAAGGAAGGTACGATACTCTATTCCTACGATGGCGCGGTCGGCAATAAACGTCTCGGCAAGATCAAAGGCGTTCAGACGCAAGGCGATCATGTTTACTTCTATATCGACGAAGCCGAAGCCGGAATCGGGTTAATGCGCCTTCCGTTAACGGGGGGAGCACCCGAAGAGATATACAGATTCACGCTGCCTGGCGAACGTTATTTGTCAGAGGTGGCAGGCACCCAGCAAGGCGAGATTTATTACTCCACGCGGAGAGGCGCCATCTACCATGTGACGGCAGGAGGCGAAAGCGCCAAAATTTATCCGTTGCCGGAGACGGAGCGGACAAGCCGCAACTTCCCGGAATCTCTACAGCTGCATGACGGGCGCTTGTACTTTATCGACAGGCTTGTAAATGCTGTCTCAAGCATCAGCTTGTCGAATCCGGGCGAAATTCGCACGGAGCTGTCCGAAGAAGAGCTTGCGGTGCGTTCAGGCGGAGCCGAATTTCTGGAAATCATGGATGTTGAGGTCGATGACCAAGGCGGCTTGCAGCTGGCGATGGACGATCGCATCGTCTATATTGCCGCAAACAAGCAGGACTCGAGCGTCATAACGTCGCTGGCACAAGGCAAGCCGGAGGTTCGCCAAACATGGATCTTCTGGACCGCAGCAGCTTTGCTCGCTCTGGCAGTCGTTGCACTGCTCCGAATGGTCTATATTCATTGGCTGAATCGCCGGGTATCGTTATTTTTTAAACAAGTATTCGCCATTGTTCCGATTTTGGTCGTTTCGATGTTCATGCTCTCCAACTTTATCTATGACAGCTTCTCGACTCGAATGGAGGATGAGATGCAGCGCCAGCTGTCGCTGCTGGCACGCAACGGGCAAACGCTCATCGACGGCGACCAGCTAAGCCGCCTCGCTTCTCCGAGCGATTACGGAAATGCCGATTATGTGGCGCTCCGCGACAAGATGGGTTTCCTGTATGAGAACGAAGACCCATCCATTCGTCAAGGCTTGTACAGCACGTTGTACAAATACGAGAACGGCCAATTTTTTGTCATCATGGACGATGACGACGGCGTGAACATGTTTAAGCCGTTTGCGGTGACAGAGACAAACAAGCCGGTCGTCGAGAGCGGTGCCATCGTCTCCGAACGCTGGGAGGACGCAACGGGCAAGTTTATGTATGCCATTGGTCCCGTCTACGACTCGTCGGGCAATATCGTCGGCGTCTATGAGACGGGCAGCGACCTGAACGTGCTCTATCAATCCAACACTACCATCTACCAGAGCATTCTGCGCAACATCGGCTTAAGCAGTCTCGTTCTTATCGCGATGGTGCTTGGCGTTACATATTGGCTGCTTCGTTCTCTCCGCAAGCTTCGCAAGAGCGTGATGGAGATGGCGAGCGGCAACTGGGACGTTCATGTGAATATCCGCTCGCAAGACGAAGTTGGCGATCTCGGCGAGCAATTCAACCGGATGGCCCAGCATATTCGAACTTATATTAAGGACATTACGACCTTCAGCGAAGCTTCGCATCGATTCGTTCCTCAGCAGATCTTCAAATATTTGGGCAAGAAGGGAATTACGGAGGTCCACCTCGGCGATCAGGTACAAGGCAACATGTCGGTGATGGTAGCCAATATACGCTCCTTCAATCAGTTGTCCAAGCAGCTGTCCCCGAAGCAGAACTTCGACTTCATGAATGGTTTCCTCAAGCGCTTCAGCCCGTTCGTTCGGCAGGAGGAAGGACTAATCAGCAAATATCTCGGAGCCGGCTTTATGGCACTGTTCCCTGGAAGGTCGGAGGATGCGATTCGCGCAGCGATTGCAATTCGACGGGAGCTTGCGGCGTATAACGATAGCCTGATCGCATCCGGTTACCGTCCTGTCGACATGGGGATCGCCATCCATAAGGGACCGCTGATGCTCGGCATTGTCGGCGAGGAGCAGCGTATGGAGGGCAATGTCATCTCCGATGACGTTAACGTGACGACGGCGCTGGAACGGTTGTCCGATACGATGGGCTCATCCTTGCTAGTGACGAAGACGTTCTTCGATCAGCTGCGCGCACCGGAACGTATCCGCTGCCGTTATCTGGGGCGAATCGGCATGGAAGGCAAGGACGAATCCGTGGAGCTGTTCGATGTTTACGAAGGCGACTCCGACAAGGAGCGTCAGCTCAAGGATCGGACCAAAACGACATTCGAAAAGGGCATTCGCCTCTGCCAAGAGGGACGTTTCTACGACGCGCGGGAGACGTTCGTTGAGGTCATTAAGTTGAACCGGTTCGACAAGGCGGCCAAACTTTATTTCTACCTGTGCGACGAATATTACCAGAAGGGCTCGTCCGAAGGCTGGAACGGCACGTTAGCCGTATAAACCACTGAGAATATGATAGAGACTTATGGGGGCGGGAATCATGCTGGTTCAATCTAGTCGGATTGAAAGGGTTGGCGACAAGCAGACGGCGGATGATATCAGTTCATTCCTGCTGTCCGACAGTTCGTTCGACGACACCAATTATACGCCGGGCGAACTAAAACATTTTCGCGAGCTGCCCTATCGGGCGTTGCTAGGAGACAGCATTTTTTGGTACGCTCGCAGCGAGGACGGAAGCATAGCAGGCATTAATTGCATGGCGCCGAATGAACAGGGAACTGGCGGATACAACTGGGATTATCTCGTCGTACACAGGGATTATCGTAGAAGCGGACTGGCCGCGGGCTTTATCGAAGAAATGTTTCGTTACCTGCGTGAACAGAACGCCCGATATCTATTGGCCTATACCTGTGATTTGCCGCAATATGACGCGATCAAGCTGATGTTCGCAAAGCTGAATTTTAATCTGATCGGACGTTGCCCCGATTATTATTACGAGGGCGAGGATCGCCTCGTCTATCATATCAAGATAGATTAGAGACAGTAGGAGTAGTGGAATATGAACGGAATATTGCGAGCCGTCGGCGCCCGTCCGGAGGATCAGCGCAAGCTGCTTCTGATGGCGCCTGTTTTTTTTATTTGCGGCATCGCGGAGATGCTGAACTACAATAGTTTCATGACGCTTTTTAACCAGCGATTCGGCAGCGAGTTTTTGCCGTACGTCTACGCAGCGGAAGCCTTCATATTGCCTCTCGAAGCCTGGCTGCTCTCCTGGCTGGCATCCAGACTACCGAAGCCGAAGCTGATGCGGGTCATGTATGCCATGATGGTTGGCATCGTTGGCGTAAATGCCGCAATCTTGATCACGTTAGAGGGGCTCGGCATGGATGCCCGTTGGTTCTATCCGGTGCTCTTTATCGCGTCGAGCTTCGTCGTGCGCCAGCAAACGCTGCTTCTTTGGAGTCTGGCGATCGATCTCTGTTCGACTCAGCAAGCGAAGCGGCTTATGCCGGTTTTCGTAGGCTCCGCTACGCTTGGCGGCGCGACGGCCGGCTTGCTGGCGCAGCTTATTAGTCTCGCATTTGGACCCGTTGTTATCTATACGGTCGGGGGTCTGTTGCTTCTGCTTGTTTGGAGAAGATACCGTAAAGTGATCTCGGACTTCCTGGTGCCGATATCCCTCCGGATGGAAGCCGCCTCGGTTGAAGAAGAGACGATCGGAGCAGGTGCGGTATTCAAGCACGCACTCCGGTCGCCGTTTTTGCTGATGGTTATCTTATTGATGACGATGATGCCGGCTCTGTATTTCCTAATGGAATATGAGTTCCTAAGCATTGCTCGACTGTCCTATGTCAATGAACAAGCATTTAGCCAGTTTTTTGGCATGATTACGATGATTTTGTTCGTTCTTGCTTTCTTGCTTCAGCTTGTCTCTGGCAGGTTGATGGAGAAGCTTGGCGCGAGTCAAATGTTGACAATAATCGCGGGAGTGTACGTGCTCTCGTTCGCCGGAGCTGTAATCTTTGGAGGCGGAGCAGCGGCGATGCCCGTTATTTCTTTAGGCTACATGCTGCTTTATCTGCTGCTCTACTATTCGGCGGAGCCGTCTTATCAGCTGTTTTTCAAGACGCTTCCGCTGGCGCAGCGCGACAGCTATCGATTCGCCGCACAAGGAATAGCAGCCTCTGCCGGCATCCTGCTGGGCGCTGGCATGCAATTCCTTCATGCTGGTTTAGGTCTTTCGTGGCAGCTGCTGTCCGTGATCGGTCTGGCAGGTTCGGCGCTGCTGCTTGTGTTAGCCTGGTATGGACGAAAACTGTACATGCACGAGCTTGTCCGGAGCGTTAGCTCCATGAGCGCCGCCGATATCGCGGATTCTTTTGACGAGATCAGCATGAACCCTGCGGCAATGGAGGAAGCAAGGCGGCTCTTGGATCATCCGTCGGATACGGCTCGCGAGATCGGCATTCAACTCATCGGCAGGCTGCATGACCCTAAGGATCTGCCGCTGCTGTTACGACTGCTGGAGGATGGGAACGACCGGATTCGCATTGCGGCAATCAGGGCGATGTCGCTCGCGGGCGCCGATCTGCCGGCCATGGCGCAAATCGCCAAGCTGCTGGAGGATCCGGACGACGCTCTTAGGACGGAGGGGGTACGCGCGATTGCCCGCATGAAGCAACTGAAGGAGCAAGCGTTTTTCTTCCTGCGGCAAAAGCTGCTGGATCGCCATCCTTCCGTCGTGGCGGAGGCCGTCAAGGCGATGTATTCGCTTGGCAAGGAACAGAGTTACGAGGCTTGCCGAGAGGTTATCGACCGCATACTGGAAGAGGGCGGCGAAGCTTCCGTATATATGTGCGGCGCGATCGCGGACTTGGAGCTTACCGCATTTATTCCCGCGATCATCAAGTTGACGGAGGATCCGCATCCCGCTGCCAGAGTGTCCGCTATTCGGGCGTTAGGAAAGCTTCGCAGCGAGGATCTTATCCCCCTGCTCTTGCCCAAGCTGTCGCGGATGGATGAAGAGATGTTGTCCGCGTCCACTATAGCATTCGTCGACATTGGCCAGCCTTCGGTGAAGCCGCTGCTGGCAAGCTTGCCGGATGCGCCTGCCAAACACTGGAGCTCGGCCGTAATGGCCTTGTCGGAGCTGCTAGGCGAAGAAGATATGCGCGGCGGATTGACGCAAGAGGCGTTAGGCCGGCTCTCGGAGCTTGGCAAAGCGGCGGACTACGGTGCCGCGCTGAGAGTATGCGGCAAGGAAAAGCTGGCCAGTCTCGCGGATATGCGTTGGCATGAGGTGCGGTTACTCGTGTTCAAAGGAATATGGGCCATGCTTGCCAAGCTGACGGATGAACGCGCCGTTGAAGTTATCCGTACAGGCGTCACGCATGCCGAGGAGGAGTACCGCAGCAACGCGCTGGAGGTGCTGTCGGAAGGCTTCGGCGATCGAAGAATTTCGCAAGCCATGGTCATCTCATTGGAACTGGAAACGATGGCTCGTCCCAAGATGGAGCGGGATGAGGCGATGACACTGCTGGAAGCGGCACTGCACGGATCTGACGATTGGTGGAGGGAAATGGCGAACGAGGCGCTGGCCGAACGGAAAGGGGATATGGCTGTGACAAACGAAGGTCAAATAATGAACCGCTTGAACAAAGTCGTATTCCTCAAGCAGGTTCCTTATTTCTCCGACCTGTCGCTCGAGGAATTGGGACTTATCGCGGGCGTAGCCGAAGAGGAGACGATCTCCGACGAAGACATCCTGCTTAAGAGGGGGGAACCTCAGTCGGCTATGTATGTCATCGTCGAAGGCAATATCGAATTAACAAGCGTGTCCGCGGCGGGCTGGGAAGGCACCATCGGCGTGCTTGGACCGGGTGACGTGTGCGGCGTTACGTCGGCGCTTGACGGATCGCCCTCCACCGTGACGGCCCAGTCACTGTTGGGCGATGCGCGCGTCCTTAAGCTCTCCGGCGACGATGTCTCGCGTCTGGTACGATTGTATCCCGAGATCGGAATCGGTTTGCTGCGAGCTTCGTTCGCCCGGATCAGGCTGCTGGAAGAGATGATGATGAGGATTGATTCGTAACGTTAGATTTTTAGGATACTTTTAATGATGGAAGGGGAGGGATCGTGTTGAAGAGAGTAAGAGATCTTGTTGTTGGAGCTATTGCAGGAGCCCTATTGATGGTTGGAGCGTCGGCGGGGTATGCGGCTGTCAAGCAATACATGCTGACCGAAGCGTCTTATCCAATCTATGTGAACGGGGCGAAGTATGAGGATGCCGAACGGCCGATTCTGAATTATGAGGGAAGCACTTATGTCCCATTAGCCAAGCTCGGCGATATTACCGGCGTTGACTATAAGTGGAACGAAGCGCAAAAACGCGTGGAGATCGAGGTTTCTGGCGTTACCGTTAAACAAAAGGTGTACAGCGACTACACCAAAGACGTCCCTAATTTTGCCTACGTAGTCGGGATTCCTGACGGCAAGCGAATCGAGAATACAAGCAGCAAATCCGTTTCCTACAAATACGATGTAACCGACGCGCTGGATTCCAACTTGGATAAATACATCGCGGCTCTTGAAGCCGCAGGATTCGTTTACGAAGATTATACGTCGTCGGAAGAAATATTATATTATGTTAAAGGGAAAACAGTGGTAGGCTTGTATTTTGGAGGCTATGACTTTTATGTTCTCCTGACAACCGACTGACTCCGCTGCCGAGGAGCGGCCGACGGGGAAACCCGGAACCGAATAGATTATGGAACTTGAGGTTGCAACCCGGCGTATCCTTGCATATAATATAGATTAATGTTTGGAAATGTTGGATATGAAGCTGCTTTGATGGAGAAGAGTACGCAGTGCCTCCGCACAGGGAGAGGACGCCATGGATTGAGAGCGTCCTTATGGAACAGGCTGCCGAAGTTCGCTCCGGAGCATGCGCTTGAACGGCCGGATATTGTTCCGAGTCAGTAGGGCTGCACGGTTCCCGCCGTTAACGGGACTAGAGCAATCACGATTAGCGGGTAATGTCCGCGTCGCGATTGGAATTAGGGTGGTACCACGGTTCTTCCGTCCCTTCGGGGAGGAGGGACCTTTTTTTGTTGGAAAGGAACAGAGTTACACACCAACCTTGATGCAGTAGTTGAGTGCTTTTGGAGTTACAATGCTGACTGGCTGGTTCGCTCATGGGTAACGATGTTGGCGGTAATCGGATTCATGGGTTCCATAAAAGCTGCTTGGTTGAAAGCTGCAGCTGGAGCGCATGTATTGTACGATTTTCCAGCATGGGACGCTTTAAGCTAACGGACATCAGGAACCTTATTTCCATGAAAACGATGTGTTTTCAAACGTAACGGACATAGGAAGCGCTATTAGGTGCGACAGGTGGCTGAAAGGCTCTCCTGAGGACGAATAAGGTTTCTTGTGTCCGTTAGATTCTCGAAAGCCGCTGTATGGGCGAAATAACGTCGCTGGTGTCCGTTACGTTAGCGAAAACGGAGAAGCAAACAAACGACGACGCTCGCTGCGAAATCCGGTCCATAATTCCAGTGTAGCTTTGGGACGCAGCAGCAAGCAGTTGATGTTGCCCGCCAAGACGGGCGAAGGCAGAGGGTTACAAACTTTTGGAGGCGATGAAGGATGAAGGCAAGGCTGGAGGAGCTGCGCGCCGAGGCGCTCGGCGAGCTGCAGGCCGTGGCGTCGCAGGGCGCCCTGAACGATCTGCGGGTAAAATATTTGGGCAAAAAAGGCGCTTTGACGGAAATATTGCGCGGCATGGGCGCGCTTAGCGCGGAAGAACGTCCCATCATCGGCGGCGTAGCCAATGAGGTGCGCGGCGCGATCGAAGCCGTCATCGAAGAGAAGCAGATTGCATTCCAACGCGAGGAGACGGAGGGACGTCTGCGCGAGGAAACAATCGATGTGACGCTGCCGGGCCGGCAGCTGCCGACGGGCTCCGTACATCCGCTGAACAAAGTGGCGCAGGAGATCGAGGACGTGTTTATCGGTCTCGGCTATACGATCGCGGAAGGTCCTGAAGTGGAGATGGACTACTACAACTTCGAGGCGCTAAATCTGCCGAAAAATCACCCCGCGCGGGATATGCAGGATTCGTTTTATGTGACGGACGAGATCCTGATGCGTACGCACACTTCGCCGGTTCAGGTGCGCACCATGAAAGCGAGCGCCGGCATGACGCCGGTAAAAGTCATCTGCCCGGGCAAGGTATACCGCCGCGATGATGACGATGCTACGCATTCGTTCCAGTTCAATCAAATCGAAGGGCTTGTTATTGGCAAAGGCATTCGGATGAGCGATCTCAAAGGAACGCTGCTGCAATTCGTTCAGCAAATGTTCGGTTCGCAAGCGCAGATTCGCCTCCGCCCAAGCTTCTTCCCGTTCACGGAGCCAAGCGCCGAGGTAGACGTGACTTGCGTGCAATGCGCCGGAGACGGTTGCCGGATGTGCAAACAGACGGGCTGGCTCGAAATTTTGGGCTGCGGCATGGTTCATCCGCGCGTTCTGGAGATGGGCGGTTACGATCCCGAGGAAGTGACCGGTTTCGCCTTCGGTATGGGCGTGGAGCGGATTGCGTTGCTGAAATACGGCATCGACGACATTCGCCATTTCTACAGCAACGATCTGCGGTTCTTGGGCCAATTCGCCCGCATGTGACGAGAGAAGGGACGGTATCTAAATGAAAGTATCCTATCAATGGTTAAATGAATATATCGATCTTTCCGGCCTAAGCGCCGAAGAGCTGGCTGAGCGCATGACGCGCGGAGGCATTGAGATCGACGGCGTGGAATCCCGCAACAAAGGCGTCACTGGCGTCGTTGTCGGCCATGTCGTGTCCAAGGAGAAACACCCCGACGCCGATAAGCTGAACGTGTGCAAGGTAGACGTGGGCACGGGCGAGGAGCTGCAGATTGTATGCGGCGCCAAAAACGTTGACTCGGGACAGCTTGTACCCGTCGCCGTAATCGGCGCGGTATTGCCGGGCGACTTCAAAATCAAACGCGCGAAGCTGCGCGGCGTAGAATCGCAAGGCATGATCTGCTCCGCGAAGGAGCTGGGTCTGAATGACAAGCTGCTGCCGAAGGAGCAGCAGGAAGGCATTCTGGTGCTGCCGGAATCGACTCGCATCGGCGCGTCAATCGCAAGCGTGCTTGGCATCGACGACGAGGTGCTGGAGCTCGATCTGACGCCGAACCGCTCCGACTGCCTCAGCATGCTGGGCGTTGCTTACGAGGTCGGCGCATTGACCGGACGGGAGGTAAAGCTTCCGGACAACGCCGTGCATGATGCCGCCGCGAAGACGGAAGGGCTCGTATCGGTAGCTGTCGAAGCCGAGGAGCAATGTCCTCACTATACCGCGAGGTACATTCAAGGCGTAACGATCGGGTCGTCGCCGTCCTGGCTTCAGAACCGTCTAATGGCTGCCGGCATACGTCCTATCAACAATGTCGTGGACGTAACGAACTTCGTCATGCTGGAATACGGCCAGCCGCTTCATGCTTTCGACGCCGACAAAGTGCCAGGGGGCCGAATCGTAGTGCGGATGGCTCGCGAAGGCGAGACGCTGGTCACGCTTGACGATCAAGAGCGCCGTCTGGAGCCGCATATGCTGGTCATTACCGACGGCAATGAGCCGATCGCGCTTGCGGGCGTTATGGGCGGCGCAAGCACGGAGGTTACGGCGGGCACGACGAATATTTTGCTGGAATCGGCCAGATTCGACGGGGGCATTGTTCGCAAGACGTCGCGCCAGCTCGGTCTTCGCTCGGAATCCAGCATCCGCTTCGAGAAGGAAGTGGATCCGGCCAGCGTCATTCCGGCATTGGATCGCGCCGCATCGCTGATCGCGCAGCTGGCATCCGGTCTCGTAACGGACGGCATCGTGCAAGCTGCTGCCAAGGCACCGGAGAAAGCCGTAGTCGAAGTAACTCTCGCGCGGATCAACGGTTATCTGGGCACGGAGCTGTCGAGCCTCGAAGTCCGCTCCATTTTGGGCCGCTTGCGGTTCGACTATGATTTCGGCGCGGATGACGCGTTCCGGATTCAGGTACCAGCACGCCGCGGCGATGTTACGAGAGCGGTCGACATCATTGAGGAAGTCGCCCGTCTGCACGGGTACGATAATATCCCGACTACGCCGATTCACGGCGACGTGATTCCGGGCTCGTTGACGAAGCCGCAGGCCATTCGGCGCGAACTGCGCAAACGTCTGGCGGATTCCGGTCTAAACGAGGTCATCAGCTATTCGTTCACGAGCCCGGCCCGCACGGAGATGTTACCGGCATTGTCGGAAGGGGCGCGTCCGGTGCGTCTGTCGATGCCAATGAGCGAGGAGCGCAGCGTGCTGCGTACAACGCTGTTGGCACAGTTGGTAGAGACAGCCGTCTACAACCGCAATCGCAAGAACGAATCCGCCGCATTGTTCGAGATCGGCAGCGTGTTCCATACGGACGAGGAGACGTTGACCCGTCTGCCTCGCGAAAAACATCGGTTCGCCGCGCTTCTGACAGGCAATCGTGTCCAAAGCAGCTGGAACGGCAAAGCGGCGGCTTACGACTTCTATGATGCCAAAGGCATTGTGGAGACCATTGCTTCCGTGCTTGGCATCGCCGGCAAGCTGACTTACGCGCCGGCACAGCCGGAGCACTTCCATCCGGGCCGTACGGCCGCGATTGTGCTGGATACGGAATCCGGACCTTCGATAATCGGCTACGTCGGGCAGCTTCATCCGGCAAGCCAGCTGGAGTGGGAGCTCGCGGATACGTACGTTGTAGAGCTTGAGCTTGAACCCGTCTACGAATATGCGGACTTCGACATCGTCTATCGCACGCTGCCGCGTTATCCGGCGATGGAACGCGACATTGCTGTCGTTGTAAACGCGGACGTCGCCGCGGGCGATCTGACAGCCGCCGCGACACGCACGGCAGGCGCTTTGCTGGAGTCCATCTCCGTGTTCGACGTCTTTACGGGCGAGCGTCTGGGCGCCGGCAAAAAGAGCGTTGCCTTGTCGCTTGTATACCGTCATGCGGAGCGTACGCTCACGGACGAAGAGGTAACTGCGCTGCATGCAGAGGTCGTCGGACACCTCACACAATCTTTTGGCGCAGAATTGCGGAAGTAGGCAGGAAACCACCTCAGCCGCATCGAATTAGTTCAAGCATGAACTTCGATGCGGCTTTCTTGCGCGCATCTGCGACATGGAGACGATAGGAGGATACGACACAGTGGATGCAGATCAAACCGTTGTAACCGTTGATATATATGGTGTTCAGTACAAGCTTAAAGGCCATTCCAATGTAGAATATATGAAGAGGGTTGCAAGCTCGATTGACGACAGCATGAAGAAGCTGGCGAAGACGTATCCTCGTTTAGATATGCAAAAGCTTGCCGTTCTCTGCGCCATGCAGATTACGGAGGATGTATTCCGGCTGCGGAAAGACAATGCGCGGCTGCAGGAGGAAGAAGCCAGGCTTGGCGTTATAAGCAAGCAACTGGAATCGGAGACGCGCAAAACCTCCGAGCTGGAAGCTGGACTATCCGAGCTGAAGCAGGCTTCGGAGGCGAAGCTGCGGCAGGCGCAGGAGAAGGCTGAACAAGAGCTGGCGGAGCTGCTTGCGCTTGCGGACGAGCAAAAGCAGGCTGACGAGGCTGCTCACGGCGAAGCGTTGCGTTTGGCGGAGGAACGCTTGAAGCAACTGCGGGAGGAGCATGAAGCCGAGCTGCAGCGTGTCAGCGACAGTCTGATTGCGGAGAGCAAAGCGGAGCTGCTGCAGCTTAAGAGTCGGCTGGAGACGGAGCTGGCCAAGCTGGAAGCGGACCGTGACGGAAAGATTGCCTCTTTGACATTGGAAAAGGAGCAAACGGTTGCAGGCTTGATGCAGGAGAAGGAGCAAGCGATCGTCGAGCTGAAGACGGAGCAGGAGCAGCTGCTGGCTGCATTTATGCAGGATCATGAGCAGCTTGTGGAGGAGCTCAAGAACGAGCAGGCACGAGCGATCGAACAGGTACAGAGGGACAAGGTTGCCATTGTCGCCAAGCTGGTGGGCGAGAAGGATGCCGTCATGCTGGAGCTGGCCGACATCTCTGCAGCCAAGGAACGAGCGGCTATCGAGCTGGCGCAGCAACGGGATCAGGCGCTTGCCGAACTTTCCATGGAAAAGGACGAGGAGCGGGAAAAGCTTCTGGCGGAATGGCAGCGGAAATGGGAGCTTCGTGAAACCGAATGGACGACGTCAGCCGATGCCGCCGACGCGGAACATAATCGGCAAGCGGAGGAACGCGAGACGTTTTGGAAAGCGGAGCTGGAGAAGGTCGAGCAGGAACGGCGTTCGGAGCTGGAGCGCAGACGAAGCGGCTGGCTGGAGGATCGCGATAAGCTGCTGACCCGGATTGCCGAGCTGGAACAACAAAGCCTTGCGGATAAGGAAGCCGCTGAACAGCGCATACAGGCTGCGGACGAAGGAATAATGGCCGCGATGGAGCAGGAGGAAATTCTGCGTTCATCCCTATCGCAGCTCCAGCAGGAGCGGGAAGAATGGATCGAGCAAATGGAGGTTGCCGAGGAGCGGCTGGCAGAGCTTTCGTCTGAGAAGGCAGCCAGCGCGTCCGGCTACGAGGAGCAGTTGTCTTCCTTGAAGCTGGATTACGAGAGCAGGCTGGCGGCATTGTCCCAAGAGCATGAGAGCAAACTTTCTATCGCTCAGCAGGAAAGAGAAGCCGAGTTATTGGCGGAAAACCAAAGGACCGCGGACATCGCGGGGCAGTTGGAGCGTAAATCCGCAGAAGAGCAAATGCTGTTGACGATGGTCGAGGAGCTCGAAGCGAATGCGGCGGAACTGGCGGAACAGTTGGAACGCAAGACTGCCAATGAGCAAGCGCTGGCGGAGCAGTTGGAACGCAAAACTGCCAATGAACAAGCGCTGGCGGAGCAGTTGGAACGCAAGGCTGCCAATGAACAAGCGCTGGCGGAGCAGCTGGAACGCAAGGCTGCCAATGAACAAGCGCTTGCTGAGCAACTGGAACGCAAAACTGCCAATGAACAAGCGTTGGCGGAGCAGTTGGCTTCGAAATCCGCCGGGGAGCAAGCTGTCGCGTCCAAGCTGGAGCAAGCGGAGCTTGAAGCATTGGAACTGCTGGAGCAGATGACGCAGCTGGAATCCAAGGAGCAGTCGCTGACGGAGCAACTTGAGCAGTTGCAGTCGCGCGAGCGCTCGTTGACTGAACAGGTCGTACAGCTGACGGCGAGAGGGCATTCGTTAGCGGAGGAGATCGAGCGTTCGCGTTCGCAGGAGCAATTGTTGACGGCGCAGATCGAGGAACTGTCGGCGAACGAGCAGTTGTTGACGGAGCGTATCGAGCAATTGACGGCGAAGGAACAATCGTTATCGGAGTCGATCGAGCAGTCGCGTTCGCAGGAGCAGTTCCTTGCGGAGCAAGTGGATGAGCTGACGATCAGGGAGCAGGCGCTAAGCGCGCGGATCGAGGAGATGTCGGCAAAAGAACAATCGCTCGTCGGGCAGTTGGCCGAGCTGACCGAGCAAGGGAACGCACTGTCCCTGCAGGTAAACGAGCTGGAAAACAGCGGACAATCGTTGAGCCAGCACAAAGCCGAGCTGGAAGCCGCCAGACATACGCTGTCCGAGCAGTTGCTGGAAGCCGGTTCGAAGGTCAAGGAGCAAGCCGAGCTTTTGGCGCAATTGGCGGAGAAGGAGCTTACCCTGACGGGCCAGCTCCGCGAAGCGGAAGCCAAAGCCGATGCGTTGTCCCAGCAGCTGTCGCAGAAATCGGCAGACGAGAGCGAGCTCGCCGCGAAGCTGGATCAAGCGGAATTCGAAGCGCTGGAGCTGTCGGAGCAAGTGGCGCAGCTGGCGGCAGCCGAACGGGCGTTGTCCGGCCAGCTGAGCGAAACGGATTCGGAGAAAAACGAGCTGTCCGAGAAACTTGCCCAATTGACGGCTGGCGAACAATCTTTGCAGGAGCGGATCCTTGCTTTTATAGCGCTAGAAGAGTCCATGTCGGAGCAGCTTCAGCAAGCTGCCGCCGGGGAGCAAGCGTTAAAAGAGCAGCTTGATCAGGTGACCGGAAAAGAACGATCGCTGACCGCTCGGCTTCAGGATGCGGAGACAAAAGCGGCTGAGCTGTCGCAGCAGCTTGCCCTTAAAGCTAAGGAAGAAGCAGAGCGCACGGCCAGATTGGACCAAGCGGAATTCGAAGCGCTGGAGCTGTCGGAGCTGGTCACGCAACTGGAAACCAAGGAGCAGTCTTTGACCGTTCAGCTTGCTCAATTGACTTCGCAGGAGCATACGCTGTCCGAGAAGCTGCAAGAGGCGGAGTCCAGATGGATCGAATTGTCGGAGCAGCTAGCGCGTCATCAGAAGGAAGAACAGGTCTGGATGGATGAGCGGGATGCGCGCGAGCATGAGCTCAACGCCGAGCTGGCTGCCCGTTCCGCAAGCGAGCGGAAGTTGTCGGAGCAATTGTCCGCGCTGACTTCGCGGGAGCGGGAGCTTTCCAATCAATTGGCGGAGTTGAAGTCGAACGAGCAGGAGCAGCAACAGCTGCTGGCCGAACTTCAATCTCATGTTCGAGAGCTATCCGCGCAATTGGCTCAGCGCGAAGAGCGCGAACAGGAATTGGTCGATCAATTGGCCCGGCGCAACCTTGCCGAACGCGAGCTCTCCGAGCGGCTTGCCGCAAGCGGCGAACGAATGGCCGAACTGGAGCGTCAGCTTGCGGAGCAACAAGGCCGCAACGAGTCGGAAGCCATGGAGCTTGCCGCGGAGCTGGAAGAGCAATGGAAAGCGGCGTCGGCCGAATCCAAGCGGTTAAGCCAACAATTGTCGGAGAACGAGACCGAGCTTGGACGATTGACGGCCGAAGCCGCGGATCGCGATCACAAAGAGCAGGAACTGATCGCTCAGTTGGAATTGCTGGCGGCTAGGGAGCGTATCGCTAACGGTCAGCTGGAAGCGGCAATGGAGCGTTCCGAGCAAGCCGAGAAACAGCTGTCCCAGCAAGAGCAGTCGATTCGCGAGCTTGAGACGGAGCTGGCGCGTCTGGAGAAGGCGGGCAACGATTATGCCGCGATGGAAGAAGAGCTGCGCGAGCGGATGGAGCTCGCCATGCGCGAAGCCGCCGCCTCGGTCGACGTGCAGGAGGATTGGCAGGAACGGCTGAACGAGCTTCAGCAGGAGCGGGATCAAGCGGCTCAATCCGCGGAAGCGTTGCTTAACCAACATTCCGCTTTGCTCGACGATCACAACAAGCTCAGCCGCGAATACTCGAAGCTGCAGTCGGAATTCAACGAATGGATCGAGATGATCGAGCAAAGCTGACGGCAGCGTTCGAATCTATTAGGCGCAAAACATTTTGAACATCCTCTTAAAGGACGACTATTCCAGCTCGGTGCAGGTTGCATCGGGAGGGAATAGGCGTCTTTTTGCGCCCACAACCAGCCACTAAGAAGGAGCATTGGGACAATGAGCCAATATGAAGCTGCAGAAATGTTACAAGCGGTTGCCAATCGATTGATTCCGAAAGACGAGTGGCCATCGGCGGCCGAAGCGGGAGTCCTTGCCTATCTGGAACGTTTCGCCGGGCAAGAACCCGTTGTTTGGGCAGAAGTCATCGAGCAGGGCCTTCGCGCGTTGAACGGGGAAGCACTAAAGCGGTACAAAGCCCCCTTTGTCAAGCTGACAGAGGATGAACAAGATGAGCTGCTGCGCGGCGCGGAGTGCGGTTCCTACCCGGGGTGGCCGGCTTCGGCCGAACCGCGCTTATTGTTCTCCACCGTGCTGGAGCTGGTCGTCGACGGTTATTATGGAAGTCCGGAGGCGGGCGGAAATCTTGGAGGAAAGTCCTGGGAAATGATAGGATTCCGTTCCGGTACGGCTTCGGCAACGCGGACCCCTCCCGATGAGCCCGAGTTCATCCCGACGCCGCTGGACCAGTTGAAAAACAGATACGACGCCGTAGTCGTCGGGGCGGGAGCGGGCGGTTCCGTGGCGGCGGCACTATTGGCCGAGGCCGGGCTTCAGGTGCTGGTCGTGGAGCGGGGAAGCTGGCTTCGTTACGAAGAGGTCGGCAGGGACCATTTGCGCAATCATCGGTTTAGCAAATACGGGCATAATACGGGACCGAATTCCGTCGGCTATCCGCGCACCTTTGCAACGACTAGCGGGGCAGAGCGCATAACGGTGCCGTTCGAAGGGGATTACCACAACAACGCGATGACGCTCGGGGGAGGCACGCGCGTCTATGGCGCGCAGGCGTGGCGGTTCCATCCCGAGGACTTTCGAATGGCGAGCCGGTATGGCATACCGGAGGGGAGCTCGCTTAGCGACTGGCCGATTACTTACGAGGATCTAGAGCCTTACTATAATCGGGCAGAGTGGGAAGTAGGCGTCTCGGGCGACGGCAATGCTCATCCGGGACGAGGCAATCGTACGCGCGCTTATCCCATGCCCGCGCTGCCATTTACGACGGAGGCGAAAGTGCTCGCTCGGGGAGCGAACAAGCTGGGATGGGCAACCGGGTCGGTGCCGCTTCTGATTAACTCGGTTGAACGGGACGGCCGGCAACCATGCGGACGCTGCGGCGAATGCGTGGGCTTTGCCTGTCCGACCAACAGCAAAAATGGCGGGCATAATACGATGCTGGCAAGGGCGATGGCCACCGGCAACTGCGATCTCGTTTGCGACACGTTGGCGGAGCGCATCGATACGGAGGGAGGAAAACATGCGACGGGAGTTCGTCTTGCGCGTCTAGAGAATGGCATCATCCAGCGAAGACAGGTGCGAGCGGGCCAGGTTGTCGTTGCGGCAGGGGCTATCGAAAGCGCGCGTCTCCTGCTCAATTCCGGCAGCGATTCCGAGCCCGAAGGAATCGGCAATCGGAACGGGCAAGCGGGAAGACATTTGCAAGGTCATGTCTACTCCGGCGCATACGGCTTGTTCGACGAACCTTTGCAGGACGGATTAGGCCCGGGTGTCAGTATCGCAACTTTGCGATTCGACCATCATCCGGAGAATGGAATTATCGGAGGAGGGCTGCTGGCTAACGACTTCACCCGGCTGCCGCTTGTTCATTGGTATCGAGCCTTGTCTCCGAACGCGATCCGATGGGGAAGGGCAGGCAAAGAACATATGCGGGAAAGCTATTCTCGCACCAGCCAGATCCAGGGGCCTATCCAGGAAATTCCGAGCGCCGAATCCAGAGTCCGTCTATCGCGGACGGTACGAGATGCATTCGGTCTTCCGGTAGCCGCGCTCTCCGGAGGCGTGCATCCCGAATCGCTGCGGGCAGCGGAAATGCTGGGCGCGCAAGCGGAGAAATGGTTGTGGGCTTCGGGCGCGAGAGAGGTATGGAGAACCCGGCCGGGAGGCGGACTAAGCGGAGGGCAGCATCAAGCGGGCACGCTGCGGATGGGTAACGACCCTCTGACATCGGTCACCGATCCAACGGGACGCGTACACGGCTATGACAATCTGTGGGTGAGCGACGGCTCGCTGCATGTTACGAACGGGGGCGTTAACCCGGTGCTGACGATTATGGCGCTGGCCTTCCGTACGGCAGACCATATTATCAAGGAGGGATGATCCGGGGCGATTATATTTGGAAACGGCCACCCTCTTCAGCCCGGGAACAACCCTGATCCTCGCGTTCCATATTCCCAAGCTGAATCGGTTATTATTCTACAGGCCTTTGGGAAGAGCAGACGCTTGCGATCACCCGTAGGAATGGATCGTTCCCGTCGGTCCTCCGAAGGAGAGGCTCGCAAGACGGACGATATCGGGCGTCACGATGGCAGGATCCTTGCCCGTGGCGTGCATCTCCGTGCGGAGCGTGCCGGGGTTGTAAAGGTTGACCAGAATGCCGTGCTCATGCTCCTCGTCGGCGATGGAGCGCGTCAATGACTCCAGTCCGGCCTTTGCTGCGCTGTAAGCGGCATAACCGCCTGCGCCATTTCTCGACAAGCTGGATGTTATATTAATGATGCGTCCGTATTTCTGCTTGCGCATGGCCGGCAAAACGGCTTTCGTGAGCAGGAACGGCGCCGTCAGATTCGTGTCGATCTGCTTCTGCCAATCGTCCGCGGACAGCTCGGCAACGGAGCCCGACTCCAGGATAGCGGCATTGTTAAGCAACACGTCGATGCGATCGTAACGCTTAAGAGTTGTGCGAATAGCATCCGCGACTTGCGATTCTTCCGTGACATCCGTCTTTATCACGAGCGCCGTTTTACCCGTGCGGTCCTGCACGAGGGCGGCCGTCTCCTCCAGCTTATCGCGGCGGCGTCCCAACAGCACGACCTCCGCTCCTTCCGCAGCGAAGGCGATTGCCGTCGCGCGCCCCAATCCCGTTCCGGCCCCGCTGATCAAGGCAATACGACTATTCATAGCTCCCACAAGCATTCCTCCCGTTCACTGGTAATGTGTCCATCTTATCAAAGCGGCAAGCCCAATGGAAGGCAAGGGGCTATCAGACTTTTTGACCGTGAAGCCAAATATTCCTGATAAATCTTATGTATAAAAATAATTTACCCGGAGCACTGCGGCAGGATCGAAAGCTGCGCGCGGCTCCGGGTAAATGGTGTTTGGTGCTGTTAGGTAACGACCAGCTTCGCTTTCATCTTGGCATGTCCGCCGCCGCATGGCACGTTGCAAATGATATCGTAAGTACCTGGCTTGTCGAATTGAAGCGTAACGGATTCGTTGTTGCCAATCGTATGTTTGGTCTTCAAAATTTGCACGCCGTGAACGCCGCCAACGGACTTCAATGTCAGAGCAACCGGCTCTCCGGCTTTGATCTGATACTCCTGCTGATCAAATTTCCAATCGGATGCGGTCAAAACGACTTCGGAAGCCGGCTCTACGGCAGCTTCGACGGCTACCACATCCCCGCTATTCCCGCCGTTGCTTCCCCCGTTATTGGCTCCGCAAGCGGCGATGACCAGAGCCAATGTTAGAATGGATGCGAATACGATCCATTTTTTCATTATCGATATCCCCTTTCAGCCTTAAAGTGAGAGTTCAAAAAGTTCGGTTTTCAGCACATAAGCGTATGCTTCCGATGCTGCGTTTTTTTCAAAAACGCTGTAGAAGATGGAATTCAAGTAGAAACTGAGGAGCGGAGCGTAGTGGAAGCTACGTGAGCACCGGAAGTTTCGCTTGCGTTCCATATTCGATGTCGAGTAGGCTTCTTGGCATACTTCGTGATCAAAAGCGGACTTTTTGAACAACCTCTTGAATGGCTATAAATATTCTTACCCTTTCATTGTATCCTAATATTGGACATGATAAAGGATAACAGGTGACAACTCCTTGACAAAGGATTGACAAAATTGTTAGCAAGGCGAAACGGCTCCGCGTCCTCTTCTCCTATATAATAAAAAAAGAAAACAAACCTTTGCCCCTTCTTCAGGCAGGCAAAGGTTTGTCATCCGGCAGCTATCTTGCTGTCCATTGCGTTGCGGCGATCTTCGCGATCGGCGCGGGCGAAACTCTGATTAATCGTGGCGATTGCGACCGGCTTCATAAGGCGTGCTTACCGGGATAAACAAATCGATAATCCCGATGACAAGCGCGGCCAGAATCGCGCCGAGCCAAGTGACAGTGACGCCTCCGACGATGAACTGGGCGAGCCAGATGACGACCGCGCTGGCAATGAAGCCGACGATGCCGCGACCGAAAGGCGTAACCTTTTTGCCGAAGATGCCTTCGATAATCCAGCCCAATGCTGCGATGACAAGCGCCAGGAAGAAGGCGCTCCAGAAACCTCCCACGCTGAACTGCGGCACGATAAACCCTACGAGCATCAAGACAAGCGCGGAAACGATAAACCTAACGACATGGCCAAGAAAAGTCACATGCATTACCTCCTTCGTGGAATGGTGAAGCTGCAGGCGAAGCCATATAAAGTCTGCCCTGAAACAGGAGATGGAACGGTTGCTGCTGTACATAGTATGGTCATAATTTCATCAATTCATGTGAAGGCGGCAATACCCGTATTCAAAGATGCGCCGAATCGTGCATCGCGTTCAAGGTTCGGCTATAATAAAAGGGCGAGAGGAGTGTTATTTGTTGGATTCCAAAATATTGACAACGCTTGAGTATCCCAAAATTATAGATAAATTAACGAAGCATGCCAGCACGTCGCTGGGCAAAAGCATTGCGGAGGCGCTGCAGCCGGAAACGAAGCTCGAGTCCGTGAAGGCGCTGCTGCAGGTAACGGACGAAGCTTATGCGGCCGACAGACTTAAGGGCAGCGCGCCGTTCGGCGGCATCGTCGATATCCGTCCGTCCTTGCTTCGCGCTAGAATCGGAGGCACCTTAAATCCCGGAGAGCTGCTCGATATCGCCTCGACTGCACGCGGCGGCCGCAGGGTAAAACGTCATATCGAGAGCATTCACGACGAGCATCCGCTTCCGATGTTGTCCACGACGGCATCCGGCCTTGCGGAGCATAAGCCGCTGGAAGACGCCATCCTAGACTGCATCGACGAGAACGGGGAAGTGCTGGATCATGCCAGCCCGGAGCTTGCTTCGATCCGAAGGGAGCTGAGGAGCGGCGAGGGTCGCATTCGCGAGAAACTCGAGAATATGATCCGCTCGTCAAGCGTGCAGAAGATGCTGCAAGACACGTTGATTACTTTGCGCAACGACCGTTATGTCATTCCGGTAAAGCAGGAATACCGCGGCAGCTTTGGAGGGATCGTACACGATCAATCCGGATCAGGCGCCACTCTCTTTATCGAGCCGGAAGCTATCGTAGCGATGAACAACAAGCTCAGAGAGACACGGGCAGCCGAAATGCGCGAGATTGAGAAAATTTTGCAGAAGCTTACGGCCCAAGCCGCCGATCATGGGGAAGAACTGTTGATCGATCTGGAGCTGCTGGCCGAGCTGGACTTCGCGTTCGCGAAAGCAAGAATGGCGCACGAGATGAAGGCAACCCAACCTCGAATGAACGACAGAGGGTTTTTGAAGCTGAAGCGCGGCCGGCATCCTCTGATCGATAAGGATAAGGTCGTTCCGCTCGACGTCGAGCTTGGCAATAACTACACGGCTATTATCGTGACGGGTCCCAATACGGGGGGCAAGACGGTATCGCTCAAAACAGTGGGTCTGCTTAGCCTGATGGCAATGTCGGGATTGTTCGTGCCAGCCGAGGATGGCAGTCAGTTATGCGTATTTGATGCCATCTACGCGGATATCGGAGACGAACAAAGTATCGAGCAGAGCCTCAGTACGTTCTCCAGCCACTTGACGAACATCATTCGCATTTTGGGCTCCATGACCGCCAAGAGCCTTGTGCTGCTCGACGAGTTGGGAGCAGGAACGGACCCCGCGGAAGGATCCGCTCTGGCGATTGCGATTTTGGAGCATATTCATGCGCGGGGCAGCCGTATTATCGCGACGACGCACTATAGCGAGCTCAAGGCTTATGCTTATAATCGCAAGTCGGTCATTAACGCCAGCATGGAGTTCGACATCGCAACCTTAAGTCCAACATACCGGCTTTTGGTCGGCGTGCCGGGACGAAGCAATGCGTTTGCGATCGCGGAGCGGCTGGGCTTGCAGCGTTCTATTATCGATCATGCGCGAGGCGAGGTCAGCGAAGAGGATCTGCGCGTGGAGAACATGATCGCGTCGCTGGAGGAAAACCGGATCAGCGCCGAATCGGAACGTCAGAGCGCGGAGGCGCTGCGGAAGCAGATGGAAGCGCAACGCGCGAAGCACGAGGAGGAGCGTCTTCGCTTCGAGGAACAGAAGGAGAAGCTGTTGCTGAAGGCGCAGGAAGAAGCAAGGGAGGCCGTCGCCAAGGCGAAGCGGGAGGCGGAGGTCATTATCGCCGACTTGCGCAAGCTGGCGATGGAGGAGGGCGCTTCGGTCAAGGAGCATAAGCTGATCGAAGCAAAGCGGAGGCTTGATGAGGCGTCTCCGCAGGTACAGACCAAGAAAGTCAAGACGGCGGGCAAACAAGGCAAGATCGAGCCTGGCGACGAGGTTATGGTGTACAGCCTGAACCAGAAGGGATCCGTGCTCGAGGTGCACGGCTCGGACGCCACCGTACAGCTTGGCATTCTAAAAATGAAGGTTGCGCTGGATGATATGGAGCTGCTCAAGCCGAAGGCGGCCGACGCTGCCAAAGCCGTTCAGCCTAAACAGTCAGGGGCGAGCTTGAACCGCACACGCGACGATAACGTCAAGATGGAGCTGGATCTGCGCGGCGAAAGCCTGGAGGAAGCCATCATGGAAGTGGACCGATTCCTGGACGAGTCGTTCTTATCGGGATTCGGTCAGGTTTATATTATTCATGGCAAGGGGACGGGCATTCTTCGCACGGGCATCCAGCAGTATTTGCGCAAGCACTCCCATGTGAAGAGCTTCCGGAACGGCAATTACGGCGAAGGCGGCATTGGGGTTACAGTTGCCGAGCTGAAGTAGGAGGTTGGGGCAATGAAGGAATCGGAGATCGATAAGCTGTTGGACAATCCGTATGCGTCCTCACTGGTATTCGTATCCGTCACCGTGCTGTCGCTGATCGTTTTTCTGTCGGTGTTCGAGCTAGTGACGAAGTACAAGTGCTGGGACGAGATCAAGCGAGGCAACGTGTCGGTGGCTATGGCAACCGGGGGCAAAATATTCGGTATATGCAACATCTTCCGCTTCTCCGTCGAAGCGAACGACAGCATCTACGAAAGTCTGATCTGGGGAGCGTACGGCTTTATTATTTTGCTCGTGGCGTACTTCCTGTTCGAGTTCCTGACCCCCGTCTTCCGGATCGACGAGGAGATCTCGCGCGACAACCGTGCGGTCGGGTTGATCGCCATGATCATCTCCGTATCGCTTTCCTACATCATAGGAGCCACCGTCATCGTGGATTAAGAAAGGGGTTTTCCCGAAGATGAAGTATCTTTGGATTACGCTGCTTGTCGTGGCGATATTGTTTTTTGTGGTCGGTATTATTTACGTTATGAATACATGATGGATGTTAGATGAGAAATGAAGGAGAACTGTAGCGATGGAAGAAAAGCAAATTTGTCCTTGGTGCCAGACGGAAATTACTTGGGATGAGGAGATTGGGCCCGAGTCTCATTGCCCGCATTGCGAGAACGAACTGAGCGGCTACCGTACGATGAACATCGGGATCGGAGACGGCGGGGAAAGCGACGATGCAGATAATGAGGATATGGATCTTCCGGAATGGAACGACGCGGACGACGATAGCGAAGCGGATTGGGCCGCCGAGCAGGAAGGGTACATAGGAGCTACCAGAAGCACTTTAGCAGCGCAAGGGGTCATTCAGGAGATTACGGAGGCGCAGTATGAGGTTCCGGAATGTCCAAACTGCAGGGAATATATGTTGGAAGCGGGGACGCAAGTTCTGGGCGGCGAAGGTTTCGTGCCAACTGCGCCCGAGGTCATTGGAGAACCGTTTCTGCCATCGCCATTCCGTATCGTCTGGTACGTCTGTCCATCCTGCTTCGCAACATCTTCGCAGCTGAGCGCCGGCGATCGGGAGTATATGATGGGCAAGCTGTCCGAGCGGGAATAGAAGCAGTCAGGAGGGCAACTTCCAAGATTGGACGGGCATAGGGGGCGGCAATCGGGGCATCTTACAAAACATACTTACAAAGGTTGTTCAAAAAGTCCGCTTTTGATCACGTAGTATGCCAAGTAGCATACTCGACATCGAATATTGAATTCAGGCGAAAGTTCCGTTGCTCACGTAGCTTCCACTACGCTCCGCTACTCACTTTCTACCTTCTTTCAATCTTCTCGGTGCTGAAAACCGTACTTTTTGAACCCTACCTAATGGCAGCCGCAGGATAAAGCTGCGGCAGGAGGTTATGTTTTGGCGAAATTAGACAAACAAGCTGCCCTGCTTCTGATCGTCCAAGCGTTGTATGGCGTAGCGAACGCGCTCTCGGGAACGTTTGTGCCGGTCTATCTATGGAAGGCAAGCGAGTCGTATATGCTGATCGGCTGGTTCACCTTTGCCCAATTTGTACTCGGCGGACTCACCTTTTGGGTCGCAGGCAAATGGGTAAAGGAACACAACAAAATGAATAGCCTGAGGGTCGGCATTGCGCTCTCGGGCGTATTCTATTGCGCTGTGTTGCTGCTGGGAACGACCGCCAAGACATGGGCCGTCCCCCTCGGCGCCCTTAACGGCATTGCGATGGGCATGTTCTGGATTGCCTGCAACGTCGTTTACTTTGAAGTAACAGAACCGGACACGCGGGATTCCTACAATGGATGGGCTGGCCTTCTGGGTTCCATGGCAGGCATATTTGCGCCATGGATATCGGGCTTGCTGATTACGACCATGCAGGGAGAGAAGGGATACCGTATCATCTTCAGCCTTTCGCTTGCCATCTTCGCAGTTAGTGTCGTGCTGAGCTTCTGGTTGAAGAAACGCAAGGTTGAAGGAACTTATGATTGGCTGTACGGCTTTAGACAACTTGCCAAGAAAGGGAACTCATGGAGGCGTATGTTCCTGGCCATTATGGCGCAAGGCGTGCGGGAGGGCGTGTTTATGTTCCTCGTGGGTCTAACGGTGTATATTGCCACAAGGGATGAGAGCAAGCTCGGTACGTATTCGCTAATAACGTCCCTGATTGCTTTGATCAGCTTTTGGGCGGCGGGCAAATGGCTAAAGCCGCATCGGCGTTTGACGGGCATGCTGATCGGCGTCGTTATGATCAGCCTTGTCATCCTGCCGTTGTTCTGGCAGGTCTCGTATACGACCTTGCTGCTGTTCGGCATCGGCACCTCCTTGTTCATGCCGCTGTACATTATTCCGATGACGTCCCGTGTTTTCGATCTAATCGGCGAATCCAGGGAAAGCGCAAGCCACAGAGAGGAATTCGTCGTGCTAAGAGAAGCGGGATTGACGCTGGGACGTATGGTAGGTTTGTCGGCATATCTCATTGTTTTGCCGATTACGGATTCGCCAAGAGCAATCACGTGGCTGATGCTGGGAGTGGGCGTCGTGCCGATTGCCGGCTGGTGGTTTATACGTCCGTTTCTGCAAGCGCAGCATAATAACGGGCAAGAAGGGCACAAGCGCAGCCGTTTAAAAGGGAAGGCAAAGCCGAGAACGTCATAATCAAGTTGTGACCAGAAAGACTGCAATTAAAGGTATGTAAGCAACGGGAGAAGGTTGAAACAATGGCGAGAGCAGTAAGCGATATTACGCAATTAATCGGAGAAACGCCGATCGTCCGCTTAAACCGGATCATCGAGCCCGGAAATGCCGAAGTTTATGTGAAGCTGGAGAAATTAAACCCCAGCGGCAGTGTCAAGGATCGGGCGGCCTTCGCGCTTATCGAAGCAGCCGAACGCGATGGCATGATCCATCCAGGGGCAACCATTATCGAGCCTACGAGCGGCAACACGGGGATCGGACTCGCTATGAATGCCGCGGCTAAAGGATATAAGCTGATTCTGGTCATGCCGGACAATATGTCGACGGAGCGAATCAAGCTTCTAAAGGCTTACGGCGCAAAGGTAGAACTTACGCCGGCAGCCGAGCGGATGCCCGGCGCTATACGCAAAGCGGAGGAGCTGCAGCATCAACACCTGGGAAGCTTTATTCCGAATCAATTCAAAAATGGAGCGAATCCCGATATTCACCGCCGGACGACTGCGCTGGAAATTATGGAGCAGACAGGCGGCAGGCTGGACGCATTTGTGGCAACGGCAGGTACGGGTGGAACGATAACCGGTACGGGAGAGAAGCTTAAGGAGCTGCTGCCGGAAGTGTACGTCGCCGTTGTGGAGCCGCAGGGCTCTCCCGTCCTCTCCGGAGGGCAGCCAGGTCCCCATAAGCTGGTCGGCACAAGTCCTGGATTTATTCCGGACATTCTGAACACTTCCGTTTACGACGAAATCATACAGGTTTCCGACGAGGATGCCATCGGCACGATGAGAGCGCTAGCGAGACAAGAGGGCCTGCTGCTTGGCCCATCCTCGGGCGCGTCGGTCTGGGCGGCGCTCAAAATGGCCCGGAAGCTGGGCGAAGGACGGCGCGTCGTATGTATCGCCCCGGATACGGGCGAACGATATTTAAGCATGGGCCTATTCGAGTAGCTTACAGGGACTATATTCACGACAGCCAGCCGGTCTTCAGACCGGCTGGCTTCTTTAAATGAAAGGAAATATTCCTCCATCGCATGCATTCAGGCCACCCGTTCTGGGCAACCTTTGGTTGTAAGGAAGTGAATGCCATATGTCAATCAAGCCGTTCGGCATATTTCCGGCCGCATGCATTATGATTTTATCCGTTGGTCTCGTAAATCACGTACTCATCGTGCCGCTTATCTTGAGCGCCGCACATAGAGACGCCTGGATGGCGGTCTTCGTCGCACTGATCTTTATCCTGCCCTGGACGGCCATTCCGCTGTTTGGAGCATTGTCCAAGCTGCAGGGCAAGCGACTTGACCACTGGATGAAGGAACGACTCCCCTTGCACGTCGCTTGGATATTCATTGGGTACATGATGCTGTTCGCGTTCACGACGGCAACGGAAACGCTAATCATAACAGTCTCTTGGGCGGAGACAACGTATCTTAGCAACACGCCTCCCATCGCGGTTCTGATCGTATTTGTCGGGTTATGCGTGTATGCGGCGAGTTTGGGACTGCGAACGATTGCATTTGTCAGTTGTTTGCTGCTTCCCGTCGTTGTCCTTGTTGGCGACTTTGTCATGTCGGCCAATATGCCGCACAAGGATTACCGTTATCTGCTCCCCATGCTCGAGAATGGCATGCCCCCGGTCTTGCAAGCTTCGTTGTATTCAATTACTGCATTCGGAGAGCTGTTCCTGCTTCTGCTTATGCAGCATCACTTCAAGTCCTCCTTCAAGCGCTGGCATCTGATTGTGCTTGTCGCCTTCCTGGCGCTGCTTGCAGTTGGACCGGTAACGGGGGCGATATCGGAATTCGGTCCCTTCGAGGCAGAAAAGATGAGGTATCCGGCCTTCTCGCAGTGGAGGCTCGTCACGATCGGGCGTTATTTCGAGCATGTCGATTTTTTTGCTATCTACCAGTGGTTGTCCGGCTCGATGATTCGTATATCGCTCAGCATTTATTTGATCGCGGAGTTTAGTCCCGTCGGGAAGTTGAAGCGGAGAAGCGTCGGCCTAATCTTCATTGGGGCAGTGGCTGGTGGAGTGTCCCTGTACTGGGTCCATCATATGGTCGATTATGCGAGGGTGATCAGTTTCTCCTATCTCTATGGCGGCATCGTGTCTTGCGGCATGGTTATCGTCGTATACGGCCTAACATTTGTAAAAGCAAGGAGGAGCGGCAATGGACGGACGAGAGCTGGATCAGCAGAGCGAGACGAGCGGCAATGACAGAAGCGAGCGGATAAGCAGGGAGAGATTCCGCGAGCTCATCGAACCGTGCAAGGACGTTTTTAATCATGTCCTGCGCGTTCCCGACGCAGAAGACAAGTCGGGCATCCAATGCGAATTGTATTATTGCGACGGCATGGTTGACGGTCAAATGTTCCAGATGGGTCTTATTCCTATGCTGGAAAATTGGAAGCGGCATACATCGACATTCCGTACGGGAAACGACCACGGTTACGGTTACAGGCAATCTGGCGACACCGAGGAGCATTCCGAACATGCCTCTCATGATGGCGATTCTGCGGAATCATGCAGCCGTCATCCTAGCGATATGTTCAACGAAACCGAAGGCGACGAAGACCGTCTGTTCGAGTGCTTGTTCGCGGGCACCGTTATCCTTCTATTCTCCGATCGGGAATCGTTTTACGAGTTCAACATCGCAAGCTTGCCTTCCCGCAATCCCGAAGAATCTACAATGGAGTTATCCCTTAAGGGACCGAGGGACGGCTTCGTAGAGAAGCTGTCGGTCAATATCGCCCTGGTGCGCATGAGAATGAGGACGCCAAACCTCCACGTAGAGTATTTCATCATCGGAACGGAGACCAGAACGGAGATCGGGTTTCTCTATATGTCCGATCAAGCCAAGCCGGAGCTGGTGGAGGAGGCGAAGCGGCGGCTTCGTTCCATCACGATCCCCAGTCTGCAAGGGGCAGGAGAGCTGGAGGAGCTCATCAGCGACAGGCCCAAATCCCTGTTTCCGCTTGTGAATTACGTGGGCCGTCCCGACTTTGTCGTCCATTCTCTGATGAAAGGGAGAGTCGCGATCCTTGTGGACGGCACGCCGGCCGCATTGATTGCCCCTGGCAACATGACATTGCTCATCAAATCGCCTGAAGATGCGCATCTCCCTTATTATTACGTCACGATGGAGAGGCTGCTTCGTTTCACCGGCTTGTTCGTCGCCATGTTCCTGCCCGGTTTCTGGGTAGCGCTATGCTCCTTCAATACGGATCAAATTCCGTTTACGCTGCTTGCTACCGTGACCATGTCGCGAATCGGACTGCCTATCTCAGCCACGATGGAGATGTTCCTCATGTTGGGTATGTTCGAGCTGTTCCGGGAAGCCGGCGTTCGGCTTCCACGCCCCGTAGGCCAGACGGTATCCGTCGTCGGAGGGCTCATTATCGGAGACGCCGCGATCCGAGCCGGCATGACATCGCCGACGATGTTGGTCGTCGCGGCTGTCGCTGCCGTGTCGACATTTACGCTGGTTAACCAATCGTTAGCCGGCTCCGTCAGCGTTATTCGGTTCTATGTGCTGATTTTGTCCTCCATCTTCGGCATGTACGGCTACTTCGTATCGATGTTCTCGGTTCTGTTATACATGTGCTCGCTAGAATCATTCGGACAGCCGTATATGGCTCCTCTGGCGCCTATTCGTTTCAAGGAAGTTGCCGCCGCCATAATTAATAAACCCTGGACTTCTTATAAGAAAGCGAGGCGGTCATGATTACTTTATCCCGTCTGATCCGCACCGGAATTGCGGCAGCGACTCTTGCTTCTCTAAGCGTGATTGCAGGCTGTTGGGACGAAGTGAATCTGCAAGACGTTAGTTATGTGTCGGCTCTCGGGATCGATTACGTAGACGAAAAGATCGTCATCTATGGGCAGATAATCAATTTCGCTTCCGTGGCCAAGTCTGACGCTCCGAATTCAAAACCCGCGGAGACGTGGGTCGGCACAGGTACGGGCAATTCCACTCTGCTTGCTTACTATGATTTGATGCGGGCCGGATATGCGACTCTTAATCTGGAGCATCTCAAGACGGTGCTCATCCATGAACGGGCCGCTGGTCAAATCGAAGATGTCTTGGACGCGCTGAACCGTCAGAGGGCTTCGAGGTACACTTCGCTTATTTTTGGGACGACGGACGATATCGAGAATGTATTGAATTCAGATAACTTTTTTAATCAATCGCCGCTCTATAGCGTTCTTTACATGCCTAAGCCGCATGAAGAACAATACACGTTCATCGAGCCGCTTCAGATGCAACTGGCCGTCCAGACCATAAGAGAACCGAAGGATCTCACGCTTCTTCCCGTCATCAACAGCAGCGGAACCCATTGGAGCAAGAGGGGGAAGCCCATCTCAACCCAGCTCATCTCGGGGGTGTTTGTCTACAAGGATTTTAAGTACATGGGGTACTTCTCGGAAAAGTCCGTGATAGGGCTCCGTTGGCTGAATCCGGAGTTTAAGCAAGTGCTCGTGGAAGCGGAGCAGGGGGGAGCAACGAGCACCGTATCGATCAAACATGCCAAGTCAAGCCTGGAAGTCTCCAAGGCGGGAGGAGGTCCGAGATTTACAATATCGCTGAAGTTGTCGGGGTCGGTTGTCGAACTGGATGGCGAGATGACGAAGGAGGGAATCGAAAGCTCCGTAGAAGAGCTTGTACGAGGACAAATCCAATCGCTGTTCGATACGGGCAGGGAAAGAGGAGTAGACTTTCTGGAGCTCGAGCATTATCTGTATCGCTACCATAATCGTTATTGGCACGAACACATCGAGAAGGAAGATTGGAATAAAGGAACGCTTGCAGAGATCAAGGTGGACTTCGGGCTGACCGACTCCGGCAAGTTTGTTTTGAGGAAGGGAGCATAATTTGGAGGATTTGGCTCATAATACGGAAGGCAAGATAAGATGTTTGCGCTCCGAGGGCCAAGCATCTTCACCATTTAGGATAAGGGAGGCTTCACCTTGCTACAGCCAATGACAGCCAAAGAACTGGAATACGTAGCGGATTCCATGTCGAACGAGGACCTGCTGATGAAGCAATGCGCCGCAGTCGTAGCGGCGTCCATGACGCCGGCAATCCGCAACTGCTGCACGCAGATGATCAGCATGCATCAACAACATTACGATTCGCTGATGCACGCTATCCAGCATCATCAGCAAGTGGCTCCTACGCAGCCGCAATAACAGGTCGGAGTCAAGCAACCAATACTTGTGGAGGGATAATCAATGAACCATCAAGCCAACAAGCAACTTTTATCGGAAGAGGATTTGGCTTCCACCGTGCTTTCCGATCTCAAGCGGGTTGTTCGCGAATATGCAACGGCAACGACGGAATCCACATGCCCGGACATGAGACAGCTGTTTACGAAGCTGCTCAACAACACGCTAAACGCGCAAGGCCAGCTGTTTACGGCCATGCAGCAGGCGAATATGTATAATACGGCATCTCCGGCGCTTCGTCAGGAACTGGACAAGCAGGCGCAGCAGTATAAACAGACACAGCAGCAAACGAAGCAGTTCCTTCAGCAGAATCTGGGCGGCCAGCAGCAGTCCATGTATGTGCCGGCTGGCGGGCAGCAGCAGGCAAGCCAATCGCAGCATCAGTCTTATTTCAATTAGAGACCCCGTCGGGGTCTTTTCTTTTTTCCTTTGCAGGAACCGAGTATTTCTTGTAAAATATTCGTTATAACCTTGGATCGCGAGCCGGAAGGAGTAGTGGAATGACGGAACTGCAATTAAAAGTGTTGGAGCTGCTGAAGGAAGACGCCCGCAGAGACGCGGAGTTGATCGCGACGATGTTAGGCGTACCCCTGGAAGACGTGAAGGAAGCCATCTCGGCGATGGAGGAAAACCATATCATCGTGAAATACGCCACCGTTGTCAATTGGAGCAAGGTAGACGACGAAAAGGTAACGGCCCTGATCGAGGTTCAAATTACGCCGGAGCGCGGCAGAGGGTTCGAGGGCATAGCCGAACGCATTTATTTATATCCGGAAGTGAAATCCGTGTACTTGATGTCCGGCGCTTACGACCTGCTTGTAGAGATCGAAGGCAAAAATTTAAAGGAGGTCGCCTCATTCGTATCGAACAAGCTTTCGCCGATTGATGCGGTGCTGTCGACCAAGACATTTTTTATACTTAAAAAATACAAACAGGACGGCATTATCTTCGATGAGCACGAAGGTGACCATCGCTTGATGGTATCGCCGTAACATAAGAAGGTGGCGCGTATGATGAAAGAGGAGCTGGAGGTTTCCTCAGGGCTCGCCCGGCGGCAATCGATGAGCGATTATTTGTCCCCGCTGGTCAGGGGGATTAAACCGTCGGGCATCCGCCGTTTTTTTGATTTGGTAAGCACGCGCAAGGACGTCATTACGCTCGGCGTAGGAGAGCCTGACTTTGTCACTCCCTGGCACGTACGGGAGGCAGCCGTCTATGCGCTGGAGACAGGCAAGACCCAATACACGTCGAACGCCGGCATGCCCGAGCTTCGGGAAGCTATCTGCCAATATTTGGACGATTCGTTTGATATCGCGTATAACCCCGCAGACGAAGTGATCGTAACCGTCGGCGGCAGCGAGGCCATCGATCTTGCGCTTCGCGCGCTGATCGCGCCGGGGGACGAGATCCTTATTCCCGAGCCTTGTTATATTTCGTATTCGCCGATAACGGCGCTTAGCGGCGGCGTTCCCGTCGGCATCGAGACGTTCTCGGCCGACGCGTTCAAGCTGACGGCGGAGTCGCTCAAGAAGGCGATCACGCCGCGCTCCAAAGTTCTTATTCTCTGTTATCCCAGCAATCCGACCGGCGGCATCATGACGTACGAGGATTGGCTGCCGATCGCGAAGGTCGTCGAGGAGAACGATCTGATCGTCATCTCCGACGAGATCTACGCGGAGCTGACCTACGGTTCGAAGCACGTGAGCTTCGCGGCGGTTCCCGGCATGAAGGACCGCACGATTCTCGTCAGCGGCTTCTCCAAGGCATTTGCGATGACGGGTTGGCGGATGGGCTACATGTGCGGACACTCCGAGTTGCTGTCGGCCATGCTCAAGATTCATCAATATACGGTCATGTGCGCGCCGATCATGGCCCAATACGCGGCGCTTGAAGCTCTGCAGCACGGGCTGGAAGAAAAGGACCGCATGGTGGAGTCGTACAATCAACGTCGCCGCCTCGTCGTTAAAGGCTTTCGGGACATCGGCCTGGATTGCCACGAGCCGCAAGGCGCGTTCTACGCGTTCCCGTCTGTAACGTCTACTGGGCTAAGCAGCGAAGTATTCGCGCAGCGGCTGCTTGAGGAAGCCGGAGTCGCTGCAGTTCCCGGCGATGTGTTCGGCTTGGGAGGCGAGGGCCACCTGCGCTGCTCCTACGCAACATCCGTCACTCAATTGACGGAGGCGATCGATCGGATCGGCAATTTCGTTCATAAGTTGAAGGGATAGGTTTCAGCAGGTCGGAGTGATGTCCGGCCTGCTGTTTGCTGTCATAGAGAGGAGCTGGAAGTAGGGATGCAGCTGTATACAAGAACGGGAGACAAAGGCGAGACCTCCTTGATCGGCGGGCGAGTGCGGAAGGACGATGCCCGCGTCGAGGCTTACGGCACGATCGACGAGTTAAACAGCTTTGTCGGATTGGCGGCGGCGGAAGCTGTTAAACACGAGCAGTTGCGCGATCTGGCATGCAGGCTGATCGATATTCAGCAGGAGCTGTTCGATTGCGGCTCCGATCTGGCGTATGCGCAGGAAGGAGCTCCGTTAAAGATGGACGGAGAGCCGGCCGTTCGTCTCGAACAATGGATGGACGGATATGTGGCGGAGTCGCCGGAGATCACGAAGTTTATTTTGCCTGGAGGCAGCAGCGCCTCGTCGGCCTTGCATGTCTGCCGGACGGTTTGCCGAAGAGCGGAGCGCAGGGTGGTGACGCTGGCGGGCGAGCATGCCATTAACGAAGATGTTCTCGTTTACTTGAACAGGCTGTCCGACTTCCTGTTCGCGGCGGCGCGTTACGCCAATGCCAAGCTCGGCGTGCCGGACACGGAATATGTGCGAAGCGCGAACGTGTTCCGCAAGGGCAAGGGCAAAGGCAAGGGAAAGAGCGAAGGAGCAACAAAAGGCAAGACCGAGGACAAAAGGTAAGACCGAGGGTGAAACGGAATAGAAGAAATGAGTGTTGCGTCAAATGGACGAACAAAACGTGGACAATACGCATGACAAAGTCGATGGGGAGACTTGGCGTTTGGGAAAGGGGGACGAAGCGTTGCCGGCTTCGACCATAAACCTGGACGATCGTTATTATCCGTCTCTTGAAGTGAAGGTCGACGCGCAGGACGCCGGGAAGGAAGTTCGCACGGTACTGGAGAGACGTCTCGGCGTCTCCCGCAAGCTCTTGTCGCAAGTGAAGCTGACGGAGCATGGACTAACCGTTAACGAGCTGCGAGCGTACACATCGGCCAAAGTATCTGAAGGGGACGTCATTCGGCTGCGGATGGAGCGGGAAGAATCGGACGACATCCTGCCGGAAAACATTCCGTTCCAGATCGTCTTCGAGGACGAGAGTCTGCTCATCGTAAATAAACCGGCAGGCATGATCGTTCATCCCACGCACGGACATTACACGGGCACGCTTGCGAATGCCGTCGTGTATCATTGGAAATCGCTCGGCGAGAGGGTGCGCTTCCGTCCCATTCACCGATTGGACGAAGAGACGTCGGGACTGGTCGCGATCGCGAAGACGGGGTATGTTCACCAGCAAATTTCGGAGCAGCTCCAGGCAGGCGAAGTAGACAAGCGCTATCGTGCTTATGTATACGGCTCGCCCGATCCGTCTAGCGGGGTCGTAAACGAACCGATTGACAGAGACAGCGACCGGCCCCATCTGCGAGTCGTTAGACCCGACGGGTATCCGTCTATTACGCATTATGAGACGGCCGAAACCTTCGGTGCGGAGCAAGTGGGGGAAAGGGCGGCGGCCTGCATCAAGCTGAAGCTTGAGACGGGCCGGACGCATCAGATCCGCGTACATATGCGCCATCTCGGCTACCCGCTCATCGGGGACAAACTCTATGGGCCGGACGAGGGCGGCATTGAGCGCTGGGAGCAAACCGTCGGCAGGCAAGCGTTGCATGCGGAGACGTTAAGTTTCGTTCATCCTATGACGAAGCAGCGTATGGTTTGGCATGCGCCGCTGCCGCCCGAGTTGATCCAACTGGAGGCAGTGTTGCGCGGCAAGTGCTGACATTGCGGCAGGGCCTGCGAGTATGAAAAATCATACACAATGAGCCCGAACAGGTGGTTTCGAGGCTCGCGAGTATAGAAACAAGCACAACGATCGTAGAAAGGAGAATCACGATGAGCACAGCTAACAAGATTACAATCATTCAATATCCCAAATGCAGCACCTGCAAGGCTGCGGTGAAGTCGCTGAAGGAGAAGGGCAACGAAGTTGTTCTTCGCGATATTAACGAGGATACCCCGACTGCTGCGGAGCTCAAAGCATTGCTGGAGCTGGGAGGCTTCGAGCTCAAGAAGCTGTTCAACACTTCAGGAGAGGTTTATCGGGAGCTTGGGCTAAAGGACAAGCTCGCTTCGATGAGCGAAAACGAGAAGCTGGAGCTGCTATCGCAGCACGGCATGTTGATCAAACGTCCGATCGCGACGGACGGCAAGCAAGTGACTATCGGCTACAAAGAAGAACAATATGCGGACGTATGGGGGAAATTATGAGCAAGGGACAAAGTCGGCGTTTCCGCGCGAAACGGCTGTCGCACTTGGGCTCCTCGATTTTCTCGGAGGTGGCGGCGTGGAAGCGCGATGCGGCGGCAAATGGTCTTGATATTATTGATCTCGGCATCGGAAGTCCCGACCAGCCGCCTGCCGCAGCAATTCGCCAGTCGCTGGCAAATGCGGCGCTAAGAGAGGATATGTATGCTTATCCAGCCACGAGCAGCGGCTTGCCCTTCCGGGAAGCGGCGGCTGAGTGGATGAACTATCGCTTCGGCGTGCAGGCGGATCCCGCCGCGGAAATCGTCACGTTAATGGGCTCGCAGGATGGACTGGCCCACCTGGCAATGGCCGTCTGCGATCCTGGCGATGCCGCTTTCGTGCCGGATCCCGGATATCCCATCTATGCGGCTTCGCTGGCATTGGCCGGCGTGGAACCCATCTTCCTGCCGCTTCGCGAGGATAGTAACTTCCTGCCCGATCTGGATGCCATACCGGAGAACGAATGGAATAGAGCATCCTTCATCCTGCTCAATTATCCTAATAATCCATTATCTGCTGTTGCGAATCTGGATTTCTTCGAGAAGCTGATTGTTAAAGCGCGTAAGCACGATGTGCTTGTCGTTCACGATCTGGCCTACTCCGAGATGGGCTTCGACGGCGTGCTGCCTCCAAGCATTCTTCAAGTCCCGGGTGCGATGGAACAGGCGGTCGAGTTCCATTCGTTGTCCAAAAGCTTCAACATGGCGGGCTGCCGAATCGGCTTCCTTGTCGGCAATCGAGATGTCGTCGCCGCCTTGCGCGAGCTGAAAGGCAACATCGATTATGGCGTATTCGATCCTGTCCAAGAGGCTGGCATTACGGCGCTTCGAGCTGCGATGTCCAATGATCGCGAAGCTTATATGCCGGCTGCGAGCGCAATCTATGAGCGGAGAAGAGATGTTTTTGTTCGTGCGCTCCGCGAGGCCGGTTGGGAAGTTGAGGCGCCTAAAGCGACGATGTTCGTATGGGCCAAGCTGCCCAAGCTGATGGGAAACGACGGAGAATTATGGAGCTCAAGAACCATTTCCCAGGAAATGCTGAGGGCAACCGGCGTCGTCGTTATTCCCGGCGAAGCGTTCGGCGCAGAGGGAGAAGGTTATGTTCGTATCGCGCTGGTAGAAAATGAAGACCGATTATTGGAAGCGGCGGCAAGAATCGGAGTATTCATCCGTTCGTCCAATGTGGTAGGATATTGAGGAGAACATAGTCGCGAAATCGAGTGTTTCAATAACTTGCACATGCAAGCATAGCAGGAGCTGATTATTGATGAACGGTCAAAAGGTTTTGTTGGTGGATGGCATGGCTATCTTATTCCGCGCGTACTTCGCAACCTCGTTTACGGGAAGCATTCGCCGGACAAGCAGCGGCATGCCGGTCAACGCCGTGCACGGCTTCGTCCGCTACTTTATGGATGCCATATCGAAGTTCGACCCGACGCATGTCATCTGCTGCTGGGATATGGGAAGCAAGACGTTTCGCACGGAGCAATACGACGGATACAAATCGAATCGGCCTGCCGCGCCCGAGGATCTGATCCCGCAATTCGATCTTGTCAAAGAGGTCGTTGCAAGCTTCGGCGTACCCAATGTCGGCATCGAAGGCTACGAAGCCGATGACTGCATCGGCACGCTGGCTTCGCGCTTTAAGCATCACGCGGACGTTGTTGTCGTGACCGGCGACCATGATTTGCTGCAATTGGTGGATGAACGGGTATCCATCGCGATCATGAAGAAGGGCATCGGCAATTACCTGGTATATTCGCCGGCGGTGCTGCTGGAGGAGCGTGGATTGACGCCGCTGCAGGTCATTGATATCAAAGGGCTCATGGGCGATACAAGCGACAATTATCCCGGCGTTCGCGGCATTGGCGAGAAGACGGCGCTTAAGCTTATTCAGGAGCATGGCTCTATCGATGTACTGCTAGCTAACCTGGAGGCCGTCTCGAAGACGATCCGCGCGAAGATCGAAGCCGATATCGAGATGCTGCATTTATCCCGCCAGCTGGCGACGATTCGCTGCGATGCTCCGTTGGATACGCAGATCGACAGCTGCGGCTGGCAATATGACCGCCAGCTCGTTCTCAGCAAATTCGAGGAGCTGGAGTTCAAAAGCCTGGTCGCTTTGATTAGCTAGACAAAACAGCTCGTAAAGGGAGACCTTTACGAGCTGTTTGTTTATAGCCTCTTTGTATGTGACCGAAACATTAAAAATAGAAAATAAGGCGCGCCGATTAGTGTAATGAGTAGGCCGGACGGGATTTCGACGGGAGCAAGTACCGTTCGACCGATAGCGTCGGCCAATACAAGAAACAGAGCCCCAAGCAAGCTTGATAATACGATGGATTGCCGCGTGTTATGCCCGATTATGCTTCTTACCATATGAGGGACGATTAAGCCTAGAAAACCTACGGTCCCTACAGTAGCGACAGCGCCTGCAGAGAGAAGAACGCCTACAGTCATTGCAGCGAGTCTTGTTCTGCGCACGGATAAACCGAATCCAATCGAGCTGTCGTCAGAGAACGCGAGCAAATCAAACTTGCGACCGAGCCACCACGCAAGCGGAAGGAGCACGGCCAGAAATAGACAGATGATATGAAATTGATCCCATGTGCGACCGTAAGTCGAACCTGTCAACCATATATAGCCCGTACTGCCCCATAATGGCCCAAGTACGATAAGGGCTTGAATGCCCGCGGAGCCGATAGCGGATACCGCGATTCCCAGAAGAATAAGAACCGACGGATTAAGCGACTTTCGCCACGCGAACAGAAATATGACGGCCGCGGCAATTATAGCTCCGCCTACAGCGGCGATCGGAAGAAATACGATCGGAAGTTGCGGCCATGCAATAAGCACAAGCAGCGCTCCGAAGCCAGCCCCCGATGTCACCCCCAGGATAGAAGAATCGGCTAATGGATTGCGAACGGAAGCCTGGATCAGAACTCCGCTAACGCTCAGAGCTATTCCTGCGGCTGCGGCAACCAGGGTGCGAGGCAATCGCAAATTCAAGAGGATGGAATAGGATTCCGCTTCGTCGGATCCAATCAAGCTGGCGAATAATTGGCTTAGCGGAATACGCGTGCCGCCCATCGTCATGCTTGCAAGAATGAATGAGACAACCAGAAGAAGCACGATGGATGCGAGTAGCGGGAAGCGAATATGAACGCGATTTCTGCCAATAGACATGGAAGCGGCTAAGGAGCCCGTAATCCCCTTCATCTTTTTGAGTATGAGCCAGATTAGCCATGGTGCTCCGATGATTGCCATCATGGCTCCTACGGGCATTTCGCCCATACTGCTGCGAATCATGCGTGTCATAATGTCTGCCGCAGTGAGCAATACGGCTCCCCATAGAGCAGCGGCGGGAATAAGCCAATTGTGCTTGCGCAAGCCGCTAAGACGCACCAAGTGCGGGGCGACAAGACCTACGAATCCGATCGGTCCGGCTACGCTGACTACGACTGAAGCGGCAAGCACCGCAATCGCCAAGCCTGCAAAGCGGGTTAGTGCTACCCTCTGGCCTAATGATGCGGCGGTGGATTGATCCAGGTTTAATACATCGAATTGTTTGCCCATAAAAAAAGCGATGATTATAACTGCGCAGACTCCAGGCCAAGCATATGCAACGCCTTTCCAATCAAGCTGGGAGAGCGAGCCAGATCCCCATAAAAACAACGACTGTGTTTTTGTTGCATGGAAGATATGCAGAGCGCTTGTAAAGGAACCAATGACCATAGCTACGATCATGCCGGCAAGAGCTAGTCGGATGGGACTCGAAGCTCGACCGCCTCCGAGAACATAAGCACACATTGCAGCTAAACTTCCGCCGGCGGCGGCAAAGAGAAACGGCGACTGGTGTAGCAGGCTGGGGAAATAGATCGTTCCAGCAACAACCATAAAATAAGCGCCGGCATTAATGCCAAGCGTATCGGTGGAAGCCAGCGGATTTTTAGTAACGGTTTGCAGCAAGACCCCGGCTACTGCAAGCCCTGCCCCGGATAATACTCCTAATACCGCTCGAGGCATGCGCATATCCCAAATCAAATTATGCAAGAGCTGATCCTGACGATGGAATAGGGCTTCCATCACGATCTTGAAAGTGATTTGCGCTTCTCCGAAGCACAGACTGGCTATCAACAGAATCAAGAGGGCGGCTAAGCCGCCCCCGAATAAACCAATGATTCTCATTTTGTTATAGCTGCAACAACGCGGTCAACCAATACTTTGGAGGAGAGGGGACCGCCGAAGGTCCATGTGTCTCCGCCTATGCCGTAAGTCCGATTTTCCTTTACGAAATTCAAACCGTTCCAAACTTTATTATCCTTTACCGAGTCGCCGAAAACGTTATCGTCTTCCTGAACGATGTAGATGAAATTGGAGTCGCTGACTGCCGGCAGAGCTTCAAAGGTGGTATCTGTAAATCCATACTTCTCGAATTTCTCCGATTTCCAGTCGCTGGTTAACCCGATACGATCGAGTGTTTGAACGACAGTCGACGTATCCGTAAACATCCTCAACGTAGCGGCATTCTGGCTGCTGAAGGCTTGGGTAATGACGTAATTGAATTTGTCTTTGCCGGCTGCCGCAAGTTTTTCCTTAGCCGCCGCATAATGAGCATCAAGGTCTGCGAGTACTTTATCGGCTTCCGCCGATTTGCCTACTGCAGCAGCAATGGTTTTAAAATCGTTGACCATCCCGGTATAGGCGTCCCCTTCGTTTGGATAGGGATCAAATTCAATTGTAGGCGCAATATCATTAAGTTGATTGTAGATCGCATCGTTATTGTCTGTATTCGAGATAATAAGATCTGGCTTTAATGTCGCGATCGTCTCCAGGTTGGGCTCCCAGCGCAAGCCGACATCCGTAACGTTATCAGCGAGTGCCGCTTCGTCGGTCACCCAAAGCGTATATTCCGCATTGTCGGCATTGCCTACAGGCTGAATGCCCAGCGCAATGAGTTCCTCGGAATAGATCCACTCCAAGGCGACGACTCGCACAGCAGGTTTGTCAAGCGTAGTCTCGCCTTTTCCGTGTTTAATAACGATTGGACCACTCGTATTGGCGTTATTAGCAACATTACTGTTGGTATTGTCCGAATTTTTTGAGCCGCAAGCCGCGATGATAAATACGATACACAATAACACGATACTGATCTGTAAAAAACGCTTCATTATGGTTCCCCCTGATATCGCTATAGTTCGTAGCAATTAATAATGAGAATCAATATTAATTGCAACATCAATGAGATTATCATTGTTTAGTAGATGCTGTCAATAACCTTTAATCATGACATTTTCTATCAAGCGCTGCGATTGTTTTTTACGAAAGTGGCGATCAGCTTTCATCCCGAGATAACAGTAGAGCATTATACTGACAAGGAGCTCATGATAAACAAATATACGCAGCCTAGACAAGGCAAGGAGGTTTCCCAGATGGGGATTCATCAATATTTTTGGTCGCTTAACGAGTTAGAGAGAATCTACAGATGCCCGGGCAAATTTAAATTCGAGGAACACAGCGTCGCGGCCCATTCGTGGAAGGTCGTTCAATACGCCAAAACGCTTGCGGACATCGAGGAAAGAAACGGCGTTACCGTCGATTGGAAGAAGCTGTACGAAATTACGAGCAGCCACGATTACGGTGAAATATTTATCGGCGATATCAAGACGCCGGTCAAACACGCGTCAAGAGAGCTCAGAGCGTTGATTCAGCAAGTAGAGGAAGGGATGGTTGATCGTTTCATCGAAGAACATATTCCCGAGGAATTCAAGCCGATTTTCCGCAGACAGTTGCAGGAAGGGAAGGACAATTCGACGGAGGGTCTGATTCTGGAGGTGGCAGACAAGCTCGACCAGGTATACGAGGCGTTTGCGGAGCTCAAGCGCGGCAACACCGAGAAGGAATTTATCGAGATGTACCGTCATGCGTTAATCAAGATCAGTCATATCCGGCTGCACTGCGTCGATTATTTTTTGGATCAAATATTGCCGGACATGGTGAACGACGAGATCGTCTCTCGGGTCGACATTCGCAGCATTACGGACGAAGCGCTTGGCGGCAGGCGGAACGGGATGGAGCAATGAAGGCTACTATGTTGTATCGGAACTAAAGCTGGTTACTCGAGCCTCCTTGGCGGACGAGCAGCCAGCTTTTTTGGCGTTTTAAGCAAAGAGCGCCAAAGTTAAGTTGTTCACTATAACGAATGATTATGAATCTTTTTTCATGAAAAGCCTATCATGTCGGGTATTGACCTGTTCTCTTTAAAGAACTACAATAAAGGAAATGTACGTTATAACGACTTCCCGATAACCGTTACGTTTGCTAAGGCCATCGATACGGATCTAATCTGATTGAAGGAGACGACTATGATTGGGGAACGGATCAAATCGCTAAGGGAAAAGAAGGGATATTCGATCACGAAACTCGCGGATCTGGCGGGCGTATCGAAATCGTATTTGAGCTACATCGAACGCAACGTGCAAAACAATCCTTCCCTTCAGGTGCTGGCTAAAATCGCCTATCATCTGGACACCAATATGGAATATCTGCTCGGCGAAGAGCTTGCTCCAAAAGTATCCGTGGAGGATGTGCTCGACGAGGAATGGCATTCGATATTGCGAGACGCGGTCGACGAGGGGATGAGCTCCGGGGATTTCCGCGCGCTGAAGGACCTGGTGAGATCGCATAAGTGGAAGGACGAGGGGCTCGTGCCCGGCAAAAAGAAAACGTCGAACATCATTATTCTCCACATCGATCACTAAAAGTTCACAAAAATTTGAAGTTCAACCGTATTGACATGTTCTATATAAAGAACTACACTTGGGTTAGCGTTCTATATAACTAACGATATGAGTGGGTGTATGAATGGAAACTAGGGAAATCGACTTGAGAATTGTATTTCAGACGATAAAAAAGAGGTTATGGTTAATCGCGCTTATTACCGGCTTGCTCACAGTACTTGGCATTCTCTACAATTCTAGGCCGGAGCCGCAAGTCTTCGTATCGTCCACTCGCGTGATCATCTCCGCCAACAGCGAAATGATGACGACTGTCAGAGCGCTCGTACGCGAGCCGATCGTTCTGAACGGAGTCATCAACGAGCTCCAGCTTAATGCTACGCCGGGACAGCTCAGAAGCCAGATTCGCGTTGACAGCGTAGACTCCTCTCTGATTACGGTTATTAGCGTGCTCGACAGTCATCCCGAACGGGCGGCAGATGTCGCAAATGCGATCGTCGATCATTACCGGGAGGTAGCGATGGATACGCTAGGAGTCCATAACATCCGGCTGCTGACCGCCGCCGAGCCCAATCCCGTTCCGATAAATACGACTAGCAATACGATTGTGTATATCGCCTTTATCGTCGGCCTGATTCTAAGCATAACGTTGGCCTTCTTGCTGGAGTCGCTGGACGATTCCGTCCGTACGGAACAGGATGTGGAGACGAGGCTGGGACTGAATATGCTGGGGCAGGTATCTGGGATCAAATCTCGTTCCGTAGCCCAGCAGATCAGGAAGCCGAAGTCCGCGATAATAAGGAGTGAGAGTATTGGTCCGTGAGAAAGCGAAAATCGCCAAAAAAATCGTTAACCGCAGTCTGATGACCTTTTTGCATCCGGGGCACCGAGTCTCCGAGCAATTCCGTTCCATCCGCAACAATATCCAATTCGCCTCGGAGGGCAAGAGTATTCGCACTCTGATCGTTACTTCCCCTTCGGAGGGAGACGGAAAGTCGACTGCCGCCGTTAATTTGGCCATCAGCATGACGCAAAGAGGGGAGCGTGTTCTTCTTATCGATGCGAGCTTTCGAAATCCCATTCTGCACAAGCTGTTCGGCATCCAGATGTCTCCCGGCTTGTCCAGCGTGCTTGGCAACCAGCTGACGTTAAAGGAAGCGGCTCAACCGACCGAGATTGAAGGTCTGGATCTGCTTACGAGCGGCGTTCAGCATACCTATTCCACCGATATGCTGGATTCTTATCGCATGAAGGAAGTGTTGGAGGCCGCAGCTTCCCTATACGACCGGGTCGTTATTGATTGTCCGGCCGTGCTCTCGGCCCCAGATACCAATGCGCTCGTAAACAAGTGTGACGGAGTTGTTCTTCTTCTCCGCTTTGGAAGGACATCCAAAGCCAAGGCGCTGGAAGCGAAGCAGGCGTTGACATTCGCCGGAGCTAACATTATCGGAGCGATCCTGAATAAAAGAAGCGTTAGATGATCCCGATCGGATAACGCTTTTTTGCGGCGAGGCTTGAGAAAAAAGCGTTGACTCATGTCATGGTGTTCTTAATAAAGAACAACTGGTGGTTGAAACAAGAAAGGTGAGGATTAAGATGACGTATCGACGAAGGCTGTCGCTGCTCGTTCTGCTGGATTCGGCGATTGTTGCCGCTGCCGTATGGTTAGGCCGTTTGCTCCTGGAGCCTGCATATGAGAATGGAGGAACGCCCTACTTATTCGTCGCGGCGGCGCTTCTGGCTGCTCATCACGGCTTCTTTACGGTCTATAAGCTCTACAAGAAAGCTTGGGAGTACGCAAGCATTGGCGAGCTTCTCATTATTCTTAGAGCGGTCACGCTGTCGGTTGCCGTCGTCGGGCTAGCGGGACTTGCGGTCTACCAACAGGCGGAGTGGCGGCTGCTGATCTCGATATGGCTTATCCATCTCATGCTCGTTTGCGGATCGAGGCTGCTATGGAGAATTGTCAGGGGCGGATTTAACCGGCATAGCGGCAAACGCAGGCGGACGCTAATCGTCGGAGCGGGTTCGGCAGGCACGATGCTCGTCAGGCAGCTTCTGGGCAACTCCGGAACCGAGCTGTATCCGGTCGCTTTCGTCGATGACGATCCGCACAAGCTGAATCTGGATATTATGGGCATTCCGGTATGCGGCAGCGTGAAAGAAATCGTGTCGAAGGCGAAGGCGTTCGAGATCGACAACATCGTTATCGCGATACCGTCGCTTAGCAAGAAGGGATTGTACGACATCTATACGGAATGCGCGAAGACATCGGCGAAGACGCAGACGATTCCCATGCTGGAGGATCTGGCAACAGGACGCATCTCCGTAACGCAATTCCGCGACGTGCAAGTCGAGGATCTGCTCGGACGCGAGCCCGTAGAACTCGACATCGACAGCATCTCCGGTTATGTAACGGGCAAGGTGGTGCTGGTGACGGGGGCCGGTGGATCGATCGGGTCTGAGGTGTGCAGGCAAATTTCGCGGTTCCTGCCGGAGAAGCTGGTGCTTCTGGGCCATGGCGAAAACAGCATCTACGCGGTAGAGCTGGAGCTCAAGGAGATGTTCAAGGATTCGAAAATCAAGTTTTATACGGAAATAGCAGACCTTCAGGATGCGGATAAAATGATGTCGGTCATGCTGCACCATCGTCCACAGGTCGTCTACCATGCGGCGGCTCACAAACATGTGCCTTTGATGGAGCGGAATCCGGAGGAAGCGTTCAAGAACAATGTGCTGGGCACGCTGAACACGGCAAAGGCGGCGGGAAAAGCCCGCGTCGAGACTTTCGTAATGATCTCGACCGACAAAGCCGTCAATCCTACCAGCGTCATGGGAGCCACCAAGCGGCTTGCCGAGATGATCATCCAGCATATGGACCGCGTCAGCTCGACGAAATATGTCGCGGTACGGTTCGGCAACGTGCTTGGCAGCAGGGGCAGCGTCATCCCGCTCTTTCGGAAGCAGATCGAGCGGGGCGGTCCGGTCACCGTGACGCATCCGGATATGGTTCGTTATTTTATGACCATTCCGGAGGCATCAAGACTTGTGATCCAGGCAGGCGCGCTGGCTAAGGGAGGAGAAATCTTCGTGCTCGACATGGGGGAGCCGGTACGGATTACGGATCTCGCTCAAAACGTCATCCGGATGTCGGGTTACGCCGTCGAAGAGATCGGAATCGTGTACACCGGCATCAGGCCAGGCGAGAAGCTGTTCGAAGAAATGCTGGGGGATAAGGAAGTTACGGAACAGCAGGTATATCCAAAGATCTACGTCGGCAAGGCGTCCGTCATTCTGTTCGAGGAGATCGAAGCGATCATTGCGGATTTCCCGGCCATGAACGGCGCGGAGCTGAAAGTCAGGCTGCTGGATCTGGCGAATCATGTCGTTCCGGAATCGCAGTCGAATCTGGCGACCATTACGGGATAGATGAGAAGGGAGCGGTATAGACATGAAGGTTAGAAAAGCGATCATCCCGGCAGCGGGTCTCGGGACCCGATTTTTGCCGGCGACGAAGGCGATGCCGAAGGAAATGCTGCCCATCGTCGACAAGCCGACGATTCAGTACATCGTCGAGGAGGCGATCCAGTCCGGCATCGAGGACATTATTATCGTGACGGGCAAAGGAAAACGCGCGATCGAGGATCACTTCGACAACTCCATGGAGCTGGAGCAAGTGCTAACGGCCAAAAGCAAGTTCGAGCTGCTGCAGGAAGTGCGGAAGTCGTCGGATATGGTCGACATCCATTATATCCGGCAAAAGGAGCCGCGCGGTCTCGGCCATGCCATCTGGTGCGCGCGCAAGTTCATTGGCGACGAACCGTTCGCGGTGCTGCTAGGCGACGATATTATCGACGCGCCAAAGCCTTGTCTAAAACAAATGATCGAGAAGTATGAACAATACGGATCGTCCATTATCGGCGTGCAGCGGGTTGCGGAGCAAGCCGTCTCCCGTTACGGCATAGTGGACGGGATGGAGATGGAGCCTTCGTTCCATCGCATCAATCATCTGGTCGAGAAGCCCAGCCGCGAAAAGGCGCCCTCCAATATGGCCATTATGGGCCGCTACATCCTGACGCCGGAAATCTTTGATATTCTCGGCGAACAGGCGCCAGGCTCCGGAGGGGAGATTCAGTTGACGGACGCCATCGCCGCTCTTAATCGTTCGCGGGCCGTATTCGCATACGAGTTCGACGGGAAACGATACGATGTCGGCGAAAAGATGGGATTCATTCAGACGACAATCGAATTCGCGCTGAAGCGGGAGGAGCTCCGATTCGAGCTGCTGGAGTATCTGACCCGAACGCTGGAGAAGGAGACCGCGCCTCAATAGGGCGCGGAAGAAACCGCGATGTCCATGCGACCGAAAATACTGTTCTGCGCGACGGTGGACTATCACTTCAGAGCCTTCCATCTGCCTGTTATGGAGTGGTTTCAGGAAATGGGCTGGGAAGTGCATGTGGCCGCCAGCGGCGCGCTCGACCTGCCGTATACGGATGTTAAGTTCGATTTGCCGATTCATCGGTCACCGCTAAAGAGGGAGAACGTGTCAGCTTACCGCATGCTGAAGGCCATTATCGACAAAGAAGGCTACGACATGATTCATTGTCATACGCCCATGGGAGGAGCCTTGGCCAGACTTGCCGCCAGGGAGGCTCGGACAAGGGGGACCAAAGTCATCTACACGGCCCATGGCTTTCATTTCTTTAAGGGAGCACCCTTGCTCAATTGGCTGCTCTATTATCCCGTCGAACGATGGTTGTCGGCCCATACGGATTGTCTCGTGACCATTAATGAAGAAGATTACGGAAGGGCCGGACGATCCGCGTTCAAAGCGGGCATGATTGCGCATGTGCACGGCGTCGGAGTCGATACCGGCTGGTATGCTCCCATCGGCGAAGAAGAGAAGACGGCGAGACGCGAGAGGTTCAATTACGGTCCCGACCATTTTCTGCTGATCTACGCCGCTGAATTTAATAGCAACAAAAACCATCGCCTGCTGATCTATTCGATTGCCAAGCTAAAGGCCAAGGTGCCTGGCGCAAGGCTGCTGCTTGCCGGCGAAGGTCCGCTGCTTAATGAGTGCAGAGCGCTGGCGATCCAGCTCGGCGTTGCGCATATGATCGAATTCCTCGGCTATCGGGATGATCTTGATGAGCTGTATCCCATGTGCGACGCGGCCGTGGCGTCCAGTATCAGGGAAGGGCTGCCCGTCAATGTCATGGAAGCGATGGCATGCGGTCTGCCCATCGTCGCGACCCGCAATCGCGGTCATAACGAGCTCATCGATGAAGGTCGAACGGGTTTTATCGTCGAGGCCGGAGACGTAGAGTCGTTCGCCAGCCGGCTGCAGCTACTCTATTACTTCCGGGACTCCAGACGCCGTATGGGCGAGCGGGGAGCGGAACGGGCGCGCCGTTATTCGCTGGAGCAGGTGATGGGAGAGCTCGGAGAGATGTATTTGACCTTGATGTCGGAGGTGACGCGTGAGGAATCCGAAGATCAGTATCGTCGTGCCTATCTATAACATGGAACGATACTTGCCTCGCTGCCTTGACAGTCTGCTGAGTCAGACGCATGGAGAACTGGAGGTCATCGCCGTCAATGACGGGTCTACAGACGGAAGCCTGACTCTATTAGCGGAATACGCCGGGCGGGATCCCAGGCTGACCATAATCGACGTCCCTAATGGAGGAGTGGCTTTTGCCCGTACAACCGGCCTGCGGCGCTGCACGGGAGATTACATCGGCTTCGTGGATCCAGACGACTGGATTCATCGCCGCATGTATGCCGAGCTGCTGGATGCGGCGCAGCGGGAGGATGCGGACATCGTCATGTGCGCCTATGTGAGCGAGTTCGGCGGCTTCGCCAGGCCGAAGCGGTTCGACATGCCCGATTATGTCGCGTATCGCGGCGACGAGGTGCGATTGCGCATAGCGGACAGACTGCTGGGGCCTATAGGCGACGAAGTGTCGAAGCCCGAACATCTGGACGCCTGGGGAACGGTTTGGAACAAGCTGTACCGGGCGGAACTACTGGACGGTATTGCCTTCACCGATCTTGCCCTCATCGGCAGCAACGAAGATACCTTATTTAATCTGTCGGTCTGTACCCGAGCCCGTTCCTTCGTGTTTCTCAATCGGCCTTATTATCATTACTGGCGGGCGAACGAGCAGTCCATTACCACCCGCTATAAGTCTGACTTGGCCAGGCGGTTCCTGAACCTTTATGGCTGTCTGGAGTCGGCTTACCTGGACAATGGCGGGAGCGAAGACGAGCAGAGCCGGCAGCGGCTCTCTAATCGGATTGCGATGAACGTGCTGGGACTGGGTCTGAACATCGTCAGCGGCAGCAATCCCTCCTCCATGCGGGGCAAGCTGCGAGAGCTGAGACAGTTGCTGCGGCACGAAACCTACAGCAAGGCGCTGCTGCGCTTCCGCTCGGGGCCATGCCCGCCGCACTGGCGATTATTCTATCGCATGGCGGGCATGCGATTGACGCTGCCGGTATTCGTTATGCTGATTGCAATGGAAGCTGTGCGTACCAAGAAGCCGATTGGGAGGAATAACCGTGAAACCACTCCGAATTCTGCAGGTCGTTACGATCATGAATCGCGGCGGGCTGGAGACGATGCTCATGAACTATTACCGTCAAATGCGGAAGAAAGGCATTCAATTTGACTTCCTCGTCCATCGTATGGAGGAGGGCCATTATGATGCGGAGATCCGAGCGCTCGGCGGCCATATCTACCGGATGCCGCAGATCAAGCCGGGCAACTACCGGCGTTACTTCCGCGAGCTGGATGCCTTCTTTGCGGTCAACCGGCAATACAAGATCGTCCACTCCCATATGAACGAAAACAGCGGCTTCGTGCTTCGCGCGGCCCGCCGGGCCGGCGTGCCTTGCCGCATTATTCACAGTCACCTCAGCGATCTGGGGCTGGATTACAAATATCCCTTCCGGCTGTATGCCCGGATGGCGATCAAGGACCATCCCAGCGACTATTTTGCGTGTTCGGAGCGTGCCGGAGAGTGGCTGTTCGGCAAGCGGGGAGGTTCGTCTTCCAAGGTGACGGTTTTGCACAACGCGGTGAATGCGGCGGATTTCCGGTACAACGAAAACGTCAGGCAAGCGGTTCGCGAGGAGCTCGGAGCCGGCGACGCCATCGTGATCGGCCACATAGGCCGATTTAACGAGCAGAAAAATCATCGCTTCCTGCTCCAGGTATTCGAGGCCGTACATCGCCGCAACCCGAACACTTTGCTTGTGCTGGCGGGCGACGGCCAACTGCGGCAACTAATGGAGAAGGAGGCGGAGAAGCGGGGCATTGCGCATGCCGTGAGATTTCTGGGCGTGCGAGGGGATATTGCGGCCCTGCTGCAGGCTATGGATTTGTTCCTTTTCCCTTCGTTGTTCGAGGGCCTGCCCGTCGTTCTAGTCGAGGCGCAGGCCGCGGGACTTCGCTGCATCGTCTCCGACCGCATTACGAAGGAGTCGGACATTACGGGCCGGGTAAGCTTTCTCCCGCTCGAGCTGTCGCCGGAAGCATGGAGCGCCGCGGTGCTCGGCGCGAGCTACGAGCATGCCGACACTAGATGCCAGCTTCGGGAAAGCGGCTATGACGCGGAATCCATGGCGGACTGGCTCGGCGATTATTACAGAGCCCGCATTGGGGCGGGGGGGAAGGGTTCATGAACAAGGAGGATTTGCCGCCGCTGACCGTCTTTACGCCAACCTACAACCGCGCCTATACGCTTCACCTTTGTTACGAGAGCTTGCTGCGGCAGACGTGCAAGACGTTCATCTGGCTGATCGTGGACGACGGCTCTACCGACGATACGGCGGAGCTTGTCAAGAGGTGGACCCTGGAAGCCGATTTCGAGATCTGGTACGTATACCAGGAAAATCAGGGCATGCACGGCGCGCACAACACGGCATACGAAAACATCGGGACGGAGCTGAACGTCTGCATCGACTCCGACGATTATATGGCGGACAACGCGGTAGAGACGATATTAACCTGCTGGCGGGAGCGGGGAGGAGACGAATACGCGGGCATCGTGGCGCTTGATGCGGCAACCGACGGCGCCGTCATCGGATCGCGCATGCCTGAGCATTTGACCAGTACAACGTTATCCGACCTGTACGCGAAGCATGGGGTCAAGGGGGATAAAAAGCTGGTCTACCGTTCGGAGCTGACCCGGGATTGTCCGCCGTACCCGTTGTACGAGGGCGAGAAGTATTGCCCGCTGTCGTACAAGTACATACTGATCGACCAGAGGGCTCCGCTGCTAGTTTTAAACGAGGTTGTCTGCATCGTCGAATACCGGGCCGACGGCTCCAGCATGAACATGGTCAAGCAGTATCTCCGCAATCCGCGGGGGTTCGCTTTTTTTCGCAAGACGGCCATGCGTCATGCCCCGACCTATAAAGACCGATTCCGCGAGGCGGTGCATTATGTGTCCAGCAGCCTTATGCTGCGCAATGCCGCATTCGTCGCGGAGTCGCCGCGCAAGCTGACGACACTATTGGCCTTGCCGCTGGGCATCGCCTTGTATATGTACATTCATCGAACGAAACGGCGCACGATCGTCTAGACGGGTTGACGGCCATTACACAGGGAAGGGAGGGTGCTGGAGAGGGATGGAGATGATATGGTTCGCGCTGCTCGCTGTATTTTTTAACGCCTTCATGGCGCGATACTTTGCCGCATCGACGGCGGACGGTCCGCTCGGCATTCGCCCTAATCGGTTTTACATGGCGCTTGGCGCGGCTTGCCTTATTCTGGTGTCGGGACTTCGGAATAATATCGGGGATACGTATCTGTACATGCATAGCTACAGGGTGGAGGATTTCTCCTGGAGCAGCGTCCTCCAGAAGGACGATATCGGCTTCAACTTGTTCCAGATGCTGCTGAAGCAATACACGGAGGATCCGCAGCTCATGATTATGCTGACGGCGCTCGTTACGAACGCGCTGATTATCATCGTGTTCTGCCAATATTCCCGGATGATCGAGCTGAGCTTGTACGCCTACATTACGACGGGATCGTTTATCGTATCCATGAACGGCATTCGCCAATTTCTGGCCGCCGCCATCGTATTCACCGCGACTAGGGCGCTGCTGGAGGGGAAATGGAAAATTTATTTTGCCATCGTCATTTTCGCTTCCTTTTTCCACCAGAGCGCGCTTATTATGCTGCCCATCTACTTCCTGGTCAGACGCCGGGCTTGGACGCTGACGACCATGCTGCTGCTTTCCTTGGGCATTCTGATCGTGGTCGGCTACAACTACTTTTCCAGCGCCTTGTTCTCCATTATCGAGAACACGCAATACTCGGGGTACCGGAGCTTCCAGGAGGGCGGCGCCAACGTGCTGCGAGTCATCGTCTTCGTCATTCCTCTGGTTATTGCGTTTCTGGGCAAGGATAAGCTGCGGCGTCTGTTCCCCGGGGGCGACGTGATCGTCAATTTATCGCTGGTAGGCGCGGTTATTATGATTATTTCGACGCAAAACTGGATTTTCGCCCGGCTTGGCATCTACTTTTCGCTTTATCAGCTCATCCTGCTCGGTTGGGTCATCAAGCTGTTCCGCGAGAAGGATCAGCGGCTCATGTACATCGCTTTTATCGGCTTCTACTTTCTATACTTCTTCTACGAGAACGTCATCGTACTGGATATTCGGTACGCCAGCGACTATATCCGGTGGCCATTTTAATTCGAAGGAGGGACATGATGGAGACACGGGAACAAATTCCCCGAATCATCCACTATTGCTGGTTCGGCCGCGGCGAAAAGCCGAGGAAGATTCGGACCTGCATGAACAGCTGGAAGAAACGGCTCGGCAGCGGCTACACGTTTATGGAGTGGAACGAAGACAACTTCGATCTGAATCGGTCCAAGTATGCAAAAGAAGCGTACGAAGCCCGCAAATATGCGTTCGTGAGCGATTACGTCCGGCTGCATGCGTTATATCATGTCGGCGGCATCTATCTGGATACCGATGTCGAAGTAGTGAAGCCGCTGGATCCGCTGCTGACGCATGAAGCGTTTTCCGGCTTCGAGGACGAGAGCTTCCTGCAATCCGGAACGATGGGAGCGAGACCGGGACATCCGTGGATCGGCAAGCTGTTGTCGGACTATGAGCGGAGAGTGTTCCTGCTGCCGGACGGCACGTACGACATGCTTACCAACACCGCCGTCATATCGAGACTATGCACGGAGGAGGGCCTGGCGCTGAACGGCCAGTATCAGACGCTCCCCGGAGGCGTAGTTTTCTATCCGCGCCAATATTTCAGCCCTTACGACTATATTAACGGCGGCAGTTATCTGACGGAAGAGAGCTATACGATCCATCACTTCGCGCAATCCTGGCTGCCCGCCCATGTGCGGATAAAAAGCGGCGCCAAACGAATGATCAGCCGGATCGTTGGTCCCAAGGCTATTGCCAGGGTACGCAAGCTTCTGACCTGAAGACGCGGCTGCCCGGCAACACAAAGAGATAAAGGATAGAGAAGAGGGGCTATACGATGATCAAAAGAATGTTCGACTTAATTGCCGGAAGTCTTCTGTTGGCAGCCGCGCTGCTGCCCATGGCAGTTATCGCCTTGCTTGTCCGTTCGAAGCTAGGTTCCCCGGTTTTGTTCAAGCAGGAGCGTCCGGGCCTCCATGGTCGCCCCTTCCTGCTGTATAAATTCCGTACGATGACGGACGAACGGGACGGGGAAGGACAGCTGCTGTCGGATCATCTCCGGCTGACGCCATTCGGCCTGCTGCTTCGCAAGTTGAGTCTCGACGAGCTGCCACAGTTGCTTAACGTCGTGAGAGGAGAGCTGAGCCTTGTAGGGCCGAGACCGCTGCTTATGGATTACCTGCCGCTGTATACGGAGGAGCAGGCGAAGCGCCATCTGGTGCGGCCGGGGATTACGGGGTGGGCGCAGGTAAACGGACGCAACGCCGTATCGTGGGAGGAGCGTTTCGACAAGGATGTATGGTATGTCGAGAATCGTAGCTTTTGGCTGGATATGCGAATTCTGTTGCTGACGGTGAAGCGGGTAATCCGCTCCGACGGAATCAGCAACGGCAGCCATGCGACGATGCCGGTGTTCGAAGGACAAGGCCATAACCAGAAAGGATGATATCGGATGAGCCAGCAGCAACAAAGCGGAGCAGGAAGCCGCATCTATCTGTCCTCTCCCCATATGAGCGGCAAGGAACAGGCTTATATCGACGAGGCGTTCCGGAGCAATTGGATCGCCCCGCTTGGTCCCCACATTAACGCATTCGAGCAGGAGCTTGCATCGTATGTAGGCTCCCGCGGCGCAACGGCGGTTAGCTCGGGCACGGCCGCCATCCATCTGGCGCTACTATTGCTGGGCGTCGGCGAAGGCGATCAGGTCATATGTCCCAGCTTCACATTTATCGCGACGGCAAATCCGATTGTTTACCTCGGCGCGAAGCCGTTGTTCGTCGATTCGGAGCCCGACACCTGGAATATGTCGCCGGTCGCGCTGGAGCGCGCGCTTCGGCAAACATCCGCGGCAGGCCGGCTCCCCAAAGCGGTCATCGTCGTTCATCTGTACGGGGGAATGGCGAATATGGAGCGAATCATGGAGATTTGCGACAGGTACGGCGTCCCTGTCGTCGAGGATGCGGCGGAATCGCTTGGCTCTACCTACCGGGGACGCCAGAGCGGTACATTAGGCCATTTCGGCATCTATTCCTTCAACGGCAATAAAATTATTACCACTTCCGGCGGAGGGATGTTGGTATCCGATCATACGGACGCGCTGGAACGAGCCAAATTTCTCGCGACGCAGGCCAGAGACGCGGCCGTGCATTACCAGCACAGCGTAATGGGCTATAACTATCGGATGAGCAACGTGTTGGCCGGGATCGGCAGGGCGCAGCTGGAAGTGCTGGATCAACGCGTTCAGGCTAGGAGAGAGGTATACCGCAGATACGAGGAAGCGCTGGGAAAATACGAGGCTATCGCGTTTATGCCGGAGCCGGAGGGCACTTGCGGCAATCGCTGGCTGACGGCGCTGACTATTAAGCATCCCGGCGCGGAGGCGATTATCGCGGGTTTGCTGGACGCTCTCGGGGAAGCCAATATCGAGGCCAGGCCATTATGGAAGCCGCTGCACCTGCAGCCGCTCTTCTGGGGAACAACCTTTTATGGACATTACGAGCAGGGAAGCTCCGTATGCGAAGAGCTCTTCCGCACGGGGATCTGTCTCCCTTCGGGCTCCAATATGAGCCCGGAGGAACAGGACCGGGTCATTGCCGTTATCGAGGACGCGGCGAGAGGGCTGCGTTCCGCGTCGACCGAAGCGGCGAGCTAGCCGGTTAAGGCGCCTGCTATCCATTTACAAATATCGTTCGCCGCTCGTGCGGGAGCGAACGGCACGGGCGGGCGTGCCATAGGCGACGGTATGGGACGCGATGTTGCGAACGACGGTTGAGCCTGCGCCGATCACGCAATGCTCGCCTACCGCGACGCCATGAATAATAGACGCGCCGATAGCGACTGCCGTATAGTCGCCGATGGCCGCATTCCCTCCAGTGGCGGCCTTCGGCGCGAGGCTGACGAATGAGCCGATGCGGGAATCGTGTTCGATGCAGCTGCCGGCATACAAGACGGCATGCTCCCCAATCTCGGCGTCGCTTCCGACGACGGAGCCTGCCATCACGACGGAGCCCGCCCCGATGCGGGCTCCTCTTGCGACGGAAGCCGCGGGATGAACGGCGGTCACGAAAGGCAGCTCCGGCCTAATGCGGGAGATGCCTCGAACGACAAGCCCGCGAGTCCAGTTGTCGCCGATCGCCGCGATGGCTCCCCCAGCTTGGTTATTCCGGTCTGCAAGCCACGTCTCATCCCCTAATATGCTATATCCGTACACCTGCTCTCCGACTGGCTTGCCTCCGTCCAACAATCCGATGATTTCGTGCGCGCCTTGCCGCTCTATCGTATCGATCACGGCTTTGGCATGTCCGCCTGCCCCGAACACAATGATTCCATTCGACATTCCGTCATCCCCTTCGCTTATACGTTTTCTATGATTATGCACTAATTCTAGCATACCCTTGCTCCGGATGATCCGGAATTTTGTAGAATTATGGGCGGCGCAATTGACAGAACAACGGTCGGGTGATAATCTGTAAATGTGTTCGTTTTATAGAACAAAAATTATTTTTTGTTCGTTATTTGCGAATGAAGGAGACCGTCATGAAAATGGAAGCCGCGCTCAATACCGAAGATTTGTCACAAGAACTACGACTGCTGCTTGCCTTCCTTGAGATGGAGGAAGGCACGGAGATGAGCTTCGAGCTCTGGGAATTAATGAAAGACGCGAATTGGCATACCTTCATCGAGCTGGCGCGGCATCACCGCGTGTTCCCGACGATGAACAGGAAGCTGCAGGAGCATCGGCCGATCAACGTGCCCGCCTTCGTTATCAGCATGTTCCAGCGGGACTACTACCGGAATACGATTACGATGCTCGCGCTGAGCGGCGAGATGGAGCGGCTTTCCTCGTTGTTCGAGAATCGCGGCATTCGCGCTTTGTTTCTAAAGGGGCCTGTAATCGCGGCCGACTTGTACGGCGATGTTTCGCTGCGAACGTCCTGTGATCTTGACGTGCTGGTGCCGCTGGAAAACCTCCAGGCAGCTGAGGAGCTTCTCGTGTCGCTGGGCTACGAGAAGGATGACTACATTACAAGCGTGCTGAACGACTGGAAGTGGAGACACCACCATATCACCTTTCTGCATCCCAGAAAGGGGATCAAGGTAGAGGTGCACTGGCGGCTTAACCCCTCTCCGTCCAAAGAGCCCGGCTTCGAAGAGCTGTGGAGCAGGAAACGTCAGAGCTCGCTTATAAGCAGACCGATCTACTATCTCGGCAGGGAGGATCTGTTTTTGTTTCTCGTCTCCCACGGAGCCCGTCATGGCTGGTCAAGGCTTCGCTGGCTGCTGGATGTCAAGCAGCTGATGAATCAGCGGATCGACTGGCCCAGGCTGACATCCCATCTGCGCAAGCATCAGATGCTCCATATCGGAGGGCAGGCGCTGTTTCTTGCTGCGAAGCTGCTCGCTGCGCCGCTTCGCGAGGAGATGAAGCCGCTTCTGACGTCCCGCAAGGCGGGATGGTTGGCCGAGGACACGATGTTTTATATGCGTCGAACCGTTAATCTGCATACGCCGCCCGTACCCAAGGAGGTCGAGCGTTATCATAAACAATATTTGTTCGGACTGCTGACCATGCGTCAGAAATGCCTGTATGTGCTAAGCGTTATGCATCCCTTTTACGAGGACACGGAAACTTTGCCGTTGCCGCAGAAGCTTCACTTCCTATATTTCGGTCTGCGTCCGTTTTTGTGGTTGTGGAGGAAGGCGAAGGGAAGAAAGGAGAAAAAACCATCATGATAGGAAAGGCGATTGCTGCATGGGGGACCCAATTCCGCAGCCGAGGACTGCTGCCGGCAATTCTGATGAACGTGTCGCAGCTGTTAGCCTTTGCCCGGGCATTCCGCTACTGGCTCTTGTATGGGCGCAGCATCCACGCTTCGGTGTTTGCGATGCAAGGCGGGAGCACGATCGAAATCTTTAACAAACGAGCACGATGCCGCGTTGGCCGATTCGTTTTTATGAGAAAGAACATCAGCATTCGTCTCGACGACGAAGGGCAGCTCACGCTTGGCGACCATGTGTTTATTAATGATAATTGCACAATTAATTGCGCCTTGCGCGTCTCGATCGGCGAATATACTAAGATCGCTCCGAACGTGTGCATCAACGATCACGACCATAACTTCCGAGGGGATGCGGAGGGGCATCTGCTTAAAGGCGAGGTAGTCATCGGCAGCAACGTTTGGATTGGCGCGGGAAGTATCATCCTTCGCGATACCGTGATCGGGAATAACGCCGTCATCGCCGCGGGAAGCATCGTAAAAGGATATGTGCCGTCCGATACGTTGTTTATGAACAAGCGGGAAAAACATTTTTCCGCCATCTCGCGCGCATCCGTAGAAGAAGCCGTTCGCGCTCCCGCGAAAGGAGCGGAAGCGATATGAAAAAACGAATCCTGTTCACCATGTATGCGATGGAGATCGGAGGCATCGAGCGGAGTTTGATCAATATGCTGGAGTCGTTCGATTACGACAGCTACGAGGTGGATCTTCTGATCTTCTGCCACACCGGCGAATTTATGGGGATGATTCCGGGCCAGGTGAACGTGCTGCCAGAATCGCTGAGCTATGCGGCGATTCGCAAGCCGCTCCGCGAATGTCTGCGACAGCGGCTGATTAAGGCCGCCTTCGTCCGCGGCGCCGCCAAAGTCGCAGCCAATGTGCGCGCGCGAAGGCTGCGCCCCGCCGAAGGACCCGGATACATACAGATGCAATACGATTCCAGATGGTTTGCCGCCGTACACAGAGGACTGGAGCAGGAGTACGATCTCGCCGTCAGCTACGCCTGGCCTCACGACTACGTTGCGACGAGGGTACGCGCGAGAAGCAAGGTCGCCTGGATTCATACCGACTTCAGCCAGCTTGATATGGATCGTGACATGGACGAAGCCGTCTGGAGCCGTTTCGACGACATTATCTCGATCTCGGAGGCTTGCACCGAATCGTTTCTGCTCAGCTATCCTCGTCTGCGAGAGAAGATTAAGCTGATCGAAAATATTACATCCCCGGATTTCATCCGAGAGATGGCGGAGCGGCAAGCTGACTCCAACGAATTGCGGGGTGACGGTTTCGCCATCGTTTCTGTCGGGCGTCTCTCTTACGTCAAAGGGTTCGACATGGCGATCCGGGCGCTCAAGCTGCTTCATGAGCGGGGTTTCACCGATATTTCGTGGGGCGTCGTCGGTTACGGCGGATCCGAACCGGAGCTTCGGGAGCTAATCGCCGAATGCGGATTGGAAGGCAGCTTCGAGCTGCTGGGGAAACAACTCAATCCATATCCGTTTATGAAGGCTTGCGATCTGTACGTGCAACCGTCGCGATACGAAGGGAAAGCCGTTACGGTGACGGAGGCGCAAATTTTGCACAAGCCGGTCCTCATTACGAATTATCCTACCGCATCAAGCCAGGTTATCGACGGCAAGACGGGATGGATCTGCGAATGCAACGCCGAGGGATTGGCGGATGCGATCGCGGAGCTGTACGCGGATCAAGAGAAACGCGCGGCGTTGACGCGTTGCCTGGAGCAGCAGGATTATCGGAATCGCGAAGAGCTCGAGAAGCTGTACGAGATGATCATCTAGGTGCGGCATCGACGGAAAGGAAGTGAAGGATTGGCTATCAAGGTGAGCGTCATCATCCCTGTTTATAATGCGGAGAAATATTTGGCGGAATGCGTGCAATCGTTGATATCGCAGACGCTGCGGGAATGCGAGTTCATCTTCGTCAATGACGGCTCGCGCGACGGCAGCCAGGGAATTATCGAACGGTTGCATCGCGAAGACAGCCGTATTCGGCTTATCAATCAAGATAACGCCGGCGTCAGCGCGGCCCGGAATACCGGTTTGGCGGCGGCGAGAGGCGAATACATCGGGTTCGTGGACGCGGATGATTGGGTGAAGGCGGATATGTACGAAACGTTATATTTAGCCGCTAGGCGTTTCGAGTGCGATGTAGTCTTTTCCGATTATTTGGGAGAAATGGATGGGCGAGTCCTCCTGGAACGCTCTAACTTCCCTGTGGGCAAGCTTCTGGAGAAAGGTTACATATGTAAAGAGATCCTTCCCGTTTTTTTGGAATCGGATCGTCTTAATTCGGTTTGCAATAAAATTTACCGCAATGAAGTTATCCGCGCATGCCAAATCGCTTTTCCAACTGGAATTGCTTTGGGCGAAGACGGTTTGTTTAACATGAGGGCTCTTTGCGCTATCGATAAGGCTTGTTATGTAGAATATGCGGGGTATTACTACAGAGAAACGGCAGGTAGCGCAACTCGAAAAAATAAGGAACAAGAGCATTATTTTGACCGCGCCCTTCAAGCTTACGCCGAGCCGCTTCCTGACGATTTTAAAACAGCCTTACATCATGTGGATATCCAATCACTTCGAGCCAAAAAGTTTATTCGTTCGTGTATCTCCTTGATCCATCTCTATTATGGACCATCTAACCAGGTTCGCTTTTATCAAAAGATTGCTTACGTCCGAAAGATGATTCATCACTCCGTCTTTCGGCAAGCTCTAGCTAATTATCCACCCGCTGCCCGTTTAAATACTGGCAGGTACGAACATGTTTTTTTGTTGCTAATAAGTTTGAAATCGGCACTAGGTCTATACGGCGTAACTGCGTACAGCAGATTACGAAATCAAAAGACGATGGGGGGATAAACATATGAAAATAATGATGTTTGCACATGGAGGATCCATGAATCGAGGCTGCGAGGCCATTGTCCGTTCCTCAGCTTCTATTATTAAACAATCGATTAGCGGATCTGAAATTTATTTGGTGTCCGACAATCCTTCAACCGATCAAATTATCCCCAGGCTTGATGGGGTATATGACGGCTCATCTCGTCCGCTTACGAAATATTCCTACGATTGGTTCGTCTCTTCTATTCATTATAAAATTTTTCGGGATGAGTCCTTTGCGCAGGGACTGATCCATAACAACATTATTAAACATATTCCGCAAATGGACGTTTGTTTGTCGATAGGCGGAGACAACTATTGTTATGGCGAGCAGCCAGGTTGGTACGAGGTAAATCGAAGGGTCAAAAAAGAAGGGAAAAAGCTTGTGCTGTGGGGCTGCTCCATCGGCGAGGAAGACATGTCGTCTGCCAAATTGGAAGATTTGAAAAGATTCGATCTGATATTGGCCAGAGAATCGTTAACCTACAATATGTTGACTGGAAAAGGTCTGGGCAATGTCAAACAGTGCGCGGACCCGGCTTTTACGATGGAAAAGGAAGAGCTTGAGCTGCCGAGCGGATGGCAGGACGGGAATACGATCGGAATCAATTTTAGCCCTCTGGTTTGGAAGAGGAATCAACATTCGCGGCAAGCTGTGAACGACCTTATTCAACATATTCTGGATACGACAGATATGACTATCGCCTTAACGCCGCATGTCATTCAGGAGAGCAACAATGACTACGCCGTGCTCCAACAATTTTATGAGCATTACAAAGATTCGGGTAGGGTACTGCTTCTACCAGATCATTTGAATGCGATTCAATATAAAGGATATATAGCTCGGATGCGCTTCTTTATCGGGGCGAGAACCCATGCCACGATAGCCGCATATTCCAATTGCGTGCCAACGATGGTGCTTGGGTATAGCGTGAAGTCTAAGGGAATTGCCAAAGATTTATTTGGAGAAGAAAAATTGGTACTGGGCATTCAAGATATATCGGATTCCAACAGATTAATAACATCGTTCAGGGAAATGGTTTCTGAGGAAACAGTAATCAGAAGGCAGCTGCATAACGCCATTCCAAAAATTCAAGCGATGTCTTCTAAAGCTGTTTATTATTTATCGGCTTTAGCGTGAGGTGTATATGAAAAAGAAGCTGTTATTTATAATGCCTGGTCTTGGAGCGGGCGGAGGGGAAAGAAGTTTGGTGACGTTGCTTTCACAGATTGATTACGAAAAATATGATGTGGACTTATTTTTATTTAAACACGATGGGATTTTTATGAAAGCATTGCCGGAGGAAGTAAATGTGATCAAGCATCGGGACGATTATTTGGCTTTTACTCAACCGTTCATCGTTTCGCTAAAGATGCTGTTCGGCGCTTCCAAGTTCAGGCTTTTATTTAATCGTATCTTATTTTCTCTTCGAAATCAGTACAGAAAGGGTTCGGCTGTTACCGAACAGTCTGCCTGGCAATATCTATCCATGTCCATGGATAAACTGCAGACCAAATACGATGCGGCCATCGGTTTTCTTGAGAAAACTTCCATTTATTATTGTATCGATAAAGTCGACGCTACCAAAAAAATCGGTTGGATTCATAACGATTATGACAAGCTTGGGATGGATGTTGGTTTTGACAGGAAATATTTCGATCGGCTGGACGAAATCATAACAGTATCCAAGGAATGTGAGCAGGTGCTGAAAAAAAGGTTTCCTGAGCAAGTTCATAAGATCAGCACCATACACAATATCGTATCTCCAAAACTCATTAAAAAATTAAGCCGGATAACGAACAATGATCTCTATAACCGGAAAGATGGCGAATGTATTCTACTTTCAATTGGCAGGCTTCACCCTCAGAAGGGTTTCGATATTGCCGTTGAAGCATGTGCCAGATTAATTGCTTACGGCAAAGCTGTACGCTGGTTTATTATCGGCGAAGGGGAAGAAAGGGAACAGTTAAGGAAAACGATCCGCAAACACAACGTAGAAGGTCAAATGATATTGCTTGGACTAAAGGATAACCCATACCCGTATATCGAGCAATGCGACATTTATGTTCAGCCCTCTAGATTCGAAGGGAAGTCGGTTGCAGTAGATGAGGCGAAAATTTTGTGCAAACCGATCGTTATTACGAATTTCAGCACTGCGAGAGATCAAATTCAGAACGGTATTAACGGAACAATTGCGCCAATGAATGCGATTGATCTGGCATCGGCCATTGGCGACCTAATCGGTAACCGCGATAAAGTAAACGAGCTCTGTTTTCGATTGTCCAATGAGACGTTGGGGACGGAAGAGGAGATAGATAAGCTTTATAAGCTGGTAGGGGGTTAATCCATGAAAAAGAAGCTGCTATTCGTCATGAATCACCTTCAGTGCGGCGGAGCGGAGAAAGCGTTAGTTTCCTTGCTGCAGGTCATCGACTACCAGCAATATGAAGTTGACTTGCTATTATTTAAGCCTGTGGGCATTTTTCTGAAACAAATTCCGAAAGAAGTAAATGTACTCCCATCCCCCCACAATTATCAATATTTCGATATGTCTTTAAAAACAGTCGTTGTCAATTGTATGAAAAGGGGGGACCTTAAAAATTTATTAGTTCGATTGTATTTAAACTTTGTCATGCATACAGAAAAAAACGAAGCGCGGCGAGAGCAGTTGGCGTGGAGACATATTGTTCGAACGTTTCGCCGGTTGGAAAACGAATATGACGCTGCCATTGGGTTTTTGGAGAAAAGCCCCATTTATTACGTGATAGATCGGGTGAAGGCCAAACGAAAACTGGGGTGGGTCCATACCAACTATTCTAGTCTGAAGATGGATGCGAAAATAGACGGACCTTATTTTGACAAGCTTGATTATGTTGTTACGGTGTCCCAGGAGTGTATGCAATCGTTAAGAAATGAATTTGTCCCTTTTACTGCAAAATTCAAGATCATCTCTAATATTATTTCTCCTGCCATCATTAAAAATATGTCTATGGAGGAAATAGGTTTTAGTTCTGCGCAACACGTTGTGCGCATCGTAACGGTTTCCAGATTAAGTTATGTAAAAGGAATCGATCTAGCCATCAAAGCATGCAAACAATTGGTGGATCGTGGTTATGTAATGGATTGGGAAGTGTTTGGTTATGGAACCGAAAAGGAGTTTGAAGAAAATCAGACGCTTATCGATCGTTATGGATTGCAATCGCATTTCAAATTGCTCGGGGTGGTAGAGAACCCTTATCCGTATCTGAGAAAGGCTCAGATCGTTGTGCAGCCTTCGCGTTTCGAAGGCAAATCCATTGCTATCGATGAAGCGAAAATATTAAATAAACCGATAGTCGTAACTAACTTCAGTACAGTTAATGATCAGATTAATCATGAAGTGAACGGCCTTATTGTGGAGATGAACCCGGAGGCGATAGCGGATGGTATTGAAAGATTTATCGGAGATGAACTTTTAAGGAGCCGTGTCATTCGCTGTTTGTCAGCCGAAAATCTGGGTACGGAATCGGAGGTGCATAAGTTGTATGAGCTTGTTAATTAGCGTTTGTATTGTGCTTGGCATAGTTATTCTGGTCGGTACAGTTATTTTCCTTTTGGATGTAGTTCCCTTGTTCAGGCAATGGTTGAGCAGAATTTATATTGGGAGGCAACAAGATACATTGGCGTGGAGCCGTTTAATTCGACGAAAGGGGTTAACTTGGCTCCATCACACGCCGGTTATGAAAATAACCGATCAGACCCGCATTACCGTGCTCGATCGTCTAAAGGGACAGTACTCCAATCCTACACTACAGGACTGGCAGCATGCCGCGCTATTGCTAGGATTGGCGGAAGGCGAGCCGGATGATGCAGAACGTACAGGAATACACCGCTTCTTGAACTCGTGCTTCCATTCGGATGGCAGGTGGAGAACTAAGCCGGTACATGTCGATTCCGCTATCGTTGCATATTCGTTATTTCGAACATCGTCAATCGAAATAACGAGTTATCGACCCGCGCTGGATGATATGTATGATCTTATTCAAGACCATATTGGCTCGGACGGTACTGTTCAATATCGAAAAAGGATGGCGGATTACCGCTACGTCGACACGATAGGTTTTATTTGTCCCTTCTTAATTTCGTATGGATTGACATTTAATAAACCGAATGCAATTGATCTAGCAATTAAGCAGATAAGTGCATACATTCAATACGGCATGCAAGCAAATAAATGGATTCCCTGTCACGCATACGATGTCCGAACTTTTGATCCGCTTGGCATATATGGCTGGGGAAGAGGGATGGGCTGGTTTGCGATAGGATTAATCGACAGCTGGGAGTTGTTGCCGCAAAACCATACATACAAGCTCAAATTGCAGCAATATGTGGTCGATTATGCCCGCTCGATCATGGCTTGCCAACAGCCGAACGGAAACTGGAATTGGACGGTTACCAGATGCGAAAGCCGACCGGATTCTTCTGCAACTGCAATGCTTTGCTGGTTTTTGATCAAAGCCGCCGCCATTCCGGAATTGTTTGTTTCATGCGGCGCCAGCGTATCTAAAGGCATTACTTATCTAAAGAGCGTGACTAGAAGGGATGGCGCTATCGAATTCTCGCAAGGAGATACCAAAGATATTGGCCACTATTCTACCTTGTTCGGAATCATGCCATTTACGCAAGGTTTTGCGATTCGATTGTCTAAATTCGTTAAGGATGAGGGACTAAAGGAGATTATTTATGAAGATAACAGTGTTTACGCCAACGTATAACCGTGGCTATATCATTGGGAAATTATATCAATCTCTGTGCGATCAAACTTGTAAAGACTTTGAGTGGCTTGTCATTGACGACGGCTCCGCGGATGAGACGGAGTCGTTGTTTAAGACATGGGCAAAAGAAAACAATTCGTTTGAGATTAATTACTTGAAGGTCGAGAATGGCGGAAAACATAGGGCAATCAATAAAGGGGTGCAGTTGGCCAGAGGCAAACTTTTTTTTATTGTCGATTCCGATGATTGTTTAACGGAGGATGCAATCGCGAAGATGGTGAAATGGGAAGAAAGCTTGGAAGGAAACGGTCGTTTCTGTGGCGTGTCGGGGAATCGAGGGGCGACGCCATATCAAATGCATGGAACTTCCTTCGAAGGAGATTACGTAGATGCGACGTCGCTTGAACGAAAAAAACGGGGGATTACAGGGGATAAAGCAGAAGCGTTTTATACCCAAATATTGCGAAAATATAAGTTTGTCGAGATAGAGGGCGAAAATTTTATGACGGAAGCAACCGTTTGGGATAAGATGGCCTTTGACGGCTACAAATTAAGATGGTTCAACGATGTTATTTACATTTCGGAATATTTGGAAGACGGATTGACCCGCAATGCTAAAGATGTTTTTTCTAAAAATCCTAAAGGAACGGCCTACTACTTTAAGCTGCAAATCAAACATTATCGTTATAATTGGTGGGCAAGGCTGGCTAATTACAATCTGTACTACGAGTTGGTAAAGGATAGAAATACGACGAATCAAGCAGCCCAATTTCTGGGGATCCCGCTATTTATCTTAACGATCGCTATTCGTTTGACGAAATTGAAGAGATGGCTATTTAGAGGGGTTTCCTATGAGAATTAAATATACATTTGGAAACATAAGGCTCGCCGGCGCGATGAAATTATGAGGACCAAAAACACGCTGATCAATATATCGGCCGGGCTCGCCAATCAGCTCATTATAACGGTGCTCAGCTTCGTCTCGCGGACCGTATTTATTACCAGTCTAGGCATAGACTATTTAGGTGTTAATGCTTTGTTTACGAGCGTATTGGCGATGTTGTCGCTTGCAGAGGCGGGAATCGGCTCCAGCATCGTATTCAACTTGTATAAGCCTGTCGCGGAGAAGAATCGCTTGCAGATATTGGCCTTGATGAAGCTATACCGCAATACGTACCGTATCATCGCACTCGTTGTGACGGCGCTGGGACTTGCGGTGCTGCCGTTCCTCGACCTGATCGTCAAGGGAGCCGACGTGCCGCATATCGAGCTTGTTTATCTCATTTTCCTGGTCAATACGGCGGTTCCGTATTTGTTCGTCTATAAGCATTCCTATCTGAACGTCAATCAGAAGAACTATATCGTTACGGCCGTTTTCTCGATTTCGTCCATTATTTCGACGGTTATCCGCATCGCCATTTTGTATTATACGGAAAATTATTTATTGTATCTGGCGGTCGACACGGTCATTACGATCGCGACTTCCATCATTTTGACGGTTATCGTGAACCGAAAGTATCCTTATCTGAAGTTCGGCAAGGCCGATACGCTGGATCCTGAGACCAAACGGAATTTCCTTCGCAATATGAAGGCGATCTTTATCCAAAATGTCGGGTCTTATTTCATATTCGGGGTCGAGAGTATTCTGATCTCAACCTTCATCAGCATTGCCGCGGTGGGGCTGTATGCCAACTATAAGATGCTTATCGATATAAGCCGGACATTCGTCAATCAAATATTCAGCAATATGTATCATAGTGTCGGCAATTTGGTAGCGAAGGAGAGCGCCGACAAAATCTACGAGGTATACAAAGCGACCATGCTGTTGAACTTTTGGTTATATTCGATGCTCGGCATCGGTATGTTTTTGTTGCTGGGGCCATTTATTCGACTATGGCTGGGAGACTCCTTCTTGTTGTCGGGAGCAGTCGTGCCCGTGCTTGTCGCCGCATTTTATGAAAGGGGCATGCGCAATTCCATTACGACGGTAAAGACGACGGCTGGCATCTTTCACGAGGATCGTTACGCGCCTTTGCTGCAGGCAGCCATTAATCTTGGCACTTGTCTACTGCTGGTGCGCGAGTTGGGACTTGGGGGCATATTTTTAGGAGGGTTGCTTAGCGCCATCGCGGTGCCGTTCTGGACAACGCCCTATCTGGTATACAAAAAGGTGTTTGGGAAACCTCTGCTTCATTATTTCTTAACGTATTTTGCCTATACGGGAGCGGGGTTGTTGGCATTGATCGTCGCTTATACCGTCTGCCAATTATGGGCGGCAGACACGATAGCTGCTTTACTGTTGCAGATAGCGGCTTGTTTGATCATTGTAAACTCGTTGTACGTCGTATTGTTCCATCGGACAGAGCCGTTCCGGTATTTGCGCGGCGTTGCAGTCATGCTGTTACATAAGCTGCTTCGATCCGGAAGAGGTTTAATCGGAAGGAAACGTGAACTGCAGACAAATGCCGATCATCGCAATTAGCGCTTTGAAAAGCTGCAAAGGCGCATACCTACGCTATGATGTTTTTGAGTGAGGACTGGAATCATAGGTGATGTCTGGAGAGGTGACAGCCCATTGAGTCTGATTAGCGTCATAATTCCGATTTATAACGCCGAAAGTCAGTTGAGCCAATGTTTGGAATCCGTACTTGGGCAATCGGAGACATCCTTAGAGGTCATTTTGGTCAATGACGGATCGACGGACGGCAGTCTTGCAATATGCCGGCGTTATGCGTCAAAGGATGAGCGCATCCGCCTTATCGACCAGACGAGGGGGGGCAGCATAGCTGCCAGGCGGAGGGGATTGGAGAGCGCGTCCGCTCCATACATAACGTTTGTTGACGCTGACGATTGGCTGGCGCCTATGATGCTGGAGAAACTGATGAGGACTGCCCGCAGACACGACGCGGACATCACCGTTTGCAATACGTATAAGGTGCTCGGGAGTTCTGCTCTCTTTAAGCGAATGAATAAGAGTTCTTATTTCCGGGAGGCTGAGACCCTATATCGGGGGGAGACGATCCGTTCAGAACTCGTCATTTCGTTTCTGCATGGACATTCTTTCCCGGCTTTTCTGCATGGGAAGTTATACCGGAGGCAGCTTGCCGCAAGCGGAGGGATACATTTAGACAAACTTCGATTTTTCGGGGACGATTTATACTATAACCTGGAAATGTTTTTGCGCGCACGTTCAGTAGCTGTAATATCCCAACCCTTGTATTATTACAGAGCAGGCGGATTAACGAGCCGGTACATGCCGGAGCTGCTGCAAGATGCGGTTGCCGGCTATCAGATTCAACAGTCGATCATCGAACAATATTTTGCCATTAATGAGAGAGACCAACATTGTGTCGGTAGCAATCTGATGTTATTGAACACTCTTAGAACATACTTGCAAAAGATGTTCGAGGGCGGATTGAGCCGTGAAGAACGTTTGGCTTCGATCAAGGAGATGTGTCGGCATCCCGAAGTGATCGATTGTGTCAACCATGAGCCTACCGCCAGATTGTGCAGAATTGATTTTGTTGAGGCAGTACGAAGGCTCGATTATGATTTTTTAGAGAAGGAAGGACGCAGGCAATACATCAGAAGCTGGTTGCGAAGCCGAACGGTTTTTGTTGCTTCTGTGGTTGGTTCCATCAAGCCATTTTCTAACTTTAGCAAGAGAAAAGAAAAGGTGACTTCGTAATAGCCGGTTTCACCTCATCAATCGATTAAGGCAGGCGTGCATAGGGAGCACGCCTTTTCTATTTAGGTTTGGCGGTTTTTAGTCATCATATACGCCTCCGTGTGTGTTAATATAACGTTAATACTGTAAAACGATAAGGTGGTTCGGATTCCCTTGAATGTGAAATCCCGAAAAAACAACGTGTTCAAACGCTTCATGGTTTCTTTTCTATTCATGTTAATCATCCCGATCGTGCTGTCCAGCTTTACCTACTACGAAGCGGTTCAAATCGTGGAGACTCAGTCCCGAGAAGCTAAGCTAAGCATATTGGAACAAGTCCGGGATGTGCTCGATAATCAATGGGCCGATATGGACGAAGCAGCTATTAAACTATCCTTCGATTCACGTCTGATGGGGCTATATCATCTACAAGCGCCGCTTGGCAATTCTCCGGAGCTCTTCGATATTTGGAATTATTATAAAGACTTTCATTCTTCAGCGCTTACAGGCAGCGCATACTCCAATACTTTTTTCGTTGTACTAAAAAATAGCGATCTCGTGTTCTCCAAAGCTCAAATGAGCGACTCATCAAAGGCATTCTATCAAGACGAGTTTCAATACGAAGGCATGTCGTACGAGGAGTGGCGCGAGCTCCTGTACGGTAAGCCGCACTTTCGAGAGATTCTTCCTTCAAGGATGATACGGACGAACGGCGAAGAGAAATCCGGCATCACTTACATGACGTCTCTTCCAATCGGCAAAAACCAAGAGGTGCAAGCCGTGGTTGTATTCGCTGTTGAGGACAAAGATATTTTGAAACTAGTCGGAATCGACGATACTGATCATACGAACGGCCAGACTTTCGCGATTCTGGATGACAAAGGAGAGGTTGTCACGACAAGTGCGGACGCGTCTATTCCAGCAGAAATTCGTAATGCGCCTGATCAGAACGGATTTTTGCATGCAAAAATAGGCGGAGAAGATCATCTCTTTATCTATACGCGTTCGGCTTACAACAACTGGATGTACGTTGTGTCTTTGCCGATCGAGCAAGTGATGGGCAATGTCAAATACATCCGCACCATTGCACTGTCCGTCGCAGCAGGGACACTCATCGTCGGGACGATCATTTCCATGTGGATGGCTTATCGGCACTCTAAACCATGGAAAGAAATTGTCGCAGTCCTCAGAGCGTTCTGGGCTAACGACCAGCCGGGCGGCAAGCCCGAGCAGTCTGAGAAGCCTAATGAGGTCGATTATTTACAGACAAGCATTACCCGGTTAATCGATAATAATCAATCGCTGCAACAAATGCTGCAGCGACAAGCGGATACGCTCAAAAACGTTTTCATCGAGCGCCTGTTCAAGGGCGAATTTGAGGACCGCGTACAGATGCATGCTATGCTGGTTCATGCTGGTCTGAAAACGCAAGGGAACGGTTTTGTCATCGTTGTACTCCATATTTATAAAAATAACGAAATGCTCAATGCAGAGAGTCTGGAAGAGCTAAGCATCCTCCGGGCGTTGATTGAGGGGATCATTGATGATCATCTTCAAGACAGAGGTTACATTCACACCATGCATGAGAATGAGCTCGCCATCTTGGTTCGATCTGACGCTGCGGAAAAAGAAGCCTTTAAAAGCGATCTGCAAGACTTATTCCGTCAAATTAACCGGAATATCAAAGAGCAGTATTTGATCGTACCGATGATTGGCATTGGCAGCATCTACGAAGATCTGCTGGATGTACACTATTCTTACCAAGAAGCGAAGTTGGCTGTCGCTAACAGCCATGCAACAGACAGTGATGAGACTGCCATCGCTTGGTATGCCCAAATGGCCCAAGAGCAGACCGGATATTATTATCCGACGGAAATGGAGATTCGTCTAATGAATGTCATTAAGGCGGGAAACTCCACAGAGCTCGGTCACATTTTGCAGCATCTGTACAATGAGAACTTTTTGAACCGAACGTTGTCCATAAGCATGAAGCAGCATCTTTACAGCGAGTTGCGGGCTACGGAGCTTAAGCTGGAGGATGAGCTCGGACAGCATGTTCTCGCCGAGGAGAATGATCCTGGTTTCGGACAATACATCACAGGCAACGAGCAAGTGCTGCGGGATATTTTTCTTCAATTCCATTACCTTTGCCGCACGAATGAGCGGAACAAAAAAAGCAGAAATACGCATCTTCTGGATCAAATCATGGCTTACATTAACGATCACTTTCAGAATCCAAACATTAACTTATACGCGATTGCTTCTCATTTTAATTTATCGGAGTCCTACTTGTCTCAGTTTTTCAAAGAGCAATCCGGGGAAACATTCAGTTCATATCTGGAAAATCTCCGCATTTCACTTGCGTGTCGATTAATAGAGCAGGGTTCATTATCCATTGACAATATAGCGGTGCAAGCAGGTTATAATAGCACGCATTCGTTCCGCAGGGCGTTCAAAAGGACGATGGGAGTATCTCCATCGTCCTTTAAGGAAATGAAAGGTTAGCTGTTATTCGCCTTGTTGTAGGCATCCGTACGCAGCTTCACAACTTCCGCCAGTCCGGCTTTGTTCGCAGCGTCCATGAATTTTTTCCAGTCCGCGTCATTGGACGGGTCGAGCGCATCCGTAATGAATTTCAGCCAGTATTCGTCCCGCACACCGTTCAGTGTCGTTTCAAGCCCTAGCAGTTTCTTGCGATCGGCGTCGCTTAATTGGAGGATTGGTTCGATTGGTCCGTAATAGTTAGGCTTGGTTGGGATGACCTCGCTCATCTCCAACTTCGTTTTGTTGAAGGTTTGGTCAAAGTCTTTGTAAGGTCTAATAAACCCGCCTAATCCGATTCCCCCGATATTGATGCCGTAGTTCGCCAGTTTGTTGCCCTCCGCCTGAGTAGGCGTGCTCATCGTTGGTAAGAAAGTGGGGGTACCTTCCTTCATTTCGTACGTAACCCCTTCCTTGCCGTACGTATACCAGAGCTGCCCTTCATCCGAAATGGCCCAATTCAAGTAATCAAGCAGACGGTCAACTTTCTCCTGGCTTATACCTTGCTTAATAGCCGGTCCCCAGAAGGAATAATACGATTCTTTTTTGTAGATTGTCTTGTTCGGGTCATTGGTCGGATGGTCGAAATTTTCGACCCACGCCCATTTGACGTCGGGAGCGGCAGTTTTTTGCTGTCCTTCCATAAAGGATGGGTCGTTGATCGTTTGTGCAATGACGTGATTGCCTTGCGCAATCAGTTTGTTCGTCTGGTCGGATGTAGCTGTCGCGAAATCCTTCATTAGTAAGCCATTCGTATACATTTTGTTTAAAAATATAAGAAGGTCGCGACTTTGATCGCCAGCAAGCGGATAGGCATAGAATTGTTTGGTCATAGGGTCCACGTAGGAGTTCCAGGTTAGCAGAAGGTCAGGGAATCCGAACATTTGGAAGAACGTGCTGACAGCCCACAGCGGCGACGAAGAATTCCCTGGCGATACGAATGGAATTAGACCCGTTTTTTCTTTAATCGTTGTGAGGGTTTCGATCATTTCATCCGGCGTTTTCGGAAACTCCAATTCATATTTGTCAAATAGATCCTTGCGATATTGCCATGCGTTCTGTACTGGAATCGTCCGCTTGTTAGGTAAGAAATACAGCTTGCCATCGGAGAAGCGCGTCGACTTGAATACAGTGTCCCATTCCTCGTCGCTCCAAATTTTCAGGTAGTTAGGCAGTTTTTCCTTGATTTCGTCCATTTCGAACGGGCGTAGATACCCCGCTGACATCCATTCGATCGATTTCCATTGATCTCGGGAGTAGGGGATGAACTCAGGACCGTCTCCAGTGGAGAACAGAAGTGTCGTCTTAGTCGGCCAGTCGTTGCGGCTATAGTCCTCTGCCTTGAAAACAAGGTTGAATTTCTCTTTCAGCATCTTCGCTTCCAAATCATCTATGACATTCGAGGTATCCAATATCGCTCTGGACACGGTAATAGTCAGTTCCTTGTCGTATTTGCCATTGGATGCGGTAGCTTCAGCAGTCGGCGATGTTGACGTCGATGTTGACGGTGCGTCGTTGTTCTTGGCACAGCCGACGACAAGCGAAAGAGACAGGATCAAGGTTAGCGCGAACGTAAATGACTTTCTTTTCATGTATACTCCCCCTAGGCTTCGTGAGTTATGATTGTTCAACCTTTTAACGAACCAATCATGACGCCTTTGACAAAATATTTTTGAATGAATGGATACAGGATCATCATCGGCCCGATGGACACGAACAGCGTGGCGTATTTTATCGACGTTATATCGGTAGAAGCCATCTCGTTGGCCGATACCTCGCCCGCCTTAATCGATTGCATGAGCAGCTCGGAGCGGATGATGATCGATCTCAAAACCATTTGTAACGGATATTTATCCGTATCTTTCAAGTAAAGCAACGAGGAGAACCAAGCATTCCAATAGTTTACCGCATAGAAGAGGCCGATCGTAACCAACGCCGCCATTGATAAAGGCAGTGTGATGCGGAAGAAAATAACCAAATCGTTGGCTCCGTCTAAGTAAGCGGATTCATTTAATTCTTCAGGAACCGCTTGGAAGTATGACCTCATAATAATAAGATAATACGTCGATACTGCCGTTGGCAAAACAATTGCCCAGATTGTGTCGTACATTCCCAAGTTTTTCACCAGTAAGAAGTTGCTAATCATTCCGCCGTTGAAAAACATCGTGATTAGAATGAACACCATGTAGAATCGTCGCAGCGTCAGCTTTTTTCGCGAAAGGGCGTAAGCGAGCGAAGTCGTTAGCAGCATACTGATGGCGGTTCCCAGCGTCGTATAGATGACGGAATTTAGAAAAGAGTGAGGTACGGTTTGGGCTTCCCAGATGAGAAGGTATGCTTTTAATGTAAAATCAACCGGGAACAACGATACTTTGCCCATGTTGAAAGCCGTCGGGCTGCTCAGAGAAGCGGACAGCACATAAAGAACGGGGTATATCGTTGCGATTAGAACCACAATCATGACAGCATGAACGACGATGTCCAACAATTTAGACGAAAGCGATTGATCTCGGATCATTGAATCACCCCCTTTACGTTTAGAATAAGCTGTTGTCTGTCGTTTTCTTAACGAACCAGTTGGCGGTCAGCAGCAGCGCGATATTAATAAGCGAGTTAAAAAATCCAACTGCCGTAGCGAAGCTGTATTCGCCGAACTCAAGGCCGCGCCGGTACACGAATGTGCTGATCACATCCGATACTTCGTATGTGACGGGAGACTGCATGAGCAACACCTTGTCCGCCCCTAGCGACATCATTTTACCAATCTGGAGCAGCAGCATGATCATGACAGTAGGCTGGATAGCAGGCAAAGTAATGTGCCAGATCATCTTTACTCGACTTGCCCCGTCAAGCGAGGCGGACTCATACATATCCGGATTCACGTTCGTCAAAGCGGCCAGGTAGATGATTGCGCCCCATCCGAGCGTCGTCCAGATCTCCGAAAGGATGTATAACGGCCTGAACCATTCCGATATCCCCATGAAGTTGATCGGTTCTATTTGGAACACTTTTGTGAGCAGCATATTAAACGGGCCGTCCTGAGGGGAAAGGAACATGAACAGCATCCCGATAATCGCTGGCAATGAGATAAAATGCGGTAAGTAGCTCACCGTCTGTACGAATCGCTTATAGAAGTTTTTTCGTATCTCGTTAAGCAGGATTGCAAACAAGATTTGCAGAGGAAAAACGATCAATAATTCGAGAAGACTGAGTAGCAAGGTATTGCGGATGACCCGCCAAAAATAGATATGCTGAAAAAATGTCTTGAATTGATCGAAACCAACCCAAGTGCTGCCCCACACCCCTTTCATAGGCTGAAAATCTTGAAACGCGATTAGAATGGCATACATCGGTGCATAATTGAAAATCAAATAAAACAGAACCCCGGGCAGTGCCAATAAATGAAGATACTTTGAACGCTCCCACCCTTTTTTGAATGACGATGCCCAGCGGCTCCGCCTCTTGATAGGAGAATTGGTAAGAGGCGCTACTTGATTCAATGCATTCAACTCCTTCTGTTTTGTTTTTTTTCTTTGCACTAGATGCACTAGAGGCCGCAATTCCTTTATGGCGCTTTATAGCGGTTTCGGGATTCGCGTTGCATCTCAATTTTTACATGGCATCAGTCGGACGAACAAGGTACATCTCATAAACGGAGTACTATTCATTAGATTTCGTGAAATGAAAGCGCTTTTCTAAGATATTGTACGGTATCCGATGCAAATGGAACTTGTGAACATGCGGATACCGAAGTAAGATCGAATGCAATGGAGTGGACTGTAAGCGTTTATCGTTTATATGCGAAGAATTTGCACTCTATGTACACTCCTTTAGTTGAAAGGGGGGGCGTTAAGATGGAATGAAACGGGGTTTCTTCAGTGATGAAAGGGGTTTCTTCAGTAAGATATAAACCGTTTGGAGGAGGATCTTAATGAGGAAAAAATCAATAGCTTTGCTAACCGCACTATTGCTTGCTTTGCAGCTCCTTCCACCTTTTCCGGTAATGGCTTCGTCGATCGGCATCAGCAATCTTACCCAGAACAACCTGTGGTACGATCCTATCACCTACGTCGTAGACAACGATCTGCAGACCGGAAAGGAAGTGTATGTCAACGATCCCTCCACGACATTTTCCGACATAGGCTCTTATGCTAGTTTATCATTTATTCAAACGAGCGGAGGAACAGATCATAAGAACGAACCGACCAATCCATTCCTCACGTTCGAGATTGACCAGGATGCCACGATTTATGTGGCCATGCATGCTGTTAACGCTTCGACGGATCCGTTCAACTCCGATTACTGGCTGACCCCGCAATATGGTTGGACGTTTACTGGAGATACGATCGAAACCGAAGTCAGAGACGCAGACGGCATCGTCACGACGACAGACATCTACCGCGTCTATTCACGTACCTACAAGGCGGGAACTGTCGCTTTGGGCGGGAACCAGGCTACGGGGCACATTGGTTTTGGTCGGATGTATTCTGTACTCGTCGGACCTGCAGTAGGCACGCCGCTGGATCCGCCTCCGCTGCCGCCAAGCGTAACTCCAGGCACGATTCCCGCTTTCCCTGGGGCAGAAGGGGGAGGCAAATTCGCAACGGGCGGACGCGGTCAGGACGTGTACTATGTCACGAATCTGAACGATTCCGGCCCGGGCTCGTTCCGCGACGCGGTCAGCCAGAGCAACAGAACGATCCTGTTCAAGGTGTCCGGGACGATCGCGCTGGAATCGATGCTCTACGTAACGTCCTCCAATCTGACAATTGCTGGGCAAAGTGCGCCAGGGGACGGCATTACTTTTAAGAAGCATACGGTTGTGTTCCAAGGCGATAACCTGATTGTCCGCTATCTGCGTTTCCGTACGGGCGACGAAGCTGGCGTCGACATGGATGGCGTTACAGGTCGGCATCGCAAACAGATCATCTTCGACCATATCTCGGCGAGTTGGGGAACGGATGAATCCTTTTCTTTCTATCAGAACGTTGACTTCACGCTGCAGTACAGTACAATTGGCCCGACAATCGTGAAATCCAACGTGGAGGGCAAAGGGTTCCACGGTTATGGCGGTATATGGGGCGGAGATAATGCCACCTTCTACTACAACCTGCTCGCCCATAACGACAGCCGCAATCCACGTTTTTCCGGTAAATCGCAGGACGTGCGCAACAATGTGATTTACGACTGGGGCTATAAGAGTATGTACGGCCAGAGCGGGCAAGGCAACATGGTCAACAATTACTACAAGGCTGGGATCAGTACTCAAATTGAAGATCGAATGGCAGAGACGGATGTGGTTGACCTTAACCCGCCGTATAGTTCAAGTATCGCGCTCACCGGCAACAAGATGGTCCGCCGGGACGGCAGCTTGTCCTCCAACAGCCATCCGAACAACTTCGGCGGTATCTACAAGAATCCGCAGATGTTCATCAGTACCCCGTTCGCGATGCCGAATCCATCGCCGCAGGATAGTCCGGACGTCGCTTACGAGAAGGTGCTGAATTACGCCGGCGCAAGCCTCAAGCGGGATGAAGTCGATCGTGAACTCGTTAACGACGTTATTAACGGGACGGGAAGCGTCATCTATACGGCGAACAATTTATCGGCAGAAGATCAGGCAACCCTGGAGGCTAAACATGCGACGAAAGTAACATTGCAATGGCCGGTGTTACAGACGGCTGAAGTGCCGGCGGATACGGATGGCGACGGGATGCCGGATGTCTGGGAGCTGGAGCATGGATTAAATCCGAACAGTGCTCTTGACGGGAAAACCGATTACACCGGCGACGGATATACGAATCTGGAAAAATATTTAAACGAATTGACGATTGGGACCTTTCCCGAAGGTGTCGTTCCCGCACTGTCGAAGACTGCCGTGAACGGGGCTCCTGGTGATGTACAAGCACAAGCGTTAAACCGGGATTCGATCCGAGTGAAGTGGACGCCTATGGCTGGAGCAACCGGGTATCATGTCTATCGGGCTGCCAGCTTGAACGGCGTGTACACAAAGCTGACGACTACGGCGCTGACTGCTTCTACATTCATCAACAACGGATTAACCTCCGGGACCGAATATGCTTATAAAGTGACAGCAGTTACAGCTAGCGGAGAATCCGCCTTGTCGCTGCATGCTGCGGCCACGACGAAAGAATCGTTACAACCGCTTAGCTTTGATTTCAACGATGGAACCAATGGCGATTCTTATTTTGCGCCAGCTGAATGGCCGACGGCCTGGACGGTATCGCCTACACCGAGCTCCGCTGACAAGAGCCTCAGTATCGCGCCTAACGCGATAGGGACGTTCACGTACGACTTCACATCGACAGGAACGACTTCGCATATCCAATTCGATTACATGCGCGAGGCGAACTTCGATCTGGATAAACTCCTGTTCTATACAGGGACGAACTTCCTTGAGACAGTGTCGGATTCGGTTTACGGATTGCGCTATCGGCTAGGGACAACGCTCGAATACCGCAATCTGATTCCAGGCTTTCAACTGAATAACTGGTATACGATAGCGATAGATCTCGATTTCGTTGCGAATACGGTGACGTTCCGAACAGGACCAAAAGGCGGACCGCTGACAATACAGGCGCAGGAATCGTATACGGGGGCAAGTTCCAAAATCAGTGCTATCCGCGTCTACAATCAGCGCTCGAGCGGCAGCCTGTACTTTGATAATGTGACCTCTTGGAATGGGCCTGCAGAACCGTCCGGCGTCACGGCCACAGCCAGGAGAAACGAAGTCGCGCTCAGCTGGAATGCAGTAAGCGAAGCTGAGACTTACGCGATCTACCGGGCAGAGAATCTGGATGGACCGTACCGGAAGCTGGAGGTAGGAGCCATCACGGATACCGCTTACCGAAATAAAGGGCTGCTAGCGGATACGACTTATTACTACAAGATCAGCGCAATTAATGCAGAGGGAGAATCGCCGTTGTCGGCTCCCGTGCAAGTGACCGTTGGCGGTCAATCCTCGGATTTGGTTGTTGATTTCAATGACGGTACAGTAGGTCAGCCGTATTCCGCCTATCCTACCGCTTGGCCGACAACATGGCTGGTCGCCGCGGAGCCAAGCAGTGCGAACCTCAGCTTAAGCGTTGCGAACGGAGCGACGGGCAACTTCGTCTATAACTTCATGGCCGAGGGGCCGACCGCGCATTTCAGCTTCGACTACATGCGGGAAGCGAATTTTAATGGCGACAAGATTTTATTGTATACCGGATCCAACTTCGTGGAGATACAGACGGATACGGCAAACGGTCTGAAATACCGGGTAGGCACGAGCAGTACTTATCGTAATCTTCTGCCCGGATATAGCTTGAATACCTGGTATACGGTAACAATCGATTTCGATTTTACAACGAATACCGTGACGTTCCGAACGGGACCGCAGGGCGGCGCACTGACGCAGATGGCTCAGGAATCTTATACGGCAGTCAGTCCCAAAATCAGCGCCTTTCGTGTCTACAGCCAGCGGTCGACGGGCAATGTGTACTTTGATAATTTCATAGTGAGTAGAAATTAAACCGTTAACTAAACTAAAGGATACTCAGGGAGGCTATTATAACATGGAAGTAAAAGTACTTAACAATGCGGATGAGTTGGGAAAAGCTGCGGCTGCACATGCAACTGAAATACTGCAAGCTGCGATTAAGGCGCGCGGCAGAGCCAGGCTTACGCTTTCCACAGGGGCGTCGCAATTTGCATTTTTTAAGCATTTTGTTCAAGCGGATTTGGATTGGAGCAAGGTCGAGATGTTTCATTTGGATGAGTACGTAGATTTGCCGGAGACTCATCCGGCCAGTTTTCGCAAATATTTGATGGAGCGGTTTTTGGCTCATGTCGGTGTCGAGCGTTATGAATTGGTGAACGGCGAAGGCGATGTTCGCCGCAATATCGAGGAGTTAAACGCAAGATTAAACGAAGCGCCGATCGATCTCGCTTTGATCGGCATTGGAGAAAACGCGCATGTCGCATTTAATGATCCGCCGGCTGATTTTAATACAGAGGAGCCGTATTTTGTTGTTGATCTTGCCGAGTCCTGCAAACAGCAGCAAGTTGGCGAAGGCTGGTTCGCTTCGAACGACGATGTGCCGAAGCAAGCCATTACAATGAGTATCCGGCAAATTATGAAAAGTTCCGTCATCATATCGTGCGTGCCGCATCGGGTGAAAGCGAATGCGATCAAACTTACGCTAGAGAACGAGCTGATGAATGAAATTCCTTCCACGATTTTGAAAGACCATCCGCAGTGGACTCTTTATCTGGATCAGGAATCGGCATCGGCGTCGCTGGATGCAGGACTCTTATACAAGCTGCTTCAAACAAGTGAACGATAAGAAAGGTGAACCTATGAGATATAGAATAGCGGTTATTGGCGCCGGACAGATAACCGAAGGTCATTTGATGGCAATGAATGAGCTGCAAGATCGATTGAAGCCTGTTGCCATTGCGGATATCAGGATTGATCGGGCTGAACAACTATCCGAGACGTACGGTATGATTGCGTATGAGGATTATCGTGAAATGGTGCTGAGGGAGAAGCCGGATATCGTCGTCATTACGCTGCCGCATCATTTGCACATGGAAGCAGCGATCTTTTGCGCCGAGGCAGGCTGTCATATACTGCTCGAGAAACCAATGGCATTAAATGCGAAGCAATGCGATGACATCATGGATGCTGTACGGCATAACAACGTTCGACTGATGGTCGGCCATACGCAGCATTTTCTTGCGGAAAACATGGCGGCAAAGAAGTTCATTAAGAATGAAGCAAAGCGATTAGGACAGCTTGTCATGATGAATGATACGCGCCACAAAGCATACTACAACACGGATCGCCCGGCCTGGTTTCTCGACAAGCAGCGTGCGGGAGGCGGTATCTTGTTTAATTTGGGATCGCACTCTATTGATCGATTGATGTGGCTCGGAAATGCGAGAATCGTGAAAGTTCGAGCATCAATCAGCCATTACGGACCGGCAGGCGATGTAGAGGGCAGCGGGGTTGTTTTCCTTGAGAATGAGTCGGGAGTGCCATCCACTATTGTACAATCGGGTTACGGAGGTGTGCCGAGGAACGAGCTTGAGCTTATTTTTACGGAGGCTATGATGAAAGTCATTCCGGGCAAAGGTGTGTGGCTCAGCCGTAATGGCGTTTACGAACAAATCCCAGTGCCTCGAGAGGATTCCCCCTTTGTCTTGCAATTTCGCGAGTTGCTTGCAAGCATCGAAAGGGAATGCGAACCGGAATGTTCAATGGATTACTCCAGAGATGTCATTGCAGTTCTGGAGGGCATCTATCGATCACATGAGTTAAAAGCTGAAGTGAATATTTCTACGCCAATGCTTTCCGAAGAGCTTGGGCACATTTAGATACTGTTTAATGCAGAATAGGCGCTAGCATTGTAAATGGTTCATGAGACCGTCTCACCTTCCGTAGAGTTTGTAGGGGTACAAACACTACACCGAAATGAGCGGTCTTTTTTCTGCCATTTTGTAGATAATCAACAGATTTGATCTTAATCGTACGCCCCTCGGGGCAGGATGATATAAACCATATTGAGTTGAAAGAGAGGATCTTACTGTGAAAAAACATGTGTTCTCTATCATTGGATGCCAGCATGCCCATATTAATAGATTCATTCAGGAAATGCTGGAGCTTGGCCATGAATGCGCCGGTATTTATGATCCGAATCCTGCTGGAATCGCAGAAACGGTTGCCGATAAATATGGTGTTTCACTTGTTAGCAGCATGGAAGACATGCTCGCTCCTGAAATCGATATTGTAGGGTGTGCTGCGATCAACAATCAAAAGATAGACATCGTGGAGATCTGTGAACGTAAAGGCAAGCACATAATGGTTGACAAACCTATTGTGACATGTCGAGGTGATTATCATCGTCTGGAAATGTTGAGTAGAAGGAGAATTATCCAAATTGGCATGCTGTTGACGGAACGCTTCAGCCCGCCGGTCTATACGTTGAAAAAACAAATCGAACGCGGTACGTTCGGAAGGATCGTTAGCATTGGGATGCGTAAGCCGCATCTCCTTTCTTCAAATGAAAGGCCGCATTGGTTTTTTTCGAAAGAACAGTCGGGAGGTATCTTGATAGATCTTCTCATTCATGACTTTGATCTCTTGCGTTGGCTTACAGGAAGTGAGGTTGTAGGCTCTGAAGGCTATCTAGCCAAAAACATTTTGCCAGATCACACCACTTTCTATGACATGGTTGGTTTGCAGGTGCTATTAGAAAATGGGATAACGGCGCAGCTTTATGCAGATTGGCATACTCCTCTTTCAAGCTGGACATGGGGCGATTGCAGGATTTTCGTTTCAGGTACTGAGGGCAGCGCCGAGCTTCGTTTGAAGGGAGATCCTTTTGTTTCCAAGAAGCCTCTTTATATGCACGTCACCAATCAGGAGGCGCCTTCCATTATGGAGGTGGCGGCACCGCCCTGCACGATTACCGAGGATTTTTTGAATCGCATCCATGGTAAAAAATCTAATATAGATGCAGAAGATATTCTCGCTGCTACACTGGCAACAATTGAAGCAGACGAACGGGTTCATGTTATCAATCTTTCTGAAAGAGGGCAAGTGCGTTGATATTGCAGTAGAAGATGGCGTTATTCGGTCAGTAACCGAAGGTGTTTCACAACGTGATGATATTTTTGATTGGGTTGGATTCGATTCCGGAATTTGGAATTGAAGCTGGTAGTGGATTGATAGGTGGTTCTACATTGCTTGCTAATGCTAGAATCAAGAGTACTGGTTTAGCTCTAAATATGCAGGTTCTAGGGATTAAAATAAAGAACTATACAAGTGGGAGAGGGAGTACACAGGGAGAACAATTCTGGGGAGTCTCGTTTCTAATAAATAAAAAATGAAGCTAAATTAGTGTCTTCCGAATTTAAAAACTAACTTAGCTTCAAGTAAATAACGGGGGATACATGAATCGACTGAGTAGTAAGACCTGGATAAGAATATTTGTTATATGCACTGTTCTCATAATGATTGGTATAATTTTTTTGATATATGATAAATATGAGCGAAATATTATGAGCTTTAAAATTGCAACTCATTTCTTAGGCTGTTATTTGTTGTTTGGTGAAGCTTCTTTTAGATTTCGGGATGAGATCAAACATCTATCAAATACAATCAAAAAAACTTTCTTTTTTGGAATTCTAATTTTATGCTATTTTTTCGGGTTACTGACCGGTATTCAATTTCTTAATCTTTTTGGAGACACCTTTTTAACTGGTCATCAAACAAAAGAATTAGTTATTTTCGGAAGCGAGAAGGTTTACAATGGTAGTGACAGGATATTTGTAATAATGGATGGGGAAAGAAAAGTCCTCTATTTAGCTCCGGGGTACGTGGAAGTAAAATCAAACTTAAAATACCTCGTCCATGTATTTGAAAAAAGTAAAATAGTTATACCTATAGAAGGACCATTGAAATAGTTCGAGAAACAGGATTTTGAACAAAAAACTACGACTGACCAAATAACATACAATAATGGCCTACAACGCCTCACTCCACCGCCTGGTGAATGCCGGTTGCTGATGACGCGCGGATGGCGTCCATCAGCCGATGCAACCGCACAGCTTGAGCGAAGTCAGGGAGTCCCACCTCGCCTCCGGCGAGCCGCTCAGCAAATAAGGCATAGAGATGGGCGACATTGTAGCCCGGTCCTGGCGGCGTATTCTGCGCAATCGAGGCGTAGCCATCCGGCGTTTCGAGCGTCTCTGTATCCCCTGACGGTCGGACAATTTTAAGATTCAGTCGGTCCATTTGGAACATCAGTCCGTCCCGCGGCGTCACGACCAGTTCACCCTCGGTCCCGATAATCCGCATCGTAAAGCCGGGCTCTCCAGCATTGACGAATTGCATCGAAACAAGCGTGCCTTGGGCCAGTCTACCGGCGATAAGCACATGATCCGGTGCATTAGCCCGTACGGTTTTGCCGGTCTCATGTACATGGACCTCCGGATATTGCGTGGCCAGCGTCGCTGATACTTCGGCAAACGGGGCTACGATATATTCTATTGGATCAAGTAAGTGCGCCGCTCCGATGGTCAATTGATTGGCCCCGTTGGATTCATCCAGCAGATAGACGTGAGCCAAGTCTACTGTCCCGCTCCTCGTCGGGAATTCGGGCAGCGTCGCGACGCAGTTCACCGCCAGGACGCGGCCAACGGCGCCCTTTACGACCAGATCCCGGATGTAGCGGACGGTTGGATTGCCTCTCGCCTGAAGGCCGACGATATGATTGATTCTCCGTTTCTCCGCAAGCGCAAGAAGTGCCTCAGCCTCTTCTGTATTCCGAGCTAGCGGCCACTCGCTGTACACGTGCTTGCCAGCTTCAATCGCCGCTCGAATTAACCGAGCATGCTCCGGGACCTTTACTGTAACCGCCACGACGTCAATGTCGCGCTGCTTCGCCATCTCCAACGCGTCCGTATAAAACCGCTCAATGCCATGGCGCTCCGCCGCCGCCCGTGCGCTCTCCGACCGAGTCCCGGTCACCGCCTTCGTATCGTATGTATCCAGCGCAGCGAGTGCCGGGACGTGAGCAAGACCGCCCCATCCTCCCACTCCGATGATGCCGACGCCCCACTTTGATTTCTTTTCCATGTTGTATTCCTCCTCTAACCTGTTCTCCCGCATTACTGACAAGACTGAGCATACAAGATATAATCAGATCAGAAAAGTACGCACTTTTCGGTAATATAGTTACCGAATGGGTACGTTGAAGGAGGTGCTGAGCATAACAAACGAAGCTGATCAGGCAAATTCCAGCGTTAAAAACCAGAAAAAAACCTATCACGATCCAACAGAAGAGACGTTGTCCCGGATCGGAGGCAAATGGAAAACGGCGATCCTCTGCCTTCTCGCGGAACAGGGCGAGCTGCGAAACGGGGAGATGTTGCGGGTGCTCTCGCCAATCACACAAAAAATGCTCACCCAGCAGTTGAAGGAGCTTGAAGCGGATGGCCTCATTCTTCGCACAGTCTTCCCGGAAGTGCCAGCCAAAGTCATCTACAAGTTGACCGAAAGCGGATGGTCGCTAAGGATAGTGCTGGACCCGCTCTGCGAATGGGGGAAAAGGTTCGTTAAAGCTTCCAAGCCGGAGTGACCAAGTTCACCCCAGCACGCAGGACGACGGATGCGGGTAGGACATGCTTTGCAATACGCTGCAGCGACACGTATACCGCTATTTTTTTGGATAAAAGCTCGCATCTTGCGAACGATAGATAAATAGCGTGATAGGCTTCCCAAAAATGCTCTTGAGAACCTCCCCATTAGATCTCCAGTTCTCGAAACACTTCTCACCAGCTCCGACTCGTCCCACTTGAGCCTCCATCAATTCACTAATAATATTGCAGAGCGTGTATCCATCAGGATGAGATCATGCGATTCATAGCGCGAAAATTGCTCCCTTAGGCGGACATAACCACCGACTTAGCCGGTGGTTATGACATATCTGCTTCTACCTGCATGCACGTCATTAGGCAATCTCTAGAAAATCGTACCGTAAGCCCGGAAGTAGGCAAGCGGGCCGACTTCTTGCCAGGTTACCGTTCCGTCGGAGACCGTCGAGCCGGATCCGATCGGCCATGCCGGCGAAGATGTCCCCGACGTGCCGGAGTTCATGGCCTCGTAGACGCGCCCGGAAGCGAAGACGCGATCTCCACGAATCCGAGCTGCCGAAGCTCTCCAAGGGATGTCGCTTGCCGGACCCGGGGATACGCAAACCCATCCCACGTTGCCTCCTGCCGATGGAGCGGCGTTGCCGTAAATGTCGCCCTTGAACCAGACGCCGTCAGTCGGCGGAGCGAGACCTTCGATATCGGGATCATATTCGATGACGATCCCCGCTTCGGGAGCCGGCGGGTTTATATTCCGCAAAATATTCCGGCTGGTCGCGAACAACCGCACGGCTCTTTTGTTGGTTGGATTGTAATATTGCAGATTTAAACGTCCTGTTCCTGTATAAGTCAATGTGGATCGTTTGATGGAAAAAATGATCGTGCTGGCGACGTTAAATACATTCGTCAACAGATAAGCGAAAGTCGAGTTCGCGATGATGATTCGACAACGGTTGACCTCGATTCTACCGACCCCCGTGTTGAACTCTCCTTGGAACATATAGGTGATCGTACTCACGTACAAGTCGCATTCATTCAACGTGGTGAGCGGCGACTCTTCGGGCGTATTGATGTTGCCGAGCTTTACCACGGTATCCGTCAGCCTGCTGCCATTAATTTGCACTTGTCGCTGTCTCGTGGATAACTGATGGTTGTTGAGAATGCAACGCGTAAATGCGGATGAACGGAAAAGAACATTCTCTGCTGTTTTAGCCCCGTTCCTCGTTTCGATACGTACATTGAGATTGGTGAAAACGGAATCCGACACCTCGTATGACTTTAAGCTGAACTCCCTCTGAGCATTCCAGCCCTCGAACGAACATTGCTCCACACGGTTCGCCGTAACCGTAGGGATGCCGCTGAATTGATCGGTCCAGACAAAATGGTTGCCTCTGCAAATAATCGTATCGTCATCCGCCATGGCAAAGGAATTCGTGTCGATCAATGTGTTGCCGTAGAAGTACACATCGTAACCCGTGCCCCCAAGTCCGGCATTACTTGCGTACGCGATCGTATTGTCTTCGATGTTGACATGCGCGTGAGGCAGATGGGCGTCCATTAAGCCGATGCCAGTCTGACAACGGTACAGGTAGTTCTCCCGGACGTTGGCCATATGAAGCGAATACAAGTTGATGCCGATGCCGCTTAAGTTGTAGAAATGATTATTATGAATTTCGATTGTCCAGCACCCGACCAGAGCGCCGTGAAACAGATTGTAGAACAGATTATTCCGAATAACGCAGTTGTCGCCGTAGGAATCTTCCTGATTAATGCCGTACCGGGTCGGATCGGGGAAAATTGGCTTTCGGTCCAGCACGCCGGTTCCGTCATGGATACTGTTGTGCTGCACGATATTGTAATTGCCCCCGAGCGTAATACCGCCTCGATGCAGATTGTATACTTCGTTAAATTCAATCGTGTTATGATGCGGCGTCAGTCCGAATTTCAAGGTCATTTGCATGTTTTTGGCCGTGTTGGTTTCGTTGTTGAAGAGGAAACGGAATTTACGCGCTTCCGGCGGAATAGAGATCGGCGTATATATTTTTTTGTTGCTGTAGTAGCCAAGATAGGTGTTGTCCGCGGCGTAATAGGCAACGTCGACCTCCTTGTTGGTTATGGCCGTCTGGCGCGAATAGCCTGCTCCGGCAACCAGAAAGCTGCTGTAACCTGTCGTTGGGATGGTCAGCAGCTGAGACACAAGCGTCTTGCCCGTAGCGGGGATGACGGCTCCCGTAGCGCGATTGATATCGTTTACCGTCAGGCCGAGAGCGAATTCCGCATAATCGAAAAATCCTGTACTGTCAAGCGAGATGCCGTCACCCATATAGCTGCTGATGGTACAGTTGCGGACGGAGCAATAGGAAGAACCTCGAATGATTTGAATCCCGTAAGTCCATTCAATGGCGGCTTCGGCCGAGTTCGCGAAAATCCGATCCGCCTTGTCTCCGATCAGGATCAGATTGCGGATATGGGAGTCGGTAACGCTTTGAAGCTTGATGCTGACTCCGTCGTTGCCATTGGAATCGCGTCCAGGAAAGTTGTAGAAGTCGGTTACGCCGGTTCTCGTATCGAACGGAGACTTGCGCGTCGAATCGTAGATGACTTTTAGCGTGGAGCCTCCGAAGTCGAACGTCATATTGCTCTGCGTGACCATGATGGTGCGCGGGTAACAGATCGCATAGCTGCCCGTCGGTACGATTACCATTCTGTAACCGTTCTCGTAAGCCCATTGCAGGGCATTGTTGAAGCCTTGAACGTTTCTGTCGGCTTGAAGGTAGTTGGCATCCGTATAAGGTTTGGCAGGAAGGCCTGCCATGATGCCCCAGCGGGCCAACTCCAATGTGTAGCTTATCGAGCTTCCCGATCCGGAGCTTGTTCCCGGCGGTCCTTGCGGGCCGACGGGTCCTTGCGGACCGACATCCCCCTTCGGTCCTTGCAGACCTTGCGGCCCGGTAGCGCCAGTGGCGCCAACAAGACCCTGAGGCCCTATGGCCCCATTAGGGCCTGTAACGCCAACAAGACCTTGAGGGCCTGTGGCCCCGGTAACGCCAGTGTTGCCTGTAGCCCCAGTCGCCCCGGTGGCTCCTTTGGCGCCAGCAGCGCCAACAGGACCCTGAGGGCCTATGGCCCCAGTAGCGCCAGTAGCGCCAACAAGACCTTGAGGGCCTGTGGCCCCGGTAACGCCGGTGTTGCCTGTAGCCCCAGTCGCCCCGGTGGCTCCTTTGGTGCCCGCAGCACCAACAAGACCCTGAGGGCCTGTGGCCCCAGTAGCGCCAGTGTTGCCTGTAGCCCCAGTCGCCCCGGTGGCGCCTTTAGCACCTGCAGGACCAACAGGACCCTGAGGGCCAGCGGCACCAACAGCCCCGGCAGCGCCGGTCGGCCCGGTGGCTCCCGTAGCCCCAGTCGCCCCGGTAGCGCCAGTGGCGCCGGCAGTGCCCGCAGGCCCGACCGCACCTGTTGGGCCGACCGGGCCCGTTGCGCCCGTCGCCCCGGTAGGACCCGTAGCTCCAGTCGCTCCGTAGTCGCTCGGCAACGCCGATGTTCTAATTTTTCCCGTATCGGAATCGAAGATCGTGTTCATTTTCTCTTGCAGCTCTCTATCATCATATACGAGGAAATTTTGACCGTTCACGTTCAGATATCCGTTATCTGGCATGCGCTCACCTCTCGTCTCTATTAATTAGGGGATATGATCACTATATGAAGGATCGGCGATCGTCGGAAGTGTAATCGTCTAGTGTCGGACAGAGATAGGGACTCGTCTAATGCTGCCAGGGGTTGCAGTAACGTAGGAACGACGGTCTAATCTTCTTTTAAGCTTTATCCTTTATACTAGGACCACCAGTTGATAGACGGGAAGGTTGGGGCGAAAGTGCAAGTGTTGGTCATAGAGGACGACGTATCTCTTAATCATGCCATATCCAGCGTGCTTCGGGAGGAAGGCTTCCAGGTGCATGTCACGTTGCGCGGGGATGACGGGGCTTTCATGGCGGAGCAAAATATTTACGATCTCATCATTCTGGATTTAATGCTGCCCGGCATGACGGGTATCGCGATCATCCATTATTTGCGCGCAAGGGGGATCGATACCCCGATCCTGTTGCTGACGGCGCTCGACGCGGTGGAACGGAGGGTTGAGGGGCTCGACGCCGGAGCAGACGATTACGTCGTGAAGCCGGTCGCCTTTCAGGAGCTGCTGGCGCGGGCGAGAGCGATATTGCGCAGGCACGGCACGTTGACCGAGAACGGCGATATCGGCATAGGTCCATTGACGGTACGGCCGCGCCTTCAGGAAGGTTACTATAACCAGGTACCGCTTAAGCTTTCGGCGAAGGAATTCGAGCTGCTAGAATTTCTGGTCATTAACCGCAATCAAATTCTGACCCGCGAGCAAATTCTCGATCGCGTTTGGGGGTTCGACTCGGACACGGGCATAGGCATCGTGGAGCTGTACGTCCATTATTTGCGCAAGAAGCTGACTGCAGCAGGTTGTCCGGAGCTGATCCATACAGTGCGTGGCATCGGCTATATGATGAAGGAGAAGTCGCATGTTCCAAAAGACGAAAATTAGGCTGACGCTGCTCAATGCCACCGTTTTGTTCCTCATATTGACCGTACTGGGGACAAGCCTGTACTTGTATATGAGGACGACGATTATCGGCGGCATCGACAAGGCGCTGGAGGAACGTTCTGTCATGTGGAGACCCGTGACGACGATTTCGACTATGCCGACGCAGGGCTTGCCGTTTGTCATGGCGCAGGAAACGAAGCTTTCCCTCGCTACCATCAGTTCGGCCAGCAGCGTTTTCGCGCGCAATGTGGACATTCTATTCTGGAACGATGAGGGACAACTGCTGAATATGAATATTACCTATTCGTATCCGCCCAATCTGCTGGACGTGCTGCAGCGTTCGCTGCAAAAGGAAGGTCTCTATTCCATTAGTCATAAGGGAGCCGAATATAGACTGCTAAACATACGGGCTGACGGCGGCGATCCCGAAGTGGGTTATTATCAATACGTGAGCGACATCAGCTCGGAGATCAGCATGCTTAACACGATTATGACCCTTATCATCGTAGGCATCATATTCGGGGGAGGCATATCGATATTCGCCGGCTTGTATTTGGCCAAGCGGGCGCTCGTGCCTATCCGTTCCTCCTGGGAGAAGCAGCAGCAGTTCATGGCGGACGCTTCGCATGAGCTGCGGACTCCGCTTGCGGTTCTCCAGACGCATACGGAGCTGTTGCTTCGCCATCCGGGTCATACGATTGAAGAGGAGAGCATGGAGATATCGACAATGCTGAAGGAGATCAAACGGATGAACAAACTTGTAAACGGGCTTCTGACGCTGGCGCAAAGCGATTCCGAAGGACTGGAGCTTCAGTTGCGGCCGGTCAGGCTCGACGATTTGACTAGGGGAGTCGCCAAGCAATTTCTGCCTCTGGCCGCCATGAAGAACATCCTGTTATCGGTGTATCTTCCCGAAGAATCGACGATATCCGGCGACGAGGAGCGGCTGCAGCAGCTGCTCATGATCCTGCTCGATAACGCGATCAAATATACGCTTCACGGAGGCAAGGTGCGGGCGTCTTGCAAAAAGACGGCGTCAGGCGTCGAGCTGAAGATCCAGGATACAGGGCCGGGTATTCCGAGAGAAGAGCTGCCGTTTATATTCGAGCGCTTTTACCGTGGAGACAAGACGAGAAACCGGACGGAAGGCGGCACGGGGCTCGGGCTTTCGATTGCGCAATGGATCGTAACCCGTCATGGCGGCAAGATCGAAGCGGACAGCGTGCTTCATAAGGGTACGACGATCGTGATGACGTTTCCGGACGCCGGCTGATACGTCCATGCGACTTCTCCTTACTTGCAGGGCGGTGTTGTTCTCTCAGAGGACAACATCGCCCTTTCTTCATTTTGATCAGTTACTTGGAATTGATTTTCGCATAATTGATTAATCAATCTTGGGGGATAGCAGTTAGCGTCCATAGGCGTTAGTAACGCTTATGGCTCCAAAAAGTAGGCGAACGAGCAGCTGTAGGCGTTTAAAACGCTGATAGTTCGGAAAGTAACTCTGAATAGCGTCCATAGGCGTTAAAAACGCTTATGGCTCCAAAAAGCAGGCGAACGAGCAGCCATAGACGTTAAAACGCCGATGGATCGGAAAGTAACTCTGAATAGCGTCCATAGGCGTTAGTAACGCCTGTGGCCCCCAAAAGTACAAGTGCGTTACTTCTTTCGTAACGCGCTCCAGCTGTCCCTCCTTAAGCTTCCTTTAAGCAATTCAAAGCCATTTCTAAGAGACGAACCCCATAATCGTCACGAGTGAACAACTACAATAGGATGCGATGAAAGGGGAAGTAAGGTATGAGGACGGTTTGGAATAGGGAACGGAAGCACGGACGGTTAATCGCGATTCCCGTTATTGCGGCGATGCTGGCTGGCTGCTCATCGGGAGGGGAAAGCAAGGACAAGGTGCCGGATCCGGGAGAACCCGTTACGCTCAAAGTCGCTTATTTCAACGAGCAATCTTTTTATCAAAGTTACGGCAATGTGTTCAACGCCAAATATCCGAACGTAGAGTTCGAGATCATTCCGACGATGGACGTCTCCATGCAAAAGGATCCCGTACAGGCCATGTCCGATCTCATTGACGCCGAGCAGCCGGATGTGGTGCTGCTGACGATGGAGCAATACGAGACGCTGGCGGCGGACGGGAAGCTGTACGATCTCGACGCGATGGTTCAGCAATACGGCTTCGATATCGAGAATATCGTGGAAGGTGTCGTTCAATTGCTGCGGGATTCCGGAGGAGGCAAGCTGTACGGTCTGTCTCCATCCTTTAATACGAAGGCGCTCTACTACAACAAGGACCTGTTCGCGAAATACGGGGTGCCGGAACCAAGCGACGGCATGACGTGGGAAGAGGTGCTTCAGCTCGCGGCCCGTTTCCCTGCGGACGGGGACGACGAGAGCCGCATCTACGGATTTGCGCCCTCCATGTTCGATCAGAATGCCTTTAAGCTTATTCAGGATATGGCCGCCGCCAAGGGGTTGAATTACTTGAACGCGGACGCGACGGAGCTGACGATGTCGGATCCGGAATGGAAGGAAATCTTCGAAGCCGTGGTAGGCGGTTATGCGGGGAAAACGGTGTTCATGCCGCAAAACTCCGAGCAGGGTTTCTCGCTGGACGGTATGTTGTTCCAACAAGGCCGGGCGGCCATGACGGTCGACAATCCCATGCTGATGAATATGAGCGAAGGAGGCATGGCGGGCGGTGCCGTTTCGTTCCGAGCTGCGTCCGGGTCGGACGAAGCCGTTCAAGAAGTCAAGTCTCCCGAGCCGATCAACTTGGGCGTCGCGACGGCGCCGGTGGACGCCAGCGCGCCGGATCAGACCAGCGAATACGACATCTCCCAAATTTTCGCGGTTAACGCGGCTTCCGCGGAAAGCGACCAAGCATGGACGTTTGTCCAATACGTGCACAGCGAAGAAGCGGCAAAGATTAGGGCAAAGACGTCGATGGGACTGGAGTCGAGAAAGGGATACGAGACCAGCGCGAGCGGATCCGATTTGTCGCCTTTCTATCAATTGAAGCCGTTGCCCAAGGAGTCGACGAATTGGTACCCCAAAGGGTTCCGCAACAGCTTTGCGAAGATAGCGGGAGAGGAGATCGGAGCGGCGGCGAGCGGCAGCAAAAGCCCGGACGAGGCGTTTAAAGATTTGATGGACAGAGCCGTGGACGCGCTGGCCGAAGCAAATTTGAGCGGCGAGAAGGAACGCGGCGACGGCGGATTCGGAGGTATGGCCACTTCCATCTTCATTGGCGGGTAAGTCATGGAGACGGGGAGCATAGTGGAATCGCCGATCGTTCAGCTTAGCGGAGTAGAAAAGTCATTCGGAGCAGGAGCTGCGCGCGTTGAAGTGCTGAAGGGAATCGACTTGACCCTGACGGCCGGCAGCCTGGTTATGCTTAGAGGACGGTCAGGCTCGGGGAAGACGACATTGCTGAACATTATGGGGGGACTGGATCTGCCCTCGGAGGGATCGGCAGTCGTGGATGGACAACCGCTTCAGGCTCTTGGCGATAAAGGCCGGACGAAGCTGCGGCAAAGACAAATTGGATTCGTGTTCCAATCCTACGCGTTGCATCCGCTGCTGTCCGTAAAGGAGAACGTGGAGTTGGGCCTGCGCATGGCAGGCACGCCGTCCGGCTTATGGGAGGAGAGAATTAATCTTTGCCTGGAGCTTGTCGGCATGGCCAAGCGGCCGCTGCACCGCCCATACGAGTTGTCCGGCGGAGAGCAACAGAGGGTGGCGATCGCGAAAGCGGTCGCTCCTTCTCCGAAGCTCCTGCTGGCGGACGAACCTACTGCCGAGCTGGATACGGGAATGTCGAAGCGGATATTGGCTCTTTTCCGGCAACTGCAGGGCGATGGCATGACGATCTGCATGACGACACATGATCAAACGATGCTGGAGGTAGCGGATAATGTTTATGAAATGGCCGATGGCAGGCTGGGGAAGTAAGAAATGGAGGTTCATGCTGGCGTTAGCGCTCACGTCGATATGGATGACAGCATCGGGCTGCAGTCTGTCCCCCGAAGCGTCGGATGCGGAGCTGATCCAATTGATCGAGCCTCCCAAGCTTTCGAAAAAACCGGAATTTACCGTGGCCAGGGCGGACATAGAGACGAAGGTAAGCGCTACGGGCAAGCTGATGTCCGCCCGGCAAGAAGAACTGAAATTCGGGGGCGAAAGCGGACAGATTTCGGAGCTCATGGTCAAAGCGGGCGACACGGTGAAAAAGGGTCAGACCATCGCGAAGCTTGCGACCGGTACGCTGGAGACGCAGTTAAAGCGCAAAAATATCGAGGTTCGGCAAGCGGAGCTTGCCATGATCGAGAAGCTCAGGGACGACAGCCGCACGCCAATGCAGAAAGAGCTTGACGAGCTGAATTTCGAGCTGCTCGTAAGCGAGAGGGATGAGCTGCAGGCAAAGCTGGACGCGTCGGAGCTAACGGCCCCTTTCGACGGAACGATCGTATCCTTCGCGAAGGAAGTCGGCGATATGGCAAACGCGTACGAGACAATCGGCGAGCTTGCGGATTGGACGAAGCTTGTCGTGGCGGCGGGGTTCTCCGCTTCCGACCAGGAGAAGATAGCGATCGGCATGGAGGCGCAGGTGCAAATCAATACTCTGGGCAGCTTCAAGGGCAAGGTGTCGCGGATGCCCATTGCTTCCGCTTCGGGCGGGAAGGGAGGAGCGCTCAACGCGTTCGTGCTTATCGAACTCGATGATTTTCCCAAGGACGCGAAGTCGGGCACCCCGCTAAGCGCAGCCGTCGTTACGGAGAGGAAGAAGGATGCCGTGCTCATTCCTCCCGCCGCGCTGCGCACGGGCTCGGGCAGAAATTACGTGCAGGTGGTCGATGCGGAGGGCAACAAACGCGAGGTGGATGTGGAGGTTGGCCTTTCTACCTCGACCGAGGTGGAGATCTTGAAAGGGCTTGAGCCCGGACAGAAGGTGGTTGGGCGATGAAGGGGATGCTCCGGTTCGTCCGGCGAAAAATGTGGAATAACCGGATATTGACGGCCAGCACGATGCTGGGCTTGTTGATTGCCGTAGCGTTTACCGCCTGCATACCGGTCTATACGGAGCATGCGCTAAAGAAATTGATGGTTTCGTCGCTGACGGAGGACGCAGGTTCGTCGCCGCCGGGGTCGCTGCTGCTTCGTTATCAGGCCGCGCGGGGTACGCATACGAAGGTAGAGGAGCTGCAGACGGTTAACGATTATGTCGCGAACCGGCTGCCATCGCAAATCGGATATCCCAGAAAACAATCCGTCGAGGCGTATTCTCTGGCGCAATCGCAGCTTCGACCCGGCGGCGAGGGGAAGGCCGACAACCGCAGACGGCAAATGACGTTAATGTCGCAGACCGGCATGAAGGAGCAGGTGGAGCTGACGGACGGCCGGATGTACGGGGACGCCTCCAAGGAAGGCCCGATCGAAGCCATCGTATCGGAAGAGGCGCTTGCTCGCCAATTCCTGAAGGTCGGGGATATCTATTCCTACACGGTACAGACGCGTACCGGCAACCAGAAGGCGGAATTCGTCATTGTCGGGGTGTTTCGTCCGAAGGATGAAGGATCGCCGTACTGGTACCAGGGATTAGCCTCGCTCTCCGGCATGCTGATGATATCGCCGCAAGCCATGGAGGAGAGAGTGCTGGGGGAGCTGGGAGGCAATGTAGCCTCAGCCAATTGGTACGGCTTATACGAACTGGCGAATTTGGATCGCGGCGACTTGGCGCGTCTCGAGAACAGCATGAAGCGGCTGGAGAGCGATCTGTTCCGAATGCTGCGCGAGCTGCGCGTCGATATAAGCTTCCTTGGACTTATCGAGATGTTTCGGAGCGAAGACGTCAAGCTGCAGGCGCAGCTTGTTGCGTTGGCCGTGCCGATGCTCGCCATGTGTTTCTATTTCATCTATATGAACGCCGGTCAGGCGCTGGAGCGGCAGCGCAACGACATTGCCGTTCTCCGGAGCCGGGGCGCCCGGATGCGACTGATCTACGGAATCTTCCTCTTGGAGAGCGCCGTGCTGGGAGCGATCGCCTGGCTGGTCGGCATGCTGCTGGCGATCGGGATGGCGCGCGTCATGGTGTGGACGGACGGCTTTATGCAATTCCAGCCGGGCAAGGAAGCGGCAGTCGGCTGGAGCGTCTTGTCCGGCTGGTATGGCTTCGCGGCCGTCGTCGTTGCCATAGTCGCGGGCACGCTTCCGTTAGGCTCGTTCGGGAAGCAGTCGATCGTGGCCTACAAGAAGCGGCAGGCGAGGAGCGACCGGCCGCCGCTGTGGCAGCGATGGTATCTTGATGCGGCTCTGCTGGCGCTGGCTGGTCTAGGTTGGTACGGCTTCGAAAGCGGACGAGTATTGACCGGGGGCGCAGGAGAAGGAGGAGCAATGCAGGTGCAGCCGCTATTTTTTCTCATTCCCGCGGCAGCCATGTTCGCAGCAGGACTTGTCGCCTTGAGGTTGTTCCCGCTGACGCTGCAACTGTTGCATTCGTTGTTCCGACGCTTGCTGCCGGTTTCGCTCCATCTGGTATTCGTTCAGCTGTCGCGCTCGCAGCGCTCGTATTATCCGCTGATGCTGCTCCTGATCATGACGCTGGGTCTCGGCATCTTCCACGCTTCCGCCGCTAGAACGATGGATCGCAATGAAAGCGAAAGGCTCCTGTACGGCAACGGCGCCGATGTCGTGCTGCAGCCCGTATGGGAAGGGGAGGTCCAACTGTTTGACGAGGAGGGCAACTATATTCCGGAGGATCAGCCGCGGGATACCGTCTACACGGAGCCTCCCCAGACACCGTTCGAGAATATGCCGGGGGTGAGATCGTCGGCTCGCGTCCTGCAATTGGAAGGCGAACTGTCGATCGCGGGCAAGGGACTTGGCAAGGGCAAGCTGATGGGCATCGATAATGCCGATTTTGCCCGGAGCTCATGGTGGCGTATCGACCTCTACGAGAGCGCCCATCCCTTCACCTTGCTTCGCTGGATGGGCGAATACGAGCAAGGCGCGATTATTTCCGGCATGTTTGCGGAGAAACACGGCTTAAAGCAAGGTGACCTTCTCCAAATGACGGTGCAAGGCACCCCTATCGAATTAGTGATCGCGGGCATTTCCGATTATTGGCCGTCGCTGGACCCCGACACGCCTTTCGTCGTGGCGCATTTGGATTACTTGTACGAGCATATCCCGCTGACCCCTTACGCGTTGTGGCTTGACATGGAGGATGACGCCAAGGCAATGCCGATCGTCGAACATTTGCGGGCCCAAGGCATAGAGACGTCCGCGCTTAGCGACGCGCGCAACGAATGGAAGCTGAGGAAGCTCCTGCCCGAGCGGGAAGGTACCTACGGCATCCTGACGCTGGGATTTATCGTCTCGGTGGCGATTTCCTTTATCGGCTATTTGCTTTTCTGGGTATTCAGCTTGGCAAGACGCACAGTGCAGCTCGGCATCCTGCGGGCGACGGGGCTGATGCGCGGCCAGTTGACGCTCATGCTGCTGCTGGAGCAACTGCTCACGACAGGACTCGCGATCGTTCTGGGACTCGGCATCGGCCGAGCGGCGAGCCGGCTCTTTATCCCGTTCCTTCAATCGGGGGCGAGCGGTCAAGTACCGCCGTTCGTTATCGTGTTCGATCTCAAGGATACCATGCAGCTTCTTATCATCGTCGTGGCCATGATTACGGTTGGGGGGAGTCTGCTGATCGCGCAAATCTTGAAGCTTCGCGTTCATCAAGCGGTTAAGCTGGGAGAGGAGAGATAAGGATGATCCAGTGCGAAGGATTAGTGAAAATATTCAAGTCGGACGATGTGGAGGTCGTTGCTCTGCAGGGGCTTAATCTCCAAGTGAATGAGGGAGAAATGATTGCGATCATCGGCAATAGCGGAAGCTACAAGTCGACGCTCCTTAACGTGCTTGGCGGCCTTGACGTCCCTACTGCCGGCAAGGCCTTGATCGGCGATTGGGATCTTCTGCAGATGACCGAGAAGGAGCGAGTATTCTATAAGCAGCGTACGGTCGGCTTCATCTGGCAAAATAATTCGCGCAACCTGCTTCCCTATCTGACCGTGCTGGAGAATGTGGAGACGGCGATGATGGTTGCGGGGCGCATTGACGAGACGTATGCCAAGCAGCTTATCGAATGGGTAGGGCTGACGCATCGCAGCGGCAATAAGCTGGTTCAGCTGTCGGGAGGCGAGCAGCAGCGCACGGCCATTGCTATCTCCCTCGCGAACCGCCCGTCGCTGTTGCTTGCGGACGAACCTACCGGATCTGTCGATGCGGGGACCGCCGATACCATTATGGGCATCTTCCGCAAGCTAAACGAAGAGACCGGCGTCACGATCGTTATCGTCACGCACGACATGGGGCTTGCGGGCAAGGTTGACCGCGTCGTAGCGATTCGCGACGGGATGACCAGCTCCGAGCTGATTAAGCGGGAAGCCGAAAGAGGGCAAGAAGGGAAAGCGGCGGAAGACGCAGCCAACGAAGCAGCTAAAGTATCCGCCGGAGCGTTCCGCGATTACGAGGAATACGCTGTCGTGGACAGGTTCGGGAGGCTGCAAATCCCGGCTGAGTACAGGGAACGGCTTGCCATCAGAGATAAAGTCAAGCTGATCATCGACGATACCGGAATTCGGCTGGAGCCTCAAGCGGCGGGGGATGCAACGGAAAGGAGAGACTCGTCATGACGAGCGGAAACGCATTCGAAGAAGCCGTTAAGCCCTGGCTGCGGGAGCTTCGGCAATATTGCGTCTATTTGACGGGCTCGACCTGGGACGGAGAGGATCTGTTGCAGGAGACGGTGGCGCTGGCATTTCGTTACTATAAGCGGCGGGGAGAGATCAAGGAGATACGGCCTTTCCTGATGAAGGTCGCAAGGAACAAGCGGATCGACGGGTACAGGAAACGAAGGATACGCGAGACGTCTGGCGATTTGGCACTGGAAGAAGGGCGCAGGGACAGCTGCTATTTTGAGATCAAAGGGTGGATAGAATGGCTGGCAGCCAAGCTGCCCGCCAATCAATTGAAAGTCTGGCTGCTCGCCGATTATTTCGGCTATACGATGAACGAGATCGCCCAAGGTCTGGGGTACACGATGTCCGCCGTCCGCTCCCTGTTATTCCGCGCGCGGGAGAAATTGCGGTCATGTCGGTCCGGGAGCGATATCGAGCCAGGCGAGATCAACGCGGACACTCGACGGGGCACTTCTGCGAAGCATGTTCCTTTCAACGGAATGAAGATATTGATCGAACGTTGGGCAAACGGGATTATGAAGGACGATCCGCAAGACTTGTTATTAAAGGCAGCCCGGACAGGATCTTAGGGATTGAGAGCCATATGCCTATTGCCCTCTTGCCGCTTCTAAAGGCGGCGGGAGGGCTTTTGTTTATTATACGAACTGTATCATGTTCTAGCAGACAAAAGAACAAACGTATGTTACAATGTTCTTAATTGAGAACAATTAAACTTTAAAACGTTCTTTGTAAGGAATTCAAGCTGATCGGAGGAGTTCTGCAATGGCCATATTAGTAACAGGCGGAGCAGGATATATCGGAAGCCACACCTGCGTCGAGTTATTGAGTCAAGGGAAGGACATCGTCGTAATTGATAATCTGTCCAATAGCCACGGAGAAGCACTTCATCGGGTAGCCGAAATCGCAAACAGGAATTTCCCGGTCTATATCCAGGACTTGGTGGACAGGGAGGCGCTGCGGACGGTATTCCGCAATCACGACATCGAGGCTGTCATTCACTTCGCCGGACTAAAGGCCGTTGGAGAATCGGTGCAGCTGCCGCTTAAGTATTACCATCAAAATCTGATGAGTACGATGACGTTATGCAGTGTGATGGAGGAGTCCGGCGTCCGCCGGTTGCTCTTTAGCTCGTCTGCTACCGTATACGGCATGCCCAAGCAGGTGCCGATTTCTGAGGAAGCCCCCGTCGGCGCTATTAATCCATATGGCCGAACGAAGCAAATGATCGAACAAATGCTGGATGATCTCGTTTGCTCCGATCCGCGTTGGAGTATAGGCATTCTTCGATACTTTAATCCCGTCGGCGCGCATGAGAGCGGCCGGATCGGCGAAGACCCGAGCGGAGTGCCGGGCAATCTGATGCCTTATATCGCGCAAGTCGCGGTGGGCAAACTCAAGGAAGTTGCCGTATTCGGCGACGATTACGATACGCCCGACGGTACGGGCGTCAGGGATTATATTCACGTCGTCGATCTGGCACAGGGGCATCTTAGGGCCATCGATAAGCTGGCTTCCGCCGCCGGCATCCATGTTTATAATCTAGGCACGGGATGCGGCTATAGCGTACTGGAGATGATCCTGGCTTTCGAACGGGCGTCGGGAAAAACGATTCCATACCGAGTTGCGGCAAGACGGCCTGGCGATATTGGTGCCTGCTACGCCAATCCGAACAAAGCGCATGCGGAGCTGGGCTGGCAGGCGACGCGAGGCATTGCGGAGATGTGTGCGGACGCCTGGAGGTGGCAGCTTGCTAATCCGAGAGGTTACGCGGGCAGCGTCGTATACGCAGAGCCCATCTAGAGGTTTATGGAGGTCGTCCAGCGTCGCGATGCCGATATTGGCGGCGACTCGGCGGAAAGTCATGGGACGATCCGCAGTCAGGATTCCCGAGGCGGAGGACCGGGTCAACCATGAGCCGTCAGCCTCACAGCGCTTCGGAAAATGGATACTTGCCCCTTTTTCTTCATTTGATTCCAAGAAATTCGACAAATTGAGAAGCAATCTCTCAAAATCCGGAGACAGAAAGCGACAGCATCTTCGTTCCAGATAAGCTATTATTTGGTTTGTGGACAATTTGGATACATATTAAATGGGAGACGAAGAAGTGCGTTTAGTATCTGGGCACCTTACAACGCATGGAGTCAGTGGTGCAACCGCCCCAACGAAGTGGGGGATTTTAGGATGACACGATTTATATCGGACAACCAGCAGGATTTGGATGCGGAGTGGGTAGAGCTGATGTTAAGCGCGCGTTCGAAGGGACTCACGACGGAAGAAGTGAGCAAGGTACTGCGTATCCTTCAGGAGCAGGGGCAATCCATTATTAAAGAAAACGCTGTATAAAAATACAGCGTTATTCGCGGTTAAATTTCCACTTATTAAATTCCAGAAATTCCTTGAATTGTTCCTTGCTTACGCCGGAAGCCATCGCTTCCCGAACTAAATTCTCCCAATCCCGGTCTAAGTGGACGGCGCTGCCTTCCGCTTGTTCCTGTCCTACAAACTCCTCGACAGGCACGCCAAGCACTTCCCCGATCTTCTCAAGAAACTGAATGGAAGGGTTCTGCTGAAGCCCTCTTTCGATGGAGCTCAAATACGATTTCGCAACCCCTGCTCTTTGGGAGAGCTCAGTTAACGAAAAACCTTTCCGTTTGCGAAACATTTGAATTCTTTCTCCAATCATAGCAGATGCCTCCTTGGCCAGCGCAATAGCAACAATATGAATTCTATTATAACGAATTTGTTGCAATTACGAAAGCAAATGAATGGAGTTTGGTTCATTTGATGCAAAGGAACAGGACTAATTGGAATTATAAGTAAATTTAAAACGATGAAACATGGGCGGGAGACATCTTGTCAAACGATTTGCCTAAATAACCGTCACGATCGGCGGCAAGATTTGCAAAATCTCCTTCCTCCACGATCCGGCCTCCCTGGAGAACATAGACCCGATCGGCGCCGCGCAGCGTGGTCAAGCGATGCGCGATAACGATAATCGTCATGGACCCCTTAAGACGGTCGATGGCTTCTTGAATATTGCTCTCATTTTCCGTATCGAGGGCGCTGGTCGCCTCGTCAAGCACAAGTACAGAGGGCTTGCGGATAATAGCTCTCGCCAGGACAAGCCGCTGCCGTTCGCCGCCGGATAAGCGGACGCCCCGATCGCCGATGACGGTATTTAGTCCTTCCGGCAGCCTGTTTACGAAGTCCTCGCATGATGCGAATCGAAGCGCTTCCCAAATCTGTTCATCACTTGCGTCCGGCAGGACCAGCGTCATGTTTTCCCTGATCGTTGCGTTGAACAGGAACGGGTCCTGAGGCACATAACCGATCGACCTGCGATAAGCGGCCAGCGTTTCGCCGACTAGCGGCGTGCCGTCTACGACGATTTCGCCCGCGCTCGGGACCATTAGTCCCATAATGACGTCGATCAGCGTGCTTTTGCCTGCTCCGGACGGTCCGGCGATTGCGGTCATGGAGCCGGCAGGTATAAACAGATTAACTTCGCTGAGCGAGACGGGCGAATCCGGACTATACCGGAACTGGATGTTTCGGCATTCGATACCTTCGCTGACGGCAAGAGGTGCAATGGAATCTTTCGATGACGCAAAATGCTCTGCGGCTTCTTGGCATTCTCGAGTCAACGAACGGACGGCTTTGCATGCGGGCGCCATAGAAGCGAGCGACTCCAGACTGGATTGGATAGCCGTGAAGCGCGGCCAAAGACGGGCGAAGATGACCGTAATCGTAAGCAGCTGTATGCCTTGCGTTCGGAACAGGAGGAAGACGGCCAAAATAAATCCTGCGATCAGAACGGTGGAGGCGAGCTTGTACAACAGTTGGGAATTCATTCGCAGCGTAACATAGGACATCTGCTCGCGAATCATGCTGCCCATCAGCCCTTGCATCCATTCCATTCGTGAGCGCTCCAGCGAATTGCTCTTAATATCCTTCATGCCGTTCATCCCATCCGTGATGCCGGCCAAATATTGCTGCGATACTAAAGAAGTCTGGCTGCCTAACTCTTTTGCCCTGCGAATGAAGCGGCGGGAGAGCAGTCCGAGGATGATGCCGCAGACCAGTACGAACAATGTCAGCATTGGCGACAGCCAGAAGGCGATGCCGACCTGAATCGCAGTAAAAATGACGGATGCGACGAGTTGGAGAAACGTATTCATGGCGCCGAGCACGCGCGCCAGTTCGATCGTCAGCACGTTGATAATATCGGAGCCCCGCTTGCGTAGAAAGTAAGTCCAGCTCGCCCCGAGCACGCTGCCGTAGGTATCCATTCTTAGCTGACGCGAATATCGCTGTTGCAGCAGAACGCCTTGAATCATCACGCTGCGATAGATCAGATTTTGTATGACGGTTGTTACGGCATAGACGCCGAGCACGATACATAACGCGGCAACTGTGGAAAAGCCGCTTAGCAGCTCGCCGATCCACGTGAAATAACCTCCTCCTACGTCCAGGCTGACTAGGCCGATAAGGCCAAGCAAGGGGATGAGGAGGAGGAGGCCTACGCTCTCGAGCAAGCTGCCGGCAACCATGCCGAACAGATTGATGTACAAGGACGCTCCGGAATAAGCAAACAATTGTTTGACGTAATGCCATATTTCTTTCATAGGAACCTCTCTGACCGGCCCGGATGGGCATGTTTGGCAAATTTCTCGACGACGACGAATTGATCCATCACTTCATGCCCGCTTATGTAAAAAGTGCCGCTGCGGAGCCAGGCATGGGCAATCAGCTTGCCGAACTCGTCTCTTGCCGTGCCAAGATACAATGTGCAGGGGATGCCGCGCCTATCCAGCATGCGCATGCCTGCCATGGCTTGCACCATACATTTGCTGTCCCATGGCGTATGCCGGCTCATGATGTTAATTGCGGAGCGGATATGTTTTAAGGTCCGAACATGCCGCTCGTCGAGCTGGAAGGATGTTTCATCGGTCTTGCGGCCAAGCTCGGGAGCAACTTTCGCGAATTCACGACGGAACTTGAGCTTCGCCGCGCCCAAAAAAAGAAAAGCCTCCATAAACAAGAGGACGGTATGTCGATCAAGTGATAGCAACGCTCTTATTCTCTTCGTTAACAAGGATCAAACCTTCCTTTCGAAGCTGTTCCAAGAATGAGATGACCTGCTCCTCGCATTGCTCGGCTCCGACAGCGAATTCCACTGTCAATGCATCAATCAGCGCCCCAACCGTGACAGGAGTCGCGATTCCGTCCCAAATGTAACCCCCGATGTTACCCAGGTTATAGTAATTGCCGGTTTTAATGCTGAGCATCACTTTCTCGCCGCCCATATTGCTAACGATATTATCCTTGCAAGAGGACACGAGATCCGATAAAGCCAGAGGCGTTGTTTCTATCATAAAAACATCTCCTTCTTTGTTGATTGGATTATAAATCGGTGAAGGTCCGCAAGGCTGTCCCCGACAGACGGACGGGATAGACGGAACATATCGATACGTCCCGCGAACTCCGCGAGCGTCTGGAAATGCCATTCCATCAAGCCAAGCGGTTCCAGCAGAAACCCGCGGAACGTATGTCGAAGCAAGGTGTGAAATCGTTCTAGTTTCTCGATTGGAACAATATTTGTGTTGTTCCCGTCTTTAACGAGCTCGAATATGCCCGCAAGCGGAAGCGGTCTATCGCAGAAGGCGTCCGGGACAGGGACGGCGAATTTGGTTTCCCGCTCGAATAAAGGCTTTAGCCCTGCGGCTGACCTGCCAAGCAATTGCATGGACTCCTGCCATATTTTTTGCTGCGGATATGCAGGCATGACGATGGGAGCAACCTCTTGCTCTCTCGTATGTACGGCGATCAGATCGTCGCTGAGCAGCGTGTGGCCTTGCTCAAGGAGATAGGAGGAAAGCGTGGACTTTCCAGCGCCAGATGCGCCCACAATGGCGTACGCGTGACCGTTGATGGCGATCGCGCTGCCATGCAGCGGCAGAATTCGTTGTTGCATCAGGATGATGCCCATGCAGCTGCCAAGCAAATAAAGCCTGATTTTATCCCTGTCGGCATTTTCGAATGGGGATATCCAAATCTCGTTGCCGTCCTTCATGGCGAAGATGGCCGTGTCCGGTACCCGAATCAACACAAATCCTTCCCCGACGGCCAGGTGCTCGTGATCGCTTCTCAGCTCCTGCCACAACGCCTCAAGAGGACGCTCGGACATGACAACGCGAGGCAGCGATTGCGCATCATCATGAGATGCGTCAAAGGGTCGAAGCTCCGGCAGCGGAAACTCGCTTTCAATGACCATACCGAATGATCGATAACGTGTCGATTTCCCTGATATACTCATCACGTTCACTCCCTGACGATGCTTATAATGTTCAATGGAATTAAGGGGCAGGCCGCCCTTGTACATTGACATACAAGGACAGCCCGTCAAGTGTGGAAGCATGAATCCCTGGCACTGCGATCATTAGCTGTAGTTAACAACGTCATGTTCGGTCGCATCCGGGTCCGGTTGATAGGCATCCGGTTTGGCAATGCCTGGTCCTGCCATCGTCATATTGACGTTCAAAACTTCCAATTGAGGCTGTTGCCAGGTTTTCTTAGCTTGATTCATGAGATCACCTCCTTTCAAGCGCAGTAGTGTTCGTTCTCGGGCGCTATGCGTTGCGCTTAAGAAAGCGACGGAAGATAAGCGCCCTCATCAGAATACGGAATTCCGTATCGAACACGATTTCCGGCCTGGGTACGTTGCCGACGGAGGCAAGAGCTTTGCCCAGAGATTCGCGGTTGAGCAATTCGGATATGTCCGGATCGTCGATCGTTTCCCTGAATTCATGGAGAAGCTCATTCCAGCGAGGCGTCATTCGGTGTAGACCGTCTGCGCCTTGAATGCCGCGCACACGTTGATTGAGCCGGATCGTATCTGGCAAATAGCCTTGCGTTGCCCTTCGGATCAAAGACCGCCCGTAGCCGTTTTGCACATATTGATTTTCCGGAACGGACAAGCAGAATCGGATGACGCGCAGATCATTGGAGGCGTCCCGCTCCCACATCGAATGGCTCAGCGACTGCTTGCAGCCGGCCGTGCCGGTAATTGTCCAGGAGTACAGTTTCTCGAAATGTTTTCTCCTGACATCGTAGACATTCTGAGAAGGATCGCCCCAGAAATCGTAGCCGTATTCCTCAAGCCTCTCGTATACTTTCGTGCGCCTTGCGAATTCGGGATGAATCAGTTCCGGCAGAACAGGTTCGTTTCGATAAGCGGACATCAACCGGGCAAGAGCGGGGAACGCCTTGCGGCCAATCGTGTTTCGGAGCCTGATGCGGTTCGCGTTTATATTGACACTGTATTGATTGAATTCCCGATACAAGGTCCAAAGCTTGAACTTGCGCAGCAGGGCGGCCTGATAATCCTGGGCGGGTCCCCACGAGATGGTCCAGTTGCCGCGGCTGCCCGTCAACAAAACGCCGGCTCCGGCTTCGCTTGCCTTTTTATATATCCCCTTCATCCAATAGGAGTTCTCATAAAACTTGTAAGGCGTCTCCATTAAATCCAACCAATCGTCGATTTCCGAAAGCGGGTTATGCTCCGCAAAATCAAAATATTGGTCATGGATATTGCCGACGTATTGAACGGTGTCTTGAATATGCTCTTTTTCGTTAGCAACCCGGCTTCGCGGCGTCCAGTCGGCAAAGCTGTCGACCGGCACGTAACTAAACGTATGGAGGAGCTTGTTCTGCGTCCGGAGTTCGCGGGCAGCGAAGCTGACGACCGAACCCGAGTCCAGACCGCCGCTCAGATTGGCGCCTACCTCGCGATATGTGCGAATTCTGGAAGAGACGGCCTTTCGGAATACATCCCGGAACGCTTCTTCGTATTCGCCGTTGGAGCGCAGCTTGATTTTCTCCATGGGAGCAATCGTACAATACCTGCTAAAGGAGAGATGTCCTTCGCGAAGCGTGAAACTGTGGGCGGGGGGCAGTTGTCTAATCGTTTTATATACGGTTGAAGAGACATCGACCGCCTCGGTCGTGATCGGAATTGCCAGAAACTCGGATAACCATAGTTCGTTAAGTCCGCGCTCTACGCCAGGCAGCGACAGCAGCGGCGCAATCGTCGTGCTAAATGCCGCGAATTCACCCGTGGTCGTGTAATAAAGCGTACGATTGCCGGAGAAGTCGCGCGCGCCGAACAAAGTGCGTTTTCTGGCATCCCAGATCATAAACGCGAAATCGCCAACAAGGTGCTCGGGACTTTCGTTGCCCCACTTCTCATAAGCAAGCAGCAACAGGCGGCTGTCTGTCATGGCAGCCCGATCCGAAGCAGGAATATGCAGAAGATCAAACAATTCCGTGCGGTTATCAATAATTGCGTCGGCCGTAATGGCGAGGCCGGATGCTTCATCCCAAGATGGAAGCCGCTCCGACAGCGATTCCGGAGTAATCCATTGGCCGTGGCAGCCAAGGAAGACGTCATTTTGCTGCCACATGCCGACATAATCGGCCGGAAATTTCGCGAAGCCATCCATCACGCGAGGACCGTATTCAACAGCCAAGGGCTGCCCGTTCAAACTGCAAATGCTACTGATTGCGCTCATAAGGCCTCCATGTTGTTCTTGTTATAGAACAGTCAGACGAATAAGTGAACATCCCGTAAATATAAGGATATATCAATTGTTTATTTCAAATTAATTCGTTCTGAAAATCGTATAAAGCACGTTTTGTTCTTTATTGAGAACTCGAGATAAGGTTATCATCAACGTTATTCGTTGTCAACAGTTCCATGCAGATTTTAAGGGGAAATCTTGGAACCGAGAAGGGCATTGACAGTCTGGAAGATCGAATGATAAAATTTTTACGGTTGTTCTTTATAAAGAACGAATGGAAATAGAGGTGCTTGCATTGCATACAGCTTCGGAATTGTTTATGCAGGGAGAACCCGCGTTCTCGCTTTCCTCGTTCCTGCCTATTGTAAGGCTGGAAAGCGGGAGGTGCGTCGAGGGAGGGAACGCCGAAGGAGCTTTGTCCGTGTTGTGGCCGGATCGGAGCCTGGCTTTTTACTTTAACGAAACGGGGAGCCGCATCTGGGGACTCTTAAGGGAATCGGTCACGGTCGGCGAAGTTGTCAACGCGCTTCTGATTGAGTATGATATTGATCGAACGACATGCGAGTCCGAAGTATTCGGCTTTCTCGCTAAGCTGTCCGGGGAGCGCTTGATTCAATTCGGCCTATCCTTCTAGGACGCAGGGAGGTGCTCAAGCGGCTGAGTGATCTTATAATCGTGCTGATTGCCTTAATTGGCATGTCGGCGCTCTTCTACTTATTATTGATTATGCCGACGCAATGGCTCAAAATCGAACGCGTCGCTCATCCAATTGGCCTGGGAAAACGTTTTTTGCAGATCAGCGATCTTCACGTCGATATGCTTCGAATTGGACCTGATAAGCTGGAAGCCGTCGTCCGGGCGGAGAAGCCGGATTATATCGTGCTTACCGGTGATTATACATACAGACGGGAGTATTTGCCCAGGCTGGCTCTATATTTGAAAGCCATTACTGCGGCCGGGGTCCCTGTCTATGCCGTGCTCGGCAATCATGATTACCAGCAGCCGCGCCCTCGGGAGATGTTGACTCTGTTCCGGGAGCAAGGCATTGCGATATTAAGGAACGGCAGCGTGTCGCTTCCCGAGTTTACATTGATTGGCATTGACAATTACAGTACGGGGCATAGCCGAATATCGGAGGCGTTCCTGAACATTGAGCGGAGCAAACCCGCGATCGTCATTACCCATGACCCTAATGTCGTATTAAAAATTCGGCAAAATTATGATTATTTGATGGCAGGACATTTCCATGGCAAGCAGTTCAATATTCCTTATTTCTTTAAGTTGAAGCCGAAGGGTCCGTTGTCTCAGCGGGGCATCTACCGAGGCCTTCATAGAAGCGAACAAGGAGCTTATTTTATTTCGAAGGGAATCGGTCAAGCCGGCGTAAACGCAAGGTTTATGGTGCGGAGCGAGGTGACGGTTCACGAACTTTGAAAAACGGCGCCCGTAATGGCAGCCGGCTTATGCCGGCTGCCATTACGGGCGCTCTTTAAAAACGTAAAGGGCTTACGGCTCGTCATGCACCTCGGGAACGCCAGCCCGATAATCGTCCTCGCCGGGATACTCCCGCGGCAGATCCTTGTGCAGCGACTTGTTCTCATAGCCGTAAGCGCTCTGTTTATGCTGCCCCATCCGCCAAGGCGAGCTTTTGCCAAGGGATTCTCTAAGCAAGTCCGAGCCGTAGGGTCCTTCGGGAAACTCCTCCGCGAACAGATCATTTTCATGAGATTGTTCGGTCAATAGCTCATCGTGATAATCGCGGTCGTCATAATCACCGTGAAACACTGGCTGTTTCCTCCCTGAATAAAAAGTCATGGTTGTACATTAATAACGTACCCCGATTAATCGGTAAAATTCACCGTGCCAACGACAAAATATAAAAATTGCCTCAGCTCATCGGCTTCTTCCTCCGTCAGATTGAAGACATGTTCCAAATAACCTTCCTCTTCGAGATCGTCCGGACCGATGATGGCCGTTTTGCCGAACTGCAGATCCGTTACAAGCTTCTTGCCATAGAAGCGATTGGTCGACAAGATGGCGAGGTCGAACCGCTTTAGGCCGGGCGTAATAAAAGTGACGAATCTGGTAGACGTATCCTCCATGGAATCCGACAAAAAATCATAATTGGGCAGCTGCATAAAAATCCCTCCGTTAATGGATGCTGGTAGTCATTATACCCTACTCCTCGGAAAGCCGGCAGTACGAATTTATAGAGGTTGTTCAAAATCTGCTTGTAAATCTCTTGATGATATGGTAGCATGTAACCAATCGAATAGACGAACGGACTGTGTGATAACGAGGAAGCACCTCTTTTGCCATAATGGCGGAAGAGGTGCTTTTTTTGTTCAAATATAGGAAAGTATATGATTTCGCCATACTTTCTCTATATTTCTCGGAATGAAACGCGCCGCGCCGCCAAAGGACGGCGTAGCCGTTTCACCTTGTTCTCCACGGTACGTTGTCGTTATTCGCTACCAATGATGAGGTGAAAGGTGAGTGACGTATGCAAATCGTATTCATGAACACATTCGAGAAATCGGCGGGGGATGCGGGGATCGAAAGCGCAAGGCTGTTCATTGGGGAGGATCAGGGCAGGTGGTCCGTCGAATGGAGGGAGGATGCTGAAGAAGGGGAACGGATGGCGGTCTGGTTCGAGGGCACGTCATGGGAAGAGATGATGATTGCTTTCCGGCTTGGCATCGCCCGGATGATGGGAGCTGGTTTTATGCCCATTATTGACGGCATGCTGGAGAGTCCTCGCGCGGGTAACGGCGGCTACTTGACGATGCTGCAATGTTATGGAGAGCTGCATGCCGACCAGGAACTGTTCCAAAGCCTTCGCGAATGGCGCAGAAAGGCGGCGGGGGCGGAGAAGAAGTCCGCCTACCTTGTGGCGACAAACCGGATGCTGTGGATGATCAGCGCATTCGTGCCTCAATCGGACGAGGAGCTGCGTCAAATTCCGGGCTGGGGCCAGGTCAAGCATGCCGCATACGGCGCAGATGTGTTAGCCGTTACAGCGGGCGCTTCGCGCACGACGACCTTCCCTCTTGATTGGGTGGCGGAACGGCTGGATCCTGACGTGTTCGCCACATGGCAATGCAAGCAGAAGGAAAATAAATATAAGCTGCTGATGGACCACCAGCAAGAGAAGAAACAAATATTGGGCGTTCTTCAGCAAGGCGGACAACTAAGCCAGTTGGAAGAACAATTGTCGCTGTCCAGGCGGGAGCTGCTCATTCGAATCGAAGGATTGGAGGCGGAAGGGTACGATGTCGAGCCGTTTGTGGAACGCGAGCTTAGCGAAGTGCCTGAATCAGAGAGGCAGATGATTTGGGAAGCGATGTCTTCAATGGGCGACCGTTATCTTAAGCCCGTGCTTGAGCAAGTATACGGACAGCAGGAGGAAGGGAAGTCCGGCCGTCAGGTCGAGCAGCTCTACGAACGTCTTCGTCTGATGCGAATTCGTTATCGCCGACAAGCCGGCAGCAAGGCTGTATGAAATAATCAACCTCACAGTGCAGGACCAACGGGCTTAGGTCTTAAGGAGCGTATCGCCATTTAATAGTATACTTGTCCTAGTGATTCGAGTATAATAAGTCTCAAAAAGACAAATTGCGAATTTTGTCGAGAAAAAAGGAGCGCTTCCCTGTTATGAAGGCAGAGTATATAAACCCGTTTCTTGAATCTGCAAAAATCGTAATCGAGCAAGTCGTGCAAATTCGGCCTGCGACAGGACAGCTAGGTCTCAAGGACATTAAGTTTGTTGAGAATTATATCTGGATTCAGATCGGTCTCAATGGGCAGATGAAGGGCGATATTGTATTCGGACTAAGCGAACAGGTAGCACTCAAGATGGTGTCGGCTATGATGGGGGGCTTCGTGATTGCTGAGCTTGACGAGATATCCCGCAGCGCAATCTCCGAGCTGGGCAACATGATCAGCGGCAACGCCAGTACGATGTTGTACAATCAGGGTGTTAAGGTTGACATTACGCCGCCAAAGGTCATCCATTCCGCACAGGCAGCCGGCTTTAACGCCAAGCAGGCACTGACGATTCCGCTAATCATGGAAGGAATCGGCGAGCTGGACATTCAAGTCCTCATCGCTTCATAATCGCAAGAAAGCTCCCGAGGGAGCTTTTTTTTGCTTCCGGGGTGAGAGTGAAGTAAACTTATGGATAATAGAGGTTGTTCTAAAAAGTGAATGCAACCCATTCGGAGTGGTGATAAGAGATGCTGAAGGGGAAAATCGTGCTTATATCGGGAGCATCCAGCGGTATCGGGGCCCTTACTGCCGGCTTGATCGCACGCAGAGGAGGCATTCCTGTACTGACAGGGCGCAATGAAGCCAGGTTGGCCAGGACGGCTGGGGCAATCGGAGGCCAGAGCTCTTACTTCGTCATGGATGTGACCGATATGAAGCAAGTAGAGGATGTAGTAGAGAAAGTCATCCGTCAATACGGTAGAATTGATATTCTGCTGAACAACGCCGGCTATGGTCAATTCGAGAGATTCGAGGATATGTCCGTGGAAAGCTTCGAATCGATGATGGATACGAATTATATGGGCGTTGTGCGCTGCACAAAAGCCGTGCTTCCTCACATGCGCAAGCAGGGCGGAGGACATATCGTTAATATCGCTTCCATGGCGGGCAAGATCGGATCGGCGAAGTCGACGAGCTACACCGCGACGAAACATGCCTTGCTTGGCTTTACAAATTCGCTGCGGATGGAGCTGCGGAGCGAAGGGATTGTCGTGTCGGCCGTGAATCCGGGACCTATCGACACGGAATTTTTTGCTATTGCCGATCCATCCGGCTCCTATACTAAAAATATTGGCTGGTTCATGATGAAGCCGTCTTATGTGGCCAAGGCAATCGTCCGTGTCATGGAGAGACGAAAGGCGGAGCTGGACCTGCCGCATGCCGCTTCGGTTGGAATCAAACTATATGGATTAATGCCGCGGGTCGCGGATCGGCTGTTCGGCGGACTGCTTAATCGAAAATAAAGGAAGCTACAAGAGGGGCTAACAAGAAATGGAAAATAGCAAAACATGGGTAGAACTTGGCTTAAACGAAAAGCTGGCAAAGCTGTTGGCGGAACGCGGACTGGCGGCGCCTACTGACGTGCAGGCGGATACGATTCCGGCCCTGCTTCAGGGGAGGGATGTATCTGCCCGCTCGCAGACGGGAACGGGCAAGACGCTGGCGTTCCTGCTTCCGATGTTGCAGCGAATCGATGCGGAACTGGGCCATATTCAAGGCATCGTCATCTCGCCGACTCAGGAACTGGCGATGCAGATCGTCCGCGTAGCGGAAGTGTATGCTGAGCCGCTGGGCATTCGCGTTCAACAGCTTATTGGAGGAGCCGCGATGAAGCGCCAGGTGGAGAAGCTTAAGTTGCGTCCCCAGCTTGTCATCGGAACTCCGGGACGTATTCACGAGCTGCTGAAGAACAAAAAGCTGAAGCTGAATGAGATCCGTCTCGCCGTTGTTGACGAAGCGGATCAATCCTTTCAGCTGGGCTCCGAGAAGGATCTGGAGACGGTGCTGTTTGCCATGGGCAAGAATCGTCAGATTGCATTTTTCTCTGCCACGTATCCGGAGGAGATGGCCAGATACGAGGGGCGCTGGATGAAGGAGCCTGTCCGCTTCCAGCTCGCGATGGAGCATCGCGTATCGTCGACAATCGAGAACTTGTACGTCGTGAGCGACCGTCGAGATAAAACAGACACAACGCGGCGTCTTATCCGGCTGCTTAATCCAGCTTCCGCGCTGCTGTTCCTAAATGATACAAATGAGATCGGGAACTGGGAATCCAAGCTGAAATACGAAGGATTCGCCGTAGAAACATTGTATGGCGACTCCGACAAGCAGCGCCGCGCGGCAACGCTGGCCAGGTTCCGGGAAGGAACATGCCAGTTGCTGCTGGCAACGGACGTCGCCGCGAGGGGGCTCGACATCGAGGGACTTCCGCTTGTGCTGCAGCTGGATCCCGCCGTGGATGCGGATCATTATGTGCATCGTGCAGGACGTACGGGAAGAATGGGCAAGCGGGGGACGGTCATTACGATCGTGACGCCGCAGGAGTTGTTCATCATGGAGAAGTTCCGCAAGTCGCTGGGGATCGATCTCTCGGAGCGATCGATGTACAGGGGCAAGCTGCTGTCCGATGAGCAGCTTCGTGAAGCGACTCGACCAAGATCGCTCCGGAACGGGAGCAAGCAGGGCAGCGCGGGAAGCGAGCCGGCCGAGCAGGCGGGAGAGCGGGGCAACGTCAGCGGCAGCGGCAGCCGTGCGGCAATCTCGGCTGCCGCAGGTAAACAATCGGGACGCTCCGAAGCGGGCGGGCGGTCCGATCGGCCTGGAGGTTCAAGCCGCGAGTCCGCAAGTTCGCGGACGGGTTCCAAGCCGGCACCAAGCAGGACTCAATCCCCCGGAAATAGAGCGGAGAAATCTGCGATGAATCCGGCTGCGAAGCCTGCTGCCAAGCCTGTCACGAAGGCTCAAGCCAAGGAGCAGAAGAAACGCGAAGGCAAAAATAAAGGCGCTCCGAAGTGGTTAAAAGAGAAACGGGATTCGGCGAAAAAACAATAAAAAAATTTGGCACCCGCCTCTATATTGCTTTCGGTAGGGTAAGCAAAATGAAGCATAAAAGTATGCATCAATGAGCCGAACTGGTGCTGATTCGCCGAATGAAGCCTAAAAGTATGCTTCAATGAATCTAACAGACACCAGCGACGCTATTTGTCCGTTTTTTAACCTCAAACAAATCTAACGGACAGAAAGTACACTTTGGGTCATAATGGAGCCAATATGCACGATGATGATGCCAATAAGGTCGACTATGTCCGTTAAATTTTCGAAAACCAATAAAAGCGAACAATAACGACATTTCTGAGGCTGTCTATTAATTGTGCAAAGGTGAAATTGCGGGCGAGTGTCCAGAAAGAAATGAACGGGAGCAACCGTAACGGAAATGAAAGGCGTTATTTCGGCAAAAAGCGGCACTTCGCAAATCTAATGGAACTGACAGCCCTTATGATGGGCAAAAGCTCGCGATTTGCCTGGATTTCTCACGAATAACGTCGCAGAGTTCCGTTAGATTTTATTATCACGCCAAACGTTCCATATAAGGGCCCTCATTTCCGTAAACAGGTTGCCGGCGATTGATTGCAGCTTCATTTCCGGTTTTGCACACAATGAATCGACAGCCTCTTTCTGTCCGTTAGGCTGTCTGTGACTGGACATTTTGGTTTTCGAAAAATCACCCGTTTGGGTGATTTTGCTCTTTTGTTTTCTTGAACTAAATAATGCGTCGTCTAATCAAACGGATGCGAATCGCAGGTGCGAAAATGTAGTGAAAAGTGGCTTTAAAATGCGTATGGAGATTGTCCCCAAAGACCGTTTTTGGTCACAAAGCAGGCTGCCCAGCATACCCGACATAAAATTATTTTTAATAGCCACCCCCCTTAAACGGACTTCCCCATGCGAAAGGTATGGGCGAAGGAATAAAGCGGCATGTCCCGCTAACGTTTAAAGGAGAGTGGCTATTATGACGAAAAAGACTTTATGGAAAAAGACGGCGGTTACCGCAACTGCGGTGCTGATGCTGGCAAGCGGCGCGACGTCCGCATTCGCGCAATCGAACGATTATGATAATGGCAAGAATAACGGAAAAGGCAAAAACTGGGATCAGCACGACAAGAATAACAAATACGACAGGGACGATGACAAAGACGAAGACGACGACGATGACAAGTGGGACAAAAACAAAGGCTGGGGTGACAACGACAACAAATATAAAGTCAAGTGGAACTTCGAGGATGAAGACCAGCTGGAGTGGGCGCTCGAATACATTATGCGTCTCGCGGCGAAAGGCGTGTTCACGGGTTACGAGGATGGCACGTTCAAGCCGAAGCAGCATATCTCCCGCATTGAGACGCTGACGGCTGCCGTCAGGCTGATGGGGCTGCGCGCGCAAGCGGAATCCGCAGAGGAAATGGGTACGGAGCTGAACTTCAAGGATGCGGACAAGCTGAAGAAAAAATATCCTTGGGCAGTCGGTTACGTTTCCGTAGCACTGGAAAATGACTTGTTCGCCGAAACCGAGACAGAGATTAAACCGGAGCAAAACGCTACACGGTTATGGTCGACGATCTTGTTGATCAAATCGCTTAAGCTGGAGGAAGAAGCGAAAGCTCTGAACAACACGAAGCTGGATTTCAAGGACGCGAAGGAAATTCCGGCAGGCTCTGTCGGCTACGTAGCGCTTGCCTTGCAGAAGGGCATCATTACGGGTTATGAGGACAAACATGGCAATAAGACGTTCCGTCCGAACCAGCCCGTGACGCGCGCCGAGCTGGCGGCGCTGCTCGACCGTACAGACAACGAGATGCCGGATCACGACGCACGCGCCATTCAAGGTACGCTGAAGTCTGCAGCCAATGGTGCTCTGACGATCGTTCAATCCGATAATACCGAATTGGCGCTTGCCGTTGATCCTACGGTCTTTATCTTCCGCGATGACAAGAAAGCGACGATCGCCGATCTGAAAGCCGGAGACAAGCTGTTCATCCGTACTTACCAGAACAAGGTCGTGTTTATCGAAGTTACGGAGAAGGCGCCGGTATCTACGGCGTTTACGGAGCTTGGCGTCATCAACACGCTGAATTTCAACGCTCAGGCGAAGCTGGCTACGATTACGGTTACTCGCACGGAGTCCAACAATTCGACGACTACGCTCATCTATAACGTGGATGCCAACGTATCCGTCGTAGGCGACGCCACCAAGCTGAAGATCGGCCAACTGGTCGAAGTCAAAGGCGAAAACGGCACCGTCAAAACGATAACGATCAAATAATAATGCAATCATTGTCCGGCAATACGCCGGTCATAAGCTGAGGCTGTCCCATCGGGCAGCCTCTTTTCTATTTTTGAAATTTGCCTCCAACTTCGGTATGCTGATAGATAGTAACCATGCAGGGTAATTAAGGAAAGCCGTGGAGAGGATGCTCGATGTTATGAACAAAATGGACAAAGTGTTGCAAGTAAGCGGCTTGACCGGCGGGTATAGTCCAAAGAGGCCGGTGCTTCATGAAATTGAATTCGACATCAGGCCGGGCGAGATGGTGGGGCTGATCGGTCTCAACGGAGCGGGCAAAAGCACGACGATCAAACATATTCTGGGGCTGCTTACTCCGCAGCAGGGCGAGGTGGAGGTAGCGGGCGTGAGGCTGGCGCAGCATCCCGAGAAATATCGATCGGCGTTCGCATACGTGCCGGAATCCCCGGTGCTGTTCGACGAACTGACGGTGGAGGAACATCTCCGACTCGCCGGGATGGCTTACGGCGTGCCCGGACAAGACTATGAGACACGCGCCGAGGAGCTGCTTATCGAGTTCCAGATGGTGCCGAAGCGCCGTGCATTCGCCGCTCATCTCTCCAAGGGAATGCGGCAGAAGGTGATGATCATGAGCGCGCTGCTGGCTTCGCCGCCTTTGTATATTATCGACGAACCCTTTTTGGGACTGGACCCGCTTGGCATTCGGTCGCTGTTGGATAGACTGGTTGAGGTAAAGCGCAGCGGGGCTGCCATTTTGATGAGCTCGCATATTCTGTCCACGGTGGAAGCCTATTGCGATTCCTTTATCGTCATGCATCAGGGACGTATCGCCGCACAAGGCAAGCTGGAGAATATTCGGTCCGCTGCGGGCTTTCAAGAAGGGACGGGGTCGCTGGAGGATGCGTTCTACCGGCTCGTTGCAGGAGGGGAGAGCTGATGGCGGAGGCTGGAGCCCGGCTTGCGATGACTTGGAGCGAACGTGCCCGCGCGTTCCGCAAGGAGATTTTTCCTTATTTGCGTTATATGGCGCAGAGCGGCTTTCCCGCTTTCCTATCTTTATTGTTCATTGCTTCTGCCATCGGATATTTTGGTCTGATTCGGGACGTGCCGCCAGACTTCCCCTTAATAGAAGTTGGCGTCGTCTTCCTGACGCCCGTACTCTGCTGGAGTCCTCTTCGAACTTGGCTTGCCCCGGCGGATGTTGTTTATTTGATGCCGAGAGAGCATGAGATGAATGTATATCTAAATCGATCCTTGCGCTATTCGGTCATCTGGAGCAGTATTCTGTCCGCGGCCGTATTTTTGCTTTATGTGCCGGTCTACCAGCGCGGAGGCGGCGGGAACGATGTCTGGCTGTTGGCCGTGGCTCTGCTGCTCTTGAAAGGAGCCGGACATTACGGGGCTTGGCGTGAACGGCGAATGTCATGGGGGGCTGCCCGGATTTTCTTTCGGCTTGGCCGTTGGCTGCTGACGGCAGGCGTCATCGGAGCCTGGCTCGTCTATCCGGAATGGCAGGCAGCCTTGTTTATGTTTATTTGCATGGCGCTGCTCGCTGTCGCATATCGTCTGCCGCGCAATCAGCGTTTCCCATGGGAACGGCTCATCCGGGAGGAAGAAAGGACGCGGAAGCGGTATTATTCGGCCTTCGGCATGTTTATCGATGTCCCTGTCGTCTCTGCGAGCATCGCCCGCAGGCCTTATCTGTCCTGGCTATTGCCGCGGATCCGCTACGGGCAGAACCATGCATATGTGTATTTGTACGCGGCATCGCTTATACGCACGGAGATCGGAGGCATCCTGATCCGTCTATTGCTGCTTGGCGGACTGGTATCCTATTGGGCTGCAGACGCCGCGACGCTGGAAGGATGGGGCGCTGCGATCTCCTATGCCATCTTCGCATTCGTTATGACGCTACAGCTTGGAGGTCTGCGTTATGTGAACCGTTACACGGTTTGGAAAAACATTTATCCGCTCCCTTTGGAAGGCCAGCGAGAGCAATTCGCCAGATTGGATAGGGCAGCATTGCTGACGGGACTCTCCATCCTGTGGTTGCCCGCGTCGCTGCCGCTGCTTATCGGCGGTTATTACGTTGCGCCGATCGCCATTGCCGCAGCGATGTTGATCTATGTTCTTGCGATCCGTCCGGCGCGCATGCGGAGAAAGCTCCTGCTTGAGGCGGAGGAGGATTAACGAACAAAAAAACTCGAACAACCATTCACAGACTTGGCCCGCAACCCCGCCAGTTCCCTACGGAACCGCCATCTGTAAAAGATCCGCTTGCGATCGCAAGCGCCGGGACAGGTTCGTCGAAAAAAAAGCGCAAGCTTGAGGGCCATTCGGCCCCTGAGCCTGCGCTTTCTTTGTTTCTATCAAATGCGAGAATGATGAATATGCGATTTAGTGCGCGGCGACTTCCGTAACCGCCTTGTAAATGATGTCGAACAGCTCTTCTAGATGTTCTTCCTCGATGCAGGAGAAGGCGACGCGAAGGTCGGTCTCCCCAAGCGCGATGGCGCCGATGCCGTATTCGTTAAGCAGATGCGAGCGAACGGCTTCGGCCGTGACGCCGGCAAGCTTAAGGCACATAAAGTAGCCGGAGTTGAACGGATAGTACTGGAGCGTATCGCCATAGCGGCCGCTGTCGAGCAACGACTTGACGCGGTTGGCGCGGCGTTTCATAATTTCGAACTTCTCGGCTTTCTGCGTCTCGTATTCAGGCGATTGCAGCGCGCGGAGCACGAACGTCTGGGAAGGATGCGGGCCGCTGGAAATAGTAGCGCGAATGATTCCTAGTGTCTTCTGCTCCAGGGCGGCAAGCGCGGCTGCGGATTCCGAAGCGAACGTAATGAAACCGACGCGGAATCCCCATACAAATTCTTCTTTCGTTGCGCCGTCGACCTTGACGGCCAGCACGCGTTCATGCAGTCCGGCGAGCTTAGGGAACAGCGACTCTTGAAGCGAATCCTCGAAGAACAGGCCGAAATACGCATCGTCTGTAACGGCAACTACGTTGATGCCTGCTTCCGCCGCATCAAGGATTGCGGCCACGATCGCATCGCCTTCTTTTGGCCCGGGCGTATAACCAGTTGGGTTATTAGGGAAGTTAAGCAGCACGATGGCTTTGCCTTTATCCTTCTGCGCGAGCAGCGCCTCCCGGAGTCCTTCGCTGTTAAATTGCATATCCTCATTGTACAAAGGGTATTCCACGATTGCCGCTCCGCGGCGGACGCCGAAAGTCAGCTCGTAATTTTCCCAATTTTTATTCGGGATGATGACGGCGTCGTCGGGATCTGCAAATAAATCGGCTATGATGCTGAGGCCGTGCGTGAGCGCGTTCGTCACGACGGGATTGCCGAAGCTCTTCGATTCCAGCGACGGATTGTCCTTAATCATTTTGGCGCGCCAGGCGGTTCGCAGCTCCGGCTTGCCGGCAGGAGGCGCATATTCATATATATCTTTCGGATTGTAGGCGCTAAGCGTGTCTTGAATGAGCTTGAGATGCATGGGCTGTCCGCCCTCGGTTGCAATGCCGATCGTGGCGTTGAACTTGGTTGCCTTCGACTTGGCTTCGGCGGATTGGCTCAGAATACCTTCTTTGGGAAAGTAGATGTTTTTGCCTAGATTGGACAACATCGCATAAACGTTCGGAATTTCTCTCTGCAAGGTCTCATTTAACTGCTGGGCCAGTGGGTTCATGGCTTGAATTCCATCCTTCCGAAAAAATATTTGTGTACTGTTACATTCTAATGTTCGTGATATTATACCATCTTTACGATTGCTAAACCATGAGATACTGCTTTTTTTTCGTTGCTTGCCGGCGAACTTGTTTTATAATGAAAATAATTGCTGTCCGCTTTAGGGAAGGAGAATCATTATGCTTGAAATTTCGCCGGATTCGATCAAGCTGCTGCCGGCCTTTGCAAAAATCGTATGCGAACCTGGCTGGCGCTGGGCGAGGCGCGAGAAGCCGATGGCCAACTTCGATCTGTTTTATGTGTGGAGCGGCGAAGGCGAAGTGGAGGTAAACGGAGTCCATTATCAGGTTGGCAAGGGAAGCTGCTTCCTGTTCCGTCCCGGCGACTATACGAGCGCCACGCATCATCCGCAGCGGCCGTTGGTGCTTACCTATATCCACTTTGCGGTGGAGGACGAAATCCGTCATACTCCCAAACGGTATCGCATGCTGTATGATACGGTCGACTTCGAATATATGTTATCCCGTTATGTCCGCCTCTTTCTCGTTAGCACGTACGCCGCCGAGACGGAAGCGCGGCTGGTGCTGAAGTCGCTGCTAATCCAGCTGCTCCGCGCGGATACTCAGGTGCCAGTGGAGAAGAAGGCGAGCAATCAGCTGACGGAGGCCATTCACGAGATTGCCAACTACATCCGGCAAAATCCCGGCATCGCGCACCGCGTGGAGGATCTGTCGACAAGAGCCCAGCTGTCGCCGAGATACTTCTCCATGAAGTTCAAGGAGATGATCGGCATGTCGGTGCAGTCCTACATGATCCGTATGCGCATCGAGCGGGCAAAGCATCTGCTTATGCACGCCGGGATGAACGTAACCGAGGTAGCGGACGCGTTGGGTTATCGGGATATTTTTTTCTTCAGCCGGCAATTCAAACAATATACGGGCAAAAGTCCTTCGGAGATTCGATAAGTGTTTTGGATGTCTCCTGTTTAAGGCGGGGCTTCTCTTGTTTACTTCTAAATAAGAGGAGTGAGGCCAATGAAACAGGATTCAAAGCTGTTTAAATTTTTCGAAGACTTGTACTGCCGATTCCGTGATGATGATGTGCCTGCGATAGGTGCGCAGCTTACTTATTATTTTATTTTGTCTTTTTTTCCGTTTCTTATTTTTGTGGTGAGCCTGATGAGTTTTGTCCAGTTGTCCGGAGACAGTGTCGTCGCTGAGCTGATTCGCCTGCTGCCGGAGCAGACGGGCGAAGCGGTCGAAAGCATCCTGCAGGAGGTAACGGACAATAGCAGGGGGACTCTTCTATCGATCGGCATGATCGCGACGCTCTGGTCGGCCTCCAATGGCGTGAATGCGCTCATAAAGGGTGTTAATAAAGCCTATGATGTCGAAGAAAGCCGGCCTTTCTGGAAGTTGAGAGCGATTTCGCTTGCGGCGACGCTTGTGCTGGCCCTTGTCATAATGCTGGCGATTGTATTGCTTATTTTCGGTGAAGTAATCGGTGAATTTCTGTTTGATTGGTTTGCTTCCCCGATCGGCTTCGGACTCATCTGGGGCATATTGAAATACGTCGTTCCCATCTCGTTCATGGTTGTTATATTCTCGCTGATCTACTGGGTTGTGCCCAATCGCGAAATTCGGTTCAAAGCTGCCGTTCCGGGGGCTCTATTCGCGACCTTTGGCTGGATTGCAACCTCGTTGCTGTTCCAATTCTACATTAACAATTTCGGCAACTATTCCAAAACGTACGGAAGCATCGGCGGCATTATCGTCCTGCTCGTCTGGCTGTACATCAGCTCCAACATTATCATTCTGGGCGGGGAGGTCAACGCTACGCTTGCCGGCGGGCGAACGCGGCCCTCTGCCGATATCGCGCTGCCCAATGGCAGCCGCAAGCAAGAACAACGCTCTACTGAACTGAAGTCGGGATACTAGAAGGCTGTATTGTCTTGGAGCAGCAAAAAAGCGATAGCATGGCAAGGGGATCGTCCTTGACTGCTCTCGCTTTTATTTTTTACCACTTAAGAATTTATAAGTTTCCACGTTTGCCTTGGATCTGAAATTCTTATTGGCGATAAAACCCACCTCTGAACGCGGTCGCACATCTTCGAAAGGCCTCGATTGAGGCTTTCTCATATTCACAAGTGTTTACTTTTTGGCCAGATCCCCTAATCGCTGCCCCATCCTTACCTTGGCGCCTACGCCAATCGCTCCGTCAGGGGAATAGGTGCCGTCCTCCATCAGGAGTACAACGGTGGAGCCGAACTCGAAGTAAGCAAGCTCGTCGCCTTTGTCCAGACGATTACGCTGAGGTTCGACGTATCGAATGCTGCTTACGTTCATGGCGCCTACCTTTACGACGGCAACCTCTCCGCCACCGTGCTTGATATATGTAACCAGCCGTTCGTTGCGGCTAAGCACTCGCGTCATGACCGTTAGTCCGAAATCGTTGACGGGATAAACCTTGCCCTTCAGGTGCTCGCGCTCCAAGACGTCCCCTTCGATCGGGGAATGAATGCGATGGTAATCGGTAGGGCTCAAATATAGGACGTAATAATATCCGTTCATATAACTAGCCGCGCGAGGGGTGCGGCCCAGCAATTCTTCGATGGTGTAATCTTGTCCCTTGACGCTTAGCATGGTTCCTTGATTAATGGAGCCTGCTCCGGTAATTAAAGCATCAACCGGACTGACGAGACTACGATCGCCATGATGTATGGCGCGGGAGCCTGGCTTCAGCCGGCGGGTGAAAAACTCGTTGAGCGTCCGGTACTGCCCGAGCTCCTTCTCGGCTTCGTGCACGGCTATGCCGTACAGCTTGGCGAAGCGGGGGATAAAGACTCGGCTGGCGGACGATTGCGCGAACGTGCCCGTAATGCGGGAAATCCACTTGCGCGAATAGAGCTCGGTCATGGCCTTAAAGAGCCATTTGGTCATAGCAGTCACGTCACGTCCTTTCCTTCTATGGCGGCAAGGCTTCGGGCCTTCCGTCCACCAAACAGTGTGACATAAACAGGCTATTTTATCAATAGCGGGAGACCTTCAGCGCAACTTCGGAAGCGACGGGTTTAACTTCGGAACGCCATAAGCGTTCTTGCGGTTTGATCGGAGTATCCGGTATGATAGGCTGATAAATAGACAAAGGAGTGTGGAGAGCTTGACAGAAAATAATTCCGGCAACCCCGTTGCCGTAATCTTCGATATGGATGGAACGCTGTTCGAAACGGATACGCTGCTCGTTTCCGTCCATCGCCGCGTGTTCCAAACGCTTCGGGAGGAAGGACTGTACGAGGGAGAAGCGCCGCCGGTGGAAGAATTGCTCGCCTGCCTCGGCATGCTGCTTGAGGATATATGGCGTAGGCTGATGCCGGATTCAAGCGAGGAGGCGCGCGCCAGGGCCGACGTGCTTCTGCTTCAGTACGAGCTTGAGGGGCTTGCGGCGGGTGAAGGCCGGCTGTACGCCGGTGTCAAAGAGACACTGGAGGCGCTCAAAGCAGGCGGCAGCAGGCTGTTCGTCGCCAGCAACGGGTTGGAAGCATACGTGAAGGAAATTGCCAAGCACAAAGGAATCGCGCATTTGTTCGACGGCTTGTACAGCGCGGGCGAATACGGCACGGCAAGCAAAGTGGATTTGGTAGCGAAACTGCTTCGGGATCATGGGCTTGCTTCCTCGAGGGATATCTGGATGGTAGGGGATCGTTCTTCCGACGTAGAAGCGGGAAGCAAGAACGGCTTAACCACCGTTGGATGCGCCTATGCGATCTACGGCAAAGCCGCCGAGCTATCGGACGCCGACAAACGCATCGGCAGCTTCCCGGAACTGCTTGCCATCAAACCGCAATAATAGCCGGACCATGGAACAGCCCGCCACCCCCGATTATCGGGATTGACGGGCTTCGTACTCTAGGTCGTGTCTGAAAACCCGCTCAGGGGCATCTTTCACCGCCTTTCCGCCCCCTGCTTCGTCACTTTTGCTTGACGTACCCCCGGTACGCCTTTACAAAAGTTCCTTGCATGGAACGAAAATTCGGCAAAATCTGCTCCCCTCGGAGTATTCAGACCCGCCCTAAAGGCGACGGCGTTTTTTCTCGGATTTGACCGGCTTTTCCGGAAGCGGCGGCAATTCGTCTACATGCGGCGGATCCGGGGTGACGGGAGAGGAATCCGCCGCATCGCCGGCTTCGCGAGCCGCAGCGGCGGAGGCCGTCTTGCGTTTCTTTTGCTTCGACCGCCAGAGGGCGTATTCCAGCGGCTTGACGATGGCTTGCCGATAGACTTCGGTCTCGCCTGCACGGAAAAATACCTCCCGAGCTGGCTTCGGGTTCACCTCGATCAGCCAGATACGCCCGCTCTTGTCGATGGCCAGATCGATCGCCAGCTCGCACAAGGCACCGCAGACCAGTTCCAGATATGCGGCGATTCCGACGCCGAATTCCGCGACCTCCCGCTTTACATCCTCTCGCTTGGCAGCGTCCGTGATCCATTGCTCCAGCAGTCCATCCATCTTCACCGCGCGTCCTCCGCCATGGAGATTGGCCGTAATGCTGCCCGGCGCGCCTATGCGACCTGCGCAGCCGGTCACGGTCCACTTGCCTTCGCCGTTCTTCTGGACGAGCAGCCGGTAATCATGCACGCAGCCGTTGGCCAGTTTAAGCTGGAGGCCTTGCTGCGCGATGTACCGAACTTCCTTCAGATTCCACTTGGAGAGATAGCTCCCCAGCTTGTCGCTGCTCATACGCTGGGGAGAAACGATTCTACGATTTTTATCGCGGCCTTGCACGGTCAGCGAACCGTCCTTTAACCGTTCGACCCTGAGAATGCCTCGTCCGCCGGTTCCGTTAATCGGCTTTAAGTAGAGCAGCGGATGCGACCGCAGCATTTCCCGGACGTCGTTCACGGAGTTGATATAACGGGTCTTGGGCAAGTAGGAGCCGAAGCGGCTGTCCTTCGACAGCAGATTATGAATTTGCCACTTGTTGCGGAGCGGCTTGTTCAAGTAGGTCAGGCCGTCGTAGCGCGAACGGAATTTCAACAGCTGGTCGTACCGATGCGATTGCTGAATGCGGCAGCGATCGAAGACGAGAGTCGGGAAGCCGGTCCAGCGCCTCGTCCACCGTCCCGTTCCGGGGTGATAAAATAAACCTCGAATTCGGTCGCCGGAGAGGCTCACGTCCTGAGGCGTGAAGACAAATACCTGCAAGCCAAGCTTCCGTCCCTCCGTCGTCATCCGTTCGTAATAGCGCCGTTCTTCGAGCGAGCCCGCATCATTGAGGTAGAGTGTCAATATGCCCAGTACGGGCTGCGTCATGCAGCATTCCCCTTTCGAACCTGAGCGTCGATTTGCCTGTCGGTCCCTTGTGAATGGACACGGCTTTCATGCCGATCCGGAAGCATAGCGCCATGCTAGGCACATTATCGGCGGCTACATGACAGACCAGCCTGCCCAGTCTGCCGATCATCGCTTTCATCAGCACGGTTCCCGCGCCAAGCCTTCTCGCCCTTGGATGGACAACGAGCAGGCAGCCGGCATCGCCCCCGCCCGCCGCGAAGCCGAGGCCGGTTAACCGTCCTTCATGCTTCGTTATGGCAATGACAGCCTGGCCGTGACCGCTGCCGTCCGTCTCCAGCCATTGTGGCTCCACATCTCTTAGCGCGCGAAGGGAAGCGGCCGTAATCCGTCTCTCTCCATGGCGTAGAACGAAGCCAAGCAGCTTCCTCCTTTCCGCACGCCAGATTTCCGGTGTCAGAAGCTGCAGTTCCATGCTAAGCGCCTCCCGCTTTGTTCGATTTTTTGCGAGCCAGATAAGCGCTGTATTGGAAGATGCGCTCCAGCGACTTCTGGCGGATATGCGGCTCGTCGAATTTCATCGGCTTGGAATTCGCCTCGAAAAACCAGAGGTGGCCGTCGCCGTCCACTCCCAGATCCATGGACATCTCCCCGAGCCGCAGACCCGAAGCCCGCTCGATCTGACGGGCGATCAGTACAGTCGTGCGCTTTACCTTCTGTAAAAGCATATGAGCCCGCTCTGCATCGAATGAATAGGTCAGCAGCTTCTCCGGATCCTCGATTTGCCCCCCGCGGGGGACATGGGTCGTAATGCTGGAGGCGCCTGCAAGCCGTGCGCCGATTCCTGTCATCTCCCATACGCCAAGCCGGTTTTTCTGCACGAGCGCGCGCAGATCGAAGCGGCGGTCCTTAAAGGAAGCGAGCGCAATGCCTTGCTGGGCGATGTAGGCCTCGCCGCCGCTTTGTTTCTGGATGCGGGTCCACAGCTTTCCTAACGTGGAGCAGTTATAGGTGGTGCTCCGTTTGTTTTCCTGTATCTTGAGCCGGTACGGCAACGGTTTCTCATGATGGACCCGGACGGTCATAATGCCTTTGCCGGCCTTGCCGCTCTCGGGTTTCAGATAGAGATAGCCGTGCTTGCGCAGCAGTCTGCCCAGTCCGCCGACTTGAACGAGGCGTCTGGTCGTCGGGATGTAGGGTCTTGTTCGGCTGGACTTGCGAAGCCATTCGAACAATTGCCATTTGTTAAAGAAGGAAGGGTTGAACAGCGTCACCCGCGAATGTCGGCGGCAGTCCAGAATCTTCTGCCGGACGGCAGGCTGCATCTCGTCCTCCCGCTGCGGAATCCGGTTGTAGATAATGTCGGGAAACGGGAGCAGCGCCTTCTGCCACTGCCCGATCTCCTTGTGAAATACGAATCCTCTCAGCTTGTTGCGATGGAGCAGAAGCTCCTTGACCGTTAATACATACACAACGAATCCCATCGCTTGACCGGTGCGAATGAGATCGGCAAAGTTGCTCCGATTGCCCCGAAAGCCGCCGCCCGGCTCGTCGACGGTCAGGATCGCGAGCACCGGCACGGGCCTGCCCAGTACGGCGGCCTTGTGCTCCTTCTCCTCTTGCGGCAGCATATTCATTGGCCTGTTCCCCCCTGGAAGCGGCTCAAGTATAGACAGTGATCGACGATGTAGGAAACAGAGGCTTTCCCTTCGGAGCGCAGCGCGGGCAGCTTAAAGATGGAGCGTCCCGGCTTTGCGTTTGCCTCGAACATCCATACCTCGCCCGACTTGTCGATGCCGATATCGAGTCCCAGCTCTCCCAACCGATGCGGATAGTTGCGCTCGATCGCTTCGGACAGCTTGACGGCGACCCGTCTGGCCTTGTCGAGAATAATGTCGGCATTGTCGCCAAACGTCCGTCCCAGCGCCTGGCTCGGCGTCATGAGCGAGCCTCCGTTCTTCACGTGGGTCGTGACGCTGCCCCGGCCCGCCTTCTTGGCGCCTATGCCTGCCGCGATCCAGCGGTTGCTCCCGTTTTTGTGCATGTGGAAGCGGAAGTCGATCGGGCATCGGTCCAGCTCGATGAGCCGAATGCCCTGCTGGGCGACATAGCTGCTCATTCGGCTGCCGAGCCGCGCCTGCAGCATCCGCATCATGGTCTGGAAGCTGCTGTAGCGGACAAGCACATTCTCGCTGCCGCGGCGGTAACGGACGAAGTAGCCTCTGCGCGGATGGTACGTCAATCGGTAGATGCCGATGCCCAGACTGCCGCCGGTCGGTTTGTAATACAGAAATTTATGTTTGTCGAGCAGCTCCTTTATCTTGGCGGAAGAGGGATTAGGGACGGACTCCGGCAGATGGGCAAGCGCCTCGGGATCGTTGTCGAGCAGCTTGTAGACATCGGCTTTATTAAGGAAGCTCCAGTTAAAGATCGGAATCTGGCGCTTTACGAACCGCTCCCGGACAGCGCTGATATAAGCGGAAGTCTCCGCCTTTCGGTTGGGCAGCCGGTTATAGATGACGTCGGGCAGCGGCACGATGCGGCGATACCAGCCCCCCTGGGGGTTCAGGAAGTAGCCGTTGACCGTCTCCTGCTGCCAATTGATGTCGCCGGGCGTAAAGCCGAACATGAATGCTTTGCGGTCGCCGGAGCGAATAACCTGTTTGATGAAGCCGGAGCGGGTGCCGAAGGGATACCCCTCCGAAGAGTGGATCATATCCGTCAGTATGCCGACAAGCGGCCCCAGCTGAATTTCGTTTTCGCCGTTTGCTTGCACGAAGACATTGCCGGGCTTCGGAATCCGGATCGATTGACGTACCCCCGCGGATAGATACAAGTGGTTGCCGGCTCGCTTCAGCGGCTTGATCGCGGCGGCGATCGTCTCGCCTCCCAGCCGGAGAAGAATCGACTTCTTGCCGGACAGCCTGAGCTGCCCCATGAGCGGTCTGGAGACGTAAACGATCTTATCGGATGCTTGAGAGAAGTGGACGTTGCAAGTTGTCAAACTCATGGATGAACCTCCTGAACTTTTCAAGACCATTGCCTCATGGCCGAGATTTCGATTGCGGGCGGGAAAGGCGGTCCTTGGCGGATTCGCCGGCTGTCGTCAAGGCAGGGGCGTTGCGGCTTGTCAAGTAACGCGCATACTGCAGCAGTCTGGTCACTGCAAGCCCGGCGGCTTGCTTGTCGCCGGCTTGCCGGAAGGCTTCTCTGCCCGGCTTGGCGTTCGTCTCCAGCAGCCAAAGCTTGCCGCTCGGCTCGAGGCCGAAGTCGAAGGCAAGCTCTCCGAAGCGGCCGAAGCTCTCCTCCAGCCGGAGCGCGACTTGCCCGCTCAAGGCATGGATTTTGCGAAGCAGATGCTCCGCTTTGGAAGGCGTGAAGTTGGCTCCCAGCGTATCGGCTGCAGTAACCGCGATGCCGCCTCCGTGCAGGTTGGAGGTCATGGAGTCGCGACGGCCCAGCCTGGCTGCGGAACCGGATACTTGCCATTCTCCGGAGGCATCCTTCTGCAGCAGAACGCGAATATCGTAAGGACGATCGTCGAACGTTCGGAGCGGGAGATAGGGCTGGAGCAGGAAAGGCGAGCTTCCCATAAAGGATTGGAGCCAGGCGCCGAGCTTCTGGAAGTCCTTGAAGCTTTCCTTGAACGGCATGTTGTTTCGTGTCCTGCCTCGCACGATCAGCGCATCCGGCTTTAGCGGCGGGACTTCGATATGAAGGAAACCTCTGCCTTGCATGCCTGCGGCTGGCTTCAGCACGACGCCGCGCGGAAGATCCGGCAGAAGACGTTCGAGCTGGGCGATCGATCGATAAGGTGCCGTTGCCGGCAAATAAGGAGCGATCGCGGAGTTATCGCGAAGACTTTCGTAAACGCGCAGCTTCGAGGGCAACGAACCGTTCAAGCGTTCATGGTGTTTCCGCTCGCTCATGGCGCCGAGTACGGCCGAGCAGCGTCTCCGGCTCTCCGCCGTTTTGGGGAAGCTGCGGTCATAGACGACATCAGGCAGCGGGACAAGCTCAAGCTTCCAGGCTCCGTTAGCATACCGGCAGCCGAAGAGCGATCCCGAGGCGGGATCGAAGCCTTCGGGAGAGAATACGTATACGTCGATGTCGAGCGTTTGCGAGGCGACGCTTAAGCTGCGGCTAAGCCGGGGCTCCGGAGGGAGCAAGGTGCCAGGCGAATCCGGCCGCGCCCCTTTGAGCGAGGCTGCCATAATGCCCAATACGATCTTGCTGTGCGGCATGGCTGCTGCCTCCTTTGTCTAGAATCCCGACAGATGCCGGGCATATTGAATCATCATTCGGACGGAAGGCCGAATCTTGCCTTCGTTCAGCGGGGTGTTGTCGTTCTTGGATGGCTTGGAATTGACCTCCAGCAGCCATACTTTGCCGCTGGTGTCCAGCGCCAGGTCGATACCCAGCTCTCCGAAGTGTGCGGGAATATGGGTGTCGATTCCTTGCGCGATATGCAGAGCCGCGAGTCGGAGCCGCTTGACGGATTCCAGCCGGCTGACGCTGGTGCTCAGGTTGCTTTTGGCCACGGCCGCGCTGACGGTGCTGAGCGAGCCGCCGCGCGCAAGATTGGAGACGAATTGCTGGTTCCCTGCCGTACGGGCGACGATGGAGGTAATGATCCACTTGCCGGCGCTGTTTTTTTGAACAAGCGCGCGGAAGTCGACGGGGCGCTTCTGAAACTCGATCAAATGCAAGCCTTGTTGAATCTGGTAGCGTGCTGTCTTCATCTTGGCGGAGATGGAGGCATACAGCTTAGGCAAGGTGGGATAGACCGCCCGCTTGGAGCCGGCGCTCATCGCATGGAGGGCTTGGTAGCTCTCGCCTTCCAGATGGGAGACGCGGATAATGCCCTTTCCCAGGCTGCCGCGGGCAGGCTTCAGGAAGACGTGGCTGTACCGCTCGCACATTTTTTTGAAGGTGGCGTAATTGCGCAGCAGATAGGATTCCGGCAAGTAGCGGTGAAGATCGGCGTCCTTCTGGAGCGCGTCGAACACCTCGGGTTTGTCGAGAAACTTTTCATTGAATACCGCGGTTCCGTACAGCCGTTTCGCCTCGCTTAGAAAATGCTGCACGTTGGCGGCGTTCTCCAGCTTCCTGGAGGTAAGCCTGTTGTTCACGATATCCGGCGCCGGCATGCGGGTCTGTCTCCAGCCCCCGGCATACGTCCAGCCCAAGACAGAGCTTGCCGAGCCGCCGGACAGCGAGCCCGGCGTGAAGAAGTAGACGTGGGCGCCTTGCGCCTTGCACGCTTCGACGAGCTCTCGGCAGAACATGGTTATCGTGCCGAACGGCTTATCCGGCGTACCGGGGAAGTCGCGGCTGATAAGCACGCCGATCAGTGGTCCGATGGAGATCGTGCCGGAGCGGTAGTTGAACCTGAGCTGCGTTCGTCCGGCAGTGGGGAGTCCCATTCGTTCGGCAAGCGCTGGACTGATACGTATTCCGTCCGTTTTCGCGGACGGGATGATTTTGAGCGATTGGCGGAACGCGCCGAATTTCAGCGGCACATGCTGCCCGACCGGTATTTTCCATAGCTTCACATAGGCATCGCCTAACATGACCGTATCCTCCGGCAGCGTGCCGGAGCTCGTCACCTGTATGGCAACTTTCGTTTTAATCATTTCGATTCTCCTTCCAAACCAGGAGCAATTGCGATTAGAGGCGTGGGCCTATGGGTGAATGCACGAACTAATTCATCATATGAACCGTGCGTCTTGTGTGTGATTGCCCCAGTCATAAGGAACGAGATGCCGGCATATACTGCTTACTGCAAGGAAACGCGGACAAGGTACGTGAATGACGGAAGCGCTGCGGTGTTGTTGGACGAGCCTATGGCTTGAAGTACTTTCATGTGAGGGGGAATGAGAAGGTGAAGAAAAAGGGCAAAGGGAAGCTGAAGCACTTCATGTATATTCTCATTGCGGCGGGTATGCTGTTCTATGCTTTCGCGGCAGTCGATTCTGCGGAATGGGGAGGGGCAGGCGGCGTATTCTGGTTCATGTGGCTGGCGTTCGCGATCGTCATTATCGCGGCTAACGCGAATATGCTGCTGCTGACGGAGGAGAAGCGGGAGGCGCTGTCCCACGTCAAGCGAGCCAAGGTGCTGCGCAGAGAGCAGGCCGCCATAAACTTCGTGAATCGCCAGGTCGAGAAGAAGGCGCGCAAAATACGCGGCCATTGACGCGGGTTACAAGCTATGGGAACGTCCCGATTTATACGTGATAGGACCTCGAATTCCACTGTAAAGTGGGGGATGAGGTCCTTTCGTTGTAATGGAAATGATGCAACTCCAAGACTTGTGAGAAATCGATTGAAAAATCCTAACAGACACCAGCGACGATATTTGGCCGATTTTAACCTCAAACAAATCTACCGGACAGGCAAGGCACTATTGGGGGGGAATGGAGCTATTTTCGCTATGGTGATGCCTATAAGGTCGTGTATGAGGCGGTCTATTAATTGTGCAAAGGTGAAATTGAGGCAAGTGTCCGGCAAGAAATGAATGGGAGCAACAATAACGGAAATGAAAGGCGTTATTTCAGCAAAAAGCGGCACATCGCAATTCTAATGGAACTGACAGCCCTTATGATGGGCAAAAGTCCGCGGTTTGCCTGGATTTCTCACGAATAACGTCGCTGAGTTCCGTTTAGATTTTAAAATCACGCCAAAAGATCCATATAAGGCCCCCCATTTCCGTTAACAGGTTGGCGATGATTGATTTGCAGCTTCATTTCCAGTTTTTGCACACAATGAATCGACGGCCTCGTTATGTCCTTTACACACAGCGAGAGACTTGAGGTTCAGGGTTTTTGAATCACCTTTAAGTGATTTTGTTCAAAAAATCCGACTTAACGCGGGGCTCGAAAAATTGCAAATTGGCTTTTGGGACAGTCCCGTCTTGTCAAGTTGGGACCGCTGAAGCTCCGCGATGAATGCCTAGATGCCGTGAATTCTAGATGAAACTGTTGGCTCGGCTGTCGGCTTAGGAAATTATGCGAATATGTACCAAATTTAATTGTCCGGCTTTCTAAAATAAATTAAATTGTACAATTACTCAAATGATATTCATGTGAAGACGGAATGGGCCTGATACAGACAAAAAATTTTATATATTTTAATAAAATTGTATGATTCAGTCTCTTTCTGACCGGGAAATGTGTATAATTGCACAATTGATTAGCGGAATCCTCGACTTGCGAAAGCGTGAACGTGCTTGCGGGGATGTGTGTTTATTTCGTTACGGACAGCTTGCATTGACTACCGACAAATTGCATTTCCTTCTTGGAATGGAAAGCGCCGCGCCGTCAAAGACGGAGCGGCGCTTTTTGAAATTATAAGAAAGTATAAGTTTTCTCCATACTTGACCTATAATTCTCGGAATAAAACACGCTGCGCCGCCAAAGGGCAGCGACAGCCGTTTCACCTTGATTGTCGTGGATCGCATGCCTTGGATGCAGCTGTTTTTTACGGATTTCACCTAAGTTCGTTCGTTTCCGGCAACGTGACATAGTCAATGACGCCGGTGCGGCGTTTGTTACTCCATCTCCCGGAACTGGACAAGCTGCTTGACGAAGCGATAGACGACTTCTTGCTCTTTGACACTCAGCCCTGTCATCTGACTGATGATTTTGTCTGAATAGCTTTCGGCTTCGCCGCCGTCGATGCGGTTTGAGTTTCCAACCTGCACGAGCTGCTCCAGCGGCGTCTGCAGCGCGGCAGCAATTTTGCCCAGTACATCGATGGTCGGATTTTTTTCGCCCCGTTCGACTTGTCCCATATAAGATGCGTTGATCTCGGCGCGCAAAGCCAGCTGCTCCTGGCTTAATCCCTTGGATTTGCGCACGAGCCGAATGTTTTCGCCAATCTGGCGCCCAATGTCGCTCATCCGTGTCACCTCAGCCTAACGATAGAGTTTTGGCAGGTTTTCGATCAACGTTCTATAGTATTCGATTTAAATACCGTCTATAGTCATTGACTTTTAAGTGGATGATTTATTATAATTATCATAAAAATACCAAAAGTGATAGACTGGTGGCGAAAATGGGTGAAGCCGGGTGAGTCAGCAATGATGGTAGAAGAGTTCGAGTTTTATCGCAAGGTGAGAGCAAATTATTGCAATGTGGCTTTCAAGGTTTTGTTCACTTACAGGTTGTCGCATCGGCATAACAAGACGGCCGTTGCCCATGGTTCATTCAGCTGCGGGGTTAACGCCCATACACAGACGTTGGAATATACTCTAAACTTGAAGACGGAGCCGATTCAGAGACCCTATAGCGAGAGCGGGACGTTCTTGTTCTCCAGCGTATACAAGGAAATTCCTTCTCAAGTGATAGAATACGAGAATTATCCCATTCATAAGCAGCGTTACCGCGTTCCCATTACCTACGATTGGCATGATTGCGTGCGGAGCGGAGCCAAGTCTGGCATTAATGCGATCTCGATCCAGGCCTTGCTGCGCAAGCGGACATTGCACGGGACCGACGATGAGCCTATCGACGCCATTCTCAAGGTGACAAAGCTGCAATTCGACTGGTAGTCGATATTTCCATTGCAATCTCCTATAATGGTAGCAGACGAGGAGTGATCGATGGATGGCTTCCACCCCAAGCAATGTGACGAGCACGAAGCACGAGCAGATTATGCAGCATATCCAAGGACTTAAGGTAGGCACCAAAATATCGGTGCGAGCCGTCGCCAAACATCTTGGTGTCAGCGAAGGCACCGTTTATAAGGCGTTCAAGGAGGCGGAGTCTTCCGGACTTGTCAGCACGAAGGAACGAATTGGTACCGTCCGCATCGATCGCAAGCGGCGCGAAGCGCTGGATCAGCTGACTTTCGGAGAAGTGGCGGAGATCGTCGAGGCCCGTTTATTCGGCGGAGGAGACGGACTGGACAAGTCGCTTCACAAGTTTGTGATCGGCGCAATGGAGCTGGAAGCGATGATGAGCTATATCGACAGCGGCAGCCTGCTGATCGTCGGCAATCGCGTCAGCGCGCATCGCTGCGCCTTGGAGCAGGGAGCCGGCGTACTGATTACCGGCGGATTCGTGCCAAGCGCGGAGATCGTTCGGTTAGCGGACGAGCAGGGGCTTCCCGTTTTGTCGTCGAGACATGACACGTTCACCGTCGCTTCCATGATTAACAGGGCGATGTTCGACCGGCTCATCAAGCGCAAAATCATGCTTCTCGAAGACATCGTGACGTTCAGCAAACCGGCCGATGTTATCAAATCCGGCAGCAATCTGTCGGATTTTCACCGTTTGTCGCGCGAGACAGGCAACTTCCGCTTCCCGGTTTTAGACGACAGAGGCAGAGTTATAGGCATGATTACGGCGATGGATGCGATGGGCTCAGCCGATGATGCGGCCGTTGACCGCGTGATGACTCGGCATCCCATTACGGCGGCGCCGAATATTACTGTGACGTCCGCCGCCCATACGATGGCGGCGGAGGGGATCGATCTATTGCCTATCGTCGATCGCAACCGCAAGCTTTTGGGCGTCGTGACGCGGCGCGAGGTGCTGGACGCGATGCGGTTCGCGGGCAAGCAGCCGGAATCCGGCGAGACCTTCGAGGATCTGATGTGGTCCGGCTTCATTCAATCGGAGTCGAATGGCACGGAGGAAGCCAGCATCAGCTATCGCGGCGCCATAACTCCGCAGATGTCAGGCACGCTCGGGATGGCCTCGGAAGGACTCGTCTCGACGCTTATGATGCAAGCCGCGAGGCAAATGATTCGGGAGACGGGCAAGAGGGACTTCCTGCTGGAAAGCATGACCTCCTACTATGTAAGGCCAGTACAGATCGACAGCGAGGTGACGATCAAGCCCAAGGCGATGGAGCTGTCGAGAAAGTTTTCCAAACTGGAGATCGAGGTGCTGGACGCGAAGGGGCTTGCGGCAAAAGCGATGCTTACCGCGCAGATGATCGATCCTTATTGAGTCAAAAAAAGAGCGGGGATTATCCCCGCTCCGTCGCCCGGTAGGCGCTTAGATTGCGCAGTCCGGCAAAGAGATTGAACAAGCCGACCACCAAAAAGATGGCGCCGATGACGACCTTAAGCGTCGATTCATCCGACATGAACAGCTGGATGAAGGAGATGAACATCATCATGACGCCCATGCTGATGTTCATTCGGGCGGCATTGATGCCGCGTTTCCTCCCGTCAGCGGAACGTCTGGACTTGTAGCTGAACACGACGGACAGCACTAACGAGATCAGTATTACAGGGAACAGCACCCATTGCAGCATTTCCAATTGTCCCATATGTTGTGACGACTCCTTTGTAGAGGTTGTTCAAAAAGTCCGCTTTTGATCACGAAGTATGCCAAGAAGCTTACTCGACATCGAATATTGAATTCAGGCGAAACTAAAGCATATGCTTTCGAAGTATGTTTCCTCCGGAAACATTGCAGGTGCTCACGTAGCTTTCACTACGCTCCGCTCCTCAGTTTCTACCTTCTTTCAATCTTCTCGGTGCTGAAAACCGAACTTTTTGAACACGCACTTGTATGCCTAATGACAACTTATCGTCGTCTATTGTACCATGTTCCGGCGAAGTTTGCCTTATCACGCTGGAGGTTTCGCCTTGACGCGGACCGTCATCCACACCTGCAGCACGTTGTCTGCCAGCAGCACTGTTTTGAGCTCGATTGCATAATCTTTGCCGCTCACGTCCTCGTATGTTTTGGATTCCAGCAGCTTCCGAACAAGATTGGCATCGGCGTCTATGTCATAGATGCTGCGCCCGAGAAGGATGGATAGATCCTCCTTGACCCGCTTCACCAACTCCGTCTCCGTCATCCGGTCCAGTCGGGCGGAACGCGTGGACTCTTCCAGTACGCGGATCTGAATGCTCTTGATCACCGTGTGCTGGTTCTTATATTGCTTGAGCTTCGCGATATCCGCTTCGTATTGCCCCAGCTTTGCCTCCAGTCCGTACACCGTGTTGTACATCGCCTCGAACTTCGCCACGAACAGGGAGTGCAGCACAACGCCCCCGACGATGCAACCTACAAGGAATACACCCAGCAATCGCAGCGCACCTGCGTATCGGTAGAAGGAAGGCACCCTCATGCGTTAAGACGCCCCTTTGCAAACCAGCTTTACCAGCTCCGTTGCCATATGCGCTCCGAGAAAGGCGAAAATAATAAACGCAATCTGTTGGGCCACCGGCGACAGTTGGCCGGCCGTAAAGTTGCTTTCGATGACTCTGACGGGATCGACCGAGCCGCCGATCGCGGCAACGATCGCCCATATTTTCAGCCGGAGCGCGGTATCCAGCATGACAGTGGCCGGCGGCAACGCCATAAAGACGGAGCCGACCCCCGCAAGCATGGAGCCTCCTAGCACGATGCCGAACGCAATAAAAAAATCGAGTCCCGCCTTGGACAAAAAATAGGACAAATGTTTCTCCTCCTCTGCATGCAACAACCTCTCCTATCATTCTATGGGCGTGTCCCGCACAATTATGATAAAATAGAAGGAATACGAATCCATGTTCGGATTGCGAGAGGAGAGATCGGGATGACGGCAACAAGAGAGGCATCATTCGTTCACTTGCATGCGCATAGCGAATTCAGCTTGTTGGACGGGGCGGCGCGCATTCGCGATCTCACCGCCAGGGCGGCGGAGCTCGGGATGAAGGCGCTCGCTCTGACTGACCATGGCGTCATGTATGGAGCGATTCCGTTTTATCGGGCTTGTCTGGCGCAGGGGATTAAGCCCATTATCGGCTGCGAGCTTTATTTGACGGCGGGCTCGCGCTTCGAGAAGGGGGCGCGCAAGGACAATCCAACCTATCATCTAATCGTTCTGGCGAAAAACGAGACCGGTTACCGGAATTTAATGAGACTTAGCTCGATCGCCCACCTGGAAGGATTTCATTATAAACCTCGGGTCGACATGGAAGCCCTCGCGGCCCACTCCGAGGGAGTGGTCTGTCTCAGCTCGTGCTTGAAGGGGGAGGTGTCCCAGCATCTGCTCCATGATCGCCGCGAAGAAGCGAAGGCGGCCGCGCTGCGCTATAGGGACATATTCGGCGATGACTTCTATCTGGAGCTGCAGGATCATGGCATGCTGGAGCAAAAGAAGGTGGCGGGCGAGATGATCGGATTGGCGCAGGAGCTCGGGATCCCGCTCGCCGCTACCAACGATGTGCATTATTTGCAGCCGGAAGATGCCGATGTGCAGGATGTGCTTATCTGCATCGGCACCGGCAAGACGGTGGAGGATAGCGATCGGCTGCGCATTGGCACAAATCAGCTATATATGAAGAGCGCCTCCGAGATGGAATCGCTGTTCCGCCATGTGCCGGAGGCGATCGCGAATACGGTGGAGATCGCGGATAAGTGCAATCTGGAGCTTACGCTTGGCCGTGCCGCGCTGCCGGTGTTCCGCCCCGTGCCGGAAGGCAGGGATTCCTCGTCGTATCTGGCGGAGCTGTGCCGGGACGGCTTGGAGAGCCGGTATGCGGCGCTTCCGGCCTGGACGGAAAATGAGGATTTCCGCAGGGAAGCCGAGGATCGTCTCGCTTACGAACTGTCCGTGATCGAAAAGATGGGGTTCAGCGATTATTTTCTCATCGTGTGGGACTTCATTCGGTTCTCGCACGAACGGGGGATCCGAACCGGACCTGGCAGAGGATCGTCGGCGGGAAGTCTTGTCGCTTACACGCTGCGGATTACGGATGTCGATCCGCTAAAGTACAAGCTGCTCTTCGAGAGATTCCTTAATCCGGAGCGGATTTCGATGCCGGATATCGATATCGACTTCAACGACGAGCGCCGGGACGAAGTGATCGCCTATGTCGCGGCCAAGTATGGCGAGGAGCATGTCGCGCAGATCATCACGTTCGGCACGATGGCGGCAAGAGCCGCCGTTCGCGACGTCGGCCGCGCGCTTAACGTGCCGTTTCAGGAGGTGGACCGAGCGGCGAAACTTATACCGGGCCAGCTGGGCATTACGCTTGCCGAAGCGATCCGGACCAGCGCCGAACTGCGAGAAGCCGCTGAGCGGCAACCGAAGACCGGATTGTTGCTGAACATGGCGATGAAGGTGGAAGGGATGCCGCGGCATGTTTCCACGCATGCCGCCGGCGTCGTCATCTCCCGCGAACCGCTGACGGATTACGTGCCGTTGCAGCAAGGCGGAGAGTCGATTCCGCTGACGCAATATTCCATGGAGCATCTGGAAGCGGTGGGACTGCTCAAAATGGACTTCCTGGGTCTGCGTACATTGTCCATTTTGGAGCGGTCGCTGGTCTGGATCAAGGAGCTGGAAGGCAAAGATATCGACTTCAGACTGATTAACGATGCCGACCCCGAGACATACGCCATGCTTGGGCGAGGCGACACGACAGGCATCTTTCAGCTGGAGTCTTCCGGCATGAGGCGAGTGCTGCGCGAGATGAAACCGACGGATTTCGAGGACATTATCTCGGTGCTGGCGCTGTATCGTCCGGGTCCGATGGAGTTCATCCCGCAATATATTGCGGGCAAACACGGCAAGGAGGCCGTAAATTACCCCCATCCTTCGCTTCAGCCGATTCTTGCCGATACTTACGGCATTATCGTGTATCAGGAGCAGATCATGCAGATTGCTTCCGCAATGGCAGGTTTCTCGCTGGGGGAAGCCGACTTGCTGCGTCGCGCGGTATCCAAGAAAAAGCGCGAGGTGCTGGACGAGGAGCGGAGCCACTTCGTCAAGGGAAGCCTGGGACAAGGTTATTCCGGGGAGGACGCTAACCGCGTCTATGATATGATCGTTCGCTTCGCGGACTATGGTTTTCCGCGCGCGCATGCGGCGGCTTACGGAGTGCTGGCGTTTCAGACGGCATGGCTGAAGGCGCATTATCCCGTGCCGTTTATGGCCTCGATGCTGGCGTCCGTCACGGGCAACATGCGCAAGACGGCGGAATACGTGGACGAGTGCAGGCGCATGGGCATTCCCGTGCTGCCGCCGGATGTAAACGAAAGCGGCGCTTCGTTCACGCCGGTGGCCGGCTCCGTCCGCTTCGGCCTGGCTTCTGTCAAAAACGTTGGCACGCAGGCGATTGAGGCGATTGCCAGAGAGCGGGAAAGCGGTCCTTACGACAGCCTGCTCGACCTATGCAAGCGGGTCGATTTGCGCGTCGTGAACAAGCGCGTGCTCGAATCGCTTATCCAGGCGGGCGCTTGCGACGCGTTCCCGGGGCATCGCGCCCAGTTGCTGGCGGCTCTCGACGAGACGGTAGAGACCGCGCAAAAGTGGCGCAAGGAGAGGGAAGAGCTGCAGATCGAGCTGTTCGGCTTCGAGGAAGTGCAGAACTGGGATGTGGAGCTGCCGGAAGTACGGCCGTTTACGACGTCGCAGCAGCTTGATTTTGAGCGGGAGCTGCTGGGATTGTATCTGTCGGGGCATCCGCTGGACCATGCCGCCGAGCAGTTGGAGGGAGTGGAACTGGACCGTCTCGTTGAGCTTTCGGACGTGCCTGACGGTTATGTCGCCTGCGTAGGCGTGATGGTGGCGGGGCTGAAGCCGTTTACGAACAAGAAGGGCAACGCGATGGGCTTTCTGGAGCTTGAGGACCGCATCATGCGCGTCGAAGCCGTCGTGTTCCCGAACGTGTGGAAGCGAAGCGGCGACAAGCTGGAGCGGGAAGGACTGTACATCGTGCAGGCTACCGTCCAGCAGCAGGACGAGGACTACAAGCTGCTCGTCGAGGAAGTCGTGCCGATCGGTCCAGAGCTGACGACAGAGTCGCTCGCGACTCAAGTGGGTCGTCTTCGCCAGCAGGCCCGCAACCGAGCTGCGCGGAGCTCCGGCTACGGAAACGGATCTGGCCGACCCGCGGTGCCCCAATCGTCAAGCAAAGATTCGTCACCTCTGCCCGCCAACGCTAAGCCGTTTAAGAAGCAGCGTATGTACATTAAGATCACGGTGGAGAAAGAACGAACGGATGTGCTGAATAAGCTTCAACGGTTGCTTGTCTCGCATCCCGGCCAGCTTGATACGGCGTTGTTTTACGAAGGCGAAGGCAAGGTTATCGCCTTAAACGACAATCACCGGGTCTCCCCGTCACAGGAGTTGAAGGCGTCGATCGAGAGGCTGCTGGGACCGGACACTGTCGTTATTAAGTAGAAGCAGCAAATGCCAGTTTCCGATACGTCCTGCGTCCATTACTTGCAATTCTCATGCACATTATGGCCTGTACGAGCATATGCATAGAGATACAAGCCAAGAGGATGCGAGGAGATGAAGCCAATGAACGGTATCGAGAAGTGGCTGGCAAAACGCGGAGTAAGTGTCGACGACATCGCAGAGATCGTTTACACGCTGCAGCGACCCTATAATCCGGATTTGACGATGGAAGAATGTCAGGTCAGCGTTCGTGTGGTGCTGGAGAAGCGCGAAGTGCAATATGTGCTGTACACAGGCATAGCTCTCGACGAGTTAGCGGAGCGAAGGCTGCTGCCGGAGCCGCTGCAGGCCATCATGGAGCGGGACGAATCCCTGTACGGCGTCGACGAAACGCTGGCGCTGGGCATTACGAACGTTTATGGAATGATCGGCCTCACCAGCTTTGGTTATCTGGACAAGGTGAAGCCGGGCATCATACGCCAATTGAATATCAAGGGCGAAAAAATCCATGTGTTTCTGGACGATTTGGTGGCTGGCCTTGCCGCTGCCGCATCAGCGCGGATCGCGCATGGAGACCCCAATGCGAACCAATATCATTTGCCCGAATCGCAGTGACTATGTTATCATTATGACATCATATGGCCTTTGGTGGGGCTAAAGAAAAGACAATGACTCGAAGCGCGATGCTGGCTAGGAGAGGTTTCCTGCCATGCGAATCGGTGCTATACGGCCTGTCATTCGTTCGCGAAACGTTAGGCTTGAGATGCCAAGTGGCGGCAACTGCCGCTCGACATTGGCGTCAAGCTTCAGGAGGTACCATGATGTGGACGGTTATTTACATTGCACCAACAGCAAAAATGGCAGAAAACATCAGAAAACGGCTTACGGAAGAAAGTTTTTTGGTCAAAATCCGGCCCGTCAATCTGTCCAAACAGCAATATGAGATTCTGGTACCGTCCGGTGAGCTGGAGGAAGTACAGGAAGTATTCAATTCCATCATCCGCCCATAACGTGCAGAATTATTAATATTGCGCCTTGAGAGGTGTCGCATACGTGCAAATTAAGGACTTATTCTCGAAAAAAAAATACGCAACCATTCCTTCGGCGACCACGGAGCGTCCCAAACGCGATATTCCGGAAGGTCTGATGAACAAGTGCGCCAAGTGCGGCACGATTCATTACAGCAAGGAATTGGAGAAAAACTTGAAGGTGTGCTCGTCATGTGGGCATCATTACCGGCTTAGCGCGTGGGAGCGGATCGGAATGACGCTCGATGACGGGCGTTTGTTTGAGTACGACGCCGAGATGGAGTCCGTCGATCCGCTTAATTTCCCGGGTTACAAGGTTAAGCTGGAGCAGCAGAAGGCAAAGTCCAATCTGCGCGACTCCGTTGTTACGGGCGAAGGCAGCATTAGCGGATTCCCCGTTGTCGTAGCGGTTATGAGTTTCGACTTCTTTACGGGCAGCATGGGCTCCGTGGCTGGGGAGAAGATTACTAGAGCGATAGAAGCTGCTCATGAGAAGCGCCTTCCGCTTATTATCTTCTCCACCTCCAGCGGAGCTCGCATGCAGGAGAGTATTTTGAGTCTCATGCAGATGGCGAAGACCAGCGCGGCGCTCTCGAAGTTTCAGGGAGACGGCGGTTTGTACATCTCCGTATTCACGGATCCTACGACAGGCGGCGTATCCGCCAGCTTCGCGAGCCTTGGCGATTACAATTTGGCCGAGCCCGGCGCGTTGATCGGCTTCGCCGGACGGATCGTTATCGAACAGACGATTCGCCAGAAGCTGCCGGAGAACTTCCAGACTGCGGAATTTAATCTGCAGCATGGCCAGCTCGACAAGGTCGTTCATCGCAAGGACATGAAACAAACATTAACGCAATTGCTGGACATGCATACCGTGAAGGAGGTGTCGTTCGATGGCGAATGAGCTGCCTTTCGAGAAGCCGATCGTCGAGTTGCGTCAAAAAATTACGGAACTCAAGAGCCTTAGCGTTGATAAGGGGATCGACTTCACCGAAGAAATTCTCCGTCTGGAGGAGCGCTGCAGGCAGCTCGAAGAAGAGCTGTACAACGAGCTGTCTCCCGCGCAGAAGATGCATCTGGCGCGCCATCACGGACGTCCGACGTCGCTGGATTTCATCGGAGCAATCTTTACCGACTTCATGGAGCTTCACGGCGACCGCCTGTTCGCAGACGATCTTGCGATCGTGGGCGGCCTTGCCAAGCTTGGCGGCTTGCCCGTGACCGTGATCGGCCATCAGCGGGGCAAAGACACAAGAGACAATATCGCACGTTTCTTCGGCAGTCCTCATCCCGAAGGTTTCCGCAAGGCGTTGCGTCTGATGCAGCAAGCGAATAAATTTGGTCGCCCGATTATTACATTCATTGATACAAAGGGCGCTTATCCTGGCAACACTGCCGAAGAACGGGGTCAGTCGGAGGCGATTGCCCGCAATTTGAGGGAGATGGCCGGATTCGGCGTCCCTATTATTTGCGTGGTTATCGGCGAGGGGGGCAGCGGCGGCGCGTTGGCGCTTGGCGTTGGCAACCGTGTACTGATGCTGGAAAACGCGATCTATTCCGCCATATCGCCTAACGGAGCGGCTTCCATCCTGTGGAAGGATGCCTCAAGAGCCGACGAGGCAGCCGCAGCGATGAGGATTACCGCCAAGGACCTGCTGGAATTCGGTATTATCGAAGGCATCATCGAGGAGCCGCAAGGCGGCGCGCACCGCGACCTTGAATGCCAGTCCGCTGCGATCAAGCGCGAGCTGATTGCTCATCTCAAGGAACTCCTCGGCTTATCGCGGGAGGAACTTATCGAGGATCGGTACCAAAAATTCCGCAAGATCGGGTACTTCCAGATGGCGCAGGTAAAGCAGGCAGAGGAGCCGGTTAATGCCGAATCATCCGATGCGCCTACGGCAGCCGCAGCCGAACTAAATCAGGAAGCGGCTCCTGCGACGAACTAACAATCCGCACAATCGTTACAACCGCCCGCGCGAAGGACAAGCCTGGACCGGGCGTGCATGTATATTGGAACAAAAACAAAGACATTCAGGCAATAAACGGAGGAACTTAACAATGCGTAAAACAAAGATCGTTTGTACAATCGGGCCTTCCAGCGAATCGTTGGAAAACACAAAAAAACTGATTCAGTCGGGCATGAACGTCGGCCGTCTCAACTTCTCCCACGGAGACTTCGAGGAGCATGGCAACCGAATCAAAAACATTCGCAAGGCGAACGCCGAGCTTGGCACTTCCGTTGCGATTCTGCTGGATACCAAAGGACCTGAGATTCGTCTCGGCAAGCTGAAGGAAGAGCCGATCGAGCTGATTCAAGGGGATGCCATCACGCTGACTACCGAGGAAATTCTGGGTGATCGCACTCGTATTCCGGTAACGTACACCAATCTTCCCAACGATATTTCAGTTGGTTCCACCGTTCTCATCGACGATGGTCTGATCGGTCTGACGGTCGAGTCTGTCGAAGGCACTGAAATTCATTGCCGCATCGTTAACAGCGGTCCTATCAAGGGCAAAAAAGGCGTTAACGTACCAGGCGTCAAAATTTCGTTACCTGGCATTACGGAAAAAGACGCAGGCGATATCGTCTTCGGTATCGAGCAAGGCGTCGACTTCATCGCGGCTTCCTTCGTGCGCAAAGCGAGCGACGTTCTGGAAATCCGGGAATTGCTGGAGAAACATGATGCAAGCCATATCCAGATCATCTCCAAAATCGAGAACCAGGAAGGCGTCGACAACCTCGACGAAATTCTTGAAGTGTCCGACGGCCTTATGGTTGCGCGCGGCGATCTCGGCGTAGAGATTCCAGCCGAGGAAGTGCCGCTTGTACAGAAGATGATGATCAAAAAATGCAATCGCGCTGGCAAGCCGGTTATCACGGCAACCCAGATGCTGGATTCCATGCAACGCAATCCACGCCCGACTCGCGCCGAAGCGAGCGACGTGGCGAACGCGATCTTCGACGGCACGGATGCGATCATGTTGTCCGGCGAGACGGCTGCGGGCAAATATCCGGTGGAATCCGTACAGACGATGTCCCGTATCGCCGAGCGCGCCGAGAGCGCTCTGGAATACCGCGAAATCTTCCTCAAGCAAGCAAACGCGCAGCAAGTATCGGTAACGGAAGCGGTGAGCCAATCCGTTGCAAACTCTGCGCTTGACCTAAACGCCAAAGCGATTGTGACGTCGACCCAAAGCGGCTTTACAGCGCGTATGGTAGCGAAATACCGTCCGAAATCGCCGATCATCGCGGTAACGACGGACGAGCGCATTATGCGCCGCCTGGCGCTTGGCTGGGGCGTTTTTCCGGTAAAAGGCGCAGAGGCGTCCACAACGGACGAAATGTTCGAGACTGCCGTTAAAGGCGCAATGAGCACGGGTTTGCTTAGTCTGGGAGACACGATCGTCATTACGGCAGGCGTACCTGTAGGTCGCGCCGGCACGACGAACTTGATCAAAATCCATCATATTGGCGAGCTGCTGGCTCATGGCCAAGGCATCGGCAGCCAAACGGTAACGGGCAAACTTGTCGTTGCTCGCACGGCTGAAGAAGCTATCTCCAAGATGAACGTTGGCGACATCCTGGTAGCTGTCTCCACAGACAAAGAATATATGCCTGCATTCGAGAAAGCCGGCGCAGTCATCACGGAGCAAGGCGGCATTACGAGTCATGCAGCAGTATGCGGACTTAATCTTAGCATCCCTGTCATCCTTGGCGTTGCGAACGCAACGGACAATCTGCATGATGGCATGGAAGTAACCGTTTATGCGGAGACGGGCGTCGTCTACTCCGGTCAATCCAAAGTGCTGTAACCTTGGAAGCAATAACATATTGAAGTAATGAAGAAGCGATGGTGAACTCACCGTCGCTTCTTTCTCCAATTCTAAGGAATTATACCGATGAAAGGAGCAAGGCTTGATGTCGGAACAAGCTTGGCATCTGCACCCGCTTCGCGTTCGTTACCAAGAGACGGATCAGATGAGCGTCGTATTCCATGGCAATTATGTAACCTGGTTCGAGATCGGACGTACTGAATGGATACGAAGTGCAGGCTACGATTATAAAACGATCGAAAGCAAAGGTCTGTTATTGCCTGTTGTTGATCTGCAATGCAAATATGTCGCGCCTGCCCGCTATGACGACCGCGTGTTAGTATGCACCCGGGTTGAGGAGAGTACTGCGCTTCGAGTGACTTTTGCGTCGCAAGTTAGGCGAGTGGAGTCGGATGAGCAGTGGCGTGTCATGACGATACCTCAGGGCGAAGCATTGCCTGGCGAGCTGCTTGCGGAAGGCGGAACCAAACATGTATGGGTTGGTTCAGACTGGCAGCCCGTGCGCATGAACAGAATCATGCCGGAGCTGTATAAGTTACTTGCACATTCAGGCAAATAATAGGCGGATGGAATCAATTTTTGGCGAAGGGGTGGAATAGGATGTATAAATGGCTGTTAGCGCTCCTCTTGCTTGTACCTATCATTGAGCTTTGGGGGATTCTTCAGATTGGCGAATGGCTTGGCGGGTGGACGACGTTCCTTGTCCTTGTAGGCATGGGGATTGCCGGAGCGTATTTCGCGAAGCTGGAGGGCCGCAAAGTGTGGCTCGATGCTCAGCGTCAGTTAGAGAGCGGCATTATGCCCGGACGTTCGTTGATTGACGGCATTTGCGTGCTGCTTGGCGGCTTGCTGCTGCTTCTGCCCGGATTTATCTCCGATCTGTTCGGTATCGTCCTGCTGCTGCCCGTTACGCGACCCATCTTCCGCCGAATCATTTTGCAGTGGTTGGAGAAACGGATGAGGAACGGTCAGTTCACGATCCGAAGATTTTAGCGGGATTGGAGAAATCCATGGAGTTAACGGATATTTTACAAAACGTTAATCTGCCAATAATAGTCGTCCGCCACAATGGATAAGATCGTCATTAGCATGAATCCTGTAGGAGGAAGAAGATGACCAAGCAGGTATCGCATTATGTCAACCGGGATTTGAGCTGGATTGAATTTAACCGCAGGGTGCTGGAGGAAGCGCAGGATTTGCGCAATCCGCTCTTGGAGAGAGCGAAGTTCCTATCCATCGTATCCAGCAATTTGGACGAATTCATGAGCGTCCGTGTGGCGGGCATTCAGGATCAGATGAGAGCCGGCTTGACGAAGATGGACTTCACGGGTTATACGCCGGCTGGACTATGGAAACGGCTAATTAAACGTACAACCGCAATGGTCTTCGAGCAATACAAAACGTACCGCGAGATCTTCCGTTCACTAGGGAAGGAAGGCATCTGCATAAGAAGTATCGATGAGCTGAACATCGCCCAGACAAAAGCGGTATCCGACTATTTCCACGAAATTGTATTCCCTGTTTTGACGCCAATGGCGGTGGATCAGAGCCGGCCATTCCCGCTTGTTCATTCCAAAGAGCTGTATTTGGCCGTGCTGCTGCAGCGCGACGGTGCGGCGCCAGAGGAAGAGCCGTTATTCGCCATCGTACAGGTTCCGTCCATCCTGACGCGATTCGTTCCCGTACCAGGCAGGATTAACAGCAAGAAGCTGGAGTTCGTGCTGCTGGAGGAACTGATCGAGCGGTTCATCAATACGCTGTTCAACGGTTATACGCCCTATTCCGTTAATCCATTCCGCATTACGCGCAATGCCGATCTGACGCTTAACGAAGAAGGAGCGGAGGATCTCCTCGAGGAGATCGAGAAGGAGCTTCGGAGACGCCGCTGGGGCATTCCGGTTCGCTTGGAAGTCGTGAAGGGGATGGATCCCTATGCCTTGGAGATGCTTCGTGACGAATTAGAGATCGAAGATAATTTGTTCGAGATAGACGGACCGCTTGATCTAAGCTTCCTTATGCGATTCGCAGGCAGCTTGCCGGGTTACGACAATCTGCGCTATGAGAAACTGGAGCCCGTATATCCAAGGGAATTCGACGACACGGACGATATGTTTGAGGTTATCCGCCAGCGCGACGTGCTGATGTACCATCCCTACGAGTCGTTCGAAGCCGTCAATGACTTCGTCGAGCAAGCGGCGTATGATCCCAACGTGCTTGCGATCAAGATGACGCTGTACCGGGTGAGCGGTCAATCCGCACTTGTTCAGGCGCTTGCGAAAGCGGCGGAATCCGGCAAACAAGTGACCGTCGTCGTGGAGTTGAAGGCGCGCTTCGACGAAGAACGCAACATCGCGTGGGCGCGGCAACTGGAGAAGGCGGGCTGCCATGTGGTCTACGGACTCGTCGGACTCAAGACGCATGCCAAAATCCTGCTCGTAGTCCGCAGAGAACAAGGCACGCTGCGTCGTTACGTCCATGTAGGCACAGGAAACTATAATGACAGCACGGCTACGCTGTATACGGATATCGGACTGTTTTCCTCCCATCCTGTTATCGGCGGCGACGCGTCGGCGCTATTTAACGAAGTGACGGGTTATTCTTCGCCATACGAGTGGAAGGCATTTGGTGTTGCGCCATCCGATCTTAAAGAGAAGTTATATCGCCTCATCGACCGGGAAAAGGCGAATGCGCTGGCCGGGAAACGTGCTCACATTATTGCGAAAATGAACTCTCTGTCCAATCAGGAGGTCATCGACAAGCTGTACGAGGCGTCTCAAGCGGGAGTCAAGATCGAGCTGATCATTCGCGGCGTATGCTGCTTGCGGCCAGGCGTCCCGGGAAGAAGCGAAAATATTAAAGTGATCAGTATTGTCGACCGATTCCTGGAACACTCCAGAGTTATGTATTTCCATAACGGGGGTTCGGAAGAAGTTTATTTGTCCAGCGCGGACTGGATGACCCGCAATCTGACGAAGCGAATCGAGCTGATGTGTCCGGTGTACCAGCCCGAGCTGCGCGCCATTATGATCAAGATGCTGAAGATGAATCTGGAGGATAACGTCAAGGCGAGGGAATTAAAGCAGAACGGTCTATATGAATCTCTCGCCGGCAACCCGGACGCAAAGCCTTTCCGCAGCCAGTTCGAGGCGAAACGGATTTCGATGTGGAAGGGTCACGGTTGAGCCGCATTCCCATCCCGATTCATCCTTTCATAATCTTTAAGCCTATTCCGTTACATGGAGTAGGCTTTTTGGCGTTGAAGGCGATCGTTCTGGGACATTTACAGCAAATCCTGGCTTTGCTCCCCTTCCGTATAGATGGAAATCAGCACGATGGCCGTATCTTCCCCGATGTTCTTGACCCAATGCGGGGTACATGCATTCCAACTGAATGAATCGCCTTCCGCGAACTCCTCGGCGTCTTCTCCTTGCTGGGCGAAAATCTTGCCCCGAATGACCAGATGCACCTCCTCGCCTTCATGCGCATGCGGCGTTTCGCCTGTAGAGGCGCCCGGGGGAAATTCGACCAGCATCATCCTCATGTTTTTGGTGCTGCTTAGATGCTCGACCTTCAAGCGGTCGGTGCCGCTCGTCGTCGTTCTGCGCTCGCGAGCGCGAACCTGGCCCATGCGATCTTCTTTTTTGAGCAGCAAATAAGCCAATGGCACTTTCAAGGCCGTGGCGATATTTTCGAGCGTAGAAATGGACGGAGACGTTTTATTGGTTTCGACCTGGCTCATGAACCCTTGCGACAGGCCGGTTTCTTCGCATATTTGGGCGATCGTCATGTTTTTGCGTTTGCGAATGGATCTGATCGCTGATCCGATATCCATGAGAAGCTACCTTCTTTCAGAATAATATTAGTAATACCAACTTTAAATACATACTAACAAAAAAGAGGTTGACTTTCTAGCCTTCCTCAAGTTAAATTACTTATACATAATATTTATTTGTATTTATAATATTTCAGAAAAAAGGAGAGCTTCCTATGAATTCGTTGTATCATTACGATATACATCTCCCGGCCAATATGGAGCAAGGCAGGAAATATCCGGTCGTATTCACGCTTCACGGCAAAGGCTCCAACGAAAAAAACATGTTCGGGCTGGTGTCCCCCTTATCCGAGCAAGCCATCATTATCGGCATACGCGGCAATCTGCCGCTGGGGGCCGGGTATCAATATTACGAGCTGGTGAGTTTGGGCAACCCGGTACGGAGCGTGTTCGACGATTCGGTTAAGGCGCTTCGGGCGTTTATCGATGACGCCACCGAACAATATTCCATCGATCCCGAGAAACGTTATGTACTCGGGTTCAGCCAAGGCGCCATACTGGCGATGACGCTGGCACTGACGATGGGAGACGAGCTCAAGGGGATCGTGGCCTTAAACGGGTACGTACCCGGCTTTGTGAAGGAAGAATATCCGTTGCGGAATCTGGAGAAGGTGTCCGTATTCGCCTCGCACGGAGAGTTCGATTCCGTCTTCCCGATCCGGATCGGCCATGAGACGAAGGCTTATCTCGAAGAGCGTGCGCCGCTGCTCACGTTTAAGGTCTATCCCGCCGACCACGGCGTCACGGAGGAGAATGCGAGGGACGTGTTGAATTGGATAAGACGGGATGCCGGTCTGGATCTCGGGGAGGAGGGCGAAGCACGATGATGCCGAGTTACTTTTTTGCGCATGGCGCCCCTTCCATCGTATTGGAAAACAATGCATATACGGAGCTTCTGCGAGGTTTCGCGCGCGGTCATGCCCGACCGAAGGGCATCGTCTTGTTCTCGGCCCATTGGGAGGAGTCGGTTCAGAGCGTCGGCGTTGCGGATACCTTCGAGACAATTTACGACTTCGGGGGTTTTCAAGAGGAGCTCTACAGCATGACGTATCCAGCCCAAGGCGACCGCGAGCTTGGCGACGAAGTCCTGCGCTTGTTCGCGGAGAAGGGCATCAAAAGCGTGTCCAACGACAAGCGGGGCCTCGACCACGGAGCCTGGGCAGTGCTGAAGATGTTATTCCCGGAGGCTGATATTCCCGTCGTCGCGCTGTCCGTCAACCGCCATCTTACGGAAGCGGAGCAGTATGGAATCGGTCAAGCGTTGTCATCGCTCAGGGAAAGGGATATTCTTATCATTGGCAGCGGAGGCACGGTGCACAATCTGAGAAGGTTGAATTGGCGGGCGGAAGGCGCGGAGCCTTGGGCCGAGCAGTTCGACAATTGGCTGCAAGAGAAGCTCGAGGCATGGGACACGGAAGCGCTGTTCCGGTACATGGAGCTTGCACCCCATGCCAAGGATGCCGTTCCGACGAGCGAGCATTTTATCCCGCTCCTGCTTGCTATGGGGGCCGGAGACGCGACTCGTCGAGCGAAGCTGCTTCACCGCAGCTATCAATACGGCAATCTGAGCCTGAGCTGTTGGCAATTTAATTAACAACTATTAGTGCGTGTTCAAAACGTGCGGTTTTTAGCACTTTTTGAACAACCACTATAAGAGTGGAAGGGAAAGGCGTCCATGTCGCAAGCTACGAAAACCGCAATGGAGAGGATCGTGGTCCTCTCCATTGCCGCTGTTTATATGGTACAGCAATTAACGGGGCTCAAGGGGCTTCAGGCGCTGCTTGGCGTTCTTGTTTTTGCAGCGATCGGGCTGCTGTTGCCGAAGTTGAAAGGCATGACTTTGTGGCTGTCGTTATCTTTTTTATTCATAGGCGCTATTCTGATGTTCGTTCGAGGCGCGGACGCCGCGGAATGGTTCCAAGCCGCGGGCATCAACGTCACGATCGTGACGTTGTTCCTGTTTGCTCCGTTGTTCGGCATACCCGTGCGGCTGCCGGAATACGTGGCGGGGTTGAAACGATTGATCGACGCTAGCGCGAGAAGCCGAACGGCCTTGTTGACGGGCACGCAGCTGTTGACTCAGGTGCTCGGCGTCTTCCTCAACGTCGGCGCCATTCCCGTCGTTTACGGGATGGTGTTCGTCAGGCCGCAGCCGGTTCTGTCCCGGCTGCTTGCCGGAGCGCTGAACCGCGGCTTCGCGGGGGCGATCTTTTGGTCGCCGTATTTCGCGGCCATGACGATTATTACGACGATGCTGGGGTTGTCATGGTCGTCGATATTGCCGTACGCGCTGGGACTCGCGGTGCTAAGTCTGTTAGTGAGCATGCTGGCGAATCGGCGGGAATTGAAGGGACTGACGGGGAGCGCTTCGATGGAGGCGGCGGCGGAGGAGTCGGGAATAAATAAGTTAGAGGAGGCTCCCCTAGGCGAGTTGGCGGATAGCAAGGCTGATGAAGTTCCGTCAGGCGGGCAGAATGGCAGGAAACTGAAGGATGAAAGGAGACTGGCGGCGTTCCCGAAGGGGCTCGTGCTTTATTTGGCGCTTACCATGGCGGTGATTTTGCTCCTGGAGCGGATGGTTCCGCTTCCCATGGTGATGCTTATTTGTTTTTCCGCCGTTGTACTGCCATTGCTATGGTGCGTGTTCAGGCGTTCGGCCGGCGTATACGCTGATGGACTGAAGCATCATCTCAGCGTTACCTTTCCCGCGCTGCAGAAGGAGATTACGCTGTTTTTGGCCGCGGGATTTTTTAGCGGCGCGATCGGGGCGACGAGATTCGGCGCTGAGCTGCCCGCATGGCTCGGACATATTCCGCTCCCTGTCTCGCTTACGTTCTCGGCGTTCACCGTGCTGCTTATCGCGGGCACTTCCCTGATCGGGCTGCATCCCATCGTGCCCGTGACGATTCTGGCTGGCGGCATCGTGCCGGAGAGCGTAGGCATTAGCGGCGTTTATTTCGCGGTGCTTTTGCTTGGCAGCTGGGGCTTGTCCAATCCGATCTCGCCGGCTACGGCGGTCAACAATCTGCTGGCCGGCCTGACGGGGCGGACGCCGTTCCAGATGGCCTCCGACAACTACAGGTTCGCAAGCTGGATGGCGCTCCTAATGCTGCTGTATTTGGCGATGGTGGGATGGCTGGTCCCGGGGTGATAGGCAGGGCGCGAACAGGTGGATTTGGGGCCAGCGTGTATGAAAAATCGTACACAATGCGCGCGAACTGGTGGGTTTTGGGCTCGTATGTATGAAAATTCATACACAATGGCACCGGAACAGTAGATTCGAGGCACATGAGTATGAAAAATCATACACAATGGCGCCGGAACAGTAGATTCGAGGCTCATGTGTATGAAAAATCATACACAATGCGCGCGAACTGGTGGGTTTGGGGCTTGCGTGTATGAAAAATCATACACAATGAGCGCAAACAAGTGGGTTTGAGGCACGCGTGTATGAAAAATCATACACAATGAGCGCGAGCGCGGGGGGAAGCACCGGCAAAGACGGAAAGAACGAAAGACGGGAAAGAAGGAAAGAAGGAACGACGGAAACACGGAAGGGGCTGTCCCGAGCGGGACGGCCCCTTCCGTGTTTGCATGACGCGCGTTGCTGTAGAAATCGAGGATGCTACCCCTCCAGAACCGGCTCCAGTAACCAATGTTTCCTGAATTCGGAGGCAACTTCTCCCACCTCGCGCCGCTCGACGGCAAGCGAGCCGAGGGGAGCAAGCGGAGCCAACAGGAGACGTGTGCCGTCTATCGTAATCAGCAGGTCGCCGATTCTCTGCGTCTCGCTGCGATCCAGGGCAGCGGCCAGCTGCAACAGCAAGCCTAGCTTGCCTACCAGATCCAGATCGGCTTCGGAGACGAGTACGCGGTATGGAGCCGTCTGCGTCCTGGCCTTGCCTTTGCCTCGGAATGAAGCGATGGCGGCTGTCATTACGATCTCGCGGTGCGTCAATCCGTTCAACTGGGAATGCACGATGAGATAGAAGGAATGGGGGGCGTAATCATAATAATCGATCGATGCCCCTATTCGATGAAGCAGCGACGCGACATGCAGAATGGTTCGCGCCTCAGGGGGCAGCTCGACCGTCGCTTCCAGCGTTTCCAGCAGATTCAGCGCGAGCCGGTTCACTTGCATGACATGCTGAGTGGGCGCTTCGGTGTGCAGAGAACTGATGTTTTTTAAGCTGAACGCAAGCGGATCGGCGAGCTTGGGCTGATCAGGAAATCGCGTCGAGTGGAACAAGCCGTCTCGAAGCCCGGCACCGCATATGCGGTAATGTTTCGCACGCGCAGCGCGGAAAACGGCTCTAAGAATCGCGACGCCGGGTATGATGACGTCGGCACGATCCTTGGACAGCCCGGGCAGCTTGCGCCGGCGATCCAGCGGCATGGCTCGCATGGCATGATACAACTCGTCGACGCCGTTCTTCTCGATGATGTAGTTGTGCGTCTGGCGGAACGGATAATCGACAGCCGCCTGATGCACCTTGCCGAGGGCGCGCACCGTGCCCCCGACTCCCACGAGCGGCAGTCCGGGAAGTTCGCCGATCCAGAGATTCTCCTTCACGGCTGCCATCACGATGCTCTCGATCGATTTCAGCGCGTCGTCCGTCAAACCGTCCTTGGAATCGAATTTTTTGTTCAAGCTGACGCATCCGAACGGAAAGGAGACGGAGTGTACCAGCTCGCGATCCATAAAAAGCGATATCTCCGTACTGCCGCCGCCTATGTCGATGAGATATCCATTGTCGGCTTGCAGGGAGTTGATCATGCCGAGGAAGCCGTATGCGGCTTCGTCCTCCCCGGACAGCAGCTCGATGAACAGGCCGGTCTCGCGGTGGATCTCATCCAGTATTTGATCCCGGTTCGCGGCGTTGCGGATGGCCGCCGTAGCGACCGTGCGTATTTGGGTAATTCCGTGGTGGGAACAGATCAGCTTAAAGTGCTGAAGCGTGTCTATAAGTTCGGCGATATCGCCAAGGGGCAAAGCCCCGCTCTCATCCATTCTCCCGCTTAATCGCGTGGAGCGCTTGCTGCCGTCGACGACGCGATGCCCGCCGTTATCCGTTCTCTCGTACACGACAAGACGCACGGAGCCCGAGCCAATGTCGATAATGCCGATACATTGTCCTATCAAAGGCGAATCCTCCGTTTCATTCCGGCATGTTATTGTGGTATGCTTTAAGTCTTCTGGACATTTTATCACACAATGGGCGGCAATTCGAAGTATAATCCATATGCGGCCGTGGAATAATTACTTGTCGAGGCTGGGGATGCCTTCCTTAGCCAAGATGTTGTCCGGCTTGCCGATTTATTTTATGAATGATGCCGATAAAGCATTTTTATGTCCCATTTTGTTGGCTTCATCCCAAAAATCATTTATGATTGATTACGATGAGCAAAAATGGAATCCCATTAATCATTTGATTAATATTTTTGAGTATAAAGGAGAGAGAACGATGACAGCAACTAAAGGTCTTGAGGGCATCGTCGCTGCGGCTTCGTCCATCAGTTCGATCATTGATGGCGTTCTGACTTACCGCGGCATAAACATCGACGATCTCGCAGAGAACGCCTCTTTCGAAGAAGTCGCTTACCTGCTATGGTACGGCAAACTCCCGAATCGTTCCGAGATTGAAACGCTTCAGAAGCAATTGGACGAGTACGCGGTTGTACCGAATGAAGTGCTTGAGGGCATGAAGCTGTATCCGAAGAATACGAATTCCATGGCGGCTCTTCGCACGGCTATCTCCAGTCTAGCTTTGTACGATCAAGCTGCTAACGACATGTCGCCCGAAGCCAATCAGCTGAAAGCGATTAAATTGCAAGCTCAATTGCCTGCGGTCGTAGCGGCATTCTCCCGCATTCGCGAAGGCAAAGAACCAGTCGCTCCCAAAAAAGGCGTATCCATCGCCCATAACTTCCTGTACATGCTGTCGGGCAACGAGCCTTCCGACGTGGCTGTAAAAGCGCTGGATCAAGCGCTTGTCCTTCATGCCGACCACGAGCTTAACGCATCGACGTTCGCCGCTCGCGTAACGGTTGCTACCCTTTCCGACATCTATTCCGGCATTACTTCCGCTATCGGAGCTCTCAAAGGCCCGCTGCACGGCGGCGCGAACGAAGCCGTTATGGTCATGCTGGAGGAGATTGGTTCGTTCGCGAATGTTGAGGGCTACATAAACAATGCGCTTGCGAACAAACAGAAAATCATGGGCTTCGGTCACCGCGTCTACAAAAACGGCGACCCGCGCGCGAAGCATCTGCAAAAGATGTCCCGCGAGCTGGGCAAGCTGAGGGGCAACATGGAGCTTTACGAGATGTCGGTTAAGATCGAGGAACTGGTAACGGGCCAAAAGGGTCTGAAGCCAAACGTCGACTTCTACTCCGCATCCGTCTACACGGCGCTCGAGATTCCGCGCGATCTGTTTACGCCGATCTTCGCCATCAGCCGTCTGTCCGGCTGGAGCGCGCACATTCTGGAGCAGTACCAGGACAATCGTTTGATCCGTCCGCGTGCCGACTATGTCGGTCCAGTAAACGCCAAGTACGTCCCGATCGAGCAACGCTAATTCGCAACAGCCAGAGAAGAGCGAGAGCAAGCGGAAGCTTGTTCTCCTGTTCAAGATTATAAGATACAACCCATTTTAGGAGGAATTCATTCATGGCACAGTTCGAGAAATACGCGCTTCCAACAGAAGGCGAGCAAATTACAATTGATAACGGCAAACTGCAAGTTCCTAACCAGCCGATCATCCCGTTTATCGAAGGCGACGGCACGGGCCGCGACATCTGGCGCGCATCCAAGCGCGTTCTTGACGCAGCTGTAGAGAAAGCTTACAACGGCGAGAAAAAGATCGCTTGGTATGAAGTATTCGCCGGCGAAAAAGCGTTCAACGAATATGGCGAGTGGCTTCCTGCCGACACGCTGACGGCTATTCGCGAGTACATCGTTGCCATCAAAGGTCCATTGACGACGCCAATCGGCGGCGGCATTCGTTCCCTTAACGTAGCGCTTCGTCAAGAGCTGGATCTGTACACTTGCCTTCGTCCCGTCCGTTACTTCGACGGCGTGCCTTCCCCGGTAAAACGTCCGGAGCTGGTTAACATGGTTATTTTCCGTGAGAATACGGAGGATATCTATGCGGGCATCGAGTACGCGGAAGGTTCCGCGGAAGTTAAGAAAGTGATCGAGTTCCTGCAGAAGGAAATGGGCGTTAACAAAATCCGTTTCCCTGAAACGTCCGGCATCGGCATCAAGCCGGTATCCGCTGAAGGTTCGAAGCGTCTGGCTCGCGCCGCGATCGAATACGCGATCAAACACGGCCGCAAGTCCGTTACGCTGGTACACAAAGGCAACATCATGAAGTTCACTGAGGGCGCGTTCAAGAATTGGGGCTACGAAGTGGCCGAGCAAGAGTTTGCCGAGCAGACCTTCACTTGGGGACAATATGACCGCATTAAGGACGCTGACGGCGTTGACGCGGCTAACAAAGCACAAGCCGATGCTGAAGCAGCCGGCAAAATCATCGTGAAGGACGCAATCGCGGACATCGCGCTGCAGCAAGTACTGACTCGTCCGACTGACTTCGACGTTATCGCGACATTGAACCTTAACGGCGACTACCTATCCGACGCCTTGGCTGCTCAAGTCGGCGGCATCGGCATCGCTCCGGGCGCGAACATCAACTACCTGACCGGCCATGCGATCTTCGAAGCTACGCACGGCACGGCTCCGAAATACGCGGACAAAGACGTCGTGAACCCTGGTTCCGTCATTCTGTCCGGCGTTATGATGCTTGAGCATCTGGGCTGGCAGGAAGCTGCCGACCTGATCTACAAAGGCATGGAAACATCCATCAACAACAAAACGGTTACTTACGACTTTGCACGTCTGATGGAAGGCGCAACGGAAGTGAAATGCTCCGCGTTCGCCGATCAAATCATCGAAAATATGTAATCAAAAGTCGCAGCATACCCTCGGTCGCCTTATGACCGGGGGCTTCGGCGTCTTTTGTGCGGAAGGGGTTTTCACATATGGCAATCAAACGCAAAAAGATTACGGTAGTCGGAGCGGGCTTTACAGGCGCAACAACGGCGCTCATGCTGGCGCAAAAGGAACTTGGAGACGTCGTACTGCTTGATATCGCGCCGCTGGAGAACCCGACCAAAGGGAAGGCGCTCGATATGCTGGAGGCAACTCCGGTTCTTGGCGTGGACGCGAATATCGTCGGCACGGCGAGCTACGAAGACGCCAAAGATTCCGATGTCGTTATTATTACGGCAGGCATCGCGCGAAAGCCCGGCATGAGCCGGGACGACCTTGTAAACACGAATGCGGGCATCGTCCGTTCCGTTTGCGAGAGCGTAAAGGAAACAAGCCCGAACGCCTACGTCATTATATTGAGCAACCCGGTTGACGCGATGACGTACGTGGCTTTCCAGAGCCTCGGTTTCCCGAAAAACAGAGTTATCGGCCAATCCGGCGTCCTCGACACGGCTCGTTATTGCGCGTTTATCGCGCAAGAGCTGAACGTATCCGTAGAAGACGTGCGCGGCTTCGTGCTGGGCGGCCATGGCGACGACATGGTACCGCTCGTGCGCTACTCCAACGTTGCAGGCATCCCGATCGAGAAGCTGATCCCGGCTGACCGCATCGAAGCCATTGTGCAACGGGCACGCGTGGGCGGCGGCGAAATCGTAGGTTTGCTGGGCAACGGAAGCGCGTATTACGCACCGGCGGCTTCGCTCGTGCAGATGACGGAAGCGGTGCTGAAGGACAAGAAACGGATTATCCCGGTTATCGCTTACCTGCAAGGCGAGTACGGCTACAATAACTTGTTTATGGGCGTGCCTGCGGTGCTTGGCGGCGACGGCATCGAGAAGGTGATCGAGCTGGAGCTGACGGACGAAGAGAAGGCGGCGCTGGACCGTTCGGCGCAATCCGTACGGAACGTTATAAATGTCGTGGAGGCAGGTTAGCAGCCGGCCGGCAATTCATATTATGTGTTGACGGCCGTATAACGCGGCCGGTACAGGAGGACCCTGACAGATGCTGCCAGGGTCCTTTTGTTTTTCGGGAGCTATTGAAGGAGGGGGAGAGGAATGGAGCAAGCATTATCGTTATTAAAGCAAGTGTATGGCTATGACAGCTTCCGCAAAGGGCAAGAGGACATTATCGCGGGAATCGTGGACGGGCATGACACGCTTGCCATTCTGCCGACGGGCGGAGGCAAATCGATCTGTTACCAGCTGCCAGCCCTGCTGCTGCCCGGCACGACGCTCGTCATCTCGCCGCTGATCTCGCTGATGAAGGATCAAGTAGACAGTTTGCGGCGACTCGGCGTGTCGGCGGCATTCTTGAACAGCTCGCTAGGCGCAGCCGAATACAGGGAGGTGCTGCGAGGAGCGATGCAAGGCGACTATAAGCTGCTCTACGTCGCGCCGGAGCGTCTGGATTCCGCTATGTTCCAGTCGTTGTCGGAGCAGCTTCAAATCCCGTTAATCGCCATTGACGAGGCGCATTGCGTCTCGCAGTGGGGGCATGACTTCCGGCCGAGCTACCGGCAGCTGGCCGGCTGGATCGGCCGCATGCAGAATCGTCCGCTTGTAGCGGCCTTTACCGCGACAGCGACGCCGGAGGTGGCCGAGGACATCGAAGCTATGCTCCGCCTGAACGAACCGCGCCGTTACGTGACGGGTTTCGCTCGCCCGAACCTGTCGCTCTCCGTTGTGACGGGCGTCGACAAGAAGCGGTTCCTCGCGAAGTTTATAAAAGATCGGGAGGGCGAATCCGGCATTATTTACGCGGCGACCCGCAAAGAGACGGAAGAGGTATGCGCCATGCTGCAGAAGAACGGGATTGCTGCGGACAAATATCATGGCGGCCTCGGCGATGCCGAGCGCGCGGAGGCGCAAGAGTCGTTCCGCTTCGATCGCAGCCGTGTAATGGTTGCGACAAACGCTTTTGGCATGGGCATCGACAAACCCAACGTTCGTTTCGTACTGCACTGGCAAATGCCCGGCGATCTGGAGTCTTATTACCAGGAAGCGGGCAGGGCTGGCCGGGATGGCGAGGAAAGCGACTGTGTCCTGTTGTTCGAGCCTGCCGACATGCAGGTCCAGAGATTTCTCATCGAGCAAGGCTCCGGCGACACGGACCGCAAGTCGATCCAGCTGTCCAAGCTGCATCAGATGATGAACTACAGCCGGACGCAGCGCTGTCTGCAGCAGTTCATCGTCGATTACTTCGGCGAATCGGACGTGCAGCCGTGCGGCAAGTGCAGCAGCTGTCTCGACAAGAGCGAAGCGGTCGACCGGACGGAGGAAGCGAAGATGGCGCTGTCCTGCGTCGGCCGGATGAAAGGCCGCTTCGGCGTGACGATGGCCGCCAAGGTGCTTAAGGGCTCCCGCGACAAACGTCTGCTGGAGTTCGGGCTGGACAGGCTTTCCACCTACGGTCTCATGAGTCGCTTGCCCGAAAAGGAAATCGCGGACTGGCTGTACTGGCTCGTGGCGGAAGGGTATATGCGGCTCAGCGAAGGGCAGTATCCCACGGTATCTTTGACGGCGAACGCCTTGCCGGTACTGGAAGGCAAGCAAGTGATCACGCAGCGCGTACGAGCTTCGGTGCGGCAATCCGGCGGCGGCATGACGACAGCGGAATCATCGCCGTTGTTCGAAGCGTTGAAGCAATGGCGGAGAGAAGCGGCAGCCCGGGAGAGCGTGCCTCCGTTCATGATTTTTTTCGACTCTACGTTAAAGGATATTGCAGGCGCACGGCCGAGGCATGCGGAGGAGCTCATGTCCATTAAGGGAATCGGCGCGGCCAAGGTGAGCAAGTACGGCGAGGACATCGCGCGAATCGTTGCGGAGTTCGGGGGCGAAATATCCCATGGGGACGCCGGATCGGTCGGGCCCGGTGGTGCGAATCGGTTGACCGGACATGCCGGAGGAGCCGAATCCGTAGGTAAGCAAGGAAATTCATTCCAAGTGACGCGAACTGCCTCCGGAGATGAACAGCCGAGCCATCTGCTCTCGCTGGAGATGTTCAACGAAGGTATAACGACGGGGGACATCGCCAAGGAGCGGGGACTGGGTCAAGTCACTGTGGAAGGACACATCATTCGCGCGGCGGGAGAAGGATACGAGGTAGACTGGGACCGTATCGTGCCTCCAGGGCAAGAGCCGCTCATTCTTGCGGCCATCGAGAAGGTTGGGGCGGAAAAGCTGCGTCCCATCAAGGACGAGCTGCCGCCGGATGTTTCCTACTTTGCCATTCATGGCGTGCTGTGCAAGCACGGAATTAACTCATAATGTGTCGATTTTCAGTCCGCTGGATGTATCCAGCGGGCTTTTTGTTTTTTGCCTGAGTAATTTTTGAATGCTGCTCGGCTCAAAATCGTGATTTTTTTCACAGCGCCAATATGCTCTTTTATGGTGAAATAGAGGTGATCAAAGCAATAGCGGGAGGAGTGATCTCATTGTTATCCGGCGTTATTCTGGCTGGCGGCGCACACCGCGGAACGAACGGAAAAAATCGCGCATTCCTCACAATCGGGGGAGAGACTCTGCTGGAGAGGCAAATTCGTGAAATGAGAACCTGCTGCGACGAAATAACGATCGTGACAGGCGAGCCGGATTTATTGCGCCGTTCGGTGGACCGGGATGTCCGTATTATCAGCGATTACTTCGGCGGCGAGGGGTTGCTTAGCGGGTTCCATGCAGGCATTGCCTTGTCTGGAAATGAGGAAGTGTGGGTGCTGGGCTGTCATATGCCGTTCCCCTCATCACAGGCAGCTATGCTTCTCTACTCGCGAATGATGCAGGGGGGAGGCCTGGCGGCAATTCCGTTTATTAGAGGGGCGGCGATTCCGTTGCACGGGATCTACGATAGATCCGTGTCCGAGATTAGCGGCAAGCTGCTGGATCGCGGGCGGACGGAGTTTTCCGAGCTGCTTGCGGCCGTTGACGTCGTCAAGGTTGAAGCTTATTCATTCGAGAGCGAAGGCGTAAACGGCAAGTTCGCAAGATCCGTTAGGACGGATGAAGAGTATCGGGCGCTTGTTGCGGAAAGCGAAGCTCGAATAGCGAAAGCGTGAATCTGAAGTGGAGGCGAATAAAATGGCAACGACGGAGAAGGATAGAGCGATCAGAACTACTGTGAACGAAGCTTGGCGGGGGTTTGCGTATGGCGAATGGGCGAAGGGAATCGACGTTAACTCCTTTATCGAGAAAAATTTGACGTCCTACGAAGGGGACGAGCGCTTCCTGGCCGGATCGACCGACCGTACGACTTCTTTGTGGGATCGAATCAGCATCCTGCTTAAGGAAGAACGCGAGCGCGGCGGCGTGCACGACATTGATGTTCATACCATATCGACGATTACCTCGCATGGTCCCGGTTATATCGACAAGGAGAAGGAGACCATCGTCGGCCTGCAAACCGACGCGCCGCTCAAACGTTCGATACAGCCGTTCTGCGGCATCCGGATGGCGATTGACGCATGCGAGGCGTACGGCTATAAGCTGGATCCCGAGATCGAAGCCATATTCCGCGACATTCGCAAGACGCATAATCAAGGCGTATTCGATGCTTACACGACTGAGATGAGGCTTGCCAGGAAGGCGGGGATCGTCACGGGGCTGCCCGACGCATACGGCCGCGGACGCATCATTGGCGATTACCGGAGAGCCGCGCTTTATGGCGTGGATGCGCTCATTGAGGCGAAAAAAGCCGATCAGCTGGCGCTTGAACCGGATGTGATGAGCGAGGATGTCATACGGCTCAGGGAAGAGCTGTCGGAGCAGATTCGGGCGCTGTCGGAGCTTAAAGAGATGGCGGCCGCTTACGGGTACGACATTTCGAAGCCGGCCCGCAATGCAGGCGAGGCCGTGCAATGGCTTTACTTCGCTTATCTTGCCGCCATCAAGGAGCAAAACGGCGCGGCGATGAGTCTGGGCCGCGTATCGAGTTTCCTCGATATTTATATCGAGCGCGATCTGCAAGAGGGCACGCTAACGGAAGCGGGCGCACAGGAGCTGGTCGATCACTTCGTCATGAAGCTGAGACTAGTGAAATTTCTTCGCACGCCGGATTATAACGAGCTGTTTAGCGGCGATCCCACTTGGGTGACGGAGTCGATCGGCGGCATGGGGCTGGATGGCCGTACGCGGGTAACCAAGAACTCGTTCCGCTTTCTGCACACCTTGTACAACCTGGGACCGGCTCCCGAACCGAACTTGACCGTCTTATGGTCCAAAAGCTTGCCCGAAGCCTTTAAAACGTACTGTGCGCGCGTCTCGGCGGAGACCAGCTCGATCCAATACGAAAACGACGATCTGATGCGTCCGCAATTCGGCGACGATTATGGCATCGCTTGTTGCGTATCGGCCATGCGTATCGGCAAGCAAATGCAATTTTTTGGCGCCCGCGCGAATCTGGCGAAGGCGCTGCTATACGCGATCAACGGGGGCAAGGACGAGAAGCTCGGCATTCAAGTGGGGCCAGTCATGGCGCCGATCACGTCGGAGGTGCTGGATTACAGCGAAGTGATGGCCAACTTTGATCTCGTAATGGATTGGCTGTCCAAGCTGTACATGAATACGCTGAACGTCATCCACTACATGCATGACAAATATGGCTACGAGCGCATCGAGATGGCGTTGCACGACCGGGATATCGTCCGGACGATGGCTTGCGGCATCGCGGGATTGTCCGTTGTGGCGGATTCGCTCAGCGCAATCAAACACGCAAAAGTGCGGCCAATTAGAGACGAGCGCGGCATTGCCGTCGACTTCGAGATTATCGGCGACTATCCGCAATACGGCAATAACGACGATCGCGTAGACGACATAGCGGTTTCGCTTGTAGAAGGTTTCATGAATCGACTGCGCGGTCACAGGGCGTATCGCGGCGCGATTCCGACGCTGAGCGTGCTGACAATTACGTCGAACGTCGTCTACGGCAAAAAGACGGGAACGACGCCCGACGGCCGCAAAGCCGGAGAGCCGTTCGCGCCAGGGGCGAATCCAATGCACGGCAGGGACCGCAAGGGCGCACTCGCTTCGCTGGCTTCCGTCGCCAAGCTGCCTTACGAGCACAGCCTGGACGGCATATCGAATACGTTCTCGATTATTCCCAAGGCGCTCGGGAAAGAAGAAGAAGCTCGCCATCGCAACCTGTCCGCGCTGCTCGACGGTTATGCCGCTAGCGGCGGCCATCACTTAAATATCAACGTTTTCAATCGCGAGCAGCTTCTGGACGCGATGGAGCATCCGGAGTCGTATCCTCAACTCACGATCCGGGTCTCGGGTTACGCGGTCAACTTCATTAAGCTGACAAGGGAACAACAGCTTGACGTCATCGGGCGCACATTCCACGGAGAAATTTAGATTTTGCATGCGATAGGAGCGTGGCACTCATGTCAGGACGAATTCATTCGATAGACACTTTTGGAACGGTGGACGGACCGGGTATTCGCTTTGTCCTGTTCATGCAGGGCTGCGCCTTGCGCTGCGGCTTCTGTCACAATCCCGATACTTGGGACACGGCTGGAGGAAGGCAGGTGGAGGTAGAGGATATTCTTAGCGAGATTGAACCGTACTTGCCATACTACCAGGGTTCGGGAGGAGGCATTACGGTAACGGGAGGCGAGCCTACCCTGCAGGCGCCGTTTGTCGCCAAGCTGTTCAAAGCATGCAAGGAGAGGTACGGACTTCATACGGCGCTGGACAGCTCCGGCTTCTGCGACCCTTCTCATGCAGGCGAGCTGATGAGTTATACGGATCTTGTGCTGCTGGATCTGAAGCAGCTTCATCCGGATAAGCATGTCCGGTTAACCTCGCAGCCCCATGATCGCATTCTGAAATTCGCAAGCTGGCTGTCGGAAATCCGCAAGCCGGTCTGGATCCGCCACGTCCTAATTCCCGGATATACAGACGATAAAGAGGACTTGAGCCTGCTGGGACAATTCATGGGCGAACTAAGCAATGTCGAACGGCTCGAACTGTTGCCGTACCACGAGATGGGCGTGTACAAATGGGAGCGGCTTGGCAAAGACTATCCGCTGGCAGGCGTGCGGCCGCCCGATGAAGAAGAGGTCAAGCGGGCGCGCCGCATCATAGAGGAGTCCGCCCGCTCAGCCGGGAAGGCTCGCGTCTGACAGGGATCCTCCGCTATCCGTCGAACATTCAGGGAGATTCCTCCCGATTAATCAGTGCGTTCCCCGATGCGGCTGCTGCGGTCCATAGCGTATGATAAATATAGAAGAAACGTACGGGAGGGATTGGCGTCATGACAGTGACTGCGGGAAGACAGAGCGGATTCGGGGCGATACTGACGGACGAGAGCTTCGAGAGACTGCGGGGCATCATGTACATCAAGAGCGTAGAGAAGGGCAGTTGCCTATTCTGGGAGGGAGACGCAGCCGACAAGCTGTTCTACATTTTCGAAGGTCGAATCAAATCGACGAAGATGTCTGACGCAGGCCGTTCCTTGACCCTCTATCTGCATCAAAACGGCGATCTCATCGGTCAGATGGAGCCTTTTAAGGATTCCACGCACAGCACCTCTGCGGAAGTGACGGAGGATGCCAAGGTCGGCGTCATCCAGCGCAAGGATTTGGAAACTTTGCTCTGGCAGCATGGCGACCTGGCCCTGGAATTCATGAAGTGGATGGGGCTGATGCATCGGTTGACCCAAACGAAATTCCGCGATCTCATGTTGTTCGGCAAGACCGGAGCCCTCTGTTCGCTGCTGATCCGTCTATGCAACTCTTACGGAGAAGAGCAGGAAGACGGTATCCGGATCGATCTGAAGCTCAGCAATACCGAGATGGCGGACATGATCGGCGCAACCCGCGAGAGCGTCAACCGGATGCTTGCCGATCTGAAAAAGGAAAAAGTGATTACGTACAAGGACGGCCACTATACCGTTAATCGGATTGAATACTTAAAGGAAGTATGCTGCTGCGAGAATTGTCCGAAAGAAGTATGCCGTATGTAACGTAGTTAGGAGTGCGTGTTCAAAAGTCCGGTATTAAGACTTTGACCAATCTCTAGAAGTCCCCGCCCGCAGACAGCCGGCGGGGACTTCTCGTTAACGATGAGCCGGGCGCATGGACAGGCGGAGACAAGCGAGGCTTGAGAGGAGGAGCAATTGTGGAGTCATGGGAAGCTCTAAATGGTTACGATAGGCTGGCAACGGCGCTGGAAGATGCTGCGCGGGAAATAGGAGGCGATTTTGCGGCATTGGCGAAGCTTGTCTTACCCGATCGAAGAGGCAGATGGATCAGCACTTATGGAGCAAGCAGCTCCCGCCTTGCGCGAATGGAGCTGAGATCGGGCTTGGGTGTAGGCGGCATGGCTATTCGGCTCGGAGTACCCTATCAGGCAAGCGCCGAAAAAAATGCCCATATGCTTGGCGAATGTCCCGTCATGCTGGCGGAGCGGCTGTCAGCCGCGATCGCGATTCCCTTGCCTGCGCCCGGGAACGGTTACGGAAGCAGCGTTCTGGTGGTTGGCAGAAGGGAGGCTCATTCGTTCGAAGAGCTTGAAATCCGGCAAATTTCCACCAAAACGCCTTTATGGATTGAACTATCTTCACTCTGGCGTTATGATGGGGGGAAATGGAATGTAATGAAGAATGGAGGAGTGGGATGATTAGGATTGTCATCGTGGATGACCATGCCATGGTTCGTTCCGGCCTGCGGATGCTGCTTAGCAGCAAGGGAGAAATCGAGGTCGTGGCAGAAGGCGCCGACGGAGACGAAGGCATTCGGGCGGCGATGGAGCATCATCCGGACGTCGTCCTTATGGATCTGAGCATGCCTCAAGGGAAAGACGGAATTACAGCTGCGTCGGAGCTCAAAAAGCTGCTGCCCGATGTGGCTGTTCTTATGTTGTCGATGCACGACGATACGGAATATCTATTCCGCGCGATTGAGGCGGGGGCATCGGGGTACGTGCTAAAGAGCGCTCCCCACGAAGAGCTGCTGAACGCGATTCGCACCGTAGCGTCGGGAGCAGCCTACTTGTACCCATCGGCAACCAGGCAGCTGATGAATCGTTATGCGGCAAGCGCGAAAAAAGATGACCTCGACGCCTTCGACACCTTGTCGGAGAGAGAGAAGGAAGTGCTGTCTCTTGCGGCAAAGGGATATGGCAACAAGGAGATCGCCGAACTTCTCTTCATTAGCGTGAAGACGGTAGAGTCGCATAAGAGCAACGTCATGGAGAAGCTGGGACTGAAGACGCGGCCGGAGCTGATCCAATACGCTATGAAGAAGGGACTGTTGCAATTTGACTAAAGGTGAAAGTGCCGGGGAGTGCCTTCAAGGCAACAGAATGATTGCGGGGCGGGTCGACGCTCTGTTGTCCCAGCTTGCAGACCATGTAAGCGACGAGAGGTTCCGCGAGGATCTGCGCCAGTCGCTCAAACAACTTGCGGACGTAAAGTTTGCGCTCGACGAATCGTCCATTGTTGCCGTTACGGATGCGAGAGGCAAAATTTTATACGTCAACGATAAATTTTGCGAAATATCCAAGTATCCGCGCGAAGAGCTGATGGGAAAAGATCATCGGATTATTAATTCGGGATATCATCCCAAGTCGTTTATGCGGGAGCTATGGGCGACGATCGGCTCGGGCAACGTATGGTCGGGCGATATTAAGAACCGCGCCAAAGACGGATCGAATTATTGGGTCAATACGACGATTGTGCCTTTCGTCAGCGAGAGCGGAAAGCCATATCAGTATTTGGCCATCAGAAGCGAGGTTACCCGTCTCAAGAAGGTGGAGGAAGAGCTGAAGGAGAGCCTGGAGAAGATGTTGACGATCCAGGAGGACGAACGCAAGAAGTTTTCCAGGGAGCTCCACGACGGCATCGGACAAAGCTTGTTCTCGTTGCTCATCCAGTTGGATCGCGTCATTGCGAATCCGGATCGGGAAGTCGACGATTTGCGGTGCCTACGGGAAAATGTAGCCGGCATCATCGAGGAGGTCCGCGGTCTTGCATGGGAGCTGCGCCCATCGGTATTGGATGATATGGGCATTGAACCAGCGATCCGCTCATATATCGGCAATTATGAGTCGCATTACGGCATTGAAATCGATTTTAATTGCAAGCTTGCGACCCGCCTCGGTCTCCGTGTCGAGACGGTGATGTACAGAGTTATCCAGGAGGCGCTGACGAATATCGCCAAGTATGCAGACGTGTCCGAAGCCTCGGTATCGATTCTTGAAGACAGCGAAGAGGTTGTAGTCCGGATCGTCGATCATGGCGCCGGCTTCGATACCGCCGGAGTCTCTGTAGGCGTAGGACGCTTTAGTATGGCGGAGCGGGCCCGGATATCCGGAGGCAGTCTTAACGTGGAGTCGGAGCTTGGCGGGGGAACGACCGTTACGCTCAGAATTCCGCATTCGCGGAAATATTAATACATTGTGATTTAAATCACATACCCATTCGAAATCATAGCTTATAATAAGAATCAAGAAGGAGGTTGAAGGCCATGAACAAGACGGCTTTCGTCATCGGATACCAAGGAATCCGATTCGCCAGAGTCAAGCGGCGATCCTGCCGCAGAAAATCGCAAGAAGTCGTATTCGTCTAAAAGACGGATTCCTCTACTCAACAATGTGAAATAAATCACATACTATACTATGGGAGTGAACGATCATGATGAAATGGCTAAGGGAAAATGTGTACGCTGCTGGTATCGTAACGATTGTAAGGTTGATTGTCGGCTGGGCTTGGCTGGATGCGGGCTTCCATAAACTGAAAGGCGGCTTTGACGCAACAGGATACTTGAAAAACGCCGTTACCAACCCTGTCATGGATAAAGCGACAAACGAACTGGTGTATCCGACTTTCACCAAATTCATCGAGCACTTTGCTTTGCCTAACGTAAAGCTCATTAACATCTTAATCCCCGTCGGCGAGTTCCTGGTCGGTGTAGGGTTGATCGTCGGCGGACTGACGGCGGCGGCCGCGTTCTTCGGACTCGCGATGAACTTCATGTTCCTCTTTGCGGGAACGGTAAGCACGAACCCTTGGCTGGTGCTGCTGGGCGTAATCGTACTCCTTGCAGGAACCAACGCCGGCAGGTTCGGACTTGATCACTACCTGCTGCCGATCCTTCGTAAAGGCTGGCTTCGTGTAAAGGGTAGAGGCGGGGCAGCGGGAACGGGAACAGGTGCGGGAGCCGGCGGCAAACTGAACGGCAATACGCTCTAATACGATCACAATACAAGGAAGCGGAGGCGTAGAATATGACTGCACAGACAAAGAACAGGGATGTCGACAACGAGCTAACCCAATTCATGCTGCATCATTGCTACACTTGTCCCGATGCGAACGAGTGCGACACGGAGGCCAGATGCCGGGCTTGCATGGAAGAGAAGCGGGAGAAAGAGGAAGATGGCAGGCAGCTGACACGGGATCAATTAAAAGAATACGCGCTGTAAAGCGCGGAGCGCCTCAAGAGGCCGGGGAAAACCACGGCACGGGAGGCGCTCTTTTTTTACCACAATAGAATTTATAAGTTTTCGAGCATTCGAAAACCGAAATTCTATTTGGCGATAAATCCTACCTCTGAACGCGGTCGCTCATCTCTGAAAGGCCTCGATAGAGGATTTCTCACGTACATTTGAAAATATCGCGGATTCTGATAAACTATTAGCTATAGGTAAATTGAAACAGGAGGAATAGGACATGTATGAAGCTATGGTATTGTTACACGTGTTAGGAGCAGTCGGAATGGGGTTTTATGTCGTGCTGCCGATTATGCTGGGGGGAGCCTCCAAGAGCGACGGAAGCGGACAAGCCGGACTGGCCAAAGGACTATTGTCGGCCAATCGCATCGCGCAATATTTCCTTATCGTTCAACTGCTGACGGGCGGATATCTGATGTCCCAAGGCGATTACGCCGTCGCCTGGATGATTATCACAACGCTTTTGTTTCTTGGCATTGCCGCTCTCGGCGGAATCGCATCCAAGCCGCTTAAGGGAATCGTATCGGCTATCCAGTCGGGGCAAAGTACGACAGCTTACGTCAATAAGGCAAAGATCATGAGCTTGATTATTCTCGTGCTTTATGTCGCAATCGTTTATTTTATGGTATTCCGATTCTAAAATAATAATTTGAGTTGTCAGTACATTGAGGGGGAAGTTGCCGTGCGTGAGGGTTCACCACAGATTGTAACGTTCGGAGAGACAATGGCTCTCTTTATGCCGGAGGAGCACAAAGCGATTGAGAGGGCTTCCAAGCTGGAGCAAGGATTCGGAGGCGCGGAAAGCAACGTGGCCATCGGACTCGCGAGGCTGGGCGCTTCCGTAGGCTGGTTCGGCGCGCTTGGCAACGATCCGTTTGGCAAGCTGATCTTGAAAACGCTTCGCGGCGAAGGCGTCGATGTATCCCGCGCCAATCTAAGCGGCGAAGCGCCAACAGGGATGATGTTCCGCGAGCATGTGGCGGGCCGTCTCGCCGTCCATTATTTCCGCAAACATTCGGCTGCCAGCCGCATGCGACCCGAGGATCTCGACGAGGACTACATCCGCGGAGCGAAGCTGCTTCACATCACCGGCATTACGACGGCGCTCAGCGATAGCTGCCGCAGTACGGTCCGCCGCGCCATAGACGTCGCCAAGGAAGCGGGCGTGCAGATCAGCTTCGATCCTAACCTTAGGCTGAAGTTATGGTCCATCGAGGAAGCTCGCGAGACCTTGCTGCCGCTTATACAGGAAGCGGATTATTTCCTGCCGGGCTGGGACGAGCTGAAGCTGTTGTATCAGACCGACGATTACAAGGAGGTCAAGGCCAAGCTTGCAGAGCTTAAGGCAATCAGCGTAGTTAAAGGAATGGGAGACTCGACGATTGTGCTTAATAAAGGCGAAGAGACATCCGTTCCCTTCTACCCTGCGGAGCAGGTTGTGGATACCGTCGGCGCAGGCGACGGCTTCTGCGCGGGTTTCCTTGCGGGTCTGATGAAAGGCATGTCGCCCGTAGAGGCCGTTCGTCTCGCCAGCATTAACGGATCGCTCGTCGTACAGTCGCGCGGCGATTGGGAAGCGTTGCCGGAATGGGAAGTCGTGGAGCAGCGGATGTCGGCGAAGGCGTGGGTGGAGCGCTAATGACGACGGAGCTTACCGGAGGTTCCAAGGGCCAGCGACGGAGGGAAGCGATTCTGCAGCTGCTCAAGCAGCAAGGACGCATTACGATTACGGAGATGGTGGAGCGGTTCGGCTGCTCGGAGGCGACCGCGCGCAGAGATTTGGAGCAGATGGAAGGCGTATATCCCGTTATTCGCACGATCGGCGGAGCAATGTACGATGGCATGGGGACGATGCGAGAGCTGCCTTTCGCGGAGAAGGAAGGACTTTCTATTCTCGAGAAAGAGAAGATCGCGGCGCTTGCCGCGACACTGATTCAAGAAGGGGACGTCATCGGCCTTTCCGGCGGGACGACCAATTTCCTGTTGGCGAAGCTGCTCAAGCTGCGCAAGGGCATTACCGTCGTGACGAACGCGGTCAATATCGCGATGGAGCTGGCAGGCAGTCAGATCCAGGTTGTCGTAACGGGCGGCATTATGCGCCATAACAGCTTCGAGTTATGCGGGCCTTTGGGCGAAGGGATGGTCACGAATCTCCATATCGGCAAGATGTTCATCGGCATAGACGGCATCTCGGCAGGGGGCGGCATCTCTTCTTACTCCGAGCAGGAGGCGCAGATCGCGAAGGCGCTTATCAAGCGCTCGCAGGAAACGTACGCCGTATTCGACCACACGAAGAGCAACCGCAACTCGTTGTTCTCGGTAGCGGGCGTCGCAGAGCTGAAGGCTGTTATTACCGATCAGTCTCTTTCGGGAGACCTCGCCGCAGAGCTTGAGAGGCACGGCGTTACGGTTTATGTAACGGACTAGTTGCGCTTACAAGGCATTTCAAGTATTTGTAAGTCTTTTCAATTATTTGAAGGTCATGAAGAGAATAAAGGGAAAATCTCCCCCTAATCACGCTACTATGCCAGATTTCGCGGCTTTAAGGGGAAATCCGCCCTCTAATCTCCATCCAATTGACGTCTTCCCTCTAGTTCACTTGATTTAGAGGGAGAATTTCCCTCTAACACTTCAAAAAAACAAAAGGGTAGTAAACTAATGGGAGCTTTTCCACTTATTCAATAATAGGAAAGTGTATGATTTCGTTATTCTTTCTGTGCTTAATTAAACAGCGGCAGTCAAGGACTTTTCTATCGTCCAAGACATGCCGCTGTTTTATTTAAAAGGTAAATTCAATACGTTCCTTTCTTGCGCCCCCGCTATTCCATTATGAGATTGTCGAAGTAGAAGGTGCCGGTCTGCTGTTTATAAGCATGCAGCACGACGCGTACCTGGGAGCTGGCCGCGGTAAAGGTGAGCGACTTGTTCTGCGCCGAGCTGCGGTAGTCGCCGACCTCATGAACCGCTGAGCCGTTATAAACCCGCAAATAGCCGTATGTCGCGTTATCCGAGCTCCACATGTCGGCGCTGATCGTGTAGGATTGGTTCGGCGTCACCGCTACGTATTGCTCGGATTCGGCGGAAAAGGCGGTTGACGGGCTCAGGTTCAGCTTACCTCCCGAGATCAACGCCGATGCGGGAGATGCCGAAATATCCGTCCAGCCGGTCGTGCCCGAGAAGCCGCCATTGACGATCAGGTTAGGGCCAGACGTCGGAGTGGGCGTGAGCGTCGGAGTCGGACTTGGCGTTGTTGTCGGAGTTGGACTCAGCGTCGGCGTCGGAGATGGACTTGGCGTAATCGTAGGCGTTGGACTCGGCGTCGCTGTCGGCGAAGGCGTGCCGCCTGTAGATTGTGGCTTTGGGTATTGGTCGAAAGAAGCCCAATCGTTCGTGCCAGGGAAGTACGTTTCCGGAACGGCGACGTCGCCCGCTTGGTTGAACGGCGTAATGCGAACCCAGTCGATGACCATCTCCGTCGTGTCGAAGTTGGCTTTGCCCGCCCAGTTGCGAGGGAACCACGCCGCGATCCAGAATCTTGCCGTGTTGGTCGGGACATGCGTAAAGGTCGTGTTCACCAGTTGATCGTCGACGTAGAATTCGACGCGCGGCGTCTGGCCGGAGTCGCCAGTATGCCAATCGAAGCGGTACGTATGGAACTGGCCGTCATCCTGAGGCGAACCCAGATCGGTGTAGTTGGTCGTATATTCGTCTTCGTTCTCGCCGACCCAAGTATTTAGAAGCGCCTTGCTGAACGAGAAGTTTTCGTGAGCGGCGTTCGGCCGACCCGGGAATTCGATGTCGATCTCGTGATTGATCGCATAGTAGCCGTCATTGTCGACGCAGCCGACAGGCTTGCACTGAAAGCCGGGATCGGCCGGATACAGCTCCTGGTAGTGGAAGGTCCAGAGGGCCGAAGAGACGCCAAACTTGGGCGCGACCTTCATTCGCACCTCGTACGAGCCCGAGCCGTAGTAGGCGTTGGTCGCCACGGCGGCTCCGACACGCTTGCCGTCTGTTCTCTGGCTGCCGTCCTTGTTGATGCCCATGACGGGTCCGGTATATTTGTTGCCATGGGCTTCGAGGATCAGATTGCCGTCACGCAGCTTCACGTTCTGCGGCACGACGCCGCCGTTAAAGCTCATCTGCCCGCCGAGCTGACCGCCCCAGTTTTTATTGGCGATCTTCCATTTGCCGGGATCCAGCGCATCGCCCGTAAAGTCGTCAAACAAAACGTCGGTCTGGGCGGCAGGATCACGGTCGGACCAGCCGTCGTTCGGGAACGACTCCGGGAACCAATCGTCGCCGGGTTGCTCGAATGGCGTAATGCGGACCCAATCGACATCCAGCGTCTCGGTGTCGAAGTTCGGCGTGCCCGCCCAGTAGTTCGGAAACCAAGCGCCGATCCAGAGGCGGCTCGCGTTGGTCGGTACATGGTCGTAGTTGGTCTGGAGCAATACGTCGTCGATGTAGAACTCGACGCGCTTCTGCTCGCCGTCGCCGCCCGTATGCCAGTCGAACCGGTACGTATGGAACTGGCCGTCGTTGACCGCTTGCCCGAGCTCTACATATTCGGTCGTATATTCGTCTTCGTTTTCTCCGATCCACGTATTGAACAGTCCGCGATCGTAGGAGATATTGGTGTGAGCGGGACCGGGTCTGCCAGGGAATTCCATGTCGATCTCATGGTTGACGGCGTAATAGTCTTGGCCGCCGACGGGTTTTTCCTTGTAGGCGGGATCTCCCGGATAGAACTCTTGATAGCTGAACGTCCAGATCGCGGAGGCGACGCCAAGCGAAGGCGCGACCTTCATGCGAACCTCGTAGCTGCCCGAGGCAAAATAATCTTTGGTAGCGATCGCTCCGCCAACGCGCTTGCCGTCGGCGCGCTGCGAGTAGTCCTTATTTATGCCTTTGACAGAACCGGAATATTGATCTCCATAAGCCTCGATGATCAGCTTTCCGTCGTCAACCGACACGTTCTGCGGCAGAACGCCGCCGTTGGCGCCGCTGCCACCCCATTGTCTGTAAGCCTTCAGCCATTTGTTGGTGTCGAGCCCATCGCCTTCAAAATCGTCGAAGAACACTTCCGTCCGATACGCGTTCGTAGAGTTCGGTTTCTCCAGCGCTATCATCCCCATTAATAGTGCGATGACCAGGAAGGCGATTGCAGGTACAGAATAAAATCTAAATTTTAAACTCACCATTCATTCCTCCTCTTCATTGTGAAATTCCTCTGACTGAACGCGCTCGCATTCTTCTACTCGCCTACAATTCGGAAGTCGATATTGTTAGGCGGCGGAAAGGACAGCTTCACCTCCTCGATGTGCTGCTCGCCGAATGGCTCTCCGAGCTCTTTCGCAAGCTTCCTCGCGTGATAGCCGTACCAGAGATCGATGATCAGCAGCTCTCCTTCGCGGATGACCGCGAATTCCTGCAGGAACAGGCGGTTGATAAAAGCTTCTTCTCCCAGCTCCAGCGCAGCCGCCCCGACGATGATCTGAATGCGGTCCGCGGATTGTTGCTTGCCCGGCAGAGATTTATAAAAGCTCCAAGCATCTTGGTAGCGTTCGGCCTCGATCAGCAGCCGGATATATTCTTCGGAGAGCGCCTGATCCGGGAAGATTGGAGTCAAAAACAGCGCCTCGTCCCAATAGGCTAGTGCTTCCGCCAGCTTCCCGTCGCGTCGCATCGATTCCGCCAGATTGCGGTACGCCCATATGGACGGCTGCAGGGAGAGCGACGTATGCCACGCCTCGATGGCTTCTTCCTTGCGGCCATGCTCGTATAACATGACGCCGAGATGGAGATGCTCGTTCCAGTTGCCATGGCGAACTGTCGACACAATGTCGGACAGCAGCGTCAGCCATTCGTCCTGTACCATCCAGGAGCGCGGCTGCTCTTCCGGCGTTCGCTCCGGCATGCGGCCATTCGAGAGCAAGCAGAGCCAATCCGCATATTCGGCATCCGCGTCTTCCGGATCGAGCGGGGGGAACGCGAAGCCTTGCGGCAGCGATCCTCGGCCTTGCCGCTCGCGGCGAGCCTCTTCGAGCGATCCCCAGCCGGAGCCCGCGAATAGCGTTTCGCCAGGCGGCTTCAAGCTTTCCTTCGCCAGCGTATCGTGCAGCCTCAGCAGCTCCTCTTGCGGAATCTGCAGCTCCACTTGATCCCGGACATATCCGTTCGCCGGATGCCAGTCTGGTCCGATCGCCCGATCGACGGTCACGTTCGACATGCCGAATACTTGGGTAAACGACCACTCCGTGTCCGGCGGCATGTCCATCCCATGCATTTGCGTCGGAGCGAAGCCGCCTTGAATCTCGATATAATTGCCTTCGCCGGGTCGAGACAGGAAGTCGCACCAGCGCCTGCCGCCGGCATGATGGCCCCAGCAGAACATCTTGCGGTAACGCAGCATAGAAGAGGAACGCTCGTAGAACATCCTGCCGTCTTCATAGACGACGGCTTCCCACGGCGCCTTGGCTGTCTCCGGCGTCTGGAAAAAATATTCGTTCGAGAACGGGAAGTTCATCGGATACGACACGTCGGCGCCGGGAACGGTCGGCAGCAGGGGAAGGGTGCCGAGCCCGAACCCTTTGACGCCATGGTCGATATAGATCACCGCGTCCGTTTCCGAAAATACGCGCGCCTGCGTTGTCTCCGGAACCGCGATATTCGTCCACCAATACATGGGCACCGAAACGTCGTTATCGTTGACGATCCGGACATGGAGCTGCAATTGCTCCGAGCCGGGAGGCAGATGGAAGTCCATTTGCCAGAACACGTTTTTGCAGCGCTCGTAATCGAACAGGCGAAGGAACTCATGGCCGTTTGCGTCGGCCAACTTGGCGGCGTGCATAGGGGAGCAGGTGCCGAACGTATGACCGACCTGCCCGATGTTCCATTCGATGCCCCCCGAGAACCAAGCGTTTAGAATCGCGAGATTGCCGGGCCGGAAGACGGGATTGGCATACAAGATATCGCGATTGGTCTCTTTGTCGACGAGGGAATACAGCCTGCCGCCATAACGGGGGAGAAAGGTGGCGCGCAGCTTCTCGTTCTCGAGCACGATCGTTTCGATATTCATCGGCTGGAGCTTGCGGGAGTAGCGGTCTTGCATTCGGTAAGGCAAGTAGCGTTCCCCCGTCTCGTATCCGAGCTTTTCGCGCTGCCGTTCGGTCAATGTGCCGTTGTCGTTCGTTTCCCGGTTCCGATTGCGGCTCATGAACATGGGCAGCGGATTGTTGCCTTCTATAGGGGCTCCGTCCAACTGAAGCGTGGATGGATACACAGCCATGAATCTCAGCCTCCTGGCGTTAGGTATGATGGCCCTCCAAAACGTTTTTGCGGTATTCGGAGGGGCTTACGCCGACCATTTTCTTAAACAGCCGGTTAAAATAAAAAGGGTCTTCGATCCCGACCGACAATGCGACTTCCTTGATGCGCGCGTCTCGTTGCTTCAGGAGCTCCACGGCGCGGTCTATCTTGAGCTCGTTAATATATTGAAAAATGCTCTTGCCGGTGTCCTGCTTAAAGATCCGGCAGAGATAACTTTCGTTGAGGCTGACGCTTGTGGCCAGCATATCCAGCGTCATCTTGTCGTCCAGGCGCTCGTGCAGGATGGCGATGACCTGCAGCACTTCCTTGCGGCAGCTATGCCGCTTGGCGTCCCGCAGCATGGACGAGAGATGGCGCAGCGCCTCCTGTGCCGCTTCCGTGAGCTGTCCCAGCGATTCGGCCTGCATAATGCGCTGCCTGAACGCTGTCATGGAGCCGCCGCCGGACGACTCGCCGCTGCGGTCGTTCAGCTTTCGCCACTTGGCGACGATGTGCTCCAGATCCGTAAATAGAATCAGGAAGACATTGCATACGAGCTCCGGCGCGCAGCGCGCATCCGACATTTCGCCCAGCATGCCGGACATTAGCGCATCGAGCCGTTCTCCGTTTTCTTCTTCGAAGGCGGACTTGAAGCCGGCGGACCAATCGGGAAACCGCGTGCCCGTCAGTCTCTCGTCAAATGTGACGGAAGAAGCCGTCAGCACGAATCCCGCCTCCCGATAGAAGCTGATGACGGACGCGCCGCGGCATATCCGGAATTGCTCGCGCAACTGGCCCAGTCCGTCAAACCGACCGCTGATCGCGACGTTGACGTCCAGGTTCAAATACGTGCGTATTAGCCTAACGATATGGGAAGCAAGCTGCAAGCTGTCCGCGCCGTCCTCGGTCCAAGTCGTATCATACAGCAGGGCGGCATAGTGCCCGTCGCCAAAGTCGACCAGTTCCATGTCGGTCACGTTCGACGCGATCTCTTTGATAATATTGATGACGGAAAAGTGCAGCAGCTTTCTGTTTTTCAGCTTGCCGGTCGCCAGCGTTTCCTTGTATCTGCAGATGGAGACGTAAAACAGATGTCCCTCCAACCGGTCGAGCGGAATGAAGCATCGCTCCGCCTCGCGGATGGAGTCCTTTAATCCGCCGTCGTCCTCCAGAAGAAGTTCCTTCCAGGCGGCATTGCGCTTCTCGAGTTGCGTTTCGGTCAACTCGCGCTGAAGGCGCAGGCGATGCTCCCGGTCCTTGCGGTCCCGGGACAGCAGCTCGCCCGCCTTGCCGATTGCCTGGAGTAGATCGTCGGGCCTCAAAGTCAGCTTAAGCAGGTAGTCTACGGCGCCGATCTTCATCGCCTCCCGGACAAGCTCGTAATCGCCATGGTTGCTGAGCACGACGCTTCGTCCGGAGAAGCCGCGTTCCGCCAAGGCGTGCAGCAGCTCGATGCCGTTCATGTTCGGCATCTTGAGATCGGTAATGACGATATCGATCGGGGAGGCGTCGATTAATTGAAGCGCTTGCTTGCCGTCGGCGGCGGTGTCGACCAACTCCAAGCCGTTTTCTTCCCAGGAGATCATGGTGCGCATGGCAACCCGGATCGTCCGTTCATCGTCGACGATAATAACGCGCAGCATCGCCATCCCTCCTTCGTTCTATGTTGCGGATATAGAACCAATTCGAGCGAAGAGTGCCTTTATCCTTTAACCGCGCCTACCGTTATGCCGGATACGATTTTACCCGAGATAAAGATGTACAGGACGAATGTCGGAACGAATACGACCATCGAAGCGGCAAAGATGCCTGCGTAGTTGCCGGAATTGGTAAAACCCTGAACGATGGATTGCAGCGCCAGCGCCAACGTGTGCGTCTTTGGGTTGTTGGCGAAGATCAGCGCGAAAATATAGTCGTTCCAGATGGCGATGAAGTTGAAGATCGATACCGTGATCAGGCCCGGTTGGGCGACGGGGAGCATCACCTTGACGAACGACTTGACCGGACCGCAGCCGTCGATGGCGGCTGACTCCTCCAGCTCCTTCGGGATGGAGGAGAAGAAGCCCGACAACAGGAAAACGCTGAACGGCACGTTGGTGCAAATATAGATCAGCACAAGCGTCAGGAGGGAGCCCGTCAGCTTTAGCTGAACGAACATGGTGAACAACGGAATCGTGATGAGCAGCGCCGGGATGGACAGTGCGGACAGAAACATCGTCTCCACCAGTCTTCGGCCCCGGAAGCGGACTCTGCCCAAGATGTAGGCGGCAGGCGCGGCGACGACGAGGACGCCGATGCAGGCGCTCACCGTGTAGATAACGCTGTTGAGGAAATATCGACCCATGTCCATGTCCTTGAACAAAACGAGATAATTGGATACATGCAGGCCGCTCTCGAACAGTTCATTCGTGAAGATGCCTCTTGTCGTGCTAAACGACGCCAGGATGGCGAAGCCGAACAGGACGATCGTGAACATCAGCCAGAGATAGAGCGGGACGTAACGGATTTTATTGGCCATGGCGAAGTCCTCCGGTTAATATTCGAGACGCTCTTGGCGCCGGAACAAGAAGTTGATGATGGCCGAGATAACAAGAATAGACACCGTAATGATAACGCCGACGGTTGCGCCCGCTCCTACGTTAAAGGCAGACTCCTGATAGACGCTCGACTTGGCGCCGAATACCTTGATATACATGTAGTAGCCCGGCGTCATCGTCTCGGGACTTTCCTGCCCGAACGTGGCGGACCAGACGAAGAAGTTGATCGCCGTAATCGTCCAGAGCACCAGAGTCATGCGGAAAACATCCTGCAGGAGCGGCAGCGTGATGCGGAAGAACTTGGTTAATGGACCTGCTCCCTCCAGCAACGCCGCCTCGTAGAAGTCGTGCGGGATACGCTCCATGCCCGCGTTCAGCAGCAGCATAAAGTAGCCGATGGAGCCGAAGCAATAAGCGATCAGCATGGACATAAACAGGTGGTCGTCGCTCGTCCATTGCAGATCGGCGAGGCCGTCCAGTCCGAGGAAGCGGAAGACGGTCGTCAGGAACCCGTAGCTGGAATTGAAAATGTAATGCAGCCAAACGACGCTAAGCACGACCGGTGTGACGGTGTTGGGCAAATAGACGAGCGACCGCCAAAAGCTTTTGCCCTTGACGCCGGACGAGAGAATGGCAGCGAAGAGAAAAGCGAAAACCATGACGATGATGCCGCCGATCAGCCATATTTTGAACACGTTCCAGGCCGAATCGATGAAATAGGAGTTGTGGAGCAATTGCCAGTAGTTGTCGAAGCCGATAAACGACCAGTCCGACATACGGCTCGCGATGTTCGGAATTTCGAAGAAGCTCATGAGCAGCGCGCGAACGGTCGGATATAGGAAGATACAGAGGTACAGCACGACCGCCGGCAGCAGAAATAAGGCAATGGTCGATCTGGTGATGCGCATGTCGTTTCCCTCCTGGGTGTAAAATGGGACCGAAGACGACCTATATGCAGCAACTCTCGCGAATTGCTGCACATAGTCGGCACTGCCCCGGATTAGCCCGCGCTATGGAATTTCTTCGCCTCGGCGCTCATCTTGGCGACGTATTCTTCGGCGGTCATCTTGCCCGAGACAAGCTCCATAAAGACGGGGATGATCGTGCTCATGGCAAGGTCGGCGTTATTATTGATGCCGGCTCCCCATGGCTGATTCATCTCCGCGCGATCCATGGCCGCGCTGGCTTCCGCGAGCGCGGCCGGCCACTCGGTGTCGACCGTGGCGGGAATGGCCTGCGCTTGCTGGACCATGCCTTCTTGAGCGGATTTGCCGATCAAATATTTGACCAGCTCCATCGCCGCCTCTTTGTTTCCGCTTTTTTTGTTCAACATTAACGCCTGGGCGCCGAAGGTCAGCTCCTTATGGCCGCCCTTGCCGTTGCCGTTAGGGATTGTAGGGAATTGGAACGCCCCCCACTTGAAGTCCGGGCCGGCGGTCGCGGACACTTCGTTCGGCAGCCAGGTGCCGTTGAGATAGGCGGCGGATTGCCCAAGCACCAGATCTTGCTGACCGGCCGGGTACTTGCTGCCGGCGATCTTCTTGGAGAAGTAACCTTTCTCGCGCATCGTTACAATGTCGTTCGCAAACTGGAGAACGATGGGATCCTTCCACATGTCGCCGGTTTTGTCGTTTACGAGTTGATCGACCCATTCGTGGCCCATCGCGCTGCTGAGGTAACCGCCGATAAACAGGTCGCGGTATGCATCGTCAAAGGTGATGGGATCGACGCCGGATTGTTTGATTTTTTCATTCGCGCTCATAAATTCATCCCAGGTCGTCGGAGGCGTAGTTACTCCGGCTTTCTCGAACACTTCTTTGTTGTAGAAGAACAGCACCGCGAAAGGCTGCTGCGGCAGGGCGTAGAAACCTTCCTCGAGACCCGCCGCGACCGACAACGACTTGGTCCAGCTCATAAGGCTCGGCAGCAAGGATTGCTCCACCGTTTTGCCGTCCATGCCGATCGATGGCTGGCCCAAATATTCGTCCAGCTTAAGCAAGTGGTCCTTGAGGCTGCTTATGGCGTTGGCGGGATCCCCTTCGAAAATATCGATCGATTCGCCGCCGTCCAGCGCCGGCTTAATCAGCTTATTGATTTCGCGCCCCGTAAATTTGACGTTGACCTTTACGTCTGGATTTGCCGTCTCAAATGCCTTGACTGCCGTTTGGATGACTTTGGCCTGCGGCTCCGTGTCGCTCCACATGGACCAGAACACGACATCTCCGGACAGCTTGGACCCTCCATTGTCCGTATTCTCAGTTGGGGCCGGGCTAGGGTCCGCACCCGCGGGGGAAGGGCTGGCGTTGTTGTTCGTTCCTGCATTGTTGCCGGAGCATGCGGCGAGCGTAAGGGCCGCGGCCAGCGTTAGCGATGCGATTGCTGTTTTTTTCATGGGTGACTCCTCCTTTTGTCGTAAGTATATCGCCCGCCGCCGCAGTCGGTACATGCACGATCTTGAACAGTACCTTGACGATCTTGAACAGATTGCATAAAAAAGACGCCAACAAGTTGGCGCCGGATCGGCGATGCGAAGTTACTTCACTTTGTCCAACAAATCCCTGAGCCTGGCGAACGTCTTCTCGACGTGGTCGATCCACTGGTCGACCGACATGTCTCCTTTCATCACCGTGTTGATCGGGTTAAACACCTCGTCGTTGATGCTAAAAGGCGTCGGAGGCGTCACCCTCCATTCGAATAGAAACGGCTGGACGCCGCGCTCGAACACCGTCGCGGAGTCGTACACGGAGGCGGGCAGAGAGTCCTTGGCGAGCTCGGCTCCGCTCCGCACGGCGATGACGCCAGTCGATTTCTCGGCGTTTAGCCGAATGATGTCGTCCCGATACTGATATTTGATAAACTCCATGGCGAGCTCCTTGTTTTTGGCTTTCTCCGGGATAAACATCGCTTCGAAGCTGATCCGGGCAAACTGCGGGTCGTCCGGCTCGAAGGTCGGCGTGAGCAGGAAGCCGAATTCGAATCCCTCCGCGCGGGAAATATCCTTCATTTCGCCCTCCAACCAGCTGCCGTTCGGGATAAACAGCGCTTTGTTTTTCAGAAATTCGGACTGCGCCTGAGTATGGTTAAGGGCGACCGTGCCGGGCATCAGCGCGCCAGTGTCGGCCATCTTCTCGAAGAGCTCGAGGACGCGCTTGACCTCCGGCGTGCCGAAGGAGCCTTTCTCGTAGTTCATAATGGCTTCGATCCCCGCAACCCCGCTCTCCGACGCGATGGAGGACCAGAGCATGGAGCCGATGTACCCCGGGTAGACGCCCGGATAAGTGAACAAGGAGATGCCTTCGCCGCTCGCCGCCTCGCCCAGCGCCCAGAATTCATCCCAAGTGCGGGGAGGCGACCACCCCTTTTCCTTGAAGAGAGCTTTGTTGTACCATAATCCCTCGGTCGTCACATAGTTGGGGGCCATATAAACTTTTCCATCGCCATAAGGCCTGGCGTAATCCAGAATGCCGTCCATCATGATCCCTTTAAGCGGCTCGTCTTGTCCAAGCGCGGGGCTGTCGAACAGTCCCGTCAAATCCGTGAACGACCGGCTGCCGATCATGCTCCGCACCATGTTGGTGCTCTCCGTAAACGGCGCGTACAGGAAGTCGGGGGGATTGCCGGCGATGTTCATCGGCTTGATGACGTCCATGATTTTGGGGTTGGCGATAATATTGACCCGTACGCCGGGATAGTCGGCTTCGAACCGCTTTACGACCTCCTCCCAATAGGATTTGCCGTAAGCGCCTTCAAATACCGCTATGGTCAACGCCTTGTTCGAGAAGCCGGTCGAGGCATTTTTGACGGTTTCGGGAGCAGCCTCATGAGAGACTCCCAGCTTGCAGGCTGTCAATGTTACTAAGAAAAAAACACAGAACAGGCCGATCGATATTTTCCGTATCACGACGCATGACCTCCAGTATGGGATGATTGACGGTTCTGCCATTTACTTGTACTATAAGGCCATTCCCGCGAATCGCGCAACGGGAGATTGAGGAACCGAGAGTCTGGATGAGAGTCTGGCCGGGAGGATGAGCGGCATGCGATGGGTAAGCGGATGGTACAGACTGCTTAGGAATACGAAAATCAAATCGAGGCTTATCTTTGCGCTACTTTTGCTGACGACGGTACCAATCTTGTTGTCCGGCATCTACTCCTATCTCAAAACCAGCGAAGCGATCGAATCGAAGATCAGCACCTATTCGGCGGAAATCATGAAGCAACTGCTCAAAAACGTACAGCTCGAAAACCGGAAATATATCGGGCTCAGCGATTCCATTATGCTTAATGCGCGCGTCCAGCAATACGCGACGTCGTACGAGTCGCTCGACGAATTCGCCAAACGCGACATGAACGTCTACATCAATACATTGCTCAGCGATCAATTGGAGCTGCTCCAAAATATTAAAAACGTGCGGATCGTCTCCACAAAGGAGACCGTCATTTACGATATGGGCTACAGCTCCATCGGAGAAGCCGAATTCGCAAGGCTTGCCACGCTAATCGACCAAGCGGACGGAAGCGATCAGTGGTCCTACGTTTCGACGGAGCAGGGCGAGCCCTGCCTTGTCATTGCCCGCAAGATCAATTCGCTCGAAGATTGGAACAAGCCGCTTGGCTATATTTACGTCAGCATCAGCGAACCTTTGTACTCGCAGCAGCTGTACGCGGACGTCGATATGGGAACCGGCACGGATCTGTTTATACTGGACGGCAACGGCAACGTCGTCTCCAGCCGCAACTCCGAAATTCTTTTGCACGCTCCCTATTCCGACGCCGAATTGATCCCGCTTATCCGCGAGCATGAGGCGAGAAGCGAAGGCGTGTTCCAAGCCGAGGTTAGCGGCGGAACTCATCTCGTCGCCTATGGATTCGACATCTATTCCGGCTGGTATCTGGTGAGCACGATCCCTGACGCTTATTTGAATTTGGAGACCCGCAGCATCCAGCGGAACATTCTCTTGCTCAGCGGCGTGCTTGTCGTCGTGTCCTTAACCTTTGCGCTTTTGATATCCAATTCCATCTATCGGCCGCTGACTGCGCTCGTAGAACAGACTTCGCGGATCATTAGAGGCAATTTAAATACGTCTATCTCCGACCCCGGCAAGGACGAAATCGGTTATTTGTCGGATAAATTCAACGTTATGGTGGATACCGTCAATGGGCTTCTGGAGCAGACGAAGCTGGAGCAGCAGCAGAAGCGAGAGGTCGAACTGCAGATGCTTCAGGCGCAGATCAACCCGCACTTTCTGTTCAACACGCTGAATTCGTTGAAATGGACGGCTCAGCTCAGCCAGGCGGAGAGCGTCAGCGTCGGGTTAAGCGCGCTTGCGGAGCTGCTTAGAAACACGATCGTCGATAAGAAGGAGTACGTCACGATCCAGGAAGAACTCCGCAATATTGACAATTACGTCGAAATTCAAAAAATCCGCTACGGCTCGACCTTTGACGTCGCAGTGGAGGTCGAATCGGGCGCGGAGACCTGCCTGGCGCCGAAGTTTATTCTTCAGCCCATTGTAGAGAATGCGATCATCCACGCCCAAGACGGCATCGATTACGACTTGCTCATTACGATCAGGTGCCAGTCGGAGGGCGAATTGCTTCGCATCACGGTCGCGGATAACGGCAAAGGCATGGCGCAGCATACCGTCGAGCATTTGCTTCAGGGGAGTGCGTCGTCGCCCGAAGGCAGGTTGTCCAACATCGGCATCTCCAACGTAAACGAGCGCATTCGTTACAGTTTCGGTAACGAATACGGCTTGCGGATCGAAAGCGCGGCGGGGGAAGGAACAACGGTAACTTTAACGATGCCCAAGATGGAGGCCGCGACCAAATTTTAATTTACTGACAGCATGACCCATCTTCGTTTGCTGTCCCACTCCAGATTGAAACCAAACGATTCGACTATAAATCGAATAGGAACCATCGTGTACCCATCCTCAATGTAAGGTTTAGCATCCATTTTCTGTTTCTTGCCATTTACGAGCATTTCATTGGAATCGATGGTTAGAATGATTTCCGAACCCTTATAGCTCATAGCGACCTGTCTGGTCTTTCCATCCCATATAAAATCAGCGCCGATCCACTCCAATAACGCGCGCAGCGGCACCATAACTCTTCCATTATTTTGAATCGGGCGAACCGGGAACTTTTGAACCTCCTGATTGATGAACACCTTTGGCGAGGTATAGGGGTTATCCGGATACACCGAATTTCCTACGGCTTTAAATTTTTCAATAAATCGTTTCGATCGTTCGTTTAAGAGTAACGTATTCGCGCCGTAAATCACTTTTAATGTGCTCATCGTTTCCAGAGGTGAAAGATCTGTTATATCCGTATTGGATATCTCGACACTTAAAAACTTAAGTTGCTGTACTGGTGTCAGGTCCTTCACTTTATTGTTGGTAACGTTAAGCGTAAGCAATGCATCGAGATGTCCGAACGGGGATAAATCCGTGAATAGGTTCCCGTTTGCATTTAAATATTCGAGTTCAGTCATGTCCTGCAATCCGCTAAAATCCGCAATGAAATTATCGCTCAAGTCCAGACTCACCAGCTTCGTCAAAGCGTTTAACGGCTTCGGATCAGCTACAAAATTTACCGACAGGTCCAACGTTTTAAGAGCCGTCATGGATTGCAACGATGTTACATCGGTTATTTTATTCATTGATAAGTCCAGGTGAGCAACATGGTTAAGCTCCCGTAACGGGCTAAGATCCGATATTTTATTGTCATACAAGGAAATGTTCTGTAGTTGGCGAAGTCCCGAGAGCGGACTCAGATCGCTGACATCCCCGTTCATAATACGAAGCTCTCTTAAATTGACGGCGTACTCCAGTCCTTTCAAGCTCGTAACCCTGTACCCTGCCACCGAGCGCAGGCTTGCCATATCTTCTTGGGTGAGTTCGCCTTCGGGCTTTTGCAAAGCCATTCTTACGATCCTTTCGAGGCTTGCGCTTTCAAGTTGCACCCCTGACTTCTCAGCATGAATTTCGGTCTCAGCGGCAAACAGAAAGCCTAAACAAACGATCATAAGTACCTTCGCAAGCCGCACAAACTGACTTTTACCAGAGCAAACCATCCGTTAACCACCTTCTTGAATCAATTTATATAAACAGACTAGAGGTATTGGGAAAATGTTGCAAGCTTACATTGGAGCGGCGCATATAGGGTAACACTTCCGCTTCACCCATAATATGATGAGTCTAGAAATACAAAGAGGTGAGCCAATGGCAGTCGTAAAAGCCAGGAAACAGGATATTGATATGTTGGCAAGGTTGCTCCGCGCCGAAGCCGAGACCGAAGGCGAGATGGGCATGCTCCTTGTTGGAAATGTTGGTATTAACCGAATTAGAGCGAATTGCTCCGATTTTAAAGAAATCCGGACAATTCCGCAAATGATCAACCAGCCTCATGCATTCGAAGCCTTGCAACACGGTATGTACTATCAAGGCGCAAGAGATAGGGAACGACGTCTGGCGCAACGGTCCGTTAATGGGGAACGGAATTGGCCCGGTAAATTCTCCCTTTGGTATTTCCGTCCAGGAACGTTCGAAAATCCGGGACCATGTCCGCCGACTTGGTATAATCAGCCGTTTGCAGGACGATGGAAGAAACACTGCTTTTATGAGCCGACCGCGGAAGAATGCGAAAATGTATATAATACGTTTTAATCAAAAGAGCCGAAGGAATCTAACGATTCCCTTCGGCTCTTTTGTGTGGATAAAATCCAAGCTTCTTATTGCTGTCCGGCCGAAAAAATCGTGCGGCCAGCCGCCCAAGTACGCGTGACGTTGAGCGAAGAGTCGAGCAGCACCAGATCGGCTTGCTTGCCTGCGGCAATGGAACCGGTGCGGTCGTAGATGCCAAGCTCGCGCGCAGCGTTGCCGCTGGACATGGCGCTGACATCATTCAGGCTGAGTCCGAAGCCGCCGTTTAGCATAAAGCGGAACGCAGCTATCATCGTCAGCGAGCTTCCCGCGAGCGCGCCGCCTTCGATAAGGCGGGCCGTTCCGCCCTGCACGGCAACGGCCAGGCCGCCAAGCTCGTATTCGCCGTCCGGCATGCCCGCCGCTTCGATCGCGTCCGTGATAAGGATGACGCGATTCTTCGGCTTGGCCGCCAGCATGAGCTTGATGGCCGCGGGATGAACGTGCTCGCCGTCGGCAATAAGCTCAGCGTGGATACGATCATCCGTCAACACGGCTCCAAGCGTTCCCGGCTGGCGATGATGCAGACCCCGCATTGCATTGTAGGTATGCACCGCGTGCGAGAGACCGGCGTTTGCTGCGCCGATTACATCGTCATACAGCGCATCCGTATGTCCCGCCGATGCAATAATCCCTTGGCTCGCCATCCAGGCGATGGCCTCGCGCGATCCGTTTTTTTCCGGGGCAAGCGTCACCAACTTGACGAGACCGGGAAAACGTTCCGACCATTCCTGCAGCCAAGGCAACTGCGGATCCCGAATGAAGGCGGGGTTCTGTGCGCCAGGCCACTTCTCGCTTATAAACGGTCCTTCGAGATGGACGCCGATCAGAGGGGTATGGGCCATGCCATGCAATCGGTATTCCGCTACCGCCTCCAGAACGGCGTCGATTGCTTCCTTGCTGGCGGTCATCGTCGTCGCCAGCATGCCTGTCGTGCCATGTCTTGCATGGAAGGCGGTAATTTTGTCGAAGCTCTCGCGGCTGGCATACATAAAGTCGCCGCCAAATCCGCCGTGAACGTGAAGATCGATGAATCCCGGAAGAAGCAAACCTCCGCCGCCGTCGATTACGTTCCAGCCCTCACGTCCTGCAGGGCCATCAATCTCTCTGCCGATGGCAGCGATCTCTCCGTTCTCTACGGCTAGATAACCTTCCGTTACTTCGTCTTCCAGCACGATTGTCACATGATTAATGATGAAACGTTCGTCTGCGGTCGTCATCTATTCCAGCATCCTTCCTGCTTCCCGATCCAGCAGCACGATAACGCGCGGATGCGTCTGCAACAAGGAAGCGGGCACTTGCGTCGTAACGGGGCCAGTTAATGCCTCCTTGACGATGCTTGCCTTCTCCGCGCCGCGGACAACCAGCAGAATCGTATTCGCCTTCAATATGGAACCAACGCCCATTGTAAACGCAGCGGCAGGCACTTCGTCCATGGAAGCGAAGAAGCGCGCATTGGCTTCGCGCGTCTCGTTCTTTAGCTTCACGACATGCGTGCCGGCGGACAAAGCCGAGTCAGGCTCGTTAAATCCAATATGCCCGTTATGGCCGAGACCAAGCAGCTGAATATCGGCATGGCGTTCTTCGAGCATCGCTTCGTACCGTGCGCACTCCGCTTGCGGATCGCTCGCCATGCCGTTCGGCAGATGGGTACGCTCCGGCGAAATATCAATATGGGAGAAGAGATGTTGATTCATATAATAAGCGTAGCTTTGATCGTTGTCCGGAGTGAGGCCGACGTACTCGTCCAGATTATACGTCGTTACTCCGCCGAAGCTTACGTTTTGTTGTTTGGCTTGTTCTACTATTTTGGCATAAATGCCGACAGGTGTCGATCCCGTCGCCAATCCCAGTACGGCATCAGGCTTAAACTTAATCAAATCGATAAACAGGTCGGCAGCGAACCGGTCCAGTTGCTCCGACGTGTCGAAAATATGAATCTTCATATGAAATATCCCTCCAGGTCTGGATGTTGTTCTGTTCAATCTACTAATTTAAGTGTATATGATTCTAAAGAATAACACAACGAAAATGATTGCATGAAACAAATAAATGATTGAAAAAATCAAAATAACAGAACTAAGGGACTTCATTGTCGATGAGCAGTGATCACCTTCAGGAGCATATGAGGACAAATTATGTTATGCTAAAACGAAAGCGCGGACGGTGCTGTCCAGGCGCATAAATCGTGAAATCGCGATTAACAGGGGGAAAGCATCGTGACGGATCAACAACGGGGCGGTCAAGACGCGACTTCGGCACGCAAGGGAGAACATATCCGAATTTGCCTGCAGGAAGACGTGAACGGAATGGGCGTGCGGACGGGCTTCGAGAATTATCGCTTCCGTCATAACGCGCTGCCGGAACTGAGCTTGGATGATATCCGATTGGAAACGGAGCTGTTCGGCGTGCCGCTTCGCGCGCCGCTGCTTGTCAGCTCCATGACCGGAGGCAGTGACGCAACGGGGGCCATCAATCGGCGATTGGCCGTGGCAGCCGAGGCGCGCGGCTGGGCGATAGGTCTCGGCTCCATGCGCGCCGCCATTGAGAAGGAAGAGCTTGCGGCGACATTCCGCATTCGCTCCGAAGCGCCTACGGTGCCGATCATCGCGAACTTGGGAGCGGTTCAGCTCAATTACGGCTTCGGTGCGGAAGCATGCCGCAGGGCGGTGGATATGGCGGAAGCCAATGCGCTAGTGCTGCATCTTAACAGCATGCAGGAGGTGTTCCAGCCGGAGGGAAACACGGATTTCCGAGGATTGCTGGTTAAGATCGAAGAGGTTTGCCGGACGTTGCCGGTGCCTGTAGGAGTAAAGGAAGTTGGCTGGGGCATCGACGGGACGACGGCCCTTAGACTTAAGGACGCCGGCATAACGTTTATCGACGCGGCAGGAGCAGGAGGCACTTCCTGGAGTCAGGTCGAAAAATATCGGAGCAAGGATGACATGAAACGTCAAGCCGCGGAAGCTTTTGCCGACTGGGGCATCCCGACGGCAGATTCCGTCGCAGAGGTTAGAACCGTGCTTCCGGATGTCACGCTAATCGCGAGCGGCGGACTGTTTAACGGCGTAGACGCGGCAAAGGCGATCGCGCTTGGAGCGGACCTCGCGGGCTTTGGCCGGGCCTTGCTGCCTCAAGCGGCTAGCAAAGCGGGAGAGCACTCCGTGGAAGGGCTGATCTCCCAATTTGAGCGGATCGAATTCGAGCTAAGAGCCTCCATGTTCGGAATTGGGGCAGCCAGCCTGGATGAACTGAGGCAGACGGACCGTCTCGTCCGCTCCGGCAATCCTTAACAATGCCGCAGGCTTATTGACGGAAGTGGGAACAATGCTTATAATGCGTGTTCAAAAAGTTCGGTTTTCAGCACCGAGAAGATTGAATGAAAGTAGAAACTGAGGAGCGGAGCGTAGTGGTAGCTACGTGAGCACCGGAAGTTTCACATGAATTCAATATTCGATGTCGAGTAGGCTTCATGACATACTTCGTGATCAAAAGCGGACTTTTTGAACAACCTCTAATATATGCCGATTTAATCGGCTAGAACGACAATGGCAGGGAGAACAAATATGACAGACATCGATACCATAACCGAATTGCCGGATGGCTGGAAACGTGTGAGGGTTCCGCTCCCCTTCTCGCTGAAGTGGGTCAACAGCTACATTGTGCCGGAAGGAACAAGTTATACGATCATCGATCCGGGATTGCGAACGGAACAAACGGAGCGCGTTTGGGAAGAGGCGCTGCAGGCATGTGGAATAGGATGGGGGCAGATCGCGCGGATTGTCCTGACGCATCAGCATCCGGATCATTACGGATTAGCGGGAACGATGCAGGAGAAAAGCGGCGCGCCAGTCCTAATGACGGAACGTTCTCATCGATATGCAAGGCGTTTGTGGGGAGGAAGCAGCGAGTATGCGGAAGCGCTAAGCGCCCTGTTCCTCTCGCACGGCATGCCGGGAGAACTCATGCAGAGCATCGCGCGCAATTTGGAAAGTTTCGTCGAGAAAGTATCTCCCCAGCCCGGGGTCGCCTATATCGAAGCAGGCGGCCAACTGACATTGGGGAATAGGGAATGGCTGCTGATTGACGCTCCCGGGCATGCGTATGGAGCCCTGTGCTTGTACGATCAAACGAAACGTTGGATGATATGCGGCGATCAAGTGCTGCCGCAAATAACGCCCAACGTAAGTGTCGTCCCGGGCGAGGAAGCCGATCCGCTCGCGGATTTCCTGGAAAGTTTGGCGCATCTCGAGCAGTACGACGTTGATCTGGCGTTGCCGGGCCACCGCGATCCATTCGCCGGTTTTCGAAAACGAATTGTGGAATTGCAGAGCTTCCACCAGCGCAGACTGTCCGAGATGAGAAATCGTCTGGCACGGCAGCCATTGACGGCCTTTGAGCTGTGCGAAGACTTGTTCGGGGCGCGATTGCGGGATAACCCGCACAATCTGCGTTTTGCCATGGCCGAGACGCTAGCGCATTTATTCCACCTGGAGAACAGAGGTCTCGTCGGATCCCGCTCAAAGAGCGGTGTTTTCTTATATGATAGCGAATCCCCGGAGGCGGGCTAACGTGTTCGCAAGTTTCTACCGCAAGCGCATTCGGAACAGTTTATTCGGCAAATGGATTTTGTTATTCGCTTTGATCGCGGTCGTCTCCATCGTGACGCTGGCATACGGAGCTTATTCTTATATGTCCCAATCCGTCGTGGAGGAAGTGCTGGATAACCAGAAGAAGACGATGGATGCCGTTGGCGAAGAGATGACCAGAACGTATGAGGCCGCTCAAGCTGCCGTGGAGAATTTGTACCGGGACCAGGTGCTTGCCGATCATGCGTCGTTCCTGCTGCAGCATTCCTTTGACGAATATATCCGGCATAAGCTCGACAGCTTCTACGAACAGAGCGGAAAGGGCGTCAACGTGCTGACGTATTTCGATAATTGGATCGACGATCATCCCAGCGCCGAGCATCTGCTGCTGTACAGCACGGATCGGCAATTTCTCTATGCGTTCAAGCAGCAAGGGCAATCCAGGCTGATCGGAGCCCATGCCGCCCGTTCCTACATCCCCGACGCGATGTCGCTGGACGCGCAGCCCGTCGGTCCCCCCAATGCCTGGCTTCTCAAGGAGCTGGGATTAAGCGCCCGCGCAAGCGGTCTGATCTCCTTCAGAGTTCCAATCAGTGATAAAAATACTTACAAAAACATCGGGCAACTGCTTGTTTTCTATCGGAACGACGCCATCGAACGCACCGTGCGACGAATAGGGGGAGAACAGAAGGGCTCCATCCTCGTGTTATCCGCAGAAGGGGTCGTCTTGTATGACTCCTCCGGCAAATACGTCGGAGCAAGGCATCCTGACGCGGACATTCTGCAATCGCTGGATGCGGAAGAGAAGCTGAAGCAGCGAGCTTACGTCAATAAACTGACGAACAGCCAAGCCGGTTACACTATCGTTGGCATTGCTCCAAAAGCGGAGGTGTCGGAAGCGTACGGCGGATTCCGGCTCGTGATCCTGCTGGCGGCAGCCTTGAGCATAGTCTTCGTCGTATTGCTGCCCGGCGCGCTGGTTGTCAATTATGCGAAACGGACGGGCAACATCATCCGCTTTATGCGCAAGGTGGAGCAAGGGGAGCTGACTCCGCGCATTCCGGATGAGAAGGATGATGAGCTAGGACAAATTGCCCGGAGCTTCAACGAGATGCTGGACGAGCTGTCTCGTTACATTGATCGAGTTTACAAGGCCGAGATCCGCCAGAAACGAACGGAATTCGCGGCGCTTCAAGCCAGGGTGAATCCGCATTTTCTATACAATACGCTGGAGGTCATCCGGATGAGAGCATTGTCCCAAGGGGCCGATGACGTAGCGGAGATGATTTACAGCTTATCCGCGCTGTTCCGCGGCGTTGTCCGGGACAAGACCGTGTACACCGTCAAGGACGAGATCGAGATGTGCCGTTTGTATTTGGAACTGTTCCGGATACGATATAAGGACAAATTCGCCTATGAAATCAAGGTGAAGCCGGGAACGGGAAGCGCAGAGACAGTGAAGCTTCTGCTGCAACCCGTCATCGAGAACTACATCGTGCATGGCATGCGGCACGACAGCTTCGATAATCTGATCGAGATCGAAGCTTATACGGACAAAGAGAACGTTGTCATTGAAGTTCGCGATAACGGCACGGGGATACCGGAAGATAAACTGCAAGCCATCGAATCGTATCAGAAACAGAGAGAAGAAGAGAGCGAAGGCGGTTCGTTCGGTCTTCGGAGCGTGCGAGAGCGCATTCTGTTGATGTACGGAGAGGAAGGCGGGCTGACGGTTGCTAACCGGTCCGAGGGAGGCGCGCGCGTAACGCTCGCATTCCCTTTCAGGAAAGGAGAGCAAGGGCTGCATGTATAAAGTGTTCCTGACAGATGACGAACCTTTTATTTTGGAGGGTCTTCGCGACGCTCTGGATTGGTCCAGCTTCGAGCTGGAGATCGTTGGTACGGCGGAGAACGGACAGAGTGCGCTGGAAAAGCTTCGCGAGATGCGCGCGGATATTCTCATCACCGATATTTCCATGCCGGTAATGAACGGTCTGGAACTGATTCGCGAAGCCAGATCCATCAATCGCGATTTGCACGTCATTATTTTGAGCGGGTTCAATGATTTCGATTATTTAAAGCAAGGGATGAGACTCGGGATCGAAAATTATTTGCTGAAGCCCATCAATCTTCACGAGCTAAAGGCAACGCTGGAAGGGATCATCGAGAAGCTGGACAGTCGAATCAAAGGTTCGCAGGACTGGCTGCAGGAAGATATCGGAGTGCTGCGCGACAATATCGTGAACCGTTGGCTGCGCGGCGAGATCGGTCCGGGCGAGTTGCATGAACGCGCCGAGATGCTTGGCCTGGACCTCGACAAGGAATGGATTCAGGTTGCTTTGGGAGAGGGAAGCTTCCATAAGGAGGACTTGCGTCTGGAACTCCATCGTCTCGCGGAGCGGGACGGCTTAGGCATTCCCTTTACCGACAGAGATGGAACGGCGGGCCTCGTCATGTTTCCTGAGCATCCGGAACAAGGCGAGAAGATCGTTCGGGAGCTGCTGGATCTGCTTCACTCGGCGCTGCCCGGCGAGGATATACGAATCTCCATCGGCGATGTCGTATCGGGAGAAGAGCAAGCCGGGCATAGCTATGAGCAAGCGAAGAAGGCGATGGAATTCGCGTTTATCCATCCTAAGCTGGAGCTGTTGGAGTATGTTTCGCTGGCAAACCATTTGCTGTCGGCGGATAAGTCGTTGTCGCTGGATTGGAGCGATTACGCCAAGCTGCTTGCCGCAAAGGAGACGGACCGGATGCATGCGAAGATCGACGAAGATTTCGCCAGGCTGGCCGAAGCCCCCGGCATGACGCCGGCGCGGCTCCAGAATGCGGCTTTGGAGCTGATCCTGCATTTGAAGCTGGAGCTTGGCGCCATCAAAAAAACGACGGAAACGGAGCTTATACGCGAAGATACGGCGAGGAGAGTGATGGGAGCGGAGTCGCTGGGAGCCATGACGGCGATCGTCAAGGAGATCGGGGAGATTGCGGTAGATTCGCTTGTCAGCGACACCAAAAGTCCCGTCATCGGACAGATTCTGGCCAAAATTCATGAGAATTGCGCGGAAGAGCTGTCGCTGAAGTCGCTAAGCGCCAAATACAACATACATCCCGTCTACCTCGGACGGCTGTTCCAGAAGGAGACGGGCGACAGCTTCTCGGAATACTTGAACCGCTTCCGGATCGAACGGGCCAAGGAGCTGCTGGGCAATCCCGCCCTCAAAGTAAACGAAATCGCCCGAATGGTTGGGTATTGGGAGATGGGCTACTTCTACAAGCAATTTAAAAAGCATGTCGGCGTTTCGCCGACGGAATACAAATCATTGCTCCAGGCTTAATGGCTTGGAGTTTTTTTTTGTAGTCGGCAAAGCATTCCTCGCTTTTTAAAGACATGTTTTTGCAATAGCCAAGTTTATTTTGGAGATGATAGGTTTAATAAGTCGCCTATTTGTAACTGTTTTCATGCGGTACTGTTGTAGTAGGCCATCCGGCCGGACAAGATAGACATATTCAAGGGAGGAAATGACGAAAATGGGGAACTTGAAAAAGAGAATGCTTCCGATGACCGCGGTTGTGCTTGCGACTACGCTCGTGCTTGGAGCATGCGGCAAATCCGAGGGAAATGAAAGCGCTAGCGGATCCGAAAAGCCGGTGGAGCTGATCTGGTACACGATCGGAACGCCGCAGAAGGACGTTAACCGCGTCATGGAGGAAGTTAGCAAATATACGGCGGAGAAAATCGGCGTAACCGTAAAGATGAACATGATCGACTGGGGCGACTACACTCAGAAGCTGCAAGTCATGACGGCATCGGGCGAGCCGATGGACATTATGTTCACGTCCTCGTGGGCGTTCGATTACGTGCAGAATGCGCGTAAAGGCGCATTCCTGGAAATCGGCAGCCTGCTCGACGAATACGGCAAAGGCATCAAGGACACGCTGGACCCAGCCTTCCTCGAAGGCTCCAAGGTCGACGGCAAAAACTATGGCATCCCGGCCAACAAAGAACTTCCCGCGCAAGAGGTATGGCGCTTTAACAAAAACCTGCTCGACAAATACAATCTGAGCATGGACGGCGTGTATACGCTTGAGAGCCTGGAGCCGCTTCTGCAAACGATCAAGGACAACGAGCCGGGCACGGCGGCGCTCGCGGTGGACAAAAACTACAAGCCTTACGTGCCGTACGACTTCATCATCGAGAACATGCCGTTCGCGGTGAAGCTCGACACGACCGACTACAAAGTCATCAACATTTTGGAAACTCCGGAGATGAAGCAAGCTCTGACAACTATGCACAAGTACTACAATGCCGGTTTTATTCCGACGGAAGCCGCTACGCTGGATTCCCTGACTGATATGCAAACGACGGGCAAATGGTTCTCGGACAAAGCGACGACGCAGCCTTTCGCCGACAATCTCTGGTCGCAAAGCTACGGCTACCCGGTCGTATCCACGCCTCAGAGCGAATCGCTGATCTACAACTGGTCGGTTATGGGCTCCATGCAGGCGATCTCCGCCAACTCCGAATACCCGGAGAAAGCGATGGAGTTCCTGAACCTGCTGAACACCGATCCCGTTCTTCGCAACATGGTGGATTCCGGCATCGAAGGCGTTCACTTCAAAAAAACGGGCGACAACGTGATGGAGAACCTGGACGAGTCCAAAAACTACGACATGCCAACGTTCTCTCTTGGCAACGTCATGCTGACTTACCTGAACCCTACGGACCCTGAAAACAAATGGGAAGAGTTCAAAACCTTCAACGAACAAGGCAAGGAAGCTCCGTTGCTCGGCTTCAACTTCGATCCTTCCAAAGTAACAACCGAGCTGGCGGCAGTATCCAACGTCAAGGAAGAATATTGGTCCGCTCTTATGACGGGCACCGTAAATCCGGACGTACAACTGACGAAAGCGATCGAAAAATTTAAAGCTGCAGGTTTGGATACCGTCCTGGCCGAAATTCAGCGTCAAGTCGACGAGTGGAAAGCGACTCGATAATTCGCATAACGAAAAAAGCAAGGACGGATGGCAGCATTCGTCCTTCTTTCCGCGTCGGGCGGAGCACATTATGAATGACAAGGAGTGAGTGGACATGGGAGCTATCGGACGCTTCTTCAAGGATTTGAACCGCAACAAGGCCATGCTGCTGATGGTGCTGCCGGCATCGCTCTGGTTTCTGTTTTTCTCGTATTTGCCCATGGCGGGACTCGTCATCGCCTTTAAGCAATACCGAGTCAGCCGCGACGGCTTCTGGGCGAGCATCGTAAACAGCGACTGGGTAGGTTTTACCAATTTTAAATTTTTGTTCAGCACGAACGACGCTTACATCATTACGAGAAATACGGTGCTGTACAACGTCTTCTTTATCGTGGTCGGATTGATCCTGTCGGTCGGTCTCGCGATCGTCTTGTCGGAAATCGCGAACAAACGGCTGGCGAAAGTGTATCAAACGGGCATGTTTCTGCCTTATTTCCTGTCGTGGATCATCGTCGGTTACTTTGTGTTCAGCTTCCTGAGCCTTGACCGCGGCGTGTTGAATCAAGTGCTGGCTAACTTCGGGGTCGACCCCATCAACTGGTATTCCGATCCGACCTGGTGGCCGGTCATACTTGTCGTGGTGTTCCTGTGGAAGGCGGTCGGCTACAACAGCGTCGTTTACCTGGCGGCAATTATGGGCATAGACCGGTCGCTCTACGAAGCGGCGATGATCGACGGCGCGAACAAGTGGCAGCAGATACGCAACGTCACCATACCGATGTTAAAGCCGCTGATCATTATTTTGACTTTGCTTGCCATAGGCAAAATCTTCTATGCAGACTTTGGCTTGTTCTACCAGGTGCCTCGCGATTCCGGACCGCTGTATTCCGTGACCAACGTTATCGACACTTACGTCTATCGCGGCCTCAAGGCAACCGGGGAGATCGGCATGAGCACGGCGGCGGGACTTTACCAATCGCTGATCGGCTTTATACTCGTCGTTACATCCAACGCCATCGTACGCCGATTCGACAAGGACAACGCCTTATTCTAAGGGAGAGGAGCAATCGCCGTGATTAGAACCAACAAGAAACCCCGCGACTTCACAAGACTGTCGACAGGGTGGAATATCATCTTCAACTTCATCGCGGGAATCGTTGCTTTCTTGTGCGTATTCCCGTTCCTGTTCGTTACCATCATCTCCTTTACGGATGAAAGCACGCTGGCCATGAACGGCTACAGCGTATTCCCGGAAAAACTCAGCCTGGAAGCCTACAAATACGTCTTTCAGACCGGCGACCAGTTACTGCGTTCCTATGGCGTCACGATTCTTGTAACCGTCCTGGGCACGCTGATCAGTTTGGTCATTACGACTTTGTTCGCGTATGCGATCTCGCGCAAGTCGTTTAAATATCGCAATTTCTTCGCGTTCTACGCTTTCTTCACGATGCTGTTCAACGGCGGTCTCGTGCCGACTTACATCGTGGCGACGCAGCTGCTGGGCCTCAAGAACTCCATCTGGGCGCTTGTGATGCCGCTGCTCGTCAACGCCTTCTACATCATGATCATGCGAACGTTCTTCGCGACGATGGTGCCCGGAGCCATTATCGAATCCGGCAAAATCGACGGCGCCGGCGAGTTCGGCATTTTCGCCCGGCTCGTACTTCCGCTGTCGCTTCCCGGCATCGCTACGATCGCGCTGTTTAATACGCTGGGCTACTGGAACGACTGGTTCAACGCGCTTCTGTATATCGACGATCCCAATTTAGTGCCGCTGCAGTCGATGCTGATGCGGATCGAGAACAGCATGCAATTTATTTTGCAGAACTCGCAGAACGCCTCCATCAACATGGGCATTTTGCAGGACATGCCGCAGGATACGTCGCGGATGGCGATGGTCGTGCTGGCCACGGGTCCTATCGTTTTTGCGTATCCGTTCTTCCAACGTTACTTCATCCAAGGCCTGACCATCGGCGCTGTAAAGGAGTAAGACGGAGCGGCCGATAATTCTATTACCGAATTATAACGACAATTGGAGGATTACGTAGACATGGAACAATTCCGACTTCCGAAAATAAACATGCCGCATCTTCCGCTTCCCGCGGCGGTGCTAGAGGTGCTGGACGAAGCGCGCGAGAAGCTGGCGCATCGCCCGAAGCTGCTGAAGCAATTTCTTAATTGTTTCCCGAATACGCTGGAAACGACGACGAAGCTGCTGGACGACGGCACGACATTCGTCATTACCGGCGATATCCCGGCGTGCTGGCTGCGCGACTCCGTCGAGCAGGTTATCCATTACGTGCCGCTCGCGGCCAACGATCCGGAGCTTCAACGCATTATCGGCGGCCTCATCAAACGCCACGCGCAATACATCGCCGTCGATCCTTACGCCAACGCGTTTAACGAAACGGCGAACGACTGGCATTGGAACGCGACGGACGTCACGGACATGGGGCCATGGGTGTGGGAGCGCAAGTTCGAGCTGGATTCCGCCTGCTTTACGGTCCGTCTTGCGTTCGAATATTGGAAGGCGACGGGGTTGACCGACATCTTCGACAGCGGGTTCAAAGCGATGCTCCGCTCGATTTTGGCCATGTGGAAGACGGAGCAGCGCCATGCGGAGCTTTCGCCGTACCGCTTCACCCGCAACAACGGCATTCCGACGGATTCGCTTCGAAACGACGGCTTGGGCATGCCGGTCAATTACACGGGCATGATCTGGTCCGGCTTCCGTTCCAGCGACGATGCCTGCGACTTCCATTACAACGTGCCGGCCAACATGTTCGCGGTCGTGGCGCTGCGCCAGATGCAGGAATTCGCGGAATGGGTATTCCGCGACATGGACCTGCTCGCGGAGCTCAAGAGGATGGAAGAGGACGTCGCGCACGGCATTACGTTATACGGCATCTACCGCCATCCGGAATTCGGGCCGATCTACGCTTACGAGACGGACGGATTCGGCAACTATTGCCTCATGGACGACGCGGGCACGCCGGGTTTGATGTCGATCCCGTATTTGGGCTACGTGTCGGCCGATGATCCCATCTACCAGAACACGCGCAGATTCGCGCTGAGCAAGGAGAATCCGTTCTACTTCGAAGGCAAGGCGGCGAAAGGAATCGGAAGCCCGCATACGCCGGACGGCTACATCTGGCATATGGCGTTGTCCATGCAAGGTCTAACGGCCGGGACGGCCGAAGAAAAGCTGGCGATGATCGACCTGTTGGAATCGACGGACGCGAACACGGGCTTTATGCACGAAGGATTCCACTCCGACGATCCTTCCGTCTTTACTCGGAGCTGGTTCGCCTGGTCCAACAGCCTGTTCTCCCAGCTCGTCTACAAGGCTATGAAAGAGGGATTGCTATGACCGGCGTCGTCATCTTATGCGATCCGTCCTTCCCGTCCGCGGGAGGGGCGCCGTCGGCGGAAGCCCGTGCCCTACTTTCCGGGGCAGGCAAGATCGTCTCCGCGGACGAATTAGCCGAAGCGTTGCGAGCAGCGCAGCCCGGCGCGTTCGTCAATCTGCATGCGCCTTTCTTCCCGAAAGATGCTTGGGGCGCCATCGCGTCGTTCCTGAAGCGGGGAGGCGGCTTGATCTCCGCCGGGGGAGCTCCCTTCAAGTTCCCTGTCCGCCGCAATGACGGCGGGGAGTGGACCGTCGAAGCGGAGCAGACCGCGTACCATCAGGAGCTCGGCATTCACGAGGCTCTGCGCGTGGATTCCGCTTCCGTCGAATCCCTGGTTCCTTCGGAGGATATTCCTCTGCTGGCGGGCAGCGAAGGTTTATTCGACGCCAAGGCGGATACTTGGAACCTGGTGCCCCATGTAACGAAGAGCAGCGACCTGCCGCATCAGATGGGCTCCTCGGGACCGATGGACGCCCGGATTTATCCGCTGCTTGCAGGCGCGAACGCCGATGGCCGCCGCCGTACCGCGCCGGTCGTCCTGTGGGAGCGTCTGCTAGGCGATTATGCCGGCGGCCGCTGGCTGTTCGTCGGCCAACCGCTTGGCGAAGCCTTCTGGAACGGCGGCGGAACGGAGGCGTTGGCGAGCTGGATCGCTTTCGTCGCGTCCGGTGTGACGGAATGGTGGCTCAAGCCGGATTACGCCAGCTACGAGCCCGGCGAACGACCGCTTCTGACGCTGCAGGCGCAGCGCCTCGGCAAGGGGCCGGCGTCGTCGGACGGTACGTGGAACGTGGCGATCGCCGTCTGGCGCATCGGCAAGGACGGCAACGGCGAGACGCTCTGGGAAGGAACGGCGTCGCTCGACGTGAGCGAACACTTCAAGCCGATCCGCCTGTCCTTGCCTATCGAGATCGTCGCGGGTTATTACCTCGTGAGCGCGGTCGCGATATCGGCCGGCGGCGAACGCCGTTCGCTTCGCCAGGGCTTCTGGGGTTTTGATAAGGAACTGCTGGCGGAAGGCTCGCCGGTGACGGCAGGACGCGACTATTTCCAGCAGGACGGAAGACCTCTCCCTGTCGTGGGCATGACTTACATGACAAGCGACGTAGCCCGCAAATTTCTGACGCTGCCGAACGCCGCCGTCTGGGATCGGGACATGGCGCAGATGCGCGCCTCGGGCATCAACTGGATCCGCACGGGCATCTGGACGGCCTATCGCAATATTATGGAGGTCGACGGACACGCGTCTGAAGCGGCGCTTCGCGCCATCGACGCGTTCCTGATGACGGCCAAGCGCCACGGTCTCCAGGTAACGTTCACGTTTTTCTCCTTCACCCCGGAGACTTGGGAAGGGCTGAACCCTTACCTGGATCCCCGCAGCTTGGAGGCCCAGAAGCGGTTCGTCCGCTCCATCGTCGGCCGTCATAAGGATACGGTCGGCGTGGACTGGGATCTCATCAACGAACCTTCCATGTTCGACCCGCCGCGCATCTTCTCGGACGGCCCTCGTTCCGCACGCGACCCGTTCGAGCGGGAAGCCTACTCCGCCTGGCTGCGGGAGCGGCATGGAACCATCGAAACGCTGCAAGAGCGCTGGAACATGACGCCGGGCCAGCTGCCGTCGTTCGAAGCCGCGGCTCCTCCGGAGCCGGAGGAGATCAACTTCGACGTGCAGGACATGCACAAGGCCAAGAAAGGCGGCAAGTGGCTGGATTACGTCCTGTTCTCAATGGATATGCACAATGTATGGGCGAGCCGGCTGTACGACGCGATCAAGGAAGTTTGTCCGGACCATATGGTGACGGTCGGCCAGGACGAGGCGCTCGGCGCGCAGCGGCCATCGCCGTTTTTCTACGAGGACGCCGCGGATTACACGACCGTGCATTCGTGGTGGCTGAACGACCATCTGCTATGGGACGGGGTGTTCGCCAAGACGGCGAACAAGCCGAATCTGGTCCAGGAGACGGGCATCATGTACGTGGAGACGCCGGACGGCCGGGCGAAGCGTTCGGAGGAGGAGCTGCGGTCGATTTTGGAGCGCAAATACGCTTACGCGTTCGCTGCTGGCGGAGCCGGCGCGATCCAGTGGATCTGGAATACGAACTTCTACATGGACAACGCGAACGAGTCGCATATCGGCGCCTTGCGAGCGGACGGCACGGAGAAGCCGGAAGCGGACGTATCCTACGATTTCGGAGCGTTCATGGAGGGAATCCGCGATCTGTTCGGCGAGAGGGAAGCCGAGGAGATCGCCGTCGTGTTCCCGTATTCCAACGACTTCTCCAACCGGAAGCTGGCGTTCGACGCCACGACCAAGGCGTCCCGCGTGCTGGGCTACCGGTTAAACGCTCCGTTCCGGGGAGTGGGCGAATACAGGCTCGACGACTTGCGGATACGCCCGGCCAAGCTCATCATCGTGCCGAGTCCGCATAACTTCGACGAAGAAGCTTTCGAGAACCTCGTCGCGATCGCGGCGGATACGGGGGCGACGCTGCTCTGGACGGGGCCGATCGGCCTCGATCCGTATTGGCGACAGGCGAAACGGCTGCCGGAATTGCTCGGCGAGCTGCGCCACGAGAATATTCGCCGCGAAGAACGGCTTTGGCTGAACGAGGCGGCGGGCAGCGGCTTAGGCGGAAAATCTCCGGTCGAGCTGTCCTTCGGAGCCCGTCGAATCGCCGAAACGTTGAAAGAAACAACCTTGCGCGAGGACGGCTCGGCCGATGGAGATCGACTCGTTGAAGCGGCGATTGGAGCAGGAACCTTGCTCTGGAGTCCCATCCCGGTGGAGCTGAACGAGCGCTCCGAGTCGGTGGAGCGGCTGTATCGGCACGCCATGAAGAAAGCCGGCGTATCGGAGGACCTGATCTGGCTGGAAGGCGGGGAGCTGCCCGGCGTATACGGACGCAAGCTGCGGTTCGGAGGCGGAACGCTGTTTACGTTCGTCTCGGAATGCGGCTTCGACGCGAAGATTACCGTGAAGGATCCCGCTAGCGGAACCGTATATTCCTTCGAGCTTCCCCGCGAACGGTCCGTCTTGTTCGCGGCGGACGGAAACGGGGAGTTGCTGGCGACGTATCGGCCGAACGAAGTGAAGATCATGACTGAACGATAGATGGAACGATGAATGGAGAAGGAGGGCGGAACAACATGACCAACCGAACGACGGCGCACATCATCTCGCATACCCATTGGGATCGGGAATGGTATCTGCCCTACGAGAAACATCATGCCCGGTTAATCGCGTTGATGGATACCCTGTTAGATACGATGGCTGCCGATCCGGAATACAAGAGCTTTTTCCTGGACGGTCAGACGATTATCATGGAAGACTACCTGCAAGTAAGGCCGGAGCGGAGAAGGGAACTGGAAGCTCTGATCGCCGCGGGCCGCATCGGCATCGGACCTTGGTACATTTTGCAGGACGCGTTCCTGACCAGCTCCGAAGCCAACGTGCGCAACATGCAGATCGGACATCGGGACGCCAAGCCTTACGGCACGATCGCCAAGGTGGGGTACTTCCCCGATACGTTCGGCATCGTGGGGCAAGCGCCTCAGCTCATGAAGCAGTCCGGCATCGACAACGCCATGTTCGGACGCGGCGTCAAGCCGACGGGCTTTAACAATCAAGTGGCGGATTCCGAATACGAATCGTCGTTCTCGGAGCTGATCTGGGAAGGTCCGGACGGCTCTCGCGTGCTGGGCATTCTGTTCGCGAATTGGTACAGCAACGGCAACGAGGTGCCCGTGGACGAGGAGGAAGCTCGCGAATACTGGACGCGCAAGCTGGACGACGCGAGGCGCTACGCCTCCACGGGCGAGCTGCTCTACATGAACGGCTGCGACCATCAGCCCATCCAGACGGATCTGCCTTCCGCGATCCGGAAGGCGAAGGAGCTGTATCCGGATATCGACTTCGTGCATTCGAGCTTCGAGGAATACCTGGCCGCCGTCCGTTCGTCGCTTTCGGGCGACCTGTCGGTCGTTCGCGGCGAGCTGCGCAGCCAGCGCACGGACGGCTGGTCGACGCTTGTAAACACGGCTTCCGCTCGCGTCTATCTGAAGCAGATGAATCAGCGCGGGCAAGCGATCCTGGAACGGACGGCGGAACCGCTCGCGGCCATGGCGCATCTGCTTGGCACGCCGTATCCGCATCATCTGTTCGTGTACGCCTGGAAGACGCTCATGCAGAACCATCCGCATGACAGCATCTGCGGCTGCAGCGTCGACGAGGTGCACCGCGAGATGGTGACCCGCTTCGATAAGAGCCTCCACATGGCGGAATCCATCGTCCAAGATAGCTTGGACGCCATCGTGAGCGGGATCGACACGAGCCGCTTCGCGGAATTCGGCGACGATGCTCTGCCGTTCGCGGTCTTCAACACGAGCGGCTGGGAACGTTCCGGCGTCGCGACCGTGGAGCTTGACGTCACCCGCTTGTACTTCCGCGACGGCGTGCCGCTTCCGGAGATGAACCGGCGCATGGAGGCGATCAGCCTGGAGGGCCGCACGCTCGTTAACGAGCTCGGCCAACCGGTGGCTTGCGAGCTGGAGGATCTGGGTCTGCAGTTCGGCTACGATCTGCCGGACGACAAGTTCCGCCAGCCGTACATGGCCCGCAGGGTGAAGCTGACGTTCCGGGCTTCTGGCGTTCCCGCGCTTGGCTGGCGTTCCTACGCCTGGGTACGGGAGACTGTGTCAGGGGCCGGCGAGTCCAAGCCGGAGTTCTCCATCCTGCAAGGGGAGCAAACCCTCGATAACGGCTTGCTGCGCGTCGAGCTTGCCGAAGACGGCAGCATGATGCTCTTTGACGCCGCAAGCGGCAGAACGTACCGCGACCTGCTCGTGTTCGAGGATGCAGGCGACATCGGCAACGAATATATGTTCAGGCAGCCGGCAGGCGAGTCTGCAATTCTGACGAAAGGCAAGCCAGCCGTCATCTCCGTCGCGGAGAACAACGCATTCCGCGCGTCCTTGTCGATCGTGCACGAGCTGGACATTCCGGCTTGCGGCGACGACTTGTTCGAGAAGGAGAAGAGGGAAGCCGTGTATTTCCCCGATCGTCTTGGGGGAAGAACGAAGGAGCGCACGGTCAAGCTGGTCATCCGCGCTCTCGTAACGCTGGAGCGGGACAGCCGGGAAGTCGGCATCCAGGTGAGCTTCAACAACGAAGCCAAGGATCATCGCGTTCGCGCGTTGTTCCCGACGGATATCCAGGCTTCCCATCACTACGCGGATTCCGTGTTCGAAGCCGCGAAGCGGGACAACGAACCGGCCGCCGAGTGGCGGAACCCGAGCAACTGCCAGCATCAGCAGGCATTCGTGGACGTGAGCGGGGAATCGGCGGGACTTGTCGTGTCCAACCTGGGTTTAAGCGAATACGAGCTGCTGCGCGACGGCCGCAACACGATCGCGGTCACGCTGCTGCGCGCCGTCGGCGAGCTTGGCGATTGGGGCGTCTTCCCGACGCCGGAAGCCCAATGTCTCGGCGAGCATTCCTTCGCCATGTCGCTGCTGCCTCATGACGGCGAGAGCGGCCGGTTTCAGGCTTACGCGAAAGCGTACCAGGCTCAGACGGAGTGGCAAAGCGCGCAGACCGGCGTTCACGGCGGCAAGCTGGAGCCGGCGGCGTCCCCGCTTAATTGGACGAGCGAAGCGCTCGCGTTTTCGTCGATGAAAATCGCCGAGGAATCCGGCGATCTCATGCTTCGCTGGTTTAACATGGGCGGGGAGCCCGAAGCATTGCGGTTGCGGCTGCCCGAGGGAGCCACGCAAACCTATGTTAGCGATATTCTGGAACGGCATTCGGATGAGTATGCGGTTCCCGGCGAACAAGGCGACAACGTCGTGCTTAACGTAAGGCCTTTCGAAATCTTAACGGTCGGCTGTCGCGTATGACAACGTTCTGAGAGCGGTAGAGGTCATTATTGAATCCTTGCAAGAATAAGAGAAGCGAGTCCAGCCATGCAGGCGGGCTCGCTTTGTTTGTTTTAAAGGAAATTATGCAACTCCCAGACTTGTGAACAAAAGATTAAAAAATCTAACGGACACCAGAAGGCTGTCGATTCATTGGAGGCCGTCTATTCATTGTGGAAAGGTGAAATTGCGGGCAAGTGTCCGGTAAGAAATGAACGGGAGTAACTGTAACGGATATGAGAGGCGCTATTACAGTAAAAAGCCGCACTTCGCAAATCTAATGGAACTGACAGCCCTTATGAGGGGCAAAAGTCCAGGGTTTGCCTGGATTTCTCACGAATAACGTCGCAGAGTTCCGTTGGATTTTAAAATCATGCCAAACGATCCATATAAGGGCCCTCACTTCCGTTAACACGTTGGCGAGGATGGATTGCAGCTTCATTTCCAGTTTTGCACACCATGAATCGACGGCCTCCTGAGGTCCGTTAGCGATAGGCGCGATGATGATGCGAATACGATCGTGTATGTCCTATAGACACTAAGTAACTGGACGATTTGTGTTTTTGAGCGCATTATTCATGCATTTGGAATTCCCCCGGCGGCGTGCCGTAGTGTTGCTTGAACACGTACGAGAAATGTTTGACGCTGAGGTAGCCTACCTTTTCGGCGACGTCGTACACCTTCTCCGGCGGTTTGGCCCGGAGCAGCTGCGCGGCGCGTTCCATGCGGACGCGAGTCAAATATTTGATATACGATTCCCCCGTGTTCTGATGGAAGAGGCTGCTGAGGTAGCCCGGCGACATGCCCATCTTGTCCGCGATTAGCGCAAGACTGATCGGCTCGGCATAATGCGCCTGAATATACTTCTTCACTTTGGTGACGGTCTCGTGCTGCTCATGTTCGCCGCGGCCGTCGGCCTGCGCGAGAAGCCGGTGCTCCTCTGCGATCTGTCTGCCTTTCATAGCGGCTCCGGCCGAGCGGTAGGAGGCGCCAAGCTGGAGCGCGTCCAGCTCCGCCGAGCCGGCCGCGCCCCACAGGCCAAGGCCGGTCATGCTTAAGACGGCCTGCGCGAGCCGGGCGTACAGATCGGCGCAGCGCCGGGCGACATCGTCGCCGTTGTCGCCCGGCACAAGCAGGGCGGTTCGTTGTTGGTGATCCGCGAAGAGGACGATGCCGGGATCGTCTTCGGTCAGCTCCGCCGCAGTCTGGTGGACGATGTAGCGGAACAAGGCCTGGTCGCTCGGCGTAATGCCGCGCTCCACCAGCTGGCCTTCGTCCAGATCGACCAGCAGGATGGCGCCTTCCGCTTCCAGCAGATTGATCTTGAGCCGGTACAGGAGGGGGTGGAGCACTTTGAGCTCCATGTGATTGTCGGTCACGACGGCATGCAGGAAGTTGCGGGCGACTTGCTCCCGGGATTGTTCGGACAAGGCGTGGGAGGCGGCCAGCTCCGCTCGTTCCGAATCCAGCTCGGCCGCCATCCGGTCAAGCACGGCGATCAGCTCTTCATTCACAAGCGGCTTCAGCATATATTCGTTCACGCCGTAACGCATCGCTTCTTTGGCAAGCGCGAACTCGTCGTAGCCGGACAAAATAACCATTCGCGGCTTCACAGGTCTGCCCGACAGCTCCTTGGCCAGCTCGATGCCGTTCATGACCGGCATTTTGATATCGGTGACGATAAGGTCGAACGTTTCCCCCCGTTCCATCAAATCCAGCGCCTCCTGCCCGTCTCCGGCTTCGCCGGCGCAGACCCACGCTTGATGCAACGCGCCTATCTTGTTTTTTATATAGTCCCTCGTCATCGGCTCGTCGTCGACGATCAGCAATTTGTACATGTCGGCTCAGCTCTCTTTCGTATCGGGGTAAGGAATCGCCAGCGTTACGGTTGTGCCCAGTCCCGGAGCGCTCTTGACAAACAATCCGTAATCGCCGCCGTATTTGACTTTTATCCGTTTGTTTACATTCACGAGCCCGATGCCGGTACGGGGGCGATCGTCGTCAGCCGCAACTACCGGATCCTCCATACGTTCAATCTTCCGTCTTAGCAGCGCGATCGTCTCCGCGTCCATGCCGGGTCCGTCGTCGCGCACCTCGAGCAGCAGTCTGCCCGGCTCCATCGCCGACGACACCGCGATCGTCGTCGGTTCCTTCCGCCGCTCGCAAGCGTGGACGACCGCGTTCTCGACGATCGGCTGCAGCAGGAGCGCAGGGACGGGATGGCCGAACAGGGCGGGATCGATATCGATCGCGTAGGATAGCCGCCCTTCGTACCGGCTGCTCTGAATGCCGAGATAAGCATGCAGCAGCTCGACCTCCTTGCGCAGCGGCATCTCCTTGTCCCACTGCGCCATCCCTCGCAAAATGCTGCTCAGCGCGTTAATATGCTCGATCGCCTTCTCCTGCTTGCCGGATTGCATGGACAGGCTGATCAGGTTCAGCGTATTGAAAATAAAATGCGGCCGGATCTGGTTGAACAGCGCGTTAATTTGCGCTTCCTGCTGCAGCAGCTTCGATTCGTACACTTCCTTCACCAGCTCGGTATTCTCCCGCAGCATAATGCCGATCCGACCGACGAGCCGGTTGAACGCCGCCGCGAGATACCCCATCTCGTCCCGCCGGTCGCTCTGGAAGGCGACGTCGGTTCGTCCCAGCTCCACCTCCTTCATCAGCTTGACGATCGACAGCAGCGGCTTCAGGAAATGCCGGGTCAAGACGATCAGCGCAACCATGGCGATCAGCGCGGCGCCGACGGAGAACAGCAGCGCCCGGTTGCGGGTTGCGATCGCTTCGCGGTTCATCTCCGAGACGGAGCTGACGGCGACGATCGTCCAGCCGATGCGAGGCACGGCAGCTTTGTTCAGCAGATAGCCGCCCGAGATGGAGGCCGGCGAAGCCAGCGCGGACAATGCCGTATCCTGGTGTTCGTCGGCGGACGAATAAACAAATTCGTTGCCGGCATCCAGAATATAAAGTCCGCCTCCGGCCCCCATCCCCGCCTTCTCCAAAATATCGATAATGCCGCTATAATCGGCGTCCGCTTTAATAACGCCCAGTATAACCTGCGTATTGCTGATGCTGCGAAGCTGCTTGACGACGGAGAAGGTGCGCACCTTGCCGCCGCTCTCGCCCGCGGCGCTGCCGCTGTCCGGCACAAAGATGTATTCCTGGCTGGAGAGCGCTTGTTTGTACCAATCGTATTCCTTCATCTTCTCGTCCGGCACGAGCTTGGTCGGCAGGCGGGCGCTGGAGTAGATTTCGTCCGTCACGATGGAGACGCGCACGATATCCCCGCGGGGGAAAATCATGATTTCGTCCAGATAATTTTCGATCAGCCGCCGCTTCTCAAGCTGCTCCAGCTCGGTGCCGCCGGGCGGCGCCTCAAGAGCTTCCATAATGCCTTCGTTCCGGTAAGGATACAGCGTCAGCCGGTACAAGTCGTCGAGATACGTATCGATATTAAGCGTCACCTGGTCCAAAATTTGCTGAACCTTCTCGGAGGATTGCCGTTGAAAGTCGCGCGTATAACGTGTATAAGACAGATAGGATTCAAAAAAAACGGAGCTGAGGAGCAGCAGGCCGGTCATGGCGAGCAGCTTCGTCTTAATGCTCCATTCGCGATAACTTCGGATCGGGACAATCGATTTCATGGCGCTCCTCCTCTTTTTCTCCATTGTATAGACGATCGCGGCGCCTTGGAAGACGATCTGAAAAAACCGTACCGCAATCTTATTTTTCAGGTATTCCAACAAGCAACTCACACCGTTTAAGCTTAACTTGCAGCACAAAAATCGATCCTCGGGGGAGGAAACACTGTGATTTTACGTAAAAAAACGAGTTGGTTCATTAGCGTCATCCTGATCTTGACCCTAACCGCGGCTTGCAGTTCCGGCAACGGCGGCAACCAGGGAAGCGCCTCTACGGCGCAACCTTCGCCAAGCGCCTCGGCGACAGAGAAGCCGCAGGAGAAGGTTACGCTGAAATTTTTTACGGGCAAGGTGGAGACGGTGGATCTCATCAATGAACTGATCGCGAAGTTCGAAGCCGACAATCCGAACATCAAGGTCGAGCAGGAATATCAGAAGGATGCGAGCAATGTCATTAAAGTCAAGTTCGCCTCCGGCGACATTCCGGACATTACGACCGTCTACGCGCAGGATTATGTCGATCAGGGCAAATATCTCGATCTCTCGAACGAGCCGTTCTGGTCCCGCGTCCTGCCGGCGATCAAGGAGCTGAACACCGACATCAAGTCGGGCAAACAGTATCGCGTCGCGACGAATGTGACGATGGCCGGCATCTTCTACAACAAGAAGGTGTTCGAGGAGTTGGGTCTGAAGGAAGCCCATACGTGGGCGGAGTTCAAAAACAATCTGCAGTCGATCAAGGACAAGAAACCCGACATGACGCCGATGTTCCTGGCCGGCAAAGATTCGTGGACGCTCGGCCATCTGATCGAATTTATGGCGCATGGCGTCATCAAGCAGAAGTTCGGCGTGGCGGACGCCCGCGCGGCATTTATCAACAACGAAGCGGATAAATTGCAATTCGACGCGCAGGGCGGCGGCATCGAAACGTTCGCCGGCAGGCTGATGGAGCTGAAGGAAGCGGGTCTTATTAACGGCGACGCCCTCACGGCGACCTACGACAACCAGAAGGAAGCGTTCGTCACCGGCAAGTCCGCGCTGTTTAGCCAAGGCATGTGGGTGCTCGGCGATCTGCTGGCGCTGAACCCGGACATTGCGGGCGATATCGGCTTCTCGCCGTTCCCGGCTATCGTCGACGGCACGCAGCCGGTGACGCTGTCGGCGGAGGATTCCGTCTACGCGATAGCGGCGGAGTCGAAACATCCGGAAGAAGCGAAGAAGTTTCTGGAGTTTCTGTTCCAGCCGGACAATCTGAAAGCTTACAGCGAATTTCTGAAATCGCCTCCGGCGTTCACGGACGTCAGCGCGGATTGGGGACCGCTCAAGGACCAGGCGGCAGCCGCGCTGGAGGCCGGCGTCAACATCGCGTTTACCGACACGCCGTCGGGTTTCTCGGGCGACGATGCGGGGCGCATGGTGCAGGAGCTGCTGGCTAGCAAATACAAAACATCCGTCGAATTCGCTTCCGCTTACAAAGAAGCGTGGGACAAAGCGTGGAACGCAACGAATAAATAAAGTCCGAACGGCGGGAGAGAGAAACCATGCGCATCATGTTCCGAAAAATAAACGGAAACCTGCATCACTTTATGGCGGTTCCGGCGATCCTGCTGTTCGGTTTGTTTTTCCTCTATCCGCTTATGCAGGGGATCGGGATCAGCCTGACGGATTCCAACGGCATGACTGAACCGAACTTCGTCGGATTGCAAAACTTCTTCGATTTCTTCCGGGACGACAGGGCGCGTAACGACGTCATGATTACGGTCTGGTTCGCGCTCGGCAGCGCGCCGCTGCTCAATCTGTTCGGCTTGCTGTACGCGCTGTTCCTGGACAGAAAGCTGGCAGGCAGGGGGATCGTCCGCGCGGCGGTCTACCTGCCCGCCGTTATCAGCCCGCTCATTATGGGCTACATCTGGTATTTCATCCTGCAGCCGGAACGGGGGTATCTCGCTCACGTGCTGCAAGGAATCGGACTTGGCTCCCTTGACGTGAATTGGCTGGGCGAAAGCTCCTCGGCGCTGATCGTGCTCATCGTCGTCAACGTCTGGCAATACGTCGGGATGACTATGATCGTCTACCTGGCCGGCTTGCAAGGGATTCCGGCCGATATGTACGAAGCCGCGCGGATGGACGGGGCGGGGAGATGGGCGGCGCTTCGTTATGTGACGCTGCCGCTGCTGTACCCGTCGATCAAGATCAACGTCGTAACGAACATCATCGGCTCGCTGTCGGTGTTCGAGATTATCGTGGCGCTGACGGACGGGGGTCCGGGCTACGCGACGGAGTCGCTCAGCATTTACATTTTGCGCATGCTGTACGGCAGCTTTACGGGTTATTCCACGGCAGTCGCGTTAATCCTGTTCGTCATTATTTTGATCCCCGTCGCGTTGTTCCTTCGGTTTACGAGAAAGTCCGAATACGAGCTTTGAGAGGGTACTCGCCATGACAATGAATCGAAAGTTATCGGCCGCGGCCAAATATACGATTGCGGGGATCATGGTGCTGATCGCCCTGATTCCCTTCTACGTCTTGCTTTATCTGTCCATGAACACGCCGTCGGCGACCGTCTTTGGCGGCCTGCTTCTTGTGCCGGACTTTCACCTCGGCAATTTCGCCGACGCGTGGGCTGGGTCGAAGCTGGGACGGTCCATGATCAATTCCTTGATCATTACGTTCGGGGCGGTGGCGCTGATCGTTTTCGTCGCCAGCTCCGCCGGTTATTCCATTGCCAGGTTCCGCAGCAGGGGGAATTTGGCGATTTTCAACACGCTGCTCGCTTGCCTGATGATCCCTGCGATCATTATTACGGTGCCGCTGTATACGCTCATGCGATCCATCGGCGGCATCAACACCCACTGGGCGATGATTTTGCTGACGGCGGCGAACGCGCTGCCCTTGTCGGTATTTCTGTATACAAGTTTTATTCGCACGCTTCCTAAGGAAGTCGAGGAGTCGGCCGTCATGGACGGCTGCACGTACTTTACCGCGTTCTGGCGGGTTACGTTCCATTTTCTCCGTCCCGTCACTTCGGCGGTTATTATATTGACCGGGCTTGGCATCTGGAACAACTACGGACAGGCGGTCTTTTTCCTGCAAAGCCAGGAGATGCGCACCGTGCCGCTTGCGGTGTCGATGTTCTTCCAGACGTACGGGGCGAAGTGGAACCTGATGGCGGCCGCTGCCTTGATCGGTCTGGCTCCGGCAGTACTGGCGTTTCTGGCGTTTCAGCGGTATTTCATTAAGGGCATTACGGCGGGCGCGCTGAAAGGATGAGGTTATAGTTGGAGGCAAAAGAAAACGGGATCGCGATAACGGATATTTATCCCTTGAAGGCGCAATATCGCAGCGGGGAGACGGTCACGCTTGCTGTCGAGCTTGCGAACCGCTCCGGCGCAGCGGCGAAGGGGAGCTTGCGCTGCGAAATCCGCGAGCTGGACGACGTCGTGCAAGTGGCCGAGCGGCAAGTGGACGTCTCGGCGAACGGAACGGCGACGATACAGTTCGACGTCGGGCCGTTCGTTACCGATTTTGCCGGTTATGGGGCCGACGCCGAGTTGATGGAGGCAGCTGCCGGACCAGCGGGCGCGGATGCAGTCCAGGCGGGCGAGATATACGCCAGTCAGTCCGTTTCCCGCATGTCCACGGCGTTCGACGTCGTCTCGGATTGGCGGCGGGCGGCACGCTACGGCTTCCTGAGCGACTTCGGTCCGGAGGAGGCCGGCGATGACGGGGATATTCGGTGGTTGTCGAAGCTGCATGTCAATCTGGTGCAATTTTACGACTGGATGTATCGGCATGACGACCTTGTGAGCGGGGAGGCGGCATATACCGATCTGATGGGCAGAGTCGTAAGCCGGCGCGTGGTCGAGGAGAAAATAACGTTATGCCATGAACATGGCATGAAAGCAATCGCCTACGGAGCGGTGTATGCGGCCAGCAAGCCGTTCGCCGAGCGGCATCCCGACTGGCGGTTATACACGGGAGCGGGCGAGCCGTTCGATTTTATCGGCATCTTCAACATTATGAATATTGCGCGGGATTGCCCGTGGCATGGCCATATCGTCGGCGAATACCGCAAGGCGGTGGAGGCGCTGGACTTCGACGGCATCCATATGGATACGTACGGGTTCCCGAAGACGGGGTGGTCGAGGCTGGACGGACGGCCGCGGCTGGAGCGGCTTGCGGAGCAGTTCCCGGCTTTGATCGAGTCGACGCGGGAGGTGCTGGCGCCGCTTAAGGACGACATCTGCCTGATCTTCAACAACGTAGGCAATTGGCCGGTGGATACCGTCGCAAGCGCGAGCCAGGATGCCATCTACGTGGAAGTGTGGAAGCCGTATGAGCGTTACCATCATCTTAGGGATATCATTGCTTGGGCGAAACACTTGAGCGGCGGCAAAAATATCATTCTCGCGGCCTACTTGAAGCCGTTCCGGGAAGTCGGGCCGCTTGGCGAGGACGGAGCCGAACTCGGGTTCCGGCTGCTGAACGCGGTCGTAACCGCACATGGGGCAAGCCACTTGCTGCATGGGGAGAACGGCGGCGTGCTGACGCAAGGTTATTACGTCGACCATTCGAAGCTTCGCGGCGGTTTCCTGCGGACGGTGCGGGAGTATGCCGATTTCGGCGTGCGGTACAGCCATTTGTTGAACGCTCCCGGGCTGCGTGACGTGTCCATGACGCATGCGGATGGCGACAATCTGGAATACGCTTTCGAAGGGTTCCATTACAGCACGTATGGGGAAGCGGGCAAAACGTGGACCATTATCCGGGAAAATGAGCAATTGAAGCAGATTCATTTCGTCAATCTTGCGTCCGCAACGGACGATCTCTGGAACGAAGCCAAGGAGCAGCCGACGCCAGTCGCGGGGCGAATCGTCCGGATCGAAGTGGCGGATGCGCCGGCGTCGGTCCTCCTTGCAAGCCCGGATTCGAACGGGGGACGGCCGGTCGCGATCGACTACAGGCTGGAGAAGACGGACAGGGGCAACGTCGCCGTTATAGCGCTGCCGCCCCTCCAATTGTGGGATATGCTTGTGATTAGGAATCTCTGAATTCATGCGGCGTGACGCCGTACCGTTCCTTAAACACCTTGATGAAATAACTGGTTTTCTGATAGCCGACCATGGCTGCGATCTCGTAGATTTTTTCCTGCGAGGAGCGCAGCATATGGGCGGCTTTTTCCATTTTCAACCGGGACAAGTAGTCGCTGAGGATTAGATCGGTATGACCGACTTAAATTCGGAAAAGTATGCCTAACGGGAAGAATAGATCGGTATGACCGACTTATATTCGGAAAAGTGTGCGTAACAGGAAGAGTAGATCGGTGTCACCGACTTAAATTCGGAAAAGTGTGCCTAACGGGAAGAATAGATCGGTATGACCGACTTAAACGCGGACCTAAAATAAAAATGATGATTTAATGAAGATTCAACCCTTATATATTGCGTCATAATTAAATATATGATACATATTAAATAATGAAAATGAGTGCTAATACATGAATGCAACCAAAAAAAGAGATGAACCTACGAGGAGAGAGCGAGTATGGAGAGAGAGCTTGCGCTAGAAATTGTGAGAGTTACGGAGCTGGCGGCATTGGCTTCGGCGCCATGGATGGGCCGTGGAGACAAAAACGGCGCAGACGGAGCCGCAACCTCCGCAATGAGAGCGATGTTCGATTCGGTGTCGATAAGGGGAACGGTCGTCATTGGCGAAGGCGAGATGGATGAGGCGCCAATGTTATACATTGGCGAAGAGGTGGGCAGCTTAAACGGTCCCGAGGTCGACGTCGCAGTGGATCCGTTGGAAGGGACGGAGATCGTCGCCAAGGGGCTGAACAACGCATTGTCCGTCATTGCAGTCGCTGGCAAAGGTCAATTGCTGCATGCGCCGGATATGTATATGGAGAAGCTGGCTTACGGACCTGCTTTGGTCGGCAAGCTCAGCATAACGGATTCCATGGAGGAGACTTTGTCCAAAGCGGCGGAAGCACTGAACAAAAAGGTGTCCGATTTGACGGTGATGATTCTCGACCGTACCCGTCATGAGGCGATCATCAAAGTGCTAAGGAAGGTTGGCGTTCGCATCAAGTTTTTATCCGATGGGGACGTAGCAGGGGCTATGGCGCCGGCTTTTCCGGAGGCGGGAATTGATTTGTACGTGGGGTCGGGCGGAGCGCCGGAAGGGGTGCTCGCGGCTGCCGCGCTGAAATGTCTAGGAGGCGAATTGCAGGGGAGATTGATGCCCGCCGACGCGGCGGAATACGACCGCTGCATCGCGATGGGCATTGCTGATCCTTATAAGGTACTGACGATGGAAGATATGGTCGGAACGGAGGATGTTATTTTCGCGGCTACGGGGGTCACCCCGGGCGAATTTCTTGGCGGCGTCCGCTATTTCCCGGATGAACGGGCGGAGACCCATTCCATCGTCATGCGCGCCAAAACCAAAACGGTTCGTTTCGTGCGCTCCATTCACTATCTGCCCAATAAGACGTTCCTCCAGGCAGCGCGCTGAATGTAGTTAATCGCAGCGAGCGGGCATCGTCGCTAGTGAATCGGAATAATTTTCTCCTACTAGGAGTAGGAGCTCATATGTCTTACAGAAAAGAGGGCAGTCCTCAAAGTCTCCGTTGGATGACTTTGGGGATTGCCCTCTATTTGCACAAGACTATAAGCCAAACATCTCGACTTGCCGCGCTCCGCGCCCCGCTATATCACGGCTTACAGCCGCTATCCGCGCGCTACTAGTCCAGCGGAGGCGTTGTCACGCCCTCGCGTTCCGCCTGCTTGCGGTGAGCGATGCGGCTGGCCGCGGACGCCGCGATGGCGCCGACGATATCGTCCAGGAATGTGTGGATCTCGCCTTCCGTCTTGCTGTTAAGCCTAACGAGGATGCCCGGTTTCACTTTGTCGATAAAACCGAAGTTCGTAAACCCGATGCTGCCATACACGTTGACGATCGATAAGGCCAATATTTCGTCGCAGCCGTACAAGCCCTCGTCATGTTGAATCATCTCCTGCAACGGGGGCAGCAGCTTGCCCTCCTCCGCCAGCATATCAAGCTGAATGCCGGTCAGAACGGCGTTCTGCACCTCGCGCTTCGACAACACGGCATCTACATGAACCATACATTCGTCCAGCGTCAGCTCAGGGAAATAATCCTTCTGCAGGAAATGCACGAGCTCGGCAATTTCCATTTTGGTGACTCCGCGTTTCTCCAGCCATTCTTCTGTTGCTTCAGCCACCTTTTTACTATTTAAGCTATATTTTGCGGGATTGCTCATCTTCTTTGTTCCCCCTCATGATTTTGTGGACAAAACTGGTCTAAAACAGGGAAGGGCTCGTATACATAGTACTACAAATAAGGAGTTGTACAAAGCCGACAGGCAATATTCATTGGGGAGGAATTGTAATCATGGTTCAAAAAAGATGGATTCGCCATACCGCATTAACCGCCGTACTCGTATTGCCGGTCATTACGGCAGGCTGCGGACTGTTCTCTCAGCAAACGAGCAAGTCAATCGATCCGCCGCCGTCACACGTGGAAACAACGGAAAACAACGACCCTACCGGACAGGCTCCGGTGGACGGGCAAGCGGGGGGCTCCAGCCTGACCGTGTATCTGCAAGATCGAAACGGTTACTTGGCGCCAATCTCGATTCCGATCGCTTACGGAGCCGAAGAGATGCCGGGACAGAAGGCGCTGGAGCTGATGGTGGATGGCGGCACATACGCGTCTACGCTGCCGGAGGACTTCCGCGCGCTGATACCGCAAGGCACACAGATTTTGAGCTACAACTACGATAAGGAGCGTCAGATCGCCCAAGTCGACTTCTCCGAGCCGTTTATTAGCTACAACGCGTTGGACGAGCGCGACATTATCGAATCCATCACTTGGACGCTGACCGCCATGAGCGGTATTAAAGGCGTAGAGCTGTCCGTGCAAGGCGAACCGTTAACGGAAATGCCTGTAGCGGGATTCCCGATTAATGGCGAGCTTACCCGTGCAATCGGCATCAACATCGAGCTGGCGGATGGCGTCGCCATTACGAACTCTTCGCCGGTGACGCTGTACTTCTCGGCCGATACGATGAACGACGAACAGTATTACGTGCCGATCACTCGCTTGATCTCCCGAGCAGATTCGCCGGCCTTGGCGGCTATGGATGAGCTCATCGCAGGGCCGCTGAACAAAAAGGCGTTGAACAGCGTTATTTTGCCGGATGTGGAAGTAGCGAGCATCGAAGAGAAGGACGGCATTGTCTTTGTAGACCTGGAAGACGCCGTTTATGAATCGGGTCATCAATTGCCGGCGGAAATGCTGCAAGCGGTCGTGCTCTCCCTGACGGAGACGACGGGAGAAGCCGAAGTCCAGATCCGCATCAATGGCGAGTCCAATCTGGTGGACACCAACAACAACGATTACAGCAAGCCGGTCGGCCGGCCGCATCATGTGAACGCATTGAAATCATAATATTTCCGCCCCGTTTGGAAAACGAATTTCTGCAAGAAAAGGGACCTCATCCTCCATTTTAAAGTGGAGTTGAGGTCCTTTCGCTTGTAACGCGGATATTCTCATGTTATTCGAACGCTTCGGGACAGTTGCTTCTTAATTATAAGTTTAGTTTATGTCACCTCTAAATAGCTAAAAATGCGGCCGTAAATGTAGCGATTCCGGGATTGTTTGAAACCTCTTTCATCCCTAACATGAAGGGGCAGGCGATATGCAAACGTTTTCTTGAGCATGTGCTGGAGGCGCCTGATAATTTTTGGTGGAAGAGAGGGAAGAGCATGATGAAAAAAGGTTTGGCCATTTTGCTGGCTGCGGCGTTGCTGTTAGCCATGCTGCCGTACGGGCAGAGGGGGCTGCCGATTGCAGCGGCAGCGCCTGACGAAGCGGAGGGAGAGAAGCTGCATTATTACATTATCCCCAGAAATTTCACTTCCTTTGGTTCATGGACGTTGACAGGCGAACATGTGACAGGACGCGCGACGGCTTCCGAGCCGGGAGGCGGCATAGACGAGGGAGAGCCGGCAGTGGCCAAGGTGAGCATTGAATCGGCCGGCGAATACAGAGTGTGGGTGCGGGATCGCGATTATGCCACCAATCAACCCGGTACAAGAACATTTCAGGCAAGCGTGAATGGCGAACGAATCAGCCATACCTTCGGAGCCCATGGACAGGAAGGTTTTCGCTGGAGCGATGGGGGCACGTTTACGCTCCATGCCGGTGTGAATGAATTGGCTCTTCACGATACTTCGGGTTTTTACGCCCGCAATGAGGGATTTTTCCTGACGAAAGAGCTATCGCTGATTCCACCGGAAGATTTGGACGAACTGAGAGCGCTGGCCGAACCCGAAAATCCGTTTTCGTTCCTGCCGGACGCGAATTTCCCTGCGTGGGCTGTAGCGGATGACTTGGTGGATGCAGAAACGGCATCCATCGAAAACGAGAAGTTCAGAATCGTGTTTTATCGCGGCGAAGGGGAACAGGGATCGCTGGTGCAGAACGAAATTTACATTAACGATTCTGGCCAGTGGCTGCGGGTCAAGGCCAGAACGGAAGAACTGGGTTTCTTGATGATGGCGGCGGCCGGCAGCGAACTTGTCGGGCAGTCCGGCGAGTTCCTGCAATTCAAGCAGGAGCTGAATGTGGACGGCAGTACGGTCAATATGGTGGTGGACGACTTCTTCCGAACAGGCGTGCCGGTATGGTTCGTCCCAAGCAGCTTCGAGCAGGTGGATGAGAAGCGGATCGATCTGGGGTTCGGGAATTCGGAAGCCGAATTGACTGTTCGATTCGAGTTTGACGATGTGACGCTCGATCCCAAGGTTACGCTGGATGCCGAGTTTGAGGAGGCGGGCGCGTATTCCTTCATGCTGTACAATGGCAACGAGACGCCGTACGAGGACTACGACACCGTCACGGCGCCGATGCTTTATGTCAAAAAATCGGTTCCGGCAGCGCCGACCGTCATCCCGGAAGCCTATATGTTCACGCCGATGGCTACGCTTCATTATGCGGCCGGGAATGAGCGGTTCCAAGGGGCGGAAATGACAGCCGGCATCGTAATGGACCCGTCTTCCGTGCCGCAGGACTTTGCCTATCCCGACACCTCTTCGTTCGGGCTGGTGCTGCGCGGTCCCGAAGGCGACGTCAGGCCGCAGCTTACGGCTCCGATGTTCGGCACGGAGCATAGCCGCTTCGATGCGGGCGAACGATATACGGTTTCGTATCGCATTCTCTATGAACAGGGCTCCTGGTACAATACGTTCCGACATGTCAGCGAAGATTTGTTCAAGGTCAGAGATTTGCGGACGAATTATTTCCATTCCTTGAATGAAGCCATATATAACGCTACCGACCTGATGATGGACGATGATTTCGGAGGCTGGGATGCCGTCAATATGGCTCATTACAATATGGAAGAACAGGATATGACAACCTTGTCCAACGCCATGTCGGCTTTGCAGCGCTACCTGCTGACGGAGGACGAAAGCCTGTTGGAGCAACGGGCCGTGCCTACGCTTGCTTTCATGCTGAGCCGTCAGAAGCAGCATTTCAAGATCACGGACAGCAAGGGCGGAGCCAGCTACTCCAGCGTGCTGCCGACGCCGCTCGGCGGTCCCGTGCAGCTGTTCAGCGCCCATGTATACGGCGGCTTGTACGAAATGACGCAGGGAAGAATGCCGTTCCTGCTGGATTACGCGCTGGACGCCGCTTCGACGCAGTCCAGCCTGACGGGAATAGCCGATCAGGCCAGCCTGTACGAATATACCGGCGATCAGACGCATCTGGATAACCTTGTGGAGTTGGCCGATCGTTACTTGACCAGCCATCCGAATGCAGGAGCGAACAGAGAAGCCCGGTTTATGGGCAGCTTTATCTACAGCGATTATATCCTTCCGTTAACGGCGTTCATGGCAGCCTACGAGGCGACCGGGGAGCAGCGTTATCTGGATGCGGCCGAGGAGACCGGAAGGCTGCTGCTGACCTCGCTGTGGACATCCGGGTACCATGACGACTATGCAGAGACGGACTACACGGTCACGCAGGAGAAGACGGGACCGCGCCTGCTGAATGCGGAGAAATATACGTTCTGGTGGCATGGGGACAAGCAGTGGCGGCTCGGCAATGAGGACGGAGGGGCCAAGCCGGCACAGGAATTGAACTTGCCGCTGCCGACGGAGACGGCTCCCGGCTGGCTTGGAGGCCGGGTCGGCATGGGAACCGAGCATACGGTGACGCCCGGTCACGGCAACATCATTACGATGAACAACTGGGCCGGGATGCTGTCGAAGCTGTCCGTCTATACCGACGATCCGTATTTCTATACGATGGCCCGCAATGCCATGATCGGCCGGTTCGGCAACTACCCCGGCTATTATCAGGATCGCATCATTTTCCATCAGATGAAAGAAGACTACCCGTACACCGGGCCCGACTACACATCGATCTACTGGCATCATATCCCTGTATTCATCAGCATGCTCGAGGATTTCCTGATCAACAGCGTTTGGGTCAAATCAGAGCAAAATATTTCGTTCCCGTCGCTCTATCAATCGGGGTACGCCTATTTCGCGTCCAATCAGTTCGGCCATGCGCCGGGCGAGTTCTATGGCGAGGACGGGATGTGGCTGTGGCTGGACCGGGACATTATCGAGCCGGACTCCAAGGAGATCAACTACATCGCCGCGCGCAAGGATGGCGTTCTCGGACTGGCGCTGATGAACGAGGGCAGCGATCCGCTGCAAACGACGATCCGTCTCGGGACGAAGACGAATCCCAATTATACAGGCATCGCCACCGTTTACGACGCTGACGGCAACACGTCGAACGTGCAGATTGAAAGCGGAGAGTTTACCGTCGACATTCCGGGCAAAGGCATCAAGTCCGTTATGATCCGGAATTTGGCCGAGGTGCGCACGCCTGCTTTCGCCAATCCGGATTTCGAATATTCGGATTATACGGAAGGCAACACGGTGGAGCACGGGCGGGGCAAAGGCCATGTCATCCAGGTCGCTCCGGATCATTATTACGCCTATGTATACGTATCGGATTTGAACAGCGCGACCGAGAAGGTCACGATTAACTACATGATTGGAGACGAGACGTTTACGCAAGAGAAGAGCGGTTATCCTTACGAGTTTCTGATCAAGGTGGACGATCCCGACGAAACCTTCCGTTACGAATTGGTTGCCGACAGGGTTGGCGGTTCGACGGAGCTGCTCAGCGGCGGGGAGCTGAAGCCGTACGATTTCACCCATCCGGGGCTGAGCGTGGAACCGAAGCAATTGGGGCCTGTGCTGGAGCTGGACTCCAAGGCGCTGCGCAGCGGCATGAGCCCGACATCCGGCACGCTTCGATTTGTAGTGCCCGCAGAGGATTTCTTCCCGATACTGCCCGCCGTCGATACGCTGAAAGACATGAAAATATCGGGAACATTGACGCATAAGACGGACGGCTCGGTCAAACGGCTGATCAGCGAGGTGGTCGCCAGCGAAGTGAATACGGGCGCGGATACCGGCACACTGACGCTGGTCGTGAAGCCGACCATATCGGTGCCGCTGGCCGTTTACTCCGATCATGACGTAAGACTGTCGGTGACCGTCCCCGCCGATCAAGCACTGGCCTTTAATCCGCTCCCGGTTGCGGTCACGCAGGTCGGCATGGCCGCAAGCCGGAACGAAATCAGGCTTGTCGTCTCCCAGTCCGACTTCCCGCAGCCGCTTAAGGAGAATCAACTGAGCGGCCTTCGGATAAGCGGAACGCTGACAAGCAAGACGGATCAGTCGGTGCTGCAGCTGGCCTCCGTCATCAGGGGCAATGAAATCCGCACCAATGGGACGATTGTTCTTGTCGTCGAGCCTACGCCGGAGGTGCCGCTAAGGGAATACAGGGATTACGACTTCGATATTGCCGTCGATTATCCGGCGTTCTGGGAGCCGCTGCCGATCGACGAGCCGATCGACTTGACGCTGGCGCAAGCAGGCACGAGCCCCTCCCAGAAGATGCTTCGTCTTGTCGTGCCGACATCCGATCTGCCGTTCACCCCGGTTAATGGCGATCTGAAGGGATTGCGCGTAGCGGGAGAAATCCGCAATCTAAGCACCGGAGACATCCTGAGCTTGAACAGCTTCATTATGAACACGGAGGTTGCCGCCAATAACAGGACGGTGTTGGTCATTCCTCCTACTTCGACAGTTTCGCTTCGGGAGTATAAAGTTAGCGACTACGAAACGACGCTGACGGTGTACCCGCAGATCGCGGGCGCATGGAACATGAAGGCGGAGCGCAGCGGGGAATGGCAATACGAGGTCAATTCCGAGGGCAATGCAGTCACGCTTGTCGGTTATAACGGACTCGGCAGCCCCGTCATTCCGGAGAGAATTGCCGGTTTGCCCGTAACCGCCATTGGCATGTCGGCCTTCCGGAACAAAGACATCCGGAGCGTATCCATTCCGGACAGCGTAGTCGAGATCGGCCATTCCGCATTTCGCGGCAATGATCTGACAGTCGTCACGGTACCGGACGGAGTAGAGCGGATCGGCGATTCTGCCTTCCGTCACAACAAACTGCAGACATTAGTTGCGGCTGGCGCCGCTACGGTGTTTGACGGAACCCCGCTTGCTTTGAACACGGCAGGGCTGACGATATACGGCTTCGCGGATTCGACGGCCGAGCAGCATGCGGCGCAGCAGCAATATTCATTTGTTGCCATAGAGCCGATCGAACTTGATATGCAGCCGGACGGCATGGAGGGCTGGACCAGATCGGTTCAAGTCGAAGCGGCGGCTTCGAATGGCGATATCGCCATCGAAGGGATATGGTCGCAGGAAGCGGAGACGCCGGGCGACGATGCGGATTGGACAGCTCCGACTCCGGGAGCGGGCTTCGAGCTGGCGGGGGCGGACGGAATTTGGTATTTGCACGTCCGTGCCGAGGATGCGGCGGGTCTTCGTTACCACAAGGTTTCGCAGCCGTTCCGGCTGGACAATACGCCTCCGGACATTGAGCTGCAGATGAACGGAATCGAGTCCTCGAGTCCATCGGTCACGGTAGGGATATCGATTCTGGACGACGGGGCGGGAGTCGATCCGGCAAGCTTGCTGTACGCTTGGACGGCAAGCGCCACGGAGCCTGGCAACGATGCGGAATGGAAACCGTTCGAACCTGACGATGAAGTCGTTCTGGATCGGGGATGGGGGGACTGGTACTTGCATGTTCGCGCCGCCGATCACGCGGGCAATGAAGCCGCGCTGCACTCGAATACATTCCGTCTGCTCAATCCGAACGCTGCGGGTCCGACTCCGTGGGTTCCGCCGGCTAATGACGAGCACCCTTTGGAAGAGCAGGAGGAGAGTGGGGAACAGGGGGAGCCGGAGAAGGAGGGAACAAGTGAAGAAGAAGTGCGTCCGACTCCCGTATTTCATGATATTTCAGGCCACTGGTCCGAACAGGTGATGAATGAACTGGCAGCCAAAGGAATCATTTTGGGTTATCCGGACGGCAGCTTGCAGCCGGATCGGACAATGACGCGCGCCGAATTTATCGCTTTGCTGGTGCGGGCCTTCCATGCGCAAGCGGGATCGGCAGAAAAGCCGGATTTCGAAGATATGGCGGAACATTGGGCGCTAGCGGAGGTGGCCGCCGCCCAACGTTTGGGATGGATAAGCGGCACGGGCAACGGGCGCTTCTCGCCCGACGAATGGATAACCCGCGAACAGATGACGGTTATTCTGATGCGTATCGTTCAACCGCCGATATTGAACGGAGACGGAGAAACCTTCGGGGATATGGACAAGATTGCGCCATGGGCGCGCGAGTCGGTGTCCGCGGCTGCGGGCATCGGCATCATTGCCGGATACCCCGACGGCAACTTCCGTCCGGCTCAAGCCGCCACAAGGGCGGAGGCGGCCGCCGTACTGGCGAGAATACTGCTGCTGGACGGAATCGGCGAAGGTGAATGAATGAAACATGGGGCTGTTCGCATGACGGGAATGCCCCGATTTATACGCGAAAGGACCTCAAATTCACTGCAAAGTCGAATTTGAGGTCCTTTTCTTGAAAAAAACCGGCTTAAAATGGGATTCAAAAAATCACGATTTGGCTTTTGGGGAAAGCCCGTTAGTTGAATCCACACCCCTAAATGTAAAGGTGGTTGGATTGTCGTATAAAACGTGGCACAATTATAATGAATAAGATAATGACAGCGCTTTCAGTCGAGACGGCCATTTCTGCATGAGGAGGAGACATATGTATAGGCTGATTATCGTCGACGATGAAGAGGACATTCGGGAAGGACTGGCCGATCTGATTGATTGGCCCGGACTGGGCTTTGCGGTTGCGGCGATGTTCCAGGACGGGAAAGACGCCATTCGTTATATACAGGAGCATGGGACGGATGTTGTGCTTACGGATATTAAGATGACTTATGTCAGCGGCATCGATCTTGCACAATTCGTGCATAAACAAAATCTGCCCGTCAAGGTGGTCATATTAAGCGGATATCAGGAATTTGCGCTGGCCAGGGAAGCGATTCGTTACAACGTGTCGCATTATTTGCTTAAACCTACCGACATCGAGGAAGTATCGGACGTCTTCCGTAAAATTCACGAGGAGCTGGATCGGGACAAAATGAATCGAGAGCGGGAGCAGCGTAATCATCAGCATGTGAAAACGCTTCGGCCTCTGCTGATGGAGCAGTTTTTTGCCCATTTGCTGCATGGAGGCAGTCCGAATCGCGGGACCGATTACTACAAGGAGCAGTTGATGGTGCTTGGTCTGTCGCCCCATGCGGCGGACAACCGATGCTGTCTGCTTGAAGCCGAATGGTCGGATCCATCATCGAGCGCCGGCAAACGAGATCAGGATCATCGCCAAGCCATTAACGTGATAGTGACAAAAGAGCGTGAACAGATTCATTATGCTTGCATTCATAAGGACGACCGGCGCTTCTCCATTATCGGCAATGCTCTGACGGACGTATCCGAGGAGCTCCTGCAGAAGAAGGCGGAACATTATTTTCTACATATTCAAGGCTCCTTGTCGGTTTTGCCCGGGTTATCTGTCAAGCTGCACAATCTGAGGCTGTATCCGAATCTGGCCGAGCTGATCCATAGCGTTCGCGGGCCAACGGAGGAAGAGCAAATACACGAAAACGCGTCCGATAACGTTGCGGAGGAGGCGCATGGCGAGGAGCGGATGATTATTCGGCAGGCCAAACGTTACATGGAAGAGCGCTTCGACGCAGACCCTTCCATGGTGGACGTGGCCGACCACGTAGGGCTGAATCCCGTCTATTTCAGCCGCTTGTTCAAGCAGGAGACGGGACAGACCTACTCGGACTATTGCATCGATATGAGAATAAAAAAAGCGATTCAGTATTTGAAGGATCCCCGCTACAAAATTTACGAGATCGGTTATCTGGTCGGCTATAAGAATACAAAGTATTTCCTCAAGCTGTTCAAGCGGCAGACCGGACTAACGCCGTCGGAATACAGGGATCAGCTATGAAAAAAACGGAAATGAATTATTGGCGCTATATCCGCCACTATAAATTCAACAGTATATTGCTGAGAAACTTTTTGCTGATTATGACCCTCATCATCGTTCCGCTGGTTGGCATCAGCGTGTTCGTCTATGCGCACAATGATGCCAATATGCGGGCGGAAATCGAAAATTCCGCCCATAGCGAGCTGGCGCGGATCCGGGAATCGATGGATTTGATTCTGTCCGATGCGGAGCAATTGTCCGTCAGGCTCAAGGTAGACCCCGATGTCGTCATTCTGATGACGAGGAAGCTGTCCGCGCCGCTCAGCTACAGCGACGCGCAGCGAATATTGCGGATTCAGCAAACCTTGCAGACGATCAAGCTGACCAATTCGTATCTGGACTCCATCTTTATTTATTCGGAGCTGAACGACTTTCTGCTGACCGCGGGGTTCAGCACGACCCAAACCGACGATTATTACGCCCATTGGGGAACGCTCGGATTCATGCGAGACCGCCCCCATTATTGGGCGGCGGATTCGGCGCCGAACAGCGGGAAGCCGCTGCTCAGCTTTATTAATCGACTGAACGAAAGAGCGCCGGGAACCGGCGACGACGGCAGGATCGCGATCAACATGAATTTGAACAGTCTGGGCGATTTGCTGGGGGGCAACGAACAGCAAAACGTGTACATGCTGGATGACCGCGGCCAAATGATGTACAGCGGCGACGCGACGCAACTGAATCGGACGCTGGAGGAGAGCAATCCGGAGCTGGCGAGTCAGCTGGGAAGCATCCCGGCATCGCGCATTGTCAAGGTAAACGGCCTTAACCAGGTGCTGAGCAAGTTGCCGTCCGGCGTCATACGCGACTGGAGCTACGTGTCCGCCGTGTCGCTGGAGCGTTACCACCCCGAACGTTCAAGGGTCATTCATCTGATGGCGATTCTGTTACTGGTGAGTATCGGTACGGCGATTATTCTTGCCTTTATTATCGCTTTGCGCAGCTATCGTCCGATTCGTGAAATTTTATCGTTGATCGAGAATAAGGGGAATCCGTTCCATATCCTTGGCAAGTCCGATCAGCCAGACTGGAATGAAACGAGGTACATTCTGACCAACCTATCGGAGTCCTTTGATCAGAGCCATAGCATAGAGGCGCAACTGCAGGAGAAATACGAGCTGCTGCGCAAAGCTCAGGCGATCGCGCTGCAAGCCCAAATCAACCCGCATTTTTTGTACAATACGCTGGATTCTATCAATTGGAAAGTGATGAGATTGACCAGCGGCAAAAACGAGGCTTCGCAAATGATTCGTTCGCTGTCGCTGCTGCTGCGGCTCGCGCTGGAGACGAAAGAGGATTTTGTGCCGATCGGCAAGGAACTGGAGCATGTGAAGTTATATGTGGAATTGCAGAAGCTGAGATACAAAGAACAAATATCGTTCGAATGCGTGGTGGAGGAACGGGTGCTGGAATGCCGCATCGTCAAGCTGATGCTGCAGCCGCTGGTCGAAAATGCGATCTACCACGGCATCAAGCAAAGCGGACATAAAGGAATGATTAACGTCCGCATCTATTCAAGCAGAGACGTCATTATCATCCGTGTGCGTGACAACGGCGTGGGCATCCCGCCGCTTGTGCTGCAAGCGTTGAACGACAGTTTGCGCAGGGATCACTTGCAGGAGAACGAGCATATCGGACTGCGCAACGTGAATCAGAGAATCAGACTCGCTTTTGGAGAAAAATACGGTCTTACCGTGCGAAGCAAGCTGAATGCGGGGACGATCGTGGAGATGAGGCTGCCTATACTTCATACGGATTAGACGGCGGGGCGCAGGATGCCCCCCGTTTTTTTTTGTTGGAAATGAAAGTATTTTATTGGCGGCTAAATAAGCAACCTTAAATGTAAAGTGCGCGGGATTGTTTGGAAGCGGATTCAACACTATTCTGATAACACAGGCCGGCGCCAATCAACGACACAATAAGAAAGGAGGCGACAAGATGCAGCATATGGAGGCTGCCGCGTCAGCAGGCGCGCATCAGCGAAGTCAACCAAGTCGCCGAGAAGATTTGAAGAAACATATGGTCAGATACAAATGGCTGTATCTGTTCCTGGTTCCGGGCTGTCTTTATTTGCTGATATTCAAATATATTCCGATGTTTGGCATCATGATCGCGTTCAAGGATTTCAGTCTTGTCCGGGGCATCTGGGCAAGCTCGTGGATAGGGTTCGAAAACTTTGAATATCTGATCCGATCCGCCGATTTCTACAAGGTATTGCGCAACTCATTGATTTTAAGCTTCTATCATCTTGCGTTCGGATTTCCCGTGCCGATTATTCTGGCGCTGATGCTGAACGAAGTGCGGAATATGATATTCAAGAGGGTCAGCCAGACGCTGTTGTACCTGCCTCATTTTATATCATGGGTCGTGCTGTCGGGGATGGTCATCAACTTTCTGTCTCCCTCGACGGGTCCGATTAATTTCATCATCAAGGAAATGGGGTTTGACCCGATTCCGTTCCTGCTCAAGCCGGAATATTTTCGAACGATTCTGGTATCGGCGGAGATCTGGAAGGGAGCTGGCTGGGGCACCATCATTTATTTGGCGGCGATGACCGGAATCGATCCTTCGCTCTACGAATCCGCCAAGCTGGACGGGGCGTCGCGCCTTCAGCAAATCCGGTACATTACGCTTCCGGGCATTGCCTCGACGATTACCGTGCTGCTGGTGCTGCAAATGGGACATGTGCTCGACAACGGGTTCGAGCAAGTATTCCTGCTGTACAATCCGGCAACCTATGAGGTGGCCGACGTGATTGAAACGTATACGTACCGAATCGGTCTGATTGACGGCCGAATGTCCTTTGCGGCTGCCGTAGGTTTGTTCAAAGCGGCAGTGGGTCTGGTCATGGTGCTGGCTGCTAACCGGGTGGCCCGTTTGTTCGGAAATCAATTATGGTAGGTGATGGATCGTGATCCGGAGAAAACCGGAGATGCTGGACGTAATCAATTATACGCTTATAACGCTGATATGCGTCGTGATGTTGTATCCGTTCATGAACGTCGTGTCCGTTTCCTTAAGCTCCTACAGTTCTTATGTGCAAAACCCTCTGATGGTGTGGCCGGAGGATGTGACGCTCGGAGCTTACAAGGAAATCATGAAAAGCGGAATGCTCTGGAGAAGTTATGCGAATACGATCATCGTCACGGTCAGCGGCGTTGGCATAGGCATCCTGTTGTACATTCTGACCGCTTATCCATTGTCCAAGAAGGCGCTGAAGGGACGCAGAACCCTGATGCTGCTCATCGTGTTCACTATGCTGTTCAACGGCGGGCTGATCCCGAATTTCTATTTGATGCGTTCGCTAGATTTGCTGGACACGCTGGCATCGCTGGTGCTGCCGGCGCTGTTAACCGGCTTCAACCTGATTTTGATGAAAAATTTTTTTGAGTCGCTTCCCGAGGAGATCGAGGAGGCGGCCCGCATCGACGGGGCTTCCGACCCTTACATTTTGTTCCGTATCGTGGTCCCATTGTCCAAGCCGATTATCGCCACGTTATGCCTGTTCGCGGCGGTCGGCTACTGGAACAATTTTTTTAACGCCATAGTCTACATTCGCAACCCGGACAATTGGCCGCTTATGCTGTACTTGCGGGAGGTGATAGAAGGAGCGAGCACGATGGCCCGCTCTGCCAACGCAGCTGAAATGGGAGCGGAAATGATGACTAGCGAAACAATCAAATACGCTACGCTGGTTCTCGTCATGATACCGATATTATGCGTATATCCATTTCTGCAAAAATATTTTGTCAAAGGCATTATGCTAGGCTCTGTCAAGGGATAAACCGGGCAATTACTAAAAAATGTTGGAGGGGTTCAAGATGCAATCGAAACACAAAATCCTGTTTGGCTCAATGATGGCCGGCATACTGCTTCTTGCCGCATGCTCGGGCAACGGCGGCAATCCGGCGAGTCCGTCGGCCCAGCCGAGTGCGTCCGCACAAAACGGCAATACGCAAGGCGGCAAAACGGAGGACGAAGCGCCGGTCGAAATTAAAATAATGGCCAATTATACGAAGCCGGAATTAACGGATAGCGATAAGCAGTTTATTGAGGAAATCGAAAAGCTGAACAATGTCAAGCTTAATTTTGAAATTCCGCCGGCAACGGGGTACAGCGAGCAACTGCAGCTGATGCTTGCTTCCGGCACTTATCCGGACGTCGTCATGTTTACCGACACGGCCAACCAAAGCTTCCAGAACGCGGTGAAGGACGGCCTCCTTATCCCGGTGAACGAATATATTGAAAACGCCGAATATTTGCAGCAATATACGTATCAGGCTTCATGGGATCAATTGAAAATGAATCAGGACGACAATATTTACGGTATACCGCGTACGTCAGTGGTGCGCAACGACGCCTATTTTGTCCGTCAAGACTGGTTGGACAAAATCGGCTTTGAGGTGCCGGCGGATTTTGCGGTTACGCTTGACGAATTCGCCTATATCCTCGAGCAGTTTACGAAAGGCGATCCCGACGACAATCAGAAGAACGACACTTACGGCTACGGCGGCGCCTACAACGGCAATAAAGTGTTGGATCCGATCGTACCGGGCGCTTTTAATCTGACGGGCTGGCAAGCGGCAGAAGGCGGCGAATACGCCTACATGAATCCACTGTACGACCGCAACGGCGACAATTTCAAAAAAGCGCTGGAGTTCAGCGCCCGCATGTACACAAGCGGCTATTTCGACCCCGATTCGGCAACCAATGATTACAGCAAGCAGCGTGAGCGCTTCGTCAAAGGGCTTACCGGCGTATTCCCGGGTTTCTCCGGCCATTACGACCGATTGATCAACGATCTGAAGCAAACGAATGCGGACGCAGAACTGACGTATCTGTTTGTCAAAAACGAAAACGGCGAAGTGAAAGGCGGCTCGCTGGCGGCCTCGTCGACAGGGCTGTGGGGCTTCTGGGGCATTACGTCCACGGCAAAAAATCCGCAAAAAATTGTCGATGTGCTGAACTCATGGATTTCCGACGATATGTGGGATAAAACGGCTAAGGGTTACGAGGGAGTGGATTATGTCGTCGTCGGCGACAAGAAGGCGCCCACCGATCCGCCTGCGGTTGTGGCGGAAGTCCGCCAATCCACGATGCGGCGGGCCAACGATACGTCGTTTTTCCTGACGGTCAGTCTGACGGATGAGCAACGCGCCAAGATTGTGCCATGGCTGGAGAAATCCATTGAGACGGTCGTGCCCGCGAAGGACAATGCCTTTATCCCGGAAGCGGCGAAAAAGCCGGATTTTATGGATTACACGAAAACATGGCAGCAAACGATCATGCAGATCATCATGGGCGAGAAGCCGGTGAGCGAGTTTGACAGCTTGCTGGAGGGCTGGTACAAAAACGGCGGCGGCGACTATGTGCAGCAAATGAACGATTACATCGCGAAGATGGAAAGCTCCAAATAAACGATAGCCGGAGGAGAGCGGGAAAGTCGAGCTCTCCTCCGGCCATTGCGAGGAGGGTGGCCGATGAATGCGGTTCAAGAAGTGATTACAGCCGATGTGCTGATTGCCGGCGGAGGGACGGCAGGCTGCAGCGCAGCGATTGCGGCCGCCAGGGAAGGCGCGCGCACGGTGCTGCTCGATATGGATGACGGCGTAGGCGGCGTAGCCGTTCGCGCCAATGTAAGCGACTATCATTTCGGCTCCCGCGGCGGGTTGCAAAATGAAGTTGATCGACGAGTAAAGGCCAGACAAAACATTCTGGGGGGAAGAGAGGCCATTTCGCACCCGGAAGCCAAACGTTCCGTATATGGGGAACTGCTCAGCGACTGCGGAGTTCGGACCATGCTGGGGCATCTGATCTATGACGTATTGGTCGAGGACGGAGCCGTTGTCGGGGTGCTTGCGGCGGGGCCGGAGGGCCCAACGGAGATTCGCGCAAAAGTGACGGTGGATTGCACGGCGGAAGGCGACGTGTCGGCGATGGCGGGCGCTTCCTATTCGGTTGGCAGGCAATTCGACGGGGTGTCCCATTCGTATTCCTTATGTCCCCGCATCATGCTGCATAATCCGAAAACGGGCAAGCTTCGCCTGCATTTGAAAAACTTCGATGCCGGATGGGTCCATTCGCCCAGCGCCGAGGATGTCAGCCGCGCCTACCAAGAAAGCCGACGGCATCTTCTGAATTTGCTGGAGAGCGGGAAGACGGATGTACATATGTTGTCCGTGGCCCCAAAGCTCGGGATCAGGGAAGGGCGGCATATTGTCGGCGATTATGTGCTGGCGCTGGACGATTTCCTGCACGATCGCCATTTTGAAGATGTGATCGCAAGAGCTTTTTCCTATTATGACACCCATGCGCGGGATCTCGGGAATGAATCGGATTTTGCGCAAATCTGGCTGGTCATGCTGGATATGACCGAAAAAAAAGGCCTCTGGTGCGATATTCCGTACCGCAGCCTGCTGCCTGGCGGGGTCGAAGGTTTGCTGGTTTCCAGCCGCGCGCTATCGGTCGATCGGGACGTGTCGATGGCGATCCGGATGCAGCGGGATATTCAGAAGATCGGCGAGGCGGCGGGCGTGGCCGCCGCGATGGCCATGCGTCTGCAAGTGAAGCCGCGGGAAGTGTCCGTGCCCGATCTGCAGCGCAGACTGGTGGAGCTTGGCGTATTAAACGAACCCGATTTGATTCGGACGGATACGGCCAATTTGCAATTTCGCAAGGGCGAGCTGGCCGAGCGATCGCTTTCCCCGGAGCTTGTGAGCCAGTTGCCGCCTGCGGAGGCGCTGGCGCTGGCACGGCTGCTGGCGGAGCGGCTCGGCGCGGAGGAACAAGCGCTCGCGGTCTGGTGGCTGAGGCTGCTCGGAGAGCGAGCGGCCGAGGCGCTGCTGGAAGCCTTCGGCAGGGAGCTCGCTTCTTGCGCCGCCGCTGAGTCGGCGGCAGCGGCAGGCATCGAGCATGCAGCGCGGGCCTGCGGGGCGCCGCCGGAAGTGGAGCTTGCGTCGGGAGCCTGCGGGGCGCCGACGTCCGGATGCCGCATGGCGGCTATGGCTCTTGCGCTGCTGGGAAGACGGGAAGCAGAGCCTGTTCTGCTTCATATGTTCCGGAGCAGGTTGAACGGCAGGGCCAATCCCGGCTCCTACCCCGAATGGATTGCCGCCCTTGCCGCGCTCCGGCTCATGGGCAGCAAGGCGCTGGCCGCATCCGAAATAGTGGCTGCGCTGCATGAGAAGGATTACAATACCGGCATCTGCAGCATGCTGCTTCAATATTTGGAGACGGTATGCTGGGAAGTGAAGGCAGAGGATCGGGATAAGCTGGCGGAAGGATTGCTGCAATGGTCAAGCCGGCCGGGCATCGGCGACAATTACGTGCCGCCCGAGGCTGACGCGCAATTGTCCGTCCGCTGGAACTTGCAAATGCGAACGGGCATAATTGTGGCTCGCTTGGGTCTGGGCCGGCAAGGGCGCGGGCTTTGCGAAACATGGCTGAATGACGAGCGGGTGTCCGTCAGGCGGGCTGCCGCCAAGGCGTTGGAGCGCATAGAGTCGAATACGCGCACGGAAACGTTCGAGCAGAGGGGAGACAATGCGGGATGAGGCGGATACGATATGATGCGGTAGTTGCAGGCGGGGGATTGGCGGCCATGATGCATGCATGCGCTCTGGCGGAATCGGGGCGCAAGGTGCTGATCGCGAACAGCGGCACGTCGATTGCGCACGAGATCGGGCTGTCGCGAATGCCATTGGCAGGAATGCGCGAGCTTGCGGACCGCTATCCGCTCTTTCAGTCGTGGCTGAATGAGCTGTCCGCATGCGGCGCCTTGAAGGGAGATCGTATGGATCCGGTGCGCACGCAGCTTCTTGCGGATCGTTTCGTCCGGGATAGAGGCGTGGACGTACTGCTCGAGACGTTCCCCGTCGAGCTGCTGCGTGACGACGATGGGAGCGAAGCGCATGTTCCGGGCGCAAGCGGAGAAACGCGGGTAACGGGCATGCGCTTCGCCACGCGCGAGGGGATGCGCGTCGTCGCATGCGACGCTGTGGCCGATTGCACGGAATCGGCGGTACTTGCTTCGCAATTGCTGGCAATGGAGCGGGTCAACCCGTCCGAGCTGCCCGCCTTGTGGACGCTGACCTTCCTTAAGCGGGGCATACCGGTGGAAGGCGGAGGCGAACAGGCGCAAAACGGCGAGACGGTTGTTGCGGAAGCGGCGCGTTCGAAAGGGGATCTCCGCCATCCGGAGAGCTTTTCCTTCGACCTGGGCTCTGCACATTTCGAATGTCTGGTCCAGCCGGCCTTTCGCGAAGAAGAATACTACGTCATGACGGCCGTATATTCGCCAGACGGCCGTGCGGGGACGGAGATCGGGTTTACGGCGATGCTGGAGCAGGTGTATACGCGCATCAAGAGTCAAGCTGACACGCTGCTCGGCCCGCTGCTGCATGTCAGCGAGAAGTGCTGGACCGCGCCGAGGTTTGTATGCTCATCGTTGCCTGCGGGAAGGGTGGAACAAAGGAATGCTGCCTGGTTGGAGACGCCGGACGGATCGTTCGCCGTTATCGGGTGTTGGACGATGGAGAGCCGTCGGATTATTAAGGCGGCCGGGGCGCACGGGATGGGAGGGGCGGCGCTGCGGCTGCAGGTGGATGCGGCCATGGAAGCGGCCCGGGCCGTGCGGCTGCCGGGATGAAGTCCGGAAAGTACGGATTACAGGGAGTTTAACAACAGCATCTCTCCTCCTGGAATGGGTTGACCCTCCTAATTTGAGGCGCATTCCGATTAATCTTCGCGCATCGGGTGCAATTAAAGTTCTGTTTTGATAAAATAGACAGGACTTAAGGGACAGACCATAATCAGGAGGCATACATAGGATGAGAAACGATGGCAGGCAACCGAATGAGCTTCGTTCGGTCACCATAACGGCAAACGTAAATAAACATGCGGAAGGTTCCGTCATGATCGAGTTCGGCGATACGAAGGTGATCTGCACCGCAAGCGTGGAGGAACGCGTCCCTCCTTTTATGAAGGGACAAGGCAAAGGATGGGTAACGGCGGAGTACGCGATGCTGCCGCGAGCGACCCATTCGCGCAATCAGCGCGAAGCGGCGAAGGGCAAGCTGACGGGTCGGACAATGGAAATTCAGCGTTTGATTGGCAGGGCTTTGCGGTCGGTCGTCGATCTGCAAGCGCTTGGCGAACGCACGATTACGCTGGATTGCGATGTGATTCAAGCGGATGGCGGAACAAGGACGACTTCGATTACCGGCGCATTCGTCGCGCTCGCGATCGCCGTGAACAAGCTGTCGGCGAACGTCAATTTCTCCAAGTTCCCGATCCGCGACTTCCTGGCATCGGTTAGCGTAGGGGTCATTGGGGAGCGTGCGCTGCTCGACCTGAACTACGAAGAGGATTCCAAGGCGAAGGTCGACATGAACGTTGTCATGACGGGCCAAGGAAGATTCGTCGAGGTGCAAGGAACGGGCGAGGAAGCGACGTTCTCCCGCGATGAGCTGAACGAGCTGCTCGGGCTGGCCGAAGGCGGCATTAACGAGCTGTTCGCGAAGCAGCGCGAAGCGCTGGGCCCGATCGCGGACCGGATCGGGAGGTAACCGAGAATGGGAGACGACAATACGGCTGCCGGGAACCGCAGCGAATTGGGCGATGCCAACGTTGTTGTAGTCGCGACCGGGAATAGCGGCAAAGTAAAGGAATTCGCCCATGCACTGGGTAAGCTGGGCAAGCGCGTCCTTAGTCTGCACGACTTCCCGGATATTCCGGACATTGTGGAGGACGGCGACACTTTCGCGGCGAATGCCCGAATTAAAGCGAAGACGACTGGCGACGCATTAGGCGTACCGGCGCTTGCGGACGACTCGGGTCTGCGCGTTGAAGCGCTCGGCGGAGAGCCGGGCGTCTATTCGGCCCGATATGCAGGGGAAGGAGCGGCCGACGAAGACAATAACGCCAAGCTGATTCGGGAGCTTACGAGCATCGGCGCCAGCTGTTCGGAGCAGCAACTGGAGGATGGTTCTCGGCAACTCAGCAAAGCGCAGTTCGTCTGTGCCCTTGCGCTGTACGACCCTGTCACAGGAGAATTCGTGGAAGCGGAGGGCACGGTCGACGGCTTCATCACGGACAAACCGCACGGAGCCGGAGGTTTCGGCTACGATCCTCTCTTCTGGCTACCGCAGCTTGGCAGGGGCATGGCGGAGCTGAGCAAGGAGGAGAAGGGAGCCATCAGCCATAGGGGCGATGCGCTTCGAAAGCTGATTCCTCTACTTATGAAGCAGCAATAATTTCGAGCGATGTCTCCTAATGAAGCGGCTGCTCCGAAAGTGTTCGCATGATATGAGAACATCTCGATTTGCAAACGAAAGGACCTCTAATTCCACTTTAAGGTGGAGTTTGAGGTCCTTTTTCTTGAAGAAAATCTCAGCCCACGCTTACCTTGTAATGCTTCAGCCACAGGTTGACCTGGTACAAATACGCGAATATCTGCGGGCCTGACATCAGTTGGCCGAACCAAGGAATGTTGGACTTCGCGGAATCGGATTCCGCCAACGACCTGACTTTCTTTATATCGATCAAAGGAAGAATCGGGGAGTTCGGATCGTTTAGCACGTCGAGCAATAATTTTTTGACCGCGGTCAAATAGTTGGGGTTATGCGTTTTCGGGTAAGGGCTTTTTTTGCGATAGAGCACATCGTCCGGCAGAACGCCTTGCAGCGCCTTGCGAAGAATGCCCTTCTCGCGGTCTCCCGCCGTCTTAATCTCCCAAGGGATGTTCCACACGTATTCGATCAAGCGGTGATCGCAAAACGGGACGCGCACCTCGAGACCCGCCGCCATACTCATCCGGTCCTTGCGGTCCAGCAGCGTCGGCATAAATCTCGTTATGTTGAGGTAGGACATGCGCCGCATCCGGCTTAGCAGCTCATCCTCGCCGGCCAGCTTCGGAACTTCGGCCACGGCTTCGGCATAACGGTCGTTGATATACTCCTGAGGCTTGATCCAGGCGGCCACCTCCGGAGACAGGAGGTCCGCGCGCATAGCCGTAGCGAGCGACCAAGGGAACGTATCGGCCTTCAGCGCTTCCTCGCGGTGGAACCAAGGGTAACCGCCGAATATTTCGTCCGCAGCTTCGCCTGACAAAGCCACGGTTGCGCCTTTTTTGATCTCGCGGCAGAAGAGCAACAACGACGCGTCAACATCGGCCATGCCTGGCAAATCGCGGGCAAGGGTGGCGTCCAGAAGCGCATCGACGAGTTCGGGCGTGTCGAATTGGATCGGATGATGGACCGTACCGAGATGGGAGGTCATCCGTTCAATCCAGGGCGCGTCGCTGTTCGGCTGAAAGGCATGTGCCTGAAAATGTTTGTCATTATCCCGATAATCAACGGAATAGGTATGCACATTGCCTTGCCCATTAGCATCATAATATTGGACCGCAAACGTCGTTAGAGCGCTGGAATCGAGGCCTCCAGACAGCAGCGTGCAGACCGGCACGTCGGACACAAGCTGACGTTCTACTGTATCGCGCAACAACTCTCCGACATGCCTTGCCGTCTCCTCGACGGAATGCTCGTGAGGCGTGCTGCGAAGCTGCCAATAAGTGATCGTTTTGACCCCGGAGCGGCTAACGACCATGCATTGACCGGGTTTCAGTTCAGTGAGATTTTTATACACGCCATGGCCCGGCGTGCGTGCAGGACCCATGACAAAGATCTCCGCGAGACCTTCGGCGCCGACTTCGGCTTTCACGGCGGAGTGCTCCAGAATGCATTTCGGCTCGGATCCGAACAGGAAAAGCCCGTCGACTTTGCATATAAACAAGGGCTTTACGCCAAGCCGATCGCGCGCGAGGAACAGCTCCTGCGCTGTCACATCCCAGATTGCGAATGCGAAAATGCCGTTAAACCGCTCGACGCAGGAGCGGCCCCATTCCATGAAAGAGACGAGCAGCACTTCGGTGTCGCACGTCGTCGTGAACGTTCTTCCTCTGCTTTGCAGCTCCTTGCGGAGCTCGGGCGCGTTGTACAACTCGCCATTATAGACAACGATGTATTGATCGTCGCCCGTGTACCTGATCATCGGCTGGGCGCCATTCTCGGGATCGATGACGGACAAGCGGCGATGTCCTAGCGCGCAATGCGCGGAAATCCAGGTGCCTGCGGCGTCCGGCCCGCGCGGCGCAAGCGTTTCGGTCATGCGCTCCAGATCGGCGCTTTCCCGGGTCAAGTCACTGTTCCAATCGATCCAGCCGGTAATTCCACACATCTATCTCATTCCTCTCTATGCTGGACTCCAGTTGCGATAATAAACAGTTATATGCGGAAAAAAGGGATAAAATGTCTGTCCACAAGGGGAAGCTAAGGAAGGCATAACCCGAAGTTTGTCGCAAGCTGTACATGCGATGGAGGTGAATTCAGATAATGGAAGGTCAAGGCGAGCAATTGCGCGGAAGCGACGAAGAACGGCAGCATCTCTATGTATCCGTCCAGGCGGGGCAAATATTGACCGATCCCGAGGCGGCCGCTTACGAGTTGGATATCGTTGCGAACGAAGAGGAAGTGTCGCGTCTTCGCGAGCTGTTCGAAGAGCTGTCGAGCATGGCGGAGGCGGAGCTTGGCTATTACGCAAGGCCTGTCGCTAAAAGCGACCATGACGAAACGATTAACGGCGCCAGCGATGAAATCATTACGAGGATCTACCGGTTGTTATACGAATGCGGCACGGAATCCACTCGGAGACATATTTCCTCTATGGGGCTGCTATAGCCAGCTTCATTATCCCGATCACTTATGGCGGCCAGGCCTCACTGCCGCCTTTTTGCATTCTAAATTCAAACAACAACCGCCCGGATCACCGGGCGGTTGTTGTTCTGGTCGGGCACCGGAGCCTGGCCGTCAAGCGGGCGGCGGCGTTTCCTCCCTGTTCTTGCGTGTTCGGATGTACAGCTCGTACGATTTGACCCCTACGATCTTGACGATCATGTAGATCGGAATGACTAGCAGGAAACCGACGATGCCGGCTATGTCCCCGCCTACCAGGACGAGAATGATCGTGGTCAGCGGATGGATATCCAGCTTCTTGCCGAACACGTAGGGCGCAATCAGATTATCCTGTACCTGCTGGGCTGCGAGAATGATGACCAGAGACCAGATGGCCGTGGCCGGCGACTCGATCAGGCCGATGATCACGATCGGAATACTGGATAGAATCGCGCCGATGACGGGGAAGAAATTCAAGATGACCGCGACCACCGTCAGCAGAAGCGCGTAGGGCAGACCGATAATAAGAAAGCCGATGTACATAAGAACGCCGAGCGCCAGGTTGACGATGACCCGACCGACGATAAAATTGCTTAACGCCTGATCGATGTCCCCCAGCATGGATCGGCCGTCCTCCTTATAGCGGGAGGGAAAGAACCAGACTAGCCGATTTTTGAACTTGCCGCCTTCCTTCAGCATGTAGAAAAGCATGATCGGGAAGGTGATCAGCACGATCGCAAAGTCGGAGAAGAAGGTGAACAGACCGGATACTGAGCTGCTGATCACGTTAAAGCCCTTGTTCAGAAATTCGGTTACTTGTCCCGAAATGTCCGTGTTGGCAGGCAGCAACGGCGCAATATATTCATTGTCGCTCAGCTTTTCGAGCTGTTCGTTGATACCCGCGAATATGGCCGGAGCGTTATGCACGAGATTCATCACCTGGCTTTTCAGAGAAGGCCAGACTCCGATAAAGAACACCGCGAGCAGCAAGGAAATAACAAGGTACAGCAGCAGAATGGCGAGCGTCCGGTTCAGCTTCTTGCCTTCCAAATAATCGATGAGCGGCCTCATCAAATAATAGAAAAACCCGGAGAGCAGAAGCGGCGTCAGAATAATGCTGAAAAGCGAGAGCAGAGGGGTGAAGATGAATGAGACGAGCGAACTCAAATAAATAATACCCAGTACGAGCAGCACTGCGATACATACCCGTATAAAGACGTTTAGCTTGATCATCGTTTCTCTCCTGTTCCTATCCATTCCAATTGTATCGATGCGATGCAACGAATCAGTAATACGCGGGGAGAAGCCGCCGGTAGCAACAAAAGAGTCAGGCCGCAGGGTTCCAGCCTCATGTTATCATAAATATGATTGCGAGTGTTGTAATGCTGATCCAAAAAACCATCAATCCAATATATGGGATCCCTATCTTTACATAGGGTTAGGGGGTATGTTAAAGTGTATACAAAGGGGTTGATTGAACTGGATAATACAATAATTGAGGCTACCTCATGCGACCATACATCCTCTGCAGAGCGGAAAAGTCATCATTCCGATAAAACGAAACGCAGCTTGATGCATCGTTTAAATCGGATCGAAGGGCAAGTGCGAGGGGTGAAGGGGCTGATCGAGCGAGACACTTACTGTGATGATGTTTTGATTCAAATTGCTTCGATCCAGTCCGCCCTTAATGGATTGGGGAAGCAGCTTTTGGAACACCATTTAAAAAGTTGCGTCGTTGGACGGATCGAAGAAGGCGATCATGAAGTGCTTGATGAGCTTTTGATCACGGTAAATAAGTTGATAAAATAATTAAAATAGGGGGGATGCTTTAGAATAAGCAACCCCCCTTTAATTGTTTCCTATGCAATCATCTTCCGGCATGCTTCCGCACAACGGAAACAGGCTTCAGCACAGCGTTTGCAATGCTCGTGATGTTCGTGCTTGGCGCACTCATTGCCGCAAGCCTCGCAGATCTCGGCACACAAGCGGCAGATTTCCTTAACAAAGGGGCTATTTCTGGACATGGCCGCAGCGGCCAGCGCGCAAATGTCAGCACATTCGCGATCCAGTCGGATGCACTCGGCCATCATCTTAACGTTATCTTCCTTGAGACAAGCATCGTAACAGTGATTGCATTCCTGCATACATTTCAGACATTCTTCGATACATTGTTTGTAATGTTCATGCATGGGTATCACTCCTTTATTTTGGATTCGAATATAGTGTACCCCTCTGTACTATATGTGAAACACTTGTGACAACTATAACTACAATCAAAAAATAGATTGGCAGGGAACGTTATGAAAACCATCTTAATTGTCGACGATGAAAACAATATTCGCGAGGTTATTCGATCTTATGTACAAAAGGAAGGTTACCGGACGATTGATGTGGAGACAGGGGGTGAAGCCCTTCAGTGTGTGCGCAGTCAGCCGGTGGATTTTGTGATACTGGATTTAATGCTGCCCGATATGGAGGGGGAGCAAGTATGTCAGGCCATCCGGCAAATCGATTCCGTTCCCATTCTCATGCTTACAGCCAAAGTTTCCCAAAACAATCGTATTCGAGGGCTTTCGGTAGGAGCGGACGATTATGTGTTAAAACCATTCGACCCTAGAGAGGTCGTGGCGAGGGTTCGAACGATATTACGGCGATCGGATGATGATGTGCTTCTAGCCGACCGTTTGACGTTTAATCATGGCGAGTTGATGATTGATTCGATGAAGCAGCGAGTCGTTCGCTCCGGCGAGCTGGTGAATCTTACGCCGAACGAATATAAAATATTGCTTTTGCTCGCCAAATATCCGCAACGATGTTTTCAAAGGGACGAGCTGATTGAGCGAGTTTTGGGTCACGATTTTGAAGGTGATGTGCGTACCATCGATCAGCATGTAAAAAATCTCCGCCACAAGATCGAAAGCGATCCGAAGAAGCCGGTTTATCTGGTGACCGTGTACGGTTTCGGATACCGTTTCGCAGGTGAAACGGTATGAACCGTCGACTCTATTCGAGGCTCGCGTTCATTATTATTGGCACTGCGGTCGGCATTGTTGTCGTTTCAAGCGCGGTACTTCTTTTTACAACACATTACCATTTTCAGATGTATCAATCGCAAGCTTCTGTTATAGGTCATGACTTAATAGAATTGAATTACCATTTGGAGCTGGCTTTGTTGCAAACGATTCTTTGGACATGCTTCGTGTCGATTGTGCTCGCGATAGTGCTTGGCTTTTATGTGGCCAAACGGATCTCGTCCCCTCTGGTACATATGAAGCATGTGGCGGAAAAGATGACGGTTGGCGAGTGGCACGCGCGGGTCTCCCTTTCCGGCACAGACGAACTGGCCGAATTGGGAAGGTCCATCAACACTCTTGCGGCGCAGTTACAGCATCAGGAACAACTTCGGGTGACGATGACGGAGAATATTGCCCATGAGCTGCGAACACCATTGACAACTCTGAAAAGCCATATGCGGGCGCTGGAAGACGGCATTTGGGAGCCGACCCCATCTCGTATTCATACCTGTTACGAAGAAATTGAACGCTTAACGGAGCTAGTCGCCGAACTGGAAGATTTAAACCAACTCGAATCGCCCGGCTTTCAATTGGTACGAAAGGAAGTACGGCTTGCGGAGGTCATTGCACATGCCGTCAATCTAGTCGATGCGTCATATCGGGAGAAACATGTCCGCTTGGATTATTCGGTCGATCCGGATGTTCGGGCGCTTATAGATCATGACCGGATGATTCAGGTTTTGGTGAATTTGCTGAGCAATGCGCTCAAATTTACAGCAGAACATGGTGAAGTAAATATTTCGGCAGCTGAAGAACTAACGGAGATCCGGATCGTTGTAGAGGATTCGGGCGAGGGGATTCCTCCCGAAGATCTGCCCAACGTTTTTGAACGCTTTTACCGTGCGGATAAATCGCGAAGTCGCAGAATTGGAGGGAGCGGACTCGGATTAACCATTGTAAAGCAGCTTATAGCCGCTCACGACGGACGCATTAAAGTAGATAGCGAAAAGGGTACAACATTTACGATTCGACTTCCCAAGCTCTTAAGTGAATCTACACAAGTTCTTCAAAAGTATAAGGTAGATTAGTTGTGTAAGTCGAATCAAATTACTGAAAGGAGTAAGGAAAAATGAAAAAAGCGCTGATATTATTAGGACTTGCCGCTACGCTCGTGCTCAGCGCATGCGGGAACGGCAATAACGACAAGTCCAATGACCCGAATAACGGGATACAGAAAGAGGGGGATAACGGTCATGCCGGCATGGATCATTCCGGTTCAAGCGGGGCTCCGGAAGGAATGCAAAAAGCCTCCAATCCGAAGTTTCCCGAGGGAAGCGAGGCCGTCATTACCGATGCGCATATGGACGGTATGAAAGACGCGGCAGCTAAGATTGCGGGCGCATTTGACACGACGGTATATATCGTGTCTTACACACCTGCAAGCGGCGGTGAACGGGTAACGGATCATAAGTGGGTCGTGCATGAAGAAATCAAGGATGCAGGCAAAGAACCGTTTAAGCCCGGCGATGAAGTGGTTTTGGAGGCTGACCATATGACGGGGATGGAAGGTGCTGCAGCAACCATCGATTCTGCGGAGCAGACGACCGTCTATATGATCGATTTCACCTCAACGACAACCGGCGAAGAAGTGAAAAACCATAAATGGGTGACGGAAGACGAGCTGGCTTTGCCATAGAAAAACAACAACTCATGAGGCATGGCCTTTGTATTTCAAGTAATAAAAAATCCCCGCTGGCCCGGTAGAATTAAGGGCTCGCGGGGATTTCATTATTTTAAAAAATAATCATATGCAACGTAATGGCGTCCCAGGAGGGATTCGAACCCCCGACAACTCGCTTAGAAGGCGAGTGCTCTATCCGACTGAGCTACTGGGACACTGTTTGATAATATATCATGCCGACCTATGGTTTTGCAAGTAAAAAAATGGAGAAATTAAAAAAAGATTGCCGAACATAATGTTGCCTTTTGAAGATATAGGACTTTGTTTGGCGCGGACGACCATGCGTGGTATAATCGATCGCAGGATTATTGAGAACCTATTTTTACGAGCATGCCTTAAGGCGGTGTTATCATTACGACTCCTCAAGAGCCACATACGGATGGCAAGGACAATGTTTATTTATTCCCCAGCATGCTGGATCAGTACCAGATCTCGCTCACGAGGATGCTGGAGGCCGAACAATACAGGGAAGCGAAGGAGCTTCTCCGTTTTCTGCTGCAATGCCAGGGGCAGGAGAAACGCCATTATGAGGAATGGACGAATCTGCTGAGTTGGCTGGAGATGGCGTTCCCGGCGGGGAGCGAGGCTGCAGAAGAGAACGCGCAGGAAAGCGGTCAGGACGAAGAGGCGCTGCGTGCCGAGCTGCTGAAGCCGCCCGTTCAAGATGAAGCGTATATCAGCCAGGTGCTCTATATTATGCGCAACCATCCTATGATGGACCAGCAGCAGCTGGCGCTGGAGCGCGCCGTCTACATCGATGATCCCGGCGTTGACGCTGCCATCCTGGAATGGCTGAAGGATGAGAGCCTTCATCCCATCCTTCAATTCAAGGCGCTGCAATGTCTTAAGCGGAGAGGGGCGACAGGGGAAATACGGCTTAGACGGCTGGATGAGGATGTCGTGCTGGAGATCGAAGCGACCCCTCTGTCACTAGAAGAATTCCCGACTCCGGTGGGTGACATCCTGGAGCGTACGATCGCGGTTGCAGAGGTTGACGACCCGACGCTGCCTCATTTCGCCACGGAACTATGGAAGGAAAGCCTGCAATTCCTTTATGGGACATCGGCTTACGGGTGGATGCTTAGAGACGAGGATGCGACGGTGGATTGTTTCGCGGCCGCGCTGCATCTTACGCTGCATCTGACGGTATACGGTTCGGCGAACGACGACGATATACGCGATACATATGGCATTTCCGACAGTCTCAGATTCCGTTATGAACAGGCTTGCCGAACGCTCAGAGGCATTGCGATGCTGCTGCAAACGGGCGGCGATGAACATCAGCCTTGATAACTTGTCCATCTTTGTTTATAATAGAATGGTTTATGTAACGTGAAAACTATGGATGCATGCGCATTTTTGGAGGGGAAGGCATAAAATGAAAGCAACTTGGGAAAAAATAGACAAGAACATCGTATCTATCGATGTTGAGGTGGACGCGGACAAAGTGACCGGCGCTCTGGACCAAGCCTTTAAGAAAGTGGCGGCGAAGGTTAACGTTCCTGGTTTCCGCAAAGGCAAAGTTCCGCGGGGAATCTTCGAATCCCGCTTCGGAGTAGAGAGCCTTTATCAGGATGCAATCGACATTCTGTTGCCGGAAGCTTACACGACTGCTGTTCAAGAGAACGAGCTGCAGCCTGTAGACCGTCCCGAGATCGACGTTACGCAATTCGCGAAAGGCCAAACGTTCAAGTTCGTCGCGAAAGTAACGGTTAAGCCAGAAGTAACGCTTGGCGAATACAAAGGCCTTGAGATCGATGCGGTCAGCGCCGAAGTAACGGAAGAAGAAGTGGCGGCCGAGCTGGAGCGTCTGCAACAGCGTCACGCCGAGTTGACGGTCGTCGAAGAAGGAGCTGCCCAAAATGGCGACATCTCCGTTATCGACTTCGACGGATACGTGGACGGCGAGCAGTTCGAAGGCGGCTTCAGCGAGCGTTATTCCCTGGAGCTTGGATCGAACTCCTTCATCCCGGGCTTCGAGGACCAAGTAGTGGGCATGCAGCTTGGCGACTTCAAGGACGTGGAAGTAACGTTCCCCGAGACGTACCATGCAGAGCACCTCGCTGGAAAAGCTGCCGTATTCAAAGTGAAGCTGCACGAGCTTAAACGCAAAGCGCTTCCTGCCCTGGACGACGAATTCGCCAAAGACGTAAGCGAGTTCGACACGCTGGAAGAATACAAAGCCGACTTGAAAACGAAGCTTCTGGAAAGCAAGGAGAAGGAAGCGGAGCAAGCGCGTGAAGTAGCGGTTGTCGACAAAGCGACGGCTGCGGCGGAAGTCGAAATTCCGGAAGCGATGATCGACACGGAAACCGACTATATGGTGAAGGACTTCGAGAACCGTCTGCGCATGCAAGGCATGAACATGGATCTGTATTACCAGTTCTCCGGCCAGAACGAAGAAGCGCTGCGCGGTCAAATGCGTTCCGACGCCGAGAAGCGCGTACGCAACAACCTCGTGTTGGAAGCGATCGCGAAAGCCGAAGGCTTCGACGCGACGGAAGAGGATCTGGCTGCAGAGCTGGAGAACCTGTCCAAGCAATACAACCGTCCTGCGGAAGAACTGCGCGACATTTTCGAGAAGAACGGCAACATTAGCAACCTGCAAGAAGATATTCTTCTTCGCAAAACGATCAAGTTTCTGCTTGACAACAGCAAAACTGTCTAAAAAAGCAATCTCTTAATACGGTTAGACATACGCTCCATGCGTGTGCATGGGAAGCGACATAGAAGAATAGGTTAGATCGAGGATAAGGCGCGTGCATGTAACGTGCCTTATTTTCACCCTACATATGAAATAGGCGGATCTCTTCGACCGCCAGGCAAGCGTACATATCAGGCGTCGGTCGCCGTATACTGTAGTATTCGGCGAAATGACAATCCATAACTTAACGTGTTACAATAAGGATGCATTCCAAGTCCACAACGAAAAGAGGTTGGTCGCATGAACCTGGTACCGATTGTAGTCGAACAGACGAATCGCGGAGAACGGTCCTATGACATTTACTCCCGATTGCTGAAAGATCGCATTATTTTTCTCGGGAGTGCCATTGATGACGATGTCGCGAACTCCATCATCGCTCAGCTGCTGTTTTTGGCGGCCGACGATCCGGAGAAGGACATCCATCTGTATATCAACTCTCCCGGCGGCTCTGTAACCGCTGGAATGGGAATATATGATACGATGCAGTATATCAAGCCAGAAGTATCCACGATCTGCATGGGTATGGCGGCAAGCATGGGCTCCCTTCTTCTTACAGCCGGTGCGAAGGGCAAACGCTTTGCTCTGCCAAACGCAGAAGTGATGATCCACCAGCCTCTCGGCGGCGTCCGAGGCCAGGCAACGGATATCAAGATTCATGCCGACTGGATTCTCAAGACAAAGCAGAAGCTGAATCAAATCTATGTCGACCGCACAGGTCAGCCATATGAGAAGATTGATCGCGACACCGACCGCGATTACTTTATGAGCGCGGAAGAAGCCCTGAATTACGGTCTGATCGATAGGGTCATTACGGCGCCGCTGGGCTAACATAAACATTCAAGGGGTGAGTACATGTTCAAATTCAATGACGAGAAGGGTCAATTGAAGTGTTCGTTCTGCGGCAAATCGCAGGATCAGGTGCGCAAGCTGGTCGCCGGTCCTGGCGTCTATATATGCGACGAATGTATCGAGCTTTGCACCGAAATCGTGGAAGAGGAGCTCGGCAACGATGAAGAGCTTGATCTGAAGGATATTCCGAAGCCGAAGGATATTCGCGCCATTCTGGATTCCTATGTCATCGGTCAAGACTTTGCCAAGAAGTCGTTATCCGTTGCCGTCTACAACCATTACAAGCGGATTAATTCCGGCAGCAAAATCGATGACGTCGAGCTCCAGAAGTCGAATATTCTGCTTTTGGGTCCTACAGGCTCGGGTAAGACGCTGCTGGCGCAAACGATGGCCAAAATTCTTAACGTGCCGTTTGCAATCGCCGACGCCACTTCCTTGACGGAAGCCGGCTACGTAGGCGAAGACGTTGAAAATATTTTGCTCAAGCTGATTCAAGCCGCCGATTACGATGTGGAGAAAGCCGAGCGCGGCATTATCTACATCGACGAGATCGACAAAGTAGCCCGCAAGTCCGAGAACCCGTCGATTACGCGCGACGTATCCGGCGAAGGCGTACAGCAGGCACTGCTAAAAATTCTGGAGGGTACGGTCGCATCCGTTCCGCCGCAAGGCGGACGCAAGCATCCGCATCAAGAATTTATCCAGATCGATACGACGAACATTCTGTTTATCTGCGGCGGCGCATTCGACGGCCTCGAGCAATTGATCAAACGCCGGATCGGCAAAAAGGTCATCGGCTTTAACTCCGCGGGAGACACGACCAAGGATTTGAAACCGGGCGAATACTTGGGCATGGTATTGCCCGAGGATCTGCTGAAATTCGGTCTTATTCCGGAGTTTGTGGGCCGTTTGCCTGTCATTTCGACGCTGGAGCCGCTTGACGAGCCGGCATTGGTACGGATTTTGTCCGAACCGAAAAACGCTCTTGTAAAGCAATACCAGAAACTGCTCGAGATGGACAACGTAAAGCTCGACTTCGAGCCCGGAGCGCTCGACGCGATCGCGAAGGAAGCCATCAAGCGCAATACCGGCGCCCGCGGGCTTCGCGCCATCATCGAGGGCATTATGCTCGACGTGATGTACGAGGTTCCGACGCGCGATGACGTGAACACTTGCCTGATTACGGAGAAGTCCGTGCAGGAGAAGATCATGCCTGAGCTTTCCGCCAAGAAGGGCAAGAAGAAGGAAGAAAGCGCCTGATAAGGGACGATACTCCACCCCGTGGCCTGCGATAACACGCTTGCCGCGGGGTGGACTTTGACGTTTTTGTCACCTTTCCGCCGATTCGGCGTAGTAGTTATAGCGTGTTCAAAGTCCATTTGTCGGCACTATCTTCGTACTACGCTGCCCGAGATTGGACGCATGATGGGAGAGATCATAATGTATAAACGCCAGGATACGATTCCGGTGAAAGTCGGCGATCTGACGATCGGCGGCAGCAATGAAGTCATCATTCAGAGCATGTGTACGACAAAGACGGCTGACGTAGAGGCGACCGTGGCCGAGATTCTTCGTCTGGAAGAAGCGGGCTGCCAGATCGTTCGCGTAACCGTCAATAACAAAGAAGCTGCGGAAGCGATCAAGGAAATTAAGAAACGAATTCATATTCCGCTCGTTGCGGATATTCATTTTGACTACAGGCTGGCTCTTGCCGCAATCGAAAACGGCATCGACAAGGTTCGGATTAATCCCGGCAACATCGGCCGCCGCGAGCGTGTGGAAGCCGTTGTTAAAGCTTGCAAGGAACGTGGGATTCCAATCCGGATCGGCGTCAACGCAGGTTCCCTGGAGAATCACTTGCTGGAGAAATACGGATATCCGACGCCGGAAGCCATGGTGGAGAGCGCGCTTTTCCACATTGGCATTCTCGAGGAGCTCGACTTTCACGATATTATCGTCTCGCTCAAGGCGTCCGACGTGCCAATGGCGATCGCGGCTTACAGCATGGCGGCAGAGAAGATCAAATATCCGCTCCATCTTGGCATTACGGAAGCAGGCACTTTGCATACCGGCACGATCAAAAGTTCGGCGGGCATAGGAGCGTTATTGGCTCTGGGCATCGGGAATACGGTTCGGATCAGCCTCAGCGCTGATCCTGTTGAAGAAGTAAAGGTTGCGCGCGAGCTGCTTAAGACTTTCGGTCTTATTACAAACGCGGCTACGCTCGTATCCTGCCCGACATGCGGCAGATTGGACATCGACTTGTTCTCTATCGCCAACGAGGTAGAGGAGTATATCTCCAAGATCAAAGTACCCATCAAGGTGTCGGTGCTGGGTTGTGCGGTTAACGGTCCAGGCGAAGCGCGCGAGGCGGATATCGGCATCGCGGGCGCTCGAGGTGAAGGCATGTTGTTCCGTTACGGCGAGATGATTCGCAAAGTGCCGGAAGCGGAGCTGCTTAACGAGCTGAAAAAGGAAATCGACAATATCGTGACCGTGTTTGAGGCGACCGGCGAAATTCCGGGACGCAAAAATCACGCCCACGCCTAATGTGCAATAAATGAGGTTATCTGAACCGTCTAACGACCGTCAGAAGGCCTCTTCTTTTTTTCTGGCGGGGCAAGCGATTATTCCTGTATCCAAGCGGCAATACTGACAGAATACGGTTGGTATGAAAGGAGCGGGAAGGTTATGAGTTTAAGTTTGGTATTAATGCTGATTCAAGTGTTCTTTGCCGTGGTAATTGGATTGTACTTCTGGAATTTGCTTCGCAACCAGAAGACGAACCGATCGGCTGTTGATAGAGAGTCCAAGAAGGAGATGGACAAGCTCAGAAAGCTTCGCTCCATCTCGCTTACGAAACCTCTCGCGGAGAAAACGCGTCCGCAGACGATGAACGATATTATCGGACAGCGAGACGGTCTGCGCGCGCTGAAGGCAGCGCTTTGCAGCGCCAATCCTCAGCATGTCATTATTTATGGACCGCCCGGCGTAGGCAAGACGGCGGCTGCCCGCGTCGTGCTGGAAGAAGCGAAAAAAAATCCGTCATCGCCGTTTTTGGCCGATGCGAAATTCACGGAGATTGACGCGACGACGGCCAGATTCGACGAGCGCGGCATTGCGGATCCGCTCATCGGCTCGGTTCATGACCCGATTTATCAAGGGGCCGGAGCGATGGGAGTGGCGGGCATTCCGCAGCCGAAGCCGGGCGCAGTAACGAAAGCGCATGGGGGTATTCTGTTCATCGACGAAATCGGGGAATTGCATCCCGTGCAGATGAATAAATTGTTAAAGGTGCTGGAAGATCGCAAGGTATTCCTCGAAAGCGCCTATTACCATTCCGAGGATGCCAATATTCCGTTATACATACACGATATTTTCCAAAACGGATTACCTGCGGACTTTCGTCTTGTTGGCGCCACGACACGCTCCCCCGGCGAAATTCCGCCCGCGATCCGTTCCCGCTGCATGGAAGTATACTTCCGGCCGCTGCTGGCGGATGAGATCGCGCAGGTGGCGGAGAATGCCGTCAAGAAGATCGGATTTCCTCCGTGCCCGGAGGCGATCGACGTCGTGAAACGGTATGCTACGAATGGCCGGGAAGCCGTCAACGTTATTCAACTGGCTGCAGGCGTGGCGCTATCGGAGAAACGGGATGCCATCGCGGCAGCCGATATCGAATGGGTTGTCAACAGCAGCCAAATTCCGCCTCGCCCGGACCGCAAAGTGCCAAACGAGCCCCAGGTGGGATTCGTGAACGGTCTTGCCGTCTACGGTCCCAATATGGGGACGCTGCTGGAGATCGAAGTGAGCGCTATTCCCGCTGATTCCGGCAAAGGTACATTCAACATTACTGGCGTTGTTGACGAAGAAGAGTTGGGGGGAGGCTCGCGTACGCTCAGGCGTAAGAGTATGGCAAAGGGCTCTGTCGAGAATGTCTTGACGGTGCTCCGCAGAATCGGCCTGAATCCGCAGGACTTTGACTTGCATATCAACTTCCCGGGCGGGACTCCAATCGATGGACCATCCGCGGGCATTGCGATGGCAACGGCGATCGCTTCGGCAATTCGGGAGATGCCGATCGACAACAAGCTTGCCATGACGGGCGAGGTTGGCATTCATGGCAACGTGAAGCCGGTCGGCGGCGTGCTCGCCAAGGTAGAGGCGGCATTTCAGGCCGGGGCGGTGCAGGTCATCATACCCAAGGAGAATTGGCAGGCGATTTTCGCCGATCTGGACGGTCTCAAGGTTATACCGGTCGATAGGGTGGAAGAGGTATTCAGACACGTATTTCCAGAGTTGGAGACCGCTCGAGAGGAGAAAGAAGTGCCTGCCGTGAGCGAATTGTTTAGGCCAAGCAGCCTTCCTTATTTGCAGGCGGATTCCGCGGAGTGATAAGATAAGGTAGATGCTGTAGAAATGGAGGTGCAGGTATGGGACCAAGCAAGTCGAAAGGTCGCCGGCTGCCCTTGCTTCCGCTGAGAGGATTACTTGTTTATCCAAGCATGGTGCTCCACCTTGATGTGGGCAGGGATAAATCCGTCCGCGCGCTGGAGCGGGCAATGGTCGAAGACCACATGATTTTGTTGTGTTCGCAGTCGGAGGTCAATATCGAAGAACCGACGCAGGAGGATATTTACAAGGTTGGCACGATCGCGAAGGTCAGGCAGATGCTTAAGCTGCCTAACGGCACCATTCGCGTACTTGTGGAGGGCGTTGTTCGCGCAGAGGTGCAGAGCTATGTAACGAATGACGAGTTCTATGAGGTTATGGCGAAGGAGCTGCCGGAGGAGGATACGGACGATCCAGAGGTGGACGCATTGATGCGCTCCGTCCTGAGCCAGTTCGAGCATTATATTTCGTTATCGAAAAAGGTTACTCCGGAAACCTATGCGGCAGTATCGGATATCGACGATCCTGGCCGCCTGGCGGACGTCATTACAAGCCATTTGTCGCTCAAGATCAAGGACAAACAGGATATTCTCGAAACGATCGATGTGGCGGCCAGGCTGGAGAGACTGCTGGATTTGCTGAATAACGAACGCGAAGTGCTGGAGCTTGAGCGTCAGATCAATCAGCGCGTCAAGAAGCAGATGGAGAAAACGCAGAAGGAATATTACCTCCGCGAACAGATGAAGGCCATCCAGAAGGAGCTCGGCGAGAAGGAAGGCCGGGCGGGCGAGGCCGAAGAGCTTAGAAGCCAGTTGGAGGAAGCCGGCGTTCCCGAAGCGGTTAAGGAAAAGGTCGTCAAGGAAATCGACCGGCTCGAGAAGATGCCGCCTTCCTCGGCAGAGGGCGGAGTCATCCGCAATTATATCGATTGGTTACTCGCGCTGCCGTGGAACAAGAGAACAAATGATGATCTCAGCATCGAGAAGGCCGAGGATATTTTGAACGACGATCATTACGGCCTGGAGAAACCGAAGGAGCGCGTGCTGGAATATTTGGCGGTACAACAGCTCGTGGGCAAGATGAAAGGACCTATCCTCTGTCTCGTGGGCCCTCCCGGCGTCGGCAAAACATCGCTTGCCCGATCCATTGCGAAGTCGCTCGACCGGAAGTTCGTGCGCATCTCGCTTGGCGGCGTGCGCGACGAAGCCGAGATTCGCGGTCATCGCAGAACGTACGTCGGCGCGATGCCGGGCCGTATCATGCAGGGGATGAAAACGGCCGGCAGCCTTAACCCGGTGTTCCTGCTTGACGAGATCGACAAGATGGCGTCGGACTTCCGGGGGGATCCTTCGTCAGCATTGCTTGAGGTGCTCGATCCCGAGCAGAACAACACGTTCAGCGACCATTACATCGAGGTTCCTTTCGACCTCTCCAACGTGATGTTCGTGACGACGGCTAATGCGCTGCACAATATTCCGCGTCCGCTGCTGGACCGGATGGAAGTGCTGTACATTCCGGGTTACACGGAGCTGGAGAAGGAACAGATCGGCGTACGGTACCTGCTGCCGAAGCAGAAGCGCGACCACGGTCTGGAGGAAACGCAGTTGGAGTTGACGGACGAGGCGCTGCAGCTGTTGATTCGCGAGTATACGCGCGAATCCGGCGTACGAAATCTGGAGCAGCAGATCGCGGCCGTTTGCCGCAAGGCGGCCAAACATTTTGTATCCGAGGTAAAGACGGCTGAGGAAGGCTCGGAAGAGCAGGAAACGAAACCGTTAAAGGTGGACAGCGAGCTCGTGAAGCAATGGCTTGGACCTCCGAAGTTCCGATACGGCTTGGCCGAAAGCGAAGATCAGATTGGCGCCGTTACGGGGCTGGCCTGGACCGAGGTCGGCGGCGATACGCTGGTCATCGAGGTGACCGTCATGCCGGGCAGCGGCAAGTTGACGCTGACGGGCAAGCTGGGCGACGTGATGAAGGAGTCCGCGCAGGCTGCATTTAGCTATACGCGTTCCAAAGCGTTGGAGTTATCCATTGATCCGAGCTTCCACGAGAAAAACGATATCCATATCCATATCCCGGAAGGAGCCATTCCGAAGGATGGTCCATCAGCTGGCATTACGATCGCGACGGCGCTCATCTCCGCGCTGACGAATCGGTATGTCTCGCGCGAAGTGGCGATGACCGGCGAGATTACGCTCCGCGGCCGCGTGCTGCCGATCGGCGGCTTAAAGGAGAAGTCTCTTGCCGCGCATCGGGCGGGTATAAGGAAGGTACTGCTTCCGAAGGATAACGAACGCGATTTGAAGGACATCCCGGACAGCATCAAAGCAGATATGACTTTCGTGCCGGTGGGGCATATGGACGAGGTTCTGCTCCAAGCACTCGTTCCGGCAGGAACAGCAGAGAAAGCGGGTACCCCAATTTCATGAAAATAAAAGATTCTCAATTCATCATCAGCGCGGTTAAGCCGCATCAATATCCCGAGGATGCCTTGCCGGAGATTGCTCTGGCAGGGCGTTCCAATGTGGGTAAATCTTCGTTGATCAACAAGATGATCATGCGCAAAAACCTGGCTCGTACGAGCTCGCAGCCCGGGAAAACGCAGCAGCTTAACTATTATCGGGTCAACGATATGGTTTATTTCGTCGACTTCCCCGGCTATGGTTACGCCAAAGTATCCAAAACCCAGCGAGAGCAGTTCGGCGAGATGATCGAGACGTATCTTAGGGAACGCGAACCGCTCAAGCTTCAATTGCTCGTTATCGATATCCGACACGAGCCTTCCAAGGACGACGTGCTGATGTACCAATGGCTCAAGCATTACGAGATCCCTACTTGTATCGTAGCGACGAAAGCGGACAAGATCCCGCGTTCCAAGTGGGACAAGCATATCAAGATGATCAAGACGGCGCTGGAAGCCGACCCGCGCGACTCCGTCGTCCTGTTCTCCTCGGAGACCGGGCTTGGCCGGGATCAGCTCTGGGACGTCATTACGGATGCGATCGGCTACAATAGCGAACAAGAAAACGATGTTTTACCATAAGGATGAGAATTCAGCGCAATTGTATCGATTTGTAAAGAAATCCTACATTCACACATAAGCTGTTCTTGCTGGGGGCATAAGCGATGCTTCGGGCGAAGGGAAAGCGGCCGCGCTCATGCAGCCGCTTTTTGTTGTTTTGTCCGTTAGGCGATAACTGGACGTTTTGTTCTTGCAGAGATCTAACGGCATTAACGGCTGCTATACGGCGGTCAAGATAATGGGCTCATGCTTCGTTATGATAATGGTATGCTCGTGTTGCGCAACGAAACTATTGTCGGGCACGCTTAAAGTCCATCCGTCCGCTTGCTCGACGACATACCCCGCGCCAGTGGACAAAAAGGGCTCGATCGTAATGACCATTCCTTCTTTTAATACCCGTTTATCGTGCTTGTTGTAAACCGGCAGTATCTCCTGCGGCGCCTCGTGCAGAGCTTTCCCGATGCCGTGGCTGCATAGATTCTCAATGACGTTATAGCCGCCTTTTTTGGCCTCGCTTTCGATAATTCTTCCGACTTCGTTTAATTTCACTCCATGTTTCAGCGACGAGATCACCTTCATCATCGTATCGTGCGTGTATTGGCATAGTCGCGTTAACGCCGGCTTGGATGGAGCGATCACAAAGGAATGTCCTGCGTCCGCATAATAGCCTCCCAATTCAGCCGAAACATCGATGTTGATCAAATCGCCAGGTTGAATGACGCGTTTGCCCGGGATGCCGTGCGCGACTTCGCGATTGATGCTAATGCAAGTGTCGCCGGGAAAATTGTAAGTTAACTTAGGCGCGGAAACGGCTCCGTGTCTTGCCAGAACCAGTCCCCCGATTTCGTCTAATTCCTTTGTCGTCATTCCGGCGCGCGCGCTGCTTTTCATTTCTTGAATCGTCAATGCGACGATTTTGCCGATCTCCTTCAATCCATCCATGTCTTCTTGCGAGCCTACTGTCATAAAAAATACCTCCAAATCCGGAATTGATTGATTTATTACATTCACTGTGAATACCTCTGCCTCTAAGATACCATACTCACGAAATGAAAGTGTAGGCAGGGGATGAATCGGGAATTTTGCTGGTAGTTAGAAGCGAACGTATGTGCTATGATTTAGGTATTAAAAACTACTGTGGGTGGTGACCTAAGCTATGCTCCAGCATAAAGCATTCAAATTTCGGATCTATCCGAAATTAGAACAAATCGTGCTCTTGCGTAAAACATTAGGATGCAGCCGCTTTGTGTTCAACCACTTCTTGGCAAAGTGGAAAGAGTCGGTTCAGGCTGCTGGGAAAGGCCTCTCTTACAACGCCTGTGCCGCACAGCTTCCCGCTTTGAAGCAAGAATTTTCATGGTTGAAGGAAGTGGACAGTATTGCCTTGCAATCGGCGGTTCGAAATCTGGCTGACGGGTTTCAGCGTTTCTCCAAGAAACAGAATGATGCGCCTCGTTTCAAGAGTCGAAAGCATCCGGTGCTGAGCTATACGACCCGGTATACGGGCGGTAACATCAAGGTGAGCGCGAATCAATTGCAGTTGCCCAGACTGGGATGGGTCCCGTTCGCGAAGTCAAGAGAAATCGAAGGCCGGATTTTGTCGGCAACGGTACGATTAGCCCCTAGCGGCAAATGGTTCGTAGCGCTGGTCTGTGAGACGGACATTCATCCGCTTCCGAAAACAAATCGCATCCTTGGTATCGACAGGGGCATCAAACATTTAGCAGTCCCTTCGGAAGGACCTGTGCTTATCAATCCGAGATATACGCTTCGATATGAGCGAATGCTCGCGAAGTGGCAGCGCACGATGGCAAGGAGAGTGCCGGGCGGAAGTAACTGGCACAAGGCGAAAAGAAACGTGGCCCGCATCTACGAGAAGATGCGAAATAGCCGATTAGATGTGATTCACAAGCAGACCACAATGTGGATTCGTGAGAACCAAACGATCTGCATCGAGGATTTACGTATTACGAAAATGATGAAGAACCGACATTTGGCCAAGCATATAGCAGATGCAGCCTGGGGAGAAATGAGTCGCCAGCTTCACTACAAGGCGAAGTGGTATGGCCGTACGATTAAGGAAGCGCCTGCCTTTGCCCCAACCAGTCAAACCTGTCATATCTGTGGGAGCAAACAGGCCGAAGTGAAAGATTTGAGCGTTCGAGAGTGGACCTGTCAGGTCTGCCAAACGGTGCATGACCGCGACCGCAATGCAGCGCAAAACATAAAGAAGATGGCGCTATAACAAAGTAATAAGAACTGCGGGAACCGCAGGGATCGCTTGGTGTACGATTTTTCGCAAGAAACTATCGATACGACTTTGCTCCATGAGGAGCAACAATCCAAGAATCCCGCATCTCTAAGGTGGCGGGAGTGTTCAATATAACACAATATCGAATGTTCCCTTGACTTCGGCATCGCCTGCTGCAAAAGCGGTATTCGACGATCAATCCCATGCACATCGTTCCGGTCTTTACATACATTAATACGTGGCTTTCGGCTGCATGAGCGCTGGGAGTTCCGCCAAAAAAGTTATTGCATTTATAGTGGATAGAGGTTATTTTTTTTTTTTTTTTTTTTTCGTTAAAAAGGGAGACGATCGATTACATGCTGCTGGTATTCGTGGCATGGGCGAGCTGCAAGTGGAAGAACCAATGATGACTCGGATCGAGCTGGTGTAATTCGCGGCTCATGATGTACCATATGCCAAAAACCATGGAGGCAATCCATGGTTATTTCTTTGCGGAATAAGGGAAATACTATGCTACATCGGCCGCTGGACGGTACATATTATGTAATCCGCGCGGATTTCTTCAAACATTGGTCAAAAATGAACCCTGCATGAATGTCGAACTGTGCTATAATAATTCCAATCAACGGATTATCGGACCAATAAGAACGTGGCGAAGACGGACAGGCTTGCGCTCGCGGAGGAAGGGGGGAATACCACGCATGCACATCATCGCGGTTGGATTGAATTACCGTACGGCGCCCGTAGAGGTGAGAGAGAAATTTACGTTCGCGGAGAAAGAGCTGCCGGAAGCGCTAAACGCCTTGATCGGAACGAAAAGCATCATGGAAGGTGTCATCGTGGCGACCTGCAACCGAACGGAGATGTACGCCGTCGTCGACCGTCATCAATTATGCGGGCATTATATTCGCAGCTTTATGGAGAAGTGGTTTGGTTTGCCGCGAGAGCAATTTACCAACCATCTCTACATGTACGAGGACGAAGCCGCCATTCGCCATCTCTTTAAGGTGACAAGCGGCCTGGATTCCATGGTCATCGGGGAGACCCAAATTCTCGGTCAGGTGAAGGACGCGTTCTTGCTCGCCCAAGAGAAAAAGACGACCGGCACCGTATTTAATATGCTGTTTAAGCAGGCGGTAACGATGGCGAAACGCGCCCATTCGGAGACAACGATCGGCGAATCGGCTGTTTCCGTAAGTTATGCGGCCGTAGAGCTTGGCAAGCAGATTTTTGGACAATTCAACCGCAAGACGGTTATGATTATCGGGGCGGGCGACACAGGCGAACTAACAGCCAAACACTTGTATGCGAACGGGGCGGAGCGTATTCTTGTCGTAAATCGTACTTTCGAGCGCGCTGCTCAGCTGGCAGACAAGTTCGGCGGCACTCCGCTGTCGCTGGAGGAAGGCTTGAAGAAGCTGCCGGAGACGGACATTATTATTAGTTCGACGGGCTCGGAGAGTTATGTTCTTAATCGCCTGCAGGTTGCCGAAGCCATGAAAAGCCGGAAGTCCAAGCCGTTGTTTATGATTGATATTGCCGTTCCGCGTGATCTGGATCCAACGATCGCTGCCGTCGAGAACGTCTTTTTATATGATATTGACGATCTGGAAGGCATCGTGGAGAGCAATCTGGACCAGCGCCGCCGCGAAGCGGCGAAAATCGAGGTTATGATCGACGACGAAATGGTTGCCTTCGAGCAATGGTACAAGACGCTAGGCGTCGTGCCGCTTATCCGATCGCTGCAGACGAAGGCGACGGATATCCATGACGAGACGATGAACAGCCTGACGAAAAAGCTGCCTGGCCTCAGCGAACGCGAGCTAAAGGTGATTCGCAAGCTGACCAAAAGCATGATGAACCAAATGATACAGGATCCCATATTGCGCATTAAAGAGATGGCCGGCGAAAAGCGGGCGGAGGAAGCGATGGACATGTTCGTGAAGCTGTTCGCGCTGGAGGAGCTTGCGGAATCGCAGCAGCAGTCCGGGTTATATCCGGGAGCTGCCGAGAAGTCGGCGGGCGCCTCCAAGCCGAGCGCATCGACGGCTCTGGTCAAGAATGCTCAGCAACAGGCGGGGGCACCTGCTTTTGCCCCTACTTGATTGGCTGGAAGGTTTCAACGCGGAGGGGTTATGGGAACAGCAAATTGGTTATACGATACGATACTGTATGTTTACGCCCTGAGCCTTCTGTTTTATTTCTCCGACTTCATGAATGCAAGCCGGAGAGCAAAACGGATAGGCACAGGGCTCCTTGTTTTTGTATGGGTGCTTCAAACGGGCTACCTGATTATGAGGCTGGTCTCCCATCTGGATTTATCGCAAATATCCGCATTCGAATACTGGTTATGTTTTTCATGGCTGATCGTGACCGTATCGCTTGTGATGAGCCGCTTTTATTCCATCGATTACATCGTCTTTTTCGTTAATGTCGTCGGGTTCGCCGTATTGGCCCTTAATCTATATGCCGGAGCGGCCCAAGGCAACGAGAATGCGGTAGGGCAGACGACTCGAGAGCTCTTATACGTACATATCAGCCTTATTGTTTGCGCATATGCGGCGTTGACCTTCGGGGCCCTGCTCGCGGGGATGTACATGTTCCTTCATCATCGGCTTAAGAGCAAACGCTGGTCGAAGTTCGTGAGGCGGTATCCCAGCCTGGATATGATCGAACGTTTCTCGGATCGCGCCGTGATGATCGGAGTTCCGCTGCTTGCAATGTCGCTTTCTATCGCCGTTACTTCGCTGCTTGTTGAGGGGCGAATCGTGTTGCTGCTGGATTGGAAGGTGCTGTCCTCGTTTGCCGCGCTTGTCATGTTTATTGTGTACATCTATCAGCGCGCCAGAAACAGGCGTACCGGGGAGCAGCTTGCCAAGCTATATCTGATCGCGTTTCTTGTGCTCCTGCTGAATTTGGCTTCCAGCGCCTTCTCTTCCTTCCATTGACGTGGGACGGGGATGCTCGGCTCGGCATAGTAACTTGAGAGGGGGGCATCGTCACGGTGGAACTGGCAAGGGAACAAAAGGAGAGACCAACGTATTACGCTGTCGCGCTGGACTTAAAGGGCAAGTTATGCGCCGTTATCGGCGGAGGGATTGTGGCGGAGCGGAAGCTGAAGGGGCTGCTGGAGGGGGGCGCCGACCGTGTTCGGCTGGTAAGTCCTGCTGTGACGCCCGGCATTGCCGCCCTTGCAGACGGGGGAAACATCATTTTAGAGCAACGTGCCTACCAGGAGAGCGATCTGAAGGATGTGTGGATGGCCTTCGCTTGCACGGACGATGCGATGTTGAATGCCGCAATTGCGCTGGCCGCGAATCGGCGCCGAATATGGTGCAACGTGGCGGACGATGCGGCGTCGGGCAGCTTTATTTCGCCATCCATGGTGCGAAGAGGAGATTTACTGCTGGCCGTGACAGCTTCTGGGGCAAGCCCTTCATTGTCAGCTTTGATCAAAACCGAGCTGGAACGGCAGTACGGTCCGCAATATGAAGAAGGCGTTGAGCGGCTGCGACAGCTAAGGGAATATGTATGCAAGACGCAAGGGAACGAACGTATTAGGCGCGAAGTGTTGAGACTTGCAGCCGAAGGCACGTTAATGGATGGCGGGGCTGCAGGAACGCTTGGATTAGATGAGTGGTATGCTATGTTGCTGGAGATAACGATGGGGAGGCAGATGAAATGAGCAGAGAGGAACGCGTGATAACGGTAGGAACGAGACAAAGCGCGCTTGCATTGACGCAGACGGGACAAGTCATTGAACAGCTCGAGGCGATTTGCAAGAAGCATGGATTGCCCTATACGTTCGAAATTCGCAAAATCTTGACCAAAGGCGACCAGATTCTGGATGTCACTTTGTCCAAGGTGGGCGGCAAAGGGTTATTCGTCAAAGAAATCGAACAAGCGCTTATCGATAAAGAGATTGATCTAGCCGTACATAGCATGAAAGACATGCCTTACGAGCTTCCGGAAGGGCTGATTAACGGAGCTACGCCTAAGCGGGTCAATCCGGGCGACTGTCTGATCATGAAGAAAGGGAACGGCTTGCAGGATCTGCCGCTTGGCGCCAAGGTCGGCACAAGCAGCTTGCGACGCTCCTGCCAATTGAAGCATGCCAGGCCGGATCTGCAGCTGGAGTCGATCCGCGGCAACATTGATTCCCGTATTCGCAAGCTGGAGACCGAAGGGTTCGATGCCATCGTCCTCGCCGCAGCAGGCTTGTCAAGAATGGGCTGGGAGGACCGAATCTCCGCCCATCTTCCGATGGATATCTGCACGCCGGCGGTCGGGCAAGGCGCTCTTGGAATCGAATGCCGAGAAGGCGATTCCGACGTCAGGGAGCTGCTGAATCTCTTTAATGATTCCGAAACGGAGCTGACAGTGAAAGCCGAGCGGAGCTTCCTGGGCACGCTGCAAGGGGGCTGCCAAGTGCCGATCGGGGCGCATGCCGTCATCGTCGACCGTGCCGGTGCCGTGCCGTTGCTGGAATTGACCGGCATCGTCGGCTCGCCTGACGGCGTTACGCTATTAAAAGAGATCAAACGCGGAACCGATCCCATCGAGCTGGGCAAGGAAGTGGCGAATGCGCTGCTTGCGGCAGGCGGAGATGTCATTCTGGCGGAAATCGGGGGATAACGATGGACAAGGGGAAAGTATATTTGGTCGGCGCGGGTCCGGGAGATCCCAAGCTGATTACGGTGCGCGGCCTGCAATGTCTGGAGCGTTGCGACGTCGTCGTCTATGACCGTCTGGCAAGCCCGCGGCTGCTCCGGCATGTCAAGCCGACTGCGGAATTTATCTACGTCGGCAAGCTTCCGGACCGACATACGATGAAGCAAGAAGCGATCAATCAGTTGCTCGTCGATCTGGCGCTGGCCGGGAAGACGGTAACGCGGCTCAAAGGCGGAGACCCGACGATTTTCGGGCGCGTGGGAGAGGAAGCGGAGCTGCTTTACGATAACGGCATCGAATTCGAGATCGTACCGGGCATCACCTCGGCCATTGCCGTTCCGGCTTACGCCGGCATCCCGGTCACCCATCGCGATCTGGCTTCCTCGCTGTCTATCGTGACGGGCCATGAGAGCCCGGATAAGCTGGACCGTTCCATTTATTGGGACAAGGTAACGAATGCGACCGGCACGCTGTTGTTCCTCATGGGCGTAGCCAAAATTGGATACATCGCGGAGCAGCTTATGAAGCACGGCAAACCCGCGTCTACTCCGGTAGCGCTGGTCCGCTGGGGAACTCGCGTGGAGCAGCGGACGCTGGTCGGTACGCTTGCCGATATCGAGGAGAAGGTCAAGGCGACGAACTTCCAGCCGCCAGCCGTCATTATCGTCGGCGAGGTCGTGCTTCAACGGGAGAAGCTGCGCTGGTTCGAACGCAAGCCGTTGTTCGGCACGAGAGTGCTTGTGACCAGAGCGCGCGCGCAAGCAAGCGAGCTGTCGGAGTCCATCGAGGAATTGGGCGGCGAGCCCTGCGAATTCCCGGTCATCGATATTCGCGAGCCAGAAGGCGAAGCGGAGATTCTGGCACTGAAGGAGAAGCTGGCGGAAGCGGGGAGCTACGACTGGCTGATCTTCACGAGCGTGAACGGGGTCGATTATTTCTTCCGCTGGCTGCGCCGGTTCGGTCTGGATATACGGGCCTTCTCAAAAGCTCGCATTGCAGCTGTCGGACCCAAGACGGCGGAGGCATTGGCGCATAGAGGGCTGCAGATAGAGGAGCTACCTGTCAAGTTCCACGCGGAGTCGCTGCTGGATCGGGTTGAAGGCTGGATGAAGCCGGGAGAGAAAGCGCTGCTGCCCAGAGGCGATCTCGCGAGGGATGTATTGCCGAGGTTGCTGCGGGAACGAGGCGTGGAGGCGGTTGAGGCGGACGTATACGAGACGTCGATTGCCGATACGCAAGACGAATTCGTGATGGAGTGGCTGCGCGAGGGAGCTATCGGCATCATTACGTTTACCAGTTCCTCGACCGTAACCAACCTGATGACCCTGCTGCGGAAAAACGGGATCGAGGAGCCCGCGCGGGCACTATCGGGCATCCCGATTGCAAGCATTGGCCCAATCACTTCCGAGACGGTGCGAAGCGTCGGTCTTGAGGTGACGGTCGAAGCGGAAGAAGCTACAATTGATGGTTTGCTGGCCGCGGTCGTCGATTGGCGGCATAAGGATAAAGCATCGAAGGAGGACGATTAATATGGCATTCCCGATTACAAGACATCGCAGACTTCGCAGAACGGCGGGCATTCGCGGCATGGTGCGCGAGACGTTATTGACGGCGGAGGATTTTATATATCCCATCTTCGTAACGCACGGTACGAACGTGAAGGAAGAAATTCCGTCCATGCCGGGCGTCTACCATTTCTCCATGGATCGATTGGAGGAGGAGATTCGCGACGTAGTGGCTTCCGGCGTAAGATCCGTGCTGCTGTTCGGCGTTCCCGAGCACAAAGATTCGATCGGCAGCTCCGCCTATGACCGGGATGGAATCGTGCAGCAAGCGATTCGGGCAGTCAAGAGTTGGGCGCCGGAGCTGGTCATCGTAGCCGATACTTGCCTCTGCCAGTTTACGGATCATGGCCATTGCGGCATCGTGCATCAAGATACGGCGTCGGGTACGGCAGTGGTAGACAATGATCAATCGCTGGAGCTGCTCGTGCGCACGGCGGTATCCCAAGCAGAGGCCGGCGCGGACATTATCGCTCCATCCAACATGATGGACGGATTCGTCCATGCGATCCGCGGCGGCCTGGACGATGCGGGCTACAGCGATATCGCGATTATGTCTTATTCCGTCAAATACGCTTCCGCCTTCTACGGGCCGTTCCGCGATGCGGCGCATTCCGCTCCGCAATTCGGCGACCGCAAAACGTACCAGATGGATCCCGCCAACGTTAGGGAGGCGATCAGGGAAGCCGATTCCGACGTTGCGGAAGGCGCGGATATGCTAATGGTAAAGCCGGCGCTTGCTTATCTCGACGTGCTGCGATTGCTCAAAGAGCAATTTGACCTTCCGCTGGTCGCTTACAACGTCAGCGCGGAATATTCGATGGTGAAGGCGGCGGCCGCGAACGGCTGGATCAACGAACGCGGCATCGTGCTGGAAACGCTGACTGGCATGAAGCGCGCCGGCGCGGACATTATTATTACTTACCATGCCAAGGACGCATCCCGCTGGCTGAGAGGAGAAGAGGTCTAATGAGCGAGAATTCGAGAGTTAGGCAAGATGCCAAGTCCGCGGAAGCGTTCGCGAGAGCGAAGAAGGTGATCCCGGGCGGAGTAAACAGTCCCGTACGGGCGTTTAAGTCCGTTGGACTGACTCCCGTTTATATGGAACGAGGCGCAGGCAGCCGTGTATATGATATCGACGGCAACTCTTATATCGACTACGTTGCCTCCTGGGGCCCGCTTATTATGGGCCATGCCCATCCGGAGGTTGTGGAAGCGCTCCGGAAGACTGCGGAGAAGGGGACGAGCTTCGGCGCGCCTACGGAGCTGGAGACGCTCATGGCTGAGCTTGTCTGCGAGCGAGTGCCGTCCGTGGACGTCGTGCGGATGGTCAACTCCGGCACGGAAGCGACGATGAGCGCGCTCAGGCTCGCTCGCGGCTATACGAAGAGGAGCAAGATCATGAAGTTCGAGGGCTCCTACCATGGACATGCCGACAGCCTGCTCATCAAGGCGGGTTCCGGCGTCGCGACGCTCGGCCTGCCGGACAGCCCAGGCGTGCCTGAGCATGTCGCTTCCCACACGATAACGGTGCCGTACAACGACATCGAGTCGGTGAAGCTGGCGTTCGAGAAGTTCGGCGAGGAGATTGCTTGCGTCATCGTGGAACCAATCGCCGGCAACATGGGCGTAGTGCCTCCGCTGCCAGGTTTCCTGGACGGTCTGCGGGCCATTACATCGGAGTACGGCAGCCTGCTGATCTTCGATGAGGTAATGACGGGCTTCCGCGTTGGGTATTCCTGCGCACAAGGGCTCTACGGGATCACCCCTGATCTGACTTGCTTCGGCAAGGTCATCGGCGGCGGATTGCCGGTCGGCGCCTATGGCGGCAGACGCGAAATTATGGAGTTGATCGCGCCAAGCGGGCCCATCTACCAAGCGGGCACCCTGTCGGGCAATCCGCTGGCCATGGCTGCAGGCTACACGACGCTTAAGCTGATGACGCATGACAAGTACGAGCTGCTGGAGCGCCAGGCGGTCAAGCTTCAGCTTGGCATCGAACGCAATGCCGCAAAGCATGGCATCCCGATAACCATCAACCGGGTGGGCTCCATGGTATGTCCGTTCTTTACGGAGAAGACGGTCATCAACTACGATGCCGCGAAGACATCCGATCTGGAACGGTTCAAGACTTATTTTGCGGCTATGCTGGATCTCGGAGTTAGTCTCCCGCCATCCCAGTTCGAAGGCATGTTCGTATCCGCCGTCCATTCCGACGAGGATATTGAAGCGACGATCGCGGCCCATGACGGGGCGCTGGGTCGTCTATAGAGGTTAGAGGAGGTTGGCACGGAGGATGGATATCGCGTATGTACGCAGAGGGGAATGGCTTGAGTTGGATGCCGGAACGCTCGCCTTATCCGCCGGAGCCGGGCCGATCGAAGCCGGCAGTCACTCGCATGAGGTGCGAAAGTGGCTGCTGGCTTGTTCCGTATTCCCGGACAAATGGATCAATCGTCTCTACTCCGTCGGGGGCATCAAAATGACGGAAGGAGGGCGGATCGCCTTGCTGGCATTCCCAAAGGCGGATGAACGGCAATCGCTCCTCTATGTCGCGGCTGCCAAGGAACCGGATCCGATCGTGCCTCCGGTTTTGTACGAAGACGACTTCTGCCTTGTGCTGGACAAGCCGGCGGGGATGTCCGTGCACGGGTCGCATCCGGGGCAAGCCGGGACGCTTGACGTAGCAGCCGCTAAACATATGCTCGCGCAAGGCGACAATCTCCCTGTCCGCCATATTCACCGGCTTGACGACGACACATCCGGTCCCGTGCTGTATTCCAAAAACGATCTCGCTCAGCATCGTCTCGACGAGGCGATGCGAGAGAAGGAGATCGGCCGGATCTATATCGCGGCCGTCCACGGACGTCTGCGCAAGCCTTCCGGCATCATTGATGCGCCTATCGGGAAGGATCGCCATCATAAGTCCAGGCGGATCGTTACGCCTGGCGGGGATGAGGCGGTTACGCGTTATGAGCGGCTGAGCGTATCGGACGCCATCTCTATTGCCAGAGTGGAGCTCGAGACGGGCAGGACGCATCAGATCCGCGTCCATATGAGCCATCTTGGGCATCCGCTGATCGGCGACTCGCTGTATGGGGGAAGGGAGGCGGGAGGTTTCTCTCTCGGACATCAGGCTCTTCATGGAGAGAAGCTGCTGTTCCCCCACCCCCTTACCGGTGCGCGGATTGAGGCGGATTCGCCTTGGCCGGCATGGCTCGCGAGGCTGTTAAACAGGTAACAGGTTTGTCCATGCCAAGATTCCTGTCTTCCAATTCTTGTTGGCTATTGAAAAAAGACAGTCATGCTCCCGCTTGCAAGGCCATATAGATAAGTAGTGTATGTGCCATTAGACCAAGCATTCAGTATGAGAAGGGAGGACTTTGGCGTGTCGAATCAGAGCAACGGTTTACGATTTGACGTGTATGAGCGCGTGCATCTGCCGGATGACGTCGCGGCGATAGACGAGTTGGAGGAGATAGAGCTGGTTCCCCGCATCCAGGTCATTGATCAGGGGGACCAAGCCGTCTTGAAGGGACAATTACTGCTAAGCGGAGTCTATCGGGGACAAAACGCGATCGCGGGACCGCTGACGCTGGAGCATTGGATCCCGGTGGAAATCTCGCTGCCGATGAACCGAGTGTCGCGGCTTGACGACATCTCGATCGAGATCGACAACTTCGACGTGGATTTGATATCCGCGCGTACGCTTAACGTGACGGGCGTATTATCGCTCAGAGGCATCTTGGTTGATCCGATCGAAGAACAGTCCGCGCAGCCTTGGGAGGAAGAACCCTTTACGGCGTCGCATGAACGCGAGGCGGGCTTCCAGCAAGAAGGAGACGATATCGGCATACAAACCGCTCAGACGTATGGTGTCGGGACGTACGGCAACGTCGATGAGACCGCGGACGAAGAAGCGTCACAGATCTGGTTCCAGCAGCAACAGCAGCTTCGCGAGCAGCAAGAGGCGCAGCTCTGGGCCCAGCAACAGCAGCAACAGGATCAGGAACAGCTTCGCGAGCAGCAAGAAGCGCAGTTTTGGGCTCAGCAACAGCAACAGCAGCAGCAACAGCAGCAACAGCAACAGCTGCAGCAACAACAACAGGAACAGCAACAGCAGGAGCAGCTTCGCGAGCAGCAAGAAGCGCAGTTCTGGGCTCAACAGCAGCAGCAAGAGACAGCTCAGCAAAACTTTCAAGACCGGCAGCAGCAGGAGTGGAATCAGAACGACATTACGCAGCCGCCATTTCAGGCTGAGCAGAACGGGCAAGGCTACATAGCGGGCGAGCAGGCGAAAGCATGGACGGAGGATGGGCAGCGGGAGATTACGATCGCGTCCCAGCAAGGGGGAAGCGACAGCTGGCTGCAATGGAGCGCTCTTGCGGGATCCGGTCAGAACAACGTAGATAACCAGCAAACTGCCCAGTCCCAAGTAGAGCTTGCTTCTGTAGCGCAGCCTTGGACAACCGATGCGGCGAACGCCTCATACGTTCAACAAGAAGTCGTCCGTCCCGAAGACGAGAATGTTTTTCCTTCGGCAGATGAGGCGGCAACTGACATGTATGCCGCCGAATCCGAAGAAGATACCGGCATACGGCAGGAGCTTGAAGAGTCTCCGGAGGATGTTGGCGAAACTCAACAAGGGCAGGAGGCGCGCAGACAGCAAGAGGTTCAGATCGCTTTCGCCAGCAAATCTCCGTCGGGCAGCGGAGAAGAGCGACCCGATGTGGGCTTCCGCGCAATTCTGCAATCGAGTCAGCGCGAGCAAGCGGCGCGCGAGGCGGCGGAACAATACAATCAGGAGCAGCAGGCTCAGCAGGAAGGCTCACGGACGGTTGCTGTCGAGGAAGAGATTGAATGGAAAAAGCTATTCCTCAGCAAGGCCGAGGGCAACGAGTTCCGCAAGATCAGGATGTGCATCGTCCAGAGAGAAGAGACGCTGGAGCAGATCGCGACGCGCTACAGCATGAATCCGCGGGAGATTCTGAATCATAACGGCTTGCATGAATCGGCGATCGAGGAAGGGCAACTGCTCTATATCCCTTAGTACGTCCGCCGTCCCAAGCCCAGGCAAAGCCTTCAGGCTCGCTCATGAAGCGGGATTTGGGGGCTTTTGTCACGTGTATGAAAAATCATACACAATCGCCCTGAGATAGCGGTATAGAGACACGCTAGCTCGTTTATTCTACTCGTGTACTAGACACTTTGGTTGACTCCGTCCGTTAACAAATGTATGATAGAGCATATGTATGTATAAGTGCGAGTTCAAAAAGCTGGATTTTTGAACAACCTTTATAAGTGAGACCTTGAAGGGGAGTAGTACGCAGTAGGCCTTCAGAGAGCAGAACCGTTACGCTGGGAGGTTCTGCAGGATTGGACTGCATACGGGTCGCCCCTGAGTCGCCGCGCTCAACGCGGAAGGTGGCAAGACAATTGTCACGGTTCCCGCCCAAGCCTGGCCGGCCGCAGCCGTTATCTGCTCCAAGTGCCGCGCGTGCAAGCGCTGCGGAACAAAGGTGGTACCACGGAAGCTAACCTTTCGTCCTTTACGGGACGAAAGGTTTTTTTGATTTTCAAGAGATACAGGAAAGTATAGTTTTTCTTCCTACTGACCTCTATTTCTCGAAATGAAACGCGCTGCGCCGCCAAAGGAATGGCGACAGCCGATTCACCTGGATTTATGTATTATATCTTGTTGCATGAATTTGCGCAGAAGAATGAATGGAGATGACACGATGTCTGACATGGAGAACAAATCGGCAATGCCCACGACGTACGACCCCAAATCTGCGGAGCAGAAGTGGTATTCGTATTGGGTGGAGGGCAATTATTTTCAAGCGGGAAAGAGGCCGGAGGCAGAGCCGTACACGATTGTCATCCCGCCGCCTAACGTTACGGGCATGCTGCATATCGGGCATGCGCTCGATTTCACGCTGCAGGATATATTGATTCGCACAAAGCGGATGCAGGGCTATGACGCCTTGTGGCTGCCGGGTACGGACCATGCGGGGATCGCCACTCAAACGAAGGTGGAGCAGAAGCTCCGCGAACAGGGCTTGACGCGCCACGATCTGGGCCGCGAAGCGTTTCTGGAGAAGGTTTGGGAGTGGAAGGGACAATACGCGGACACGATTCGCGCGCAATGGGCGAAGATGGGACTGTCGCTGGACTACTCCAGGGAGCGTTTCACGCTGGACGAAGGACTGTCCAAAGCTGTACGCGAGGTGTTCGTCCGACTCTACGAGAAAGGCCTGATCTATCGCGGCAAAAAGATCATTAACTGGGATCCTGCAGCCCGCACGGCCTTATCCGACATCGAGGTCGAATACAAGGAATTGAACGGCCATCTCTACCATCTGAGATATCCGCTAAAGGACGGCTCCGGCTTTATCACGGTCGCGACGACGCGTCCGGAGACGATGCTCGGCGATACGGCGGTAGCGGTTAATCCGGCGGACGAACGTTACAGCCATCTGATCGGCGCCACGATCGTATTGCCGGTGCTTGGCAGAGAAATTCCGATCATCGCCGACGAATATGTCGAGAAGGAATTCGGCTCCGGAGCCGTAAAAATCACGCCTGCGCACGACCCTAACGACTTCGAGGTCGGCGAGCGTCACGGTCTGCCTCAGATTATCGTCATGGATGAATCCGGCGTCATGAACGGGGAGGCGGGCCCTTATCAGGGGCTTGATCGCTTCGAATGCCGCAAGCAGCTCGTGAAGGATCTGCAGGAGCAAGGCGTCTGCATCGAGATCGAAGACCACGTTCACCAGGTTGGCCATAGCGAACGCAGCGGCGCTGTAGTCGAACCTTACTTGTCGACGCAATGGTTTGTGGCGATGAAGCCGCTCGCGGAAGCGGCCATCGCAGCTCAGAAGTCGGGCAAAGGCGTTCAATTCGTGCCGGAACGCTTCGAGAAGACGTACTTGAACTGGATCGAGAACGTACGCGACTGGTGTATTTCCCGTCAGCTTTGGTGGGGGCACCGCATTCCGGCATGGTATGATGACGCGACGGGCGAAATTCACGTTTCCCGCGAAGATATGGAAGGCGATCACCTGCGTCAGGATAACGACGTGCTGGATACTTGGTTCAGCTCGGCGCTGTGGCCGTTCTCAACGCTGGGGTGGCCGGATCAGACCGGCGATCTGCAACGTTTCTACCCGACGAGCGTGCTTGTAACGGGTTACGATATTATTTATTTCTGGGTGGCTCGCATGATCTTTACCGCCCTGGAATTCACGGACGAGATGCCGTTTAAGGACGTGCTTATGCATGGACTCGTGCGCGACAAGGATGGCCAGAAGATGTCCAAGTCGCTTGGCAACGGCGTCGATCCGCTTGAGGTCATCGAGCAATACGGAGCCGATGCGATGCGCTTTATGATCTCTACCGGCAGCACGCCCGGACAGGATCTGCGGTTCCGCTTCGAGAAGGTGGAGCAGGCCCGCAATTTCGCAAACAAGATCTGGAACGCGTCGCGCTTCGCTCTGATGAATCTGGAAGGATTTACGGCCGCCGACATCGACATCAACGTCAAGCTGGGAACAGCCGATCGCTGGATTTTGCATCGACTTAACGAGACGTCGCGCGACGTAACGCGTCTGATCGACAGCTACGAGTTTGGCGAGACCGGCCGCGTGCTGTACAACTTTATCTGGGATGACCTTTGCGACTGGTACATCGAATTCTCCAAGCTGAGCTTGAACGGCGAAGACCAGGCTGCGCGCCGGGCGACGCAATCCGTTCTTGCGTTTGTGCTGGACCGGACGCAGCGGCTCATTCATCCGTTCATGCCGTTTATCAGCGAAGAAATATGGCAGCATCTGCCGCGTGTTGGCGAGACGATTACGCTCGCGGCCTGGCCGGTATACGATGCCGCGCTTGAGGCGCCGGATGCGGTCAAGGAGATGGAGCTGCTCATGGAGATGATTCGTTCCGTCCGCAATATCCGCGCGGAAGTTAACGTGCCGATGAGCAAGAAGGTCGAGCTGTTGATCAAGCCTGCCGGCGAGGCGGAAGAAGGCATTCTTCGCCGCAACGAAGAATTCGTACGGCGGTTCTGCGGAACGTCGCTGCTTGAGATAGGCCGCGCGCTGGCCGCGCCGGACAAAGCGATGACGGCGATCGTAACGGGCGCGGAGCTGTATTTGCCGCTTGCCGGTCTCATCGATATCGCGCAAGAGATCTCGCGCCTCGAGAAGGAACTTAAGACGTTGATCTCCGAGGTAGAACGCGTGGAGAAGAAGCTGGGCAACGATGGTTTCGTCGCGAAGGCGCCGGCGAAGGTGATTGAGGAAGAACGGGCTAAGATGAACGATTATGCGGAGAAACGCGATAAGGTGCTTGCACGAATCTCGGAACTGCGCGGTTAACGGACGCGATCAAGGCAAGGAAGAAGGGATATGCATGACTTCAGAAGGAATCAAGGGGACGGCGGAGCTGTCCTCCTATCAGGAAGCGGTAGACTGGATTACGGGACTTATCCCGTTCGGTATCCGTCCCGGCCTGGAGCGAATTGAGCTGTTAATGGAACGGCTTGGCAATCCGCATCGCAGGCTCAAGTTCATCCATGTCGCGGGCACGAACGGCAAGGGCTCCACCTGCGCCTATCTGACCAGCGCGCTTATTAAAGGCGGATACGATGTCGGGACGTTTACGTCGCCATACATTACGAAGTTCACGAACCGCTTTCAATATAACGGATCCGATATCGAAGAGGAGACGCTGCTCTCGCTCGCGAACGAACTTCGGCCGCATGTATCGGCCATCGCGGAGACGGAGCTGGGCTCGCCGACGATGTTCGAAGTGTCAACCGCGTTGGCTATTCTGTTCTTTGCGAAAGTAACTTTCCCGGACTATGTCGTATGGGAGACTGGTCTCGGCGGCAGGCTTGACGTCACGAACATCGTGTATCCGGTTCTATCGATCATTACGAACATCGGCCATGACCATATGGACCGGCTTGGCGGTACGTTGACGGCCGTAGCCCGGGAGAAGGCCGGCATTATTAAGCCGGGTGTGCCCGTAGTCAGCGCAGCGACACAGCCGGAGGTCGTCGAGGTGCTCAGACGCACGGCAGCGGAGCGCAAGTCTACTTTTTATTGTATTGGCGATCAATTCGGCGAAGTGCCGTTAGAAGTCCGCGAGGACGAGCAGTCCTTCCGGTTCGAAGGATTGTTCCGAACAATCGAGCCGCTTGCGATTACGCTCAACGGCGCGCATCAACGTACCAACGCCGCAACAGCCGTCATGGGTTTGGAAGTGCTGCGTCAATACAGCGCTCTCGTGCTGGATGACGATATGCTGCGCGAAGGGCTGCGGGAAGCGGCGTGGCCGGGCAGACTGGAGATGGTAGCCCGGGAGCCGCGTATCCTGCTGGATGGCGCGCATAATCCGGAAGGGGCGGAGATGCTCGCAGGAGCGTTGAACTCCACGTACAAATTCAATAAGCTGCATCTTATGATGGGGATGCTGGAGAATAAGAATCATCGGGATACAATTAAGCATATACTACCAATAGTGGATACGCTTATATTGACGGAACCGGATTACCGTATGCGAATGGACGCGGCGGAACTGGCCGCAATTGTCCAGGAGCTGTGCGAAGACATGCCCGAGCTCCCTCCGTTTCAGATCATCGTCGAGAAGAATTGGCAGCAAGCATTAAACAAATTACAGCAGATAACCGGGAACGAGGATCTCGGGGTCGTGACGGGGACGCTTTATTTGATAGCGGACGTACGCTCCCGCGTGATTGGCGGATCGGCTGCTGAAAAAGGGTGGTGAACCGTCTTTGAACAGTGCAGAACACGTTCATTTCATCGGAATCGGCGGTTACGGGATGAGCGCGATCGCCAGGGTCATGCTCGAGATGGGGTATAAAGTATCCGGCTCCGACGTTGCTCGCCAAGAGTTAACGGAGAAGCTGGCCGCCAAGGGGGCGGACATCTTTATCGGCCATCAGCCTGAGCATGTAAACGGTGCTGATCTCGTCGTCTATTCTACCGCGCTGACAAGCGATAATGTAGAGCGCAAGGCCGCCGAGGCGTTAAACATTCCCGTTCTACACCGCTCTCAGATGTTAGCCAGGCTGATGAATGCCGGCAAAGGCGTTGCCGTAGCGGGAGCGCATGGCAAAACGACGACATCCTCGATGATCGCGCTCGTTATGGAAACCTGCGGGATCGACCCCACTTACATCATCGGAGGCGAGATTGTCAACGTTGGCACGAATGCCAAAGCAGGCAAAGGGGAATACGTCGTAGCGGAAGCGGACGAAAGCGACGGCTCCTTCCTGCATTATCATCCCGCCATCGCGATCGTGACGAATATTGAGCCCGACCATCTGGAAAATTACGATGGCGACTTCGAGAAGCTCAAGTCGGCATACGTCCAATTTTTAAGTCAGGTAAGCGAAGGCGGCAAAGCGATAGTCTGCTCAGACGATCCCATCGTCCGAGAGCTGCTGCCAAGAGCTTGCGGGGGAGAGTTCGAATTGCCGGGGTCAGCCGTCATTACTTACGGCATAGAGGGGGATTCGGCCTATAAAGCGGAGAATATCGAGCTCGGAGATCGCAAGGTTTCCTTTGATATGAGCCTGCAGGGCGAGAGCCTTGGCAATGTCGAGCTGTCCGTGCCCGGCATTCACAACGTGTACAATGCCATGGCTACCATCATAACGTGCCTGGAAGCGGGGCTGTCGTTCGAAGCGGTTAAGGAAGCCATCAAGTCGTTCCGCGGTGCGAAGCGCAGATTCCAGGTGCTTGGCGAAGTAAACGACATTCTCGTGATCGACGATTATGCGCATCACCCTACGGAGATCCAGGCGACGATCAGCGCGGCGAAAGCGACGGGCAAGCGGATTATTGCCGTGTTCCAGCCGCAGCGCTATTCGCGAACGTTTTTCTTGTTCGAACAATTTAGCAAAGCGTTCCCCGAGGCGGATCAGGTTATCATTACGGATATCTATTCGCCGGCAGGAGAGAAGCAGATCGAAGGCGTCAGCTCCGGCAAGCTCGTAGAGCTAATTCGGAGCAATAGCAATGCAAGCGCCGAATATATCCCGACTAAGGAAGAAGTGCTGGAGACGCTCAAGGCCCGCATAGCGCCGGGAGACCTGGTCATTACGATGGGTGCCGGGGATATCTGGAAAGTAGCCGACGCGCTTGCGCGGGCATTAAACGAAAAGTAGAACTTAGTCCAATAAAGAACCGTTCCCGGAGAGCGTTTAACTGCGCCGGGACGGTTCTTTTTGCCGTCTGTCGGAAGTCTCTCGTCATAACTCTCTTAAAGCGTTCATAGACTACTAATAGACCAGGTAGAGGGAGAGATCGACATGAAACCGAACAACCGAATTACGTACCGCTTTGACGTTCAGGGAGCGCAGACCGCGAAGGACAAGCCGGAGCGCGAAAAAGTTGTCGGGGGTGAGCCCATATCTGCGGAGTTAGACAAACATTCCGGACAAGCGCTGCATGGGAAAAATAATGTTGTACCCTTATATCAACGGGATGCTGCGAATGGTATAGGCGAGGTTCAGCCATGGAATAACGCCTATCAAGAGGATATTGGCGCGCTGGAGCAGCTTATCCGCGAGGCAGACGCAGAAGCAGAAGGTGCTCAACCGCCGGTTGAACCTTCAACCCCGAATGCAGAGGACCTCAGCCATTGGCCTGCCCTGGTACAGCAACCGTTGTTTTCGGAAGCAAAAAGTTCCGAGAAGCATTGGCCGGTCATTAATCCAGATGCCGAATGGATTTCGCGGGGAGGCGATAGAGGCTACCAACGATCGGTCGAGCCTTTTGGCAATCGCCAATCCCCGGTGATCATTGCCGGCGATACGCGTCGTACGGGCGGCAAAGGCCCATCTTGGCTACATGTCTTCTTGTCCGTAAGCGGGGCGCTGGCAACCGGCGCCATATTCGGGTATTTGATACTGACTTTGTTTACGGGAGGTCCTGCTCAGCCCGAGCGGGATACACAAGGCGACACCGGAATTCCAGTCGTGCAGCCGGGGACGAAGGAGACCATCGGTCTTGACGACCTGACCGGAGTACCCGTGGGAAGCAGTGAGGGCGAGGGCGGTAAGGATGGCAAAAATGGCGAGGGCGTCGATCCTGGAGCTGCAAATGCGGCAACCGTTAACGTTGCCGGTATCCAAAGGACGTATACCTTGCTGCAATACGGCGTATTCAGCAATACGGAAGGTAGGGACGCTGCGCTGGGGCAGCTGAAGGACGTCGGATTGGCCGGTTCCTCGATGAAGACTCCAGAGGGCTACCGCGTCTATGCAGGCATTGCGCTTGACGGCACGAAGGCCGCCGTCGTTATAGGAGGTTTGCCGGACATCCTGTTGTACAAAAAGGAATTGGCACTGCAAGGTCCGGAAAAGCTGACATTCGCCGGAGGAGCGGAAAAAGCGGAAGCCTTTTTTGCCGCTACCAACGACTTGATCGGGACTTGGTCCGACCTTGTCGTTGCGCAGTTAGAGCAGCCTTCTCTGTCTAAACTGGGCAAGGCGGCGTCAGAAGGCTGGCAGGCGCAGCTGGCGCAATGGACCGCGAATGCCGCGGAGATGGAGTCAGAGCTGCCGGAGGATGTCCGCTCTTCTTATTTCGTTAAGCTGAAGACGGCAATGGAAACGGCTGCCGGATCGATGAAAGCATACGACGAAAATCCTTCCAAAGCTCAGTTATGGTCCGTGCAAACGGCACTAATGGAAGCGGTCCTGGTGCAAAAAGAATGGTTTGAGTCTCCAAGCGCATTGTAAACGGAAAGTATAGTGCGTATAATGGTTATAGGTGTCATTTCGTGGCGAGGGGATTTATACGATGAAGAAAAACGGATGGATACTATTTTTGTTTATTGTGCTCGGGATGATTGCAGGGGCGCTGGTCGCAAGATGGCTGGATTCCGTGCCGGGCGTATCCTTCCTGACGAGACCGATTCAGACGACTTGGTCGCCGAACGTCGATCTTTATGTCCTAAGCTTCAACTTGTCGCTCTCGCTTCAGATTAGTCTGCTGAGCATCGCGGGTGCCGCCGTCGCCATCTGGCTATATCGCAAAATGTAAGCTGCGAGGCCGGGATTATGGCATGCATAAGGAGTATGAACCTATGATCGAAAACCAACTCAACCAAGCAACGATAAGCCGGATTGTGCTGGCTTCATCGTCTCCGCGCCGGAAGGAACTGGTCGCATCTTTGGCCCTTTCCTTGCCGGTTTCTATTTTGTCTACGGACACTGACGAGACTTACGAAAAGGATTGGACGCCGGCGGAAGTCGTGGAGCGATTGAGCCTTCGCAAAGGCATCGCTGCGGAAGCCATGCTGGCGAAGCAAGAAATGCCTCTCGAGGGCACGCTGATATTGGCAGCGGACACGATCGTTGTGTTGGATGGGGCAGTGCTGGGCAAGCCTGCAAACAGCGATGAGGCGGCTGCCATGTTAACCTCCCTGCAGGGCCGCTCGCACGATGTGTATAGCGGCATCGCGCTTTTGGAGGCAGGATCGGACAATCGGATCGTGGCGAGCCGGCGAACCCGAGTGGCGATGAAACCTCTATCCGAGGAAAGGATCCGTCGTTATGTCGCTTCCGGCGAACCGATGGACAAGGCCGGGGCATATGGCATTCAAGGTCTTGGAGCGGCTCTGGTAGAAGGGATTGAGGGATGCTACTTCAATGTTGTTGGCCTGCCGATCTCGCTGCTGACGGACAAGCTTGAGCTATTCGGAGTTCGAACGTATTAATTCGGAAATTAGAGGATGGGATATTTATGGAAATACATGGAAATGTATTGCGTGATGTCCCCCATGAAGAACGTCCAAGAGAGCGCATGATGCGATATGGGGCAGAGGCGCTCAGCCATGCTGAGCTGCTTGCAATCTTGTTAAGAACGGGTACGAAGAAACAGTCTGCGGTACATCTGGCAGGCTCCATTCTTAAGCAATGCGGCAGCTTGCGAGGGCTGCTCGACATGAGCGTGGAGGAGATGACGGCCATTAACGGCATCGGTCCTGCGAAGGCGCTTCAGCTGCGTGCCGGCATAGAGCTCGGCAGGCGGATGATTCGAACACGTCATGAAGACATCATTACGATTCGGAAGCCCAAGGACGCGGCGGATCAGGTTATGGAGGAACTTCGATATTTGGACAAAGAGCACTTCGTTTGTCTTTTCCTCAATACGAAGAACGGCATTATTGCCCGGGAAACTTTGTCCGTCGGAACGCTTAATGCCTCGCTGGTCCATCCTCGGGAAGTGTTCCGAGCCGCAATCAAGAGGAACAGCGCATCGGTCATCTGCGCCCATAATCATCCCAGCGGCGATCCTGCGCCCAGTCCCGAGGATATTTCGCTGACCAAGCGTCTTGCGGAAGCCGGGCAGCTTGTCGGCATAGAAGTACTGGATCATATCGTCGTTGGCGATGGCCGCTTCGTAAGTTTGAAGGAGCTTGGTCATCTGTAATATAATAATAAATACGTGGAAACACATCTGCGGTATCGCGTTGTAATGGAGAAGGGAGCAGTAACAATGTTTGGTAGATTGAACAAGGATTTAGGAATCGATCTTGGTACGGCGAATACGCTTGTATTCGTTAAGGGAAAAGGAATTGTCGTGAGGGAGCCTTCCGTGGTGGCCTTGCGTACCGATACAAAAACGATCGAAGCAGTCGGCGAGGCAGCCAAAAAAATGATCGGCAGAACGCCTGGCAATATTCGCGCCGTACGACCTATGAAGGATGGAGTAATCGCCGACTTCGAGACGACGGCAACGATGATCAAATATTTTATCCGCTCCGCTCAGAAGCAGCGGTCTCTCTTCCCGCGTCATCCCAACGTTATGGTATGCGTGCCTTCCGGCATTACGGCTGTCGAGCAGCGCGCCGTCGAGGACGCAGCGAAGCAAGCCGGCGCCAGAGAAGCGTTTACGATCGAAGAGCCGTTTGCGGCCGCGATCGGCGCCGACTTGCCGGTATGGGAGCCGACGGGCTCCATGGTCGTTGATATTGGGGGCGGAACGACGGAGGTGGCGGTCATCTCTCTTGGCGGCATCGTGACGAGCCGTTCGATCCGGGTAGCCGGCGACGATATGGATGAGGCGATCATCCAATATATCAAGAGACTCTACAATCTGATGATCGGCGAGCGAACGTCGGAGCAGCTGAAGATGGAGATCGGTTCCGCCTTGCAGCTCGACAAGCCGGAGACATTGGAAATTCGCGGCCGAGACCTTGTGTCGGGACTGCCGAAGACGCTGGCGATTACATCGGACGAAATTACGGATGCGCTTATGGATACGGTCAATTCCATAGTGGAAGCCGTCAAGGTTACGCTGGAGAAGTGTCCTCCGGAGCTGTCCGCCGACATTATGGATCGCGGTATCGTATTGACAGGCGGCGGGGCGCTGCTTCGTAATATGGACAAGCTTCTGCAGCGCGAGACGGGCATGCCGGTCATCGTGGCAGACAATCCGCTTGACTGCGTAGCGATCGGAACGGGCCGTTCGTTGGATAACATCCATTTGTTCAAGAGCAGAGGCACTTCGAATCGTTCGAAGCGCTAGGCGCTCGAGATAGAATGTACGGATATGAGACAGGCAGGTGATCGGGCTGTTTAATTTCATGAGAAATAAGCGTGTTTTTATGCTTATGATCGGATTTATTTTGTTTATCGCGATCATCGGCTTCTCGCTCAGCGATCGCAAAGAGCTCACTTGGCCGGAGAAGTTCCTTAAGGACACCTCCGGTTTCGTGCAGCAGTGGTTCTACAAGCCCGCTGGTTATATAGCGGGTTTCTTTGAGGATATCCGCGATTTCCGGATGATCTACGAAGAGAACGAGCGGCTTAAGAGTACCGTTGCCGCGTATGCGCGGGATAAAGTGGAATACAACTTTATTCTAAAGGACAATGAGCGCTACAAAGAGCAGCTCAAATTCACGGAGCAGCAGAAGCAGATGAATGACTACAATTATCTGATTGCGCAAGTCATCTCCATCAGCAATGACGCGAACAACCGGACGATGACGATTAATTTGGGATCGAAACATGGCATCGAAAAAAATATGGCTGTGACGACCGTCGACGGCTTGGTCGGGCTGGTGAGTTCCGTGACGCCTTTTACGGCGGCGATCACCCCGATCACCGAGCTTAACGAAACGTCGCCGACTTTCAATTCCATCTCCGCGACGATCGAAGGCCGCGAGAACGAATCCTTCGGCATTCTGAGCAGCTTCAACAAAGAGACGAACCGGATTTTGATGACGCGGATCGGCGAGAACGACAAGATGGAGATTGGCGATACCGTTATCACTTCCGGCCTTGGCGGCGTTTATCCAAGAGGACTCCGAATCGGCACGGTAGAGACCAAGCAGGTCGGCGACTTTGGCTTGACCTACACGGCAAGCGTAAAGCTTGCGACCAACTTCGACCATCTGGCCGAGGTGTTCGTCGTTCAGGCTGCGAGCGCTGAGGAGAACGCTCCATGAGCATGAACCGAATCGTTGCGATTATGCTGCTGCTATTCGTTATCGAGGGCTCGCTCATGCCATGGATTATCCCGGAGGGATACGGGAGCCGGATTATACCGCACTTTATATTCGTATTCGTCTTATTTTCGGCATTGTACGGCAATCGCCATATGGCACTGCTGCTGGGAGCGGGCTTCGGCCTGCTGCAGGACGTCGTCTATTTCGGCCAGTTGCTCGGACTTAACTTTTTTGCGATGGGGATCATTGGCTATTTTACGGGCGTGCTGCTGGAGAGAAAGCGGGCGACGGTCATGATGGCGATTACGGTCATCGGCTTCGCGTGTATTTTATACGACACGGCCCTCTTTTTTATTTACCAGGTATTCCGGATTACGAGCGCATCCTATGCGTGGGCGCTGCTCAATCATATTTTGCCGAGCTTGTTCCTTCAGCTGGCCTTCGCGCTGGTTTGTTATGTGCCGGTCAGACGTATGTTCGAGTCGCGCAAGGAAACGGGAGAAAACGGAGAAGAAGAATAAAGCGGGACGTAAGCAGCAGGAATTCGGGACCGGCATCCAGAATTGAATAGGTTGGGGAGGGACAAATGTGACCGAAAAGCAGCATATTATGATTAAAGGCGTTAAGGAAGGTCTTCTGTTCCTTCTCGACGATCAATGCGTGTTCGATGCTCTGGTTGCCGAACTCAGGCACAAGCTGGAGAAAACGCACCAGCAGTTGCTGACGGGACCGCTCGTTCATATACATGTCAGGCTGGGCTCCAGAATCATAACGGATGAACAAAGGGAGCAGCTTGCAAGCATCATCGGCGCACAGGGGAACTTGATGATTCAGTCGATGGAATCCGATCCTCCGGCGAAGCCGGAGAGCGGCGGGGGAGCGGCGAACTTGCACGTTTTGTCATCCATCGTTCGCTCCGGGCAGACGCTGGAGCACGAAGGCGACCTGCTTTTAATCGGAGATGTCAATCCGGGGGGCTCCATTCTGTGCACCGGCGATATCTATGTATTGGGAGCGCTTAGGGGGATGGCGCATGCGGGCTTCGCGGGACGCACCGATGCCATCATCGCGACTTCGCTCATGAGGCCGACGCAGCTGCGAATTGCCGATGTCGTCAGCAGGCCGCCGGAGGAATGGCTGACTTTCGATTCCGCGATGGAATTCGCGTATCTTAATGAAGGTCAGATGCAGATTGACAAGTTGTCGCAGCTATTCCGCATCAGGCAGAATCCTATCCTGTTTAGAGGGGTGTAGAGTATGGGAGAAGCGATCGTAATTACATCAGGCAAAGGCGGCGTCGGCAAGACGACGACCTCTGCGAACATCGGAACAGCTCTTGCGTTGCTTGGCAAAAAAGTATGTATGGTGGACACGGATATCGGTCTGCGCAATCTGGATGTCGTTATGGGGCTGGAGAATCGCATTATATACGATCTGGTCGATGTGGCGGAAGGACGCTGCCGCCTGAACCAGGCGTTAGTCAAGGACAAACGTTTCGACGAGCTGTACATGCTGCCGGCCGCACAGACGAAAGATAAAGACTCCGTTAAGCCGGAGCAGATTCGAGACATCGTGCTGGAGCTCAAGCAGGGTCATGATTATATCATTATCGATTGCCCGGCCGGTATCGAACACGGTTTCCGCAACGCTATTGCCGGCGCGGACCGCGCAATTGTCGTCACAACGCCGGAGAATGCGGCCGTGCGGGATGCCGATCGTGTCATCGGATTGCTGGAAGGAAACAAAATTCCGTCCAAGCTGGTGATTAACCGGATTCGGCCTTCTATGGTAAAGAGCGGTGAAATGCTGGATATCGACGAAATATGCCAGGTGCTTGCCATAGATCTGCTGGGTATTGTTCCCGATGACGAAAAGGTCATTACGGCGGCCAACAATGGGGAGCCGACGGTTATGAACCCTGCATCACGTGCTGCCATCGCGTACCGCAATATTAGCCGCCGAATATTGGGCGATATGGTGCCGTTAATGGTGCTCGACGAGAAGGCAGGCGCGTTCAAGCGGTTCCGCAAGTTTCTGGGAATAGGATGATTGACCTGTGCTTAATAAATTAAAGAAACTGGATTGGGGCATAATCCTTATTCTCGCATGTCTCGCGGCGATCAGCGTTATCGCTATACATAGCGCGACTGCGAATCATCCGGGATATGCCAATTACGAAATCAAACAGCTGGCGTTTTACGGTCTTGGATTTATCGTGGCTATTGCCGCGGTGTTGTTCGATTACCGGATCATCCTGAAGTTGTGGCATGTGTTGTATGGCATCGGCGTTGTATTGCTGATATTGGTTTATTTCATTGGAGTGGAAATAAACGGTGCAAAGGGATGGTTTAAGCTTCCGGGCGATTTTTTGTTTCAGCCGGCAGAAATGGTCAAGATCATACTGATCATAGGCATTGCATATTTGTTAGGTCGACGTCAAGGAGATCGATTGCATTTTTCAAGCGATATTTTGATGATTGGCGCATTCTCGTTCCTGCCCTTCTTGTTGGTCATGATTCAGCCCGACCTCGGAAATGCGATTATTTATATCGTCATCGTGATCGGGATGCTTTGGATCGGCAATGTCAAGTATTCGCATGTAGCGATCGGACTGGCTGTCGTAGTAGCAGGCATCATCTTGTTTATGTTTCTCTTTAATGCTTTTAACGAAGAAATCAAAACCTATCTCGTCGACAATTCCAAAGGGCACTGGTATGAACGAATAAATACGTTCATCAATCCCGAGTTGGCTTCTTCCGATAATAAACATCAGTCCATGTATGCTCAGATGGCGATCGGGTCAGGCGGATTAAACGGGGAAGGGTTTCTGGAAGGCAATCTCAAGAACGGCGGGTATATCCCTTATGCCTATTCGGATTCCATCTTCGTCGTCATCGGCGAGGAATTCGGATTCCAGGGCGCCGCGATTCTGCTGCTGCTTTATTTCCTGCTCATCTATCGAATGATTATGGTCGCCTTCAAGTGTTACGACAGGCGTGCCTCGTACATGGTCATCGGAATCGTCTCCATGTTCGTCTTTCAGGTGTTCCAGAACATCGGCATGATGATAGGGCTCATGCCCATTACAGGCATTACGCTGCCGTTCGTCAGTTACGGCGGCACTTCGCTGCTGCTCAACATGATCTCGATTGGTCTTGTGTTCAGCATCAAAGCCCATCAAGAGGTGTATGAGCTCGCCGAGTAACGGGAGCTGGGTGCTGAGCACAGCCCGTTTAGAATCAAATAGCAATAAAATAGGCGACAGGCAGGCCGCTGCGGAGAATTCCGCGGCGGCCTGCCTGTTTGCTTGCGCCAATTGGTGTTTCTAAACGGTTACGAAGCCCCGATAGGCTAGAAGGATTGGCGTTCATCGGACTATGTTTCTGTTTGCTTTATGCGGAAATTCAATAAAGGGAAAAAGTCCCTTTAATTTTTTGACTGCGGGTAGTTCAGCGAAAATAAAGGGAAATTGTACATCTAAACGTCTGGATAGTGTTAGGGAAAGTGGATTTGCTTGAATATAGAGGGCGTTTTGGACCTCTGTCAAGAAAGTGGACACCATTTATGCCGCTTTTCTCTTATTAAATTTTGCAGCATACCGGACTGGTGACAAGTAACCCAGTGCACTGTGGATCCGTTTACGATTGTAAAAAAACTCAATATATCTGTAGATTTCTTCATAGGCCTGTTGCTTCGTATTGAATCGCTTGCAGTAAACGAGTTCCTTCTTGAGCACGCTATGAAATGACTCGATACAGGCGTTGTCATAGCAGTTGCCTTTCCGACTCATGCTGGCTTCCATTTTGTAGGTTTTGAGTTGCTTTCTGTAATCATCAGATGCATATTGACTACCGCGATCTGAATGATGCAGCAGCCCCTTCTTTGGCTTTTTAGCTTTATAGGCGTCTTGCAACGCACCAAGTACCAAGTCGGTCGTCATCCGGCTCCCTAGGCGCCAGCCTACGATCTCACGTGTACACAGGTCAAGAATGCTTGCTAAGTATAAACGGCCCTCTCTGCATGGAATGTAGGTAATGTCTGCCACCCAGACCTTATTAGGTTTCTCCGTTTTAAACTTTTGGTTGAGTACGTTAGGTGCGATCGGCAAATCATGGCTCGAGTCTGTTGTCTGCACCTTGTACTTTCGCGAGACACAGGCACGCAGGCCAAGCTCCTGCATATATAAACCAATGGTTCGCTCTGCTACTGTGTGGCCTTCTTCTTGAAGGAGATACGTGATCTTTGGAGCACCGTAGCGCTGCTCAGAATCATGAAAATGGTAAGAAACCCGCTCCATTAAAGTCCGTTTTCTCAGCTCCTGGTTGCTTATCTCTGCATTTTTCCATTTGTAGTAACCGCTACGTGAAACACTCATGACTTCGCACATCTTCTCTAAACGAAACTCGGAGCGATGATCTTCTATGAACTGGAACCGTCGTTCCTTGGTTTGCTGAAGATGTGCACAGCCTTTTTTACAATCGCGAGCTCCTCCTCTACATCGGAAATCCTCTGGTCTTTCGCGCGGAGCTCACGTTCTTGCTCTTTAACGAGCTGCTCGAGCTCACGGAGGCGTTCCGAACTGGCGACGGGTTCATTCTTAAAATCTCGAAATTTCGCTTTCCAGGCATGTAACGTCTTCGCGGGAATATCTAGTTCGAGGGCGATGTCCTCCACCGATTTCGTCTGCCCTTGCAGATACTTTACCGTCTGTTTCTTAAACTCTTCATTGTATCGATTCCGCTGTTCACCCATTGTGAACACCTCCTATTTCATTCATTATCGAATTCTCTTAACGAGGTGTCTACTATTTATTCTACTTACATTTTTCCATCTAATCCGCCTGTGAAGCGGAAAATCAGAAAAATAAAGGGAGAATTCCCCTTTATCATGGCTCTCAGACTCGTTAACTCTGCTGCCAGCCGTTCAAATCTGCTTTCACCCCCTTTAGAACCTACTTTAAAACCTGCAAATTTATTGTTCTCCCTCCAGTTGCGGGCTTGTTCGCATACTTGTCCTTGGAGCTTCATAAATATGAAAATAGGACAAGGCAGCGGGGAGGATGGTCCATATGGGACTGAGGGATGACGTGAGGCATCGAAGGCATGAGAAAATAAAGTCACTGCTGGAGGAATATGCGGCTTCTGAACGGCAGGAGAATAAGGTGGATATGCTGCAAAGGCAGCAAGAGCAGCGTCATCAAGGGGAGAACGGGACGCCCCCGTGGCCTGGCAAGAAAGGCAAGCAGGTTGCGGCGGAGCCTAAGACATTAGGTTCGCAGAGACAGGAAGAGATGCATTTAATGTTCCCGGAAGGGCCGTCAGCGAGCAGCGAACGTGGAGGGGATCGCGAGGAAATATCGGGTGATCCTCAGGATCCAGAGGTTGCCTGGAAGCGCAATCCTAACCCTTGGGTTTCCTGGGAAGAGGAAACGGCCATTCCGGGAGGCAAGCAGAGTTATGTCAGGCAGACGCGCACATACGACGATTCCTCTCCGCCCCGCAGCGGTTGGAGGCGTTTTCTGCACAGCCTGCGCTGGAAGACGATTGTTGCGCTTCTTGCGTTTGGCGTTATTTACGCCATGTTTCAAACCAGCAACGATTTGGCGCTGCGCGGTCAGCAATACTTAAAGCAGGCGCTGACGCAAGAAATCGATTTTGCGGCGGCAGCGGTGTGGTACAAGCAAGCGTTCGCGGGGGCGCCATCCTTCATTCCAATGTTTCGCGGCGATGATCAAGGCGCCGTCGGGGTAAACGGAGTTGTGAGGAAGGCGGCCGTCGTGCCGATCGAAGATGCTTCTCTAATTCGTACCTTTGCGGAGACGCTTAATGGAATTGAACTGTCCGGTTCGTCTGAGGCCCCCGTTGCCGCAGCGGAGACGGGCAGAGTGATTATGGTGACGGAGGAAAGCATTCTCATTCAGCATGCCAACAACCGCGTTACCATCTACGGCAAGCTTGGCAGAGCGGATGTAGCGGTAAACGACTGGGTAGAGGCTGGCGATATTATCGGGAAGCTGCAGGAGGGAGATGCGAGCGGGCAAAGCTTGTTCTACTTCTCTGTGAAGCAAGGCGACCGTTATATGGACCCGCTGGATGTGATCACGCTTGATTAAGTGGCGCGGGATCGCGTGGTCTATTCATCCTCTCTTCGTAATGATCATGATGGCTTCCGCCATTACGGGATATTTTGCCGAATTAACGGTGTTATTTCTCAGTGTCATCGTACATGAGCTTGGACATGTATTCGCGGCCAAAAGTTTCGGATGGCGGATCAAGGAGGTTAAGCTTCTTCCGTTCGGAGGAGTGGCAGAGGTCGAGGCGGGAGGCGCCGGCGCCAGGGAAGAAGCCCTCGTGGCACTTGCAGGACCTCTTCAGAACGTATGGATGGGGCTGCTGGCTTGGACCTGCGGCGTGACGGGATTGTGGAGCGAACCATGGGCGGACTATGTTGTACAGGCTAATATGATGATCGCTTTATTTAACCTGCTCCCCATTCATCCGCTCGACGGAGGCAAGCTATCCCATTCGATGATCAGCGTATTCCTGAACTATTATCAGACGTTGCTTTGGTCGGCAAGACTCAGCCTTGGCTTTAGCATGATTATGATCGCGGCCGCCGCGGCGCCCCTATGGATTTCTGGTTACGGAGACGGCGTACAGCTGAATCTTCTGGTCGTTGGCGTATTCCTGTTGCTCAGCAACTGGACATACTATCGGAATGTGCCGTATCTGTTCGTGCGATTTCTGACCCATCGGCGCCGCTCCGCGCTGACGGCACTGGATAGCGGGAAAAAGGCGACGCCGATCATCGTTAACGGCTATCAATCGATATTGTCCGTTGCCAAGAGTCTTAATCGGGAACGTTATCATTTGATCTATGTGCTGGATCCGTCCGGCAAGGAGCTGCGCGTGCTGGCGGAAGACCAGATTGTGGAGAGCTGCTTGTCCGGTTTGAATCCAAACCGTGCAGTCCGGGAGCTTTTGGGCTAGAATAGAGGAAAAGCGACAGAAGGAATGGTTGTTTAATGAAGCAGATGCTTATGCACGTGGATGGCGATACGCTGCAGACGGCCGTTCTGGAGAACGGGCAGCTGACGGATTTTTTAATGGAACGCTCGAGTGGCGCGAGTCTGGTGGGCAACATTTACAAGGGGAAAATCGTGAACGTGCTGCCGGGGATGGATGCGGCTTTCGTCGATATCGGCATCGGCAAAAACGCTTTCTTGTACATTGACGATATGCTCCATCCCCATGCTGACAAGCAGCCTAAAAACAAACCTCCTATCCGGGAACTGGCTCAGCCGGGACAGGATATCATCGTGCAGGTTGTCAAAGATCCGCTGGGCGGAAAGGGAGCGCGAGTGACGACGCACTTCAATTTGCCTGGACGCTGGCTTGTCTACCTGCCGTTCGCCGATTACGTCGGCGTATCCAAGAAGGTGGCTAGCGAGACGGAGCGAGAGCGCCTGCGCATAGCCGGCGAGCGGCTGAAGCTCGACGAAGAAGGCATTATTATGCGAACCGCAGCCGAAGGCGAGGAGCTGGAGTCGCTGCAGGCCGATGTGTCCAAGCTGAGGGAGCGCTGGCGCTCGATCGGAAACAAGGCGATACACGCGGTCGCGCCGGCAATATTGCATTGCGAAGAAGGGTTGCTGCACCGAGTAATCCGCGATACGTTTTCCTCCGATATGGACGAGCTCTGGATTGACCATTCGGCCCGTTTCGGCGAAGCGACGGAGCTGCTCAAAGACATCTCGCCTGCGTTCGACGGTCGGGTCAAGCTGTATAGAGGCGGCGGCGGCCGCGGCATATTTCAGGAATTCCGGGTCGCGGAGCAGATCGAGACGGCGTTTTTGAGACGAATACCTATGGGGAGCGGGAGCTACCTCATCTGGGAGGAGACGGAGGCGCTGACCGTCATTGACGTGAATACGGGCAAGTTTACCGGCTCGGACAATTTGGAGGATACGGTGTTCCGTACCAACTTGGAGGCGGCTTCGCTTATTGGCAGGCTGCTGCGAGTGCGCGATGTCGGCGGCATTGTCATCATCGATTTTATAGATATGGAACGCGAAGAGAGCCGGTCCAAAGTGCTTGCAAGGCTGATGGAAGAGGCACTCCGAGACGGTACGAAGACGTCCATTGTGGGCTGGACTCGACTGGGACTGATGGAGTTGACGCGCAAAAAAGCGCGTATGGGCGCAAGCCATCATTTGGCTCAGCGCTCATAATGGAGAAGATGTGATTCGATGTCGAGTATGCTTCATGGTATACTTCGTGATCAAAAGCGAATTTTTTGAACAACCTCTTGTACAATCTTTTGAACAACCTCTTGAAACCGTATAGTGTAATGTGATAAACTGTTTTGGTGTATGTTACGTATCTTTATTGAAACTGACATACAGGTACCGCTCCGAACAGGTTACATAAGCGCAGCGCATCAGCGATTTGCCACCTGACTCAGGCGAGTCTTCGAAAATAAGGAGGTGCACCTATTATGTTCGCAATCATCGAAACTGGCGGCAAGCAATACAAAGTTCAGGAAGGCGATGTGATCTACATCGAGAAACTGAACGGCAGCGAAGGCGAAAGCGTAACGTTCGATCGCGTTCTGGCCGTATCCGGCAAGGACGGTCTTGTAACGGGAGCTCCGGTGGTTTCCGGCGCAAGCGTTACTGGCAAAGTCGAGAAACACGGCAAAGGCCAAAAGATCATCGTTTACAAATTCAAAGCCAAAAAGAACTACCGTCGCAAGCAAGGCCATCGTCAACCTTACACGAAAGTAACGATCGAGAAAATCCAAGCGTAAGCATGAGGATTTGAGCTATGATTACAGTTACTCTCGTAAGGAATGAGAAGGATAGGCGCATCGTATCGTTTGCGGTCGAAGGACATGCCAAATATGCGAAGCCCGGCAAGGACATCGTCTGCGCCGGCGTGTCGGCGGTATCGGTCGGCACGGTTAACGCGATTGAGACTTTAGCGGGGATCGAGCTGCCTGCCACGGTTAAGAACGGCTGGCTGTCCTCGGATGTTCCGGTTCTGCCCGATGCAGAGGCGGACAGCCGCATGCAGCTGCTGCTCGAAGGCATGGTCGTCATGCTCGAGACGATCGCTACATCATACGGCAAGCACGTCGTTATACAGGAGCAGCTCCGATAAGGCTGTCCTGCGAGACGTTATCAATTCAAGAAGGAGGGGTACTCCATGTTGAAACTGAATCTTCAGTTGTTCGCATCCAAGAAGGGCGTAGGTTCCACGAAGAACGGACGCGACTCGCAATCCAAGCGCCTTGGCGCTAAACGTGCGGACGGTCAAATCGTATCCGGCGGCAGCATCCTGTTCCGTCAACGCGGAACGAAGATCCACCCGGGAACGAACGTAGGCATCGGCAAGGACGATACGCTGTTCGCGAAAGTAGACGGCGTTGTCAAGTTCGAGCGTCTGGGTCGCGATCGTAAGAAAGTGAGCGTATACCCTGTTGATCAAGCTCCTGTTGCAGCTGCAGTAGAAGCTTAATTTGCAACCACCAGCCCCGGCCAGCATGTCTTGGTCCGGGGCTTTTGTCATTGTCGGGAAAGCCCTTCTCGTTATGAAACGTACAGCGCTCCACAAGATTGGCGCGGCAGTTTCACCTTTGCTAATGACCGCTTTGGACGAGCGTGTTATACTGGGAAAGCTAGCAGCTAGCAATTCCCTTAAGAAGGCAGGTTCTGGGCATGATAGCCATGACAACGGCAAAGTATTATGTCGCGGCGACGGCGATCGCGCCGGCAGCCGCGCTTCTGGTCTGGCCAGGCAGCCGCTTGCTTATAATCGGTTGTTTGATCTGGATTGGGGCCGCTGCGATCTATTGGATTCGCAGCGAACGAATGGAGCATCGGGCTCGAATTACGGCTACGATTACCGCCATGCAGTCAGCCAGCGTCCGAACTTTAAATCATCATCGGCATGACTGGATGAACGATCTTCAAGTGCTTTATGGATACATTCGACTCGGCAAGCTGGATAAGACGGTGGGCTGCGTGGAGAAAATAAGGGATAGAATGAATGCCGAAAGCGCAATCTCCCGGCTTGGCGTTCCTTCGCTCATCAGCTATATTCAGTCATTTCGCACGCTGACGAATTCCCTTGCGCTGGAAGTCGAGATCGATAACGGTATTAATTTGCAGGAAATGGTACAGGATGCAGACCGTGTAGCGGAGACGCTTATACATACAATCAACGTTTATCGGTTGTCCGCGAAGCCTGGCACAGGGGAGCAGGCGCTGCTCCGGTTGCGGCTGGCGACGGAGAGCGGCATGCTGTACGCCTCCTTCTATTATGACGGCGAATTGATCAACGAACGGCAATGGCAGCACAAAATGAAAGAGCAGTTGAAAGGCGCATCGCTCTCTCCAATATCCGAGGAACAGTCGTACAATGAGATGGTTCTAAAGACGGAGCTGCGCGAGATAGGCGCTTGAACGGAGGCATGGCATGTTTGTCGACAAGGCAAAAATATTCGTAAAAGGCGGAAACGGCGGGGACGGCATCGTATCCTTCCGCCGCGAAAAATATGTAGAGAATGGCGGTCCCGCCGGCGGTGACGGCGGCAACGGAGGAGATCTGATCTTTCGCGTAGACGAAGGGCTTCGAACGTTGATGGACTTCCGTTACCAAAAGCACTTCAAGGCCGAGCGCGGCGAGCGCGGCAAGGTTAAGAGCATGCACGGCGCGAGCGCCGACGACACGATCGTACGCATCCCCCCGGGAACGGTCATCATTGACGACGATACAAACGAAATCATCGCGGATTTGACGCGTCACGGTCAGCAGGTTGTTGTCGCAAAAGGCGGACGGGGCGGACGCGGCAATACCAGATTCGCAACGCCGACGAATCCGGCTCCTTATATTTCGGAGAATGGCGAAGAAGGACAGGAGCGCTGGGTCGTTCTCGAGCTCAAGGTGATGGCGGATGTTGGTCTGGTCGGCTTCCCAAGCGTCGGAAAGTCTACGCTGTTATCGGTCGTATCCGGTGCCAAGCCGAAGATCGGCGCCTATCACTTTACTACCATTACGCCGAATTTGGGCGTCGTCGACGTCGGCGACGGACGGAGCTTCGTTATGGCGGATTTGCCGGGTCTGATCGAAGGCGCTCATGAAGGCGTTGGTCTTGGCCACGAGTTCCTTCGTCACGTGGAGAGAACGCGGGTTATTATTCATGTCATCGATATGGCGGCGTCGGAAGGGCGAGAACCGTTCGACGACTGGCAGAAGATCAACGCGGAGCTGACTCACTATAACGAGAAGCTTGCGGATCGCCCGCAGATTATTGCGGCCAACAAGATGGACATGCCGGAAGCGGAGGAGCAGCTGGCCCTCTTCAAGGAGCAACTGGATGAGGTCAAGGGCGATAAGGATTACGTCGTTATGCCGATCTCCTCTCTTACGAAAGAAGGCATTCAGGAGCTGCTGTACAAGGCGGCGGATGTACTGGATACCGTGGAGGCGTCGATCGAGGTCGAGGAAGTGAAGGACATCGAGGAACGCAAGGTATACAAGTACGAGAAACGCGACGAAATTACGTTCACGGTTCATCGCGAGGACGAGGTATTCGTCGTCGAGAGCGAAGGCATCGAACGGATGATGAAGCGGATCAACTTGAATTCCTACGACGCCGTCATGCGATTTGCCCGTACGATGCGTAAGCTGGGCGTCGACGAGAAGCTGCGCAAGGAAGGCGCCAAGGACGGAGATATGGTGCGGATCGGCGATTTCGCGTTCGAATTTTTTGAAGGCACCGATTACGACCCTTACAACTAAATTTCGTGTTGGACTGTCCCGGCGTTTCGCGACCGGGAAGTTTAGCCTCCGATGGCGAAAGACGACGGCAGTCGTCTTTTTTTTATCGGCCTATTGCCGCGCCACCTGGATTTCGATATAATGTCCACTATAGGTGTACAATTGTCTTTATGAGGAGGACGGATGTGGCTGAACGCTATTATGTCGTCCGGGAGGAACTATTGCCCGAAGCGATTCTGAAGACGATTCAAGTGAAGGAGCTGCTTAGCAGCGGCGCGGTGGCAACTGTTCATGAAGCTGTGGAGCGGGCGGGACTCAGCCGCAGCGCCTTTTACAAGTATAAGGATGGCGTGTTCGCGCTAAACGATATTGCCCGCGAACGGATCGTGACGATCTCGATGGAGCTGGAGCATAAGGCAGGCGTCCTCTCCTGCGTGCTGGGACTGATCGCAGGCCAGGAAGGCAATGTGCTGACAATGAATCAGAGCATCCCGCTGCAAGGATTCGCCAATGTTGTGTTGTCGGTGGACATCGCGGGACTTGCAGGAGAACTGTCCGATCTATTGGAACTGCTGAAGCGGCAATCCGGCGTGAGGAAGGCAGCGGTCATCGGTCAAGGTTAAATCATGGAGCGGAGGAATATAGATGAAGCCGATTAAGGTAGGATTGCTCGGACTGGGTACAGTGGGAACGGGCGTCGTACGTATTGTGGAAGGGCATCAGGAGGATCTTCAAAGCCAGGTTGGTTTGCCGATCGTCATTGAGAAGGTGTTGGTACAGAATAAGACGAAGTCTCGTTCGATCTCCATTGATCCGGATAAGCTGACGGAGGATCCGTGGGATATTATCCGCCATCCCGATATCGATGTCGTCGTAGAAGTCATGGGCGGCATTGCGGGAACAAAGGAATACATTATCGAGGCGTTGTCGCGGGGCAAACATGTCGTGACGGCCAACAAGGACTTGATGGCGCTCCACGGACCGGAGATTGTGGCCAAAGCCAAGGAGAATGGCTGCGACATCTTGTACGAAGCCAGCGTAGCTGGCGGTATTCCCATTTTACGTACGTTGGTCGACGGCTTTTCTTCCGATCGGATTACGAAGATCATGGGCATTGTTAACGGTACGACGAACTATATTCTGACGAAGATGAGCCAGGAAGGAGCCTCCTATAGCGACGTGCTGAAGGAAGCGCAGGAGCTGGGTTACGCCGAAGCGGATCCCACCTCCGACGTGGAGGGTTTGGACGCGGCACGCAAGATGACGATTCTGGCGACGCTTGGCTTCCGGACGAACGTATCTCTTGCGAACGTATCGGCAAAGGGAATCTCGCAAGTCAGCAAGGAAGATATTCTGTATGCCAAACGTCTGGGCTATGAGCTGAAGCTGCTTGGCATTGCGGAGAGGCAGGACGATCTCGTCAGCATAAGCGTACAGCCTACCATGGTGAAGCAGACGCATCCTATCGCATCCGTAAACGGCGTGTTTAACGCGGTATATGTTTACGGCGATGCGGTTGGAGAGACGATGTTCTACGGAGCGGGCGCCGGAGAGCTGCCAACGGCTACTTCCATCGTCGCGGATCTGGTTGCCGTCGTAAAGAACCTGAAACTCGGCGTAAGCGGCAAGCAGAACGGCGTAGCGGACTATAAGGAGACGAAGCTGAAGTCGGATGAACAGATTTCGTCGAAATATTTTCTCCTGCTGCATGTTGCCGACCGTGCAGGAGTTCTTGCGCGCATCACTCAGGTTTTTGCCGAATTCGAGGTCAGCCTGGAGTCGGTGCTGCAGCAGCCGAACCCGAACAATCCCGACGCCGAGATCATCATCATTACGCATGATGCGAGCAAGGCTGCCATCCAGAAGGTCATCGACACGTTCGGATCGCTGGATGTGGTGTACAAGGTGAAGAGCGTCTATCGCGTTGAGGGGTAATACAATGAACGGAGCGGGGAGCATGGAGAGCATAATGGCAGTAAAAAAAGCATATACGGACAACCGCCGCGTCACCGTTAAGGTGCCGGCAAGCACGGCTAATCTGGGCCCGGGATTCGATTCTCTCGGCATGGCGCTCTCGATGTACGCATGGATCGAAATGTCGGCATCCCAAGCTGGAGAGACGGTCTTCCGGCTGCACGGGGATGGCATGGATGGACTGCCCACGGACAAAAGCAATCTGCTCTACAAGGTTGCTCAGCTCGTATTCGACGAAGCTGGCGTCAGCGTGCCGGAGCTTACGATCGAAATGTACAGCGATATTCCGCTGGCACGCGGTCTCGGGAGCAGCGCGACCGCCATTATCGCCGCGCTCGTCGCGGCAAACGCGCTGATCGGCAGTCCGCTGGACGATCACAAGCTGTTCGAGCTCGCTACAAAGCTGGAGGGGCATCCGGATAACGTCGGCGCATCGCTGTTCGGCGGCATCATCGTCGCTGCCTGGGATGGCGAGACCGTGCAGCATGCACGCATTGAGCCGCCTGCAAGGCTTGAGACGCTGGTAGCCATACCGGCGTTCGAACTGGCTACGGAGAAGGCAAGGCATGCATTGCCTTCTGGGCTGGCGATGGCCGACGCCGTCTTTAACGTCGGCTGCAGCTCGCTGCTCGTCGCGGCCCTGGCCAGCGGCGAGCTTGGGCTTATCCGTCATGCCATGAAGGATCGGCTGCACCAGCCTTATCGTGCGCCTCTCATTCCCGGCATGACGGAGATTCTGGAGCGCGCGACGGACTTCGGCGCGCTTGGAGCTGCGCTCAGCGGAGCGGGGCCGACAATGATCGCGTTCGTGGACGCAGAGTCCGGTTCCAAGGCTGAGCTGGAGAATTTCCTGCAGGAGACGCTGCGCAAGGAAGGCATCCAGGCGGAGACCCTCTGGCTCGCGCCGTGCGTCTCCGGTCCAGTTGTTACGGTAGAGAGTGCAGATGCCGACCATGATGGGGAGACCTTCCTGGAACGGATTAAAGGAGAACGGGCATGATGAAAACGATAGCTTTATTACCTGCTGGCTCCGTGTCCGACGAAGCGGCAAAGCAACTTTTCGCGGAAGAGACGCTGAATTGGAAGCACCATCGGCTTATATCCGACGTCTTCCTCTCCACGGTGAACGGGGTCAGCGACTACAGCGTTATTCCTATGGAGAACACGATCGATGGGTCCGTCAGTCTGCATTTGGATTGGCTGGTCCACGAGGTCGATCTTCCCATGCAGGCGGAATGGGTGTATCCCTCCATTCAGAATCTGATCGGAAGACGGGAGGAGTTCTCCGGACAATCCGGCGAGCCTGACTTGACAACGATCAAAAAGGTGATCAGCCATCCAGTGGCAATGGCGCAATGTACGCAATTTCTTCGCGAGCATATGCCGCACGCGGAGAAAGAGCATGTGGGCAGCACGGCCGAAGCCGTGCGTATCGTACGCGATCATGCTGGCGAAGGAATTGCCGCGATCGGCACCCGCAGCGCGGCGGCGAACAACGGCCTTGACCTGCTCGCGACCGAGGTAACGGATCACGATAACAATTATACGAGATTTATGCTGGTAGGGGCGGAGCCGTATACCGCCAGGCAGTCGGACCGCGTGAAGACAAGCATCCTTATTACGCTGCCGGAGGATTATCCGGGAGCGCTGCATCAGGTGCTGTCGGCATTCGCCTGGCGCCGCATCAATCTGACGCGCATCGAGTCAAGGCCGACGAAGAAGAAGCTGGGCAGTTATTATTTTTATATCGAGATTGAGATGTCGCTGGATACGGTGCTGCTGCCGGCCGCGCTTCAAGAGATCGAAGCCATAGGATGCCAGATTCGCATATTGGGCTGTTATCCGAGCTTTACTTACGAGCAACTGCTGTAACTTCAAGCCACGAAGGTGTAACAAAAGGCGATTCCCAAGGCTTCAAGGAACCAACACAAATACATGATGAACAATTTCGCGGAGGTGCAAGGGCAGAGATGGCACAGCAATGGATTTACCTAAACGGCGATTACGTAACAAAAGAGGATGCGAAAGTATCCGTGTACGATCACGGATTTTTATACGGGGATGGCATCTTCGAGGGAATTCGCATCTATGACGGCAACATCTTTAAGTGCAAGGAGCATCTGGACAGGCTGTACGACTCTGCGAAATCGATTATGCTCGATATCCCGCTCTCCCTGGAGGAGATGCAGGGCGCGCTAGTGGAGACGATTCGCCGCAACGAGCTGCGCGACGGATACATTCGTCTAATCGTATCCCGCGGTCCCGGCAATCTGGGGCTTGATCCGCGCCGCTGCCCGTCCGCATTCGTCATTATTATCGTGGAGCAGCTTTCGATTTACCCGGAGGAAGCTTACAAAAACGGTCTGGTATCCGTATCCGTGTCCCAGCGACGCAATATCCCGGATGCGCTTAATCCGAAGATCAAGTCGCTTAATTACTTGAACAACATCCTGGTCAAAATCCAGGCGAATCTTGCCGGAGTGGGCGAAGCGATTATGCTGAACTCCCAAGGCTACGTGGCGGAAGGATCCAGCGATAATATTTTTATTATCAAAAATAACGTCGTCTACACGCCGCCTTGTTACGTTGGCGCATTGGAAGGCATTACCCGTGCGGCGATCATGGAGCTTTGCGCCAAACACGGCTACAAGCTTAAGGAAGAGCCGTTCACGCTGCACGACGTATATGTAGCCGACGAAGTGTTCTTTACGGGCACGGCGGCCGAGGTTATCGCAGTGCGCGAAGTCGACGGACGCAAGATCGGCTCCGGACAAGCCGGTCCGATCACGACGCATTTGCTGGAACAATTCCGCGCGATTGTTTCGGTAGACGGCGTCAAAGTATACGAATAACGAGATTTTATTAAGCGGCAACCTGCCCGGAAGACATGGAGACATGTTCCGGGCAGGTTTTTTTGTGCGAAGATGGCGACACTTGCCTAGTTGCTGCATAGGATGTAGAGATTGATAACAGGCATTAGCCGTGCCAAGTTATCCAGAACGTGACAGGAGGTCATCGGCGAGTGAAAATCCATATCGTGAAAAAAGGCGATACCCTGTATTTCATCGGCAAAAAATACAATGTATCGATCGAGGAAATTTTAAGCTTGAACCCCGGCATTACGAATCCGGATGTGCTGGAAGTCGGGATGAAGCTGAAAATTCCAAGTGCTCAAGGACAAAATGGCATCGGAGGCGTGGAAGTCATGCATCAGCACGTCGTCAAACAAGGGGATACGCTCTGGAAGCTGTCCAAAGCTTGGGGCGTGCCGCTGGCGGCGATGGTATACGCGAATCCGCATTTGAAGAACCCCAACGTCTTGCTGACGGGCGAGATCGTCAACATTCCGAAGGCGGACACCGTGGTTCCTCCAACGGGCATGCCGGGTAAAACGAATACGGCGGTTAAGCAGTCAGGCTCCGGAGGCGTTCATCCGCTGCATCCGACTTCGATTATGCAGGGCGTGCAGGGCATGGTCGGCAAGTTGTCAACAGCCCCGGTTATCGGCAAGAAGAATACGGCCCCCGTGCAGGAAAAAGCACCTACAGCACCGATCTCGCCGGTACCTTCCCCCGCACCTAAGCAGAAGGAGAAGGAAGCGAAGGTCGAGCCGCTGGAAAAAGGCAAAGCAGAGCCTCTGGCCACAAAGGTCGAACCGCTGGAAACGGGCAAAGTAGAGCCTTTGGCAACGAAGGTCGAACCGCTGGAAACGGGTAAAGTAGAGCCTCTGGCAACGAAGGTTGAGCCGATGGCTATGGGTAAAGTAGAGCCTTTGGCAACGAAGGTTGAACCGATGGCTATGGGGAAAGTCGAACCGCTCGCGACGAAGGTTGAGCCGCTTTCGGGACATAAAGTCGAGCCTTTGTCCGCCAATGTCGCCCCGCTCGCGACGGGCAAGACATTCCCGAACGCAGTAGCACCGCTTTCGACTGGCAAAACGCTGCCGAACGAGTCAATTATGCCGCTCTCGACGGGCAAGACATTGCCGAATGCAGTATCGCCTCTTTCGACGGGCAAAACGCTGCCGAACGCGTACGTCGCTCCTATGGCGGCGAACAATTTTGCGCCACTTTCGACGAACGTATCGCCCATGAGCATGAACAACGTTGCGCCACTTTCGACGAACGTATCGCCGCTGAATACGAACAACGTTGCGCCGCTGTCGACGAACGTATCGCCGCTGAACACGAACAACGTTGCGCCGCTGTCGACGAACGTAGCGCCGCTGAACACGAACAACGTTGCGCCACTGTCGACGAACGTATCGCCCATGAGCATGAACAACGTTGCACCGATGTCGACGAACGTATCGCCGCTAAACACGAACAACGTTGCGCCGCTGTCGACGAACGTATCGCCCATGAGCATGAACAACGTTGCGCCGCTGTCGACGAACGTATCGCCCATGAGCATGAACAATTATGCGCCATTGTCGACGAACGTATCGCCCATGAGCATGAACAATTATGCGCCAATGACGACGAACGTGGCTCAGAAGGCATTGCCGATTCAGAAGATGGCGGAGAAGAAGGTAACTCCGGCACAATCGGAATACATGCAGTATATGGACATGGACTTGTTCCAGCAATACAACATGCCTGCTACGGAAGCCATGTATATGGGGAACCAGCCGAATGTTGCTCCGGTGTTGCCGAATGCGGGTATGATGCCTTACGGTGAGATGCCTTACGGAGATATGCCTTACGGCGAGAAGCCTTCCATGTATCCTTACGATTGCCCGCCAGGCGCAGGCATGATGGGATATCCCGTACCTTCCATGATGCCATACGGCGGCGCGGGGGGCTGGGGATACCCAGGTGGCGGTTATGCGGGAGTCAGCGAGAATAACATGATGATGCCATTGTCCAATATGCCGAACCATGCTGGAATGGTATCGCCATTGTCAGGCATGCCTACCAAAGGTTTGCCGCAAACGATGTCCACCATGTCGGCGCCGGTTTACGGCGGAGCCGGTTATCCAATGACTTACCCGCCATATGCTCCATCGCCTTTATGGCAGCAAAATGCTAATGTCTCGTCTGGGCCGACTGTCCAATCGACGGCTAACGATGATTGCGGCTGCGGCGGCAAGCGGGAGGATGAGCTGGAGTTTCAGCAAGAAAAGAAGTCGCCGTTGTCCAAATCCGGCACTTCAAAACCGCGCAAAAAAGCCAAAAAAGCCGTTATCCGGACCGTGGCGCCGCGACCCAAAAAAAGAACGTCTAGCGGCAGCCGCCCTTGGCTGAACCGTTAAAACAAAGGCAAATGCGGTTCCCTCATAATGCTGAACGCAGGCAAGCTCCGATAAGGGGCTTGTTTTGTTGTTCATGTATTTCCGGAGTCTGAATAATTAACCATTTCTGGCGCACACTATGGGCAAATATCACAACCAGCCAAAGGGGGCTTCCTCATGATGACGTTCAGCCTGTGGAAGCAAGTCAAAAAGCGTATACGAAGAAATCGCCGTCCGATCTGGAAGTTAGGCGGAATAGCCTTGTTCGTCTCGCTGGCAGTCATGCCGCAGCATGCATCGGCGAGTTTCGCGAGCGAGGCAACCCTCGACGAACCTTCCGTTAACCGCATGCTGCAAGACAGAAATGCTCCGGTTCAAGTCATGCTCCATCGTTTGTACGTTTGCGGCGAGGAGACGGAGCCGCTCGGGTTGATGAAACCCGAGACGATCATCAAGCTGCTCAGCCAGCATCCGGAATGGCGCACCAGTCTCGAAGAGGATGGGCAGACGCTCCGCGTGATGCAGCAGATTGACGATTTGTCGGCCGAATGCAAGACCAATGCTTACTTCGGAGTAGACCGCAATGGGAATTTCTCGTTATTTGACGGAGAGCCAAGCAACGAAAAAGTGATGCGGACATTTTTCCAGCTTGATGTCCGGTTTATGGAGAGCAGCTTGCCGAAGGACCAGCTGGATCAGCTTTCGGAAGGCATTCGGGTTAGCGACATCGACGAATATAACAGCGTACTGTCGACCTACAGCGATTATGCGATGGAAACGAGCGGCGTCAAACAGGGCTATTAAACACTCGAATTTTATGCAGATACGTTATTGCCCGCTGCAACAATGGAACGGCAAAAAACACTCATCGATATTGAACCGGTGAGTGTTTTTTGTGCGCTTGCTCCAGCAAGAGCACCGGACTAACCGACAAGACTTGCTGCCGCAGTTCTACCAAGGCAGCGGTGGATCAGACGACAAAGCCGGCCCCCGCTCAATCATTGAGAAACGCTTGAGCGTTAATGAACAAACGTTCGTTCTCATTTCGGGTATCTTTTGTTATAATGAAGGGCGGGCAACATGGGAAGGCTGCGAGGGCAGCTTGCAACCGTAGCACTCATATTATCGTTATTACATAAGTTAGGGGTTGGCGGCTTGCGCGTATTAGGCATTGACCCCGGCATAGCCATTGCGGGATTCGGATTCGTGGACAAGAACGGGCATAAGCTGACGCCCGTGCAATATGGCGCAATTACAACGGAGGCTCATACGCCTCAGGAGACCAGGCTTGTGCAGATTTATGAATCGGCAGGCGCCCTGATGGATCGGTACAAGCCCGATTCCGTCGCGGTGGAGAAACTGTTCTTCAACCGCAACGTGACGACGGCATTCGCCGTTGGACAGGCTCGCGGCGTTATTATTCTTGCGGCGGCCCAGCGTGGACTTCCCGTTGCGGAATATACGCCGCTGCAAGTGAAGCAGGCTGTCGTCGGCTATGGCAAGGCGGAGAAGAGGCAGGTGCAGGAGATGGTTAAGATGTTCCTTAAGCTGTCTGCGGTTCCCAAGCCGGACGACGTAGCGGACGCTCTTGCCATAGCGATCTGCCATGCCCATTCGGCCGTACTGACGAACAAAATCAACGAGGTGAATCGTTCATGATCGATTATTTGAGAGGTCCGGTCGTACATATAGAAACGGAGTACATCGTTATGGACGTCAGAGATACGGGGTATCGAGTGTTTATGCCGAATCCGTATGCGTTCGCGGGCAAGAATGAGCCGGTAGTCGTCTATATCCACCATCATGTCCGGGAGGATGCGATTCATCTGTTCGGTTTCGAGTCGAGAGAGCAGCAGACGATGTTCCGGAAGCTGCTTGATGTATCCGGCATCGGCCCGAGAGTGGCGCTTGGCATTTTATCGGCCGGCCGGCCGGAAGCGATCGCGGGCGCGATTCAACAAGAAAATTTGTCGTTCCTGACGAAACTCCCCGGCATCGGAAAAAAGACGGCTCAGCGCATGGTGCTGGATCTGAAGGACAAGCTGACGGGTTACGGCGACGAAGGCCTGCTTAGCGCAGCGGGCTTCGGCGCAGAGCCAGGCTTGGCCGGTACGGGTAACGGGCAAGGAGCCGGAACGGCATGGGAAGAGGCGCGCGACGCGCTGGCAGCGCTTGGTTATACGACTGCCGAGCTGGATCGCGCCTGGAATGGTTTGCAGAGCAGCGTGACGCCGGAGGAATCGGTCGATTCGCTAATGAAGCGGGCGCTGCAGCAGCTGTTCAAGGGGTAACGGAAAGGAGCGAAGCCGGGCATGGACGATAGAATTATCTCCGCGAACCTTATGATGGAAGACCAGGCGGTCGAGTTGAGCCTCAGACCGCGTTATTTGGCCGAATATATCGGGCAGAACCAGGCAAAAGAAAATCTCAAAATCTATATCGAAGCGGCCAAGATGCGCAAGGAAGCGCTGGATCATGTGCTGCTCTATGGTCCGCCTGGACTGGGCAAAACGACATTGTCCAATATTATTGCTAACGAACTGGGCGTCAATTTGCGTACGACGTCGGGTCCGGCGATCGAACGGCCTGGCGATCTGGCGGCGCTGCTTACTAATCTGCAGGAAGGCGATGTCTTGTTTATCGACGAGATTCACCGGCTGCATCGGACGGTGGAAGAGGTGCTCTATCCCGCGATGGAGGACTTCGCTCTGGATATTATGATCGGCAAAGGCCCAAGCGCCCGCTCGGTCAGGCTGGATCTGCCGCCGTTTACGCTGATTGGCGCCACGACGCGTGCCGGGCTGTTGTCCGCCCCGTTGCGCGACCGGTTCGGCGTCGTGAGCCGTTTGGAGTTCTACACGGTAGACGAGCTCGCCTTTATCGTATCGCGCGCATCGGAAATTTTAAACGTATCGATTGTCGGGGAGTCCGCGACCGAGATCGCGATGCGTTCACGCGGAACGCCGCGTATCGCGAACAGGCTGCTCAAGCGCGTTCGCGACTTTGCACAGGTTCGGGGCGACGGCGTCATTACCCATGAAATCGCGAGATCCGCACTGGAGCTGCTGCAGGTGGATCCCATGGGACTCGATCATATCGACCACAAGATGCTGCACGCTATGATGACGACGTTCTCGGGGAGACCGGTCGGGCTGGATACGATCGCAGCGACGATCGGCGAGGAGAGCCAGACGATCGAAGACGTCTACGAGCCGTATCTGATGCAGATCGGTTTCCTTCAGCGTACGCCTAGAGGCAGAATCGCGACGGATAACGCCTACCGGCATCTTGGGTTGCCGATTCCGGGCAGATCCTAAGCCGTGCTTGCACATATGGCATAAGGCAAGGGGGCAACAAGGAACAGGATTCAACAGTCAACAGATGCAACATGACATGCATAAGAAGGGAGAGTAATCATGAAAAATACGGCAATGAAGGTACGGCAGCCGCAGCAAGCGGGGAATCCTTATCGAACCGGGACGAGAGCCTGGCGTCGCACCTTGCTGTTGACGCTGGCAATGGCTCTGCTGTTTTCCACCTGGACGGCATCAACCTCCAGCGCGGCAGTACCTTCCCTGGATAAGATAAGGGTGGCGCTTTTCCTGAGTCTTCCCGGCAAATACGATTCGACGACTCCCGCCGCCACCTTTTCGTCTGCAGGGGGGCTTAACGTAGGCGTAAGGGAACCGGATGGAGAACATACCTGGTTCGCTATACCGGCCGGCGTCAGCGCCAGATTCGGAAGCGACGATTACAAGGCGAAATTGTTTGAATCCGCAACATTCGGGCAGGCGCTTGCGATTTATCAACAGGTTAAGGCAAGCGGAGGGGCAGCCTTCCTGACCTCCGTCGCAACGACTGGCGCCGCTCGTTATCAAGTGACGGAAGGCGTCTACAGAAACGAAGCGGAAGCCGCTGCCGCGGCGGCGAAGTGGAAGGCAGACGCCAAGCTGGCTGGTTTGCTCGGGGCTTACAAACCGGGGGTACAAGGTCCATTCCATCTGGAGACGGCGCCGCTGGCCAGCAAGAAGGATGCGCAGGACGCTGCCGCCGCATTCGGCAGCAAGGGACTTGATGCATTCGTCGCCGTACGGGGCGTCGCTGGCAAGGAGACGTATTCCGTCATGGTGGGAAGCGAGCCGTCCCAGGACAAGCTGGCTGCCGTACAGGCAGCCGCAGCGTCCGTACCGAACGGCGCGGCGCTTAAGGCTGTAGCGCCCCAATCGCGTCATTTGATCATTCGCAGAGACCATGCCGTCAGCGCCGCCGCGAACGTCAGCCACGAGCTGTATCAATTCCCTGTTACAGGCGACATGAAAACATGGATCGCTCCGGCAGGCGAAGCGTTTATTACGCTCGTGGAACGCAGCAACCGTACTTATCGGGGCAGCTTCGAGCTGAGCTCCGTCAACGGCAAGATGGCCGTTGTCAACGAATTGCCGTTCGAGCAATATTTGTATTCCGTCGTCGCGGTAGAGATGTACACTTCCTGGCCGCTTGAAGCGTTAAAGGCGCAGGCTGTCGCAGCCAGATCCTATGCGCTTAACAAAGGTTACGGATTCCAGATCGCCCATGTCGTCGATACAACGCTGAGTCAGGTCTACAACGGGGCAAGCGTGGAGGCTCAATCTTCCACGGAAGCAGTCGAGGCGACAGCAGGCGTAGTTGCTTTGCATAACGGAAAGGTCATCGAAGCCATCTATTCCTCGAGCGCGGGCGGCATGACGGCGGACGCAACGGAAGCTTGGAGCAACTCCGTTCCTTATTTGCAGCCGGTTGAGAGCCCGGATTCCATATCCGAAACCGGACTGAAGAGCTGGTATCGAGTAGCGCTGCCAAGCGGTGCCGTAGGCTACATTCGGGAGGATCTCGTGCGCGACACGGGACGGAAGACGGAGGCGGGCAGCGTCATTCTGGAATCGACGACGGATGCAACGAATATTCGCCGGCATCCTCTCATCCAGGAAACCGTGCCTGTCGTTGCCCAAATTCAAAGCGGAACGAGTCTGATTGCAATTGACAAAGTCATCGAATCAAATCCCATGAATTGGCAGAGAGGACCGTTCACCGCCGACGAGCTGCTGACGGTCATGAACACATATGCGAATCCCAAGATTACGGGGCCGATCACATCGGTCGAGGTCACGAAGCGAGGACCTTCGGGACGTGCGACGGAAATTTCGGTCAATGGGACAAAACTTGGTGTATCGTCGCCAACCGCTCTGCGTACCGCGCTGGGCCACGGAGGTTCTTTGCCAAGCACGAGTTTTGAAGTGGAGCAGACCGGAAAGGTAGTCGTACTAGGCGGGAGCGGCACTTCGGTGACACGGTCGGATGATTCCAAGAAGCTTTATGTTATGGGAGCGGAAGGCAAATCCGCCGCTTACGCGGGGGACTACATGTACGTAATGGACGGAGAGGGAGACTTAAGGGCAGCTACCCGAAACCCGGGTTTCGCTATTTCGGGAACGGGGTACGGACACGGTGTCGGACTCTCTCAATATGGGGCTTACAGCCTCGCGACGCAAGGGTATGACTATGAATATATTTTGCAATACTACTATAAAGGCATAACGTTAGCTAAGGAATGATGACTTCGATATGAACGCGGATTGGTTTGACTTCGAATTACCGGAGGCGCTTATCGCCCAGACGCCGCTCCAAGAGCGGACCGCTTCCAGACTGCTTATGCTGGACAAATCAACAGGAGAGATCCGGCACGGAAGCTTTACCGATCTGGCGGAGCGGCTTGAACCCGGGGACGTGCTGGTGCTCAACAACACGAGAGTGCTTCCTGCAAGGCTTGTAGGAGCCAAACTTGACACCGGAGCTAAGGCGGAGCTGCTGTTATTGAAGCAGCTGGAAGAAGATCGTTGGGAAACGCTGGCGAAGCCGGCCAAGCGCCTGAAGGTCGGAACCGTTATCGGCTTCGGCGACAATGGCGGAGGCGAGCCACTGCTGCTGGCGGAAGTGGTATCCGAGGGGGAGATGGGGGCTCGGGTCGTTCAATTCCGGTATTCTGGCATTTTTCAGGAACTGCTCGATAAACTCGGAGACATGCCTCTGCCTCCGTACATTAAGGAACGTCTGGAGGAGAGGGAGCGTTACCAGACCGTCTACTCCAAACATCAGGGATCGGCAGCCGCTCCGACGGCCGGTCTCCACTTTACGGAGTCCTTCCTGGAGCAACTGCAGGCTAAGGGCGTAGAACTCGCCTACGTAACGCTCCATGTGGGCCTCGGAACCTTCCGTCCCATGACGGCGGAGCGTGTGGAAGATCATGAGATGCACTCGGAATATTATGAGCTGGACGATGAAAATGCGGCCATAATTCGTACTGCCAAGCAGCAGGGGAGACGAATCGTAGCGGTCGGCACAACCTCCGCTCGAACGCTGGAGACGGTAGCAGGAAGATTCCCCGCAGGGGAACTTGAAGCTTGCAGCGGCTGGACCTCCATCTTCATCTATCCCGGCTATGAGTTCAAGCTGGTCGACGCCCTGCTCACCAACTTCCACCTGCCGAAGTCAACGCTTGTTATGCTCGTAAGCGCATTGGCGGGAAGAGATCGCATTATGCGCGCATACGGCGAGGCAGTGGAAAGAGAATACCGATTCTTCAGCTTCGGAGACGCGATGTTTATCGAATAACAAGGTTAATTAACGGACGAACCAACTAACGTCCGCAAGAATAGGAAGCGAGAAGAGTGGCGGTTAAATACGAATTTATTAAAGAATGCAAGCAATCCGGCGCCAGGCTGGGACGCGTACATACTCCTCATGGCATTATCGATACGCCTACCTTTATGCCCGTCGGCACGCAAGCGACCGTAAAGACGATGAGCCCCGAAGAACTCAAGGACATGGACGCCCATATTATTTTGAGCAACACGTATCATCTGTTCCTGCGCCCCGGGCATGGCATCGTTAAGCAAGCAGGAGGCCTGCACAAGTTCATGAATTGGGATCGCCCCATCTTGACGGACAGCGGCGGCTTCCAAGTGTTCAGCTTAAGCGAGATGAGGAAAATTACCGAAGAGGGCGTACATTTTCGTTCCCATCTAAACGGCGACAAGCTGTTCATTTCCCCGGAGGTCGCCATGGAAATCCAGAACGCTCTGGGCTCCGATATTATGATGGCTTTCGACGAATGCCCGCCTTATCCGGCGGAATACGAATACGTGAAGCAATCCACGGAGCGAACGTCCCGTTGGGCCGAGAGATGCCTTGCCGCGCATGCAAGACCCCATGACCAGGCGCTGTTCGCCATCGTGCAAGGCGGCATGCATAAGGATTTGCGCATTCAGAGCGCCAAAGATTTGACTTCCATGGATTTCCCGGGGTATGCTATTGGTGGACTAAGCGTAGGAGAACCGAAACACTTGATGTACGAGGTGCTGGATTACACCGTGCCCGAGCTGCCGGCCGACAAACCCCGTTATTTGATGGGGGTTGGATCGCCGGACGCGTTAGTGGAAGGCTCCATCCGGGGAATCGACATGTTCGATTGCGTTTTGCCTACCCGCATTGCCCGTAACGGGACAACGATGACGAGCAGCGGCAGACTCGTTATTCGCAACGCGAAGTTTGCGGAGGACTTCGGACCGCTGGATCCGAATTGCTCCTGTTATACTTGCCGTAATTATTCGCGTGCCTATATTCGCCACCTGCTTAAGGCGGACGAGACGTTCGGCATTCGTCTTACAACCTATCATAATTTGCATTTCTTGCTGCAATTGATGCGCGACGTTCGTCAAGCCATCATGGAGGATCGTCTGTTGGACTTCCGCGATACCTTCTTTGAGGCTTACGGACTAAACGATAATGACAAAGGATTCTGAAAGGGGTGAATAACATGTCTCAATTATTGGCAGAAGGCGCAGGAGGTACCCAGAACATTTGGGGGCTAATCATGCCTTTCGTACTGATGTTCGCAGTTTTCTACTTCTTGCTTATTCGTCCGCAACAGAAGAAATCGAAAGCTCGCAACTCCATGCTGAGTCAAATCAAGAAGGGCGACAAGATTACGACGATCGGCGGTCTTCACGGTACAATCGTGGAACTAACCGACGATACGGTCGTCTTGCGCGTCAACGACACGACGAAGATGACTTTCGAGCGCAGCGCTATTAACGGCGTTGTCAGCTCGGCACCTGCTGTTGCATCAGAATAGTAGAACAAAAACGGCCTGCAGAGATTATTTCTCCGCAGGCCGTTTTTGTTGTGCCTAACGATTTCACTTTATGGCCGGAGGCATCCGTTCCTAGCGTTTTAGGTTGACGCCAACCATGCCGCCTAGCGCTCCAGCTACAAGCACGGCGCCTAGCATTAACAAGCTGCTCCAAGAGATGGACGCATTGGAGGCAAGGAAGCTGACGATGATGACGAGGATTCCGTAGATGCCGCCAAGCAGTCCGCCATTATACCAGCCTCTTCGCTCCGATCTTTTGCCCGAAGAGAATCCCCCGGCTAATGCCGAGGCGGCGTGAACGAGCAATGCGTATGTGCCAAGCTCGTTTTCCCGCATGTTGCCGAAATGAAGCATAAAGGACAGCAGCAGGGCGCCTGCCGCCAGCCAAATCAAGGAGAATACGACTCCCGCGAGTAATGGTGGTCCGATTACGGGCGTTTTGGGGGCTTGCTTGACGGAACTCATCCTATTCCTCCTCCAATTCAAAGGTATTAGTACACCATATGGCCAAGCTGGAGGAAATAGTACAAGATGCTGTTCAAAAAGTCCGCTTTTGATCACGAAGCATGCCATGAAGCAATTGCCATATATTCGTGTCGGATTTGCCGTATGACGGAATGTCGTCAAGGTCAGAATAGCTGTACGAGCTTGAACGCCTTCCACTTGCACGGTGGCGGGCCGCTTGGCGAAACTATCGGAGGAGGCGCTAATCAATGGAGTTGTGGAGCCTGTTGATCCGGACGACCGTCATCTATTTCGTCGTATTCGTCATCATGAGACTGATGGGGAAGCGGGAGATCGGCAAGCTGTCGGTGTTAGACTTGATCATTTCGGTCATGATCGCGGAGATTGCGGTCATTGTTATAGAAGACGTCAACCGGTCCATGTGGGACGGCATCATACCTATGGCTGCATTGCTCGTCATCCAGGTGACGATGGCGCTGTTATCGATGAGCAATCGCAAAATCCGTCTATTCTTCGACGGCAAGCCGAGTGTGGTTATTGCAAACGGGAAAATAAATCGCGATGTGATGAAGAAGCAGCGTTATAATCTGGATGATCTCATGCTTCAGCTGCGCGAAAATAAAATTACGTCCGTTGCGGACGTTGAATTCGCTATTCTGGAGACTAGCGGCAAGCTGTCCGTTATTCCAAGGGATGATGCAGATCATGGGGAGGAAGTCGCTCAAGAGCAAACTGCTATATCGGTATCCCAGAGTTTGGCCAAAAACAGTCGGCAAGGCGGCGGCGAGCGAATCAGAAACGCTGGAAACGGGGTCATTCCGCCTAGCTACCGTTTTGAAATTTTGCCAATTCCGCTAATTATGGATGGCAAAGTACAGGATGAAAATCTGTCGAAAATCGAAAAAACTCGATTTTGGCTAAAAAACGCGCTGCAAGAGGAAAATGTCCACGACTTCAAGGAGGTCTTTCTCTGCACGATTGATCATAAGGGCAAATTATTCGTGGATGTTCACCGCAAAAGATTTACCTGAACCATGCACCGATCCAAGGAATACGCGAGATATCATGCCTGTCTATAATTTTCATCCAGATCATGAGCAAAATGTAAAGGATAACGCTAATAAAGCAAGCTGACACAAGCGCGATCCATTCCAGCGAGATCGGCATCCGATGCATGAGCCACTGGGCGGCTGCCCCCATAATGACCATTGCCGCACCGACTTTAATGAAGTCGGCGAATTGCATGCGGAAGCCGATATATTTAAGAACGCTGATGCCATGAAGTACGGTGACGAGAACAATATTAACGTTGATGGCGATCAGCGCGCCGTAAATGCCGAGCTCCGGCTTGGAAGCGAGCTGTACAATAAGGACCAGCTTGATCCCGGCTGCCAGAAACGTATTCGTTAAGGCGGCACCTGGTCTGTCTAGCGCTTGAAGCGCGGCTTGCAAGGGAGCCTGCAGGTAAATAAAAAGTCCGACGGGTGCAATTAGCCGGAGCATGGGCGCATATTCCTCATGAGCATAGATAATGCGACATAGCGGCTCTGCAAACAAAGTCATGACAACTACAAATGGAGCGCCTGAGACGAGGGCGATCCGCATGGATTGATGCATGCGCTTCTGAATTAAAGCTTTATCGCCTCGCGCTGCCGCCTCCGAAAGGGACGGGACAAGTGAAACGGCCAGCGAATACGTCAGAGCCGTCGGCAAAAGAACCAGCGGGATAATCATGCCTTGCAAAGCGCCATATTGTGCCGTGGCAATGCCCGTCGCGATGCCCGCCACTGCAAGGCTCTTCGCCGTAAAGATGGACTCGAGCAGGTAGGATAAGGAGCCGACAAGCTTGCTGCCTGTCACGGGCAAGGAAAGTCCGATCAGCCGTTTCAAAATAGGCGAATCGTCGTTCGGCGCAAGCGTCCCGCGATGAGTCTTTTTCCCCCTGTCTCCCCGTTTCGTGCGATAATGCCAAAGCAACGCCGCCAGTCCGCCTACCTCTCCGGCAACGACCCCCAGCATGGCCCCGGCCGCAGCCCATTCGAGCCCGTATGGCAACAGCAAATAGGCGAAAACAAGCGACGCAACAATGCGGATAATCGTCTCGATCGTCTGAGACAGGGCGCCGGGAATCATGTTTTGTTTGCCCTGAAAGTAGCCTCGGTATACAGACGATACGCCGATAATGACCAGCAGCGGCGACATTACCATAAAGGTCTGGTAAACGCGAGTGTCGGGCAGCAGATAACGAATAATAGAAGGAGCGAACAACAGCATCCCGAGGGTAAGCACAACGGATACGGCTACGGTGAGCAGCATCGCGGTGCGGAATATATAACGCACGCGGTCGGTATCGCCGGCGGATTCCGCTTCGGCAATCCACTTGGCGATGGCAAGCGGGATGCCTCCCGTTATTAATGTTAGCATAACGATGAGGAACGGATAGGAGAGCTGATAGAGACCGACGCCTTCCGCTCCGATGATGCGAGGCAGTGTAATTCGCGGCACAAAGCCCAGCAGGCGATTTACGATGCCGGCCGCAAGCAGAATCATGGCTCCTTTGATAAACGTTTGTTTCGTCATGTCGAACACTTCAACTCCTTCAGCTTAGACCTTTGCCGCAGCAGCCGTTCCGCTCCGCTTGTCGGCTTGTACCGTCTATCTCTTATCTGTATGCGCGGCATGTCCGCTTAGATGTCTGCCATTTTCTTCTGACCGAAGCCCGGCAGGAGAATGGCTTTCGAGGTCGAATACATAGAAGGTGCAGAGCGTGCAGGAACGCGAACGGGAGGGTTAGCCATGGCGGATAAAGAGCTTAGTGTGATGATCGAAGAGCTATGTATCAGCAAAGCGGAAGAATTCCGGCTCATCGGCTACGAGCATGTGACGGGCAAGGATGTATGGGAATGCGTTAGCGCGGGTTACGCCAAGAACGGACAGCCGGAGCTGCATCGATTGGTGAACGATATTTTGTCGCTGAAGGTCACTAAGTTCATGAACCATCTGACGATCAGCGCATACAAGGGAACCTCGTTCTAAAGATGAGGTTCTTTCTTTTTGACTCGTTTTTGCGGCATCTGTATAATGGGAATATTGAGATCATAAGGAGGATTCAGACGTATGTTCGGGAAGAGAATAGTAGCCTTCCTCGCGATCGTGGTCGTGGCGTTCGCCGCCATGGCCGGTACAAGCCCTTGGCTGCTGAAAGGCGTCAAGTTAGGCCTCGATTTAAAGGGCGGCTTCGAGGTGCTTTACGAGGCGGTACCCTATGAGGGGGGCGTAGCCGTCACGCCGGAGAGCTTGAAGCAGACGGCGAATAGCCTGCAGAAGCGTGTGGACGCTTCCGGATTGGTAGAGCCTGAGATTACGACAGAAGGAGCCAACCGCATTCGTGTCAAGCTGCCAGGCGTAGAGAACGAAGAGGATGTAAGGAATTTGCTCGCAAAGCCGATCAACCTGACCTTCCGCGCGCCGGACGGCGAAATTATGCTGACGGGAACGGACTTCGTGGAAAATGCGGCTGGTCTTGAGTTCAATGAGCTTAACCGTCCCGTCGTCACGATCAAGCTAAAGAACGCGAAGAAATTCGAGGAAGTGACAACCAAGCTTGTCGGACAGACGATGTCGATTTATCTGGATGAAGAAGAGATTTCGAGCCCGCGTGTCAATCAGGTTATTGCCAGCGACAGCGCGGTAATCGAAATGGGCAACTCCTCGACACAAGAAGCAAGAGAGCTGCGCGACCTGATCAACATGGGCTCGCTGCCGCTCAAGCTTGAAGAGAAGTACACGAATAGCATCGGGGCAAAGCTCGGCATGGAGTCGCTTAAGGATACCGTAACGGCCGGCATCCTGGGCTCGGTGATCGTCCTTGTCTTCATGATCATTATTTTTCGTTTGCCGGGCTTCGTTGCGGCGATCACGATCATCACTTATGCATGGATGCTTATTTTGGTTCAGAATTTGATGAACGCGACGCTGACGCTTCCCGGTATCGCGGCATTCGTCCTCGGCGTCGGGATGGCCGTGGACGCCAATATTATTACGGCGGAGCGCATCAAGGAAGAAATCCGGTCGGGCAAGAGCATGCTGTCTTCCCTGAAGGCGGGCTCCAAAAGCTCGTTCCGCACCATCATGGACGCTAACATTACGGGGATTATCTCCAGCGCCGTTCTGTACTTTATCGGCGACGGAGCGATAAAAGGTTTTGCGCTCACGATGATCTTCAGCATTCTGGTCAGCATCGTTACGAATATTTATTTCGCGCGTTTCCTTCTGGATATGCTCGTACGAAGCAACCGGTTCATGAAACCCGGCTACTACGGCGTGAAGGAGAGTGAAATCCGTGAACTTTGATACGAAAATCCGGTACGACTTCGTCAAAAACCGGAACAAATACTTTATGTTCTCGATCGGGCTCACCCTTGTGGGCATCATCTCGCTTATCCTGTTCCAACTGAACTTCGGCGTCGACTTCAAGGCGGGAACGAATATCGATGTCTCGCTGGGACAATCCGTGACACAGCAAGACATTAAGACAACGTTGGATGAAGCGGGGTTCCCGGACGAGACGCCGACGATCGGCGGTGCCAACAACGACCGCGCCACGATCCGTTTCAACGATATCCTGGATCAGGAGCAGTCGGCCAAGGTGCTTGAGGCGCTGAAGGCGAAATACGGGGAAGACGTTTCCGCCGAGGTAAACGTCGTGTCGCCGGATCTGGCGCAGGAGCAAGGGATCAATACAATCTGGGCGATTCTGATTGCCAGTCTTGGCATCATGTTATATGTGATGGTCCGGTTCGAGTGGCGTTTCGCGCTGGCTTCGAATATTTCTATTCTGTATGACAGCTTTGTCGTTATCGCGATCTTTTCCATCTTCCGCTTCGAGGTCGATCTGCCGTTTATCGCGGCCGTGCTCACGACGCTGGGATATTCCATAAACGATAAAATCGTCATATTCGATAGAATCAGGGAAAATCTGAGGTTCTCGCAGCACAAAAACGAAGAACAGCTGGCCCATCTCGTTAATGCCAGTATTTGGCAAACGATGGCAAGGAACTTGTATACGGTATTAACGGTCGTTATCGTCACCGTATGCATATTCTTCCTGGGCAGCCCTTCCATCAAGATGTTCTCGCTTGCTCTGCTTGTCGGACTGGTCAGCGGCGCATATTCTACGATATTTATCGCAAGCCCGCTGTGGTTCCTGTTAAAGCGCAAGGAGAAGCAGAAACCGAAGGCGGCAGCAAAGCCGACACCATAATCTACAAGAATAAGCGATTGACGCTTGCGATCCAGGAGGTATTTGGCACATATGTCAACCAGAGAGCGAGAGGGCGGCAGACAGCCCGTTTACAAGAGACGCTTATGGGATTACGTGGCGAACATTCTGTTTCGTGGCAAAGGAAAAGCCGGCCATGATCGGAAGCAGGAGGAATCAGCGGAGGAGTTGATGGCGGTTGTACAGCGCGTAGAGGGCGTTGTTACGGTCCAGTCGATCCGGGCAAGAGAGCAGGGCCATTACGTTGTGGCGGAGATTGTCATCAGCGTCAACCCTCGCATTACGGTGCTGGAGGGACAGGACATTGCCAAACGGGTCAAGCTCCTCCTCATGCACCGATTCCTCCATCTCTCCGAGGTCATGATTTATGTGGAGCCTTATGATCCGGGTTATCCATACAAATCCAATCACGACCCTAATCAGGAGCAGATGCCCACACTGCTGCAATAGGCCTCAAGACAGCAGGAAGGAGAGTAACCTGATGATTACAAGAAAGACCCGCTGGTTATTGGCGGAATGGAACGAAAGCAGCGAAAATAAGGCACGCCGGCTCTGCGAGGAGCTAGGCGTGCCTCCTCTTGTCGGCAAGCTGCTCGTCCAGCGCGGCTACGAGGACATAACCAGCGCGAGCCGCTTCCTTAATGGAGGCATGGAGGATCTCCATGATCCTTACTTGCTTCTTGGGATGGACGCCGCGGTAAACCGGATTAGATCTGCGCTTGAGCAAGGAGAGAAGGTGCGCATCTATGGCGATTATGACGCAGACGGCGTGTCCAGTACTTCCTTGTTGTGTCATGCTTTTCAGACATTAGGTCTCGATTATGATTATTATATTCCGCATCGCGCGCTGGAAGGTTACGGACTAAACAATGCCGCCATCCAACTTGCGGCCGATCAAGGAGTAACGCTGATCGTGACCGTCGATACGGGCATCAGCGCTTACGAAGAGGTCGAATATGCCAAAACTTGCGGCATTGACATCGTAGTAACGGACCACCACGAGCCTCCCGAGCGCATTCCGAATGCGGCGGCCGTCGTTAATCCGAAGCAGGAGCAATGCCCTTATCCATTTAAGGGACTGGCCGGCGTGGGCGTAGCCTTTAAGCTTGCATCCGCGCTGCTGGAGCGCCCTCCAATGGAGTGGACGGATATCGTCAGCCTGGGTACCGTCGCGGACCTGATGCCGCTTAAGGATGAGAACCGGATCTTCGTCCGCAGCGGGCTTGAGCGCATGCGGCTGGAGCCTTCCATCGGATTCCGGGCGCTAGCAGAGGCCGCTGGCCTTGAGCTTGAGGGAATCACTTCCACCGGTATCGCGTTTGGCATGGCGCCCCGCATTAATGCCGCAGGCCGTCTGGATCATGCCAAACGTGCGGTGGAGCTGCTTACGGCTGCCGATTACGACTCCGCCATCTTGGGAGCGATCGGACTTGACAGCCTTAACAAGGAACGTCAGCGAATCGTCGACGAGATGGTGAAGGAAGCGGACATGCAATGGCTCGGCAAACGCGGGGCTGCTGACGCTGCTGGGACCGAAGAGCCCTCCGTCATTCTGGTCGCCGGCGTCGGCTGGAACGTAGGCGTTATCGGAATCGTCGCCTCCAAGCTGCTGGAGCGTTATTACAAGCCTGTCGTCGTGCTGGGCATTGACCCGGAGAGCGGCATGAGCAAAGGTTCGGCGCGTTCCATCGAGGGCTTCGACCTCCACGCGGCATTGACGTCATGCGAGTCTCTGCTGGATCATTACGGCGGACATCAGGCCGCGGCAGGGATGAGCCTTCATCGCGACAAGCTGGACCAGTTGGAGGAGCGGTTATCATCACTTGCAAAGACCTGGTTGTCCGAGGAAGATTGGATTCCGAGATCGCTTATCGATCTTCGCAGCAGCTTGCAGGACGCCACGCTGGAGACGATCTCCCAGCTGGCTTTGCTGGAGCCGTTCGGCGTCGGCAATCCGTCTCCGCGCCTCCTGTTCGAAGGGACCCGCGTCGCGGATCGTCGGGCGATCGGGAAGGAGTCCAAACATCTTAAGATGTCTCTTGGCAGCGGCAGAACAGGTCTGGATGTTATCGGTTTTGGCATGGGGCCCATGTCGGGAACGCTTGAGCCCGGCTGCCTGATCGACCTGATCGGCGAGCTGTCGATTAACGAATGGAACGGCCAGCGCAAGCCGCAGCTTATGCTGCAGGATCTCCATTACGAAAGGGAGCTGCCGGACGTGTTCCCTGCCCGCGAGCAATTTGGCGCCGTGTATCAGCAGCTCCGCAAAATTTCACGCGCGCAGGAGCGTGGGCTTGCCGAGAAGCTGGCAGCTCTCTGCAGCTTGACGGTGCCTTCGGTACGGCTTATGCTTGACGTATTCGAGGAACTGGGCTTTATCGAGATTGGGGGAGGAACCGTCAACGTAGCCGTTTCTCCCGTAAAGCGGGAGCTGTCCTCCTCCAGCCGCTATCAGGCAGCGCTGAGCCGCTATCAAGGCGCGAGCGGCGCCAACTCGCCGGCCTGATCCTGAGCCTGACCTATTCAAGTAAGAAAGGAAGTTCCACCATGACAAGTTCAACTTATAACTTCAAAGACTACATTCGGGTCATTTCCGACTTCCCTCAGCCCGGCATCCGCTTTAAGGATATTACGACGCTGCTCAAAGACGGAGACGTCTATCGCGCAGCTATCGAACAGATGCGCGCGGCTGTCGAACATCTCAAGATCGACGTAGTGGCCGGTCCGGAGGCGCGCGGCTTCGTCGTAGGCGCGCCGCTCGCGCTGGCATTAGGCGTCGGCTTCGCTCCGATCCGCAAGAGCGGCAAGCTGCCCGGCGCGACGATCACGGCTAGCTACGATCTGGAATACGGCAAGGATCAGCTGGCCATGCACACGGACTCCATCTCGCCGGGACAACGTGTTCTCATCGCAGATGATCTGCTTGCGACGGGCGGAACGATCGCGACCTCCATCAACCTCATTAAGCAGCTCGGCGGCGAGGTTGCAGGCGCGGCCTTTCTGATCGAGCTTGCGTACCTTACCGGCCGTTCCAAGCTGGACGGGGTCGATATTTTCTCGTTAATGACATACGAATAAGGGCAGCAGCGGTTCAATTCCGCCTTGAAGCGGGACTCGGTCAAACGGCCTGGTACCCCTTCAAGGCGCTTTTTTTGTTGCGGGATGAGAGGTATCGTCGTTTTTTCTTCCTTGGAAGTTGACGCGGCGGGACAGTTACAGGCATAATATGAGAAAACCTTTAATGAGGCTTGTCGCCGGCGATTGACCGATCGGCTACCACTTATTCGGGGAACGGCCGGGACATCCAGAAGGGATGGGTTCGCCGTTTCTATTTGGGAAGGGACGTTTCATGGGCATAGAGCAATTACTTGAGAAGGCATCCGCATATATGAAAGAGCAGGATCTCGTGCGCATCAAGGAAGCCTACGACTTTGCGGAGCAGGCCCACCATGGACAAGTGCGGAAGTCGGGAGAGCCGTATATTCTGCACCCGGTAACGGTGGCGGATATACTCGTCGATATGGGGATGGATGTACTGTCGATCATTGCGGCGCTGCTTCATGATGTAGTCGAAGATACGACAGTGGACCTGCAGACGGTCCGCGCGAAATTTGGCGAAACCTGCGCCATGCTTGTCGATGGATTAACGAAGCTGGAGAAAATCCGCTTCCAGTCCAAAGAGGAGCAGCAAAACGAGAACTATCGCAAAATGTTCGTCGCCATGGCCCAGGATATTCGCGTCATACTGATTAAACTGGCTGACCGCCTTCATAATATGCGAACGCTGAAGTTTCAATCGGAAGAATCGCAGAGGCGAATCGCTTACGAGACGCTGGAAATTTTTTGTCCCATCGCGCACAGGCTGGGCATCTCTGCCATCAAGTGGGAGATGGAGGACATTGCGCTTCGATACCTTAATCCACAGCAGTATTACCGCATCGCGAACCTTATGAAAAAGAAGCGCGCGGAACGCGAGCAATTCATCGATGACGTGATCTCGCGCATTCGCGAAAAGCTCGAGGAGATGGGGATCGAAGGGGATATTTCCGGACGTCCCAAACATCTGTACAGCATTTACAAAAAAATGACGGCGCGAAACAAGCAGTTCAATGAAATTTACGACCTGCTGGCGATTCGTATTATCGTTGAGAATATTAAAGATTGTTACGCGACGCTAGGGATTATTCATACACTTTGGAAGCCGATGCCCGGCCGGTTCAAGGATTACGTGGCCATGCCGAAGGCGAATATGTACCAGTCGCTGCATACGACCGTCATCGGTCCTAATGGGGAGCCGACCGAGGTGCAGATTCGTACATGGGAGATGCATCGTACATCAGAATATGGAATAGCGGCTCACTGGGCTTACAAGGAAGGCATGATTGTTCCGGACGGCAACTTTGAGGACAAAATGTCGTGGTTCCGCGAAATTCTGGAGCTGCAGCAGGAAACCAGGGACGCGGCTGAGTTCATGGAATCGCTCAAAATGGATTTTTTCGCCGATCTTGTCTTCGTATTTACGCCCAGCGGGGAAGTCATCGAGCTGCCCGCAGGCTCCGTGCCGCTGGATTTTGCCTATCGGATTCATACGGAAGTCGGCAATCGCACCATCGGCGCGAAGGTCAACGGGCGAATCGTGCCGCTGGATCATAAGCTAAAGACCGGCGACATCGTCGAAATACTGACGTCGAAACATTCTTACGGACCTAGTCAGGACTGGGTGAAGATCGCTCAATCGTCCCATGCCCGCAGCAAGATCCGGCAATGGTTCAAGAAAGAGAAGCGGGAAGAAAACGTGGCGAAGGGCCGCGAGATGCTGGAGCGCGAGCTAAAGCGCCTAGGACTGGAGCCTTCCGCCTGGATGGTCGACGATAAGCTGCAGGAAGCGGCGGCCAAATATACGTTTAACGACATCGAGGACATGATGTCCGCGATCGGCTTCGGCGGCATTACGGCCGCCCAGATCTGCACCAAAATGACGGAGAAGATGCGCAAGGAAGCGGAAGAGGCCAATCAGATCGAACTCACCGGCGAGATGAAGGAAATCAAAGCATCGGCGCCGAGCAAAAAAAGCAGGCCGAATCACGGCGTTACCGTCAAAGGCGTCGACAACTTGCTTGTCCGATTTGCCAGATGCTGCAATCCCGTTCCCGGCGACGCCATCGTGGGCTACATTACGCGCGGGCGCGGCGTATCCGTGCATCGCATGGACTGCACGAATATTCCGTTTGGGGAGGATGGCGAGGAAGCGGACCGCGTCATCGAAGTGGAGTGGGAGGATTCCGTCGAAGCGAATTACAGCGTCGACATCGAAATTACCGGCCACGATCGCAGAGGATTGCTGAACGAAGTACTGCAAGCCGTCTCCGAGAGCAAGACGAATATTAGCGCGGTGACGGGACGTTCCGTCAAGAACAAGATGGCGCTTATTCATATGACGGTGCTGATCCGCAATATCGATCACCTGTCATCGGTCGTTGAGAAGATCAAACGGGTGCAGGACATTTACTCCGTACAGCGGATTATGCAGTAGCAAGAGGAGATTGAAACAGATGAGGGTTGTCGTGCAACGCAGCAAGGAAGCCAGCGTGTCGGTGGAGGGCGAGATCGTCGGAGCGATTCGGCACGGTCTCGTTCTACTTGTCGGACTTACGCATGAGGACGGCAAGGAAGAAGTTCGCTGGATGGCGGACAAGGTGGCGGGACTGAGGATCTTCGAGGATGAAGGCGGGAAAATGAATCATTCCGTGCTCGACGTCGGAGGAGACATTTTATCGGTGTCGCAGTTTACGCTGTACGGGGATTGCCGGAAGGGAAGAAGACCGAACTTCATGGCTGCGGCAAGACCGGAGCAGGCCGAAGAGCTGTACGATTACTTTAACGGGCTGATGCGGGAAACCGGGTTGAAGGTCGAGACGGGCCGATTCGGCGCGATGATGGATGTTTCGCTTGTCAATGACGGCCCCGTCACGTTAATTTTGGAAAGCGGCGCTTAAAACAAGGGCATGTGTGGCAACAATAAGGGTTAGACGGCTTGTGCAGATTGGACGCCTTCGAGCTTCCGCGCCGCAATTCTTATTCGGAGGGACCGCGCATGCATCAATCTCGTAAGGAACAAGGGCTGGAGCGAACAAGCAGAGGGCTGCTGCTGCCGGAGCGGAGAGAAGCTTTCGTTATGGCGGAGCTGGAGACCGACATCGCGAACGAAGACCAGCAGCGAGGCGGCCGTTCGCCGCTTGTAAGGAGGCCAGGGCTCGGTTTCTGAGCCTTTCCAGCCTACACTAAAAACGCTTTCGAAATTGTAATATTTCTGTAACGAAATTCTAACTTTCGCTTAACATCGTTAACCTATAATAGAACTCGACCCCCTTTTTTAAAATATAAATTACTTTGGACCTGCATCGTGTATGCAGGTTTTTTTCTGTCTTTCGAGGCGTTGCGCTTGCCGTATTACATAACATTCGACCATCATTCCATAAACATGGCCTAGTCGGTTCAATATATAATAAAAACAAAAGCTTATCTGTACTGGGGAGGAAACCATGTATAAGCTGATCATTGTCGATGACGAATATTCGACCCGAAACGGGCTGAAATTGTGCATCAACTGGTTCGAATACGGGATCGAAGTTGCCGGCGAAGCCGAAAATGGGATCAAGGGCATGGAACTGGCAGGCCGGATTCAGCCGGACATCGTGCTGACCGATGTGAAGATGCCCGGCATGGACGGGATCGAGATGGTAAATCGACTGAAGGACCAGCATCCCGATACGAAATTTGTATTCATCAGCGGGTATGACGATATCGAATATTTGAAATCCGCAATGAAGATGGATGCGGTGGATTATATTCTAAAGCCTGTCAATCTGGAGGAACTGAACGCGGTTATCGAGAAAATCATGGCGATGACGAAGCGGGAGGAAAACCGCAAGGACATGCTGCAGCAAATGAACGCCCGGCTGAACCAAAGTATTCCGCTCCTGCGGGAGAAGTTTTTCATTCAACTAATCCGCGACGGGCATGCGGACCGGATATCGATGGAGAAGCGCATCGATTTCCTTGAGCTCAAGCTGTCGTACGATGCTCCTTACTGCGCCCTGATCATACGCATCAACAATCCAAGAACCGTATTCGCTACGATGACCGAGCAGAATACGCAGTTAATTTCATTCGCGATCCAGAACATCTGTCAGGAAATCGTAGATGCGCGCGTCTCCGGCAGTGTGTTCGAGCATCAACGGGGCGAATACGTGCTTCTTGTCGCGCTGCCGGAGGCGGAGGGGGAAGATATCATTTTCCCGCTGGTGAGCGAATTGATGGGCAGCCTTAACGGATTCCTGAGCCGAATGGCGGAGGCGATTAGCTTAACGATCGGCGTCGGCGGTACGGTGGAGCATATGGGATTGTTGGCCGACAGCTACAAGATGGCGGCAGAAGCGATCGAGCGCAAGTTGTTCCTCGGCAAAAACCAAGTGATTACGTTCGACGTAATGGCCGCGCAGAAGGATGTCGATTACCGACTCATCAATGAGCGCATCACCGTGTTCGCGTCTGTCCTGAAGACAGGCGATGTCGGTGAAGTGTCTCTGCAGCTTGATAAGTTGTTCGCGGAATTGAGCACAAGCGCGGGCATTGGCTTTGTCGATTGCCAGCGCATCTGTCTGCAGCTGCTGCTCGTCACATCCCAATTTCTGTCCGAGTTCGGCATGCGCATGGGCGACCTCGGCGAGCGGGAATCAGAAGCCTGGTCGCAGCTGATGAAGCTGGAAACGATTGACGATATGTGTCTCCATCTAAAGGACTACCTGACGGCGGTTTGCGAACGGATCGGGAGCCGCCAAGAGAAACCGATCCCGGAAGTTATCATGGCCATCATGCGCATCATTCATGAAAGATATTCGGAAAACCTGACGATTGCGGATATAGCCTCGCAGGTGTATTTGGCCAAAACGTACATCTGTCTCTTGTTCAAGCAGGAAACCGGGGAGACGATCAACGAATTTATAACAAGGGTGCGCATGGAAAAAGCCAAAGAAAGGCTCACCGTCAGCGACCAGAAGCTGGCGGAAATATGCTCGTCTATCGGATATGCCGAACCGAGCTACTTCACCAAACAGTTCCGCAAGTATACAGGCATGAATCCAAGCGATTACCGGGACTTGCACAGGAGGATGAATTAATGGGCAACACTAGTTGGCAAGGTGCAAGCTGGGCAACGTTGGGCGACAGCATTACCGCGGCCGGCGGGTACCAACCGCTTGTTCAAGCGGCGCTCGGTTTCGCGCAGGTCGACAATTTCGGCCGCGGAGGGTGCCCGATGACGGCCGGTAGCGATCGGGACGATGGGGCGACCGTCTTTATGGGCCAATGCCTACAACAAACGTACGACTGTTTGACCATCTTCGCCGGTACTAACGATTATCGGCTGAATATGCCGCTCGGCGCATTGCGGCCAGTCGGTTCCGCGTTCGATGATCACACGTTCTTCGGCGCTTACCAGTCGCTGATCGAGGAGTTGCTTACCCGCGATCCGCTATGCAGGATGAATCTGTGGACGCCGCTGCAACGGGACAAAGACGGGTATGATAGCGAGAAACGCAACGACAAAGGCTGTTTGTTAGCGGATTACGCGGCTGCCGTTCAAGCGATCGGACAGGCGTATGCCTTGCCTGTGCTGGACTTATATGCGGTCAGCGGCTTCAACAAGTTAACGCTGAACAGCTTCACGCATGATCGGCTTCATCCGAATCAGGACGGGTACCGGCGAGTCGCCCAGGCGGCGTCTTCGTTTCTGGCGGCGATCTAAATGACGGGATATGGGGGTGCAGCCGATTCATGAGCATGCTGCTGCGTAGATTTCAACTTATGTGGCTCACATATCGCAAAATGCTGCTGCTCTATCTGCTTGTATTGCTGCTGCCTGCAGGATGTCTTCTTTATTACTACTTCGAAAAATCGGCCGACATTCTGGAGCGTCAGGTGACCCAGTCGATGCTCAAGTCCGTGCAGCAGGTGAAAATTAATCTGGATTATCGGCTCACCAAAGTGAAGGAGATTTCCGACGCCCTTATTCTGAATACGGATTTATATGAAATTTTGGCTCGAGACCCGCTTAGCGGTACCCGGTTCAGCCAAGTGGAGGAAGAGAAGAAGCTTGGCAATATGTTGCGAAGCCTGCAGGGCAGCGATATTTTGAAGATCAAGCTGTATGTCAATGCCGACAAGATGTATGCGGGCGAACATGTCAATTTCTTCAGCCTGGATCAGGCGGCTCATATGCCCTGGTATGACGAGGTAGTCGGACGCAATGGCGCAGTGCAATGGATTCCGACGCATATCGAGCATTATATCAGTACGCCAAGCGAAGCGCGCGTATCCTCCTCCGCCCGCATTATCCGGGATCCGAATGCGTATAGCCGTATTATTGGCATTCTTATGCTGGATGTCGCGGAAGCCAATCTGGCCGCCATTCTGAACCAAGCGGAACTGGACGACCACAGCCATAACATGTATGTCGCGGATCAGACCGGGATGATCGTATCCCATGGTCAGACGGAGAAGATTAATAACCCGCTGTTGCCGCCCGAAACGTTTAAGATAATCGCCGATCAGCCATTCGGCATCAAGAAAATCACGATGGATGCGCAGACGTACTTCGTCATCTTCGATACGCTTCGCGAAGGAGGATGGAAAGTCGTTTCTCTGTTGCCGGCAGGCCAGATCAGTCGCATGAGCAATCAATTTAATGTCGGGTTCTCGCTTGTCTTGGCGCTGTCGCTGGCCTTGTTGTTTATTGTCGGAGCCTTCCTCGTATTCGCGCATTTGACGCGCGGTACGATCAACCGCGTTCGCGATATTACCGAACAGCTGAGGGTGCGCGGCGCCGCCATGATCGAGGAAGGCATTCCTCATCCCAGCGGCGTCGTCATCCGGCTTGAAAAGAGCGTGACGCATATGCTCTCGACGTTCCAGCATCTGATGGAAGACAATTACCGTGCCAAGGAGCGGGAGAAAGAGGCGAGGCTGCGAGCGCTGCAGGCGCAGATTAATCCCCATTTCCTTTACAATGCGCTTGATACGATCAACTGGATGGCGCTTACCAAGGGAGCGCACGACATCAGCCGGATGTTGAACATGCTGGCGCAATATTTCCGTTTGACGCTGAATAAAGGCAAGGACATCGTGCCGCTGGAAGATGAGATGAACTTATCGAAGGCTTATCTGGAAATTCAGAAGCAGCGGTTTCACAATTTCGATTATTCGGTAGAATTCCCCGGATTGCTGTCTGGCCGGTCTATTCCGAAGTTGTCGATTCAACCGATCATCGAGAACGCCATTATGCATGGCGTTCATAATAGAGAAGGCCATCATGGGAGTATCAGCGTAGAGGCTGAGGCGGAAGGCCAAACATTCGTCATTCGCGTGACTGATGACGGCATCGGCATGACGGAGGAACAAATCGCGCAATTGTATGCCAGTCTAAACGCATCTTCGTCTTCGTCCAGCTACGGCTTGTATAACGTATGGGAGCGAGTGCGCTTGTTCACTGGCGGCGCCGGCCGCTTGGTCATCGAATCGCAGCCGGGAAAGGGCACGACGGTCAGCATATGGTTTCCGGCGGAGGAATACGAGCGAAATGAATAACAAGAAGCCAAGCTGTCCCGCAAAGGTCTCAAGCAGACCTGGAGGGGCAGCTTTTTTCATGCCGTCCATCCCCCCACCCGACCTGACGATTGTACTATTCCCTCTTAAATCTGTACCTCACGCTCCCTGCATCCCGACATGTATCATGAATCTATGAACAAGCACGACTAACGCAGGATTGGAGGGACAGCATGAACAGAGGTAATCATTGGATATCGCAAATCAAGCGCAATTACGATTTGTACCTGCTCTTGATTCCGGGACTCGTCTTTTTGGCCATATTCAAATACACGCCGATTTACGGCCTGGTCATCGCGTTTCAGGATTTCAACATTTTCAAAGGAATTGGCGATAGCCCATGGGTAGGGTTTAAGCAGTTCGAGAGACTGTTCGCCTCGGATGAATTCGGAAGCATCATGACGAACACGCTGCTCATCAGCTTATATAAGATCGTCATCCTGTTTCCAATTCCGATTATCATTGCGATTTTGCTGAATGAAGTCGGCCGCATGTGGTTCAAACGTACGATTCAGACGATTATTTATTTGCCACATTTTCTGTCGTGGGTCATCATCGCCGGTTTGTTCGTCAACATCATGTCTCCGCAAACCGGCATTGTAAATGGAATCATCTCCTACTTCGGCGGAGAACCGATCAACTTTTTTATGGACAACGGCTATTTCCGCAGCGTAATCGTAGCCACGGCCGGTTGGAAGGAAGCGGGATGGAACGCTATCATCTTTATCGCTGCGATCGCAGGGCTCGATCCGGAATTGTACGAGGCGTCCAAGCTTGACGGCGCAAGCCGCATTCAGCAGGTCTTTACGATCACGCTGCCCGGGATTGCTTCGACGATCGTGCTTATGCTCATATTGCGGATCGGCAGCGTGCTGGAAGCGGGAACCGAACAGATTCTGCTCCTGTACAACCCGACCGTCTATGAGACAGGCGATGTCATTGGAACTTACATTTACCGAATGGGGCTTACCTCAATGGAATACAGCTTCTCGACCGCCGTCGGGCTGTTCGAGTCGGTGATCGGATTTATCCTCGTCATCGGCGGCAACGCACTGGCCAAGCGGGTTACGGGCAAGAGCATATGGTAGAAAGGGGCAGACGAAATTGGGAAATTCAATGAAAATAAAGCAGTCATTATCCGAACGGGTTTACATCTGGCTCGTATACATCATCCTGATCGGCTCGGCCATTCTCTGCCTGTTTCCGTTTCTTAACGTGCTCGCCAAGTCTCTCAGCTCCAACTGGGCGATTATATCCGGCAAAGTCGGGCTGATGCCGATAGCCTTCACGATGGAAAATATGATATTCGTCATACGCGATCAATTATTCCAGAAAGCGTTCCTGGTTTCGATCTACGTTACTGTCGTCGGCACGCTGGGATCGGTCCTTTTCACTGCCGTAACCGCATATCCGCTATCGAAGAAACATCTGCCCGGCATTAAATTTATCTTGTTGCTCTATATTTTCACGATGTTGTTCAACGGCGGATTGGTGCCTTCCTATTTGCTCATTAAAAATTTGAATTTGATGGACAATCTGGGTTCGCTCATATTGCCCGCTCTTATCAACGTATTCAACATGCTCCTGATGAAAAACTATTACGAGAGTCTGCCGGAGAGCCTGGAAGAATCGGCGAAGCTTGACGGAGCGAGCAATCTGAGAATCGTGTTTAGCATCATCATTCCGATTTCGGCGCCCGTGTTTGCTACGATCAGCTTATTCTATGCGGTCGCCTATTGGAGCAACTGGTTCTCTCCGATGCTGTACTTAAATGATCCGGCGCTGAAGCCGCTGCAGCTGTACTTGCGAGACATCGTTTTACAAGCCTCGGACGAGAATCTGCTAAATCAGGACATCGATTCGCTGCTCAACTTGTCTCCCGAAGGCATACGCAACGCGACGATCATCGTCTCGACGATTCCGATCCTGCTCGTCTATCCGCTGCTGCAGAAGTATTTCATCAAGGGAATTCTGATCGGATCCGTTAAAGGTTGACCACGGCGGCAGTACAAGCGCCGGTTCAAGCGGAATAACCTCTTGTGCTTTCTATAAGTTCGAGTTCAAAAAGTTCGGTTTTCAGCACCGAGAAGATTGAAAGAAGGTAGAAAGTGAGGAGCGGAGCGTAGTGTAAGCTACGTGAGCACCGGAAGTTTCGCCTGAATTCAATATTCGATGTCGAGTAAGCCTCTTGGGATACTTCGTGATCAAAAGCGGACTTTTTGAACAACCGCTATAGAGCAAGCGCCAAGGGATTATTTATAATGAAACTCATGGAGGGGTTCACATGTCAAGGAAACAATGGCTGGTAGCAACGATCGTTCTGATGTTATCCTTCACGACTGTACTGGCAGCTTGCGGCGGAAAAAATGAAAATGCCGGAAACAAGCCAAGCGCCAGCGCGCCGCCTGCCGGTTCGGAGGCGGCTCCGGAAGTGAAGCCGACGCTCAAAGGATTACGCAACTACATGCAGGAAGATTACAACACGTACCCGGTAAATCAGTACGTGGAAGAGAAGACAGGCTACAAAGTTAAGAACGACATGCTGCCGCAGGAGAAGCCTAGCGATAAGCTGAATTTGATCATGGCTTCGGGCACGGATTACGACTTCATCGATGCGATGAATAAGCAGGATTTCTTTAACTTCGCACAGAACGGCGCCTTGACGGATCTCACGCCGCTGATCGAACAGTTCGGGCCGAATATTAAGCAGGCGATTTCCCAAGAGTCTCTCGCCGGCGCAACCGTGGATGGGAAAATTTACGGGATCCCAACGCTCAATGTCAGCTACGTGAGCAGCGGATTGCTTATCCGCACCGATTGGCTGGAGAAGGTCGGCAAGGAAATGCCGACAACGCTGGATGAATTTATGGATGTACTGAAAGCATTCAAGGAGAAGGATCCGGGAGGCAACGGAAAAAACAACATCCCCTTTACGATGGACAGCTCCGGCCTGATCGACAATATCATGGGCGCTTTCGGGATCTATGGGCATTGGAATGAGATAGATGGAAAAATCGAAAACGTCTCTAGCCATCCCGAACTAAAAAATTATACGGTATTCATACGCTCGCTATACGAACAGGGATTGCTCGATAAAGAATTCGCGACCAATAAATCCGCGACTTCAGCCGAAAAATTCACGAGCGGACGTGCAGGCGTGCTGTGGACGCGCTGGTCTTCGATTCCGGGCTACGACGAAGCTTTGAAAAAAAATGTGCCTGATGCAGCATATCAATTCATTCCCCCTATGAAGGGTCCTAACGGACTTAGCGGATTCACCATAGTAGGAGGATTCAACAAAATCACCTTCGTGCCGAAGTCTTCCAAGCATGCCGAAGACGTGGTTAAGATGATCAATGCGCTGCTGGAGCCGGAAGTATTCAAAGGACTCTTTATCGGTGAAGAAGGCGTGGATTACAAGGTGGAGAATGGCAATTATATTCCGATTGAGCCGTCTTTCGCCAATACGAGAGGACAAGCGAGCAACTTCGTCATCGGCATGGATGAAGCGAACTTCGTAACCTATTGGCAAGCGCGTCTGCAGAAGAACAAGCCGATGTTCGACAATTTCCAGATCGTCAACAATATTCCGAAGGAACAGACTCACCAGGATCCGCTGGCGTTCTCGCCGTTTCTGCCGAAGTACTCGGCGTCCAGCGCCAAACTGGGCACCACGGTTAACGACTATCTGATCAAGATGATCGTTGACGGTGTAACGGATGACGGCATCGCAAGCCTGCAGAAAGCATGGAACAGCGCTGGGGGCGAAGAAGTCGTTCAAGAAATCAATGCCTGGTACGTGAACAAATAAGGTAAGTGTACAAATAAGCAAGAGTTCGGGGCTCCGGCGCTGTCGGGGTCCCGATTCGTTGAAATTCAGGGAATTGATACGATAGCTAGACTAGAAGGGAGCGTCCCCCATGAATATTCATTCTTCGAGAGAATCTCTGATCGGACAACTTAAGTCTGCTCCAGTCATCCGTCGGCATGCCCATAATCCTGTGCTGTCGCCCCGCCAGGTGCCTTACGGTCCGGCAATGGTGTTTAATGCCGGTGTGGCGAAATACGAGGGCAAATATGTGATGGTGTTCCGCAACGATTATGGCAACGAAGAAACGGAAGAGGTGTACCCTGGACGGACGACAAATCTGGGGCTGGCGACAAGCGACGACGGCGTTAACTGGCAGGTGCAATCCGCGCCGATCTGGCAATGGAGCGATGAGGAGGTGTATCGGGTTTACGACCCGCGGTTGACCGTAATGGACGGCAAAGTCTATATGTGCTTCGCCATGGATACGAGGCATGGGCTGCGCGGCGGCATTGCCGTGACGGAAGATTTTGCGAAATTCGACGTATTGAGTTTGAGCGTGCCGGACAATCGGAACATGGTGCTGTTCCCGGAGCGGATAGGCGGCCGTTATATGCGGCTGGAGAGGCCGATGCCCGTGTACGGCCGGGGCGGACGCGACCGGTTCGATCTGTGGCTGTCCGAGTCGCCTGACCTTATCTATTGGGGTCGTTCGTCGCTGGTGCTGGGTGTCGAGGACGTGGAGTACGCCAACGACAAGGTTGGTCCCGGAGCGCCGCCGGTACGCACGAAGCATGGGTGGCTGACAACGTTCCATGCGGTCGACATCGATCCGTCGCGCGGCAAAAACGGCTGGGAGTCTGCCTGGAAGAAACGGTATTGCGCCGGCCTTATGCTGCTTGACCTGGACGATCCGCGCAAGGTGATCGGGCAGTATCGTGGGCCGTTGCTCGCGCCCGAGGCTTCATACGAGGTGGAGGGCGGATTTCGCAACAATGTCATTTTTCCAGGCGGCATGATCCTTGAAGAAGACGGTGAAGTTAAAATCTATTATGGCGCCGCCGACACCGTCGAGTGTCTGGCTACGGCGCATGTGGACGATTTAATCGCATTGTGTCTGGAAGGCGTTAAATAAAGAGCGGAAGGCGGGAGGAAATGACGACTTACGATTTGGTTATCTATGGAGGGACATCCGCAGGGCTTGCTGCCGCCGTGCAGGCAGGCAAAATGGGGCTGCGCGCAGTCGTGCTGGAGCCGACTAATCGGCTTGGCGGGCTTAGCAGCGGCGGATTAGGCGACACCGACTTCGGCGACAAGAGCGCGATCGGCGGGCTATCGCTCGACTTCTACAGGCGGCTCGGCCGCAGGTATGGCTCCGAGCATGCGGCATGGTTGTTCGAGCCGAAGGAAGCGCTGGCCGTATTCCATGAATGGGTCGAGGAATATGGGATCGACGTACGGTTAGGCGAGCGGCTTGATCCGGCCGATCCGGTTGTGAAGAAAGGCAATCGTTTGATCTCGATCCGCATGGAATCCGGTCGCATCTACAACGGCCGGATGTACATGGATACCGGGTATGAAGGCGACCTTATGAAGGCTGCGGGCGTGTCGTATGCGACTGGCCGGGAATCCAATAAGGTATATGGGGAGTTATACAACGGCATTCAATCTGGGGTAGCCGTTAAGAACCAACTTCCGCGCGGAATCGACCCTTACGTCGTGAAGGGCAATCCCGCAAGCGGCTTGCTGCCGGGCGTCAACCCGGATGCCGGCGGCGATGACGGCCAAGGCGATCATCGCATCCAAGCCTATTGCTATCGGATGTGTCTGACCGATGATCCGCTCAATCGCGTCTTTGTCGAACAACCGGAAGGTTACGATGAACGGGATTACGAGCTTTTGTTCCGGGCCATCGAGCAAGGCGAGAAGATTTTCTTTAAGTTGAACGGCGTGCCTAATCGCAAGACGGATTCGAATAATGACAAAGGTTTCTCGACGGATTTCATCGGATACAATGACGAATATCCCGAAGCCTCTTATGCGGAGCGGGAGACGATAGCCGCCGCGCACGAGCGCCATCAGCGCGGCTTGATATGGACGCTGCAGCACCATGAGCGCGTGCCGCAGGAAATTCGTTCGTTTTATGCGCCTTGGGGACTGCCCCTCGACGAATTCGTGGAGAATGACCATTGGTCGCCGCAGTTGTATATCCGGGAATCCAGGCGGATGATCGGCGAATTTGTTATGAACGAGAACCATATTTTCCTGCGGCAGGCCGTTTCGGACCCCATCGGGAAAGGCTCCTACACGATGGATTCGCACAACACGCAGCGGCATGTGAGCGCGGAAGGGTACGTCGTAAACGAAGGCGACGTGCAGATCAAGCTGAGCGGTCCTTATCCGATCAGCTACCGCTCGATCGTGCCGAAGGAAGAACAATGCGCGAACCTGCTTGTGCCCGTATGCCTGTCCGCTTCCCACATCGCATACGGTTCGATCCGCATGGAGCCGGTATTCATGGTACTGGGCCAATCGGCGGCAACGGCCGCGGCTCTGGCGCTGGAAGCGGATGCGTCCGTTCAGGCAGTGGATTACGGGAAGCTGCGTGAACGATTGCTGGAGGACGGACAAGTGTTGATGTAATGCGTCTTCGTTCGCGGCGTCAATGCGATCTCTTGACTTATGTCCTGCGGGAAGGTAAAATTACATCTATTATTGTCATATGGATTCGATGACGGGACAAAGTAATTCCTCTTTGGAGTACGCAGAGAGGGACGCCAAGGCTGCAAGCGTCCTTATTCCGGTGGTATGAAGAACCTCCCCGAGAACATTCGGCGAACGGACACCCACGACATGCGGCATTGCCGCTAGCTCCGGCCATGGTGCCTCAATAGCCGTACATGCGTTTGACGGTCGTTACCCGTCCTGGAGAGAATCATGGCTCGCGGTTGCTTGCGCGAAGACATGGTTCGGAATGTGGGTGGTACCACGGGAGCTACAACTCTCGTCCCTTGCGGCAGCTTATGCCGGGAGGGGCGGGAGTTTTTTGATTTTCAGATGGACAGAGAATGGAGGAGTACGGGATGAAATATCAGAAATCGCCGGGCACGCAGGATATCCTGCCGGGCGCGGTCGAGAGATGGCAATTCGTTGAGGGCAAAGCACGCGAGCTGTGCAGACGCTACAACTTCCGAGAGATCCGGACGCCGATGTTCGAATCGACGGAGTTGTTCCAGCGGGGAGTCGGGGAGACGACGGATATCGTCGAGAAGGAGATGTACACCTTCATCGACCGCGGCGACCGCAGTCTGACGCTCCGGCCGGAGGGAACGGCGGGAGTCGTTCGCGGCTACGTGGAGAACAAACTGTTCGGCGAGCCGGACTTGTCGAAGCTGTACTATATCGGTCCGATGTTTCGGTACGAGCGGGCACAGGCGGGACGTTACCGCCAGTTCCATCAGTTCGGCGTAGAGGCGATCGGAGCAGTCGACGCCGCTCTGGATGCGGAGGTTATCGCTTTGGGTTACAGCTTCTATACGGAGGTTGGCTTAAAGGGCGTTCGCGTCGAAGTGAATTCCGTGGGTACTCCGGAGATTCGCGCGGCGTTCCGCGAGCGGCTGCTGGCGTTCCTGGAGCCCAAGCGCGAAATTCTCTGCAAGGATTGTCAATCCCGGATGGATCGCAATCCGCTCCGGGTGCTGGATTGCAAGACGGATCAGAAACATTTTACGGATGCGCCTTCCATACTGGACAGTCTCGACGACGAATGTCGGACGCACTTCGAGAAAGTGCAGCAATGTCTAACAGATATGGACATTCCGTTCGAGATCAATCACCGTTTGGTTCGGGGACTGGATTATTACACCCACACGGCGTTCGAGTTCAAAGCGGAAGGCATCGGCGCCATCGATACGGTCGGCGGCGGCGGACGTTATAACGGTCTGGTCGCAGGCATCGGCGGTCCCGACCAACCGGGCGTAGGCTTCGGCATCGGCCTGGAGCGTACGGTGTTGCTGCTGGAACACCAGAATACGGAGCTGCCGGAGCTTAACGGCATCGACGTTTACGTTGTCGCCCTTGGGGAAGCCGCCGAACGCGAAGTATCGAAGACGGTCTACCAGCTTCGCGCGCGAGGCATTCGCGCCGAGCGCGATTACCAGGGACGCAAGATGAAGGCGCAGATGAAGTCGGCGGACCGCCTGAGCGCACGGTTCACGGCCATTCTGGGAGACGACGAGCTTGCCCGCGGAGAGATCATGCTCAAGGAGATGGCGACGGGAGATCAGCGGTCGGTTGCCTTGTCGGCTCTGGCCGACGAGATCTTGAGATAGTGCAAAATACTTGGAAGACATTTGACAAGACCTTAATTTAGTCCAATAAGAGGAGTTTGATGAACATGATGTTGAAGACGCATAGCTGCGGAACATTGACGAAAAAGGACGTAGGCCAGACGGTTACTTTGAACGGCTGGGTGCAGCGTCGCCGCGACCTTGGCGGAGTATTATTTATCGACCTTCGCGACCGCACGGGCATCGTGCAAACGGTATTCAACCCTGATTTCTCCGGAGATGCCTTGGCTATCGCCGACCGCGCCCGCAACGAATACGTGCTTGCGGTAACCGGCAAAGTAGTCGAGCGCGATCCGGAAACGTACAACGCGAACCTGGCTACCGGCGAAATCGAAATTCGCGTAACCGTAATCGAAGTGATGAACGCCGCCAAGACGCCTCCGTTCCCAATCGAGGACGGTGTGGAAGTCGACGAATCGCTCCGACTGAAGTATCGTTACCTGGATCTTCGCCGTCCGGAAATGCAGAAGACGCTTCTGCTTCGTTCCAAGTCCGCAAAGATTTTCCGCGACTTCCTGGACAACGAAGGTTTCATCGAAGTCGAGACGCCGATCCTGACCAAGAGCACGCCGGAAGGCGCACGCGATTACCTCGTGCCGAGCCGCGTGCACGAAGGCGAATTTTTTGCTCTTCCGCAATCTCCGCAAATTTTCAAGCAGCTGCTTATGGTCGGCGGCCTGGAGCGCTACTACCAAATCGCGCGCTGCTTCCGCGACGAGGATCTTCGCGCGGACCGTCAGCCCGAGTTCACGCAGGTCGACATCGAGACTTCTTTTCTCTCCCAAGACCAGCTGCTCGGCATGATGGAGCAATTGTCCGCGAGGCTGCTTCGCGAGACGGTCGGCGTAGAGCTTGAGCTTCCGTTCCAACGCATCACTTATGCGGACGCCATGAACAAATACGGCTCCGACAAGCCGGATCTGCGTTTCGGTCTGGAGATCGAAGACATTACGGACATCGTCTCCGGCAGCGACGTGAAGGTATTCGCTAGCGTGGCAGCTGGAGGCGGCGTCGTGAAGGCGCTGAACGCCAAGGGCTGCGCGAGCTGGAGCCGCAAGGAGCTTGACGACCTGCAGCCGTTTGCTGCGCGTTACGGCGGCAAAGGCCTTGCCTGGATTACGGTAAAGGACGGCGAATGGCGCGGTCCGATCGTGAAGTTCCTGAAGGAAGAGGAAATCGCGGCTCTGACGGAACGTCTAGGCGTAGAAGAAGGCGACCTTCTTACGTTCTCCGCAGACAAACCGAAGGTAGTCGCGGACGTGCTCGGCAACCTGCGTCTGAAGCTCGGCCGCGATCTCGGACTGATCGACGATTCCAAGTTCAAGTTTGCCTGGGTCGTAGACTTCCCGCTGCTTGGCTGGGATGAAGAAGCGAAACGTTACGTGGCGGAACATCATCCGTTTACGCGTCCGAAGGAAGAGGATCTCCATTACTTCGACACCGATCCGGGCAAGATCCGCGCTCAGGCGTACGATCTCGTGCTGAACGGCTACGAAGTAGGCGGCGGCTCCATGCGGATCTACAAACGCGAGGTGCAGGAGCAAATGTTCAAGGCGCTGGGCTTCACGATGGACGAAGCGCACGAGAAGTTCGGCTTCCTGTTGGACGCGTTCGACTACGGCACGCCTCCGCACGGCGGCATCGCGTTCGGCTTCGACCGTCTGGTCATGCTGCTTGCGGGCCGTACGAACCTTAGAGAGACGATCGCCTTCCCTAAGACGGCGAGCGCAACCGACCTGCTCTGCGATGCTCCGTCCGAAGTCGAGCTTTCGCAGCTTGAGCAGCTGCATATCCGCACGGTTCTGAAGCCGAAACCCGTAGCTGCGGCGGCAGCAGGCGCGCCGGCCGGCGAATCCAACCAGTAGTCCGGACTTTAGACGGAAGAAGGAGGCGGCGAACATGCTGCATCAATTCTCGCGAACGGAGCTTGCGATCGGCCCCGAGGGGCTCGATATTATGAAAGGCAGCACGGTGGCCGTGCTCGGCATCGGCGGCGTTGGAGCTATTGCCGCCGAGGCGCTGGCACGCACCGGCGTGGGCCGGATTATTTTGATCGACAAGGACGTTGTCGACATTACGAACATCAACCGCCAGATTCACGCGCTGACGACGACGGTCGGCCAGCCCAAGGCGGATCTGATGAAGGACCGCATCAAGCTGATCAATCCGGAATGCGACGTTATTTCCCTTCGCATGTTCTATACGGAGGAGACGTACGAGAAGCTGTTCGAATACGAGCTGAATTACGTCGTCGACGCGTCCGACACGATCATCTACAAGGTGCATCTGATCAAGCAGTGCCTGGAGAGGGGCATCCCCGTCATCTCCAGCATGGGCGCGGCTAACAAGATGGACCCGTCTCGCTTTAAGGTGGCGGACATCTCCAAGACGCACACGGATCCGATCGCCCGGGTCGTACGGACGAAGCTGCGCAAGGACGGCATCAAACGCGGCGTCAAGGTCGTCTTCTCGGACGAGGATCCCATCAAACCGCGCGAAGACGTGACGCAAAAAATCGTGCCGGAGAACGCGCCCGAAATTCGGAAGGCCAAGCAGCCTCCGTCGAGCAACTCGTTCGTTCCGCCCGTTGCGGGACTCATCATGGTCAGCGTCGTGGTGAAGGATCTGCTTGAAAGCGGGGGCAACTAAACATGAACGGCGAGCTAGTCCGCAAACTTCGCCTGACGGATGGCGCCAAGGCCGTCGTTCTGTTCCCTCCGGCCGGTTACGATGTGTTAGGAGAGCTTGGCCTCCCGGCAATTGCGGGCTTAAGTACGGATGCGGATGTCAAGCTGGATTCGGCAAGCTACGATTATGTTCATCTGTTCGTATCGTCCATGGCCGAATTGGCGGAGAGGGCTCCGGCGGCGATCGGCGCCGTCCGGTGGGACGGGCTGCTTTGGATCAGCTATCCCAAGGGCTCTTCGGGCATCAAGACGGACGTCAACCGGGACAGCGGCTGGCAGTTTATGAAGGCTCTCGACATGGATGCCGTTTCCAATATATCCATGAACGAGACTTGGTCGGCCCTTCGGTTCCGTCCGGCTGGCGCGGGCGATTCCGGCAAGACGCGCGCCAAGCGGGAGCGGGAGCAGGAAAGCGCAGGTAATCGTTCAGAGGTGATTCGCGTTGCTGACGCGGCTTTGCCCGAAATGCCGGCCGATCTGACCAAGGCTCTGCAAGCCTCTCCCGCCGCGGCGGACTTCTTCGCAACGTTGACCGACTCCATGAAACGCGATTATTTGCGGTGGATTCTGGACGCGAAGCGGGAAGACACGCGAACGAAGCGAGTCGCCGCAACGATCGAGAAGCTCGAGCAGGGGCGGAAGCGTCCCACGGACAAGTAGGGTCGCGGACGGGGCTCTCGGCCGACGGACAAGTAAGAACGAGAATGCGGTTGTCGTCCGGCGGACAAGTAAAATCGTGAACGGGGCTATCGGCCGGCCGGCTGGCTGGGGCAACTGCGAAATCGTCGACAGGCCATTAGGTTTAACTATGAAACCGTCGATAGCCCAGCAGGTTTGACTGCGAAACCAGACAGAATGTAACGTCGACAGGCTGTGGAGGACAACGACACCTCTGCTGTACGGTTCATGTTACAGGAAAAACGTCGACATATGTATCAGGTATATAGAAACCGCCGTCGGATGAGTGTAACACTCGTCCGGCGGCGGTTGTTTTTGTTAGAGGGGGAAGCTGCTTCCCGAGCCAATCCCGTCCCAACATTGGTCGGAAAGTCAACTATATGGTGCCCGCACAGTGCCTATGTACTCAGACGCCAAACCGCGAACCGAAGCAAAAAAGTATGCTTCGATAGGCGGTACTGATGGGGAAGCGCTGAATATAGATGAAAAGTCAGTTATGTGTATGAAAAACCGAGCACCGTATCTCGCCGGTGTTGATGAATTAGTTTGAAAAATAGATCCGTTAAGCGATTGTGCGAATGTTAAAAGTGGGATAAAATATGTCACATAAAGAAATAAAACACGGTTTCACCATGCGAAACTTCAACGAGCAACCTGTTGAGTATTCGTTTCTGTTGATGGATGTACCTGCGTTTACGTCTCGGATCAAAAGTAATCATGTAAAAGTGACCGATCGACGGAAGAACCGATCGACGTTCGAACCTCAAAAGGAGGGAATGCGGATGACCATTCGTTTCACGGGGATCGACCATGTGCAGCTTGCTGCGCCAGCGGGATGCGAAGCCGAAGCGAGACGTTTCTACGGCGGCGTTTTGGGATGGGAGGAGCTGCCCAAGCCGGCGAGCCTGCAGTCGCGCGGCGGAGCTTGGTTCCGATGCGGGATGCACGAGGTTCATATCGGCGTTCAGGCAGATTTTCGGCCTGCGAAGAAGGCGCATCCTGGCTTCGCGATGATCGGCTTGGATGAGCTTCGTAACAGACTGGTCGAGGCAGGATTTCCTGTCACTGACGATGCGCTGAGGGAAGATGAAGGACTGCAACGATTGTTCGCGGAGGATCCGTTCGGCAATCGGCTGGAATTTCTGCAATACGATAGCGACGGAGTATCGACCATGTCGAAGGAGGAAAAAAGAGATGAGCAGCCTGAATAGCAAGGAACGATTTACGGAACGCGTAGATTCTTATGTGAAGTATCGACCAAGTTACCCGGCCGCGGCGCTGGACTTTCTGTATTCAAAGGTCGGCTTCTCCGAGGAAAGCATCATTGCCGATGTTGGAGCGGGCACTGGCATTTTCTCCGGTCTGCTGCTGGACCGCGGCAGCAGGGTCGTGGCCATCGAGCCTAATGAAGCCATGAGGGGAGCGGCGGAAAAAAGACATGCGGACAATTCGCGTTACACGTCCGTCGCGGCTTCCGCGGAAGTAACGGAACTGGAAGATGAGTCGGTAGACCATATCGTCTGCGCGCAATCGTTTCACTGGTTCGATAGAGCTGCTGCCCGAGAAGAATTCCGCCGCATTCTGAAGCCGGATGGGCAGGTCGCGCTCATCTGGAATTCCAGGCGAACAAAAGGAACGCCATTCTTGGACCAATTCGAGCAGTTGCTCCTCGATTACGGAACGGATTACGAGAAGGTGGCGCATAAATATATAACGCCCGCTACTATCGCTTCGTTTTTCCGAGATGGAGGACCCGCTCTTGATGTATTTGCGTCGGAGCAGCGGTTGGATGCCGAAGGCGTAAAGGGAAGACTGCTCTCTTCCTCTTATTGTCCGCTGCCGGGCCATCCCAATCATGAGCCTATGATGGAGAAACTTGCTTCGATCTTCGAAGCCAACCAGGAGAATGGATTCGTGACGATCGTTTACGATACGGAGCTGTACTGGGGCCGCTTATAGGTGGCGAACGTTTGTACGGATATGCTATGATTGAATTATCATTACATCATTTTCGTATGAAGGATTGAGCTGTGCCATGGATTTGTTTACGTACCAGGAAGAAGAGTCGCCGCGAGCCAAGCTGCTGGCGGACCGGATGAGACCCCGGACGCTGGACGAATATATCGGACAAGAACATATCGTGGGCGAGGGCAAGCTGCTCAGACGAGCCATCCAAGGCGATCAAGTATCGTCGATTCTGCTGTACGGCCCTCCCGGCTGCGGCAAAACGACGTTAGCCCATATCATCTCCCTGACAACGAAGGGAGACTTTGTTAAGCTGAACGCCGTTGACGCTTCCGTCAAGGATGTTCGCGACGTTATCGACCGCGCTCGCAGCAACAAGACGTTGTACGGCAAGAAAACGATTTTGTTCCTCGATGAGGTCCATCGTTTCAATACGTCGAGACAGGACGCGCTGCTGCCGGCTGTGGAGCAAGGCATCATCGTGTTTATCGGAGCAACGACCGAAAATCCGTTCCATCATGTAAACGGAGCCTTGTTGTCGCGCTCGACATTGTTCCAGCTGCAGGCGCTGGAAGAGCGTCACGCGCTGGAAGCGATGAGGCGTGCGCTTGCAGATGCGGAGCGGGGGCTTGGCTTTATGCAGCTGCAGGCGGACGAGGATGCGCTGGACCACATCGCGGCGATGGCCGGAGGCGATATCAGGCGGGCGCTCAACGCGCTGGAGTTGGCGGCGGTGACGACGCCCTCGCAGCCGGATGGGACCGTCCAGCTAACGCTGGAGGTGGCGCAGGAGTCCATACGCAAGCCGACCATCCGGGCGGATCTGTCCACGCAATACGACGTGCTTTCAGCCTTCCACAAGAGCGTGCGCGGCTCCAGCGACGCTGCGTTGTTCTGGTTTCTCTACGCGGTGGAGAGGCTCGGCATGGATCCCATGACGTTTATTCGCAGACTTATCGTCGCGTGCAGCGAGGACATCGGACTTGCGAATCCGCAAGCAATGATACAAGCCGTAACGGCGATGGACGCTTATCACAAGATCGGCTGGCCGGAGGCCAAATACAATATCGCCCAAGCGATTCTATTCGCTGTGGAAAGTCCCAAGTCCAATGCGACGGCCGTCGCGATCGGCAATGTAATGAGTGCGATCGAGCGGGCTGGCAATGCCGAAGTTCCGCTGCATCTGCGCGATACCCATTATAAGGGCTCAGCGGAGCTCGGCCACGAGGGTTATAAGTATCCGCATGATTATCCTGGCCATTACGTCAAGCAGCAGTACTTGCCGGATCCAATCGCCAGCAAGACGTTCTACCATGCCTCGGAGCAGGGGACGGAGGATCGAATCAAACAAAACCAGCAGCGTCGGTCCACTTAAAGCTGCTGGTTCGTTTTTGACGCTTTTTATTGCCGGGTTGGCGAAGAAACGAATGGAGAAGGGGAAACGAGCAGCATGGCGGAAGTTGTTGTTAAAAGAACGCCTGTATTTTACGGAGCGGTTCATCTCCTGTTTTTCCGTGAAGATCAAGTGTTGTTGCTAAAGCGGAAAAATACGGGCTTCGAGGATGGCAAGTGGAGCGTGGTAGCGGGACGGATCGATGGCAACGAAGAAGTGAAAGCGGCCGCGATTAGAGAGGCTAAGGAAGAGGCCGGCGTCGATATTGACCCGTCCGGGCTGGAAGTGACCGGCGTCGCCCATCGCAGGAATCCTAACGGATCCGGTTCGGAGTGGATCGATTTTTATTTAACCGTAAGGGCCTGGAAAGGCGAGATCAAGAACATGGAGCCGCATAAATGCGAGGAACTGAGATGGTTCCCGCTGAGCGAGCTGCCTTCGAATATGATCGAATACGTCCAGGTCGCCCTGTGCGAAAATCAGGACAAGCTCTGGTTCCGCAGCATAGGCTGGGATGCCGTTGTCGGTCAGGCTGCCAGTCCAAAATAAACAAAGGGCTGTCGAAAAGCTATAGATCCCATGCCAGTTGTGTACAATCCATCCGGATATTTATGACCCAGTACCGCCTAAGGTACTGGGTTTTTCTGTACGTATTTGCCTGAACCGGTATTGTTGTCGAACGGGAGGAGGATCGTGTCGATTTATGCAGAATGTTATGTAGAGGATGGAGCTTGAGGATTGGAGCAGGATGGCATACATGTACAACAAACATATCGTTTTGTTCGGGATGATCGTCATATTTGGTCTTGTTAATATTTTTAGCGTATACCAGTGGCTTTCTCCTTCCGATCGGAAGATCGAAGCCGTCGACGGCCTCCTGGACGCGAGGGGCTGGAGTTTTGCGGATGATGGCGTACTGGAGCTGCGGGGCGAGTGGGAGCTGTACGAGAACATGCTGCTCGGGCCGGATGATTTCCGGGCGGACGCAGCGCGGCTCGAATCGTCGCGAGAGGTTGTTCAGGTGCCGGGCAGTTTAAAAAAGATGTTCACTTCCGGTTACAATAACGGTCACGGCGCCGCCACCTATCGCCTGCTGCTGCAAGTAAACGAGTCGGGAATCTATAGCTTGCGCGCCAATAAGATCCGGTTGTCCAGCCGTATTTATATAAATGGGTACGATATTGGAGGAAACGGCAATCCGTCCATGGCGGCTGAACAATTTGTCCCAAGCAACGCTCCGTTCTTCGGATCGGTTATGCTGGAGCAAGGCGTGGCGGAAATCATCATTCAAGTAGCCAGCTACGACTATTTGGGAGGAGGAGTCGTTCAGGCTCCGGATTTCGGGTTGACGAACGATGTAAAGGCTCAACTCGATGCCGCGCGACTGGCCGACATGACATTGATCACCATCATGCTGGCATTCGGATTATATTATGCGGGCATGTTTAGACAATGGGGCAAGGAAAGATATTTAATGCATTTTTGCCTTTTTTGTTTGTCGACCGGTTTGTTTTTCAGCATCGACAATGAAATATTGGCGATGATTCTTTTTCCGGAACTCCCCTTTTCGTTGCTGCAAAAGCTGATTTTTATTTTATCTTTGTTCGCGTTTTATTTTTTTGCCACCTATGTCCACAACTATCTCGGTCAACAAAAAAATGTCGTATTTGTTTGGTTAAGCAGATTCGCGTATGTGTTTTTGGCGCTTATTATCGTATTGCCCAACCGTTATTTGACATCGACGCTTTGGCTGGCCATACCTGTTCAATTTGCCGTATTCGCGACGATCGTGTACAGCGTGTTCCGCAGTCGCAGCAGGGGCGTCCATGGCAGTTATTATACGCTGCTAGGCGTCTTCTTCCTGATCGTGACCTGGCTTTTTGCGCAATTGCGTTATCAGCTCGCATTGGATAACCCTTTCTACATGATCGTTACTCCGCTGCTGCTCGTCTTGTCCCAGGCATTGCTTATGTCGGAGCGGCTTCAGGAGAACTTCCGCAAGAGTACACAGCTGGCCGAGCAACTACTAATCTATGACCGCCAGAAAGACGATTTTTTGGTCAAAACATCGCATGAACTGCGAACGCCGTTGCATGGCATCATTAACTTTTCCCAGTCGTTGCTTGACAACCGGGATCGCCCTCTGCAAGACGACCATCGCGACAACATCCGCCTGCTTCATCTGATGGGGCGGCGTCTCGCCGGAATCGTACACGATATACTCGACATGAACCGGATCAAGCATGGTCAGCTATTGATTCATCCTACTTCGGTCAATCTCAGAAATTCCGTTCAATTCGTTATGGAGACGTTGTCGATTGCACCTGTCAATAAGGAAGTGAGGCTCGTCAACGCGCTGCCGAGCGAGCTGCCTCTGGTCATCGCCGATGAAAACCGGTTAAAGCAGATTTTGCACAACTTGCTGGAGAACGGATTGAATTTTACGGAAAGCGGAACGGTAAGCATAGCAGCCGAGCGGAAGGATGATCTCTTGGTCGTAACCGTCACCGATACCGGGATTGGCATTCCGGCACAAGCGCTCGCCGAAATTTTTCAGCCTTTTGTAAAGTATGAGGACGAAGGCAAGGATCCTGTTCGCAGAGGTTTTGGCATCGGTCTTGGTATGGGGCTTGGCATTACGAAGCAATTGGTAGAGCTCCACGGAGGCAAGCTCCATGTGGAGTCAACGGTAGGCCGAGGCTCTACATTTTCCTTTACGCTGCCGATCGACAAACAGTCGGAAGAAGCAGCTGCAGCGATGGAGGGTGAGCCGTCTGCGATCGATATGATGTCCGGTGTTTCGCAAGGGGATCTCGAGGCGCAGTTTCATGTTCTTATCGTAGATGACGAACCTTCTAATATTAAAGTGTTAATCGATGCTGTCACTTCCTTGCGTTATGGATATACGGCGGTAAACAGCGGGGAAGAGGCGCTTGAGGCATTGCGGGGATCCCCCAATCCCGACTTGATATTGCTCGACTTGATGCTGACGGGAATATCGGGTCAGGAGGTATGTCGAGCCATCCGGTCCACGCAAGGACTTGCGGAGCTGCCTGTGCTGATGCTGACAGCCTCGGGGCAGACAGGCGACATTGTAGCCTCCTTCGCGGCAGGGGCAAATGATATTGTGCAGAAGCCGTTCGAACTGGCGGAACTGAAAGCAAGGATGCAGTCGCTGCTCGCGATGAAAAGCTCTTCGGAAAACGCGATACGGAGGGAAATGGACTTTCTCCAGGCGCAAATTACGCCGCATTTTTTGTATAACACCTTAAACAGTTTGGTAGGACTAAGCTATAAGGATACGGATAAGCTTCGCGAAACGATTAATCATCTAACGACTTACTTGCGCTCCAAATTTACGTTTGTATTCGATAGCGAAATGGTTGCCTTGAGCCGCGAGCTCGAGTTGGTCAAAGCATACACGGCTATCGAGCAGCTGCGTTTCGGGCAAAGGCTGCAAATTCATTATGAAGCGGACGAAAAATTGCATTGCATGATACCGCCCCTGACGCTGCAGCCGATAGTCGAGAACGCTGTGCGGCACGGAATCGGACAAAAGCCGTCCGGGGGGACTGTACGTATTGCCGTGCGGCGAATCGGGGCGGCGATCGAAATCGTGGTAGAGGACGACGGCGTCGGGATGAGCGAGGACAAGCTGCAAATGCTGGAGCAGGGGAAGTCTGGAGGGATCGGCATAAGCAACGTCAATCGTCGGCTTCAGATGCTGTACGGACACAGGCTGGACATCAGCAGCAGCGAAGGCCATGGCACCCGAGTCAAGCTGGAAATTCCGTGTTCAGCGATTTCTGATGAGTAACAGGCTGGGAGGAAGGTTATGTTCTACTCGCTCAAAAGCAGGCTTATCGCAATCTTTATTTTATTGTTCGTGTTGTCCTTCGGCGCGTTGTCGGCCGTCTTGTTTAACGAATCGCGGTCGATCATCCTCTCTCAACTGGAGTCCTCCGCGCTGGAGAAGATGGAGGAGTACGGCTCCTACGTAGACATGGTTCAGATGGGAGTGTACGATGTCGCTTCGCTCGTATTCAACAACGAAACGACTCGCGATTGGGACGATCGGCTCGGGGAGGAGGGTTTGCCTACGGGAGAGAAAATCCTTTCAAACCTGGAGATGAGCACCTTCCTTACCCAAGCGACCAACAGTTATACTAGCGTGCAGCGCGTAACGGTGTACCGCGATGACGGTCTCTGGGTCAGCGGCGAAAATCAATTCGGGGAAGATGCGACGTTTCTTGGAGAGAACTGGTATCGGGATTTCAAGGGCAAGGGCGAACGCTGGGTGGCCGGGCATGTCGACCTTGTCGAGCGGCGATTTAATAATGACAATCCCGTTGTCAGCATGGTTATGCCTATCGGCGAGTTCGAGCCCAGGCACGCAAGCGCCTTCATGAAAATCAATGTGAGCACCGACTATTTCCTGGAGCCGCTGGACCGGATTCATCTGGGAGTGACGGGCTCCATCCATCTGCTTGGCTCCAACGGGCTGCCGATGCTCGGCCAAGAAGGCTTCGAGCTAAATGAGGAGAGGACGGAGCTGGTGCGAACGTTAAAGCAAGACTCGCGCAAGCAAGGCGTCATCCATTCGGACAATTCAAGCGGTCAAAGAGAGATTATCGTCTTTAAGAAGCTGAAGCGGACGAACTGGATGCTGGTCGGCATCGTGCCGGAAAGCGATCTGTACGCGGAGCTGTTCGACCTTCGCCAAAGTATGATCGCGATCGCCACGCTGGTGCTCCTGTTATCCGTAGGGCTGGCGATTTGGCTGTCCCACAGCATCTCCAAGCCGCTGTCCCGGCTCGTCGCCGCCATGCGTCACGTCCAGCGCGGCGACTTCGCCCAAGCGGAGCTTCGAATGCCGCCGGAAGTGGGGCTCCGCAATGAGGTCGGATTTGCAACATCGACGTTCCGGAAGATGGTCGTCCAGCTTCGGCAGCACATCAAGACGGAATTTGAGCTGAAGCTGCTTCGTCAGCAGGCGGAGTACAAAGCGCTGCTTATGCAGATCAATCCGCACTTCCTGTTTAATACGCTGGAGCTGATGAGCAGTCTGGCCATGCAGAAGCGGACGGATGACAATGTGGACGTTATCGAATCGCTTGGACGGATGATGCGCTTTTCCCTGCGCATGAGCGATGATATTGTGAGCCTGGGGGATGAACTTAAATACGCAGGCGATTACGCCTCCATCCTGCGCGTGCGCTTCGGCGACCGCCTCCACCTTTCCATCGACAAGACGGAAGGATTGGAGAGGCACACCGTCATCAAGTTCATACTCCAGCCTTTGATCGAGAACGCCGTGAAATACGGATTCAGGCACGGCACGGAAGTCTACGTGGATGTAAGGGCGGAGCGGGTGGAAGGCCATATCCGACTTGTCGTGGAAGACAATGGTCCCGGCATTCCGGAGGAGACAATCAACGAGCTGCGGGACAAAACGCTGAGTGCCCGAATGGAGGATGTGCTCGTGAGCAAGAGCAAGCAGATCGGGCTCGGCAACGTGCTTGCAAGGTGCGGTCTCTATTACGGGGACTTGTTCCGGTTTCATATCGGAACAAGCGAACTCGGCGGCGCCTCCATTGCGCTGCTCATTCCGATACAGGAGGAACTAAGCGATGTACAACGTGATGATCGTGGATGACGAGCAGGAAATCCGGCAAGGCATCCGGCTCAAGGTGGATTGGGAGGCGCTTGGACTGCGAATCGCGGGGGAAGCCTCCAACGGCAAGGAAGCGCTGGAGCTGCTGGAGCAGGAGCCCTGCGACATCGTTATAACGGATATGAATATGCCGGTCATGGACGGCTTATCGTTTCTGGAGGCTTGCAGGAGGCTGGATCCCGGCATTTGTCTCATCGTGGTGACCGGCTACGAGGATTTCCAATACGCCCATGCGGCTGTTCGTCACCAAGCGAGGCATTATTTGCTCAAGCCAGTCGCGCGCGACGAGCTGACGGATGCGCTCGTAAAAGTCAAGACGGAGCTCGACAAGGAAGTAGAGGACGCGAGGCGCGCCAAAGATATGGAGTGGCAGCTCTCCCGGTACTATAAGGAGCTAAGGGACGGATTCCTCTTGCAATTGGCGAGAGGAGGCGCGGAGGAGCCCGGCGGACGTCTGGAGCGGGCGAAGCGATTCGGACTGGAAGCGTGGAACGAAGGCGCAGTGTGGTTCGTAAGCGCAGGACTGCTGGAGCGCTCCGAAGGAGAGGAGAGCCGTCCCGCGCGTCAATTTCGGCTTCCCTTCGAGCTGCTCTGCCGCGAGTTGGCCGAGCGCAGGGAGGATGCCGTGCTAATATTCCGGGACGAGCATTACCCCGGTCTCATACATGCCATCGTCCGCGGAGACAAAGGTCAAGCCCATGCCTATATGGACGAGCTAAGGGGAGCCGTCCGCAGTCATCTCGGCTTCGAGCCGACGATAGGCATCGGGGAAGCCGTAACGGGATTTGCCCAGTGGAGGGAAGGATATTCCACCGCTTTGCTGTCCTGGCATCTGTCGGAAGGCAGCGGACGCCAAACGGATCGCCCCACGGAGGAACCGGCATTTCTGCCTGAAGAGAAGGTTCAACTGCTTCACCGCGTGCTGAAGAATGGAGAGCTGGAAACGTTCGGACGGCTCGTCCTGGAAGCGCTGATGGAGGCGCAGCAATATTCCAGAACGATGCTGGTGAAGACGATCTTCCGGCTTCATCTCGCGATAGAATCGTTTGCGGAGCAAGCGGGAGCTCCCTTCGACGGCAAAGACTCCTTATGGCTGCGTCCGGATGTGGCTTTGCAGCTTCGGACGCCGGAGCTGGCGACCGACCATCTCCGCAAGCTGGCGGGTTCCGTCGTCGACCGGTTGGGCGAACGCGGAGAAGACGCGGAGATTTCCGTCATCGAAGCTTCCCGGGCCTACATCGACGAAAATTACATGTACGAGCTGAACCTGACCTCGCTAGCCGAGAAGTTCAACTACAACCCGTCTTACTTCTCTGAATTGTTTAAGGCGAAGACGGGGAAGACGTTCATTGGGTACGTATCGGATGTGCGGATGGGACATGCGGCCAAGCTTCTGACGGAGACGTCCCTCGGGCTGTGGGACATATCCGAGCTGACGGGTTTCTCCAATCCGAGCTACTTCAGCTCCCGTTTCAAACGTATGTACGGCTTGTCTCCATCCGAATACCGCCAGCGCCCATCTGAAAAAAACGATAGCGAACTCCCGAAGAAATAAGATGTTAACGAAAAGCCTCCTTGCTTATGATGAATGTACAGCACGTTTGATCGTGCATTCATCACTCGAAGGGGGCTTTGCCATGGGAACTTCACGCAAATCCTTGGCTCGCGATCAGAATCGGACGGCGTATCTGTTTCTGCTGCCGTGGCTGCTCGGATTTTTCCTGTTGACGGCCGGACCGATGGCCGGATCGTTGTACTTATCGCTTACGAAATACACGCTGCTGTCCCCGCCGACCTGGATCGGGGTCGAGAACTACGCTCGCATCTTTGCTGAGGACGACACGTTTAGAGGCTCCTTGTGGCTGACGTTTAAATATGTGTTCCTCTCCGTGCCGCTCAAACTGGCGTTCGCGCTAATGATCGCCATGGTGCTGAACAAAGGGCTGCGCGCGATCGGTTTGTATCGGACGGTGTATTACATTCCTTCCCTGCTCGGAGGAAGCGTGGCGATCGCGATCGTCTGGCGCCAGATTTTCGACGGAACCGGCGCGGTCAACCGCGCTCTGGCCTGGCTTGGGATCGAAGGGCCGTCCTGGATTGCCCATCCCGACTATATTATTCACACGATCGTGACGTTATCCGTGTGGCAGTTCGGATCGGCAATGGTTATCTTCCTTGCCGGTCTCAAGCAGATTCCCGCCGATCTGTACGAAGCGGCGCAAGTGGATGGCGCCAATGGCTGGCGACGGTTCAGCCGCATTACGCTGCCCATGCTGACGCCCGTCATTTTCTTCAATCTTGTTATGGGCGTCATCAATTCGTTTCAGGCATTCACGCCGGCATTCGTCATCGGCGACGGCCGCGGCGGCCCGCTTGACGCTACAATGTTCTACACCCTGTACCTGTATCTGAAAGGGTTCTCGTTCTTTGAAATGGGATATGCATCGGCGCTCGCCTGGATCATGCTGCTGATTATCGGATTGTTGACGGCTGTCATTTTCGTCACTTCGAAATATTGGGTGTTCTATGGCGATAATAAGGAAGGGAGGTAAGGAGGCCATGACTACCGCAACTACTATGAAAACCAGACTTGCCGGGCCGCTCAAGCATCTGCCCGTCATCGCTCTGGGACTGCTGATGATTTATCCCGTGTTATGGCTGATCGCCAGCTCCTTTAAGCCGAATCAGCTCATCTTCTCCGACCCTTCCTTATGGCCCGCTACGTTTACGCTGGACAATTACAAAAACGGCTGGGCTGGTTTTCAGGGGATTTCGTTCGGTCGATTTTTCGCGAATTCGTTTGTCATCTCCATCCTTAGCGTGCTTGGCAACGTCATAACTTGCTCTCTTGCGGCGTTCGCGTTCGCCAGGCTAAAGTTTTCGTTCGGCAAGCTTTGGTTCGCCCTTATGCTTGTGACGATCATGCTGCCTTACCATGTAACGCTGGTGCCGCAATACGTCATCTTTAACGAGCTGCACTGGATTAATACGTATTACCCGCTCGTCCTGCCGAAGTGGCTGGCGACCGACTCGTTTTTTATTCTGCTTATGGTGCAGTTTATTCGGGGGATACCGAAGGACCTCGACGAAAGCGCGACGATCGACGGCTGCAACTACAAACAAATTTATTTCCGCATCATGCTGCCATTGCTGACGCCGGCGCTTATTACAACCGCGATCTTTACATTCATTTGGACCTGGGACGACTTCTTTAGCCAGATGATATACCTGAGCGATATTCGTTTGTTCACCGTGCAGCTCGGGATTCGGGCGTTGTTCGACCCCAGCGGCTCCTCGGACTGGGGAGCGCTGCTGGCCATGTCGGCTTTGTCCCTGCTTCCGATAACGGCCGTATTCCTCGTCTTCCAGCGTTATTTCCTGGAAGGCATCGCGACGACGGGATTAAAGTAAAGCTGGCGAAGGCACCCGAAAAAATGATAAGTCAAGTGCCGAAGGAATGGTATGCCGCTTCCTTCGGTCATTCGGTAAGATGACGTTGTAAGGCGAAGTCACATCACAATTACGATATTGGGGGAGATCGACATGTTAAAACGTCAACGTCAATTAGCAGTAGGTGCGGTTGTCGCGATCAGCATGCTGGCCACGGCTTGCTCGGGAGGAACGGGAGCGGGAGGCGCGGCAAGCAGTTCGCCGAGCCCTGACAACGCGGGCGGCAGCAACGCCGGAGGAGAGCAGGTAGAGCTGCGCGTCATGTGGTGGGGAGACCAGGCGCGTGCCGATATTACGAACCAGGTCCTGAAGCTGTTCATGGACAAAAATCCGAACATCAAGGTCATCGGAGAATTCGCTCCTTCATCCGGCTACTTCGACAAGCTGAATACGCAGCTTGCTTCCGGAACGGCGGCGGACGTCTTTTTCCTGGGAGGCAACGTTGTCGATTACGCGAACAAGGATGTGCTGCTGGACCTGACTCCGTACGTCGGAAATGAACTGGATCTCTCCGACATGGATCCTGCTATGATTCAATATGGCACGCTCGCCGACAAGCTGGTCCATGTATCGGCAGGCGCGAACGCAAGGGGCATCGTCGTAAATACGAAGTTGTTCGAGCAAGCAGGAATTCCCGTGCCGCAGGACGGCTGGAACTGGGACGATTACGCCAGAATCAGCAACGAAATCGCGGCCAAGCTTGGCGATGGCTACTACGGCACGTATAACTTCACGTTCGAGGGCATGGACATCGCCTACAAGCAAAACGGCGCCCAGCTCTACGACATGGCGGCCGGCAAGCTCGGTTTCGAGGAGAAAAACGCGCTGGACTGGTTCGGCTACTGGTCGAAGACGTCGGAAGGCGGCGGGGTTGTAACGCCGGAGCTTGCGGTATCGCATCCAATCGATGATCCCAGCAAATCGTTGATCACTTCCGGCAAAGCCGCGATGAACCTCATTCCTTCCAATCAGCTAGGGGCTTATCAAGGACTGACGGAAGATCCGCTGACGATGGTGCAGCTGCCGAGAGGACCGAAAGGAACCGGCGTCGTGTTCGAATCCAGCCAAGGCTTGTCGGGTTATGCGAAAACGGAGCATCCAAAGGAAGTCGCTATGCTGGTCAGCTTCTTTATTAATGATCCGGAAGCGGCGAAGATTCTCGGCAACAACCGCGGCGTGCCCGTAACGTCGAAGAACCGCAGTCTGCTGGAAGCGGAAGCGAGCGACGTCGATAAAATCGTATACGATTACACAAGCCGGGTATCCGACGCTACGAAAACCGAGCCGTTTGCGGTCAGCTACAATCCTCCGGGCAACGCCGAATTCGAGAAGATGGGCAAAACAACGGTGCAGGAAATCGGTTTCGGACGCAAGACGGTGGAGCAGGCGGTCAAGGATTTCTACCAGAACGCGGTCAAAATTCTAAATAGCAACCAATAATGGCAGGTGATCTCTCATCATGAATGAACAATTGCTGGAAAACTTACGAAACCGTAATAGCCGCGAAAGGTTCGGTTCGGCGAACGGCCTAAGTCCAGAGCACAAAGCGGTTGCGGCAGAATGGGAGGCAGGGGGCGTCGCGTTTGCTTCGTCCTCCGGCCAGTTGGAGGAGACGCACGGCAACGCGATGAGATCGCTGCTGAGCTGCATCGTGCCTACCGGCGCAAACGGGACGCCTATCCTGCACGAGGGAGGCGTGTACCGGGGCTGCTGGCTGGAGAGCACGGGCACGATCAATGCGGAGCTGCTGTCGCGGTTCGTGCCTTCCGTCGCGGAAGCGACCTTCGCCTCGTTTGCCGAGCATCAGCGGAAAGACGGGCTAATGCCCTACAAGGTTACGGAGCAAGGTCCGGCCTTCCGGCAAATTCAGCTGGTGACGCCGCTTGCGAGATCCGTATGGAATCATTACCGTCTAAATAGCGGCGGCGAAGCCTTTCTTAACCGCATGTACAGCGCGATGGAGCGCTATGATGATTGGTTGATGCAGTACCGCAATACTCGCGGAACCGGCTGCATCGAGGCGTTTAGCACATTCGACACGGGGCATGATCTATCGCCGAGGTTTTGGCATGTTCCGGATACGCCGCACGGAGGAGATCCTGCCTCTGTCGATCCTAATTCGCCAGTTCTCCCGTTTCTCGCGCCGGATCTGACGGCCAACGTCTATTGCCAGCGTTTGTATTTGGCCAAGATGGCGGAGATGCTCGGTCTTCCGGATTCGGGATGGGGCGCCAAAGCAGAGCAGACATTGGAGGCTCTTTTCGGTTATTGCTTCGACGAGCGGGATCGGTTCTTCTATGATCGCGACCGTCATGAGCGATTCGTGCGTATTCAGTCCGACGTACTGCTGCGGGTAATGGCTTGCGAGGTTGGAGACCGCAGCTTCTTTGACGAGATGCTTGGGCGGTATTTGCTCAACACGCGCAAGTTTTTCGCCAAATATCCTTTTACGTCTATCGCCATGGATGATCCCAGATTCGACCCGTCCTCCGCTTACAACACCTGGGGAGGCACATCGAATTTCCTAAGCATCATCAGGGCGCCTCATGCGTTCGAGCTACACGGCCGCCATGTGGAGCTGACCTGGGTTATTCAGCCGATTCTGTCCGCCGCCGCGCGGATGAAGAGATTCGGGCAGACCATAAGTCCATGGACGGGAGAAGAAGGGTACACGGAAGCTTATTCGCCTTCGATCCTATGCGTGCTGGATTTCGTCGAAAGGCTGTGCGGCATCCGTCCTACTCCGGACGGCGAGCTATGGTTTACGGCTTTAAGACCGTACCCATTGGACCACGGCGAGGAAATCGCCGAAGAGACGGCATACAGCAGAACGGTAGACGGCATTCGGTTTGAGCTGGTAAACGGCAAAGATGGCTCCGTGCTGTATCGGGACAACGCGATATGGATGACGTTCCCGGGCGGCATTAGGGTGAGGACGAACCGCAAGGGAGAACTGCTCGGTTTGACAGGGATGTCCGTACAGAAGGTCCGCGGGGAAATCGAGTGGAACGGGGTTCGGACTACTTTCGAAGTCAATGGCAATGAAGTGCTGGCTTACGGGGATGGAACGTTCGTCAGCGTTCAGGATATTGGCATCGTCTATCCAACGTACGAATAAAAGGAGGCACGATGCATGAAAACGCTGGAGGACATTCAAATTCGCGACCCTTTTGTCGTTCCGTTGGAGCGGGAGGGACGATATTATATGTACGGCAGCACGGACAGCAACATCTGGGGAAAGGGAACGGGCTTCAATGTGTACGTAAGCGAGGACCTGTCAACATGGGATGGACCGCTGCCTGTGTTTCGCCCGGATGAGAACTTTTATTCCGACACAAACTTCTGGGCGCCGGAGGTGTACCAGGTCGGCGAACGATGGTATATGTTTGCGACGTTCCGCCGCAAAGATAATGATTTGCTTGGCACGGCCGTACTGGTCGCCGAAAGTCCGCTTGGTCCCTTCGTACCGCACAGCGACGGTCCTGTAACGCCAATGGAATGGAGCTCGTTGGACGGCAGCCTTCATCTGGATTCGGAGGGAAATCCTTGGATGGTGTTTTGCCACGAATGGCAGCAGACTGGGGACGGAGAGGTGCGGGCGGTTCGACTGTCTGCCGACTTGAAGCGGGCCGAGGGCGAGCCTATGCTGCTGTTCAAGGCTTCGGAGGCTCCATGGACGACGCCATTCCTTCATAAACGTTATCCCGGACGGAACAATTATGTAACGGATGGTCCCTATCTGTTCCATGGGGAGGACGGCGTGCTGAACATGTTGTGGGCTAGCTTTATCGACAATCGGTACGCGCTGGGCCTTGCCCGTTCCCGTTCCGGGGATGTGCTGGGGCCTTGGGAGCAAGCGCCGGATCCTTTGTATCGCGACGATGGCGGTCATGGGATGGTGTTCCGCACATTCGGCGGCGAGCGGCTGCTGGCCGTTCACGCTCCGAACCAAACACCTGACGAGCGTCCCATTTTTCTACGGCTCGAGGAAGCGGATGTCGGCATCCGGACAAACGGAAGGTATGCGCCGGAATGATTCGGGCGAACCAAACGCAGGATGTATATACGCGAGCCTCTAAGCCGCTAGTGGGAGATCAATGTGTATGAATTTCATACTCGCGAGCCTCGAAAGCCGCCAGACGGAGCTCATTTGGTAAGCGTCAAGCTCTTCGAATTTAGCAATCGTAAAATGGGAATAGGAATCTCGAGTCCGACATCCCGGGCAAGTGGCGAAATGACGACGCATTGGCGGAAAGTCAAACCAATCAACCGCCGTCAGTTTTGCGCTTGGTTGAAGAAGCGGAATGAATCATCGGTGTCCTCCCCAAAAGAAATAGCCCTCAATCTTGGAATTCAAGATGAGGGCTATTCCTTTTGTACTCGGGGTCAAAACTTAGTAGCAAAAATGTCAAGCCATAGAGAACATGGCGCCAAGATAGGCGAATACAGCCGCGAAAATGCCCATCGCCAGCGCGAAGACCGGGCGTCTGGCACGATACATCGCGATGATGCCGCCAAGCATAATAAGCGCTGCGGCAAATAGCAAAAGACCGCTGCCCGTCCAGTTAAACGTAAAATCCATGTCCGGACTGTAAGGGGCTTGGAAGATGCGCGTGAACAACGGAGACGGAGATTCCATCTGCAGCGTCTCCTGCACGTTGTGCGGAGGCGCTTGCTGACCGAGAACAGCAGTAGCTGCAAGAACGAGCAGGGCAACTACGCCTTCTGCCTTGAGCCAGACCCGCGGGCTGAACGACTCGTTGTTCAGAGACATTTTTCGGTAGAGAAAGCCATTGGTAAACGCAAAGACGAGCAAAGGCAAAATTAGAGCATGCTTAAGCAAAAGCGCCTGACCGTACGGCAAGATCCAGGACTTGACGTAGTCCTGCGTCGTAAAGGTCATGAGCGTAAAGCCGGCTGCGAGTGTTAAAATAACGGCTCCTATGGCGACAGGGGAGAACCAGCCCAGGAACGCCGGCCAATTCCGGTCATCCTTGGCGAACCAGCCCGCAACGAACAGAATGCCAATCCATACCGTGAAGCCTAAAAAATGCGCCGTATGTATAATCAAACCTTTTGTGGGGCTCAGCGATGAAGCATGACTGGCATAACCTAACCAGACGATTAACAGAAGCGTTACGAACAGTGCGATTTTGGGCATATGGCGGTCCTTGCGGAACGACTTGACGACAAGCAGTACTATAAGTCCGGCAGAGCCGACGACTGTCCATACCCATGCTTTGCCGGAATTAACGTCGATCAGAATGCTGCGCATCATCTCTCCGTACGAAATCTCGAATTGTGTGGAGAACAACATGGCAAGATTATGAAGCGGAACAAAAGAAAGCACGGGAATCGCGGCAACGCATGCCAGCAATACGCCATCCGGCACATGTACGGATGGCCTAAGCCGCTCCGGTATGAGCCGGAGCAGCAGCGTGCCCGTTAAAATGGCAAAGCAGATGTAAAGTAAACCTTCGCTAATATAGATCATGGCTTCCTTCTTTTAAGGAGTACCGCCGCAACCGCTACGATAACGATGATACCGCCAATCGCAATCAAAGGCGACATGCCGGATTTGTCCTCGTTATTGCCGGTTTCCTCCGAATCCGGCGGCATGGATGGCGATGGGGAAGGTGCCGATTCATTATCTTCCGTCGCAGCAGGCTCCTGGGTTGCGACAGGCTCTTCCGTCGCTTCCCCGTCAGTAGGAGCTACAGTGGCCGTTGGCTCAGTTGTCGCCGTTGCTGCCGGAGCAGCTATCGAGAAGCCGTATTGGCCTTCGATGGCATGTCCGTCTGCGCCCACAATCGTCCATTTGACGGTATAATCTCCGTTGCCGAGCGGAGCGTTCGGCCGATTGGACATCGTGTCGCCCTCCACCAGCGACTCGCCAAGCGCAACCTCCGCGCCGCTTGCATCAAACAATTTGAAGTTGCTGATTTTCTCGATTTGCGTGTCGTAAGTAAGCCGGATTTCCTGAGGCGCTGATTCCGATGTGGAATCCTTCTCCGGTACGCTTTCCGTCAGCTTGGAGTGGGCAAGCGCCGCTTGCGGAAGCAGCCAGATAAGAGCCAGACAAATCAACAATATACGTTTCATAATCATTTTCCTCCTCTTTGCTATGTGATGGTAATTATTGGCGTTCAGCGGGCAAGGCTCCTATCATTATACCAAAACAAAATCGTCGCTGACGAAACGTCCCCCATGAATTCGTTGCAGAGTCGTGAACTTTCTATGCTTCGTTTCGTTTACGACATTCATAAAGGAAAAGCCGCCATGAATATATATCAATTATGATATCCAGTCGTCTGCAAGGGAGGTGGGCCTGCCGTCAGCTATGCTACCGGCATGCAGCGTCGGGCAGGACAACGTTTGAGTGAACCCTTATCATTAGGCTGGTTGTTTGTCGTTGTATTGGCCATCATTGGAATGTACGCTTTTTTTGTTGCGGCTCATGCGGCAATCACCCTTGCCCGAATGAACCGGGTCGAAGAGCTCGGAAAGGAGGATGGATTCCCTCGTCATCCGCTTGCGGGCTCAATATTGGAAAGCCGCGGGCTCTACGCGGCGGCATGCCGGCTGGGCAAGGCTATTGCCGTGATCGGATTAGGACTGTTGTCTTATTGGGCAGCAGAAGGACGCGTTTCCCCATGGCTGGAAGAGTTAGGTGCAGGTTCTCCGGATACGTCATGGGTGCTGTCTTGTTTCATCGTTTATACGATCAGCGTCACCTTGTTGTTCGTATTTGGGGAGTTGATTCCGTTAAGAGCCGTCGAGCGCAATGCGGAAGCTGCATTGCTTCGCATGGCCCGCCCGATCAGACTGACGTATATCCTGCTCCTGCCCGTGTTGCGCCTGCAGTTGCGAATTGCGAACGTCTTTATGCCGATGTTGGGTATCGATCCGTCAAATGGTTATGGAGACGCACATACGGAAGCGGACTTGCGGACTCTTATGAAGGAAAGCCATCAGAGAGGTTACATCGACCAGACCGAGCTTACGCTTGTCGACAATATCTTCGAGTTCACCGAAACAACCGCCCGCGAAATAATGATACCTCGCATCGACATGATTTGTTTGCGAGCAGGTCTCTCTCTCTCGGCAAACAAGGCTATCGCCATTGGGCACATGCGTACCCGATATCCCGTCTGCGAACATGATAAAGACAATATAACAGGTTTCGTTCATATTAAAGACCTGCTCAAGGACGACCAGCGGCAGACCAGCGACCTGTCTTCGTTGATCCGTCCTGTAACGACGGTTCCGGAGAATATCCCCATTAGCGTTCTGCTCAAGCTGATGCAGAAGAAACGCAGCCAGATCGCCATTTTGATCGACGAATACGGAGGGACCTCCGGGCTTGTCACGCTGGAGGATATTATGGAACAGATCGTAGGCGATATTCAGGACGAATTCGATACCGAAACCCCAGGGATTATAAAGCGGGAGGATGGCTCGCATTCGATCAGCGGGCTTATGTTGATCGAAGAGGTCAACAGCTACTTCGGCACGGCGATCGAGACGGATGAGTTCGACACGATTGGCGGATGGATGTACGCAAGGGTCGACTTCCCGCCAAAGTCCGGGCAGCATGTCGCCGTCGACGGACAATATGAAATGGTTGTTGAGGAGACATTGCATTTGCGCATTTCTCGTCTTACTGTTCGAAGCTTGAAGGCTGGAGCCAGGCACGGACAGTCCGACATTGTTTCGCTTGGCGATTAGCGATAAGCCAAATAGGACGAACCGGTACTGCGGCTGATAACCACAGTTGGGTTCGTCCTATTAGAGGTAGTTCAAAAAGTCCGCTTTTGATTCACGAAGTATACCAAGAAGCGTACTCGACATCGATTCTTGAATTCAAGCGAACTCCGGCAAGTCGGCAGGCACTTTGTTTACGACGTCGATCGTGCCGCCGCCCAAGCAGTGTTCTCCGTCGTAGAAGACGACGGCTTGTCCCGGAGTTACGGCCTTCTGAGGCGTGTCGAAGTTAACGAGTGCCGATCCGTCGTTGCGGAGAGTCACCGTAACGCCCTGATCGGGCTGGCGATAGCGGAACTTCGCGGTGCACCGCAGCGGTCCTTCGCTCCCCCCGCGCGGCACAATCCAGTTGATGTCCGTAGCGATCAGACTCTCCGAATAAAGGCTGACATGTTTCTCCCCTTGAACAACGTACAGAATGTTGCGCTCCAGATCCTTCTCCGCAACGAACCAAGGTTCGCCGGAGCCAGTCCCCGAACCGCCGATGCCAAGTCCCTGGCGCTGTCCGAGCGTATAATACATGAGACCGTCATGACGGCCCTTCTTCTCGCCGGAGCGGATATCGATCATATCGCCGGACTTGGCCGGCAAGTACCCGCTAAGGAACTCCTTGAAGTTCCGCTCGCCGATGAAGCAGACGCCGGTGCTGTCCTTCTTTTTGGCCGTGTACAAGCCGGCTTCTTCCGCGATTCTGCGCACTTCGGGCTTGGGCAGATGTCCAATGGGGAACATCGCCTTCTCAAGCTGATTCTGATTCAGCGCGCTCAGGAAGTAAGTCTGGTCCTTGTTGCCGTCCACCCCCCGCAGCAGGCGAGTCGTGCCGTCCGCATCGCGTTCGACGCGGGCGTAATGGCCTGTCGCGAGGTAGTCGGCGTTAAGCTCCAGCGCTTTGTTAAGAAAGTCGCCGAATTTGATCTCCCTATTGCACATTACGTCGGGATTAGGTGTACGTCCGCGCTTGTATTCATCGAGGAAATAAGAGAATACTTTATCGTAATACTGCCGCTCGAAGTTGACTGTATAATAAGGAATGCCGATCTGATCGCATACGCGGCGTACATCCTCGGAATCTTCTTCCGCCGTGCAATGACCGAACTCGTCGGTATCGTCCCAATTTTTCATGAATATGCCGATGACGTCATAGCCTTGCTGCTTGAGCAGAAGAGCCGTCACGGAAGAGTCGACGCCGCCCGACATGCCGACGACGACGCGCGTATTCGCATTGTTCTTGACCAAAATAATCACCGCCTAATGGATTAAAGCATGCTCCATTGTACCATATCGACAAAAGTTTTTCATGAAAGAATAAAGCTTTTTGCACACGATTGGCAATCGATATGTTAACATATAAGGATGATGGGAATACAGTGTTTTATAGAGAGAGGTGCTATCAATGAAAATTTCGACAAAAGGCCGTTACGGACTCACCATAATGATGGAGCTTGCAGCCAAATTCGGCGAAGGCCCTATCTCCTTGAAAAGCATTGCGGAGCGCAATGGATTATCCGAGCATTACCTGGAGCAGCTGGTCGCCCCGCTTCGAAACGCAGGGTTAGTCAAGAGTATTCGAGGCGCATACGGCGGCTACATATTGTCCAAGGACCCTGCCGACATTACTTCAGGGGATATCATCCGCATTCTCGAAGGACCGATCTCGCCGGTAGACTTTACGGAAGAGGACGATCCCGCCAAGCGCAACCTGTGGCTGCGGATCCGCGACAGCATCGCGGAGGTGCTCGATTCCACGACGCTCGAGAACTTGATTAATTATCAAGACGCCGACAAAAAAGACTCCTATATGTTCTACATTTAAGGTGACGAATATGAACAACCATTATTTCGACCATGCCTCCACAACGCCCATGCATCCAGAAGCCGTGAGAACGATGGTAGAGCTGATGCAAGGCCCTGGCGGCAACGGTTCCAGCGTTCACGCGTACGGACGGGCTGCCAAAAGCCGAATCAGCCGTGCGCGTGATTCTATTTCTGCGGCAATCGGCTGTAAGCCGGGCGAGCTGATGTTTACCTCCGGCGGTACGGAGAGCAACAATGCCGCCTTGATCGGAGCGGCCACAGCTCAGCGTAAAAAGGGCAGAAGCCATATCGTGACATCGGCTGCGGAACATCATGCCGTGCTCCATACCTGCGAATGGCTAAGAGACGAAGAAAATTTCGAACTTACGATATTGCCCGTGGACGAATATGGCAGCGTCGACCCGAATCAGGTTGCAGATGCGCTTCGGCCGGATACGGCGCTTGTCAGCATCATGCATGGCAATAACGAAGTAGGCACGCTTCAACGTATTGGGGATATCGGCGAAGCGGTCCAGGCTGTCGGCGCGGTCTTCCATGTGGACGCCGTCCAGACACTTGGATTGATCCGCTACGAGCTTTCCCGGATGCCTGTCGATCTGATGAGCTTTTCCGCCCACAAGATAGGCGGGCCTCAAGGCGTTGGCGCATTGTACATAGCTGCCGCAACGCCTTTCGAGCCATTAATCCACGGTGGTTCGCAGGAGCGGAAGCGCCGCGCCGGAACGGAAAATGTTGCCGGAATCGCGGGATTCGCCGCCGCACTTGACATTTGTGTGAACGAACGAGAAAAAAAGCAACCTTATTTGGACAAGCTTCGTAAGAAATGGGTAGAGCTTTTGCAGGAAGGCATTGGCAGCGAGTTAATTGTTATTAACGGCCATCCTGACCCGGCCTTTCAATTGCCGCATATTGTCAATGTCAGCTTCTTGGGCTTGCAGACAGAGAGCATGCTTATGAATCTGGATATGGCCGGCATAGCAGCCGCAAGCGGTTCGGCGTGCACATCGGGATCTCTGGAGAAGTCGCATGTGCTCAAAGCGATGAACTTATCCCCGGATCGGCTGGATTCGGCCGTAAGATTTAGCTTCGGATTGGGGAATACTTTGGAGGAACTGGAGGATGCGGCCCGGGCTGTCGTGGCAATCGCGAACCGTATCCGAAACAAAGGATAGGAGGATTCCTTCCAAAGTGATCAAACTCCAAAGGCTGATCGGGCTGCCGGTCATCGTAATCCATTCCGGGAAACTCGTCGGTACCGTCAAAGATGCTTGGTTCGACGAACATTGGCGTCTCAAAGGTTTAATCCTGGAGTTCGCCAAGTGGTTCGCGGCAACGGCGCGCGCGGTTTCATGGGACGATGTATTGACGTGCGGGGAAGATGCCGTTATCATCTCCAAAGAAGATGCGGTCATTGCCATGAAACCGAAAGAAGTGAGCCGGGCGTTTCACGCCGGCATTATCAAGTTGAAGGATCTGCCCGTCGTTACGGTGCATGGCGTTCAGCTCGGACGGGTGTCGGATGTTTATTTTTTCCCGTTTCAGGGTACACAGATAGTAGGCTATGAGCTTACAGACGGTTTTGTTTCGGATCTGATGGAAGGGCGTAAATGGCTGAAAGCGCCGAGTGATCCGGATGAGGTATTGCTCGGGGAAGACGCGATTATCGTTCCTGCTGTCAGTGAAGCGGAATTGGAGCCTGTCGCAGCTTCCAATTTCAGAGAATAGGGAGAAATGTTTATGATGAGATGTCCGAATTGCAATTCGAAAGATATCGGGAAGATCGGTTCCCACCAGTTTTATTGTTGGGGCTGTTTTATTGAATTGACGGTCAACGGCGAAAAGATGTCGGTGTACCAGGTCGAAGAGGACGGCACGCTTAGCTCGCTCGACGATTTGTTTTTTGAAGACGAGGCTGCTCACAATCACGTCCATGAACAGCTCAACGGATAATTAAGTAAAGGTCTTGGACTGCCATTATTTCCATGACTATACTCGAGGCGGCCGAAAGGCCGTCATTTAGTGTTTATTCATAAAATGAAACACTCCCTCCCACGTTCGGACATCCGGCTCGGATTATAAAGAGGATGATTCCTCCAACTTGTACATATACTGAACTAGATGCACGCACGATTGATGTCCGGGGCTAAAAGCAGCCTGTCTGACCAAAGATCGCGCTGCCGCAAGTTCGGGGGGTGCAAGGGTGGAACGGTTCACTAACAACAAGCTGTTCGTGTGGCTTGTCTACTCGATTCTCGGTCTAATCGCGATTTATTTCCTGCTGCAGTTGAAGCCGCTGTTCGCGACGATCTACGTCTTCCTCAAGGCGGTGCTGGGACCGTTTATTATCGCGATGATTATCTCCTACGTGCTTAATCCTATCGTGACCATGCTTCACGAACGCAAGGTGCCCAGAACGATCGCGGTTCTGCTCATCTATGCCGTATTCTGCGCGGCCATAGCGGTGCTTCTCGTCAATCTGATCCCCATGTTTGTGGGGCAAGTGCAGGAGCTCAATCATCATATTCCGGAATTGACGATGCGCGCGCAAAGCATCGTGACGGATCTCAATAATACATCGTTCCTCCCGGAGAGTTTCCGCGATGGCGTGGACAAGGCATTGCTAAGTATCGAAAAGCGGATCTCGGAGTCGCTGCTCCATCTGGTCGACAATATCGGCTCCATGCTGAGCGCGGTGTTCGTCGTGTTCATTATCCCGTTCCTTGCGTTTTACATCCTCAAGGATTTTGATGTGTTCGAGCGCACCATCATTACGTATGTGCCGAAGTCCCATCGGAAGAACACGGTTCGCCTTATGAAGGACATAGACCAAGCACTTGGAAGCTATATACGAGGTCAGTTCCTTGTTTGCGTCATCGTAGGCACGCTGGCTTACGGAGGGTATCTCCTGATCGGCATGCCGTACGCGCTCCTGCTCGCCAGCGTAGTGGCGATTACCAATGTCATACCTTATTTAGGACCGTTCTTCGGCGCGGCGCCCGCGCTTCTCATGGCGTCCACCATCTCTCTCAAAATGATGATTTACGTGGCCATCGTAAATACGCTGTGCCAGATCCTGGAGGGCAACGTCGTCTCGCCGCAAGTCGTCGGGCGTACGCTGCATTTGCATCCGCTGCTGATCATATTTGCATTGCTTGCAGGAGGCCAGATCGCGGGCATCGCCGGCATGATACTCGCCGTCCCGATCTTCGCTGCCTGCAAAGTAATTGTCCAGCATATGTTTGCCTATTATGTCAGGCGAAAGATCATTTGACAGCGATTCGAGGGACCGCTATAATTTGTGCATGCATATATACAAATAAAGGTTCTAAAATCCGGTTTCAATACCTTGGATTTTTGAACGTCCTTAAAGCGATGATGAAAATAAGTAGGCTATTCATAACCCGCCTGCCAGAGAGAGCGCTTCTTCGTTTCCATTGCCGCAAGGCGGGAAACGTCGGTTGAGAGAGCGCTTCTGCGTAGAATGGCCGAAAGCTGTTTTCGGAGCGTGAACGAACTTCACCGGATGGATCCGTTATCGTCCACGAAGGCGATCGTGCTTATGAAGCGCGATAACCAGGGTGGTACCGCGATATACATTCGTCCCTGTCATTGACAGGGGCGTTTTTTATTTGTTTCTAACACCAATTTATCCGCGAGCGGGCAGCCGCATCGACAAACAGGGAGGAACGAAATCATGAAAGCTAGCGAAATCAGATCCAAATGGCTTGCATTCTTCGAAAGCAAGGGCCATAACATCGAGCCGAGCGCGTCGCTCGTGCCGCATAACGACCCGTCCCTTCTCTGGATTAATGCGGGAATGGCGCCGCTCAAGCCTTATTTTGACGGCCGCATCATTCCGGACAATCCGCGGATCGCGAACTCGCAGAAATGCATTCGCACAAACGATATCGAGAACGTAGGCAAGACGCGCCGTCACCACACGTTTTTCGAGATGCTGGGCAACTTCTCCATCGGCGACTACTTCAAGGAAGAAGTCATTACGTGGGCCTGGGAATTCCTGACCGACAAGAAGTGGATCGGTTTCGACCCGAACCGTCTGTCGGTTACCGTGTACCCGGAGGACGAAGAAGCGTTCCGCTTCTGGAATGAGAAGATCGGCCTGCCTGCAGAGCGCATCTACAAGCTGGAAGAGAATTTCTGGGACATCGGAGAAGGTCCTTGCGGACCGTGTACCGAAATCTTCTACGACCGCGGCGACAAATACGGGGACCTGTCCGATCCGGAATGCTGGCCCGGCGGCGAGAACGAACGGTTTCTGGAAGTGTGGAATCTCGTATTCTCGCAGTTTAACCATAACAAGGACGGCAGCTACACGCCGCTTCCGAACAAAAACATCGATACAGGCGCCGGACTGGAGCGGTTCGCTTCCATCCTGCAGGACGTGGACTCCAACTTCGACACGGACCTGTTTCGTCCCATCATCGACCGGACTTGCGACATTGCCGGCGTGAAGTATAAAGACAACGAAGATCAGGATGTAGCGCTAAAGGTCATCGCGGATCATGTCCGCACGGTAGTCTTCTCCGTAGGCGATGGCGTTATGCCGTCGAACGAAGGACGCGGCTACATTATTCGCCGCTTGCTGCGCCGCGCCGTCCGTTATGGGAAGTCGCTCGGCGTAGACCGTCCGTTCCTGTTCGAACTGACGCCGATCGTAGGCGAAGTGATGGGCGTATACTACCCGGAAGTGGTCGAGAAACGCGATTTCATCGAACGTGTTATCCGCACGGAGGAGGAGCGATTCCACGAAACGTTGTCGGACGGCCTCGTCTTGCTGGAAGCGCTCGTTAAGGGCGCGAAGGAAGCGGGAGCCGGCGCGATCGGCGGCACCGACGCCTTCAAGCTGTACGACACGTACGGATTCCCGTTCGACCTGACGGAAGACTTCGCGATGGAGCACGGATTGTCCGTCGACCGCGAAGGCTTCGACGCAGCGATGGAGGCGCAGCGGGAGCGCGCTCGCGCCGCTCGCCAGGATACAGGCAGCATGAAGGTGCAGGGCGGACCGCTTGCCGACTTTACGGATAAAAGCTTGTTTGTTGGCTATAATGACTTGGTAGCTAAAACCCAAATTACGGCAATTATTCTGGATGATTCGTTAGTCGACTTGGCAGGCGAAGGCAGCCGCGTAGCGGTCCTGCTCGACCATACTCCGTTCTATGCCGAGAGCGGCGGACAAATCGGCGACAAAGGCACGATCCAGGGCGGCGGCTTCACGCTGCAAGTCGAAGACGTGACGAAAGCTCCGCATGGCCAGAACGTGCATCATGCCGTTGTCGTCTCCGGCACGGTTCGCTCCGGTGAAAAGGTAACGGCGGCCGTCGCCAGATCCTCGCGCGAGGATATTATTAAGAATCATACGGCTACGCATCTGCTGCACAAGGCGCTGAAGGAAGTGCTGGGCGACCATGTCAATCAAGCGGGATCGCTTGTCGAGGAGGAGCGTCTCCGGTTCGACTTCTCCCACTTCGGCAGCATAACCGCCGAGGAACTTGCGCTTATCGAGCGCAAAGTAAACGAGCAGATCTGGATCGGCACAAATGTTGACATCTCCAATAAATCGCTTAACGAAGCCAAGGCGATGGGCGCGATGGCGCTCTTCGGCGAGAAGTACGGCGATGTCGTCCGCGTCGTGCAGGTCGGGCAGTACAGCCTGGAGCTGTGCGGCGGCTGCCATGTGGGCAATACGTCGCAGATCGGCCTCTTCAAGCTGCTTGGCGAGAGCGGCATCGGTTCCGGCGTGCGCCGGATCGAGGCGGTAACGGGCAGACATGCTTATGCTTACTACGAGGAGCAGCTGGAGCTGCTTAAGCAAGCCTCCGCGCTGCTCAAGTCGAACATTGCGGACGTTCCGAAGCGGATCGAAGGTCTGTTCGGCCAAGTAAAAGAACTCTCCCGCGAGAACGAGTCGCTTCAGGCGAAGCTGAGCCGCATCGAAGCGGGTTCGCTGGAAACGCAGGCAGTCAAGGTTGGCGACATCCAGGTGCTGTGCGCGAAAGTGAGCGCGCCGTCGATGGACGCGCTGCGCGGCATCGTCGACGAACTGAAGCTCAAGCTGCCGTCGAGCGTGATCGTGCTTGGCGCCGTGCAGGAGGATAAGGTTAATCTTGCGGCTGCCGTCTCCGCGGATCTCGTGAAGCAAGGCTACCATGCCGGCAAAATCATCAAGGAAGCCGCTATCGTATGCGGCGGCAACGGCGGAGGACGCCCGGATATGGCGCAAGCAGGCGGCAAGGACGTCTCCAAGTTGGATGAAGCGCTCAAAATTGCCGAGGAACTGGTTGTCGGCAGGGCGAATGTGATATGATAGAATCAGGCAATGTCCCTAGGCGGATGCTGTTCCCGAAAGCGAGGTGCTGTTGGTGAGTTCCATGGACCAAACAATGAAGTTTAACGTGAAGGCGGAGGGGGTGGAAACTTCTTCCGGGGATATTCTTCTCAGCGTCCACGAAGCGTTGATGGAGAAGGAATACAATCCGATTAACCAGATCGTTGGGTACTTGCTGTCCGGAGATCCCGCGTATATCCCGCGGCACAACAACGCCCGAAGCTTGATCCGCAAGAAGGAGCGGGACGAGCTGATCGAAGAGCTGGTCCGGTTCTACTTGCAGCACAAGAAGCAATGAGAGTCATGGGATTGGATTATGGCGACCGCAATATCGGCGTGGCCGTCAGCGACGCGTTCCGCTGGACCGCGCAGGGATTAACGGTCGTGGAGCGCAGGAGAGACGGCGGAGAACTGGACGTTCTGGCCGGTCTCGCCAAGGAACACGAAGTGTCGGAAGTTGTAGTCGGTCTGCCCAAAAACATGAACGGCTCCGTAGGTCCGCGCGGTGAGATCAGCATCGCGTTTGCCGAACAGCTTGGGCAGAAGCTAGGTATACCTGTTCACCTTTGGGATGAAAGGCTGACGACGGTAGCTGCCGAGCGTACGCTTCTCGAAGCGGACGTCAGCCGGAGGAAACGGAAGCAAGTGATCGACAAGATGGCGGCGACGCTAATCTTGCAAAATTTTCTCGACTCTAAAACGAAAAGGTGAGGGTAACCATGACAAAAGAAGAGATGCAGTACGAAGAGCCGGAAATTATTTATATCCCGGACGAAGAAGGCAACGAGGAAGAATTCGAAGTCATCATGAAATTCGAGGTTGATGGTTCGGATCAAAAATATATGATGGTTGTTCCTTTGATCGGCAACGACGAGGAAGAGGATGAGGTGTACGCCTTCCGCTACGAAGAGGACGGCGACGATCTCAAGCTGTACACGATCGAGGACGAAGAAGAATGGAATATGGTCGAAGAGACGTTTAACACGCTCCTGGGCGAGCTGGAGGAGCAAGACTAATGTCCGATTACAATCAAACGCCTGTTCGGATTAACGGCCTTAAAGAAGTATTCGGCGATCATGTCGAGCTGATCGCCGAGGACGGTCATGCGGAAGTTTACCGGATCAAGGCCGAGTTCAAGCTGGGAGACGCCGTGTATGCGGCGCTCCAAAGCGATGAGATGGAAGCCGAGGACGAAGTCGAGTTTCTGCGCGTTCGTCAAGATGGCGAAGAACCCCAGCTCGAAAGCATCGAAGACGACGAAGAGTGGGAAGCAGCCTCCGAAGCGTACGACGATCTGCAATTCGCTAGCGACGACAGGCCCTAGCATCTCCTATATCGTTGACACGAAGGGCGGCTGACAACCGCTCTTTTTCACGGAAACTGACAGAAGAGGGTGTAGCAGGTTGGATAAGCCGGAAGAAAAGCAGGCAGCGGGAAATGAACCGAATGCTGTAAAGGCTACGAAGACGACAACAAAGAAAAAACGGAAAAAGGTTCGCAACCGTCCCAAAACCTGGGTTATTTCGTTATGGGTCGTATTAAGTTTGCTCACGATCATGTTATTAGGCGCCGGCGGCGTGTTGTATTATGTGTGGAGCAATCTGCAGCCGATGCCCGCAGGAGCTGTAAAGCAAGTTGCGATTTCGCGCGGGATGTCCGCCAATAGCGTTGCGGACACGCTTGAGGAGAACGGCATCATTAAGAACAGCTTTGTGTTCGGTTATTATTTGCAGCTCAAGGATGAAGGCTCCCGGTTCCAGGCGGGCTTGTACGAGATGTCTCCCGGCATGGACAATGCGGCGATTATCGCGAAGCTTAATGCAGGGGATACCATCGCGGAAGAGACGATCCGGTTCACCATTCCCGAAGGCTACACGGTGCTTCAGATCGCCGACAAGCTGGCGGCAGACGGCTTGATTAACAAGGAAAAATTTCTGGATGTTGCGGAGAACGGCCGCTCGTGGGCTAATGCCGAGTCGGCGCAAGCCATTCCGGATGACGATAAATTGCACAAGCGTCTTGAGGGTTACTTGTTCCCGGAGACATACGAGCTGAAGAAGGACAGTACGGAGGAGCAGATCATTACCCGAATGCTGCAGGAGACGGACCGCAAGCTTTCGGCGTTGCCGGAAGATTGGCAGGACGCCATGGAAGCTTCGGGAAGAACGCTGCACGAGATTATGACGATCGCTTCGTTGATCGAGCGCGAGGTTGTCGTGGACGAGGAGCGCGCGCTTGTTTCCAGCGTCATCTACAACAGGCTGGCCAAGCCTATGAGATTGCAGATTGACGCGGCTGTGCAATATGCCCTCGACGAGCCCAAAGAACGTCTGCTCACGAAGGATCTGGAGATCGACAGTCCTTACAATACGTACAAAAACGATGGTTTGCCGCCCGGACCCATTGCAAGTCCAAGTCTTGCATCCATCGAAGCGGCGATCTATCCCGCGCAATCGGATTATTTGTTCTATGTCACGAAGAAGGACGGCTCGCAGAGTCACCTATTCGCGAAGACGTACAACGAACATCTCCGCAACATCGACAAGAGCGAGCGAGGCAGCTAATTGACAGCAGGCCAGGGAGAAGGAGAGCAAACATATGACATACAAACCGGAGCTGCTGGCGACAGCATCGTCGATGGAGGAGCTGGAGCTGCTGATCGACGCAGGCGCCGATGCATTTGTCATCGGCGAGGGGAAATACGGCATGAGGCTGGCCGGCGAGTTCACTTTGGACATGATTGGCGAAGCCGTGAAGTCGGCGAAGCCCAAGGGCGTTCGCATCTATGTATCTATGAATACTCTGATCGACAACGATACGCTGGAAACGATGCCGGACTATATTCGCGGCATCTATAGTATGGGCATCGATGGAATCGTGTTCGGAGATCCGGCGGTGCTCGTGGCGGCGCGGGAGCTGGCTCCTGGGCTCCCCTTGCATTGGAATGCGGAGATGACCTCGACGAATATCGTTACGGCACAATATTGGGCGCGCCGCGGAGCGACCAGATACGTGCTGGCTCGCGAGCTCAATATGGAGCAGATCGTGGATACCAAAGCCAAATCCAGTCTGGAAATTCAAGTACAAGTTCACGGCATGACCAATATCTATCATTCCAAACGTTCCCTGGTGAACAGCTATCTGGACTATCACGGCGATCGGGAACGGCTCGATAATGTTGAGCGGGAACGCGGCTTGTATTTGACGGAAGCCGAGCGTCCCGGAGAACGGTATCCCATCTACGAGGATGCTGGCGGCACCCATATTATGAGCTCGGACGACATTTGCATGCTGGAGAATCTTCACGAGCTGCTGAACGCCGGTGTCGACAGCCTCAAGATCGAGGGCATGATGAAATCGATGGCCTATAACGCGGTCGTGGTCCGGGCATACCGTCAGGCGATCGACGCATACGTCGCCGACCCGGAAGGTTACTCCTTTCAAGAGGAATGGCTGGATGCCATCCGGGAAGCGCAGGATCCCAATCGGGAATTGAGCTACGGATTCTTTTATAAGGAGCAAGTGTACTAATGACGACCGGGCTCATCGGAACAGTGAACAACCAGGAGGTGCGGGAGATGGGGACAACAAACGCGGCTGCGCCGAAATACAAAGGGAAGCGGAACCGGCTGGACAGACCGGAGCTGCTGGCGCCGGCAGGCAATCTGGAGAAGCTGAAGTTCGCCGTTCATTACGGCGCGGATGCAGTCTATATCGGCGGACAGAAGTACGGCCTTCGCTCTAACGCCGACAACTTCAGCTTCGAGGAGATGAAGGAAGGCGTAGAGTTCGCCAGCCGATATGGAGCCAAGGTGTTCGTCGCGACGAATATCTATGCCCATAACGAAGATATCGAAGGACTTGAGTCATACTTGCGCAGTCTGGAGGAGGCTGGTATCGCGGCCATTATCGCAGCCGATCCCGTTATTATCGAGACGGCGCAGCGCGTTGCGCCCAAGCTGGAGGTGCACCTTAGCACGCAGCAGTCGACGATGAACTGGCAGGCGGTCAAGTTCTGGAAGGACGAGGGGTTGCCGCGGGTAGTTCTTGCCAGAGAAACGAGCTTTAAGGAAATCGCGGAGATCAAGAGCCATGTCGATATCGAAATCGAAGCGTTTATCCACGGAGCCATGTGCTCTTCGTATTCGGGGCGCTGCGTGCTGTCCAACCACTTTACGGACCGCGATTCCAACCGGGGAGGCTGCTGCCAATCCTGCCGCTGGAAGTACGATCTGTTCGTTGACGATGAACCGATATACGAGGAAGGGCAAGAGCAGTTCACGATGGGATCGAAGGATCTGTGCATGATCGAATATTTGCCTGAGCTTATCGAGGTTGGCGTGGACAGCTTTAAAATCGAAGGCCGAATGAAAAGCATTCATTACGTTGCGACGGTCGTCAATGTGTATCGTCAAGCCATTAACGCGTACTTCGAGGATCCGGAAAACTTCCGGGTTAAGCAGGAATGGATCGACGAAATGAACAAGGCTGCAAACCGTCCGCTGAACACGGGCTTCTTCCTGGATACGCCGGGCGCGGAGGATCATATCTATGGTCCGGAGGAGAAGGCGGCCCCTTACGACTTTGCGGCGATCGTCCTGGATTACGATGATCGTACGGGCTTCGCTACGCTCCAGCAGCGCAATCACTTCAAGCCGGGACTGGAAGTCGAATTCGTAGGACCGGGCGGCACGTTTTTCCGGCAGACGATTACGGAGCTGACGGACGTCGAAGGACAACCCCTGGATGCGGCGAGACATCCCATGCAGCATGTAAGGGTCCGCACGTTAAAGCCGGTCAAGCCGATGGACATGATGCGTAAAAAAATTAGAAAATGAGACGTTGAGACTACCCGTCCGGGTAGTCTTTATATTATGCCTCGTTATTTTTTGTTCAGGCAATTGACAAGGCCCGGTCAATAACAAATAATAGAACTTATATACCATACATAATGTTTCAAGGTTCGCCAGATGCTTCCTTAAATCGACGAATCAACCAACTTGAAAGAGGGGTCTTCGACAATGGCCGGTAACACGAAGGAGAAGAATGCGACTTCAAGCCAGAAGGACAGTCCTAAACATAACAAGGATGTAAACGCTTCCGGCGAAAAGTCAGGCGCCAAGGCAGCGACGGGCCTTGCCGCAGCCGCGGCCAAAACGAAATCCGTCAAGGAAATGATGAAGGAAACGAAGTTATCCAATCCCGTTAAATCCGTAGGGATGAAGCTATTCCTGATCATTTTTATCAGCATTATTGCATGCGTGCTGACGGTAGGACTCATAGCCTATAGCGAAGCGCGTTCCATCGTCGAAAAGAAGGTATCCGACGCCAGCCTTCAGACGGTGAATCAAGTGGCCGAAAATCTCGACATCATCTACAAAACTTACGAGGACTTGACGCTGCAAATTTTGGTGGACAAGGACTTCCATACCATTGTAGGCACGATCGCATCGAATCAAGACGATTATTCGCGCTTCGAAGCGACGCGCAAGCTTAGCGAAAAGTTGCAGGCTTTTACCATCGGGAACAACACCATTAAGGGCATTATGCTGCTTCCGCTGAGGGACAAGCTTCAAGCCGTCACTTCCGGCGCCTCTCAGACTAGCCGTGCAGAGATCGTTATGGCGCAAAGCTGGTTCCAGGAGACGATTGAGCTTAATGGCCGCGTCAACTGGATTGAGCCAAATGCCGAAGGATTATCGATGGGAACGGATCAGAGCACGTTTGGCATCGCCCGTCTGCTTAAGGACAGCACTTCCAGCGAAGCCTCTTATATTCTGTTGCTGGAAATGGATGTAAACACGATCAGCAATCGTTATAAGGACGTATCGCTTGGCGACGGCAGCGAGATCACCATTATCGACGGCAACGGCAAATATGTCATCGCAAATGACATAGCTTTAATTGGACAAGATTCCAAAGTTCAGCTTCCATCCGGCGAAGCCGGGGCTAACGGAGCACGGAAGTTGACGACAACGGACGGGCTGGAAGTGCTGGCCGTGTACAAGTCATTCCAGGCAATGGACTGGAGGCTGGTTGGAAGCATTCCTGTCGAAATGCTCGTGAAGGATGCAAAAGCCATTCGTACGCTGACCTGGATTACGGTAGGCGCAGCCGCTATTATCGCTATTGCAATCGGCATTCTTGTCCTTTATTCGATCGCGACCCCGCTTGTGCGGCTCCGTAATCTGATGGTGGAGGGCGCTGGCGGCAATCTGACGGTACGTTCGACTATAAAGGGGCGGCGGGATGAGATCGGAGGCTTAAGCGACAGCTTCAACAGCATGATGGCGCAGATTACGGATCTTGCTCTCCAGACGACGGCATCCGCGGAACAAGTGTTGTTAACGGCTTCCGACTTGACCGGAGCGTCTAAAAAAACTTCAATATCTGCCCGCGAGATAGCCGTCGCTACCGAGGAGATCGCAGGCGGAGCAACCAGCTTGGCCGTAGAAGCGGAGCGCGGCAACGATCTGACGAGCAACATGAACGAACAGGTGCAGAAGGTGATCGAGGCCAATCAGGAGATGTCGGCATCTGCAGCGCTTGTGGAGAAGGCCAGCGGACAAGGGACGGCCTATATGGGAATGTTGATCGAGAAGACGGGACTCACGGAAGAAATGACCCGTTCGATGGTAGAGAAGGTCGACAAGCTGAAGGAAAGCACTGGCTCCATCGTCAAGATTCTGGACGTTCTCAACAATTTGACGAAACAAACGAATATTTTATCGTTGAACGCGACTATCGAGGCAGCCCGAGCGGGAGCGGCGGGGAAAGGTTTTATGGTCGTCGCGGACGAGATCCGCAAGCTGGCGGATCAATCTCGTCAATCGATCGACGTGGTTGCCCAGATCACGGCCAAAATTTCCGGAGAAATTGAAGAGACCGTCCTGGTGTTATCGGATGCATACCCGCTTTTCCAGGAGCAAATCAGTTCCGTTAAGGAAGCCAATGAAATCTTCCTCACTGTACAATCGCAAATGGGCAACTTCGTCCATCGATTAGATGGCGTGACGTCATCCATCGAAGAACTGAACCAGTCACAGTCGGTATTGGCAATTGCGATGACCAATGTCAGCGCCGTTGCGGAGGAAGCCTCGGCAACATCAGAAGAAGTTGCTTCTCTCAGCAGCGAACAGCTATCCATCAGCGAAGGACTTGTCCAATTGTCCGAGAAGCTGGATTCCGTGTCCAGAGGCTTAAAGGAATCTCTCAATAAATTTAAAATTTAACAGATTCGACTCACTGGTTTCCCGCAAATTGCGGGAAACTTTTTTTAACTTCAAAAGCAATCGCTTAGCTTCGTTTGCGTTCCATCTTCAATGTCGAATAGGCTTCATGGCCTACTCATGATCAAAAGCGGACTTTTTGAACCTGCTCTATTATTTATTAGGCTGCAGTGGTCGATAAGTAATAGATAGGATTAAGATGCTGGGTACATATCACTAGGTCGTGTCTGAAAACCCGCTCAGGGGCGTCTTTCACCGCCTTTCCGCCCCCTGCTTCGTCACTTTTGCTTGACGTACCCCGGTACGCCTTCACAAAAGTTCCTTGCATGGAACGAAAATTCGGCAAAATCTGCTCCCCTCGGAGTATTCAGACACGCCCTGGAATCAAAACTAACGAAGGCGGTGCAAAGCTTCATGTCAGACTTGAACAAAAATCATTCGGGCAAACAAAAAAAAGATAATGAGCGGTTAAAGGACGTATCCGGGAAAGACACTCCCGGCGGTTCTCTTGCTGGAATGGCAAAATCCTGGGGAGCCGGCTTAAAGGATGTAAAGCTAAAAAATCCGGTTAAATCCGTAGGACTCAAACTTCTCTTGATTATTTCCGCAAGCATTATTGCTTGCGTAGCCATTGTCGGCATGTTGTCATATAACCAAGCGAAGAAGCTTGTAGAGCAGAACGTCTCCGAAGCGAGCCTGCAGACGATTAAGCAGGTTTCGAATAACTTGAACACGGTACTGCAGAACTACTCCGAATTGTCTATGCAAATTTTGATCGATAAGGAAATTAAGGATGACTTGCAGGCATACTCGTCTAAGGGCGACGATTTCGAATCGTTAATGGCCGGCCGCGAGGCCGCAGACCGGGTGACTGCTCTCATTATGGGCAACAATACGATTTCCGGTGCGGCTCTTGTTCCGGCCAATGCGGGCCTGAACCCGATCACGGCGGGCCTTGCGGATAGCGTGCTGCTTGGAAGCGCCCGAGATAAGGAATGGTTCCAGCAAGTCATTGAACTCGATGGGCGCGATATGTGGATTGCTCCGCAAGCAACTGGCATTGCTGCCGCTAAGGATGCATCGTCGATAGCTTTGGCGCGCCTTATTAAAAATGTTGGCCAGGCCAGCGAAATGTTCGTGCTTGTCATTGAAATTCCAATAGAAAATATTGTAAACCGATACCGGGACGTCGACCTGGGCAACGGAAGCCAGCTGTTTATTGTGAGCAATGACAACGAATACATCGCACATAGCGATAAATCGTTAATCGGTCAACCTGCAGCCGTTACGCTGCCTGCCGATTCCGAGTCCGGCCGTCCAACGCTCAAGAGCTCGGAAGGCGATCAGTTGCTGGCCGCCTACCAAACTTTCAATAACGTGAATTGGAAGCTCGTCGGCACGATTCCGGTAGAGGAGCTTGCCAAGCAAGCAGGCGGAATCCGAACCCTGACAATCTGGATGGTCGTGTTGGGCGCGTTTATTGCGGTAGCGATCGGTCTGGTAGTTATTGCGACAGTCGCCAAACCGCTCGTTCGCCTGCGCAACTTGATGGTTGAAGGCGCTAGAGGCAACTTGACCGTACGTTCGAAAACAGGCAATCGTCGAGACGAAATCGGTGAGTTGTCGAACAGCTTTAATGATATGATGACGCAGATTCAAGCACTGGCGCTGCAAACGACGAGGTCGGCTGCAGAAGTGCTGTCAACCGCTTCGGAGTTGACGGAAGCCTCCAAACAAACCTCGATCGCCGCCAAGGAGATTGCGGTTGCCACAGAAGAGATTGCAAACGGTGCGACGAGCCTGGCCGTGGAAGCGGAGAAGGGCAGCGATCTGACGATTCATATGAACGGACAGATGAAGGAAGTCATTACCGCCAATGAAGAGATGTCCAGCTCGGCGCTCGAAGTAGAGAAAGCGAGTCAGCAAGGGACCACTTATATGGGCGTACTGATCGAGAAAACCGGTACAACGGAAGAGATGACGCGTTCCATGGTCGAGAAGGTGGACGCGCTCAAGGAAAGTACGGGCTCGATCGTGAAAATTTTGGATGTGCTAAACAATTTGACGAAGCAGACGAATATCTTGTCCCTTAACGCAACGATTGAAGCTGCGAGAGCCGGAGCGGCGGGCAAAGGTTTTATGGTCGTAGCGGACGAAATTCGTAAGCTTGCGGATCAATCCCGTCAATCGATCGATGTCGTAGCGCAAATTACAGCCAAAATTCAAGGCGAGATTGAAGAGACGGTTTCCGTATTGTCCGAAGCATACCCGCTGTTCCAAGAGCAGATTTCATCCGTTAAGGAAGCCAATGCGATTTTCCTGCAAGTAGAAGCGCAAATGGGAGAATTCTCCGGGAAGCTGGAGCAGGCCACGAATGCGGTAAGCGAACTGGAGAAATCGCAGGACATCATGTCGGATGCGATGACAAGCGTCAGCGCCGTAGCGGAGCAGTCGTCCGCAACTTCGGAGGAAGTAGCATCGCTAAGCAGCGAGCAACTGTCGATCAGCGAAAGCCTGGTCCGCCTGTCGGACAAGCTGGATTCTGTATCGCGAGAGCTCAAGGAATCCTTGTCGAAGTTCAAGATGGATTGAGAAATCCTTTATCGAGGCCTCTCAGTGATGAGCGACCGCGTTTAGAGGTAGGATTTATCGCCAAATAGAATTTCGTCTTCGAGTTCTCGAAAACCTATAAATTCTATTGTGGTAAAAGACCCAATCATAAAGTTAGCCCAGGTACCCCCGAGCAGCCGCTCGGGGGTATTGTTATCGTGCGGGGTTTGAGAGGTCGGCCGGGGTGGAACACTGTCAGCTAGGAGGTGCTGATGTTGCACTTGAAGCGGCTGGTTCTTACGGGACTCTGTATGAGCATCCTGTTTATCGTATTGTTAGGCCGATTGGCATGGCTGCAGTTAATGCCTGGGCAGCACGGAAACGCGCCTGTTCACGGGATGATGCATCGGGACAGCTGGAAACGGATGGCTGTCGTCCAACGGCAGAGAAACTTAATTCTGGATACGGGACGAGGCGACTTTGTTGATCGGTACGGGACCCCGATTACAGGCGAAACGTATGAAACGGTTGCTTTATTCCCCGTCCAGCCGCAAGCCAGAGGAGAAGAGGAGGAGCTTTCGAAATTGGCGAAAGTTCTTGGCGTCGAGCTGAAAGAATTGATCGCCCGATGGGATGCCATGACCGAACCGGATTTCTGGCGTCAGGCTAAGAACTCGGCTCCTTATCGGCTTACAGAAAAACAAAGCAAGGAGATCGGCGCGCTCCAGACGAACGGAGTGAGGGTGCTGCCCTATCGGAATCGTTACCTCGACAGCTTCGACGCCAAACATATTATCGGCTTCACGAGCCAGCATCCGGAGTGGCTGATGCGGGCGCATCCCAACGATTTGAAGGCGGGCAAAAGAACCTTGACGGAGCAAGTTGGCGGCTCCGGTCTGGAGAAATCGTTGGACTCGTTCCTCCATGGTGTCGGCGAGACGTCCGTTTCTTATTTCATCGATGGTAGAAATTCGCCGCTGCATGGACTTGATCTGCGTATGCACGGACCAAAGAACAGCTATTATCCGCTTAAAGCTGTAACGACGATCGATCTGGACCTTCAAAATGAGCTGGAAGCTTACGCCGATGCATCCGGCTTAAAGGAAGGAGCAATCGTCGTGCTGGATGCAGGCAACGCGGATATTGTGGCGATGGTATCCAGACCTAAGCTTCCAGACCGGTTCCAGAGTGCCGATGGGTCAGAATGGATCAATCACGCGTTGAAGGCTGTAGAGCCCGGTTCCATCTACAAGTTGATAACGGCTGCAGCTGCCCTCGACAATGGCGTTGTCCGCAAAGGTGAGATATTTCATTGCGACGGCGAATATGGTAAATATGGCTTGTCATGCTGGAAACACGGCGGTCATGGTGATCTTACGTTGGAGGAAGGACTGGCGCAATCCTGCAACATCGTGTTCGCTACGCTGGCGGAACGGCTTCGAGCGGAGCAGCTGGATCAAGCGGCTGCGGCGCTGGGCGTGAAGGAGCGAATAGGCTGGCATAACGAAAAGAGCCAAGGCATGTTGTCGGCGGCATTCCGTCTGCTTCAAGAGGAGGAGAAGGGGAAATTGTTTGCTGGCGATCTGAAAATGGTGGACGGAGGCATCATGGCACAGAGCGGGATTGGACAGAGGGATGTGAGGGTGACGCCGCTTCAGGCGGCCAACTTGATCGTAACGTTGCTTCACGGGGGAGAAGTGCTTGAGCCGAGACTCGTAAGCGAAATTGATTACGCCGATGGCGGCCGAATGATCGAATTTTCTTCGCGCAGGGATCGGGATTTAGGCGGCGCACGGATTCATCCATCTACCGCAAGGAAGCTGCTGCAAGGCATGGAGTCGGTCGTGGAGCATGGCACGGCTTCGTCCATCAAAGGGGGACGATGGAAAGTAGCGGGGAAAACCGGCACGGCGGAGACGGTGAAGAACGGCGTACAGCTTAATCATCAATGGTTCGCGGGGTATGGGCCGGTAGAGTCGCCGAAGTATGCGATTGCCGTCTTGGCTTCGAATCGGCCTGTGGGCAGCCGACATCTCGCAACGCAATTATTCGGCGGAGCCATGAATATCGCAGCCCGCCATTTGGAAAAGCCAAGTGGCGGGCTGCGATGAGAAAGATAAATGCTGAACGAATCGAAGGAAGCCTATTTGTCGAGCTTCTTTAATCTGTCTACGAAAGGTTCCTTGCTTTTCGTGCGGCTAATGCTCGGTTCTATGTCTTGTGCAGTAGTATCGTCGTCGAATTCGTCCACTGGCGTATGAATCCAGCGATGGAAGTAACCCTGGTCATACAATGACTTGACCAGTATAACAAGAATCGGGGATAAGATGACGCCTGCAAAGCCAAACAGCGAGAGCGAAATGATCATGAACGCCAACATCGTGAACGCGGATACGCCCAGAGAGTCGCCAGTGATTTTTGGCTCCAGTATTTGCCTCGTCAGAATGACGACAAGCAGCAATACAGTCAGCCAGATGGCAAGCGATGTCTGCCCCACGATGAACAAGTAGATGATCCATGGGATAAACAAGGTGCTTACGCCAAGCAGCGGCAGCACGTCGAAGATTGCGGCTACGATTGCGATGACGAACGCGTTTTTGACGCCTAAGGCGATCAAAGCAATCAGAATGACAATAAAGGTGATCGAAATCATTTTGGCCTGTGCCTTTATGTACGATGCAATTCCTTTGAACACATTGTCGCGCAAGAAAAAGAAGGCGTTTTTAAACGTCTTGGGCGTCTTGTCGGAAGCGGTTCTTTTCCAAGATTTAATTTCGATGCTCAGGAAGTAGGCTAAAATGATTCCGACAACGAAATTAAAGATAAAGGACGAGAAGGAAGAAACATAGCCGATAAGGCCTCCCAGAAAAGCCGTGCCGAAGTTTTTCAGCATGTCCGACGCGCCTTGGATAAGATCCTTGGAGCTCTCCTCAATGTTGAAATCAGCAGGCAGCTTATCCAACTGGCCTTCCAATTGAGCCGACAGCTTGCCGATCTGCTCGGTCAAAATTTTCTGGTAGCGGGGGAAGTCCTCAATAAGCGCAGTGCCTTGCTTCGTAATCAGGTATGCGGCGCCCGTAAAAGCGGCCAGGATAAGCAGGGAAAACAGCATGATGGAGATGCCCGATGCAATTGATTTGGGCATTCCCCACTTGTTCAACTTGCGGGCGAGCGGTTCGATCATCAGGAAGATAATGAACGCGAAGATGATCGGGGTCGCGATGGAGTAGAAAAAACTGAACGCGTACATGGTCAGGAAGACGGTTAAGGCGATAAGACCGATGTCGAAGGCGGTTCTCCAATATTTTTTGTAAAAAGGCAGCACAGTATTCCCCACTTTCTTTTGAACGGATTAGGATTTGGTAGTCATTCCATAAAGATTGTACTATAGATTTCTTGAATTGTGCCTATTTTTTGACGAGGTATGATACAATTAGAGGTATTGTTATTGTTCTGAACCGCTACGCACTCATTGACAATTTCATCCAAACGGTGGGGATAACACAATGGAAAACTTATTCTTATGGGGATTCTACGTAATGACGTTCTATGCGTTTCTCCCTGGCCTCATTAGCCGCACATTCGGGTTCCGGGTGTTCAAACGCGGGAGGACGGAGCGAGAGATCGCTCTTACTTTTGACGACGGTCCCGACCCGCAATATACGCCCCAGTTGCTTGATCTTCTAGCGCGATTCGATGCGAAGGCCACTTTTTTCGTCGTGGGTTCGCATGCGGAGCAACACCCCGAACTTCTGCGCAGAATGGAAGCGGAAGGACATATCATCGGCATTCATAATTATGTCCACAAGTCGAATTGGGTTATGCGGCCGCGAACCGTGAAGCGTCAGATCGAACGCACCAACGATATCATCGAGCAGGCAACGGGCAAACGCGCCATCTATTACCGCCCGCCTTGGGGAATCGTAAACGTGTTCGATTATTCCAATCTCGGTTACTTGCATATCATTTTGTGGTCGGCGCTGTTCGGGGATTGGCGCAAGCGGCTTGGTGCCGAACGGCTGAAGAAACGAATGATGAAAAAGCTACGCCCCGGCGAAGTGCTGCTGCTCCACGATTGCGGAAGAACGTTGGGGGCCGACCAGGATGCGCCTCGCAATATGTTAATCGCGCTTGAATCGTATCTGGAGGAAGCCAAAGCGAGAGGTTTTCAATTCGTGGGCATCGACCGCATGATTAAGCTTACGGATGTTCAACGATCTCGGCATCGCTCCATCGTCAAACGTTTCATCATATCGTTATGGCTGATGTGGGAGCAGGCCTTCCATGCGGTGTTCCGGCTTAAGAAGGTTGGAGAAAGCGAAATTCCCGCCTTCCATTACCGAGTGACTAAATATACCGGAGAGCCGGTGACCTTCGCAAATGGCAAAGGGGTAAATAAAGGCGACGATATTGCGGAGATTCATTTTGACAACAAGCTGTTGTCCAGTATTGCCGCAACCTCCAAATCACCGCTTGCGACAGGTCTAAGGCTTATCAGGGAAGTGGAGAACGCTCTGCCCGCGCTAGCGAATCAGCTGGCCGAAGACGCGGCCGCGCAGTCGATCAAAGCCGTATATGGCGTGACGATGATCCATCGTGGCGCAGATCGGTTGGGATTCGAGGTGTTCCAGCTTCCGGAGGGGTGGTTCAAACGTTCCACACAGGTCTATTTGCGACTGCTGATGAAGGTGCTCACCAATACGAAACAATACAAGGCCGGCCGGATCAAGGCGGCAAAAACGGAGATGGTTACGCCTCGCATGTTGTTTATGCCGCTCGAGCGCGTACAGGCTTATGCAACGGTTAGCATGGGCAAGCTGCATGAGGAAGCGGGACGCCTGTCAGAGGCTGTGGAGCGCTCTATCGTCAGTGCGGCGGATGATGCCGCATCGCTGGGAACATAGTGGTTTTAGGGACTAAAGGCTGTTATCCGAGAAGCTCGCTTCTTGGGTAGCAGCTTTTTGTGTTGTTGCGTGGAGTCAGGAAATAGGAACGACAAAAAAGCCTCCACGCATGTTTTACACAATGCGTGGAGGCAGTCTGCTATATTATGGTTGCCAAGCAGCTTACATTTTCATTACGCCGCCAGTGCTGGCGGATGTAACAAGGTGAGCGTAACGCGCGAGGTAGCCGCGTTTGATTTTGAGCTCGAAGCCCGGCCATGCTGCACGGCGCTGCTCGAATTCTTCGTCGCTGATCAGCAGGTCCATCGTCCGGTTGTTCATGTCGATCTCGACGATATCGCCGTCTTGTACGAAAGCGATCGGTCCGCCCTCAGCTGCTTCCGGAGAAGCGTGGCCGATACTGATGCCGCGGGATGCTCCGGAGAAACGGCCGTCCGTAACCAAAGCAACTTTGGCACCGAGTCCCATGCCGACGATCTGCGAAGTAGGAGCAAGCATCTCCGGCATGCCAGGGCCGCCCTTCGGTCCTTCGTAACGGATGATAACGACATGGCCTTCTTTGATTTTGCCGCCAGCGATTCCGGCAAGCGCATCGTCCTGGGAGTCGAAGCAGATGGCAGGGCCTTTGTGATAGCCGCCAACCGACTTGTCGACCGCGCCTGTTTTGATGATTGCGCCGTTCGGAGCCAGGTTGCCGAACAATACGGCCAGACCGCCGCGTTCGGTATGCGGATTATCGATGGGACGGATTACGTCGTGATTCTGAATGTCGCAGCCCTCTACGTTTTCGCGAAGCGTCTTGCCCGTTACGGTCATGCAATCGCCGTGAAGCGCGCCTTCCTTTTTGAGCAGCTCGTTCAGAACGGCGCTCACGCCGCCGGCATTGTGCACGTCCTCGATGTGCCAGTCGGAAGCTGGCGCGATCTTGGCCAGATGCGGCACACGCTCGGCAACTTCGTTAATGCGCTCGATCGGGTATTCGATGCCGGCCTCGTGCGCGATCGCCAACGTATGAAGCACGGTATTCGTGGAGCCGCCCATCGCCATGTCCACAGCGAACATGTTGTCGATCGCTTCCTTCGTGACGATGTCGCGAGGCTTAAGGTTCATCTCGATCAGCTTCATGAGCTGGCGAGCGGATTCCTTGACGAATTCTTTGCGCTCAGGCGATACGGCAAGAATCGTGCCGTTGCCCGGCATTGCAAGACCCATTGCTTCTGCAAGGCAGTTCATGGAGTTGGCCGTGAACATGCCGGAGCAGGAACCGCAGGTCGGACAGCCGTATTGCTCAAGCTCGAGCAATTGATCGTCGTTGATCTTGCCCGCTTGGTGCGCGCCTACGCCCTCGAATACGCTGGAAAGGGAGATGGAACGGCCATCGGACGTCTTGCCGGCCTTCATGGGACCGCCGCTGACCATAACCGTCGGGATATTGACACGTAGAGCGCCCAGCATCATGCCTGGAGTAATCTTGTCGCAGTTCGGGATGCACACCATGCCGTCGAACCAGTGGGCGTTTACGACCGTCTCGACGGAATCCGCGATGATCTCGCGGCTTGCGAGGGAGTAACGCATGCCGATATGGCCCATTGCGATGCCGTCGTCGACGCCGATCGTATTAAATTCGAACGGAACGCCGCCGGCTTCGCGGATCGCTTCCTTGACCAGCTTGCCGAATTCCTGCAAGTGGACATGGCCTGGAACGATGTCGATATAGGAGTTGCACACCGCGATGAACGGTTTGCCGAAATCTTCGTCTTTAACGCCTGCAGCGCGGAGTAGGCTGCGGTGAGGTGCGCGGTCGAAGCCTTTTGTAATCATGTCAGAACGCATTCTTTTGGCCGCCATAATAATGAGTACCCCCTTTAATATTGGCGAGGACGCTGCTCGCGCCTCGAAATAAAACGATAACTTTTATAAAATATCAATAGCTACTATTTTATCATAACGGACAAGCATTGGCTACAAGCATGGCAGAATGTCCAAGGTTCATAATAAAACATTAAGAATGGCTTAAACTTGCTGAAGTTTCGCTGAGGTCGATAGTTTTCCGCCGAGGCATGCGGTATAGTGAATGGCAAAGGGACTACTCGTAATTTAATAAGGAGGATGAATCTGGTGGAAAGACGCGTATTAATCGTAGACGATGAACGCGAGATCGCGGAGTTGATCGAAATTTACCTTCGTAATGAGGGCTTTCAGACTGCTATCGCAGGCGATGGCGAACAGGCGCTGGAGATGTACGAGCGCGACCCGTTCGATCTCGTCGTGTTGGATATTATGATGCCTAGAATGGACGGACTCGAATTATGCCGCAAGCTGCGCAAGGATCAGAACGTACCCATCCTTATGGTGAGCGCGAAGACGCAGGATATGGACAAAATCATGGGGCTGATGACAGGGGCGGACGACTACATGGCGAAACCGTTTAACCCCATGGAACTCATTGCTCGCGTACGCTCGCTCCTGCGTCGCTCGTACCAATACAGCAAGCCCGAAGGCGGAGCAGGATCTGGCCGCGATGTCAGCAAGGAGCTTCGCCTGGGACAGCTCAGAATCGATAAGCTAAGCCATACGGCGGATGTGGACGGCAGGTCGCTGCAGTTGACCTCGACCGAGTTCGGCATCCTTTATCTTCTCGCCAGCCAACCGGGCAGAGTGTTCAGCGCGGAGGATATTTTCCAGCAAGTATGGAAGGAAAAGTATTTCGAGTCCAACAACACCGTCATGGTTCATATCAGCAAGCTGAGGGATAAGCTGGAGAAGGAGCTCGGCGAAAAGCTGATTGTGACGGTATGGGGGGTCGGCTACAAAATTGAAGGATAATTTCGCTGCGCGCCTGATGTGGCGCTCTGTGCTCAATCTCATTGCGAGCGCGGTGCTCGCGTTGATCTGCTTGTCGCTCCTGTTCGCCGTCACGTTGTTCTTAACCAACACATTGCCCGGCCTGGGTTTCGTAAGAGCCGTGGGAGAAGCTTTTGTCAACGGTACGGGATCGATTGGCATGATTTTTTTGTGGGGCGTATTATTCCTGATCTGGTTCTTGGCGCTGCAATGGTTCCTGTTCGCGCCGCTGGGCAAAGTTAACGATGCCATTACGAGAGTGGCCGACGGACAGCTCGATCTTAATCACCAAATTCCGGTTCGATCCGGCGTGTTCGGAATATTGGCGGGGAACGTCAATCGATTGTCGCATCGGCTGCAGCTTGCCCTGGACGAGGAACGCCGCGCGGAGCAGACGAAAAACGAGCTTATCACGAATGTATCCCATGACCTCCGCACGCCGCTCACCTCCGTGGTCGGCTACCTGGGTCTAATCGAGCAGGATGGTTACAGGGATGAAGTGGAGCTTCGGCATTATGTCAGCATCGCGTACGACAAGTCGCAGCGCCTGCATGAGCTGATTAACGATTTGTTCGAATACACGCGTATGCGGCACGACACGATCGCGCTCAAGACATCCCCTATCAATCTTGTCGAGATGCTCGGCGAATTGCTCGTACAGTACCGCGTTCCGCTGCAGGAAGCGGGCATGGAGAGCGGGATGAAAAGCGCCGAGACGACGATCATGGTTCAGGCGGACGCGGCCAAATTGGTGCGCGTCTTTGAGAACCTGATCTCCAACGCCATGACGTACGGCAAGGAGGGGAAACGCGTGGACGTCGTCGTGCGATCCGGGCAGGGCCAGTCGGTCGTTGCCGAGGTGGTGAACTACGGAGAAGCGATTCCGGCCGTGGATCTGCCTTATCTGTTCGAACGGTTCTACCGGGGCGACAAGTCGCGTACGCAATGGTCCGGCGGCTCGGGGCTCGGACTGGCGATCTCGAAAAGCATTATAGAGAAACACGGCGGCATGATTGATGTCGTGAGCAATTCCGAATACACTTCATTCCGGGTTACTTTACCCAAAATTTAAACAGGATTTAAGAATTTTTTATGATTCGCTTTCGGTCTCTTTAAGTTTGTCGGTCTATACTTCTATCTATAGACAAGATCGAAGGGAGAACGATGACCGACATGAGATACGAAACGAGACGCAGGAGCGGCGGCGGAATATGGCAGATTGCAGTGATGGCCGCTATCGCTGCAGCCATATATATGGGATATCAGAAATTGCAAGGCGGGGTAAGCGCGGATCAGCTGAATGTAAATGCCGCTTCGGCGATCCTGATCGATGCAATGACAGGAGAAGTGATGTATGCCAAAAACGCCGATACGCCGATGGCGCCCGCGAGCATGTCCAAGATGATGACGGAAATCCTCGTTCTGGACGGCATTCATGGAGGAACGCTCAAATGGCAGGATCCCGTCACGGCAAGCCTTTATGCAGCGCAGGTGCCCGGGGCGAGATTGGGGCTCAATCACGGCGACGTCACAACCGTTCGGGAGCTGTTCGACGCGATGACGATCTATTCGGCAAATGATGCCGCTGTCGCCCTCGCAGAGCATGTCGGCGGTTCGGAAACGGCGTTTACGGAGCTGATGAACGATCGGGCCGCGCGAATCGGCTTGTCCGAAGAAGCTGTATTTGGCAACGCCTCCGGCCTTAGCCTATCCGATATTTCGCATTTGGAGGGGGCTGCGGCTGAGAGGGATACGATGCTTACGGCACACGATACCGCAAAACTTGCAGGATATTTGATCGGCAAATATCCGGAGGTGCTTGAGGTGACAAGTCGCCGGAGCGTCAAGGTGCCGACGAAGGGACAGACATTCGCCGCAACGAATTGGATGCTGGAGGATCAGCCTTACGCTTATCCCGGCAATGACGGTCTAAAGACGGGTTATACGCCTGTCGCGGGTTATTGCTTTACAGGGACTGCGAAACGGGATGGCAAGAGACTCATTTCCGTCGTTATGGGAGCCTCGAGCAAAGAGGAAAGATTTACGGAAACGATTGCGTTGTACGATTTGGGCTTCGGTTCTTCGGGTAGAGGAATTCAGGCGGCTAGCGGGAAATGATGGTTGTTAATTATTCGTCGATCCGAGTCTATCCTTTAGAGAAGACTCGGATTTTTTGTCGTTTGGACGGCACGAAGGTGCTGCGGAAGGATCGTGTGATGAACGGTATCGCGGCAAAACCGATTTCGTGAAATCCGATGTTGCACGATTCAATCATTAAGGTTATTATGGAGTTATTAAGTCCATTATCGTAACTGCTTTGTGTCAGCCTTCGTAATGAGGTTGATGCATTGTTTTGGTTAAATAAAGGACATTAAAGATCTATAATAGATCCTATGAGGAGGGGAATCAATATGTACTATGATGTTGCGATTATCGGAGGAGGACCTGCGGGGCTTAACGCCGCTCTGGTGTTGGGCAGAGCCAGAAGGAGCGTCGCGCTTATCGACAACGACAAACCGAGGAACGCCGTGACTCAGTCTTCCCACGGCTTTATTACCAGAGACGGCATCAAGCCTGCAGAGTTCAGGCGGATTGCGTACGAAGAGGTGCTCCGTTACCCATCGGTTCAACATTGGAAGGACGAAGCGGTCGATATTAAAAGAACGACGGATGGTTTCGACGTTCGCACGGTCACGGGCGAAACCTTGCAGGCGCGCAGAATCATACTTGCGTTGGGACTTAGAGAGGAGCTTCCCGCGATCGAGGGGCTAAAGGAGTTGTATGGCAAAAGCTTGTTCGTATGTCCGTTCTGCGACGGCTGGGAGCTGAGAGATACTCCGCTTGTCCTACTGTCGGATCTGCCCGCAGCGTTCCATGCGGCCAAGCTGCTGCTGAATTGGAGCAAGGATATCGTTGTCTGCACGAACGGGGGCGACAATCTGTCGGAGGAGCAGCGTCGGGTTCTCGTTTCCCGGGGCATCAGGATCGTGGACACGCCGGTAAGCCGTTTGGAAGGGCATGAAGGTAAGCTGAAGCGGGTTTATTTCGCCGACGGCACGTTTATCGAGAGGAGCGGCGGCTTTATCGGTCCGGCCCAACTGCCCAATGAGCGATTCGAGGAGGCGTTAGGCTACGAGATGAATTCGTCGGGAGCCATTCGGACAGACGAGATGGGAAGGACGGCTGTTCCAGGCGTGTATGCGGCCGGCGATTCGGCCTACGTCATGCCTTCTCAATTGATTTTGGCCGCGGCTTCGGGGAGCAAGGCTGCCATGGCAGTCATGTCGGATTGGCTGGAAGAAGAATGGCGGGAAGCGTAATCGCGTCGGCTTTTCTTAACATTGCGCCAATTCCGCAGAGACTTGACCGTTCTTCGACAATCGTCACTCCTTTGGAATAATTGACCGCGAAAACGTTGACGCTATAGGGAGGCCAGTCTATACTGATTTCAAGATGAATACAGGTATAGATCCGGATGGGAGTGGCGTTCGTTGAACGAAAGCAATGGAAGACGTTATGCTCTGATGAAGGAGCTGGACGATATATTCCGCGAGGTGCGGAAGCTCATCATCGCGGAGTGGAATCGGCACAACGTGCATGGGCTTAATATGACGCATGGCCGGATGCTCATTATTTTGTCCGAGACGGGGGCGATTCGTTCTTCCGAGCTTGCCGAGAGACTATCCATCACCAACGGAGGCGTGACGGGAATCGCGGACAGACTCATCGATCTCGGGTTCGTGAAGCGCGAGCGGAGTGAGCGGGACAGGCGTGCAGTGCAGCTTATGCTGACAGAGCAAGGCAAAGCGGTCGTCGGCGAGATGATGAAAACTCGGGAGCGGGTCATGATGAAGTTGTTCCATAATTTGAGCGAAGAGTCGATGACCGCGGGCATCGAACTGTTTCGACAAATGAGCGTGAACATGGCGGAAGCGCAAGAGTAATTGGACGCCGAATGTTATCAAATTTATGACGAACAGGAAAGATCGTTTACGTAACCGGCTGCCACTCGCAGCTGGTTTGCTTGTTGTATAGGAAATTATGCGACTCCCCAGACGGCAGGAAGCGCGCAAATCGAGCGGAAGCTCGGGTTGATTACCCTCTAGGAGTGTGAGCAGAAGATGAATAACAAAGCGGAAAGATTGAAGAAGGTATCCCCCAAGCTGCCTCAGGCGCCTGCGGAAATCGCCCATCGCGTGCCGCCGGGCCAGACGGTGACGGAACGGTTCCCTATCCTACACGAAGGAGACGTGCCGGAATACGATCTGGCGTCCTGGAAGCTTCGCGTGTTCGGCGAAGTGGAACAGGAGAAGACGTTCTCCTTCGACGAACTCCTCGCTTTGCCGCAGACCAAAGTGCATTGCGACATCCATTGCGTCACGCGTTGGTCGAAGCTGGATACGGACTGGGAAGGGATCAAGTTCTCCGAATTGCTGCCGCTGCTGGGAGCGAAGCCGGAAGCCCGCTACGTCATGATTCATGCGGACGAAGATTACGAGACGAATATTCCGCTTGCGGATCTGCTTCGCGAAGACGTTATTCTGGCGCACTGCTTCGACGGCGAGCCGCTGACGGACAAACATGGCTGGCCGATGCGGCTCGTCGTACCTCATCTCTACTTCTGGAAAAGCGCCAAGTGGGTTACCGGCATCGAATTTATGAAGGAGGACCGTCCCGGCTTCTGGGAGCAGAACGGCTTCCATAATTATGCCGATCCCTTTAAGGAAGAGCGGTTCTCCAGCGAAGAATTTCACATGCCAGAGGATGAATGGCTGAAGGAGGAGTTTGATTAATATGTATTTGCCGATGTACGAGGCGGAGCAAGCTTTATGAGCAATGATCCGGCGCCAAGCTTCGGCCTGTTCAAGCGCGAATGGATGAACAGCGAGCTGCATCCGCTAGTCTATGCGTACTACTACAAGCAATGGGCGGACTACTCCATGGATTATCATACGCATGACTCCATCGAGATCATGTACGTCATTACTGGCGAGTGCCGAATCGAGACGGATTCGGCGCCCGCGTATTCTTCATCTTCCCACACGCTTAGAAGAAGCGACTTCATCGTACTGGATGCCAACGTTCCTCACCGACTCATCGTGGACGATCGCGGGCCGTGCCGGATGCTCAACATCGAGTTTACGATGCAGGAGAAGGCCACAGGTCTGCCCTCGCTCCGAACGCTGGCAAACGAGGATCCTCTCCTGGCGGAGCTGACGGAAGAGAAGTCGCCGGTGCTCGTGCTGCGGGACAATGACGAGCTGTATCCGCTGCTCAAAAGTCTTGTGCTGGAGTTGGATGCCGGCGAGCGGAGGCGGGAGATGCGGACGGGGCTGCTGTTCGCTCAGTTGTTCGTAACCTTGGCCCACATTCGCAAGGAATCGCTAAAGGTCGAAGAAAATCCGATCCATCATTATGTGAAAGCGGCCGTTCATTACATTCATCACAATTACGATCGCGATATACAAGTAAAAGACATCGCCGCTTCCGTCAATCTGCATCCCGGATACTTGCACCGCATTTTTCGGGAAGGCACGGGCGAGACGGTGACGGCTTACCTCAATGAAGTCCGAATGGCCAAAGCGAAAATGCTTCTGGGTCAGACGGATATTCCCGTCGCCGATATTTGCGATTATGTCGGGGTGGGGAGCCGGCCATACTTCCATGCCATGTTCAAAAAACATACCGGCATGACGCCGATCGCTTATCGGAATTCCTTGCAAACCCAAAAGTATTCCATCGAATAAGTGACGATTTCTAACACCTCTTCCGCGAGCTCGTCAGGATATTGATAACGGTTTCTTCTTTGTGTTGCTACAATAGGGATGAGAAACACATACCCAGTTGTCAACCATTAGAGAAGGAGTTGATTTTATGTCTTCTTTCAAAATTACATTCATCGGTGCGGGTTCGATCGGATTTACGAGAGGGTTGTTGCGCGACCTGCTGTCGGTGCCGGAGTTCGCGAATACGGAAGTAGCGTTTACGGACATTAACGAACATAACTTGCGCATGGTGACGGAATTATGCCAGCGCGATATCGACGAAAACGGTCTGTCCATCCGAATTCAGGCGACCACTGATCGCCGGGAAGCGCTGCAAGGAGCCAAATACGTGATCTGTACGATTCGCGCCGGCGGTTTGGAGGCATTTGCGACGGATATCGATATCCCGCTAAAGTATTGCGTCGATCAATGTGTCGGAGATACGTTAAGCGCGGGAGGCATCATGTACGGTCAACGCGGCATTGCCGCGATGCTGGACATCTGCCGTGATATTCGGGAATGCGCGTCAGAGGACGTGCTTCTGCTCAATTACGCCAACCCTATGGCGATGCTAACTTGGGCATGCAACAAGTACGGCGGCGTTCGCACGATCGGCCTGTGCCACGGCGTGCAGGGCGGACACTGGCAAATCGCGACGGCTTTCGGGCTCCAGAAGAAGGAAGTGGATATTATCTGCGCCGGCATTAACCATCAGACTTGGTACATCTCCATCAAGCATAAGGGGGAGGACTTGACCGGCAGGTTGCTGGAAGCATTCGAGAACCACGAGGATTTCAGCCGAACGGAAAAAGTGCGTATCGACATGCTGCGCCGCTTTGGGTACTACAGTACGGAATCCAATGGACATCTGAGCGAATACGTGCCATGGTACCGGAAACGTCCGGAGGAGATCGGAGATTGGATCGACCTCGGTTCGTGGATCAACGGGGAGACCGGCGGTTACTTGCGAGTAAGCACGGAAGGGCGCAACTGGTTCGAGACGGACTTCCCGAACTGGATGAAGGAGCCCGCTTACGAGTACAAAGGCGAGAAACGCGGCGAAGAGCACGGCAGCTACATCATCGAAAGCCTGGAGACGGGGCGGGTGTATCGAGGCCACTTCAACGTCGTCAACAACGGCGTCATCTCCAATCTGCCGGATGATGCCATTATCGAGGCGCCGGGTTACGTGGATCGCAACGGCATCTCCATGCCGCATGTCGGAGAGCTGCCGCTAGGCCCTGCCGCGGTTTGCAACGTGAGCATCTCCGTGCAGCGATTAGCTGTGGAGGCGGCGGTGAGCGGCGACGATCAATTGTTGCGCCAGGCGTTTATGATGGACCCTCTGGTAGGAGCGGTATGCAACCCCAAGGAAATCTGGCAGATGGTCGACGAGATGCTGGTAGCGGGAGAACAGTGGCTGCCGCAATACGGCGACGCCATCCATGCGGCCCGAGAGAGGCTGGAGAAGGGACCGCTGCTGCCTACCCGTGATTACAAGGGAGCTGCCCGTCTGAAGGTCAAGACAGTGGAGGAGATGCAGCAGGATCGGGAATCTGCCAATCGCAATGCGGGCGAGTCGGATAAAGGCAAAGATCGGGAAAAGACGGCAACGTCTTCGAATGGCTGAGGGATACAATGCCGCTTGCATTGCGGCTTCAAGAACGCTAAGAGAAAGACCCGGATAAGGCATCCGGGTCTTTACTGTGCCAACAAACGACGACGACAGCCGTTTCGCCCTGGTTGTCAGGCATGGCACATATGGCACATTAAGCTTCGCGAGGCGCGTATTTGAGCTCGATCGGCACAAGTTTGGCGTTTGGGGGACTCCACTTGGGAGGGCCGTATTTTCTCATATATCCGAGCACGTTAAGCGAATCCATTGCCGGCTGTTCTTCATGCATTGTCCGGAACAGCTCCCAGCAAGCGATGACGTCGTTTAAAGCGCGATGGCCGCCGATCAGCGGAATGCCGTAGCGGTCGCACATATCCTTAAGGGTATGCGGGTATACATGTCTTGCTCTGCTGATGGTCAACGTATCGATAAAATCGTTCCGGAACGACCTTCCCGCGATTCTCATCAGGGAATGATGAAGAAAGCTGAGGTCGAACTGGGCGTTATGGGCGATAAGAATATGATCGCCAAGCATCCGGTTCAGGATGCGGAACGCGGTATCCTCGTCCATGCCGCATGCCGTCATGTCGTCCGTAATGCCGGTAAGCTCCGTAATTTTGGGAGACAGCTTGCCGTCGTACTGCACCAGCGTGCTAAACTCTCCGGCGACGACTCCGTTTACGACACGGATCGCCGCCATCTCGATGACGCGGTCGTTTTTGGGATCGAGCCCGCTCGTCTCGAAGTCGAATACCGTAAAGCTAAGCTGTTGAATGGCTTTCATTGGAATCACCGCCTTCTCGGTACTGAGAACCGAACTTTTTGAACACGTACTTTATGTATTCTACATCAGACAGGAATTCCCTCCCTCAGAAGCGGATTCCTGCCAGGGAAGCTTTGTGGCGAGCGTAGAATCGGGGATAGGCGGAATTCTGTTTTTGGATAGAATTGGACTTCCCATCCCGACCCGATATGATAAACTAATCGTATTGGCAATACAACGGAGATACGTGTTGAGCGACGAGGGGGAACGTCAGATGGCATTGCGGCATTTGTGGAATACGATGAAAGACATGGCGAAGGGAGAGGGCATACCGCCGGAGAGACGGCTTGGCAAGGATGCCGTAACCGCTCTGCTGATTCATAGCTGCTTTCAGTTCGGGGCTTCTATGTCGGGTTTATTTTTGAACTTGTATCTGTGGCGCTTGACCCAGGATCTCAAAGTTAATGCGCTGTACAACCTCATTGTGTTCGCGATTACCCCAATAGCTTTTGCGGCGGGCGGCTTGATCGCGAAAAAACGCGATCGGATGGTGACGTATCGAGTCGGCATCGTAATGATCGCGTTGTTTTATTTGATGGTTATTCTGGCGCAGGAGCAAGTCCCGCAATATTATGTCTGGTTCGCATTGTTCAACGGGATCGCTTCGGGATTCTATTGGACGGGTTATCTCGTTCTACAATACGATGTGTCGACGGAGGCGAACCGGATTCGGTTTTTGGCGATGAACATGGTCATGTTCAATGGCGCGGGGCTGCTGGGACCGGCGCTTGCTGGATTCGTCATTCAGCGGAATGACGGATTGCAAGGGTATATAACGATCTTTACGATCGCATTTGTCATGTTCGTCATAGCCGCCGTTGTCAGCTTTCGAATCCCCATGGTGGAAACCCATCACAAGGTTTATTATCTAAAATTAATGGGGCTCGTCATGCACCGTAACCGACGCTGGCTGAAGGCGCTGTACAGCTTTTTCATACTGGGCCTGTTCCAGGGGCTTATGCTGTTCTTGCCCAATATTATGTTGTTCCAGGCGGTGGGACGGGAGGACTGGGTCGGATATCTCGGGGTTTTCTTCTCCTCGCTGACTGTCGCTACGGGGTATGTTATCTCGCGCAAGGCGCAGAAGGAGAACGTCAGACAATACGTATTCCTGTCCACGACAGGCGTAGTGGCAGGTTCCGGACTGCTCCTCTTCGGCGTGGAATTGTGGTCCGTCGTCCTGTTTATGATCCTGTTCTCGATCTGCAATCCGCTTGCCATCAATACGCTGACTTCTTATTACTACAGGCTGATCGGCACGCTTCCGCTCAAAGGACAGCTTCGTATCGAATCCGTCGTTATGCGGGAGTTGTTCTTGAATGTAGGCAGGGTGCTGTCGATCACGCTGCTGGTGCTGTGGGCCACCGATCTGGAGTCTGCGATTATGCCCGTCATCTTGTTCATCATGGCCGTCCTGCAATATATATTGGTGTTCCTCATCAGGGAGAAGGGGCAGGATGTGGAGAAAGCGGAGCAATAAAGGAAATTAATCGCGCTTCCGGTATTGGCTCGGAGTAAGACCGGTCAGCCGCTTGAATACCGTATTAAAGGAATGAATGTCCTTGTAGCCGACAGCTTCGGCAATATGCTGAATCTTGTCCGACGTTCGCAGCAAAAGCTCCGAGCTTCGGCGAACCCGGACGGACTGCCAATATTTGAACCAGCTTTGGCCGGTGTGCTGGTGGAATAACCGCTGCAAGTGTCGCGCGCTGAAGCCGCTTAAGTGGGCGAGATGTGATAAGGTCAGCTCTTGCTCGCAATTATTGCGAAGATAATGCAGAAGATCCTGGAAAGCCGCTTCCTTGGGCAGCGACTGGTCGGTCTTCTCGCTCTCACTCATGGAACGGTGTAGCTCGACGACGAGCTGGAATAGCAGCGCATGCAGCATATCTTCACAGCCTGGCGCGGGTGTCGAATACTGCTCGAACATAGACTGAAACAGCCGCTCGAAGCGGTCGTTCCGATCCCGGACGCTGTAATTGCCTAGGAGGCCATCTCTCATGCGCCACAGGAAATCCACGGTCTGCTTTTCCGAGGCGAAGGCGATTAGCTTGGGCATCAAGCTGTGGGAGAAAAGGCAGTTGATGACAACCAGCTTCTGTCCCGAGGTGGATTTCGGACGGAAGACGTGAGAGATGCCGATAGGCAAGTAGAACAGCTCCCCCTTGCGGACCTTCTGCACCGATTCTCCGATATGATGAAAGCCCTCTCCCTCCACGATATACGCAATTTCCAGAAAATCATGATCATGGAACGGACCAACAAAGTTTTCGTCGTTCCGATTTACATGTATCAGCTCGTCTTGCTTAAAGAAGTAGTTGCCCCGTAACGTTTCTGTCGTTTTTTTCATGAAAACTCCCTCCAGCTTCCTGCAAAAAAATGTCCGTTTTACCCATTCATTATGTCCATTATACCTATAATCGAAAGTAATTGCTCTCTTATAATAAGAACTATATTACGGTGCAGCTCTTAGGAGCCGTTATTATGGGAGGGTTAACGATGATCCAAGTTACAAGTGTCCAATGCGAATACCAGCACAATCCGATCGGGATCGGGGAGAGGCAGCCGCTGCTCAGTTGGAAGCTGGAAGCGACGTCTGGCCAACGCAAAGTCAATCAATCAGCATACGAGCTCGAAGTCGCATCGGATGCGGGCTTCCACGACATTCTGTGGCAATCCGGCATCATTAACACGGAGCAATCGACCTTCGTCGAAGCGGCAGGTTTAATCTCCGAATCGTGCAAACGTTATTATTGGCGCGTTCGCGTATGGGACGGGGACGGCGTCGTATCGGACTGGTCTCCTGCAGCATTTTGGGAGACGGGCAAGCTCAAGGGAGAGGCGTGGTCGGGCCAGTGGATATCGGCGCCTTTGGCGCAATTGCCTGCGGATGCCGAGCAAGTACCGCTGCTTCGCAAAACATTTAACCTGCGCGGTCCTGTTAAGCAAGCTCGAATCTATGCAACTGCGCTGGGCCTATACGAGCTGGAGCTGAACGGAAAGCGGGTTGGCGATACGTATTTCGCGCCGGGCTGGACGAGCTACAACAATGTGCTGCAGACGCAGACGTACGACGTAACGGATCATTTGACGGCTGGCAACAATGCCATTGGCGCTTGGCTCGGCAACGGTTGGTATAAAGGGAATCTGGCTTGGAGTCATCAGAAGGAGATTTATGGCAATCGGTTGGCGCTTCTAGCGGAGCTTCACGTCCAGTATGAGGATGGCGGCGAAGAGGTAATTGCCACGGATGGAAGCTGGACTTCGGCCCCGGGCCCGATCCGGATGTCGGAAATCTATCATGGGGAAACCTACGATGCTTCGCTGGAACACCCCGGCTGGAGCACGACTGCATTTTCCGAATCGTCCGATTGGCAGTCTGTTGAGGCGATTTCGCAAACATACGAAGTGCTGACGCCGCAGATTAACGTGCCGGTACGGAAAAAGGAGACGCTGAAGCCCGTAGAATGGCTGACGACGCCGAAGGGCGAGACCGTTATCGATTTCGGCCAAAACATGGTCGGATGGGTGAAATTCAGCGTACGGGGAACGGCGGGTGACGAGGTATCTTTGAAACATGCCGAAGTGCTTGATGCCGAAGGTAATTTCTATACCGACAATCTGCGATCGGCGAAGCAAAATATCCGTTATACGTTGAAGGGTGAAAGCATCGAAACGTTCGAGCCGAGATTTACGTTCCAGGGATTCCGTTTTGTCAAGCTGGAAGGGGCGGTGTCAGCGTTCGAGCGGGATGCGTTCGAAGCTGTCGTTATCCATTCGGACATGGAGGAGACAGGGAAGTTCTCTTGCTCGAATCCGCTAATTAACCAGCTTCAGAGCAATATTCGTTGGGGGCTGAAGGGGAACTTCGTCGATGTGCCGACGGATTGTCCGCAGCGCGATGAACGTCTGGGCTGGACTGGCGATGCCCAGATGTTTATAGGAACGGCCGTCTACTTGAACAATGTGGCGCCATTTTTCGCGAAGTGGCTAGGCGATCTCGCAGCGGATCAACGAAGCGACGGAGCTGTTCCGTTCGTCGTGCCGCATGTGCTGGCCGATGACTCCTACGGATCGGCGGCATGGGGCGATGCGGCCGTCATTATTCCGTGGACGCTGTATGCCAGCTATGGCGACAAACGTATTTTGGAGCGGCAATATGACAGCATGAAGGGCTGGGTATCGTTCATAGAGGCGCAGGGAGATCATCCTCACCTGTGGAATACGGGCTTCCACTTCGGCGATTGGCTGGGGCTCGACGCCAAGTCCGGCGATTATATCGGAGCGACGGATCGCGATATCATCGCATCGGCCTTCTACGCTTATTCCGTTAAGCTTGTGCGGAAGTCGGCGGAGGTGCTTGGCCGGGAAGAGGATGCGGCGCACTATGCGGAGCTGGAGCGTCAAGTCGCGGATGCGTTCCGCAAGGAATTCGTGACGCCGGGCGGACGTCTCTCTTCGTCGACGCAAACGGGACATGTGCTGGCGCTTATGTTCGAGCTGCTCGACGAACCTTCCGAGCGTCGTTCGGCGCTGCGATTGAAGGAGCTGCTGGAAGCCAGCAAACATCATCTGACGACGGGTTTCGTAGGCACGCCTTATATCAGCCACGTGCTAAGCAAACACGGCATGCTGGACGAGGCGTATACGCTGCTGCTGCAACAGGACTACCCGTCCTGGCTCTATCCCGTAACGAAAGGAGCAACGACGATCTGGGAGCATTGGGACGGCATCAAGGAGGATGGCAGCTTCTGGAGCGCGGATATGAACTCGTTCAATCACTATGCCTACGGCGCCGTTGGAGACTGGCTCTACCGCACGGTAGCGGGAATACAGCCTGAGGAGTCCGCGCCAGGATACAAGCGTTTCGTCGTCGCGCCGCAGCCGGGAGGCGGACTGACATTCGCCGAGGGCGAGCTGGAGACGATGTACGGCAGAATCCGCTCGGCTTGGAAGCTCGGCGAAAACGGCGCCATCGAGCTGGAGGTTACCGTGCCGCCGAATACGAGCGCGGAGATCCGCTTGCCGGGAGCGGCCGGCGCAGACGTCGTCGCGGAGAGCGGACAGCCGCTGGAAAGCTCGGCAGGTTTAACGCTGTTGAAGTCTGGTGATGGCGTAATCTTGGAGGCAGGCTCAGGCACGTACAAGTTTGCGTACGACTTCAACTGTCAGCCGGCCGTTGCGATTAGCTAAGCGTTCAACTTGGCATGAATATCGCGAGCGTAGGAAAGATAGCGAAGATAGAGATGACAACCGCATAAACCCAACAAGTAAAACAGCTTCTTCGGATTATGACCGGAGGAGCTGTTTCTTTATATTATAGGAAATTATGCGACATACCAAACCGTGGATAATGAGCTTCAGCTGTTATGGGAAGACGCCCATAGGCGTTAGTAACGCTTATGGCTCCGTTGGAGGATAGGCATGCTCGTAGCCATTACCTTCCAATCATCCGTCAGGGTGATTTGGTGCTTGTGATAACTCAACTGCCCGAGAGCAGCAAATTGTGTTTGCTGTTAGTAAAAGTGGGGTATAGATAAAGATTTTTTTTGGATGGCGCGTAATGAATTCCGAAAAATGGGGATAGTAAGCAAGGAAATAAAAACCCCTATTTAGAGAGGCTGTGTGCGATCCAGTGAAAAATCAAGTCAGAGATGCTTCAGGAAAAAAAAGAAGGCAACACCCTGCAATTCGTGCAGCTAAATATGTAAGTGTGGCTGTTATTACGTTAGCGCTTATGTTCAGTCTGCCTCAAACGACTCAGGCAGTTGGCAAAAAGGCGAAGGGTCCCGATGTATACGTCATTCAGGGCATGCTGAAGTCGATCGGCAGCTACGCAGGTCCAATTGATGGTTATTACGGACCTCAAACCGTAAAAGGTGTAAAGTATTATCAAAAAATGCACGGATTGCAGGTAACAGGCTCAGTGGATGCCAAAACGTTACAATCTATAACCTATTCCTATTCCGCTGCTAAGGCTGGCACGAAAGCGCAAGCCAAATGGAAAGGAAAAGCAAGTGGCAAAGGTGCAGGCGTTGGAGCAGGCGGCGCTGGTGGTGCAGGTGGCGCAGGCGGCGGAGCAGGTGGCGCAGGCGGCGGAGCAGGTGGCGCAGGCGGCGGAGCAGGTGGAGCAGGTGGCGGTGCAGGTGGAGCAGGCGGCGGTGCAGGTGGAGCAGGCGGCGGTGCAGGTGGAGCAGGTGGCGCGGGCGGCGGTGCAGGCGGCGCTGGTGGCGCAGGCGGCGGAGCAGGCGGCGGTGCAGGTGGAGCAGGCGGCGGTGCAGGTGGAGCAGGCGGCGGTGCAGGCGGCGCAGGTGGTGGCGCAGGCGGCGGTTTAGGTGGCACTGGCGGCGGAGCAGGTGCAGGCGGTGGTGCAGGAACCGGTATCGAAGGAGGTACCGGCGGCGGCAAAGGCAACATCGGCGGCGGCACTGGCGGCACAGGAACAGAAGGCGGCAAAGGCAACATCGGCGGCGGTACTGGCGGCACAGGAACAGAAGGCGGCAAAGGCAACATCGGCGGCGGCACTGGCGGCACGGGAACAGGCGGCGGCAAAGGCAACATCGGCGGCGGCACTGGCGGCACGGGAACAGGCGGCGGCAAAGGCAACATGGGCGGCGGCACTGGCGGCACGGGAACAGGCGGCGGCAAAGGCAACATGGGCGGCGGCACTGGCGGCACGGGAACAGGCGGCGGCAAAGGCAACATGGGCGGCGGCACTGGCGGAGCTGGAACAGGCGGCGGCAAAGGCAACATGGGCGGCGGCACTGGCGGCACGGGAACAGGCGGCGGCAAAGGCAACATGGGCGGCGGCACTGGCGGAGCCGGAACAGGCGGCGGCAAAGGCAACATGGGCGGCGTGGACAGCAAGTCTAAAAGCCAGCAATAACGCGGCTCCGCGCTAAGCGGAAATGAAGGACCTGACGATTGGCGTCAGGTCCTTCTCTGGTTCCATTGGGGGATACGACTGACGCAGGAGAGCTATTAGACTGGGGCAGGTGGTTGACGGAACTAAAAAAGGGTAAACTAGCAGTAGAAGATTCTAGCAATTATAACAAAGTTGGTGATGGGAGCATGCGTAAGAACAACATCAAAACCCAAGCGAATGCATTGCTTGCTCTATCGGCGGCAGGCATATTGGCCACGTTCCCGTTCCAGCATACGTTCGGCGGAGGGTTGCTGTTCGCGGCTTTCAGCGCGGCGACGATCGGCGGGTTGGCGGATTCGTTTGCGATCAGCGCCTTGTTCGGCAATCCGCTGCGAATAGCATGGCCTTCGTGGATGGGTACGCGTATTATCGCAAAAAATCGGGAGCGGCTGATTGGCGAATTATCGGATATGGTCGAAAAAGAACTGCTTACCGTCGACGCCATCAAAGAAACGTTGGAGGAGCTGAACTTGGCCGATGTCGTCGTTCGTTATTTGCATGAACACGGCGGGGGAGAGAACGCGAAGGAGCTTGCCGTCAAACTTGTCGCCGACTTGCTGGGCAAGGTAGATGCCGAACAGCTTGCGCTGGGTATCGAAGCGTTTACCAAGGAACGGGCGGGTACGATCCAGATTGCCGATCTTATTGCGGATGTAGCAGAGTGGAGCGTAAAGAACGGATACGATGATCGAATCATCACGTTCGGCGCCGAGCAATTGGCCAGATTGGCGGGTACGCCGCAATTTGGCGAGCTGATCGAGAAGTTTGCTGCCGCTGCCATCAAATCCTACGAAGGAGAAAAGTTCAGAAGGCGTCTGGTCGACTTTACGGCCGGCATGAACGCACATGCCATCAGTTCCAAGGTGCAAGCCTGGATCGTTCATTTTCTCTCGGAGCTCGGTCAAGCCGATCATCCGCAAAGAGTGGTGCTGCGCGGTAAAATAATCGATCTCGTAAAAAAACTTCGCGAAGACGAGGCATTACGGCAGAAGGTCGAGGCTGGCAAACATCAACTGCTGCAAGCCGCCCACGGAAAGCTGAAGCTGGACGAATTTCTGGCAGTCCGCTTGGAGAGAATTCGAGAAAAGCTGACCGAAGCGAAAGGTATGTCTAACGACGATTCTGTCTCACAGCCGCTTATGTGGCTGCGCTCGCAATGGAATAAAGGGATGGACCGCTTGGCGTCGGATAGAAGCCTTCAAACCTCTCTCGACGTTATGATGAAACGTGGATTGTTGTCCTGGATTACGCAGAAACATGCCATGATCGGCTCCCTCGTAAGAGAGAAGCTCGGCGCATTCTCGGAGAAGGATCTGATCGAGCTCGTCCAAGATAAGGCGGGCAAGGACCTCCAGTATATCCGGTTAAACGGGATGCTCGTCGGGTCGTTAGTCGGAATCGTGCTTTATTGTGCAACCTTCTGGATAGGGGGTGGCGGTTCATGACGATGAAACAAAAGGCAAATGCCAGCCTGCTGTTGCTTGCCTTGCTGTTTATCGGCGCGGCGGTCGGTCATTACTATTATCCCGCTGCCTGGTGGTCACGGCTTTTGCTCTATACGGCCGAAGCCGGCCTTGTCGGAGCGCTTGCGGATTTGTTTGCGGTAACGGTACTGTTCCGCCATCCGTTCGGCTGGAGCTGGATACCGCATACGGCGATTATCCCAAGGAACCGCGACAAGCTGGTGGACGGCGTCGCTTATATGGTCGAAGAGCAATTGCTCAACAAGGAGCTCATCCGCGACAAAATCAAACAGTTCCGAATTGTGGAAGCGCTGATCTCGTGGGCGGACAGTCGCCCGGATGGCAAACGGATATCCGATCTGGGCTGGACGTTGGCAAGCAACCTGATTAAGAGGATGGATACGTCCGCCACATCTCAAACTTTGGATCATCATACGAGGAATGCGCTGCGGGGAGTCAATCTGTCAACGTATGCCGGCAAAGGGCTGAAATGGATTCTTCGGAGCGGAAACGTTCAGAGCTGGCTAGGGTATATTGTCGATTATGCTGCAAGGCTGACAGCAGGCGATGCAGTCAAAGAAGCTATTCGAGAGATGCTGTCCCGAGAGAAAAACAAGTTCGTGAACGAAGGCGGTTCTATCGCAAGATGGTTCAAACAAAAAATCGTCGAGTTCGCGGAATCCGCGGACGCGCTTAATCTTGACGATGCGGCCCAGACACTCCATCGCGATCTGATCACGTTTATGGAAGAGCTGAAACGACCGGACCATGAAATGCGCGTCTTGCTGGAGACGCAGCTCCATGTATTGGCGGATAAGTTGTCCGACAGCAAGGACATTGCCGCTTCTATCGAAACGTGGAAGCTGGAGGTGCTGGAGCAAATCTCTTTGCAGCCTACCATTGAGGCTCTGCTTAAGACTGTTCAAGGATTGCTGACTGAAGGAGCAGAGGTAAAGTATGTGGTCACCGACGAAGGCACTTTGCGCCAGGCGGATGTGAAGGCTTGGTTTGCAGGACTGTTAGACTCGTATTGGGAATGGTTTAAAAATGACGAAGAAACCAAGGCGCAATTGGAAGAGTACGCTCAGCAATTCGTCAGACAGGTAATCGAGACGGAGCATGCCGTGATCGGAAAAATTGTGCGCAAGACGCTCGGCGGTTTCACGAAAGAGCGACTCGTCTCTTTTATCGAGAGCAAGGTTGATGTCGACCTTCAGCGTATTCGACTTAATGGCGCTTTTATCGGTGCCGGGGTAGGCGTCTTGATCTATGGTTTCTTGCACGGAATTTACGCGCCGTTGCTGAATTGGATATTTTGAACAACCTCTTAGGGCTATATGCCCGAGCAGGAGCCCCGAATGGATGCCTCGTACCGGCGATCGTTCGGGGCTCCCTTCATAAATTAGGACTATCTGTTCTGTATACCGCACAAATGCGGTGGTATAGTTGGAAGGTAGTGGAATTTAAGGGGGGATATCATGAAATTAATCCTATTTAGTGCACTCATTGCATGCCAAGTGGCAATGACGGTGGCGTCGTTATCAGGCTTTCAGCGAACAATTGTGCCTGCCGCAGCGAACGTATTAGCAGGCTTTACGCATAGTGTGAGTCGAAGCGCTGCCGTAAGCTTGCAGGAGGCAGAATTGCCTGACGGGGCAGATCCCACGACCTACCAAACAAAGCTGCATACCATCGATCTCAAACGATGGGGCATTCGCAACGATGGCAGCAAGCCGGTTGAAACGACGCGGGGGATAAACAGAGCGCTTGTTTGGGCGCATAACTCGGGCATTACGGGAGTCACACTTCCTGCGGGCACGTATACCATCGACAAAAACAGCAACATCGAGATGGTCGCCAATATGCTGTTCGAGCTTAGCGACAAGGTGACGATTCAGAAGGAGCCTAACGCGAAGGAAAGTTATTTTTTGCTTCAAGTGAGGTACGGCGACAATAATGTTACGCTCAGAGGCGGAATCTATAAAGGCGACAAGGACCAGCATGATTACTCCAAGAAGGAAAGTCCATATACTCCCGGCACCCATGAAGGCGGATACGGCATCAGCGTCATCGGCGCGGAAAATGTGACGATCGATGGGGTGAAAGCGACACATTTTACGGGAGATGGATTAGTACTGGGCGGGCATGGAACGATGGTGCGGGATCTGTACGAGAACAGCTTTGAGTCGGGTGGCATAGACGCCAAAGGCAAACGGGTCGCCGATCCGGCGAAAATTAGAACATCCATCCCTTTGAAGTTCGACCATGCGATTTTTAAAGATCGGCGCGAATTCGAAATGGCTAATAACCTCAAGCTGCCTCGCAGCTTCGATATCTTCTTCTATTCCAGCAAAAACACGCTAATCAGCAGTCGCAAAAGCGTCAATGCTCGCGACATCATCGCTTTGCCGGACGGAGCAAGCTATGCCCATCTCGTGTTCTCGCAAAAGGGCTTCAAAGGGGCCTATATCGAGCAATGGAACCGAGTAGTCAGCTCTAACGTCGTCGTCCGGGGTTCGGAATTCGCCTACAACAGAAGACAGGGGATTACGGTGGGCGGCGCGGATCGCGTGCTGATCGTAGGTAATGAGCTTCATCATATGAAAGGCACGATGCCGCAATCCGGGATCGATGTGGAAGGCGGCTTCGGCGAGAACGGCAATCGAAACAGCAATATTATGATCAAGGACAATAAGTTCCATAATAACGCCTCCTATGACGTTATCCTGTATGACGGAAGGGACGCCATCGTGGAAGGGAATCATTTGGCCTCCAAAGGAGCCATCGGATTAGCCGTATCGCCTCCGTTTACAGGGGCGCTCATAAGAGGGAATCATTTTGACGGAACGCGTATTATCGCTTATCACGACGTCACGTTCCAGGACAATCGGCTAAACAACTCGTACACGACGCTGGAGGGGCCTCGTATTACCATCGACGGCATGGAAGTAACGGACGGAATTTTGGGCATCAGCGCAAAGGAAGCATACGGGGTTACGGCAAAAAACGTGACGATCACTAGCAAAAACAAATCGGCAGAGGCCGGACTGTCGTTATTCGGCAAGAAGGTGAAGCTGTCCAACATTACGATTATCGGCGAATCCAAATTTCGTACCTTTACCGGCGGCGTTGAGCCCGGCAGCGTGATCGACAACTTGCAGGTGTTGAATTACAACGCCACCTATGGTTTGTCCCTGCCTCCGGCTACCTACACAAATTGCAGCTTCGAGGGCGCGGAAGGCGCCAAGTCGGGAGCAATCGGTTTATCCTTGGGCGGGAAATACGTGTTCGACGGCTGTTCGTTCCGAATCGGCTCTACCGCGATGAACGGACTGATCGCAGACAATGCCAAGCTGGATCTGACTATAAGGAACTCCACCTTCGAAGGACTTGGCGATGCGTCTCTGATATCCGTACAGTCGGCAGCAAACGTGCTGATAGAAAATAATACCTTAATCGCTAATCGATTGACTCGGGAAAATGTAGAGTTGATCAAGCTCAACGATTATTGGAAGCGGAACGATAAACACGATATTTTAAAGGCGGTCATCCAAGGCAACGACATTTCATCTAACCTGTATGCCATCGGGATCTCGACCTTATACGCTGGAACGGATGCGCCTGCCTATACAATCAAAAATAACAAGCTGAAGCATGCAGCGTTGACCATCAAAGACAATGACGTATCGGAAGGAAACGAACTAAATAATTGAAGAAGACCTCCAATCATGGATAAGTCTGCTTTCACTGCCGCATACTAATCCGATTACTACGGAAGCGGGAGCTGAGCGACAGATGAGCTTGACTTGGATATTGGCAGCGATGATGCTGATCGGAACGCAGGAGACGGCGCAAGAGCCGATCAACATCGTTCACCAAGGCGATACGTTATCGCAAATCCAACAATCGGATTATATACACGATCTTCCTGTAGGACCGTTGATTGACGAGAGCAAGCTCGACGCGCTGATCAAGCATGTGGCTGAGCGGGTGGAGACCGAACCTCGCAACGCGGTGCTTGACGGGGCCGGTCGAATCGTGCCGGAGAAGCCGGGCATGAAACTGCACGGCGCAGAGTTTAGACGTCGATTATATGGGAGCATGTTCGAGAAAGGCGGGGGCGAGCTTGAGGTGCCTCTGCGCCCTGTCTTTCCTCGCGTAGACAGCGAAGTTCTCTCAGCGATCAAGGTCAATGCGATTGGCTCGTATTCGACGTACTTCAACAGCCGGAATCGCAATCGTTCCTCTAATATCGTGTTGTCTGCAAAAGCGATTAATAATACGGTAATTTTCCCAGGCGAAAAATTTTCCTTTAACGGCACAGTTGGAAAGCGGACGCGGGAGAAAGGATATCTTCGGGCGCCGGTTATCGTTCGGGGAGAGCTTTACGAAGATATTGGCGGCGGCATCTGCCAGGTATCCTCTACGTTGTACAACGCGGCGGATCGGGCAGGGCTCACGATCGTCGAACGATACTCTCACAGCCGTAATGTCCACTACGTGCCCCCGGGCCGCGACGCCACGGTGAGCTGGTATGGCCCCGACTTCGTATTCGTCAATCCATACAATCATCCCGTTCTTATTCGCGCATACGCGGGACCGGGTTCTGTGAGCATCACGATCTTCTCCTCTGACATGCTCGAAACGCGGCCGCGCGAGGTGCCCGGAGCATCGCGCACGCTCCCCGAGGAAGTGGACCTCGAGGAACGCGGCGTAAACGGAACGAGCGATTAATCGTTCAGCTTTACTTCAATGCCAAGGTAATAGTCGCCTTCCGCGCCTTCCTGGAACTGCGGTGATACAGCTCCTTCGTAGAGATCGTCGCTGCTCGAAAGGCGCAGTGGCAGAGCAACGGGAAGGGCTCCATCCGGCATGTAATGGGCGGTTACCTCATAGTTCCCGATGGGGAGCAGGGGCACGCCGATCCCGCCTGTCAACTCGGAAGCGCGCTTTACGATGGTTTCGTCTTCCGTGCCGTCCAACAGCGGACCCTTCGACGACAAAGTGATGACGATATCGGAGGGATTCCAGAGGGACTGACCTGATGCGTCAACTTCCATAAACAAGGTTCCGGTAATGGGAGCTGCCGTCAATGTGCGGATGCCGCCTTCTAGGGAATCGACAGGCCCGGACAGATCGGCATGGAGATCGCCGATATAACTTTTGCCATGATATTGAATCTCGTACGTAGGAGACAACGTCCAGTTGTCTCCTTTTGTGCTTGATGGAAGCTCGATGGAATAATAGCCATATTCGCTGGACAGTCCGCTGGCTTCCATGTCAGGAGAATCCGTATTAACAGCGATGACCGGAATGCCAGGCTCAGCCGAGCCGCTCTCGTCCGTCACGCGTCCCGCGATCTGCCGCGGCTCCGCTCGCAGGGGAATGGGATCCATATCGTATTGATCATAAATGCCAATTGCAAAGGTATCCTGCGTTGACATATAAACGACGTCATATCCGCTATGTTCCGATACGAACCGCAGGGGGACTAGCGTATTGCCGCCTATCATTTTTGCCGGAGCGTCAAGCGCCGTTTCCTCGCTCCCGACTCTAGCGATAAAGCTGTTTATCGTCAATTCAATTTTGAAGCCGTCCTTTTCCCCACTGGCTACTTGTTCCTCGCCATCCCATGTTACCGTATAACCCAGCGCCTCGAAGATCGCCCGGAAGGGGACAAATGTCCTGCCGTCTTGAATGATAGGTGATGCATCCCCAAACGTTAATGATTTTCCGTTCACGTATACCTCGACCGTTCTTTCTGCCGAAAAGGCCGCACCCGGGAACAACATGGCCGAAATCCATAACAAGGCGAAAATTAATGTAATCGTTTTCCTTCGTTTAAGCAGCGTCTCCTTCATACTTCTCGTCACTCCTTGTCGGGAAGTCGGTATGCTTGCATGAAGTCATTATAACGGAAATTGAATGTCGAATACTGTCGAATTTGTCCGTCGATCTACAAATAAGTCGCTCGACGCAGACGAAATCTGGGTGCGCCTATCTTTGTTAGCCAATTGTTGCAACAGAATAGCCAGATTATGCAAGACGGTGACGTCCCTGATCGGTTAAACTACTAGAAAACAAACATATGATCAGTAATCGAAAGGGATGAATGGAACGATGAAAGAACAACCCGCAATTGCCGTCTTGGGCAGTATAAATATGGATATCGTAGTCAGCGTAAAGCAGCATCCGCTGCCGGGAGAGACGATACACGGCTCGGAGCCGATGTACAGCCCGGGAGGAAAAGGAGCCAATCAGGCTGTAGCGGCGGCAAAATCCGGCATTAAAGTCAGGATGGCCGGAGCGGTAGGAACGGATGGGCATGGACGAGATCTGATGGCGTCACTAGATGGCTACGGGGTGGATACCGGCTCCGTTGCCGGGAAGGAAGGCTCGTCAGGGCTTGCGTTTATTACGGTAGACGAGGCTGGAGAGAACTGCATTATTTTGTCGCCAGGCGCCAACGGCAAGATGTACCCCGAGGAATTGGAGCAGGTGTGGCCGGCTATCGAAGGCTGTTCCGCCGTGCTGCTGCAGAACGAAATTCCGCTTAAGACGACTTTGGCGGCAATGAAAGAAGCAGCGAAGAGGGGGCAACGTGTCTATTTTAATCCTGCACCGGCTGTCGAGCTGCCCGAGAATGCTTATGCGGCAATCCATTGTTTGATTTTGAACGAAACGGAAGCTGATACGCTGATTGGCGGGAGGTTAACGGCAGAAGAAGGAGATGAGGCCCCCGCCGAAATCCGGTCTGCGCGGGCGCTGGTTGAAGCTGGCGTAGAGAGCGTAGTGCTCACCCTGGGAGCCAAGGGAGCCATTTACGCGGACAAATCCGGAGAGACGATTCGCGTCAAAGCGTTTGCCGTAGAGGCGGTCGACACCACTGCCGCCGGCGACACATTTATTGGCGCGTTCGCCGCGATGCGGGAGAGCGGCGAGACAGTGGAGCGATCTTTGCGTTATGCTTCCGCTGCCGCGGCATTAACCGTAACGAAGTCTGGCGCTCAGCAGTCGATACCGGTAAAGGAAGAGGTCGAATTATTTTTGGAAGGAAGAAGTTTTTTGTTAACGTAAAGGTTGGAGGGAGGTGAACGTATTGAAGTTCAAAGTACTCTTTACAATCGTAACCATGGCCATGTTCATCCTTTTGTTAAGTGCTTGCGGCCGTACGGAAAAGGTTAAGCATATTGAGGTTTTCGTGATAGAGACTTCGGAAAAAAACGATGAAGGTTACTTTGAAACGTCGGGATATAAAAAGGTGAATTCCGTAACGGTTATCGAAGAGGGAGAAAAGCATATCCGAACGGAAATAAGAATGATTGAGGACATTTTTGATATAGAAGGGAATTACGTGAAAACGGAAGCGATTTACAGCAAAGCCTATCAATCGAATTTATCGTTCACCGACGAGGGATATGAGCATAGAGAAGAGCTTGTCAAGCCTTCGACCATCTTAATTCCGGACGAAAAGTGGGAGAGATTTAAAATTCAAGATTTGACGGAGGAGCAACAGTCCGCCGTAGAGGAGCATGTACGAGCGCTTACGGAGGGAATGAAATAACATCCGGAATGTAGCCTGACCTTCGGAACCGAGTATGCAGGAAGCATACTTGGGTCCGAAGGTTTTTTTGTACCGAATATTTGCGTTCGTTGAAATGGGAGGCCGTCCGCTGCCATGGAAGCCAAACCGATGGCGACATGGGCGAACGAATATTTACTTTAGATGCTGCCTTGCACGAGTGCGTGAGGTAGATCAGGAGCGAAATCGGATAACGACGGTAAGCTTGTGTAACGATTCGTTTATTTCGGAGGGGGAGGCGGCGTTCTATGATGGAAGGGAATACGCAAACGGGAGGCTGATTGACGTGCAAAAGGGGAAGATTACGCTCCCGGAAATCGGGGGACAGGCGGAAGCGATTGCCGCTGCCTGGACGAGATTGCAGGGGCAGAAAGATTGGGTTTCAGCTTATATCGGAAACGAAAGCTTCGACGAGATCATCTTCATCGGTTCAGGTTCGTCGTATTACCAGGCGATGATCATGGCTGTTTCGACTCGGTTATGGCTTGGCAGGAGGTCAGTAGCCCTGCCGTCATCGGACATTTTGTTGCTCCGGAAGCAGTCGGTAGCGGGTGCAGGCCGCATATTGCTGGTTGGCGTTTCCCGTTCCGGCGAATCGTCGGAAGTAATCATGGCGCTCGAATCGGTGAAGGAGCTGGAGGGCTGGACAACTTGCGGCATAACTTGTTATCCGTCCAGCAGACTGGGAACGATGACGAAATGTTTGGTCTCGCCGCTCGGGCAAGAGGCGAGTACAGTAATGACGAAGTCGTTTAGCAGCATGACGTTTATGATGCAGGCCGCAATTGCACTGGTTGCGGGGGCGGGTTATCTCGGCCAGATGGAGACCGTCAAGGAGCTGGCGGCGGACATCGTGCAGCGCAGCGGGACGTTTGCTGCGAAGCTGGCCGAGGAGAACCGGTTCGATAAGTTTATTTATTTGGGAATGGGCGCTTATTACGGCGTAACGCAGGAGGCTTGTCTTAAACTCAAGGAGATGGCTTACGTCTGGACGGAAAGTTACGGGACGCTGGAGTTCCGCCATGGTCCCAAATCGATTGTAGAGCCCGGCACCCTGGTCTGCCTGCTCGTATCCGAGCAAACGCGCGCCTATGAGCTGAAGGTGGCCGAAGAAATGAAAGGTTACGGCGCTTCCATCCTTCTGTTGACAGCAGCTAAGGGGGGCGATACCGCTTTTGCCGACGAAGTGTTCGAGATCGGAGCGGCGTTGCTCTCCGATGAAGCGCGGGCGGTTTTATATTTGCCGCTGCTGCAATATATCGGGTTTTATTTTGCGTTGAAATGCGGCGTCGACCCCGATCATCCCCGAAATTTGACGCAGGTGGTTACCATCTGATGCGCGAGCGGGAACGAACCCGGAACGAGGATGGCGGTAATGACGGAACCTCGGCAGGGGATCAAACTTTCACGATCGGCATAGACGTGGGGGGGACCAATATCGTTTGCGGAGCCGTTGACGCTGCAGGCCGGGTCATCGGCAAGCGGAAGCTGCCGACGGAGGCGCACTCGGGGCCGGACGCCGTATTGGACCGAATTGCCTCGATGATCGAGGAGATACAAGCGGAGTGCGGCCTGCGCGGAGCGATTGCGGCGGTTGGCATCGGCGTCCCGGGGCTTATTGAACCGGAGACGGGAATATCGAGAAACGCCGGCAATCTGGGATGGCGGAATATTCACGTAGCCGCCGAGCTTGAGCAGCGTGCAGGCATTGCCGTACGCGTGGACAACGACGTGAAGCTGTACGTGTACGGCGAAGCCGTGGCGGGGGCGGGCCGAGGGTACCGGCATGTGCTCGGCATGACGATCGGGACGGGTATTGCTTCCGCCGCGGTAAGCGATGGCAAGCTGCTGTACGGCCACAAGGCGATGGCCGGGGAAATCGGCCACGTCCGGATGGAAGGCGTGGACGAAGTTTGCGCTTGCGGATTAAGCGGCTGTCTCGAGACGTTCGCGTCGGCGTCCGGCATGCTGCGTCGAGCGAGGAGGCTGCTGGAGCAGGGCCGTCCAAGCGTGCTGCGGCAATGGTTCCCCGGCCCGGAGCTTGCCCGATTGACCGGTGCCGATCTGTCGCGGGCGATGGACGAAGGCGATGAACTCGCGAGGGAGATTATCGTCTCGGCCGGAGAACTGACCGGCCGTGCGCTTGCCGCTGCGGCAGCGGTGCTCAGTCCGGACATTGTCATTATCGGCGGAGGCGGCGCGCTTGCGGGAGAGCGGCTGCTGTCTCCGTTGCGAAGAGAATTGTTGGACCGCCTCTTGCCGGAATTCCGCGAGGGGCTGCAGGTGGTCGCGGCCGAACACAACGATGACGCCGGCATTATCGGGAGCGCCTTGTATGCGCGCGAACGGCTGCTTGCGAAGTGAAATCAGGGAGGAACCACACATGACTTTAGTATCATCCACTACGCTCCTTAGGGATGCGCGCGATGGCGGTTATTGCATCGGGGCGTTTAATGTTCACACCCTTGAGATGCTGCAAGCCGTCGTGGAAGCGGCGGAGGAGCTTCGCTCGCCCCTTATTATTCAATCCACCGTCGGCACGGTCAAACATCTGGGAGCGGATTACATTGCCGCGGCGGCGAAGACGGCGGCCCGCCGAAGCTCGGTGCCGATCGCGCTTCATCTCGATCATTGCTCGGACTTCGGCATCATTATGCAATGTATCCGCGCGGGTTATACGTCGGTTATGATCGATGCGTCACATGAGCCGTTCGAACGCAACGTGGAGGCGACGAGCAAAGTCGTGGAAGCGGCGGCGGCGGTCGGCGTCAACGTCGAAGCGGAATTGGGCCGTGTTGGCGGAGTGGAAGATGACATCGTCGTCGACGAACGCGACGCCTTGCTGGCTGACCCGGACGAATGCGCCGCATTCGTGGAACGGACCGGCGTCCATACGCTTGCTCCGGCTATCGGAACGGCCCATGGCATCTACAAGGGAGATCCCAAAATCGACTTCGACCGTATTGGGCGAATTGCCGCCAAAGTCGAGATCCCGCTAGTTCTGCACGGCGGATCCGGCATTCCTGACGCGCAAGTGAGAAGAGCGGTATCGCTCGGCATGTCCAAGATGAACGTGGCTACGGAGCTGCGAATCGTGTTCTCCGATGCGATCAAATCCGTCTTCGCGGAGCACCCGGATGAAAACGATCCGAGAAAATATATGGTGCCGGCCAAACAGGCTCTCAAAGCGGTCGCCATGGAGAAGATCCATTTGTGCGGGTCCACGGGCAAGGCTTGAGTCAGGTGTCATTTGCAAGGCAGTTAATAAGAAGGCGGCTGATTTCATGCAATCCATGATTGTTACGGTTACGCTAAACGCTTCGATCGATAAAACCTATTATGTTCCCGCTTGGTCCAAAGGGGGCGGAGCAAGGGCTGTTCGAACGATCTCCACCGCTGGCGGCAAAGGACTGAACGTAGCCCGGGTATTGAGACAGCTGGGCCATGAGAACGTGGCGGCAACGGGATTTACGGCGGGATACAACGGCATGTACATTGCCGAACGGATCGTCGAAGCAGGAATACGAGCCGCATTTGTCGAGGCGCATGGAGAATCCCGCATCTGCATGAACGTTATTGACCAGAGCGACGGCTCCTCGACGGAAGTGCTGGAGCAGGGAATCGAGGTAGGCGAGGAGCAGTTGTCGGAGTTGCGACAGACGCTTCGACTGTTAAGCAGGGAGGCTGCCCTCGTTATATTCGCGGGGAGCTTGCCGCGCGGCGTACCCGCCGACTGGTATGCGGAATTGATCGGAATTGCGCGCGAAGAAGGCGCTTTGGCATTTCTGGATACGAGCGGCGAAGCTCTGCTGCTGGGCCTAGACGGGAAGCCGGACTTCGTCAAGCCTAACGAGGAAGAGATAAACGCGTTGCTCCCGGGCGAGGAGCGCGGCGATGTTCTTCGAGGGTTATCGGTATTAATGGAAAGGGGCATTACGAATGCCGCCATTACGCTCGGTTCGGCTGGAGCGGTTGCAGGGTCGAAAGGGAAGTTCTACAAGGTAGGTCTGCCCATGCTGAAGACGGTCAATGCGGTCGGAAGCGGCGACGCATTCGTTGCGGGTTACGCCTACGGCTGCGTACGTGGCTGGCCGTCCGCGGAATGTTTGCGCTACGGTGCCGCAGCAGGAAGCGCCAACGCATTGTCGCCGATGACAGGGGATGTAAGCGCGGATCTGATGGCCGCGTTACTGGAGCAAGTCAAGGTAGAACCATGGACGGTCGACTAGAAGGGGGCATAAGGCCGGTTTCCTGCATTGGGGTTATAACTTCTGGTATAGGCAATATTCCGCCGGCGCGATTGACCCGTTCCGCGTGACGGACGAGGGCCATGCGTTTCCTTCAGGGGACGCCTTCCTCGTCTATCCGGGACCGGATGGTCCGATCGAGTCGATTCGGCTGGAAGTGCTGTTCGAGGAGCTTCAGGATTTGCGCGCGCTGCAAAGTCTGGAGTCCCTAATCGGACGCGAGGCGACGGTTGGGCTGCTGGAGGTCGATTTGGAGGGTGAACTGACCTTCAAGAGTTATCCGGAGGATGCAGGCTGGCTGCTTGCGGCAAGAGAGAGAATCAACAGAGCGATTGCGGAGCATCGGGAAGGCAAGTAAGTCATAGTCGTGCTCTGCCCGAGAAAGGAGACTGCAAGATGGGGCTTATCAAGGTGTTGTTCTGGTTTGACGTGGAGGACTTCATCAATCCGGAGTCCGAAGACGCGCTGCTCGGGCTTCTGGATTTGCTGGACGAGAGGGGCGTTACGGGCATCTTCAAATTGGTAGGCGAAAAAATCCGGGTGCTGGACAGGAATGGAAGGGCCGACATTATCGCCAAACTGAAGCGTCACGAGATCGGTTACCATACGGACTGGCATAGCGTGCATCCCGTCGTGACCGAATATTTGGAGCCGCGTGGCTTCCGCGAAGGCGCGGAGGAATTCGCGAGACGCGAGGGCGGAGGCTTCGATGATCTGGAGCGAATTACCGGACGGCCGGTGCGTTGCTATGGCCAGCCCGGGCAGGCTTGGGCGCCGCAAGTATTCCCCGCGCTTCGCCGCTGGGGCGTATCGGCTTACCTGGACGGCCACGATCAGGTGACGATGGACGGCAGGCCGTTCTGGTACGGCGGACTGCTGCATCTGGCATCGCTTGAAGGGCTGATGGTTATGCCGCTCGCGGAGGGGGCATTGCCGAAAGCGATGGAAACGTTCGACCGGCTCTGCGAGAAGCAACGGAATGAAGAAGTCGGTTTTATCAGCATCTTCTATCATCCTACGGAGTTTGTGTTCGAGGAGTTCTGGGATGCGGTCAACTTCTCTGGCGGAAGCAATCCGCCCCCCGAGCATTGGGTGAAGCCGCGTTTCCGGCCGGAAGGGCATATGCGCATGTATTTGGACCGCGTAGCGCAATTGGTCGACTATACCCTTACGAAGCCCAATGTTTCGTACGCTACGACGGAGGATATTATTGATCTGGAGAGAACGGCGAGCCGGCCGCTTTCCGCAAGAGAGGTCGCAACCATCGCAGAGCGAATGGGAAGCGAGCTTCGGTATTGGATGAACGGCGATTTGAATCTGTCGGCAGGCGAGCTGTTCTCCGTTTTCCGCCAAATCGCGCTTGGCTTGGATCAGGCGGTACCGGAGCTGATCTATGGTCCGGAACGCGATTGCGAGGAAGTTCCCGCTAATGCCGCGATACGCGTGAGGGATATCATAGCGGCGATTGCCGCGCCGCTGCCCGATGTATGCGGGTATCCGCAACTGCCGGACTGCTTTGAAGCTGGCGGGACGAAGCTGAGTCCCGCATCAATGACCTGCACGCTGGCGGCTATTATTCGCGACGGGCTTGGACCGGATGATCTCGTGATGCCGCGGCACGGACGGCTTCGGTCGGTCGAACACTCCGCGAGTGACGGCGAGTGGGCGAAATATTGGTGCATCTTCCCCGATCATTTGCAGGTGCCGAATATTGTGGCGCAGTCCCGTCGGCAGACGTGGACGATCAAACCCGCTATATTCACGAGTCCATCGGGAGGTTCCTTATGACGGTGATGGGTTTGTTGTCCGAGGGCTCCATTCTGGAGGCGAACCGCCTGCTTGGTCTGTCAGAAACGCCTCTTACTTCAGTACTTGAGGCTGCGGCGATTGTAAGGAAGGACGACGTCTTGATAGACCTGTTACGGCAAGGCGTCCTTGGCGTACACGCACTGACCGACATGAATGAGACTGCGTTTAGCGAAGCGGTACAAGGATTGCCTGCATTGGCAGATGGCAGGAGCGATAAGGTAAGGGGGATTTTGAAGGAGCGATCCGGATTATTTGCGGTGCTTGTCGTCGCCAGCTTGCTGCCATGGACGATTCGGTTTTACCGATCGAAAGGGATTCAAGAGAGCGTACTCGCCGAAACGATGAGCGATCTGCTCATCTGGATGAACCGCTACCATGCGGAGCATGGCGTATGGGGACTGGATAACTTGACCTGGCTGCTCCATCATCTCGGAGGAAGGCTCTTCCGGCTGGGACGTCTGCAATTCGCGCACAATATGTCGGATCACGACATTATTGTTATGAGCCATCGCGAGTCCGGCCGCACGCTGCTGTTCTCGGAGCCGGGCGTCCAATACCGAAGCGACGGATTGGTCAACGGCACGAACGGGATATATGAGGCGAAGCGGTGCTGGACGTCAGGATTTCATCAAGACGACGGAGGTTTCGCCGGTTATCCGATGATTCCGACCGGCTTGGCTTCACAAGGGCTGATTCGTTTGTCCGCCGCAGATTGGCAGATGGCGTTCCGCCGCGGGGATCCCGTGCTGGATATGCATATCCCGGAGGGAGAGCCGCTGCTGCCCGAGGCTTGCGAGGAATCGATGAGGAGAGCGATCGCTTTTTTCGACAGCTATTTCCCTGAGAAGCCGATCAAAGCGTTCGTCTGCGTCTCCTGGCTGCTCGACTCGCAGCTTGCGGACATCGTGCCCGCAACTTCGAATATTACGGCGTTCCAGCGAATGCTCCACTTGTTCCCGGTGTTGTCCGACGAACGGGAGACTTATATCCGCGTATTCGGAACGGACACGCTCGACCCGGCGACGGCCAGAAGCGACACCGGCTTGCGAAAGGCAATCATCGCCTTCGCGGCAAACGGTCAGCGGCTGCGCGGCGGCGGCGGGCTCAGGTTGATCGACCCAGTTGGATGCAAATAATTATATCCTATCGTAAAGGTGTGTATTTATGAATCTACCAAACAAGAGCAGAATGGCCTTTGAACGGGTGGCTAAGTAATGGCGCGTTCGATCCGTCTTAGCCAGTGGGCGCAGAACAATATCCGCAAGGGCATTTATCTGCCCATGCCGCCAGAGTATGAATGGCCGGAAGATTACCGCGAGAGCGAGGCGGTTTTACCGCTAAGGCTTCAATGCCCGCGCATTGGAGCAGACACCCCGGCGGTCATGCACCACTCTGTTGCTTATCCCGGCATGCTATGGGAATACCCATTTAGGCCCATGTTCGGTTTGCGCCCCTACCATGGAAAGCTTGACGGCGATTACCCTGCCGGAACAACTATAGGCGCATCATTCACTTTCGATGCTTTTGGCGACTATGTGCCGAATAAGAAGGCGCTAAACGTATCAATACCAGACCCTGAGATTGGCCATATCTCATTCCTGGCTTATGCATTTTCACAAACCGATCAGGTTGCGCACAACTTTAAAATCCATTGCGACTATGGTTATCACTGGTTTACGCACCCTACCGGACTTGGTACAGGCGATGGACTTTCGCCGGAAAATGCTGCATCGTGGGCAGACACATTTCAGGGCGCTTCGACCGTTGGGCCGTCGAAAGGCAAGGTTCTTGTTTGCCGCGGCGGGAGATACGCAGGCTCGGAGTATGTGACAAACCCTGCATTTAATGCCATTAATATGATTGCTTATCCTGGCGAGGTTGCAGAGTTTTCATTTAAGATTTTGATATCATCCAGCGATACGTTTATAGGCAGCGGTATTCGCATGGTGGACAAAATAATTACTAAAAGCGGAATGATAACCATTGACGGCATAAAAAACCGAGTTGTTTTGTGGGAAGTGGATTGCGAAAACTTAATACTGGAGGGCGACTCGGATAATCAAAGCTTTATTTTCTCCAATGGCATTGCACAACATTATCGGGACTCGTTGTCGATACTGAGTTGTACTTTTTATAATTCAACTACGCATTTTTGTGAGATATATTGTGTCGATTATCTTTTGGTGGATAAGTGCGAGGCCGTATTTACAGAAGGGAATAAGCAGTTAAGCAGGTCACTTATATTCCCCAAAGCACAAAACAGGCATACGCACATTACGGACTGTGTTTTTGATAACCCGGATTATCATATCGAGCCTTCGGCGGCATTTGTCGATCTTTTTACAAGCGGTTACGGCGAGCCTCTTCATGCGATAAATGTGGTTGAAAACTGCTACTACAATGGCAATGGAGGGATGGCCTACCAGTTGAACAAAGGCTCGGGGTCCGGTATTGCCGTAAGCGTAAACCATCTCATTCGCTCCACAACGCGTGGCGGGCGTGTTGGCGCATACGGACAGGGGCAAACCGGAAGTTGGAGTTATATTAGAGATTGCGCATTCCAGAATCAGGAAGGCGCCACTCAAGGACTAATACAAAGCAGTACCCCGCCTATAGGAAAGTACACCGTTCAAGGCAACCATTTGGCGGCCGTTTCCAGCCTGATAGATACCAATGGCCGATTAACTAACGGGGATCGAGGGCTTAGCGGAAAACAATACTGGAAGCCTGCAGAATTAAAGCGGTCGCTGCTGTTTTCCATATTTTCAGATAGTGGGACGCAAAACCCATGGGGACCGACGAACTCTAATCCTGCATTTCCTGCCGGGTATACCTTAAAGGGATCTCCCGCAAGGGTTTCGCAAAACGCGTTCAGAAATTTTAATGCCGGCACGTCAGGGGTAAATATTATACTGTTGGATGATACGGCGCTTACCGGCACAACGATTTCGGCAGAGGGTTTTTTCTCGACTGTCGGATCGTCTTCCCAAGGGTTTGTGCTTGCTAATCCATCTACTGGCAACGGATATCAAATCCTGATTAACTCCACGAATACGCGGATTTTTGCCATGGCGAACTGGGCTATATCCGGCTCTGCGCTGCGCACAATCGATTACTCGGTCCCCTCTGACAACTATGGTGTATTTAGGAGAAATAACTTCAATGGAGATATGGAGTTTTGGGCCGGCGCCAGCCCAGGCAGCCTGACTCAGCGCGGGACGACATTTACGCAGGCGAACGCGAATACCGATTGGCGCGCGGGTGTATTTGTCCGTGACGGCGGGAGAATGGGGGCGCTTGTTTCCGCATATACCCCCACTTAATCTATCCCCCGCAGTAACATAAGCAAAATCGTATTAAGCGCGCCAATGACAAAAATATCGCAATCCTTAACAATACTGGAGGCCTGAAGTAATGGCGGAATTAAAACGGTCGCTGCTTTTTTCCATATTTTCAGATAGTGGGACGCAGGACGCATGGGGACCGGCGAACTCTAATCCCGCATTTCCTGCCGGGTACACCTTAAAGGGATCTCCCGCAAGGGTTTCGCAAAACGCATTCAGAAATTTTAATGCCGGCACGTCCGGGGTAAATATCATACTGTTGGATGATACCGCGCTTACCAGCGCTACGATTTCGGCAGAGGGTTTTTTCTCGACTGTCGGATCGTCTTCCCAAGGGTTTGTGCTTGCCAATCCATCTACTGGCAACGGATATCAAATTCTGATTAACTCGACGAATGCGCGGATTTTTGCCATGGCGAACTGGGCTATATCCGGCTCTGCGTTACGCACAATCGATTACTCGGTCCCCTCTGACAACTATGGTGTATTTAGGAGAAATAACGCCAATGGAGATATGGAGTTTTGGTCCGGCCCCAGCCCCGATAGCCTGACTCAGCGCGGGACGACATTAACGCAGGCGAATGCGAATAGCGATTGGCGCGCGGGTGTATTTGTCCGTGATAGCGGGAGAATGGGGTCGCTTGTTTCCGCATACACCCCCGCTCAATCCGTTACCAGCATTAACAATGGCAACCCTATCGCCGCCGGGCAAACCGGTGTTCCGTTTGAAACGACCGGGTTTAGTGGCGGTGAGGTTACAGCCATTACCACAAACCAGCCTGGCGTAACCATAAGCAATATCGTATTAAGCGGCGCCAATGATGGAAAGGGTACATTTGATATTAGCGGGTTTGCTGAGGAGGGCTTGTACCCGTCCCTTCCGGCAAACGTGGAGTACACGTTTGCCAACGGTGCGGCAACGGCAAAAATATCGCAATCGTTAACGATACCTCATGCGTATTCGCAAGTGACCTATGCAAATGCTTCTGCGCTTAATAGCCGGGTGTTTGCATGGCATCTGCTATCCGCCGGAATCAGTATGGCTAACGGAACACAGATAATTTGGCCGGATACGCCTGGTTTCTCATTCTTGGATAACGGAGATACAGCCTCGACCGCAGGAACGGTTATAATCGTTACCGCTTGGGCATGGAATGAAGCAACCGGCAAAATGTCGGAATGGATTGTAACGATTGATGATGCCGGCGTTGCATGACGGAATGATGGCGTAAGCTGGAACAAGGGTTGTCACATCAGTCATCTAGCGATGACTATGGGACAACCCTTGTTGATTTGTCAGAGAGTTCGGGGAGCAGCGTTCGCTTGTATGGCTCCTCGTGTTCAACCCTCTTCATATTGCAGATGAATTCGCAGCAGTCGCATGACGACCGTAACGGCTTCAGCTCTGCTTGTATAGCTGTTAGGCTCGAACATATGGCTGCCTTTGCCTTTCATCAGCCCTGATGCGACAGCGGCGTTAGCGGCTGCTTGTCCCCAGATGGGGATCGCATCGTAATCATTCATGGTTGTCGCCGGGGTTGACTTGTAGGCGGTGTCGAGGGAGCGGACGGTCAGCTCGGCGAGCTCTATACGCGAGATGTTGCGCCAGGGCCGGAAGGTTCCGTCTCCGTAACCTTGCAGAAGTCCCGCGCGTTGTCCGGCAACTGCATATCCTTTGGCCCATGTCGGAATAACGTTGCCGTCCGCAAACGTCTTATCCGCGACAGGTGTTTCTACAGCCGCTATGTTCAGAGCGCGCATAAGCATGACGGCAAATTCGGCGCGCGTCACCTGTTGCTTGGGGCGGAAGGTGCCGTCCGCGTATCCGTTTACAATGCCAAGGATGGCTGCTTCTCTAACCAAACTTTCCGCCCAATGTCCTTTCATATCCGTTAGCAGGGGAAGCGGGTTTGTTGCCTTCTTGACGCTAAAGATCAGGTTCGGGGTGTAGTGCTTGGAGTCGATTTTGGAATTAACAAGCTTGGCTTCCCGCAATTCGAATGTCGAAACGCCGTCGGCAATTCGCTCGAATACAAAGGAGGCCAATCTTACATCGCCATTCTTGCCTGGGGCGCTTCCAATCTGCGTGTGCGCAAACCGGAGTAGGTTGCCCTCAATCTTGGAGGGTACCGAGAATCCTTGTATGTCGCTTGAAGAATGGATCAGCTTCCAGTTGTCGGCGTCGAACGACAGCTTAAGATCGTACGCGTAGAGATCGACTGCCCCGCCGGCCTTGACGGACAGCTTCAGTCTGTGTCCGTCATCGACATAGTTCATCTGGAGGGTTGTGACTTGATCTGCGCGAGCGAAGGAGGGGGAAGCCAGTAGAAGGATGCAAGCCAATATAATCAGTTTTCGGGTTAAGAGCATTGCGGAATCGTCCTTTCTGAGTGGGGGATACGGGTTGCGCGCTTGTGAGACCAGTATAAAGCTATTAAAAGGGGGGCGAAACAAACCGATATTGCGTTTCGTTAACCGTTGAGAACGGATTTGACTCTGTCGCTTAAGTTGCAATAGACAAGGTGAAACGATAGTCGCCATCCTTTGGCTGCAGGGAGCATTTTAGTATTGATTTGTACAAAAAAGTGAATTTTGTCCTAATCGGTTAATCCAACACACAAATGGTTTATACAATTTTCCATTCGGGTGACCTATACTGATCTCGCCTACCGTTGTCAGTCGCAAGAGCAGAGTGAGCATCGCTTGGATGTAACCGCCACATTCAGAAACGAAGGAGGGATGGAGTACAGCGCATAAGATTCTCGCGTCGGCATGCAACACCGGAATCTATTATTAAGGGAGGTATAACAATGGAACACAACGTTGCGAATTCACTTCGCAGGCTTCATTCATCCAAACTTTTAGTCCGTTTTCTTGTCTTACTGTTAATGCTGAGCCTCATCCCGATCTACCCGACGGTCGAAGCGGAATCCTATGTGGAGGAACTTCCGGCAGAGGAGTGCACCAATTCTCAAGCGGCGTGGATATTTTGCGACGATTTCGAACAGGATCGATTCAATCAGTATTACATTCATCAGACCTCGGCCAAATTATTTAGAGAAGATGGTACCGGATTGGGGGAGTCCAAAGGTCTGACAGCCAATTTTCAAGGAAGTTATCCAACTGCCGGCAATCTGAGTCTAGCCTTTGGCAAAACACCGAATGCCCTGACTTATAACCCGGTAGGGAATCCCGATGAAGTCGTAAAAGATTTTTATTTTCGCACTTACGTGAAGAACGATGAAACATGGGCCGGCGGCGAGAACGGACGTTTTTTGAACTTCTATGCGTATGGTCCTAATAATCTAGTAATCGCGAAAGCATCCGTAGAGTACTCCTCGGGTACATTGTACGCGTTTCTTTACGGTGCTAAGTTTGATGAGAACGGCAATCCCGTTGGATTGGACTCTTCGTCCTATACGACAACCGCTTCCAAGATATTGGGGGCAGGAGTCTCCAATCAAACATGGCATGAGGTGCAAGTCCATATTAAACTGAATGACCCTGGACAAAGCAACGGAGTTTATCAGGTATGGATCGATGGAGACATGGAAACGAACAAAACGAATATGAATTGGATTGGTTCATACGCGGACTACGGTTTTAATGTCGTGGAATTTTCGAATTACGTTTCTGTTCAAAATGTGCCCTTGCAATCGCGTCATTACGACAATATCGTGCTTAGCAGCGATTTTATTGAGTCCGTGAACTTAGAGGCTGGCCCCCCTTCGAACCTCGTCTTCGAAGACAACTTTGATTCGTACACCGACTCACCAAGAAATCACGGATGGGGGGAAGTGCATTCGGCTGTTGTTATTGATCCTGTCGGAGGCAAAAACGGATCTCATGCCGCCAAGGTACAATATACGACACCCGAGCAGGTGGTGATGCTGAGGAACGACGTTTCAAACTACGATCTCAATCAGGTGTTCGTAAGCTTTGACTTCAAACTCGATTCTCCTGTCGACAATGATCCGAGCACCAAAGGCGGAAGCAAGTTCCTGAAACTGTTCGGTAAAGACGGCCTTAATCCCAATGGGGCAGATGGCGTTGCCAATACCACATTCGGATTGGAGTACACGACCAACAAGCTCATTGAAGTATCTTATGGGAAGGGCACCGATTTAAATAACGATACCCAGACTACCATCGGTTATAATGGCAATCACATCGACAGTCTGGTAAATATCCGCTACTCTACGGACACTTTCGTTCCTCAAACGAATCAGTGGCATTCCTTCAAAGCGTTCATGAAATACAATTCCAACGGAAACAGGGATGGAGAGTACATCGTCTGGATCGACGGCGAGCTTCGGTTATACGCGACTAATGTGACAAACCGCAATGTATTGAACTCGGATGAATTCAAGTACGTCTCTCTAGGCGATTACTCAAGAGTCAATGCCGATCATCCATGGAATTTGTGGTACGACAATGTGCAGATCATGCGAGAAGTTCCGGAAGAACTTGCTGCGGGTTTGTCGGGCAATAACGCGAATCTAAGCGCGCTGACCGTTAATACGGGGACGTTAAGTCCGACCTTCTCGAAGGAAATAAGCAATTACACGCTCGAATTGCCCGCTGGCGCAACGAGTCTGGACATTACACCGACAACGGAACAAAACACGGCAACCATCCAGGTCAACGGAGCTTCGTTATCCAACAAAGCTGCGGTTACCGTTCCCGTAGGAGTGAACGCCACGAAGGTTAACATCGTGGTTACCGCAATGGACGGGGTGACCGCCAAGACGTACACCATATCGATCAAGCGGCCTTCGGTCGTTGCGGAATGCGGCTTCCCGCGCGAGGGCTGGATTTTCTGCGATGATTTCGAGAGCGATAGATTGGATAAATACTACGACTACTTTAAGCGATGGGGGCGGTTTCAACGTGAAGGAAAAGGCATTGAAGGCTCCACGGGAATGGTTTCTTATTACGGAAACTACTCTGCCGATACGGGGGTTATAGGCCCTTATGGGACGTGGATGAAACTTGCCTTCGGCAAAACCCCTGATCCGTCCTACTACAAGCCGGCGGGAGATCCCGAAAAGATTGAAAAAGAGCTGTATTGGCGATTCTATGTCCGCAACAATACGATAGCAGAGGGAAATACGGCGATTAGCAACGGACCTCTTGCGAGAGTGTACGGTTATGGTCCGGACGGCATTCCGATTATGCAGATTAACGTCAATTATCCCGATTCGTCAGGCGTGTTGGTATCGGAGCTGCTTCGGGGACAATTCGATCAGGAAGGATTGCCGACCGGTACGACGGAGGCTGCCGTAATATCCGGCACCGAACCGATCATGCATCCTGGCGAGGCAGGGCAATGGCGGTTAATCGAGATTCATGCCAGACTTAATGATCCGGGACAATCCAACGGGGTGTATGAGCTTCGGATTGACGGCCAGCTTGAGGCCAGCAAAACCGATCTGGACTGGGTCGGCTCCTACACCGATTACGGGATAAACGCAGTAGAGCTATACAATACGAACAATCAGCCGGGCGTACCGGGCGGGGACTTAGAGTACCGTGCGTTCGACAATATGGTATTGAGCAGATCCCCAATCGGCGCTCCGGGCGCGGTCAGCCAGATCAATGCCAATCTGAGCAATATTACCGCGAGCGTCGGCAAGCTGTCGCCTCACTTCCAGGCTAATGCGACGACCTACACGTTGACGCTGGAGCATGGAGCAACCAGCGTCGACATCACGCCGGTCGCGGCTGATGAACAGGCGACGGTGAAAGTAAACGACGAGGCGCTTCCGTCGGGCAATGCCTTTACGTTAAGCGGCGCGGCTCAGGCCGTTATTAAAGTGACGGCAAGGGACGGCAGCACCTCCAAGGCCTACACCGTTACGCTGGCGCAGGCCGCTCCCTTCGAGGTGAATGAATGCTCCGCGGCGCATGCGGATTGGCTGTTCTGCGACGACTACGAAGTTGATCGTATGGATCAATATTTCGAACGCACGAGTCGAAGCCAGTTCTACCGGACAAGCGATGTCGGTCTTAGCGGATCTTCCGGCATGAAGGCCGAGTTCCGTCAAGCGGACGGTGCGGAACATGACACGGGAGCCATTAAAGTTGCATTTGGCCGGACGCCTACTTCCTATATGGATCCGGTTGCAGCGGAGAACGAAGATCTGACCGAGGTCTACTTCCGCTTCTACGTCAAACATCAGGAAGGCTGGATTGGCGGGGGAGGCGATAAGCTGGCTCGGCTCAGCTCCATGCAGTCGGCGAACTGGGCGCAATCGATGATCGCCCATGTCTGGAGCGGCAACAATGCAGGGAAAAATTTGCTGGTGGCGGAGCCGGCCCGGGGGACGGACGCAAGTGGAACTCTGTTGTCGACGAAGTGGAACGATTGGGCGAATCTGTATTGGTTTGGAGGGCAGGCCTCCGAGACGCCAATTTACGACGAGAATCACGTCGGGGAGTGGTATTCGGTGGAGACGCGCGTCAAGCTGAACGATCCGGGACAGTCCAACGGCATCTTCCAGGTGTGGATCGATGACAAGCTGCAGATGAACCGTACCGATTTGAACTGGATCGGCTCGTACGAGATTGGACCGGGCAAGGGCTACGGCCTCAACTGGCTCGCGCTCGAGAACTACTGGAATGCAGGTACTCCGCAAGATCAGGAACGTTACTTCGACAACTTCGTCATCAGCCGTTCCAAGATCGGATTAGCGACGGCAGAAGCAACGGACAAGCCTATCGCGCTCCTGTCCGGCGATAGCGACGTTAAGCTGGCTAGCGAGAATATCGAAATGACCGTAAGCGTGGAAGATCTTGACGATGCATTCACGGTAGCGGACTTTATCGTGAACTATGATCCGCAGAAGCTGGAATTCGCAACGGAAACGAACGGAAATAGTGTCGTTTTGGCGGATTCCGCGATCGAATCCCTGCTCCCGAATTTTTCGATTGCAAGTGCAGTCAAGCAAAACCAAGGAGAAATTCGGGTGATCATGATGGCTGCAGGCGAACAAAACGCGGTTAACGGAAGTCGCCCAATCATTAAATTACACGGCACAGTAAAAAATACGGCGGAAACGGGCAGTACTGCCGTGTCGCTGTCGGATTTCGAAATATCGATGAACGGAGAGGGTACATTGCTGGACGTATCCGACGCGTCTTTAAGTATCCAAGTCGTGCAATCGAACAAAGCGGCTTTGAGCACCCTCATAGCTAACGTTCAACAAACACGAAATGCTGCGGTCGTGGGCAGCCAGCCGGGACAATATCCGCAAAGCAGCGTGAACGCATTGTCTGCCGCTATCCAATCGGCAACTGCCGTGCTCGAAAACGCAACGGCTGCGCAAACGGATATTGACAACGCGGTTATTGCTCTGAATGCGGCATTAAGCACCTTCACAAGCTCGGTCAACGGCTCTGTGTCTGCCAATCTCACCGCCTTGAACGCTGCGATTACCGCAGCGGAAAGCAAGTATGCCAAGTCGGTAGAGGGCAGCAAGATCGGTCAATATGCACCAGCTTCGAAAGCCGCCTTGCAAACAGCCATAAACGCAGCCAAAGCTGTTCGAGATAACGCTTCTTCGAGCCAGGTTCAAGTCGATCAAGCGGCAGCGGCGCTAAATCAAGCGTCTGCGGCATTCTCGTCAACGATGATCACTTTAACTCCCAATGCTGGGAGAATTACGATCCATGACTTGTCGATTATCGCGAAGTACTTCGGAGCCAAAAGCACCGATGCGAATTGGACGGAAATCGAAAAGGCGGATCTGTTGGGTCAAGGCGAAATTACGATTGAGGTACTGGCAGCCGTCGCGCAAATGATCTTGGACGACTGGCTTGCGGACTAAATAAAGGAGAATCTTTTGCCAATAAAAAACCGCCGAATGTACAATTCGGCGGTTTTTTGCGTTTTTATTCGTTTTGCAACCAGTCTGCCAGAATCATCTGCGCTACGGCAGCAAGCGCTTCTATCGTAATTTCTCCTTGATCAAGTACGTCCGCAATCGCAATCTCGGACCATTCGTTATCCGCGTCTGTTGTTCCGAAGTAGCGCGCCATGATGGACAAATCATAGATGCTAATCTGCGTCGCTCCAGACGTTAATGAGATAAACGTTGCCGCAAATGTTTCGCGTGCCGCATTCAACGACAAGACAGCCTGGTTGACTTGCGCTTGCGTCGCTGAACTATTCCCCCGTACAGATTTAGCGGCGTTAATGGCATTCGATAGAACAGTTTTCGAGCCAGGGGCGTACTGGCCGAGCTTCGAGCCTTCGATCGCGGCGTTGAATTTGCTCTCCGCCAAGGAGATTGCTGCTTGTAAAGCAGAGAAGTCCGTAGGAACGCTGGAAATGACCGAGTTCGTGAATGCAAGGATTGCCGAATTCAGTGCCGAGACAGCATGATTGACCTCAGTCTGAGTTGCCGCAGCGTTGTTGCGTACCATTGTTGCTGCTTGAATGGCAGCTTCCAGAGCGGTTTTGGATGCCGCTGGATATTGTCCAGGCTGCGAACCGATAACGGCAGAGCCCATTGTAGACTGCGCAACTGCAATACGAGCGATCAAGTCAGCTTTATCCGTATTAGCGATCGTAATGTTAACCAAAGCGTCAGTCGCGTTCAACGTTTCGCCAGTCCCGTTCATGGCTAGCTTGAAGTCCGAAAGCGAGACGGTTGTGCTGCCTGCCGCGGCGTCATTTTTTACTTTGCCAGAAAGCTTGAAGAGCGGAATGGAGCCGCTCGCGGCATTGGACTCGCCTGCCGTAGTAAGGATTACTCTGATCTTGCCTTGGCTTTCCTTGACGGCGCTGATGATGTTGAAATTCGGAAGCAGCGATTCAAGGGCTGAACCCGCCAGCGAGACGATGCTGCCGCTTGTCTCCGTCGCGAATTCCAGCTTTTGAGGATCGTAATGGACAATGACGTCCGCAACCGTGAAAGGAGCGACATGAGCGGAAGAGATTGTCAACTCGACGCTTTCCCCGACTTGCGTCGCCGATTCATCAACGGCCAGTGAGCCGCTTGGGATGATTTCCTCGGTTGCTTCTGACGCAAGACCGATCTTCGAACGACTGACAACGAAGTTATCGAAGTATCGCTCTTGATCTTGGGGGGAGCCTATGTTCCAGTAATTCTCGAGAGCAAGCCAGTTGAGACCATAACCTTTGCCCGGACCAATCTGATAAGAGCCAATCCAATTCAGATCGGTGAAGCTCATCTGCAGCTCGTCGTCGATCCATATTTGGAAAATGCCGTTGGATTGTCCTGGATCGTTAAGTTTGACGCGCGTTTCTACTGCGTACCAAGATCCGACATATTGCTCGTCGAAGATAGGCGTTTGCGACGATTGGCTTCCTAACCAAGTCATATTTTGTTGATCATTCCATCCCGTTGACTTAAGATTGCCCGCTACGTCAGTTCCACGGGCAGGTTCAGCCAATAAGAAGTTTTTGTTGGCGGAGTAGCCGCTCCAGACATGGGCGCTGATGGCTTGCGCCCAATTGGAGGTTTGCATAGAGCTTAGGCGCGCCAGCTTATCCCCGCCGCCGCCTGTCCAGCCTTCCTCGTGTTTGATGTAGAAACGGAAGTATACTTCGCGTAAATCTTCATTCTGCGCCGCAACGGACTTGAAATAGGAGGAGGGCGTTCGTCCAAAAGCAACCTTGATTGCTCCTGTGTCATGCTGGGCGCCATCCGATTGCCTGAACTCCGCTTTCATCCCGGAAGAACCGTCCAAGCCGACTTCGGTCGTGCGATAAAATTGACTTTGTTTGGTCCATTCAAAATATTGATTCATCCGATTAATCTCGTAATCGTCGCAGAATAACCAGTCGGATTGCATGTTGCTGCATTCGTTAACGATGAATGGAGCAGCTTCCTTTAAGTTGACTTTATATGTTTTTTTGATTGTTCCGTTTTTGGAAGTCACTTCAATAGAGAGCGGATTCGCTCCTGTTATGGTGATTGGAGTAAGGCTTGCATGCGTGACGCCGTTAACTTTCATCGTTGCTTCTGCATCATCAAGAACAGGGGTTATCTCCGCGCTTGCAACATTTTGATCCACGGTAAGCGTATAGTTCAAAACATTGGATTGGAAGTAAGGCGACAGCTTGCCTGCGCTTTTGGAAAGCATTTTAAGGCTGGCATTAACGCCGGTTACTGCTCCCGGAGCACCGATCGGTTCTCGGCTGACTACCAGATTGTCGAATACCCGGTATTCATTATCGTCGCCTAACGGACCGTCGACCGCATTGTTCGTATTGTACAACTCCACAACGTTTATGCCGTAATCGGTATAGGTGCCCGTCCAGTTTAAATCGGTTTTGCTGGTCTCCAGCACGCCGTCAATCCATAGTTCATACACGCCGTTAGATTGACCCGGATCATTGAGCTTTGCGTGAATTTCGATGACGCGCCATGAACCTGCCTGATCCGGCCGCATCACGGGATTTGTCCCGACAAGCTCGGCCGTTTCCTGGACGCCGGTCGGATCGCCATTTGTATTAAATTGTCCCGTACTCAATTTGGATACAAGGGCGCCGGTTGCATCGGGATGACCGACCTCGATCTGCATAATCGGCACGTTGTCGGGGCCGTAGCCATATACGCGGGCCAAAGGTCCCCTGTTTATGGAATCGGTACCCTGGACAAGCGTATTGCTCCGGGTTAGAAACCGCAAGTGGATTTCTCGTTCTGCTGTGCTGACATCGCCTACAGGTTTGTAGACGGTGTTGTTCGGAGTTTTGCCGACTGCGAGCTTTAGCCATGTGCCATGCGGCGGATACAGAGTGTTGCCGAGTCGATCGGCGGGATAGAAGCCGTAATAGGAAACCATGCCCTTGGAGCTTTCGATTCCTTTGCCCCCAATATCGAAGCGGCCCCATCGGGAAAAGTAATCATAATAAGTTGACAATTTATTTGTTTCGAACGTATCGCAGAATAACCAGCCTTGCAGAGGATTGGAGCATTCATTGACGACAGAAGGGCGTTTGATGTCAATTGTATACGTTCTGGCCGTTACTCCGTCTTGAGCGGTGGCAATAACCGTAACCTTGTTATGATTCAGGCTGACCGGGACGTATACGGCTTGACCGCTGGCGGATGATTGACCGTTGATCGTGATGGCGCCTCCCGGCGCAACGTCTGCCGTTATGCCAAGGCTTGCCACAGTGGCCGGCAGTTCAACGGTATAAGAAGTTTTGTCGGCTGCGAAAGCCGGAATTAACGTTCCGGAGTCGAGCGTCAAATTCTGAAGATGCTGATTCACGGTCGGTGTTGCTGTTGGCGTCGGCGAAGGGGAAGGAGTTGGCGTAGGTTCCAAGGTTTCGGATGCCGTGCCGATACGCTCCGTACTTAATACCATATTGTCATGATAGCGGTATTGCAAGGGAATGTTCGAACCGCCTAATTGATTGCTCAGATCTACTACATTAAACCCGTATTCCTGCGACGATCCGAGCCAATTCAAGTCGGTTTTACTAATTTCCGTCGAATTGTTGACCCAAAGCTGGAAAGCTCCATTGCTTTGACCTGGATCGTTTTGTTTGATTCGAACTTCTACCCGATTCCACTTCCCTACATATTGCGCATCTTGCCCAAGAATCTTCATGGCGGGTTGGGTAGTTGGAAGGATGGATATCGGACTTGAGGCAAAGCCCGTAGGATTTCCGTTTCCATCGAGCAAGGCAGGATGCAGATCGGCGTAAAGTCGTCCGTAGGAATATCGGAGCTCGACTTTTGCAAGGATGAGATTATTTGTTCCGTATGCATAAAATGTTGCAAATGTCCCTCCTTCCCCCGATGTCCAGTTTTCATCGTTTTTGACGTAAGTTCGCCAAAAAATTTCCTTATATGCCTCATCAGGATCCCCGACGGGCTTATAGGTTGACGGGTTAGGCGTTTTGCCGAATGCCAAGCTCAGCTTGCCGACGCTCGGAGTTCCCGAGAACTCGGAAGTGAGGGCGGTCGAGGATTCGCCAAGTCCTTTGTTTTCCTGAAGGTACAGCTTGCCAGGAGAAGATTGATACGGGATGCGATAATGGGCGGAACGGTCTTCTTCGAAATCGTCGCAGAACAGCCACGCCTCATCCGAATCGGTGCATTCGTCAGCTGGAAACTCATCTGCTTCGACCGTCTGAATGATCGTTATTACGCTTAACATCAATAGTAATGCGATCAAGCCGGCTATGAGCTTATGGGCAGGGATCCGGATCAGGGTCTTGCTCGAACGTTGCGGCATTTCTTTTTGGCCTCCTTGGAATGATGGTATTGAGCTTGTATTACGCTGCTTGATGTTTGCTTTTTCCTCCTCTCTTGTCATGACGATTAGCGTAGATGCGAGATCAGTATAATTCCGGAAGATAAAAAAGTTATACAAACCGATGTTGCGTTTGATTAACCGTTAAGGAGCAATTTATTTTTCTTGTAAAAAACAACATGATTATTAATAAAACAACTGGGATAAAAAGCATAATCTAGATAATTGTTCAAACATTTTCCGATCCGCATTGAATGCGTTTCCATTTGAAGAGTATAAAAAAATCGGCCAAACAAACGAAGGTTTGTTTGGCCGATTGGGGTATTCTCATAACACTTGCCCGTCCATAAGCAAGCGGCTGCGAAGCGCGTCGTAGTTCACTTGCTGCACGCTGACATTGTTTTCGATCGCCATCGCCGCCGCGGTTGCGGCCGATTGACCCAATACCATAAAGACGGGTTCCATCCGAATGGAGCCGTATGCGATATGAGAGGCGGACAAACATACAGGCACAAATAAATTCGCGCATTCTTCCTCTTTGGGCACGATCGAGCGGTAGCTGATCGGGTATGGGGCAGAAAGCCCGATCTGGACATCGCCTTCGTTCACGACGAAGCCGTCTTTGCCGACATGACGCTGCGTATGATGGGAATCCATATTGTACGATCCCATGCCGACGCTGTCCGCTACCGGAGTCCGGAGGAAGATATGGTTTTCGTTCATGACCGTTTCGCCGAGCATGCGCCTGGATTCCCGGATGTAGAGCTGCGGAGTCCAATGACCGTTCTCCTGGAATTCGTCCAGGGGCAACCCCCATTCCTTGTAGAAATTCCGTATGTCTTTCGGCACGCGGGGATGCTGCTGCAAAGTCCAGACCAATCCCTTTTGATACGTCTCGTGCTCCCGGACGATACGGGAGCGTTGCTCATAGTCAGCTTCCGGGTAGTTGTAATTGCGGCCTATATAATCGGTGGAGAACCCGTTGTCGTTGTTCGAGTCCGTCTTGCGGTTCGGCACCATTCGCAATTTAAAGAAACGATTCTGCCCTTGTTCGATTGCACGAAACATCAATTCGTATTCGCGCTCGTCGTAATCGCTCGGACGTTCGATCATGACGCGATTGGCGGGAGCGTCGGTCAGGGTCATACGGAAGCAATACGCTTGTACGCGGTGGTCGGCATCTCCGTCCTCGCCCCCGGCATCGGAATTCACGCCGGGCAGCAGACCGCTGCTCGGATCTCCCTTGACGACATAGGGATCAATACCGCGAGGCAACTGATTCAACCGGGCGACACCGGTCTGAATGCCGTTGTGATGTTCTCCATACACATGATTGGCTTCGCGCCCGGTTGCAAAGCGGATGCCTGCCGCCTTCATCAAGTCTCCTTCGTAGCTCGCATCCATGTACAGGCGGCCGGATACTGTCCTACCCGATTCCAGTCGAATATGGGAGATGGTATTGCCCTCCTTCGTTGCTCCTCCTGACAATTCGAGCCTTTCCCCGAACCATACTTCAATCTCATTTTTCGTGACCCACTCTTGAAATACGGCAAGCGCCACCTTAGGTTCGAACATCCATGCCGGATGATCTGAACCGTATTTCTTGCCAATTTCGCGATAAAACTGGAGAGATATACCGCCTATTGCGGCGGATTTGCCAAAATCAGTGTCTCCAAGCCCACCGGTGCTAAGTCCGCCAAGCCGATTCGTCGGCTCGATAATAAGCGGTACAAGTCCCATTCGTTTCGCTTGAATGGCAGCGGCAATACCTGCCGACGTACCTCCGTAAATAACCAAATCGTACATCAAGATAATCCCTCCTGTTTTTGTACAAATCAATGGTGAAATAACACGTACGACCCTCGAAAATCATTGTCATGAAGTAAATATCTATGTTAAATTCATTGTATAACCTTACGAGATGGAATGCGATTAACAAATCTATTATATTTGTATAAAACTACAGTCAAATGATAAAAGGAATGGAGGGGGAACATGATCGAGTTATGCGGAGCGGGTTTCGATGATCGGGATCCGGATTGGAGACGCCAGCCGGTACGTACGGTGACTTACGCGTTGACGCTTATTACTTCGGGCAAGCTGATCTACCGGATCAACGAGGAGCAATTGCGACTGGAAAAAGGGGATCTGCTCTTTATTCCCAACGGCTGCGTACGAGAAGCGTTCCATGAGGATGAAGATTATCATCAAAAGTATTGGGCTACCTTTGAAATGAAAGAGCAGGCTGCATTGACGCTGCCTATACTAACTCAACTATTGCCGCAAGTGATCAAGACGCGTCAACACGACTACATGAAGCAACGTTTCGTTCAACTTATCCAGCAATGGATGGGGAAGCTGCCGTATTACGAGACGATATGCGCGTCCATTATGACCGATATGCTCGGTCGGATGAACCGGGAGTTGGACGCGCAACATCATCCTTCGCCCATGCTGAATCTGGTCGGCAGCATTCAGGATTATGTACTCGCCCATTACCGCGAGGATATTCGCGTGGACATGCTTGCGAAGCTGATGGACCGCTCCCCGAACTATATATCGTCGGTATACAAGCGGCTAACCGGCATTTCCTTAACGGAATATATCAATCAAGTGAAGGTTTCAGCGGCTCGCGATTTATTGTTTCATCAAGATGTCAACATCGGTCAAGCCGCTGAATATGTAGGTTTCTGCGACCAAGCGTACTTCAATCGCGTGTTCAAAAAAATGTACGGTTTCCCGCCCTCGGTACTTCTGAAAGAACTGAGAAGGAAAAAGCCGAAGCGATCGTCGATATCGAACGAGACATGATCCTCATCTTTAACGCTCTTGCTGCATGTCCCGATATTCTTGAGGGGAGACGTTCATAATTTTTCGGAAAAACCGGGTGAAGGCTATACCGGATTGGTATCCGACTTCAAGAGCGATCTCGTGAATGCGCTTATCTTGGCGAGCGAGCAGCAGCTTGGACTTCTCGATTCGGGTTTCCATAATATAGTCCGAGATGCCTTTGCCTGTAATTTGTTTGTACAACCGGGAGAGATAGGTCGGATTTAGATGAACATGTTCTCCAAGCCGGGTCAAGGATAGATCGGTATGCAGATGTTCTACGATGTATTTCTCGATGTCCTGCACCAAGCGGTCAGAGTGGTTCTTTTGATCGGTCGTGACATTTTCGAACAAGTACAGGGCCAAATCGCGGTAATAATTGGTGTAGATCGTCCAGTCGAGTGCAGGCTTGATATTCAGAATGGGCTCCAGCCCGAATTTCTCCGAAATGGCAGGAATGAGTTGCCGACGGTTCATATAAACGAGGAACAAATGCGCCAGAAAATGCAGCGTTTCCAGCCGCAAGCCGACATGGTCGCCGGCCATTTTTACGGTTGTGATCAGGTTCTCGTACAGATCCAGAAACTCTTCGCGCTTGCCGCTTGCCAGCAGTCCGGACAAAGACGAGAATTGAGCGAGCTTAAGGAACACGCCGGCTTCCAGCGCGTCCGCCGTGGGGGAAGCCGCAGAATTCCGATTGCTCATCAGCTCTTCTTCCGTTGTCAGCAGTTCATGATTCAGCCCGATTCCGTTCTGCAGCAAAAATTTCAGGCGGAGGAGTCTGTCGCCGATATTCTCCCATAACGAAGAGGAGCCGAGAATGACCGAAAGGTGGAGCTGGAGCAGCTCTCGGCAGGAGTGCTGGATGGTCTCGAGCGTTCCGTAGAAGAATCGATAGGTTTTGCCTGTTTCTTGTGTTTCCTCCGACGAATCGATAGGCTGCCACAATCCCGCTACATGGGAGGTATCCAGATTGAACGTGACGAGCCGTACTTTGGGAGACAAATATTCGTTCATAATATTGCGTACGGAATAGAGCAGAAGAGCACGGTCCGACCAGGTCATGGATTGTTTCCAACGGTCGATTCTTGCAATGACAAGATAGACCGGCTTATGCGGATGAAGAGGGATGTCTAGCGCACGGAATTGTTCATGCCGTTCGTTGCCGGGCACGCGCCTGCCTTGAAGCAGCTCGATCAGAAATTCCCGCTGCAGGGAAGGCAGGGCGAGCCGGAACTGGGCATGCGCCTTGGCCACAAGCGCCTGGGAGTTTCGTTCTTCCAGTACCCTCTCCGCTGCTTGATAGACCGAATCCTGGATTCTAGCATCGCCTTCCGTCTTTAAAATAAAGTCGAAGCCGCCAAGCGTAATCGCTTCTCGAGCGAACTCGAAATCATGGTAGCTGGTGAGAAAGATCACCTTGCAGTGCGGCTGCCGCTGTTTGACCTCGCGAAGCAGATCCAGCCCCGACACCTCCGGCATTTTGATGTCGGTCACAATGATATCGATATGCCGATCCTGCATAATGGCGAACGCTCCGGGCGCCGAATAAGCTTTGTGCACCTCAAGAGGAATTCTCTGATCCTCGCTGAACAGCTCGTATAATCCGTCCGCGATAATGCGCATGTCGTCAACGATGAGGAGCTTGAGCATCCGGAACCACTTCCTTTCTCTCCATTACGATCTGAATGCGCAAGCCGCCAAGCTCGCTTCTCGACAGTTGGAGTCCGGATGTCTCTCCGAATTTAAGCCGAATGCGCCGATGTACGTTGATCATCCCTGTGCTCTCCTCCATCTGATGGGTTCCTTGCTCAAGCCTTGCAGTCATCTGCGCCAATTGTTCATCCGCCAGTTGATTGCCGTTATCGTCGATGTTGACGACAACGAACTCATCATCGTACGCGAAGCTGACGCGAAGGAACCCCTGCTGCAGCTGCTTCTCGAAGGCGTGCTCAAAGCTATTTTCTATGAGCGGCTGAATAATCATTCTAGGCACCATAAACCGCTTGATGGCGTCCGGCACGGCTTCATAAGAAACGGACACATGTTCATCAAAACATACGGATTGAATATCGACATATGCCTGAGCGTGAAGCGAATCTTCCAAGAGGGCGATTTCGTCAGAGGCGTCTCTTGTAATGTATTGGAAGTAACGTCCAAGGTACCCCGCGAACTGAATGGCCGTATCCCGTTTGCCGGAATGAATCAATCGCTGCAGGACGAAAAAGCTGTTGTACAGGAAATGCGGGTTGATTTGCGACTGCAGTCGTTTGAGCTCGGAGCGCTGGCCGAGCAATCTCTGCTCATAGACGACGTTGACCATATTGTCGAGCGTTTCCGTCATGTTATTGAAGCGCCTGTACAAATAACCGAATTCATCGTCATTCCGATGCTTAAGCGTAAATCGCATCTGTCCGATTTCGACTTTGCGGAACGCTTGCATCAGGGTCTTTAACGGCTTATGAATAATTCTGTAAAGTCCAAAGGAAAACAGGATGATGACAAGAATTGTAAGGATAGACAGCGAATAAAAAAACGTTTTGTATATCGACAAAGAACCATAGATTTCATCTTCGGGAGCAAAAGCGGCAAGCATCATGTTCGTATTGGCGGCCGGCTCATAAACAATCAAATAGGGTTCGCCTTGTATCTTGTGCGTCATGATTTGCGGACCGGCGGTTTGGGCATGCAGCTCCAATTGTTTGGCGGACAGCAGCTGTCTGATTTCGGTTGTGGCAAGCTCGTCATGGCCGGATTCAACACTCCATGTGCCTTCCGAATCAAACAGTACGGCGCCGCTTCTATTAAAGTTCATGATTTTGGAAAGATACGCAGCTACGGTAGGTTCCGAGATTTGCACGGCAAGGATAAACATGCTGTCCTTCCGGTCGGATGTTGTGACGAAGGGTGCGTTGATGAACAATTGATCATCCTGGCGGATGATCGGCTTGGAGGGCAGGCGCAGCGCCTCGAACAGACCGGAATCAAACTTTCGCAGGCCTGCTATAGTAGATTGGGTTGTGTCGAGAAGAGGCAGCAAGGCTGTCGTGTCTTTGATAAATCTTGACGAATATTGAATACGGCTGAGATAGGGACCGACCTCGCCGAAGAACATCGACTTCTCCATGTGAGTCAGATTCGCCGCGTCCAACTCGACATGGGCAATCGCGATGTCCAGCGCGCTGTTCCTGAGCATCTGCTGAATCCGCAGAAACTCGCTGTCCATAATATTGTTGTAGGATTGCAAGGAGTTTCTGAGCGCCTGTTCGATTTCCTTGCGATTATTTTCGGCGCCGATATTCGTTACGATAAAGTTGAATACATATAGAGGCGTTACGATCAATAATAGACTTGCGATCAATTTCGACAGAATCGATTGATTCCCTATGAAGCTGGTTATGAGCCTGCTAAGCTGGTTCAAACGAACCCCCCTCTGATCGACTTCCTTCCTATAAGTATAGCAAATCCGAATAGAGTTGCGGTCCTAACCATATTTAACTTACCCAAACCATTGTTTACGTTGTCTTACAAAGCAGGAAGCGGCACGATTTTGACGGAGATGCCAAATAAGGCGACAATGGTCGCCGATAGTAAGCATCGGTTTATTTCGGTAGAACAGCAGGTGAATTATGATAAAAGAGCAAACGAATTCAGCAACCAATACGAAGGGGAGTAATGGTATGAGAAGAAAATGGTCTATGGCAATAACGCTTATCCTGCTGACAGCCATGATTGCGGCTTGTTCATCGGGGAACAACAATCCGCCTGCAGCAAGCCCGAACAGCAGCGAACCGGTTGCGGATGCGACCAAGGAACCAAGCGAGCAGCCGCCGACCAAGCTGACGATGATGGTTCAGAGTCATCCTTCGTGGCCGGTAAACAAGGATTGGCTTGTCTATCGGGAGCTTGGCAAACTTGCCAACGTGCAACTTGATGTCAGCGGTTATCAGGGCGACTGGTGGGAGGCGATTCCATTAGTTATCGCTTCCGGAGATATGCCCGATCTGATGTGGATGTCCGGTCCGGATATTATCCACAAACATGGCGGCGAAGGAGCGCTTGTCAACCTGCTGGATCATATGGATCAAATGCCGAACCTGCAAGCATGGATCTCGGAGCATCAGGAAATTACGGACGCGCTGCTGTCTACCGACGGCAAGCTGTACATGAACCCTGCGCAGGGCGCATACGGCGATTGGGACGGATTATGGCTGTATCGCGAGGATATCTTCCTGAAAAATAATCTTGCAGTGCCGAAGACGTACGAAGAGCTCTTCGACGTACTGGTGAAGCTGAAAGAGCTGTATCCGGACAGCTATCCATTGTTTGTGCCGAACTGGGGCACTATGAACCAGATCGCTCTGAGCTTCGGTACCGCCAACACGTTTTATTATAACGAACAATCGAAAAAATGGCAGTACGGCCCGACGGAAGAAAGCTACAAGCAAGCGCTTCAGTTCCTTGTGGATGCTTATGCGGCGAAGCTCATTCCTGTCGAATTTGGAAGTCTGGACGAGAACAAGCGCAATGAAATGATTACGACCAATCAATCGTTTATCGTGTATGGCTACATCGGCCAGATTGACAGCTTTAATAACTTGGCTAGAGGAGAAAATCCGGAATTCAAGATGGCTCAGTTTACCCCTCCGGGCGGAGCTGGAAATCCGGGCTACCACGGCAAGGAATTCAGGTTCCAGGAAGGGCTGACGGTAGCGTCCAACTCGAAGAACAAAGAAGCGGCGTTCCGATTTATCGATTCCATGTTTACGGAGAAAGCAAAAGAAGTTGTCAGCTGGGGCGTAGAGGGCATTACGTTCGAGAAGGTTGACGGTAAAAATAAATATTTGCCAATCGTCAAGGATACAGCGACTCGCGCAGTCAGCTTCGGTCTCCGTACTGCCGGCGTTAACGCCTGGTTTGATAATGAAGCCAATATATCGTTGTTTAATGAAGAAACAAAGGCTTCTTATATGGAAGCAGGCAAACATATTGCCCCTGCCGGACAGGTTGCTACATTTACGAAGGAAGAAAGAGAGTCGATTTCGCTCAAGCAACAGGCTATTTCCAAGTTCGTTTCCGAAAATGTCAGCAAATTCATTATCGGCCAACGTCCGATGAGCGAGTGGGACGCGTATGTAAAGGGCATTAACGATCTTGGCCTCAGCGATGTGCTGAATGTGTTCGAACAGGCGTATGCCCGTTCGCAGCAATAAGGAAGGGAGGGCTACCATAATATGAACGGCATCCGAAGAAGACCATTTTTGAAGAGATTGGACGATAGCAAATATTTGCTGTTATTGTTCTTGCCCGCAGCCCTGTTCTACCTGATCTTCGAATATGCTCCGATGTTCGGCATTGTGGTAGCCTTCAAGGATTACAACACTTTTGCAGGCGTATGGGCCAGCGATTGGGTAGGCCTCAAATATTTCCGGATTTTCCTGTTCGAAAATCCCGATTTCCTGCTTTTGCTCCGCAATACGTTCCTGCTAGGCGTGTATTCGCTCGTCTGGGGTTTCCCGGCGCCGATCATCCTCGCTTTGCTCTTGAACGAGCTGCGCAGCAGCATCTTCAAGCGCACGGTGCAGACGGTCAGTTATTTGCCGCACTTCGTCTCCAATGTCGTCATCGTCAGCATGATTACGATGTTCCTGTCGCCTGATGGAGGATTGGTGAACAAAATCATCGGTATTTTTGGTGCGGATCCCGTTTATTTCTTGTCGAAATCCGAATTTTTCCGAACGATTTACGTTTCCTCCGGGATCTGGCAAGGCGTAGGCTGGGGAACGATTATTTATTTGGCCGCGTTAACGGCAGTCGACCCTCATTTGTACGAGGCGGCCGAGCTGGACGGAGCGGGCAGATGGAAGCGGATGCTGCATGTATCGATTCCCGGCATCGTCCCCGTCATCATAATCCTGCTCATCCTCAATATCGGGGGGCTGCTGGGTACGGGCTTCGAGAAAGTATTCCTTCTCTACAACCCCATGGTCTACGCGACGGCGGATATTTTCTCAACATATACGTACAGAGTGGGACTCTTGCAGGGCAACTTCAGTTATGCGACGGCAATCGGCGTGTTCAACGGCGTAGTCGGGTTCATCCTGATCGTAGCAACGAACCGTCTGGCCAAACGAACGCAGGAAACCAGCTTGTGGTAGGGGAGGACAGAACATGAGAAACAAAACAGGTCTCTTCGATATCGTCAATATCATCCTTATGCTTGGGCTCATCGCGGTCACCCTCTATCCCTTCTGGTATATGATCAGCGTGTCGTTAAGCGGAGAGTTGTCCGTTATGCAAGGCAAGGTGAATTTCTGGCCGGTCGACTTTACGCTGGGCTGGTACAAAACGGTGTTTAACGATCCGCGCATCGGCATCGGCTACCGCAATACGATTATGTATGCGGCGGTGGGAACGGCGATTGCGCTTATGGCGACCTCAATGGGCGCCTTCGCCTTGTCGCAGAAACGCATGATCTTCCGCAAGGGCATCATGCTGGCGATCGTATTCACTATTTTGTTCGGCGGGGGAATGATCCCGAGCTTTCTCGTCGTCAAGGAACTGGGCATTCTGAATACGATGTGGGCGATGGTGCTGCCTGGAGCGGTAGGCACGTTTAATCTGCTTGTATTCCGGACCTTTTTCGAAGGGCTGCCGGAAGAATTGTACGATTCCGGCCGAATCGACGGCTTGAACGACATCGGGTTGTTTTTCCGGATCGTCATGCCGCTGTCCAAAGCGGTGTACGCGGCAATCGGCTTATTTTCGGCCGTTGGCATCTGGAACAATTTTTATAGCGCGATCATCTATTTAAGAAATCCGGATTTGTTCCCGCTTACGATGATCCTCAGGGATCTGATCATCAAGGGAACGCTGGATGCGGAGATGGCGGTGCAGTCGACGGTAGGAGGAGACCTCGTCACGACGGACGCGCTGAAGTTCGCGACGATCATGGCGACCACGCTGCCGATACTGTTCCTGTATCCCTTTCTTCAGAAATATTTTGTCAAAGGCGTCATGTTAGGATCGGTGAAGGGGTAATCGGGCAACCGACGTCCCCTCGCGCAGTCAACGATAGAATTACTATACGGATGGGAAGTGGATCGACATGATTGAAGCGGCATTGCTTGGCGCCGGCGGAAGGGGGATGTTCGCTTATGCCTCCTATGCGCTGAAACGGCCGAATGAAATCAAATTCGTGGCAGTTGCGGAGCCGAACGACGAGAAGCGGGAACGGTTCGCCAGGGAACATGGCATCCCGCCGGAGCGAGTGTTCTCAAGGTGGGAGGAGCTGCTTGCGGAGCCGCAGATATGCAGGGCGCTGTTCATCTGCACGCAAGATGCCGATCATTACAATCCTGCCATGCGGGCGCTGGACCTCGGCTATGATCTTATATTGGAGAAGCCGATGGCGACAAGTCCGCAGGAATCGCTGGAAATCGCGCAGAAGGCGGAGCGGCTCGGCCGCGCGCTCAGCGTATGCCACACGATGCGCTACGCCACCTACTTCAGCAAACTGAAGGAGCTTGTGGACAGCCGCGTCATCGGCCGGATCATGAACATCCAGTGGACCGAAAACGTCGGCTATTGGCATCAGGCGCACAGCTTCGTGCGCGGCAATTGGCGGCGCAAGGACGAGACAAGTCCGATGATTCTTGCCAAGAGCTGCCACGACATGGACATGATTCAGCATATTGTTGGAGGCGAATGCTTGAAGGTATCCTCCTTCGGCAGCTTGTCGTACTTTAAACCGGAGAACGCGCCGGAAGGATCGACGAAGCGTTGCACGGACGGCTGCAAGGTGGAGCATGAATGTCCGTTCTCCGCGATCAAGTGGTATTACAACGAGAAAGACGAATGGCCGCAAAGCATCGTATCGCTGACACCCAAGCTGGAGACGCGCTGGCAAGCGCTTAAGGAAGGGCCTTACGGCAGATGCGTCTTCCATTGCGACAACGATGTTGTCGACCATCAGGTCGTCAATCTATTGTTCGACAACGAGGTGACGGTCTCGTTCACGATGTCCGCCTTCTCGACGGACAACACCCGCAGCTTCAAGATCATGGGCACAGCGGGCGAAATTCGAGGGTATGACAAGCTGAACGAGATCGAGATTATCCGCTTTAACGGCGAACGCTACAAGGTGACGCCGGAGACGATCGAAGGCGGCCATGGCGGCGCGGACACGAAGATGATGATGGATTTCGTAAAGCAGTTGGAACAAGGAGACGCGCAAGGGAAGTCGCCGGGACTCGTCTCGGCTCGCAGTCATCTGCTTGCATTCGCGGCGGAGCACTCCCGGATGACGGGGGAGACGGTGACGATGAGCGAATACGCGGCGGCAATGCAATAACGATGATGGTCCCCACCGCTATTCAAGCGGCCATGGGGACCATTCTTATAGAGGTTGTTCCAAAAGGAGATGGAATCATCATGGGATTCGGCAGCTATGCCAGCGGTTATTACGATATCGGGACGCAGCTTCCCGATTACTTGAAGCGGCTGGCAGACGATTATTTCGCACGGGATCGGGAAGTGAAGGACGGGCTGCGCGATGTGAAGTCGTTCGAACGTCGCAAAGCGGGATTGAAGGAGTATTTCATGGCAATGATCGGCGGCCTGCCGGAGAGCAGGACGCCGCTGGGAGACGTATGCACAGGCATTGTGGATCGCGGCAGCTACCAGATCAGGAAGATCGTCTATCAAAGTCTGCCCGGCGTATACGTAACCGCCAATCTCTATGTGCCGACCGCAGGCGCCGGGCCGTATCCTGCGATCCTGTTCGCGTGCGGCCATATCGAAGCGGGCAAGGCGGCGCCAATCTACCAGAAGGTATGCATGGAGCTGGTCAGTAACGGGTTCGTCGTACTTGCCGTCGACCCGGTCTCGCATGGCGAGCGAATGCAAGGTTACGATGCAGAGGCGGGCAGGACGATCGTCCGCTGGCATGCGGAGCATACGTACCTGGGGCAGCAGTGCGAGCTTGCGGGAAGGCATATCGTCCGTTATTTCGTATGGGATCTGATTCGCTCCGTCGATTATTTGTGTACAGTTGCAGAGGTTGACAGTACACGGATCGGCATTACCGGCAATTCCGGCGGGGGTATCCAAACGATTATGGCGATGATCGCGGATGATCGGATCGCCGCCGCCGCTCCGTGTACGTACATTTCCTCCCGCGAAGCCTATATGAAGACCGGGCAGCCGCAGGATGGAGAACAAATATGGGATGGCGCGATTGCTGCGGGGATGGATTATGACGACTATATGACCTTGTTCGCGCCGAAGCCGGCGCTGATCGGAGCCGTGGAGTCGGATTTCTTCTGCATTGAGGGGACGCTGGACAGTTACGACAGGGCAAAGCAGGTATATGCGATCTACGGCAAAGAGGATGATGTCGAGCTGGGGCTCGCCAAAGGGACGCATGCCTTCAATGACGAGCTGAGGGGCATCGTCGTCTCCTGGTTCGTCAAGAGGCTGCTGGGGCAAGGGCAATCGGCAACGTTATCCGGGAGCATAACGCCTGAGAGTACGGCTACGCTGCAATGTACGCTGACCGGACAGGTGCTGCAGGAATACGCCAACGCCGTGTCGGTGCAGGCGGACAACGCGGCGGCGTTGCCGGAGCTGCGGCGCGGCCTGCGCGAGCTGGCGCGCGATCCCCGGCGGATGCGAGCAGAGGTTGCCGCCTGGCTGCGCATGCCGGCAGGTGACGATCCCATCCGGCCGCGAATCGTGGGTACAGAGCGAGTCGACCGGGAGGGCTGCCTCATGGAGCAGGCCTTCCTCCGCGAGAGCACGCTATTCTTTAGCGAGCCGAATATGATGGTCGGCGGTATCATGATCGAGCGGGAGGGGAATTCTTGTGACCGAACTACTGTCCTGTTGCTCGATAAGGGGACGGACGGCATTCATACGGAGAATGATTGGATAACGTCGTTGACGGCGGAGAGCCGCGTATTCGCTTTCGATCCCAGAGGGACCGGGGCGTTCCTCAGCAGAGCCGTGAACGGGAGACAATATGACATGATGTTCGGCACGGAATATAAGCTGGGCTGCGATGCCCGCATGCTCGATCGGCCGCTCGCGGGAATGCGCGTATTCGACGCGCTGAGGGCGCTCGACTACGCGGCGCAGCGGGATCCCGGGACGAAGCTTGGCATCGCGGGTCAAGGATATGGCGCTATCTATGCCTTGCTCGCCGGAATCGTGGACGATCGGGTGGATGAGATTTATCTTGAGAATATGCCGGGCTCCTTCGCCGACATGGCGGAGACGCGTTTCTACCCGTACGATGTCCGCAATCATTGGTACGGAGTGCTGCGGCACTTCGATCTGCCTGAGCTTATTGAAGCATTTCGGGATACCAAGAGGATTCGCATCGTTGATATGCCGGATGTCGGCCGTATCGTCAAGTTCTAGTCGCTGCATGCGGGAGGAGGAATCACATGTCAAATACATTATGGCATAATGCCACAATTGCGACGCCTGCCGGACTGCTGCCGGACGGATATGTGCTGGTGGATGACAATGGGGTCATTGTGGAAGTAGGAGAGTTTGGGGACGGGAGGCTGTTGCCGCCTCGTACAAGTGTCAGCCAAACGAAGGATCTGCAAGGCGCTTTATTGCTGCCCGGCCTTATCGACGTTCATGTACACGGCGGCGGGGGGTTCGAGACTATGGCAGGTACAACCGAGCATCTCGACGGCATGAGCCGGTTTCACGCGGAGCATGGCACAACATCGTTTCTTGCGACGCTGATGACGGATGATCCGGATAGGATCGGCGGCGTTCTGGAGGCGACGGCGGATACGACGTTAAGCGGCGTGTCGGGAGCGGAGTTGTTAGGCTCCCATCTTGAAGGACCGTTCCTGAATGCGAAGCGGGCTGGCGCGCAGAGCAAATCGTTTATCCGCAATCCGGACGCCAGGATGATAGACGGCTTCCTTGCGGCAGCGCGGGGAACCATGCGGCTTGCAACGCTTGCGCCGGAGCTGCCGGGAGGATTAGCGGCCGTAGCGGCTTTCGCCGCCGCCGGGGTTACCGTCTCGGCCGGGCATACCGACGCGACGTTCGCCGAGATGGAAGAATCCGTGCGGCATGGCGTCTCGCATACGACGCATCACTTTAACGGCATGCGGCCGTTCCATCATCGGGAGCCTGGGGCCGCCGGAGCAGGGCTGCTGCTTCCGGAGCTGACGGTCGAACTTATCGCGGACGGCATCCACTGCCATCCCGAGGTGATTCGGCTGACTTTCCTGACAAAACCCGTATCGCGCATCTGCATGATTACGGACGCGATGTTATGCGCCGGTCTGCCGGATGGCGAATACGGCGATTCCGTCATGGAAAACGGGCAGATCTATTCCAGGGATCGCTCCACGTTGGCGGGAAGCTCCTTGACGATGATTGCGGCGCTGCGCAACACGATGCGTTTTACCGGTCTGCCTGTGGAGCAAGTGCTGCCATCCTTTACGAGCGTGCCTGCAAGGCAAGCAGGTGCAGATGGTCGCAAAGGGACGCTTGAAGCGGGAAAGGACGCCGATATGATTGTCGTTGACGATCGGTATGAGCTGTTAATGACGGTCGTCCGCGGTCGGACGATCGTAGATCGGAACGCACACATCTGATACGAGGGAGTAGATGCATAATGGCAAATGTCGAACGGACGGTTGCCGTCATCGGAGCCGGCGCCATCGCCGGCCATCATTTTGGCGCGATTGCCGAGATGGAGGGACTGCGGGCTTGCGCGGTTGCGGATCTGAACGCGGAACGGGCGGGAGAGCTTGCCGCTCAATTCGGCGTCGCTGATTACCGGGACTATCGCGAGATGATTACCTCGGAAAGGCCGGACATCGTCGCGATTGCGCTGCCGCATTATTTGCATAAGGAGGCCGCGTTATTTGCCGCTTCCTATGGCTGCCATATGATGCTGGAGAAACCGATGGCGTTATCTACCGCGGAATGCGATGAAATCATTCATGCGGCTCAGCTTGCGGATGTTCGGGTGCTCGTCGGGCATACGCAGCATTACATGGCGGAAAATATCATGGCGAAAACAATGATCGACAGCGGGGCGATCGGTTCGCTGGTTATGATGAACGATATCCGCCATATGGATTATTACCGATCGTCCAGGCCCGACTGGTTTCTGGAGAAAACGAAATCCGGCGGGGGCATTCTTGCCAACCTCGGCACGCATTCCATCGATAAGATTCAATGGCTGGCCGGCAGTGCGGTACGCAAGGTAAACGCCTCGGTCAGCTATCATGGCAGCCGGGGAAACGTGGAAGGCAGCGGGCTGGTTTATTTGGAGCTGGAAAACGGCATGCCGGCCACGATCGTACAAGCGGGATATATCGGAGCCGCCCGCAACGAAACGGAAATCATCGGTACAAAAGGGATGCTCAAGCTGATGACGGGAGACAGCCTGTGGGTCAGCACGGGGGGACCGTACGAGCAGGTGGACGTGCCGCGTTCCGCCGCGCCGTTCGAATTGCAGTACGGAAATTTGCTTCAAGCCATTGCGGGCGGCGGGGAAACCAGTTGTCCGCCAAAGTACGGCAGAGACGTCATCCGGGTGTTGGAGACGGTCTATGCATCGGCTGCTTCCGGGAAGGAGCAATACATGGAAGGTGGAGCTGCGACATGATAATCGGCATAACGGCTCGGTGTTGATTCGTGGAGAGAGGGCGAATGTTGTCGGGAACGTCTGCGTGGAATACAATATTGACACCAGTCGACAAATTTGTCCATAATAAGGGAAGAACGCAGGGAAGCACCCCGCATAGCCGTGCACGAACATGTGACGCTTGCAGGGTGTTTTTGCATGGAAGAAGGGAGAATGAAACGATGGGTGACGGGAAGAAAGACAACAAGCGCGATAAATTGAAGGAGCATCATCCGCGCTATTTGATTGACGAACGTTATGAAATTATCGAGGGCGTCCGGTATGATTTTCTCTCCTCGCCCAAGTATGTCCACCAGAATTTGCTGGGAAAGTTACACTTGGCCTTCCATTCTGCCTGTGCATCGGACGGGAAAATTTTAATGGCGCCCATGGACGTGCATTTTGACGACATCAATGTTTTTCAGCCGGATATAATCTATATCGCCAATGACAATAAAGGCATTATCCGCGACGGTTTTGTGTTCGGCGTCCCAAATCTGGTAGTAGAAATTCTGTCGGAGAGCACAGCGCGTAGGGACAAAACGATCAAAAAATCGGGTTATGAGAAGTTTGGCGTCAAGGAGTATTGGCTGGCTGACCCCATCTATAAGCTGGTGGAGCAATACGTTCTGGTAGAAGGACAATACCGTCTTGCCGCGACGTTAACCGAAGAAGATCGTCTTGTCTCGGTAGTTGTTCCGTGTCTGACGATTGAATTATCGGTCGTCTTTGAGGATGATCTGTGAGATGAAGCTTGCCCGGTTGCCGGGACAAGCTGTATGATAAACTGAATAGACGGGATTGTTTGGATAATGAAGGGGGAAGTACTAATGGATAAGTTGAAAGTCGGAATTATCGGTACGGGCAATATTAGCGGTATTTACTTTCAGAACGGCAAACGATTCGAATCCATGGAGATTGTTGCCTGCGCGGATCTCAATGCGGAACTCGCCGCCGCCAAGGCGGCCGAATACGGCGTTCGGGCATGTACTGTCGAGGACTTGCTTGCGGATCCGGATATTGGGATGGTCATTAACCTGACGGTTCCCAAAGTGCATGCGGCTGTCTCCATACAAGTGTTGGAAGCCGGCAAACACGTTTATTCGGAGAAACCTCTGGCAGCAACGCGCGAAGAAGGGAAACGCGTGCTTGAGGTTGCCCGCAGCCGAGGATTGCTCGTTGGTTGCGCTCCGGATACGTTTTTGGGCGGCGGTCTCCAAACCTGCATCAAATTGATCGAAGACGGTTGGATCGGCACGCCAATCGGAGCCACTGCGTTCATGCTGGGGGGAGGTCCGGAAGGATGGCACCCGAACCCGGATTTCTTCTACCAGCCAGGCGGCGGCCCTCTCTTTGACATGGGACCCTATTACTTAACGGCTCTCGTGGCCATGCTCGGCCCGATCACGCAGGTGACGGGCATGGCCAAGATTTCGTTCCCTGAGCGGACTGCAACAAGCAAAGAGCAGTTCGGGAAAAAAATTAAAGTCGAAACGCCAACCCATATCGCGGGTACGCTCAATTTCGCCTCAGGCCCGATCGCTACGCTGCTGACGAGCTTTGATGTCAAGGCCGGTTCCACGCTGCCCAGAATCGAGTTGTACGGCAGCGAAGGCACGCTGGAAGTGCCGGATCCCAACACATTCGGCGGGAAGATCCTTATCCGGCGCGCAGGCGCGCAGGAGTGGTCCGACATTCCTTTGGCTTACGGCAAAGCGGAGAATGCGCGGGGAGTCGGTGCGGCGGACATGGCAACAGCGATTTTGACCGGCCGCGCCCACCGCGCGAACGGAGAGATGGCGTATCATGTGCTTGAAGCGATGTTCGGCATCCTTGACTCCTCGGAGCAAGGCGTGCATTACGCAATGGAGAGTACATGCCGGCGTCCTGAGCCGTTCCCGCTCGGTCTTGCGGACCACAGCTTAGGCGAGTAACGTTGGAGCTGCGGCGGAGCCGGGCAATAAATGGGGACAATCTTGTACGGAGAAAGGGAAGGACGGGGGCTCTTAAGCCGCCGTCCTTTCTTTTTTAATCGATTGTTAAGAGAGCTTGGGCTGCCGCGATTCTAGCCATAGGAACACGGTATGGCGAGCAACTGACATAGTCCAATCCGGCCGAATGGCAGAAACGAATGGAACGCGGATCGCCTCCATGTTCGCCGCAGACGCCCGTCTTTAGACCGGGATTGGCCTTACGTCCCTTATGGAGCGCGATCTCGATGAGCTGACCTACGCCTTCCGTGTCCAGAATCTGAAACGGATTGTCAGGCAAGATTTGTTGATCAACATAACTGGATAGGAACTTACCTTCCGCATCGTCTCTGCTGTACCCGAAGGTCATTTGCGTCAAATCATTTGTTCCAAAGGAGAAAAAGTCGGCCTCCTTCGCAATTTGATCAGCTGTGAGCGCGGCTCTTGGCACTTCTATCATGGTACCGACCTTATAATCCACATGATGATTTTCGCCAAGGATATCGGCTGCGACGCGATCTGCCAATTCGCGGACCCTCTTTAATTCGTTGACATGACCGACCAACGGAATCATAATTTCAGGCCGGACTTTCATCCCTTTCTCCGTGCAAGCCAAAATGGCTTTAAAGATGGCTTTGAGCTGCATCTCGTATATTTCCGGAACAACAATGCCTAATCGGCAACCCCGCTGTCCCAGCATCGGATTGACTTCATGTAGCGATTGGACTTTACGAATGAGCTTGTTCGTTTCATCGTCTTTATTTGCCGATTCCCGTTGCCGTTGTTGCAAGAGTTCAAGCTTTGGCAAAAATTCGTGCAATGGCGGGTCAAGCAACCGTATATTAACGGGGAGTCCCTCCATGGCGGCGAATATGCCTTCAAAATCCTCTTGTTGCATAGGCAACAGCTGATCCAGCGAGTGTTGGCGTTCTGCCTGGTGTTCTGCGAGTATCATCGACTGAACGACAGGCAGCCGTGCCGATGACATAAACATATGTTCCGTCCGGCATAATCCGATTCCTTCCGCGCCGAATTCTCTGGCCTTCCGTGCATCTTCCGGATTGTCCGCATTCGCAAGAACCTTTAGACGGCGAATCCCATCCGCAAATTGCAGCAATCTTGTCAGCTCTGCCGTCATCTCCGGTTCTTTAAGCGTTACTGTTCCCATAATGACCCGTCCGGTGGAGCCGTCCAATGTGATCCAATCTCCCTCATGCACCTTTCTGCAATTCTCTTGCAGACCGCCAGGGCCGGCTATATCGAAATGACGGTTCATCTTGTCGATCCTTATTTCCTCGCACCCGCAGACACACGGCTTGCCCATTCCTCTCGCAACGACAGCCGCGTGGCTTGTCATTCCGCCTCTGCTTGTCAGTACGCCTTCCGAAGCGATCACTCCATGAATATCATCCGGGCTGGTCTCGGCGCATACAAGAATGACTTTATGGCCTGCGAGCTTCCAATCCACTGCTGTGTCGGCATCGAACACTGCCCGGCCGGATGCCGCTCCAGGGGAGGCGTTAAGACCCTTGGCAATGGTATCCAGTTGTTGCTCGGAATCGATAGCCCGGTGCAGCAGCTGATCCAAGTGCTCCATCTCAATGCGTTTCAAGGCCTCTTCTGCGAGAATAATCCCCTCGTCTACCAAGTCGACGGCAATCTTTATCGCCGCTTGAGCCGTACGTTTGCCGTTGCGTGTCTGCAAAATAAACAATTTATTCTGTTCGACCGTAAATTCAATATCCTGAACATCCTTGTTAAGCAGCTCGAGCTGTTTGGCTATATCGGTTAATTGAGAATAGATGTGTGGCATTTCTCTTTTCATTTCGTTGATAGGCAGCGGTGTTCGAATACCCGCTACTACATCTTCGCCTTGCGCGTTGATGAGATATTCCCCGTACAGCTTCTTTTCGCCCGTTGACGGATTTCGAGTAAATAGTACTCCGGTGCCGCAATCGTCGCCCTTGTTGCCAAATACCATCGATTGAATGGTTACCGCGGTTCCCTGCTCGTCGGGAATACGATAGGCATTGCGATATGTAATAGCCCTTGGATTATTCCATGAGCGAAACACCGCCTCGACGGCCAGTTGCAGTTGGATGTAAACATCTTGGGGGAATACGTTGCCGGTATGGTTTTTAATCAACATTTTGTATGATTCGATCAGTTCCGTCCAAGCCTCCGCAGCGACGTCCCGGTCTTGTTGATAGCCGTATTTCTGTTTCAATTTATGGAGGAGCAGTTCGAAGTGAATCGATTCCACGCCGAATACCACATTGCCGAACATCTGAATAAAACGGCGGTAACAGTCAAAAGCAAACCTGGAATTTTTTGTTTCGCCGGAGAGTCCAAGCACGGTTGCGTCATTTAAGCCAAGATTGAGGATCGTATCCATCATGCCCGGCATCGAAGTGACTGAACCGGATCTGACCGAAAACAGCAGCGGATTTCTCTCATCGCCGAACCTTTGAGATTTAAGCTGCTCGATGCGCAATATCGCGTTACGGATATCCGGCATTAAACCTTCCGGAAGTTGATTGCCGTTCTCGTAAAAAGCTCTGCATACATTCGTCGTGACGGTAAATCCGGGCGGGACGGGGAGGCCCGCGCGGGTCATCTCGGCAAGGCTCGCTCCTTTTCCGCCAAGCCATTGCTTCATTCCGGCATGACCTTCGTGGAAATGTACAATTGAACTAACATTGGTCATAAACTGCTCCTTCGGGTTCGCGACTGGCCCGGTGCTCCAACCGATCGCATTCCGTATAGTAGGTGATTGCGCCTCCATTAGTGGAACCTCCTGATTCTTTTTTGGCATTAAACGAAATATTGAACTCATATATCTTTTATCACATTCTTATATAATACGCAATATATAAAATAAGAACACTATAATTGAGTCATATATAAATCATAAACCATATATATGACGTATTATATATGGGACGAGTATAATGGCGAGCAATACTTTACAATTAGAAGCTTCATATCGTGGACCACACTTCCGAGTTCATGATAGGGTATATGACATCGTGCAAACGCTTCAAAAAAATGATCGCGCTTACCTTCATTATGAAATCGCTTTAAATTTTGATGCGTTTGTGTCGTGTGAATTATTTTCACAAAAAAGAAAAAAAGATATTTACTTTTGATTAATCATTATATATTATACATTATATATAATCCTACTTTGAGAGGGGGCTAACGGCTTGAAGATGACGAAGCAAAACATTATGGAAAAACAGAATATAAGCGAAGACCTTGTGCAATTGATCAAGCAGCAAATCATTGAGGGAGAGCTGAATCCAGGCGATCGTATCGTAGAGACGAAGTTCGCCAAAGACCTCGGGATCAGCCAGACGCCCGTGCGCGAGGCGATCAGGCAATTGTCGGGAGAAGGCGTTGTCGTCATAGTTCCTAACAAAGGGCCGATGGTGCGCGAGCTTAATATGCAGGATGTGTTCGAGATTTATTCGTTAAGGGCGGTTTACGAAGGACTGGCGATTCGCCTGGCTATCCGTAATGCTTCGGATCAGGACATCCAAGAGCTTGAAAGCGTGTACGAAGATATGAAGAGGAAGATGAACGACGATGAAGTTCCTTCGTTGCTTGAGGAATCGCTGTACATCCACCAATCGATCATTCGTCTGTCCAAACATGAACGTCTGATTCGAATGTATAAAACGATCTCGTTTCAGATTGCGCTTGTCAATCGGATTCTCGGAAGGGCCTCAACCAAACAGAAGGAAGTCGAGCAGCACTGGGAGCTGATCGATGCAATGAGAAGGCGCGATCCCGACCATGCGGAAGGAGTCATGCGCGAGCACATTCATCGGTCCTATCAAGAATTCGCGGATATGAAGGAAGTAGACGGTACATTGTTCGATGAACATTCGTGGTTTTAACCCAGAGGGAGGACGTTTATTATGATGCACAATTCATTGCTTATTGCCGACCGGCTCCTTCGAGCGAATCAGGATGAAATCGCGATAGAGCGGCGGGCTCCTCACCGGTCGATAAGACGTCTGGCTGCAGTCGATACTGACAGGCCGAACGCAGTAGGGCTTGACGGCAGTTGGCTTGTTACGCGGGAGGCTTCGTTTACTGGCGCAACGGAGGCTGCCGAGGATTTATCCGATTATCTGGCACGCGCCGGCATTGAAGTGAACGAACATGCGGAGCAGAGGTTTGTTATTCGCGAAGACGCCAGCATCGGCAAAGGATGCTTTAAAAGAGAGGTTCGGATCGGTGAAGTTGTTATAGAGGCATCGGAAGCCAAGGGACTTTGGGCCGGCATCGTCTGGACGGAGCGAGAGTTGTCGGCAAGCGGAGTCGCTTGCCTGGAAGCGGGAATCGTCGAACGTTCTCCGCAATGGCAAGTACAGATCAGTCAGGCGCCGTATCTCTCCAACTATCTCGTGCCTGATCTTGATGAAGCCTATCTCTCCGACGAAGCATTCGGATTGCTTGCGCACTATGGGATTAACGGAATGACGTTATACGGCGATTGGCTGTTGTACGTTGAGAGTCGGATCTTTCCCGAACTCAATCATCCAAAGAGCAAAGAAAACCTGGAGAAGCTGCAAGATGCGGCCAGGCGCGCGGCGAAGTACGGCATTTCATTATACTACGTACCTGTCAGCCCGAAGCTGGACGGCAATCATCCCTTATTCCAAAGAGTACCTTCCGCGCGGGGAGCCCGCATCAATCCGGGGCTAGTCCAGAACGGCAAGGAAATATACAATTTATGCTCGTCGGATCCCGACTGTCTGGACTTCCACGGGGAGACGATGGCGAATTTGTTCCGGGAAGTACCCGAATTAGGCGGCTTGATTCTGATCATCGGCGGCGAGTCTTACTATCATTGCTTTATGAGACCCGATTTGAGAGATTTGCCGGATGAGGCCCGAACGAATTGTCCGAATTGCAGGGACAAACAACCGGAAGATGCAGTGAACGGCCTTCTTCGGGCGACGGCGGATGCCGTGCATGCCGTGAAGCCGGATGCGCCGATAATGACATGGCCATACAGCGCGTTCGTGTGGTCGAGCGACCCTGCGCAGTTGGCGCTGATCGACGGCATGTCAAACGGCGTATCGCTGCTCAGCACAATCGAGAAAGATGAATGGGCGGTCAAGGAAGGGTACGACAAGAAAATTTGGGATTATTCCGTCGATTATACAGGCCCTGCCACCAATCTGCTCCAACAAGCGGAAGACGCGGCTGGCAAGCAAATCCCGCTATATATCAAGACGGAAACGGCGATTGGTCTCGAGTGCATCCATATTCCCTATATGCCCGCGCTGGGCCGACTGGAAGAGAAATGGCGGAATACGGCAGCCATGTCGCCGGCCGGAGTGCTTCAATCATGGATGTTTTTCGGAATGTGGGGATCGCGCGCGGAGGAACTGGGATGGTGGGCATCATGGCGTCCCGAACTGTCGGCAGGAGAAGCTGCAGCCATCATGGCCAAACGGGATTTCGGACCGGCCGCCGAAGCGTTTATAAACGCTTGGAGAGAACTGGATCAGGCCGTCGCGCATTTGCCATATATCCCGATTTATTTTACGGGACCCGAATTTATCGGTCCGGCTCACCCGCTAGCATTCGGGGACTTGCCCGATGAACCCGAGTTGTATGAAGCGCTTCTCTATTACTTGCAAGAGAATGAGGAAACTTTCTCCAACGCAACAAACGAAGTAAAGCATTCGCTTGTATTGACTTCATTGCCCCATTCGCATATGAAGTTCACCATCAGGCCTCGAAACGACAGCGAGCCGGCAGACATCTTGATCCGGGAATACGAAATTGCATGCAGGCATGCTTTGCAAGCTTATCAGGCAGTCGCATCGGCTCCCGCATCCGAGGATTCGCTGCAAGTCAAGATGGCGGCCGAAGAATGCGCATTAATCGAATATGTGTACAGGACGCTCCTGACGACGCTAAATACTTACAAGTTCCTATTGGCCAAAGAGAGCGGAAACAAAAATCTGATGCTGGAGATTGCGGCAAAGGAAAGAGAAAATGCGGAAGCGGCAGTCCCGCTGCTTGCGCGGGCGCCATGGCTGGAGCTGTCGCGCCGTACCGATGGAGAGTTTCCGTCCACGGCAACCATGCTGGAGGCCAAGTTGAGAAGCCTGGCTAATGTGTTGGGCCGTTAATGGAAACGGTCGAAACCGATTTAAGCTTCCCGCACGTCAGCGAGCAAAAGGCGGCGTCGAAGGAGAAGTTTAAATAGATTATATCGATGTAGAGGGGGATCGGAACAGACTTTCGGTGAGGAAGAGGGGTGAGGAAAACAAAATATGATACCAACCGAAAGCAGCAAGCGGGGCAACCTGGTGGGCTGCGCTTGATGAACGAGTTCGACAACACGCGAACAATGGGCAAGAGTTGGGCGGAGATGCCAGCACGAATGCGAATAGCTTGCAGAGCTACCCGGCAAATTGAGTGAATAGGCTGTTAATTCAAAGGAGAGTGACTTTTCTTGAAAAGAAAGTTTACAGGTATTCTCATTGGCGCCATTATCGCCACATTATCGCTAGCAGCATGTGCCAATAACTCGAATGACAAGGCATCTCCGTCCCCATCTCAGACCTCGGACGCGCCGGCTTCCCCGACAGGAAGCACGGACGGCAAGTATGATCCGCCGATCACGCTTACTACAGTAAACCAATCGCACCCAACCGTCAAGTATGCAGATGGAGATACCGTCGACAACAATCCCTGGACCCGGGAATACGAGGACCGGTACGGCATCAAGATCAAGTCTTTGTGGAGCGTGGATGCTACGCAGTGGGAGCAGAAAACGAATCTCATGATCGCGACGGGCGATATTCCGGACTTCTTCCAGGCTACGCCCGTTCAGTTCAAGCAATTGGCCGAGGCCGATCTGCTTCACGATCTGTCCGCCGCTTATGACAGCGCCCCTGAACGAGTCAAATCCTTGCTTAACGAAGGCGGCAGCGCCGCGCTGGATTCGGCGAGAATTGGCGGCAAGCTGCTGGCTATTCCTTTCACCGGAACACCCAAGGAAGGCGCCCAGATGATATGGATTCGTACCGATTGGTTAAAGAAAGTGAACCTATCCGAGCCGAAAACGATGGACGATTTGTTAAAGATTTCCGAAGCCTTCACTACGCAAGATCCGGACGGCAACAATAAAAACGATACGTTCGGGCTCGCAGTAGACAACGCCTTCTCGACTTTGACGGGCTTCTTCAATGGCTTTCATGCGTATAACAATATCTGGATCAAGGGGCAAGACGGCAAGCTGGCATACAGCAGCATTCAACCTGAGATGAAGACGGCTCTCGGCATCTTGCAAGAAATGTTCAAAAATAAACAAATCGATCCGGAATTCGGCTCCAAGGACTTCTCCAAAGTCATAGAATCGATCGTTAGCGGAAAGATAGGCATGTTTTTTAACAGTCCGTTCTCTGGACTGTATCCGCTGCAGCAGAACATTGACCAGGATCCGAATGCGGAATGGAAAGCGTTTCCCATCGTCTCCAACGATGCGGAGCCTGCCAAAAACCAGGCTGCGCTCGGCACGATCGGCTATTGGGTCGTCAAAAAAGGAACGAAGAATCCCGAGGCGCTATTCTCTATGCTCGATATGTGGACGGAAATCTTCTACGAGAATAAAGATCCGGAAATCAATTCGAAGTTCGTCAACGATGGCAATACCGAGATCTGGCAAATGAACAAAATTGCCGCATATCGCGCGTTTAAAAATACGGACCAGCGCATTAAAGTCATAAAAGCGCTAGATTCCGGAGACACCTCGGATTTGACGGGCGACGACATGGGCGTCTATGACAAGATCCAAAAATTCGAAGCGGGCGACCGTTCCCTGTGGGGCTGGAACGCCATCTTCGGCAAGGACGGCTCGATGGGCGTTACGGATCAATACCGTCAGTCGAATGCCTACTTATCCGACGAGTTTATTACATCGCCTTTGACTTTGATGTCCGAGAGAAGCGCAGATATGAACAAAATTCAATTAGAAACGTTTACCAAAATTATTTTCAATGCCGCGCCGATCGACGAATTCGACAAGTTCGTCACGGAATGGAAGAAACGCGGGGGCGACGCTGTGACGGAAGAAGTCAATGAATGGTACGCCAATCGGTAACAAATGGCGCGTCATCCGGTAACAGAGGTTTCCGACCACGTCGGAGAAGAGCGGCTTCGGCCGTCTCTTCCCGACAACGGGAGGAACGGAAGGAAGGTTGAACTCATGAAGCGATCCACATTATCCAATTGGCCGCTGCATCTGCTGTTGCTCCCGGCTGTGATCCTGCTTCTTGTCTATTGTTATGGTCCAATGTTCGGAATTGTCATCGCATTTCAGAAGTTTATACCGGCCAAAGGATTTCTTGGCTCGGACTGGATCGGCTTTGATAACTTCCGCTATATTTTGAGTCTTTCGGACATGCGGGAGATTATGTGGAATACGGTGTACATCTCCGTCATGAAAATTATCGCCGGCGTTGTCGTTCCGTTGACCGTATCCCTGCTTCTGAACGAAATCCGTCACCGGTTATTCAAACGCGGCGTGCAGACGCTTATATATTTGCCTCACTTTTTGTCATGGGTTATTTTGGGCGGCATACTGGTCGATATCCTGTCTCCCTCCACCGGGATTGTTAATGCGTTTCTGGGTTTGTTCGGTATCAATCCGGTCTATTTCCTGGGGGAAAACAGCTGGTTTCCTTATGTGCTTGTCATCTCCGACATTTGGAAGGAATTCGGATTCAGCACCATTATTTATTTGGCGGCGTTAACCGGCATTAACCCATCTCTGTATGAAGCCGCGGTGATGGATGGAGCGAGCCGAATAAAGCAAATATGGCATATCACGTTACCCGGAATCCGTACAATCGTTGTCCTGCTAATGACGCTTAGTTTGGGCAATGTGCTTAACGCAGGTTTTGAGCAGGTATTTAATCTCTATAGTCCGCAAGTATACGACAGCGGCGATATTATCGATACGTACGTGTACCGGATGGGCTTAATTTCCGCTCAATATGGCCCGGCGACCGCAATCGGACTATTTAAGTCGGTCATCTCGCTCGTTCTTATTTCGACAACCTACTATCTGGCCTACAAATTCGCCAAGTATAGAATTTTCTAGGGAGGATTCGGCATGCATTACACTACAAGACCTATGCGGGTGTTCCAATGGTTCAACGCGTTCTTGCTTGGTCTGCTCGCATTGCTGTGCGTACTTCCCATTATTCATATTCTGGCCGTATCCTTCAGTTCAAGCGCCGCAGCCACAGCAGGCCTTGTTCGATTTTGGCCGATAGATTTCAATGTGAAGTCTTATGAATTCGTGCTCAGCTCGGGACTATTTTTGAAGTCGTTGCTTGTTACTCTGGAACGGGTGGGCATCGGCGTTGCCGTCAATATGCTTCTGACGCTTATTACGGCATATCCGCTCTCCAAAGACAGCGAACGTTTCAAGCAACGCACGATATACACCTGGTTCATGTTGGTGACCATTCTGTTTAGCGGCGGAATCGTCCCCTTGTTCATGATTGTCAGGGAGACGGGAATCATGGGTTCGATCTGGGCGCTTATTTTGCCGGGAGCGGTGCCTGTATTCAATGTCATTTTGCTGCTTAATTTCTTCCGCAATCTTCCGAAGGAGCTGGAGGAAGCAGCTTTTATCGACGGAGCGGGCCATATGTCCACTTTGTTTCGGATATTCGTACCGCTATCTCTTCCGGCGTTGGCGACAATTGGTCTGCTAACGGTTGTAAACCACTGGAACGCTTGGTTCGACGGACTGATCTTTATGAACTCGCCGGATCGTTACCCGCTGCAAAGTTATCTGCAGACGATTATTATCCAGCGCGACTATTCGAACATGACGGAGCAGGATCTCAAGACGATGCAGCTTATATCCGACCGCACGATCAAGTCGGCTCAGATCTTCCTCGGCGCGTTGCCCATATTGCTTCTTTATCCTTTCCTGCAAAAGTACTTCGTGACCGGCATCACGCTTGGGAGCGTGAAGGAATGATGAGCAACAACATAGAGGCGGTTGGCGGAGCGGAGGCTGTAGCTGGTTGTACGGGTAATCATCCGGTGCTGGAAATACTGGATGATTTGGTCCGCATTAACAGTGTCAATCCCTACTACGAAGAGGGAGCTCCCGGCGAGTCGGACGTTGCATGTTATGTGGAAGAACGCATGAGGAGAGCAGGAATACCCGTACGTCGGCAGCAGGTATTCGCGGGACGCTGGAATGTAGTCGCCGAGCTGAGCGTCGGCAAGCCGGAACGCGCCCTGCTGTTCGAATCCCATATGGATACCGTTCCGGCCGGTTCGATGGAAAATGCGTTCGAGCCGCAGATTCGGGACGGCCGCCTGTATGGCAGAGGAGCCTGCGACACGAAAGCCACGCTTGCAGGGATGATATGGGCGATCGAATATTGGGCGGCAAGACGAGATTCGTTGCCGCGCGATCTGGTGTTATGCGCGGCTGTAGACGAAGAAGCTGCCTTTCGCGGCGTATTGCGATTTCTGGAGGAGGATCGGGAGCATCGATTGGCAGGCGCGGTTGTAGGCGAACCGACCGAACTTCGCGTCGTATCCGCAACAAAAGGCTGCGCACGCTTCGCGGTCGAGACCAGAGGCAAAGCCGCCCACAGCTCGATGCCCGAGGAAGGAGACAACGCCATATACCGGATGTTGGCGGTATTATCCTATATCCGTGATCGGGAGGCGCCGCGGCTTGAGGGGTTATCGCATCCTCTATGCGGTCGGGCATCGATCTCAGTCGGCACCATCGAGAGCGGCGGCCAGATCAATATCGTGCCCGAACGCTGCGAGATTCAAGTCGACCGGCGAATATTGCCCGGCGAGCAGCCGGACGTCGTGCGGGAGCAATTTAAGCAGGCGCTCGGCGCCGAGCTTCCTTCCGACACCGTATTCGAGGTTCGCGAGCTGCTGTCGGATTGGGCGCTTGATACGGACCCGCAGGCCGCGATCGTGAGGGAAGCCCTTCAGGTTGCCGGGAAGCTTGGACTCGCCACGGAAGCCGTCGGCGTACCTTACGGCACGGATGCAAGCAAGCTCCAGCAGCTTGGAGGCATACCAAGCATCGTCTTCGGACCCGGTTCGATTGCGCAAGCGCATTCCAAGCACGAATGGGTCGATCTTGAAGAAGTGATCCAGGCGGCAACATTTTACGCAACACTGGCAGGCGTTCAATCCGCCGAATGACAAGAAGGAGTGAAATCGAAATGCGCAAGCAAATCATCGTCACGGATAAGGCGCCGAAGCCAAGCGGCGCGTACGCTCAAGCCGTGAAGCTGGGGAATATGGTATATGTCTCGGGAACGTGCCCGTTCGATCTGGAGACGGGATCGGTCCTGGCACCCGGCGATGTGGCCAAGCAGACGGCCATTGTCCTTGATTATATGAAGGAAATCCTTGAGGAAGCTGGCTCATCGCTGGAACATGTTGTCAAAGTGACGGCCTTCCTGGACGATCTGGACGGATTCAAAGCCTACAACGAAGTTTATTCCGGTTATTTCGAGCACGAACCGCCGGCCAGAAGCACGGTCGAAATCGTCAAGTTCCCGCCTGGAATGACCGTCGAGATCGAGTGCATCGCCTACATTGACGAGGAGGAGAACGGACATTGAAGCTAAGGGAAGGTCTGTGGCTTGTCGGCAGCGGACAATTCGGCTTTGAGATGACGCATAGACTGGATTGCAACATCTACCTGATTGGCGACGGCGACGAATATGCGCTGATCGATGCCGGCGCGGGCGTGGATACGGAGCTGCTGTTGAGTTCCATAGAATCGACCGGCGTTCCCGCCTCCCGTATCCGCAAGCTGTTGATGACTCACGCGCATGCCGATCATGCCGCTGGAGCGGCGGCTCTCCGGCAACGGCTCGATCTTTGGACGATCGCGTCGAAAGATGCCGGACCATGGATCGAATCCGCCGACATCGACAGAACGAGTATCGGGGCAGCGGTGTTTGCAGGCGTCTACCCTCCGGATTATTTATACCAGCCTTGTCCGATCGACGAAACTGTAAGCGACGGGGATATCATTGAGGTTGGCGCGCTTTCGCTGAAGGTGATAGAGACGCCGGGACATGCCCGGGGACATATCAGCTTTGCTTTGGACGAAGGCGACGGCATGTCCTTGTTCGCGGGAGACGCCATATTTGCGGGCGGCAAAATCGTACTGCAGCAAATTTGGGATTGCGAGATTGACGCTTATGCCCGAACGATAGCCAGGCTTAACGATCTGCGAATCAAACGATTGTACCCGGGCCACGGTCCATTTCTGTTATCGGCGGCTGACCGGCATATCGCCAAAGCATACGACTGCTTCGAGAAGCTCGAGCTTCCCCCGAATTTATAATCCAGAATGAAATGCTAGGAGCGAGAGCAGATGGAATCATTAATAAGCAAAAAAATGTTCGAAAATATCGGCGATCGTGTGTGGTTCTACAACGGGGCGGAATCGCCGCCTCTCAAAGGGAGCGTTGACGCAGTCAGGCGCTATATGGAGCACCGAAGCTACGGTCCGGGCGGCAGAAGCTCGAATGCGGAGGTTGAGGATTCTTGCAAGTCGAATCTGGCGAAGATGCTTGGAGGCCAGCCCAATCAAATCGCGCTGCTGTCCAATTCGTCCGATGTCATTTCCATGATTGCAGGAGCTTTAGGTCTCAAGGCCGGCGACAACGTAGTTGTCAACAAGCTGGAGTTTCCTTCCGGCATTTTGCCTTGGCTGGTGCTTCGGGAGGCGGGCGTCGAGGTGAGGTTCGTAGATCATGTCAATTGGCGCGTGTCGCCGGAGGACATCCTGTCGCGCGTTGACGCAAGGACGCGAATTGTCGTCTCCAGCCATGTCAGCTATCTCTCGGGGGCGAAGCTGGACTATAAGGAACTGTATCGCGCTCTCAAACAGACGGATACGCTGCTGATGCTCGATGCGACCCAGTCGCTCGGCATTACGGCTGTCGATATCAATGAGACCGACTTTGTTGTCTGCAGCTCCTATAAGTGGCTGCTCGGCATACACGGTCTGGGCATTCTCGGCATTAATCCGGCACGGACGAGCGATTTTATGCCAAGAGCGGTCGGCTGGAGAGGCGTGACGGATATGTTTAGCCCCCTTCGCGACGGAAGCTATCGCTTTCAGCCGGATGCCAGACGATTCGAGACGGGATATCCGAGTTATCCTTGCGTATATGCGCTTGACTACTCGACCCGGCTGCTGCTTGACACGGGCATCCCGCTTATCGAAGATCATGTGCTCGGTCTTGGCACCGAGCTGATAAGCAAGCTGGAGGCGGCAGGCTACGAACTGATGACGCCGCGGGAACCCGAATTCCGCGCGGGCAATATATGCGTCGTCAGCGACCAGGGGGAGGAGATCTCCGCGGAGCTGGAGCGGCAAGGCATCTATCTGTGGGGCGGGGACGGCCGGTTTAGGGCGTCGGTCCACGCCTTTAACGACAGCGCCGATGTGGATCGGCTCATAGCCGGCTTGTCGGCGATCCATTCGAAAGGGGAGGCAATCTTATGATGAAAACGGCGGTATGGACGGCCCCCGAGAGCATCGTCATCGAAGAGAGATCCGTTCCCGAGCCTGGAACGGGAGAAGTGCGGCTGCGGGTAGAAGCGGTAGGCATATGCGGCTCGGAGCTGGAAGGATATTTGGGCCATAACAGCTTGCGCGTGCCCCCGCTCGTTATGGGGCATGAAGCAAGCGGCGTTGTGGAAGCGGTTGGCCCGGGAGCTGGACGGTATTCTGTCGGCCAGCGCGCGGTTATTAATCCGTTGCTGTTCTGCGGCAGCTGCCGCAGTTGCTTGAGCGGCTTGACCCAACTGTGCGCCAAGCGGCAGATCATCGGCATTCACAGGCCCGGCGCCTTCGCCGAATACGTTGTTGTGCCCGAATCGGCAATCGTGCCGATCTCGGACGGATTATCCGCCGAGCGCGCCAGTTTGGCCGAACCGCTTGCTTGTTCGCTGCGCGCGGCGAGACGCGCGATGGAACGGCATCCGTTCGCGGCCGTTGCCGTGCTTGGCGCGGGAGGGATCGGTATCCTGAGCGCGATGGTTGCTCGCATTTTGGGCGCTTCCGACGTTCTTGTCGCCGATACGAACGAGGAACGGCTCGCGATGGTGCGAGGCCTTGGCTTTAACCTGACTGCGAATCCAAAGACGGAATCGCTCGAAGATGCGGTGCGCCGCCATTTCGCCGAAAAAGGCATCGATGTGGTTATCGATGCCGCCGGATTCCAGCCGACGCGGGAAAGTGCCCTGCGATCCGTTAACCCGGGCGGGACGTTTATGAATATCGGTCTCGGCATCGATGAGACGCGACTGCCAATCAATCACTTGATCCGCAGTGAAATCGCCATTCTCGGTTCCTTCTGCTATACCGCCAGAGACTTTGCGGATGCGGTCGATTTGCTTGAGCAGGGCAAGATCACGGAGGAAGGCTGGACCGAGATCTGCCGGCTCGAGGATGCGGACCGGGCGTTTAAGATGCTGGTCGGCGGCAATGTAAGCAGCGGCAAAATTACGATGAAGCTTAACGAAAAGGGGGGGCTGGCATGAGTAAGCTGCGCGTAGGCGTGATCGGTTTGGGCAGCTGGGGGATGTGCCACCTTGAAGCTTTCCGGTGTTTGCCGCAAGTCGAGATTGTCGCCGTATGCGACAATCGTCCAGAGAGACGGGAACTGGCGGAGCAGCGTTTCCCTCAGGCGGCTGTATACGCTTCGTACGAAGAGATGCTGTCGAGAGACGACTTGGACCTCGTGAGCGTCGTTACCTATGAGAAAGAGCATCTGGCACCGACACTGGCGGCGCTTGCATCCGGCAAACACGTCATCGTCGAGAAACCCGTCTCCACATTGCCGGAGGAGGCGCGCCGCATGTTCGATGCCGCTCGGGTCGCAGGGAGACATGTGCTGCCGGGACATCTGCTGCGCTTCGATCCAAGGTACGCGGAGATTAAGCGCCGGATAACAGATGGCGGGCTTGGCAAGCCGGTCAGCATGTTCTTTAAGCGATCGCGGGAGCATTCGCTCTTCGAAACCTATAAGCGGACGCATACGGTCTACGAGCTGTCGGTTCACGACCTGGATTTGGCTATCTGGTATGCGGGAAGCCGCGTCGTCTCCGTTCGGGCGCAAGGCTGTTACATTGAAGGAGTCGAGGCGCCGGAGGTGCTGTGGTCGACGCTTGTCTTCGAAAACGGCGCGATAGCGGTTCTCCACAGCAATTGGATGACTCCGGATGCTGCAGGAATAGCGATTGTCGACCAGGTGGAGGTCATCGGAACGGAAGGCGTTGCGCATTTCGAGACGTCGGGATCAGGATTGCAGGTTTGGAACGACGGCGGAAGACGCACGACCGAGTTTGCCATCCATCACGAGTTCAACGGCAAAGTATATGGCGCCCTCCGCGATCAGCTCGGTTATATCGCCGACGGCTTGCTCGCGGGCGGACAGGGATTGGACTACCTGTCGTTCGACGATGCGATTCATGGCTCGGAGGTTGCCGCCGCTATCGTCGAAGCTTGCGCGACCGGACGGGAAGTTAGCGTTGCGGGAACGCCATCCGACTCCCAGCATAGGAGGGTATAGACCATGACCAACGGGCAAGGCTTGCCGGAGAGCGGCAAGGATATTACCGCATCCGCGACGGATGCGGCCGGGACGAAGATATGGAAGGGGGCTCTGATCGGAATCGGGTTTATGGGCCGCGTTCACCTGGCGCAATACCAACGCCTGGAGCGCGAGGGAGCCCCGGTGCGTTTGCAAGCGATCTGCGATATCGATGCCCGCAAGTTCGACAACGTGTTTGTCGAAGGCAACCTTAATGAATCGTTCGAGCGCATCGACTTTTCGCCCTATCGCCTCTACACGGATATAGGAGAGCTGCTGGAGCGCGAGGAGCTTGATTTTGTGGATATCGCGCTGCCGACCGATTTGCATGCCGCAACGGCGATCCGGGCTATGGAGCGCGGTCTGCACGTGCTGTGCGAAAAACCGATGGCGCTAGGCGCGGACGAGGCGTCCGCCATGGCTCAGACGTCGGCGAGAACGGGCACAACGCTGATGGTTGCGCAGGTGCTGAGATTCTGGCCCGCTTACGAGTATTTGAAAAATTGTACGGAGCAGCGCCTTTATGGAGATACGCTGGCAGCGACATTTTTCCGCGGCGGAGATACTCCTGTCTGGTCGCATGACAACTGGATGCTTCGCGAAGCCCGTAGCGGCGGCAGTCTGCTCGACCAGCATGTGCACGACGTAGATTTGATCAATTGGCTGTACGGACAGCCGGAGAGCGTATCCTGCGTGGGCCGCAATGTGCTGCCGGGCAGCGGGTACGACATCGTCTCGACGCATTATCGTTACGCGGACGGCAAGGTTGTGCTTGCGCAGGATGACTGGACGTTAAAGGGGGCCTTCGGTTTCGAGATGAGCTACAGAGTCAATTTCGAACGGGGCTGCCTCGTTTTCGAGCATGGCATTCTTACCGATTATCCGGCCGATGGAGAAGCGATCAAGCCCGAGCTGGATGAGGATGCCGGCTTTTACCGCGAGCTTCGTTACTTCGTCGAGATATTGTCTGCCGGAGACGAGCCCGAGCGCTGCATGCCTGCGGATACTCTCGGCACGATCCGCATTGCCGAGGCGGAGCTGGCCTCGGCCAGAAAACAGGGAGAATGGGTGGCCGTATCATGAAGGAGCCCTGGTACCGAAGCAGTTATCGTCGCAATCTGATCGATATGCACATACCGGACGACGACATTCGTTTCATGGCGGATTTTGACGCCGGGCGTTATGTCGAGCTGTTAAAGACGGCTCGCGTCGATACGGCGATGGTGTACGCCTCTTCTTGTCTCGGACTGTGCTATTGGCCGACGCCGCACGGCAGGATGCATGCCGGCATCGGCGAGATCGATCTTATCGGAGAGGTCACGGCAGCTTGCCGGGAAGCGGGAATCCGTACGGTGGTCTACATGAATTACTGGAATAAATGGGCCTACGACAACCACCCCGACTGGCGCTTTGTTTCGGCGGACGGCCTGAACACGGCGGAATATTTGTGGGACAGCGGACGCTTTGGCGTCTGTTGCTTCAATACGCCGTATGGCGAGCATCTCCGTTCGCAGATCGAAGATTTATGCCGCAATTATTCGTTCGACGGGCTGTGGATCGATATGATCCACTGGCCGTATTCTCCCTGCCATTGCGGAGCGTGCAAGGCAAGATATATGGCGGAGACGCAGCGCGAGATTCCGCGAACGGTTGATTGGAGCGACCCGGATTGGGTCGCATGGCAGCGTACGCGCGAGAGCTGGCTGGCCGATTATGCGGGCAGCCTGACGGAGCTCGCCAAGCGGGTTAAACCCGGAGTGACGGTGGGCCAGCAGAGCTCATCCTGGTCGGTTGGCTGGCAGAACGGGCTAACCGAAGCTTTCTTTCGACATACGGACTACTGCAGCGGCGATTTCTATGGAGACGCGCTGCTGCAAACCTTCACCTGCAAGGCGCTCGACAATCTGTCGGAGAACCGGCCTTTCGAGTTCATGACGTCCCGTTGTCCCGATCTGACCGAACATACAACGACCAAATCGAAAGCATTGCTTCGCGCCCAGACCTTCTCCGCCATTTTAAACGGAGGCGCATTTTTATTTATTGATGCAATCGACCCGACAGGCACGCTCGACGAACGCGTATATGAGACGATGGGCGAAATATACGGCGAGCTCGAGACTTATGAGCCGTATCTGAATCCCGATGCTGAGCCAATTGCCGACGTGGCGCTTTACTTCAATTTCGAGTCGCTGTACGATCCGGCCGACAACGGCAAGTCCGTGCTTGCCGGGTCGATGGACAAACCGCTTATGAAGGCGGCGAAAAACGCGGCCCGCACCCTGATGAACGCCAACATTCCGTATGCGGTCATCACGCGGCGCAACCTCGGTGAATTGGACCGTTTCGCCGTCGTCGTCTTGTGTGATCTGCCGGTCGCGGATGATGAAGAGATTGAGGCATTAACCGCTTATGTTCATGGCGGGGGAGGCCTTTATGCGAGCGGAGCCGGGACGCTGCGCCGCAAGGATGGAACCCTGCGCCCGGACTTCGGACTTGCCGCCGTCTTGGGAGTGTCGGATGAAGGTCAAACGGAGGAATCTATCACCTATATGGCTCCAGCGCCGGCATTCGAACACTGGATGCCCCGAAACGATGCAGCCCATCCCATGATGATTGCAGGACCGCAGCGTTTTGTACGGGTGACGACAGGGGAGATTGCGGCGACTTTGACGCTGGCGTATACGAACCCCAAGGACCCGAGCCGCTTTGCATCGGCTATCAGCAATCCGCCGGGCATCGCTACGGAACGTCCGTCGCTGGTGTTGAACGAATATGGCGCAGGCAGAGCCGCCTATTGCGCCGGAGGAATTGAGCAGATGACTTCCGATGATCATCGGCAGCTGTTTACGCAAGTACTGCGCAGTCTTGCCAACCGGGCATGGACCGCTTCTTCGGACGCCCCGCGGCCAGTCGAAACCGTTTGGTACCGATCTGGAGATTCTAACAGCCATACGCTGCGAGTGCTTAATTATCAGGAATCTCTGCCGAATATCCCGGTCCGCAATATCGAATTCCGATTAAAATGGGAAGAATCGGCGGGGGCGCGAGTCCTTCTATTGCCGGGGGGCGAACGGCTGCCGTCGTCGTATCGGGACGGCGAGCTTGTATTTACGCTGCCGGAACTGGAGACGTTCGCTATGGTGGCGATCGAAGAAGAGAACAGCCTTAAGGAGGAATCGGCATCATGAATATCGGTGTAATTAATCAAATTCGCAATGGAGGCGATTGCTTCCGCCATGTAAAGGATTTCGGGCTTGACGTGTGCCAGTTGATGAGCTGGAATCCGAACGAAGCGACGCCGGAGCTGGCGAAGAGCGTCATCCGACACGCCGGCGAAGCCGGAGTACGCATCTGCGCGGTATGGGCGGGCGTATCGGGACCAAGCGAGTGGAATTTCACCGGAGGACCGACGACGCTTGGACTTGTTCCGCCGCAATATCGCGAAATGCGAGTCGACGAATTGAAGCGCTGGGCCGACTTTGCCGCCATGATCGGCGCGCCTGCCATTATTACGCACTGCGGATTCATCCCGGAAAATATGACCGATCCGGAATATGAGCCGGTCGTGGGCGCGATTCGCGAGGTGGCGCAATATTGCCGGACGCTTGGACTGGAGTTCTGGTTCGAGACGGGTCAAGAGACGCCCGTCGTTCTGCTTCGAACCATTAAGCGGGTAGGGACCGACAATCTGGGCATTAATTTCGATCCGGCGAATCTGGTCTTGTACGGCAAGGGCAACCCGCTTGATGCGCTTGACGTGATCGGCCCCTACGTACGCAATGTGCATGTCAAGGACGGCTTCTATCCAACCGACGGCGAAGCGCTCGGACGCGAGGTTCGCCCGGGCCAAGGCAAAGTGCGATTTCCCGAATTCGTCGCCAAGCTGGCGAGGAGCGGATTCGCAGGCGAATGGATTATTGAACGGGAGATCGAGGGCGAAGAGCAGGAGCGGGACATTCGCCAAACGATCGGCGATCTGAGGGCATGGCATGATTCGGCCCCATACTTATGAGCCAATCGCAAGTTAACGAAGGCCGATCAACATGAGAAAGAGGGGAAATGCGTCATGAAACTGTTGAATTACAACATCAACGGAGGTCTGAAACTCGGCATATCGACCCACGGGGGCGTGCTGGATGTCGCAGCAGCCGCGGAGGCATTGCTACCTGGAACAACGGTACCGGATTCGGCGTCCGAGGCTATTGAAGGCGGTACCCAAACAAGAGCCCTATTGGAATCGCTGTTATCCAAGGCGTCTGCCGAAGATCGTCCCGAATGGTGGCTTAACGAAAAGGAACTGCTCCTTGGACCTTGCGTCGATTCGCCGAGCAAAATCATATGTGTCGGTCTTAATTATCGGCAGCATGCAATCGAGACGAATATGGACATCCCCGCGCACCCGGTCCTGTTTAACAAATTCGCCAACGCGCTGGCAGGCTGCGGGGAAGATATCCCTATGCCCCCGGACAGCAAGATGATCGATTATGAGGCTGAATTGGCGATTGTGATCGGCAAGCGCGCCAAAAATGTATCCCGTGAGGACGCATTGGCTTACGTTTACGGATATTGTAATGCAAACGATCTTTCGGCAAGAGATTTTCAGCTTCGCACCTCCCAGTGGATGATCGGCAAGAGCTGCGACAAGTTTGCGCCGCTTGGCCCTTATTTGGTTACGTCCGACGAAGTCGGAGATCCTCAAGCATTGACCATCAAGTGCATCGTCAACGGAGAGATCCGCCAATCGTCGAATACGTCGGACATGATTTTCCGTTGCGACGAGATCGTCAGTTATATATCCCGCCACATGACACTCATGCCGGGCGATGTTATATTAACCGGAACGCCCGAGGGCGTCATGATGGGATATCCGGAGGACCGCAGAATCTATCTGCAAGACGGCGACGTGGTCCAGGTGGAGATTGCCAAGCTGGGATCGATAACCAATCGTTTGATTGCGCAAGCCTGACCAGGGATTCGATTAAAACAGGCCGATCAAAGAAATTAGGTAAAACGAAAAGGTACAGTCTCTCGTTTTTTGGAGAGCTGTACCTTTGTTTTTGGAGATCTGTGCCTTTTATCCGAAATGCGGACTATTTGCAACGATTAACGGTCCTTTTGCTAAAGAATAATAGAGTTGCAGGGGGTACACTGGAGAGGAAGCTAGCAGTCTAAAAATTAGTTATAAACGGGAGAGTGTTGACATGAATTTCATGCGGACGGTCAAAGGCTCGATGCTGGATGGTTTCTACCCTGCGGGATGGAACATGGACAAAATTGACAGTTGTTGTTCGAATTCTCCGGAATCGATAGATGAGCGGCAGCCCTTTTGGAATGAGAAATTTGTACCGTTTTCTTGTTCAGACGTCGGAGAGCTTGATGTAAAAATGGGGCATGAGATTGCGGTTCAAATTCGAAAGAGCAAGGATCAAGGACGCAAAATCGCTTTTATTTTACCGGTTGGCCCAATGGGGATGTACAAATGGGCGGTCTACTTCCTAAAAGAATGGCAAGTAGATTGCAAGCATGTTTACGGGTTTAATATGGACGAATGGAGCGACGAAGAGGGAAGGACATTGCCCTCCGACAATCGGGGCTCTTTTCAATACGCAATGGAGCAAGCGTTCTACGGACCATTAGGCGAATACACCGTGCCTGAGGATCAGAGACATTTTGCGACTGCCGACATGCTGCCGACTTACGCGGAGAGAATTGCCGCATTAAAGGCGGAAGGCGCCGAGCTCGTCACCGTATTCGGAATTGGCCGAATGATGCATATTGCCTTCTGGGAGCCGCATTTCGGCGGAGAGTTCAGCAATGATGCGGATTGGAGCCAAGCAACGCATAGAATTGCCGCACAGCTCCATCCCCTAACGATAGAACAAAATGCGATAACGAGCTTTAAAAGCCGGACAACGCTGGTGCCATGCCGGGCCAACACGATCGGACCGGGTTTGTTCCTGCAATCCGACTATATCATTGGCGGCTGCGACGGGGCGCTGGGCCGAGGCATGCAGTGGCAAGGGTTATCCCTGTGGACAACATTGCGCCATGGTCCGGACCGCTGGCTGCCATCGACATTTATGCCCACTTTGCCGGGCAAGCTGTTTTTCTTAAATGAGCTCGCCGGACCGCTTGAGGCCGATGTGAACTAAAAAATCGAAGCAGGTCCTTGAAGTTACAGATATCAAGGGCCTGCTTCATGTGCACCAGACATGCTACGTAAGTCGAGTTTTTGGATCACATCTTGGCTATAACCGTTTTCGCATATTCCGATGGGGACATGCCCGTGAATAACTTGAAATGTCTCGAAAAGGTATGGACGCTGCTGTAGTGGAGGAGCTCGGATATTTCGGTAAAATTGTGGTGCTGCTCGCGAATCATTTGTTTGGCTTGATCGATCTTTAATTTCCGATAGTGTTTCATGATGCTTTGTCCGGTTTGTGCTTTAAAGATGGTTAGCGCATGGCTTTTGCTTAAGTTAAATGATTTATAAACTTGTTCCAGCCGAATCTCATCGAACACATGCTGCTCCATATAGTCGCACATTCGCTGTACCAGCTCTGCCTCGCTTCGTTGTTTTGTCGTCCCCGACAACCGCTGCTCCTGTTTAGTCCGATCGTCATGCTCCCGCAAGCTGATTAGCAACATCTCCAAATAGAGTTTAATCAACTGCTCTGAACCGATCGGCGCATTTGACCTTCTGTTCAGCGTATGATTTCGTGGATCGTCGAATGGGGGATGAAAAGCGGCAAAGCCGTTTTTAATAATTTGCGCGAGCATTTCGCGCTGACGGGTGTCCAGATTAAAGATTTTATTTTCAAAAAAAGCGATTTCCTTCGAGTGGCATACAAACGAAACAATAATGACGTTAGGCGCTATCTTTCTGTTGGCCCATACGCCGTGAAATTCGTTCGGTTTATGGAAGATGACATCACCCTGCTGCAGGCAGTACCCCTCCATATCGGCAAACACGTCGATCTCGCCCTTGTCTACGTACACAAACTCCCAAAAGTCATGTTTCTCCCCTTCGAATTTAAAATTCTTTGAGAATTCGAAATAATGCAGAGATATAATGTCTTTCACTGTAAAAGACTCTTGAAGCCTGGTTCGCACGAAAGGGTCAGTTGTAGCTGCCATGGAATTCCGACCTCCGTTGACATTCAATCTATCGTTCTATTATAACAGCTTAAGAGTGGACTTATTGCAACTTTTAATGGTCTTTTTGCTAAAGAATATTGGTTTTGCCGGGAGTACACTGGAGTAGGAGTTGCAGAAGCAGCAATCAGAATCAAAATATAAGGGAGGGAATAATATGAACGTTTTGGCAGTGGGTTGTCATCCGGATGATCTGGAGATTGGCTGCGGAGGGACATTGGCGAAGTTGTCGGCACTAGGCCACAAGGTGACGATGGTTCATGTGGCCAATGGGGATAAAGGACATAAGGTCATTCCCCAGGACGAGTTAATTGCCATTCGAAGATTGGAAGCGCAAGCGGCAGGTTCCTTGATCGGAGCCGATGTGATTAGCTTGGATGTGCCGGATCTGTTGGTCAAGGCGGATCATGACGAGCTGATTTTGAAGTTGGTCAAAGTGATTCGCGAGACGAAGCCGGATTATATCATTACGCATCCGCCCGAGGACTATATGAAGGATCATATGGAGGTTTCCAAAGCGGTGTTCGATGCGAGCTTCGCGGCGACGGTTCCTCATTACAACAACGAAGCAGGACATGATATCCATCATAAAGTAGCGCCAATCTTTTATATGGACACATTGGCCGGGGTCGGCTTCTTGCCGACAGAATATGTGGATATCTCGGATCATATCGACGTTAAGATCGAGATGAACAACAAACATGAGAGCCAGATCAAATGGTTGTATGAACATGACGGGATCGATTTTTTGGATTTTGTCAGAACCGTTTCCAAGTTTCGCGGACTACAATGCGGCAAGGCTTATGCGGAGGGTTTCACGAAATGCCAGGCCTGGCCAAGATTGTCCGCCGAAAGGCTTCTGCCGTAAGAAAGTTGTTGAAGTCATATAACATCAACTTGGAATCAGCTATAACGGCGAATAGTATTTAACTGAAAACAGTGTAGGCGGAAAGCCTTTGAAATCAATGATTTCGAGGGCTTTCTCTGACGTTTCGCACTCTGTAGTTGCCAACTGGAACCAGTTCATTCTATTTGATTAACATGCCGGAATGATATAATAAATTTAGAATGAATGCGAGGAGGTCAATTGCAATGACCAAAGGCAAACCGCATGATCTTACAGCCAAGGTTAAGGAACAGCGGGAAATCTAAGATACGCCCGAGAGGTATGAGATCATTGAAGGAATCCGATACGAGTTTCTATTTTCTCCCAAGTACGTTCACCAAAAGATTTTGACTAATTTTCATCTTGCGTTTCACGCTCCTTGTAGTAAAGACGGGGAAATCTTGCTCGCCCCAATGGACGTTCATTTCGACGAAGAGAATATTGTCCAGCCAGATATCATTTTTATTGCCAATGAGAACCTTCACATCATACGGGACGGATTTGTGTTCGGAGTTCCCGATCTGCTTGTAGAAATTCTGTCAGATAGTACGGGACGCAGGGATAAAACGATAAAAAAATCACTTTATGAGAAACACGGTGTTAAAGAATACTGGCTTGCCGATCCAATCTATCGTACGGTAGACCAATTCGTGCTGGAGAGCGGTAAATACCGGTTGGCGGCTACGTTAATCGAAACGGACACTATTCGTTCGCATGCGGTTCCATGTCTTGTCATTGACCTTGGAGCTATTTTCCCGGAAGATGATCGGCAATAAAGATTTGTCCTTTTTTCATTTAGCTGTTCCTCATTCTCCTCATTGATACACCCAAATCCCCGCCACCGTCATAACCGCAGGCAGCGCGCCTTCGTCCACCGCAACATTGTCGTACCACCCGCCTACAGCGAGGTTCAGCACGGGATAGAAGGGTTGGTCGAACGGCATGACGCCCGCCTCCATGGCGCGTTCGGCATAACAATGGCCGTCTACGAGCCAGCGGATAGAATGTTCATCCCACTCCAAAACGTAGTCGTGGAACTCCGCGATCGAACCCTTGTCGAATGTATAAGAAAATTCGTCGAGACGCTTGTGATCCCAGTCCTTGCCGTAATGAAGAGTGCCTGACACTTGATGGGGCAGCCGGCCCCTGGCTTCCATAATGTCGATCTCGCCGGAAGCCGGCCAAGGACCGTAGGCCTGATCTTGCGGCAGAAGCCAGATGGCGGGCCATAGCCCTTGTCCGACCGGCAGCCTGGCACGCGCGACGAGTTTGCCGTAACGGAAGGAGAAGTGATCCTTCGTATCGATTCGGGCAGAAGAATAAGCAAAGCTTCGACCGTCCGAACTCTCAATCGTCTCGCGGTGCGCGCACAGATTCAACCCTTCCTCGTCGATGTACAGATTCCCGGCTTGCCCCGTGTAGAATTGCCCCTCCCCGTTGCCCCAACCCGGCATTACGGCGTTGCCCTCATTGTCCAGCAGGTCGTTGCCGAGGCGAATATTCCAATTGCTCAGATCCGTGTCTCCCCCCGCAAAATCCTGCTGCCATATCAGCTTGTTCATCGTAAGAAATCCTCCCCTCGAATATTTTCAGCATACTCCATTCCCGCGCAAGATCAACGGAACCTAAAAAATTGGGATAGGGTCAAAAACGGTGGTCTTTTTTTTGCATGCCGAAATGCTTACGATGAAATGGAAGGGGGCAGCAATGTGATCCAATCCAAAACCGGTCAAATGAAAACGTTTTTAAAGCAGTGGCAGCTGCAAAGCATGGTGATCCCGGGCATCGTCTGGATGTTGATTTTCTGTTACATCCCCATGTTCTGGCTTATTATCGGCTTTATGGACTACAGTATCGCAAAGCCTATGCTCCAGTCGCCGTTCGTAGGTCTCAAGCATTTCGAGGATTTCGTGACGGACGAGAGATTCTGGCGTTCCATCCGCAATACGCTTGGCATGAGCAGCATCAAGCTGGTGCTCGGCTTCTCGATTCCGATCGTATTTGCCTTGCTGCTCAATGAAATTCGGAGCCTGCGATTTAAACGAACGGTCCAAACGATCTCCTATTTGCCGCATTTTATCGCATGGACGATATTCGGCGGCATTATGCTGAACTGGCTGGGCGAAGGCGGCGTCATCAATCAACTGTTTATGGGCCTTGGCATTCAGGAACGAGAAATTTTGTATAACAGCGACCCGAAGTACTTCTGGTGGATAACCTTCTTCTCCGACACGTTAAAGGAAACCGGCTGGAGCGCCATTATCTACATCGCGGCCATTGCGGGCATCGACCCTGCGCTGTACGAAGCCGCGGAGCTGGACGGCGCGAACCGCTGGCAGCGAATGTGGCATATTACGATCCAGAGTATACGGCCGACCATCGCGATCCTGTTTATTCTCGCCGTTGCGGGCATTCTCGGCAGCAACTTCGATCAGATCTTTATGCTAAAAAACAATATGAACATGAAGATGGCGGAAAGTCTGGATTTGTACATCTACAACATGGGACTGGTATCCGGTCGACATTCCTTTTCGACGGCCGTCTTGTTCGCCCGCTCCATTGTGGCGCTGGGGCTGCTGTTCCTGGCCAACTACTCGTCCAAAAAACTAACAGGCGACAGCATCTTTTAGAAAGGTAGTTCAAAAAGTCCGCTTCCCATTACGAAGTAATTCTAGAAGCTTACTCGACTTCGAATCTTGAATTCAAGCGAAACTTCCGGTGCTCACGTAGCTTCCACTACGCTCCGCTCCTCAGTTTCTACTTTCATTCAATCTTCTCGGTACTGAGAACCGAACTTTTTGAACTCATATTTTTTTTAACACGCTTTTTAAATAGGGGGCAGAACCATGAACGCTAGAGGATTACGCCGCATTGGCCTGTTCGAGGTCGTTAATACCGTGCTGATGATAGCGGTATGTTTCATTACGCTGTATCCCATGTGGTTCGTGTTCGCCAACTCGCTGAATGCGCCCGAGCACGCCACGCTAGGCACGGTCAACTGGATTCCGAAAGCGATATCGTTCGACAGCTACCGCGTCGTATTCAGCAATGAAAATATGATGAACGGCTTCTATATCACGACCATGCGGACCGTCATAGGGACAGCCGCCCATGTGCTCTTTACCGCTATTGTGGCGTATGGCCTAAGCAAAACCAACTTGATTGGCCGCAAAATTTATATGAAGATTGCTCTGATCACCATGCTGTTCTCGGGCGGACTGATTCCGACCTTCATTTTGATGACGAAGCTGGGCTTGTACGACAACTTCTGGGTATTTATCATTCCCGCGATGTACACTTTTTTTAACATGGTCATCTTCATGAGCTTTTTCCGCACGATTCCCGACAGCTTGGAGGAATCCGCGAAGGTGGACGGCGCTTCCGATTACGGCGTACTGTTTCGTATCGTCATGCCGAACAGCATGGCGGTTATTGCGACCATCTCGCTTTTCTCCGCAGTCTATCACTGGAACGACTATTATCAGGGCGTCATCTATATTCGAACGCAAGAGCTTCTGCCGCTGCAGACCATGTTGTTCAAAATCATCGCGGAAAACTCCATGTCCTTCATGCAGCAGCAAGCGATGGCGCAATTCGGCGCCAGGCTGCCGGGCAATTCTATCAAGTTTGCTTCGATGATGGTGGCCACTTTGCCGATACTATTGTTTTATCCGTTCATCCAGCGCTATCTGGTCAAGGGCGTCATGATCGGAGCTATCAAAGGGTAAGTGCCGTGCGTCTATCCAAGCTTGGATTCAGGGGGCGTATGGATCAAATAAAAATATACAGATAACAGAAGAAGGGATGATCAGAAGATGAACAAAAGCACCATTAGAAAAAGCTCGGCCCTGGTATTGTCCGCGCTTATGCTGGGCCTGGCCGCCTGCACGAACTCAGGGAACGATCCCGCGCCTACGTCTCAGCCGGATTCCAGCACGCAGCCGGAGGCTACTCCCGCGGAAACGGCGCTGAACCCCGACGAACCCGCATGGAGGCTGGACACGAGCCCGGTCGAATTAAGCTGGTTCGTAGGCGCATCCTGGTATCCGCATAGCTGGGGAGAGAGCTTGAATTCCAAGTATATTACCGAGAAAACTGGCGTTAAAGTCAAGATCGAGGTTCCGTCGGGCGATGCAAACGAACATATTACGCTCATGATGACTTCCGGCAAGCTGCCTGACCTCATCAGCATGGGATCGTGGGAAACCGCCGTCAAAAAGCTGTGGGAAGGCGATCATGTCTATGCTTTAAACGAGCTGGCGGATCAGTACGACCCATACTTTTTTAAGGTGGCCGGCGATGGCACGCTCAAGTGGTACCGTCAAGCGAATGGCAACACGTATGGCATTCCGAATGATTCCTACAGTCCTAATCTTATGCACGAGACCGGCATGACGGCCGCGAACCAAACGTTCCTGGTGCGCAAAGATCTCTATGAGGAAATGGGCAAGCCGGATCTGTCTACGCCCGATGGTTTCCTTGGCGCGCTTCAGACGATCAAGGATCAATATTCCGAGTACAAAGGCCAGGCCATCAGTCCTTTCTTCGCGCAAGGCAATGTGCCTTATGGCATGACGGAATATTTGCAGAATCTGCTGGCCGTTCCGCATGAGAAGGATGGCAAAGTCTACGATCGGATTACCGATCCCGATTACGTGAACTGGCTTAAAACGTTCCGCACCGCTTACGAGCGCGGACTCATCAACGTCGATTTCCTCGTGGACTCCGATACGCAGGTGGAGGAGAAAACGAACAATGCCCGCTATTTTATGATGGTTCGCGAATGGAACGGCATGGCTGCCGTTAACCCGATGCTGGCCGCAAGCGCCAACCCGGATTCTTATTATATCGCTGTAGATGGGCCGCAAAACGGCAAAGGCGACAGCGCGAAGCTGTTCCCCGGCAATATGGACGGCTGGATGGTTACGATGATCAGCAAATCCGTTAAAAATCCCGAGCGCGCTATCCGCTTCCTGACGTACTTGGCCAGCGAAGAAGGACAATTGGATCTGTTCCTTGGCAAAGAAGGCGAAACATGGGATTCCACAAGCGGCAAGCCGCAATTAAAGCCGGAGCTGGTCGAGCTGCTGAGCTCCGATATCGAGAAGCTGGAGAAGGAATACGGCGTGATGGATACGTACTGGATGATGCGCAACCCCGTCATTATTAACCAATGGAGACCGGAGAAGTCGCCCGTCATTAAGCAAATGGAGGACTTCGCCAACGCCCAGGCCGATATTGACAGCGGCATCTACAAGGGGCTGGACCCGCTCGGCGATTCCGAAGTTGCGGTGGCTTGGTCTCGCATCGCCCAAAACTGGGAGGAGGTCCTTCCTGAGCTGATTACGGCCAAGGACGATACCGCTTTCGATAAAATATTCGAAAGCTTCCTGTCCCGCCGCGACAGCTACGGCTTCGCCCAGGTCATGGAGCATCGCCAAGCGGAGCTGGATGCCAGAAAAGCGAAGATGGCGGAATAAGGGTTGCTATTTATTGCCGGCTGCCGGATAGGCAGCCGGTATTCCCCGCTTTTCAACTATGATATATTACTGAAGTGGGGAGGACATCCAAATGAAGGCCGTAAGCATAAAAATAAGGAAAATCTATCGAAATGCCAGCATCTCGCAAAAGCTGTTTCTGGCTTTCAGCGTCATGATCGCGATTCCGGCGATTGTAGTATCTTTTTTATTTATCCGCGTGCAGGAATCGCAGCTATACAAGGAAGCGATGTCCGCCGGTAACGGCCATGTCTCACGGATGAGCGAACAGCTGCGGTCCAGAATGGGCATACTTGAAAACGCTTCCTCTACCGCGCTTACGCAGAAGTCATTTATCGATTTTATCCATTCCAACATGCTCGGGGACGGACTGCGTCTTGTGAAATTCAGGCAAAATCAGTTCGAGCAGATGCATAATATTATCCAGAGCAACGAAATGATCAGCGAGCTCAGCTTTTACGTCGACAATCCGAACGTGCATGAAATTTGGCCGGAAATCTATCATTACGACAAGTTCTGGCCGCAGCAATACTGGACCCGGCTTCGTGATGAGGGAGGATCCTCTTACCAATTGTTTGCCTTTAAGGACGGCGAGCACACCTTATCCTATTATCGCCTTGTTCGTCTGCAGGGTCAGGGCGGAAAACGTCCTACAATAATGGAAATTCGGTCGGAGCATCGCGTTTTTTTTGGAGGAATGCTAGAGGAGACGGGGGGAGACTTTTTTTCCGTAGTCATGGACGGAAGAGATCCCGGTCGCTTCGTCTACAATCCTCAGCATAAATTTTCGCTCCAAGCCGGTGATGAGATGGGCGACATCCTGGGCGGTATTCATCGGCAACTGGACGTTCTTCAAGGTCAGGAGCCCATCAAGGTTTATGTCGGCGACCATGCCTATTACGCCTTATATCGCTATATCGCACCGCTTAATGCCTTTGTCGTGGATATTGCTTCGCATCAGGATCTGATGAAAGGGCCGCGCAACTGGTATTATCTTGTGGTGGCGGTAACGCTGCTCGTCCTGCTGCTCATGCTGCTGCTCGTATCGCATACGACAAGGCGCATTTTTCGCCGGATGGACCGGGTGCTGATCTCCATGCGCAAGGTTCGCAGGGGACAACTGGACGCGAAGATCGATCTCGGCCTCGCTGCCGGAGATACCGGCGACGAGATCGACGAGATGGCCATCAGCTACAATAATATGCTGGACGAAATCAAGCAGCTGATGACCCAGGTCGTCGACAAACAGCTGATTGCCAAAAACGCGCAGCTTCACTCTTTGCATTCGCAGATCAACTCGCATTTTCTGTACAACGCGTTGGAGTCCATTCGGATGCTGGCGGAGGTGCGGCGGGAACCCGCGATCGCAGACGCCCTGGTATCATTGGGATCGCTGATGCGTTACAGCATGATGTGGCGCAATGATACGGTCGCCTTAAGCGAGGAGCTTGCCAATATCCAAAGTTATGTCGGGTTCATCAACTTCATGGAAGGCGGAAGCATCGCGCTGTTATCCGACATTCCAAATGAGCTGACGCGGTATGCCATTCCCAAGATGTGCATGCAGCCTATCGTCGAAAACGCCGTGCATCATGGAGCTCCGAGAGGAGGCAGCGTGACCATCGAGATCAGCGCCCGGGTGGAGAACGACAGCATGCTGGTCATTCGGATTCGTGATGACGGAAACGGAGTCGACCCGGACATACTGGCGGGTTTGCAGGCTGTGCTGGAGGGCGAATCGGATACGCCTATCGTCGCAAGCAAAAACGGGCTGGGTCTCGAAAACGTGCACAAGCGGCTGCAGCTTCATTACGGCCGGGGCAGCGGCCTCCGGATCGACAGCGAGCAAGGGGCTTACACCTGCGTCACGATTTCAATGCCTTGGGCAAACGCCAATCTTGGAGGGTGGTAACCGATGATCTCTATACTGATCGTGGATGATCAAAAGCATATACGCGACGGCCTGCAAGCCATGTTGAGCCAATTCCCTCTTGGCTTGGAGCAAATTTTTACCGCTGGCAACGGATTGGAGGCGTTGCAGCTGCTGCGCGAACACAGCATTGGGCTCGTCATTACGGATATCCGGATGCCGGATATGGACGGCCTTACGCTGATGGAGCAATGCAAGGAAGAACGGATTCGGGTCGATTTCCTCATCATTAGCGGATATAGCGACTTTGCTTATGCGCAGAAAGCAATCGGGCTGGGCGCCAAAGGTTATCTGCTGAAGCCCGTGAAACGGGAGGATTTGCAGAAGTCGGTGGAGCATGTGCTGCAGGAGGTATCGACAAGGCAGGCTCTCTCCCGCAATATGAGGCAAGTATCCAGACGGGCCAGAGAGACGGATCGCAAGGAACTGTATATGTTCATGCAAGGGGCGGTCTATGATGGCAGCTGGATAGCCGAGACGGAGGAACAGAACTCGGAGCTCTGGCGGCAATACCGGCTGTGTCTGCTGCGAGAGGAGCTCTGGATAAACCAGCCGGGAGCCGTCAGCGCTCATGGCATGGAGTCCATTGCGTACGGCGTATATGGCAAGCGAGGCTGTTTGCCTTTGCAGCATCGTCCGCATCTCATCCTTGCGGTCGACGCGGCCGTCGATCCCGGTCCGTTGGCAGCCGCGCTTAAGGACGGAGGCATCGATGCCGTGGCCGTGATGACGGGACCTCGGCACGGGTTGAAGGAGCTGCCGGATAGTTATTCGGCGCTTATGGAGCTGTATCGCCACAGCTATCTGTTCCCGGACAAACGTTGTCTGACGCCGGCTCATATCGAGGGATTGGAGCAGCATTGGCAGCTGCCGTACGAAGAGATTTATGCCTTGTTCCAACTGGTCGGCACAAAAAACAGCGGCCAAATCGCCGACGGCATATCCGGTTTATTCCACAAGAGCGTCTTGCAGCGTTACCACATTCGTTACACGCAGCAGCTATGCCGCGCCATGGTGGAGATGCTGGAAGAATACGAGCGCGTCATCCGTCCCTACCTGGGGGAGGAGGCGCTGGATATCGATTGTCTGCGCAATCTGTTCGACTATCCGGGCATCCGCGATTATATCGGGGCGCTCCAGCAGCAGCTGCTTCGGCTAAACCAGTTTTATTACGAATTCAAGTGCAGCTACCGCAATACGCAGGATCTTAACGAAGCTATTCGTTACATTCACGAGAACTACCATAAGCCGCTGGATCTCGCGATGGTATCCAATCACGTGTCCTTGAATTACGCTTATTTTTCGAATCTGTTCAAGAAAAACGTAGGCAAAGGGTTCGCGGAGTATCTCCGCGACGTACGTCTGGATAAAGCGCGGCGGCTGCTCGCCGATACCGAACTCAAAATCGTCGAGGTGGCCGACATGGTGGGCTACGAAAGCTATAAAAGTTTTACAAGGACGTTCCGCGATGTGATGGGCATGCAGCCAACGGAATACCGGCAGCAGATCCGGCGGAAGCAGGGAAAGGAAGAAGAGGCATTCCGGGATACGGCGCTTTGACGAGCTAATGCAAGCCGTTCATGAGACGCCTATTGCTTTGCCAGAAGCTTTAGCAGAAATGATTTAATATCAATGAGCCGCAAGTATTGCGGCTTTTGATCTGTTCCGCTAACGATAAGAGGAACCAGGGATTCCGCTTGTCCAAGAGATCCGTGACCTCCACCTCCCTTGTGCGTAGGCGAGCTTCTGCCTGCCAATTCATAACCTGGCTTTGCGGTGACAATCAAATAATCTCCAGGGTGAGAAAACAAAGCTCCGGATAGCCGTTGCAATACATCAGGGTATTGACCGTATTTCAATGCATGATGCTGAGTATTAATTTTCAAATCCAACACTTCCGCATTTTGTTCGACGGTCCATTTTTGTTGGTAGGGATCAACAAGTTTTCCATTGGCTTTAAATCTGAGCTCTTTTGAATTTTCACCTTGAATGGCGTAGATCCACTCCTTTTCCTTCCACGAAATGATTTCTATGCGAGGATCAGCTTTTAATAAATCGGCAAGGTCTCTTAGCGGTTTGTCCGCTTTAAGATGATAAACGTAAGCCATGGTTTCATTGACTGCGAGTACGATTTCCGTTTCGTCCGTTACTGTTTCGCCCTGAGGCAGAATTTTATAGCCGTTGAAAAAGGAAGGCAGATCGATAACCGGATTTTCTCGTGCAGGCAAGATCTGGGTCATTCCGCTATCTCCAACTAGAATAAAAATCACTTTATCCAAAGCTTCTTTCGGCGAATCAAAGCTTTGCAATAAAGAGTGAAGCTGTTGATCTAATTTCTTGACTCCTTCTAGCTCCGAAGGTCCCTTTTTATGGATTTTTTGATCCAAATCAGGCAGATAAACATATAAAAAATCGGGCAATTTATTTGCTTCTATTAAATACTTGACGGTTTCAACTGAAAATTGATTATTTAAACCCATGCGGCTGATTAAACCGTCAGGCATTTTTTTAATGTCTTCAAGCGGATCGGACAATGAACCGAGCGCTAAAAAATCAGGTCCTTTGACAGGAATTGTTTTAGGTAAAGAAGCGGGAACCTGGATCCAGGGAGGAATGGTTAAAGTATGATCCATGTTGCCCCGATAAATCAAACCGTTAATACTGCCTGATTTCAACCCGAGTCGGGCCAAGTCCTCATAGATGGTAGGCACTTGTCGGTTTAAGTGGCTACCATTCAAGTTGACTAACGCATCGACCAATACCGGGTCAACGCCATGCTTAATGACCTCTATCGGTCCGGTTCCATAGTTGATTAGTTTATGATCTTTCATCGAATACCATATCAAACCAGGCACATGATGACTATCCGGATATGTTCCCGTAAGCAGTGAACAATCAATCGTCACGGACATGGTGGGAAAAGAACTAACCACATTTTTATAATATTGACCATTTTCGATTAGAAATTGTATAGTGGGAAGTTCTTTTTGCGCTATGCCTCTATCAATTGCTTGAGCCATTAAGGAATCGATCTGCAGCAAGATTACTTTCTTTGAATCTTCACCTTTAATGGATTTGACCCGGACTAAATCTTGTTCTTTAGGCGCTAATTCCTGCTTTTGGCAGCCCAAAGCCAGAATCAATGTAAAGATCATCACCAGGATCAGACACTTTTTTGCACGCATGATTGAAGTCCACCAGCCTTTCCATAATATAATTATTATGAATATACTGTTCCATCATCTTACTTTTATACATAGACGATTTTGCTTTTTTTGCCGGATGAATAACAACGGAGACGTTTCCCAAAAATTCGATAGATGTAGCCATCGGAACGCCAACCGATCCGGCTATCAGCGGAATGAACTTGATCTGGCAGGATGAATTCAGCGGAACGGCGCTCGACACGAACAAGTGGAATTACGAAACAGGATATTACATCACGAACGATCCGAACAGCTGGGGTTGGGGCAACGCGGAGCTGCAGCATTACACGAACAGCACGCAGAACGTATTCTTGCAGGACGGAAAGCTGAATATTCGCGCGTTAAACGATGTCAGATCATTCGCGCAGGATCCGAACCGATACGCGCAATATTCCTCAGGCAAAATCAATACAAAGGATCATATGTCGCTGCAATACGGCCGGGTCGACATTCGGCGATCAAGCCCGATATCGACGCCGAATCTGAATCGAAGCTGGCCGGCAAGCATGCGGGAAATGGAATTGGTAGAAAGTTGAACATGATCAGGCAGCTCATCGCGTGCTACTGAAGGTAAACGGCATCCTCTTGCCATGCAGGAGGGGCCGTTTATTTTTTTATTGATAGATTTCGGATGTTTTCTAAATTCGGTGGGATATAAGTGTGCAACGGGGAGGGCTATAATAACAACTATATTACGAAATCATGAAGCTGGAGGGGACATCATTGAACATTACCAGACATGCCGAAAACCCGATTGTCGTACCGGGTCTGTACGATTGGAGATTGGCAACCGTATTCAATCCTGCCGTTATTAAAGATAATGGGAAAACCTACATGATCGAAAGAACGGCGGGTTCGCTTACGCCTTGCAAAAACTATTTGGGCCTGCTTGAAAGCACGGACGGCGTCCACTTTACCCACGTCGTCGATACGCCGGTGTTAACGCCGGACGAGCTCGGATTCCCATACGGCAGCGTACAGGATCCGCGCATGGTCAAGATCGAGGATACGTTTTACATGACGATTGCGCTTCGTCCTTGCGCTATGAACTACTATCCGACGGGGACGGGCATCCCGGAGCGTTCCATTCCAACATACCCGGACGGCTGGGGAGAAGAGGAAGGTCATTGGCTGACTCGTTCGATCCTGTTGTCCTCCAAGGATCTGATCCATTGGGAGTATGTGTCCACAACGACGCCGCTTGAGATCAACGACCGAAACAACATCCTGTTCCCGGAGAAAATCAACGGCAAATACGCTCTGCTCCGCAGACCGGAAGAATATATCGGAGAAGAGTACGGCACCGAGCAGGCGGCAATCTGGATTTCGTATTCCGACGACCTGAAAACGTGGGAGGATCCGGTGTTGTTCGCGAAAGCGGAGCAAGAGTGGGAAATGAAAAAGATTGGCAGCTCGACTCCGCCAATTCGCACGGAACAGGGATGGCTTCTGTTCTATCATGGAGTCGATCAGCAAACGGTATATCGGCTTGGCGCGATGCTGCTTGATCTGGAGGATCCGACGAAAATTTTGGCTCGTACTTCGGACTTTATTATGGAGCCGGAGACGTATTACGAGAAATTCGGATACCAAATTCCGAATGTCATCTTCCCGACCGGATGTGTGCTGGATGAAGGAATTCTGCACATTTATTATGGCGTCACGGATACGGCCATTGCGCTTGCGACAGTGCCTCTCGATGAGATGCTTGAACATCTGCTTGAACCATCGAATCGAAAGTAACTGACATAATACAGGATAAAATCGAAGAATTTTGGGATATTTCCGATTATTAAGATTTTTTATAATGGAAGTATAGATCAATTGGGCGCCCCAATTACTGATCTTCACAAATAAAGCGATTACAAATATGGAAAGAGGGTTAAAAATGGCTCATTCAAACTTCAAAAAAAGAACTCTTCTTGTTTCGCTGGCAGGATTAATGGCCGTGTCGACTGCGGCATGCGGCAATTCCGAAGAAAACAACGCAAGCGGCGGCTCTAAAACGGAAACGGTTACGTTAACGATGATGCATCCTTGGACAACGCCTAACATCGACAACGATGTGTATAAGGCGCGAATCGAACAGTTCCAGAAAGATCATCCGGAAATCGTGATCAAAACCGATGAAGTCCCTTCCGCTCAATATAAAACCAAGCTTCGCACGCTCGCGGCAGCCAATAACCTGGCGGATATTAACGTTGTGTGGCCCGGAGCAGATTTGGCGCCGCTTGTAGAAGGCAGTTTGCTTGAGCCGATCAACGGTCTGATGGATAACTGGAAAGAAATTTTGCCGGAGAGCGCGCTCTCGCCATTTAACGTAGCCGATCAGCAATACGCAGTTCCGACGAAGCAAACATTTGTTGATATCGTTTATTACAACAAAGAGATGCTGGCAAGCGTAGGTTACGACGCATTCCCTACCACTTATGCCGATTTCATCGAGCTGGTGAAAAAGCTGAAAGCGGCTGGCTTGACGCCGATCTCGCTCGGCAACAAAGAACAATGGCCATTGCAGTCCTCGATTCTGTCTATCGTCGGCGACCGTTTTACGGGCAGCGATTTCCTGGAGAAGGTCATGAAAGGCGAAGCGAAATTCACAGATCCTGAATTTGTCAGCGCCATCTCCGTTATCGATGAGCTCGCCAAGCTGGATGCCTTTAATACGGATGCGAACAACATGGACTCGGTACAAAGCCAGGACTATCTGATCCAGGGCAAAGCGGCTTTGCATATCACGTCCTCGACAGTGGATGCGCGCGTGCGCATCAATAATGAACAAGGCGACAAATTCGGTATCGCTCTGTTCCCAAGCGTAGAGGGCGGCAAAGGCGATCCGGCCAAAAGCGCCGGCGTCGTTCAGTACGGCATCGCCATCAAAAGCAAGCTGGACGAGCGTAAAAAAGCGGCTGCCGAAGAATTTATGAAATATTTCGTAAGCGAAGATTTATACAAAGACTTGATCAGCAACGGCGTTGTAGTTCCCGCAAAAGTCGACGTTCCGGAGGATGCAAGCCCGTATCTTAAAGAAATGCTTGAATTGACGGGTAAAGGAACTGCTCCTGTATTCGACAGCATCATTCCGACTCAAGTTGTCAGCGTCATTCAGAACGGCTTGCAGGCTCTGACCGTAGGTCGCGGAACGCCGCAGGAAGTCGCGCAGGATACGCAAGCTGCAATGGATGAGTACAACAAGAAATAAGCTTCGATTTGTCAGGTTTGAGGCAATGACAGAGAAAACCCGGGTTCCGGGTTTTCTCTGTCTAGAGCCGTGGAAAAGTTAGCGGACTTTTTGAACTACCACAGAAAATCCATGTTCAAAAAGTTCGGTTCTCAGTACCGAGAAGATTGAATGAAGCTAGAAACTGAGTATCGGAGCGTAGCAGAGCTACGTGAGAAACGGAAGGTTCGGCTGAATTCAATATTCGACGTCGAATAGGCTACTCGGGATACTTCGTAATGGGAAGCGAACTTTTTGAACTACCTTAGAAGGGAGAATGATGGATGCATACGCTTAAACGGAGCAAGCTGGCCATCTTTATCGGATTGTTTCCAGCCCTCCTTATCTACCTGGGAATTGCCATCGTTCCAATCGGAATTTCCTTTTATTATTCGCTGATGGATTGGAACGGAATCGGCGCCAAAGAATTTGCCGGATTCGACAACTACGTGAGAATGTTCAATAGCGATACGTTTTGGCTTTCGGTTAAAAATAATATCGTCATTATGATTACGGGCTTGGTCGGCCAACTGCCGTTAGGACTTCTGATGGCATTGCTGCTCAACAAAGGCCTTAAAGGTTCGGGTTTTTTCCGTACGGTTGGCTTTATGCCGGTCGTTATCTCCTCGGTTATGGTCTCGCTCATTTGGGGGATGATCTACAACACGGAGTTCGGTTTGCTTAATAATTTCTTGAAGTTCGTGGGGCTCGAGAGCTGGCAGCAGAATTGGCTTAGCGATCCCAAGTGGTCGATTCTGTCCATCAGCATCGCCTACATCTGGCAGAACGTCGGCCTATATATGGTCATGTTCCTTGCCGCTCTTCAAAATATACCCGACGAAGTCAACGAAGCGTCGGAGCTGGACGGAGCGACGGGGCTTAAGCGGACCTGGTTCATTACGCTTCCCATGATTCGAGCCACGCTGATGGTCACGATCGTGTACAGCATCAGCAACTCCTTCCGCGTGTTCGACCTCATCCAGGTTTTGACCGGAGGCGGTCCGGCGCATCAAACCGAGGTTATGACGATCCATATGTATTCCAGCGCTTTCGTCAATTTGGAGTATGGATATGGTAGCGCGGTGTCGATTATGATTCTGCTGTTCAGCTTGGTCGTGATTACGATTGCAAACCGGCTCGGCAAGGAAAAGGCATAGGAGGGAGGAGCAATCGTGAAACAGAGATCTCCATTATTCAAAATATTCGCTTACGTATTTTTAGGTTTGTTCGCTATTATGAATCTGGTCCCTATCTTCTGGATGATTATTAACTCATTTAAGACGGAGCAGGAATATGCAGCGGATCCGTTTTCCTTCCCGACGGGTATCGAGCTTTCGAACTACGTGAAGGCTTGGGATATCGCCAATATGGACACTTATTTTATTAACAGCTTCCTGATTACGTTTATTTCGCTTATCGTGACCGTGTTTTTGGGCGCGCTTGCGGCGTTTTTCTTATCCCGATTCGAATTTAAGCTGCGCGGATTTACGTATGCCTTGTTCCTTCTCGGCATGCTGGTTCCGATCCATGCAACCTTGATTCCGATCTTCCTTATCATGCAAAAACTGAGCTTGATCGATACCTATTTCTCGCTCATTCTACCTTATACGGCTTTTCATTTGTCGCTCACCGTCTTTATTCTGGAAGGTTTTATGCGCGGCTTTCCGAAGGACATGGAGGAGTCGGGCATCATGGACGGCGCGGGCATCTTCCGGATCTTCTGGTCCATCATTTTGCCGCTTACGCGTCCCGCGATGGCAACCGTCGTTATCTTGAACTTCATCTACAACTGGAACGAATATCTATTCGCTTTGGTTTTGATCACGTCCAACAGCCTCAAGACGCTGCCGCTCGGCCTATCCAACTTCGTTGGCTTGGAAACAGCGAATTATACGCTTCAGATGGCTGCGTTAACGATTGCTTTTATCCCGATTGTCGTTTTCTATCTCCTGTTGCAGAAGCAATTGGTTACGGGCATGACGGCCGGCGCGGTAAAAGGTTGATTCGTTATTCCACATAGATGTACAATATGTCCCACAAGGTTAAACGCTAGGGCGTGTATGCATACACGCCCTAGAACCGGCAGCTAAGGAGGCGCATCATGACAATGGGCAGAAGAAGTTGGGCAAGGCTGAGCTTGAGGAAAAAAGCGCTCATCATCTTTCTGTTGTTCGTGATTTTGCCTACTGTCGGGGTTGGCGTTATTGTCCAGTACAACTACCAGCTCGTTTTGCGAGAACAATATATAAGCGCCATCCAACGTAATTTGGATAATGTCACAAGCCAGCTGTCCGAACAGACGAAGATGGTGACGGATATGGCCGACTACCTGATTTTAAGTCCGGATATGCGGCAATATTTGCGGACCTCTCCGCCTCTCGGCGATCAACAGAAAGCAGACTTGAAAAACGATATCGAAAACTTCCTGACCTTCCAGTTGATGTCCAAAAGCTATATCCGATCCATTGAGATCGTCGGAAACAACGGCAATTCCATCGGGATGGGCGAGCCGTTTACCGGCGATGAAAGCGGTTGGCAGGATCAAGCCATAGCCAAAAAGGGCGGCTTGTTCTGGACGCAAGGTTATGCCTTGGAAAGCGCCTGGTACGGTCAGGTTAACGTGTTTTCCTTGATAAGAGTGCTCAACTCCTATGTCGATATCACGCGGCCGCTAGGCTTGCTGACAATCCGGCTGGACGAACAAAGCATGGTGTCCGAACTGGAGAAGGGCATCCTGAATGATTCATCCGGCCAGGTTTATCTATTGGGTGCGGAAGGCGAGCTGCTTCTCGCTTCGAATGATCAGACGCCTCAAGATTACAAGCCTTATGCCGAACAAATCAACGAGTTAGCCCGGGGCAAGCGCAGTCTTAGCACGGTCGATGTAAACGGCGAGCCTCACATGACGCTTTATCATCGAATGCCCATAACGGATTGGACGATCGTCGCGATGATCCCCGAATCGCATATCTCCGAACAATTCCGAAGCGCGGAATGGATGATGACAGCGATATTGGCGGCTATTATCGTATTGGCTTTGGCAGCTTTTTACGGCTTTAATTATATGATCATAAGGCCCATATTAAGGTTGAAGAAGGAAACGGTTCGCGTAGCCGGAGGCGACTTCAGCGTAAGAGTTCCGGTGGAATCGCAGGATGAGATCGCGGACTTGAATCGGAAGTTTAATGCGATGGTCGGTACGATCGAAGAGCTGATCGAGCATAAGTACAAGCTGGAGCTGAACGAAAGAGAGTCTGAGCTCAAGCTGCTCCAGAATCAGATCGATCCTCATTTTCTGTATAATACGCTGGATATGATCCGCTGGACGGCAAGATTGGAGAAAGCGGACAAGTCGAGCCGTCTGATCGAAATGTTGTCCAAATTTTTCCGGGCTCGGGTAGGGAATAATCAACATCAGACTACGCTCGCAAAAGAAATGGAGTTTGTACAGGCCTACTTATTCTTGCAGCAGTACCGGCTGGGCGACAAGCTGGCGTACAAGTTGCATTTGGAAGCCGAGATCGAGGAAGCGCCAACGCTAAGGGCTTCCATCCAACCGTTGGTCGAGAACTTTTTCAAACATGGAGTGGACAAGTCAAAGCCTGTCCATATCGTCGAAGTTATCGCCTATCGGCATGAGGAAGATATCTGGGTGGACGTCTCGGATAACGGGAAGGGAATGACCCCTGAACGCAAGAAAGAAATCATGGAGGCCATACAAGGAAGTCATTCGCTTGAACCGATGATGGGCAAGCGCGGCGCTTTGCACAATATCCATGAGCGGATGACGATTTCCTTTGGGCAGCAGTATGGCTTGCAAATCGTCGAATCATCACCCGAGGGAACCGTGATCAGGCTGCGGCTGCCTCTACCGAATGCAGAAAGCTAAGGCGGTGCACATCATGGACAACCAGGTTGAAGAGAAACGGCAGCTTATCAAATTGATCATCGTAGACGATGAACCCGTCATATGCCAGGGACTTCGATATACAATCGACTGGAATGAACTGGGCGTCGAAGTGATTGGGGAGGCTTATGACGGCGAGGAAGCTCTTCGATTGATGGAGCGGGAGCAAGCGGATATCGTGCTGACGGATATTCGCATGGATGGCATGGACGGCTTGGAACTCTCCAGACAGCTTGCGCGGCGTTATCCGGATGTCCGAATCATCATCATAAGCGGTTACGAGGACTTTTATTATGCAAGGCAAGCTATGCGGATCGGCGTTCATGATTATTTGCTCAAGCCCGTGGAGATCGACGAACTAAGCAAGGCCGTTACCCGGATGGTGGAGGAGATGCGCAACCGCAGCCAACTGGACGGGATGCAGGAGATCAAGCTTTGGCTCACCAACGTTGCCAGAAATGGAATCGCGTACAGCAAAGAAGCGCCTTCGTCCTTGCAGGGCTCCCAATATCGTATTGTTGCCAGTCAGCTGGATCGGTATCAGGAGCGATACGGGGAGCTGGCGCAGGAGCAGCTCGATGAGCTGCGGGAGCAGTGGTCGGGCAACATTTTGCGAATCACGGACGGTCGGCCCGAGCTCCGTTCTTTCTCTATCTTTGATCACGAGAATTTGTTGGTCACCTTGATTGTGGCCGATCACAAGCTGCAAGCGATGGAATGGGAAGCGATATGGGATCAAATGGCCCGCGCGTGCAAGCAACCGCCTGTCGTTTATTTTGGGGTGTCGCAGCTTTACGAGGATTTAAACGAAACCGCTCTGCGCTGCGCGGAAGCGGCGAACCTGTTGAATTATTATGCGTTAGAGCAGGCAACGGTGCTTGACTCCCGGACGGAGCTTGTGTGGAGCGAAAGAAGGCGGCCGGCGGCGCTCGACTTGGCCCAGTCGGTACAGCTGCTATCTACGGCCTTGTTTAAGCAGAGCCAAAATGAAATGAAAGAAGCGGTTGCGAGCCTGTTCGCCTTCTTTAGGGAGCAGCTCTACTTTCTGTGCGAAATCGAGTCCGCGTACGAGGAGCTGCTTACGTTGCTGAGACAGCGGCTGCGCAAAAGCGGCATTACGGGGCTGGATTCGGGAGTGGGCGGCAGCGCCATCGATACAAACCTCTATAATACGTATGAGTCGCTCGAACAAGCGATACTGCGGGACATGCAAAAGCTATTCGAGATGATCGAGCAAAGCGGCGGCGACCGTTCGTACTGGATTGTCGAGAAGTCCAAACGGTATATCGATGAACATTACACCCAGGAGCTTAAAGCTTCCGAGGTTGCGGCTTGGCTTAAGATTACGCCCAGTTATTTCAGCTACATTTTCAAACAAAGCACGGGCAAAGGTTTTACCGAATATTTGAACGAGTTGAGAATGGAACGGGCCAAACGTTTATTGGCTACCACGCATGACAAAGTGTTCGAAATTGCGGCTCAGGTCGGCTATAAGGAATACAAGTATTTTGTCTCCGTGTTCAAGACATACATGGGGATGACTCCCAAGAAATACAGAAGCATGCAGGCAGGAAACATGGATCCGGGGTGAAGCATCTATGGAAAAATACAAGCAGTCCGGCTTGCCGATCAAAGAGCGCGTAGACGATTTGATGTCGAAAATGACGCTCAGGGAAAAAGTCGGGCAATTAAATCAACGGATGTACGGCTGGAATGCGTACGAGAAGCAGGAAGGCGGATCCTATGCGCTAACGGATGCGTTTAAGCAAGAGTCAGCCGCATTCGGCGGGATGGGCGCACTGTACGGATTGTTCCGCAGCGATCCCTGGTCGGGCGTCGATTATTACAACGGCATTGCGGCCGAGGACAGCGCCGTCGTGGCGAATCAAATTCAACGATATATGCTGGAGCATACCCGGCTGGGCATTCCCGTTATGTTTAGCGAAGAGAGTCCGCATGGCCATCAGGCGCTGGACGGGACGATGCTGCCGGTTAATCTTAATGTGGGATCGACTTGGAATCCGGCGTTAATGGAACGTGCTTATCGCTTGACCGCGGCGGAAATCCGAAGCCGGGGCGCGCATCTTGCTTTGGTATCCGTGTTGGATATTTTGCAGGATCCAAGGTGGGGACGTTCGGAGGAATGTTACGGCGAGGATCCCCATCTGGCGTCGGTGTTTACGAAAGCCGTTGTACGGGGCATGCAAGGGGATTGGTCTCAGCTCGCGGAGGCGGATAAAGTCGCCGTCGTATTAAAACATCTCAGCGCGCAGGGAGCCGGGATTGGCGGCAAAAACGCCGGACCGGCAAGCATCGGCGAGCGGGAGCTGCGGGAGATTCATCTGCCGGCCGCGATGGCCGGAGCGAAGGCGGGGGCGGCTGGATTTATGGCCGCTTATAATGAAATCGACGGCATTCCATGCCATGCCAACAGCAAGCTGCTGACGGGAATTTTGCGTGAGGAATGGGGCTTCGAAGGGATCGTGATGGCCGACGGCCAGGCGATTGACCGGTTGCTGGCGCTCACGGGCGGACATGAAGCAGCTGCTGCTCTTGCTTTATCCGCGGGAGTCGACTTAAGTCTGTGGGACAAATCGTTTACGACGCTGGAGGCGGCTGTTTTGTCCGGGCTCGTCGACGAGTCGTATATCGACAGGGCGGTTGCCCGCGTCCTTCGCTTGAAGTTCGAGCTGGGTTTGTTCGACCGTCCTTATACGGACGAAACCAAGGCGGCATCCGTCGTGGGCAGCGAGGACATACGCCGTATCAATTTGGCTATTGCTCGCGAGTCCGTCATTTTGCTCAAAAATGACAACATGAGACTGCCGTTTGATGCAAACGTTAAGCGTATCGCGGTGATCGGGCCCAATGCCGATCGAATATACAATCAGCTGGGGGACTATACGAGCGTCCAGCGTCCGAAGACCGGCTCGACCGTGCTGCAAGGGATTCGGATGGCGGCTACGGAAGACGTTGAAGTCGTCTATGCGCACGGCTGCGGAATCCGCGACGCATCGACAGGAGGTATCGCCGAAGCGGTTGAAACCGCCAAGGCCGCGGATGTCGCCGTGCTTGTTCTGGGCGGCAGCAGTACGAGACAATTCGGCGATCTGTTCGACGGCAACGGCGAAGCGGTCATTGCGGGCGAGCGACCCGCCGAGATGGATTGCGGCGAAGGGGTAGATTTGGCGGATTTGCGGCTGGGTGCAGCTCAAATTCAGCTGGCGGAAGCAGTGGCTGCAACAGGTACGCCCGTTGTCGTTGTATTGATTCAAGGTCGCCCCCATGCCATCGGCGAGGTGGACGAGCTGGCGGACGCCGTCTTGTGCGCATGGTATCCGGGCAAGGAAGGCGGACAGGCAATCGGAGAAATCCTGTTCGGTCATGTCAACCCTAGCGGCAAGCTCCCGGTTTCCCTGCCGCGTTCGACGGCGCAGCTGCCGGTATATTACAACCAGAAGGATCCGAGACGTCCGCGCGTATACGTCGATATGACGCCAGCGCCTTTGTATGCGTTCGGGCATGGGCTCAGCTATACGAGCTTCGAGTACAGGGAGCTTGGCTTGTCCGCCGCGACGATTGCCGCAGGCGATCTCGCAAACGGAGAGCGCGTCAAGGTTGCCGTCAAGGTTAAAAATACGGGCGATGTCGCAGGTTCGGAGACGGTGCAGTTGTACATTAAAGCCCGGGAGTCCATGGTGACCAGACGTATAGCCGAACTGAAGGGTTTCGTCAAGGTTGCTCTGGAGCCGGGCGAAGAACGGGAGGTCACGCTGGAGCTGGGAGCCGACGAGCTGGGCATCTGGGACAGCTCCATGGCCTTTGCGGTCAAGCCGTGCAAGGCGGAGGTTAAAGTAGGCGGCAATTTGCAGCATACTTTGAGTGCGGAGCTGGCGATAGTATAGGAGAATATATTACCGGATGTAGTATCTTGCCTTTAATTGAATCAGCACTGCGATCTCGACTAGGAGAAACGCAGTGCTTTTTTATAGTTTAGGAAAATAATGCGACATACCAGACTGTGGATCATGAGCCTGCGGTTGTCATGCAAAAATAGATTGACGGTCTTTGCGACTCTTAGGGCGGAAACAGGTTAAATCTCAAATTGTAAGGGGCTTAATAGTAACGAAAGTATCCCCTTCATGCTTTCCGCGGCAGCTCGTAACTATTTCGGCTACCTACAAAACGGTTTCTTGCTGCTCCTATACCGACTAAAAAGAGCAAGACCGAAGCGCCAAGCAGAATGAATAGTGGCAGGTTCCAACTATTTGTCGCATCATGCAGATATCCTATAAGAGCAGGACCGACTGCGGCAAAAAGATATCCGATCGATTGTGCCATGCCAGACAGTTTCGCTGCTTGATGCGCACTTTCAGTACGTAACCCGAAAAACATCATGGCCAAACTAAAGGCGAAGCCTCCACCAATTCCGAGCATGATGATCCACAACAGAAGAATATTGGAGCTTCCGTAAAGAAGTCCAATCGTTCCCGTCAATAGCAAAATGGTTGTAATGACCACTAAAAACCGTTGGCTAGACATGCGCCCAGCAATAACGGGGACAATAAAGGCAAATGGGAGCATAACTAACTGCATGATCGAGAGGTACCATCCTGATTGGTTTGGATCAATTCCTTGCTGCTTTAAAATTTCAGGCAACCATGCGATCAAAACGTAGAAAACCAGGGACTGTAAACCCATAAACAAGGTTACTTGCCAGGCAATGAGGGATTTCCAAACATTCACATCGTTGCTGGCCATTTGTTGACTCGTCGTGGTTGTTTGCTTCGTTTGATTTCTTAATTGGGGTAACCAACAGAGGATCGATACAAAGCTTAGAATCCCCCATATTCCCAATGCTCCCTGCCATTTTAGACCTGCGTTTACGGCTAGAGGCACACTGATTCCCGATGCGATTGCTCCACATAAATTCATTGAAATGGAGTAAATACCTGTCATGGAGCCAATTTTATTTGGGAAATCCCTTTTGATTATACTTGGCAATAATACATTACATACGGCAATTGCGAATCCAAGAATTGCTGTCCCGATAAACAGATTAGCTGCGCCAGATAAAGAACGTATTACAATACCTACAGTCAGAAAGAATAAGGCGATCATTATGATGCGTTCAACCCCATGCCTTTGTCCTAATTTTGGTACTAGGGGCGATAATAAAGCAAATGCAAGCAAGGGTACCGTTGTGATCAGGCCTGCTGATGTATTTGAAATATGAAGGTCATCCCTTATCAGACTCACTAAAGGACTGACTGATGTTAAGGGAGTACGTAAATTAGCTGCAATAACAATAATGCCGAGAATGATCAGCCCTATAGAGGATGGTACGGCTTTATTATTTTGTTTGTTCGGCATTCTTAATTTCTCCTTCCTGAATTCTTGCGTATTATTTGCTTCCTGCTGATTTTATAAAAACGATATACCCGCGCGAATAAATAAAGTATATTATAACATAATTTATTTATCAATAAGTAATTTATAATATACTTTCGTTCGTCTGAAAACAAAAATACAACTCTGAAATTCCCGTCATGGAATTCAAAGTTGTATTTAATAAGTGGAATTTTCGACTTTAGAAATCGTACTTTAAGGCTATATGGAGCACTGTTTCGCTATCCGTATGATTGGTATAAGAATGAGGACAATCTGCACGAAAACTGATAGTATCATATTGATTCAATGTGAAAATCTCTCCATTGACTTGAATTTCAATGGAACCAGTCATGACTGTCGCAATTTCAGTTGTATCGACATGATGACCTTCAGGCTGATACGAGCTATTTGGCTGTAAGTAAGCCCGACACATTTCAATATCGTTACTTTTAAAGATTGGTTCAATGATCCAATTTTTTTGATCATTAGAAAACCTCAATCCTTCGCCTGCTCGATACAAACTAGCAGAGTCTTCTGATTTGAACAAAGCCAATAGCGGTAAAGATATACCTTTTGAAATTTTCCATATAATCGCCAAAGTTGGATTTGTCTCTCCACGTTCGATATTCCCCAGAGTAAGTTTGCTTACGCCCGTTAGTTCCGATAAGTCGTCTAGGCTCATGTTTTTTTCTTTTCTGTACTTTTTCAAGGCAACACCGATTTGTAATACGATTTCTTTTGATTCATTGATTTCATCCATTAAATTCACCTCAACAAAAAAACGTTATAGCTAGTATATTATTTATCCAGATTCTTTTCCAGATCGCATATTTGAGCTTGCCAATCTCCCGTATTAAGGAGTCCGAAAGTCACCCGAATGGGGTAAATAGAGGCATGTGGCTTCCCTTATCCTTGAGTGATGCCATAATAACGTTTACGGTACCCTTGGAGCTGTACCGTGGCTCTGGATCGCGGAAGCTGGGCGATGCTGATTACTTGCGGCACAGAGCGCAGCGAACTTGCGGTAGCCCAGTGGATAGCCGCGAAAGGCGCCCGCTTGGAGGCTTCGCTAAAGCTGTACATGAATTTGGCGGCCACCCTACTGATCAGTCCGATCTTTCCTTCCCTTGGCAAGAGCCAGGAGGCTTATCGAAAGCTGGTCCAGGAAGTAGAAGGACAGACAGTCCAGCCAAAAACGAACGACCGCGACGAGCTGCACAATCGCTTCGAGGACCCGGCCTTCGCGAGCATTCGTTCGGAGCTCGAGCGCAAGCTGCTGCTTTGGACGATGGAAAAGGAAGACCGTCTTCCTCTGAATACGACGGTAAAGTTGAATTATGCGGAAGTGAAGGCGAAACATGCGTAATGGCTATGCAGTGCATATATGAATAAGAAGAGTCATTTTTTCGACAAAGAACCAGCCCTCGTCTTGAGAAATCAGGCGGGGGCTGATTCGTTTTGATCTTTCGGCATGTTGACAGCGCTAAATCGTCCCTCTACCATGAAGTCAGAGGTGAGAAGCATGGTCAAAAGCATGCGTCTGAACATTGAATACGAGCATGATATCGCGATCAACGCCTTTTATTGGACGCCGCGTTCGTATAGAGAACCGCTGCACTATCATGCGAGTCTGGAGATCGGCTGCTGCGTGTCGGGCGAGGGCGAGTTTTATTTCGGCTCCAAAAAATACGTTGTCGCTCCAGGAGATATATTTATTGTCAATAATACGGAAAGGCATATCGCCTGCTCGGCGGAGCATAATCCAAGCTCCTATTTGTTCCTGAATTTCGATCCTGGTCTGTTGCTGGAGGAGGACGAACGATTGCTGCTTCCCTTCTCCATTCCTTCGGAACGGTTTCAGAACCTGATTCCTTCAGGCTCGGCATTGGCAACAGCGATTTGGCCATTGATGCAATCCATATGGCTGGAGCTGGACCGAAAGCTGGAGGGATATCAAATGATGGCCAAAGGCTTGCTGCTGCAAATCGCTTCCCATCTGCTGCGTAGCTGCAGCACCGATATTCCGCCATCCGAGTGGAGGGAAATAACCGATTCCTTCTCGAACTTCCGCATCATATCCGCTTATATGCAGGAGCACTTCAATGAGCCGCTGGATCTGGAACAGCTTGCGCGAATGCTCCATCTGAGCTCCTCCAGAGTGTCGAGAATGTTTCAGGAGGTACTCGGACGAGGTTTCAAAGATTATTTGCTATTACTCCGGCTCGCCGAGGCGCGCCGTCTTTTGGTACGGACGGATATGCCGGTGACCGAGGTTTGTTTTGCAAGCGGATTCCAGAGCGTTTCTTCCTTCTATCGTTTATTTGCCGGAGCGGAAGGCATTTCTCCCATGGCCTATCGGAATAAATATTCGGGAATTGCAATTTTTGAGAATGATCTGCCTTGATCTGGGAAGCGTTCGGCTTCGTCTTCTTATATAATCAGTCCTAAACAAGCGGAAGGGATTGAATGCGTATGGCTGGTTGGGATCCATTGAAAGCGCTCGTAAGAGAAGAGGTTGTCCAAAGAACGGAAGAGGGGTGCGACACGCAGGGCTTCGCTCAAAGAGTGGAGGAAGCGGGCGACGATGAAGGAAAGCTCATGAGACTGTATGAGGAACTGTCCAAGCTGCAAGCGAGAACGGACTTCCCTTATGAGGAGCCGTCAGAGCTGGAGAGCATTCGCAAGCTGCGTCCGGAAGGACCGCGCAGTCTGAAGGCCGGATGGTCGGAGCAGCAATGGCGCGACAAATTTTATGGAGCGTGGCTGGGACGGAGCGTCGGTTGCGCCCTTGGCAAGCCGCTTGAGCACGGGCCGTACATGGCTGGAGCAAATGGCAATCCCGGCTGGAGAAACGTTCAGCTCTGGTTTGAAGGCGCCAACGCCTGGCCGATTCAAGGTTACACGCCGATCGAATCGCCGGGAGCGAAGGAGTTGGGTCTTGCTCATTACGGCTTGAAGAGCACGCGCGAGCGGATTGCATTTATGGAAACCGACGACGATATTCGTTATACGGTGCTTGGATTGATCATGCTCGAAGAGAAAGGACTGGATTGGGATTCATGGGATATCGGCAAGCTATGGCATAATCGCCTTACTTATGCTCAAGTTTGTACGGCCGAGACGCAGGCGTATTTGAATTTTTCTCAAATGACTTCTCATATGAAGACTGACAGACCGGAGAAATGGAAAGAAAAACTGGAATGGGTTCGCACGCATTTGAATCCATACCGCGAGTGGATTGGCGCCCAAATTCGCGCAGACGGCTTCGCGTACGGGGCAGCAGCAAAGCCCGAGCTGGCTGCCGAACTGGCATGGCGCGATGCCTCCTTCTCGCATATCAAGAACGGGATTTACGGTGAAATGTTCGTTGCGGCGATGATTGCCGCCGCGTTCGCCGAAAAGGACCCGCGCCGGATCGTCGAGATCGGCCTTAGCGAAATTCCGGCGACGTCCAGGCTTGCTGCGGATATCCATAAAGCAGTGGAGATCGCATCCGCGGCCAGGGATCAAATCTCGCTTGTTGATCAAATCTGGGAATCGTTCAAGCATTACCATCCGGTTCATACGAATAATAATGCGGCGCTGGTCGCGGCTTCCCTGATCTTTGGCGACGGGGACTTCGAGAAGGCGGTCACGACTTCCGTACTGGGTGGCTGGGACACCGATTGCAACGGGGCGACGGTAGGATCCATTATGGGCGCGGCATTGGGAGCAGATGCGCTTCCTTCCACATGGACGGCTCCTTTAAACGATACGTTGTATGCGGACCTGCCTGGCTTTCATCCCATTGCCATTTCGGAATGCGCGGAGCGCAGCTACAACGTTTTCCGCAAGCTGTCGGGACAATTGGCAGGTAACAGCTAGCTGCTTGGTCGGCTGAGATGTCCATCTGCCGCAGCAACTGATTTTTCGATAAAAGGGCTTAGATGGAGGGCATGAGGATGACAGCTAGCGAGTTGCAATCGATCCAGTTTCACTGCGTCGGAGATTTATGGGTGCAAGCGGGATACGTGCTCGGCCCTCGCATTATTCCGGATTTCGAATTGGTTTATTTTCCGGAAGGTACAAACACGGTTTATACGGCAGGCGGCAAGTCGTATTCGTTAACGGAGCCATGCCTCCTTGTCACCCGCCCGGGGGAAGAACACAGCTACCATTTCGATCCGGACAGAAACGTCCGTCATTTGTTCATTCATTTCGAATCGCTGTTTTTGAGAAACCGGGAGCCCGGATTCGAGAGTTTGTTCGAGAGCCGCTCTTACTATTCTGCAGACCTATTCCCGCTCGTGCCCGGTATATTGCAGAAAATATTGTGGATCGCGAACCGCCAGCCGCCTCATTGGCTGAGAAGACTGTCGTCGTTGATGCTGACGACATTGGAGGAGCTTGCTTCCACGGATGCTCACGCCATGAATGAGGCGGAGTCGCTGCCGATTCCGGTTCAGCAGGCTATTGCGTTTATGTCCAGGAAATTGTCCGAGGCGATTAGCATCGAAGAAGTCGCCAGCCGTTCGGGCTGGTCGCACGAACATTTTACGAGAGTTTTCTCCGCCTGTACGGGCATGTCGCCAAAACGGTTTCTGCTGGAACTCCGGCTGCGTAGAGCAGAGGAATGGATGCTGAGGGGCAAGGGAACGATCAAGCAGATCGCATTCCAAGTCGGGTTTACGGACGAACATCATTTCTCAAAAACGTACAAGAAAATCCGGGGGATCTCGGCTTCGGATTATATTAAGCGCTCCAATGCTACGCTGTTTCGCCATGCAGTTGAGCCTTTTGAACCGTCTTCGACCGTGTTTTTTCCGTCAAACCGGTTAGTCATCGTTCAAGAGTCGTACATCAAATAAATACATCATTTGTAGGTATCGTTCCATGGAGAACCATCATCGATTTTTTTACAATAGGAATTGAAACGAGTCGATGAAGGAGGCCTTTTTCAATGGGAAAATTTTATTATCCGAAATCCCGACAACGGGACAACAGATATTTGGTTAGCGTAGAGCAGTACAAGCAGTATCATCGGGATGGTTATCTGATCGTTCGCGGTTTGCTGGATTCTTCGCAGGTTGGCGAGCTGTACGAGCTGGCGGAAGATGCCAGACGCAAGGAACTAGAACCGCAAAAGAAAGCAGACGAGAATAACGGTGATCCTTTGAAGGATGAGTTCGCTGCGGCGACGAGAATTCACATGTTATCCCGTGTTAATGCTGCTGCGGAACGCGGCATGCTGAACCCGCTTATTCTTGACGTAACGGAAGCCCTAATCGGCCCTGATGTATACGCCTTGCAATCCATGATGTTTTTAAATCCGCCCGGCAAGGGCGGCCAGGGATGGCATCAGGACTCCTGCTACATTCGGACGCATCCGGATACGCTGATCGGCGCTTGGGTCGCTCTGGAGGAAGTCGATGAAGAAAACGGCTGTTTATGGGTTGTTCCGGGTTCTAATCACGAACCGGTCTATCCGCCGGATCGCGTTGGAGGAGGCAATGTCCATGCGCTCGACGCATTCTCCGATCTGCACGGCGTTCAAAACGTCAGTCATATCGACGATCAAGTGAATACGCTCTCCAAGGTGGTTGCCAACTACCCGCCGCCTATTCCCGTTAAGCTTAGCGCCGGAGACGTCCTGTTCTTTGACTCGCATTTGTTCCATCGCTCATACCCGAACCGTACGACGGACAGGTATCGCCGTTCGTATGTTTGTCACTATTGCAACGCGCGCTCCTGGGTGCCTTGGGATCATGACGGCTTCGAGGGGGACTCGGGCAATTATCGCCAGATATTGGCCAGAGGCAGCACGTCGCAGCCGTATTCCGAACCGGTCTTCGGGACCGAAGTGTATTTGACGGACGAGACAGAGGTCGGAGAAAGTATCGCCATGATGGGGATGGATAACGGCATGATGATGCCCATGGGCATGAAGAAGGAGTGAACGGTATGAAGTTAAACGTATTTAAAGCGTTGTGGGGACTGGAAGGAAGCTACGAGTTGCTGCTGGAACGCGCAGCGAATGCGGGGTATGCCGGCGTCGAGGCTCCGATGCCAAGCCGCGAGGATGAAGCGGGGTTTAAGGAAGCGCTTAAGCGTCATGGCCTATCCTACATTATTCAGACATTCACGTACGGCGACCATGCAGGCAGCTTCGAGGAGCAAGTCGAGCGGGCGGCAAGCTTCGAGCCTGTATTGATCGTCTGCCATAGCGCCAAAGACAGCATGAGCGAGTCCGATCAGGATCGGTTCTACGAGAAAGCTCTGCGAATCGAGCAGAAGGCGGGTATCCGGGTCGGTCACGAAACCCATCGCGGGCGCGCGATGTTCACGCCCTGGACGACGGCAAGACTTCTGAACAAATTTCCCGAGCTGCGTATCACGGCAGACTTCAGCCACTGGGTAAACGTTTGCGAGTCGTATCTGGAAGATCAGCAAGAAGCGATCGGGCTTGCGATCGAAAGAGCGATTCACGTGCACGGCCGAATCGGTTTTCCCGAGGGGCCGCAGGTGCCGCATCCGGCTTCGCCCTATTTCGAGAAGGAGCTCGGTTTGTTCCTGCAATGGTGGGAGCGCATCTTCGCGGCACAGACGAAGTCGGGCAAGGAGCAGACCACTTTTACGGCGGAATTCGGTCCTCCGGGCTATATGCCGACAGATCCGTTTACAAACAAGCCGATATCGGATTTGTGGGAAGTGAACGAGTGGATGACGGAATGCCTGAAGAAAAAATATGTGCAGTGGATGGGATAAAGGTTTTGTAGTGAAGAAGTGGAGCGAGCGAGCGAGCGGTATCGGGATTTCATTCCCATGCCGCTTTTGACGATGTTCAGGCTCAGGATGAGATCGTTATCCGTTCATGCTAGTCATTTGGATGCAAAGCGCCCCGCCTCCCCGCCTTCGAAGGGCAGTAGCCTCTAACTTTCTTGAATTGCTTGCTAAAATAATAGATGTTCTGGTAGCCCAGCGCTTCCGCTACCTCCCCTACCATCATGCCGTGCTGGTTTAGCAGCAGCTCCGCGCGTTCGATCCTCTTCTCGATGATATAGCTCTCGATCGTCTGGCCCATCGTTTCCCTGAACTTCATAGAGAAGTAGCGTGGCGACAAATACGCCTGCTTCGCCAGTTCCGCGATCGTGCCGGCCTGAGCCGGATTTTCCCGAATCGTTGCGGCGATCTTCGTCATTGCTTCGAGATGCGGGCTCCGCCTTCTAGAAGCCTCTTTGCTAGACAAGCTCTCCCGTTCCAATCCCATAAGAAGGAGGCGAAGCAGCATGCAGGCTTCTTCTTTATGGCGGTGCTCCCTTAAGGTCATAACTTGCACGAATCTGTCCAGATAGGCTTCGATAACGTACGGGGAAGAGATATCATAGCGGGACGGGAGAGCGGCCAGCATTTCGGAGCTCCCTTTTGCAGTGAAATGAATATAGGTGACGACTAGCGGCAGGTCGGGATTATGCCAGGCGTCCACGCGGTCGCCCGGCCGAAACAGATAACACTGGTTGTGCGACAGCGGATGCTCCTCGCCGTTAAGAACGAGCCGCCCTTCTCCCCGCCATACATACCACAGATCGTAATCGTGAAACGGAACGTCGCCGCGATTCCACTTCCACCCCCGTTCGCAAACGACCTTGCCGTAAGACTCTCCCGGAATGAACAATGGAACCCCCAGCATCTCCCGCCCAGCTCCTTTCTTCCTGCTTATAAGTCAAATTGTATAAATAGTTGAATCAAATCATTCATTTCTTTCGCATGTTTATTACTCTATCATTGAATGATAGAAACGACAAATATTATAAAAGGGTGGTGCTCGGCATGAAGAAATCGGCAAAAACGATTACGTCCGGGGGGCTAATGAGGCGCATCAGCGATGGATCGAACCGGCCCCCGCGGCTGGAAGTGCATCAATCCTGGTGGGCGATCAACGGAACGTCCGAAGAGGGCACTTCGATAGAGCGGAAGCTGGAGCGGGTGGCGGAGGCGGGATTCGCTGGGCTGCTAAGCCGCCTGCCTGAGCATGGCCAGGAAGACTGGGTCCGATTGCTGCGGAGTCATGGTTTGCATTGGGGCGTCCAGAGCTTTCCGTCATCGGGTGACACGTTCTTTCCGGTACTGAAACGGTGTCGCGAACTCGGAGCGCAATACGTGAACGCTCAGGTCGCAAACAGCTTCGTGACGGGCGACGAGGCCGTTCGTTTGCTAGGCGGGCTGCTGGAGACGGCCGGGCGGGCCCAAATCCCTATGTTCGTCGAGACGCATCGAGGCAAAATTACGCAAGACCTGCTTAGAACCCTGTCGTACATCGAAGCGCTGCCGGAGCTGCGCCTCACGTTGGACTTATCCCATTATGTTCTCGCGGGCGAGATAACCGTGGAGCAGGATGCGATCGAAGCGGGGCGTTGGTTCGAGCCTTTGTTCAGGCGCGCCTCCTGCATACATGGCCGGGTATCGAACGGCCAGCAGATTCAGGCGGAGATCGGCAGAGAGGGCGACGATCCATGCTCTGCAAGGTTCGTGAGCTGGTGGTCGAGTTGCATGCACGAATGGTTGACAGGGGCGGGACCCGGCGACGTATTTCCATTCGTCTGCGAGCTTGGTCCGGCGCCATACGCCATGAAGTCGGGAGAAGAAGAGCTGTCCGACCGATGGGAGCAGGCGCTCATTCTTAAGAAGCTGGCCGAACGGGCTTGGGCATTGGCTGTGGCAAAGATTTAGGGTATGGCTCCAGATCCGCTAGCCGCGGCTTCTCGGGGAGTTATCCCGCGCCGAGCCGGATATGCGCCACTGAGACGGCGTGCAGCCGATAAAACGTTTGAACACAGTCGCAAAATGCTGGCTTGACGCATAACCCAGCCGATACGCGATATCCGTTACGGAATGCTCCGTATCGGTCAGCTGCCGACAAGCTTCCTTAACGCGGAGCCGCTCGGAAAATGCCGTCGGAGCTTCTCCCGTGTAGGCTTGGAAAGTTCGGTAAAAGTGGGAGCTGCTGACGCCGGCCGTCATGGCAAGTTCGTCGACGGTGGGCCGCCATTCCGGTTCGCGCTCCATTCGGGCGATTAACGCATCATAATGGTGAAGCAAGTCGTGAGCGATCGTATCCGTTCTTGCGCCCGATTGTATCAAGGCGAGCAATGTATCGAGAAGCGCGCTGCGCACAACGACACTGCGGAGAGGGCTTTCCAAAGATATCGCATCTTTTAACTTCTGGAACGATTGCACTGCGAACAATCCGATCTGCTTTACGCGAGGCAATCGTTCGATCGCATCGCTGACGAGACGGCTTTCTTCCTGTGGGAGTCCAAGCCAGGCATGCCGATGAGGCGCTTCGATGATTAGCCACCAAAATTTGCAGGGTTCGATCGCGTTGAATCCGCCGCGGTGCTTCTCGCCCGGTCTGGAGTGGAACAAATCGCTGGCATAGGTTTCGAAGAGCCTGCCCTCAAGCTCCCAGCTCGCTTTGCCTCTTTCTATAAACACAAATTCATAGCAACCGGGATGTTGATGCTCAAATAGCGGCGCCGCTTTGCGGAGCTCATCGCTTCCAAGCATGACAAGTTCCGGTACACGCTGCACGGGCGGGTCGATTTCAGTGTTAAATGTCCAGCGGGCTTTAGACTTATCGGCATCGGTTTTTCCCATGAGTCACCGTCCTGATTGTTTCTATAACTATTCCGTGTTTCTAATCCTACTTAATACCGGCGCGAACGTCAAACGAATCGCTCGAGTAGTATGCTTAGGGCATCCAATTGAAGGAGGGTGCTTTGATGCAAACACAAGCCGAGAGAACCTACAAAATTACGCAAGCGGATAAGGAGATTTTCGCCCGCAACGGGTACTGGATCAGCCCCAAGCTGATTGACGACGAGCAGATCGCACGATTGCGCCAAGCGCATGAGCGCATTTGGAGCGGGGATTACGACGGCGACGCTTATCCGATGAACCACTTCCGATTAAGCGACAATCCGGATGCGCTACGCAAGCTGGACAACGGCTGGTGGATTAACGACGAAATTCGGGCTGTCGTCACGGATCCGCTGATTGGAGAGTTGTCTGCCGACTTGCTGGAGACGGACGAAATTCGATTGTGGCACGACCAAGTCATCTACAAGCCTGGAATCGGAGGCAAAGCAACGAAGGCCGGCAATGTCGGCTGGCATCAGGACTACGGCTATTGGCAATGCTCGGATACCTCCGATATGATTACCGTCTGGATCGCTCTGCAGGATACGGACTTGACCAACGGAGGCATGATGACGATTGTCGGATCTCATAGGTGGGGATTGGTGCCGGACAGCGATTCGTTCTTCAATCAAAATATGGAAGAGCTGAAACACAAATATTCGGATGGCCGCGACTGGGTGGAGGAGCCTTGTATCCTGAAAGCAGGGCAAGCAAGCTTCCATCACGGGCTCACGTTCCATGGCTCGGGACAGAACCGGACAAACGAGCCACGCCTGTCGGTCGTCGCCCATGTGATGAAAGGCGGTACCGGGTATCGTGCGGGAATCCAGCGCCATGACAATATTCGGCTGTTAGGACCTAGACCGGTGCAGGGGCAAACGTTCTCTAATGAGTATTTTCCGGTTATCTATAAGCGGTAAGAGGCACAGGAAAAGCAAAAAAGAAGGGTTTGTCCAATAAGTCTCAAAAATAAAAAGTTGGGCGGAAAGACGCGCCGTCCAACTTTTTTGTTTACCTGCTTTTTCATGACAGTGGCGAGGGGGATGCCTGCCACTTAACATTCAACCAAAACGGGGCGTCCAGCACTCCGTTTTCACTGACTTTTTGGATAGCCATATGGCCAGGTGCTAGCCTATTTGGCGGATTGTGTATGAATTTTCATACACACTTAACTACGTATACGATTTGTACCTAGGCCTTTCCACGAGTTCCGGCGAACTTGCGTTGCGGTAAGACCTGTCATTTGTTTCATTTGTCTGGCCAGATGATGAGTCGTTTGATACCCGCAGCGTTCGGCGATCTCCGTGACGGTTAATCCCGTATGGACGAGCAGATCAATCGCCTTGTTTACGCGAAGCTTCCATAAATAATGGATAGGCGTATCGTTCTCGTAATGCCGGAACAAACGAACGAGATGCTCCGAAGATACGCCGGCCTTGGATGCCAGGTCGGTTAATGAAATTTCCTCCATGAGATGTTCTTTCATCCACGAGATAGCTGTGTACACAGACGAGTGGTTCTCCCGTTCCGTCACGCGCTTGGATTCCAACGGATATAATTGCAGCGCTGCCAAGCCTAACGTTCGAAGCAACGGATCGCCGGGATATGTTCGATGCTGGACGGACAATAGAAGATCGGTTAGATGGTTCAATTCTTCGGACAACGGGAGTACGACAGGAAGTTCTGCCATTAACGTTAACGTTTCTTCCGGCAATTCCTCGACATGCACGGCAATCCACCGATGCCACGTCTCCTCATCCTCGGCGAATGCAAATCGTTCTTCGTAACCGGGCATCAGCTTTACGACATGGCCTGGCTGCACTTGCATCATTTGCCCCTCTATTGAAACTCTCATCTCGCCAGAATGCAGCAACACTAATTGAATGTCCTGCTGGATACGGGGACCGAAACGTCCGCCCGGCGGGTAAACGATCGATCCGGCTGTGACCGATTGTACATGGTCAAGGCTAATGGGACGGGGTAATGCTGAATCCGGCATCATCTTGTCTTCCTTTCGTCGCTGCTATTGTCATCATCGTATTCCATGTTTATTAGTGATGTCAATTATAGACACATATCCGATAATTGTATCCATTGTGGAGTTGGGGCGCTCGCTGTAAGCTTTCTCTATCAAGAGAATCCTTAATATCCTGGAGGGAATAACAAATGACTAACAAGTATACAGCGTCAATCCAACCGTTAAGCCAAGAGAATGTCGACTTTTTTAGGGAGCAGGGGTATTATCTCTTCAAAAAGGGAATGAGCGAGGATTTAATCGATGCCTTTAACGGACACATCTACGATATTCGCAACCAATCCCCGATGCCAGAGTGGGCCGCCGTCGAAGAGAGCAAAAAATATTCGCTGCGCCTGTTCAATCCGCATAAACATGACAGCTTCTCCAGGCAGCTTATGAAAAACAATATCGTACGCGGAGCATTGGCGCAGTTGATGGGCAAGGAAGCCGTATGCGTGCAGAGCATGTATTTTTACAAAGAACCCGGCTCTCCCGGCCAAGCGTCTCATCAGGATTATTATTATATTAAAAACGACCCTATGACGATGATTGCTGCTTGGACGGCAATGGAGGAATCCGTTGATGAGGAAAACGGCTGTTTGTGGGTCATGCCGGGTACGCACAAGCTGGGACTGCTGCCGCATGGCGCGGTCAAAAATATCGAAGAACACGAATCGTGGACCGAGGAGACGGAAGGCGTCGATACGAGCCGGCAAATCCCGGTTGTCATGGAAAAGGGAGATATCCTGTTTTTCAGTGAGCTTCTCATCCATTCATCCAACAAAAACCGAAGCAAAGATCGCTGGCGCCGCTCTTACGTATGCCACTATATTCGAGAGGATTCCAATGTTCTTCACCGCGAGGACTTGCGTCAGAAATATCCTTTATACTAGTTAGCGCAAATGTGATGTATGTCGATTTTGCCGTTTACAAGATGGATTCCTTACGTACAGGCACACATGGGCCCTCGCCTACATACAATGTACAACTGACGTTCTAGTGGGCAAGGGCCGGAAACGCGAAACGAAGATTCGGCGTTCGTTTCATCCGCGGTTCTGCCAATACAGCATGGGGGTGTACAAAGGATGGGATTGTTCTCGGCAATTGCTTTGTTTATTAAACAGCTGACTCTGCTAGTCTCGTATGTCAAAAACAACGCGTTCCCTCAACCGCTCAAGGAAGAAGAAGAAGCCAAACATCTCGCGCTTATGGCAGAAGGCAACGGAGACTCGCGCAACATCCTGATCGAACATAATTTGCGTCTTGTCGCCCATATTGTTAAAAAATTCGACAACACCGGCGAAGACCTCGAAGATTTAATCTCCATCGGCACCATTGGCTTAATCAAAGCGATCGAAAGCTTCCAAACGGGCAAAGGCACCAAACTCGCGACCTTCGCCGCCCGTTGTATCGAAAACGAAATACTTATGCATCTTCGCAGCTTGAAGAAGACGCGCAAGGACGTATCCTTGCATGATCCCATCGGCACGGACAAAGAGGGGAACGAGATCACGCTGATCGATATCCTTGGCACGGAGTCCGATGACGTGGCGGATAAAGTGCAGCTCAAGATCGAGAAGAGCAAGATTTACAAGAATTTGGACATATTGGATGATCGGGAGAAGGAAGTCGTCATCGGCCGCTTCGGGCTGGTGCATGGCGGAGATGAGCGGACGCAGCGGGAGATTGCGAAGGAGCTCGGAATCAGCAGGAGCTATGTTTCGCGGATTGAGAAAAGGGCGCTGATGAAGTTGTATCATGAGTTTTATAAGGTGAAGAAGTGATAATTGCCCCAACACACAGAATACCGTTAGTAATATATGTATCAGTTGATGTAACTTCAAAAAATGAAACCAAATGGCAGAGATGTCGTTTGGTTTTTCATGTTACGTACTAGACACATGAGAGTGTTTTGGTTGGCTATGAATAGTATAGTGCTCAGACCATTGGCTGCCGGCAAACTTAATAGTTGCATGATAAAAATATGTTATAATGGTGTTTATTTTAGCGGTTATCGTATGCTGATGAGAGGAATGGAATTAAAGTTGATTGAAAATTTTTGGGGGGAATTACCTAAACCGTTTTTTGTACTTGCTCCTATGGAAGATGTAACTAATGTTGTGTTTCGTCATGTTGTGAGTAAAGCGGGTAGACCTGATGTTTTTTTTACTGAGTTTACAAGTACTGAAGGTTACTGTAATCCAGATGCTATATATAGTGAACGTGGGAGATTATACTTTACAGAAGATGAACAGCCTATGGTTGCGCATATTTGGGGAAATAACCCTGATTATTATAGGGAAATGAGCATAGGTTTAGCTAAGCTTGCATTTAAAGGCATTGATATTAATATGGGCTGTCCTGCTCATAACGTCGCAGCTAAAGCTAAGGGTAGCGGACTTATTCTACAACCTAAGCTTGCAGCAGATATTATACAAGCTACTAAAGCAGGTGGATTACCTGTAAGTGTAAAAACCAGACTTGGCTATACACATGTTGATGAGTGGCGTGAGTGGTTATCACATATATTGCGACAAGATATTGCAAATCTTTCTATTCATCTACGAACCAAGAAAGAAATGAGCAAGGTGGCTGCTCATTGGGAGCTTATTCCTGAAATTAAACAGCTTCGTGATCAGATTGCACCCCATACATTATTAACGATTAATGGAGATATAGCTGATCGAAAAACAGGCTTAATGCTGGCAGAACAATATGGAATTGATGGAATTATGATCGGTAGAGGTATATTTAAAGATCCATTTGCTTTTGAGAAAACACCTAGAGAGCATAGCAGAGACGAAAAAATGGAGTTATTAAACTACCATATTGATTTATATGATAAATATGCAACAGAACTAGAACCGAGACCATTTGTTCATTTACTTCGGTTTTTCAAGATATATATTAATGGATTTGATAAGGCAGATGAGTTGAAAAATGAGCTCATGCAAACGAAGTCAACAGATGAAGTACGTCAAGTGCTACAAAACTTTACTAATATTGCGAAGGAGCTGGGGATTAGTCGGAGCTATGTGAGCAATTGAGAAGCGGGCGCTTATGAAGCTGTATCATGAGATTTTTAAGGCGAAGAAATAAGTTATAACAATAACAGACTGCTCGCTTAGGGCAGTCTGTTTTTCAATTTCGTCAAAGGTGAGGATGAAAATGGACGAGTTAACTCTAAGAATACTAAGCGACACGAATCTTTTGCAACGCTAGTGGTAGCCGATATTATAATGTTAAGCTCTCCCGCGATATTCGAAGGTTGACCGGAGCGTAAGCTGGGTACTCTAGTAGTAGAAAATCACTTTTGGGAGGTGAGAAATTGGATACGGTTTTATATTTTGGTTACGCCTTTGTGTATCTGCTTCTGGCAATATGGGGATTGTTTTATATATTGAGAAAAGAGGGAGGGTTTTCGCTATCGATATTCTTGCTGATGGTGACGGTTGCCCTTGTTTGGGATAATGCCGTCATTGCTTCAGGTAAGTTTATCGGAGAAGGACCCTTGTTAGAATCGCTGAATTTATCGCGTTTTTGGAGTCATGCCTTTTTTACGCCGACACTTGTTTTGTTCGGATGTTGGGTGATTGAACAAATACAATCCTTTCGGTCATACAGGAAGGACACACGCGCAAGATACATAGCAGGCATAGTCACATTAGGGTTAATCGCGTTCGAGGTGTACGAAACGACGCACAAGACATTCATACCCATTCGCGAGTATGGCGTGCTTCGATACGGAAGCCTAGAGGCTTCGGGTCCGCCCATTATGGTAATCGTCGTCATTCTAATATTGTTGGTTATTAGCATTATGGTGTTCGTGAAACAAAGATGGGGTTGGATGCTGGCAGGCGTCTTGCTGATGCTGCTGGGCAGCGCGATTACTATCCCCGTGGAGAGCTCGGCCGTGACCAATGCCTTCGAGCTAACCTTTATCATGTCACTGTGGTGGTCGTACTATAAATTATCTAGAGGATTTGATCTCGATCGGCACCATCGGTTTGAATCGAAATAGCCCCGGACTCTCGCGTCCGGGGCTATTTCTGTTCATCTACATTCACTTGATGCCAAATCGAATAAACGAGTCGACGATCTGCCTGCGAAGCACGAGGTAGATGAGCAGGATCGGCAGGCAGGACACGGTAGTCGCCGCCATGAGCGACCCCCACATGTTCGTGTCGGAATTGACGAACAGCTTCAGGCCGATCTGAATCGGCGCGCTATTCATATCCTTGGTTACCAGCATCGGCCACAAATATTCGTTCCACGCATTGATGAACTGTATGATGCCTAGCGATGCCACGGTGGAGCGGATATTCGGCAGGATGAGCCGGGTGAGAATGCCCCAGTCGCTCAGCCCGTCGATGCATGCCGCCTCGATCAGCACGCCCGGGAACGATTGGAACGCCTGATACAGCGATAGAATGGCGAACGTGGAGACGCTGAATGGCAAGACGATGCCAAGCAACGTTTCGTTCAGTCCCATATCGTTGATGAGGACGTAGTTCGGGATCATGATCGCCTGGAACGGAATGAGCCAGGTCACGCTGAGCAGGGCGAAGATAAGCGATTTCCCGCGGAACCTCCACCTTACGAGCGCGTAAGCGGCGAGCAGGCCCGTTGCCAGTTGCAGCACCGTCATCAGGATAGACACGCCGAACGAGTTGAAGATCATCCGCACGATCGGCATCTGAGAGAAAGCGTAGCTGTAATTCCCGAATGTCGGCTGAAGCGGGAACAAGCTGGCGGTAAAGATCTCCGACTCGTTCTTGAGCGAGGAGATGACCATCCAATACAACGGGATGATGGCTGCCGCGCACATCAGAGCAAGCGCTCCATGCTGGAACATCGAAAGAACCTGAGACCGTTTATTCATGATTGGCCAATCTCCTTTGAAGCGTTAATTATCATAAAAGGCGAACCTGCGGGATACGGCATTTAGCGACAGCGCAATCAGCCCGAATAGGACAAAGAACAGCATGGCGGCCGCCGAGCTGACGCCGACGTTCAAATTCGAGAACGCGAAGCGGTACATTTCGTAATAAATGTTCGTCGAAGTGCCGTAAGGACCGCCCGTCGTCAGAATATCGATATACGCGAACGTCCATTGGCTCGAGAACAGCAGGCTCATCGTCAGCATGAACAGAATCATAGGCGACATGAGCGGAACCGTAATGTACAAAAATTGGCGGAAGCTGCCGGCTCCGTCGATCGCTCCGGCCTCATAATATTCCCGGTTAATGCCGGTCAAGGCGGCAGCGAACATAATCGTGCTGAATCCGAGCATCTTCCAGCCCGTAATCAGCAGGATGATCCACTTCGCCCAAGACGCATCCGAGAAGAATGCAATCTGTTCCTGAACGAACCCGAGTTTAAGCAAGAGATGGTTGACGATCCCGTTGGACGGATGGAACAACCACCGCCATATGGCGCTTACGGACACCGGCGCTAGAATCATGGGAATAAAGAACAGCGCGCGATAAAAATTTTTCATGCGCGGATTCATCTGGTTCGTCACAACGGCGAGTACGAGCGGGATGGCTATCGAGAACGGCAGCAAGCCGAGCGTATAGAAAACCGTGTTGCCGATCGCTCCGGCGAAAGCTTCGTTCTGCAGCAGCCGCGTGAAATTATCGAAGCCGACAAACAGCTTGTCCGTGCCCGGAACCATGCTCCACTTGTGGAAGGCCAGATAGAATGTATTGATCAACGGTTTGTACATCCAGATTCCAAGCAGGATGGCCGCCGGCAGCAAATAGAGGTAGGGCTTTAGCTTGCGCCAGAACTTGGAACTGTTCCAATGGCGCGCAGCCGCCTTCTGTTTCCCCTTCGCAAGGGGGGAGTACAATTCTTCCATTGTTTTGCTCATCGCGATCCCTTCCTTGTCCAAAGACCTGCGTCTTGCCGAGTATTGCTGTATGGCTTCATTACTGGATCATGCCATTGATTGCGTCCTGCGCCTTGGTCAATGTATCCGCGACATCATCGTCCGATGTAATGGCCTTGACGATGGCATCCGTAAACAACGTTGCGATTTCGGTCGCGTTGTCGCCCGGCCAGATTGCCACCGGTTTGATTTTCTTCAGTTGCTCCAGGTTGATCTTATACAGCGGATTTTGCTCGACAAAGTCCTTCAGGCCGTTCGGATCATCGGCCAGCCCCGTGCGAAGCGGCAAGTAGCCGACCTGGGACGTAATGATCGTGTAGCCCCTGTCGCCGGTCACGAACTTGATGAATTCCCATACCGCCGCGTTTTTATTGGCGCTGTCCGGCCGCACGGCCAGCACGCTGCCCGAGTTGACGGGAACGGCTTCCTGGTCGGCGAACCGAGGCATGCCCGCACCGTACAGCTTCCAACCGCCTGCGTCAGCCGCTTGCTTCGCGCCGCTGTGGAGCGCCGTGGAGGAAGCGTACATGCCCAGATTGCCCGCCATAAATTGCTCGGAGAGCTCGGCTTCCGTGCCGGCAGCCGATGCGCCATTCTGGTACAGGTCCTTCCACATGCTGATCGCTTCAGTGCTTTCCGGGCCTGCGAACCGCGCCTCTTTGCGGTCGTCTGACAAGACTTGTCCGCCGTTGCTGAGGATGAGCCCCTCCGTTATCCAGCCGTTGCTAGGCGCTAGGCCGAAGCCGTCCTTGCCGGTTTTTTCTTTGATCTGAAGAGAGGCTGCTTTAATCTCTTCCCATGTCTCGGGCGGCTGCTCCGGATTGAGCCCTGCCTCTTGGAACAGCTTCCCGTTAATGAACACGATCGGCGTGCTGAACGTGAACGCCAGCCCGTACATCTTGCCGTCGATCTTGCCCAGCTCGAGCGCGTTCGGCGATATGCCCTCCAGATGCGTTTCAAGCTCCTCTTGCGGGAACGTGTCCTCATAAGCCTTGAAGCCAAGGCTTATGCGGGAGCTGTCGAGCGTGCCGAACGGATGCTGGACGATGTCCACCGACTTGCCGGCCGAGATATCCGCTTTATACTGCTGCATCGTCGCGTCCGGCACGCCCTCGACGATAACGCCTTTCTCCTTGCCGATCGTGTCGTTGAATTCCTTGATCAGCTGCTCCATCCCCGGCTTCATCGTCGGATAGGCGAGGCTGTACGAATAGAAGGCAACGGTCGTCGGGTTGGCCGGATCAAGCGTCCCCATCTCCGCTTGCGTCGCCGAGACGTTGTCGCCGCTTGCACCGCCGCAAGCGCTGAGTCCGATCATGGCGCCTAACGAGAGAAGCGTCATTGTTCGTTTCGCAATTCGTTTCATTAATCGATTCCTCCAGATCTCATTGTTGGACTATTCCAGGCAATAGGCTTGAATGTGTTGACGCAACTCGTCATCAATGCCGAATTCGGCTTCGAGGTACCTCTCGAAGGTGCCGTACTCCTGATCGATACGGTTTCGCGACGCGTTCAGGTAGCGCTCCTGCAGCTTCATCGCAGCTTCGATCTCGCGCAGATCGTCCATGCTCACATACTGGGCCGCGATATCGAACATTTGCCGATGAAACCCGGCCAGCGTCACATTGGACAATAGATAATCCTCCATCACGGTCTCGTACGGAACGCCCAATGTCAGCAAGATCAGCATGCTGCCGATGCCGGTACGGTCACGTCCGCCGGCGCAGTGATGAACGAGCGGCAAATTCGATGCCGGCGACTTCAACAGCTCCATCAATTGCTTGTACGAAGCGTTTCGAATCGGAAGATCGGTGTAGAGACGGTCCAGCATATCCTTCGAGAATTGCTTATGCAGCCCTTGCGCGAACATTTGGGCAAGGTCCAAATCCGGCTGATCCTCGGCGCCCGCATTCGCGGGGACTCGGAGATTGACCGCTTGGCCGATCTGCGGATCCGGCTTCTTCTCGGCTTCCGCCCGGTTGCGATAATCGAACACATTCTTGAGGCCGATCGCCTCTAAGGCCAGATGATCGTCAGGCGTTAGGCCGGTCAGCTCGGCGGCGCGGAACAAGAGCCCTTGTTTGACCGTACGGCCATCCATCGTGCGAAGGCCTCCCATATCGCGGAAATTATGTACCCCCTGAAGGGGGAGTAGGCAAGCTGGCATTAATTCATTAGTCATGGTTAGGGCTCCCTGTCGAATATTTTTGGATGGGACGAGCGATTAGTGCTGAGCGGCAAGCAAGGCAAGCGGGAAACGAAGATATTCCTCCCGGCCCCCCGGCATGACAACGGTCTGTACCGCCACGCCTTCCGGATTGACGCTGACCACATTGTAGCTGCAATAGTCCACCATGCTGAAGTGGTCATCGTCCGCCAACTCGCCGGTAAACGCCGTGCCGTTCGCCGCGATGCTGCAAATGCCGTTGTACGTGCCGACATTGTTTGTATGAACATGGCCCGCCACGATGCCGACAACGTCTGTTCCGGCTAGCACTTGGCCCAACTGCTCGCGGTCGGCCAGCACATGCTCAGCCGGCATCGATTCGATCGTCAGCAGCGGATGGTGAAGGGCGATAATCGTACCGCGTTCGGCCGGCGTGCTCAGTTCTTCCTCCAGCCATGCGAGCTGTTCGTTGTCGATACGGCCATAATGGTGCCCTGGAGTCTGAGAATTCAGGCCGATGAGACGAAGACCTTGAATCGTATGGCTGTAGTAGTACGGCTGCTCGGACGGCTCTTCCTTCAAGTAGCCTTCGCGGAACGGAGCGCGATGGTCATGGTTGCCGAGCACGACGTAGACCGGAATGCCGAGCGAGGACGATCCTTCATCGACAAGCTCGCGAATGTATTCGTAGTCCTCCGTGTTGCCTTCATGCGACAAGTCGCCCGTAATGACGACAAACGATGGATTGACGCGATTCTGCTGAATATGCGCGAAGACCTGTCTGACTTTATCCGCCAGATTGAATTTGACGAACGGCCCTTCCGTGTGCGGTGCGTTCATGTGCGTGTCGGTGAGGTGAACGAATTTGATTGGATTCATTTGATTTCCCTCCATTTGGCTTTTTATCTTGCATACAAGAATAATAGTTGTTGTATGTAAGGCTAATGTTAAATGAATAATTAGATTTTATAAACGAGCCGCCCCCGATTTACGAGAAATACAAAAAAGCCCTCGGCGCATCATGCGCCGAAGGCTATGAAAGTGATGGCATATAATGGAGCAGGCGTGCATTCGGATTAATCAAGTCATATAACCGTGGCGAAGCAAATCCTCGCGCATATTGCGCGAATGCTGATGAATGATCGTTTTGGCTTCCATATAGTTCTGATTAGAGAGATGATCCAGAATTTCCTTGTACAGCTTCCTCCCCGTATATGGGCGGTTATTGCCCTTCGTCAATCGGTAGGCGACGACAAAGTACAGCAGCTTATCCCTGTGCAGCTCGAACGTATCGATCATATACCGGTTCTGCAGAGCCGTAAGCAGCGTACGCATAAACATCAGGCCGTTCTCGTAATACTCGCGGTACTTCTGCTCCTCGCTTGCCTTCACGAGCCGGTCGTAATGCGATTGCATCGCCTCTAAGTCCAGCTCGTACATGCCCTGAGCCATTCGGTCCAAGGCGAACGAATACAACGCGCCCAGCAAATCGAAAATATCATACAGATCTTTAATGTCGATGCCTTTGACCAGAATGCCCCGTTTGTACAGCGTTTGGACGAACCCTTCCTTTTCGAGCAGCGATACGGCGGCGCGGACCGGGGTTCGGCTCATGCCGAGTTTCTCGGCCAGATCGCTCTCCGAGAACAAATCTCCGGGCAGATGCGCTCCGTCCAGAAGCTGTTGGCGTATAGATTGGTAAGCTTTATCGACAAGCGGTATTTCGGACATAAGATGGCTCCTCTATTCTCGAGCAGTTCATACCTGCAATACTCAATAGTATAAGGGAACAACCTAATTGCTGACAACCAGACATCGAAGCGCAACTAGGATAACTATTGGTGTTCGATCATTCTCTTTTTCGTTACAATTAAAACCTATCGTAAAATATCGTCATTTCGGCTAATAGAGTGAGGAGATAAACTAGACGGAGTAATAATGACATGGGGTGAGTTGAAGATGTATTCATGGAATGGAGATAGTCTGCTGGAGCAGTTGTACAATGAGGCTATAGAACAACATCAGAATCATAAAGCAACGGTGGGCTCGGACGAACGCAGCAGAATGTTGAAAGAAGCCTTGCAGGAGCTGATAGGCTCCGTTGCGCCAAATGCGACATTCAAGCCTAAGCTTCTGGAGCGTGTGGAACTGGATGATTATATTCGGGAAAGGATTGAGCTTTCCGCGACGCCGGGCTTAAGCTTTGGCGCCTATATTCTTCTGCCAAAACATGCAGAAGGGGCTCTTCCTGGCGTATTGGCGTTGCATGGACACGGCTATGGCAGCCGCGAAATTGTAGGCCTCTTGCCAGATGGTTCGCCCGATAGCGGGGTGCCGGGCATCCACCAGCATTTTGCTTTGGAGCTTGCGCGTCGAGGGATGGCGGTCATTGCACCCGATGTGATCGGCTTCGGCGAGCGTCGGCTGCATGCGGATTTGGCGGTCAATCCCAATGCGCCGAGCTCTTGTTACAGATTATCGACTGAGCTTATGATGCTAGGCAAGACGTTGACGGGACTTCGAGTTGCAGAATCGCTTAGAGCTTATGCGTATCTAGCAGGTAGACCGGAAGTAGATAAAGAACGAATCGGCGTGATGGGTTTCTCCGGAGGAGGATTAATTGCTTTCATCACGTCTATTCTTAGACCGAGCATTCGTGCGACTGTGTTGACGGGCTTTACTAACACGTTTAAAGACAGTATTTTGGCTGTGCATCATTGTATTGATAATTATACGCCGGGCATTCTTCGTCATGCAGAGCTTCCTGAGCTCATCGGATTAATCGCCCCCCGTCCGTTGTTTTTGGAGTCCGGTGAGAGGGATCCGATCTTTCCTGTTGAGGGCTTTAGACGCGCAGCATCTGCCATTCACGAAATTTATGAGTCAAAAGGAGCCAGTGATCGCTTGGCGGTAGACGTTTTCCCGGGCGTTCATGAAATTAGCGGAAGGCAAGCCTACGATTGGTTAAAAGAGACACTAACATAATAAATATCCAACGTAACATGGTCTCGTGCGCAGAGGGGACCGTGATTTTTTAAGATTGTGAAATTTTAAGCTTTTGAGCGGGATGAACATGCAATATTGATGTTTTCGTTACGATTTGGTGCTAGTCATTATTCGCGATATCTGTCATCCTTTGCAGGAAATCTATCATCCACTTAAACGATGAGAAACGAAGGCAGGGGAAGAGATGACGCAAGTATCGGAGGACAAAAGACGGCTCCAAGCCTTGATAGAGCGGGCGGAAGCTATAGTAGATGTAAGAGGATGTTATTATACGGACGGTGCCAAGCTGGCAATCGACGATCTGATGCAAGCGGCACGTGAAGCGTTGAAGGGCGAGAACGGCTTGCCGTTTAAACGCAATCGTGAGTTCTATGCTCCTCGTGAGGAAGAAGCGGTATTGTTCGCAACCAAGCGGTATACGATGGTGCCGCCTTTCGCCAAAGAGCGCAGCGTATATACATCGTATGGAATGGAGTCCGCTCTGGAGTGGTTCGAGGAGCAGGATCTGCTTCGCGGAGGCAAGGAGCGGCTTGTTTATAAAGCGGACTTGGCATTATCGAAAGCGGATGAGCTGCTGCATAATGCCCGAATTGGCGGGGAAGTCGGTTGCCTGGACGATGAAGCTGTTCGTAAGCTTCGAGCATCCGCGGAAACCGTGGAACAACTAAAGCCATCATCGGATGACGCATTGAGCGATCATTCCAGCGAGGAGCTTGCGCTAGCCGTCGTGGACTGTTTTAATCGAATTCGCGAATGCCGCTACTCCCGAGTGCTTCGAACGGATGTGGATCCATGCGCGTCACTCTATTTGACTGGCGAAGGACTCCAGCAGGTGAAAGCCGTGATCGAGTCGGATCCGCTAGTTCGAGAGCAGTATGAACGTATTGCAGGGATTGCGGGACATTTTAGCCTGGATGATCTCGAAATAGCCGTTGCGAGCATCAAGGACGGAGAATCGGATTATGACGAGCTGAACCAGCATTTTTACTTGTGGAGCTCGACGGACAAAATCGTCAATTTCCAGGCTCCGGAACATGCGGCGAAGGCGAGCATTTCATTTGTGCTTCCATCCGAGGAGAATGAAGAAGAAGGTCTCGGACATGTATGGATCGATCAATTGGAAATTTTATCAGCAAGCGGGGGCAGTCTTAAGATCCGGAATGCCGGTTTCGACGAGGGCTCAGACAGTCCCGACTTCTGGATTCCGGAAGCGCGCAAGGGAAATCCTCACATGCGATGGGAAAGCGAATATCCATATTGCGGCGGTGGCGATCGGAAACGGCTGGAGCCGGCTAATCCATCATCGCAGGTTGCGACGAAACACAAAGAAGGCGTTCGTAACCATTCGCTCTATCTCTGCAATCCAACCCGTGAGGACGAGGCAGCCTGGACCTGCATCGAACCGTTTAATGTCGAAAGCGGAGTCGGGTACACGCTAACCTTCCAAGCCAAATTGGATGGCAAGCTGAAGGCGGGTTTAAAGACGGTTGTTACGTACTATAACGAATCTGGAGCGCCGATCGGAGAATATACGTATCTGTTTAATCGTAAATCGTCTATCCCGGGAGGACGCTTCCAGCTTGCGATGCAGTGCGACGCCATTCAATATGCCCTGACGGGCGAGATCGAGTATGCCATGAAAGTCAAATATGCGCTTCTATACATTCTTCATGATTTCAGCCAAGGAGCAGAGCATTGGATGGTCACCAATCTGCGTCCCGAAGGCAGCGACAGCTACGGTGCGGTACAAGGCGGAAGGCTGCTCAGCAGCGCCGCTGTCAGCTACTCGATGATTAAGCAGGCGCATGTTTTTTCGGGCGAGGAGAAGCGACAATTTTACGCACTGGTCGAATATTTGCTCCGATACATGCTGGATTTGAGGGATCGAACAGAGTGGACGCCGAGAGAGGCGCAGGAAGGCTGCAGCAATTGGCAAACAGATATGTGCGCGGGTACCGGCCTTATGATGATGGCGCTGACCGATTTCCCGAATCGCCATACCTGGCTGTATAATGCGGACGCTATTCTAAAGGCGCAGCTGGAGTTGAACGTGAATCCGGATTCATCTTGGCCAGAGTCGATTCGTTACCATCATGCGGCATTGGAGCGGTTCGCTGGATATGCGAAGGCGGCGCGCAATGTGCTCGGAGATGATTGGTTCGAGACAACGCCGCTCGCACGTATGTTCGGATTTAGTATCGAGATGCAAACGCCGGGCTACGAATACTTCGGCGGAAGGATCGGCACGCCGCCATTCGGCGATCATGCGCTGGGGGATGGCAGCGAATTTGGCAGCTTTGCTACTTATTTGGCGGATGTCGCCAAGGTCGATCGCAAGCTGGCGGATCGGATGTACCATACGTGGACGGCAGCCGGCAAGCCGTTTAAGAAGCTATGGGGAGAAGGCATCGTGCTGGAAAACTTGCTTGGCCAAGGCGATAATTATGTGCCTTCAACGTCGCTTGAGCTGAGCTCGACAGCTAGCTTTCCGGATGCAGGCATTTATATTTTCCGCAATGAAACCGGAGATTCGAAGCAAAGCTACTTTGGGATCATGTCCAGTCCCGGTCCGATCGCGCACGGGCATCTGGATCAAGGTGCCTTTGTCATCTACAAAAACAATATCCCGCTAGTCATGGATTCGGGAATCGAAGGTTACTTCGACAGCGGCACAAGCTGGCATATTAGCTCCTACTCCCATGCCTGTCTGCAATTTGCGACCCGTCAAACCGTTATCCCAAGCCATAACACTGGCGCGATAAATCTGTCAGCGGGAACGTACAGTTTGGAGCGAGGCTGGGTTGATGTACCGAGAACGAGTAAAGTGCTGGAAGTGCAATTAGGCGAGGATCTGGAAAGGATTACGATCGAAATAGCTAATCCCGAAGGACAGGGCCGGCATATTCGTCATGTCACGTACGTGAAGCAAGCGGATCTGTACGTCATCCGGGATACGGTCGAGGATTTCACGGGATTGGTTCAATTTACGATTCCTGTTGCATCCAAACAAACCAAAGTGGAGGGCAGCGCCTTGCTTTCGGAAGGCGTATACGGAGTTGATCTCGAAACGGTGTTTATTCGCCCGTTGCAGTCGATCAAGGTGGAGAAGGGGCGGTCAACGCCGTTCTTTGACAGCGGAGACGATGGTGTCACCATGATGGAGTATATTCGTGCCGTTGCGGATGCGAGCGAGGGATTTTTGACGGTGCTGTATCCTAAGGAACGCGGACAACAAAAGCTGCGGACGAAGACGGATCAAGACGGAACGATCATTCTGCATGCCGGGAAGTTGAGTTACGAGCTGAAAGCTGCACCAGAACAATACGGTGTCGTAGTAAGCCAAACTGAACGCGAAGGAGCGGAACAACGATGAATGCACAGATTGATTTGCTCAAGGAATGGAAACTATCGGGAAGACCGGCGGATGAAAAATATAGCTTGACACAAAAACTCGTCATCTCTTATCCTGCCGCGGACGATGCGGGAGGGTGGTATCCGATCGGGTTCGAACGGGGGCATCATGCGGCGCAGGATGCGATGGGCTGGCACGGCTTAATTCTGAAGCTTTATTGCGTTGACGATTCGACCGAAGTGAGTGTTCAAGCCAATTTTGCGGATCATATTCCGGTGAAAGCCGGAATCGCAGTCGCCGGAGCTGGCATACACGAGGCGAGGGTAAGATTGGAGGACTTCCAAATCGAGACCGCAAAGGCTAACATCTGGCGGTTTCTGCAAAGCTTCGAGCTGCAAGGCAATGCCGAGCTTCTTACCGCGAAGCTCGTACGGGGAGAGAGACTGTATGTACACGCCGACGTGAGGGGCAAGTCCGGCGAAGCCGGAGAGGTGGTTTCCTACACGATGTCGGTGTACAACTGCACGGACAGTCGGCAGCGCGTGTCGGTAAAGCAGCGGTTTGAAGGCTGGGAGTCGCTCTTAGCGGAGCTGTCGCCGAAGGAATTCGACCTCGCGCCGTACGCCAGTCAGGAGGTAACGGCCGTCTTTATGATGCATGAATCCGTGGTGCCTGGAGGTCACGAAAGTACCTTGCTGCGTTTTATAGGCAACGGGGACGGTACCAGCGCTGCCGAGATCGAGCTTAAGACGCTTCGAAGACTTGCTCATCCGTATATTTACTGGTCGAAGGAGCAGTGGGCGGAGCGCAAGAGGCTGATCGATCGTCACGATTGCTTCCATCCGGGATATGAGCGCCTCCTTCAAGATGCGGCGGCATGGGAAGTTAAGCCGCCAGTGCCAGTCGATGAGCGGGACTATTGCTATGACACGCAAGAAGAGCATTTCATCATGTCCGCTGCTTACGCTTACGCGCTGACCGGCGAGAAACATTATGCGGAGAAAGTGGCGCAATTTTTCCGGTACTTCATCAACGAAGAATACGGATATCCGAAGAAGAAAAAGGGCTGCAGCCAAAGCTATGTCCAGGAAGGACATTTTTTTCAGCATCTCGCGATTCCGTATGACATCATCTTCGATGCTGGCGTGTTGACGCCGGGGGAGCACCAAGGGATCGAGAAATGCTTCCGGATTTATATGGATATTCTAGACCATCATATCCATAGCGGTCATATATCCAACTGGCTGCTATCCGAAATAACCGGCGCGTTTTATTGCGCATTAGCCATTCAGGACATGGAGAGAGCGCTTCGCTTTGTATTCGGGCCCGGAGGATCAATCGAGCAGCTGCGATACGGTCTGTTCAATGATGGCTGGTGGCATGAGTGCTCGGTCAGCTACAATACCTGGGTATCGTCGATGTATATCCATACGGCCCATGCGCTCCTGCCGTTTGGCATCAATATCGTCCATACGCATTTCCCTGCGCCGTTTAACGACGAGGTGAACAGCACGTACAACGGGGAGGATGCCCGTTTCCGTTTTGGGATGTACAACAAACGTTGGGGCGGCAATAGTAAAAGCTATATCCGCATTAAGGATATGTTCGATGCTACGATCCCGTTTTTGGACTACCGGGGAGTACTGTTCGGCATCAGCGATTCCGAGGAGCGGAAGCTGGAGGGCGTACATTTTGGGTCTACCTACGATTTGGCTTATTTTTATTACAAAGATCCCGAATACGTACCGGTTATCAAAATGAATAACGTAGTCGACCCCATCTTTGGCCATGCGGAATTGCCCGACGTTAGTTCTTCTTATGTGACAAGCAACGCCTATTCCGATAATGTAGGCGTCGCAATGCTGCGAAGCCAGACGGAGGGAAGGGAGCAGCAGGATCGAATCCAAGCGGTGCTCCGGTACGGCTCCCATGGCTACGCGCACGGTCATTTTGACCGGACAGGGCTTTTATCCGTCATGCGTTACGGCCGAAGCTTCTTTAATCCTGAGCATGTTTGGTGGGGTTATCATCATTTCATGTACAAATTTTACGTGCAAAACTCGATGACCAAAAACATGGTCGTCGTCGACGGGAAAGTGCAGGTGCCGGCCGATTCCAGACGTACGTTGTTCTATAGCGGAAACGCCATACAGGCAGTGGCGGTGGAGACGACCGCAAAGTGGGCTTATCCCCCATATGGCGGCATGATTTATCGAGACGACGAGACGCTGGAGGGGCGCTGCGCGATGAATGCCAGCACATTGCCCGAAGCGCCGGCCGGGGCGATATACGGGGAACTGTCGGATTATACCGAGCCCGTTCGTCAGAAGCGGGTGATGGGGATAACGGATGATTTTATCGTTATGTTCGATTATGTGGAAGGAGAGCGTGAGCATCAGTTCGATTGCCTGTTCCAAATCAAAGGTTTCCAAGCTCTGCAGGCCGAGAGCTTAACTAAAACGAAACATACGAGCCAGCTGACGGATAATCTCATGTCGGATGCGCAGTTTATTACGGATTGCCATTGGTATGAGGTCGATGGAGCAAGCGTTGCCAGCTTCAAGACCCTATACGGCGAAGGCGAGGATCTGCGTGGAACAAGAACGTCATACAATCGTCCCGGCCTGCTCAAAATGGATGTTCATGCGGCATGGCCACAGCATACCGAACATTTTATTGGGCGGGCGGCTGAGTATCACGGCATTACGATACCAATGGCGTACAAGGTCGAGGCGGACGGAGAAGTCCTTTCGGAAGGCGCTTTTGGTGCATGGCTGTTAGGAGAAGGCAAGGTCGATCTGGCAATCGCCGAAGGCGTCCAAACCTTGACCTTACGTGTGAAAAATGATCCGATATATACCGAGCAAAAATATCCGCTGCGGACAAAGCAAGGTTTGTTCTGGGGCGAGGCTTACATCGTAACAGCGGACGGAAAGAGACTGACACTGAGTGAATTGTCGCCTGTATATAACAATGTGGACAGTGGCTTCGGCATCGGCAAGGATTACGAGAATGGACGCGTAACGATCGTAGGCAACGAATATCCGGGAGCGATACCGACAAGCCCGATCGATCATGAACAAGAAGCGGTAATAAGCGTCAATTTGGAAGGTCTGCAGGCCGCTCGCTTTATAGGATTGATCGGAGCGGATGCGTTCCCGGGCGATGAAGCCCAGAGACGTACGACATACGGTATTCGGACGCAAGGCAAGGTTGGACGGTTCGTTACAATCGTAGAGCCTTACGAGGGAGATCGCGTGATCCGCTCCGTGCAAGCTTTGGATGCGAATACGGTTCGAGTCGGGCTCATGGACGGCAGACTGCAAGAAATAGTTGTGAACGACATCGATTCCGATAGCGCGTCATTATGCTTACGCGAATATCGCAACGGCAGCTTCATTCGTGAGGAACGGGCTGCAAATTCATAATACAAAGGCAAGCAAAGAGGTATGAATATCCGTTTCATGCCTTTTTTGCTGTCATGTAAATGACTTCTTAAAAAAGCGTACTTAAAACTTAAAAAAGCGCATACCAAGCCGTTAGGGTCTATCCCTATAATTTAAGTTACAAACTCACATAGACAACAGTAGATTATAACTTTGAAATGAGGAAAGGTCACATGAGCACGCTGCGTTATTTTGTGTTGAAAAAGAGTCTGCTGATCCGAATTATTTTATCTTATTTAATCGTAGGAATTTTAATCATTGCGGCGTTAACGCTTGCGATTACGTCCAAAGTATCTGAAAGCTTGAAGAATGAATTGACGGAATCAACGGATCGTTCGTTGGAGCAATCCTACAATACCGCAAACATATTATTGAATTCGACGTATCAACAATTTGGAAACGCTTTCGATTCCGCTGACATTCAAGCCGGCTTTTACGCTAACGAGTTCGATACGGGATTGATGGGGCGAATCGGAAACAAATTGACTGAACTCGCTAATACCAATCCGATGGTGCATTCGGTATATGTGGTTAATACGCGGCATGAGCTGGTGTTTTCTTCTCTCACGACGGTAAGAACTTTTGACGAATTTTATGACCAGCAAATCCTGCAATTGCTTGAAAATTCCGGTGCTATGCGCGGAAGCATTTTTATCCCGCGGCATACTTCCTTTGTCTCGGATACGAAATCATTTAGCGGGAATTTAATTAGCGTCGCTTATTCAAGCGCGAGAGACGAAAAAGCGACAAATGGGGCATTGATTCTGAATTTGGATCAGCAAGTGCTGCAGCATATGATGATGAACGGCGCGGGAAGCAACTCGTTCCAATCGATGATTCTCAACAGGCAAGGAGTCGTCATCTCCCATTCGGATCTCTCGAGGATCAACTCGAATTTGTCAGAGCTGGATGTCGTTCAGCGAATTTTGCAATCCGAATCGCCGCGAGGCGTCGTAGAGACGGAGCTGGACGGCACCGAACATCGGCTGTTCTATATCAAATCCGAAAGTCTGGGCTGGGTATTCATTGGCGATATTAACTATCAGTCCTTGCTAAGCAAGGTAAATACTATGAGACAGTACATCCTTGCCGTTACGGCCGTGATCTTGATTGTCGTGGGGATAAGCGGATTTTTTTTCACTCGCATGATCTACGGTCCGATTCATCGACTCATCAAAAATGTTGCGGGGATGCGGGGCACTGAAGCGAACAACGAGCCGATCAGCGAATTCGACATGCTTACAGGAGCTTTTCGGCACTTGGAACGAGAGATTCAAGATTTACAGAGCAGCATGACGGCTTACAGGCATACGGAACAAAGGGAAGTTTTGCGGTTGTTAACGACAGGAGGCTGGACCAGTGATTCGGATATAGAGAGGAGGCTGTCAAAGATCGGCATGTCACTTCCAGCCGAGGGCTTCCAGGTGTGTATGCTGCGTCTGGATGCTTTCGGGGAGCTTGAAGAGACATACAGTCCTAACGATTTATCCTTGTTAAAATACGCTATTTCTAACGTTGCCGATGAAATTTGCTCCTCCCACTTTCCAGCCTACAGCTTTGATGGAGAGGAAGATCGGATCGTCATTTTGATCTTGAAGCCACAAGGCTCGGAGGAGCTGGTCAAACAGATTCTTATGGATATACAAGACAATACGGAAAAATTTTTGAAGATGTCTGTTTCCGCTTTTATAGGCTCATATGGGAGCGATCTGCGAAGCATACCACTATCCTGGCAGTCGGCTTATAATGTGTCGCGATATCGCATGGCATTTGGTCCCGGATGTTTAATCGCCACCGAAATCGAGCGTAGCCGTGAGCCGATATCCGATACTTTGTCCGCCACGATGGAGAAGCAAGTGTCCGAAAGCATGAAGGTTGGAGACCTATCGAAAGCCATCTATTCTCTCCAGGAGTATTTTGCACATCTACGCAAGGCTCCTTTTGACGAAATGATGATTTTGTTGAATCAGCTGTTGTTTACCGTGACACGTACCGCTAAAGCGATGGCGACTGGAGACCGCAGCGGCCTTAGTACGGATATCGGCGCTTTGGGACAGCAATTGTACAAGTGCGAGACGCTCGATCAAGCGGAGGAATGGTTCGTTGGACTCAGTGAAATGGCGATCAGTATGCGGGATAAGCAGTCTTCACAAAAAAACGTCATGATCGTGGAGAAGCTAAGAGAGCACATTCATCAATCGTATATGGATCCGAATCTGACGATCGAGAAGCTAGCGGAAGTGGCAGGTTTATCCGTCAACTATACAAGAAAGATTTTTAAAGATATCGCATGTGTTTCTATAAACCAATACCTGAGCGATTATCGATTCGAAAAAGCAAAAGTGCTGTTGCTGACAACGGATTTACCGGCCAACCGAATAGGGGAGATGGTCGGGATCGACAATACAAAGTATTTTTACATCTCGTTTAAAAAGTATAGTGGAAAAACACCGGATCACTTCCGAAAAAGCAATGATGGTCGGGATGACCTGAAGTAAATAGAGAATGAAAAAGCCCCCTTTTTCTGAAGAAAAAGGGGGTTGTTTGTTCAATTATAGGAAAGTATAAAGGACGGCGACAGCCGTTTCACCTTGTCATTCTGGCATTTTTTAAACGGTTAATTGAATTTTAAACCCTATCCTTTCTTTGATTATATGCTTTTTCATCGATTTTTGAGGTTTAGCGAATGACTAAGACAAGATAGAGTGATGACATGACAACAGCAAAGAGATTGAAGGAGGATCTACATGAGCCACACCACTGCAAGCCAAACCGAGCAGCCTTTCCCGAAAAGCAGGAATCGAGGGAAGCTCGGAGCATTCTTTTTTGAACTATTAAAAAACAAATTTTTATATCTTCTCGCATTGCCGGCAATGATTTGGTTTTTTGTTTTTGCATACTTGCCAATGGGCGGGATTGTCATCGCGTTCCAAGATTTTAAGGCAATGAAGGGAATCACCGGCAGTGAATTCATCGGACTCAAAAACTTTCAGTTTTTCTTCCGATCGAGCGACTGGATTCAAATTGTGACCAATACGCTGTTTTTGAACATTTTATTTATCGTTTTTAATACGCTTGCAGCCGTGGTCATTGCCATAATGGTTACGGAAATGGGTGGCAAGTGGTACAAGAAAATTACTCAATCCGTCATGATCTTTCCGCATTTTCTGTCCTGGACAGTCGTAGCGATGTTCGTGATGGCATTCGTTGCAACGGATGGCGGCTTTATCAATCAGATCTTGTCCGTGTTCGGAATTGGCCCTATTCAATTGTTGTCGTCGCCGGGCTATTGGCCTCTTATTCTTGTATTGCTTAAGATATGGCATGGAGCTGGCTTTGGCTCAATTATTTATATGGCTACGATCTCGGGAATTAATCCGGATATTTACGAATCTGCTTCGATGGATGGAGCTAGCCGCTTCCAAAAGATTCGTTATATTACATTGCCGCTGATCAAGCCTACCGTTATTTTGCTAACGATACTGGCGGTTGGCGGCATCTTTAACGGGGACTTCGGTATGATTTATGCGATTATCGGACGCAATCCATTGCTCTATCCAACGACGGATGTCATCGATACGTATCTATTTCGTGCAATGATGGATCTTGGCGATATGAGCATGTCGGCTGCGATCGGCTTCATGCAATCGTTGATTGGATTCATCCTCGTTTTGACCGTCAACTATATCGCCAAAAAAACCGCACCAGAATCTGCTATTTTCTAGATAAGGAGTCGATATGAAACCATGATAAAGGAAAGCTTCCCGGATCGACTGCTCAAAGGATTATTTTATGTCTTGATGGGACTATTCTCACTTTATTGTTTATTGCCCTTCTGGTCCGTCGTGGCCAGTTCCTTTACCTCGGAAGCATCCATCTTGAAGAACGGATATATGTTTTGGCCAACAGATTTTAGCTTGGAAGCCTACAAAATGATTTTCAGGGACAATACGATTTATCGCTCTTACGGCGTCACGACCTTCATTACAGTGGTCGGAACGGCGATGTCCATGATTTTGACCAGTGCGATGGCGTATACGCTTTCGGTAAAATCCGTGAAATATCGTAATCATATGGCTTTTTATATTTACTTTACGATGCTTTTCCATGGCGGCCTAGTCGCCTCGTATCTACTGATTTCAAAATATCTGGACATGAAAGATACGATTTGGGTACTTATCATTCCCAGCATGCTGAGTGCATGGAATATGTTTCTGCTTCGCAATTTCTTCGCCTCTATTGACGATTCGATTGCCGAATCTGCCAAGATTGACGGAGCAAACGATGCCTACATTTTGTTCCGCATCATTTTGCCAATATCGCTGCCGGCTTTGGCGACAATCGGACTATTTTATGCCTTAGGATATTGGAACAAGTGGTTTGACGCTGTTCTGTACATTAATGATAAAAATTTGTATCCGCTTCAATATTTAATTCAACGAATCATGAACAATTTGGACTATGTCAATCAAATCTCTGCGGATATCAGCATTCCGAACTTTATTCCGCCAGCGATGACAGTGCGCCTTGCTACAACGGTCGTAACCATTGGCCCCATTATTTTCCTCTATCCGTTCTTGCAGAAGTATTTTGTCAAAGGCCTTATGGTAGGCGCCGTAAAAGGCTAGATCCGCCTTTTGGCGGTTTAGTATAAAGCAAAGCAATAACATGTAAGTAGAAAAAGGGAGGAATTAGCAACATGAAGAAGAAAGTTTTGACGGTTTCATTATTATCCGTTGCGCTTGTCGTTTCTGCGGCAGCTTGCAGCAGCAACAAGGTTGAACAAGGTACGCCTTCCAAAGGAACAAATGCGGTGTCTACACCGCAGCCGCCTAAGGCAGTGACGCTAAAAGGTATGCTTTTTGGCGACGAGCCAAAGGACCTGCCGATTGTTTTGGAGGAGTTCGAAAGTCGGACAAAGGATACGCTGAATACAAAGCTGGTGATTCAATGGAATCCGCCATCGGATCATAAGCAGAAAGTTAAGCTGATGATGGCCGCAGGCGAAGAAGTAGATTTTGTGTTTGATGCAGATTTTCAAAATTTGAGAGAGCTTATTCCTCAAGGCGCTTACGCTCAATTGGATAAATATTTTAACAACGACGAGTACCCGGGCTTGAAAGCGGCGTTTTCTCCAGAGTTCATCGAGATGAACAAACGTTATGACGATCATTTGTATACGATTCCATTCACGCAATATTTCTTTGATATTCCGGTTGTATATATTCGCAAGGATTTGCGCGAGAAGCTTGGCTTTAGCGAGCCGATCTCCAGCTACGAAGAGCTTCAACAATATTATGAAAAAGTTCTCGAATCCGAAAAGGGTATCACTCCGTTGGCTGTTAGAGGCAATGGCGGCTTCCAGGAAATGCTTGCTCCGGAGAGAGAGGAGCTTGATACGGTACGTCCTCTGAATCTAGGCGGAGTTATATATTATGTTCATCTGTCCGATGACTTGAAGCAAGTACAGGATGTTGTCGCATTTGGCGACGATGCCTCCGCATGGGCGAAACTGCCTGCTCCGCTTGATACGATGAAAACAGCATTCGCACAATACGACAAATGGGCGGAGTGGAGCAAATATTTGGAGAAGGACGTACTCAGCCAGAAGGATCACAAGGCTTACTTCATGTCCGGTAAAGCAGCATCCTATTATGGTACGATTTCGTCGTATGCTGCGGATAAGAAAAAACTGCAGGAAACGATTGCAGATGCAGACCTGGAGTTTTTTGTCTTGAAGGATAAGATTCGCAACATGGAGCCGCAGGCCATCTCGACCTCTTACAAATCGAATAACTCAATCGCGATTCCGGTGTCCTCCAAAAACATCGACAGAACGATGAAGTTTTTTGACTGGTTGTTCCAAAGCCGCGAAAATCATGACTTATTCGAATATGGAATTGAGGGCAAGCATTGGGAGGCTGTTGGAGAAAACCAACTGAACCTTCTGGACGAATCGGATAATTATGTGTTCCCTGGCTACGAATTCAGCTGGAACCCCAATATGATCCGCCTGCCAGCGGATTTGGATGAAACGGCGAAAAGTTACTTCGAATATTCGGCCAAAGAGGACACGTATTATGCCCCGGTGCTCGCTAAGTTCACATTTGACACCTCTAATGTAAAAGGCGAATTTGCCAACGTTCAATCGAAGGCAGATCCGTTTGTCCAAACGCTGAAGGCCGGCCAAGTGAAGAATTGGGAAGCCGAAGCAGTGGCGCTTAACAAGGAACTGAAGGCGCTTGGTTTGGATACGATTCGTGAAGAGATCAAAACGCAAGTTCAGGCCTATCTGGATGCTGGCGGCAAATAAATTCATGGAGGAGAGCCGGGCTGTGGAGTAAGTTCCGCACCCGGTTCTTGCTGAATAACCGTATGGATATCATTGGATCGTCAATCGGCCTGGAGGAAATGCCGGAGAGTGATTGTTATTGAAAGGTTTGGGCTCGTACATGGAGAAGAAGCCGGATGGTCTATACTCATAGATCCTCCGGTTTTTTATTGGCTATATTCAGAATTGATTCATATTTCAATACCAGTTTCATTCTTTGATATTTGAATTTTCCAGGAACCGTGCTAGTTTGATGGAGCGGGATCCTGCTTGAGTTAACAACATGTCGATCGAAAGGAGAAGTTATGTGAATGTAAAGTCAGCTAGAAAACAAGGCGTTTGGAGAGAGCTTAATAAAAACAGATGGGGATATTTGATGGCGCTTCCAGGCATCGTGTTTCTCCTTATGTTTTCCTATTTGCCCATGAGCGGCCTTGTCCTTGCATTTAAGGATTACAATCGCGTGGACGGAATTTTTGGAAGCCCCTGGATCGGATTGCGTAATTTCGAATCGTTTATCACATCACCTGATGTCTTGAGGGTAGCCTTCAACACGTTGTATTTAAATGCTTTATTCATTGTATTCGGCACGCTAGTGCAAATTGTGATTGCTATCCTGTTACATGAAGCTGCAAAAAAATGGTTCAAAAAAGTGGCGCAATCGTTGCTTTTCTTTCCTTACTTTGTATCCTGGGTTGTTGTAGGTGAACTTGTATATAGTATCTTATCCAAGGATTTTGGTTCGCTCGACAAAATACTGACTCAGTTGGGATTGCCGCAAATTGATTGGTATACAGAACCTCAGTATTGGAGAGCTATATTGGTGTTTGTTTATATATGGAAATGGACGGGGTACGGGGCCATTATATATATAGCTGCTTTGACAAGCATAGATACCACCTACTATGAAGCTGCTACAGTGGATGGAGCAAACCGATGGCAGCAAGTGAAACATATAACGTTGCCGTTGCTAATGCCGACAACGATCATCCTTACTCTGTTGGCCATAGGAAGAATCTGTTACGGCGATTTCGGGATGATATTCGGAATCGTGAAGGAAAATGGGATTTTAATGCCTACAACAGATATTCTGGATACGTATGTCTATCGTTCTCTACGCGTCTATAATGATATCGGAATGTCGACTGCGGTAGGTTTTGTTCAATCGATTATGGGCTTTATCCTTGTTTACGCAAGCAATCGGCTTGCACGAAGAATCGGAGATGGCACATCGCTTTATTAAGGAGGGTGAAAACAATCAAACTATCTCTGGTGGATCGCACGTTTAATTGGATTGTGTACGGGACAGTATCCGTCTTTATGATGATTTGTTTATATCCTTTAATTCTTATGATTTCCAGCTCCTTTTCAACGGAAAAGGAAATCATTAAATTAGGATATTCGGTATGGCCGAGAGGATTTACGCTGGACACCTATTCCTATTTGTTCCAGAGTGGCGGCGAGTGGATTATGTCCTCCTATCTGGTCAGTATATTCGTTACGGTTGCCGGTACGATAGGCAGCATGCTCATCACGGCGATGTTAGCGTATGCCTTGTCTTCGAAAAAGCTGAAATACAGAAATTCCATTTCGATGTATTGTTATTTTACGATGTTGTTTAACGGCGGGCTTGTACCCTGGTATATCCTCATTGTCAATTATTATCAGTTAACCAATACGCTCGCTGCATTGATTGTTCCTTATTTATTGAATGTTTTCTTTTTATTCGTCATGAGGAGCTACTTCGATACCATTCCCGAGCCTTTGCTGGAATCCGCAAGAATCGACGGAGCTACTGAAATTTATATATTCGCAAGGATCATGATTCCAATTGCTCTGCCAGGCATTGCGACGATCTCTTTGTTCTACGCCATACAATACTGGAATGATTGGTGGCTGTCCTTGTTGTTTATTCGTGACGACTCATTATATCCGTTACAATATCGGTTATACAATCTGCTATCGAACACGCAAGCGCTGGCAAGTAACATGTCTGAAAGCGCAGCTGACAAAATCGCTGTACCAACCGTAACCGTCAAAGCGGCGATTACGATGATTACGATCGCGCCGATTCTTCTCGTATTCCCATTCATTCAGCGGTTTTTTGTTAAAGGGTTAATGATTGGCGCGGTTAAAGGCTAGTAAGCGGCGAATTCCATTGGAGGGAGTGATTCATGGACATTTTCAGCTTGACATAAAAGAAGTATGATCGTAAATAATCGGAGAAGGGGTTAAAACGAAAATGAAAAAGAATTGGAAAAAGGGATTGCCCGTATTACTCACTACATTGACGACAGTGTTAGCGATTACTGCTTGTTCAGGCAATAACAATACGCCAGCGGCGAGTGCGACGAACAAGCCGGTTAAGGGAAATGACAACAAGCAACCAGTGGATCAGGCCAGCGAACAAAAATTGGCAACCATTAATATGGTTATGCCAGGGGATCAGAGCTCTCGCATGAAGGCGTTTTTAGAAACCGAGTTCGCTGAAAAGATGAAAGAGGAGTTAAACCTGGAATTCAATATTAACTATATACCTTGGGCGCAGTATTATGATAAATTGAATCTTATGTTTTCTTCTGGCGAGGCTTTGGATATATTCTGGGGAAGTCCAAGCAAGCTGGCGGAATTTGCAAACAAAAAAAATATTATGGCTGTAGATGAAATCCTGCCTGAAAACGGTCCTAACATACTCAAACATTTCCCGGAAGAGAATTTTGAAGCGGTCAAATTAAACGGTCAAATGTACGCGCTTCCAGTTGCTAAAGCTCCTACTGCAGTGAAATTCCACTCCTTGCTAGTGAGAGAGGACCTTCTGAAGGAGGCCGGCATGGATGCTATTACATCCGTTCAGGATATTAATGACTTCGCAGCTAAAGTGCAGGAGTTGCATCCGGAGATGACGCCGATATTCGAGGTGGATCCCATTACTCCTTACTACAGGGCATTCGCGCCGCAAGATGTGTCGCTCACGCCTATGGGGAATGCTCCTCAATATTATGTGAATGAGGATGAACCGGGGGGAAAAGTCTATTCCTTATTCGATAATGTGGACATCGTCAAACAAATCAGCGAAATGCGCGCTGATTGGAGAAGTAAAGGTTATATCAAGGATAATCAGTTAACCAATGCCGGCAACGGGTTGAGTGAGTTTAATTCAGGCAATTATGCCATGACGACAGGAGCAGCTGGCGACCGGGCGGTGAATTTCATAGGTTCATTAACGAAGAATGTTCCTACAGGCGAGCTCAACGAATATTTATTAAATCCGGAGAAGCCTAGGTACAAGCAGATGGTTGTCACAGATGTGTTCTATGTAGCCGCGCAATCCAAGCATGCGGATCGTGCCGTACAATTCTTAGACTGGGTATATGAAAACCAAAGTAATTACGACTTTATGATCAATGGCGTGAAGGACAAGGATTTTAAAGAGGTTGGCGATAAAATCGAGAAGATTAACAATGATGAGCTTTGGCCGGCTTGGATGCTATATAACAAGACCTATGCCAAATTCAGTACCATTATCCCGGACAAGACAGCCAATAGCTACAAGAATTGGGATGAAGGCGCTGTTCTATCGAAAACGGCAGGATTTGTATTTGATAACGCCAGCGTGAAGGATGAAGAAGCGAGAGTGAAACAAGTGACGGTTGAGAAGATCTATCCGATTCTCTGGGGCTTCCTTGATTATGAAGAGAATTTCCCGGCCGCTCAAAAAGCGTTGAAGGACGCAGGAGTTGACAAGATCCTTAAAGAATATGAAAAGCAGCTAACAGATTATCTCGGCAACAAGTAAATTTTCTATGGAGTGAGCGGACTACATGACTAAGGCCAGAGCAAGTAAGGAAGCATTCATCGCACATACGTTTTTCATTAAATTACTGCTTATATATTTGGGAACGGCTGTGATGTCCGTGCTTGTTCTGGCTATTATTATGTATTATTGGTTTGGCAATAAGAGTACCGAGGATATTCTGGCGATGAACCGTTTGAATTTGAGCAGCGTTCAGGCCAAAGGCAACAGCGCGATATCCAACGCCGAACAAATCGCTTATCAAATCTACAAGCATAGCGAATATCAAGGCCTTATGAGGGATGAGAAGCCAAGCGTTCCCGATTTGCTCAATACCTCTAAATTCATCGATACGATTCTGCTGACGAATGAGGAAGTAGCTTCGATCTACATTATCAAGAACAAGCAAATGATGATGGAGAAGACGGGAAGAGGCATAGTAGAGAAGGAGTCTGCGCTTCTTGAGCTGGCAGAATCCATGGGCAATCTGACACCTGTGGTGCGATCCGTATCTTACATTACCGGGGAGTCTGCTCACGTGATCTCTGTTATGTTCAAGGATGGGGAGACGGGGGCTGTACTGGTCACTTTGGATTCGGAACAGGTGAAGAAAGAGGTATTCAATCAGGATGAAAAGAATACAGCCGCCGCTGCCATATTCGACTCCGAAGGTCAAATTCTGCTACGCAGCAATGAAGAGCCCGCCTATCTGGACTTATACCACAACGCATACGAGCAGCTGAATCATAACGGGCCGTTATCCGGAAGCGGCTCCAGGCATATGAAGGATGAGCAGGGTCTCATTGCCAACTATATTGTGTATGAAAATCCAAATTGGACCGTGCTTTCGCTCATTCGGGAGAATGATATCATTCGGGAGCAATCCACGGCCATGAATACGATTATTGTCGTCATATCCGCTATTTTCGTGCTGCTGCTGTTTATTTCGATTATCGTTTCCAAACGATATTATTTGCCAATGACGGTGATTTTCAGCCAAATTGTCAGATCCGCAAGGAAGACCGGCGTTCCTGAGTCCAAGGAAGCGGTCAACCTGAAAGTCATCGTGAATTCGACGAAATCGCTGTTTGAACGGATGAACGTGCTGGAGCATCAAGAAGAGAAGAGTATATTTGCGATGCAGTCGCGCTACATCCATACCTTATTGCAGCATAGCGGCGAGTTGAATGAAAGGGAGATCAGAGAGCAACTGCTGGCATTAAAAGCGGTGAGCAATCTGCATCATCCATATGTGATTCTAGTAGTTCGAATCAATGATTATTTGAGCTTTAATGAGCAGAATACGAAGGTCTCGGCGTCCTTAAAGCTGAATTCGTTAGGCAATTTAACGCTTGAGATGTTAGGCTGCGATACCAATAGCACCTATTTGGTCGTGGATGAGGAGCATCTCGTTTTCTTGCTTCAAGTTGATGAACATAATGGAGACTTCCAACCGGCTGATTTAGACCAAATTCTCTTGCAGCTGAGAGAAACCTCGATGAGCATTTGGAATATTGGCTTCACAGCCGGCGTTAGCGATAAGGAAGAACATTACAAGAATATATCAGCCAGCTATATACAGGCCTACGAGGCAACGAATTACCGTCTTTATTATGGCAAGGAGTCTGTGCTGTACACCTCGGACGTATTCATTGAATCGGAGAATATGGACGAAGCCATTCGAAAAGCAGAGAAGCAATTGATCAAGGATGTTAAACAGCTGGCGAAATTCGAATTCGATGAGCATGTGAAGGAATACCTGGAATTATTATGCGCTCTCCCTTACCGGACCACTGTAAAGCTGCATGCCCAAATGATTCATTCGCTATTCCTTATTCTTGAAGATGTCATTTTCCAGCAATCCGCAAAGCCCGAATATGACTACCCGTCCATCTATGATCGTGTTCAGACTATGGAATCATTAGCAGATCTGAGCAAATGGTATGGGGAAGTCTATGCGTTGATCAGCGGGGAAATCATTGCGATCAACAACTCCGGTACTTCGGACATTGTGCGGAAAATTGTGGAGCTGACGGCGGAGAACTATGCAAACTCAGGCATTTCTGCAAACGGGTTGGCAGATGAGCTTCAAATTACGCCCCAATATTTTAGCAAAGTGATTAAAGAGGCACTCGGGATGAGCTTCCCGGATTACATTAATAATTTAAGGTTAACCAAAGCGCGTGAATTGCTGATCTCTCATCCCGATATGGGCGTGAAACAAATTTACGAGAGCATTGGCTATAACAATGCGGCTTATTTTACCGCGCTATTCAAGAAGACATACGGCGTGACCCCAACTCAATTTAGAAAAACGGTAAATGAGCTGGATTAAGCTTCCAAAAAGGAGGTGAGGCGAAAGAATACTAAACTAGGCAAAGTTGTAAGCGCTATCATTTTATCATGAAAACAAAGGAGGAAGTTGGTTTTGAACATTTCAAAAATCAGCACCGCGAGCAAGTTGAGGAAAAGGTCTTCCATTGCGATTTGCGTCATGATGTCCTATGTGATGGCTTTAAGTTTAATGATCGTTAATCCATCTCCGGTAGCAGCCGCGGACGAATACGACACGATTAGGGAGAAATATAAGGAAACGTTAACAGGAAGCGCGTCCTACAACACGTCGGACCCCTATATTGCTGCAAGAATTACGGAAATAACCGATAAAGCTCAGGAAGTATGGGACTCCATGATCAAAACACCTAATCGGACGCATCTGTGGGCGGAATATGGGCTTGGTGCACCCAATACGGGGAGCAATGGTGATAATCTAACGCCCATTTACGCGAATTTCAAATATATGGCTCTTGCCTATTCGACGAGAGGCTCTAGCTTAGAAGGAAATACAGCGTTAAGAGATGATATTATTAGCGGTTTAGATTGGATGAATACGAACAAATTCTTTGCCGGGGCTACGTATTCGGGGAACTGGTGGCATAGGGAAATCGGGGCTCCGCAACAGCTCATTGCGGTAACTGTTCTTATGTACGACGATCTGACGTCCACCCAGATTGCCAATTACATGGCTGCCGTTCAAGCGACGGCGGATGTCATCGATTTATCGGGCGCTAATCGGGCTTGGCAATCCGAGCTCGTTGCGCTTAGAGGGATAATCGTCAAGGATAGCGTTACGATCGCGAGAGGTACTGCAGGGCTAAGCAACATATTCAATTATGTCAAAAGCAGAGATGGCTTCTACGAGGATGGCTCCTTCGTGCAGCATAACTTCTACGCCTATACGGGTGGCTATGGGGCATCCCTCCTCAAAGCAATGAGCAATCTCATCTATCTCGTCGGAGGGTCTTCGTTCGATATTACGGATCCAGACAGAGCGAATGTCTATCGATGGGTGCATGATTCCTATGAGCCGCTCATCTATAAAGGCGCCATGATGGATATGGTTAGAGGCAGAGAGATCTCGAGACACTACGAAGAGGACTATGTGTCCGCCCAAGATGTCATTCGTGCGATCCTGTTATTGTCCGAGGTTGCTCCGACGGCGGCAGATGTATCAGCCTACAAGAGTATGGTGAAGGATTGGATGATGCAGGGAGACAGGTTAACGGATCTATTATCGACTTCATCGCTCTTCATGTTCGAGAAGATGACAGCATTGATGAACAATGCGTCCATCGCGCCTAGAGGCGAATTGCTGAAGTACAAACAGTACCCCGGCATGGATCGTGCGGTGCAGCTTAGTCCTGGGTACGGGTTCGGAATCAGCATGCACTCTACGCGTATTGCCGCGTTCGAATCCATTAACGGCGAGAACAACAGAGGATGGCATACAGGAGATGGCATGACTTATCTGTACAATAACGATCTGTCGCAGTATAGCGATAATTACTGGCCTACGGTTGACTCCTACAGACTTCCCGGGACGACGGTACTTGCAGGATCCCAGCTTACGGCCGAGAAGGTATCGGATAAGAACTGGGTCGGAGGAACGGATATGTCCGGATTATACGGGGTAACGGGGATGGAGTTGCATCCATACGGTCAGACCCTGACGGCCAAGAAGTCCTGGTTCATGTTCGACGACGAGATCGTGGCTCTGGGCTCGGGGATCACGAGCACCGATAACATTGCCGTAGAGACGATCGCGGAAAATCGGAAGATCAATAGCAGCGGAGACAATGCGCTGACCGTGAACGGCACGGCCAAGCCGACGACGCTCGGCTGGACGGAGAATATGACGGGCGTGAGCTCCATTCATCTGGCAGGCAACGTAGCGGGCTCGGATATCGGCTATTATTTCCCGGGATCCGCGAACGTTACGGGACTGCGTGAAGCGAGAATAGGGAACTGGGATCAGATCGGAGTTGGGCCTAGTACGAACCATACGCGCAATTACTTGAGCTTGGGCCTGAACCACGGTGTCAATCCGACGAATGCGACCTATGCCTACGTGACGCTGCCGAACAAGACGAGTTCGCAGGTTAGCACCTATGCGAGCAATCCGAACATTACGATCCTGGAGAATTCGCCCGATGCGCAAGCCGTGAAGGAGAACGGCATGAACATGGTCGGCATCAACTTCTGGAACGATGCCGTCAAGACGGTCGGCCTCGTGACGTCGAACCGCAAGTCTTCCGTCATGACGAAGGAGACGGCTAACGACTTCGAGGTGTCGGTATCGGACCCGACCAAAGCGGGCAGAGAAACGGTCGACATCGAGATCAACAAGAGCGCGACGAGCGTGATCTCCGTCGACCCCGGCGTCGTCGTCACGCAGCTGTCGCCGACGATCAAGCTGTCGGTCAGCGTCGTGGGAGCATTCGGCAAGTCCTTCAAGGCGAAGTTCGCGACGACGGGGGCGGTCATTCCGCTGACACCTGTTACAATGGCCAATCCATTCATTATAGAAGCGGAGAATCTCGAAGTAGTCGCCACTTCGGATAGCCGCACGATTAATAACGTTACGATCGCCAGCGGCGGCAAAGATAGTCTGTTCAATGGCAATCAGATCAATGATTACATCGACTACAAGGTGAATGTGCCTAAGGCAGGAACCTACAAAATGACGTTCCGACTATATAGACAGTACTCTCACGCGCTCTATCAACTCAAAATCGGAGATGCGGATCACGGTGCTCCGTTCGATACGTATTCTACGGCAGCCAACTATTACGATTTGGATATGGGGGCACATACCTTCAATTCGCCAGGGGATCGAATTTTCAGACTTACGATGGTGGGAACCGTAATAAGCAAGATAAGGCTGGATTATATCAAGCTTGAACCGACGGAAGTGTTTGTCAAAGGCGTCAACATGGGCGGCGATGCCGTTACAATCGAAGGTAACAGTTGGGTGTCGCAAAGCGCCGCACTTACTTCGGGCATGACCATCAGTTCGTCTTATCAGGCAACCAATACGGTCGCCCCAAGTCCGGCCGTCGATACGGACACGGCGGCCATGCTGAATTCGCATATTTGGAAGGGGTCCAATATTACCATTGCCCAGACGCTTCCGAATGGCACTTATTCGGTCTATCTCTGGGTCATGGAGGATTATCAGAACAACTATCGCAGCTTCGATGTCCAGCTTGAGGGGACCGTGAAGGGAACCGTTTCACCAGCTGCAGTCGGCGGCTGGACCAAGTACGGACCCTATACCGCAACGGTCAGCGACGGCGCGCTCACGATGGATCTCGTGAAATTGACTCGCGAACCTATATTAATGGGAATGGCTATCTATAGCGAATAAGATTATCAATGAAGGAGTTCTTTTTATGGCTGCCAGCAGCATGATTATGAGATTGGAATTAGAAAACCGGACATCGTTTGGCGAGGTGGCTGCCGTGATAGGCAGGTCAGGGGGAGATGTAGTCGCAATCGACATGATCAAATCCTCCAAGCATACGACCATTCGCGACGTAACGATTAACTACACGGAGCCGACATATCGCAATATCGTTAACGCGGTCAGTTATTTGCCTGGGGTTGAGGTCGTCAACGTATCCGATCGTACCTTCCTGGTCCATCTAGGCGGGAAAATCGAGGTGCAGCCCAAGCTGCCTATCAAGAACAGAGAGGATCTGTCCCGTGTGTACACTCCCGGTGTCGCACGTGTATGCCAAGCGATCGCAGAGAATCCGGTCAAAGCTTATTCGCTCACGATCAAACGCAATGCGGTAGCCGTGGTTTCCGACGGGTCCGCCGTTCTGGGACTGGGCAATATCGGACCGGAGGCGGCGATCCCCGTCATGGAAGGCAAAGCGATGCTGTTCAAGCAGCTAGGCCATGTAGACGCGTTTCCGATCTGTCTGAACACGCAGGATACGGAAGAAATTATTGCCGCCGTCAAAGCGATCTCTCCTGTATTCGGAGGGATCAATCTGGAGGACATCAGCTCGCCGCGTTGTTTCGAGATTGAAGCGCGGCTGGCCGAAGAGTTGGATATTCCGGTATTTCATGACGATCAACACGGGACGGCTGTCGTTGTTCTGGCGGGATTAATTAACGCCTGTCAATTAACGGGCAAACGGCTGGAGGACATTCGAATCGTAGTGAATGGCATCGGCGCAGCGGGCTCGGCGATATGCCGAATGCTGCTCACTGCGGGAGTCTCCCGATTGACGGCTGTCGATCAAGCTGGACCCTTAAAGCCCGGCGTGCAATACGAGCATCCCGTATGGAACTGGCTTGCCCAGCAGCCGCAATTGGAGAACAGAGATGGCACTTTGGAGGAGCTCATGTCCGGAGCGGATGTCTTCATTGGCGTATCCCGAGCCAATCTGCTGAACGCCGAGCATCTGAAGCGGATGGCTAGCGAGCCGATCGTGTTTGCCATGGCTAATCCCGATCCCGAAGTAACGCCGGAGGTAGCGGAGCCTTTTGTTAAAGTGCTCGCTACCGGCAGAAGCGATTATCCCAATCAGGTGAATAATGTGCTCTGCTTCCCGGGACTATTCCGAGGCGTGCTCGATTGCCGCGCAACGAGCATTAATGAAGACATGAAGCTGGCGGCGGCATATGCGATTGCATCAGTCGTCCAACCCGAGGAGCTTAACGAGCAATACATTATTCCTTCCGTGTTTAACGAGCTGGTGTCCGAGCGTGTTCGAGACGGGGTGATCAGAGCGGCGATCCGGACGAGGACGGCAAGACGAGTGCCTCCGGAATACCGGGACTAACCGGTAAGTAGGATCTGTCATGTTGGAGGCAACGAGAAGCGAGATGGAGTGCATAAGCATGTTGCCGGTCGTCGAATGCGTGAGGCGAAAGCAAATGGATTCGAAAACAGGAGATATACTATGGCGACAACAAACTTCTACGAACAATTTGCTTGCCAATCTACTCCTGCAAAATAATATAAATACGCTCGAATGGAAATGACTTCGAGGTATTTATTCTAAGAAATAGATGTTAAATAGATTGTTACATGCTACAATAACCCTAGTTATTTATAACTGAATATATCTTGGAAGTTTAGGTGTCTTATAGACTTAATAGGGAATCCGGTGGAAATCCGGAGCTGTCCCCGCAACTGTAAGTGTGGACGAAATGAGAATGACCACTGTATAAGCGGCTTAACGGTGCTTATATGGGAAGGCTCAGAGTAGAACGAAACACGAGTCAGGATACCTGCCTGAATTTCTGTAAGTTTTAATTTCTTCGGGAGGTGAGAAATTTAAACGGCAGTTTTTTTGTATGAATGGCCCTTCATATTCATTTGGGTTTATATTGTATTTGCCGTTTTTAGGCTCTTTCTCTATTGCGAGAAAGAGTTTTTTTGTTGTTCCGCCAAAGTAAAAAGCACGAGCAAAAGGAGACAAAATAATGCATTCAAGGATTTGGAAGAAAAGTGTTGTACTTTTATTAGCTTTACTTATGACGCTATCCATTATTAGCCCTGCATACGCGCAGCCGGGTCAAGAAGAAGTAGAGTTACTGGAGGACTTCAATGAGGTTTCTGCAGTAGAGGCGCCTAAGGACAGTGAGCTTATCAGTGAATTGGATCGAGAGCTTTTGGCTGAAGCATTGGCCGAAGCAGCGTCTATTATTGAAGCGGATTATACGGAAGAAAGCTATGAGCTGCTTTCAGCCGCACTGGCGTTGCCGGAAGCAATCCAGGAGGAAATTGATGCAAAGGTATTAGCTATCAATCAGGCTTTAGCGGGTTTGGCCGTCAAACCAACCGAAGGCATAGCCGATAATGAAGGGCTTAAGGAGCTCTTAATCTATACAGGAACTACGGATGAATCGATGCAATCCACCGCTTATTTCGGTACATACGATGCTTCTTATCCGAATCGGCCGGCCTTCCAACAGAAGGTAACCGAATATCATCTGAATGAGCTGGATGCGCGTTTGAATCAAAATATCCGATTAGCTCTAGTGCCGGCGGAAGCGGGCTCGAAGGTAACCGTCCGATTCGGCAATGATCTGGCTTCCAGCAAGGCGATAGGGAATAACACATCCTTAGCTAAGCATATTGGGACCAACTTCTTTAACGGACTTGTCCAACCGGGCAAAAATATATTTACAATCGAGGTAACGCCCCCGGACGGATCACAAAATAAAAAAGTCGTTTACACCTTTCATGTCTATTTAACACCTACGCTCACGAGTTTGACAGTCAAGGATGGCGATCGCGAGGCTTTCTTAAACCAACCTTTCAACTCTTTGATTTATTCGTATCAAACGACGGTTCGAGGCGACGCGGACTTCTTATCCGTAACGGCCGTCCCCAAAACAGAAGCGTATACCGTTACCTATAACGGAACTGCTGACAGTCTTGTTGACATTTCGGAAGCAAGCCGAATCGAGATCGTGCTTTCCGTTGGAGAAGGAGAAGACCGGCGCGCTGCTGCATATACGGTCGAGCTGAACAAGCAAGCCGCCTATGACGCGAAGTTTGCCGTGTCTCCCTCGGATTCGAATGTTACCTTGTATGATCCGAGCGGAGCCGTCGTTAGCCCTGCGGCACGTAATCAATATACGGGGCTGTTGCCAGGCCTAAACTACAAGTATGTCGTTGCCAATTATGGTTATGTCTCTCAATTGGGGATCCTTACCGGTCCCGATGATCTAGAACAAGGGGAAGCGCAAATTACGCTGACTGTGGCGCCATCGCCGGCCAATCCGCTGCCGCAATATACGGGGGACTGGACCAATTTCCGCGGCAACGCCGAAAACATGGGGATTACAAAAGCTCCAACCCCAATCAGGGCCCAACATACCTACGAAAAGTGGGCGGTTAAGTTTGGAACCGGCACCTTCCCTCCTGCACCGTCGCCGCCGGTTATCGTCAACGGATTTCTATATACGGCATATTCCAATAAAGTGGCCAAGCTGAACAAGGAGACCGGCGAAACGGTTGCGACAAGCGAGGCATTGGCAGGCAGCTTAGGCTACGCCTTAAATCCGGTCACGTACGCTGAAGGAATGATATTTGTTCCGATCGGGAATGGCCGGATTCAAGCACTTCGAGCGGACACATTGGAGAGTTTATGGGTGAGTGAACAGGTAGCAGGTCAGACGCTGACGCCTATCACTTATCGTAACGGCTATATCTACAGCGGCACATGGAATCAAGAGACGCGGGATGGCTACTATTACGCCATTGCCGTAACCGATGAAGATCCGACCCAAACGAATGAAACGAAGCTAACGAGCTGGAGAGTTACCCACCTTGGAGGGTTTTATTGGGCGGGAGCGTATGCGACGGACAACTATGTAATCTTCGGCTCTGATGATGGCAGCCCGCAAAGCGTCCATACCGAAACGGCGGTTCTCTACTCTGTAAACCCTAAGACAGGGGCGGTCATCGATGCGTTGACCGGCGTGAAAGGCGATATCCGTTCCACCGTTTCCTATGATCAGGCAACAGACCGCCTCTATTTTACAACCAAAGGCGGGATGTTCTATCAGCTCAAGGTTAATGCCGACGGAACGTTCGACCGCGCGACACTGAAATCGATGGAGCTAGGTGGAATGAGCACGGGAACGCCTCTTGTCTTCAATGGGAGAGCCTATCTGGGCGTAGCCGGCGAGAGTCAATTCAGTGCCACGGGTCACACCTACAAGGTCATCGATGTAAATAGCATGAGCGAGATTTATTCGGCGGACATTCCGGGATATGTGCAGACCAGCGCGCTATTATCGACCCATTATTACGAAGGCACGGGCAAGGTTTACGTTTATCTCACGTACAACTATCCTCCGGGCGGCATTTACATGCTTGAAGATAGCGCTGGGCAGACGGAACCGAAAGCCATATCCATCTTTGAGCCGACGAATAAACAATACAGTCTTAGCAGCTTAGTCAGCGATAGCGCGGGAACCATCTATTACAAAAACGATTCGGGCAATTTAATGGCGGTTGCGCGCAACACCGAACCTGAGGTTATCACGCTGCCCGAGCCGGACATCAACAATGAGGCGAAGGTCGTTATTGATACCAATGGCGACGATAAGCTTATTCCTGTTACATCGGGCTATTCAAGCATTACGGTTGAGATCCCGGAGCATCATCCGGCAAGAACGATGCTCCAGCTGCCGTCGGATACCGATTTGCCGAAGATCGAAGCCGTCAAGGGCGATGTTGCCGCGGTCATTCCGCAAGGCGCCCGAGTTATTAGCGGAGATGCCTCGTCCGTTGAACTGCTTTCGGCCAAGGATGCAGCCGACACGGCTCTCAGAGAACAGCTGCTTGCGTCTCTACCGACAGGAAGAAGCCTGGATGAAATCGTTCAGGCGTTCAAGATGGGCGGGACGAATCGCGTTGAATTTAGCGACTACGTCACGCTGACCTTTGCCGGAATGAAGGGCAAGGAAGCGGCCTATGTCCAGAACGGCGAGCTGAAGCTTATTGCCAAATACGACGGCGAGGCAAGCGGTTTGAACAGCGGCAAACTAGAATTTGCCTATGACAGCGGCAATGATCTCGTTGTGAAAACGAAGCATTTCACAGACTTCCTTGCCTTTGCAACAACTACGTCCGGTACGCCTGGCGGAGGGACTGTCGTCACTCCTCCTACGAAGACCATTACGCTCTCCATAGATAAGCAGACGATTAACAAGGGATATGTTCTTCCTCCGACCGAGGTGGAGTTTACCGCCGGCGAGAATGTTTGGGATGTGTTGAAGAGGGAAATGGATCGCAACGGTATTCCTTACAGCTTTACATGGACGGAGAAATATAACAGCGTATATGTAGAGTCGATCGATGGGGACGGGGAGTTCGACCATGGCAGCGGAAGCGGCTGGATGTACAACGTCAACGGATGGTATCCGAATTACGGAGCGAGCAGGTATGCCTTAAACGATGGCGATGTTGTCCAGTGGAGATATACCACGGACCTGGGCATCGATTTAGGGCAAGATCCGTCGGAGTGGGAAGACAATCCGGCACCTGGCGGTAACGGTTCGACCAAAGAGATAGAGATTGAAGGAAACGATAAAAATCCGATCATTCATGTACCGAATCAGCCCGGCGAGAGCTTTCTGATCAAAGTGACGAAGGAGCTCGTACAAGCTGAGAAGCTTACGATCAATATACCTGATGATAATGTAAAGGTCTGGCTTGATCTGGAGGCCGTTAAAAATGCTGTACCGAGAATAGAAGCGATAAAAGGAAATAAGAAGCTGATTATGGATAAAGGAACCGTGATCAGCTCCGATCAAACGAGAATTCAGCTATTCACGCCATTAAGCGACAATCAGCATCGGTTGACCAAATGGATCGATGAGCCTGCCGAGGTTATCGACGCGTTCGAAATGGGCGACCCGTCACGGGAGACGTTGTTCAGCCAGCCGGTGACGCTGCTGCTGCAGGGTCAGAAGGATCGGCTAGTCGGCGTAATCGATCATCAAGGCGTTTGGAAGGCCGTTCCGGTCTATGAGTCGGAGGATCAGGCCAACGCGGAAGCCGGCGAAGATGCCATTTACGCGTATATCAAGGGCGATGACTTGATCATCCGGACCCGTCATTTCTCGGCATTCGTCCTGTATGCGAAAGCCAAAGCGATTCCGCTGGATAAGAGGTTTAGAGATGCCGGACAAATCTCGGACTGGGCGTATTCATCTATCGAGGAAGCAACAGTTCGAGGGTTTGTTGAAGGCTATAACGGCGCGTTGAATCCGAAGAAAGAGATTACAAGAGCTGAATTCGCCAAATTGATCGTCGAAATTCTCGGCTTGGATCGGGAATCCGCAGGAGCTGCCTCGTTTGCCGATGTAAGCGCGGAGGACTGGTTCACTCCTTACGTTAACGCTGCGTTTGAGCATGGAATCATTGCTGGCTATGATGGTCAATTTAAACCGAACCAAACGATTACGAGGGAAGAAATGGCGGTCATGATCGGCAGGGCATTGAACCTGGAACCTGTCCAATCCAACGAGAAGTACAAAGATCATGACTCCATATCGCTGTGGGCAAGAGAGAATGTGTATAAGCTGGCGGCGTTGGACCTGATGAACGGCTATAATGGAACATTTAACCCAGCCGGTCATACAACTAGAGAAATGGCGATCGTAGCCATTATGCGCGCTTATACGCACAGCGGAACCGATAAGCAATAGAAAGGGTAACGAGATGGGGGGATGGGACGGCTGTCTCATTCCTTCTTGTTTGATTAAACCGCGGAAGGAGAGAAGCGCCAGTGTTTCGTTCACGATGGAAAGCTTGTTTTGCGTTCTTCATGTCGTTCTTGTTCATTCTGCTTCTGGGCCAAGCCGCGCATGCCGAGCCTCGGGAATTCGCGTATGCCGATGCGGATGCGATCTCCCCTTGGGCGTATGAGCACGTTCGAGAGGCGACGGAATTGTCGATTATTCAAGGCCACAACGGGAGAATCGATCCGAAAAGCCATATTACGCGCGCTGAATTCACCAAATTGCTCGTGTCCGTTATGGGGCTGGATACGGAAGCCGTTCATGCCGAGCCATTTGTCGATGTCAAGGAAAGCGATTGGTTCTACCCTTATGTAAATGCCGGGTATAGCCGCGAGATCGTCTCTGGCAATAGTACGGAGCGCTTCCTGCCGCATGCCCCGATTACGCGGGAGGAAATGGCCACGATGCTCGTGCGTGCATTATCGCTGCCGGGCAAGCAGACGAATGTTTCGTTCATCGATTTAGAAGAAGTTGCGACCTGGGCGAGAGCCTCCGTTATTGCGATTGCCGAGGCCGACTTCATGCAGGGCCATGATCGATATTTTCGCCCCAAAGCGTTAGCCACGAGAGAGATGGCCATCGTAGTGGCCATAAGAGCCCATCATAGTTTGCACAAAGAAACTAGCGTCAAACAGCTTATTCAAGCCAATACGGCATTTATGCAGGAAATGGTGCCGGAGCCTACGGTCGGCAGCATTGCCGGGGAGTGGTCGGTCTTCGGCATTGCGCGTTCTGGCGAGAAAGCGGCGGATGGTTATTATGAGGCGTATTACAGAAACGTAGTGAAAGAAGTGCAACGATTCATGCCTGCGGCGAACGGCAAGCCGGACGGGAGGCTGGACCGTAATAAAGGGACCGAGCATTCCAGATTGATTATCGCTCTGACGGCCATTGGAGAAGACGTGACGGATGTAGGCGGATACGACCTTCGTCTTGCGTTGGCCGATTTCAACTATGTAACCAAACAAGGGATTAACGGTCCCATCTTCGCTTTAATCGCCTTTGATTCCTTGAACTACGATATCCCCCTTGTTGAAGGCGTTAACGTTCAAACGACAAGAGATCGTCTTATCGAATTTATTCTGGAGAGAGAGATAGAAGGCGGAGGGTGGGCGCTTGGCACTAATCCGACCGAAGCGGATCCTGACATTACAGCGATGGCTATACAAGGATTAACTCCTTACTACGACAAACGCCAAGACGTGAAGGAAGCGATCGACAGGGGATTGCTCCGGCTGTCGGCCGCGCAGGATAGCAGCGGGGGATATCGCAGTTGGGGTTCACTAAATTCGGAAAGCGCCGCGCAAGTCGTCGTCGCGCTTTCGGGACTCGGAATCGATGCCGATACGGATTCGAGGTTTGTGAAGAACGGAGCATCCGTGCTCCATTCCCTATTATCCTTTTCTTCGGAAGACGGCGGATTCTATCATATCAAAGCAGGGGAAGCCGGAAACGGCGGAGCGGAGCCGGGCATGGTCGACCCCATGGCAACGGATCAGGCCTTGTACGCGCTTGTTGCCTATGAGCGATTCCTCGAAGGCAGAAACCGCTTATATGATATGACCGACATCGAGACGCCGGCGGCATCGCATCACGAATATGCCGAGGAGGAACGGGCATGAAGACAAGATTCTACCTGACATTGGCCGCAGTCATGGTGCTCCTGATAACGGCTTCCTTCTTTATGGGCAGCAAGGACAATGTCGTGCCCTTGCCGGCGGAGGAGTACGCCGCCGGGCAAACCGCGCAAGCCGATAACGAGCAGCCCGAGACTGAAGCTCCGCGTGAAGAACAAGGAACTGACAACGAGACAAGCGTCGAGACGGATGTCGAGGTTCCAAATGCCGAGTCTCCGGATGCCGCAGCTCCAGATGCCGAGGCTTCAGAGGACGAGCAGCCAACACCGGCAGCCGTCGCCTCGCAGCCTCCGACAGCAGCTGGCAAGCCTGCCGCGCCAGAGCAGAAGCCTGACGAAGAGCGGATCGAGCAGCCGGCCCAAGAGGATAACGAAGAGAAAATAGAAGAGAAGCAGCATATCATAGCGGAAGACAATAAAAAGACGGACAAAGACCGATATTTGACCGATCCGGTACCGGAAGGGAAGCCGGAGCCGGTCGAATGGCAAGACGCGGTGGTCGAGGATGAGGTCGAATATAAAGCCACCTTGTCCGTAACGGCCAAAACGATCCTGAACAATCTGCATTTATTCGATCAGGACAAGCTGGAGATGCTTCCCGAAGACGGCGTTATCTATGCCCCAAGAACCGTTACCTTCAACAAAGGAGAATCGGTGTTCGACGTCCTGCTGAGGGAAATGCGCGGCGAGGGCATTCATATGGAGTTCGAAATGACGCCTATTTATAACAGCAATTATATTGAAGGCATCAACAATATCTATGAGTTCGACTGCGGGGAATTAAGCGGCTGGATGTATAAGGTGAACGGCTGGTTTCCCAATTACGGGGCGAGCAGATATCAATTGAAGGATCATGACGAGATTGAATGGGTGTATACATGCGATTTAGGCAGAGATATCGGCGGCGCTGTCGCGACTGGCGGGAGGTGAGCGGGTGAATTCCTTCGCAAGCCTGCATCCTCTCAATCTCTTTGTTTATTTTGCTGCCGTCATCGGGTTCAGCATGTTATTCATGCATCCCGTCTTGCAGAGCATAGCGTTCCTTGCCGCGTTTATCTGTTCGATTATCGCGAAGGGAAGGAGAGGTTTACGGTTTAATCTGATAGGCTTGCTGCCGTTGCTCTTGTTCATGGCCGCGCTGAATCCGCTATTCAACCATCAGGGCGTCACGCTGCTATTCTATTTGGAAAGCGGCAACCCGGTTACGCTTGAATCGATCCTGTACGGGCTGTCGACGGCCGTTATGTTCGTGACCGTCATCTTATGGTTTTCTTGCTACAACCAGGTCATGACGTCGGATAAGTTCATTTATCTATTTGGGCGGATATTGCCCGCGTTTTCGCTGCTCTTATCCATGGCGCTTCGTTTCGTACCGAGATATATGGCGAAGATTAGAGAAATATCGTTTGCTCAGAAAGGAATTGGAAGAGACGTAACGCAAGGCAGCTGGATTCGAAGAATGAAGCGCGGGATGAAAATATTGTCGATTATGACAACTTGGGCATTAGAGAATGCCATCGAAACAGCCGATTCCATGAAATCAAGAGGATACGGCTTGCCCGGAAGGACGAGCTTTGCCATCTTTCGGTTTGATCGCAGAGACTGGCGTGTGTTGTTGGTCTTGACCATACTAATCGCACTCGTACTTATGGGCGCGCTGCTTGGGGAAAATTCGATTCGGTTCTTTCCGTCGATACGGACACCCGATCGTTCCTTGCTTAGCTACATCGTATATGCGGCGTATTTTGCGCTTTGTTCGCTGCCGGTTGTCATGACGATTCAGGAGGGTATCCATTGGAAGCGTATCGATTGAAGAACTTAAGCTTCACGTATCCCGGAGAGGAAACAAAGATGCTGGATCAAATCGCTCTATCCGTTCAAGACGGCGAGTTTGTTGCCTTATGCGGGAAATCGGGCTCCGGCAAGAGCACGCTGCTGAGACAATTGAAGAGCGTGCTTGCGCCTCATGGACGAAGAGACGGGGAAATTCTGTACAGAGGGGAGTCTCTGGACAAGGTTGAACAGAGACGTCAAGCCTCCGAAATTGGTTTCGTCCTGCAAAATCCCGACAATCAAATCGTAACCGATAAAGTCTGGCATGAGCTGGCGTTCGGGCTCGAAAGCTTAGGCTGCGACCAAGGAACGATTCGACTGCGAGTGGCTGAGATGGCCAGCTTCTTCGGCATTCAAACCTGGTTTCATAAGAAGGTATCGGAGCTGTCCGGGGGACAGAAGCAGATATTGAATTTGGCTTCCATTATGGCCATGCAGCCGTCCGTGCTGCTGCTGGATGAACCGACCTCCATGCTGGACCCCATTGCCGCCAATGAGTTCCTTGTTACGCTTACGCGAATCAACCGGGAATTAGGCGTGACCATTATCATATCCGAGCATCGATTGGAAGAGGTTCTGGTGAATGCAGACCGGCTCGTAGTCATGGTTCAGGGACGAATCGTCGCGGATGGCCGTCCGGCTCAAGTCGGGCATGATCTGCATGGCTTGAATCATCCCATGTTCATGGCCATGCCTGCGCCTATGCGAATAACGAAAGGGGTTCGTCCTCAGGAACACGCCCTCCTGACGATTAATGAAGCAAGGAAATGGATAACGTCGCTATCGAAGGATAGAACCAAGTTGAGCTTGAATGAAAGCCAATCGACGGCTCGGCCGGAGCCGGTCGCGATTCAGCTTGAAGAGGTCTGGTTTCGCTATGACAGGCGTCTGCCGGACGTGGTCAAGGACTTATCGCTTGATGTTCGCCAGGGAGAGTTCTATTGTATCGTAGGCGGGAACGGAACAGGGAAAACGACGGCCTTGTCCTTATTGTGCGGCATCCATCGGCCTTATCGCGGCAAGGTTAAGGTGAATGGCGCTGGCCGTATGGTCATGCTCCCGCAAAATCCGCAAAACCTGTTCGTTGAAAAAACGGTTGCTTCAGACTTGCTGGAGGTGCTCTCGGACTCGTCATTGACGAAGGCCGAGAAGGCCGAGAAGGTAGAGGAGGTTATCCGATTAACGGGTTTAGAGCATGTGCTCAATAGACATCCTTACGACTTGAGCGGAGGAGAACAACAGCGTGCAGCTCTCGCCAAAATTTTGTTGCTGGAGCCTCGGATTATATTGATGGACGAGCCGACCAAAGGGCTGGACGCTTTCTTCAAGGAGACGTTCGCGCGAATCATTAAGGATTTGCTGGCCAAGGAGGTTACGGTGGTCATGGTGTCGCACGATATCGAGTTCTGCGCGAAGCACGCGGATATTTGCGCATTGTTTTTCGACGGAGGCATCGTGGCGTCCGATTCGAGCAGAGCTTTTTTTGCAGGTAACAGTTTTTATACGACGGCGGCTAACCGAATCGCGAGGCATCTGTGCGCGGAGGCCGTCACGGTAGAGGATGTGATCCGTCTATGTCGGCAAGAAGCGTTCTAACGAGGAGAATCTTGGCAGCCGTCCTCGTCTTGCTGCTGATCCCGATGACGATACTGTTCGGGGTGTATGTTCTGAACGACCGCAAATATTATTTTATCAGCTTGTTGATTATATCGTATACGCTGATTCCTTTCATGCTTGTATTCGAGCAAAGAATTCCCAGGGCAAGAGAGATGATGGTCATTGCGGTATTGTCCGCAATCGCCGTTGCCGGAAGGGCCGCGTTTTTTATGCTGCCGCAGTTCAAACCGGTAACGGCTATCGTGATCATCGCGGGCGTCTCCTTAGGTGCCGAAGCGGGGTTTCTGGTCGGCGTGCTGTCCGGCTTTGTTTCCAACTTTTTCTTCGGGCAAGGACCGTGGACGCCCTGGCAAATGTTCTGCTTCGGGATCATTGGATACGTCGCTGGCCTGTTGAGTGCTAAGGGATGGTTAAGAAAGACGAAAACGGCTTTGTGCATTTACGGGGGGCTGGCAACGTTCTTTCTTTACGGAGGAATCATTAATGTCGGCAGCGTATTGATGTTTACGTCGGAGTTTTCGTTGCAGGCGTTAGCGGCTGCATATGTTTCCGCGATCGGCTTCGATCTCGTGCATGCGCTTGCTACCGTTATTTTCTTGTTTCTCTTGTCGCGGACAATGCTCGATAAACTTGATCGAATTAAGCAAAAATATGGGCTTATTGAACGATGAATGATACGAAAATCCTCGTAGACATATTGGACGACCGGGAGAAAGAACTCGTAATCGGCCGCTTCGGGCTGGTGCATAGCGGGGATGAGCGGACTCAGCGAGAGATTGCGAAGGAGTTCGGCGTCAGCAGGAACTATGTGAGTCGGATTGAGAAAGGGGCGCTTATGAAGTTGAATCATGAGTTTTATAAGGTGAAGTAGTGAAGAGTCAAAATAAAGAACCTTGCGCGGGCAAGGTTCTTTATTTCTTTCTTTGAGCCTTTAATTGATCATTCACTTTATCCATCATTTTTTCGTAGTCATCTTTGTAGCGTTTGACGGAGTGCTGAACATCATCAAACTCTTTTATGATATTTCGCTGATTTGCTTGCGCATGACAATATGACTGATGCTGGCAACTGCGAGATCTTGGCGCCAAGTATCCGATATAAGCTTGACAGATTCGAACAGTTCCAAAAGCTCGGGAGCTACATATACTTCTTCCATGCCGTCACCAACTTTTGATTGGGTTTCGAAAACTTGCTTAGATCAAGCCGTTGCTCAATCAATCGCATTTCGACCGCGATTACGCGATTTCGTTGTTCGATATCTCGTGGTTTCGTCTCTGGCATTTCAGGGACGGTATGCGCGAAGTAGGTTACAGGAGCCTTCATGCTGTCGAGTAAAGAATTGAGCCTTCGTTTCAACTCTGAATTCCCTCCTTAGACTGCTCTAAATCAAGCTTAGACAAAAAACCGAATGTTATTCGTTAGTTCCATTGTACATCAATATATTGACGATTCGGAAATTATTGTTGGATTGACATCAAGTTGTGTACATATCGTCAAAAAATTCGATAATACGGGGGAAGATCTCGAAGATTTGATATCAATTGGCATCATCGGTTTGATCAAAGTGATCGAGAGCTTCCAAATGGGCAAAGGCACCAAACTCGCGACCTTCGCCGCTCGTTGTATCGAAAACGAAATACTTATGCATTTCAGGTCGCTTTAGAAGACGCGCAAGGAGGTGTCGCTTCACGGCATGATCGGCACGGACAAGGAAGACAACGAAAGTACGCTCATCGACATCCTCGGCACGGAAGCCGACGATGTGGCGGTAAAAGCGCAATTGAAGATCGAAAAATCGAAAATATACAAACTCGATATATTGGATGACCGGGAAAAAGAGGTCGTGATCGACCGCTTCGACCTCATCCACGGCGGCGACGAGCGGACGCAGCGGGAGATTGTGAAGGAGTTGGGCATTTCACGAAGTTATGTGGCGCGGATCGAATAGAGGGCTCTAATTAAGCTGTTATAAGGCGAAGAAGTGAGAATATAGCTTTGGATGAGAAGACGGCGATGCCGGCTTTTTCAGTCTGCATGCATAATCGCTGCTATGGTATAATTCGAATATATATGCTTTGCACTGGAGGCTGAGGTTGGGATGAATCGCACACAAGACCTAGGTAAGTTAATTAAACTGACAGGAGACCGTGCAAAATTAGACGCAAAAGCAAATGACACCTACATCGTTTATAAAACCAGGGAAGGTACAATTGTAAAAGAATTCAGCAATGGCGATATTGTTCGAATGAACGATCAGGATTTCCAACATGAATGATCCCTCGGCTACCATGTTTGTGTTTGCAGGAAATAATGGCAGTGGAAAGAGTACTATTCGAAATCTTATTATTGATAAATTAGGTGTGAACGTAAATATTGATCCTGATTCGTTAGCACGAGGTATCGATATTGAGAATCCTGAGAGTCGAAAAGTCTCGGCTGGAAAAGAAGCGATTAAGCTCGCAAGAGAATGTATTCATCAAAGACGAGATTTTACGGTTGAGACAACACTTGCAGGCGGTAATGTAATCCGTCAAATGCGTGAGGCGAAAGCGAATGGTTTTGAAATCATTATGTTTTATGTAGGACTTGGTGATGTTCGTCTTAACATTGAGCGTGTGGCTGCGCGTGTTCGAAATGGTGGACATCATATTGAAACAGCAGATATACTACGTCGACAACAAACTTCTATTAACAATTTACTTAACCATCTGGTACTCATTAATCATTTGATTATTATTGATAATAGTGGTGCTGGTGGAGAAATTGTTATGGAAGCTGATTGGATGCAAATAAAGCAGTACTCGCCAGAATTACCTGAATGGGTGGAAATGATTGAGCGAGCGCTCGTAGAGCGAAATAACTTAGGGGATTAGACCGATTAAGTCTTTTGACTGTATTCGGTTATTTTTTACATCAGGTTGTGTCCACAACGTCAAAAAATTCGACAACACCGGCGAAGACCTCGAAGATTTAATCTCCATTGGCACGATCGGCCTGATCAAAGCCATCGAAAGCCAAGTTTTATAAGGTGAAGAAGTGATGAGTCAAAATAAAGAACCTTGCGCTGGCAAGGTTCTTTATTTCTTTCTTCGAGCCTTTAATTGATCATTTACTTTATCCATCATTTTTGTAGCCCATTCCAATGAACGCCAGTCAAAGGTTGCTGCATATGATTCAATTCGATCTAAAATAATATCTTCCATGCCTTGTGCTGGCAACTGCGAGATCTTGGCGCCAAGTATCCGATATAAGCTTGAAAGATTCGAACAGTTCCAATAGCTCGGGAGCTACATATACTTCTTCCATGCCGTCACCAACTTTTGATTGGGCTTCGAAAACTTGCTTAGATCAAGCCGTTGCTTAATCAATCGCATTTCGACCGCGATTACGCGATTTCGTTGTTCGATATCTCGTGGTTTCGTCTCTGGCATTTCAGGAACGGTATGCGCGAAGTAAGTTACAGGAGCCTTCATGCTGTCGAGTAAAGAATTGAGCCTTCGTTTCAACTCTGAATTCCCTCCTTAGACTGCTCTAAATCAATCTTAGACAAAAAACCGAATGTTATTCGTTAGTTCCATTGTACATCAATATTGGCTATTCAAAAATGATGATTGTTGGATTGACATCAAGTTGTGTACATATCGTCAAAAAATTTGACAACACCGGCGAAGACCTCGAAGATTTGATCTCCATCGGGACGGAGGTACGGAGTCCGATGACGTCGCGGATAAGGTGCAGCTCAAGATCGAGAAGAACAGATTTACAAGAATTTGGACGTATTGGACGACCGGGAGAAAGAACTCGTAATCGGCCGCTTCGGGCTAGGTGCATAGCGGGGATGAGCGGACGCAGCGGGAGATTGCAAGGAGAAAGGTACAGATCTTCATTAAAATCGAAGAGACTGTACCTTTTTCTGTGAATGCCTTAATTAGTGGCTTAGAACTCGGACCGGAGAAGGAGCAAGTCTTTGGCCCGCTGGACCGCGATCATTCTCTTGTTGACGCCCAGCTTCTCGTAGATGCTCTTAATGTGGTTCTTGACCGTTCCGGTTACGAGGCCGAGCTCGCTGGCGATCTCGCTGTTGGACAGTCCTCTGGCGATCCACTCCAGAACCTCGATCTCGCGGTGGGACAGCAAGTTCGGCTTAGTCGCGCTATTGATTGAAGAGGGTACAGTTGGACGAGGAGAGGATGAACGGCTTTTCTCGTCGTTGATCGATTCTGGAGACTCTTCCACGGCATCCCTGGTTCGATTCAGCGCGCGGTTTTTGGCCGCGGCTCCCCATTTCCGGTACCTGAGGCCGGCTTCCTTGCGAATCGTGTCGGCGACCTTGGCTGCTCCGGTCGAAGCGAACATTAAGGCCATCCGTTCCATGGTTAAAGCCGCATACCCGTAATGACGTATCGAGTCCCCTGCAATAACCGCTTGGTCATAAAGACGGAGCGCCTCGATTTGCCCTCCGAACAGGCGCTGAAGCTCGGCCGCGACGAGCAGCGAGTGTATCGCGTAATGCTTTGGGTTGGCGGCGGCGAGCGAATGCAGCTCGGTATGGTGTTCGACCAAACGCGCTTTGTAACGAGCTCGCTCGGAATCCTGGATCCTGTCCCAGGTTTGGGAGATTGCGATCGCATCGTATACGCGCAATTCCGGAACGATCGCTCCCATGTCTGCCGAAGACAATCGTTCGAACGCTTTATCCGCGGAGCGCAAGGCGGCCGGGAAGTCGCGGAACATGAAATGGAGCAAGGCGTCGTAGGCATGCTTGTTGAACAAGAGGAAGACGGCTTCAGACTTATTGGAAACGGCTGCAGATACGTCTTCTTCGAAGTTTTTGGCGACGAAGGTCTCCTTTGCAGCATCCTCCAGCGCGCCAGCCTCTGCGCTGCGCATGATAGCAACGAAGTCGAAGACTTGATCCAGCAACTGGGCTCTAAACGATCGTTCGCCTGGCGTTATTAACTCGCGATAGTGTTCGATCAAGCTCTCGGCTTCTTGTAAACGCCCCCTGGCGCAGGTGAAATGGATATGCTCCACCATGGATAGACCGGTATGAAGCCTGGAGCCTAGCGGCGAATCGCCGGATGCCGCTTGGAAGAGAAGGAAGTAAGCTTCCTTCTTCCGGTCGGTCCATAGCGCCAACGCCTTGCCTTGAGCATATTGGCGTATAACGGGATCTTCTGCTTCGTCCGGCGATCCTTCGTTATCGGAAGAGATAGCCCATTGCTTCGCGCGACGTTCTTCTCGTCGGATCCGATCCGCGAGCTCCGCGCTTAATTCCTCGACTTTTAACGGCATGGTTCCACTCCAATCCTGCCCGCTCTACTCTAAATAACTAGACTCATCGTATCACTATTAAAACCGAATAAAAAGATTTAACAGCTAATTGGACAACTTCTTTTAGCTGGATTTTTAGAACTCACTATCCCTTTAGTTACATCTCTTTTGCCCGTAAAACACTTATAATCATGGCGATAGTCTTAAAATCATACTTTTTGGGTAGGGAGTGACGTGAATTGATGTGGCAATATAGTCGGAAGGGAATGGGAAAGCTGCTCGCGTTGGCGATTGCGGTATCGCTAATCTTCGGATCGGGAGTATACCTGCAGCCGAGCCCGGCGGGAGCGGAACCTGTCCCGGTCGTTCCGGGAACGGTGGAAGTGGATAACGTGGCGCTCTCGAACGCTAACCGGAACGTTGCGATCAGCTTTAAGACGAGCGTGTCCGATTCCGTTTATCTGGACAAGGATCTATTAGAAGGAATAGAGATTAAGCGCACGGAAGATGCGCATTACAACCCGTTGAGCAGCCAAGGGGATTATGAATTCGACGAAGGCAAGTTGATTCTTCGTTTGAACAATCCGTTATCCGGCGATACGAATCTCATTCGCATCGCGAACGATTATCTGGCGGATCCAAGCGGCAATCCGCTGTCGCTGTCCAGTGCGAATCCAATCGTCGTATCGGCTCCGGTATTGGATGAATTCTCAATCGTCAGCAACGTGGTGAGCGACGGGGGGCGTACGATAACGTTGAATTTGAGTCAACCGGTCGTGCTTCGGGATTCGGTTGAGTTAAAGGACTATATCAAATGGCTTCATAGACCTCTTGCTTCCGAAGACGCCGCTTCGTTGTCCGAATCCGGCGAGCAGATCATCATTCAATTGAACGTGCCTTTGGCATGGAGCGATACCATAGTCGTTCGTTCTCCCGTTCTTCAATGGCCCAACAGCCCGGATGAGTATACGCTTTACTCTTACGTGAACATGCGGCAGATCGACCCGCTAGATGACCTTTTCCTAGTGCAGGATTATGATCGCGATATCTATGTCTATGGCGAAAACCGAGCTTTCGACGGCGATTACATCGTAATTAACAACCTGGCCGATCTAGACGCTTTAAAGGCGGCTATCACGGTCTATAAAGACGGGGAAGTGTTCGACGGCGACTATGAGTTAATCTCCTTGAAGGGTCGCTATTTTTTGAAGCTGCAATTTGCGGAGATTCTTCCCAAAGGCGACTATAATCTTACGTTCGCCGGAGGCTCGTTGCAGAACTCCAGCGGACTCGTACAGACGGAAGTGGTGGCCACAAGGTTTGGTACTCACGTAGGTACCTGGCCGCATTACCAAGGGGCGGAACTATCGCGGAATTCCTCCGGCCAGACGGTCGTTTCCCTTTACTTTGATCAGTATATCGGGGAATTTTTGAACCCCAAGGATACCGTGAAATTCGATTTGAAGGTGGGAGAAAACTGGATTCGGCATGGCCTTGTCGAGCATAGCCTTGGCTGTGAAAATTGCGCTATCGCTGAAGACAACAGATTCGTCATCACATTAGGCAAGAAGCTAAACGGGACTTCTCTCAAGATTCATGTAGGTCCCCATACGATCCAAGATGGCTGGCGCGGAATGATAATTTCGGAGACTATTGAGACGGAAGCTCTAGCCATCGATGATGAAGTGTCTCCTGCCTATCGGGCGGCCGGATTCTATAATAATAACCATGACGTCATCTTTACGTTCAACGAACCGGTTCAAGCGGCTCCGAACGTGGATCTTCGCGGAGCCATCGCCTACGCGGCTAACGACAACGCTTGGGCCCCTTTGGATTCCGCTGCGACCGTGTCGTTCGAAGGCGATAAGCTGATCCTCCGTTTCCCGAACGCTCCGATCGAGAATCAATACAAATTCTCCATCGCGGCCGGAACGCTAGCGGATTTGTCCGGGAACGTGCTTGAGGAGGGGATAACGGTAACGGGGTTGAAACCTGCGACGCTTGACCTCGCTCCTCCCCGGATTGCTGAAATTACAGACCACTCCAATTTGGAGCTGGGCAAATCTTTTATCCGCATCGCTTTCAATGAAACGATCGCGGATCATACCGTCGTTAACGGAGTCTCGCGTCTGAAGGATTACATCGAGGTATCCAAGGACGGCGGGAGCACCTTCTCCGGTCTTGACGCGAACGACTGGGTTCGGATCGGAGGAAACTATATCGAGTTCTCGTATCGTGCCGGGGTCGATGCTTCTTACACCGTCAAGGTCAAGGCGAACGCCGTGAAGGATTCCTTCGGCAACGTGGCGACGGAGGACCAGACGAAGACAGTCTCGAAGTGGGGGCAGACCTATCATTACCTCCAGGGCAATATCTACGCCGATGCGGACACGGTGCTGACTACCTTCGCCGACAACGCTTGGGGCAGCCATGTGTACCGAGTGCTTGTTAAGAAAGGCAACCAAGCTACTAGCGTTCTTGCGGAAGACCAATACGAAGTGGTGAACAATACGGTCGTTATCAAACAAGGCGTGTTCAGCGAAGGCGAGTCCTATTATATCGAAGTGTACTCCTATGGCTATGATAATCGTTATACCTATGGCAACTACAACGCGATTTCGCATCATGAAACATACTACATGACGAACCCTTCGGTTCTGTCCTCATCGGGCGGAATCATCGCAACCGCTAACGTCATAGCGAATCCGCATGCCCGGAACAACTTCGCAACGGTCGTATTTCAATTGATGAAGGGCGACCAGCCTGTAGCCAATACGGCAGTCTACACGTATGTGTATGCCGGCAAAGTGTCCGCTTCCTTCAACGTCAGCAATCCCTCCGATTATACGGTTAAGGCATTCGTGCTTGACGGCTTTAGCGGCGCCGTGGATTCTGTCGGCTTGAATCTGGCTACCGTGGTATCGGAAGAGCAATACGATAACCTGTATTTAAACAGTCTTCGTTAATGATAATGGATAGCCAAGGCCTACGATGAGGCAGGAAAGCGAGGAATAAGTCAGTGAAGCTGCGAATTGCAAGTTTGATCGTTGTGTTCTCCCTGCTGTTGTCGGTGCTGCCGATAACGGCGCTGGCCGCCGCGGATCCCGTCGAGCTCGAGGCGATCGCCGAGACGAAGAAGGGACAGGCGGTGACCGTGAAAGGCATCTCTAGTTTCTCCGAGGTCAATATCAAGGTTCTGCGGCCGGACGGCAGCATTCTTTATTTCAATATCGTGCCGGTTAGCGGGGGCAAGTTCACGGACACGATAACCCTGGCCGAAACGGAGAAAGCCGGAACTTATCAGGTCGTGGCGGGGCAAGGGGCGACGGTGGATCTCATTACGTTCAAGGTCGCCGACGATACGACCGGAACGCCGCCTCAAGGAGGAGGCGGAGGAGGGGGTACTTCTTCACCGGGCGATACGACCGAGGACTGGTACAAGGTAACTTCGGGAAGCACGACGAATTTCGTGACGTTCGATGACGAGAAGCTGAAGGCCCAGTTCACGAAGCTTGCCGGCCAAGGCGGCAGCCCCGAGCTTCTGGTCGACTTAAGCAAGGAGGCGATAGCGGATACGGTGGCCGAGCTTCCGGCATCCGTGCTTCTGGAGGGCTTCATTCAAGTTTCCGGGGCCATAATCGTGATCAAGACGGCTGCGGGAAGCTACACGCTTCCGCTTAGCGTTCTGGATCTGGTTTCGCTGGCTGATCGATTGGGGACGACTTTGGACAGAGTGACGATCCGAATTAGCGTCACGAAGGTCTCGGAAGCGATGAGCGCTGAGATCGAATCCGGTCTGCGAGAGCTTGGAGGAAGCTTGGTTGGCGACGCGCTCGAATTCAAAGTCATCGCCGAAGGGAACGGGCGATCGATCGAGTTGAACGACTTCGGAACGACTTATGTCAAGAGGACGATCGTTCTTCCAACGGAAGTGAACTCGGATTCGGCGACCGGGTTGCTATACGAAGCGGCAACGGGGGAATTTTCGTTCGTCCCGGCAACGTTCGGCAACGAGAACGGGAAGAAGACGGCTACCCTGTACCGCAACGGCAATAGCATTTATGCGGTTGCGAACGTGAGCAAGTCGTTCAGCGATCTGGGCAATCATTGGGCGAAGGCCGATATCGAGCTGTTGGCTTCCAAGCTGATCGTCAACGGAGTGAAGGAAGGAATCTTCGCGCCGGACCAGACGATTACCAGGGCCGAATTCTCCGCTCTTCTCGTCAGGGCGCTTGCGCTGCCCGGAGATGCCGCTTCGGCTGCCGTATTTACGGACGTAAAGGGTACGGCGTGGTATGCTGGAGCGGTGGGAGCTGCCGTGAAAGCCAAGCTGGCCAACGGCTTCGACGAAGGAACCTTCCGTCCTAACGAACCGATTACTCGCGAGCAGATGGCTGTTCTGGTCTCGAAGGCGATTCTAGCGGCCGGCAAGAGCTCGCCCAAGACGGCCAGTCTAGCGCCATTCAGCGATCAAGCCAAGATCTCGACTTGGGCGAAGGAAGCAGTCGGTCAATCCGTGGAAGCGGGAATCGTGACCGGTACGGACAAGGGCGCTTTCGAGCCAGGCGCGAATGCGACCCGTGCTCAAGCGGCAGTCATGCTGAAGAGGCTGCTCCAGCATGTTGAATTCATAAATAAGTAGTTCCGTAATGAAAATCCCCGCGAACCCTGCGAAATCAAGGGCTGGCGGGGATTTTTCCATTTATCCCGATTCATTCTTTTGATCAAAGCCATCGGAGCTTATAAAATCGGCGAGAGCAGCCTCGCAACTGCCTGTTTGAATTTCGTAATGTTCGAGCGCTCGCCGTAGCGCTCCTTCGTCAATTCCGTGCACGATTCGCTGTCTTGTAGAAACAACTCATGTAATTCCTTGGCGATGTTGGCGTCATAGACAAGCGCGTTCACTTCAAAGTTCAAGCGGAAGCTGCGCGGATCAATGTTCATCGTGCCGACGGAAGCGACCTCTTCATCCACGACGATCGTTTTGGCGTGCAAGAAGCCTTTTTCGTATTGCAAAATCTTTACCCCGTACGGCAGCAGTTCTCCCACGTGCACCAGTGTCGCCGAATACACAAAAGGATGATCCGGTTTGTTCGGAATCATGATGCGTACGTCCACGCCGGACAACAGCGCCATTTTGCAGGCGTCCATGAAGCTTGCGTCCGGAATAAAATACGGCGATTGAATGAAAATGCTGCGCTTCGCTTTAGTAATTAGCTTCAAATACATGATCTTCAGATGTTCCGTTTGGGAATTCGGCCCGCTCGATATAATCTGGATGGCGCTGTTGCCGGGATGATGATCGGGTCGGAAGGCGAAATGTTTTTCGATATTTTGGCGCTCATAATTGGTTGCTTTGCTCCAGTCCATGATGAAACGGCCTTGTATCAAGGCAACCGCCCCGCCTTTAATCCGAAAGTGCGTATCCCGCCAATACCCCATCCGTTCGGATAATCCCAAGTATTCATCTCCGACATTAAAACCACCTACATATCCCACTTCACCGTCAATAATGCACAGTTTGCGGTGATTGCGATTGTTGATCCGAAGATTGATCAGACGGCTCCAGGACGGGAAAAATGCAGCGACTTCCCCCCCGTGAACGATCAAGTCGCGGAAGAACGAGCGCGACATCCGTCTCGAACCGACCTCATCGTAGAGCACGCGGACTTTAACGCCTTCTTTGGCTTTCTCGGTTAATAGATCGCGCAGCTTTTTGCCAAGGTTGTCCGGTTTGATAATGTAATATTCTATATTGATTTCGTCGGTCGCTTTGCGAATATCTGCGAATAACGCATCGAATTTAGCCTGTCCGTCATGGTAAATCTTCACTTCGTTATCGGTCGTCACCAGCGCGTTGGACGATTTCAAATTCATTTTTACTAGTTTCGAATACTTTTGCAGAAGCTCGCCGTGCTTATGTATGTCTTGAAATTGTTTGTCCGCCGTATCATGGAAGAACGCAAGCTCCTCTGCCGTAAGTTGAAAGAAGTTATTTTGTTTTAATTGTCGGCCCAAGAAAACGTAAACCAAGAATCCCAGAACCGGTATAAAAAATAAGATCATCAACCAAGCCCACGTGGAGCCGATATCCCTACGTTCGATAAAGACCACGATACAGGCGAAAATAATGTTGATAACGGTTACGAGGGATAGGATAAGTGTAGTGATGCTCCCGATTTCCAAGACGTTCCACCTCTTCATGTATGTCTCCAACCATCTTAGCAATCCAGATGTTCATTATCAATGAAAATGTTCAGGCTATCCATTAAGCGATTTTGGCATCGGAAAACTTAAATTTGTTACATTCAAATCAAACCATTGTGAATTCATTCGATTGGTGCAGCGTGATAAAGTGGGAGTGATAGGAGATGAAGTGAAATACGATTTGAAGTTGGAGGTTTACTGTCATGGGAAAACATGATGTTAAAAGGATAGAGACGGATATTCTCATTGCAGGAGGGGGAGTCACCGGTGTTGCTGCAGCCATTGCCGCAGCTAGAAACGGCGCTAAAACGGTGCTTTGCCAAGATCGCTCTGTGCTCGGCGGCAACAGCTCGTCCGAAATTCGCATGGGCATATCCGGTTCGTCGTTGCGCGGCAAGCAACTGGAAACGGAGGCTAGAGAAACGGGGATACTGGAGGAAATCATGCTGGAATGCTCCATACGCAACCCGCAGCGAAGCGCAAGCATGCTCGATCTTATTTTGTATGAAAAATGCCGTGCGGAAACAAATATTACCTTGCTTCTGAACACTTCTGTTACAGGTGTGGTTATGAATGGCTCTTATATTGAATCCGCTTACGCGACACGCGAAAGCACGGAAGACCAATTTGCGATCACGGCCAAGATCTATGCCGATTGCACTGGAGATGGCCGGCTCGGCTACGAAGCCGGCGCGAAGTTTACGACTGGCCGCGAAGGGATGGACGAGTACGGGGAATCCGGCGCCAAACGGAATCGGGATACGTACCGACTCGGTTCCTCCTTATTGTTTACAGCCAAGGATATGGGGGCTCCTATGCCTTACACCCCGCCGCACTGGATACGGAAATTTACGGAGAAAGATTTGAAATTTAGAGATCATAGCGCATGGTCTTACGGCTATTGGTGGGTAGAATTCGGCGGAACATTAGATACGATTAAAGATAATGAGCATATTCGCGATGAGTTGTTGGCGATTATGCTTGGCGTTTGGGATCATATCAAAAATAGCGGGAACCATCCCGAATCGGAAAACTGGGCGCTTGATTGGTTTGGTTTTATTCCCGGGAAACGCGAATCACGTCGCTTTATCGGGCAGCACGTCCTAACGCAAAACGATCTGGAGCAAGCAATCGACTTTCCGGATGTGATTGCTTATGGCGGCTGGCCGATGGATACGCATCCTCCGCAAGGAATCGACGCAATCGATGAGGAGCCCTGCCATCAGCCGTTTACTCCTTATCTTTATGGTATTCCCGTTCGGGCGATGATCAGCAAAAACATTGACAATCTCATGTTTGCCGGTCGTAATTTATCCGCGTCGCATATCGCATTCTCCAGCACTCGCGTGATGGGCACCTGCGCGGTAATGGGCGAAGGTCTCGGTACATTTAGCGCGATTGCGGTCAAAGAGAAAAAAGAATTGAAAACGGCGGCTGACGATAGCCCTTTCATCCACAAGACTCAACAACAACTGTTGCGGCAAGGCGTATTTCTTCCCGGGATTCGCTTCGAAAATAATTTGGCGTATACAGCCAAGGTGACGGCTTCTTCCGAGCAAAACGATGGATTGGCTATCCAAGTGACCGATGGCCATACGCGAGCGGTTCACGGTTCCAGAGGCGTGCGTCCAGATCTGACCACGGCGGGCACGCATCGTTGGATGTCCGATCCAGGCGATCCAAGTCCGTGGATTGAACTGCGCTGGGAACAACCCGTTCAACTAAGTGCTGTTTCTCTTACACTCGATACAGGGCTGCATCGTTACTTGACACTTTCCCACTCGCAAGAAACCAATCCGAAACTCATCTGGGGCAGGCCGCAACCGGAAACGCTCAAAGAATTTCGCCTAATCGCCGAATGTGATGGAGAAAAAACAGTACTTGCCCATATTCGCGATAATTACCAGCGACAGGTTGACATCAAGGCTTCATTAAAACAGGTCCAGGCTCTTCGTATTGAAGCATTCGCAACGAACGGACTGGATCATATGAGAATAGTGGATATCCGTTGCGAATAAAGGAAATTCTCTGCCCACTTGGAGCAGAGTTTTTTCTTTGGATTGACCAATCCGCCTGCGGAACGTACAATTTTCCATATCGTTGGAAGAGGGGTGTGAGTTTGCAGAGTCATCGCAAATCGGTTTTTATTTGGCCTTTGATCCGCCGAATGATACCTAGCAAATTAAAGTACCGCTTTTTTTTCGCTAGCATTCTATTCGTTCTTATTCCGTTGGCTGTCACTCAGTATAATCAGTTTAAAAAAATCGAAGAGTTAATCGAGACAAAAGTAAGTCAATTAAATGACAATCAATTAGAGCATATGGTAAGTACGTTGGATGAATTCAAAAAAAAGATTATGATGGCGATGCTTATCATTGAGAACGACCCCGAGATCAAATCCAAATTAAAAAATCCATTCGATTCCGAAGAACTGGAACGATTTAACGTGATTGATTCAAGATTCAAAAAAATCCAGAAATATGTCAATAGCCAGTACGTCGAAGTCGCCTTGGCCGACCTGCATGGCAACCAATACTTCTCCTACCAATTTGACACTGGCGAACAGCAAGCTGCTATAATTCCCGAAGCTGGATATGATGCGCTATTAAATGGGAATGAAGGCTATTATTTGTTTTTAGATAAATCGGGTAGCAGAGATCTGTGGGGCAACGCTCCGTTCTTTACACTCTTCTCCATCGTCAAAGATAATGATCGCAAACCGATTGGCATGCTTCGCATTCAAGTCGATTATCAGGAATGGTTTAACTCCGCTGCCAAAGATTTATCTTACGGTCAAGCCTATCTAATTGTAAACGCCAATGGTCAAGTGATCGCCCAAACCAAAAATGGCATGCAGACGAATGCTGGCTTAATCAATCAACTGATTGCCGACCATAAGAATCAAAACAGCATTTCATACCGTTTAAATAATCAAACGAATACGCTTATGAACATTCGTTACGCGCCTTCGTTAGATTGGTATGTCATTAACCAATTTCCACTCGATCTATTTCTTGGCGATTTGACAGTGATGCGACAACAGGTACTGGTTACGTTGTACATTGTCATCGCTGTTTTTTCTATCGTTACATTTCTTATTTCCGCCTCGATTACCCGCCCGCTTCAACAGCTTCAAAATAGAATGAAGATTATTGCCAAAAAGAATCTAAAGATTCAGGCTCCCGAACATGAGTTGCATGGAGAGATCCAAAACCTTAATCAATCCTTTAATAAGATGGTTCAGGACATTAGCGAGCTTGTGGAACAATTGAAGATGGAGGAACGTCAAAAAGAAGCGATTTATTCCCGCATGCTTATGCTGCAGATCAACCCTCATTTTCTGTTGAACACATTAAATTCGATCAAATGGATTGCGTTGGAGCAAAATAATGACCGAATTACACAGGTATGCATTTCATTAGGGAAGCTGCTTGAAACCAGTTTGAATACAGAGATCGAACTTATCTCATTAAAAGAAGAATTAAATTTGCTGAAGGCTTATTTATATATACAAAAATATCGATATGACATGCTGTTTGAGGTCATCTATGATACCGAACGAGCCTCTGAATACGCGCTTGTACCCAAATTAAGTTTGCAACCTTTGGTGGAAAATGCTATACATCATGGATTGTCGCATATGGAATCTGGAGGATTGATCCTCATAACGATTTATCCCGACAATAATAAGCTGAAAATTGAAGTAGACGACAATGGGAGGGGGCCCTCCGTATCGCAACTCCCTGGAACCAGAAACCGTGGAAGTCGGGGAATCGGCCTTTCCAATTTAAGAGAGCGGTATCGGCTTTTGTTTAAGGAGGATTCCGAAGTTCAATTGCTGTCGTTATCGCCCGGCACAAGAGTGCGAATCACATTACCTTTGCTCGTTTCCGAACCATACCACGCATTAGAGGTGAAACATGATGTGGAAAATACTAATCGTTGAAGATGAAGTTCATATTCGAACTTCTTTGCGAAAAGGGATCAACTGGAATGAAAGCGGATTCGAGGTAATCGGTGAGGCTGGTAACGGTGCAAGAGCATTGGCATTCATGGAAAAGGAAGTTCCGGATCTTGTTATATGCGACATTTTGATGCCGGTCATGGATGGAATCGAACTGCTGAAAAATGCCAAACAATCAGGTTATTCGTCATTATTTGTTATGTTGACCTGCATGAACGAGTTTGAATACGCGCGTCTGGCGCTACAATACGGCGCATTCGATTATGTATTAAAGTTGTCCATGGAAATTGAGACCATGACCCGGATATTAATGAAGGCTGATGAAGAATTGAATCGCAGAAAACGAGTATCGACACAGCATTCCTATTATCAATCTCGTCAAATGTACGAGCATATGTGGGAGTTCCTTCACACCGGCAAAGCGTATGTACCGCGGATGAAAGTGACAGAGCAGCTGAGCGCAATGCCTCCGCATTTGTTGGTTTGTGCTGTACTTCATGGAACAAATCGATTTACAATGGATGACTTCGAGACGCTTCGAATGATAGAACCGAATCATCATGCTTTCGTTCATGAATTTTCGGGTTACGGTCAAACCACCTTCTTTTACTGGTCCCATAAGGAAGTAAAAAAAGAGCAATTGAATCCATGTACGTTGAACTTTCCAATGGGCTTATGTTTAGGGGGAGACAACAGCAAATTATACGAAGCTTGGAGAAGCGTATTGGGCATTCTGGATCGTTACTGGTACGGCAATAGAGAAGAAATGATCGAAACGGAATATATCGGCGAACAGCCTGGTTTCGATCCCATCCTAACCTGGAAAAACGAACGCAAGATGATTCAGAGCTTAGAACAAGGACGTCTGGAGGATATTGACGAACTTCTTATTGATCTATGGAAAGACATGGAACGTCAATCTTATTCGAATCTATATGTCAAACAAACAGCGCTTCAACTTAATCATTTAGTAGAGAAAATGACCAATATTTCGTTAAATGATGCTGAGGAGATTCTTCATACGACCTCGCATTTGCAACTGTTGAATCTATTACGAGCTTCGCTCAACAAACAAGCAGGATTGTTGAATTGCGAGGTTGTGATCACTGACCATAATGAAATCAACAAAATATTGGAGTATGTCCATATGCATTTGGATCAAGCCATCACTTTAAAATCAATGGCGCGTTACGTAGCGATGGATGAACATTACGTCAGCAGTCTGTTTAAAAAAAAGACGGGGAAAAACTTTATCGATTACCTGCATGACATCAGAATTGAAAAAGCAAAGCATTACTTGGATCATACGGAAATGACGGTAAATGAAATCGGTCAACGCGTCGGGTTCGTCTACGATAATTATTTCATTAAGATATTTAAGCGCCAAACGGGCATGACACCGTCTCAATATCGAAATAAATAGGGGGGAATAAACCTTATAAATATACTATGAATAACACAAAGATGTGAATAATCAATCGAAAGGGTCCATGTTATATTTGAATTGCTGCAGCAGTTCAATTATGGAAGAGGTGGATCCATGTATTCCGGGACTTTTGCCAAAAGAGTGTGGAAGCACCGGATTTTTTATGTCATGTTGCTTCCTGGTATCGCTTACTTTTTAATTTACAAATATTTTCCGATGTATGGAGCCATTATTGCGTTCAAAGATTATGATTTGCTGAAAGGAATTTTGGCAAGTCCCTGGGCGGACCCCTGGTATAAACATTTTCTGTTCTTTTATAACTCGCCGTACTTCTCGGAGCTATTAATAAACACCTCCTTGATCAGCTTGTATAAACTCATATTCGGCATGGCGCCGCCGATCATTCTGGCTATTTTGTTTAATGAATGCCGGATTACCTGGTTTCGCAATGTGATCCAAACTTTGAGTTACATGCCTCATTTTTTATCTTGGGTCATCATTTACGGGATACTGCTGGCGTTTCTTTCGCAAACAACGGGGCTTATCAATCGTTGGTTTGGGATGGTCGGGTTGGATACCATTCCTTTCTTGCAATCTACGGATTGGTTCCGCGGTATTTTGGTCACATCGGAAATTTGGCAGGGGGCCGGTTGGGGGGCAATTATTTATTTGGCAGCGATTGCCGGCGTGGATTCTACATTGTATGAGGCTGCCAGAGTGGACGGAGCAAGCCGACTTCGCATGATCTGGCATATTACGCTGCCAGGCATTCGCAGTGTAATCATCCTGATGTTCATTCTTCGACTCGGAAGTATATTGGATGCCGGCTTTGATCAAATTTATATTCTATATAATGTGCAAGTGTATTCGGTTGCAGACATTATTGACACTTGGGTATTCCGCACCGGGTTGGAGCGTATGAATTTCAGCCTTGCGGCTGCAGTCGGATTATTTAAATCAATCATCGGTTTTGTTCTTGTCATAGGTTCGAATCGTCTGGCAAAGCGTTGGGGGGAAGGCTTATGGTAAAAGGTTTGGAGGATAAAATTGTAAATACAATTGTATTTGTCATCTTGACCTTTGTAGGAATGGTTACTTTGTTTCCGCTCCTCTATGTCGTTTCCATGTCTGTCACGCCCATGTCGGAAGTGCTTAAAAATGGCGGTTATATCGTTCTGCCGCGAAATATTACTTTCGACGCCTATAGGCAACTGCTGCTGGACCCTTCCATTCCGAGGGCCTTTCTAGTCACGGTGTTTGTAACTGTAGTCGGCACGATTATTAATATGATTCTGACTGTTTTGATGGCGTACCCCTTAAGCAGAAAAAGTTTGCCGTTTAGAAGCTTCATCTTATTGTTTATTGCTTTTACGATCTTGTTCAGCGGTGGCTTGATACCGTTGTATCTCACCGTCAAGGCGACAGGGTTGCTCGACTCCATCTGGGTTTTGATCCTTCCCGGCGCCATTGGAGCATTTTATGTATTGATTATGAAAAGCTTTTTTGAGCAATTGCCCGAAGAAATTTTTGAATCCGCTCGCATCGATGGTGCCAAGGAACTGCGCGTGCTTCTGCAAATCGTGATTCCGTTATCTGTTCCGTCGCTCCTTACCATTAGCCTGTTCTATATCGTCGGACATTGGAACGGATTTTTTCAAGCGATTATGTTTATTACGGACCGCGAGTTATATCCGATTCAGGTCATAGTGAGAAACATACTGATGAGATCTCAAAATGTAACCGAAAATGCGGACGCGCCTATCCCTACAGAGTCGGTGCAAATGGCAGCGGTCGTTATTGCTTCGCTTCCGGTCATTGTGATCTATCCGTTTATCCAGAAGTACTTCGCTCAAGGGATGTTGATTGGTTCGATCAAAGGATAAAAGAAGAAGGGGTTGTTGAAAAATGAACAAAAACAAACGATTTACGTTATTCCTTGCAGGGGGACTGCTGATTACTACCGTTCTGGCTGGCTGTGCCGGCAACCCTTCATCCAACTCCAATCAAGCGGGCAATACCAATAATGCCGACCATAAGGCGACTGACAACAATAAGCGCTTCGAAATTGAAGTTCTTACCGATAGCGGAGGCATCCAATTGCCTGAAGGAGAAAATGATCGCCTTAAAATGTTGTTAGATAAACAATTAAATACGGATCTAAAGCTTAATTTGTTTACGGATTACGCTCAAGTCAATTTGCGTTATGCCGGCGCCAATTATCCGGATATGGTGTGGGTAAACCGCGTTTCCATGCAGGAATTTGCCCGTAAAGGCTTGCTGCTCGATTTGACGCCATATCTGGATAAGCTGGCCCCCGCTACACAATTTATCGGAGAAGAGAATCTAAATAAAGGGATGGTAGACGGTAAAGTCTATGGCATTTCCAAACGGGCATCCATACCATTTTTTAATATCTGGGTACGTAAAGACTGGCTTGATCATTTAGGGTTGCCGGTCCCTACAACTCTGGAACAGTTTTTCGAAGTGGCTAAAGCTTTTACGGAAGACGATCCGGACGGGAATAATGTAAACGATACTTATGGTTATACAGGCGGAGAACTAGGCGCTTTCGACCCCATCTACAGCGCATTCGGAGTTGGTTCTATCGGAACATTCTATCAAAGGGATGGTCGGCTCATCAACTCGATGTATGATCCAAACATGCCGGCTGCCATTGCATTTATTACTTCAATGATCAACGCAGGTGTCGTTGACCCGGATCTTCTTGCCAATTCTGGAACGAGCGCGGAGCAACGAGCTTTCCAAGGCAGAGTCGGAATGATCTGGCATGGGTTTCCAAGAATGACACATCCGGATCGCGTCAATGAATATAAAGCCGTACATCCGGATGCCGAATGGATTCAAATCCCTGCATTAAAGGGACCGGGCGGGGAATTTGCAGGAACCTGGGATGTTGGAACGTCTCCAGGCATGCATGCCATCTCCAAATCCGTGGAGAAGGATCCGGAGAAGCTGCAGCGTGTGTTTGATATGCTTAATTATATGGCCACGCCTGAGGGCGCTTCGCTTGTCGCGCACGGAGAAGAAGGCAGACACTGGAACAGAGAAGATGGCAAAATCGTCCGTACAGAGCTCAGATCCAAAGAACATGCTTTTGTTTATCAATTATTAGGCAGAGACGAGATGGAATATCTCCAATCCGGTTACCCGGCGGAAGCCATTAAATTTTCTGCAGATACTCCGCGCATTGAAACATACAATGGATTGCTGGATATCCCGGAAGCATTTAATCCTGCAGATGCAGAGCGTTATATGCTGGAAGAGATGGCCAAGTTCCTTTATGGCAAAAGAGCGCTTGGCGAATATTCGGATTTCCTGTCAACGCTGAGCGGAACATTTAACTATCAATTGATGTTGGATTCGGCTGAGAAGAGCCTGAAGGAATTGGATATTATCAAATAAAATGATCTGCGTTCGTTATACGTTGGAATAGGGTATGGAGGATGATAGATGGAGAACATCCGTATTAGCAGCCGTTATGCCGGTGGAAATATTCGTCTAGTGGATAATATGGGAAATGAAATCCATCTTGAACAGGAGCTGCGAGATACAGCGCAATGGTGGTTTTATTGGAGCTTTCGCGCTGACTCCAGCCTTGCGGAGACGATCGAATTTGTTTTTCAAAATGGCGAAGTTATTGGGCCGTGGGGACCGGCCGTCAGCCGAGACGGAGTTTCGTGGCGTTGGTTAGGACGTGAGGCGGTTATTGCACCCAATCGATTTCGCTATACGTTCGCAGCGGATGAAACTTGTTATTTTTGCTTCAGCATTCCCTATCAAATGCATCATTTCGAGCGCTTTTATGCAACAATCGATAACCATCCGCTTGTCAAACGAGAGGTCTTAACCTTATCCGAACAGTTGAGGCCGATACCCAAGCTTCTGTTGGGAAATCCGCAAGCTGCCGAACATCTTTATTTAACTGCCAGGCATCATGCCTGCGAGTCGACGTCGTCGTATGTGCTGGAAGGTCTGTTGGAGGCATTGCTCGAACCGTCTTCCTCCCTTATTTTTAACGATTATTGCATACACGTAATTCCAATGGTGGATATTGACGGCGTGGAAAACGGTGACCAAGGCAAAGCCAGGGCGCCACATGATCACAATCGGGACTATATCGAATCCCCCATTTATAAGGTGAACGATGCGATTATCCGAGAGATAACTGCCTTAGGGATCATTAAGGCAGGAATTGATTTTCACTGTCCCTACAAATGGGGGGGGAGAAACGATGTACCCTTTATCGTCAAGAAAGGGCCGCCTGTCAAACAAGAAATCGAACGTTTTGGCGCTTTGCTAGAGTCGGCGACCAGCAGACAGGATTACTACGGTCAGATCACGTACAATTCGGTTCATGATATTGAAATGGGCGAGGACTGGAATCAACCGCGTGGTACGAGCGGCAGCGATTTTTTTGCCAGACAAGGAGCCAAGCTCGCTTTTAGCTTTGAAATCCCTTATTTCGGGGTAGAAGAATCGATGGTTTCACCTGTCAATTGCAAAAAGTTTGGGGCAGCCATTGCAAAATCGCTTGAATTATATTTGTTAAGTTACGAATAAGGAAGCGACTGTTCGCTTCCTATTTTTCATAGGTGAATTATTTTTATAAATATGTTATACATAAATAACAGGAAACTTTTGGCATAGCATTGGCCACAGAACGGCGAAGCCCGGAAAGGAGCGCTGGGGGAGTGAATGAATGGTCAGACCGTCGGAACGTAAATAAGGCAATGTTGATGTGTATCGTTTGCCTGCTGCTGTTTCTATCCGGCTGCACCTTGCTTCCGAAGGAAGAGGAGGTGCTGAAGCCGCCTCTCCTTGTACCGAAGCAAGAGAGCTACAATTTGCTTGAGGTCAAGCGGGGAAGCGCTGTCAAGCAAGTAAAGGGAACGGGAACTTTTGAATCGACCAACACCGTCTACCAGGAGTTCGAAGGGGCCGCGGGGAAGATTGTGACGATTTCCGCGAAGGTCGGCGATGAGGTAAGGCGGGGCGACCCGCTCATGGAACTTAACACCGAGGGGCTGGAAATCGTTTTATTGGAGAGAGAGAGGGACTTCGAATTAGCGAAGCTGGCACTGGAGCAGTCGAAGGAAACGCGCGATCCGCAGATTATGAAGATTCGGCTGCTGGAGCTCGACATCGCGCGGAAAAGATTGGACGAAGCGCGTAAACAGCAAGAAGGCAAGGTCATGGTAGCGCAAATCGATGGAATCGTTACCTTTATGGAGGAGGTGGAGATTGGCGATACGATCGAATTGGGAAAGGTTTACGTTGTGATCTCCGACCCGGCTCAAATACGTCTTGCTTATTCGGGAGCGCCGTCCGCCGAGCTTGAAGAGGTGGAGGTCGGAATGGAGGCAGAAATTGCATACGGCGGACAGACGCTCCACGGGTCGGTTACCCAAAGCCCATTTTCGGCTCCCGAGACGGATGATGAACAGCTGGCCGAGAAATACGCCAGAACGATCTACTTTGAGCTGGAAGATACGGGGATTAAGCCAGAGCTCCATACAACTGCGGACATCGTCATTATTCTACTGGAAAAAGACAATGTGATCCTGATTCCAAGAAGCGCCGTACTTACGCTAATCGGCCGCAATTATGTCAAAATATTGGATGGCGATAGCGTGAAGGAGATCGATGTCGAGCTAGGTATCAACACCTTGTCCGGCGTTGAGATCATCGAGGGTCTGGAAGAGGGGCAAATGGTTATCCTCCAATAGCATAGGGGGAATTTCGCGGGAAGGAGGATCGAATGATGGCTCTTCTCATGATGATTATGCGCAAGATGGTCAAAAACAAATGGTTGGAGCTCAGCTTGCTGAGTGGACTTATCCTCTCTGTCGCACTCATTAGCAGCATTCCGATTTATACGGAAGCGATCCTGCAGCGGGTTCTCCTAAAGGATCTGGAGAACCTTCAGGTTTCGTCCGGCAGGTATCCGGGGACGGTGTATTCCAAGGTTTTTATGGGGTCGACTTCCTATTGGGATTCCGGCGATTATGAGCCCGAGCAAAGGCCGCAGGTGCTAAAAGATACAAATGCGTTTATGCAAGAGGATGCGGCTGGGCGTTTTGGACTTCCAGTGAAACATCTAGTGATGGAAGCCGCAACGGATTTGTATTCATTTACCCCGACGGATAAGACCAAAGTAGAATCAGAGACGGAGCGTTTAGCCGATATTGCGGCAAGATCGGATCTTTATGATCATATTACATTGATTGATGGGCGGCTTCCGGCAAGCGAGCCCGTGGACGGCATCTATGAAGCGTTGGTCGTTCAGCAATCCCTTAAAGCATTGAACATGGTGCTCGGTCATGTTTTCGAGATTGAAAACGGGGATGCAAAGACGAAAATTAAGGTGAAGCCCGTAGGTGTTATGGATAAGCTCGATCATTCCGATCCCTATTGGCACAATCATCTCGACGAATACAGAAAGACGTTTTTTATTGATGATGATCTGTTTGAAGCTCATTTCTCATCGAGCAAGGTGCTTCCCGCCGCTAGCGCAAGCTGGCTGTTTGTGCTTGATTATTCGGGTATGGATTTGAATTCGGTACATCAATATATTCAAACGACCGAACGAATCGATACGCATCTCATGAATCGGTTTAGTACCTATTCTCTTGATTCGCCTGCCGTACAAACGGTTGAGACTTACTTTCAAAGAGAAGCGGATTTGAGGCTGCTGGTTTGGTCCCTGTATGTACCTTTAATCATTCTACTGGCTTTTTATTTATACATGGTTTCAAATCTCATTACCGAGCGGCAGAAAACGGAAATTTCCGTGCTGCGCAGTAGAGGAGCAAGCCGACTCCAGGTTTTAATCGGCTATTTAATAGAAGGGATGCTTCTCGGCGTCATTGCTTATGCGGCAGGCCCCCCGATCGGCATGCTGCTGGCCAAAGCGCTTGGCGCCTCAAGCGGTTTTCTGGCGTTTGTCGATCGTACGGCGCTTCCTGTAAAGGTTACCGATGATTCGTATCTGTATGGTCTGTACGCTGTTATCAGTTCCATCCTTATGATGCTTTTTCCGGTATTCCAGGCGACTCGTTTATCGATTGTGAGCCAAAAGCAGCAGGTGGGACGACGTACGAACCGTTTGTTCTGGCATCGGTACTTTTTCGACATGATAGCGGTTGCCGTAGCCATATATGGGCTTTTTGTGTTTAACAGGCAGCGGGAGGATATGCAGAAGTTAGGTGTGGACGCTTCGGCCTTTTCTGTCGATCCGCTGCTATTTCTCGTGCCCGCTCTTTTTATACTTGGTTTTGGTTTGTTGGCGCTGAGGCTGTATCCATTAATGATCCGGTTCATATTCCGGGTTGGAAGAGAGGTCTGGCCGCCTTATCTTTATTCTACGCTCATCCAGGTCGGGAGATCCGGCACGCAGTACCAAATGGTCATGATGTTTCTCATCCTAACGATTGCAACGGGATTATTTAGCGCTAGCGCGGCACGGACATTGAATGACAATCTAGAACAAAAAATCAGGTATAAGAACGGAGCGGACATCGTACTGAAATCGCACTGGCTCAGTGAATCCTCTCTGGCTTCTTCTGGCGGAACACAGCGCATTCAATATGTCGAACCGCCGTATCAAGTATTCACTGAGCTACCTGGGGTTGAGTCAGCAGCGAAGGTATTCGTTCAGAACAATGGATACACTTTGGTTGGCAATGAGCGCGGCTTGGCTAAGGTGATGGGGATTCATACGGCGGATTTTGGCCGCACCGCATGGATTCGAGACGGCCTGCTGGGTAATCATTTTTATGAATATTTGAATTTAATCGCATTGGATCCGAAAGCGGTTCTCATCTCTCGTTCCATTGCGGACAAGGGAGTCCGTCCGGGCGATGTCATTAACGTCGGTTGGAGCGGCGTAGAGCCCAAGACTTTTACGGTGTATGGCATTATTGATTATTGGCCGACGTTCAATCCAAATACGATGAGCATGACAGAAGAACAAACGAATGCCAACCGGCCCTCTTTGGTCGTAGGTCATCTTGAGTATATGCAGAAGGCGATGGCGCTCGAGCCTTATGAAGTGTGGATTAAGCTGGATGAGAATGCGGTCAGGCAGCCTTTTTACGATGCGATAGCGGAGAAAAAGCTAAGCTTGGCGTTCATGACGGATACGCGGGAAGAACTGCAACGTATGGGCAACGATCCGTTTCAATTGGCGCTTAACGGAGTGATGACGTTAGGTTTTTTGATCTCGGTCATCATCAGCTTTTTTGGCTTTCTGCTGTATTGGCTGTTGTCCCTTACGGGTAGAGTGCTGCAATTCGGGATTTTTCGAGCAATGGGCATGTCCTTTGCGCAAATAATTGGCATGCTGATCACGGAGCAGATTCTGATTTCAGGGGCAGCGGTCCTGATCGGCGGGTTGGTGGGCAGCGTAACGAGCACATGGTTTGTAAGCTTGTTTCAGATTTCTTTTAACCCATCCGCACAGGTGCCGCCTTTTCAAGTCATGTTCGATTCAAGCGATACGACGCGGCTGTACTTCGTTGTCATGGTCATGATCGTTATGGGCCTGCTTATTTTGGGCTGGCGGCTGTCGAGGATCAAAATTCATCAGGCGCTCAAGCTAGGGGAGGATTGACTCCATGAACAGGTACGATAAAAATGCGTATTTTTGCATCCTTATTTTGATATTCCTTCTTACGCTCCTCTCGGGCTGTACACTGGCTGTTGAACGCAAAGCGGCAGTTCCGGAGCTCATAGAGCCGGTCAGCGTCGAGCTGGATTTGTTCGAGGTCAAACGGGGAACGCTTGCTTTAGAAATGAGAGGGACCGGGATCATCGTTCCTTCCGCAACGGACTATTATTCCTTCGAGATTGATGGGGAGCTGGGGCAATGGTTCGTCCGGCCCGGAGATATTGTCCATAAAGGCGATGTACTCGTTCGACTGGATTCCGGCAATTTCGACATGCAGCTCTTGCAGCAGCAGTTGGCGGTCGAAAATAGGCAAAGAGCACTAAATCAAGAGCTTGAAGCAGGATTGGACGAGGCGAATACGGACAATCTTTGGCTGCTTCGAACGAATCTGAGGATCGAACAGATGAAGCTCGACCTGCTGCTGGACCGTCAAAGCAAGCGGGAATTAAAGGCGTTAACTGATGGGATCGTGACGTTTGCGGACAGTATCAGAGAGGGCGATCAAGTCATTTCCTATCAGCCGGTGGCAGGCATAGCTCAGACGGATAGGCTGCAGCTTCGATATATCGGCGACCTGTCGTCCCACTTAAGCAATTTGAAGCTGGGGATTTCGGCAGTGCTTACCGATCAAGATGGCTCTCTAAAAACTAAGGGGGTTGTAGCTTCATTGCCGATGGGATCCGCCAATGCTTCTAACTCTTCGCGAGCCGCCATACTTGAGAAAACGTTATTATTCGATTTCGAAAATGAACTTCCCGACTCTATCCAGCTTGGAGATAACCTCGAGTTTGCTTTGGAGCTAGTGCGCAAGGAAAATGCCTTGATCATCCCGCGCGGTGCGCTGCGCAATTATCAAGGCAGGGATTTTGTGCTGGTTGTCGATGGGGAAACAAGTCGCGAATTGGACGTGGAGCGGGGGCTCGTAACGCCGACAGAGGTTGAAATCGTAGCAGGCCTTGCGGAAGGTCAACTGGTCGTTGTCACGAATTGATCGATCGAATGAGTTTATAATTGTGAATGAATTTCAATAAAAGGACCGAAAAATCAGCTAAAACCCGATGTTATTTTATTAAATTTAAAAAACTATTTACATACATAAAATTTGATTTATAATATGGATGCAGGCACAAAACAATACGGGTATTTCCTGCACGGCGGCGAACGATTGGGATGGCCGCTCAAGCTTATTGTCGCAATGAAGGAAATAGAAGAAGGAGTGATCCAGAAGGCCAGCGTGAACGTCTGATAGAAAAGAAGCCCTATAAATTACAAAATGTATGCGTTTACATAACGGGGCTTCGGCAAGGAAAGGGACAAGTCCACCTCTATCATAAGACGGCCAGTTCCGGCAACAAGCCGAGCGGAAATTCGATGAAAACAGGAGGGATTATGAAATGCGCAAACGACTAATCATTGCCGCCATCACTGTCTGCATGCTTTTGCTGTTAAATACAACGCCTGGGATGGCGCCGTCGGCGATATACGCTTCCGACGAAACATGGACGGAGAACGAGTTGAGCGAACAATTAAACGAACTCAACTCCGTAATTGCCGCGGCAAGCCGACCGCAGCTGGTGCCGTTTCTAGAAACCGTGAGGGATGAAGCAACTGCGGTAGTGGGATCCTCGGACATTTCGTTTAAAGAAGGCTTGAAGACGAAGAAGGCAATGAAGTATGCGCTTAAGCTGGCGAAGGATGCCACGACGGGCAGCGCTTCCGGATTATGGACGGACACGCCGTTTATCGTGTATGAAGCCGCAGCGCTCAGCCCGGAAAAACGTCTGCCGAACACGCTTCCGACAGATGGAGCCATTACGGATCAGCTAAACGTTATTTCGGCGCAAGACGAATATGAAGCGGCTTCGTTCGTACTCGCTCCGCTTAGCGACGTAGACTCTGTAACGTTTGCAATATCCGATTTGCAAGGAACGAATAGCGTTATTCCTGCCAGCGCCATTGATATGCACGTCATCAAAACATGGTACCAAGGCGGAACGGCTTGGCAGAGCTATTTCTTTGATGGCTCCAAAAATGTCCTTGTGCCTGAGCTGCTGCTGCATGATGAAAACCTGGTGCGCGTGGATCATGAACTGGAGAAAAACTACATTCGCGTTGATTATCCCGAAGGCTCGCAGTATGTAGATGTCTTTACGAAACCGAATAAAAAATTCGATCATTTGGCCGAACCGGTTGAGGACAGCCCAGTACTGCTGCCAATCGAGCTGAAGCAAGGCGAATCGAAGCAGATGTGGATAACAACGAAAGTGGATGCAGGAACCCCGGAGGGATTCTACACCGGAACGATTGATATTACCGCAGACGGCGTCCCTGCCGGACAAATCACTTTAAAGATCCGGGTGCTGCCGTTTGATCTGCCGGACCCGAAGACGTACTACGATGTGGATAAGGACTTCTATGTCATGTTGTATCACGAGAGTCGTGTGCGGGAGTATATGAAGGAGACGGGCGGAAACGCGGCACTCGTTGACGAGAAGCTGGCGAACGAATATCGGAATATGGCAGAGCACAACGCGGTAAATATTCCGGCGCCGATCTATAACTCATCAGACAGTCAATACTTCTTCCGCCAACTGGAGTTAATGGAGGGGGCCGGACTTGAACTGAATCCGTTGTTTGGCGCGAAACAAACATTTCCCGAGTATACGATTTTCACCCACTACAGCAACTATCTCAATTGGAAAGCGAAATATGAAGCCGATCCAACGCCGGAGAATCAAGCCAAGATGGATCAATTTTACACATTATGGCGCCAAGGGGTAGAGGATTTTAAACCGGTCCTCGATGAAGCTTTTGCGACCATTAGCAACTATGTCGGGCATACGAACATTTATTTCGACGGTTGGGACGAAGCGGGCTGGTCGATGCTGCAATTCCAGCAAGAGCTTTGGAAGTATATCCAGGATGAGCTTGGCGGAAAGGTATTCGCGTCAGGACATGGCTCTCACTTGGAGCTGGAAACGAAGGAACAATTTTTAAACTGGGCAGGAGAAATGACGAGGGAACAGGCCGCTAATTGGCATGCTTTGGGCGAAGATAAATTGATTACCAGCTACGCGTATCCGCATACTGGTCCGGAAAACCCGGATTTGATGCGTCAACGCCACGGCATGTGGCTGTACAAAGCGAATTATGACGCTACTTATAACTATATCTATTACGAGAACTTCCTTAACACCTGGAACGATGATGTGGATGCTACGTACCGCCAGCTCGCCTTGGTTTATCCGACGCAAACCGATATCATTGACACGCTCGCATGGGAAGGGTTCCGCGAAGGCATCGACGATATTCGTTATGCGACGAAGCTGCAGCAGGTTGCGCAGGATGCAATCGCCTCCGGTCAGGCGGATCGTGTCGAAGCCGCAAATAAAGCGCTGAATTGGCTGGAAGTCAGCGATGAGCGCTCGATGTCCGCCGATTTGATCAGGCTTGAAATGATCTACCATATCCTTCGCATGCTTGAGCTTGCGGAATAAGGAGGGGGGATATCCATGAGGAGAAAAACGAAAAGAAGCGTTCTGCTGATGTTCGCGCTTGTTCTGCTGCTGAGCCTGCCGCAAGGGATGGCAGCTGCTGGGGAAACCAAAAATGTTTATGAGGTTACCTATTCTTCGGAGGATCTATCAACGCCGATGGATTGGTACAACAGCGATTACTTCGACAATCCATTGTACAAGGAGAACCGATTCGTCCAGTACTGGGTGCAAACGCCAATTGCACCCGGCGGCCCGCGGGATACAGGCTTCTATATGGTTTATAACGAGGAAGGGCTAAATATCTTCTTCCAGTCAAACGAGTCGGAGAGAACCGAGGACGGTGTACTAAAGAGCAGCGCGATCGAGCTCTTTATGCAGACCGGTCAAGGAGACCTTCCTTATCATCAGATGATCATCCATATGGATGGCAGCTCTCATGAGTATTACGAATGGCAGACCGAGAATCGCGACAATCGTCCTTTTAAGGATTTCGTTTCCGTGACAAACGAAGAAATTCCTACAGGATGGGGGACCGTGTTGTTTATTCCGTGGGAAGCTGTCTACGATTATGTGCCGCTGGATGGCGAAAAGTGGGAGTTCAGCATGATCCGCTGGTCCCCCTCTAACTCACCGACATGGGGAGGCAACGTGCATCAGCCGGGCAGGTTCCATGAGCTGAAATTCACGGTACCAACGGCGGAACAACGTACATTGATTCAGAAAAATATGATTGTAAAGGCGTGGGAGGAGTTCGGCTCGACAGCAGCAGAAGTGACCGCTGTATGGCAGACGAACGGAGATGCGGCTGACCGGCAATTTTTTAATACGCATGTTCAACCGCTGATTGCGGCGGGCGAGGCGAACGGAAGCCCCATTCCGAATTTGGACAGCTTGAGCCCTTCGGAGATTGATGAGCTGTGGGATCATGTCGAATCGTTGACGGAGCTCCGGTACGACGTTGAGGATGAACGGAAAGTATATTTGAAGAAGCTGTTGATGAGCGAAAACGAGGCGCCAACAGTAGAGAATTCGACGCACACCACTTACGTGAATACGCCAGTAAGCGGAATCGTTGCCGCAACGGACGCGGACGGAGATGCTTTAACGTATGCGCTCGGAGCCGCTCCTGCTCAAGGTACGACAACGGTGGACACGGATGGCAATTGGACGTATACGCCGAATGAGGACTATATAGGCAGCGACCAATTCACGGTCATCGTAACGGATCCATCCGGCGATACGGCGACGTCGACGATTGATCTGGTCGTAAAAGCTGCTCCGGAAATAAGCGTTGTCTTGGATAAAACGGAATTGTCGCCGCCTAATCATAAGATGGTGCCGATCGAAGCGACGATTACGCACAGTGACGGTCATTCTGCCATTGCCTCATTCGAGCTAGTCTCGATTACCAGCAACGAGGAGGACAATGGTTCTGGGGACGGGAATACTTCGGATGATATACAGGATGCCGATTTTGGAACGGCCGATACTTCATTTAGCTTGCGGGCTGAGCGATCGGGCAGCGGAAACGGGCGTATTTATACGGTAATCTATTCCGTAGTCGATCATGAGGGGTATACGACTACGGTTTCTGCCGAGGTAAAGGTTCCGAAAGGGAAAGGGAATTCATGAGTATCGGAATTTAGAGTCATCGGCTTTGAGATGAACTGAATCGTAGTTTATCATGACGGTTGTCGCAGGATCGGCCACGTTTGTGGTCAATCTTGCGACAATTTGGTTTGAGGTATTGTTTTTTATCTAATATTTGAAAAAAGATTCACAATGGTGAAAATAATGATTGACTACCCCTAGCTACAGATATAAAATTTTGGTATATGGAAAAAAGGAGGGGGAAGATGAAAGACAACGCGCAAAAGAAGAAAAAGGTGGCGGCTATCGTTACAGAATACCGCTACAACTCCCATGCGGAGGTCATTTTGGGGCGGCTTTTGGGCAGCTTTCAATATGAGCCGCAGATCGAGGTTGTCTCCATCTATACCGATCAAGTTCCGAAGGGGGATATGAGCAGGGAAGAGGCAAAGAAGCATCGTATACCGATTTGCGCTACAATCGGCGAAGCCATTCGTGCCGCCCATTCCGAGGGGCCCGTCGATGGCGTCGTTATTATTGGGGAACATGGAGACTATCCGTTCAACGAGAAGGGAATGCATATGTACCCGAGGAGGCGCTTTCTGGAGGAAACGATTGCGGCCCTCGACGAGCTCGGGCTGGCGGTTCCTATTTTTTCCGATAAGCACTTGGCATACGATTATAACGATGCTTTATGGATGTACAATGGGATGAAAGCGCGAAACATTCCGTTTCTGGGCGGTTCCTCGATTCCGCATACCGACCCGGTGCCTGCATTCGATCCGGATAACCTGAAAACATTATCCGAAATATTGATGATTAGTAATGGAGGGCTTGAAGCATACGGCTTTCACGCCATGGATATTATGCAATCGCTTGCAGAACGAAGAACGGGCGGCGAGACAGGGGTTCGTTCTGTCCAGCTGATCGATGGAGTCGGCGGAGAAGTATGGGCGATGATGGATCGGGGGGAGTGGCCCGAGGAGCTGCTTTTGCATGCGCTGCAGGCGTATCCTGATTTGCCGAATGCGATTCCGAGAGAAAGCGAGCCGGAGCCGGCCTTATTTATCATCGAATATAAAGATGGGACGAAGGGCTATATTATTCAGTTCAAGAGACTGACGGAACTGTGGGGTTATGCCTATCGGTATGGGGAGAATCAAGTGGCGGCTGCCGTGTGCGACAGCGATCTCGATCGGCCCTTCAAGCATTTTGAACGGTTAACGCAAATAATCGAAGCATTCATCATGACAGGAGAGCCGCCGTTCCCGATGGAACGAACGCTGCTTTCGACAGGGATGATCTGTCTTGCAATGGAGTCCCTTTATAATAGAAGAAAGATGGATACGCCAGCGCTTGAGATTACATATTCGCCATTTGAAACGTATTGAAGAAGATCATTTCTGGAGGGAAATTTTATGAATCATCATTTAAATGCGGCTATCCCCGAGCAGTATACATCATTTGTGCAACTGCCCAATAGCGAAGGGCATAATGCAGTCTGGGATTTTGTGCGATCGCCTGACGGGCGGTTTTTTGTAAGCGTATGCGGTGAAAACGAAAAGCCATTAACGGCCTTGCTTTACGAATATTATCCGGAATCGGGAGAGCTGCGGCTCATGTTCGATGTTGCGAAAATATGGGTTGTCGATCATCAGCAAATGCCGCCAAGCAAGATCCATACGAGCATTGACTTTCTGCCCGACGGGAAACTAATTATGGCTACGCACAACACGGCGCCGGCTCCTGGTCATAGACAATGGATGTTCGAGCAGTTTTACGAGCATCCGTGGGAAGGCTACCCGGGTTCGATCCTGATGATAGTCGATCCCGACACGAACGAGGTTGGGGTCAAAGGCATTCCGGTGCCGAGAGAAAGCATTTATGGCGGAATGCTTGGCAACGATGCTCGCTATTATTATTTTTTGGGTTATATGAGAGGACATTTCTACAGGATCGACTTGGAGACGAACGAGGTCACGGATTACGGCAAGGTATCCGAATTTTCCTCCTGCAGGCTGGTGAAGGATGAAAGGGGGCGCTTCTATGGCAGCTCCTATACGGGGGGCATCTGGCGATATGATCCTGAACGGGATGAAATAGAAGATTTAAAAATACAATTCCAATCCCCGAACGGAACAAGACATCGCAGACAGTTTATATTTGCGCTCCATACCCCGCGTAACACGTTGCTGATGGTCGACAACGTAGACAGCGAAATTATCGAGCTCCATCCGGAGACGCTCGAGGTGACAAGGCACGGTTATATCCATCTGCCCGGCGAAGCGCCGATCAATCCTTATGGAATTGGCGGATTTGCCGCCGACGAAAATTTTGTCCTTTACTACGGATTGAAAGCAAATGACGGCTATTGTCCGATCCGACTGGTCAGATGGGATCTATTGAACGGAGGCCAGCCTGAAAATTTAGGACTTGTCGTTCCTAATGGGCTGGATTCGCAATATATTTGCGAAATGATTTTTGATGATCGCGGCATTCTTCATATGGTGGATGTATGCGGCCAGTTCTCTCCATATATATTGGCGGTAGATGTAAAGCAGCTTCAGCCGCCAGGAGAGGATGCGCCAGCGGCGGAGCTCCACCCTTATTGGGAGCCCGCTTACAACGGCGTTGGCAGCCCGGCATTTATGCATATCGTTGCAGACAGAACCATAACCTTGCCCCTTCATCAGCATATGGATTGGAAGCATACCGTTGTGAGTCATGTGCGGACAGCGGCCGGGAATGTGTATACCGTTAGCGGCCAAGGATGCATCTATCTAACCGAGTCCGACTATACCGCCCATGCACCGCGGCGAATCGAGCGCGTATATGACGGCGGAGCCCCTGTTTCCTGTATCGATCTGGATGATCGATCGGTTGCCGTACTGACTGCGAACGGCTTTATCGTCGAAATCGATCTGGAATCAGGCAGTTGCAGGGAAACGTTAGCCGTCCCGCGCGAGCTTGAACTCGTCAAACTGCAAGGCAGGCTAGGAAAAGACAATTTGCTTGCGAGCGATCGGGAAGGCGGCATCCATATTTGCGATTTAGGCGGCGGTATCATACGCAGATTAAACGGTTTACGAGTCGAGACGGAGCTCGCTTGTTTAATTCAACTGGATGACAATCATCTCTTGATGTCCGGTCCGAATGACGAGCTGCTGATCTATGCGGTTGCAGAAGAGAGAGCCGACAAGCTGTACGTTCGAACCCCTTCGATTCGGGGCAGATCGTTTAAAGCGACCGTGACGGGTGGCGCCGTGCTTGCCGATGGTACTGTAGTGGCGGGTACGGAGGATGGCATGTTATTTACGTTATCGCCGGATCACGGAACTTCGACGACCTATGGAAGACTTTATTCCAGCGGGGAGCTTCGCCAGTTCATCAAGGTAAACGATGATGAGGTCATCGGCGTATACGGCGGCGTCAGGGATGCAGGGCATGTCTTTCATTTCTCGAAGGCCGGCGGATTTGTTGATCTGGGAAGGCCAAGGGTTATCAAGGATAATAACGAGGTCGCCGAGCAGGATACGGAATGGGCCGATATTCATTATATTTCTGACCTGGCATATTCGTCCGAGGACGACTTGCTGTGTATCGCTTCCGGCGAGAAGCAATACGGATGCCTTGTCCGCTATCAAGGTGTTCAATTCGGTAACAATTAATGCGAACCCTGCAGTTGCAAGCACATAGAGGTTACTCGGACTGTTTCCCTGAAAATACGATGCTCGCATTTCGTGAAGCGATCAAGGCAGGTGCTGACGGCATCGAGATGGACGTCCACAAGTCTGCCGATGGCGAGTACGTGATGATGCATGATCCTACTGTAGATCGTACGACCAATGGAACAGGGGTTATTGAGCAATTAAGTTATGCCGGATATTTAAATACGCTTGATGCGGGATATCGGAAGGAACCTGCATTCGCAGGCAGGAAAGAGACAAGAATCCCGACGCTGAGGCAAGTGCTGGATGAATTTCAGCACTGCGGGGTTGCCCTTATCCTGCATGTAAAACAATTGTCGGCGCCGGATTGCTTGGCCCTGTTACGGCAAATCGAGAGCCGGAGCATGCTGGATCAGGTTGTGATTTTCGGAAGACCTGCCGTAATCAATCAAGTGAAGCGGACGCAACCCTTGGCATTTACGCAAAATGACGGAGCTCCAGGACCTGACGGTTATGGGCCGATCCTGCGCAATGCGGTCGAATACGGACATCCGGCGGTTAGCGTCAGTGCCGAGGCTGTGACACAAGAGATGGTCAACGAAATAAGAGATAGCGGCAAACTAGTTCATTGCTCTTTTTTATCAGAGGATTATGAAAGAAATATGAAGCGATTGCTCAGCCTCGGAGTTGATTTTATCTTAGGTAATGATATCGGAAGAATGGCGAAGGCAGTCGATTTTGAAAAAAGAGGGTGATTCGAATGAACGGTTACCGCGCAGTGGAGGAAAATTACGATGTCGTTGTTTGCGGAGGCGGGCTGGCAGGATTCAGCGCCGCCGTCGCTGCGGCAAGGCAAGGAGCAATCGTATGCCTCGTACAGGACCGGCCCGTGTTCGGAGGCAACAGTTCGTCGGAAATTCGCGTCCCCCCTCAAGGGGCGGCCAGCTTTCATGCCTATGCGAGAGAGACGGGCGTCATCTCGGAGCTGCTGATCGAGGAGCGGGCGCGCAATCACGAGAATCCGACCTTTGATAACGGCTATATCAACAGTGTGTGGGATTTAATCATGTACGATATGGCGGTTAAGACGCCAGGCCTCACGTTCCATCTAAACTCCAGCGTTACGGAGGTGCGGATGCGGGATGATCGGACAGTGGAAGCTATCATCGCGCGCGTCAACCATGCCGAAACCGAGTTGACGCTTCGAGCGAACACGTTTATCGATTGTACAGGGGATGGCATAGTGGCATCGCTTGCCGGCTGCGAGTGGCGGTTTGGAACAGAGAGCCGTGATGAATTCGGCGAACCGCATGCTCCCGAGCAAGCGAGCGATGCGATTATGGGCAACTCGATTCATTTCAAGGCGAAGGACATGGGCTACCCTGTGCCCTTCTCGGCGCCGGATTGGGCAGTGCGTTATGATGATCCCGATTTCTTTTACAAACAAGGGAGATGGCCATCCGACCAGCGAAGCGGCTTCTGGTGGATCGAATTATCCGTGCCTTGGCATACGATTTATGACAATGAGACACTGCGGCACGAGCTGACCCGGCATGTTCTTGGCATTTGGGATTGGATCAAAAATCGGGATCCGCGACTAAAGGACGAAGCACAGAACTATGCGCTTGATTGGGTCGGCCAGGTGCCGGGCAAGCGCGAGAGCCGTCGAATTATCGGCGAATATTTGATGACCGAACATGATCCGCTGCAAAAAACGGTATTTCCTGACGAAGTCGCATATGGCGGATGGTTTATCGATCTGCATGAGCCGGGAGGCCTGCTTGCGGAATTTAGCGAAAAGGCTGCCGTCGAGTCGCAAACGGGCGGGAATTATATGGCCAAAAGCTATGTTGGTCCTTACGGCATCCCTCTTCGCATTTTGATTGCCAAGGGCATGGACAATCTGATGATGGCCGGCCGCAATGTCAGTGTTACGCATGCCGCGCTTGGGACGGTTCGCGTGATGGGAACGACCGCGATCATGGGGCAAGCTGCGGGGACGGCTGCCGCTGTCGCCGTCCGCAAAGGGATTGCTGTACGCGATGTGCCGGAGCAGGCGATTCACGAGGTGCAGCAAGCGCTGCTTCGGGCAGGTTGCTTTCTTCCGAATGTCCAAACGGCGGATGAGCATGACTTGGCGCGGCAGGCGGTTATTAAGGCGAGCAGCGAAGCTAAACTCTCAGGCTGCGGTCCGGCGCCGAATGACGCAAGCGCTGGACCTGCTCCAGGAGATGTACTGGAGCGAAGGCGCGGACAATGGATGGCTGTCGGATCGGATCGAATCGAACGGATATCGGTATGGCTCGACAATCTGTCGGATACGACCAGTCAATCCGTCGAGGCCCGCTTGTACGCGGTCGAGCATCTGTGGGATTATCGGGTTGATCCCGGGGCGCCGCTTGCCACCGCCGTATTGACCGTTCAACCTGGCGGGGAGGGATGGGTCGAGTGGGCGGTAGGTCTTGACTCGTCTGCGCTGCGAGGCGGGTATGTGAGGCTGGATTTAATGGAGAATCCGCTCGTTCGCTGGCCCTCGGCGGCAACGATCGAGCCGGGACATGTCAGCGCGTACGAGCTTGGAAACGGAATAATGAGAAGGTACGGCTCGGGGGCGATGATGAGCTTTAAGATTGATCCGCCGCAGGCATGTTATGGGGCGGAGCATGTGGTAAGCGGTGTAACTCGTCCCTACCGCAGCACCAATCTATGGCGCTCCGATCCTGCTTTGCCGCTGCCGCAGCAGTTGGAGCTTGTCTGGGAGCAGCCGATCGTGCTTGGCCGCATCGAGCTGACATTTCCCGGTCATCTCATTCGCGATTATCGGCAATATCCGGGGCTGTATCGGGATCCTCAGTGTCCGAAGGACATGATTGCGGAGGCGTTTGTCGAAGGAGCGTGGACGGAGGTCGGAGCCATGCGCGGCAATTACCAGCGCCAGCACGCGCTTGTGCTTGAGAAGTCTGTCCGGACAGAGCGGCTGCGACTGCGCGTCCTGTCTACTAACGGCGATCCATTTGCGGCAATTTATGAGGTTCGTTGTTATTCGGAAGGGGAGAAGCCATGATGGATCAAGTAAGAATAGGTATGATTGGCGAGGTTAAACCTCTACCGAAAGCGGTGAGTACTCTATGACAATATTGCAAAATAAAGTCGTGCTGATAACCGGGAGCTTAGGCGCATTGGGGCGATCGGCAATATCGATGTTTCTGGAGCGGGGGGCAGTTTTGTTTTGCTGTGATCGAACGCCAATTACCCAGTTTCCCGAAATGGAGCGGATTCGCGATGAATATGGCGTTAAACGAATCGTATTTCACCAGGCGGATGCTAGCTCGGAGGATCAGATGATCGATATGTTCGCCGAGATTGAGCGATGTTTCGGCAGGCTGGATGGCATTTATCATAATGTATATACGAGCGTATGGAAGCGCGCGACCGAGTTGTCGCTGCAGGAATGGGAGGAGACGATTAGAGGAACCATGACAAGCACGTTCCTGGTAAGCAAGTATGGGCTGCCGTTAATGATAAGGTCCGGCGGCGGCTCGATCGTCAACACTTCTTCCATTCTGGGACAAATTCCATCGCCGGAATGCTCCCCTTACGGAACGGCCAAGGCGGGCCTCAATCACTTCACTCGCGTGCTGGCACAAGATTATGCGCGTGACGGCATTAGGGCCAATGTGCTTGTCCCCGGCGACTTCAGTTCGGACGAAGGGCTGGCCAGACAATCGGAGAAGGAGAAGGAGGCGATTGTCCGCAATGTCTGGCTCGGCCGAAGCGCCAGAGCGGACGAGGTAAACGAGGTTGCCGCCTTCCTGCTGTCAGACGCCGCCTCTTACGTAACAGGCTCTTTGTATGCGGTAGACGGGGGGTTCCATCAATGAAACGAGTATCGTTTAGCGATTATACGCGCGAAGAAATCACATCGATGGCGCGGCAAGGTTATGCGGTCGTCATCCCTCTTGCCGCTACGGAGCAGCATGGTCCGCATCTCCCGGTATTTACGGACAGCATAATTGGCGAATTTATCGCTGTAAAAGCGGCAGAGCAAGCATTAGACTCCGTGCCGCTTCTTCTTGCTCCGCTACTTCCCATCGGCTGCTCCCAGCATCATCTGGCATTTGGCGGCACTCTGTCTTTAACATCAACGACGTATATGCATGTTCTGCGCGATATCGGGGAAAGTCTGGTAAAAGACGGCTTCAGCAAAATTATATTTCTAAACGGGCACGGCGGAAACGAGCCGATTATGCATCAAACCGCCAATGATCTTGCCGTGCAATATCCCATCTGGACAGCTTCGGCTTCCTATTGGAGCGTGGCGCGCGAGGCGCTTCAGGCTGTAAATGCAAGTGAAGTCGGCATGGTGCCCGGTCATGCCGGAGGGTTCGAGACTTCGGCTGTGATGGCAATCAGACCGGATTTGGTGCGCACGGATTGCATCGCATCAGAGCATACTGGCCGTCCATGGATCAATTCAGGACCCCCTGGTGCGTTTATAGGCAGACATCAGGAGCTGACAGGCGTTGATGGTTATACCGATGCAGCCATACACGCAACCGAAGAAAAGGGGAGGATTTACCTCGATGCCATTATTGACAGCGTTGCGTTATGGTTGATTCGCACGATTAAATCTATGGAATGATAATGACCGTCGCGGCTCCCTTTGGAGTTTCGACGGTCATAGGACGGAAGCGATTACGAATTCGGGGAACGGGAACGCATCTTCTCATACAGGTTTGAGCTTGGCTATCACATCAATCTCGACAAGCAGGTCAAAATTCAAGTCGCAATAGATGAGCGTGCGCGCAGGATAGGGTCGTGGAAATAGAAGCGAGTATATTTGATTGAATTGCGCATAATGCTGGCGATTAGTCAAGAATATATTGACCTTCACCACATCCTTCAGCGTTAAACCGCGCTGCCCAAGAATGATCTCGATATTTTTTACAGTATTGATAGTTTGGCTTTCAAGGTCGCCAATGTTAATTTCGCCTGTTAACGGGTCGTTTCCGCCTTGTCCGGATACAAATAGATGAGAATCCGACTCGGAGAATGGCGAAAAGGGGATCTCTTCTGTTCCATAGCTTTGTCTCTTTATGTTCAATGTTATGTTCCTCTCTGCCGTTCGCCAGTCTTTATAGTCAGGGTGAGGCTGAAGAGTTAAGCTCTGTCAGCCTCACAGGCATCTCCGTAATCGTTTACCAGGCTAGTCTTCCACGGGTTTCAATTGCTTTTGTATTATAGGCCTCGATCTTAGGTATCAATTCACTCAAATTGCCGCCATTTAACAGCATGGTGGAAATTTCGTTATTGATTCCGGCCAGCGAGCCGAGATCTACCGTATTCGGATCGCTGGAGAAGCAGCACATATCCGCGGACAGTTTAATCGCGTCAACATTTTTGCCCTGCCAGATTGGCACTTCAGCATAATAATTATCGAGTGCAGGGTCTTTGACGAAAGCGGCGGAACCCGTTTCGATAAATTTTTTCTGGGCTTCAATATCAAACAAGAAGCTGATAAACAGGAAAGCTTCTTCGATATGTTCAGAGTTTGATGGAATCGAGATCGAACCGGATTGATGAACGGTAGCTTGCTTTACCGTGCCTTTCGGCATTGGAAGCACATCCCATTCGAAGGAAGCTTGCTTCAAGCCTTCCAGCTCCCAATCGGCGCCGACGAAAAACAGGATATTGCCGTTCAAGAACGCTTCTGCCGGATTTGCTGATATGCCAAGCGAAGCCATTTCTTCGGCATTTGGCTGGATATGCCACTTGGTTGTCAGCTCTTGAATCCATTGCAGATCCGCCATCACGCCCGGCGTATGAGCCACGCTATGAGTAGAATCTTCATTCATATAACGCCAGCCGGCTGCATTGCCGTTAGCCATCGCTCTGAATTCGGCCAATTGCTGAAGTCCATGCCCGCCCCAGTCGCCATTGGCGGAATTCGTAGCTTGTTTTGCCACTTCGAGGAGTTCGTCATAAGTCCAGTCATTGCTTGGCATCGTAATGCCGTATTTCGTCATCAGCTCTTTGTTGACAACAATCCACATCGGAATATCGGAATAAGGCATGGCATACTGCTTGCCGCCGGTTTCGAATGATTTCAGCAAATTGTCTACTGTCTTTGCGCTTTGGATGCGTTGATCCTTCTCTACAAATGGTTTCATATCGACCAGCAGATCGCCGGCCATCCATTCGGACAAACCGTTGTCGACAAGGATAAGATCAACCTTTTCGCCAGCTATAACGTTTTTGATAATATAGCCGTTGATCTTGTTTGTCGTTTCAATCGTGATCCATGGATACATCTCCTCGAACTTTTCAATGACAGGCCCGAAGGTGCCGATATTCCAGCCCATCATCGTTAAGGTTACCGGATCCTTCGGCGGCTCTGGTGCCGGCGTTTGCTCGGCTGCTTGAGTCGGCGCTTGTGTTGCCGAAGTAGTTGGAGCCGGATTGTTGTTTCCGTTATTCGTGCAAGCAGATAAAATTGGAAGTATGAGGATGATTAATGATAGTCCAAGCAGGGTGTTTCTGTTGCGGAACTGCTTCCATAATGCTTTCATTGACATCGCCTCCATTTTTTTATTGCCAAACTGACACTGCTGCCGCTTCTAGAAGTAGCTTGCAGTCTCCCCCCTTTAAATGATAACGCTTACGTCTCCCGATTAAGAAAAGTTTGGAAGCCGTTTATGTTTTGATTTTAACATGAACGAATTTCATGTCAAGGAATTTTATTCATAAACATAATTGTTGATTGGATCTTGTGCAACGATGATCAAGCAAAGAGCAAAATTATTGTTTACGAGATGGAAGCCATTTGTTATTATTGATTTATGTATTTGAAAAAGATTCATAAATTAGAAATTGGGGGTGACCTAGTATGGGGAGCGTAACCTTTAATCATGTTTACAAATACTACAAGGGGGAGCCGGAACCATCGGTCAACGATTTTCATTTGGAGGTGGCTGACGGAGAGTTCCTGGTCATGGTCGGTCCTTCTGGCTGCGGCAAGTCTACCACTCTCAGAATGCTTGCCGGCTTGGAGGAGGTTTCCCAGGGCGATATCTATATAGATGGTAAATATATGAACTATGTTTCTCCCAAAAATCGAGATATTGCCATGGTGTTTCAAAACTATGCCCTATATCCGAACTTGTCCGTTTACGAGAATATGGCGCTTGGCTTGCAGCTTCATAAAGTGGCGAAGAGCGATATTGATCTGCGTGTAAATCGGGCAGCCAAAATGCTGGAAATTTCACACTTTCTCACAAAGAAACCAAGCCAACTATCCGGCGGCCAGAAGCAACGTGTTGCGCTGGGACGCGCTCTTGTTCGCGAACCTCAAGTCTTTCTAATGGATGAGCCATTGTCGAATCTGGATGCCAAGTTGCGGACGCAGACACGGATGGAAATAAGCAAGCTGCACAATCAATTAAAAACGACGATGGTATACGTTACGCATGACCAGACGGAAGCGATGACTATGGGAACCCGAATCGTCGTTATGAAGGATGGAAAGATCCAACAGGTTGCCGCCCCGCAGACGCTTTATGACTATCCGAATAACTTATTTGTTGCCGGGTTTATTGGAACGCCGCAGATGAATTTTATTAATGGATCGATCGTGTCCATCGATGATGAGTATTATTTCGACTCCAAGCGGGTTAGATTAAAAATTCCGCAATTTTATTACCCTCATATTCGGTCGGCAAAGGCAAACCTGCGCCAGATTGTAATGGGAATTCGACCTGAATACATTTTATGCGAAGATTGGGCGCTAGAAAACTATTCGGATTGGAAAGCGTCCGCAGTTGTCGATATGCGCGAGCCAATGGGTTCAAATACGTTCTTATATACATCGTTCGGAAAGGATACGTTGATCGTTCGCACGGAAGCGCATACAGCCGTTCAAGTGGGAGATGCAATTACCATTGTGCTGCGTATGGACAAAGCTCATTTCTTTGATCAGGAAAGAGGAGTATCGCTCGCGGCGAAGGGGGAATATGCATGAGGGTCCGGGGTTTGCCGCGCAGGATCGTCATGATCGCAGTTATTGCTCTATGTATTCTATTATTCATCGCATGGCGTGCGTTTGAGGGGAAGCCGGAAGTATATCCCGTGCTTTCGGAGGAAGAGATTCAATTGACGAGTAAAGGAGCGGAGCAAGGCGATCAAGGGCTGGTACCTTATGTACAACAATTGCTCAGCGACACCTATAAGTCGCAGCAGCCGTCTAACCATGCAAGTATAACCGTGCTGGCGACCGAATACAGCTCATCATCGGAGGAGGCAAAGCTTTCGCGGCGCAGGGACGGCGAGAAGCTCGCGAACGTAATCGATTGGCGTAATGGGAAAGGCTGGATCGAATGGATCGTGGATGTCCCTCAGGACGGTTTATATAATCTTGTCATTGATTATGCGCCGACCGGCGAAAGTTTCGCTCGGATCATTCGCGGGATCCAGATAGACGGTACATATCCATTTCTTGAAGCAAAGAGTATCGGATTGTCCCGTTACTGGAAGGATGGACAGTTTCCCTATGAACGAAACTCGATCGGCAATGAAATTCGCCCGGTATCCGAGGAGCTGATGGGCTGGAACGCCGGGAAAGCAACGGACTATTCGGTATCCTCTGAACCGCTGCGTTTTGCGCTGACCAAAGGAGCGCATACGATTCGTATGGTCGGCGTAGCCGGAATGGTATCCTTGTATTCGCTTACATTAACAACGCCGGAAGAAATACCTTCCTATGAGTCGTATATCAGTGAAGGACCTCCCCTAACAGAATCGGATAAGTGGTTTCAGATGTTCGAAGCGGAGCGATTTAATCGGAAATCGGCGGTAAACGTCCGAACGCTAAGCGTATCGCAATCCTTTACATCACCGGATCCAAAAGGAAAGCTTATTTATAACGGAGTTGGCGGAGAGACCTGGAAAACGGCCGGCGACGAACTGGAATGGGAAATATCGGTGCCCGAATCGGGTCATTATGCAATCGATCTGAAGTATTTTCAAGGTTATGTCGGGGACGCCGTCGTGTACCGAACGATTATGATCGACGGGAAGGTGCCTTTCCAGGAAATGCTGCACTACCCGTTCCGTCCAAATCGAGCCTACGAGATCAAATCGCTTGCGGACGAAAACGAAGAACCTTATTTGTTCTACTTAACGGAAGGAAAACATCGTTTGTCGATGATTGCGGATAACTCTCCCATCTACCCTGTCGTGGCAGCGCTTGGCGAGATTAATGCAAGTCTGACCGCGATAGAGCGAGATATTCGTCTGATCTCGGGGAATTACGGATTTGGGGCGGATCAGAATCTCGATACGGCGCGGGTTTGGGAGGTAACGAGGTATGATCCGGAGATGGAATCGAAGCTGCGTTCGGTGCAGCAAAATATAGGCCGTGTTCGAGACTATTTGCTAGGTTTAAACCAGGCGGCAACCGATCCGTCGTCAGCGCTTGATGCGGCGGTTAATCGGATTGAAAAGCTTGTTGAAGATATTGACAATATTCCGAATCAAATCAGTGCATTTGCAGAAATAAAAACGAGCATAAACACCTGGATCACAACGATCGAGAATCAGTCGCTTAGGTTGGATTATATCGTCGTGCGCAATCCTCGGACAGACCCGAAATTAAAGGTGCCGAATACATGGGACAACATCAAATATACGGCCTCCAATTTCATGCGGACGTTTGTTCAGCAGTATGACACAAATGAGGTCAATGATGAGGATGCGCTAACGATTTGGGTCATGCGCGGAAGGGATTATGTGGATTTGCTGGAGGTTATGATTGAGCGCGAGTTTACTCCGAATACTGGCATTGACGTTAATGTTAATCTGATCCCGAATCAGAATGTGCTCATGATGAGCACTGCGGCAGGCGATCAGCCGGATTTGGCATTGGGCATAGCGATGGAAACGCCTGTAGAATTCGCCATGCGCGGAGCGGCAGAAGACTTGTCGAAGTATCCGGGCTTCGACGACGTCAAAAATCGATTTAATTCCGGACTTATGCGCTCGTATCAATATGATGGAGGCGTATACGGCTTGCCGGAAACGCAGATGTACAACATGCTGTTTTATCGAACCGATATTTTTGAGCAGCTGAAGCTTGAGCCGCCGAATACGTGGGAAGACGTCGAGGCGATATTGCCGACGCTTCAGGAGAACGGCATGAACTTTATGTACCCCAAAATCACTTTGATGCAAGACAATGTTCTTACTTCCAAGCCGGATTTTGTCATGCCGTATTATCAGCAAGGAACCGAGTTTTTTACGGCGGACGGCATGCAGCCGCAGTTAACGAGCGAGGAAGGCCTGGCTGCTTTCAAGCAATGGACGGCGTGGTTCAGCAAATATAATCTCCCGAAGGATGTACCTGTATTTTTTAACCACTTCCGTGATGGTGACATACCGGTCGGTGTAGGCGATCTTACGATGTATGTTCAGTTGATGACTGCGGCACCGGAGTTAACCGGCCGTTGGGGCATGCTGCCTTTGCCAGGCGTGCGGCAGGACGACGGAACGGTAGAGCGTTGGGCGTCCCAATTAACGACCTCGGCTTTTATGATGGAGGCCAGCGACAAAAAAGAAGAGGCCTGGAAGTTTCTGGAGTGGTGGACTTCTGACGAAGCCCAAGTCCAATATGGATTGGATATCGAGTCGTTTGCCGGCATCGCCTATCGGTGGAACACGGCTAACTCGAACGCGCTTCAAAATTTGTTATGGACGGAAGAAGAGCTAAATAGGTTGAATGAGCAAAACCGGTGGGTAAAAAATCTTCCGTACGTCCCGGGTTATTACTTCTTGGCAAGAGCGATGGATTTCGCATGGAACGATACGATCGTCAGCGGCGATCCGCCAAGAGAGGCGCTGGAGAGAGCTCAGCTTTCCCTGCTGCGAGAGATGGAGAGGAAACAGAAAGAATTCGGGATGCTTGATGACTACGATTTGCACATTACGCCATATGACGAGCCATATAGAAGGGAGTAAGCGATGGAGTCCGCACAACATACCGAATTGGTTAAGCCGCCAGCAGCCGGCCCAAAAAAGACTTCCCCCCTATATACGCGCCGAGTCAAAAAGTTTATGCGGGAAGTTTGGCGTGATCGGATGTCCTATTTGTTTTTGGCGCCCTTTATGCTTTGCTTTGCTTTTTTTATTATAATTCCGGTATTTATTGCAGCCCTGCTCAGCGTAACAAATTTTAACGGGATCGAATTTCCCAGGTTTGTTGGCTTCAGTCAGTTTATTTACATGCTGACGCAAGATGTTGTGTTTATGAAATACACGCTGCCTAATACGTTGAAATTCGCGATCATTGTCGGACCGGGAGGATATTTGCTGGCATTTGTGTTCGCTTGGCTGATTCATCAATTGCCCAAATCGATTCGCGATTATTTTACGCTTGCCTTATATGCGCCGGCCATGGTGGGCGGAGTAGCCCTATCCGTTGTATGGGCGGCCACCTTTAGCGGCGATCAGGTCGGTTACTTAAACAATTTATTGCTGCGATTTGGCATGATCGAGTCCCCGCAATTATGGCTGCAGGATCCGAAATATTTGATGATCGTTATGATTATCGTGACTTTGTGGACCAGTATGGGGGTCGGTTTTCTGGCGATGCTCGGCGGCCTGCAAACCGTTAATACGGAGCTGTATGAAGCGGGTCGAATCGACGGAATTAAAAACAGTCTGCAGGAGGTTTATTACATTACCATCCCTTCGATGAAGCCGCAGATGCTGTTTAGCGCCGTGATGGCCATTGTCGGCACTCTTAAGGCGGGTGCCATTTCCACGCAATTGACGGGAGTCACAATTACGCCGAACTATGCCGGCCATCTCATCACGAACCATATCGATGATTATGCTTTTATCCGGTACGAATGGGGTTATGCATCCGCCTTATCCGTTGTACTGCTTCTATTGAGCTACGTATTATGGAGGATTTGTTTTGTCCTATTCGGTTCAAAGGGGGAGCAGTAGATGTTAAATGCGGTGCGAAAGCTGCGGAAGCAAATATCGTTCCCTCGAATTGTACTGATCGTATTTCTCACAGCGGTAGGGGTATTTATGCTAATCCCCATCATCTTTTTGTTTAATCATGCATTTAAGCCGCTTAATGAATTATTTGCATATCCGCCGACGATTTTGGTAAAGCAGCCTACCTGGCGCAACTTCGAGCAGCTTCTGCTGAGTTCTACGGCGGGGTTAGTGCCATTTACGCGTTATTTGTTCAATAGCGCGGTTATTTCGGCCATCGCCACGGGGGCCGTCATCCTGGTGAGCACAATGGCCGGGTATGTGCTGTCCAAGCATCGCTTCCACTTTAAAACGATGATTATGGGGCTCATTCTAATCTCGCTTATGTTTGCTCCAGAGACGGTAGCGATTCCCCGCTATCTGGTCATTAGCGGTTTAGGGCTTAAGGACACTTATTTCGCTCATATATTGCCGTTTCTTGCTTCACCGCTTGCGGTTTTTTTAATGAGGCAATTCATCGACCAGATCCCCGCTTCTCTAACGGAAGCGGCCAAGCTCGACGGAGCGTCCGATATGTACATCTTTACCAAAATCATTATTCCGTTAACGGCTCCGGCTGTAGCTACCGTGTCCATTATTACGTTCCAGGCCGTCTATCTGGATGTGGAAACCTCCACGTTTTTCATGACAAAAGAAACAATGAAGACGCTCGCCTATTACGCTACGGCGCTCGTGGTAAACGTGCCGGGCGTTGCCGCGACAAGCCTTGCCGCCGCCATAGGTCTGATCATGTTTCTGCCTAACTTGATTATGTTTCTATTATTCCAGCGAAAAATGATTCAAACGATGCTGCACTCAGGTGTGAAATAAGATGGGGCTACAGAGGGGGGGCTGTCGACAATGAGCCTTATGCGAAATGGCTTTAGACCTTTAAAAGTAAAAGTGATTGCCTTATTATGCCTGCTTTGTTTGCTCTTTCCGTCCCTTATTTCCGCCGGTCCGCCTTATAGAACGGTGTATATCGACCATTCCGTTGGCGGGATGCAGTATTATGTTCAACCGATCTATCTCCCGGAGAAGGTGATAGACGGCAATGATATGGCAGTGCCGCTTAGCACGCCGAGCGACTTGTTTGTCACAGGCAATGGGGATGTTTATGTCGCAGATACAGGCAATAATCGGATCGTCCAATTCAACGAGCAGGGCCAATACATTCGGAGTATTGGCGATGAGGAAGGCATGGTCACGCTTAATCAGCCGGAAGGGGTGTTTGTTGCCGAAGACGGCGCGATCTATGCGGCGAATACGGCTGCAGGAAACATTGTCAAGTTTAATGCGGATGGTCAGGTAGAGCAAACCTACGACAAGCCGGCGTCGAACGTTTTGGGCGACGACTATCACTTTCTGCCTACAAAGGTGGTTGTGGATGCTCGCGGAGTGATGTATGTCGTCGTTAAAGATACGCATCAAGGCTTGCTTCGCATGAATCCGGAAGGCGAGTTTACCGGATTCTTTGGGGCGAACAAAACGAAGCTGACGTGGCTTGATCAGTTGAAAAGGTCGATCCTCTCAAAGGAAATGCTGGCTAAAGAAGTAGCCAAACGGCCAAACTCGATTCAAAATGTGACGCTCACGGGGGACGGGTTCCTTTTTACGACAAGTACGGGCAAAACGAACGACGGGCAAATCAAGAAGCTGAATGCCGGCGGGTTTGACGCTTTTCAGAATAAACCGTTTTTCGAATATGATTTGGTTGATACCGCTTACGACCCCCTAGGCTTTTTGTATGGGATGGATCGGGTCAGCGGAAATATAGCCATCTATGATCCGACGGGCGATCTTTTATTTTATCTGGGCGGAGCGGATAAAAATGCTCGTCAGCTTGGGATGGTCAGCTTTGCTTCGAGTCTTGCCGTCAATGCCAATAATGACATATGGGTAGCGGACAGCGGCACGAATCTGATTCATATCTTTAAGCGAACGAGCTTCGGCGACACGTTTCTAACCGCAGCCTATTATTATTACGAAGGCGATTATGCCAAGAGCAAGCCCTATTGGGAAGAAGTTATTCGGCATAATGGCATGCTGAACATTTCGTTTAACGGGCTTGGCAAAATTGCGCTTCATGATCGAGACTATGAGCTTGCAATTGAGTATTTTAAGCAGTCTTATGATGCGGAGGGTTACTCGGATGCTTTCTGGAGTCTTCGATACGACTGGCTCCAGCGATATTTCTTCGTTTCTCTAGTTTCATTGATCGTTTTGACAGCGGCGCTTGTCTTCTTGTTTAAACGAGCGAAAACATTCGTTCACAGTCGGACATGGCATCCTAAAGTAAAGCAATACGGAAGCGAATTAGGTGATGCAATTTATTTAATCTTTCATCCTTATAATGGATTTTACCGGCTGAAAGAAAGAAATATATCGTGGTTCGTCATTATTTTAATCGTATTGCTTGCAATCGGCGTTCATATCTGTTCGATATTTGGCTCCGGATTTATCGCCCATCCTTTCAATTTAGCCTGGTTCAATGTTAGACTCTCTCTCCTTATGCTGATTGCGCCTTGGTTAACGTGGATCATCGCCAATTATTTGGTCAGCTCCGTTAAGGGCGGCGAGGGCCGTTTCCGGGAAGTGCTTCAAGCAAGCACCTTTGCGATCGTTCCATTTATCGTGATGACGATTCCGGCTACACTCCTTTCCAATGTATTGGTACTTGAAGAATGGATAGTCATTGATCTCATCCATCAACTCAAGTGGCTGTGGATCATTTTATTGCTCTTTGTGATGACGCAGGTCATCCATAACTTCGATTTTCTCGAATCCTTTAAAAATGCGGGAATTACATTGTTCACCATTGGAGTTATGTGGATCTTTATCATTATTTTTGTTGCGCTTAGCGGCAACCTGCTTGATTTCTTTAACCAAGTGTACCGGGAGGTGATTAACTATGGCTAGAAGGCTATGGCCAACCAGCAAACGATGGCAACGCATTGCAGCAGCCTCTTCCGCAGTGGTCATCCTTGCTGCCGCCGTCATCATTTTGGGGTGGGATCGGCAGCCGTCCCTGCAGTCCATGGGCATTCGTCCGCATTCCATTGACTTAATGGCAGTTGAGGAGGGTGAACAGTGGCAGCCTCCCGCTGCCGGGGGGGATGGCTTTGTTGACGTTGCGGATAATGGCTCGTTTACACTAAAGATTGACCCTCGCACAAGCCAAATTACGGTGCTCGACAAGCAAAGCGGCTACTTGTGGCGAAGCAATCCGTCCAAAGAGCAACTTGGCAAAGAAACCGTTCAAGGAGCCTTGCTGGCCAATCTCGAATCTCCCTATATATTGGAATACGTATCTGGCAGTCAGCCGAGACGCTTGGTGAAAAATTCGATAGATTCGAAAATCGAGATCAGTTATACGTTAATGGGAGACAAAGGGATTCAAGCTAACTATACCTATCCGGAACTGCATCTGTCCTTTGTTATCCAATATGTTTTGACCGAGCACGGGCTGGAAGCGCGCATACCAAGCGAGGGCATTGTAGAATCGGGCGACAACAAAGTATTTGCCATTAATCTGTTGCCTTTTTTTGGCGGGGTGTCAAAGGCGGAGGAGCCGGGATACTTGTTCGTGCCGGACGGGCCGGGCGGGTTGATCTATTATGACCGCAAGCGGCCAGCCAATATAAATAGCTACGAATTTCCTATCTATGGAACCGATATGGCAAGCTTGAAGGTAAGCAATGAAAATAGGGGAAGACGCGAAGAAATCGGCTATCCCGTGTTTGGCCTAAAACGGGGAGAGCATGCATTTGCCGCGATCGTAAAAGACGGACAATTCTCAGCTTCGATCAAAGCTGCGCTTCCCGGCCAAGTATCCAGCTATCATACGGCGAGCGCAAACTTCAGCTATCGCGAAGAATATGGTCGGAGAGTAAGCGGAGTTACGGATCAACTCGTCATCACCATTCAAAAGGAAAGGACGCAGCACGACCGCAGCGTGGAGTATCGATTGCTGTCCGGAGAGGCCGCGGATTACGTCGGCATGGCGCATAGCTATCGCGAGTATCTGGAGGAAAACGGCATGCTGGGCAGCCCGTTGCCGCAGACAGACAATGTGCCGATCCAGTTGTCTTTTTTAGGGGGAGGGACAAAGCCGAAATTCGGCGGCAGCGATTATGAGCCGGCAACCACTTTCGAGCAAGCGGAGCAAATCGTCGAAGAATTGATGCAGCAGGGCGTGACCAATATGAGGCTGAGTTATCAAGGTTGGCAGAACAGCGGCCGATATGATACGGATGATCGATTCCCCGTTGTCAGCGAGCTAGGCGGCAACGAAGGAGCGAAGCGATTTATTCATTCCATGCATGAGAAAGGTTTTACGGTTTATTTCGAAGATTATGCGGCTTGGAGAAATTCGAAAGCTTCTTCCTTCGATATCAAATCAGATGGCATTCGCTCGATCGACTCGACAGTACTGCAATTTAAACAGGGAGGCATACGACCATACATTGAATTCATTGTCAATCCGATCAAAATCGTCCAAGCGCAAAAAGAGGTAATTGATCAACTGAAGGAGCTTGGGGTGGACGGCATCCATTATATCGACGGGCCAGGCGATGAATTGTTCAGCGATCACAACGAAGATGCCCCGCTTACAAGAAAGGAGACGGCCTACTATTACGAGGCGTTGCTCGATTATACCCGCAAGGAGCTGGGTGGAGTCGGCGTATACAAAGGCTTCAGCTATTCGCTCCAGCATGTCGATTTCGTCCAATCGCTGCCATACGATTGGAGTTACGATATGATCATCGATGAGATGGTTCCTTTTTATCCAATCGTCGTTCACGGAATGATCGAATATACGGCGGCGCCTGCCAATGAACGCAATGTTTATGATAAGGAGCTTCTGAGAGCGATTGAATACGGCGCTATCCCGTTTTTCGGGCTTACGTACGAGGAGAATCGGGTGCTGAAGGATACGGATTATGTATTTATTTTTAGCAGCGAATATGACATTTGGAAGGATCGGATCATAGAAGAGTATGAGAAGTTTAACCAGCTCGCCTCCGTTTATCATCAACGAATCCTCGATCATGAGAAGCTGGCGGAAGGGGTATACGCAACGACTTACGAGGACGGCACAACCGTACAAGTGGATTACAACAGGAACCAATTCGAAGTGACGAAGGGGGGAGCGAAATAAGATGAACAGCGAGAAAGCACGGCGCAAAGGGCTTTTCGTTTTCCGCATGCAAGAATACGGAGTCGGATACTTGTTTATGCTTCCCTGGATGATCGGATTTGCGGCATTTGTCGCCTTTCCTGTTGGCTGGTCCTTATACAACAGCTTTAATACGCTTTATTTTCGGGCCGGGGGGTTCTCCTACACATGGGTAGGTCTTGAAAACTATAAACGGGTATGGTTTGAGAATAGCAATTATCGCATTGAGCTGATAACGTTATTGCAGGAATTGGTCATCATCATCCCTCTAATCCTGATTTTCTCTTTCTTCGTAGCTCTGTTGCTCAATCAAAGGTTTCCCGGCCGCGGAGCTATGCGCGCCATCTTTTTCCTGCCAGTCATTTTTGCCACAGGGCAAGTGGTGATGGAGCTATTTACGCAGGGAGCAGGCGAGCTGCCCTTTATCGAGCAATATAATATTGAGGCCATCATTCATAAAAATTTTGATGAACGGACAGCGGCATCGCTTGTTGGCATTCTTAGTCAAGCCGTTATTATTTTGTGGTATTCCGGCGTGCAGATCTTAATCTTTATTGCTGGATTCCAGACGATACCGAAAACGATCTATGAAGCCATTCGCGTAGATGGCGCGTCTCCCTGGGAGAGCTTTTGGAAAATCACCTTTCCCGCCATGGTCCCCTTTATAGGGTTGAACGCCGTCTACACCATTGTCGATTTGTTCACCTTTCCGTTTAACAGCATCTTGGGCATTATAACGAGCAATATGTTTTCTCCAACGACAGGCTACGGTTATGCAAGCGCAATGGCATGGTTGTATTTCGCCTTAGTATTACTGTTGCTGTCGGTAACGTTGGGCCTGACCTACCGTGCGACAAAAGGAAGGTGAGTGTGCACGATGAAAATAGAAGACTCCATTAAGCAGATCAGGCTGGAAGTGACAAAAACTTTATCGAGCCGCAGATCGCAGCAGGTTAAGCGGGTTTTGCTCGGTCAAAATGTTAACGATGGACTGGTCGCGAAATTGATCATTTTTGTATTGCTGACGGTCATTGCGTTCCTCTACTTGCAGCCTATTCTCGAAATGATTTCAACCAGCCTCAAGAGCGTTCCCGATCTTATCGACCCGCTCGTACAACTAATACCGCGAGAGCTGTATTGGCAAAATTATATCGATGCTTGGGATGGGTTGCGATATGTCGAAGCCTTTTTGGATACGATCTTCATTTCCTCTGTAGGATCGCTGCTGCAGGTGCTGTCCTGCTCGATTACCGGCTATGCGCTTGCACGGCTGCGCTTTCCGGGGAAAAATATATTTTTTGTTCTCATTATTGTTACTTTTCTCGTTCCTCCGCAAATAACCGTTATACCTCTCTATATGATTTACGATCAGCTTAACTGGCTAGACACGCCGCTTGTTGTATTTATCCCTGCGTTGTTCGGCCAGGGTTTGCGCGGCGCTTTGTTTATTATTATTTTCAGGCAGTTTTTCCTGGCTCAGCCGAAAGCGCTGGAGGAAGCGGCCAAGATGGATGGAGCATCGATATTCCGCCTGTTCTTCCGCATTATGCTGCCGCTTGCCGGCGCGGCAAGCCTTGTCGTGTTCTTATTTTCGTTCGTCTGGTATTGGAATATGAACAGCGATGCGGCTATGTTTCTGAGCAATGACTTCACCCCGTTGTCGATGAGATTGAACTCGCTCACGGCGGAGTTGATGGGCAACGAAGTGGTTAACGTAGGCGCTTACGGCAAGGATCCCATCTCTGAGGGACCGAAGATGGCAGCCGCATTTCTAATCATTATGCCGCCGCTAATTGTGTACTTGATTGCTCAACGTTGGTTTACAGAAGGAATCGAACGCACGGGGCTTGTAGAATAGCAGTCATGCGCGACGAGACGTTCGCCAAAAAAGCCGTCAGGCTGCCCCTGACGGCTTTTTGCTGTACTATTGACGTTAGTGCTGCTGATAGACCTTGCTGCTTAGTTCTTCGCAGGATCGTTTGATCCAATCATGTACCCTGCCCCACAGCTCGCCGGTAATACGAACGACTGGTATAGAGATGCTGATGGAAGCAGCCACCTTGCCTTCTGCATCCAAGACGGCGCCTGCAATGCAATGTACGCCGTCGACCGTTTCCCCCATGTTATAGCCGAACCCCTGAGTTCTTACCTTCTCAAGCTCCTTCAAGAGGTCGGGAAAGGTGGAGATCGTCTTGTCCGTAACCTTTTCTAGTTGATCGGTCGGATACAAGTCCCGCAGCTCCTCCATGGACAGATCGGCAAGTATAATTTTTCCGGATGCCGTAGCATGGAGAGGCAATGTTGTTCCCAAGCTATGATTAAAACGAAGCGCATGCGAGCTTACTTTCTCGCCAATGTATTGAATTTGATTTCCCACCCGAATGGCCAAGCTGACGGTTTCGTTTACATCATCGATAATTCGTTCCGCGATCTGATAGTACTCTCCGGTTAAGCTCGTATTTCGCATGTAGCCGGATCGAATGGTAAACAGCTTGTAGCCGATGCGGAACTGTTTTTTCGACCGATCCGTCTCCAGATACCCTCTGTTTAACATATTTTGAAGAATGAGATACGTGCTGCTTGGCGGCATATTCAAGCTTTTGGCGATTTCGGTCAGATTATAAGATTCCTGTTCACCTGTAAAAAGCTCAAGTATGTCAAGCACACGATCTGCTGATTTAACCTTTGGTGCTTGTTGACTCATATTTCCAACTCCACCCTTCATAGAAAAGATTTCATAAATATGAAACCTAATATGATTCTACCTTATTTGCCGCGAAATGTCGATATGCCTAATTACTTCGAATACAGGCGGTAAGGCGAGTTTTCCGCAAGCGTCTCTACATGCCAAACAGTGGACTTTTTGACACGATTCATGGTCTTTTTGATAAATAATATTCATATGACCGAGAGTACACTGAATAAGAGTTAGAATAATCGCGTTGACCTTGCAGGTCAGCTAGATGCGGAGGAAAGTTCGATGAAAAAGGTTCTTTTATTAGGTGATTCCATTCGTATGGGATATGACGAATATGTCAGGGATCTTTTGAAAGATAAATGCGAGGTTTTTTACGACGATAAAGACAATGGCCGTTTTGCGGCGTATACGCTCTGGCAGGCCAACCAGCTTTTTAGAAAACATGGCAAATTTGATGTGGTCCACTGGAATAACGGTTATTGGGATATGAACATCGAAGCGCCCATGACGAAAGCGATGCATCCAATCGATGAATATATTCATTTTTTAAAAAGAATTATTGGCGAAATTCGCAGCAATGGCGCGGCGATTATATTCGCGACAACCACTCCTGTGCTCAGTAGCGGCTATTCGCTGGATAACACAGGGACAGCCGTACATATCCAATTCAACAATGATTGGGTTGTCCATTATAATGAAACGGCTAAACGGGTGGCGGCCGAAGAAAGCATAACGGTCAACGATTTATATGCGCTAATGCTGCAAGATAAAAACTATTACAAGTGCGAAGATGGCCTTCACCTCACCGAAGAAGGTTATAGGTTATGCGCCGAGCAAGCAGCAAAACTGATTCTGGAGAAGCTGTAGAGGGGGCATCAGTCGAATGGACTTCAAAATCGCGTCCGGTGCGGTACAATCGTAAGTACGATTTGTATTTTACCGAACCGGGTGCTAAAAGGAGGCAAAGTGCCCTTGTCTTTGTGGCCAAAGACAAGGACACTTTTTTTAATTTTTATGAGGTGATACTGCAGTCATTCAAGTTAAAATATGAGGTATATATAAATCGGGGAGTTGATAAAGTGTGGTCAAAGCTTAAATTTGATAACATACCTATTTTTACCAAAATTATTGTTACATTTATGATTATCGTCTTGCCTTTGTTTACATTAAGCCTCGTGTTAAACGAGCTTGGCAAACGAGAGGTGAAAAGCCAAATCTCGCATTCGATCTCGACAACGATTCATTATTATTTCGCCAATCTGGAGAAGGAGCTGGAACGTGTTATCCGGGCACAGCAAACTTTCGTAAATGATGAAGATCTGCTGAAGCTGAGCAGTGCCAGTTCCATTCTGTCCGCTTATCAGCGTAGCAAAGCGATTAATGATTTGACGGACAAGCTTGTTGCCCTCAAGGACTCTAGCAGCTACATCAAGGATATTACCGTATACATCGATTCGATGGGGGGCGTCGTATCCACTTCTCACCTGATGGACCAACCGGGCATCAAGGAAGAGATGGAGGCGGTAGCGCTTGCTACCTATACCAACGGCGTCCCTATAACCGCTTGGGATCATCGACTGCATCTAAATTTAACTTATCCCACCTTTTTGTTGAACAAGGATAACGATTGGAAGCCGCCGGCGTTTATTCACAATATTGAATTATCGCAAGAAGCATTGGCAGGCGCGTTGGCGTCTTTCCCTCAAGAAGGGGGAGCCTTGCTTTTTAACTCGCACTGGAGTCTTTCTAATGAACATTATCCGGAAGCGATTGAAACGGTGAGGGCCTATGTAGAACAGCGCGAAGGGCTGTCCTTTTCGACGGAGCAAGTGAAGGTCGGCAAAGAAAATTATGTGGTTGTTATTGATTCCTCCGCTTTTCTCGATGCGACTCTGGTATTTTATTTTCCCGAGAATCTGTTAGTCGGCCAGCTTAAAACTTACGGTACCTGGTTTTGGCTGCTTGTAGGCAGTTCCCTGATTATCGTTGTCCTGTTCTCGTATGGTATCTATCTTTTGATTCAACGACCGTTGCAAATGCTGGTTCGCCGGTTTAGAAGCGTCGAGGAAGGCAATTTAAATACAATCCAGATGCCCTTGCGCGCGGATGAGTTCGGTTACTTGTTTAATCGCTTTGATCATGCAGTCAAGCGGCTGCGAACGTTGATCGATGAGCTTTATGTACAGAAGATCAGACTTCAGCAATCGGAGCTCAAGCAATTGCAGATGCAGATTACGCCGCATTTTCTGTACAATAGCTTTTATATTTTGCATCGGTTGATCAAACATAGCGACAATCAAACGGCCGAATTGGTCTCCAAAAACTTGGGCGATTATTTTCAATTCATTACGAGAAACGGCTTGGAAGAAGTTGCGCTTAAGGATGAAGTGAACCACGTTCGTTCCTATGTAGAGATTCAAAATGTGCGTTTTTCGAATCGAATCGAAGTCGCGTTCGGCGACTTGCCTCCGGATTGCGAAGACATAAAGGTCCCGCGCTTAATCCTGCAGCCGTTGGTCGAGAACGTTTACGAACATGGGCTTGGCGACACGATTGCGGGCGGGCGTTTGCAAATCTGGTTCCGGCATGAGGCCGGTCAACTGTGGTTTTTCGTTCAGGATAACGGAGCCGGCATGACAGAGACGGAATTCGAGCTGCTATCCCGCCAGTTGGAGGGCCTGGAAGAAGGAGAAACGACCGGGCTCGTTAATATCCAGCGTCGCTTGAAGCTGCGATACGGCGATCGCGGCGGGCTGGAAGTGTCGCCTGGAGAAGAGAAGGGGCTTATTGTCCGAATCTATATCCCCGCCGATCCCACTCACAAAGGAGACTAATATGTACCGTATACTGATCGTCGATGATGAGCCGTTTATTGTAAACAATATCTTTCAGTTGCTCGCCGAAGGTTCGCAGAGGGAGCTGGAGTCTTACCGCGCATTTAATGTTTATGAAGCGCTAGACTGCTTGTCCCATAATCGCATCGATGTTGTTATTTCGGATATTCGAATGCCCGGCATGAGCGGCATTGAATTGCATGAGCGGATTATACACAGCTGGCCCATGTGCAAAGTGATTTTTCTTACGGGTTTCAACGAATTCGACTATGCCCGCAAGGCCATTCGCATGGGAGGGGTAGTCGACTATGTGCTCAAAAACGAAGATGACCATGTGTTGCTCGAGGCGGTCGAGAAAGCCTTTGCCGAATTGGACAAGCTTGAGGAACAGATGAATCAGGATTTGCATGCAAAAACAAAGCTGCAGCTGGCGATCCCTGCGTTGCAAAAAAACACCTTGCTGGAAATGATAGCGGAACCCGTTCCTGCTCCCAAAGTACGCGCGAGGAAGTTTGCCGAATCCGATATGCCTATTTTGCCGGACAAGCCCGTGTTCCTTGTTGTAGGAAGCATGGACGGCTGGGAAGAAGGAATGAGCGAATCCGAGAGAACGCTGCTTCTTTACGCCTGTCAAAATATTGCCGCCGAATATTTAATGCCGACTTGCATTCAACTCTCCTTTACCCTGGAAGCTTATAAAATCGTATGGTTTATTCAACCTGGAGCATGGATGGCCGGGGCAGAGGAAGATGACGGGCAGGAGCAGCGTGCGTGGCAGCATTTGAAAACAAGAGTTTATTCGATTATGGAAACCGTCCAGCAAACCTGTACGAAGCTGTTAAAGCATCCCGTATCTTTTGTTATCGCGCGAGAGCCATACGGCTGGGAACAAATCGGGTCCCGAATGAAAGCATTGACGGATTTGCTGGGCCGGTATGCAGGCAACGGGCAGGAAATGCTGATCCAGGATTCGGACAAACCGTCTTCGGCCTACGAACCGGCCGACGGGGAGCATGCCGAGCAGCTCATACTGTTTATACAGCATTATGTCACAGCCCATCTGGGCGGGGATTTAAGTTTAACCGCGCTGGCCACCTTGGTCCATCATAGCCCTACCTACCTGTCCCGATTGTACAGGCGGACGACCGGCATGATGTTATCGGACTTTATTACGCAGGAACGGATGAAGAAGGCGAGGATGCTATTGGAGGAAACCGGGATGAAGATTCAGGAGATTGCCACAACGGCAGGTTATGAAGGGGCGTCCCAGTTCAACCGTTCGTTCAAGCGGCTCAACGGGATGACCCCGCAAGAGTATCGGGAGCGCTCGATCATGGAGAAGGAATTCAAGAAGGCAACAAAGGTCAAGAAAGACAAGGATCGTCGATAGAACGGTGGAGAGGCGTATTTTATAATTGGAGATGCAAGCAAATAGGAACAGGGGGCTGGGATATGAAAGGCAAGACGGCAAATTTATTACTGCGATCCACATTAGTTAGCGTGCTCGTGTTGACCGCGGCCTGTACCAATCAAGGCAATGGAAACAGTACGAAGCCTGAGAACACCGAAGTCGCGGGGAACGGCGGAGCGGGAGAAGCCGTGAGCATGGAACCGCTTGGCAAGATCGATCCTCCAATTGAAGTGACTGCCATCCGAACGGTAAATTCCAATTTGAAGTTCGAAAACGGAGAAACCATCGAGAATAATGCATGGACAAAGCTGTATGAAGAGGAGTTTGGCATTAAAATCAAATATTTGTGGGTGTCCGATCCGTCCCAGTACGACCAAAAATTCAACATCGCGATGGCTTCCAACAAACTGGCGGACATTATGCCGGTCAACGGCATTCAATTCAATCAATTGGTGGAAGCCGGGCAGTTAGAGGATTTGACCGAAGCATTGGAAAATTACGGGACGCCGAAAATGAAAGAGCTGCTTATGAAAGACGGCGGGCTCGGGATCGAATCGGCGACCTTCGACGGGAAGCTGCTGGGGCTGCCGGTGAACCCCGGCTCATTTGATACCGCGCCGCTCCTGTGGGTACGTACGGACTGGCTGGAAAAGGTGGGTTTGCCTGAACCGAAAACGATGGACGACGTGTTCAAAATCGCGGAAGCGTTCGTCACTCAGGACCCGGATGGCAACGACAAAAACGATACGCACGGGCTGGGGGCGGCCAAAGATTTTTATGGTCTGGAGCCAGGGCTAGAGGGGTTCTTTAATGGCTATCATGCCTATCCGAAAAGCTGGGTGGAGGATGAATCCGGACAGCTTGTCTACGGCAGCATCCAGCCGGAAATGAAGCAGGCGCTTGCCAAGCTGCAAGAGATGTACGCCAATGGCTATATCGACCGCGAGTTCGGCGTCAAGGATAAAGAAAAATTCATTCAAACCGTAAATGCAGGAAAGTTAGGCATGTTCTACGGAGCCGATTGGTCTCCGCTGTTGTTCTTGGATGGCAAGACGCTTGATCCCGAGATGGAATGGAAACCGTTTCACTTGCCTTCCATCGACGATAAAGCTGCCCGGCCGCAAACGGAATACAATATAGATCAGTATTATGTGGTGCGCAAAGGCATGAAAAATCCCGAAGCGGCGGTCAAGCTGCTTAACGCGGCTAGCCACGACTGGGACCGGGAGAAGTATCCGCTAACGGATATGAACATGAACGGCGATGTGGAGAAATGGCAATACGCGTTGTTGCAAGCGGCTAATCCGATTCAGAATGTAGAGACCTACGAACATGTTTCCAAAGCAGTGGAGCAACAAGACGAGTCGCTGCTTAATTTGACCAGCAATCCGGGGCAGGCGAATTTCTACAAAGGGATTAATGATTTCAATAATGGCGATTTGAACGGGTGGGGCTTTACGAGATTTTTTGACGCGATTACCGTCTTGTACGACTACCATACGAAGGATCAATTTAAGATGACGTCCTTTATTTCGGGACCGACGCAGACCATGGTGGAGAAAGAAGCGACCTTGTTGAAAATGGAGTTGGAAACGTTCACGAAAATCGTAATGGGCGAATCCTCTATCGACGCCTTCGATGAATTCGTCGTCAATTGGAAAAATCTTGGCGGGGAGACGATTACTTCGGAAGTCGCTAATTGGAAGGCCAGCAAGTAAGGAACAGATGGGATGGAGACTCGGGGGGCAGGCGCGTATCCGCCTGTTTCTCCAGAGAATCCTACGCTAGGAGATGAATTAATTGTCTATTATGACGGTAACGGGAAAGGTGGGCAAGGATGCTCTCGGATGGGTTTTGCCCCATGAGCATGCCTTCATTGATCTGAGGCGATTGGTGCCGGCGCCCGTCGGCATCGCCCAGCAGAAGCTGGCCGGGGAACAAGTAGAGCTGCGCAATCTCGGAAAGCTGATGCGCAATCCGTATGCCGTGCTGGATAATGCGGTGATTGACGAAGAAGACGTCGTTCGCGACGAGCTGTTGCAGTTCAAGAAAGCGGGAGGGAAGACGTTCGTCGACCTTACCCTGCGCGATATCGGGAGAGATCCGGTTCTATTGGCAGGATTGGCCAGAGAATTGGATTTGCACATAATCGCAGGCTGCGGCTACTATGTGCGGGGATCGCATCCGCCGGATATGGATGACAAAACGGTCGAAAGCATAACGGAAGAGCTGCTGCGGGAAATTACCGTCGGAATAGACGGAACCGCCATTAAAGCAGGGGTCATCGGAGAAATCGGAACGAGCGAAATCATCTATCCGAATGAACGAAAAGCGCTTATTGCCGCCGCTATTGCCCAGAAGGAAACGGGACTCGGCTTGCATGTGCATACCGATCTGTACACGGAAAACGGCTACGAAATCGTGGATCTATTAACCAAACATGGAGCCGCAGCCGAAAAAATATGCATCAACCATATCGATGTCGATATCCGAATGCCCTATATCAAAGATTTGCTGAACCTTGGCGTATATGTAGAATTCGATAATTTTGGCAAAGAGTTTTATGCCGACAAAAGGGACCGCAGCGTCCTGCGCGGCTTATTCGCCCGGGATATCGAGCGGGTCAAGGCGATCAAGCAATTGATCGATTGGGGTTTCCTGTCGCAAATCCTTGTTTCAACCGACGTTTGCCTGAAAACTTGCCTGCATCGTTACGGCGGCTGGGGCTTCGACCATATGCTGACCAATATTATTCCGATGATGGAAGATGCGGGCATAACCCCCCGGCAGATCGAGACGCTGATGTGCCATAATCCTGCGATATTTATGGATAATGGGGAGTCTTAATATCGTTCATTCGAAGGGCGACTAAACTGAAATGCAAGAAGGAGGATATTGAAAATATGGCAGTCATACCACAAGAAGAATATGCGCAAAGAGTCGAAAGGCTGCGGGCATTAATGCGCGAGCAAGGCTTGCAGGCCTGCCTCGTTTACGGGGATGAGTACAGAAAAGAAAACTTGCGTTACGTCGGCAACTACTGGCCGCTGTTCGAGCGCGGGGCGGCGATTGTGCCGCTCGAAGGCGAGCCGTTTATTATCGCGGCGCCCGAGGGAGAGATGTTCTGCCGCGAGATGAGCGCTTGGCCGGATGTGCGGCTGTTGCCCGAATTCAACTGCGTCACGGTGCCGGATCAGATTGAATATCCGCATGCGAATTATACCAGCCTGGCCGCGATCAACAAGGAGCTTCAAGCCGGTACGGCATTGCGAAGGTTGGGCATAGTCGGGCTTGATGCGATACCGGTCCCGCTTATGCAAGCGATCGAGCGCGGCTTCGACGGGATTGAAATCGTTGATGCGTCAGACTTGCTGTTCCGGCTGCGGATGGCCAAATCGCCTCATGAAGTGGCTTGCCTGCAAGAGGCGGCGCGCATTGCCGATGCCGGCTATCGGCTGATGATCGATCAGGTGCGGCCAGGCATGACCGAACTGGAGCTAGCCGCGCTCGCTTACGGAGAATGTACCCGTCAAGGGGCGGAGAGCATCCCGTTCTGCTTGCTGACGAGCGGAGAACGCGTCAACACGATTATCGGACGGGCATCGCGCAAGGTGATCGAAGACGGGGATATGATTATGGCAGCCATCGCCGTTCAGGTCGAGGGTTATGTCGCGACGCTGAACTTCCCCTTTGTCGCCGGCACGATCAGCGAGGAACAGAAGGCCTTTATCGACATTCTTGTTGAAGCGGAAGATATTGCTCTGTCCAAGATCAAGGCCGGAGAGAAGCAAGGCGCGGTCGTCCGGGCCGTCAAAGACTACTTCCGGGAACAAGGGGTGACGCCATATGACCTGTACCCGCCGATGCATGGCTGCGGCCTGGCGGAAGCGGAATCGCCGTATCCGGACGAACATGCCGAGGCGCTATTCGAAGCCGGGATGACCGTCAACACGGATGTCAGCCTGTTCGGGCATCCGCATGGCTCCAACCGCATCGAGGAAAGTCTTCTCGTGACGGAGGATGGCTACGAATCGATGTCGCCGCTTGTCCGGCATCTGAGCAAAACGTGGAAAGAACAACGGATCATCTCAACAGCAATGGGAGGCTGACATGAGCAAACAGGGAGCAAAAAACTGGTATATCGTAGACGGCTATTTGCCCTATGCGGGCAAAGTGGAAGGCGAGCCCTTCGAGGGCCATGAAGCCGTCATGATTCTGAACTGTCAGGATGAAGCCGCCGAAGTGTCCATGGATATTTATTACGAAGACCGCGATCCGGATGAGGGGATTCCGATTCTAGTGCCTGCGAAACGGGTGAAATGCCTGCGCATGGACCGCCCGCAGGATATCGGCGGCATCCGCCTGGATCGGCAGCTCCAATATTCGCTGCGCTTCAGAAGCAATATAGAAGTCGTCATTCAATACGGCCGGATGGACATTGCCCAGCCGAACCTCGCCTATATCGGCATGATGGGATATGCGGAAGCATGAGCATGCAGAAGCTGAAGCAGCAGGTTCCTCTCCATCTGATGCTGATTCCGGGCATCCTTGTATTGCTTGTGTTCTGCTACTATCCGATGGCGGGGATCGGAATCGCCTTTCAAAAATTTATTCCGATCAAAGGGCTGTTCGGATCGGATTGGATCGGTTTCGGCAATTTTCGTTATGTTTTAAAGATGCCCGATATTTGGCAGGTTCTTTATAATACGGTTTTTATCGCATCGATGAAAATCGTGCTGGGCATGATCGTCCCGATAATCATTGCCATCCTGCTCAATGAATTAAAAATCATGTTTATCAAACGCGGAGTGCAGACATTGATTTATTTGCCGCATTTTATGTCCTGGGTCATTCTTGGCGGGATACTGGTTGATGTTCTATCTCCTTCGGAGGGGATCGTGAACCAACTGATGCAGGCATTGGGATTGGACACCGTCTTTTTCCTGGGGAGCAACAATTGGTTTCCGTCCGTTCTGATTGTTTCGGATGTATGGAAGGAGTTCGGCTTCAGCACCATCGTCTTTCTCGCGGCGATAACCGGAATTAATCCCGCCTTGTACGAAGCGGCCATTGTCGACGGAGCGAACCACATGCGTCAAATGTGGCATGTCACGCTTCCAGGCATGGTCCCGATTATCGTCCTTATGGCAACGCTAAGTCTCGGCAACGTGCTGAACGCCGGCTTCGATCAAGTGTTTAATCTGTATAGTCCGAGCGTCTATCAGAGCGGAGATATCCTCGACACGCTGATCTATCGGATCGGGCTGCTGGATGCCCAGTTCGGGGTAGCCACGGCAATCGGCCTGTTCAAGTCGGTCGTATCGTTCGTTTTGATCGCGTTGTCGTATTTTCTGGCTTACCGGCTCGTCAACTACAGAATTTTTTGATGAAGGGAAGAAACGTGATGCTGCACCAAGCTTCTTTCGCAAGAAAAGCGTTTGTTGTGGGAAACTATCTCTTCCTCATCTCGCTTTCGCTGCTATGCCTGCTTCCTTTAGTGCAAGTGTTATCCATTTCGTTCAGCTCCAGCGCGGCGGCATCGGCCGGCTTAGTCCAATTGCTTCCGGTCGATTTCACGTTATCCTCTTATGCATACATTATGCAAAAAAAAGAGTTTATCGCTTCTTTTCTGGTGACGCTGCAGCGATTCGGACTCGGCTTTCTGATCAGTATGAGCCTGGCCGTATTGTCAGCCTATCCGTTGTCCAAGGAGCAGAAAGATTTAAAGGGACGCAGCGTGTACGCCTGGTTTTTCGTGTTTACGATTTTGTTTAGCGGCGGGCTGATTCCGACTTATATGGCAGTCAGCCAAACCGGGTTGATCGATACGATCTGGGCGTTGGTCATTCCTAGCGCGGTTTCCGTATTTAACGTCATCTTGCTGCTGAATTTTTTTCGGGGTTTGCCCAAGGAAGTGGAAGAATCGGCGTTTATGGACGGAGCCGGTCATTGGACGGTATTGTGCAAAATGATTCTGCCGATGTCCATGCCGGTTCTGGCGACCGTCGCCCTGTTTACGATGGTTTTTCATTGGAATAGCTGGTTTGACGGTTTGATCTATATGAACTTTCCAGAGAACTATCCTCTGTCTACTTATTTGCAGTTAATGGTTATTAATAGCAACCCGATGAAGACGGATCCCAATCATTTGAGCGGCATCTTGGAAATATCCGAGCGGACGACCCGTTCTGCCCAAATTTTTCTCGGCGCGCTGCCGATTTTGATCGTGTATCCGTTTCTTCAGAGGTTTTTTGTCAAAGGCATTGTACTTGGCAGTGTGAAGGGATAAGGGATGAGCAGAATGAGCGGAGTGAGTGGAGTGAGCAAGACGCATGCAAGCAGCAGTGAGACCGGCGGTGCCGGTGCAGTTCCTTATGAGCGCTGGGTTTGGATCGAGCTCATCGGGTTTGACAACGGGCAGCCGGATTATGCCGTTCAGGCCTATCTGGACAGGACGGGATTTATACCGGATAGCGTCTCCCTGTTGTTCTACACGCCTGATTTTGTCCATGCGCATAAGGGGATGGAGGCGGAGTGGCGACTGCCGATGGAGATTTGCTCCTATGGCGCGCGTCCTTATAGCAGGGACAGGGCCCGGCAGCAATGGACCAATTATGAACTGAGGGGTCTCGTGCAAGAGCTACAGAAGCATGGGATCGAGGTATACTGCGCGTTTTTTGATATTTTTCAGTTCGACGGCGAGGACGGAAGCGAGGAGCTGGCCAAAAGCGTTTGGTGCGCCGACCATCCCGAGCTGTACGAAATGCGCAAGACGGGCGAGCCTTTCCCGGGCATTAATCCGCTGAGGCGCATGAAGGACGGCAGCTTTTACGAGGATCGGTTTGTTCCTGAATTAATGCAGGTGCTGGAAGACTACGGATTCGATGGCTATCATGGCGCGGACGGTTATACCAGCCCCAGGCTGACTCTCGCGGAAACCGACTATTCAGATGATATGGTCGGGCAGTTTCTCCAATGGAGCGGCGCGGCGCTGCCCGGCGATTTGACGGCCGCCTGCGATCGCGACCCCGGCGCCATGGAACGGCGCGCGGACTGGATCTGGAGCAACCAGCGGTTGCAATGGATCGAATTCCATGGCAGCAGGTGGGCTCAGCTTTGGCGCAAAATTATGGCAGGGATACGTCAAGCCGGGAGAAAGGCGTTCGTGAATACGGCGTGGACGAGAGAACCGTTCGAAGCTCTGTATCGTTACGGCGTCGATTACAAGATGCTCGCGGAAACGGGGATTGACGGCTTTATCGTCGAGACCGTGGGCGCATCGCTGTCGGCGGGGGCCGGCGAAACCGAATATGAACCGGGTACCGAGTTTATGTCCATGCTGCTGATGATCAAAGCGTATGTACCCCATACGAAGCTGATTTGCCTGAATGCGCTGGCGGATACCCACGAGCAGTGGGATGCGATCAGCCATGCGCCAACCGTGCTGGAGCGGGATATCCATACGTTAACGAGCATGTATGTCATCGCGAACGGCGAACCGGCACGATGCGCGGCGGGCTTTATGGCTTGTCTCGGGGACGGCATCAACCGGGAAGGCTGGAAGTGGATTACCGCCCGCTGGAATTTGGGTTTCGCAGCGCGGCCGCAGCGTATCGTGGGAGCCGCTTTGGTCTGGTCGGACGCCATGCTGCAAGCTTCCTTGCAGGAGTATGCGGAGCTGCGGACATGGCCTGCGCATAAGTATGCGAATGAGCTCCTGTCTCGCGGCGCGCCGGTGCATTCAGCCATCGGCATCGCAAGTGTACCGGTCTTCGATGGTCCGATTCTCGTTACGAATTTGCATTTGCTGCCCGAAAGGGAACTGCAAACCGTACTCGCTTATCGAGGCGGGGCGGCTATTCTGATCGGTCGCCTGACGGAGCGCGTCGCCGGGGCGTTAAGGCAATTCGATATTCATGAAGGGCATGACGCGGGCAAGCAGATTTGCGTCGTTCGTCCTGTTGGCATGGATACCGGCAGCATTTACTTTATGGAAGAACATCATCCGGAAGCGCAGGATTGGACATCGGGACCGCCGCCGGTTGTCGATGCGATCGCCTGGACCAAGAGCTTGGACTACCGTCCGGTATCGGAGTCGTTTCTTGCCCGGGCAGCGTCAGAAATAATTGCAGTCGCTAAAGCGCCCAAAGTGTGCAAGAACGAAGCTTTTATTGGCGTTGCCGCTATTGAGGCAGCTGTTAACCGCCAACGGCTTCTGCTTACCAATACGCATATCAATTATAAATCTGCGCATGTAGATATGGGAAAGCCTATTCAGCGGATTGAAGTGTTGACGGAATTTCCCGGCGTTCCCGTTAAGCCGCGAGGTTCGGCATTTAGTCTGTATGTACCGGGAAGAGGAGCGGTCATTGTAGACGTTACCCTCTAGAATAGCCGTTCAAGGGAGGAGGTGATGAATGCGGCCATAACATCACGAGGAAACAAGGGGCTGAAGTGAAAAAACATGATCAATAAAGGAGCGGGTACGATGAATGGGGACAAGCGCAATCGTTGGATATCAATCGTTTTAATTGTCTGCATGCTGCTTATGTTGCTGCCGTCGCAGTTGGCTGGAGCGGCAGACGAATCGGTGCAAGCCGTGCAAGCAGTGAAAGCTGAGCAAGCCGTACAAAACGCGCAAGCTGGGCAACCAACCTCCGATATCTCGCAGCATTGGGCGAAGGAGGTTATGGAGTCATGGATTGAAAGCGCTTTATTAAATGGCTTTGGCGATCAAACGTATCGTCCGGACAGTCCCGTCACGCGAGCCGAATTTGCGGCTTTTATCAATCGCGTCTTTTATTTTCCCGATACATCCGGCAAGGGGCATTCATTTTCCGATGTAGCGGAAAATGCCTGGTATGCGCGGGACGTGGCCAAATTGGACGCATTCGGAATTGTCCAAGGGACGGGCAACGGCAAATTCTCTCCCGGCAACGCGATATCCCGCCAGGATGCCGCGGTTATTATGGCCCGCGCTTTTCACGTAAGCGCGGATGGTAAAACAGTTCCAACCTTCGAGGATCGCGAGAGCATAGCGGATTATGCGGTAGCGGCAGTGGCTGCTTTGCAAGCGCAGCAATACGTGCGGGGGAATGGAGGAAATCTGTTTCAGCCGCGGAAATCCACGACTCGCGCCGAAGTCGTGCAAATGATTCAAAATGTGATGGGAACGTTAATCCAGCAGCCGGGGACTTATTCGTCCGACGTGGCCGGAAACCTGGTCATCAATCGCTCAGGGGTGAAATTAAGCCAGCTGACAATAGCCGGGGATTTGTATATTACGCAGGGGGTCAATGACGGCGAAGTCACGCTTGAAGGCGTCACTGTATTGGGTTCGACGTATATACTTGGCGGGGGCGACCCTGGCATCACGTTATTGAATTCGACTTTGGCAGGACCGGTCAGAGCCGACAAATGGAATGGGCAAATCAACATTCTAGTCGGCGAGGGTACTGAGATTAAGGAGTTGCAAACAAATGCGGGCGGGAATGTACAGCTGGCAGCATCGGCCAAGATAGGCAAGCTGATCATTCAAGCTCCGGCGATTGTGACCGGCGAGGGAACCATCGCATCGGCTCTCTTCCTGGTTAGTGGCGCGAAATTGGAAAAATGGCCTGTCGAAGTTGAATTTGCCGCCGACAGCACGGCTACGATCGAAGACGAGCTTGTTGCCGGCGATACACGCAAAAAAACAACGGTCGTATCCAATTCCGGCAACGGAAACGGGGGAACGACTCCTCCGGATCCCGATACGATCCCGGCAATCGTCAGCGCAGGGACAGCGAACGCGGATATTGCAATCGGCGCGGAAGCGGATGACATGATGCTTTACGCGGCGCAGGAATTGCAGGAGACGATTAAACGGGTCAGCGGAGCCGAGCTGCCGATCTTCAAACGGGATTTGTCGGCGACGGTAAGCGTCTTGTTTGCCAATCGCGAATTAACGTTGACCAAAAGCGGACACTACCCGCTTGAAGTGCACATCGTCAATAACCAGGCCAGCCCGGAAACAATAGCCTTGACGCCAATCGGCGGCAACGCCATTCCCGTTAACTTGCCGACACAGGTAAGCGTAGGCGCAAATGAACGAAAGATCATTCGAGGTTCGTTCGAAATTACGGCCGCTTTGGCGGACGGCAGTTATAGCGTCGAAGTGCAAGCAAGCAAGGGCGGCACGGCACTCCATACAGCCGAGCTTGCCGTACAGTATGCATCGAACCTGTTGATCAATCCAGGGTTCGAGCAGTTAAGCGGCACGCTGCCGCAAGGCTGGCATTCGCCAGCCGGCGCCAGAGATGCCGCGGAAACAAAATCCGGCGAACATTCGATGCGGGTCGATCTCGATGGCAATCCGTATATGTTTGCCAGAAGCGAACAGGAGCTGCATTTGACGCCGGGCAAAACCTACAAGCTGACCGCTTGGGTAAAGGCGACGGGCGCCGGAACAATGAATATGGAAATCCACGAGCGGCATGCCAGCGGCGGCAGCAATCCGGTAACTGCCCGGGCCGAAAGTACTTTAACGACGGAATGGACATTGGTGGAGCTGGACTACGCTCCCGACGCGGCTGCCCAATACAATTTTAATAATGTTTATTTCTTCATGTCCGGCACGGACTCGATGTGGATCGATGAGGTCAGGCTGATAGAAGTGGACGCCGCGCAAGGACCGGCTCCGGAGATTACGACGATCTCCTCGGGCAATGCCGGAGGCAAAGCGGAGATCGTGCTTGCCACGCCGGAGACCGAGCCGCAGCTTGCCAGCCAGTACGCGGACGATTACAGCTTTGTTGCCGGCTCCGACGGTTTCGCCGTTCGCGCCGCAGGCAATCGTATTTATATCCTTGGCGATGATTCGCGAGGCGTATTAAACGGCGTGTATGATTTTCTCGAAGAAAACGCGGATATTCTATGGACTCGCTCCGTTGATTTCGGCATGTTGTATGAGCCTCAATCCACCATTCTGGCAAACAAAGTGAATTATGCCGAGAAATCGCCGTTCCTGCTGCGCGGTTGGCACACGACCGGTTCTGGCAAATACGGTGAGTTCCACTCGGATCTGGATACGGAGAAGATGCTCGCCCGCAACAAACTAAACGTCAAGTTGGCGGAAATGGGCAATGTGCAGTATTGGAATCGTCATAACAGCGTCGGCATTACGCCGCTCCTGCTTGGCCATAATCTGGATTCCTGGCTGCCGAATGACAAATATTTTGCCACGCATCCCGAGTACTATAACGAGATTAACGGGCAATACGTCCCAGTGTCGAATGACTCCCAAATCAATTTCTATCACCCGGATGTTCCGGGCGTAGTCGCCAGCGAGATTCGAGCGCTGCTTGCGGTCCAGCCACTGGAATATGTCGGCGTAGGCATTATGGATAATCAGGTATTTGTCCAAGGGGAGCTAAGCACCTTGCCGTTCACGACTCCCGACGGACTTGTCGTCCAGCCGGAGGACCCTGCTTATAAATCGACGGTCTTCTTCACGTTTCTCAATAAAGTAGCGGCCGACTTGAAACTGACGCATCCGGATGTGAAAGTAACGACCTTTGCGTATTTCTTTACGGATACCCCACCCAAGGTGGAGCTGGAAGACAATATCGTTATCGTAATGGCACCTGCCGCGGAGGATGCAAGGGAGCCGTTTAACACAACGGATCAAAGCAACGCCAACTACGGCTATAAGCTAAAGCTTGAGGCTTGGGCGGACGCAACGGAAAATATTCTGATGTATAACTACTATGGCTGCTGCGCGACCCATGTTTATGAACGTCCCATCGCCGACAAGGTGCAAGCCGATATGCGATATTATCGCGATCTGGGCATTATCGGCGTGATGCCCGAGGGCCAAGTGGACAACGGGGATGTATGGGGGATTAACGCCTTGCAATACTGGCTTATCCATCAATTGTATTGGAATCCCGATGCCGATCTCGAAGCGTTGACCGACAAGTTTTTGACCAAGGCTTATGGTGCGGCTGCCGAAGCGATGGAAACTTATTATGATCTGATCAAACAGGGCTACAACTATGACCAGCAATCCGTCAACGTCTATTCGCGCGAAAGCCAATACATCGGACGTTATGTGATCCAAGCGGGTATAGCGGATGCCGCTCAAGCTGCTTTGGATGAGGCGTGGGATTTGGCGAATGCGGAAGAGAAGCAGCGGATTGCACCGATCAAATCGACGTTCGAGACGATGGTATTCACCGTAGGGCAACTGCCGAATTTGTCGGCGAAAGCCATTAAAACTTCCTCCAGCCAAGCCGAAATCATGAACGCAACCGATTTTCAATCCGGACCTTGGGCGGATGCGGTAGCGATGAGCGACTTCAGGGAAATGGGCACGAAGCAGCAGGTGCCGGAAGAAACCAATGTCTACCTTTTATGGGATGATGAAAACCTGTACGTCGGCTATGAAAATATGGACGATGATCTCGCAAGCATGGTGGTCAGCGAAAGCGCGCCGGGCGAATGGTGGAGCAGCGGCGCGGATGACTCGGTAGAAACATATGTGACCGGCAATCGGGATGGCACCTATTACGGCTTTTTCTCCAACCCGCTTGCAGTGAAATTCGAATACAAATCATTTCAGGACCCGACCTACAATGGCGAGTGGTACGCCGAGGCCCATGTAGGCACAGACCGCTGGAATGCGATTCAAGCAATACCGTTCGCCAGCATTGGCGTTGATCCGGCGCAAACCAGCACGTTGTACGGCTTCTTCTTCCGTAATTTCCATGGGAAGGAACGTTTTATCACTTGGGGAGGAGGCATGGTCTGGAATCCGGGGGATTTCTACCCGATCCATCTGGAGCAGCCTGGCAATCAGGCTAATTTGGTAGACAATCCGGGCTTTGAGCGCGGCGACGAAGGAAGTTTCGCGGATGGCTGGATGTCAACATCGGCTGCATGGGATCATGACGAATATTACAGCGGTAATTACTCGCTCAGGCTGGACCTGAACGGCGCCTCGTATGTATTTGCCCGCGCCGACCAAAATATCGAGCTTGAGGCCGGCAACCGCTATAAGATGAGTGCGCGGGTTAAAGGCGCATCGGCGGGCTCGATAAGCATGTCCCTATATGGAGTCGCCGCGGACGGCGGTGTGACCATGGTGGCGAATGCGGATGCCGCCGCCAATCATCAGTGGCAGTCGATGGAATTGGAGTATGAGCCTGCGGCCAATGCGACATATGAACATTATTGGGTCTACATCTTTATGTCCGGAACCGATAAGCTGTGGATCGATGACGCGGCGCTTGTGGATTTGACGGCGTCGCCAGGAACGCCTGAAGCCGCTAATTTGCTTAATAATCCCGGATTTGAAATAGCTACGCCGGACAGCTTCCCGGACCGATGGTTTTCGTCGACGGGAGTATGGGACCACGAGGTCGCGCACGGCGGCGGACGTTCTTTGCGGATAGAGCGGCAAGGAGGCGAATATGCCTTGGCGAGATCACTGCAGGATTTCCAGCTCGAACCCGGCAAGCGCTACAAGCTGAGTGCCTGGGTCAAGGGGCTTGCAGCCGGAACCGCCAGCGTTTCTATCCACGAGATGCTTGCAGGCGGTGGCAACAATCCGGTCACGGCTAACGCGGACATCACGCTGAACGGCGAATGGCAGCTGCTCGAGCTGGAATATTCGCCCGACATCAATGCCGTCTATGATCATAACTGGATCTACTTCTTCGTGTCCGGAACGGATGCGATGTGGCTGGATGATGTGTCGTTGACTGAGCTTCCGGAAGCATAACGGTAAGAGCGGTTGACCGTGACACTCACTGCCTATCGGACATAAATGAACGGACATACACGACCTTATTGGCAACATTATCGCGAATATTGGCTCCATTACGATCCAATAGTGTTTTTCATGTCCGTTAGATTTTGGTTGAGGTTAAAATCGGCCAAATAACGTCGCTGGTGTCTGTTAGATTTATCATACCTGTAGCAAATGCAGCATCCGTCTCGCCATCGGCGAGCGGATGCTGTTTTTAATTGGTTCGTTTGCACCTACCCAAACATCCGAAAAAAAGAGATTAAACATGAATTCTAGGCAATGTAATCGGGGACTCCTTTTCGTTAGGATTAAGGTATACGGAGGGGGATGAGAGAAGTTGCTGAAGATGACGATGAGTCGCAAGGAACATTTTATTTTGGCCGGTTTCCTTGCACCTGCCATTATCGTGTATACGACATTTTTATTGGGTCCCGTGATGGGCAGTTTTTTCTACAGCTTAACGAATTGGAACGGCCTGTATCAAACGATGGATTTTGTAGGCTTGCGCAACTTTGTTAATTTGATGGAGGACGGCGTATTCGCCAAAGCGATTCGCAACACCATGGTATTTACGGTGTTTGTCGTATTGATTCAAAATGCGATAGGGGTGCCGCTCGCACTGGCGATGGATTCCAGAATCCGCAGCAAGCAGGTTTTGAAAACGCTGTTTTTTGTGCCGGCTATATTGAGCCCGCTTGTAGTTGGTTATACGTGGACGTACATCTATGAGCCGCAAAACGGCGTATTGAATACGATCTTGCGCACTGTCGGCTTAACCGGATGGGAGCAAAGCTGGCTCGGCGATCCGCAGTTCGCGTTATACAGCATCGTGGTAATGGCGGTATGGCAGTTTTCAGGCTATTCGATGGTGATCTATTTGGCCAATCTGCAGACGATTCCGGGAGACTTATATGAAGCAGCCGATATCGACGGCGCGGGCAAATGGCAGCAGTTCAAGTCGATTACCTTTCCGCTGCTGGCGCCGTCCATCACCATTAATATCGTGCTTTCCAGCATCGGCACGCTTAAGGCGTTTGATATTATTTATGTCACGACCAAGGGCGGCCCCTACTACGCAACGGAAACGATGACAACGCTGCTGTTTTCCACCGCGTTTACGAAAAGCAGTTTCGGTTACGGCACGGCCATGGGCGTTGTTATGTTCTTTTTTGTATTTATCATCTCGTTAGCGCAAATATTACTGTTGCGTCGAAGAGAGGTGCATTAAAATGATATCGACGAATAAAAAAATGATATGGATTTTAGAAATAAAGATGATTATACTTGCCTTAATTGCATTATATCCTCTGTTATTTATCGTTTCCATGACATTTAAATCATCGCAAGAAATGGCTTTATCGCCGCTATCCTTGCCAAGCTCCATAAATTTCTCTAACTATGCGGCTACTTGGCTGCAAATGAGATTTCCGCTTGTGCTCGGCAATACCGTGCTTATTACCGCGGGATCCGTAACGTTGCTCGTACTGCTGGGCTCCATGGCGGCATATCCGCTTGCCAGACGCGCCGAGAAGGCGTATTCCATCATCTATATGTACTTTTTGGCGGGCATCATGCTGCCGTTCCAACTCGCCATGGTTCCTTTGTATAAACTCATTAATTCGATGGGCATGGTGAACACCTACTACGGCGCGATGCTGATTTATACGGCGTTGAACCTGCCGCTCGCCATTTTTTTGTATGCGGGATTTCTGCGAACGTCGCCCAAGGAGCTGGAGGAAGCGGCCAAAATAGACGGCTGTTCCTTGTTCCGTGCCTTCTGGCTTGCCGTATTTCCGATTATTAAGCCGGTAACCGCGACTGTAGTCGTATTATGTTCGTTAAATACCTGGAACGACTTTATCGTTCCGTTGTTATTTTTGCAAGACCAAAGCTACCGTACCATTACGATTGAGCTGTATATGTTTGTCGGAGAGCATGTGACCAATTGGGCGTTGTTATTTCCCGGCATGGTGTTGTCCGTGCTTCCACTGCTGCTCGTTTATGTCTTTTTGCAAAAATATATTATTAAAGGAATTGCAGCGGGATCATTAAAAGGATAACGGGATTCGGGGGCTGCGGACATGAGACACTGGAGGGACGTAATACAATTCAGAGACTGGAATCTGGACAAAAAATTGTTTTCTGTTTATGCGCTGATGATTATCATTCCGGTCATTGTGGTCACTATGTTGGGATTCCAGCGTTATCATGAAAATTTGACGGAGCGGGTAGGCGAATACGGCCTGAACCTGACAGATCAGATTGGTCTCAATCTGGACAACTATATTCGCCAAATCGATCGGCTCTCCATGACCTTTTATTTGGACGGCATAGACGGATTGACGGAAAATAAAGATCCCATGCATGTTTATACGGAAAAAATAGCGGTCGACAAGGCGCTGCGAAATATGATGCTGATTATCCCGTTTCAGGATATCGAAGGCATTTATTGGATTCGGGACAAAGAGGTGCAGTATTCGCAATACGGCTCCGGCCAACAAGTCAATCATGATGATTTTGCGGCCGACGGCTGGTTCGATCGTGTCATTGCAGCGGATGGAGGCGGGGTTATTATCCCGCCTTATCGGCCGTTAACGGGAAACAATGAAAAAGGAGATTACATTTTTTCCTACGCGCGCAGTATCGTCAACGTATCGACACGAAATCCGCATGGCATTTTGTTGATTGACGTGTCGATGGAATTTTTGCATGAGCTGCTGACGGAAACGCGAATGCCGTCCTCCCCGAATCTGTTTATCGTCGATCAGAACGGCGAAATTATTTATCATGAGGACGAGGACCAAATGAATCAACCGTTCGAGCCGCAGCTCGCAGGACCATACGGACGATTTGTCGACTATATACATGGGGAAGAAACGATGGTGCAGTTCGTGCGTTCGGACACGACGGGCTGGTCCGTCGTCAATACGGTTCCCGTCAAACAATTGTCGGATGAGCTGCGCTTGATGCGCAATCTGCTGTGGACGTTTACGGTGGTGGCGGTGCTGCTCGCGCTGTCGTTGTCATCCGTATTAACCCGCTGGATTATCGAGCCTTTGAAACGCATGAAACGTTCCATGCTGCGCGTGGAGCTTGGCGATTACGACGTGCGCGTGCAGGTCAAGGCGCAAGATGAGATCGGGCAGCTGGGCAGAAGCTTTAACATGATGGTGGAGCAAATTCACTCCCTGGTAAACCGGGAGCTGGCTATGCGGATCTACAAGCAGCAGGCGGAATTTAAATTGCTGCGAAGCCAGGTCAATCCGCATTTTCTGTTCAATACGCTGGAGTCCATTAACATGAAGGCCGAGCTGAATGAGGATTACGAGGTGGCCGACATGGTTACGAAGCTGGGCAAACTGTTTCGTCTTTCTTTGCAGCAAAATGAAGAATTAACATCGGTTTCCCGGGAGCTCGAATATACCCGCGTTTATATGCAGCTGCAGCAGATTCGTTTCCCGAAAATGGAGTTTGTGATCGACTTCCCCGAGGAATTATTGGATGCGTTTACATTGCCTTGGATGCTGCAGCCGTTGGTGGAGAATGCCATCATTCATGCCATTGCGCCGTTAGGCGGCGTAGGAAAGGTCACCGTGCTAGGAAGGCAAGAAGCTGGGCAGTTGGTCATTGAAGTTTTGGATACCGGGGAGGGGATCAGCGAGCGGCGTTTGGCGGAAATACGAGAATTGCTGTATGACGGCACGCAGGAAAACAGTCACGAAAGGGAGCAGCATATCGGCCTGCAAAATGTACATCGAAGAATTCAAGCGTATTGGGGCAAAGAGTATGGTCTTGATATTAGAAAGGGAGATTCCGGCGGAACGGTTGTCACTTTAAAAATGAAGTATTGGTAACGGGGGGATCACTATGTCAGAACTGCAAATGATCATCATCGACGACGAAGAGATGATCCGGAACGGGTTGTCCCAAATGATTCGTCGCTTGTTGCCGGAGTGGAAGGTGGTGGACACCTGCGAAGATGCGCAGGCCGCATTGTGCGCATCCAGACAGTATGCATTGGATTTGGCGATTATCGATATTCAAATGCCCGGGATGAATGGTCTGGAGCTTGCCAAGGAGCTGGATGCCCGCTACCCGCAAATGCACAAAATTATTTTGACCGGCTACGAGAAATTCCATATGATCCAAACCGCGATGCGATACGGGGTATCGGATTATTTGCTAAAGCCGGTGCAGCGCGACGAGCTTGTACAGGCCGTGCGAAGAACGGAGCTCCGCATTAAGGAAAGAGACGTGCAGACCACGATGCAGCTCGAGAAGCTGCTGTTGGAATGGTTCGTTACGCAAAATACGGACCGTTTGAAAGAGCTGCAATTCGCCTTGGGCGAAGGGGAGCGCGAAGTCGGCAAAGCGCGGCAATTTTCCGTCATTTTTCTGCTTTGGGAGGATGGTTATACGAATATCGACCGCCTGCACGTTGAACTGGTAGCCGGTCATTTGCGCACCATGGCTGACGGTATCGAGCAGGTAATCGGCATCGTGGCCGCGCAATCTTGTACGTTGTTTGTCATTGCGGGCAATGATATGCCCTCCCAGGGAGAATGGAAGAGTCGTTTGTCTAAACTGGGTTGGGATCGCAGAGGCAGTTACCAGCAGGGGGTAAGGCTGCAGGCGATCGGCTGCTCGGATTCCTTTGCCCATATAGAGCAGCTGCAGGATGCCTATCAGCTTGCGCTGAATCATATGTTTGCCGATAGCGGAGGGGATTTCGCCCAGCAGGCGGAGGAAGACCGGCAGCGCATTGTCGCTTTGGCGCAGGCGCTGGAAACCAACGAAGGCGACAATGCGTTGGCGCTCCTTAGGCAATGGAAGGAAGATATTGTTCGAATGAGCTTTACGCATCCGTCGCAAATTACGGCCCGCTGCTTCTTGTTTTTGTCCCATATGTCATCGCCGTTAATCAGTGCGATCCAGTCCCGGCTGGCCGGAACTTTGCGCACCTCCGTCACGCAGCTTGTGCAGCGACTGCCTGTCGCGCTTACTCCATCCGTTGTTTTGCGAGCCATCTCGGAGTTTGTCGAAGGACTCAGCTTCGAGGAACATCAAGGACAGCGGAAAATCATCGCGCGGGTGCAGGATATGATACGCGAGCAATATGCCAATGCGGACTTGAATCTGGAGCTGTTGGCCCAGCATGTCTATTTGCACCCTACTTATTTGAGCGAGCTGTTTAAGGAATCTACCGGCCAGAAGTTTATCGACTATTTGACGGAAGTCCGCATGAAAGAGGCCAAACGGATCCTGAGAGAAACCGATATGAAGGTGTATGAGGTATCGGAGGCGGTCGGCTACACCAGCCCCAAATATTTCAGCACGTTATTTCGCAAGCATTACAAGTTGACACCGTTGAGCTACAGAGAGAAAGCTCAATAATGATCCAGGGGAGCGCTTGCCGCGCTTCTTCTTTTTTTTTCGAGCGAGACGGCCGATTCGCGAACCAACATCCGAATAAAACAGACTAAATAATGATTTTACGCAATGTTCATATTTGTGACGATCTTATACGCTTAATGTGTGATAAAACACAGTATTCAAAACAAATAGGGAGGCATCAACAATGAACAGAAAATCAAGAGGGTTGGCAGGGCTACTGGTCATATTGGCTATGTTGCTCGTAATCGCGGCTTGTTCGGGCAATAACGGAGGCAACGGAAGCAACAACCGCGGCAATCAGCCGCAGACCGATGGAAACGATTCCAATAAGCCGACTCCTGCGGCGTCGGTGGTCGAACTCAAAGTGACCGGATTCAAATCAGGCGCGGAGCTTGGCGCGCTTCCCGAGCTGAACGAAAAATTCATGCAAGAAAACCAGGATATTAAAGTCGTTTACGAGGGCATGCCGGGTTCGCAATTCAAAGAGTTTCTGAAAGCGCGTTTCTCCGCCAACGACGCTTCCGACGTCATTATGATTCATCCGGGCTTGTCCGATGTTATCGCGTATGGCAAAGCGGGATATTTGCTGGACCTGTCGGGCGAGTCGTGGATTAAGAACTTCACGGAAGCTTCGCTCAAAGCGACTTCCAATGATGGACAGATTTATGCGATTCCCAATGATATGAACGTGCTTGGCGTCTATTACAACAAACAAATTTTTACGGACTTTTCGATCGAGATCCCGACAAACTGGACTCAGTTCCTGGCGGCGGCCGAAAAAATCAAACAAGCGGGGATCCTGCCCATCTCCATCGGCAACAACGACGGCTGGATGACGCTTGCCGCGCTTTATACGATGGCTCCGGGTACGGTATATGCCCAAAATCCGAACTTCGACGCGCAGCTTAATGCCGGAGAAACCACTTTCCTGGAAGGCTGGAAGGATATGAACGCGCAATGGTACAGTATCGACGAGAAGGGTTATTTGACCGAAAAAAGCACCGGCGTCAGTCTGGATCAAGCGCAGCAAGCCTTTGCTACCGGCAAAGCTGCGATGTACATTGACGGCAACTGGTCGTTGCCGGGCATTAAAGCGGCGAATCCGGAGCTGGAGGTGGGCATGATTCCGATGCCTTCCAATGCGGAAGGGCAACCCGTAATCGCCTCTGCCGCTGTCGGAACCACCTTTGCCATCAACAAAAATTCCAAAGTGGTCGACGCTGCCAAACGTTATCTGGAGTTCTGGAGCAAAACGGAGACTCAAAAGGAGTGGGCGAAGAGCCAACAGGCGTTTATGACGATCAATGGCGAGACGGGAGACGTGGATCCTTCTCTGCAGCATATTGCGGAAGTGGTGGCAAGCGGCAACAGCTATCCGTTCCTGGATCAAGGCTGGGAGTTCGGCGGCGCCGGAACCGCGGAATTGATGACGTCCGCGCAAGGCGTGTACCTGAAAGCGATTAATTCCGACGAGATGCTTAAAAACATGGATAAAGCCTGGGAAGCTGCAGTTAAAAATCGTTGATGCAGCCAGACCATCAAATCATGTCAAGAGGAGGCAGAATTCGCGTGGGAATCAAGTCCAGACGAATATATTTGGCGTATCTGCTAATTGCGAGTTTAATCGTAAGCCTGTTGCCGACAGCTCAGATTGCTCAAGCCGCGGAAGGCGAACGCGTAAATGTAGCTTTAGGCAAATCGGTAACATCCTCCAGCAGCTATGAAAATTCGGGAGAAGGCTGGACAAGGAGTAATTTAGTAGACGGGGCCAAAAGCGGCCCCCGTCTTCCAGGCGCGATGGAAAACGGTTTCACGACATTGCCGACGCAAACCCAGGCTTCCGAAAGCAATCCGGCGTGGGTTCAGATCGACCTTGGCATGGCGTATCCGATCGGCGAGATTGCTTTGTGGCCGAGGAACGACAATGGCACGGTGAACATCGGGGCCGGCTTCCCGATCGATTTTAAGCTGAAAATATCCGCGGACAATGCGACATGGACGACGGTTGCCGAGGAAACCGGATTTGAACAGCCAACGACCGTAACGCCGCATACGGCAACGGTGCCGATGCTGGAGGCGCGTTACGTCCGACTGGAAGCTACCAAGCTGCGCTCGGACGATCGGGGAGCTTTAACGCTGCAGTTCCGGGAGATGGAAGTGTTCCGAGCTAGCCTCAACATTAGCGACGAGGAAGCGGTGGATAACGATTACGGCCGACTGTTTCCGGGAGGTTTGAACGAGTTGTACGCCAGCTTGCCGTTGCCGGCAATGGGGCTGTATGAATCGAACATTACATGGCAGAGCACCGAACCGTCCGTCATCTCCCCTGCCGGCAGAGTCCAGCGTCCGGCCGCGGGCGGGCCGGATGTGCCGGTGACGCTGACGGCGACAGTCCACAAGGGAAGCGTGCAGCGCGAAAAGGTGTTTGACGTTATCGTCAAAGCGCATAGGGAGCGTATAGAAAGCGGCGAGGATCAATTCCAGATCGGCATCTTCTGGCCGCCGACCTGGGAGCATACCAATCTGGAGCAATACCAGGCGATCAGAGACGCGCACGTAGACGTGGTGCAGAACGTATTGGGCTCCGGTCTCGATACCGAAGAAAAAAACATGAAAATTTTGGAGCTTGCCGAAAAGACGGATCTGAAGGTTAATGTAGCGGATCCCAGAATTCGGGGAACGGATGCGGATATCGCGCAGGTCGTGGCCACGTACAAGGATTATTGGGGCGCGGGCGGTTATTACATTCGGGATGAGCCCGGCATGGGCGAGTTGGCTCGCGAGGCGCATATTTACCGCGAAGTGCTCAAGCATGACGACCAAAAAAATCCTTATGTGAATCTGCTGCCCAACATTTACGGCGGGACGTACGAAAAGGATTATGTACGCGCCTGGATGGAAGCCGTCGGTAAAGACGACGCGGGTCAATCGAATTTGCGTTATCTCATGTACGATCATTATCCGTTCCGTACCAATTCCTTCGACAACAGCTATTACGATACGATGAACCTCTATCGTCAGGTGGGACTGGATTATGGGGTCAAAACGGGAGCATACCTGCAGTCGATTGGATTCGGCAGCAGCGCGCAAAGCTTGAACAATCGCAGGCCCAATAGCCGCGAGCTGGCGTTTAGCGCCTATTCCTATCTGGCGTATGGCTTCAAATACGTCACATGGTTCACGTATTGGACGCCAAGCGAGCGTTCCGAGTTTTTTACAAATGCCATTATCGATCCGAGCGGCAACAAAACGGATTTGTATGAACCCTTCCAACGCATCAACGGCCAAATGAGCCAATTGGGCAAAACATTGATCAAGCTGGACGCCCATGAGGTGTATCATTCCGGCGCGACGATGCCTACGGGCAGCACGAAATCCGTACCGTCCGATTTTCTGCTGCGTCCCGTACAGTCGAACGACGAATTGATCGTATCCTATATGAAGCACAAGGAAACGGGACAATCGTACGTGATGGTGGTCAACAAAGCGTTTGGCAGCACGCAGAGCCAGACGTTTACCCTGCAGGCGGATGATCGCGTGTTGTCCGTTCAGGAAATATCGCGAGAAACGGGCACGTTGGCGGCGACCAACTTTGATGCTGCCACAGGGCGCATGACAACGAGTCTGCCTCCGGGCGAAGGCAGACTGTACGCCCTGCAAGGCGATTTCCCAAGCTATACGGGACCGCAGACGCCAACCGTTTTACCGGCGCCCGCAGAGCCTCAGCATCCCGATCTAAATCTGGCGCTGAATAAAAGCGTCGATGTTTCCAGCGATATCGGCAATTGGGGCTGGGCCAAAAACTATGCAGTAGACGGCGTTCGCGGCGTAACTGACAGCAGCAACGGATGGAGCAGCTACCCGTCCAAGACCGCCCCGACTTCACCGGCTTGGTTCAAAGTGGATCTGGGAGCGGCTTATCCCGTTAAACGTATTGTGCTCTGGCCAAGAAATGACGGAGCCTCCGCCGGCTTCGGCATTCCGGAGCAGATCGAAGTCAAAACGTCGATGGACGGCGTGGTCTGGAATAGCGCATGGATACGCAGCGGGATCGCTCGGCCAACGGCCGGCCAAACAGTGGAGCTGGTGTTGCCTGCTGCCGAAAAGGCGAAATACGTTCGGGTAGAGACAAGCTCGATGAGACCGGACAACAATGCAGAGTATGCATTCCAGTTTTCGGAGCTGGAGATTTACCAAGGGGAAGCGGCTTCGCTGCTGGAGGCCAGCGCCGATGCGACAAATTTGCTGGTCGGTCAGACGACGCAAATCCAGGCAGGACTATGGCAGGAAGATGGGTCCTTGCTGCCCGTGCCGCAGCCGGACTTAACGACTAGCGATGATCAAGTTATTGAAATCGAAGAAATGACCCTGAAAGCCCTGACACCGGGAACGGCTACGATCCATGTATCGTCAGGCGCCGAGTCCAAGGACATTGTGATTGAAGTACGCGCCTTGCCCGAACCTTGGGTATACGACTTTGCAGGGGCGGCGAGCGGAGAGATCATCCCTGATCAGCAAGGGCTGACGTTAGGCGTTGCCGCGAAAGGGATTGCTGCAGGAAGCAACGATTATGCTTTCGTGTATCAGCCAGTTAGCGGACATCAGCAGCAGTTGTCCGTTGATATACCCGAGCACGCGATTCCGGCAAACGGACAGAGCGGCCGGGCGGGGTTGCTGATTCGAGCGGCGGGAGACACAGATACGGCCGCCCATGTCTCGCTCGCGATATCGCCGGAGGGCAGAATGGAATTGCAAGCGCGCGATCTGAACGGCCAAATGCTAAGCGCGGTGCAGGGCAATTATGCGCCTTTGCCGGTCTCGCTGAAATTGGTGCAAAACGGAGAGACGTTTACCGGATTTTACGGCCATAACGGGCAGTGGTATCCGATAGCCGGCAAGGAGCAGCAATCCCGCATTGTTTTGTCGGGCGTCAGTCCGGCTGGCTGGGAAGCGGGTCTGGTCTCTTATTCCGGCGTAGCGAACCGCCGCAATCATGTTGAGTTTGCCGACCTCCAGCTTATTGCCAATAATCAAGCGCATGCGGCTGCAGCAGCTTTGGAAGTCGATGGCTTGTCCGCCATTGTCGCCAATATTACGTTGCCTACAGCAGGGCCGTTAGGCAGTACGGTGTCCTGGTCGAGCGGCAATGAGGAATATTTGCTGGGCAGCGGCGAGGTATTGAAAAGGCCTTCCGCGGGAACCGGCAACGTCCTAATTCCGCTGGTAGCGACCGTGCAAGTCGGTCAGGATGCCGCCGAGAGGACGTTTACGGCGGTATTGATGGCGGACCGGCCGGAATCGGCCGAAAGGCAAAACCTGGCGAGATCCAGGATGGTAACGGTATCTAGCGAATATGCGCAGGACGGCTGGGGCAAAGAAAAAGCCGTGGACGGGCTGACGGTTGGCCAAGCGGGCGCGTTGGGTTTTACGACGCTTCCAACCCCGAATGCTGCCGGAACGGGTTCCATTATGGTCGATCTGGGCTCGTTGTTTACCGTCGACCAAGTGGTGTTGTGGCCGCGCAACGATTCGGGTCTGAACAAGGGAGTTGGTTTCCCGGTCGACTTTGCGATCAGCGTTTCCACGGATAAAGCGAACTGGACAACGGTTCATGACAAACAGAGCTTTACGAACCCCGCCAGCGGATCGGCGCAAAAATTCGATGTAGGCCCGCTGCAGGATGTTCGTTATGTGAGGGTCGAAGGAAACAAGCTGCACCAGGACAATAACGGAAGTTATGCGATGCAGTTTGCCGAGATCGAAGTGTTCGGGCAAGCGCCGGCGAGTCAGGACGACGATTACGATCCCGTATTCCGGTACCTGAATTATCGCGAGGACTTTGAAATGTCGGAGCTCGGAGATAAATGGACTGTAGAAGAGTCTGCCGAAAGCTCGATCGTGAACGATGGTTATCGTTTGAAGAACGGAATGGCCTACTATTCGGGCCGTTCGTTCGATGATTTTAAATATACGACCGAAGTGACGATCGATAGCGGAAGCGATACAAGCTTGATTGTCCGCGCGCAAGATGCCAACAACTTCTATCAGACGAATGTGAGCACTGACGGCTGGAACAATGGCCAGATCCGGTTATACAAAAACGTTAATGGCGACTACACTCAAATTGGCGAGCCAGTAGCCTTTACGGCGCAAGCCGGCGTCAAGATGAATATGACGCTGGTGGCGGATGGAGATCTGCTGCGGTTCTCGGTCGACGATGGCGATGGGCCATTAACGGTTACGGCTAAAGACGCGACGTTCTCCAGCGGCTATGTCGGCATCAAAGCCTTTAACTCCGACATTAAGGCGGAATACGTGAAAGTGTACGAGAAGGAGGCCTTGCCGGATCGAGACAAAGAAAATATTCAGATCGGCGTGTTCTGGCCGCCAACCAAAGATTTTGTCAATGAAGAGCAATACGATTACTTGCAGCAAGCGCATGTGGATTTGATCCTTAATGTCAATTCGGGCGACTTGCTGGATATCGAAACGAACAAGGAAATGCTTCGTCTTGCCGCGGCAAGAGATATGAGGGTGCAGGTATCCGACACTCGCTTCGCGCCATCGACTGCCGGATTTACGGATAAGCTCGTACAGGAAATTGTACGAGACTATGACGGCAGACCGGGCTTGTACGGCTATTATGTCAAAGATGAGCCAACGGATGCGGAAATGACGGATTTTGCGGCCGTCTATCAGAAATTCCTGAAATACGATCCCGATGCCGTACCGTATGTGAGCTTGGCCGGCGGGGCAAATGCAAACCTCTGGGTTAGCACGGTAGGCGCGGATCAACTTAAGTATTTAAATTATGCGGATTATCCTTTCTACGGACCTTCCGACTACAGAGCGGTATATTTCCCCGTGCTGGACAATTTCCGCAAGGTAGGCGAGGCAAACGACGTGCCGGTATCCCGGTTCCTGCAATCCATCGGGTGGAACGTCGGGCAGCCTAACGAATATCGCAAGCCGACCGAAAACGACATGCGTCTGGATGCCTTCGCGACGCTTGCTTACGACTACAAGGCGATGCATTGGTTTACCTGGTGGACGCCTACGGGCCGCAGCGAAAGCTTTTTCGAAGCCATCATCGATGCGGAGGGCAAAAAAACGGAGGCTTACGGCTGGATCCAAAAGATTAATGCCGAAGTGAAGGCTATCGGCCGGACGCTGATCAATTTGAAGGCCAAAGAAATTTATCACAATGGCACCATTCCGGCAAATGCCAGCAGGGTTCCGGCGGACTTTATCTGGAAGCCGACCAAGTCGACGGATGATGTGCTGCTCACATTGTTTGCTGATGAGCGAAACGGCAGATCGTATATGATGGTCGTCAACAAGTCGCTAACGAATAGCGGCAGCTTTACCTTTGATATTCATGCGGATGTTTCGAACGTGCTGGAGGTATCCAAACAAAGCGGTCTGGAGGTAGCCGCCAATTATGATGCCGCAGCCGGACAATTGACGACTGAGCTGCTGCCGGGCGAAGGAAGGTTATTCGCTTTCCCGGCCGATTACAAGATGTACACGCCGTTTTTTGTCGACCTAGAGGAAGCGGGAGCAAACGGTGAGCTTATCCGGGCAAGCTGGAAATCACCGGAAGATCCTGCCGGCAACGGCGTGGACTCCTACCGTGTCGTCATCGCGCAAGACAAGGAGCTGCAGCATGTCGTGCACGAAGAAGTAATTACGGGCATGGGCTATGTATTCCCAAAAGAGACATTAAAACATTACCACGTGCAAGTGCTGGCGCAATTGCCGAACGGACGGGAGCTGGCCAGCCAAAGCGGCGTTTTGCCGATCGTGGCGCGCGAGTCCAAAAACCGCGTCTATACCGAAGATTTTGCGGACGGCACGACAACAGGCTGGAGCAATCCCGAAGGCGCGATGAGCGTAGAAAATGGCGAGCTTAAGCTGGCTGCTCCATCCGGCAACGGCATTGCGTATTACAACGAAACGCTGACGGATTTTATCTATGAAGGAACCGCAACGATCAAGAGCGGCTCTGATACCAGCATGCTGTTCCGAATGCAAGATGCGAACAATTTCTATCAAACGAATATTAGTACGCATCATACGGCGGCCATGATCAGCCTGTACAAAAATGTAAACGGAAATTTCGTGAAGATCGGTACGGAGCTGCCCTATCAGGTGACGATGAATCAGTCCGTCAAGCAAACTTTGACCGTTAAGGGCAATCAAATTACGTTTACCCTTGATGACGGCAAACAAGTACGTACGGTTACGGCTACAGACAATACGTTTAGCCAGGGCCGCGTCGGCGTAAGGGTGTTCCACTCGACCGCCACATTCGATAACATTACGATCGATGTCATGCCGAAGGGCGAAGCGGAAGCGCAATTGGCCGCTAATGCCTTGGTGCTCACGGCGATTGATGCCTTGAAGAATGATCTGATTCTGCCGACAACGGGCTTGCATGATTCCGGAATCGTTTGGGCGAGCTCTAACCCGGCTATTGTCGGACATGACGGTACGCTGATCAGCAGACCAAGCGTCGAAGAAGGCGATGCAACGATCGTATTAACCGCGACGGTGACCAAGGAAGAGGGCAGCACGAGCAAGTCCTTTGCCGTAACGGTCAAGGCGGCAGAGGACGTGCCGACGAATCCGGATGAGCAGGCGGTTGCCGAAGCTCTGGCGGCGTTGACGCTGGGAGACACGAGCGCAGTGAAGGCGAGTCTGAGTCTGCCGACAAGCGGTCTGCATGACACGCAAATTACATGGGAAAGCTCGAACCCGGCGTATATGACGGCTAACGGCAGCTTGCTGCAACGTCCTGTCGTCGGCGCAGCGGATCTCACGTTAACGTTGACCGCAACGATCGCCAAAGGAACGGAAAGCGGAACAAAGACGTTCCAGGTAAAGATCAAAGCGCAAACGTCAAGCGGAGGTCCAGGCGACGGTTCGGGCAATGTATGGATAAATCCCGATATCGCTTTGGTGAAACAAGCAAAGGATGCATTGGACTTGGGTAATACATCTTCCGTTATAGCGGATCTGAATTTGCCGTCAGTCGGTCTTAACGGAACGACAATTGCCTGGAAGAGCTCCAATACCGACTATATTGGAGATAACGGACGGTTGATTGCGAGGCCTGCAGCCGGCGAGGCGGACGTGACGGTCAGTATGACCGCAACGATCAGCAAAGGCATCGTCAAGGAGACCAAAACGTTTACCATCATCGTCAAAGCGGAAGAGCCATTGCCAGGCGAAGAGGGGGAAGAGGAGCAACCGCCTCTCCCGTCCAACTTGTCGGATATTGCGGGACACTGGGCAGAGAATTTGATAAAGAAAGCTGTCGCGCAAGGAATCGTGTTGGGCTTCGAGGATGACACGTTCAGACCCAATGCCATTGTCACGCGTGCAGAATTGTCGGTTATGTTAAGCAGAGCGTTGAATTTGAACGTAACAGAGTCAGGCGAAGGAACCCTATTCGCTGACGACGCGAAAATTCCGCTGTGGGCTCGCGGATCTATTCGGGCATTAGTGGAATTGGGATTGCTTCAAGGTTATTCCGACGGAAGATTCGGGGCCGAGGACGGCGCCAGTCGCGTTCAGGTTGCGAACTTGATTGTTCGTGCCTTGCAGCTTAAAGTGGATCCGAATGCACAACCGGAATTCGCGGATGCCAATCAGATTCCGCAATGGGGCAGAGCGCATGTCGCTGTCGGCGTTCAGGCCGGATTGTTCCAGGGCAAAGGGAACAATACATTCGATCCTTTAGCGCAAACCACAAGAGCGGAAGCCGTCAAATTTATAATGACGATGCTGGAGCATTCAGGTAATGACACAGAGGTTGAATAAGTAGGAACAAAGGGATACCATCAGTTCACGAGTTCGTGGCAGGGGGTATCCCTTTTTCACATGTCCATCGGCTATAATGAACAAGAAGTAGATGTTTCTTTTTGGAATGAGGGAGATCATGCGAACGATATTGGTGGCAGATGATGACCTGCACATACTAGAGCTAGTGCGGCTGCATTTAGTCTCGTGGCGCTATCAGGTTCGGACTGCCGTTTCGGGAGATTCGGCCTTGGGGCTGATGGATGATAAAGTGGATTTGGCTATCGTAGATGTGATGATGCCGGGGCTAGACGGCTTGGCTCTAACCGAAAAGCTAAAAAAAGATTGGGACTTGCCGGTGCTCATGTTGACGGCCAGGGGCGAGCTGGAGGATAAACGCGAAGGGTTTATGGCCGGAGTCGACGATTATTTGGTCAAACCCTTTGAGCCCGAAGAACTTCTCTTTCGCATTCAGGCTATTCTAAGGAGATACGACAAGCCGACGGATACGACGATTGCATTAGGGGATTTGGAGATACGCCGGCAGACGCTCCAGGTGGTTAAAGGACAGAAGAAGCTGCTGCTTCCTCTCAAGGAGTTCGAGCTGCTGGCCATTCTCGCATCGAGGCCCGGACAAGTGTTCGAACGGGAATATTTGATGGAGCAGGTGTGGGGACTGGAATACGAAAGCGATCATACGCTCAATACCCATATGAACCGGGTTAGGGAAAGGCTCGCTTCGCTGGGCTCAAACGTTCGCATCCATACGGTTCGCGGCGTTGGATATCGAATAGAGGTATCGCCATGAAAGTGCAGTCGTCTCTGTATGTAAAATATCTCATTGTCGCGCTATGTATCATGCTCCTTAGCACCGTGCTCGCTTTTCTCGCAACGAATATGTATTATCATCAAGTGTTAAAGGAGCAGAACGACGCCAAAAATACGGTAATCGCGAGTCGTATGGCAGCGTACATTTCCGAGCATGCGGAGCTTGATTTGCAGGAACACTTCGCGATGCTTGGCGAAATCGGTTACCAGTTCTATGTGGTGAGCGAAAATGGAGCTTCCGGATACTATGGCGGAGAATACCGGCTGAAGGAGCTCGACAATTCGATTGTTGAAGATGTCATTGCCGGGGACATCTATCATGGAATGCGCGACTTTCCGAAACAGCTGTTTGTGACCGGTTTTTTCGCCAATGACATTCGGAATTCGATCGGCGTTCCATTCGTGCATGAAGAGCAGCGCTATGCGATGTTCGTCCGTCCGGATATTCGGCTGCTGTTCAGCGAGGTTCATTCCATCATGGGCGGGATGGCGCTACTGATGCTTGTTATTAGCTTGCTGGCCATCATCGTCTCGGCTTGGTACCTGGTTCATCCGATCAAAGCGCTGACGGCGGCCACGAAACAAATAGCCGCGGAAAATTTCGAGATCAGCTTGCAGGTTAGCCGTTCGGACGAGCTTGGCACGCTGGCAGCCAGCTTTAACCGGATGGCCAAGCAGCTCCTTGCCAACGAAGAGGAGCGGAAAAGCTTTATTCGCAACGTGTCGCATGATTTTCAGTCCCCGCTGCTCAATATTGGAGGGTATGCCGCCCTCTTGAAGCAAGCGGAGCTTGACGAAGAGCCACGTCTGCAATATGCGTCGGTGATCGAAAATGAAGCCATGCGGCTATCGAATTTAACGAAGCAGTTATTGGTGTTGACCTCTCTGGATCAGCGAAATAAGGCCATTGCCATGCAAACCTATCCCTTGCACGAGCAAATCGAGCGGACCGTCATGAAATACCGCTGGCTTCTCGAAAAAGAAGGGATCTCGATCAGCCTGGACGCAGCTCCTTTACTTCTAACAGGCAATGAGTCCTTGTTGGACAATGTATGGGAGAACCTGCTGACGAATGCGATCAAATACAATAAACCCGGGGGAGAGATTCGGATCCGCACAGAATCGGAGAAGGATCATGTGAGCGTGATCTTCGAGGATACCGGCATAGGAATAGCCGAGGATGATTTGCTGCATGTATTTGAGCGGTTTTACCGTGCGGATGCCTCTCGGTCGACGAAGGGGACGGGTCTCGGTCTGGCCATCGTCAAGGAAACGATCACCCTGCATCAAGGAGACATCCGAATCTCGAGTGAAACGGGCGAAGGCACAAACATCACGGTAACGTTGCCCATTAGTTCGTGTTCAAAAAGTTCGGTTTTCAGCACCGAGAAGATTGAAAGAAGGTAGAAACTGAGGAGCGGAGCGTAGTGGAAGCTACGTGAGCACCGGAAGTTTCGCCTGAATTCAAGATTCGATGCCGAATACGCTTCTTGGAGTACTTCGTGATGGGAAGCGGACTTTTTGAACTACCTCTTAGGCCAAAAGCAGTTTAGATACAGTTTAGAATCAACTTATATACTACCTCTGTACAAATAAAAGTATGGAGGTTTTTTATATGGAGAAAATATGGAGCTTGCGTCTTATACGGCTGGCAGCGGTTTTTGGTCTGGTCGGCGCGATCCTTGGGGCCGATATGGCGGGGAGCGGAAATTATCAGCTGCGCGCCGTTCATGCGCACATACTTGTAGTAGGCTGGCTGTCGGTGTTCGTCTGGGGGTTGTTTTATCAGGTTTTCAAGGTGAAAGCGAAAAAGCTGGTATCCTTGCACGGGTGGCTGTCCGTCATCGGATCGATCGGTTTGACGGTCGGCATGCTGTTCTACAATGTCAATCCTTTTAATATGAACGAAACAATCACGCTTATTACGTTTATTGCTGGCGGTACGGTGCTTTTGTTTAGTTTTATTCTGTTCATAGCGGTTACCTTCTCGATACAGAAGGAGGACTAAAACATGCGTTGGTGGAGTGCGAACCGGGTATGGCTGTTGATCGTGATGGCTTGGCTGCTGCTAGCCGGTCTATTGTCTGTCGTGGCGGATTCCTCCAAGGAGCAAACCTCTCCGATTACGAACCATGGATTGCCGGAGCATAGACAATCCGTTCAGGCTCAGAAGCTGGTCGATCGGTATTTTCCGTCGGATGAGGGAATCCCATTGTTTGTTGTATTGTCCAGGGACACAGCATTTACGGAACAAGAGATTATGGATTATTCGGTCTTCGTAGAAAAAGTTCTGGAGTCGCGGGAATTGAAGGCCATACATGTTGCCGAGTTGCCTCCAAGCGCGCGTCAATCGTTCGTAGCGGAGGATGCGAAAACGTTTTTTGTGCCCGGGTTTTTGACAGCCGATCTGGATAGTCACGCCGTGATGGAGCTTCTTGACGCCATGAAGGCGGACACGCTGGCGGGGCTACCCTCCGATGTGCAGCTCGATTACACGGGACCGGCCGGTATTATGGCCGATACCTCCAAGGTGTTTTCAAGCGCGGATGTGGTATTGATCCTGGCGACCGTCGCCATCATTTTTTTGATCCTCATCGTGATCTATCGTTCCTTATTGCTCGCCATTCTTCCGTTAATCGGAGCAGGCATCGCGTATGCAATCGTGGATCGTCTGCTCGGCTTGATGGGACAGCTAGACCTATTTGTAATCGAGAAGCAAGCTTTGTCCATAATGATGGTTCTGCTGTTTGCGGTTATTACGGATTATTCGTTGTTATTGTTCTCGCGGTTCAAAGAAAATTTGCTGGAAGGCTTGTCTGTCCATGATGCCATGAAGCTGGCTGTCCGAAACGTGACGGAGCCGATACTGTTCAGCGGCGGTACCGTGCTTATGAGCATGTTGACGTTATTCTTCGCGAGCTTCGAATCGTATCGCAATTTTGCTCCCGTCTTTGCAATCGCGGTAGGGGTGATGATTGCTGCGGGGCTGACCTTAATGCCGGCTTTGTTTGCGCTGGCAGGCACCAAGGCCTTTTGGCCTTTCCGAATCGAGAAACATCGTGCGAAACCGGTGGAGCAGACCTATTGGGGCCGATTCAGCCTCTTCGTAACAACAAATCCGAAGAAATCGCTTGCGGCTGTAATGTTGGTGCTCGCGATCGGCATCGCTATGATATCGCCCATCAAATATACGTTCAATCTGCTGGACTCCTTCCCGCGAGAGATGTCTTCCGTCAAAGGATATCAGAAGTTGAGCGATGCGTTTTCGGCCGGCGATGTGTCGCCCGGCACGCTCATCGTGGAGAGCTCCGAGAACCTTTCGGCAGAGCAGCTTCGCAGGCTGGCGGTAGTCTTAAAAGAACGGGAAGGCGTTGCTTCCGTTCATACCCCGCAGCTATCGGATCAATCGGAGAAGGTAGCAAAGCTTACCCTCGTGCCTACTCATAATCCATATACCGACAAATCGTTTATGACGACCAATACTATTTTGGCCGATCAAGAGGCGTTGCTTCAGGATAGCGGCATCAAGGACGCGAAATTATGGATTGCAGGAGATACGGCTGTAAACTCGGATACAAAGGCGGTTAGCGCATTCGACGAACAAATCGTCATGATGATAGTCGCTTTGCTTATTCTGTTTATGCTGCTGCTGCAAACCCGATCATGGATCATGCCGATCTATATGCTGGCTACAATTCTTTTATCCTATGGCGCCGCGCTGGGGATAACCGTTTTCGTATTCCAGAATATGCTCGGATATGAGGGGCTAAGCTACCGCATTCCATTATATACGTTTTTATTTATCGTGGCGCTCGGCGTCGATTATTCGATCATGCTGGTCGCGCGGATCCGCGAGGAGCAGAAGACGCGTTCCTATACGGAAGCGGTAAGAATGGGACTCGCGAAAACCGGCGGCGTTATTTCCTCTGCTGGATTTATTTTGGCGGCAACGTTTACCGTATTAATGACGCAGCCGGTCGTGGAATTGCGAGCCTTCGGATTTGCGGTAGCGGCGGGCGTATTGCTTGATACCTTTCTTGTTCGGCCAATCGCCTTGCCGGCGCTGATGATGTTAATACGTCAACGCGCAAAACACCATTAGATTAAGCGGATTGCTACGCATAAGAGATGATTCCTGTCCTAGACAGGGGTCATCTCTTTTTTCTCTCCCGACGATTACGTCGGCGCAGATCAAAAAAGTATAATAAAAAGTAAAATGATTACAACATTTAAAGGTCACGCAGACTTGTTACAATGAGATCAGGGGAGCTATTTTACGATAAGGAAGTGAATAATTATGAGCATTCGGCGCAATCTGCTCTCGATCGGTTTGTACCCTAAAATCGTCTTGATTTTTATGGCGGCCATCATCCCTATTCTGTTTATCGGCTCGCTCATTGTCATCAAAGGAGAAGCGGCGATCCGTCGGGAAATAACCAATTCGTTGTCTTCCAGAGTCCACTTTTATGTGAATGAGCTGAATTCGGCGTTGGAGCATATCATCAGCCTGAAGCGGGAATATGTGTTCGACCCGGATATTCAGAGGTTCAGCACGATGTCTCCGATCATGACCGATTACGAACGGCGGTTGGAAGTGCTCTTGATGCAAAAGAAGATGAAGACGCTGAAGTCGTCCAGTCCCTACATTCACGATGTGGGATTATTTATGGTTTCCGAGCACAAAATCATTTATCCAAATCGAATAACGTATAGCATTGATGAAGAAAAAACTTCCGTCCATCGGCTTCTGAACCGCAGCTCGTTGCCGATGTTCGTTTGGCAAAACCAATTGATGTTGGCGGAACGTTTCCCTACCGGGACTTACGAGAATAGTTTGCCTGCTTATTGGATCGAGATTTCGCTAAACCGGGGGAAGATTCAGTCCATACTTTCGCAAATGCTGACGGAAAATGGCGGAAACGCCATTTTATCCGATTTGAAAGGAAATTGGCTTATATCCGGGGATGCCAGCAATGATTCGCTGCAACGTCAGATGGCCGAGCTGAATCAATCGCATGCCGAGGTATCCGGACAGCAGGTAATGACCGCAGCCGACGATCGCCAATATATGGCGGCATACGAACGGTTGCCGGAGCTTGGTATCGCGCTGACGCTATATATGCCCGAGGAAGTGGTTCTGAAACCGTTGGCGGGCTACCAAATGTGGTTTCGCATACTCATTGCGACGGCCATCGTCATCATTTTGCTTTACGCCTATTGGATCTATCTATTTTTGCAGCGGCCGCTGCAAAGACTTGTCAGGGCATTTCGCAAAGTGAGCGAAGGATCGTTTGATGTGCAACTGCAATCAAGGAGCCGGGATGAGATCGATTATTTTTACGAGCAGTTCAACCAAATGGTGGGTACGATTCAATCGCTCATCCATGATGTATACGAGCAAGATATCCGTTCGCAGAGAGCCGAGCTCAAACATCTTCAGGCTCAGATCAATCCCCACTTTCTGTATAACGCCTATTATCGGCTGCATCGGATGGCCCAAGACGAGGATACGGTTAATATCAAGCCGTATACTCGACTGCTCGGCGATTATTTGAAGTACATTACGCGCAATGCCCAAGAGGAGGCGATGCTCCGGATGGAAGTCGACCATGCCAGAACATACGCCAATATTTTAAAGATGAGGTTCGGCGACAAGCTTACGATCCACTGGGAGGAACTGCCTGCCGAATGGGAGAACCGTCTCGTGCCAAGACTCATTGTGCAACCCATTGTCGAGAACGCGTTTATTCATGGCGTGGAGGAATTGGATGAGGGTGGAATATTGCAATTTTCCGTAATTGCATCCGCGAACATGATATCGCTAATCATCGAGGATAACGGCGATCGGTTGACCGAAGAACGGTTGGATGAGCTAAATCGCCCAGGGAATTCGTTGTCGGACGATATCGAGACGACCGGCATGCTCAACGTGCACAGACGCCTTATCCTGAAGTTCGGACCGTCATACGGTTTGCGCATTACCCGCAGCGAGCTTGGGGGTATGCGCGTGGAAATCAATCTGCCTGCCGCAGAGGAGGAAGAACATGAATCGCTTGCTGATCGTCGATAACGAGGATTATGTAGTAAATGGTTTAATCGAGGTGATCTCTCAACTGTCTCATCTCGAATTGGAGGTCATTGGCGCCTATTCGGCGAGAGAAGCGCTGGACTGGCTAAAGAGGACGAAAATCGATATCGTCGTATCCGATATTCGAATGCCCGGCATGGACGGAATTACGCTTCAACAGGAAATCATGAGGTATTGGCCGAAATGCAAAGTGATTTTTTTATCCGGCTTCAACGACTTCGATTACGTTCAGAACGCGATTAGGGGAGGGGCGCTGGATTACGTATTGAAGACGGACGGCGACGAACGTCTGATCGAAGCGGTAGAGAAGGCCGTCGCCAGGCTGCGGGACGAAATCGAAATCGAATCCTTGATCGTCAAATCGAAAAATCAAATGAGAATGGCGTTCGAAACGCTGCAGCAGGACTTTATTCGCCAGCTTCTTCAAGGGGAGCGCCTGGAGGAGCGGGAGCTCTCCAGACAGTTCGCCGACTTGCACATTCCGCTGCAATCCTCGATGCCCGTTCTTGCAATACTCGGTCGCGTGGACGAATGGATGGAGAACGTGTCCCATTATGACCGTTATTTGCTCCTGTATTCCATTCGGAACATTGCAGGAGAATATCTCGATACAATGGTCACGCAAATATCGCTTCCGGTCGACAGGTTCAATATCGTATGGATGATTCAGCCCAAAAGTCTTCAACCCAGCAGCTCGCTAAGGGTGCAGGAAGATACGTGGAACATGATGATCCGGTTCGTGCAAGGGACGTTCGAAATGATCCAGGCGGCATGCAAGGATCTGATCAAGCTGGACCTGTCGGTATTGATTGCCGATACGCCCGTGGGCTGGGCCGAGGTCGGCGGCAAATTCGCTTTGCTCCGAAGCAATTTGGCGCGGGGGCTCGGTTCGGGAAGAAAAGTGCTGATGATCGATCAACAGTTTGCAGGCAACGGCGCAACGGAGAGCCCCATGCTCATGGATGCGGCTTCTCTCATCGGCAATCTCGCCTCGATGCTCGAAAACAATCGCCGGGAGTTGTTTTTCAATCTGTTGGACGAGCTGCTTTTGCAGCGGGATTCTGAAAGTCAGGAGAAACATTATTTTATGGCCGCTTCGGTTATTTTGTCTTTTCATACAAAGGAATTGAAGCTTCGCGGCACGGAAGAGCGATGGGACCTCGGCCGTCTTATCTTTCCCGATTTGATGACGGCGCCCCATGAAGCCGCCGATTATTTGCGCAAATGCGGGGAATCGATATTCGACTTCAGGGAGCGTTCGCGCGGCGAAAGCGAAAACGAGCTGATGACGAAAGTGAAAACGTATATTGCCGATCATCTGGCGAATGACCTGTCCCTGACGGTTATTGCGGAGACTGTCAGCCACAATTCGTCTTATCTGTCCCGTCTGTTCAAACAAAATAACAGTGTGGGCATTGCCGAATATATTACGGATTGCCGGATTCGGCTAGCCAAGGAATTGTTGGAGGACCCCGGCAACCGCATTCAGGATATCCCCGCGGCGATTGGCTTTACTTCCGTCCAATATTTCTACCGCGTGTTTAAGAAAGTAACGGGGAAGACGCCCCAGGAGTGGAGAGAAGCAACAAGCGGCTAACCGGATCTCGAAAAAGTGCAAACAAAAAGATGCAACGGAAAGTAAAATCATTGGAATGGAGCTGTCAGCGCGGCCGTTGTTATAATCGATTTGCGCAATGAAATCGTTTCTTAAATCCAATCGAGGGGGTAAACAAATGTTCGGTAAAAAAGGATGGATGTCATTACTGGCCGTTGTGCTCGCGTCGAGCTTGTTAAGCGCTTGCAGCGACAACAATGGCGGCAATGAAGGCAATAAGCCGGTTGTGACAGGCGGCAATGAAAGTCCGACCGGGGAGCAGGGAGACGGCAATCCGTTCGGCAAGTTCGATCCGCCGCTTACGGTTAAGTCCGTGCTTAGCACGGAGGGATGGGCGACATTCCCGGAAGGGGAAACGTGGGACAACGATAATCGCTGGACGAAGCTGTACCGGGAAGCGCTAGGGATCAATCTGAAGTGGGATTGGATGGTGGATTCCACTCAATACGAGAACAAGATGAATGTATCGATCGCTTCGGGCGACATCCCGGATATTATGCGCGTGACCAAGAAACAACTGACTCAGCTCGTGGAAGCGGATATGGTGGAAGATTTGACGGGAGTGTTCGATCAATATGCCATGCCTTATCTAAAAGAGCAAGTTCAGGATGCGCTGGCGTCCGCTCAGAAGATGGCGACGTATGACGGCAAGCTGATGGCGATTCCGCATTACGGCGGCGATCCGCGCGATTCGCTGGTCACTTTGTACATCCGCGCCGATTGGCTCAAGAAGCTGAACTTGAAGGAGCCGACAACGATCGACGAGTTGATTCAGGTAGCGGAAGCGTTCGTAAAGCAGGATCCCGACGAGAACGGAAAGGATGATACGCTTGGTCTCGGCATTTTAAGCGCTACGATGGGCGGAGGCGCGATGGGCGGTTTTCTGAACGGCTATCATGCGTATCCCGACATTTGGATCGAGAACGGAAATGAAGGTTTGATTTACGGCAGTACGACGCCGGAGATGAAGTCGGCGCTCGGCAAACTGCAGCAAATGTACAAGGACGGGTTGATCGATCGGGAATTCGGCACAAAAGATTACAACCGGTTGAAAGAGGATGTCGTATCCGGCAAGCTCGGCATGTTCTACGGCACGATATCGGAATCGGCGCTGATCGCAGCCGACTTGATCAAAAACGATCCCGACGCGTCATGGAAGGCGCTTCCGCTCCCTTCCGTTGACGGCAATCCGGCCAAACCGAACGTAGGCGTAACCGTAGGCGGCTTCTATGTCGTAAAAAAAGGTTTCTCTAATCCGGAAGCGGCCGTCAAGATGATGAATCTGTTCCTTCAGAAGGTGTATGGCGAAGACAAGGAAGGAACCAACAACGACCTGCAAGTTTATGCCTGGGCGGAAAACGCCAAATACGCGATGCATGTGCTTTCGCCCGTTCAAGGCTACATCAAGGACTACAACTATAATTTGGTGCGCGACGCTTTGGCGGCGGGAGATCCTTCCGGACTAAACGAAGCGCTTAAGAAAACATATGACGTGGTCTCGGGAACCGATGGAAGCGATCCTGATACATGGCAGCAATGGTGGATCCATCAACCGGAAGTGAGCCCGTTCGAGATTCGCGTCAATTACCAGGCGCAGCCGGACGGAGTCGTCATTGACAAATATTTTGGCGGCGCGACCAAAACGATGGAAGAGAAGATGTCGACACTGCTCACGATGCAGAATGAAACATTCGTCAAAATCATAATGGGCGCGGCTCCGATCGACGAGTTCGACAACTATGTGTCCAATTGGAAGAAGCTTGGCGGAGATAAAATTACGCAAGAAGTCAATGAATGGTACGAGGCGAATCGCTAAGGAAGGCTGATGCCGGAAGCGGGGGGACGGACGCATTCGCGTTCGATCCCTTGCGGCGGCGGGAGGTGAAGGCAACCGTGTTCAAACAAAAATGGAGACAGGAACGCTCCAACCATATCATGCTGCTTCCGGGAGTGGTGTTTCTCTTCTTGTTCAGCTACGTTCCGATGTTTGGCATTATCATTTCGTTCCAGAAGTATTACCCGACAAAAGGGTTTTTCGACTCCGAATGGGTCGGACTGGAAAACTTTCAGTACATCTTCGACTTGCCCGATTTCAGCCGGGTGCTGTGGAATACGGTATTTATAGCGACGATGAAAATCATTTTGCATCTGATCGTTCCGATTGTAACGGCTCTGCTGTTGAACGAAATTCGCAGCGCTTTGTTCAAACGTTCGGTGCAGACGCTCATTTATTTGCCCTATTTTCTGTCGTGGGTCATTCTTGCCGGCATTTTAATGGATATTTTATCCTTAAAAGGGATTGTTAATCAAATGATTGAGGCGCTCGGCATGCAGTCCGTCTTTTTCCTCGGCGACAATAACTGGTTCCCGTGGACGCTGATTATATCCGATACGTGGAAGCAGTTCGGGTTCGATACGATCATTTATTTAGCCGCGCTCACGGGCATCAATCCGACGCTGTATGAGGCGGCAGTCATCGACGGGGCGAACCGATGGAAGCAGACGCTTCATATTACGCTTCCCGGCATGGCTCCGATCATCGTGCTGATGATGACGTTAAGTCTCGGCAACGTGCTGAACGCCGGCTTCGATCAAGTGTTTAATCTGTACAGCGCTCCGGTGCTTGAGAGCGGGGATATTCTCGATACGATGATCTATCGGATCGGGCTTCAAGACTATCAATTCAGCGTGTCCGCCGCGCTGGGATTATTTAAATCACTCGTTTCCTTTGTTCTTGTGTCCGTATCGTACGGACTGGCGTATCGATTCGCCAACTACAGAATTTTCTGATTGGGGTTGCTGTCGGATGATAACGAGAACGTCCTGGAGCAGAAGAAGCTTCAATCTGGTCAATTACGCTATTTTGATCTTGTTGTCTGCGCTTTGTTTTCTGCCTATCGTACATGTGTTGGCGCTGTCTCTTAGTTCCAAAATCCAGGTGACGGCAGGCAATGTATTGTTCTGGCCGCGCGAGTTTACCTGGGCTTCTTACGAATATGTCGCCTCTCAAGGGCAATTTTTCCGGTCGATGGGCATTACGATGCAGCGGGTCGTGCTGGGCACCGTTATTAATCTCGCCTTGACGCTGCTGTGCGCATACCCTCTATCGAAGGAACGCGGGGATTTCCGATTGCGATCGGTATACGTCTGGTATTTCGTGATCACGATCCTGTTCGGCGGCGGGTTGATTCCCTGGTATTTAACGATCAAAAACCTTGATTTGCTTAATTCGATCTGGGCGCTCGTGCTTCCTGGCGCCGTACCGGTGTTCAATATTATATTGCTGCTTAATTTCTTTCGCCGCTTGCCGAAGGAGATGAACGAGTCGGCGCGAATCGACGGCGCGGGCGACTGGCGGATTCTGCTTAGCATTTATATCCCCTTGTCAACGCCTGCGTTGGCAACGATTACGCTGTTTACGGTCGTTGGACATTGGAACTCGTGGTTTGACGGCTTGCTGCTGATGAACAGCCCGGACCGTTATCCGTTGTCCAGCTACTTGCAGACGGTCATTACGATGCCGGACCTGTCCAAGTTCACCGATCCGGAGATGGCGCGGGTATACAATCTAATATCCGATCGAACGACGCGCGCCGCGCAGGTATTCGTCGGCATGCTGCCGATCCTGCTCGTTTACCCGTTTTTGCAGCGTTACTTTATCCACGGCATTGTACTTGGCAGCGTTAAGGAATAATCCTTTACTTCAGCGACGAATGACACTTTAACATGATAGGAGGTATCGGAAGTGAGTCATCATTATTCCGTTATATTATCGAACGTAGGGAGCTGCTCGGACCGATATGTGACCGGGGGATACGCGGAGCCGTTCTCCATTGCCGAGCTGTTCGGGCGCGTCGCTCAGATTCCCCAAGTTACCGGCGTGGAGCTGGTCGGCACATGGCATGTCACCGATAAAAATGTCAAAGAACTGAAAGGGCATCTGGAGGAGCACGGACTTAAGCTAGTATCCATTATTCCCGATCATTTCGGACAGATGAAGTGGAAGTACGGCAGCTTCGCGGCCAAAGATCCGGCCATTCGCAAAGAAGCAGTCGCCCATACTAAGGAAATGATCGACGCGGCTATCGAGCTGGGAGGCGATCTCATCTCGTTGTGGCCAGGTCAGGACGGCTACGATTATTTGTTTCAAGCGGATTACATGCAAGAGCGCGACTGGTTCGCCGAAGGATTGCGTGAAGTGTGCCGCTATCGCCCGGATGTAAGGATTAGTCTGGAATACAAGCCGAAGGAGCCTCGAACGCACAGCTACCTGAGCACGGCGGCCATGTCCGTCTTAATGGCCCAGGAGACCGGTACGGACAATATCGGAGTGACGATCGACTTCGGACACGCGCTTAACGCTTACGAGACGCCGGCCGAATCGGTAGCCTTGCTCAAGAGATACGGAAACAGGTTGTTTCATGTGCATATGAACGATAATTTCCGCCACTGGGACGACGATATGATCGTTGGCAGCGTGCATACGATCGAAACGCTGGAATTTTTCTACTGGCTTAAGCGGACGGGATATAACGGCTGGTTGTCCATCGATCAATACCCTTACCGGGAGGATGGGCTTGCGGCGGTGCGGGAAGGGGTTAACGCGATGGAGACTTTCGCCGCCCTTGTCGATTCCATGGACCAAGCCGAAGTCGAAGCGTTGATCAGGAACGGCCGTTCGCCGGAAATTACGGCTTATCTTCGCCGATTGCTGTTATCCGTTCCGAATGCGGCTCGATAAGGAGGAAGATTAACAGCGCATGCTTACAATTGAGGGATTAACAGTAGATTACGCCGACCGGCCGCTCGGGACGGATAACTTGCGTCCCGCGTTCGGCTGGCGGCTCGCAGCCGCTCGGCTTGAGGATGGCTCGGATGCGGAACGCGGAATCGAACAATCCGCTTACAGGCTCATCGTTGCGGAAGATTCGGAAGCGCTGGATCGCGTCGATGGTTTGATCTGGGACACGGGCACGGTGGAGAGCGGCTTGTCGCAGCATATTACGTACGGCGGTCCGCCGCTGCAAGCCCGTCGAATTTATTATTGGAAAGTCAAAGTATGGAACAAGTCGGAAGAGGACTGCGGGTGGAGCGGGGCAAGCCTGTTCGAGACGGGATATCTGTCCCAAGAAGAATGGACGGCGGACTGGATCGCCGATCCGGAGCGGGTTGCGCCCGAGCCCGAGCCGGATCGTCTGCGCGGCGCCGCAGTGCTGTGGGATCCAGTGGACCAAACGAATCAGGCAGATCAGGCGGATCGGGTAATGCCTGAGGAGTCGGCGAAACGATACTTTCGTCTCAGCGTGACGCTGCCGGAGGAAAAGCCTTTGTCGGCGAAGCTGGAAGTATTTGCGGCGGACGCGCTGCACATCTATGTGGAGGGCCAAGACGAAGGACTGTATTACCCTTACATGCAGTCGGTCACGTTGGACATCACGGCCTTGCTGGGTCCGGGCCGCCGGCTAATAGCCGGCTGCTCGGACGGGGAGCGGAAGGGATTCGTCGCCGTGCTCGTCGTATTGTATGCGGACGGACGAACCCTAACGTTTGGAACGGACGCGGGATGGAGGACGACGGACCGCGAAGAATCGAACTGGATGCTGCCCGAATACAACGACAGCGCGTGGAGGCCCGCATGTCCGATCGGCGTATTCGGGGAAGGCGACTGGGAGGTCTATAAGCGAATTTTGTACCCGGTAAACGCGGGATACGGACTTTGCCCGCAATTCGGCAGGACCTTCCATGTGGCTAAGCAGGTGAAACAAGCTCGCCTCTATGCGTCCGCATTGGGTGTGTACCGCGCGACATTAAACGATCGTCCGGTATCAACGGATGCGTTGGCTCCCGGCTGGACGGATTACCGTATCCGCATACCGTATCAAACGTACGATGTCACTTCATTATTGCAAGCAGGAGACAACCGGATCGAAGCCATCGTCGGCCCGGGCTGGTATGCCGGGCATCTCGGCATTTGCGGTCCGTATCATTACGGCCATTCCGTGGCGTTCCGCGCGGAGCTTCATGTTCTATTCGCCGACGGCACGACGGAAATTGTCCGAACGGACCCGAATTGGCGAGTAACGGACAGTCCTGTCGTGTCCTCGGATTTCTATATGGGAGAAACTTGCGATGCGCGTAACGGACTGCTGGAGTCTCCGTGGAGAAAAGCCGTCCGATCCGACCATGTGCCAAGCGGCCGCATGGCCGCGAGCGAAGGACCGCCCATACGTCCCATGCTTGAGATCAAGCCGCAATCGGTCAGGCGCGCGGACGAGTCGACCTTTCTCATCGACATGGGCCAAAATATAACCGGATGGATACGCCTGCGGTTAAAAGGAACGGAAGGCGCCCGCATTCGCATTCGCTACGCGGAACGTCTTGGAACGGATGGACGTTTGTACCGGGCTAACCTGAGAACGGCCAAACAAACGGATGTCTATATTTCCAGGGGGGACAGAGAAGAAAGCTATGAACCGTTGTTCACCTATCACGGATTTCAATATATCGAGATCGAAGGGTATCCGGGCGAGCTGGAGTTGTCCGCGATTACAGGCATCGTTGTTCACTCCGAGCTTCGCGACGCGGGCGAACTGACGACATCGCATCCGCTTGTTAATCGATTGATGGACAACATTCGCTGGAGTCAAAGAGGCAACTTCATCGGCATTCCGCTGGATTGTCCGCAGCGGGATGAGCGGCTTGGCTGGATGGGAGACGCTCATATGTTTGCGAGAACGGCGACATTTAACATGAACAGCGCGGCTTTTTACCGCAAGTGGCTGACGGATATTCGGGACGCGCAAGGAGCGGATGGCGCGTTCCCCGATGTCGCCCCGTTCGTAGAGCATTTCGGCAGAGGACATGTGTTTTTTGCCGACGGAGGCGTTATTCTTCCTTGGACAATGTACAAAGTATACGGCGATCGAAGATTTATCGAAGACAATTACGAGGCGATGCAGCGTTATATTGATTATCTGGTGCAAGACAGCGACGAGCGGCTCGTCAGACGGACGGAAAGCTTCGGCGACCATCTGGCTTACGGAGCGGAGACGCCGAGACCGTTAATGAATGTATTGTTGTTCGCATACAGCGTCTCCCTGATGGCCGACATGGCGCGAGTAGTCGGGGACGAGACGGGGGAAGCGCGATATAGGGCGTTGTTCGCCAGACTGCGAATGACATTCGAGACATTGCATGTGGATGCGGATGGGCGCATAGAGGGTGAATCTCAGACGGCTTATGTACTTGCATTGAAGATCGGCCTGCTGACAAACGAGGGCAGACAAGCCGCCATGCGCCACTTGCTCCGGGATATCGAAGAGCGCGGATGGCATTTGACGACCGGTTTCATGGGAGCCAGCTATGTATTGCCGGTACTGTCCGACAATGGCGAGCATGACGCGGCTTCTCGTTTGCTGCTTCAAGAATCGTTCCCCTCTTGGCTATATCCGGTATTGCAAGGAGCGACGACGATCTGGGAGCGATGGGACGGCTGGACGGAGGAAAAGGGATTTCAGGATCCGGAGATGAATTCGTTCAATCATTTCGCGCTTGGTTCCGTCGGCGAGTGGCTGTATCGCTATCTTGCGGGCATCCAGATTCCCGAAGGCGGATACGGGAGTCAAAGATTGATAATCAGCCCGCTCCCGACTCCCGGATTTCAATGGCTGCGGTGCAAACACGATACGTTGTACGGGATGATCGGAATTGAATGGGAAGCGGACGAACGCGGTTTAATGCTAGCCGCGACCATCCCTGCTAATACGACAGCGGAAATTGCGGTTCCTGCATCGCCCGGCATGACGATCCGGTTGGATGGCGAACATGTCGGCGAAGACGCGTTAAAAAGGGATGGAGACGGATGGAGCTTTGTTAGTCGGGACGAACAGACTGCCCGCTTTACGGCAGGCTCGGGCCGCTACGTCTTCCGTGTAAGCGGGCAAGCGGCGACAACATGATGGTTTAGCAATATTGAGGGGGAATTCGCAATGACCGAACATTCGCAATGGATATGGTATCCGGGCGATTATGAGATATGGCTTCATCAAAAGGCGTCCGTATTAAGGCAATATCGCGGGTATATTTGTCCGCCTTCGTGGCGATTGGATGCTGCCTATACGAGCGTGAAATTCCGCAGAAAGTACGAGCTGGCCGAACCCGCCGAGCTGATCTTGTCCGCTCAAGGGGAATTCGTGGCGTTGCTGGACGGCGATATGACGCCGATTCCGTATAAGCGCAACCCGATAACGTCGATCCGGTTGCCGGCGGGCGAGCATACTTTGTCTATCAACGTTTACAATGACCGGGAAATTCCTGCATTGTACGCAGCCGGTGCTGGCATCGACTCTGGAGACGGCTGGGAAGTGACGGCTCTTAACGGCTCATGGCTGCCTGCCGCCCATTGGAATTTTGACGAAATCGAACAACCGCCGCAAGCATTCCCGTTTTCATATCAAGAGTGCGATCCGGTGTCCGCCGAGCAACGGGATGGGGGAGAATTGCTCGACTTTGGCCGTGAAACGTTTGGCTATGTGGAATTTCATGACGTCAAGGGGAATGGCGGTATTCAACTGTATTACGGCGAATCGCGGGAAGAAGCGCTTGCCGGGCAGCTTGCGGAGACGTTCGATGTGCTCGATGTGGACGGCAGTGTTGCGCAAGTATGGCGAACGCCTGTTACCAGAGCTTTCCGATATATACACGTAAAAACCAACGATGACGTTGAATGGGGCAGTGTGAAACATCGCTACGAGTTTTTACCCATGGACCAGAGAGGCAGCTTCCGCTCATCCGATGGAAGATTAAACGACATCTGGGAGCTGTCCGCTCACACGTTGCAACTGAATATGCGAGAGTTTCTATACGATGGGATGAAGCGCGACCGATGGGTATGGAGCGGGGATGCCAACCTCGGCTTTCTGATCAACAATTATGTTTTTTTCGAGCAGGACGTAACCAAACGAACGCTTATCGCTTTGCGGGGCAAAAACCCGGTCGACATTCATATCAATACCATCATGGATTACACGTTCTACTGGTTCCTCAGTTGCTACGATTATTATTTGTATACAGGCGACTTGACCTTTATCCGCACCAACTATGCGAACATGCTGAGCTTGATGGAGTTTTGCCTGAATCGCCGCAACGATAAAGGGATGATGGAAGGTTATCCCGAGGATTGGGTATTCGTCGATTGGGCGGCGATGGAGCGTCGCGGAGCCCTAACCGCGGAACAACTGCTGCTTTGCAGAAGCATGGAGACGGTCGCTTATTTTGCCGGGGAGCTGGAAGACGATCGGAATGAACGGAAGTTTGCCGCCCTGGCCGGAGAGTTGAGGGAGCGTATCTTTCAAACGTTCTGGGACGAGGAGCGAGGCGCATTCCTGCATGGTGAATGGAACGAAGAGCTGCAACGGGAAATTCTCAAATATCCGAGCATGTTCGGCGTACGGTTCGGTTATTTGAATGCTGAGCAGCGGGAAACGGTTAAAACGGGTGTCCTGATGAACGAATCCGTTCAGAAGATCATCACGCCGTTTATGCGTTTCTTCGAGCTGGAAGCTTTATGCGAGCTTGGGGAAGAAGAACATGTGTTGAGCGAAATACGCAATTACTGGGGTGGGATGATCGATCTAGGTGCCACATCCTTTTGGGAGGAGTACGACCCGAACCTGCCGCCCGAGCTTCAGTACGACATGTACGGGGATAAGTACCGCAAGAGTCTGGCCCACGCTTGGGGCGCCGCTCCGATCTATTTGATCGGAAAGTACATTCTCGGCGTGCAGCCGGTCGAGGCTGGCTACAGCCAATACAAAGTTGAGCCGAAGCAAGGCGTTCTGGAATGGATGGAAGGAAAGGTGCCTACGCCGAGAGGAGATATTGCCCTCTATATGGATAGCGACCGAATTGTCGTGACGACCTGCTCGTCGGGTGTCGGTACGTTAGTATTCGGAAGTGAAGGGCTGCCCGAAGCTAGCGAAGGCAAGCTGACGCCGCTGGGAGACAACCGATACGAGCTTCTGCTGGAGAAGCCGGATTATACGTACGAAATTAAGCTGAACCATTAAAAGCCGAACCACTATAAGCCGAACAAATAAGCGGATAAAGCCGGCAATCCCTTGGGGATAGCCGGCTTTGTCTTTAACGATGCTAAAGTTCGCTCGAAGTATCCGTTAATGCTTAGGCCTGAACGCAGTTGGAGAAAGGCCGGTCCAGCGCCGGAACTGCCGGGAGAAGTGGCTGGCCGACTGAAATCCGAGCCGCTCGGCGATTTCGGAGATCGGCAAATACGATGCGACAAGCAATTCTTTGGCCAACATCAGTTTGCGTCGGCTAACATATTGCCGAGGCGATAAGCCATATGTTTTAATGAACAGCTTGGTGCATTGGCTGCGGCTCATGTTCAGTTCTTTCGCAACGCTTGCGATCGAGAGGTTATCGAAAAGGCCGTGCGAAAGCTTCTCCTCGATCGCATGAGCCGCATCGACGGCGAACGGAGTCACGGAGCCCGCATCTGTCTTGTTCTCTCCCTGTTCGCGAATGAGCGACAGCATCTCACGGATAATGAGCAGGATGTTCGCTTGCAGCAGCAGCTTGTCTTCCAGTTGAGTCCGTGTATTGTCGTCTTTCTCCGAGTCGCCACGCTCCTTCATTTCACGAAGCTCCATGACGTACCTGCTTAGTCTGCCCGATCGTGCGGCTTCATCGGCGGATACAAGACGGTAAGGGGCTGTGCCGAGCAGGCTGCGAATGTCCAGATCATCCAGGTCGAAATGAATATTAAAAAACTCGTAATCCATGGGGGAAACATTCGTCGTTTTGTGTCTCTCCCCGGCTTTAATGAGCAGCCAATCTCCCGGTCGAAGCGTAATCGTTTTTCGATTAATCTCTTGCTTGACCTCACCGCCGAGGCAGCAAAGAAGCTCGAATGAATGATGATGATGCCGGGGGTATTCCCAACCGGAAGGAAAGCTGCCGATTTGGAAGCCGGTTAACTGCAACGTAGAGGTCATGTTTGGAAATTCGATCATGTTTTGCATGGCGCCTCGCTTTTTTCGCTAGAGTGTTGCCATTATAGTATCACATTATGGTTAAGCAGGTTGTTGCAAATGGTATAGAAAATGCACCATTTGGCGATTGAGGATGAAGCCGCTAACTCGGATAATGGAGACAACATGATCTGTTTGGAGGGGTTTTTGTGGCTAAGCTTGAAGTAAAAGGCTCGCAATTTTTGCTGGATGGGGAAACGATCCGGATTTTATCCGGCGCCATTCATTATTTCCGTGTCGTTCCCGAGTATTGGGAGGATCGACTGTTAAAGCTTAAGGCTTGCGGTTTCAATACAGTGGAAACGTACATTCCGTGGAATTTGCACGAACCAATGGAAGGTGTATTCAACTTTGACGGATTGGCCGATGTCGAACGATTTATCGCTCTCGCAGGAGAACTCGGTTTGCATGTTATCGTAAGGCCAAGCCCGTACATTTGCGCGGAATGGGAATTCGGGGGTTTGCCTGCCTGGCTGCTGAGCGATCCGGATATTCGGCTGCGCTGCCTGGACGAACGTTACTTGCGGAAGGTAGACGCTTATTACGACGTCCTTATACCGAAGCTGGCACCGCTGCTTAACACAAACGGCGGACCGATTATTGCCATGCAGATCGAAAATGAATATGGGAGCTACGGCAATGATCAGGACTATTTGCTGTATCTAAAGAACGGACTTCAGGCAAGAGGAATCGATGTTCTGCTCTTTACCTCGGATGGTCCAACGGATCAAATGCTGCAGGGCGGAACGCTGCCTGGCGTTCTGGCCACTGTGAATTTTGGTTCCCGTCCCGAGGAGGAGTTCAAGAAATTCAGGGAATATCGCCCCGAGGAGCCGCTGTTCTGCATGGAATATTGGAATGGTTGGTTTGATCATTGGCTAAAGCCGCATCATACACGTGACGGGGAAGACGTTGCGGATGTGCTAGACCGGATGCTTGCCGCTGGCGCTTCCGTTAACTTCTATATGTTCCATGGCGGAACCAACTTCGGCTTTTATAATGGGGCGAACTATCAGGACAAATATGAGCCTACCGTTACTAGCTACGATTACGATGCGCCGTTGTCGGAATGCGGAGATATTACAGCAAAGTATAAGGCGGTTCGCGAGGTGATGCGCAAGCACGGGGCCGAGGTTCCGGAAGAGCTTCCGGAGCCGTCTCGCAAAAAAAACTACGGAACCGTGGCGATGAAGGAAGCGGCAAGCCTATTTGCCAATCTCGATACGCTGTCTGTCTCTGTACGTCGGCGTTGTCCCGAGCCGATGGAGAAGCTCGGTCAAAACTACGGTTTTATTGTGTACCGCACGCGGATATCGGGTCCCCGCAAGGCGCAGGAGCTCCGCTTGCAGGATGTGCACGACCGAGCGCAAGTATTCCTCGATGGCCGCTGGATCGGCACGGTCGAACGTTGGGCGCCGAAGCCGCTTGTCGTGGATATTCCAGAGCAAGGCGCAACGCTTGAGATTCTCGTCGAAAACATGGGGAGGATTAACTACGGGCCGCGTCTAAAGGATGCCAAGGGCATTACCGAAGGCGTGCGCCTCGACAATCAATTTCTGTTCGATTGGGAAATTTATCCCCTGCCGCTTGCCGATTTGAGCGCCTTGTCGTACGCGCCTTTCCAAACGCAGTCGAAGACTGCTGAGAATCCGATGTTCTTTAGAGGGGAGCTGCTCGTCGACGACATTGCGGATACATTTATACGCCTCGATGGTTGGACGAAAGGAGTCGTCTGGATCAATGGCTTCAATATTGGCCGCTATTGGGAGCAGGGTCCGCAAAAGACGTTGTATGTGCCGGGTCCGCTGCTTCGCCAAGGCGCCAACGAAATCGTTGTTTTGGAGCTGCATGGTACGGACAAGCCGGATATCGAATTGATAGATTTACCAGATCTCGGATAGAGATATACGGCGATATTACTGGCAGCCAGATAGGAGATTTGGCAGCGTGGCAACCCACTACGGCAGCATGGAAGAAGGCCGATGTTAACGGCGGTTCAGGCAGGCGGTAACGGCAGTCGTACTCTGACTACGGTGCCGCTTCCCAGCCAGCTGTTGATCTCGATGCCATAATTGTCCCCGTAATGGAGGCGAATCCGGTCGTTCACGTTTTTAATGCCGATATGTTCATTGGCGTTACGATCTCTGGAACGAAGAGTGCCTCGAAGTTGGGTCAGACGTTCAGGCTCCATGCCAACGCCGTTATCCGTCACGGTTATTTCCATATGATGGTCTTCATGAAGCTCCGCCAGAATAACAACTTTGCCGCCGCTGGCATGAGGCTCCAGGCCGTGAGTCATCGCATTCTCGACAAGAGGCTGGATGATCATCTTCGGTATAAGAACGCCTAGCAACTCATCCGAGGTATATTGCTCGAACTGGATTCTTCCCGGGAATCTTCCCTGATGAATCGTAATGTAGGAGCTGACGATCTTCAGTTCGTCCTCCAGCCTGACTTCATTAGCTCCCTTAATGCTGTAGCGCAGCATCCGGCTTAAGGCAGCGGTCATTTGGTAGATTTCTTGATTGCCCTTCACGATGGCAATGCCCTTGATCGCATCGAGCGTATTGCTGAGAAAATGGGGATTGATCTGACTCTGCAGGAACGACAGCTCCGCGCGCTGCCGCTCGATATCGGCTTGGTAGAGATCGCCTGTCGTCTCCAGCAACTGCTGCGTCAGATCATTAATCCGGTTCAGCATCGTGTTGAACTGCGTCGAGATCACCTCGATTTCGGCGTAGCCTTCCAGCTCTACCTTTGTATGCAATACCTCCAAATTGCCGCTCTTCAGCCGCTTCATGAACGCAATCAACTTTCCGAGCGGCCTTAAAATATTCATCATAAGAACCGAATACGGAATCGTGACGAGCGCGAGCATAACGATCAGCATCAGGTAGCTGGTCCTTTTTAGCCCCTCCAGTTCTTTAATAAGAATGCCGATCGGAACGGCCGATGTAATATCGCCGTTAATTTCCGGCAAGGCGAACGATTGAATCGCATAGGATTTCCCGTCGATCTTCTCGATGACAGCCCTTTCTCCATAATTGGAGTACAGGCCTAATTGTTTCTCGTCCAGATCGGGGGCGAATCCTCCTTCGTTCGTGAAAGCCAGCTCGCCGTTTGTCCTAAGATAGATGCTTGTGCCAGACAGCCTTGGGAACTTCTCGATCTCAGACTGAATGGATTCTGTGTCCAAGACGATCGTAATAAAGCCGATTTTTTCGCCATATCGGTAGGTGTCCCTCGATGCGAACAGATTCATGCCGAAGAGAAACATATCATTGATTAGCAATGGATCGTCATGGATGAATCCGCCGTAATGGACTCTGGCATCCCGTTCGCTAACTTCGTTCACCATCCCTTGCGCCATTCTGATTTTGCCGGTCAGAGAGGTGTGTTTGCCCATGGCGTTCACAATAATAATGTCGATAATATCAGGATTAGTGCTTTTGATAACGCCCATTAAGCTATTTACTTTTTGGGCCAGTTCATACGTTCGCAAATAATCGCTTTCCGCCAGAAATTCCTGCACGGTTGTATCGTAGCCGAGATTGATCATAATGCTCGAAATTTTGGCATAGTTGTCGGATACCCGGTGTTTCAGATTGGATACGAGCTCCATATTGTATTGCGTGTTCTGATTCACAATCACTTCGCTGGAATGCCGGAATGCCATAATGCTGATAAGCGGGATGACGGCAAGAAGAATCGCTCCGATCGCAAGCACCTGGGTCCGAATGGACAACTTATTAAACGCTTTCATCTTGCCTCCCTGTACTGTGTGGGCGTCATGCCGTTAAGTCTTTTGAAGATGCGGGTAAAGTAAAAGTAGTCGTTGAAGCCGCATTGCTCTCCAATTTGACTCACTGTCATATCCGTCTCAGCCAGTAGCTTGCAAGCATACTGGATTCGTTGACGGGACAGGTATTCCACAAAGTTCTCCCCGACCTCTTTCTTGAACAGCTGAGACAAGTAAGTTGGACTTAGATAAAACTTCTCGGACAAGCTTCGAATCGACATTTCCTGATTAAAATGATGGTGGATATAGGTAAGCACTTCCTTGATGCGATTATGACTTACGCCTGCAAGCCGAGAGGACAACTCGTCGGATAGAGACTGAAGCGTATGCTTAACCAGATAGTCAACCATTGCATTGGCATGCCCATAGTCGTAATAAAGCTGGTCATAACCTTCCAGAAATCTGGCGCGTTCCTTCACGCCTTCTCTTGTGAAGAGATACATGACGGTATTATAGATCAAATAGGCGTCCTTGATTGTTAACATATAGTTGTGAAACAACGGCTTGGCCGACTCCATGATGGAGACAAACCGAATCCGGTCCTTCTGTGCGAGTGCGCCAGCCAGCTCGGACAGCAGGTTGTCAATGGTCGAATCGGGGTTCTGGACCGGTCGATAGACGCCGCCATTCCCGGTTGAGAAGCTGCCGTAAGCCGCCACAGATGCCGCTTCAAGCGATGAATCCAGTTCGGTATGACTGGTTGTCGGAAGTCCAATGCCGATACTGTACTCGATCTCGTTGCCCGACAGATCCAATGAGCCGAGGAAACGCTCGGTCAGATGACTGTGGATGAGAATAGCTACCCTCCTCTTGTTCATGCGGAATCGAATATGCGGAATGGTCTCCAGATATCGCTCGGACATATAGCCTTGTATCACGATCGGCGTAATGGGCATGTCAGCGCTTACCGGCATGTCGACGGACAACAGTTTCTCAGCCAGCAAATGTTCGTTCCCCGAGCATATGACCTCGTACAGATCCTGGGCGTCGCTCTCTGGCTCAGGTTCCTTGCGCTGCTTTAGCGTCTCCGAAAGCTTGGCCAGCATACTCTCAATCTCCTCGATCTCGAAAGGCTTCAGACAATAGCCGAAGGTTCCGTAGTTCAGCGCCTTCTGGGCGTAAGCAAATTCCGCGTGCCCGCTCAGTACGGCGAATATGGTGTGCGGGGATATATCCTTGCCCCGCTTGATCAGCTCAAGGCCGTTAACAAGCGGCATCTTAATATCGGTCAGCACGAAGTCTGGCCGCAGCAGCTCGATCAACTCCAGCCCTTCCTTTCCGTTCTCCGCTGTCCCCGTAACTTGAAATCCGAATTTCTCCCAGCGTACGCCGGCTTTAATGCCTTCTACTATCCATCGTTCATCATCGACGATCACCGCTTTGAACACAGCAACGCCCCCTTATCAGCAATCGTACCCGAGCATCCTGGCGAAAGCGTATAGAAAAAAATAAGATAAATATGGACAAAATCAGGAATCGTTAAATCGTAAGCACTTTCATAATAAATAGCAGGTATAATAACGCTTTTATCTATACTGCACGATTCTAAATGTTCATTATAATATGGATGAATACATGATGGAAATATACAATCAGGCATTTCTGGGCTTGCGGGCATCTAACGAACATCCAGCTATTATCCATAAGCGAAGGAGAGCGAAACCATATGAGAATACTTTATCTGGATCTGGATTCACTTCGTCCCGACCATCTAGGCTGCTACGGCTATCATCGTCAAACGTCCCCTAACATTGATCGCATAGCGGAAGAGGGCGTGGTCTTCACTAACTATTATTGCTCCGACGCGCCATGCTTGCCGTCACGAACGGCGCTCATGTCAGGTCGATTCGGCATTCATACCGGCGTCGCAGGCCATGGAGGCACGGCTGCGGACATGCGGCGGGATGGACCGAGCCGAAGCTTCGAGGACCGGCTGAAGCGGGAGAGCCTTCCCTTCGTACTGCGGGAAGCGGGCTACAAGACGGCAACGATCAGCACGTTCGCCGACCGGCATTCCGCATGGACCTTCAATGCCGGCTTCCACGAGGTGCACAATATCGGGGAGAACGGCCTGGAGTCGGCGCATCAGGTGCTGCCGACCGCATTGAAGTGGCTGCAAGATAACGGACAGTCGGATCAATGGTTTCTGCATCTGAATTTCTGGGATCCTCATACGCCTTACCGGGTACCGGATCAATACGGCCATCCCTTCTCGGAGGATGCGCTGCCGGAATGGCTTACGGAGGAGGTGTTCCAGTCCCATCTGCAGAAGGAGGGACAGCATAGTATCGCGAATATGAACGCTCTGGCGAATTCGCATTACAACAAGTGGAGCAGGCATGATCGGCAGATCGAGTCCCATGAAGACATCCGCCAGATTATCGACAATTATGACTGCGCGATTCGTTACATGGATGAGCATATTGGACAAGTATTGTCGCAGCTGGATCAGCTCGGCGTCTTGGAGGAGACGGCGATTCTGATCAGCGCGGACCATGGAGAGAACTTGGGCGAGCTTGGCATCTATTCCGAGCATGGCACGGCCGATCAGGGAACCTGCCGCATCCCGATGATTTTCCGATGGCCTGGCGGTACGCGCGGCGTGAAGAACGAGGGATTGCATTACCATCTGGATCTGGCGCCGACGCTGGCCGATCTCGTTGGCGCGAAACATCCGGAGCGCTGGGATGGCATCAGCTATGCGGACGCCATATCCGGCACATCCCAATCCGGCAGAGACTATCTCGTACTGACGCAATGCGCCCATGTCTGTCAGCGAAGCGTTCGATTTCAAGATTGGCTCTACATTCGGTCCTATCACGACGGTTATCACGGATTTCCGAAGGAAATGCTGTTCCATCTGAAGGACGATCCTTATGAGCAGCGAAATCTGTCAGAGAAGCGGCGTGACGTATGCAAGGATGCCGTCTATTTGCTTAACGAATGGCATGACGACATGATGGCGTCCATGGATTGCGATACCGATCCGTTATGGACGGTCATGAAGGAAGGCGGACCGCTGCATGCCGAGGAATATCGAAGCTGGAAGGACCAATAGCGGAGCGGAAGGTCGGCGCATGAGCGCCGGCTTTTTTTTGTACGAGTATGGATTTATGTATGTCCCCTATGTCGGATTATGTGATTGAAAATGCTTGAAAGCACTTTCATAGCGGAGTCCACATAGAACGTTGGATATGTCCATACCCCGCGTTCACCGTCCCTTCTATACTGAAAAAGCGGAAAGGGTTTACCGGGTTTATAAAACTAGAATAGTAAGGAGTGACTTCTAATGCGCAGCGGGGCGAGCGTTGGAACAACGAAGAAGCAGCTTTGGAAGACGATGCTTCAGCACAAATACTTTTATCTGATGGTTATACCTGTCCTCGCATGGTACGCGCTGTTCGCCTACGCACCGATGTACGGCGTGACGCTGGCGTTTAAGACGTTCGATTACAGCGGCGGCATATTGGGCAGTCCCTGGATCGGCTTCGAGCATTTCCAGAAAATCTGGAGCGACGCTGATTTCCAGACGGCATTCAAAAATACGATCATCATCAGCTTAATGAAGATGCTTATCAACTTCCCGATGCCCATCGTGTTAGCCATTCTATTAAACGAATTTTCGAGGAATACAGCCAAACGATTTTTTCAGACGGTGCTTACGTTTCCTCACTTCATCTCCTGGGTCGTATTGGCGGGCATTATTACGAGCATTCTAAGCCGCGACGGCGTCTTCAACCAGATCATAATGGCTTTCGGATTCGATTCCATCGCTCCCTTGACCGATAAGGAGACCTTCAGGCCTCTCCTATATATCACGCATATGTGGCGGGAAGTCGGCTGGGATTCCATTATTTATTTGGCCGCGCTGGCAGGCATTAACCCCGAGCTGTACGAAGCGGCCGAGATGGACGGAGCGAACCGGTTCAAGCGTCTGCTGCATATCGCATGGCCGGGCATTAAAAGTACGGTCGCGATCCTGCTTATTCTTCATGTAGGCCAGCTGCTCACGCAAGGCGCGAGCTTCGAGCAAATCTTCAATCTGTACAGCTCGCCGGTCTATGAGGTAGCTGATGTCGTCGATACGTATATCTACAGGACATCCTTCCAGATTGGCGGGGATTTCGGCTACATGACGGCGGCAGGTCTTATCAAATCCGTTATCAGCTTGGTGCTTCTAGTCCTGGCCAATACGATTGTCAAGCGCATGGGCGAAGAAGGTCTTTATTAAAGAATTTGAACACGCAATTAAATTACAGCTTGGGGGGGTCGACAGTGAAGCTATCACATACGCATGAGCTGAAGAGGAAGAGGATGAGCCCATTTGACCTTACAGTTTACGTCCTGCTGGGACTGCTGTCTCTCATCACGTTTTTCCCATTCTACAACGTGATTATCATTTCTTTCGCGAAATTTGAGGTCATTAGCCAGCATAATCTTTATTTGCTGCCCTTATCCTTCGATCTAACGGCATACAAGGTCATCATGTCCGATGCGAAGTTCTGGTCCTCGGTGTTCAATACGGTTATCGTAACCGTCGTTGGCGTATTGTTCAGCATGACGATATCGGTTGCGGGCGCTTACGCGCTCTCCAAGAAAGGGATGCCGGGCAGGAACGGGATGCTGACGCTGATCCTGTTTACGATGTTTTTCAACGGAGGGCTCATTCCGTTCTACCTTATTGTCAAGGATCTGGGGCTAGTCAACAATATTCTCGTCATGATCATTCCTGCAGGTCTCAATACGTTTTACTTAATCATTATGAAAAACTACTTTGGCACGATTCCGGAAAGTCTCGAAGAATCAGCGAAGCTCGACGGAGCGAATGACTTGTACATTTTGCTCAAGATCATTCTGCCTATTTCGGCACCGTTCATCGCAACCTTCGGCTTGTTCTACGCGGTGGAGCGGTGGAACGAATGGTGGTATGCGCTTATCTTCATCAGCGCTTCGTCCAAGACGCCGCTGCAGATCTACTTGCGGGAAACGCTCATTACAAGCAACCAGTTGCTGAACACGCTGGCCCAACAAGCGGCAGATAGCAACTCTAGCAAGGTGTACACGCCGGCCTTGCAGATGGCTACGATCGTCATCTCAAGTTTGCCTATTCTCATGGTATATCCTTTCTTGCAGAAACATTTTGCCAAAGGAATACTGGTGGGCTCCATTAAAGGATAAGGGAATTCACATAGATGCTTGTCCTATCCTAAAAAAAGCTTCACAATAACGAAAAGGGAGGATTCAAGAATGAAAGGATTTAAAAAGGTTGGCATCATTCTAGCTTGTATGAGCATGTTCGCAGGAGTTCTCGCGGCTTGTAGCGGCAACGGGAACGAGAAGCCTGCTGCGAGCCAGAAGCCCGCGGCGACGAATGCGGAGACGGCGGGAGAGGATAATCCATACAAGGACCCGATGGAAATTTCCGTAGCTTTCTGGGATGTAGAAGCGGAGATGGCAAAGGTCAAAAATGATCCGATCGTCCAAGAAATTTTGGCAAAGTTCAACATTACCATTAAGCCGGTCAATACGACCTGGGATGACTACGGTCAGAAGATTCAAATGTGGGCAGCGTCTGGACAACTGCCGGATGTATTCGCCATCGACGCGATCGGTACGCAATACCAACGCAAGTGGGTGGATCAAGGCGTCGTCTCTCCACTGCCGGATCTAGCAAAGTTTCCGAATCTGGAGGCGTATTTCCAGACGTCGGACATTGCGGGACTTGCGGTTGACGGCGAGCATTACACGATTCCAAGAAGGATGTTTCCAAGCGTGGACTGGAGCGCGCTCGACCGCGTCGTCTACTATCGTTGGGATTTGGCGCAAGCCGCCGGCATTACGAAAGAGCCGGAAACCTGGGATGAGTTCCAGGCCATGCTGGACGCGATCGTGAAAGCAGATCCGGAAGGCGAGAAAACGACTGGGCTGACGGCGGCTCAAGTGAAGATGCTCGGCGGATTCTTCTGGCTGTACGGCAACCCGGTCGCCACAAGCGACGGCAGCGGCGCGGATTTCAAATGGATCAAGGAAGACGGAAAGTTCATTCCGGCCGTATTCTCCAAAAACGCATTGCCTGCCCTTCAGAACATGAAGGATATGTATGACAATAATCTGATTGACCCCGACATCGCCCTTACAAGTCCGGATATCGCATACGACAAGTTTGCTTCGGGTAAAGCGGCTGCGATGTTGTCCGGCGGCGGATTCATTAACTTGGACTTGAACATCAATACGAAACGTTGGGCTGCCAGCTACCCGGATAAGGATATCTCGGAAGTGGTTAAAGTGTTGAAACCGCTGGAAGGACCTGATGGAGAGCGACATCACGCCATCTTCAAAACGTATTGGTCCGAAAGCTACTTCAGCGGCAAGATTGCTCCGAAGAAGCTGGATCGTATCCTGGCTTTGTATGATTACGTGCTGTCCCCGGAAGGCAAAGCACTCATCACGTATGGCAAAGAGGGCGTAGACTACAAAGTCGAGGGCGACCAGAAGGTTATGTTGACGGATATCCCTCATGTCGAGAAATATCCGGCCACCGGCTTCCTGAGAGACTTGGTTGCATACGAAACATCGGATCGTTATGATATTAGCCATCCGGCTATTGCCGATGAAGGTCTTAGACAAGATGCGGTCGATTACATTGACTGGATTCTGGCCAACACGAAAGTGCCGGACTACGATATTCGCCTGACCTACATGTCAACTCCGACCAAGGACAGCTTTACGGTGTTCGATCATGATGATTTGTTGAATGTCATGTTGGCGAAGGAGCCGGTGGAGCAAGCGTGGCAGAAGATTGTTGATGGCTACAAGTCCAAGGGCCTTGACAAAATGATCGAAGAAGTAAATGCGAAGGCGAAAGAGGAAGGTATCGAATAATTTCAATCAGCAGGCCATTCAAGGAGGGATACCTTCATGAATGGCTTGTATTCAATTAAACTGCTGCTTGACCAGGAAATACTTAGCAATTAGAAATGGCGGTGCTGGAGAGGCTCTCCTGCACCGCCATTGTCGGTTGGTTCCTGATTCAGTCGTTAAATTTCTTCAACGGGTTCATCCTGCACAGCGAGCTGCAGGCTGCGGAGCTCCTGCTTGAGCGCCTTAACGATATCCGCGTATTCTTCGTGACGGTAAACATTATTCAGCTCGTACGGGTCCAGCTCCAGATCGAACAGCTCCCATTCCGGCGGGCGGCTCTCTTCGATCGAACCCGACGTTCCCAGCGCTTCGCCGTAATAATAAATGAGCTTATAGCGATCCGTCCGGATTCCGTAATGCGAATAGACATTATGATGCTCATCCAGATGCATCCAATACCGGTAGTACATCGAAGTACGCCAATTCCCCGGCGTTCCCGCTCCTTCCCAGATGGGGCGGAGGCTGCTGCCTTGCATCTCTTCGGGAACCGCAATGCCGGCGTAATCCAAGAATGTCGCCGGGAAGTCAATGTTGAGCGTCATGGCGTCCGTTCTCGATCCCGCTCGAATCTCGCGCGGATAGCGGACGATAAACGGCATCCGAAGTGATTCCTCATACATAAACCGTTTGTCGTACCAGCCATGATCGCCTAAGAAGAAACCTTGATCGGAGGTATAAATCACGATGGTATCTTCGGCTATGCCGTCCTCTTCCAGATAGTCGAGCAGGCGTCCGACGCTTTCGTCGATGGACGCGATGCAGCGCAAATAGTCCTTGATATACCGTTGGTATCTCCATTGCTTGGCCTCCAGGGGGGAGAGTCCGGCTGGAGGCGATCCCTTAAGATCAATCTTGTCATTCATATGACTGTCAATACGCATTTTTGCCTCGACTGCGGCTCTGGAGCGTGTGGAATAATCATCGTAGAAGGTTTCCGGTTCCGGAATATCCACATCCTCGTATAACGTTGCATATTTTGCCGCAGGTACCCAAGGTCGATGCGGGGCCTTATGATGGCACATGAGTAGAAAAGGGCGATCCTTGTCGCGCTTGTCCATCCAGTCCATGGAGAAGTCCGTAATCAGATCGGTAGCATAACCTTCGAATTGTTTCAGCTCGCCCATCTCGTAGAAGTGGGGATCGTTGTACTCTCCTTGTCCAGGGACGACGCTCCAATAATCGAAGCCTGTAGGGTCGGCATTGCCGCCGTGACCGAGATGCCACTTCCCGATCATCGCAGTCTGATAACCGCCTTCCTGAAGTAGCTTAGGGAACGTCATTTGTCTGCCATCCAGCTCGTCCTCGATGGACCTGACGCCGTTCAGATGATTGTATTTGCCCGTCAGGATGGCAGCCCGGCTGGGGGAGCAGATCGAATTCGTGCAGAAGCAATTGTCGAACAGGATGCCTTCGTTCGCGATCCGGTCGAGCTGGGGCGTCTTATTGATACGACTGCCATAGCAGCTCATGGCGTGTGAAGCGTGATCGTCCGACATAATAAATAGAATGTTTGGTTGACGTTTATTTTTCGTCATAGTCGTTTCACCTCTACTCGAATATAAAAGCGACATTCAATTCATGAATTAAACCTACAATTTCTCTGGTACGTTTCATCCCGAATTTTTTGAGCAGCGTATTGATCTGAGATTTGATCGTAACGGTCTCCACCATTCGAATCCTTGCGATATGCTCTACCTTGTTCTCCGCGAGCAAAAGCTTGATGATTTCCCGTTCGGCCTGCGTAAGCTGGGACAAGATGCCCATGAAGCGGATCAGCTTGCTCTCCGTCTGCTTTAGTCTTGAGAATTCGCTCTTCAGCTTGGAGGACATGGAGGAGGAACCATGCTGCTGCTCGGTATAAGCGGATTCAATGCATCGAATGATTTCGTCGTGTTCGGCCGACTTCACCAAGTAATCCCTTGCATTGCTTAATGTGTAAGCCTTGTAGATCGTTTCCTCGTCTTCGTGCACGGTCAAGAAGATGATCCCGATGTTCGGCCTCAGCAGTGACAATCGATTTGCGGCTTCAATGCCGTCCTGATGGGTCTCCATCTCGATATCCATCAACATAATATCCGGCTCTTGCCGTTGCGCAAGCTCGACAGCCTCGTTGCCGGTAGCGGCGGCGCCTACCCATTCCAGTCCAGGCTGGTTCTCGATCATCTCCGAGAAATCCTGTCTGAGAATATCGTGGTCTTCGGCTACGGCGACCTTAATGGGACGCAAAGGCCCGCGGTTACTCATTGGATCTGTAGATGGGTAAGTAAACATAGAATGTCGTACCCTCCCCGGGTTTGCTGTCGAACCGGACATATCCGAAGTGGACCTTCACTGTTTGCTGAACATATGATAAGCCCAGTCCCCAGTTCGTATCCGAATTTTTGCGGGTGTAGAACGGATCGAATATTTGGTGGCGCTGACTCTTGTCTATGCCGATCCCGTTATCTGTAATCTGCATAATGACATAATTACCGGCCGAATAACTGTTGAAGCTGACATAAGGTTCGCGTCCAACGCTATAATTGTCCTGTACCGCATCAAAGGCATTGGATAACAGATTATAGACAGCCTGCGCGAGGTAAGGGAGGTCGGCCAAAATCAGATGTTTTTTGAACGGTTTGGCATGGAGCAGGGCGCGCTGCTCGGGATCCAGCTTCGGCAGAATATGCTCATAGATCAAATGAATGCCCGTCGGACGGAGCCGTAGCCGATTCGTCTTGAAAGCGCCGTATAACTCGTCCATTCGCTGCAGAATCTGGTCATTGCCGGAAGCCAGCTTCTCTAAAATATCGTTCATCTGAACCAGATGCTGGGATGGAACGCCTTCATGATGATCGGCTTCGGTTGCTTCAGCCATTCGTTTCTTCAGATTGCGAATCAGCACGCGCTGGGCAAGAATTTGATTTTTAATCCCGTGGGTAAAGACGCGTACGCCCATATCGCTCTGGCGAATTTTTTTCTCTACTAGCATCTCCGGTTTGCCGATCTTACCAATCAGCTTATTATATCTCCATAGAGAGAGGGCGCCAAAGATCGTTATGATGAAACTTATGCCGATAAGCAAGTACCACTGAAAGACTGCAAACATGCTGTTGTAATAGAGTGAGCCCATATAAAAATAAGTGGTCGAAATGGCATGGCTGACTTGCAACGGGGAAAACACGCCGAACAGCAAAAAGATGACAGCCAGGTTGACGACAGTGACGAACACGATCATAAATTTGTTCCGAAGCCAGGGCGTCCTCATTCTGCCGAGCTCGCGGACGAGCATGGCCAGCAGCAGCAGCTCGTAAATCAAATACGCGGCCCGCACAATAAATGCCGTTCGACTATGGAAAGCGTCGGTTGCATGCTCCGTTAAACGTGCGTAAATGGCGGGTTCATAAAGCAGGTAGCTGGCAAGCGCGAACAGAAAGGCAACAGCGTAAGCGATCATTGTGCTTCTTGGACGCAAGAAGGAGCTGACGTTGAGGACGAATCCCGCCAAAAAAAATAAAAAGACGGCGCGTCCGATCGAAAGAAGACGACTCATCTCGTCGATTGTAATGGTAGAGTACTGAAAAAAACGATGAATATCCGGATGCAGAAAAAAAATAAATTCCATTCGATAGGGCAGCCCGCCGCTCTTGGCAAAATAATACATAAAGCCGACGATCAGCAAGACGCTGCCCGCGAAGCAACCCGTCAACCAGGTGGAAGAGGATTTCATGTTGGTTGATACAAGGAGTATGCCGGTTACGGTCATAACGGCTAGAATAAACAAAATCATGCAATCCAGCCCCTATAGAGAATAGTAACGACGAAGAGCCGCCGTTACTATTCTATCACAAGTAAAATGGAGTTATTCGACAACCTTAGCCATCAGGTCGAAGGTGACGTAACTTTCGACGGGCGCCCCTTTCTCAAGCTTATCGGTAGACAGGAACAGCTCTTGCTGTTGTTCATACCATTTTTTAGCAGTTCCATCCGCGAACAGCTGGCGGACCTCCGTACCGGTCATCCAAACGCCGCTTTCGACTTCTTCCTGAACCGACTCGATCGGCGTTGCATTTAATTCGGCAACGTACTCGACAACCTCGTCCAGATGCTCGGCGCGATAATCCATCGATTGGTGCAACCCCTTAAGAAAACGTACAACCTTGTCTTCGTTTTTGCTCAGGTAATCAGGAGTGACGATCCAACTGGACGGGAATACGAATTCGTCGCTGAAGCTGGCGCTGTTCGCGAGCACGGTAATGTTGTCTTTGCCGACTGTCTTCTTGATTTCTGTAGAGTAAGGGGCCCAGACAATAGTGGCATCCACCTTATCGGCTATAAACGCGGAGACGGCTCCGGCCATGTCCATATTGATCAGCTTCACGTCGTCGCGGGTCATGCCTTCCTTCTCCAAAGCCAGATCCAGCACGATTTCTCCCGAGGTGCCGAGCTGCGTCGCAATCGTCTTGCCCTTCAGATCCTTAGCCGTCGCGATTCCGGAATCCGTACGGACGATAAGCTCTTCCGCTTTGCTCAGCACATCCAGCGAGATGATCTTCACTTTGCCTTCCACCGCAAGGAAGTGGGCGCCGTGTCCGACATATCCCAGATCAATGTCTCCGGAGAGCATAGCGGCAACCTCTGTTGGTCCGCTCGTAAATTTAACGAGATCGATCTCCAGGTTCTGTTCTTTGAAGAAATCTTTTTTGATCCCGGTAATAATCGCTGAGGAACCGCCCATATTGGGATGATAGGCAATACGAAGCTTATCAGGCTTCGGGGCAGCGGTAGGCTTTGCGCTAGCAGTAGAGGTTCCAGCTTCGCTTGTATTCGGCGAAGCGTTTGAGCCGGCGTTTCCGTTATTGCCATTTGAATTGCCGCAAGCTGCTACAGCGAATGTAAGAACGATGGCCGTTGCAATCGTCAACCATTTTTTCATGTTCGATCCCCTCATTTTCGTTTATTTTTTGGCTTCCAGATATTCTTGGTAGACCAAGCCCCAAATCTCGTTTTTAAGATCGTTAAACTCCTTGGACATGCGAGTTTCCTGCGTTCGAGGATGTGGAAGGTCGATCGGGACAATCGATTTGATCCTCCCGGGTCTGGCGCTCATGACGACGACGCGGCTGGCGAGCAGAACGGCTTCTTCGACATCGTGAGTAATGAAGAAACAGGTTTTCTGCTCTTGCTCCCATGTGTTCAGCAATTCCACCTGCAGTTGTGTTCTGGTCTGCGCATCCAGTGCGCCGAAGGGCTCGTCAAGCAGCAGCAGCTGCGGATTGACGGCATAGGCGCGGGCAATTGCGACACGCTGCTTCATGCCGCCGGACAGTTCCTTCGGGTAAGCGTTCGCAAAATCCTTTAAGCCGACCGATTCGATATACTTTTCTGCAATAGACTGTCGTTCGACTTTCCCGATCCTCTTGAGCTTGAGACCGAATTCTACGTTTTGTCTCACTGTGAGCCATGGAAACAGCGCATACTGCTGGAAGACGACACCTCGTTCGCTGCTGGGACCATGAATAGATTTGCCGTCAATGCGGACTTCGCCGCTGGTAGGTACGTCCAGCCCGGCCAAAATATTCAATAATGTAGTTTTGCCGCAACCGGAAGGACCGACGACGCATATGAATTCGTTGTTAGAGATCGTTAAGCTTGTGTCATTCAGCGCGACGACTTCTCCTCGCGAGGTCGGAAACACTTTCCGGATCGCATCGATCTCAACTTTGGCTGAGCCCGAGCTTGTTTGTTCAGGCATCCTTAGACGCTGCGCACTTCCTGCCATCCCGCCAGCCTCCTCTCCAGGAATAATAAAGCTTTATCAAGTAGAAATCCAATGATTCCAATCATTACAATCCCCATAATCAGAACTTCCATCCGGAAATACAAGCTTGCTTCCTGAATCATCTGGCCGAGTCCGACTTGAGCTCCGGTCAGTTCTGCGGCGATCAGCGTTGTTAGGGAAGCGCTTAATCCAAGTCGTAGCGCGACTAGAATAAACGGGAAGGAGGCCGGAATAATGACGTGGAAGAAGATGTCGCGATCTCTTGCGCCAAGCACGCGCGATGCCTTGATCAATGTTACGTCTACATTCCGTACGCCTTGGTAGATCGAGACGACCATGACAAGAAAGGCGGCAACGAATATAACGGTAATTTTGGCGCCTTCACCAACTCCTTGCGCTACAACGACGAGCGGAATGTAAGCGATAGGGGGAATCGTTCTTAAGAATTGGATCCACGGCTCCACCAGCATCCTGCATGTCCGATACCATCCCATCAGGAAGGCGACCGGTATGGCGATAACCAGCGCCAGCAAGAACCCTCCCAATACGCGGAACAAGCTTGCGTATATATGTTCCAGCAGTCTGCCGCTCGCCGCTTCTTTGATAAAGGCGTCGAACGTATCGGCTGGTCCGGCGAATACGGCGCCAGCCTTCGTCATCGATATCAGCTGCCAGACGAGAATTCCGAGCAGAAGGGAGATGACTAAAAATATTTTTCCATCCAAACGGTTAAGCATCTGTCCGAGTCTAGTTGCGGGTTTGTTGTCCATGCCACTCCACCTTTTGATATGTTGTTGGGTCTTTCTAGCTAAATTGTACGTGAGACATCAAATGTTAATAAAGTATGAACTTTTTTATAACCTAGCAATAACTCTCGTCGAGTGCTATCGTTCACAAAAAAACGCCAATACCGTCGGGGGTATTGGCGTTTCCCTATTATTCATACAGAATCAGCAGCACTATGGTGCTGCCTGGAAACCGGTAACGGGATAAAGCGAAGCCCGTTAACACGGCAACGACGAAGCATTACACGGTTACGTCATTTTAATGCGTGGCTTAGAACATCTCGGGGCGACTGACCGACAAGGAGCCTTTCGCCGTCGGTATAACCTTCCTCGCGACCTGTCAATTCCTCGACAACCCGGTTGCGCCAGACGGCAATTTCATCCGCATATTCGTCTTCCCCAATCAAATTTTGCAGTTCGTTCGGATCTTGCTCCAAATCAAAAAATTGTTCGTCTCCCGATTGGGAGTACCAAATATACTTCCGTTTCCCATCGGTCGTGTAGTGGTAAGACATTGCCCCATGGGCATGCTCGCCGTGTATATATTCACGCCATTGCGCTTCCTGCTTATCTCCGCTTATTTTGCCCAGCGGCAGCACGCTGCTTCCATCCACGCTGTCAGGAATCGCAAGATCGGCAATATCCAGCAAAGTAGGCATAATATCGCGCATCTCGACGACTTGCGTTACTTTCTTGCCGCCTTCGAGTCCCAGCCTTCCGGTAGGATCGCAGAGGATAAACGGCACTTTGGCGCTTCCTTCATAGGCTAACCGCTTCTGGTACAAATTGTGGTCGCCCATCAGATCGCCGTGATCGGACGTGAACATAATGACGGTATTATCGCTGACTCCGAATTCGAACAACGCATTAAGCAGCCTTCCGATTTGATTGTCGATATGGGTAATGAGCGCGTAATAAGCCGCAAGCGCATCTTGGCGCATGCGTTCATGCACAAGGCCTCTTCCGGTCGTCGGATTAAAGCCGGCTCCGTCCGGATCCTTATCTTCTGCCCAATCTCCAATCGGAGGTTTCGGCAATTCCATGTTTTTGTACAGATTCAGATAAGCCTCCGGCGGATCAAGAGGCGAATGCGGACGAACAAAGGAGGTCCACAAGAAAAACGGCTTGCCGGGATCCCTTCTTCGCAAAAAGTCGATCGACCTCGTCACGGCCCAATTGGTCGGATGGTATTTCTCTTCCAGATGCCATGGTCTGGAAACAACGGATGCGTTGCAGTCCAGTCCATGATCCATAATATCCTGATCATAGCCTGCGCGCTCTCGCAGCCAAGGCAAATAGTCGTCGGTATAGTCCCACCATTCCAGGGCGGAGGAACGCGCGCGATTACGATTGTAGTGCATATAGCCGTCATGCAGCTCGATATGATGGAACCCGCACAGATTGCGAGTAGGGTAGACATGCATTTTCCCGATGCATTGCGTATGATATCCCGCCTGGGCCAGCTCGCCAGGAAGGGTGTGCTCGTAATTCCAGACAACCTTGTCCTGATAACCGACCCGCCCATGGCTCCGTTGGCTCATGCCCGTCAGAATAGAGGCTCTGGCGGGAACGCATGACGGTGTCGCGGAGTAAGCGCTCGTAAAGGTAACGCCCCTCTTTGCCAGATGGTCCAGATTCGGAGTCTGAATGACCGGGTGATTCAAATAATGAAGACAATCATATCTCATCTGGTCGACGGTAATCAATAATAGATTCGGTTTCATGGCGTGCTCCTTTTTCCATGTTATTCACATCGTAAAAATTATACCTTTTTGCACAGCCTGATTGCTGCAAATTATTCTGTTTTTTCATTCCAACGTTCATATTGTTCGAAACTTGTTCAGAATAAGCGGGCAGGATTAAACCGATATGTTGTCGAAATGGTTGCGAACGAATTGACTATTTGGGATCTAAGTTGGAACAGCACTACTGGTGAAGGGCAGGGATAAATCGGTATGAGAAGAACCATCGTCATATCTGATATACATGGCTATTATGAGACGTTCCTGGCGCTTCTGAATCAAATTCAGTATAACGCGATTCATGACCGGCTTGTGCTGCTTGGAGACTATGTGGATGGCGGGCCGTCCTCGCTTAAGGTCGTCCAGCACGTCAAGGCGTTGGCCAATCTGAACGGGGTGAAGGTCATTGGCGGCAATCACGACGATATGTTCCTGAATTGGCTGGATAACCAGGATTATATCCTTTCGCCCTATACGACAGCCCGCAACGGCGGCACCCAAACCATACGTTCCTTCTGTCCATGGTATATAGACGAAGACGACGATGAGAAAGCGCGAGTCTTCATAAAGCGGAATTATGCATCGGAGATCCATTTTCTCAGAAATTTGAAATTTTTCTTAGAAGACGAACATCATATCTACGTACACGCGGGCATTAACCCCCAGATCAGGCATTGGCGTCAAACGTCCACGAAGGACTTTCGGTGGATAAGAGGGGTGTTCCATGCTTATGACGGAATTCTGCCTATCTCCAAAAAAATCGTGTTCGGTCATGAAGTGACGGCGAGGCTTCATGGGGAGAAGATGTTCCATCCCTGGTTCGGGAAACAAATGATCGGCATCGACGGCGGCATTAAATTCGGCTACCAGCTTAACGCCCTGATCATTAGCGATGCATTGGACTACACGTACGCAAGCCTAAAAAGCGTGGATTAAGGAGGAGACTGGATGCGCAAGCTTGTTTTTTTCCTGGGCGGGGCGGGAGCGGGCAAGACGACAGTGGCGAAGGAGTTGGCAAAAAGAAGCCGTACCGCGCTGTTCGACATGGATACGTTGCTCCGTCCAGCCGCCGAAGCCATCATGACGTTGTCGGGACTCGACCCGAACGATCGCGATTCCGAGCTCTACAAATCAAGATGCAGGGACCTGGGCTACCGCCTGACGATGGATGCCGCGCTTGAGAACGTGGAGCTTGGCAACGATGCGTTTGTCATCGGACCGTTCACCAAAGAGACGGAGGATCCTGCATGGCTGGCAAACGAGCTGTCGCGGATAGGCGCTACGTTGAACGACGTGGAAGTGAAGGTCATTTTTGTCTGCCTCCCCGACGACAGCCATTATCGGGCACGCATTCTGCAAAGAGGATCCATGCTCGATGCTTGGAAGCTGGACAATTGGGAAGCTTTCAGCAAGTCGCTCGTTCCGCGAGCCGTGCAATGGCCGCTGTCAGAGTCGTCGGTCCTTTATTTCGATAACTCCGAAGAATTGACGGAACAGAAGCTGGCGTTGGCGGAGCGTTTTATCGGTTAGGTCATTTTTATGAAACTGCGCTGCCTCTAGAAGGTGGTTTTTTGTACGATTTTTTCGACATAAACCTAAGCCAACAAGCGGGAAGAGCGCCGAAATTCTTACTAATCATTTACAGGTTTCTTCGCCTTGTCGCAAACAAAGTCGTGTGTGAGGCCGTCGATTCATTGTTTGCAAAACGGGAAATGAAGCTGCAATCCATCATCGCCAATCTGTTAACGGAAATGTGGGCCCTTATATGGACCGTTTGGCGTGATATTAGAATCTTACGGAACTCTGCGACGTTATTCGTAAGAAATTCAGGCAAATCGCAGACTTTTGCCTAACATAAGGGCTGTCAGTTCCATTCGATTTGCGAAGTGCCGCTTTTTGCCGAAATAACGTCTTTCAGTTCCGTTACAGTTGCTCCCGGTTAGAGGTTGGCGTCGGATAACGATCCAGTCTCATGAAGGGTAGTGGAAGGTTATTTTGCATGCCTGTATTCGCAAAAAACAGCGATATTATTATATGATTGGGCACTAATCTTATATTGTCCGAATCAAAGCAAAGGTTGTAAGATAATGGTAGCTGTGAATCGAGGGAGATCGAAAGAGAGTAGGATAGAGAGCGTTCGTTTTTCAAAAGAGAAAGGATTATACGCACAAATGTAAGCGTTTACCTTACCGGGCATTGGCAAAAAATTTCATGGGGGGGTTTATATGAAACGTACACCTATGATGTTGCAGCTCATTGTCATCTTATTTTGCATTATGGCCGTGCCGACGGCGATCTTGACCTGGTACAGCGGGGAACAGATTTTGCGAAATTCCGAGCAGGCCATAGCGGAGTCGACACTGGAGGGGCTGGACGCCAGCCGCAAGCTGAACGAAAACGCGCTGAACAACCTGGCCCAGAACACGGTGCGGCTGACGGCCACCCACATTTTCGATCGCATTCGGCCGTACGAGACGTTCGAGGAACTGAACTCCAGCTTCGATACGGTCACCAACGCGAGAGCCGTGCTGCAGCAATTGCTGAACCTGAACCGGAATGGCGAAGGCGTGCACTCTTCCTTCTTCCACCTGGGGGATGCCGACTACGTCGTCTCGACGGACAAGGGGATCAAGATGTTGGAGTCGTTCGAATCCATCGACTGGCTGGAGGACGCGCTGGAAGGGCAGAGGGGAATCAGCGGCGTGTGGTATCCGCGGAAACTGGATTCGGGCGAATATGTCATCTCGTACGTGCTTCCGCTTAATCGGCTGTCGACGACGACGAGGGGAACGATCGTCGTTAACATGAAGGAGAACCAGATCGACAACGTATTTCGCTCCTCCGGCACCGCTCAGCGCGGTTACATGCTGTTGAACGGGGATGGTACGGTCATCACGCACAGCGACAAGGGCATGCTGCTTCGAAATGTCGGCGAGAATACGGTAGTATCAGGTATTCTCGCGCAGAACGAGAGGGAAGGTTATGTCATCCGAGGAAACGCCGGCGAGCGGATGTTGTATACGTGGTCCAAGTCGAGCCGGTACGGCTGGACCAGCCTGAACATTCACTCCGTCGAAGAATTGATGGTCAGCTCGCATGGGATGCAGCGCAATATTATGCTGCTGACCGGCGTCATCATATTGGCGGGTACCGTATTCAGCGTCTTGCTGGCTACCTGGGTATCCAAGCCGGCGAGAGAGCTGGTCCGTTCAATGCGGTCGCGCGACGACGTCGTGGTCAAGGGGCGGAACGAACTGGCGTTTCTGGATGCCGCTTTCAAGCGGATGAGAGAAGAGGAGGCAGGGCTTAACGAGCTGTTGCAGATGCGAGAGCAGGATGCCCGTAGCATGGCGGTGCAGCGTTTGATCCGGGGAGAGCCGACGCTGCAGGCTGCGGAGTTGTTCCCATCCCCTTATTATCTGGCGGCTGTCGTCTCCATCGACCGGTATCGGGTGTACGTCGGCAAGACGAATCCCGAGACGAGGAGCTACCACCGCTATCTGCTGACAACGCACTGCGACAGCCTGTTCCAGGAAGGCATTCGGGCACGCAGCGTCTATCGGGGAGACGGCTGCTTTGTCATCGTGATCAACTACGGCGAATCGGAGCGAAACAGCGTCAGCGCGGACATCAATGACGCGCTCTCCGCGATCCGCGACAAGGCGGCCGAGCTGCTGGATCATTCCGTCACGATCGGGGTGAGCAGTCCAGCGGAGGAGAGCCGCGAAGTGATGGACCGCGTCGCGGAGGCGTCGGAGGCCATCAAGCAGCGCATGCTTGTCGGAAGCGGAAGCATCCAGTATTGGCAGGAGGAGAGCGGACGCGACAAAAAGTATATTTACCCTTCCAACAGCGAGAGGCGCATGCTCAATTATTTGGACCAGGGAGACCTTGACAGCATCGCGAAGGAATTAAAAGCGATCGGCGACGAGATTCGCTCCGCCGAATACGTCTCCTACGATAATATTCTTTTCGTTTATCATCAATTGACGGGCGTCACGATCAAACATTTGAGAGAGAACAACGTCAGCACGGCCAAAATTTTTGCGGGAAGAGGCAACATTTACGCGGCGCTCGCCTCCATCGACACGCTTGACGAGCTCGAAGAGTACGTCTACGATTTTTGCAGGGAAATCGTGCAGTATCTGGCGCGCACGCCGGGAGAAACCAATCAGCACGGCGAGCGGATCATTAACTATCTCCAGGAACGCTATCGCGAGGATATCGTCTTCCAGGAGATGGCGAAGGAGATCGGCATCAGCTATTCCTATATGCGCAAAATCGTCTACGAGATGACGGGCCAGAGCCTGATCGACTACCTCAATCAGCTCCGCATCGAAAAGGCGAAGGAACTGCTGCTGGATCCCGGGCTTACGATCGCGGGCATCGCCGCCGAGGTCGGTTATTATAACGTGCAGAGCTTCAACCGATTTTTCCGCAAGTTCGAGGGTATGCCGCCGAGCGGCTACAAGGCTTCGAAGTGCCGGACGTCATAAAACCCATCCGAAGCTGCCTCCTTAAGCCGTCTTGGCCAGGGAAGGCAGCTTAACTTTTGCTCATGGCCTATCAGAATTGATCATAAGCCACCCCAAGAAGCGCGCAGAATCAAGGGAAAGATCAAAAGTGAAGGGCGATAATCAAACCTCATGATTTACCGCCGCAAAATGTAAGCGCTATGATTAGAGCAATCCCGAAGCGGACCACAGTCGGAATGCGACCGGATAAGTCGGGTCAAAAGGAGGTGAAACTTTGAAAGCTGGAGGAACTGCGGAGGTGGAACCAACAACCGCTTCCATACGGTATGCAGGCATAAAAAGGGGTCTTTTCTATTATCTTCGCCGGGATTGGCAGCTCTATGCGCTATTGCTGATTCCGCTGTCGTTCGTCCTTCTCTTCAAGTATGCGCCGATGTCGGGACTGATGCTGGCATTTAAAGAGTACAAAATCGCAAAAGGGTTTTGGGGAAGCGAGTGGGTCGGGCTCGAAGTGTTCCAGGAGCTGTTCGCCAAGCCCGAGTTTTTCAAGGCCGTGCGCAACACCCTGCTGCTCAACGTGCTGGATTTGCTCTTTAGCTTCACGATGCCGATCGTGCTTGCGTTATTGCTCAACGAGATTAGGGGCACGCTTTTTAAGCGCGTGAACCAGACGTTGCTCTACTTGCCGCACTTCCTGTCCTGGGTCATTATCGGCGCCATCGCCTACCAGCTGCTCGGAGAAGGCAGCGGCATGATCAATAATCTGATTGAGCAGATGGGCGGGGACCGGATTCCGTTCTTGCAGAAGGATACCAACTGGCTGTTCAGTTATCTGGCGATCGGCGTGTGGTACAGCATGGGCTGGGGCACGATTATTTATCTCGCGGCTATTACCGGCGTCAATCCCGAGCTTTACGAAGCGGCGACGATGGACGGAGCGGGGCGGCTGCGCAAAATGTGGAACGTGACGATTCCATCTATCCGCATGACGATCATCACGCTTCTTATCTTGAGTCTCGGCAACGTCATGGGCGGCTCGTTCGAGAGAATCATCGGTCTGGCGAACAAAGCGACGACCGAGTTCACCACAACGATCCCGGTGTTGGTCTACCGCTGGGGCATCGAAAGCGGCGACTTCAGCCGCGCGACGGCGCTTGGCTTGTTCCAGGCGGTCATCGGACTTATCCTCGTCGTCATCGCCGACCGGATCGCCAAGAAGCTGGGCGAAGACGGACTGTTCTAACAAGAGGTTGTTCTAGAAAGAAGTTGTTCAAGAAAGGAGGATTAGCATGAAAGCAAGGGGGAAACCGCCCGCGGCATCCCGGCGCCATCGCATCGACGTCTGGGAATGGCTGATTCGCCTTTTCGTGCTGATGGCATCGCTGGCTTGCCTGCTGCCGTTCGTTCACGTTGTTGCCAAGTCGCTTAGCGACGATGCCTATGTCATCGCCCAGAAGGTATTTCTCGTTCCGCAAGGCTTTACGCTGGAGGCATACGGCAAAATTTTTGCGGATGCAAGCATTTTGCATTCGCTATATGTAAGCGTTCTCGTGACCGTCTTGTTTACGATACTCGGCATGATCGTCACGATCTGCGCGGCTTACCCGCTGTCCCGTCCTCAGTTGAAGGGACGCGCGGTGCTGACCTTCCTTTGCGTGTTCACCCTGCTGTTCAGCGGGGGCATCATACCCGACTACATGCTGATCAACAGTCTGGGGATGCTGGACACGATATGGTCGCTCGTTCTTCCGCTGTCGTTCAGCGCCTTTAATCTCTTGATTCTAAGGAGCTCCATCGCCAGCAACATTCCCGTCAGCTTGGAGGAATCGGCGAGAATCGACGGCGCGGGACACTTCCGTATTCTGTTTAGCGTCGTGCTGCCGCTCTCCAAGCCGATTTTGGCGACCTTGTCCCTTTTCTACGCGGTGGGACGCTGGAACGCCTATCAGGATGCCTTGTTCTACATCAAGTACAATATCGATCTGCGTCCCTTGCAGCTGAAGCTGTATTATCTCGTTATCCAAGCGAGCGAGAGCTTCCAATTGGAGGCGACGACCGTGCAGCTCAGCAATCCGGAAGTGCTTAAGGCGTCCGTCGTGGTGTTCGCGACGCTGCCGATAGTATGCGTGTATCCGTTTATCCAGAAATATTTTGTGCAAGGCGTCATGCTGGGGTCCGTCAAGGGTTAAAAGGTTAACCTGCCGTGCCTAGTTCGCGAATACGACAATATGGGGGTATAACGATGAGCAAAAGAAGAGTGCTGGCCATGTCCATGGCCGTCATCATGAGCACGGGGCTGCTGGCCGCCTGCTCCAACAATAACAACGGAGGCGGCGCGGCGACGAGCAGTCCGGCTCCGACCGCGACAAGCGGCAGCACGGAGCAGCCAAGCGAAGGTTTCCCGGATTATTCGAAAGGCTTCCCGCAGAAGGTTAATCTGGAAATCCCGGTCTACGAGCGTGCCTTCGAAGGCTGGAACGTTACCGACAATTACTACACGCGCTGGGTTCAGAAGGAATTCGGAGACAAATACAACATTAACGTCAAGTTCGTGCCGATTACGCGCAACAACGAAGTAACGGATTTCGAGCAGCTTCTGGCCGCTCAAAAGGCGCCTGATATCATATTCCATTACGATATGCCGCAGGCGCTTGCGTATTACGGCGAAGACGTTATGCAGGAGCTCGACTGGGAGGAGATCGCCAACTATGCGCCTACTTATTGGGGCAATTTGAGCGAGACCATCCAGCAATACGGCGCTGTAGACGGCAAAAATACATTTTTCTTCGCGGCCCGTCCGGATACGGACAACTACGTCTCCCTTATCCGCAAAGACTGGGTAGAAAAGGTCGGCATGAAGGTGGAGGATCTGACATCGCTGGAGAAATATAACGACATGCTCGCGAAGTGGAAGGAAGCAGGACTCGGCGTGCTTGGCGGCTCGCTCACGCGCAACAACTACAATTATAGCTATGCTTTCCGCGACTGGCCGATTGATCCGAAATACCGCGCTCTCTACTCCGACCTCGCCGCAGCGGACTTGACGACGAAGGATTCCGAGGAATGGCTGCGCAATCTCAACTACCAATTCAACAATGGCCTCATTGACAAGGAATTTTATCTTCGCGATGACGACAACAAGATCAAGTCCGAGTTCGTAGCAGGCAGAACAGGCACGTACGGGCTTTATCTCGCCAGCAATACCGACGTTTTCGAAGCGACGTTAAAAAACAATCCTGGCGCCGAATTCGCCGTCGTGCCGCCGTTCGCGGGCATTCCGGAAGGCGGAGTGCCGCAAGCCCGGGCATACTGGCCGTTCGGTTTCATTATGGGCATCAACTACTTGTCTACGCCGGAGGAGCGGGCGGCGGTCTGGATGTACCTCGAATGGATGAGCCAACCGGAGAATCTGTTCTTGTTCCAAAACGGCGTGGAAGGCCAGAACTACACGCTCGACGCGGATGGTCTGCCGGTGAAGACGCCGGACTTCAAGGGCGAGTCCGTGCTTTCGCAGAATAACAACAAGGACTACTGGGCGCTCGTGACGGAAACGCCGGTTTACGGGACTCCGGAGCTGACGCGCAAGGCGAACCTGCGGAACTGGGCGCCGGCAGGCTACGAATATCTGGCCGAGGATCTGCTCAGATACCGCGACGAGACGGCGCAATACCGGACGCCTGATGCCTTGTTCACCGTCGTGCTGGAGAAGGTGAACGAATACAAGGCCGATCTGAACGCGCTCTTTCAAGAGCTGTATCTGAATATCGTACTCGCGCCGGAAGCCGAATTCGACGCGAAATACGAGGCGGCCAAGAAACGTTACCTCGAAGCCGGCTACCAGGAAATTTTGGACGAAAAACAGAAAGCGATCGACGCCGGTCAATTCCGGTAAGAACCGGCTTGGCCGGCCGGAGAGCCCTGCCTTGGGCAAGGCTCTCCGGCGAACGCCAGGCAAGATGCGCGAAAGAATGGCCGGCTCCTCTCCGGAGCCGGTATATCGACATCATGACGGATACATAATGTATCATTTTTTTGATGATGCTGATTGAGCTAGTAGGCAACGGAAAAACATTAAGGAGTTGAGTTCATGTCAAAGGGTATGAAACGCGCCTCTCTCCCGAGGTCGCTGACAGCCTTGCTGCTGTCTTGCATGATGGTTTTCTCGCTGACCGCCCTGCCTGCTCCCGCGCAGGCTTCGTCGGCCGTCGAAGCTCCGGCGCGTCAGGGCGATTATTTGGACCGAGGGTTAGTTGCCGTGCTGGTCGAAGGCGGCGTCTTCCTGAGCTGGCGTTACCTGGTTACGGATCCGGAGGACATCGCCTTCAACGTCTATAAGAACGGCTACAAGGTAAATGCTTCCCCGATTCTCGACGTAACGAACTACGTGGACGCCACGGGCGCGGATAGCTCCCACTATCAAATTTCGACCGTCCTCGGCGGCAAAGAAGAGATGCAGGCGGGGACGGTGCCGGTATGGCACAACGAATATTTGCCGATCCCGCTCGACAAGCCGGCAGACGGCCGGACGAAGGACGGCGGCAGCTATTCCTACATCGCCAGCGATGCCTCCGTCGGCGACCTGGACGGCGACGGCGAATACGAAATCGTTCACTTATGGAATCCGACGAACCAGAAGGATAATTCCCACGCCGGCTATACGGGCAACGTCTACATGGACGCCGTCAAGCTGGACGGAAGCAGGCTGTGGCGGATTGACCTTGGCGTCAATATCCGGGCAGGCGCGCATTATTCGCCGTTTATGGTCTATGACCTGGATGGAGACGGCAAAGCGGAAGTCGTCGTAAAAACGGCGGATGGCACGAAGGACGGCCAAGGAACCATTATCGGCGACGGCTCCAAGGATTATCGCAATGAAGGCGGATATATTCTGTCCGGTCCCGAATACCTCACTTTGTTCGACGGTGAGAGCGGAGCAGCCGTATCCACAGTCGATTACGACCCGCCGAGAGGCAATGTCAGCGATTGGGGCGACAACTACGGCAACCGCGTGGACCGGTTTCTCGCTGCAATCGCCTACCTGGACGGTTCGACGCCTAGCGTCGTAATGACCCGGGGTTATTATACGCGAACCGTGCTGGCCGCCTATGACTATGTCGGAGGCGAGCTGGTAAAGCGGTGGACCTTCGACTCGAAGGAAGCCGGCAGCCAGTACGAAGGGCAAGGCAATCATGGCATTAGCGTGCTGGATGTCGATTCCGACGGCAAGGACGAAGTTATTTATGGCGCATTGGTTCTTGATGACGACGGAACCGTCTTGTACAGCACGGGGCTTGGCCATGGCGACGCCATGCATGCCGGCAAGCTGGATCCCGGCCGCGACGGCTATCAAATTATGAGCGTGCATGAGCATACTTCCTCGCCGTACGGCATCGAGATGAGGGATGCCGCCACGGGCGAAATTTTGTGGGGTCAGTATACGGGCAAAGACACCGGCCGCGGCATGTCTGCGGACATTGATCCGACTTATCCCGGCTACGAATCGTGGGGCTCCGGCATTACGGACGGGCAAGTTATGCCCGAGACAAGCGGCTATTCGGCATCCGGCGAAGCGATCTACGCGCCAAACGAAACGCCGAAGAGCGTCAACTTCGGGATCTGGTGGGACGGCGACCTGGGTCGCGAGCTGTTCGATCACGTATGGGACAACAGCGCCGCCAAGGGCATTCCCGTCATCTACAAGTGGGACTACGAGAACAAGAAGCTGAACGAGATTTTCCGGGCGACTGGCGCGCTTACGAACAACCATACCAAGGGCAATCCCGCGCTGCAGGCCGACATTCTCGGCGACTGGCGCGAGGAGCTGCTGCTGCCGAACGGAGGCAGCACGGAATACAGACTGTACACGACGACGATTCCGACGGCTTACCGGGTCCCCGCGCTGATGCAGGATCCTGTCTACCGTTTAGGCGTGGCCTGGCAGAATGTAGGCTACAACCAGCCTCCGCATACCAGCTTCTATCTGGGGTACGGCGCGACGGACTTTCCGCAGGCGGAGCTGGCGCTCGCAGGAGGCCCCGAGGCGCTAACGCGCATCCGGCACTTTGACTTCGGCGCTTCGACAAGCCCGGATGCCATCGGCGTGGGGAATACAACCTATGCCCCGGGTACGGGATACGGATTCGCTAGCGGCGGCGGGATCGGGGTAGAAGCCGGCCATGTGGCCTTGCCGGAGAACGCCAAGTTCATCGTCGACCTGCCGAACGCGAATTACAAGGTGACGCTTAAGCTGGGCTCGGCGGACCGCGCCGGAAACGTCGGCGTGAAGTCCGAATTCGTGCAGAAGCTGGCGGCGACGAACGTGGCCGAGGGCGAATCGCTGGTCTACTCCTTCGACATCGCGTTGGTAGACGGCCAGTTGGACTTCGACTTTACCGGAACGGCGATCGACGTCCAGGAGATTGCGATTGACCAGTACCCGGCCAAGACAGCCGGGGCCGCGACTACCGTCTATATGGCAGGCGATTCCACGATGCAGTCGTACAGCGCGATGCAGGCTCCGCAAGAGGGCTGGGGGCAGCAATTCGGTCGCTACTTCGCAAGCGGCGTCGTGGTCGACAACCGTTCCATCGGCGGCAGAAGCAGCAAATCTTTTATGGTTGACGGTCGATTGGATACGGTATTGCGCGCGATCAAGCCGGGGGATTACTTCTTCATCTCTTTCGGTCATAACGATGCCAGCGCCGGCATTCCGGACCGTTACGCTTCTCCTGCGGATTATAAAACATACTTGGGCCGATATATCGATGGCGCCAAGCAGCGCGGGGCGAATCCTGTCCTTCTGACGCCTGTAGGACGCAGAGACTTTAATACGATCACCCAGGAGTTTAATGTAAGCTTCCCGGAATACGTGAATGCGGCCAAGGAAGTGGCGGCGGAGAAACAAGTTCCGCTCATTGATCTTAGCGCGTTAAGCATAGCGCGTTATAACCAGATCGGACTTGCGGCATCGGAGAAGCTGTTCCTGTATGCTTATCCGGGTCAATATCCGAAATATCCGAACGGCGTAAACGATAATACGCATTTTAGTGGCTACGGAGCTACCGTCATAGCGGGGCTGGCGGCGAAAGCAGTCAAGGAGCAGGAGCTCGGCGGACTCGCGCCGTTTGTCATCGATCCGGATGTTGTCGAGCCGGAGCCCGAACCCGAAAACCAGGTCTACAGCGAGGACTTCGAGGGCGATCCAGGCGCGATTCAATACGCGATGGTTAACGCTACCGGCATTGGAGGAACGATGACGGGCACCGTCGTGGAGCAGAACGGCAACAAGGTGCTTAACGTCGTCGGCTCCGGATCGGGACATCGTTCCAAAGTGTTCCGCTTGTTCGACGCCGTCGGCGGCGACATGGTTGACGTGAATTTCGACTGGCATACTGGCAACGTAGGGGCTTTCCCTTCGGAAGGACATCTTACGCTGCAGGACGCCAATGAGAATATGATTCTCACTCTGTACACAACAAGCAGTTCGAACTCGACGATCGGTTATTTCGCCGGCCAGTACCCGGCGGATTACGGAACCGGCACTACCGCCATTCCGGAGGGCGGCGCCTTCACGACCATTGCGAAAAACCAGTGGGTGAACGTAAACGCCAAGATCAACTTCGCAGACAAAACGATCGATCTGACGCTGACCAGCCTGGCGAACGGCAGCACACAGACGATTGGCGATATTGCGATGAGCGCCGGAACCGCCTATACGGACAGCGTAAGGGCGATGCGTTTTCTGGGGACGAGGAAAGGCGGCGGCGGCACTTTAAGCTGGACGACTGGGATCGACAATGTCCGGATCGAAGGGATAAAGCTTCCTCCGGCGGCAGGAGATCAGACCGCGCTAATCGCGCTGCACGAGGAAGTTAAGGCGCTGGATCTGTCAGCTTACACGGAAGCTTCAATATCGGTCTTGAACAAAGCGCTGGCAGCAGTCGAAACCATTATCGGCACGGAAGCGACGCAAGCGCAAGTCGATCATATCTTTAACATGCTGGCGGTAGCCAAGGCATCTCTGACGACTCAGCCTGCGTTGCCCGTGAACGATTACCGGTTCGACTTTGGCCCGGGCGCCGCGGCGGAAGGCTACTCGCAAGTCGACGCCAAGTGGGCCTATGTGGAAGGCAACGGCTACGGTTTTGCCGATACGGCTCTGACTCAAAACGAGAACCGAAATACAGGCAATGCGTTATCGGAAGATTTCGTCCGCTTGAACGGCACCTCTTTCCTTGTAGAGATGGAGCCTGCCAACTACCGAGTGACCATGACCATGGGCGACTCGGCGGAGTCCACCCATGCAGGAATTACGGTAGAACAAATGGGCAAAGTGCCTGACGCAACGATACCGGCAGGCGAGCATCGGGAAATCATCTATGACATCGCGCTTATCGATGGCATATTCAACTTCGAATTCTCGGGCAACACGCCAAAGATCAACGCCTTGAAGATCGAACGTCTGCCCGACAACGACGCCGGCGACAAGCCGGTCATCTATTTGGCAAGCGACTCTACCGTGGCCAATTACGCGGAAGGTTACCGTCCGCAGGCGGGATGGGGCGAGACGCTGGGAGGTTATTTCGATTCCGGCAAAGTAATCATCGACAACCGGGCCATCGGCGGGCTAAGCAGCAAGACGTTTCTGGTCGGCGGACATCTCAATGAGCTGCTGCTGGACATCCGCGAGGGAGATTATCTGTTTATGCAGTGGTCCCATAACGATTCGACGCCTTCGCGTCCGGAGCGTTATCTCACGCCGGAACAGTTCAAAGAGTATCTGAAAACGTATATCGACGGCGCGGAGCAACGTGGCGCGATTCCGGTATTGGTCACGCCTGTAAACAGGCGCGATTACACAGGCGATACGCTGAACAAGAGCTTCCCCGAGTACGTACAGGCGATGAAAGAGGTTGCGCAAGAAACCGGCACGTTGCTGGTTGATCTGAACCAAGCTAGCTGGGAGCACTTCCAGGAGCTTGGCCCGGAAGGGACTAAAGGAATTTTCTTGTGGGTAGACGGCAAGGAAGACAATACGCATTTGCAAATGAACGGCGCCATGGTCGTATCCAAGCTGGTGGCAGGGCTGGTGAAGGAGCTAAACATCCCGCTCTCCGCATTCGTGACATTGGAGGATACCGAGGTTCCGCCCGGCGAAGTCTGGGCCAAGGCGTATCTGATGGGACCATCCAGCGCTTATGCCGGTCAATCGGTTGATTTCAAGATCGGCGTATCCGAAGTGGAAGCAGGCTTCACCGCCATGGACGTTATCGTCCAATACGATCCGGCGAAAGTGTCGTTTGAGACGATAGCAGGAGAAGATGGCGAGCTCGCCCTGGCAGATGGCGCCATCTCGCAAAGCCGCGAGCATGTGCATATTCTTGCGACGGCCGTCCGACCGGAAGAAGGACTGATTCGCGTCATTCTGTTGAGCGGCGGAGAATCGCATGCCGTCTCGGAGGGCGGAGAGTTGTTCATCCTTCGAGGGAAGGTAAAGCCAGGCCTCGCGGCCGGCAATGTCAGCACCTCTGTGACGAAGTTCGAAGTATCCCGCAATGGCTCGGCCGGAGTAGCCGATATCGCCGAGGCATACCACTCGTTTAGCATCGGGCAGGAGCCTCCGATCGATTCTGACAAGTCGGCTTTGATCGCAGCAATCGCGGCTGCGCAGAATCATCTCTCGAAAGCGGTGGAAGGCACAAAAATCGGGCAATACGAAGTCGGCGCGAAAACGTTGCTTCAAGGAGCCATCGATGCGGCTTCTGCGGTTCGCGGCAATGCGTGGGCGACGCAAGGTCATGTCGATGCGGCAACCGGCGCCCTTAACGACGCGGTGCAGCAGTTCCAAGCGAAGTTTATCAGCCTGGTGGACGGTCAGACGCAAATTACGATTCGCGATCTGTCCATGATCGCCAAGTACTTCGGAGTGACCTCCGAAGACGACAACTGGAGCGAGATCGAGAAGGCGGATCTGCTGGGCGAAGGCAAGATCAACATTCGCGTACTGGCAGCCGTGGCGCAGATGATTCTGTCGGGATGGAGTGCGGAAGAGTAATTTATGTAAAGGAAAGAGGGGGAGGGGATGCAGGCCCATCCTCTTCCTACATGGGAAGGAAGAGACAGCGATGAAGCTCAAATGGACGAAATCGGGGATTGTCCTCTTAACGGCGCTAATGTTGTTGTCGCTTTGGTCTCCCGGGTTGGCGGGAGCGGCTGACGATCCTGTAATAAGCATGAAGGCAAGCAGCCGGGAGTCCAAGGTGACGGTCGAAGTAACGGGAAGCAGGCTGAAGGACCTGTACGCCTACCAGTTCAGTCTCGAATACGACCCCAAGCTGGTGCGTTTCGTCGGGGCTGCAAGTCCGATAACCGGCTTTACAGTAGATCCCATCGTCAAGGGCGGGAACATTCTGTTCGCTCATTCCAAGGTTGGCAAGGTAAAAGGAACGGAGGGCGAGGCTGCGCTGGCTACCTTCACGTTCGAGCGGATAGCTGGAGGAGGAGCGAGCTTTACTCTGCAAGACATTAAGCTTGTTGATTCCGGGCTGGAGATGGCCGAGCTGGAAGCAAAGGTAAGGCTGGTCTCGGCTTGGGCGCAGTTCAAGGACATTGCCAGACACTGGGCGGAGAAGTCCATTCTGCAAGCGACCGAGCTGGGCTGGGTAGCCGGTTACAGCGACGGTACATTCCGCCCGCAGAAGCAAGTAACGCGAGCGGAGTTCGTTACGATGCTTGCGCGAGCCTTGGAGCTCGACATTCCGGATGTGCCGGAGCTCGCTTTTGCGGACATAGACGGAATTCCGGTATGGGCGCGGGGATATATATCCGCTGCTGTAGAAGCGGGAATGATCCAAGGCTATGGGGATGGCACTTTCGGGGCCGGCAAGCTTATCTCGCGCGCCGAAATGGCGGCTATCATCGTCAGATCCCAGGGCATCGTGCCCGAGGAAGATGCGCGTCCGAACTTTACCGATACAGGCGATGCTCCTGTCTGGGCACAACCTTACATCGCCGTTGCGGCAGAACGCGGATGGATCAAGGGCGTCGGGGACAATCGGTTCGCGCCGCTCAAAAATGCGACCCGCGCCGAATCGGCGCATTTGATTCTAGCTATTTTTAACTAGAGAGGATTCCGCTACAATCACGTGGAAGAGGCTGTGCTTAGGCGCATCCTCTTTTTTAGCGTCCTGATCGCGACGGCTTGTTTACGGCGCTCCCAGAGCAGATTAGTTTTTGCGCCGTTTACGCTAATGTAACGGCTAACTGCTTAGCGCGAAGTGGAGGCGAATGGTGGTGCTGGAATGGGGGGCTGATGCTGGTGTTGGTGCTGTTGTTGTTGTTGCTGTTGCGGATGCTAATGCTGGTTCAGGTGCTGGTGTGCGACGCTTTTTACAAACAGTACAACAATTGGGCGAAAATACACAATTAAGATGAGGTAAAAGCCATTCATTCGTACATTTGTACATATATACACAAATTTTGGCTCGGAGAGGTCCCGAATGACGATGTGAAGCGAGAATTTGTGTATTTTCGTACAATTCCCTAGGCAGAGGGCCCCATTTGATTAAGAAATTGGGGAGAAATGCACAAATGTGCAGAAAGAGAAAGAGAGCCGTTTTCGGCCCATGGCACGAGCAAGCCCGTCAACAGGTTTCTCCATGGGAGATGGCGAACCTCATAAATTTGTTTAGATAACGAAGCTACCGACACTCTTCTCCGAATATCCTATACGCGGAGCTTAACCGAATATGCAGGTTGGCATTATTGCCTCCCAGCTCTATCATAGGCATGCTATACTGATCCAAGACATTTACAAAGGAGGCAGATATGAAGATGAGAAGAGTTGCAATTATCGGGGCGGGCAGCGTCGTTTTCTGCAAAACGCTAATCATGGATATCATGGCAACGGAAGGGCTGGAGGAAACGGAATTCGTGCTAATGGCACCATCAACGACTAATACTTCGCGCGTAAAAAATTATCTTGATCGCGTAGTCGCGGATAATGGACTTCGCTCTAAGATAACGATCACGACCGACCGCAGGGAAGCGCTGGCCGGCGCCAATTACGTGATCTGCTCCTTCCAGATCGGGGGCCTCGGAGCGTTCGAGCTCGATTATAAAATCCCGCTGAAATACGGCGTCGATCAATGTATAGGCGATACGCTCGGTCCTGGCGGCGTATTCCGCGCGCTGCGCAGCATACCCGTCATGCTGGACGTGGCAAAGGACATGGAGGAGCTATGTCCGAAAGCTATTCTCCTCAATTACGTCAATCCCATGGCGATGATCTGCTGGGCGCTCGGAGAGACGAACATCCAATACGTCGGCTTGTGCCACGGCGTTCAGACGACGCTTGACCTGATCGCAGGTTATACGGGCGTTCCTAAGGAAGAGATCGACTTCACCACAGGCGGCATCAATCATATGGGCTGGTTCTTGAAAATCGAGCATAGGGGAGAAGATCTATACCCCTTGTTGCGAGAGAAGTTCGAGCTGCCGGAGTATTACGTCAACGAGAAGGTACGCGGCGAGGTGTTCCGTCACTTCGGCTACTTCATGACGGAATCGACGGGGCACTTGTCGGAGTACGTGCCTTGGTTCCGCCATAGCGCGAAGGCGCTGGAGCTGTATTGCGATGAGCCGGCGTTTGGAGGCGAGTCCGGCGCGGCGTATAAGTGGAGCGCTTACGTGGCTGATAAATTCCAGCGGACGGATACGCTCGCGGAAGAGTCGACGGACCTTCCGCCAAGAAGCATCGAATATTGCGCTTATATTATCGAAGCGCTGGAGACAGGCAAGCCGTTCAAGTTCAGCGGCAACCTTCGCAACAATGGCATGATCGCAAACCTGCCGGAGGATTGCTGCGCAGAAGGTCCGGTTTTTGCCGACCGTACAGGCATCCACCGCACGATCGTCGGCGAGCTGCCTCCGCAATGCGCGGCGCTTAACATGACGAACATTAATGTACAGCGGCTAACCGTGTTAGCAGCGAAGAGCGGAGATCCCGAGACGGTCGTGCAGGCTATCGCAATGGATCCGCTTACGTCTTCCGTGCTCACGTTAAAGGAAATCCGCGAGATGGTGACGGAGATGCTGGACGCGGAGAGCGAATGGCTGCCCCAATTCGGGAACAGGCGCCCTCGCCCGACTCCGACGATTCGTATTCCGGAGGATGTCGAAAAGGCGGAAGTGCCGATCGATCCCGCGCTGGCGATTTTCTCGCGATTCGGTGAGTTGGCGAAGTAACCGGCATTATGCCGAAACAGAGCAAGCAATCATAACATTCAAAAACAAGAGCCAATTCTGAACTTCAGGATTGGTTCTTTTGTAATTACAATGTATTGACAAAGTAATTACACCGCTTTTACAATAAACATAACAAACAAAGGAGGGAACGCGCCATGGATGCAAATCTGCAAATTCGCATAACAAAGGATCTCAAAGAAACCTTCCAACAAATCGCGAAGGAAAACAATAAGGATACTTCGTCTCTTGTACGCGACTGGATCTCGAACTACATTGCCGAACATCGACGGACGGACGAGGAGCTTGCGGCTGATCTGTACAGAGCGGGTTATGGATTGCAGCAATCGCTGGGCGGGAGAGAGAACGTCGACAAAGAGTTCGCAAAACAATTGCAGGAGCTTTCCTTAACGGATCAAAGGGAATTTACGCAGCGGATTCTAGCTGTCTACATCGAACATGATCTAACGATTCCGGCGTGCGTGTCCCGTACGTACAAGGGTTACGCCTTCTCTCAAATGTTTTTGCTTGGGTTGATTGGAGACAAGCCGAAGGATTGAGAAGACCTCAAACGTCTGATTTGTCCGCGAATCCAGCCAACCGTCTGCCAATCGCCAGCAGGTCATACAAAAAGTCGCCCAATTGGCGACTTTTTTGCATGGAATCAACCATCCTTATAAGACTACACCCAAGCTTTATTCCGCCGGAGCCGTATATCGGACGAACGAAAGCACGATATCCTGGGGATGATCGCCGAACATGGAGCCGAACAGGTTCATCCCGCGCTGGTTCACCGCGCTGTCGCTGACCTCGAGCCTTACGATAATGGGCTCGTTGTATTGCAGGTCAAGCGTGGCCAGCGTCGTATCCGTCAGTCTTTCGCCGTTAACAAATCCGCCGTTCCCTGTCACGCTCCATTCTGTCAATCGGCCGTATTCCGTTCCGCTTCTCCACCGATCAGAGGTTAATTTACCTTTGCGATCGCCGAAATCGCTGGGGCTAATCCATGTTCCCACTGTTTTGCCGTTAATCAACAAAGTGATATCTGAACGGCAGTCCATTGCGAAAGACGGCGCCTCCGAGCAAAGCTCCGCGCTTAGCTTCAATTCGTCAATCGCCACGCCAGGCGGCATGGGATTGGGGAAATAGTATTCGACAAATCCGGTTCCCGAAAACCATAGCAAAGCAGCCTCTATCCGATCGGGCATATAAAACACGCGCGGATCATCCGTCGAGCCGATAAGGGTGCCTTCCTTGTTGGCCATTCCGCAAGTCGGCTGCACGGAGCAACTGGAATACATGCCGATCGGCATATGGATTTCTTCGGCCTTGTGCAAACCGTCTCCAGGCTTCTCGGGAAGCTCAAGCAGAATCGAGCGGCCGGAGACGGAGCATAACTTTTCGCGGTTGGAGCCTTGCGAGGTAACGACCAGCCCCGCTTGCTCCAGAATTTGAATATTAATGGATACGGTCGGCTGAGCGACGCCTAAAGTTTGGGCCAGTTGCGTCACGCTCATCTGATCGGATCCTATGGCTTCGAGAATGCGAACGCGCAAATCCCCGGATAATGCCTTCGCAACATCCGTAATCCTCGAGGCGGGAAACCGCAGAACCTCCTGCCTTATATCTACCATATCGCTCTCCCCTCCCTACAACCGTTTATCTCATGTGATCTCGGCTCTTCTAAAAGATTGTACAAGGATAATAAACGATTGCGCATGATTTTTGCAAGTATTATATTATTGCAATGTATATTGTGAATATGCTATATTGATGCTGATATGATTGACGAAAGCGCCTCCAATAAACCAATGAAAGGTTGTGTGCCGTTTGTCTACGTCACTAGCAACTACGAAAAATGCAGCTATGCCTCGCCCGGAATATCCGCGTCCCGACTGGCAGCGCCAAGACTGGTTGAATTTGAACGGAACCTGGCATTTTCAATTCGATCGTGAAAATGCGGGCAAGACCGAGCAGTGGTATGGCTGGTCTGCCGATCCCTATGCATCGACGATCACGGTGCCTTTCTCCTGGGCAAGTCCGCTCTCCGGCATTGGCAGCGAGGAGAAGGGAATTGGCTGGTATTGCCGAGACGTAAGCTGGTCGCCGGCCCATGTCAACGACCGTGTGGTTCTTCGTTTCGGCGCGGTGGATTATACCTGCGATGTATGGGTCAACGAGTCGCTGGTCGGCTCGCACGAAGGAGGATACGGCACCTTCGAATTCGATGTAACGGATGTATGGAAGCGGGATGCGGCAAACCGGATCGTCGTACGGGCGGAGGATAACGACCGCGATTATCAAGCGCGGGGGAAGCAGGGCTACGGAGAGATACGAGGAATCTGGCAGCCGGTCTGGCTGGAGGCCCGTCCGTCGGACTTTATTCATCAAGCCAGGTTCGTAACGGGGATTGACGGAACCATCGAGGTGGCGGCAACTGTCCATGCCCGGCAAGCCGGTCCTGCGACGTTATCGTTTTCATTTGCCGAAGGCGAAGTCCGGCATGTCATCCCCTTGCAATTGGTCGAAGGCGCAAACGATATTGTAACCTCCTTCAACGTCGATCAACCAAGATTGTGGTCTCCGGAAGAACCGAATCTGTACGAGGGCGAGATTGTGCTGGAGGCTGGTTCCGGCGGTCGTGATATCGTAAGCACGTACTTCGGCATTCGGGAGATCGGTACGGCGCTTGTCGGCGAGCGGCAATACCGCTGGATCACGCTCAACGGCAAGCCCATCTATTTAAACGGGACTTTGGATCAATCATACCACCCGACGGGTTATTTTACGTATCCCACCGACGAAGAGATGGAGAACGAGATTTATATGATGAAGCGTCTCGGTCTTAATTTCGTACGCATTCATATTAAGCCGGAGGAGCCGCGCAAGCTGTACTGGGCCGACAAGCTCGGTATTCTCGTGATGGAGGATATGCCTTGCTTCTGGGGGAATCCGGATGAGAGTGCTCGCGTATCCTATGTGGGCGAAGCGAGGGAAGTTATCGAGCGGGATTACAATCACCCTTCGATCTTCTCCTGGGTTATGTTTAACGAAACATGGGGGCTCAAGACAAATAGCGATCAAGTCGGTCTGTCCAGCGATCAACTGCATCCAAGCAACTACCTGCCGGAGACGCAAAACTGGGTTCGGGAAATCTACCAATGGGCAAAAAAGCTTGACCCAACCCGCATTATCGAGGACAATTCGGCGACGCTCTTTGACCATGTGGAGTCGGATATTAATACTTGGCACTTCTATATTAATGGTTACAAGGAATTGCGAGAACATCTTCAGGACGTTGTGGATAAGACATTCCCCGGTTCCCCTTTCAATTATATTGGCGGCAATGTGCAGACCGACGCGCCCTTAATGAACAGCGAATGCGGTAATGTGTGGGGAATCGAAGGAGGAGCAGGTGACAGCGACCTAGCTTGGCATTATCGATATATGATGAATGAATTCCGCAGGCACGACAAGCTTTGCGGCTTCGTATTTACGGAATTCCGGGATGTGACCAACGAATTCAACGGCTACTACCGGCTGGACGGAACGGACAAAAAATTCGGCTACGAATGGTTCGTGCCAGGCATGACGATCGCCGACCTGCATGCCCCGGATTTCATCGTCATCGATGCGCCGCCTTGCCAAACCGTCAATGCCGGAGCAACCGTCGCAATTCCTTTGCTTCGCTCCAGTTACTCCGATCGGTATTTCGGACAGGAGCTGCAGTTGAATTGGGAGCTCTGGTACGATCAATTGGGAACCAGAGTCGTTGCGGATCAAGGAAAAATGTTGCTGGAATGGAACGGCTACGGCGTGTCTCCACTGCAATCGTTGCAGCTCACTCTTCCTAAACAGGATGCGGTTGCGGTGCTTGCCCTCCGGCTTCAAACCGCGAGCGGTGAGACCGTCATGCGCAACTTTACAACGTTCGACGTTCGGAGCGGCAGATCTGACGGGCAATCGTACGGCTTGGATGGCGGGATTGTAAAAGTACCGGTTCCTGCATTTACAGAGCATGACTGGGCTTATCAATGGAACGCGATTCAAGGACAGAAGGCAAACGGCGGTCCGACAGGACGTTTCATCTATAACGTTCAATTGCCCGACTGTAACGAGCAGTCCGTCATCGGCCACATGGAGATCCTGTTCGAGGCCAGTGCCAAACGATTGCTGACACGGAATATCGAAGGTGGGGAATACAAACGCCCCGACCTATCCTTTATGCTTGGCGCGGATGCCAAAACGGAGAGCAACCCCAATACGTATTACATGACAGATGAGGTAAGGCACGACTCGACTGTCAACGTAATCATAGACGGAGTGAAAGTAGACAGCATCTACTTGCCTGACGATCCTGCGGACAGCAGGGGCGTGTTGTCGTGGCATTATCAGTCGGAATCGAACAAGCTGGACGAAGCAGGGTCGTATGGTTATTTGTGCAGGATAGAAGTGCCGAGCGCCCTGGCCGCGCAACTGAACCGGAGCCGCAGCTTTACTTTGGAGCTGGAGGCGAAGGAAGGCGGGCTTGCGCTGTACGGCAGGAATGCCGGTCGTTATCCGATCGATATTCTGGTAACTTATCGTTAAACGCAGCAGGACTGCCCCGAGGCCATTATTATGCCTTGTGGGCAGTTTTGTTTTTTAGGCCGAGCGGCTTTGGCCGGCCAAACGCATCCCTCGGAACGATATCCCCTCTACTCAGGTAAATCCGTTAGCCATGCTGGTACCCGAGTTGAAGCCGTCGTCCTCAATTCCCTTGGAACGGTATCCCCTTTATTCAGGGAAACTCCCAAACGTTGCTGATACCCGAGTTGAAGTAGTCATCCTAGCTTTCCTTTGAATGGTAGCCCACCTACTCTACTCAGGGAAAGTCCCCTAACAGGTGCCCGAATTAAAGCGAGCGTCCGCATTTCCCTTTGACGATATCCCATCTACTCAGGAAATTCTTCTAACTATGCTGGTACCCGAGTTGAAACAGTCGTCCTCAATTCCCTTGGAACGCTATCCCCTTTATTCAGACTAGATTGTGTATTAACTTGTCCTGAATAGAGGGGATATTGATCAAAGGTGGAGCGCCGATAGTTAGCTCTTGAACGAATCAACTGAGTAATGGAGATAAGGATCCAAACATGCGATGCAATGTTTGTTGGAGGGACACGACTGAGAAAGTGGTCATGCATGCAGGTAGGTGGGCGATGAGGAATGTTTTTCGGTGCGGACATACATGACTGTATTGATATCTGCGAATCACTATATTGCATGATTATCTGATGAGACTGTCGATCCAATGTGTGCAAAGCTGGAGTTGGAGCTACAATTGAACATCGCCACCCTGCAAACGGAAGTGAGAGCTCTTATTTTGATCGTTTGGCGTGATTTTAAAATCTAACGGAACCCTGCGACTTTATTCGTGAGAAATCTAGGCAAAACGCGAACTTTGGCCCATCATAAGGGCCGTCAGTTCCATTAGAATTGCGAAACGGTGCTTTTTGCTGAAATAACGCCTTTTATTTCCTTTAAGTAGAAGCAGCTCCAGTTCATTTCTTAACGAACAGTTGCCAGCAGTTTCACCTATGCACTGTTAATCGACAGCTTCCTGACGTCTGTAAGATTGCTCAACCGTTACATTTTTACATCGGAGAGAGGGGCGATATAAATAGGCTGCAAATCTTTGAATGAATAAACCTCTATTCTTGAGCTTCCATCCTCATTTTCAAAACCGGCTTGTATACCTTTAAGATATTCGCGTTTGACATTACCCACGCCGTTTAAGCTGGATGACCAATTGCTCCCCAATACCTCATTAACATCAATATACGATATCTTTCCATCTACAAGATCGTATATTCTTGCAGACATGAGCGGCCCCGGCATAAGAACGACTAGCTCTGTTATGCCATCCTCATCCAAATCAATTTCATCGATATTTCTTGCGTATAGCTCAAGTAGTATTTCTTCTTCACCTGCTTCGTCTGTATACAAATAGGTGAAATGGGCCCCTTTTGGCGAACTTTCGTTAGTTTCCTTTAACACGCCCGTTTGTCCTAGAATGTTATCGCGATTTAAATCCTGACTCGGCATGTCATTAATCCCTTTTGCAACCTCAGACTTGACGATGTCTTTCTCATTCCGACTATTATGAGTCATTTCAACGGCCTGTTCTTGAGCGTCATTTTGTACCGTACAGGCTGTGACACTAACAAGGACGATGATTACAGTCATGAGCGTACAAAAAGGTCTGTTCAATGAAGAAGTCTCCCTCCTATAGAAAAAAATTCCACCCGCAATACTAATAACGTGTGGAAGCCGATAATGTTGCGGTGGCGGATTTTATTTCTGGCCAACAAAGGGGTGCAGCTTTGTTGGCTGCTTTAAAGCAGCGTTGGAGACTAATCTTGCTCACGTCACCGGACAAGTTTCGTAGAGCCAGCTTTGCTCAAGTCACCGGCCAAGTGCCATATAGCCTGCGGTACGTTTCCGGCGTCATGCCTTCCTTCCTGCGAAACGTCGCCACGAAGTGGCTTGCGTCTCGGAAGCCGACAGCTTCCCCGATTCTGCGAATGGTCCAGTCCGTTCGGGAGGGCAGCCATTCCTTCGCTTTACGAATCCGCAATTGAATCAGATAAGCATACGCCGTCTGGCCGAACAGCTCCCGGAACTTCTCGTTCAGCTGCCGCTCGCCGATATCCAGCATGGCTGCCATCTCCGTCAATCCGATGCCGGGATCCGGGAATTCCGTCTCGAGCCAGTCCAGCAGCAGCTGGATTCGCTCCAGCCGCTTTGTGATGGATGGACGGTTATCGGTACGCGCATCCGTCTTGAGCAGCGTGAGAAATCGGTACAGATCCGAAGACAGTTGCAAGCCGGAGGGATCGCCCCCAGTTTCGGCGAGGACCAGCATATCCGCCAAAAACTGCGAGATCCGGTCGTCGCCGTCATCCCATTGAAAACGTTCCGCGCTGCTCCATCCAAACGATTGAATGAAGCTTGCCGCCATGCTTCCATGAAAGGTGACGAACCCCGAATGCCAGGCCCCGTTTTTCGCTTCGTACCGATGTGGCGTTCCGGGAGTCATCAGCACGCCGGTGCGCCGCGTCATTTTCCACGTATGACCGTTCACCGAAAGCTCTCCTTCTCCCTCAATCGTCAGCAGCCAGTGGAAATAGGGATAGCCGTTCGGCCTGTCAATGGCCTCTTGCTCGGGGCTAGCTCCAATAGATTCAATCTGCAGAGGCAGCAATTCCGCCGGAGATGCGGGAACGATGCGTCGTTTCATGATCAAACCTCCATATTCTTATATGAATATTCGATTTTTTTATATGGGATCATAAATATGAAAGTTTTACAATGGAGATGTATACTGCGGTTTTATCATATATTTCGAGGAGTGACAAGATGATCAGCGCGAAAAAACCGAAAATTTGGTATGGCGGCGATTATAATCCCGATCAATGGGAAAAAGAAGTTTGGGACGAGGACTTGCGTCTGTTCAAACTTGCAGGCATAGATGTTGCGACTCTTAACGTATTCGCTTGGGCGAAAAATCAGCCCGATGAAGATACTTACGATTTCGGCTGGCTAGATGAAATGATGGACAAACTCCATGCGGATGGAGTAGGCGTCTGCCTCGCAACGAGCACAGCCGCACATCCCGCGTGGATGGCGCGCAAATATCCTGATGTGCTGCAAGTCGACTTCAACGGCAACAAGCGGAAGTTCGGCGGACGCCATAACTCTTGCCCGAACAGTCCGACCTTCCGCAAATATTCGGCTCGCATGGCGGAGAAGCTGGCGGAGCGCTACAAGGATCATCCCGCACTTCTGATTTGGCATATCAACAACGAATACGGCGGCGCCGGAAATTGTTATTGCGATAACTGCGAAGCGGCTTTCCGCGAATGGGCGAAGGCGCGCTACGGCACGCTTGAATCATTAAATCGCGCTTGGAATACAGGCTTCTGGGGTCATACTTTCCATGATTGGGAAGACATTGTCTTGCCTAGCGGACGCAGCGAGGAATGGCAAGGGGCGAACGGACGGACGGAAACGAATTTCCAAGGCATCTCGCTGGATTATATCCGCTTCCATTCCGACAGCCTGCTGGATTGTTACAAGCTGGAGTACGAAGCCGTCAAGAAACATACGCCGGATATCCCCGTCACGACCAACCTGATGGGTGCGTTCAAAAAGCTCGATTATCACAAATGGGCGAAGCATATGGACGTGGTGTCATGGGACAACTATCCACGGTTTGATACGCCGCATAGCTACACGGGCATGATGCATGATCTCATGCGCGGACTAAAGGACGGCCAGCCTTTTATGCTTATGGAGCAGACGCCAAGCCAGCAGAACTGGCAGCCTTACAACTCGCTAAAGCGTCCGGGCGTCATGCGCCTGTGGAGCTACCAAGCGGTAGCGAGAGGCGCGGATACGATTTTGTTCTTCCAGCTTCGCCGTTCCATCGGCGCCTGCGAGAAGTATCATGGTGCCGTCATCGAACATGTCGGACATGAGCATACACGCGTATTCCGCGAATGCGCGCAGCTTGGCGCGGAGCTTGGGGAGCTCGGCGAAACTTTGCTGGATGCCCGCGTGGAAGCGAAGGTCGCCATTCTGTTCGATTGGGAGAACTGGTGGGCGGTCGAGATGTCCAGCGGTCCGACGATCGCGCTGCGTTATGTAGATGAAGCGCATAAATTCTACGATGCGCTGTACCGCGCCGGAATCGCAGTGGATGTCGTCAGCGTGGAAGCCGATTTGAGCGGATACGATCTGGTCATTGCCCCCGTCATGTACATGGTGAAGCAAGGCGTTGCCGCCAAGCTGGAGCAATATACGCATAATGGCGGCGCGTTAATCACGACCTTTTTCAGCGGCATTGTCGATGAAAACGACCGGGTGAAGACGGGAGGTTACCCAGGCGAATTGAGAAAGCCGCTGGGCATCTGGGCCGAAGAGATCGACGCGTTGCTGCCAAGTCAGAGCAACCGGATAATACCAGCAGACGGCGCTGCTGGCTTGAAGCAGGAATACGAATGCGCTATGATCTGCGACCTCATTCACTCCGAAGGTGCGGAGGTGAAGGCTGTCTATGGCGATGACTTCTATGCAGGGATGCCGGCGCTTACGGTCAACAAGTTCGGAGCGGGCGAAGCCTGGTATATGGCAACAAGCCCCGAGGCTTTGTTCCTGCAGGATTGGTTGACCCAGTTGTGCGCAGACCGCGGTATCGCGCCGCTTATCCCGTCCGTTCCGGATGGGGTGGAGACGACGGTACGTTCCAAAGAAGGGCAGTCCTATCTGTTTGTGCTGAACCATAACGCTGATGCGGCTCAAGTGAATCTGGGCGATCGTTCCGGCGTCGAGCTGTTGTCTGGTCGCGAGCTGAGCGGCTCGGCCGAGCTTGGCGGAAGAGATGTCTGGATCATAAAGCTCCAAGGATAACGGACGTCATGTGGCAATGTTATTATTTGAGGGGGATGACGGAGATGAGAATTAACGCCAAAGAAAGCGAATTAAAGCCAATCGCCGCAAAGGTCGCGGAGTATACGTTTAATATGGACCTCACTTGGGATTGGCCGGGCGGCGTCGCCTACTATGGCGTCAGCCGTCTCTACGAGGTGACGGGCGACCAGGCTTATCTGGACCGGATGATCGCTTGGGTGGACGAATACATCGAAGCGGGTCTTCCCGTCTGGACGGTCAATTCTTGCGCGATCGGACATATGCTGCTCACGCTATACGAGCAGACGAAGGACGAACGATACTTGGAGCTTATTAACAGCAAGCTGGATTACCTGGAGAACAAGGCGCTTCGTTTCGGCGACCGGGTCTTACAGCACACCGTATCGGCCAACAACGATTTTCCAGAGCAATGTTGGGCAGACACGTTGTTTATGGCGGCGTACTTTATGCTGCGCGCGGGAATCATGTTCGACAAAAAACATCTGGTAGACGACGCGCTGCACCAGTTCTATTGGCACATCAACTACTTGCAGGACGAGAACGACGCCCTCTGGTATCACGGGTACAACAATATCAAGCAGGACCATATGTCCGGCATCTATTGGGCACGCGCGAATGCTTGGGCGGCCTACACGATGTCCAGAGCGGCGAAAATATTGCCGGAGGCTTATCTCTATCCTCCGATGATGCATATCTGGAGCGCGCTCCGCGATCAGCTGGCGGCAATCAAGAAGCTGCAGAAGGATGACGGTCTCTGGGGCACCGTTTTAGACTATCCGGAAGCTTACGGCGAAGTATCGGCTACGGCGGGAATTGCGGCGGCAATGATTACTCAAGGCAATACGTTGCATGGCAAATACGTTCAGAAGGCGCTGGAAGGCGTTCTCGACAACATCTCTGACAACGGCCGCGTTCGCAATGTATCCGGCGGCACCGCCGTCATGAACGACATTGCCGGCTACCTCGGCATCGACCGCAAGTGGGCCCAGGGCTGGGGGCAAGGCCTCGCCCTTGCGTTTCTGGCTTTGACGATCGAGAAGGTGAAGCGGGAGTCGGCGGAGAACTGACGATCGATTGTTACGGAAGAAGAGTTGTTCGACAGTAGCTCTGTTGCTTGAAACGGGGCCCTTGATGGAGAATTTGTGTGAAACTAGAAATGGCGGTGCGGGAGATTATCCTGCACCGCCATTGTCGTTAACCATAGACGTTAAAAACGTCTATGGAGAGTTTTAGATGCCTTTTTAAGCAGGGATACCTGGAATTAAGCTGCGTTAAGCTGTGCAATCTCCCTTGAGACAGCCCCTATTTCTTCGTTCGCCCGGTTTCTTAGCTTCTTCGATTCGATCTCGATGCTCGTTAATGACAATCTTGGTTGCGACCGGAGCAGCAGCTCAAACTAACGCCATCACCCGTCGCAGACCGAATCAAATTGCCAGCAATACATGCAACAGATGATCGATATGGTCCGAATTGGGGATATTCAATGACCGTAACTAGGTCCAATCGTACCTCCAAAAGTTTCTCCAACATAAAAGAACATTCACTTTATCAGAAACCAGAACAGCAACGTTTGAACGAATACCGGTTCAAGATCGAATGAAAGTTTAGGGAAATGAAACAATCGATCGGTGGTAGACTGAATGCAAGTATTAAGCTAACGAGCAGAGTAGTTGAAATATGTGGTAATATAATTTCTGTAAGACCAGTAAATTAACACGGGCTAACCCAGGTGATTTGTATGAGTTTGACACACGAGTTTTTCCTTCTTAGCGGCGATTTTGATATGAATGACAGATATGAATGGTACCGAGCTAATCGTTATACATGGGCCGAGAAGTCTGTAGTGTCAGATGAGATTATTCAATACTTATCGGACTTTTTGAATTGGTTGCCTTCATATAACCCCGAAACAAAAGAAAGCCACAAAGGGTTAAATTACTATGGATTAACCGTTATTAACAAGCCCGGAGCAGAGAAGCTTATAAGGATATTAGATAAATGGCTTAAACTAATCGAAGAGGCACCTGACACATTCAGTTTAAGAGGAGATACCGTTTGGAAAGAAAAAGAAAATGAAAATGGACACTGGGAACAATCGAAAAATTGGTTGAAGCGAGAAACTTTGCAGATTGAAATAGAATCCTTAATTGATTTAGCAGTCAAAGCTTCAGACAATAACCAATTGATTGTTCATTTCGGCATATAAGTACACCTATCAGGTGGAAAACTATGAGCTCATAGGCGAAACAAATTTACCCTTAACAAAGGGAGGCAGGGAATTTGTCGAACATTGACAATGAGAAACAGGCTCTTGAAAAATCGAAAGCGGTGAAACTAGATGATCTGATTAATGAGATTGAATTTCAGATGGTTGAAACTGTTACATATATAAACACCCAGACAGGCGAAGTTATAACATTATCTAAAGAAGATATGAGAGCTGCAGAAGATGAAGAGCCACTTGAAAAATATCCAGATTGGCAAAGAGAGAACATTGAACAAGCAATAAAAATTATCGAAGATGAAGACGAGGTTTACCTCTATTTTACATTAAGAAACGAGTACCATGAGTATGAAATAATAGAGGAATTTATCGGAACATTAAGCGAAGATGAGGTTCGAGAAGATTTATTTGGAGCTATTCAAGGAAGAGGGGCATTTAGAAGATTTAAAGACGGAATCAGCGAACATGACATAGAAAAACAATGGTATGAATTCAAAGAAAAAAAGATAAAGGAATTAGTTATTGAATGGTGTAAAGTGATGGATCTTGAAATGAAGGAATGAAGTATTATTGCTAGCGAGAAAGAGTGTTTTCTTATGGGAATTGGGATCCAGGAGTAGTTTGCCATCGCGGCGACTGTAAAGAAAAAATATTGAGTGAACTGAAGAACAACAGCTCAACAAGTCATTACGGCAGACAGCCTTCATGAGTGGATGTGGTTGTGCGTGGAAGAAGTGGCAGAATTACGCAACAATCCTAGGCTTGACTTCGTCTATTTGCATGTGTAAATTCCACCATTCATTCCAATGAGGTGATCACATGTGGAAAAGAACCGTAATGGCCCTGCTGAGTTTTTTGATCTTATTCGGTATGTGGTTCGTGATCGAACCTGTAACTGTCAACGCATGCTCTTGTGCCGAACTCCCAAGTATTGAAGAGCAGCTGGAACGGAAAACCGCAATTTTTACGGGTAAAATATTGAGTGTGACTAAACCTGTTAAAGGGAAGATCTGGTCTTCCGCTGATCCTGTAAAAGTTCTGTTTGAAGTTAAAACGGTATGGAAAGGAGAACTGGGTTCTCAAACGACTGTTCACACAGCATTGAGTTCTGAAAGTTGTGGATATGAGGGTTTCGAAGTGAATAAAGAATACATCGTTTTTACTTACGGTGACCCAGATCGCCTTGAAACCGGTCTTTGTGAAGGAAACAAGACTCTTGCATCCGCAAAAGAAGAACTGAAGGCATTGGGAACAGGATATGAACCCTCCAAAATAATACCCCATGAAATTCCGTTGGAAATATCTTCAATCAATATGGAAGCAGACAATGGGTACATTACAATTGTTTTTGTTTCTGTAATTATTCTAATAACTTTTATCTTGCTGATCCTATTTTTAAGAAGACGTCGCCGATGATACAAAACGTCAGCGAACGAGATGAGCGGTCAGGGAGAATGCCGTGTACTAACAACATGGAGCCATGCAGCTTGTGCATGGCTCCATGTTGTTAGTACGTAAGTCGATTAGACTCGAAGCTTAACAGGCTGGCCCGTTTCGATTGATTGATAACCGGCCAAAGCGACAGCTGCCGAACGCATTCCGTCTTCGCCGCTGATCGGGACTTGTTCCCCTTGCTTAATGGCTTGAACAAACGCCTTCACCAGATAAAGATCCATATTGTCGCCCCAATAGTTCCATTGGCCGGTGCCGGCTTCCTGGCTATATAGTTCGTTTACTTGTCCGAGGGAATCTACGGATATCACACCGTTGGTGCCGATTATTTCCATCGTGACATCGCCCCATGTCGGGAACGGAGCCCTCCTGGACCAGCTGGTATCCACGACGCCGAACGTCCCGTTCTCGAATTTAACGTGAATCATGCCGGCATCGTCGACGCCTAACTTTTCATCGAACAGGGTGGCTGCATAAGCGTAAACTTCCTCGGGTTCGGAGCCTGTGATCCAGCACATCAAGTCCATGACATGAACCGTATGATCGAGGAGAGCGCCGCCGCCGGATAATGTCGGATCGACGAACCAGCCGCTAGGTGCCGTGCCGCGGTTGGTTCCCTTAATGGCAACGATCTCCCCGATTTCGCCGCGTTCCACCGCTTCTTTAGCTTGTATCACGGCTGGCAGGTATCGACATGGAAAGGCGGTCATTAATTGGACGTTATTATTGTTGCAGGCTTCGATCATGGCGTTCATCTCGTCGGCGCCCACACCAAGAGGCTTCTCGCATAATACGTGAATGCCCTTATTTGCCGCTGCAATCGTTAATTCCGCATGGAAAACATTTTCCGAGCAGATGACAACGGCGTCCATCGATTGCTCCAGAAGGCTGCGATAATCGTCGTAATAGGCGATGCCGTGCTTGCTGATAACTTCCGCAACCCTTCCGCGTTCAGGGTCGGCGATGCCGATAATCTCCACCTCCGGAATGGAGAGCAGGGAGTTTAGGTAGGAGAAGGCATGTCCGTGCGCAAAACTAATCATGCCGATTTTTAATGGATTCATTGGTTGCGTCCTCCTTGCATGTAAACGACTTTGCCAGTTCGAATGCTCTCCTTGGCGGCGAGCGCCACTTCAAGCGCTTTGAGAGCGTCATCGGCCGTTACGATCGGGTTGCCGCCGTCACTGATACAGGAGAGGAAGTGCTCCAGCTGCAGCTCGTAAGGGCTGCGGAATCCCGGGCTGCCCGGAATGACGACGGAAGCGCTTGGATCGTTGGACGATCCTTGCTTCGCGATCTGCAAAGAGCTGCTCTTTAAACTATTGGCTCTAATGATGCCCTTGCTTCCCGCAATCTCCGCTTTTGTATGGAATGGCCCCGGATATCCCCAATTCGACTCAACGTTCGCGATAGTACCGTTATCGAAATGCAGCGTGACGAGCGCGTAATCCAAAGTATCCTTCTTGGCGTTCAGCGCATATACGCTGCTGACTTCGCCAAAGCATGACCGGAGGAAATCAAGATCATGAATCATGAGATCCAATATAACGCCGCCGCTGCGGGAGTCATCCGCGAACCAGCCGCCGGGATGCCCTCCGATCCGGCTGGCATGCGCAACGCCTGGTCTACCCAGCTTCCCGCTTTCCAGCGCCGCTTTCATATTGGCATAGTCCGGGAAGAAGCGGACTACATGGCCGACAAACAAACGTACCCCGTTATCCTCGCATACTGCGATCATCTCTTTGGCGTCCTCGGCAGTCAACGCGATCGGCTTCTCGCAAATAATATGCTTTTTTGCTTTTGCCGCTTTGATCGCAAATTCTTTGTGCAAATAGGTAGGGAGCGCAATACTGATTACATCAAAATCGGCGTCCTCCAGCATCCGGTCAAAGGAGCTGTAAGCTGTTGCTCCGGTACGAGCGGCCAACTTTTCGGCCTGCTCAATTCGCACGTCGCAAACACCGGTCAGGCGGACATTTTCGAGCTTTGTGTAAACATCGGCATGAACGCCTCCCATGCCCCCGCTGCCCAATACTGCTACTTTCATCCCATATCGTCCCTTCTGTGCTTAATTGATGAATTGTCCTAATCATACATGGATTAAAGTGGGGCGTATATGCGATAATTTAGTTAAAATGTATCCAAATTCAACATTAGTATCAATTGCATTGTGAGGCGACGACATGGAGATCTTTAAGGAACCGATTCACTATCAAAATCCGCAGCTTTGTTTGAAGGTGTGGACATTTACGCAACAGAAAAGCGAGTGGAAGCAGGCGGAATCGGCCATTCCACGCTGGCATTACCATAAGGAAGTAGAATTCATATTGGTTCTTGAAGGCGTTCACGAAATGCATACGGTTGACGAATCGTTTAGTCTAAAGCCTGGCGAGGTTATGGTTGTTGGCTCCAATCAGCTTCATCGCGGCTATTCGCATGTGGGCATGAATGTCTCCTATATCGTGCTTCATGTTGATTTCGAGCCTTATTTCGATCCCGCGACCATGCATTTTTCCAGCTCCTTTATCGAAGTGCTGCATCCGCTCGACGCGCTGAACGGGATGTTCCGCCGCAACTTGACCGCTAGCAACGAAGTTGGGAATGCCATCAGGCAAATCCATGATGAGGTGATGCAGCGAAGGCATGGTTACGAAATAGCGGTTAGCATGCAAATCAAAGCGTTAATGCTGGCGCTGATTCGGCATGACGAAGAGGGCATTCTAACTTCGCATGACAAGACGGACGCTCAGGTTCTTAGACCCGTCATCGCCCACGTTGACGAGAAGCTGGGCGAACGGATCAGCATGACGGAGGTTAGCCGTATAGCAGGGATGAGCTACGTTTATTTTTCTAAATTTTTTAAGGACAGAATGGGACTTTCCTTTACGGAATACGTGAACCGAAAACGAATCGCCAAAGCGTCCCGCATGCTTGCGATGAGCGACAGGAAAGCAACGGATATTGCCGCAGCGGTCGGTCTTGAAAATATGGCGCATTTTTACGAGATGTTCCGGCGCTTTAACGGCTGTACCCCCAAACAATTTAAAAGCAGAATGCGAGGGAACGTTCGGACGCGGTCAACCTGACTATGGATCATGAGCCTGCGACTGAAATGGGAAGTAGGCGCAGCGTAGGAAGGTTTGACGGTTGCTCCTAACATAACCCGAATTGCTCGTCTAGATTGCTGCCTGGACGAATATACTTCAAAAAGTGAGAACTTGTCGCGGATTGAAGGAGGGGCAGCGCGAATGGATGCACAGGCAACAGAAACGATAATGAACACGGACTCGAACTTGAAGGAGAATAAGATTGAAGCCTTAATTCGACTTTTCAAGGAAACGAATGAACGGCTCCAGCATGAACAGGATTTGTCTCCCGACAATGCAAAAGTATCTGAGATCATCGGCCGTCTCATGAGCCGCTTGCGTTCCCGCTACTTGCCGGAGGAGATTACGGCAGTGCTTGGCGACGATTATATTAGAAGCAACCAGCGAAAGCTGCAAGATAAGCTATCCGAAGCAGAATTCCTTGCGGAATTAAATGATGCCCGGCAGCTTGCACATGGCGACGTTTCTCCACTGGTCAAGCTTGCTGCGATGCCGATATGGAGGGTCTATAACGCTCTGGTAGGCGAAGAGCTATCCTTCTTGAGCGTGCTGCTGGACAAGCATGGCAAGACGGAGCAAGCGCCAATCGTATTCGTCGGAAGCGGCCCATTGCCTCTAAGTCCCGTCATGCTTCATTTGTTCGGGAAAACGGAAGTTGTCGCTCTGGAGAAGGATCGCGGTGCCTTCGAGGTATCTCGTACCTTGCTTAAGCGAATGGGCTTGGAGTCGAAGGTAATCGTCAAGCTGATGGAAGGAGCGGACTTCAATTATAGTGCCTATGATGTAATCTTCGTGGCCAGTCTTGTTCGCAACAAGAGGGAGGTGCTGGAGCAGATAAGCCGTACCACTCCTCAGGCACTAGTGGCAGTCCGCACCGCAGAGGGCATTCGTCAAATTATGTACGAAGCCATCGACGAGTCGCTGCTCTATCGTTTAGGCTGGGATATTATAGGCAGAACTTCCCCGGACGGGAGGCAGGTGATTAATTCGACTTTGTTTTTGGGCCGGAATGAATAAGGGAGTCAGCCCCTGCTCGATTATTGGGCACAGCAAAGGAAGCAAGTGAGGTAGCGATTTGGGGAGGTACGCCTTTTTCTACGCCTTAAGATGCTAGCCATAGCGAGGCTTTAGATTTATGAAATTGATTCAATTGTCTTGAATTTGTTGGAACAAAATACATGGAGAGAGGAAAGGTCTATATCTAGAAGCTTATTCGAGAGCATCGGAGATTTGAGGCCTGCTGGCAAGTAGGCGGAGAGTCTCTTTTTTTCTGTTTAAATTTAGGATAAAGATGGGAATGAAGACTCCATATCGATTGAATGAATGGACAATAAAACAAATCATTCATCATTTAGCTGATAATGATATGAATGCGAATGCGTATTTAAGATTTTCTGGAAATACTGAACAATCGATTCTACCATTTACTACTTGAACTGGATCACGCTGCAATGACGGGACTTTAAACATCACGGGCTTCAAGTAAGCCTATTTGATGGCAGAATTCCACGGGCATCGGCATTATCCCTCATTGAAATATTGATTCATGTATTCGAGGAAAAGATGGCAGGCAGTGGAGCGCGTTCTGTCATGACGCTCGATCCACACGAACTGCCGTTGCAATGTCGGGTGGGTTGGGATAATCGTAAGTTCTTGACCGAGCTCCCTCTCGGTCTTTTTCCACATCTGATAAGCGTTAATGGGGACTAGCCCAACGCCGAGCTCAGCGCGGACGAGTTCTTTGATCACATCGTATTGATGGACGACCAAGCGAACCTCAGGTTGGATGGCCAATTGCTTGAAAAGGGGGAGAATAAAGCTTTCGTACCAGCGGTTTAAGGTAGAAAGAATCAGCGGTTGCTGGTGAAGGTCTTCAAATGGGATGAAGTTCCTACTGGCCCAAGGATGACTTGTATGCATAAGCAATCCGAATTCTTCAACGAGCAGTGGAATTTGCTTTAATTGCGGGTGGGAGACAGGGGCCGTCACGATACCTGCTTCCATATGATGTCCAATGACCCAATCCATAATGGTTTCATTTAGCCCTTGTTCAATTTCGAAGTCAATACTTGCATTACTCTGAACAAAACCCGGTAGAAATTGCGGTAGAATATACCACATGAATGTCGGGTACATGGCTAGTCTGACGTATCCCCGTCCGGATAATCCTAAATCCTTGATGCTTTGAGCAGCCATCTCCCAATCTGCAAGAATCCGCTCGCTGTGAAAGAGCAGCCTGCTGCCTGCTTCAGTAAGCTTGATCCCTCTCCCAGTACGTACGAACAGCTCCGCACCCATTTCATTTTCTAATCTAGCCATTTGTTTACTAAGCGCAGGCTGTGTGATATGAAGCTCTAATGCTGCTTTGGTAAAGTTGCCTTGCCTTGCTATGCATTGAAAGTAGTGTAATAACTGTAGGTGCATACTTTACCACCATTCTGATTTAATTATTTCAGAAAATACGATATTCCATTTTGGTTATATCTATGATGAAGATTATATATTGGATATTAAAGTGCGTCAACTATAGTATCAAGGTACAAACCTGATTAATTAGCAGGGTCATTAAATCCCGGCAAGGAGGCAATTCAATATGTCCAATAGTGATAAAAATCGACTCGATCCCATTATGTTAGAAATATTATGGACCCGGCTGATTGCTATTGCGGATGAAACGGCAACTACACTGAAGCGGACATCTTTCTCACCAACAGTGCGGGAATCCAATGATTATTCCTGTGTATTGTTTGACGAGAACGGTGATACGGTTGCCGAGAATACAATCGGTATTCCTTCGTTTAATGGCGTGATGTCACGTGCGTTGAAACGTATTTTGGAGTTGTACCCCCAGCAGGTATGGGGGCAAGGCGATGTTGTCATTACCAATGATCCATGGATCGCATCGGGTCACCTTCTCGATATCACTTGCGTTATTCCGATTTTTTATCAAGATCGGCTGGTTGGATTCTCAGGCAGCATCGCGCACATGGCTGATATGGGCGGTAGTGGTTGGGCTTCCGATGGAAGAGAGGTGTATGAAGAGGGAATTTGTATTCCGCCACTCTTTCTCTACAAGGAAGGAAAGCCGAACGAGGACCTGATAAAGATTCTACGCGGGAATGTCCGTGTGCCAGATGAAGTGCTTGGCGATGTTCATGCGCAGATTGCTGCAGGCCGTGCGGGAGCTACACTATTAGTCGAACTGCTGGAGGAGAATGAAATTGATAACATATCTCCCCTATCCCGCGAAATCCAGGATAAAGCGGAGCAGGCAATGCGCCGGGCTGTTGCAGCCATTCCTGATGGTGTATATCAGCATGAGCTTAAGACAGATGGCTATAATGGCGAACCGATTTTATTAAAGGTAGCCGTTACTGTAGACGCAGATTCAATGGTCATCGATTTTACCGGGTCCTCACCGCAGATCGCTCATGCAATTAATGTTCCCTATAATTATACGCATGCCTATACATGTTTTCCGGTTAAATGCGCGATTGATCCGGTGACGCCACGAAATGAGGGCTCCTATAGGCCATTTACCGTCATCGCCCCTGTCGGCAGTATTCTCAATCCGTCGTTTCCTGCACCTGTGAACGGAAGACATCTGGTGGGACATTTTCTCTCCTGTGTAGTTTACGGTGCGCTTGCCAAAGCCATTCCGAATCAAATCATTGCCGATTCGGGAAGCTCACCCCAGCAATATACCATATTAAACGGAAGCTGGCAGGGCAGGCCGTTCTCGACGGTGCTCACGATATGCGGTGGTATGGGGGCGAGGCCGACAGATGATGGTCTAAGCTGCACAAGCTTTCCCTCTAATGTCAGCGTCGGTTCCATGGAAATTACAGAGGCTGTATCTCCGATGATTATATGGAAGAAGGAGCTGCTGCAGGATTCCGGAGGAGCAGGAGAATTCCGAGGAGGATTGGGCCAGGTCATTGAGCTGGAAATACGCGGTGACGGACCTGTTCAGATGTCTTTAATGTTTGACCGTGTTGAACATCCGGCACTCGGAACGGCTGGGGGAGAAGCAGGAGGCTCAGCGCATGCTGCAGTTAACGGGCAAGTGGCAGCTTCATTAAAGGGCAGGAATCAAGTGAAGCCTGGAGATCGAATCCGCTTGCAGTATTCAGGGGGCGGAGGTTTTGGAAGTCCGCATCAACGGGATAAACAAGCGATTGAGCATGATTTGCGCGATGAATTCATTTCTAAGGAGGCTGCAGTCCATGTCTATAAATACAAAGGGTAGCACCCGGAAGTGGATGGTTGGATCGGATGTCGGTGGAACGTTCACCGATATAACAATGCTTGATCGAGAGAGTGGAACCGTCCTGACAGGTAAAATTTTGACGACTCCGGATGATCCAAGCCGTGCCATATTCAATGGCCTGGAGGCTATGGCCGTGCAATATGGATTAGAACTTCATGATGTAGATACGTTCATTCATGGTACAACTTTAATCACGAATACAATGATTGAGCGCAAAGGTGCAGCAACGGGGCTGATTACAACGGAAGGCTACCGCGATGTGATCGAGATTGGCAATGAAATGCGTTTTGACGTTTTTGATCTTTTCCTGAAAAAGATAGATCCGCTGGTTCCGCGCTATCTGCGCAGGGAAGTAAGTGAACGTATAGATAGTAAAGGTAATGTGCTGTTACCGTTCGATGGAGAGGATGTGCGTAAGGCGGCGGCCTTGTTTAAGGAGCAAGGCATTACTTCCGTAGCAGTAGCCTTTATTAATAGTTACCGGAATCCAGAGCATGAGAAGCAGGCCGAGCAAATTCTCTATGAAGAGATTCCTGGGGTTTCGGTAACCCTCTCTTCGGACGTGGCTCCCGAAATTCGCGAGCTGGAACGCTTCTCTACAACGATTGCCAACGCGTATGTGAAGCCGTTGCTGCGAACCTATATTGCCAAGTTAGAGCAAGGCTTAGCGGGATATGGCACCGATGCCTCGTTGAATATTGTCATGTCTAACGGAGGCTTAACAGATGCGGAGACAGCAGCTGCGTATCCGATCCAATTAATTGAATCCGGTCCTGCGGCCGGCGTGATTGCCGCAGCGTTCCATGGCAGAATGGCTGGAGAAAACCAAATCATTGCCTTCGATATGGGGGGGACAACAGCTAAGATGTGTCTTGTCCGCGATGGCAACCCGAATAGGATCTATGAATTCGAAGCAGCTCGCCAACAACGGTTCAAAAAGGGTAGCGGCGTTCTGTTGCGTATACCTGTCATGGAGATGATTGAGATTGGCGCAGGTGGTGGAAGTATTGCGCATTTGGACAATATGAGCATGCTGAAGGTTGGGCCGGAGAGCGCAGGCTCCATTCCCGGACCTGCGTGTTATGGGCAAGGCGGTGACGAACCCGTGGTTACAGATGCGGATTTGGTTCTCGGATATCTAGACCCGGATTATTTTCTCGGCGGGGATATGAAGCTGAATATTGATTTGGCAACACGGGCTATTGAACATAAAGTAGCTATACCACTCGGAATTAGTGTCATTGAAGCTGCGGCAGGCATTCATGAGATTGTGAACCATAATATGGTGTCGGCAGCAAGAATTCATATTGCCGAAAAAGGAACGGACCCGCGGAAGTTCAGCTTGGTGGCGACAGGCGGAGCCGGACCTGTCCATGCTTATGGGATAGCCCGTTTGCTAGGTTTGAAGCGGATTATATGTCCCCCAGCCACTGGGGTGGCTTCGGCTGCTGGCATGCTTGTTGCTCCCCCTATGATTGAGCTCGGCCGCAGCTATGTGAGCAACCTGGACACCTTGGATTGGAGTTACCTGCGCCGAATTTTTGCCGAGATGCGATCTAAAGCAATAAACGGATTGAAAATGGTAGGCATACAAGAAGCGGAAATCGGGATGATTCATACAGCGGAAATGCGTTTTGCAGGTCAGGGATATGAAATTGCAGTCACATTTCCCGAATCTATGCTGATTCATGAAGACGCGACTGTCTTGAAACAAGCGTTTCTGAAGGAATATGAAGCCGCATTCGGACATTGCCCACAGAGTGTTTCACTTGAATGTATTAATTTCCGACTAAGAGCTGTCGCTCCAGAACAGGTGGACAAGCTGAATTTCAACCGTTATGAACCAGATGCAGATAAAGCACTGAAAGGACAAAGGCAGGTCTATTTTCCTGAATTAAAAGCTTATACGACAACTGCGGTTTACGACAGATATCGTCTTGAGCCTGGCGCCATCGTAGAGGGACCTGCTGTCATTGAAGAAAGGGAATCGACGGTAGTTGCCGGACCCCGTACGAAAATTAGGGTGGACAGTCATCTTAATTTATTGATTGATCTCTATTAAATGAGGTTAGCATAGGGAGGCAGTGGTGTGGAGATGAGTAGTCTCTTTATTGATTTAAGCACTGACGCTAGAACGATGCCAACGAATAAGATGTGGAAAGCCATGCAAGGCATAGAGCTAAGTTCTGTTCCCTTCAGAGGTCGAGAAGTTGTTGAGGCGTTAATGAATAAAGCGTGCGATCTGACGGGTCAAGCAGCAGCGCTGCTGCTCCCGTCTTGCACGATGGCCAATCTCATTGCCATCATGGCGCATGCCGATCGTGGAGACCAGGTTATTCTGGAAGAGGGCTCCCATATTGCATGGTCAGAAGGCTGGGGAATGGCATCCATCGCGGGAGTTCATCCTAGGATGATTAAAGGGCAGCGCGGTGTGATCCCTAATATAGATATAATCCGTGCTATTGAAGACGAAAGATTCTCGCACAAACCACGTACCAAACTCTTGTGTTTGGAGAATACCCATAATGCCAGTGGGGGAACGGTATTGTCTCAAGCCTATGCAGCAGTAATCTGTGCAGCGATGAGGGAACGCGGGATTGCTGTGCATCTGGATGGAGCCCGCATCTTTAACGCAGCCGTTGCGCTCAAGCTGCCGGTTCGTTCCATAACCCAGATGTACGATTCGGTGGTCTTTAATCTAAATAAATGCTTGAGTGCTCCGGAAGGGGCTGTATTATGTGGCTCAGCAGCGTTTGTTAAGAAAGCGGAACGTCTTGCATCAGCACTTGGCGGAGCAAGTCAGCATAAGGGGGATATCATGGCTGCAGCTGGATTGATTGCCATCGATGAGATGGTAGATGGTATTTCAGACGATCATCGCAGAGCCAGGCAGTTCGCCCAAAGCATACAAGATATCCCGGGCATTAAGATAGACTTGAATACCGTGCAGACCAATATCGTCATGGCGGATATTTCAGAATCGGGTCTCGATGCGGCACAATTGCTCAGGCGCTTGAAGCAACAAGGTGTTGCTGCCTATTTGTATAACCAAAAAATTGTGCGTTTTGTGTTTCACCGGCATATTGGAGACGAGGATGCAGCAAAAGCAGCTGCCAGTTTGGAAAAAGTGATTTCACTTGCATAAGTATTTCGTTGTGTTCTATTAACTTATAATTTCTTCATGTTTAGGGGATAGAACAATGAAGTAACATCCATGACAAAACATTACTCTTTGAACTCTACTACCCGCTATCTATAATGAGAATCAGCTTAGCTACTTCATAGTTAAGTATGATCTGGGGGGATGGGTTTGCAAATGTGTGGGAAGACCAGCGGTAACCGAGAAAATGTTTATATACAGAAAATAAGATTCTTCAGTGTTGTTGTAATGTATGCAGATGAAGGAGGGAATCGACGATGACGAATTTCATGGAAGGTCTGAAAAACAACAATTTGACGCAATTATCGATTGAACTTGGGTGTGGCGCGGCAGATATTACACCGCCTGAAGGCACGTTTCTAATGGGCACTATTCATTGTAAGCGGTCGGCAGTACTATTTAAGGATCCCCTATATGCAAAAGCTATGATTATCCAATCCAATCAGCGCAAAGTATTAATTGTATCACTGGATGTAACCTTTATCATCGAAAAATATATTCACATAATCCGCAATTGGGCTGTTGAGCGCTTCGGATTCGATTGGGAGTCCGTGATGGTACATGCTACCCAGAATCATGGAGCCCCAGCCATTGGTTATACCAAATTCAGTGACACTTTTCCTTTTCCAGAGGAATTCGAATGGGTGAGGGGACAGCAAGCCAGTTATCATAACTATGCCATGGAACGTATATTTGAAGCAATTGAACAAGCTGCTTCTGATATTAAGCTCGTCCAATATGGCGTAGCTAGTGGAATTGAAGGCAGGGCATCTTTCAATAGGCGAATGGTAATGAGGGATGGCTCGATTGGAATGCCGCGAGGGATACTTGCGAACAGCCTTTATCTGGAAGGCCCTATTGATGCAGAAGTCGGGGTCATGTGCTTTAAGAATGCGCAATCGGAGGTGGTTGCGGCCATATTGAATTATACCTGTCATCCTGTTCATGAGCTGGGTGCAGTGGGAATTGTGACAGCGGACTGGCCAGGCAAATGGTCATTACAGCTGGCGGATAAATTAGGCTTTAATTGTTTTTCCCTTGTTTTGAATGGGGCTTGCGGAAACATTAACCCTTGGGGCAATTACGATCCGGATTATATCGAGGACTCTGCCCGCATGGCAAAGTTGCTGACAACCGAGACAGAGAAAGTGATTTCTCGCATGGACTTTACAAATAAGGTTACACTCGATTGGGCTTTTAAAGTTTTGAAAATCCCGATTAGAGAGCCCGACCCGGACAAACTGGCGGCAGCAGAAGCGCTTCTCGTAAAACAACCTGCTCCATTTTGGGTAGATACTGTTAACGAAATTATAGATCACGACTGGGTACTGGCTGCTCAGGTCGTGGATGTCAATAATCAACGAAAGCAGCAAGCTTATTATGAATATGAGCTTCAAGTTTTGCGGATCGGTAATGCCGTATATGTTGGTTTGCCTGGAGAGTTATTCGTAGAGGGCGGTTTAAAAATTAAACAGCACTCCAAAGCTGATTTTACTTATATCGTACATGCTACCGGAAATGCAGGATATATTCCATTCAAAGAGGCGTTTTCGCGTGGGGGACATGAACTGAATTACTCGAATTGGTCAAAGCTGGTGCCTGATGCTTTTGAAATAATCGTTGAAGAGGCAATTACACTAATTAATAAAATGTTCAATACCTAGTTATTACCTAATATAGATATAAAATACTCCTAAACTTTACTTGTCATAATCAAAGCGAAAGGAATGAGTTTAACAATGAAAATTACAGATGCGGGTGTCAGGAAAATTGGCGAAGCCCTTGATAAACTAATGACGGTGGATATTTCAGCCAGAGGAAGTATTGCAGTATTATATGAAGCGGCCCGAGCTCAACAGGAGGATTCTCTTAGCTATTCATCAATCCAGTTGCTGAAGAAATCCATCAAGCCGGGGGATTATGTATTCATAGTAACCGGGTGGGCGGATCAATATTGGAATGTGCCGCATTTCGGTGAATCAGACGGTCCTCCGGGAGCAGTAGCTTTGGCAAGAAGCCTAAGAATCGCATTCCAAGCACTACCTATCATTGTGACAGACGACTATTTGGTTGAAGGGATGAAGAAAATCGTTAATGGGTCTGGCATGCATTGTTCTCCTCCCGATAATTTAGCGGCTTCTATTGATAGCTCCAGAGGATTCGCTTGCGTACCAACTGCAGCGGTTATTCCCTTTCCCCAGGATGCCCAAACAGGCGAACTTGAAGCTGCAAGATTAATCGAATTCTATAAGCCAGCAATGTGTATTTCCATTGAAAGAGGCGGAATGAACGAACAGGGCAGAATTCATGGTATGGGGGGATTTGATTATACCGATTCACAAGGCAAATTGGACTATCTCTTTCTCGAAGCAACCCGCAGGGGCATAACGACAATGGGCATTGGTGATGGAGGCAATGAAATTGGAATGGCCAATATTGCGGAAACCATCCGGGAGAAGGTAAACCATGGTGTAAAAATTGTACCTTCGACGAAGGTAGATCTGTTAGTGCCTGCAACGATTTCGAATTGGGGAGGTTATGCGATTTCTTGTCTACTGGCAGCAAGCACAGGCGAGCTTGATGCAATGGTAGCTGAGGATATTGAAGACAGAGTGCTTAAAGCATGTGCAGATGCTGATTTTCATGACACAATTGGAGCCACTAATATGCCAAGTGTAGATGGCTGCCGAGCTCCAATTCATCTTGCCTTGATTAAATTAATGAGAGAAAGTGTCATGCAGGGATTGAGAAGGCACAGTGTCGATTCGTGAGGCAGGATGAAAGAGGGGAGACAAAATGGAAATCAATCAATTAGCTCGTCCGACTTGGGTAGAAATTGATCTTGATGCTGTAACAAATAATGTACGCGAATATACACAAATGCTAGAGGGACGCGCAATCATCATTGGTGCAATTAAAGCTCACGGGTACGGACATGGTCTTGTGCCGTTAGCCCATCATTTAGTTAGTAATGGAATTCCAATTTTGGCTGTAGGAAGTGTAAAAGACGGCAGGAAGCTTAGAAAGAGTGGCATAACAGCTCCAATTCAAGTGTTTGGAAATTCATTTCCACAATCAGCACATCTCTATGCGGAGCATAATTTAATGCCTACCTTTTATAACGCAAATGACCCTCAATTGTACCAGGCTTATTTAAGAGAAGACGTTCCATTAAAGATTTGGATTAAGGTTGAAACCGGCTTGGGCAGGCTTGGTGTGCCGTTGGAAGAGGTGGAGACAATGGTTGCATTTATAAATAACCATACCCCCTACATTATTGATGGAATATATACTCATATTGGAGCGAGAGCAGCTCTAGGAGACCCGAGTGACCGGGCATTCGTAGACCAACAGTGGGAGAGGTTTGAAGGACTGGCAACGCGTTTGAAACAATCCGGATGTAATATTCCCTATTTTCAAGCCGCAAGCAGTCCTGCTGCTATTTCAATGCCGCAGACCTGGATGAACTGTATTTCCATAGGCGGGGGACTGTTTAGCGATCCAGAGCCTATGATTCGTAAAATAGACCTTCACCTACAGAATGCTTTTAAGGCGCTTCGATCCAAACTTATATCCGTGAAAAACTATAAAAAAGGCGAGCAGATTGGTGTTTACACTTTGACAAGGGATAGTGTGTTCGGAGTGGCGCCTATAGGCTTAGGAGATGGGCTGTCCGCTAAAAATAAAGATAATACCGTACTTGTTCGCGGACAAAGATGTTCGATAAGAGGTTCAGTAAGTCTTGAGCATATTCGCATTGATGTTACGGATGTGCCTGGGGTTTCGGTTGGCGATGAAGTAACTCTAATCGGTAAGCAGGGAGGAGAAGAAATCACGGTGAACGAAATATGCCAGCGATTAGACATTTCATCCGCACAATTGTGGACTTCTATCAATCCTTCTTCTGTGCCCTATATATTCTGGAGAGATGGGGAAATTTGGGAAATTGAGGAAAGCGAATAAAGGAAGATGCAGGAAGCTAAGGCCAACATATTAAATTCCAATATGATTGGAGGAAGAGAATGTGAATATGAATGAGGAAAACAAGCAGAAAACGGAAGCTTCGGGACACGAGGCGGCAAACGTGAAACCGGCGGGAATAAGCAGGCGAAAGATGATCGGGGCTCTTGGCGTTGCGACGGCGGCATTCTTGATATCGGGAAAATCGACTTTTGCCGCAACGACTTTAACAGACAACCTAAAGCTTAAACGGACGACTCCGATCGACGTGACTGACGTGAACGAAAATTTTACGCGGATCGATTCGGAATTTGGCAGCCGTGCCGTTTCGCCGGACTATTACAAAGTTGGGACCGGCTTCGATGATACCGACTGCGTTCAAGCCGCTTTTGACTCGGGAAGACCTGTCATATTCACGAGAAACTACAATGTTAAGTCAGTCAAAATGACGGGTAGCGATCAAAATATAGATTTTAACGGTTATTGGCTTTTCGGAATTTCTGAAAGCACGGATACGGAAGAGATGAGAGATTGCGTGCTGGCGATTTCCGGCTTGTATTTGAACCTGTACAACATCAGGGTCGGTGCGGGCTTTAAGCCTTACAAATGCGGCATACACTGGGTATCGATAAGTGCGTCGAGGCCTGCGGAGCATATTAAAGTTTATGGGCTGCAGGTCAACCGCTGCCTGGTAGGTATCCAGTATGGCGCATACCTGGACGATCCCAATCCGCTTGACGCTCCGCAGAGCGAGAATTTTATATACGGCATTCATTTCCGAGCTGTGCAGAACTGCCTCATTCTCAATCAGCCAAACGGCATACTGAAAATTATAGGCGGGTTGTTCGACTGTGGCCCAAGCGAATGGGATACCGTCCCCTCCAGTCCCTATTCGGCGGTGAATGCTTATTGCTTCTATGCGAAAGATAGTGCGTTATCCATTGATTCGTGCGAAATTCTTAAAGTTTCCAGCACGGAAGGTTACGGTTTCAAAGGCAATAACTTTATTCTCACCAATTGCTCGATCGAAATTGGGAGCACATGGGGATATATCGATGGCAAAGCCACAATAACGCAAGACGATGCGGGATATCAGGGCGGCATTAACAAAAATTTATTTGAAATCGCTCCCGGGGCCGAGGGCAGGTTAAACCTCAATACTTTTTTTGCCAAACGGGCCGCCGGTTTCGATTCTCCTGCCTATATTATAAATGGTTTGGCGGCAGCGCCCAAATTCCGCGTGAATATCGACAAGTCCTATTTCAGTGAATGGACCGCCAATAAAGTGACAAGTGCGCGCAGGGAAAATGTATATGTGCAAAACACGCGTTTTACGAAAGTCGTATCCGGAGTTACTTACGAATCCAATATTAACGATCAGGACCGCAATCTAAATATTGCTGCAAGCGTAGACACGACAGGTGAAAATATGTCTACGGCATCCGATACGGATCAGAAGTCAGACTGGAATATGTATGTCTATACGGGAACTGGAACAGTCTATTTTCGCAAAAATACGACAGACGTGCCGGCGGGCTTCCGCTCGTGCATTGAGGTAAAGGTAACCTCGGGAATATCCTACATCTATTCCTCCAAATTTCCGGTGTTCGGAGGCGCTTCGCTTGTGTTCAGCGGCTGGGCAAAATACACGACGGGGAATTTGGAACAGAAAGTATCTGTCGTATGGGTCGATGCAGCAAATAATGTTGTGGCGGAAGACTTGATCGTGCTCGCGGACCTCTCGACCACAGAGTGGAGACGCATCGTAAAATCGGTTACTGCTCCGGTATCGGCCGTACGAGCTAGTTTTCAAATCGTAGGAAGCGGGGGGTCCATACTGGTAACAGGACTAGGGTTGACCGCGGAAGGCGACACCGTTGAACGTGCGTCGTTTATTAATCAGATAAATGCGGCACTTGACGCACCGGGAGAAGGGTTCATTCTGAAATCTCCCAATAATACAAGCTATAAAATAACGGTAAGCGATGCAGGGATATTAACGGCAACGGCTTATCCTTGATCGTCGGCATGCGGAGGTAAGAGATGCAAATTGGAGCAATCATTGATAAGGGGCCAATGGATTGGCAAATTGTTCAGCAAACGAATGGATCGGCTAATATTAGCCTCTCAGGAAGCTGGACGGCCAAAGAAGACAATGCAATTGAGCCCAAGGTATTCGTCAGAATCGTCAACGAGGAAACCGGGGAAGTTATCATTCCCTGGAAGGGAAGCGCAAATCTTGGTAAAGCACAATGGGAAATTACGATTGCAGATGTTCCGGCTGGTGGACTATACCGGCTGGAAACGTGTCTCAGCTTGAATGCCGATCATTATAAAGCGATGGAGTGGGCCGTAAGGGGGGATATGATTCATCACATAGGGGTAGGAGATGTATTCGTCATAGCCGGCCAGAGCAATGCGGCTGGCTATGGCAAAGATCCAATCTATGATCCACCCGAGCTTGGACTGCATCTGCTGAGAAATAATGGCCATTGGGCGCTGGCTGCGCACCCGATGAATGAATCCACAGGCATTATTCATGAAGCGAACCGTGAAGTTTCGAATCCCGGCCACTCCCCTTATCTAAGCTTTGCTAGAAAGCTTAAGCGAGAGCTTGGTTATCCAATCGGCTTAATCCAGACGGCCTGTGGCAGTTCTCCGCTTAGTGCGTGGAACCCGGAAGAGGATGGATACTTATACCGCAATATGATGGATATCCTGCAATCACAGGGAGTCGGAACAATTAAAGGGGTACTGTGGTATCAGGGCTGTTCGGATACCGCGGTGGATGAATCTGCCACCTACCTTGATAGGTTCAAGCGTATAGTTGCCCGCCTCCGGGAAGACAGGAACGATGCTGAGCTTCCACTCCTAACCGTCCAATTAAATCGGTGGGTCCACCCTGTTCATGAGACTTCCAATCAGAACTGGGGACGGCTCAGAGAAGCCCAGAGGCAGGCCGCGAGGCAGATTGCCGGTGTCTATGTCGTGCCTGCGATTGACTGTAGCCTTTCGGATTCCGCTCATATCAGCGCCAGCTCCAATCTTGTCCTTGGAGAAAGATTAGCCCGTACCGCTCTTAAATATTTGTACGGTAAGCCCTTTATTTGCGATGCTCCAGATATAGAGGAAGCCATCAGAATAGGACCGGCGCAAATCAGGCTCACGTTTAAGCACATTTCAGATCGACTTTTCGTCTACGATGAGGGGGCGGATGGGCTGCCCTTCGTGGCTGAGGATGAGGAAGGATTTCTCCATGCCGTCGGCTATGAGCTTGAAGACCCGCATTCCATCGCCATTACGCTGGGCCGGGAGTGGATCGGGGAGTGTTGGGTGCATGGCGCGTCCGAACAAAATCCCAAGTCTTTTGTTCCGGTTGATTTCGCCTCCCATCTCCCTATGCTTTCTTTCTATGGGGTTAGGGTGACTGAACAGAAACCGGGAGGCGCTACACTATGACAACCGCTAATACACACATCAAGCAGCAGAGCATGGAGACGATTGTACTGGTGCAAGAGGAAGGCCATAAACTGCGGTACTCAGGCATTCTACCTGGTGTTTATGTCAGAAGCCATGCTTGTTCAACCGATGATGGCAATAGGGTTTACATGGAAAATGAGGACTACGTGGTCGATTACAAGGCTGGTGTGATTAGCAGAACGAGGCAGAGCCGGATTCCGGATTGGCGTGATCATCCCGTGTATGGCATGAAGGAATTTGATCATAGGGATTACCCGGATTATAGCAATCGCGGATATATGATCTATATAGATTACCATTATGAATCGGAACAAAGAATTGACGGTATGCCCCTGCATGCTCCAACGAACACATTAGAGCGCTTGATACGGAAGCTGGAAGGCAAGCAAGCTGTGCGCTACGTCGTATTCGGCGACAGCATTAGTACTGGCGGGGACGCCAGCAGAGACGAATTCGCTTACTATAGCTTGTTCGCCGAGGCTGTGAGAGCGCGTTATCCCGAAGCTGAATTAGAAGTCGTTAACAAAGCGCTGGGAGGCGAAGGAAGTACGGCCGCGCTAGAGAGATTGGAGCAGGACGTGATCGCGCTTAAGCCGGATTTGGTAAGCATCGGGTACGGTATGAACGATCAATGCACGATGGGACCGAATATCCGCAACGGCATTCCGCCGGGATTGTTCGAGGAAAATATAAGAGAAATGGTGCAGCAGATTGAGCAGAAGACAGATGCGGAAATCATCCTGATTACGCCTTGCATTTCGAATCCGCTCTGGAAGCACTCCAGCGGCGATCTGGCTATCTATGCGGACATTTTATTGCGGTTAAGCAGAGAGCTTGGGACTTGCGTTGCCGATGTGCACGCGCTATGGGTGCAGGAGCTTCAAGCGGGTAAATCCCATGAGAGCTTGCTTCTCAACAACGTCAATCATCCGAGCGATTATGGGCATGCGATTTATTTCAAAGCGTTCGGCAACTTAATTCCATAATAGCGGCGTGAATGCGTTGCGTGAAGATTCAGGGGCAAGCCAAAGTTATTTATTTGGCTGCCCCTTTTGAAAATATAGGAAAACATTCATTTGGTTATACCTTCTCTATATTTCTCCGGAATGTAACGCGCTGCGCCACCAGAGGACGTCGATAAACCGTTTCACCTTGCGATATGATAGGATATGAATGAGAGAGATGAGGGAAAAGGGGACGGATATATGAAACTATCGACATTTTTTCCATTCAGATATGGGATTTTACTGAAGCTGTTCACGGTTTTTCTCATTGTACTCATTCCGATCTACATTATCGTCTCATTAATGAGCAAGTCGGGCGTTAACATGATCAGACAGCAAATTTTAACGTTGATGGAACAGAAGTCGGATTATTTTATATCTGCGACAGACTCGGAATTGGAGCGCATAGCGAAGCTGCAGAAGGATCTGTCGGATGATCCGGATCTGCAAAGCATCAGCATCCGACCGGATACGCTGAGGGATTATGAACGAGCGAAGGCGATTAACGATCTGCAGTCCAAATTGCATACGCTCTCGGAATCAAGCAGATACATCAAGGAAGCGTTCGTTATGATTCCGAGCATTGAACGACGAATATCCTCGCTCACTGGCATGAAGGACATTAATCAAGATGAATTAAACCGGTTTCTTAACAATAAGGCATCAGCCTCGGGATTAACATCGATTGATCAACGTATTTTTTTCGTGCTGGGCGTTCCTTATATAACTAAGATTAATTATCTAATGGTCGTTGAGTTATCGCTTCCTAAAATCGGCGTCGATCTCGGCAGTTTGAATTCGAACGGTAACGGCACGGTTTTCATCTGGAGCAATGAAATGGACAAGCCCTCGATCATTCCGGCGGTTGGCGCAACGGACGAAATCATGCAGTTCAACCTGCACAGCGCGGCGCATGAAGGAACGGCTTTCCAAATTGGCAATAAAAACTATCTCCGCTTTACCAAAGCGTTCGAATTCCCCGATTGGTCGCTTGTAACGGTCGTCGAAGAGGATAAAATTCTGCTTCCCGTTCATTCCTTTAAGGAATGGCTGATGGTCTTGTCAGTCATTTCCATCATTGTGTTCATTATTGCGTCTTTCCTGCTGTATCGCTTTATTCATAAGCCGCTTCGGAAGATGATGCAAGCGTTCAAAAAGGTGGAGGTCGGCCAATTCGACACACATCTGGCTCATACGAACAAAGATGAATTTTTTTACCTGTTCCAGCAATTCAATCAGATGACCAGTCAACTTAAGATACTCGTTCAACAAATTTACGAACAAAAAATTCACAGCCAAAGATCAGAGCTTAAGCATTTGCAATCGCAGGTTAATCCGCACTTTATGTATAACAGTTTGTACACCGTTGCGCTGATGGCCAAAGAGGAAGATTACGAGGGGGTGACCACAATGTCCCAGCATTTGGGCGACTACTTCAAATTCATTACACAAAATAAAGCCGATCTCATCCCGCTCGAGAAGGAAGTGCAGCACGCGATAGTGTACACCTCTATACAGGAAGTCAGATTCGGCAGTCGGATACGGTTCGAATTTCAAGAAACGGGCGAAATGGCGATGTGGGAGGTTCCCCGTCTGATTATTCAGCCTATTTTGGAAAATGCGATCATGCACGGCTTGGAAGATGTGCGTCAAGGCGGACGGCTTTGCGTACGCGTTATCGCTAAACCGTTGAGCCTGATTATCGAAATCGAAGACAACGGCAAAGGGATGCCGCTGGATAAGCTCAAAAAGTGGCAGGAAGCGAGTATTAGTTCCCATGAATGGGAAGACCATGCGCTGTGGAACGTGCATCGCCGCTTGCGGCTGCGTTACGGGGACAAGAGCGGTATCAAGCTGCAGAATAACGTTGACGGCGGATTGACGGTTGCTTTGCTCATTCATTTGGAAGGGGACGAATAGGATGAATAACGTACTGGTAATCGACGACGAACCTATTATTCTGGAAGCGCTTTACAATACACTCCTGAGAATGGAGGAGCATGATCTTATCATTTGGAAAGCTTCTTCAGCCATTGAGGGCATAGAAATTATGAGAAGCAACCGCATCGATATTCTAATGACAGATGTTCGTATGCCGGGCATGTCCGGTCTGGAGTTGGTCGGACTCGTTCGCAAGCAATGGGAACGCTGCAAAATCATTATTCTGTCCGGGTATTCCGATTATGAATATTTGCAAAATGCCCTTCAACAACAAGTGTTCGACTATTTGTTGAAGCCGATTAACGAGGAGGTTATTGTCGAGACGATAAGCCGGGGCATAACGGAAATCGAGACGAATATGCAAGTGCAGGATCTCATGATCAAAGCGGAAAACCAGCTTCAGAAGGCGCAGTCATTGCTGCATAAAGATTTCTCGGAAAAATTGTTCTCTGGTGACCTGCTGACCCCGGAAATAATCGCTGAATCGGTCGAGATGCTGCAAATACCGGTTCGTTGCGATCAGGACGTTATTGTTGTCGTGGGCAGGACCGATCGTTGGCCACAAGGGTACTTGCTGAAGGAGAAGCTATTGATGCACTACGCAATCGACAATATCGTGAAGGAGTATCTGGGCAACACATGCAGAATTGTTCCCTTTCTCGAGAGTGGATACATGATTTGGTTAATTCAAGCTGCCAAGAGCGATGATGCTAACCCAGAAGATCAGGATCTGAATAAGCTGCACTGGTATATCGGCGAGGTTCTTGACAAAATACAGCAATCGATACGGCAATATCTTAGACTGTCTGTCTCCTTATTGTTATCCAAGCCTAATATCGCTTGGCTGTCGATCGCGCATACGTATAAGGAAATGTGCGCATGGCTGCAAAGGGGGATCGGACTTGAAGAGGAAATCATCTTCATAGAGCAAATCGATAACATGAACCCGAGCTATGAAGGCAGGGAGCAATCGCATCTCGATATCAAGAGGAGCATGAATCAGCTGCTCATTTTTCTTGAATCAGGCAATCTAGCCTCTTTTCAAAAAGAGCTCACCGAGTTTTTTCGTTCGATGCAAGGGGTCGTATTTTTGGAATATTCAATTCAACTGGAAATATATTCCTATTTATCAGGGATGTTCCTGTCCTACATCAATAACCGTAAAATCTCGCCGTTCATTGACGAAGAGCTGGAGATGCGGTATTTGTCCAATTACAGTCTGTTTGCTCAATGGTCCGATATGGAAGCCTACTTTCAACGGTTGGCTGCTCAATTGTTCTCACTGGCGCAGGGCGAGAATAGAAGCCAGAAAAAAGAAATCGTCGACAAGATCGATGTCTACATCGTCGAATCCTTCTCGTCCGAATACTTCTCGCTCACTCATCTAGCCAAGACGTTTAATCTCAGCACTTCTTATTTGTCCCGCTTATATCATTCGGAGAAAGGGATCTCTCTCACTGAACGAATGAAGCAGCTGCGAATGATGCGGGCCAAGGAGCTGCTGCTTGTCGAGTGCAAAAAAATCCAGGAAGTCGCGCTTGAACTCGGTTTCTACAACGTTCCCTATTTCTCTAAATTTTTCAAAAAGAACATCGGCATAACGCCTCAGGAATACAAGCAAAATCACGGGATTGCCACGGGGGAAGCCCGGCCGGGCATGGACAAAAAATGACGGGTGACATCAAGACATTACTCTTGTTGGCCATTGCCTCCTCCTTTACTATTAAATTAACAAACCGGTGAGTAACTCAATTAAAAGGGGGAATTTATTTGAACAAACGATTAGGCATACGAGGTATGGCCGGGCTTCTAGCGATGATCTTTATTCTATTGACTGCATGCAGCAACGGCAACGGAAATAGTGCGCCAGCCTCATCCGAATCACCAGCAAGCTCCAGCACGCCTACTGCAGAACCGACTTTGGCGGATGGACCTTTAACGAAGTTCGATCCCGCGATTGAAGTCAGAATTGGCAGAACCGGAGACGGATTAAAGTTCGAGCCCGGACAAGATATCGACAAAAACCTTGTTTCAGACTTTTATGAAAGCGAGCTTGGCGTAAAGATCATCAATGATTGGGTTGTGAACTGGGATCAATACGACAGTAAAGTGAATGTCTCGATTTCTTCCGGCAGCATTCCGGACTTGATCCAGGTAACCGGCAGTCAGTTGAAAACGCTCGTTGAAGCGGATATGATCGAGGACTTGACAGATGTATTTGCCAAGTATGTAAGTGAAGAAACGAAAAAAGTAATGACGGAAGACGGCGGATTTGCGATTAATGCCGCGACGATTGACGGCAAAATGTACGGGATTCCCAATACGATACCGGGATACGGCAAATCGTCGATGATATGGGTTCGCCAGGACTGGCTCGACCAGTTGGGGTTGCAGCCGCCCAAAACCGTGGAGGATGTCGTTAAGATCGCTGCCGCATTTAAGGAAAATAATCTTGGTGGCAATCAAGGCACTTACGGTCTAGGACTGAGCAAGGATTTAATGAAGGGGCAGCACCTGTTCGGATTTTTCAACAGCTATCATGCCTATCCGGGACAATGGTATCTGGATGCTAGCGGGAAGACGGTTTACGGCAGCATTCAACCCGAAATGAGAGAACCGCTGTTGAAGCTTGCCGAATTGTACAAGGCGGGACTGATAGACAAGGAGTTTGCGGTTAAAGATGATGCCAAAATGCAGGAGTCCATTATTGCCGGGAAGCTGGGCTTGTTCTATGGTGAATTCGCGATGGCATGGTACTTAAGAGACTTTATCGTCAACAATCCGGAAGCGGTATTAAACGCTTATCCGCTGCCATCCGCTGACGAAGCGCCCGCCAAAGCTTTCCTGGGGCCAACTGCCAATACGTTCTGGGTCGTCAAAAAAGGATTCAAGCATCCTGAAGTCGTCGTGAAGCTGGCCAATTTCTGGCAGGAGCATTGGTTTACGAATCCGAAGATTGAATATTCCACAAACCAAGAAACAGGTATAGCGTATTATCCATACGCAATAGTTACTTTTAGCTCCGTTATGGGAGCGATCGTAGAGAGTAACAATGTAAGAGCTTCAATTGAAGCTAATATTCAGCCGGACGATAAAACGATGACGGCCAACGAGTTCGGATACCTTCGGGGAATATACAAGTATAAAGCGGATCCGTTGAACACGAAAGATCCGGAAATCGCTACGGGTTGGATTTACCATACGACGGTAGGAACGCCGAACAGCGGTGCTGAAATATTAAGCCACTACCTTGAAAACGATTTGACCATCGGTACCGGATTAAAAGCATCCTCCACGCCGACAATGGCAGAGAAATGGGCAACCCTTACGAAAATGGAAGAAGTCATGATCACGAAGATCGTCATGGGAGAAGCAGGAATTGATGAGTTCGACAAGTTTGTGCAGGATTGGAACAAACAAGGTGGAGAGAAAATTACGCAGGAAGTTAATGAATAAAGAATTGTAGTAAGAGCGCGGGGTTGGGTTATTCGGACAACCCCTTCTTTAGTGATGGCTTTTTGCAGGTGAGGAGGTTGCTGACAGGATGAAGAAAAAATACGCCGTGAACTTGCCGCTTCATATCATGATGATTCCGGCCCTTGTTTTTTCGATTATGTTTGCCTACGTACCGATGACAGGCATTGTCATCGCATTCCAGAAGTTTATTCCGAATCGGGGGTTCTTCAATTCAATATGGGTAGGTTGGGACAATTTCGCTTTCATGCTGAACATGCCCGATTTCTCCCAGGTTATTTATAATACAATCTTCATCGCGGTTATGAAAATAATTGCCGGTATTATCGTACCGGTAGTGGTTGCTTTGTTGTTGAACGAAGCCAGAAGTAAATATTTCGCAAGATCAATCCAGACGATGATTTATCTTCCGCACTTTCTATCATGGGTTATTTTAGGCGGTATCTTAATCGATATTCTTTCCGTCGAGGGCGGAATCGTCAACAGGATTATTTCCGGAGTAGGATTTGAGCCCGTGTTTTTCCTAGGCAAAAATGAGTGGTTTCCCTTTACCCTCATATTGTCCGACGTGTGGAAGGAATTTGGATTCGCAACAATCGTCTACATGGCCGCTCTTACGTCAATCGATCCCACCTTATATGAAGCAGCGTACATCGATGGAGCGAACCGCTGGAAGCAAACTTTGCACGTAACGATTCCGGGCATGGTACCGATTATCGTTCTGCTGTCTGTTCTGAGTTTAAGTAACGTGCTCAACGCCGGATTCGAACAGGTTTTCATTTTATACAGTCCGTCCGTCTATCAATCCGGCGACATTATCGATACATTATTGTATCGGGTCGGATTCGTGGAAGCGCAATATGGCGTCTCGACAGCCGTTAGCTTGTTCAAATCGTTGATCGGCATGATTCTGATAGCGACGTCTTATGGGCTTGCTTACCGTTATGCCAATTACCGTATTTTCTAATTGAGGGTGATCACGTTTTGGTAAAGTCAAAAAACGTATGGGCTAGAGTAGTTTATGTCGCCATTCACTTGTTTTTGATCATGCTGGGGGTACTTTGTTTGTTGCCGTTCGTTCACGTGCTGGCTTTTTCCTTAAGCAATCCTGGTAAAGCAGGGGCTGGTTTAGTTACATTATGGCCGGTCGGCTTTAATCTCGATGCTTACACTTACATTTTGCGCGAGCCTAAATTTATAACTGCATTATGGATTTCGGTGCAGCGGGTTGTGCTGGGAACGAGTATCGGACTGTTGTTTACGGTGATTACAGCTTATCCGCTTTCGAAAGAATCGCAAAAATTTCGCATGAGGACATTTTACGTATGGTTTCTTGTTGTGACGATGCTTTTCAGCGGAGGACTCATTCCAACGTTTATCGTCGTCAAAAGCTACGGGCTGATCGATTCGCTGTGGGCGCTTGTGCTGCCGTCAGCGGTGAATGTATTTCTGATCACACTGATGCTTAACTTTTTTCGCAACCTGCCTAAAGAACTAGAGGAATCGGCATTCGTGGATGGCGCAGGCCATTGGGTCATACTATTCCGCATTTATTTACCGCTTTCCATGCCTTCCCTCGCTACCATCGCCTTATTTACGATGGTCAACCACTGGAACGCTTGGTTCGACGGCTTGATATATATGAACAAAACCGATCACTATCCGTTACAAACGTATTTGCAATCAATCGTGACGAAGCCCGACATGAGTAGAGTAGCCAATCTGAACGAACTGCTCAATGTTTCATCGCGAACTGTGAAGACAGCCCAGTTGTTTCTCGGGATGCTGCCTATTATTATCGTGTATCCCTTCTTGCAGCGGTTTTTCGTGAAAGGAATCGTGCTGGGAAGTGTAAAGGGATGAGTTAGTTTTGTGAGGGAAAGCGGCACAGAATAATGCAAAAGGAAGGGCGGCTATGCAATTCATGATGTCCAATATAGCAGTCATCGGTTACGGCTCCCAAGTTAAAAGGCTGATAGACATCTTGCTGGAACAGGATAAGAGCTGCCAGATCGCGGCTATCGCCGATCCGAAGCATGAAGAGATTAAGCGGCAGATGCAAGCCGAAGGCGCCGATACGAGCGGTATCCAATACTATGAAAGCGCTGACGAACTACTGGGGCAAAATAAGTATGATGGCGTATTGATCGGAACGAGATGTTCCTTGCATACGCCGATGGCGATTAAAGTGCTGAATAAAGGTTTTCCCCTTTATTTGGAGAAGCCCGTTTCGACATCGATGACCGATTTGATCGCGCTTCGGGAAGCATACAGAAGCTCCGTCAGTCCTGTAGTCGTCTCTTTCCCGTTGCGGGTGACCCACCATGTTAAGCTGGTGAAGGAAATTATCGATTCCGGCAAAATCGGCACGGTGGAGCATGTGCAGGCAGTCAACAACGTGGCATACGGCAGTGTCTATTATCATAATTGGTACCGCAACGAAGAAGAGACGCAAGGGCTGTTCCTGCAGAAGGCGACTCACGATTTTGATTATATTACCCATATACTGGGAATCAAGCCTGTCCGGGTATGCGCAATGACTTCGAAGCAAATTTTCAAAGGGACGAAACGGGCCGGCCTGACATGCGGCGAATGTTCAGAGCAGGAGAGTTGCCCGGAAAGTCCGCAAAATCTTCGCAAATCGGGCGAGCAGCCATTTGGAGACCATTGCTGCTTCGCGGAAGACACGGGTAATGAGGATTCCGGAAGTGCGCTAGTGGAATATGAAAGCGGCATGCATGTAAGCTATTCGCAAAACTTTTTCGTCAAGAAAAAAGCGGGGACAAGAGGCGCGCGATTTATGGGGTACAAGGGCACGGTCGAGTTCGATTGGGCGACCGATCAAGTGAAGGTGTTCATGCACCACACGCCGCGCGTGGAAACGTATCAGATTGATTCATCGGCAACAGCCGTGGGCCATGGAGGCGGAGACCACATATTGATGGACAACTTTGCTCAAATGATGAAGGATCATGGCACGAAATCGATTTCTCCGCTGGAAGCCGGCCTTGAGAGTGCGCTGTTATGTCTCAAAGCCAAAGCTTCCGCCCAGACGGGAAGTTTTCAGAAGATCGAATGGCCTGATGAAGAAGCGACATTGGAAAGAAGTGGCGAATAGAATGAAATCCTCTTACAGCATCTATGGTTTGCGTGTAAACGAGTTGGAGACGCCTTTAGGAATAGATGACGACAAGTTTTTCTTTTCTTGGAAAATCGACGATGCCGATCGCGGGGAGAAGCAATTGTTCTACAGAATTGTTGTTGCCTCCAGCGCTGAGTTGCTAACGGAGGGTATCGCGGACCAATGGGACAGCGGCAAGCAGGAGGGCGATCCACTGCGGGTTGCTTATGAAGGCGGAGCTTTGGGGGGAGGCTGCCGCTATTGGTGGAAGGTCGAAAGCTGGAATAAGCAGGGGAGCCTGTCGGCGTCTTCATTTGCCTATTTTGACACGGGACTTCGGCAACGCGATTGGAAAGCGTCATGGATATGGAAAGCAGCCGAAGCCCAACTAAACGATTTCGCTTATTTCCGCAAAGAAACGGAGCTGCATAAGCCGGTAACCCGCGCTAAAATCTTCGTATCCGCCCATAACAGCTATCAATTATTCGTGAACGGAACGAGAATCGGCGGTTGCGGCAGTCCGGCTCCTTCCCATCCACGGAAACGCAAATATTATCTTGCCTATGATGTTAGCGGGCTGCTGGTCGAAGGGCCCAACTGTCTGACTGCGATTGTTCACTATTTGGGCGGGGACGGACAAAACTATGTGAATGGTTTGCCCGGCTTTCTGCTGCAAATGGAGATTCTTTATGCAGATGGTACACGCGATTGTGAGGTAACGGATCCGTCATGGGAGACGCTGGATGTTATTCCCCATGCCATCGGCACGCCTTTCCAGCAATTTCGCAGGTTGTCTGCTATTGAAGACTACGATGCGACTAAATTGCCTGAACACTGGATGGATGCGGGATTTCCGCGCGGGTTCACATCCGGAGCGGTCATTGCGCCTGAACTGCAATCGCAGGCATGGCTATTAAAGTGGCAGCAGATACCCGAAGGGATTGAAGAAAGGTTGATCGTCCCTGTGGCGACAGGCATTCAGGAGGTTGGCTGCCAAGTTTTCGATGCCGGTCTAATCGTATCGGGATGGCCGCGTATCAGTCTGAGTGGTATCGCTGGTGTTTCCGTCCAATTGCGATATTCCGAGGACTTGGATGAAGCGGGGCACGTGAAGCACAACGTTACGAACGAGCCGTCGGAATTTTACTATGACCGCTATACAATGCGTGGAGCCGAGTTGGAAACGTGGGCGCCGGATTTCTCCTACAAGGCGTTCAGGTATGTGGAAATCACGGGTTATCCCGAGCGGTTGTCGGCAGACCAGTTGGTTATCGTTTCTGCTCATACAGCGATTGTTCATGAGGGCAGCTTCAACAGCTCCGATGAATTGCTTAACCGAATATACGATGCGTGCATTCAAACGCAGAAAAACAATACGTTAGGCCTATTGGCGGATTGTCCACATAGGGAACAGGCTCAGTTTCTGGCCGATGCCGATCTGCAGGCTGAGACCCTGCTTTATCAATTCGGCCAATCGTATCCGGTGTTAGAGAAGGTATTAAGCGATTTTTCCGACGGTCAACGGGAGAACGGAACGTTTCCCTGGGTATTCCCTTCGAGCTTTGACTATCCCGGCTTCAGCGGATGGATTCCGGAATGGGATTTGCACTATTGTTCGCTGCTGTGGAAGGTATATGAATGGAGTCATCATCTTCAATTGCTGCAAACGTATTATGTGCCTGCCAAGCGGATGCTCGATTTTTATCTGAATCTTGCAGATGCTGAATTAGGGCTTATTCCGAAGTCATCGCAAGCTTCGGACTGGCATATTAGCGATCATCCGTATCAGAACATCGACCAGAACGGCGATTTCCTGACCGTGCAGAATATTAAAATCAAGCATATCATCGATCTGGTAGGAAATATGGCGTTAGCGCTTGGCTACGAGAACGATGCCTCGTATATGAGAAGGCGTTCGCAGCAGTTGCAGGAAGCGATCCTAAAGCATTTATATCGTTCCGAACAAAAGCAGTTCGCGGATTGCTATATGTCACAACACAGCCATCAAGGCACGAATGTCGTTGCTTATCAATACGGTATTGTTCCCCCGGAGCATAGGGAGGAAGTGCTTGAATCAATCATAAGCGGAGGGCTTGATTGCCGTACTCTGCTTGCATTGAACTTGCTGAGGGTATTGTTCGATAACGGAGCTGAAGCGGAGGCGTATCGGCTAATCCATAAAACGGATCAGCCAGGCTGGGGCTACATGATCGAGCAAGGCTCGCGTACGATATGGGAAGGCTTTAACGATATGGAGTCCCATTGCCATGCCTGGAACGCCTATCCCGCAAGGCTGCTGGTCGAGTATTTGGTTGGCATTCAGATGGCGGCTCCCGGTTGGAACAGCATTCTGATTAAGCCCTTTATGCCCGAGGGGATCACGTTTATGGAAGGCTCCGTCGTCACAAGCAGAGGGCGCGTAACGGTCAGATGGGAGACATCCCCCGGAAGCTTGCTGCTGGATATTGATATTCCTCCTGGATCTACGGCTGATGTGGTATTGCCGCTGCGATCTGCCGGGAGCGAATGGGTTCTGACGGAATCCGGGCAGAACATTGGCTCAGATAGTGGTGTTGCGCATAATGGCGCAACGTTGATTGCAGTCGAGATTAATGAGGACTGCATTGTGATCGGGCTTGAATCGGGTAGCTATTGGTTTGAGATGCACTGGAAATAAACGTATTGGGAGGTGAATGAAACCATGGAAGCAAAAGCGGTTGTTTTTACGGATAAAATGAAGGTCGCTTTTCAAACCGTACAGGTGCCGGAGCTCGGCAGCGGACAGGTTGTCGTGGATGTAACGCATTCCTGGATCAGCATAGGCACTGAATCCTCATTTCTGCGTCAGGAGCGGGCGACTGGTGAAGCCATATACAAAGAAGGGGATCCTTCGCCTTTCCCGCATGTTCCCGGCTATCAGAAGGTTGGCATCGTAAGCGCGATAAGCCCGGATGTGGATAACTTATCGATCGGCGATGTTGTATTTGCGTCGGTAAGCGAAGTGTCGGGCATGCACTTCTCCTTCGCTGGGCATGTCAGTCCGGCCATAACATCCGCGGATCAAGTATGGAAGCTTCCGAAAGATGTTCATCCGCTCGCTTGCTCTGGGCTCGTGCTCGTCCAGGTCGGTTATAACTGCGGAATGAGAGCGCCGGTTAAACCGGGGGATGTAGCTGTTGTAATTGGTGACGGGCTGGTTGGGCAATGGGCAGCCCAGACGCTGCTGTATCGTGGGGCCGAGGTCGTTGTGCTGGGACGCCATCATGAGAGGCTGGAGCTTCTCACTCCCGGTATTCGAGGCATCAATGCAAAGGAGATTAGCATATCGGAGGCGCTGCAGCAATATGAAGGCGTCAATATCGTAGTCGATACCGTAGGCGCTATGGATACTTTTGCCGAACTGCAACCCTATATGAAGCATAACAGTCATCTTGTTTCTGCCGGATTTCTCGGCACCTCAGGCGTCGTGGATATTCAAACGTTGCGCGCCCAGGAAATTACCCTGCATTGCCCATCCGGCTGGAGCAAGGAAAGAATGGATGCTGCCTTAAAAGGGATTGAAGAGGGATGGTTGTCTACCGAGCCGTTAATTACTCATCAATATCCGGCCGATCAGGCGGAAGCGGCTTGGCAATTAATTATGGACAAAAGGCAGCCTTGTTTGGGCGTTGTCTTAAACTGGACATTGTTATGACTTGTATGACGAAGAAAAGAAGGAGGAACGATACGTGTCGGGTACAATGAGAGCCATGCAATTTAGCGGCGTGCAACAAGCGGAGATAATAACGGTGCCCATTCCTGAGCCAAGTCGGGGACAAGTACTGGTGAAAGTAAAGGCGGTAGCGACTTGTCCTCAATGGGATATGCATATTTATTACGGCAAACCGATGGTAGATAATCAGCCGCCTGTTCCTTATCCCTATACGCCCGGTCAGCCCGGCCATGAAATGACCGGTGTCATTATGCGGACCGGCGAAGGCTGTCATCTGCCTGTAGGCCAGACGGTCAGCGCCTGGCGGGATCAAGGGCACCATCGCTACGGCTGTTATGCGGAGTATGTGATCATGGACGAAGAGAATGTGCTCCCCGTTCCAGTAGATATGCCGTATGCGAAGGTCGTTTCCTTGGAACTCGCAATGTGCGTTGCCGCAAGTATTCTCAGGTTGAAGAATACAGTTGGCATTGCAGGCAAGAAATGCGGTGTGAATGGACTTGGACCTGCGGGATTGATCGCTGTACAAATGATGCTTGCGGAAGGCGCGGCGGAAGTCGTCGGCATCGATCCTAACGGTGAAAGAAGGGAAATGGCCGTATTGCTAGGCGCTTCTGCTGCTTTCGAGCCTGACGATGAGCGAGTTTTCCTTAGAGGTGAGCCAGGCTCCATTCAGGTATCGATCGACTGTGCGGGCTTCCCCCAAGCTGTCGCTTCGCTCATGGACCGCACCGATGAAGCCATTGTTCTGTTCGCGGTGAAAAAAGCAGATTATATTTTACGCCACTACACATTGACAGTCATCGGGTATCCCGGCCATTCAAGGGAAGCAGCGGAATACGCGATGCGATTGATTGAAGATCACAAGCTGGATATGAGTCCGTTGATCAGCCGTGAGCTGCCCTTTGAACGATATGAGGAAGCCGTCGGGCTTTTGCGCAGTCAAGCCGCGATAAAAATCTGCTTCTTGCCGGAGTTGGAGGAATAACGAGTGCCGAAATTAAATGCACTAATGCTTGGAAAAAGCCGTGTCGATATTACGCCTGACAAGGATACGATATTAGGTGGAGCCACGATCAGCGGTAAAATCCGCGTCGATTATATTAAAGACCCGCTCTTCGCCAATACGATCGTCGTTTGTCAAGCGGATCGCAAATTGGCCGTGATCACCCTGGATTTGCTCATGATTACGCGCAAATACGTTGAACTTATACGGAATGAGCTGCAAAAACGTTGGGGCTTCGATCCGGATGCCGTCATGATTCATGCCACGCAAAATCACAAGGCACCTTCGCTCGGTCATTTTAAAATCAGCGAAGATTACAGGGGCATACCGGAGGAACTGAGTTGGCTGAAAGGAGGAGATGAGCGGTATCATCCTTATGCGGTGGAGCGGATTATAACCTCGGTCGAAGCTGCCCTGAATTCGTTGGAGAAGGTAAGGATTGGCTACGGAAGCGGTGTTGAAGGACGGCTGGCGTTTAATCGTCGCATGGTCATGAAGGATGGCTCGATCAGCATGCCCAATTCCGCGGGGCCTGCAGATAAGATGAGCCGTTATGTCGAAGGACCTATGGACCCTGATCTCGGCGTTGTTGCTTTCCAAAGCGAGACGTCGCCGATTGCCGCGCTGCTGCTCCACTATACTTGTCATCCCGTTCATCAGCTTGGACAGTTTTTTATATCCTCCGATTGGCCCGGTGCATTGGCGAACGAAATGAAGAGAAGTCATGGGGAAGCTTGCGTTTCCGTCGTGCTCAATGGCGCTTGCGGCAATATTAACCCGTGGGATCCCTATGCTGACAAGCCTCAGGACGACGCAGTCGTAATGGGGAATCGTCTGGCCGTTTCGGTTAACAACGTCATTGAAGCGATAAGCTTCATGGACCAAGCGGAGCTGGATTGGAAAATCGTCCATATCGATATTCCGCTCCGTAAAGTGAATGAAGTGGATCTGGCGGCGGCCCGGCGTTACCTTGCGGATCATCCGAATCCCCGCTGGTTGAATGACGTCGTGCTTGACGATAAGTGGGTGTATGCCTCGGGAATGTTGGATTTGCATGAGCAATACGAGAGGAACCCACTGTATCGCTATGAAATTCAGGTGCTGCGCATCGGGAATGCTGCGCTCGTTGGTTTGCCAGGTGAGCCATTTTCCGAAGGGGGTCTGGCCATCAAGCTGGGATCCTCATCACCCTATACGTTGATTGCACATAATACGCAATTCGCAGGGTATATTCCAACGAAGGAAGCGTTTCTCCGTGGCGGGTACGAGACAACGACATCCAACTGGTCGAAATTCGTCCCCGATGCGCTGGACCAGATCGTGACGGCTTCGCTGAATACCTTAAAGGCGGTTTTTGAGCATTCATAATACAGGTTGATACTAGACTGTAATAATAAGGAGAGAATCCATATGGCCGGAATAGGTACTACAGGCATTATTCTATTGGTTCTTGTCGCTCTATTGTTGTTCGGCCCGAATAAACTTCCTGAACTCGGAAGAGCATTCGGCCGAACGTTACGCGAATTTAAGAGAGGTACAAACGATTTAATGGATGATTCCAAGGACAAACAACATTCGGAAGATCGTATGGGGAGCGCGTCCATAGCGTCCCATCAGGAAACAACTCGACAAGTGAAAGAATAATTCCTGTCATTTTTGGAGGAGGTCACCGAAATTGAAGGCAAATAACGGGTTGGAAGAAGATCACCAGCGGCAACCGTTGCTGGAGCATCTTCAAGAGCTGCGTAAACGAATCATTTGGTCCGTGATTGTCATCGCGGTCGGGTTAATTGGCAGTTTTTTTAGCGTTACTCCGTTGTTTCAATATCTCGTCTCGGTGGCCCCTGTAGAAAACCTTGAATTGAACGCACTGTCGCCTTTTGATGCTATCGGATTGTACATGAAGTTCGCATTGGTGATCTCGCTGGTTCTTGCACTGCCATTCATGCTTTTCCAGATATGGGCGTTTTTGAAACCTGCACTAACGCCGCTTGAACAACGAGAGACGCTACGGTGTGTGCCGGGTGTATTGATCATGTTTCTACTCGGAGTGGCTTTTGCTTATTATATCGTCTTTCCGATGGCTTTTTTATTTACGGAACGCGTTACGACAAGCATGGGTCTTAAGGAAACATACGGAGTCATACAATACTTCACTTTCCTTTTTAATATCGTTATGCCGGTTTCGTTGCTGTTCGAATTACCGCTGGTCATCCTGTTCTTGACCAAACTCGGCATCCTCAACCCGAGCATGTTGACGAAGATGCGAAAAGTGGCGTGGTTCGCCATGATTGTCATCGCAACGTTGGTTACTCCGCCTGATTTTATATCGGACATCCTCGTTTCGGTGCCGCTTATCGTACTTTATGAGTTTAGTGTTATGCTGTCCAGGCTTACTTACCGCAAAAATCTTGCAGCCTACGAGCTGAGAATGACGATGCAGGAATGAGTGGATCGAAATCCATTCCTCCAATATTATGCGCTTTATGGCGAGCGGGGATCCGGCTGAGGTCTATGCCACGGGGGGCAATTATTATGACCTGCGAGTGGCGGCTCCTGAAAAGCTTAATTCTCACTCTGTCAGCCAGGTTCAAAATGTAATAATGCATTCATTTTCATCCTTTCTAGCTCGGTTTGGCCTCCACAATGCAAAAATACATGTTCAAACCTCGGAATCCCCATTCTTCTTCCAATTACCGCCCTCTAGCCTGCACTTTTCAGTATGATCGCCTTCTAACTTGCTCACCGGTGACATTCTCCACTTCAAATCTCAAAAAAATCCTCAGTCCGACCAATCTTAACTAGCGATTCAACCAAGTCTTTCCTCACCCCCTCCCAGCGCGCGGGGAAGTGATTCCGAACGCGCATTTGCAGCGTCAGAAAGGCTCCTTTATCTGCTTTTCGATGTTCTGATAGAAACGAAGTGTTTGCGGTGAAAGGTTTTTGGCCTTGCAATCGAGAATAAAAGAATGAGTCTTTTTTATATAAAAGTTGAGCAAAGGACTTTTTGAAGACGGTAGGTGAAAGATCCCATAGTTGCAGTTCCAAAGCATTAAGATGCTGCTGGGGTTTTTCCAAGCCTTTGCGGTAACGGCGAATGCTCTCTTTACAGAAGTTCCTGATTTTGCAATCTAGAAGAAATAACTGTACAGCATCGATTTATCTGAGACATCTATTGATTTTGATCCTTATATATCCATCAAATGTACTGAATTTGATGAAGTATGGACTAAAGTAAACGATCCTTTCATGAATGATTACAAAGCAATAAGATCAAAATCAATTTAACTAAGAGGTGTATGCATGTTAGACTCATTCACAAAAAAGAGACTTGAAAAGTTAATGACAGATTATATAGAACAGAAAATCCCAAAGCACATTAGAAATCAAATCAGACTTAATTACAAAATCAGAGGAAATAACATTACTCTTATCGAAGAACGACCCGCTTTTATGAGTGATGAATGGGTGGAATTAGATGTAGCACAATTTCGATTAGATCAAAATAAATGGAAAGTATATTGGAGAGATAGTAAGAATAAGTGGCATTTTGTTGATGACATCGTCCCAGATGAAGATTTTGAAAAACAATTGAAAATCGTAGATACAGATAACAGAGGATTATTTTGGGGCTAATTCGACGACGCATCGGGTGAGTCATTTAAAATACACATTGCAATAAGGGTGGTGTCCATGAGTACAATCTTAAACAGGATTTTGAACCAAATAGGCGACCCGGAAATAGTAGATAAACTCCTCTCTCTGTCAAAGGCAGACTTAAACTCGCTGCTTTTAGAGCTGTTTAAAAAACAAACGGATGGGATTACCCCGGCGGATGTCCTTAAGACGTATCAATCCAACCGTTTCCCTATCCCAAGCGATGCTGACCCAGCTAAATTTCACGCTTTAGAAACACAGCTATTAACCGCTGCACAGAACATGGAGATCAAAACTGTACTGCTTTCACCATCCGCGCCTCTTGGCAGTTGCAGCGCTTTTGGATGCGTGGACCAATACAATGTAGTTAGCGCATTGCGTGGGACCGAAACTCTTTCTGACCCCTCTAATATGCTCGCTATTATTATCGCTGACAAATTAAAGAGCAGAACTGAGAGCAATATTATCCCCTTGCACTACGCTGCAACTGCAAGAGTTGTCCGGGCGCAGGCGTTTTCCGGAAAAGGCTTTTTCGCTCATTTCGGCCTTTATTGTATGGTATCTTCGGGCAAAGATAGTGGTTCGTATGCCTGTGAAAAAGATCTGTTGGAAAAGCATTTGATTTTTTATAAAGAGTTATTCCAAGAACAATACAACGCAAAACTATCTATCGTTCTGCGAAAAAGAGGCGGCTATACAGACGGCGACGGTTTTTTTGACAGAATGACCGAAGTTATACAAACTACGCTTCCCCATACGCCGCTTTCATTTGACTATGACGATGTGGATAACAAGTATTACCAAGGAGTCAATTTCAAGTTATATATGGAACGAAATGGCGAAAAAATAGAGTTTGGTGATGGCGGTTTTGTTGACTGGATCAATCAAATGCTCGGAAACAAAAAGGAACGATGTTTGATAAGCGGCATCGGACTAGATCGGTTTCTTCTACTGTAGCCTTGCTAAGCAGGGCTATTTTCTTTGTATATTTTCTAGTGGAAAACGGGTACGATTGTTCGTCTGAAAACGGAATCAGACTTATGGCGCGATCTATTAGTACTACTTATTGCGAAAATAGTATAGAAATATCATGAAATAGTGATTCTATCACTGGGATTTGATAGAATAGAATCAGAAAATAGTTCCACAGCAGGATAAAAAATCAATATGCTATTGGAGCGACCCTTAACCAGCCATCATGCTTTACGGGCATTGTTTTTGGGTAGCTTTGCAGTAGCGAAAAAAATGAAAAGCAGGTGGCTTTGTGTTGATTCGGAAATGGATTGCGGCATTAACAATGGCAGCGATGATTGGCGGTCTTATGCCAGGCATCGTTCAGGCAGAGGCGATCTCGTATCAAATCTCCCCCCAGTATGACTCCGGTTCGCCTTTTGTGGAAGGAATGGCATCAGTTAAAAAGGATGGCAAATCAGGGTATATTGATAGCGAAGGGAATCCGATTACGGCATTCAAATATGATTTTGCCCATAATTTCAAGGATGGGCTGGCTGTCGTAGGCGTGAAAAGCGGTTCGACCGCCAAATTCGGCATTATTAATCGCCAGGGCAAGGAATTAACCGAATTGATCTACGATGATGCGATTGCGGTCGGCAACGGGTACGGCGTCGTTCGGGTGCTGGGCAAGTCCGATAATGTATGGGTGGATGGCAAGGCCGGGCTTGTCGGTCCGAAAGGGATTATTGCCCCGCCCATCTACGAAGAAATCAATCCCCCCAGTGACGGTACCATCCTGGTCAAAAAGGATGGCAAATACGGCTATCTCGATGCCGCAGGCAAGAAACTGACCGATCTGATTTATAATCATGCCTACGTATTTTCGGACGGTTACGGCCTGGTATATACGGACAAGGAAATTGGATTTGTCGACACACAGGGTAAACTGGTGTATGCTCGCCCATCGGGAACTTCCTCGTATAGCGATTTTTCGGAAGGGCTGGCCAAAGTATCAGTCGATGGAAAATACGGTTATATAGATACATATGGGACGATGGTCATTGCCCCCAAATACGATGAAGCCTGGTTTTTCAATCAAGGCTTGTCCTATGTCACGCTTAACGGCAAATCCGGCTATATTGACCGTGCAGGGAAAGAGGTCGTGCCGCTGAAGTATGATGAAGTGAGTACCAGCTTCAGAAACGGACTTGCTCTTGTGGCAAACGGCGAAGATTATATCCCCCAATCCTCGGAAGGCGAATATTTCGGGAATGAAGGGAATAAGGATTATGTCGTGCTTTCGAATAAGAAGTTCGGCTTTGTCAATGGAGCGGGCAAAGAGGTAGTTTCCTTGCAGTATGACTATGCAGAGGAATTCGTCCGCGGCTACGCACGCGTGTCCAAAGGGGGCACCGGCGCGGGAAGCTATTATCACGGAGGGAAATTTGGCTACATTGATACTGCCGGCCGAGAGGTTGTTCCGTTACGGTATGATTATGTCGGTGGCGATATGTTCGATAGCTTCAGAGGCTTTACGGAAGGACTCTCGCCTGTGTCGAACGGCGGGACGGGGACCGTATTTGATTATAGTGGCGGCCTCTGGGGATATGTAAATGCGCAGGGCGTGGAAGTTACGCCGCTGAAATATACGTACGTCTGGTCGTTCAACGAAGGCATGGGGCGCGTGGAGCAGAACGGGAAGTATGGTTTTGTAAACGCTAGCGGCCAAGAAATAATTCCGCCGATTTATGATGATGCCGGCGATTTCTATAATGGGTTTGCCGAAGTATCCAAAGGCGGGAAGCGGGGATACGTGGATGTGCAGGGGAATGAAGTGACGGGGATGATATATTCAGATAGCAGGCGTTTCCTCGAAGGGACGGCGCTTGTCCAGGAAAGCTCATCCCGAAAACTGGGTTTTCTGCGTAATCCATTGCCTCAGGTTGAGCCCGTCGTTATCCGGGTTGCATCCCAGGGAGCCGGGAAGCCTTCCACCGTAACCTTGTCGAGCGGCACAGCGAATGCAGTCATCTATTATACGCTGAATGGCGGCGACCCGCTGTCCAACTTGTCCAATTCGGAAACCCAAGAATACACTGCGCCGTTTGCCGTAGGCAAATCCGTTAAGATACAAGCGATTGCTGTTGCCAAGGGCATGCAGATGAGCCCGCTCGCGGCGATGGACTATAAGCAAACCTATGTCAAGGGCAATGCTGCTGTTGCACCGGCCCCGGGTTCAGGTGGCAATGGCGAGTCACAATCGGGCGGAAATGGCAGCACGCCTTCGAATACGGGAGCCGGATTTACCGATACTCAGACACATTGGGCGAAACTGACGATTCAATGGGCAGTGGATCAAAAAATAGTCAGCGGCTACCCGGATGCAACCTTCCGCCCCAACAAGAGCGTAAGCGAGCCGGAATTTCTTAAAATGCTGCTCGGCGCATTTCCGGATATTAAAATTGAAGCAGCACAGAACGGAGCCGCTTGGCATACACCGTATTTTAAGGCGGCAGCCCAATACAACTGGCCTCTGCTGCAAGAAGCGGACGCAAAGGGCTTTAATCGAGGACAGGTTGCCCGCCTGCTTGCTGGGACACAAGGTTTCAGCTTTGAGCAGACGAAAGATGCCGTACAGTATGTACTGGACTTAAGCATTGCGGGCGGAAAAACGTCCCGAACAGTCGAGGGTTTCGCCGTCAACGACCCGCTTACCCGCGCGGAGGCGATCACGCTGATCCAGAATATGAAGGAACGCGCCTTCAAGCTGTCCAAAGCTGATAATGCTGTCAAGGCGGCTGCGGCCGAATTCCAGGTACGGGGACTCATTATTGGCGATACGGAACAGACGCTGTTGGCGAAGCTGGGGCAACCTGCGCGAAAGGACGTCAGCGAATATGGATTCCAGTGGTATATTTACAATCAGGATTACGCCAATTATGTGCAGGTTGGCATCCAGTCCGGCCGAATTGTCGGCTTCTACACCACGTCGGACAACTGGTCGTCGGCAAGAGGAATCAAGCTCGGCTCCGGACAGGAGGATGTGGCGAAGCGGTATGGCACAGGTACTAGCAGCATTTATAAGGAAGAGTATGGTTTGAGCGTGAATCTTGCCAAAATATACGAGCAAGACGAAAGCTACGTGACGCTGTTTATGGACAAGTTTAACAACAATAGGGTGACCTCGCTTCAAATTATCGCCAAGCCTGTAGAGGACGGAATGAAAGAATTGTATGCCCCTGAGACGGCGGCGCTCAAAAAGGCTTTTGCGCTGCAATCGCTCGATCTCGTCAATGCGACACGTACCCGGTACGGCCTGCCGGTCTTGCAATGGGACGAAGCAGCCGCCCGGGTTGCGGAGAAACATAGTGAGGATATGAGGGAGCAGAAGTATTTTGCACATATCAGTCCGCAGGGCCAGGAGCCGGATGGTCGATTTGATGACGCAGGTATAGCCTACGGTACCGTGGGTGAAAATATTGCCGCCGATCAACGCAGCATCATCTATGCCCATGAGGGCTGGATGAATTCCGAAGGCCACCGCAGAGCGATTCTCGGCCCTTGGGAGCGATTAGGCGTCGGAATTGCCTTTAACGCCGGAAATGCCATGCATCCTATGGATAAGGCGATGAATATGTATTATACGCAAAACTTCTACAGCCGGAAGGGCGTTGTCATTACCGATCAATATGAGGAGCTTCTGCAGAAGGATAAGGCCAGCCAAGCGGCAAAGGAGCTGGAAAAGCAGTATCCTTTTCATGATCAAATGTTCGAGTTGTACGTTCTCCGCAAAAGCCTGGATTCAAACGGGCAAAACGTAAACTATTACGGTGTAAGGAATATTGAGGCGTTTACTTTGCCTCCATACAGTGCCATCTATATAACAGCAGGCACGTCTATGGTCCGTTTCGAAGATGACTACTATAATTATCATTTTGGCGGAAAGCTGGTCGTTGCGAACCATTCCAGCCAGCCCCGGAAAATAAAGGCGGGAGAGCTCGACTATACGAATTTGGACCAAATCTACAGAAGCAGCATGGGAACCGTTACTGGAGCGGATGGCACCAGTACCACGCTGACGCCGACAGGTCCGTATGTTCGGTTGATCCAGTTCAGCGGCGACTTCGATGAAACAATCGATTACAAAACGTATGTGGAGCAAAAAGAAATCGTTTCGATCCGTCCGTGGGTAACCGTAAAGGGAAAATAAGCAGGTGAATAGAACAACCAATGAAACAAGATGCAGGCTATTAGCTTCCGGCATCTTGTTTTTTCGTCTGAGCGCATATGAGATGGAATAAAGTGATGGCTTGCAAAATTAATAAAATTATTACATAAAGAACATTTGAATTTTACAATGATGTCTCATTATTAAAGAAAACGAGTAGGGAGAAGTGAAAATGAAAAACAGGAAAAAAGTAATGAGTATGTTAAACATGTTTATTATTGGATCCATGGTAATATCTCCAATGCGGTATGTTGAGGCATCAGAAATAGAAAATACAGTTTTTATTAATGAAATTGAATCTAATGATACAGGGACAGATATCGATTGGATAGAAATAATGAATACTGGCAATGAAGATATAGATATCAGCGGATGGTTTGTTACAGATGACAAAGGTTTAGAACGTTTGGAAATAAACGAAGAAAATGGAAAAAGTGAAGAGTGGCGTATTGCGGGTGGGACTGTATTACAAGCTGGCGAAATTCTTGTTATTGAACAAGGTAATGATAATCTGGGGTTGGGAAAAGAAGATACAGTATCTTTGTATGATAGTAACAATACGTTGTTGGATTCGTATACTTATTCAGGTCATGCAGGTGGCACATATTCAAGGGTGCCAGACGGAACGGGAGAATTTGTTGATCTGAAACCAACCAAAGGCGAGTTAAATATTGTAGAAGAAGAAGAGTTGCCTAAACATAAATTACTAATAAATGAGATTAATTCTGCGCCGGATGATTGGGTAGAGTTTATTAATATAGGAACAGAAGAGATGGATCTTTCCGGCTATGAAATTCGAGACAATTCTAATGACCATCGTTGGAAATTTCCAGAAGGAACAAAGCTGCAAGCAGATGGATTGTTTGTAGTTGAGGCAAGTACGGTTGGTCAGGTATACGATGATCAGACAGGTGCTTATGGTGCAGGTGAATTCCAAGCAGCAATTGGTATCGGTTCAGGGGATTCTATTCGTTTATATGACGTAGAAGGGAATTTACTGGACGAATATTCATGGACCGTGCACGCTAGTTATGAAAATAACGATGCATTGGCGTCTTACGGAAGATATCCGGATGGGACGGGTTCGTTTGGATTAATGAAAGAAACAAAGGGACTAAACAACGAATGGTATAAACCTCAGATAGTAATCAATGAAGTAGAGTCCGACGGTGATGCTACGGATTGGGTTGAAATTTATAATGTAGGAACAACAGCCGTAGATCTATCCGGTTGGCATTTATACGATGATGATCCGGTAGGACATGCTGCAGATATAACACCCGTAGTAGAGGGAACCGTTCTTAATCCAGGCGGATTTTATGTTTTTGATCAAAATAAGGATTTTACATTTGGTTTAGGAAAGGCTGATAAAGTTACTATTTTTAATAAAGATGGTGTGTCCATTGCAGAATATTCGTGGGCATTACATGCAAATGGCGTATACGCACGCATTCCGGATGGAACAGGAGAATTAATAGAGTTTCCCACTTCGACTAAAGGAAAAGCAAATGTTGTAACAAATCCTGTTGCATTAAATGAAGTGCAGTCAAATGACTCGAATGGGGGACCTGATTGGATAGAACTTGCTAATCCAACAGGAGAAGTTATAGATATTTCGGGAATCGTCATTAAAGACAATGATGATACACATCAATATGTAATCCCTGAAGGCACAACCATTCCGGCATCTGGATTTTTGGTATTGTCGGAAGAAACATTTGGTTTTGGACTTGGAAAAAATGATTCTGTACGTTTGTTTGAAAATGAAAGGTTAATAGCCAGCACAACATGGGCAGATCATACAAATCCTACTTGGGGATTATATCCGGATGTTACCGGACGCGAGTATAGAAGTACAAAAGAAGCAACGCCTGGTGAAGCAAATAAATTTGAAGGTATCCCTGAAATGATTGCATGGCCAGGTAATAATGAAGTTGTCATTTTTGACACTAAAGAAACATTTTTAGAAGATTCATCAGGGTTGGATTTCTTTAATGGCCAATTATATGCTGTTGATAACGGTACAGGCAAGTTCTGGATTTTAGACGTTTCAAAAGACGGAAAGTTGAGTTTTGCAAAAGGTTTTGAAAACGGCAAACGTGTTCGATTCCAAAAGGATGCAGACAATGCAGGCGCAGCAGGTCCGGATGCAGAAGGAATTACAGTAGATAAAGATGGTTTTGTTTATATTGCTTCTGAACGTGATAATCATGTTAAAGGAGTTAACTTTAATATGATTTTGAAAGTTGATCCACGTAAAGAAGACAATGATTTGGTTGCATTACAGCAGTGGGATTTAACTGCTTCATTGCCACAGGTTTCTGCCAATATGGGTATTGAAGCTGTAGAATGGGTATCAAACGCAAATGTTGATGATAAGCTTTATGACCAAAATACGAATACCGTTTTTGATGCAACGAATTATCCAGATGCAATTTCAAACGGTGTGTTCTTTGTGGCATTAGAAGATAACGGTCATGTATACGCATATGTTTTAAATGAAGATGGGAGCTCTGTTCAAATTGCTGATATGGACGGAAAGATTGGCGGAGCAATGGCTCTTGACTACGATACTTATGAACATGTATTGTGGGTCGTTGCGGATGATGGATATGGTAACCGTGCAGCAAAAATAACACTCAATGGAGAGAGCAATCCAGAGGTTGTTCACATCATGCCTGCAAGTGGTGTCGACATTAGTGCCAATAATGAAGGATTTGCAATTGCAGAGGCAAGTTACACCAAAGATGGTCAAAGACCGGTGTATCGATTTAAAGATGGAGATAAATTGGGCTCTTTATCTATAGGTTCTATTGCATCTGATTATAAAGAAAGCGATGGAAGTACTGGCGGCCCAGGAGGCGGCAACAATGGAGCAGTAATCCCAACACCAGACGCGCCAACAGTGGAACAGAACAGAATCAGCGTTACTTCCAAATTAACGCAAACTGCTGAAGGCAGCATAGCTACAGCGGCTCTAACAGAACAAGCAATAGCAGATGCAATTGCTTCCGCGGAATCTGAGAACGGTACAGAAACCACTGTTGAAATCAATGTAGAAGCTGTTGCAAATGCCAAGACAGTAGAACTGATGATTCCAAACAAATCTATTGGAGCAATAGCCGAAGCCCAGGTAGAAGCACTTGTCATTGCATCGCCGATTGCAACCATCACTTTTGACGATGTAGCTCTAAAAAGAATTGCCGAAGCGGCTAAGGCAGATGTAAAGATATCAGCTAGTGTTGTTGATTCGAGCACACTTTCGGTGTCCGCAGTTACTAAAGAGCGGATTGCGAACAGACCGGTATTCGATTTTACTGTAAAAAGCGGTGATGAGGAGATAGCTGATTTCAATGGCGGTTTAGTGAGCGTATCCGTTCCGTACACTTTACAACAAGGCGAAAATCCAAACGCCATTGTCGTATATTATCTGGACAAGAACGGAAAGCTTGAACATGTCATGGGAATATATGATGTCGAGGCTGGTACGGTAAAGATGAGGGTTAACCACTTCTCCAGCTATGTGATTGGCTACAATAAAGTGGAGTTTGCAGATGTCTTAAGCACACAATGGTATGCAGACGCAGTAAACTTTGTAGCCGCTCGCCAGTTCTTTAATGGGGTAAGCGAGAATGAGTTTGCGCCGAATAAAGAAATGACAAGGGCTATGTTTGCAAAGGTTATTGCGAATATTGAGGGAGCAGACCTTTCTGGCTACAACACAACAGTATTTGTGGATGTAGATAAGGATGCTTGGTATGGCGCTGCAATTGCCTGGGCATCTGATAAAAAGATTGTGTCAGGTGTAGGGAATGAAAGATTTAATCCAGGTGCACCGATCACTCGCGAGCAAATGGCAGTGATGCTTCATAACTATATGGAGTTCAAGGGCATTAAATTAACAGGCACAAACAAGCCGGCCTTTGCAGATGCAAACGCAGTGAGCGATTGGGCGAAGGATGCAGTGACAACTATTCAAAGTTATGGCATTATAAGCGGAATTGGCGGAAACACCTTCGCGCCAAAGGCAACTGCAGACAGAGCGGCAGTGGCCACCGTATTCAAAAATTTAGTGACAGAGTTTATGAAGTAAATGAAATGGACAATCTCCCTTTGGAATTAACCGAAGGGAGATTTTTTGTGATGCGCCCAGAATGGATCAGGCTCAGTGCTTCAAGCCTTTCATTATTCTTTCATAAGGGTTTGTTAAGATGGTTCTATACAATCGTAAATGGAAAGGTGGAGGAAGATGTTACAGGAAGAAGGTAACAAATGGAGAGGTTATATTCGTAAAGCCGGGATGATTGGACTCATGCTGTTGCTCATTTTGCCGCATATGCTAATGAACCCAGTATCGGAAGTTTTTGCGGATGAGGCGGATTACGATATTTTGGATGTTGGTGGAACGATAACGATCGTAAAGTATTTGGGAACGGATACGGATGTGAATATTCCGGAACAGATTCAGGGAAAAGATGTTACAGCGATTGCAGATCAGGCATTTATGGGATTAAAGTTGGATAAAGTAACGATTCCCGGGACTGTCACGACCATAGGAATGGGGGCATTTATGGGATGTGAATTGGACGCTGTTATTTTAAATGAAGGGTTAATAGAAATAGGTTTGATGGCATTTGCAGGAAATGAAATGGAGAATGTTGATATCCCTGGTACAGTGACTACAATTGCTGAAGGAGCGTTTAGCCAGGGAAGTCTGAAGACGGTAACATTAAGAGAAGGTTTGAAAACAATAAAAGATAAAGCATTTTGGGATAATGAAATACGATCAGTACATATTCCGGAAGGCGTGGAGGTAATTGGCGAGGAGGCGTTTATTGATAACAAGCTGGAGGAAGCGACGCTGCCTGGTACAATTATTTCTATTGGAAAGAAGGCATTTATAGGTGAAGATGGTAAAAATAATATTCGCACGTTAACCTTGCAAGCAGGATTAAGCTCAATAGGAGAAAGTGCCTTTAAAGATAACTTGCTGGAGTCGGTTCGCATTCCTGGCAGCGTGTCTGTAATTGAAAAAGAAGCGTTCATGGGAAATGTGCTGGAAGCGGTTATCTTAGACGAAGGCGTGGAGGAAATTGGCGAGCACGCTTTTGCACAGAATAAACTGGAAGAAGTAGTGATCCCTAGTACTGTGAACCTTATCGCGACGAGTGCATTTTTTCAGAACGAGATTACTACATTAACGTTGCCCAATAGTGTGAGAACGATTGGCGATGCTTCATTTGCTTTTAATCCCTTAATAGAAATAAGGGTTTATAATGACGAACTGGTATTTGGGATGTTTCCTTTTTTTCAAGCTCCGCCTGCGACACCAGGGGATATAACGCTATTTGGTCATAGTGGATCGACAACAGAGCAATACGCGATAGCAATCGGCTACACGTTTCAAATATTGGAGGATAGTGGTTCAACGGATTGTGGGGAAAATACAGATTTTTCATGTGTAATTAATGAAAACGATACAATAACGATCACAGGTTATACTGGTTCGGACACGGATGTGCTCATTCCGGATACGATAGATGGTAAAGCTGTGACTATAATCGGGGAAGATGCCTTTACGGGGAAGCAATTAATAGCGGTTGAAATCCCATATGGTGTCACTAGCATTGAAAAACAAGCATTTTCAGCAAATGATTTAACTTCTGTAACGATCATAAGTTATAATGCCAGCATTGAAGGAAGCGCGTTTGAAGGAAATCAAACAAATCCAGCAGATCTAACGCTCTATGGTTGTTTCGGATCTGCTGCTGAAACACATGCCAACGATAAAGGTTATTCGTTCCAGGAATCATCCAAGGCAGAGTGTTTAGAGATGATCTTGACGCCAAGTGAAACAAATCCTACAAATCAAGATATTACGATTTCTGTAAGTGTGAATAAGCTGCAAGAAAGCATCCGGGAATTGAAGTGGGCAGAAGGAAGTAAAGACCTTGTCGATTTCCAGGCTGGAGACGGTGACGGTGTGACCGACAATCGATTTACTGTTTCGGAAAATGGAACATACACCGTATATGTAAAAGATAAGAAGGGGAATGAAAAAATCGAGAGGATAGGGATCAACAATATTGATAAATCCCTTTTAATCATTCAGGTGCAAATAGGAGATGGGGAGACAATTACCCTTCACGCATATGGCAGCGACTCTATTCAGCAGCTGAAACAAAAAATTCATGATACTGCGGGGATTGCAACGGAAAAGCAAAAAATATCTTTTGGAGGCAATGTGTTAGAGGATGGTCGCACTTTAGCAGACTATAATATTCTTAATCAAACTACACTGCAACTGGTCGTTTTATCAACTGATGCTAGTCCAGACCCGGTATGGGGAGTTTATATTCCTTCCAGTGACATAAGTTTGGACAGATTCGAGGCAATTGTTGATGGGGAAAATAGATTGCCTTTTGATCGGGCCCAATTTGAATATGATTTGGGCGATACGGAAGCAGAAACCGTAGAAATTATCGTGAAGACGCATCATCCCATGGCGAAAATCGCATTAGACGGCGAAGCGTTTGCAGATAAGAAAACATGGCATTTAAACGAAGGTAAAAACATGATCGATATCGTTATTTTCGCTGAAAACGGGGATGAAAAAACCTATTCCATCACAGTGAATCGATTGGCAAAGGTCCCATTCACCGATATTGCAGGTCATTGGGCAGAAAGCTATATCAAGAAGACCTATTGGGAGAGATTGTTTTATGGTTATTCAGATCAATCATTCCGACCGGATGAGCCGATAAGCCGTATGGAAGTAACAAGTCTGTTTGTACGATTATTGGAATTGGATGAACAAAAGCAGGTGCCATTTTCAGATGTTCAATCGATCGGGAAAGATTCAATGGAGGAACTTGAGAAGGCATATGCAATTGGTATGGTTAAAGGTTATCCAGACCAGACATTCAACCCCTTTGCCGATGTGTCACGTGCTCACCTTGCTTTAATTTTTTACCGTACCTATGACAAGGTAAACGGAACACCATACGAACCGAGACAGTTGGCATATTTCTCGGATACCGCAGGATATGATCAAGAAACACAAAACGCCATTGCGATGCTTGTTGAAATAAAAATTGCAGAGGGGTCCGACGGAAACTTTAGGCCTGACGATCAAGCAACAAGGGCGCAGGCAGCAAAAATGTTTGTAAAATTTAAAGAGGTGTTAGGCCGTCTGGAAAATAAGTAGTTGCTGAATTAATCGCCAGACTCAAGTTCGAGGTTGCACTGAGTATCGTAAAAGAAAGAGCCCAAACCATTGCGGTTTTGGCTCTTTTTGGCTCTCCAACTGCCCAATGATTTTTTACCGCTCTACACAAGTTCTTCAAAAGTGTGGGGTATATAAATTTAACTAGGGACTAGGAGAAAGTTGAATCAAGAGGGGATTTGAAAAGTGCATATGTTTCAATCGAGAGATAAGTTTGTTAAACGCAAGCGGTCGTTCTTCGTCGTACTTATTGCCATTTTTTTAACCGGATGTTCCATGCAAGGGAAGGAGAGCGATCCTGTTATACTGACTCACATTCACGGTTTAGGCTACACCTCCGACGGACAAAACATTTATATTCCGGCTCATGACGGATTAAGAAAGTTTTCTCAGGGAAAATGGGGTGAAGTTTCCGGATACAAACATGATTACATGGGTTTCTCGATGGTCGATGGCGGATTTTACAGCAGCGGGCATCCGTCCCTGGATTCGGATTTAAAAAATCCGCTTGGTATCGTTAAGAGTGCAGACAGTGGGAAAAGCTTGGAGCATCTAGATTTATACGGACAGATTGACTTCCATTTGTTAAGCGCTTCGTATACGGGCCAAACGATTTATGCATTCAACCCGGAACCGAATGCAAAGCTGAAAACGGTCGGTTTATATTATACACTGGATGAGACAAAAAATTGGCAGCAAAGTGAAATGATTGGCATAACGGAGGAAGTGGTTGCCATGTCCGCCCATCCGTATGAGGATGCGATTGTGGCGGTGGGGACGGAGAAGGCGTTATATGTGTCCACAGATTATGGCAACCGTTTTGAAAAATTAGCGAATATCCCAGTGACAGCCGTCGCGTATAGTTTGGAAGGCCAATTGTACGTCGGAGGTTATCAAGACAAAGGCGTTATGTTCAAGATGGGGGCTGAAAATACGCCTAATCAATTAACGCTTCCGGAATTAATCGACGATGCACCATCCTATATCGCCATCAATCCCGTTGATGAACGGGAGCTGGTGTTTACGACTGTTAATAAAGATGTTTACCTCTCCGACGATCAAGGGGTTACATGGATAAAGATAGCCAATCAAGGTGAAGCTTTAGATCGTTAAAAAGAGCAGTTGGACAACATCCAGCTGCTCTTTGCATTAATGATTATGATGAGCATGCGCATCGGGCAGACTTGCTTTAATGGTGCATAAAAGGTTGTCCTCATGCGTGTGATTTTCCGATTCCACTTGCAAGGTTACGTGGCGAATGTCTTTATGCTCCAGCATATGTTCGACTTTGTGCAATAAGGCTTCCGTTTCGTACACCGTCTTATTCCCATCCACTACAATATGGGCAGTCAGAGCATGCATATTGCTCGTAATCGACCAAATATGCAAATCATGTACACCTTTGACGCCGTCGACCTCCCTAATGGCTTGCGCGATGTCTTCTACCTTCATATTGCGCGGAGTTCCTTCCATTAATACATGCAAGGAAGACTTGCTCACGATATAGCCGCTGCGGAGTACGAGTACGGCGACGATGACGCTGGCCAACGGGTCGGCCCAGCCCCAGCCAAAGAACATCATGAGCAGAGCGGCCGCAATGGCGCCTACCGAACCCAGCATGTCGCTGATCACGTGCAAGAAAGCGCCGCGCATGTTCAAATTATGCTCCGTATCGCCGCCGCGCATCATAATCCAGGCAACCAGGATGTTAATCAGCAGCCCGATGGTACTGATGATAAGCATGCCAACCGTAGCGACTTCCGGCGGATTGGCAAAACGTTCGATCGCTTCATAAAAGATGTAAAGGGACACACCGATCAGAGTCAGTCCATTGAGCGTGGCAGCCAGTATTTCGAAACGTCTGTATCCGTATGTTTTTCCCGTACTGACCGCTTTTTCGCCGAATTTGAAGGCGAGTAAGGCAATCGCCAATGCCAAAGAGTCCGAAAGCATATGGCCCGCATCCGATAATAATGCCAAGCTGTTGGTCATAAATCCGCCCACTGCTTCGATGACCATATACGCCGTAATGATAATAAATGAAATCAATAAAATCTTTTTGTTGTTGTTGGTTTGCCCATGGTCATGGCCATGATCGTGGTGATGTCCCGCCATTAAAATCCCTCCACCATTAATATATGAACACTTGCTCATATGTTGTGTTGGTATTATTATAAGTGTATCAAAAATTACATGTCAAGAAAAATGTTAACTGAAAAACGTTAAATTGCTATTGTCAAGAATAAGCTCGTCAATCAAGGGGAATGTAAAAGAGACAAAAAAAGAGTTGACGTTTATAGGGTACGGGGGTATACTAAGTTTACGAAAGCGACAGTTTCCTATTTGAAAATAACCACTATCAATACTTGAAGGGACGGATGAAAATATGAAAAACATAACATTGAATGTACAAGGGATGAGCTGCCAGCATTGCGTGAACTCCATTGAAGGCGCGCTGAAAGAAATCGGCGCAAGCGGAAAAGTGAATTTAAAGGGCGAGTCGGTCGATGTGTCGTTCGACGAACAGAAGGTTTCTCTGGATCGGATCAAGGAAGTTATTGAAGAACAGGGCTATGACGTGGTCTGAGCTAAACGAAAAAGGAGTGAAACATAGTGGAAACGACAGCAACGAAGGCGAAACAGTCGTCATTTCAAATAACGGGCATGACCTGCGCCGCCTGCGCCAACAGGATTGAAAAAGGGCTTAATAAATTAGATGGCGTGGCCAATGCAAATGTCAACTTTGCACTGGAAAAAGCAAATGTCACCTACGATCCGGATAAAGTGGACGTAAAAAACCTGGAAGATACGATCAAGAAGCTCGGATACGGAACGGTGACGGAAGTGGCCCAGTTTAATCTGGAAGGCATGACCTGCGCCGCCTGCGCCAACAAAATTGAAAAAGGGCTTGGCAAACTGCCGGGCGTAACCAGCGCAACCGTAAACTTTGCAATGGAAACGGCCCGCGTCGAATATTCGGCTGGTGAAATCACGATCGAGGACATGCAGGAAAAAGTCAAAAAGCTGGGCTACAAAGCACTCGTCAAACAGGAAAATCAAAACGCGGCCGACCATCGCGTCCGCGAGATTCGCCAGCAGAAGCTGAAATTGCTCATCTCGGCCATTCTCTCTTTTCCGTTGTTGTGGACGATGGTGGGTCACTTCTCCTTTACGTCATGGATCTACATGCCCGATTTCCTGATGAATCCTTGGGTTCAGCTCTTGTTGGCTACACCGGTACAGTTTTATATCGGGAAGCAGTTTTATGTCGGCGCGTATAAGGCGCTGCGAAATCGCAGCGCAAACATGGATGTTCTAATTGCGCTTGGAACATCGGCCGCGTATTTTTACAGCCTGTATCTTACGATTGACTGGTTCGCCGCCGGGGATCAGATGCATCATGGCCCTGCGCTTTATTACGAAACCAGCGCGGTGCTGATCACACTGGTTATTATGGGTAAATTGTTCGAGTCGCTGGCAAAGGGACGCACTTCGGAAGCAATCAAGTCGCTGATGGGACTGCAAGCCAAAACGGCGTTGGTCATTCGGGATGGCCAGGAAATAACGATCCCGGTGGAAGACGTTATCGTAGGGGATGTCGTACTTGTTCGCCCTGGCGATAAAGTGCCGGTGGACGGCCAAGTGCTGGAAGGCGTGTCATCGGTGGATGAATCCATGCTGACAGGCGAAAGCCTGCCAGTCGAAAAGAAAGCTGGCGATTCCGTTATCGGGGCTACCATCAACAAAAACGGCATCCTGCGCATCAAAGCGACCAAAGTCGGCAAAGAAACGGCTCTTGCGCAAATCATTAAAGTCGTAGAAGAAGCGCAAGGCTCCAAAGCGCAGATTCAGCGGGTAGCCGATGTCATCTCTGGCATATTTGTTCCGATTGTCGTAGGGATTGCCATTGTAATGTTCCTGGTATGGTACTTTTTCATTACGCCAGGCGATTTTGCCCACGCACTTGAAATTGCCATTGCGATTCTCGTTATTGCTTGCCCTTGTGCTCTCGGTTTGGCAACGCCGACTTCGATTATGGCCGGTTCCGGCCGCTCGGCTGAGATGGGCATTCTGTTTAAGGGCGGCGAGCATCTGGAGCAGACTCACAAGATCAATGCGATCATTCTGGACAAAACCGGCACCGTTACAAAAGGCAAGCCGGAGCTGACCGATGTGATCACGCAAGACAACGAAGCGGAGTTTCTTCGACTTGTCGGCGCGGCCGAAAAAAATTCGGAGCATCCGCTGGCAGAAGCAATAGTGGCCGGTATTGTGGCCAAACAAATCGAGCTGCCGGGAACCGAATCGTTCGAAGCTATTCCAGGCTATGGCATCAAAGCCGTGGTAGACGGCCGGGAGCTGCTTGTCGGCACACGTCGCTTAATGGAGAAATACGATGTGGACGCTAAAGCTGCCTATGAGCCGATGTCCCGTCTGGAGGAAGCAGGCAAAACGGCCATGCTGGTCGCCATCGACAATCGTTACGCCGGTATGGTCGCGGTAGCCGATACGATCAAGGAAACGTCGAAAGCGGCGGTGAGCCGTCTTAAGCAAATGGGCATCGAGGTCATCATGATTACAGGCGACAACGAACGGACCGCCAAAGCGATTGCAGCTCAAGTCGGCATTGATCAAGTCCGGGCCGAGGTACTTCCAGAAGGCAAGGCCGAGGAAGTTAAGAAATTGCAGGCCCAAGGCAAAAAAGTGGCAATGGTTGGCGATGGCATTAATGATGCGCCAGCGCTGGCGACAGCGGACATCGGCATGGCCATTGGCACCGGGACGGATGTGGCGATGGAAGCAGCGGATGTGACGCTGATGCGCGGCGATCTGTCGAGCATTCCCGATGCGATCTATTTGAGCCGCAAGACAATGGCCAATATCAAACAAAACCTGTTCTGGGCGCTGGGCTATAACACGCTCGGCATCCCGATTGCCGCGATTGGCTTACTGGCTCCATGGGTGGCAGGCGCGGCAATGGCGTTAAGTTCGGTATCGGTTGTCCTTAATGCGCTTCGCTTGCAGCGTGTGAAAGTACGCCACTAATCAGGAAGTCAGAATGGAGAAGAGCCTAAAATGAAAAAAAGAATGATGCTCATTTTATCCGGAGTGTTGACTATTGGAATGTTGACCGCTTGCGGTACGCCAAAGGAGAGTGCCGATGGGCACGGCGGCTCCCATCAAAACGGAGCCGCAAACCCAGCCATAAACAGTAACGACTCTGGGTCACACGATGGTCACGATACAGATGAACATTCGGCAGACAACTATAAAGCTTCCTTTTCGTTTGCATCAGGAACGGCTAATGCATCCGAGAACACAAAGCTGAACGTTCAGGTGACCGACAGCAACGACCAGACCGTCCAGGACTTTGAATTGAACCATGAAAAACTGATGCACATCATCATCGTAAATAAGGATCTTTCTTACTTCAACCATATTCATCCCGAGTGGGACGGAAAGGGGACGTTTACGGTAGATACCTCATTTCCGAACGGAGGAGAATACAAAGTTTTTGCGGATTTTGTTCCAAAGGGCGGATCCGGCACAACGCTTAGCGAGTGGGTAACGGTAGACGGAGAAACCAAACCGCAGGAAAGCATCACAGCGGATGCGGAGCTGGTAAAAGTTGTTGATGGAAAAGAAGTCACACTGGCTCTTGGCAGCACAAAAGCAAAAGCTGAAGCCAAGCTGTCGTTTACCGTTAAGGACGATAAAACGAAAGAAGGCATCAGCAATCTGGAGCAATACCTCGGCGCTGTCGGACACGTCGTCATTCTTTCGGAGGATGCGGAGCAATACCTCCATGTACACCCTGTTGACGAAAAAGCATCCGGGCCGGAAGCGGAATTTATGACGGCTTTCCCGAATCCCGGCACGTATAAAATTTGGGGACAATTCCAGCATGAAGGCAACGTATTTACGGTCCCTTATGTCGTGGAAATTCAATAAAGCAAGGGGCGAATGGAAATGGGAGAGATCGTAAAAATTGCAATCAGCCCCGCTCTGCAGCTTGGCGGCAGCCTGTTTACATCCAAACAGCTCGGCATCATCGGTGATCTGATAGGACCGGATGCCAAACTGGAAATGACGCCCTTTAAACAGTTGTATGCGGATGTGGCGGTAGAGAAGCGCGATAGGATCCAGGCTGAGCTGGAGCAAAGCGGACTGGAAGTCAACCCGGCTGGTTTTGTCACCAAAAGCCTTATCGCCTGCAATTTTTGCAAGGGCGCGGAAGAAGCCGGGCTTGCGGTAGCCCAAACCTTAAACGGAGCGATTGCCGGCATTCCGACACCGATGCCGCTTAAAATCGGGTATGCCGGCTGTGCGTTAGGGACAAGCGAGCCGCTCATTAAAGACATTAGCGTGATTAAAATGCGAGATACGTTCGACCTATACGTGGGCGGCGAATCCAAAGGGCTAAAAACAACGTTTGCCAAGAAGCTGCATTCCGGATTAAAAGAAGAACGATTGATTCCGGCGGTTATGGCCATCATTGACTTCTATAAGGAACATGCCAAAAGCAAAGAGAAATTCAGCAAGTTTGTGGACCGAGTGACGTTAGAGCAGCTGCAAAAAATTACGGCATCCACGTAATATGGCGCCGTCGAAGACCACCCATTAAGGAGGAACGCAGATGGACGAAACAGTAAAAATCTATACGATTCCTACATGCAGCGATTGCAACTTTGCCAAACGCTATTTTAAGGAAAACGACATCCCGTATACCGATTACAACTGCGAAGAAGACCCAAAATATCCGGAAGAAGTTTGGAATCTTACGGGGAAGCAGGTCGTGCCGACGATTGTTATTGGCGACAAGGTGTTTGTCGGCTTTGCGGAAAACCTGAATGAAATAAGCGGCTTGCTGCAAAAATCGTAATGCTGTTCCAAAGCAGCCCGCCAAAAAGGGCTGCTTTGTTATTCCACTCGCCTTTTAGTGCCATGGGGTAGCTTTACTTTGGATGGGGGAGCATGATAAGGTAAGAATAATAAGGAGGGGATACACATCGATCACCATGTACAAGAGGATGCCTCGTGCAGCCATCAATCGTCTACCGAGCGAAAAAGCCATCATTCCGATAAAACGAAACAAAATTTAATTAGCCGACTCAACCGGATCGAAGGGCAGGTCCGCGGAGTCAAAGGGATGATCGAAAGGGATGTGTATTGCGATGATATCCTTCATCAAATCTCCTCGATTCAATCCGCCCTTAATGGAGTTGGCAAGCAGTTGTTGGAAGACCATCTAAAGAGCTGCGTGGTGGAGCGCATCGAAGAAGGCGATCGCGACGTATTGGATGAGTTGTTGACCACCGTCGCCAAATTAATGAAATAAAAAATGGGGAGAGGCGATCGTGGCCCTCCCGATTTCTGATAATCATCGCACCTTGTCGCTGGCAAGGTGCTTTTTACATTGGATGGTCCAATTAACCGTCAATTGGCTGGTTACATCTCAGCCAATCCCGCTTACGATAGATTCACAAGACATCAAACTCAATCAACTAAGGGGGAATCGTTCCATGTTAGTAACGAGCAGCTTTATTATTCTCAGTGCCGCATTCGTGGGGGCACCGTTGGTTCTATATTTCGCAGGTGTCCATATTATCCGAGAAGATGACCGGCAAGTTGCGGCAGCGATCGGCAAGGAGGAGGTCCAGTCATGAATGTTCCTACGAGCATTTGGATTGCTTCGGCGATTATTATAATCGTGTTGTCCTGGATGACCTTTTGGATTACGAACAAAGCCTACTCCAGAAGATGGGACGAGATCGAAGTTGACAAAAAGGATGAACTGCAATAGTCGCGACCCACGGCACAGCAGACATCCAATGTCCGGCTTAGATCAAGCTTCGTAGAGCCTGGGCGAAACCGGCAACGCCCGGAGCAATTTCTTCTTCCTTTGGCCTGGCGAATGTAAATCGCGCATAACCTTTGTCTGAACCGTAGACGCTGCCTGGGACGAACACGGTTCCGGCGGCGATGGACTCTTCCAGCAGCTTGCCTTCCGGGACCTCGGGAAGCAGCCTGCACCAGAGATGCAAGCCCCCGCTCGGAGCTTCGAATTCTACCAGGCCGCGCAGTTCTTTGTCCATGGCTTCGATGAGCAGATCTCTTTTAAATTGCAGCGATGTCCGAAGTCGGTCCAGATGGGGGGCGAAATGCTCCGAGCGCAAGAACTGCCCCGCCACCAGCTGAGGCAGAATGCTTAGGCCGAAATCCATCTGCTGTCTGGCGTCCGCCAGACGTTCGACGATGGTATGGGGGGCGACCATCCATCCGACTCGCAAGCCGGAAGCAGCGATCTTGGAAAAAGAGCCGATATAGAGGACGGTGCCCGCCTGGTCTATGGACTTAAGCGGACTCGGCGGCAGATCGCCGTATGAGGTCAGGCTAAACGGATCGTCCTCGATAATGGGGAGTCCAAGTTCGCCAGCCACCTCCAGCACCCGCTTTCGTCGTTCGTCGCTCAGTACCGTGCCCGTAGGATTCTGGTAATTGGGATTTAGAAATACAGCCTTAATCCGATGTTTCCGGTATAACTCCAGTATATCTTGGGGATTGACGCCGCCCTCGTCCACCGGCAGTCGAAATAGCCGGAGCCCCGCCGATTGGAACAAAGGCAGCGAATAACAATAGGACGGATCTTCTATCGCAACGGCTTCGCCCGGAGACAACAGACATTGCGTGATGAGATATAGGGATTGCTGCGAACCCGACGTTATCAGAATCGAAGATTCCGTTGTCCTAATGCCGCGGTGCCGCAACAAATATTCCGCTACGGCCTGACGAAGCGGGAGCGAACCTTGCGGGTTATCGTAGCCCAGATAGGCTGTATAATCGTGTTCCTTCAATAAAGCCGCGATCTCCTCGGTCGGGGCAAGATCTCCGGCCAACTCGCCGCTAGCCATATCGATCAGCCCCGGCCGTTCGGCTAATGCTTCCCGAATGCGTCTCATGAAAGGCAGATTCGGCAAAAATTGGCCTCCCTCGGCGTAACGGCTCCAGTTAGGCGTATGCCGCGGGGCAGCGCCCCATTTCATCATGCTGACCCGTGTGCCCCTCCCAACGTGGCTCTCGACGATTCCCATCGCGCGAAGCTCCCCGAATGCTGCAATGACGGTGCTTCGGTTGACCTGAAGCTGTACCGCCAACTTCCGTTCGGAAGGAAGAACGCTGCCTGGAGGGAAATCGCCGTAAGCGATTCTCTGCTCCAGATAATCGGCAATTTGTACGTAGAGCGGGCGGGCGTCATCTCGATCGGGCTTCCACACATCAGAGCCTCCTTAGAATCTATTATGCCCGGATAATCCGGTAGTAGGACCTGTCTGAGTATTATCATATCATGATCGGGCATCTTTAATCGGACCGACAATCGTAATCTTGGAATAATTTTGTGAACGCGGACGGTGTTAATTATGGCAAGGATAAAAGGAGGAACGGCGACAAGGGCGCAATGGCTGTTGACCGGCTGCGTGTCCGCTCTGCTGGCATGTACCGGAGGCGCCATCATGATCGTGCAAGCCGCAGGGGCGGCAGGACTCGGCAAGGCCGAGCTTATATCCTGGTTCACCTCGGCCTACGTTGCAGGCGGATTCTTGAACATTTTGTTAACCTTGCGTTACAAAATACCATTTGCCGGAGCGCATTCCATTACGGCTACTGCCTTCCTGGGAACGGCGGCTGTCGGCATGTCCTATCCGCAGCTGGCAGGCGCGTTTGTAATGTCAGGACTGCTTCTGATGCTTCTCGGTGTCACAGGCTGGTTTGGAAAGTTTTTGTCGCTGCTTCCCAAGCCATTAATTGATGCATTGTTAGCCGGGCTTTTGTTAACGTACGTCGTTGCAATGGTGCCGGCGACCGTGGAGTTGCGGATTGCCGGTTTGTTAGCGGGAGCCGGCTACTTTTTTGGACCTCGTTTGATCAAGTCGCTGCCACCCGCTTTGTGGGCCTTGTTGCTTGGGGGAGTGGGAGTTTGGCTGCAAAACGGTCTGCCGGACCTGCCTTCATCGACCTACATCGCTCCATTTATGGTCGTGCCGGTTTTTACATGGGAGGGACTGTTGTCGCTTGCTTTTCCGCTTGCCTTGTTGATCTTGACCAATGATATAGCGGTAGCGAGCACCTCGCTCCGAAGCCATGATTTTCGGCCTCCGGTCAATCGTATGATTACAGGATCGGGAGTCGCCAGCGTCGTCGCGGGTATGTTTGGCGGAAGCTCGGCGAATGTAGGGGGCTTGATGAGCGCTCTCTGCAGCAGCCCGGAGTCCGGAGCGCATGGCGAGCGGTATAAGGCGGCGCTAGTCTCTAGTCTGATCGTTGTTGGATTCGGCGCCGCAGCTTGGAAGGTTGTTGATGTCATCGGTGTCTTGCCCGAAGCGTTTGTCGTTATTTTGACGGGCTTTTCTTTGCTGGGGTTGTTTATAAGAGGCGTAAAGAACGCTTTTGTGGACAAAGAGCTGCGGATTCCGGCCTTCGTCACCTTTGTGATTGCCGTGCTCCATGTCCATGTTTTGGGGATTGCTACGCCGGTCTGGGCATTGCTAGGCGGGTTGGCCGCGATGTGGGTGATTAAGAAAATGAGGACCAGGGCACATATCCATATGAAATGACGTAGGAGCGCGAATCACTTATTCGCGCTCCTTAAACGTTATGGGTATCGTGATATATTCCGCGCCTATCACGTCGTATCCATTTTTGTTATAGCCGCCAATGCTGATGCCGATAGGGAAGGAATCGGGAATCGGCATATCGGGAACCGATACCATCTCGATCAGCACGGAGCCTTTGCCGCCGCGGGTGGAGTGATGACCGCGATCTCTTCCTATTTCGATAAACGTTTTGTACTTCTGCTCGTTATCTGTGGAAATCCAGGTTGCCGGCCAGCCGGCAATATCATCAAGCGTTCCATCCTCAGGGTAGCTGCTGGTCAATTGTTTGACGGTAAGATGACCCGGCATGCTAAAGGAAACGCCGCCCCAGTCCTCGGGATCGATCTCGAGCTGCGATACAATTCGGATAATGCAGCTGCCATCATCGGCAGCTTCTACGAAGACCGTGCCCGAGGCAAATGAATGCAAACCGACAGATTCAGCTGCGACTGCAAAAGGATGAATTTCGATGATTCCCTGATTTGCTATGGCGTGAGAGACGGTGCTTGTTCCTTTAAAAAGGTTGGAGTAGAAAAAGTAGTATGCCGCTACAGCCAGAAGAATCATAGCAACTAACATTAATCTTTTTCGTCTATTCATACAAATACCGGTTGATCTCGTCGACAATGATGTCGGGATCGGTGAAGTTGATCATATGACCGGAATGCAGAGCCTCAACCCAGCGACCATTATCCAGGGACTGAACGGTACGCTGATGGGCTGCAATAATGGCCGGCCTCATCTTGCGCTCGGCACGTGCGATAAAGGTTCCGGAGATCACGCTGACCGGCAGCGGTCCGAGCGTCGGCGGTTCCGTTCGCATTCGTGCTAAATCGTCGATAAAGGTAAGCGATTCCGCGTTGGACGCGCGCGCGGCATGCACCGTAAAGTCTTCGCGAAGATGATCCTCCACGACGTCGGCAGGCTGCACTTGGCCGACCTTGCCGCCCATCAGCTTGTATAATCCGATGCGGGCCATAAAAGGCAAAATGGCCCGCATGACGGCGAACGACTTTGCCGTGGACGGAGCGAAATAACTGCCGCAATTCTCGTCGGACGGATCGACAAGAACCAGCGCCCGGATACGCGAAGGGTCGCTTGAGGCAACGGTACGAATGACGGGGCCGCCCCAGCTGTGGCCGACGAGTATGAAGGGGCCTGGTCCGAGATGATCCAGCAAACTGCCAAGATCGCCCGCCAGCCGTGCTAATGTTCTCGGCTCGCGATCTTGCTGGCTCCTTCCCGCGCCCGCTCGGTCGTAGACGACCGCTCGGGTCTGTTCGCCGATTAAGGGCTGCACGAGACCCCATTGCGAGCGCGAGCAACCCATACCGGATTCGAAAACGACGGTGGGGGAGCCTGTTCCTTTTATCATGTAATGGAGCTTGCGGCCGTCTTGTAATGTTACGTATGAGCTAGTGCCGTAAGAATGGGACTGCGACATCATGTATTAATCCTCCAGTCATGGGATGATAACGGTTATCGCAGGGTTAGTGTAGCAGATGCGCCAAATTCGGGCAAGAGAGGAGGCGACTTTTAAAGCTGGGAAAGTATCTTTCTTAGAGAAGCCTATAACGAAGAAAAAACGTCAAAGCCGTATTGAGCGGCTTGACGTTTGTATCCTGCTTGGTGATAACAGCGGCAGAGATCCTATGGAAGGTGAAGTCTGTTAGTGACGCAACAATTCAAGCTTATCTATCCAACTCCGGGAAACACCAGGCGTAGGACTGAAAGTAGCCGCTGCTGGCATTGATGTGACTCGCGACGGGGCGATGCGGAGCAACGAATCTCTCGTAGGCGGGATCCCCGTATAGATGTGTTAAGCCCTCGTACATGTCAAGCGGCCAAGTATGGGCTGAGAGCGGCTTCGGCACATTCTGATCCATCTCGAAAGGCCACTCATCCGCGCGGCCGTCTATGTAATAGAGCAAAGTATCGAGCGCTTTTTTTAGACTTTTGCCAGAGGGGGAAACCCAGCGGAATAAATCCTCGCCTGTTTCTTCCAGCACGATTTTGGCGGCCGCCGTCAGCGGGGCAAGAGAGAAGTAATGATACCACATGCCGTTAATTCCTCGTACCGTCTCCTCCGGGATAAAACCCGACAAGTCCAGCGATTCATCGATATGCGCCTTGAGGTGGATGGCTTCCGAATGAATAGCATCGCTGTCATTGATAAAACGATAAGTGCATAACTGGGCGTACAAGCTCCAGCTCCACCAATTATTGCGTCCGGGGATCCCGTCCCAGGCGGGCAGACAGACGGTTGTTATCCATTGGTTGAAACGTCCTCTATGCTCTGCGCTCCAGCCCTCGTAATGTCGGATTCGTTGGGCTGCCAAAATGAGGCCGGTGCCAAGATAAGCCGATACGAGCGGGCCGTCGTTGTCGGCAAAACCTACATTGACGGATGACCAGCCGTCGATAAGCTCGGCTGCTTTGTCCGCGTAGACGGTTTCTCCGGTCAATCGGTAAGCCGTTGCCGTCGCAAAGGCGGCTTGAGCATCCGCTTCCATGAGCCGCTTGGCGGCTTGATGGCCTTCCTTGTCGTAGTAGAAACCTGGAATATGCCAGATTGCCACGGCGTGGCTGGATACGGATAGACTTTCGTTCGCAAGCTCGATCAGCCTTTCTGCCGCGGTAGAATTAGCCTTCATCGCAATGTCATCCTTTCGGAGAGCCCCCAAGGGATCGTCTTTATGTAAATCATAACGACTTTATTATAGTTCGAAGCGCTAATCTCCGGTTGCGATAAACTATCGCTGCATTGCGGTTATAGAAGCGGATGTATTCCGTTTTAACGATGATCGCGGTACGTATTCGGCTTCGTCGCCGATCGCAGCGCTTTTAGCTCCGCATCGTTTAATGGTTGGCAGGCCGCCGCGGTTACATTGAGGCGAAGCTGGTGGGCGCTGCTGGCGCCTGTCAGTGCGACAGCGACAGAGGGATCGGAGAGCGCATAACGAATCGCCGTTTGCCCCAGCGTTCTTTCTTCGTTGGTCAGTCCGAGCAGCGTTTCGCGAACCCCGGCCAATTCCTCCGGCGAATAGTCCAGATAGCCGCGCTCCGCCTTCGTGCTGCCATTGTCCGTGAGAATGCCGCTTGCAAGCGGGCCGCGCGCGATCAAGCTGATTCCTCTGTCCGCGAGCAGCGGCAGCGTCGTTTCCTCCGGACGTCGATCCAGCAGGCTATACTGGCTCATCAAGCTGACAATGCCGGAGCGCGAGGCATATTCTCTTATGACGTTAGGTCGTATGGATGAGATGCCATAATGGCGAATAAGGCCCGCTTGCTTCAACTCCTCGAACGCTTCGATCGTTTCGCCGATGGGATCGTCGATGGTCCCGCCATGAAGCTGATACAGATCGATATAGTCTGTGCCAAGTCTACGTAGACTGTCTTTGACCGCCGTGAGGATGTAGGCTTTGGAAGCATCCCAGGTCCAGCCGTCCTTGCCGGGCTCCCGGCGATTGCCGACTTTTGTTCCCACAATGACTTCCGAACGGCGGTTCTTGATCGCCTTTCCGACAATCTCTTCGTTTCTTCCGGAATCGTAGAGGTCGGCCGTGTCCAGGAAGTTGATGCCGAGCTCGATCGCCTCGTCTATAATAGCCGTTGCCTGCTTCTCGTCCGTTCCGAGAGACATGCAGCCAAGTCCGATCTCGCTGACCAACAGGTCCGATGACCCGAGTCGATTCTGTTTCATTGTTATCGTCCTCCTTGAGAGTTAGTTTTCACATGAAATACCTCGGTCGACATCGTCATCAGTTCCACGATCTGCTCCGCCATGTAGACCGGAGAGGAAGGGAAGTCGTCTTCGATCCACCGAATGATCAACCCCGCAATGCCATGAGCGCGATAGACGTATAGCCACTTGATGTCGACCCGGGTATCTTCGTCCAACTCATATTCGTATTCTTCAATAAACAATCGTTCGATCGCCTGAGCCATCCGATAGCGGAAATCCACCTGAATATGGTCGCTCAAGAGCAGCTTGTACAAGTCGGCATTGTCCTTCAAATAATTAAACAGCGTGATGTCGCCGGTGGGAAGCAACTTCATGTTGACTTTCTCGCTGGATTTATAGGGATGACGGATTTGAGAGATCATTTCGTCCAGCGTTTCCCGCAGCATCTCGTTCAGCAGATTTTCTTTGGTTTCGAAATTGGCATAGAAGGTTCCTCTATTGTAGCGGGCTTCCCTGACGAGCTCCGTAACCGCGATTTGATGGAAAGGCTTCTGCCGGAGCAACTGCAGAAACGTTTCCTTGAGCGCCTCCTTGGATCTAACGATCCGTTTGTCGATGGTGTCGGACACTTTGTATCACCTCTCCTACTAAGTATCGTAGAACGAAGAGGGCAATGCAACATCCGGTATACAAGTTCGTCCGATCTGTACATTAACGTACAACTCGCAGAATCTGCGGATTGAAGATGAATGGCTTTGTTAATAAAGTTGAATGATAAGCACATACATCTTAGACCTTGGAGGTTATGTATATGACATTTCCGGTATTGGAAGGCAAAGTAGCGATCGTAACAGGCGCGGCCATGGGGATGGGAGAAGCGACGGCGAGACTGTTCGCGGAAGCGAAAGCCAAAGTTGTCATCGCGGACTTTAATGAAGAGAAGGGACGCGCGGTTGCCGATTCAATCAAGTCATCTGGCGGGGAAGCTGCTTTCGTGAAGGTCGATATATCGAAAGGCGATCAAGTGAAAGCGATGGTGGCATTTGCGGTCGAAACTTACGGCAAGCTGGACGTTGCGGTGAACAATGCCGCGCTAACGCCTGACGACAAGCCGGCTGCGGAATTCGACGAAGCGTATTGGGATCGTCTCATCGCGGTCGATCTGACGGGAACGGCGCTTTGCATGAAATACGAGCTTCAGCAAATGTTAAAACAAGGAAACGGTGGCTCCATTATTAATATTTCGTCCGTCAGCGGCTTCCGCCCGCAGCCGAACAACATCGCTTATGTCGCGGCGAAGCACGGAGTCGTCGGCATGACGAAGGTAGCCGCGATGGAGAACGGCAAGTACAACATCCGCGTCAACAACGTCGCCCCGGGAGCTATTGACACGCCGATGCTGCGCGGGGCGCTGGAGCAATTCGGCTTCACCGAGGAAGAGTACGCGCCGCAGCTAAGCCTGCTGAACCGCTTCGGTCAGCCGACCGAGATCGCCCAAGCTAGCCTGTGGCTGGCTTCGGACGCTTCGTCGTACGTGACGGGCACCACGATTCACGCGGACGCGGGATATACTTCGCGCTAACTAGCGATTTTTACGCAAGCAGGCAAAAGCCTCCGGTTGGAGTTTCTCCAACTGGGGGCTTTTTCGCGTTTTTGAGGGGATTGAGACATAGGAGGAGTGGCGGATTATAGTGCTGCAACTGTAAGGAAGGGGCTTGTGCTGTGTTCTGTTGTGTTCTGTTGTACACTGTTGCGCTACGTTGTGCTCTGCTGTGTTCTGTTGTGCTGTGTGCCTAACGTAACGGACATCAGCGACGTTATTTGATCGTTTCGTTGATTTTCCGAACTCTAACGGACATCAGAGCCTCTAATTTGCCAAAAGGTCAGGGGAAACTGCTCCAGCGCTGCAAATAAAGTCGCTCATGTCCTTTAAAATACAAAAACGTTTAAAATTCTATAAATAGTGCTCCTGATGTCCGTTACAACTTCAGCGTTTGATTAGGCGGGTCAAGAAGAGATACCGACACATGCGAAAGCTCGTGCTTTTTTGTATGCATGGGAGGAATGGGGTGATATATTCATTTTAGAGATGATTGTTATTTGATCGGCGATAGGCGATTTATTAAAGGGCTTAAAAGGAGGCATTTTATTTTGATTCCAGCCACGCAAACACTCATCGATTTATTTGAAACGGTGAATCCAGATTCGAGTATTGTTTCTGCACACACCAACGTAATTTGTAAATATGGCGGACTAGCGGATGCCGTTAACCTTTTTGATTTATTTATGGAGGACCCCTTGGATTACAATAGAGTGTTGCTTTTACAACCGATCATGAAGCATGGGGATCAGCGTTTAGCACAACGTATATTTGATGACTGCTTTTATCAGGGGGAATTATTAGAAGACATGCCCAACGAGATTTTGCATGTTCTAGGATATCTCGGATACGAGAGCGTTACGGAGTCTCTGGTTTTGTATATGCATTCGGATAATTGGCATATAGCTAAGGACGCCTGTTTGGGATTGTTGCATTTGCCTTGTAATGATCACGAAACACAGACCAAGATCAAAGACCTAATCGAAAGTTCCTACAGTAAAAACCTGTTTCAGGAGTTCGTGCCGGCATTGAGTTTTAAAGTTTCAAGCAGCAGCATTGTTCGGAGTTTATTCGAATGGGGCAACACAAGCGCTTCAACTGACTGTAATGCTGGAATTATTTTAGGCATTGCATTGTTCGGCTCGGATCAGAAAGACATAATCAAAGACATTTTGTGGAATCCAAATTGGGAAGCGCACGGAACGGGAACGGGGACGCTCAAGTGGTCTTATGTTGCTATGCAACATGTTGAATTAACGTTCAGGGAACTTATTCAAGACGTCAAAATGAAACAAAGTGAAGTTTTTTCGAGAGATGAACTCAGATACCGTTTAGAAGTTTTAGCCGAATTGTTGGCATGCAAGCTGTCCAATCATCATCAGCAACAACCCATACGTTTTTCGATAAACAATAATGAAAAAACTGCTGACATTTATTTGGACCTATTCGGCTGGAGCAAGGACGATCATGACGACTCCGTAATAGGACTTATTTCGAATAACTTAGAGGATGAGGATGAATTGTTGAATCGATATTATCACTTAAAGGATCGGTTTGAAATGAAAATAGAACATCAAATCGAGTTAGATCATTTTACAAGGCAAACAGGGGAGTCTTGATTACATGAAGTATACTATTCAAATGTATATTGAGGGCGAGCATGTCCTTCTTAAAAGCGGTTTTCACCAGGAGAGATACGAAGCATCGCAATGGCACGGATTTGTTATGGGAGGAAGTCAAAAATGATTTTGATTTCTTTTATCCGCTAGAAACTACGCAATGGAATTCTGAATATGCCAAGACACTGCTCGCACTTTTTGTGCAGAAATTTTGTGTAGAGAGGCTTGGAATGAAGAATAGGAATATAATCTTCAAAAATCTTTTCCCATTTGTAGACAAAGTATACTGCGAAGTAGAGTTTGCAAATTCCAATCAAATCATGGTTAATGAAATGCGTAGATTTAAGCGGTTTTTCAGGATGAACGGCATAAAAATGGTGTCGATTACTGGACTACATCATACATCAGATTAAAGGAGGTAAAATATTGGGAGAACTTCTACCCATTCTGATTCTGGTGGCGATCATCATAATTGCCGGCCTGCTACTGGCCCGATTCGGAAATAGCAGGCATTATGAAATCGAACTGACCTTTAAACAGCTAATGGATTACTACTTGAAGAAACATTACTGCAAGTCATGCAACAATAGATTAAAAAGAATAGCAAAAGACGAGTATAAAGGCGAAGGATGGTCCAGCATCATGAATACTTCTACCCACGCCAAAAAATATAAAAGAACCTATGAAATGCATTGTTCAAATTGCGGCAGATCGTATCAATCCGAGCAACTGAATCAGTAATAAACGTTTGGTTCCCACATAAAAAGTACATAATACCGACCTCGCCAAATCAGTTTCAATTTATAGTGGAGAAATCCCCCATAAAGTCCCCCGCACAAGTCTGGAGCGATAATTATAGTGGAGAAATCCTCCATAAATTCCCTCCACAAGTCTGGAGCGATAATTATAGTAGAGAAATCCCCCATAAAGTCCCCGCGCAAGTCTGGAACGACAATTATAGCGGAGAAATCCACTATAATATGCCGCTCTAGATCATGATCCGCACAATTTATATCACTCGTCATCCAAATGTGCTTGCGGGACAAGCCCAGTATGTCTCAACCGAATACGGCGGACTATGTCGCACTATTTCCCCTTCGTTCCGACGCCTTCTCGTCTGCATCCCACGCTCGGAACGTTTAGAAATCGTCCCTTAGCCGCCCTCCGACCCCATATTGCAATTCAAGAGCCCGTTTGTCCCCCCTAACGCCCGTTACGCAACTCAAGACAACGATCGCAACTGATGACAATCGGGCGCGAAACCGCGCCAATTCAGCCTTTCTGACCCATTCGATCAATCCAGGACTATCGACTGCAACATGAATCCCCGCTTATGCTGGACTTGCGAATCCATCCCTGACGCCGACTCGAGGCAAGAAGGGAACGAAAGGAAGATCAAGTCATGCAGATCAAAATGGAACAGCATTCTCCCACCGCGAGCAGATCATGGGCTTCTGGCGCGAAGGGCAGGCTGCTGCGGAACCGGTGGCTCTATATGATGGTTCTCCCCGGGTTATTGTATTTTCTTATATTCAAGTATTGGCCCATGTACGGCATCTTCATTTCGTTTAAAGATTATCAACCGTTTCTGGGCTTCTGGGACAGTCCGTTCGTAGGTTTTAAGCACTTCGAGCGGCTGTTCGGCGATCCCAACTTTCTAGTGTTATTCCGCAATACGTTAATACTGGCGACGTACAACATCCTTTTTTTCTTTCCTCTGCCCATCATTATTGCGCTCATGCTCAACGAGCTCAAGCAAGAATTCGTGAAACGGACCGTGCAGACGCTCGTGTACATTCCCCACTTTATGTCCTGGGTCGTCGTCGTCGGCATCGCCTACATGTTCTTCACGACGGAAGGAGGAATCGTCAACGAGCTTATCGCCAGGTTCGGAGGAGAGAAGATCAACTTCCTGATCAGCAACGATTGGTTCCGTTTTATGGTGACAGCCGAGGTCATGTGGAAGGAAACGGGCTGGGGCACGATTATTTTTCTGGCCGCGCTGTCCGGCGTCGATCCTCAACTGTATGAAGCGGCGCGCATGGACGGAGCTAACCGTCTTCGCCAGATGTGGCATATTACGCTTCCGGCCATTCGCAGCACCATCGTCATTTTGCTCATTCTCCGTCTTGGACATTTTCTCGATACGGGCTTCGAGCAGATTTTCCTTATGCTGAATGCGATGAACCGGGAAGTGGGGGAAGTTTTCGATACCTATGTTTATTCCGTCGGAATCAGCCAAGGTCAGTACAGCTACAGTACCGCTGTCGGTCTGTTCAAGTCGATCGTAGGTTTGTTCCTGGTCGTCGCCGCCAATCGTCTTGCCAAAAAATTTGGAGAAGAAGGCATTTACTAAAAAAGGAGGAGCACATGCCATGCCGCTCAAACAAAGCTGGGGAAGCCGGCTTTTCGATGGAGTTAACGCCACGCTATTGCTGGGTTTTGCGTTAATTACCGTGCTGCCGTTCATTTACGTCCTTGCAGGATCGTTTGCGACGCAGAAGGAACTGCTGCTCAGAGGTTTTATTCTGTTCCCGACGGAATTCAGCCTGGATGCGTACAAATATATTTTTTCGACCCAGACCCTTGTCAGAAGTCTGTTCGTCACCGTGTTCATTACCGTCACAGGCACGTTGATCAATCTCCTGTTTACCTGCTTGATGGCCTATCCGTTAGCTCGTAAAGACATGGATTTTCGCAAGCCGATCCTGATGATGGTCGTGTTCACGATGCTGTTCAGCGGCGGGATGATTCCGACCTTCCTCGTTGTCAGAGATCTGGGCATGATCGACACGTACTGGTCGCTTTTGATTCCCGGCGCGATCAGCGCCTTTAACCTGATCATCATTCGTAATTTTTTTCAGCAGTTGCCTGACGGTCTGGAGGAATCCGCCAAAATTGACGGCTGCAACGATCTGGGCATTTTCCTGAGAATCGTGCTGCCGCTGTCGATGCCCGCTATTGCGACGTTTTCGCTTTTTTATGCGGTGGGGCATTGGAATACGTTTTTTAATGCCGTTCTCTACATTAACGACAATACAAAATGGCCGATTCAAGTGTTGTTAAGGCAGATCGTCATTTTGGCTTCCGGAGGCATCGGAGACTCTTCTGCCATGGAAGCCGATTATGTTGCTCCGCCGGACCAAGCTGTCAAGATGGCCGTCATCGTTGTCTCTACTCTGCCGATCCTGCTTGTTTACCCGTTTCTGCAAAAGCATTTCGCCAAAGGGGTACTATTGGGTTCGGTCAAGGGTTGAAGATATAATAAACGTATGGAAAAGGGAGGATTTCACATGAAGTTCAAAAAAACAAACTGGATTAAAGCGGGAGCGCTACTAACGGTCGTTGCTTTGATGGCGACTGCCTGCGCGGAGAAAGAAAGCAATGCGCCTCAGGGAGGTTCCGGCCAGGAAGCTAGCAAAGAACCGTTTCAGCTATCCATGATGCTGCCGACATACAATGCGGAGCAGATGCCCGCCGACAGCTCTGTCCTTAAGAAGCTGGAGGAGCTGACGGGCACGAAGCTGTCGGTTTCCTGGGTGCCGTCCTCAACGTACACGGATAAACTCAGCGCGACCGTCGCATCCGGCGAATTGCCTAAAACATTCGTCGCGCTGGAGCCTAAGGCATCTTTTATCGTCAATGCCGCGCGATCGGGCATGTTTTGGGAGCTGGGACCATATTTGAAGGACTACCCGAATTTAAGCAAAATGTCGGAGCTCGTACTCAACAATATTTCGATCGACGGCAAAGTTTACGGACTGTTCCGCGAACGGGATTTGGCTCGTTTCGGCCTTATGATCCGCAAAGATTGGCTCTCGAATGTGGGGAAAGAAGCTCCTAAGAGCTTAGATGAGCTGTATGCCGTTCTGAAAGCCTTTGCAACCGAAGATCCGGACAAAAACGGCAAAGCCGACACGATCGGTCTTGCGGTAGGCATGCAAGGAAATAATATCGCCGGCTTCAAGGACATTTTGACCTACATGGGCGGTCCTAACGAATGGGAGCTCCGGGACGGCAAGCTGGTACCTGCACATATGACGGAAGCTTATATGGAGACGATGAAGTTCTACAAGAAGCTGTACGACGAGAAGCTGATCAATCAGGATTTCGCCATCGTGCAAGACGGTCGGGCGGTCATGTATAAAGGGCAAGCGGGTCTGTGGATCGACAATATGCTGGACGGCAAGGGCATCGAGGATAATATTAAAAAGGTTGTACCGGGAGCGGAAATCGATTTGATCAATCGAATCGCTGGTCCGGAGGGAGAACGTACACGCGCCGGAGTAGGCTACCTGGGGATGTACATGATTCCGAAGACGAGCGTTAAGACGGAAGGGGAGCTTGCGCGAATTTTAACTTACTTCGACCGTGTATCCGAGGGAGATATCCAGAACATGATGAAATACGGCATCGAAGGCAAGCAGTTTACGATAGAAAACGAGTCCTACAAGGCGATCGAGGATCCTAAGGCCAGAGCGGAAATTACCGACGGCAACCAATTCATGATTTTGCAGGATCAAGTCGTTAACTACGGCTCCGAGCTGGAGCAGCTCAGCACGAAGCTGTTCCAGGACAACGCCACGATCGCCGTGCCGAACCCGGCCGCGCCGTTTATCTCCGATACGGAAGTGGAAAAGGGCAAGGAAATCTCGAAAATCATTGCCGATGCCACCGTTAAATTTATTATGGGCTCCTTCGGCGAGAGCGAATGGAACGCTGCCGTAGAGCAATGGTCGAAGAGCGGCGGCGCCAAGGTCATTGAGGAGATAAATGATCAATATGCGAAGCTGAACGGGTAAACAAGAGCGATTTGCCCTCCAAAGCATGGCGATATGTGCGGTTATCAGGTACACTTGAAGGACTTTGAGGGAACGTCGAACGGGAGGCACTATGAAGTTACGGTCATCATCATTCTTACTGAGGCTCTTGCTGCTAACCATCTTCATCGGCACGTTGCCTGTCATCTCGTTGGGCATTTTTGCTTACTACAATGCCTCGCAGACCGTGCAGGACAAGGTGAACGAAGGCAACAAGCAACTGTTGCAGCAAATGCAGATGCGGGCGGAGCAGACGCTTAAGACGATCGATAATTCGGCGACCCAACTGCTGCAGTCTTCCGTCGTTACCCGAGCCTTCGATAACGAGATCACGAACGCGGATTTTGAGTTGGTGCATGAATTGTATCAAGGCATCTCGCGCATACAGACTTACGAGCTGGGCATTCAAGACGTGTATCTGTACAGCTTGAAAAAGAAGTGGATCGTATCCAGCGACGGAGTTGGCGAATACAGCGTACCGGAGTTCAAGCCTCAACTGGAGGCTTTCTCCCAATACGAAGGGGGTTCCTTCTGGAGCAGGCAAACAGACGAGTCGCTAAGCGGTACGCGCGATGCGGTTTATTTCGTGAAAAAGTATCCCTTCAACTCCGTCAATCCCACCGGGATCATCTGCGTGGTGCTATCTACGGACACGATGAAGGATATGTTTTTGACGAGCCAGCACGGAGCTGCGTTCATCCTGGATCGAGAAGGCGCATCCATCGTGCATCGCGCAGACGATCCGGAGGAAGAGGGCATGCCAACCCGTTCTTACCTGGCAACATTCGCCGAATCGGAAGCGTTATCGGGACAGTACCCTGACAAGCGGAACGGCGAAGCCGTCACGGTTACCTTCCGCAGATCATCGTACAATGGCTGGAGCTACGTTTCCGTATCCTCGAATGAGGAGGCGAGTCGGCAGAACGCGATTATCGGCTGGATTACGTTGCTTGTAAGCTTGGGCATTCTACTGCTTACGCTGATCGTGGCCTGGTTTGGATCACGAAGAATGTACGGTCCGATCCGCAATCTGTATTCCGCGCTGACAAGTTTCCCTTCGCCTGACGTTAGTGCATCGCGAAGCGGCGAACTGCAAGTTATTGGAGAACGGGTAGATTATTTGATTCGCAATCAATCCTTGATTATGAATGAGCTTAAAGGGCAGCAATCTCAGTTGAAGGAATTTTTTGCGCAGAAGCTGTTCTCCGGTACAATCCATGCATCGGACTTCGAGGAGAAATTAAGCCTGTACGGACTCGAGAAGCCATGGCCTTCCATGTGCGTGTTCGCGATTCATATCGATACGTTGACGAATACAAGATATGAGGAGGGCAACCGCGATCTGCTGATGTTCGCGATCAACAATATCGTCGGCGAGCTTGTATTGGCGGAGCAGAGGCTGGAACCTCTTGTGCAAGGCGATTATCAAGTAACGCTATTGGGAGCCTGGCAGGAAGGCGCGGCATTTAAGGAGTGGGTGTTCAGTCTGTGCGACGAAATTCAGAAGGCGATCTCTCAATATCTGGATATTAAGGCGAGCATCGGCATCAGCCGCTCATTTGGAAGTTTTCGCGAAACTCCGCAGGCTCTTCACGATGCGATGGCTGCCTTAAAGTACAGGGTAGGACTCGGGGAAGAATCCATTCTGTTTATCGAGGACGTGCAGCCGCAGAAGAGCAGTCCGCATCTGTTCCCAAGCGCAGGCGAGATGGCGCTGCTGGATGCCATTCGTTCCGGTAACGAAGAACAGTCGCGGGCGGCGCTGATTATGTTTCTGGAGGAGCTTTTCCAGCCGCAATCCCAGCATAGAGACTATCAGCTCTCCTTGCTCAGGCTGCTCATCGATTTGCTGAAATTCGGACAGGAGCTCTCGATTCCGCCGGATCGAATCACGGAGAACGAAGCCTCCTTGATTCAGTCGTTGTTCAAGCTGCGGAACGTGGGGGAGATGGAGCAATGGTTCTGGTCGCTTTTCGTCTTTCCTTATCTGCAAGAGCTTAGCGAACGAAGGGATCATCAATTCAAGATGATCTCCGAAGCCGTCATCGACATGATCAAGCTGGAATATGATTCCGTTCTGACGTTGGAGGAATGCGCTTCGCGCATCAACTACCATCCGCACTACGTTAGCCGCGTGTTCCGGCAGGAGACAGGCATTAATTTCAGCGACTATCTTGCCCAGCACCGGATGGACATGGCACGGAAGTGGCTGAAGGAATCCGACATGAAGATCGCCGAGATCGCAGAGAGGCTGCAATACAACAACTCGGCCAACTTTATACGCTCCTTCCGGAAGTATGCGGGGATGACGCCGGGACAATACCGGGAGGAAGGCTAGCGCTGTATTCGTACCAATGCTGTCTAAGCTCATGCATTCGAATTTACCAATCACCAGCAGAAGTGATTGCGTTTATGTAAAACGAAAGAAGACATCGATCCGAAAATTCGAGGATCGATGTCTTCTTGGTAAAACTGCGGCAACAAACCGTCAATGCTTAATAAGGTGATTCAAAATCGCGCGAAGCTCGCCGTCGTGCGCGACGTCCTCGTGCTCTTGACCTTTGAGCTCAATCTTCGTTATGTCCAGCTTATACGGCTTGTCGCCGCCCAGCGAATGGAAGATCAATTCACGTTCGTTCTCCAGTTCAACCGTATAGCCGAGCTGCTTGAACGAGTGTATGAAGTCGGAGATGTCCGGCGTCTTGCCGTCGGGAACCATCGCGACGGTACGGTATTCTTTGGTTTGCCCATCCTGAATGAACTTAAAGTAAAACAAACATTCGCGCATGCGAAACCATCCTTTCCATCCTGTCCTGTTATCTAAGTATATATCTACTCTAGACCACTATAACACAAATTGCTGTGACGCATATCACAGGAGAATGAAATCCGCTTTAATTGGTCTCATCGTTGCCGCCGGCAAGCCGTTTGTCCGTCGAGTGTCGCTGGCGGTATTGCCCGGGCGTCAGTCCCGTTCGCGTTTTGAATATTTTGTTGAAATAGCTGACATTGGCATATCCGATCTCTCCGCAAATCTCTTCGATGGAGTGCTGTTGGCTCTCCAATAGCTCCGTAGCTCGTTTAATCCGAAGCTGGATCAGATAATCCCCGACGGTCATCCCCGTCGCTTCCTTAAAGACGCGGCTGAGATAGGAGGAGCTTCGCTGCACGTGTTCGGCCACAGTATCCACGGATATATTATTGTTATAATTGGCATCCATATATTTGGTGGCAAGCTGAAGCGTGACGTCCGACATGCGGGAGCGCTTCTCCTTATGATAGTCGATAATGCGCTGACACATATCAAGCAGGCAGGCTTCCATATCCGGGAGCGTCTCCGCGCGGGCGAGCGCATCCGCATATGCGGGCCGCTCTCCAAATACGGCCGCCATATCGCCCCGCGTCTGGATCAACGTCTTGACAAGCTCGCCGCTCATTTGAAAATATAATTGCTGAATGTTCGCCTTGCTCAGCTTTTTGTCGATCGCGGTGCGGGTAATCTGGCGAATCGCCTCGAAGCTGGCTGCTTTGTCCGTCTGAAGCAGTGACTGCTGCAGCTTCGCCTCCAACTCGTAAGGATAATAGTAGATTTCGTCCTTCGTCTTCCAATCCCCGACAATACTGTAAGGCAACACTTCGCCCTTGCCGATGTACATCTTTAGATGCAGCGCCTCCAATGTTTCCTCGTACGCGACTCGAGCCTCGGATTCGCCGGAGTATACCCGGCTGACGCCGATGGATACCGTTACGCCGAAGCTTTCTTGCAACGAACTCTTTAGTTTGTTCGCTTGTTCCACCGGATAAGTATCTCCGTCAGACGGAACGGACAGCAGAATGACCGTGCGCTTATCGTCTCTTGCAAATATTTCGCCGTCGATACTTGCGGCAAGCTCTTCCATCATGCCATAACGGAACAGGTGGAACTGGAAGAGGGCGTCAGGTCCGCTCAAATGAGGCGTTTCTTCCAACTCCAGCGTCAATACGGCGAAACGTCGCCAGTCCAGCCGGAGCCCTAGCAGCGCTGCAGCCTCGTCCGCCCCTCCTCCTTGAAGCAAATCGTTTAAATATTTCTCCTTAATAGCGGTCCGATTGTCCGTGAGCAGCGTATCGACTTGACGCTTCTCCGTCATGAGCGTCTCCCAGCTCCGAACAATCTGGTCGAACCGATGGCGGATGAAGCCGGCTTCATCGCGAGTATTTTGCTGACCGAAGCTCGCAAGCTGCTTCGAATCGGGCTCCGCGCTTCCAATATAGGAGATGACGCTTTGCAGAGGACGGTACAGACGTCGCGACATGTAGTAGGAAAGGGCGATTGCGGCCGTCAGGTAGACGATGGAGACAAAAAAGACGATGATTTTAATTCGATTCATGCCATGCAGCAGGGCCGACCGCTCGGTCATATCGACAAAGCGCCAGCCGGTCAGCTCCGAAGTTGTATACGAGACGATTCGGTCCGATTCTTTGTCGATATAGGAGTCGCTGCCTCTTGTTAACTGAGTCAGGTCGATACTGCGAAGCAGAGATTCCCCCGTATCGCCATCCGCATCGGAATACAATAGCTCGGAGTTCGGTCCCAGGACGAGCGTCGTGCCTTTTTTGTTATGGTAATGGCTCAAATAGTCGTCGAATAGCAGATCCAGCTTCAGATTGACGACGATCGCCCCGTTTACAGGGCCGATTAGCGGCATCTTCTGCAGCAAGCTGGAAGCGGGACTCTCGGCGTTAAAGCCGTTTTCGCGGCCCGACAGCCAAAGCGTTCGGTTTGCCGTAGGCTGCTTCCAAGCATCCAGCCAGGAACGATCCGCAAACGTGTCGATCGGCGATGTTTTGATCTCGTTACGCGAAGTAAGGACCAAGCTGATCGGATCGTAATAAAGATAAACGGAATCTACGTAAGGACTCATCGATTTCTGCTGTACGACAAAGCTGGACAGATCGATTAGCGATCCGACCGTCAGTTGATTATTCGTCTTTGTCTGGTACAGATAGGACTGGGTTGCGATCATCCCGGCTGCAGCGTATTTGATGGCGGTCAATTCCTTATGAATCAACTGCTGCTGCTGCGCCAGGATGGAGCTGTTGTAAGAGATGGCATTCTGCACGTTGTTGTCGACGGATATATGGTAGGTCACCGTGGAGATGAGCACGACAGTGACGACCGCTATGGCGGTCAAGGACAGCAGCAGCTTGACGAACATCGTATTATGTCTGAGAGAAACGTTCTTAAGCATCTTGAATGGCCCCCTTATCTATATGTTTGCGCTTACAAATTTAATTTGGCACCATGATATACTTAGTGATCAAAAGCGTACCCTATGGACAACCTTTAACGTTTTAAGGCAAGAATTCTCCCGCCTCTAAGCGAACGTACTCGCGATAGTGAGCGATTAGGCAGTGAGATGAATGGCCTGTCTTATACGAATGTAGTTCCCACCACTTTCTTTTTATGCGAACATATGTGTGGTAAAATGGAGTTGCGAGTAAATAGATAAGTTCGATGGAGGTGGTGCAATGATACTAGCTCAAATCGTACATTTTCAGGCATCCAAAAGGAATATGGACCGATTATTTGCATGCAACCGGGAATCGGCGCGAGTGTGGAACGAATGCTTGCAATTATCTAAGGAACATTACACGACACATGGGAAATGGATCACACGATCAGAACTCCAAAAGCAAACCAAGGGTAGATTTCACTTGCATAGTCAGTCGATCCAGTCGGTTTGCCATAAATACCTGTTTGCCCGGGATTCCGCTAATCAATCGGTACAGCGAGGAGTGAAAACGGCACGGTATCCGTATAAGAACAAGAAACATTACAATACAAAATGGGCGAAAGATGGATTCAAGGTAACCGAAAACGGAACCCTCTTCCTTTCTATGGGAAATCACCATGGAAAGAGAGAGGAGCCTATCGTGATCCATACGGCCGGGCTTCCTTATGGACAGATCAAAGAAATTGAGCTTTGTTATGACAACGAGTTATATCTGGCAGTTTCCTATGAAGACGGGTTCGAGAGCAAACATTACGAGAAGAAACAGATGGCCGGGGTTGATCCGGGTGAAATTCACACACTATCCGCTTTCTGCGAGGATGGGGAAAGCTTAATGATCACAGGACGCAAGGTGCGCTCTATTCATCGTTTACGCAACAAAAAGTTGGCGGACATTCAGCGGCTGCAGTCTAAATGCAAAAAGGGCTCACGGCAGTGGAGAAAGTACCAGAAAGCCAAACGATATATCCTCAGCAAGTCCGAAAAACAGCTGAGAGATGCCTTGCACAAGACCACGAAGCTATTTGTAGATTGGTGTGTCCAGCAGTCGGTCTCCGATGTCCATATGGGAAATGTCGAAGGCGTCCAGCGAAATACGCGCAAGAAAAACCGTGTCAACCGTAAACAAGCACAGCGATTGTCGAACTGGTCTTTCGGTAAAGTGAAACAGTATTTGACCTACAAGCTGGAGCAGCAAGGAATCCAGCTCCACAGCATAGACGAATCCTATACGAGTCAGACTTGTCCAGTCTGTACGAAGAGAAACAAAGTTTCTTCGAGAAATTACCGATGTGCCTGCGGGTACAAGGAGCATCGGGATATTCATGGAGCGAGGAATATTCTCAGTAAAGCTCTATATGACAAGATGGTCCATTTCGATGTGGACGCACAAGTCAAGTATCTACGGATTGCGTAAGCAAGAAGTAGTAGATGGGCTGTTCCGCCCCATGTGCAAAGAGCACATGTTGCTTACTTAGACCACTTTCGATGACACCCATACAAATGCTAGAAGGTATGGAGTAGGAGTGGTAAACCCGCTTCTACAGCGTTGTATCGAAGTTGTTGATGGTAAGAAGCCCCCACTTCAACCTGTAAGCGTATGTGGGGGAGGTTCATTAGAGGGATTATATCACAGAGGCGAGACGGGGCAAGGCATATAGCGAAAAACATACAAAAAATCGAATAACATAAACGGGCAAAATGAGGGCAAAAAGCCAAAAACATAAAAAGAATCGAAAGAGAGGATTGTGTCTTTTGCCGGAGAAGTCTATCGTAATTGTTGTAACCGCTCCCATAACCCGGCCGGGTGCCACAAGCAGGATGCGGGTCCACAACCGACATATGAAGGGGAGAATCTTCATGCTCATGAAACATAAGAAAGCAACCGCTGCCATTCTGGCGGCGACCGTGGCGGCTGGCTTGCTTGCCGGTTGCAGCGCTAATTCGAACAATACGAATACAAAAGCAAGCGAGAAACCGAACGCTAATGCAAGCGCAACTCCCAGCGAAACAGAGAAACCGGCGGAACCGATCGAGATTACATGGGGCATTCACTTCCAGGCGGCAGGCGTAGTTGAGAATACGAAGGTCGAGAAGTGGCTGGAAGAGAAATATAACGTCAAGATCAAGCCGGTCAAGGTGACCGACGCCAGCATCGCTTCCGGAGAAGTGCCTGACATCTTTATGTTGGGAGATCCCGCTAACGTGTCGGCCTACCAGAATCAAGGCGTGCTGTCGAGCATCGATCCTGCCATGCTTAAGGAGAAAATGCCGGAGTATTCGGCGGATATCGAAAAAAACGCCAAGCTGTTCCAGACGGTAACATTCGATGAGCAATTATGGGCCATTCCCATGTTCATTGATCTCAAGCCTTATGATCTGGCGATGTTATGGCGCAAAGATTGGCTGGACAAAGTCGGCATCACAAAGACGCCGGAGACGCTCGAGGAATTCGAGAAAGCCGTATACGCTTTTGCGCAAGACGATCCGGACGGCAACAACAAAAAGGATACGTATGGTCTGACAGGTACGGCAACATCCACCTGGTCATCCGGCTTCTATTCCCTCTTTGGCGCATTCGGCGTAGAACCGACGATGTGGCATGAGAAAAATGGCGAGATTATCAACGGCTCCGTTGCGCCCGAGACAAAGGAAGCGCTCGCGAAGCTGCGTCAATGGTTCGCGGACGGCGTTATCGACCCTGAATTTATTACCGATACGCAGGACTCTTATCGCAAGAAGCTTTATAACGGCCGAATCGGCGTCATCGAAGAACAGATTGCCAAAGGCGCGTTGCCGGAATCCGGCACGGTGACGGAGATGAAATCCCTGAATCCGGACTCGGAGCTTGTATTCGCCAAGAATCCCGTCGGTCCTGGCGGACACGGCTCCTGGGATTGGGGCGTAAAAAGTAACTTCATCGTCTTCGGCAACAAGGTGCAAGAGCAGCCGGAGAAGCTGGAGAAGCTGTTCGAAATTCTTCGCGACCAAAGCAGCGACGAAGAAACGATCAATATGACGACGCTCGGAGAAAAGGGCGTTCACTGGGACTTCGCGGCAGCCGGCGCGACCTCGGGAGCGACCAAATTTCTGACAGGCTTCGAGAAGCAGGAAGCGCGCGACCAAGACGGCGTCCGCCTGTTCTCGATGGGCAATATTACGACGCAGGCGTATCGCGAGAAGTATTCCAACCCGGCGCTTAACGAAGCTATTAAAACGTATTCCTCCGCGCCGAATCTGACGGATGCTCTGCTTTTCTCCGCGCTGCCGTCGGATGGTAAATATAAGGCCGATCTTACGTCACTTATGCAGAAGTATTTCGCCCAAATCATCAGCGGCGAAATTCCGCTGGAGGACTTTGACAAGTTCGTGGCGGAGTGGAAGGCGAGAGGCGGCGATGAGCTGACCAAAGAAGCAAACGAGATGTACAAGGCGCAATTCCAAAAATAAACCTGGATTTACGGCTCCGCAGCGAAAGCGCTTAAACAACCTCTATAGGTAAGTTCTGCGGAGCCGAAGGTCCGGCCATCAAGGAAGTGGAGCATGAAAACCATACGTAAACACGGCGAGCTGTTCGCGTTGTTTCTGTTCGCCTTCGCATTTTTTTTCGTATTCAAGTACGGCCCGCTCTACGGCGTGTTGATCGCTTTCAAGGATTTCCGCGTTGTGGAAGGCATATGGGGGAGCCCATGGGTAGGGTTTCATCACTTCGCCGAGCTGTTTCAGAACAGCGACTTCTATCGTCTGCTCAAAAATACGCTGCTGCTCAATTTGTATCTGCTTCTCTTTGCGTTTCCGGCGCCGATCGTGCTGGCGCTGATGTTAAACGAGGTGAGATCGCGCTACTTTCAGCGGTTCATCCAGACGACGATGTATTTGCCCCACTTCGTGTCGTGGGTCATTATGTCGGGGCTCGTCATTTATTTCTTGTCGCCGACCTCGGGCGTCGTTGCCGAGATCGCAAGCTGGTTCGGTCAAGAACCCGTCTTCTATATGGGCAAGAAGGAATATTTCCGCCCTATAGTCGTCGTTTCCGCCATCCTGAAGGATCTGGGCTGGGGCTCCATTATTTATTTCGCGGCGCTCGCGGGCATTAATCCCGAGCTGCAGGAGTCGGCCGTCATCGACGGCGCGAACCGCTGGCAGCGGATATGGAAGATCAACATTCCGTCCATCATGCCAACGATCGCGATTATGTTCATTTTAAGCCTCGGCGGCTTTCTGAGCGCGAACTTCGAGCAGATCATTAACTTGCTGAATCCTGTTGTGGTCGATACGGGCGACGTCATCGATACGTATGTCTATCGGGTCGGACTACAGCAATTCCAGTACAGCTATACGGCGGCAATCGGCTTGTTCAAGTCGCTGGTTGGATTGCTGCTTATTCTCGGCGCAAATCTGACTATTCGAAAGCTGAGCAAGGGGGAGAACGGATTATGGTAGAAGCGGGAGGTGCAGCATCATGATTTCATCCAAATGGCAGGACCGCATCGGTCCCATTCTCATCTATGCCGCGTTGTCCGCGCTTGCGCTGGTCGTCGTGTATCCCTTTATTCACGTGATCGCGGTATCCTTTAGCGGACGGGGCGAAGCGCTGCGCAGCGGCTTTCACTTCTATCCGCGCGACTTCGAATGGCGGGCTTACAAGGAATTGCTGGATTATCCCTTTATCTGGTCGGGCTACGGCAATACGTTGTTCCGGATGGCGGTTGGCACGTTACTGACGCTGCTCGTTACGATTTGCGCCGCCTATCCGCTGTCCCGTCCCGACTTTCCGATGAAGCGAATGCTCGTGTTGCTGCTGCTCTTTACGATGATTTTTGACGGCGGCATTGTGCCTAATTATCTGTTAATGAAAGAATTGCATCTATTGAATTCATTGTGGGTGTACGTACTGCCGTCGGCGGCCAGCGCCTTCCAGGTGCTCGTCATGCTGAGCTTCTTCCGCTCCATCCCGGATGCGCTGATCGAAGCGGCGAAGATCGACGGAGCGCGGGATATGCGTATTCTGTTCCGCATCGTGCTGCCGTTGTCCGCTCCCGTCATGGTGACGATCGGACTCTGGTCGCTCGTGCATCATATTAACGCGTTCATGGATAATCTGCTGTATGTCACCGATCAGACCAAGTTCGTGCTGCAGCAGGTCGTCAGGCAAATTTTGATCGAGAACAAGCTGGATCCGTTCACTACGGCAACGAATTTGACGCCGCCAGCTCCGGAAAGTTTAAAGATGGCGTCCGTTATCGTATGCTCCTTGCCGGTGCTCGTCCTTTATCCGTTCCTGTTGAAATACTTCGAAAAGGGGACGATGATCGGATCGGTAAAAGGCTAGAAACCGAGAGCGGGAGCCCCTGCGGTTCCCCTCGGATACGATTGATAGGGAGGCGTAATTAATGAGAAGAAAAACGATGCTGATTTTGCTGGCTATCTTTGTTATGGCGAGTTGTTTCCCGATGATGGCTGCCACGGCCAATGAGCTGGAAGAAACGGGAGCCGCCTTTTATGTATCGACAGATGGAAGCGATTTCAATGCGGGGACGGAGGCGGAGCCGTTCCTCACGTTGGAGAAGGCGAGGGACGCGATTCGGGCATTGAAGCAAGGCTCTGGACTGCCGGATGGCGGCGTGACCGTGTATTTGCGCGGAGGGAGCTACAATCGGACGGGCACGTTTCTGCTTGAGCAAGCAGATTCGGGGACTGCGGACAAACCGATTACGTACAAAGCTTACCCCGGGGAGTCGGTGCGCCTGACCGGTGGCAGTTCTTTGCAAAAGAGCTGGTTCACGCCGGTAACGAACGAAGAGGTGTTGGGACGCATCATCAGCACTGAAGCCAGGAGCAAGGTGCTGCAGGTGGATCTGTCGGCGCACGGCATTACGGACTACGGCCTAATGAGCCGGCACGGCTATTATCTGGCCAATGACGTTTGACGCCTCCCATGGAGCTGTACGTAGAAGGGGAGGGCATGACGCTGGCGAGATGGCCAAATGCCGGTACGGTGCAGATGGGCAATATCATTGATCCCGGACCGATGCGCCGCGACCCCGATCTCCAGACGAGAGGCGGCACGTTCCAATATACATACGAGCGGCCGGATCTGTGGACAGGGGCGGACGATATTTGGCTGGACGGCATCTTCGGCTATAGCTGGGAGTGGTCGTACAACCGAATTGCATCCATCGACGCGACAAACACAACGATTACGCTTGCTTACGGCGAGATGAGCGGTTTGTTCAAGAACTGGTACCCGGACTTCCACTTTGCTCAAAACCTGCTGGAAGAGATCGATATGCCCGGCGAATATTATATCGACCGAAGCACGGGCATTTTGTATTTTATGCCGACGGCGGCTTTCCAGGCCAAGACTTCGCCAGAGCTTACGGTAACGATGCTGAAAACGCCGATGATCAATACGGTTAACGCGTCGTACATCAACTTCGAGGATCTCATTTTGGAGAATGGCCGGGATTCCGCAGCGGTCATTATGGGCGGCAGCAACGTCCGGATCATCCATTGCGAGATTCGCAACTTTACCGAAGGCGGCGTCCGCATCAATACGCAAAGCCGCTGGCTGTACAACGACTTCGCGACAGCGACAGGCAAAAATCATGCCGTCGTGAATACGCACATCCGCCACGTCGGCGGCACGGGCGTCATATTAAACGGCGGCGACCGACTCACCCTGGAGCCAGGCAACAATGTCGTCGAAAACAGCCACATCCATGACTTCGCCTACTACCACAAAGCATACAACCCCGCGGTCATTCTGACCGGCGCCGGTAACCGCGTCTCCCACAGCGAGATCCACGACGCTCCTCATCCGGGCATTCTCATCTTCGGCAACGACCATACCGTGGAATACAACAATATATACGACGTGTGCAAAACGTTTTCCGATCTCGGGGCGATCTATATGAACCTGGGAGCCGCGCCGCAGGAGAGGGGGTCCGTCATTAGGCGGAATTACTTCCACCACATCGGGGAGGGCAAAGCCGGCGTGCAAGGCGTCTACCCGGACAACTTTACGATGGGCATTACGATCGAGGAAAATATTTTTTACCGGATGGGCAACTCCGCTATTCTTAACAACGGCGGCGCCCACATCAAGACGCAGAACAATCTCTTTATCGACGCCAAAGTGCCTTACGAATATGCCGATTTGTATCTCGGCGACGCGCCGGAGAAACAAATTCCGAAGAACTACATGGGGCCGTGGAACGCGTTGTTCGACCGGTACAACAACTTCGTCGACATGCCGCATTTGGCCAAATACCCCGAGCTTGCGGATTTCTTTACGGAGAATCGTTATTATCCCGACACGAATACATTCCAGAGCAACGTCATCTACAATCCGACGAAGACGAGGAGCAGCTTAACGAACGCGAACGGCGCGCACGACAACCTGAATCTCGTCCAATACGATAACAATTGGGTGACGACGCAGGATCCGGGCTTCGTCAATCTTGCCGGAGGAGATCTGAATCTGAAGGCAGACGCGGCCGTGTTCAGTCAGCTCCCGGGATTCCCGAACATTCCATTCGGGGAGATGGGCATCGTTGGCAAAGCCGGAACGTATCTGTCGCCTGACGATATACCGGTCGAGGATGTCGTACTGTACGACGACAGCGTGACGATCGGGATCGGCAAGTCGCATTCGTTGTATGGAGCCGTGCTTCCATGGAACGCTACCAATAGCGGGCTGATCTACGAATCCAGCGATCCGACCGTCGTAAAGGTGGATGCAGCCGGCAAGCTGAAGGGCGTCAATCTGGGCACCGCGACCGTGACGGCAACTTCGGCCGACAACCCGCTGCTGCTGGATACCGTTGTCGTTACGGTAGAAGTCGGCGATGGCATTATGGACTTCACGACCTTCGAGAACGGCAGGAACAGCTGGCCGAGCGATCCCAACAGGAGCATCGTGGAGACGGACGGCGGCAATCATATGTATAAGCTGCTGAAAGGCGCGACGGCGTTAAATGAAAACGACTACGGCAATTACGAGCTGACCTTCAAGCTCCAGACGCCGCCGGTCATTCCCGGGCTTGCCACCTTCTACGTGTTCGACCGGCTAAACAAAAGCGGCAGCGGCGGCCGGATCGGCTACCGGAAGTTCGCCGACGGGACATCCTCGTGGATCCTATATAACGGGGCATGGGGGACGGTGAAGCAGAACGTGCTTCCGACCGCCGATTTGCAGCCGAACACCGTCTACGAGATCAAGATTATCGTCAAAGGCGGGGAAATCAGCGTCTATCGGGACGGCGCGCTAAAGCTCAAAGCGACTGATGCGACCTTCAATGCTTCCGGCCAAGTGGGCTTCTACGCGGGGGGCTTCGATTATCTGTTGTTCGATGATATCAAGTTCAAGGTTGCGACGACGGACGTGGCCGGTATCCTTTTCGATCGAAGCAGCCTTAATATGGTTGTTGACGAAGAGTTGACGCTGCCTGTTGTGTTCGATCCTTCCGATGCGGCCGAACGCGGTCTGACATGGCAATCGTCGAACCCGGCCATTGCGGCAGTGGATGAAAATGGCAAGATAACTGCTTTGGCAAAGGGGGAGACGACCATTATCGCGACGTCAGTCGCCAACCCGGCGGCTTCGGCATCCATTCTGGTTATGGTATCGGACATTTTGCACTTCACGGATTTCGATTCCGGAGCGAATGGCTGGCCGGTTGACCCCAACCGAAGCGTTGTCACGGTGGATGGCAACAAAAAGTATCGTATTGTAAAAGGCGCGAACGCGCTCCATCCGAAGCTCTTCACATCCTACGATTTGACTTTCAAGCTTAAGATGCCGGTTTCGACGCCATCGAATGGAACATTTTATATTTATGATCGCTCCGCTTCCGGCACGTCCGGCAAAGTAGGATATCGCAAGCTAGCGGACGGCACGTCGCAATGGATACTGTACGATCCCGCCTGGAAGGTGCTTGGGACCAGCGATGTGCCGCATGAGGATCTGGAGCCAGGAAAGACGTATCAGGTTCGTATGATTGTTGACGGAGCCAGCATACGAGTATATGTCGACGGCGAGCTGAAGCTGAGCGGCAGCGATCCGAACCATCATCCGTCGGGAGTGGTAGGCTTCTACGTAGGCGGCTTCGACGAAATGTGGTTCGACGACGTAACGTTTACGCTGATCGACCGGATCGCTCCGGAAACATCGGCCGCATTGACGCCGGCCCAGCCTGATGGGGCGGAAGGCTGGTACAAGACGCCGGTGACGCTTGCGCTTCAAGCTGCCGATGCAAGCGCAGGGGTTGCGGCCACGGAATACAGTCTGGACGGCGGCACGACCTGGCAGCCTTATCAAGGCATGTTGACCTTCGATCAAGACGGGATATATTCTATCCTCTATCGGTCTATAGATGGGATGGGAAATCAAGAAGAAGCGGGAACCGTAACGTTTAAAGTAGATACTACGGCACCGTCTATTGCGGTAACGGGAGTAACCGGGCAGTCATACGGGAATGCGGGGACGCTTACGATATCCTGGTCTGCGGAAGATGCGGCGTCCGGCGTCGCGTTAGCAAATCTGTCTGCGTCGCTGAACGGCGAGCGGCTTCAGCAGAACGTATCAATTCCGCTCTACACGCTTCCGCTTGGGAGCCATACGCTTGTCGTGTCGGGAATCGACTTTGCCGGTCACGCGGCAGAGAGCATGATCACCTTCTCGACGACTACGGACCTGGAGCAGCTGGGATTGCTAGTCTCCTTGTTCCGCAGCATGGGGTGGGTCGATAATCACGGCATAGCGAACGCGTTATCTAAGAAGCTGGAGCATGGGCAACTGCAAGCTTTTATCAATCAAGTCGAAGCCCAGAGCGGCAATCACATCACGCCGGAAGCAGCCGCGTATCTGCTGCGGGATGCCAATGCAATTCTGCAGGAAATGCATTAGGCGCATAGAAGAGAGTGGATTAATCGAAGCAAATAGAAAAAAGAACCCCGCCGAATCCGGCGGGGTTTTTGCATTAATCGATGGTTAGAATGCGGGGCGACGTATCCCGGATGACTTTGGACGAAGCCCATGAGCCGAAAAAAGCCGCCGCGATGCTGATCATAGCTGCTCCGGCAATACTGCCTCCATTAAGAATGACCGGCAAACTCACGATGCCGTAGCCGGACAGTACCATCTCCAAGAGAACAGGGAGGACGAAGATGCCGAGTACGATGCCGGGGATCGTGCCGATGAACGCCAAAGCGACGATGCCAAGCGCGATCGCTCCGCGAATCCGACCGGAAGTCATGCCAATCGATTTGTAGATGCCGTAGGTTTTGCTGGCCAACCGAATGTTGATGCGGCAGGTGCTGTATATAATGAGGAAAGTCGCGAGCAGGAACAGCAGACCCATGAGACTCATGGGATAGACCAGTATGGCGGAAGCTTGATTGTATACGGAATCCAGCAGCGTACCTTGCGTGACGATGGAAGCCGTCTCCTTAAAGCGGCCGTTCAGATCGCTGACGACAGCATTTGCTTCCTTCGGATTAAAGACATTAATAAATGCGACGTCACGATTATTGAAGTCGGGATAAACCGCAAGCGCGCCTTCCATCGTTATACGCGCCGAGTTGGACATATTCGCAATGGCTTGATAGATGCCGGTTACGATCATCGTTACCCTTTGGCCGGCAATATACACGTCGATGGTGTCGCCCGGCTGCTTGTTCAGATTTCTTGCCACTTGAACGCCGATGGAGATCTCGTTCCGCAAAACAGGGTGATCCCCCTCCAGATTCGCGAAGCCCAGCTCCTCATAGCTGCCATCCAGAATACTGAGAGAGATGCTTGAAGCAGGGGCGGAAGCCGAGTTTTGTTGATCGCTCGCAAGGCTTCCGGACTGGGCGATTGCCGTCATGTTGCCTTGCCAGCCGAACCCCGAGATACGGGAGTCCGATGCGAGCGATTGCTCGAATTCGTCGAAAGGAAAAGAGGATTTGTTCACGACCATGGCGGCTGCGTCAGCCGAATCATATCCCCACTGCGCGGCCGTGCCCTGAATGCCGCCAATGCTGCTCAACACCACGGAACCTAACGTCAGTACGGAGGAGGCCAGCATCATCAGAATGAGCATAATAACGGTGCCCTTCCGGTTAATCAATAGGTTCCTAAGCCCGATGGCGGCGCTGACGGGAAGATGGCCGAACCTGATTCCGGTAGAGCCCGCCGCATTCGATCTGCTTAACAGACGTTTGCTGTCGCCCTCCGACATCCCGTAACGAATGGCCTGGGCCGGCATGACGGCACGCGCCCGCCTCGCATAGACGACGACGAAGAGCAGCACAAGCGCGAAAACCAAGATGGCCACGATGACCGCAGCTCCTATACCTTGAATGGCTGACCCGGAGCCAGGCGTACGCAGCGACGACGCGCTCAGATCGATGATCATCTTGGCAAGCACGGTACTTAACGCGAAAGCAGGCAGGATAGCTGCGGCCGATAATAAGCCGTATTGCATGAGATAAGGCAGGATCGTCGCGCGGGAAGTCATCCCGAGTGACTTATAGACGCCAATCGTCCTGTAGTTGGCCAAAATGCCATCGGAGATCGTAAAGCCAATCGTCAGTAAGGCAATGATAAGCATGACGGCGCCCAAAAAAATCATAATGAAACCAACGATCTGATTAATGATGAGATAGAAGGCGGATATTTCTTCGAACTCCATCTTGCTTTCCAGGAAAGGCGTGCCCATGGCGCTCGAGAAGGAATGCCAATAAGCAAGATTATCTTCGTAGTTGTCGAATCGAAGGCCCAGCAAATAGTTGCTGCCTCCGTCCAAGCCATCTATTCGGGTCTCATAGTCCTCGTGGTTCATCCAGACGCGGGCCGTGTTCGAGAAAGGAGCGCCGTACGGAACATCGACAACGATAGCGGATACCTGGAGCTCTAGCTTGGTCCCGTCTACGGGAATAGAGATTTCGTCTCCCAAAGAAATGCCGACCGGATAAGCCATCGAGGTGGGAATCCATATGGTGCCGGGCGCAGGCTCCACTCCCGTGTTTCCTTCGGTAACGATGAGTTGATCGACGGACGGGGAGCTCTTTGGTGTTTCCATCATAAACATATAGAGATTGGGAATATCTTTGCCTTTATGAACGATGCCGGACAGTGTATGGTATCGCATGAGATCCGAAGTTTGAACGCCTTGCTGAGATTGCCACCAATGTTGTACGGCCTCTGGATCGTGCAGCTTCTTCTCAAAAGTCAGAATTTGATGGGAACCGTTAGTACGCATGTGCATTTCGTCGAAGCGGTCGCCGGTATTGGATACGATAATGGTCGCAGTACATACAAGCAAAGCGGATAACAGAACGAGCAGGGCGACGAAAGCGTTTTGTACTTTGTTCTTAACGAGATACGATTTGCCAAGCTTCCAGATGGCCGTTATCATACTTTCACCTTCTGGGACACGAATGAGAAAATCAAAGCCTCCCGATCATGCGTATTCATGTCTCCTTGCATGCCGAATTCGAGAATGCCTCCGATCTTGCCGTCTCGGATGTAGATAAGCCGGTCGGCTCTGCATGCCGCTTTGATGTCATGGGTGACCATAACGACGGTCTGGCCGTCCTTATTCATCCGACTGAGCAAATCCAGCACGGCTACGCCTTGGTCGTAATTCAGGCTGCCGGTCGGTTCGTCCGCAAATAGGACGTCCGGCGAGTTAATAAGAGCTCTGGCGATGGCGGCTCGCTGCTGCTGTCCGCCGGATGTTTGCGATGGCAGACGGCCCAGTTGGCCTTCAATGCCCATCGTATGAGCGAGCTCTCGCGCTCGGGTGGCTATGGTTTCCTTCTTTTGTCCAGCGATGTAGCCTGGCAGCGTAATATTGTCCCATATCGTCAGATCGGGTACCAGATTAATGCTCTGATAGATGTAACCGATATTTTTTGCGCGGAAGTCCGAAAGTTCTCGCTCGCCAAATTGATCGATGCGCCGATCGCGAAAGTAAACCTCGCCGGCCGTTACATTATCCAGTCCGCTAAGCAGATAGAGCAAGCTGGACTTGCCGGAGCCCGAGTTGCCCATGATGACGGTAAATTCGCCTTCGTGGATGTCCAGGTCCACGTTTCGAACGGCATGATATTGTTCGTTGCCGGCGCTGTAGGTTTTGCAGAGGTTTCTTGCGGCTATAATTGCTTGTCTTTCCAACATGATCACTCCCTGTATCTATTATGTAAGCAACAGTATAGGGGCTCGATCTTGCAATCCGCTTATCAAATTATAAATAAATCCTTACAGGGATGTTCAAAAAGTCCGCTTTCCATAACGATGCATATCAGGAAGTGTACTCGACGTCGAAGCTTGAATTCAGCCGAAAACTTCCGGTGCTCACGTAGCTCTGCTACGCTCCGCTCCTCAGTTTCTAGCTTCATCCAATCTTCTCGGTTCTGAAAACCGAACTTTTTGAACTTTGATATTACAGGGATGTTCAAAAAGTCCGGTTTCCATAACGAAGGTTCAACAGAGAGGCAGAGTAAAATAAAACTCCGTTCCCTGGCCCTCCCGGCTCTTGAAGGAAATGACGCCGCCATGGGTTTCGACGATGTTTTTGCAGATGGATAAACCTAAGCCGTTGCCCTCGGTCGCAATAGCTTGGCCAGGCACGCTGGATTGTCCGCGATAATAGCGTTCGAACAGGAACGGCATATCCTGCGGCCGAATGCCTCTGCCCGTATCCGCAACCGTAAAAACAAGATGATTCTCTTCCAGATCAGCGGATATATGGATCGTATCGCCTGGCGACGTATGCTTAAGCGCGTTCGTTACGAGATTCGTCAGCACCTGCTCGATTCGCGCGGCATCGACAGGGAGCAGGACGTTCGGCATGTTCAACGATTCGCGATAAGCAATGCCTTGCGTTCGTGCATAATGACCTAAAGTGGACAAAATCGGAGGGAACACTTCCATGCTATAACGTTCCTTTGGCTCCACCGATATTTGACCGAGCTCTTCCATGGCGTGGAGGAACAGATCTTCCACCTGTCTGGACATCTTGTCCGTATGATTGCGCATAATGCCGACATACTCCAGCATCGTCTCGCGGTCGGAGCACACGCCTTCGAGTATGGCTTCCATATAGGCTTTGACGGTTGTAATCGGCGTTCGAATCTCATGCGAAATGTTGGTGATGAGCTCCTTCTGCGCTTTCTCCTGTCTGGCCCGCCGCTTGCGCTGCTCCTTTAGCTCCAGGGTAATCTGATCCATCATGGCATAAAGGCCGCCGAGCTCATCCAGGCGAGCATATTGTGTCCGGATGTGGGACGGTGGTTCATAGTTTCCTCTAAGAATGGCTTCGGCAAGACCTTGTAACGTCCGGATAGGGGAGAGAATACGGGAATGAAAACTTATTCGCATAACCACCAGCAGCCCGACGGATCCCAGGAAAAGAAGGCACGACACGATCATCATCGCTAGCGGAAATGCAGATGAGGAGTCGCTCCCGAGCCTCTCCTTGGCGACATGGAAAATCGCGTTAGCGACATGCGAGTCTGTAGCAGCATCCAGAACGGGAAAGGTAATACGATAACTTCCGTCGTTCTGCGTTGCTTCGTGCAAATCATAGTGAAGAGAGGACCGCAGATTGAGGCGATCCCCTTGCTTGTAAGGAGAAGTCGAGAATAAGAGTTCTCCGCTCAGCCCGGCGTAGGTAAGCGCCACGTTCTGCTTCTCCGTCAATGCTCGAAGCGTTGCTTGCACATGCTGGTCGCGGATGTTTTCGTAATGCTGCTCCATAAAGAGCAGGAGTGGATTTACCGCCAGTCGGACTTCGTTAATGACGTAATCCGACTCATGATTCCGTTCTTGGTTCGTCACGTAAAGGAACCAGCAGCCGCCTATTGCCGTCATCAGGAAAAAAAGCGCCATAAAGGCGCCGATCCAGCTTTTTAGCCAAACGTTCATATGGATCCGCCAACTCCGCTTCTCTGTTTAGTCCAAGTTGAATTTATAACCCACGCCCCATACCGTTTTGAGACAAACGGGCTTGGAAGGATCGACTTCGAGCTTTTCCCGCAGTCTGCGTATGTAGACCGTGACGGTATTCTCGTCGCCATAAGCGGCGTAGCCCCATACCGCATCGAGGAGTTGGGCTTTGGAGAACACCTGGTTCTTGTTTCTGGCCAGATAGTGGAGAAGCTCGAACTCCTTGGCGGAGAGGGAGACCTCCAAGCCGTTAGCCAAAACCTTGTGGCCCTTCTTGTCTATGACGAGATGTCCCAGGTTAAGCATGCCCTCGTTCTCCGGAATCTGTTTCCTGGCCGCATTCATGCCGTCGTATCGACGGAAGTGGGCGTTGATTCGGGCGAGCAGCTCCGTCAAGGAGAAAGGTTTTGTCATATAGTCGTCCGCGCCGAAGCCCAGTCCGACCACTTTGTCCGTATCGCTGCCTCGGGCGCTTAGAATCAGGATGGGAACGTCGCTGCTCTCGCGAATGGATCCGCAAAGCTGGATGCCGTCCATATCGGGCAGCGTGAGATCCAGCATGACAAAGTCGGGTTTCAGCAGTTCCATCATGCGCAAGGCGTCTTTTCCTGTGGAAGCGATAGCGGCTTCGTATCCGTTTTTGATCAAATAATCCCGCAGTACGCGGGCGATATCATATTCGTCTTCAATAATGAGTATCTTCTTTTGTAAGTTCATCTCGCGCTCACCATTCCGTGTCCCAATTTCCTTTAATTCTACTTCATCTTCCAATGGATTGATAGGTTTGGCATGCTGTGCGAGTTGGATGGAGGATTATAAATATCCCAAAAAGAGGGATGTGCGCAACGTTTGTCGAAATGGGGGGTTATGCGGTTAATCCCGCATGTTTAGGAGGGGACGAATTTTGAAAAGAAAACGAAGCCGTTTGGAGTGGTTGACGATAGGAGTCGTCGTTATCGTAAGCGTTATGTACGCGACGGTACCGTCCAGGGAAAGATTCGATACATTTATTGCAAAGAGGCATGGAATCGAATGTAAACCCGACTTTGAGTTAGGTCAAGTATGTTACGTAGATGAAAAAGTCATTCTTTCGAAATCCGGTCATTCCCAGAGATCATTTTTACATGCCTCCTCCGAAAGAGACTATAAATTTGAAAATGGCGAAATTATAACGACGCGAACGCTTGGTTTGTTTGGCCTATTATTTGAGATGCGCGACGGGTTCTGGTGGGAGCACGTTTTTAATTGATGCTCGAATACGGAGTTTCAGCAAAATAAGGGCTATGGTGTCCGATAGCGTCCCTTTGACCTAGCAATGCGATCTTGAGAAAAAAAGAGGTGATGATTTTGAAGCTGAGATTAGGATTTTTATTGCATGGATTATTCCTTACGTTTTTCTGGTTTGCTATAATATAGGTTTTTTTACGTTCATCATAACGAATGCCAAAGGACTCAATGAGATTAATAGAATAGGGATATTTGTATTCATGTGGTTTGTTTTCAGTCTCGTGCTGGTTTTCGGGGCCATTCGAATTATTCAGTGGTATAAACAAGGAAAGTTTCATACCTCGCATCCATCGCCAAATCGGGATACTGAATCTGCAGAGCCGAAAGATTCGGATAAAAGCTTGAGCCCTGTGCCTGAAGCCCCGTCTTGCTTAGGCTGCCGCCTTGCCAACGGATTGGAGGAAGCGCATGTCGTATTCGAAAACGATTATGTGACTTGCCTGCTGGATATCGACCCGCTTAATGAAGGACATACCTTGATTCTGCCCAAGCGGCATTTTGTAGAATTGTCGGACACGGATATAAGCGCCAGACATGCCATTATGAACGCTTCCGTACGAATCTCCAATGCCCTTAAAATGATTTATAAACCTGATGGAATATCCATTATGCAGAATGGCGGAAGCTTTAACGATTTGGGACATTACCACATGCATGTGTTCCCGAGATACAACAACGATGGTTTCGGCTGGAAGGAGCCGGCCGTTAAATCACGGCATTCTTTAGACCTGGTGAAACAACGGATAGCGGAGCAGCTAAAAGACGGTATGCCCCAATTGTGACCCTGACGTCAGGGAGATGAGCTTTTCTTCCTCTCCCGAATGGGGTACGATCAATAGCAGAATGGCTAGATTATTAAATATGGCAGCTTGCCATCGCGAAGGGAGAGGTCAACTTGGAAAACTTTGCATGCCTTTACGTCATACGAGGCGAACCATTTCCCTCAGGCACCTGCGTAAATTTGAACGAGGAAGAGACGATAGTGGGACGAGCATCCCATCAAGCGACGCCGGACGTGGCGTTTACGAACGCATTTGTATCCCGCCAGCATTTCTCCATTCGTCGGGAGCGGAATCAGGCGGTGTTGTATGATCTGGGCAGTCTTCACGGAACCGAAGTTAACGGAGAGCGGGTCAAGCCCAATCAGCCGTATGTTCTGAACAACTTCGATATCATCAAGCTGGCCAAAGGGATGACGGTGCTTCACTTTTCTTATCTGTCAGCGGATCAGACGCTGGATATTGAGCCGCTTAGCATAACCAAACGGCTGCAGGCCGTGCATCTGTCCTTAACCATCCATTGGGAGAAACGAGAATGCGTGGTGGACGGTAAAAGAATTCCGATGTCCGAGAAGGAATATTCCCTCATTCGACTGCTTCACGATAATGCGAACCGACTGGTGCCGCTGGATGTCATTAAGACCACGGTTTGGCCGGAACGCACGGTAGAAGGAGATGGCATACCCGACGTGTCTCTGGATGAGCTCAACACGCTTGTCTACCGGCTTCGGAAAAAATTCGGCAAAGACACGTTTATGATCAGCTCCGTGCGGGGCAGCGGCTACGTATTGGAATCCGAAGTGAAATCGTATTAACGAAAGGCGGAATTTCGCCATGAAAGTGATCCAAACGGAATATTCGGGGCCGTTGTACGGCTCTGTTCATATACCGGGGGCGAAAAACAGCGCCCTCGCCATTCTTGCGGCTGCTTGCTTGGCAGACGATATTGTAACGCTGGAGGGCATTCCTCCAATCGATGATGTGCGCGTCATTGCGACGATCGGCCGGGACATTGGCCTTAACCTCAAGCGGGTAGACGGCCGCATCGTTATCGATCCGCGCTGGATCCATAAAGCCGAGATCGATCCCGGCAAAGCTTCCAGCTATCGAGCCTCCTATTATTTTGCAGGCGCGCTGCTGGCCAAATTCGGCAAAGTGACGATCGGTTATCCAGGGGGCGACGATTTTGTATCCCGGCCGATCGACCAACATATCAAGATGTTCCGGGCGCTTGGAGCACAGGTAAATCTGCAGGACGATCATTACGTCGTGGAAGCTGCGGAATTAAAGGGAGCCCCCATTTATTTTGACACGATCACTTCGGGAGCTACAATAAACGCGATGCTTGCCGCCGTGCGGGCCCGTGGCCGGACATGGCTGCATAATGCGGCGAAGGATCCGGAGGTTGTGGATACGGCGGCTTTTCTTAACAGGCTTGGCGCCAGAATCTACGGAGCAGGCACGGAGCATATTCGAATCGAAGGGGTTCCTTATTTAAATGGAGGGAGCTATACGATCATTCCGGATCGGCTGCTTGCCGGCGCGTTTCTGATGTCGGCTGGACTTCGCGGTGGACAAGTGACGGTGCGAGACGTCATTCCCGAGCACCTGGGCGCTTGCCTGGCGAAGCTGGAGGAGATTGGCTTGCAGATCGAATGCGGAGACAATGAAATCACCGCGTATGGTACGGGAGCGCTTCGGGCGACACGCGTGCGTACCGGCATGTATCCCGGCTTCGCGACGGATCTGCAGCAGCCCATGACCGCGTTACTGCTTCAGGCGAGGGGCAAAAGCATCGTAACGGACCGCGTTTATCCGAAACGATTCGCTCATGTGCCACAGCTTCGCAGACTCGGCGCGGAGATTGAGCTCCGCAAGGAGAGTGCTTACATACGCGGAGGGGTCCAACTGCAAGGGGGTTGGGTTCACGCTACGGATGTTCGCGCCGGCACAAGTCTGATTCTGGCGGGACTTACGGCCGAAGGCAGCACCTACATTACGGGAGTCGAACATCTGGAACGCGGCTACGAAGATGTCATCGGCAGCTTCCGATCCATCGGAGCGAAGCTGGATATGCGTGAGATAGAGGCCGGCGAAGCCTCGGGACAATGGATGTTGCCGGGATAATGGAAGAAGGCTGCCTGGATTCGTTGAAGACGGGTGGTCGACGGCCGTATTTCGCAAAGCGTTCGAAACATCCCTTGGAGTTACGATCTTGTTGATCCTATTATATCCCGTTTTACTTGCTATGGAGACGAAGCGGAAGAAAACAACCAAACATGTCATTAGACATGTTAGATCGGAGAAGATTCATTGAGATTTTACATGCCGCCGACAGGTGAAGCTTACAAGCAGGTAATCGATTTGGCGATCCGAAATTCGGATTGTTTCGTGCTTAAACAAGCCTTGGAAATTCACCCCGTTTGGGATACAACCGGATATATGCTTGCATTGGAGGCGCTGCAGCGATACCTGATCCATACGCGTACGATTCCGGCGGGCAATTTGGAGGATGTCATCGAGGCGCGCGAAAGTTATAGAAGCAGCGCTTTTTATACGGCTGGCATCTACCGCTTCTATCGTTGCTGCGAGGAAAGCGGCAAGGTGCTGAAGGAGCTGGCTGTTGGTTTGTCCGATTGGAAATTTCCCAACCTTCCCGAGGATTTGTGTTTCTTGATGGAAGGGGGCGGCGATTATTTGTATTCCATCGTACACGAGAACATGTATGGTCTGGAGGTATCCGATGAAGAGGCGACCATGTTGATGGATCAAAATCCGGGTTTGTTTCTGGAGCTCGAGGACCATAACAATTTGGATCGTCTGCTGGAGGATGCCATCAAGCAAAAGGGAACCCGTCTCTCGATCAGCGGGCATGGATTGAAGTCGTTGCCCGATGACATTCGTTATTGCACGGAGCTGGTCGAACTGGATATATTCGAGCAGGATCTCTATGAGCTGCCCGAAGTTTTGTTCGAGCTGAGCAAGCTGGAGATTTTATCGATTATGACGGCCGATCTGGCTTGTATTCCTTCTTCCATTGGCAAACTTAAACATTTGCGGGAGCTGCGTATCGTATGCGCCAGTTCGGACCGGCCCGCACCAGGCTGGACTCCCAAGCCCCTCCATAAGATAAGCTTGAACCGCATACCGCCGGAAATCGGCGAGCTGCAGCGGCTAGAGGTGCTTGCGATTCAATATTCTTCCATAGACGATCTCCCCCAAGAGATAGAGAAGTTGAAGAATCTCCGTCATTTGATGATTGCTCCAAGCATGCTTCGCGCTAAACCCGACTTTCTCTCCCGCATGAAGGATCTGAGCTTTATCTACAATTAGAAATTGGAACAGCGACAGCCAAGGACAAGATAAAGTCCTGGGCCGTCGCTGTTTTTTTTGCTAACGATCTCCGTTGTCTAATTGGTCTATAAATTAATGATTTAAACCACCAATCAAAATCTTGAAGTCCATCGTGACTTGTTTCAGATTCATCTGCAGCACTTTTTCTATACGCTCGTTAGAAGCACCCCAGGATAATGGCGTCATGCCGAGCAAGGGTTCGATTAAGGATTCACCCAGGTTTACTTGATATCGAATGTTTTGAACATCCACTAACTTGATCTGCTCGTTAAAGTGGCTGGTGGTAAGGAAATTCGAATAAGCCTGTTTATCTGAACCGCTGTAAAAGATTTCTCTTAATTCCATCAGATAATCCTGATTAGGGACGACTTTTATGACCAAACCATGATCACTAATCAATCTCTGGAATTCCGAATAATTTGCCGGGGAAAGAATATTTAAAATGAATTTGAATTGCCGATTTGCAAATGGACAGTTTGCAATGTCCGCGACGCACCAGATCGCATCGGAATATTCGGATGCAGCCATACGAATGCCCTCTTTTGAAATATCGATTCCTACAGCCAATGTAGCGCTATTTTTATTCTGACTTATTTCTAATCGTATGTTATTTAAGTGAGACCCTTCTCCGCATCCCGCGTCCAGTATGCTTATAAGATCATTACTCGAGTGCTGATTCATTATAATTTGACTTACGGCGACATGTAAGGGATTAAACAAACCGCCTTTGCCGATTAATCTTCTGTGCTCGAATACCTGTTTATCATATTTAGTAAGATTACCTCGAGACAGTAGGTTTATATATCCATGTTTTGCTATATCAAAGCAGTGCCGATTGCTGCAAATCAAACTCTGCAAGTGGACCCCTCGCATCGATTTCTTGCATAACGGACATCTAAATAGCTCTTGATTCTTTTCGATTTTTTCAGCACTAATCCACTTTTTACTTTTTTGGAACACAAAAAAGCACCCTTTCATTCGTAGTAGGTGAATGAAAAAGGCACAGTCAAATAAACCCTGGCATTTCTGTTCAAAATGCGGGTTAAGTGATCTGCACCTTACATTACCTTAAACGAATGAATTTGATGATCATGAATGAGCTCTCCCTTTTGTAATACAGGATACAGGATTAAACACTCTTATATTAGCATGTTTCGCTTATAGGAGGAAATATCGCTCGACCGCATGCGGCCTTCGCATATACTACGCCCGTCCCTGCCTGGCGGAACGATATTGTCCCGGGGTTATGCCGGTTTCCTTGCGGAACAGCCGGATAAAATAGTTCGCGTTATCGATGCCGACTCTCTCGCCGACCTCTGCAACGGATAGGTCGGCATTTGCCAGCAGCGAACGCGCCTCCGATATTTGCAGGCCGTGTTTAAATTGCAGCGGGCTCTTGCCCGTGTACAATTTGAGACATCTAGCAATGTAGTCGAACCGGTAATGCAAGGCTTTCTCCATATGGTCGGCGCTGAACGGATCCGTTGCAGTGCGCTGCAAATATGCAATGGCGAGATCGCACAGCTTACGCGAACGGGGAGCATAACGCCTTTGCGCGGCTTCTTGCAGCTTCACCAACAAGGAGGCCAGTTCGGCTTGAAGCAACAGCGAGCCGGAGGCCGTCGCGCGATGATGCAGCTCCAACATGCGGTTCAAAACCGGCAGGAGATCAGGACCGTTGAAGTCGGCGAACTTGGGAAGGTACATCGTCTGTCTGTGAGGAGCCAGGTCGAGATCCGTGCCTTTGGCATAAGGGAATGACCAAGGAATACTGGCGCTGTCAAGCGTCCGGACAGGCGCATCGTGGACAAAATGAACCCAGTAGATCTCCGTTGCTTCGGAGCTTGCTTGATGGCCGATATGATGTTTGCCTGGCTCCAGCACTAGCATATTGCCTTCGGTAATTTCATAAGACTTATTGTCTTCGGTCATATATAGGACGCCATTGTTAACAAAGAGCATGTCATATACGTCGAAAACGCGGGAGAGATGCTTGATCCCGGGCGGCCAGACAGCATGTCCGATCGTGACCAGCTGAGGCAACGGGGGGATCGTAAGCTCGAGACAAATCATGGCGGGCCATCTCCTTTGCAAGAAGTACTGGTTGCCATTCATTGTAGCATGCTTCGTCATCGAAAGGTAGAAATCGTGCTATTACAAGTCGTTTCCGAATCTGTCCAATCCGCCCCGTGCTTCCTATACTTAAGTCATATGAACAGGAAGGGAAGAGTGAATCATGCGATTTCGTCAGGTCCATCTAGATTTCCACACTTCCGAGGCCATCACGCCTATCGGAGAAAAATTCGACAAAGGGCAATTTCAAGAGATGCTTCAATTAGGCAGCGTGGATTCCATTACGGTATTTTCCAAATGTCATCACGGCTGGGCTTACCATCCGTCCGAAGCCAACGAGATTCATCCCGGACTAAGCTTTGATCTGCTCGGCGCTCAAATCGAAGCCGCGCATGAAATCGGCGTCAAGACGCCGGTTTATTTGTCGGCGGGGCTCGACGAGAAACTGGCAATACGGCATCCCGAGTGGCTGATCCGCGACAGGGAAGATGCGACAAACTGGGTCAAAGGTTTTATGGATCCGGGCTATCATGTTATCTGCTTTAACACGCCGTATCTGGACATTTTGCTGTCGCAGATCGCGGAGACGTTGTCCCGCTACGATGCGGACGGGCTGTTCCTCGACATCGTCGGCGTCAAATCCTGTTATTGCCACAGCTGCGTGGCAACGGCTAGACGGGAAGGGATCGATCCCCGGAATGCCGAAGACATGCAGCCGCTATGGGAGAGAACCTATGCGAATTATACGGCCAAGGTCAAAGAGACCGTGGAGTCCGTAAAGCCGGGACTTCCGATCTTTCATAACGGCGGCCATATCAAGCGCGGGCGCCGGGACCTGGCATGGATGAACACGCATCTGGAGCTGGAATCGCTGCCTACTGGCGGCTGGGGCTACGACCACTTCCCATTATCGGCACGATATGCTCAGACCCTTGGCATGGAGTTTCTTGGCATGACTGGCAAGTTCCATACGACGTGGGGAGAATTCGGCGGCTATAAGCATCCCAATGCGCTCCGTTACGAAGCAGCGCTCAGCATTGCGAACGGGGCCAAATGCTCAATTGGCGATCAGTTGCCTCCGAACGGCCAAATGGACAAAGCGACCTATGCCTTGATCGGGGCTGCATATCGGGAGGTTGAGAGCAAGGAAGCGTGGTGTACGGGGACGACGAATGTTGCGGATGTCGCGATTCTGTCTCTGGAGGCGACGGGCGTACATCCAAAGGTTAAAGAGGAAGGCGTAAAGTCGGAATCCGATGTCGGCGCGATCCGCATGCTGCTGGAGGGCAATATCTTGTTCGACGTCATCGATTCGGAGCAGGATTTCTCGGCGTACCGAGTCTTGATTCTGCCGGATTACGTAGCAGTGGAGGGCTCCCTGCAAGAGAAGCTGGAGGCTTATCTGGAACAAGGCGGCAAGCTGCTTGCGACGGGCTGGTCCGGACTGGACGCCGAAGCGGAGAGCTTCGTCATCGACTTTGGCGCTAGATTGATTGGGCGCAATCCGTATCGTCCGGATTATTGCCGTCCGTTGTTTAAGCCGGGAAGCCTGGAGAAAGCGGCGTTTATTTTCTACTCGCAAGGGCAGAAGATCGAGCTGCAGGGCGGAACGGAGCTAGGACGTCGCGAGGATCCTTACTTTAATCGGGATGTTTACACATTCTGCTCCCATCAGCATACGCCTAACAGCGAGACCTACGGAGGGCCGGGCATCGTTAAGAACGAGAATGGCATTTATATAGCCTGGAACGTGTTCGACGAATATGCCGAAAAGGGCAGCCTGATCCTGAAGGAAACGGTCGTGCACGCGCTGAAGCAGCTTATTCCCGATATCACGCTCGATACCACTCTCCCGGCGCAAGGCGTCGTTACGCTGCAGGAACAGAAGGCCGAGAAACGTCTCGTTAACCATCTTTTGTACGCAACGCCGATCCGTCGCGGTAAAAGCATCGAGGTTATTGAGGACATCATCCCGCTTCATAACGTTGAGGTGTCCGTACGGACTGACGCTGACGTTAAGGGCGTATATCTGGCGCCTCAGCTCACTCCGCTTCCATATCATTTCGATAATGGCGTCGTTTCGTATACGGTACCCGAATTGGATTGCCACCAGATGGTCGTTATCGATTATAATGAATAGGTTGATAGATTAACGACTATTTTATAGTGAGAGAACAACCTCCTATAGCGAAAGGATGGCGAACCATGGACTTCAAACCATTAGCCTTATTCCTCGACCGTATTACCGCTTGGCGCATTCCGTGGGCGGAGGTGTTGGTCATGCATCGCAACGAGACCGTATTCCGCTATCGGAGCGGAATGCTGGATCTGGAGGCGGGAACGCCGATTGACGAAGACCGGATTATAAATATTTATTCCATGACGAAGATCATGACCTGCGTCGCGGCATTGCAGCTTGTCGAGCGGGGAGCGATGTTGCTTAATGACCCAATCTCCCTGTATTTGCCGGAATACGCGGAGATGAGCGTGAAGCAGCGGGGAGAAGACGGGGAAGTGACGCTGGCAAAGGCGGAGCGTCCTATTACGGTGCGGGATCTGTTTACGATGACGGCCGGCTTCTCGTACGATCTGTCCGTGCAGTCTATTCGCGAGGTGATCGAGACCACGGCAGGCAAGGTGCCTACCAGAGCGTTCGCAGAAGCGTTGGCGAAGGAACCGCTCCAGTTTGAACCCGGCACGCATTGGAATTACAGCCTCTGTCATGATGTGCTGGCCGCGCTGGTGGAAGTCGTAGACGGACGTCGCTTCGGCGTATACATCCAAGAGGAAATTACGGGCCCTCTGGGGATGAGCGATACCGGCTTCGACTTGTCGGCCGAACAGATCGGAAGAATGGCTCCGCAATATTTTTACGATGATGCGCTGGGCAGGGCAATAAGACAAGACCATAACGGCTTCCGGATTGGTACGGAATACGAAAGCGGCGGCGCCGGTCTCTTATCGACCGTTAGCGATTATGCATTGTTTCTTAACGCGCTAACGAACCGGGGAACGAGCCCGGCTGGCGTGCGAATTTTAGCTCCGGCAACGGTAGAGCTGATGCTTGCGGATCATCTCACTTCGGCTACGCGTCCCGATTTTAATTGGGAGCATATGAAGGGCTACGGCTACGGACTTGGCGTCAGAACCCATATTTCCAAGGCAGAGAGCGGTTCGTTAAGCCCCGTCGGCGAGTTCGGATGGGCAGGCGCAGCGGGCTGCATGGCCATTATCGACCCTGTGAACGAGCTTACGGTCATGTATGGCCAGCATTTGCTGAACAACCAAGAGCCATACGTGCATACACGTCTGAGAAATATCGTCTACGCTTGTATCTAAGCAGTCGGCGAATAACAAGAAAGAGCCGTCCCCGGCATGTACCGGGAACGGCTCTTGTTCTTGCGGCAACCAATTGCGTTTCTACAAGACTGGCTTTATCTGACCCGGAATACCGCGATCGCCTGTTGCAGCTCTTGGGCGAGCACGGCCAGGGACTGCGCCGTGGCGGCGGATTCTTCGCTCGCGGCCGCGGCTTCCTGCGTCGTGGCGGAGATGCTCTCTACCGCGGTCAATACCGTCGTCGTCTGGGCTGCCTGCTCCTCGCTGGCCGCCGCGATTTCAGACACCTTCATGCCCGCGTTGTTGACGAAGGACACAATGTGCTGGAACGATTCCGACGTCTTGTTGGACATGGCGACGCTTTGATGGACGGCCGTCGAGCTTTGTCTCGTATTTTCTTGCATGCCTTTAATAATGCCCGTAATTTGTTTCGTCGCTTCGCTGCTTCGTTCCGCCAATCGGCGAACCTCGTCGGCGACGACGGCGAATCCTCTGCCTTGTTCGCCGGCACGGGCGGCCTCGATCGCGGCATTTAAAGCAAGCAGGTTCGTCTGATCGGCAATATCTTCGATGACTTCGATAATATCGCCGATTCTGGAGGAATCCTCTTCGAGGCGCGACATGGAGCTCTGCAGAGAATGCATGCTTTCCATGGAAGATTGAACGACCTCGTTGCCTTGACCCGCCATCTCCATCGTTTTGTCCGACAGCTCGGACGCGATTTCCGTGTTTTCCGCGACGGAATGAATGGCGGACGAGAGCTCCTTGAACAGCTCGCTGATCATCTGAGCCGCTTCGGCCTGATTGGCATTGCCTCCGGCAAGCTCCTCGCTGCTGGCGGACAGCTGCTCGGCGGATGCGGCCACGTTTTGCGAATGCTCGGAGATCCGGCCAACAACAACTCTAAGCTTGTCGATCATGGCATTGATGCCGTCCCCGAGCTTGCCGATTTCATCGCGCGTACCGATCTCGACCTTCTCGCGCAAATCGCCATCCGCTACCTTTGCCAGCAAGGTCACAACCCTGTTCAAAGGTCCTGCGATAATGCGTGAGATAAAGTACCCGAATGCAATGCTTGCGATTACGGCAACGATCACCACGGCAATCGTAATATTGCGCGAGGATTTATACAAGGCAGCGCCATCGTCTCTGGCAACATCGGCTTCGTTCATATTAATGGCAATCAAGTCGTCTAGAGGAGCCGTCAGCTCATTGACCAGGCCAACATATTCTCCGTCAATAAAGGAAAGCAGCTCCTCAAGGTTGTTGCTGTCTTTGTATGTAACGGCACGGGCTACCGCTTCCTTGTACTTGGGCAATTGGGTATGAAATCGACTAAGCGCCGCTTCGGATTCCGCCGACAGCTGCGTCTGGCCGAAGGCTTGGACAGCGGTTTCCACTGCTTCCAACTGGGCATCCAATCTTGTTTTAGTCTCGTTGATCAAAGTCGAGGTTTGGGACATATACAATTTGCGGACAAGTATACGCATTTCGCCTAGTGCGATCTTGGTATTTTGCACCTCAACCAACGCCGTCAATTGATTATCGTACATATCGTCCAAGCTGCTGTTGATTTTGCCCAGATTGCTCAGGCCGTATACACCTATGAAAGTCATAATGATCGAGATAAGAAGGAACGCGGCAATCAGCTTAACCATCGTTTTGAGATTATAGAACCATTTCATGTTAGGTAACTCTCCTTGTCGCGTATGTAAGATTATCCGCAGGGCGGGGCTATTCGTTATTGCATAAGCACTTCTTTGAGCTTAAGAATACCAGTCAAATCGCCATCGGTAATGCCTATTCCGGCAAGCAGCGAGGAGGAGATACCGCCGAATCGATCAGGCGGAAGCTGAATATCCTTGAAGCGGAGCACCTTGTTCACTTTATCGACAATAATGCCGGCCGTCGTATCCCGATTGCGAACGACAATAATGCGAGTGGATTTGGATACAGTCTCCTCCGACATGCCGAGCAGAAGTCTAAGACTGAAGACGGGGACGATTTTTCCTCTCAGATTTACGACGCCTTTTACATACATGGGCGTATCCGGCATCCCCGTAATTTCGAGCATTTGAATAATTTCGTGTACTTCAGAAATAATGACGGCATATTTGTCCGTACCGATGTTGAATTCAACAAATTGCTCGGATAAATTGGGTTCCATGGTAATTTTCCTCCTGGGCTGGTGTAAAGCGCGGCATGGCGATAGGGTGCTCCTTGCTAACTGTCATTGGGGGCCATGGCGTTTGGCCAACCATACATGTACAGTGCGCCAGGCTTGCGAACCATTTTAATGAACGACTCCACGAGTCCAGGATCCAGTCGGTTGCCCGCCAATCGTCTCAATTCCTTTACGCCTCCTGCTATGGTTCTGTGGGAATAATGGCCTCCAGGCATTACCCAACCATCAAAAATATCGAGAATCGCACAGATTCTTGCATATTGCGGAATATGTTCCCCTATAAGCCCGTCTGGTGTGCCACCGCCATCCCAACGCTCATTTTGATGACGAACCGCGGCAAGAACGCGGGAATTCATGACCGGTTCCAGTAATCGGACTCCGATAGCCGGATGCCTCTCCAGTGCGCCCGGACGCGATCCGAAATACTTCCTCTCATGATCAAGAATCGAGTTGTCGATCAACAGCTTGCCAATGTCATGCATGAGACAGCTTTGAACTAACTCTCTCGATTCCCTTTTGTCCAATTCAAGTCCTGCCGCGAACTTCTCGGCTAACAATGAGGTTCGAATGCAATGATAGTACGTGTCGGGGTGCTTGCGCCGAAGCGCCTCCATGGCATCGTACAACGGATAGCCGCCGCCGTGTCCTTTTTCCGATAATGCGATCACTCTCACCGTCGCCCACCTCTTTTCGCAAGCTGCTTCTCCGGATAGTCAATTTGGTGCGGCAACTTGAGCCAAATTCGATAACGCTGTAATTCGACAACATTTCCTATGACGATTTAACTAGTTGAAGCGTTGTTCGAACGTAGTATAGTATGTTTATACTGTTTTTACAACCTTCATTTAAGTCCAAAGTCCCTAATGAAATATAAGAATAAAATGGAAAGAAATTAATAATAATAAATGTGCACTAAACAAAAAGCTGTTAATATGTGAGATAATAAGTGAAATAAATAATCGTAAGACTGAATTGATGAAATATTCATTAGATTCAAACGAATTTATTGAAAATAAATTCGAAACAAAATTTAAAATCAATTTATTTCCTTATGATAAAAATTTAATATTTTTAATAAGAATTTGTAGTTTTAAAATACATATTATTACTTATTTGAACTATTGTTTTTCCAAAATAGCTTAGGGGAATCTGTATGTTTTTGTCGAATGAGAGAGATAGGGCAACAGGTGAAACGGGAAGCTTGGAGTCGGTCGAACACGCCATGAAGCGAGTCAAGGATCGACGAATGTATGAACGGTACCAGGCGCTGTATTTGCACCTGAAAGGATATTCGCCGGAACACATTTCCGATATCCAGAACCGTCACGTCAAAACGATAAAGTCGCATATCAAAGCTTTTGAGGAAGGTGGGCTTGATGCCTTGAAGATGGATTTTTCGCCTGGCGCGCCGCCTAGATTGACGGAAGGCCAGCTGGAAACGCTGGTGCAAATTATTAACAACAGATCTCCGAAGCGCGGCGGGTATTCCAGTGGTGGGAAGTGGACGTTGCAGGCTATTGCGACCTGTATTGAACGGGAATTTGGATACCGATACTCTCTTAGAGGTGTATCGAAGCTCGTGGAACGGCATGCTATTCTTAAAGACTCCAGATCAAGCCGGAAAACGAAGTATTAGTCTGCTTTTTGAACAACCTCTAAAAGGAAAAACATTAGTTCAAGTACGGGTTTGTGTAGTTCGGGAGCATCAAATTAGGAAAAAGGAGGAAATCGCGATTGCCATTTATCCGAAATTGGAAAATTTTTCAGCCTACATTCATTCTTTGTCCGGCGAGAGACTGACTCGGGAGCAGTTGATTGTACCTGAGCTCCTGATGGCTGAAGAGCAAAGGATAAAAATGTATTATGTGCCCTACGATTACATAAATGTTGATGCAAAGCTGATGCTCGTAGGTATTACGCCAGGTTTTACCCAAATGGAAATAGCTATTCGGACAGCCCGAGATGCGTTGCACAGCAAGGTTCCGTTGCAAGACATCCACCGACGGGCAAAACTCGCCGCAAGCTTTGCCGGCACGATGAGAACGAATCTGATCGCCATGTTGGACGTAATAGGCATCCCGGCCCTTCTTGGCATAGCGGGAAGCGGAGAATTGTTTGGCGTTCGGCGCGAGCTCATTCATACGACCTCGGCTGTTCGTTATCCCGCATTCGTCGAAGGGCGCAATTATACAGGACACGCTCCTTCTATTATGCAGTCGCCTATGTTGTCCTCCTATGCTAGGTCGATCTTGCTGGAGGAGCTGGAGCAGGCTGGCAATGCTTTAGTTATTCCGCTTGGGAAAGCGGTGGCGGACGTGCTTCGTTTTTTTGTTCAGGAGGGGCAGCTGCGGGCGGAACGATGCCTGTTCGACTTCCCTCATCCTTCCGGCGCGAATGGCCATCGGTGGAAGCAGCTCGAGATGCATCGGGAGAAGCTGTCGGCGCAGGTTGCCAATTGGTTGAGTCGCGGGTAAACTGGACTCAAAGAGGCGGTATGCGTGGGAGACATAAAGATTACTAACTATCTCCCACTGTCTGTCTAGTCCGCAAGAAAGAGGTAGCTAACTTGACAGTTCCTCATCTCATTGTTATCAATGGTTTGCCTGGATCAGGCAAAACGACGTTATTCCGGCGTTTAGTTCAGGGATTGCAGATACCGGGCTTCGCAAGAGACGGAATTTATGAAACGCTGTTTGATGCCATGGATTGCGCTGAGAGCGGCAGTCCGCTAATGCTGGGTCATGGCGCATTCGGCATGATGTATTATTCGGCAGGCCAGTTGTTGTCAGTGGGACAACCAGTCATTCTGGAAGCGTTCTTCGGGCGGCCGGAGCTCCGAAGTGCCGAATTTCGCCAACTGCAGACACGGTATCCTTTTGAACCCATCCAACTGCTTTGCAAAGCCGATGGGAATGTGTTAGTGGAACGTTTCCTCGGGCGAATGACTTCGGAAGGACGGCATCTTGGACATCAAGATCAGGCATGGATAGAGGAAAATAGGAGGCGATTATTACAAGGGAAGCTAGAGCCGCTATCGATCGGTGGTACGCTCATCGAGGTCGATACGACCGCTTCAAAGCAGAAAGTCTACGATGAGTTAATCGTGCAAATTCTTTCTCTTCTGAATGTAAGAAAACCTGAAGGGAATAAGTGAAAACGAAAATTTCGATAAAAAAAGGAGGGTTCATTGTACTATGAGTCATGGGCAACGTATCGACAAAGCCTCTATTATGATCTCTGCTACGCAGCTTGAGGTATACGAGGCGTTCATTCATCCAAAGGCCTACGAGTCGTGGCTGCCGCCACAGGATATGACGGGGCAATTGCTGGAGTTCGACCCCCAACCGGGGGGCGCTTTCCGCATGAAGTTAACGTATAATGACCAGGGTTACGCACATGCAGGCAAGACGACCGAGGAAGCCGATATCGCGAAGGGATACTTTCGGGAGTTGAAGCCCCATGAACTTATTGTGCAGGCTATCACATTCGAATCCGACGATCAGCGGTTTGCGGGCGAGATGACGATGACATGGAAAATTTATCCCAATAACGGAGGCACTATGGTTTCCGTCGAATGCATAGGTGTTCCTGAAGGCATTGGCCAAGAGGATCATGAGATGGGTCTGAACGCCAGCCTTCGGAATTTGGAACTTTATTGCGAGATGCAAACAGGCCGAAGGGCTTAATACCGCAAAAATCGCCGATTCAATCCGGCTGCAAATCTTCTCGTGTATCAGATTCCGGCAGCCAAGGAACTGGACGGCGGCGATTCTATAATGGATATTGTCCGCTCGTTTATCACATGTTTAATATGGATCCCGTACTTCTTGAAGTCGGAACGGGTCAAAAATACGTTTATACGATAGTGCGGGAGTATTTCCGCTTATAGTGATAGAACATTTTCATGCATTCCCCCCGCCACAATCCCACAAAATGATGCATTTCGACACGAGCCGCTTCCCTAAAAACAAATGATGTTATAATGATAGCACTATAGATAAAGGGGGAGTGCGCCCATGCGTAAGCGGCTCGGAATGCTCGTTCCCCATAAGCTCAAATACCGGCTCTTTACCTTGTTCGTGCTTGTCATTCTGTTGCCGTTTGGCGCGCTGAATATCTACAATTACCAGCGAATCGAGACGTTGGTGCAGAACAAAATCAGCGAGCAGAGCCACGAGCAGCTCGATAATCTGCATCGTTCTTTGGAGGATCAGCTCAGCATCGCGTTTAAGACGCTGATTTTCCTGGAGAAGGATGCCGACGTGCGGGATATTTTGCAGCATCCGGATAAACGCAATATACTTGAAAACGCAAAGTTAATGGAAAGCAAGTTCAAAAATTTAAACAACAGCTTTTTCCTATATAACCCTTCGGTGTATTTCACTTTGCTGGACGATGATGGACACTTCTACACCTCATACTCGCCTCGCTACACGTTAAAATACGAGGATTTCGCCGACAATTCGTCCATTGTCGAGATGAGGGAAACGGGCGCTTCGTACTTTTGGGTGTCCGATGACCAAAATTACGTGTCGCCGGACATATCCAAGAGCCCGACGTTGTTATCTCTGTACGCCAGTCTCAAGGATAATCGAAACCGCGTATACGGCTGGGCCCGCATCAGCATCGACTTCTCCTTTTGGTTCCAATCGGTGCTGCAGAGATCGGAGAGCAATCAAGCTTATTTTATCGTCTCGCGGAAAGGCGAGATCATTTCCCGGTCGGCGCCGGAGTCCCTGCTCTCTGAAAAAGCCATTACGCAAGTGACTGCCCAGCCAGTCAACGGCTATTGGAAGGACGGGAAAAACAGCGCGCTTGTCAATTACAGCTATCTGCCTTCGCTGGATTGGTATTTGGTAAATCAAATTCCGCTAAGCGTCCTGTTCCAGGAGATCGAAAGCTTGAAAAAACAGTGTTTTGTTTCTTTCTTCATTATAACGGCCGCATTTATCGCGGTAGCTTTCATGATCGCGTATGCGTTTACAAGACCGTTATCCCATATGCAGGCCAAAATGAAGGATGCCGTACGCAAAGATCTCCGTATTCGGCTCCCCGAAAATAATTATAAGGGCGAGGTATTGGAACTGACGCGCACGTTCAATGAAATGATGGTGGACATGAACGCACTTATTCACCGTCTAAAGGCGGAGGAGCGGCAGCGGGACGCCGTTCACTTCCAAATGCTGCTTGCCCAGGTTAACCCTCATTTTTTGCTTAATACGCTTAACACGATGAAGTGGATCGGACTGAGAAGCCGCAATGAAGAGATTGTGGAGATTTGCCTGTCGCTCGGCAAGCTGCTGGAAACCAGCCTCAACTCCGACGTCGATCTTATTCATTTGCGGGAGGAAATCGAGCTTACGAAAGCGTTTATCTATATCCAGCAGGTTCGGTACAGCAACAGCTTCGAGGTGGAGTTCAGCTACGAGGAGGAGATTCAGTACGCGCTTGTACCCAAGCTGAGCCTGCAGCCGCTCGTGGACAACGCGATCAAACACGGGATTGCGAGCCTTGCGGGAGGCGGCAAAATCTATATCCGCATGGGTTTGTCAGAGAACGACGCGTCGAAGCTTGTCCTGGAAGTGGAGGACAACGGCATCGGCATGGAGAGGGCGCGGCTTAATCAGGAAGCGGGACGGAAGCGTCCCGGCATCGGCCTCGACAACGTGCGAGAACGGCTGCGCTTGTTATTTAAGGATAGCGCAACGCTTGCGCAGGTGCCGATTACGCAAGGCACAATGTTCCGGCTTATCGTGCCCTTCCTGTTGTCCGAGCCTTACGAGCTGCAGATGATCGCGCCGAATGACGGAGAAGAAAGGTAGGGATGGTCCATGTGGAAGGTAATGCTTGTAGAGGACGAAACGTTCGTGCGCGAATCCGTCAAGGAAATTATTAGATGGGAGGACATGGGCTTTACGCTGACCGGAGAGGCAAGCAACGGGGAGGAAGCTATGGAAATGATCCGCAAAGAGCCGCCCGACCTTGTTTTATGCGATATCGTGATGCCCAAGATGGACGGGCTTGCGCTGCTTAAGGAAACGAGACGAGCGGGCATCCCCTCCAAATTCGTCATGTTGACATGTATGGGCGACTTCGAATCCATGCGTCAAGCGATGGAGTATGGCGCGTCCAACTATATACTTAAGCTGTCGATGAGCGTCAAGGATCTTAGGGAGACGCTGGCGAAGATCAGCGCGGAGCTGTCTTCGTCCAGACCGTCGGGCGAGCATGCGAACACGGACGGAACGCCCGAATCGATGAGAAGAGGGCCGAAGCCCGCGAATCCCCTGGAAAAAATCACGCATCCCGAAGTCAAGAAGATCATTCAATTCATTGACAGACATTATGCGGAGGAAATTTCGCTGGCCTCGTTGTCCAAGTACGTCATGATGGGAGAGAACTACGTCAGCGCCTTGTTCAAAAAGAAGACGGGAGAGACGTTGATTCATTACCTGCATCGGATCCGCATCGAAAAAGCGATTGAGCTGCTGAGGACGACAGAACTCCCCGTTAACCAGATCGGGCAAAATGTAGGTTTCATGAATGACAACTATTTCATCAAAATTTTCAAACGAATGACCGGAACGACGCCAAGTCAATACCGACAGTTCCAATAGAACGATTTGGTTCGCAGGCTCAAAGAGAACGATTGCAAAGTACAAAGTTATGTTCCATCGGATTCGTGATTTTGTTACTTATAACGTTCCCTGCCGTCTTGCTATCCTTGATGTGCATCACCCAATACAAGACATTCAAGGAGGTCGAAAGCTTGTGACTAAAAAAACATGGTTCGCCGGCATGGCATCGCTCGTCATCGCTTCGGGCGTTCTGGCAGGTTGTTCGAGTAACGGAAACACCGTTAATACAAATACGGATACGGGGGTTTCTCCATCGGCGAGCATGCCTGCTGCAAACGGCGAGAAGGTCAAGCTGAAGATGTGGGGAGGCGTGCCGCCGGAATCGGGACCGCAAGCCGTGGTTGATGCCTGGAACAAAGAAAATCCGAATATACAGGTGGAATACGTGCGGTACGTAAACGACGACGAAGGCAACCTGAAGCTGGATACGGCAATGATGACGGGCCAAGATGTCGACTTGTTTGTCAACTATACGCTCTCTAACACCGCGAAACGCGTGGAGTCGGGCCTGGCGTTGGATTTGAGCGGCTTTACCGACTACAATATTGAAGAGAAGATGGGTCCGGATTCCGAGGGCTGGAAGATCGATGGGAAGTTCTACGGCGTGCCGACAACGAAAAGCGCGTTTTTTGTCGCCTTGAACAAGGACGCGTTGGATGCGGCCGGACTTGAAGTGCCGAAGGACTGGACTTGGAACGAGCTGCGCGAATATGCGACGAAGCTGAAGTCCGGCGATGGTTATGGCTTTATTCAGCATACGGAGCCATATGTCGACCCCATTGACTCCGTTCTGTCGCAAGACGGCTACACGAAGGCGGATGGCACCTCCAACCTGGATCATCCGCTTGTAAAGACTTGGCTGGAGACACTAAACGGCATGATGACGGCCGACGGGTCCACGCCTCCGCTCGGTGAACAGTTGACGTCCAAAATGCCTGTAGAGCAAGAATTTCTGAGCGGCAGCGTACCGATGCTTAACATTGGCGCATGGCTGCTTCGCAGCTCCAACAACTTTACAGACTTCCCGCGCGACTTCCAAATCGCATTTGCCCCGGTTCCGCGATTGACCGAGCAAGCGTCGGATTATACGACGCGCGGCGGATTGGGAGATTACATCTCCATTAATGCCAAGTCCAAAAATCAAGCCGCAGCTTGGGAATTTCTGAAGTGGTATGCAGATGGCGGAATGGCGCCGATGACTTCCGGAGGCAGACTCCCGGCTTCCAAGGATGCCGATCAAGCTGTGGCACTCGACAACCTGCTTGGCGACAAAGCCGACACCTACGATTTGGACTCGCTGATGTATGTGATGTTCGAGAACGAGGCGCCGACCTATGTCAGAAGCTTGCCGAAGGAAGTGATGGATATGCGGGCTCAGGAATACGAGAAATATTTCCTTGGCGCGCAATCGATTGACGACACTCTCGCCAAGATGGTAGAGCGTCATAACGAATACTTGAAACAAAACAAATAGAACAATTTGATGAACAGCGCAATCAAAGCCGCCCTCCAGGGCGGTTTTTTTGTATGAAATCGTGGGATCAATCCGGTAGATATGTTCATTACCGACAGGGTGAACGGTTGATAAACTTGACGTATTCCATGATGAAACGAGGATCAGACGCATGACTAATAACTGGATGAAAAAACAACGGATGCTCGGCTACCTTTTTATCGGGCCCAACATGCTCGGCGTGTTGCTGTTTTTCCTGATTCCGGCGGTGTTTTCGTTCGGACTCATGTTCACGAACTATAAGTTCATGAATCCGAAAGTCGATTTCGTGGGCTTCGATAATATTGCCAGACTAATGAAGGACCCCATGTTCTACCTGTCGCTTAAAAATACGGTTATCTTCCTGGCAGCCGTGCCGGTCTCCATCGGGCTTGGCTTCATCGTTGCGGTGGCGCTCAATCAAAAGATCTACTTGAAGAAGCTTCTGCGGGGCATGTACTTCATGCCGTACATTACGAGCGGCGTCGCCGTCGCGTTTGTCTGGATGCTGCTTTTCCATCCCAAGCAAGGTCCGATCAACGGCCTTCTTCGCAGCATCGGCATCGACAATCCGCCGGGCTGGCTGTCGACGACGACCTCCTCCATGTTTGCGATCGATATCATTTGGATTTGGTTCATGCTCGGCTACAACATGATCATCTATCTGGCTGCGCTCCAAGAGGTTTCGCAGGAGCTGCTGGAAGCCGCCAAGATCGACGGGGCGAAGCGGGGACAGATTGTGTGGAGGATCATATGGCCGCTCGTCAGTCCGACGACGTTCCTGCTGCTCATCACCGGTCTCATTATGACGATCAAGACATTCGGTATTATCCAGGCGATCACGCAGGGCGGTCCCGGCAACAGTACGACGATTCTCTCATTGTACGTGTATCAAAATGCCTTTCGTTACTACGATATGGGCTATGCTTCGACGCTCTCCTGGGCTTTGTTCGTTGTCATCTTGCTCATCACGCTCATCCAATGGATCGGGCAAAAGAGATGGGTTCACTACTAACTTCATTAGGGGGAGACAACATAGATGGAAACGTCCAAAAACTACCTGTCGTCCAGTGTGGTCAAACGCTGGGGCCTGACTGTCATTATGCTGTTCCTGGCCATCATTATGATCGTCCCGTTCCTATGGATGATCAGCACGTCGCTCAAGACGCCGGCTCAAGTATTCGAATATCCCATCAAGTGGATTCCTGCCGATCCTACCTGGGAACATCACGTCAAGGTATGGACGGGCGCCAAAAGCTTCGGCACCTATTACTGGAACTCGCTCAAAATCTCCATCATCGGCATGTTCGGCGCGACGTTCCTGTCCGCTTTCGCCGCTTATGGCTTCGCCCGGATCCAATTCAAAGGACGTGATCCGCTGTTTATGGTGTACCTGTCCATGATGATGGTGCCGCCTCAAGTGCTGTTCGTGCCCAAGTTCATCATGTTCGAATGGGCGGGCATTTATAACACGCATCTGGCGCTTATTCTGCCAGGGTTTTTCACGATTTTCGGGGTGTTTATGCTCCGCCAGTTTTTCCTCTCGATACCGAACGAAATTACGGAGTCCGCGTTCATCGACGGGGCAGGGCATCTCCGGATCTTCTTCCAGCTCATCCTGCCGCTTGCGAAGCCCGCGCTTGCGACGCTTGCCGTTATCGATTTCTCCTGGCATTGGAACGACTACGAGAACGCTCTCGTGTTCTTGATCGACGAAAGCTTGTATACGGTGCCGCTTGGACTCCAGAACTTCATTTTGGAAAACACGGTCGACTACAACGGCATGATGGCCGCCGCGTCGGCAGGCATTTTGCCCATGATCGCGGTATTCGTTATCGGTCAACGTTACATTATCCAAGGTTTAACCAATTCTGCGGTCAAAGGATGAAAGAAGATGCGTAACAAACTGCGGGGATAACGTTCAATAGCGGATTGGCGGAAGTGCCTTCTCTCCTTCAAATGTTCACCGAATGTTCACTTATGCGGAGGGGGATGCCCTCGCTATAATGACAAAGGTAAAGGGAGAGGATGAGGGAACGTGCCTGAAACAAAAAGAGAAGAACTGTATTTTGGACTCATGATGTGTACTGGAATGGTCGTGTTTATGACGTTCTACAATCTGGCGACGCACGGCTTGCTTGGTTCGGTGTCCGCGCTCGAAATTATCGTACAATTAGCTGCGGCGTTCGTCGTGGCCATACTGCTGGAAATGTTTGTCGTGGGTCCTTTGGCTCACAAAGCGCTTAGGGTTTTGCCGATTAACAAGTCAAAAAAAGCGGCTGTTATGATCTCGCTTGCTTGCATGATGGTGACCGGCATGGTCCTGTTGATGTCGCTGTTCGGCTGGCTGATGTCGCACGGAGCGGATCTCGCCGCAAGTCCGCCGTTTCTACCCGGTTACTTCCAGCTTGTGCTGCGCAACTTCGTATTCGCGCTTCCGCTTCAACTGCTCGTCGTAGGGCCGCTGGTGCGATATTTGTTCGGGACGATCAAAAGAAAGAGCTCATGAGCAAGGGAACCTGTGCGGTTGCCGTTTAATACATCTTCGGACGGCATTGTCCGTCATACGAATTAAAAAGGAATGGGAGAACGGATCAAACGTTCTTCCGTTCCTTTTTTCGTTACTACTTAGGTACCTGGCAAAATGGGAGTTCCGTGAAAGGCTTGGGATAGCGAAGAAAGAACGGGAAGGCGTTGCTTGATCAAAGTGGAGACCACGCCCCGCAAGCGAGCAAAGACCTTCGCCCCCTGCTCTGTGCGAAACGATCCCGACACCTTCTGCTTGAACTTGACCATACGCAAATCGCGTTCGGCCTGGTTGTTGTAAAACGGAATGCAGGGACGCCAAAGAAACGAGAGAATTGCCTCTTTGTGAAGCGACAGACGTTCTCCCAGATTGCTAGCTTTGCTTTTAATCGCACGCCCCTTGGTGCATGTCTCGGTTCGCACTTTGTCCTGCGTCCATTCGCGTTCACCGTCTTCGAGGATTGTACCGTAGCGCGTTCGCAGGGAGTTAATGACTTCCGGATCAAGTGGCATCTGCCTGTTACGGGAGGCGACCGCGAGCTGCCAACACTCTTTTAGCAGGTCGGCCATCTGCTGGGCCCACTTATGGCCATCATACTCCGCGTTTCCGATGCACTCCCGATGCATATGCGCGTTGCACAGAGCATGCTTAAAGGGATACCTTTCATTGAAGTACCCGCTCATACAGTCATGGACGACTGTCCCGGTATAACGGGGCAGGATGCCGATGGCATCGATGGCGACGCCTCCGCGTTTGGCATGCACATGGAGCCGCGTATACGCTTCATCGGAAATGACATGCATCCACTTTGTTGTTCCCTCTACGCGGCAGCCCGTCTCATCCACATGCACCTTGACTTGTTTCAGTAAACGTTCCTCGATCGTTTGCTCGACAGGGGCCAGCACATCGAAAGCGGTCTCTAAAAAGGAAAGCAAGGTTCCCTCTGGGACGGTACGTCGTCAGATCTTTCACGAGTTGGGCGATCCGATCCAGCGGCAGCATGTGATACGCATGCAAATAGACGGTCCACGCGGCAAGGCCGCTACCGTATTGCACCGGCGCCGTGACGCGTGCGGGGAACGCGGCGCGCTGCATTCGTTGGCAGTGGGCACAGTAGCGTTTTTCCGCGCGAAACTCCGTCGTTTCCATGCGGGGAAACGGAAGGTCGAACACTTGACGTTTCTCCATCCCTGCACTCACAACGCCCGCCAACGAACCTGAACAGTCGGGACATAACGTCTACTCGCAAACAATGATATGATCGGGATCTGCTACGAGATGCAGCGTCGTGCCTGGATGTCCTTTTGGCGCTCCTTTTTTCCCACCTGGCGTTCGCAGGCTCGTCGGCTTACGCAGACCATCGCTGGAGGGAGGATTGCTGCTGTTATGACTCTGCAGAGCGACTTGACGCTCCAACTCATGAACACGAGTCTCCAACTGTTGGATGCGTTCCGCTTGTTTTTCGTTCATATCTAGGAGCGATTGGACGAATGCCGCGATTTCCGGATCGCCTTTACAAATCGTGAGCACTTGTTCGGGCGATAGTTTCATTTAACCTTTTTTCTCGTACGGAACCGCAATAGAACGTTATTTTTCACACAAGAGAGAAGGACATTACAGCTATTTATTCGGATAAGATGATAGGGGAAGCGTCAATGAACCATATCGATGAACTGTTGTGCGGAGCGGGACAACGGCATATTGCGCATGGTCATTAGACCGACATGGGTCGGCGGGAGCTGCACGTCGAGCTTGATCTCGAAGAGGGATCCTTCCTGCAGCTCATTGGCGACAAATTCCTTGGTGACATAAGAGATGCCAAGCCCCTTGCGAGCGAACTCGATAAGCAGGTCAACGCTGCCGACCTCGATTTCGGGTTTAATGGTATAGCCATAATGCTGGAACAACTCGTTAATCGTCATCCGGGCCCGGCTGTTGCGCGAAAACAGAATGATGGGATGCTGAAGCAGCTGCTCCAGCGACATCACTTGATCCTTCAGCTCCGAATAACCGGCGCCTGCTACGAAGCAATCCTGAAGCCTGATGCTCTCGCGCACCTCCAGCTGAGAGTCGCCGATCGGCATGCGCACGACGCCAAGATCGATGCGGCCTTCCTTCAGGAACGTGATAACCTCGGGCGTCGTGCCATGGTTGAGATGGAGCTTGATCCCGGGATAGCGACGATGGAAGTCCTCCAGATACGGCAGCAAATAATGTTTGAACAACGAATCGCTGCCGCCTACGCGGAGCTCGCCGCTGTCGAGATTTTTGAGCGCGGCCATTTTCTCTTCGGCCAAAGTGATCAGAATTTGGGATTGCTCGATGTACGAATATAGGATGGAGCCTTCCTGGGTTAGCGTTACGCCCTTGGAGGTCCGGTAGAACAAGGCCATGCCGAACCGATCCTCCAGCTGCTTTACCGCATGGCTGACGCTGGGCTGGGTCAAATATAATGCGGCTGCGGCCTTCGACAGGCTGCCGGTTTTCGCTGCCCAGTAGAATACTTTATACAACTCGTGGTTGTTCGATATAGACATGGACGATGGCTCCCGTGACTTGTATTCACCATATTTATAAAGGTTACTAGCATTATATCGGAATGGTTCATGCGATTCAATTGCAGATTAACAGGAAGCTGAGGGATTAAAATATGCGCATGACATTCCGCTGGTTCGGAGAGGGCAATGATACGGTCCCTCTTCGTTATATTAAACAAATACCAGGCACGGACGGCGTCGTCTGGTCGCTTCATGATCTGGCGGCGGGGGAAGAATGGCCGATGGACCGCATTCTGGAGATGAAGTCGCTCGCGGAGAAGGAAGGGCTGCACATCGACGTGGTCGAGAGCGTAAATGTTCATGAGGATATCAAGCGGGGACTGCCTTCGCGCGATATCTACATCGAACGGTATATCAACACCGTTCGTAAGCTGGGACAGGTTGGCGTAAAGGTGATCTGCTATAATTTCATGCCGGTCTTTGACTGGCTGAGGACGGATCTGCACTGGCGAATGGAGGACGGCTCGACGGCGATGTTTTACGGGAAGTCCGTGATTGAAGGAGTTGATCCGCGGCAGCTGGCGGCCACGATCAACGCCAATCCGGCGTTTACCATGCCGGGCTGGGAGCCGGAGCGTTTGCTCCATATGGAGGGATTGATTCGGTCTTATCAAGACGTCTCGGAAGAACGGCTATGGGGGAATTTGGCTTACTTCCTGGAGGCGGTTGTTCCTATTGCGGCGGAGAATGGCATCCGGATGGCCATTCATCCCGATGATCCGCCATGGCCCGTCTTCGGGCTGCCGAGGCTGATGACCTCGCAGGCCAATTTGCGCAAACTGCTGAAGCTGTACGATCATCCCTCCAACGGCATTACGCTGTGCAGCGGATCGCTTGGCGCCAATCCCGACAACGATATCATCTCCATGATTCATGAATTCAGAGATCGAATTCCGTTCGCGCATATTCGCAACGTTCGCCGTTTCGGCAATGGCGACTTCGTCGAGAGCTCGCATCGGACCTCGGACGGATCCGTCGATATCGCGGGCATCGTCAAGGCGTATCATGATATCGGATACACGGGATACGTCCGTCCCGATCATGGGCGTCAAATCTGGGACGAATCATGCAGGCCGGGGTACGGCTTGTATGACAGGGCATTGGGCATTATGCATCTATTAGGGTTATGGGACGGCTACCAATATGCGAAGAGCACGGGGGGAGACAGAGGACATGACGATTAAATTGCAGCCCATTCACGAATCGTTACACGGCAAAGTTGCAGTTGTTACGGGAAGCGCGGGCGTTTTGTGCAGAGCGATGGCGATCGAGCTTGCCAGGCAAGGAGCTAAAGTTGCCATCTTTGGCCGGACGGCGGAGAAAAACGAAGCTGTCGTAAATGAGATTGCCGTTAACGGCGGAATCGCAATCGGCGTCGTTTGCGACGTGACGGATATCGACAGCGTGCGGGAAGCAGGACGGGTCGTCCTGGAAAAGCTGGGTCCCTGCGACATTCTCATTAATGGCGCGGGAGGCAATCATCACAGCGCGAATACGACAAACGAGACTTATGCGCCGGAGGATCGTACGGCCGAAGGCGTAACGAGCTTCTTCGATCTTAGCATTCCGGCCTTCAGGAACGTGCTCGATCTCAATTTCGTGGGCACGCTGATCCCGTCCCAGGTGTTCGCGGAGCAGATGCTGGACCGTCCAAGTCCGGTTATTATCAATATTTCGTCCATGAGCGCGCCGTCTCCGATGACGAAGGTGCCGGCCTACAGCGCGGCCAAAGCGGCTGTCGACAATTTTACGCAATGGCTGGCCGTCCATATGGCGGAAGCGGGCATTCGCGTCAATGCGATCGCGCCCGGTTTTTTCCTGACAGAGCAAAATCGCAAGCTGCTCGTGCAGGAGGACGGCTCCTTGACGCCTCGCTCCGGCAAGATCATTGCCCATACCCCGATGCGCCGCTTCGGCAAGCCGGAGGATCTGCTTGGCGTGCTGCTATGGCTCGTCGACGATACGACATCGGGCTTCGTTACCGGAACGACCATACCGGTAGACGGGGGATTTATGGCGTATTCAGGCGTATAGCCGATTTTGTTCGAATAACCTCTGCACGCGTTTATTCGCGGCAGGGGTATTTGGCGAGAACGGAAACCGGATATGAAGCTTTCATTTAGCTATAGATCATATGTATGGCTACTGTGAAATATATCAATTACTTGTATGGCGAGGAAACGTATTATAGTGGAATTACGAAATCGATTGGCAAGATTTATTTAAAGCGAGGGAACAGCCTCTCAAGGAAAGGAAGTACGAACAAAATATGACGATAACAAAAACGATTGAACAACTGGCAATCGACACGATCCGTACGCTGTCCATCGACGCGATCAACGCGGCGAATTCCGGACACCCGGGCCTGCCGATGGGAGCGGCGCCGATGGCGTACGCGCTGTGGGCTCAGAAGCTTAAGCATAATCCGGGCCACTCGAAGTGGTTCAACCGCGACCGCTTCGTGTTGTCCGCCGGCCACGGATCGGCGCTGTTGTACAGCTTGTTGCATCTGACCGGTTACGGGGTATCGCTCGACGACGTGAAAGGCTTCCGCAAGCTGAACAGCTTGACGCCGGGCCATCCCGAATTCGGCCATACGGACGGCGTTGACGCTACGACGGGGCCGCTGGGACAAGGCGTCGCGATGGCGGTAGGCATGGCGATGGCGGAAGCGCATCTGGCTGCCAAGTTCAACAAGGATGGTTTCCCGGTCGTTGAACACTATACGTATGCGCTTGTCGGCGACGGCTGCCTGATGGAGGGAATCTCCTACGAGGCGATGTCGATGGCTGGCCACATGAAGCTGGACAAATTAATCGTGTTGTATGATTCGAATGATATCTCGCTTGACGGAGAGCTGGCGCTTTCCTTCGGGGAAGGCATTCAGAAACGCGCGGAATCCGCTCACTGGCATTACATCCGGGTCGAAGACGGCAATGATATCGAAGCCATCGCCGGCGCGATCGAATCGGCCAAGAGCGCGGGCAAACCATCGTTGATCGAGGTTCGCACGGTAATCGGGTACGGCAGCAAAGTCGCCGGCACGAACAAGGCGCACGGCAACCCGCTCGGCATGGAAGAAGCGAAAGCAACCAAGAAGGTATATGGCTGGGAGTATGAGGAAGACTTCTATGTACCGGAGGAAGTGAAGGCGCATTTCGCGGCATTGAAGGAGCAAGGCGCAGCGGCGGAAGCGGAATGGAACGAGCTTGTCTCTAGTTACGGCAGCCAATATCCGGAGCTGGGTCAAGAGCTGGCGCTAGCCATCGAAGGCAAGGCGCTGATCGATGCTTCCGACATTCTGACGTTCGATACATCCAAGTCGATCTCGACTCGCGTGGCAAGCGGCGAAGCGATCAACCACTACGTGAAGCTGGTTCCTTCCATCTTCGGAGGAAGCGCCGACCTGTCCCACTCGACGATGACGGACATTAAAGGCGAAGGCAAATTCGCGGTTGATTCTTACGCGGGACGAAACGTCTACTTCGGCGTTCGGGAGCACGCGATGGGCGCTGCCGGCAACGGCATGGCGCTGCATGGCGGCGTGAAACCGTTCGTCAGCACGTTTTTCGTTTTCAGCGATTACCTGCGTCCTTCCATTCGTCTGGCGGCGCTGCAGAAGCTGCCTGTGACGTACGTATTCACGCATGATTCCATCGCCGTAGGCGAAGACGGCCCGACTCACGAGCCTGTCGAGCATCTGGCGGCACTGCGCACCATTCCTGGTCTGACGGTCATTCGTCCATCCGATGCGAACGAAACGGCTAGCGCTTGGGCATACTCACTAGTGCAGAATGACGGTCCTGTCGCGCTTATTCTGAGCCGTCAAAACCTGCCTATCTTCGAAGAGACGAAAGGCAACATCGAAAACGTGGCGAAAGGCGGCTATGTGCTGTCTCAAACCAACGATCAGCCGGACATCATTTTGATTGCCACGGGCTCCGAAGTATCCCTTGCGGCAAGCGCCAAGGCGGCTCTCGAGCAGGAAAATGTATCCGTCCGCGTCGTGGCGATGCCAAGCCGCGAGTTGTTCGACCGCGCGCCGCAGGAGTATAAGGAAAGCGTGCTTCCAAGCTCGGTGACCAAGCGCGTGGCGATCGAAGCCGGCATATCGCTTGGCTGGGACCGCTTTACGGGTCCGGCGGGCAAGGTCGTCTCCATCGATACGTTTGGCGCTTCCGGCCCTGGCGGCGAAGTGCTTGCCTATTTCGGGTTCTCGACCGATAACGTCGTGCGCGTGGCCAAAGAGCTTTTGTAGAAGTTGTTAAACACGAAGTTATAGTATACGCTACTATTGACATAACTAACCAAAAAACCATTTAGGGGAGGCAACAACAATGAAATTTTTTATCGATACGGCTAATGTGGAGCAAATCAAAAAAGCGTACAAAGTCGGCGTTTTGTCCGGCGTAACGACAAACCCTTCGCTCGTGGCGAAAGAAGGCGTAAAGTTCGAGGACCGCATCGCGGAAATTTTGCGCGAGGTGCCGGGCGTAGAATCCGTATCCGCTGAAGTAACGCCGGACGCCGAGACGGCGGAAGAGATGATTGCGCAAGCGAACGAGCTGATCAAGATCAACGACAACGATCCTAACATTACGATCAAACTCCCGATGACGCTTGCCGGCCTCGAAGCATGCCGCTATCTGGCGGACAAAGGCGTTAAAACAAACGTTACGCTGATCTTTACCGTTAACCAGGCTTTGCTGGCAGCTCGCGCTGGCGCAACCTACGTGTCGCCGTTCCTGGGACGTCTCGACGATATTTCCGAAGATGGCGTGCAATTGATCGTAAAGGTAGCCGAGCTGTTCCGCATTCACAACCTGGATGCTCAAATCATCGCGGCCTCCGTCCGTCATCCCGATCATGTGACGCGCGTTGCCATGGCAGGCGCTCATATCGCGACGATTCCGTTCTCCGTTATCGAGCAAATCTCCAAGCATCCGCTTACGGACCAAGGACTCGCGAAGTTTGCGGCTGACTGGAAGACTGTACTCGCATAAGAAAACCTCTATCGAGGCCTCTCGACGATGAGCGACCGCGTTTAAAGGTAGGTTTTATCGCCAATAAAAAAGCCGTTTTCGAAGACCGAAAACTTATACTTTCTTATGTGGTAAGAAACGCAGCTTTCTTTATAGAGAAGACGATTGGTATAGGAGGGAATAGACAATATGGCTATACGTTTTGATTATTCCAGCGCGCTATCGTTCATTGGCCAGCATGAGGTCGATTATTTCGCGCCGTTCGTGGGAGCCGCCCATGATATGCTGCACAAGGGTCAAGGACCCGGCTCCGATTATCTGGGCTGGGTGGATCTCCCGAACAGCTACGACCTTCAAGAATTCGCCCGGATCAAGGCTGCCGCGGAGCGCATCCGCGGAAATTCCCAAGCGCTTGTCGTCATCGGCATCGGCGGCTCATACTTGGGTGCCAGATCCGCAATCGAGTCGCTGTCCCATACGTTTCACAATCAGATGGCGGGGAATACGCAGGTTTATTTTGCCGGTCAAAATATCAGCTCCACTTACATGTCCCACTTGTTGGAGCTGCTAGAGGGCAAGGATGTCTCCGTCAACGTTATCTCCAAGTCGGGCACGACAACGGAGCCGGCAATCGCGTTCCGGATTTTGCGCGATTATCTGGAGAAGAAATACGGCAAGGAAGAGGCGCGGAGCCGCATATTCGCGACGACCGACGCTTCCAAGGGAGCGCTTAAGAAGCTGGCCGACGAAGAAGGCTACGAGACGTTCGTCATTCCGGACGATGTCGGCGGACGTTATTCCGTGCTGACTGCCGTAGGACTGCTGCCGATCGCCGTCGCCGGCCTCGACATCGACAAGATGATGGAAGGCGCCGCTGCGGCCGCGAAGAAATACGGCAATCCGAACCTGGCGGAGAACGAGGCCTACCAGTATGCCGCCGTGCGCAATGCTTTGTACCGCAAAGGCAAAAGCATTGAGCTGCTGGCAAACTTCGAGCCGTCGTTGCATTACGTGGCGGAATGGTGGAAGCAGCTGTTCGGCGAAAGCGAAGGCAAGGACGGGAAGGGCTTATATCCGGCTTCCGTCGACTTCACGACCGATCTGCATTCCATGGGCCAATACGTGCAGGAGGGCCGCCGCGATCTGATCGAGACGGTGCTGTCCGTTAAGAAGCCGCGAGTGGAATGGACGATTGAAGCGGATTCCGGCAATCTCGACGGACTCAACTTCCTCGCCGGCATGACCATGGACGAGGTCAACCGGAAAGCAGCCGACGGAACCCGGCTTGCGCATGTGGACGGCGGTGTGCCGAACCTCGTCGTGGAGCTGGACGAGCTGAACGAATACACATACGGCGAGATGGTCTACTTCTTCGAGAAGGCTTGCGGCATCAGCGGCCACTTGCTGGGCGTTAATCCATTCGACCAGCCGGGCGTAGAAGCTTACAAGACGAACATGTTCGCGCTTCTTGGCAAACCAGGCTTCGAGGCGCAAAAAGCCGAGCTGGAAGCTCGACTTGCCACAGAAAAAGATCGCGTTCACGCGTAATTCCGCTCAAAACGATAAAAAAGTCCAATGAACCGCCAAATGGCGGCTCATTGGGCTTTTTTCGTTGAATTTAAATGCAAAATAATAACGTTATTGATACGAGGCTGCCGTGGTCCCAGCTACAAAATATGCAAAGTGTTCAACGGAGACAAAAATAAGTGGAAATAGTCGATTTAATTTTATGCCATTCGTTGTTTCTTTATCTTTAGTGGGAAATGCCCATTAATTATCGATGAATTTGCGGGTATTGCCGAAATTTCATGAATTAGTGGGTGGATTCCCCTTTATTTTGCTGAAACGGACCAAGTTCATTGGATTAGAGGGAGGTTTCCTCTTAGATCATCCGAAATGTGATTCCGCTTGATGATTAGCGTACATGCAAGGCACGACCGCTGCTCTTCGTGTACAGGAACGAGCAGAGTATAGCGAGAAGAACGATCGTGGACAGTCCCCAATAGATGTTGCTGTAAGCATGAGTAAGCGAGAGCTGCTCTTGCCAGGATAATGCTGCAGCCGACATAGCTACCCCGAAGGCGCCGCTGAAAAACTGCAGCAACTGGTACAAGCCGAGACCGGACCCGATCTGTGCAGGTTCCAGAATACGCGATAGCTCGTTGGAAACGCTGCTCTGCAAGATCGTAAAGCTTATGCTTAGCAAGATGTAGATGAACAGCAGCGCCCAGAAGGAGATGCCTTCAAACAATGCGAACAGCACGACGGAAGCCAGCAGGAACAACGGAACGTATCGAATGATAGAGCTGTTGCCTTTCGTGTCAATGTATTGACCGACGCGTCTGGAGACGAGCATCGCCAGAATCGAGCCGGGGAAAATAATCAGACCGGCTTCGATAGCGCTGAGCTCGTATTGTTTCACTAATATTTGCGGCATAAGGAATAAGGTAGAAAAGCTGCATAAGTATCCGGCAATGCCAACCGCGCCTAAGATGAGGTAGGGGCGGTTGCGGAAGAGCGAAGGAAGGACAAACGGCTCCCTCGCCGTCCGGATGCGTATGGTGAACAATACCAGCGACAACACGCCGGCAGCCAATGCGAACCACGAGCCGCCCGTCAGGAACAGCAGCAATCCGGTCGTTCCGACGCCGATCAGCAGCGCTCCTAGCCCGTCGAATGAGCCCTCCTTCATGTTTTCTTTGGGCAAGTAGAGCGAGAATAAGGGAAGGAGCAGAACGGTTAACGCCGTCAGCGCGAAGAGGAAATGCCAGCCCATAAATTCCACTACCGCGCCGCCAACAACGGGGCCAAGTCCAAGTCCAAGCGACACGGAGGACATAATAAGCGCCATCGCTTTGCCGCGGCGCTCGACAGGAATGTATCTCGAGATGAATACGAGCGATAAGGAAGGGATCGCTCCCGCTCCGGAAGCTTGCACGATGCGAACGGCAAGCAGCATCAGGAAGCTGTTGCTGAACATTCCCGCGATAGCGGCGAAGCTGAGCGAGATTATGCCAATCACAAATAATCTGCGGATCGGAACGAAATCGGCCAGCCTGCTGTAAGTTATGGACGATATCGCGAATACGATGGAATACCCCGTGACGATCCAGGATGTCGAGGAGGGGGATAACGCGTACGCTTCGGCAACGTCGGGCAAAGCCAGGTTGAACATCATCGTATTCATGATGACAAGAACGATCGTTATGCCAAGCAAGCCGATGACGAGTCCTTCTTTTACGGCGGGAGTTTCCGCAAGGGGTTTATTCGTAGTAATGGATGATGCTTTGTTCAAGGGGATCCCCACCTTAAGTTCGTTATTTCGAATATTATCGAACAATAGGATAATAGCATATCATATGATATACTGCAATCATCAATCCTAGTCGATATGAAGGAGGATACCCAAGTGAAGGTGTTATTCCACCCTGATCGTGAAGATATAGATTTGTCATCCGTTTTATATGCGTTAAGCGATCCTCTGAGACTTGCGGTCGTATCTCAGCTTCATTGTACAGATGAAAGAAGCTGCGGCGAATTCGATGTGCCCATCGCCAAATCGACTTTGTCGCATCATGTACGCACGTTGAGGGAAGCGGGAGTTGTCAGAGTCAGAAGCGTGAGCACGCAACGACTTATTTCCTTGCGGTCGGAGGATTTGGAACAGCGGTTTCCTGGGGTGCTTGAGTCTGTGCTGAAGGCATATGAAGCTTCGGGGGAGAAGAAGGCAAGGGGAGCCGCGGACCCTGCCCATTAACAATGGGGGAGGGTTCGCGGAGGTGAAACAGCAGGGATCGCGTGGTGTACGAAACACGTTGCCTTCCACTATTTATGTCGGCGCTTACGTCATGCGGGCAACGACGTTCTTCCGATCGTATCCAGTCGCCGCTTCGCTTCGTCATACACGTCGGCCGGAAGCGGGCCCATCGCTGCATACCTTACGTTGTCGGCTAGATGGTCGACGTTCTTCGTGCCGACGATCGTCGTCGTCATGGAAGGATGGGACAAAGTAAATCGCAGCAGGAAGCCCGTTCGCTGTTCGCCATGTTCCAGAAGCTCGTCCAGCTTGGCTTCCTCCCAAGCGCTCCAGCGCTCCGAGGAACCGCGTCCGACGCCGGGTTCTCCTTGTCCTACGCCTCCGCGAACGATAATGCCGGCTCCGGTCTCCGCAGCCCGGTCTATCCAGTTCTCGTGCTCGCGCTCCAGCGCGGAGTAGGGGAGCTGGATCGAATCGAACGAACCCCATTCGACGAAAGCGGGGAGATGGGGCAAGTAGGACGATACGCCGATGTGCCTGACTTTGCCGCTAGCTTGTATCTCATTAAGTACTTCTACCAGCATGCCGTCTTCCGCTTGCTTAACGGTTGGGCCATGCAATTGCAAAATATCAATGTAGTCTGTACGTAATCTGGATAAGCTGGTGTCGATGTTTCGCATCAGATTATCTCTTGTCCACTCGTGCGAAACTTCATCGTGGTCGCCGCAATCGACGACTCTGCAGCCGCATTTGGTCGCTAATACGAATTCATGGCGGCGGTGGCCGAGGTATCTTCCAATCAGCTCTTCGCTTCGTCCATAATCAAAGGAGGTGTCGATCAGGTTGATGCCGGAATCGAGCACGGCCTCCAGCACGCGGGCCGCTTCCGAGTCTTCAATCGGCCGCCCGCTCCAGACGCGGGGACCGCGAATTTCCATTGCTCCATAGCTAAGCTTCGTCACTTCAATCCCCGTACGACCCAATATCGCCTTGTCCATTATTAGCAGCTCCTCTCCGGTACCGCCGCTTGATCCATCGTCAGCGGTTCGTATCTATTGTAACCGGATTCGGCCTGGGCAGGAATACTTTTACAGCGGTTAACCCGATTTATCTCGCGACGGGTTCGTCGATTTCCCCGCGCAGGAGACTAATTTCATGTTTGTACGGCGGATTGACATATTTCCGCTCGCCGATGGAAGGTGTCTCCAGCAGCTTCGGGATAGCTGCTAATTGAGGGTGGTTAACCACGTATCGCAGCGCCTCCAGTCCAATGCACCCATGACCGATATTCTCGTGGCGATCCTTGCGCGAGCCCCTGACATTTTTGGAATCGTTGATATGGATAACCTTAAGCCGTTCGATTCCGATTATGCGATGAAATTGCTCCAGCACCCCGTCGAAGTCGTGCCGGACATCGTATCCCGCATCATGTATATGGCAGGTGTCCATGCAGACGGACAGACGATCGTTGCGGTGCACGCCTTCCATAATGGAGGCTAGCTCTTCGAACGAGGAGCCGCATTCGCTTCCTTTGCCCGCCATGGTCTCAAGCGACACTTGCACGCGTCCATCCTCCGACAAAACCTCGTTAAGTCCCTCGATAATGCGGCGGATGCCTGCTTCCTTGCCTGCCCCCACATGAGAACCGGGATGAAGCACGATTTGCAAAGAGCCGAGCGCTTCCGTCCTTTTGATCTCAGACCTTAGAAACTCCGTGCCGTGCCCGAATACTTTAGAAGATATCGTGTTGCCGAGATTTATAATGAAAGGAGCGTGAACGACGATGTTCGAGATGCCATGCTCCTTCATATGCTCATGTCCTTCCCTTATCCGGAGCGACTCGATCGGCTTGCGAAGCGTGTTGTGCGGAGCGCCGGTATAAATCAAGAAGGTGTTCGCGCCGTAAGAGGCGGCTTCCCTGCTGGCACGCAAGAGCATATCCTTGCCGGACATGGATACATGAGATCCGATTAACGGCTCCATCCACGACCAGCCTCCCATTCGAGCTTGTATGCCTGCCGCTGGCAAGCTTAGCAATAGTGTTTCAATAATTACCGGTTATAATCGCCGGCATCGGAATAAATATAGCGATAAGAACGACAATCCGAGCGGGTTCGCAGATTGGAGTGGTCAGCATGAAGCTTGATCTTGGATGCGGGGAGCGCAAGCAGCCAGGCTTCCTTGGCCTCGATATTTCTCCGCTCGCGGGAGTGGATGTCGTGGTCGATATGAACGAAGGATTGCCGTTCCCCGACGACTCCGCCGAATATGTCATAGCCTCCCGGTCGCTTCCGTTCGTCCGGGATCTATTCGCCGTTCTCTCCGAAATTCATAGAGTGTGCATGCACAAGGCGGTCGTCTGCATTCTCGCCCCGTATGCCCATAGCTATCATCACAACTCCAATCCGCATTTACTTCATCGATTCGACGAGCATACTCCCCGATATTGGACATCGGCCTTCTTCCAGCCCCAGCTAGGTCCGGTCAGCCCGGAAGTATCGCATTATGCCGGCCCCAAACCTCCTTTTGACTTCCGGCTGCTTCGCATGGAGCATTTCTATCTGCCGCCGTATCGGTCTCCTATCTTCGAACAGGAGGAACTGGAAATTTTACAGCAGCTTCAGCTTAATGTCGTGGACGAAATTATGTACCATCTATTGGTCGTGAAAGAGGATATTGAAACGGAAGAACTCGACCGGCTGAGCCGGATGGCATACGAGGAGCCGGCGTGCGTGCAGGAACTGAGGTTGAGAGACCAAGGGGACATGGAAGAGGGATAGACAAGTAACCAAATTATTCGCATTCGCTGGAGTCGGGGACATGCATAATGAATAATGTCCACCATATAGATAGGTTGGGCGTGCCTGAAAGGAGGTGGAATGATATTCCGCTTATCGTAAGAGCTGCTTTTAACGCTACGGGTGCGATTACGTTCACGGGCAATACGCTGGGTCTCAGCCGTTCCGATGTATCCGGAGTGCCTGGCACGCAGGACAGCATCGGCGCGTTCACGACAACAAATACGGCAATCCGATATGGCTCTTATCCGTTCGGAACCACAGACAACTACTTGCTAAACTCCTCCGCAGCCCAGCTTGCGCTTCCGGCGGGAAGCACCGTGCTGTACGCCGAGCTTATTTGGGGCGGCAGTTATATTAACGGAACGGTCAATCTATCATCCGTTATTAACAATGCTGTCACCTTCGCGACGCCTACTGGTTCTTTTACGGTGTCGCCCGACGCGGCGACCAGCAACGACATCGATCTGGGCAACGGCATTCGCGCGTACGTGCGTTCGTCCAATGTAACCTCCCTTGTTCAAACGGGGGGAGCCGGCACTTACACGACTGGACGCGTTCCCGGGACCATCACGATCAACAACGATCCGACAGGCAATCATGCAGGCTGGACCCTTGGCGTGATCTATCAAAATGCTTCGCTGCCCTTCCGTAATATGTCGCTGCGCGCGGGCGCCGTCCTGATTCAGGCAGATTCTTCTGCCGTAACCACGACATTGACTGGTTTTTCTACTCCGGTGTCAGGCGTGTTGGGAGGACGAGCGCTGTTTAGCGCTCAGGAAGGAGATGCGAACCGTACAGGCGATCAGGCTTTGTTTGGACCCGCTGCGTCCAATCTCGTCGCGTTGTCCGGAACCAACAACTTCGCGAACAACTTTTTTGCCTCGCAGATCAACAACGACTCCGGGGCGCTTGACACGACGGGAACGTTCGGCACGCGTAACCAGACGAACGGGTCGCCTGGCTCGAACATTAGCGGAGGGCGGCAAGGCTGGGATATAACCAATGTTGACATCTCGCCAAGACTCGTGAACAACCAGACGACGGCCGTGCTTCGATTGACGACTTCCGGCGATGCTTATGTCCTGAACGCAAATGCGATTCAAGTCAACATCAACGCCCCTCTCGTCAGCGTGTCCAAGACGGCCAACGTCACGGGAGCGCTTGTCGGCGATACGATCCGGTATACCGTCACGGCGACCAATACGGGCACGGCGGATGCGACGAGCGCGATTCTGACCGACACGCTTCCGGCGGGCTTGGCGTTCGTCGCGGGAAGCGTGTCGGTCGGCGGCATCCCGAGGCCGACCAACGATATTGCCGCAGGCGTGCCGCTGGGGACGATCGCGCCGGGCGCATCCGTCGTCGTCGCCTACAGCGCGCGGGTCGTCTCCATGCCATCGGGACAACAGCTCGTTAACGTCGCCAATCTGTCTTTCTCCTTCCAGAGCGTAGCGGGCGGACCGATCACGAACGCGGTTATCCCTTCTAACGGCGTCACGATTCCCGTGTACTCCCCGCTATTAACGCTAACCAAGAGCGCCAACACGGCGAATGCGCTGGTGGGCACTATGGTCACCTATACGCTGTTGGCCGCGAACAACGGCAATATCGCAACTGCGGTAACCGTGTCGGATCCTATTCCGGCCGGATCGACCTTCGTGCCGAACAGCGTGACGGTGAACGGGACGACCGTCCCGGGCGGCAATATCGCCACCGGCATATCCGCAGGGACGATTCCCATAGGCGGGAGTTCCACGATCACGTTCCAAGTGCTTGTGCAGAGCGTGCCTTCGCCGCCGCAGTTGACTAATCAGGGCAGCGCCGTAGCAACGTTCCAAGTGCCCGACGGACGAACCTCCTCACAGTCCGTCGTCAGCAATCAGGTGCAAGTGCCCGTCGCGCTGCCCAATGTAACGGCTGCAAAGAGCGGCAGCTTGCCGGACGCAACCGTCGGCGACACCATTACGTATTCTGTCGTCGTCACCAACAGCAGCGCCGGTTCCGTAACCGATGTCGTCGTTCAAGACGCCTTGCCGGCCGGATCCCAATTCGTATCCGGCAGCGTGATCGTCCGCGGAACGCCGGTTCCAGCAGCCAATCCCGCAAGCGGCATCCCGGTCGGCACGCTTGCCGCCGGTACCGGCGCTACCGTAACATTTAACGTTATCGTCACTTCCGTTCCTTCGTCGGGCCGTCTCGCCAACCAATCCAACGTCGCGTTCCGCTCGGGCGCCTTCAACAGCATCGTGCTGACGAACATCGTCACTATTCCGGTCTATCAGCCTGTCATTAGCACGGCGAAAGCCGTGAATGCGACGATCGCGACCGTGGGCAGTACGCTAACCTATTCGATATCCGTCACGAATTCGGGCAATATCGCCGCGCAAGGCACGCTCACAGATCCCTTGCCGTCGGATGTTTCGTTTGTACCGGGCAGCGTATTCGTCAATACGGTCAATTTCCCCGGAGCTTCTCCGATTGCTGGCATCCCTCTCGGAATGATCGCGCCGGGCAGCACTGTGCCGGTATCGTTCCAGGTCGTGGTCAACGCCGTTCCTGCTTCATCCAGACTGGTAAACCGTTCTACGACGGGATATTCCTATCAGTTGCCAAGCGGCAGGTCCTTTACTGGACTGGTCTCCTTGTCCAATACAGTGGATATTCCGGTAACGGCTCCCCAAGTGTCGGTGACCAAAAGCGTGAACACGCCGGTCGCTATCTTGAATGATGTGCTTACATACACCTCAGTCGTAGCAAACAATGGCGTACAAGGCATTACAGGCGTCGTTTTCTCGGATGTCATCCCTTCCGGACTTGCTTTTGTTAACGGCAGCGTAACGATTAACGGCGCGTCCGCTCCCATTGCCAATCCGGCGACGGGCATATCGCTCGGCAGCATTGCCTCCGGAGCATCGGCAACGGTCGTGTTCCAGGCGCGCGTCGATTCGGTGCCGCTGACCATACCGGCGATTGTCTCCAACCGATCGAACGCAAGCTTTACTTCGGGAGCGTTCAACGGGACCGCATCGTCGCCACTGGTCAATACGCAGATTCTGCAGCCCGTCATCGGGATCGCGAAAGTCAGCAGCATACAGTCGATTACAGTGGGCGGAACGTTCAGTTATACGCTCACGGTTAACAATGCGGGCAACTACCCGGCAGACGTCACGCTGTTCGATATCATTCCGCCATCCATGTCGTTCGTACCGAACAGTGTCGTCATTAACGGATTCCCGAATCCGGGCGTCGACCCCTCGACGGGCATTCCTCTGGACACGGTCTCCGCCGGGGAATCCAACGTCGTCAGCTTCTCGGTGACGGTCGTCTCTCTGCCATCGCCGCAGCAGACCGAGAATCAGGCGCAAGCGGCATACCAATCCACGCTCCCTAACGGACGTGTGCTTACGGGCTCCGTGCTCTCAAATACGACGCAAGTGTCCGTGTTTGCGCCGGACGTGGAAGTCGTTAAGAGCGCAAGCGTGCCGACTGCCGTGAGGGGAGACAGTTTTGTCTATACGGTGTTCGTCACCAACGAAGGGACAGAAACGATCAACGGGGTCGTCTTGCTCGATTCGCTTCAGGCGGGATTGATGTTCGTTCCCGGCACCGCAAAGGTAAATGGCGCTTCTCGGCCTAACGCCAACCCGGCTGCCGGCATTCCAATCGGTTCGATAGCGTCAGGCGCATCGGTAACCGTAACATTTGAGGTGATGGTCAACATGGCGGATCCGACGCCGATTATTAACCAGTCGACGGTAAGCTTTACGTCGGGCGCGTTCGCGTCCTCGTCCTGGTCCAACGTGGTGGTGACGCCGGTCACTCAGCCCGTCATCACGCTCGCGAAGTCGGCGAGCACGAGCAATGCAACGTTAGGCGATTCCGTCGTATATTCCATCGTCGTATCCAACACGGGCAATGTAGCGGCTACCTTGACGCTGACTGACCCCATACCCGCGGGGACGGTCTTTACGCCGAACAGCGTTGTCGTAGGCGGCATTCCGCTGCCTGGCGCTGACCCGTCAGCGGGCATTGCGATAGGCAGCGTCGCTCCTGATTCATCGGTGACCGTGACGTTCGGCGTCGTGGTGGATTCGCTGCCTACTCCGCAGCAACTCACGAACCAAGCAACGGCTGCGTATTCCTTTGTTCCGCCGGACGGGAGGACGCTTAACGGAAGCGCCGAGTCCAATACGCTGGTCATCCCGGTATCCGCGCCGAACGTCTCGCTCGTCAAGAGCTCTACTACAACGAATACGACGATAGGAGACACGATTCCGTTCTCGGTAGTCGTGACGAACTCAGGCATCGAGGCCGTCAACAATGTCATTTTTGTAGATTCCGCACCTGCCGGAACGTCCTTTGTCACGGGATCCGTCGCCATTAACGATATACCTGCTCCGACTGCGGTTCCGTCTAACGGCATCAATCTAAGCAGCATTCCGGCCGGAGGTTCCGTAACGGTAACCTTCAACGTAACGGTAACGTCGGTGCCGAACGGCGGTTCTATTGCAAACCAGGCCTCCGCTAACTTCACATCGGGCGCGTTCTCCGGCATCTCCTTCTCCAATACGCTCGCGATTCTCGTGAATCAGCCGAACGTAACGGGCGTCAAGTCCTCGTCGGTGACTAGCGCGACCGTAGGCGATACGATCAACTATACGGTAGTCGCCGCCAATACGGGCAACTACCCGGGCACGGCGACCTTGTCGGATATCGTTCCCGCTGGAGCTTCGTTCGTCGAGAACAGCGTCGTTATCGGCGGCGTGCCGTTACCGGGCGCATCGCCGGTAACGGGCATTCCTCTCGGCTTAATACAGCCAGGCGCTTCGGTCACGACATCGTTCTCCGTTCTGATCGAATCGCTGCCGACGCCGCCGCAGCTGTCGAACCAAGCGACTCTCAGTACGTCCTACACGCTGCCTGACGGCCGGACATTCTCGAATCAGACGCTTACGAACACGGTCGTGGTGGCCGTACGCGCCCCGAACGTCACCGTCGGCAAGTCGACGACGACTACGGCAACCACGATCGGCGATACGATCGAATACAGGGTCACGGTTACGAACGACGGGATTACGTCCATTACGAATACGATTCTTACGGACCCGATTCCTGCGGGAACGACCTTTGTGCCGGGAAGCGTGACGGTCGGCGGAACGCCGGTATCTGGAGCCAATCCGGCCACGGGCGTAGCGCTTGAATCCATTGCGCCGGGCACGACCGTTCCGGTGACCTTCCAGGTTACGGTGGGCAGCGTGCCGAGCGGGCAACTGGTTAGCAACCAAGCGTTCGTCAGTTTCACGTCAGGCTCCCTGTCCGCTACTTCGTTTTCGCCGATTATTACGACACCTGTATACGTACCTGGCGTTGCGCTGGTCAAGTCTGCCAATACGCCTGGCGCCATCGTCGGCGATACAGTCGTCTATTCGACGGTTATCACGAATACGGGCAATATCGGAGCGAATACTACGTTCTCGGACGCCATCCCTGCGGGAGCCGTGCTCGTCCCGAACAGTGTTATCTTCAACGGAAGCTCGCTTGCGGGGGCCGATCCCGCAGCAGGCATTCCGCTCGGCGTTCTGGCGCCCGGCTCCTCCAACACGCTTACGTTCTCGATCGTCATTACTTCTCAACCGCCGACGAACCAGCTGAGCAACCAGTCGAACGCGTCTTTCGCCTATACGCTTCCGGACGGCCGTGCGTTCAACGGCAGCGCCGCGTCCAACGTCGTAGTTACGCCGGTCTCTTCGCCGGACGTCTCACTGGTCAAAAGCACAACGTTCACCGCTGCGACGGTCGGCGATGTGGTTCCTTACACCGTCGTCATCACGAACAGCGGCGCAGGCAGCGTCACGAACGTAACGTTCTTCGATCCGGTGCCGTCCTATACAACGTTCGTATCGGGCAGCGTCACCGTTAACGATACGGCGGTGCCAGGCGCGAATCCTGCTCTTGGCGTGGTGATCGGCACGATCGCTTCGGGCGCATCGGCTACCGTAACGTTTAACGTGACGGTCAATTCCTTGCCGCCGTCTGGCCAAATCGTCAACCAAAGCTCCGCAGCCTATACATCGGGGGCATTTACGGCTACTTCGTTCTCCAACCAGCTTTCGCTGCCGGCGTATCAAGCCCTCATCAACATCGTCAAAAGCGCGAACGTTACCGTGGCGACAGTTGGCGACACGATCACGTATTTGCTTAACGTTACCAATACGGGCGATATCGACGCGCTGGTCACGCTTAGCGATCCGATCCCGGATGGAGCGGAGTTCGTGCCTAACAGCGTCATTATCAACGGCGCGCCGCAGCCGGGCGTCAATCCGGAGACGGGTATTCCGCTCGGCGTCGTGCCGGCGGGAGGAATGTTGACCGTTGCGGTAACGCTGCAAGTGACGGTGGAAGCTCTGCCTTCGCCGCAACAGCTCTCGAATAAGGCGACGGCAAGCTACTCCTATACGCTTCCTGATGGCCGCACGATTACCGGCTCCGTCAATTCCAACACGTTGGTCATACCGGTGTCCGCACCGAACGTAACGGTCGTAAAGAGCACTCCGGCGATCGATGCCGTCTCGGGAGACATTATCGAATATACGGTCGTAGTGACGAACAGCGGCATTACGACGGTCAACAACGTAGTGCTGGTTGACCCAATACCGCCAGGCAGCACTTTTGTTGCGGGCAGCGTTACGCTTGACGACAATTCGCTGCCGCTTGCAAATCCCGCAAACGGCATAACGATCGGCAGCATAGCTGCCGGCGCCGACGCCACCGTAACGTTCAAGGTACAGGTCCTATGAGTTCGGAAGGCGACAAACCATCCAGGCTGGAGAATACGTCGCATATTTTGTACGATTCCGGCTCAAGCAGCTACACGACATATTCCAATACGGTCCGTATTCCTATCGTAGGTCCGTATATCGAGCTGGAAAAGAAGACGGATGCATGCGAGGCAGTGCCGGGCAAGCCGATCCAATACAGGGTCATCCTGCGAAACAAAGGGAATTACGCCGCAAAGGTCGTGTTATACGACGAACTGCCGAACGGCATGGCTTTCGTGCCGGGCAGTATTGTTAAAGACGGCGTCCCTTTGCCGGGAGTCGATCTCGACGAAGGTTTAAAGCTTGGAGCGGTTGATCCCGGCGAAAAGGTGAAAGTAGCCTTCCAGCTTGTGCTTAAGTTAGGCAGCGAAGAGTATTGCGGCAAAAAAGTTTGCAATCGGATGAAAGCGAGCGTTTCGTTCTATAGCTCAAACGGCAGGAAAGTGAAGGAAAACGTCTTTTCCAATACGATATGTCTCCCGGTGGCCAAGGCCGACAAAGCCGTTCCTTTTGCAAAGCTGACCGTAGATCCGGCCAAAGCGGCGCCGGGAGATCGACTTAGCTACAAGCTGATTGTCGGCAATCAGGGGCATGCGGCAGCCATGGTTACTCTGTTGTCTTTTTTGCCCAAAGGATTGCTGTACGCGCCTAATAGTTTGACCATCAATGGCAAATGGATAAGCGGAGGGGTTCCGGGCAATGCCGGGATCCCGCTGGGTCTCATCGAACCGGGGGAGAGCGTCACTGTGGCGTGGGAGGTCGTCGTTCCGGGCGTCACTATCGTATCGCCGGGCCAATGGATTGACAATCGAGCTATTCTGAGAGCTTCCTACCGTGACCCGGGTTGCGATGAACGAGTGTCGGAGGAATTTCATTCGAACAAAACGGTTGTCGAACTCTGTTTCCCTGTCATTACAGCGAAACTTAAGGCGAAGCCGGAAGTTTCTTTTCCGGATGGCCGCGTCAACTTCACGTTGCAGCTAGCCAATGCCGGCAATCGAGCCGCGATCTGCGGGTCCGACAAACTTTTGAGGGGACCCATATGCCTGGTTCCGGAAAGCATGACGGTTGACGGCGAAGGGAAGCAGGTAACAATCTCGGACAATCGGATCGTATTCGGCGAGCTGGCGCCATCTGGCGTTATGAGGATTCTATTTCAAGGGATCATCAGTCCGCTGGTCACCACGCGAACCTTACGCGGGCATATCGACGTGCAATATGAATATTTGCTGCATGACCAAGTGCATAAGGAAGCGGTATCCACCAATCCCTATACAATCGCGATTATGCACGATGATGAATAGCGGAGCATTTATACCAATTAAGACTTATTGAGATAGGACCATGCCGCGGGAGCGGAATGGTCCGTTTCTTTTTATAATTAACTATTTAGTTAACTTAATTGGGTTCAATTAACTTATGATTGACAAATAAGTTGACCTTCTTCATAATGAAACTGAATTTATTTAAATGATTTAATTAAACATTAATCATTTAGTTAATCTAAAGGAGGTCTTTTATTTATGTCAACGATATACCGATCCGAGCACCCGAGACCACAATTCATGAGGGACAGCTGGCTTAATTTGAACGGAGAATGGGAATTTGCGTTTGATGATGAAAATACGGGCACTACGGAAGGATGGCATAAGGGAGATCAGCCTTTGCCGCTTCGCATTCAAGTGCCGTTCGCTTTCCAAAGCAAACTTAGCGGCATTGCCGATCCAGCCGTTCACGATACGGTATGGTATCGTCGTCCGCTGGACATTCCTGCCGAATTTGCAGGCAAAAAAACGATTCTCCACTTCGGAGCTGTCGATTATTTAGCTTCGGTATGGGTAAACGGCGTGTTGGTAGCTACGCATGAAGGCGGACATACACCTTTCCAGGCGGATATTACGGAAGCGCTGCGCGAAGCCGATAATTGGCTCGTTGTAAAGGCGGTCGACTTTAGCCGGGACACAACGCTGCCGCGGGGCAAACAATTTTGGCTGGACGATTCCGCTTCTATCTTCTATACAAGAACGACGGGGATCTGGCAGACGGTATGGGTGGAAGCTGTCGCGACGGCATCTATCGACCGCGTGCGGATGATTCCGGACATTGACCGTAATGCAATTGAGCTGCATGCCTATTTCCGCGGGACAGCGGGACGCTCTCTCCAGCTGAAGATCGAAGTTACCTTCGAAGGCGAACCGGTGGTTGAAGAGACATACGGCATTACCGATGACCGGCTTAATCGAACGATCGGGCTCCGGGATTTATACGATCGCGGTGCATCCAGACATTGGAGCCCGAACCATCCTCGTTTATACGACATCGTGTTCTCTGTGATTGAAGGCGACGCGGTCATTGACCAGGCGACCTCTTATTTCGGCATGAGGAAGGTATCCATCGAGGGTGGCAAGCTTTGCCTGAACAATCGCCCATTCTTTAGCAAAATGGTGCTCGATCAAGGTTATTTCCCGGACGGCAATCTTACGCCGCCGAGCGACGAGGCGATTCGCAAGGACGTCGAGCTGACCAAAGAGATGGGCTTCAACGGAGCGCGCAAGCATCAGAAGCTGGAGGATCCGCGCTACTTGTACTGGTGCGACAAGCTGGGCCTTGTTGTCTGGAGCGAAGCGGCCAACGCTTATCAATTTACAGAAGAGTACGTGCGGAAGTTTACAAAGGAATGGATGGAATCCGTCGAACGGGACGCCAATCACCCTAGTATTATCGCCTGGGTTCCGCTCAATGAGAGCTGGGGCGTGCCGAATATCCAGGTCGACAAGCAGCAGCAGGATCATGCCATGGCGATGTATTATTTAACCAAGTCGCTGGATCCTACCAGACCGGTCATTTCCAATGACGGATGGGAGCTGGTCAAGACGGACCTGTTCAACATTCATGATTACGAATGGAGACGCGAAGTGCTGGAAGAGCGGTACAGCACAGTAGAGAACGCCATAGAAGCGATGCCGGCGAACCGGAGATTGGCGGTAGAAGGTTACCCTTATGCAGGCCAACCGATCCTGCTGACGGAATTCGGCGGTATCTCTTACAAGAAAAGCGATTGGGAGGGCTGGGGGTATTCCGGCGCGGACAATGACGAGGATTTCGAACAGCGCCTCCGCGCCGTCATCCAGCCGTTCCATGGGGCAGGCAGCGTCGTTCAAGGTTATTGTTATACGCAGCTTACGGACGTGGAGCAGGAGATCAACGGTCTGCTGACCTACGATCGCATCCCCAAAATTCCGCTGGAGCTGATCCGCGCGATCAACGAAGGCAAATAAGTTAGTCTTGCAGCGGAATATCGGTAAAATATAGCGGGGCAGCCCAAGTCAAAAAATATTGACTTGCGGCTGCCCCGTTTGTTGTTGGCGAGTACCATTTTCTAAATCCGTATCGCCCTAACAACTGATCGTCACCACGATGTCCTGATCGTAATTGCCAAAGCGTTTGCCGAATAGACTTACGCCTCCGGGGTGGACGGCATCCTCGGGCGATTCGATGCGGAACAGGATCTCTTCGCCTGCGCTCAGCGGCAGATCGCCCACGGTGACGTCCGACAGCTTGACTCCGTCCATGTAAGTCCCTTCCTGCGTAACATGAAGCGTCTTGAGCAAGCCGTGCTGAGTACTGTATTCTTCCCACCAATGCGGCGTGAGCTTGCCTGCAGACTTGCCGAAGTCGCCTGGCGACGTCCAACGGCATACCGGGATGCCGCCAATCGCAAACGTGATATCGGACAGCCAATTCTCATCATAACCTGGCGCCTCCGAGCAGATTTCCAGCGAGATGCGCAGGTTGCTGACGGGCTTGCGGCCGGTCAAATAATTCGGAATGCGGTATTCGACGAAACCGCTGGCGAACCAGAGATGCTGCGCCAGCACATGTTCGGGCTCGGCAAAATATCTGGGATCATCGCGCATGCCGATCAGCTTCGTATCCGAAGCCAGACCGCAGGTGGGCTTAACATGGTATGCGGAATATTGACCGATCGGGATGGAGCTCGTGTAATGGTTATAAGGCTGTTCCGTGTTTTCCTCGGGCGCTGGACCTTCCCTGAATAGAAGTGTTGCTTTGTCGAGCTTCAGCTTGCATATTTTTTGGGTGCCGCGTTTGCCGGCGGCTACTTCGGTCTCCAAAATGCCGGCTTCCTCCAACTGGCTGACATGTTTCGTCACGATCGCGGAGGAGATGCCGAGGCGAGCCGCGATTTCCTTCATATTTAATTGCTCTTGCTTAAGCAATTCTATCATTTGTATGCGTGTTTTTGATGCCAGCGCTTCGAATAGTGGCAAATTGCGTTGATTGACTTCCAGATTCATGGCGGACTCCTTCGAGCAGACGAGCTGCTGCCAGTTAATCGATTTTATACGATTATATAACTGTTTCATTAATGTAACAAGTAATCGGTTAACTTATAGTGTAATTCTCTATCGAGGTCTTCGTCGTAGTAAAATATGGCAGTCCCCCTCATATCTCGTTTCGTATACGAACCGTATAACGAAGAGGTGATTGCGATGTTGACTAAAAAACATTGTGTGTTCTGTACGGAGCTTGTTGGAATGGAACGCGACGGTGAATACGAACGATATTTCGGATGCATGTGCGCCCCGCAAGGGCATTACAAGGTAAAGAGCGATGCGATTGCCGCGTTGCAGTCGTTTCCTTACGAAAAGAAGCGGCGTGTTCTGCCCCTCCTATCGGCATATATTCGGGAGCTGGACGAGCATGGCGAACGGGCATCTCTGACGCTGGAGCAAGCAGAGGCTATTGTGTCATCTCCGGAAGTAGCTATAACAATGGAGCAGAAGGGCCGCCGGCTGCTGAGATACTTATATCGGAATTCGAATTCTGCAGGCGATTCCGTCAATCTGCACCCGCTGGCTCGTGCTTATAATGTCGCTTATGCTTCTAATTTGCAAGAACTGGTCTACTTGATCGAAAAAGCACGCGACACGGGATGGATTGATCGCGAAGGTGCCGTGCTTAAGCTGACGGAATCCGGCTGGGCTGAAGCGATGGCCGAATCCGGCGTTGGACGCCGCAAGGAGTGCTGCGTACTCGCAGGCAGCGAGCAGATCTATACGCAATGGTCCGCCATCCTTCCGAACGGCCTTGAACAATGCGGATATGGCGTTCGTATGTTCCATCCGAATAAGATCCGGGAAATCGCGCGCGAAGCGCTGCAAGAAGCTGCCGCCACAGGATCGGACGGACGAAGCGAAATGGTGGAGCGTCTGACATCATGCAAGCTGATCATTGTCGACGTGACGGAAGCCGATCCGGAAACGTATTTTGCCGCGGGGTTTGCCGCCCGTGCCGGCGTGCCGATTCTCTGGACCATCAAGCGGGAAGCGAGCGGCGATGCAGCCGGGCAGCCATCATGGCTGCGTCCGTTGCCATGGGACATGCCCGAACAATTAATTGAATTGCTGCAAGAGAGGGTCTAACGACGGCAAATGAGGGTTTTCTCATGATGATTTTTGTTTCAATCTGATTCCCGGCAGGTTAAGGAAGGGTAGGCGCAACAGTCGCACACCTTAAAAATAACTGAAACCGAGAGGAAGATGATTATGAAGAGAGAGTCTAATAATCCCGTTCGCAAAACAACCCGTACCAAGCTGCTGCTGACCGCCACGATGTGCGCGGTGCTGTTGCTGGGGGCTTCGGCCTGCAACAACGGCAACAATGTCAATACGAACTCCAATGGCATTAACGATGATGCCAACAATATGCCGACCGTCACGGATGAAACGGTTGTTCCAACCGCGACGGATGCGCCGGCAGCAGAATAAGCGAGAAATTCCGGCGACTCTGCCGTAAGTATAGGATGCCGATCGGCATCCTGAAACCTCCCGCCCCGTGGTCCCGATTTGGGAATCTGGGCGGGAGGTTTGTTTTGTAGAGTACCAACGGCAACGGTTCCGTCGCAATGGACCGCCTGCGCTCTTGCCAACAAGGCTGCCCCGAATCTCCGATTATCGGAACATTCGGGGCAGCCTTGTTGGCGTACAATCGATTCATTCGCATTAGAACATAGGGAACACATAACGGACAAGGAAGTATAGAAGTCCAAAGAAGATGAGGAGATAAGCCGCGTATTTAATCAAAGTAGCGAAAACGCGGCTGGAATCCGATCTGTGTTCGACATGTCTTTCTTCAATCTCGATATTTCGATTTGGCGGGTTCATGGCCATCGCCCCTTTCACTGGTTTGTAATTATTAAGTACCCGCCTGTCCGCTCTTCGAATCAAAAAGAAGAAGGGACCTCTTTACAATGTCTGAGTTGTAGTGTACTATTTAACTATAACACCTATACACAGGAGGAGCGGACGCTTAATGGTTGACATGAATAAAAGAAATTCTGCTGCTGAGGCCCGGTCGGATCGCAATGAAACGGTGCTTCAGTTGGATAACGTCTCGAAGATCATCGGAGGGAAAAAGCTGGTCAACGGACTCAGCTTCGAAGTAAAGAGCGGCGAGATCGTCGGTCTGCTTGGACCTAACGGCGCCGGCAAGACGACGACGATCCGGATGATCGTGGGACTCATCGGGATGTCGGAGGGCGATGTCCGGATTGGCGGGAGCAGCGTAAGCAAGAGCTTTGAAGCGGCAATAAGGCATATTGGCGCCATTATCGAGAATCCGGAATTTTACCCCTATATGACGGGATTAGATAATTTGAAGCAGTTCCAGCGTATGACCGAGGGCGTGTCAGAAGAACGGATACGCGAAGTAACAGCGCTTGTTGGCTTGCAGGATGCCATGAACAAAAAGGTAAAGGCATATTCGCTTGGTATGCGGCAACGTCTCGGCATCGCACAGGCATTGCTTCACAAGCCGAAGGTGCTCATACTGGACGAACCGACGAACGGGCTTGATCCTGCAGGCATTCGGGAGATGCGCGATTATCTCAAGCTGATTGCAGACAAGGAGAGGATCGGCATTCTCGTATCCAGCCACATGCTCAGCGAGATGGAGCTGATGTGCAGCCGCGTCGTCGTTATTCAAGAGGGTAAGCTAATTGCGGTCCGCTCAATCAAGCATACCGGGAGCGAAGAGAAAAGTTCCATGTCCCTCAGCCTGGAAGTAACCGACGTCGAGCTGGCATCCAGGACCCTGGCAGCATTAAATAAGGCGGAGCTGCTAAGCAAGGATGCAGACAGAGGCATGCTGGCCGTCAAGCTGAAGCACGAGGATATTCCGTCGCTGGTAAAGGCGCTGACGGAGACGGGAGTGGGACTCTACCGGTTAGAAGAGATTAAATCTTCGTTGGAAGATGAATTTATGAAATGGACGGGGGCGAATCGCAGTGCGTAGTTTTAGTAGGTTGGTGCTCAATGAATGGTTAAAGCTTTTTAAGCGAAGCTCGATCTTGGTCCCGTACGTTATTCTTGCGGCGTATGCCGCGATCTTCGGCTATGCGGTATTCAAGATGGGGAGTGAGTTCGGTTCCGGGGCGGAATTTGCCGCGCTGGCGATCGGCATGAGTTCTGCTGGACAGGTGCTTCCTCTGCTTGCTATCATTACGATGGCTGGCATGGTGTCCAAGGAATATCGGATGGGCACCATCAAGCTTCTGCTCATCCGTGCACACAGCCGCAACAAAATATTAGCTTCCAAATATACGGCATCGCTCCTGTTCATCATCTCTCTTATTTTGTTCACGGCCGCTGCCGTTCTCGTAACGGGCACCATCGTTTACGGATGGGGCGGAGAAGCGCCGCACTGGAACGAGATCGGCCGCTCGATGCTGTACATGTTTATTTATACGACCGTCTACGTAACGCTTACCTTCATGATTGACATCCTGACCAAGTCGAGCGGCGTTACCGTCGGCATTGCCTTGTTCTGCGTCATGATGGGAGGACTGGCGACCCTTCTTTTGTCGAAGTACTCTTTTGCCAAATTTATTTTGTTCGCAAACACGGATCTATCGCAATTTAACGAGGGCAACGAGCCCATGATTCCGGGCATGACGCTGCCGTTCTCCGTATCGGTGCTTATTGTGTATGTAGCGCTGTTCCTGCTTGCAAGCTTTGTCACGTTTAGAAAACGCGATGTCTCATAAGTCGGCCTGGAGCGGACTGGCATCGAGAAGGAGCATAGCCCACTGTGACGATAGAATTCGATAATAACATGCCGATCTATATCCAAATCATGACGCATGTAAAAAAGATGGTTATTACCGGCAAGCTCGGTCCCGGCGACAAAATTGATTCCGTGAGAGAGCTGGCCGCCGAGCTGCAGATTAACCCGAATACGATCCAACGTACGTTCCAAGAGCTGGAGCGCGAAGGAATCGTCGAGACGCGCCGCGGCATGGGGCGTTATGTGACTAGCGAGGAGTCGACCATTATGCGATTAAAGAAAGAGATGGCTGGAGATATGCTGGAACGGTTCGTGCTCGGCATGAAGGAGCTGGGCTTCGACGACAGCGACATATTGGCGCTGGTAAAGGATACGGTTCATCATCATTCCGAACGGGAAAGGGAGAGCTGATCGTCGATGGAGCCCATTCTTCAGTTAAAAGATGTAGTCAAACGCTACGGCACGAAGCCGGCGCTCTCCGGCGTGTCGTTCGAAGTGGGGCCGGGCAAAATTATCGGTCTGCTCGGGAGCAACGGAAGCGGTAAAACGACGATCATGAAGCTGGCGGCGGGACTTATGCAGCCGACATCGGGAAGCGTCGCCGTTTGCGGACTGCCAACGGGCAAGTACTCCAAAGCCTGCACGGCATTTATGCCCGATAAGCCGCTGACGGAGAGCTGGATGAAGGTGCGCGATGCCATCGCGTTTAGCCGAGACTTTTATCCAGACTTCGATGATGCCAAGGCGCGCGACATGCTGTCGTTTATGCAGCTCAACCCGGACGACAAAACAACGTCATTGTCCAAGGGGATGAACGAGAGGCTGCAGCTTACGCTCACTATATCGCGAAATGCGAAGCTTTACCTGCTGGACGAACCGATCGGCGGCGTCGATCCCGTGGCGCGCGATAAAATTTTGGATGCGATCGTTCAGTATTACAACGAAGAGAGCAGTCTGATCATATCCACGCATCTGGTCCGTGATATCGAGCGGATTTTCGACGAGGTCCTGTTTATCAAAGAAGGCAAGGTAGCGCTGCACGAGGCTGTCGACGACTTGCGAATGAAATACGGGAAAGGCGTGGATGAAATGTTCAAAGAGGTGTACGCGCAATGATCAAGCTGCTTAAATATGATTGGAAGCGCAATTCGAACAGTATCTTCGCTGCGACGGTTATTTTTATCCTTGCTCAGACTATATTGACGGTTGTAGGAGAGATCAAGGACTGGGCGCCGCTTACGACCTACATTGTTTCAATCGTCCTCTATGTGTTTGCAGGTTTTTTGGCCTTCTTAATGGTGTGTCAGACGTACAACGCCAACTTGAAGGCATACAGCCGTCGATTGCTTCCGTTACCTTCGCTTTACACGGTCGCATCGCCAATTCTGTTATTGCTCGTCAGCATGGCTTTCCTGCTCGTTCTATTCTTGCTTCATGAATTTACGTTCGTGACATTGCTCGGATTGGATGAGACGATTTTGTCGCCTATAAGGGAACAGTTGGAGCTGAAGCTCATATTGTCGTTTTTGATCGGATTTGTTTGGCTGACGGTTTCGGCTACCGTCTTCGTTTTTTTCTGCATCACCTTCGCCAGAACCTTCGAGGGCAAGATCGGCACATGGCTTGGCATTCTCATGTTTATCGGCTTGGCGGCGGTGCTAGGTTGGCTGGATGAGCTTGTGCATTCAAACTCCTCGAGCGGCAATGTGCCGTTTGGAATTACGGGATTCAGCATGGCGGACACGCCAAGCGGCGATGGCTTGACGGTGACCGTAACGGGGATCCAAGGCATCTCGATAATCTCCTTCCTGATCGAGATTGCAACCTGCGTTACTCTGCTCTTTGGCATTCGTTATATGATGAATCGCAAAATCAAGTTGTAATCTCCTTATCCGTCCGGCCAGCGAAGCTTTCCGCTTTGCTGGCCGGACGTTTTTCTTTGCGGTTATCCTCTCCCCATTTGGTCCAAGGTAGTCTATAATAGACAAATAACGACAATCAGTCAGGACAGAATGGAGGTGTAAGCGTTATGTCGGATAAGGAAGAGTTGGTACGATTCGGCGTATCGTTCCCTTCACAGCTGATTGGACAGTTCGACGCATTTATCGAAGAGCAAGGCTACAAAAACCGATCGGAAGCGATTCGCGATTTGGCGAGGAAGGTATTGCTGGAGCCTACGCGACTCGGAAGCGATGAGTTCGTGGCCGGAACGATAGTTGTCGTCTACGACCATCAAGTTCGAGAGCTGCCGATCGTCTTAATGGACATCCAACACGATTATCATCATGATATTGTCTCCAATATGCACGTGCATTTAAATCACGATCAATGCCTGGAGGTCATCGTCGTACGCGGCCAAATGGGTACGCTGAGGGAGCTGCATGAGCGCATTCAGATCCAGAAGGGCGTTTCGTACGCGGAGCTGTCCGTCACATTCGCCGAACCTCAAGGGACAGAAGCACATGCTCATGGCCATGGTCACAATCATGGTCACGGTCATCATCACGGTCATAGACATAGTCACAGTCGTCAGGCAGATGAACGATAGGATTAACATTGACATGAAGCTGTTTCTTTAAATGACGATTCATACATAGGGCGGAAAGGAGATAGAATAGATATGGCGCAAGGCCAAATGGCGGACAAAACAACCGGCGGAGCGCAGGCAGGGAAAGCCTCCTCGTCCTCCGGACTTAAAACATCAGCTTCAAACGCCTTCCCTCAGCGCGGCCAAGAAGCGGACAAGCTCAGATGGATGCAAGCATCCGTCGGCAATCAGGCGACGATGCAGATGATGGCGAGGCGCGGGGCGATTGCTCCGATTCAGAGACAGACCGGGGCGCCCCAGCAACAAGGACAGCCGACAAATACGCCGCCACCGTCCAAGCTCGGATTAATGCGGCTTAAGGTTGGTGAAGCCAAAACGGCAGGTAGTTTCGGACAAGCAGAGGCTTTTAGTGCTGAAAGCGGTGCTGTTGACAACATAGGCGACACGACCGAAATAACAGGTACGGGAGTCGGCGGTCAAACGGATGTATATTCGGACGCTTCTGACGAGTTGAAGAAGGCGATTAAGAAAGGCGAGACAAATGAACAGGACGTCTCCTCAGAAAAGGCTGAAAAGGCTAAGATCGACCGAGAGAATCAAAAGCTCGGCGTAGCATCTGGCTTGCTGGATGTAGGTTCGGGTTTTATCGGGCTTATTAACATGAAAAAGGCCATCTCGGAGTCGACAAAAAAGTCGGAAACGGCAGGCGCCCTTTATGGCGGTTTGGAAAGCGGTCAAAAAGCGTTTGCAGGCGTCGCTAAAGTCGTGGACAACGCCGCAAAGCTGGAGGGCAACGAAAACGGCGTCGGCTCTTCTGAAGCGGTTGCAGGTTACAGCGGCAGTGTGGGAGATGCTTTATCTGCGATCAAGAGTGCATTCTTTATGGTCAAGTCGATTTATGAATTGTTCAAGGAAGGCTTCTCTGCCGAAGGCGTGACCAAAAAAGAAGTCATTAAGGGCGGTCTGGAAGCCGTACAAAATGGTTTGGAGGCGGCTCAATCGGCCGTCAAGACCGTTAAGTCGATTCTGGAAATTCTGGAACAGGGCGTTGGCAAGCTGACAGAAGCAATACCTGGCATTGGCATCGCCATCAGCGGCATCAAGATCACAATTAAAGTTTTCAATATGATGCAATGGCATAGCTCCAAGCAGAAGATGACGACGATCAAGCGGGACTTCAAAACCAAGTACGCTACCAGCAGCATGGTTAAGACCAAAAATCGCACGATTTTCGGAAAGACGATCTATTCGTCAACGGGAACCGATAAGACGGCTCTCACAAATCGCCACGCAGAATTGATGAGAATTATCGATCCCGCGAATGCAACGGCGACGGCCGATGAAAAGAAGGAAGCGCAGATCGAACTCGACGATATCGAAAACTATGAGCTGGCTAAAGAGATGAAAAACATTAACAATAAGAAGTTGGTTCGCGGGGGTATCGAATCCGGGCTGGAGATGGCGAGCATCGCGGGGGACATTGCGACGCTCAGCGGAGCGGGTGCTGCGGTCGGAGTCAGTCTGAAGGCCGCGGCTAGCGGTACGAAGGTGGGCATGGGCTTATTCCGCCGGGTCAAGCAATATGGTCATAACAAAGCCGCGGAGAAAGGTCCTAACAGCGCGTGGTCGACTGTGTTCAACGCGGAGAAGTCATCCGACAAAAAACATGAAAAACGGGCTAAGGACGCCGACCTGATTCTTAATATGGTGGGCAAGCTTCCAGAAGACGAAACTTCGGCCGATGGACTCAAGCAATACCAGCGCGTACTGACTTTTATTGAAGCGACGGGCTGCAGCACGAAGGCATTGTTTAGATTAAACGGAAATATCGACAAGCAGCGTAAGCTGTTAATGGAATCTATGAAACAAAGGGACTAATGAATTCAAACATGTATGGGGACAGGAGGTTGGCCTATTATGGTATCTGAGATGGAACACGCAAAGCAACTGGCCGAACTTGGCGGCTTGCAAATCGCGTTTGAGAAGGAAGGGTTCCAGACCCAGCTTCTTGAGCGATCCGAGAGTATTCCCTTGCATGTCCTTGTGATGATGCTTGGCGAGGATGACCAAGGCAGAGATCGAATGATGAATTTGAATTTCCAGCCCTTGCCGGAGTCTGACATCGCGTGGATTCGCTTGCTTCAACTCCATACGGTCTTGCCTTTCCGGGTGGCGCCGGCGCAGAGAAGCGCTGTAGAGAGTATGCTGCTTGGGGCAAACGGGATGGTACCGCTGGGCGGGTTCGGCCTAAACGAAGATGGCGAAGTTTACGCCCGCTATGTTTACACCGTTTCGTCCTCGCAGACCGTTTCGCCCGACGAGCTGCTAGAGGTAATCTCGATCTTTCATTACATGTTAGTCCTGTTCGAGGAACGAATCGAGCAGGTAGCAGCGGGAGAGCTAACGCCAGAGGAAGCGCTGCGAGTACAGGAATAGGCTAGGCGAGGCTACTAGGCGAAAGGCATAACAACATACGGAAGTCGGCCAAAATATTTGGCCGGCTTTTTCCACATTCTAAAAAATTAAAATCATAAGTTTCCAACGTTGTAAAAAAGGGATGTCAAATTTTCTCACTCGTGTTACAATGTACTGAGATCGTGACACGATGTAGGGGAGAGAATGAGAAATGAAGAATGGGATTGAAATGAGATTCAATACTAGGTCTATAATGATGACGAGCGTGCTTCTGCTCCTTGTCATCTCATTGATAGCGGCCTGCTCGTCTCCGAAGACGACGGAGAGACAGTCGCCGGAACGTTCGGACAAGTTGGTCGTGGCGATTGGTTCCGAGCCTGAGGATGGTTTTGATCCGACGCTAGGGTGGGGCCGCTATGGCTCGCCGCTTTTCCAAAGCACGCTGCTCAAGAGAGATGACAAGCTCAATGTGACGAACGACTTGGCGGAGAGCTATGAGATTAGCGGAGATGGTCTGACATGGACGGTCAAGCTTCGCGAAGATATTCAATTCTCTGATGGTCAGCCGCTCACGCCAGACGACGTCAAATATACGTTCGAAACGACGGCGAACAGCGGATCCGCGATCGATTTGACCAATCTAAAGGCGGTTGAGCTGGACGGGAATAACATTCACTTTAAATTGGGCAAACCTCAATCGACGTTTCTAAACGAATTGACTACGCTTGGCATCGTTCCCAGTCACGCGCACGGCGCTGATTATGCCAGCAATCCTATTGGCTCCGGACCCTTCAAATTCGTGCAATGGGATCGCGGTCAGCAATTGCTGGTGGAGAGCAATCCGAGCTATTACGGCGACAAGCCGTCGTTCCATCATATCACGTTCCTGTTCCTTAACGAGGATGCGGCTTTAGCTGCAGCTAAAGCGGGCACAGTGGATATGGCATATATCCCTTCTTCTTTCAGCAAACAAGAAGTGGCGGGCATGCGTCTGGAGGCGCTGCAAACGGTAGATAATCGCGGCATAACATTCCCTTATGCAGAGCCAGGCGGCAAGACGGAAGAAGGTTATCCCATCGGCAATGCCGTAACTGCCGATCTTGCGATCCGGCAAGCCATTAACATGGCGATGGATCGGGACAAGCTCGTTGAAGGCATTCTGGAGGGCTACGGCACGCCGGCTTATACATCCGTTGACGGACTCCCATGGTGGAATGAAGCTACGGTCATTGCGGATGGGGACATCGAAGGGGCTAAAAAATTGTTGGCCGAAGCGGGTTGGAGCGATAGCGATGGAGACGGCGTACTCGAGAAAAATGGATTAATCGCGGAATTTCCGCTCATCTATCCATCCGGCGATACATTAAGACAATCGCTGGCGCTTGCCGCATCGGAGATGATGAAGGAGATCGGAATCCGTATGACTGCAGCGGGCAAGAGCTGGGAAGAGATCGAAAGGGAGATGCATGCCAGCGCGGTGTTGTTAGGGTGGGGCAGCCATGATCCTTCGGAGCTGTATGCCCTTTATGCATCCAAGTATGCCGGCGTCGATTATTACAATACCGGCTACTACAGCAACCAACAGGTAGACGGCTATATGGAAAAAGCAATGGCGGCGCTCACGTTAGAGGAGGCGATGGCCAATTGGAAGCAATCTCAGTGGGACGGGACGACGGGTTCAAGCGCCAAAGGCGATGCGCCATGGGCATGGCTCGTCAATATTAAGCACTTGTATCTGGTAGACGATGCCCTTGACATCGGCACGCCACGCATACAGCCGCATCGCCACGGCTGGCCGGTGACCGACAATATCGCAAGCTGGAAGTGGAAGGAGTAGCTGGGTTGGCGGGTTCGGTCAGTTTTCTGGAATGTCATCGGGGACGGGAGTTGGCACTATGTCGAATCTGCACGAGACGGTAACAGCGCAGGTCCAGGGGCAGTGGCGTGGCTGGATACGACTTGCGGGCGGACGGGTGCTGAGGCTGCTTTTGCTGCTTGCATTCGTATGTTTTGTTACGTTTCTCCTTGCCGAATTGTCGCCGATCGACCCGATCCAGGCATACATAGGAGCCGATATGATGCGCGTAGGACCGGAGCAGCGCGCCGAGATTGGAGCCTATTGGGGACTTGATCAACCGTTCGCGGAGCGCTTGTTGCGCTGGGCGGGAAACTTGCTGCAAGGCGACATGGGAACCTCGATGATCTATCGTGAGCCGGTCTCGGAAGTCATCGCGGATCGCTTTGCAAGCTCTGCCGCTTTGATGGCGACGGCTTGGCTGCTCTCGGGGATCATTGGATTTGCCCTCGGATCAATCGCGGCGATTCGTCGAGGAGGAATAACTGATCGTATTATTCAATCGGTCAGCTACACGATAGCTTCAACGCCGGCATTCTGGATAGCGCTGCTTGCGATGACGATTTTCGCCGTCTGGCTGGGATGGTTTCCGGTTGGACTCGGCGTTCCAGCGGGAGTGCTCGCCGGCGATGTGACGCTGCTTGACCGGCTGTATCATATGGCGCTTCCCGCGCTTACGTTGTCCGTAGCGGGTATCGCGCCTGTCGCACTGCATACAAGAGCGAAGTTAATTGAGGTGTACGACAGCGATTACGTCCTGTTCGCAAGAGCCAGGGGCGAGCGCGGGTGGAAGCTGTTCCTCAGGCATGGACTTCGTAATGCGGCATTGCCTGCCTTAATGCTGCAGTTCGCTTCCTTCAGCGAGTTGTTCGGCGGCGCCGTTCTTGCCGAACAGGTATTCTCGTATCCCGGGTTGGGGCAAGCGACGGTTGAGGCCGGACTTCGCGGCGATGTTCCGCTCTTGTTGGGACTTGTTATATGCAGCTCTTTGTTCGTGTTCACGGGCAATCTCCTTGCAGATTCGGTCCACTGGGCAATCGATCCGAAGAGAAGGCTCCTTCCGGAGGTGAAATCATGAGAGCAGCGCGAAGCCTGACAATTGAGGGCGGACGACGCTTGACCGGCAGAACGAGACTCCTGATTTCCGCGGCGACGACAGGACTGCTCTTGGTTGGAATCATACTGTGCTCTTTGTTCATCGGAGAGCAGGGATCAAGCGTCAAGCTGGAGCTTCGTGACTTGCCGCCGTCCTTGCAGCATCTATTCGGAACGGACTGGCTTGGACGTGACATGTTCTCGCGCACGGTGCAAGGTCTAACCTTAAGCGTCGCAGTTGGCCTTGCCGGGGCTGCCGGGAGTGCCGTTATCGCTATGATGATGGGGCTGGCGGCTGCATTTCTGGGCCGGACGGTTGACCGGGTCGTCACTTGGTTGATCGATGCGACGCTCAGCGTTCCGCATTTGGTCATGCTCATTTTGATTGCTTTTGTTAGCGGTGGCGGCATTCAAGGGATCATGATCGGCATTGTCTTTACTCACTGGCCCAGTTTGGCCCGCGTCATTCGCGCTGAAGCACTCAGTGTGGTAACCGCCGATTATGTAGCGGTAAGCCGAGGCTTCGGAAGAACCCGCTGGTGGATAATGAGACATCATCTGGTGCCGCATCTCCTTTCGCAGCTGTTTATCGGTTTCCTGCTCTTATTTCCTCATGCCGTGTTGCACGAAGCGGCTATTACGTTCCTGGGGCTGGGCTTTTCGCCCCATCAGCCGGCTATTGGCATTATTTTGTCCGAGTCGATGCGATACTTGTCTTCGGGCATGTGGTGGCTTGCTGTATTTCCCGGGCTTGCGCTGCTCGTGACGGTTCGGGCATTCGATATGCTAGGCCATTCGCTGCAGCGTTTGATCGATCCCAAGCATTCGCGGACTTGAGGGAGGCAGAAGAAGATATGAATATCCTGGATATCGAAGCTTTGTCGGTGTCGTTTCAGAGATATGGTCGGGGAACGGATAGAACAACTACCAAGGTCATTCATGGTCTTAATATGTCGATTGGCCGCGGCGAGATCGTCGCAGTCGTTGGGGCCAGCGGTTCTGGCAAAAGCCTGTTAGCGCATGCGATTATGGGTATTTTGCCACGAAACGCGGTGCGCACGGGCGAGATCAGGATGAACGGAAGGCTTCTCGATGAGAAGGAACTGCTTAAAGCGAGAGGGCGCACGTTAGCCTTGCTGCCGCAATCCGTCGGTTATCTAAACCCGCTGCTCTCCGTCGGCCGGCAATTGCAAGGACCATTTGATAATAAAAAGAGTATGGAAGCCAGGCGAGGTTTGTTGGCGCGTCTTGGTCTTGGTGAGAAAATAAATCGATTATTCCCATTCCAGTTATCTGGAGGTATGGCGCGCAAGCTGCTGCTCGCCATGTCGGCTCAACCGGAGACGGGCTTGATTATAGCCGATGAACCAACACCGGGAATGGGCTCGGAAGACGTGGCGGAGACGTTGCATTATTTCCGCGAGCTGGCGGCAGGGGGGACTGGCATCCTTATGATTACGCATGACCTGGAAGCTGCTGCAGGAACGGCGAACAGAGTGGTTGTGATGAGGGAAGGCGAAGTGGTGGAGATTGCTCAGGCTGGCAGTTTTGCGGGCGATGGCAGCCTCCTGCAGCACCCCTATAGCCGGGAGCTATGGCAGGCATTGCCCGGCAACGGATTTAGGCGGCCTGTTGCCAGGGAGGTTGAAACAATTGGACAGAGCTAGTTTGCAAGGATCACGATTAGGCTGGCGGTATGGCAGCAACGAATGGTTATTCCGGGAGTATTCCGTCGAGATCACGCCGGGTGAGGTGGTTGGTTTAATGGGGCCAAGCGGAACGGGCAAGTCGACACTAGGAAAGCTCCTGGCTGGTTATATGGTGCCAACGGAAGGAAAAGTGCTACTCGGCGACAGAAATCTGCCCGGTTCCGGTTACAGCCCTGTTCAATTGATTCACCAGCATCCCGAGCTGGCTGTCAATCCGCGTTGGACGATCGGGAAGATGCTTGCGGAAGGCTGGCAGCCGGATACAAGCATACTGAAGGCCTTCGGTATACAGGAAGCATGGCTGGAACGTTACCCGAACGAATTGTCAGGAGGGCAGCTTCAGCGATGTTGCATGGTGAGAGCGTTGGGGTCTCAGACGAAGTTTATTGTCGCAGACGAGATGTCCGCCATGCTGGATGCCGTAACCCAGGCTGAAATCTGGCATGCTTTGCTCGCGATCGCAAATGAGCGATCCATAGGCATATTGGCTATCAGTCATGATGCGGCATTGCTGGATGTAGTTGCAGATCGACTCATTGGTTTGACAAGCTCCGCATTTGTCATACCCTGCATAGAATGAATATATACGGGTAATGAAGATGCGGAAGGGGTGCAAAGGCATGAGCAGGCGCACGATCAGAATCGTCTCTCTCGTCTTGTATGTCATATTCGTAATCGTACTGACGTTCAGCTCAATTCAACATTGGAAGGGCTGAGCAATTCCCGGACAGGAGTGTCCACGAACAAAGGGCAATTCCACGGTCGCAACGGACGACATCGCGGAATTGCCCTGATTGTTGTGCCATCATACTCTCAAGTGCTTACTTGCGTTTTCGATATTCCTTGGGCACAACGCCCTTCGTTTCGCGGAAGACGCGCGAGAACGTATTGTAGGACCCGTACCCGACCTCCAGCGCAATTTCGGATACGCTCATCTCCGTCGATACGAGCAAGCTGCAGGCATGACGGATGCGAAGATCATGCAGGAAATAAAGAAAGTTTTGTCCGGTTGTTTCTTTTATGACTTCGCTGATTCGGGACAGACTCATATTAAAACGCGCAGCAAGATCGCCAAGAGTAAGATCGTCCTGATAATGCTGATGAATATAATGAATGATCGGCCAGACAGAAGAATGCCTTCCATATGCGCGCCGGTCCGATTGGATTCTGGCTTCGCTCTGACTATTCGCTGTCAGCAATCGGCGATGACGATCGAAACGGATAAGCAGCTCCTTAAGCCGAATTTGAAGCATGGTCTGCCGCCAAGGCTCGTTGCTCATATATTCGCTGTACATTCCCTCAATAAGCGATCCGATTCTTTCGCGATCTTCACCCTCCAACTGAGCGAATGGCGGTGCGCCAACAGCGTCGATTAATCCCAGAAGTCTTTCATTGGGAGAGGACTCCATAAGCAAATCCATACTAAACATACAATTGTAAAGGACAAGTCTGCTTCCCGGGTCCGTATAGATCTGATGCACTTGGTACGGGAGGACGAAGGTGAAGGTGCCTGGTTTCATGGGATGCAGCACCTCGTTGATGGATTCGGATCCGGAACCGTCCACTACATAAGAAAATTCCAGAAAGTCATGACGATGAGCGCGGAATCCCGAATGAAGCGTATTCAAGCTAATATGCAGAGGGCTGGAAGTATTCATATTTGGATAGTTTTTGAGATAATCCGGGAAGTAAGTCATGTCGGAATCGCAGCCTCCGAAGAAATGAGATATTTATCGAAATTCAGGGACGAAATTACCCTCTTGCTATCTTATCATAAAAGTCGTAGAGTTCGGTAAGCGTTTGCTGCTGGAATTACTGGAACGATGTGACGATCAGGAGGAATTATAGAGATGGCTAACGGTAAAATCAGAATCGGCATTATTGGCGCAGGCAACATTGGCGGCGTGCATGCCAGAGTATTTTCGGCTTTAACAGAGCAATGCGAAATTACAGCGATTACGGATGCTTATTTGCCGCTGGCGCAGGAGAAGGCTTCCGTGTATGGAATTCCTAATGTGGTAGAATCTCCGGAAGCCTTGATCGGTCTCAGCGATGTCGATGCTGTTATCGTCGGCGTGCCGAACCAGCATCACGCGCCGCTTGCCATTCGGGCTATCGAAGCCGGCAAACACGTTTTGCTCGAGAAGCCGATGGCAATCAACAGCGAGGAAGCCCGCCGCATTTATGATGCTAGCCGCAAGTCCAATGTTATCGTAATGATGGCCCATCAAATGCGTTTCGAAGCTGTGCCTATGCAGATCAAGGAGCAGGTGGAGCGCGGCGAGCTGGGACGTATTTACACGGCGAAGACGGGCTGGTTCAGACGCAAGGGCATTCCGGGCTGGGGCACCTGGTTTACGCGCATGGACCAATCCGGAGGGGGTCCGCTAATCGATATCGGCGTGCATATGCTGGATCTCGCCCTTTATCTTATGGGCAATCCGAAGCCAGTGTCTGTGTACGGGGCAACTTACGCAGAGTTTGGTCCCAACCGCAAAGGAATCGGTACTTGGGGCAAACCGAATTGGGATGGCATCTATGATGTGGAGGACCTTGCAACCGCGCTGATCAAAATGGAAGACGGCAGCACCTTGTCGCTCGAAGTCAGCTGGGCCGTTCATATGGATACGGACAATACGCCGTTTATCCATCTTATGGGCTCCGAAGGCGGCGCCAGCTACAAAGGCAGCTCCGGCAAGCTGCTGACGGAGAAGTTCGATCGTCCGATCGAAACGCCGCTTAGCAAGCCGGAGTCCGATGAAGGCGAGCGTACGCGCCTCAGCCGCCACTTCCTGGAGTGTATCCGCGAAGGCAAGCAGCCGATTACATCTGCGTTGTCCGGCTACACCAACAATCTGATTCTTGATGCGATCTACGAATCGTCCAGAACGGGCAATGAAGTGAAATTGAATTGGGATTAGGATATTATACGAATCCGGAGGAATGGACATGTTGAGAGGATTAACCGGCGCCGGACTTGGCGCTTTGGACAATCAGCGACAACTGATTGAACTGGCGGGACGTTACGGCTTCCAGGCAGTCGATACCGATGCTTTATCGCTTGTCAAAGAATATGGCGTCGATGGCGCCCGTGCGCTTCTCGCCGACAATGGCGTAGTTATTAGCTCCATCGGATTGCCGGTGGATTGGCGCGGTTCGGAAGAATCCTTCCTAAAGGATCTGGAAGGACTGGCCGCAGTTGTAGCCGCTGCCAAGACGCTTGGCTGTACGCGTTGCTGCACATACATCTTGCCGTCCACCGACGAAAAGGCAGCTCCGTTCATGGCTGCGGCGACACGTAGACTGCGACTTTGCGCGCAAGTGTTAGGCGCCTTCGGCATTTCGCTGGGCTTGGAGTTTGTCGGTCCGCATCATTTGCGCACTCGTTGGGCGAATCCGTTCATCTGGACGCTCCAGGAGACGCTGGATTGGATCGACGCGATTGGCGAGCCGAACGTAGGTCTTTTATTCGACGCCTACCATTGGTATACGAACGATTTGACGGTCGCCGATATCAAAGCTCTCCGCCCGGAGCAGATCGTTCATGTTCACATCAATGACGCGAAGGATGTGCCAGTAGAGGAAGTGCTGGACAACGACCGCGTCTACCCTGGCGAAGGCGTCATCGACCTTACTGGTTTCTTGCAAGGTTTGCAGGCAATCGGTTACACAGGAACTGTCTCGCAAGAAATACTGTCCGTCGAGCCGCCGACAGGCACGCCAGAAGAGCTCGCAGCTCGCTCCCAAGCTGCCTTCAACAAGGTTTTCGCCGCTGCAGGCTTGTAGATTCCCCTATGCACCACAACAGACTAGCATAACAGATTAGCTGGTTAATGATTCAGCCTTTAGGCTCCTGCCGTTCAAAACGGGGGAGCCTTTTTGCATTTACCGACAACATCAGTGAGTGATCATGCACTTGAGTCCAAGAAAGCAAAGTCAAAGAAAGTAAAATCAAAGAGAGCAAAATCAAAGAAAGCAACTAAAAGCAGAGACTATTTATTACTATCCCTTAAGCTCAGTGAACTACTTCATGACTTACAACTTTAGGCAATCATTGCCTTATGCTCATTCCCGCATGTATGAAGTTAGGACAAGCTCCACACATTGCTCGATATCCCCAACCTTCAGTTAATCGCGAGCGAAGTTAAGGGGGATATTCGTGTTGTGATTTAGTAATAGGAAGTATCGATGTGAATATCCCCAGCGTTCAGTTAATAGCGATCGAAGTTTAGGGGGGGATTTGTGTTGTGATTTAGTAATAGGAAGTATCGATGTGAATATTACCAACGTTCAGTTAATAGCGAGCGAAGTTTAGGGGATATTCGTGATGTGATTGAGTAATTGGATCTATCGAGGCGAATGTCACCAACGTTCAGTTAATAGCGATCGAAGTTTTAGGGAAGATATTCGTGTTGTGATTAAGTAATTGGAACTATCGAGGCGAATGTCACCAACGTTCAGTTAATAGCGAGCGAAGTTTAGGGGGGATATTCGTGTTGTGATTAAGTAAATGGGAATATCGAGGCGAATTCCAAATTGGGAAATGATATAAATTATTAGAATTACATGGAATTTCATGGTAATACCTAAATGAATCAAAGACTGTCCCTTGCATCAATATCCCTTTGGATCAGTTTAGCGATTTATTCGAGCTTTATAAAATTGATGCACTTGTGCAAATATAGGAAAGCGATTATCTCATACGTTCACGCAATTTTTCGGGATGAAGCACGCCGAGCCCCTGAAGGATGATAATGGCCGTGCACTGTGCTGCTTCTTAATTCATGGTTTTCACGTAGATGAGTCATTACCTTCCGAAGTGTGGGATGCGGAAATGTAATTTGAAATTACTGGAAGATAGTTTATGATCCGGTCATGGATGAGTTGGAAAAACCATTGACGCTCATCCGTTCCTGAGCGGCGGGGATGGCGATGAATAACTCATGTCGCTAGAGTAATTTTTAATCGCTGCTGCGGTAGTAACAATCCTCGAAACCACACATGCCCGTAATAGTTCGATAATAATTTATTTTTTTTGGTGGATTGTAAATCGGATACAGAAGTGGTAAAATAAAAACAGAACATACGTTCCTTTTTGAGAGGTGATTAATCTTGATAGACAAGGAAATTATCGATGGTTTTACAAAACAATTTCCCGATGAGGCGGATTGTATTGCGCTTGTTGAGAAACTGCGATGGCCAGGGGGCTATCGTTGTCCTTCTTGCGATCATAATGAGGCATACCGGATACAGACTCGGAAGTTGCCGCTTTTTGAATGCCGACAATGCGGTCAACAGACGTCTCTAACGGTGGGAACGTTCATGCATGGAAGCAAGACTCCGATTAGCAAATGGCTTCTTACCATATATTTAGTCGCAACACAAGCTAGAGGCATCAATGCAGTAAAACTTTCCGAAATTCTAGGTGTGACTTATAAAACAGCTTGGTTGATGCTTCATTTAATTAGACGTACTATAACCATGACGGATGGCCAGGAGCCATTGTCCGGACATGTCGAGGCTAAACATGAATTGTTTTTAGCTGATTTTTGGTTGGTTGAATCCCGTATGTCCAAGGAGAAATCGATGATTATTTCTCGCGAGATCGGGAAGCAACAATCACCCCGTTACAAGATTAAATTGATTGCGGAATCGAAAACAGCCAGAGAGCCTTTAACGGAAAAACATGCTATGGAGTTTGCTGCTCAGCAATGCGATGGCGGTCTTCGTTCGTTTGCAATAAATCCAAGGCATCAATTTAGCCGATACAAGACGGTGTTCGAGGATGAACGAAACGTTAATCGAACCAAGCTTATAATCTTACATGCCTCTCCAGCGATTTTCGAACAGCGGCAGCAACTCTGTTCTTTGGCGCCTTCCGAATCGCTTTCGGAAGTTGCGATGAGTGCTCGCGAATGGATGAGCCGAACCTTCAACGGAATAAGTGCGAAATATGCACAGCTTTATTTCGATGAGTTCTGCTTCAGATTAAGTCATGCAGACTGCGTGGAGGAAATTGTATTCGAAAAGTTAGTATCCTTGTCATTTGGCATTAACATGTGTAGGATGCGGAAATCCTCCTCTTACCTGCTATCCAATTTTTCATCGATTGGCAATAAATCAATGCAAATGGCGCAACAATCAGCTTAAAGTTTGCGAGAAGAGTTTCTGAACAGTCGGGATATTGATCAATGGTGCTTCGAGGTATTGGTAATTTAACCAAAGTCCGGTTCGGCGGGATAATTTGTGGCGGTTGATCAAATAATGAACGGGAAGGAAGGATTGGGATCGGTGTCAGATGTCGGCGGACATGACGGCTGCTGGCGATCGATCTTGAAGGAGGAGAGAGCATTGGCGTCCAAGGGGTCCATTTCTCAGGCAAGTTCCGAGTCAGGCAAAGGGGCGGCTGCTAATCGTTATCAGAAAATGTCAATGTCACCAAAAGAGTATCAAACGTTTGCCAAAGGGAAAGAACCGCCGCGTTCCGTGTTCGGCAATTGTGTGAAGGCGTTTCTGATAGGCGGGGCGATTTGCTGCTTTGGGCAAGTCATTATGGAGCTGTTCATGCATTTGATGAACATGACGCCCGAGCAAGCGAGCAATCCGACTGTAGCGGTACTCATTCTGCTCTCCGTCATTCTGACGAGTCTTGGCGTGTACGATAAGCTTGCTCAGTTCGCGGGCGCAGGCTCTGCGGTACCGGTGACGGGGTTCGCAAATTCGATGTGCTCCGCCGCGTTGGAGCATCGGAGCGAAGGGCTCGTACTCGGCGTAGGCGGAAATATGTTTAAGCTGGCGGGAGCCGTAATCGTCTATGGCACTGTTGCAGCATTTTTTGTAGGCATCGCTCACCTTATTCTTGGCACTGGGGGGCAATAGGATGCTCAAAGGCAAACAAACCTGGTGGTTCGAGAATAAGCCTGTGATCATCGGAGCGGCTACGGTGGTTGGCCCGGACGAGGGAGATGGACCGCTGGCAGCAGACTTCGATCTGGTCCATCCTGAGCTGGATATGCAGCAGAAAAGCTGGGAGAAGGCGGAGCGCTTGCTGCTGGAGCAAGCATCCGAATTCGCGATTCAGAAGGCCGGCTTGCAGCGCAGTGACGTGCAGTTCTATATCGGCGGGGATCTGATGAACCAGATCATCAGCAACAGCTTTGCGGCAAGATCGATTGGCGCGCCATATATTGGCGTATTCGGCGCTTGCTCGACTTCGATGGAGACGCTGGCCCTCGCGTCTCAGCTTGTCAACAGCGGTTCCGCGACCCAAGTGCTCGCCGGCACGTGCAGTCATAACTGTACAGCGGAGAAGCAATTCCGCTACCCGACGGAATACGGTTCGCAGAAGCCGCCGACGGCGCAATATACTGTCACCGGCGCTGGTGCAGCGCTCGTTGCAGCCACGGGCAACGGTCCCGTCGTTGAGTGCGCGACAATCGGCAAGGTTGTTGATCTTGGCATAACCGATCCGTTTAATATGGGCGCGGCAATGGCCCCGGCGGCGGTGGATACGATCCAGACGCATTTTGAGGATACGGGTCGTTCGCCAGGGGATTACGATTTGATCGTAACAGGAGATTTGGCCGGGGTCGGCCATCCCATCGCCAAGGAGCTGCTGATGCAGGACGGTGTTCCCATGGACCATACGGTATTCGGAGATTGCGGTCTAATGGTGTACGATGTCCAAAAACAGAAGGTGCAAGCGGGGGGGAGCGGCTGCGGCTGCTCGGCTGTAGTGACTTACGGTCATCTCTTGAAACGTATTGCCAAGGGGGAGCTTAAACGTATACTCGTCGTTGCGACGGGGGCGCTGCTGTCTCCGCTTTCCTTCCAGCAGGGCGAGAGCATTCCTGGAATCGCCCATGCGGTAGCGATTGCTGCTGCCGGAAAGGAGGCGCAGGCATGATATTTCTCTGGGCTTTTCTGGTCGGGGGGGCCATATGCGTGCTCGGACAGTTAATGTTCGATGTGCTTAAGCTGACTCCCGCCCATACGATGGCGACTTTGGTCGTTATCGGCGCCATCGTGGACGGCTTTGATTTGTACGAGCCGTTGGTCAAATTCGCCGGTGCGGGCGCGTCGGTGCCTATAACGAGCTTCGGTAACGCGCTCGTGCACGGGGCGTTGACCGAGCTGCATAATCAGGGCTGGATCGGCGTCATATCCGGCATATTCAAGGTTACAAGCGCAGGCATTTCGGCTGCGATCATATTTTCGTTCCTCGCGGCCCTCGTCATTCGGCCGAAGGGATGAATTCACCATGGAGAATCCTGTAGGATTCTCCAATTTTTTTTGGATGACTGCGATTTGTGCGGGTTGAGCTAGTACTGTAAAATAGTATTATTGGCGCACATTTTATACCCACATTAGTGCGAGTTACAAGATTTTGTTTTATATAACTTTATTTTCCGGGAGGTCATTTCATCGTGGATATTCGTACCGACGACATGCAATTATGCTCATCGATTCTGGCTAATCTCAACTCTTGCATCCTGGGAAAAAAAGAAGAAATTGAAAGATTGCTAGTCGCCGTGCTGGCAGGCGGCCACGTGTTGCTGGAGGACGTGCCCGGCACCGGCAAAACTCAGCTGGTGAAGGCGCTGGCCAAATCAATCGGCGGCCAATTCCGCCGTATTCAGTGCAATCCCGACCTTTTGCCTACCGATATTACCGGCGTTTCTATCTATCATCCCAAGCAGGAGACGTTTATGTTCCGTCCCGGCCCCGTGATGACCAACATATTGCTGGCCGATGAAATCAATCGAGCCACTACGAAGACACAATCCGCGCTTCTGGAGGCGATGGAGGAGGGGCATGTCACTGTAGACGGCGATACGTACGAGCTTCCGCAACCTTTTGTTCTGCTCGCGACACAAAATCCCATAGAGTTCGAAGGAACGTACACGCTTCCTGAAGCGCAGCTGGATCGATTTATGATGAAGCTGTCGCTGGGCTACCCAAGCGAAGAAGACGAGCAGGGCATGATTGCCGGCAATCGCGCCATTCAGCCTTCCAGCATGATCCAATCGGTGCTTCAAGCAAGCGACGTTGCGCATATTCAGCAGCAAGTGCTGCAGGTGCATGTGGATGATGCCGTCGGCAAATATTTGGTCGGCCTTATTCGCGGCACGCGCGAGCATCCGCAAGTGGTGCTCGGGGCGAGCCCTCGCGCGACGATCGCGCTGGCTAGGGCCGCCAAGGCGGCTGCTTATCTTAACGGACGCAAATATGTAACCCCGGACGATATAAAAGCGCTTGCGCCATACGTGCTGTCGCATCGCCTGCTGCTACGCACGGAGGCTCGCATGAACGGACTAAAGGCGGACAACGTCGTTGATCAAGTGCTTCAGTCGACCAAAGTGCCTGTCCGGCTTGAGAGATAACGTATGAACGAGAAGAAGAAGCAGCGCTTCCGCAAGTCGTTCATCGCGGCCGTCTACGTCAGCAGCTTGTTCTACTTCTTGTTCCAGGGGGGCAAGACGTCCCTCATGCTCTTCATTATTCTCAATTTGCTGCTGTTGTATTTGCTGCTGGGACGCTACAGCGGCATTGCCAAGGTAAAGGGCAGCAGAATGCATGTTCTTCAAGGCTCGGGCTCGCAGCCGGATACATTAACAGCGGGGAGCTCGCTCGACGTGAACGTAGAGGTTCGTATTCCGGGCTACTATCCGCTTCCTTATGTCATTGTCCGCGACGGATTTGTCCGGCACGACGGAAGGGTATTCCAATTCGAGACGTCGTTTGTGCCGAACTGGAAGCGGACGGGTTCCATCAGCTATCGAACGCCTCCGCTTCCCCGGGGAGAATATCGCTTCGCGGAGACGGAATGTCTCGCTTACGACGTATTCGGCCTGTTCGAGCATTCCGGCAGCTTTGCGACGGAATCGGCCTTCAGCGTGCTCCCGCAGACTGTTCCGCTTCGCCAATGGAGCGGATTTCAACGGGGAATTCGCGGACCGTATTCCCACGCGGCCGCGTCTCGCTCGGCGAAGGAGACCACGCAAATTAACGGCGTTCGCGAGTATCACTACGGCGATCGTTTGTCACGCGTGCATTGGAACGCTACGGCCAAAACAGGAGAATGGAAGTCCAAAGCGTTTGAGCGAGAATCGCTTCCCCGCACGCTGCTTATTCTAGACAGGCATGCGGATTCCTATGGGGACTCTCAAGACCGCTTTGAGCTGGCCGTCTCCGTAACGGCATCGTTCATCGAGCACGGCCTAAAGGATGATACGGCGATGGGTCTTCTCTCCGCAGGCTTGAAAGTCACGATGCTTCCCCCGCGCTCCGGCGTGGAGCAGCGGAGCCTGGCCATGAAGCATTTGACCAGCGTGAGTCCGGATGCACCCTATCGGATCTATGATTCCCTCACACGCTCGGAATATATGATTGAGCCCGGCTGCTTCGTACTGCTTGTTACGGCCGATATCGGCAGCGGCATGATACGAAGCATGGAATGGCTGTCCCGCAAAGGCGTGACGCCTTGTCTCATTCATATTGGCGATCCGGACGACAAGCTGAGCGGCAATATCGCCTGGAAAGGTCTTATTCGCAGCAGAGGTTGGCAGTTGTACGAAGTGAAGCATCTTCAGGATCTGCCTTCCGCCTTGGAAGGGAGCGTGACCGCATGAAGAAGGTATTATCCTGGGTCGGCGCTTATATGGCTGCCGGCTGGTATGAACGATTCGTTTCCTTATTCGTTGGCGTCATTCTGATGGCTTGCGTTGCGGTATTCGACGGATACTGGTGGCACGAAAGCTACACGATCGCATATGCGACGCTTGTAGCGGCTATTATAGTGGACGCGCTTCTGCCGCAGAAGCTTAGATGGGTTCGCTGGACTTTCCAACTGATTGCCGCCATCTGGGTGACTTACCGCTTCGCGCGCAAGGAATGGTATATTGCCGCGCCGGCGGACAGCAGCGAATGGGGCTGGTGGATGGAGCAGCAGCTTGCTCAGCTCCATCCGTTTATATGGATTAGCTTGGCATTGCTTGGTTTGCATATGCTGTTCGCCGCCTGGGCTACTACGCGGACGCGCTTGTTCGGCATCGTCGGCGCTGCTCTGCTGGTCTTGACTATAGCAGATTCATTTACGCCAATCTGGTTGTGGGATGATGTGGCAATCGTCGTATTTACGGGCCTCTTATGGCTGGTCGTCCATCATCTGAGGAAGCTCCAATTGACGCATCCCGATAGCTGGAGGACGTTGTTCGAATATCCTGTCGGCCTAATAACGCCGACTTTTATCGTACTCGCGCTGCTAGTCTTGATCGGCGTGAATGTGCCGTCTACCGCACCTTTGCTGCAGGATCCTTACACCCTTTGGAAAAATGCCAGGGGCGAGCAGGTCCGCGTGTTCCTGGGAGACAAGGCCGTACCGGCGAACAATACGCCTCAAAGTACAGCGAATGCCAGCTCCGGCTACAGCCGGGAAGATGGCTCGCTCGGCGGCGGATTCGACTATGATTACTCGCCGATGATGACCGTTTCCACCTCCCAACGGAGCTATTGGCGAGGGGAGTCCAAAGCCATCTACACGGGCACCGGATGGGTAGATGCGGACAATCGGACGATCGATACTACCGCAAGGGTGAACCAGGAGCAAGCTCTGCTAGCCGCAGAGGACCGTTCGCTTGCGGAGACGGTGGAAGTGAGCCAGATAATCTCGATGATCAGGGAAGATACTTATCCCGTTCTGTTCGGAGCGGCTCCCGTATCCAGCGTGAATTGGATCAACGAGGAAAGCGGGAATTTCTCTCCTAATCTCATGAGATGGAAGCCGTATGAGTGGGAGCTGCGATGGGGGGATCCCGATTCGTACCCCAAGTCTTATTCGCTTACGTCAACCATCACGCTGTTGGATGAAGAAGGGCTCAAGGAAGCGGATGCGTCCTTCGCCGAGCAAAATCTGCAGCAGGTTTATACGAGCCTGCCGGCGTCGTTGCCGCAACGGGTTCGCGATCTTGCGGTGCAAATATCCGCAGACGGCGCAAACGACTACGAAAAAGCTCGTCTGATCGAGAATTATTTGCGCAGCAACTTTGTCTATAATAACAAACCTGACTTGTCCAAGTTATCGGGAACAAGCGAAGACTTCGTCGATCAGTTTCTTTTTGAGCTGATGGAAGGGTATTGCGACTACTTCTCTTCGGCGATGGCTGTGCTTGCCCGGAGTCTCGACATGCCGGCTCGTTGGGTAAAAGGATTTGCGCCGGGCGTGTTGCCTGCCGATCTTTACGGTCCGGGAGAGATGCTGGACGGTGAAGACTTCAACCCATCAGGCGCGGGGATGTACACCGTTCGCAACTCGGATGCCCACTCTTGGGTAGAAATTTACTTTGAGGGATATGGCTGGATTTCGTTCGAGGCTACCGCGGGCTTCTCCTTCCCTTATATGGTAGCGGAAGGCGAAGAAACGCCTCTGCCTACAGTAGCGCCTTCTGTTGATGAGCCGGCTGTCAATGCCGAGGTGCCAACAGAATCGAAGGGAACTGCTGTATGGATGATCGTTGTAGTATCCGCTCTTGTTGCCGGAGCTGCTCTGTGGCTCGTGCTGCGTCGCCGCGATATTCCGGTCTTGTGGAACAAGCTGGTAGGCCGGGACTACTCGTCGAACGAACTGATTGTCGTCGAGACGAACAGGCTGCTGCGCCAGTGTCATAAGCGAGGCATGCGCCGCGAGGAACATGAGACGCTGCGGGAAGCGATTCTGAGATGGTCGAAACAGCAGAAGAGGCTTACGGATGACTTCCGTTATGTGCTTGACAGCTTCGAGCATGCCAAATACGGTCAGGCTGCCGTCTCACGAGAAGAAGCCGAGCGGTTTGCAGGCAAAATCCGTTATTTGATCGGTGAATTGAAATAACCTTGAAATTATTCCTACTATAATAATATATACCGCTTGCCGGTACGCCGGCGGCGGCTTTTTTTTGCAACAAATTCGGATTGTATGGTATAGTTTCGTAAGATAGCAGGCAGAAAGAGAGAGGGATCACAGAATGTTCGAAAGGCTTCTTCCGAATATGAGGGTGGGTTCGGTATACGAGATCGATCTAGATGTTCTCGCCGCCCAAGGGGTCCGGGGAATCATCACGGATCTGGACAATACGCTGGTCGGCGCCAAGGAACCGCTGGCAACCCCTGAACTTGTACTTTGGCTGGACAAGGTGCGGGATGCGGGGTTCAGTGTCGTTATCGTGTCCAATAATAATGAAACAAGAGTTGGCAGCTTCGCGGCTCCGCTCCAAATTCCGTTCGTTCACGCAGCGCGAAAGCCGACCCAAGGAGCATTTCGCAAAGCTCTTGCGATGCTGGGACTTAAAGCGAATGAAACCGTCATGATCGGCGATCAAATGATGACGGATGTTCTTGGCGGCAATCGAATGGGATTATATACGATTCTGGTCGCGCCGATTTCCCCGGCGGATGAGGGCTTTATGACGCTGTTCAACCGCCGGATCGAACGAATTGCATTGGCCAGACTGCGCAAGCGCGGATTGTGGTACGAGGAGGAAACGAAGTGAAAGACCAGCAACTAAGAGAACAGACGCCTTCCTGTGCGGGATGCGGCGTAACGCTGCAAACGGAAAACTCCGAGAAGCCGGGATTCCTGCCGGAGGCTTCGCTGCAGCGTGATCCGGTCATCTGTCAACGATGTTTCCGCATCAAACATTATAACGAGGCGTCTTCGGTTGCTCTTGATCAGGACGACTTTTTGCGGCTGCTCGGCAGCATCGGGACGACGAACAGCCTTGTTGTTCACATCGTCGATTTGTACGATTTTGAGGGCAGTCTGATCTCGGGCCTGCAACGGTTCGTCGGCAATAACCCGGTGCTGCTCGTCGTCAACAAGATTGACTTGCTGCCGAAGGGGATGAACGTGAACCGGATTCGCAATTGGGTGCAGCGCGCAGCCAAGGCGCAGGGCCTTCGCACGGTGGATGTCATTATGTGCAGCGCGAAGCGGAACATGGGCTTCGAACATGTCATCGAAGCGCTTGAGCAGCATCGAGGCGACCGCGACATCTATGTGGTCGGAGCGACAAACGTCGGCAAATCGACGCTGATTAACCGTCTTATCCGCGATTACAGCAATATGGAGCGGGAATTGACTACTTCCCGTTACCCAGGCACGACGCTGGATGCGGTATACATACCGCTGGATGACGGCAAGTCGATCATCGATACGCCGGGAATTGTCTACTCCAGCCGAATGACGGAGGTCGTGCCGCGCAGCTTCCTGGGCTCGCTGCTGCCGGACAAGCCGATCAAACCGCTGGTATACCAGCTGAACGAGCAGCAGACGCTGTTTATCGGCAGTCTTGCCAGATTCGACTTTGTCGAGGGCGAACGCCAGTCGTTCACGCTGTACATCTCGAACGCGCTGCATGTGCATCGTACGAAGATGGAGCGGGCGGACGAGCTGTACGAGGAGCACAAGGGCGAGTTGCTGGGCGCTCCTTCGCGTGATGAGTTGGCTTCGATTCCGGAGTGGACGCGGCATTCCTTGCGCGTTAAGCCAGGCGAGAAGCAGGATGTCTTTATCGCTGGACTGGGCTGGATTCAGGTCAATGGCCTCCGCGGGGCGTTGATTGACGTTTATGCGCCGAAGGGCGTCAAGGTTCTGCTTCGCGATTCGATGATTTGATCCGTCCTGAGTGGACTTTCGTACAAGCGGTTAGAAAGTAGGGGAGCGGTTGTGACTGAGCATATTAAACGGGAGACCATAGACAGCCATACGGTATTGTATGGCGTCATCGGCGATCCCATCCGGCATTCCAAGTCGCCGATTATGCTAAATCGGGCATTTCGCGAAAGCGGCATTAACGGCGTATATACGGCGTTCCATATCACCTCGGAGTCGCTTCCGGGATTCATAACCGGCGTGCGGGCGATGGGGATTCGCGGCGTTAACGTGACGATTCCGCACAAGCTGCAAGTGATGGAGCTGATCGACGAGATCGATCCGGGAGCTCGGGCTATCGGTGCCGTTAATACGATCGTCAATGATAACGGCAAACTGATCGGTTACAATACCGACGGCATCGGCTATGTAAGATCTTTGAAGGAAGAAGCGGAGCCGAACCTTGCCGGCAAGCGGATCGTCGTAATCGGCGCAGGCGGCGCCTCGCGGGGCATCGTGTACGCGTTGCTTCAAGAAAAGCCGGAGTCCGTCGCGATCGCTAACCGGACGGTAGAGCGCGCGGAAGAACTCGCGGAATCGCTTGGCGGCGCTTCGGCGGGTGTTCACGCCATCTCCAATGATGAGCTGCAGCGCTGGTGCGGCGATGCGGATATCGTCATTAACACGACTTCGGTCGGCATGTATCCGAACGTAGGTCAATCGCCGATCGAAGCGGGGTGGATGAAGCCCGGCGCGGTCGCAAGCGATCTCATCTATAATCCGCTGAGGACGGAGTTCCTGCTGCAAGCGGAAGCGGGCGGCTGCAGGACGCATGGCGGGCTCGGCATGTTCATCTATCAAGGAGCATACGCGTTCGAATATTGGACGGGGAAGGTTGCGCCTGTTGCGGCTATGCGCGAGACGGTGCTGGAGGCGCTCCAAGCAGGGCAATAATATAATAAGCAATCTAGGTTTTTGGCGTGGCAAGCGCTGGCGCCGCCGCGTATTCGTATACGAAAGAAGGAACGGTATTCTATGTTAACAGGCAAACAAAAAAGACATCTGCGCTCTTTGGCGCATCATCTTCAGCCGATCTTTCAGGTCGGCAAGGGAGGCACGAACGATCATCTTGTCCGTCATATTTCCGAAGCGATCGAGACACGCGAGCTGATCAAAGTGTCCGTCCTTAACAATTGTATGGACGATCCTCGCGAGATCGGGGCGGAAGTAGCCGCGGCAGCCGGCGCCGAGCTGGTGCAGGTTATCGGCAAGACGATCGTGCTCTACAAGGAATCCAAGGATCACAAAAATATCGAACTGCCGTAAAGGAAGTTCAAAAAGTCCGCTTCCCATCACGAAGTAACTCAGGTAGCGTACTCGACATCGAATATTGAATGCAGGCGAACCTAAGCGGATGCTTTCGAAGAATGTTTCCTACGGAAACATTGCAGGTGCTCACGTAGCTTCCACTACGCTCCGCTCCTCAGTTTCTACCTGCATCCAATCTTCTCGGTGCTGAAAACCGGACTTTTTGAACTCTTATTTAAATTACTACAACGGTACCTGGAGGTGATCGGTGTGATCAAAGTTGGCATAATGGGCGGCACTTTCGATCCCATCCATATTGGTCATCTCATCGCAGCCGAATCGGCGATGGCAGAGTGCGGGCTGGATGAAGTGTGGTTTATTCCTACTTCATCTCCGCCGCTCAAATCGGGCGCGCCAGGCGCATCCGAGAATGACCGCTACGAGATGGTAGCCGCGGCCATCGCTACCCAGGATCGGTTCCGCGTGCTGGATATCGAGCTGCGTCGGGGAGGCACAAGCTATTCCATCGACACGGTGCGATCGCTCAGGGAGCAACATCCCGATCACTCCTTTGCTTATATTATCGGATCCGACCGCATCAACGACTTGGCCAAGTGGCATAGAATCGAAGAACTTGCCGAGCTCGTGACGTTTATCGGCCTCTCCCGGCCGGAGACGACGGCAACGCCGGAGCTGCTGCCGGAGGAACTTCGCTGCCGCATAACTTTTGCGGAAATGCCGGCGATCGGCATATCGTCGACCGTGCTTCGCGAACGGCTGGCGGTAGGGAAGTCGATCCGTTATCGAGTGCCGGACGCGGTATACGCAATGATTAGGAGGCATGGTTGGTATGGATCGACAAGAGATGATCGATAGAGTGCGTGCGGAGATGCCGGAGAAACGGTGGCTGCATACGGAGGGCGTTATGGCGACAGCCATCGTGTTGGCGGAGCGGTACGGCGAGGATCCTCAGCGGGCCGAGCTGGCAGCGATTCTGCATGATGTGGCCAAGTTCTGGCCCGTCGACCGTCAAGCGGCCATCATTCGCGATAACGCTCTGTCATCCGACGTACTGGACTATGACAAGGAATTGTGGCATGCTTTGGCAGGCGCATGGGTTGCGCAGCGGGAATACGGCGTAACGGATCCGGAGGTATTGGATGCGATCAACTATCATACGTCCGGCCGCCGAGGTATGACGAAGCTGGAGAAGGTGGTCTGGCTTGCCGATTACATCGAGCCGGGGAGAAATTTTCCCGGCGTGGACGATATCCGCGCGCTCGCCGAGCAAAGTCTGGATCGGGCCGTTCTTGCGGGGCTGGACGGCACGATCGGCGTGTTGATCGCCAGAGGCAAGCGGATCTATCCGTTAACGGTAGAGGCGCGTAATGGATTGATCGAGGAATTGTCGGGCAAATCATAATAGAACGTATTACAATCAAACAAAACGATGACGCGTTTGCTTGGCGAACGCCAAAGGAGGCTCGTGAATGACCGTACATTCCGATGAATTGATGAAAATCGCGGTAGATGCAGCAGAAGATAAAAAAGCCGTGGACGTCATTGCGCTTAATCTTAAGGAAGTGTCGCTGGTGGCGGATTATTTCGTTATCTGCAGCGGCAACTCCGATACGCAGGTGCAGGCGATCGCGACGGAGATTCGCAAGCAAGCCGAGAAAAACGGGGCAAGGGTACGCGGTCTCGAAGGCATGGATACGGCAAGATGGGTGCTGATCGATCTCGGCGATGTGATCGTCCACGTCTTCCACCGCGAAGAACGCGAATATTACAGCCTGGAGCGGCTGTGGTCGGACGCGAAGGTCGTGGAATTCGCATGACGCTGACCGCTGGCACGAGACAGACCCTGCGCGTCGCAAGAGAAGTATCGCCTTACGGCTTCTTTCTGAGCGACGGCGAGTCGGAGGTGCTGCTGCACTATACGGAGCTGATTGGCTCCAAGCCGCATATCGACGATTCCGTCGACGTGTTCATCTATTACGATTCCGAGGACCGCATCGCCGCGACAATGAAGCAGTCGCTGCTTCATCTTGGAGAGCTGGCGCGGCTTCGGGTGGTGGACGTGCATCCCAGGCTGGGCTGCTTCCTGGAGATGGGTCTTAGCCGTCACCTGCTGCTGCCGCTCTCGGAGCTGCCGGAGAGCATCCCGTATCGCCCGCTTCCCGGCGATGAAGTATACGTCACGATGCGCCATGACAAGATCGGCAGGCTTGTCGCCAAGACGGCCTTCGAGGAAGAGTTGTCGCCGCTCGTTTTCCCTGCTCCCGCAACGTGGAAAAATAGCTGGGTGGAGGGCTGGGTGACGAAATCGCTTCAGATGGGCTCCTTTGTCATCGTGGACGGCGGAGTCGTCGGCTTCGGCGTGTACGGGCTTATTCCGAGCCCGGAACGAACGAAGGCGCTTCGTCTCGGCGAACGCGTACGAGCCCGCGTCACCTTTATTCGGGAAGATGGCAGAGTCAATTTGTCGATGACGGAGCGCAAGGAAGTTGGCCGCGTCGAGGATGCTGACCGTATTTTAGCGTTCCTTAAGGAACGCCCTGGCGGAGCTATGCCATACTCCGACGAGACCGAGGCGGAGCTTATCAAGAAACGTTTCGGGATTAGCAAGTCCGCCTTCAAGCGGGCGCTTGGCAAGCTGATGCGGGAAGGTATCGTGACGCAAAAAGGGAGCTGGACCCATCTGGCCGCCGAGCAGGAGGAGTCCGGTGCAGCCGGCGGTGCAACTCGCGAAGAAGGGACTGAAGGCAAGTGATCATGGGGCAATCCTACGGACAATTCGCGCTCGTTTATGATCAACTGATGGAGGATATGCCCTACGTAGATTGGCTCGGGTTCGCCCGCGAGAGCTGGTCGCGTTACGGCATGCCCTCCTCTGTTGTGGATCTGGGCTGCGGAACGGGGAGCTTGTCCATCCCGCTTGCGCGTTCGGGCTTCCATGTCTACGGCATCGATCTGTCTTCGGACATGTTATCCGTCGCCAGGAGCAAGTGGGACGAAACGCCCGAGCAGGCTGTACGGCCTCGTGCCGGCACGATTCGTTGGCTGCAGCAGGATATGCGGGACTGGGGGATCGGAGAGCCCGTAGACTCCGTCTTGTCGTTCTGCGATTGTCTAAATTACTTGACGGAGGAAGCCGACATAGAAGCTGCATTCCGGGCGACTTACCGGGCGCTTAAGGACGGAGGATCCTTTCTGTTCGACATGCACCCTCCGTCCCAACTGATCCGATACGCAGCGGAGCAGCCGTTTGTCCTTGACGAGCGGGATATCGCCTACATATGGACATGCGACTTCGAAGAGCAGCGCTGCCAGATCGAGCATAACTTGACGATCTTCGCGCGCGAGAAGGACGCCCGGTTCTACCGCTTCGAGGAAACCCACCATCAGCGGGCTTATGACCCCCAGTGGGTCGTTGCGGCTCTGCGCCGCGCGGGGTTCCGTACGGTGGATGAATACGCGGATTTTGAGTTTAAGCCGCGGAACGCCGGCTCGGAGCGTCTATTTTTTGCCGCGATCAAATAATCGCAATGTTTCGCTCAGAATCAACAACGAGCCTCTATCAGCGCTTTTTTTAGGCGCGGGCAGGGGCTTTGTCGCTGTTCGCGAACCTCCACTTGCGACGATAGTTCGAACGTCCTGTTTTTTGGATGCTATTCATATCTGGTGTCGAAATGTCGATATTGGTAAGCATGTGCCAAATTGCAGAGCGAGGTTCCCGCGTGGTGGATCATTCCCTCAATGCATCCATAAGTCGACTGTTCATCGGCGACCCCGATGCCGGCTTGCGGGATGCGGAACGGCGTAATTTTCGCAGCTCCTCTTCCAGCCTGGATGCCTTGGATTCCAGTTCTTTTATATAGGCAAACACGTCCGTTGCGTCCATGCCGGACGCTCTCTGCATGTCCTTAAGCGCCGACAACACCTCTTCGGATGTCAATTTTCTCATAATTTCAACCCCCATTATACCTATAAAATGTCACTATCCCATCATAGTCTTATCTGTTAAAATAGTCGAGCATGTCAAAAAAAATAGATTAATAAGATCTCCATAATTTTCATTGACTATACCTATATCTTGATGTAAAATCAGAAACATCAACTACATATTGATGGTTTAAGGGCTTATGAGATCTACCAATGGTATATCGCAACGAGGCGCAGCTGCCCGCTGTAAAGGGGTAGAAGCGCTTTTTCATTGCTAAAAATCAGTAGGGGAGCTGGCATGCGATGTTAGTTGTCTATGACTCGAAGACGGGAAACGTGAAGCGGTTCATCAACAAGCTGAATATGCGATCGGTGCAGATCGACGAAAATACGGAGATCAACGAACCGTTCGTGCTCGTCACTTATACGACGGGATTCGGTCAGGTGCCGGAGAAAGTAAACACGTTCCTGCGGAACAATCATGGACTGCTTCGCGGCGTATCGGCAAGCGGCAATCGGAATTGGGGGAGCGGCTTCGCCAAGAGCGCGGATACGATCTCCACGCTGTACGATGTGCCGGTCATACTGAAGTTTGAGTTGTCGGGAACGAATCGGGATATGCAATATTTTGTCGAAAGGGTGCGTGCCATTGAAGCTATTTGACGAACTAAGCACAGATACGAAAGCGATGGGAGCGACGGCGACCCTAGCCGAAGCCAAGGCCGAAGTGAAAAGCGATACGAAGCAAACAGACATGAAACATATCGAATTGAACAATCAGTTGATGCAACGCGGAGCCGACGGGTTCTACCAGTTAGAGAAAGACAAGGAAGCGGTCGAAGCATTTATGGCCGAAGTGGAGCAGAAGAGCATGAAGTTCGGCTCGCTGCGCGAGAAGCTGGACTACCTCATAACGAACGACTATTACGATGATGTATTCGTTAAATATACATTCGAGCAAGTGGAGGCCGTCTTCAACTTAACGGCAAATAGCGGTTTCCAATTCCAGTCGTACATGGCAGCTTCGAAGTTCTACAAGGATTACGCGATGAAGACAAACAACAAGGCGCATTACCTGGAGCAATATCCGGACCGCGTCGCGATTGTAGCCTTGCATTTGGGCGAAGGAGATGCCGACCGCGCGCTTCGCATCGCGGAAGCGATGATCGAGCAGCGCCTGCAGCCGGCGACGCCGACGTTCCTGAACGCGGGCAAGAGCCGCCGCGGCGAGATGGTATCCTGCTTCCTGCTGGAGATGGACGATTCTCTCAACTCTATCAACTACGTGCTGGGCACTTGCATGCAGTTGTCCAAGATTGGCGGGGGCGTGGCGGTAAATCTCTCCAAGCTTCGCGGGCGCGGCGAGCCGATCAAAGGCGTGGAAGGCGCGGCCAAAGGCATCATGCCGGTGCTCAAGCTGATGGAGGACGCTTTCTCCTATGCGGACCAGATGGGCCAGCGCAAAGGCTCCGGCGCGGGTTATTATAATATTTTCGGCTGGGACATTATTGAGTTCCTGGATTGCAAAAAAATTAATGCAGACGAAAAATCGCGTATCAAGACGCTGTCGATCGGACTCATTATCCCGAACAAATTTTACGAGCTGGCTGCCCAGAACAAGCCGCTGGTCGTATTCGGTCCCCATTCCGTGCATAAGGCTTACGGCCAGCATCTGGATGACATGGACATGGACGAGATGTACGATGAGCTTCTCGCCAACGACAAAGTAACGAAAAAAACCGTGATGAACGCTCGCGACATGCTGACAAAGATTGCGTCCATTCAGCTGGAATCCGGTTACCCGTACATCATGAACAAGTCCAACGCCAACCGCGTACATGCGCTTAAAGATATCGGCAGCGTGAAGATGTCCAACCTGTGTACGGAAATCTTCCAGCTGCAAGAGACATCGGAAATCAACGATTACGGCGTGGAGGACTTCATCCGCCGCGACATCAGCTGCAACCTGGCTTCCCTTAACATCGTGAACGTCATGGAACGCGGCAAAATCAAAGATTCCGTTCATGTCGGCATTGAAGCCCTTACGACGGTCAGCGACCTGTCGAAGATCGACAACGCGCCGGGCGTGCGCAAGGCAAACGACGAGCTGCATTCCGTCGGTCTCGGCGCGATGAACCTGAACGGTTACCTGGCGAAGAACAAAATCGCTTACGAAAGCGACGAAGCGAAGGAATTCGCGAACGCGTTCTTTATGATGATGAACTTCTACTCCCTGGAAAAAAGCATGGAGATCGCGAAGGAACGCGGCGTCACGTTTAAGGACTTCGACCGTTCCGAGTACGCGAAAGGCACTTACTTCACTCGTTACATGGAGACGGACTACCATCCGCAATCCGACCGCGTGAAGGAATTGTTCCAGGGCATGGAGATTCCGTCCCCGCAAGATTGGGCGGAGCTCAAGGAGAAAGTGCAGCGTCACGGCTTGTACCATGCATACCGTCTGGCGATTGCGCCAACGCAAAGCATCTCCTATATCCAAAATGCGACATCGAGCGTTATGCCGATCGTCGAGCATATCGAGACTCGAACCTATGCGAACTCGACAACGTATTATCCGATGCCGTACCTGTCGCAGGATAACTTCTTCTATTACAAGTCGGCGTATAACATCAACCAATTCAAGCTGATCGACCTGATCGCCGAGATTGGCCAACATATCGACCAAGGCATCTCCACCGTTCTTCACGTTAACAGCAACGTGACGACCCGCGAGCTGGCGCGCTTCTACGTCTACGCCGCTCAGAAGGGCCTGAAGTCGCTGTACTATACAAGAACGAAGCGCCTGTCTGTCGAAGAATGCACAAGCTGCGCCGTTTAAGAGGTCGTCAAAAAGTTGTGCTGAGAACCGAACTTTTTGAACAGGAACTTTAAAGCGCAGCTTCACCCTGCGGGTGGACGAACCCGCGACTATGTTAGCGAAGAAGGAGCATGCCTACTTATGAAAGCCGTTAACTGGAACCGCCCGGACGATGATTTTACACTGACCTTCTGGCAGCAGAACGTCATGCAATTCTGGACGGACGAAGAAATTCCGTTATCTGACGATAAGATGGATTGGATGGCGATGACCGACGAAGAGCGTACGCTCTACAAGAACGTGCTGGGCGGACTGACGCTGCTCGATACGATTCAAGGCGGCGTCGGCATGCCTAAGATACTTGAACATGTGGACGGTCTGCAGCGCAAAGCGGTATTGTCCTTCATGTCGATGATGGAACAAATCCATGCCAAGTCGTACAGCAGCATCTTCACGACGCTGGCTTCCGGCGAAGAGATCGATGCGATCTTCCGTTGGGTGGAGGAGAACCCTCAACTGCAAAAGAAAGCGAATATGATCGCTACCTGGTATTCCAACATAACGACCCCGCAAGAGCTGTATAAGGCAATGGCTGCTTCCGTATTCCTGGAGAGCTACCTGTTCTATAGCGGCTTCTTCTACCCGCTTTATCTGGCGGGCCAAGGCAAGATGACGAGCAGCGGCGAGATTATCGACCTGATCCTTCGGGACGAAAGCATCCACGGCTTGTACGTCGGCGTACTGGCTCAGGAGTTGTTCGCGACGTTCACGCCAGAGGAGCAGGCTACGCTGCAAGCGCAAGTTCTTGCGCTGCTGCACGAGCTGTACGAGAACGAGGTTATCTATACGGACGACCTGTACGGTCCGGTTGGCTTGGAGGACGAAGTAAAAACCTACGTTCGTTACAACGCGAACAAAGCGCTTATGAATCTTGGCATGGAGCCGTACTTCCCGGAAGAGCCGGTCAATCCGATCGTCTTTAACGGCATCAGCACACATACGAAGCAACATGACTTCTTCTCGAAGAAGGGCAACGGCTATGTGCGGACGATTCACGTCGAACCGCTGAATGACGACGATTTTGTATTCAATTTCTAACTACATTCATATACTCATTCATGTCATCGCTCTCGAATAAGCCTTTCGGCTATGCGAGGGCGATTGTTGCTAAAAAGGCTTGCGAGCCACCTCAAAAAGTTCGAGTGAACTACCTTGTAAAGTTCGAGTGAACTACCTCTAGAAAGGAGCTTGGAGAATGAAGTCTATTGCCGTTCTACAATTGGCACAGCGGTTCAAGCTGGAGGTGCTTGCAGGCGCCGAACGATTGGACCGCAGGATCGCGAAGTCCCGCGCTTATCGGCCGGGCCTTGAGTTCACCGGGTATTTCGACTTTTTCCCGCAGGCGCATGTTCAGGTGCTGGGGAGGAAGGAGATTACATACCTGCACAGCCGGACGGAGGAGGAACGAAACCACCATATCGGCAATATCGTCAAATATCATCCGCCCTGTTTCGTCGTGACGGCAGGCCAGGAAGGACTCAAGTATTTGACCAAATATTGCGAGCAAGAAGGCATTCCGCTTTTACGGACGAAGGATGCGACGGCGTCCTTCCTAGGCATGCTCGAAGCGTATCTCGTCAAGGAGCTGGCGCAGGAAATCGCGGTGCACGGCGTCTGCCTGAACGTATCGGGCATCGGCATTTTGCTGCGGGGCAAGTCGGGCGTGGGCAAAAGCGAAACGGCCCATACGCTGATCCGGCGCGGCCATCGCCTTGTCGCCGACGACATCGTCGTGCTCAAGAAGCTGAGCCCGCAGACGCTGCTCGGCAGCCATAACGAGAAGTCCAAGGAGTTTCTCGCGCTTCGCAGCGTCGGGCTCGTCAATGTCGTCCGGCTGTACGGACGCAAGGCGTTCCAGGACGAGACGCGGATCGCGCTGGACATCGAGCTTACCAAGTGGCGCGACAACGAGCTCAACAACGATCTGGAGCTGGAGCCCAAATTCGTGGATTACATGGGCGTCAGCGTGCCGCACTTCGAGATTCAGCTGCAGCCCGGCCGGGATGTGGCAGGACTCATCGAAGCCGCGGCGAACAACTGGTATTTGAAGCAACAGGGCTACAGCGCGATGGAGGACTTCATGCAGCGGCTGCAGCAGCAGGACGATTAAGGCGCCTGACAGACCAACCGGCATAGACTGGCGTCGCCAGGCAGATCGAGCAACCGGTGCAGACTGGTGTAAGCGGATCGTACGACGAACGAACCTGGCGGCGGTCTCATCGAATGCATCCCGGAGGATAGTCCGACTATCCATCGGTCTTGAGACATGTTACACTAAGGGAGTCAGCCCATTTTCCATCTGTCACAAGTTCACCCGAGTCAAAGGCGTTCATCCGCCTGGCTGGTCAAGTTTTGCTCGACAAAACGTGAAGGAGGAAACAACGTGGAAAATTGCTCAATCGTCACAAAGCCTGCCCTCAATGTGGTGGGCATCAGTTACAGCGGCCCGTATTCGTCCTTCCCGGATGATGCCATCAGGCTGCAGACGGAGATTCTGTCGCGCAAGCACGAATTAAACGAAGCCATCAAGGGGACTGTCATTTATTGCCCTTATTATGGTAACGAAGCATTCGCGACGTATTGGGCTTGTTATGAGGTGCAGCATCTGGAGGAAGTGCCTCCCGGCATGGTGCAATGGACGATTCCGGCCAGACGGTATGCCATGGTAGCCAGCTCCAATAAGCGAGTCGGAGAAGGTTACGAGCAGCTAAATACCTGGATGGCTGAGCAGAAGCTGGAGAAAGAAGAACGCGCCGTATCACTGGAGCTGTTCTATATCGACGAGCAGCATTGGGAAGAGGAGCCGGTCGAGCTGCTAATTCCGCTGCGGGAAGAAGATCATTAAATGATTATAAAGAGCTTGCAGAAGCAGGTTCTTTTTTTCTGCGATTATAGTTGGTTGGAGAAGGAGTTGCGACAAATTGAGCAGGCCGATCTATGTAGTAGATGCATTTACCCGGACTCGATACGGGGGCAATCCAGCGGCGGTATGCATCGTAGATGACCCCATAACGGACTTGGAGATGGCCGCGATTGCAGCGGAGATGAATTTGTCCGAAACGGCGTTTGTGCAGCAGCAGGATGACAGAGTATACAGTCTTAGATGGTTTACGCCGCAGGCGGAAGTGGAGTTGTGCGGCCATGCGACCCTTGCCGCCGCGCATGTGCTGTGGGAGAGCGGACGGTTGGATGTGGCAAAGGAGGCGGCGTTCGACACGCTTAGCGGGAGATTAACCGCCATACGCAATGGAGAAGATGGCACCATTGCCATGGACTTCCCCGCCGAGCCGCCGCTGCCGGTGCAAGCGCCGCAGGAGCTGCTGGAAGGTCTCGGACTTATTCCCCGTTATGTCGGGCGCAACCGGATGGATTATATTGTGGAGATCGACGGAGAGGGGACCGTACGGACGCTGAGACCGGACTTTGGCATGCTGAAGCGGCTGGATGCTCGAGGGGTCGTGGTAACCAGTCGAGCAGACTCATCGGCAGAAGCAGAAGGTGTGCGTTACGACTTCGTATCGCGGGCTTTCTACCCAATACTCGGCGTCGACGAGGATCCTGTGACGGGCTCTGCCCATTGCGGTCTTGCGCCGTATTGGGCCAAACGGCTGCGCCGGACGGAGCTTGCCGGCTATCAAGCTTCGGCGCGCGGAGGACTGGTTGGCATGTCGATGAGGGAGGAGCGCGTGCTGCTCTCCGGTCATGCCGTCACCGTGCTGAGAGGTGCGATTGAGAGTTAAAAGATATCAGCGGCAAAAAAAAGAAACCTCCGATACCGCGAACAGAGCGGTGAACCGGAGGTTTCTTCCGTTCAATTATAGGAAAGTCTATCCCCATACTTAACCTATCATCCCCGGAATGAACGCGCTTCGAAGCTATACAACAGCGACAGACATTTCACGTTGCAACGTTTGGCGAATCGGCACCAGGCAAGCGCCATACATGCGTTATCCCAAGTTTTTCGCAGAGGCGGGAAGCGACTTGAAGCTGGAAACGCGGTTCTTTCCGTTCATCTTGGAATAATACATCGCCTCGTCCGCCTGCTTGACCATCTCCTGTACGGAACCGCTCTCCTTGGATGTGCTGAAGCCGACGCTGACGGTAACGATCGTCTCGCTCTCGATGCGCTTGCGAATGCTCTCCGCAACGACATCCGGCTTCACGCGTTCCGTGCTGATGCAAGCCAGCAGCTCTTCGCCGCCGTATCGCCCGGCAGAGCCGATGCTGCTGGCCTCCTCCTTAATAATCTCGGCTACCCGCTTAAGCACGATGTCCGCCTTGAGATGGCCCTGCGTATCGTTAAGGCGCTTGAAGTTGTCGATATCGCAGAAGATGATCGCCATAGACTTGCTGCCCTTAAGCAATGCATCCGCCTTGCTGCTGAAATGGCGGCGATTGTACAGGCCCGTAAGTCCGTCGACAATGGACGACTGGTAGGTTGACATCAGCCGATCAATGACCCACTCGAACAGCAGCATGAACATTAAGCTGAAGTACGCAATGGGGAGCAGGAGGCCCAGCAGAAGCAGCCAAGGCTGCCCGCCGTGGAAGACGTAAGCGTCGGCCATGCGTGCCAGCTCTCCGATGAAGTACACAATCAACCCTGTATAATATTTTGGACTGAGGTCCGCCACTCGCGTCGCCAGCAATATAATAAGAGTAACGACGATCATGTAGACGTCCAGCAGCGGGAACGATACGATCAGCCCCTCTCCGGATGCGCCCGAGCCGGAAGGAGCGACCGCGTATTGGGCTGCGGCGAGCGCGACGGTCGCGCCCGCCATGATCAGGAAGGGCAAGCTTCGCAGTTGGGCGGTGCGATAAGTATATAATTTCATGAATACAAAGTTTATAATGATAAAAGAAACGATCCCCAGCAAGCTGGATGCCAAATAAATCCAAGGCGACAATGACTGCCTGGAGAAAGCGAGACCAATCAGGACGGCCTGCTTCGCCATCATTAACGAAATTGCGGCAATCAGCCATCTGTAGGTTACTTTGTTGCGATAGCTTGCATATAGTTTGATTGACATAAACAGCATCAGAATGAGGACGACGATGACGGACGTGGAAGAGAAGAGTACGCCGTTCGGTCCCGTGAGCCATTGCATCATTGTCATAGGTTAAACCACCGTTATGTAGGAATGTCTGGAGGAAGCCAGCGACTTTAGGTCGTGTCTGAAAACCCGCTCAGGGGCATCTTTCACCGCCTTTCCGCCCCCTGCTTCGTCACTTTTGCTTGACGTAGCCTTAGGTAACGCCTTCACAAAAGTTCCTTGCATGGAACGAAAATTCGGCAAAATCTGCTCCCCTCGGAGTATTCAGACACGCCCTAGACTTTTTGAACACGAACTTTACAGAAACATATGTTCTAATATATCATATTCCAGTAGTTTCGTAACCATGAATCTGGCACTATTTTCGAAGCGGAGTTACGCTTTAGACTTTTTATCGGGAGTTGGCTCATGAATATTTTGCAGGCATTGTTTTTCCCGCCGGAGCAGCCGGGCGGCGTATCGTCGATGGTGCCTTATATACAGGAACGGTTCATCAAGATGGGATGGGGAATGGAGCTGTTCTCGCTGCCCAAGCGCGTTAGAAACAAAGGACAGGAGGAAGTGAGCTTCGAAACCTTCGAGCATCGCGACTTCGAAGATAATCCTCTGGTCGCCAAATATATACAGACATACAAGGATTACGTGTGGTGGACCAAGTTGAGATTGCAAAAGTCTTACGATATTATTCATGCCCATCATCCGATCGCGGCGCTTGTCATGAAGCAGCTCTATCCCGACACGCCGCTTATTATGACGATCCACTCCAGCTATGAGCGCGAGCTGATGCTCAACGGCAGGATCCAAGAGGGCGGGACGGAGCACCGCTTCCTGACATCGATTTATCGGGAGCTGGAGGCGAAGGCGGATCTACTGACAACCGTGTCGGTGTCATTTCGCTCGTATATCGCGCCTTACGTGGAGCAGCCGGAGGCCATCAAGGTCATTCCCAACGGCTACGACGAGAAGCGGTTCAAGCCGATCGCGCATGATAATGCCGTTACGCAGTTGATTACCGTCTGCCGGCTCGTGCCGGCCAAGGGACTGGACATTCTGCTCCGGGCTTGCGCCGAATTGAAGGCGCGCGGCTGTCCGTTCGTGCTGCACATCATCGGTGACGGCCCTATGCGCAAGGAGCTGGAGGCGCTCGCGCAGGAGCTTAATTTGTACGACGACATCATCTTCTACGGCTATATGCTTCATCCCGAGGAATTTATGCCGTTCTTCGACGTGTTTGTCCTGCCTTCGCGCGCGGAGGCGTTCGGCTCCGTATTCGCGGAGGCGGCGCTGTGCTGGCTGGCGCTGGTGGGCACGAATGTGGGCGGCATCGGAGAGCAGATCGAGGATGGCGTTAACGGACTGCTCGTAGAGCCGGAAAATCATCTGGCGCTGGCCGAGGCGCTGGAGAAGGTCGTATCGGATCCCATCTACCGTCATAACCTGGCGAGAGCGGGTTGGAACAAGGCGAAGAAGGAGTATTCGCTGCAAAGGGTCATCACGCAGTTCAAAAAGGTCTATCTCGGACTGAAGCCGGAGGGACCGGCAACGTAAAATGGCGGCCTTCCTCAGAAGAAGGTCCGTCTAACTCGGGAAGAAGGGAGCTGAGTCGAAAGTGGGTGTGTCTTTCCGATTTATTCATGCCGCGGATCTGCATCTCGACAGTCCGTTTCGCGGACTCGTCAAGGCGCCGGACGCCGTTCGGACGGCGCTCTCTGCCGCCACGTTCGCGGCGCTGAGACGATTAACGGATGCGGCGATCGAACATGAAGTCGACTTCGTTGTCGTGGCCGGCGATCTGTTCGACGAGGCGGACCGCTCCCTGAGAGCCCAGTTCGCGCTGATGAAGGAGTGGGAGCGTCTCGCCGGGCATGGCATTGCCGTGTATGCCATTCATGGCAATCACGATCATCTGGGCGGCAGGCGAGCTAGGCTAAAACTGCCGGATGGCGTACATATTTTCGGAGCCAATCGGGTACAATCCGCGCCTGCCTATACGAGAGGCGGCGAGCTGGCGGCCAACGTCTACGGCGTATCCTACGGCGAGCGGGCGGTGACCGAAAACCTGGCCTTGAGTTATGCCGCGGATGCCGATGCTCCCTATCATATCGCATTGTTGCATGGCAATGTGGGAGGTGACCCCTCTCACGACAGTTATGCGCCATGTTCCTTGGAGCAGTTGACCGGCGGCGGCTTTCACTATTGGGCGCTTGGCCATATTCATAAGCGCGAAGTGCTGCATCAGTATCCCCATGTCGTCTACTCCGGCAATTCGCAAGGCCGCAATCCGCGAGAAATCGGGGCCAAAGGCTGCTATCTTGTCGATGTGTCCGCCTCGGGAGCGACCGATCTGACATTCCTTCCGCTGGATGCCGTCAGATGGCAAGAGATGATCGTGCCCATCGAAGGCGCTGCGACCGAGCAGGAGCTGCTGAGCAGACTTCAGGCGGCGGCAGGCAGTGCCTCTGAAGAGGGCGAAGGGCGGCCCGTTATGTTAAGGCTTAAGCTTGCGGGGAGCGGTCCTCTACATGCGCGTCTTAAGGATGGGTCGTTGACAGCGGCTCTGCTGGAGCAGCTTCAGGAGGAGCTCTGGCGAGAGGGCTCTGCATGGGTGTACGTCCACAGCCTGGAAGCTTCGACCTTCGCGCAGATGGACTGGGCCGCGCTTGCCATGGATGATGGCTTTACAGGCGAGCTGTATCGGCTTGGAGAGAGGCTGCGCGAGAATTCCGAGGCTTGGAGAATGTTCGCAAGGGCTGCGATCTCGGACATCGACAGCCATGCCAAGTTGGGCAAGCTGTGCCGGCGGAGCTGGGACGAGCTGCCGATGGATTGGCTGGAGGAGGCGCGCCTGCTTGCCATCGAAGCCATCGCGGAGGAAGGGGAAAAGGAATGAGGCTGATCGAAGCGCGTATTGACGGATACGGCGAGTTGAATGATCGGAGCATCGGACTGGATGCTCCGGTCATTGTCGTCTACGGGCCTAACGAAGCAGGCAAGAGCACGTTGTTCGGCTACCTGCGAACGATGTTGTATGGTTTCCCGAGACGATCTTCCCCCGGAGAACGCCATGAGCCTGCTGGAGGCGGCAGACATGGAGGGAGGCTTGTTTTCGCCGATGCGCAAGGACGCGGGTTTCTTCTGGAGCGTTACGCGGCAATTGCAGGCGGAAAGCCCAAGGTAAAGCAGTGGCAGCGCGACAACGGCGAAAAAAGGCTTAATGACACGGAATTCGGAACGGAGCGGGTACTGGAGCAGGCCGCATGGGAGGGGCAGTTTCTCGGCGGCGTGCAGGAGCGGCTCTATCGGCAGCTCTTCGCGATCACGTTGTCGGAGCTGATGGAAGTCGGTACATTGTCCGGCGGCGAGCTAGGCCGTTATCTCTATCAGGCCGGCTGGGAGGAGGGGCGCGCCGTTGCGGCAGCCGAAAAGCGTATACAAGCCGAGATGGACGAGCTGTTCAAGCCAAAGGGGACGAACCAGAGTCTGATCGGCTATGCGCGAACGATCGAATCTCTCGATGCGGAACTCCGAGGTCTGGAGGACGGCATCGATCGGTTCAATGAACTTACGCGAGAAGGAGAGACGACAGAGCGGGAGCTTGCGGCGCTGGAGGGAGCGGTACCGGCTGCTGAAGAGCGTGTTCGGCTGCTGCGCAAAGCCGTGAAAGCCAGGCCGATCTGGCTGCGCGGCATTCAACTGCGCGCCGAGATGGAGCGGCTCTCGGGTGCCGGACATCTGGCTGCGGATGCTTCTTCAGTGTGGGATGATTTGCAGGGTAGACGAGAGTTGCTGAAGAAGGAGGCCGCTCGACTTCGCAAGGAGCTGGAGCAGGCAGAGGGCGGAAGGCGGTCGCTTTCGTATGACGATACGCTGCTCGCGCGGGGCGACGAGCTCGAAGCGACGCTGCAAGGGGCGGAGCGAATCCGCGGCCTGTCTATGCAAGTTTCGGAATGGCGGGTCGAGCTGGAGTCGCTGGACGAAGTTATCGCCAAGCTGGTTACAGCTATATCGCCCGAATGGACGGAACGTCAGCTTCGTGAATTAATGGTAACGGTAGCAGATAAGGAAGATGTCCGGGACGTTCGCGAGCGGATGCTGGTCATGCATCGCAAGGAAGAGAAGTTGGAAGCCGAATGCGAAAGTATGCAAGCCCGGCATCTCGAAGCGCAAGCGCTCCTTGAGGAGACTGAAACCGCGCTTCGGCTGGAGCGGCTGCCCGAGAGCGCTGCAGGAGGCGATGGCATATACTCGCTGCTGGAGCTGACTCCGACCGGCCTGGCTCAAGCCTGGTCATCGGTTGATGAAGCGCTTCGCGCATGGGAGCTGGAGCGGGCTCGTCAGCAATCCGCAAGCCCGTCCGCAGGCGCCGTGACGAAGGAGGAGGTCATCGAGTCCAGCGTGGCCAGGACAAGCTGGCTGCCGTGGGGCATAAGCGGGCTTGGCGCTGCCTCCTTGCTCGCAGCCGGCTCGCTGGCCGGACTGCTGGGCGATCTATCCGACGGTGCTTTAGCCGCAGCGCTTCTGATTGGCGGTGCATCCGCCGCGCTTTTGGTCGCAGGCCGACTGTCCGCGGACAGAGGTGCAGACAGGGCAAAAACGAGAGGGAAATCCCATCGAGGAAGCCGTTTGGCTGGACGCTCCGGCAAAAGCGGCAACAACAGGGGCTGGAGCGCTGCAACAGGCGGCATCCCTGACTCTGCGGAGACGGCCAGTGCAGCCGAGGAGCGGATAGTGAGGGCGCTTGGGCTGCTCGTGAAGGATCCGTCAGCGGTTTTGGGCGCGTTAATTGACCGCTCCGCGGGAAGAACGCAGCCAGAAGCGAAATCAGCGCTGCTAACTATAGTCGGGGCAACCGGCGACCATCTGGCCCGCAAGGAGAGATTAGCCTCCCGTATGGACGAGCATGAGGCGAGACTGAGCCGGATTCGCGCCATGCTGGACGAGCGCGAAGCTGCTTTGGCGATAGCCGTGGCCGAGATACGCCAAGCAGCGGCGGAATGGCGGAGCTGGCTGGCCGCGCGAGCCTTGCCCGAGAGCCTGTCGCCGACAGCCGCGCTGGAGACGTTCGAGCTTGCAGAAGGCGCAATGGATCGTCTGCGCCAGTACGACCGGCTCTCCGCAAAAATAGCGGCAGCCGACCGCGAGCGGTCGGATTACGTCCGGCATGCGGTTGCCCTCTGCGAAGGTTACGCCGAATGGCGGCGCCAAGCTGCGCAGGATCCCGTGCTCGCGTTGACGCTGCTGCAAGGAGAGTATCGCAGACAAGCTGCCTCCCGTTCGGAGGAGTTGTCGCTTGCCGCTCAAGTAGCCAAGACGACCGAACAATTGTCGCATGCGGAATCCGCTCTTTCGATTATGGGCACGGAGATTGGCGGCCTGCTCGAAGCGGCAGGCGCAGCAACCGAAGAGCAATACGAGACTGCCTTGCATAATCGGGTGCGGCTTGGAGAATGGGAGGGGGAATACAGTCTGGTGCAAATCGAGCTGACCGCCGGACAATCCCCCGAGCGCTTGGCGCAGCTTGAAGCATTATGGACAACCTGCGACGAGCTGGTGCTGGAGCAGTCCCTTCGCGAGGCCGAACTCGAAGCTGCCCGACTATCGGAGCTGCAGCAGTCTTGGCTGGAGCGCAGAGGACGCGTCAAGCAGGCGATGGAGCACTTGACCAGCGCGGAAAAGCGCGGCGAGCTGCTGTCGAAGCGCTCCATGGCTGTCTCTGCTCTGGAGGCGGATTCCAGCCGCTACGCCGTATTGTCCGTTAGCCGAGCGCTCATTCGAGCGACGCGCAAGAAGTTCGAGGAGGAACGGCAGCCTTCCGTGCTCCGCCATGCTTCGGCCTATATGCGGCTTTTGTCGGAGGGGAGGTATGTGCGCGTTCTTGCCGGCGGTCCCGAGGCGGGCATAGGCATAGAGCGGAAGGACGGCATCGCCAAGGACAGCGGCCTGCTTAGCAGGGGAACGGCGGAGCAGCTGTATTTGTCGATGAGGCTTGCGCTTGCCCGGGAAGCGACGGGACCCGTCAAGCTGCCCATGCTGCTCGACGATCTGTTCGTCAATTTCGATCGCGCGAGATTGCATGCTGCCTCCGCGCTGATGAACGAAATCGCTTCGGAACGTCAGATCATCTTGTTTACCTGCCACGAGCATGTGCGGGATGCACTGCTTGCCGGCTGCAGAGATGCCGTGACCGTCGATATGACTCCGCAGCTAGCGACGACATTCCTTTCAGTCAGGAATTCCGGAACGTTACCCGACGGCGGATCATAAGAATGAGCCAGCCGAGACTGATAAGACCGAAGAGCGGATACAGCGTGGAGAGCAGCGGCCCGAACCCGATCTGACTGGCCAAATAACAAACCAGCAGCACCGCGACCGTCAGCCATTCTCTTGACAAGTTCGTGCGCTCCTTAAGCTGCAAGGTCAGGCCGTAGATGTTGGCGATAAGCGTCGTGAAAATTTCCGCAAAAATCAGGAACATGTAGATAAACTGAATGTACTGTCCCAGCTGTCTGGCGATGCCGCCCATGGGAATGGCAAATTGCTGGATGCCCGGCATATGCACGGAGAGAGCAATATGACCGGCGAGCAGCATAAAGCCGATGCCGATGCCGCCCAGCCACGACCCCATGACGATCGTTTGGCGATCGCGAATTTCCGCGCCTAGCGGAACGAGAACGGCTTGGGCAAGCGATAGATTGAAGGCGGTATACAGAAAAGGGGACGCCAGGGCGGCCCATGGGGAGTAGTCGGTGGACAACGTCAGAAATTTGGCGGAGCCCGGCGTGTGGAATGTGTGGATCATAACGAAAACAGTGAAAAGAAGCATGGTCGGAACGACGATGGCATTGACGGCAAGAATGGACTTCATTCCTTTGCGCAGCAGCAGAAAGCTGCCCGCCATCGTGATCAACAGTCCGGCCTGATACGCTATATTCCAATGCTCATAGAAGATGGTGCCTGCCCCGGCCAGCATGACTGCGGTCACGCCGAGCAAGATGACAAGCATAAAGAGGCTGATCAGCCGCCCGTATTTGTCGCCGAACAGCGCTTTGTTAAGATCTTCGTAGGAATTGGCGCGAATTTCGCTGGCGATAATCATCATTTTGGTGCCGAGCCAGATAAACAGAACAGTTGCGAACGCGATTGTGATCGTACCCCAATAACCGAATCTTGTGAAAAACTGCAAAATTTCCTGTCCCGTCGCAAAACCCGCCCCAACGATCGTACCCATATAAGTTGACGCAATTTGCAGCACCTTGCTTGTCCTCTTCTGCACCGGCGACCCTCCGATCCAACAGCATTCTCTTAACAGGGTATGTCCGATGAAGAGGCTAAATGACTGCCTGATGGGATTTTCCTCCAAATTACGTTCCGGACAACAAAAAAAGCCGATCGCTTAACTTGCAGCGATCAGCTTCATGGATACAATTTCATTTCTGCCGGGGTCAATATCCAGCTTCAGTCTTGCTTTTTTTGCTTCGTATGTCAGGTGATATTCGGACTGCACTTCCGGCTGGCCCAGCTTTTTGATCGCTTGCTCGGGTTTGTCGCCGATCTTAAGTCCGTTCAATCCGGAAGCAGCGTCCAATCCGAACACCTCGACGAAATGGACGGCTCCTTTGCCGCTGAAACCGACAGAAACGCCTTCATATTCGTGGACATGAATTTGGCTGCTCTCTTCCTCCAGCAAGTAGCTGTCGAGCTCCTTGCCCAGCAGCGTTGTTACGGCCGAGACGCCGTCGCCAATTGCGATGCCATGCAGCGCAGGAACACTTTTGTTCCATTTGGTCTCATCTTGCTGGCCCGAGCCCGGATCACCCGTTCCGCCGCCCTTTTTGGCGGAAGAGGTCTCGGCGGACGAACCGTCGTCCGTACCTGCGAGACTGCCGCTCGGAGCGTCGCTGCCGACCGTTTTCGGATCAGCGTCTTCCAGGTAGGACTTCTGAGGGCCATCCGATGTAACTTCCTCCGCTATCACAACGTTGTCGTCGTTGCCGTTCTGCTGGTCCGGCTTAGCGGATTGGCAGCCTGCAAGGAGCAGCATAAAAGCCGTCGCGCAAATCATGAGCTCCTTGCGCCAAGGCTTGTCCATCGTATTCCTTCTCTTCATGTTTCCTACCACCGCCGTTCGTTAATGTCTATCTATTGTAACGTATTACAGGACTGGAAGGTTGCTGTTTTCTACAAAAAAAGGTTTGTAAATGATTCATGTATGACGCCGCCAACTCCAAGCCGGGCTTCTATTTGACAAGATGTTAGGTTGCGCGACGCGCCAATCCTATGGTACGTTATCGAAAAGGGAAAAAAAGCGGAGGTAATGGATGATGGAGAAGCTTAAGACACGCATATTGCAAGAATCGTCGGTAGTGTCGAGCGACGTGCTGCGGATGGACGCGATCATTAATCATATGGTAGACCCGGAGCTTACGATGGAGATGGGCCGCGAATTCGCAGCGCGGTTTGCAGAGCAGTCGATTACGAAGGTCGTTACGGTGGAGTCATCCGGCATTCCGGCCGCTTTTACAACGGCGTACGTCCTTGGCGTGCCGCTCGTGTTCGCCAGGCGCAAGAAGACGCTCATCGCGGATCCGGACGCTTATTGCGAGCGGGTCCCATCGTTCACCAAGGGAATGGTTACCGATATTATGGTATCCAAGCAGTTTCTAACGAGCGACGATCGGGTATTATTTATCGATGATATTATCGCTAATGGCGATGCGGCCAGAGGGTTGATCAAAATAATCGAACGTTCCGGAGCGGCCTTGGTCGGCATGGGAGTCGTAGTCGAGAAATCCTTCCAGGCCGGCGGCCGCACGCTTCGCGAAAGCGGCATTCGCGTAGAATCGCTCGTGCGTATTGCTTCGCTGGAGGGCGGAGAGATTACTTTTGAGTAAGATGTTCCAGCATGTTCGCTCTTTCCCAGCAGAATGATATGGCTTATAATAAACGTAAGTGATCGAGGGGAGGCACACTATCATGGAAAATCTATCTGCCGAGTTTATGAACGTGAAGTTAAATGACGCCAAGATCCATTTCGAGAGAGCGCTAGATTGCAAGCATACCGAATTCGATGATCTATATCCTTATATGATTGAGCATCCGCAATTTTTTTGGTACAAACGTTACGTCGCATGGTCCGAGCTATTGACGATCGTCAAGCTGTGCGACGAGTTGTCCATCGAGTGGAAGGACCAATTTACCGAGAAGCAAGCGGAGTATATCGGCAAGAGAGTCATGTCCTCCCGCGTGCTGGACGAATGGTACGAGACCAACGATTCCAAGGAGCATGTAGGCTAACAGCCAGGTTAAACTCATAAATGCACCATGGATGGAGTAGACCTCAATGATTTGCGCAAGCTGTCATTGGGGTCTTCGTCCGATTAACGAGCGATAGAATGCCGTCAAGCGGGAACTATACATAGGAGGTGTAGAGCAGCGATGATCTCGGAGGAACAACTGGATGCGTTTCGGCATTCGGGAGAGACAGTCAGAATTGTGCGGGACGATCTGGAGAGCAATGATGTGTCGGGCATTGTCGTCGCCTGGGATGACGTCTCCGTCATGATCCGCAAACCAAGCAGAAGAGTGGTCAAGCTGAGCAGAGGTTATCTGTACCAGCCTGCATCCGAGGAGCGAAGATCTCCGCTGGAATAATAGAAAATCACCACAAACTATGAGGAGTGATTCCATGAATTGTCCAGTATGCGATGATGTGCGAATGAAGGAAGTGCAGAAGGAGGATGTGCTCATCGACGTCTGTCCGGCTTGCAAAGGCGTATGGCTGGATCGCGGTGAGCTGGAGAAGCTGCTACAGGGCGTCCGCGAGGTGCGTGACGATTACGAACGGATGGAGCAAGAAATCCAGAACACGGGTTTTGGCGGCGTTCAGGCTCCGCCAAATGTAGATCAGGGTCAAGCCGGCTCGTTCGGCAACAGTCCTGGCGGACAAGCCGGTTATAGCGGCGCGCCTGCTCCTGGCGCAGGCGGGACGAGTCCGGGCTACGGGTCGGCTCCGGGTTACGATGGGACGGGGCGAGGCGGCTACCAGCCGCCGCCTTCGCAAGGCGGCAATCCCGGTTATCAGCAGCCTCATTCGCAAGGCGGCAATCCAGGCTACCAACAGCCTCCGGGCCAATACGGCCAGCCTGGTTACGGTCAGCCGGGCTATGGCTCTGCTCCTGGACAGGGTTATGGATACGGACAAGGGAACAGCAAGTACGGCTACGATAAGTACGGTCGTCCGTACAAGAAGAAAAAAACGATGCTGGACGTATTCGGCGATTTGTTCGACTAATTGAGCTGAAGCAGCACAGGGGCAGATTAGAGGGTAATCCTCAAGTTTGTATGCCATTTTCCGAAATCAAAAAACCTCTTCTATCCGTGTAAGCGGGTATAAGAGGTTTTTTTGGCGGTTGCCGGCCGAGCAGGAATGGCTGCAACTTTTGGTGCTGCACCCGAAAAAATCGGGTTACTTTGACACAAAAAAAGTTCGAAAATTGCTCCAAGAGCCAATTCGCGAACTTGTTGATATAGAGGTTGGTGCGGTCGAGAGGACTCGAACCTCCACGGCTGTTACACCACTAGAACCTGAATCTAGCGCGTCTGCCAATTCCGCCACGACCGCATATGTTGAATGCGCCAACAGAAGATAATATATCACATGACCCGATATAAGGTCAAGTTTTTGTTTCATTATTCCCCCAATCTTTCCTCGACCTAAAAAAAACACAAGCTCCGCAAAGCCATTCCATTGTCCGATGAACGTCATCTCCGTAGGATTAAGGTATGCCGGTGAACCAACAAATCAGCTTGCAACTTTACTATCGAAACGGAGGGCTCAACTTGCCGCATATTTCAATCCGCATGTACGAAGGGCGTACGGACGATCAAAAGGAAGAGATCGTCCAAGTGTTCACGAAGGAGCTGTCGCGCATCATCGAGAGAGAACCAGCATTTATAACGATCGAGTTTAACGAAATCCCGATCGACGACAATGCGCCTGCCAATCTGAGAATCAAGAGGTGAGAAAGGATGGCCAGTAAGCTGGAACCAAGAGGAGCGGGAGCAGCGCCATCCCCTCGTATAAGATCGGGCGGAGGCCAAGTGCTTCTGGGCTATATGTGGAAGTACAAAGCGTTGTATTTCATATCATTGCCGGGTTTGTTTTATTTCCTGTTATTCAAGTACGTACCGCTCATGGGCTCCGTTATAGCCTTCCAGGACTTCAATCTGTTTAGCGGCATAACGGGCAGCAAGTGGGTGGGGCTCAAGCACTTCGAGCGGATGTTCTCGCATTACGACTTCCTCAACATTTTAAAGAATACGCTGCTGTTGGGCATCTACGACATTCTGTTCGCGTTCACCGCGCCGATCATCCTCGCGCTGCTGCTGAACGAGGTAAGGCTCATGCTTTACAAAAAAATCATCCAAACGATTATGTACGCGCCGCATTTCTTGTCCTGGGTAATTGTAAGCGGTATCTTCGTCGGCATCCTGTCGCCGGAATCCGGTGTTCTAAATGTTATGATAGGCTGGTTCGGCATCGATCCCATCTACTTCCTTGGAGACGACTCCTACATTCGGAGCGTACTCGTAGGCTCGGGATTATGGCGAGATGTCGGCTGGGGTACGATCATCTATCTGGCGGCGCTCGCGGGCATCAATCCCGATCTGTACGAAGCGGCGGAGATTGATGGCGCCGGACGCTGGAAGCAGACGCTCAGCATTACGATCCCGGCACTGCTGCCGGTCATTACGATTCTGTTCCTGCTCAAGATCGGCGACTTCCTGGATTACGGCTTCGAGCGTGTGTTCGTCTTCCAGAATCCGCTTAACATCCGCAATAGCGAAATATTGGACACGTATATTTACAAAGCCGGCCTCAAGCAGCTGCAATTCAGCTACGCAACGGCGATTGGCGTGTTTAAATCCGTAGTCGGCCTGTTCCTGCTGCTCATCGCGAACACGCTCAGCAAGAAAGCGACCGGAGAATCACTGTACTAACGAAGGGGTGACCACGAGGTGAGACACGCAAGCGTAAGCAGGAAGATATTCCTGATCGCCAATTACTTGTTTCTGACGATGCTCGGCTTGACGATGTTCCTGCCGTTTATGAACGTCATCGCGCAATCGCTCAGCAGCGGAGGAGCAATTGACCGCGGCGAGGTCATGTTCTGGCCTGTCGAATTTACGACGCATTATTACAAATATGTTTTCGAGGATGTGTCCATCTGGCGAGCTTTCGCCATCTCCGTTTATATTACGGTAGTGGGTACGACCATTAACCTGGCGGCAACATCCACGCTGGCATATCCGCTCTCGCGGCAGGAATACGTTGGACGCCGTCTGCTTCTCATTCTGATTCTGTTGACCATGATCTTTAGCGCGCCGCTTATTCCGCAGTTCATCCTGATGCGCGAGCTTCATTTGACGAATACGTTATGGGCGCTTATGCTGCCGACGGCGATCAGCGCGTTCAACCTGTTCGTGCTTCGTTCCTTTTTCGCGCAGCTGCCGACGGAAATTATCGATGCAGCGCGAATCGACGGATGCGGCGAGACCAGAACGCTGTGGAGCATCGTGCTGCCGCTGTCCAAACCCGCTTTGGCGACGGTCGGCATCTTCTATTCGGTGACGAACTGGAACAAGTATATGGATGCGCTGTATTATATTAATGACCGGAGCTTGTACCCGCTTCAGGTAAAGCTGCGTGAGCTGCTCATTACGGACGATCTTGCCGATACCGGCAATCTGGCGTTCGAAGTGACGTCGCAATCCGTGCAAGGCGTGCAGATGGCCGTCATTCTGGTTGCTACGCTGCCCATTATTATGCTTTATCCGTTCCTGCAAAGGTTTTTTATCAGCGGCATGCTGATCGGTTCGATAAAGTCCTAAAAAAACGACAAGCCGACACAAAGACAGTCCATTGTGACGCCCGAAGCGAACCCAATATACTGGTAATGAGTTTGGAAGCGCTTTAGCGCAAAACCAACAACTTTAAGAAAAGAGGGGTAAACAATGACCAAATTCATGACTCGCGCCGGTATCCTGCTGACGACATTCGCCATGCTGGTCGCATGCTCCGGCAACAACGGAGGGAGCTCCAACACGGGCACAAGCACGGAAAAGCCGTCCTCCACGAACGCCGGCGCGGAAAAGCCCAAGGAGCCCGTTAAATTTTCGATTTCCATGAGAACGCTAAACGTAGCGTATGTCGAAAAACATCCCAACATCAACGATGACAAGTACGTTAAAAAGCTGGAGGAGATGACGAATGCCGATCTGGACATCCGCCTCATCCCGCATAACGAATATCAAGACAAGATGGTCCAGATGTTCGCGACAAACGATATTCCGGACGTCGTGCAAGGCAGCGGCGGCATCAGCGGCCCGGAGCTGGCCGGCGCGGTAGAGAACGGCGTGTTCCTTCCGCTTAACGATCTGCTTAAAGAGCATGGCCAGGATCTGCTGAACTTTATTCCGCAAGAAGCATGGGACCGGATGACGGATTCCAAGTCAGGCAATATTTACGGCATTCCCGAAGTACTTTCGAACCCGTCCCGCCGCGCAACCTGGATCCGAACAGACCTGCTCAAGAAAGTCGGCAAAGAAATTCCGACCACGGTCGAAGAGACGCTCGATGTGCTTCGCGCCTTTAAGGCTGCCGGCGTCGAGCAGCCGTTCGCAGGACGTCAGAACTTCAAGTACGCTGATACATTTTTCGGCTCTTACGACGTATTCGGTTATTTGAACCAATTCAAGCTATTCCCGGACGGACAAGTAAAACCAAGCTTCTTCGATACCGAGAACATGAAAAAAGCGATCGAGACCTACAAAACGATGTACGACGAAGGTCTCATCAGCAAGGAATTCGCTACGATTGAAAGCACCGACTTCCGCAGCAACGTCACAAGCGGCAAAGCCGGCATGTGGTCGATGAATGCCAACGAACTGCCGATCTGGGGCGCTCAGCTCAAGAACAACGTGCCCGATGCAGAGGTTGCTCTTATCCCGTCTCCCGTAGGAACGGATGGCAAAGGCGGATATGCCCACTACAACCCGGTCACTCGTTCGTTCTACATCAACGCGGCGGCCAAAGACAAAGCGGCGGACATCGTGAAGTTTTTCAACTGGATGGTAAGCGAGCAAGCGGAGCTGTTCTTCAGCTTCGGCATCGAAGGCGATGACTACAAAGTAGAAGGCGGAGAGCCCAAGTTCGAAGTGCCGACGGATACGGAAGGCACCGACAAGCTCCGGTATTTAAACGGTTGGCTGTGGATGATTCAGGATACAACGTATAATAAACGCGTATCCTCGCTCTCCGAATCCGGCAAACAAATGATCGACGCTTTCGACAACATGTTGTCCAAGGAAGGGCGCAGCGCCATCGAGTTCGACCCGCGTCTGGAAGCGCTCGTTCAAAACCCGGATCTAAATCCGAAATCCGACGAAATGCCGCCGCTCATCCTGGAACAAGTTCTTCGCATCGTCTACGGCAAGGACAGCATCGACTCCTACGACAAAGTGCTGGAGGAGTATCTATCCAAAGGCGGAGCGGATATTATCAAAGAAGCGACGGAGCGTTACAATAACAAAGAGAACGCGTTCGAATAGGAGGAAGGGGTAACCCGCTACCGCCAGCCAGAAGGCTCTCCAGCCCGGCACCGTGCCGAGCTGGAGGGCGTCTTGCCATCCTCCGCCCGTTCGCGAAAGCATACTAAGCAGAGAAGAGGGGATGTTCCATGTATCGTATCCTGGTTGTGGACGACGAGCCCATGATTCGCAAAGGATTGGAGAAGCTTATCTCCCAGACCGCCCGAGCAGAGGTTATCGTGGAAACGGCGGAGAACGGAGCCGACGCGCTCGATCGAATCCAGGCGAACAGACCGGATTTTGTCTTTACCGATATACGGATGCCCCGAATGGACGGGTTGGAGCTGTGCAAGCATATACGCGAAAATGACAGTTCAATCGACGTAGTCGTCGTCTCGGGCTACAGCGACTTCGAATACGCGCAGAAATGCGTCTCGTACGGCGTGAAGGAATATATTTTGAAGCCGGTTACGCGCCACGGCGTGGCTGAGACGATCGGCAAGCTTATTGCCGGGATGGCCGCCAAACGCTCCGTCGGCTTTATCCCGATGGCGGAGCAGGAAGCATGGATTGAACAGTTGGAGGAAGCGGTATGGCATCTGGACGAGCCGGCCCGATCGGTCGCCGCAGGGCGCATAAGGCAATATTGCGAGGAGCAGTCCATCTCGGCCGTTCAACTGCGCGACATGCTGTATGAAGTCATGCTCAAGCTGGTCAAAAACCTGAACAAACGCGATGTGTACAACTTCCCGGAGCCGACTGGGCCGGATGAAGCGGAGCCCGGACTGGATTCCAGCTTCCGCTGGATGGGGGCAGAGCTGGACGATGTGATGAAGCTGATTCGCGGCAAGCGCCGCGGCAACGTGAAGGATCCCGTCGAGGAAGTGAAACAATACATTGAGCAGAATTTGTCCAAGGAGCTGACGCTGGAGGACGTAGCGGATCGTCTGGGCCTCAATCCATCCTACTTCAGCCAGTTGTTTAAGCAGATGACCGACGAGACATTTGTACAATACCGGATCAAGCGAAGGATGGAACGGGCCAAGAAGCTGCTGGCGCTGCCTCATTACAAGATTACGGACATCTCGCACGAGGTCGGATATGCGGATCACCCCCATTTTACAAAGACGTTTAAGAGGATGACGGGTTGCACGCCATCCGAATACCGCGACATGCTGGGGATCGACTGATGCGCAAAAGTTTATCGAAGCAGCTGTTTTTTTATTTTTTTGTGCTTATTCTGTTCTCCATGTCCATGGTGGGCATCTTCTCGTACGTGGAATCGTCCAGGGCGATCGACGAGCAGGTGGAGAAATATTTGACGACGGTCATTAACAGCGCGTCCATGCAGACGGACAATCAGCTGCAGACGTTCGAGCGCGTGACGGATTCCATTTTGTCGCAGCAGCAAGTGAAGAAGTTTCTGGATATGACGCCAGGGGACAGCTACGCGTATTACGAGTTCACGAACGAGATTCGAAAAGATATTTTTAACAAAATTCATATTACGTACCCGACCCAAATCAATATGATTTATATTTTGGGGTATCACGGGCGTTCCATCTTCGATGGCAATCAAGGTTTTTCGTCCCATAGCGTCGATACGTCGGAGCGGCTGAAGGAGCTGAACGGGAAGACGGAGGATAACGGCCGAATCTCGATTTTAAGCACGAGTCTGCTGGAGAAGGATTCCGGGAAGGTCATTACGGTGACCCGCAAAATTAGAGGGTATTCCTCCTACAATATTAAAGGCGTGCTCGCCATCGAATTCCACGAGGAGCAGTTGACTCAGTTATGGAAGCAGATGGATCTCGGCGAAAACGGGTTCTTCTTTATTCTGGACAGCCAGGGCGAGGTCGTCTACGCGCCGGATACGGAGCCGATGAAACAATTGCTGGCGACGGCCACTCCCGGACGGATCGTAAACGGCGGAGAAGAGAGATTTATAGCGGACGTGGGCGGAGAGGAGAAAATGATCGTCTCCCGAAGGTCGGACTACTCCGGCTGGAGTCTGGCGATAGCTATGCCTTTAAAGGAGCTGCGCGCGCCGATCTCGGCGATTCGCACGACAACGATCGGAGTCGGCCTGCTGACATTGGCGATCGCGTTATTTCTCGCGCTGCGTTTCGGTCGGTCTATCGTAAAGCCCATACGCACGCTTATGAACGGCATGCGCGAGACGGAGAAGGGCAATTGGCAGACGGTGCAGGTAAAGCGTCGGGAAGATGAAGTCGGCGGCCTCGTCCATAGCTTTAATCTGATGGTCGGCCGCCTCTCGGAGATGATCGAGCGGGTGTATGACGCGGAGCTAAAGGGACAGAAGGCGCAGCTGGAGCTTCAGGATATCCAGCTGGAGCGCCAGAAGGCTGAATTCCAGGCGCTGCAGCTGCAGATTAATCCGCACTTCCTGTACAACACGCTGGAGACGATCAATTGTTACGCGATCGTACAGGATTCCGACGATATATCGGAGATCGTAGAGGCGATGGCGTTTATGCTGCGTTATTCCGTCCAGACGAATCTGGAGGAGAGCACCATTGTCAACGAGCTCAATCATGTCAGAAATTATTTGATTATACTCAAGCATCGAATCGGAAGAGAATTCGAGCTGGAGGTTGCGCTGGAGCCATCGCTGCTTCTCGAGAGAATGGTGCGTCTGACGCTGCAGCCTGTCGTGGAAAACGTGTTTCAGCATGCTTTCCCGAACGGAATCGAGCCTCAGCATGCCATCCGCATCGATGCGCGACTGGAGTCCGATCGATTGCTTGTAACGGTAGAGGATAACGGGGAAGGGATGACCGAGAAACGGCTGGCGAAGCTGCGGCAGCGGCTGAAGGAAAATCGGTTGGCTGACGATGAAGAGCCGCTGCAGACCAGAAGACGCGGCGGCATCGGCATACTGAACGTACATCGCAGAATCCAGATGGTTTATGGAGACGATTATGGCATTGAGATCGACAGCACGTTAGGTCAAGGCACCGTCATTACGATGGTGATGCCTCGCGAGCTTAACAACGGGAGATAACGGGAGGAGAATGGAACATGAACATGGATTTGACAGGCAAGATTGCATTGGTAACCGGGGCAAGCGGCGGAATCGGCAGAGGCGTGGCCGTGGAGCTGGCCAAACACGGAGCGAAGGTAGCCGTCAATTACTTGAGCAGCGAACAGGGAGCGGCAGAGACGGTAGCAGAAATCGAGGCGCTTGGCGGGAAGGCGCGTGCATTCCAGGCCGACGTGACGGATGTTGCGGCTATCGGCCGGTTGGTGTCCGAGATCGAGAACGCATTCGGAGGTTCCATTGACATTTTGGTCAACAATGCCGGCCATCTCGTGCAGCGGCTGGCCAATGCCGAGATGACGGAGGAGCTGTACGGCAAAGTGATGGACGTCAATCTTAAGAGCACCGTATTCGTCAGCAAAGCCGTTCTTCCCGGTATGAAGGCGAAAGGCGAAGGCAGAATCGTCAATATGACATCCGTTGCCGCCCATAACGGCGGCGGTCCCGGCGCGTCCATCTACGCGGCGAGCAAAGCGGCAGTGCTGTCCTACACGAAGGGACTTGCGAAGGAAACGGCGGGCGACGGCATTCTTGTCAACGCGATTTCGCCCGGCTTTATTGGAGGAACGGCCTTCCACGCAACGTTTACGCCGGATGCCGCGAGACAAGCGACGGTGCAGGGCATACCGCTGCGCAGGGAAGGAACGCCGGGCGACGTCGCCGGCGCCGTGTTGTATCTCGTCTCCGAGCTGTCCTCTTACGTAACAGGCGAGACGATCGAGATCAACGGCGGAATGTTTATGCGATGAGCGCGCCGAAGATGTCTCTGCGAGAAGGGAAAGATGACACGCTGGGTCGGCTTGTCTCCGAGCTGGATGCCATTATGGCGGCGAATCCGGAAATTCCGACAGAACCTGGCGGCTGGTGGCATCAATATGTCTGTCCGGAGCATCATACGGAGCTGCTGTTTGATGAGCTCAAGGAAGACGATGGACGATATGAATGTCCTCATGGCTGCGTGATGGAGGGGGAGCCTTACCATGGGGCGTGGCTCGTCTTCCGGCATCAGGCGATGGCAAGGTTCGCTTTGAAAGCCTCTGCCGTATTTGCGGCAACGGGCGAACGCCGGTACGGCGAGTACGGCAAGGGAATCATTGCCGCATATGCGAAACAGTTCCCGCTGTATCCCGTCCATCCGGACGCTCAGCCCTGGATGCTCAAGGGACGCGCCTTCCATCAGGCGCTGACGGAAGCGATCTGGGCAACGACGCTGCTGCGAGCCTATGTGCTGCTCAAAGACAATGGCCTGGATGTGGAGACGGCGCAAGATGATTTTAACAAATTTCTGGATATGCTCGGGAGCAGCATGGAGCAATACCATCATATTTTGACCGTGGAAAGAAATCAGCCGGAAAATAACTATACGGCCTGGTTAAATGCGGCTTTATGTTGCGTGTACGCCTCAAGCGGCGACGAGGTAAAGCTGCGTTCGCTGCTGGAGCGGAAGGGCGGTCTGCTCCACCATCTGGAGATTGCCATCCAGGCCGACGGGCTGGAGTTCGAAGGCAGCGTCTATTATCATGTGTTCGTGTTGCGAGCGTATATGATAGCCGCGGAGATGGCGACCAGATTCGGTATCGATCTCTATGCGATTCGCGGACAAGGCGCGCGGAGCATGGAAGGGATGCTGGATGTCCTGACGAAGCTTGCCGACGAACGGGGGTGGCTGCCTGCTCTGCATGACGGGCCGTACGGGAGAGCTCCATATAGCCGCGAAATCGTCGAAATTTTCGAAATCGGATATACGAAATATCGCAAGCCGGACTACAAACGAATTCTTGCCTTCTATTATAAGGAGTTAAATCCCGGGAGCGGACAACGAGACGGGCTTGAATACATGCTTTACGGATATCCTTGGGATCCTTCTGCTCCCCCAAATAAAGCTGAGGTTTATGAAGCGGGAGGACGTTCCTGCCTGCTGCCGGATAGCGGCTTCGCCGTATTGAGGCATCCCGATAATCAGCTGAGCGCACTCGTCGATTATGGACCGCATGGCGGTTCCCACGGGCATTATGACAAACTTAATCTAATGCTAAGCTTGGCGGGTTTGCCGCTGTCTCCCGACCCTGGAACCGTTCCGTACGGCTCCGAGCTGAAAAAGGGCTGGTATCCATCCACGCCATGCCATAATACCGTCAGCGTGAATCGGAGATCGCAGAACGAAACTGCGGGCCGCTGTCTGAGCTACAGCGCCCATGACAGCGTAGGCACATTTATAAGTATGGTCGCGGACGACGCCTATGAAGGCGCGGAGTTGAAGCGTCATGTAGCGGTCGTCTCGGATTATGTGATTGATTGGATGCAGGTGAGACTGCAAGAAGAGGGGGAGTTGGACTGGTGGTTTCACTTTCTTGGGGAGCCGGAGGCTGCGGGGGAAGAGAGCCTTTGGGAGCGAATGGAGCAGTCCGTCTCCTTAGGCGATAGAGACGGTTACCAGTATATAAAAGGGATCGGCAAGCTTCGTTCAGAAGCGGCAAGCGGAATCGACGAATACAAATACGCTTCATTCCGCATACGATCAACCGGTGACAGCATGGATGCCGAGATGAGCGAAGATTATCGCGCGAGAAAGCAAATAGATCGTACGGCTTCCATCTCGCTGATGTTTCCTTCGGGATCAACGTTGTGGCAAGTGGAGTCGCCCGGCACTGCGACGGATCCCAGCATGCCCATGAACGGTGTTATGGTACGTCATGTTGGCATAGCCATAGACTTGGTGGCCGTGTATCGGGCCGGCGCCGAACGGGCTGCGATTCGGTGGAGCAGCAACAACGACAACGGCTCCGACAGCGGAAATCGTGTGCTTGTCGTAACTACGGAAGCGGGTTGCCGGACGTATGAGCTGACGGAAAATGGATTAAAGGAAGGGGAGACGGACCTTTGAACCTGATCAAGCTGTTCGAGCCGCAGAGCGGCGTATTGTCGGTGCCGTATTCGCCGCAAGAAGGAACGAAGCTGCTGGAGAATCCGCCTCGTTTCACCTGGATGCCGGCTCTTGCGGAAGGCGGAACGTACATCCTCCAGCTGTCCTCTTCGCCTGAATTCGCGGACCGCGAGACGAACCAATTTCATCAAATTCCATACAACTTGTTCACGCCGGATGCGCCGTTGTCTCCCGGCACTTATTATTGGCGTTACGCACTGGCGCAAGCCTCCGATGGAGGCGAGAGAGCGAGCAGTTGGAGCAAAGTCCGATCGTTTGCAGTGGAATCCGGCCTGCCGGAAACGCCGTTGCCTGCACGATCGGTCAGATACGCGCATACTGGAGGTGCGCATCCAAGATTATGGCTGAGTCCGGACGGCGTCGCCGCTCTTCGGTCCCGTATCGCAAAGGATGCCGAATATTGCGGCTGGCATACGTTTTACGAAGGATCAGTAAAGCCATGGCTTTTGCGGGACCTTATCCCCGAACCCTCTCCCTATCCCGACAACAAACGTGTCGCGCATCTGTGGCGCAAGATGTACATCGAATGTCAGGAAATATTTTACGCCATACGCCATCTTAGCGTTGCCGGAGTGATCTTGCAGGATGATGTTCTATTGGCCCGCGCAAAGCAGTGGCTGCTCCATGCCGCATTGTGGGATGCCGAAGGGACGACGTCGCGGGATTACAATGACGAAGCGGCGTTTCGCATGGCAGGGGCTTTGGCCTGGGGTTATGACTGGCTGTACGACGAGATGACGGAGGAAGAGAGGCGGCTTGTTCGGGAGAAACTGCTTGCGCGCACGCGTCAGGTCGCCTTCCATGTGATCGACAGGTCGAAGATTCATCAGGTGCCGTTCGACAGCCATGCGGTCCGGTCCTTGTCCTCCGTGCTTGTCCCCGCCTGCATCGCGTTGCTACACGAAGCGCCGGAAGCGGCGGAGTGGCTGGATTACGCCCTGGACTATTTCTCTTGCCTCTACTCCCCATGGGGGGGAGAGGATGGAGGCTGGGCGGAGGGTCCGATGTATTGGACGACCGGCATGGCATTCGTGACGGATGCGCTTAATCTCATTAAAAGCTACAGCGGCATAGATCTGTACAAACGTCCTTTCTTTGCGCGGACGGGTGACTTCCCGCTTTATTGCGCCAGTCCGGATACCGTGCGGGCAAGCTTTGGCGATCAGTCATCGCTGGGCGAACCTCCGATTTTGAAGACGGGGTACAATATCCGGCAATTCGCCGGAGTGACGGGCAATGGTCTGTATCAATGGTTTTATGAGCAAACCAAACATAATGATCCCGATCCCGATTCGAAATTTTACAACTACGGCTGGTGGGACTTCCGATTCGACAATCTACAGTATCTGCACGACTATCCTGCCGTGGAGCCCATCCTTCCGGAAAATGGCGTTATTGAACCCGTGAAGTGGTTCCGGGATATCGGCTGGGTCGCGATGCATGATCGGATGGACGATCCCTCGGAGCATCTTATGCTGCTGACGAAGAGCAGCGGCTACGGCTCCATCAGCCATAGCCATGGCGATCAGAACGCCTTCTTGCTGCATGCGTACGGAGAGCCGCTGGCCATCGAGAGCGGTTATTATGTCGCCTTCGGCAGCACGATGCATAAGCATTGGCGGCGGCAGACCAGATCGACGAACAGTATACTAATCGATGGTCAGGGTCAATACGCCGGCGACAACAAAGCGATCTGCAAAGCGGCGTCAGGCGTCGTGGAGGAGGTCCGTTCCAACGCGGATTACGGCTACAGCCGATGCGACGCCACGGCAGCTTACAAGGAGAATGTCCCCTATCTGAAGCGATTCGTTCGAGAGATTTATTGGTTCGACCAATCGTATATCGTTATTGTCGATTATGTCGATCTGGAGCGAAAGGGGAAGATAGAGTGGCTGATGCATACTCTCTATGAGATGGAGCTGTCGAGTGCTTCATTTCTTGTGAGGGGAAAGAAGGCGGATATGGATGTCCGGTTCGTCTATTGCTCCTCGGGTCATCCGGTGCTCACGCAGCATGACGAGTTCACGGACGTGGATCCGTCCGAATACGAAGGGCAGCCGAAGCAGTGGCATCTGCATGCCGAGACCCCGGAAGCGGAGAGCCATCGGCTCGTTACGCTGCTCGTACCGAGAAAAAAAGGCGACACCAATTTCGTTTCGAGCTTTATGGATGACCAGGGCCATGGCGTGCATCTCTACTTCACTGGCGAGACCGGCAATACTCGAATGATCGAGGTTGCCAAAGGATATTGACGGTGATCTCACTTCTCACTTCGTATGAAACGCAAACAAGGTTCAAGCTTCCAGGCTTGGACCTTGTTTGCGTCTAACGCCTCTCCGCTATTGGACAAGAGATGTTTTTGTTGAATTTACGGCTGAAATAAGCGAATATAAGGATATTAAACTTTGCAAGCGTTTATCATTTCGACTGCAAGGAATTCAAGGCGGTCGTATTCGGAATTAATTTAATGACTAAATTATAAGGGCGGAAAAGCGGGGAAATCCGTCTTGCGGAGGGAGCGGGAAGAGTGAACGGAATTCGGACGCACGGGCTCGCTTTCACCAATAAGTTGTTTATAAAGATTTTATTATGTTTTCTTTCGCTGTTAGTGCCGATTGTCATTATCGGCTCCTTTGTTTACAACGACGTCAAGGGACTTGCCGAAAGGGATGTGTCCCAGAAGCTGGCGAACAATTTGGTTTCGTCGATACAAACGATCGATCTGCATTTGGGCATGGCTCATTCTACGATTAACAATTTGCTGATCGGGGACATTATCCAACAGCATTTGCGGCCTTACTCGGAACTGGGCGATACCGGCAAGATGAATATGCAATTGATTGTCCGGGCGGTTGGCGCGCACCAGAATACGTACAGCTCGTTTATCGAAAGCATATTTCTGTATATTGACAAGGATAAGGTATACACTGGCGACGGAGTCATCGACTTCCCGATATTTTTCGAAAAGTTTTATCGCAGCAGCGAATACGACATGGGATATTGGTCGGAACAATTGGAGAAAAGCGACTTCTTCAAGCTATTGCCGGCTACCGTCATGAAAAATTACGGGAATACGGGGAAGCGGGTCATTCCCAGCGTGACGACGCGCTACATAAACGGCGAATTGGCGACGATGGTGACGAGCTTGTCGCTCAGGGCGGTTGAGCAAAATTTGCGCAGTCATTCCATCTATGACTCGACGGGTTATCTGGTGCTCGATCAATATAAGGATTCGATCATCAACGATCGTGTTGACGACGCTTCCATCGACCTTATCCGGCAGGAGGTTACGGAGCCCGGGCAAGCGGAATTTCTAACTGTGAACGGTAAACGTTCGCTGGTGATCCTGACAGGCTCGGAGGACCTCGGCTGGGACTATTATTCCATTACGCCGGTTGCTTCGTTTAGTCATGAATCGCAACGAATTCTTGATTTGCTTATTTGGATATGCATCAGCCTGATGATCATCGGCATATTTTTTTCGTTCGTCTTCAGCGTGCATTTATATAATCCGATACGGAATATCCACAATATTTTGACCCGCAACGAGCTTCGCGATAAGGCTGTTTACGAACGCCGCTCCAATGACGAATTAAAGATGATCGGCAATCGAATCTATCAGCTTATGAACCAAAACAATGAAGCGGTCAATCAGTTGAATCAATATTCCAACGAGCTGCTGGATCATTTTTTTATTACGCTGATTAACGGAAATCCGGCGGCTCAACTGGGGACGACCAGACAGATGCTGGACAAAATCGGCTTCCAGGGAGGAAGATACTTGTGCTGTTGCTTTATGTTCCAATACAAAGAGCGCTTTAACAGCGAAATTAAAAAGCCGGAAAGGGCGCTTATCCAGGATAAACTTAAAAACGTGCTTTGGGGGATCATGCGTCAATATGTGACCTGTTATACGGTTAAGCATGAACAGAACTTTTACGTTTGTCTGATCCAGCTTCAATCGCAGGAAGACCGTGCGCAGCTTAACAGGGCGCTCGACAATATTAAAAACACGTTCGCCTACGACATGGTTTATTGCGAGCTGACAATCGGACTTGGCAAGGTGTACGATTCCGTGCATGATCTGGGCAAATCCTATAACGACGCGCTTACCGTCATTAACCGGATCGACGGGGATTCATCCATTCAGATCGTGGACGCGGTTGATATCAGGATCGAAGGCACCTATTACTACTCGTTCCCCGACCAGAAAAAAATAGTCAATGTGCTTCGCGCGGGCAACCGGGAGCAACTGGAGGCGGAAGTACGGGACTTGATCGAAATGAACGTGAGCCGCAATGTCGCTTATAAGTATATGGGCATGCTGCTTGTAGAGCTGATGAATACCGGCATCCGGTATTTGAACGAAAAGCAGATGAACCGTCAGAAGCTGCTCTCGCTCAGCGAAGAAACGGTGCTCGGCGGTCCTTTGCTTAACAATGAGCTGGAGGAGCGGGTAGGCCTCCTTCTTGATTTTTATATGCGAATTATCGACGAGTCCGAAGCAGGGAAAATAGAAAATCGTAAGACCGAAGCGGTTGTCGCCTCGATCACGCAATATATTGAACTGCACTTTGCCAAAGATATCTACCTGGAGACGATCGCGGATGAAATCGGGCTTTCGGCAAAATATATATCGCGTTTGTTCAAGGAATCGACGGGCGTCACGATTTCCGATTATATCAATGGCTTTCGCATGGACAAGGCGAAGCAACTGCTGGTCAACACCGATATGAAAATCACGGATATAGCGGAGCAAGTCGGAATCAACAGCCGTACGACATTTCTCCGCGTCTTTAAAAAACATGAAGGTTTATCGCCAACGGATTACAGAAATGTCCGTCCTGCCGGGCAAAAACACGATTAGTGGCCTTTTTGGTCACGTGGAAAAATGAATCGTCAACGACAAGGAGCCGAAATGGAGCATAATGCTCCCTTTTGGCTCTTTCGGCATAGAGGCATCCCGGCTTACACTAGGCTCGTAAACCAAACCAACAAAAACGGAGGTCGAAACATGAATTTCAATGCGACAGGATTGAAAAGGAACAAAAGCCGGGTATTGCTCGCAATGTGCGTCATTTTGACGATGGGACTCACGGCGGCTTGCTCCGGCGGAAATGCCGGCTCAAACGAGCCATCGGCAAAACCTCAGGAAACGGGCGGCGCGTCGAACGATTCCGGAAAAGGCGCCGAGCCCGAGCCGTTAACGCTTACCTGGATGCGTTATGAGCATCCGAATCAGGCGCTCCCGGAAGACGCCACGATTATTAAAGAGATTGCGCGTCTTACGAATGTAACCATCTCGCTGCAGAGTGTTCCGCAAAGTAATTACGAAGACAAGAAAAAAACGTTGATCGCAACAAATAATGCACCGGATATTATGTTGGTAAAGCAGGACGATTTGTCCAACTTTGCCGATTCGGGCATCTTCCTGGATCTTACACCTTATTTGGATCGAATGCCTAATTTCAGCAAGGTGCTTGAAGAGAAACCCGAGATCAACAAAAATAAAATCGACGGCAAGCTGTACGGCTTCCCGCTTGTACAAAAGCTGGCTGCTTCGCAATCCGGTCAAGTGCCTGTCATTCGGGTTGATCTGCTGGAAAAACATAATCTGGAGGTACCTGCAACCTATGAGGAGCTGTACGAAGTGTTAAAAGCGCTGAAAAGCGAATATCCGTCCTCCTACCCTTTTGCCAGCCGCGCGGCAAACGGCTTGAGCGGTACGGAAAACTTGATTAATCCCATCGCCTTTGGTTTTGGCAGCGGTTATACCAACGTAAACGGCGCCAAGGTTTATTACGATCCTCACGCGGGAGAATATCGATTCGGGCCTTTCTCGGAAGCGTTTAAAGAGGCCATTGCCTACTTGCGCAAGCTGTACGAGAACAACTTGCTTGATCCGGACTACACGACGGCAACCTCGCAAATTTGGCAGGAGAAGCTGAGCTCGGGACAATCCTTTTATTATCAGGACAACACCGGCTTTGGCGTTAATTTCAACAAGGCGCTTCAGGAGAAGGATCCGGACGCCAGATTTGATTTGCTGCCGATGCTGGAAGGCGGAGACGGCAACGGCGTCAAGCGGGGCGAGCTGTACCAGTTGGATCATTTGTCCGAATCGTATGCAATCAGCGCCGATGTTAAGGATCCGGAGAGAGTCGTCGAGTTTATGGATTGGCTGTACTCCGATGAAGGCGTCAAGCTGACTTCATGGGGAATCGAATCCGAGCACTACACGATGGAGAACGGCGAATTTAAGATCAACGATGCATTTTTCAGCAAGTTCCTCGATGCTCCAAATCCATATCTGGCAAAGGATAGCGAGCTGGGTACCGGTTATTTGGGATTGTCCCTGCATAACGACGCAACGTACGACTTGAACAGCCAGCCGGAATTGATGCAGGAATGGACGCGCAAAAACATTCAGGCGGTTGAAGACGGCCTGGCGTTTAGAATGCCTTACGACCCTTCCTTTACGCAAGAAGAGCGCGAAGAACTGAAAAAGCTGAGAACGAAGCTTGATGCGTACTTGACGCAAACCATGGATAAATTCATTATGACCAAAAACGGTCTGGACGAGTGGGACAGCTTCCTGGAGCAGTGCCGCAGCAATGGCGCCGAAAGAATCGTGGAAATTTACAACGCCGCGCTGGCTAGAGCGAAGTAAAAGTTTGGAGGTCGATCCGAATGTCATCAGAGCGCGCTTCGAGGAGCGGTTGGCTGCAGGTCAGCAGAAAGCTGAACAAAAGCAAGTTTCTGTACGCCATGCTGGTATTGCCGATTTCGTATTTTCTCGTTTTTCATTATGCTCCGATGCTGGGCAATCTGATGGCTTTCCAGGATTTTTCGATCAGAAAGGGGCTGCTCGCCAGCCCCTGGGCCGGCTTCAAATATTTTGAACAGTTTCTGTTTGAGCCGTATTTCTGGAAGGTCGTTAGAAACACCTTGCTGTTGAATCTGTATTCGCTTATTTTTTATTTTCCTGCTCCGATTATATTTGCCATATTGGTTAATGAGCTCATTGGCAGCAAGTTCAAACGCGTCATCCAGACCGTTGCTTACGTGCCTCACTTTTTGTCTACCGTCGTTGTCGCGGGCATGCTGGTCAACTTCTTGTCCGTATCGGGACTGATCAATGAAATCATTACCTGGTTCGGCGGCTCCGCGCAAACGTTTCTGTCCCAGGCGGATTGGTTCCGTACCATTTTTATCGGCTCCGAAATTTGGCAAGGTTTGGGCTGGAGCTCCATCGTTTATTTGGCAGCCTTGACTGCCATCGACCCCGGTCTTTATGAAGCGGCGACGATCGACGGCGCGAACCGCTGGCACAAGATCAGGCACATTACGCTTCCCGGCATCTCCGCCGTAGCGACGATAATGCTGCTATTGTCCATTGGACAAATGCTATCGGTGGGCTTCGAGAAAATATTGCTGCTTTACAGCGGTCCAACCTACGAAACGGCTGACGTGATTCAAACCTACGTGTACCGCAGGGGACTGATCGACGCCGACCTTAGCTTTGCGGCGGCGGTAGGCATATTCCAGTCCGTCATCTCGTTGGTTCTGATCGTTTCTGCCAATCAACTCTCCAAAAAAATTAACGGAACAAGATTATTTTAAGAGATAGTTCAAAAGGTCCATAACGGAGGGACGACATGCTGAAACGGAAAATGGGATGGTTCGATTACTTAAACGTCCTGCTGATGCTGCTTATAATAGTTGTTATCTTTTATCCGATCTATTACATGGGAATTGTTTCGGTCAGCTCCGGTCTGGCCGTTCAGCGTGGAGAGGTGTATCTGTTTCCCGTGGATTTGACCTGGAAGGCCTATGAAATCGTATTAAACGACCCCATGATTTTACGCTCTTACGCAAACACGCTGTTGTATACCTCTCTCGGCGTTCTCATTAATTTGACGCTGACGATCATGTGCGCCTATCCGCTCTCGCGGAAGCACTTGTACGGCAAGGGGATCATTGCCTTTTTTGTGATCTTTACGATGTTTTTTGACGGAGGTTTGATTCCAAGATATATGGTGGTCCATTCGCTTAACATGGTCAACACCATATGGGCGATCGTTTTGCCGACAGCCATTAGCGTTTTTAATCTGATTTTAATGAGAACCTTTTTCGAAAATATTCCGGATGAGCTTCATGAATCGGCGATTGTGGACGGCGCCGGGGAGGCGCGCACGCTCCTGCAAATTATTTTGCCTTTGTCCATGCCGGTCATAGCGACGATCTTTATTTTTTATACGGTAGCCCATTGGAACAGCTTTTTCCCGGCGCTCATCTACCTGAACGAAAAAAGTCTGTACCCGCTGCAAATTATTGTGCGGAATATCGTCATTCAGGGCGAGCTCGCCGCTCAGGTTACGGAGATGGGAACCAGCGAAGGCATGTCCGTGATGGCGCTTAACGTGAAATACGCGGTCGTATTTATTGCCATATTGCCCGTATTGGCCGTCTATCCGTTCGTGCAGCGCTTTTTCGTACAGGGTGCGATGCTTGGCGCCGTAAAGGGATGACCGCTTCCGTGCTCCCCGTAGACAATAAAGCGGCCCATCTGCTATAATCCAGTTAACTTAATGAATAAGTTATAATATGATTATTCATGAAAATACCTGATCAAAATTAACGGGGGGACGGGTTTGATGAGTCATTATGCATTAATCCAATTAATAAGAAAATATCCTGAATTGGCGGAATGCGAGGCGGATATCGCCGCTGCCGCCGACACTATCGCGGCAAGCTACAGGGCAGGAGGCAAGCTTCTGCTGTGCGGCAATGGAGGCAGCGCATCCGATTGCGATCATATCGTCGGTGAGCTTATGAAGGGATTTATGTCGAAACGACCTTTGCCGGAAAAAGTACGGTCGGCGTTCTCGGCGCAATTTCCGGAGAACGGCGACTATTTGAGCGATCATTTGCAAGGCGCCTTGCCCGCCATTTCTCTAAACGGATCTTCCGCCTTGGCTAGCGCCTATGCTAATGATGTGGCCGCCGATATGGTATATGCCCAGCAGGTATACGGATACGGGCAGCCGGGAGACGTATTGCTGGGCATCAGTACTTCGGGCAATTCCGCCAATGTCATTCGGGCGCTGCAAACGGCCAAAGTCCGTAAGCTGACAACGGTCGGATTAACGGGACGAAGCGGAGGCAAGATGTCCGACCTGTGCGATATTGCCATTAAGGTGCCATGGGACATAACGCCGGACGTGCAGGAACGGCATTTGCCTATTTATCATACGCTTTGCATAATGCTGGAAGATTATTTTTTTCTTCAGGATTGAACAATTAAAAACGTCAGGGGGATGGAGATGGATAAAACAGTAAAATGGGGAATTCTCGGCCCGGGTAAAATTTCGGACACATTTGCCGGGGAACTAAGATTTGCGCCTGAAGCCCGTATCGTTGCGGTCGGTTCGCGCTCGCTAATGCGAGCGGAGGCGTTTGCGGCGAAGCACGGAATCGAACGCGCCTACGGCAGCTATGAGGAACTGGCCCGCGACCCGGAAGTGGACATTGTGTATATCGGGACGCCCCATCCGATGCACAAGGAGGACGCGTTGTCCTGTCTGCGGGCGGGCAAGGCGGTTCTTTGCGAAAAAGCGATTGCGATGAACGCGGCAGAGCTGCAAGAGATGATCGATGTGGCCCGGGCTAACGGAGTGTTTTTGATGGAGGCGATGTGGACGCGGTATTTGCCGGCGATTGCCAAAGTGAGAGAGTGGCTGGCGAGCGGAGTGATCGGGGATATCGGCTTGGTCGATCTCCGCTTCGGCAATATGTCGGCATGGGATCCTTCCAGCAGACTGTTCGATCCGGCACTGGGCGGCGGCACGCTTCTTGACGTAGGCGTATATTGCGTTTCCTTTGCATCGATGGTGCTGGGACGAGAGCCCGATACTATACAAAGTCTGGTCAAGATCGGTACAACTAGGGTAGACGAAGTCTTTACGGCGTTGTTCGGGTACGACAATGGGCAAATGGCCTCCATTATGGCCGGTCACCGCTTGAAATCGAAACACGAGGCGGTCATTCTGGGCTCCGAAGGCGAAATACGTATTCCCGACTTTTGGAGGGCCAAGTCTGCGACTTTGACCCTGCATGGACGCAGCGTGGAAAATTTCGTCGATACCTTGGAGCTGAGAGGCTCCTTGCACGAGGCGAACGAAGCAATGCGCTGCGTCAAGGCTGGCAAGCTGGAGAGCGACATTATGCCGCTTGCGGAATCTCTTGCGATTATGCGGACGATGGATCGCCTGCGGGCCGATTGGGGCTTGCAATATCCTTCCGACGCCTTGGCGGGAGGGATTAGAGCTGACTAAAGGAACGCTGCATATGATAGGCAATGCGCATATCGACCCGGTTTGGTTATGGGCCTGGCAGGAAGGCTTTCAGGAAGTGAAGGCTTCGTTTCGCTCCGCGCTGGATCGGATGAAGGAATACGAATTTTTTGTATTTACTTGCAGCTCGGCGGCGATGTACGAATGGGTGGAACGCAATGAGCCCGTCATGTTCGAGGAAATTCGGCAGCGGGTCGCCGAAGGACGATGGGTCATCGTTGGCGGATGGTGGATACAACCGGACTGCAATATTCCCGGCGGCGAATCGTTTGTGCGGCAGGGCTTGCTGGGCCAGCGATATTTTATGGAGAAGTTCGGCAAAACGGCCAGCGTCGGATACAATGTCGACAGTTTCGGGCACGCCGGCATGCTGCCGCAAATTTTGCGAAAAAGCGGCTTGGACGCTTATGTGTTCATGAGGCCGATGCCGCATGAGAAGTCGTTGCCCGGTCCCCTGTTCTGGTGGGAATCGGACGACGGCTCTCGCGTTATGGCATTCCGGATTATTCATAAATACGAAAGCTGGGGAAAAGAGCTTGAGCAGGGAGTTGCGCGAACGGCGGAGCAACTGATCGGGCCTCTTAGCGACCTGATGATGTTTTACGGTGTCGGCAATCACGGGGGAGGCCCTACGATCGCCAATATCGAAAGCATTGCGGAGATGAATGAACGGACGGATTTGCCTGAGCTTGCGTTCAGCTCGCCGGACCGTTTCTTCGAAACGATCAGGGAAAGAGGCGATGTTTTGCCGGTTGTGCATGATGATCTGCAGCATCACGCGGTAGGCTGTTACGCGGCCCATTCCGGCATCAAAATGTGGAATCGGCGGGCGGAAAATCGGCTGTCGGCAGCAGAACTGTTCGCCGTCGTTGCCGAGAAGGAGACGGGGCTGCCGTATCCGGAAGATTACAGGCGCGCTTGGAAAAACGTGCTGTTCAACCAGTTTCACGATATATTGGCCGGAACGAGCATACGCGAGGCCTACGATGACGCCAGCGACGAATTCGGAGAAGCGCTGGCGATCGCGGGCCGCGGCCTAAACGGCGCGTTGCAGTCGTTGTCGTGGAATATCGGAATTGACAAAGAAGAAGGCATGAAGCCCGTCGTCGTGTTCAACGGCCATTCGTGGTCGGCAACGATGCCCGTCAAGCTGGAGCTTGGGGCGATGGGAAGCAATCCGCTTGTGTTGGATGAAAGCGGGCGAATCATCGAGGTGCAGGTCGGACAGGCCAGTTCGACAACCGCCGACCCGAACGGCCGTTTTAGCTATGTCTTTGTCGATGACCTGCCTGCCATGGGATACCGGGTGTACAGGGTGTACGCAGATCCCGCCAACGCGAAACCGGCAGCGGCAGCCCGTCCGGGAGGCATGTTGCTTGCGGAGCCGCATGCTCTGGAGAACGGGAAGTTCCGCCTGGCATTCGATCCGGAGACGGGCTGGATCAGCTCTTTATACGACAAGAAGCTGCAATCGGAGCTATTCGCGGGAGCGGCAGCGCGGCCCGCGGTTCTGGAGGATTTCTCCGACACATGGAGTCACGGCGTTTTCCGATACGATAAGGAGGTCGGCCAATTTAAAGCGGCGGATATTAGAGTGCTCGAAGCCGGCCCGGTAAAAGCGACGATTAGAGTCGTCAGTTTGTACGGGCAATCCAAGCTCGTTCAGGACTTTAGCATGTATCGCGATTTGGACCAAATCGAGGTTAAGGTGAAAGTGGACTGGCGGGAGCGGTTCAAGATGCTCAAGCTAATGTTTCCCGTGGCGCTTGCAGGCGTAAAACCGACCTATGAAACGCCATACGGTCATATCGTGCGCGAGTCGAACGGCGATGAAGAGCCGATGCACGGCTGGGTCGATTATTCCGGCTATCTGCTGAAGGACGGACCGGCGTACGGCATCAGCTTGATGAACGACGGCAAACACAGCTGCAGCATGAACAACGAGACGATCGGGCTCACCGTGCTGCGAAGCCCGATCTATGCCCATCACGTTCCGGCACAACCGGATCCGGAGCAGGAATACGAATTTATGGACCAGGGCATACAGCGGTTTGCTTACGCCTTGCTGCCCCACCCCGGCAGCTGGGAACGGGCAGGCACCGTTCAGCGGGCGCTTGAACTCAATCAGCCGCCGCTAACCGTCGTGGAATCGTACCATGACGGGCGGCTTCCCCAGCGAAACTCGTTTATCGACGTCGATCAGTCCACTATCGTGGCATGCGCATTAAAGAAAGCGGAGGATGGCGGCGGTTATATACTAAGATGCCGCGAAACCATTAAGAAGTCGACGGTCGCGCTAATCAAGCTGCCGCACTGGGGACGGGAGATCCGATCCTCTTTTGGACCTTGCGAGATCAAAACCTTTTACATCCCCGCGGACGGCGACCGCCCCGTCGTGGAAACGGATTTGATCGAGAGGCCGCTTGGCGGATAGGCAAAGCCGGAACAAAGGACGTGAGATACGATGAAACTGCTGGCCGGACTCGATATCGGCGGTACCAAATGCGCGGCAAGCATCGGAGCGGCTTCGGACGGGACGATTGAGTTGCTGGACAAAAAACAGTTTCCGACGCCTTCGACGCCGGAGGAAACGATTATACGCCTGGGAGATACGTTAATCGAGCTGCTTGCCTTGCAGGGGTCCGATGCCGTCCCTGCAGGCATAGGCATTAGCTGCGGCGGACCGCTGGACAGCCGGACGGGACTCGTGTTGTCGCCGCCCAACTTGCCCGGCTGGGACACCATCGACGTTGTGTCCCCCGTTCGGGAACGTTTTGGCGTCTCTACGCTGCTGCAAAATGACGCCAACGCATGCGCGCTGGCCGAATGGCAGTGGGGAGCCGGCAAGGGGCTGGACCAGATGATATTTTTGACTTTCGGCACGGGCATGGGAGCGGGACTTGTTCTTAATGGCAAGCTGTATGCCGGGACCAACGACATGGCGGGCGAAATCGGACATATTCGGATGGCCGACGACGGGCCGGGCGGATACGGGAAAACAGGATCGTTCGAAGGCTTCTGCAGCGGCGGAGGCATTGCGCATCTGGCTCAACTGGAGGCGCTAAAGCGGCTGCAGAGGGGAGAACGCCCCCCGCTTTGTCCGACCCTGGAGCAGCTCCCTTTTCTTGACGCCCGAATGGTGGGGAAGGCAGCCGAGCGCGGCGACGAGCTGGCATTGGCCGTCATGCGTCAAACGGGAGAAAAGCTGGGTGCAGGGCTAGCGCTGCTGGTCGACCTGTTAAATCCGCAATGCATCGTAATCGGCAGCATATACGGCAGGCAGCAATCGCTGCTGGAGCCTTATGCCATGGCCAAGCTGAAGAAGGAGGCGCATCCTAGGGCCCTTGCCGCCTGCCGGATTGTGCCTGCCTTCTTCGGAGAGCAGATCGGCGACTATGCAAGTCTTTCGGTAGCCTTGTACGCATCGGCTGACAATAACTGAAAAAATTCGGATGAAAGGCGGGCGGGCCCATGTGCCCGCCTTTCGTCCGTTTAATAGAGGGGAAAAATAAAGTGGAAAAAGTGAGGAATAAGATTACAGGCGTCGGCCAATGATTATCCCCGTTCCAACTGGCCTTTTTGCAGCAAGGACAGCGACTTAGTTGGCAGATGATTATAGACTGCACCATGGACACGGAGCTACATTGTGGAGGACAGCTGATCAAATTTAGTTTAATCATTAAGAATTTATGCGGACGGAGGTGAATGCAATGTTGCGGCGAATCTCGATACGGAACGGCTGGTTGTACGCCATGCTGGTACCCGGGCTGCTGTTTTTCCTTCTGTTCAAATACTTGCCGATGTGGTGGGTTTTGATCGCTTTCCAGAATTACCAGCCCGCGCTGGGATTTGCCGGTAGCGAATGGGTAGGTTTTAGTCATTTTATCCGTTTTTTTAACGAGCCGACGTTTTGGATGTTGTTCCGCAATACGGTTATTTTGGCGGTTTACAACATCGGATTGTTTTTCCCGCTGCCGATCATAATCGCGCTGCTGCTAAACGAATTGAGGCGTCAATGGTTCAAAAAGCTTGTACAGACCTTTATCTATATCCCCCATTTCTTTTCCATCGTTGTCGTTGTCGCCATTTCTTATGTGCTCTTTACGACGGAAGGCGGCTTAGTCAATGAATCCATCGTGAGGATGGGCGGGGAAAAGGTCGCGTTTCTGACGGCGCCGGAATGGTTTCGGCCGATGGTGACGTTGCAGGTGATTTGGAAGGAGACCGGCTTTGGCACCATCATCTTTTTGGCGGCTCTGGCGGGTGTCGATCCTCAATTGTACGAAGCCTCTAAAATCGACGGGGCAAATCGCTGGCACCAGCTCTGGCACATTACGGTACCGGCAATTAAAAGCACGATTATCATTTTGCTGATTTTGAGACTGGGCAATTTTCTCGACACCGGCTTTGAGCAGATGCTGCTGATGATAAACGCGCTTAATCGCGACGTCGGCGAAGTGTTCGACACTTATGTCTATACCAACGGCATTATTCAGGGGCAATTCAGCTATTCCACGACGGTAGGATTGTTTAAGTCGGTTGTAGGATTGCTGCTGGTTGTCGGGGCGAACTATATGGCGCGCAAGCTGGGCGAGGAAGGGGTGTATTAACAACCATGCTGCGACGAACATCCGTATCGGGTCTTATTTTCGATATTGGCAATTATTTGTTTCTGGCGGCCATGGCGCTTGTGACGCTCCTGCCGTTCGTTCATATTGCAGCCGGATCGTTTGCGACGGCGGAGGAGGTGCTTGGCAGCAAATTTCTGCTTTTTCCGAAAACGTTTTCTTTGGAAGCGTACCGTTTCATTTTCTCCGAGCCTACATTGTTGCGAAGCATAGGCGCCACTGCCTGGATTACGATCGCTGGAACGGCTATTAATATGGCGATGACGGCTTTGATGGCGTATCCCTTGTCCAGAAACATTAAAGGGAAACGGCCCATCATGGCGCTTATCGTGTTCACTCTATTGTTCAGCGGAGGTATGATTCCAAGCTTTTTCGTTGTAAAGGGATTGGGACTGCTGAACATGTATTGGGCGCTATGGCTGCCAGTAGCCATCAATCCGTTTTATTTAATCATCTTGATCAATTTTTTCCGCCAGCTGCCGATCGATTACGAAGAATCGGCCAAAATGGACGGAGGCAGCGATCCCTATATATTGTGGAAAATCATTATACCGTTGTCTTTGCCTGCCATGGCCACTTTTTCGCTGTTTTATGCGGTGACGCATTGGAATACGTTTTTTAACGCCATTATTTATATTAACGATTCGGCAAAGTGGCCTATCCAGGTACTGCTGAGACAGATCGTTATCATGTCGTCCGGGGGCATTGGCGACGTCAGCTACAGCACCGAAGCGCAATACGTGGTGCCGCCGCAAACGATCAAGATGGCTGTTATTGTAGTAGCGACCTTACCCATTATTGCGGTATATCCGTTTCTGCAAAAGTATTTTGCGCAAGGCATGCTGCTAGGCTCCGTGAAGGGGTAAGGTCGATATCCGGCACGGGGATTTCATCGACCCGGATTTATGTATACAATAAAATGAGGAAGGCGGGTTATATATATGAAAAAGAGGTCGGGGTTTGTTCGAGCAAATTGGTTTGTCGTATGGCTAGTGGCGTTAGCCATGGTCGCGGGGTGCGCCGGCGGAAACAACGGTCAATCGGGAGGAAACGAGACGGATAAACCAACATCCTCGGTCAAGCCGAGCGCATCCGAGGGAGAAGGAGCTCCCGGCGAACCGCTGCGCATCAGCGTCATTGCAACTTATTATACGCCGCAGCCGCCGGATACGACGAATTCGGCCTGGGTCAAGCTGCAGGAATTGACCAATACGAAGTTGGACATGACCTGGGTGCCGCGTTCCGCTTATGACGACAAGATCAGCATATCGCTGGCTTCCAACGATTTGCCGCAGGCGATGCTGGCGCTAAATTATACGGCGGCTCCGCTGGTGAATGCCATTAAGTCAGGCGCTTTTTGGGAGATCGGTCCGTACTTGTCCGAATTCCCTAATCTCAGCCAAATGAATGAGATGCAATTCAACTTTACGAAGGTCGAGGGCAAAACGTACGGATTGTACCGTCCAAGATCGATTGCCCGCCATGGCGTTACGTTCCGCAGAGACTGGCTGGAGCGGTTAGGCTTGCAAGAGCCTACGAATCCGGAGGAATTGTACGAGGTTCTGCGCGCGTTTACGAAAGACGATCCTGACAACAACGGGCAGGACGATACGTTGGGATTGGGCGAATACAAAGATATAGAAGCGTACTTGCTGCCGCACGTCTCGTCATGGTTCGGAGCGCCGAACAAGTGGAGCGTGGAGAACGGACAATTCCAGGCGGAATTTATGACACCGGAATATTTGGAGGCGCTTAACTATATTAAGAGGCTTTACGAAGAAGGGCTCATCAACCGCGATTTTGTCGTGACGGAGGAGCTGCAGCGGACCACGATGTTTTCGCAAGGGAAAACGGGCGTGCTGCTTGGCAACAATGACGGCGCGGCCACTTTGAAAAACGAAACGCTGAAATACAATGCGGACGCCGTTGTCGATTTGATGGGTAATATTGCGGGACCGAAGGGCGAACGCGTATTTGCGCAGCAAGGTTATACCGGCGTCTATCTGTTCCCGAAATCGTCCGTGAAAACGGAAGAGAATCTGAAGCAAATTCTCGGTTTTTTTGACCGGCTGCTGGAATCGGACGCGATCAACGTGATGGCTTGGGGAGTGGAAGACGAACATTATCGCATCGTGGACGGCCAAGCCGAGCAATTGATCAAGCAAGAGGAGAAGTCGCTGCTTACCGACGGGCTGAACGAGCTGAGCATCGACGACAAATCCTTGCGTCTGGTAGCCAAAGGAGCAGACGAATTGCTGCTCAAGGGGGAGAAGCGCATACAGGACAATGCCGCCATCGCCGTTCCGAATCCTGCGCTGGGACTGGAATCGGCGACATGGACGCAAAGTAAAGGCGAATTGGACAAAATCATCAATGACGCCAAAATCAAATTCATTACAGGCCAGCTGGACGAAGCCGGATGGGAGTCGGCAATCGCTGCCTGGCTGAAGGCCGGCGGACAGAAAGTATTGGCGGAATTCGCCGATAGCTTGGCTAAATCGCAGTAGAAAACCAGTGGCCGGGAGTTGGATAACTCCCGGTCCAATCCGGCAAATGCGGAGGTGAGAAGGGATGGCAAAGTTTCGGGTCGGTTACTTTCGGAAACTGTTTTTATTTTGTTTTTGCATCGGGGTCGTGCCGGTTGTCGCGCTCGGATGCTTTGCCTATTTCAAGACATCCGAGCAATTGCTGGAGAAGGCTGAGAGCCGCAATGCGGATATGGTGGAACAAACGTTGCTGCGCATAGAGCAGCGACTCAAGACGGTAGACAATACGCAGACCCAATTCGTAAATTCGCCGCTTGTCGTCAAAGCGATGGGGCAGCCGCTGGACGCCGGCAATTACTTGCTCTACGAGGAATTGATTCAGTCGCTGCACAGGTTGCAAACGTACGAATTTGGACTAAGCGACGTGTTTCTGATCAACTTCGGGCAGGATTGGATACTGGGCAGCGGCGGGAAAAACGCGTATAAGGAAAGCGCTTATGCGCCTGTTTTCGATTCTTATTCGGATATGACCCGATTCTCTTATTGGGCGAACGAGCAGATGCCTATGCTGAACAACGTCTATCATACGGTGCTTGTCAAAAAGGTGTTGTTCAGCAATTTGCAGCTTATGGGATTGGTCGTGGCGTTATTGCCGTCCGAGGAGCTTAGCCGAATGATTCCGGTGACGGACGAATACGGCGAGATGTTCGTGCTCGACGAACATTATCGGATCATAGCGGCGGGCAATCGCTCCTGGATCGGCACGGATCAATCCGGCAACGTTTCTCTTGCGAGGCTGCAGTCGTCGCCAGAAGAGGCCGGACAATATAAGGTTGACGCTAACGACGACAAACCTCATGTCATTACCTATCTTAAGTCGGGATATAACGGGTGGATCTATGTTTCCAAAGTGTATATTTCCGAAGTAACCCGAGAGTCCCAGGCGATCGGATGGGTGACGCTGGCTATTTGCTCGGGACTCATCCTGCTCGTATGCCTGCTGGCGCTGCAGGTTTCGCGAAGTTTGTACCGGCCGGTGGACCGCCTGTACGGTTTGGCGCTGCAGTCGGCAACCCCGGGCGGGGGATCGGGCAAAAGGGACGAGTTTTATTGGATCGAATCGACTTTGCATGGTTTGCTGGGCAATCAGCGTCATATGAGCGGGCAACTAAGGGAATATTTCACCCACAAAATGCTGCAGGGCGCGGTCGGCACGGAAGAGATGTCAAAGCGAATGAGTCGGCAAGAAATGCCCGATTGGCGCTGGATGCGCGTCATTTGCCTGGAAATCGATACGTTAGAGGGCTCGAGGTACAATGAACAGGACAAAGATTTGCTTATGTTCGCCATCAACAATATCGCCGGGGAAATTATTCCGGCCGCTTCGCGACTGTCGCCCGTCCTGACGGGCGCGATGCAGGTGACGGTTGTAGGCGGAGGTATGCTGCCGGAAGAAGAAAACAAGCGGCTGACGAGCGAGCTGGCGCACGCCTTGCAACAAGCGGTGGAAACGTATTTGCAGCTGAAGACCAATCTGGGAGTCAGCTACGCCGTCGAGGAGCCGCTGTCACTTCCCGAAGCCTACCGGGAGGCAAAAGAAGCGATGTCGTACGGCATCAGGCTGGGACGGATGTCGGTCATCTTTCTGGAGGACGTCTACCAAGAGCTTGCGGTGTCGCCAACAGCGTTCCCTCAACATATCGCTTCGGCGCTGCTGGAGCAGATCAGGCTTTTGGACGCCGGGCAAGCGGTGACGCTGCTGAACGAGTTTTTGGTTTTTGTCGCAGGAAAGCCGATCAGCCATCAGGAACTGCAGCTTTATTTGATGCGGCTGCAAGGGGAGATGCTGCGCCTGCACCAGGACAGCGGCGGAACGATGCAGGAGCTGCTGACGGATGATAAAAGGATGTTGCCGGAGCTGCTTGCGCTAAAAACAACGGAGGAAATCGGCCATTGGTTCGCGGATGAGATGATTAAGCCGATCGTCGCGGCAATGGAGCGGCGCAGAAATAAACAAGCGGCCTCCATTTCCGAACAAGTGCTGGACATTATCCACCGGGAGATCGAAACGCCGTTGACGCTGGAGGCATTAGGTTCCCGGTTGAACTATCATCCCGAATATATCGGGCGCGTCTTCCGCAAGGAAACGGGCACGGCGTTTGGCGATTACGTGGCGAGACAGCGCCTGCAATTGGCCAAACGATACTTGAACGAAACGACGATGACCGTAACGAGCATCTCCGAAAAACTGTTGTACAACAAACCGCAAAATTTCATTCGCTATTTCCGCAAAATGGAGGGCATCACTCCCGGCCAATACCGGGATCGCCATCAAGGCGGGAGCAACGAAACGAAGGGGGAGGGCGAAGAAGAGACATGAAATTCAATCGCAAGAAAATGCGGGACGTCGAGACGGGCAGAGCGTACACCGTATTCGCTCAGCGAGGCTTTGATACCGGCTTGATGTATTTTACATCCATGTCGTGGTTGTCTGACAATCGCCATCTCGTGTTATGCGCAAGGATTAATGGAAACCGGCAATGCAGTTACGTCAAGATGGACACCGCGACAGGGCAAGCCGAAACGATCGCGGACAATCGTTCATGGGCCGGCGGCGTCGTATCGGCCGACGACAAGCTGTATGTCGTTCGCGACCGTCTCGTGGAGGTTTATGATTTGGTAACCGGAGAGAGCCGGACCGTATGCGAATTGCCGCAAGGCTGCGCCTTCCATGGGCCGCCATCCATTACGGCCGACAACCGTACGCTGGGACTGTATTGGTTCGACGGAGCGGACTGGGTAATCGGCATCTGCGAGCTTGAAACGGGGCAAGTGGAACCTGCGGCCACGCCGCGTTTTTCCGCGCCCTATCCTGTGGCCAACCATGCCATGATCAATCCGCGCAATCCGAATTTGGTGTTTTACGCGCATGAAGGCAAGACGGAGCATATTCCCGATCGCATGTGGGCGGTGGACAGGACGACCGGACAATCTCGCAATTTGTATCGGCATCGTACAGTAGGGGACGGCGGCGAGCTTGGCGAATATATCGGCCACGAGATGTGGGCGCCCCAAGGCAACGAGCTGTATTACGTCAAATACGTGCATAGTCCGCTCAAGCCTACCGGCGTGTTTGCCGTGAACGTGCGGGACGGGGAGTCGAGGCATCTGAACGGGGATTATTCGTATTGGCATGCCGCCCCCAGCCCCGACGGAAGATGGGTCGTCGCGGATACGTTCCAGCATCCCAGTCGAATCGTCTGTATTTGCACGACAACGGGGCACTCGGAATTGCTTTGCACCGTGCGGAGATGGAACGATCATCCCGGACATCCGCATCCGTCCTTCAGTCCGGACAGCCGCCGCATCGGCTTTACTTTGGCAGGGGCGAACAAACGGCTTCAAGTGGGCGTTATGACGTTATTTTAGAGAGAGGGAGGAACAGGCGTGAACAGAATGGAAGAACAGCGAGGCAAGGCCCGACCGACGGTGCATATGATCGGCAATGCGCATCTTGATCCGGTATGGCTGTGGCAATGGCAAGAAGGGTTTGCGGAAACCAAAGCGACGTTTCGCTCTGCGCTTGACCGGATGAAAGAGTTTCCGGAGTTTATTTTCACTTGCGCGGGCGCCGCTTCCTATAAGTGGATCGAAGACAATGATCCCGCCATGTTCGCGGAAATTACCAATCGGGTCGCGGAGGGCAGATGGGTCATCGCAGGCGGATGGTGGGTCCAGCCGGACTGCAACCTTCCCTCCGGCGAATCGTTCGCCAGACATTCCTTGTACGGACAAAGGTATTTCCTGGAGAAATTCGGGAAGGCGGCGAAGGTTGGCTATAATGTCGATTCGTTCGGCCATCATGCAATGATGCCGCAACTGTTGAAGTTAAGCGGCATGGAGCATTACGTTTTTATGCGGCCCGACAAGCGGGAGAAGGAGCTTCCGGCGGATTTGTTTCTGTGGGAAGGGGCGGATGGCAGCCGCGTTACCGCGTATCGCATTCCGGGCGGCTACAACACCCATCAGTCGCAGCCTGCAAGTCCCAAAATCGCGGAGGCGCTGGAGCAAGCCGGCCATACGGGAACAGACGCGATGTGCTTTTACGGCGTGGGCAATCATGGCGGAGGGCCGACGATTGCCAATATTCACGAAATCAGAGCTATGCAGCACGAGCATGGCAAGGATGCCATCACGTTCAGCTCGCCCGACGCTTTTTTTGACAAGGCGTTGCCTGGTCGGCATGAGCTGCCGGTCGTGACGGGCGACATGCAACATCACGCCAGCGGCTGTTATTCGGCGCATTCCGAAACAAAGTTGCTTAATCGCAAGGCGGAGCAGCGCCTGCTCACGGCAGAGAAACTTTCCGTCGCGGCGCATTGTTTGTTAGGTCATCGTTACGAGACGGATTTCTTGCGTCAAGCCTGGGAAACGATTATGTTCAACCAGTTTCACGATATTATGGGCGGCTGCTGTATCAGGGAGGCTTATGAGGATGCCCGCGAAGGTTACGGTCACGCCTTGTATCTCGGTGGGGTGGTGCAGAACGGAGCGCTGCAGCGTATCTCCTGGGCCGTGGATACGATGCGCGAAGGCATCGGCTATTTGGACAAAAATCAGGAGAGAACCTTGTGGGAGCAGCATGATCTAGGCGTGCCGGTCGTCGTGTTTAACCCGCATTCGTGGTCAGTGACCGCACCCGTCGTTGTGACCCAGCAGATGAAAGGGGCAACCGACGAGTCGGGGAAGGCGCTGTCCATTCAGCATGTACGCGCGTCGCGTACCAACGGCGGCGACAAGTACGATACTTTGTTCATGGCTGAAGTACCGGCCTATGGCTATCGTTTGTACTGGATTTACCGGAACAAAAGCCATGAGGCTGCGACGGTCGATCAGGTAGCCGCAACGGAGACTTCGTTGGAGAACGAGCTTGTGCATCTGGCATTCGACAAGCGAAGCGGGGGGATTTCCAGGTTGCTCGACAAGCGGTCCGGCGTGGACTTGATAAACGGCATCGGCGGGCATCCGATCGTGATCGACGAAAGCGAATGCGATACATGGGGACACAATATGTTGAGCTTCCGCAAGGAGACGGGCCGTTTTGGCGAAGCGAGGCTGTCAGTCGCGGAGTCCGGTCCGCTGCGCGCGACGCTTCGGACGACGAGCGTATACGGTCAATCGACGATGCGTCAGGATTTTACCATCTATGCGGGAAGTCCGGTCGTTCATGTGAAGGTGAAGCTGGATTGGCGCGAGAAGCATAACATGCTGAAGTTGGCTTTTCCGCTGGCGCTTGAGCAGCCTGCGGCCACGTATGAGATCCCTTACGGTTATTTGGAGCGTCCAGTCAACGGGGAAGAAGAGCCGGCACAGCGGTGGGTCGACGTATCGGGTTTGACGGAGCAGGGAAAGCGCGCGGGTTTGGCGTTGCTGAACGACGGCAAATACGCCTTCGACGTGCTGGATAGCGAATTGAGAATGACGGCGGCGCGAGGAGCGATATACGCCGATCATTACGGAGAGAGGGACGAATGGTGCGAGTATATGGATCAAGGCGTGCAGGAGTTCCGTTATGCGCTTGTTCCGCATGAGGGCGACTGGCGCGCGGCCGGCGTCGTTCGCGAGGCGGCTGTACTCAATCAACCGCTGCTGCATGTAGTGGAGACGTACCATAAGGGAAGCTTGCCACCCGTTCTGGAAGGCGTTCGGGTGTCGGTATCCAATGTGGCGGTGGAGGCTGTTAAATTGGGGGAGGACGAAGACGGCTACATGGTTCGTTGCCGGGAGACGGACGGGAGGGCTGCGGAAGCGACGATCGAATGCCATTGGCTGAACCGGACGTGGACCGCGAAATTCGGATGCAGCGAAATCAAGACGTTTAAACTGCCGTTCGATCTGGAGCTAGAAGTGTCGGAAGTCAATTTGCTGGAATTGCAATAATCTATGCGCTGCAAATTTATCTTTACAAGCGGGTTGTTAGTCTAGTATGATTAAAGCGCATTAACTTAATGATAAAGATAATAATGAAGTTAAAAACAATACGCACGAAGCCGGCCAGACCGATGAAACGGGGGTATAACCATGTGCGCATCTCAAGATCGTTTTATAGACAACCGTTTGCTGCTGCAGACTAATGTGGATGACATGAATCCCGAATTTTGTCCCTATGTGATCGATAAGCTGCTGGCAGCTGGCGCGAGCGACGCTTATTGGATCCCTGTTATTATGAAGAAAGGCCGGCCCGGGCTGATGCTTAATGTCATGTGCGGCCCTCAAGCGGTGGACGCCGTGGAGGAAGTGATCTTTACAGAGACCACGACGCTTGGCATTCGCCATGTGCCGGCCCGGACGCATTGCTTGGGCAAAGAGTTGAAAACAGTGCGCACGCGCTTTGGGGAACTAAGGGTCAAGGCGGGTTATTATAAGGGGCGCTTGGTTCAGTTTTCTCCGGAATATGCGGATTGCGAGGCGGCGGCAGCCGCTTATAAAGTACCGTTGAAGACGGTTTTTGACGAAGCGAGGATCTGCTTTGCGTTGCAGGAGGGGCAGCTGCCGAATTGAGGGGGAAGACGGATGCAAGGCATCGTTTCGCCCAATAAACTTAATGAATAAGTAATAAAACGGAGAGAAGGAGAGACCATGAGTACGGTTAAGGCGGTAATATTTGATTTCGACGGTACCATTTCCACGCTGCGCGCCGGCTGGGAGGAAGTCATGATTCCATTTATGCAAGAAAGCATCGCGGGCGGCCGCGCTTTGACGGAGGCGGAGGAAGCGCGGCTGAGGGCAGAGGTGGAGAGCTACGTAGATCAGTCGACCGGCATTCAGACCGTGTTTCAGATGCAGTGGCTGGCGGAGACGGTTCGGCGTTACGGCTGGAACAACGAGGTTATGGATCAGTGGCAGTACAAGGCCGAATACAATCGGCTTCTGATGGAGAAAGTGGAACGGCGCTTGCAGCTTCTCGAGAGCGGCGAGCTGGAGAGAGAAAATTTCTTGATCAAAGGATCGGAGCAATTGCTGGATCGGCTGCGCCAGGCGGATATTGCGCTTTACGTAGCCAGCGGAACGGATCACCCCGATGTAGAGCGCGAAGCGAAGGCACTTGGCGTTTATCGTTACTTTGCCGGGATACATGGCGCGCCGCTTCGCCAGGCGGAATGTCCGAAGGAGAAGATCATCTCGGATTTGCTCGGCTCCGGCGCGACGGCTGCGGAACAAATGGCGGTTATCGGAGACGGCAAAGTGGAGATTACGCTGGCCAAGGCCAGCGGTGCGGCGGCGTACGGGCTGGCAAGCGACGAGTTGCGGCGTGAAGGCATCAATCCGGTTAAAGAGGCCAGGTTGCTGGCTGCCGGGGCGGACTGGATTGCCGGGGATTTCCTGAACTTGGAGGAATGGCTCGGCAGGCTTGGCTTGATCGATTTGTGAGAGGAGAGTGATCGTAATGGCCGATGTATTGCCGTTCCAGAGATTGTCGCTTGCCAAGGTATCAACCAATTCCGTGCATGATCGGCACAATCTTGTGACCATTCGCAATATGGCCCGTCCCTATGAAGACCAACGGCCGGCCTGGAGAGAGGCGACTTCGCCTCAATGGAAGGATCTCATCGATCGGATCGTAGAGGCCCGTTGCGCAGGGAAACCGGTCATCTGGTCCATGGGCGCTCATGTCATTAAAAACGGATTGTCCAGATACGTTATCGAACTGGTTCGAAACGGCGTCATCACGCATGTGTCCGGCAACGGGGCAACAAGCATCCACGACTTCGAACTGGCCTTTCTTGGCGAAACGTCTGAGGATGTGGCCCAATCGATCGAGGACGGATCGTTCGGGATGTGGGAGGAAACAGGCAGATACATGAATGAAGCGATTAGGCAAGGCAGCGCGACTGGCCTTGGGTATGGCGAAAGCTTGCATCGTTACTTGTCGACCCATCCGGAACGTTTCCCCTATTATGATGATTGCGTCTTTGTTCAGTGCCAACAGTTCGGCGTGCCGTATACTTGCCATATTTCGATCGGAACAGACATCATTCATCAGCATCCTATCGCGGATTATGAAGCGCTTGGGCAAGCAAGCGGCCGTGATTTTCGCACTATGTGCCAGTCCATCGCAGGTTTAAACGAAGGCGGCGTTTTTCTTAATTTCGGCTCGGCCATTTCGGGTCCCGAGATATTTTTGAAAGCGGTCAGCATGGCTCGCAACACCGGGTTGGGCATGAAGGGCATCACCGCCGCGAATTTCGATATCGTACCGGCTGACGCCAGCGGGAAACCGCCAGAGACGGCGTCCGACTATTATTATCGTCCGAGGCGCAATTTCGTAGATCGGCTGGGGCAGATTGACGGTACCGGCTACCTGTTTCAGGGATTGCATCAGGAGACCATCCCTGCCTTGTTCCATACGGTGCTGGATCGGATAAAGGAACAATCCTTGACTTTTCGGCCTGTAGACCGCGAGGCGGCGCCGAAGCTTGAGCGGGAACGCATGCAGCTATTCCCGATCGCGGAGAGGAACAGTAAATTCAGGCTGGGGTCGACAGTATCCGAGCATCGGCAATTGTCGGAGGACTATGACCCGCCTCGATTCGCTGAAATGGCGGAGCGGCTAAGAGAAAGCAAAAAAAACGGCAAGCCCCTCCTGGTTTCGTTAGGCGGCAATGTGCCGGGCAGCGGAACGACAGCGGCCATGGGCGAGTTGGTAAGGCAAGGCATGATCGATCATGTGGCGGTAAACGGCGCTTGCGCTTTTCAGGATTTGGAATTGGCTGCTTTTGGTCATACGGATGAGGATAGCAGCGGAGCGTTGAGCAACGGCAGGCTTGGCATGTGGCGGGAACCGTCGGAGATCGTTAACGAAGCGCTTGCTGCCGGTTATCCGCTCGGGCTGGGCTACGGTGAAAGTTTGATCGCTTATGTACAGCAGCATGCCGAAAAGTTCCCGTTTCTCGCCCATAGCCTGATCGGCAGTTGCATAGACGGCGGCATTCCTTATACGGTGCATATTACGATCGGCACGGATGCGGTGCAGCAGCATCCTGATGCTGATTTTCGACAGCAGGGAGGAGCGAGCGGCCGGGATTTTCTGATCTATTGCTCGACGGTTTCACGGCTGGAGGGCGGAGCTTTTCTGAATTTCGGCTCCACGGTCATCGGCCCGGAGGTTTTTCTCAAGGCTTTGTCGATCGTACGCAATTTGCAGCATACGGTCAAAAATATTACAACGGCTAATTTTGATATTGTCAAGCTTGGCAACTACCATATGAAAGTTGGCTATGAGGACTGGGACTATTACTATCGACCAAGAAAAAACATTATTCATCGGCCGACGAGCCTTGGCGGCAAAGGGTATCATTTCGAAGGGATGCACCAGGAGACAATTCCGGCGCTTGCCAAGCAATTGCTGAGAGATGTCAACGCCAGAGAGGAACACGTATAGATGGAGAACAAACATTTGATAGCTTCGGGGCATCTGCATGTTTATGAAGGAATGTCCAAGGAGCGCGTGGAGGAAGTTGTCGAACGGATCGGCAATTTGCGGGCGGCGGTAATCGGGGATGGCTGTCTGGATGTCTATTGGGATGCCGATATGTCGTTGAGCACGCTATCCCGGGAAACGCCGCATTATTCGTTGCCGATCATCGGAGAGCGGGTGTCTCCAGGAGCCGGCGGCAATGTGGCTATGAACTTGCGGGCGCTTGGCTGCCGGGAAGTGTCGTTTTGCACGGCAACGGCGGATGATTGGCGAGGAAATTTGCTGCATCGATGTTTGGAGGATAACGGGATTAACGATAGCTACAGTCTGAGTCTCAAGCAGTGGGTGACGCCGGCATATTGCAAGCCTATACGCCATGGGCTGCAGGGAGTCAGTCAAGAAGACCCGCGTCTGGACTTTATTAATCGGCGTGCTTTGAGTGCGGATGAGGAAAAAAAAATGATAGCGGCGCTTGATGAAATGATGCAAACGGCGGATATAGTGGCCGTTACCGACCAGTTGCCGCTAGGGATCATAACGGAAGCAGTGCGCGTCAGATTGCAGTTCTGGTCGGCTCGGGGAAAACAAATCGTGGTGGACAGCCGCGATCGAATCGGCAAATTTAACGGCGTCTGCATCAAGCCAAACGAAATCGAATCGCTGCAGGCACTGGGCCTGGATCCTCGCGAAGGCGAGATTTCTTGGGAACGGCTTCTGGATGCGGGTAAACAGCTTCAGAACAATAATGAAGCTCCGTGCTGTATGACGATCGGCTCCCGTGGAGCCTTGTGGTTCGACGGCGGAACGCCGGTCTGGGTTCCGGGTCATCCGGTGAAACCTCCATTGGATATTGTCGGAGCCGGAGATCATTTCGCATCCGCGTTTCTTTGTGCAAGAGGTGCGGGGTGCAGCGGTCCCGAATCCATGTTTTTTGCGCAGCTTGGCGCCGCGGTAGTCATACGTAAATTAGGTATGACGGGGACAGCCGACAGACAGGAAATTCTGGCGAGGTATGATGAAATCATGAATGGGAAAACGGAAAATAAACATCAGTAATTGGCCTCGCGACCAGGCAGGATGACAGGGATTTCGCTTGTGTTTGCCGGAGCGGAAGATTAGAATGAATAGCAAGCGAGATTGCAGGTTTGCAATTTATTATTTTTTCGCATAAGGGAGCTATGGAGATGGCGGAATCAAAGGTGTTATATCTGCAAAAGGTCAAAAATCAAAATGTGTCGCATATCCTTCATAAAATTTGGGAGCATGAAGCGATATCAAGAATCGAGCTTGTACAAATGACGCACTTGACTTCGGGCACGATTACAAATTTGACGCAGGAGCTCATATCACACCGCCTGATTAAAGAATCGGAATCGATTTCGGATTCGGTTGGCCGCAAGCGCGTGAATTTGAGATTTGACAACAGCTACTATTATATTATCGGAATTGATATTGGCAGAACTTCCGTCAGTGTCGTATTAAGCGAGCTGACCGGCAATATTGTTGATACGGTGGAATACGGTACGGAAGGGATTACCAACCCGGAAGAAGTGCTGGCGCTAATCGAGCCGTACGTACATAAATTGCTGGGTCAGGCGGAATCCCGAAAACGTAAAGTGATTGGCATTGGCGTTAGCATACCGGGGCCAATGGATCAGCGCACCGGCAAATTGATCAATCCGCCGGGATTTCCCGGATGGGCAGGATATCCGATTCGCCCAACGCTGGAGGAGCGCTTTAAGACAAAAGTTTTTATCGAAGATGACGCGCGGACTTCGGCACTGGCAGAACGTTGGTACGGAATAGGACGAGATGGACGCGATTTGGTATTCGTAACGATGGGAATGGGTATTGGCGGCGGAATCGTTCAGAATGGCCGAGTGCTGCATGGTACGAACGGTTTGTACGGCCAAATCGGGCAAATGAGCCTGATGACGCATGGCGGCGCCGGAGCTGCTATTAGTTATGACTGCTGGGAAAATCTCGGATCAATCCCCGGCATCCTGAAACGATGGTCAGGCAATGGGGACTTTCGCGATTTTATTGTTCAGGTTCGGGCTCAGGAACCGCATGCGGTAAAGGTCATGGAGGATACGCTTCGTATGTTGGAGGCCTCGCTTACTTCGTTAATCAACTTGTATGATCCTGATGTCATTGTGTTGGGCGGCAAACTTTATCCTTATCTTTCTCCGCATATGGAGGCCATTGTTGAAAATGTTCGTTCTCGCGTCTTTGATTTTGTGCAGGAACGCGTCATAATCGAAAAGGCTTTTTATGGGCAAATGCAAAGCTTGATGGGAGCCGTTGCGCTTGTTTTTGGTCATGTGCAGGAAAATCCTCTGCTCGTTCTTGGAGCCGACTAACTTGCCGATAGAACCAGAGCATGCCGGAAACGGCGCTTGACCGGTAATTAACTTAATCTATAAATTATATACCGATGATAATGGAGGTTGTTCGGATGTTGCTAACGGTTGAAAAGCTCGAGAGACGGGTAAAGGAATTATCGCCGTTCCGTTATACGAATAGGCAGGAGATTGGCCAGTTCTTATTTTGGAAAGACGAGGCTGCGGAAGTTGCGGCAATGCCGCCGCAAGATGCGGAGTGGACTGAAGTAGGTCTTGGATATCGATGGGGAGATCGTGACGTAACGGCTTGGCTCCGAACGGAAGTCACGCTGCCAGCGCATCAGGGGCGCAACATTGTGGGTCTGTTCAATTTCGGCAAAACGGGGCCTGGACATACTTCCGGCTTCGAGTCTCTATTATTTATTAACGGCACGCCTTTTCAAGGAGTTGGCACATTTCATCAGGAAGTTTTTTTTCCGGAAGAATTGGCTGGTCGGAAGATTGAGCTTCTGTTCAAAGTATGGAGCGGGCTTCCCGGGTTCGGGCCGATGTCCGAACTTCGCCATGTCCTTCAGCAAGCCGAGATAACGCAGCTTCAGCAACAAACGGACGATTTGTACTTCACCTCCAGTGCGACGATGGAGACGATTAAGGTGCTGGAATCTAATAGTTGGGAACGCCATGCGCTGGTTAAAGCCGTAGATCGGGCATTTCTGTTAGTGGATTATCGGAACCCTGGCAGTGCAGCATTTTATAATAGCGTAGCTGCCGCCGCGGTCAAGCTGCACGAAGAAATCGAAAGCATTCCGAAAAATAATGAGGTTACGGTACGTGCCATCGGCCATACGCATATTGATGTCGCTTGGCTGTGGCGGTTGAAACATACACGGGAGAAGTCGGCCCGTTCATTTTCTACCGTACTTCGGCTGATGGAGAGATATCCCGAGTATGCGTTTCTGCAAACACAACCTCAGCTATACGATGATTTGTCACGAGATTATCCCGTGCTGTTCGAGCAAATCAAGGAACGCGTCAAGGAAGGCCGCTGGGAAGCGGGCGGCGCCATGTGGCTGGAATCGGATTGCAATATTCCGAACGGAGAGTCGCTGGTGCGCCAGTTGATGTACGGCATGCGTTACTATGAGCAAACCTTCGGCGTAAGCTGCGACTATCTCTGGCTTCCGGACGTATTCGGATATAGCTGGGCTTTACCGCAAATTTTAAAGAAATCCGGCATCAACTACTTTATGACGACCAAAATCAGTTGGAACGTATACAATCGTTTCCCGCATGATACGTTCTACTGGCGCGGCATTGACGGCACGGAAGTGCTGACGCACTATATAACTACGCCCGAACCTGGGCAAGCTGCAGATAGCTTGACCAAGTATTATACCTACAATGGTCAGGTATTGGCCGAAACGGTGAACGGGATATGGAAAAATTATCGCGACAAAGAGGTCAACGATGAATTGCTGCTGGCATACGGCTGGGGAGACGGCGGAGGCGGTCCTACCCGCCATATGCTGGAGATGCGTCGAAGATTAGAAAATATGCCAGGCTTGCCACATGTGACTACCGGCAGAGTTGACGAGTATTTCCATCAACTGGAGCAAACGGTGGACAAAAGCGATCGTTATGTGCATCGTTGGAACGGCGAGCTTTATCTGGAGCTGCATCGCGGTACGTACACGTCGCAAGGCTATGTGAAACGCATGAACCGCGAGATGGAATCGCTGCTCCATACAGCGGAAGCCGCAGGGGTACTTCATGGGATTGTAAGCGGGTTCAAAGACTATCCTAAAGATACGCTGGATGAAAGCTGGAAAATCGTATTGCGCAACCAATTTCACGATATTCTTCCCGGTTCGTCGATTGCCGAAGTTTATGAGGATTGCCATGTGGAATATGGCGAAGCAGAACGACTTGCGCGCGAAGCGTTAGGAACCAGCTTGTCTGGCCTTGCAGGACGTTTGCCGTTAGCGCCTGCCGGGGAGCAATGCTGGATCGTTGTAAATTCGCTAGGAATGGAAAGGGACGAATTGGTCGAACTGGCATGGCAGGATGATTTTGCGATTGGAGGCAGCTGGACGGATGCGGAAGGCAACCATTTGACAGCCGAGGCGGTTGTCAAAGAATCGGGAGAGCGTTCGGTACTCGTTCGGATTCCGAACATTCCCGCATTTGGCTATAAGACCATTTCGTACAGCTCGGCCGTGGAGTCAGACGTAAACGTTGCAGAGCCTGCCATTATCGTCAAAGCGCAAGGTTTATCCACGCCATTTTATGAGTTGACCTGGAATTCGCATGGCCAATTGGACCGTTTGTATGACAAACGAACGGAAAGAGAATTAATTGCCCCGGGCGAAGCGGCCAACCGTTTTGATGTTCACGAAGATAAGCCGACTGCTCACGACAACTGGGAAATCGACATTTTCTATTACGAAAAGCAACGCCAAATCAATGAGCTGCAGTCGGTTGTTATTGCCGAGCATAATTCTTTGCGGACGGTTGTGCGCATGGCATGGCAGGATGGAGAAACGGCACTCAAGCAGGATATGATTGTTTATCCCGACAATCCGCGCATCGATTTTGTGACTTGGGTGAGCTGGCAGGAGCGCGAACAACTGCTTAAGGTTGCATTTCCGCTTAATGTCAGCTCTACCTATGCCACGCACGAAATTCAGTTCGGCAATGTACGCAGGCCGACACATTGGAATACGAGCTGGGACTTTGCCCAATTCGAAACCTGCGCGCAACGGTGGATTGATCTATCCGAGCGCGGCTGCGGAGTCAGCTTGCTCAACAATTGCAAATATGGCCATGATGTCCGGGACAATGTGATGCGTCTTACTTTAATCAAGTCATCCAACGATCCGGATCCGACTTGCGATTTAGGAGAGCATGTATTTACCTACTCCTTGCTGCCTCATGACGGAGATTGGTTCGAAGCCGGAACGTTGGAGCAGGCCGCAAGGTTAAATACAAAGCCTGAAACGTTAAAGCTCACTAATCTGGCGCAAGGCTCTGCAGAAGCGATACCACTGACTTTTGGCCTGTTAGCTATAGAAGGCGGACATGTGGTCGTGGACACGGTTAAACGTGCCGAGGATTCGGACGCTTTGATTGTGCGCTGTTACGAGTACGCAGGCATGCGCGGCAACGTATCCCTCAGGTTTAACGCTTCCGTAGCGGAAGTGGCGGAGGTGAACCTGATGGAACGCGAAGCACGGGAGATCGCTCATCAGTCGAATCAGTTTGCGGTTCACTTCACCCCTTATGAGCTTAAGACGTTCAGGGTGGTACTAAGTTAGGACATTAGGAAAAGCCGACCACGAGGTCGGCTTTTTGGCGTCGGCGGTTAGAATGGCGATGCACGATGCCTTGCTACGCTTCCCGTGCTCCATGGTTAGTTTCCTTGCAGAGCCGGATCTAGCGTTTCATGCCAAATACGCAGCGCTTCGGCTGTAGACGGCTGCAAGGAAGCTCCGGTTCTGGTTTTCAGGGTGAAAGGAAGACCTTGCAAAGCGGCCAAATATTTGGCGGTAGCGGTAAAGCCGTTGGAAATCAGCGCATCCAGGCATAAAAGTTCGCGATGTAGCAGTTGAACTTCATCATCCACTATTCCGCCGTTTTGCTGCAATCGGTTCCAAAGTCCGATATTGAGATTAGCCATGGCTGTGGAGGTAATGGCCATAATGCCGTTCGCTCCAGCGGTGATAGCCTGCACAAGAAAAGCCGTATTCGCTTGAAATACAAGGCTGTCCGGCGCTATGGCAAGTTTGGCCGTGATGCCTTCCAACGTCGAAGTTGTATCTTTGATTCCGCTTACCCCATGTTCGGAGACCAGTGTCCCATACACTTCCGGCGGGATATAGTGCGGGGCTACGCCGGGAAATTCATACAGGATGAGCGGCAAGGGTGAGGCCGTCGCCAGCTCGGCGAAATAATGCAACAGACGACTTGGATCATGTCCATAACCATTGGGCGGTATGGCTACCAATGCAGAAACCCCGGTTTCGGCCATCCGCAGAAGCTCGTCGCGATGGGCGGTCGGGTCGCTTCCAGCGTTGGCAGTTGCTACAACAGGGATATTTCCGGCACGTTTTACGGCGATTCGTGTCAGTTGCAGCCGTTCTTCGGCGTTTAAAGTAAGCAATTCGCTGCTGCCGCAAGAAGCGAAAAGCGCTTGGGGCTGTTGCGACAATTGCCAGTCGACATAACGTTCATAGGTTGCATAATCGATTTCTCCCGATTCGTGAAAAGGGGTAAGCAGCAGAGAGTAAACACCTTTGACTGGTACAGATACAGTTGGGTTATTCATATGATCGCGTCCTCCCGTTTGTGGGTATGATGTTCGTTCGGGCTATGATGATGATGATCATCATGATGGTGATGGTGATGGTCTGAATGATGGGATTTTTCCTGGTGCCAAGTGGGGGTATTTCTCTTTTGACGCGACTGCCCAAGTGCTGTTAATTGATGCGACGACAAACGTCCGACAACAGCGCGCAGCACATTGGGACGATTAGGCAAGTCCCGGGTACCTGCGCCATAACCAATTTGCTCTACAATCATGGATGGCAGCCCGGTCAGGAAATAATCGGCAAGTCCCGCCACGATTGCGGCGCCTGTTGGCGTCGTCAATTCGGCATTGACTTCGGAATGGGCGATCGGAACATCCAGCAACAGCTCGAGAGTAGCTGGCGCGGGTACGGGATATAAGCCATGATCGCACCAAATATAGCCGCTTCCAAGCGGAATTGGAGACGCGATGAGGAGGTCGGCGCCCAACGAATCGAGGGCAAGAGCGACGCCGATCATATCGATAATCGAGTCCAGCGCGCCTACTTCATGAAAATGAACATGTTCGATCGGGACATTGTGAATACGAGCCTCCGCTTCCGCCAATTTGGCAAACATGGTTAAGCTGTCTCTGGTCACCCTCTCGTTAAAATTTGAAGCTTTTATGATTTGAACGATATCCGAATAATGACGATGATGCGATGGAGCCGTTTCGTTGTCAATCGTTATTTCCAGCTTGATAGAGGAAATACCTTCCTTCATAACGGGCCGCCATTGCAGAGAGAAGGGCTCTGTTTGCAACTTTATCAGCTCTTCCGCGATATATTCGCGGCTCGCCCCGGCGTGGACCAAAGCGGCTAAAGTCATGTCGCCGCTAATGCCGGAGAAACAATCCAAATATACGGTTTTTAGCATGAAGGGCTCCTTTCCGTCATAGGAAGCAACTTGAAGATGCGTATGGCGGCACAAGCTGCGCCGAATCCATTATCGATGTTGGTGACCGTCAGTCCAGGGGAGCAGGAGCTGAGCATAGCCAGCAGCGGGGTGATACCGCCGAGACCTGCTCCGTATCCAACGCTGGAAGGAACGGCAATGACCGGTTTGGATACAAGCGAGCTCAATACACCAGGCAGAGCGCCCTCCATGCCGGCTATAACGATGATAACGGCCGATTGGCGAATGTCCGGCAATTTGACGAGCAACCGATGCAATCCGGCAACGCCCACGTCATAGATACGATTGACAGGGAGTCCAGCGAATTCAATGGTCAAAGCGCTCTCTTCGGCAATCGGCAGGTCGGAAGTTCCGGCACATACGACAGCTATCGTTGGACGATCTTGCGCCACTTCGGGCTGCATGCTTCCGATAGTAAGCACTCGTGCGGCATTATGATAGATTGCGCCAGGTATATGTTGCTGGATATAAGACGCTTTGTCCGCGGATACCCTGGTGGCTAGAACAGGGAGATGATTGTCGGCAAGTTTTTTCGCAATGGCGCTGATCTGCTCGGCGCTTTTGCTTTCGCCATAGATGACCTCGGGAAAACCGGTGCGTCTTTCCCGGTCCAGATCGATCCGGGCGAAATCAAGTTCCGCGATTTGACCTTCGGGCATGCCGCCGGCGATCATGCCGATCTGCCTGGCCGCGGTTGCGATATCCGTTTCTCCTGCTTGCACGGATTGCAGTAACTGTTCCAAATGGTTCATCATGCACCTGCCTCGTTAACGCGCAGGGCAGCTCCAAGCCGTTCATTCATGCTGCCTGTTCGATATCCTTGCAAGTCGAGCGTCACATAGTTAAAACCGAGCTGCCGCAGGCGGCGATCAACTTCGGCGTTGTATTTAAACATTAATTCCATCTCATCGGGGTCGATTTCAATACGGGCGATTTCTCCATGGTGTCTGACTCTGACCTGATAGAAGCCGAGAGAGAGCAGATAGGTTTCCGCTTCATCCAGCTGATCGATTTTCTTTCTGTCGATTTCAGTACCGTAAGGAATACGCGACGACAGACAGGCAAAGGACGGTTTGTTCCAGGTCGGAATCCCCATCGCGTAGGATAATTGCCGAATTTCCAGCTTGGATAAGCCGACTTCCTGCAAAGGACTGCGCAGTCCTTGCTCTTGCTTGGCTTTAAGGCCAGGCCGGTAATCGCCCAAGTCATCGATATTGGATCCGTCCCAAATAAATAAACAGTTCAGTTGTTGCGCCGCCTCGTTTAGATGGGAATAAAGTCCGGTTTTGCAATGATAGCATCGATCGGGTTGGTTAGCGACGAATTGCGGGTTAGCGAACTCGGAAACCGATGTTTCGTGCACCGCGATGCCGTAACGCCGGGCAATCATAATGGCGGCATTATATTCGCGGGTCGGGAAGGTTTCCGATGCGGCGATGGCTGCGACAACTTTTTCTCCGACCAGCCGATGCGCGCGAATAAGCAAGTAGGTACTGTCGACGCCGCCGGAATAAGCCAACATTATTTTTCCTTCCCCGGCCATTTGGGTAATGATTTCGCCGAGGCGGCGGTCTTTATCTAACGTTAGCCGGTCAGGTGGCTGCTTTGCTTGCTTTATCGACATGGGAACAGTTCACCTCATTTCAACATGGATGTTATGGTTTACATTCAATCGACTCCATTATACAATAAACTTAATCAATAAGTAAATTAGAATTCGCCAATTATGCAAATGGATCAAGAGAGGGGATTTGGCATATGCACGGAACAAATCTGTACAGAAGCTTTCGCAACTATGGCTGCAGGATTACCGATGATTTAATGTACAAAGGTTATCGTTCGCTCATTGTGGAGAATGAGCATTTGCTCATTCATATCCTGCTGGACAAGGGCAGCGAACCTATCCGTTTTTTACATAAACCGAGCGATATGGATTTGATTTGGGTAACCAGAATGGGGATCCAGCCCGCTCATGCTCTGTTTCCCGATTATCAGACGACCTATACGGGAGGGTGGCAGGAAATGTTTCCGGAGGTCAGTTACACGCATGAGCAGAGCGATACGGTGATCCATCGCGGAGAATCTGCGGTAACTCCCTGGGATTACGAGATATTGTGCGACAATGAGGCGGAAGTGAGCATAAAGCTGACTAACCGCTTGCGTTCGATGCCTTTTCTCATTGAAAAAGAAATTTGCTTGAAATCCCGAGAAGCCATTTTTAGAATCAATGAAAAAATAACGAATGAATCGCCAACGGTCGAATTGCAGGCTAATTGGGGACATCATCTGGCCTATGGCAAGCCGTTCCTTACTGAGGCAACCAAGGTCGAGTTGTCAGAAGGCGCCGTTGTTTGCAATCCGGTAAGCGGGGAAAGCTGGAGCTGGCCGTACGCTAAGCAGGATGGACAAAGCATTGATTTATCGCAAATGGCTGCTCCGGGTACAGAGCGAGATTTATTGTATATAGAGGCGCCGGATTATCGTTACAAGCTGCGAAGACCGGAGGATGGGATTTGTTTAAACGTCTCGTGGGACGGTAATACCTGGCCGTATTTATGGTATTGGCAAAACTTCCAGCCTGCGAGCGGCGCTCCATTTTACGGCTGCGAATACAATATCGGTCTGGAGATGTTTAACGTGATTCCGAAGCTGACGCTTGCCGAAGCGGCGGAAGCCGGTCAAGCTATCGTTTTTCCGCCCAGGCATACCGTCAGTGCTTGGCTGAACTTCGAAGTAACGATGAGTTAATTTTTTTTGACAAAACAGGAACAAATGTTCTAAAATGGAGAGAAAAACTATTCGGAGTTGAATGCCGGTGACCGCGAAATACGAATGGAAAAAGAACGACAAAGCTTTGTATCTGCCGAAGGAGGAGCCGGCCATTATCGAGGTTCCTGTCTTCAGGTATTTTATGATCAGCGGAGAGGGCAATCCCAATTACGAACAATTTCGGGAAGCCGTCGGAGTCTTGTACTCGTTGTCGTATGGGGTAAAGATGCTGCCCAAAAAAGGCGAGGCGCCGGAAGGGTATTACGAATATACGATTTTCCCTTTGGAGGGAGTATGGGATCTCGCGGTAGAGGCACGAGGATTAGAGGTACTGGACAAAGATAAACTTCTGTATACGATCATGATCAGACAGCCGGATTTCGTTACGGAACCGCTGGCGATGGACGTGCTGAAAACCGTAAAAGCGAAGAAGCCTCATGTCTTGCTGGACAAGGTTATGTTCGGCGAGCAGGAGGAAGGATTATGTCTTCAGATGATGCACCACGGCTCATATGACGATGAAGCGCAAAGTTTCGCGAAAATGGAGCGGTACTGCGATGAGCACGGGTTAAAGCGAATCTCGAAGGTTCATAAGGAAATATACATATCCGACCCGAGGAAAACTCAGGCGGACAAGCTTCGTACCGTGCTTCGTTTCCGAGTGGAGAAAAACGAATAAAAAGCGATCGTCAGCAATGCATTGGCCAAGAAAACGTTAGGTTGGACGCCTCGGCATTCGTGGAGCGATCATCGAGGAGAAACATCCTAATTAGTGCCGGTAAAAACATAAAAAGTCCAAGCTCTTGAGCTTGGACTTTTTGTTGATGCGGTCGAGAGGACTCGAACCTCCACGGTTGTTACACCACTAGAACCTGAATCTAGCGCGTCTGCCAATTCCGCCACGACCGCATGTCTAAAGTAACGAGATTTATAATAGCATGGCTTCCAAGTGGAAGTCAACGCCAATGCTAAAGTTTAAATTTTCAGCTAATTCCATCATTTTCTCGGCGCAATGGCATGGTACATAAATCCTTATAAATCGTGGAAAGGTAAATGAAGGAATCGATGATGGAAAAAGAAAATAGACCCTAGGGGGTAGCGGAACAATGAATAGAAAAAAAACTAGTCAATCGCCGCAAGTGCTGCATACGAATAGGATGCTGCCCAGATGGAAACGGGCTGCAGCCGTGCTCTCCATGACTCTTGCTATAACGGCTGCTTTGCACCCCTCAACGCTTGCAGCCGCAGTCGACCAACCGTCGGAATCGCTTCAGCCATCCGATAGAGCCGAAAAAACGGTCTCGATCGTTATCGACGACTTCGGCAACGGGATGGCTGGTACGGAGGAGATGCTGAAGCTGCCGGTAAAAATCACCGCTGCCGTCATGCCATTTTTGTCTACGACAAAGAAGGATGCCGAAGCAGCTTACAAGCTCGGACATGATGTGCTGATTCATATGCCTATGGAGCCGAAATATGGCAAAAAGAACTGGTTGGGCCCCGGCGCCATTACAGCCGATCTTAGCGATGCCGAAGTGCGGGAGAGAGTAGAAGCTGCAATTGTGGATGTGCCGCATGCCGTCGGCATGAACAATCATATGGGCTCCAAAATAACGGCAGACGAACGTATCATGCGCATTGTGTTAACCGTATGCAAAGAGCGCGGACTGTTCTTTCTGGACAGCAAGACGAACTACCGCTCCGTCGTTTCCAAGCTGGCCCAGGAGATTGGTTTGCCCGTACTCGAGAACAATGTGTTTCTCGACGATGTGTATACGGCTGAGCACATATCCAGGCAAGTTAACGTTATTCGCAAGCATATGGAGACCCATAATCGTACCATTACGATCGGCCATGTCGGTTCCCCGGGTCTCAAGACGGCAGCTGTGCTGCAACAATCCATTCCGGGCTTGCAGGCGGAAGCAAAGATCTTGAAGCTGTCGGAGCTTATAGGTGCTTCAATTGGCGACCCATTGGTAGTGCCCAATCCCTGAAGCGATCGCCTCGGCAATCTCTAGTTGCTTGCGTGAATCGGTCAACATGCTCCGATCCTGATCATTGCTGATAAAGCCCATCTCCACAATGACCGAAGGCTGCTCCACTCTCCGCAGCAAATAAAATGGTTTTCCCTCACGCGGGAGCTGGGATGTATTTTGTTGTCGATTAAGAACTTCCTGCAGGCAGAAGGCGAGCAAGGCGCTTTCGCCCGTGTTCTGAAACAGGACAAGAGGACCTCGTTTCCTGCTGTTGCGTGCCGAGTTTACATGAAGGCTGACCATTAGCTCGCTGCCGATCTCTTCTGTTAATCCTCGGCGCTGCGAAAGGTCGCGCCTATGCCGGGAACCGGTACGGTGCCAGCGATTATCGTCGCTGAGCGCATAATCGCCTGTCCGGTTCATGACGGCGGCAATGCCTCGGCTTCGCAATAACAAATAAAGCTTGCTCGCGATGGCTAGATTAATGTTTTTTTCCAGCAGGTCGCCATGCGATGCTCCGCCGTCGATTCCGCCATGCCCAACGTCAATAATGACGGTAGTCGTTGGCAATGCCCAGCGATCGCTGGACTGGGAAGGGAATGAGGCGGCCGCCGCAACGGGATGAACCAAAAACATAAATAAAACAAGCAGTGTCAGCAAAGTTCGAATCATGATCAACGTCAACCTCCTGCGACCGGATCAGAATGATTTATTTGACGTTAGCGTGGCTGTTCGGAGGTAATCTCATACATGATTATGACCGACCTAAAGCGGGAATAATGATAGTAACAACTCGCACTATAAGAAGCTGGAGGTGGCGAAGATGAAGGGCGGAAGCGATCTTGTGAAGTATATGACGGAGCAATTCATTACGTATATGGAGACGCCGTCGGAGACGCGCAAGCAAGCAAAAACGTCAGCCAAAGCTGCAAAAGAGCCTTGGCTGACGCGATGGTTCGGATTCGGCGGCATGAGTCTGATGATGTGGTGGCGAGGCCGTTCAGGACGTCAAAGGTAAAAGGATCCTAATGGTTGCAGCAAGGAAGCAGGAATATATCGTCGGACCGGAGCATTCTCTTCGCTGTCGAGCGAGATAAAAAGCTCTCCGCCCGACCACTCCGTATATCCCGTGACGGACCACACATACGTCATCTTTCCCTGGAAGGACTTGCTGACGTACCTAAGCTCACTATTGTCTTGCAAGGCGCCGGATAAAATCGAGAGGGGATCGGCACCAATCGAATAAGGACTTTGGGTGAGCCATGGCAATCGGCCATAAGGATCGAAAGAAGCCATGGCTCCAGCAGATGAGATCGAAGCATGGGCGTTTTTAACCCCATGCTTGTTTGCGTTGGCGGCTTGAGCAGCGGCAGTGGCCCACTGTCCGGCGTCAATCGGCAATTGTTCGCCCGAATAAGCATCTGTATAATGATTTTCGGTTATTGATCCATTACCGGCAATGCCGCCCGATATTTGCCAAGCAGCCAGCAAGGGATGAATATAGAGTCGAGTCGCTTTCATGGACGTCTCGCTCAGACCTAGTCTGGTTAAAGCGGATTTTAATATTGCCGAGCTAAAGGGCGGGTATTCCCCGATGCCGTATTCGCCCAGTACATAACCTCCGCCATCCTTGGCATAAACAATCATATATCCGACAACATTTTGACCTCGTTTCATCATTACGAGCCAGCTATGCGTACCGGGTCCGAGCGCTGTCGCGCTTACCCAAGCTCCCTTCCATTCCGCAAAAGCTCCATCCGGAGAATTCGCGAGCTGTTCGGCCCATAACCGTGCTTGTTCTTTCAATGTAACGTCTTGTTCCTTGTCCAGCGTCGTCATGGCTTGTCCGGTTGCATAAATTCTTGCGTCCGTCCCGCCCGACATGCTTAACATAACCGCGAGAACGGTCGCGGCCGTTGCGATCTTCCAGCTTGTTCGCATTGTAATCACCTCTCTGGATTCATTGTAGCGGACAAGCCCCAAGAAGACTGTTGCAACCTGTCGCCCAATAGCTGCCTGGGAACCAATTCTTTTGCCGCAATGAAACGATTCCCGTCACAATGTCATCAATCTATGCCTTCCAGATGGAAAATGCCGCAGTTAATGGCGGAAGCCGTCACGCGCGGCTCGTATTGCCACTTGATTTCGGCTTGCCGCTGCATGTATTGTTCCTGAATGGCTGACTTGTTCTCGGGGAGGGCATGCTCCAGCAACGGCTCGTAATAAGCCTGAATGCGGGAAAGCTCCTCTTGCAGCCTTGCAGCAGCCCCTTCCGCCCAAGTGTAGTCGTATCCCTTGAGCTTACGCTCCAACGCCTGCTCAATTAACGTCAGCGCACGGTTGTAGGATAGGCCGTTTCGGGCTAGATGAATATTGGCAGGGAGTCTTGGCGTAAGTTTTTTATGCTGAAGACGGTCGTGAAAGTTTTCAATAATATGCCCGGTCACAAGCGACACGCCGAAGCTGTGGATTTCCTCCCGCTTGCGATCGCAAGTCAGCTCCACTCGCATATTAATGCCGAGCCATGCCGTATAAGGCGTCGAGCTGTACGGATTGCCGCCGCGCTTGTCAGGTTCCTGAAACAGGAACACATAGCTGCCTTTATTTCGAGTAGCACCAAACAGTTGATCCAGCCGGCGCGAGCCGAAATAGAGATCGTCGCGAGGAACGCGGGCTGGCGCAGCAAGGGTCGTGTGGACGAAGCCGAACGATCGGGCGAGGGCGGCATCCGCCGCTGGCGCAAGGCTTTCGCCGGCGGAGGGGCCGGGTGATGGAGTTGGCGCTTCCAGCATCGTCTCGTATCTAGTCTTGTCGGTGACAAACAGAAACGTCATCGTCTCCGGCTCCGCGCCTACACGGTCAACAAAGCTCCAGTAATAGGGACGATTCGTCAGCTCCCGATCGGCTTCCGGAGACAGCTTGACCATATAATGGGCATTCGACTTCTCCAGGATGGAGCAGCCCGTTGCTTCCAGAAATCGGCCAACGAATTTATGGATTTGTTTCTCGTTCACGGCTTCACCTCCACAGTTTGCCCCAGTCGGTCCAGCTTCACCAGCAAGTCGGGACTCTTAGCAAGTCCGACTTCGGACTTCGCCCCTTCGCGCAGCTCGGATATGGAGCTGCCGAGCTCGTCGAGCTGACGTTTCAGCTCCTGCTCGTTTCCGGCTTCTAGCAGCGCCTTCGCCAGCCGCTTCTCGATCGATTCGCCTCCGTCGAGCCTCTCCAGTATATGGTCCAGTTCGCCGATCACGAGCTCGAACAAGTTGATCTTTTCGTGCAGCAAACCTACGATATGCTCTTCGATTGTGCCGAGCGTGCACAGATTGTAGATCTTCACATCTTCGGTCTGGCCGAGTCGATGCACGCGTCCGATCCGCTGCTCTACGCGCATGGGGTTCCATGGCAAGTCGAAGTTGATCATGTTGTGGCAGAATTGCAGATTGATGCCTTCACCGCCGGCTTCCGTTGCGATCATAACCTGAGCTCTGCCGCGGAAGAGGTCCATCATCCAATCTTTTTTGCCACGGTTCATGCCGCCGCGATAGGGGACGGCGATCATATCGTTTGCGCGGAAAAATTGCAGCAGATATTCCTGCGTCGCCCGATACTCCGTAAAGATGATGACTTTTTCGTTCATCTCCTTTACAAGCTCCATCGCTTTCTCTGCTTTCGTATTGGCTTTAATGCCTTTGATCTTTTCGACGAGCCCCCAGATTTTGGCCCGGAGCGGAGAATCCTCCGACGTTTTCTTGAACAGATTGACCAGCGTCAGAAAGACGGCATCGCGGCTGCTGCATACTTCGCGCTGCAAAGTAACGAGCGACAGCATGCTGGTCATATCGCCTTCGCTTTCTTCGTAACGTTCCTTCACAAATCCGGTGACGGCATCATATAGCGCCTTCTCATCTTGGGACAGCGAGAGAGGGATGTTTTTAACGAACCGCTTGGTAAAGTGAATGCCTCCGTCGCCTCGCCGATTGCGAATCATGACATTCGACAGAGCCTCTTGCAGCTGATCTTCATTTTTCGGCAGCCGTTTATCCACGACGAAATTGGCGGCGAATTCGCTTTGCCCGCCTAACTGTCCCGGTTTGAGCAGCGTAATAAGGTTGTACAGCTCGTCGAGATCGTTCTGGATCGGCGTTGCCGTCAGCAAGAGGCAATATTTTTTGCGAAGCAGGTTGGCGAACTGATAGTTCGTCGTTTTTTTGTTCTTCAGCTTATGGGCTTCGTCGATAATGATGAGATCATAGTCGGTGCCCAGCACGAGCTCACGATGGGGATCCCGCTTGGCGGTGTCGATGGAGGCGACAACGACGTCGTAACCCCAAGTATGATCCCGTTTCTGGGCGACGGCCGAAATGCCGAATTTCTGGTTGAGTTCCCGCACCCATTGCAATACTAAAGAAGCGGGAACGAGAATAAGCGCTCGCTTGACTAGGCCGCGGACCATATATTCCTTGAGCACAAGCCCGGCTTCGATCGTCTTGCCAAGTCCCACTTCATCTGCGAGAATGGCACGGCCTCCCATTTCATGCAGCACCTTGCCGGCCGTGCCGATCTGGTGGGGGAGAGGCTCGAAGTCCGGCAGCGAGCGCAGGCATTGCAATTCTTCGAAACTCTCAACGCGCTTGGCATGTTCGGCTTCCATAGCGAGCTGGTATAACGTCCAGTCATCCCACGGACCGCCTCGAGATATTCGATTTTGGAGCTCGTCGTACCAGGAACGGTCGAATTGCAGATCGACCAGAGGATGAAGTCTACGCGTAACGGCGGTATCGCTGCTTGCCGATCCCGTGCTGGTCGGCTGGTGCGGAGACGTAAGTTGATCGGTCATGGGAAGCTCCTTCCATTCTAAAAAAGGGTGAAGTTGTCATTAGTATTGCCTTGTTGGACCATAATCATAAGACAGACTGGAAAATGAAGTGAATAACCATATATAGTGTGGTATAATATGAAGGGTATACTATATGTAGATGTTGTCGGTGTCCGTAATTGTGAATTTATTCTCGGAATGCAAAAACAAAGGAGAGAATACCCATGCGGCTCGAAGGTCTAAGCGAAAAAATATTTTTGGATCGGTATGCCAAAAAACATCCTAACGGTCAGTTATGCAAACCTGGCGATACGGTGCTCGTGCTTGTAAAGGACGATCCTAAATTCCCGACGAAGGAAGTAGGGGTAGTCACCGCTCGCCAAGGAAATGAAGTTACGGTTCTACTCCGTGGAGGAGACTCGGTGAAGACGACCGCAGACAAGCTTGTGCTGCCTCTGGAAGTTACGCCAACCGGCATGTGGAACCGTCTTGCGGAGTCTATCGCCTCTGCCGAGGAACGCCCCGATAAACGCGTAGAGTGGGAAGGACGGTTCCGCGATGCGCTGCAAGACTGGAAGCTTGTGCCGGGCGGACGCATTATGGCGGGAGCGGGAGCCAGCGACGAGCTTACGCTTTTTAACTGTTACGTCGTACCGTCGCCGAAGGACAGCCGCGGCGGCATCATGACGACGCTGGGCGACATGACGGAGATTATGGCTCGCGGAGGCGGCGTCGGGATGAATCTCTCGTCGCTTAGACCTCGCCGCGCCGTCGTGGCAGGAGTCAACGGCTCCTCCAGCGGATCCGTCTCCTGGGGCGGCCTTTTCAGTTATGCGACGGGGCTGATTGAGCAAGGTGGTTCGCGCAGGGGCGCTTTAATGATCATGCTTAACGACTGGCATCCCGATCTGTTGGAGTTTATTACGGTGAAGCAGAAGATGGGCGAGGTAACGAACGCAAATCTCTCTGTCTGCGTGAGCGACGCCTTTATGGATGCGGTGAAACGGGATCTGGAGTGGGAACTTGTATTCCCGGACACGAAGGAAACGGGTTACGACGAGCTGTGGGACGGAGATTTGGCAAAGTGGCGTGAGCTCGGCAAGCGGGTCGTTACCTATCGCAAGTTGCCCGCTCGAGAAATATGGCATGTCATGATGGAGTCGGCATGGCGTTCCGCGGAGCCGGGCGTCGTCTTTATGGAGCGGTATAACAAGCAATCTAATAGCTGGTATTTTAATCCAATTGTGTCAACTAATCCCTGCGGAGAGCAAGGCTTGCCCGGCTGGGGAGTATGCAACCTGTCCGCCGTGAACTTGTCCCAGTTTTATGACGCGAAACGGGGCGACGTGGATTGGAATGAGCTCGCCCAAGTGACCCAGTCTGCCGTGCGGTTCCTGGACAATGTCATCGATAAGACGCCTTACCACTTTGAGCAAAATGAACGAAATCAGAAGCTTGAGAGGCGAATAGGACTAGGCACCATGGGTCTGGCGGAGCTTATGATCAAGCTGGGAATCCGTTATGGGGGAGAGGAATCGATTGGTTTCCTGGACCGTCTGTTCGGCTTTATTGCGAAGGAGGCGTACCTGGCATCCTCCCGGCTTGCGGCGGAGAAAGGTTCGTTCCCGGCGTTCGACGCGGATCTGTATCTCCAAAGCGGATTTATGAAAGAGCTGGTTGCGGCCTATCCCGAGGTTGGCGAGGCGATCCGCAGAGACGGTATTCGTAACGTAACGGTGCTGACGCAGGCCCCTACAGGAAGTACGGGCACGATGGTAGGCACGTCGACGGGTATCGAACCCTACTTCGCCTTCGAATATTATCGGCAGAGCAGGCTGGGCTACGACAAGCAGCTTGTGCCGATCGCGCAGCAATGGCTGGATGAGCATCCCGGAGAGGAGCTTCCCGATTATTTCGTGACGGCGATGAGCCTCTCGGCGGAGGATCATATTCGGGTCCAGGCGACCATCCAGCGTTGGGTCGACAGCTCCATCTCCAAGACGGCCAACTGTCCTGCAGACTTCACCGTGGAGGAGACGAAGCATCTCTACGAGCTTGCTTATGATCTGGGCTGCAAAGGCGTCACGATCTATCGCGACGGCAGCAGGGATGTGCAAGTACTGTCGGCGGGAGAGAAGGAGTCCTCCGTCAAGGATGTAGAAAAGTCTGATGCGGAATCCCAAGAAAAAGCGGAATCTCCGACAGAATTTGAACAGACAGGCAATCTCACAGTTGAATTGACGCCCACGGAGACATCCAGCCTGGAGAATCCAGTATCCGCAGATAAACAATACAAGCGCCGCCCGTCCGTCTTGCGCGGAGCGACTTACAAGATGAACACGCCGTTCGGCATGGCCTACATTACGATTAACGATCTGGACGGCTCGCCGGCGGAAATATTCCTCAACGTTGGCAAGGCCGGCTCGGACGTGTTCGCCATGGCGGAAGCGCTCGGCCGAGTATGCTCGTTGTTCCTGCGCTACGGCGACCACGGCAGCAAAGTGAAGCTGCTGGTCAAACATTTAAAGGGGATCGGAGGCACCGGAGCGATCGGCTTTGGACCGAATCGCGTAGAATCTATTGCCGATGCCGTCGCGAAGGCGCTGGAAATGCATATAGAAGGGGGTCGGGAACCGCTTGATGTCGTCTTCCAGTCGGAGATGGTATCGGATGAGCTGGCGGCAGCTCAAGCTGACGCGAACGGAACGGGCGCTTATCCCGACTACGCGACCGACTCGGAAACCGGCTCTCCGCGAGATCATTTCAAACATAAAGCCGCAATTGAGACTCATCCGGATCTATGTCCTTCTTGCGGCTCCGCTACATTAATGAGTATCGAAGGATGCAAACAATGTACGGTATGCGGGTTCAGTAAGTGTAATTAGGAAAGTTAGTTCCCTTTTGAAAGCTTAGGGTTTGTTCTGGTATACTCGAATAGATAGACAAACCTGAAGATCGAAGGGAGCGATTGACATGTATGATGTTGCTATTATCGGGTCTGGACCTGCAGGAGCGAGTGCGGCTATCTTTACGGCTAAGGCTGGCAAAAAAACGATCGTGCTGGACGCCGATCAAAGTGTTACTAAAAGGGCCTGGATCGAAAATCATTACGGCGCGCCCGAAATCAGCGGGCCGGATCTCGTAGAGACAGGCAGAAAGCAGGCGGCTAAACACGGAGCGGAACTGGTTGCTTCCAAGGCGGTTGCACTGGAGACTGCAGGCGAGAACCTCCGTGTGCAAGCGGAAGATGGCACGGTTTACGAGGCGAAGCACGTCATTCTAGCAACCGGCATGTCGGTTGAGCTGGCTGAAGCTAACGGCGTGGCGGTGAAGCCGGGAACGGAGCCTCGCATCAAAAGTATTGTAGATTGCGATGCGGAAGGCAAAACTAGCTTGGCCGGCGTATGGGCTGCGGGCACTGTTGCAGGCGTAAGCATGCATACGATTATTACCGCGGGAGACGGCGCGAAGGTCGCTATTAATGTGATCAGCGAGCTTAACGGTGCTCGTTATGTCGATCATGACGTACTGAAAGTGAACGGTTAGTCTAAGAGATTCAAATCGATATGGCCCAATAAATAACGTAATGATGAAAACACATATGATAGCAGCTAGTCCGGGCGCTGCCCGGACTTTTTGTGTTGTCAAATTTTAGTAGGCAAATAGACCCTGATATAGTATGATGATACTCATATTTTGAACCATTAGGGGAGGGTACGGAATGGATAGGGAACTGCCGCCGCAGTCGGATATTGTTATGCAGTCAACGCGCAATAAGTCTTTGGCGGAGAGAATTTGGCAATACAAATTTCATTATATCATCGTCATACCTGCATTTTTTCTCGTTTTTGGATTAAAGATCATGCCTTTCCTGAACGGACTGCATGCGTCATTTCTGGAATACAAACCTCATTTGGGGATCGGAGGCAGCCCATGGGTCGGGTGGGATAATTACAAGGCACTCTTTCAATCGCCCGAATTCCGGAGCGCATTGGGTAATACTTTGACTTACAAGATCATCTATATCGTTGCCGGAGGCGTGCTTGCCTTTGGAGCCGCATTGGCGTTAAGCGGTATTCGATCGGGAAAGCTGAGAAGCTGGATAACTTCGATGCTTGTTTTGCCCTACGTCATTCCTTCCGTCGTACTTGGGCACTTCGCGATGCTGATGTTTTCCGCCACTTCATCTCCTTTGGGACCGACAGACCGCTTGCTGCTTGGAGAACCGGGACCTTTCAGAATCATTCTTCTGGCGTTGGAGCTGCTGAAGTATGGCGGCATTCCGATGATTATTGCTCTGGCGGCGATTTCTGCGACGCATTCCAGGTTCGGCGACGGTATTAGCGGTGCGACGTTCGGTCGTTTGAATGCGCTTCCCGCCGCAAAGGCGGTTGCGGCTGTTATGCTGCTCCAGCTCGCCATGATTACAACGACGGATTTCGAGCTGCTGCATACTTTGTTTAATCCTCTTGTCATGGACACGGCCATGACAGTTGATCTGTACGTTTATCAGATGGGCTTCCTTCAAATGAACACTGGCCCGGCATTTTCGGCTACGATTCTTTCGTATGGACTGCAGCTTGCGCTCGCGCTGGCAGCCTATTTTATCGTACGAGGAACCTTGCTGAATTCGTTGTTTCAGCGCGATGCCGATCCGGCTGCCGATTTAAAAGGCGGCTCTGCGGTTGCCGGAGGAGTCGTTGGGGTTGCAGGCACGGGACTCGTGTTGTTTATGCTTTACTTTATCTTCGTAGATCCATTTCTAAGTCAAAGCTCAACGGAAACTTCTTTAACCGAGCTTCTGCGGCTGCCGAACGTGGCACTGGGCGCCGTACTGTTCTGGGGAGCGACGCTGATTAGCATGCTCGTTACGATTACCCTCGCCTATCCGATGACAGCGCGCAATCTGCCGGGCGGGACGTGTTATCGGATCATCCTGATTGCCGTCATGGGCATCGGAACGGGGACGTTATTCGAATACTTGCAATTCCGTTGGCTGGGCATGGTGAATACCATATTCCCGATAGCCATCGTCGGCTTTATTAACATTGTTTCGGCATTTGTGCTCAAAAGCATTTTTAACGGCCAATACGGCCATTTGAAGAAGCAAGCGGAGCTCGAGGGACGGGGAGAGTTTGCCACGCTTTTCACCTTGTTTTTGCCGAAGATATGGAAACCTTTGCTGGCATTAGGCGCGCTTCAATTTATCGTGTTATGGAACAGCTATCTTCCATCGTTACTGTATATAGCGGATTCTTCCAAACACCTTGGCATGATGCAATTTCTTAATGCGATGTATATGAGCGATCAGTTGGGCATCGACCGCAGCGACCCCATCCTGTATCGGATCGGTGCGCTCCTGAGCCTGCCGCCGCTTATTCTATTCCTGCTTTTGCGCAAATGGATCGTTGGCGGGGTGCTGTTAGGAGGATTGTTTAAAAGGTAGTTCAATTATTAGAATGATGAAAACGCCTATTCTAATACGAGTTCAAAAAGTTTGGTTTTCAGCACCGAGAAGATTGAATGAAGGTAGAAAGTGAGGAGCGGAGCGTAGTGGAGCTACGTGAGCACCGGAAGTTTCGCCTGAATTCAATATTCGATGTCGAGTAAGCTTCGTGGCATACTTCGTGATCAAAAGCGGACTTTTTGAACAACCTCTTCTATGAAATTCGGGTGCTTCATATAGTAGTAACAACGCTAGATTGAATTGGGGGTTGTTACTATGCTGTACAAGCTTCGCGAAAGACTCGTTTCAGGCACCTTTTTTGCATCCACGTGTTTGTTGTCCATGGTATTAAGTGTAGGGTGGGGGTTGGCCGCAGACTCTCACCCGACTACATATGCTGCCTTGCATACGGAAACAGAAGGGGCAGGCGGCCTTTCGACATTTCTGCAGCCCGCTCCTGAGCCGAAGGTCTCTTTCCTTGGCGGGATCCAAATGTTTCCGGGATGGGAGGACGCTGCGTTAACTGCTCCAGATCAAGGCGGAGCAGCACTGGCAACAGCTGCCGCTCCTTCTGCATCCGCGGCTCCTGCTCAACCATCCGTCTCAAATACTCCGGACAAGCTTAATGCTGCGTCAGCTCCAAATGACAAGACGGACAAGCCCGCTGCATCGGATGCCACATCAGCGACTGCGCCGGCGCCTCCCGCCAAGGACAAGCCCGTCAGCGTCGCAAGCTCCTCGCCTCGCGTGCTGGTCTATCATACGCATAACCGCGAATCGTATTTCCCTGAACTCAAGGAAGGAACCAAAAACGCCAGCTCCAAGACGATAAACGTCACGCTTGTCGGCAAGCGGCTGACGGCCAGTCTGCAGAAGCTTGGCATTCCCGCCCTGCAAGAGAAGATGGATTATCCGACCACGATCTCCAAGTTTAATTATGCCTACTCCTATAAGTATTCCAAGCAGACGGTTGTCGACGCGCTAAGCGAGAACAAGGAGCTGACGTACCTGCTCGACATCCACCGCGATTCCTTAAAGCGCAACAAAACGACGGTCGAGATTCATGGAAAAAATTACGCTAAAATCCTGTTCGTCATCGGCGAAAAAAATCCAAACTGGAAGGACAACAAAGCGTTTGCCACGAAACTTCACGAAGCGTTAAACGCCAAATTCCCGGGCATCTCGCGAGGCGTGCTCACGAAGGCGCCGGGAACGGGCAATGCAGAGTATAACCAGTCGCTGTCGAAGAACAGTCTCGTCGTCGAGATGGGCGGTGTCGACAATACGCTGGAAGAAAACTACCGAACTGCGGACGCCTTGGCCGCCGTCCTGCATGAGCTTGACCAGAACGGCAAGGTTTAGCTGTCCCGCAGCAAACCTGTATTTTGAATAACCGTCACGAATTCAACCTCGCAGTTGAGCCGGGGCAAATAATCTTCTCTCCAATGCTCCAGCTGATCGCGGGTCAGATTCGACCGGAAATATTGCCCGGTAGCCAGTATATCCGCCCGGGTAGTTTTCATCTTGCCGATAATGTTGTCGTATCGGCTCTGCAGCAGCTTGTTGACCTCCTGTCTGATGCTCTCCTGGGAAGGCGAACCTTTCGTCTCCAGCAATGTCACCTTAAGCCGAATCTTCGATTTTAGATACGGGATGCCATTTTTCATCGTATGCCGGTGGACGGTGGCGCTGCTGATGATCTCGACCGTCGCGTTTTTCATGACTTCAATCTTGCCTTGCGCGCTGCTGCCCTTAAACGAATTGACGATCAACGTCTCCCCGGGGGTTAAGTTGCCGACCATCCGTCCGCTGCCGATGATGGCCGAACCTCTGCTCTCGATCACGGTCCCGGTGCCGGATCGGATGATCGGTATAGAGACGTCATGCGTATAGGAGTTCATGCTTCGGAACACTTCCCAGATGGAGGATTCCGCAACCTGCGGATTCCAACCGGCGTTTTTCTCGAAAAAGCTGAGAAGGACGGTTCCGTTGTTTTTGTGGAAGGTATTAATGTTTTTAAAGAACGTTTCCAGCGGTTCGTCGCAGATCGCGACCATTACCTTGGCGGAAATGTCGTGCGCGCGCATAAACGATTCGATGACGTCTCCCAGCCCTTCCTTGGCGAATTGGTCCTCGAATAAGATGAGCTTCAGATGCAGCAGATCGATTTGGCTTTCCATATTGGTGCTTATTTTATCGACAATATCGTTAATGGTCGTTCCCTTTCCTTCGATCACGCGAAGAGCGGTGGTTCCTTCCGTCGGCTCCGGCACCTGCAAGACGACCTTGTATATGCCATCCCGCTTGGCGATGCCCATGACGATCGGGAGGGAGCGATGATTAATGTCTTTGTTATCCCAGCAGCCTCCGGCGGGAAGCGTGAGCAGCATCGACAGAAAGACGGCAATCCAGCGAAGTTTAAAGGATCTACTACCCATACGCCGCGCCACCCTTCCGCTTGTAAAGAAGGCCCAGGGTCAGCGTAACGCCCGGAATAACAAACATGACGTATAGTCGGAGGAATGTATTCCACCAAATCAGCTTCTCCAGTTGCTCCCAGTCGTCGATGCTTACGCAGATAACGAACAAGACAAAGGCGATGGTCCATACGATAGACCACGTCCGCAATGCAATCACCTTTTGCGCCAAGTAGGCAGCGTTCCACAGCATAAGCGAGATAAAAAGTAGGACGAACGCGATCATGCTCATCGTAAAGAACAACGACGAGCGCTCGAACATGAGCCAGTTCACCTCTACGATATCTGTCACGAAGATAAACGGGAACATCAACCTGGAGGCCGTGCTATGGCCGAAGGTCAAGAGCGGAACATAGACGGCAATCCCGTACAACGGCAGCAACAGGAAGCTGGCATACCGCATATAACGCTGATTGAATGCCACTTCCGGTTGAACGAATCCGAGAAAGACGAAACTGCCGCCCACCGCTAACAATCCCATCAGGAAGGAGCGATTGTAAACGAATGACCATTGGAATGCTCCGCCTTCGAATAGGGGGAGCAGGTAATGCCAGTCCACATGCTGAAAGGACGAGACCAGCACGAACAAGGTGGGAGGCATGCATAACACGAGCAGCAATAATCCCGTTCGCAAGATGGCTTCAATGCCTTGCATTGCGAGAAAGGCTGCAATGATGGCCGTTAACAGCATCGTTGCCCAGAGAGGCGTGCTGGAGAGAAAAATGATCGTAATCATTTCCCCGTACGACCGGATCGAGATGACGATGACAGCAAGCAAATACACAAAGACGGGGGCGAGCAGCAGAAAAGCGATCCACTTGCCGGCGTCAAGGAAAATGTCCACGACATTTCGGCGATCGAAAAGACTTAGCCCTTTCATGTAACTCCATACGACTATGATATGAAGCAGGAAACCCGTCAGAATGCCGATCCAGTGACTGACCTCCATCGCTTGGATCATATTGTCCGGATAGAGGAAAAAGATGACGCCGATATGCGTCAGAATATACAGATTCGCCACTTGCCAGGTTTTAACCATTCGGCTCACCTCTCGGTTTCATCATGTGCATGTAAGGGATGCCGAACGAGGTGACGCCGGCCATATAGGAGCAGACCAGGAACAGCCCGGCGAGCAGCCCCATTACGCCGTAAATCGCCGATAATACGACAAGCAAATATTTGAACAGCCGAATGGTGACCGAGTTCTGGAAGCCGACTACCGCCGAGTTTGCGATCGTTGTCGCCGCGAGAATAATAATAAGCAAATTGCTGACGAGTTTGGCGCTGACGACGGCTTGTCCCAAAATAATGCCTCCAACCATAGTGAGCGTGGGACCGATGCTTTTGGGCAACCGAATGCTCGCTTCCAGAATCAGCTCCAGGATGACGAGCAGCAGCAGCGTTTCGACCAAAGACGGATAAGGCACATCGATCCGACTCTTGGCGATCGTCAGGGCGAGCTCTATGCGCATGACGTCCGGATTAACCGAAACGAGAGCGACATATAAGCCTGGAATGAGAATGTTGATCAAGACTCCGAACACGCGCAAAAAACGAATGGCATACATAAAGATGACGGGGAAGCTGCGATCGTTCTCCACGGCAAACATATCCCACATCAGGCTGGGAAGGATGATGGCGAAGGGCATCCGGTCCATAAACAGGACAACCTTGCCTTTGCTTAAAGCCGTCTCCGCTTCCTGCGGCAGCTCGGAGGTGTTGAACTTGGTCACGAGCGACCACTTTGAGAAGCCGAGAGCCGTCGACAGCTGCTGCAAATTTTGAATGTTCATTTCTTTGTTCTTCTCGAGCATCGCTACGATTGCATCCCGAAGCCGAACGTCCACGACGTTATCGTTGCATAACAACACAATCCGCTTCTTCTGAATCGTCCCCAGCAAATAGGAATGAACATGTAGAGAAGGGGAGGCGACATGCTTGCGAATAAGTCCTATGTTTGTATCGATATCCTCCACGAAAGCGCTGATCGAGCCGCGCAGCACATTTTCCGTCGTAGGCGGTTCAATCGTACGCGAGAGGGGACGGCTGACAGGCGCGACAAGCACGTAGGCGTCGATTCGCTCGAACCAGAGAATGAGGTGACCGGCCAGCATGGATGACATTAATTGATGCTCTGTCGGCTCGGTTACGATAGGTCCAAGGTTGCCGATCACCGACTCTAGCGGCAATCCCGTGTTAGTATCCTGGTGAACTTGCTGCTGAATATGCAGGAGCGAGGCGTTAAAATCGATCAGGGAGCTCAACCCCGTCAGTTCTACTTCCAGGCCGGACAACGTCATTCTCTGAAAACGTATATCGGCATTTAGGCTTGCCCGATGTTTCAAAGCTTGCAGAATCGTCATGAGATGCTCCTAAGTGAATGCTTTTCTTAGCAGTATCCCCATAGCGGCTATCTCGCCATACCAAAAACCGGCAGACAGAAGTCTACCGGCCAATTGTGGAGATGGATCGGATTAAAAGATGCGTTTCGACCAGCCGTTTAACTTGGCGAACGCTTCCGCATAATAATAATCGCCATAGATTAATGATACGTTGATGTTCTGTCCGGCAGGCTTGTGGCCTGTGCCTTCAACGAGAATGGCTTCGTGCCCAGGACGATCCCATGTTGCGTAGTTTTCTGTCAGAGAATGCAGGATACGGCGCGCCGCATCGCCATAAATTCGTTTCTCCTCCACGCCTACTAACTCGGATAGCTCCAGCAAGCCGGAAGCGGCGATGGCGCCTGCCGATGTATCGCGCGGTTCGCCTTCGATCGGATGCGCCCGGAAGTCCCAATGCGGAACATGATCTTCGGGCAGCGAGGCGATAAAATAGTGCGACACGCGTTTCGCCGCTTTCAGGAAACGATCCTCTCCCGTACAACGATAGGCAATCGCTAGACCGTATAAAGCCCATGCATTGCCGCGGCTCCAGGAAGAAGTGCCCGACAGACCTTGTCCGCCCAACTGCTCGAGGAACTCGCCGCTCTCCGGATCAAACGACAAAATATGGCAAACAGAGCCGTCGTCGCGGATCGCATGTTTCAAGAATGTATCGGCATGACGGATGGCGATATGCTTGTAGCGGGGATCGCCGGTCGTGCGGCTCGCCCAGAACAAAAGCGGAATATTCATCATGCAGTCCACGATGGCCCAGCCGATGGCTTCATCCGTATTCCATGCGCGGATAAACTCACCTTCGACGTTAAAGCGTCCGGCCAAATAATTGGCGGCTTTCAAGCCGATGCGCAGCGCTTCCTTATCTCCCGTGAGCTCGTATTTAAATACGGCAGTAGGAAGGAACTGAAAGCCTACGTCATGATGCAGCCCGATGGGATGCTCGGAGAAGCAGCGCTCTAGCTTTGCGTCCCAGTCCCAAGCTCCTTCTTTAAACGATTCCTTGCCGGAGACGTCGTACATCAGCCACTGCAAGCCCGGCCAGAAGCCGGATGTCCACCAGCTATGGCGCAGATCGTCGTAGATGCCATCCTCTCGGGCCACATGGGGCGACTTGCCGCCAATTCTTTTCATCATATCTTCTACTTTGTTCGTGATAGCGGTCATCGTTTGGTTAACGTATGTTTGATCCATCGATTGGTCAGCTCCTTGTCATGTTTCTTATGCTCCAAGTATAGCGCCTGACAAACATACAAAGTTGCAGTACAATGAGTGAAAATGTTGTTGTATTGACATTACATAACATGCGGAGATGAAGGAAAATGAAGGATTTATTCTATAAGTCGATCAATCCCCAGGGCAAGCCGTTCCTGTGGTCCCATCGGAGATGGACGCAGGAGCCGTTCGACGGTTATTATCATTGGCATTGGGGTTTCGAGATGCTGTTCGTGCATCAGGGGAGCGGCGTAGTGATCGTCAATCAGAGGAGGTATGAAATGCGGCCTGGATCGCTCTTCTTCTTTTTGCCGAATCAACTGCATAAGGTGCAAGCGGATATAAACGAAGAGCGGCCTTACGAGAGAAGCATCATCCATTTCGAGCCGGCTTTCCTGGAGCGTTTCCTGCCGCCGTTTCCTTCTCTTAGAGATTCGTACATGCGGATGAAGAAAGGACTGCTTCGGAAGCAGAGCTTGGAGCTTTCTGCCTGCCAGACCGAGCTGGGAGCAGCGTTCGACAGCTTTCAAGGAGTCATTCATGACAGTGGTGCGGGAGGCGGGGAGGAAGAGGGGGCAGCGATCCTTCTGCTGCAGCTGCTGGCCTTCATTCAGCGCGGAATCGCGGAGCCGATAGCAGGGGAGGGCGTGAAGCCGATCCGTCATTCCGACGAAATCATGGCCTGGATAGAGCGGCATTATTCGGAGCCGTTCCAGCTGGATAAGCTTGCGGCGGAGCTGCATATGTCGGGTTCTTATCTGTCGCGGCTGTTCCGTCAGGAGACGGGCAGCAGCATTACGGGATACCTTGCTGCGCGTCGGATTCAGCAAGCATGCAGTCTGCTGCGCGGGAGCGACAAGCCGATCGAGCTGATCGGACAGCAAGTCGGCTTGCCTAACGTTTCTTATTTTATCCAGCTGTTCAAACGAACGATGGGCATCTCCCCGCATCAATACCGTCTGAAGCTGTAAGAGGTTGTTCAAAAAGTCCGCTTTTGATCACGAAGTATGCCAAGAAGCGTGCTCGACATCGAATATTGAATTTGAACTCGAATATAAGAAGCGGGCTGCCCATCACTTTACCGTTTCAGCTTGAAGTGCACGACGGCGCTATAAAGGAGCCGTTCTGTACAGGGATTGAACACCACCTGGTGAGAGACGGAATGAACGTCGAGCATTAGCGCCTTATTGATATCAATCGCCCGTTCGATCTGGCCTTCCAGCGACTTCAAGTCATCCGCCTCGTATAACTCGACCTTGGAATCCAGTAGGTCCAGCTTAAAATCCATAACATTACCCTCCTGCTTGTCAACTGAATCGTAATATGAAGATCGAATTCTATTCTAACCGATCTTGCGGCGGTATCCAATAACGATCCGATTATGATACTATAAAGAACATTAGGCTGGTGGAAGGGAGGGGCGGCTAATGGGCAATGTGCCCGGTTCTGTATGGATATTTTCGGTGATCATTATCGTATTGGTGACCTGGATTACCCTTTGGGTGACGAGGAAAGCCTATTCGAAAAAATGGGACGAAACCGATGAATGAGATAACCTCTATCGTGGCCTTTCGGAGATGAGCAACCGCGTCTAGAGGTGAAGGCGATCATCGCCCTCAGTAAAGCCAGGCGGCGGCGCCTGGTTTTATTGGCGTGTCGCGGGAAAAAAACAAAATCCCCAGAAGGTGATTCAAACTCCCAGAAACGTCCAGTCGCTCGCAGCCTATCCGACACGCCAGTCTCACAGCCTAAAGGACACGCCCGCCTCCACAGCCTAAAGGACACAGATGACGCTATTCTTCGATTTTTTAGGTTTTCGAAAATGTAACGGACACACACGACTTTATTGGCATCATCATCGCGCAAATTGGCTTCGTTACGACTCATTAGTGTTTTTCCTGTCCGTTAGATTAGTTTGAGGTTGAAAATCGGACAAATAGCGTCGCTGGTGTCTGTTAGATTTTCAAACTCACCGACTATTGGACAAACGAAGCATACTTTTAGTTCCACAAGACTTATGGTTGCATAATCTCCTGAACAACAAAAAAACTTCCCCCGACCAGGTCGACGAGAAGTCTTGAAATTACTAGTTGTGAGAAAAAAATGGTGCCGTCGAGAGGACTTGAACCCCCAACCTACTGATTACAAGTCAGTTGCTCTACCAGTTGAGCTACAACGGCACATTTTGTTATCCCTGTGTTACTGGGGACAAGACATATTATTGCACAAAACCAAAAATGAATGCAAGCCATTTTTTGAAGTTCTAATTTTCAGAAAAGTAACAACTTTTGAGTAAATGAAACGCGCTGCTCTGCCAAAGGACGGCGACAGCCGTTTTACCTTGGCTTCGACTACCTCGCAAACCAGGCCAAGGATAATTTCCGCACTCCTTCGCGCAACAAGTCTTCCTGCATGCCGCCGAAGCCTAACATAACGAATTCACGCGCTTCCGCATTCGGGTTGCTCCAATGTTTGGCGGCGGGGTACACGAGGCAGCCGGCTTGCTCCGCTAACGCAACAAGCTCCATGGCATCTCTGCCCGGCACGCGCAGCAGGATGTGCATCCCCGACGAATCGCCGACGATGCGAACACGTTCTCCCATCGTGGAAGAAACGGCATCCGTCAGCGCCCGATACCTGGCTTGATAAACGCGCCTCATCCTGCGGATATGGCGTCCGTAATGGCCTTGCTTGATGAAAAGCCAGACCGCTTGTTGAATCATGGGGGAAACGGAGCAGCTGTAATTCGCCATTCGTTCTGTCATAACGGGAACAAGCCTGCGCGGAACAATCACATAGCTGAGTCTGGCGCCGGGCAGGAACGACTTCGACAAGGTGCCCAGATAGATGACGCGATCATCGTAATCCAGCGCCTTTAAGGAAGGGACAGGTCTGCTGCCATAACGGAACTCGCTGTCGTAGTCGTCTTCGAGGATGAGCGCATCGCTTGCGGATGCCCACTTAAGCAAGCGTTGACGTTTCTCGATGGACATGACCATTCCGAGCGGGAATTGATGCGATGGCGTCACGTAAGCGACCTTGGCCTTCGATTGCTCCAGAGCCGTGACTTGAATGCCGTCCGCCTCTATCGGGATGGAAGTAATGTGGCAATCCATGCCGGCAAGAACGCTTCGAACGCCGTTATAACCAGGCTCCTCCATGGCGAATTCGGCCTGTCGAAGACCGAGAATCTGAAGCAGGAGAGAGACGGTGTACTGGGTGCCCGCTCCGATGAAGATCTGATCAGGGGAGCAGACCGCACCGCGAGATTGATACACATAATCGCAGAGCTCTTCCCGCAGTCCGAGATGTCCAAGCCGATCGCCGTAGCCTAATATGCCGAATGGCGCTGCTGCTGCCGCATCGTTAACCGATTGCGTAAGGCACGACTTCCATATATCGTATGGGAAGCGGTCGAAGGCAATATCGCCGTACCGAAATTCGTAAGGGAGGAAGGAGGACTCCTTCCTGTTAGTTGAGTTCATGACCTCGTTTGCCTGATCGCCACACTTTTTATTCATTTCCACATACTGAACGGGAAGAGGATTCCACAGCTCATCCAACGGCTGTATAAGGAAGCCGCCCCTCTCTTTGCTCTCGACATACCCTTCGGCAACCAACTGGCCATAGGCAGCCTCCACTGTATTTTTGCTTATGCCCAGATGCTGGGACAGTGCCCGTATCGCGGGCAGTTTGCTTCCGCTTGGCAGCTTGCCGGCTTCGATCGCTTCGCGAATATAACGATACAGCTGAGTATAAAGCGGGGTACCTTTTTCCTTGCCAAGCGCAGGAGTAATGGATTCAATCATCGATAGATCTGTCCCCTTGAATTTTGATGTTTTTGTCACTTTTCTTGGTGACAATAGTTGCATATAGTGACAATAGCACAAGATTAGCGCAGTTGAGAAGGGGAGAAGCCTATGTTTACCGTAAGATTGAGCAAAAGAGTATGCCAAGACGAAAACAAAATAGCCGCATTTCTGGAGCAGGCGCAAACGGCTTTTCTCGGTTTGGCGGACGGTGGTATTCCTTACGTCGTACCGCTGAATTTTGTATGGATTAACGGATCATTTTATTTCCATGCGGCTGAAGAGGGAAGAAAGATGGACATTATGGGTCGAAATCCGGAGGCTTGCGTAACAATCGGGGAATCGTACGGCACGATCCCGCATCCCGTTCCCGCCAAGACGGATACGGCATATATGAGCGTGATGGCATTTGGCGCCATCGAACCCGTCCCGGGACTTGCGGAAGCAACGGCGGCCATGCAGGCGATGCTGGACAAGTATGCGCCCGGTTTCCACAGGGAACGACTGGCGAGCGTGCATGTGGAGCGGTACGTGTCGTCCATGGGCAGCAAAACCGCCGTCTTTAAACTGACGGCAAGACAGTTGACGGCAAAGGAGAGCGAGAAACCTGCGGGATAGGCTGGAGAGCGACTGTTGGCAATTTCCTTTTTGGAATAGGAAAGGGGCAGCCCCAGGTCTTTGAACCTGGCGGCTGCCCCTTTGAACTATATTTTAAGCCGTTTCTCCTTCAAGCTGGAGCTCCTCGATCTGCATCTCGATCTTGCGGATCCTGTTCTTGCTTGTCTCGCGAATGATGAATTTCATATTTTCGTGCGTATATTCCTTGCCTGGCTTCGGATCCTGCAGCTTGCTGTAAAGCCAGCCGCCGATCGTATCGACGTCTTCTTCGTCGAAGTGTTTGCCGGCGATGGTTTCCAGTTCGTCCAGCAGCACTTTGCCGTCCAGCAAGTAACAATTGTCGGCAAGCTGCTCGATTTCCTTGCGCTCGTCGCCGTCGAACTCGTCTCGAATCTCGCCGACGATCTCCTCCAGAATATCCTCGATCGTGATCAGTCCGGATGTGCCTCCGTATTCGTCGACCAAAATGGCAATGTGCACGCGTTCTTGTTGCATCCGCTTGAGCAGCATCTTGACGGGAGTAACCTCGGATACGCTCAGTACGGGATGAATCAGATTTTTGATGTCGAATTCCTTGTTCTCTTGGTAGGAGAGGAACAGTTGCTTCGTGTTAATCATGCCGACGATATTGTCCTTGCTCTCGAGAGCAACGGGAAATCTTGTATATTGTTCCTTGCGGATAATCTCGAAATTTTCCGCAAGCGTATTGTTTGTGTATAAGCAGATCATATCGGTACGAGGAACCATTATTTCCTTGGCCAGCAGCTCATCAAATGCGAAGATCCGGCTTACGTAACCGTATTCGGTGTTGTTGATCATGCCGCTTTGGTAGCTCTCGTTCAAAATAATCTGAATCTCTTCTTCCGTATGCGCCTCTTCATGCTCCTTCATGGGTCTCAGTCCGAAAGCGCGCACTAGCGCGTTGGCCGATCCGTTAAGCAGCCATATGAATGGGAACATCAGTCGATAGAAGAAGATGATAGGTTTGGCCGTCAAAAATGTAATAAATTCCGCTTTCTGAATGGCCCATGATTTCGGCGCGAGTTCGCCGACGACGACGTGAATAAACGTGATGATGACAAACGCGATTCCGATAGACAATGCATGGCTCAATGCTTCGCTGAGCTGAACGTTTTCGAACAGTGGTAAAAGTATTTTCTCAACCGTCGGTTCGCCAAGGAAACCAAGCCCCAGCGCCGTGATCGTAATTCCCAACTGACAGGCGGACAAGTAAGCATCCAGATTGCTCGTTACCTTCTGAACGGCAAGCGCATTTTTCCGTCCCTCCAGCACGAGCTGATCGATCCGGCTTCCGCGAACTTTAACGATGGCGAACTCCGTTGCGACGAAGAACGCAGTCAAGAAGATAAGCAAAGCGATCATGAATAAATTAAGTCCTATACCACTACCCATTTTCGTGTCTCACTACCCTTTTTTTTATAATTTTTGTAGGACAGCAAACTATTGTTCTATTTACTTATGAATTAATATAACGAATCATGACTCGAACTGACAACCGGCAAAAGGGTCGTAATTCGCCTTGTACGTTCGTTTAAGTCGATTTACATGCGATTATTGCGCTTTTCCCATTGTTTTTCGCTCCTTTACAAGCTTGTTTCGCAGCCGTAAGATGAGTTCATATGAACTCCCATGCGACAGGGAAGGAGGCGATGTCATGGATGGATTCTCTTTGACTCGCGCTGAAGTCGGCCATTTATTGATGGCGATGGAGTCCGGAGGTCAAGAGCAGCCGGCCGATATTATGCAGAAAGCTTGGAGCGCGCGAAGCCAGACAAGACGTTTGAGCGATCATCCCGTATTGTCCGAGCCGCTCCCGGCGATCGCCATGAAATTAATGAAAAGCGGTACTCCAAAAGGATTGTCGCTGCACGAAATCGCCGAGCTGGGACAACTCGTCGAATTTGCCAGTCCTTCTGCCACCTCCATGCAGAATTGGGTGAAACGCGATTTCAAATCTATATTCGTCTGCCCGCAAGCGGGGAAAAAATATGCGCCTGGTCAAGCGGCACTCCTATATATGATCGATGACCTGAAGTCCAGCCTGGATTTCGAATCCATACGCAATCTGTTCGCGATTCTATTCGGCAAGCCGGATTGCAGGGAGGGTTCTTCTGCCAAACCGTTCATTGAGCCTGTTGCTTTGTACAAAAGCTACGCCGCGTTATATGAAGAGATGAAAGTTTTGGGACGATCCGGCGTCCGTATTGGAAGCCAGTTGGAGGAGCATGTTCGCATGCGTGCAGACAAAGCGGCGAATCTGCTCGCGCTTGGAACGGAGCCGGAACGTGAAGCGCTGCGAAATTTTTTGCTGGTTGCTGTCATCTCGGTTCAGTCGGCCTATTGTCAGGCGCTGGCACGGCGTTATAGCGAAGCCACTTTGTTTCTGGGCGGCCATTAAAGTAACCTCTTGATGCGAAGCGAGGGGTTCCGCTATTTAAGAGAGGATGAAGACATCGATGCTGCAATCATTTATGAAAGCCTCGCGATTCAAAGTGCTGCCGGTCATGCTTATTCCAGTCGTGCTTGGAGCCGCTGGAGCTTATGTTTGGACAGGGCGATTCCATATCGGATTAATGTTGTTGACGCTGTTGGGAGCGGGTGCGGCACATCTGTTCTCCAATATGATTAATGATCTCTGGGATTATTACAACGGGACGGATGAAGCTGCCAAAGCGACGGAAGGCGCTATCTCGACCAACTCCGGATTTCTGACGGGGGGCGCCTGGAGCGTCGGCAAGTTCCGCGCGGTTACCTGGCTGCTCTTTCTCGTTGCGGCAGCCAGCGGCATTGCGCTTGGCGTAATCAGCGGCTGGCCGGTTATTGTGTTCGGATTCGCAGGGGCGTTTATTGCGTACTTCTACGTAGCGCCACCCGTGAAGTTCGGCTATCGCGGCAAAGGCTACAGCGAGCTTGCGATTTTGCTTGCCTTTGGCGTGCTGCCTGTAACGGGAGCCTATTATGTTCAGACGTCGCATCTCAATTATCGGGCACTGTTGTTGTCGCTGCCGATCGGTTTATTGACGACGCTGATCCTGTTTAACCATCACTTCCTGCATTGGGAGGCTGATCGCCAGGCGGGCAAGCGGACGCTAGTCGTCGTTTGGGGAGAGAAGAGAGCCTTGCAATTTTCCCGGCTGTTATTGTTTCTGGCCTATGCCGCGCTCATTCTGTGCGTCGTTTTTGGAGCACTTCCCCTATATGCCTTGCTTGCCGTGTTTACGGCGGTTCCTTTATATTTGGTATACGGCAGACTTGGCGCGCATAATAAGTCGACGGCGTATTTGCCGCTGATGGGGGCATCGATGCAAGCGACCAAAAGATGCGGCGCTGTCCTCATCTTGGCGCTTGTACTGCAAGGTATCCTGCAATAACAGGCAAGCTGAGCGAACACTTTACAACCATACCAGGAAAGAAGGAATGCCGACATGGCTACTACTACGAAAATACTCGGTGATTTCCATACCATATTAAATGACGGAGAAGTGTGGAAGATAGGAGGTTTTCCGTTGCATGACGGTACCTTCTGGCCTTATCGCGAGCCGGAGGCCGTTGTCATCGTTCGAAACGGCATTCTTTATGTTCGCGCGGCAATCAGCCGATCCAACGACCAAGTGCAGATACTCGATAATGCGAAACATATGTATTATTCCGCTGAGCAGGTAGCAGTGCCGGAGAACGGGGAAATCAGCTTCGAGCTGAAGATTCGCGCCCGCTCCAAGGACACGGCGCCAGGAGACTTGTACGACGGCTACGTCTCTTTGAATTTGCTGGATTTTACGACAGGCGGGGCATTGGACTTCTTTGTAGGCAATGATCAATATGCCAGCGTGTACGCCGTGCTGCCTTTCCCGGGCGTGAAGGTGCCGGAGACGGACGGAACGAAATATTTCTGTATTTTCAAAGAAGATACGGACTTCGCTCCGCGCGAATTTAATACGTACCGGATTACGTACAACCGGAACAAGGACGAAGTGGTCTTCTTCGTGAACGGCCGGGAAGTTCGCAGAGAGACGGGAACGCCAGTCAAGTTCAACAGCTTCACGGTAGCTCTCGGCATTATGACGGAGAAGGACCTGACGCCGGAAGGCAGCGTGTCGGCGCATGGACAGACCGTGATCGCGGAATGGTCGCCGATTACGATTGAAGTGACCGAAGAAGGCTAACATCGCGGACGGCGGTGAAAATGGCGCGGCTTGGAGCCGCGAAGGGGCGTAACGATGCTGTTTGTATTGATTGCCTTATGGAGCATAGCGGCGATTGTATGGATATCGGAGCCGGGCTCTGCGGTAAATCGCAGGCTCGGCGGGCTTGCGTTTACCGGCGGCACTGGCGCGCTGGCGGCAATGATCGATTTGAAGTGGCTGCCGCAAGCAGCGGAGGCCGGAGCGGGTCAATCGACGCTGCGCCTTCTGTATGAAGTGCAAGCGCTGTCATCGATTTCGTCCTATTATGGCATTCCTTATTTTTTCTTGCTGTTCGCGATCGCTTATAGCGGCCTTCGGCTTAGCCGAGGACTGGCGATTGCCCTCCCTGTTCTTTTGCTTATTCCCATCATTCTGTGCATTTTTCTAACGCCTTATTATACTATCTATTACCCTATCAGCTATAAGGTAGTCGTCTGGTGGGCCGTTCCTTATATGTTGACGGGAGCTGTGCTGGTGCTTTCGAAGAGGGTGCCGCCATCGATATACGCCAGAACACATTGGATCGTTTGTTTCGCCGTACTTCCGCCCGCGCTATTCTGCATGTTCATGAACTACATACTGCCCAGTCTGGGCATGCTTCGCATGTGGGTGTATAATACTTGGTTAGTTGGCCTTGGTGCGGCCGTGTTCGTGATTGGGCTGTTCACCTATGGTTTCATGGGCATGCGCGTACTCATTCAGCACAGACGATACGATTCCACTTTGCGGGCCGTAACATCAGGAACGGCCATGCTTAATCACGCCATCAAAAATGACGCGGGCAAGCTGCGATTGTTCGGTGAAAAGATGAAACGTCACGCCATCGCCACATCGCAGCAGGAACTGCTGGCCGATGTTGAAGCGGTTCTGTCGGCTTCTCGGCATATGGAGGAGATGGTGCGGCGCGTTCACAGACGAACGGAGGATCTGGAGCTTCGTCCGGAACGCGTCGAGCTGTCTTCCGTACTTTGCGAGGCGCTGGAGCTGGCAATGCCATCCGCAAGCTCCGTCAGGCTTGAGACAGACTTTGCGGAGGGTTGGCAATGCGAGGTGGATAAGACGCAGCTGGCGGAAGCGTTCGGCAACATTGTGACCAATGCGATCCAGGCGATGTCGGAGCGTGGCGATGCCATGCTGAGAGTTAAGCTGACGGCAACCAAGCGGGAGCTTGTCATCGAAGTGGCGGATAACGGCCCCGGTATGGATCGGGAGCAGAGGCTGCAAGCGTTCGAACCCTTTTATTCGACAAAGCGGGGGAGCGGAAGTTTCGGGCTGGGCTTGCCTTATGCCTATCATGTCATGAGCAAGCACAAGGGCGCTTTGACCATGCGAAGCCGGCCCGGAGAAGGAACGACCTTCTATATGACTTTGCCAAAGCGGGCGGTCAAGGCAGTAAGGATAGATTAAGGAATGACAACGAGGATTCGTGACGACTGGAGGAACGGGCCGAATGGGGAAGGAAGAATCGAAGATACGAGTGGGACTGCTGGAGGATGATCCCGACTGGCGGCGCGGCTTGGCCGATTATTTGGCTGGCCAGCCTGATGTGTCATTAGCATGGATTGCGTCCTGCGGCGAAGAGCTGCGCGCAGCGATCCGCGAAGCGGGCGAGGACGGGGGCGCTGACGTTGTGCTGATGGATATTATGATCGACGGCAGTCCGGAAGGGATCGCGCTTGCCGAAGAAACCTCTCTATCGACGGGTGCCCGCGTCATTATGCTGACATCGATGGAAGAGAAGGAGCTTATCTTCCGATCTTTCCAGGCGGGAGCCATCGACTATCAATTGAAGTCCGGCTTCGAGGAGCTTCCTGATGCGATACGGGCGGCTTATGCGAGACAGTCTCCTATAAGCGCCGCTGCAGCCGAACGGCTGCGTGACGAGTTCCGGCGTTTGAAGCAGGTGGAGAAGGAGTTCGAAACGAAGAAGATCGCCGACCTCATTACCCCGTCGGAGCGGCAACTGCTTGGTCTGATCCATCAGGGCTACTCCCAGCCACAGATTGCGGATAAGCTGTTCATTACGCTGCGGACGGTCAAAAATCATGTAGGCAATATTCTGCGAAAGCTTGGCACGCAAGGCTCCAAAGAAGCTGCTGACAAAGCGAAGGAGCTTGGCTTGCTTGACCAATCGAATAAGGACATCTAACGGTACCAGTTATAATTGGTACTATTTTTTTTCCCCCCAAAAGGTAATATTTCCTTATAAGGAAGTTCGAAAAAGTCCGCTTTTGATCACGAAGTATCCCAGGTAGCTTACTCGACATCGAATATTGAACTCAAGCGAAACTTCCGGTGCTCACGTAGCGCTGCTACGCTCCGCTCCTCAGTTTCTACTTTCATTCAATCTTCTCGGTGCTGAAAAGCGAACTTTTTGAACTTTTATTTGAAGCTTCAACACAAAGTCAAAACCGCAACACAAAAGCAAAACCGCAACACAAAAGGCAAAACCGCAGCCCAAAGTCAAAACCGCAAGACACAAGGTCAAGAGCGCAAAAAAAAGTCTAAACCGTAATAAACATAAAATTGTGCGTACGAAGGGGAGGTGGAGTCATTGTTTGAAATGTTTTCGGGATCGCACCTCGCCGCGTTGACCGTCACCGTAGCCGTATTGGCTGCCATTGCGGCGGGACGGGCGAAGCTGAGGGAGGAAAAGGCCGGGCGCGCCATGCGCGTAGGACTCGCGGTTCTGCTCCTTGCATGCGAAGTATCCTTCCAGCTGTCTTATGTGATGGAGGACAACTGGAGCGCGGGATCGCTGCCGTTCCAGCTCTGCAGCCTCATGGTGCTGCTGTCGGCGGCAATGCTCTTGTCAAATGCAAAGAGGTTGTACCCGGTCGTCGTCTTCCTGGGAGTGGCAGGAGCCCTGCAGGCGCTGGTCACGCCCAACCTGGATGCGCCATTTCCGGAATTCCGATACTTCCACTTCTTCGCCGCTCATATCGGCATTATGGCAGCCGCGATGTATCTGCTTGCCGTGGAACGTTATCGGCCGACGCTGCGAGCTACGTTCGGCGCGTTGCTGTGGCTCCACGTCCTCGCCATTCCGGCTGCTATCACCAATATCGCGACGGGCACGACGAACTTCATGTTTCTTGCCCGCAAGCCGGGCACTGCGTCGCTGCTTGACGCGCTGGCACCATGGCCATGGTATTTGCTTCAACTGGAGCTGATAGCCGCAGCTATGTGCCTGATGATGTACGGTACCATCCATTTCGTCCATTGGACGCTTAGGAGGAAAACGAGATGAAGGATACGATTAAGAACCATTGGACTTCACTGCTTGGCGCGTTGTTCGTTATTACCGCTTTTATTACAATGTTCCAATTCTCCATAGATAAAGGCTGGATCACGAATGCGATGAAGATCGGCATCGGAATTGCGGCAGGCATCGCCTTCGCATTGGCCGGAGGAAGAATCGCGCAGAAGCCTAAATGGGAGTTGACCGGCCAAATTTTATTGGGCATCGGAGCGTGTATCTTATACGCGACCTTTTCGTTCGCAGGCATCTATTACGATATGTGGGAGCCTACCCTGGTGTTGCTAGGCATGACGGCCGTTACGGCGGGCATGCTCGCATACGCCCATAAGTTCAACTCGCGCATGCTGACGAATATTGCTCTGGCGGGCGGGCTGCTGGCCCCGATGCTGCTCCGTCCGGACTGGGATTCCGTGCTCACGCTGTTCCTGTATTTGCTGGTTTTAAATATCGCGATCTTCTATCTGAGCATTACAAAAGGATGGATGGAGCTGCGCATTATCGCATTCGGCGGAACATGGCTGCTTTATACGATCTACTTCATCCATTTCTCTCCTGCTACCGAGGGCCTCTGGAATATGCCGATCCGATACGCTATATGCGCTTACCTGTTCTATACGTTCGCTTTGCTTGCCGCCACTTGGACCAGCAAGCTGAGCTTCGATAGCGTCGATCTGTATCTCAATGCCATCAACGGACTGTTGTTCGGCGTTTGGGCGCTGTTTATCTGGCAAGGAGATGTTCCTTACGGCTATGTCATCGCGGGTATGGGCGTCATCTATGCCGCTGCCGGCTTCGTCCTCTTCCGATTGAGCCGTTTCTGGTCCGTACCGGCTGTATCGTTCGTACTAGCCGGCGCGCTTCTGTTGCTCATGTCGCTGAACAACTTGGGCGAAGGTACATTGTTTAATGTGATGATGTGGACCGGCTTCGTTGCGCTGCTGACCGGCGTTGGCCATATCAAACGCTGGTTCCCAGCTGTACTGATCGCCGCGATCGTCTGGTTCTACCTTGGCGCTTACTGGTACGTTGTCACTTGGACGACGCCGAGAGGCGAATGGTTTGGCGTCTATATCCCGTTTCTGAACTGGGGAGCGATGGCTTGGATCGCTCTTGCCGCACTCGGCTTCTACTACTCCAGACAGCTGCGGCTTCCCGGCGCAGGCGAGCTTATGAACAAGGCAACGTCAAGGCTGTTTGCTCTGCTGGCTCATCTGATTGTCGGCGGATTAATGACGAGACAGATCGAGAATATTTTCACCGAATATTTCCAAAGCGGCTATGGCGTGTATATGGATCTTACGCTGTCTGTCGTATGGGGAATCTACGCCTTGCTGCTCATCCTGTGGGGCAATTATTACAAGGAGCGCACCTTTAGGTGGTTCGGATCGATCGTACTGGTGCTGGTCGCATTTAAAGCGATTTTTGTGGATCTAAGCGGACAGGAGCCGCTGTACAAGGCGATCGCCTTGCTGGCGCTTGGCGCCATCTCGTTCGCCATTACCTGGATTAATAGCAAGTGGAGGGGCGGAGAAGCAGAGAAGCGCGCAAGGGAAGAAGGTCCAAACGAAGAACCGGTCTCCGGCGATACGATATTTGTAGCGGATTACGCAGTCCAGAATATCCAAGGGGATCGGAAGACCGAAGCAGGCGGAGGCAACGCCGGAAGCCCGTCAGATGAAAGGGATTAGAGAGCTCCTTGACGCGCCGTCCCCCGGCTTTTTAGACGAGACCTGGCAGAATGGGCTAAAAAGTTGTACAATGGATACCGATATTACTCATGTACCTGCAGCAATGCGGTTGTTCCGCAATTGTACGGATTGAACATGTTATCGCTAGGGGGCAACGAACGTGAGTATAGATCCGCGAACATTAAAATCAATGATACAGGCACAGCTGGCGCCTTCCCTGAGCTTTGGGGCCAACGCCAAAAAAGCGTCAGGACAGGACAGCGACGATGTTTCTTTATTCAACAAAATCTTGAGCGCGCAGCTAAGCAATTCCGATTTCGGCGAAGCGGTCGGCGGGGACGGAACGTCGCCCGCTGCAGTATGGTCCAATCAGCTATGGGCCCAGGTGGAGTCCTCGATGGGCTACGAGGGCAGACTGATCTGGGGGGACGCCAGCGCTCAATCGGCCTCGGATGGCGGGAGCTTTTCGGAAGCAGCGGCACCGTTCGCCGGCATCATTGCTGGCGCGGCTGCGAAATACGGCGTAGACAGCGCCTTGATCGAAGCGGTGATCGCGACAGAGTCGGGCTTCAGGCCGCTTGCCGAATCGCATGCGGGCGCCAAAGGTCTGATGCAGCTGATGGACGGAACGGCAAGAGGGCTTGGCGTAACCGATTCCTTCGACCCCGTCCAAAATATCGAAGGCGGGACGCGTTACTTGTCTCTGCTGCTGCGCAAATACGCCGGCAACGAGTCGGTAGCTCTGGCAGCTTACAATGCCGGACCAGGCCGCATCGACAGGCTGGGCATCTCGACGGATGCGGAATTGCTGTCCAGACTGAGCGAGCTGCCGCAGGAGACGCAGCGTTACGTCGCGAAGGTGCAAGATGCCAAATTTTAGACAAGAAACACGAACTAAAATGTATTCGGGGATCACGGTTGCTACCGCAGTAACAGGCGGAGCGGCGCTGATCCCTTTTCTCATGAACGAGGAGGTTCACCAACATGCAGAACCCTATTTATTTCGATCATTGCGCTTCGACGCCTCCTTACGAGGAAGTAGCTCGCACCGCCATGGAGGTTATGCTTAAGGCTTATGCCAATCCTTCTTCCTTGCACGGTCCCGGAGCGGAGGCGGCCAAGCTGATTGAACGCGCCCGAACGCAACTGGCAACCAAGCTCGGAACAAGCAAAGGAACATGGTTGTTTACTTCGGGCGGGACGGAATCCAATAATTTGGCAATCAAGGGGAGCGCGCGTTATTATCGGGAGAGAGGTCGCCATATCGTGACGACCGGCATCGAGCATTCCTCCGTAATTGAAGCCGTAAAGCAACTGGAGGGAGAAGGGTATAACGTTACCTATTTGCCTGTGAGCCGTTCCGGCCATGTGAGCGTGGAGGATATTCGATCGGCATTGACTAAAGAGACAGTGCTCGTAAGCGTCATGCACGTCAATAACGAGATCGGAACGGTTCAGCCGATACGCGAAATCGGAGAACTTCTGCGCGGGTATCCCAAGGTGCTGTTCCATGTAGATGCCGTGCAGAGCCTGGGCAAGCTCCCGATCGACGTCGAAGGCTGGGGCATCGACCTGCTGTCGGGTTCCGCACACAAATTCGGCGGAACGCGCGGAGTCGGCTTCCTGTACGTCCGCGATGGAGTCCACCTTCAGCCTCTGTCCTCCGGCGGTTCCCATGAAAAGGGATTTCGCGCGGGCACGGAAAATGTCCCAGGCATCGTGGCTTCGGCAAAGGCGGTGCGGCTGGCCATCGAAGGAATGAACCTGCGCGAACATAAAATGATCGTACTTAGGGACAAGCTTAAGGCATTTATAGAAGCCGTACCCGAGCTGACTCTTAATGGAAGCGAGCCGCTGGCGCCGCATATCGTCAATTTCTCCTACGCGGGCATGAAGCCGGAGGTTATCGTGCACAGTCTGGAGCAGAGAGGCATCATCGTCTCCACGAGATCGGCCTGCTCATCCAAAGACAACAAGCCGAGCCGCGTGCTTTTGGCCATCGGGGCGAGCGGACAGGCCGCGGCAGGAGGCGTCAGAATCAGCTTTGGCGACGAGCATGACGAAATGCACGTCGATGTCCTGATTACGGCGATTAAAGAAGTCATTGAGCAATTGAAGCCGCTTGAGAGGAGCACTTAAGTTGATATTCGACCAGATCGTTTTAAGGTACGGGGACTTGACCATGAAGGGAAGAAACCGAAACCAGTTTGAAAAAAAAATGCTGCAGCAGGTCAAAAATGCGCTGTCGGGTTACGAAGGGGTCACCTATTGGAAAACGTACGGAAGGCTGTACGTCAAGCTGAACGGACATCCCTGGGAGCCTGTGGCCGGACGGCTGAAGGAATTATTCGGCCTTGTTTCTCTTAGTCCCGTACGCAGTACGGAGAGCGGGCTGGAGGAGATTCGATCCGCGGCCATGACCGTAATGAATGCGCTCGGCAAGCCGCCGAAGACGTTTAAGGTAAGCGTCAAAAGAGCATGGAAGGGTTTCCCGCACAGCTCGCACGAGATGAACCATCTCGTCGGCGCACATATTCTGAGAGCATTCCCGGAGCTGAGCGTAGACGTCAGAAATCCGGAGGTCGAGCTTAAGGTCGATATCCAGGAGGAATCGACTTATGTGTTCTGCGAGGTTATTCCAGCTGTAGGAGGGTTTCCGTTCGGCTCCAACGGGAAGGCTTTGCTTCTTCTCTCCGGCGGTATAGACAGTCCCGTAGCGGGCTGGATGGCCATGCGCAAAGGACTTGAGGTGGAAGCAGTCCACTTCCACAGTTACCCTTACACAAGCGAACAAGCGAAGGATAAAGTCGTGGAGCTTGCCAGAAGATTGACCTACTTCAGCGGGGTATCGATGAAACTTCATTTGGTTCCGTTTACGGAGATCCAGACCACCCTTGCTCAATCCGGTCAGGAACATCTTATCATTACGCTTATGCGAAGGGCGATGCTGCGAATAACGGAGCGCATCGCGGAGAGCAGCGGAGCGGGCGGCATCGTCACCGGCGAGAGCCTCGGCCAGGTTGCGAGTCAGACGCTTGCCAGCATGAACGTCATCGGGAGGTCGACGCAGCTGCCCTTGATCAAACCGCTGATTATGATGGACAAGCAGGAGATTATTAATATTGCCTACCGGATCGGCACTTATGAAACGTCGATTTTGCCTTATGAGGACTGCTGCACGTTGTTTTTGCCCAAGTCGCCGAGCACGAATCCCAATCTGCGTGTAGTCGAGAGGATAGAGGCGGGACTCGGCGGTCTGAGCGAAATGATCGAGACGGCCGTACGGGATACGGAAGTGATCAAGCTGTATCCTAACGCCCCTGCAGCGAAAAGCGACAACCCGTCGCAAGAGGATGCATGGTTCTGATCGTATTACAAAAAGAAAAGCAGCGAACCCTAGTGGGCTCCGCTGCTTTCTTGTTTCTTGGCTGTTTTGGCCATATTGCGTTTGTTCGTTAAGTAACCCGCGAGAACGGTCAGAATGACGACTACGATGATGAAGGACCAGTAAATGACTTTGTCGTCTTCCAGGAAGCCGTTAAACTTCTTCTCGTGCGTGATCATCTTGGCAGCCGTGTATGCAAGCACGGCGGATCCGATATAGACGATCCAACTGAATTTGTTGATCAGTTTGATGAACAGCGTGCTGCCCCATACGACGACAGGGATACTGATCAGCAGTCCCAGAATAACGAGAATCAGCTCGTGATCGCCATGCGATGTGCCTTTGGCAGCGCCCGCTACGGCGATGACGTTATCAATGCCCATCGCCGCGTCGGCGATAATAATCGTCCGGATCGATTGCCAAAGCGTGTTGCCCGCTTTGATGTTATCGTGGCTTTCCTCTTGTACAAGCAGTTTGTATGCGATCCATACGAGGAGCAGGCCGCCGGCCAAATTGAGCCATGGCACGTCCAGCAAGTACACGACCAGCACCGTTGCAATGACGCGAATGCCGACTGCGCCGACGGTTCCCCAGATAACGGCTTGTTTCTGTTGGTGCTTGGGCAGCTTCGCAGCCGCAAGTCCTATGACAATGGCGTTATCCCCGGCCAGAATGAGGTCGATGAAAACGATGGTCATCAGAGCGGTGAAAAACTCGACCGAGAAAAAATCCATATTTTAGTTCCTCCTTTCGATAAGCTTTGCATTATGAAGTCTACATCAAATATGTCCATTCGTGAAGATGGTCAATCATTTTTTTTGGACATATTCTCCAAAGCTTGGACATACCCCTGTTATGAGAGGGGAGTGTTCGCGTGTGGACAGCACACTTATTTTTCTACAAATCGTCTTAATTAATGTATTGCTCAGCGGAGACAATGCCATCGTTATCGCAATGGCCAGCCAGCACCTCCCTTCAGCGCAGAGGAAAAGGGCCATCTGGTGGGGGGCATTCGCCGCCGTCGCGCTTCGATGTCTGCTTACGGTCGTCGCGCTGCAGCTTTTGCAAATTCCGTTCCTTCAAGCCGTCGGCGCATTCCTGCTGTTATACATCGCAATCAAGCTGCTGCAAGATGCCGGCGCCGGGCACGGCAATGGGAGCGTCAAGAGGGCGACCACGCTCGGACATGCCATCTGGACCATCGTGACGGCCGACTTCATCATGAGTCTTGACAACGTATTGGCCATCGCCGCAGTTGCGGACGGCGACCTCGTGCTGGTGCTACTCGGCATTGCGCTCAGCATTCCGATGATCGTATGGGGAAGCCAGATGCTGGGCAAGCTTCTTCAGAAGGTGCCGGCGCTTGGGTACATTGGGGCTGCTCTGCTGGCATTCGCGGCAGGCGAGATGCTGATGAAGGATCCCGGCATGAACGCCGTGCTGTTTCATAACTCCAAGATGCTGTCCGAGCTGATTCCGCTATTATGCGTGCCTTTAGTCGTTGCCATAGCCGTTTCGAAGAAAAAATCCGTTTAATTGCTATTTTTGAACGACCTGTAAAAATGCGAAAATACGCTTCGGCTGCGCCTTTTGGAAGGCGCGGTCGATTTTTTTTTGCTCTGGCAACTCTTCGTACTGGTTTTTTTGCCGCAGTTCCTATAAACTAATATAGATAAAATTCGCCGTCTTTCGTCTTGTCTATACGATCGATGTTGTAAGGAGCGGAAGAGTTATGCCATCTAACAAATATTCCGCTGGAATTATTTTGCTGTTAGCCGGGGTCGTTATTCTGTTGGGCAAAGTAGGCGTCTTTAGTTTTCTGGGCGCGATCTTCTGGCCTTTGCTCGTCTTGATCCCGGGCGTGCTTTTGCATGTGCTCTATTTCGGCAGAATCGTTCCGGCTGTCGCGCTTGTACCCGGCGGTATGCTCGTTGTGTATTCGCTGCTGTTTATCGTCTGCAACATTGCAGGATGGGAGAGCCTCAAATACCTGTGGCCGCTGTTCGTATTCGGGGTTGCTGCAGGGCTCTACGAATATTACATGTTCGGCAGCAATGTGCCGCGCGTCGTATTCACCGCATCGCTCGGTATCGGTATCGCGTCTATCGTATTCCTTCTCTTGATCCTGCTATGGAGCTGGGGCATCTACCTTGTTGCGGCCGCGCTCATCGCAGCAGGGGCTTGGATGATGTTCGGCACCCGCAAACGTTGGTAAGTCTGCCTGACCGCAAGACCGCAAGATCTGAATACAAGAATATGTTCAAAAAGTTCGATTTTCAGCACCGAGAAGATTGGATGAAGGTAGAAACTGAGGAGCGGAGCGTAGTGGCAGCTACGTGAGCACCTGCAATGTTTCCGGAGGAAACATACTTCGTAAGCATTCGCTTAGTTTCGCCTGAATTCAATATTCGATGTCGAGAATGCTATATGGCATACTTCGTGATCAAAAGCGTACTTTTTGAACTACCTCTAAGAAGAAATTTAAAAAGTGGAGTGGTTATTTCTTATGCAAGCAAGAGAGAACATACGCAACATCGCCATCATCGCGCACGTAGACCATGGCAAAACAACGCTGGTTGACAAGCTGCTTCAACAATCGGGCACATTTAGGGAGCACGAATCCGTTCAGGAGCGTGCGATGGACTCGGGCGATTTGGAGCGCGAGCGCGGCATTACGATTTTGGCCAAGAACACGGCCATCAATTACAAGAACTTCCTGATCAACATCGTAGACACGCCTGGGCACGCCGACTTCGGCGGCGAAGTAGAACGGATTATGAAGATGGTTGACGGCGTATTGCTAGTCGTTGACGCTTTCGAAGGTTGTATGCCGCAGACGAAGTTCGTACTGCGCAAGGCGCTTGAGCATCAGCTTACGCCAATCGTAGTCGTGAACAAGATCGACCGTCCTAACGCGAGACCGACAGAAGTCATCGACGAGGTGCTGGACTTGTTTATCGAGCTTGGCGCCAACGACGAACAACTGGAGTTCCCGGTTGTGTACGCATCCGCGCTGATGGGCAAATCCAGTCTGGATCCCGAGAAACAGGACGACAACATGCAGGCGCTGTACGAGACGATCGTCAGCCATATCCCGTCCCCGACGGAAAGCACGGTAGACCCGCTTCAATTCCTGGTTACGCTGCTTGACTATAACGAATACCTGGGCCGCATTGCGATCGGCCGCGTTAACCGCGGCACAATCAATCAAGGCCAGTCGGTTGCGGTTATCGACCATGACGGCAAGACGAAGCAGGCTCGCATCGAGAAGCTGTTCGGCTTCCAAGGTCTTAAGCGCATTGAAATTCCCGAAGCCGGAGCAGGCGATATTGTCGCCATTGCCGGCATTCGCGAAATCAACATCGGCGAGACGATCGCAGATCCGCAGCGTCCAGAAGCGCTGCCGGTGCTCAAGATCGACGAACCGACTTTGCAGATGACATTTCTGGTCAATAACAGTCCGTTCGCTGGCCGCGAAGGCAAGTGGGTGACGTCCCGCAAGCTGCGCGAGCGTCTCTTTAAGGAGCTGGAGACGGACGTGGCGCTTCGCGTCGACGAGACAGATAGCCCGGATGCCTTCGTCGTATCCGGACGCGGCGAGCTGCATCTCGGCATCCTGATCGAGAATATGCGCCGCGAGGGCTTTGAGCTTCAGGTATCGAAGCCCGAAGTAATCGTGAAAGAAATCGATGGCCTTAAACAAGAGCCGTACGAGCGTCTGTTGATCGACGTGCCCGAAGAAAGCATGGGTTCCGTTATGGAGTCTCTGGGCACTCGCAAAGCAGAGATGGTTAACATGATCAACAATGGCAGCGGACAAGTACGTCTGGAGTTCATTATCCCGGCTCGCGGTCTCATCGGCTACCGGACCTCGTTCCTGACGCTGACTCGCGGCTATGGCATTATGAACCACGCATTCGACAGCTACGGTCCGCTTGCCGGATCCAGTGTCGGCGGCCGTCACCAAGGCGTTCTGGTTGCCAGCGAAAACGGCACATCTACCTTCTACGGCATGATGGGCGTAGAGGATCGCGGCTTGCTCTTCTTGGAGCCGGGCGCAGAAATCTATGAAGGAATGATCGTCGGCGAGCATAACCGCGACAACGACATCATCGTCAACATTTGCAAGGAGAAGCAGTTGTCCAACGTTCGTTCCGCGGGCAAGGACGACACCGTTAAGCTGAAGACGCCGGTCATCTTCTCCCTGGAGCAGGCTCTCGAGTATCTGAACGATGACGAATATTGCGAGATTACGCCGAAGTCGATTCGTCTGCGCAAAAAAATTCTGGTGAAGAGCGAGCGCGAGCGTGCGGAAAAACACCGGAAGATGTCGCAAGCTGGCGTGTAATCAACCAGCGCGCCCGCGAGGGAAGGCCTATTACGGGGAGTCCGCCGCCAAGGCGGACTCCCCTTAACGTTGTAGGAGGGAATATCCATGCAGGAATGGTTAAGCGATCATAAGTTGGTTTCATACCTGATTATTTTGGCGTTTACGATCTACATATTTAATTCAGTCTTCCGTCCGCAAGCGAGGCTTCCTATTCTTAAGGAGATTCTTGTTTATCTGCTGATGGCATTCGGATCTTTTATTCTTATGATTCTTCAGGTGGATAAGCTGCCCATCATCCAATGTATGGCTGTCGCCGTCATTATGATGCTCATGCTGAGAGGCAGGCAGTTGTACGATAAGTGGAAGAAGGGCAAAGGGCCGCAAGACGGGACGGGCAAGCCGGAGTCGGGACGATGAGATTGGAGGACGCTTTGTTTTATTGGCTGCAGATCAAGCTGGTTGCCGAAGGCCGTCCGGATGACGATGCGGCGCTTCGCACGCTTGCGTTCTTCGAAGACATTTTGCGCGAGGACCATGGACTGGATCAGGTTGCAGTCTCGTCGATGGACAGTGAACGGATTGAGGTAATCTACGAGAAGGAAGGCAAGCCATACAGCCAGCACTATCCTCGCGAGCTAGGCGAAGCGCTGCTGCACGACATCGTATCGAATCCCAAATATAACTAACGAGAAGGTGGACTCCATGAGCCAAACATCCTTGCCCCCACGCTCGGAATCGCGCGGACAGACGAAGCCAACCCCCGCCAAGGGCAAAAAACCTAAGAAGGTCAAAAAACGTAAAAGGGGATTGTCCATTTTTCTGGGCGTCTTCGCAGGCCTGCTCATTCTTGTCGCAGCTGCGCTTGGTTACGTCGTTCTCAAGACGACGGATGCGATCGACAATATAAGCAGCGTAAGCAATAACGATGAAGGTGTAAAGGTGCCCGTCGCAGAGTCGGTAAAGAAGAAGCCCGTAGCTATGGTTCTGATGGGGCTCGATTCGAGAAGCCATGGCGGCGGATTAAATACGGACGTCATGATGGTGGCGGCATTTGATCCCGAGACAAAAAAGGCAACCGTCGTCTCCATTCCGCGAGATACATATATTGCCGTTGAAGGCTACAAAGGACGTAAGGCCAACAGCATCTATGCGGCTTTCTATAGCGATGCAAAGAGCAAGGGGGCCGACACGGAAAAAGCGCAGCTAGCCGGCAAAAAGGCGGTGAGCGACGTACTGGGCAAGCTGTTCGGAATTGACATCAAATATGCGGGAATCATTAATTTCCAAGGCTTCAGCGATGTTGTAGACGCCGTGGGAGGCGTGAAGGTCAACGTCGACATGCGAATGAAATATACGGATAACGCCGACGGCACGAAAATTGATCTGCAGCCCGGCATTCAGACCCTTGACGGCGACAAGGCGCTTGACTTCGTACGATACCGGAAGTCGAATGACGGCCGCAATATGTCGAGCGACTTCGACCGTAACCGAAGACAAAGCGAGGTAATTGGCGCGATCGTCGACAAGCTGACTTCCCTTGGAGGCGCAGCTAAGATTGGTTCCGTCATCGAGGCGGTCGGCAATAACATTCGGATCGATATGCCAAGCAGGGAAATTACGCGGATGCTGGAGACGTATTATTCTGTCCGAAGCGATGACATTACGTTTCTCGCCCTTGACGGCGTCTGGCGCAGTCCATATGTATATGCCGACGAAACAAGCCTTGCGAACGTCCGTACCGCCCTTAAGGAGAAAATGGGAGAATGAGCGTAGACTAACCTTAATATGATAACTTATAATGGAGCTAAGCTGCAGCTTATTCCCCCACATTCCAAGCCAAGGAGGTTGTGCGGATGACCGAAGAGAGAAGAAATGGCAACCCGCTGCTTAATGGCACCTGGCGCTTGCATCAATTGGCTGAGAGCATGTTTGCAGACAACGTAATGGACAAGGAAGGCCGAGCTATGCCCGGCCTATGTAAAAAAGCCTAGTGAACCTCACTAGGCTTTTTGCAATTACAGGAAAGCAAATGTCGTCCGCGCTCCTTATTTGTCGCCGTTCATCGTATTCGGCCGTCCGGACTGCTGCCGCGCTTTCGGATCATTATCGGCAGGCATAATGTCTCTCGGAACCTGCGGTATAATGCGTCCCATAATATCGGCCAGCTCCTCCGCGAATCCTGCAATGGGACGACCAAGGCGGATATCTTGACCGATCTCCGCCAGCCGGTTCGAAATATCAAGATCGGCCGTGACGAAGGCATCCACGCCGTAAGGATCGTTGCGCAATGCTTCCGCAACGGAATATTTGATGACGCCGACTCGGGATCGCTCCAGATTGCCGTCGACGTTGATGCCGACGATGGCCGTATTGCCGACAATAACGCAATGTGCGCTTTCTACGCCCTCTACGCCCGCAGCCAGCTCCTCCAGACGAACTTCTACGGCTGCCGGGTCCTCGATCAGCTTTTTGCCAGGCTCGTTCTGCTGGGTTCTGACGGACCCATTATGATATGGAGAGGGTGATGGTTCATTCCGCACGCTGGTGCCGCAGCCTGATACGACAACCGCCGCAGCGATCATGATTATTATCCATTTGTACATGTCTGCCACCTCATTCATGTGTGTACTCGCATGCGCGAACGCGCGAGCATCGTATGTCCAGTAGTTTGTCCGCTGCCAATTGAGGCTATGTATGCAAATGTATAACCGATGCCGGGAGGGGTACCATGAAAAAAATATTCGTGCTCGATACCAATGTGTTGCTGCATGATCCTCAGTCGCTCTTTGCATTCCATGATAACGAGGTCATCATCCCCGCGATCGTACTGGAAGAACTGGATTCCAAGAAAAGGCTGGCCGACGAGCTTGGCCGCAATGCCCGCTCCGTATCGCGATTGCTGGATCAAATGCGCGAGGAAGGACATCTTCACGAAGGAATCACGCTACCGGGCGGCGGCTTGCTTAAGGTAGAGCTTAATCATAGAAGCTTCTTGCGCGTTCAGGAGATGTTCGGAGAGATGTCGAACGACAACCGGATTCTGGCTGTTGCGCTGAACTACAAGATGGAGCAAGAGGACGTTCTCGAGGAAGAAAAGCTGAGCGTCGTGCTCGTCAGCAAGGATGTGCTGGTACGAATCAAGGCGGATGTGCTCGGACTGCAAGCGCAGGACTATCTCTCCGACCATAACGTCATCGACTCCGACCTGTATACCGGCTATCTGACGTTGTTCGTTCATCCATCGGTTATAGACGAATTTTATACGTATCGCTTTCTGAGCATCAATCAACTCCAGCTTAAGGCCAAGCTCAATCCCAATGAATTCGTCATTTTGCGGGACGAGATGGGGACGTCCAAGTCGGCGTTGCTCAAGGTCAGTCCGGACGGCTTAAGGCTGGAACCTCTCTATCTCAGCAACGAACCCGTATGGGGCATTACCGCCCGCAACGCCCAGCAGCGCATGGCGCTGGAATTGCTGCTTAACGACGATATTCCGCTTGTTACTTTGTCCGGCAAGGCAGGTACGGGGAAGACGCTGCTCGCCCTCGCGGCAGGACTGCTGAAGGTTGAGGACGAACACAAGTATAAGAAGCTGCTCATTGCCAGGCCCGTTGTTCCGATGGGCAAGGATATCGGCTATTTGCCCGGGGAGAAGGAAGAGAAGCTGCGTCCGTGGATGCAGCCCATCTATGACAATCTGGAGTACCTGTTTGATACGAAGAAGGCAGGGGATATCGATAAAATTCTGATGGGAATGGGCAGCATACAGGTCGAAGCGCTGACCTACATTCGAGGACGCTCCATTCCGGGACAGTTTATAATTATTGACGAAGCTCAAAACTTGACGAAACATGAAGTAAAAACAATCGTCTCGCGGGTCGGCGAAGGAAGCAAAATCGTTCTGATGGGCGATCCCGGCCAAATCGATCATCCTTATCTCGACTCGCTTAGCAACGGACTGACGCATATCGTAGAGAAGTTTAAATACGAGGGCATCAGCGGCCATATGACTTTGGAGAAGGGCGAACGCTCCAAGCTTGCCCAGCATGCGGCTGATTTGCTGTAAAACGTATCTGTTGGTTTAGCTGACAGCCATATCCGCCAGGAAACCAAGCACGGTGCACGAGAAGCGGCAAATCTCGGCAACCGCTTGGTTTTTTGCTGCTGCGGGGGATGGTCGGCCCATTCTTAGGATATGGGCTTGGACAAAAGGAAGAAAAGCTGGTATCCTATACGCAACTATGAACGGAAGCCGGAAAGGACGAATACGTTGACCTTGCGCAGAATTGTCCCGCTGCTGATCGGCGCGCTTCTATTGGCTGCCTTGCTGCTCCTGCATTTTACCCGCGTACTGGACTGGAACTGGGCGAGGGAAAGTCAGGGCGACAGCCAGTCTCCCGTTGTTTACGTCGGAGCGGAGAGGGTGGATACGCAGCCTTCGGAACTTTATGTAACCGTTTCCCTTGATGCTGCGAGCTTCGCACGCTTGACAAAGTTAAACGACAGATTTATGGCGCAATACCCGCACATCGAGGTCCATCTTCGCAACGAAGCTCCCGGAAGTCTGAGCTTCGAAGACTGGCTGACTGCAGGCAAGCGGGGCGATGCGCCGGATGTGATGTTGTTAAATAATGCCTTGGTGCTTCCATTGGCCGTACAGGGATACTTGAAGTCCGTCGACGCGCTTATGACGGGAGACATGCTGACGGATCAGCTCGCGGGCTTATTGGAGCCGCTGCGCTGGAATGGTTATCTGTGGGGCGTCCCGGCCGACATTGAACCGTATCTTCTCTTCTGGAACAAAGATATGTTGGCCGAACTCGATCAGCAATCTCCAATCCCGGATGTCGCGAGACTGGATGAAACGTTAAAGAAGATGACGGATACGAATGCGGGAGAGCCTGCATACTTTACAAACCTGAGTCCTGGCGATTTGCATCAATTGCTGATCTGGGAAGCCAAGTTTCATCAAGGAGAAGGAAAGTTCATTGCCTTAAAAAAAGCGGAAGAGACGGGAGGCGCGCCTCATCTGGAGTGGCTGAACAGCCATGCGGAATATGTCTCCGGCATTCCACTGTCCCAGCCCTTTAAGCTTGGCGAGCTGCTGATAGAAAATCGCTTGCTTAGCGCCGTTATGACATGGGGGGCTTATTCGAAGCTGAATAAGGGGGTGCAGGAGAAGTTGGTCCTTGATTCGGAAGGTTTGTCGTATCCGTGGCTTAATGGCAGCAGCTTCGCGATCTCCGCGGGCAGCAAACACGATGATGACGCCATTATTTGGATCGAGGAGATGACGGGGGCCGCCAATTCTGATGCCGCCTTTGGAGACGCCGGGAAGCTGCCTGTTCGAGCTTCGTTATACGGCGAGCAAGACCAGCTCGCATTCCGCAACGGGCCAATGCCACCGGTATGGTGGTACGAAGCGCTTAACGCCAAGCAGCCGGAAGGAGAGAATGCCTTGGCCGATCCCTTGTGGCCGCTGCGCTGGCAGCAGTGGGAAACGGAGTGGCGTCTCCATTCCGGCGACGGCGAACTTCGTATTGCGGAATTTCTAGCGGCTGTTACGAGCAATCATCATGAATAAGAGCAGCTTCTTCCAAATAGAGCATATTCTTTTTGCGATATTGGTTCCCGTTTTAGAGTGACACGCTGAGCTTGATAATCAGCTCGCCATCTTTTAATTCCACTTCCTTCGCCTTCAGGAAGGACAATACGAGTCCGGGGTAGAAGCCCAAGTCGAATTCTTCCTCCAACGATTGACGCGTCGTGTCAGGCAAGGCGAAGCCGTTAAACAATAGTTCATCCACGTGGAAAATAATGCCGTTCTTCGGCTTGTCTTGAATGCTGTAACGACCGGATACGCTAATTTCCATTCCATCGCGCTTGCCGTGCGCCGTTATCTCGTTCTCTTCGAACGTAAAGGAAAACTGGTTAAAGCGTTCATCCTGCTCCCGAAGAAATTCGTTCAGCTGCTCCTCTGTCACGCGGATCGTGTAATTGAAGCCTTTGATCTCCAGCATATCCTTATTGTCTTGCACCCATCCCGGGAGCTTGCCCATGGCCGAAGACAGCGCCTTAAAATATTCGCGAACCTCGGCAAGTCCTGCCGTCTCCCAGAAGCTGGTCAGTTCCTTCATGAGAAGTCTGATTCGCTCGCTGTCGGATCGTCCCTTTAATTGTCCTTCGAGGTCCTTTTCCAGAGCCTGTACGCGCTCGCGCTGTTCATTTAGCCTGCGCTCCACCTCGGCAAGCTCGGTCTGCCTGCCTTCCAGCTTCCGATAGTCATCCTGCATGCTACGGTATTCGCCGATATAGTCGTTCATCCTGGATTGGTCATGCGAGACGATGATATCTATATAATCGAGTACCTGGAAAAATGAAGTCCAGGACTTCATCGTCAGCAGGGCTGTAAACATGGAATCCCGTTCTCCGGTGTAATAAGCATGAATCACATCGCCGGCTTGTTCGCGCTTGTCCGCGATACGAAGCTCTTGCTCATGCAGCGCCGCCTCGGCTTCGGTCATCGTGGAGAGCAGCTCCTTGCGCTTTTCTTGAATGCGAAGGATTTCTTTGTCGATCTCTACGACGGACAGACTTTGCTCCAGCAGATCGCGAATGCCGTCCTCAGGCGGATTCTCTTGCTTCTCGGCCATTACAGGAAGCTGAAGGGCGAACGTAATGCCGACGAGAATCGCTGCGAGCATACCGATGATCCTTCGTCGATAATAGATAGCGGCCAACGTCATCCTCCCTTCTTACCCCTCTATTGTATGCGACAGCCATTTCTATTACCACATAAGATTGCAGGAATCTGAAATTCTTATTGGCGATAAAATATCTTAGTTTAAGAAAAGGATGAATAACCCATGGCGATCATAAAAGGACCGGCTTCCGCGGCAATCGAGAAACGAATATCCGAGTCCGGCTTGCGCGGAGCGGAGCTGTCGGCTGGCGGCGAGGCAGCCTGCATCACGTTCGCGGACTATATGGAGGCTTGCTTGTACGATCCCGACTCCGGCTATTATCGTGTCGGTGACGCCAGGGTAGGGAAGACAGGCGACTTTTATACCGTATCCGGAGTTGGAGATCTTATGGCCAGAGCGATCGCCGGAGCCGCTCTCCAATGGCGCTCGGAGATTGCAAGAGATGATCTTGCGTCACTGCTGCTTGCAGAATGGGGAGCGGGCACAGGCAGGCTGTCCGCTCAGCTGGCAGCCGTCTTGTCGGAAGGCGAAGACGGATCGGGGATTCCCTTCAGGCAGCTCCTCATCGAGGACCATAAGGGCCATCAGAATGAGATTGCCGAGACGTACAAGATGCTGCATGGGGGACCGCTCCCCGTGGTAAGAATCTCGGACGAGGTTTGGGAGCAGGCTGAACGTTTGCTTGCCGGACCATTGTTGTTGATAGCAAATGAACTGCTGGACGCATTTCCCGTCCACCGGGTAACTCGCAAGGATGGAGTAATAGTGGAGCTCGGAGTGGCGGGAGATGCGGAGAACGGGTTCCGTTATGTCCGGCTGCCTCTTACAGACAAACGCATTCGGATGGAAATGGACCGGGGCGAGCTCACCTTGGAGGAAGGAGAAATAAGGGAAGTTTGCCTGGCGGCAGGGGATTGGATCAGACGATTGGCGAGCGCGATGGGGCACGGAAGGGTGCTGATCATCGATTACGGAGATTGCGGCGAGGAGTTGTCGGCTCCGTATCGAAGCGAGGGTACCTTTATGACCTACAGCAATCATCTTGCTTCCGATGAGCCTTTTCATAGGCCGGGCGGACGGGATTTGACGGCGCATGTTAATTTTACGGCTGTTAGAAGCTGTGCCGAGGAAGCGGGCTTTATTACCCTTTATTATGGCACTCAGAAGGAGTTCCTGCTGGAGCAAGGGATGCTCCAGCTGCTTGTCGAGCATGACGGTGCCAATCCGTTCTCGTACGAGTCACGGCGCAACCGTGCCATTCGTCAGTTGCTGCTTGGAGATAATATGAGCGAATCATTTAAGGTGTTGTTGCTGGAGAAACGTTAGAGTTTCCGTACAATGCAACTAAAAAGAGCTGTCCGTACGCAGAACGTATTCTGCATTCGGACAGCTCTTTGTGCTTCAGGATTGACTAGAACGGCAAACTCATCTTGAAGACGGACCAATAAGTGAATCCAATAAATGAGATCGCCATATATCCCCAGAACATCGTTATGTAAGTGCGTTCGGAGAAATTCAAGTAGCCTAGAAATACGAACGCTACAGCTTGCGCGAAGAACAGAAGCGCAAATTCGGTCATATGGCCTGCAAAAGCCATGAGCCCGATTACTAAGCACCAGAAACCAAGTACCCGATACATGCGTGCCATGTTACATCCCCCTTCCGCCTTGGCCCATTTTTTCTAAACTTCATTATAACGCCTGTCATCTGGAGTGTAAACCTGAAAGCGTGACTAATTCGCAATTTTTTGTGACGAGATGATATCCGCTTCCGACAGTTTGCTCAACCTTCTCCGAATTCATGTATGAGGAGTTCAAAATTTGGTTATACAATTTAGTATCCAATAGATTCTATGAACTCTACCAAGGGCATAGAGATAAAGTAAGCGCCTTTACGTTAGGAGGTTTCGATGGCATGACAGCAGTAAGACAAGATGCGTGGAGTCCGGACGACGATCTTATTCTCGCCGAAGTGACGCTGCGCCATATTAGAGAAGGTAGTACCCAGCTTGCCGCGTTCGAAGAAGTAGGGGAGAGGATTGGACGTACGTCGGCTGCTTGCGGCTTCCGTTGGAATAGTTGTGTCCGTAAGCGTTACGAGGATGCCATTCAGATTGCGAAGCAGCAACGCCAGAAACGCAACTATTTGAAAAAACAAACCGTAACGGCAGCTTCGGCTGCCACCTCTCAGGTTTCTTCGATCTCGGTATTCGAGACGGAGGAGCGTATCTTCAAAGGGGATACAAACTCGTTGGACGAAGGATTGTCCGTCGATGCGGTGATCCGATTCTTGCGTACATGGAAGTCGACTTATCAGGATTTGTCCCGTCAAATCAAGCTGTTCGAAAAGGAAATGAAAGACAAGGAAGAGGAGTTGTTCCGGCTCCGCAGCGAGAATGAGAGATTGAACCACGAAGTCAACAATGCCCAAACCGATTACCGGACGGTCAACGATGACTACAAGACGCTGATCCAGATTATGGATCGAGCTCGCAGACTTACCGTTCTCTCGGGTGAAGAGGAAGCGAAGCCGAGGTTCAAGATGGATGCGAACGGAAATTTGGAACGAATCGAATAAGTTATGCGCCATGAAAGCCCGCCGTTCTTGGAACGGCGGGTTTCTCTATTGTATAATGGCAGAATATGAGCAAATACGGGAGGAACCAGCTTGCGGATCGGAATTATTGGAGGGGGCTCCATCGGGCTGCTATTTGCATCGAAGCTGGCAGCGGTCGGCGCGGAAGTGACGATCTGGACCCGAACGGAGGAGCAAGCTTTCGTTATTGCGGCAGAAGGCATTCGGCTTTGGGATGCGGAAGGCGGGGAACATACGATTGTCGCGGGTGGAGAATGGCTGTCCAGGGAACGATTGGCGAAAATGGAGGCTGGTCGGCTGGAACGGGCTGACTGGTATCTGCTTGCGCTTAAGCAGACGGACTTGTCGAAGGAAACTGCCGAACTCATCGCGGAGCTGATCAGACGGACGCCGGATCGTCCGCCTCTCCTTTGCATACAAAATGGCACAGGACATCTCGGGAAGTTGACGGCCGCATCGGCAGGAGACTTCTCCATCTATAATGCGGTGACAAGCTCAGGCGCAAAGCGCGAAGACATGCGCTCGGTACGACATACCGGCCAAGGCTCTTTATTTCTTGCAAGAACGCCAGAACGGAGTCAAGGGGAGCGAAGGGCAGAGCGATCAGAAGATGATTTTCGTCAAAAAATGTTGCTCAATTTCCTTAATCGGGCAGGATTTGACGCTTCGTTGTCGAATGACATCCATAATCGAGTTTTCCAAAAATTGCTCATCAATGCCGTTATCAATCCCTTGACGGCGCTGTACGATATGCGAAACGGCGAATTGCCCGCCCATCCGGCGCGCCGTTCGCTCATGAAGGCGCTTCACGACGAGACCAAACCCGTTTTGCTTGCTGCGGGCATGAAGGAATGGCCGGACAGCTGGGAGTCCGTGCTCGGCGTGTGCGAACGGACAAGCTGCAACGTGTCCTCCATGTTAGCCGACGTTAGGGCCGGCAAGGGAACGGAGATTGATTCCATTAACGGAGAGATCGCGCGGATGGCAGCCGCAAGGGGATTGTCTGCGCCGCTTAACGAGTCGATGCTGCGGCTGGTAGAGGCTCTCGGCAAGAGATAGATCGGAAGCGGGGGGATAGTAAGCAACATGTTTGCAATTATAGATAGTCTGTGGAAGGCGACGACTGCGCTGGCTGTATTTCCTATCGTGCCTTTTGCTGTCGTGCTGTTCGGTTATGGCGCATATGTAAGAGACCGGAAGAAGGCGCTTCGCATGGCGATGGATGTGTCTACAATCTTTATTATTCTATGCGTGGCCGGACAGTTTAAGCTGCTTTTCGACAGCACTTTTGGTTTTTACGGCATTTTGCTGATTATGATTCTCGCGGGCGGATTGCTCGGCAACGCGCAGTTCCGCAAGCGCGGCAGCGTGGATGTAAAGCGGATATTCCGCGCCATATGGCGGCTTGGCTTTTTCGCCATGAGTTTTCTCTACATCATCTTCACGATCGTGCTGCTAGGAAAAGTGATCTTTTCTGTAGCGTAGTCGCGATCTTGGCAGTATCGTAACGTCTCCGCCAGCGCGGAGACGTTTTTTCTTTTTGACGTCCGTGCGGATGTTCCTGTACAATTGGGAATGGTCTCACTATATTTTTCTCAGTGCATAAGAGCTGGCAGGATGACATGGAGGTGCAAGACTGGGATGAGTCAAGAACGTTATCAGCTTCCTGTCGCGCAGGCGCTGACGCAAGCATACATAGAAGGAAATCGCGAGGTAGTGGAAGGTTTGTATGGCTATCACGCCGGATCTCTTCAAGATTGGGAGAAGCGATTCGCTTGGCTGCAAGGCAGTACGAATACACGAGCAACATCGGCGGAGGTCGCTTCCGTGCTGCGGGAATATAATGAACGACATGGGGCGACGCAAGCTTCCATGCGCAATATAGCGGCTCTGGCGGAAGGAGCTCCGGTGGTTGTCGGCGGTCAGCAGGCCGGACTGTGGACGGGTCCTCTGCTCGTCATTCACAAGGCCGTATCCGTCATCGGGGCGGCGAAGTCGGCAAGCGAACAGCTTGGCGTCCATGTCGTGCCTGTCTTTTGGATCGCCGGCGAGGATCACGACTGGGATGAGGCTAATCATGCCTATGTCGTAACCGCCGATCAAGAGCTGCGCAAGCTGACGGCTTCCAAGCCGGAGGGCAGCAGAACCTCGGTGAGCCGGACTCGAATTGCCGAAGAGCAATGGGAGAAGCTTGTCGGCGAGTTGGAGCAGAGTCTGCCATCCTCGGAATTCAAAGCTTCCATTATGGAGAGGCTTCGTCAATTGACGAAATCCAGCGGGACATTATCGGATATGTTTGCGTCCATCATGGCGATTATGTTCGGCGAAGTAGGTCTCGTCCTGCTGGATGCCGACGATGCTGCGCTTCGCGCGCTGGAGGCGCCAATGTTCCGCAGAATGCTGGAAGAGAACGATGAGCTCAGCTCCGCTTATTCGTCGGCCGCCGAGAAGGTGCAAAGCTTTGGCTTCCCGCTGCAGGCCGAAGTGGCGGAAGATGCCGCCAATCTGTTCCTGTTTCAGGGGGACAAGGATGATGAGCGCACGTTGCTGTACAAGCGGGAGGGCGGCTTCCGAGACCGGAGAGGAACTGTCTTCTGGTCGAAGGATGAGCTTCTGCGGCTTGCTGGGGAACAGCCTCAGCAATTCAGCAACAACGTCATGACCCGACCGATCATGCAGGATTATCTGCTGCCGGTGCTGGGCGTCGTGCTGGGACCCGGCGAAATCGCCTACTGGGCAATGACGGGTGAGGCATTCCGGACGCTTGGCATGGAGATGCCGATTATTGTGCCTCGGATGTCCTATACGCTTGTCGAAGGCGGTGTCGTCAAGAACATGGCCAAATATGAGCTTTCCTTCCATGACGTCATGGAGTCGTTCGAGGAGAAGAGAGCGGCATGGCTGAAGGGGCAGGACAACTTGCATATCGAAGCCCGTTTCGGCGAGGCAAGAGCTGCCTTCGAGACGATGTACACGCCGTTGCTGGAGCTTGCCGGCTCCGTTCAGGCTGTTCTGATCAAGCTGGGCGAGACGAATATGGCGAAGATCATGGAGCAGATCAGCTATATGGAATCCAAGACGATCGAGGCGTATAACAAACAATTCGAAGCTTCGACCCGACAACTGGATCGCATCCGAATCTCGCTGCTGCCTTTGGGCAAGCCGCAGGAACGCGTCGTCAATATGGCGGTGTATTGGAATCGCTACGGCGACGACTGGCTGAAGAAATTGCTGGAGACGCCTTACAGCCGAACCGGCGGTCACGAAATCGTATACTTGTAAATAACAGGAGGCAATCAGAATGAGCGCAAAAGACAATAGCATTATCGCAGATCTGGCGTTGGCGCCGGAAGGACATCTAAAGATTGATTGGGCAAGCTCGCATATGCCCGTGCTGAACCGGATTCGCGAACAGTTTGAGAAGGAGAAGCCGTTTCAAGGGCTGAAAGTATCCATCTCGCTCCACCTCGAGGCAAAGACGGCTTACCTGGCCAAAGTGGTTCAAGCAGGCGGCGCGGAAGTGACGATTACAGGCAGCAATCCGCTTTCCACGCAGGATGATGTGTGCGCGGCGCTTGTGGAGGACGGCATTACCGTATTTGCGAAATACAACCCGACATCGGCGGAATTCAAAGCATTGAATATGAAGGCGCTGGAAAACAATCCGGATCTCATCATCGACGACGGCGGCGATCTCGTAACGCTGCTGCATACGGAGAGCAAACAACATGCCGTTAATCTTCGCGGCGGAGCGGAAGAAACGACAACAGGCATCATCCGTCTCCGTGCATTGGAGAAAGAAGGTGAACTCCAATTCCCGATGATCGCCGTTAACGACGCGTATTGCAAATATTTGTTCGATAATCGCTATGGCACGGGACAATCCGTGTTCGACGGCATTAACCGGACAACCAATCTTGTCGTAGCCGGCAAGACGGTTGTCGTTGTCGGTTATGGCTGGTGCGGCAAAGGCGTTGCCATGCGCGCCAAAGGACTTGGCGCCAATGTCATCGTCACCGAGATCGACGCGATTAAGGCGGTAGAAGCCTATATGGACGGCTTTGCTGTCATGCCGATGCTTGAAGCGGCCAAGCTTGGCGACATGTTCGTCACTGTAACCGGCAACCGCGACGTCATTCGCGGCGAGCACTTCGAAGTGATGAAGGACGGCGCGATTTTGTCCAACGCCGGGCACTTCGACGTAGAAGTAAACAAGATAGAGCTGGAAGCGATGTCCGTCAGCAAGCGTACGGTACGCCGCAACATCGAGGAGTACAAGTTGAACGATGGCCGCAAGTTCTATCTGCTTGCAGAGGGCCGTCTTGTTAACTTGGCGGCCGGCGACGGCCATCCGGCGGAAATCATGGATATGACTTTCGCCCTTCAGGCGATGTCGCTCAAATACGTAAACGATCAATACAAGTCGATCGGCAGCAAAGTGGTCAACGTGCCTTATGAGCTTGACGAGCAAGTAGCGCGCTACAAGCTGGAGTCTTTAGGCTTCGGCATCGACAAGCTGAGCGCCGAGCAAATCGCCTATCTGGACAGTTGGGCGGAAGGCGAATAAAACTGCCAGCCTGGGGAAGTCGGTTACAGAATAACGCCAAGAATCATAAAACCTTTCGCGTTGAGTTTTGCGCGGAAGGTTTTTTTTTGACGTACCAAGGAAAGATTTTTATATGGCTTGTAGGATCGCCAAATGAAGCATAAAAGTAACTCTAATTAGCAGCCGTTGGCGAAAAAAGCGTCTTGGACCCAAAAGTAGGCAAACGAGCAGCTGAAGGCGTTTATTACGCCGATGGACCGTAAAGTGACTCTGATCAGGGCTTATAGGCGATAGTAGCGTCTTTGGCACACAGAAGTAAAAGTTTTGCAACCACTGTGCGGGTAGATCCAAACGGAGCCTATATTCTGCTATTTAACATTTTAGGGCAATAAGTCTCCCGCCTCTAAGCTACCTTACTCGCGATAGTGAACGCGTAGGCGGTGAGATGAATGGCCTGTCTTATACGAATTTTGTTCGCACAAACTTCTTTGTATACGAACATATGTATGGTAAAATTGAGTTGTGAGTAAACGGATTGTTCGATGGAGGTGGTGCAATGATACGAGCTCAAATCGTACATTTTCAGGCATCCAATCGGAATATGGACCGACTATTTGCCTGCAACCGGGAATCGGCGCGAGTGTGGAACGAATGTTTGCAATTATCCAAGGACCATTACACGATACATGGGAAATGGATCACACGATCAGAAATCCAGAAGCAAACCAAGGGCAGATTTCACTTGCATAGTCAGTCGATTCAATCGGTTTGCCATAAATACCTGTTTGCCCGGGATTCCGCTTATCAAGCGGTACAGCAAGGAGTGAAGACGGCACGGTATCCGTATAAGAACAAGAAACATTACAACACAAAATGGGCGAAAGATGGATTCAAGGTAGCCCGAAACGGGACCCTCTCCCTTTCCATGGGAAATCACCACGGCAAGAGAGAGGAGCCTATTGTGATCCATACGACCGGGCTTCCTGATGGCCAGATCAAAGAAATTGAGCTTTGTTATGACAATGAGTTGTACCTGGCTGTTTCCTATGAAGACGGGGTCGAGAGTAAACCTTACGAGAAGAAACAGGCGGCCGGGGTTGATCCGGGTGAAATTCACACCCTAGCCGCTTTCTGCGAGGATGGGGAAAGCTTGATGATCACAGGACGAAAGGTGCGCTCTATTCATCGTTTACGCAACAAAAAGCTGGCGGACATTCAGCGGCTGCAGTCTAAATGCAAAAAGGGCTCACGGCAGTGGAGAAAATACCAGAAAGCCAAACGATATATCCTTAGCAAATCCGAAAAACAACTGAGAGATGCCTTGCACAAGACCACGAAGCTATTTGTAGATTGGTGTGTCCAGCAGTCGGTATCCGATGTCCATATGGGAAATGTAGAAGGCGTCCAGCGAAATACGCGCAAGAAAAACCGTGTCAACCGTAAACAAGCACAGCGATTGTCGAACTGGTCCTTCGGTAAAGTGAAACAGTACTTGGCCTACAAGCTGGAGCGGCAAGGAATCCAGCTTCAAAGTATAGACGAATCCTATACGAGTCAGACTTGTCCAGTCTGCACGAAGAGAAACAAAGTTTCTTCGAGAAATTACCGATGTGCCTGCGGGTATACGGAGCATCGGGATATTCATGGAGCGAGGAATATTCTCAGTAAAGCTCTATATGACAAGATGGTCCATTCCGATGTGGATTCACAAGTCAAGTATCTACGGATTGCGTAAGCAAGAAGTAGTAGATGGGCTGTTCCGCCCCATGTGCCGAGGGCACATGTTGCTTACTTAGACTGCTTTCGATGACACCCATACACATAGCTAGAATGTATGGAGTAAGAGTGGCAAACCCGCTTCTACAGAGTTGTATCGAGGTTGTTGATGGTAAGAAGCCCCCACATCAACCTGTTTGCAGTAAGTGGGGGAGGTTCACTGATTCCAGATACGACGGGGAGATCGATTCTCTCTTTACGATTGCCTGTGGGGGGGCTTCCTGTCGTTCGTGGACAAAATTTCCAGTTGGCGGAGGTACAGGAGCAAATCGAGCAGCTATTGGGCCGAATCAGGTATCTTGACGCGAATGTTGCCTATTCTACCGTCGAGTTAAGAATTTACCAGGTCGATCAGAAGATGGCCACCGGCTTGGAATCGGATTCCCAATCTTTCGGTGCCAGACTGTCAGGAGCTTTAACCGGCAGCTCCAAGGCGGTCTGGGCCGGAATTCAGGGATTTATGGTCATACTTGCGGGGGCGCTGCCCGTTCTGGCCATCCTTGCCGTAATTGGAATTCCGGTATTCTGGTTCGCGAAGCATAGACGAAAAAGAATAAATTCGCGCTCGGGGATGCCGCAAGAAAAGAATGCGCCACCGGAAAGTTAATCTTTAACAACCTAAAATATTTAAAGAAAATCCTGCTGACCAAGCAGGATTTTTATTTTAGGTGGCGAACTACTGTATTCAGGTGGGGAAAAGTGGGGCAAAGTGGAGCGTTAGGGGGAAGGAGTGGAGCGGAATTATGTTTATGGGTGAATATCAACATAGCATTGACGAGAAGGGACGTATTATCATTCCTTCGAAATTCCGCGAATCGCTCGGTACGACCTTTATCGCCACGCGAGGCCTTGATAACTGTTTGTTTGTGTACCCCATGAGCGAGTGGAGCGTACTGGAGCAAAAGCTCAAGACGTTGCCGCTGATGAAGTCCGACGCGCGGGCGTTCACGAGGTTTTTTTTCTCGGGAGCTACAGAATGCGAGCTGGACAAACAGGGCAGGGTAAACATACCCGGCCATCTGCGAGATTATGCCAAGCTGGATAAAGATTGTATGGTGCTCGGCGTTTCAAGCCGGGTGGAAATTTGGAGCAAGCAGACATGGGAAGGCTACTACGAGCAATCGGAGCAAACCTTCAACGAAATTGCGGAGAAACTGGTTGATTTCGATTTTAACTTCTAATGTGAGTTCAAAAAGATCGGTTTTCAGCACCGAGAAGATTGGAAGAAGGCAGAAAGTGAGGAGCGGAGCGTAGTGGAAGCTACGTGAGCACCGGAAGTTTCGTCTGAATTCAATATTCGACGTCGAGTCGGCTTCATGGCATACTTCGTGATCAAAAGCGGACTTTTTGAACAACCTCTTCTAGAGCATATCGGACATCGAGAACGGGAGGAAAGACGGCGTGTTTCAGCATACGACAGTATTATTGGAGGAAGCAGTTGACGGATTGGCCATCAAGCCTGGCGGCGTCTACGTAGATTGTACGCTCGGCGGAGCCGGGCACAGCGAACTGATCGCATCCAGACTAAGTGAAGGCGGAAGGTTGATTGCGTTCGACCAGGATGACTGGGCGCTAAGCAACGCGCGAGAACGGCTGGCTCCCTATATGGATAAAGTAACGCTGGTCAGAAGCAATTTCCGCTATCTGGAGCAGGAATTAAGAGGCTGCGACGTGCGCATCGAGAACGGCGTGCCTCAGGTAGACGGCATTCTGTTCGATCTTGGGGTATCCAGCCCCCAATTGGACGAGGCGGAAAGAGGTTTCAGCTATAACCACGACGCGCCGCTGGACATGCGGATGGATCGCGAAGAGTCGCTTACGGCGCATGAGATCGTCAACGAGTGGGAGGAGCGGGAAATATCCCGCATCCTTGATCGCTACGGCGAGGAGAAGTTCGCCCGCAATATAGCCCGCAACATCGTGAAGGCAAGGACGACCGCGGCGATAGCCACCACGGGAGAGCTGGCGGAGCTGATCAAGGTTTCGATACCCGCGGCGACAAGAAGAACGGGTCCGCATCCCGCGAAACGTTCTTTCCAGGCGCTTCGCATTGCCGTCAACGACGAATTGGGAGCGGAAGAAGAAGCGCTGGAGAGCGCGGTTCGCTGCCTGGCGCCTGGCGGCAGAGCTTCCGTGATTACATTTCACTCGCTTGAGGATCGTATTTGCAAGTCGATTTTCGCCAAATATGTGGAGAAATGCACGTGTCCTCCGGACTTCCCGCTCTGCGTATGCGGGAACAAAGGGACGCTCAAGCTGATTAACCGGAAGCCTATCCTGCCGAGCGAGAAAGAGCTGGAGGATAACCCGAGAGCCCGTTCGGCCAAATTGCGAATAGCGGAAAAATTATAGAGTGGCGAAATAGGAACATTTTATTTATAAGGAGGATTACATTGTGGCGTATGTGAATGGAAATTTGGCACTTCAACCGAAGAAGAAACCGCAGCAGGAGCCACTCATCCGGGAAACCAAAAAACTTGTTGTCAAGCGGAAATCGTTGCCGGTTCAGGAGAAGCTGCTTTATTTGTTTACTGTACTGATTTGCGTAGTGGTTGCAGGAGTCATTATTTTCCGATATGCGCAAATCTACGATATGAATATTCAAATCACGAAGCTTAACTCAGAATACCAAGGTTTGAATGTGGAGATCGAGGAACTGAAGAGGCAAGTGGAGACGCTCAACGATCCAGAGCGGATCAGGCAGCTGGCGGAGACGCAAGGCATGGTCAGCAGCGAGGATGCTGGCATTACGGTGAAGACGGGCGGCGAGCAATTGACGACAGTCATGCAAGAATAGGGTGATCGCAATGGGGAAACGAATTAAACTGCGGACATTGTTTTTTGGAGGGATAATGACCCTCCTTTTCTTTGTCCTTATAGGTCGAATCTATATGGTGCAGGTCGTAGACGGCGCGATGTGGTATGAAGAAGCGAAAAAAAGATGGTCGGCAGCCGACACGATGAAGGCGAAGAGGGGAGAGATTACGGACAGGGACGGCAACGTTCTGGCAATGGACACGATTGCTTATAACGTATCGGTAGACCCGCAGATCATTAATGATGCGGACATAGCGGAGGAGGTCATTAACGGACTGCATGAAACCCTCGGGATCGGTAAAGACGAGCTGACGAAGCAGGTGACGGCCCAGAAGGAAGACGGTACCTTTTATCGATCGCGGGAGTTGCGCAAGGGCGGTTGGATGATCGACAAGCCGGTGGCGGATGGCTTAGCGGCGTTCCGCGACGAGCTGAAGGAAAAACTGAGAGAAGACGGCAAGAAGCTGGATACGGGCATCTATATGGTAGAGACGCATAAACGTTTCTATCCTAGGAATTTCCTGGCCTCGCAGCTCGTAGGTTATGTAAGTCTTGATGGAGAGAACAAAACGGGTGTCGAAGCTTACTTCGACGATCAGTTACAGGGCGCTGACGGTTTTATCCGATATGAGAAAGACGGCAAACGCGTCCAGTTGTCCAAGGGAGAAGTCGATTTCCAAGCGCCGAAGGACGGCAATAATATTAAGCTGACGATCGATAGCGACATACAAGGGTATGTAGTGGAGGCGCTGCGCGATATTGTGAAGAAATATTCGCCGAAAAGCGCAACGGCTATCGCGGCGGATCCTGACACAATGGAAATATTGGCCATGGCCAATATGCCGGAATTTGATCCTAACGAATATGCGAAGTACGATTACGCCAACTTCTATAACCATGCCGTAGGCTCGTTATATGAGCCAGGTTCTACGTTCAAAATCGCTACGCTGGCAGCCGCGGTGGAGGAAGGCGTGTTCAACCCGGATGAAATCTACCAATCAGGCAGCATTGTCGTGCCCGGGGATCCCAGACCGATACGCGAACATAACCGTAGAGGGTGGGGGAAAATCAGCTTTCTGGACGGCTTGAAATATTCCAGTAACGTCGCGTTCGTTAAGCTGGGCTTCGAGAAGCTCGGCGGTGAAAAGCTTCGCGATTATTTCACGAGATTCGGTTTCGGTCAGAAAACCGGCATTGAGTTGACAAACGAACTGGCGGGGAAAATAGATTTGCTGGGCAACAGGGATATCGCTTCGGCTTCGTTCGGACAAGGCAGGGTGCAAGTAACCGCTATCCAACAAGTAGCGGCTGTCGCAGCTGTAGCCAATGGCGGCAAGCTGATGGAACCGCATATCGTTAAGAGCATTACAGATCCATCGACGAATACGACGACGGTGACGGATCCGAAGTTCGTTCGTCAGGTCATTTCCGAACAAACATCCAAGCAAGTCGGCGAATATCTGGAGCAAGTCGTCTCCGACCAGGACAAGGGAACGGGGAAAAACGCGTATATCGAAGGCTACCGGGTAGCAGGCAAGACCGGTACCGCGCAGAAGGTTATCAACGGCAAATATTCCGATAATAAATTTATGGTTTCTTTTATTGGTTACGCACCTGTGGAAAATCCCCAGATCGTGCTCTATATCATGGTCGACGAGCCGAACAATCCGCTAGCGGGGGGCGGCTCGGTAGCGGCTCCTGCTTTCCGGGAGATCGTATTAAAAAGTCTGAAAAAGATGGGGATCGCGCCAGACTATAACATCGAAAGCGATGAGGAATCTGCCAATAAGGAAGCGAAAGTTTCAGTTCCGAAGGTGCAGGACTTAAGCGTTGCGCAGGCGAAGGCCGAGCTGCAGGGCAAGGGATTATCGTTTGAAGTCGTAGGCGGCGGCGACAAAGTGCTGAAGCAAATTCCGGCAGCAAGCTCGCTCATCTATCCCGCGCAGAAGGTATATATTGTGACGGAGAAAAAGGATCAGCTGGCCGTGCCGGATCTGACGGGCGTCTCGCTTCGGGATGCGCTGGAGCTGACCTCCTTGATTGGCGCGCGCCTCGTAACGGAGGGGACTGGTTACGTCGTCAGCCAGCAGGTTGTAGAAGAGAACGGCGGACGGCTGGTCAAGGTGAAGCTGGTCCCTCCAGAGGGCGCTGAAGGCTACGATGAAGCGCTAAGCGCGTCCGGCGGCGGTGGCGAAGAGTCCGATACTGGCGAAGAGGGCGGCGAATCCCAATCGGATGACGAATCAGATGCCGGAGAATCAGGAGGTTCCGAAGATTCGACGGACGCCGACATCGAACCGCCGGTTGGCGTACAGGGCGGCGAGAACTGACCGATTGCGAGCTTGACTGGCAGCTTGTAAGATTCGACGTCGAATAAGAGGTGGATGTGGATGTGGATGTTTTGAACTGCCATTCCAATAAAGGTTCAAAATGTTCGCTTTTCAGCACCAAGAAGGTTGTACGAAACTAGAATCTGAGGAACGGAGCATGGCTGTAAGCTATGTGAGTACCGGAAGAATCGGTTGAGTGCAAGATTCGACGTCGAATAAGCTTCTTCGAGCAGCGTCGTGATCAAAAGTGAACATTTTGAACTACCATATCAGGGGCTTGTTCTATCCCTCTCTTGTGTTTCATAGTCTGGGAATGAGCGTCAGTGCACGCTTATTCGCAAGGCTGGAGGCGAAGAGGGGGATTTCTACGATGAAGGTATCTAACGTAACGGTTAGGCGACGGTTGTTCGTCGTGCTCATTCTCGCAGGCGTGGCGTTTATCGCCCTATGTTTAAGGCTTGGCTATGTACAGCTGTACAAAGGCGCAGAGCTTGCAGAGAAAGCGGAAAATTCGTGGAGGCGCGACATTCCCTATGTCGCGAAGCGAGGCGAAATCTGGGATCGCAACGGCGTGCAGCTAGCCTATAATATAAGCACGCCCACTGTATGGGCGATACCCGTGCAGGTCAAAGAGAAGGAAGCGGCGGCAGCAACGCTTGCTCCATTGCTCGACATGTCTCAGGAAACGCTGCTCAAAAAAATTTCAACGAAAGAAATGATCGTCCGGTTGGGGCCGGGCGGCAGAAAGATGACGCCGGAGAAGGCCGATGAGATCCGTGCGCTCAACCTTCCAGGCATCGTCGTCGCAGAGGACAGCAAGCGGCATTATCCGTTCGGCAGTCTCGCTGCCCACATGCTGGGCTTCACGGGCATCGACAATCAAGGTCTCACCGGCATCGAGTCGAAATACAACGAAGCGCTAACCGGCATTCAAGGCAACGTATCCTTCTTGTCCGATGCGGCTGGCCGGCAGATGCCGAATTCGTCCGATACATACGTTGAGCCGCAAGAAGGCTTGACGCTGCAGCTCACGATCGACAAGGAAATACAGGCTGTCATGGAGCGAGAGCTGGATCAGGCCATGACAGGCCTACAAGCGGATAGCGTCATCGCGATCGCCATGAATCCGAAGAACGGAGAAATTCTCGGCATGGCGAGCAGGCCAACCTACGAGCCGGACAAATATCAGGAAGTGCCGAGCGAGGTGTACAATCGGAATCTTCCCATCTGGATGACGTATGAGCCGGGCTCCACATTCAAGATCATTACGTTGGCCGCCGCGCTCGAGGAGAAAAAGGTAAATCTCAAAAACGAACATTTTTTCGATCCGGGAGCGATAGAGGTCGGCGGAGCGAGGCTTCGCTGCTGGAAAAAAGGCGGTCATGGCAGCCAAACGTTCCTTGAAGTCGTCGAAAACTCCTGCAACCCTGGTTTCGTTACGTTAGGCAACCGGTTAGGCAAGGAAACGCTGTTCCAATACATCAGGGACTTTGGCTTCGGCACGAAGACGGGGATCGACATTAACGGAGAAGAAAACGGGATCCTGTTCAAGCTGAGTCAGGTAGGGCCTGTAGAACTTGCGACGACGGCGTTCGGTCAAGGCGTCTCTGTGACCCCGATTCAACAGATCGCGGCGGTATCGGCTGCGATTAACGGCGGAACTTTGTATAAGCCCCATGTAACGAAGGCGCTCATCCATCCGGATACGGGAGAGGTCGTCAAAGAAGTGGAGCCGGAGGCGGTGCGTACCGTGATTTCGGAAGAGACTTCGAAGCAGGTGAGAGAAGCGTTGGAGAGCGTCGTGGCAAAGGGTACAGGACGCAACGCGTTCATCGACGGTTACCGGGTCGGAGGCAAGACGGGAACGGCGCAGAAGGTCGTTAACGGGCGTTATTCGCCCAATGAGCATATCGTGTCGTTTATCGGCTTCGCGCCTGCGGACGATCCCCAGATCGTCATCTACGTGGCGGTCGATAATCCGCAAGGCATCCAGTTCGGAGGTTTGGTCGCGGCCCCTATCGTACGCAATATGATGGAGGATGCGCTAACGATTTTGGAGGTTCCTCGCAGGGAGTCGCAGATTGACAGGCTGTACAAGTACGGGGAAACACCGATCGTTACCGTGCCGAATCTGATCGGCAAGAGCGTCTCCGATCTGTATGAGGATTTGAATATGAACTTCAATCTGACCACCGCGGGCTCCGGCAAGGTTGTCATCCGGCAGGCGCCGGCTGAAGGGGCGAGAGTCGACCGGGGCTCGACTATCCGCATCTATCTCGGCGACGAAGAAGACATTCCGCATTCCCACTAGCCATTAACGCGTTTACTCTGGGCGGCATATAGTATTCCGTCAGAGTATTCGAGGGAGGCATGGAAGGGATGCGTCTAAGAGAACTTACGGAGCTGCTCGTTACAGCGAGGTTAATAGGGGACGGAGATACGGAATTTACGGGGATAACACGAGACTCCCGGCTTGTTGCGGAAGGAGATCTGTTTATCTGCATTCCCGGGCACAAGGCGGACGGCCATAGCTATGCCGAAGCGGCGGTTCATTGCGGAGCGGCGGCGCTTGTCGCAGAGCGGCCCCTTCCGCTGGATATTCCGCAGCTGATCGTAAAGGATGCGAGAGGTGCGGCTGCCGTCATTGCGAGCCATATCAATGGTTATCCCAGCAACAGCGTGCGTCTGATCGGCGTAACGGGCACGAACGGCAAAACGACGACAACTTATTTGGTGGAAACGATTCTAAACGACAGCGGAAAATCCACCGGCGTGATCGGGACGATCGAGCGGCGTTTCGAAGGCCGTGCTTATCCCATGGAAGGCACTACGCCGGATTCTCATGAGCTCCAGCGTTATTTGGGAGAGATGAGAGAAAGCGGCGTTAAGTACTGTGCGATGGAGGTATCCTCGCATGCGCTGGACCAAGGGCGGGTCAAGGGCTGCCGGTTTCGGACCGCGATCTTTACCAACCTGACGCAGGACCACCTGGATTATCACGGCACGATGGATAAGTATGCGGATGCCAAAGGGTTGTTCTTCTCGCGGCTCGGCAACGTCTATGAGGCAAGGCAGGAGGAACGTTCCTTCGCCGTGCTCAACTCGGACGACGAGGCTTCCGAGCGCTTCCGGAAAATGACGGCGGCCGAAGTCGTGACTTACGGCATCGAAAATCCGGCGGATGTCCGGGCAAGCGATGTTCGGATTACGGCGAGGGGGACATCATTCCGGGTGTCGACATTCCGGGGCGAAGCCAAGATCGAGCTCCGCCTGCGAGGCAAGTTCAACGTCTACAACGCGCTTGCCGCAATAGCGGCGACGCTGCTGGAAGGCGTGCCTCTTGCTGCTATAGCGGAATCTCTGTCTGCTATTCCCGGAGTGCCGGGCCGCGTGGAGAGCGTGGAAGAGGGCCAGCACTATGCCGTAATCGTCGATTACGCCCATACGCCGGACGGCCTGCAGAACGTGCTGCAGGCGACGCGGGAATTCGCGGAAGGCCGTATTATCTGCGTATTCGGATGCGGCGGCGACCGTGATCGGGCGAAGCGCCCAATGATGGGCCGAATCGCGTCCGAGCTTGCGAATTATATGATCGTGACGTCCGACAATCCCCGGACGGAAGACCCGCTTGCCATCATCGACGATATAATGGAAGGGGTGATTGCGGCTGGTTCGGATGGAGATCGCTACGCCGTCATTCCCGATCGGAAGCGCGCGATTGAAAAAGCGGTTGAAATGGCAAGCCAAGGCGATGTAGTATTGATTGCGGGGAAAGGTCATGAAACCTACCAGCTGATCGGCGGAGAGGTGCATGACTTCGACGATCGATTAACGGCAAAAGACGCGATAAGGAGATTTTTACATTGATTAAACGTACTGTAGGACAAATGACGGCCATGTGCGGCGCCAAGCGCCAGGGCGGCCATGAGGATATGCTGCTCCGCGGAGTGACGACGGATTCGAGAGCGGTTGGAGGCGGAGGCGACCTGTTCGTCCCGCTCGTCGGAGAACGCTTTGATGGACACGACTTCGCGGCGCAGGCGGCCGAGAACGGCGCCAAAGCGATGCTGTGGCAGAAGGGACGCGACATCCCCGCTGATCTCCCCGATGTGGCCTTCCTAGTTGTCAGAGACACCCTGGCCGCACTGCAACGGCTCGCTTCCGCTTACCGGAACGAGCTGATGGTGCGAGTAGTAGGCATTACAGGCAGCAACGGCAAGACGACAACCAAGGATATGACGGCTGCTTTGTTGTCCACACAGTATTCGGTCCTAAAGACGGAGGGCAATCTGAACAACCACATCGGCTTGCCCCTGACGCTTTTGAAGCTGGACGAGGAGACGGAGGTTGCCGTGCTGGAGATGGGCATGAGCGGCTTCGGCGAGATCGAGCTGTTGACGAAGCTTGCGTCTCCCGATCTAGCCATTATTACGAATATCGGCGACGCGCATCTGCTTCATCTTGGCTCGCGGGCCGGCATCGCGAAGGCAAAGCTGGAGATCGCGCTTGGCCTTGGCGAGGACGGCGTCCTGCTCTACAACGGCGACGAGCCGCTGTTGAAGGAAGGACTTGCAGAGTCGGCGCTGCCTGAAGGCGTTACTCTCCGGACATTCGGTCTTGGAGCGGATAACGAATGGTCTGCGGACGACATTCGGCTCCATCCGGATCAGAGCGTATTCGCGGCGTTGCACCGGGGACAAGTAAGCGGACTCGGAACCGTTCATATTCCGGTGCCGGGTCGTCATAATATTAGCAATGCCCTTGCCGCGATTGCCGCCGCCAGATTTATGGGCGTGCCTGCGGAAGCCATCCATCGCGGCTTTAAAGAGCTCAAGCTGACAGGCATGCGCATCGAGCCGGTAAAGGCGTTTAACGGCGCCGTCATTTTAAACGACGCGTACAATGCCAATCCCACTGCCGTACGCGCGGCTATCGATTTGGTTGGCGGACTCGAGAGCTTCGGCCGCCGCTGGATCGTGCTGGGCGATATGCTTGAGCTCGGCCCGGAAGAAGCGGAGCTTCACCGCGGCATCGGCGCTTATCTGACGCCGGATGCGGCAGAGGGCGTACTTACCTGCGGACCGTTATCGGCCAATACGCACGAAGGCGCGAAAGCAAGCCTTCGCGAGGCTGACGAGGCGGGCCGCGTGATCCATTTTAATGACAAGGATACACTCGCCGACTGGCTTAAGAACCGGCTGCAGCCCGAAGATCTGGTGCTTGTAAAGGGCTCCCGAGGAATGCGGATGGAACAAGTTGTCCAAGCTTTGGAGAAGGGGTGAGGAAATGGACATGATGGTCAACTTATTCGCAATCGGCGTATCCTTCCTTATAACGGTTCTGCTGGGACCATTGTTCATTCCTTTGCTCCGGCGCCTCAAGTTCGGTCAGCAGATTCGTACGGAAGGTCCAGAGAGCCATCTAAAGAAAAGCGGCACGCCGACAATGGGCGGCATTATTATAATGATTGCGCTGGTTATCGCATTCGTGAGATTCGCCGACAAATCCAGCGAGTTCTGGGTGCTCCTGACGGCGTCGCTCGGCTTTGGTCTCGTCGGCTTCCTGGATGACTATATCAAGATCGTTTTCAAACGATCGCTTGGCTTAACGGCCTGGCAGAAGCTGTTCGGCCAGCTCCTTTTTTCGGCCATCGTCTGCGTGCTGCTGTACAATATGGGGCACAGCACCGAGATTACGATTCCCGGCACAAGCGCGGGGCTCGATCTCGGCTGGTTCTATTATCTGTTCGTCGTCATCATCATGTTCGCGGCCAGCAATTCCGTCAATTTCACGGACGGACTCGACGGACTGCTGGCAGGGACGAGCGCAATCGCGTTCGGCGCGTTCATGATTGTGGCGCTGCAGACGTCCGAACATGAATCCGCGATTTTCTCGGCGGCCATGATCGGAGCGGTGCTCGGCTTCCTGGTCTACAACGCTCACCCGGCCAAAGTATTCATGGGCGATATGGGTTCGCTCGGCATCGGCGGCGGTATCGCGGCTGTCGCGATTCTGACGAAGACGGAGCTTCTTCTGATCGTGATCGGCGGCGTGTTCGTCCTCGAAATGCTGTCCGTCATTTTGCAGGTCGCCTCCTTCAAACTGCGGGGCAAGCGGATCTTTAAAATGAGTCCGATCCATCATCATTTCGAGCTCATCGGCTGGTCCGAGTGGAAGGTCGTTACCGTGTTCTGGACGGTGGGCTTGTTGTTTGCGGCCGCGGGCATCCTGTTCGTCATTTAAGAGGTAACATGTATTAAATATTCACACTCCATAAAACAGGCGCAAAGGCGGTTCTCGCTTACGAGAGCCGCTTCCTGCGTACTTATGCACATAGAAGGGATTGTCGCTGCATGAATCACCCTGCGGATTACCGCGGCCGGCGCGTCGTCGTTCTCGGCCTTGCGAAGAGCGGCGTCAGCGTAGCCAAGCTGTTCCACAAGCTGGGCGCCGACGTCGTCGTCAATGACAAGAAGGATAGGGAGAGCAGCCCCGAGGCGGGCGAGCTTGAAGAACTGGGCATTACCGTTATTTGCGGACATCATCCGGAGGATCTGATTGACGCCAATACGGCGCTTATGGTCAAAAATCCAGGTATTCCGTACAGCGCGCCTCCCGTACGGGAAGCGTTGGAGCGGGGCGTAGACGTCGTGACCGAGGTGGAGGCGGCTTATCTGATCTCGCCTGCTCCGATTATCGGCATTACCGGCTCTAACGGCAAAACCACGACAACTACGCTGATCGGCATGCTGCTGGAAGCGGCGGGCAAAAAGCCTATCGTAGCCGGCAATATCGGCTTGCCGCTTTGCGATGCCGTCCAGGATGCAACGCCGGACAATTGGATCGTCGCCGAGCTCAGCAGCTTCCAGTTGAAGGGGACAGAGAAGTTCCGGCCGCGTATCGCGATGCTGCTGAATCTGGCGGAGACGCATCTCGACTATCATGGCGGCATGGAAGATTACGTGGCATCGAAACGCAAGCTGTTCGCCAATCAGCAGGCGTCCGATACGGCGGTGCTGGGTTGGGACGATCCCGTATGCAGGGAGACGGCACGGAGCCTGCAAGCAAAGCTGCTGCCCTTCTCGCTCTATGAGAAGCTGGAGGAAGGCGTCTACATCGATCCTCCTTACACGCGCGAAGGGGAGGCCGATAAGGCAGCCGAAGCTCAGCGTCATATCGTATACCGCACTGCTGGCGGAGGAGCGGGGTCCGAGAGCCGTGAGCTCGTCATCATGCCTGTCGCCGAGCTTGGCCTTCTCGGACGCCATAACGCGGCGAACGCGATCGCGGCGATCGCGGCCTGCGTCGCTGCCGGAGCCGCGCCTGACGCATTGGCCGCGCCGCTGCGCGAATTCAAAGGCGTAGAACATCGCCTCGAATACGTATGCGAGAAAAACGGCGTGAAATTCTACAACAGCTCCAAGGATACAAATTCGACGGCAACGAAGATGGCGGCAAGGTCCCTGACGGAGCCAATCGTTCTTGTGGCGGGAGGGCTCGACCGGGGCTCGGATTATATGGAGCTGCTGCCGCTCTTTAAGGAAATCAAAGGACTTGTGGCGCTTGGCGAGACTCGCGACAAGCTTGCGCATGTCGCGAATCTTGCAGGTTTAACGAGGATAGAAACGGTGAACGCTGAGAAGGACGCCGAATCCACGCTTCGCGAGGCGGTCGTCCGGGCCTTCGCGATGACGGAGCCGGGCGATGCAGTGCTGCTGTCGCCTGCTTGCGCGAGCTGGGACATGTTTCAATCCTACGAACAAAGAGGGAGCATGTTTAAACAATCGGCGCATACCTTGTAAGTAGGGGGCCTGTCCCTACTTTCCCATGCTAAGAGGTGTGTTCGCTATGGCAAAAGCGCGTTCTGCCCCCGATATTTGGCTGCTCGCCGCCATTGGGCTTATTCTTGCAATCGGTCTCGTCATGGTATACAGCGCGAGCGCGGTGCTCGCCCTCCATGAATTCGGCGACCGCTTCTATTATGTGAAGCGCCAGCTACTATTTGCCGGACTGGGCGTCGGTGCGTTACTATTTACTATGAACACCCATTATTCCAACTGGAGAAAATGGGCGCCTGCCGCGCTGATCGTTTGCTTCGGCCTGCTTGTTATCGTGCTTGTTCCCGGTATCGGGGTTGTGAGGGGCGGGGCGAGAAGCTGGCTCGGCATCAGCTCCTTCGGCATCCAGCCCTCCGAATTCATGAAGCTCGCCATGATTCTGTTTCTGTCCCGTTGGCTGTCGGAGAAGCAGCAAAATATTACGCTGTTTACGAAAGGGCTTATGCCGCCGCTAGGGCTTGTGGGTCTGGCGTTCGGCCTTATAATGCTGCAGCCGGATTTGGGCACGGGCTCCGTCATGGTCGGCGCGTCGCTCATTCTCATCTACACGGCTGGTGCCCGGATGGCTCACTTAGGCGGACTGGCGATGATCGGCGTAGCCGGCTTCGTCGGGTTGATTTTGGCCGCTCCATACCGCCTGCAGCGCATTACTTCGTTTCTTGATCCGTGGGCGGACCCGCTCGGCGGAGGTTATCAAATTATCCAGTCCCTCTTTGCCATCGGCCCCGGCGGTCTTGTTGGCCTCGGGCTCGGCATGAGCAGGCAGAAGTTCAGCTACCTGCCCGAGCCGCAGACGGACTTCATTTTCTCCATTCTCGCCGAGGAGCTTGGTTTTATCGGCGGAGCCACTATCATCTTGTTATTTCTGGTCGTCGTCTGGCGAGGGATCCGGACCGCTATCGCGGCCCCGGACACGTTTGGCAGCTTCCTGGCTGTCGGCATTACCGGCATCATCGGCGTTCAGGTGTTGATCAATATCGGAGTCGTTATCGGCATGATGCCTGTCACGGGCATTACACTGCCGCTCGTGAGCTACGGAGGCTCTTCGCTGACGCTTTTGCTTACGGCGCTCGGCATTTTGCTCAACATTTCGCGTTATTCCAGATAAGCTAGCAATCTCCGACGCCGGCCATGCCGCCAGGCATGCTCCGTGATGGAAAGCGGACTTTTTGAACTACCTTAAAATGAAGGTTCAAAAGTTCGGTTTTCAGCACCGAGAAGATTGCAGGCAGGTAGAAAATGAGGAGCGGAGCGTAGCCGAGCTACGTGAGCACCGGAAGTTTCGCCTGCATGCAATATTCGACGCCGGCCATGCCGCCAGGCATGCTCCGTGATGGAAAGCGGACTTTTTGAACTACCTTAAAATGAAGGTTCAAAAGTTCGGTTTTCAGCACCGAGAAGATTGCAGGCAGGTAGAAAATGAGGAGCGGAGCGTAGCCGAGCTACGTGAGCACCGGAAGTTTCGCCTGCATGCAATATTCGACGCCGGCCATGCCGCCAGGCATGCTCCGTGATGGAAAGCGGACTTTTTGAACTACCTTAAAATAGGCGTCTGTCACACAACATCGGCGCAAGGCATAATATACCCTATATTCGCGACCGTCACCTGCGGAAGCGGAGGATCACACAATGGAGTTGCGGCGAATGCCTGCATCCGCAGCAATGAAGGAGGAAGTCACAATGGAAGCATGCATAGCGGAACTTAGGGAAGCGGCGGCAGGGGAACTGCAGCTGCTGCTGAACGAACCGCTTTCGAAGCACACAACATGGAAGATCGGCGGACCGGCCGATCTGGTTATCCTTCCACGCACCAAAGAACAACTCATCACCGCAGTCAAGCTGCTGCATAAGCATGAGGTGCCATGGATCAATCTGGGCCGCGGCTCCAATATGCTAGTTAGCGACGAGGGCATTCGCGGAGCTGTGATCAAACCGTCCGGAGGATTGGATTACGTTACCTTCGAAGGGACAACGGCTATAGCCGGCGGGGCCTATTCATTCATCAAGCTGTCCGTTATGGCGGGCAAGGCGGGGCTGACCGGCCTGGAATTCGCAGGGGGGATCCCGGGAACGGTCGGAGGCGCCGTCTACATGAATGCGGGGGCTCTCGGATCGGATGTGTCGCGTATTTTCAAGTATGCTGACATTGTACTGGAGACAGGAGAATTGGTTCGTTACGGGCTTGAGGACATGGGCTTCGCCTACCGCCATTCCATCTTGCAGGAACAACGGGGCACCGTCGTAGAAGCCGGCTTCGAGTTGGCGGCGGGAGACCGCATGGAAATCGCTTCGGCGATGGCTACCTACAAGGAACGGAGGCTGCGCACGCAGCCGATTCAGTTGGCTAGCGCCGGCAGCGTATTTCGTAATCCTCCGGGCGACTTCGCCGCGAGGTTGATTCAAGAGGCGGGACTAAAGGGCTTCTCCATCGGGGGGGCGCAGGTATCCGAACAACATGCCAATTTTATTGTAAACACCGGGCAAGCGACAGCTAGAGATGTACTCGCCCTCATGTCTCACATCCAGGGCACTGTGGAAGAACGCGCAGGCGTGAAGCTGGTGCCGGAGGTTCGGGTGGTGGGCGAGCGGTAATTCGGAGGTGATACATTGGACAAATTGGTGATTGAAGGCGGGAAACCTCTCTCAGGATCCATAGTTATCCAAGGAGCGAAAAATGCCGCTTTGCCGATATTGGCTGCCAGTCTGCTGGCTGAAGGCACGATTACACTGGATTCGGTGCCAAGGCTGCTCGATATCGAAGTTATGCTGAACATTTTGCGCGAATTAGGATGCCGCGCCGAGCACGTCGGCGAGACGGTCGTACTGGATACGACCGCGCTTCATACATCCCATGTACCGGAGACGCTGATGAACAAGATGCGCTCCTCGATCTTTCTCATGGGACCGCTTCTAGCAAGGTTCGGCGAAGCTCAGGTCTACCAGCCGGGCGGTTGCGCGATCGGCGAAAGAAAGATTGATCTTCATCTGCAAGGTTTAGAGGCGCTGGGGGCCGAGATCGAAGAAATCGGCAACCGCATCGTGTGCAGGTCCGGCAAGCTGACGGGCACCGATATCCATCTTAGCTTCCCAAGCGTCGGAGCGACCGAAAACCTGATGATGGCCGCCGTCCTGGCGGAAGGACGCACGACGCTGACGAATGCGGCCAGAGAGCCTGAAATTCAGGATCTGCAGCGCTTCTTGAACGCTATGGGCGCGAAGATAATGGGGGCAGGCACCGATACGATTACGATCGACGGCGTTGCCGAACTTACTCCATGCCGCTACAAGATCATTCCCGACCGAATCGTAGCCGGCACGATCATGGTCGCCGCCGCCGCCACGCGCGGCGCGGTCACGCTGCAAAACACCCAGCCCGCCCACCTCTCCTCCCTGATACATGTTCTGCGCCGCGCAGGTGTTCAAATCGTAGTCGACGGTGATATAATAAAGGTTGATAGTGCCGCAAGGCCGAAGTCGATCGAGCGAATCGTCACCTCTCCTTACCCCGCCTTTCCGACGGATTTGCAATCCCAGGTGATGGTGCTTCTAACGCTTGCCGACGGGGTAAGCATCATGAAGGAAACGATTTTCGAAGGCCGTCTCAAGCATGTCGGCGAATTGTCGCGCATGGGAGCCGATATCCGCGTCGACATGAATGCAGCATTTATACGCGGCGTTACCCGTCTTTACGGGGCTACGGTGGAAGCGACGGATCTTAGGGCCGGAGCCGCCCTGGTCATCGCGGGACTCGCCGCGCAGGGACGCACGATCGTGGAGCAAGTGCATCACATCGATCGTGGCTACGACCGGATCGAGCATATGCTTGCGAAGCTCGGCGCCCGGATATCCCGATTCTCGCCCGTGCCTAATAACGAACCAGCCAGATGACATCATGCAGTTAGATCGAAGCGTTCGGCTTTTCTGGAGAAACCGTGCCAGGGAAGCCGGCGTTTTGCAGGAAAGAGGGACAAGTTATGAGCAGCGGTAACATGCCGGTGCTTAAAGAACCCGCCCGCAAACGCAAAGGCAACAAGAAGCTGCTTGCCATTCTATTGCTATTGTTCGCCGCCTTGCTGGCCGTGCTGTTCTTTAATTCATCGATTAGCAAAATATCCGACATTCAAGCAATAGGCATGGAGCATACCTCCAAGGAGCAAGTACAGGAAGCCGCCGCCGTAAGTATTGGCGACGCCTTCTTCCAGACCTCGTCCGGAGAAATCGCCTCTCGCGTAGAACAGTTGCCCCAGGTCGAATCAGCCAAGGTCGTCAAGGTGTTCCCCGGCGTTATCAAGATTGAGGTGAAAGAGCATCCCGTCGTCGCGTTCGAGCTGATGCCGGACGGCACTGTGCAAGCGCTGCTCTCGAGCGGTGCCAGCGTGGAGGCGAGAACGGACGGCTATCTTTTGGACAAGCCGATCCTGACAGGCTGGAACGGGGAAGACTCCGTTAAACGAGAGCTGACAAAGCAGCTTGCGTTAATCCCTCAGAAGCAGCTGTCGGATTTGTCGGAGATTGCTCCCATTCCATCCAAGGCTTATCCCGACCGGATCAGGATGTATACGCGAACCAAGTTTGAGGTCATTACCGCCGTTTCGGTACTGCCGGACAAGATTGAAGCGTTGAACGCGGTAATCGAGACGCAGGAGCCCGGCAAGATTACGATGCTGCTGGCGGACACGTATGTTCCGTTCCATGCCGACGATTCGGAAAATGATGGCGATAATGAAAAATAGACTACTCATTCGTTTAAAAGAATGATAGAATTTGTTTTACTAGCTTGGAGTAAGTTTGCCGTAACGGCGCGCCTTCCCGGCGACAAACTCCCTCTTTTTAAGACAACGAAATCGCCCTTTCGACAGTGAAAATAATAATTCTGAAAAATTTGTTGAAAAAAGAGGGAAACTAAAAAGTCTGTTGAATATGTAGAGAGACTTGTTCATTTTTTGATCAGAAATGACGGGCGCTGCGTACTAGCAACGCCAGCTAGCGAGAAAGCCTATGCTCCCGGACGTTCCGAGAAGGGCGGCTGAGTGTGCAGGTCGTTTTTATCTCTAATAAGAATCTATTGACGGCAAGGTTTGGAACTTCTACATTCTTATTGGGTAAACATAACTTGAGATACTAATTATTGGAAACGGAGGTGCCGCGAGTTGAGCAACAACGACATCATCGTCAGTTTGGACATCGGTACATCCAAGGTTCGAGCTATTATCGGCGAGATGAACAATGGAGCCATTAATATTATTGGAGTGGGTTCTGCCGACTCCGAAGGTATTCGCAAGGGAGCTATCGTCGATATTGACCAAACCGTGCATTCGATCCGCGCCGCGGTCGAGCATGCAGAACGCATGGTAGGCATTCAGATATCCGACGTTTATGTCGGGATTCAAGGCAATCATATTGCATTGCAGACCAATCATGGCGTAGTTGCGGTATCTAATGAGGACAGGGAAATCGGAGAAGAAGATATCGAGCGCGTGCTGCAGGCGGCTAAAGTTGTCGCACTGCCTCCCGAACGCGAAATCATCAATCTCGTTCCCAAGCAATACCTGGTAGACGGATTGGAAGGCATATCCGATCCTAGAGGGATGATCGGCGTCCGCCTGGAAGTGGAAGCTACGATCGTGACCGGCACGAAGACAGCGATACATAATCTTATGCGCTGCGTCGAGAAGGCGGGTTTGCGAATTTCCGGCGTTATTCTGCTGTCGCTTGCTTCCGGCATGATGTCGCTGACGAAAGACGAACGTTCTATCGGCACGGTTCTGACGGACATCGGCGCAGGCTCCTGCACGATCGCCATCTACGATCAAGGCGGGTTGGCTGCGATATCGACGCTGCCGATCGGCGGAGAGTTCGTCACGAACGATATCGCCTACGGATTACGGACCCAAAGCGATCAAGCGGAGAAGTTCAAGCTCAAGTATGGCTGTGCCAATGTAGGCGATGCTGCGGACGATGTCCGCTTTAAAGTTACACGAATGGGAAGCAATATGGAGAAGGAATTTTCGCAAAAGGATCTGGCCAGCATTATCGAACCGAGGATGCAGGAAATCTTCCATCTCATCCGTCAAGAGGTTCGCAGGCTGGGTTACGGCGACAAGGTTAATGGCTACGTGTTGACCGGCGGCGCCGTCGCCATGCCAGGGACGCTTGCGCTTGCGCAGGTGGAACTAGAGTCCTCGGTTCGCATCGCTTTGCCTGACTACATCGGCGTAAAGGATTCCGCATATAGCAGCGGTGTTGGCATGATACAATACGTGTCCAAATATATGGGAGTACGAGGCTCAGGCGTCACGAAGAAAGCGGCAAGCCGCAAAGCCAGTCCCGCAGCTCCATCCAAACCCGGTATGTTCGAACGGATCAAAAATATGTTTAACGAATTTATTTGACTTTGACTGGGGGACAATGAGAGATGTTGGAATTCGACATGGAGCTTGAAACGCTCGCTCAAATAAAAGTAATCGGCGTTGGCGGCGGTGGCAGCAATGCCGTTAACCGTATGATCGAAAATGGAGTCAAGGGCGTCGAGTTCATTACGGTGAACACGGATGCCCAGGCTCTGCACCTTGCCAAATCGGAGCATAAGCTGCAAATCGGCGACAAGCTGACGCGCGGCCTTGGCGCCGGCGCCAATCCCGATGTAGGCAACAAAGCGGCGGAAGAATCCCGCGAAGCCATCATGAACCAACTCAAGGGCTCGGACATGGTATTCGTAACGGCAGGTATGGGCGGCGGAACGGGCACAGGCGCTGCGCCTGTCATTGCGGAGATCGCCCGCGAGTGCGGCGCGCTGACGGTAGGCGTCGTAACACGCCCGTTCACGTTCGAGGGACGCAAACGTTCCGGCCAAGCCGAGCAAGGCATCGAGGCGCTCAAGGAGAAGGTGGATACGCTCATCGTTATCCCTAACGACCGCCTTTTGGAAATCGTCGACAAAAAAACGCCGATGCTGGAAGCTTTCCGCGAAGCGGACAACGTGCTTCGACAAGCAGTACAAGGCATCTCCGATCTGATCGCCGTACCAGGTCTCATCAACCTTGACTTCGCGGACGTAAAAACAATTATGACGGAACGCGGTTCCGCCCTGATGGGCATCGGTATCGCAGCCGGCGAAAATCGCGCAGCCGAAGCCGCTCGAAAAGCTATCATGAGCCCGCTCCTGGAGACGTCGATCGACGGCGCGCGCGGCGTCATCATGAACATTACAGGCGGCAGCAACTTGTCCCTGTACGAAGTAAACGAAGCGGCTGAGATTGTCATCTCCGCATCCGATCCCGATGTAAACATGATTTTCGGCGCAATTATCGACGAAGATTTAAAGGACGAAATCAAAGTAACGGTCATCGCGACTGGATTCGAGGCAAAGGCATCTGCCGCTCCTCAGCGCAAGCCGGGTTCCATTCCGGTAGAGCAGGTAGACACGAGACCTTCCCAAACATCGTCCAGCGTGAAGCCTTTCGGATCCGGCACATCCAGCGATCAGCTGGAAATTCCGGCATTCCTTCGCAAGCAGCCTCGTGATAGATAATCCCTTACTAGACTATTAACGCCTCTCGGCTTGTCCGAGAGGCGTTTTTTCTTTTGGATCTCGACAAAAAAAGATACCCGATACCGTCATGAATAGACAGACTTTGAAATAGGATTACCATATACTAATCTCAATCGTTGAAGCGGGCATCCACTTACGATAGCGGCCACTGCCGGGCAGGATGGAAGGGGTTGGGCATGGCGATTTATATCGATATTTTATTCCTGCGAGAGCTGCTCGTTGACGGCGCCGTTCTTTTGACGACCGCCTGGGCTTGCCATATAAGGCCCAAGCCTTGGCGCGTGCTTGCTGCTTCCGTCTTTGGAGCTTGTTATGTGGTGCTCATGTTATTCCCGCAATTGTCATTTTTGTTCACGTTAGGCGTAAAAATCGGCTTCTCCCTCATCATGATATGGATCACGTTCGGTTTTCATTCCCTGCAGCGTTTCATTCGAACGACGTTAGCGTTTTATGCCGTTAATTTCGTAGCCGCAGGCGCCGTTTTGGGACTCTATTATCTGTTTATGCAGGGTTCCGGCGAAGTATGGAGGACGGTCACGTTCTCCGGCGGCAGCGTCCATGCGGAGCTCAAACTCGGCATCTTTTATTTCGTCGCCGCATTTGTTATCGGAATCTACGTGTATCGGTCCGTGTTATCGCAGAAACGGGAGAAAGTCTTAATCGGCACGCATCTGGCGGATGTGACGATTAGGATCGGAGAGGCGGAGTATGGCTGCACCGGGCTGATCGACACAGGCAACCAGCTGTACGATCCGCTTACGAGAACGCCGGTCATGGTTATGGAGGCGTCGCGATGGGAAGCTGAAATTCCGGCAGTGTGGATGAAAGGCATCCGCGATGCCCAGGTCGACCGGCTTATTGCCGGGCAAGATACGGAGCCGTTCCCGTGGCAGGACCGGATGCGGCTGGTGCCGTTCCGCGGCGTAAACAGGGGCTCGCAATTCATGTTGGCGGTCAAGCCGGATTCTGTCCAGATCATGAGGGAAGGGCAAGTTTTCGAAACAAGCAGAGTGCTAATCGGGTTAGACGGCGGCAAGCTGACAGCAGATGGGACCTATCAAGCGATAATCCATCCGTCAATGGTACAACAACCGTCACAAGGTTCCGCATAATTCATCAGGGGAGGGATGGGCCAGATGCTCGTCAAGTACAAACTCATTATGCAGTTATATTATTATCGAATTTTATTTTTATTCGGACTAAAAAGCGAAGAAATTTATTACATCGGCGGGAGTGAGGCGCTTCCGCCTCCATTGTCCCGCGAAGAAGAGGAGTACTTGCTCGAGAAGCTGCCATCCGGAGACTCGGCCATACGCGCGATGTTAATTGAACGCAATCTGCGTCTGGTCGTGTATATCGCCCGCAAGTTCGAAAATACCGGCATTCATATCGAGGATCTTGTCTCCATCGGCGCGATCGGTCTCATCAAGGCGGTCAACACGTTTGATCCGGAGAAAAAAATCAAGCTTGCCACCTACGCCTCGCGCTGTATCGAAAACGAAATATTGATGTATTTGCGCCGCAATAGCAAGACGAGAACGGAAGTATCCTTCGATGAACCGCTTAACATTGATTGGGACGGCAACGAGCTGCTTTTGTCGGACGTGCTGGGGACGGAGAACGATACGATCTACCGCAATATCGAGGAACAAGTGGATCGCAAGCTTCTTCATAAGGCGCTTGATAAGTTGTCGGAGAGGGAGCGCATTATTATGGAGCTGCGATTCGGATTGGCCGATGGCGAGGAAAAGACGCAAAAGGATGTAGCAGACATGCTCGGCATTTCGCAGTCCTATATTTCCCGGCTGGAGAAACGTATCATCAAACGACTCCGCAAAGAATTCAACAAAATGGTTTAAGGATGAAAAAAAGTCCACTTTTGATCACGATGTTATTTCAAGGAGCGTATTCGACGTCGAATCTTGAATTCAACCGGAACTTCCGGTGCTCACTTAGCTCTGCTAAGCTCCGCTCCTCAGATCCTAGTTTCATTCAACCTTCTCGGTGCTGAAAACTGAACTTTTTTTCTTCTATGTGAAATTTAAATATAAATACGCTTGTCGAAGGTTGTCGGGAGCAGGAATAAAATGAGGACCCAGGGAGATAATGAACATTAATGTTGCTCCTTGGGAGGTAATCACGTTGACCCGAAACAAAGTCGAGATCTGTGGAGTGGATACCGCTAAATTGCCTGTTCTGACCAATGTCGAGATGCGCGAGTTGTTCACGGCCTTGCAGACCAGGAACGAGTGGGCAGCAAGAGAGAAGCTGGTTAACGGCAATTTGCGGCTCGTGCTTAGCGTTATCCAACGATTTAACAACAGGGGAGAGTTTGTGGATGACCTGTTCCAGGTTGGCTGCATCGGACTCATGAAGGCGATTGATAATTTCGACCTTAGCCAGAACGTCAAGTTCTCGACGTATGCCGTGCCGATGATTATCGGCGAGATTCGGCGATACTTGCGCGACAACAACCCGATCCGGGTGTCCCGGAGCCTGAGGGATATAGCGTACAAAGCGCTTCAAGTACGCGACAGCCTGACGAATAAAAATTCGCGGGAACCAACGATCTTCGAAATATCCGAGGCGCTGAACGTGCCCAAAGAAGATGTCGTTTTCGCCCTGGATGCCATCCAGGATCCTGTTTCGCTGTTCGAGCCGATCTACCACGACGGGGGAGATCCCATCTACGTGATGGATCAAATCAGCGATGATCGCAACAAGGATGTATCCTGGATCGAGGAGATTGCCTTGCGCGAGGCGATGCATAAGCTCAACGACAGGGAGAAAATGATTCTGTCGATGCGATTTTTCGAAGGAAAGACGCAGATGGAGGTGGCCGACGAGATCGGTATCTCCCAGGCGCAGGTGTCCAGGCTGGAGAAATCGGCCATTCAGCAAATGCAGAAGCACGTCAAAACTTGAAGTTGGAGTGCAATACATTAACGCTATGAATGCGTAAGACCATACACGTCCTAGACGTCCGACGAAAATCCTTTTCTCCGCTTTCGGTGGGGAAAAGGATTTTTTTGTTATTTAGGAAATTATGCGACATACCAGACAAGTAGGTAACGAGAAGCCATAGGCGTTAAAAACGCCGATGAACCGAAAAGTAACTCTGATTAGCAGTCATCGGCAGGTGAGCAGGGAGAGGTGCAAACTTAGATTCCTTTCTAAGCGGCGGTTTGGTGGAGTCTAAGTAAGCTAAACGTAAACGTTGTCGTATTTTTCACTTAAGGCCGGACATATTAGGCGAATGGATCATATACTATACAAAGGACGAAAATGACAGCACGGTCAGTGCAACAATTCCGCCGGAAGAGTGGTGAGCATAAATGAAAATATCGGATTTCCAAGCCAAGGATGTTATTAATATAGTTGACGGCAAAAAGCTGGGACATGTAAGCGACCTGGAGCTTGATCTGCGACAGGGACGAATCGATTCCATCGTCGTGCCTCAGATTACGAAGGTATTCGGCTTCTTCGGCAACGGCGGCACGGAGGTCGTCATCCCTTGGCGCAACATTGTCAAGATCGGTGCGGACGTGGTGCTCGTCCGAATGGATGAAGCCAAGCCTATTCGGGATGAAGAGGATGAGTTGCATGTGCGGACCTGAGCGTATACACTTGTAGAGGATGTTCAAAAAGTCAATACAAGCCGCTGCCCGTAGATGCGCAGCGCTTAACGACAGTTTGCAAGAGGTGATCCGCATGGAACCGTTTCAACGCAAGGATGGAACAGCGAAGGAACCTTCGCTTTTTTTGTTGTCTCAATGGATGGATGGAGCTCCCGGGCTTACGGCAGGTTTCTCCGGCAGGGCGGGAGGCGTCAGCTCCGCACCCTGGAATAGCCTGAATATCGGGCTTCATGTAGGGGATAAACAAGGCGATGTCATCGAAAATAGAAACTTACTGACGGAAGATATCGGTTGGCCGTTTGAAGCATGGACCTGTGCGGAGCAGATCCATGGAGCCGCCGTCCATCAGGTGCGCGAAGGAGAGAGAGGCCGCGGACGATCGTCGATGAACGATACCATCCAAGGCTGCGATGGAATCATGACGGATGTAGAAGGTATTCTGCTAACGTCTTTCTACGCCGATTGCGTCCCGTTGTACTTCTTTGATCCGGAGCATCGGGCGGTTGCGCTTGCTCATGCGGGTTGGAGAGGGACGGTAGGAGAGATTGCCGCAGAGACGGTTCGTCGAATGTCGGAGGCATACGGCACTCGTCCTGAACGATTGATTGCCGCAATCGGTCCATCCATTGGCGAATGCTGCTATGAAGTAGACGGTCTGGTCATTACCGAAGTCGAAGCTTTGATGAACCGGCTTGGATTAAGCGAGGCTTTGGCCTTGACATGCATGATTCCCGAGGCAAGCGGCAAAGCAAGACTGAACTTGAAAGAATTAAACCGACAGATTATGATAAAAGCAGGAATTTTGCCGACTCGTATCGAATTAAGCAAGTGGTGCACGGGATGCAGGGTTGATCTTTTCTTCTCCCACCGCATGGAAGGCGGCAAGACCGGCCGCATGGCCAGCTGGATCGGATTGGCAGAAAGGTGATTGTTCAAGATGACTATACAAGATCGCATACAACAGGTTGAGCGCAAAATAGAAGAGGCATGTCTCCGTGCGGGGCGTAAACGCGACGAGATCGGCGTTGTTGCAGTAACCAAATATGTATCGCTGGAGCGGACCAAAGAGGCTTACGAGAGCGGCCTTCGACATCTCGGGGAGAATCGATGGCAGGACGCGGAAGCCAAGTGGCGCACGCTTAATGAAGAATCGCCTGTAGAAGATAGCCCGATCTGGCATTTCATCGGATCCTTGCAGAGCCGCAAGGCAAAGGATGTAGTGGGCAAATTTCATTACATCCATTCCTTGGACAGGCTGTCTCTGGCCGAGGCGATACATAAGCAAGCCGAAAAGTTGAATGTTATCGTATCTTGTTTCATTCAAGTGAACGTATCCGGTGAAGAGAGCAAACACGGAATCGAGCCGGCAGAACTGCAAGATTTCTTAGGCGCTCTTAAGGAATATCCAACCATTAAACCCATTGGATTGATGACCATGGCTCCTTACGAGCTGGAAGCGGAAGCTGCCAGACCCGTATTCCGAGGCTTGCGAGAGCTTAGGGACGAGATGCTGGCAACAGGCGCGGCAGACGAGTCCTTTTCGCAATTGTCCATGGGGATGTCCGGGGACTTCGAAGTAGCGATCGAGGAGGGTGCAACCTGGATCAGATTGGGTAGTATTCTAGTAGGAAAAGAGGAGGATGAACTATGAGCGTGATGAACCGATTCATGAATTTTCTCGGTCTGCAAGAGGAAGAAGAAGTCGTGGAGAGAGAACGCGTCGCCCAGCAAGACGAGCAGGAACATGAAACCACAGCTTTCGAACAACGTAGAAACAACAGGAACAGCTCCATTGGCGCTGCTGGCAGCGGTTCCGCCAACAATGTCGTCAGCATTCACTCGCAGAAGAACGTGCGCGTCGTGCTTAGCGAGCCGCGCTCGTACGACGAAGCGCAAGAGATCGCCGATCATCTGCGCTCCCGCCGGGCGGTTATTGTGAATCTTCAGCGCGTTCGCAGCGATCTGGCGCTTCGCATTGTTGATTTCTTAAGCGGTACGGTATACGCTTTAAACGGTAGCATCTCGAAGCTTGGACCGAACATCTTCCTGTGTACGCCTGATTCGGTTGAAATTCAAGGGGCCATTACAGAAATGCTTGCTGAAGAGAACGATTACACTAAAATGAGGTGACCTTGAATTGTTTGAATTACAAGTTATTAATTTTATTGGTCTCGCATTAAACATCTACAGCTATCTCATCATCGGATATGTCCTGTTGTCATGGTTCCCGAATGCTCGGGAAAGCTTCATAGGACAATTTTTAGGGAAAATCGTGGAGCCTTACATCGGCATATTCCGCAGATTTATCCCGCCGATCGGCGGCGTGCTGGATCTGTCGCCGATCATTGCGCTTCTCGCTTTGAATTTCGTGCGGATGGGTCTGATTGCCGTTGTCGGATTCCTGTTCGGTATGGGCTAAGGCGATGAGTATGAAAGCAAGCATATATGAACATTTCCACCCGGAAGAGAAAGCGTTCGTCGACCGGGCTGTGGAATGGGTCGAGCGGTCCGCACAGCTTCATGAGCTGAAGCGGACCGATTTTTTAGACCCGAGACAAGCGCAAATTCTGTCCATGCTAGCGGGACGCAATGCCGACGTCACGATACGTCTGGAAGGCGGTTATCCCGAGGCAGAGCGCCGACGAGCCCTCATAGCGCCTGATTACCGCATACTGGATGACGAGTCTGCGGCTATTGCCGTACTTGCCGTCCACGCGAGCGGCAACGGTCACTTGGAGCTGGATCATGGCGACTTCCTGGGGGCGCTGCTCGGGCTAGGCATTAAACGCGATCGAATAGGCGATATCCATGTCCACGAGAGTTTCGCTCACATTATCGTCACCGATGAAATCGCCGATTATTTGAACATCCATCTGCGCCAGGTTCACCGTTTAGCCGTTCTGACAGAGCTGCTTCCCATCGAAAAGCTGCAAGCGCTGCTCCCCAAGCTGGAGGAGATGAGTCTCACAGTCGCATCCATGCGCCTGGACGGCATCGCAAGCGACGTATACCGCATTAGCCGCTCCAAAATCGTGGATCCCATCAAAGCCGGGCGCTGCAGAGTGAACTGGAAAACGGAGGAGGATCCCTCCGAGCCTCTGAAGGAAGGCGACGTCGTGTCGTTCAAGGGACTCGGGCGGTTCAAGGTGCTCGAAGTCGACGGCGTGACCAAAAAAGGCCGAATTCGCATAACGGTCGGCAAATTCGCATGAACGGCGAACGAACGTCCAGCAAGCTCGCCAAGCCAACGAGGGGCGCGCTTGCTCCGGCTACCGCCGAATCCAAAGAGAAAATCGATAGAACGGTCAAACACATGCTGTCGCATATGCGCGAGCCGTTAACGAGGGATTTCCTCGCATCCATTGCGGGACTGCAACAGGAGCACTATTCTCGTATTTTCAAGAAACATACGGGTTATAGTCCCCTGGAGTACTTGACCCGCATCCGGATCGAGGAGGCCAAACGGCTATTGCGTCATTCCGGCGAGTCCATCACCGAAGTGGCGCGCAAGGTCGGTTTCGTCGATCCTTATCATTTCAGCCGCAGGTTCAAACAGATGGTAGGGGTTGCTCCGGCTTATTACGCGGTGCGGCGGGAACTCCGCGTCGTGGCTTCATACGGCTACGGTTATCTCGCAGCGTTAGGCGTGGTACCAGTGGCTATCGATTGGAATGCTTTGGGGGCATGCCCGGTCCCGGCGGGCATGACGACGGAGCGGCTTCAAGCGGCCGGCGATCGGTTGTCCGTCCAGGATTTCGCGGAATGGAGCCCGGATGTCATTCTGGCCGCAAGCGATGATATCGAACAAGAAGTGATGGACATGGAAACATGCGAGGTTATCGTGGCGGATCCCTTGCAGGATCCCATTTACAACCAACTGCCTTTGATTGCAGGCCGGCTTGAATTGCTTCCGGCAGCGGAAGAATGGATCGCGCGATACGAGCAACGAAGAGACCGACTGCGTACGCGTATTCGCTCCGCGATCGGCGATAGCCGGGTAGCGATACTGCGCATACGGGAGCAAGGGCTTCAGATGTACGGCATGCTGAACATGGGATATCCCGTCTATCGCTCCCTTGGCGCCCAGCCTCCCGACAAAATCAAAATGCAGTCCGTCGTGAACGCTTATTATCATTCCAGCGTCATCGATCCCTTCGAGCTTTCGTTCTATGGCGCGGATTATCTCTTCGTGATCCTGCAGCCGGATGACGGGGCTCAAGCGTTCTTCGAGACGTTGTCCCGCACGGAGGAGTGGAAGAGGTATTCCCCCGTGGCCAACGGCAAAGTATTCTGGCTGGACGTCGGGCGCTGGCTGTCGTTCGATCCCGTCTCGATCGCCGAGCAAATGGAGGAAGCCGCCAGGTTATTGTTGGGGGAAGAGCGTCACAAACATCCATCGGGCGCGCAATAACCGTCCATGGCTTGCATAGGCAATTCCGTATACACTGATGGTGATATTAATTATCATTATCACATCAGGAGGTTCATATGCAACGATCGCGGGGCAAGAGAAGAGGTTTAGGGGTTCTATTTATGTTAACGGCGGTCCTGTTATTGTTGGCCGCATGCGGTTCGGAGAATTCGGGCAACGGGAACGAAGCGGCTACGCAAGCGCCAACGGCATCGGCGCAGCCGGAACCGACGGCAATCGCCGAGGCATTGCCGGAGACGAAAAAAGTAACGGACGATCTTGGCCGGGAAGTCGAAGTGCCGGTACAGCCCTCGGCGATCGTGGCGGGGGAGTTCGCAAGCGAACTGCTTGCCCTGGGGATCAAGCCGGTAGGTTCCGGAGACAACGGCTTCAAGATTGTGTACACGCAAGCGGAGATGGAAGGCGTGGAGCGCATCGGAGACCCGCCTAACCCGGAGACGGTCACGTTGCTCGCTCCGGATCTCGTCATCGCGCCTACCGTGTTCCTGGAAATCTATCCGGAACAAATGGAACAGATCGGCAAGATCGCCCCGATCTTCTATATCTCCTTCGAGCAGGATCCCATCTACGATATTTTCGCGAAGATCGCGGAACTGGTAGGCAAGACGGAGGAAGCGAAGAAGTGGATCCAAGAATACGAAGCCGAGGCGTCAGCCGCCCGAGACAAGCTGCAGTCTTCCATCGGCGACGAGACCGTGACGATCTTCCGCGTGGAGAAGGGCAGACTACGCATCTACCTGAACCGGAACTTCGGGGGATACATGCTCAGAAGCGGCCTGCAGGCGAAAGCGCCGGAGGCGGTGGCCGCCGAGATCGAAGGCAATATATTCGCGTCGGCCAAGGAAATTTCGCTGGAGCTGCTGCCGGAATACGCGGGCGACCACATCTTCCTGATCGTGCGCGAGGAAGGCGACGACAAGTCGGCATTCGAGGAAATCGAGAAATCCGGCCTATGGAGCAATCTGGACGCCGTCAAAAACGGCAACGTCCATCGGCTCGAGACGGACAAGTATTACGGTTCCGATATCGTGACCATTCGGGAGACGATGAAGGAAGCGCTGGGCATGCTGGCGCCATAGCGAAACGGGAAGGCTCCTCCGACAATCGGGGGAGCCTTTGTTATATTAGGAAGGAAGCCGCTTACGCTGGGAAGAATTGTCGAAATCATGGTTTTCGTACACAAATAGTTTTATGCGGCAGCAGGAAAAAGGGATAACGTTGTCGAATCCTACTCTTCAACAGACTGGCGTATTGCGAACGGAGAATCCGTCGTCCGCCACGTAATAACTTCATACGAGGGGGTGCTCCAATGCCGTTATCGCCATTGGACATACATAATAAGGAATTTTCCCGCAGATTACGCGGATACGATGAAGACGAAGTGAATGAATTCCTTGATCAGGTCATTAAGGATTATGAATCCCTGATTCGCGAGAACAAGGAAATTCAGAACCAAATGCTTTCGCTGCAAGAGAGGCTGAACCACTTCTCCAATATCGAAGAAACCCTCAGCAAAACGATTATCGTCGCGCAGGAAGCGGCCGACGAGGTGCGCAACAATGCAAAGAAAGAAGCTCAGCTGATCATTAAGGAAGCCGAGAAGAATGCCGATCGCATCGTCAATGATTCGCTCAACAAGTCCCGCAAGGTCGCCCTGGAAGTAGAAGAACTGAAGAAGCAGGCGTCGATCTACCGCGCGCGGTTCCGCACGCTTGTGGAAGCGCAGCTCGAGCTGCTGTCGCAGGACGGCTGGGAGACGCTGGATTCGTCCAGCCGCGATTCGGAGCGCGAATTGTTGAGAGGTTAGGGGCTGGCTGGAGACAGCTTCGATGTTTGCAGGAGTACTCTTGCGACAATATCGTTTGACATTCGTTCGAGAATTCGTTATAACTTAACTATTAAAGACAACATAAGATGAATGTAACTTCATTGACGAGAACAAGTACGTATCGGAATCATTCCACAGAGAGCCGGCGATTGCTGCAAGCCCGGCGTATGAGCCGTTACCGAATATCCTCTCCGAGAAGCGCCGCCTAACCTGCGAGAATTGCAGCATTAAGCGTCGACGGCCAGTCCTCCGTTACAAGGACCGCGAATCGAAGTCGGGTTCGCAGACAAGGTGTCGCAGCCGCTGATCGTCGTCGGGATGATCAGAGAGTTCCTTATGGTGGAGCTGTACAGGCTGCGGAACAAGGGTGGTATCGCGAGCAAACCTCGTCCCTTTACAGGGGCGGGGTTTATTTTATTTTTTGCCGACATATCAATTGAAGGAGCTGTTGAGAGATGCAACGCGTAGACGTTAAGGAACGCGCGCGCAGCCGCGAGCTGCGGGTACTGGCGCAATGGAAAGAAGAGGACACGTTCAGGAAATCGATCGAGAACCGGGCAGGCAAGCCGAATTTCGTCTTTTACGAGGGACCGCCGACAGCCAACGGAGCGCCGCATATCGGCCACGTCCTCGGACGGGTTATCAAGGACTTTATTTGCCGCTACAAGACGATGTCCGGATACCGTGTCGTGCGCAAAGCGGGTTGGGATACTCATGGCTTGCCTGTAGAGCTTGGCGTCGAGAAGCAGCTTGGCATCTCCGGCAAGCAGGAAATCGAAAATTTCGGCGTAGAAGCTTTTGTGAAAAAGTGCAAGGACAGCGTGTTCGAGTACGAGAAGCAATGGCGCGAATTGACGGAAGGCATCGCCTACTGGACGGATCTGGATAATCCATATATTACGCTGAAGAACGAATATATCGAGAGCGTGTGGCATATCTTGTCCACGATTCACAAAAAAGGGCTGCTGTACCGCGGCCATCGGGTAAGCCCGTATTGCCCTTGCTGTCAGACGACGCTGAGCTCGCATGAAGTCGCGCAAGGCTACGAGGACGTAAAGGATCTTAGCGCGACCGCGAAATTCAAGCTACAGGATTCCGGCGAATTCATCCTGGCTTGGACGACGACGCCTTGGACTCTCCCGGCGAACGTAGCGCTTGCCGTAAACGCCGAGCTTGATTATGTTCGCGCGACGAAGGACGGCGAGGTTTACATTGTGGCAGCCGCATTGGCGGAGTCCGTCCTGAAAGAGAATTTCGAAATCCTGTCCACCGTGAAAGGCGCGGAACTGGTCGGCCGTTCTTACGAGCCGCCGTTCCGATACGTGCCAATCGAGAAAGGCCATATCGTTATTGCCGGCGACTTCGTCAGCGACAGCAGCGGTACGGGCATTGTCCATATCGCGCCCGCGCACGGCGAAGACGACTACAAAGTCGCCCGCGCGAACGGCATCAGCATGCTGAGCGTCGTAAACAATGCCGGACGCTACGTAGACGAGGTAACGGATCTTGCGGGACGTTTCGTCAAGGATTGCGATGTCGACATCGTTAAGATGCTTAGCGAGAAGGGGCTGCTCTACTCCAAGGAGCGTTATGAGCACAGCTATCCGTTCTGCTGGCGCTGCAAATCGCCGCTTCTGTATTATGCAACGGAAAGCTGGTTCATCGAGACGACGGCGGTCAAGGATCAGCTCATCGCGAACAACAGCACGGTAGACTGGTACCCGGGCCATATCCGCGAAGGACGTTTCGGCAAGTTTCTGGAGGATCTGGTCGATTGGAACATCAGCCGCAACCGTTACTGGGGAACGCCGCTTAACGTTTGGGTTTGCGAGGCGACGGGACAGCAATACGCGCCGGACAGCATCGCGGATTTACGTGCCCGTGCCGTTGGTGAAGTGCCTGAGGATATTGAGCTTCATAAGCCGTATGTAGACGACATTCTACTGAAGTCGCCGTTCGCGGAAGGCGCCGTAATGCGTCGTACGCCGGAAGTAATCGACGTCTGGTTCGACAGCGGCTCCATGCCGTTCGCCCAGCAGCATCATCCGTTCGGAGATGAAGCGACGTTCGAGGAGCAATATCCCGCGGACATCATTTGCGAAGGCATCGACCAGACGCGCGGCTGGTTCTTCAGCCTGTTGGCCGTATCCACGCTCTATAATGGCAAGGCGCCGTACAAGGCGGTTATCTCGACGGGACATATCCTGGACGAGAACGGACAGAAGATGTCCAAATCAAAGGGCAACGTTATCGATCCATGGGAGATCATCAACGAGTACGGAACGGACGCATTCCGTTGGGCGCTTCTTGCAGACAGCGCACCTTGGAACAGCAAACGATTCTCGCGCGGCATTGTTGGCGAGGCAAAGTCCAAAGTTATAGACACGATCGTAAATACGCATGCGTTCTACGCTTTGTACGCAACAATTGACGGCTTTGATCCTGCGCGGCACAAATCCGATAGATCGGACAACAAGCTCGACCGCTGGATTACGTCGAGGCTGAACAGCCTGATTGCTCAAGTTGCCAAAAGCTTGGATAGCAACGACTTCCTGAATCCGGCCAAAGCGATCGAGAACTTCGTGGATGAGCTCAGCAACTGGTACATCCGCCGTTCGCGCGATCGGTTCTGGGGCAGCGGCCTCTCGGCCGATAAGATAGCCGCATATACGACGCTGCGCGACGTGCTGATGACGTTATCTCGTCTGATCGCCCCATACGCTCCGCTTCTCGCGGACGACGTGTACCGCAATCTTGGCGGCGAAGACAGCGTCCATCTGGCCGAGTTCCCGGCTTCGGATGAATTGCTGATCGATGCCGCGCTGGAACGGGATATGGACAGCGCGAAACAAATTGTCGAGCTTGCGCGGAATGTGCGGAACGAAACATCCATCAAGACGCGCCAGCCGTTATCCGAGTTGATCGTATCGCTGGATCGCGACTTCGCGATTGCCGAATACGAGGAAATCATCAAGGACGAAATCAACGTCAAGGCCATCACCGTTCAAACCTCGGACAGCGGCTTTGTTGATTTCACTTTGAAGCTTAATCTCAAGGTTGCCGGCAAGAAATACGGCAAATACGTAGGCCCTATCCAGGCATCCCTGAAAGCCATGACGCCGGACGATACACGCGCCGTTGTTAACGGTGGAGGCTACTCCTTCACGACCGACGACGGCTCAACGCTGGATATCTCCATCGATGAGCTGCTTGTGGAGAAACAAGCGAAGTCGGGCTTCGCGTCGGCATCGGACAGCGGCGTGACCGTCGCGCTAAATACCGATATTACGCCGGAGCTGGAGCAAGAGGGATGGGTTCGCGAGGTGATTCGCGCCGTTCAGGACACGCGGAAGAAGCTGGATCTGCCCATCGAGAAACGCATCGACCTTGTGCTGGACGCCGAGCCGACGCTTCAAGAGGCGCTTCGGACGTTCGAGAACGTGTTGAACGAAAACGTTTTGCTTCAATCCTTATCCTTCGGGCTAGCGGAAGGCATGGAACGAGTTTCCCTTGGCGATCAGGAAATTGGCATTTTCATCAAGGGTTAAGGTTATAGTATAAGAGTAAGAAGCCCGCTTGCCGCCATGCCGGCGGAGCGGGCTTTCCTTGTCTGTAACGGAGGTGTAATGTTGCGATGCGAATGAAGCGGGATAACTCGAAGTGGACGGACGACAAAGACGCAAAAAAAGAGTTGAAGCATGCAAAACAAGAAAATCAGACTGCCGTGCACGAACCTAAGGACCTCACCGTGCTTCAAAGATCGCTAGAAGCCGTCGACAAGAGGCTGGAGAACGTAGCCACCAATATGGAACGTACCCATATTGCGGAATACGTCGATTTGCTCAACAAGCCCTTAAAGCTAATCTGGCGCAATCTGCTTGCCGGAACGGCAAGGGGCGTCGGTATCGCAATTGGATTTACTTTTTTTGCTGCCACGATTTTGTATGTGCTTCGAATTCTCGGTGCGCTCAACCTGCCCATTATCGGCGATTACATTGCGGATATCGTTAAGATCGTACAGATTCAGCTTGAGGGCAAACAATATTAGAGGTTCGCACTATTAATTGAAGCGTTCTTGCGATAAGCGTTAATTCTCATCGAATTGATCATCGTATTGCAAGTCGGAATCGCCTTCGTTGCTATGCATGTACCGGTCGTATTCCCGATTGCGCACGATCGAGACGTGACGGCCGGTAATGTCTGTTGCCACAAAGCTTTCGAGCGGCTCCACGAAGCCGTCGTTCTCGTCCGCTTCTATGCCTACGTGGTCGTAATCGGCGACGTCACGGTTCTCCGACATCGCAGGCGAATCCGCATTGCCGAAGCGCTCTACGATCTGCCAGGCATCCTCTCCATCGAAGCCGTTATATTCATGTTCGTCGAGGCTGCTTCTGCCGAACGGAGGTTTTAGAAATATTTCCTCGACGGGACGATTATCGCTCACGATGTTTCGCGGCGCGTGATCGATGCAGTAGAGGGTGTCAGGTGCGGCATCGAGACGCTCGAACGGTATATCCTTGCCGCATGCGACGCAAGTTCCGTAGCTGCCCTTGTCCATGGCGTCGAGGGCAGCTTCGATCCGTCTAAGGTGCAACTCCTCCTGCTCCAGGAGCGCAATGTCCTTTTCGCGTTCATACAGCTCGGATGCGACATCTCCGGGATGATTGTCGATAGGCGAAAGCTCGCCCGTAGAATCGCGCAAAGCTTCGGACAGTCCATCATGTTCGTTCCGCTCTAACCGTGATTCGATATCGGCTTGGTCATCCGTTAATCTGCTTCTGAGCAGGTCGCGTTGCGATTTCGATAATGAGTTCATGGAATGGGGCACCATCCTTTGTTGATCATTCTTCGTCTTGTCCTGCGTAGTTTCTGCCGAATGGCCGGATTTCAGTATGGACATGCATGGAAGCCTGGTTATTGCACTTCGTACCGCATGATGCCCGCCTCGCTGCGTTGGCTCCGTACCCGTTCCTGTGCTACACTATGTGGAGCGGTCGTATGTGCCGGAATACATAGCCATTTCAAACTTTATAGGAGTGATCCCATGCGTGTTTTCTTGTATTATCTGCTAGCTGTATTCGTGTTCGTGCTCGACTTTATTACCAAAAAAATCGTAGCGACCCGAATGGAGCTGTACGATGAGATCAGCGTGATCGGCAATTTCTTTCTGATCACTTCGCACCGGAACAGAGGCGCCGCGTTTGGCATTCTGCAGGAGCAGCGAACGTTCTTCATCATTATTACGACCGTTATTCTAATCGGGCTGATTACTTATATTCAGCTCATGCGCAAAACCGGCAAGCCGATTCTGTTGACGGGCCTGGCGCTTGTGCTGGGCGGCGCAGTCGGCAATTTCATCGATCGCGTTCGCTTTGGCGAGGTTGTCGACTTTTTCAAGTTCAACTTTGGCAGCTATACGTTCCCGATCTTCAATATTGCGGATTCCGGCATCGTGATCGGCGTCGGATTGATTTTGCTGGATACGCTGCTCGTCGCCAGGGATGAGAAAAGAAAACAAAACCAAGAGCAAAACAAGGAGCCCGAACAACATGAGCAGCAACCTGTCTCTTGATCGCGAGGACGATCTGGAATGGCGGATACGGCCTGAAGCGGCTGGAGAACGCACGGACAAATTTATAGTGGATCAACTGGCCGAGCTTGGACAAGCCGGCTTGTCGCGCACGCAAGTTCAGGAATGGATCAAAGACGGCGCAGCTACGGTAAACGGGCGTTCGATCAAAGCGAATTACAAGCTGAGCGAAGGAGATACCGTCGTTCTGGTCATCCCCGAGGCGCAAGAAGCCGATATTAAGCCTGAAAATATCCCCCTCGACATCGTGTATGAAGACAGTGATCTCATCGTCATCAATAAACCGCGAGGGATGGTCGTCCATCCCGCTCCCGGACATTCCTCCGGAACGGTTGTCAACGCGTTAATGTATCATTGCAAAGACTTGAGCGGAATCAACGGTTTGCTAAGACCGGGCATTGTTCATCGAATCGATAAGGATACGACGGGCTTGTTAATGGCCGCCAAAAACGATCTTGCGCACGTCTCGCTGGCAGAGCAGCTCAAAGAGCATAGCGTCACGCGCAAATACATCGCGCTCGTGCATGGAAAACTGCCGCATGACCAAGGAACCGTGGACGCCCCGATCGGCAGGGATGCTGCCGATCGCAAGCTGTTTACCGTCACGGATCGCAACAGCAAGACCGCCGTCACTCATTTCGTCGTGCTGGAGCGAATCGGCGACGACTATTCGCTGTTGGAGCTCCAGCTCGAGACTGGACGCACGCATCAAATCCGCGTCCATATGAAGTATATCGGCCATCCGCTGGCAGGAGATCCCGTCTACGGGCGCAACAAGACGGTTCCGCTGAACGGACAGGCTCTGCATGCGGCAGTGCTTGGTTTTACGCATCCGCGTACGGGAAAGAGGCTGCATTTTGAGGCAGCTTTGCCAAGCGATATGGAACAAATACTGGTTAATCTGCGTCACCGCTAACAAGTGCAAACTTTTGCTCACATTCTGCATGATCCTTGACGTCCAAGTACGATATCCTATATTCAATCGGATAAAAATCGAAACAAGGACAGGTGAATGCAAGTGACATCCATTAACCAGAACTATTTGGAGCTGCAAGGCAGCTATTTATTTTCCGAAATCGCAAAACGCCGTACGAAATTTATGCAAGAGAATCCCGAAGCCGAAATTATTAGTCTTGGTATCGGAGACGTAACGCGCGGCTTGCCGGAAGCTGTCCTTAAAGCTATGCATGGCGCGGTAGACGAGCTGGCGCAGCCGGTATCGTTTCGAGGTTATGGCCCCGAGCAAGGCTACGACTTTTTGGTCAATGCGATCATCGAAAACGACTACAGGACCCGTGGCGTGGAAATCGCATCGAATGAAGTATTCGTGTCAGACGGCTCCAAATGCGACGTAGGCAATATCCAGGAGATCTTTAGCGCGGACAGCATTGTAGCGGTTCAGGATCCTGTATACCCGGTTTATGTAGATACAAACGTTATGGCAGGACGCTCCGGAAAGTACAACGGGGAGACGAAACGTTACGATAATATCGTCTACCTGGCGTGCACGGCGGAGAACAACTTCAAGCCGCTTCTGCCGGACCGCAAAGTGGATCTGATCTACCTGTGCTATCCTAACAATCCGACAGGCATGACGCTGACGAAGGACGAGTTGAAGGTTTGGGTAGACTATGCTCGCGAAAACAATTGCCTTATTCTGTTTGACTCCGCGTACGAAGCCTTCATCCAGGAGGATGACGTTCCGCATAGCATCTACGAAGTGGAAGGCGCCAAGGAAGTCGCGATCGAATTCCGCAGCTTCTCCAAGACAGCCGGCTTTACTGGCGTACGCTGCGCCTACACGGTAGTGCCGCGCGGGCTTAAAGGCCTTGACGCTGCCGGCAACTCCGTCGTGATCAACGACCTGTGGAATCGACGCCATACAACGAAATTCAATGGCGTCTCCTACGTGACGCAACGCGGCGCCGAAGCGATCTATTCCGCTGAGGGCAAGGCACAAATCTCCGAGCTGATAGACTATTACATGACCAACGCGGGCATTATCCGCGACGGACTCGCTTCCATCGGACTGGAAGTGTTCGGCGGCGTAAACGCTCCTTACATTTGGCTAAAGACGCCGCAAGGCATGGATTCCTGGAGCTTCTTCGACAAACTTTTGTCCGAAGCCAATATCGTCGGTACTCCGGGCGTAGGCTTCGGCCAAAGCGGTCAAGGCTACTTCCGCCTGACGGCATTCGGCAGCCGCGAGAACACGGTTAAGGCAGTCGAACGGATCCGCAAGCTGAGCTTGTAAGATAGTTTGATCGAACATGAACGTATTGCCAACGCTACCCTTGAATAGGCTGCTGAATTGGACGAACACTAACCACAACTTCTAAAACCAACGGTTTTCATTCGACAACATCGGCTATGATGGCATTGACTATTGACAATGCTTGTCGAACGTGGGATAATTCCAATGATACTAAGCAGAACCTTTAACTCAGTCCCGAGAGGCTGGCAAGGTAGCGTGAATATTGGTCATTAATGGACGGAATTGGACAATCCACCCGCATTCGTGTTTTTGAAATCATAATGCGACGGGTGGGCTCCGATTTTTTCCCGACTGGTCACAGACTCCTTGCGGACATCTTCGCATGGAGTCTTTTTGTATGACCGACGTCGGGACGCGCTAAATGTTGGACGACAAGGAATCATCGGATGAGGCGAGGCAGAAAGGAGCGCGGACATGGCAGAAGAAGAACATCTGGTCATTATGGACGATACGGCGATACGTCGTGCGCTTACGCGGATCGCTCATGAAATCGTCGAGAAGAACAAGGGCATTGACGATTGCGTAATCGTCGGCATTCGGACTCGCGGCATCTACATCGCAAATCGGGTAGCCGAACGCATCGGCGAGATCGAAGGCAAGCCGGTACCGGTACGGGAACTTGATATTACGCAATATCGGGACGATCGCCAAGATGAATCGGTTGCGACGGCCAAGATGGAATCGGCTGCTGCACTCGGCGAGATTGACGGAATCCCCTTCCGGACGAAGGACAAACGGATCATACTGTTCGACGACGTATTGTATACCGGACGTACGATAAGGGCTGCCATGGACGCGCTGATGGATTGCGGGAGACCGCGCAGCATTCAACTTGCCGTGCTCGTGGACCGCGGCCATCGCGAACTTCCCATCCGCCCGGACTTTGTCGGCAAAAACGTGCCAACCTCCAAACAAGAACAAATCCAAGTATCGCTTCAGGAGATCGACTTGAAGGATCAAGTGACCATCATTCATCATAGGGGGTAAAGCGGCATGACGGTAACGCAACTGAAGGAGCGCAGCATGCTCGGTCTGAAAGAGCTCGACAAGTCGGAAATTGAAGGTATTTTGGATCGGGCGGCATACTGGGAGAACCATCCATCCAAAGTGCACTCGCATATGGCCGGGAAATTCGCGGCAAACATGTTCTTCGAGAACAGCACGCGGACACGCTTTTCGTTTGAAGTCGCGGAGAAAAGGCTTGGGGCGGAAGTGATCAACTTCTCGGCTGCTGCTTCCAGCGTGCAGAAGGGCGAGTCGATATACGATACGGTGCGCACTCTGGAATCCATGGGCATAGACGTCGGCATTATCCGGCTAAAGCCGATCGGCGTTCTCGCGGAACTGGCCGAGAAGATCAAGGTGCCGCTCATTAACGCCGGCGACGGCAATAATGAACATCCGACTCAGGCGCTGCTGGATATGTATACAATTCGCAAACATTTTGGAAGCAGCCTGCAAGGACTAAACGTATCCATTATCGGTGACATACTGCATAGCCGAGTAGCGCGTTCCAACTTGTACGGACTTAGCAAGATGGGAGCGAACGTCAGCTTCTGCGCCCCGGACAATATGAGAGCGATGGAGCTGGATGCACCATATATTCCGATAGAAGAAGCGATTCAAGCCGATGTCGTCATGATGCTGCGCGTACAGCTGGAGCGTCATGAGAGCGGCATGCTGAACTCGGCGGAGTCCTATCGCGAACAGTTCGGAATGACGGCGGAACGTGCTTCGCGAATGAATTCTCATGCCATCATCATGCATCCGGCGCCAGTAAATCGGAACGTGGAGATCGACGACGAGCTGGTGGAGCATCCGCAATCGAGAATTTTCCCGCAGATGGAAAACGGGGTTCCGGTAAGGATGGCGGTTGTGGAGCGGGCGATAAGTTAGTCAATCAGCTGGTCAGCCGTTCAGCTTCATTATAAGAGCCTCTTCGGAGGCGCGCGAGATAGATTCGGATTTTGGGGTCGAAGGGAGATGTCAACATGGCATTATGGATTAAAAACGGCAGTGTCTGGAACGAAGGGACAAAACGTCTCGAGAGCAAACATATCCGTATCGAGGACGGCATCATTGCCGAGCTTCTCGATGGCGGATCGGATGTCGACACTGGCTCGGCAGATGTTGTGGACGCAGGAGGCAAGCTGGTGTCGGCAGGTTTCATCGACATGCATGTACACTTGCGGGATCCGGGCTTCGAACATAAGGAAGACATCATTACAGGCTCGCGATCGGCAGCCAAAGGCGGATTTACAACAATCGCCTGCATGCCGAACACGCGCCCGGTCATCGATAAGCCGGAGACGGTCAAATATGTGGTCGACAAAGCTAAAAATGCAGGTATCGTAAATGTGCTGCCTTATGCAGCCATCACCAAGAACGAACTGGGTCGAGAGCTGACCGACTTCGCCGCTCTTAAGGAAGCAGGCGCGATCGGTTTCACGGACGACGGCGTAGGCGTACAAAATGCGCAGATGATGAAAGACGCGATGGCGCTGGCTCAATCGCTCGACATGCCGGTAATCGCACATTGCGAGGATGATACGCTAGTGGAGGGCGCTTGGGCATCGGAGGGCGAGTTCTCCCGCAAGCATGGCATCAAAGGGATCCCGAACGAATCGGAAGCCATCCATGTAGGCCGCGACGCTCTGCTGGCCGAAGCTACCGGCGTTCATTACCATGTCTGCCACGTCAGCACGGAGCAGTCGGTCAGACTTATCCGTCTGGCCAAGTCGGTCGGTACAAAAATTACCGCAGAAGTTTGCCCGCATCACCTGATCTTGTCGGATGAGGATATCCCGGGACTCGATGACGCTAACTGGAAGATGAACCCGCCTCTTCGCACGCCGCGCGATGTTCAAGCCGTAATCGAGGGGCTGGAGGACGGCACGATCGACATGATCGTCACCGACCATGCGCCGCACAGCGCAGAAGAGAAGGCTCGCGGAGTTGATCTTGCGCCATTTGGGATCGTTGGCTTCGAGACGGCATTCCCTCTGCTCTACACGAAGTTCGTCGAGACGGGACGCTGGAGTCTCGGATTCCTGCTGGAGAAAATGACGAAGGACCCTGCACGCGTGTTCCGGTTAAACGCGGGAAGGCTGGAGGTTGGGGCGCCTGCCGACATCACGATCGTCGATCTGGAGAGGGAAAAAGCGGTAGACCCGACGGATACGCTGTCCAAGAGCAGCAATACGCCTTTCGGCGGATGGCAGCTAAAGGGTTGGCCGGTAACGACAATCGTGAATGGAAACATTGTTTGGTCGAAATAACTTTGGATATAGATTTTTAATCGAGTTCAAAAGTTCGTTGTCGAGCAGGCTTCTTGGGATACTTCGTGATGGGAAGCGGACTTTTTGAACAACCTTACTAACAGCTGAGGAGTGAAGCGGATGCAAGCAAGACTATTGTTGGAAGACGGAACGTTGTTTACCGGTCTGTCCTTCGGAGCAGAAGCGCAAATGACGGGCGAGGTCGTGTTTAATACGGGGATTACGGGTTATCAAGAGGTCATCTCCGATCCATCTTATTGCGGACAAATTGTAACGATGACATATCCATTGATCGGCAACTACGGGATTACACGCGATGACTTCGAGTCGCTGAGACCTTTCATTCATGGATTGGTCGTAAGACGTCATGAGCCGGTTCCGAGCAATTGGCGCGCGCAATATTCGATGGGACAATTGCTTAAGGAATACGGTGTTCCGGGAATCAGCGATATTGATACACGCATGCTTACTCGCAAGATTCGTCACCACGGCGTGATGAAGGGCCTCATTACAACAGGCAATGAGCGAGTCGAAGAGCTTGCCGAGCGTCTCGGCGCATCTCAGCTGCTCAGAGATCAAGTGGCTCGTACGTCCACGAAGAATGTATTTATGAGCCCTGGCAACCGTGAGCGCATCGTGTTGGTCGATTTCGGCTCCAAAAACGGCATTCTGCGAGAATTGACGCAGCGCGGCTGCGATGTGGTCGTAGTTCCGCACGACACTACTGCAGACGAGATTCGCCGTCTGGCGCCGGACGGCATTCAGCTGTCCAACGGTCCTGGGGACCCGAAAGACGTTCCGCATGCCGTTAAGATGATCTCCGAGCTGGTCGGCGAATTCCCGATCTTCGGCATCTGCCTTGGTCATCAGCTGTTCGCGCTGGCTTGTGGAGCAGATACGGGCAAGCTGAAATTCGGTCATCGCGGCGGCAACCATCCTGTCAAGGAGCTTGCCACAAACCGCTGCTACATTACATCGCAGAATCATGGCTATACGGTGCTTGACCATACGGTTCACGGCACTCAGCTGACAGTGACGCACATCAACAACAATGACAAAACAATCGAAGGCTTGAAGCATAACGTGCACCCAGCCTTCTCCGTTCAATATCATCCGGAGGCAGCGCCTGGTCCGTTCGATTCCAGCTACCTGTTCGACGAATTCCTTGAGATGATCCGCGAGCACAAAAAAAACAACCCGCAAAAACCTCGTCAAGCCGTCTTGTCGGAGACGTTGAAAGGAGAGCTTGAGTATGCCCAGAAATAATGAATTGAAAAAAATTCTCGTGATCGGCTCCGGGCCGATCGTGATCGGACAAGCGGCGGAGTTCGACTATGCCGGTACGCAAGCTTGCCAGGCGCTAAAAGAAGAAGGCTACGAGGTTGTGCTTATTAACAGCAACCCGGCTACGATCATGACCGACACGAACATGGCGGATAAGGTTTATATCGAACCGATCACGCTGGAGTTCGTCTCCCAAATCATTCGCCAGGAACGTCCTGACGGCTTGCTGCCGACGCTGGGCGGTCAAACCGGCCTTAACATGGCCGTAGAACTGGCGCGTGCAGGCGTATTGGAGCGCGAGAACGTCAAGCTTCTCGGCACGCAGCTTATCGCCATCGAGAAAGCGGAAGACCGCGACTTGTTCCGCGATCTGATGCGCGAGCTGGAGCAGCCGGTGCCTGAGAGCGAGATCGTTACGACGGTAGAAGACGCCGTCGACTTCGCGAACTCCATCGGATATCCAATCATTGTTCGGCCTGCCTACACGCTTGGCGGAACGGGCGGAGGCATTTGCGCGAACGAAGAAGAGCTTCGCGAAATCGTGGCTTCCGGTATTCGCTACAGCCCGATCAGCCAGTGTCTCATCGAGAAGTCGATCGCCGGCATGAAGGAAATCGAATACGAAGTGATGCGCGACGCGAACGACAACTGCATCGTCGTCTGCAACATGGAGAACTTCGACCCGGTCGGCGTGCACACGGGCGACAGCATCGTAGTTGCCCCTTCGCAGACGTTGTCCGACCGCGAGTACCAGATGCTTCGTTCCGCGTCGCTTAAGATCATCCGCGCGCTCAATATCGAAGGCGGCTGCAACGTGCAGTTCGCGCTGGATCCGCACAGCTTTCAATACTACGTCATCGAAGTAAATCCGCGTGTAAGCCGTTCCTCCGCGCTGGCTTCCAAAGCGACGGGATATCCGATCGCCAAGATGGCTGCCAAGATCGCGGTAGGCTATACGCTGGATGAGCTGGTTAACCCGGTTACGGGCCAAACCTATGCATGCTTCGAGCCGACGCTCGACTATATCGTATCGAAAATTCCGCGCTGGCCGTTCGACAAGTTCGTTAGCGCCAACCGCAAGCTCGGAACGCAGATGAAAGCTACCGGCGAAGTTATGGCCATCGGCCGCACCTTCGAAGAATCCATCCATAAAGCAGTTCGTTCACTGGAGATCGGCGCTCACCGTCTGCATCTCAAGGAAGCGGGTTCTCTGGAAGAGTCGGTACTGCGCAATCGCCTGGAGAAGCCGGATGACGAGCGTATGTTCCTCGTAGCGGAAGCATTCCGCCGCGGTTTCTCCCTGCAAGAGATTCAGGACATCACGAAAATCGACTGGTGGTTCCTTGACAAAATCGAGTCCATCGTGGCATTCGAAGACCGTCTGCGCAAGGAAGCAACGCTGTCGGCAGGAACCCTGTACGAAGCGAAGCGCAAAGGATTCTCCGACCGCTCCATCGCGGAAATCCGCAAAGAAGGGTTCCCGAACGGAAGCCATACAACAGAGGCGGAGGTTCGCGCATTCCGTTTGCAGAATGGACTGAAGCCGGTCTACAAGATGGTTGATACGTGCGCGGCCGAGTTCGAAGCGACTACACCGTACTACTACTCCACTTACGAGGTGGAGAACGAAGTGACGGAGACGACTAAACAAAAGGTTCTCGTGCTCGGCTCCGGCCCAATTCGGATCGGTCAAGGCATCGAGTTCGACTATTCGACCGTTCACGCGGTGTGGGCGATCCAGAACGCGGGGTACGAAGCTGTTATTATCAATAACAACCCGGAGACGGTGTCGACGGACTTCAGCACTTCCGACCGCCTCTACTTCGAACCGCTTTTCTTCGAGGACGTTATGAACGTCATCGAACAAGAGAATCCGATCGGAGTAATCGTGCAATTCGGCGGCCAAACCGCAATCAACCTTGCTGCGCCTCTGGTTAAAGCAGGCGTACGTATTTTGGGCTCCAGCCTGGAGAGCATCGACGCGGCGGAAGACCGCAAGAAGTTCGAAGCGCTGCTTCGCAAGCTGAACATCGCGCAACCGGAAGGCAGCACGGTAACATCGGTCGAAGAAGCGGTTGTAACGGCACAGAAGCTCGGTTATCCGGTGCTTGTACGTCCATCGTACGTTCTGGGCGGACGGGCTATGGAAATCGTCTACTCCGATGAGGAACTGCTAAACTACATGGAAGTAGCCGTGAAGATCAATCCGGAGCATCCGGTCCTTATCGACCGCTACATGATGGGCAAGGAAGCGGAAGTCGACGCGATCTGCGACGGAGAAACGGTTCTGATCCCGGGCATTATGGAGCATGTCGAGCGCGCAGGCGTTCACTCCGGCGACTCCATTGCGGTCTACCCGCCGCAATCGCTCTCGGATGACATCAAGCAGCAGATCGTTGACACTACAATCAAGATCGCCAAAGAACTCGAGGTCATCGGTCTCGTTAACATCCAATACGTTATTCACAATGAGAAAGTGTATGTGATCGAGGTTAACCCGCGTTCGTCCCGTACGGTTCCGTTCCTGAGTAAAGTGACGAACCTGCCGATGGCGAACCTGGCGACCAAAGCGATTCTCGGTACTACGCTTGCTTCCCAGGGCTATGTGGACGGTCTGTGGCCGGAAGACGAATACGTCTCCGTCAAGGTGCCGGTCTTCTCCTTCGCCAAGCTGCGCCGCGTAGACCCGACGCTGACTCCGGAGATGAAGTCGACGGGCGAAGTAATGGGACGCGACGTGCAGTATGCGAAAGCTCTGTACAAAGGTCTCATCGGCGCAGGCATGAAAATTCCGACATCCGGAACCATCATCGCTACCGTAGCCGACAAGGACAAAGAAGAAGCGGTGGAGCTGCTTCGAGGCTTCAACCAAATCGGTTATAAAATTATGGCAACCGGCGGTACGGCGGATGCGCTGGAAGCGGCTGGCTTGTATGTGCAACGCGTGAACAAGCTGAGCGAAGGTTCGCCGAACATTCTTGACATGGTCCGCGAAGGCAAAGCGCAATTCGTCGTCAATACGCTGACGAAAGGCAAGACGCCTGAGCGCGACGGCTTCCGCATACGCCGCGAAGCAGTCGAGAACGGAGTCGTTTGCATGACATCGCTGGATACGGTCCGTGCGCTTCTCCGCATGATGGAGACGATCAACTTCTCGTCCCATGCCATGCCTGTGCTGAGCAAATCCGGCAAATAACAAGTAAATAGGGGGAATCGCAGATGAAGCTGACAAGCGAACAGGCCGCGAAACGCATCATGGTGGCTCTGGATTATCCGGACGCCGCGGCGGCCGAACGACTGATCGAGGAGCTGAAGGGCATTCCCTGTTATATGAAGGTGGGTTTGCAGCTGTTTTATGCTGCAGGCCCATCCTTTGTGGAGAGCCTTAAGAAACGCGGGTATTACGTCTTCCTGGATGTCAAAATGCACGATATACCGAATACCGTCAAAGGCGGAGCGAGCAGCGTAACGAAGCTGGGCATCGATATGTTTAATGTCCATGCAGGCGGCGGCACAGCCATGATGGAGGCTGCGATGGAAGGCGTTCAAGCAGCGCTCCCTAGCGGCAGTACCGCGCCAGCGGTCATCGCGGTGACGCAGCTTACGAGCACGAGCGTCTCTGTTATGAACGAACAGATTGGCATACCCGGCCCAGTGGAAGAGTCGGTCATTCGTTATGCAGAGTTTGCGAGAACGGCAGGTCTGCAAGGCGTTGTCGCTTCACCGTCCGAGGTCGTCGCGATCAAGTCCGCTTGCGGCGGTAATTTCGTCACGGTAACGCCTGGCATACGTCCTGCCGGTTCTGATGTCGGAGACCAATCCCGCATCATGACACCGGGCGAGGCATTACGCCAAGGCACGGATTACATGGTTATCGGAAGACCGATAACGGCGTCGCCGGAGCCGCGCGCCGCGATTGAATCTATCATCGAGGAGCTGATTGCAGTTGACTAAGCTGACATTATCGAATTTGCCCCAAGAAATCGCGAAGAGCCTGCTGAAGATTGGAGCCGTTGCGCTTCGTCCGAACGAACCGTTTACATGGACATCGGGTCTCAAGTCGCCGATCTATTGCGATAACCGCTTGACGATGGGTTATCCCGAGATTCGCGATATGATCGCGGAGGGATTCGCGACGATCATACGCGAGCGTTATCAAGATGCAGCGATCATTGCGGGTACGTCGACAGCGGGCATTCCTCATGCCGCTTGGGTATCGCAGAAGCTGAACCTGCCTATGGCATACATTCGCGATAAGGCGAAGGGACATGGCAAACAGAATCAGATCGAAGGCCGCATCGCCGAAGGTCAGAAGGTTATCGTCATTGAAGACCTTATCTCGACGGGCGGCAGCTCGCTGAAGGCGGCTCAAGCCGTTCGTGAAGCGGGCGGCGAAGTGCTGGCTGTACTCGCGATCTTTACGTATCAATTTGATTCCGCCGCAAAGTCGTTCGAAGATGATGGATTCCAGCTTGAGACGCTGTCGAATTACTCGGCGCTTATTCAAGAAGCGGCGCAGCAAGGGCTCGTGGAAGAAGCTGATGTAGCGACGCTTCAATCATGGCGACAAAACCCTCAATCGTTCGGGAAGTAACGATATTCTCTGCCGTTGTTGAAACACCCGAAATAAAGAACGTTCCGGATGAGAGCCGGAACGTTTTTTTTCGACAAATAAAATTTAAAAAGTTTAGGGTAGCTGTTACATATTGCCTTCGTTTTATCCGATAAATAAGTATCGGTAATAAGACGAGGAGAGAGACGAATATGAAAATTTCAGTTGGTTTAAAATTGGTTATTTTGGCAGCTGTTCCTTTGTTTTTTTATACGATGACCGGACTTATGCTTTTGGGAGAGCAACGGAAAGTATTCGACGATATGAAGTCGTCCATACACGAAACCTCCAATCAGGTTAGCAGGCTCATGCTTAATGCAGACCGCGATCTCTATCAAGCCAACAATGCTTATCTTCTGATCGAATCGGGCGCGTTGGACGCGGCCTCGCTAAAAACGATGAATGAAGAGATGATTGCGAACAAGGATCAAGCAATCGAGAGAGTCGCTTCCGCGAAGACGTTGATGGAATCCGCTGGATTGCTCCAACTGGACAAAGGAGAATCCGCTGCGAAAGTCGGCGACATTTTGAATTCGTTTGATGACAACTATAACGCATGGTTTTCGGCGGCTTCTGCGGCAGCAAATGACGGCAAACCGCTTGCCGTAAATCCGGAAGTCGACTCCTTGTTCCAGACCGCCCGCACCGGCGTAGACGAAGTCGTGAAGAACATTGAAGCCTTTGCGGACGAGAAGATGGAGGAGATCGAATCAAACCTGGACTCCTCGCAGCTCTTTACGTTTGTCGCTGTCATCGTCGTTACTTTGCTGCTTCTCGTTATGCTGATCCTGATTACGCGCGCGATGACCTCTACGATCAGAAAAGTACTCGAAAAGACCAACCTGGTGAGCCAAGGAGACCTGACATCGCCGCGCGCCGCCAAGTATGGCAAAGACGAGCTTGGGCGGATCCTCCATTCCGTGGACGACATGATCGAGAGGATGCATGGATTGATCTCGGGCGTCGTCAAGAACGCCTCCGAAGTTAAAAGTTCCTCCACGCGCTTATCGATCGCAGCATCGGAGTCCGCGGCGGCATCGGAGCATGTGGCGGGACAAATCGCGGAAGTTACGCAAAATTCAGAGATGCAGGCACGGGGTGCTGCAGAGACTTCTCGCGCCATCGAAGAGATGACGGTTGGCATCGGCCGCATCGCGGAAAATACGTCGACTATGGCGGATCACTCCGCTTCCACTTCGATAGAAGCAGACGAAGGCCGTGAAGCGCTGAAACGTCTGGAAGAACGTATGCAAGGCATGGTTGATGTCATTCATCGCCTCTCCGGTATTATTGAAACGCTCGAGAAACGTTCCGGACAGATCGGCTCCATCGCGGAAAACATTACGACTTTCTCGAACCAAACGAACATTCTGTCGCTTAACGCATCCATCGAAGCGGCTCGCGCCGGCGAACATGGCAAAGGCTTTGCAGTCGTTGCCGGCGAGATTCGCAAGCTTGCCGCAAGCTCTCTCGCATCTGCGGAAGGTATTAACGATCTCGTAACGGAAACAAGAGGGGAGATCGCCAACGCTTCGGACGTTATGCGTCAAACGCTTGTTGAAGTGGAGGATGGCAATAATCGCGTCGCTCAGCTGAATCTCCGCTTAAATGCAATTAGTGCCGCAGTCAACAAGATGACGGAGCAGCTGCAGGAAAGCTCGACGATAACGGAGCAGATGTCCGCGAGCTCCGAGCAGGTAAGCGCGTCTTCGGAACAATCGGCGGCTACGGCTGCCGCAAGTCTGGAAAAAACGGATAACGTAGCGGCTGCTACGGAAGAGCAGCTGGCGCTGACGGACAATATTGCAGACGCATCCCGCACGCTGGATCATATCGTGGATCAGCTGGGAGCGGCCGTTGGCCAATTTAAAGTGAAGGCATAGATGAGCATCATGCTGTTCCGTTATTCCCTGCGGAACAGCCTTCTTTTTGCTAACGAAAAAAGTTAGGGATAAATGCCCAAGATGCGTAACTTTTTCTTGGTCTATTCCGTCTATGATGTAAGATTAGAAATATGAAGATAGAGAATGCGGGAGGGGGATGCCGGTACGGAACAGCAAACGATGAAACAAGAGATGATCGAGCAAACTCCGAACAGCAGCGTTGACTCTGCCCAAGATAAGCAGGGCGGAGATAGCGCAACTGGCGGACCATTGCTGTTAGTTAACCAAGTGGAACGAATGTTCCAGGTTGGCAGCAATACGCTGCATGTCCTCAAGGGCATTCAGATGTCCGTTATGCCCAATCAGCTTGTCATGCTGAAGGGTCGTTCTGGCTCGGGCAAAACGACGCTGCTCAACTGCCTTGGAGGATTGGATACGCCGAGCAAGGGAGAAATCCTATTTAATGGGCTTCCTTTCAGCCGAATGAGCGACGACGAGCGAACCCATGTAAGGCGTAGGCAGATGGGTTTTATTTTCCAAGCGTTCGCGTTAATGCCGTTGCTGTCTGCCTGGGAGAACGTTGAGCTCTCGCTTCGCATGGCGGGAACGCCAAGGTCGGAATGGAAGAGTCGAGTTGAGCAGTGCCTTGAGCTGGTCGGCCTGGAGAAGCGGATGCATCATCGTCCATTCGAGCTTTCCGGCGGCGAGCAGCAACGCGTAGCTATCGCGAAGGCCATCGCTCACAAGCCGCTCTTGCTGCTCGCCGATGAGCCAACGGCAGAGCTGGATACGGGAATGTCCGCACAAATCATGTCGGTTTTCCAAAATATCATCACAACAGAAAACGTCTCAATTTGCATGACTACACATGATCCTACGATTTTGGAGGTTGCCGACCATGTCTATGAAATGGTGGACGGGAAGTTTATCTAAACAGTCCATAATAGCCGCGCTGAGCTTATCGCTGGTGTTCGCAGGGGGATGCTCGCTATTGCCTGACGAGAAAGCGGAGGAGGTGCTGCCGGAGATCGTTCCGCCTCAAATTTCGAAAAAGCCCGAATACGAGGTAACGACAAAGACGCTGGAGACGAAGGTCCAGGTCATCGGCAAAGTGATTTCCACCCAGGAAGAAACGTTATATTTTACGCTCGAAAACAAACACTTGAAAGAGCTCTACGTCAAAACGGGCGATACCGTGCAAGCGGGAGACCTCATTGGAGAGCTTGATGTCGAGGATTTAAAGAAGACGCTCCGCAATGAGAGACTGGCGTTCAAACGCGAAGAGAATGCCATGAAGGAAACGCTCCGGATGCGCGACGAGATGGAGCCGCTGGAGTTCGAGGAAAAACAAATCGCCTTCGAGGAGAAACGTCAGAAGCTCGTTGACATGGAGGAAGAGATCGCAAAAGCGACCATCGTGGCCCCTTATTCGGGGACAATTGTGTCGGTAAGCGCGCAAAAGGGCGATGTCATCAAAGCCTACGCCCCGATCGCGATCGTAGCGGATACCGCTCTTATGACGCCGGCGGCCAAGCTGACGAAAACGGAGCTCGAAAAGATTGCTCCGGGAATGGAAGCCGTCGTAACGATCAGCAGTGTCGGCAACTTCAAGGGAACGGTTAAGCAGATGCCGGTGAAAACGACGGAAGGCAATAACGGCAACAATCCGCCTCAAGGGGAAAACAAGCCGGAGCGTCCCGAGGATTTTATGATTGTTGACCTCCCGGAATTGCCGAAAGACATTGCGCGCGGTACGCCGATCTCCATTAATATCATTACGAAACGGACGGAAAATGCAGTCGTTATTCCGCCTTCGACTCTCCGTAACATCGGTTCGCGCACTTATGTTCAAGTTATCGATAATGAAGGCAAACGCGAGGTGGACGTCGAGGTCGGCCAGCAGACTGCAACGGATATCGAAATCTTGCAGGGGCTGAAGCCGGGGCAGAAAGTCGTAGGTCGATAAAACATGGGTATTCCGCTGTTTCGATTCATATTCCGCAAGATGTGGAATACAAGATGGCTGACGTTAAGCACGCTTGCGGGACTTACGATGGCGGTCGCGTTCGCGACAAGCATTCCGATGTATGCGGACGGAGCGCTTAAGCGCGTCGTCGCCCAGTCGCTGCAGGAAAAGAGCACCGGCATGCCGGCAGGCTCGCTGCTCATGCGTTTTCAATCCACGCCGGGCGAGAAGACGGACCTGACGGCATTGGCCGAACTGGAGCGGTACATTAAAGAAGAAGTTCCGCAAAGCATTGGTTTTACATATGACACGTACCAGAAGACGTATTCTATCCGCAGCTCCGATGTTGTACCGGAGGATCCCAGCAAGGTCGATGCGGGCCGCAACAGGCAATTGTCTCTGATGACAATGTCGGGCCTCGCCGAACATGGCGAGATCGCGCAGGGCAAGTGGTTCGACGAAGGAGCAGGGGACGGAGAAATCATCGAAGCCGTCATGATGGAGGAGGCGATGTACCGCAACGACATCCATATTGGCGATATATTCGAATACCCGGTATACGGCGGGCTTAACCTGACGTTGCGGGTTAAGATCGTCGGCGCCTTTAATCCAGTCGATGCCGCTAACCCTTACTGGTATCAAGGTCTGGAAGGGCTGCTTGGCTCGCTGCAGGTCAGCGAAGCCGTCTTCCACAAGGTGCTGCTCGAGAAGTTTGGCATACCGCTGCATAACGGCGGCTGGTATTACGCATTCGATCTGTCCGAGGTTAAGACGAGTCAATTGTCTCCTCTTGGCAGAACGCTGGAGCGACTTAACATCGAGCTCTACCAGCGCATGAAAGATACGCGTGTGGAAATTTCGTTCGCGTCCACATTGACGGAATTCCGCAAGCAAAGCTTGCAGCTTCAGACATTGCTGTTCACGCTTGCCGCGCCGATGATTGCGATGGTATTCTACTTCATCGCGATGAATGCGCGCCAATCGTTGGATAAACAGCGCAGCGACATCGCTGTGTTGCGAAGCCGAGGCGCAGGAACGCGGCAGATCATATGGATTTATCTGCTGGAGGGGCTGATGCTAGGTGCTGTCGCTTTGGCAACGGGACCTTTTATCGGCTGGTTCATGGCAAAAAGCATCGGCTCCGCCAACGGTTTCCTGTCGTTCGTCAACCGGGCTTCGATTCCGGTCGGCTTTTCTACGGAAGCCATCATCGCAGGTTGCGCGGCGGTATTGCTCGCTATTTTAGCCACAGTAATCCCGGCCGTCATCTACGCGCGTTCCTCCATCGTGAGCTACAAGCAGGAGCTCGCGCGTTCGGACCGCAAGCCGGTTTGGCAGCGTTGGTTCCTCGACGTGCTGCTGCTCGGGGCGGCTGGCTATGGATGGTATATGTTTAATGAACGTCAAATGCTGACGTTCCAGACGGGCATGACGACGGATCAGCTTAATGTGCAGCCGTTTCTGTTCTTTGTGCCGGCGTTGGCGATATTCGCGTTAGGATTGTTTTTCCTGAGGCTGTTCCCATGGCTGCTCAAGTTGTTCAACTGGCTCGGTCGCAAGTTCCTTCCCGTGCCGTTGTACTTGACGCTGACGCAGCTGTCGAGATCGTCCAAAGGGTATTACCCGTTAATGATTTTACTCGTGCTGACACTCGGTCTTGGCGTATACAATGCGTCTGCCGCACGTACGATTGATCTCAACTCGACCGAACGCACCCTATATAAATACGGATCGGATGTCATTATTCAGACCGTATGGGACGGAACCGCCGAAGTAACGCAGCCAAGCGGCGGCAATGGCGGTAACGGCGGCGGAGGCAACGGTGGCGGCGGCGGAGGCAACGGAGGAAGCCCCGGCGGCGGAGGAAACGGCGGCGGCAATGGAGGCGGAGTGCCGACACGTATTCTGTACAACGAGCCGCCATTCGAGATCTTCCGGACATTGGATGGCGTGGAAGCGGCCGCCCGCGTTCTGAAGTCCAAGGGCAATGTCGTTATCTCCGGCAAGTCGATCGGCCAAGGAACCATTCTTGGCATCGACAACAAGGACTTCTCCGAGGTTGGCTGGTTTCGGGATGACCTGTATCCGGTGCATCCGTTCCACTACCTGGCGAATCTTGGCCTAGTGGAGCATGCTGCGATCATTCCGACCGGAGTTGCCGAGAAGTATCAGCTTAAGCTGGGCGACACCGTATCCGTTGGTTTCACCGATGGCATGATCGATTTCTCGGTAGTAGGCATTCTGCCTTATTGGCCGAGTCAGTATCCGGACAAATCGCCATTCATTATTACGAATCTCGATTATATCTATGACCAGCTTCCGATCATGCCTTACGAAGTATGGCTTAAGATGGAGCCGGATGCGTTGGTCGCGCCAATCGTCGATAAGCTGCAGAAGGAAGGCATTGAGCTCGCGTCTGTAGATGATGTACGGACCGAACTCATAACCGAGTCCAAACATCCGACGCGCGGCGGGGTATTCGGCATTCTGAGCTTAGGGTTTCTTGTATCCGTCGTGATCACGCTTGCCGGATACATTCTATATTGGTTCTTTAATCTGTCCGGTCGTGTCGTGCAGTTCGGCGTATTGCGAGCGATGGGTTTGTCGCGTAAGCAGCTTACCGGTATGATGCTTCTGGAGCAGTTGTTCACCGCGGGGCTTGCTATAGCTCTCGGAATCGTGATCGGAAAAGTCGTCAGCTTGATCTTCCTGCCGTTCCTGCAGACTGCGGATAACGTCGCGGAGACTGTACCGCCTTTCCGGGTCGTGTTCGAGGCAAGCGATACGAATCAGTTGTTCTACGTCGTTGGTTTTATGATGTTCGTAGGCGCGTTGCTGCTCTTCCTGCACATCCGAAGATTGAAGGTACACCAAGCGGTCAAGATGGGAGAGGAGCGTTAACGGTCCATGATTCATTGCGAAGGGTTAGTCAAAATTTATAAAACGGATGATCTCGAGGTCGTTGCGCTTCAAGGCTTGAACTTGACGGTCGAGGATGGCGAGCTGATGGCGATCATCGGCAACAGCGGCAGCGGCAAGTCGACGCTCCTGAATACACTGGGCGGGCTCGACCGTCCCTCGGCAGGTCAGGTAAAGGTTGGACCTTGGGACTTGCTCAAAATTACGGAAGAGGAACTCGTCCAATACAAGCGCGAAACCGTAGGGTTTATCTGGCAGAACAACGCCAGGAACCTGCTGCCTTACTTGACGGCGCTTGAGAATGTCGAGATGCCGATGATGCTTTCCGGCAAGGTGGATCGCGAATATGCAAAGCAATTGCTGGAGTGGGTCGGCTTGAAGGAGCGGATGTACAACAAGCTCCATCAATTGTCGGGCGGCGAGCAGCAACGCGTGGCGATCGCCATCTCCTTGTCCAATCGTCCCAAGCTCCTGCTCGCGGATGAGCCGACCGGCTCCGTTGATACCGCGACGTCGGATATGATCATGGGGATCTTCCGGAAGCTTAATCGCGAGATTGGCGTCACCATCGTCATCGTTACGCATGACATGACGCTTGCAAGCAAGGTCGATCGGGTTGTTGCAATACGAGATGGACTAACGAGCACCGAATTTATTAAACGGAATCCGAATATCGGTCTAGATGGATCCGATTCCGTGCAGCCGACCGCGAAAGGTCTGACGGGCGTGCACGAAGCTTATGTAGTCGTCGACCGGGTAGGGCGGCTGCAAGTGCCCAAGGAATTTCTTACTGCACTGGGCATTAAGGATAAAGCAACAATGGAATTCGACGGAGAGCGGATTATCATCTCTTCGCCAAAATTATTGGGGGGTAATGGCAATGATAAATCCTAGTAAACAATCACGTTTCTCCAGATGGACTATGCTGGGCATGTCGCTGACATTGACTGCGGGCATGTTGTCCGCTTGTTCGGGCGGGAACGATCCTTCCGGGGCAGAGACCAGCGTTCTGCGTATTGGCGTCTTGTATGGCGGTTCTGACAATGAGCCGTACTTCCGTCAGCAGTATACCGATATGTTCGAATTCCAATACCCGAATGTCGCATTCGAGATCGTTGGGGCGATCAATTACGACAACCAACGATTTACGCAATCCTCGGAGCCTGGCAAGCCGGCTGATCAACCTGATCCTTACGAAGAAATGAAAAAGCTGATGGAAGGGACGAATCCGGTAGACGTCGTGGTCATCGATTACAATCTGCTCAGAAGATTTACGCAGGATAACCTGCTTAAGCCGCTTGACCCGCTCATTGCGCAGGATAAATTCGACCTGACCGATTATGTCCCAACGGTTATCGAAGGAATTAAAGCGGCAGGAGACAACAGCATCTATGCTCTGACTCCGACATTCACATCTTCTGCGCTCTACTACAACAAAAAGCTCTTCGCAGACAAGGGTGTTGAGCCGCCGACTGACAAAATGAGCTGGAACGACGTATTCGCCAAAGCTCGTCAGCTTGCAAACGGCGAAGGGGCCGACCGTACGTTCGGCTTCTCGTTCAACCGCTGGAATTCCGACGGCTTTAATGATGTGCAGAACTATAGCACTGCGCTTCAACTAAGAACATGGGATGACAAAGGCGAAAAAATGCTTGTCAACAGCGATCAATGGGCTGAAGTATTCGACACTGTGTCTGGTCTGTATAAAGAAAAAATTGTACCGGATCAAGAGTTCATCAATCAGATGTACGAAAAAATCGCCCAAGGGGGCGGCAATGATCCGTTCTACGGCGATCTGTTCGTGCAAGGCAAAGTAGCGATGATGATCAGCGAATCTTATTACGTCAGCGAATTAAAGAAATTCAGCGATAACGCTGCAAGCATCAAGGACTTCGAGATGGTAGACTGGGACGTCGTCACGGTACCAACTCATCCGACCAATGTCGATTCCGGCGGCAACATCAATTTGAGTCAGTTGATGGCGATTAATACGAAAGCTCAGAATCCGGACGGTGCTTGGGACTTTATCAAGTTCTCCAATAGCAGAGATTGGGCAAAGCTGAAATCCAGAAGCAACTACGAACTTGTAGCTCGTAAGGAATTCCTGAAGCCGGTAGGCGGCATGACGTACAATATCGATGCCTTCACGCTTCTGAAGCCGCTCCCGCCATCCTCTGTCAATGAAGAAGCGATTTACCGTGAAAAGCCAGGTATCTGGGAAGCGCGTCAAATTGGTTACGAAATGTTCCAGAAGGTGCTTGAAGGCACCATGGAGACAAAAGCGGCCCTGGCCGAGTGGGAGACACGAGGCAACGCGATCCTCGCCGGACAATCCGAGATGGGCGAAGGCGGCGGCGTCGGCATTCCGAGACCTTTAGATGACGTCAAAGTCGAGGCAACGGTTGAAGAAGCTGTAGTCGCTGAGTAAGCGGATCGTGAGAGTTTAATCGAAATCCCCATGCACATGTTAGCCTTGTGCATGGGGATTTTTTTCTTGAGGATATTTTTTCATGGAGATTTAACTATCGTGGAGCTGAAAAGACTGGTAAGCGGTCCAGCCACCTTGCTCCGTCTGGTAGAGCAAATGAACGCGATCGATAATCGTTGTAAGTTTCATCTGCTTCATTCTCAGGTTGCCGTACAGGTCATGCAGCTCTCCCGGGGGCATATTCCTGCCAATCGTAATATGGGGTGTGTAGACGTAATTGTGGAGCGTCTGTGCCAGCTGACCGGTGCAGATGGTCTCTTGAAGCGTCAAGACAGGAGCGGGGTCCTCCAGGGCGAAATAGAGCGTCGGCGTAACAGGAAAAAACGTGGATACCCGATTAAATGTGACCTTGAAAGGACTTAATGACGCAGTCGTCTTGGACAGATGATCGACAGCAAGCTTTAAAGTGGATTCATCCCATTCTTCGGCTTCCCGGATCGTCATATGAGGCGGAATATTGCAATAGTGGGGATCATGGCGAATTCGCCATTTATTTGCTTCGTCCTGGACGTTTTTCTCGGGAAAGACGCAAATACCGAACAGCATTCTGATCAACTCCTTTTCGGCAGGTGGTTATTTCTAATAGTATACCCATTAGACAGCTTTACTAAGAACTTCTGGCAACGGACGATTGTAATCAAGATGCAATGGATTTCCGGCTTTGGGGTAAACTAACTGCATATTACTCGTCGAACAGCGGGAGGGCATCATGATGAAGATACAATGGGTATATTGGCTGCGTTTATATGAGACTAAATTTCAAGCGGGCTGCTTGGTCAGGCGGATGGAAAATGATTGGTGGATCTACGGTTATGACTGCCCTCGCGAGGTAGAAGTATTCCGTTCCAAGAGAGGCAGATATGGCGTGCGATTTTTACCGTGAATTTTTTATAAAACTAATGCTTGACTGGAAAGGTTCACCTGTAGTATATTAATTGATGTCGCCATTAAAGATGTGGTGTTGAAAGTGGACAATTTCGCGGGGTGGAGCAGCTCGGTAGCTCGTCGGGCTCATAACCCGAAGGCCGCAGGTTCAAATCCTGCCCCCGCAACCAAACTCGACTATAACGTTATTATAACGTCTTCGAGGGCCCTTAGCTCAGTTGGTTAGAGCGGTCGGCTCATAACCGATTGGTCGGGGGTTCGAGTCCCTCAGGGCCCACCATTTTTCACACAAACTTTGCTATCCTGCCGGGGTGGCGGAATTGGCAGACGCACAGGACTTAAAATCCTGCGGTAGGTGACTACCGTACCGGTTCGATCCCGGTCCTCGGCACTTCTCGAAAAAATCCCGTAATTATGCGGTTTGCCAACGCTAAGCCAGGCGAAAGCAGACGTTACATATACGGTATTATATCAGAAAAATACGAACCGTAAAACACAAATCCTGACGCGGCTGCTATGTAAATGGTCGCTCAAGAGACACCTTATAACCGCGCAATATTCGGTTTAAACCGAAATACACGCGGAAGAGGTGTCTTTTTATTATCCGGAATCAAAGCGGAATTAGACGGAGAAATACTATTGCCGTTAGTGGGAGCGGCGCGACTAAATTACCAGCCGAGGCGGAAAGTTTCGAAGTAGCGGAGAGCACGTTTCTACGACACTGTAAGATTCGTAACTTATCCGGAGGTACGCTCATCTACTATCGAGACGTACTCGGAAGACTACGTAAGGAAATGTCGAAGGTGGGCATAGAACGGCCGATCGACGTTACCCACGACCATATTCACAGTTTCATGTTGGCTACGCGTGAATCTGGAGCCAAGGATGCGACTGTCGACAAATACATACGTGGGTGGAAGGCATACTTCAACTTTATGGCGACGGAAGGGTACATAGTTGACAACCCGTTCGATAATGTCGTGAAAGTAAAGTCGGAGAAACGGATTATCGAAACGTTCAGCAAGCCGCAGCTTAAAGCGCTGTTCGGGGCGCCGGATAAATCGAAGTTTACCGGATATCGGGACTACGTATTGATGCTGGTTTTGTTTGAGACAGGAATTCGTATTTCAGAGGCGGAGGGTATCACGATTAGCAACCTCAACTGGCGTGAGCGGCGAATTAAGGTATATGGCAAGGGACGGAAGGAGCGGTACGTACCGTTTCAGAAGACGCTAGATGGACACCTACGGCAATATGTCGAGATCCGCGGATTACTCGATCACGATTTCCTGTTCGTCAACATAGACAACACTCCGATGAAGGTTCGTACGATGCAGGAGAATATCCAGGAATACGGCGTCAGAGCCGGAATCAACGGCGTCAGGGTATCACCCCACACATTCCGTCACACGATGGCAAAAACATACGTTATGAACGGAGGCGATCCGCTTTCGCTGCAATTAATTCTCGGACATACTTCGTTAGACATGGTTAGAAACTACGTTACACTTTTTTCGAACGATATCGCCGAGAAACATGCGCGCCATAGTCCGCTTGAATCGTTAGGGGACGAATAAATATGAAAAAGCCCCGATATGTCCGGAAAACTCTCCGACGCCATACGGGGCTTTTTACGTTATTTACTACGTTGATCGTCGCGCTCATTTACGCCGAGATTCGACTTCAATCCGTCCTGTAAAATCCGCGAGAAGTTAACGTTATTCTCTACGGCTAAGTCGTCGAGCCACTTCGGAATCGTCAACGTTTTCTTAACAGCCCGCTGCTTCATTTCGCCGCTGAAACATGGAGGGAAACGTTAAGCCTCATATATTGATCCCATAAACTACCGCCTCAATACGGTTACCTACGACGGTATAATCGTATAGAGGTGGTTTTTATGTTCATCGAACCGATGTTACTCGGAAAGCGCGAAGAACCGTTTGACGACGATCGATACGTCTTTCAACCGAAGATTGACGGTCATCGTCTCATTTTATCGCGCGCGGCCGGAGTAACACGCTTATATACGCGCCATAATAACGATGTCACACGTCAATATCCAGAATTGCACAACGTTCCGATTGCGGCTGGCACGGATATCGTTTTGGACGGCGAAGTCGCACGAATGGATGATACGGGATGGATCGATTTCGAGGCGGTCATGGAACGGTTCCGGTTGACGAAGCAGGCGAGGATTGACACGGCAGCCATCGCAACGCCCGTTCATTACTACGTGTTCGATATTCTACGTCATAACGGAATAGACGTCCGGAGCTGGCCGCTATCGGACCGGCTGGCGTTGTTGGCGGAGGTATTGACGTCAAACCCGTACTATTCGAATGTTCTAACGGTCAAGGGAGGAGGGGCGGCGTTATTTGAGACGATAAAGGCACATCGGCTAGAGGGTATCGTAGCGAAACGGAAGGACAGCGTATACGTCGGGCGCCGGTCGGATAACTGGTTAAAGATCATCAATTACGAATACGCCGACGTCTATATCGCGGGCTGGCGAAAAGGTGACTTCGGATGGCTCGCGCATATGAACGGGCGGCCGGTGGGCGTTATCGAGTTCGCCGTTCCAGCCACGCATAAAAAGGCGTTCCGCAACGTTGCCCGCTCGTTAATAACCGGCGAGGACCGGAACTTCGTATACGTAGAGCCACGTATAAAGGCCCGCGTCCGATTCCGGAATTACTATAAGAGCGGCATGTTACGGACGCCTGAGTTCGTTGATTTCGTAAGCTAATCGGCGTAGGCGAACGTACAATTTGCGATAATAAACCGCTCATTCCCGATTCGCAGCGTCTCCGGACCAACGTCACTAACCCGGCCTGACCCGATTAACTCACCGTCCTGGAACGCGAGTATAACGGTACCGTCGATCGCGGCCGTATGGAAGTGGAGCGGAGACGTTAGCGTACGGAATCCTGCGTACCTTTTCGACATTATTCGTCACCTCAACGTAAAATATTCGGCATATTACCGGATATATCCTGCCGCCGACAACGAGAAAGCCCGCCATAATCGACGGGCGTTCTATCTGAAAATCGTATAAGATTCCCATAAACATCTTTAAAAGGATATATTCCAGAAACGAGACATATTAACCAAGTTGATGGTATAATGTTCCTAACCGAGGCGCCATAGAGAGAGGAGCCTTATGGGGATAACAGACGTTGTTAATATAATCTATCAGACCGCTGGGTTAATTGTTTCGTTAATGACGTTAATTGTCGCAATCATTGCGTTGTTCATAAATAGAAAATAGCCCGTCATCGGCCAAGATAACCGGGCTATCTTCTAGGTATAATAAAAATAAACGCTTTGGCCCTCGGTTTCAAAAGTATATACTTTTGTCAACGAAAAGGTTTACAGATAGTATACTACATAAAAAGAGAAAAATGTACTGATTAGTGTACTTATTTTACCTCTCTGTTTTTAATAGTGCACTAAGCCCGCCACCTTATCGGTTTACCCGCTGCGGTGGAGTTTCTGCATTCCCAGAAAATGTTCAAAAAAGCTATTCGTATTGTAAGTTTTCGATCGGAGAAAAAGACTTATGAGAGTCTCGGACCTCACTGCTAAACAAGTTAACATATGTTAGAACTTGGTTCATCGTACTATGCCCAAGGATTGATTGAAGAGCAAAGAGATTCGCCTTATTCTGGACACTCAACCGTGCGAATGTGTGTCGCATTGTATGAGGCGAGCAGCGAACGTTAGTAATTCCCGCCTTTTTACCGTACATATGTATCTGTTCGTGCACAGTACGACGATCGATTGGTTGTAGATTTCCACGTTTTATAAAGAGTATTCTATGGTGAATCTCTCCCCGTGATTGAATGTAAGTAGCAAGTTGGTTCCTCATCTTTTCCTGGAAGTATACAAATCGTTCCTTTGCACCTTTCCCGTTTATTTTTACTGACATTTCGTCCCAGTCGATGTCGTCAATACTAATGTCACACAGCTCCCTAACACGAACACCAGTCTCTAAAAGTAATAAAATCATCGTATAGTCTCTTACACCACTAAACGTATTTAAGTTGGGCTGTTGTAACAACTTGAAAAGTTGTTCATTAGTAAATGTGTTAACGATTGCCTTATTGTTTTTTAAAAGTCCGACATTGTCAAAGGGGTTTTCTATATCAACTATCAGCTTCTCATTAAATAGAAAATTAAATAAAGCCCTGGCTGCCCTCAGTAAGCAGTTAATCGTCGAAGCTTTCAACTCCTCTTCTTCGAGTAGATAGTATATTACATTCTTTTTTAACAAACCGGCTGTTATTTTTGAAGGCTCTGTAGACAGTCCTTGTTTTTCTAGGGTTCTACTCAACTTCAATAGCTCGCGTTTATAAAAATCAAGTGTGTGGGAGCTTAGATTGGAACATTTACGATCTCTTATGAAAAGCTGAACGGCTTCCTCAAACGTAAGGTTGTTCATTAAATAACTCCTTATCATTGAAATGAATTTTTTCATTTAATCCGTATTCATATATTTATCGGCATCTTATAAAAATACTTTAGTACTTTAATGCGTGAAACGGAAAAAACGCGAATTAATGACTAAGAAATAACGAAAGCTTGGCGAAAAAACGCCACATCGCTTATTTGCCAGCAGGAGGAGGAATGAAGCGTTGCCGTAATCGTTGGACGATCGTATTTAACCAATACATAAGGCGGACCTCCGATTATCCCCAAATAAACTTCTTAACTGACTCAGCTGCATGATCGTATAGTTGATCGCGCATCTCCCATACGTTCAGGCATACGATGGCAAAAATGTACGTCATGAACAGCGGAGACCCGCTGAGTCTTCAATTGATGGTATAGATTCACGGAATAAATTAATGCTATCACTCAACGTTATCAATATATATGGTTAGAATTATTAAATAAATCTACATATAGTTGTGTGAATGGAAAAATTCCAGTATAATGAAATTAGCACTCATATTGAGTGACTGCTAATAGGGAGGGGTGGCGACGTGAGAGTTCTACATATTAGTTACGATTTACATGCACCTGAGACACGTTCGGATTACCTGTTGCTTATAGGAGCAATTAAAAAGCTTGGGGAAGTTAGGAAGATACATCAATCTTTATGGGCGGTGAAGACCAGTAAAACCGCTAGTCAAGTACTTAATATGCTAAAATCCTTTATCGATTCTAACGACAGTCTTCTCGTAACAGAGGTAGTTGCATATGCATCAGTTAATATACCCCAGCAGGCGTCCTCGTTAATGAATTCTGCGTGGCGTCCTGCTCCACCTATGCCAACGTTTCCATCGGTAAACGGTACATTAGGTACAAAACTGCATAGCCAATTAAGACCCTTGCAAAGAAATTCTTTAGGATTGCTTCCTCAAAAGACAAATCGACTTTATTAGTTCAAAGAAAAAGAGCGTAAACCATAATCAACGAATAAGCTCGCCATAGTCGGCGGGCTTTTCTGCGTTTAAGTCTAGCGTTAAGCCGTGTAAAATCCGTTCTACGGCGTCTTGTGTCGTTCGGAAGGGGAACGGTAGGGCAGACGGACGAGGCCCTTATTTTACGGTGATTTTTGAACTTGAAAAAACCGCGCAACCTCGGCGGGCTGGCGGTCTACTTGTTACTTGTTTGCTTTTTTATTGTGTACCATCTCGTAGATGCGTTGTAAAGCCTCGAACTCTTCTTCCGATAAGCTGTCTAACCGCTCTTTTAGCGTTTTGACGGACTCGTCTTCTTCAGTTGTAAATTCCACGACATCTTGTATTTTGCACTCCAGATATTCGCATATACGAGCAATTACTGAGAGGGAGACGAACTCCCCGTTCGACATCTTAGCCAGTGTTGTGCCCGAGATATTCGCCTCGTCGCGTAAGTGCTTTTTGAGTTTATTTTTATTTACAAGGGTAACCTCTAGTGGCCTATATGAAGGTATTAGACTCAAAGTGGACTCCTCCTACGCCTTTATGGACTTATAGTAACATAAGTTGATTGGGAAATAAATAAAAGGCTTGACGCGAAAAACTTGATGTTATACTATAAGTCCATAAACACTTACTTTGAATTCAACATTACTAAATATTTATACACTATTAGGAGGTTTTGTCCCATGCCAAACGTACCAACGCTGTCCTCACGTCAGCTCACGCACCGTCTCCGTTATGCACTCATTAACAACGTATTCCGCGTCACGATCCTCGATTCCGATAATTGGACGTGCTTTGTCGTACAACCGCCATTCTTCCGGAGCGTGACCGGTATCGATGCCCGCCGCGTTCTCGGAACCATCCGTGTAACCTCTGCCCAATTGTCTGCGCTCACGGGCTTAATCCCCGGACGAAAGGAGGTAGACGCCAATGTTAGTCTTAGTCTCGTCCAACACGCCTAATCGTACCGCCGCTCGCACGCCGCGAAGCCGCTATATCGCCCGCATTCTTGGGCTTGTCGTAGGCGATTTCCTGCGCTCTATGTTCGGTGCCATGATCGGAGGGAACGCACGATGACCCGCTATAACATCCGCATTTTCAACTACGAAACTGGCGGCGTCGTAAAGCCGATCGCGGAACGCATCGCATTCTACACACGCAAGACTAACGAGTACGGGGCGCGCCGGTTCGATTACCTTCGGGGTCGAACGGTACAAGCTCCGCCTGCGTCCCGTTACCGCCGGTTGATTGCGTATCGTGACGGATTCCTTGCCCGGCTCGAAGCGGAGAGGGGGCAGCTTGCATGACGCTGAAACGCGTAACCTACATCGCCGGCCCGTTTGACGGGCAGTACGTTCAGCACGACGCGACTTTGATTGACCAGTTCAACCTTATGTACATCGACGTGGAAGGAACGCTCTGGATCGAGTCATGCAAAGCGGTCGACCAGTGTCCGGACTTGTATACAGCCGGTCGATACGGCGGATACATCCTCGCGCAAAACGTGACCCGCGGCGATATCGTCATTCACGAACTGGCCGCCAAGCTGAAGGAAATGACTGCGCTTGATTTCTTGACGAAAAAGCTGATGCAATCCGGCTGCGACTTCGAACTAGAGTTGGTGAAGTACCATCTCGAATAATTTCCGCTTGAATAAGAGCCGGATGGCAACCGGCCGAAACGGGGAAAGCTTTTTCCAAAGCTGGAAAGACCTTTCCTTGTCGCGGAAAGCCTCGTATGCCAGGGCCCGGCGTGCGGTAGTTTTCCTATGTGTTTCTACGCCGGCTTTGGCGAGCCGGTACGTTGTGTTGAGGAGTAGCTGCAAATGCTCCGAGGGTTTTTGCGGTTCATGCGGCGGCGTCAGCGGCAACTGGCGTTGGATTTGGCACGTATGAATCGGCGATTGACTTGACGTCCGGCTTCGGCTGCAACCGTTGTCCGGGCGTCTTACTATCTAACGAGGAGGAGTTACGGGGATGGAACGTGTTCATATCATTGGATATTACGAGGAACCGGATTTAGCCGTTCGGGAACGGACAGTCGAGGAAGGGACATTGATTGCTCCGGATGTGGCCGTGGTAACATGCACTAATACGATGTACTTCATGAACGTCAAGCCATCCGCCAGCGAACCGGGTATGTACGAAGATTGCGGCATTTTCGCGGACATCTGCGCACTGAATTATCAATTCGATATTGCTTCAATTCCGCCGGCTGCCGCGTTAGACTTCGCGTTGTGGGTTGCGGGCAAACCGGCGTTAGCTGCTGCGGTTTAAATAAAAACGGAGGTGCGTGAAATGAAACAAATAGAAGTCGTTTATTACCTCGAAGACCATATGGTCGAGGGCGGAATCTACCGTACTGTCGAGCGCGGCTACTTACTAACGCCTGAAATTGCTGTCACGCCTTGGACCGGTAAACTACTCTTTCTCAACGTCGCCCCATCGGTGACCGATCCGGGTTTTTACGACAATGTCGGCGACATTACCGAGATCGACGTTCCGGACGATGTGCCAGACCGGGTTGCGAGCTTGCCGCCGGCCGAGACGTTGTCCTTTGCGATGTGGGTCGCGGGAATATTGCCAAGTCGGCCGGCTAAGAACGAATTGCTTGCCGGGCTTATCGCCTAAAGGGCCGTTGGGTAACGGTTGATGCTGACGGAGGGGACGTTGGTAGCGTCTCTTCCCCGTTTTATACCCTGTAATACGAACGTATGTACGAGTGGTTTCAGAAGTTTCGAAAATAATTTCGATCGAATGTCCCAACTTTGCGAGAAAGTATAGTTATGTAAGTAGAAGAAAAAAACTTCTTACTAAAATGTGCGAAATCGCCGTTTTATCCGACTAAGAAAATGTAGGGTAATAATTCGGAGTTCACAAAATAGACACATATATCGTAAAAAGCCGGTACCTACTTGCCAAAAGCATGTACTTACTCTAGTAGTTGTAAAAACCACTCTAGGCAAATTGTGCGAAACGACCTGTAGTAACGGTTCTATAGGTATAGACGAAAGTTCAATCATAGCCGAAAAGGCTGTAAAGGAGACGGTAACATGAACGCACTTCAAAACGCAATCCAGCAACGCGAATACGAAACATCCAGCGTCAGCACGCAGGAGATGCGGGTTTACATCGCGGCGATGCGGACCGGCTACGGAATCACGACGTCAGCCCTGGCTAAGGAGATTGGCACGACGACGGACATGCTGCGGCGCTATGAACGTGGCGAGAACGTCTTTGCGTCCAAGTTGATCGAGAGAGCCGCGCAGCTATATTTTCGGCACATCCGGGAACGCGGCTACGTGTCGAGGCCAATCGGCGAAGTCACTGTCGATAGCGGGCAACTCGCGATTATCGATCCGTGTTACCTCGAACGTTGGCAGCACGGCGAGTACATGCCAGAAGTCAACGGTCCGGCTAACGACTTTGACTCGGCTTGCAAGGCGTCAGTATCGCGGCGGGGCTTCGGTCCGATCATGGACGAGCGTGGGATCGCGTTCAGCTCCGGACATGGTGACGGCGTGTATCCGGTGCGGGCGGTATTCGATGGGGACGGCCGAGTCGTTCGAGTTGAAATCGATATGAGCGTGGAGTAGACGGCAAAGTGTGCGAAGTGTTTGCGCTGGACGGGCAGTAGCTTTCCGGCAAAGTGTGCGGAAGCAAAAGTCGATCCGAATAATACGGAAGGAATGAAATATAGCGGTATGTGCGGGCGCGGGGTTAGCGGTGGATAGTTTAATGGGGACTATTTTTAGTGAAGCCGTGCGGAATGGGAGGGAGACTTTAGATACTACCGTTTGGGCGAAGTTTACGTGACACAAAACCAATCGAAGAGGAGCGATTATATGACGGTTCATCTAGCGTTAAAGCCTGGCGTGTACGTGGAAGAATGCGAAAGCTGCGGCGAGGTTCAACGTCCGCCAGCTAGAGGCTGCATCGTATGCGGATCGATGTTGTTCCGTGATTATGTGGCGCCGCGACCGGTTCCGGAAATCAAAGGCTACACGACGAACGAACTGGCGGAGCGTTGGCGGATTAAATACCGGAGATGGTACAAGGACGCGACGACCGCGGACATCGAGGAGAGCAAGGACAATCAGTCCGTTATTTTCGACATTTACATTGAAGCGCAGTCTTCTCCGGACATTTTTGTGCAACTCGTAAAGGACATGCGTGAGTATGCGGTCAAACGCGTCCAGTACTTACGGGAAGACTTCCCACATTATCCGGCGATTACAATGTTGGACGCATTACTAGCGATTACGGACGACTACTGGTTTTCGTCGTACATGCTCGACCTATACTCGACGCTAGACGACGCTTAGACAACTACGTGCCAATACTGGCGCTTCACATAGATAATAAATAATATAGGGGGAATGACGATTGGACAATTTACTGACGATTAGCGGAGTACGTGGTTATGTGGACGAAACGGGTACAGCGCAGTTGAACCTCGAAGACGTTGCGGCAGGACTTGGAATCGTCAAGATCGATAGGAAAGACGGGGTAGAGTACGAGAGGGTTAATCGACAGCAATTGAAGGCATGGTTAGCCTCTTTCGGAATTTCAAATTCCGAAAATGAGTTACCCACGTTCATCCCGGAAAACGTCTTCTACCGCCTAGCGATGAAAGCCCGAAACGCTGTCGCCGAAACGTTCCAGGCGAAAGTAGCCGACGAGATCCTGCCCGCGATTCGAAAGCATGGCGGATATCTGACGCCAGAGAAGATCGAGGAAGCGCTGCTCAATCCGGATACACTCATTCAGTTAGCGACGCAGCTCAAAACGGAGCGCGCGGAGAAGGAACGGCTGCAACTCGAAACCGAACGCCAGGCCGCCGTTATTACCGAACAGGCGCCGAAGGTTGAATATCACGACCAAATTCTCGCGTCGGAGGGAACGGTCAACGTTTCGCAGATTGCGAAGGACTACGCCATCATTGCGCAGGACCTTAACCTCATACTGAAACACGAAGGCGTACAGTTCCGACGTAACAAACAATGGCTGTTGACCGCGAAATACCAATCGCAAGGATTTACGGACTCTCACACGGGCTTAGCCGATAACGGATTCTCGTATGTCAATACGAAGTGGACGCAGGCGGGACGCCTCTTCATTCACCAACTATTGACTCGCAAAGGTATTCGCCCGTCACTCGGTCCGGACAGCACCGGCGAAGCGTATATAGAACGATTGCGGAAGGAAGAGGCTACACGTAAGCAACGGAAACGGCCAGCACGCCGCAGGGCCAGTTAATTACCGCGTTAGATAACGTAACATGGACGGCTGTCGTAGGCAAACGGCCGTCCTTCTTATATCCGAAAACGGGGAGGAATTTGCGTATGGGTAATGGATGGAATCAGCTCGCATGGAAACGCCGGTTTGACGCAGCTCCGCGATATTACCGGGCGCCGCGCGCTCAATTCGATCGGGACGACGAGACGTTCCTGCGCCGCGAGGAAGCGGTTGGCGATTATCGTATCGTCCTGCTGCAGACGAACAAGTACCGCGAGCGCACGAAACTATTCCGGGTCGAAACGTGGTCGGCCAGTCAAGACGTCGACGCGCCGGTAACCTATTACGAGGAGTCTACGCAAACGGCCGCCGAGATAATATTCGAGCGGATTGTATCGGAACTTACTGAAATCGTTACGGAAGGGGAGACGTGCGAATGAGAAGCCCGCGGTATCTTACGAAGCAAGTATACGTGTATAACGTTGACACGTCCGCCTTCTATACGGATGAAGAAGCAACTCTAGAGGCGGAAATTCGGAAGCTAAAACGAGAGAAGGACGAACTCGATGCGTCGGGAGCGGAGGAAGCGCGGGCCTTACGCGAGCGAATCAAGGAAGCGGATATGGCCTTGCGCGCGAGTATCGACACGTTTGCCGGCGTCCGGGCTCTCCGCGCTGACCGGATGAGCGACAAAGCGATCATATCGCTATTCGAATCGACGTTAACCCGGACGCTCGGCGTGGCGCCTGGTACGGTTACGAAGGACCTAATCATAGTCGAAACGTACTTCCAAAACGTCCTCCGATCGCTAATTATCAATGGATTTACGTACGATGGCGTTAAGTACGTCTGCTTCACTGCCGGCTCCGGGCAAATCCGAGAGAAGAAGACGGTATTTATCCGCGAGGAGGCGTGGATCAAGCACGAAAATACGCTAACGGCCGGCCTTAGTATCGACGCCATCAACGCGCGAGGCGGTACGAATACGAATAAGCTCCTCGCCTATCTCGCGTTGGCAAATTCGGCTACGGAACCATGGCGGAACTTCAGGATCGATCGGGCGATCGTGGTCGATGATATGGAGTTTCCGGTCGAAACGCTCGTTGAATATATCGACGGCGAGACGTTCGATATCACGCGGAAGGTTATGCCGGTAACGATTAACCATACGGACGGCTGCGGTATGATTCTACCACGTAAAAGCCGGAAGAGCTTCATGGTACGGATGCCGTGGATTAAGGGACTACTCGTTCCGTTTCCGTTCGATAAGTTCGCGAAAGAGCGCGGCGGGCAAGTCGTAACGGACATTTACGGCAAAGAATGGGACATCGTGCGCGACGATATCGAGGTCATATTTACACGGAGCCAGTTCAAAATGTGGAAGTTCTATGAGAGCTGGCAGCATTACGTCGGCTGCTTCAAAGAACACGGGTGCCAAGCCGCCAAGCGTGATGAGGAGCCCGATAACTTTGCGCAGGCAGAAATGAATTATCAAATGCTGCAGACGCTACCAGACCTATCCGACGAGGAACTGCGGAGGTTGACCGCGGAAACGGCGCAGGATATCGTTAAAATAGGCAGCGACCGTGATACCATGCTTAACGTAATGGGTGTGACAGTAGCGAATCAAAACAAGGACTACTACCAACAAGCACTCCAAATATACCCCGAGTTGCTGGCGGACGAGTACAGTCGACAGAGGCTAATGGACGTCAAGCGAAGTATCGTGAAGAAGGCGCGATCCGGTAAGTTCAAAATCGATGGCATATTTACTTACATCGTTCCGGATCTGTACGCGTTCTGCGAGTGGCTTTTCTTAGGCGATAAACGACCGAAGGGGCTGCTCGCAGACGGACAAGTATCCTGCAATGTATACGCGGCCGAGACGAAACTGGACTGCCTCCGGAGCCCGCACTTATACCGAGAACACGCCGTCCGGACCAACGTTATCACGGACGATACGCGCCGCTGGTTCAAATCTCACGGGCTGTATACGAGCTGCCATGACGCTATTAGTAAACTCCTGATGTTCGATTGTGACGGAGACAAAGCGTTCGTTATGCGAGACGAGACCCTGATCGCTGCGGCCGAACGGAACATGGCGGGGATCGTACCGCTACACTACGAGATGAAGTCGGCCACGACCGAAATTGTCAGCGGTGAGAGCATTTTTAACGGACTCCGAGCGGCCTACACTGGCGGAAACATCGGTGAGGTGAGCAATAACATATCGAAAATATGGAATAGCGAGAACATCGATCTCGACGCTGTGAAGATTATGTGCTGCTTAAACAACTTCGTCATCGACTACGCCAAAACGTTGTACAAGCCCGAGGTTCCGGACGCTGTAAACGTTAGGATTCGCGAGTTTAAAAGCGCTAAGTTACCGCATTTCTTCCGATATGCGAAGGATAAGGAGGTCGAGAAGGTTGCGCCGACTAACCGGTCAGTCGTGAATCGGTTGAGTACGATTGTCCCGAATCGCCGAATCAACTTCAACGCAGCCAATCTTGGACAATTCAACTACCAGACATTAATGCGGAATAAACGGGTAGCGCTTAAATCTGACGAGGCGCAGGCGATTATCACGAAGTATACGGAATTAGATACGGGAAAATTTATGAAGTCGTTCAAAAAATACGAAGAGGCGGCTATCCCGTATGTATACATGAACATTCGGAATCAAATCCTGGATACGAACTCCAACTTGAATTATGTCGTGGACGTTCTCGTAAAATACTTATACGTAGAGAAAGCGAGCAGCTACAAAACGACGTTATGGTCGAGTTTCGGTGACGTAATCGTGGCAAATCTGCGGAGGAATATCGAAGATGGGCTCGATAACGGCTTCATTCTATGTGCTGATTGCGGGGATCGTGCGCAGCTCGTTAGACAGCGTCAGACTCTATGCGATCCGTGTCAAATGGTGCGAACGAGGGAGAGGAAACGGATTCAAAAACGTCGCGAACGGGCAGCGGTAGTCGCCGTGAGTTAGTACGTAATCCGCGATAGGACGGGCTTTTGCGGTAGTATACGGGGAGTTTAAACGTCAAAAACGCCGGGAATCCGTACGTGGCGCGGGTTTCCGGCTTTTCTACTTATCCGTATTGAAGGGAGAGAAGCAAACCTAAATAACCACAAAAGAGAGGCGAGCTTTTCTTTTTTACCACAAACGTTATATTACCCCTGATAATATACTATCACCCGAAATCGGCTATGTCAAGCCAGTCGATCGGCCGCGGAGGAATTGCCATGAAGTATACCGTAGATAAGCACGGAATCGTCACGGTTATTCAAACGAAAGAAGATCGAAGCACGAACAAGCAAACGCGATAAATCATTATGGAGGCGATATTGGAGTGGATAGACGACAAGAGTTCTGTTTGCGAACGGAAGAGTTTATTAAACGCGTTGTAGATTTCCCACTAATGCGTTCCTTAACGGACGAAGCTTACGGCCGTTTCATCGAGAAAATGGTCATCCTTCTTAGCCGAGAAACGCATCCGAAGCACGTTTACAACTTAAATAAAGACGAAGTGCGCCGTATATTTACGGACGTGCTAACCGATATCACGCAGCCAAAGCGTATAAGCCTGGAGGATAAAAAGGCGTACAGCTACGCCACGCCATTCCGCGAGTACCGGCTAGTCTTCGCAAGATTCAAAAAAGAGGCTCGCGAAATCGCCCGTATGATTCCACTTAGCGTCAACACAATCGGCCGGCTAGATTCGCTGCAGAGGGTAGTCACGCTCGGCGACGCGTCATACATAACGGAATCCGGCGAGGAACGTCCGTGGGAACCGTGGGCACATACGATTAACCTATATGGAGTGGGGGAAACGATCGATGAGCGATAAGTATCTGTTCTGCTACGCGCCGGCTATGTACCAGTTCTTACGCGCGAGGGGTATACGCTATATCTGCGTTGGGGTCAACGAGAGATCCGGCGGCCGATTCTGGCTATTCGAGAAGAATGACGCAGTTAGGATGGCACTGGACGAGTATGGCGCGGATAAGCCTCGTAAGGAGGTGCGCTGACTATGAGTTACGATATCCCTACGTACTATGACGAGGACACAGGCGAATCCCTTATGCTTGTCGATTCTCAGAAGTATAGCGTTATGAGTCACGAGGAGATAGATGCGATCCGTGAGTCTCGTCGGCGCCAAAAGGTGATCGACAACGCCGGAAGCGGCCGAAGCTATGTCGTTTCCTATCACGAACCGATACGAAAGCTAAACGAAATTTTAACGCTTAACGAGATTGGCGTCATTATGAAGCTGATTCCGTACATGAGGTTCGACAGAGCCGGCGAGTTAATGGACGGGAAGCGCCGGATGGGAATCGACGAGATAATGAAGGCGATCGGTAAGTCGCGGCGTTGGACCGTAGAACTAGTAGGAAATTTGGCGAGGTTTGGCGTGCTGGTGGCGGAGAGATCGGGTAAGCGCAACGTATATAACGTTCACGAAAGCTACCATACAATCGGTTCGACGGTTGAGACCGGCCCGTTTACACGCGTATATCAAACGAAGACGCGGGCAGATATAGCGAACGTCTCAATTCAGGCGGCCGGACTACTGTATAAAATGATCCCGTATATTCACTACCACTACCTCTACCTTTGTTGTAATCCGAACGTTCGGAAAGCAGAGGATATCCTCCACCTATCGCAAAATAGGTTCGCGGCCGAAGTAGGAGTGGACGACGACACGGCAAGTCGCGGCATGCAAGAGTTGATACGGGCCGGATTCGTAATGCGATCGGAAGCGTTCGGCGCGAGGATTATACGGATGAATCCTGACGTTATGTTCCGGAAAAGACCGCGAAAGGAATACGACGATTACACGGAGTTTGTCCGTCAGGAGTTTCGCCAAGCTGCGCGCGCTTCCGTAACAGGTGACGCTGGAGAAATCGAGATAGATACGAAGGCACTTCCGTACTAGGTCGTACGGATTTCATCTTATATACTGCATAGCAAACGGATATTCCGTCTTATATACTGCATAGTTGGAAAGTCGCTTCGTCCCAATAACGGCGCGGCTTTTCGGCGTTTTCGTGTAATTCGTCCTCTTATTCTTAGAGAAGGACGGAACGCTGCGGTTCCTATGTTGTAGCGGTATTACAGTAAGCTCACGTTAACTCGGTTCGAGTTGTCGGCGAGCAGGGCGGGGTCATACAACATTACCGTCCTCTTTTAAAACCGAAAGAGGCCGGGACAAGTAAGGCAATGACTATTCTTGGCGTGGGTCCTTTTCCACGACAAGGGGTGAATTGGCGTAGCCAAGAGGGTCCCCTCATCTTGTATGTCCATGGTCAATCACATTGATTGTACGCGGACAAACGTAATAGGAACGGAGGTTGACGTAATAAATGACGAAACAATTAAGCGCGGATCAACTCGTAGCGATCGAATGGCTATCGTTACCGAGAAGAGGCGGTAAGACATACGAAGAGATTGCGGCTATATGCGGTGTTCATCCGAATACGATCGCTAACTGGCGTAAGAACGAAACGTTCCAACGCGAACTAAAGCGTGAGATGGTACGGAAGAACACGGAGCGATTACCGGAGCTGATCGAATCGTTAACGGATATAGCAATTACGGATCGGAACGCAGCGATGGCGAAGCTTGCGCTACAAGTCAGCGGAATGTTGACGGATAAGGTCGAGGTGGAGACGCGTGAGAGCGAAGGTACCGATGTGGAAGCATTGAAGCAACGGTTGATGGCGTTGAAGGCAGCGGGTCACAGCAGCGGAGATGATACGGAATAGGAACGTTATTAGATGTAGGGATACGTAGAGGGAACGTAAGGTAACGTTGTGAATCCGTGTGGAATGGGGCGGATTACTTGCAACGGACCTCTGACGGACGCCTGCCGAGAAATTTTCGAATGCGGCGCGAATATGCCGAAATCCAGCGATGGGATACGTAAAATAGTGCAAATTTCGGCCATATTAGCGGCTCGGCTGACGTTCAGCGAACGGGCGATAACGTCAAGAATGGCGTAACCATGCGGGTTATCGGCGATTTGGGAACGTCCTAGACTATTAGTCAAAATTCGGATTTTGCGCATATGTAGGTTGCGTTAATGCGTTAAAGCATTGACCCCAAGGCACCGACCGCAGGAGGCCGCTTTAGGCGACAGAAAAATCAACATATCAAAATTATCGTTTGAGACTACCAAATGATAGCTTTGTAATATGTAATAATGACGCCAGGCAGGAAAGCAATCCCGGTACCCCAAAGTAAGACTTGAATTGTCATTACCCACAACCACCAAAACGTAGTTCTAATATTTGGGGCTATCCAACGAACAATTTGATTGATAAATACTGCGAGCATGAAGAATGACAATATCGTTGCTAAGCTAGCCGTTGTTGCCATTACAGCACCGTAGTAGCCGGAGATACTGACGTTGTAAATTAAAGACAATACAGTAGGGGTAAATAGTAGACCGGTTACCACGGTTATAACGGTTAATATATTACTTATTATCGCTAGCTTGCCAGTGCCATTCGCGTTATTGAAATCTTGTAAGATATCTCGAAAGAATCTCATTCTATTCCTCCCAAGTAGCTGTCTATACCTAAGTATATCGTTCATTCGTCTTCGATTCGTTAACTCATAATATAAGCCGTCTAAAATCCTCTCAGACGGACGCAAGCATATCCGGAGTATAATCCGGGCTTACCGCCTGCAAGGCCGTCCACTTACGTAGTGAGGCGGTTATTTGACGTGAAATTTACGATCAATATCGCAATGGCCGTAAGGCTGAAAGGAGGCGAATCAATATCGCATGGTCACACGCCGACTCACGTTGGCTCACACGCCAGGATCGCGATACTAAACTAGCGGAATACACGGCGTTAATGGAATCGGCGGCCGATGCGGATATTGATTCGCTGCCTGACGATATCCTACGTGAGCTAGACGCGGCCGCCGCAGTGTACGAACGGCTCGACCGGATCAACCGGGCCGAAGACGACTTATTAACGTTTGCGCTCGAATACTTCTCGGAATACGGTAATCCTGGAAATATCGGTAATTGGGACGGATTTGACGCGGTTAGCGTTGATGATATGCCGGAGTTTCACCGCGAGATCGCTGATATTATGGACGACGTATCCAACAACGAAGTCAACGCGAAAATAGCGGTAGCGGCTCCGCGGTCGCACGCCAAGTCAACGTATCTGTCGAAGGCATTTCCACTCCGGGAAATATGCTACCGCAAACGGAAGTATACGATTCTCATATCGGAGACGCCTACCGTTTCCTCGGGTAACCTCGATTGGATCGCGACGCAATTGAAGCACAACGAAAAGCTCCGGCGCGACTTCGGCCCGTTGCTCTCCGTTAAGCAGCAGGAAAATGTCAAAGATAATTCAGCGGAGTTTATCGCGTCCGAACCGCAGCCTGACGGAACAAAACGGCCGTTAGCGCGAATAGAGGCGGCATCGACCGGACAAGCGCTCCGTGGCCGCAATTGGAACGGCGTACGCCCCGACCTAATCGTATGCGACGACCTCGAAGACAAGCGGAACACGAATACGGAGCTGTTACGGCAGGAAATGCGCGATTGGTTCTCGCAAGTTGTCATCCCGCTCGGCGATCCGAAAGGTAAACGGACGGCGATCGTATACATGGGAACAACGGTCCACCATGACGCACTGCTCGTCCGGATCTTAAAGGAGCGGTCGGACTTCCGGAACCGTGTCTACCGGGCGATCATCGAATGGCCGGAGCGGATGGACTTATGGGAAGCGTGCAGACTCGTATATAAAGATCCGGATCGACCGGTCGCGGAACGTGTTGCGGAAGCCGAGTCGTTATACGAAGCGAATCGAGCCGAAATGGACCGAGGCGCCGTCGTATTGTGGCCGGAAGCGCAGCCGTTATGGCGATTGTTTAAGTGGAAGTGGGACAACGGTTCGAAGGCGTTTAACACGGAGTATATGAACAATCCGATTGACGAAGAGTCAGCCGTATTCCATCCGGACAAGTTTACGTATTGGGACGGCAAGCAGGTCGATTACATGTCGGCCGAATATGACGTATATATGGGCGTTGACTTTGCAATGGGGAAAACGCGGGGAGACTACTCGGCTATCGTTACGGTCGCTCGGAATAGGAAGTCCGGTACGGCCTACGTTATCGATGCGTGGGGCGAGCGGGTACATCCTGACGTATTCCTTCGGGCGATTACCGATAAAGTTGTCCGATATCAGCCGGCTGGGATCGCGGCGGAAGCGCAGGCGGCCCAGGAATTCTTCGTGCAAAAACTGAAACAAGCGCTCACGGCCGCCGGTTATCCCGCGAGAGCCCGCGTCAAAGAGATATATCAGCGTTCGCGTAAAGAGTTACGTATTGAAGCGTTAGCCCCCGACATTGAGTCCGGGGCTATTCAGTTTTCTCGGCGGCATTCGTTATTGCTCGAGCAATTCGAGATGTACGGGACCGGATCGCATGACGACGTGATCGATGCGCTGGAGATGGCCGTAAGCATATCGAAGACTAGCCGGAAGAAAGTACGAAGCAAGCCGGCGGTGTTTTATCGGTAGAGGTCAGGTTATTTGTTGCGATTGACGTTAATTCCGCTTAACCCTATAGCCATAGCCAAAGCATCATCTTGAACTATAACACTTCTTACCTGCTTCTTGTGAAGTCTTTCTATAAGATCGTCTAGTGACAACAGCATCGATTTGGTAGTTTTACCGGACTTGTGGCTTTTGTAAAAGAAATAACCTGCAATGTCGCTTTCAAATACTTGCACTTTTGGCAACACACCGCCTCCTAACTAGAGTTGAATATATCATAGCACCGATTTACGAATCCCAAAATAAGAGAGTTGGTAGGATGTGTCTAAGCTTTTTCAAAAAGGCGCGCAATACCCTCCGGCTGCGGATATAGAGCGCATATCGAAGTATTACCGTGGCCGCACGATATTCGCCGGCAAACAAGCGGAAATTTACGAACGCGCGACGGAGATTCTAAAAGGCACGCCGCATGAAGCGCAGCTCAAGTCGCTCTATATCGCCGTCAACGTAATGGACGTTATGCTCACGAAGCCGGCCGATTTGATGGTAGCGGAACCGCCTACATTCGAATCCGGTAAAGCCGGCGATAGCGCGGAACAGGCTCGTTTAAACGCTATCGTCGAAGAGAATGATCTTACGCAGATGATTCACGAAACGGTTATCGGCGCCGGTTATCGGGGCGACTCGTTTATCAAAACGTACTACGCACCGCGCGCAGACGTAACAATGACAGAGGAGCTTGCGGCTGAGTACGAAGGAATCACGCTGCCGGATACGCCAGCCGAGCCGATTATCGAGGCAGTTGACGCGGCGATCGTGTTTCCGGAATTATCGCGGGGATCGCGTAAGAAATTCGCGGCCGTTAATATCGCGTGGGTCGAATGGGTCGAGGAACCGGCCGGATTCGTAGACTCGAAGCTGGGACGTATGAGTACGGTTGACGTACCGTACCTCAACGTTGAGCGGCACGTTCCGGGATATATTGTTCATGAGCGTTTTAAGCTATCAGAAGCCGGCGTTGTGAACGAGTACGGATATCCGTTGTCTACGTATACGATCGGTGACCGCGTTGCAACCGGCCGAGCGTCCGATATCGAACCGACAGGGATTCCGCAATTACTCGTCCATCACATACCGTACAAAACGACCGATGATGATTGGCGTGGAATCAGCGGTGTCGAGAAGATAGAATCCGTCCTGGCCGCGATTAACGACCGGCTTGTCCAGATCGACTATATCTTATGGAAGCATTCGGACCCGATTGCCTACGGGCCCGACGACATAGGCGACGACGACAGCGATGAGCCGAATGCGGTACGGTGGGGCGGCAAGTATATTCCCGTCGGCAAAGAGGATCAGATTCCGGGATATATGGTATGGAACGGGCAACTCGACGCGGCATTTAAGGAACTCGATATTTTACTCGGCCTCGTATTCCAAATGTCCGAAACGCCGCAGTGGCTATTCGGTACGACGTTGTCCTCCGATAAGGGTGGAACTGGTACGTCGCACACGGACGGGGGCGCCATCAAAGCACGGTTCATGCCGATACTGACAAAGGTTAAGCGTATCCGACATCACGTCGACAAGGTGGTCCGCGACGCACTATGGACGGCGATGCAACTCGAAAATGCCGCGAACGCCGGCGTAGAGGGCTACCGGCCGTATGACGCGGTTTATCCGAAGATAACGTGGCATGACGGTATCCCACGCGATGAAAAGGCGGAAGCAGAGGTATACGCGATCCGGACCGGTAACAAACCAACCGTCGACGTTAAGTCCGCTATTAAACGTATGGATGGGCTTGATGATACGCAAGCTGACGTAATTCTAACGCGAATAGACGACGACGAAGCGCGGGTGAATGGAACAGTTTACAGCAGCGTGTTTAACGAGGTTGTCGTTTAATGGCTACGTTTGAAAACGAAATCGCCGTCCTCGTCGCGGCTTATAAAGAAGCGATCAAACGGATTCGGGCGGAACTTTTATCGCTTGATATTATGGAGATGTCCCGAGCACACACGGAAGCCGCTCTCCGCGAGGTTGCGCGAATCCTTGCGTCGCTTAACGAAGAGTCGGCCGCCTGGGTCGCGAAATACGTACCGGAAGCCGGAACCGCCGGCGTCGTCGATACGCTGGTCGCGCTTGGCGTCGCCGAGTCCCGGAAAGCCGCGGCTGATATCGCGAAGTTTAATCGTATGAATAGTCGATACGTCAACGCGGTTATTGCCGATACGCAGGCGGATTTGCTAGCAGTAACGCAAAATGTTGACCGACGAGTTCGCGCTGCTATCCGACAGGTTACCGCCGAATCGATGCGTGCGAATATGGCAGCCGGCATTAACGGTCGACGGACGATCAATCGGGATACACTAGCCGGCATGCGGAAGGCACTAGGCGACGCGGTTGATACCGGAATAATTGACGCGGCAGGGCGCCGTTGGAAGCCGGAAACATACGTCGACATGGTGACACGTACGAAACTGGCGGAAACGGAACGGCAGACGGCAATGAACGAAGCCGTACAACGCAGTGCACTTTACGGAATCATATCGAGTCACGGTGCGACGGACGCCTGCCGGAACTATGAGCGGCTTATCGTTAAACTCGTACCGGATGCGCCGGGCGATTACCGTTATATTGGCGACTTACCGCGCCGGGAGATATTTCATCCGAATTGTCGCCATCAAGTTACGGCATTGCGTGACCCGGACCGCGTACTTGGCGAATCACGGACAGAGCCCGGAAACGCTCCGATTGAAAAATAATATTCAACGCTATTGGACCTACGATACGTCCTTAAACTGACGGATATTGGCGACGGCCATTAAACGGAGGTATGACGAATGAATGACGTAACAAAACGTAAGTATAGATTGCCGTTAAATTTGCAGATGTTTGCGGAAGGCGATCCGGAACCAACGCCAAATCCCGATCCAACGCCGCCGGAGCCGAAAACGGTCACGATGACGCAGGACGAACTCGACGCGTTGATTGGCCGCGAGAAGGCGAAGGCGAAGAAACCGTACGCGGATTACGACGAACTGAAAACGAAGCTTGCCGGACTTGAATCCGCGGAAGCTGAACGTACGAAAGCGGCTATGACGGAGGCTGAACGATTGCAGGCGGAACTCGCCGACGAGCGAAGGAAGCGTGAGGAATCGGAGAGTAAAACGTCAGGTCGGCTGATTAAGTCGGAGTTTAGAGCGCTAGCGAAAGAAAGCGGAATCCGTGCGGATGCTATCGAAGATGCCTTTAAATTGGCCGATATGACAAGCGTAAAGGTTAGTGATGAGGGTGATGTTGAAGGCGTAGCAGACGTGATTAAAACACTGCTCGAATCAAAACCATATCTCGCGGAAACAGCGAAGCCGGCGCCTCGCCCAATCGGCGGACCTGCCGGTGGGGACCCAAAACCGGAGAAGACGAAGGAAAAGCGATTATCAGAAGCAGCGGATAGGGCGCGCAAATCCGGACGTTTGGAAGACAAGGTTGCTTATGCGAGCCTCAAAGCAGAATTGAATAAATAAGCCGAAGGCCGAGCAATGGGGCCTTTTTGTTATACCCAAAATTATCCTTACAGGGGGAATTACCTACCATGCCAAAGATTTATGATTCGTCTCTTGTCGGTAAACGCGAGTCTGTAGTAGACGAGATTCTACTTCTCACCCCAATGCAGACTCCTCTATTGAACGCGCTGGGCTTTGCGGCTCCAGTATCGCAAGTTGAACACATTTGGTACGAAGACGAGACGTTTGCTACTGAGTCGGTAACAACGGCATCCGCTCTTATCGACGCAACAGCCGTTGTAGTCGCGGACGTTGAGCCTTTCCGTGTCGGCTCCGTTATTAAGATCGGCGAAGAGCTGCTATACGTTTCCGGCGTTAACGCTGGTACTAAAACGCTGACAGTTACCCGCGGATATGCTTCGACTACGGCAGCAGCTATCGCAAACGCCGCGAAGGTTGAATTTATGTTCGTTGAGGGCACGGAAGGCGCTGACGCTCGCGCAGCTCGTTACAAAGCGCGCGTACGTAAGTCCAATCTGACGCAAATTTTCGATGACTCGATCGAGATCTCCGGTACGGCGCAGGCGGTTACACAATACGGCATTGACGACTTGTACGAGTACGAGAAGCAAAAGAAGCAACTCGAACTGGCGCTGCAGCTTGAAAAAGCACTGATCAACGGCGTTTCGTACGAGTCCGGCGAGGTTCGTCAAATGAAAGGCATCCGCCAATGGATTACAACTAACGTAACGAACGTAGCTGGCGCGCTGACGTTGGGAGCGATTAATACGCTGGCCCAAGCAGTCTATAACGCGGGTGGATTCGCAACTGGCGGCGATTACAAGATTATGGTCGGGGCAAAACAGAAGATCGCGCTTTCCGGACTGGATGCGAATAAAATCGTAATCGAACGAGCGGAAAACGCCCGTGGTCAAGTTGTAGAGCGTATCGTTACGGACTTCGGTGCGTTCGATATCGTTTTGAACCAAAACCTCGCGGCCGACGAATTGATTCTTACGGACGCTAACCGTATGACTATCAAACCGCTGAACACGCGCGAATTCGGTCACACGTACCTGGGCGTTAAAGGCGATTACACGACCGGCATGCTCGTAGGCGAGTACACGCTGGAGTTCCGTCAGGAGAAAGCGCACGGTCGTCTGAAAGGATTGTCGTAATAATGGCGAAATTCGAGTCGCCGCGCTATCCGGAACTCGGATTTTACGTAAACGGAGGCTTCCGCAAATTTAGCGGCGGCCTCTATGTTACGGACGAACCGGCCGATATCGCGGTATTGGACGCTTTATCTGATGCGCGACGAGTTGACGAAGGAGTACCGGCACCCGAGCCGGAAGTAGTACCGGAGGATAAACCGAAGCAGCTCGCCAAAGGACGCAAGCCCTCCGTTAAATAAAGCAGAGGAGGCGGAATATGGCGATTACAATACCGAACGCGGATACGTACATTAACGCGAACTGTATCGATATTGAGGATTGGACGGACTCGGACGAGGCGAAAAAACAACGGATACTCAACGTCGCCGATCGGAAGCTGACGACCAAATACGCGCAGTATACGATACCTGACACGGCGGTTTACGAGTACGCGAACGAATTAGCAACGGCGTTTAACGATACGAACCGGTTGCAGCAACAAGGCGTCGCATCGTTCGGATTGACGGGAGTCGCTAATTTTACGTTTAAGGATTGGGCTAAATCCGGTCTCGACGCGTGGATTAGCGATACTGTGCTCGACTTGATATCGGAGGCCAATGGTGGCGTTAAGCTATCCAGGCGTGAAACGAAATGGACCGTCCTATGACCGGAGGTGTGATATAACATGGCGTTAATACCGCTGAAACAAACGATCACCGTTTATCCGCCTGGTAATGACGATCCGTGGAACCCGGTCCCAACTGTCCCATTTACGTTGCGCTGCCGGTTCCAAGAAGGAGTCGAAGTTGTTACGGATGAGCACGGCCGCGAAGTCGTATCGTCGGCGCAGATATTTTTCGATAAGTTTCCTGACATCACCGCCGCGCACACGTTCCGCTATACGGACGAGTCCGAAATCGAGCGCTCCTATGACGTTGCGAGCATAGGACGTAAGCGTTGGCTGAACGGCAAAGCGATTCTAACGGTGGTGTACGTAAAATGACGAATACAAACGGGATCTCGATTGATACGTCCGGGTTTGTCGCCTGGACTACGCAGGTGGAAGCGCGAGCCCGGCGCGGTGCCCGAAACGGAGTGTATGACGGAACGCAGGCGATACACGACGCAAGCCGACAACTGGCACCGCTCGAAAAGGGTACGCTCCGACGCGAAAGTTGGACGGAATATTCGGAAACGTCCGATACGATATCAGGCGAAATTTACTACAGCGCGACCGAAGACGGTAAGTCTGGCCGGTTTAATTACGCGTTGTGGTTGCACGAGTTCGGCGGGAAGACTTCGTTTGCGAATCCGACAACGCCGGGCACGCAACCGAAGTATCTCGAACAGCCCGTCAAGCAGCACGCGGACAAAGTATACGGCTGGATTGCGGACGAAATCCGGAAGGAGTTGGGGTTATAACGTGTTTACTATCGCGGAACTAAAATCATACGTCGAGTCCGTCGTACCGTACACGTACTATCACAACGAATTTCCGAGTTCGGCCGGCGACAACGCAGCGTATGTCCGCATATTCGGAGGGTACGCGCCAAGCCAATGGTTGCCTACACGACGGCCGTCGTTCCAAATTATCGTGCGTAACAAGTCGGGGCCGGCGGCCGAATCGAAAGCATACGAGTTATACGACGCATTCCACCGGCGGGCATCATACGTAATCGGCACGCAGCGTATCGTAGCATCATTCGCTGACCAATCCGCGCCATTGTATCTCGGACTCGATGAAAATAACCGCCCTACGTACTCCGTTAACTTTACGGCGACGTTAGTAGACGGGCAGAACATCTAATTTAATAATGGCAACGTTTAGGCTACGTCAATCTGGCGTGGCCTTTTTGCGTTGACCACATGAGGAGGCAATTCAATGGCAGTAGATGCAAACAAGATCGCGCTGGGTCCAGCACGCGTAACATTCGACTTTGGCGGTACATCTCCCGTCGTATTCGAGCAAACGCAGGGCGGAGTAGTCCTCACGTACGAGGAGACGACACGGGATATTCCGATTGATCAGCTTGGCACAACGGCAGCGGACGTAATTATCACGGGCCGGACTGCTTCGGTTGCGGTACCGATTGCCGAACGTGATCTCGAAAAGCTTTCGAAGATCATTCCTGGCGCGGTTCTCGTAACGGACGGAGCGGACCCGACAAAACAACGCGTCGACGTAAGCGCGGCCGTAGTTGCGCGGCTGTTCCCGTTCGCGAAGAAAGTAAAAATCGAACCGCTCGATATTTACGCTACGCCGGCCGATACGGTCATTCTCCACAAAGCGGCTCCGCAGTCCAATCTCAATTACACGTACTCGTACGATAACGAACTCATCACGAATACTACGTTCCGCGCGTTTCCGGATACAGCGCAAGACGGTTTGCTTATCTCGTTTGGTGATCCGGACGCCGACGCAGACGCAACTCCTTAATCAACGCTTACAGACGGTCCTTAACGGGGCCGTCTTCGTTTTTATCCGACACGATACGGATTGGAGATGAAAATTAACGTGCTATCACGCTTATTTAATAAATCGGCGGACTATACGGTTCTCGCCGGTAAGTCCGTCAAGATCCCGAAACTGACGCCGTCAAAGTTTAAGGAGTTGCTCGAACGGGTCGAAACGCTGCCTGCGATTATCCAGACTGTTTTTGCGGATCGTGACGTCGATTCCGCTATCGCAACTTTGATCACGGGACTATATCGCGGCATGGACGAGATTGCCGATATCCTCGCCGTGCTGTCCGGCCTAGAACGTGATGAGATAGCGGCGGAAGCGGATGCGGTCGAGATCAGCGAATTTATCCGGGCGACGCTCGAAAAGAACGATTTGCAGCGCGCGCTAAAAAACTTCCGAGCCGTCCTCGGTCACTTCCGGGCGAGTCCGGTGCCAACGGACGGCATTTAACGTTAGACGAATTTTTAACGCAGACAGCCGTAAGGCTCAACGTAAGCCAGCACGTTATCGAAACGGAATATTACCTCGTCGATTTGCCGGGCTTGCTTCGATATAAAGCGGCTACGTTAGCGGCGGATCGTTTGATGGCGTTAAGCATCGCGACTATCAGCCAAACAACGGACAAGGACGCGCGCGAGCGGTTTGTTAACGGACTACGCGCAGATATAGACGTGCACGGCGACGGTGAGACGAAGGAACCGGGACTCGACCGCTCAGCGTTGGCGGAGCTACGGAATAAGCTCGGAAGGAGGTAACGACAATTAACTACAGTCAAGGTACGGCAGCAGCGCAGGTCGGCGCAATTAAGGCGCGACTCGACCTCGATATCTCTGCGTTTAGCGCTAATAAGTCGAAAGCCGCACGTGAAATGGACGAATTGACGGCGAAAGCGAAGAAGACCGGAAGCGGATTTGACGAAGCAGCGGCCTCGGCGAAAAAACTGGCGGATACGCAGGGTCAAATCGGCAAACTTACGAATGTCCTCGATAATACGAACGCTAAGATCGATTTACAGCGGAAACGGCTGGCGGACTTGAAGCGTGCGTATGACGAAACGTTTAACGATAAGGATCGGGACAAACTACGCACGCAAATCGTACAGACGGAAGGCGCGTTGTTATCACTCGAGAAAACATCGGATGCAACCGCTAAGAAAATATGGGAACTCGAAGACAGTCTCAATTCGGCCGGAGATGGCGCAGAGAAGATGTCGGGTAAAATGGAGTCCTCCGTCAGTAAACTCGGCGTTGCCTACGGAGTTGTAGCCGCTGCAATGACGGCAATTATCGCTAAGTCTGTCGATACGGCGGCCGCGTTCGAGTCGTCAATGGCACGTGTACAGGCGATGTCTAGCGCGACGGCGGCGGAGTTTAAGCGGCTCGAAGATCAGGCGATTAGCCTCGGCGTCTCGACCGTATTCAGCTCGTCGCAGGTGGCGGAAGGTCAGGCGTTTTTGGCCGTAGCTGGGTTCAAGGCTAACGATATCATAGCGGCTATGCCCGGATTGCTCGATCTCGCGGCGGCTGCCCAAATGGATCTCGGTCGCGCGGCGGATATTACTTCGAACATACTGACGGGGTTCCGGCTTGAAGCGGAGCAGACTGGACGCGTATCGGATGTACTGGCGAAGGCATTTACGTCGTCGAATACGTCGATGGAACAGCTCGGCTACGCCATGAAATACGCGGCTCCAATCGCGGCTAGCCTCGGTATATCGATCGAGGAGACAGCGTCCGCCGTCGGTATCTTATCGAACGCCGGTATCCAGGGCGAAATGGCCGGTACGCAGCTCCGGGTGATGTTACTCCGGTTGGTCAATCCGGTCGGCGACGCGGAAAAGGTTATCGAACAACTCGGTATCAAGACGGCGGACGCGTCAGGCAAAATCTTGCCTTTCTCCGATATCCTCCGTCAACTTCAAACGGCTATGTCCGGTCTAACACAATCGGCGCAAGCTGAGGCGGCCGCTCTTATCGCTGGAACCGAAGCGGCTTCCGGCTTTTTGACGTTGGTATCGGTAGGTGCAGACGAACTGGAACGGTTTACGGGTGAACTCGAAAACTCCGGCGGCACGGCGCAGCAAATTGCGGAAATCCAGATGGATACGTACAATGGCGCGCTGGAAGAGATGCGGTCGGCCTTGGAAGGCGTAGGCATTGCGATCGGCGACGATTTTAAGCCGGCAATGCGTGAGGCAGCCGAAGAGATTACGCGAATGCTGCTCGGAATAGCGGAAATGGATGACGGAAGCCGGGCGTTTATCGTGACAATGCTTGCGGTCGGTTCCGGAGTAGGCGTACTCACAACTGGAATCTACGGCATGATAATCGCGTTAAAAGCGTTATCGGCAGCGGGGAAAGTTTCTTTGGTATCTCTCGGCTGGATCGCGGGGATCGCGGCGGTAGTCGGAATGGCGGCGGGCGCTTTCGTGTCCTATAAGGTGAATGTAGAACAGGCAGCGGCGGCACAGCGGGAACTAAACGAATTGATTGAAAAGTCACCGATGAATCGCACAGCCGGCGAGGTCCAGGAGATGCGCGACAAGGCCGCTGAACTGAACGATGTACTAAAGGAACGCGAAACAGTCGAGAAGCGCTTGATAAAATTACGCGAAGAGTTTGCGCGTCAACAATCTGAGGCCGCCGGCGGTTTCGTTGCGCCTTCGAAGGAACTGACGGAAGCATCGAAAGAGCTTGACCGCCTGAACAAAGCACTACAGGAGTACGGATTTACCACGGAACAAGCAGCGGCAAAGGTGCGAGAATTGAACGCTGCGGTTGAAAAGTCTGTTCCGGCGCTATTTGAACTAACGAAAGCCGAGCGTTCAGAACTCGACGTTAAGTTAGCGAAGATATCGGCGACAAAGGACTTGCGTTCTGAATACGACGAGCTGACGAAGGCGGAAAAGCTGAGCGAGGTACAATCTGCCCGGCTTACGGAGGTTGTACGCCAGCTCGCCGAACAGTACCCGCAGCTTAATCAGTACATCGATGACGAGCAACGGTTGCGTACTGACGGGCTTACGGTACTTGACGAAGCAGTTGGCGCTGAGGAACGGTACTACGGACGTAAAGCGGACTTGATGAAAGAAAACCTTCGCAATATGCGCGAAACAGCTGTCGCGGAAAAAGCGCTTATCGATGCACGAGTCGCTAGTTTGAAGGAGTTTGCGGACGTAGCTAAGCAAGCCCCCGCTAATCTTCCGCCAGCAGCTCGGATGGCTGCACGTACGACGGCGAGACTCGCTACCGATGACGCCGCGAAGGAACAAAATAAGGCGGATTTACTCGCACTTGCAATCGCAGATATCGACGCGGCAATCGCTGGCACTGCGATATCAAGCGGCAAACCGCCTTTAAGCACAGGCACCGGAACACTCGACCTTGGCGGAGGTAGTAGCGGTAAAAGCGAGAAGCAGCAGACAACGCCAGAACAGCTTGCGCAAACTGCGTACCGGGCCGCGCTACAGATGTTGGAGAAACGGCGCTTACTCGGGACTCTGACGGAGCAACAAGAGGCGGACACACTCGGTCGACTAGCGAAACAGTACGAAAAGTACGACGATATCTGGATCGACGCAGAGTCGCGTCGTCAGCGGGTCGTATCGCAGATGGCTGCGGCTTCCGCGAAGTCTGCCGAAGAGACGGCCCGCGCATCCGAAGTAGCTCAACGGGCTAGCTACGACAAGTCCGCGGAATGGATCGAGATGGAAACCCGCCGCATGACGGAGCGCGGCGAATCCGAACGCGACATTACGGAAATGACGCTCGAGGCATGGACGCGTGTCCGGAATCGCTACGGTAAGGATACGGAATATTTCAAGCGCGCGGATAAGGCGATGTACGACGCGCGGATGTCGCTACGCCGCCAAGACGAAGCCAGCGCTAAGGCGCTTGCCGATGATGCGGAAAAGGCCGCGAAAGCAACGACGAAGTCCGTACTCGATAATATCGACGCGCAACGGAAAGCGGAACTCGCGGCGTTGGACGAGCGGAAAAAGGCCGTTCAGAAGTACTACGACGATATCCTTCGTATCATCGACGAGTCGGAGCGCGGCCGGGAACGTCAGTCCATCGAAGCCGAAGCTGCTAAGTACCGGAACGCGACATCCGAGCAAGGCAAGAAACGTTACGCCGAGCTACAGGAACAACTCCGGAAGATGGACGTCGAGGACAACCGGCGGGCGCTACAGGACGAACGTGACGATAAGCTGGCGGCACTCGATCAGCAGAAACACGATATCGACGCATGGTACGGCGACTTGAAGACGGCGGCCGAATCGTTCAATGGCGACATGATTACGTTGTATCAGCTCACGGAAGATGAGCGGTTGAAGGCGTTCGTCTCAACAAACGCGGAGATTAAAGCGGAAATGCTTCGGTTTCAAACGGAAATGGCCGCAATTACCGCGAAGCAATCGGCAGCAGCCTCCGTAACCGATCCGCTCAAAGCGTCAACAATCGCGCAGATGAAGGCGAACGCGGCCGCTTGGCATACCGCAACGCCCGAAGTCAAGGCGCTGTTATCGGCGGATAATCAACGGCTCGGAACGTCAATCGGCGCTAATTACGACGGAAGCTCCGGTAAGTGGTTCGGTTCCGATGGGGCGTCACTGTTCCACACGGGCCGCGACGGACTGACCGGCCGGACATTCAACGCTGGCAACATGCTAATGCCGGACGAAATTACGGCGATTCTCCGACGCGACGAGTACGTATTTACACCAGGGCAACTCCGGAGTTTAATCGACGGGGCTGGCAGCGGTGGTGGTACGAACGTAACAATCGAACGAATCGTCGGCGTGGAAATGAACGATACGACGTTGGAAGACGAAATCGACGTACGGGCAATCGGACGGGTCGGCGTAGACATGGCGACAGAGATGGCGCGGAACAACTTTACGGGAGGTGCCTAGTAGTGGCGTATGGATTTACGTACAAGGGGCGGCATTGCTCGGAGTTGGGCGCGCGCCTTCTTCGCTATGTCGTAAATAGCCCGGAGCTGCGCGAGTATGAAGACGAACCGGCCGGACTGCCCGGCGTACTCGACTTCGGGACCGAACTCGGTAAACGCGAAATCGAAATCACCGTCGATATCGATCCCAACGCGGTCGAATTCAAGCGCCGGCAATCCGAAATATTAACGTGGCTCAAACCGACGGCGGCCGTGGGCATACTCGTATTTGATGACGTGCCGGACCGGTTTTACTACGCCAAGCTATCGGGACGTTTGGTTCCGGAGCAGATCGGACGCTACGGTGAGTTCCGGTTTACGATGAAATGTACGGACCCGTTCGCTTACGGACCGGAGCGGATACATGAGGACAGCCTAACGGCTAGTCCTTTTTTGTTTGCGCTGGAATCCGAAGGGTCCGAGCCGACGCCGCCAGTCATCGAATTAACGAATAACGGGGCGGGCACGATTAACGAGTTTACGTTGACGATCGAATATGAAACCGAATAGACGCGGAAGCGGCTACGGAGTAACAACTACGAAGGAGTGATAAACGATGGCATTAGCGGTATCTAATTATCTAGCGGACGCGCTACTTAACCAGGCGTTCCGCAACATCGCATGGACACGGCCCAGCACGGTATACATCACGTTGTACACGTCCAATCCGACAGCGGCCGATACAGGCACGGAGGTAACTGGCGGGGCGTATGTCCGGCGGGCGGTTACGTTTGGTGCACCGGCTACTGACGCAGGCAAGCGTACGATTAAAAACAGCGCGGAGGTTGCGTTTCCTACGGCTACAGCCGATTGGGGCACGGTAACGCACGTTGGCATCCGAGACGCAGCCACGGCGGGCAATCTGCTATTTTACGGTGCAGTCGGAAACCCTCGTACGCTGCTCGTGAACGACTTGCTTAAGTTCCCGGCAGATTCCGTCGCATTATCCCTTAACTAACGAAAAAATAACGAGGTGAAAACGATATGTCAACGTTATATCCCGCAATGGTCAACTCGCCAGTAACCGAGTTATCGGCGGCAATCGATGCGGCGGCAACGACGATTACGGTACTTAACGGTAATGCGCTGCCAGACGCGCCTAATATCGCGACGATCGGACAGGGCGATACGGCTGAGACGGTCCAGTACAGCGGCAAAACGGGGAATACGCTTAGCGAGGTTGTGCGTGGATTCGAAGGGACAGCGCGTTCGTGGACGTCGGGAACGAAGATAGCGAGGAATTTTACCGCGTACGATTACGATACGATTCGGACGAAGCTCGACGAAGGCCAAACAATCCCCGCCCCAATCGTACGTGGCCCCAACGTCATCAACGCTACACAGGCGAGCGGGGCTACGTTTAAGGTGCTGGGCTGTACACTCTGCAATTGGGCGGGTCGCGGCGGAAACTTTGAAACGGATAGTAATAGCGATGGCTTAGCGGATGGATGGCTAGCCAGCTTAAAGGGCGCTACTGCATCGTTATCCACGGAATCGGTCTCGTACGGTCTCCGAGCGCAACGCATTACGTCCACGGCTGGAGACACAAACGTCTCCCGCGATATATACCGCACATTCGCCGACCTTGATTCGACAAAGTACTATGTTGCAATCGTCAATGTTGTGACAGACGGCAGTACCACGGCTCGTTTGACAGTTGGGGCCGCGAACATCGAAACAACTGCTGCATCTGGCGTGCTGCATATTAAGTTTACGGGGGCTACTTCGGCAGTTGTGTACTTGACTAACCGCAAGGCGCTCGGACAAGTCGGATGGGTGCAATTCGATGGCTTCCGCCTCTTCGAAGTAACCACCGCCGAATACGCCGCCATAGGCACGACGATAACTGGCGAAGCGATTGACCGCCGTTGGCCTTACGTGGATAGTGTGCAGCATTTGCAGGGTGTGAGCGTTCGGAAGACGGGAAGAAACTTAGTACCGCCGTTCAGCCAATGGACGGTACATGCGAATGCGAAGGTATTAGAGCCGTATAAAATGCAGTTGGATGCAACTGGAGAGTTTCAAGCAACTATAGTATCAATACCAGTAGTTCCGAACCAGACGTATACATTCACTGTAAAAGGGCAACAAGCTGGTTGTTATTACTACGGTATTGAATACGATTCGGCCGGAGCCGTTATTACATCGGTTCTTTTCACTACTAACGGGCAGTCAGGCGACTTAGTAAGGCCTTTCACGACTAAAGCAAACGCTGCAAGTATCAGCTTTCGCGCTCTTAATCAAGGTCCTCCTCACAATACTGGCACGTTCATATTTAATCAGCCGCAAATTGAAATTGGTACAACATCCAGCCCATTCGAAGCACGCGTTGACCAATACGCCCACGCTCCAATCAAGCTTGCCAGCAACGTCGACCGAACGATTGCGGACAGCTACGACAGCGCGACGGGGCAAGTGTTTAGACGGTATGTGATGGATGTTAAGTTGGATGGAGCGTTAAGTTGGTCACTTCACGATGATCAAACAACCTTCAAGCGCATAAAGGTTAGCAATACGGGCTTGGGCGCTCCATGGGTTGCGGGTAGCGGGCGTATGGTCAAGTACAACGGCTCGATTATTCCTAACGGTTCGTCATCTGCTGGTGCTGACATTCATTCAAATCCATCTGACGGCATTCTGTACCTGTCGGTTGCTGACGCCGACTCCGGATGGACTGATACGCTTAACCCGAATGCCAACGCCATCAAGGCGCTCATGAACGGATGGAAGGCAAACGGCAACAACGGCACCGTATACAACTCGTGGGTATCGATTCTCGACGGCAGCGCCCCACCAACAAATACGGAAGCGTATGTCGCCGCAAACAAAGCGCCGGGATGGGACGCATACGCGACGCTCGACTACGTGCGGGCTACGCCGATTACGGAGACGCTGACGGGCGATCTTGGCGCGCTGTCGATGGTTAAGGGCGGTAATGCGGTCGAGCTGCTGGAGGGCGTGATTGTTCGCGAAAAGGCAACCGTGAGTTATAACCCAAACGGTGCAGGATTTTATCGCATCAATGTAACTGGACATCCAAGCTATACGCCTAACTCACCGCTTAGTCGACGTGCAGCCAGTATAATGTGCGTCTATAGAGATAATCTCCCGGATGATAGATGGAGTTTTCTAGCCGATCCCTACGCATACGGTTCAGTCGTGGCCCAAATCACAGCAGCAAATTACGATCCTGCCGCCGAATACTACGTCGATTACATCGTCCTGGACAAGTACCAGTATACGACCAACGCCGTAGACGCAACGCTTGTCTATCAATCCACGCTAGGCGGGGCAGTTGCGCAGAATACACAGGATATAGCGCGTATCAAAGCGCAAATGGGTGTTCACGAATGGCAACTGATGCTAGACGAGGCGTATGCGGATAACTTGCGGATGGATCTCGACGCAGCAACCGCCCGCGCAACTAACAATATACGCGCATTGTCGCAGGGAGGCATGATCTAATGGCAATCGGAGATCGCACACCAACAGAGCTGATCGCGCCAACAGCGCTATCGGCTACAGCTACGGTCCGCTACACCAACACGGCAAGCAATCGTACGCAGATGACCGCGCTTGTCCTGTCCAATACGGGCAGCTCGACGCGGGTCGTCACGATTTATAAAAACGGTACAGCCGCCACCAATCAAATTCTATCGTCCATTACGCTGGAGGCAGGCGCATCCGTCATCATCGACTTGGTCGGCAAGGCGCTCGTATTTACCGGGACGCAGACGCTTGCCGCCAAGCAGGATACGGGCACGGACGTAAATATCTACGCAACGGGCGTAGTCGAGCAGATTGCGTAAGGGGGATACGGCATGATTAGAGCGTTCGGAAACGTACGGGGCATCACGAATCAACCTCCGGGGCTACTTGTCGGCCTTGGGTCGGGTAACGCGGAGCCGGGCGAGGTACTGGCGGGCAAACGGTTTACGAACGATCGCGGGCAGCAGACGGGCACCATGCCGGACCGAGCGGGCGATACGGCGGCGTTATCGAGCGTAGTGAGCGGTACAACGTTACGACTTCGGGCGAGCGAAGGGTATCGCGACGGGACGAATGATTTTGTGACGATTACGGATGCGGACTTTGTGCCGGCGAATATCCGTAAGGACATGGATATGTTCGGTGTGACAGGAACGATGATACCCTCCGATGAAGCATTCCCAGGGGACTTCGAGATTCTGAGGGTTAACGAAGTCGAGGTAAGTAGGGACGGCGGTACTAGCTATGGGTTGGTAGGGGCGCCTGTATACGTGAATGCTGTTGGAACCTATCGAGTATCGTTTACTTTAAAATCAAACCTTTCGTACCCTGTGTGGGGTCACCTTTACTATAACGGTGAGCCAATTGCAGGTGGTCCCTCATCTGGCGGTTTGATTGGGGCTGAGTATACAATTGCTGCCGGCGGTGCATCACAAGTCTTCACCCAAGACGTTTTTATTGACCCGACAGGACTGACGAATTACCGGGTATATGTCGCGCTTCGTACCAGTACTTCAAGTGCATTCCCCGTCTATACTTCTAACCTAATTTTCAAGAATGCTGTGAAGCCTTTAGTATCGAAGGCCGTGGTCTAAGGAGGTTTAAACATGAGATACCGTTATCAATATACGGACGAAGCAAGCAAGCAATCTCTTATTCTCGAGCATGCAGATAAGAATTTGGTCGAGCAGCAAAATATTCAGGAGGGCGATTTTCTGGTATTTGCAGACGAACCTATCTCTACTCCACCGCAGCCACTCGAACAAGAAATTGCAGACCTTAAAGCGCAACTCGCACTTGTCCAGACTGCGCTTGATGATCTCATCCTTGGAGGTGGGCTGTAATGGCGGCATATATGGCACAAAGAATTATCGATGGAGTGTATACGTATGGGTATGTGATTGACCGCCGTCCTGACCTTAAAGACGGTATCGACACACATTTAACCGATAACGGTCATGCAGATTTGATTGAGGGCTCCGCATAAGCGGGGCCTATTTTTATTACGGAAGGAGGCGCGTATAAATGTTTAATCAAACGGCATTCGGCGCTACTCCGTTCAATCGGCCGTTCCTAACGGAAATATTCTTCGCTGCTACGTTATCCGGCGAGGGAGACATATCCGCTTCCCCTTCCGTCACCTATACGGCATCGCTCGTAATGTCCGGAGAGGGTACGTTGTCTTCCGATTATATCCGCGAGTTGACGTACGCCGCCATCCTAAACGGAGAGGGCACGTTATCAGCCGAGATGTCCCGCGAAATGATATCCGCCGCGATTATGTCCGGAGAGGGAACGCTAGTCGCTCGACCACGCAAGTATCACGTTCAATCGCTTACCGTGGACGGACCGTTCGGGCCCGGCGATAAGATTACGGTCGACTCCGGGCGGCTCCGCGTATTGCGTAACGGTGAATACACGGCGTACGACGGCGACTTTTTCGACTTGTATCCGGGCGAAAATACGTTGACATATTCGGATAGCAACGGGGCCAGAACGGTACAAGTACGCGTGACGTGGAGGGATCGCTTCCTATGATACGTAGCAGACTCGAAGTCCACTCGGTTATTAACGGTCAGCCGGCCCGGCAGATTCTCACGGCGGCCACGGACGTATGCGTGAAGGAGACGTTAAACGGTCAATTCTACGTCACCTTTTCGTACCCGCGACTACCCGACGACAATAGCCGGTATGCTGCGTTGGCCGAGGCGAATGAGGTCCGGTTTCCCTCCGATCTATCTGACGCAGGGCTGGCCGGTCAATACTTCGTTATCAAACGTGTCGATGAGGAGCGGCGGGGGCTCCGCGTATACAAACGTGTCGAGGCGCATCACGTCGCCTTCGATCTCAACCGTTATTTTTACGACGGATATATCGATTTCCTTGCCGCGCAGCAGCCGACGCATCAACTCGGATTACTTGCGTTAGGGACACCGTATACGTTTACCGTCGAGGGTACGTTCCCGGCAACGGATATATTCGAATGGGGCGAGAAGCGGCGGTTCGACTTGTTAAACGAAGTCCGGGCGCTCTATAACGGCGAGTTGGCGTTTAACAATACGGCAATCACGTTAACGACCCGACGCGGCGGTAATTACGGCGTTGAGATCCGTTACCGGAAGAATCTAACCGGTATCGTCCGGAAATCTCACGATATGGAACGGATTACGCGGCTGTATGGCTACGGTAAAGCTGGACTCACGATCGAAGGGTTGCCGGGACATTCCGTTAAGTATATCGATAGCACATACGCTACGCCCGGTCACATCTACGAGGGTTCCGTCGAGTTTCCGGATATCGACGATCAAGCCCGGCTGCTTGCGGAGATGCAACGTTATCTAGCGACCGTTGAGCTTCCGAAAGTGGCGTACGAAGTCGATTTCGTTGAGCTCGAAAAAGTCGACGTAGATTTCCGGGCGGAGGCGATCCGTAGCGTTGGCGACACGGTTACGATCATCGACGAATCGATGGGCTACCGGTTTGACGCGCGGGTTACGGAGTACGAACGTTATCCGTTTGAACCGAAGCGTGCCCGGATTGTCCTCGCCAATTTCCGCGAGCTGAAAACGGCCGATTACGTATTCCAGGCGACCGTCGGATCGAAACGGGCGATTACGTATACGACGAAGAATGCCGTACTCAAAGGCGTTAAATACGACGATTCGGTTACGCTCGTCGACGGATTCGGCATGCGGGTATCTGACGATATGAACCGGACGATGGTACGTTTGGGACAGACGGCGCCGGGCGAGTACGGATTAGCGCTGTTTAACAAGGCGGGCGTCCGTACGATATGGCAGGATAGCGCGACGGGGAACGCGTACTTCTCCGGGACGCTACAGGCGGCTAACGGGTCGTTTTCCGGATCGATTACGGCGACGTCCGGTACGATCGGAGGCTGGACGATTAATAGCGGAAGCTTATCCGGGTCAGGCTCGATTATCGGCGGGAGTATTATCGGGAGTAGCGTTTCGGGCGGCAGCGTTATGGGCACGACAATTACAGGTGGTACGATTACGGGGACAACAATTCAATCGGCTGCAAGCGGTGACTTCGTACGTCTAACGAGCGGATTTGCTACCATAACGATTCATAACGATAGTAACCTACAAGCTAGTTTGCAGATCCAAGGCGGAAATGCTGGCGGGCAAATCTGGAGTCCACGCGGAGGGCCTATTCAACTTGGAATTTCTGGAAACACAATCAACGCTGTTGGCGGTATGAATTTTTACAATTACACAACGTTCAACGCCGGTGTTCACTTTGACTTAGCGGCCACGGTTACCGGATTTACAATCGCACATGTGGCTGGGCTTCAGACACAACTCAATTCGCTTGATGCACGAATTACGGCGCTAGGAGGCTAGTCCGATAGTCTTACGATTCCAGCCGTTGTATAATGGTGGAAAACTATCGGAGGTATGCGCTATGAAAAAATTATCGTATTTTATCACAGGAACGCTTGTTGGCGCGGTTGTCATGACGGCTGGCTCCGCATTCGCTTCGGAGATTAAGCAACTTGTCGGCGCGAAAGTCGGCAGTGTTTGGGAGCTGCACGTCAACGGCGAAGTAGTCGGCGATGTACCGATTATCAGCGGTAGTAGCTACGCACCTGTCCGTCAGATTGCGGAGATTGCCGGAATGGACGTCGATTTCACGCAAGGAAAAGTGTTCCTCGAAACTAAGGAGGACGGTATAGAGATGGGTGAACCAACGAGGGTTGACGTAGTTGAATCACGGCTACGTTACTTAGATGCTATTATCACAGGCGAGAAGAACGCTATATTCGGTTACGAGACGTTAATCAAACAAGAGAGTTCGCCGAAGAACGAGGTCGTGGCAATTTACCGCGAGAAGATTGCGGTTATCGAGGCTCGGATCGCAACGCTCGAATCCGAAATTGCCGATCTCGAAGCGGAACTCGCCGAAATCGAGACAAATCCGCTATATACGCAATCCGGCACATCCGGTAACAATCCGCTACATGAGTAATGTTTGAATATTAATATGCAACGCCAACGAAGCCCTATCGGACCTAACCGTCTGATACGGGTTTTTTCGTTGTGCAAAAACGGAGGTATAACGTGGCTCATATTACGCCTAAACTCGAAATTCTCGTTAACGTCAACGAACCGGTCGCGGAGATTAATAACGTCATCTACGCGTTCCTGCAGCATCATCCCGGCCGCGAAACGGAGATCCTTACGGCATTACAAACGGAAATTACGGCAGCAATCGAACATTACAAGGGGGACGCGCAATGAATCTCGTAACTATTAACGGAACTACCGGAACACTGGCGTCGGCGGCTGGGGCAATTATAGCGTTCGCATTCGGACATTGGACGGAGGCGTTGACGTTCCTATTAATCGCGTTCGTCATCGATATTATTACGGGCATCTACGCCAGCCGAGCGGAAGGTCGCGGATTATCGTCTTCAATCGCAAGTATCGGGGCCGGCAAAAAGGGGCTCGCGTTACTCGTCATAATCCTGGCGCACCGGATCGATATCCTACTCGAACTCGACGCGATCGTGATGACGGCGGCCGTCTACTTCTACGTGGCTAACGAGTTGGTTTCGATTACGGAGAATCTCGGTCGTGCCGGTATGCCGTTACCTCCGAAAGTCATCGATATTATCGACGTGTTGAAGACGAAAGGTTCCGCTAAGAAGGAGGAGTAACGCATGAGCTTAACGGTAACGAAGATACGTGTATACGTGTCCGGCGGCAAGGTTTATCGCTGCGACGGTAACTATACGAAGAAAGCGACCGATGTCCGCTACGTCGTCATCACCGCAGCCGAATACGACATCAAAGCGGTCGCCCGGACTGGAGCGAAGCCTACGGTACTGGCGCGGGAGAATAACGCGGAATTGGCGATCAACTTCCCGTATTATAATGATGCTGACCGGGCATTACTCGGTACGGCTATCGTAAATTGGACAAAAGGGGCTACGCCCCTTGCATACGAAACGTCGAAAACGCGTGGCCGTGCGGAGTTATACCGTGAGCCGTCCGGTAAATACGGGATTGCCACGTCGCCGCCAGCCATCGTTGATTTTGCGGTACAGGGATCGCCGGAGTTGTTACGGGCTGGCGCCGTTGTTGTAGCGGAATCGCATAAACGGGATCAGCTGTCGATATCGCTCACGGACCGGAGTCAGCGTACAGCGGTCGGTATCCGCGCCAATGGAGACGTTGTATTCGTCGTATCGGACGGACGGACATCGTACGATATCGGGCTTACATTCGAGGAACTGGCGTTGGTATTCCGGGATCAACTCGGCTGTATTAACGCGATCAACGGCGACGGCGGCGGATCATCGATTCTGTACGTCAAGTCGGCCGGAGGTGCCGTTAACCAGGCGTCTAACCGGAACGCTGAACGTGGGACCGGTTGTGCACTCGTCGTCACGAAGAAGGCCGTCGTTGTCCCGCCGAAACCGGACGCTGGGCTTAACGTTGATATCGACGCCGGTCACGGTCCGAATACGGCCGGCAAACGTTGCCCCGACGATTCCATGCGTGAGTTTGCGTTTAACAGCGTAGTCGCCCGTTACGTTGCGGACGAGCTCGCCGGATATACGACAGATACGGGAAAACCTGTATCCACACGCTTCGTTCACGCAGCCGACGGAAGCCGGGACGTACCGCTGTCGGAGCGTGTGGCGTTCGCGAACGGTAAACCGGCAGACACTTACGTGTCCATACACGCTAACGCGTTCGGCTCCGGCTGGAACGACGCAAACGGAATCGAGACGTATGCGGCTACGGTGGCAAGCGCGACTTCCGTTAAATTAGCGCAGGCGGTACAAAAGGCGTTGATTTCCGCTACAGGACGTCGGAATCGCGGAATGAAGCGAGCGGACTTTACCGTTATCTCCAAAACGACGATGCCGGCTATACTTGTGGAGGCGGGCTTCATGAGTAATCGCGAGGAAGCCACGTTGCTCAAATCGGATAGCTACCGGAGGAAGGTCGCGGCCGCTATCGTTGCGGGGCTCGTTGACGTGTACGGGCTACGGCAGAAAATCGTTGCTGAACCGGAGAAGCCTACGAAGACGACGAAGGACGTAACGATTACGTCGGTGAACGTTGAGGTGAACGGGACGCGGGTCCTGGACGGACACATTATCGAGGGGACTTCGTATGTGCCGGCGCGGGCGGTTGCAGAGTCGTTAGGCGGGGCGGTCACGTGGGATGAGGTGGCGTGGACGGTTAAGGTAACGCGATAACGGTACGTCGTTATCATTCGGTAGACTGATGTTAGGGTAACGAAGTATGAAGGAAACTGGCGGTCGCTGACGGAATCATTCGTAGGTGGCCGCCATTTTTTCGTTTATGCTGAAAATAATGTGCTGACATTATTACGCTACGAATGTAGGCAGTGATTTTTTTTTACCACTTATATCGTTCGAGTATTGATTTATTATAAAATATAAACGAGGTAAAAAATAGGAGGCTTAATATGAGGTTAAAAAATATCTCTATTAGAAATAATCCAACACTTGGAGATCTAGACATTGATTTTTGTAACTCAGACGGGAAAGTTTGTGACACAATAATTTTAGCTGGGGAAAACGGAACTGGAAAATCAACTATATTGAACATACTTTTTGAGCTTTCTGAATTTCGTCCTATAACTGTACCTAAAGATGAAATTAGAACGTTTCAAATAGTTCTTAATGAAAGTGAAATTGAATTACTTTCAGGCTTGCAATCATTTACTGATGGCGTTCTTAATGGTGAGATAACTTTAAAAATTGACTACTCAATGGCTTTTAACTGGAAAGCATTTTCAATTATTTTTTATGACAATTATAATAATTCAAGAGAAATGGATGCTAGTGTATTGCAAAACCACAAATACATAATGAAATCACTTTATTCGGATGTTGAAATAAATTTTAATCCACAAGAGATTAATTCCGTCACATCCAAGGATGTTGATAAAAAACAAGAGGTCAGCATAAAATCAGATACGAATTTAGCTACAAATATAGCTCAATTATTAATTGATATAAAAAATATAGACGATTCAGATCTATCCGATTGGGTAGAAAACAACCCTGGAAAAATACCTCCCGATGAAATGAAGAGTATTAGAATGAATAGATTTAAAGATGCATTTCATTATATGTTTCCATTTAAAAGATTCAAAGGAATCACAAATAGATCTGGCAAAAAAGCTATCTTATTTGAGGAACATGGAAAAGAGATAAGTTTAAATGAACTCAGTTCTGGAGAAAAGCAAATCGTTTATCGCGGTGGCTTCTTACTAGAAGATATAAAAAGCAATCAAGGGGTACTTGTGTTAATTGACGAACCCGAAATAAGTTTACATCCTTCTTGGCAACTTAGAATTATGAATTTCTTTAAAAGGTTATTTACGAACGAAGATGGCAATCAGACATCACAAATAATTGTAGTTACGCATTCACCTTTTATTGTACATGAACAGAAAGGTTTAAATGAAAAAGTAATTATTTTGACTAGAAACGCTGCTGGCCAAGTTGAAGTATCTACTGAACCTCAATTTTACGGATGGACAACGCAAACGACTATCCAAAAAGCATTTAATATACACTTTGATTTAAAGCAGGATAAACCGGTGGTATTTGTAGAAGGTGAGACGGATGAAAAATATCTTTTGAAAGCAATGGAGGTATTTAATATTTCGTTAAAATCACTTGAAATAATATGGATAGGTAGGACTATTGAGAACGGTAAAACTGAATTTACTGGTGAGTCAGCATTGAGTCAAACTAAAATGTTTCTATTAGCCAATCCAAAATTCTTAAAACAAAAAACTGTTTTGTTATATGATTCTGACACCAAACAAAGAGAACAGGATTTTTCAAATCTATATGTAAGAATAATGCCATTTATTAGAGATTCTAATATCAAGAAAGGGATAGAAAATCTGTTGGTTTTCCCCTCGGATTTCCCAAGAAATCAATTTTATCGTACCTACAAATCAGTAAACGATTATGGTGGGGAAGCAACCCATGAGGAAATCCAAAAGGCTAGCCTTTGTGAATGGATCTGTAGTCTACCAGATAATGAATCAAGAACATATTTAACACACTTAAAAGACGTATTAGAGAATTTGAATAATTTATTATCCGAAACGGAAACAGTTATCTCTTAAGTCAATAACTTATTAGCAAGGTCTTATTCAGCTAATGTTGAAAATAAGTTCAATTTAATTACGTTGCTATCATGTGACGCGCACTTCTTGAAATCGAACGTATGTTCTTGTATCATGTAAATATACGATAAAAAAGGCGGTGGCGTCACATGATACAGGAAGACGTAGAGGCCGGATTAATACGCAGTTACGTGGCACAAACACACTTAATTATCGCGATTCAACGTAGTCAGGCGGATATGAATTCGACAAGGACAACGCTAAGTGGCGTATTGTTACGGTGCCTCGATTACTTTGCGCTCACGGCCCGCGAAGAGATGAACGTAATTAAACGTGACCTTTATCGTCAACGCATCCGCATAGAGGACGCCGTGGCCGCGCGGACGAGCGGGTTGTTCGAATATCGTTGCCGCGATCGCGTGGACACGGTCGAACTCCGACGCGACGAAATACAAGCGGAAGTGTCCGCGAGAATGGCGCGATATATGCAGGCGGTATCCGCGAGCTTCCGGGGAAAGCAGCGGGCGTAGACGTAAGGCGGAATAGGGCGGTCACCAACGTATTCTCTACGCCAGCAACCGCCCCTTTTTTAAAAGATTATGTAGTGTGTAAAGCAAGTGGGATATTATCATATTGATATAATTAAGGCCGGATAATCTGAGTAAGTGAATTATGGAAATTAAAGGTTTGAAGAACTCTAACTCACTTACTATACGAATCACGTGCTGCTATTATAAAGATTACTTCTTTGTGTTCGGTGTTGGTGGTTTTTGTACTTGTCCTGGTCGATTGGTAGATGTGCCCTCATTGAATTTATCTCGTTTTACTATAGTGGTTCCTTTTCCTTGCAGTGGATTATTCCCTTTATTACTATTAAAAGACGATCCTGAGTCACGTTGAAACATACTTAATTACCACCTCTACAATATAATGTAAAACGAAAATCAGAAATGACCAACTTATGTATTTGAGTCCGTTGTCGTAATCATCTGTCTTTTCTTCTATTCTCTGACGGTTTGCGATCACAGCATCTTTGTAAGTGGCAGCTATTGAGAGATGAGTGTCGTTAGCGGGTTCTAGAGCAGTTTCTTCATTAACTATATTTTCAAGAGTTAATTGGGCATATCCGTTAGATTTAAGAGATCTATAGAAGAAAAAAGCCGCAACTAGAAAAAAGACTACAACAACTGCTTTAAAAATAAGACTGTACGTAAGATAGCCTATGTCTTTATTTACAGGAGTGTTTGACACTGCAAACGTGATGAACCCACCAAAAAATATCCCAGCAAAAGCAAGTGCTATGTTTGTTTTTGCTTCTACTTGCTTAAATCTATCAATTTCTTCGTAGTACACGGTTTTAGCAGTATCTAGTATTGCAATACAGCTTTGTGAATCGTATTCTTTAGGGTTAACCTCGGGTGAGATGTGGATCACTCCTACGATTACATAATTTATACTATTATACCAGTAAAAAAAGCAATAAGAAAGCATTGCTGGGATGTATTGATAAAAAATATCATTAACCATAATATCGTAAAGGAGATTGATTGATCTATCGGTTGCGCTCCGATCTAGCAGCGTGGTACAATAATTTTGCGAGTTATAGGGTGCGCTTTACTCGACGATTACGAGTTTAGCCGCGTCAGGATTCGGATGCCGTCGTTAAGCCAACGTTTAAGCAACCGGAAAAAGTCTTACGGTCACTACCGAATATTACGAGATGGCCCGCACAGGAAACGCCTTACGACGCATGGCATAGACGGTTTTGTGCCAACGCCGTAAAACTTAAAATCCTGCGGTAGGTGACTACCGTACCGGTTCGATCCCGGTCCTCGGCACTTCAAATGCATTTAATGGAATTACATAGCGTTAGTTGTTTTAACATCAGTTAGAACACGGACACCTCCATCATATGATGGAGGTTTTTTGTTGTGCGAGTAGCGTTATCCTTCGCATGCAACCCCGTCGCCATCCCGATCAAGCTGAGAACGATAGCCAGGGTCGCCTTTATGCAGGGGAGCAGCTCCTGCTGCCTTGACCGCCGTACAGTTCGCGTAATACGTTTCCTTCGTAGGCTGCGGTTCTTGCGATTGCTCGGCCGTCTCCGGCTCGGGAAATAGCTTAGAGGGCTTATCAACGACGAATAAGACCTTCGTCCCATTGGCATATTCCGACAGTTGATTGCCTACCCAGCTCCCGGCCCCGCGATTATCGCTGGCATCGATGTAGGCGACACTGGCTCCTTTGCCGCCTTCCTCGCACATGGCCATCGGCCATTCATCACGGTCATAACCTGATCGGGTTTCAATACCGGCAAGCGATTCCTTGCGATTAGCTTCCGCGCCTTCACGATCAATTGTGCAGATATTGGAGAAACCCTGTTCAATAGCACCTTGAATATGAAGCGCTGTTTCCGGATATTTATCGCTGGGGAATACCAGCTCGATATCGTAGTCTGTCGGTTGTGATATGTTACTCCCCGTATAAGTGCTGCATGCTGTCAGAAGACACAGAAGAGCAATTATAATGATGTTTCTGCTTAACAAAAATTCTAAGCTCCTCTCATGATGACTAGACTGGCAATCGATCAACTTTGCCGATCTTTATGCGCTACTCCCCCTAGTGTAAAGGAATCCGGAAGTTTCTACAATATTGGCACGCACAAAAAAAACTCCCGGACAGGAGTCTTTATGACAACTGTCCAGAAGTTATTCTGCTTTCTTATTCGTTGCTGCTCACGCTATCGTCCGGGGAACCCGTGGAGCCGGGAGTCGAGGAGGCAGCCGCTGGAGCCAGTTCGGGCTTCAGCTTGGCATCCACGTACGTGGATACTTTGGCTTCGGTTATGACTTGCGGATACATTTTGTCTGGATCCGGTTGCACGACTTCAACGCTTATCAGCGCTTTATCGCCTTCGAAGGCGATAGAAGCAATGCGCAGCCCGTAACCTGGATGCGGCAGCTGAGCAGAAACCGTAACTTTGTTTACATCCGCATTAACGGCATCGACGCTAAGCTCGAAGTCGTAGGCTGGTTGCTCTGGCTCGGGTTCGATCGGCGTTTGCTCCTCCACGAACCGGATTCCGTCGAACAGCCAACCTGCCGCTTCGCCACGCGCAATTGCTTTAGTAGGATGGAAGTTTTGTTTGTCGTCCAGGGATACGATTTTGCTGATTAGCAGCTTCTGGATGCTGTCCATGTACTTCGAGTCGATGTCCGCCTCGTCATTAATAAGCATGAAGATTTCAATGAACGCGTAGTCGCCTTTGGTCATCATCGCTTTAAACAGGTGATGGGCGTATTGCTCTTTCGTAATTTTATCGGTCGCTTTCACGTCCTTGGGAATGCCCAAGTCGTAGAAGTCCGCAATAACGAAAGCCTGGGAGTACCAAGCATCATCTTCCAGATTAGGGTGGTTGTCGCTTGCCAGCGGCATACGAATAAAGCGTACATGATCAAGGTTAAGATCCAGGCCTTTCACGATCATGGAAATGGCAGAAGCGTAAGACAGTGTGCCATTCGGCTTGAACTCGCCATCCGCATATCCGGAAAGAATCCCTTTTTCCTTTAATGCGTTGATTTTGTCTGCATTCGGATCCTTGGATACGTCGGAGAAGGCCATGACGGATTGTCCCAACGTGAAGAGCAGGACCGCGACGATCGCCATAATAAACAACGGTTTCTTCTTCATCAATTTCACCTCTGATTTTGTTTTTTGCAGCTGCATTGTCATTGACGGGAAGTTTAACCAATAGGTTGCAGGGAGGAGGGGACAAATTATTATTACAATATTTTAAAGAAGCTATTGACTAGCTTATCCGGATTTGATATATTATATCTTGTCACTGCGATACGATCTGTTAGCTCAGCTGGGAGAGCACTATCTTGACAGGGTAGGGGTCAGTGGTTCGAGCCCACTACAGATCATACTGAAAACCCTTGATATTCAAGGGTTTTTTTCCTTTTTCATCTTGAACGATTTGGAATAGTAAGAGAGGCGTCGCGAACGGAGATCAGGACAAATTTGACTGATTACACTATTGGGCAATCAAATAAAAAATGATAAAGGGTGATCAGGCATGGCAAAAGATAAAGGACCGAAAAGGCCGACTAGAGATGAATATGTGTTAGAGGAATTAGGAGAACGCCTGGTAGAGGCTCATCAAGAAAAAGAAAATGTAGAACTGGAGATTTGGAATCAGGGATCGGTTGTCGGAAGGATTGTCAAGCTGGATTCCAGAACAAAATTGATTCATGTCGAGAAAGGAAATGGCGAAACAGAAAGAGTGCCGTTCATGGATATTATGAAGGTGGGGAATGCGGGATAGGCTCGATAGGTTTTTCCTTTTTTAGAAATTAAGGGGTTCTTACAGCGCTAAAGGCGTTGTTAAGAGCCCCTTTCATTTCTCGGATTAGCCCGGAAAAAATGCTATGGCCGTATGGTTACCCGAGTTCCTACAGGAACAAGAGACTGAAGCTCCATCACGTCTTGATTGTACATGCGTATACAGCCATGAGATACCAAGTGACCTATGGAGCTGGGATCGTTGGTGCCATGGATACCGTAATGCGGTTTGGAGAGTCCCATCCAGAAGGCGCCGAACGGTCCGCCAGGATTCAGCTGTTTGTTGACGATCGTGAATTCGCCCGCAGGCGTGCTCGTGACCATTCGGCCTATGCCAACGGGGTAACCGCGAACGACGGTATTATCCTCCAATAAATATAAGTGACGATCCGACAAATCAATGATGATTCTTCGATAGGGCATAGGCAATTTCCTCCTCGTCACATCTTACGAAGAAGCATACCAATTGGACTGGGTGAACGCACTAAAAGAAATGGGAATAAGGTTTAAATAATCAGTGTTCAACCCAACGATTTCAAGTATAATGAATTCATGGTTATTGCTGGATAAGTGACGTTAGATGAAACAAGGGGACTGGCATGAAGAAAACAATTGAGGTTAGGCCTTCGACGGGATTTGTGCCCGTTTTTGTATTTCTATTTTTTTTGTTCATTCAAATCTACTTATTCATCCGGACAGAACCAGAATGGGGCAGTCTTTTGCTTTTATTTATACTTAGCATCTTGATTGCCTTCAGTGCGGTTGTTGCTTATTTACTAAACGCAATCATTATGAATAAGAAGCCTGCGCAGTTACATATACATCAGTCAACGTTAGAATTATTTGGCCGTCGAATAGACGGCGAAGCAGTGGAAGCCATTTATTCGAATGGTTATTTTCGTCCTATCATCGGATTCAAACGTCATGGTAAAAAAATGATACCTCCAATGTTATGTTTCAGAATGAAGAACAGCGGCGAAGAGGATGAGTGTATGGAGGCGCTGAAACATTGGGCGATGAAGCAGGGCATTACAGTTAAATATAAGCGTTTTCCCCGTTGGTTTTAACCCATAACAATAATGAGGTGAAGAGCTTGAATGAAAACAATCCATACCCATCAACGAATTTCAATCCGGGCAACAACTGGGATCAACAGCAGCCCCTTCCGAACGATCCGGCTGGCTTCTGGATTCGGTTCGGAGCCATTTTGCTGGACGGCCTGATTATCGGAATCCCTCTAAGCGTTCTTTCCCTCATTTTAACAGGCGGTTCTTCAGGCGAATCCATCTTCACAAATGTGTTGTCTTTCTTGTATGCGTTATTACTGCCCGTCTTCTGGAATGGCTACACAATCGGTAAAAAAATATGCAGCATTCGAATCATTAGGGTCATTAACAATGAGCCGCCGCATATCGGTAACATGTTGATGCGCAATGTTGTATGGGCTGTCATTGTCGGAGTTACATTTGGAATCGCCTTGATTGTGGATTGGTTTATGGTGGGTCTTCGCGAAGACAAACGGGGCATCCACGATTTTATAGCAGGCACTCAAGTCGTACGCGTTTAAAAAATAACTAAAACAAGCACAGGAGGAGCGTGTGGCGATTCATCGCTGCCGCTCCTTTTTCGTTATCCATTCGCCCATACCTTATCCGCCTATCTGAATAGACTATTATCATAACTTTACTGACGGGCGGGATATATGGTCATGGCCAAATCTAAACGAGGAAGGGAGGCTGGAGCCTCCTCCAATACCATCAACAGCAATAACAAATCGACCATTTCATCTGATGATTTGGCGATTATTGCGGGTGTCGTCGTAGTAATTGGCGATCTTCTTGCCTTATGGGCTCTTCTTCTGGCGAAGCAGGAGGACGATGAACAAACCGAAGAAGAAGGATTGACCGCTTTGATATCCAGCAAAAAGTCTCGAAGGAAGAAGAGATGACTCTCCTCCCTTGTACGCAGTCAGCAGTTGTGGGAATAATCCGAAGGATGTCGAGGGAAGCTAATTCCGTACCGATTGTAAATATTCGGGAGGAGTGATCAGGTATGGATCAGAATCAAATTTCGGAAGATGCAAGAGAGACGATTGTAGCGGTACAGAAAAATGGTGACGGCGATTTAACGGCATTTAAAACGTCCTCGGGTCGTCAATTGGACTATGCAACGGCCTTGCAGGAAGTACAAGCAGGCCGAATCTCCGGCGTTAATGCTTTTAAAGGCAGGGATGGAGAAACGTATCTGCGCGGCGATGCCGATGGCGATCCAACCAATAACCTGGATCAGTTGCCGCTTTTCTAAATAACCAGTAAATCTGACGGTCAAACGAGTTGCGAGCGACCTCGATCTTCTATTGAATTGGTGCAAAGGAGTTCTTCTCCCGATCACCTGTTTATATGAAGGATCGGGGTTGTTTGGCTTGAACTATACCTTGTGTTTCTCGCCTTGCTCCACAATACGCATTGCCCCGATTTTTCCCCGGTAATTCTCAAGCGCGTCTCCATAATGCATGAGATAGATATGATCCTGGATTTCCCGAGGCAGCGTCAGCAGCTCGTCCAAGCAGGCATGGACAACTCCGGGCGATTCAAGCTGACAATCATGATAGATAGTCGTAACACCCGCTTGTACCAGGTTTGTTAGAAGCTCTCCATTAAACACCATGTCTGCCGTATAGAAAAATGTCTCATTAAAGAGGAAAGAGTAGCTGTCCTTGCATGGTATATGCTCCGTCTTTATTAATTTAACCTGCAGTCCCGGCGCAAGCTCGTAAGTTTGGCCGCGTGTCAGCGGTCGTACCTCGAAGAAATGATCAAGGGCATTAAGCTCTCCTTGCACTAATCCGCCTCTCAGCGTATGCTCCCAAAGCGGTTGGGCGAGCGACTCCTCGATATAAAGGAGGGGCTTGCGGCCGTATTTGAACATCATTTGGAACGCAAGCTCTTCGAGTCCTCCAACATGATCTGCATGAATATGGCTGATCAGCACCGCATCGATCTCTGCGAACGTGACTCCATGGTCGTGCAGAGCCTTGGGCAGCGTTATACCGCAATCCACAAGCAGACGATAATTTCCCGACTCTATTAAAGCGTTGTTATTATTGTATCGTTTGGCGAAAGCGCTGCCTGTTCCAAGCATCGTTATGTACATATATTCACACTCCTATTGCTCGTATGGTTATTTTTGCCGTTACTCTCTCTACTGTAACAAAATTTGCGAGAGCTTGCCATTTCGAGGTGCAACATTCCGTCCTCATTCATACGATGTTGAAGCTGGACCTAAAGGGAGAGGATGGTCAGGATGAGCAAAGGCGGCAAAGGAAAAAGCGTGAAGAAAAAAAAGGTGGCAAGCGACCACAAACAGGTTCATTATAAGCTGGTGTTGTCGGAGAGCTGCAGAGTATGCAAGACGCCTTGCGCCAAAGGGATGAACTACTTGGCGCGTATGCAAGAGCCTGGTGCAGTGGGCAAAGGGGTGCCGTGCATCCTGACCAGAACATACGGGTAATACTCTTTGATTGTATTTCCCAGGCAAGCGCAGTATTCAACAGCATTTGACAATGGATCGCATTTATGATTTTGACGAAAAAATGATAAAAATTGAGCGCAACTTTGTTGGACGGCATGAGTATAAATTTACATCCAGAATAGGCGGATGGGGGTTTATGCAGCGATGAAGTTCAGGAAAATTGCGATAATGCTGACGTTGCTGTCCATATGGGGTGGCACAATGATATTCGCGGACGCCACTACCCAGAAGGTACGCGTCATGATTAATGGCACAGAGCAGGATGAAGGCGGCGTATTATTGGAAGGAAAGACGTATTTGCCGCTGCGCCAGATTGCGGAAGCGATGGGAGCCATCGTCCGATGGGACGATAACAATAAGCGGGCGATTCTTTACAAGCCGAACGTCCATATGTTTCTGTACAATGGCAGTCAGCCGTTCGGCGGCGTGAACAAAGGATATCAGGGCAAAATTAAAGTATTCTCCCAAATTGACAATGTTAAGACCGATCTTGCTTCCGTTAAGGTAACGATTGAGGATCCGTCTGGCAAGGAGCGGTTTATTCAAAGCGAGAATGTGACGAACAACAACGATTCCTTCTGGTTCATCACGGATGAATTCGATTACAAGTTCGACGCCACGGGCAAATATAAAGTACGATTCTATATGCGACTGTCGAACTCGGAAGATTGGGTAGTCGTATCGGAGAAGCTCATCACTTCCTCATCCAAAGGTTAACTGCATTAAATATCAGGAGGTCCCTCCATGGAGGGGCTTCTTTCGTTTGACCCGCGATATACGAACATGTTAGGATAGACAGGTATGATTAATTAACGGAAGCGGGGTTGCAAACATGAGCGAGCATCAGCACGGACCGGATTGCGGCTGCGGTCATGATCACGATCACGAACACGAAGAGCATGTGTTCATTGTGACCAATGACGAAGGCGAAGAACGCGAGATGGTCATGGTATATACGTTCGAATCCGAGAACAATGCGTACGCAGTTTTGCTGGATCGTCAAGATCCGGAGCTGGACGGCGTTATATTCCGCATTGAAGAAGAGAACGACGAAGCATTTCTGGTCGGCATCGAAGATGATGCGGAGTGGGAGCGCGTAACGGCGATCTACGAAGAGATTGCGCGTACCGAGAACGAAGAATAATCGTGCAGCAATAATTAAACGGGCTGCGCAGCCGGGTATCGAACCTGACTGTGCAGCCCGTTATCGTTTTACTTGCGTGGATTGTAATAGATCGTTCTGCCGTTAAACATGGTGAGCTCTGCTTTTAGCTTCTTGGCCATATACTTGCATAGCTCGTTGCCCTTGGCCTTGTCGCCGTGTGTAGAGCCTTCCGGCAATACGACCTGAATACAGTTGACGTCAGAGCCGGCGACACTCGTCGTCACCGAAGTTCCCAAAATCATGTACTTATAAGGTCTGGCCGTTCCTTTAAGGTAGAACCATCGGTCGTCTCCGGCGGATTCTTCCGTGTACGGGAAGGCGGCGTTTGCGTAGTCCCAACCGAGTTGTTCGCCGGTTAAAGCAGTCTGACTCACATAATGCGCCAGCGTATCCCGAATGTCTTGAAGCGTAATGTCTTGAGCGGTTGAGCCTTCCACTAGCTTGATGTAAGCACTCTGACTCATCTATCATCACCTCTAAGGGCATCATAGCATGAGCTGGAAACCTTGACAATAAATATGGTTTATTAAGAGATAGCGGTTTCTTCGACGATTACCTTCACGTACTGGATGCTCCGATCTTCGGGACCCTTAACGGGCAAGCCAACCTCAACATGATCGACAATATAATCGATGTTCGCTTGCGAGATAACCTCTCCCGGCAGCAAGATCGGAATACCTGGCGGATAGACATAGATAAACTCGGCAATGATACGTCCTGCAGACTCCTTGAAAGGAATGACCTCCGTCTCCGCATAAAAGGCATCGCGCGGAGTAAGAGAGAGCTGAGGAATTTCCGGAATCTTAACGACTAACTCTCGGGCTTCGGCCCCTGCATGAAACGCATCGGATAAGCCCCGAAGAGCTTGAATAAGCTTCTCTACGGATTCAGACGTATCTCCAGGCGTAACTAGGCAAAGAATGTTATACATATCGCTAAGCTCGATCTCCAGATTATAATTGTCGCGAAGCCAGTTTTCGACGTCGTAACCTGTTACGCCGAGATGGCGCACATGAATCGTGACCTTGGTCGGATCGTAGTCGTAGGTCGCCTCACCGCCAAGTATTTCCTCGCCGAAGCTGTAAAGGCCTGGTATTTCGTTAATCTGGCGTCGAGCGTCCTGTGCCAACTCGATGACACGTTCAGCGATTTCGCGGCCGTTCAAGGCCAGATTGCGGCGTGAAGTATCGAGCGAAGCCAGCAGAATATAGGATGTGGACGTTGTTGTCAGCATGCTGATGATCGTCTGAACACGCTGGGGATTTACGCGTCCCTTGCGGATGTTAAGCACGGAACTTTGCGTCATGGAGCCGCCGAGCTTGTGCACGCTTGTTGCTGCCATATCCGCTCCGGCCTGCATAGCCGACATCGGCAGCTTGTCGTGGAAATGAATGAGCACGCCATGAGCTTCGTCTACTAGTACCGGAATATCGTAGCTATGAACCAGATCGACGATTTCCTTTAAGTTGGCGCAGATGCCGAAGTAAGTCGGATTGATAACGAGCACGGCCTTGGCGTCGGGATGACGCTCCAATGCACGGCGAACGGAACGGGTCGTGATGCCATGGTCGATGCCAAGCGTGCTGTCGCGTGCTGGCGAAATAAATACAGGTCTCGCACCGGCGAAAATAATAGCAGCCATAATCGACTTGTGCACGTTGCGAGGCACGATGATTTTGTCGCCGGGGGAGCAGACGGACATAATCATCGTGATAATCGCGCCGCTAGTACCCTGTACGGAAAAGTAAGTAAAGTCAGAGCCGAATGCATCCGCCGCAAGCTTCTGAGATTCTTCAATGACGCCTGTCGGTTGATGCAAGTCATCCAACGGAGCTATATTGATAAGATCGATCGACAACGCATTGTCGCCGATAAATTCGCGGAATTCTGAGTCGCTTCCGACGCCTTTTTTGTGACCTGGAATGTGGAATTGAACGGGATTATGCGCCGCATGTTTGCGTAGCGCAGTGAAGAGCGGGGTTTTATTATGATCCATCGCCGTATCCCTGCCTTTCATCAGATGTACAAACAAAGTTGAGTATAACAAAAACAAGCGGTTTTGCAAGTAAAGATTATCTGTAGAAGGCGCTCCAGGAGCGGGATTTATCGTATTTGTTACAAAATTGTTCATACTTGCACCGTTCCTACTTATGGTACGATAGTATGGTGGAGGGATTAACGGCATGAAGGATAAGCGTTTACTCATTGTAATGGGAATATTGATGATTACTTTTATCGGCTTCGGCATTATCATCCCGGTTATGCCGGAAATTATACAGGATGCCGACCCGGACAACGCGGAGCTTCACACGGGCTGGATGCTGGCGCTATATTCGGCGGTATCCTTTATATTGTCGCCGCTTTGGGGCAATTGGTCGGACCGGATCGGTCGCCGGCCCATCATTTTGATCGGTCTGCTTGGCTTCGCCGCGAGTTTTCTCTTGTTCGGCCTTGCTTCGGGCAATCTCGCGCTTATGTACGCTTCCCGGGCGATCGGCGGTTTGTTCTCGGGCGCAGTCGCGTCTGTCATCGTAGCTTATGTGGCGGACATTACTCCTCCGGAGCAGCGTACTAAGGGAATGGGGCTTGTCGGCATGTCGATCGGTCTCGGCTTCACGATCGGCCCGGGCTTCGGGGGGCTGCTCAGCGTCGTCTCGCACGAAACGCCGTTTTTTGCGGCAGCCGGCTTGGCGCTCTTAACTTTCGTGCTCGCGCTTCTCAAGCTAAACGAATCGTTGACACCCGAGCAGCGCAAGAAACCAGCCGAGAAGCGAACTTCGAGGTGGACGGCATTTCAGGGACCGCTCAAACATCTGTACGTGCTTGCCTTCTTCGTGACATTCACGCTTGCGGGCATGGAAGCGACTCTGCAATTTTTCGGGATGAGCCGATTCGACGTAACGCCGCTTGAGGTTGGCTTGCTCTTCTTCGTGTGCGGCATCGTTGGCGCGCTCGTACAAGGCGGAATCGTGAGAAGGCGAATTAAGAAAGGCGAGGAGCCGCGTTATATTGTGATCGGCTTAATCATCTCGGCCGCAGGATTCTTCTTGCTGCTGTTCGCGCACTCGCTGGCCTGGGCGATTCTGTCGCTCGCGGTGTTCGGCGTCGGCAACGCGCTGATCCGTCCTTGCGTAACGTCGCTCATTACCCAGAAGACGAAGGTCGGACAAGGCGTCGCATCGGGGTTAAGCTCGTCGATGGACAGTCTGGGACGAATCGCGGGCCCTCTGTTAGGATCGTTTATTTTTACGATTGGCGAAGGTCTGCCTTATTTGATCGGAGGCGTTCTGTGCATTGCCGCACTACTGTTTGTATTCCGTTTCCGTCAATTGGACGAACAAGAGCGAACCGTATCGGCAGAAGGATAGACCGTTATTTTACAACATTAGGAAATCAACATGTCATGCTTTCTCGATATTTCTCGGAGTGAAACGCGCTGCATCGCCAAAGGAAAGGGCAGCCGTTTCACCTTGAGCATGCCAGACTGGCTCCCCATTTCAATGGGGGGCTTTTTTTAAGTTTAAGAAATAGGCAACCTTAAGACTTGGGGATAGTAAGCAAGTTGTTCATGTGCAGATAAAAACGGTTGGGAAATCGAACAGATCTCAGCGGGATTGTTTGCGTCTTTGATGAAGCATAAAACATTGCTTCGTTCCACGTGGCTGGCTCAGGGAGTTAATGAAGTATAAAACTTTGCTTCATTGCATGGCTGGCTTGAAGAGCTAATGAAGCATAAAATATGCTTCATTTTCCACGTGGCTGGCTTCAGGAGCAAATGAAGTATAAAACTATGCTTCGTTTGCTGCATGGCTGGCTCGAGTAGCTAATGAGGTTTAAAACTATGATTCATTTGCTTCATGTCTGACTCGAGTAGCGCAAATGAAACATATAAATTCTTTCATCCACGTTAGTTGCCTGACCTGTCCCCGGCCTAGCCCAATAAATCGGATTTTTCCGCTAAAATATCGCCCCCGGCCCCAGTGGCATCGATCTATTTTTCTCGAAGGAACTACTTCCGCGGAGTTAAGTCGATCACACCGATCTATTTCCCTCCAAAGTGCTGCTTTGGCTAGTTTAAGTCGATCACACCGATCTATTTCCCTCGAAAGTGCTGCATTCGCTGATTTAAGTCGGTGGCGCCGATCTATTTCCCTCCAAAGTGCTGCTTTCACTAGTTTAAGTCGGTGCCACCGATCTATTTCCCTCGAAAGTGCTGCATTCGCTGATTTAAGTCGGTGGCGCCGATCTATTTCCCTCCAAAGTGCTGCTTTCACTAGTTTAAGTCGTTGCCACCGATCTAGTTCCCTCGAAAGTGCTGCTTTCGCTGATTTAAGTCGGTGGCATCGATCTATTTTCCTCGAAGGAGCTACTTCCGCGGAGTTAAGTCGATGACACCGATCTTTTTCTCTCGAAAGTGCCGCTTTCGCTAGTTTAAGTCGGTGGCATCGATCTATTTTCCTCGAAGGAGCTACTTCCGCGGAGTTAAGTCGATGACACCGATCTTTTTCTCTCGAAAGTGCCGCTTTCGCTAGTTTAAGTCGGTGACACCGATCTATTTCCCTCGTAAGTGCCGCTTTCGCTAGTTTAAGTCGATGGCACCGATCTATTTCCCTCGAAAGTGCTGCATTCGCTGATTTAAGGCGGTGGCGCCGATCTATTTCCCTCAAAATTGCTATTTTTGCAGAGTCAAGTCGATGACACCGATCTATTTACCTCGAAGATGCTGCTTCCGCGGAGTTAAGTCGGTGGCATCGATCTGTTTTCATCGCGAAAAAGGCGTATCCCCGACCAAAGTCTTGTTTTGCCTCCGGCTAACGGCGTGGCAATAATACCGTCTGAAGACGTTTTTGCAAGTTTTTCCTTGCCCGTATGATGGTAAAGACAAAACAAACAAAACCGGTTTCGGAAAAGGAGCAGATTTGAAAGCATGAACAGTATTACAGGTTGGTCGTTCCGCAATAAGGCGGCAATCGGGTTATTGGTCGTCATGGCGCTGGCGGTAGGAGTTATCAGTTACTTAAGGCTGCCGATGGAGTTCCTGCCTGCGGCGGATAATCCGCAGGTTATGATTACGTCCATCGGGCAAGGCGTCAATGCAAAGACGATGGAAGAGCGCGTCACGGAGCCGCTGGAGCAGGCGGTTATGTTCACGAAAGGAAAGACATCGTTGTTCTCCACTTCCGGGGAAGGATACTCGCAGATCAGTCTTAACTTCGATTCTTCCACGAACATGAAGGAAGCGAAAGCGGAGGTGGAACGCGCGGTAGCAGCCGTTCCGCTCCCAGGCAATGTGATGCCGCCGTTTGTCATCCAATTCCATACATCGATGATTCCGATCTCCTGGGTCACGGTTACGTTTGATGAGAGCGTAAGCGGACAAGAACGCGAAGAGCGGCTGACCGCCATTAAAAACGAGCTGCAAGGCATCGAAGGAGCCGGTCAAATATCCGTATCGGGCGGAGCGAAGGCGGTCATTCACATTCAGCCGGACGCTGACAAGCTCGCAGATGCAGGCATTCCAGTGCAGACGTTAATGGGAGTGCTGCAGGGCAGAGGCGCACAGACGTCGATTGGCGAGAGAAGCATTGACGGTCAAGCCGTCAGTCTCAACGTTACGGAAACGATCGGCACGCTGGAGACGCTAAAGCGTCTGACCGTTCTGCCCGGAGTCGAGCTTGGGGATGTCGCCGGGGTGACGCTGGCGAATGAGAAGGAGAATGTCAGCCGCATGAACGGGAAAGACGCCGTCTTGCTGACCATCTCGAAGGCAGCCGATGCCAATGCGGTGTCGGTCGGCAAGTCCATACAAGAGAAGGTCGAAGAGCTTGGCGCGGAGAGCGGCGGCGTAAACGTTTCGGTACTGCTAAGCAGCGCGGAATCCGTGGAGCATTCCGTTAACAGCATGCTGCGCGAAGTACTGCTTGGCGCTTTGTTCGCTACTATTGTCATCTTGTTGTTTATGCGCAACTTCAGAGCGACGATCGTAACGATCGTATCTATTCCGCTTTCGCTGGGCATCACACTTTATTTGCTGCAGCTGTCCGGCGTTTCGCTGAACATTATTACGCTCGGCGGCGTAGCGGTTGCCGTCGGACGACTCGTGGACGACAGCATCGTCGTCATCGAGAATATATACCGCAGGTTGCAGAAGGAGGCCTTCTCCGTCTCGCTTATTACAGACGCGACAAGGGAAGTCGCGTCTGCGATTACATCTTCGACGATCGTAACGGTAGCGGTGTTTCTGCCTATGGGGCTGCTACGCGGTTCGTTGCAGGCGTTCCTGCTGCCGTTCGCTTTGACGGTGACATATTCGCTGCTCGCCTCTCTGCTTGTCGCTTTGACCGTCGTTCCACTGCTTGGCGCATGGCTGCTGAAGGGTACGAAGGAGAAGGAGCACGGAGGAGCGCCTCGCTTCGCGAAGTTCCTGGCATGGAATTTGCAGCGTAAGTGGATACCGCTAACGCTGGCGGTGGTTCTGCTGGCCGGGTCGGTTGGCGCATACGTCACCATGCCGAAAGCCGCATTGGATTCCTCCAGCGCGGAGAATTTAAGCGTAACGTTGGAGTATCCTAACGACACGCCGGAGAATGAGGTGCTGGCGGGCGGAACGAAGCTGGAGCGCTATCTTGTTGAGCGGGCCGATGTGGAATGGACAATGATGTCCGTTGGCAACAGCTCTGACGACGCACAGTTCGGAGCCGTGTCGTCCCCTACATTAATCTCTTATCTAGTGGGCATGAAGAAAGGAGCCGACGCGGAGAAGACGCTTGATGCCCTTCGGGCTCGGGCCGGCGAATATCCGGATGCCGAGCTGCTGGCCAACGCGACGGATTTGATGATGGGCGGAGGCTCTACGACGGTGTTCGTCGACGTGACGGGCGAAGAGTCGAAACTCGCCGAGGCTGCGGGCATGCTGGAGGAGGCTCTGGCGAAAATAGAAGGCGTAGAGAAGGTCGAGAGCAGTCAGGAGGATTTGAAGCCGGTTTATTCGTTCCAGGTCAAGCCGGAGCAGGCGCGCGGCGAAGAGATAGCCCAACAACTTCAGCTCGCGCTGAATCCCGTCCCTATCGGCTCCATATCGTTGAATACGGGCGAGACGCCGGTATGGCTGCAGCCTGTCGTCGATCCGCAGTCGGAGAGCGAGCTTGGGTCTCTTACCGTCATGACGGAAGCTGGGGCGGTTCCTGTCTCTACGGTGGCTACGTTAATTCGGACGGAAGAACCCACCTTGTATTACCATAAGGAAGGCAAACCCTATTTGCGGGTGACGGCTAGCGTTGATCCATCGAAGCTGTCTTTGGTAGGAACCGAAATTTCCAAGGCGGCAGATGCCTTGCAGCTTCCGGAAGGCGTGGAGTTCTCGGTAGGCGGCGCTTCCGCGGAACAGGCCGGCGACTTCGCGGACCTCGGCATGACGGCTCTTATCTCAATCGGTCTCGTCTATCTGATCATGGTTCTAACATTCAAAACGCTGCGGGCTCCGCTTGCGATCATGATCTCCTTGCCGCTAGCCGCGATCGGTGCGGTCACAGGGCTTCTAGTCTCAGGCGTTACGCCGGACTTCACAGCCATGTTCGGAGCGCTGATGCTAATTGGCATCGTGGTTACGAACGCCATCGTGCTCATCGACAGGGTCAAGCAAAACGAGCAATCAATGACGATCCGCGATGCTTTGCTAGAAGCAGCCTCGACAAGATTGAGGCCGATCATCATGACGGCGCTTGCGACGATCTGCGCGATGCTGCCTCTCGTATTCGGCTCGCATGAATCCGGGAGCATCGTATCCCAAAGTCTGGCGATCGTCGTCATCGGCGGCTTGGCTGCAGCGACTCTGTTGACGTTAATCATTGTTCCTTGTGTATACGAGCTGCTGTTCTTCCGCAAATCGAGGAAGGAACGAAAGGCAGCTAACGATTCGCTAATGAAGGAAGCGGCAGCGGGAACGGAAGTTTGAAGTTGCAGCTCTTTTAATTAACCTTGAGTAAAAACAAAGAAAGCCGGAGAAATCAGCACATGCGCGCTGGTTTTTCCGGCTTGCTTGTCTGCTCTGCACACGATGTGCCCCGCAGAACTCAGCAGGAGGTTCGTTTTATCGCGATCGGTTGCAAGCCAGCTCATACAGCGGAAGCAGTATTTCGTAGGTGCTCAGAGCGTATCGCAGCAGCTTTTCGCCCTCCTGCAGCACAGGATCGTCCGCCGGGAGATGGCGACCGACAAGCAGCTCAGCTTTGCCGACGTCCCGAAATCTTACGAGCGCCGTCTTCCAGGCCGCTTCATCCATTTCCCCGACTTCCTGAGCTTCCTTCTTCATATGGTCAAGCGACATCATGAAGTCGGACGGGACAGTTTCGATAACGTCGTCGAGCTGCTCCAGATAGGCGGATGCGATCGCTTTTTTGTTTGGCACCTCGTAGATCAGGGCGAGCCAGATAAAGACATGGTCGTCGAACAGGCCGAGCTGGAAGTGGGGATGAGACTTGTAGCCGCGCTTGTTGTCGCAGATCGACAGCCAGGTATCCTTGGGCGCGTTAACCGTCCTTCTCGCGTGTTTTGCGATATGGAGGTACATCTCGCGTCCCGTTAGCCGGGACAGCTCGTCCACGATTTGCTCCCCCAAGGCGCGGAATTTGGGCTGGATGAGAGTCTGTATGCCATGCATGCGTGCTTCGAGACCTTCCAACCGAAAAACGTCAAAGTCGGCGGCGGCGAAGCCTTCCAGCGGAGCGTGAGCGGTATTTTTATGGGCGGCAGTTGTAATTGTCATTTCGCGCATTCTCCTTAATACATTATAATTGGGAAGTGGATGAGAAGCTTTATTATTTTAGAATGATTATAACATAATTCAAGGGAAATGCCTATCTGAATAGGTAAAGCTAGGGGGCGAGGGGGAGGAGAACCGACAGTATTGCAGAATGGGCAACCCAGACTTAAAAATTAGTCAATAATCCAAGTTGCCAGAACATAAGATGAAGTATAAGATAGTGGTAAGAACAAATTGTCAGAACATTTCGTCAAATAACACTAGGTTAAGGGAGGGATTGCCGTGAATAAGAGCTACGAAGTCGAATATTGTAATCTGGAGCTGCGATTCGAACGCCGGCAAATCCAAAATCTCATCCGGGATCTCATTCAGGAAGGTTATTCCTTATACTGGAGCGAGACGGAAGGGCAGTTCCTCGTATCCATTCGGACCGGCAGGAAGCTCGTGAAGCTTCAGTTCCACCGAATGAACACCCGTTACAAAATTGTAGGCGATTATGTGATCAAAGACGAAAAACTGTCGGAGCTTCTGGAGAAATTGATTAACGATACACGGGGTCATGCAGTCGTTAAACGAATCAAGGATCGGCAAATCGTAATCGAGAACATTATGTTCGGCGAAATCATACGACTTGTGGAGGTGTCAGGCATGGAGCATCGGATTATTTATCAAAAGAAACCATTCGTGACAATAGAGGAAATGATCAAGGCGTTCCAATCGAAACGCGCGGAAGAGCGTGCGGCGGTGCTGAGGTTCGAGCTTGATTATGAGCTGCTGGTGCTGCACGAAGCGCTTGAGGCTCAAAATGAGGAAGCGGTTGCAGAATCTAAGGAAAGGTTGGTTGCGCTTCGTTCGGAGATGCTGCAGCTAGAGTTGTGAGGGAATGGCGAGAAGAGTAAATCTTAAGCTTTAAAGAAACGATCATGCAGTCGCCCGGAACGGCGCGGCGCGCAGGGTCGTTTTTTGCTATAAGAATAACGCAACCTTGCTCTCGGTTATTCTTATGGATGAGGACGGCCAATCAGGTTTTCTTCCGGGTGTAAAAAGAGTAGAATAAAGCTATTGTAAGACTTTAAGTGCGAGTTCAAAAAGTTCGGTTATCAGTACCGAGAAGATTGGATGAAGCTAGGACCTGAGGAGCGGAGCGTAGTGGAAGCTACGTGAGCACCGGAAGGTTCGGCTGCATTCAATATTCGACGTCGAGTACGCTTCTTGGATGACTTCGTAATGGGAAGCGAACTTTTTGAACAACCTCTTAAAAATATATTGGAAAAGGATGGAAGAAACTCATGTCTAAGCAGCAAATCGGGGTTATCGGCATGGCCGTTATGGGCAGAAACCTTGCCCTCAATATCGAGAGCAGAGGATTCACCGTCTCCGTGTTCAACCGCTCGCGGGAGAAAACGGACGAGCTTATCAGCGAATCCGCAGGCAAAAACCTGGTTCCGACCTACACGATCGAAGAATTCGTCGCTTCTCTTGAAGTGCCTCGCAAAATCCTCATCATGGTGCAAGCCGGAGCGGGTACGGACGCAACAATCGACTCCCTCGTGCCGCATTTGGATCAAGGCGACATTATCATTGACGGCGGCAACGCTTATTTCCCCGACACGCAGCGCCGCAGCAAAGAGCTTGAAGCAAAAGGCTTCCGTTTTATCGGCACTGGCGTATCCGGCGGCGAAGAAGGCGCGCTGAAAGGCCCGTCCATCATGCCAGGCGGCCAGAAATCCGCTTACGAGCTTGTAGAGCCGATACTGACGGCTATTGCAGCCAAGGTAGGCGAAGACGCTTGCTGTACTTACATCGGCCCGGACGGCGCCGGCCATTACGTAAAGATGGTTCACAACGGCATCGAATACGGCGACATGCAGCTCATCTGCGAAGCTTACGACCTGCTTAAAAACGTGCTTGACGTCAGCACGGAAGAACTGCACGAAATCTTCACCGAGTGGAACAAAGGCGAGCTCGACAGCTACCTGATCGAGATTACGCGCGATATCTTCTCCAAATACGATCCGGAAACGGGCAAACCGATGGTTGACGTTATTTTGGACTCCGCCGGCCAAAAGGGTACGGGCAAGTGGACAAGCCAAAGCTCCCTGGACCTTGGCGTACCGCTGTCCATCATTACGGAATCCGTATTTACCCGCTTCCTGTCGGCTATGAAAGAAGAACGCGTAGCGGCAAGCAAAGTGCTGAGCGGTCCTGCAAAAGCTCCGTTCCAGGGCGATAAAGCGGCATTTATCGAAGCTGTACGCAAGGCGCTGTTCGCGAGCAAAATCTGCTCTTACGCGCAAGGCTTCGCGCAAATGCGCGCCGCTTCAGACGAATACGGCTGGGATCTGCGCTACGGCGACATCGCAAAGATCTTCCGCGGCGGCTGCATCATCCGCGCGCGTTTCCTGCAGAACATCACGGACGCTTACGACCGCGATCCGGGTCTTCGCAACCTGCTGCTTGATCCTTACTTCAAAGAAATCGTTGAGTCGTACCAAGGCGCATGGCGCGAAGTGATTACTTCCGCCGTAACAAACGGCGTGCCGGTACCGGCATTCTCCAGCGCGCTGGCTTACTTCGACAGCTACCGCACGGAGCGTCTGCCAGCGAACCTGTTGCAAGCGCAACGCGATTACTTTGGCGCCCATACGTTCAAGCGCGTGGACAAAGAAGGTTCGTTCCACTTCAACTGGCTTCAATCCTAATCGCTAGCGCTGTTAAGCCAGGCCATGGGACGCTTCGCGCAGCCAATCGCGCAGGCGGTCCGCCTCCTGGTCGCTGCAGTGCCTGCGCTGGATGAGCGCCATGGCCGCTTCGGCGAAGTATAAAAAGTTTTTCATGAGACGTGGCTGCGACAGATCCATGAATGCGGGATCTTCGTCAGCCACCTTTTTTTTAATGTAACCTAACATCCATACAACATCGTCGCGGCAGAGCGGGTGTTCCGGGCTCAGGATGGTACGGATTCGCAGCTCCGTCGGGTGCATGGGACGGGTGGGACTGTTCATCATGGGATCACTCCTCGGCATAAAGTTTGCATCATTAACATACATACGGCTAATCCAACTTTTTTATACACCGAATCTGCAAAAAAATGATATGATATGGAAGAATTGCTTTCGAGAGAAACACGGCAAAGGATGATTGCTCAGATGGAAGTGAATAAGCTCGTGCTGGTCGGATTTATGGGAACGGGCAAGTCCAGCGTCAGCCGCGAGCTGTCGGCGAGACTCGGTTGGGCGAGGCTCGACAGCGACGAGGAGATTGTAAAGCGCGCAGGACAAAGCATATCGGATATATTCGCCACCGATGGAGAAGGCCGGTTCCGGGATCTGGAATCGGAAGCCATTGCCGATCTGCTGGACAAGGAACAACCGGGAATTATCGCGACAGGCGGCGGAGCCGTGCTGCGCGAATCCAATAGAAGCATCATGCTGGAGAAGAGCCTCGTCGTTGCATTAATGGCGGATGCCGAGAGCATTATCGCCCGCGTCTCGAAGGATGAGGAGCGTCCCCTCCTGCAAGGCGATGCCCGCGAGCGGGTATACAAGCTGCTGGAACAACGCCGCGGCGCTTACGACTTCGCCCATCTTGCCATTGATACAACGGGCCTGTCCGTTCAGGATGTGGCGGAGAGAATTATTGCATGCAAGAACGAGTGGAACGCCCCTGGTCCTACAGGCGGCTCTGGCGATGCAACCGAATAATGGAATGGCAAAGGAGACTTAACCGATGGATGTTATCGTAACACCGACTCCCCGTCTAGCGGGAGAAATTCAAGCGCTTTCCTCCAAAAACTATACGACTCGCTACCTGCTGGTCGCTGCTCTTGCAGAAGGGACAAGCACGATCTACTATCCGGCCCACAGCGAAGACAGCGACGCCATGCGCCGCTGCATCCGCGATCTTGGCGCGATCGTCGAAGAAGACGACGAGAAAATCGTGATTACGGGCTTCGGCCGCAATCCCAAGCCTGTGGAACAGCTGGATGTGGGGAATGCCGGCGCCGTCCTGCGTTTCTTGATGGCGATTGCTTCGTTATGCCCGGATGTCACGTTCATAAACCGTTACCCCGATTCGCTGGGCAAACGTCCGCATGACGATCTTATCGAGTCATTGACGGCGATGGGCGTAAAGATCGAGCACCGCGAGGGCAAGCTGCCGATCCGCATTCAAGGCGGACAACCGAAGGGCGGCCATATTCAAGTATCCGGCAACATCAGCTCCCAATTCCTCAGCGCGCTGTTGTTTCTCGCTCCGCTGCTGGAAGAGGACAGCGAGATTGAAGTGCTGCACGACTTGAAGTCCAAGGTCGTCGTAGGACAGACCTTGGAGGTGCTGGAACAAGCGGGCATCGTCATTCATGCCGATGAGGATTACATGCGCTTCCGCGTTCCCGGTGGACAGAAGTATGCGGCCAAGACGTATTCCGTGCAAGGCGATTATCCGGGTTCCGCGGCCATTTTGGCGGCAGCAGCCGTTACGGAATCGGACATCATTGTTCATCGTCTCGTGGAAAACAGCAAACAAGGCGAACGCGCCGTTGTCGACGTGCTGCGTATGATGGAAGCGCCGCTGACACACGAAAACGATATCGTCCGAGTAAAGGGCAACGGCAAGCTGAAAGCCGTGGAATTCGACGGAGACCACGCGACGGATGCCGTGCTGGCAATGGTTGCGGCGGCGGTATTTGCCGAGGGCACTTCCCGGTTCTACAACGTCGAGAATTTGCGCTACAAAGAATGCGACCGCATTACGGATTACCTGAACGAGCTTCGCAAGGCCGGAGCCAACGTGGAAGAACGCCAAGCGGAAATCATTGTGCATGGCAGACCGGAAGGCGTGGAAGGCGGCGTAGAGATCAACGCGCATTACGACCATCGCGTCATCATGGCGCTGACAATCGTGGGCTTGCGTTCCAAGTCCCCGATTCGTATCCGCGACGCGCATCATGTGGCGAAGTCGTATCCGATTTATTTTGACCACCTGAAGGCGCTTGGCGCGAACGTGGAATGGGTACAGTAGATTGTAGGCGCAGCTGTCAGCATGCCGGCTGCCGCATTTAATCCAAGACGGAGGTGCACGATTCATGACATTCAGCAATCCAACCAGAGAACGGTTGAAGGAGATCTTGCAGGCAAGCCAGAACATCGCGGTAGTCGGCTTGTCGGACAAGCAGGACCGCGTCTCGTACATGGTATCCGAGGCGATGCAGGCAAAGGGATATACGATCATTCCCGTCAATCCGGCGGCAAAAGGTCCTATTCTTGGGCAAACGACCTATGCGGCCCTCAAGGATATCCCTGTACCGGTCGATATCGTGAACGTATTCCGCCGCAGCGAGCATACGCCGGAGGTGGCGGAGGAAGCGGTGGCGATCGGAGCGAAGACGTTGTGGCTCCAGCTCGGCATCGCGAGTGATGAAGCGGCTGCTATCGCGGAAGCGGGAGGGCTGGAGGTTGTCATGGACCGCTGCATCAAAGTGGAGGATTCCATATTGCTTCCGCATGGCAAGTCAGGACAATGAAGCAAATTTAGAACATACGGAAGCGGGCCGACTCGGCCCGCTTTTTTCGTTTAATTAATGCGGCAAGCGTAGGCTTTGACAAATAGGTAGCCAGCGCTTAACATCAAATAAGACATATTACCGATTTTCAGTACATGAGGGTATCTCATAAACGAAGCAACCGGCCAACAGGAGGTTAAGAACGAAATGAAGTTTATAGGGAGCTTGCAGCAATTAGGCAGAGCGTTTATGCTGCCCATGATTGTGCTTCCTGCCGCAGCAGTGTTTCTTAGCTTGAGCCAATTGCCCTGGGACTGGATCGGTTTGCCCGGCATGGCGGAGCATCTGCGCGCGGCAAGCGATATTATTTTTGTGTACCTGCCCTTTATATTCGCTTTGGGCATCTCGTTGGGATTGACCGGAAACGCCTTGTCGGCCGGAATCGCTTCGCTCGTCGGTATGGCCATCTATGTGGGCATAACAGCAGAAGCAAGCGCCGAAATTGAGCCTACCGTTCTGATTGGCGCCATGATCGGCATCGTCTCCGGCGTGAGCTATGAGCGCTTTAAGGATCTGCGATTGCCCGAATACATTCAGTTTTTTGGCGGTCCGAGATTCGTGCCGATATTTGTAAGCGTGCTCTCGCTTCTCTTTTCCATCGGGATGGTAAATCTTGCTCCGACCCTTCAGCATTTGATGGTGGAGCTCGGCGACGTCGTCGCTTCGGGCGGAGGTTTCGGCATATTTCTGTACGGCTTCATTCACCGGATTCTTGTCGTATTCGGCCTTCATCACCTCGTCAGCCACGTATTTTGGTTCCAGATCGGCGGCTACGAGACGGAAGGAGGAACGATGGTATACGGCGATCTGCCGCGATTCTTTGCCGGCGATCCCGAGGCGGGCGTTTTCATGGCGGGCTTGTATCCCACGATGATGTTCGCACTGCCGGCTATCGCTTTTGCTATCATTCACGAAGCAAGGGAAGATCTGAAGCCGAAGATTCGCAAGACGTTCCTGTATGCGGCTCTCGCCTCGTTCCTGACCGGCGTGACGGAGCCCGTGGAATTTGCGTTCCTGTTCGTCGCTCCGTATCTGTACGTCGTACACGCTATATTGTCCGGCGGTATTATGTGGCTGACATACGAGCTTGGCATCAGACATGGCTTCTCTTTCTCCGCGGGGGCCATCGACTTTTTAATTAACAAACATTTGGCGACGAGGGGATGGCTTATTCTTCCCATCGGCATTGTTGTGTTCGCGGTATATTATCTGCTTTTCCGCTGGGCGATTACCAGATTCCAGATTCCTACTCCAGGCCGCGAAGAAGGCTCGCAGCTCGACGAATGGGCAGGCGACATTCCTTATCGCGCTCCGCTTATTTTGCAAGCGATCGGCGGCAAGCAGAATATCGTGCAGATGGAATCCTGCATAACAAGGCTGCGACTGAAAGTGTCGAACGATAAAATCATTGACGTCAACGCGCTGCGCAATCTTGGCGCAGCAGGCGTTATCCGGCTTGGCGGAGGTCACGTTCAGGTCGTGTTCGGCACGTTTTCGGAGCTGATCCGCGAGGAGATGCTCAAGGCTATTACCCGCGATCAAGCCCAAGTGTTATTCCACTCGCCCGTTCAAGGCCGCATGATTTCGCTTGATGAAGTACCCGACCCTATCTTCGCTGGCAAGCTCGTCGGCAACGGCGTTGCCTTTTTGCCGGACAAGGGGGAACTGGTGTCTCCCGTAAAGGGAGAAGTCATCCATATTTACCCCACAATGCATGCGATCGGCATTCGTACGCCGGAAGGACTGGAAGTGCTGCTGCATATCGGCATCGACACCTCCAAGCTGTCAGGCAAGTCTTATTTCGAAGCGGTCGTGAAGGAAGGAGACTCCGTGCTGCCCGGCGCGCTGCTGATCAAGTTCAACCTGCAAAGGGTGCGTAAGGAGAGCAAGTCCTTGGCTACACCAATGGTCATTACCAACTCCGATATTGTCCATTCCTGGCGTTACGCACCGTTTAAGGCGGTGAAGAAGGGACAGTCTTCGGTTATGTCAGTCGTACTTAAAGAGAGCAATGGTGGAGGGGAACGTACATGATTCAAGGGATTGGCGCTTCAATGGGCATCGCTATCGGCAAGTCTTTCGTACTCCCCAACTGGGAGTGGGAGGTACCGGACAACAAGGTCGATGTCGCGGATTTCGCCAGAGAATTCGAGCGGGTGTACGAGGGGATTCGGACTTCCAAGTTCGAGATTCAACAGATTAAGGACGAACTGAGGGAAGTCGTCGGCTCGGATGAAAGTCAAATCTTCGACGCGCATCTCGCCATTCTCGACGATCCCGTATTCATGAATGAAATTCAAGGCATCATCCAACGCCAATACAAAGCGGCCGAAGTAGCGGTCAAGGAGGCCATCGATCACTTCGTAACCATGTTCGATCTGCTCGACGACGACTATATGAAGGAGCGGGCACTCGATATCAAGGATGTAGGCAACCGGCTGCTCAAGCATCTGCTTGGCGTACCCGAAGTAACGCTGCCTTCGGATACGCAGCCGTTTATCCTTATTGCCAAGGAGCTGTCGCCGTCGCAGCTGGCCCACATTAATCCGGATCATGTGCTGGGCATTGTCACATTGGCAGGCAGCATAACTTCCCATTCCTCCATTATGGCGAGAGCGCTTGGCGTACCGCTTGTAGTAGGGGTGGAAGCCAGTTTGACGGAGCCGATCGTAACGGGGCAGACCCTCATTATCGATGGCAGCGACGGAACCGTCTATATTGATCCAAACGAAGATATTATCAGTCTGTACAACGAGTTGCATGATCGCCAGACGGAGGCCAAGCGGAAGCTTCAGCATTTTGCGGAATGCAACGCGGAGACGCCGGATGGCAAGTTTTTGCGGTTAGAGGCGAATATCAGCTCGCTTAAGGAGCTGGAGATTGCGCTTGCGGGCGGAGCGACGGGCGTAGGTTTGTTCCGTACCGAGTTTCTCTATATGGACCGAAGCCGTTTCCCTAAAGAAGAGGAGCAATATGAGGTATACCGTAGCGTAGCGGAACGGCTCGGCGGCGAACCGCTTGTCATTCGAACGCTGGATATCGGCGGCGACAAACAACTGGATTACTTCGAGATTCCGGAGGAAGACAATCCCTTCCTGGGTTATCGGGCTATCCGGATCTCTCTGGATCGCAAGGATTTGTTCAAGACACAGCTTCGGGCGATTCTCCGGGCCAGCATTCATGGTGCCGTCAAAGTGATGTATCCGCTCGTGACCTCTGTGGACGAAATCCGTGCGGCTAACGTCGTGCTTGCCGAAGCTATGAGAGAACTGGATGCGGAGGGCATTCCATACGAACGCAATATCCCTGTCGGAGTCATGATCGAGGTGCCGGCAGCTGTTATCATTGCCGACCTGCTCGCGCAAGAGGTGGATTTCTTTAGCATCGGTACAAACGATCTGCTTCAATTCACGCTGGCGGTTGATCGAATGAACGAAGAAATATCGCATCTTTATGATCCGTTCCACCCGGCTCTGCTGCGAATGATCAAAACGACGGTGGAGGCGGCCAAGGAACGGGGCATCAAGGTAGGCGTATGCGGGGAGCTTGCGGGAGATATGAGGGCGCTCCCGATCTGGCTCAGCCTGGATGTCGACGGGCTCAGCATGTCGGCGCATTCCATCTTGCCCATTAAGGAACGCTTGCTCTCGACAAGGCAGGATGAATGCAGGGAAGTGTGGAGGAACCTCCAGCAATGCCGGACGAGTTCGGAAATTATCGGCAAGCTGGAGGCGTTTATGGAGCTCAAGGACGAGCAGACGGCGAACGGTTAGCCCATTCGCTGCTGGAGCGCGTCCACGAACGCTTTGGCGTATGGAGGAAGATCGGGCGGACGGCGCGCGGAGATCAGATTGCCGTCGACCACCACAGCTTCGTCATACCAAACAGCTCCGGCGTTTTCCATATCGTCGCGAATACCCGGAGTGGAGGTCACTTTACGGCCTTCCAGAATTTTCGCAGAGACGAGCACCCATCCCGCATGGCAGATTTGGCCGATCGGCTTGTCCGCCGCATTTAGCTCCTGTACGAGGCTTAGCACTTTGGGGTACCGCCGGAGCTTGTCCGGCGCCCAGCCGCCCGGCACGAGCAAGCCGGCAATGTCGGCCGCGTTCACTTCGTCAAAAGACAAGTCGGCGACGGCGGGGACGCCATATTTGCCGATGTGCTTTTTGCCTTTCTCCGGACCGGCGTACAGAACTGTCGCCCCGGCTTCGCGCACGCGGTAAACGGGATACCATAATTCCAGGTCCTCGAATTCGTCATCGAGCAGACAGATGACCGTTTGATTATTCAACGACATATTTACCTCTCCCTTCGATGATTGATACCAGTTGACAATAAGTTATTCATTCCTATTGTATCCAAGGAGCAGATATGAATCAAACCGTAACAAGCAGCTCTTCGAGGCGTTTGCGCCAACTTATCCGATGGCTGCCAGCCGTTGTATGGATGGCCGTCATCTTTGCGTTATCGTCCAGGACCGGCGATGAGTTGAACACGATGTTGCCTTTCTTCCAACGATGGCTCCCCTGGATGACGGACTTTAATTGGGGACACTTCGTTGCTTATTTCATTCTCGCTGCGACATTCGATTACGCGCTCGGGGTCAAGGCGGAACGTCCTTTGATCAAGGTGTTCATTGTCGTTCTATGCGGTTTATACGGCGTGACGGACGAGCTCCATCAGTCGTGGGTCGGTGGTCGGATGATGGATGCGGCCGACGTTCGAAACGACTGTATAGGCGCGTTAGGCTGGACGGTTGTCGCGGCTATTCCACCTGTAAAGCGCTTATGGTGCAAGTTCAAAAAGTTCGGTTCTCAGTACCGAGAAGATTGAGGGCAACTAGAAACTGAGGAGCGGAGCGTAGCAGAGCTACGTGAGCACCGGAAGGTTCGGTTGCGTTCAATATTCGATGTCGGGTAAGCTTCCGGGCATACTTCGTAATGGGAATCGGAATTTTTGAACAACCGCTTATGGAGAAAAGTTGTGAAGTAGTAAAAATTTCATGGGACGATTAAGCAGGACTTTTCGCAAAAAAGGTCGAATCCTCTATACATTCCCGAGGCTGCACTCAAGCAGTGAGGTAAGCGGCTGAGCCGCATGAATAAGGAGCTGACCCATTTTGCGTAAAACATGCCATTGCGGCGAGATCATGACGATGAAGCTGCGTACGGTGATCTATTCCGGCAAAGTCGAAATCGATAATGTCCCCATCTTCTCCTGTACTGCTTGCAGCAGAAGCGAAGTCATTCCTGAAGTGAAACCCGATCTAACGGGGCTGATCGCCAAGCTCGGAGCCGAGCCCGACAAACAAACCTTCCTGTTTAACGAATGCAACGAATGGGCGGATCTGCTCGTCGAAGCCAAAGTGAACAAGAAACCTCCGGAGCCTCAGGACGTGGAAGCCTTGATTCAACATCGAATCAATAATCTGCTGGACTTGTACCTGTTGGCCCAATCGCTGGAAGACGAGGATTGGATCGCAGACCTGAACAAGCGATTGCAGCAGCTTAGCCGACGCTCGATGCTTACATAAGCTTGAACGTTTCGTCAAAACGGCTGCCGCATGGCATGTTCTCATCCGAAGTCCATTTGTTGCCGTTTATTCGCTCACATTGCGAAAAGTAATATTTTGTCGTATGATTACGTTAATAATCGGCGTGCGATACATATGCGTGAACCTTGCAGTCGGGTACTGCCCGATGGTGTATGTAGGTTGAACCATAGTGATGTAATCCAAATCTGAACAAATGGAGAGAGAATCCGTGACGGTAACCATTTATGATGTAGCAAGAGAAGCAGGAGTGTCCATGGCTACGGTTTCCAGGGTTGTCAACAATAACCCTAACGTGAAGCCGGCAACAAGAAAAAAAGTATATGAAGCAATCGAACGTTTGGGCTACCGTCCCAACGCGGTTGCGCGCGGACTGGCCAGCAAGAAGACGACCACAGTCGGCGTCGTGATTCCCGATATTTCCAATGCGATCTTCGCGGAGGTAGCGCGCGGAATCGAAGATATCGCGAATATGTATCATTACAATATTATTTTGTGTAACGCGGACAAGAAGAAGGATAAGGAAATCCGCGTTATCAACACCCTGCTGGAGAAGCAAGTCGACGGCCTGCTGTTCATGGGCGGCGCTGTGACGGACGAGCATCTGCAAGCGTTCAAGACGGCGAATGTACCGATCGTTTTGTGCGCCACCAGCGATGATAACAACCAGATCCCTTCCGTGGATATCGATCACGAGGAGGCGGCATATGATGCCGTTATGAAGCTGATAGGCAAAGGTCACAAACGAATTGCGATGATCAGCGGCACGCTTCAGGATCCATCCAACGGATATGCCAGATTCCAAGGCTATAAGCGCGCGCTTGAAACATCGGGTCTGCCATACGATGATACTTTAGTTCGTATTGGCAACTACAGATACGAGTCCGGTGCAGAAGCGATGAAATATTTCATCGATCTGAACGAGCGTCCGACAGCTATATTCTCGGCCACGGACGAGATGGCTATCGGTGCGATTCATTGCATCCAGGATGCCGGCCTGCAAGTGCCAGGCGATATCTCCGTCATCAGCGTCGACAACAGCCGAATGGCATCCATGGTTCGCCCGCAGCTTACTGCGGTAGCACAGCCTATGTATGATATCGGCGCCGTGTCGATGCGCTTGTTGACCAAATTAATGAAAAAAGAAAACGTAGAGCATGCCAGGGTCGTATTGCCGCATGAAATCATCGTTCGGCAATCGGTCGGAGCCATTTAAATAGAATGACGGCATCTAAGATTGGCATCATCGGAGCAATGGCCGAAGAGATCGAACGGCTGCATGAGCATGTCAGGGTAACAAACACGTTCACCAAAGCCGGTATTACGTACTACGAAGGCAAGCTTCATGGCAAAAGTGTCATCTATTGCAAGTCGGGCGTCGGCAAGGTAAATGCAGCCGTCTGTACGCAATTGCTGCTGGATGCCGGAGCAAGTCGTGTTTTGTTTACCGGAGTTGCGGGCGCGCTGGATCCAAGACTTGACATTGGCGATATCGTTGTGTCGAGTTCTTGCATCCAGCATGATATGGATTGCTCGCCGCTGGGTTACCAACAAGGCGAGATTCCGTACCACCCGAACTCGGTGTTTCGGGCTGATCCCGGACTGATCGAGTTAGCTGCAAGCGCGAGCGAGAGACTTTTCCCGGGCCGCTGCCTGACGGGAGTCGTATTGTCCGGCGACCAGTTCATTGCAAGCAAAGAGAAAGTAGAGGAGCTGCATCAGTCTCTTAAGGGAGCATGTGCAGAGATGGAAGGCGCCTCTGTCGCGCAGGTATGCGAGATGAACGGCATTCCGTTTGTCGTCATCCGCTCCATGTCGGATAAGGCTGACGGCTCTGCGCATGCCAATTTTGCTGACTTTACAGTGCAGGCTTCGAACCACTCGTATCGCATAATTGACGATATCCTGCAGCGTATATAACAATAAAAAGAGCAATCAGCGGCCCATAAGGCTTCGCCTGGTTGCTCTTTGTTGTAAATATGGCAGTATGAGGTTGAGTGGACTTTTTGAACTACCTTATAGATCCTGCGTGACGATGCCTTGCGTAATGCGATTGCTCTCCACGATCTGTGAGCGCCTCGGGACGGGAGGGATGTCGTCCGCGCCATCCAGCCATGCCGTCGGCAGGGGAGCGGGGCTCTGGTCCTTCCAGCGGGCTATCCAGCTTTGAGGCAGCAGAGGGCTGTCGGGGCCGCGAAATTGGCTTGCCAGAGGATGGTCGTTCATTTCCAGCCAGATCATGGACCAGGCGCGGGGGACAACTCTCCATATGTCATATCCGCCGCCGCCGAGCGCGACCCACTTTCCGCCTGTGTACGTATGCGCTAGCTCATGTATAATGGCCGGAATTTCGCGATAGATATTCATGCTGCAGTGAATATGGGAGAGAGGATCGTACGCATGCGCGTCGCAGCCATGCTGGCTCACGATGATATCCGGCTTAAAGGTTGCGATGACCTTGCGCAGCGTATTGTTGAAGCTCTCCAGCCAGGATTCGTCTTCCGTAAACGGTTCCAACGGCATATTAAAGCAAGTCCCGAAGCCGCTGTCCGCTCCTTTCTCGGCTGCATATCCTGTACCCGGGAATAGATATTTGCCTGTTTCGTGTATGGAGTAGGTGCACACATGGGGATCGGCGTAGAACACCCACTGGACGCCGTCGCCGTGATGAACGTCCGTATCGATATACAAGACTCTTGCTCCATAACGCTCACGGATGTACTCTATGGCGATTGCCGCGTCGTTATAGACGCAGAAGCCCGAAGCTTTGTCCGGGAACGCGTGATGCAGACCGCCGGCCAGATGAAAGGCGTGCAGCGTCTGACCGCTCATTACGGCGTCAGCGGCCGCTACTGAGCCGGACACGATCGCTGACGCCGCTTCGTGCATGCCGGAGAAAAAAGGGGTGTCCTCCGTCATGAGACCATATTGCTCGGCGGTTACCGCCCGACTGCGAGGATCGGCTTCATTGTTTAATGCTTTGACAGCGTCTACGTAATCAGGCCGATGAACGAGCTGCAGCAATTCGTCGTTGCAGACGATATTTGGAGATAGCAGCTCGCGATCCGTTAAGGCGCCCGCTTCCTTAAGCAGGTCGATCGTCAACGTCTGGCGTATGGGGTCAAAAGGGTGGTCCTCATTAAATTTGTAACGGGATGAATCGGAATGATGGATGAAGATAGCGTTGGATACCATTTTCGAATGCCATTCCTTTCTCGCGGAGAATATCGTTACGGTTAATACATATATCGATTACGGAAACGGACACGGTCGAATTGCTCGATGGATGATAACGGAACTTCCTTGCCGATCCGCACCATGAGGCAATTGGCGGGATGCGAGCAGATCTCGGGATCGTCCGTCGCGTACCAGATCATGCCCGCGGACTTCATCAATCGTTCCATCATATTACGATAATCCCATACGTTAAGCTTGGTGCCTTCGAGGTCCCAGTGCCAATAATATTCCGTCGTAAATACGATCATGTTCTCCAGCTGCTCCTCGGCGAAAGCCAGAGCGATCAGTCGTTTGCCGATTCCGTATGCGCGGTAGTCATTCGCAACCTCGATTGCGCCAAGCTCTACAAGGTCGGCCATGCCGCCCTCCGACCATCTCTCTAGTTCATCGGGATAATGAAAGGTTACATATCCAACAATCAAGTCATCCTCTCGGGCGATGATGATGCGCCCTTCCGCAAGTCCCGCGATTTCAACCAGCGCTTCATGCTGCTCTGCTGGACGTCGGAAGGCATCAAGCTTTGCATGCATCTTGTAATCCGCGAGTCTGGAAGGAGGGACAGGACCTTCGAGGACAAGCTCCCGGCTATCGTTTATCGGGATCGTCTCGGTCTGGAGCCGTTTGCGATGTTCCAAGTGATCAACACCTTTCTTTCGGGAAAGTTATTATTGTGATCGCTTTTTTCTTTATTTTGATTGCTTCTTACTACTCTTTATATCAAACAATCAAGAAAATGAAAAGCGTAGTCGAATAGAATAGACTTATGTTATAATAGGAAAAGTGTTATGTAAGCGCCTTCCTATGATGGCGATTTCCAGATTTGATGGGAGAGTGATAGTATGAGCAACTTACATCAAGAGCGTATACCCGCAACGGCAACAAACCCCAACCTTAAAAATTACGAAGAAGCGGCCGCTTCCTTCTCGTGGGATCAGATCGAACGAACGTTCAGCTGGACCGAGAACGGCAAGGTCAATATGGCATACGAAGCGATCGAGCGCCATATCGAGAACGGTAAGGGGGATAAGATTGCCCTTCATTACAGCGACAGCGAAAGGGATGAAACATACACGTTCCGCCAGCTTAGCGAGCAATCGAATCGCTTCACGAACGTTCTTCGCGGCCTCGGAATCGGCAAAGGCGAACGTGTCTTCATCTTCATGCCGCGCACGCCGGAGCTGTACTTCAGCGTTCTCGGCGTCTTAAAGATCGGCGCCGTAGTCGGTCCGTTGTTCGAGGCGTTTATGGAGACGGCCGTCAAGGATCGTCTGCAAGACAGCGAAGCGGTCGCGATCGTGACGACGCCCGCCCTGCTGCATCGCATTAAGCGAGACGAGTTGCCCGCGTTAAAACATATTATCGTCTTCGGCAACGATGTTCCGGAAGAGGAAGGCATCGTGAACTTCAAGCGCGAGATGTCCGCAGCTTCCGATAAAGCCGAGATCGAGTGGCTGGACCGTGAAGACGGACTTATCCTCCATTATACATCAGGTTCCACTGGCAAGCCAAAGGGTGTGTTCCACGTTCAAAACGCCATGATTCAGCACAAGTATACCGGACAGATCGTCCTGGATCTTAAGGAAGACGACGTATACTGGTGCACGGCCGATCCGGGCTGGGTCACAGGCACATCTTACGGCATATTCGGACCATGGCTTAACGGAGCTACCAACGTCATTCGCGGCGGTCGATTTAGCCCCGCAGACTGGTACAACGTCATTCAGAAGTACGGCGTCACGGTATGGTACAGCGCGCCTACCGCGTTCCGCATGTTGATGGGAGCAGGGGACGACCTGTCCAAGCAGTATGACCTGTCGAGCCTGCGACACGTGCTGAGCGTCGGAGAGCCGCTTAATCCAGAGGTTGTACGTTGGGGGATGAAGGTATACGGTCAGCGCATTCACGATACTTGGTGGATGACGGAAACTGGCGGACAGCTCATTTGCAACTATCCGAGCATGGATATTAAGCCAGGCTCCATGGGCAAGCCGCTTCCGGGCGTTCGCGCTGCGATCATTGACGACAACGGCAACGAAGTGCCTCCTTACCGGATGGGCAATCTGGCCATTCAGACGCCTTGGCCTGCCATGATGCGCAAGGTATGGAACAATCCTTCCAAGTACGAGGAATATTTCCGCTTGAAGGGGTGGTACGTGTCCGGTGACTCTGCATATATGGATGAAGACGGCTACTTCTGGTTCCAGGGACGTATCGACGACGTTATCAATACAGCAGGCGAACGCGTAGGACCGTTCGAGGTTGAAAGCAAGCTCGTCGAGCATCCTGCCGTAGCGGAAGCGGGCGTCATCGGCAAGCCGGACATGGTGCGCGGCGAGATTATTAAGGCGTTCATTGCGCTTCGCGAAGGCTACGAGCCGACTGAGGAACTTAAGAAGGAGATTTCCCAATTCGTCAAGGTCGGCTTGTCGGCACATGCCGCTCCTCGCGAGATCGAATTTAAGGATAAGCTGCCTAAGACACGCAGCGGCAAGATTATGCGGCGCGTACTGAAGGCGTGGGAGCTTAACCTGCCGACGGGAGATCTGTCCACAATCGAAGATTAAGTTTAAGGACATTAAAAAGGGTTATTCCCAGGTCACGACCTCGGAATAACCCTTCTTTCTGTTTGATTCTGCAGCAGATTCGGCGTCAGCCCACGATCTTTATCTTCGAGGAAGGGGACGAATGGCCTGCCGCATTTTCCGCTACGATGTAATAGGTGCCTGTCGCAAATGGCGAGACATGCTCGTAATTCGTTTGCGATGTCGAGCCCAGCAACATGTAATTGTCATCATTGCCGGAGCTGTAATAGATATGATAGGTGGTGACTTGGTCGGACACCGGGTTCGCAGCCCAGCTCACCACTACGCTTAGAGCAGAGCTTTCGGCCTGCAAGCCGGTAGGAGCGGAAGGCGCAGCTCCCGTCTCCGAACCGCCGTTACCCTCGTTGCCGCTTTCATTGCCGTCGCCAGGCAGTCCTGGGATGGAAGGGATTTCTGGTAAGCCAGGCACCACGCCGTTTGACATAATCGCGCTAGGAGCCGATTCCTTGCCGACAACGTCGACCGCCACAACATAATAGGTTGTGCTCTCAGTCGCGGACGCCGTAAAGGATGACGAATAATCATCTCCGAACAGCAGCGAGCTGCCGAACTTCTCGTAAGCCCCCGCATTCGTAGAGCGGTAGATTCGATAACCGACCACATCCGCCGACGGGCTGTCCTTGAACGTAATCGTCAGCGAGCCATTGCCGCCTTGAGCCATCTTTACGTCGACCGGCGGAGCAGGGGCTGCGCCGTCATCACTGCGCGGATCCGTCTTGGACGGAGCATCGTTGCCCGCATCAGCCGGAATATAGATTTCCATTGGACGTCTGCTGCTGGCCGGCAGCTTCGCTTGCGCTGCTTGAATTTCATCCATAAGTTCGTCCAACGGCTTTTTGCGCTTAATGACGACCTTTTCCTTGAGCATATCGTCCGGCGTAAGCTCGTTAGGCACGTAGTTGATGCCTTTGTACGTAATAAGCTTCATACTGACGAGTGCGTCGTCCTTCTTCTTAGGCAAAAACTCCTTGTTGAACCAGTCCGTGACGGACATGCCTGCCGAACTCGTCAGCGAGCTTGGCAGAAGACCGCTTGCCGATGATACGGTAGCCTTGACGATGCCGTCCGGCTTCGGGAATTCTTCTGTATTAAACAGGCCGGGCTTCTGTTCCGACACCTCGTTCATAATTAGCGTCCAGATCGAACGTGCCCTTGTTCGGCCGTTGTTGGACAGGGAATTGACTTGCTCCTCATAGCCGGCCCAAACGCCTAGCGTAACATCAGGAGAGAAACCCATGAACCAGACATCGCCGTAGCTTTGCGTAGAACCTGTTTTGCCTGCGATCGGAATTTTGCCATATTGTTTGAATTGCTTCGAGATGGCGTTGCCTGAGCCCGAAGGGCTGGAAATAACCGTCCTCAACATGTCGGTCATCAGGAAGGCCGTCTGCTCCGAAAATACTTGCTTAGGCTGAGCTTTATGCTCGTATACGATCTTGCCATTTGCGTCCGTAATTTTTTCGATCATGTATGCGTCGTTGAATACGCCTTGATTCGGGATGGCGCCGTAAGCATTGGTCATCTCCTCCACCGAGACGCCGAGCCGCAGTCCGCCGATAACGCCGGTCTGGGAATACGCGTCCTCAGGCTGCAGCGTGGTGATGCCGAGCTCCCGGACGAACTCCCAAGCCTTTTCGATCGTTACTTCTTCGTTGAAAATTTTCAGTGCCGGCAAGTTCATGGAGCGGTTTAGCGCGTCGCGCGCCGTTACGAGTCCCGTGAACTTCCGATTGACGTTCATCGGGATATGATAACCCTTCTGTCCGTCGCTGAGCACGAGCGGGGCATCGTCGATGATGCTCGCCGGCTGGATTATGCCGGAATCGATGGCAGGCAGATAGGCAGCCAGCGTCTTCATCGTGGAGCCCGGCTGGCGGATCATCTGCGTCGCGAAGTTCATCTGCTCCTCGTAGAAGTCGCGCCCTTCCAGCATGCCGATAATGGCGCCGGTCTTATGATCAAGCATGATAGCGGCAGTCTGCTCCAGACCCTTCTTCTCGCTGTAAGGCGTGAAGTTTTCTTCGTTGCTGCCGATCTTGCGCATGATGTCGTACACTTGCTTGTCGATCGTGGTGTAGACGTGATATCCGCCACGAAGCAACTGTTCCCTTGCCTGCTCGATCAGCTCCGCGTTCTCCTTGCCGCGAAGAGCTTCTTTCGTCAAGGTAGGGTCCTCCTGCATGAGCAGGGCTTCGGCCGCCTGACGCTCCGCCTCCAGCATGAGGTAAGGGTAAGTCGTATAGGCTTTCTCGCTTGGCGGAGCAATTGAGGCTCTTGTATCGAATTTAATCGCTTCATCGTATTCCGCCTGCGTAATTCTGCCCGTTTCCAGCATTCGCGACAATACGAGCTGCTGACGCTTTACTGCGCGTTCGAAGCCGGCTTCATTAAATTTGCCCGTCCCCGTGAAAGCATTGTACAAGGATGGGAGTTGCGGCAAGCCGGCCAGATAAGCCGACTGGGCAATATTGAGCTTGCTGAGATCGCTGATTCCGAATATGCCCTTGGCAGCGGCTTGAATGCCGAATACCTGATAACCGTTGGATCCGTTGCCGAACGGCATCTTGTTCAAGTAGGCAGCCAATATTTCTTTTTTCGTTAAGTACCGTTCCATCCTGAGCGACAAAAATATTTCTTTGATTTTGCGGCTGTCCGTTTTGTCCAGGTTGAGAAACACCCGTCTGGCGAGCTGCTGGGTCAGCGTACTGCCGCCCGTCTGCGTATCTTCATTAAACAGCTTTTGCTTGACGGCGCGGCCGAGACCGTTGACGCTTACGCCTTTATGTTCGAAGAACTCATTGTCCTCCGTTGCCAGCAGCGCGTTAATGACGCTCTGCGGGATGTCGTCGTATTCCACAACGATCCGGTCTTCGTCTGTCCGGAGCTGGCCGACCAGCGAGTCGTCGTTGAAGTAGACATAACCCGTCATCGAATATTCGCCGACTTTGTCCTGAATGACGGATTGCGGCCGTACTTCCTCGTCTTTGACGAGAGCGGCGACATAACCCGTTACGGCTCCTCCTGCGAGCAGGCCGAAGAAGATGCCGAAGTAAATAATCCATTTTACCGTGATAAATGATACTAGTCCGAACATTCGCCATTTGCCGTAGGGCTTCCGCGATGGCTTTGTATCCTCTTGCATGCTTATAACTCCTCCTCCAAAATAGCATTACCATTATAGCACAAAACGATATTCGGTTCATGTATCCGGCCGTTCAGCAGAGCTGTGCCGTTACAGTTCGTTACGGATTGGCGGCAAGAAAAAAGAATCTTATCTTATTGTTAAACGCATGACGAGGCGGAAAAGTTTTGTATAATAAGTAAAGGGGGAGAGTTTTCATGTCATTAATTGAAAAAAGCCTGAAAGAAAGTGAAGTTTGTCGAATTTTTTTAGCAACTTTTGTAGCAGGTCGGCCGTATTAATTACGGTAAAGATTACAGGTTCTGGAGACCATGGGATGGAGGTGGAAGATGGAAACGTTATTTTTATCCTGTCTGGCGCTAGGCATCCTGTTCGCGATTGTCAGCGTCATATTCGGAGATTGGCTCAGCCAAGCCATGGAAGGAGCGCTTGACTTCTTGTCGCTGGAAGGTCCCGCCTTCCTGAGCCCGATGACTTTGTTCGGGGGCATTACGGCTTTCGGAGGAGCCGGACTTATGCTGACCCGCTACACATCGCTAGGCGAATGGATTGTCGTGCTGCTCGCCGTCCTGATTGCCATCGCTCTTGGAGCGGCGGTGTTCTTCCTGTACGTAAGGCCCATGGAGAATAGCGAGAACTCCATTGCGTTCACGCTCCAATCCCTGGCCGGCACGCTCGGCGAGGTAACGATTCCGATCCCTGCGACAGGTTATGGAGAAGTGATGATACGGGCAGGTGCGGGCGTAACGAACCAAATCGCGGCCAGCTTCGATCAGCAGCCCATATCCGGTTCGGCGAAAGTCGTCGTCGTGGAAGTGAAGGACAGCGTGCTGTACGTCTCAGAAGTGAATCTGTCGGTCTAGCGAGGCAGACGAAAACAAACTTTAATGCGAGAGGAGTCATGCTGTACATGAATTTGCCAGAATATTTGATCATTCCCCTTATCGTTGTAGGTGTGCTTGTCGTATTGGGTCTTGCCTTCTGGGCGAGGTACAAGACGGTGAGTCCGGACGAGGCGATGCTCGTCACGGGATCGTTCCTTGGATCCCGCAACTCGCTCGTGGACGAATCGGGCCGCAAGGTAAAAATCATTCGAGGCGGAGGCGCCTTCATCCTGCCGGTATTCCAGAAGGCCGAGTACTTGTCGCTCTTGTCCCACAAGCTGGACGTATCTACGCCGGAAGTATATACGGAGCAAGGCGTTCCCGTCATGGCCGATGGCGTGGCGATCATCAAGATCGGCGGCGCGATGGAAGACGTGGCGACTGCCGCGGAGCAGTTCCTTGGCAAGCCGACAGAAGGATTAAAGAGCGAAGCCCAAGAAGTGCTTGAAGGTCATCTGCGCGCGATTCTCGGTTCAATGACGGTAGAAGAAGTGTACCGTAACCGCGATAAGTTCGCGCAAGAGGTGCAGGGCGTGGCGGCGAAGGATTTGAAGAAGATGGGCTTGCAGATCGTTTCGTTTACAATCAAGGATCTGCGCGACAAACACGGTTATCTGGATGCTCTCGGCAAGCCGCGTATCGCAGCCGTCAAGCGCGATGCCGACATCGCAGAAGCCGAAGCCGTACGGGATGCGAGAATTCAGAAGGCGCATGCAGCGGAAGCCGGACAGAAGGCGGAGCTGCTGCGCGATACAAACATCGCGGAAGCCGAGAAGGATAAAGAAATGAAGGTAGCCTCCTTCAAGCGCGATCAGGATACGGCAAAGGCGGAAGCCGACCAAGCGTACTCTATTCAAGAAGCGCGTGCGAAGCAAAGCGTAGTCGAGGAGCAAATGAAGGTAGAGCTCGTCCGCAAGGAACGCGAGATCGACCTGGAAGGCAAAGAGATTCTGCGTCGCGAGAAACAATATGACGCCGAGGTCAAGAAGAAGGCGGACGCCGATCGTTACGCCGTCGAACAAGCGGCGGAAGCAGACAAGGCCAAGCGGATTCGCGAGGCCGATGCGCTGCAATACCGGATTGAAGCGGAAGCCAAGGCGTCAGCGGCTCAGAAACGATTGGAAGGTCTTGCGGTGGCGGAAGCGGAGAAAGCCAAAGGTACGGCGGAGGCGGAGGTTATCCGGCTGCGCGGTCTCGCGGAAGCCGAGGCGAAGGAAAAGCTGGCGGAAGCGTTCGCGAAGTTCGGAGAAGCGGCCGTCCTGGATATTATCGTCAAAATGCTGCCAGAGCTCGCTGGCAAGGTTGCCGAGCCGATCAGCTCGATCGATAAGCTGACCGTTGTCGATACGGGCAACGGAGAAGGAGCGGCACGATTAAGCAATTACGTAACCTCGTTGATGTCGACAGCGCCTGAGATGCTAAAAAGCGTATCCGGCATCGACGTGAACCAGTTGATTCAAGGGTTGACGTCGAAGGCGATCGCTCCGTCAGCGCCGGTTGCACCTAATACTGTGGAAGCCGCTATAGCGAAAATCAAGCCGGCTATCGCTCCCGCAGCAACGGAAGCACCAAAAACAGACAAATAGCAGAGGGAACGTATCCAGCGAATGTGCCTCTGGGCAACTACTAAAAAAGCCTTGAACCCGGCCGGGTTCAAGGCTTTTTCTTCGTAAATAGCGTTCTTCAGGCGATTAACGACTGTAGAACTCGACGATTTGTTTCTCATCGATTTCTTGCGAAAGCTCGGCGCGGTCAGGAAGACGCACGTATTTGCCTTCTACAGCTTGCTCGCTGAATTCCAGGTAGTTCGGGAGGTGATGACGACCTTCCAGAGCTTCCTTGATGGATTTCAGGCCGCGGCTGCGCTCGCGAAGACCGATAACGTCGCCAACTGCCACTGTGTAGGAAGCGATGTCGACTTTTTTGCCGTTAACGGTAACGTGACCGTGGGCAACAAGCTGACGAGCGCCCGCACGGGAGTTCGCGAATGCCAGACGGTATACCAGGTTGTCCAGGCGGCTTTCCAGCAACGCCATGAAGTTTTCGCCGGCGATACCTTTCATTTTGGCAGCTTTGTCGAACAGATTGCGGAATTGCTTCTCGTTCATGCCGTACATGTGGCGAAGCTTTTGTTTCTCTTGCAATTGAACGCCGTAGCCGCTAAGCTTTTTGCGTTGGTTAGGGCCGTGCTGTCCCGGAGGGAAAGGGCGTTTCAAGTCTTTGCCAGTACCGCTAAGGGAAATGCCAAGGCGGCGGCTAAGTTTAAATTTAGGTCCTGTATAACGTGCCATGTCTCGTATTAACTCCTTCAACAAAGTAAATTTTGAGAATGGGGTTGTGTTTCGCGGAATAACGTTCGGGTGGACAAGTCAATTCTCGTCCCTGATGACACTTCAGCCGCTGGCCATGCAGCGAACCTTATTCCTGAGGGTGACACAAAACCGTACGCCCATGTATTCAACAATAAATATTATATGATTTATAGCGGAAAAGTCAAGGAGGATTGTGCGGATAGCAGAATCGTCTTCGAATTTCAAAACCCTATCACTCCATAAAAGGTGGCTAAAGTCCTATAAAATATGGAAAGACTAGTGCAAAAATCATAAAAATAAAGTATGATGTTGATAGAATTAGCAATCTCATCGCCCTGTTACAACTGAGGAAGGGTAAGGTGCTGCATGGTCAATGACCGAAAGGAACGCCATTCCATCTGGTTAGCCAATGAAGATATTCATGATGCGGACGAGCCTTATCTTCCTGCCTTGTTAGAGGAAGCATTTCTCGAATGGAGCGCGGAGGCATCGGGCATGACGGCATTCCGAAGCGGTCAATACGGAATATACGGCAAAGATGCGAAGTGCCACGGCTCGGCAGGCGCGAGCGAAAGTTCAACCTTAGCGGGAACCGGAATCGAGGAAATTGTACAAACCGCCGTAAGGTCCGTTCTGGACAACCTTGCGTTTTATAGTATGGAGTATGGGGAGTGGTTCGTTGCGGGAACCCCGATCTTCCGTCGCCATTGCGATAAATTATTCGCTATTCTTGTGTACGTCGCTCCTGCGGGTACGCAATTGGGGGAAGGGGAACTTGGCGCGCAAGCCCTGCATTACCGGGGATGCTTCTACCGCGTATTCGAGCGGGTGTATGTAAAGGATCTGCTGCTCACGCAGGAAAGGAGCAGCCGGGATTCCAACCGGAGGGACGAGCTCTTTCAGGCGGCCAAGCGGTTGTACGACCAGATCGACGTTACATCCGTCCTAAACGAGATGCTCCGCAGCCTGGAAACGTTATATCCGCAATCGGAAGTATATCTCTATCTGTCCCAGGATTATGTGGAGGGCGACCCCCGCATTCGTCCGCTTGTCTTTAAAAATACGGCTCATGATATTGTGGCCAAGGCTTTCCTGGACGGTAATCCCGCAAAGGAAAAGGATCGAGACGGCAATACCCGCGTGGCGATCCCGTTATCCGGCAAGCAAGCTGCGTATGGCGTATTGTGTATTATTATTAGTGCGGGGAAAAGGAGCGACGAGCTCGATCTCCCCGCGTTCCTGCTTATTGCCGACACGGCAGGCTCGGCCTTCGAGAACGCGAAGTTGTACGAGCAGTCCAACCTGCTGATCAATGAGCTCCGTCTTATTAACGATATGACCAAGCGTCTCAATCAGTCGCTTAAGCTGAGGGAGATATTCCAGTTCGCGACGACGGAGCTGCTTACGATCTTTGATGCCGATTATTGCTGCGTGCTCCAGCTTAATCCCAAGAAAGACGTGTTCGAGGTGAAATCAAGCAACATACCCTCGATGGCCAGCGAGACGTTCTCGCCGGAGTACGGTTTCTGCGGAATGATCTATCGAACAAAGGAGCCTCTAATTATATCCGATTATTGGAATACTAGAGTCGTATCCTCCAGGCTGATGGACAATACGGGCTCGCGCTCCCTGATCGCTGCGCCGATCTTCGGCGACGGAGAAGTAATTGGCGTTATTCTCGTGACCCATAAGCAACAAAATTTCTTCTCCTATGAGAACTATAAGCTGCTGCAGGTCATGAGCACCCATATCGGATTAGCGGTGACAAACGCGTCGCTGCATGCCGAGGTGCGAAGAATGGTGATCACCGACAATTTGACGGGGCTGCATGCCAGGCACTACCTGGACGAGCAGATTCAGCGCCGTCAGCGCAAGGATCCGTTCGGTTCGCTAATCCTCGTCGATATTGATCTCTTCAAGCGTGTAAACGATACGTACGGCCATCAAGTAGGGGATCGGATTCTCATCCAGGTAAGCCGTATTATTGCGGGGGCGATTCGCCAGGACGATATCGCTGCCAGGTGGGGCGGGGAGGAGCTTGCCATCTATCTGCCCGGTGTTCGCACGGAGCAGGCGCTGCGAGTCGCAGAACGTATCCGAAAGCAAGTCGCCGAAGAAACGGAACCGTCCGTAACGGTGTCCTGCGGCGTCTCGGAGTGGACCTTTGACCAGGAGAAGGTAAGCGTAGAATCCTTGTTCTATAGAGCGGACATGGCCCTGTACGAAGCCAAGAACAAAGGCAGGAACTGTATCATAGTCGGCAGTTCGACATAAATAGATTGTAATCTGACGGGCGCCTCTTGCGAGGCGCTTTTCTTTGTACCATTGGATTGTTCAGTTCTTCGAATTAACGCATAACATAGGGCTTATGTTGGGAGGATAGAAGCAGAAGCGGGAAATCAGGGAGGGAATGGATTTGTGTAGGAAGTCGGTGCGAATGAGAGCGTTCGCCGCGTTACTGTTGACGCTGACAATGTCGGTTGCTGCTGCCGGCTGCGCAGCTGATGCGGATCATAGATCGCCGGAGGAGTGGCTGTCGATGGCCTATTCTGGTCTGGCCGCCATGGATCAATACCATTTCACGGGAGCGATCAGCATGGGGATGAACGAGGAGCTGATGTTCAAGCCGCAGATGTTCGAAGGCAAAGTTACCCGCCATAAGCAACTAACGATTCAATCCGATGAGCAGGACCCCGTAAGCTGGAATCCGGTGGATGTACTTGGCAAGCTTAATGATGCCAATGCGGACGTAACGATTATCCATGAGGGCGTGACGGAGACGGAATCGGGAGCAATCAAGACGTTGACGATTCGGGTCGAAGAGAAATCGGACGTTACAACGGCTCGCTGGGACAGCTTGCTTCGGCAGCAATTCGACGATATCGCGGGCGTTTCCGGAGCGGACACATTAATTGCTTTAAACGTATCCGAGAAGCGGGATACCATCCTCGCGCAGTCCAAGAAGGAGCTGGAGGAAATGTTGTCACGGCTTCATGCGACTTCTCGTTACGATATCGTCATCGACAAGCAGCGCCTGCTTCCCATCAAGATGGAGGAATTAACAAGCTTCGAATACGAACGCGGCGGTACGCCGATTAAGGAGTCCCGGCATACGTCCGTCCGATTCGAGAAGTTCGAGGGCTCTGCCGAAGACTCTGTGCAATGAAGCAGGAATCATGTTAGGATGAAGATGGATGCCCGGGGAATCATTGGCAGGCCTTGGGCCGAACACCATCAGAAGGAGCTGATACGCACATGAGAGATCCAAGATTGCAGAAGCTGGCCCAGAACCTGGTCCAGTATTCGGTGAACATACAGCCAGGGGAAAACGTCTTAATCGATATGATAGGCGGCGAAAAGGAATTGACCAAATGTTTGATCGAGGAGGTCGCCAAGCGCGGCGGGAGACCGTTCGTAGAATACAGCGACCGATCCATTTTGCGAACGATGCTGATTCATGCGTCGGAGGAGCAACTTCGGCTTTGGGCTGAGCTTGATCTGGAACGTATGAAAAATATGCAGGCGTACATTGGGGTTCGATCCGGCGACAATGCAAATGACTTGTCCGACGTGCCGGACGATAAAATGAAGCTGTATGATCGAATCTACCGGAATCCCGTACATATGGAACAACGCGTAAAGAAAACCAAGTGGGTCGTTCTAAGGTATCCGAACCCTTCCATGGCACAGCTTGCGAAAATGAGCACGGAGGCGTTCGAGGATTTTTACTTCGACGTATGCAATCTGGATTATTCCCGCATGGAGAAGGCGATGGACCCGTTGCAGGCGTTGATGAACCGGACGGACCGCGTGCGCATAGTATCCCCGGGCACGGATCTCCGCTTCTCCATCAAGGACATCGGTTCCAAAAAATGCTGCGGCCATCGCAACATCCCCGACGGAGAAGTATTCTCTGCGCCGGTGCGGGATTCCGTAAACGGCACTATTGCCTACAATTCGCCTAGCGAATATTCCGGCACCTCGTTCCAGAACGTGACGCTGACGTTCGAAAATGGGCGGATTGTCAAGGCGGAGAGCAACGATTCGGCACGCTTGAACGAAATACTGGACAGCGACGAAGGAGCGCGCTACGTCGGCGAATTCGCGATCGGCTTCAACCCTTACATTTTGCATCCCATGAACGATATTTTGTTCGATGAGAAGATTGCAGGCAGTCTGCACTTTACGCCGGGTCAGGCGTACGAAGAGACGGACAACGGCAACCGCTCCTCCATTCACTGGGACCTCGTGCTCATCCAACGTCCGGAATATGGCGGCGGCGAAATTTATTTTGACGACGTGCTGATCCGCAAGGACGGATTGTTCGTTCTGTCGGAATTGGAAGGATTGAACCCGGATCGCTTGAAATAATTGCTAATGAAGCGTTTTTTTCACCAGCCCCCTTGATGGATACCACGATTCAGAGTATCATGGTGACAAAGGAAAGCATTACTAATTCAACTGGAGGGAACGCCCATGTCCAATAACGCAGCAATTGTAGAAATCTCCCAAACAGCCAGCCAATTTACTTCATCGATCGTATTACAAGCCGAGAGCAAATATATCGACGTAAAGAGTATCCTGGGTCTGTTCACGACTTTGGTCGGCGGTCATTCCTACGAGCTTCATGTACACGGACCGGACGCGGAAGAGGCTAAAAAAGCAATGGCAGCCGTGTTCGCGAAACACAATCTTAACGTTAATGTTATTTCGGATTAATCTTTAGCACGGGCGTGACCAGCGCTTCTTCCGTATGGAGGAGGCGCTTTTTCTGTTTTATCCTTGTTTATTCCGATGATTTCGTCTAATATAAAAGGTATATATGCTGGAGGCAAGAGTCACAGGGGGGAGAAACATGTCCGCACCGGAAGTTGCTGATAAGTTGCAGGAGAGAGCGTTGCGCCTTCTACAGGAAGATGCAAGTAAGATAGAGAAGTTGATTGAGGTGCAGATGGAGAACCTGACAACTCGTCAGTGCCCTCTGTACGAGGAAGTGCTCGATACGCAGATGTATGGATTCTCGCGCGAGGTCGACTTTGCCACGCGTGCCGGTCTCATAACGGAGCAAACGGGCAAGGAGATCGTCAGCAGGTTGGAGCGCAATCTCGCTGTGTTATATGAAGCGCTTGATCGGAAGGGCAGCCTTTAGAGGGCTGCTTTTTTCATGCCAATAAACCGATTAGCTCGGAGAGGTATTTTTACCATTTGTCAGTGATACTGCTCCTTGCTTCATTACGCCCATTCCTTTACAATACATGATATATGGTAAATTTGAGGAGTGATAGACATGACCGAGGATCTTCAAACAGGCATTATCCGAATTTCTGACGACGTTGTAGCGACTATAGCAGGACTTGCAGCTCTTGAAACTCCAGGCATTGCCGCCATGTCGGGCGGGATCTCCGAAGGGCTGGCAAAGCGTCTCAGCGGCAAGAATGCGCAGAGAGGCGTATCGGTCGAGGTTGGGCAGCTCGAAGCGGCCATCGACTTGCGAATTATCGTTCATTATGGCATTCCGATTCAGGAAGTGTGCCGTCAGCTTCAATTAAACGTGCGAGAATCCGTCGAAAATATGACCGGCTTGCAAGTGGTAGAGGTAAATGTGAAGGTGGAGGGCGTTGCCTTCAAGGAAGAAGAACCGGAAGAGATTCAGCAACGGTTGAAATAAGCGATTTTTATATACATGAAGAAGGCACTTTCCCTGTTATCCGGGCAAGTGCCTTTTTGATTGTGCGCGCAGCGCCTCAGTGCGGCCTTATTAACCTCGTCGATTGTTTCTCTGTCTTCTCCGGCAAACGATTGGACTCGCGGGAGATGCTGAGCAGAACGCCCATGCTCATGAGACTGACGAGGAGCGAAGATCCGCCGGAGCTTATAAAGGGCAGCGTGACGCCGGTTATCGGAATGGTTCCGGTTACGCCGCCGATATTGATAAATGCCTGGATCGCGAAGAGGCCGACGATGCCCGCGCCTACGACAGTGCCGTACAAATCCGGGCAACGAAGCGCGACGAGCAGTCCCCTCCACAAAAACACCAGGAAAAACAATAAAAACAATGCACTGCCGATAAATCCGAATTCTTCGGCAATAACGGCAAAAATAAAATCGTTATAAGCGTAATCCAAATAGTGCAGCTTCTGCACGCTTCCCCCGAATCCGGCGCCCGTCAGACCGCCATGTCCAAGCGCTTGCAAAGCGGAGATCAATTGGAACGCGCCATCCTGCGCGTTGCCCATGGGATCCATAAATGCCGTGAAACGGTTTACCCGATATTGCCATGGCGCGGGATTGATCGCCATCGACACGCTTACCATCAACGTGATGGCGACAGCGGCGACCGAGCCGGCAAGCAGCACTTGTTTGAGATTGGCGCCGCCTGTCAGTATCATAATCGTTGCGCACGCGGCCAGTACCATACTGGAGCCTAAATCCGGCTGGAGCATAATAAGACCGCAGAAGAAGCAAATGATGAGAATGACAGGCAATAAGCCCCGTTTGAATTCCCGAAACTTCTCTTCCTTCTTCGTGATCAGAGATCCGAGATAAAGGATAAGCGTCAGCTTGGCAAATTCCGTCGGCTGCAGCCCGATCGGGCCAATGTGAAACCAACTGCGGGCACCATTCACTTCCTCGCTGACGAACGGTACGAGCAGCAGCATCAGCAGGACCGGGATCAGAAGCAAAACGAACCCGCGTTTAAAAAACTGATAACGCAGGTTCATAATGAAAAACATCATAAATATGCCAAATATGGCGAAGACAAGCTGCCGCTTGGTGAAGTATAGGGCATCATTGTCGAATTTCGGCGATAATACCGCGATTCCGGAGCTGGCGCTGAACACCATCACAAGTCCAAAGCCTACGAGCATCAGTGTCATGATGAGCAGCAGAAAGTCCGGTCTGCCTCTGCTACCGTTCCCTGTCGCCTTCATGCCGACACCTCTTACAGAAGTTGTTTCTTCAGTTGGTCTAGACGCTGCGCAGCCGTATCCATGATATGCTTCGGAACCGGGGACTCGTATTCCATGCCGTGCGGGAATGTAGAGCGTCCGATATAGACCGCTTCGATATTGAGAACGGCATGCGGGTTCTCCAGCTTGCCCTCGATCGCGCGCGTGTTGATGCGCAGGAAGTAGTCGGAGCCGCTGGCCCGATCCGTTAATTTCAAATCATATGTAGCGCGATAATATTCCCATTGCCAACGAACGAAACCGACCTTTTCGGCCGCATCGTCCAGATGGTGCAGCTCGCTCTGAACGCCGTTTAATCCGGAGTTTTCAATAATCATTTCTGTTCCTCCCAAATTCACAAGACATAGTTGTACATTCTTTACTCATGATAGTATGTTTCCCCAGTCAGCGCAAGCCTTACTCCAGCAGCTTGGGACTAATGTTCGTGACATTTTTGAGAATTATGGTCGGCTGTCTAATTGCCGGGCAAGCACTTCCTTATTGGCGGCGATCTTGCTAAACTAGAAAATAGAGGTCAATTATGGCGAAAACCTATGCTTTCCGATATTCGTACAAAGGGAGGGGTTCGAAAATGACCATACAACAACAGTATACAGAGAGCGCGCTACAGCATCAATTCTCGAAGATGGTGGCCTGGCGCAGGCATATGCATCAGTATCCCGAGCTTTCATTCCGAGAGCGGGAAACTTCGTCGTGGATAGCTGGAAGGCTGAAGGAGCTAGGATGCGAGGCAAAGACCGGCGAGTACGGAAACGGTATTGTGGTGTCGATCGCCGGGGAGCAAGAGGGTCCGTGCATCGCGCTGCGCGCCGATATGGACGGGCTGCCCATTCAGGACGAAAAAAACTGCGACTACAGCTCGAAGGTGCCGGGCGTCATGCATGCTTGCGGACATGACGGGCATACGTCGACGTTGCTTGCGATTGCCGACTATTACAATAGCAACAGGGACAAGTTCCGCGGCGAGCGGAGATTATTATTCCAGCATGCGGAGGAGGTAACGCCGGGCGGCGCGATCGAGATGGTCAAGGCCGGCGTACTAAACGGTGTTGATGCGGTATATGGCGTGCATTTGTGGACGCCTCTCCCATACGGGACAGTGGCCTCCAGGCCCGGACCGTTCATGAGCGCCGCGGACGAGTTCGTCATCGACATCGAGGGTAAGGGCGGACACGGCGGAATGCCGCACGCCACCGTCGACACGATCGTCATCGGCTCCGCAATGGTACAGGCGATTCAGTCGATCGTCAGCCGCAATGTCAATCCGATACATCCGGCGGTCGTGACGATCGGTTCTTTCCAGGCGGGCACCACGAATAATGTGATCGCGGAGAAATGCAGGCTGAAGGGGACCGTCCGCTCCTTTGACGAAGACACCAGGAGGCAGATACACGAGCGGCTGGCGGCGATTGTCCAACAGACCTGCGAGATGTACGGAGCGGCTTGTCAGTACGAAATGCGCATCGGTTATCCGCCGGTCGTAAACGACGGGCAGGAGGCTGAGCGGTTTTTCCGGGTAGGGAGCGAGCTGTTCGGAGAGGAGTTCGTCATTAACGCGGACCCCATCACCATCGCCGAAGACTTTTCCTATTACCTGGAGCGTGTTCCGGGCTGCTTCATGTTCGTGGGAGCGGGCAATCCGGAGACGGGAGCGAGCTTTGCCCATCATCACCCTCGTTTCGATATCGATGAAAGAGCAATGCTCGATGCCGCGAGACTGTTGATCGGCATGGCGGAGCATCGAGCGAATACGCCAGCATAAAAATGAGCTTGCCGCGGGCAAGGGAGATTATTGATCCTCCCATACCGCGACAAGCTCATTGTTTTCGTTATACAGTTCGCCGGGATCCGGCTCGTTATTGTTCCAAACGTTGTCGACTTCCCAAATCAGCATGTTTTTTGAATCGGGAGCGGCGTTCTTTTCGCTGGAGGAAATCTGCAGCGTGCCTTGCGAAGGCAACTGGACGGAGTCGAAGGTATAGGTCTGATTGCCCCGAACGCTGATCAGCTTCCAGCCTTCCAAGTTGATGCTGTCGTATGTCGTATTTTTGATCGTGACCAGCTCGGCGCGTTTGTCCACCTTCAACTCAATGCCGATCTGGGCAGCTTTCTTAACGGGAATGTCGGTCTGGCTTTTTTCATGCCCGGAACTCCAAATTCCGATCATATCGTGTTTCGCTTGCTGCTCCAATCCCTTATAGACGTTTTCCATCTTTACGTTGGGCTCTACGATCATGACTTTAGCCAAGCCCTCTTGCAGCAGAAGCTCGTTCAGGATGCGTCCGTCTTTAAGCTCGACTATGGCCAGCGTCCTGCCGTAATGATCCTTGCTCTCCTTGTCGAAGGTCAGACGAACCTCTCCCGACTGCTCCAACAGCTCCTTCGTATAAGAGGACGCTTCGTCGCCGTAAGGATCGGAGCCTTCATCTTCATTATGGATCTCAGGCGTGTCCACATATAGCAAGCGTACCGTCACCGAATCTTTTCCGCTCTTGACGCGGAACGTATCGCCGTCGATGTAATCAGTTACCTCCAGCCATTCGCCCGCCTTGGCCGTGCGATCGATTGCGGCAGGAGATGAGGCGCAGCCAGCCAGCAACATGGAGAGCATGATGAGCAGGAATAAATAAATACGATTCAAACATGTAGCCTCCCACGTACAGATTGTCAGGCTTTAACCGAGATTACGTCTCATTATTATAACATATATTGTGCCTATAATCGAAGTAAAGTAGAGCATTACGGATAAAATGCCCCCGTTCCATTCATACTGATGACATGAGACTGGATGGGGAGGTAAATGCTGGATGGTTGAAGCCAAAGATCGGGCATTGATCGTGCAATCCGACCTGACTGTGCTATTGGATGAAAGAGCGGCTGATGGCCAAGCTGCCAGAGAGCTGCTGCAGAGAGTCGCGGAGATGACGAAACGGACGGGGGACGTGCATACGTACCGGATTACGCCTGTAACGCTTTGGAATGCGTTAAGCGCCGGCGCAGATGCAGCCTCCGTCTTGGAAGGACTTAAACGCCATTCGCGCTACGATCTCCCGCTCCAGGCGTCGGCCAGCATCAGATTGTGGGCTGGAAGGTATGGCAAGCTTCAATTGTCCGAGGATGCCGGAAGGCTGCTCGTCACGGGAGACGAGGCTGTCATGGAGCAACTTGCGCTGTACTCGTCCTTGTCCGCGTGCAGGAAAGAAAAGCTGCATAGCGCTATATGGGAGCTGTATCCCGAAAACCGCGGCGAATTCAAGCAGGAATTGGCACGATTGGGTTACCCTGTGCTGGACCATGCCGGATATCGAAGCGGAGAGTCGCTGCCTGTCCGGCTTCTGACGGATCGTGGCAACGGCACGGGCTTTGCGCTAAGAGATTACCAGCAAGAAGCGGTGGATCGGTTCCTGCTAAACGGCAGCGTGCAGGGAGGCAGCGGAGTTGTCGTGCTGCCCTGCGGTACAGGCAAGACCGTGGTAGGAATCGCCTCGCTAACTCAGCTTGGCACCGAGACGCTCGTGCTTACTTCCAGCGTCACCTCGGCACAGCAATGGAAAAATGAGCTTCTGGACAAAACGACGCTGACCGAGGAGCAAATCGGTCTTTATTGCGGCGCTTATAAACAGGTGCGCCCGGTAACGATCAGCACCTATACCCTGCTCACGCACCGCAGCTCGAACAGCGGCGATTTCGCGCATATGAAGCTGTTCTCCGAACGGGATTGGGGGCTAATCATCTACGATGAGGTGCATCTGCTTCCCGCGCCGGTGTTCCGAATGACGGCGAAGCTGCAAGCAACAAGAAGATTGGGACTCACAGCGACTCTTGTACGGGAGGATGGCTGCGCCGAAGACGTTTATTCGCTAATCGGGCCCAAGCTGTACGACATGGAGTGGAAGAAGGCTGAAGCAGGGGCTTATATATCGATAGTCAATTGTACGGAAATTCGTGTCGGACTTCATGATTCTCATAGGTCCGAATATGCGAATTCCGGGGCAAGGGGCAAGCTCAGAATAGCGGCGGAGAATAAGAACAAGCTTACTGTCGTTCGCAAGCTGTTAGGTCGCCACGACGGGAAACCCACGCTTATTATAGGACAATATTTGGAGCAGCTTTATGCCATCGCAAAAGAATTGGATGCCCCTTTGTTGACAGGAGAGGTTCCGCAGGAGGAACGCGCCATCCTGTATGACAGCTTTCGAAATGGCGAAATCGGGGTGCTCGTCGTCTCGAAGGTCGCTAATCTGGCCGTGGATCTGCCCGACGCTGCCGTAGCGATCCAGGTATCAGGCAGCTTTGGCTCCAGACAAGAGGAGGCGCAAAGGATCGGCAGGTTGCTGAGACCGAAGCGCGGAGGAAACGAAGCCTGGTTTTATACCGTCGTGACCGAAGGGACCAAGGAAACGGAATTTGCCTGGAAGCGGCAGTTGTTCATGATGGAGCAAGGCTATATATACGAGCAGGACACGATGAAGGCACTGCCGGATGAGTCGGAGAATATACGGCGCGAAAGGGGAGAGTGCACTTGCTGATTCAACAAATGATGGTCAGGCTGCCCTCCGAATGGCACCGTAAAGTGATTGGAACGCCAATCGGCGAGCTGGCCTCAAACTTGTCGGATGGGCAGTCCGCTGCTGCAATTGCAGCAGCGGTCGCTAAAACCTGCGAAGGGTTGCCTCCATATGCGATGAAGGTGTTAGGCGCCATGCTGCTTATATGCGGACCATCGCCGATGGAAGAGGAGAAACTGACGGCTATGCTCCGTCAACATACTGCGCGGCCAGGAGCGGAGATCAGAAGCGGACTTGCCCGTCTAGGCGAGGCGGGGATCGCATTTGCGATTCGTAAAGGATGGGGAGAGCGATGGTGGGTGATGCCATCCGATGCGTATGTTCCCCTCATGAACCGTATCTACGAATGTCTGCCGCTATCCGAGGCTGTGCCGGCAGACGCCGAGGTACTGCCGCCTATGGACAAGAACGGCGTTTTTCAGTCCTTGCCTGTACCTTACGAACGCATTTTCTTATATGGTCTTGCTTTGCTTGACAAGCTGGATACTGGAGTGACGGCAAAAGGACTGTTGGCCAAAAAAACGATTGACCGTCTGGCGGCCCTATTCCGTCCCATCGAAGTGGCTCTGGAGCCGTTCGGTCTGCAAAGGACGCACGATATCCATTATCCCATGGGAGCAGCCCTGTTTCTGGAGGGCGTTCACGCGCTCGATCTTGTAGAGCTCCGCAACGGAGAAGAACTGCGTCTTCGCAAGAAGCAGTTGCATAAGTGGCTGCAGCTTCATTCTACAACTAGAGCCAGACAACTGCAGGATTGGCTGATCAGCAGGCTTACGGAAGCCGCTGGATCCGATTCGGCCATCTGCGCCGCTATTGTGGGTCAGCGGACTCGAGGAGGCGGGGATTGGGGAAGGGAGGGCTTGCTGCGCCAATGGGAGGCGCGTCGCAACGGTGTCCTTCAGAGGGACTTCGGACACGGGAGCGCGGATTTGACGCTGGAAAGCCGATGGCCGGATATTTGGCTGCAGCTCTTTTACGACTTCGGCTGGCTGGAGCTCGGACGGCTAATGATCGACGGCGACACCGGCGAGGATTTGTTCCGCTGGCGATCGGAGCCTGCTCCGCTTGAAGGAGAGTTAATCGTGCAGCCGAGCGGGGAGCTGATTGCGGGACCAGGCTGCCCTTATGCCTGTCGGTGGGAGTTGGAAGCTATTGCCGAGCGCAGGGGAGACGGCGAGCTGACGGAGTATGTTCTTACGGCAGCCTCCATCGCCGCGGCATTGGAGCATGGCTGGACACGCGATGCGATAAGCCGCTTCCTGCAGGAAGCGGCCGTAATGCCAAGCTTGCCTGCTGCGCTGGAATCGATGTTGGAGCAATGGGCAAGCCGCGCCTGCCAATTCGAATTCACGCAGGCTACCCTCCTTCGGTGCGGCTCGGAGGACCGCGCCGACTGGCTTGCCGCACAGGTGCAATCTCAGCCCTTCGAGCTGCAACGAATAGGTCCTGCAGTCTTCGTTGTGGATGCGGCGCATGTCAGCCCTTTGCGCAAGCTGCTGCAGCAAGCCGGATTCCCTCCTCGCAAAGGCGTGTCGCCAAAATGGCGGGCTCCGGAAGAGGAGTCTTTTGCGTCAATTATCAATGCAGAGGATGCAGAGGACGCAGAGGATGCGGAATGGCAGCCCGTTATTCCGGTTCCTGGCGTTGAAGGTTTGTATGTTGCCGATCACGCGTCCATTCGCCGATGCGAGCTGGCGAGCGATCCCGTTCCGGAAAGGCTTCTCGCAGCGGACTGGTCTTCGGTCCCGCAGATGTGGTCCAGGCAGCTGCGCGATTATCATCTGTCCACGCGTAAGGAATTGCTGCAGAAAGCGATCACGCTAGAAACATCTGTCCGTATAATGACGAACCAAGGTATGCGGACATTTGTTCCTGAACGTCTTGAAGGACGAGGCGGCATGGAGTGGTCGGTAGCCGGTTCTTGGGGCGATAACGTATCCGATCAGCTTGTCAGACTTACTCCCGACATGTGGGGCGAAATGGGAATTGACTTGCCTGACGGGATTACGACCTGACAACACATCAAGTACGTGTTCAAAAAGTCCGGTTTTCAGCACCGAGAAGATTGGATGAAGGTAGAAACTGAGGAGCGGAGCGTAGTGGAAGCTACGTGAGCACCGGAAGATTCGCCTGAATTCAATATTTGACGCCGAGTAGGCTCCAAGGCATACTTCGTGATCAAAAGCGGACTTTTTGAACAACCTCATCTATTGGCTAAAACCCTGTAATATGATAATGTAATAGCAAGCACGAGGAAAGAGGTGTATTCATGCCAATTGCCGAACCTTATTTGATGTCGATGGCAGATGGGCAGGGGGACGCCGCCGAAGCAACGCTTGACATGGCGTCTTTGCTGCTCAGCGCTTACGAATTGGGAGACTGGATTAATCAATCGGCAGAAGTTGCCGAGTACACATACTGGAAGACGGCAGTAAGTCAGAATGAAGAAGCGGCGCTTCGGCAGCGGGAATTCGGGAAGGCGAAGGAGCTGTTCGCCGAATGCCAGCGCTTTGGCAGATTCCATCCCGACTATCATGAGGCCAAGGACAAGATGAAGGCAGCCGAGAAGCGGCTGGATGAGGTGGAATGCGTCAAGCGTTTCAAGCTGGCTGAGCAAGCGGTTGACGAAATGCTGCACGAGGTTGCGGTTATTATCGCCGAATCGGTATCGGATACGATTAAGGTGCCGAGCAATGAAAAGGGATCGGGGAGCGGCTGCGGTGGCGGCGGATCTTGCAGCTGTGGCAGCGGAGGCTGCGGATAGCGAGCAAGGCGGCTTGGCGCGATTGTTAAGGGGGCGTATAGAGGATGTTGCCGGAACGAACGGGTTTTATTATATGGGTCAGCGACTTAAAAGCGGCAAGGGCATTGGAGCGCTTCGGCAGTGTCCACTACATGTCCAGAAAGCTGCATTATGTCGTACTGTACATGAATGCGGACAGGGCGGAGGAAGCCGTGCGGCAGATGACTCGCCTGCCCTACGTGCGCAAGGTAGAGCGCTCCTATCGCAATGAGATCAAGACGGAATATAGCAAGGACAGCGAGGACAAAACAAGGTTTTACAGCTTGTAGCCAGTCATGGGAAACGCTTGAGCCCTTCGGTATGGGCTTGGGCGTTTTTTTTTGACCAGTTATACATATTTTGCTATATTTGGCCTGACTTTATTTTATTGTTGAAATCTTGGACAGCCGTGATAGAATGATAGTATATACATAGGTTAAAAGCCCTGGTTCCTTGGGAGGAGTAGGTTGCGAGATGAAGGATAAAATGACGAGAAGATGGAGTACTTATGAGTCGTTTTATGTTGAGCTCGGCGACAAGAAGGTGGTTGACATCATCATTACCAACCACGCGAAGAGCCGGTGGCTTGACCGTATCGAGACGGAGAAGACCGGATACGACGATATTGCCGAATTTTTATGGGAATGTTTAAAAAAGGACCGAATTGAACCATACTATCGCAATGAGCAAGATGTATATTTGATCGACGACGATCTGGTGTTTGTCGCGGAATTTTCGGATTCGCTTACCGAACGGGATTTGCTGGGCAACCCGCTCCATAAGATGATCGTAGTGACGTTTCTGGGACGAATGTCGGAGACGATCGAGCTCCGCGATCTGAAGTCGTATTACTCCTGGTTAAGACATTCCAGACGAATGACGCTAATCAAAAATAGCCGCAAACGCAAATAATACAATTCATACCAAACTTAAATATTATTAATTGGATCGGAGCGCACAGTCGACAAGACATGCGCTTTTTTGTCGTATCCCGATCAATCCTATTGTATAATAAGGGCAAAGAAAGGACGGGTTATTATGGCGCTTAATTTCCATCAGTTGCATATATTCCATACGGTTGCGGAACGGGGGAGCTTCTCGGCCGCCGCGCAATCTCTTCATATGACGCAGCCCGCGGTAACGATGCAGGTGCAGTCGCTCGAGGAATATTTCGGCACGAAGCTGCTGCAGCGTTCAACCAAGCGGATCGAGCTCACCGAGGCTGGCAGGGCGCTCATGCCTTTTGCCAAGAGCAGCATCGAGCTTATCCGGGATACCGATCAGGCAATGTCGACATTTACGAAGCAGCTCAAAGGCAAGCTGCAGCTTGGCTCCAGCTTAACGATCGGCGAATACATTTTGCCCCGGCTGCTGGGACCGTTCGGACAGGAGTACCCTCATATCTCCATCAGCATGAAGGTTATGAACACCGCTCAAATAATGGAAGATATTCTCAATCATCAATTGAATTTCGGATTAATCGAGGCGCCTGTTAATCATCCCGACATGTATATGGAAGCGGTGATGAACGACGAGCTCGTATTAGTGGTCCATAAGGACCATCCTTTGGCGGAAGTCTCGGAAACCACTCTTGCGGATGCGCTGCAGTATACGTTCGTGCTGAGGGAGCAAGGCTCGGGGACAAGACTTGTCATGGAGGATGAGCTGCGGAACAAAGGATTCGATCCTTCCGCCATGAAAATCGTGATGGAGCTCGGAAGCACCGGCGCAGTCAAATCGGCTGTAGAGGCGGGGCTCGGCATCTCGATCTTGTCGACCTCTTCGGTCAAACATGAGATGGCCCTCGGATTGATCAAGACGGTCAAGCTGACGGATGCCCGGTTTCACCGGCAGTTCTATTCGATCTACCTCAAGTCCGCGCTGCTGCCGATATCTGCGGTGACGTTCCTGACGTTTCTGAGAGAGAGGGATTTGAAGCAATGGCTGTAACGAATAAATGGGCAAAGAAAACCGCCGACAACGGCCGAGTCGATCTTCATTGCCATACGACGGCTTCGGACGGCATGTTCGCTCCCGCTGAGATAGTCCGCAAGGGCCAAGCGGCGGGATTGTCCGCCATCGCCATTACGGACCATGATACGGTAGCGGGTGTCGCCGAAGCGGCGGAGGAAGGCGAACGTCTAGGCATAACGGTTGTGCCTGGCATAGAGATCAGCACATATGCGGAAGGCGCGGACATTCATGTACTGGGCTATTTTACAGCCAATGACAATGAGTTGTGGCAGGAGCGTCTGTCCAGCCTCAGAGGCGTAAGAGGGAACCGAAACGTTCTCATCGTGGAGAAGCTCCGGTCGCTCGGAATTGCGATCGCCTGGTCGGATGTAGAAGGGATAGCCAATGAAAGAAGGCCGGCCGACGGGACGAAAGGAAAAAGCATCGGGCGTCCCCATATTGCCGAAGCGTTAATTCGCAAGGGCGTCGTTGCTACCATGGGCGAAGCGTTTGATCGGTATCTGGCGCCGGGGGCGGCCGCATATGTGGAGATGCCCAAGGTCCACCCCGTAGAAGCGCTGCGCTGGATCAAAGAGGCGGGCGGCGCCGGCGTCATTGCGCATCCCGGCTTATACGGGCGGGACGCCTTGGTAAAAGAGCTGATTGCAGCTGGAGCGGATGGGATCGAGGTCTACCATCCCGATCATGACGCGGAGAGCGAGCAACGTTATTTGGAGCTCGCCCATCTTCATGGCATTTTATCGACCGGGGGTTCGGATTATCATGGAGAGCGGAACGGCGAAAGCTATCATGGCGCCATTGGCAGCAGGTACGCACCTCGCGATACGATTCGTGCCTTGCTGGACAAGATATTGCAGAGAAATGGGACATTGTAACGTTAACCGAAAAAACGGCGGAGCGCGTTTGCTCCGCCGTTTGGCGTTCAGAACATCTGTCTAGCTTAAGATTTGATTTCGAAGGCCAGCGATTTCAGCCGCGCCGTGTCCGGCGTAATAAACAGCGTCTTTTGATTGTCGTAGATGACGAAGCCCGGCTTTGCGCCGTTCGGCTTTCGCACATGCCGGATTAGCGTATAGTCGACGGGCACCATGCTGGATTCCTTTGCTTGGCTGTAGAAGGCGGACAGCATCGCGGCTTCCTCCAGCGTGGCGTCGCCGAAGTCGCCGCCCCGAATGACGACGTGAGAACCCGGAATGTCTTTCGTGTGAAGCCAGGTATCCGACGGAGCAGCCAAGCGATTGGTCAAATATTCGTTTTGCGTATTATTTTTGCCGACATAGACGGGAATGCCTTCTGAAGATGTATAACAGAGAAGGGCCGGGCGTGTCGGCTTTTTGCGTTTAGGCCCTCTGCGATTCCGTTCCCTCATATAACCTTGCTGGACCAGCTCGTCCCGAATTTCCTCGATATCCGCAAGCGAAGCGTTGTCCAGCTGTTGCAGCAAAGCTTCGAAATAACGGATTTCTTCCTCCGTCAGACTCATCTGCTCTCCTACAATCGATAAACTGTTGCGATGTTTCGTATATCTGCGGAAGTAACGTTGAGCGTTCTCTGATGGATTGAGCTGCGGGTCCAGCTCAATCGTCACTTCCGCCGCGTTCTCGTCGTAGAAGTTGACAAGCGTAATAGAGCTGTCGCCCCGATTGATCTGATGCATGTAAGCCGTCAACAGCTCGCCCAGCACTCTGTATTTCTCCGCGTCCCGAGCCACCTCAAGCGTCTCTTGAAGCTTTTTGATCTTCGCAACGTTTTTGGCTTTTTCGTTTTGCACGAACCGGATCAGATCCGCGGCCCGCTGCTTTACCGTATCGCGTTCCGCTTTATCGCCGTAGAACGACTCCAAGCACTCGCTAACGCTGTCGTAAGGGGACCATTCGCCATGAATATGGGTTAAGCGCGTAATAGAGAAGCTTGACTTGCCCGTTCCGATATCGGTCACGATACCCGGATTATAGCGGTGTCCGCGAACCTGTTCTATCATGTCCCGGAAGCTGTTCCATAATGAACCTTGGCTGCCGTCTTCCTTGGATCGGAACACGATTTCCTTGGCAAGAAGGGGGCTGAGACCGCTAAAAGCGGCAACCAAAGCTTGGGCATCGGTAATGGCAGTCCGATCCTCGCCCGACGCAGCCGCCATTAGCGAGCGGAATTCCGCCTCTTCGGTCACGTCGATAGGGTCTCGTTTGTTCTGATCCGGCGGAGCCGTATAAGCACTGCCAGGCATGACGATCCGGAAAGCGCTGATGGCAGGCGTGACATGGTGAATGCCGTCATGGATAAGACCCGTTCCGGCATCCATCAAAATGATGTTGCTATGGCGGCCCATGATCTCGATAATGATGCGTTTGCTTGACAGGTCGCCAAGCTCGTCGCGATGCCTCACGTCGATATGAATGATCCGTTCATTGCCAACCTGGCTGACTGCTTCGATGACGCCGCTCTCGCAATGCTTTCGAAGCAGCATGCAGAACATGGGAGCCTCCAGCGGGTTGACATACGTCCCCATCGTCCAGTGGACGCGAGGATAAGTGGGATTGGCGGAGAGCAGCAGCTTGCCCTGTGCTCCGCCGCCCCGAATGGACAACACGAGATCGTGCTCCGTCGGTTGATGTATTTTATGAATGCGTGCGCCTACGCAGCGCTGAAGGTCTTGCACGAGTGCGCGTGTTACGATTCCGTCGAGTGCCATTGTCGTTATGTACCTTTCTTTTTGCAGGATGTCTCTATCATGCCATATTCGGGACAAAAAATTAAGTGCGGTGGGATATTTTACGGGCTGTCCGAATACATTTGTCCTAAGCGGTTGTTCACTATAATTCTCGGATGGAAACGCGCTGCGCCGCCAAGGACGGCGACAGCCGTTTCACCTTGGGACATGCTCGGGGCGGCTGACTGCTGGACCGGCAACAAACGGGAGGGAGTCGTGAAATGGAACAGTTGAAATGGCATCAATACGGCGTAAACGATTTGACCGAGCGGCTGGGCAGCTCGCTGCAAGAAGGGCTTAAGCCTTCCGCAGCGGCGGAGCGGCTGGAGGAAAATGGCGCGAACGAGCTGACAGAAGGGAAGCGCGTTCCGCCGATTCTGTTGCTCCTGAATCAATTCAAGGATTTTATGGTGCTGATCCTGATGGGAGCCACGCTGATTTCCGGACTGCTCGGCGAATATCTGGACGCCATTACGATTATTGCTATTATCGTTATTAACGCAGTGCTCGGTTTCGTGCAGGAATTCCGCGCGGAGCGTTCTCTTCGCGCGCTCAAAGAACTGTCGGCTCCCTCGGCCAAGGTGCTGCGCGGAGGCGAGCTGATTACGATAGCGGCACGCGAGCTGGTTGCCGGAGACATTGTTTATCTGGAAAGCGGGGATCGCGTTCCTGCGGATGTGCGCCTGATCGAAACGAACAGCTGTTACGCGGAGGAATCCGCATTAACCGGGGAATCGGTTCCCGTCGGCAAATACGCCGCTCCGATACCCGACGGCGATCTGCCGCTAGGCGATCAACGGAATATCGGCTTTATGGGGACGATGCTTACGCGAGGCACCGCTAAAGGCATCGTCGTACGGACGGGCATGGAGACGGAGATGGGCAAGATCGCGGGTCTCATTCAATCGACGGAATCTATGGAGACTCCGCTGCAGCATCGTTTGGAGCAGCTGGGCAAGCTGCTTATCATGGTCGCGATCGGGCTTACGATCATGGTCGTCGTCGCCGGCATCCTGCACGGGCAACCCGCATACGGCATGTTCCTCGCGGGGGTTAGCCTGGCGGTGGCCGCCATCCCGGAAGGGCTGCCCGCAATCGTCACAATCGCTTTGGCGCTTGGCGTGCAGCGCATGATCAAGCGGAAGGCGATCGTTCGCAAACTGCCTTCCGTGGAGACGCTCGGGTGCGCGTCCGTCATTTGCTCCGACAAAACGGGCACGCTGACGCAGAACAAGATGACCGTTACCAACGTGTGGCTTAGCGACCGCCGTCTGGAAGTGAGCGGAGAAGGATATGACCCCACAGGGGCGATCTACGAGAACGGAAAGGCGATTGATCCGAAACACGATCTTCATCTGAAGCGGCTTCTGCAGGTGGGGGCGCTTTGCAACAACGCGCAGGTCGAACGGGTAGAGGAGCCCTCAGGCAAGCGGCGCAGAGGAGCGGCCGCGGAGCCTGTCTCCGAGTGGCGCCTCAAGGGCGACCCCACGGAAGGGGCTTTGGCGGTGCTCGCCGCCAAGCTGGGATCCTCCGCGAAATCGCTGGAGACGCTTTATCAGCGCGTGAAGGAGTTCCCGTTCGACTCCGAGCGCAAGCGGATGTCCGTCATTGTCTCTCATCAAGGAGGCAGACTCATTTGTACGAAAGGCGCTCCGGACGTGCTGATGGAGCATTGCTCCTACGTGTTGTGGGATGGCAAGGTCGTTCCGTTTACGTCGACGCTCAAGCGCAAGTGCGCCGAAGCGGGCGAAGCCATGGCGGGTTCCGCGCTTCGGGTGCTGGGCCTTGCGTACAAGGATGTCCGTCCGGCAGAAAAGGTCGAGACGGAGGACGACGCGGAGCAAGGTCTTGTCTTTATCGGTCTTGCGGGAATGATCGACCCGCCTCGCCGGGAGGTAAAGGACGCTATCGCGACTTGCCGCAGAGCGGGCATCAAAACCGTCATGATCACCGGCGACCATCAGTTGACGGCGGAGGCGATCGCGGGCCAGCTCGGCATTATGTCTCGCGGCGCCGTATCGGTGACGGGCAAGCAGCTGGAAGAGATGACCGACGAGGAGTTGGAGAAGCGCGCCGATGACATCAGCGTCTATGCCCGCGTATCTCCGGAGCATAAGCTGAGAATCGTGAAGGCGCTGCAGCGAAGGGGACATACGGTAGCCATGACGGGCGACGGCGTTAACGATGCCCCTGCCATCAAGGCAGCCGATATCGGCATCGCGATGGGCATTACGGGAACGGATGTTTCGAAGGAAGCATCGGCGCTCGTGCTCAGCGACGACAACTTCTCGACGATAGTCGCCGCCATAGAGGAAGGCCGAGGGATCTACGAGAATATTCGCAAGTTCATTCGATATCTCCTTGCCTCTAATGTAGGCGAAATCATGGTCATGTTCCTGGCCATGATGGCGGGTCTGCCATTGCCGTTGGTGCCGATCCAGATTTTATGGGTCAACCTCGTCACGGACGGATTGCCCGCGATGGCGCTTGGCGTCGACCAGGCAGAGAAGGATCTCATGCAGCAGAAGCCTCGCCAGGCCAAGGAAAATATTTTCGCCCGGAGGCTGGGATGGAAAATTATCAGCCGGGGCATTTTGATCGGCCTTTGCACGCTCGGCGCGTTCTGGATCACGTTGGTCGCCGAAGGCAACGATCCGCAAGGTTTGATGACGGCTCAGACAGTCGCGTTCGCCACGCTAGTGATGGCGCAGCTCATCCATGTGTTCGACTGCAGAAGCTCAAGGTCCATCTTCCACCGCAATCCGTTTCAGAACAAATACCTGGTGCTCGCGGTTCTGTCGTCTCTGCTGCTTATGGTCGGCGTGCTGTATATCGAAGCGCTGCAGCCCATCTTCAAGACGGTGCCGATCGGCTTCCGCGAATGGTGTCTCGTCTTCGTAGCGGCAGGCATTCCGACGTTCATTATGGGCATCGGCAGCGTGCTTGGCAAGACGAAACGCAAGCCGGCGGGCAAGTGGCCGCTTGGTCCCCAGACGGTATCGCGCTAATCCGCACCGTGGATTTGTGCAAATGTTGATGTAAAAAGTGAATAGCCTTTCTCCACCTTTTGCGGTATGCTAGTAGGAATGAGTAATAGAGAAATCATCCATACTAGCAGCTGTTGCAAGGGAGAGAACGATAGATGAATTTCACGAAAATGCATGGCTTGGGCAACGACTTTATAATAGTAGACGGCGAGCGTCAGCTGCCGGACAATGCGTCCGAGCTGGCGCTTGACGTCTGCGATCGGTTCTTCGGCATAGGCGCCGACGGTCTTGTCTATATTCTTCCTTCCGAGAAGGCGGACTTCCGCATGCGCATCATCAACTCCGACGGTTCGGAAGCGGAGCAATGCGGCAACGCGATTCGCTGCGTGGCGAAGTACGTCTACGATAACGGATTGACGAACCGCGAAGAAATTACGGTCGAGACGTTGGGCGCCGGCGTGCAGAAGGTTCAGCTAGCAGTAGAGGGCGGCAAAGCGGTAAGCGTGCGCGTCGATATGGGCGAGCCGATTTTGGAAGGGCTTAAAGTGCCGACGACAATCGATGCGGAGCGTGTTATCGAACATCCCATCGAAGTGGACGGCCGGACGTTCTCGTTTACGGCGGTATCTATGGGCAATCCGCATTGCGTTATCTATGTGGACGACGCCGCGAACTTCGACCTGGATACCTGGGGACCGAAGCTGGAAAAACATCCGATGTTCCCCCGCAAGATCAACGTGGAATTCGTAACGGTTAATTCCCGTTCGCAAGCCGACATGCGCGTCTGGGAACGCGGCGCGGGTCCGACGCTTGCTTGCGGCACCGGCGCTTGCGCGACTCTCGTCGCATCCGTGCTCACGGACGCGACAGACCGTACCGCTACGATATCTCTCAAAGGCGGCGATTTGTTTATCGAGTGGAACGAAGCCGACAATCACGTTTATATGACCGGACCTGCCGCGGAAGTATTCCGCGGGTCCTTGGAGGTGTCCCGATGAGCGGCGCGTTGGCAGCAAAACTTAGTCTGAGAGAGGCGCTCGCAGAGCGCATCCTGACCGGGGACGGGGCGATAGGAACCTATCTGTACCAGATGGGGTTTCCGGTTGGCGTTTCCTATGAGGAATTCAACGTATTGAAGCCGGATGTCATTGAGAACGTACACCGCCAGTATTACGAAGCTGGCGCACGCGTTATCGAGACGAACACGTTTTCCGCGAACTCCGTCAAGCTGTCGAAGTACGGATTGGAGAGCGAGATGGAAGCGATCAACCGTGCCGGCGTCCGAATCGCGCGGGCCGCGGTTGGTCCGGATGCCTATGTCGTAGGCGCAGTCGGCTCCATCCGGGACGGCAAGCTAAAGAACTTGCGGACTTCTCTCGTCGCGGATGCCTACGAGCAACAGATGAAGGCGCTGCTCGAAGAGGGAGTCGACGGATTGCTTCTGGAGACCTTCTACGACCTTGCGGAGATGAAGCTAGCCATGTCGATTGCCCGCAAGCTTACCGATGTCGCGGTCATCTGCCAATTCGCGGTCGAGGACGTCGGGCGAACGCTGGATGGCGTCGCGCTGTCCGATGCATTCCGCGAGCTTAAGGAGATGGGAGCCGATGTGATCGGCTTTAACTGCCGCAGCGGCCCGAACGGCATTATGCGCGCCATCGATTCCATCGGCGAGAGACCTGAGAATTTGCCCATGTCGGTCTATCCGAATGCCGGAATACCCGACTACGTCGATGGTAAATATGCGTATTCGGCCGGACCGGAATATTTTGCGGAGAGCGCGAAGCGCTTCGCAGATCGCGGCGCCCGCATTATCGGCGGATGCTGCGGAACAACGCCCGAGCATGTAGCCGCAATGGCCGCGGCTCTTGCCGGATACGTGCCTGCGGCGCCTGGCGCGAATCAGGCAGAGTCAGCGGCAATATCCGTCACGGAAACTCTTGCGGGAGGCACCGGCGAGGGGGATAGGGATGAGACTCCCAACATCGTGGATCTTGTAAAGCAGCGCCACACGGTCATCGTAGAGCTGGACCCGCCTCGCGATCTCGATATCAGCAAGTTTATGACGGGGGCAGCGGCTCTTAAAGAGATTAAAGCGGACGCGATTACGATGGCGGACAACTCGCTCGCCGTTACGCGCATGAGCAATCTGGCGCTGGCCGCTCTGCTCAAGGAACGCGTGGACATTCGCCCGCTCGTTCATATCGCTTGCCGCGATCGCAACCTGATCGGAACGCAGTCCCACATGATGGGTCTGGATGCGCTTGGCATCGACCATGTTCTGGCCGTGACGGGTGATCCGGCGCGATTCGGCGACTTGCCGGATTCCAGCTCCGTGTACGACCTGACTTCGTTCGAGATGATCCGTATGATCAAGCAGTTGAACGACGGCATTGCTTTCTCCGGCAAGCCGCTGAAGCAGCGTGCGAAGTTCGTTGTAGGGGCGGCGTTCAACCCGAACGTCAAACATCTAGACAAGGCTGTGCAGCGCCTGGAACGCAAGATTGCTTCCGGAGCCGATTACATCATGACGCAGCCGGTTTATGATCCCGAACTGATCGCGCGTATCGCTGAATCCACTAAACATCTGGAAGTGCCGGTATTCATCGGCATTATGCCGCTTGCCAACGGAAGAAATGCCGAATATCTTCATAATGAAGTGCCGGGCATTCAGCTGTCCGACGAGGTGCGGAGCCGAATGGCCGGATTGGAAGGCGAGGCAGGCCGCGCGGAAGGCGTTCGGATCGCGAAGGAGCTGCTCGATGCGGTGCTCCCTCACTTTAATGGCATTTATCTCATAACGCCGTTTATGTTCTACGATATGGCCGTGCAATTGACGGAATATGTTTGGCAGAATACGAAGCAACTTAGCTAATCCTCATGTTATTTACGCCGCGCGGCTATTTTCTGCTTGTTCGCGCGGCGAAAATCAATTAAAATAGGGCGTACAGTTGGAACAGCGCAATGGAAACGTATGCTCCATCCTTTTTTTGTCAATAATAAAGCAATGATTCTGTTCATTTTAAGATTGCAGCGCTAAGTGCGCATGGGATGATCGTAAGCGCGGAGGGGGACCTGGCTTGGCTATTAAGCTCATTAATATCGGATTCGGCAACATTGTATCCGCAAATCGCATTATTTCCATTGTTAGTCCGGAGTCGGCGCCGATCAAACGGATCATTCAAGAGGCTCGCGACAGGCATATGTTGATTGACGCCACATACGGTCGTCGGACGCGCGCGGTCATTATTACGGACAGCGATCATGTTATTTTATCAGCGGTTCAGCCGGAAACGGTTGCGCATCGCTTATCCACCAAGGATGACGATAACGACGAATAGTTACGGGGAGCTATGGAACAAATGGGATTGTTAATAGTTTTGTCCGGTCCTGCCGGAGTGGGGAAGGGCACGGTATGTACCGCGCTGCGGAGCAGAATGCCGGAGATCGTGTATTCCGTGTCGGCAACAACGAGGCGGCCCAGACAGGGCGAGGTTGACGGTATCAACTATTTCTTTAAGACGCGAGAGCAGTTCCAGGATATGATTGCGCGCGACGCGCTTTTGGAACATGCGGAATACGTAGGCAATTATTACGGCACGCCGCGCGATTTCGTAGACAAGACGCTTGCCGGCGGCAAGGACGTCATTCTCGAGATCGAGGTTCAGGGCGCGCTGAAAGTGAAAGACAAGTTCCCGGAAGCCATTTTTATTTTTTTGCTGCCTCCATCCTTGGACGAGCTAAAGCAGCGCATTACCGGACGGGGCACGGAAACGCAGGATATCATCAACACGCGGATGAACGTGGCCGTGGAGGAGATGAGTTTGCTGCAGCATTATGATTATGCCGTCATTAACGACGAGATTGACGCCGCCTGCGACCGTATTCGTAGCATTATCATTGCGGAGCATTGCCGCAGAGATCGATTTTTACCATATGTGTCGGGTATGAAAACTGCAATCGAGAAAGCTTGAGTGAGGAGAATCAGCCATGTTATATCCATCCATTGACGAAATGGTCAAAAAGGTCGACAGCAAATATACGCTGGTCGTAGCCGCTTCCAGAAGAGCACGCATGCTGCGCAACGGCGAGAAGTCGGAATTGTTGAGTCCGCGTTCCCACAAATTCGTTGGCGTCGCTCTCGAAGAAATTTACGGAGACATCATTCAAGTGGAGAAAGTCGCGACGAAGGAAGACTAATTAAATACTTTTCAACGGAAGGAGAGACCTCGCGACTGGAGCTCTCCTTTTTTTGTAGCTGGAAGCGGCTGTAATATTATATTTCCATTGAAATACAAGTTCAAAAAGTTCGGTTTTCAGTACCAAGAAGATTGAATGAAGCTAGAAACTGAGTAGCGGAGCGTAGTGGAAGCTACGTGAGCAACGGAAGGTTCGGCTGAATTCAATATTCGACGTCGAGTAAGCTACTAGGATTACTTCGTAATGGGAAGCGGACTTTTTGAACTACCTATCGAAGAAGGGCGGTTGCAAACGATGGAACGTCATTGGACCAACATGCTTGTGCGCGTCTCGGACGACTGTCCTGCCGAGACAGGCGTGATCCCGCCTCAAAGGCGGGCCGAGAAGTCGGCGCATCTCATTCAATATGAGCTGTTATCGGAAAATCCCTACTGTTATACGTTTGAAGAACAGCTATTCGAGGTACATATTCGTCATAAAGCGCTGCTCGGGACATTATCCGAGGTCGAGCTCGAAGAAGAACGTGCGGCGCTGCTGGCGAAAAGCCATCCTTGCATGAGAGCGTCGATGCTGCCCAAGAAATTCGGCTGGGGCGTGCATTACAACGACGAGGGTAAAATTGCGTTGTATGGCAAGGAAACGGAAAAATATCAGAACCTGCTCAAAGCGGGGGAAGCCGGCGAACTGGAACTTCAAGCTGGCATGCGAAGCAGCAGGGCGAAGGGTTAAAGCAACCGTAGGTTTGTTCGTGTGCAACTTCATCTTGCCCGATATTTTTTGCATTACGATATGTTATGATAGGAGAATGACTCGCCGCTTGCGGCCGCACGCAATTGTCGGGCCGAGACTTCGGCTGATGCCGTCAGAGGACGGCGCTTGAAAGCATATACTTGGGAGGGATTTGCATGGAGCAATTGCGTTATCCAATCGGACGTTATCTATTCGAAGGCATGAATAATGCACAGCGAGACAAGTGGATTGCCGAGGTCGAAGCTTTGCCGGGGCAACTGCGGGCCGCTCTGGACGGACTGGACGACGGGCAGCTTGACACCCCCTACCGAACGGGAGGGTGGACGGTTCGCCAAGTGACCCATCATCTCGCGGACGCAGGCATGAATTGCTTTACACGCTTCAAGCTGGCGCTGACAGAGAACAATCCTACCATCAAACCATTCGAAGAAGCTCCCTGGTCCCAGCTGCCGGATGTGTTGAAAGCGCCGCCTGAAGTCAGCTTGACTATTATTGACGGACTATACGCCCGTTGGTCGCTGCTATTGCGTTCGATGGATAGGGAGCATTTTGAGAAGGAGTTTTACCATCCCGAGCGGGGCATGCAAATGAAGCTGTCGTACTTCCTGGGATTCGTTGCCTGGCATGGTCGTCATCATTTGGCTCATATTACGAATTTGCGCGAACGGTTGGAATGGTAATAGACGATATATAGCAACGCATCAGCCGCGCCAAAGAAGCGCGGCTGACGCTTGGAATAGGAGTGGCATCATGTTGCAAGGAAAAAGAATAGTGCTCGGCATTACGGGCGGCATCGCCGCTTACAAGGGAGCGGCATTATGCAGCAAGCTGGTGCAGGCGGGCGCGGAGGTGCACGTCATTATGACGGAATCCGCGACGAAATTTATTACGCCGCTGACGCTGCAGACTCTCTCGCGCCATGTCGTACATATCGATACATTTGACGAACGCGATCCATCCGTTGTTTCCCATATCCATCTGGCTGATCACGCCGATCTGATCATTGTCGCGCCGGCGACGGCGAATGTCATCGCGAAGCTGGCAGGCGGCCATGCGGACGACATGCTCAGCACGACGCTGCTAGCCGCGACCTGTCCGATTGTGATAGCGCCGGCCATGAATGTACATATGTATGAGCATCCCGCCGTCGTAATCAATATGGAATTGCTTGCCGAAAGAGGCGCGATGTTCGTAGAACCGGGAACGGGACAGCTTGCCTGCGGATACGTAGCGAAGGGAAGACTCGCGGAGCCGGAGGATATCGTCGCGGCCGTTCAGGCTTGGTTCGCCAGAGGCAAGACTCTCAACGGCAAAAAGGTGCTGGTGACGGCTGGCGGCACGATCGAACGTCTGGATCCCGTACGATATCTGACCAATGATTCTTCGGGCAAAATGGGTTTTGCGCTTGCCGAAGCGGCAGCGCTTCTTGGCGCCGAAGTGACGGTCGTAGCAGGCAGAACGACGGCATCGCCGCCGGGTGGCGTCCGGCTCGTCCGCGCGGAATCCGCGGGAGAGATGCTGGAGACGGTGCTTAACTTGTACGATGAGATGGATATCGTTATCAAAGCAGCCGCGGTAGCGGATTACCGTCCTGTGCATACCTATGAGCATAAGCTTAAGAAGACGGGAGAGCGTCTCGTGCTTGAGCTGGAACGGACGACCGATATTCTGCAGACGCTGGGCGAGCGGAAGCGCCATCAGCTGCTGGTAGGATTCGCGGCAGAGACGGGGAATCTTGAAACTTATGCGCTGGATAAGCTCAATCGCAAGAAATGCGATCTGATCGTCGCAAATGATGTCAGCTCCGAAGACGCGGGCTTCAACGTGGATACGAACGCCGTGCGAATCTACGGTCCGGAAGGACTTGTGGAGGATGTTCCTTTATTATCCAAAAGAGAGACCGCCGCTCGCATAATGGATGTCGTCGTACGCCGCATGAAAGCGTCAGGCGGAGGTTCCGCCTCATGATCGCCAGAGTCATTGTCGATGTGCCGAGCCGCCAGACGGATCGGCCTTTTGATTATTCCGTGCCGGACGGGATGGCGGAATGGATTGAAGTCGGCAGCCGGGTCGGCGTACCATTTGGCGGAAGGGTGCTCCAGGGCTTCGTTATCGCGATTGCGGACGAGACCGAGGTCGACCGTTCCCGTCTTAAGCCCGTCGCCGAGCTGCTAGACGCGCTCCCTCCGCTGCTGCCGGACATGATTGATCTGTCGCGTTGGCTTAGCGAGAAGTATTGCTGCTCATGGACGCAAGCTCTCCAGGCGATGATCCCCGCTGCGCTAAAAGGCAAGGAAGAGCGGTTTGTCGGCTGGTCTCAGGATGAGGATGCCGGAGACGGCCTTCCTTCCGAGCTTGCGGATTGGCTGGATGACGCGTCGGGCAAAGTGAAGCTGGAGACGCTGCTGACGAAGTTCCCTCAGCACACCCGAGTCGTAAAGGAGGCGCTGAGGAGCGGCGCTCTTGTCCAGCAATCGCTTATCAAGGACCGTCTGTCCGTGCGCAAAGTGCTGACGGTATTTCTGGAGGCTACGCCCGAAGACGCCGCTGCGGCGCTCTCGGACATTCCGAAGCGTGCGGCGAAGCAGCGCGACGCTTTGGCATTTATGCTGGAGCACGGGGGTCCGATCGCTTTGCAGGCGCTTGTCGCTCAGGCAGGAGTGACGCCGGCGAGCGTGAAAGCATTGGCGGACAAGGGAGTGCTTGCGCTGCGAGAGGTCGAGAGGGAGCGGGATCCTTACGCTCATCGGTCATTCGCGAGAACATCACCGCTGCCGCTGACGGAGGGACAACAGGAGGTTTTCGGCGCTATCTCCGCCGCATTGGAAGCGGGGGAGGCTCACACCATGCTGCTGCACGGCGTGACGGGCAGCGGCAAGACGGAGGTTTACCTGCAGAGCATTCAGCTTTGTCTCTCGCAAGAACGCCAGGCGATCGTGCTCGTACCGGAAATTTCGTTGACGCCCCAGATGGTAGAGCGATTTAAGAGCCGGTTCGGCGACGCCGTCGCAGTGCTGCACAGCCGTCTGTCGAGCGGCGAGCGGTTCGACGAATGGCGCAAAATCCGCAGCGGCCGCGCGGAAGTTGCCATCGGCGCCCGTTCCGCGATATTCGCGCCGTTCGAGCGAATCGGATTGATCATTATCGACGAGGAGCACGAGTCGTCCTATAAGCAAGAGGAGAGCCCGAAATACCATGCGAGAGATGTCGCCGTGCGCAGAGCCCGGCAGCATGGGGCCGCCGTCGTGCTGGGCTCGGCCACGCCTTCGCTGGAATCGTACGCGGCCGCCAGCCGCGGAGCGGGACGTGCAGGGGCAATAGCTGCAGGTGGGGGAACCGGCGGGCCGCCTTCGCTGCTTCCCATGCCCGACCGCGTCGGGGGCAGGCCGATGCCTGAAGTTTCGGTCGTCGATATGCGCGAGGAACTCAGGGACGGCAATCGGTCGATGTTCAGCCGGCCGCTCCACGCGGCGCTGCTCGAGCGGCTGGAGCGGGGAGAGCAGTCGGTGCTGCTGCTTAACCGGAGAGGTTATTCGACGTTCGTGATGTGCCGCTCCTGCGGCTTTACTTCGACCTGTCCGCATTGCGACATCTCTCTAACGTATCATCAAAAGTCGAGGGTATTGCGCTGCCATTATTGCGGTCACGCAGAGGGAGCGCCATCGAAATGCCCTTCCTGCGAGAGCGAGCATATCCGTTATTTTGGCACGGGGACACAGCGCGTGGAGGAAGAGCTGGCCAAGCTGTTTCCCGGCATCAGGGTCATTAGGATGGACGTGGATACGACATCGGAGAAGCACGCACACGAAAAATTGCTGGGCCAGTTCGGCGAACGCAAGGCGGATGTGCTGCTTGGGACGCAGATGGTGGCCAAGGGACTGGATTTCCCGTATGTAACGTTAGTAGGCGTTATCGCGGCCGACACTTCGCTGCATCTGCCCGATTTCCGCGCCGCAGAACGCACGTTCCAACTGTTGACGCAGGTGGCGGGCCGGGCCGGGCGGCATGAGCTGAAGGGCGAGGTCATCGTCCAGAGCTACGCGCCTGAGCATTATGCCATCACAACGGCGCAGAAGCATGATTATGACGCCTTCCTGCGGGAGGAGCTCCGCCACCGGGCGGTCATGGCTTACCCGCCGTATTGCCGGCTCGTGCTGGTTACAATGTCGCACGAGCAGCTCGCGCTGCTCTCATCGACCAGCGAAGCTTTCGCGGCCGAATTGCGCGGTCTTGCCGAGCATGAGGGGCTTCTCGTGCCGCTCGCGTCGGGTTTGCCCAGAGCGCTTGAGGTGCTGGGTCCGGTCGCCTCTTCCATTCCGAGAATGAAAGATCGCTACCGTTTTCAATGTGTGGTAAAATATCGGGGAAGCATCGACGTCTCCGCCCTTATACGAAGAGCGCTAGCTTCCTTCGAGGAGGCGCCGCCGCAGCGGAGGGTCCTGTTCAGCGTCGATGTAGACCCGCAAGTCATTATATAGGCAATGATAGAGACTATAGGATTAGAAAAGGATGATATGAAATGGGCATCAGATTAATCGTAAAGGACCCGGACCCGGTATTGCGCGAGGTCGCGAAGGAAGTGACGAAGTTCAACCCAAACCTAAAGAAACTGCTCAAGGACATGGCCGAGACGATGTACGACGCCGAAGGCGTCGGTCTTGCCGCGCCGCAGATCGGCATCTCCAAGCGGGTCATCGTCGTGGATGTGGGAGACGAGAACGGACTTGTCGAGATGGTTAATCCCGTCATCGTCGAGCAGGAGGGGGAGCAGCTTGGTCCCGAAGGCTGCCTCAGCATTCCGAACCTGAACGGGGAAGTCCGCCGCGCCGAACGGATAGTCGTACAAGGACAGAACAGCGACGGGGAGTCCATCACGGTCAATGCTTCCGGTTACTTCGCGCGCGCGTTCCAGCATGAGATCGACCACCTGAACGGCGTACTGTTTACGGATCTCGCCGAGAGCGTCTATGATATTTCCGATAGACCGAGAAAAGGCGGCGAATAATTGATGCGTATTGTATTTATGGGGACGCCGGACTTCGCCGTCCCTTCTCTGCGTTTGCTCGTGGACGGCGGTTACGACATCGCGGCTGTCGTTACCCAGCCGGATCGTCCCAAGGGTCGCAAAAAAACGTTGACGCCGCCCCCCGTCAAGGAAGCGGCGCTTGAGCTTGGGCTGCCGGTGCTGCAGCCGGAGCGGATGCGCAGCCCGGAAGCCGTGGAAGTCATCCGGGAGCTGGCTCCGGAGCTCATCGTGACGGCCGCCTACGGTCAAATTTTGCCCAAGGCGGTACTGGACATTCCGCGTCTTGGCTGCATTAATGTGCATGGCTCGCTGCTGCCCAAGTATCGCGGCGGCGCACCGATTCAGCGTTCTATCATAAATGGAGAGAGTTCGACCGGCGTAACGATTATGTACATGGCCGAAGGTCTGGATACCGGAGACATGATCAGCGTGGTGGAGCTGCCGATAACGGATGAGGACACGTCGGGCACGATGTTCGAGAAGCTTAGCCAAGCCGGCGCGAAGCTCCTCGGCGAGACGCTGCCGTCGATCATCGACGGGACGGCGAAGGCCGTGCCGCAGAACGACGCGGAAGCGACCTACGCCCCCAATCTGACGCGAGACGACGAACGTATGGATTGGAGCCGTTCCGCCCGAGAGCTGTTCAATCAAGTGAGAGGGCTGTCGCCGATGGCCGGCGCGTTCACCTTCCTTGGAGGAGAAGTGTTTAAGGTGCGGGCTTGCGAGGTTGCCTCCGGCAAACATGCCGCCTCCGGCGTCTCTGCCCAGCCTGGAACGGTCGTTGAGGCAGGACCGGACGGAATTGTCGTGGCAGCCGGCGAAGGCAAGCTGCTTCTCACGGAGATCCAGCCCGCCGGCAAACGCGCGATGAACGCAGCAGAGTGGCTGAAAGGCGCGCGGCTTGAGCCCGGGACGGTATTCGGCGACGAAGGAGGCTCGTTATGAGCGGCAGAGAAGGTGATCGGCGCGCGCAGCCGACCGGAACCGGCAAATCGGCCGCAAGGAGCGCAGGCAGCGCAGGCGGCCGCCCCAAAGGCGGTCAAGACGCCAAGACGGGCAAGCCGGGCGGACAGCGCGGGGCACAAGCGCAAACGCGAAGCCATGCCGGCCGAACCGGCGCTGCTCCCGCTTCTCGCCGTCAGGTCACGCCTCGCGAGATTGCCCTGGATATACTCACCAAAGTCGCTGGAAGCGGCGCGTACAGCAATCTGCAGCTTAAGCGAGCTCTGCAGGACTCCGAGCTGTCGAGGCCTGATGCCGCGCTTGCGACGGAGCTGGTCTACGGCACGATAGGGCGGCAGGCGACGCTGGATCATTGGCTTGACAAGTTCGTCGCCAAGGGGGTAGCCAAGCTACAGCACTGGGTGCATCAGCTTTTGAGACTGAGCGCCTATCAGCTGCTTTATCTGGATCGCATTCCGCCCCACGCGGCGGTTAACGAAGCCGTCTCAATCGCAAAGCGCCGAGGCCATGCAGGCATATCCGGCATGGTAAACGGCGTGCTGCGAAGCATGGATCGCGGCCGCTCCGAGCTGACGCCGTCCCGCATTAAACTGGACGATCCCATCGCGACGATCGCGCTGCGCCATTCCTATCCGGAGTGGCTCGTCCGCCGCTGGGCGGACGCGTACGGATACGAAGTTGCCGAGAGCATCTGCGAAGCGGGCAATCGTTCTCCGCATGCAAGCATCCGCGTCAACCCGTTGCAAGGAAGCCGGGAAGAGCTTCTGGCAGAGCTAGGCGAAGCGGGACTGGAAGCGAAACCTTCCGCGCTTGCGCCGGCCGGCATAGTCGTGGAATCCGGGGGCCATCTGGCAGAAATGGCCGGCTTCCTATCGGGACGCTGGTCGCTTCAGGACGAGAGCTCCATGTTAGTCGCCGAGGTGGTAAATCCCCGTGCGGGCATGAAGGTGCTGGATTGTTGCGCTGCGCCAGGAGGCAAGAGCGCGCATCTGGCGGAGCTGATGGAAGGCAAGGGCAAGATATGGGCCAATGATCTGCATGCGCACAAGCGCGAGCTGATCGTACAGCAGACGGAGCGGCTCAAGCTTCGCAACGTCGAAGCCATCACCGGCGACGCCTCGACGCTCGGCGAGCGTTTCGCTCCGGAATCCATGGACGCGGTGCTGCTGGACGCGCCATGTTCGGGCTTCGGCGTCATCCGGCGCAAGCCGGAGATCAAGTGGACGAAGACCGAAGGCGACATCGCGGAGATTTGCGCCGTGCAGCGCAAGCTGCTGGAGTCTGTCTGCGGCCTGGTCAAGCCGGGCGGCACGCTCGTCTACAGCACTTGCACGATGGAGCGGGCGGAGAACGAGGAGCAAGTCGCCGCGTTTCTGAAAGACCATGCCGAATTCCAATTGGATCCCGAATGGCCGGAGGAGCTGCTCGCGACGTTTCGCGAAGCGGGACTCATTGAGGGCTCCTTCGAGGGGCAGCTGCAGTTGCTGCCGCAGCATTACGGAAGCGACGGCTTCTTTATCGCGCGCATGTCGAGAGTCCGTTGATGGCTTGGCTTGGGCGTTTGTGGTAAAATAAATCGACGACGGCGACAGGCCGGGAATCGGAGCTCCCGAAAATTAGTGCCGTCTACTTTGCAGATACAGGTGTGATGAAGATGAAACCCATTATTTATGACTATACGCTGGAAGACTTAAAGGATTGGATGAAGGAGAACGGCGAGCCCGCTTTCCGCGGCGATCAGCTGTTCGATTGGATCTATGTAAAGCGCGTCAAGAGCTTTGAGGAGATGTCCAACCTGCCGAAGCCGCTGCGCGAGAAGCTGGAAGCTGAGTTCCAGTTTATTACGCTTACCGAAATTACGAAGTTCGAGTCCAAGGACGGCACGGTTAAATTTCTGTTTGGACTGCATGACGCTCATGCGATCGAGACGGTTATTATGCGTCACAACTATGGCAACAGCATTTGCGTGACCACGCAGGTCGGCTGCCGGATCGGTTGTACGTTCTGCGCCTCTACGCTCGGCGGACTTAAGCGCAACTTAACCGCTGGCGAGATCGTGGCTCAGGTCGTCACGGCCCAGCAGATGCTGGACGCTACGGGCGAGCGCGTCTCCAGCATCGTGATTATGGGCTCCGGCGAGCCTTTCGAGAACTACGAAGCAACGATGACGTTTCTGCGCCTCATGATTCATGAGAAAGGGCTCAACATCGGTCAGCGACATATTACCGTATCGACAAGCGGCATCGTGCCAAGCATGTACAAGTTCGCAGATGAGAATACGCAGATCAATCTCGCGCTGTCCATCCATGCGCCTAACGACAAGCTGCGCTCTAAGCTGATGCCGGTCAACCGCCGCTTTCCGTTCGAAGACGTTATGGAGGCATGCCGCTATTACATCGCGAAGACCGGTCGCCGGATTACGTTCGAATACGCTTTGATTGGAGGCGTTAACGATCAGGCGGAGCATGCGCAAGAGCTTGCCGACGTGCTAAAGGATCTGCTCTGTCACGTTAATCTTATCCCGGTTAATCACGTCCCCGAACGCAATTACGTCCGGACGCCGCGCGAGGATATTTTCGAATTCCAGCGTATTCTGGACCGCAACGGCATCAACGTGACGATCAGACGGGAGCAGGGACATGACATTGCGGCGGCATGCGGACAGCTGCGTGCCAAACATATGGAGTCTACGACGAGGTGATGAGCGTTGTTAACGGCAACTCTTAGTAATATCGGACGAGTGCGCCAGGTGAACGAAGACCAGTGCTGGGTAGGCGCGCTCGGCGGCGACATCGCGATTGCCATGGTGGCAGACGGGATGGGCGGTCATCAAGCCGGCGATGTGGCCAGCCAGACGGCCGTCGATACGTTCCGCGGCGCCTTCGAGCAGCATGCGGACAAGGCGTCCCTATCCGCAGCGGAGGGCAAGATGCTGATTCGCCAGGCGATTGCGGAGGCAAACGAGACGATCTATGCGATGGCATCGCGCAACGAACGATATCATAATATGGGAACTACGGTCGTTGCAGTCTTGATGTTGCCGGGTACGGCCGTCATCGGCCATGTAGGGGACAGCCGCGCTTATCGTATAGGAGGGAACGGCATGGAGCAGCTCACGATGGATCATTCGTTAGTGAATGAGCTCGTGAAGTCTGGTCAACTGAGCGCCGAGGAAGCCGTTCATCATCCGCGCCGTAATGTGCTGACAAGGGCAATCGGCACCGATCCCGAGGTGGAGATCGACGTCCAGTCGATCGAATGGTATCCGGAAGACGTGCTGCTGCTATGCAGCGACGGCTTGACGAACATGGTCAGTGAGGGGCAGATCGCCGAGGTGGTGGCGGATCCATCGCAGGAACTGGAAGCGAAGGCGGATCATCTCATTCAGCTGGCGCTTGAGGGCGGAGGAGACGACAATATTACGGTCGTGCTTCTGCAAGAGCAGCGCACTGGCGAAGCGAGAGGAGCGAGTGCATGATCGGACATGATTTGGCAGGACGTTACGAAATCATAACCCGCGTCGGCGGGGGCGGCATGGCGCTGGTATACAAAGCGCACGACGTGTTGCTCAACCGCTATGTCGCGGTTAAAGTACTGAGGCAGCAATTCGTGGGCGATGAAGAATTCATTCGCCGGTTTCGCCGCGAGGCGCAGTCGGCTGCGGCATTATCGCACCCGAATGTTGTCAGCATCTACGATGTAGGTCAGGAAGACGATATCCACTACATCGTCATGGAGTATATCGAAGGAAGCAATCTGAACGAGATTATTCAGGAGAGAGCGCCGCTCCAGACGGACGAAGCGGTGCGCATCGCCATGCAGATCTGCGACGCGCTGGATCATGCGCATCAAAATCATATTATCCATAGAGACATCAAGCCTCATAATATACTTATCGGGAACAACGGCAGAGTCAAGGTAACGGACTTCGGCATCGCCCGCGCGGTGACCTCGTCGACCATTACGCAAACGGGTTCCGTTATCGGATCGGTCCATTATTTCTCTCCCGAGCATGCCAAGGGCATTAATACCGGCGAGAAGTCCGATCTGTATTCCCTGGGGATCGTTTTGTATCAGATGCTGACGGCCAAGCTGCCGTTTTTTGGAGAAAGTCCAATCAGCGTAGCGCTCAAGCATCTTCAGGAGCCGTTCGAGGAGCCGCGCGTCGTCAACCCGCACATTCCCCAGAGCGTAGAGAATGTTATTTTGAAGTCGATGCGCAAAAACCCGGCAGAACGTTACAGCTCCGCCCACGAGATGTTCCTTGATCTTGATACCTGCCTGCGGCCGGATCGTCTAAACGAGCCGCGCGCCGAGTTTACGGTCAATCATGATCTGGAGGAGACGCGGGTTATGCCTGCCATTCGCGGAAGCGTAGCTGCGGCGTCGTCGGATACGGCCGTGCGCAGCGAGTCCAAGGCGACCGTCAGCGATACGACGAGCGTGAATTGGCAGGAGGAGGAGAAACGGCCGAAAGGCTGGAAGAAACCTTTGCTGGTGGTGGGCATTACTTTGCTGCTCCTCGCGTTGCTGCTCCTGGGCTTCCGATGGGTGCTGGGCCAGTTGGACCCCGGCGAGGCTGAAGTGCCTTATGTTATCGGGAAGACGGAATTGGAAGCCCGTGCGATGATTGCCGAGAAGGGACTTAGGGTCAAGGAACCTCCTTTACGGGAATTCAATAAGGATGTTCCGAAGGACGTGGTAATCGAACAATCCAAGAAAAACATTTCAGTCAAAAAAAATTCATTTATCGAACTGACGATTAGCGACGGGCCCGAGTTAAAGACGCTGAAATCCTACGTCGGCCAAAAGCTGCAGGCCGCCAAGGATGAGCTGATCGCCTTGGGCATTACGGAAGACCGCATCAAGGTGACGGAAGAACACAGCGAGGAAGAGGCCGGCACGATTCTGGAGCAAACGCCGGATGAGGGCGCGGAACTCAATCCCGAAACGGCAGAGGTGTCGTTCGTCGTTAGCATGGGCCGAGAGACGGTGCTAATGGAGGATCTTGCCGATATGCGCCTCAAGGACGCCAGAAGCTGGCTGAAATCCAAGGAGCTTGTATTCGAAGAGTCCGATACCATCTACGAGGCTAGTTATTTGCATGAGAAAGATCATGTCATCAAAGTAGAAAACTACAATCCCGGCGATCAAGTTCCGAAAGGGACCAAGATCGTTTTGCGCGTCAGCTCCGGGCCGCCGGCGGATTCCAAAACGTACCAGTTCAACGTTCGGATATCCCCTGCGCAATCGGGCAAATCAAGCGAAGTGAAAATCATGTATTCCGACGCTACGGGCGAGAATATCGAAGGCGTCAAACGGACGATCAACAGTACCGTCGATATTCCCGTAACCGTTATTCTGTCGCCCGACACGGTAGCGCGAGTGACGGTCATGCGCGACAATCAATTCATGGATACGGTGGAAATCCACTACGACGAAATCGGAACAGGCAACGATTCGCCGAACCTGAACATACCAGGCTCGGAAGCAACGGAGCCGCCGCAACCGGAAGCTCCGGGAGACGATCAGGAAGTGCAAGCGGAGGTAGATAACAGCAATGGCGAAAATGGAACGGAAGGCGAAGAAAACGCCGGAGGACAATAGGGAGCCCGTTGTAGCCGGCGACAGTCGAGAAGGCAGAATCGTCAAAGCGTTAAGCGGCTACTATTACGTGAAGGACGACGAGAACGACTCCGGAGACACCGTGCAATGCAGGGCGAGAGGCGTGTTCAAGAAACGCGGCCTCAGCCCGCTGGTCGGAGACCGCGTTGCCTACGTCTTGACGGAAAACGGCGAAGGAACGGTCACGGAGCTGCGCGAGCGTTCCTCCGAGCTCATACGTCCGCCCGTGGCCAACATCGATGTAGCCATCCTCGTCTTTTCCGTGACGGAGCCTGTGCTTAACCTTCAATTACTGGATAAGTTTCTCGTTCATATCGAGCATGCCGGCATCCCGGCGGTCTTGTGCCTGAGCAAGCGGGATCTGGAAGCCGAGGGAGAAATGACGGAGGAGGCCGCGGAAGCGGCTTCTTCCGTTCAGCGCATCTATCGAAAGCTGGGCTACGAGGTGTTCGGGACAAGCTCCCGCAAGCATTCCGGCATCGAGGAGCTGCAAGCAAGACTCCGGGGACATCTTGCCGTGTTCGCAGGGCAATCCGGAGTTGGCAAATCTTCGCTCCTTAACGCGATCGTGCCGGGTCTGACGCTGGAAACCAACGAAATAAGCAATCGGTTGGGGCGCGGCAAACATACAACTCGCCATGTGGAGCTTGTAGACATCGGCGGCGGTTACGTCGCGGATACGCCGGGCTTTAGCCAGCTTGACTTCGGCGAGCTTGGCATCGAGGATCTTGGCTACTGTTTCGTGGAGATGCGAGAGCTGTCCCCTTCTTGCAAGTTCCGGGGCTGCACGCATGTCCACGAACCGGGCTGCGCGGTGCTGTCGGCGCTGGAGGATGGAGACATCGAGCGGAGTCGTTACGATAACTACTTGTTGTTTCTGGAGGAAATGAAAGATATTAAACGGAGGTACTAACGAACATGACGATTATCGCTCCTTCCATTTTATCGGCTGATTTCTCGAGGCTCGGCGAGGAGATCGCGGCTGCAGAGGCGGCCGGCGGGGATTGGATTCACGTGGATGTGATGGACGGGCACTTCGTACCGAACCTGACGTTCGGACCGCCCGTCATCGCCGCAGTGCGCTCCGCCACTACGCTGCCGTTCGATGTCCATCTCATGATCGAACGGCCGGAGCTGTCGCTCCACGATTACATCGCTGCCGGGGCCGATCGCATCACGGTTCATGCGGAGACCTGTAAGCATCTGCACCGTACCGTTCACTCCATTAAGGAGAAAGGACTGCCTGCGGGCGTCGCTCTTAATCCCGGCACTCCTGTCTCCGTTCTGGAGCCTGTCATTCACGACCTGGATCTGGTGCTTATTATGACGGTAAATCCGGGCTTCGGCGGCCAATCATTCATTCCGTATTCTCTCGTTAAGCTGCGCCAAGTGAAATCGATGCTCACGGAGCGAGGACTCGAAGGCGTACATGTGCAAGTAGACGGCGGCATTAACGCGGAGACGGCTCCGCTCGTGCGCGAGGCTGGCGCGAACGTGCTGGTGGCCGGCAACGCCGTATTCGCCCAGCAAGACCGCGCTGCCGCAATCGCGGCGCTGCGCTAGGGAGGGACAAGGTTGAAGGATTCTGTACGTACGAGTTTCTGGGTCATCTTGTATTCGTTTTTGGCCGGCGTTTCGCTTGCTTTGTTCGCGAATATTCCCGATCTGATCAAATACGTTTTTTCCTTGCTGGCGCTTTATATCGGCATCCGTTTTTTTCGTCGGTTCGAGACGGTCGGCTTGCGAGTAGCCTTTATTGTGCTTGCCATCGTATTCTACTTTCTCGCAGCGTTATGTTACGCCATGTATGTGTACATCAAGGACAACCCCATCCCGGCTTAATCGGCCGACACGACAAATAACCGCTCCCGTTCTATCGGGAGCGGTTGCTTGCGTTTGCGGCGATTGCCAGGCTTCGGTTGGAATAGGACATGGAATATTCGCATAGGATGGTTACATGAGCGCGGGATAGGTCACGGATCAATTTCATGAGCGTGTCTGAGGAGGGATGAGGCATGAAATTCTATACAATAAAACTGCCGAAATTTCTGGGCGGATTTGTCAAGGCGATTCTGAATACGTTCCAAAAAAGTTAATGCCGATGCAGCGCGCAGCCTGGTCCATTCAACCAAGATATGAGGGGAAAGCGAAAAATAAAAGCACCTGAGCGCTCAGGTGCTTTTGTCTATGGCGTGAGCCATGATTATACGCGAGTAACTTTACCGGATTTCAACGCGCGAGCGCTGACATAAACGCGCTTAGGCTTGCCGTCTACAAGAATGCGCACCTTCTGCACATTGACGCCCCAAGAACGACGTGTCTTGTTGTTCGCGTGGGAAACGTTATTGCCTTGACGCGGCGATTTGCCAGTGAGATAACATTTGCGGGACATGACTACACCTCCTTAACATTTTGCCAGAGACAAAATCAACTTCGAGAGACCACTCTTATTAAACACACTCGAATATCGTATCATAAACTTCCATTCCGTTCAAGCCAAATTTATAGGTTCATGGGGGAATTGTTGTACGGACTTCAATATCACGTTTGTTTATAGTACAATGGTTCTTAGTCCATAATAGATAACAGTAAGGAGTGAATTTCCATGTCACTGCAGCTAAGCACCGAACTAGGTTCCGTTCATGTTACCGATCATTGCATTGCCGTTTTGGCCGGCTCGGCGGCTATGGATTGTTATGGACTTGTAGGAATGGCTTCGCGCAAAGGTCTCAAAGACGGGATCGCGGAGTTGCTTGGACGGGAGAATATGTCCCGCGGCGTGGAAGTGCGGCGCGAGAACGACGGACTGCATATCGACCTCCATATTATCGTAAGCTACGGAACGAAGATTTCCGAAGTGGCGCACAACATTCAATCCAAGGTGAAGTACGTCCTGAATAATGTCATTGGCTTACAGGTAAATGAAGTCCATATATTTGTACAAGACGTAAGGGTATCCAGGTAGCGGGAAGGGGAATTTTCATTGGGTAAGCGCTCTATTAACGGATCGGATCTTGCCGGAATGGCATTGCTCGGAGCGGAGCTATTGCAGCACAACGCGGAACGCGTAAACGCATTAAACGTATTTCCTGTGCCTGACGGCGACACCGGCACGAATATGAATTTGACGATGAGCTCCGGGGTCAGAGAGCTGCGATCCAGACCGTCCGAAGACATCGGCAAAGCGGCGGAGGCGCTGTCGAAGGGCTTGCTGATGGGCGCGCGCGGCAATTCCGGCGTAATTCTGTCCCAGTTGTTCCGGGGCTTCGCGAAATCGCTTGCGACTTTGAAAGAAGCAACGGCTGCGGATTTGGCTGCAGCTCTTCAATACGGCGTAGATATGGCGTACAAGGCCGTTGTAAAACCGGTAGAGGGCACGATTCTGACAGTAGCCAAGGAAGGCGCAAAACATGCGGTTCAATACGCCAGACGCAACAGCGAAGTGCCCGACTTGATCAGAGAGCTGCATCGCAGAGCGGATGAGGCATTGCAGCGGACTCCGGATCAGCTGCCCGTTCTTAAGCAGGTCGGCGTTGTGGACTCCGGCGGTCAAGGTCTCGTATACATCTACGAAGGATTCGTCCGTTATTTGACCGATCTGGAGTCGGGTCATGACATGGATCCAATGTATGTCGCGACGGAAGCCGCAATGCCGGAGGAAGTGCCGATGCCGGTCCCGAAGCCGAGCGAACGAAGAGCGGAACCAAGCTCCGCTCAAGCGCGTCTCGCAACGGAGGACATCGAATTTCTGTACGACATGGAATTTTTTATCAATCGTACCCGCAGTGGTAAATCCATGATGTTTTTTGATGAATCCGCTTACAAAAAGGCGCTCGAGAAGGATGGAGACTCCATTCTCGTCATCGAAGATGACGATGTGATCAAAGTTCATGTCCATTCCCGTCGTCCGGGCGATGTTTTTAATCTATCGCTTCCTTACGGGGAGCTTACCGATATCCATATTCTGAACATGCGGGAGCAGCATCGCGATATCGTCGAGCATGATGCCGTCATCGCGGGTTCGATCGGATCCGCGGATCTGTCCGGGGCTGAGCTGCTGTCGGGACAAGCCGCGAGCGAAGTCACGCCCGTGCAAGCGTTCGAGCGCGCACCGTACGGCATTATTGCCGTTGCAATGGGAGAAGGCATAGCGGAAATGTTTCTGGCGAGCGACGTGGATACGGTATTATCCGGCGGACAGACGATGAATCCCAGCACGGAGGACTTCCTTAAGGCGATCGAAGCGCTTGCCGCGGACCATATATTCCTGCTTCCGAACAACGGCAATATCATTCTTGCCGCCGAGCAGGCCGCGGAGCTGTCCAATAGCAACGTGACCGTCATTCCGACACGCACAATCCCGCAAGGGCTTGCCGCCGTGCTCGCGTTTAAGGAAGACCAACGGCCGGAGCGCAATCGCGACTGGATGAAAGGCGCGGCGGAGGCGGTCGTCTCCGGCCAGGTGACGAAGTCCGTTCGCGACACCTCCATCGATGGCGTCGATATTCGGGAAGGCGATTATATAGGCATCAAGGAGAAGGCCATCGTCGTTTCCGATGGCGACCTTCTTGCAGCGTGCCAGCAATTGCTGGGCAGCATGCTGGAAGGCGGCGGAGAGCTGCTGACCGTCATAGCCGGAGCCGAAGCCGAAGCCGAGCTTACCGCTACGTTATGCGAGTGGGCGGAAGGGGAATATCCCGATCTGGAGATCGAAGTACAGCCCGGCGGGCAGCCGCTGTATCCATACTTGTTCGCGGTAGAATAACATTGATTAAGTATTCGGTGGAGGGGTTGCTATGGGCAATGTAAGAATTGTAACCGACAGCACGGCGGATATACCCGAGGAGCTTAGGAAGAAGCTCGGGATTACGATGGTGCCGCTCAAGGTGCTGTTCGGCGAAGAAACTTATGTGGATGCCGTGACGATTACGGCGGATCAATTCTACACGAAGCTGAAGCTTGCGCAGACTCTTCCTACCACGTCCCAGCCTTCGCCTATGGAATTCTCCGAGGCATACGAACGGCTGCTTCAGGAGGACCCGGACTCGCCGATTATATCCATTCATCTGGCCGCGTGCCTGAGCGGCACTTATCAGTCCGCCACGATCGCGCAATCGATGCTGGAGCAGGAGGCGGACATTACGGTCGTCGATTCCAAGTCCGCTTCTTACGGCATCGGAACGCTGGTTGTGCGCGCTGCGGAGATGGCTCTGGCAGGCAGCGACAAGGAGAGCATTCTGGCGGAGGTTCAGCGGCTGCGGGCCGATCTGACGATCTACTTCCTGGTTGACAGCCTGGATCACCTGCACAAGGGCGGGCGGCTCGGTCGCGCCTCGGCGCTGATCGGTTCGATTCTCAATATTAAGCCGATTCTGTCGTTGGATTCGGAGGGCGGCATCCATGCGGTAGACAAGGTGCGCGGCACGAAGAAGGCGATGGCCCGGATTGCCGACATGGTCAAGGAGGGCTACGGTTCTGATCCCGTCGCGCTTACGATTTTCAAGACTGATAACGAAGCGGCCGCCCAGGAGCTGGGCGATCGGGTAAAAGCCGAGCTGAACGTGCAGCGAATCGGTTACGCGACGGTAGGGCCTGTCATCGGCACGCATGCCGGTCCCGGTACGACGGCCGTACTTATTCATAGGGTGTGAGTACAACCATGTTGACATTAGATGAACGATCCGTTAGACAGCTGAAAGGCGTGAGCGCCCTCAAGGAGGGGGAGCTTCACGCCTTTGGCATACATACGATATCCGATCTGTTGAATTACTTCCCGTTCCGTTACGAGGACTACCGCGTGCGTGAACTTGCTGAAGTCAAGAGCGGCGAGAAAGCGACGATTATGGGGATCGTGCGTGGCGCGCCAATCATGCAGCGCTACGGTCGGGCGAAGTCGAGGCTCACCTGCAAGATCGAATCGGGCGGCATGTTGATTACGGCCGTCTGGTTCAACCGAACGTATATGCAAGAACAACTGCGTCCGGGAAGAGAAATTATGCTGACAGGCAAGTGGGAGCAGCATCGCTTGCAGATAACGGTAGCCGATTCCGAATTTCCCGATTCGGCGAAGGCATCCAAAACCGATTCGCTGCAGCCCGTCTACCACGTCGGCGGCAATATTACGCAAGCCTGGATTCGCAAGATGATCGCTGCAGCTCTTACTCAATACGGTCCCATGATCGAGGAGGTGCTGCCTTACGAGCTTATGGAGCGCTACGGCTTCATGTCACGTTCGGAGGCGGTGGAGGTCATCCATCATCCCGGCGACGCGAGTAGAGGCCAGGAAGCAAGGCGGCGCATGGTATACGAGGAGCTGTTCCTGTTCCAGTTGAGGCTGCAGGCCTACCGTGGGCTAAATCGGGGACGAGCGGACGGCGTGGCGCAGCCGATCGGCAGCGAGACGATTCGGGAGTTCGCTGCGACGCTTCCCTTCGCCCTCACAGATGCGCAGAAAAAGGTCATCAATGAAATTCTGACGGACATGCGCCGCAATTACGCGATGAACCGGCTGCTCCAGGGCGATGTTGGCTCGGGCAAGACGGTAGTCGCTGCGATTGCGTTGTATGGCGCTGTCCGCGTAGGCCATCAAGGAGCGTTGATGGTTCCGACCGAAATATTGGCGGAGCAGCATGCCAAGTCGCTTGCCCGTCTGTACGAGGGTACCGGCATCCAGGTAGGACTGTTGACAGGGAGCCTGACCGAGCGGAAACGGAGAGATTTGCTCGCAGGCTTGCAAATGGGACTGATCGATGTCGTCGTAGGCACGCACGCGCTCATTCAGGATGACGTGTTTTTTCGGAGTTTGTCTCTTGTCGTGACGGACGAGCAGCACCGCTTCGGAGTGAACCAGCGAAGCGTGCTTCGGCGCAAGGGGATTAATCCCGACGTGCTGACGATGACGGCAACGCCGATTCCGAGAACGCTGGCCATTACGGCATTCGGCGACATGGACGTCTCCACGATCAAGGAGATGCCGAAGGGACGCAAGCCGATCAAAACCTATTGGGTGAAACATGACGCGTTCGACCGCGTGCTGGGTTTTATACGCAAGGAAGCGTCGGCGGGGCGTCAAGCTTATGTCATCTGTCCCTTGATCGAGGAGTCCGAGAAGCTGGATGTGCAGAACGCAATCGATACCTATATGCAGATTCAGCAGTCTTGTCCGGATTTGACCATCGGATTGCTGCATGGCAGGCTCTCCACCGCGGAGAAGGACGAAGCGATGTCGCGGTTCGCCGCGAACGACAGCCAGGTGCTTGTCGCTACGACTGTCGTGGAGGTAGGCGTTGACGTGCCCAATGCGACACTCATTATAATAATGGATGCCGAACGATTCGGCTTGTCCCAGCTCCATCAGCTGCGAGGACGCGTCGGACGAGGCGAACATCAGTCGCATTGCATTTTGATCGCGGATCCAAAGTCCGAGACGGGACGAGAGCGGATGAAGGTCATGACGGAGACGAACGACGGCTTCGAGGTCGCGCGTCGCGATCTGGAGCTTCGCGGGCCAGGCGATTTCTTCGGGACGAAACAGAGCGGTCTGCCGGAGTTCCGCATCGCCGACATGGTGGCCGATTACGAAACGTTGGAGCAAGCCCGGGAGGATGCGGGAGAGCTGACCGAACGGGATGATTTCTGGAGCAATGAGTCTTACGCCCGGCTGTGGGAGATTTTGCGTCGGGAAGGTTTATTTCAAGGGGAACAGCTGGACTAGGCAACTATTCTCCTCCTTCGGCATATAGTTAAGCGACTAGGTCGTGTCTGAAAACCCGCTCTGGGGCATCTTTCATACGGCAAAATCTGCTCCCCTCGGAGTATTCAGACACGCCCTAGACTGGATTGCCGAATGGAGGTGTCTGCCGCTGTGAGTTATCAGAATTACGGCATTCGGCCGCAATTGGTTGAACGCGTGAAACTCAAGCTGAAAAACCCCGTTGTTAAGGACAAGATACGGCAGCTGCTTGGTAATGTGACCAAATATGATTTGCAGGATCGGGCGAAGGTGCGCAAGTTAGTCAAGTCTGCCGCCGTCATCCTGCAAGAGAAGCTGACCGATGCGCAAGAGGATGGGATCGTCGCGTTTATACTGGCGCAAAAGATCGATCCCAATAACACCTTCCATCTGCTGAAGCTGTGGGGGATGTTTCGCTGACCGTGAGGTCGGCGTTTTTTTTTCTGATTGAAAATCTAACAGACACCAGCGACGCTCACCACAACTCCATCTGCCCCTCAACTTTATTAGGCGCTATAAGCGACGAATCGTCATTACGAACGTTGCCGACAGCGGCGCCGACAGGATACGCTTCAAGCTCGCGCTCCGGATAAGGAACGAATAACGTTTTTAACCGTTTGCTGTCCTGCATGCTTCGATCCAGCCATAATGCTTCGTTTTCGGGTCGCAGAATGACCGGCATCCGGTCATGTATGGGAGCGACGACATCGTTAGGCTCCGTCGTCAGAATCGTGCAGCTGCTGATCTTCTCTCCATTGGGAGACAGCCAGGTCTCGTAAAGTCCCGCGATGCTAAAGACGGAGCGGTCGCGTTTCAGGATGCGCATGGGCTGTTTGCGCTTGCCGCCGTCTTCCTTCTGCCACTCGTAAAAGCTGTCCGCCGGAATGATGCAGCGCTTCCGCTGAAGCGGCTCGCGAAAGGCCGGTTTGTCCGCTGCCGTCTCCGCGCGAGCATTAATCATCATGTATCCAATCTTTGCATCATCCGCCCAGGGAGGAATCAAACCCCACTTTAGTTCGCCAAGCCGGTTGCGCTTGCCGTCGTGAATAACGGCGAAGATGAATTGACCGGGGGCGACGTTATATTTGGGCCTGTGGAAAGGAACTGAAGTCTCGTCGATCATATAACGCAACATCAGCTCTTCGAGCGAGATTGTAATCGTATATCTTCCGCACATAAAAAAACCTCCTGCATAGAGGGATATGTATTTATTATACCGTTATTATCGGCATCGGAGAAAGCACGAGATGCTGGAAAGAGGCGTGACGTCGGGTGCGTGCGGTGTATGGGGAGCCGATTCTTCGTGGATAATGGTGATAATAGGGAATGCAGTTGGCTGCGGTGATAGGAGGGAGTGGGCGTGAAAAATGGGCATGAAGGGAAAGCGGGAGGGAGCGGCGCTGTGCTGATAAGTTGGATTCGCCATATTCTGGCGCTGCCAGGAGCAGCTTGGGCTTATGCAACCGGGAAGTGGCATGCCATGCAGGCATCGCAATCGATGCTGGAATCAGCAGAGCCGCTTGCGCTGCCGTCTTCTTCTACTGCCAAGCTTATGGCGGCGTGGGGCAAAGCGTCGACGTCTCCCGGTGATCCACCTAGACCGCCTGTTGTCTTGTCGAACGATGAAGAGGCGCTGATTGCGCGAATTCGGTTAGAAACTGAGGAGCTTAATCGGAATAATGTGACACGCACGGAGGGGTATCGTAATATATATTTTCGTATGCCCGAGCTTCATTGGGCGCTGCTCGCACATATGGTATCGCGCAACGGCGGTTGGAACATGACCGATTTGCAGGGAGAATGGCTTCCTAGACTGCTGAACGAACGACAACGAAAGGATGTATACCTGTTCCTGGAGCGGGCCAATTGGCTGATCTTCGGCGATGCCTATCCACAGCTTCTGCTGTATGAATGGAGCCGCAGGCTGGGGCGCAGTCTGTTCCATCTGCTGCCGGCGTTCGGCGTATCTTCGTTTATGGAGCCCGTTTGGCGTCATTTCTGGAGGGACGGCGACTCTGCCATGTTGTCGACAGCGCTCATTGTGAACGAGCAGCATTACATCGACGAGCGGGTCGCGCGCCATCCCTATTTCGAGGAGCGGGTTCTGGGGACGATGTTCTTTGGCCTGCAGTCGCTGCTGCAAATGAATGCGGTGTTTTTCCCTTATCGCTGCGGGATGGATAATAGAGGGGAAGAGCTGCAGCTCGCTGGGCTCATTCTGGAACGTTTTCAGTCGCTGGATGAACGAATCGAATTCGGCAAAAGACTTTACGCCATGTTATTCGGCATTCCCCGCGTATTGGACGGCGTGCGTAACTTCGCTGCGGCCGTTAAGCATACCGGATCTCGCGCGGACTACGCGTCCGGCTTGTTCCAGCCGATTCGGCATCAGCCGCCGGAACGATTTTATGCAGAGAAGTTGCTTGGCGGCAAGCTGAAGCCGGGCTCCACGCCGCTCTACAGCCCGCCGCTGCACGCCGCATGGGGAGATCACGAGCCGGAGCCGCCGGAAACCGGCGATTGGTTCCTGGGACCGGAGCAGGTGGGCAAGTATTTTCAAAAACTGACTTTCCCGCCGAACTTCGAGATTACTAATGAATACGGTCTGCTGCTGAACAAGCTGGAGCTTGCCGTGCTGGCCGCGCAACGAGGAGCCGCTTCTCCTTTGGCGTAGTAGAAATACGACAATGAAGAAGCGGCTAACAACTGCCAGCATTTGCGGTGCCGTCGCTAGGTCTTGGTTTTGTTGAAATAATTTTCGTTATATCGGATGCTGGGATGATCGGGATTAAACGTCATGGCTAGGCGATGATGCTCCAACGCCTTGGCGCTGTTGCCTATACGGTCGTAGCAGACGGTTAGTTGCAGATGGGGCAGCCAGGTGGACGTTGCGTGGTCGGTGGATCCCATGTTGCCCGCTGGCCGTTCTACCGTTAACGCTTGCCCGAACCAGTAAATAGCCTGTTCGAACCGTTCTTGCCGGATGAAGACGCTCCCGAGCTCGCAGCAAATTTCGGGACGCGGAGTGTCATAGCCGAAGGAACGGAACAGAGAAGCCAGTTGGCCCTTGCTGTTCTTGAGCCGTCCGTAGCAATCCGCCTGCTTCATGCAAGCTCCGATATTATCCTCCACCCAGCCCTTGCCGCCGTCCAGAAATCGGCCGTACCACTCAATGGCCTCCTCGTTCCGGCGGTTATCCCGAAGCTCGTTTGCAAAATAATATTGGTCGCGCGGAGAGAAGGTTTCGCCGGCATCCCGACGCTTAAGATAAATGCGCAGATTTCTGTCGGTATGAAACCGCTCCTTGCGATGGGTAACGGCGATATCGCTATGGAGGATACGGCCGAAGACAGCCAAATATTCATGTACGGGACCGATCCAGCGGAAGCCGAGGCTGCGTCTGACCAGCCGATTGCGGCGCAGACTGAAGACGGGGTTGCCCTTATGATCAAAGGTAAGGTGGTAATTCATGGAGACGCTGTCGTAAGGGAAATCCTCGTCGTTCTCTTCCTTGAGGGTCTTAAGCCGCGCTCTGTCCTCCGGCTCGACTACGTCATCGGCATCCAGCCATAAAATGAACGGCTGCGTCGCTCGATCGAAGGCGTAGTTGCGAGCGGCGGCGAAGTGATCGATCCACTCAAAATCGTAGATTGCCGCGCCGAAGGATGCTGCGATCTCTTTGGTGCGGTCCGTGGAGCCGGTATCAACGATCACGATTTCGTCGACGACGTCCCGCACCGAGGACAGGCAGCGGCCGAGACTTTCTTCCTCGTTCTTGACAATCATGCACAAGCTAATGCCGAGCATTGACCCAACTCCCTTTCTTCCTGACGGTTCGTTGTAACATTGTATTAGCGCGCGAGCGGGATGGTGCCATACATAATCTCAGCAAGAAAGTGCCAACATAAGGGCATTATGGAAACAGAGGGTGCGCCATGAAACAATCCGAAACATCCCGTGAAAGGCCGTTCCAATCTTCGCTGAAAGCGAACGTGCGAGCGATTAACGAACGATTTGGAGGAAGCAGCGACCTCGTCGTCAGACTGTTCCGCAGCGATGCAGCTCCGGAGCGCGAGCTCGCGCTCATGTACATAAGAGGAATCGTTGACGAGTCGACTATTAATGAATCAGTGCTGAGTCCGCTCATGTCCATGCAGCTTCCGAAGCCCTTCGGCAAAGAAGAGCCCGGGTTGCTGGAAGCTCTCCGGACAAGCATCTTATCCGTCGGTCAGGTAAAAGACGTGTTGATGCTGGAAGAGGCGATCCAGCTAATGACCGGAGGCATGTGCTTGATCGCGGCGGAAGGCCATGCGGCCGTGCTTATGGCGGGCGTAGGCGGAGGCGAGCAGCGGTCGGTCGACAGCGCGCTGACGCAGACGGTCATTCGCGGTCCGCAGCGGGGATTCGTGGAGGATTTAAATACAAACGTCAGCTTAATCAGACGTATTATTCGTTCTCCTAACTTGCATGTGCAAACGCACAAAATAGGGAGCGAGACTCACACGGATGTAGCAGTCCTCTATATGAACGGGATCGCGGACGAGGCAGTCGTCAAGGAGGTGTACCGGCGGCTCGCCGATATCGAGATCGACGGCGTGCTTGAGAGCGGTTATATCGAAGAGTTTATCCAGGACGAAACGTTTACGCTGTTCCCTACGCTTATGAACACGGAGCGCCCCGATACGGTAGCCGCATCCTTGCTGGAGGGCAGGGTTGCAATTGTCGTAGAAGGCACTCCGACCGCGCTGATTGCGCCCATTACGTTCTTCAACTTCTTCCAGTCGACGGAAGATTACTACCATAGGTTTGACATCGCTTCGTTCGTTAGGATGATTCGTTATGGGGCATATGCGGTGTCCATGTTGCTCCCCGCGCTCTATATTGCGGTGACTACCTTTCATCAGGAGTTGCTGCCCACAACGTTGCTCATCAGCTTGGCTGCCCAGAGGGAGGGGATTCCGTTCCCAGGTCTCGTGGAGGCGCTGCTTATGGTGCTTGCCTTCGAGGTGCTGAGCGAAGCCGGATTTCGCATGCCGAGAGCGATCGGCTCTGCCATCTCCATAATCGGAGCGCTCGTGCTTGGACAAGCGGCAGTCCAAACGGGAATCGTGTCGGCAGGCATCGTCATTGTCGTATCCTTTACGGCGATCGCAAGCTTCGTCATGCCGGAATTCAACATTGCCGCGACTTCCCGCATCATCCGGTTCGGATTGATGCTTGTGGCTGGGTTTCTCGGTTTTTTCGGCCTTTTTATCGCCATATTGTTCATTCTGGTTCACCTTGCTTCGCTGCGCTCCTTCGGAGTACCCTACATGACGCCAATGGCTCCCGGAACCAGCGTCAGAAGCTTATGGCGAGACGTATTCGTACAAAACCCGTGGTGGGCCATCGTGCTTCGTCCCCAGGATCTGAAGCTGCGTAATCCCAAACGATTGAAGCGCTCGAAGTGGCCGATTGCACAAAGGCAAATCAAAAAGCCGTAAGGAGGGAGTGCGTTGAATACGATAAGGGCGGTGCTTCTGCTGGTCGTGCTGGCCACTCTGCCGGGCTGTGGAAACCGGGCGGAGCTTAACGAAATTGCGATCGTATCCGCGACGGGCGTCGATTGGGAGGATGGCGAGTGGGTGTTGACCTACCAGACCATCATTCCGAAGGCGATATCCGGCCCATCAGGCGGAAGCCGGGGAGCGGCAATCAACGTTTTCTCCTCGCAAGCGGAGAACTTTCGGTCTGCGATTAGCAAGGCGAGTCAGGAGACGTCCAGGCGGCTGTATTTCTCGCATAACCAGATTGTAATTGTAGGACAGGATGCCGCTCGCAAGGGGCTGGGGCAGCTGCTGGAAACGTACCTTCGCAATCTTGATTCCAGAGAGAACGTCAACGTATTTTTGTCCAAAAGCAACGCGCGCCAATTGCTCGAGCAGTTGATGCCGCTCGAACAGAATCCCGGCGAAGCTATCCACCGGATGATCGGCAACGAGGAGACGAACAACTCCTCACTCCGTCAAATGACGATCAACGATGTCCTGATGGATTTGCTCAGCGGCGTGCAGGCCACCGGTCTTCCCGTGCTCTCCCTGGCAGAAACGGAGGGCGGCACGGAACGCGGTCAGCAGCTGGGACAGTCGTCTTCGCCATCGAAGATCCGGCTGAACGAGCTGGGGCTCATCGTGGGAGATAAGCTGGTAGGATGGGCGGATCATCGGGAAAGCAGCGGCATTAATTGGCTAAACAATACAGTCGGCAGGACGACGGTCGGCTTCGCGTGCTCGGATCGAAAGTCCGCCAAAAAGGATTCCTCCATCCGCGTCGTACAGGCGGAGTCGAAACGGATCCCGAGCTTCAAGGACGGAAAATGGCGAATCGACGTGGACATCAAGGCCGAGGGCTCGCTGCTGGAGTACAATTGCAAGGGCGATATTAGCAAGCCGGATAAGATCGAAGCAATCGAGCGGAAAATCGAGGAGGAAATCCGTTCCACCGCCTTGAGCGGCTGGAGAGCGATCAGCGCGAACAAAGCGGATGTCGCCGGCTTCGGCAATCTCATCCACAAAAAATATCCGAAGTTATGGAAGCAGGAAGTCTCGAACTGGAGAGAGACTTTCCCGGCGACGACAGTATCGGTTAATGTGTCTTTCAAACTGTCCACAACCGGATCAAGCGGCAACAACTTTAAGCAAATACAGGAGGATACGGGCAAGTAGCGAGGCGCCGGAATCGAATGAAGGGAGGGATGGCTTTGCGACAGCAAATCGGCAAGAGTCAGCTTGCGCTGCTGATTATATTGTTCCTGATCGGCAGCACGCCGCTGTTCGAGCTTGGCATCAAAGCGAAACAAGACTCATGGATCGCCATGGCAATTGCCGCGGCGACGGGACTTCTATTGACGACCATTTATCTGTTTATTCAGCGAAGAGCGCCGGATGCTGGCCTTGGGGAACTGTTGAAAATCCATTTCGGCAAACCGATCGGCGCCGCGCTGGGCTGCGTTTTTGCGTTGTGGTTCGCATACGAATGCATGAGGAACGTACGGGATGTCGGCGAGCTGACGTCCGTAGCTCTGCTGCAATTTACGCCGCAATGGGCGATTATGTTGTGCATCCTGCTTGTTGCGGCATATACGGCTAGCAAAGGCGTGGAAGTATTTGTTCGGGTCGTGCAGATGTTGTTCCCGATTGCAGCCGGTAGCTACCTCATCATTGTATTCCTGCTGTTCTTTAGCGGCGTCGTGAAACTGGACCAGATCCTTCCCATCATGGAAAATGGACCTTTGCCCGTACTCCAAGCGGCTTTTCCTGATCTTATTTCCTTTCCGTTCGGGCAGCTCTTCGTCATGTTCGTTTTCTGGAGTCTGGTCAATGAAAAAAAATCGATAACCAAAATTACGATATGGTCGCAAGGCGGCGTATCCCTGTTCCTTATCTTCATGAATATGCTGATTCTATGCGTGCTGGGTCCGGCGCTTGCCGGCGCTACCTCATTGCCGCTGCTGCAAGCTGTGCAACTGATCCGGTTGGCCAATTTCTTGGAACGCCTCGACGTCATCGTGACCTTGCTTCTGTTTATCGGACTGTACGTGAAGATAACGGCTCTGTACCTTGCTTCCGTATTCGTCTTTCACAGCTCGACAGGCATCGAGACCCGTAATCTGCTGCTCCCCATCGGAGTCGTCGTCTATGCGATGTCGTTTATGGAGCCCATTAATACGTTTCATATTTGGCTGGGACTCGACGTGACGTTGAAGATGATGCCCATCTTCCAGGTCGCCATTCCGCTGATCATGGTTGTGATCGGAGTGCGGAAGCGGTATAAAAAGTTGCCGGCGAGCGAATAGAACGATAAACATGGGAAAATAATGCTGGCATTACCCGCGGAGTCTGCTATAATTGGTTACGTAATTGACGAAACCGAATATGCTCCGGGGAGCTGGTTAGGCCGGCTGAGAGGGAATGACAACATTCCGACCCGTATACCTGATCCGGATAATGCCGGCGTAGGAACGTGAAGCGAGCGCTTCTTCGTGATTTGGCGTACAGTCGTTGGGACTGCGCGCGAATCTTGATGCCAAGCGCGTACCAAGCCGATTGCAACTCGCCCTCCTGAATCAGGAGGGCGAGTTTTTTTGGAATAAGGGGAAGAGCAGGAACGTCAATCCAGAAGACATAGAAGGCGGAGAGGGGAAGTACGCATGCTGCACAAGAAGAAGGGATTATGGGGAAGAGGGCTCACGGCGACGGTGCTGGCCTTGACGTTGACGATCGCCGGTTGCGGCGGCAACGAGCCGGAAGGCGATGGCGGCGCTGGTGGCGAGAAGGAGCTTAAGAAGGTGAAGGTCGTTCTCGATTGGACGCCGAACACGAATCATACGGGATTATATGTCGCTCGGGACAACGGTTTCTTTGAGAAGCACGGCCTGGACGTCGAGATTATTCAGCCGGGACAAGACGGCGCCGATGCGATGGTCGCTTCCGGCGATGCCGCGTTCGGCGTCAGCTACCAGGAGTCGGTCACGATGGCCCGCATCGCTGGCGTGCCGATCGTCTCCATCGCCGCGGTCATTCAGCATAACACCTCGGGTTTCGCCTCGCCGAAGGCGAAAGGCATCGATTCGCCCAAAAAATTTGAAGGACAGCGTTATGGCGGCTGGGGAGCTCCGGTAGAAGAATCCGTCATCGACGCCCTTATGCAGGCGGACGGAGGCGATGTCAGCAAGGTCGACATTATGAGCATCGGCGACAGCGACTTCTTTGCGGCCGTGGAGCGGGATATCGATTTCGCTTGGATCTACTATGCCTGGACTGGCGTCGAGGCAGAGCTGCGCGGCGAAGAGCTGAACATGGTTTATCTGACGGACTACAGCGACAAGCTGGATTATTATACGCCGGTCTTGGTGACGAACGAGGAGCAGATCCAGTCGGATCCCGAGACGGTGAAGGCGTTCGCGGCGGGAGCGGCCGAAGGTTATCAATTCACGATCGCCAATCCGGAGGATGCGGCTGAAGTGCTGATCAAGGCGGAGCCGGATCTGAACGCGGATCTTGTGCGTGCCAGCCAGAAGTGGCTCAGTCCGAAGTATCAGGACGACGCGCCGCGCTGGGGCGAGCAGAAGCTGAGCATATGGGAGAATTACGCAAACTGGATGTTCGATCATGGACTGCTCGAGGGCAAGCTGGAAGCAGAGAAGGCGTTCACGAACGAGTTCCTGCCGGAATAACGGGAGTAACGGGAGTCAGGCATATAAGGACGGATCGACCAATGAAGCGGATGCTCCGGTCGGATTTGAAGATAACTTCGGAGAGGGGAACAAACAGATGGCAAACGCGCTGGTAAGCATTCAAATATTGCCGAGCACGCCGGGAGGGGCAAGCGTCCTTCCTTTCGTGGATCGCGCTATCGATATCATTAAAGAGTCGGGCGTAACTTATCGGGTGGCTCCGCTGGAGACGACGATGGAGGGGGAGCTGTCCGAGCTGCTGAACATCGTACAGCGAATGAACGAAGCGATGACGGAGATGGGCTGCGCTTCGGTCATTTCCCAGATTAAAATATATTACAATCCGGAAAATGGCGCCTCCATGGGCCGACTGCTGGAGAAATACCCGGATGGCCAGTAGGAAAAAGTCCGGAACGGGAGCGTGGGCCAAGCTATGGCCGCCCGTGCTTACGCTGGGCGCTCTGATCGCGCTTTGGCAGGCATCCGCCTCGCTGGGAATCGTGGATGCCTGGCGCATCCCGGCTCCGTCGGCGGTTGTACTGGAGGCGATCGAGATCTGGCCGCGCCTCATGGCGCATACGTGGGCGACGCTGAAGCTAATGATGCTGGGCTTTACGGGCGGTTCGGCGGCGGGCTTTGCGCTCGCCGCTTTGCTGCATCTGCTGCCGGGAGTGCGCAGAGGCGTCTACCCGCTGCTCATCCTGTCTCAGAACGTGCCCGTCGTCATTTTGGGACCCATCCTGACGATGTTGTTCGGCTATGGCACGCTGCCCAAGACGCTGCTCGTCATGCTCGTCTGTTTCTTTCCCGTATCGGTCGCCATGCTGTCGGGTCTTGCCAGCGCGGATGCCGGACTGCGTCATTATATGCGCATGATCGGAGCGGGCAAGGCGGAGCTGTTCTGGAAGCTGGAGCTTCCCAGCGCCGCCGTTCATCTGTTCTCCGGCCTCAAGATTGCCGCGACGTACAGCATGTTAGGGGCGGTCATCGCCGACATGCTGGCCCCGAAGCTTGGCCTCGGAGGTTTTATGGTTCTGTCCTCGCGCGGATTCATGCCGGAGCGGGCGTTCGCCGCCGTTATTCTGATCATTATCGTAAGCATGGTCATGTTCGGACTCGTAACGTGGGCGGAACGAATCGTCATTCGCTGGCGTCCGCCGGTCAAGGAAGGGGGAGAGCGGCATGAAGCTTGAAGTAAATGGCGTTGGCATAAGCTTCGGAACAAAGGAAGTGCTGCGCGACCTGACCTTGCGAGTGGAGGACGGAGAGTTCGTCTCGCTGATCGGACCATCAGGCAGCGGCAAAACAACGCTGTTCGGCGTTATTGGCGGGCTTCGGCAGCCGGATGCGGGAGAGATCCGCATCGAGGGCCGCATCACGACCGGCGAGCGCGGCCATGTTGCTTATATGCCGCAGCAAGCCGCCCTGCTTCCTTGGCGATCCGTCTCCGGCAATATCGAGATGGCGCTTAAGATCGCCGGCATCGACAAGGGGACGGCGAAGGCCATGACGTTGGAATGGCTCTCACGCGTGGGACTGGCGGAGTATGCGGGAGCTTATCCGCATGTGCTGTCCGGCGGAATGCAGCAGCGCGTCTCGTTTTTGCGCGCGCTTTTGTCGCCGCGTACGCTGATGCTGCTCGACGAACCCTTTGGAGCGCTGGATGCTTTGACGCGGCTTCATATGCAGAAGTGGCTCCTGTCGATCTGGGAAACGCATCGCAAGTCGGTACTGCTCGTCACGCACAGCATCGAAGAGGCGCTTTACCTTTCCGACCGGATTATCGTTCTGTCCGCATCGCCTGCAACCGCGGCAGACGAGATCGTCGTGCCGTTTGAGCGGCCGCGCCGGGAGGATCTGTGGACCGACCCCAGATTTAATGAATTGAAGGCTCGCATCTACGGACATCTGCAGGGCGACGGAAAGGCGGTGGATGATCTTGTCTGATAGCTTTCCCGTCGTGGATGCTCACCTTCATGTCGACCTTTATCCCTCCGAAGAGCAAGAGGAGCTGCTGGCGGAAGCGTTTAGCCAAGGCGTGGAGACGGTCGTCGCCGTATCGATGGATCTGGCTTCCTCGATCCGAACGCGCGAGATGGCGTTCCGCCATCGCGGGCGTGTCCATCCCGCTTATGGCTTCCATCCGGAGCAAGAGGCGCCTTCCGAGCTTGAGAGAGAGGAACTGCTAACCTGGATAAGGGAGCGGCATGCGGCTGGCGAGGCATTTGCGATTGGCGAAGTCGGCTTGCCGTATTACAAGCGGACGGAAGCCGAGGAGGCGGGGGAGCCTTTCGACGAGACGCCGTATTTGTTGCTGCTTGAGAGTTTCGTCGCACTCGCTGCGGAGCTGGATCGCCCGATCGTGCTTCATGCCGTCTACGAGGACGCCGACAAAGCCTGTTCGCTGCTTGAGCGATACGGCGTGCGGAAGGCTCATTTTCACTGGTTCAAGGGCAGCCCGGATACGATGAGACGGATGGCGGAGGCGGGGTATTACATTTCCGTTACGCCGGACATTGCTTACGAGGATGAAATCGTCGAGGTCGTTCGTCGTTATCCAGTGGAGCTAATGATGGCGGAGACCGACGGACCATGGCCTTTCGAAGGCCCCTTTAGCGGCAGAGCAACCGTGCCCGAGATGGCTCGGGAGTCCGTGCTCGGCATCGCAAGAGTTAAAGGGATCGCGCCCGAAGAGGCTGCGCGCGGACTGTTTTTACAAAGCATGAAATTTTATAACTTGTAAGTAGCTTTTTGAACAACCTCTTATGATGACGGCTCTTCGTCCAACAGGACGGGGAGCCGTTTCCATTTGCCAAGCCGGCGCATACACAGGTAGAGAGAGCGTAGAAGCCAAAGGAGGTAAAGCAATGGCAAAAATGACGAGAGAGCAGTTTTTTGCGGCAATTGCGCCTACGGTTCAGCTCGTATGGTCGGAGGGGTACAGAATGTTTCCGTCGGTGCGAATGGCGCAGAGTCTGCTGGAATCCGGCGGGGAGATCCATGCCTGGAACAATCTGGGCGGAATCAAGGTCGGCAATGGCCCGATCAATCCGTATTGGCAGGGACAGGCGGTCGTCAAAGGCACTTGGGAGTATATCGATGGCAGGACGGTAAGCATGCAGGCTGCGTTCCGGGCTTACAAAAGCCTCTATCATTTTTACAAGGATTTGGATTTGTTCCTGGAAGCTCCGCGGTACGAAAGAGTGCGCTCCGCGAACACGCCGGAACGTCAAGCTTCCATGCTTTTGGCTAGCGGTTATGCGACTGACCCGGCTTATGCGACGAAGCTGATGAGAATCATTGAGCAATACGGTCTGAGAAGATATGATCTGCCGACTGTGCCGCAGACAATGGTACGAGGATTCGAAGACGCGTCGATCATTCCGGTCACTTGGCAGGGCGGAGTCATCGGCACGGGCTATTTAACAGAAGGGGTAACATGGGTGCCGGCGCGAAAAATCGCCGAAGGGTTGGGAGCAATAGTGGGCTGGACGGGCACGGCGGTGACCGTCAACGGCGTGGAGTTGACTTCGAGACTGTCGATGTCGGTTGGCTACGTCAAAGCCAGGGAGCTTGCCATGCTGCTTGGCGTGCCGATCGAATGGGATCCCAGAGCGAGAGTCGTCCTGCTGGGATAACAATCGCCCTCCCCCTTAACGGCGTTCCGGCATATGCTATAGGACGTCGGACGAGAGAGAGGAGGATATCCTGTTGTATACGTATATCGTAGACCACATCCCAAGATCGACGCCGAACAATAGACGCCCCGGCTTGCCGCTGAACGCAACTACGATCACGATCCACAATACGGCCAACTCTTCCAGCACCGCAAGGAACGAAAGAAACTGGCTGACGAATCCGTCAAATTCGGCTACAGCCTCTTATCATATTGTGATCGACCAGAAGGAAGCGATCGAATGTATTCCGCTTACCGAGGTCGCCTGGCATGCGGGGGATGGCAACTCTGCAACCAGCGGCAATCGGACATCGATCTCCATCGAAATAACCGAAAGCGGCAATTATAGCGCTACGTTAGCCAATGCCGCCGCTTTAACCGCTTCCATGCTTAAAGAACGAGGCTGGGGGACGGACCGCTTGCGCCGCCATTATGACTGGAGCGGCAAAAATTGTCCGAGAAAGATGAATCAAGACGGGGACTGGGGCGGATGGGACAGCTTTGTTGCCCAGGTCAATACCATATTGCAGGAGGAGGAAGAGGAGATGCTGGATCCGAAGGATGCCAATAACATCATCCGGTTTCTGAGCGCCGCCTATATGGCGACAACCGATCCTGAGGCAAGAGCGGAGTTTAACCGCCTTGCCAACGAGCTGCGCCGCGTGAGCGGCCAGAATCCTGAGCCGGGTTGACGCGAACAGTTGAGCAAAAGTAATGTGGCGGCAGGCCTGGGGCTTGCCGCTTCTTTAATCGCTGGTTTTAATTCATTCGTTTCTGCGTAATAATTGTCATGCGATGATACTACTGTACTGCCCTTCATCCAAAATATGCTAATATGTATACATAGAATACAGGGAGCTGGTGACTGTGGAATCAAACAAAATAGAAGTCGTAAAGATGACCAGCAAGTATTGCGACTTCGAGCACGAGTGTATTGTCATCGACGGCTGGACTGGGTATCGCACGAGAAAGATTCGGCCTTTGTTTTAAGCAGACATCGCTCCTCTAAAGCATTCGTACGTCTGCCGATTCTGATGTGCCCTGACGATTGCGATGTCTGGTGTACGTTGCTGATCGCAGACGTGGAAAGGGAGGGGACGACAGTCTATTGGCACAGAATCGGAATCGACCAAACGACTGCTGAGGAGTTAACGGCAGATTACGAGCTTATTGGTAATCGGGTGGAATGGCTGAACAAGGTGGCAGCAATGAGCTTTTCGCAAAAGAAGTACGACGCTGAGATGCAGAAGTTGTGGTGTCAGGAGAAAGTATAGATAGAATAAAGGGAATACGAAAGCAGGATAGTCGTCAAACAAAGCAAAGGAGGCGGGGAAGTTGGAAGTGACATGTCCATGGTGCGGAAACGAGGTTCGGCTTAGCGGGGATATTTGTCCGGAATGCAAGCATGAAGTGCTGCCCGAACATTTGGAGGAAAAAGAGAGCGGGATGTTTGGCGAAGGGGAAGCGCAAAAGGCGGAAGATTATGAGGAAGATATAAACGAAATCCACGCCATCGAAAACAACTTTGTTTGCGCCAAATGCGGACACAATGAATGTAAAGCTGCCGAAGTGGCTATGACGGGAGCGGGTCTAAGCAAGCTTTTGGATATCCAGCATCACCATTATCTGTTCGTGTCATGTCTGCGCTGCGCCTCGGTCGAGATTTATGACCCCAGCGTGCTGAGAGGCCGTCAGGCTGGAGCATTCGGAACTTTTCTGGATGTGTTGTAATTCCTATCGGTCGCGTTCGGAGTGATCATTGTGCCGTAATATGATACACTAAGGATCGACAAGATGGATGGAAACGGAGAGAGAGAATTGGCGGCGCAAGAAACAATAATCCGAATTACGGACCAACTTCGACAAGTCGACGGCGTAAAGGCGATCGTGCTTGGCGGATCAAGGGCAAGAGGCACAGGACACGCGCTGTCCGACATAGATATTGGCATATATTATGAAGGTGGCGAAGGGCTCGATATTTCCGGGATTCGGCGAGTTGCATCAATTCTAGACGACGAGCAGCGAGAAGATATCATTACGGAGATCGGCGAATGGGGGCCGTGGATTAACGGCGGAGGTTGGCTTAAGATTGATGGCCAGCCTGTCGATTTCCTCTATCGCGACATTGACCAAGTATCGATTGTCTTGGAGCAATGCATCGCCGGAGACATAATGATAGAATATCAACCGGGCCATCCGCATGGTTTCGTTAATGTCGTTTATGCGGCGGAAGCGGCATTGTGCAATATTTTATGGGATCCGTATGGAGCTGTCGGGACAATGAAGGCGAAGACGGTTCAATATCCAAGCAAGATGCGGGAAGGTATCGTTAGGCGGTTTTGGTGGGAAGCGGGCTTCTCGTACGAGGGGGCCGGGAAAGGGATTTACAAAAAGGATTTATCATACGTGGCTGGACAACTTTATCGGACGATATCCTGCTTAAATCAAGTGTTGTTTGCTATTAACGAAACGTATTGGATGAACGAAAAAGGAGCGGCAGCCATCGTCGATTCCTTCCCACTCGCACCACATGCCTATACGAAACGAGTAAATGAAGTTATTAGTCTGATTACGGAAAAACCTGCCGACTTGGACAATGCAATGGCGACAGTGGGAGATTTGATCCGCGAAACAGATGGTTGGATTCGTCGGGCTGGAGGTGCGTCATGACTTTCGGAGCTCGTATGTTGAAAACGGGAATAGCGGTCACATTGGCGCTGTACGTCAGTATGTGGCTCGAATTTACTCCGCATGTTATCGCGGCGGTCGCGGCGATTTTCGCGCTGCAGCCGACGATCTATCGATCTTGGCGATATTTCCTTCAGCAGGTTCAAGCGAACACGCTCGGCGCCATCATCGCGTTGCTCGCAGGCACATATTTTTCGAACGAGCCCATTGCGATTGGCGTTGTCTGCATACTTGTGATCATGATTTGCATGAAATTAAAAATGTCGGAGTCCATCGGCTTGACGCTTGTAACGGTCGTCAGCGTGATGGAGGCATCCGGCGACTGGGAGTTCGCGCTCAATCGCTTCTTGCTCAGCCTGATCGGCATCGTAGCGGCTTTTCTGGTTAATATATTTTTCGTGCCGCCGGATCCAAGAGAACAATTTACGAAGCAGATCCATCGGGTATTCAACCAGCTTTCTTTGCTGCTCCGTACTGCTATATCCGACGAGATTAAGGAAAAAGTATTCCGGGAACAGAAACAGGAGCTGGCGGACGGTCTGCAAGCGCTGACGGACAAGTACAAGCTGCTGGAAGAGGAACTCAAAAAGCTGAAGAGGGTAAAGTATCGACAGACTCGGCAGGTAGTCGTCTATAAGCAATTGCTGCACAATTTGCAGAAGGGCTATGAGGTGCTCGAAACCGTACAGGAACACTATTTTCAATCAGAGCGAACCAAGGAGATCAATCGGAGATATGACCGGCATTTGGAGAGCTTGATCAAGTTTAACGAATACGTTCTACTTAAGTTCGAGGAAAAAGTCAAGCCGGAAAGCTGGAAGGCCGAATCCATCGAAGAAGAGAACAACGCGTTTATGAAGGAAGCGACGTCAGACAGCGACGACAGCAGGGAAAGCGCACACCGACTGTTCATTGTAGCCGCATCGATCTACGAATACGGTCATCAGACGATTCGATCCGATCGTCTCGTGGAGCGCAAGGGACACGATGACGAAGAGTCGTCCGCTTTGTTGGAATAAAATTCGACTGAACGACCCGAAATAGGACGGACAAGAAGGCAGCTGTAAATTTCAGTTGCCTTTTTCTTTTTTAAATCTAGAATGCCATGAGAGGAAGTGAGTGACATACGTAAGCTGAAATTTTCGAGACGTTTATGGTTTATTGGGCCCATTGCAGCGATAGCAGCTCTATTACTTTTGGCATCGCTATCTTATATCTACGAAAAACCTGGTGGATTGGCCGATTGGAGATATTCGCGAGCTACAGGCTTGAATGAAACAATAAGAATCCCCATTGGTCGAACACCGGAGGAAGCCGTTCAGAAATTTCGTGATTTTAACAAAAAAGTAGTTCATAAGGAATTTTTGAACGGAGGCGCGCTGTTATTTCTTGAAGGTTTCAAAGAAAAGGGAAGAACAAGTCTACAGCTTGAATTCGTACGTGAAACATGGATTGGCGGCTGGAAATGGGAGATGGGCGGAGGTTATGGAATTTCCGTTTATCCTGATACGCATCTCTTAAATTATATGAGCATGCCCAGCAATAAAGGTATAAAAGGCACTTTCCCGATTGTATTCGGAGAAGTTGTCAACCCAAGTGTGTCAAAAGTGAAGGTAATTATAGAAGGTGAAGGGAGCGGCGAAAAAGAAGCCAAGATTGTTGACTACGGAAGGGAACAGCAATTGTGGTATGCGGTGCTTCCGAAAACAGCCTCCACACCTTATACAATTGAAGCGCTGGATGAAAAGGGCGAGATCATTGCCAGTCAGACGGTTGAAGATCAAAGTGATTCTGACAGCATTCCAAGCATGTCGGCTGCCGTTCGATAAAGCACTCATAAGGAGAAGAGAGGCTACCCTTCGATAGGGGCGGCCTCTTTCAATTTTCGAATGCGATAAGCGTTCGTCGCGGATTCACGCAGCTCCTCGAGGATTGTGTAATTGGCCCAAGCACCGGCTACCGCGCCAATACCCGGAACCATCTGGAGCATTTTCCGGAAGTCGATAGCATCGCGGTATTCCTTCTGGAACGTTTCCCAGTCCATGTTTTTGGAGTAATCGGCATCCGAATGCCATTGCAGCTTCTCCACGTCCCAACGTTTGATGGAGTCCAACAGTCTAGCTCGTTGTTCTGGCCCGGAGAACGTCAACTGGAATACCTTTAGAATGAAAACGCGTTCCGAAAAATGTTTAGTATCGTAACCGTATACATGAGCTAATTCAAACAAGTATTTCATCTTGATCGCGATTAGCGCGGGGAAATCCACAACGTTTAGAAAAATGCCGCCAGCTCCCGTGCCGGCGCCTTCGGCTACTGCGATTTTCTGATATAACGAAAACAATTGTTGGGCGTCTTGATCGGCAAGTTCCAGATCGGATGACCGTTGCACGGGTCTTTGAGGTGTATATTCAGCGCCGAACAGCGCCGTGCGCACAATCGACTTAATGGTTGTTGTAATAATATTGTGAACTTTAGGAGGAATCAGGTTGTTGATTCGAGTTCCGATCGTTTTTGATGTTTTTTCCAGCCAGCCTGGAGGTTTAAATAGCTGGCGCTCCCACTCGATAATTTCGTTGATCACTTTCTGTTCGTAATTCATGAACAATCGCTCCTTCAAAAGACATAACTCCATTGTAACGGATATCTTCATAATTAGGAACGGACTGCAGCAGGTGGCGGAACCGGACGAAAGTCGAGGATTTGACACTAACTTGGAAAAAGCCCATTTCCCTGGAAAACCTGACGGAAATGCTTAAAGGGGTGCTTGAGGGCTCCTATCGTAGACACTATCCGTGCTCTATTGTCTAGCCAACCGGCAGGCAATGAAATCTGCCATTATTAAACTAAGGGCAGGTTACCGCAACATACTGGTTATTATGTGCGTCTATTGTTATGGAATTATATGTAACTGTGGGGTGGGAGACAGATGAAGCTGGTTGAACTTGATTGCTAATCCACATTCACAGTACACAAGAGATAATTGGAAAGCCTTTTATCTTTCAAAAATTCAGAGTATGGAATAAGTCTGACAGGTTTTTAATGATTGGTTTGCACTTTGTGAAATCCATATACCTGCTAAAAATAAAGGTGTTATAAGGAAAATGGTGATGATAGAACAATATGGACAATAAGAAAAATATTGAGCCAATTAAAAGAGAAAATGTCTAATTGGCATAAATTGAGTGATGAAGAGCTGTTTCTTGCTGTAAAAGAGTTTGAGAAAACGCCCAGGTTAGAGGTTTCAATTTATTATCAAGATTTATTTAATGATCCGAAGTTTTCTCAAACCCTTCTTGATATCTATAATAAGCATAAGGATGTTACTAAACTTGTAGTTCTACTTGTTTCAGCAATTGGGAATATGATTCAGAGATATGATCTTCCGGAAACTAAGGAAGTTTACGAATTCATGCTGGAAAATTCAGATAAAAAAACATAGGACCTTATGTCGCGTTATTCCTACCTAGGTTTAAACATTTTGAAAGTTATGATAAAAAGTGGGAATATTTTATGGATATTAAAAAAATGTCTCCCAAAAAAGTAGCCGAAAGTTCTTTTGAAACGATAATGGATTTGTATTTAGAAAAAATTCCGGAAAAATATAAAAATGAGGCCATAGAATATTTTAATAAAAAAGTAGAAGAGTCTAACAATGAATACGGTAAACAATATTATCGGGATACCATTAATAAAATTCAGTTAAATAGGCTTTGCTAAATGATCGGAAAATCGCTTGTTTCTGGAATCCCGAATTATGATGCAGTATCAAGCACCATGTGCAGGTAGAGAGCGGCTTGCGTGTCATCATGGACCAGCGAAACATTTGGGAGTTTTGGCGGTGGTGCATATGCCTTCTGCCGGTTTAAAGTAGCTTGGACCGATTACTGGAAGGAGTAGGACAGATGAATATTACCTACGATTTTATAGATGAACAGTTCCGGACGTTCCTATTGGAATCGTATTGCGGCGGCCGGGATTCGATTCAAACAAGTGATGTGGAAGGGATTGTCGAACTGCAAATCTCGCACAAAGACATCGCAAGCCTGAACGGACTGGATCATTTTACGTCGCTGGAGGTTCTGAATTGCGGATACAATAAGTTGACTGAGCTGGATATTAGCCGCAACACACGTTTGGTGGACTTGGAATGCAACGGCAACGAGTTGTATGCGCTCAATACTAGCCACAATTCTGCGCTAAAGCGGCTGCACTGCAATTCTAATGCGATTTTGGCGCTAGATCTGTCGGCGAATGCAGCGCTGGAATCGTTGGATTGCGGATTCAACCGGATCCGCAATCTGGACGTGAGCCACAACCCTATGCTGACGGAGTTGATTTGTTACTGGAACATCTTGTCCAAGCTTGAATTGGAACACAATCCGCTGCTGCGCCATCTGCAGTGCGGCTATAACGCCTTGTTTACCTTGGAGTTGGACCATCACTCGATGCTGGAGAAGCTGGACTGCGGCAGCAACCATTTGATCCAACTGCGGGTGACGAACTGTGAAAATTTACTGGAACTGCGGTGCAACGGTAATCATTTGACCGAATTGGACATCAGCGGAAATCTGAGGTTGGAAAGATTGCGCTGTTTTCAAAACCATCTGTCGAAGCTGGAACTGAACCACCCTGAGCTGGTCGAAGTGTACTGCTCGGATAACAAGATTGCGGTACTGGACACAAGCGAGGCTCCAAAGCTCGAACGGCTGGATTACGCCAACAACCTGATTCGTGAACCGGACCATACCGTAAAAGGATTCGGGACATTTACCTATGATGTGTCGATGTCAGACTACAAGTTGACACTGCCGTTTCACGGAACCGACATTCACGTTACAGTAGCAGTGCGCACAAAGGCGGAAATGAAACGGCTGTCACCGGTCATGAAGAAAACGTGGGACAACATGGCGACGATGCATGATCAAGCATTGACACTCATTGCAAATATACATCCCGAAGAGGATGTCAGTACTCTATCGTTGTCTGAGCTGGTGTTCGAGGAACTTGGCACCATTCGACTTGGTTACGATGCAGGAGGAACGCCGGCAGGACAGCTGTTCATCTACGCTGTCTTTCAGAAAACATTTCAACTCGACGACACACTTGTGTATGAAACATATTGATGGGTGATACAAATGAGTCCGTTACATAATTTTATTAGTAACCTTTTTGAACGTGGAATGTTGGTCACGGAGGCTACTCGGCAATACGAAGCCGAGAAGTTTTTATCAGAAATATTTACCACATCCCAGGCTGTTACATATGCACTAGGGATGAAGAATACTTTCGGCACAGTCACATGGCAGCTTTTGTTCAACTAACGGGCACTATAGTTCAAACAACCGACGATATGTATCGGCAGCCTCGTTGCGCTAACGGGTAGGATGATTCGATCATTTGGATAATCACCAAAATTATGGGATATTGAAATGGGGGATTATTTTGCTGGAAATTCAAGCTGCTTTTGTGGATCGTGATGGAACATTAGGTGGGAATGGTCATTTCATTCATCCTCGCGACTTTGAGTTATTTCCTTCAACTTTAGAAGCATTGCAGTTATTAAAAGAACATGGAATTAAAATATTTGCCCTCACTAATCAACACAACATTTCAAACGGCTTAGCAACGGAATCAGATTTTCAAAAAGAATTTGAAAGATATGGGTTCGATGCGTCATTTATCTGTCCCCAGGAGCCTGTGGAGGGCTGTAAGTGTCATAAACCACGTCCTGGCATGCTTCAAAAAGCGGCGTCTGACCATGAACTAGATCTGACTAATTGTGCAGTTATTGGTGACGTGGGTTCAACAGACATGCTTGCAGCTGCCGCGGTAGGAGCCAAAAGAATCCTTGTAGAGACAGGGTGGGGTAAGCAGTCTTTGGAAAAATACCGCCATAAGTGGTATGAGCAAGCATCACCTGATTTTATTGCAAAGGACCTCTTAGATGCTGCGAAATGGATAGTTGGCAACAACCGTAGCGAATAAGTGTAGGTACGATCCTTTCTAACGGAGAACGATAGTTCAAAACAATAAAAGCGGGAGCCGATCAGAAGATCAGCAGTTAAAAGAAGGATGATTTTGCATAATGGCGGTAAAGAAATGTACCGATTGTGGGAATCAAACGCTGAAGGTTTGTTAATATTTGATATTTGTGGTAGATAGTGCTTAAATTGTTGATCCATATTGAGACAGAGAGGAATAAAAACCACCTCTCTTATAAGGCGGTCAATTGAACTATCGTCTCCCATTAGTGTAATTCATTATCTGCTTCCTATAACTATAACTAGTCCAGCCTACCCATTCTTGTTTAAAGGAATTTCAGCAATTACTTTGTTACCCAATAGTACGAGCAATGTAGAATCAAGTGCGGACTTTCGCACCTCTTCATAATTGACGTCCTTTTTAATGGCGTACTCAAGACTAATTGTTTTTTCAGTATCGGCACTTGAATTTCCCGATTCACCACCGCCACGTATTACCATTTTCACATACTTTGTCTTGGATTCCATCTCCATAAGTGATGTTAAGGCGACTCCTGGTCTTACAGCAAAATTCAAAACTTCACCGTGATTAAACAAACGATGACCTGGTGAATCAACTGCCTCTTTGCCGTATAACTGTAATTCCTTAGTTTTCTCTAATACAATGTCATACCGAAGAATGTTTGCTGTCTTTATTACATTGACTTCAACATTCTTTACAACAAAAGGATTTTCTCTGCTGAATGCGGTCAGAAACGTTAGTAAAATTAGAAGCATAAATGTAATAGTTTTTTTGTTTCGCATTAAGACTCTCCTTTATTGAGATCGAGTTTTCACTAATTTAACCATCCATTGAAAGAATATTCATTAACTGCACGTTAGTTTAATCTCCTTTTCCAGTAACGAGTAATGTGTCGAAGTTCGACGATTATGTTCCTCAATATCGAAGGACTTGGAGGATGTTACTCCTCCTTGTCCTCAACTAAATCGTCTTGATCGCTGCCCCAAATGTAATCAAAACCAGGCTTAATAAGCGGCGTATCATTTTCGACTTTTGTTTCACTCTCTAGCGATTCTTTATCTTTTTCGTTGGGCATTAACAGATCCTCCTTAAATTAATTACTCAGTCTAATATGCCCATTTATACAATAATCAGACGCTCCCGCAGCCAGCTACGGCCGTAGGAGGGATTAAAAGCATGGATGACGATGAACAACAAGGGAGCAACAGGGTTTGGCGGTGATGGGGATATGACAAGAAACAAAATCAATCCCGTTTCAGGATTTCGAAAACCAATTTAACTTTTTCAAAAATATCCGGGTTTTGTTTCGCAAATTCATGGAACGCTTCCTGCAATAGGGCACCCTTCTCTTTCTTGGTAACAAATGACCACGTGTATAAAGAGTTCAATAAAATCATTATCGAATCTGAAACTTGTTGTTGTATCGGATTTTGCCATTAGGTCCACAAATAGCTAAAGTAACGGGAGACAATAGTTGAATAAATGACGTAAATGAAGCTGCCGGTGCTGACCTGCAGCTTCATTACGTTAACGAGGTTAGTTCTATAAAAAGGGTTCAAAAACCATTTAGATCATATTCACCTAAATGGTTTTTAGTTTGTTTTTTTAGTACGTACGTACTAAAATAAAAACATGAGTAAAAAAAATATACCAACTAACCAAAAACAAATGTCGTTCATCGAAAAAGCTCGTAGAGCTCAAATTGTGGAATGTGCGATTGAGACAATCGCAGAAGTAGGTTACACTCAAGCCTCTTTAGGAGAGATTGCAAAACGTGCGAAAATCAGTAAGGGGGTTATCTCTTATCACTTTGCAAATAAAGAGGAATTATTGGAGCAAATAGCTATCGAATACTATATAGCTTGGCAATCCTACATTGCTCCACGAATAGAAGCTCAAAAATCTCCTAAAGAAATGCTTCGAGTGTATATTGAATCCAATCTTGCATTTGTAGTTGAAAATCGGCAGCATGTTTTCGCTGTTATAGAATTGGGTTCTAAAAAGATAACTGCTGATGGTAAACTCCAGTTTGCAGCAGACCATGATGAAGCTATTTTACTCCCAATTGAAAATATTCTCGCCCTAGGAGTTCGTGAAGGGCTTTTTCGGGAATTTACCAAACCATCGGCAAGGGTGATGGCGTTAACAATTAGAAATGCCATTGACGGGTTTACTATGGAATTAATGAGAAAGCCTCATTTAGATGTTCAGGAATATTCGAGAGAACTGGTTACAATCTTCGATATATCAACTAAAAAGTGATGTGTCACCAAGGGGGTTACCAATGTTTTACTACGATGTACTTTGCAATAATTGTAAAAAAACATTCAGGGTATACGAAGGTTCACTAAAATATAAACAAGCTAAGGAAAGAAAGGATAAGTTTTTTTGTTGCGAAGATTGTGCTGATAAAATACGCATTGAAGCAATTTTAAATTTTATGCGCGGGATTAATCGTTTTTAATTTTTGATTTTCTCAACGATTATCGTCAAATAATGCACTAAAAAGCCGCGGCAACAATTAAACCGAGCAACTTCCGTCCTTACGAATTTTTTTTATGGGAGATTAAGCTAACGGGGAACTTTAGTTCAATTCTATATGGGGCTGTGGCTTTAGAATCGTTGGGTTGATATCGACTTTTTCATCAGGCGCTACACAGAAAAAATTGACGAGAACGGAATTCAGTTTAGGATATGATTCGACTACGCAAAAGGGAAACTTCGATTTTTAAAAACGAACCTTATCGAAAAGGATGCAAATCATGCCGATTAACTCTTTTGAAAATTATCCAATGAGCTGGAAGCCATCCATTGATAAAACGAATAAGCCGATTTATCGGGCGATCGCCAAGCAACTGCAGCAGGATATTATAAACGGGGTTTTATTGCCCGGAACAAAGCTCCCCCCGCAGCGCGAACTGGCCGATTTCTTGGACTTAAATTTAAGTACCATTTCAAAAGCGTTTAAGATGTGCGAGTTGAAGGGTTTATTAAGCGCATCTGTCGGAAGCGGTACATTCGTATCATACGATGCCTTATCGAATGCTTATTTGCTCGAAGATACGAAGCCGATGCATGTAATCGAAATGGGGGCGACGCTACCGGACAAAGCCTCATACGAGCCGCTGCTTCTCCAGCTGAAAAGCATGCTGCAGGAGACCGATTATGAAAATTGGTTCGGTTATGGCCGGGCAGGCGACAACAACTGGCAGAAGGACGCGGCTGTAAAGCTAATCCGAAGCTGCGGGTTTAAAGCGAGCGCTGAAAGCATTTTATTTGCCAATGGAGGACAGAACGCTATAGCCGCCACGCTTGCAAGCCTATGCAAGCCCGGAGACCGTATTGGATCCGATCCTCATACATACCCGGGCTTAAAAACGGCAGCGGCAATGCTCAGCATTCAGATCGTACCGATTAAATCGGAGAACGGTCAAATGAGTCCGACTGCCTTCGAATACGTGTGCAAGAATGAAAACATTAAAGGCATCTACTTGATCCCGGATTACCATAACCCGACAGCCAGCATAATGACGGTTGAGAATCGCAAAAGAATTGCGGCGGTTGCCAAGACGTACAATCAATTCATCATCGAGGATTCGGCATATAGTCTCCTGAACGAACAATCGCTTCCAGCCGTCGCCTCTTTCGCTCCCGAGCAGACCATCTACATTGCCAGCTTATCCAAAGCGATCGCGCCGGGGCTGCGGTTGGCCTATGTAGCCGTTCCGAATCGATTCAAAGAGCCCATTTCGAAGGCGCTATATAATTTGAATGTTTCCGTCTCGCCGTTATTTACGGAGCTGGCTGCGCGTACGATCGTCTCGAATCAGTATGAGGTCTTAATTAAGAATCATCGGGAACAAGCCAAGCGTAGAAACGAAATCGTAAAAAGATTCTTGGCTGATTTTACATGTTATGGAATTGAAACAGGCATCTTCCGTTGGCTGCTGCTGCCAGGCAACATTACAGGTGCTGAATTCGAGGCGTTAGCGGCACGGCGGGGTGTACAGGTTTATGCGGCTGAGCGTTTTGTCGTGGGGAATAGCTCGCCGGAGAGGGCGGTAAGGATCGCCGTCAGTGCGCCGGAGAATCTTGAACAGCTCGAGGAAGGATTAACGATCCTGAAAAATTTGCTAGACGAGCTTATGTAATATTGTTCGCCATACAATTATAATATTGTATGGTTTTTTTGTGCATGTTATGATTGGGCAAATCTTGTTGAAGGGTTGCTAGCGGCCCTTACCATAGGAAAGAGGAAATCATATGAATCATCCTGTCGTTATCATTGGAGCTGGCATAAGCGGCTTACGTGCTGCTTCCTTACTTACTGCGCAAGGCATTTCATGCAGAGTTCTAGAGGCTAGAGATCGTATAGGCGGCCGAATCTTGACCGTTTCTGACGTTAACAGACCGGATCTAGGCAGCTTCGATCTCGGCCCGACATGGTACTGGCCGCAGTACGAGAGCGTGATCACCAATCTGGTTAAAGAATTGAACTTGGAAACATTCGTCCAGCACACCGTAGGGGCCATGCTAATGGAACGGTCCCAACACGAACCGCCAGAGCGATATATCGTTCCTGAAAATGCCAATTCCAGGTCGGTTCGATTCAAGGGAGGCGCGCAGACGCTTATAGATGCAGTAGCAGCAACGATTCCGTCAGGAACAATCGCGTTAAAAACAAGGGTGACTGCCATTCGGCTGGACCAGGCCGGCGTCATCTCGATTGAAGCAGAAGCAGCAGGCGCGAAGAAAGAACAGATACCGGCCAGCGCCGCTATCCTTGCGTTGCCGCCGCGAATCGCGGCGAGACGCATAACATTCTCGCCTTCTCTTCCTCCCAATCTGATGACGGGTCTTATGAACAAACCGACTTGGATGGCAGGGCAGGCCAAGGCCATCGCCATATACGACCGTCCTTTCTGGAGAGAATCAGGACTCTCGGGCTTCGTATCGAGCCGGATCGGACCTTTGCAGGAAATCCATGACTCTTCACCCGATACAGGCTCTGGAGCGTTATTCGGTTTCTTCGGCCTACCGGCAGCCATGCGCCATGAACTTGGGCAGAATCGAATAAAACAATTGGTCATCGGCCAATTGGCTAGACTCTTCGGGCCATCGGCGAAGCAAGTCAATTCCTTTCTATATAAGGATTGGTCCGATGATGCCGAAACAGCTGTAGAGGAAGACCTTGAACCACTGAGATATCACCCGCTGTACGGACAACTGCCGGTAACTGGAGTATGGGAGAAGAGCATCTTTTTTTCAGGTACGGAGACGAATTCGCCATTCGGCGGGCATCTCGAGGGCGCGCTCCGTTCAGCCGAACAGGCGGTTAATGAGCTCAAAGGAGGACTTATTCGATGAAAAGGATGAAGGCTATTCAAATTCCGGCCAAAGGAGAACCGATGAAGCTTGTGGAGATTCCGGTGCCATGGCCGAGAGAAAGGCAGGTCCTGCTCCGCGTAGAAGCGTGCGGAATATGCAACGGAGACTCGGCAGCCATAAGAGGGGGTTCACCGTCGTATCCTCGCATTCCCGGTCATGAGGTGATCGGTATCGTTGCGGAGCTCGGCGCCGGTTCGACGAAATGGACGATCGGGGATCGCGTCGGCATCGGATGGCATGGAGCGGACAACCATGTAACAGGCTTGACCATAGACGGCGGTTATGCGGAATACATGGTGGCTTATGAAGATAGTTTGTGCAGCATCCCGGATAAATTGTCCGCATTAGAAGCGGCGCCACTTATGTGCGCTTGCGAAACAACGTTTAGCGCGCTAAGGAATAGCAAGGCTCGGGCTGGCGATCTCGTAGCCATTCAAGGCATTGGAGGACTTGGTCACCTGGCAGTTCAATATGCCCAAAAAGCAGGATTCCGCACGGCAGCGATTTCGCGGGGAACCGACAAGGAAAAAAAGATCCTTCAGCTTGGAGCGCATCATTATATTGACTCGGAAAGTCAAGACCCGGCTAAGGCGCTGCAGGAATTGGGCGGTGCCAAGGTCATCCTGGCCACTGCTCCGAACGCCAAGTCGATTTCTAAGTTAATTGGCGGTCTAGCTCCAGACAGCGAGCTTATTATTGTAGCTGGTGCCGGTGAGAAGTTGGAGTTGTCGGCAAGAGATTTCCTGAAGGGACCGAATACGGTCAGAGGGTCGTTTACCGGACATTCGAAGGAAATACAAGAAGCCCTTAACTTCAGCATGCTCACTCATGTAAGGCCATGGATTGAAGTTTTTCCGCTAGAACGAGCAAGCGAAGCCTATGAAAAAATGATGGCAGCATCTACACGGTTTCGAGCTGTTCTCCAAATTAATAAACACAACGAATAGTACCGACTGGGGGAAAACGTCGATGCAAACGGCATTGAGCAAAGAAAAAATAGCAGGCAGGGGAGAGTCACTTAGCATCTATATTGAATCCCCAGAAAAACAACATAAGTTATATAGAAGAACGATGGCCATCGTAATCGCTTCACAAGTTTTTGGCGGGGCGGGATTGGCTGCGGGGATTACGGTGGGGGCCCTGCTCGCTCAGGACATGCTCGGAACGGATAGCTATGCCGGAGTTCCGGCGGCGTTGTTTACTTTAGGTTCTGCCGCCGCGGCGCTGATCGTTGGCCGCCTGTCCCAACGATTGGGGCGTCGTGTGGGACTCGCCGCGGGTTTCTTGACAGGCGGACTCGGCGCAGCAGGAGTCGTCCTTGCAGCCGTTCTTAACCATGTAGCGCTGCTTTTTGTGTCGCTGCTGGTTTATGGCGCAGGTACGGCTACCAACTTACAGGCAAGATACGCCGGAACGGATATAGCGCCCCCGACAAAGCGGGCCAAAGCGATCAGCGCTGCTATGATGTTTACGACTTTTGGAGCAGTTGCCGGCCCTAACTTTGTGAATATTACCGGGAGTGTCGCCACTTCTATAGGCGCTCCAGCATTGTCTGGTCCATTCATGTTGGCAACGGTCGCTTATCTTTTAGCAGGCTTGGTTCTGCTTATTTTCTTACGGCCCGATCCTCTAATCGTGGCTAAAGCCATTGCAGAAGCACAACAATTAAAAGACAGCCAAGACAGCACGAAACCATTGCATGCACTGGAAGCCGGCATCAATAAAAGGGGGATCATAGTCGGGGCTTCGGTAATGGTGTTAACCCAAATCGTCATGATCGCCATCATGACGATGACTCCCGTGCACATGAAACATCACGGACACGGACTAGGAGAGGTCGGTCTCGTGATCGGCATCCATGTTGCAGCCATGTATCTGCCTTCGCTGCTCACAGGATATCTTGTAGATAAGTACGGACGAATGCCAATGTCCTATGCTTCCGGCGTAACCTTGCTTTTGGCTGGCTTATTAGCAGCCTTTGCGCCGGGCGACTCCATGGTGCTGCTCATTCTTGCGCTTGCACTCCTTGGTTTGGGTTGGAACTTCGGCTTAATTAGCGGAACAGCAGCGATCGTCGATGCCACTTCTCCGCAAATACGTGCAAAGACTCAAGGAACCGTGGATGTTCTGATCGCACTTGCCGGGGCATCAGGAGGAGCTTTGTCCGGCATGGTGGTAGCTCAGTCAAACTATTCGACCCTTTCCCTGGCCGGGGGAGTTCTTTCCTTGCTTCTTATACCGGTTGTCCTGTGGTCTCGGAAAAAGCCGCAGGATGGGTTGCCTAAAGGTTCTAAATAAGACTGATCGTTCTCTTAAGAATCTAATTGTGATTGAATCTAATGATAAGCAAGTTTGATTGATGATGTTCTATTGTTGAGGTAACGGCGAACGATAGTTGAATTATGACGGATCTGGATAAAATCGTTGTGTAACAAGCTAATTGATGTTAAAATCAACCTAATTCCAATATATTCCTATTAAAGGCACTGATGAGAGAGAGTACTTGGACATAATCTTTTCCAGAGAGCCCCTGTTCGCTGAAAGGGGGTAAAGATTAGCTCAATGAAAATGGTCTCTGAGCTGCACTTCGAAACCGCTTGGGAGTAGGATGTGACGGGCGCACCCGTTATAGTGCTAGGGTATAAACTGCTTTTTGAAAGTCGTACCCGAAAAAAGATCGATGCAAAGCATTGATGAACTTGGGTGGTAACACGGAGTCTAACTCTCGTCCCTTTATGGGGACGGGATTTTTTTTATTCTCATTTTTATAAGGGAGGTTAAGGAATGGAACGAAAAAACACCTTTAATGAAATTGCAAACGAATATGACAAGTACAGACCACCTTATCCAGAACAACTTTTTAGAGATATTTTGGAGTTCGCAGAATTAAAAGCGAATAATGAGATACTTGAAATTGGCTGCGGGACTGGTCTAGCACCTACAGGGTTTGTTAATTTGGGGTATTCCAATATTACCGCCATTGAGTTAGGCGAGAATCTGGCGGAACTTACCCGGCAAAAATTTAGAAATAAACAAGGTGTCAAAATAATAAATTCCCAGTTTGAGACCTGGAATCATGAAAATGAAAAATTCAATTTGGCGATTTCGGGTACAGCGTTTCATTTCGTTCAGCCCCAAGAATTTGGATATAGAAAAGTTTTCGATCTGCTTAGAGATCAAGGGACAATCGGCTTTTTTTGGACTGTTCATGTTCCTTCATACATTGAGCCTTACAATGAGATTCGTGAAATTTACAGAAAGTATGATCCGCAACTCGATGATACTCAAAACCCGTCGCTGGAACAGATTATTAAGGACAGGTCAAAATTAACATTAATGGACGGACTGTTTAAGGATCTGGAAGTTAAGCAGTATACTTGGGATCACCACTTTACAGCCAGTGAATATATTTCCTTGCTAAATACGAATTCTCGGCATAGGCTAGTTCCAGAAGACGTTCGAAATGAATTATTTGGTGAGATTAGAGAAGTTATTGAACGATATGGGGGCAACCTTGTAAAGCCACAAGCAGTTGTGTTGTTCCTTGCAAAGAAGAGACCTTGATGAGGTATCGTTAAGCTATCAGGAGACGCTAGCTCAATCAATCATGCAGACCGGTTAAAGCCAAGCAACTGGCTGTTTAACGCAACAAACTCTTTAGTATTTGCGTATTAAGGATGTGTGGTAAAATATGGTGGGATATGTGTGAGAACCTTTTAGGGAGTGAACAAAGAAAATGGACTACTCTAGAGGCTTAAAATTATTGATTGGTGCTGTGGTTTTCGTTTCTGTCGGAGTGGGTGGTGCAGTAGCATACCAGAATTTATATGCAAAAAGTGCAACTGCTCAAAGTAGCGTTAGTCCGCAAACCTATTCTCTAAATGAAAGTGGACAGACATATGGTTCTGCTGGAGATACCACTCCCGATAAAATGTTACCCGATTTAATACATAGTGGAAGTGTGGATGGCCTTGCAGGATATGTGTTGAAAAGCGATTATTTAAAAGGTGGAACTGATGTCCCTCTATATGATGTAGAAGGGAAAACCATAATTGGCTCCATTCATATTGCCGGCGCTAAGAGTTTAGACTTCTATCCTGAAAATGAAAATGGACAGACTTACGGTTCTGACGCAGATGCTACTTCCGAAGAAACGAGACCTGATTTAATCAGTGCCATGGGTGTGGATGGCATTGAGGGATATGTGATGAAAAAAGACTTGGACGGTGAGCAACCCAAAACACCCGAGGAAGCCATTGCGATACAGAAAAGTAGATCACCAGGAGGTCGCGATATTCCGCTGTATGACGTTGATGGTGAAACCGTAATTGGTGTGTTTCATGTTGGAGGAAAGTAAAACAGTATATTAAGTATGTTCAAGGTTACGCTAACGGCGAACACTAAATAAACGATTAGGGGAGCAGCTTGCCACGGCAGATGCCCCTTCTTTTATTAGGCTAGGCAGGATAGCTTGGAGATATTAGAAGGGGTTGAACTATAAACCGCGAAATATAGCTGTTATATGTAAAAGCGAAAGGATAATGATTTTGATAAAACTTTTGAACCTCTTAAAAAAACACAGGTATAAGATGGTCAGTATCTATGTAAGCAAGCACGATGTCTTGTATATGATTCCAACAGGATCATCAAAAAAAAAGGAGGAGCAGTTGAAATTAACATTGTAAATGATCTGAAGTCTCCATACACAAGTGATGCTCTTGAAGAGTTGTTACTATTAACATTTAATCAATGTTACACCAGAAATCCAGATGAATTATTAAATACTACACCAATCGATCAATATTTAAATATTAAAGGATGGTATAATGCTGTTCGAAATATGAAGCTTATCAGTTGTTCTTGGGATGATGATATAGGTTATGAGATTACACCGACCGACAAAATCCCCTACAAAGGGTATCAGCATCAAAAAGGGATTGTATTAGGCAAAAAAGTTAACCCTGGTGATTTAGCGGAGGCTGTGAAAATAGCGATTAAAAAATCAAGGATTTAACGAGAAATTGGTGATCTGTTAATTTATGTAGGATACTTGAAGAAATTTATTACGCTAACGGGAGACTTTAGTTTAAAGGTTTTAAAACGAAATATAAAAAAACGCGAATCCAGTAATATCAAGGGCTCGTGGGGATTTTCGAATTTTTCAAAAACTTTCTTATATAACGTAATGGCGTCCCAGGAGGACGCCATACTGTCCTTACTGTTTGTTATTTATTAGTCGTGAACGCAAATATTAGGTTGCCTTAGAAAAAGATTTTCCGATCCCGCTCCTCCTTCAAAATTTCCACAGCTTCCCTAAACCTTAGCGAATGAACAATTTCGCGTTCCCGTAAAAATTTGAGGCTGTCCTGCAAGTCTACGTCATCCGTCAAGTCGATCAGCCACTGATAGGTGGCCCTGGCTTTTTCCTCGGCAGCAATGTCCTCATAGAGGTCCGCAATGGGATCGCCTTTAGCCTGAATATAGGATGCCGTCCATGGTACGCCCGCAGCGTTGTTGTAGAACAGTGCGCTGTCGTGCGCCGCGTAGTGAGCGCCAAGCCCAGCCGCCTTCAGTTGCTCCGGAGTCGCATCCTTTGTCAGCTTATAGATCATCGTTGCAATCATTTCCAAGTGGGCGAATTCCTCGGTACCTCTAAGATATCAGTGATAGTATACCGTGGAGTTTCACCCCGATATTAAACTAACGCTATATTTTGGGCGATAAATGAGAAGGTTGGCATTTGGTAAAGAATCAAGATTTAAGTATAATTCATGAAGAAAAATCACCACAAAAAAAGAACCCCTGTAAAGAGGTTCAGTTTGACATTAGTTATTCAATAAATCCTAGTTTCTTTAAATCAGCACGATTAAAATATAGGTTCCCATTAACATTACTAGGTTTATATTGATATCTTACATCATTACCTGAATAAATCTTATCTTCCTCTAACTCGTTTGGGACATTTTCTATTAAATAAATTTCTTTTCCATCCTTATAGAAGTTAATACCATCAATGCGAGCTACCGAAATTGAATATTCTTCATATAAATAATCATCGCTTATCCAAGTTGCGTAGAATTCATTTGATGGGGTGGGGTGAATTGGATAATTTGATCCAAATCCCTCTCCTATAGTGGGCTTATTTAATGTATTCTCTTCTACCACTACTACTGCATCTGGTGTTAGGGTTATATTACTACCAGCGGACGGGGTAGTTTGTTCGAAGTACGCCTCAACCCAACCAACTGCCTCATTCTCATGTGCATAGCCTTCTTGCCATTCGGTAAAAACCTTTCCAAACGTATCAAGGTACCACTGTTCCGTAAACGTATAATCCGTATACCCTAAATATTTAATTAAACCAACCGAATCCACAAAGAATGCATGTAAGTCTTTCTTGGACGTTTTGTAGGTTTTACCGTTATGTGTCCATGTCACCATTTCATTTAGATTGATTCCTCTTAAATCTTCTGTTGTTACATGGAAGGAATTAGCGTTTCCTTTGAAATAGATTGCATACTTACTGGAATCGGGATATCCTTTCAACTGTTTATATCCAGCATAATTCCCTTTTCCTTCTGTTACGCTGAGTTTTGCTGTTTCATTACCCGGTTTTGGGCTAGTCGTACCGCCCTTGGTTGAGCCTGTCGCTATTTCAACCCGTTTTAATGATTCGTTCCAGGTGTAGTTCACGCCTGTGATATCCCCTAATTTTGCCAAAGGTACGTATGTGTTACCGCCATAATTTAATATGGGTCTTTCCTTGTCAGAGTAAGCAACGCCGTCCACATAAATTGGATATGAGGCCTCGGTCAATAGATACTGTTTGATTGCCGCTGTTGTTACGCTGAGTTTTGCTGTTTCGTTACCCAGTTTTGAGCTAGTCGTAACGCTTTTGGATGATCCTGTCGCTATTTCAACCCTTTTTAACGAATCGTTCCAAGTGTAGTTCACGCCTGTAATATCCCCTAATTTTGCCAAAGGTACGTAAGTGTTACCGCCATAATTTAATATGGGTCTTTCCTTGTCAGAATAAGCAACGCCGTCCACATAAATTGGATATGAGGCCTCGGTCAATAGATACTGTTTGACTGCTGCGTAGCCTGTTGTTGCTCCGATCAATAGCAATGCCCCAATAAGGAATCCTATTGAGATGTTTCTAACTCTTCTCAAGTTCAAACACTCCTCGAATCTACTATTTTTCTACATATTACCACATACTACGCAACTATTCTATTTCCGTTTCGGCGTAGCTTGATGCTTACGTTCAGCTTTAATACGCAGCTTAATGCACCATATTAAAGCGACGCTATTCATGGCCCCCAGCGTCGAAAACGCCGCCGGCATGGAGGGAGTTGCACCTTATATATTGCCTTCAGGTGTCTCTACACTGAATCTGGAAACTACAGAATGGGAATTTCTTCGTGATATTGGAATAGAACTAGGCGTACCCGAAAATGCAATCCTGCGTGAAGATAAAGCAACTAACACCTTTGAAAACTCAAGATTTTCGAAGCATGTACTTCAACAAATGGGGATTCATCCCACTAGGGCGATATTAGTTTGTAAATCATATCATGCTCGACGAGGATTACTGACTTAATTGTGATTCGGCAGCTGCCCCATTTTACATTAAGCTTAAGGGCAGGATACTAATGTTACTCATCATTAATAATTGTTTTGTGATAAAAAAAACTATCAATGCGATAGTAATAACAAAGTATTATTTATCGAAGATTTATGGTACTATACCACTATCTGGAAAAGGTGGTGGCTGTATTGGATATCAATGTGCTATCTGAACGTTTTAGGATTTTTGCAGAAAGGGAATGTAAAGACTCAAGCAGTCTTTATGAACATCTTGCAGGGAACATTGCAAATGACTTGGACTTACTTAAACTGGCTGCACATTCGAAACCAGGACAGCCTGTACCTAACCTCTTACTTGGGGCAGTTCATTATTTGCTTTTAAGTGGGATAGATCATGAGTTGACAGCGTATTATGCCAGCATAGTAGATGAACCAAAGGAATCTTCAGGAGCAATAAATTGTTTCAAGGATTTTTGTATGCAGAACGAAAATGAGATCGTTCAACTTTTAGAAAACAAACTTGTCCAAACTAACGAAGTTAGACGATGCGCATATTTGTACCCCAGCTTTTGTCATATTTATAGAATAACAAAGAAACCATTAACCCTTATAGAAATAGGAACAAGTGCGGGCTTACAACTCTTGTGGGATAAATACACCTACTCTTATAAATCCAATCAAAAGTACGGATCTGAACAATCAACTTTAGAAATAAGTGCAGAAATTAAAGGAGATAACCTCCCAAAATTGTTTGAGCATAGTCCACCTGTAATACGCAGAATCGGTTTGGATTTACACGTAAATAACCTAAATGATTCTGAAGATTACCTTTGGCTAAAAGCATTGATTTGGCCTGAACATAAGGAGCGTAATTCATATTTTGAAAAAGCTGCTCATTGCTTAAAAAGCCAGCCTATAGAGCTAATTGAAGGAGATGGCGTATCTATTCTCCCTGATATAGTCCCAACCGTTTCTCATGAGTCAACAATATGTATTTTTCATACCCATGTGGCAAACCAGATACCGGTCGATGCTAAGAAGAAATTGAGTGAACAAATTCAATTCTTAGGTAAGGAACGGGAAGTGTTTCATCTCTATAACAATATGTGGGACCTAGACCTTCATCTTGATTATTACGTTAATGGGGATGAATACAGTCTAACATTGGCAGAAACAGACGGACACGGTCGTTGGTTTAAGTGGAAATTATAATTCGTCATTCAACTAACGGGAACGATAGCCTCGTTAAGCTATTTGGCAGTAGAGGTGAATATTAAATATATCATTCTAACAGCAAAGAAAGGGGGATTTTGGATATAAATCGAATAAGAAAAGGACAAAAAAATTGGGGAGTGGATTCAATGGAAATTGAAATCGTTCAAACTAGCAGTATCTCTACATATGTTGGGGTAAGGGCGAGTGCTCATATGTCAAATCTAGGGGAAAGCATTGGACGTGCTTTTGAAGAATTGATAAGAAGACGTAATGAAATTAAAAACATAAAAAACCCAAATGTGACCTACGGTATATCTCCTCCAAACTACAAAGGAAGCACTGGCACAGTAGACTTTTATTGCTGTTATGAAGTAGATCCACTCGAAAACTTACCACATGGAATGATTCATATCCATCTATTGCCACGTACTTATTCAAAGACTCATTATAGGGGACCAGCTAGCAAAACGGTAACCGCTTATGATTACACGACTAAGTGGATGAATGAAAATGGCTACACCCATGATGATGTTTCTTATTATTTTGAAAGATACGATGAGAAGACAATAATAGAATCAGATGATGAACGAAATGAAGTAAAAATATTTTGTCCTGTAAAGAAGACATGAGCATTAAGCTAACGGGAACTTTAGTTCAATCTTTGGAAAATCTAAAGTTTTGAGTGAATTGACGACGGAACAAAAAGAGGTAATAGCACTGATCGCCCAATCGGCTCGAGATGGCGGGATTCATGATGTTCTTGTATATCTGACAGATCAAATCAATCTTGAAGGGCTTGAAATCGTGAAAAATGACGTAAAAATGGAAACGGATCCCTTCGACTCGGGTATGCATTATGATTGGGTATGCCGCAGAGAAGGAGATTCATGGCCGGATCAAAATAGCTAATTTCCTCGATTATGCATTAAGCTATCGGAGAACGATAGCTGAATAAACGACCAGGATGAAGCTGCCGGCGCAGATTGGCAGCTTCATTGTGTTAACGGTTTTAGGGCAGCCTCTTTTCAGCCTTAACCTCACTCAAATCACCGATAAAAACGATGTGCGCATAATCCTCGTTACCTCTAAGATATCAGTGATAGTATACCGTGGAGTTTCACCCCGATATCCTAACGGGCAGAATAGTGCAATAAACGAGCTAGAATTTGGAACATTTTCTATCTCCAAAACGTTAACTTTTTGAAAGTACTACATTTTGAGTTCGGTTGTGTAATGAAAAGTTAGACAGGAGGAATTACAATGCTGCTGAAAGATACAGATCAACTGGACGATCTGAAGGGTTTTCTAATCAGCTGGTACGGAAGGTATGACAGTTCCTTCGGTGTGCCAGTGGACGAGATTCCAACGTATCTGCCAAATGCGTTGTATGAATTATATGCGTTTGCAGGACGCTGGAAAGATGGTTCGGACGACCACCTCGAGAACTCTCCAGAGATATTTCAACAGCAGGATTGTCTTTATTCGGTGGAGCGACTGAAGAAGGATCAGGAGAAGGTCACGTTTCTTGAAGAAAATCAAGCAAACTGGACTTGCCAAGTGGAGGCAGGCAACAACGATTCTCCTGTCTACTGTGACGAGCACTTGCTTTGGGATGACAATGCAGAGGGATATACCATTGTAAATGACTCTTTATATCATTTTCTGAAAAGTTTTTGTTTACAGGAGGTTGTTTTTGGCTGCAAACATCTTTATCTGATAGAAGGAAAAGTAGACCATATACAGATGTTGTTTGATAAGTCGATTGAAGCAGTGTGGTTAAATGGGTACTATATTAGTCCCAAAGAAGAAGGGCCTACTCATACCTTTTACCGGTGCGGGGACGTGCTGATCATGGAGCGCTATGGTGACTTTTGGTTAGGTTCTAACTCTGATTTGCCTGCAGCATTGAACGATGATGTCCTGTCTTCAATCAAACTGAGAAAGATTAAACCCGATTGAGTCGGTCGCGAAAGTCGTAAGTCTGGAAAAAAACTGATTTTCGAGTCGTCTGCATTTGTGTGATTATTCAAACGGCATAAGGATAGCAATTTTCTAGGAGGGATCATGTTGCAGCAGCTCTTTAACGACTTGATTAAGCAGGACGTAAAGCCGTTCCTTTCCAAGCATGGCTTCGCAAAGAAGAGTTTAAATTTCAGTAAGGTAACAGAAAACCTCATCTACATGTTCAATTTCCAAAAATCCTCTGGCAATTCAGCGGATAATGTCATGTTTTATGTGAACTGCGGTATTTATGCAGCGGAGTTGGCACAGATACAATCGAGAGCGATTCTGACAACACCTCAAGAAGCGGAGTGTCACTTCAGAGCAAGAATTGGGGAAATTGCCGAGTCTGCTCCAGATCGATTTGTAATCACACCCGATACGAATATGGATGATTTAAGAAAAACGCTGCTAGGTGGATTAGAAGATGTTATTCATTTCTATAATACTATGACCAGTGCCAGATCGATTGTTGATTATTACACTTCAGGTCCATTTTTACATCTGGGCGAAGAGAGCTTTCATTTGCTATTGCGATCCAATGATTTAGCAGCGGCTAAACATTATTTGAAGGCTTTGCAGGAAAAGTACGGAACAGAAAAGAGATGGGCTATATTCGAAAATAAATACGAGGCCATCTTCAATAAGTACAGTGTGGAATTCGTTAAACTATAAGTCAGCATAGTGAACGGAAGCGAGAAAAATAATGAAATTAAAGAGATGAAGTAATGAGAGCACATAAATTACGTCCTTTTGTGCCATCGGGTTCAGAATATGGAATGATGTGTGTGCTACATGCCATCGACCCATTGCGCTTCCTGGAATGATTGAGACGCCAGGAATACGGCGTTTTATGCTATATGCTCCGGGAAGATCGATCGACGGTCACCACTGTCGTTTTGTGCATTATATAAACAGGCGTTGTCACCGTGATAACTACGCTCTGTCGACATTGATCGGTTGAACTAACGGGACACGATAGTTCAAATTATGCAATAGGCTGCCTGCATTTATGTCAGCCTCTTTTCAGTCTTAATCTTACTCAAATCACCGATAACAACGATGTGCGCATAATCCTCGGTACCTCTAAGATATCAGTGATAGTATACCGTGTAGTTTCACCCTGATATCCTAACGGGAGACAATAGTTGAATAAATGACGAAAATGAAGCTGCCGGTGCTGACCTGCAGTTCTACCCTGCGGCAACGATGGAGATGCTCGAACAGCGTTTTGTACAAAAGACTGATGAAAAGGCTTATTATGATTCGGAAGTTGACATAATTGATCTATACGTAAGTCTTGATAAAGCCGCCCTGGATACATACAGTTTAAACTCCAAAGTATATGTCGGTGAATTTAATGGTTGGGTAAGCTTTTTGCATTCCGAGTTTTCTTGGGGTACGGTGGAGGAGTATGCACTTTCCTTATCTCTGGATTTGCATGATCCCGTGCTGGCAGTATCGTATTTCGACGACGATATCCTATCCATAGGAGTATACTTAAAGGGTACGTTGGTCAATCAGCATATTAAATCTTACGGAAATTACGGCATAGACGACAAGGAAATGGATATTTGGTCATTTATTCAGACACTTGATATACAGGTAACGCCAAAAGAGGTGCGATTTGCTTTGTTCAATCATGGTATACAGAAGCAAGTTGAGGAGCTTGAAAAGTTACTATGTCTTCCCCTCTGGATCGATGCGGAATGGATAGGTGAAAGCGATCTAGAGTATTACGAAGAAATCGGAAATCGGGTCTAACGGAAAGCGATAGCACTTCGACACAACGGCAGCCGGCCACGCGATCGGTTGCCGTTATTCGTTGAGGTAACAGGCAGGATAGTTACAATATGTGGTATATTGAAAAAAGGCTAAGACTTGTTGTTAGGAGGCTATAAATGAAGAGGCAACAATGTCCCTGTTGCGATTTTTATACTGTAGATAGTGAAGATGAAGTTATTGTAGATATCTGTGATGTTTGCTTCTGGCAATACGATCTAATTGCACATGAGCTACCTGATAAAAATATTGGCGCTAACCATATTTCATTAAATCAGGCTAGAGAAAATTATAAGTTATTTGACGTTTGTAAACAAGAATTCCGGCATTTAGTTAGAGATCCAATAGAAGAAGAACTACCTGAAAATAATATAGGATGAGGGTCTACGGGGGCTCATTAATAGCGTCGCAACATGACGGTAGCCGACCACGCGATCGGCTACCGTTGATCGTTGAAGTAATGGGCAGTTTAATTCCAATATGTGTTAAAATACAAAGGTAAGAAAGTGTACTTGTTCGACCCTTAAATAAAGGAGGGAAATATGGGAGCGAATTTTTCAGCGGTAATAGAACATAATATTCGGAATAAAAATAGCCTCGAAAAGTTTCTAGAAGATTTGATTTCTCGATCAGACCTATTTCCAACCATTCATAAATTAACAAACCATGAAAATGACCAGTGGGAGTGGATTCGGGAATTAGACATACCTATCTCCTTCGGAAAACAAATGACCAGTTGGGTAAAGGACTTGAAAAGAAAAGTAGAGGAGACTAAATTACAGAAGAGATACAAGTATTCGAACGTTTGGGAAGAACTCATCAGTGAAGACAGATTAGAGTTAAGTGGACCCGATTCAATTCTTGAAATGAAATTTAACATACATATCCTTGAGCTCTCTTCTTATATTAGGTGGCGTTCTTTTTTAATGGATATGGAGACGCAATCGATATTAAGAAATGTTTGCAAAGAACTTTGCTCTTATTTCGATACCAATTACTGTATCTATATGTCGGATGAGTTCTGTGCAACTGATTCGATATATGAAGGTAAGTCAATGAGCCAATACAGGGAAGAATTGATGAGAAGATTCGGGCAATCAAAACAAACAATAGATGACATGTACATAAAACTTGAAGATAGTTGGACCACGGAAGGATATTTTATTGAGTACTTTTAGGGATTGTAAAAAGCAAGAGCGTCGGTCGATTAAACAAAAGGGGAACGATAGCACCAAGACACCTACGGCAACCGGCCACACGACCGGTTGCCGTTACTTGTTGAAGTAACGAGCAGATTAACGTAATATCTAACCGTTTCTGATATACTTTTTAGAGATGGTTTTAAGGAGGGCTGTTATTGTACCTAAGTAAGAAAAAGAAGATTAGAGGCTGGAGAAGACATGTCCGAAAAATTGAAATGTGGAAGCAACGAGTAATTAATTTAGACATAAGACATCTGTCTCGATATCAAAGGGATTATGCTAAGCTTTGGATTCATCCTTTTTACGCTATCCCTCGTAAGAATCCTCCACGGTGGTATAATCAGCTTCTCCTTGAAGCAATGTTGGAGGTTTATCAAAGTTGGCTTGAAAAGTTCACCCGTTTAGATGAGAGCTTTTATCTCAAGTTATGGATATACGAGCCTCACTTTATAAATTCGCAAGTGGTAACTGCTTATAAAGATTGCCTTCATTTTTATGACCGAACTTTCGATATTGGAACTCAAGATAGGCAGTTCCCGTTTCACAAATACCCTTACCTGAAAGAAAAGTTACAAAGATTAGATTGGCGACTACATATTGATTGTGATGTGTATACTGAGAGCGACCTTGTTGATAATATTTGCCGCGGTTGGATGAGCTTTGATGAGTCTGATGCTATTAAAGCGAAGGCTCACAAAGTTGAAGAAATTCGTCTTACAGATGGTGGTATAGATAAAAAGTACAGTGTTAAAGTCGGGGACGTTTGGGTCGGTTCCCTAAAGAACTAGGAAATTGAACTAACGGAGAACGATAGCTCAAACTTTAAGGGAGGAAAATCATGTTTGAGTTTCATGGTTGGGTTGTATTGAGGTACCACACTCATGACACAAATGAAACCTTTCAGGATAAGTCTTACAGTGATTTTATTAATTATTTGAAAGATGTAGATACCGAAGGATTGTCAAATATCACACGAAGAAACGGTCTGGATTCTTGGACAATCACTGGATTACATAATCATCGTTCAAATTATGTGCTCGATATATTTCGTTGGGTGTCTGAGAACATACCTGGCTCATATGGGTTATTATACGTACATGATGATGAAGATGCAGAAGATAACAACAGGTTCGTTGTATGGAAGTTAGCTCGCGGCATTTTAACTCATGAATCGGATAATTTACTGTCACCATATATTCCAGTAGTTGAGGACGAGTATAATCCCGAAAGAGCTGATTGAGCTAACGGAGAACGATAGTTAAACAAAAGCAAAGGCCATCCACACTTTTGAGTTCAGAGGCTGGTTAGCAACCGGCAGTGATTATGTGATAGTCGAAATTGATGGTTTTTTCGAGAATGTACTTATTTCTGGCAAGACATGTTCAAGTGCGGAATTAAGGGATAGGTACAGAATAGCCAAAGAGCAATGTGCCAGCATACGGGATTTTACTGATATCTTTTGCAGGCTTTTTCAATATGAGCGGGTGCCTTTATCGCATCAGGAGAGTGTCCGGCCTGACTTCGTAATTGATACCGATACGCATTTATACGCCAAGGTATTGAACTATCGGGAGACGTTAGTTCAACAACAACAGCTGTCTAGGACTTTATTATCTAGTCCATGACGGCTGCATTTTTTCATTAAGGTTCAGTCTAATACTTATACTTCGGCTATGTAGTTTAGCCAATAAAAGTAAGGGGCGAGATGGTCGTGAGTTTAATGGAATCATATTGCGATCTTGTTCAGCTAAACAAACAACGCAATGAGTGGAATAATTGGCTTGATGATGAAGCGACTTGGAAATTTGTTTATTCGCTCACTGAAGAAGAGAGATTCAAAGAAATTATGGATTACGAACTATCGGCAGACTTTCTACCGTTTATATTCCAACAATTTAACATACAAAGTAATGATGTTAATCATATCGAGGTATTCTCCGATCTAATGGACCTTCTATATCGAAACCTGAAGATTAATGTTTCTGACGATTGGATCATGATACCTTTAATCGATGCCGAGTTGGGTAAAAGTATTGAAATTAATAAAAGTGCGTTTGTGATAGCTGGAGATAGAGCGGACAAAATTAATGAAATTAGTCATCTTGTAGGTATTGATTCTAAAGAACTGACAACTCGTACTGAGCATACTGAAAATTCAAGATCACCAGATTTTTTACATGATCCTTTACTCATGTTAAAGACAACCCATCAACAGCAGATTGTTCAACGGAGCGCTGAAAGCATTGCATTTTATGCAGTGAATTTTCTTAACGTACTATACTGGGGGCATATTTTCCCTAAATTCACCGCTTCAAGATTCAATGTATTGAACCTTCATAAAAAGAGACATATAAATCAGCATTTGGTTATCCAAAACATCAATGGTTCGAGGTGGGGGCATAGGCCAATACAATTTGATTATTCATGTAAGTTCGAATTGGACTGGCTAAATGATGATGTGATGAAAGAACGCTTTGGCCAATTAATGAGATTGAATCATATCAATTTCAAACACAATGAGTTGTCGGAGCGTTTTCTGAGGGGGATTCGCTTTTTTGTTAGGGCTATCTATACAAAAAACAACAATCGTTTTTTTGATATGGAGGCTGACAGAATACTGTTGCTTAATATTGCGACGGAATGTGTTTTATTACAGCAAAATGAAGAATTGAAATCGGCGAAATTAAAAAGAAGATTAGCCAGATTAGGTGATCTTGAAGATTTAAGATTGAAGGATCGGAAGGACATCATTTATCGAATGACGGGACTTAGAGGAGGATATGTCCATGAAGGTGTACTTTTATACGAGGTTAATAATAGTTCCAGGAATGATAAGGATTTGATGACAGACCTAAACAATTACTGTAGGATGGTAGCGAGATTTTTAAGCAAGGCATATGTACTGACAGAAGAAAGTAATATAAGTGCGAGTGAGAACCATAAGGACATAGAAGAATGGTTTGATTATTTAAAAAGTAAATCTTGAGAACGGATGTAGTGTTTAAACAGTTTGTCGGGAATTAGCAATCAAATTGCTGACGAAGGTCTCGCTAAGAGTGCGGCCTTTTATTTTGTTTATAACTGATCCAGGTACTTCCCGACCGTTTTGCGTTCGCGCACAAGCTTCATGGTTGTATAAGTTGTAGACCGTGAAAATAAAATATTTGAATGACGATGCTTCATTAAACTAAAGGGAGACTTTAGTTCAATCTTTGGAGAAACAAAACCTATAAAGAATTCTATAATGGGGGAAACAGATGGAGAAGCAAGCATTAGAACTTTATAAGGAATTCATTGATGATTTAGTAGAACTACGCCCATGTGTATTACCACGCTGGATAACGGGTAATGGCTGGCCGAAAACCGTTGAAAACGAGAAGATCAATAAAGTTTTGAGTGAATTGACGACAGAACAAAAAGAGGTAGTAGCACTGATTGCCCAATCGGCTCGAGATGGCGGGATTCATGATGTACTTGTATATCTGACAGATCAAATTAATCTTGAAGGGCTTGAAATCGTGAAAAATGACGTAAAAATGGCAACTGATCCCTTTGACTCTGGTATGCATTATGATTGGGTATGCCGCAGAGAAGGAGATTCATGGCCTGATCAGAATAGATAATTTTCTAGATTACACTTTAAGCTCCCTCGGAGATCTTTAGCTTAATGATCTAGGGGAAGATTGCCTGAACGGCAGTTTCCCCGTAGGTGATCCGATTACAATTATTGCAGGCTATGTCATGCAATTTAAGAGCGTCCTATGAGGGATGTCAAATATAACAAAACACCTGCGGCTCTATTCTAATAATCCCATGCGTTTGGGTTTAAAAAATAACAATAACAACATGTCACTGAAAATAACAAAAAAATAACGAAAATTCCGGTTGAATCTGAAAGAAACTGAAACAAACGGCAAGTCAAGAAGTTAAATAACCAGTTTTTAAAAGAAAAATGAAAGAGGATGAAAGAAATTGAAAGAGGATGAAAGATGGGCGGCATGATGTAATATAGGCTGAAAAGCCTTGATTTATAAGGGTTTTAAGGTGTCGAGGTGTCCTGAGGCTAACTAAAGGGTAACATCGGCAGAAAACTAGAGGTTTCTCATGAGTTCACCGAACTTGTGGGAGGCTTCTTTTTTCGTTGGTTTGGTTACGTGCAGATATACGTTCTTTGTGGTATTGGCTGGGCGTCGAGTTCAGTCTAGACTGATTTCAGGAGTTGAGACTTGCGGTTATGGACTTGCTGGGATACTCAGGGTAGCTCGAATTAGCTTCTGTCGTCTTGGTGAATACAAAGTCGTGATCGTGAAGGTTGAACGAAGTGAAACTTAATGATCTTTTGCTCAGTCCTCAGTCGAGGAATTCAACCGTTTGCAAAGGTGAAGGCTTAGTCGCAGCAATAAGCCAGGAAAGACTCCCGTTGCTATCTCCGACCAGGAGGAAATGGTTATAAAGGCCTAGAACTATTATGAATAGCGTGATTTTATGGAGGCGATAGATTGGAACTGTTATTCCGAAGCATAGACCAAATTTATAAAATGATACTAAAGAGCGGGGCTAAAAACACGTTAAACGCCGTGGATCAACTCATCTATTTCTGGTACTTGCACTGGCGTAGTGACCGGAGAGGAGATCTGTTATCACCTTCGCAATTATCTTGGCGCACCCTTATCGAGCTGAAGGAAAGAGCGCTGAACGAGATTATGCTTGAAGTCGGAGGTCTTTCTAGCCGGAATAAGGACAGCCTTGAATATATAATGGGGGAAGCCGTTAAGAGCATTACATTGGATCATTTTCAATGTCAGGATGTGATTTGGGAGCTTAATTCCTTTCAAATCGAACTGAATCATATGACTCGTAGGACGGGATACGATAAAACGAAGCTGGAGTTGGATTGCTTCGTGCATTTGCTGCAACAATTGAGTCAAGACGCGTATCCGACGCTGTTGCCGACACCGAAGGCGGTCGTGTCCGCGATTTCCGATATGATGGTTGAAGTATCTGGCATTTTTATTCATGAGTATGCCAAGGATATGACAGTTTACGATCCTTGCTGCGGGACGGGCGCTCTTTTATGGGGAGCGTCGGATAAATTACGTGATGCTGCCCGAATTCCATTAACGACGGTTGTGGGACGCGATTTATCGCCAGCAATGGTCCGAATAAGCTTAATGCGGTTTATGTTGGGGGATCGGGAACCGGACGGCGTTGATTCGCATTTTCTAGCTTGCAATGTGCTGGCTAACCGTAACTATAACTCTCTCGCGAGCAAGCGGTTCGATTTCGTGGTACTGCATGGCCCATTTAGCGGGACTGAACAATTGTCAGGCGTTTTAAAAGAATATTTGGAGTTTCTTACGGATCGCGCAGAGCTTTTATTATTGACACATGCCTGCATTCAGCTTCGAGACGGAGGCTTCCTGTTTGCACTCATACCGGAGCATGTGATGACGTTCAAAGGCGAGGAGTATGAAGGCTACCGGAGCTGGCTGTTCTCTAGATATTCGCTTCATGCTGTCATTACGTTGGCCCCTGGCTTATTACATGAGAACGAGAGTTCGGCATCTTGTCTGATCGTGTTGCAAAATTTGGTGCCCGAACAAGGAATGGCGCCGAACGTTTTCATCGACGACGTGGCCCGTAACAAGGAGTCGGATTGGAAAAAAATGCTGTTCAGCTGGCGGAACCATATTCAGATGGTAAAGGGAAATGCTTCTGCCATTACCGAGAGTGTAGCGACAGTTACTTATGAAGAAATGATGCGGAAAAATTGGAACGTATCGGCTTACCAGCACCTTTTGTCCAATAACGTAAGCGGCAAGCTGAAAAAGCAGAAATCGATACTGCTCGAAGGGATAATGGAACATATTTCACGATCAGAGTCTTTCATGTGTGAAAAGGGAACGCTTCCGGTGCATAGGGACGAACTGACTGAGCAACTGATCTACCCCTTCACCAATGCGGGACTGGCGGGAGCTCTGAATGTCCCCGTTGATCGGTTGCAGCCTTTGCTGCAATTATTGATTGTGAAGGGGAAAATCGAGGCAGTCCACGTTCAAGGGATTGTCTTGTATCAAATGAGTGATACAGATTGGCAGTACAAAAGAATTTTTAAGCAGAAGCATTCTCCACTCCTTAAACATTTGGCTCAAGAGCAACGAAGCTTATTTGAGGCTATTAGGGATGCCTCGAAGCCACTTGCGATTCATGAAGCCAGGCGGAAGATGAAGGTCTCCGATAAGCTCCGCGAGCAATTCAGCATACAAAGCGTGAAGCAGACGATTGAGCTATTTCATCGACTCGGGCTTATAGAGCCTGTTTATAGTTTTTTTGACTGGGATGAAAGAGTAGGTGGACAGTTGCAGGCTCTGGATCTATGGAAACCGGTGGAAGAGGGGGATCGAACGTGGAAATTCATAAAATAATGATCAGGCATTATAAGCAGCTTCGCAATTTCCAACTGGCATTCGCTGAAAACGATCGCTCTCTTTCCGAGCTAGCGATCAAATTTTTGATTGGCGAGAACGGTTCGGGCAAATCTTCGCTTATTGAAGCGATTGGCTTGATCTTTACAAGAGCGGTCCACGACGAATCGCCCGGCTTTGAATATGAGCTTATTTACAGCATATTTGATAACAAAGGTGAGCGCGTTTATGTTTATTTAACGAATCAGAAGAAAAAGAAATTGACTTACCGTTTGCAGGTTAGGACACACACCGATTTTAATAAGGTGGGGAAGGCAGGCATACGGGATTATCGCTTTAGCGAACAAACCGAGTTGCACCCAAACAAAATATTATCGTTTGCTTCAGGCCCGAATAATGAGCTTGAGGATGTGCTGTACCATTCGGCGTTAAAGTCGCTGCACAGTGATATGTACGATGCAATGGATAACGGAAAAGAGGCGATACTCGATCATCTGGAAAGTCTCGGCGCTTCGTTCGTTTATGAACCGAATTTCCTGAACTTTGACAACCGCTCCGCTATCTATATTTTACTGGCACTTGTGTCGTCGGTGCCGAATCGTCCGCAGCTTAAGGAAACTTATCTAGCCAAGCGCCGTAAATTGCTGAATAGCGTGCCTGGCTTCAATCCGCTCGGTTTTTCGCTGACGATTGACGAGTCGAAAATAGATAAGCTTCATCTAGGACAGTCTGGCAGCGTGCAGAAATGGCCGCGATACTTGTCACTGTTTCGGCAATGGCTTGGCTCGACATGGAAAGAATCTAGTGTTGCGATTCGCCACAGCTCTGACGGGCAGCCTCCGCGTGTTCAACGGACGTTTTATTTTTCTCTATCGAAGGAGCAGGCAACGGACGACGACTACGGGCTTTTTGACAAGTTCCCGCCTGATGACTTGCACCTGGCACCGTTGGAATTTTTGAACATGCTGATGGTAGCTTACCGTTCAGGCTACATTGCAGATGCACATCTGCAGTATACCCTCAGGGGCTCGGACCACGTGCTTGAAGATGGCGAGTTAAGCGATGGCGAATGGCTGTGGTTGTGCCGCATGGGACTCGTACTGCTTGTGCAGCAGGAGAGTATCGACAATGTCTTGTTTCTGTTCGACGAGCCGGACGTATTCTTGAACGAAAGCTGGATAATGAAATTTGTTGAAGAACTCTATCGATTTGGGAATGTTCCGATATTCAATGGTTCGGAATATATAGACGGCTATATGAACCATGAATATTTTATCGCGACGCATTCCACGCTTCTGCTTACCGATGCGATGAGGTCTCAAACGTACGTGTTCCATAAGTCGCTTAATGAGCAGAACGGCGTTACCATAGAAGCTGAACAGGTCAATATGCCGACGTTCGCCGCCGATCGGGCTGAAATTAGCGCACGGCTATTTACCAAGCGGAACCGTACGGGCAATTATGCAAGGCAAAGAATCAATCGAGTGATTAAAAGTAAAAGCATCGCTGATCTGAATAAGCTGATCGCCGAAGTCGGGCCAGGTTATGACCGTTTTAGGCTGGAGCATTTGCGCGTGAGCTTGCAGTCCGAAGAAGAAGGGGAACCATTCGATGCTGATTGATCTTAAGCCTCCAAAGACATTGCATGGTGAAATGAGCATCGCTTCCGAGTTGATGGTAGAAATTTTCAACCATTGCCAGACTTACCCGATAACTGACGGCAAGACGAAAGACAAAGCCAACTTTATCAAGCTTTACGCCAAGTCGAAGGATTGCTGCCTTCTGTTGCCTCAAGGCGAGTGGATTTTTAATCGAGTAACAGAATTTATCAATGGCGTTAAAAATCCTGCTTTACGAGCCGACATCATCGCTGCAATACGGCTGGATTTGGACTATGCGAAGAACCTGGACTGCAGCGCTTTCTCGTTTGCATCCTATGGCATTTTTGCCAAGTTAAATGAAGTTGAGAAAGCTGCGTGTCAAAAAATATTCGGCGATTTTTACGATCGCTTTTTTAGCCATAAAACATCCGGTGGAACAATGAACAACCGTCACCGATTCAAAGAAGAATATGAAGCCGAAAATCGGTTGGTATCTAAAATATGCCCAGCGTGTCTCGGAAATATGGATTTGGGCAAGGCTCAATTGGATCATTACTTTCCCAAAAGCCATTTTCCTACGCTTTCGGTCCAGCCGTTTAATCTTGTACCGGTTTGCAGCGATTGTAATTCCACCGTCGGCTCGGAAGAAGATAAAGGAAAGGGTAATACTGTGCCGACTTCTCCCTTGGATGAAACCAGGCACAACACTCCAGGCTGTCTTAAGCATATTTTCATTCCTTATCATCGCTCCGGCCAAAAGAAGATCATTGCGAAGGTGGAAGGGTCTCCTACTCACCCGGCGATTAGAGTTCAAGCGTTGCAGAAGGAATCAGCGGACACCCGGCAGCAAGTCGCCAACCATGTCGCGACCTACAAGCTCGACCGAGTGTGGACGCAAAAGCTGCCTATCGTCCATCTTACGTTGATTGAACAAGCTATAGTTGACTTGAAAAGCGAGTATTTTAGGCGAAAAACAGAAGGGCATCCACCGGGAGAGTTCGAATCTGAGGAGTTAACGCACTACTTGATGGGGAAATATGTGTTCAACAGTGACAAGGTCGTGTATAGAATCAGCGACCGTTTTCTACTGTCGAATTACGCGATGTGGCTTACGCAGTCCGCGGATGCTATGACTGCATTCTCCAAAGAGCTTAATAGACGATGTGAAGAAGAAGGGGCAAATGAGGGGGACGTCCTTCCGCATTATTACGAGGATCTAGAGGAAGCATAGAGACTGTCTTTAAAATATCCACAGGTCCTTTGTAAGCCAACTTACAATGGACCAAATCTACAAGGCATTACTGAGGTAGTTTCTATATAAAATGGGTAACAAAAGAGTAACGCACACCTATGATAAACCATTATCTTTTATTAACGATGTTACTCCGACAATTCACGAAAACGCTGATTTGACGCGCTCTCGTGAACTACCGTTAACAATGTTACTGTTTGTGACCTAATGGGCGGCATGATGTAAATAAGGTGACAAAATTATAAGGGTTTTGAGATGAGGGATTTACATGCTATCAGATTTTCCAACGCAAAATGTGGAGTTAACGTTTCATTTAACTGTGCATTCTTCAGCAATTGGAGCATCTGTGGGATGTTTTTATTATTGCATCGTTAAGATGATTGTCGAAGGGGGGAGTTGCGCATTGTAGCTTCTTCTTTTTCGAGAGTAAGTTATGTAGTAATGTTCTGTATATTATAGGAGGCAATCCCCCTCGAGTCCCTGTCCCAATCTAATTATTATCAAGGTTTTTAAGTGGATTACTTTAAGCTTAACGGCTAATAATATCGAGTTAGTTGAGTCCTAACCCTCAAGATTGCAATGTGTACCTTTTGTGTACTGGATTTATAAAACCTATGATATTCTTATGCATTCTCAGCAAAATCTCTAAACAACAAAAATCCCCGCGACCCCAGTAATATCAAGGGATCGCGGGGATTTCTCTATTTATCAAATTCATTCTTATGCAACGTAATGGCGTCCCAGGAGGGATTCGAACCGGTTCCAGCTTTTAAATGTCGCCTTGACTAGTTTCGCAAAGACACCATTAAAGCTCCCCTCAAGTCCGTCAGCCACGGCAAGACGATTTGAACTTCGCTACACACGAGAAGGGAATATATCGGAACCTTTTTCTTGCCAATCACGTACGAGCTCTCTGAAGCAGTTTTAAGGCGGTTTAATGAAGACTGGAGAGGCATGCTGGTAACTTATATTATGATTGCTTAGAATCAACTCTCCAGCTACCAGATACTGCAGTTCGAACTATTCACTGAACCTCACATAAATATCGAGTAAGAAAAAACACCGGATACCATAAGAATCGGATGACAACTTTGCTATTATGAAGGTGTCGTCGATTCTTGACAGTCGGTTCCGCGAAAACCAACTCGTCGAATAGGAAGTCGTAAAAAATGAGAAATCTCGATGAGAACGAGCTTGAATTTATGGTCAAGTGTATTGCTGAGCTTTTTTTGATGAGTGTTTTTTTCTTTATGCATTAACTGCGTCTACCCACGAATTTTATTAGCCCTAATTAGCCCCGAAATTAACCCCAAATCAATGCTTTTTTATGCATTATCTTGCGTACTTCAATAATGCAAGAAACCCCAGAATTCCCTTGTAACAAGGGAGTTCCAGGGTTTCTGCGATACTTTGTTGCAAAGTCCGTCTATTAGCGGCTGTAACACTTGACGAAGAGAAAGGTCTCGAGTTTGTTAGTTATTAGTCGTTGAAGCACGAACAGTAGGTTTACTTAGAAAAAGATCTTCCGATCCTGTTCCTCTTTCAAAATTTCCACAGCTTCCCTAAAGCGTAGCGAATGAACAATCTCGCGTTCCCGTAGAAATTTGAGACTGTCCTGCAAGTCTACGTCATCCGTCAAGTCGATCAGCCACTGATAGGTGGCCCTGGCTTTTTCCTCGGCAGCAATGTCCTCATAAAGGTCCGCAATGGGATCGCCTTTAGCCTGAATATAGGATGCCGTCCATGGTACGCCCGCAGCGTTGTTGTAGAACAGTGCGCTGTCGTGCGCCGCGTAGTGAGCGCCAAGCCCAGCCGCCTTCAGCTGCTCCGGAGTCGCATCCTTTGTCAGCTTATAGATCATCGTCGCAATCATTTCCAAGTGGGCGAATTCTTCTGTCCCGATATCCGTCAGAAGTCCAATCACTTTGTCCGGTATCGTGTAACGCTGGTTCAAGTAACGCAACGCTGCAGCAAGCTCGCCATCGGCACCGCCATATTGCTCCATCAGAAATTTGGCCATAAGCGGATCGCATTTGCTCACTCTTACGGGATATTGAAGTTTCTTCTCATAAGCCCACATCGGTTGACTTCCCCCCGCTTTCCCATTGGACTTCAAACTCGTTGCAGTTGGCATGCGAGTTCCGGCCTTACCTGCTTTCAGACTATCGTCGTCATGCTCCGCGCGGCTCTACACTTGCCATGGCCAAGGAGCCTCTTTCCATTGCCACGGGGTTTTGGACATGCTGTGACCGAAGTTCATGAGCGGTCCGTATGCCTCTTCGTATTGTGCGGCTATTCGTTTGCGAAGCTCCGCATATTGGTTGAATTGGGCGATTGCGGCTTCGTCCTCTGGATGCGTATCCAGGTATAGATTTAATTCGACTAATACGAAGTCGACCGCCTGCAGATCGTGCAACAGCTTGTAATAGGCTTCATCAAGCAGTGTCTCAGCCATTTACATATCGCCTCCCGTTACCCTCGTCGGAGCAGAAGGATCTGGATATGGGGCAAATAAGGCCGGCCATAACGTCCCGTACTTCAAAGCATCGTAGGCCGAGAATTGGGGCAGATTGGGGGGCTGAAAGGTAATAAATAATTGCGGCGGCACGTTGTAGCTCTTTTCTCTGATTGGAGGACAGGGATCATGCGGTCCGACAAATGGGCGATAGGTTCGGAATTGATCGCTCGCATTCATAGCTATGCTCCTTTCCAAATCGTTCCTTGCCCAACTATATGACGGACGGCTTGGGCGTTATGCAAAGTTAAGCAAGTTCTTATTTCTGACTAGAAAACTAGCATTTTGAATAGAAAAAAATGAGATTAGCAGGATTTTCCTCGCTTACCGTCGAAACTTGCAGAGACATATTTGCGAAAACGGGGGAGATTGAGCGTTGAAACTGAGAAATGCATTACTGGGTGGCGCTGCAGCCATTCTGTTGTTGTCGGGTGCGGAAAATGTCGCATTTGCTTCTACTGTCAAGGCTGGTTCAACACTCAATGCAAGTCAGGTTGGCGGGAAACAAGCTAAGGTTGTACATATTGTCGCTGTAACCAACCTGCGCAAGGGGCCGGGAATGGATTACAAGATCGTGGCTAAGGCGCAACCTGGGGACAGCTTTGCTATAGAAGGCAGCGATGGCGACTGGTATAAGGTCGGACTTCCCGGTGGAGGCAAAGCCTACATCGCGAATTGGGTCGTGGAGACGGATGCGGAGGAGCAAGTCGCAATCGAGGGACCCGGTGAAGTGCAACAATCCGACAACAGTCCGAAGGCGACTGAGATTCAAATCCTGGGAGTCACCAATTTGCGAAGCGGGCCCGGGATGGATTACAGCGTCATTGCCAAAGCGCAAAGCGGCGATACGTTCCGAATCGATGGCTCGGAAGGCGAATGGTATCGCATCGTTTTGACGAACGGCGGACAAGCGTATGTTGCCAAGTGGGTTGTTCAAACGGAGGAAGTGCCGGATAGCGACAGCAGGGTCTATATCTACCATACTCATAATCGCGAATCATGGAAAAACGTTGCACGCAGTACTGCCGGCGGCGCGTACGATGACAAAGAAGTAAATATTACGCTGGTCGGCAAACATATGGCTTCCGCCCTGAAGCAGAGAGGCATTTCAACCATCTCGGAGAATGCGGATATTGCCGCAAGGTTAACGGAGCAAAAACTGAACTATTCGCAATCATACGCGGAATCAGGCAAAGCTGTAGCAAATGCGATCAGCTCCCATGCTTCCTTGTCTTATTTTCTGGATATCCATCGGGATGCGGATTTGCCTCGCAGCACAACAGCCGTAACGATCGGCAAGAAGACATACGCTCGCGTTATGTTTGTGATTGGCATGGCCAATCCCAACTACAAGGAAAACAAAAAGCTTGCGGATGCTTTACACACATTGCTGAATAAAAAATATCCCGGCTTGTCCAGGGGAGTGTTGCTCAAAGGCTCGAGCAACGGCAATGGCGAATATAACCAGTCGGTATCGAGCGGCAGCCTGCTTCTTGAATTCGGAGGCGTCAATAATACGCTTCAAGAAAATTTGAGCACGGCCGAAGCGTTTGCAGATGTGTTTGCGGACTATTTAAAGCAGAAGAAATAAGTTGATTTGAAGTTCGGACAAGCGGGAAATACAGGGCTTCTGGATGTACAAGCGAAAAACGTTTGAAAGAAAGCATGGGTAGGCTTCGTCAAAAAATAAATACATGCAAAAGGACTCTCCGCGGAGAGTCCTTTTGTATGTATTAAATTATGGATAGCCTAACAATATGGCTTGCTACTCCGTTTAACAATTCAGCAATCCGTAAGCTCGAATTCGGTATAGCAATGTTCATAAAATGTTCAGTAACATGCTATAGAATTACGTCTTATCAAGGAATTATGAAATAGCGGCAATTCGGCAACAATACAAATGTCGAACAATAATGATTGTTCGACTTTAAATGAGTCGATATACCTATTGTTTTATCCATTATAAACCAACTCTTCGGTCATAACAATACATTTTTCATCATATTTTGCATGCTTTCTGCAACAAAATCTGTCGCGCTTTTTTTCATTAGGTCCACAGTATGCAAATATCGTTGCGTCGTGTTGATTTGTGCATGGCCAAGCGTTTGCTGAACTTGTTGAAGCGAGGCGCCGTTCAGGAGCGCCAAAGTTGCGTTCGTATGTCTGAACCAATGCGGCGTCACTTTTTTTGCAATGCCACATTCTCGGCAGGATTGATGGACAATCCGTTCTACTTGGCGGCTTGTAATAGCAAATACCCGGTTGTTGCGCTCCCTGCTCACGTTACTGGTCCGCAGGCATAGTCGAATGGCAGGGTCGTTATGCAATTTCCATAGCGCCTCCGGTATCTTTACTTGCCTCGTTTTTCCGCCCTTTCCATTAACTATCGTTAACCATGCATTGCTCTCCGTTATATCAGTATGAAAATCGCTCCATTTCATCTGCACCAGCTCCGAAACGCGCAATCCCAATATAACCATATACAAAACCATCATCCATTCCCTTGTGTTCTTGCGGCTTAAATACGACAACAAATTCATAAGTTCTCGCTGGGTCAAAAAATGGTTCTCGCTCGTCACTTGAACTTTCGGCAAACGAATGCAAGAAGCAGGATTATGTTCGAATATCCCTATGTTGACGTTGCTACCCCACTTGTAGAACGATCGCAGGGGGGAAATCAAGGTAGCGATAGCAGCGGCTGTCAGTGGCTTATTTGCAGTAGTGCCTTGCTGCAAGACTGTCTTATATCGTTCCAAATCATGCCAGGTTACCTCGGCAAATGACTTTGCGCCGATAAACGTTCGGAAATTGTTAAGCGCTCTCTCGTAATTGCGGATCGTATTGGGTCTGTGATATCCGGCTAGAAAGCTTTGAATGATTAGCTCCTCGCTCATTAAGGGAGCATCTCTCGAAACCCGGTGTTTTTTGCTTTCCGTATTCATGACATTCCAGTCTCCTTTCGGCTTGACTTCGAACAATCATTATTGTTCGACCTTCTATGTTCAAGCGATCATGCCGCTATGTACACAGAACAGGAAGTGATCTTTTGAAAAGGCGGGATAGGAATGAAATCAACAACTGCTTACGCACTTAAACCGGGACAAACGCTTGCCGTTCCGGTATTAAATCAAAACGGCATTGTTATGTTAGGCGCCGGCACCCAGTTGACAGAGAAATATATCGAACGGCTGCTCAACATGAAAATTTCGGAAGTTTACGTTGAGGAAGAAGCCTCTGCACTAGTCGGGATTGGAAAAAGCAATATTTGGAATCCAGCTTCGATTCCACACGATCAGCTAGTGAACGATCAAAGCTGGCGCGATTCCAAGGCATTTGTGGAGGAGTCGATGTTGGAGCTGAAAACCAATTCGACCTTACGCAGGCGAGTGTCTGTGCCCATGCTTGGCGATCGATTTTTTCGTAACTATCAAAGCATCATTGGCGAGTTGGCCAAGGTTGAGTTCATTAGGGACAGCCTGGCGTCTATGCATCGGAAAGATCCATCACTTCTCGAACATGCACTAAACGTAGCGACATTGTCTGCCATTATCGGATTCGCAAATAAATATAGCGAAAAGAGATTGTACGAATTGACCGCCGCCGCTTTGCTGTACGATATCGGAATGATCAGTCTTCCCAAAGGGCTATTGACTAAAAAGGGCAAACTTACGACTGTAGAGAGAAAAAGAATCGAGAACCATACAATCGAAGGTTATCGAATGCTCATAAATCGGACAGATATTTCAGATACGGCGGCTATTTGCGCCTTGCAGCATCACGAACGTTATGACGGTTCGGGGTATCCTTACCGGAGTAAATATCCCGATATCCACGAGTTTGCCGAGATCGTGGCGATTGCGGACAATTACGATGCACTGGTATCGGAGCGACACCATCGACGTTCTTATGCGCGCGGTAACGCCATTGAATATCTGCTAGGATCCGGCAACAGATTGTTTAATTTATCCCTTGTTAAATTGTTCGTTGGCCACATATCCATTTATCCAATCGGAAGCAAAGTAATGCTCAACAGCGGTCAGGTAGCAGTCATTACATCTGTGGATTCCTCCTTTGTTCAACGTCCGATTGTAAGAATCATTCGAGAAAGCAATGGCAGCAGGGTCACCTCTCCATACGAAATAGATTTAAAGGTACAGCTTGAATTGGTGATCGTGAATGCAATCGTGTGAAGATGACAGATGGCAGATAGACGACAAAAGACCGTCCCGAAATGGAACGGTCTTGTTCTCAAGCTGTCGTTAATCTTGGTGATGATTCCGGTCATGTTCGGCGGCTCAGCCGCCATGGATAATCACCTTTAGGCCTGAAGCTTTGCGTCCCCGACTTTCGAACGGGTTTGCCAGTCTCGTATGTGTGGTCTTTATACCAGGAACATTATACCTATAACAAGATCAAAATACAAGACTTTAGTAGGAAAGACTATAGAATCAGATTAGCGCCTTTAATGCCCAAATCCCAGCAGTCTGGGCTGGCGCAAAATGCCGCCGTCCGTAAACTCGAGGGCAGCGACTCGGCAAGGAAACGGCGCGCCGAGCCAGAGGACGTCTGACTTGAGCATGCCAGGGGTCAGTTTCTCGAACGGGCAGTCGCCAGGATGCTGTTCGGCGAACTGCGTGAGCAGGGACTTGGATGCTTGGTCAAGTCCCGATACGTGTCCGATATAGCGGCCCTCGTAGCTGAGTACCAGGCTGGCGATGACGCCGTTGTTGCGTTTTAAACCGACAACATTTGCTACAAGTCGAATCTCTTTTCGTTTTTTGAACCAATCCTCATGATGCTTGCCTGCAGAGTATGGACTGTCGAGCCGCTTCGATACGACGCCTTCCCATCCCTTTTCGTTGACCCAGTCCCATAAAGCATGGCCGTCCGTATACAGTTCCGAGACGAACAGCCGCTTTTGCGGTTCGGAAAATTTGGCCGAGAGTCTTTCGAACCGTTCCCTAAGCGTCAGCCCCCGAAGGTCCGTGCCATCCGCATGAAGTAGATCGAAGAGCACGTAGATCAAGTTTTCGTTATTGTATCGAGATCGCCCCATCAGCTTTCCTCGCTGAAAGTTCGGCCTGTTTCCGTCGAAATACACAATTTCGCCATCCAGCAGGCACGGACCGATCCGCAGCGGCTCGAGCAACGAGATGATTTCGGGGAAAACCTCGTTTTTGAGCTCAAGCCGTTTCGAAAACAATTCAACGCTGCCTTTTCCGTCCAATCTGGCCAGTGTTCGAACACCATCCCATTTTAGCTGGTATACCCATTCTGGCCCTTCGGGGATGATGGGTAAAACGATAGGCGACATGGGCACCTTGGGAAGCGGAATGTCGCTCAGTGTCACGAAGCGGTTCCTTTTTTAGCTTTGGCCGCCGCCTTCGTTTTGCTTTTTGCTTTAACGGGTTTGTCCGTCGTCTTGCCGGAATCTACAGGAATCTTGACGGCATCAAGACTTGCTTGCAAAGCAGCCATGAGATCGACGACATTGCTGCCTTTGTCAGCAGGAGCGGCTACGATATCTAGGCTCTCGCCGCTAATTTTGTGTTCGATTGCCTCCAGCAGAGCGACCCGGTAATCATCCGTGTATTTGTCCGGCGCAAAGGGTTCTGAAAGCTGCTCGATGAGAAGCTTGGCGATTTGCAGCTCTTTCTCGTTAACTGAAGTCGACTCCGGCAGATTAGGGACGTTCGCGATCGACCTGATTTCGTCCGGGAAGTGCATCGTCTCCAGGCAAAGACAGTTGTCCACGACTCGGATGGCGGCCAGGCTGCTTTTGCTCCGAATGGAGATTTTGGCAATGCCGATCTTGCCGGTCTGTTTAATGGCTTCCAGCAGCAAGCCGTAGGCGCTGCCTCCCGCCATATCAGGAGCAAGATAATACGGCTTGACGAAGTAGATGGGGTCGATTTCGTCTAAATCGACGAAATCCAGGATCTGAATGACCCGGGCGGAGTCCGGCTTAAGCGAGTCGATTTCTTCTTCGGTGAACAAAACGAATTTTCCTCGCTCGTATTCGAAGCCTTTGGAGAGCTCTTCGGGTTCGACATCCTGATTGCAATGCGCGCATCGGCGCGTTTGCGAAATGGGGGTGCCGCAGGCTTTGTGAATAGTACGGAACCGAATATCCTTGTCTTCGGTGGCGGTAAACATTTTGACGGGAACGTGGACGAGTCCGAAGCTGATCGCGCCTTTCCAGACCGTATGCATGTATGAATCCTCCCTTGATGCGTTGTCGTTACGGATAGGATAACCACAAGGCGAGAAGGAAATGCTTATACTGCGAAAAGAGGAGTATCATGGCTAACCGATCCCGCATTCCCGGCCGCGACATGACAAGTTTCCTTGCTCGAATGGGGGAAGGGGAATATGTACAAAATAATGTGTACACAATTGCCAAACATTCGGCTGTTCGACGAAAATACGGATCTGGGATGGGATGAAAATTGAAAAAGAACAGTTGGTGTCACGGATTGATCGGCATGATCAGCATTGTCTTGCTGTGCGGGTTTGCGCCGCAAGCCCATAACCGCAATTATTATGAGATGCGAGGCGAAGCCATGTGGGAGGTGGCAACGGATGAGCAACTCATCGCATTTACATTCGACGACGGTCCCAACGCGAACATCACGCCTCTTATTCTGGACTTATTGAAGGAATACGAGGCCAAAGCGACCTTTTTCGTCGTGGGTAACCGCATCGACAAAAATGTCGATATTATAAGGCGGCAAGCCGATGAAGGGCATGAAGTAGCCAATCATACATTCAGCCATGTGTTCTTCAACGGGAATCAATCTCTTCAAGCCATCGATGACGAAATTTTGCAAACCAAACATAAAATCGAAGAGGTGACGGGGCAGGATTCCCCATGGTTTCGCCCGCCGGGCGGATACATCAACGATTCCGTCATTTCCTCCGCTCGCAAACATGGCTATACCGTCACGTTATGGTCGTGGCATCAGGATACGAAGGATTGGCGTTCTCCCGGCGTAGACGCCATCGTCAAAAAAGTGCTGAACAATGCGCACAACGGCGACATCGTCCTCATGCACGACAACGTGCAGGGTTCGACTCAAACCTACCGCGCCCTCAAGATCATTTTGCCTGAGCTGAAGGCCCGCGGTTTCCGCTTCGTGACGATATCTGATTTGGTAAAGTCCAAACGTTCGAACGAGGCGCATCAGGGGGATGTGGGGGAGTAGGATGGTTGGCAACAATCGAATGTAAACGGAATCCGGTCTGGAGAGGGGCCGGATTTTTTTGTGTCTCTACATTTTTAAAAAAAGTCTTTAAAAATTGTTGAAAATATATAATGATATCGGCTATCACACAGTCTCGGTCAATTAGGCTTTCATATGCTAATTGGAGTAACTAGGAGGTGAGGCGGGTGGATAACCATCCAAAGAAAAAAAAGACCATGAAGTTACTGAGCAAAAAAAGCAATATAAAGAGGGACCTTGGTAAAAACAAGAAGCATGAATGCGATAAGTCAAAGGGACACGAGCATCATGATATTTTGTTTCGTGTGATCGGGCCAAACGGTGAGGCTCCGGTTGAGGAATGTGGCAATCTCACTTTCGAATCCGATACGATTGATATTACCGTAACGGAAGGTTCTGCGAGAGTACGTCTCGAAGCCGAAAGAGGAAGACGCGGGAAACGCGGGAAACGTGGCAAACGCGGGAAACATGGGAAACATGGGAAAAGAGGCGAAACGGGGGCCTCAGGAGCAACAGGCGCGACAGGTGCTGCAGGCGCCACGGGCGCAACTGGAGTAGCCGGGCAGACGGGGGCGACAGGTGCTGATGGTCAGACGGGTGCAACTGGCGCAGACGGTCAGGCAGGAGCGACAGGACCGACTGGTCCAACGGGGGCAGATGGAGCGACAGGCTCGACAGGAGTAGCGGGAGCAACTGGAGCAACAGGTGCAGATGGAGCAGCGGGCGCAACTGGAGCAACAGGTGCAGATGGAGCAGCGGGCGCAACAGGTGCAGATGGAGCAGCGGGTGCAACTGGAGCAACAGGTGCAGATGGAGCAGCGGGTGCAACAGGAGCAGACGGAGCAGCGGGTGCAACAGGAGCAGACGGAGCAACGGGGGCAACTGGAGCAACAGGAGCAGACGGAGCAGCGGGCGCAACTGGAGCAACTGGAGTAACAGGCGCAGATGGAGCAGCGGGCACAACTGGAGCAACTGGAGCAACAGGTGCAGATGGAGCAGCGGGCGCAACTGGAGCAACGGGAGCAACAGGTGCAGATGGAGCAGCGGGAGCAACAGGTGCAGATGGAGCAGCGGGCGCAACTGGAGCAACGGGAGCAGACGGAGCAACGGGAGCAACAGGTGCAGATGGAGCAGCGGGAGCAACAGGAGCAACTGGAGCAACAGGGGCAGATGGAGCAACGGGAGCAGACGGAGCAACTGGAGCAACAGGAGCAGACGGAGCAGCGGGTGCAACTGGAGCAACAGGGGCAGACGGAGCAGCGGGCGCAACTGGAGCAACTGGAGCAACAGGGGCAGATGGAGCAGACGGAGCAACGGGAGCAACTGGAGCAACAGGTGCAGATGGAGCAGCGGGAGCAACGGGAGCAACAGGTGCAGATGGAGCAGCGGGTGCAACTGGAGCAACGGGAGCAGACGGAGCAACTGGATCGCCTGGTGCCGATGGTGCAACAGGTTCAACAGGTTCAACAGGTCCGACGGGCCCAACTGGAGCAGACGGAGCAACAGGCTCGACAGGAACAGCAGGTGCAACAGGAGCGACAGGAGCAGACGGAGCAACGGGGCCGACTGGCCCGACGGGTGCAACGGGAGCGGATGGAGCGACAGGCTCGACCGGTGCTACAGGCCCAGAGCCAACTTTTTTTACCAAAGTGATAAACTTTGGAGGTAACACCGCCGGTTTCCAGCGTATTGCTGGATCGCCAGGAGCGCTTTCTAATGCAATTCCTTATGTTGATGCCGCAGACGGTAGCGTAGTTGCATTTTCGAGTGCGATTTCTGTGAACAACTTACCTGCTGGCGTTTATCTATTCCGTGTTTGTTTTGATGTCATTAATAATGCAGCTGCGCCGTTACCTGCTAATTTTATCTCTACTATTACTTTGACAACTACGGCCGTATTGACTGGAACACTTATTTTCTCAATCAGACCAACCGATGTCGGGGCGCAGCCCGTACGAATCTCGAATGGTGCGGCATATGTTGTTACACCAAGCGCTACCGTGACCTGGACCAGTAATATTCCTGGTAATCCAGTAACAAGAAACGATGCTATTTCTGTATTCCTGAACATGAACGTCACTCAGAACGCTGTTTATTCTGTCTATATTTCAACATCTGTGTAGTGAATGAAATCTTATCAGACAAAGAATATCACATCCGTAGAGCCGCATGGTCAAAATCATGCGGCTTTTTTATTTTTTGCCGGGAGATACGATAGGGAATGCCATTATAGCGTTTTTTATGTAAACAATTGGACTGAAGTGTTTAAAATCCCCGTTACTTGGGTACTCAACAATAGTGGTGAACAACAACGCGGTTCGTACACTTGAAACTAAAGTAGATGAGGGGTATATAGATGAATTACGAATGTATATTATGCAAAGACTCGGGTAGTTTCGGAGGGAAAAGCGGACACGAATTTATTTGTTATTGCGTGTCATTAAATAAATGCGGGCATGATCAGCGGAACAAAGTGGAAGGGGAATCGAATTGCAATGGGAAGAACGATGGTAAGGAATAGAATAGAGGATTAGTCAACTAAAATGCTGGCACATAGCATAACCGGATAACGAGCATAATAGGGCTTGAGCCTCCGCGCAGCATCCATTCCGGCAGAGGCATCCAGCGTGAATGGAGGCGAAGACGAATGTCCGAGCAGCAATATGGCGATAGCAGCTCTCTGATGGAAAAAACGCAAAAAGAGCGCAATCAAAAAGGGTTGACCGGCGACATTACGCCGCAAGCTAAGAACAGGCAGCCAAAGACGATCAACAAGCCGTCCACCTAATAGAAAGCCCGCTGACCGTAATTGGTTTAGCGGGCTTTCTTGCTTTATTGCAAATTGAGCGACCCTTCCAGGACGCACCGAATTGCCATGCTCAAATTAACTTGTTATTGTCTGATAATCAAAATATCGCTTGGGAGGGTTACCGGTACGCTGGATCTCTCGAATTTGGGCATTTGTAAGATTGCGTCCAACTAGAACTAATGAAGAAGTTAGATATATTCTATGATTTTGCCAAAGAAAGGTTTGGATGAGTATGCAAGGCGAAATCATTATTTATTAACGCAAATCCTCCTCGCCATTCTTGGTTCAATAAGTTGTGATTTAGAGGAATAATCTGACTGGGTGTCGAATGACCCATATGTAGGAAAATAGATCTAAATAACATATGAGGAGTAGAGTATGAAAAAATCAATTGTTGTACTAATTGTACTATTACTTTCGATCGCGGGTATTTCCGTGCCGGCGCATGCTGCAACCAGTAACGCAATATCTGTTACTATTGACGGTAAAAAACAATCGTTTTCTTCTTCGCCAGTCTTGAAGGACGGTTCCGTGATGGTACCTTTCCGCAATTTATTTGAAGCGCTAGGAGCAACAATCGATTACGAGCCTAACACAAGAACGATCACCGCTACGAAAGATTGGATCATTGTCGTTTTGCAGATAGGGTCGAAGGAAGCTACGATTAGTGAAAAGCCTTTAATCTTGACACAAGTTCCTTACACTGATAAGGGAGTGACATATGTCCCGGCACGATTTGTGGGTGAGGCGCTAGGCGGAATCGTGGATTGGGATTCCAAGTCTCGTACAGTCGTAGTTAAATCAGCCAAGTCGGTCAATACTGACCTACAGTCGTTGATGTCAAAGTCTGATGTTAGTCCATCGGCGATAAAACCGCTGTTGACTTCCCAAAGTTTTGAATATGCATTATTACTTGCACTTCAATACGGTCGCTCAAATGCCATTATAGACGTAATAATTGAATCGGGATCGGCATCGGACTTCATACTTAGAGATGCAATTGCTCATCGTCATAAATATGCGATTGAAAAATTACTTAAAAAAGGCGTTTCTCCAAACGCTGAGCAACCAAAAGACATGGCGTTGTTATTTGCAACTGAAGACTGGAAGGTTAGGACATACGATGCATCTGGAAAAGCGGTTGATGTAGAGAAGCCTGTTGATCTATCTATAGTCGAGTTGTTGCTTGAATATGGAGCAGAAAAAACGCCTGATATCTTGGCGAATGCTGTAAAATATTCATTCTTTAATCACGAAGTAGTAGCGTTTTTGCTGGAGAATGGATTTGATCCTAATGCATCGGTGTTTAAACGCGTATTCTATAATCAAGCTACAAATGGTATTCGTTTTTATAGCGTTGGACAAGAAGAACTAATCATGAAAGAACACGGGGAACAATATGAAACAATTATAGAGACGGCTGCAGCTGTCGCAAGTTGGAATCCGGATATTGTGGCGTTGAAAAACGTTGATGCTCTCGTGAAGCATGGTGCTGATATCAGCGTGTTAAGCCAAGAAATGCTGGATAGATTGCTTTATCTAGCCAAGTGGAAAGAGTTGCCTGAACTTGTTCAAGCTCTTCAAGCAGCTGGAGCTAATTCATAAAATGAGCCTGTAGGCGAGCCCGCTGACCATCTCGGTTAGTGGGCTTTTTACGTTTTATAGTAAGGATATGGAAGCCTTTATGATGGTGCAGCCACGTTTAACACTATCACGCAATACGACGAAACCAAAGGGCTGAAACGTTTAATGCTTCGAAAGCAGTTCAATTTTGATTCGAACAATTCTCCAAGCAGTGATAACTAGAAGATTTGCAATGAAATATGAAATAAAAGTCCATCCTATATTCCAACCATTGCTATATGTCACTAAGTCAAATTTCAAAGCCACAAATTCCATCAAAGTATTAAGTAAACTGAATACCAGCAGAGTGACGATAGGATGAATCCCAAAAGGTTTTCTGATTAAAGTGTAAATCAATAAAGCTCCCAGCACTGCGAATAAACCCACATCCAGTGGCATGGCAGAAATGGTTTCGATTTTTTGAAATTCAGGTTTGTAGTGCCAAAAGTCAAAATAGAAGCCTACGACATTAATGAAAATCGAAATAACTGCGGTTATCGGGCTTATCACAATGAATAATCGCGGCTGCCTAATAACCAGTGGACTGACGAATACCCAGGGAATGATAAAACCAAAAAGGATATTGTTAAACAGGATTTAGTCACTCCTATATAAGTATTTACTCTCCAGTCTAGGCTCATCTTTAGTTTTCTATTCTTGATCTAAAAATGTTGCACAGTTTGACGATATTGATTCGATCCATATTGCGAAGAATGAAAGATAAAAGGCCCACTAACATTAAGTTTGCGGGCTCCTAAATGTGTATTGGATACATGAACGGAATATGCAACGACAAACTTTAAGGAATAATCGACTCCGTCCAATTGGGCCACCACTGTTCATCATTCATACGGAATCATAGGGGAATTAAGTATTTCATAGAACCACCAAAATACTAGAAAGGGGACACAACAAATCAATAAAATCAAGATGACAATAATCTTACTTCTGTGTTGTCTCTTCATTTCTTGCCTCCGCCTCCGCTAATATCAAACTACCTGTCTTAACGAATAATCATGAGTATTTGTTTCAGTTAACAGTTTGAGGGAGCTAGATTGAAGACACTTTAGTAGCGAAGTAGGTTCGCAGTTCGACGAGAAAGGCGAACGAGTGATCCATATTGCGACAGAGGGGAATAAAAAAAACCGCTTCTCTCATAAGGAGGTCAATAGAACTATCGTTCTCCGTTAGACTTAGCGGAAGTCAGTAATGGACCAATAATCATCTGCTTGACTTAGATTTTTAAATACTTCGTGCGCTACTTTGTCGTAAATATTCCCAAAGAAAGTACGTTTGTCATATCTAAACCATTCGTCCTTATCTCCAATTCTCTGCCTATTATTGGGATGTAAATCATGTGCGGTTACTTTATTTGGAGGGACTTTTTCTCCCCAATGATGGATGTGACCCTCTGGTGGACAATCGGCTATTTCGATAATGAAACCACCACCATATTTATCGAATTGAAATGTTAGGAGGTCTATTTTCTTTTCGGTTACTCTTCGAAAATGTGGGAATGTACCCTTGAAGCCACGCTCAGGTAAGCTGGGAATAACGATGTCTTTCAGTGAACTTATCATTTTATCTCTTTCTAAAGACAACTAAATCCCTCCAACTTATTACTTAGACATAGGAATCGATTAGTTTAATCTCCTTCTCCAGTAAGGAGTAAGTGTCGCAGTTCGCCGAACGGAAGCAACGATCCATACTGCGAAGTGAAATATTATTTATCAGATCTACCTGAATTTCTTACAAATGTCACATAGTTCAATTTCATTAACTGACATTGGTTTGAAGAATCGCCTAAGATTACTAGCAGCTGCCGACATGTTTATTCCATCGTATGTAGCCAACTCAAGCGGTAAATTAGGCTTATAACCGATTGATTGGCAGGCGTTGCATTGGTTTATCCATTTCATCAGGTTAGGGTACATCTTTAAATATTCTTCACCTTTTGTCATTACGCTAGCTCCTTGTTTTCTCCATTTGATATCGCTTTGAATATATCAAATTCCCTATCTGATTAACATTGGCAAAATATATTATTTAACTGTATAGATATTGTTCAAACACCCGAACTACACTTATGACAAGACATCAAGTTAAAGGGTGAAGAGGATGGGGAAGAGTGAGGAACGGCCATTACGGGAAAGACATCTTATAGCCGATGAATACTATGAATATGATATCAGAACGCTTGAGCAATTTTTGATGGAACAAGATGATAGCCAATTGTTCGTCCGTATAGTCAATGCGCTAAGAAAGTCAGGGATAATCACACTTGGAAGTTTGCTGAATTCGAGCGACTATGACTTGATTAATATTCGCGGGTTGGGTCCGAACAGTTACAAGTTAGTTCATGGATTACTTTCAAGAGCTGCTGGATCGGATCAAATACAAATGATCGAACCAATGATTCCGAAGCCGAAATTAAAACCCGATCCAATCGCCAGATTAAAAGAACGCTATTTGAGAAGGACAATGAATATAAAAGACGATCATGATTGATGAATTTATCTGAGCACTTACCCCGATAATGGGGTGAGTCTAATTAAAGAAGTAATGAAAACCCGCCGTCCTATTGGATAGCAAGCTTTACCTCCTCTCTTTACTTTAATTATATACGAAATCCGTTATATAACCAACTAAAATCGTAATATATGTACGATAATAGTTTATAATTTACGAAATTCGTATTACAATAAGTTATGCGAAGGGAGCTGTTTAACGTGCTACGATTGAAACTAGATAAAGTACTTTTTGAACGGCGTATAAATGCAAACCAACTCTCGAAAATGACTGGCATTCGATATCCAACGATTTTAGATATGGAATCCAACAAATCAAAAGCATGGTCGCCTGAGAACTTGGATAAGATCATGAAGGCACTGGAAATAGAAGATGTTACCGAATTGATTGAGTATGTAAAAGAAAAATCAAATTAACAAAACAAAAAAGCCTCGCTTACCGTAACTGGTTGAGCGGGCATTTTTTTATTTTTCAAGGCTATACTTTTCAATCTGCTCGGGTATTTTGGGAACAAACGTTCTTATCTGGAGGGTTGTGGATGATTGCTGAAAAATTGACCGGAAGGCCCGATGCTAACGAGTCGGAGATGATCCGCGCATGTTTACGATAGGCGGTGACTACCGTCGGATCAAGCAGGAGATGAGGCGGCGTTGGAATCAAAGTGGTCGAGGAAGACGGCAATGATTGTATCCTACACTTCCGATATTTCTGCAGGGCTATGAAGAGAGATTTGGCATCTTGCAGGAGACTTTGCGGACGGAGATCATCCTTAAGCTGACCAACTACACTAACGACCTTGGGCTGCAATTAAAAAAACCGCCCGTAGGCGGTTAGAATCTTACTGCAAGCTATCCAAAGCCTTTTGGATCTCGATCGCTGATTTTTGCATTTGTTTTTCGTTTGCCTGCACGGATTCACTCTCTGGAGTCTCAACACCACGGTAAACGTATTTCACGTTTTGCATAAAGTCGAATGCAAATGCATCAAGCGGAAGCTGCTCAGCATCATCTATTAAATGCTCTACTGCGGCCGCTCTAAAGATTGATGACAGCATATATTCGTCGTTTTCTGGATCGGCAAGATAAGTATCTTTGGCGAGCTCATCTATCATAAAGTGAGCGAACTCAAATGCCTCAGTCTGCGTCAGTTGGTAGTTTTTCGCTATGATCGCCACTGCATCAGCCTTCTCCGTTTTAGAAGTATCGCCATTCGCAGCAATTTCTTTAACCACCGTTTGCCAGTCAGCTGGTGCAGACACAGGAGCTTCAGTGGCGGGAGCTTCTGTTGCCGGCGCCTCTGTCGCGGTAGGCTCAGGCGCCTTCGTTACTTGCTCTGTAGGAGATGGATCGACAGCAGCCGTTTCCCCTTCTTTTTCGTCTTGATTTCGCAAAGCCCCTCCGATAATGATTACCACGATAAGTGCCCAAAACCATACCTGTTTGTAAAAGGGTTTCTGAACTTTCTCCTTCAATCTATTTCCTCCTAATTGTAATATAATCCAATAGTACTACATGCTACATAATTTGCCTATTAGGATTTCGGAAAATGAAGGAAATTAGCATGAAATGTCGAAAACCTCCACAAGAGGTGATTCAATGGAGATAGTTAAATTCGGATGCATCAACGGCAAGAAGGTTAGGGGATTTGTGCCTGAAGAACATCAAATAAAGGCTGTGCTAATTATTTCAGACGAAGTAACTTCTATCAGTTATATTATTAATTATTGTACTGAAGAGAAGGTTGCCAATAATTAGATTCCATTATATATTTATCATTGGATTTAGAGGAGCACATTTTCTGAGTGTTGAGGGAGTTAATTATGCCAAAATTTGAATACGACAATATATCGAAATTTTTAGTGTCATTAGGCATCTTTGTTCTATTGATTCCCTTCATATTTGCATGGGCTTGGCTTAAAACACCGTTTGATTTAACAATTGAAAAATCAAAAATCCAAAAGTTAACGCCTTTGGCACAGCAAATAATTAACGATAGACAGTCCATTATCGGTGTTTTTACAGATGTATTTCCATATATGTTCATTATATTAATTATTGTGGGATGTTCAATAATTTGGGTGGGAATTAGTTCATGGAATAGACGGCAGAAGCTTTTAGATGATCACCAAATATTAACAAATAAAAAGCTTGAAATGGAAATTGCACCTTCTGTTGAACTTGGAGAAAAAGTAAACAAAGAAATAGAACAAATGGCAAACGAATTTCCAGACTCACCACCTCCAACAATTGATAGTTATATCGCTGTAGAGAGTTTAGTAAATGACAATGTTAATCGGTTATTTAGTGACAAATTTTATATCTTTACAAATAAGCGCTTAGGGCAATATGAGTATGACGTAATAATGCAAGGAAAAAGTAAATTGACAAAAGATTACATAATCGAGGTAAAGTATTATAAACGAATTAGTTCTGATTTATTAACCAAAGCAATGAATCATATAATGGGGAAATCAAAGTATTATATTGACTTAACAAATGCTATCCCTTTGTCAGTACTGTTTATGGTTGCTATTGATTCAGCAACCAAAGAAAAGATTGAGAGATTAATTTATGAATATAAAGCGAGTAACCCTAAAAGTAAATTGAAATTTATTGTTATTGAAAGGCCTGACCTAGAAAGCCTTGATGATAAAATTCTTACCAGCATAATTGGATAATAAAAAAAGACTACAATAGAGTAGTCTTTTTTTATAGATAACTTTATCAGAATCTGGCGGTCAAATTGTTGGTCAAAAATTTCATGGTAGTGCTGTAGATAAAGAAAAAATCGGCTCAACTAGGACATCTCTTTATGGGAGATAAGAGTAAATGGTCAACAATTGGTCAACAGTGATTGGAGTTTTGATTTTTTTATTTTGAATAACTCAGTTGTATCAAGGTTTACACAAAAAAATCGGGCGCCCCTTTCGGGACGCCCTTTTCATGGGAGAGGAGAAACCGGACGAAGAACTTATGGGGAAACGTAAGTCTTCTCCGCGGTTGTCTACGACATCTTGCGACGCCGATAATTATAGCTTCTCCGTTTCCGGAAAGTTTATACATCCGGTTTTTGAAAAAAAGCTCATGTGAGCTTTTCTTTATTTGGTAAAGGAAAATATGGTACGATAGGCAAGATAGCATGGAAAGGGGTAATTGGAGTGAGAGTCATCTCCGGAACGGCCAAAGGCAGGCCGCTGAAGGCCGTGCCTGGCAACAACACGAGGCCGACGACGGATAAAGTGAAGGAAGCTATTTTCAGCATGATCGGTCCTTACTTTGACGGGGGAACGGCGCTGGATCTGTTCGCGGGAACCGGCGGACTCGGCATCGAAGCTTGGAGCCGTGGCATGGAACGGGTTATTTTCGTAGACCGGGAAAAAATCAGCATAGACGTTATCCGTCATAATGTTGCAGCCGCAGGAGCGGAGCAGGCCGTCGAGATTTATCGCAATGATGCCGAACGCGCATTGAAGGCGCTTGCGAGGCGAAAAATCCAGTTCGATCTTGTATTTCTGGATCCGCCTTACCGCATGTCGACGATGGACGAACTTATGTCGGAGATGGCGAAGCTGGATTTGCTGGCGCAGGACGCCGTCATCCTGGTGGAACATGATGCCGAAATATCTTATCCGCAAGAAATCGCATCGTTCAGGCAGGTTAGGGAAGCCAAATACGGCGATACGGCCGTCACCATATACGAATACTTAAGCAGCAATGATAGCGCCGATAGGGGAGATTCTAGTGACGAAGAACAATGACAACGGTCAGGAACGCGGAGAGCTCGATAATGAAGGAAGCGTCGGAAAAAGGGAGCGAGTCGCCGTCTATCCCGGCAGCTTCGATCCCGTGACCTACGGGCATCTCGATATTATTAAAAGGTCGGCCAGACAGTTTGATCGGCTTGTCGTGGCGGTTCTCAACAATACGAGCAAAAATCCTTTGTTCTCGGTCGAAGAGCGCAAGGAGCTCCTTGCCGAGGTGACCAAAGACCTTCCCAACGTAGAGATCGACAGCTTTCGGGATCTGACGGTTCGTTTGGTAAAGTCCAAAAATGGGGATGTCATCATTCGGGGCATTCGTTCGGTGACGGATTTTGAATATGAGCTTCAGCTGGCGTCGACCAACCATTTGCTCGATCCCGACATCGATACGATGTTTATGATGACGAATCCCAAATATTCTTATTTGAGCTCCAGCATCGTCAAGGAAATCGCCATGTTCGAAGGAGAGGTTCGCGAGCTTGTGCCGCCCGAGGTCGAGGTACGCCTCAAGGAAAAGATCGCATTGCGAAAAAAATAAACGGCCCGAATGGCGCGACCGTGTTTCTTCTATAAAAAGAAAGTTAAAATCAAAAGCGATTTTTTAATTATCTATTTATGTTCTGTAGCCCTTATGTGATGCTGCGAACCTTCCCAACGTCCAGTACATACATAGCGTCAGTAATCCAAGCCCGACGGCAATGACTGCTCCATAAGGCCATAAGCTTGGCAAATTGCTTGCAGCAATGGTTTCGGGCTGGAATCGGATGCCCGAAGAAGAGTCGTAGTAGAATCCATCCCAGATAACCGGGAAGCTGACATTCGGATTAAGCAGACGGACTAGGGCGCCCGCCGGGTGCCAGAGAAGCAACGTGAGCATGAAGGCATGCAAGGCGTGATTTAGCCGGTGCAGAACAAAAGGGAACAATGACAGATCGGTGCCAGATACCGAGTATCCCGCCTGCATAACGCCGCTGAGACCGCCCCACGCAAGAGCAGCTGCAATGACCGCGCACACCATGGCGAGGTCCGTGCCAGGCAGTTCCCATACGGCAGCTGCATAAGCGCCGAGATGTCCTTCAAAAAGGGCTGGTCCCAGGAAGGACAGTCCGAGCTTCAGCGCCGGGGCGAACAGGGGCTCGGTCAAGCGCGCAGTCATGGAAGCAATAATCATGAAGCCGCCTACCATCATCAGTCTTTGGACGCTAACAGTGACGGAGTCTCCCAGTACTTTGCCGAGGCTGCGCCCGTCGCTAATTCGTCCTTGCAGCATCGCATCGGAGGCTTGCCGAAGCAGGCTTCCTTGCGGAGCTTCGGAGCGCTGCCCGTTCTCCTCGGCAGCTGCTCCCGCTGCACCGGCAAGCGAATGGGCGGTAGTCGTCTCCGTCGAACGATTTCCTCTCCAAATGGAACCAAGGAGTGTCAACCAAATAGCGGAGAGCCAGACGCCGCCTGCGATAAACATGCCTGCAAGAGGCTTTTGCAAGAAGCCGGCGCCTACGATGACCAGCATGAACAGCGGGTTCGGCATATGCGCGAGCGCGAGCAGACGCTGCCCTTGGCTGCGATTGACGAGCTCCCTCTTGCGAAGGGAGGCTACCGCCTCGGCTCCTGCCGGATAGCCGCCAAGCCAACCGATGACAACAGGCATCACGGCTTCTCCTGGCAGGTTGAATAATCGTTTCATCGAAGGCTGGAGAAGGACTCCCATGCCGTGGGCAAGTCCGAAGGCTAACATGATTTCGAATAAAATGAGAAACGGGAGCAGACCGGGGAATACCAGGTTCCACCAGACGGTCAGCCCCTTAAGCGATGCTTGGAAGGATGCATCCGGCTGCGCGATAATGGCTCCGACGAGCAGCAAGGATAAAGCAGCGAATATGATCGTTTTGGCCATAACCGTTCAACTCCTCTTGGACAACCGTATCATTCATTAGTACGCGATTGTTGGAAAAGTTAGACCAGTCCTGCATCATCATCATTAGCATCGGGGGAAGAATTGGGGGATTAGAAATGGGGGAGAAGTGGTCTACGGCAAGGCGCATGATGCTGGCGGGAGGTGCGACGGCTCTTGCCATGTGGCTGCTGTTATACGCGCCGTCTCCGTATGTTGTCTATGAGCCTGGCATTGCGGTTCCCGTCGAGTCTATGGTCGTGCTGGAAAGTGCGAACAGTGATGAAGAAGCATCCGGAGAAGGTGATTTTGTGCTGACGGCCGTTCGGCTGACGGCTCCTAATATTTGGGGCGTGATCAAGGCCGGCGTGGATCGCAATATGGATGTTCGCTGGAAGAGGCAAGTGTTCGGAGGGAAAACGAAAAACGAATATGTCGACCGTTTGAACGAAATTATGAGCGGTTCCCAGAATACGGCTCTGCAAGCGGCTTACAATTATTCGAAAATCAATTACCGTGTCGAAAATGGAGCTGTCATACCCGAGCAAACGGCTGACGCCATTACGATTAAAGCGAACGAGATCGGCGGACCGTCCGCCGGATTGGTGTTCGCGCTGCAAGCGATCGAGCTGCTGGAGCAAGAGGATCTATCCAGAGGACTAAAGATAGCGGCTACCGGGACGATCGACGTCGCTGGCAATGTCGGCGCGATCGGGGGCGTCAAGCAGAAGACCGTATCTGTCACCGGATATGGCGCGGATCTGTTCATTGTCCCCAAGGGGAATGAAAAGGAAGCCCGCAGGACAGCCAAACGATTGAACGGCGACACGGTTATCGTAGGCGTTACGTCACTTGCAGAAGCAGTGCGGGCTATATCGGCATTCGCGGTCGACCGGACAGGTTAAGCCGAGAAAAGGGGCCGATACAGCCACTTCGCAGTGTTGGTCGAAGGCCGCCATTGTCGGGGAACATTATACGATGATGGGGCGATCTCGGAAGTCGCGATATAAATCCGCAGCGGAAGCGCCCGGAACGCCAAGCCAATAAGCGGCGCTTGCCGCCGTATCCAATTCCAGATAACGGTAAGGCTGCGGCGGTCGTGCCGCGCTCATTAAAACGGGAACGGCTGCCGTACGCTTCATACATCTCAAAAGCTCCCTGCCCTTATCCGTAAAGCCAAGCACGCGTATATATTCCGTTCCTGAGCGAAGCTGTTCTGCAGTGAAATCGTCCTTGGCATGACCTAACAGCACGGACAACAGCGCCCGTTGGAGCTTCGTTCTCGTATACCGCTTCGTCTTGAGTTGCTCCAGCAGCGATTCGAAAGTGCAATCCGCAAGCTGCGGAATGCTCTGGAGCAAGCGATTCTCCAGTCCTTCGGCAAGCTCGTGCAGCTGGCTCAGTTGCTCCGCGCTCCTAGTCACTATGCCGTTCAGGAGCGGATGAATATAGTTGTCCCAGCTGACGGGGGCAAGCCCTCGTTCGATGCTCTCTGCAAGGAGGTCGCAAGTCGACGTTGGAACGTACGAAGCAGCTTCAGCCAACGAACCTTCGCCAAGCACGAGCTTGCGGATGGCAGTGGCGCTGGCGATCCGAACGTCCGTTATCGTCGTTTGGTTATAATCGGCTTTCTCTCGGGCAATCGTGTAAGGAGTCATCCTGCTTCCGAGACGGCGATGGGCGATCAAATAGTGCAAACCAAGCGTATGGTTGGGTTTGTCAAAAGGAAAGCCTGCTGAATCTTCGTCGCCTTGCTGGGCCAAATACGCTGCTATCGCTCCGCTGTAGGCTTGAGGATAAGCAACACCGGTGTCGAGCCGTTCCTTCAGCAATCGCTTAAACGGCTCGGGTTCATGCGCCGCAAGCTCCGCGGCTATCCGTAAGGGCGACAGTTGTCCGCTCTCCGTACCGAAACAGAAGGCGTCGACGACTCCCGTCGATTCCAGGAGGGACACCGCGCCGTAGGCGAACCATTCGGCTGCTTGGGTCGCGTAAGCGACGGGCAGCTCGATGACGAGATCGCAGCCGCCGGCAAGCGCCATTCGAGTTCGTGTCCACTTGTCGACGAGCGCGGGTTCGCCGCGCTGCAGAAAGTTGCCGCTCATGACGGCGACGACGGCATCGGCTTCCGTTATTTTGAGCGACTGTTGCAAATGATAAGAGTGTCCGTTGTGGAAGGGGTTATATTCGACGATCAGACCTACGGTACGCATGCCTCGACTCCTCGCTGTCGTTGGATGATCCTTCCACTATAGCACAAAGCCCTCTGCTACATACAGGCTTAAGCCTCGCTCGGGCAAATCCAGCAGGGGCGCAAAGTAGAGAGCGTGAAAATGTTGACAAAACGCTAGCGGAATAGATATAATAATCTTTGTTTGTTTGGGGTGATGATATGTTGTTTCAAATGCGAGAGATGATGGCTAAAGGCTTAAAGACGACGGTTAAAGAAGAGCTTGACTTAAACGATCTGTTCAAGGGACGTTCGGACGTGATTCATGCAGGACCGCTTCATGTATCGATTGAAGTGACAGGCCACGACGGTTACATAACTGCCGAGGGAGAATTGTCCGCCGATCTGGAGCTGGCGTGCTCGCGTTGTCTTGAACCAACGAAGGAACGAACCGTCATACCATTTTACGAGCAGTTCAAACCAACTGAGAAAGATTCTTCGGATAACGAAGAGTCCGACGAGGACGAGAACGACGAGTTCGTGGAAGTGGCGGGAGACAAGCTGGACCTGAAACCTTATCTGGAAGAGTCGCTTCTGCTCTTCATGCCGTTCGCGCCGCTTTGCGACAAGGATTGCAAGGGACTGTGCCAGGTATGCGGGCAGAATCTCAATGAGCACACATGCAGCTGCAAAAACGAGAAGATCGACCCGCGTTTCGCAGCTCTCAAGGATTTGTTTAAAGAGTAGAGTTTTAAATCAAGGTTCAAAAAGTTCAAGATTCGACGCCGGGTAAACCTCAGAGCATGGCTTCGTGATCAAAATTGGACTTTTTGAACTTCATTAAGTGAAGGAGGTGGGAAAGATGGCAGTACCTCAACGTAGAACATCCAAAACTCGCCGCGACAAACGTCGTACGCATTTCAAGCTGGCAGTACCGGGCATGGTGAAATGCGAGCAGTGTGGAGAACTGAAACTGGGTCACCACGTTTGCAAAGTGTGCGGATATTACAAAACAAAAGAGATCATCTCCCAATAAGATGATACTCGAGTAACGATAGCATCTCATCTTTGATGAGATGCTATTTTTTTGAACTCCGATTGAATCGCGTTGCTCCTCAGAGGACGGCGTCAACCGGTTTCGCCTTGCGCTCGTGCAGGTCTGTTCCATCCTCCGTGAAGATCTGGATCAGGAGGTTTTTGTCATTCGCATTGCGCGGGACGAGTTTTTTTTATATACTGTTTTAGTACCAGGTGATAAAATGAGCTCCTATACATATAACATTAAGAAGCGCGAGAGGCGGTGCCGATCATGGAACGAATGCCCAAACGGCAGCGGCATCAGCAGCTGTCTCAATATATAGATGAGAATCCCTTTATTACGGACAGGGAATTGACTCGTCTGCTCAAGGTGAGTATCCAGACGATCAGGCTAGACCGAATGGAGCTTGGCATTCCCGAGCTCAGGGAACGGATGAAGCTGATGGCGGAGCGTTCCTATGATTCCGTCAAGTCGCTGCCTTTGCACGAGGTGATCGGGGAGATCGTAGATCTGGAGCTCGATAAGAGCGGCATCTCGATCTTCGAAATTCGCGAGGAACATGTCTTTTCCAGGACGTCCATCGCCCGCGGACATCATGTGTTCGCTCAAGCGAATTCGCTGGCCGTAGCGGTGATCAATGACGCCATCGCGTTGACGGTGACAGCGGATATCCGCTTCGTCCGCCCCGTGCGGCTGGGCGAGAAGTGCATCGCGAAGGCATATGTCCGTTCCATCTCCGGTGAACGGAGCAAGTCGAAGGTGGAGCTGTTTACTTATGTAGGGGACGAAATGGTGTTCCAAGGCAATTTCGTCATTTTCAGATCAGCAGGAAATTCAGAGGATAAAGGGGGCGAGGACCATGCGAATCGCGATTGATGCCATGGGCGGGGACCACGCGCCGGATCTAATCGTAAAGGGTGCGCTCGAAGCCGCCGCGGAGTGGCCGGATACGGAGCTGCTGCTGGTCGGAGATACGGCGGCGATTGAGCCGCTGTTCGGAGGGACCAAGCTAGGCAACGTGACGATACACCACGCGGATGACGTAATAGGTCCAGATGACGAACCCGTTCGCGCGGTGCGCAGAAAAAAAGGCGCTTCCATGGTGGTCGCGGGAACGCTCGTGAAGGAAGGGCATGCCGAGGCGATGTTGTCCGCAGGCAATACCGGCGCGCTGATGGCTACCGGATTGCTTGTTGTAGGCCGCATGGAAGGAATTGAACGGCCGGCGCTGGCGCCCATGATGCCCACGATGGACGACAAGGGCGTACTGGCGCTCGATCTAGGCGCCAACATGGATGCGAAGCCGGAGCATTTGCTCCAGTACGCCATAATGGGCAGCATCTACCGAGCCAAGGTGCATGGAATGGATAAGCCTAGGGTCGGGCTCCTGAACGTCGGAACGGAAGCGATGAAGGGCAACGAAATTTCCAAGGCGACGTTCGAATTGCTGGAGAAAGCCCCCATTAACTTCATCGGCAACGTGGAGGCACGCGATGTGCTTAACCGCAACTGCGACGTGCTGATCTGCGACGGCTTCGCGGGCAATATCATGCTTAAGGCGATGGAGGGCGCAGCTGGAACCATCTTTACATCGCTAAAGGATGCGTTTGGACAATCGTTATTGACGAAAGTGGCAGCTGCGATCATGCTGCCGAGGTTGAAGCAGCTTAAGAAGAAAATGGATTACAAGGAACATGGAGGAGCCCCACTGCTCGGCCTTAATGGACTTGTAGTGAAATGCCATGGATCATCTGATGTCGTAGCGGTCAAAAACGCGGTCCGTCAGGCGAGAGTCGCCCTACAAGCGAAGTTAATCGACTCGATTACCGCAGAAATCAACGGGAAGTGAGTGTGTACGATGAGTTTGCAGCCTGTCGGCATTATCGGCACGGGCAAATACGTGCCCGAGCGTATTCTTACGAATCATGAATTGGAACAAATGGTGGAAACGAACGACGAGTGGATCGTTACGCGGACGGGCATTCGCGAGCGTCGCATCGCAGACGTTGCGGAAGCGACGTCCGATCTCGCTTACGAAGCGGCCAAGCGCGCAATAGCTGCGGCTGGAGTCACAGCGGAGGAATTGGATCTGATTCTCGTGGCGACGATCACGCCCGACATGTTCTTTCCGTCCACTGCGTGCCTGCTGCAGAACAAACTGGGCGCCAAGAAGGCTGCAGCGTTCGACTTGTCGGCTGCATGCTCCGGCTTTATCTACGGATTGGCAACAGCCACGAACATGATCGCAACGGGCATGTACAAGCATGTGCTCGTCGTTGGCGCGGAGACGTTGTCCCGCATCACCGATTACAGCGATCGCAATACTTGTATCCTGTTCGGCGATGGCGCCGGCGCCGTCGTGTTGGGTCCCGTAGAACAAGGACGCGGATTCCTGTCGTTCGAGCTTGGAGCCGACGGAAGCGGAGGAGAGCTGCTTAAGGTCGGAGGCGGAGGCTCGCGTCTGCCCGCATCCGCAGCTTCTATTGAAGAGAAGCAGCATTATATTTATATGGCGGGCAATGATGTATTCAAGTTTGCGGTGCGCATTATGGGCAGCGCGGCCGAGGACGCGCTGGCGAAGGCTGGGAAGACCAAGGAAGACGTCGATCTGCTCGTCCCGCATCAAGCAAATATTCGTATCATCCAATCCGCCCTTAACCGGCTGAACTTGCCGGAGGAGAAAGCAATGATCAATCTCGACAAGTACGGCAATATGTCCGCCGCATCGATTCCTGTTGCGCTGGCGGAAGCCGTGGAGCAAGACCGCGTCAAACCAGGCGATTGCATGGTGCTCGTCGGGTTCGGAGGCGGCTTGACATGGGGTTCATCCGTCCTTATTTGGTAATGATATAGATCTGTCATGGGGGGAACAGTCATGGGGAAAACTGCGTTTGTGTTTCCTGGGCAAGGCGCCCAGGCAGTGGGAATGGGCAAGGACGCCTTCGAGGCGAATGAAGCGGCGCGTTCCGTGTTCGAGAGAGCGAACGAGGCGCTGGGCTTCGATCTGACGAAAATGATTTTTGAGGGACCCGAAGAAGTGCTGAAACAGACGGCCAATACGCAGCCTGCATTGTTGACGGTCAGCGTTGCCTATCTGGAGCTGCTGAAGGAAAGCGGACTTGCGCCGGATTACGTGGCAGGTCATAGTCTGGGCGAATACAGCGCATTGGTCGCAGCCGGCGTTATCGGCTTCGAGGACGCGGTTTCGACCGTACGCGCACGAGGAGAATACATGGAGCATGCCGTTCCTGGCGGACTTGGCGCAATGGCGGCCGTTCTTGGCGGCGAACGCGAGGATCTGGCGAAGCTGTGCGGTGACGTTACGGCAAGCGGTACGGCTGTTGAGCTGGCCAATATCAATTGCCCGGGTCAGATTGTAATTTCCGGAACCGCGGCCGGCGTGCAAGCGGTTGTGGAACGCGGCAAGGAAGCCGGCGCCAAGCGCGTCATTCCGCTGGAAGTAAGCGGACCCTTCCATTCCTCGCTCATGAAACCTGCGGCGGAGCGTCTCGGCGAGAAACTTGCCGGTATCGCGCTAAACGACGCGGCTGTGCCGGTCGTCGCGAACGTGACGGCTACAGCGGTAACGGCAGCGGCTGACATCCGTCATTTGCTCGTGGAGCAAGTTTATTCTCCCGTCTTGTGGGAGGACAGCGTTCGTTATCTGATCGACCAAGGCGTTGACACTTTCGTCGAGATCGGCTCCGGCACGGTGCTGGCGGGTTTGATCAAGAAGATCGACCGCGGCGTGCGCGTATTATCCGTAAACAGCCTGACATCGCTAGAAGCACTTCAAGAGGATATTCAATTGAACCAATCATAACGATGAGCGCTCGCTCAGGATAGATGTTGAATTCGTTAAAGGAGGGGAAAGGTATGACGGTATTTGCAAGCCTGGAGGGCAAAAAAGCGCTCGTAACAGGTGCTTCCCGCGGAATCGGACGAGCGATCGCGATCGCGCTGGCCGAGGCTGGCGCCGACGTGGCTGTCAACTATTCCGGCAGCGAAGCTGCCGCAGCCGAGACGGCGAAGGCGATAGAGGAATTGGGGCGCCGCGCAATCATTGTAAAAGCAAATGTCGGCAAATCAGGCGAGTTCGATACCATGGTCAAAGACACGATCGAGCAGCTTGGCGGACTCGACATTCTGGTGAATAACGCGGGCATTACAAGAGATAATTTAATTATGCGCATGAAGGAAGAGGAGTTCGATGAAGTCATCGAGACGAACCTCAAAGGCGTCTTTAACGGCGTGAAGGCTGTAACCCGCCATATGATGAAGCAACGTTCCGGCCGGATCATCAATATTTCGTCCGTTGTCGGGGTACTGGGCAATCCCGGTCAAGCCAATTATGTAGCTGCGAAGGCCGGCGTCATCGGTCTGACGAAAGCCAGCGCTCGCGAGCTTTCATCGCGCGGCATTACGGTGAACTGCGTGGCTCCGGGCTTTATCCAGACGGATATGACGGACAAGCTGCCGGAGGAGACGAAGACAGCCCTGTCCGGCCAAATTCCGCTGGCGCGCCTCGGCGATCCAGCCGATATCGCGAACGCGGTAAGATTTCTGGCTTCCGATGCCGCGGCATACATGACCGGCCAAACCGTCCATATAGACGGCGGCATGTACATGTAAGAGAGTTCGGCTAAATTCAATATTCGACGTCGAGCAGACTTCTAGAGTTACTTCGTAATGGGAAGCGGACTTTTTGAACAACCTTGGTAAGGTAAAGATGGTATTTTGCATGTAATTCTCGTATAATACGGTGGAGGAGGTGAACCGGATGTCCGAAGTAGTAGATCGCGTTAAACGTATTGTCATCGACCGCCTTGGCGTAGACGAAGCAGAAGTCACGCTCGAAGCTTCCTTTAAAGATGACCTCGGCGCTGACTCTCTTGACGTAGTAGAATTGGTCATGGAGCTGGAAGACGAGTTTGATATGGAAATCTCTGACGAAGATGCAGAGAAAATCACGACGGTGGGAGAAGTTGTAACTTACATACAATCTCATACCTAAGGATGGACAAGTCCCGTTTCAAGGAGCGGGACTTCTCTTCCATGTTAAGCGCTTTTATCGTCACTGGCTTATGAACCGAACCGTACTGCCCAAGAGGCGTTCGTATCGCCTTAACCGCTACAATGTAGCTTAATCGCTATTTATATAGTATTACACGGCCGAGATGCCGTGATATGTCTGTTGCTGAGGTGAATGGAATGAAACATAGAGTAGTCGTGACGGGCATGGGGGTAATGACCTCGCTCGGTTCTGACATCGAACAATTCTGGAACAACCTGCTGGAAGGCAAATCGGGCGTATCCGTCGTTGAAGCGTTTGACTTCTCCGAATATCCGACTCGAATCGCCGCAGAAGTGAAAAACTTCAATCCGGAGGATTACGGCATTGATCGCAAGGAAGCGCGCAGGATGGACCGCTTCGTGCAGTTTGCATCCGTGGCGAGCAAGCTGGCCGTTGAGAATTCCGGTCTGGATATCGGGGTTAACGCCGACGCCGAACGCGTGGGCGTGATGATCGGTTCCGGCATCGGCGGTCTGGGCACTTGGGAGGATCAGCATAATGTGCTTCTGGAGAAGGGACCCAAGCGAGTGAGCCCGTTCTTCATCCCAATGATGATCGCGAACATGGCTTCCGGCCAGGTATCCATGTTGACGGGAGCTAAGGGGCCCAACAGCACGGCGGTAACGGCTTGCGCGACCGGCACCCATTCCATCGGAGACTCTTACAAATTGATCCAGAGAGGCGACGCTGACGTGATGATCGCCGGCGGCGCGGAAGCGACGATTCGCCCGACGGGCATGGCGGGCTTCTGCTCCATGCGCGCGATGTCGACTCGCAACGATGAGCCCGAGAAGGCGAGCCGGCCGTTCGATGTCGATCGGGACGGCTTTGTAATGGGTGAAGGAGCCGGCGTGCTCGTGCTGGAATCGCTGGAGCATGCGAAGGCTCGCGGAGCGAAGATCTACGCGGAAGTGATCGGTTATGGCATGAGCGGCGACGCTCATCATATGACGGAGCCGGATCCGGACGGCGCTGCGCGCTGTATGGTCAAGGCGCTGCGCGATGCCGGGATCGAGCCGTCAGAGGTCGATTACATTAACGCACACGGAACATCGACACCGGTTGGCGACCGCTCGGAGACAACTGCGATCAAGAAGACTTTCGGCGATCATGCGTACAAGCTGGCCGTCAGCTCGACGAAGTCCATGACGGGCCATCTGCTCGGCGCAGCAGGGGGAGTAGAAGCCGTTATTTTGGCGCTAACGCTGCAAAATGGCGTCATCGCTCCGACCATCAACTTGGACAATCAGGATCCGGAGCTGGATCTGGACTACGTTCCGAACAAGCCGCGCAAGGCGAATGTCCGTAAGGCGCTGTCCAATTCGTTCGGCTTCGGCGGGCATAATGCCACGATTGTGATGAAGGCGTATGAAGCATGATAATTTTGACGAGCTGCAGCGAAAGCTGCAGCTCGATTTCAAACGCAGCAGGCTGCTAAGACAGGCATTTACCCACACGTCGTATGTCAACGAACATAAGCGCGGCTCCGTACAGGACAATGAGCGGCTGGAATTTCTCGGCGACGCCGTCTTGCAATTGCTTGTATCGGAGTATCTGTTCTCTACATACCCCAAGCGTCCTGAGGGTGAGCTGACACGGATGCGGGCTTCCGTTGTTTGCGAGCCGTCGCTGGCCATGTTCGCCGAACGACTGGAGCTTGGCAAGCATGTTCTGCTCGGCCGGGGCGAGGAGCAGCTCGGCGGGCGTCAGCGGCAGGCGCTGCTTGCCGACTTGTTCGAATCATTCGTTGGCGCGATCTTTCTGGACTTCGGCATCGAGCGGACACGCGACTTCCTGTCGGAGCATATGTTCCCGCATATCGAGTCGGGCGACTTCGGTCTGCTGATGAAGGACGCGAAGTCAAAGCTGCAGGAGCGCGCGCAGCATTACGGTCTCGGACCGGTGGAATACCGGGTCGTCGAGGAACGCGGACCCGCCCACGACCGGGAGTTCATCGTCGAGGTGTACTTGGGCGAGGAACGTTACGGTCTCGGAGCCGGCCGCACCAAAAAGGAAGCCGAGCAGCGCTCCGCCGCCGAAGCGTGGAACGGGCTGGCACTGGATGCGGACAAGTAAATGGCTGACGTTTTTCTATGTCGTGTGGATGCATAGTTGTAGGACAAACCGCCGGATCGCAGCGATCCGGCGGTTTGTTGATGTCAGCGAATTTTCGCAGACGGCAATTGACCCGAAAAGGGGCTTGACGGGGCCGGAAATGAGTAACGCAATTCATGAAAATATGTTACAATGTGGGGTGAGGTGAAACCCAAGTCATGTTTCTGAAACGGATTGAATTAGCGGGCTTTAAGTCCTTCGCCGATAAGACGGAGATGGAATTCGTCACCGGCATTACGGCGGTTGTCGGACCGAACGGCTCGGGCAAAAGCAATATCTCCGACGGCATCCGTTGGGTGCTCGGCGAGCAAAGCGCGAAGAGTCTTCGCGGCGGCAAGATGGAAGACATTATCTTCGCCGGCAGCGACGCGCGCAAAGCGGTCAACTACAGCGAGGTTTCGTTGACGCTGGACAATGGGGACGGGGCTCTCCCGCTGGAATATAATGAAGTAACGGTCACGCGCCGGGTACACCGGAGCGGCGACAGCGAATATTTGATTAACAAGCAGCCATGCAGATTAAAGGATATAACAGAGCTTTTCATGGATACTGGCATCGGCAAAGAAGCTTATTCCATTATCGGACAAGGCCGTATCGAAGAAATTCTGAGCACTCGCTCCGAGGATCGCCGCGGCATCTTCGAGGAAGCTTCCGGCATCGTGAAGTACAAGTCGCGCAAGCGGGAAGCGCAGAAGAAGCTCGACGAGACGGAGCAGAATCTGCTCCGCATTCACGACCTTGTATCGGAGCTGGAGGATCAGGTGGAGCCGCTGCGCAAGCAGTCGGAGAAAGCCGTCCACTTCAAGGCGCTGAAAGAAGAGCTGAAGACCAAAGAAATTTCGATGTATGTACATAATATCGAGACGGTGCACCGCGCCTGGTCGGAAGCGACGGACAAGCTGGAGAAGCTGCAGGAAGAGCAGCTTAAGCTGTCCACGGTCGTCAGCAAGCATGATGCGCATCTGGAGCAAGACCGGCAACAATTGCGGGATATAGAGCTTCAATTGGACGAGCTGCATGCTTCTATGCTTCAGCTAAGCGAAGACGTGGAGAAATGCGAGGGCTACGGCGAGGTGCTTAAGGAGCGCAAGCGCAACCTGGAAAACAACAAACGCGGATTGGAAGAGTCGATCGCGGTACAGGATGCCAGAATCGTCGCTCTGACCCAGGAAGAGGCGGATTTTCGCAGCAAAGCGGCAGCGCTGGAGCTTTCTCTGGCGGATCTTCGCGTTAAGCTCGCGGCCGAGGAATCGAATCTCCTTGGCGTAGCAGGCGGTGCGGTTGTCGATGCCGAAGAGAAGCTTAAGAGCGAACTGCTTGACGTACTGAGCGCAATGGCGCAGACGCGCAATGAAATCAGGTATGCCGCTCAGCAACAAGAAACGCTGCAACGTCGGATGGAGAGGTTAAACGACGACGAATCCAAGTGGACGGAGCAACAAGCACGGCTGGAGGAGCGTAAGGCGGTGCTGGAGAAAGGACTCCAATCCACGCTGACGGCACTCGAGAATGCGAGAAACCGCATGCTTGAAGAGACGGAAGGCAGTAAAGCCGTTGCGTCTGGCCTGGATGAAGTTATGGCAGCGATCCGGAAGTGGGAGCAGCGGCTGGACAGCCATATTTCCAGACGCGATACGATGAAGGAAATGCAAGACGCGCTGGACGGCTTTATGCAAGGCGTTAAGGAAGTGCTTAAAGCCGCGCGTCGCGGTTCCGGCGGCATAGCCGGCGTCCATGGCGCCGTTGCGGAGCTGATTCGCGTGCCTCAACGCATCGAGGTTGCGGTGGAGACCGCCCTCGGAGGGGCGCTTCAGCATATCGTCATGGAAGACGAACTTTCGGCGCGTGCGGCGATCGGTTTCCTGAAGCAGCGTCAGCTGGGGCGGGCAACATTCTTGCCGTTGGATGTCATTCGCGGCCGAATGGTGCCCGAGCATGACAAACGATCCTTCCAATCAGAGGATGGGTTCGTAGGAGTCGCGGCGGAATTGGTGGGCTGCGACGAGCGTTACCAGGCGATCGTAAACAATCTTCTCGGCAACGTTCTGCTTGCGGAGACGCTGGAGCAGGCGAACCGGATAGCATCAAGATGTCAATACCGATACCGTGTCGTTACGCTGGAAGGAGACGTCGTTAATGCCGGCGGTTCCATGACGGGCGGCAGTCTGCAGAAGCGCGGGGCGAGTCTGCTCGGTCGCGGCCGTCAGATCGAATCGCTTAATGCCGAGATCAAGGAAGCGGAGACAACGGTGGCGCAGTTGAAGGCGAAATTAAGCGATCTGCGCAAAGAGCAGTCAATCCGTTCGCAGAACGTGGAAGAGCTTCGCGCGCAAGCGGAGAAATGCCGGATTGACGAGCAGGGCATTCGATCCGAGCTTCAGCAAGTGAAGTCGGAGGAGAAGCTGCTTACGGAGCAGCGCTCCGTGTCCGCTTCCGAGCTGACGTCGCAGTCGAATGAACGCGAGCAGCTCAGCAAGATGGCGAAGGAAGCGGAAGAGCGGCTGGAGGGCCTTGTAAATGACGAGGCGAGATTGCAGGAAGCGATCCGACTGGCGGAGGAGCGGCGCAAGGCGAGCGAATCCGCCAAGGAAGAGCTCCAGGTTCAATTAACGGATCTAAAGATTGCCGTCGCCAAGACCGACCAGGAGAAGATGAGCTTCGAAGATCAGGCGAACCGCGTGCGCAGCGATATTGGCCGGGCGAAGCAAGAGCTCGCCAATCTGCGTTCGGTATCCGCTCAGCAGGAAGAAGAACTGGTCCGTCACAGCGAAGAAAGCGTGGCGCAGATTGCTCAGCTCAACGACCTGCGCATTAAGAAGACGAGTTGCGCGGAACAGACGGATCTTAAACGCGCTGCCCGCGCGCATCGGATTACGGAGCTCGACAAAGGCGAGAGCGAGACGAAAGAGCAGCGCGCTCAACTGCGCGTCGTCGAGGATGCCATGCGTCAGACGGAGATTGCGCTGAACCGGCAGGACGTGGAGCTGGACAATCTGCTGCGCAAGCTTAGCGAGGAGTACGAGTTGAGCTACGAGTTGGCCAAGGAGCAATATCCGGTGCCGGAGGATGTGCAGGGAACGCAGGTAGAAGTGCGCGAGTTAAAGCGCAAAATATCGTCGCTTGGCGAGGTCAATTTGGGCGCCATCGAAGAATACGAGCGCGTAAAGGAACGTTACGAGTTCCTCTCCGAACAGAAAAACGACTTGATCGACGCGAAAACGGCGCTTTACCAGGTTATCAAAGAGATGGACGACGAGATGTCCAAGCGGTTCCGGACGACGTTCGAGGCGATCCGCAAACATTTTGTCGTCGTGTTTGGCAAGCTGTTCGGCGGCGGACGCGCCGATCTCGTGCTCGTGGATCCGGATCGGGTGCTGGATACGGGGATCGACATCGTCGCTCAGCCACCGGGCAAAAAACTGCAAAATCTGCAGTTGCTCTCCGGCGGAGAGCGCGCTCTTACAGCGATCGCGCTGTTGTTTGCCATTTTGCAGGTCAAACCTGTGCCGTTCTGCGTGCTCGATGAGGTTGAGGCGGCGCTGGACGAGGCCAATGTGGCAAGATTCGCGCAGTATCTGCGCGAGTTCTCCGGGCTCACCCAATTTATCGTGGTTACGCACCGCAAAGGCACGATGGAAGAAGCCGACGTCCTTTACGGCGTGACGATGGAAGAAGGTGGCGTGTCCAAGCTCGTTTCGGTGAGGCTGGAAGAGGACGGAGAAGACGAAGAACCGGTGTCGGCTTAAACTCGGCATAAAACAATAGACAACGAATGGCAGGATGGGGGACGGAACGTATGAGTTTTTTTAAGAAACTGAAGGAAAGCATCGCGGCCAAGACGGAAGCGGTAACGAACGTCTTCAAGGAAGGCCTGTCCAAGACGCGGACCGCGTTCGTGGAGAAGGTCGAGGAGCTTATTACCCGGCGCAAAAAAATCGACGAAGAGTTCTACGAAGAGCTTGAAGAAATTCTGATCGGCGCCGATGTTGGCGTGAACACGGTCATGACGCTGATCGACGATCTGCGCGCCGAGGTGAAAAAACGCAAAATCGAACAAGCGGCCGACCTGCAGCCGATTCTCTCCGAGAAGCTGATCGGCTTGCTTAAGGGAGACGACCACGCGGAGCTGCGCATGGCCCCCGAGGGTCAAATTACGGTCATCCTGTTCGTCGGAGTCAACGGCGTCGGCAAGACGACAACGATCGGCAAGCTGGCGCACAAGTTCAAGAGCGAAGGCAAAAAGGTGCTTATGGCCGCGGGAGATACGTTCCGCGCCGGCGCAATCGAGCAGCTCGAGGTTTGGGGGCAGCGCGTAGGCGTCGACGTTATTAAACAATCGTCCGGCTCCGATCCGGCCGCCGTTATGTTCGACGCGGTCCAGGCGGCCAAGCAGCGCAAAGTGGACGTACTGCTTTGCGATACCGCCGGCCGCCTTCAGAATAAGACGAATCTCATGGAAGAGCTTAACAAAATTTTCCGCGTCATTCAGCGGGAATTGCCCGAAGCTCCTCATGAGGTATTGCTTGTGCTGGACGCAACGACAGGCCAAAACGCGCTTAGCCAGGCCAAGCTGTTCGGAGAGAAAAGCGGCGTAACGGGACTTGTGCTTACGAAGCTGGACGGCACGGCCAAAGGCGGTATCGTCATTGCGATTCGCAATGAAATGAACTTGCCGGTTAAGCTGGTCGGATTGGGCGAGAAAATGGGGGATTTGCAACAATTCGATTCCGAGCAATTCGTTCATGCTTTGTTCGCCGGATTGATCGGCAAAGAAGAAGAGAAGTCGGGAACGACCGGAGAGTAACAATGGGCGACAGGGAAGGGACGGCGTCGGCAAGCGGCGATTCGTCCTTTTTCTTTTGCCGGTTGAAGTGACAAGGAAATAAACTTGACAGTGTCGTAGTCGATCGTGTATCATAAGTGACGTTGAGCAATCTGTAAAGGGTAATGCCTTGACGGGTCGGGATTGGATCAGCGGGAGGAGGCTTGGCGATGGAGATAGAACAATCGGATGCCTTGACTCGGACGACGAGAGTGAATTTGCTGTTCGACTTCTACGAAAACCTGCTGACCGAAAAGCAACGGACGATACTGGCTTATTATTACCACGATGATTTCTCCCTGGGAGAGATCGCGTCGGAATTCGGCATTAGCCGGCAAGCCGTCTACGATAATATTAAACGTGCCGAAGGCGCACTCGAAAATTACGAGGACAAGCTTCTGTTGGTCAAGAAGCATGAACGCCTGATGGAAGCCGCGAACCTGCTGGAACGCGGCGTCGAAGAGATCGTAATGAAAGAATCGGATAGAAACAAGCTGATGGCAGTCATAGCGCGGCTCAAGACCGCGGAACAAACGGCGAGAGAAGGAGGCGATGATTCGTGGCAGCATTCGAGAGCTTAAGCAGCCGATTGCAAAATGTGTTCAGCAAGCTGAAAGGCAAAGGCAAAGTATCGGAAGCCGATGTCAACGACGCGATGCGCGAAGTTCGGCTTGCCCTTCTGGAAGCCGACGTCAACTTTAAGGTCGTTAAGGATTTTATTGCCAAGGTTAAGGAGCGGGCCATCGGCCTGGATGTATCGAAAAGCTTCACGCCGGGCATGGTGATCATCGACATCGTCAATAAAGAATTGACGGAGCTGATGGGCGGCACGCAGGCGAAGCTTGCCAAGGCAAACAAACCGCCGACGGTCATCATGATGGTCGGTCTGCAGGGCGCGGGCAAGACGACGACGTCCGGCAAGCTGGCGAAATTGCTTCAGAAGGGCAATCATAAGCCGCTTCTTGTTGCGTGCGACATTTATCGTCCTGCTGCGATCAAGCAGCTGCAAGTGCTGGGCGAACAGATTAAAGCGCCAGTGTTCGCGTTGGGAGACCAGACTTCGCCGGTCGAGATTGCGAAGCAAGGCTTGCAGCATGCCAGAGAAAACGGCAATGATTACGTGATCATCGATACCGCAGGCCGTCTACATATTGACGAGACGCTAATGGAGGAGCTTAAGCAAATCCATGGGAACGTCAAGCCGGATGAAGTGCTGCTGGTCGTAGACTCGATGACGGGACAAGATGCCGTCAACGTGGCGCAGAGCTTTCACGAACAGCTGGAGCTAACTGGCGTTGTTCTTACCAAGCTGGACGGAGATACGCGCGGCGGCGCGGCCTTGTCGGTCAAAGCCGTAACGGGACGTCCGATCAAGTTCGCGGCGATGGGCGAGAAGATCGATTCGCTGGAGCCGTTCCATCCGGAGCGGATGGCATCTCGTATTCTCGGCATGGGCGACATGCTGTCGCTTATCGAGAAGGCGCAATCGAACATCGACGCCGAGAAGGCTGCCGAGATGGAACGCAAAATGCGTACCGCGGAGTTCACGTTCGATGACTTCCTGGAGCAAATGGAACAGGTCCGCAAGCTGGGGCCCCTCGACCAGATCATGGATATGCTTCCCGGAATGGGCAAGATGAAGGGCGCCATGAAGGATATGAAGGTCGATGAAAAGCAGATCGGCCGCGTCGAAGCGATCGTCCGTTCCATGACGAAGGAAGAGAAGGCGAAGCCGGAGCTGTTGAACCACAGCCGTCGCAAGCGTGTCGCGGCGGGCAGCGGCACGACGATCGTGGAAGTGAACCGCTTGATCAAGCAGTTCGACGATATGCGCAAAATGATGAAACAATTCTCGGGGATGATGGGACCTAAGGGGCCCAAAGGCTTGAAGGGCGGCAAGAAGGGCCTGAAAGGCATGCTCGGCAAAAATATGCGGTTCCCGTTCTAAACGGCAACCGGATTGATTACTCGAAGGAGGTGAATTAATCATGGCAGTACGTATTCGCTTGAAACGTATGGGTGCTCACAAAGCTCCATTCTACCGCGTAGTTGTATCGGATTCCCGTTCGCCGCGTGACGGACGTTTTATTGAAGAGATCGGTACTTACAACCCGGTTACAGTTCCGGCTCAAGTATCCATCGACGAGGAAAAAGCTCTTAAATGGCTGCAAACAGGAGCGCAAGCTTCCGACACGGTTCGCAACTTGCTTTCCAAAGCTGGAGTTCTTAAGAAATTCCATGAGCTGAAGCAACAGAAATAATCGGAGAGAGAAGCGGAGGGCTTTGTTATGAAAGATTTAATTCTTGTCATTGCGAAGGCTTTGGTGGATCATCCGGACGACGTGCGTATCCACATCAAGGATGATGATCGCGCGACGACTTATGAGCTTTCCGTTCATCCAGAGGATGTTGGCAAGGTCATCGGCAAACAAGGGCGGATCGCCAAGGCGATGCGCACGGTCGTGACCTCTGCTTCGGTGAAATCAAGTAAGCGCGTCATTGTCGACATCATCTCATAAGGGGCACGAAGCAGGGGGGTCGGGACAAATGTCCCGGCCCTCTTGTACGTGTTATAATACATACAAAATGGTTTAGGAAAAGGAATGATGGCATGGACGGTAAATGGTATACAGTCGGCAAGCTTGTCAACACGCATGGCATTCGCGGCGACGTGAAGGTGCTACCGCAGACGGACTTTGCGGAGAAGCGGTTCGCACCAGGCAGCAAGCTGATGCTGGTTAACGAGGAGAACGGCAAAAGTCTGCAAGTGAAGGTGACTAACTCCAGGCTGCAGAAAAATGTGTATATTGTGAAGCTCGAAGGATTTAATAATATAAATGAGATTGAACCTTACAAAGGTTGGACACTCAAAATAGCGGAGGCGGAACAAGGCAAGCTCGAGGAAGGCGAATATTATTACCATGAAATCATCGGCTGCCGAGTCGTGACGGAAGAGGGCGAAGAGCTTGGGGAAATTACCGATATACTGAGCCCTGGAGCGAATGATGTATGGGTTGTGAAAGGCGCCGGTCCGAAAAGGAAGGAGATCTTGCTTCCGGTCATCGACGATGTTGTGCTTACAATTCAGCCGGCTGACAAGCTTGTTACCGTTCGTCTGATGGAAGGGCTGATCTAATTTCATGAAAATTGACGTGTTGACGCTGTTCCCCGAGATGTTCGATGGCGTGTTCGGCGCGAGCATATTGGGAAAAGCGAAGGAGAAAGGCATTGTATCGCTGCAAGCTGTCAATTTCCGGAATTACTCTAACAACAAACATAACACGGTAGACGACTATCCATATGGGGGCGGCGGCGGAATGGTGCTGAAGCCCGAGCCCGTCTTTGCGGCTGTCGAAGATTTGGCGGTCGAGCCAGACGTTGCTCCTAGGGTCATCCTGATGTGCCCGCAAGGCGAGACGTTTACCCAGCGCAAGGCGGAGGAACTATCGCGGGAGCGGCATCTCGTACTCATTTGCGGCCATTACGAAGGTTATGACGAACGAATCCGGGAGCATCTCGTCACGGACGAGTTGTCGATCGGCGATTATGTGCTGACGGGCGGCGAAATTCCCGCAATGACGGTAATCGACAGCGTCGTACGTTTGCTGCCTGGCGTTCTGGGCAACGAGTCTTCCGCCGTCACGGACTCCTACAGCACGGGTTTGCTGGAGCATCCGCATTATACGAGACCGCCGGAATTCAGGGGATGGACGGTACCTGACGTCCTGATATCCGGTCACCATGGCCGAATCGACAGCTGGAGGCGCGAGCAATCGTTGCTCCGTACTTTGATTCGCCGGCCCGAACTTCTTGATAAGGTGGAGCTAAGCAAAAAGGAGCGGTTGTGGCTGGAGGAGCAAAGAAAGGCATTACGCACTGAGTATGAAACGGAATAAGGGAATGCGGCTTCCGATCGGAGGCTGCATTCCCTTATTCGTTTTTAAATTATAGGAAAGCATATGTTCTCTCCATACTTGACCTTTAATTATCGTAACGAAACGCTCTGTGCAGCCAAAGGACTGCTGCGATAGCCGTTTCACCTTAAGGCGTATAAAAATTTTGCGTAAAATAAGTGCCGTAGGATCCTCCGAAAGCGACACCGACGCCAAGTCGGGTGTATTGGTTATTAAGGAGATTCTCCCGGTGATTCTCGGAATTAAGCAGCATATAGTGGGCGAATATGCTATTGGGCGAGCCTGCCGCCAAGTTTTCCGCTGCTTTTGTGTACGCGATGCCGACGCTTTTCATTCGATCGAATGGCGATTTGCCGCTTTTATTCGTATGGCTGAAGTAGTTGTTCTTCATCATATCGATGCTATGGGCTCGAGAGGAGGATCCTGCGAGTTTGTCCCATTGCAATAGGTCAATACTCCTCTGAGCCCGCTCCGCATTGACCATATCAAACATTCCTTGCTCCATGGCCGTGCGTTCTTTTTCTCCGTATAAGGAGATTTGGCGAGCTGTAAAGTTGTCCGACTGCAGGAGCAATGCCGCGACCCGATTGTCCTCATGGCTGTCCAGAAACAACGTGTGCCGGATTCCGCCGGATCGATAAGCGTAATAATGATCAGCTTGCTTGGCGATAGCCTTGACGCTTGCGGGAAGCGAGGCGCTAATGGCGGCCAGCTTGATATCTACCTTGGCGCCGCCAGTATCTCGCCAACCGCCTTCATCATTCGAGAAGAGAGCTGCTATCGTGCCGTTCCGAACGCCGAACATGGCGTACGCAGCATAATCGCTGCGATATACATACCATTCATAATCATATTCGCTGGCATCGATTCGAGTGGGCTGGCCCATTCGGTACAGAAGCTCGCCGATGTTTTCGCCAATCGAGATGCCATTAAGCGAGGCGGAGGAGCTCTTCTGGATCGGCTTGTCTGATAATGCGGCGACCTTTTCTTTCATTATATAGACGAATGTGAGCGCTTCCGCCCTTTTTACGCCTCCGCCGGCTTCGTATCCGGCAATCGTTGGGGACGAACGTCCTTGCGAGATACCGCTATCCAGAAGCCACTGAATAGCTTCGTCCCTCTTATGCGACTTGCCGTTTGCGGCGGCTGCAATCAATAATGCTGCTTGTCCCCGGTTGAATTGCCCTCGCTGATTATTGAAGGTCACCGGCCATCCAAGACGTTCCGCGTGGTTGTAATAGCTGCGGCTCCAGTCGGAAGCCGGTTCATCCTTGCGCGTGACGCTTCCGTAAGCGCGGAGCATCATCGCAAGAAACTCGATCTCGGTCACCTTATCGTCCGGACGGAAGCTCCCGTCCTTATAACCTTGAGCCAAGCCGCTGTCAACGGCCCAGTCTATGTATGAATTAGCCCAGTAGGAAGGTGCTACATCGTTGAAGGATGCTGCGCTGGCTGTATAATCGGATAGCGGAATGGCAAGAATGAGCATAATGATGCAGATACGTTGTTTGATGTTCAACATAACTTCTCCTTGTCGATTATTGTCGTTGCCAATCATATACAGTATACTAGATAGAGGCCATATGAGAAATAGGTTGATTTGTCTATTTAACTATGGTAAAATTTCTAATGTTGTTCGTAAAGTCGGACGGTCCGCTATAAGTGGAGATCGGTTCCCAGGGAACCAGGAGCTTACATGAACGTCTATGGTGGAAGGAGTGAACTCAATCAATGAATATCGTACAAGCAATTTCACAAGAGCAACTGCGTAAAGATCTTCCTAACTTTCGCCCAGGCGACACGCTGAAGGTGCATGTTAAGGTTATCGAGGGTTCGCGCGAGCGTATCCAGCTGTTCGAAGGCGTCGTTATCAAACGTCGCGGCGGTGGAATCAGCGAAACTTTTACAGTTCGCAAGATTTCTTACGGCGTAGGCGTAGAGAGAACGTTCCCGCTTCATTCGCCGAAGATCGACAAGATCGATGTGGCACGTCGCGGTAAAGTGCGTCGCGCTAAGCTGTACTACCTCCGCAATCTGCGCGGTAAAGCGGCTAGAATTAAAGAAATTCGTTAAGATCAAACGACAAGAGGGGCTTGCGCAAACAAGCTCCTTTTCGTTTTCTACGGGAAGGAATACATAACTTCAGAGACGAAAGAAGGCTGAACTGATGGATTCGCAGCACCGCAACGACGATGGAATGAAGGAGACGGATACGGGCGTCAGCTCGTCGGACGAGCGGCAGCCCGCCTCGGAGAGCATGCCTGAACGGGCAAAAAGCCATGGAGCTGCGTCAGCAAAAAAAGGCGGCGCATCGAAGGAAATCGTAGAATGGATCAAGGCGCTGGTCATCGCCGTCGTTCTGGTCTTCTTCATTCGCATGTTTCTATTCGAACCATTTATTGTAGATGGTCCTTCCATGGAACCAAACTTCGAATCGGGCGAACGCCTAATCGTGAACAAAATTTTATATTCGATCCGCGAGCCAAGGTTTGGCGAGGTTGTCGTGTTTGACGTGCCAGAGCAAGGCCGCAAGTTTATCAAAAGAGTGATCGGCGTATCCGGGGACAAAATTCGTGTCGAAGGCGACGATCTGTATATTAACGACGTAAAGGTCGAAGAGCCTTATATTGCCGAAGCGATCGAAGCGGCAAAGGCGGCGGGCGGCATGTATAATGGCAATGGTCCGCGTTATAATTTCCCTAATGATACTGTGACCGAGATGACGGTACCGGAGGGAGCGGTATTCGCCATGGGCGATCATCGGGACAACAGCACCGACAGCCGGATGATCGGCTTTGTAAAGGATGACGAGATCGTCGGCCGAGCGGACGTTATCTTCTGGCCTCTGAACAAGCTGGAGTTCATCAAGCACAAATACTAGACTAAGGCAAGCGAAAGCAATCGAGGTGAAAGCATGGCGATTCAATGGTTCCCGGGTCATATGACCCGCGCCAAGCGGCAAATTCAAGAAAAGTTAAAACTGATCGATATCGCGATCGAACTGCTGGATGCGAGGGTCCCGCTATCAAGCCGGAACCCGATGGTCGACGATATTTTGCATGGGAAGCCGCGGCTGATCGTGTTAAATAAATCCGATCTTGCCGACCCGCGCACAACGGAGCAGTGGATGGATTATTTCGCGCATGAGGGACACCAGTGCGTCTCCGTTGATTCGCAAACGGGTACCCGTGTCAACGAGATCCCTGTCAAGGCCAAGGAGATTTTGCACGACAAGATCGCGCGTCAAATCGCCAAAGGAATCAATCCGCGCGCGCTGCGCGGACTGATCGTCGGCATCCCGAACGTCGGCAAGTCGACGCTTATTAACCGGTTGGCCGGACGCAATATTGCGGCTACCGGAGACAAGCCCGGCGTTACGAAGGGACAGCAATGGATTAAAGTCGGATCCGAGATGGAGCTGCTGGATACGCCGGGCATATTATGGCCGAAGTTCGAGGATCAGCTTGTCGGGTACAGGCTGGCGATGACGGGAGCGATCCGGGAACAGATTCTTAACGTGGACGATATCGCTTATTTTGCGGTGAAGGAGCTCGCGGGACGATACTGGCCCATCATGGAAGAGCGGTATGGTCTCGAGAAACCGCCGGCTGATCTTGAGGACAATGAGGAGATCGTCCGCATAATGGAGGACATCGGCCGTAAACGGGGATGTCTCATGGGCGGCGGGAGAGTCGATCTCGAGAAGGCGTCCGGCATTATTTTGAGGGACCTCAGGGCGGGCAAGCTGGGAAGAATTACGCTAGAGGCTCCTTACGACGATATGCCGATCAGAGAGCCGCGAACTTAAAAGGTCGTTCAATAAGTCCGATTGAAATGCAGATGCTTAAATGCCAGTCGGCCGTGTCGAGCGGGTGAAGCTGGCTCGGCCGCTTGGCAAAGTTAAGAAAACGGGGGGAGATGCGACATGCTGCAATACGAGCAACAGGCATGGGGCAACGGCTTCTCGGCAATAGCCGGCGTAGACGAGGTCGGGCGGGGTTGTCTGTTCGGCGACGTGGTCGCGGGGGCGGTCATCCTGCCGCAAGGCCTCATCATCGACGGAGTCGACGATTCCAAGAAGCTTTCCGAGAAAAAGCGGGAGCTGCTGTATGATGTCATCGCCGAGCAAAGCGTCGCATGGTCGGTAGCGCGAGTTGACGCGGCTTCCATCGATCGGCTGAACATCAAGCAGGCTTCCAGATTAGCGATGAAGCTTGCAGTGGAAACGTTGGCCGTGCCGGCCGATTATTTGCTGGTAGATGCCGAGATCGTGGATCTGTCGCTGCCGCAGGAGTCCATCGTTAAGGGCGACGCGAACAGTCAGTCTATTGCCGCGGCTTCGATTATGGCGAAGGTAACGAGGGATCGGCTTTGCTTATCGGAATGGGAAGCGCTGTACCCGCAGTACGGAATTGCGATACATAAAGGTTATGCAACGAAGCTGCATCGCGAGAAGCTGCTCCAGTACGGCCCTTGCGAGCTGCATCGGCGGACGTTCCTGAAGAAGCTGCTGGGCGAGGAAATTCTCCAGACGGCATTATAATCTATTTCATTCATAACGCTTGAGAATCCCGGGCAGGGGTCGCTTTATCGGCCTTCGGGATATCTCTGGCGTTATTTGCGTTCCGGGGTAATGGAGGAAATTGAGGTTCCCCTTCAACCAAAGAAGGTTATCGCCGATATAAAGGTATCGAATAATGCGGGATGACCGGATGCGAATGACTTAAGGGGTGTTGCGAGTGAATATTAGTCAAATGATGAGAGGGTTGCTGGGAGAAGTGACGAGCGGCGAGACCCGTGCCATGGAGCTGAAAGTCGGGCAGGTCGTACGCGGCGTCGTTCTTCAGGCGCTTGACAATAACGAAGCCATCGTAGGCATTAACGGCGTGCAGGTGAGAGCGAAGCTGGAGATGGCGCTTCAGCCCGGTCAATCTGCAATGCTTCAGGTACAGCCTGAAACGAACGGTTCGCTCATATTGCTGAAAGCAGTCGATCTCAACTCATCCGGCCTTCTTGACGATACGTTTAGAGAATATGCCAAGCTGCTTGGATTGCCGGATCAGAAATGGGCGTTGGCATTGATTCGCGGTTTACGGCAAGAAGGGTTCGCCTTCAACCGAACGACGGCCATGGCGTTCCAGCAAGCGGCCGAGGCTATGCCGAAAGGGGCCGATGCCGAGCAGTGGATGACGGCTGCCGCAACGGCTTTCAAGCGCGGCATGCCAATGACGGCGACGACCATATCTTCGCTTCAGCAGGTTATGTTCGGCAAGCCCGCTCACGAGCTGCTTGATCAGTTGCAGCGCCAATTAACCGGGATGGGTGCAACTGCTTCCGGGGATATACCGGAAACGGGCGCCGGAAGCGAGTCGCGGACGGCGGCATCCCGGGTTCTTGCGCTACTGCAGCAAGGCGCGTCGCTCCTGGATGAAGCGCTCTCTCCCCAAGGTTCCACGCCTTCCAATGCTTCGGGGCGGCCTGTGGCGGATGGAGGGATGCTGCACGTCGACGGACGCAGCGCAGGCAAAGGAGCCGCGACCGCAGAGGGAGGCGCGAACGGCGCTTCCGGAGCCGATGGCAGGACGGCGCAAGCGGATAGCGGAGCTGCGGCTGCTAGAGCAGCTCAAGGCACGGCGCAAAACAACTGGCTGGGGCAGATGATGAAGTGGATGGGCGTTGATCACGAGCTGCAGCTGGCGAAGGCGGCCACGGACACGAATGGTCAAGCTTCGGCTGCACCTGGCTCAAAGAACCTGGCAGCGGGTGACGGAGATGCCAATGCCGTGTCGGCAAGAACAGGGCAAGCGTCTGGGGAAGCCGCAGCAGCGGGCCGAAATGCGGCGACTGCACCTACAGGGAGCGGTCCCTCAACGACTACGCAGTCAACGGCGCAAAATATGGCCGTCCCCCAGACGGCAAATCAGTTGCAGCAAGCCATGACGTCACGATCAGGTGCAGAGACTCTGGCTGGAACGCAGTTGCCTGCTGGAGCTCAGGAAACAGCAGCTGCCGTCAGAATTGAAGGTCAAGGAGCTGCGGTTGCAGCCCGAATAGCAGGCATGCTTGCGGCTGACGGTCCCATTGGCAATGATTTGAATGTCCCGGCGCAAGGCCAGACTTCAACTCCTCCGAGCGGGGGAGTAGGGACGGAGTCGCTCAAGAGCGCTCTCATGCTGTTGGCTGGCGGTGCCGATACGCCTCCGCATGTAAAGGAAACCGCGCAGCAGCTTATTGGGCAAATTACTGGCCAACAGCTGTTGCTGGCTCCTGAACGCAATAACTCCGTATTTACGCATGTGACGATGTTCATTCCGCTAAAGGATGCCAGCGGAGAACAGACTGCATCCGTTCAGATTCAGACGCGGCGCGGGCGTAGGGGAGAGCTGGATGCTGACAACTGCAGGCTTCTGTTCAATCTGTCTATGCATACGCTGGGCGATACGCTTGTCGATGTTCATATTACCGACAAGATTGTCAGTCTGCAGCTCTGGAACGATCATCCTGCGATCGCTCAGTTAACTGACGGCTCTCGTGAAACATTGTCGGAGCGATTAAACGAGATGGGATACCAGCTGTTGTCGATACGCACGAAGCCGCTTGCGAGGAACGAATCCGATGGGATCGAATCAGGAACGGCTTCGGGTTCAGCCAAGGGAAGCAAGTCGGCGGCGCCGCCAAGCGAAGCGTGGCTAACCGCAGCGCGTTATAAAGGAGTCGATTACCGGGCATGAGCAAGGAGCAGAACGACTACATAAAGCGTACGCCGCCCCGGAAGGCGGTAGCGTTAAAATATGAGCCGGGAGAGGGACATGCACCCGTGCTTGTCGCTAAGGGCACCGGCCAGATCGCGGACCGGATTCTGGAGAAGGCGAAGGAAAACGGGGTGCCCGTGCAGGAGGACGCTTCGCTTGTGGAAGTATTGTCCAAGCTGGACATCGATCAAGCAATTCCTCCGGAGCTTTATACGCTGGTCGCGGAAATTTTAAGCTTCGTATACCAATCTGATCGAAGGGCGGGCGAATACCTTCATGACGACTGAACGACTGAGAGTAGGGAAGCTGGGAGAAGAAGAGGCGGAGCGCAGGCTCCGCCTCTCCGGCTGTGAAATACTCGCTCGCAACTGGCGCTGCAGGAGCGGGGAAGTCGATATCGTTGCCAAAAGCGGCGATTGCATCGTATTTGTGGAAGTCAGAAGCCGCAGCAAGGCAAGCGGCTCCCGGTTCGGAACGGCAGCGGAATCCGTCGACTATCGCAAGCAGGCGAAAGTACGGCTCGTCGCTCAGATGTACCTGAGACAGAATCGAATGCCGGAAGCCCGCACGCGGTTCGACGTCATTTCAGTCACTTTAGACGCTCATTACGTGATCGTCGATTACCGACATTACGAATCGGCGTTCTGATTAGCATGCCGAATTTACGACTAAGCCATATCCAGACGGCGATACTGAATAGCCTCCGCTACATGCATTTCTTCCACGCTTATTGAATCCTCTAAGTCTGCTATCGTGCGCGCGAGCTTCAGCAGCCGGTCATAGGCCCTCATGCTGATGCCGAGCGCCTGGAACGCATCCTCGAGCAGTCTCGCGGCTTGCGGTTTCAGCCTTGCCGCTTGCCTAAGACTCTTCCCAGACAATTCACTGTTGCAACTGACGCCATAGGCGGCATTGCGTTCTCTTTGCCGTACTCTCGCGGCAAGCACAAGTTTTCTTAACTCGGCAGTCGAAGTATGCGTCTTGTCTTGTGAGCGATCGAGCGATTGAGGTCTAGGAATTTCAAGCTGCAGATCGATCCTGTCGAGAAGCGGGCCGGACAGTTTGGCTCGGTAACGACTGATGGCGGCAGCGCTGCAGGTACATCTTTTGTCGCCATATTCGTGTCCATGGTAGCCGCAAGGGCACGGATTATAGGAAGCGGCCAGAAGGATCGCTGCCGGGAAGCAGACGGTCGCTCGGGCTCTCGCAATCGAGACGACGCGGTCCTCCAGCGGCTGCCTGAGCAGCTCCAGAACGGAACGAGGGAATTCCGGCAGCTCGTCCAGATATAAGACGCCCCGATGGGCGAGCGTCACCTCTCCCGGCTTGGGGATGGATCCTCCACCGATCAGGCCGCCGGTCGAAATACTGTGGTGCGGGGAGCGGAAGGGAGGCATCTTCATCAACCCGCCTGAATTCGCGAGAAGCTTGCCTGCCACACTGTAGATTTTGGTCACCTCCAGCGCGTCGGCTTCGTCGAGCGGAGGCAAAATGCCGGGCAAGCGCCGAATCATCATCGTTTTGCCGGTGCCTGGCGGACCGCAAAGCAGCAAGTTGTGATTCCCGGCTGCCGCGATCAGCATGGCGCGTTTCCCTTGGTGCTGCCCGACAATGTCCATGTAGTCTTCCGGATCGGCTGCTGTCCTCCCTTGGTTGTAGCCCATGGATGGTCCCTGCGAGAGCGGCCCTCCGTCATTCCGCGCCGGACCTTCCCGCTCGAAAATTCGACGTTCCGTTCCGGCTTGGCTCAGCTTCTCCCATACCGCTTTGGCATGGGCCGAATCCTTAAGCTCGGACAGATGCGTCAAAGCGAACAGCTCCATACCGCTGATCCATTCCGCTTCCTCCCGGTTCTGCAGCGGCAGAAGCACACGCGTAATGCCGACGCGGCGAGCTTCTTCCAGCATGGCTAACACGCCGGTTACTGTACGTACGGCACCGTTAAGCGAAAGCTCGCCAATCAGCAGCGTACCCGCGAACGGCGTCGCATCGAGCTGTCCGCTGGCGGTTAAGATGCCTGCCGCGATGGCAAGGTCGAAGGCCGTGCCTTCCTTGCGGAGATCTGCAGGGGCAAGATTGACGGTAATCCTCTCCATTGGGAATTGGAATCCGCTGTTCTTGATGGCCGCACGAACCCGCTCGACGGATTCCCGCACCGCGGGATCGGGCAAGCCGACGACGTTCACTTGCGGAAGCCCGTTGGCGATATCAACCTCTACCGATATGCCTTTGCCCTCCACGCCGAATACGCTGGAGCTATGAATCATGGTGAACACAAAAAGCACCTCCCGGGGCTATGTAATGAGCCGGCAACGGGGGTGCTTCCCTACGTTTGCAAAATGTTTAAAAAGATTATCATTTTTGCTATGCTTCTTTTAATCATAGCGGCTATGCGGGCGAGGTGTCAATGCTTGGCCTGAAGGCCGATTATTTCCGCTGCATTGGGTCATACTAGTGGACGTGACAAATGTTTGATCTCTTTTTGAGATGATATCCATATCAAAAAGGCTTGCGCTTTCAACTGAGAAAAATGCTACAATGAAAAAGGTTTGTGTACATAGGACGTAATAGAGTCTGTGAAATGGAGGATTTCAACAATGAATATCCATGAGTATCAAGGCAAAGCTGTGTTGAAGCAATACGGGGTAGTCGTGCCTGAGGGCAAAGTGGCCTTCTCCGTCGACGAAGCCGTAGAAGCGGCGCAAGCGCTCGGGACGCCGGTCGTCGTCGTGAAAGCGCAAATTCACGCGGGTGGACGCGGCAAAGCGGGCGGCGTTAAGGTTGCCAAAAATTTGGACGAGGTTCGCGCTTACGCTGGCGAAATTCTGGGCAAGGTGCTCGTTACGCATCAGACAGGCCCAGAGGGCAAAGAAGTGAAACGCCTACTGATTGAGCAAGGCTGCGATATCAAGAAAGAATATTATATCGGCGTCGTACTTGACCGCGGCACAGGCCGCGTTACGATGATGGCTTCGGAAGAGGGCGGCACGGAGATCGAAGAAGTGGCGGAACATTCCCCGGAGAAGATCTTCAAGGAAGTTATCGACCCTGCCGTAGGCATGCAGCCGTTCCAGGCTCGCAAGCTTGCTTATGCAATCAACATCCCGACGGAGCTCGTAAACAAAGCAGTCAAGTTCATGATGGCTCTGTACACGGCATTTGTGGAGAAGGATTGCTCCATCGCCGAAATCAACCCGCTTGTCGTGACTGGCGACGGCAATGTTATGGCGCTTGACGCGAAGCTGAACTTCGACTCCAACGCCCTGTACCGCCACAAGGATATTCTGGAGCTGCGCGATCTGGACGAGGAAGACGCGAAGGAAATCGAGGCTTCCAAGTACGACTTGAGCTACATCGCGCTGGACGGCAACATCGGCTGTATGGTTAACGGCGCAGGTCTTGCAATGGCAACGATGGATATTATCAAATACTACGGCGGAGACCCTGCCAACTTCCTGGACGTAGGGGGCGGCGCGACCAAGGAGAAAGTAACGGAAGCGTTCAAGATCATCCTGTCCGACGAGAAGGTCAAAGGCATTTTCGTCAATATTTTCGGCGGCATCATGAAGTGCGACGTTATCGCGGAAGGCGTAATCGCGGCTGCGAGAGAGCTTGGTCTTGACCGTCCGCTTGTCGTGCGTCTGGAAGGCACGAACGTCGAGCTCGGCAAAAAGCTCCTAAACGAATCCGGCCTGAACATCGTGGCTGCGGATTCGATGTCCGACGGCGCTCAGAAGATTGTCGCTCTAGTGAAATAATGTTGCCAGCGGGCAGACATTAAAATAAAGGTTGAACAACCTCGATAAGAGTTTGAATTTCAATTAGGGGATGTGAGTGAAGTTGAGTATTTTGGTCAATAAGGATACAAAGGTCATCACACAAGGCATCACGGGCAAGACTGGCATGTTCCACGCCAAAGGCGCGCTCGATTACGGTACGCAAATGGTCGGAGGCGTAACACCGGGCAAAGGCGGCTCGACGGTCGACATTACACTGGAGAACGGCTCTGTTGCAACATTGCCAGTGTTCAATACCGTGCTGGAGGCTAAGCAAGCTACTGGCGCTACTGCATCCGTTATTTACGTACCACCTGCATTCGCTGCCGATTCCATTATGGAAGCCGTCGACGCAGAGATGGATCTCGTTATCTGCATCACGGAAGGTATTCCTGTCCTTGACATGGTTAACGTGAAGCGTTATATGGAAGGCAGCAAGACGGTTCTCATCGGACCGAACTGTCCAGGCGTTATTACGCCGGGCGAATGCAAAATCGGCATCATGCCGGGATATATCCATACAGTAGGTCATGTAGGCGTTGTTTCCCGTTCCGGAACGCTGACTTACGAAGCTGTTCACCAGCTGACGACTCGCGGAATCGGACAATCTTCCGCGGTTGGCATCGGCGGCGACCCTGTTAAGGGCTCCGAGTTTATCGACATCCTGAGCCGTTTCAACGATGACCCTGACACGTATGCGGTTATTATGATCGGCGAGATCGGCGGTACGGCAGAAGAAGAAGCGGCAGAGTGGATCAAAGCCAACATGACAAAGCCGGTCGTAGGCTTTATTGGCGGCGCAACGGCGCCTCCGGGCAAACGGATGGGACATGCAGGGGCCATTATTTCCGGTGGCAAAGGCACGGCTGCTGAGAAAATCGCAACGCTAGAAGCTTGCGGCATCAAAGTTGCTCCTACGCCTTCCGACATGGGCTCCACGCTTGTTAGCGTATTGGAAGAGCAAGGCCTGCTGGAGAAATGCATTACGCGCAAGTAATGCCATAACTTTAAGCGCGAGTTCAAAATTTCGGTTTTTGAACAATCTCTAAATAGCGACAATATAAAGGTAAGCAACCTTTCTACCCTACCAAGGGAGGGAGGTTGCTTTTTTTGTTTTACAGGAAATTATGCAACATACCTGACTGTGGATAATGACCTTCAGCTGAAAAAAGGAAGGTGTTAGTAACGCTTATGGCTCCAAAAAGTAGGCGAACGAGCAGCTGTAGACGTCAAAAACGCCGATGGATCGAAAAGTAACTCTGATTAACGGCCATAGGCGTTAGTAACGCTTATGGCTCCAAAAAGTAGGCGAACGAGCAGCTGTAGACGTCAAAAACGCCGATGGACCCGAAAGTAACTCTGATTAGCAGCCATAGGCGTTAGTAACGCTTATGGCGATTAACAGCATAGGTGATAGTGTCTATGAAGCCCAAAAGTACAAGTTTTGCAACTAACTGTGCTGGCAAAGCCAGTGAAACGCAAACGAATGGTGGAGAAAAGAAAAGGAAGACAGGGAGCAAGTTTGGCGGCAAATCGTATATTTGAGTTTGCGAATCACACGTCAGGGCGATCTCGTTCTTGAATTATGAAATGATGCGACTCCAAGACTGATGAACTAAAGGTTGAAAATCAACAGACACCAGCGACTCTATTTGTCCGATTTTTTAACCTCAAACAATTCTAACGGACAGGAAGAGGCTGGCTATTCATTGTGCAAAGGTGAAATTGCAGGCAAGTGTCCGGTAAGAAATGAACGGGAGCAACTGAACTGCAACGGAAATGAGAGGCGTTATTTCAGCAAAAAGCCGCACTTTGCAAATCTAATGGAACTGACAGCCCTTATGATGGGCAAAAGTCCACGGATTGCCTGGATTTCTCACGAATAACGTCGCAGAGTTCCGTTAGATTTTAAAATCACGCCAAACGATCCATATAAGGGTCCTCATTTCCGTAAGAGGTTGGCGATAATGGATTGCAGCTTCATTTCCAGTTTAGCACACAATGAATCGACAGCCTTGGGAAATGGGTCGCAACGGAGCCAATTTGCGCGATGATGAACCAATAATGTCACGTTTGTCCGTTAGCGTCATTTATGTCCATTAGGTGGCTAGTGACTGGACGTTTTTGGGTTTTTGAATCACCTTTAGGTGATTTTGTCGATGATTGCACGGTTGAAATGGCGTCAAAATAAGGGGCGACTTGCATTCTTCCTCCACGTGAAGCAAAATAGACTAGGATGCAACCTGCCCTGATCTCGAGAGGGTTGGGTTAATGGACGACAATAAAAGAGCAATTCGCGATATGGTAGTAGCGCTTAACGAGATTCCCGGTATTGGATGGCATGCGATTAAAAACGCGATTGAGCATAAGCTCTGGACGAAGGATCGAACGCAACCGGAAGCATGGATGGCGGCAGGTTTTCGCGACGATCGAGCCGAGAAGGCAGCGAACTTATTTCGCCAACCCATCTGGAACTCGGGAGACGATAAAGGTTGGATGAAAGCTGAATCCGTTCAAGCCGGAGTTGGGATGGATCGCTTGCTAACGCCATTTGATGCAGGTTATCCTTTCGAACTGAAGCATATTGCGCAGCCGCCGTGGGTGTTGTATGCTAAGGGACGGTCGGAATTGCTAGAACGGCCTTCAGTTGCCATTGTCGGAACCCGAATGCCGACTGCATATGGCAGGCATACGGCCGATAAGCTTGCTCAGGAGCTCTCAGAGGCAGGTATTACGGTTGTTAGCGGGTTGGCCAGAGGAATAGACAGCAGGGCGCATGAAGCGGCTCTAAAGGGCAATGGAAGCACGATTGCCGTATTGCCGACTCCGATCGATACGTGTTATCCGCCGCAAAATTTATCGCTCTTCCGAAATATCGGGGAACAGGGCTTGCTGGTATCGGAGACGCCCCTCGGAACGAAGCTCCATCCCGGCCAATTTCATCAGCGCAATCGAATCATTGCAGGCTTGGCTTGCGCGACGATCGTCGTAGAAGGTGCGCGGCGAAGCGGATCGCTAATAACCGCCAAGTTCGCGTTAGACTGGAATCGGGAAATTTTTGCCGTGCCCGGTCCCATTAATTCGCCTAAGAGCGAAGGTCCTAACGTACTGATTCGTGAGGAGAGAGCTCGGATTATAACGGGAATCGATGATATTTTTGACCAATTGTTGTGGCTGCGAGATGCTGCAAAACCTTGGGGCAAGCAAGGCGGACAGACAGTTGGAAGCAAGGAGAAAGAGGAGAGACCGCAGTTGCCGGAGGAGGCCAAGCTGCTTGCTCTGCTAAGGGATCGGCCGTTGTCGATTGACGAACTGCACGGGCTGACTGCTATTCCGTTTGGACATTTGAACTCACTTCTGCTAAATTTATGTATAAAACGAACAATTGAGCTTCAGCCTGGTTCCATATATAGAATATTGTAACTTGTCGCAAAGAGAGGAGGCACCTCGCGTGGCTGATTCATTAGTTATTGTAGAATCCCCGGCCAAAGCAAAGACGATCGGCAAATATTTGGGGAGCAAGTTTATTGTGAAAGCCTCCATGGGCCATATTCGCGATCTGCCCAAGAGCCAGATCGGTGTCGAGGTCGAGAACGATTTCAGTCCCAAATACATTACGATTCGTGGCAAAGGCAGCGTGCTCAAGGAATTGAAGGACGCCAGCAAAAAAGTGAAAAATGTCTATCTGGCGGCTGACCCCGATCGCGAAGGGGAGGCAATCGCTTGGCATCTGGCTCATTACTTGGAGCTTAACGAAGGCGACACCTGCAGGGTCGTCTTTAATGAGATAACGAAACAGGCGGTTAAGGACGCTTTCAAGCAACCACGCAAAATCAATATGGATCTTGTTAACGCCCAGCAAGCTCGCCGGATTCTGGACCGGCTTGTCGGCTACAAGATCAGCCCATTGTTATGGAAGAAGGTCAAGAAGGGATTGTCCGCAGGCCGCGTGCAATCCGTAGCCGTCAAGCTAATCATTGACCGCGAAAACGAGATTGACGCTTTTGTGCCAGAAGAATACTGGTCGATTACAGCAAAGCTTAGGCAGAAAGACGTCACGTTGGAAGCAAAGTATTATTCCTTGGGCGGCGAAAAGCGCGAGCTAGGCAAAGAAGCCGATGTCCAAGAAGTATTGGCGGCCATGAAGGGCGAAGGCTTTACCGTTCAGGAAGTGAAAGAGAAGGAAAGGCTGCGCAACCCAGCGCCTCCGTTCATTACCAGCTCCCTCCAGCAAGAAGCAGCTCGAAAGATCGGATTCCGAGCTTCCAAGACGATGTCCGTTGCTCAGCAATTGTATGAAGGCGTAGAGCTTGGCAAGGAAGGAACGGTCGGTCTCATTACTTACATGAGAACGGACTCCACTCGGATCTCCCCTGTTGCACAGGAGGAGGCGAAGATTTATATTACCGAGAAATACGGTCCCGACTATATGCCGGATCAGCCACGCATCTATACGAGGAAAAACAGCAATGCCCAGGATGCGCACGAAGCGATTCGTCCGACCTCGATCTATCGAGATCCGGAATCCATGAAGCCTTTCCTTACGAGGGATCAATTGCGGTTATACAAGCTGGTCTGGGAAAGGTTCGCATCCAGCCAGATGTCGTCCGCCGTATTGGATACGATGACTGTAGACCTTAGTGTAGGGGATGTAGTGTTCCGGGCTACCGGTTCCAAGATCAAGTTCCCGGGTTTTATGAAGGTGTATGTAGAAGGCAACGACGACGGTACGGAAGAGGAGCATAAATTCCTGCCGCCGCTGGCGGTCGGCGACCAGCTCACGACCGAAGCCGTTGAACCTAAGCAGCACTTTACGCAGCCTCCGCCCCGTTATACGGAGGCAAGGCTGGTGAAGACGCTAGAGGAACTCGGTATCGGACGTCCAAGTACGTATGCGCCGACATTGGAAACGATTCAGAAGCGCGGATACGTCGCCATCGAAGAGAAAAAATTCGTTCCAACGGAGCTTGGCGAGCTCGTCAGCCAGTTAATGGAGGAGTTTTTCCCTGAAATTCTGGATGCAGAGTTCACCGCCAACATGGAAGGCAATCTTGACCACGTAGAAGAGGGCACGGAGGACTGGGTCAAAGTACTTGCGAACTTCTATGAATCGTTCGAGAAGCGACTGGAAGTCGCGGAAGACGAGATGAAGGAGATCGAAATCCAGGATGAAGTGTCGGACGAAATCTGCGAGAAATGCGGCAAGCACCTCGTCTACAAGATGGGGCGGTTCGGCAAGTTCCTCGCTTGCTCCGGATTCCCTGACTGCCGCAATACGAAGCCGATCATCAAGGATATCGGGGTAGCATGTCCCAAGTGCGGGGAAGGCAAAATTATCGAAAGACGCAGCAAGAAGGGCAGAATCTTTTACGGCTGCGATCAATATCCCGGCTGCGATTACGTGTCCTGGGATAAGCCGACGGGCAAGCCGTGCCCGAATTGCGACTCCATGCTAGTGGAGAAGAGGAGCAAAGCAGGCGTGAAGCTTCAGTGCCCGACCTGCAGCCATACAGAAGAAGTTCCGGACGACGACCAGGAAGAACAAGCATAGAGGATACGACATTGAGAACACAGCGTCCTCCCTTTATAGGGAGGATGATGTCTGTTTAGCCATACCGTGCCAATTAACGTCAGAAATTTCAAAAAGTTTTACCGAAAGGATTGGAATTAATCATGTCCCAGAAAGTTACCGTTATTGGAGCAGGTCTAGCCGGCAGCGAAGCCGCCTGGCAAATCGCTTCGCAAGGCGTGCCCGTTACGCTGTACGAGATGCGCCCGGTCAGACAAACGCCGGCCCATCATACAAACCAATTTGCAGAGCTGGTCTGCAGCAACAGCTTGCGGGCCAATGGACTGTCAAACGCCGTCGGCGTTCTCAAGGAAGAGATGCGCCGTTTGGACTCTCTGATCCTGAGCAGTGCCGATCGCAATGCCGTCCCGGCAGGCGGGGCCTTGGCAGTCGATCGCGATGGTTTTTCAGGCGAAGTAACGAGCAGGCTTCGCGAGCATCCGCTCATCGAAGTGCTTAACGAAGAAGTAACCGAAATCCCTCAGGACGGGATCACGGTCATAGCAACGGGCCCTCTGACGGCACCCGACCTGTCCAAACAAATACAAGGATTGTTGGGCGAGGAATACTTTTACTTTTACGATGCTGCAGCGCCGATCATCGAGAAGGACTCCATCGACATGAGCAAGGTATATCTAGCTTCCCGCTATGACAAGGGTGAGGCGGCTTATTTGAATTGCCCTATGACGGAAGAAGAGTTCGAAATATTCTATGAAGCGCTTGTTAATGCGGAGACAGCCGAGCTGAAGGAATTCGAGAAGGAAATTTATTTTGAAGGCTGCATGCCGATCGAAATCATGATGAGACGCGGCAAGCAGACGGCCTTGTTTGGACCCATGAAGCCAGTCGGACTGATGAACCCTCATACGGGCAAGCTTCCTCATGCCGTCATTCAGCTGCGGCAAGACAATGCGGCAGGGACTCTCTACAACATGGTTGGTTTTCAGACCCATCTGAAGTGGGGCGAGCAGAAGCGTGTCTTCCAACTGATTCCGGGACTGGAGAATGCCGAGTTTGTCCGTTACGGGGTCATGCACCGGAATACGTTCATCAACTCTCCCAAGCTGCTGAAGCCGACGTACCAGACGCAGACGCGTGACTCGTTGTTCTTCGCAGGACAAATGACCGGAGTAGAAGGTTACGTCGAATCGGCGGCTTCGGGCCTGATCGCGGGTATTAACGCTGGAAGACTGGCTCGCGGTCTGGAGCCTCTTGTTTTGCCGGATCACACGACATTAGGCAGCATGGCTCAATATATTACGACGGCGGACTTCAAGCACTTCCAGCCGATGAATGCGAATTTTGGGCTGTTCCCGCCGCTCGAGACGCGTATTCGGAACAAAAAGGACAAAAACGAAGCGATCGCTAATCGGGCGCTTGACGCCATCGACGCTTTTAAATTGCAACATTTGACTCATCCTGCCGTACAGTAGACTATATAGGTGGAAGTTCAAAAAGTACGGTTTTCAGCACCGAGTAGATGGAATGCAAGCTTTTTGAACAACCTCTATAACTCCGCGACGGGAAGTCATCTGCGCAGCACGTCGTGCTGTTCGCGTGATTACTGTCATAGAGTAGATTAAACGAACTTTTTTCGGAACATTAATATACGGAACGGAGGCGCATGGATGGAAATGCAATTTCACGCAACGACGATCTGCGCAATTCGCCATGACGGCAAGGGAGCTATTGCGGGCGATGGTCAGGTGACGTTCGGCAACAGCATGGTGATGAAAAATACGGCCAAAAAAGTTCGGCGTTTATACCGCGGACAGGTCGTTGCAGGTTTCGCGGGATCGGTCGCGGATGCTATCACGTTGTTCGAGAAGTTTGAGGCGAAGCTGGAGGAGCATCACGGCAATCTGCAGCGCGCGGCTGTCGAGATGGCGAAGGATTGGCGTTCGGATCGAGTGTTGCGCAAGCTGGAAGCCATGATGCTTGTCATGGATAAATCCGGTCTGCTGCTCATCTCCGGCAACGGCGAAATTATTGAGCCGGATGACGGAATCCTTGCGATTGGCTCCGGGGGCACTTTCGCATTGTCGGCAGCCAGAGCGCTTAAACGCCATGCCCCTGGGCTCGAGGCCAAGGAGATGGCAAGATCCGCGCTGGAAATTGCCGCCGAGATATGCGTTTACACAAATAATAATATTATAGTTGAAGAGATTGGGTAGGATATCGTGTCAAAAAGTTCGGTTTTCAGCACCGAGAAGATGGAATGAAAGTAGAAACTGAGGAGCGGAGCGTAGTGGCAGCTACGTGAGCACCGGAAGTTTCGCTTGCGTTCCATATTCGACGTCGAGTAGACTTCGTGCTATACTTCGTGATCAAAAGCGGGCTTTTTGAACTACCTCATAAAAGAAGTGGGAGGCGAGAAGGATGGGGAATGATGCTTGGACGCCGCGCCAGATCGTGGCGGAGCTTGATAAGTACATCGTAGGCCAGAAGGAAGCCAAACGATCCGTTGCTGTTGCGCTGCGCAACAGATACCGTAGAAGCCGTCTCGATGAAGCGCTTAGAGACGAAATCGTGCCCAAAAACATTCTAATGATCGGTCCAACGGGGGTCGGCAAAACAGAGATCGCCCGCCGGCTTGCCAAGCTTGTCAAGGCTCCGTTCGTAAAGCTGGAAGCGACCAAATTTACGGAAGTCGGATATGTAGGCCGCGACGTCGAATCCATGGTTCGCGATCTTGTGGAGACGGCTATTCGAATGGTGAAAGCGGAGCGGACCGAGCAAGTGAGAGATAAAGCCGAGAAACAAGCCAACGAACGAATCGTTCAGTTGCTCGCGCCAAGCGCGGCGAAAGTCAAGACGAACAAAAATCCGTTCGAAATGCTTTTTGGCGGCAATCAGGAAGAGAAGGAAGAAGAGAAGGACAAGGAGCAGGACGGCGAATTGCAATTGAAACGTTCGCAGATCCGCGTGCAACTTGCAGAGGGCAAGCTCGAGAACGAAGTGATCGAGATCGAAGTCGAAGACACGACGCCGAATATGATGGATATGCTGGCCGGAGGGCAAGGTCCGGAGGGCATGGGCATGAACATGTCGGAGTTGTTCGGACAACTGATGCCCAAGAAGCCGAAGAAACGCAAGCTCCCTGTTAAGGAGGCGCGTAAAGCTCTCACGCAGGAGGAAGCGAATAAATTGATCGATATGGACGATGTCGTGACGGAATCCGTCATCAGGGCGGAGCAGAGCGGCATCATCTTTATCGACGAAATTGACAAGATCGCAAGTCCGTCAAGAGGCTCCGGACCCGATGTTTCCCGTGAAGGCGTGCAAAGGGATATTTTGCCTATCGTGGAAGGTTCGACCGTTATGACGAAGTATGGCCCCGTGAAGACCGATTATGTATTGTTTATCGCTGCAGGCGCGTTCCATATCGCGAAGCCCTCCGATCTTATTCCCGAGCTGCAAGGACGTTTCCCGATTCGGGTAGAGCTGACTTCGCTCAGTCTGGACGATTTTATCAGTATTTTGACAGAACCCAAAAATGCGTTAACGAAGCAGTATACCGCGCTGCTCGCTACCGAAGGCATCGAAGTGGAATTTTCGCCGGAAGCGATTCGCGAACTGGCATCTATTGCTGCTGACGTCAATCGCAATATGGAGAATATAGGTGCCCGCCGACTGCATACGATTCTGGAGAAGCTGCTTGAAGATCTTAGCTTCGAGGCGCCTGAACTGTCGCTTGACAAGATGACGATCACGCCTGAATACGTACGCGAGAAGCTTGGCGGCATCGCGAAGGATCGAGATTTAAGCCAATATATTTTGTAGTTGTTACAGTTCTGGGAGGCACATGGGATAATGAGCTTATTAAACAAAACAAGAACACTGAACCGGCTGCTCCAACGAGCAGCCGGCAAGGCGCTAAGCTTTAGGGAAATGGCGGAAGTGTTATGTTCGACCGTGCAAAGCAATGTATTCGTCGTCAGCCGCAAAGGCAAAATTTTAGGCTGCGCAGCCGTTGACGTATATGATCACGATTATATCCGTTCCTTATCGGCGGACGAGCTCCGGTTCAGCTCGGAGAGCAACCTCCGTTTCCTTGACACGGCAGAGTCTCTTACAAATGTAGAACTGTATCCCGGAATAATGGAAACGTTCTCCAAATTAACTAGTCATGAAGTCATGACAGTCGTTCCAATTACGGGAGGAGGGGACCGACTAGGTACGTTGATACTGACTCGTCAGGCCGGAGCCTTCGATGATGACGATTTGGTGCTTGCCGAGTATGGTTCCACGATAGTCGGAATGGAGATACTGCGGGAACGGGCAGACGAGATCGAGCAGGAAGTCAGAAGCCGTGCAGTTGTTGCTGTAGCCGTCGGATCGCTCTCGTTCAGCGAACTGGAAGCGGTAGAGCATATTTTCGAGGAGCTGGACGGGAAGGAAGGATTGCTTGTCGCTTCCAAAATTGCCGATCGTGTCGGCATAACCAGATCGGTTATCGTCAACGCTCTGCGCAAGCTCGAAAGCGCAGGGGTTATCGAAACCAGGTCCTTGGGAATGAAAGGAACTTACATCCGAATCCTGAACCACCAACTTTTGCAAGAATTGAAAAAGATCAAATCGTAGTCCTAGTTCCATAAGTACACGTAAGTCCTATCTTTCATCAAAGATAGGGCTTTTTTCTCATTGTAATAATTTAGGAAATTGAAGAAGATATTCGTGGTAGCAAAAAACGACACAAACGTCTCATTTTTTTAATATTTATTTGTCGAATGAAGAAGGAATGAGAGGTATGTTGTTGAATAGGTAAGTTATGATTTTCATAGCGAAAGTGGTGAAACGAAAAGTGAAATTGTTGAATGGTGCGGCATTTGGACGCATGGAAGCGGCTTTGTACACCGCTGAAGCTAGACAACGAGTCATATCGAATAACATTGCAAATGCAGAAACGCCACACTTCAAACGTTCCGAGATGCTGTTCGAAGAGCTGCTGGAGCAATCGATGGGGGATTCGGTAAGCAGTCTTGCCGGAAAAACAACGGATGCCAGACATATCCCGATCGGAACGAATTCTTCAAATCTTCCTGCATCGCAAGTAATAATCGATAATTCGACATCCATGAACAACAACCAGAATAATGTCGACGTGGATCGCGAAATGTCGCTGCTCGCCAAAAATCAACTACGCTATAACTTCTATATCCAACAAATTAACCACGATTTGAAAATGTTGAGAACAGGTATCGACGGGAGGGCATAGAAAGTGAAATTGTCTAACGGATTCGATATTAGCGCATCCGCCTTAACCGCACAACGCATGAGAATGGACGTTATTTCTTCTAACATCGCCAATGCCGAAGTAACCAGGGGAAGCTACGTAAATGGAAAGTTCGAACCTTACAAGCGAAAGCTGGTCGTGCTGGAGCCGACGCAACAATCGTTTTCCTCCCTCCTAGCGGGGCAGATGGGCGGAAAAGAAAATGTGTCCGGTGTCCGGGTAGCGCGTATTCAGGAAGATCATACACCGAACAAGCTTGTATATAATCCTTCGCACCCAGATGCGGACGAGCAAGGGTACGTACATATGCCTAACGTCGATGTTGCTAAAGAAATGGTCGATATGATTTCCGCATCACGTGCTTATGAGGCTAACGTAACAGCTATTAATGCGACTAAAGCCATGTTCGTAAAGGCGCTGGAGATCGGAAGAGCTTAGAGCTAACAACAACAGGGAGGGAAATTCATGATACAATCGATGCAGCTAGGGCCTATTGCACCATCCCAAGCCATCGCTGGAGCGAAACCCGTTAAAGATGCTACGCCTGCGGAATTAACGCAGTCCTTTGGACAATATCTGCAAACTGCTCTGGAGAGCGTAAGCAATCAAGAAAAACAAGTGCATGCCCTGAATGACCAATTCCTCGCCGGCAAGGTGGATGTGACTCAGGTGCTAATTGCCTCGGAGCAAGCGCAACTCGGTTTGCAATTGACCTCACAGGTCCGCAACAAAGTGGTAGAAGCATACCAGGAAATGATGCGGATGCAACTTTAATCCTGCAATATGATCAGCATAGTATTGGGTGAGGTGACAACGTGAACGAGAGAATCGCCCACTATCGCGGCAGGCTCAGTGGTTTCTGGGGCCAGATGGGCAAAAGACAAAAAATATGGTTGGGGGCGTCGATAGGAGGATTGCTGTTAACGGTCATTCTGTTAACGATAGTGTTCACCAGGACGGAATATGAGCTCGCGTTTCAAAATATGGACGCAACTGATGCCGCAGCCGTTATGAATTATTTGGACGGAAACGGCATTCCATACGAGCTCAGCAGCAATGGCAGCAGCATTTCGGTACCGAGCGCGGTTGCATCCCGAGTTAAAGTCGATGTAGGATCGCAAGGTTTAGTTCAAAACGGATCTATCGGTTTCGAAGTGTTCAGCAATAGCGCATCTCAATTCGGCAAGACGCAAAACGAATTCGATGTCATCTACCAAACGGCTCTGAACGGCGAGGTGCAGAAGCTCCTTAACGGACTTCAAGGCGTAGAGAGCTCCAAGGTGCTCATAAATCGTCCAGAGGAAAGTGTATTCCTGACAGCGGCCGACGAACCGCAGGCAACTGCCGCGATCGTCATGAAATTTACGTCGGGCTACCGTCCATCGCAGAAGGAAATTGATGGTTACTACAATCTCGTTAAATCCACCGTATCCGATCTCGCGATCGAAGATATTACGATTTCGAGTCCGCAAGGCGAATTGATCTCCTCCGTTGTCGGGGGAGCAGGCACAGGCAGCGCAGATGCGGTAGATATGCAGTTTCAGATTCAAAACAAATACGAAACAAGTCTCAAAAAAGAAATTCAGCAGTTCTTAGGACCTATCGTTGGCTCCGACAACCTCGTAGTCAGCGTCGCCAGCTCCATGAACTTCGATAAACGCAGGACGGAAGAGAACCTCGTTCGACCGTTGGCTGACAACGACAACAACGGGATCAAGGTGAGCGAACAAATTGACAACTCCAGTTCAACAGGATCATCCGCTCCCGCTGGCGGAGTAGCCGGCACAGGCGAGACGGACATCCCGGGATATGAAGCAGGCTCGCAAGGGGCTAACTCCTCGGAAACCAATTCGCAAGTCACGAATTACGATTACGACCGCATCAAAAACAACATTGAATCGGGACCTTACGTTCTGGAGGACTTATCAATTAGTATCGGCATTGAAGCTGCACAATTAGAGGACGAAAATGCAAGGACAGACATTACCAATTATTTGACTACAGTCGTTCGCGGTCAACTTGCAGGTTCGGGTCAGGATGTTAATGATGACGTATTAATGGGTAAAAAGGTTTCATTAATCGCCCGAACTTTTGCGGAGAACCCATCAGCCGCATCGAAAGCCGGTTTATCGACAGGTTGGGCAATTGGACTGGGTGCAGCCGCGCTCGCGCTTATCGGCGGACTCGTCTTCCTGTTAAACCGCAGACGCAAACAAGCGGAGATTGAAGAAGTCGAAATGGCTCCGGTGTCGACGAAAGTGGAATATCCGACGCTTGATCTGGACAGTGTCAACAACGACAGTCAAGCTCGCAAAAATCTTGAAACACTCGCCAAACGCAAGCCTGACGAATTCGTCAATCTTCTTCGCACCTGGCTTGTAGACGAATAGAGGTGCCATAAATGTCCAAAAACATGATGCAAGGCTTATCCGGACGCCAGAAAGCAGCCATCTTGCTCATTACGCTCGGACCTGAAGTATCGGCGCAAATATTCAAGCATTTGCGAGAGGACGAGATTGAGCAGCTGACGTTGGAAATCGCCAATGTGCGCAAAGTAGACAGCGGTGATCGCGAGACGATTCTAAGCGAGTTTCACCAAATATGTCTGGCGCAAGAGTATATCTCGCAGGGCGGGATCTCTTATGCCAAAGAAATTCTCGAAAAGGCGCTCGGAGAAGCGAAGGCGCAGGACGTTATCAATCGTCTGACAGCTACGCTGCAAGTGAGGCCATTCGATTTCGCAAGGAAGGCGGAGCCGGCACAAATTCTCAACTTTATTCAAAACGAGAATTCGCAAACGATCGCGCTCGTTTTGTCCTACTTGCAGTCGGAGCAATCGTCCCAAATTTTATCGTCGCTCCCGCAGGACAAACAAGCGGATGTCGCACGAAGAATCGCGCTGATGGACAGTACTTCTCCCGAGGTTATCTCGCAAGTAGAACGCGTGCTTGAACAGAAGTTATCTGCTACGGTTACGCAGGACTATACAAATGCCGGCGGCATCGATTCCATCGTGCAGATTCTTAACGGAGTCGACCGGGGAACGGAACGCACCATCCTCGACGCGCTGGAGATTCAGGATCCGGAACTGGCCGAAGAAATCAAAAAACGGATGTTCGTATTCGAAGACATCGTCAATATCGACAATCGCTCCATTCAGCGGATCATTCGCGATATCGAGAACGCGGATCTGCAACTGGCCCTCAAAGTGGCGAGCGAAGAGGTGCGCGAGGCCATCTTCCGCAACATGTCCAAGCGGATGGCCGAATCGTTCAAGGAAGAGATGGAATTTATGGGGCCTGTCCGGCTGCGTGATGTTGAAGAAGCCCAGACTCGAATCGTCGCTACGATTCGCAGGTTAGAAGAGTCGGGTGAAATTATTATCGCGCGCGGCGGAGGAGATGATATTATTGTCTAATTTGATCAAATCCTCCAGCGTGATTTCATTGGAGCAGCTCAAACGGCTTCAGTGGTCCAATCCTTATGCGGCTGCGGCTGTCGATCCCGCTCAGCAGGGAGAAACAGAATCCTGGCAGCCGGATCAAGAGACGATAGCATTGCGGGACCAAATCTTGTCCGATGCCGAATCGTTTGCAGAAGAGAGGCTTCGCGAAACTTCGCAGGAATGCGAACGGATGCTGGGAGAGGCGGAGCAACAGATCGACGTATGGTGGCTTCAGAAACGATCCGAGGACGAGGCCGCATTCGAAGCGTCCCGGGCGGAAGGCTACGAGCTAGGGTTCGGCGAGGGATCCGCGGAGGCTGTTAAGCAGTTGCAGCAGAGCTGGGAATCCCGGTTGTCGGAAGCGGCCGAAGTGTTAAAAGGCGCTTACTCCATGCGTGAACAGATTATACAGGAAGCCGAACCGTTTCTAGTCGAGCTCAGCGTGGCCATAGCGGAGAAGATCATTGGCCAGCAGTTGGCTTCGGCTCCAGATATGGCAGTCGACTTAATTCGAAAGTCGCTCTCCCGCAGAAGAGAGCAAGGCGTCATCACGCTCTGCGTCGCACCTTCGCAGCTGGCTTTCGTTCAGGCATCAAGGGAAGAGCTGCATACCGCGATCGATTCGCAAGCCGAGCTTCATATCCTGCCGGATTCAACGGTTAAGGACAATGGCTGCGTCATACGATCTGCTTACGGCAGCATAGATGCGAGAATCGATACCCAGTTATCCGAGATCAAGCGCGAGCTGTTCCAGCTGGCTCACCAGAGCGGCGAAGAACGGAGTGAACCAAATGACTGGGAGTAGATCGCTTGATATTCACAAATATTTAGAGCATCTAAGACCGCTTGATCCTGTCCGCGTCAACGGCAAAGTGACTCAAGTCATCGGTTTGACGGTGGAATCGGAAGGTCCGGATGCGAGTATCGGCGACTTGTGTTATATTTATCCGTCCAAATCGGCCAAGCCGCTTAAGGCTGAGGTCGTTGGCTTCAGAAATAACAAGGTCATTCTGATGCCGCTTGGCGATCTTCATGCCATAAGCCCAGGCTGCGATGTCGTCGGAACGGGCAAACCGCTCACGGTCCAAGTTGGTTCGGAGCTGCTGGGGAAAGTGCTTGACGGATTAGGCAATCCGCTTGACGGAAGTTTCCTGCCAAGCCGTATGCAGCATTATTCCACTCACAACGAGCCAAGCAATCCGCTAAATCGTCCGCGCGTGACGGAGCCGCTCAGCATCGGTGTCAGAGCCATCGATGGTTTGCTTACCGTAGGTCAAGGACAACGCGTCGGTATATTCGCTGGTTCGGGCGTAGGCAAAAGTACACTGCTTGGCATGATTGCCCGAAATACCTCGGCCGATGTCAATGTAATCGCCCTTATCGGCGAACGCGGCAGGGAAGTGCTGGAGTTCATCGAAAAGGATCTCGGGCCCGAAGGTCTTGCGAGATCCGTCGTCATTGTGGCAACATCCGATCAACCCGCTCTCATCCGAATGAAAGGCGCTTTGATTGCAACGACTATCGCCGAATATTTCCGTGACCGCGGATTAAACGTCATGCTGATGATGGACTCCGTAACCCGTTACGCCATGGCGCTGCGCGAAGTTGGTCTTGCCATTGGCGAGCCGCCTGCAACTAGAGGGTATACGCCATCCGTCTTTGCAGCGCTTCCCAAGCTTCTGGAACGAGCGGGTACGGGACCAAGCGGCTCCATTACGGCGTTTTATACCGTCCTCGTGGACGGCGATGACATGAACGAACCTATCGCGGACGCGGTAAGGGGCATTCTGGACGGTCATATCGTATTAAGTCGGCATTTGGCCCACAAGGGACATTTTCCCGCGATCGACGTTCTTGCCTCTGTCAGCCGCGTCATGAAGGAAATCGTGACGGAGCAGCAACAGGATGCCGCGAACGAACTGAAAAGACTTCTTGCTATCTATAGAGATTCGGAAGACCTGATCAATATTGGGGCGTATCAAGTCGGATCCAACAAAGAAATTGATAAAGCGATCGAAGCAATAGAAACGATCCATGCATTCGCTAAGCAGAAAACGACCGAGAAGGTAACGCTCGGCGAAGCGCAATCGCAATTGATAGAGCATTTTGACAGGAGCTGAACGCTGAAGTGGCAACCTTCCATTATTCGTTCCAAAAAGTAGTCGACCTGAAGACCAGCCAGAAGACTCAGGCCGAATGGCTGTTGTCTGACGCGCTGAGCGCGTTGTCCGTGCAGGAGATGTCGCTTCGCGAGTTGGTGCTGGCGAAAGAGGAATGGGAAGAGAAGTTACAACGATCCGCGCAGCAGGTCATGCCGTTATCCGAAGTACGGATCATCGGAGAATACCTTGAACACTTGCAGACGTGCATCGACAAAAAACGTTTGGACGTGCTGCAAGCCGAACGGGTTGTTGAGCACAGCCGGTCGCGACTCGCGGACAAGGTAAAGGATGAGAAGGTGTGGCTTAAGGCGAAGGATCATGCCTGGGATCGATTCCGTCATGCTCTGCAATTGAAGGAGCAGAACGAGCTGGATGAAATGGCCACCGTCCGATTCATGATGCCAACCCCATAAGAACATGCGTTTGCGCCGGCAGAGGGAGTGAGTGGAATTGGCGGAAACAGGTACAGAAAAACAAAGCTATAACGGATTTGAACGATTTATGTTTCTGATGATACCGATCTTGTTCGTCGTGGTATTGCTAGGCGTATTATTTGCGATATTCGATGTGGAATTCCGCAATAAGGCTCTGCAGGTCGGCAATTCCGTGCCGATCTTGCGCGAGGTGTTGCCGGAGCCCAAGATATCAGAAAACTCGATGGACGATGATGCCATCCGCAACAAGAAGATGAGCGAGAAGATCGAGGAGCTGGAAACGGAGCTTGCCGCAGTGAAAGCGGAGCTGGCGGCCGCTAACGCGACGGCCTCGAACCAGGAGGAAGCCGTAAAAGGCCTCGAAGACGAAAATGCGCAGCTCAAGCAGCTGACCGAACAGGAGTTGCTGGAAGCTGAGCAGTATACCGCCAAGATAGAAGAACTGGCGAGTATGTTCTCGAAGATGACACCTAGCAAAGCAGCCCCGATCGTACAAAACATGAATATTGACGAAATCGTGTTGTTGTTCGCATCCATGCGTTCGGATGACCGCGTGAAAATTATGGAGAAGATGGATCCAAGGATTGCGGCGGAAGCTACGGTTAAATTGAAGGATAACGTTGAAGTAAAGGATCTCCAAATCGCCGCTCTGCAAGCAAGAGTGAACGAGCAGGCAGGCGAAACGGAAACAACGGTTTCCTCCACGCTTAATCAAGAACAGCTGAGCGCAACCTTCGAATCGATGGATGCAAAAAGCGCCGGTGAAATGCTTCTGAAAATGAAGGACATCAGCCCGAGCAAAGTGATTCGTATCCTCAATTCTGTAAGCGATACGGCAAGATCCGGCATTTTAAGCGAAATGTCGAAAAAGGATGAAGCGGCCACCGCTACGATCGTGACAAAGCTGTTGCCAGGCACATAGGCGCTATGGATGGACGAGGATCGGAAAGGAGGTGAAAAAACAATGGAAATGATGATTAACAGCGCTGTAGCAGCTTCAACTCAGACAACGGCTGCCGTATCGCAAGGTGCGTCTAAAGGACAAGCTAGCAACCCGGGCGCGGGTTTTCAACAAACGTTGGTTCATCACATCGCTGGACAATCCGTGGGAGAAGAGGTTGCAGGTCAGCAATCTTCACTTGTGTCGGCAATAGCCGGACTGTCAGCTCTTGCAGAAGCCGAGAGCGAATTGCCAACGCCGACGCTGGAGGAGCTGATGGCTGCCATCGACGGATTGATCGACAGCCTGGGCGAGAACGCGCAAGACGACGAGACGCTGTCCGAGCAAGACTTGATTGAGCTGACTGGCGCAATGGAAAGCATAAACGCGTTGCTCGCGCTATTAGGAGCTCCGATTGTACGACTGCAGCCGCAAGCTGAGTTGCAAGCGGGGTTGGCTGAAGAAACAATCAGCATTCGGGAAGCGGCGTTAAACGTGAAGAGCAGTCTGCAGGACGCTTTGCTTGGGCTGCAAACGAAATTGCAGCAAGGACCTCTTAAACAAGTGCAGGGTCAGGATCCGCTTGCCTTCGTCGGAGAGCAGCTGCGAGCAATCGCCTCCAAGCTCGAGGGTGCTAAAACGAAGCCTGTAGAACAAGCCTTAGCCAGCGAGACGCCTGAGTGGCTGGTCACCCAGCAGACGGGTTCTAACGAAGCGCTTGTCCACCTTCAGCGAATGAGCCGTCAAACGGCGCATCCTGCATACATGCAAGCAATCGCGGAACAAAAAGCCTTGTTTACCGAGACTTTGATTCAAGCGGAAGTCGGAGCAAGCTCATCGGAATCGGCACAGCCCGTTCAGCTTCCGTTCGTGGGACCTGATAACGTTCGGGAATTTGCATCGCTGTTGACCAAGTCCGCAGCACCGACGTCGTTCGTACTCGCTGATGACTTCGCAGAAACGATGGAAGGCCTCATCGTGCAGAAGTTCGATATCCGGGCATTAAACGGTGTTACCGAAGCAAAGCTTATGCTGTTCCCGGAGCATCTTGGACAAGTCGACGTTAAGATTTCCATGCAGAACGGTCTATTGACCGCGCTGTTCCAAGCCGATAATGCTATGGCCAAGGATATGCTCGAGAATCAGATGGCTCAGCTGCGAGCTGCGTTGCAGGCGCAAGGCCTTAACGTAGAGAAGCTGGAAGTCACTCAAAGCAGCTCGGCAGCACAGCTTTCCAATCAGCATTTCGGCAATGGCCAAAATGGCAGCGGTCAATCCGGTGACCGTCAAGGGTTCCGCGAAGACGAGCGCGTGAGTGACAACGCTTTTGAGACGGAGATGGTCGAGCAAGCCGCAATACAGGGGTTAGGCTTTGGCAGATCGATTAACGAAAAGGCATAAATACATTACTAAATTTTCGAGCTTGCAATCTAGTTTATGCTTGGAAGGATGGAGGTGAGGAAATTGTCAGATGCTGTGTCCACCCGAACGGTATGGCCCAACTATGATAAATCCAACGTGCAGGCTGCGTCGAACAAGAAGTCGACCGACACGCTTGGCAAAGATCAGTTCTTGTCCATTCTCGTTACGCAATTAAGAAATCAGGATCCTATGCAGCCTATGCAAGATAAAGAGTTTATTGCGCAGATGGCGCAATTTACTTCCGTCGAGCAGCTGATGAACATGGCGGGAGAGCTCGCGTTAATGCGTCAGAGCATCGGCTCCGCTTCGAGCCTGATCGGCAAACATATAGAATGGTACGAATACAACGAACAAGGCAACGTCATCTCGATGACGGGACAAGTGGATTCCATTTTGTCCAGAGATGGCCTATTGTACGCCAAGTCTGGCGATAAAGAGGTAGCGCTGGATTATGTCGTTGCGATCTCGGATACGGAGATTGAGGCCAAGGACCCTGTGGAAGAGGATGGCGCAGGGGAGGAAACGCCATGAGCGATACGATAAAAATCGGTCATCTGTTTCCGATCAAAACGACGCCTATTCAGCTTGAGAAGGCGGATAAAACCCATACCCATCAGCAGGGAAAACCCGTATCTACGGAATTCCGCGATTTGCTGGAATCCAAAGTATTAAAGTTCAGTCATCATGCCGAGACGAGAATGGAGCAGAGAGGCATTAAGCTGCAGCCCGATTCTTTGACTCAAATCATGCAAGCCGTGGACGATGCCGCATCCAAAGGCGCCAAGGATTCTTTGATCGTCTACCGCGATATCGCCATGATCGTAAACGTTCCAAGCCGTACAGTTGTAACGGCGCTGGAAGGCAATCAAATGAAAAGCAACGTATTTACACAAATCGACAGCGCGATCATTTTGAACTAAGGTTGGACCTCTTTGAGGAAGCCTGGTCGTGGACCGATTGAAGCGACTGAGGGAGCAATGATCGACATTATTTGAACCAATGGAGGAATAGAGCCATGTTAAGATCGATGTATTCCGGCGTGTCCGGCATGAGAGGGTTCCAAACGAAACTCGACGTTATCGGCAATAACATTGCAAACGTAAATACGGTAGGCTTTAAAGCGGGCCGTGTCATGTTCCAGGACATTCTAAGCCAGACGGTAGCCGGAGTTACCGCGCCGGAAGAAGGAGAGCGTGGCGGTGTTAATGCCAGACAGATCGGTCTGGGCGTATCGATCGGTTCGATTGATACGATTCATACGGCTGGCAGCGCCATGACGACGAATCAACCGAATGACCTTCGTATCGACGGGGATGGATTCTTTGTTGTATCGGCCGGTGCCGATGGCGAAATGTTGTTGACTCGCGCAGGCAATTTCACTCTTGACTCGGCCAGGCAGCTGGTTACGTCCGACGGCATGTTCGTACTGGATAGCGGCGGAGCTCCTATCGTGCTTGATGAAGAAGTTACGGCTTATTCTATCAGTCAAGACGGTATGATCATCGGCGTGACGGTTGACGGTCAAGTGGAGGTGGCTCAGCTCGGGATCGCCAAGGTCGTCAATCCGAGCGGCCTCGAGAAGCTTGGAGGCAACTTGTACCGGATGACGGTAAATGCCAATCCGGACGGCGAATTCGATCTGTTGACGGCGAATGACGCAGAGACCGGCACGGGTGCCATTATTTCCGGTCAGCTGGAGATGTCCAACGTCGATCTGACGGCGGAGTTTACAGAGATGATCGTCGCGCAGCGCGGATTCCAGGCGAACTCCAGAATTATTACGACTTCAGACGAAATTTTGCAAGAAGTCGTTAACTTGAAACGTTAAACCTTAGAATAATAGCAAGCTAATTCGGGAGGCCGTTCCTAGCGGTCTCCTCCTACATAGCAAGGGGGTAGCTGATGATTACCGTAACGCGATTGAATGGAACCAAAGTTGTTATTAATGCGCTTCTCATTGAATTGATTGAAGAGGCTGCTGATACCGTGATCACGCTCACGACAGGCAAGAAGCTGGTGGTGAAGGAAAAGTCCTCCGAGCTGCTGCTTCTGAATCAGCAGTTTCTTCAAACAATCGGCCTCGTCGCGGCGGCCCAAAAGAGTGATCAAACGGAGGGTCCTACGTCATGAAAAAAATGTTGCCTTGGTTAATAACGATCTTGTTATCTATTACGCTTATCGCCATTGTATCCATCATTTTGTTCCGTTCGCTGTTCAACGATCCGGCCAGTACAGCAGCGAACAAGGAGCCGGTCGAAATCGAAAAGCTATCGGCCGATAAGCGTGTCGAGGTGACAGCCGAACTCAATGATTTTCGCCGCAATCTGAAAGATCAGGAGAAAGTTGTGATTATCAGCTTTGCGTTCCAGCTCGACGCGAAAAAGACGAAAGAGGATTTTGACAAGCTGCTCGAAATTGAAATCAAGCCTATGATCAGCCGCACTCTCGCCGATACAACCGCAGAAGAATTAAATGGATCGCAGGGAGAAGACGCGCTTGAATCTAAGCTTCTGAACTTGATTAATCCTGCCCTACCGAAAGGCAAGCTGATTAAAGTCGAAATTACGGATTTCATCATTACAGAACTATAACTTATAGGCGATTTCCTCGAAGGAGGTGAGAGAATTGGTTGATGTATTATCGCAGAACGAGATCGACGCCCTGCTAGCCGCGCTGTCTTCCGGCGAGATGGACGCGGAGGATTTGAAGAAGGAAGAGGTTACGCGAAAAGTCAGCGTGTACGATTTCAAACGGGCCGTGCGGTTCTCGAAGGACCATATCCGGAGCTTGACTCGCATTCACGAAAACTTCGCGCGATATTTGACAACCTATTTCTCGGCGCAGCTTCGTACCTTTGTCCAGATCAACGTCGTGGACGTGGAGCAATTGCCTTATGACGAGTTTATTCGTTCCATTCCGAAGATGACGATTCTCAATATTTTCGAAGCGGAACCGCTCGAAGGGCGAATGGTGCTGGAGGTCCATCCGAACGTTGCTTACGCGATGTTGGACCGCATGCTGGGCGGACAGGGTATCGCTCCATCCAAAATAAACAACTTAACCGAGATTGAAACAACCGTCATGGAACGAATTTTCGCGAGAACGTTCGAAAGCCTGCAAGAGGCCTGGAAAACGATTATCGATATATCGCCCAGGCTGGAGGCGTTGGAGACCAATCCGCAATTTATGCAGATCGTATCCCCTAACGAAACGATCGCTCTTATATCGTTCAGCACGAAGATCGGCGATACAACCGGTATGATCAACTTATGTATCCCTCATGTTGTATTAGAACCGATTATGGCAAGACTTTCCGTACATCATTGGTTTGTTTCTCAGAAAAAAGAACGTATTCCGGAAGAAGTGGAAATTCTGGAGCAGCGCGTGAGCAAAGCGAAGCTTCCCATCATCGCGGAGCTTGGCGAATCGTCTATTACGATACAGGAGTTCTTGTCGCTGGGCGTTGGCGATGTGCTGTCCCTTAATAAATCGGTTGAGGATGGTCTTCGAATTAAAGTAGGGGACAAGCTGAAGTTTATCGGAAGTCCAGGCTCGGTCAAAGATCGGTTAGCCGTTCAGATTGACGAAATTGTAAGCGAAGGAGCGGATGAATTACATGATGAGTAAAGATTATTTATCACAAGAGGAAATCGACGCCCTACTTCGTCAGTCCTCTAATGAACCTGAAGAGATTGCGCTTCCTTCCAATGAAGTTCAATTATCGGACTTCTTGTCATCTTTGGAGCAGGATGCGCTTGGCGAGATCGGCAACATTACTTTCGGGAGCGCGGCAACGGCGTTGTCGACGCTGCTAGGCAAGAAAGTAGAAATTACAACACCTCAAGTTACGTTGGTCAGACGAGAGGAACTGGGCGATATTTTCCCGAAACCCCATGTTGCGGTCAGCGTGCAATATGTGGACGGATTCGAAGGAATCAACTCCCTCGTCATTCGCACGAAGGATGCTCAAGTCATTGCGGATTTGATGTTAGGCGGAGAAGGACTTGTCGAAGCCGGTGAATTGAACGAAATTCATATCAGTGCCGTTCAGGAAGCGATGAATCAGATGATGGGCTCTTCGGCAACCTCCATGTCGACCATCTTTAACCGTTTTGTTAATATTTCTCCGCCTGGCATCGATATCCTTGATGTCAATCGGGGCGACGGAATGGGACATCTGCCTCCGGTGGACGTGTTTATTAAAATCTCTTTCCACTTGACGATTGGCGATCTCATTGATTCGACAATCATGCAGCTTTTGCCCGTCTCCTTCGCCAAACAAATGGTGTCGACGCTTATGGGTGATGCCGAGCTGCCGGAGCCTGCAGCTTCCGAACCAGCCAAAGCAACGGCGGAAGCGGAGCAGCAAGCAGCCATTCAGCAATCAGCTGCTGCAGCATCGATGATGGCGCCTCCAATGCAGCCTCCGATGCAGGCCGCACCGCCTATGCAGAATGCTGGAGGGTATGGGATTCCCGCAGCAGGTTACGACAATCCAATGGGTAATCCGGGACCTTCAGCCCATCCGCAAGGACTTAATCGCAACGTCAATGTTCAGCCCGTTCAGTTTGCGAACTTTAACAATGCGTCTTTTGTACCACAAGACAACACAAATCTAAATTTATTGCTCGACATACCGCTGAAGGTCACTGTAGAATTAGGTAGAACCCAGAAGCAAATTAAGGATATTCTAGAACTGTCCCAAGGCTCCATTATCGAGTTGGACAAGCTAGCCGGCGAACCGGTCGACATTCTCGTCAACAACAAACTAATCGCAAAAGGCGAGGTTGTTGTCATCGACGAGAACTTCGGCGTGCGTGTCACGGACATCGTCAGCCAATGGGACCGTATTCAAAAATTACAATAACATCCTAGGAGGAAATGAACATGGCAAACCGGATTCTGATCGTTGACGACGCAGCTTTCATGCGTATGATGATTCGCGATATTTTGTCGAAAAATGGCTACGAGGTAGTAGGAGAGGCGCAGGACGGCGCGCAAGCGGTGGAGAAATACAAGGAACTGAAACCGGATCTTATTACGATGGACATCACGATGCCTGAGATGGACGGGATCTCCGCGCTTAAAGAGATCAAAAAGATGGACGGCAATGCCAAAGTCATCATGTGCTCCGCCATGGGTCAACAAGCGATGGTCATCGATGCGATACAAGCTGGTGCGAAGGACTTTATCGTCAAGCCATTTCAAGCGGATCGTGTTATCGAAGCGATTAAGAAGACGCTGGGATAAGGCATCAGCAACGTTATGAAATTACAACTACGAACCGCTGTGTTGGCCGCGGCAGGCCTGTCCGTTTTACCTGGGGTTGCCGCAGCCAAGCTCGGGGAGAGCGGCGCCGGCAACGAGATCCCCGATACTTTTTCCGGTTCGGAGCCTGGAGAGTTTCTCAGTGGACTCGTTTGGGTGATCATTTCTCTCGCGATCGTGATTACTCTAATCGTGGTCGTGATCAAGTGGCTGTCGAGTCGCAGTCGTTCTTGGGGCGCAAGTCGCTCCATGCGTTCAATGGGCGGCATAGCTCTTGGTCAGAACAGCTCGATGCAAGTCGTAGAGATTGCAGGCAGCATCTACATTGTTGGCGTCGGCAATTCCATTACGCTGATCGACAAAATAGACGATCCCGAACAAGTCGGGAGAGTCATCGCCGCAATGGAGAAGCAAGCCGAAGTCACATGGGCGCCAAAGGATATCGTTTCGTTGGTCAGACGCTGGCGCACCGGCGACAAAGAAGAGAAACAACCTAAGGACGAACGTTGGAACGATTCGGCATCCTTTCAGCAATTGCTGAACAGCAAGCTTTCTCAGCAGAGCGATCGAAAGGAACAATTGGAAAGCTTGCTAAACAAACAAAATAAGAACGAACGGTTGATGGACGATGAAAAATAAGAAGTGGGTGTCTTTCTTCGCCGTTCTGCTGCTATCATTATTGCTTCAGAGTCAGACTTTCGCGGAGCCGTTGCCGGATATTTCGATTAATATCGGCAATAACGGAGGGGATGGAGAAGCGCCCGGCACCAGCGCGCTGTCGTTGCTGCTTATTATTACGGTACTAAGCATCGCGCCGGCAATCATGGTGCTCATGACCAGCTTTACTCGGATCGTAATCGTGCTTGGATTCGTTCGAACTTCAATTGGCACTCAGACGACGCCGCCGAATCAGGTATTGATCGGTCTTGCCATGTTCCTTACTTTTTTTATCATGGCGCCTACTTTCGGGCAAGTAAACGAGGTTGCTCTTCAGCCATACCTGAAGGGCGAGATTACACAAACGCAAGCGTTCGAAGAAGCGGCCAAGCCGATGAAAAAATTTATGTTCGCCCATACGCGCGAAAAAGATTTATTATTGTTCATGAATTACACGCAGACAGAAAAACCGTCTTCGTACGAAGATATTCCGCTGACTGTGTTGATTCCGGCCTATGCCATCAGCGAACTCAAGACAGCTTTCCAGATGGGCTTTATGATATTTATCCCGTTCCTGGTCATTGACATGATTGTCGCCAGTACCTTAATGGCGATGGGGATGATGATGCTGCCGCCGATCATGATCTCATTACCGTTCAAGCTGCTTTTATTCGTGCTTGTTGATGGCTGGTATCTGATCGTCAAGTCGTTGCTGCTCAGCTTCAACACATGATGTCACAGGAGGGTAATGCTCATGAGTGCTGACTTCGTCATCGGATTAGCCGGCGAAGCGGTGTATACGGTTCTGAAAGCCAGCGCTCCAATGCTGGTTCTCGCCTTGGTTGTTGGTTTGTTAATCAGCGTCTTTCAGGCGACGACCCAGATTCAGGAGCAGACGCTCGCTTTTGTTCCCAAGATTGTCGCTGTTTTTGTCTCCATCATTGTTTTCGGTCCATGGATACTGAATACGGTTGTCGACTTCACATACCGGCTGCTGAACAATCTTCATCATTACATCGGTTAGGTTGTGAATGCGGATGAATGCAATCGTTCAAGGGTTTCCTATTTTTTTGCTTATTTTTTGTCGAATAACTGCATTTTTCGTCATTGCGCCTGTCTTTTCTTCGCGAGGCGTGCCGAATGTGTTCAAGATTGGTTTAGGATTTTTTATTTCCTTAATCGTATTTATGACCTATGGGATGGAGCAATCCATCGTTATGAACGCGGAATACATACTCGTCCTCATTCAAGAGATGTTGATCGGCATATTGCTGGGGTTTGTTGTTTATTTATTTTTTATGATTGTCCAAACCGCGGGCTCCATTATGGATATGCAAATCGGGTTCGCGATGGCTAACGTTGTTGATCCCCATACCGGAGCTTCATCGCCCCTATTGGGAAACTTCAAGTATATGCTCATGCTGGTCGTATTTTTAATGATGAATGGCCATCATTATTTATTGACGGGATTGATGGACAGCTATCAGTGGCTGCCTCTAACGAACGACTTGTTTGCCCGAATCATGGAGGGCGGCGTTACCGACTTTCTGACTCGTACGTTCGGCAATACATTCCTTCTTGCACTGCAGGTGGCAGCACCGCTTGTCGTCGCCATGTTTCTGACGGACCTGGGGCTCGGCTTCCTGGTCAAAACAGCTCCGCAGTTCAATATTTTTGTCATCGGCATCCCGTTAAAAATTATCATTGGTTTGATTCTATTGATGTTGTTATTGCCCGGGATGGCGGTGTTATTCGAAAAGCTGTTCGCTATTATGTTCGATTCGCTGGAACACTTGCTCGGAATCGTACAAGGACCGCCAGTTGAGTAGGCAGGAGGCCGATTACCTTGCGAGCTTATCGTTTAAAGCTGGATTTGCAATTGTTCAGTCAGGAAAAGACGGAGAAAGCAACGCCCAAAAAGCGGAATGAATCACGCAAGAAGGGCCAGGTGGCCAAATCCTCCGATTTGCCCGGCGCATTTATTCTCTTATTCGTTTCCGCTTCTTTTTTGATGCTGGGCAGCTATTACAAGACCAAGATTATAGGACTGTTCGGCGGTATCTTTCAGGATTGGCTATTGATGGAGTTAACGACCGAAAATGTGACCGAATTGTTCATGAATCTGTTATGGCAAGCGTTGCTGTTTTTACTTCCGATCTTCGCTATCGCGATGTTGGTCGGCATTATCGGTAACGTGGCTCAGTTCGGCTTCTTGTTGACCGGAGATCCTTTGAAGCTGAAGCTCTCCAAGCTGAATCCTATTGAGGGGTTTAAGCGAATCTTCTCCATGAGAAGTTTGGTTGAATTTTTGAAAAGCATTTTGAAAGTAACGATCATCGGTATTTTGGTATATATGGCGATTTCGCGGGAATGGAACAACCTGCTCGCCTTGTCTTCGCTGTCGATCCAATCCGTATTTAGCTTTACAGCCGGAATAACCATAAAGCTTGGTATCCAGATTGGCTCGGTATTGGTGATACTTGCTCTTCTGGATTATATGTATCAGAAATACGAGCATGAAAAAAGCATTAAGATGTCAAAGCAAGACATTAAAGATGAATATAAGAAATCGGAAGGTGATCCCCTCGTCAAAGGAAGGATTCGCGAACGTCAACGGAAGATGGCCATTCAACGCATGATGCAGGAAGTGCCCAAAGCCGATGTCGTCATCACGAACCCGACTCACTTTGCCATTGCACTCAAATACGACGCATCCCAAATGGAAGCGCCGACGATTATCGCGAAGGGGATGGATCATGTCGCTCTGAAAATCAAGGAAATCGCCAAGGAAAATGGCGTCATAACGATGGAAAATAAGCCGCTGGCAAGAGCGCTGTACGAAAGGGCAGAGATCGGAGACGTTATCCCGAACGATCTGTTCCAAGCAGTGGCAGAAGTGCTGGCGCATGTGTATAAATTGAAGGGCAGAACCAAATAAACGATAAAACGCGGGAGGAGGCGCCATCATGAAACCAAAAGATTTATTTATCATACTCGGCATTATTGGAATTGTGCTCATGATGATTATCCCGATCCCGATCTTCCTTATCGACTTATTGTTGATCTTGAATATCTCGATTGCGCTCATGATTTTGTTAGTCGCGATGAATACGAAAGAAGCGCTGGATTTCTCGATTTTCCCGGCGATCCTGCTCGTTACTACATTATTCCGGCTGGCACTAAGCGTATCCACGACAAGAAGCATTTTAACGCATGCTGAGGCGGGCGAAGTGATCGAGACTTTCGGACGCTGGGTAGGCGGCGGGGAAGTCGCCATTGGTTTTATCGTCTTCCTGATTCTCGTCGTTGTTCAGTTCATCGTCATTACGAAAGGCTCGGAGCGGGTTGCAGAGGTTGCCGCGAGGTTTACGCTGGATGCGATGCCTGGCAAACAGATGAGTATCGACGCGGATTTGAACTCAGGCCTCATCAACGAACAGCAAGCTCGCGAGCGCCGATCCAAAATCGAGAAGGAAGCCGACTTTTACGGCGCCATGGACGGTGCCAGTAAATTTGTCAAAGGCGATGCTATTGCAACAATCATCATATTGATCATCAACTTGATTGGCGGCTTTATCGTCGGTATGGCCATGCATGGAATGAGTTTCGGAGAATCCCTGGAAACATTTTCGATCCTGACCATCGGCGACGGACTGGTCGCGCAAATACCTGCATTGCTTATCTCCACTGCTGCCGGCCTTATTGTGACGAGAGCGGCTTCGGAGGGCACTTTGGCGGATGACTTGACAGGCCAGATGCTTCGGTATCCCAAGATGCTGTATATCGCAGCCGGAACCATCGCGGTGCTTGGCCTTACGCCAATCGGTATACTTACGACTTGGCCTTATGCCATTATTTTGGCAATCGGGGCGTACGTGATGCAGAAGCGCCTCACCAAAAAACAAGAGCAGGAAGAGCTGCTTGTAGAAGAGCAGCAAATCGAAGAGGTGCGCAGCCCGGAAAGCGTGATCAGCTTGCTGCAAGTGGATCCAATCGAGTTCGAATTCGGTTACGGATTAATTCCGCTCGCAGATACGCAGCAGGGCGGAGATCTTCTCGACCGGATCATTATGATCCGCAGGCAGTGCGCATTAGAGCTTGGGCTCGTCGTACCGGTCATCCGAATCCGCGATAATATTCAATTAAAACCGAATGAGTACGTCATCAAGATCAAAGGAAATACCGTAGCAAGAGGAGACTTGCTCTTGAATCATTATTTGGCGATGAGCCCGGGCTTCGAGGATGATTCGGTCATCGGCATCGAGACGACCGAACCGGCTTTTGGCCTGCCGGCCATCTGGATTGATGAAGCGATGAAAGAGCGGGCAGAGCTGTCCGGCTATACGGTCGTTGATCCGCCGTCGGTTGTCGCGACACATCTTACGGAAATCATTAAACGGCATGCGCATGAGCTTATCGGTCGTCAAGAGGCGAAGATGCTTGTCGAAAATGTCAAGGAATCGTACCCTGCGCTTGTCGACGAACTCATTCCTTCCATTCTGACCATTGGCGACGTACAGAAGGTTCTCTCCAAGCTTCTTAAGGAGAAGGTGTCGATACGGGATCTGGTCACCATATTTGAGGCTCTTGCCGATCATGGCTCATATACGAAGGACCCTGACATTTTGACAGAGTATGTAAGACAGTCTCTGTCACGCCAAATTACCCAGCAATTCTCTCCTGGCGGGGATACGCTGCGGGTGATTACGGTAGGGCCGCAATTGGAGAAAAAAATCGCGGAATCCGTGCAGCAGACCGATCAAGGCAGTTACATTGCGCTCGATCCCATCTCGACCCAGCAAATCTACCAAAAGATCGGCGAACATGTCAGCAGGCAGATTCAGTCGGGACAACAACCAATTGTGTTGGCATCTCCGACGATTCGCATGTATTTGAGACAAATTATTGAACGCACCATGCAAGAAGTTCCTGTCTTGTCCTACAGCGAGCTTGAGCCTAACATTGAAGTCCAGAGCGTAGGAGTGGTGAATCTATGAGGGTGAAACGGTATTTGGTCAACGCTTTACCTGAAGCGGTATCGCAGATTCGCACAGATCTCGGCAAAGATGCTGTTATTCTCGAGACGAAGGAGATCAAAGTAGGCGGGTTTCTCGGCATGTTTCGCAAAAAGAAGATGGAGGTCATTGCGGCTGTCGAGACTGGAGCAGTTAAACAGCAGGATCCGCCGCAACGGCATGTCCAGCCGGAAGTGTCTGCCATGGTGGAACAAATTTTGCAGACGGCCAAACGTTCGGGGGCAGCTACCGCTACATTGGAGCCTTTGCCCATGCAGCAAGCTCGCCAGAACGTAACATCTGCCTACCAAGATCAAACACAACCGATTGCAGCCACATCTGAAACGAGACCGCTAACGGCAGTTAAACATCCAGAAAAACAGCAACACGAAATGGAGTCTCCTCAATCCCGTTTCCGGATGGACAAGGAGCAATTCATCATTAATGAGATTCGCGATCTGCGAGAGTACATGGTGAAGTTAACCAGGGAAAGCCAGTCGCAAAAATGGCTGTCCGAATCCATTAATGCGCTTAAGGATCGATTGAGTCTGCAAGAGTTAGATCCTGTCTGGAGCGAACGTCTTATCGAGGCCTTAACGGAGGCCGAAAAAGAGGAGGGCGCCGCATTCTCTTATGACGAGACATGGCGCAGAGCCGCGATCCAGCTTCAGGAATGGATGCAGCCTTATTGTCTTAGCGGTATTCGAGAGGATGCGACGGTGCTTCATTTTGTCGGTCCGACCGGAGTCGGCAAAACAACGACAATCGCTAAGCTTGCCGCCGAATACAAGATCAAGCATGGACGCAAAGTGGGTTTTATTACCTCCGACACTTACAGAATTGCCGCAGTCGATCAGTTGCGAACGTACGCTAACATCTTGAATGTACCATTAGAGGTTGTATTCTCTCCAATGGATCTGCCCAAGGCGTATCAATCCCTGAGCGATCAAGAGCTGATCCTGATGGATACGGCAGGCCGGAACTTCCGCAGCGAGCTTCATGTGTCCGAGGTAAATAGCCTGCTGCAAACTTTTGAACCAAGCGAGACGATTCTTGTCGTTAGTCTTACGGGCAAGACGGCTGATATGGTTGCTATCGCAGATCGGTTCAAGAAGTTCGGCGTTTCGAAGGTTCTATTTACGAAGCTGGATGAAACGTCTGCATACGGTGCGATTTTTAATCTGGTTATGAATATGGAGCTTAATCCAACCTATCTAGCCAGCGGTCAGAACGTGCCTGACGATATTAGCAGATTCGATTGCCATGCATACGTATCTCTTTTGTTAGGAGAGCCTGCACATGAATGATCAGGCAGAAGCTTTGCGGTATTTGGTCAAGCAGCATGAGAACCATCGTGCGAATACTCGGATTATTACAGTTACTAGCGGGAAAGGCGGAGTCGGGAAGTCAAACTTCAGTCTGAATTTCGCGCTTGCGCTTAAGCGTCAAGGAAAAAAAGTGCTCATCTTCGACGCCGACATCGGAATGGCTAATATCGACGTCCTGATGGGAACATCATCTACGTACAGTCTCTATCATCTGCTCAAACAGGAGAAAACGATCTGGGATATTATCCAACTCGGCGTCGAAGGGATCCATTATATCGCAGGCGGCTCCGGATTCCGAGATCTTCTCGAGCTTTCAGCGGAGCAAATTAATCGATTCGCCACCGAGGTAGAGAAGCTGCATGGCGAATATGACGTCATTTTGTTCGACACAGGTGCGGGCTTGTCGAAGGAGACAGTCAGATTTATCGCCGCGGCTCAAGAAACGATTGTTGTTACAACACCGGAGCCGACCTCGATTACTGACGCTTATGCCCTGATTAAGATGGTGAAGTCGATGGACATTGACGCACAGTTTAAACTAATCGTCAATCGTGCTTCCGATGCCAGAGAGGGAAAAGAGACAGCTGAGAAGATCAGTTTAGTCGCCAGTCGGTTCCTTCATTCGGAGCTGCCTTCCCTGGGCACCATCCCGGATGACTCTCATGTCTCCAAAGCAGTTAAAAGGCAAATCCCGTTCCTGATTGCATATCCGAACAGCGGAGCGGCGATCGCGCTATGCCGGATCGCGGAGGCGTATATGGATATTCCGGCAACGGCATCCGGGAACGGCGGCGTCAAAGGATTTATAACTAAATTATTCAGACTAGCAAGGTAGTCCTTTGTTGTTGAGGAGGGATGCAAATGGCTCCTTATCGCGTACTGGTCGTGGACGATTCGGCGTTCATGCGTACGATTATAAGTGATCTCATCGTGCGGGACAAACAATTCACCATTGCGGCGACCGCATCCAACGGGATGGAGGCGATCGCCGCTGTCAGAGAGCATCAACCGGATGTCGTGACGATGGATCTGGAGATGCCCCAAATGAATGGAATCGAAGCGCTGCAATTCATTATGAAGGACAATCCAAGGCCAATCATCATGTTGTCCGGCATCAGCGAGGATAACACTCGCGATACGATCAAGGCGTTGCAATTCGGCGCATTCGATTTCATTCGCAAGCCTTCGGGCATTGGTTCCGATGATATTCTTGCCGTTGGAGAACAATTGCTCGAAAAGCTTCGAACGGCGGCATACGTCAAGACTAGCAAGGAAATGTTGTTGCAAAGGCAAGAGCTCGCGTCCAAGAGCGAACCCATCATACATAATGAGCGGTTGAACCCGCGGTCAGACAAAATCCAGGATGAGGCTCGCAAAGCTCGTCAGACAAAAGCGGCGAACCATTCGCTTCAGAAAGCCGGCTTGGAGTCCTCCAAGTCCAAATCTGCCAAACCACTAGACGATATTGGCGGCGATGTCCAAGTAACCCGGCCTGCTCCAACGTCTCAAAGTTCTGCAAAGAGGACGGAAACGGCCATAGTGGAGCAAGGGGGCCAAGCAGCCGGCAAGCCGAGTATAAAAGACTCCAAGCTTTTGGATGGAACCAGGCAGCCGGCCGCCAGATCAGCGCCTCCTTTAAAGTCCGAAGTTCAGCCTAGACCAGCCGGGGCTTTCCGACATCTCGTAGCGCTCGGAACGTCTACCGGAGGTCCAAGAGCGCTTCATGAAGTCATTTGCTCGCTGCCTGCCGACTTTCCGGCCCCGGTGCTTGTCGTGCAGCATATGCCGCCCAAATTTACAAAGTCGCTTGCTCAAAGGCTGGATAACTTCAGTCAGCTCACAGTAGTAGAAGCGGAGCAAGGGATGGCTGTTCAGCCAGGGAAGGTCTATATCGCGCCAGGAGGTTATCATCTGGAGCTGGCGAAGCAAGACGGCGGATACGTCATTCGGCTTGGGCTACAACCTCAACGAAACGGTCACCGGCCTTCCGTGGACATTATGTTCGAATCGCTGGCGCCGTTCCGCGAGCTGAGCATACATGCGGTCATTATGACCGGCATGGGCAGTGACGGTGCAAAGGGAATGAAGGTGCTGGCAGAGCAAGGCGCCGTTTCATTGATTGCTGAATCAGAGGAAACCTGCGTGGTGTACGGAATGCCGCGATGTGCGATTGAAGGCGGTTATGTCAAGGATGTACTTCCGCTAGGAGAAATTTCTTCTCAGCTGGTGAAGGCCGTGGCAAAAAATTAATTGATAAACGGAGAACGAACGATCATCCTACCAGGAGGTGCATGTGAATGGATATGAATGCTTATCTGTCCATGTTTATCGACGAATCTAACGATCATCTTCAATCCTTGAACGAAAATCTGCTTCAATTGGAAGGCAATCCCGAAGATCTTAGTATCGTGCAATCGATATTCAGATCCGCCCATACGCTCAAAGGCATGTCGGCGACAATGGGCTTCGAGGACTTGGCGGCTCTTACTCACGAAATGGAAAACGTACTGGATCTTGTCCGCAATAGCAAGCTTAAGATGGACAGCTTTATCTTCGATACGTTGTTCAAAGGTTTGGACGCGCTGGAGGCCATGGTACAAGACATCGTGGGCGGAGGGACAGGCAAAGCGGATGTCACTTCTATTGTCGCCTCCTTGCAAGGCATCCTGAAGGGCGATTATAAGTCGCAGGCGGCCGCTTCGACTGCAGCGGCTCCGTCGGCATCAACGAATGCCGGAGGGGGAGAAACATCGGGCGGCGTGCTCCTCGACCAATTCCAATCCTCGATTCTTCTGCAATCCATGGAGGCCGGACATCAGCCTTATTATGTACAAGTTAGCGTTGACGAGAATTGCGTTCTCAAAGCAGCCAGGTCCTATATGGTCTTTAATTTGCTGGAGAGCAACGGAGAAATTGTAAAGTCCGAACCTTCGGTACAGGATCTCGAGCAAGAGAAATTCGACAGAACGTTCACTGTATTTACGATTTCCACACTAACGGCCGAACAACTGTACGAACAGATCATGAATATCTCCGAGATTTCTTCTGTAACGGTAACGCCTCTGGATGCCGAAACTCTCGCCTCATTGACAAGCGCTCCCGCGGCAGCTGCCGTGGAAGCGCCCGAGAAGCCTGCTGCTGCTGCTGAATCGGCAACTGCTCCACTTGCAAACGACAGCGTTAAAATTTCCAGCAAGCCGTCTGCTGCACCGCAGAGCGCTCCTGCAGCCATGAACAAGACGATCAGAGTCGATATCGACCGGCTTGACACGCTGATGAATTTATTTAGCGAGCTGCTGATTGACCGCGTAAGGCTGGAGCAGTTGGCGAGTGAAATCAAGCGTACGGAATTAACGGAGACGGTGGAGCATATGTCGAGGGTCAGCTCCGACCTCCAGAACATCGTGCTTAAACTGCGCATGGTTCCGGTTGACTCTGTGTTCAATCGTTTCCCCAGACTTGTTCGCGATATGGCGAAGTCGCTTAACAAAAAGATGGAGCTTATTATTACGGGAGCCGACACTGAACTAGATCGTACGGTTATCGACGAAATCGGGGATCCGCTGGTTCATCTTATTCGCAACTCTGGCGACCACGGCATCGAGTCCGTCGAGGAGCGAATCGCTTCGGGCAAATCAGAAACGGGGACGATTCATCTTCGGGCTTTCCACAGCGGCAACCATGTGTTTATTGAGGTAGAAGAAGACGGAAGAGGCATTAATAAACAAAAAGTGCTTCAGATCGCCATCAAAAACGGTGTAGTGACAGAAGAGCAGGCACGCAACTTGACCGAAGAAGAAATCCAGATGCTTATATTTGCGCCGGGCTTTAGCACGGCCGACAAAATCTCGGATATTTCTGGCCGCGGGGTTGGACTCGACGTCGTAAAGACGAAAATCACTTCGCTTGGCGGCAACGTTACGGTAACCTCCGCAGAAGGCAAGGGGACAAAGTTCTCAGTTCAGCTGCCGCTGACATTGTCGATCATCTCGGCGATGCTGATTAAATTGGGCTCGGAGAAATATGCGATACCGCTGTCTTCGATTGTGGAGACGGGCATCATTAAGCGATCGGGCATTCTGAACGTGCATGGCAATCAGATGGTGGAATTCCGCGGCTCCATTATTCCGCTCGTATCGCTGAGCAGCGTGCTGGAATCACCGGATTACGACGAAAGCCAGGAGCAGGAAACAGAGATCGTCGTTATTCGCAAAGGCGATAAGATGGCAGCCGTCATGGTCGAGGAGTTTATCGGACAAAGTGAAATCGTGCTTAAAACTTTAGGCAAATATTTGACTAACGTATACGCCATCTCCGGGGCTACTATTCTCGGTGACGGATATGTCGCTCTTATCATCGATCCGAATGCATTGATCAAATAAGGAGGGTTTACAATGGGAGAAGAATTGAAGGTTATCGTATTCGCGCTTGGCAAGGAAGAGTATGGCATCGAAGTGGATAAAGTGCGCACAATCGAGAGACTGACGCCTATCACACGCGTTCCCAAAACGGCTGCTTTCATTAAAGGTGTCATTAATCTGCGCGGCGTCGTTGTTCCTGTTATCGATCTGCGAGGTAGATTCAATCTCAGCGAAACCCAGCCAACGGAAAATTCCCGTATTATTGTCGTAGCCGTAAATGAATTGGAAGTCGGTTTTATCGTGGATTCGGCAAACGACGTTATCGATATCGATTCGGACACGATTGACAATCCTCCGGAGATCGTCGGAGGAATTAAAGCCAAATATTTGCGCGGAATTGCCAAATTAGGCGAAGGTCGTCTGCTGATCATGCTTAATCTGTCAGAGGTTCTTAACAAAAACGAGATTATCCAGCTCGAACAGCTGGAGGTTTAATAGGTGGCCGAATTTAAGAATTTTGAAGCTTTTGAATTAGATGTACTCAAAGAAGTGGGGAATATCGGAGCAGGCAATGCGGCCACCGCGTTGTCCAAGCTGTTGAACAAGCCGGTAGACATGGCTGTACCGAAGGTCAGCCTGCTGCCCTTCGAGGAAATCGCAGAGCTTGTGGGAGGAGCCGAACAAGTCGTGCTCGGAGTTTTCCTGCGGGTGGAAGGCGAAGCCCCGGGAAACATGTTTTTTCTAATCGAAGAGAATTCCGCCGAGCGGATGCTGAATCAACTGTTGTCGTTAAGACACGACGAAGGGGATAAAGGTTACTCCGAAATGGAGTTGTCTGCTTTATGCGAAATCGGCAACATCTTGGCAGGGTCGTACCTCTCGTCATTAGCTGATTTCACTCAACTGCCCATGATGCCTTCCGTACCCGCTATTGCCCATGATATGGCCGGCGCCATCTTGAGCTACGGACTGATGCAATATGGCGAGATGGGAGATTCGGCTCTGCTAATAGAGACTACGTTTCTCGAAGATCATCAATCGTTGGAAGGACATTTTTTTCTCATTCCCGATCCCGGCTCCTTCGGCAAAATATTTAGTTCATTGGGAGTCGGGCGAGAATGACAGGACAGACGATGGTAAAGGTAGGAATGGCGGATTTAAACGTCGTGGATGGCGGAGCCTTATTGAAGACAACGGGACTTGGATCCTGTGTCGGTTTAACATTATACGATGCGAAATCCGGCATTGCCGGAATGGCGCATGTTATGCTGCCATCATCGGATATTGCCAGGGAAGCGCAAATCAATCTGGCAAAATATGCAGATACCGCAATTCCGGAGCTGCTAAATCGAATGACCGTGCTTGGCGCGAACATGAATCGGGTTCAAGCCAAGATGGCGGGCGGCGCTCAGATGTTCGCGTTTGCGGGGCAATCGGATACTCTCCGAATAGGTCCGCGTAACGTGGAATCTTGTATGAGCATGCTCAACAGACTTCGTATTCCAATCGTATCCCACGATACGGGTGGCAATTACGGACGGACAATCGAGTTCGACAGCGGCAGTGGCATACTCATGATCCGGAGCGTGCAGTTTGGAATAAAGGAGATTTAACAATGCTGGGTTCATGGAGATGGAATGTGGGTTTCGGTATTGCGGGAGTCGGTCTGACCGTCATATTCTCCTTGGGGAATAATCCCTTGTCCGTTATACTCATGAGAAGTTTATATGCATTCGTGGCTTTTTTCGTCGTCGCATTTGCCGCCCGGTTCGTTTTGGGCGTAATATTGCAGCCTCCTGCGATCCCAATGGGTCACAGCGAAGAGGAGGCTGACGATCCGCGAGGCGCCGAGATGGACTTGCGTACGCCAGACGAGTCGGATGATTTGAACCAACTGTTAAAGGCTCAATTGCAGCAAGGAGCATCTTCTTCGCCACAGCCAGCAGCGCAGCCGGCAAAAGAAGGCGCTAATGAAGGAGCAAGCAGCTTCAAACCATTGTCTCCGCCGCAACTCGTATCTACCGCCGGCAAACAACCAGAGGAATTGGCGAAAGCCGTACGTCACCTGACAGGAGAGTGAGTCAATGCCAGAGCTAAAGTCGCCTCATTTGACGAACATCCAGATGTGGCAAGCATGGAAAGAGCAAGGGGATATCGAAGCCAAAAAAAGCCTGATTGAAAATTATTTGCCGCTTGTTGATTTTGTTACGAACCGCATGGCAATCGGACTGCCTAAAAACGTCATTAAAGACGATCTGGCCAGCAACGGAGTCATGGGTCTTATTGACGCAATCGAGAAATTCGACTATAAAAGAGGATTGCAATTCGAGACGTACGCATCATGGCGTATTCGCGGCTCCATCATCGACGGACTACGTCAAGGCGACTGGGTGCCGCGCTCCGTGCGCGAGAAGGCTAAACGCGTCGAGGACGCCTATCAAGTGCTGGAGCAGCAATATATGCGCTCTGTATCCGACGCGGAAGTAAGCCGGTATCTGCAAATTACGGAGAAGGAATTTACCGTCATGCTGCAAGATATATCGGTTGCGTCGATCTGCTCCCTTGAGGATCCCATTCGGGAAGAGGAATCGGAGACTCGCATGTCGTTGCTCGTAGACGAGAAGGCCAAAAAACCGGAACAAACCGTGCATGAAGTTTATTTGAAGGAATCGTTAGTAAAAGGAATAGATCGATTGACGGAGAAGGAGCGGACCGTCGTATCCCTATTCTATTATGAGGAGCTGTCCTTAAGCGAAATAGCCGAGGTTATGTCGCTGTCACCGTCGAGAATTTCCCAATTGCACTCGAAGGCCATTCTTCGTCTTCGTGGAGTGTTGGCTAAACATAAAGATCAATTAATGCAGCAATAGGAAGGGGGGGATACAGGTGGACAATCTACAACTGGATTCGTATTTACGATTGCAAACGTCGGCGGACAAGCTGACTGCCTTTATAGCATTCATTCGAATTACGGACGAATTTGCTTGTACGGCCGATGAGTTAGAGCTCTTCGTGCGAAGTAAGGGAGTTGTCCATGGTCTCCGAACCGACGTGCTGGATGGAATAAGCAGAAATCCTCTAGCTTATTGCAGGGAACAGACGATTATTGCGCAAGGCCAGAGTCCAAGTCCGGGCAAAGACGGCATGATACGATTCGTTTTCGATATGGACAATGACGAGCGCCGCCCAGCGGAGGGCGAAGATGGCAAGATAGACTTCAAGCAAGTCAATCAATTAAAAAACGTAAAACGCGGTCAACTGATCGCCGAGCTGGTAGAGCCAAGTGCCGGTCCACCGGGAAGAACGGTCACAGGCGAAGAAATTCCTCCGAAATACGGCAAGCGCGCTCACTTCAAAGTCGGCAAAAACGTCGTGCAGGGCGGGGATGGTTCTGCCTTGTATGCAGCAATTGATGGGTTGATTACGCTTACGGATAAGGTGAAAATCAACGTATTCCCCGTTTACGAAGTAAATGGCGACGTTGACTATCGCGTAGGAAATATCGATTTTGTAGGTACTGTCGTTATTCGCGGCAATGTGCTTAGCGGTTTCCGTGTAAAAGCATCTGGCGATATTCGTATTATTGGGGGAGTCGAAGGCGCCGAGCTTGAATCCGACGGTTCCATTGAGATTACCGGCGGTATTATGGCTGGCAACAAGGGTTATGTAAGAGCGCAAAACAATATACGCTGCTCTTTCATCCAAGACGGCAATGTCATCGCCGGCGCTGATGTATTGGTCTCCCAAAGCATTATGCATTCTCAAGTAAAAGCGGGACACAGCGTCATATGTTCTGGTGCAAAGGGGTTAATCGTCGGCGGAATCGTGCAAGCCGGAGAAACCGTATTAGCGAGGACGATCGGCAATCCGATGTCAACGAACACCGTCGTAGAAGCAGGCGTTAATCCTCAACTCAGGGACGAGCTCATGGAGCTTCGTACATCCCTTAGGCAATCGGTCGACAGTTTGGACAAAACCGAAAAGGCGCTGGTTATTCTTGATCAGATGGCGGCCGCGGGCCAATTGTCACCGGATCGGTTGGCTATGCGCATCAAGCTGAACGCGACCAAACGTCAGACGGTTGCCACCATCGACGAATGCAAAGATCGTATGCTCGAAATCGAGAAACTCCTTGAGGATTCGGGACGCTCCAAGGTGGATGTGAGCGGTACGATCTATGGCGGCGTAAAGATTGTAATCGGCCGTTATACCAAGTTCGTTAAAGACAGTGCGCAAAGAGTATCCTTCCGATTAATGGAAGGCGATATTGCTCTGGCACCCTATCATCCATAGACAGATTCTAGAAGTTAAGAATGTGGCGAAGGAGGGAAATCGATGACGTTCAAACCGTTAGATTTTCAAATATCCGTTCCACGAACACAAGAGTTTAGCGGCATGCAGCAGCAAGCGGCGCAACGACCGATTACGGAGCAGAACATGCTCGCCCATCAAACGGAAAAACATACTGAAGCGCAGCGATCCCAAAGCGCGGCGGTCGAACAGTCTTCGAACTCGGGGATTAAAGCCGATCAGGAAAATAACGGAGGCGGAGACCCTAGACAACAAGGCCGCGGCAAGGGACATGGCAAAGATGAATCCGCGAAGGAGCTTCCGCCGGAGTCCCCTCACCCCTACAAAGGACTGCGCTTTGACGTCAAGCTTTAAAAGGTTGTTCAAAAAGTCCGCTTTTGATCACGAAGTATACCACGGAGCTTATTCGACATCGAATATGTAATGTAAGCGAAACTTCCGGTGCTCACGTAGCTTCTACTACGCTCCGCTCCTCAGTTTCTACTTTCATTCCATCTTCTACAGCGTTTTTGAAAAAAACGCAGCATCGGAAGCATTAGCTCATGTGCTGAAAACCGAACTTTTTGAACTCGCACTTTAAAAGGTTGTTCAAAAAGTCCGATTTCTCTCTAACAAAATGGAAGGGCGGTAGTTCAGGTGGAGCCATGGCATTACATCGCGTTGCTGGGCGCCGTTATAGCAGTATGGGCGCTCAGCCTGCCCAGGAATAAAGCGCCGAATCCGCCTGTACAGTCTGTGCAGAACATGGAGACGGCGCTGGAGCAATTTATGGAGAATATGGAGAAGGATAATGAAGAGTTAATGGAGATGATCGCTAATGCGCAGGCAGACTCCAAGCAGGAAACGGAACGCAAGGATGCACGCATAGCCGCGCTGGAACAACGCTGCGAGGCGTTAGGCGATCAACTGCAGCAAACGCTGGACAAACTGGCGAACACAGCATCAGCAGCGGCCGCTGCTAACGTACCCGTCCATGAGGAGGCTTCTGTTGTTTCGATGCCGGCACAAGGGGAGAACTCCCGATTGGACTACCATGATGCGCAATCTCCGCATCATGAGCAATCAAGCGCGAGACCTTCCGACCAATCACAATCCATAGCATCCAGATACTCGGATCTGTTCCGCCTGTATCAGGAGGGCAAATCCATCGAAGCGATTGCCAAAAAACTTGGCATGAACAAAGGCGAGGTTCAATTGATCATCGGCCTTGCCAAGCAGGAAGAGGCGCGGCATGTTTAACAAACGTTCATTTATGTTGGGATTAGGTCTTGGCATTATCGTCGGCGCCATGCTGCTTCAGTTGTTCAACATGGGCGAATCCAGCCAGAATCGATTGGATGAGCTTGGCAAGGAGATTGAACAAGGCGGCTTGCCATCCTCCTCGCAATCGCCCGTTGAAAGCGGGGCATCTCAAGATTCAACCGATTCCCGCGATCAAGCCGCAGCCGAGTCGGAGGGGCCTGAACCTTCGCCGCAGCCGGAAGCGACTGCTGCGACGCCTAAGGAAGCTCCGTCCGCTACGCCTCTTGCCGAGGCAACCTCCGAACCATTCGAACCATTTGTCGTACGGATCAAGCCCGGCATGAGTCTTACCGAAACAGCCGAGCTGCTGCTGCAAGCAGGCGCTATTAAGGATTCGCAATCATTTATCGATGAAATGAAGTCATCAAGCACGCCGGTACGAGCCGGTTATTTTTTGTTTGACCGCGATGAACTAAACGCGGAGCAAGCAGCCGCCATCGTCTCCGGAAAACCGATTACGGCTAAACAAGCCGAAAGATATCCTGCAAAGTGAAACGTCTATCGTCATCCTATGGCGGCGCAGATCGTTTCATTGCGGGAATTAAACGATAAATTCAACGAAATTCGGCAAATATTGAGAAAAGCTTGTTGCATGCGTCAGTACAATGTGATATATTAATTGACGGTGTTAAAAACACACGCCGCTCAATTCCGTTGACGGTGCTTTCGCCCGGCGAAAGTTTCGACGGAAGAAGCGAACGGCGGAGGGACACACAAAAACCATTACAGGAGGTGTTGAAGAAATGGCGGTTATTTCCATGAAACAGCTTCTCGAAGCTGGGGTACACTTCGGTCACCAGACTCGTCGCTGGAACCCTAAGATGGATCGTTATATCTTCACAGAAAGAAACGGAATTTACATTATCGACTTGCAAAAAACGGTTAAAAAAGTTGACGAAGCATACAACTTTGTTAAATCGATCGCGGCTGAAGGCGGCACAATGCTGTTCGTAGGCACGAAAAAGCAAGCTCAAGACTCCGTAAAGGAAGAAGCCGAGCGTTGCGGCAACTTCTACATCAACCAACGTTGGCTCGGCGGCACGCTGACGAACTTCCAAACGATTCAGAAGCGTATCGATCGTCTGAAGCAACTGGAGAAGTGGGAAGAGGATGGCACTTTCGAGGTTCTGCCTAAGAAAGAAGTTATCATCCTTCGCAAAGAAAAAGAACGTCTTGAGAAATTCTTGGGCGGCATCAAAGGCATGAAGGGTCTGCCAAGCGCACTCTTTATCATCGATCCGCGCAAAGAGCGCATCGCGGTTGCCGAAGCTCGCAAATTGGGTATCCCAATTGTAGGCATCGTCGACACGAACTGCGATCCGGACGAAATCGACTACGTTATCCCTGGTAACGACGATGCAATCCGCGCAGTTAAGCTGCTGACAGCTAAGATGGCGGACGCTATCGTAGAAGCTAACCAAGGCGAACAAACAACGGCTTAAGCCATACTTGCGAATTTACAATTTAGCAAACAACAAAGGGTGGTCAGATGGTGCAAACCTCTCGCTACCCTTTTTTTGACCACAATGGAATTTATAAATTTCCGAGCTTGTCGGAAATCTGAAATTCTTATTGGCGATAAAAACCACCAATAAACGCGGTCGCTCATCACTGAAGTACTTCGATAGAAGTTTTTCTCACAAAAATTATGATGTAAACTTTTAGGAGGGTTTTTTATGGCAGTTAGCGCTAGCGCGGTTAAAGAGCTTCGCGAAAGAACGGGAGCAGGCATGCTCGATTGCAAAAAAGCACTTGACGAAACAGGCGGCGACGTTGAAAAAGCGATCGCATTGCTTCGCGAAAAAGGCCTTTCGGCAGCTGCAAACAAAGCTGGCCGCATCGCCACTGAAGGCGTAGTAGAGTCTTACATCCATGCAGGCGGCCGTATCGGCGTTATCGTTGAAGTCAACTGCGAGACGGACTTCGTTGCGAAGACGGACCAATTCCGCGAATTCGCTAGAGATATCGCTATGCAAATCGCTGCATCTAATCCGAAATTCGTAAGCCGCGAAGAAGTTCCTGGCGACGAGATCGAAAAGGAAAAAGAAATCCTTAAAAACCAAGCTCTCAACGAAGGCAAACCAGAAAAAATCGTTGAAAAAATGGTCGAAGGACGCATCTCCAAGTACTACGAGGAGTTCTGCCTGCTGGAGCAAAGCTTCATTAAAGATCCGGACAAAACGATCAGCAACTTGCTGAACGAAAAAATCAGCAAAATCGGCGAAAACATCTCGATCCGTCGTTTCGTTCGTTACGAGCTGGGCGAAGGCCTCGAGAAAAAAGTAGACAATTTCGTAGAAGAAGTTATGGCTCAAGCAAAACTGTAATCCGAACGCGAGAGGCGGGGCGGGGCGTCCGCCCCGCCTCCTTTTTTTGAAACGGGAACGATCTGAAATACAATTCAAAGAACCTCACCCGAGGTGCATGATGGAGGTTAACATGTTGGAGCATCCTGTATACAAACGCATCGTGTTGAAAGTAAGCGGAGAGTCCTTGTCCGGGCAGGAAGGCTACGGCATCGAGGCATCGGTTATTTCGTCGATTGCCAATCAAGTAAAGGAAGTCGTGGAGCTTGGCGTTGAAGTTGCCATCGTCGTTGGCGGCGGCAACATCTGGAGAGGCATCGCCGGTACGGCGAAAGGAATTGATCGTGCTACGGCCGACTACATGGGCATGCTGGCGACGGTCATGAACTCGCTTGCGCTTCAAGACGCGCTAGAGCAAATCGATGTGCCAACTCGCGTTCAAACTTCGATCGCTATGCAACAAATCGCAGAGCCGTATATACGCCGCCGTGCAATTCGTCACCTGGAGAAAGGCCGCGTCGTTATCTTCGCAGCAGGCACGGGCAACCCGTTTTTCTCTACGGATACAACAGCTGCTCTGCGCGCCGCTGAAATTGAGGCCGAGGTTATCCTGATGGCGAAAAATAAGGTGGACGGCGTCTATTCGGCCGATCCATTTAAGGACGACACTGCGGAGAAATTCGAAGAGCTGACTTACCTGGATATGCTCAACCGCAATCTTGGCGTGATGGATTCTACAGCCTCCTCGTTATGCATGGATAACAATATCCCGCTAATCGTCTTCTCGATTACGGAGAACGGAAATATTAAACGTGTCGTCCTTGGCGAAAAGATCGGCACAATCGTGAAAGGAAGTGCGAAATAATGCCGCAAAGCATCAAAAAAAGCGCCGATGAGCGCATGGATAAAGCAATTGGAGCGTTCCGGCGCGATCTGGCCACGCTTCGCGCGGGAAAAGCAAGTCCCGCTCTGTTCGATCGGATTCAGGTTGAATACTACGGAGCAATGACGCCGCTTAACCAACTTGCGAATATTAATACGCCTGACAGCCGCACGCTGATGATTCAACCATGGGACAAATCGTCCGTATCCGCAATCGAGAAAGCGATTCTGAAATCCGATCTCGGTCTTACTCCATCCAACGATGGTTCCGCGATTCGTATCTCGGTACCGCCGCTTACGGAAGAACGTCGTGCCGATCTTGTGAAAACAGCCAAAAAATTCGCCGAAGAAGCAAAGGTCGCCATCCGCAACATTCGCAGAGATGCGAACGACGATATTAAAAAGCTGGAGAAAACCGATATTTCTGAAGATGAATCCCGCCGCCATCAGGAAGATATCCAGAAGGCAACCGACAAATTTATCGCAGAAGTCGAGAAAGTATTGTCCGCCAAAGAAAAAGAGATTATGGAAGTCTGATTGGCGAAGAACCTGCCTCTACACGCGGCCGCAAACGCATTGCGGCTCCCGATAGAGGTTTTCTCATTTCTTATTTCTGATTGGGAGGAAGTCAGATGATCAAGCGGCTTTGGGCAAATCGAAGCAAAGCGAAAGCGTCCTTACCGCATACCGAAGGCATTCCGCCCGAGAATGTACCGGAACATGTAGCGATCATTATGGACGGGAACGGCCGTTGGGCCAAGCGCAGGGGTCTGCCTCGCATGGCAGGCCACCATTCCGGCATGAAAACCGTGAAGCGCATAACCATTGAGGCTAATCGGCTTGGCGTCAAATATTTGACGTTATATGCGTTCTCGACCGAAAACTGGAAACGTCCAAAAGCGGAGGTGGATTTCCTGATGAAGCTGCCTCAGCAATTTTTGGAGATCGAGCTGGATGATCTGATCGCGAACAATGTGCAGGTTAAGATGATGGGACATCGAGAGGACTTGCCGCCTCACACGCTTAGCGCGGTTGACGAGGCAATATCGAAGACGGCCGGCAATACGGGGCTAGTTCTAAACTTCGCCCTCAATTATGGGAGCCGCAAGGAGATGCTGGAGACGGTGCAAGCGATCGCTGCAGATGTGCGCGAGGGCAAGCTGACACCCGAACAGATCAATGATGAGTTATTCAGCCAAAGGCTGCTGTCAGGCGAACTGCCGGATCCGGATCTTCTCATTCGAACAAGCGGAGAGCTCCGATTAAGCAATTTCATGTTATGGCAATTGGCGTACTCCGAGCTGTGGTTTACGGACGTCTATTGGCCGGAATTCACGGAACAACATTTTCATGAAGCGATAGAAGAGTATGGACGCCGCGCCCGCCGATACGGCGGCGTGTAGCGCAACTAGACGGAGTGTGACCATCCTTTGAAACAACGATTGATAACGGGCATTCTCGCCGGGGCTTTATTTGTTGCGCTAACGATCGCGGGAGGCGCTTTCTATACCGGATTGCTCATTCTGCTTGCCATTATCGGTTTTAGTGAATATGTACGCATGAATGGCGTTAAGCCGCTGCATCCAGCCGCACTGGTTGGTTATGCCGGCGTATTGCTGTTTGTGCTGCCCTGGGCTTCTTGGAAGATTGAGATTCCTTCGATGCCCACCATCGTTTGGATGCTCATGTTCCTACTGTTAGCCGTTACCGTGCTGAGCAAAAACAAGTTTACCATCGACGGTGCCGCTCTAATGCTTCTAGGAGCCATCTATGTCGGCTATGGCTTCTCGGCTATGATCGATGTCCGTACGATGGAATCAAACGGACTTTTCTGGTCATTCTTGTCATTCGGCTGTATATGGGCTTCCGATGTGGGTGCCTACTTCGTGGGCAAAGCGATCGGCAAGCATAAGCTGTGGCCGGAAATCAGCCCCAACAAAACCGTGGAAGGGGCGCTTGGCGGCGTTGCGCTGGCACTAATCGTTGCGGTTGTATTCGCTTTGTCGGCCCCGGATATTATTGGCTTGCCGAAGGCGCTGCTGATCGGACTTGTGGCGGCTGTCGCCGGACAATTCGGCGATCTTATTCAGTCTGCCTACAAACGGGTCAGAGCGATCAAGGATACGGGAACTTTGCTGCCTGGGCACGGCGGCGTACTTGACCGCTGCGACAGCTGGATTATCGTATTTCCGCTGCTGCTGTTATGCGGCCTCATTCCGGTGTAGCAGTATTGGAGGAACATAGATGAAAAAAATAGCTTTGTTAGGCTCCACAGGCTCAATCGGTACGCAAACATTGGATATCGTTCGGCATCATCCCGAACGATTTGCGATAACCGCTTTGACAGCAGGCTCGAATACAGAACTGGTCGTTGCCCAAGCGAAAGAGTTCAAGCCGTCAATCGTGAGCATGGCTACCAAAGATCTTGCGGACCGGGTGTCGCCGCATCTGCCTACGGGTACGCGTGTTGTATACGGCGATGAAGGTTTAATCGAAGCGGCCTCGGGGACGGACGCAGATACGGTAGTTACGGCCATAATGGGCAGTCGGGGCTTGCCGGCAACATTGGCGGCGATCGAAGAGGGCAAGACGATCGGACTAGCCAATAAAGAGACGCTTGTCACAGCGGGTCATATCGTAATGGCCCGAGCCCATGAGAAAAGCGTGCCGATCATTCCAATCGACAGCGAGCATTCGGCCATCTACCAATGTTTGAACGGAGAGCCAATGAGAGGTGTTCGGGGCATTACCCTCACCGCCTCCGGCGGATCGTTCCGCGACCGGACACGCAGCGAGTTGGAAGGCGTGACGGTTGCGGAAGCGCTCAGCCATCCGAACTGGTCCATGGGAGCGAAGATCACCATCGATTCGGCCACTATGGTCAACAAGGGATTGGAAGTCATTGAAGCGCATTGGCTGTTCGATCTTGCGTATGATCAGATAAACGTACTTATCCATCCCGAGAGCATCATTCACTCCTATGTGGAGTTCGTCGACCATAGTATCGTCGCGCAGCTTGGCATGCCGGATATGCGTGTACCGATCCAATATGCCTTAACGTATCCGGAGCGACATACGACACCGACCGAAAGGCTGGATCTGGCCGCAATCGGCAAGCTGCACTTCCGGGAGATGGACTTCGAACGATATCCTTGTCTGAGGATGGCATTCGAATGCGGTCGATTAGGCCGTTCGGCTCCTGCCGTCTATAATGCAGCCAATGAAATCGCCGTGGATCGTTTCCTTCGAGGGGAGATCGCCTTCCTTGACATCGAAAGGGTGCTGGAGACGGTGCTGGCGCGGCATGAGGTCAGTGAAGTCAATGATTTGGACAGCATCGCAGAAGCAGACATATGGGCACGCCGCCTGGCGGCATCGGTCTGACTATCATCCCAGAAAGTGGTTCTCTTGTTTCGTACGGGAGAATAATGATAATCTATGTACAGGCCGTAACGAACAGGAGGCAAGGCTTCTATGGAAACAATTCAGGTCGTATTTATGACCGTGCTCGTTTTTTTCGTCATTGTGACAATCCATGAATGGGGCCATTACTTTTTCGCCAAGAGAGCCGGCATTCTCGTCAGAGAATTTGCAATCGGCTTCGGACCCAAGCTTTTCTCCGTCAAGCGTGGAGAAACCAGATATACGCTAAGGCTGATTCCGGCGGGCGGCTTTGTCCGCATGGCTGGCGAAGATCCCGAAATAGTAGAGGTTCAGCCAGGTCAGACGGTAGCGGTTCGGATCAAGGATGATAAGGTGACGCGCATCTTTCTCGATCGCCTGGATGAGCGCAACGATACCGTTCGCGGCGAGGTTGAGCACGTCGATCTGGAGCGCAGCCTGTCCATCAGGCTGAACGTAGAGGGCGAGTCCGAAACGTATGTCGTGCACACGCAAGCGCTTGTGATCGCGAGAGGCAAAGATACTCAGATTGCTCCTATCGACCGTCATTTCGGCAGCAAACCACTGCGCCATCGCGCGATGGCAATCTTTGCCGGTCCGATGATGAATTTTATCCTGGCTTTCGTTCTCTTCGGGGCATACGTTCAGATGGTCGGCGTTCCGGCAGAGAATCCGACCTACATGTCCATTACGAGAGTGGAAGAAAGCATGCCCGCTGCGGAAGCAGGTCTTAAAAAAGGCGATATCGTCAACTCCATAAACGGTATAGCGATCGGCACCGATCTCGACAAGCTGATTGATATTATCGCTAAGTCGCCGAACGTGGAAGTCAAGATTGATATTGTCAGGGATGGAGCGCCGCTCAGCATAAATGTGACCCCGAGACCGAATGAAGCCGGCGAAGGCAAGGTAGGAATCAGCGCCGCGCCCCCAAACCGCTCGGCATCGTTCGGGGAGACCATTACGAGATCCGCCACGCTCATGAAGGATATGACCGTTTATATTTTTGAAAGCTTCAAAATGCTCATTACCGGCCAGTTCAAACTCGACGATCTGGGCGGTCCGGTTAGAACGGCGGAAGTGACGAGTCAAATTGCCAAACAGGGGATCGTACAGTTGACCTCATGGACGGCATTGCTCAGCTTGTACTTAGGCATCTTTAACCTGCTGCCCGTACCTGCACTGGACGGCAGCAGACTGCTGTTCCTTGGGCTTGAGGCCGTCAGAAGGCGGCCGCTCGATCCCAATAAAGAAAGTATGGTTCATTTCATCGGATTCGCGATGTTGATGTTATTGATGCTGGTTGTGACCTATAACGATATTTTACGATTAGTACGAGGGGAGTAGTCAGTCGCTCATGTCCAAGGATAAAGGATTCGTAACGGAAATTACGCCGCAAAGCGAAGATTTCTCAAAATGGTATATAGACGTCATCAAAAAAGCGGAATTAATGGATTATTCTCCTGTGCGCGGATGTATCGTATTCCGTCCGGAAGGCTATGAGCTGTGGGAAAACATGCAGCGCGAACTGGACTCGAAGTTCAAGGAGACGGGACATCGCAACGCATATTTCCCGCTCTTTATTCCGGAGAGCTTCTTCCAGAAGGAGAAGGAGCACGTGGAAGGCTTCAATCCCGAGCTTCCTTGGGTAACCGAGGCGGCAGGCGAGAAGCTGGAAGAACGTCTGGCGATTCGCCCAACCTCAGAGACGATGATCGGCCATATGTATGCGAAGTGGATACAGTCCTATCGCGACCTGCCTGTATTGATCAACCAATGGGCGAACGTCGTACGCTGGGAAAAGCGCACGCTGCCTTTCCTGCGGACCAGCGAATTCCTGTGGCAAGAGGGTCATACGGCGCACGAGAACGAAGAGGAAGCCCGCCAGGAAACGATGCAAATGCTGGAGGTATACACCAATTTCGTCGAGAATTTTTTGGCGATTCCGGTTATTAAAGGCGAGAAAACGCCTTCCGAGCGGTTCGCCGGCGCGGTGGATACGTATTCCATCGAAGCGATGATGAAGGACGGGCGCGCGGTGCAGGCAGGAACGTCCCATTACCTGGGCACAAAGTTTGCCGTAGCGTTCGATATCAAATATTTGGACCGCGAGAATACGTTGCAGTTCTGCCATACGACTTCGTGGGGCGTCAGCACGCGCCTAATCGGCGCGCTGATCATGGTTCATGGCGACGATCGCGGCCTGGCGCTTCCGCCGAAGGTAGCTCCGACGCAAGTGATCATGATTCCGATTGGTCCCGCGAAGACTCGCGACCAAGTGGTCGGAAGAGTGGACGAGCTGTATGCCGAGCTTAAGAAAGCCGGAGTGCGCGTCCGCGTCGACGATCGCAGCGACGTAAGCCCGGGCTGGAAGTTCAACGAATACGAAATGCGCGGCGTACCGCTTCGTCTGGAGCTTGGACCTCGCGATATGGAGAACGGCGTAGTCGTCCTTGTTTCGCGCATTACAGGGGAAAAGCGCATTGTGCAGCAAGCCGATCTTCTTGTTGAAGTTCAGCGTATGCTGGACGAGACGCAGGTCGAAATGTTTGAACGTGCCAAGTCGTTCCGCGAAAGCAACTCCCGCAGCGTGGACACTTTGGACGAGATGAAGGCATTCCTGGAGGAGCAGCGCGGATTCGTGGAAGCGGGCTGGTGCGGTTCCGAGGCATGCGAGAAACAAGTGAAGGAAGAGACGGGAGCTACGAGCCGCAACATTCCGTTTAACCCTGCATCGCAGAAATCAACCTGTTTGGTATGCGGCGACGCCTCCAAACACACTGTCGTATTTGCGCGCGCATATTAATATCGGCGTAGATCCAGAAGTTCGAATCGACAGGAGTGAACGATCATGTCCAACGACAAGCGACAGCGCTTCGAGCTGCTTATGCAGCAAGCGGAGCTGCCGCAGGAGCTTATTCATACTTATTTCCAGGATGGCCATATCGAGCAAGTAATTGTAAGCAAGTCCAACCGTGAATGGACGTTTTGCATCCGCAAAACGTCCATAGTGCCTTTACAGGCCTATACGGGCTTCTGTGAAGCGGTTCGCCGGAAATTCCATCACATTGCCGACGTTTCGTTTTTGATCCAATATGAACCTGTCATCGATACGGAAAATATCGTTATGCAATACTGGCCGCTCTTTATGGAATGGGCTCAGCGAGAGATCGCCTCCGTTAACGGCTGGTTGCAGAAAGCGGCGCTTGCCGCTCAAGGCGATGCTATTACGCTGACGCTCATGGATTCCACAGGGCTTGAGCTTGCAAAGAAAAAAAAGGTCGACGAAGCGGTCGTTTCATTCTATCGGACTTACTTTGACCGCGAATGCAAGGTAAAGCTGGCCGTAGGGGAAGCGAACCAGGAAATTTACGACCAATTTATGATGAAGATCGAGCAGGAGGAGCGGGAGGCCGTTCAGCAACTGATGGCGGAATCCTACGTGGAGAGCGAAGAAGACGACGGCGAAGAAGCCGTGCGATTGGCTGTCGGCTACGACATCCGCGATGAAGCCGTGCCTCTCATGAACATTCAGGACGAGGAAAAGAAAATAACGGTGCAAGGCGCCGTATTCGGGCTTGATATGAAGGAGCTGCGCAACGGCAGCACGCTCTTTACCTTCAACGTCACCGACTTCTCGGATTCCATTGCGATGAAGATGTTCGCCAAGACAAAAGATGATGTCAAAATTTTGTCCCAGCTCGCAAATGGAAAGTGGGTAAAGGCTCGCGGACGGATCGAATACGACCGTTTTATGCAGGAGCCGGAGCTCGTTATGATGCCGAACGATCTGCATGAAGTTCTCGCACCTCCGGATCGGAAGGATCATGCCGAGGAAAAACGCGTCGAATTCCATCTGCATACGACGATGAGCACGATGGATGCCGTGACATCGATTGGCGACTATGTGAAGACGGCGGCAAAGTGGGGACATAAGGCGATTGCCGTGACGGATCACAGCAACGTGCAATGTTATCCCGATGCCGTCAAAGCCGCCAAGAAACATGACATCAAAGTGCTGTTCGGCGTGGAAGCGAACGTCGTCAACGATGCGGTCCCCATGGTTCTGAATTCCCGGCAGGAGCCTCTTGCTACGGCAACCTACATCGTATTCGACATCGAGACGACGGGTTTGTCCGTCGTAAACAACAAGATCATCGAGCTCGCGGGCGTTCGGATGCGTGAAGGCAAAGAAGTGAATCGGTTCTCGACCTTTATCAACCCGCATGAGAAAATTCCGTATCATATTCAACAGCTCACGAACATTAATGACGAGATGGTGCAGGATGCGCCTGAGCTTGAACCGAAGCTGCGCGAGTTTATCGAATTTATAGGCGACGATGTTCTGGTTGCGCATAACGCCCGCTTTGATATCGGCTTTATCCAGGCGAACTGCAAATCACTGGGATTGCCCGAAGTAAACAACCCGGTGTTGGACACGCTGGAATTGGCGAGATTTTTACACCCGACGATGAAGAATCACAGGCTTAATACGCTGTCGGACAAGTATAAGATCAGCCTGGACAATCATCACCGTGCCATCGACGACTCCGTCGCGCTTGGCGGCGTATTGTTCGGCTTGATAGGCGACGCTGCGGAGCGCAACGTCAGGGATTTGCATCAATTAAATGATTATGTCGGTCTGGACTTATCCAATCAACGTCCTTTTCATTGCAATATTTATGCTCTTAATGCCGTGGGCAAAAAAAATCTGTTCAGGCTGATTTCGATTTCCCACACGGAATATTTTAAACGCGTTGCTACCATTCCGAAGAGCAAGCTGGTGGAGCTCAGAGAAGGATTGCTTGTCATCTCCGGCTGCGAGAAAAGCGAATTTTTCGAAACGGTGCTAAACAAGTCTCATGAAGAAGCGCAGGATATCGCGGAGTTCTATGATGTGCTGGAGATTCAGCCGATCGACTTCTACATGCATCTCGTGGAAAAAGGACTTGTTGGCAGCCGGGCCGAAATCGAAGGCGCGATGCGGCGCATCTGTCAAATCGGCGACGCGCTGGGCAAACCTGTCATCGCGACGGGCAACGTACATTATTTGAACCCGCGGGACAAGATGTATCGGGACATTACGATTGGCGGCATTACCGGATTTAGTCCGCTTAAGGGCATGCGCAAGCCTGATGCCCACTTCCGCACAACCGAAGAGATGCTGGCGGAATTCGCGTTTCTGGGCGAAGCTCGCGCTCGCGAAGTCGTCGTGACGAACACCTCGGCGCTCGCAGATCGTTTTGAAGCCTACGACATGTTTCCGAGGGAACTATTTACTCCCAACATCGAGGGAGCAGACGAGGAAATTAGGAACACCTGCTATGATACGGCGAAGTCCATGTATGGGGAAGATCTGCCGCAGGTCGTCATCGACCGCCTGGAGAAGGAGCTTGTTCCGATAATCAAATATAAATTCTCCGCCAACTATCTCATCTCGGAGAAGCTGGTGAAGAAGTCGAACCGGGACGGGTACTTGGTCGGCTCCCGGGGTTCTGTAGGCTCATCGGTCGTTGCGACGTTCCTCGGCATCTCCGAGGTTAACCCGCTTCCCGCCCATTATCTATGCCTGAACAAGGAATGCAAAACCAGCGAATGGTTTCTCGACGGCAGCGTGCCGAGCGGCTTCGACCTGCCTTCCAAAGCTTGCCCGAATTGCGGGCAGCCGATGAAGGGCGAGGGACAGGACATACCGTTTGAAACGTTCCTCGGTTTCAAGGGCGACAAAGTTCCCGATATCGACTTGAACTTCTCGGGTGAATATCAGCCTATAGCCCACAACTTTACAAAAGAGATGTTCGGCGAGAAATGCGTATACCGTGCGGGTACGATCGGCACGGTCGCGGAGAAGACGGCATACGGCTTCGCCAAAAAATACGAAGAAGAGCATCACAAGAAGTGGCGCGGGGCTGAGCTTGCAAGACTTGCGAGCGGCTGTACAGGCGTTAAACGAAGCACGGGCCAGCATCCGGGCGGCATCGTGGTCGTGCCGGATTATATCGAGGTCGAGGACGTCACCCCGGTCCAGTATCCGGCCGACGACGTAAACGCCGAGTGGAAGACGACCCACTTCGACTATCACGCCTTTGACGAGAACTTGCTCAAGCTCGATATTCTGGGCCACGACGATCCGACGATGATGCGCATGCTCCAGGACTTGACCGGCGTCGATCCGACGACAATCCCCATGAACGATCCAAAAGTCATGAGCATGTTCAACTCGACGGCTGCGCTCGGCGTATCGCCGGAACAGATCCGCTCCTCTGTCGCCACTTATGGCGTACCGGAGATGGGGACGAAGTTCGTCCGCCAGATGCTTCAGGAAACGCAGCCGTCGTCGTTCGCCGACTTGCTGCAAATTTCCGGATTGTCTCATGGCACTGGCGTCTGGCTCGGCAACGCGCAGGAGCTTATCAAGAACGGGACCTGCAACATCAAAACGGTAATCGGCTGTCGTGACGATATCATGTTGTATCTTATCTATAAGGCAGGGATGGACGCGGGACTCGCCTTTAAAATTACGGAGAGCGTCCGAAAGGGCAGAGGTCTGACGCCGGAATGGATAGAAGAGATGAAACGTTGCAAGGTGCCGGCGTGGTACATTGATTCCTGCTTGCGCATCGAATACATGTTCCCGAAGGCGCATGCGGCGGCTTACGTTATATCCGCCGTGCGCACCGCCTTCTTCAAGCTGTATTATCCTATCCATTATTACGCGACCTACTTTACTGTTCGTGCGGACGATTTCGATTTGGAGCTGTTGTGCCAAGGTTACGAAGCTATCTTGCGCAAGCTGATCGAGATCGAAGCCAAAGGATTCAACGCAACGCCAAAAGAGAAAAACATGGTGTCGCAGCTGGAGATGTCGCTGGAGATGACGGCTCGCGGCTTCTCGTTTAAGCCGATCGATCTGTATCGCTCCGATGCCATCAAATTCCAGGTGGATGGCGACTCGCTCGTTCCGCCGTTTGCCGCGATAGCGGGAATTGGCGACAACGCTGCACGCAATATTGCTGCCGCAAGGAATGAAGGGGAGTTTCTGTCGATCGAGGACTTCCAGATGAAGTCCAAAGCGACGAAAACCATTATTGAAGTACTTAACGGCATGGGCTGCTTCCGCGGTCTGCCGGAATCCAATCAATTGTCGTTATTCTGACGTTAGGCCGTTGTGCAGCACTAGAAATCATTCCTTGTCACTTATTTGGGATTATGTTATAATTTTTGTGGCAATGATGAGGATAGATCTTTGATGCAGAAGAGTGGGGAAACCCACTCTTTACGTTTTGTAATCGGAAATTCTCGTTGCCCTGATCAGCGGAATTTACTTTTCCGCGCATGCAACCATTACAGGAGGTTTACTCAATTTGAGCACATCCACTATCAAATCCTCGATTGAGGCTATGGTGACGCCTTACCTCAACGAACAAGGTTTTGAGCTGGTCGATATCGAATACATCAAGGAAGGCAGCAACTGGTTCCTCAGAATCTTCGTCGACAAGGACGGAGGCATCGACATCGATGAATGCGGACGGATCAGCGAATTCGTCAGCGAGCAGTTGGATAAAAACGATCCCATCTCAGGCGCTTATTTCCTGGAGGTATCGTCCCCCGGGGCGGAGCGTCCGCTCAAGAAACCCGAGGACGTGGTTAAGGCGATAGGCAAACATGTGTTCATGACTACATATGAGCCTGTTGACGGCTCCAAGGAATTTGAGGGTTTGCTCGTATCGTTCGACGGCGTGCAGGCCGTCATTCGCATAGGCAAAAAACAGCATACGTTGCCGTACGCCAAAGTCGCCAGCGCCAGATTGGCTATTGTATTTTAGGTTACACCTATTATCGTTTTTATTTTCGAAAGGAGGATCAACGTTCCAATGAGCATGGATTTTATTGAGGCGTTGCAAGAGATCGAGAGAGACAAAGGGATCGCCAAGGATGTGCTGCTCGAAGCCATTGAAGCCGCGCTCATATCCAGCTACAAACGTAATTTCAACACTGCTCAGAACGTGAGAGTGGACATTAACCGCCATTCCGGCGTGATTAAGGTATATGCTCGCAAAACGGTCGTCGACGAGGTGTTGGATCCGCGCCTGGAGATTACGGTGGAAGCATCTCGCGAAATTAATCCGCATTATCAACTGGATGATGTCGCCGAGATCGAAGTTACGCCGCGGGACTTCGGCCGAATTGCTGCACAGACAGCCAAGCAGGTCGTTACCCAACGGATACGCGAAGCCGAGCGCGGCCTTATCTACAATGCCTTCATCGACAAGGAAGAAGATATCGTGAACGGCATCGTGCAGCGTCAGGACGTTCGCAATCTGTTCGTCGATCTGGGCAAGGTAGAAGCGGTAATGCCGCTGACGGAGCTTATGCCAACGGATAAGTTCAAGCATGGCGACCGAGTGAAGTCTTTTATTACGAAGGTCGAAAATACGACCAAAGGTCCCCAAATCATTTTGTCCCGTACGCATCCGGGTCTGCTTAAGCGTTTGTTCGAGCTGGAGGTGCCGGAAATTTACGACGGCGTCGTAGAAATTCGTTCCGTCGCGCGCGAAGCGGGCTTCCGCTCGAAGATTGCGGTTCATTCGCGCAATGACGAGGTGGATCCTGTCGGCTCTTGCGTCGGACAGAAGGGGATGCGGGTGCAGACGATCGTGGGCGAGCTTAAAGGCGAGAAAATCGATATCGTTCGTTGGTCAGAGAATGTCGAGGAGTATGTCGCGAACGCGCTTAGCCCTTCCAAGGTGCTGGAGGTTATCGTATTCGAGCAGGAAAAGATGGCCCGAGTTATCGTGCCCGATTATCAGCTGTCGCTGGCAATCGGCATCAAAGGTCAAAACGCCCGTCTCGCAGCCAAGCTGACTGGCTGGAAGATCGACATTAAGAGCGAGACGCAGGCCGAGCAGGAATACGGCCGTCCGAAGTCCGCGATGGGCACCATGCATCAGGATTCCGTCTCGATCGATTAGCAAAGCGGGCTAGTGCCGTAGATGTAGATAAAGGAGGGTGTGCGGTGAGACCGAGAAAAGTGCCGCTTCGCAAATGCGTCGCCTGTCAAGAAATGATGCCCAAGAAGGAGCTTATCCGGATTGTTCGGGCACCGTCCGGCGAAGTCGCGATCGACCTGACCGGCAAGAAGGCGGGACGCGGAGCGTATCTGTGCGGCAAGGTAAGCTGCTTTAAGCTGGCGAAGAAGACCAAAGCGTTGGACAGGGCGCTTAAGCAGTCCGTCGGCGATGATATTTATGATGCGCTCGAAAAGGAATTTGTTGCGGTAGAGGAACAGTTTATAGCCGCAAAGGAGCTGGAGTCCGATGACGAAGAAGCCTGACAAGGCGTTGTCGGCGCTCGGCATGGCCATGCGTGCGGGCAAGCTTATAACAGGTGATGAAATCGTGCTCAAGGCTGTCAGATCGGGCAAGGTCTGTCTGGTCATTCTTGCCGGTGACGCATCTCCGAATACGAAAAAAAAATTTAAAGACAAGTGCGGCACCTACGGAATACAACTCGCCGAGGCATACGACAGGGAACAGCTTGGCATGGCGATAGGAAAAGCGGAACGCGTCGTTCTTGCCGTGACCGATGTGAACTTCGGAAAAATGATCGAAAATCATCTGAGCCAAAATACGGAGGTGGATCCTATTGAGCAACAAACAGGACAGTAAAGACAATAAAGATAAACTTCGCGTATATGAATATGCGAAGTCGCTAAATATGAGCAGCAAGGAAATTATTACGATTCTTAAACGGCTGAACTTGCCGGTCAACAACCATATGAGCGTAATGGAGAACGAAATGGTTCATAAAGTGGAAGGTTTCTTCCGCGACATTAAAGCGAATGCGGCGGCGAAGCGCGCTCAGGAAAGCGGCGGAGCAGCCGTATCTGCGCAGGCTCGTCCGCAGACCGCGCAGCAGCAAGGCAATCGCGGCAACACAACTCAAGAGAGACAGGGGACAACGAACTCTATTAATACGAAAACACAACCATCCGAACAGCAGCAAACAAGGGATCAGCAGCGTGAGCAAAAACCACAGCAAGGCAATCGTCCAACTGGTCAAGGCCAAGGTCAAGGCGGAAACCGTCCATCCGGCGGTCAGGGACAAGGCCAAGGCGGAGGACGCTCCTATAACGGCGGTCAGGGACAGGGCCAAGGCGGCAATCGACCATCCGGCGGTCAAGGACAAGGCCAGGGCGGCAATCGCCAGTCCGGCGGCCAAGGTCAAGGCGGCTTCCAACGTCAGGGAGGACAAGGCGGTCAAGGAGGCCAAGGCGGCAACCGTCCATCCGGCGGTCAGGGCGGAAACCGTTCAAGCTTCGGTCAAGGCGGTTCCGGCGGCCAGGGCGGCAATCGATCCGGTTACGGTCAAGGCGGCCAAGGGGGCCAGGGCAATCGAACAGGCGCTCAAGGCGGCGGCCAAGGTGCTCAGGGCGGCGCTCGCACGGGCACTGCGCCTCAAGGACAGGCTCGCAGCTTCGATTCCCGTCCGGCACCGGCACGTACAGGCGGCGGAAGCGACGATCGCAGAGGCGGCGGCGATCGCTTCGGCAAGGGCGGCAACAGCGGCAACGGCAGTTCCAGACGTTTCGAAGATGGCCGCGGCGGCGGCTTCAACAAAGGGAACAATCGCGGCGGCAAAGGCCGCGGCAAAGGTCATCAGAATCAGCCTCCTCGCGAGAAGATCGACAACACGCCTAAGAAGATTATCGTCCGCGGCACGCTGACGGTCGGCGATCTTGCCAAGCTGCTGCATAAGGATGCTTCCGAGGTTATCAAGAAGCTTCTATTCCTGGGCGTTATGGCTACCATCAATCAAGAGATCGATATGGATGCGATCATGCTGATCGCAGGCGAATACGGTGTTGAGGTTGAAGTGAAAATTCCGGTGGAGGAAGACACCTTCGAAACCGTGGAAGAGACGGACGAAGAAGAGGATCTGCTCGTTCGCCCGCCGGTCGTTACGATTATGGGTCACGTCGACCATGGTAAAACGACGCTTCTCGACGCCATCCGCAAGTCGAACGTTTCAGGCGGCGAAGCAGGCGGCATTACGCAGCACATCGGCGCATACCAAGTCGAGATTAATAACAAGAAGATTACGTTCCTGGATACACCGGGTCACGAAGCGTTTACGCTAATGCGTGCACGCGGCGCTCAAGTAACGGATATTACGATTATCGTAGTAGCAGCCGACGACGGCATTATGCCTCAGACGGTAGAAGCGATCAGCCATGCCAAAGCAGCTGGCGTTCCAATTATCGTAGCGGTTAATAAGATCGATAAGCCGGAAGCTAACCCGGACAAAATCAAACAAGAAATGACGGAATACGAGCTCGTGCCGGAAGAGTGGGGCGGAGATACGATCTTTGTGGAAGTATCCGCGAAGCAGCGCATCAACCTGGAAGGTCTGCTCGAGATGATTCTGCTTGTAGCGGAAGTCAACGAATTCAAGGCGAACCCGAACAAACGCGCCCGCGCAACGGTTATCGAGGCGGAGCTGGACAAAGGCAAAGGTCCTGTAGCCCGTATTCTTGTACAGCACGGAACGCTTCGTATCGGCGACGCATTTGTAGCCGGCAACTGTTTCGGCCGCGTTAGAGCCATGGTAAACGACAAAGGCCGCCGTCTCAAGGAAGCTGGCCCGTCGACGCCTATCGAGATTACTGGTTTGACGGAAGTGCCGCTTGCCGGCGATCCGTTTATGGTATTCGAAGACGAGCGCAAGGCACGCGCGATCGCAGATCGCCGCGCCATCAAACATCGCCAATCCGAGATGGGCGCCAATACGCGCGTTACCTTGGACGATCTGTTCAGCCACATCAAAGACGGAGAGATCAAGGATCTTAACGTCATTATCAAAGCAGACGTACAAGGCTCGCTCGAAGCGCTTAAAGGCTCGCTCGCCAAGATCGACATCGAAGGCGTTCGCGTCAAGGTCATCCATAGCGGCGTAGGCGCGATTACGGAATCCGATGTCATTCTCGCGGCCGCGTCGAACACGATCGTTATCGGCTTCAACGTTCGTCCGGATCCTCAGGCGGAAGCAACGATTGCCCAAGAGAAAGTCGACGTGCGCATGCACCGCGTCATCTACAACGTCATCGACGAAATCGAGCAAGCGATGAAAGGCATGTTGGATCCGATCTACAAGGAAGTCATCATCGGACACGCCGAAGTCCGGAACGTGTTTAAAGTGACGAAAGTCGGCGCGATTGCCGGTTGCATGATTATTGACGGCAAAGTAACCCGTTCGGCCGAGGCGCGCATCGTTCGCAACGGCATCGTCGTGTACACGGGCAAGATCGATTCGCTTAAGCGGTTCAAGGACGACGCCAAGGAAGTCGCTCAAGGCTATGAGTGCGGTATAACACTGGAACGCTTTAGCGATATTAAAGAAGGCGACGTAATCGAAGCCTTCATCATGGAGTCGGTTGAGAGGTGATTAAGCAATGGCAAAAATTCGGGTAGGCCGCGTAAGCGAGCAAATCAAAAAAGAGCTTAGCAGCATTATTCAGATGGAATTGAAGGATCCGCGCATCGGATTTATAACCGTTACGGGCGTGGAGACGACAAGCGATTTGTCGCAAGCGAAGATTTACCTTAGCGTACTCGGCAATGACGAGCAGAAGGAAGCAACGCTCAAGGCGCTGGCAAGCGCGACAGGCTTCCTTCGTTCGGAGCTTGGCAAGCGCATGAAGCTTCGCCACACGCCGGTGCTATTATTCAAGTTCGACAGCAGCATCGAATACGGCAGCCGGATCGAATCCTTGCTCGAAGATATTAACAAAGGAAGCGACGCGAAGTGACGCGGCCCCAGAGCTATAACGACTTGTTGAAAGAAGCATTGGCCTTCATCGAAGGTCATGCTTCCTTTCTTGTTGTCTCCCATGTCCAGCCGGACGGAGACGCCATTAGCTCAACATCGGTTGTGGCTTGGCTGTTATCCAAACTTGGGAAGACCGCTGTTCTTGTGAACGAAAGTTTGCTGCCTTCAAGGCTGTCGTTCTTGCATCGATTCGAGGAGATTCATTCTTTAAAGGCAGCTAAACTAGAAGGCACTTACGATGCGATCATTGCGGTCGATTGTGCGGATTATCGCCGCATCGGAGAGGCAGCGACCTTATTTGCACCCGGCGCAGCGCTGCTGAACATCGATCACCATCCGACAAATGACGGCTTCGGAACGTTGAATATCATTCGGCCGGAAGCTGCTGCTACCGTCGAGATTTTGTACGACTTGCTTGAAGCGGCGGACATCGCGCCCGATCTCGATTGCGCGACTGCGATCTATACGGGGCTGCTGACGGATACGGGAGGTTTCCGCTATTCCAACACCAGCCCGCGCGTGATGGAGATCGCGGCGAATCTGCTCGCCATTGGCGTGTCTGGCAGCAAGCTTGCGGATCATCTGCTGGAAAAGATGACGATCGGCAAGCTCAAGCTGCTGCAGACCGCGCTTAGCCGTTTGACTTTCTCCGACAATTTGGAGATCGGCTGGCTGTACATGACGAAGGATGATCTGCGGGAATGCGGTGCGGTGCCTGACGATCTCGAAGGCATTGTGAACTACGCGCTTAACGTAGACGGCGTTGAAGTCGGCATTCTGTTTAAAGAGACGGAGTCCGGACAAGTCAAAGCCAGCCTTCGTTCCGCCGGCAAAGCGGATGTTGCTGCCATTGCCCAATCATTTGGTGGCGGAGGGCATGTCCGTGCCGCCGGCTGCACGCTGGATGGGCCGATATCGGCCGCAACGGCGTTGCTCGTCGAAGCGGTTAGAAAGGCGCTGGTCTAACAATGGATGGCATACTTGCGGTATGGAAGCCGGCTGGCTGGACATCGCATGATGTTGTGGCCAAAGCAAGGCGACTATTAAAGATGAAGCGGATTGGTCATGCGGGCACCCTTGATCCTATGGTTACTGGCGTTTTGCCTCTATGCCTGGGCCGGTCGACGAGAGTCGTCGAGTATGTGCAGGAGCGTCCTAAGGCATACGAAGCCGTACTGAAGCTGGGCATTGCTACAGATACAGAGGACATGACTGGCGAGGTTCTGGCACAGGAACCTGTCCGCCGTTTCACGGAGCAAGAGCTGGAAGCCGTGCTGGGACAATTTCTGGGCGAAATTGAACAAGTGCCGCCGATGTTCTCCGCTGTCAAGGTTGACGGGAAGCGATTGTACGAGCTTGCCAGGGAAGGGAAAACAGTAGACCGGAAGTCTCGCAAAGTTCGCATACATGATATTCGGCTCCTTGCTTCCGAGCTCGATATGGAATACCCTGAAATTACGTTCTCGGCCGTATGCTCCAAGGGGACATATATTCGTACGTTATGCGTCGATATTGGCAAGGCTCTCGGCGTGCCGGCCACGATGAAGAGCTTGACCAGAACGATGTCCGGCGGAATTCAGGCCGAGCAGTGCCTGACTCTGGAGGAGATCGAGCAATTGCAGGCTGCAGGCGAGCTCGAGAGCCGTCTTATCTCTCCCGAGGAAGCCATCGACCATATTCCGAAGGCAGTCGTTACGGAGGAAGCTGCAGCCAAGGCGTTGCGCGGACAAAAGCTGTCGCTTCGATCGGCATCTATTCAAGAGTCTTGGGTACATGGCACGTTGTTCCGCGTAACGGATACCCGTGAATCGTTCATTGGCATTTTCGAATGCGACATGGACATCTACGGCTTGCGCCCAGTGAAAGTATTCTCTTGAAATTTCAATAAGGTTCAAAAAGCTCGGTTTGGATGAAACGAAGTTTTTGAACTACCTCTTTTATGGAAATGCAGGTGTATTCGCGGTGAAAATGATTTCGATCTCTTATCCTTTTACGAATCTGGCAGAGCTTGTGCAGGAGAAGGCGGTCTCCATTGCGATCGGTCACTTCGACGGCGTACATCGAGGGCATCAAAACGTCATCCGGCAAGCGGTTGACGTTGCCCGCAAGGAAGGAATGCTGTCGGCTGTCATGACCTTCTCTCCGCATCCCAAGGAAGTGCTGGGCCATGGAGAACACTATTACAGCTGTCTGACTCCGCTTCACAAAAAGCAGGCGCTGTTCGAAGAGCTCGGCGTTGATATTATGTATGTGATGCGCTTCGACCTCAGCTTTGCCGCGGTATCGCCTTCCGAATTCGTCAGCGGCGTATTGCGTCCGCTCGGCGTCGGTCATGCCGTTGTTGGATTCGACTTTACATTCGGCAGCAAAGGCGCGGGTAATGCTTCGACTCTGCTTGAGCTGTGCAAGCCGGATATCGGAGTCAGCATTGTCGAGCCATTATACGATAACGGCGTCAAGGTTAGCAGCACATATACGCGAGATTCGCTGGAGCAAGGCAATCTTGACAAGGCGAACAGCTTGTTGGGCCGTCCTTATGAAGTATCGGGCACCGTCGTTCACGGCGACGGGAGAGGTCGTACCATCGGCTTTCCTACTGCCAATCTCGAGCTGCATGATCCTTACGTAGCCCCGAAGCTTGGCGTCTATGCCATTAAGGCATGGCTGGACGGTGTCGCATACAACGGCGTACTTAACCACGGAATGAAGCCGACCTTCAACAAGTCGGAGATTAAGCCCGTTATGGAAGCGAATCTGTTTGATTTCGACCGGGACATTTACGGCAAGGAAATCAGGGTACAATTTAAAGCTTTCATTCGCCCGGAGCAAAAGTTCGGGTCGATTGATCAATTGATCAGCCAGATCGCCGCCGACGCGGCGCAAGCCCGTGCGATTAATCAGAGTCTTTAAAACTCGACAACCTGCCTTATCATGTGATATACTAGTCAAAGTTGTGACCGAACGAAGCTTGTACAAGCATTCGGAAGCGGTCCAGCCGAACCTTGGCTTGGTTGTCCGCTCTCACCGGCGGCGGCGAGGCTAATGGCGATTATGATAGAAGGAGGTGAACAAGGATGGCAATTACACAAGAACGTAAACAAGAACTGATCGAGACTCACAAGACGCATGCAAGCGACACGGGGTCCGCTGAAGTTCAAGTCGCTATCCTTACGGAAAACATCGTGAACTTGACGCAACATTTGCGGGAACACAAAAAAGATCATCACTCCCGCCGTGGTCTGCTCAAGATGGTCGGTCAACGCCGTAAGCTGCTGGCTTACCTGAAGAACAAAGACGTAAGACGTTATAGCGCATTGATTGAAAAACTCGGCCTTCGCCGTTAAAACATGCGTAACAGAAAGCAACCTGATCGTCCCCATTGAGAGGGATACGGGTTGCTTTTTGTAAAATTACAAGAGTTTGTTCAAAAAGTCCTTTTTGAACACTCACTATAAGAATCTTGATTCTACTTATGAACGGAGGCTCGCGAATGATACATAAAGTTGAAATGATGCTTGGCGGAAGACCGTTAAGCTTGGAGACAGGCCGACTGGCCAAGCAAGCGAACGCAGCCGTAACGGTTCGTTACGGAGAGACGGTTATCCTTTGTACCGTCACTGCTTCTTCGGAGCCAAAAGATCTGGATTTCTTCCCTCTGACTGTCAACTACGAAGAGAGATTGTATGCGGTGGGCAAAATCCCGGGCGGCTTCATTAAACGCGAGGGCAGACCGAGCGAGAAGGCTATTCTGTCCAGCCGCTTGACGGACAGACCTATTCGTCCGCTGTTCCCGGAAGGATTCCGCAACGATGTGCAGATTGCCAACATTGTTATGAGCGTCGATCAAGACTGCACGCCCGAGATTGCGTCCATGATTGGTACTTCGGCAGCACTTTCGATCTCGGACGTTCCGTTCAACGGACCGATTGGCGGGGTTGTGGTCGGCCGCATCGATGGCAAATTCATCATCAACCCGACGGTTGAGCAGGAACAAGAGACAGATATTTTTGTCGTTGTTTCAGGTACCAAGGACGCTATCATGATGGTGGAAGCGGAAGCGAACGAAGTATCCGAGGAAGTCATGCTGGAAGCCATCATGTTCGGGCACGACGCGATCAGAGGCATCGTGGCTACGATCGAAGAGCTGACGGCAGCTGCCGGCAAAGAAAAAATGGCAGTCAAGCTTCACGCCGTAAACGAAGAAGTAAACGCTGCGGTTCGCGCATTCGCATCGGAACGTCTGGTAGAAGCGATCAAGATCGCCGAGAAACACGCGCGTCAAGAAGCGATCGACGCCGTAAACGGCGATACCGTGACTCACTTCGAGACGGTCTACGCCGATACGCCAGAATGGCTGGGCGATGTGAAGGAAGTGCTATACGACATCGTGAAGGAAGAAGTACGCCGCCTTATTACGCATGACAAGGTACGTCCCGACGGCCGCGGTCTCGATGAGATTCGTCCGATCGAATGCGATGTATCCTTGCTTCCGCGCACGCACGGCTCTGGCCTGTTCACACGCGGTCAGACTCAGGCGCTAAGCATCTGTACGCTCGGCGCAATGGGCGATGTGCAAATTCTTGACGGCATCTCGCCGGAAGAGACCAAGCGCTTTATGCACCATTATAATTTCCCGCCATTTAGCGTAGGCGAAGCTCGTCCTTTACGTCCTCCAGGACGCAGGGAGATCGGCCACGGCGCGCTCGGAGAACGCGCATTGTCTAAAGTTATTCCTTCGGAAACGGATTTCCCTTACACGATTCGTCTAGTATCCGAAGTGCTTGAGTCCAACGGCTCTACGTCGCAGGCGAGCATTTGCGCCAGCACGCTGGCCATGATGGACGCGGGAGTTCCGATCAAAGCGCCAGTAGCGGGCATCGCGATGGGTCTGATCAAGGACGGCGAGCATTTCTCCATCCTGTCCGATATTCAAGGGATGGAAGATCATCTGGGCGATATGGATTTCAAAGTGGCTGGTACCGCTGCTGGCGTTACGGCGATTCAGATGGACATTAAGATCGATGGCATCGACCGCGCGATTTTGCAGCAATCGCTGGAGCAAGCGCGTCAAGGACGGTTGCATATCCTCGGCAAGATGATGGAAGTGATGAGCGCGCCGCGTACGAACTTGTCGAAATACGCGCCTAAGATTTTGACGCTCCGCATTAATCCGGACAAGATCCGCGACGTTATCGGCGCCGGCGGCAAAATCATCAACAAAATTATCGAGGAAACTGGTGTCAAAATCGATATCGAGCAAGACGGCATGGTGTTTATCGCTTCCTCCAACGAAGAGATGAATCAAAAAGCCAAGTCGATTATCGAAGGCATCGTCAAGGAAGTTGTTGTCGGAGAGATTTATCTGGGAACGGTCAAACGGATCGAGAAGTTCGGCGTATTCGTCGAAATTTTGCCGAACAAGGACGGCCTCGTCCACATCTCCCAACTGTCTACGGAACGCGTAGCGAAATGCGAGGACGTTGTTAAAATCGGCGACCAGATTACCGTGAAGGTAACGGAGATCGATCAACAAGGCAGAGTCAACCTTTCGCGCAAAGTGCTCCTGACGCAGGAAGCGTCCTCGGAAACCAAGTAATTTCACACGAAACTTAATAGGCACCAAGCGAAGAGTCAGATATCATCTGCCTCTTTTTGTTTGGGTACAAGCCGCATAAAGTTGTCCTTCCGCTCATAAGATGGTTCATAACCGCATATCGGACTCCAACAGCACCGCCGTTTTAGCAGTTCAGGCGCTGCAGGATTCCGGATGGGACTGGATAAGCGGGGAGTGGGGGACATGACGCTGCGCAAAGCTGCTGCAATAGCGGCAAGCCTATTGATGGTGCTCGTATTTATACGATTAAACGGGGATATTAGCGCTTTTATCCACTCGGTTAAGGCCGGGCATGACGCGACTTACGCGTTCGGACCGCCTTCCTTGTCGGAAGAAGAGAAGAAGGAGCTGTACAATCGGATCGTCGCGGAAGCAGAAAGTCGGTATTCGGCGCCAATCGATGCTAGGATTGATCGGGTTTGGCATGCCATTCCCGGCTATAACGGGCTTGCGGTCGATATCGAGCGTACCTACGAAGCGGCACTTCAAGCAGCCAGGACGGATCCCATCCCTTATCAATACAAAGAAATCGAACCGAAGATCGGTCTCGAGGATCTTGGCGCGCAACCGATCTACAGAGGCAATCCTAACAAACGGATGATCGCTTTTATGATCAATGTCGCTTGGGGCAATGAGTACGTTGATCCCATCCTGGAGACGTTTGCCAGGGAGAATGTCAAGGCAACGTTTTTTCTGGACGGTTCCTGGCTGAACAAGAATAGCGAGCTTGCCCGCAAAATTATGGATGCCGGTCATGAGTTATCCAATCATGCGTACTCGCATCCGGATATGAAAAATTTGAATCGAAGCGATCAGTCTTCCCAAATAACGCGTACAGAGAAGCTGCTGCAAGAGAGGCTGGGCATTGGCGATAATCGGTGGTTCGCCCCGCCGTCTGGTTCCTTCAATGGCGCCACCTTGCAGATCGCGAAGGAGCTGGGCTTGCAGACGGTGCTGTGGACCATCGATACGATCGACTGGATGAAGCCGGCGCCGAGTGCCATTGTGGAGAAAATCGACAGAAAGCTGGAGCCGGGGGCGCTGATTCTCATGCATCCGACAGCTTCTTCGAGCCAAGCGCTGCCTGGCATGATTGCAAGCGCCAAGGCGAAGGGATACTTGATCGGCACAGTAAGCCAGACGCTGTCTTCGGAGCGGACGCCCGCTGTTGTTGAGGGCGGAGTTGGATTCTGATATAGTGGAATCATTCGTGTTAATACAGATTGGCATAACGCCAATATAGGGGGACGCTTGGTGAATAAATACGTACTTAGCAACGGCTTGCGCGTCATGGTGGAAAATATACCTACAGTTCGTTCCGTTTCGTTCGGTATCTGGGTGAAAACAGGCTCTCGCAACGAGACGCTAGATAACAGCGGCATCTCCCATTTTATCGAACATATGTTGTTCAAGGGTACAGAGAAGAGGTCCGCCAAGGACATTGCGGATCTGTTCGACGGCATCGGAGGCAACGTCAATGCTTTTACGTCGAAGGAATATACGTGTTACTTCGCGAAAGTGCTTGACGAACATCTGCCGCTTGCCGTGGATGCCTTGTCGGACATGTTCTTCCATTCGCAGTTCGACGAAGGAGAGCTGGCCAAAGAAAAAAACGTGATTCTTGAAGAAATCGCGATGTACGAGGATACTCCGGACGACAAGGTCCATGATGAGGCTTCGCGCGCCGCGTTCGGCAATCATCCGCTTGCCTATTCCATTCTCGGGCTCAAGGAACGGCTGGAGTCGATGGGTCCCGATACGCTGCGCGGATACATGAACGACAGATACACCATTGAGAACACCGTCATCAGCGTGGCGGGCAATGTGGAAGACGAGAAGCTGCTGGCGATGTTGGAGCAGTACTTTGGCGCCTTCTCGCGGCATTCGGAGCCTGTAGTCGTAACGCCGCCGGCTTTCCACGGGGACTATATCTTCTTTAAGAAAAAAACGGAGCAAAATCATCTCTGCATTTCCTTTCCAGGCTGCTCCAACGCCGATCCGCTGCTGTATCCGATGGTGCTGCTTAATAATGCGCTCGGCGGTGGCATGAGCTCGCGGCTCTTCCAGGAAATCAGGGAGAAACGCGGACTTGCGTATTCCGTCTATTCGTATCATACGGGTTATGCGGATTCCGGTCTGTTTACGGTCTATGCGGGTACGGCTCCGAAGCAGACGAAGGACGTGCTGGAGCTGACGATGGAACAGCTGCACGAATTGTCCGTCAAGGGACTGGGCGAAGACGAGCTTCATCGAGGCAAAGAGCAGCTTAAGGGATCTCTTATTCTGAGCCTTGAGAGCACGAGCAGCAGAATGAACCGGATCGGCAAAAACGAGCTGATGCTGGGACGCCATTACACGCTTGATGAGCTGCTTGCACGTATCGATAATGTGACGATGGATCATATCCGCGAAGTAACCAAGCGGATGTTGGCCGTGCCTTTTGCAGTGGCGACAGTGGGCACGACGGACAAAGAATTTGCGGGATTGAGGAGAGATCAGCTTGTACCAGGTTCTGTTTAAACGATTGGAAGGCAACGAGGACATCGCGGTTCCTCGCAAAATGTCGGAGTGGGCTGCGGGCTTCGACCTGCAGGCTGCCGTAAGCGAGCCTGTAGTCTTGCAGCCGGGAGAGCGCAAGCTCATTCCTACGGGCTTCTCCATGGCGATGCCCATGGAGCTGGAAGCGCAGATTCGTCCGCGCAGCGGACTGGCATACAAGCATGGCATAACCTGCTTGAATTCGCCAGGCACGATCGATGCGGATTATCGCGGAGAGGTGAAGGTGCTGCTCGTTAATCTGGGGGCGGAGCCATTTGCCATCACAAGAGGCGAACGTATTGCGCAGATGGTGTTCCAGGTCGTGCCCCAGGTGACGATCGAGGAAGCGGAAGAGCTTCCGGATACGGTGAGAGGCGCAGGCGGTTTCGGACATACCGGAGTGAAGTGATGAGGAAGTCGTACGGCTAACAGCTGTACGGCTTTTTTTGTTGCGCGCAAACTTTCACCCCGCTTTGGGCGGCGGCATAAGATGGTCTATATCCTTATGAGCATCTGATTGCTTATTTGTTTTTGAAAGGAGTGACGCTTAATGCTTACAGGCGTTCAAGTGCTGATGCTCGGCGGCGATGCCCGGCAGCTGGAGGTTATACGCAAGCTGAGCGAGCTGGACGCTTCCGTCACGGTATGCGGCTTCGATGGCTTGCACTCTTCGCTCGACGGCGCCGTGCATGCCGAGTTCGAAGAAGCTTTGTTCGAAAATGTCGACGCGCTGCTGCTGCCTGCCGTAGGTACCGAAGACAATGGCCTGATTCACGCCGTATTCAGCGATCGGGAAATTGTGCTCGGCGAAGCGCATCTGGCGAAGCTGCCCGCACATTGTACGGTTTATACGGGCATGGCAAAGCCTTACTTGAAACAATTGTGCGGGCAATACGGCCTGAAGCTGGTCGAGCTGTTCGATCGGGACGACGTAGCCATCTATAATTCCATCCCGACGGCGGAAGGCGCCCTGATGATGGCTATTCAGAATACGGATATTACAATCCATGGTTCACGCAGCATGGTGCTTGGCTTTGGCCGGACCGGCTTTACGATGGCTCGAGCCTTGCATGGATTAGGGGCTAAAGTCAAGGTTGGCGTCAGGCGCTCAGAGCATTTTGCAAGGGCGGCGGAGATGGGCTTCGAGCCTTTCTATACGGGGGCTTTACTGCATAATGCGGGCAACATTGACTTGCTTTTTAATACAATTCCGACTATGATAGTCACAGCGCAAATTATCGCAAATCTACCATCGCGAGCGGTTATCATCGACCTTGCCTCGAAGCCTGGCGGAACCGATTTCCGCTTCGCAGAGAAACGTGGCATCAAGGCGATGCTCGCACCCGGACTCCCCGGAATCGTCGCACCCAAAACAGCTGGACGCATCATAGCGGATTGCTTGACTCAGTTGATCATGGATGATACGAATAAGCGGGGGAATGGGATATGAATTGGAACGGAATTACGGTAGGTTATGCATTGTCCGGCTCTCACTGCACGTTCGCAGAGGTGATGCCGGAGATCAAGCGATTCGTCGATGCCGGTGCAAATGTCGTGCCGATCGTTTCGAATACGCTGATTACGACAGATACGAGATTCGGAACGGCGAAGGAATGGCAAGAGCAGCTTAGGGGCATTACGGGCAACGAGATCATTTCGACGATCGTTCAGGCGGAGCCGCTTGGACCTTCCAAGCTGCTTGACGTTCTTGTTATCGCGCCTTGCACGGGCAACACGACGAGCAGGCTCGCAAACGCAATTACGGACAGCGCTGTATTGATGGCCGCCAAGGCGCAGATGCGCAACGGCAGACCGATCGTACTCGCCATTTCGACGAATGACGGCTTGGGCCTTAACGCCGCGAATATAGCGAAGCTATTAGTAGCTAAACATATTTATTTCGTACCTTTTGGTCAGGATAATCCGATTCAGAAGCCCAATTCGCTGGTCGCTCGGATGGATCTGGTGCTGGAAGCTTGCGAGGCCGCGCTTCAGGGCAAGCAGCTTCAGCCGATGCTGGTAGAGCGGCACGGATAATCGAGGCGTTCCACGACTTTAGACGTCATTGTTGGATAACGAATGGGATCAAACGATCGAGGATGTTAAGCAGCTGCCTCTGAATTCCGGGGACCATCTACAAGGCTTGGCAAGGATCATATTCATATCGCGGCAATTATTTTCCACGGGTTCATGGATTCATTACGGATAACGTGCTGCTTCTCGTCTTCACTCGAAGATAGGAGGCTAACGGCTTGCGAATCCTCATACAGAAATTCGGAGGAACCTCGGTATCCAGCCCGGAAGCTAGAGAACGTGTTATTTATCATATCAATAGGGAACGGGGCGACGGCAATAGTCTTGTCGTCGTCGTTTCCGCTATGGGGCGCAGCGGAGATCCGTACGCCACGGATACGTTGTTAGAGCTTGTCCGGCAAAGCGGAGACGGTCTACCGGCAAAAGAAAGGGATTTGCTGCTTGGCTGCGGCGAGATTATATCGGCAGCCGTATTGTGCAGCATGCTCAATGCCAGAGGCATTTCCTCTGTTGCGTTAACGGGTGGAAGCGCAGGAATTTTAACGGACGAAAGCTTCGGTTCGGCGCGAATTAAACGTATTGACCCGGAGCCCGTCCTCACGCAGTTGGCTAAAGGCCATGTTGTCGTGGTCGCCGGCTTCCAGGGCGTAACGGCCCATGGCGACTTGACGACGCTTGGACGAGGCGGCAGCGATACGACGGCGACGGCGATCGGCGCTGCTTTGCGCGCGGAAATGGTCGATATTTACACCGACGTAAATGGCATTTTGACCGCGGATCCTCGGATCGTGGCCGATGCCAAACCGCTTCCTGTCGTAAGTTATGCGGAAATTTGCAACTTGGCTAGGCAAGGGGCCAAGGTTGTGCACCCCCGTGCGGTCGAGATTGCCCAGCAGGCGAAAATCCCGGTAAGAGTTCGCTCCACCTTCTCGGAGGAGGTCGGCACGCTCGTTACGGATGATGCTTCTGCGGCAGCCGATCATGATTTCAGGGACAGACACGTGACCGGCATTGCGCATGTGCCCGGCATTACCCAGATAGCGGTAAAAGCGATCGAGGGACAGAGCGACATGCAACTGCAAGTGTTCCAGACGATGGCCAGACATCATATCAGCGTAGACTTTATTAATGTTACGCCAAGCGGCGCTCTATACACGGTCTATGACCGGGACGCGGATACCGCGGAACGGCTGCTTCGCGAAGCGGGCTTCGCGCCGGTGCTGACCCCTGGCTGCGCCAAGATCTCCGTCATAGGAGGCGGAATGAACGGTCAGCCGGGCGTCATGGCGCGTATCGTCGAGGCGTTGACGGAGCAAGGCATCAGCATCATGCAATCCTCCGATTCCAATACTACAATCTGGGTTCTGGTCCGCGACGAAGATATGGCGGTCGCGCTTCGGGCGCTGCATGCCAAGTTCGATCTTCATTTATGAAGCAATTAACAGCATTATTGTACAATTCTAGGAGGAGTCTCTATGGATTTCGGAAGATTGATTACAGCGATGGTTACACCATTTGATGCGGAAGGATCTATCGATTGGCAAACCGCCGGTAAGCTGATTGATTACTTGATTGACGAGCAAAGCAGTGACAGCATCGTTGTCTCCGGCACGACGGGCGAGTCGCCTACCTTGACGGAGGAAGAGAAGCTGAAGCTCTTCGCATTCGCGGTCGAGCACGCCGCTGGACGTTGCAAGATCATCGCCGGTACGGGCAGCAACGACACTGCCCATACGATTCATCTGACGAAATCTGCCCAGCAATGCGGCGTGGACGGAATCCTGCTTGTCGCTCCTTATTATAATAAGCCTTCCCAAGAAGGTTTGTACCGCCACTTCAAGGCTATAGCAGAATCGACAACGCTGCCGATCATACTCTATAACGTGGAGGGGCGCACGGGCGTCAATATTTCCGTAGAGACGACGCTACGTCTGGCAGAGCTTGACAACATTGTTGCAACGAAGGATTGTGCTTCGCTGGAGCAACTTACTCTGATCGTAAGCGGAGCGCCGGAAGGATTCCGCGTATACAGCGGGGACGACGCCATGACGCTGCCGGCACTCGCAGTCGGAGCATACGGAATCGTCAGCGTGGCGAGCCACATTATTGGAGCCGACATGAAGGCGCTGGTTAATGCCTATGTAGCGGGTAATGTCGCGGAAGCAGCGAAGCTAAATGGCAAGCTGTTCACCATTTTCAAAGGTTTGTTCAACTGTCCTCATCCCGTGCCGAATCCGGTCGCGGTTAAATATGCGTTGTCGCTCAAAGGTTATCCCGTTGGCGGTGTGCGGCTGCCGCTGATCGATGCAAACGAAGCGGAGCGGGCTTTTCTTCGCGATTTGATTTCATAGGAACATGATCGCACCGCCTATCGGACATTAATGACGCTATTATTCGATTTTTTGAGTTCTTGAAAATCTAACGGACGTACACGACCTTATTGGCATCAACATCGCGCATTTTGGCTTCATTACGACCCGATAGCGGCTTTTCTGTCCGTTAGATTTGTTTGAGGTTAAAAATCGGACAAATAGCGTCGCTCGTGTCTGTTAAATTTTTAACCTGTTGTTCATAAAGCTTGGTGTTGCATTATTTCCTATACAATTAGATAACGCGCCGATCGGCGCGGTTATGCAAGAACCGATGCGCAGCATCGGTTTTTTTTGCATATCTAAGGATGAAGCGTTTTGGAGACGCTATCGGATAGAGGATTATCCGGTTGCACTTGTATTCCATCTTTTTCATCATGTATAATGATCACAAGTGATTGGGTGCGGCAAACAAAATCAATTCCAGTTCTTACCGTCAGAGCGGCATCTGGCGTTATCTGTAATACCAATAATCGGATAAAGCATGAATAATGACACTTTCTATAGGAGGTATAGATACATTTGTCTAAGAAAAACAACAACCAAGATAAGCTGCTTATATTCGCACTGGGCGGAGTAGGCGAGATCGGCAAAAACATGTACGTGATCCAATATAACAACGATATCGTCGTTGTGGATTCGGGTCTCAAATTCCCGGAAGAGGACATGCTCGGCATTGATATTGTCATCCCGGATATTTCTTACCTGACGGAGAACCGCGACAAGGTTCGCGCCATCCTCATTACACACGGTCACGAAGACCACATTGGCGGTCTGCCATACGTGCTCAGACATCTTAATGTTCCTGTCTACGGAACAAAGCTGACACTCGGACTGATCGAAGGAAAGCTTAAGGAAGCGGGCTTGCTGGGCGAGACGAAGCGCATCCTGATCAATGCGGATTCCGAGATCCAACTCGGCGCCATTCGTGCGAGCTTCTTCAAGACCAACCACAGTATTCCGGACTCCGTTGGCGTCTGTCTGGATACACCGGAAGGCATCGTCGTTCATACGGGCGACTTCAAGTTCGACCATACGCCTGTAAACGATCAGTTCGCCGACCTGCAGCGTATTGCCGAAATCGGCAGCCGCGGCGTACTGGCGTTGCTGTCCGACAGTACAAACGCAGAACGGCCCGGCTATACGCCTTCCGAGAGCAAGGTAGGGGACGAGCTCGAAGATATCTTCCGCAAGTCCACTCAACGCGTCGTCGTTGCCACCTTCGCTTCCAACGTGCATCGGATTCAACAGATCATCAACGCTTCGATTGCAACTCGCCGCAAGATTGCAGTCGTTGGCCGCAGCATGGTCAACGTAGTCGGCATCGCATCGGAACTTGGCTACCTTAACATCCCTGAAGGCATGCTGATCGAGCCGGAAGAAGTGAACAAGCTGGCCGCCGACCGCGTCGTTATTCTTTGCACGGGCAGCCAGGGAGAGCCCATGTCCGCTTTGACGAGAATGGCGCGCTCCACGCATCGCAAAGTCGATATTTTGCCTGGCGACACGGTTATTATCGCCGCTACGCCGATTCCTGGCAATGAGCGTTACGTAGGACGTACGGTAGACGAGCTGTTCAAGCTCGGCGCCAACGTCATCTATGGACCAGGCTCCGTGTCTGGCGTCCACGTATCGGGTCACGGCAGCCAGGAAGAGCTTAAGCTCATGCTGAACTTGATCAAGCCAAAGTACTTTATTCCGATTCACGGCGAATATCGTATGCTTCGCTTGCATGGCAGACTGGGCGAGTCAATCGGCATCGATAAGGAAAATATCTTCATTGTCGAGAACGGCGATACGGTAGAATTCCAAGGCGGCGCCGGTCGCAAGGGCTCCAAGGTTCCGGCAGGCAATGTTCTTATTGACGGACTGGGCGTCGGCGACGTAGGCAACATTGTATTGCGTGATCGCAAGCTGCTGTCCCAAGACGGCATTCTGGTCGTTGTCGTGACGCTCAGCAAGCAGGATGGCACGATTCTATCCGGTCCGGACATCATCTCCCGCGGTTTCGTGTACGTTAGGGAGTCGGAAGGCCTTCTGGACGAAGCCAACCGGATCGTCACTTCAACGCTCAACAAGCTTATGAACGACAAGGTTAATGAGTGGGCATCGCTCAAAACAAACGTCAAGGACGCTCTTGGACGATTCCTCTACGAACAGACACGTCGCCGCCCTATGATATTGCCGATCATCATGGAGGTTTAGACGGTATACAAATACCCATCACGATATAGAAATCGCTTTTCAGCCGGGCAACCGGAGGGAAGGCGATTTTTTTACCACATAAGAATTTATAAGTTTCCAAGCATGCATTGGATATGAAATTCTTATTGGCGATAAAACCACCTTTAATCGCGGCCGCACATCTTCGAAAGGCCTCGATAGAGGTTTTCTCATTGGCGGATGCTTCGCTACAATCGTTCGGATAATTGTTCTCATGACATTCCATACTATGACAAGCTGTAGAACTACATGATGGATATGAGGGGGATATAAGCATGTCGTATGGATACATGAATGAAGGAATTAAAAGCAACGGATCGGAGCCGCCGCCGGCCCAACCTGAACCGCAAGGAGCGCCTCAAGACGAGAAGCGAAAATCGGCTGCAATTGAAAGCATTCAGCAATTAGGAACCGTATCTCCGCCAGTTCCGGCGGAATCCAATATCTTTTGCATGACAATCATCGGACAAGTCGAAGGTCATCTCATTCTTCCTCCGCAAAATAAGACGACGAAATACGAACACATGATCCCTCAGCTGGTAGCCGCCGAACAGAATCCGAAAATCGAAGGGGTGCTAATCGTACTAAACACGGTGGGAGGAGACGTTGAGGCCGGGCTTGCAATAGCCGAGATGATCGCATCATTGTCGAAGCCGGTGGTAACGTTAGTGCTTGGCGGCGGGCATTCCATCGGCGTGCCCATAGCGGTGTCCGGAGACCTATCCTATATCGCGGAAACCGCAACAATGACGATTCATCCCATTCGGATGAACGGACTGGTCATCGGAGTGCCGCAAACGTTCGAATATTTGGAGAAAATGCAGGAACGCGTCGTACGATTCGTTACTTCTCATTCGAATATCTCTGAGACTACATTTAAGGAACTCATGTTCAAGACTGGCGAGCTTACACGCGACATCGGCACGACAGTGATCGGCGCTGATGCCGTAAAGCATGGCCTCATTGACAATATCGGTGGATTGGGAGATGCGCTTCGGAGTTTAAATGGACTGATTGAAACGAAACGAGCGGCAGCGCCTCAACCTTCAAGCATTGACGCATCGGTTGCAGCTGGAATTATGGCTGCGTCAAGCGAGGTCGGTTTAGAGGGAGGCGCTACGCAATGACCCTGCATACTATCATGCCTTTAGAGCTGGTTCTACAGGGCTACGGAGAAGAGGGTGAACCCATGCTTGACGTTACGGCAAAGGGTGTAAGAATGCTTGTTGTTCCCGTAGCGCCAGGCTGCGGTAAAATTGTAAGACTGTTGGATTGCTCCTTGTACGACTATCTGGATCCAACGCTGGCGCCTGGATCATTGATTACGTTCGGCTTCGAATAGTTGTTCGGAAGTGAAATAGTCCGTCACCCGGAACTGTGCTATAATGGAAATCCGAGGTGACGGCATGGCAAAGAAAAAAGGACGCAAAAAATCGATTGGCGCTCAACTGAAGTATGAAGTATACGGTATTCTCATTATTACAATATCCATCATCGCATTATCCGGCGAAGCGACTGTAGGACGCGCCTTATCCAAGCTGTTTGGTTTGTTTCTGGGCAAATTTTATTTCGTGCTTGCGCTTGTCGGCATATACATAGGTCTTACTGTAATGGTAAAGAGGGCATGGCCCCGAGGCTGGACAAGCCGCAAGACGGGGCTGCTTGTGCTTGTGCTGGGCCTTGCGCTCAGCAGCTCGATCTCCGATGTAAACGCCAGATTTCAGGGCGTCGAAAGAGAGACGTTATCAGGCGGCGTTATATTGGGAGCGCTTAGCCAGGGGTTGCAGGAGCAGCTTCTGACTTCGGCATCTGACGGGGTGAGCGAACTCCGAATTCAAGACAAGCCTATTAGCGGAGGTTATGTCGGCGCGTTGATGTTAGCCATGTTATTCACCTTGTTTGGCTATTACGGAGCCGTCATTATTAATATTGTCATGTTCGCCATAGCGATCATGTTGATAACGGGCAAGTCGTATGTCGAGCTGATCCGATTGATACGGACAAGATTCATACGGATGTTGAAGCTGCTTAACGCCAAGCGAAGCAGCCACAAGGCGAAGCGTGAAGCTGCCGCCGCCGCTGCGGGAGCGACGGCTGCTCAGCCAGGCGGATTATACGATGACAATACGATCGATGATGACGATCAATTCGCCAAGCCGAGGCCAAAGAAACGTAAATCGATATTCTTCGCTTGGCGGAACGAAGAGAGCAAGAGCCATGCCTCCGAGGATGACGAGTGGGAGTTTACTGGCGATAAGGACGAACAGCCAGGCGCAGCTGTTGGTTCCTGGGAAAACGGACTTGCCGAGCAGCCATGGGAGAAAACGGGCGAAAGCTCCGCTGAAAACGGCATAGGGACAGAAACGCAGTTTGACGATAATAATGATTCGCTTCCTCCATGGATGCGGCAGGATGAACACGACCTTGCTGACAAGGGAGAGACGGAGGGGAGCATACCTAAAGATCCATCCGCCCCAACAGGAGAAGAGTACGGGGAGGCGCAGGCATGGGGGAATCCCGATTGGCCTCCTAACGCCCAACAACAAGAATACGACGACAATCAAACCTATAACGAGATGAAAGAGACTGACGTGCTTGCAGAGAATTTTGACGATGTCGTAGACGGCATGCAAGACGAAACGTTCGACGAGGACGACAATAGCGCCGAGGCTGTTCAAGCAAGCAGCGAAACGGTTCCGCGAAGGCCGATTGGCGAAGAAATGGCCGTCAGCGGGGCTCCGCCTGCACCGCCTGCACCCAAGCCATATCGGTTGCCGCCGTTCACTTTGCTGCAAAAGCCGCTTGGCATGAGCAGAGGCTCCGACGCTTCGGATATGTACGATTCCAGGCGCAAGCTGGAAGCGACGCTGGAAAGCTTCGGCGTGCGCGCGAAGGTGCTGGACGTCGTTCGGGGGCCTGCGGTTACCCGTTACGAAGTGCAGCCCGCAACGGGCGTCAAGGTAAGCCGAATCGTTGGCCTTACCGATGATATTGCATTGGCTCTTGCGGCTAAGGATGTAAGGATGGAAGCGCCGATACCAGGCAAGTCCGCCATTGGCATCGAGGTGCCCAACATGGAAGTGTCCGTCGTCACCATGAGAGAGGTGATGGAGACGCCTGCCTTCCAGACGGCTACCTCCAAGCTCTCCATTGCGTTCGGCCGGGATATCTCCGGTCAGACGATCGTCGGCAACCTTGCACGTATGCCTCACTTGCTGGTTGCCGGCGCAACAGGCTCCGGCAAGTCCGTCTGTATCAACGGTATTATTACGAGCATTCTGTACAAGGCCAAACCGGATGAAGTGAAATTCCTTATGATCGATCCTAAGATGGTGGAGCTAAACATCTACAACGGCATCCCGCATCTGTTGGCTCCGGTCGTCACGGATCCGCGCAGGGCATCGCTAGCGCTTAAGAAGATCGTCGTGGAGATGGAGAAACGCTACGAGCTGTTCTCCAAATCGTCGACGCGCAATATCGAAGGCTACAATACGCTGATGGCCGACAATCCGGCCGCCGTATTGCCATACTTCGTCGTTATCGTGGACGAGTTGGCGGATCTGATGATGGTAGCCGCGAACGATGTCGAGGACTCCATTGCGAGACTTGCGCAGATGGCCCGTGCCGCGGGAATTCATCTCATAATTGCTACTCAGCGGCCATCCGTCGACGTCATTACAGGCGTTATCAAGGCGAACATCCCTTCCCGAATCGCGTTCGGAGTCTCGTCGCAAGTCGATTCCAGGACGATTCTCGATATGGGAGGAGCCGAGAAGCTGCTCGGACGCGGAGATATGCTGTTCTTGCCCGTGGGCATGTCGAAGCCGATTCGCGTACAAGGCGCCTTCCTCTCCGATCAGGAGGTGGAAGCACTGGTGAGTTTTGCGAGGAATCAGGGAGAGGCGGAATACAAGGAGGATCTCGTGCCAGAAATCGACGCGGAATCCGAGGACGAAGACATGCAGCTTGACGAGTTGTTCGACCAGGCCGTACAGATCGTTGTGGAGGCAAAGCAGGCTTCCGTATCGCTGCTCCAGCGCAGGATGAGAATCGGTTATACACGTGCTGCCAGACTGATCGACCAGATGGAGGCACGCTCCATCGTTGGCCCTTACGAAGGAAGCAAGCCGCGCGAGGTGCTGATGTCTCTCGAGCAGTTCCAAGCGAACCGCGCCAGCTCCTAAAGAGGTTGTTCAACACTCGTTTAAACATCTCTTTTGCCGAATTCTTGCATAGAAGGGAATCAATTTTCTCATACTACTCTCAGGTAACGCTATCCGTAGCGAACTAACTTGCATGAGAAAGGCAGATCCCTACATGAGAATTCGTTTGATCGTGGTGACTTCGCTCGTCGTGCTGCTTGCATTTAGCTCCTTTTACGCTATTAAGGGAAGCTTTGGTCCCGTATCGGAGACGTTCAGCAGCGCTACCCTTAAGGTCGGCTCATCTGGCGCGGACGTGCAGGAGCTGCAAGGCAGACTGACCCATCTCGGCTATTATAATGGCAAGATAGACGGTGTGTTCGGTTCCAAGACGAAGGGGGCCGTAACCTGGTTCCAATGGAAATTCGGCCTGAAATCCGACGGTATCGTCGGCGCCGAGACGAAGAAGAAGCTGGTGAATGCAACGAAGAACTGGAAGCCGGGTTCTACTTCTCCCGGCGGCGCAGCTACAGGCGGTGCCGGAGGCGGGAGCAATACCGGAGGCAATGCAGGTACCGGCTCTGGAAGCAATTTGGCTCAATCCAATCGACTGGGACTTTCGGAGAACGACTTGAAGATTATGGCGAATGCCGTCTACGGCGAAGCGCGCGGCGAACCATACGAGGGGCAGGTTGCGGTAGCCGCGGTCATTTTGAATCGCGTCCGTTCCGAGAGCTTCCCGAACACGGTTTACGGCGTTATTTTCCAACCTCGTGCGTTTACGGCCGTGGCTGATGGCCAAATCTATTTGACGCCGAATCAGAAGGCGAGAGAAGCAGTCGAGGACGCCCTTAACGGCTGGGATCCGACCGGCGGTTGTCTGTATTATTTTAATCCGGATACGGCAACTTCCGCGTGGATTTGGACAAGAACGCAAATTAAGACGATTGGCAAACATATATTCTGTATGTAGCCCAAGTACCGGCAATCGTCGGACAAACCTTGAAGCGACCGCTTCTGCTCGCAAGCAGGAGTGGTTGCTTCTTCCATTTCTGATCGGTTAAAATGGTAAAAACGGTTGCACCAGAAGGTGAAGCCGCTGAAAGGAGCCAACCTACGTGAGTGCATTCCAACGAGGGCAATTAGAGCGTATTCGCTTGCATGTACTGCCCACCAATCGGTTCAAAACGTTTGCGATTTCGTTGTTCGCGGGCCTTCCTCTCCAGGAGGATACGGTCACGCCTGTTGCTCTGATCCCGTTCGTGCTCCGCAGGGGGACGGCGTCCACGCCGGAGACGATCAATTTCCGCGAAAAGCTTGACGATATGTACGGAGCCGGCTTCGGCTTCGATGTATACAAACGGGGCGATTCCCAAATCATTCAATTCAAAATGGATGTCATTAACGACGCCTTCGTCTCTTCCGAGCATTCGCTGCTGGCTTCCTCGATCGGATTTTTGGGCGATGTCGTCACGAATCCGCTCATCGAAGACGGCGGCTTCCGTGCCAAGTACGTGGAGGCCGAGAAGGAAACGCTGCGCAAGCGTCTGGAGGCTATTGTCAACGACAAGATCAGATATGCTGCGGAACGCTGCATCGAGGAGATGTGCGCGGACGATCCATATCGCCTGCATCCGCTGGGACAGCGGAGCGACATTGCGGCTATTACTCCGCAATCGCTGCGCGAGACCTATGATCAGTGGCTAAACGACGCAGCGCTGGATCTCTATGTCGTAGGCGATACGACACTGGAAGAAGTGACGAAGCTTGTACGCGGGGCTTTCCAACTGAAGAGCGGATCACCTTCTGCTTATAAGCATCCCGTAACGCAGCATGACGTGACGGAAGTGAAGAATGTCGTCGATCGTCTCGAAGTGAGTCAGGGCAAGCTGAACATGGGCCTTCGAACCGGAGTCGGCTATAATGACGCCTTGTATCCTGCCGCTCTGCTTTATAATGGAATTCTAGGCGGATATCCGCATTCCAAGCTGTTTATGAACGTAAGGGAGAAGGAGAGCCTCGCCTACTACGCGGCTAGCCGGCTTGACGGTCATAAGGGCATCTGCACGATACAGTCCGGCATCGAATTCGCTAATTACGAGAAAGCCGTCGCCATTATCAAAGAACAGCTGGAATCCATGAAGCAAGGCCAACTGTCCGATCTGGAAATCAATCAAACGAAGGCGATGATCTCCAATCATCTCCGGGAGATGCAGGATTCCGCTTACGAGATGCTTTCGTACGATTTCAATAGCGTGCTGACGGGCAAGGAACGAACGGCGGGCGAGCTGCTTAAGCAAGTACAGGACGTGACGGCGGAAGATATCGTAGCGGTTGCGAAACAGGTGCAGCTGGATACGATCTACTTCCTGCGCGACCGGAAGGAGGCTTAGGGCAAATGGAAACTTTACGCTATCCGCATGTTCAAGAGACATTGTATCGGGAAGTTCTGAGCAACGGCCTTGAGGTCGTCGTGCTCCCTAAGGAAGGCTTCCAGAAGACATACGCCACATTCTCGACGAAGTACGGCTCTGTCGACAATCATTTCTCCGTCTCGGGACAGGAGCCGGCGAAAGTGCCGGACGGCATCGCCCATTTTCTCGAGCACAAAATGTTTGAGGAGCCGGAAGGCGATATTTTCTCCGTGTTCGCGGCGCAAGGCGCATCGGCGAATGCATTCACGACATTTGACCGCACGGTCTATCTTTTCTCGGCCACCGAGCAAATCAACGAAAATTTAACGACATTAATCAATTTCGTTCAAAACCCTTATTTCACCGATGCCAACGTGGACAAGGAGAAGGGAATCATCGAACAGGAAATCAATATGTATCGGGACAACGCGGATTGGCGCGTTTATTTCGGACTGATTGACGCCCTGTACCATACCCATCCGGTTCATATCGACATTGCAGGCACCGTGGAGTCGATCAAGCAGATCGATAAGGAGACGCTGTATCGCTGTTACGAAACCTTTTACCATCCGTCCAACATGATGTTGTTTGTCGTGGGAGGAGTCAACGCGGAGGAAGTGTTCCAGCTTGTCCGCGCCAATCAGGATGCCAAAACGTTCCAGCCGCTGGGTGAAATCAAACGTTATTTTGACCAGGAGCCTTCGTCCGTCAAGATTCCGCGCAAAGTCTCCAAGCTTCAAGTATCGCTGCCGAAGTGTATGCTGGGCTTCAAAGAGAAGAACGTCGGCCTGGCAGGAGACGCCTTGCTGAAACGGGAAATCGTGACGAAGCTGATGCTGGAGGCGCTGATCGGTCCAAGCTCGCCATTATATCAATCGCTCTACGAACAGGAGCTGATCTCCGATTCGTTCGGCCACGAATATAATTCCAGCACCGACTACGCCTTCTCCGTTATTGGAGGCGATACGCCGAAGCCAGATACGCTTATCGAAGCGATTAAGTCCGCTTTATCCGAGGCGGTGGGCAGCGGCATCGAACAGACATCGTTCGAGCGTGCCAAACGCAAAAAAATCGGCGGTTACTTGCGAATGCTGAATTCCCCCGAGTCCATCGCCGGAGAATATACCCGTTACCGGTTCCGTGACAGCGATATGTTCGACGTGATCAAGTTCTACGAGCAATGTACGCTTGACGAAGTCAATGCGCGGCTTCGCGAACACTTCGACTTCGGGCAATTGGCCGTCTCCATCGTGGAACAAGGGACAGAATGAAGACGCTGCAAGAAACGACGGTATTGATAACGGGGGGAAGCCGCGGTATCGGCGCTGCCATCGCGCAGCGCTTCGCCGCGGAGGGAGTCAATATCGTCCTGCATTATTTGGAATCTCACGAACGAGCGAATGAAACGGCCCGGCGCTGCATGGCGCTTGGGGCCAATGTCATGACGATCGCAGCCGATCTAAGATCGAAGGATCAACTTGCCCGCATGCGCGACAAGCTGTTAAGCCATAACATTAGGCCCGATATTCTGGTCAACAACGGAGGGATCGCCCATTATGGCATGCTTGCCGACGTTACGGAGGATGAGTGGGACGACGTTATGTCGGTTAACTTAAAGGGCATGTTTCTCAGTACGCAATTATTTATGCCTCATATGATTGCCCAGCGTTACGGCCGAATTATTAATGTATCGTCGGTATGGGGAATGTCGGGCGCTTCCTGCGAGGTGTTGTATTCGACGACCAAGGGAGGCGTTAACGCATTTACCAAGGCATTGGCCAAGGAGCTTGCTCCATCGGGTGTTACCGTCAACGCAGTTGCTCCAGGAGTAGTGGACACTTATATGATGGACGGATTTAATCTGGAGGAGAAGGCTGCTCTGCAACAGGAAATACCGGCAGGCCGCTTCGGCTCGGCGGAAGAAATCGCTTCGCTCGTTTATTTTTTGTCGTTGCCGGAATCGTCGTATATAACCGGACAGATTATAAGCCCGAACGGCGGCTGGCATACTTAACCTTCGACCCACACGCGTAAGGGCTGTATAACGAAAGCTCGAAAGGTGCAGAATAAGGACTGTTGCTGATTCTTTTCCAAACCAATGAGGAGGCGAAGAGCCGTGTCAACTGTCCTTTCGAATTTCGATACTTGGAAACATTTTTTGTCCGACCGTGTAACGCAAGCGAAAAAGATGGGGCTTACCGAAGATACCATCGCTAATCTGGCGTATGAGATCGGCTCCTTCCTGGACGAGAAGGTCGACCCTAAGAATGATGAGGAAAGCGTGCTGAAACAGCTTTGGGATGTTGGCGACGAATCGGAGCGCAAAGCCATCGCAAGCTGTATGGTCAAGCTGGTCGAGCACTCGTAGTATTTTAAAAAATTATAGGAAAGTATAACATTTCTCATACTTGACCTATAATGCTCGAAATGAAACCCGCTGCGCCAAAAAACGGCAAAGGCGTTTCACCTTGACGTTTGCAGAAAGCCTCCACAACGGGGGCTTTTCTGCAATGTTTAATTTATATTTGCAGGAATGTGGCGAAATTTGTAGAATAGAGAATTAGGGTTGCCCATCATACTTTATCTATTTTTTACGCTTCCAAGGGACGGTGAGAACAGATTGGAAATCAAGCAATGGTACATGGAATACAAGATACATAAAAATAGACCGGGTCTGCTTGGCGACATCGCTTCGCTGCTAGGTATGCTTGAAGTTAATATTTTGACGATCAATGGCGTCGAGGATCGGACACGCGGCATGTTGTTGCAGACGAATGACGAAGAGAAAATCGAGCTGCTTGGCAAGATGCTTCAAAAGGTAGATAATATTACGGTGAACAAGCTTCGAGCGCCAACAATCGTCGACATTCTGGCTGTACGTCATGGCAGATATATTGAACGGGATTCCGATGACCGGAAAACATTCCGCTTTGTTAGAGACGAGCTTGGCATGTTGGTCGACTTCCTCGGAGAAGTATTCAAGCGCGATGGCAATCATGTCATTGGACTCAGAGGGATGCCGCGGGTCGGCAAAACGGAATCCATCATTGCAGGAAGCGTATGCTCCAACAAAAGATGGACCTTCGTATCGTCCACGCTGCTTCGTCAGACGGTGCGCAGTCAACTGTCCGAAGAAGAGATGCAGCCGAACAACATCTTTATTATAGACGGGATCGTCAGCACGATTCGTTCCAACGAGAGGCATTACGCGCTGCTGCAGGAAATTATGGCTCTGCCTTCCACGAAGGTTATCGAGCATCCCGATATTTTTATCAAGGAATCGCAATACGACTACAGTCATTTCGACATAATCATCGAGCTTCGCAACACGCCGGACGAAGAGATTTCATACGAATCCTTCACCGCTAATTACACGGACGAATTTTAAATCTCCGTACTTGCCATTTATTGTTATGCTGAAAGGAGGATGTCCACATGTCAGAACTCGGAGCTTTGCTTAGAAGGGCCAGAGAGGAACGCAACTTGTCGCTGGATGACATTCAGGAATTGACGAAGATTCGCAAACGTTATCTGGAGGCGATCGAATCCGGCGATTACCGCGTGCTCCCCGGAACCTTCTACGTTCGCGCTTTCGTCAAGAACTATTCCGAAGCAGTAGGACTTGAGCCTGATGAAGTTTTGAGACTATACCAACATGAGATTCCTGCCGCGCCAATCGAGCAAACCGTCGAACCGATTCCTGCCCGCAAGCCGAGGCAAGTCAAATCCCAGACTTCGGAGCGATTTGGCAAGATCGGCTTCAATCTGGTTATGTGGCTGTTCCTCATTGTCATCGTTGTTGTGGTATGGTATTTTGTCATTAACAAAAATACCGATGATCCCAAGACCGTCGACGAGACGAATATAACGGAAAACTCGGCGCCGCCTCAAGAAACAAGCACGGGTTCATCGCCGGATGTGGCTCCTACGCCTCCACCCCCGACTAAAGCTCCGACAACTGTCGTATTCGACCGCAAGGCGGGCAGTGCCGATCAATACCTAATCGGTCCAGCCGGCGGTACGCATCAATTGGAGATTAAGGTGAACGGCGGCCGCAACTGGATTGAGGTGCGCGAGGGCAGCTCCTCAGGCAACAAATTGTTTTACGCCAATGCGGAGGACGGCGCCGTGCAAACCTATGAATTGACAGGCGTTCTCTACATAAACGTCGGTCGCGCCGATCTCGCGGAGATCAAAGTCGATGGCGTTTTGGTGCCGGACGGAGACCGCGCGAACTCCAAGAAGCTGCTTCTTAAGCCGACTGAGGAAGATGCTGCTGGCGACGGAACCGGTGATGGTATGGAAGGCGGAGCGGGAACTGAAGCGTTCGGCGAGGGCTCGAACTCCATTACCAAAGGCGAATGATGCTTATCATTATTCGAAAGTGTTTCAATTTTCATTAACAGCATTAATAACTAGAAGGGAGACCTATTACATATGAGTTCCGAAAGTTCATTCGATATTGTATCGAAGGTAGACATGCAGGAGTTGTCCAACGCGATTACGCAGGCAGAACGCGAGATCGAGACGAGATTTGACTTCAAAGGCAGCAAGAGCAGCATTGCCCTCGAAAAAGAAGAGCTGGTAGTCGGCTCTGACGACGAATACAAGCTCAAAAGCGTAATCGATATTCTTCAATCCAAGATGATAAAGCGGGGCGTGCCCATCAAGAATATGGACTTCGGCAAGCTCGAGGGCGCTTCCGGCGGCACGGTCAAGCAGCGCATCAAGCTGAGACAAGGGATCGAACAGGACATCTCCAAAAAAATAAATATTCTCATTCGCGATTCCAAGCTGAAGGTGAAAAGTCAAATTCAGGGCGATCAATTACGAGTCACAGGCAAGAGCAAAGATGATCTGCAAGCGGTGATGGCTTTGCTGCGCGGCGCCGATTTGCCCATCGAGCTGCAATTTACAAATTATCGTTAAATGCGTCTTATGTATTGGAAACAATAAAATCGGCAATGAATTGGATGTATTGGTCGAACGGTACGGTGGTGGAAGTGCGTGTTCAAAAAGTCCGGTTTTCAGCACCGAGAAGATTGGAGGCAGGTAGAAACTGAGTAGCGGAGCGTAGTGGAAGCTACGTGAGCAACCGCAATGTTTCCGGAGGAAACATACTTCGAAAGCATACGCTTAGTTTCGCCTGCATTCAATATTCGATGTCGAGTACGCTTATTGGCCTACTTCGTGATGGGAAGCGGACTTTTTGAACAACCTCTAAAAGCGATACTTATAACGGTCGTTCCATCCAGAAGGTTCGCGTAACGCATGCCTGTTAGTTTGACCTTTCTGGGGAGGGAAAATAGTGAATTTAGCCAACAAGATTACGCTGGCCCGCATCTTTCTCGTGCCAGTCATTATGTTTTTCCTATTAATTAAAGTGAATCTGGGATCGGTCAGCTTCTCGGACTTCACGATTTCCTACAATCAGATCGTAGCCGCGATCATCTTTATCATTGCGGCAAGCACGGATGGGCTGGATGGTTATATCGCCCGCAAAAACAAGATCGTTACGAATCTCGGCAAGCTGCTGGATCCGCTGGCGGACAAACTGCTCGTAGCCGCGGTGCTGATCTCCCTGGTGGAGATGGACAAGCTGAACGCGCTGATCGCCATCATTATTATAAGCCGCGAGTTCGCGGTAACAGGTCTGCGCCAAATTGCGCTTCTCGAAGGTTCCGTCATGGCCGCAAGCACTTGGGGCAAGTGGAAGACGGCGATACAAATTACGATGATCATCGCGCTTTTGATCAACAATTTCCCGTTTGCCCTTATCCACTTTCCGTTCGATGTTATCGCGAGCTGGGTGGCGGCTGCAATAACCGTGTATTCGGGCATCGATTATTTTGTCAAAAACAAACATTTAATTCCGGTCGAGTAAAGCGTGAGAGCACTTCCCTGCAAGCGGGAGGTGCTCTTGTCCTTCTGCAGGGCTCGGATGGAATCTTAAAGAGGTTGTTCCAAAAGTCCGCTTCCCATCACGAAGTAGGCCAATAAGCGTACTCGACATCGAATATTGAATGCAGGCGAACCTTCCGGTGCTCGCGTAGCTTCCACTACGCTCCGCTCCTCAGTTTCTACCTGCCTCCAATCTTCTCGGTGCTGAAAACCGGACTTTTTGAACACGCACTAAAAGCATGGGGGCGAGGAATCATATGAAGGCGGAAATTATTGCCGTGGGAACAGAACTGCTGCTGGGTCAAATTGTAAATACAAACGCGCAAGCGATCTCGCAGCAGCTCGCTGATCTAGGCATCGATGTTTACTTCCAGACTGTGGTGGGGGATAATCCGGAACGTCTGCGCCAAGCAATCGAGATCGGCCGCGGTCGGGCAGATCTGCTGGTGTTCACTGGCGGTCTGGGACCCACTCAGGATGATCTGACAAAGGATGTGCTGGCAGACTACCTGGGAAGGCCTATGGGCATTCATGAACCCTCTATGAGGGTTATCGAGGAACTGTTCTCGTCCCGCGGAGCCCACATGGTGGAGAGCAACATACGGCAAGCTCATCTTATTCTGGGGGAAGGAAGCGATCCGCTCGATAATTCCACGGGACTTGCCGTTGGCAATGGAATAGAAGACAGCGGCACGCTCTACATGCTTCTTCCGGGCCCGCCCAGAGAGATGGAGCCGATGCTGCTGGGACCTGGAACCGCTTGGCTTAGAAGCAAGCTGCGGGAGGAGCGGCCTCTATACTCCAGAGTGCTTAAATTCGCAGGAATTGGGGAGTCCAATCTGGAGGCGGCCTTGATCGATCTGATCGACGGCCAGAGTGATCCTACGATAGCTCCTTATGCGAAGGAAGGCGAGGTCGCGCTGCGGGTGTCGACCAAAGCTTCCAGCGAGGAGGAGGCCGCCATCAAAATCAACGCGACGGTATCCGTCGTCGCCCAGCGTGTCGGAGAGCATCTCTACGCGCAGAAGGATGTCCCTATCGAGGATTCCGTCGTAGAGCTGCTCAGAAACGCCAGGAAGCGTCTTGCAAGCGCCGAGAGCTTAAGCGGAGGGCTGTTCGGAGAGCTGATTACGCGCGTCCCTGGAAGCAGCGGGGAATATGTCGGCGGCGTGATCACGTATACGAACTTAATGAAACACAAGCTGCTGGACATCCCGATGTCCCAGTTGGAGGGCGATGGCGCTCCCGGCGCCATCAGCGAGTCTACCGCCAAGTTAATGGCCGAAAACGTCATGAATATAACGGGAGCGGATTTCGGCGTCGCGCTTACCGGCGTAGCCGGCCCTGCGGAATCCGAAGGCAAGCCGGTCGGCCTCGTTTATTTCGCGGTTGCGGAGAAAGGCAAGGAGACGGTCGTGTATACGTCGCACTTCAAAGGCGTACGCGAGATGGTGCGCATTCGCGCCGTGAAATCCGCGTTGTACCGATTGTGGCAGGCGCTTAGAGCATAAGTTTGGAATTGTGCCCGATATTCTCAGCTGTATACGGTTGCCAATTGTCGAACCGTGCGCTATAATGAGGACTAGTTACCGGAAGAACCGTGGCGAAGATTACTTTGCTGCGGTTTTTTATTTTTTTGGGCCGGATTTCAGGTTCTGAAGAAGGGGGACGGGTGATGCGGTGAGCGCCTGAATAACGGGGGCGAAGATGCCTGAGAGTCAAAATTGCGAATGTGTGTTCGAAAAAACTATTGGCAACCCGTCCGAAATAAGGTATTATACAAATATAAATTATGAAGGATGTGAGTGAGTTGGCGGATCGTCGCGCAGCTTTGGATAATGCTCTTCGTCAGATCGAGAAGCAATTTGGCAAAGGCTCCATTATGAAATTAGGGGAATCGACTCATATGCAAGTAGAGACCGTGCCGAGCGGCTCGCTTGCCTTAGATATTGCACTTGGAATCGGCGGCTTGCCGCGTGGCCGGGTTATCGAAGTATACGGTCCGGAATCATCCGGTAAAACGACAGTAGCGCTTCACGCAATTGCGGAAGTACAACGTATTGGCGGACAAGCCGCGTTTATCGACGCGGAGCACGCGCTGGATCCGCTGTATGCCAGCAAGCTTGGCGTTAACATCGACGAGCTGCTGCTGTCCCAGCCGGATACGGGCGAGCAGGCGCTGGAGATCGCGGAGGCGCTCGTGCGCAGCGGCGCCGTTGACATTATCGTTATAGACTCCGTGGCGGCATTGGTGCCGAAGGCGGAGATCGAGGGCGACATGGGCGACTCTCACGTTGGTCTTCAGGCTCGTCTTATGTCGCAGGCTCTGCGTAAGCTGTCCGGAGCCATTTCGAAGTCCAAGACGATCGCAATCTTCATCAACCAGCTTCGCGAGAAGGTTGGCGTTATGTTCGGCAACCCGGAGACGACGCCAGGCGGACGCGCATTGAAGTTCTACTCCAGCGTTCGGCTTGACGTTCGCCGTATCGAGACGCTGAAGCAGGGCAATGACATGGTGGGCAACCGGACTCGCATCAAGGTTGTAAAAAACAAGGTAGCGCCTCCGTTCAAGCAAGCGGAGATCGATATTATGTACGGCGAAGGCATCTCCAAGGAAGGCAGCTTGGTTGACATCGGTGTAGAGATGGATATCGTTCAGAAGAGCGGCGCCTGGTTCTCTTATAACGGCGAGCGTCTCGGTCAAGGCCGCGAGAACGCCAAGCAATTCCTGAAGGAGAAGACCGACATTGCAAACGAGATCGAGAGACAGATTCGTGAAGCCAGCAACCTGTCGGCTAATGCGTCTCAAGCGAACTTCTCGGCTGACGAGGACGAGGACGAAGACGAGTTGGAATTTGACGTATAGGCTATAGTAATATAGAATCGCCGCTCTCTTATGGGAGCGGCGATTGTTTTACCACAAATATAACGCGGTCGCTCATCCTCGAACAACTTCAATTGAAGTTGTTCTCACGACGAGCAGGAAGGAAATATAGCATTGGAAGAGTCGAATATGTACATTATTGCTTCCGTGCGGCGCGACAAGAAGGAGAAGAGACGTTACCATCTCTATATGGCAGGAGAAGAAGAGCCTTTCTTGTCGGTGCACGAAGATATCATGATCAAATTCAGGTTATTGAAGGAAGTCGAGCTGGACGGGGATACCGTTCGCCACATTAAAGACGAAGACCAACGATACCGGGCTTACGTGCTGTCCGTGGCGTATTTGGGCGTCAAACCGAGAACGGCCAAGCAGATCGGCCAATATTTGGCGAAGAAGGAATTGGACGAAACCCATATAGAATATGCAATCCAGCGTTTAGAAACGGAGAAGCTTGTTGATGATGAAGAATATGCGCGTCAATTCGCGGAGAGCAGATTGCGTTCCGGCCAAAAGGGCAGACTGATGATTCGGCAGGAACTGCAGCAGCGTGGCGTATCCAAGCAACTCGCCTCCGAAACGCTGTCCGCACTGGATCGGAGCAGTGAGTTGGAGGCCGCGAAGACGCTTGCGCATAAGAAGGCAAGATCTTTGACAGGCGAGACCGCGAAGAGACGTACTAAGCTAATGAGCTTTTTACTCAGGCGCGGATTTCCTGGCGATATCGTCAGGGAAGCGATGAGGTCGGTCGACTTGTCATCTGATGACAGTTGGGAAGAGGAAGATGATGGCGTTTTGCTTGACAACTGAAATTGTGAAAAGATAAAATGAAGTTGTATTCCTTTACATTTGAATCGATTTTTCTTCCAAAGGTTGATTCAAATGTCTTATTTTCGTCAAAATGATCCATGATGAAACGGTTTGGAAGCCGGTTAAAAACCAAATAACATCCCAAGCAGTGCCTTGGTGTATGCAGCAAGGAGGTGAACAAGATGGATAATCCCTGGATCTTGATTCTTGTCTCTGTCCTTGTTGGCGCAATTTTCTTTGGGATTGGTTATTTTTATCGCAAGTCAATTGCCGAGGCCAAAATTTCGAGCGCTGAGCAAGCTGCGGTTCAAATCGTAGAAAATGCGAAAAAAGACGCAGAAGCTCAAAAGAAAGAAACGGTGCTTGAGGCGAAAGACGAAGTCCACAGACTACGTGCAGAAGCTGAAAAAGACATCCGCGAGCGGCGCAATGAGGTGCAACGTCTGGAAAGACGCGTGCTCCAGAAGGAAGAGTCGCTGGATAAGAAGTTGGAAGCGCTAGAACGCAAAGAAGAAATCGTAGCCAACAAGGAGAAAAGAATCGAAGAAACACAAGAGCAAATTGATTCCATTTATAAACAGCAGCTTAGCGAGCTGGAGCGTATTTCCAGCTTGACGATGGAAGATGCGAAGTCGATCATCCTGAACAACGTCGAGCAGGAAGTTCGTCACGAAACGGCTCAGATGATCAAGGAGATCGAACAGCAGGCGAAGGAAGAGGCCGACAAAAAAGCGCGTGACATTATTTCTTTGGCTATCCAACGTTGCGCAGCCGATCATGTAGCAGAAACGACGGTATCCGTTGTCACTCTGCCGAATGAAGAGATGAAAGGTCGCATTATCGGACGTGAAGGCCGCAATATCCGCGCTTTGGAAACATTGACCGGTATCGATCTCATAATCGACGATACACCGGAAGCGGTCATTCTGTCGGGCTTTGATCCAATCCGACGCGAAATTGCCCGTACTTCGCTTGAGAAGCTGGTGGCCGATGGCCGTATCCACCCGGCCCGCATCGAAGAGATGGTCGAGAAGTCCCGCAAGGAAATCGACGAGCGCATTCGCGAATATGGCGAACAAGCGACTTTCGAGGTTGGGGTTCATGGCTTACATCCAGATCTGATCAAGATTCTTGGAAGACTTAAATACCGTACAAGCTATGGTCAGAACGTACTGAAGCATTCCATGGAAGTTGCTTATCTGACTGGACTCATGGCAGCAGAGCTTGGCGAGGACATTACGCTAGCGAAGCGTGCCGGACTTCTGCACGATATCGGCAAAGCGCTTGATCACGAAGTGGAAGGCTCTCATGTCGAGATCGGCGTGGAGCTTGCGAAGAAATACAAGGAGCATCCCGTCGTCATCAACAGTATCGCATCCCATCACGGGGATACGGAAGCCACTTCCGTTATCGCGATGCTCGTAGGTGCCGCAGATGCGTTGTCGGCTGCACGGCCTGGCGCACGGCGCGAAACGCTGGAAACGTATATCAAACGACTGGAGAAGCTCGAAGCGATTACAGAATCGTTCGACGGCGTCGAGAAGTCTTATGCGATTCAAGCAGGACGCGAAGTCCGCGTTATGGTTCAGCCAGAGAAGATTGACGATACGGAAGCATTCCGTCTTGCTCGCGATATTACGAAAAAAATCGAGGCTGAACTCGATTATCCGGGACATATTAAAGTTACGGTTATTCGTGAGACACGGGCAGTCGAATATGCCAAATAAACATGATGTTGAAAAGTGGCTGCCAGTCAGCCACTTTTCTGCATGATGGGCTACATAAAGGAAGGATACACAACGATGAAAGTATTATTTATCGGCGATATCGTCGGGAATGTAGGAAGAGGCGCTCTTAAGCAAGTGTTGCCCTCGCTGAGAAGTAAACATAATCCGGACTTGATCGTCGTAAACGGGGAAAATGCCGCAGCTGGCAGAGGCATCACGAAAGCGATCGCGAAAGAGTTTTTTGACGCCGGCGTTAATGGAATTACGATGGGTAATCATACATGGGACAACAAGGATATCTTCGAGTGGATTGACGATGAGCCCCGCATCGTGCGCCCCGGCAATTTCTCGCCAGAAGCGCCAGGGCAAGGGATGGCGATCATCGGCACGGGCAACAAAAAGCTGGCGATCATCAATCTGCAAGGAAGAGCTTTTTTGCCGCCGAATGACTGCCCATTCCGCAAAGCGGATGAGCTGATCGAGAAAGCGAAGGAACATACAAATAACATTCTGGTTGATTTCCATGCGGAAGCGACCTCGGAGAAGATTGCGATGGGCTGGTATTTGGACGGACGCGCCTCCATCGTGCTTGGCACGCATACTCATGTGCAGACGAATGATGACACCATCCTTCCTGGCGGCACGGGTTATCTAACGGACGTAGGAATGGTCGGCTCCAAGGAAGGCGTGCTGGGGATGGAGCGCGACGCTGTGCTGCACCGCTTCCTGACGGGACTTCCGGCAAGATTTGTCGTGGATGAGGGCAAATGGCATTTGCACGGACTTGTCATAACGATTGAGGATGGCAGAGGGCGCGCCTTGAAGTTGGATAAAATTCGGATGACGGAAGAGGATTGGCTTCTCATGTAGAGAAGTCTTTTTTTCATATTCTGACTTTTCAGAATACTTTGTTAAGTTAGTCCATAAAAAGCAGGAATCTTTCTCATTCTCTCGAATAGTATTGTAAATGTGGAATCCATCCAACATTCTAGGGGAGGTACTATTCATGGATGTATTAAAGGTATCAGCCAAGTCCAATCCAAATTCAGTCGCAGGCGCATTAGCTGGCGTTCTGCGTGAACGAGGTGGAGCGGAGCTGCAAGCGATTGGCGCCGGCGCGCTCAACCAAGCGATCAAGGCGGTAGCGATTGCCCGTGGATTTGTGGCCCCGAGCGGGGTGGATCTCATCTGCATACCGGCATTTACGGATATTGTCATTGACGGAGAAGATCGTACTGCTATTAAGCTCATCGTCGAGCCGAGATAACAAGCGGCATACATCCATCGTTGTCGCTCACCTGAGGCCTGTTTACAACGTAGACAGGTTTTTTGCTTTTTTACCAAATAAGAATTTATAAGTTTCCAAGCATGCATTGGATATGAAATTCTTATTGGCGATAAAACCCACCTTTGAACACGGTCGTACATCTTCGAAAGGCCTCGATAGAGGTTTTCTCAGAAATGTATCGTTCGCCTTGGTTGGCAGCGAATAAAGAAGGAGGAATTTATCATGATCGATTTCCATTGCGATGTGCTTAGCAAGATGCTGAAGAACGACGCGCTTACGTTTCAAGGCGGGGGCGACGGGACTCTTGACGTCACCTATGAGCGGTTGCGCCAATCTGGAACCATGCTGCAGACGTTCGCTATTTATATATCGCCCCGCCAATCTGCTACTATCGAACCTGTTCTGGAATCCGTCGATTTGTTCTATGAACGTGTATTGTCATGCAAAGAGATGCAGCTTGTCACAAGCGCAGCCGATCTGGAGTTCTGTATAAATAGCGGGAAAACCGGCGCTCTGTTATCGCTAGAAGGCGTGAGCGGATTGCAAGGGCGACTGTCGATGCTTAGGCTATTGTACAGGCTGGGCGTGCGGGCGGCTGGCCTGACATGGAACGATGGGAATTGGGCAGCTGACGGTATCATGGAGCCGCGTGGAGCGGGGCTGACGGGAAAAGGTCGGGAGTTCGTGTCGGCATGCAATGAGCTTGGCATCATTGTAGATGTTTCCCACTTGTCGGAGCAAGCCTTTTGGGATGTAGCCGGACTATCGACGAAGCCGGTTATCGCATCCCACTCCAATGCCAGAGCCGTCTGCAATCATCCGCGCAACTTGACCGACAGGCAGTTGCAGGCAATTATTCTGGGAGAAGGCAGAGTGGGGATCACTTTTGTGCCTTGGTTTGTAACGTCGGACCGTGAGGCAAGCGTAACGGATCTGCTGGGGCATGTCGATCATATATGTGCGCTGGGCGGGGAGAAACATATTATGTTAGGCTCGGATTTCGACGGGATCGATTCTTATATGACGGACCTGAAGCATCCAGGCGAAGTGTATCGGTTAAAGGAGGCACTGCTCGCTCGTTATTCGGAAGTTCAAGTAGCAGGTTTTATGCAGGACAATGCCTTAACCTTTCTAAGGGAGAATCTCCCGGCCGTTTAGCACGCAGCAATTCCATTACAAGCTATGCCATCTCATAATGGTATCATTATGATCGAAACATGTTATGTTTTAATTAAACGTTTACATATTGCAATTTGGCAGCTTCCAACATAAAATTGTTGTGACGATACAGCTTCTATTATATAATGGCTCAAGTTATCTCGAAGTTGACAGGTTTTTTACCACATAAGAAAGTATAAGTTTTCGGTCCTCGAAAACGACTTTCTTATTGGCGATAAATCCTACCTCTGAACGCGGTCGCTCAACTTCGAAAAGCTTCGATAGAGGATTTCTCACGATGCAGAGGAGATGGACATTTTGATTAGCCAATTGTCATGGAAGATCGGAGGACAACAGGGAGAAGGGGTTGAAAGTACCGACCGGATCTTCTCTACGGCGCTTAACCGACTAGGTTATTACTTATATGGATACCGTCATTTCTCGTCCAGGATCAAGGGCGGACATACGAATAATAAAATCAGAATCAGCACGAAGCCGATTCGTGCGATTTCGGACGATCTCGACATTCTCGTCGCGTTCGATCAAGAGAGCATAGATTTTAACGCGCATGAGCTTCGTCCCGGCGGCGTTATCGTCGCGGACGCGAAGTTTGGTCCCACCATTCCGGATGGCGTGGATGCAAGGCTGTTCGCCGTTCCTATCACGAAGATCGCTGAGGACCTGGGCACCTCGCTGATGAAAAACATGGTTGCGTCGGGGGCGTCCTGGGCGCTGCTTGGTTTGCCGCTGGAAGTGTTTAACAAGGCGGTCGAAGAGGAGTTCGGACGTAAAGGTCCGGCCATTGTGGAAAAAAATATCGAAGCCGTAAAAAATGGCGCCGAGTTCGTCCTGGACCAAGCTGGCGGTCCGCTGGATGACTTTAAGCTGGAAGAAGCAGACGGCAAACAAAAGCTGTTCATGATCGGCAACGAAGCGATCGGACTTGGTTCCGTCGCAGCGGGCTGTCGTCTTATGTCGGCGTATCCGATTACCCCGGCTTCCGAAATTATGGAATATCTCATCAAGAAGCTGCCGAAGTTCGGCGGCACAGTCGTGCAGACGGAGGACGAAATCGCCGCGGTCACGATGGCGATCGGCGCGAACTACGCCGGCGTACGAACGATGACAGCTTCTGCCGGACCAGGCTTGTCACTTATGATGGAAGCGATCGGCTTGTCCGGCATGACGGAGACGCCGCTTGTTATCATCAACACGCAGCGTGGAGGCCCGTCTACGGGTCTGCCTACCAAGCAAGAGCAATCCGACCTTAATGCAATGGTCTACGGCACGCACGGCGAAATTCCGAAGATCGTTATCGCTCCGGCGTCGATCGAGGATTGCTTCTACGATATGGTAGAAGCGTTTAACCTGTCGGAGGAGTATCAAGTGCCGGTCATCGTCATGACGGATCTGCAGCTATCGCTCGGCAAACAATCTTGTGAGATGCTGGACTTCTCCAAGGTTGAGATTAATAGAGGCAAGCTGGTAAAGGAGACTCCGCCGCTGGAAGGTCACGAACTGTTCAAACGCTACGAACTGACGGAGGATGGCATTTCGCCTCGCGTGCTGCCGGGCGCCAAGGGCGGTCTGCACCATGTTACAGGCGTCGAGCACGACGAGGTTGGCCGTCCATCGGAGAATGCGGATAATCGCCGTAAGATGATGGACAAACGGCTTGGCAAGCTGAACGGCTTGCAGGTTCGTGATGCGCTTCGCATTGACGCGCCGCATGAGAACCCTGATCTGCTAATAATCGGGATGGGCTCCACCGGAGGTACGATCGACGCGGCGAGAACCAAGCTGCAGGAGGACGGACTGACCAGCAATCATATTACGATACGTCAAATCCATCCATTCCCGACGGAAGCGCTGACGCCTTACTTGCAAAGCGCCAAACGCGTTGTCGTCATCGAAAATAATGCAACAGCACAGCTTGCGTCGCAAGTGAAAATGAACGCCGGATTCGGCGACAAGATCAAAAGTTTGTTGAAATACGACGGTAATCCGTTCCTGCCGCTCGAAGTCTATCAAGCTTGTAAGGGGATGAGCGAAGATGGCAACATTTAAGGAATTCCGCAACAACGTCAAGCCCAACTGGTGTCCCGGCTGCGGAGACTTCTCCATTCAGGCTGCGATTCAGCGTGCAGCGGCTAATGTGGGATTGGAGCCGGAGCAACTGGCCGTTATTTCGGGTATTGGCTGCTCCGGACGAATCTCCGGTTATATTAACGCGTACGGCCTGCACGGCATCCATGGGCGCGCTCTACCGATCGCGCAAGGCGTTAAGCTGGCCAACCGCGAGCTGACCGTTATCGCATCCGGCGGCGACGGCGACGGATTCGCGATCGGCATGGGCCATACGGTGCATGCGATCCGCAGAAACCTCAATATAACGTATATCGTCATGGATAACCAGATCTACGGCTTGACGAAGGGGCAGACGTCTCCGCGAAGCGCGGAAGGCTTCAAGACAAAATCGACGCCGGAAGGCTCCATCGAGTCGACGCTCTCCCCGCTGGAGATCGCCATGTCGGCAGGAGCAACCTTCGTTGCCCAGTCGTTTTCCAGCGATCTAAAGGGATTGACCAGCCTTATTGAGCAGGGGATCAAGCATGAAGGTTTCTCGCTTATCAACGTGTTCAGTCCATGCGTCACCTTTAACAAGATCAATACCTACGATTGGTTCAAAGAAAATATCGTAAGCCTGGACGGATTCCCGGATTACGATCCAAGCAATCGCATGGCGGCCATGAACAAAATTATGGAGACTAACGGATTGCTGACCGGTCTTATCTACCAGAATACGACCCGCAAGTCGTATGAGGATATGATTACCGGCTTCAAGTCCGAAGGATTGGCCAATCAGGAGCTTGCTATTACGGAAGAGCAGTTCAATCAGCTTGTCTCGGAATTTAAATAAATGGTATGATGGGCATACGGTCATATAGACCGTATGCTTTCTTTTATTTTGGGATTATAGCAGGAAGGCAATCATTAATAAATAAATAGCGGAGTGGTGAATAGCATGAAAAAAGAAGTGCCCGTAGGCGTATCGGCGAGACATATCCATCTCTCGCAAGAGCATGTGGAATTATTATTCGGTTCGGGTTACACGTTGACGGAGATGAAGCCGCTGTCGCAGCCCGGTCAATATGCAGCAAACGAAACGGTAGCCGTGGTGGGACCGAAGGGCTCGTTCCCGAAAGTCCGCATTTTGGGACCCGCGCGCAAAGCTACGCAATTGGAAGTATCTCGCACGGACGCATTCGCGCTTGGGGTTAATCCTCCGGTGCGAGAGTCCGGCAACATCGCGGGCTCCGCGAGCATCACGATTCAAGGCCCTGCAGGCGAAGTAACGATTGCGGAAGGCGTAATCGTAGCCGCTCGGCATATCCACTTCCATACGAGCGACGCAGAGAAATTCGGCATACAGGATAAAGCCCAGCTTCGCGTTCGCGTAGGCGGAGAACGAGGCGTCGTATTCGAGCATGTCGTTGCTCGGGTATCGACCGAATACGCGCTTGATATGCACATCGATACGGACGAAGCGAACGCTGCCGGCGTCCGAAACGGCGATATCGCCGAAATTATCGACTAGCATGTTCTAACCGGGGAAATCCAAAAAGGCTGCATGTCTGGAATGCAAAAATTCCGGCATGCAGCCTTTTCTAAAGTCGTTAATGGCCCATCATCATGGTGACTTCCGGCCCCTTGCTTTCTCCTTCTTCGTTCGGCTGCTGCTTCGGTCTACGAAGGACCAGCGCAACAAGAACGCCGAATACGCCAATACAAGCGAGCAAGAAGAAGGCGTCCCCGAAGGAAAGATATGCGACATCGGAGGCCGGGTGAGTCAAAGCGTACGATTGGTTCCTGTCAGCCAGAAGCGTGGACAATCCCGCAATGGCGAAGGAGCTGATGACCTGCTGGGCGGCGGCTGTTAGCGATGTGACACGACCGACGAGATGCCTGGGTGCCGATTGAATAATATGCGTGTTCAGCGGCATCATGGAGAAGCCCATGCCTGCTCCGAGCAGAACCAGAGGAATCATGATTTCCGCGATCGTGGTCGACGCCGATATGCCTGACAGCAGAAATGCGCCGGTGGAGATCAGCAACAGGCCGAACAATACGACGGGACGCGCGCCGAGTTTATCAAATAGCTTACCGCCGATCGGCATAAAGAGTCCGGCAGCGAGCGCTTGCGGCAGAAGAATAAGACCAGTCTCGAACGCGCTGTATCCTTTGGCCTGAATGAGGAAGACGGGGAACAGGAACAACGTGCCGAACAACGCGATCTGCACGATCCACTGGAGAATGATGCCTCTCGTGAAGTCGCTGGAACGGAAGACGCGAAGCTCGAGCAGCGGCGAAGTACGGCGAAGTTCGACCGTGATGAAGATGATCAGGGATATACCGCCTACGATAAGTCCGATCAGTGTCTCTGGAGCTGTCCAGCCGTTGCCGCCGCCATGTTCGCCGCCAGCAGAGCTAATGCCGTACGCCAATGCGGCGAAAGCGAGCGGAGCAAAGATCATGCCGAGCGTATCCAGCATCGGTACAGTTTGCCGCTCCAAATTCGGCAGCGTGCGCAGACCGACGATAACGGCTACAACGCCGATGGGGAGGTTAATGAGGAAGATCCAGTGCCAGGTGACGTATTCGACGAGCCAGCCGCCTACAACGGGGCCGAGCGCAGGAGCAAGCAGCATGGGAATGCCGATCATGCCCATGACGGCGCCTTGTTTGCCCGGAGGACTAAGCCTGTAAGTAAAAGCCATGGCGATAGGCGCAACCATGCCGCCGCCGAGACCTTGGATAATGCGGAAAGCGATCAGTTGCTCAACCGTACCCGCGAGGGCGCATAGAGCGGAGCCCAATGTAAATAAGACGATGGACATGAGGAAAATGCGTTTGGCGCCGAACCGATCGGACAACCAGCCGGCTAGCGGAATTACGGCAGCCTGGGCGAGAGCGTAACCTGTAACGGTCCATTGCACAAGGGAGAAGCTGCTGCCGAAATCCTCCATAAATTGATTTAGCGCTACATTCATGGCAGTGCCGTCGAGAATGACCATGAACATCCCGACGATAATAGCGAGCAGAGGAAGCATGATCCCTCGAATCGACAATTCGCCTGGCGGCGTGTTTACTTTTACTGCTGACATTCTGATTCCTCCTACTCCGAATCCGGATCTCTTTCTCTGACTTTCTTTCTTGTGGATTGACCTTACATGTCGACAAGGCTACAATGTAATTGAGCCACATGCAGCGGACAATTGTCCGCAAATAGAATCATATATAATGGGCAAGACGAAAGTCAATGCATTTTTTTGAAAACAAGGAGCTATGCCATGTCTGCATCAGATCATACGAGATCGAAGGAAGAGCTAAGCCAAGCCATTCTGGATGCGGCTTCCAGGCTCTTTCTGGAGCAAGGAATCGAAACCGTCAGCATGCATCAGATCGCCAAATGCGCTGGTATCGGACAGGGAACGTTGTATCGCCGATATTCCAACAAAGCCGATCTATGCATGGCTATGATGCACGATCAATTCGAGAAGTTCAGCAAGGATATAGGCGCATATTTGCAAGAGCATGCGGCGGAGTCTCCTTGCGCGAAAATTCGGGAAGTCGTCGCTTATATCGTTCGGTTCCTGGAGAATAAGTGGAAGTGGATGGGGATTATTCAGTCACAGATGATTCATGAAGGCGTCAAGACGGGAGAAGATTTCGTACAGTCGCCGCCATATCGGTTCCTACATGGAGTTTTTGCTGCCTTGTTGAAGGAAGGCGCCGACGAATCCGATCCGCGTTACATTCACGCCGATTTTATCTCTCATTCTTACATCTCGGTGTTATCGCCGCATACGTGCAAGCATCTGGCTTTCACTAAAGGATATACGTCCGACAGGATCGTCTCTGAATTTGTAGACTCGTTTGTAATGCCGTTATTCCATAAGAACGGAAGAGAACGATCCACGTAATCATAGATTCCGGCAAGCGATTATGGTATAATCATACATTGATGTTTCAATGTTTGTATTGATTCACCGCCCAAGGAGACATTATCGAACAGGGATGTGTGTGCATAGTGACGACTAAGGATTACTCCAAGTACTTTGATTTCTCCGATGCCAAGATTATAGGAGAAGATGACGGCGTAACGACCATCCGGATCAAGGGTCGCAACATTCAGCTTAACGCGGCGCCATCCCATACGGATGAGAAGAAACGCGGCAAAGAAGACATTAAGGTCCATTACGACTTCTCTATACCGGAAGAGCTTAGAACGATGGGCGTCGGCAAACATTACCTCATTCAGACTTACGGCTGTCAGATGAACGAACATGATACCGAGGTCATGCGAGGCATGTTTGAGTCCATGGGATATGCGCCAACCGAGGATCGGACGTTAGCCGACGTCATTTTACTTAATACTTGCGCCATTCGCGAAAATGCAGAGGACAAGGTGTTTGGCGAACTCGGACATTTAAAGATACTCAAGAAGGAAAAACCCGGACTGCTGCTCGGCGTATGCGGCTGCATGGCGCAGGAGGAGTCGGTCGTCGGGCGGATATTGCAGAAACATTCGTTCGTCGATATGATCTTTGGCACGCATAATATTCACCGGCTGCCGCAATTGCTGCAATCCGCTTATTTTAGCAAGGAGCTTGTAGTCGAGGTATGGTCCAAGGAAGGCGACATTATCGAGAACATGCCCAAGAAACGGGAAGGGCTTCGGGCATGGGTCAACATTATGTACGGCTGCGACAAATTTTGCACTTATTGTATCGTGCCGTATACTCGCGGCAAAGAGCGGAGCCGCAGACCCGAGGACGTCATTGCCGAAGTGCGCGAGTTGGCGCGGCAGGGCTATAAGGAGATCACTCTGCTCGGTCAAAACGTAAATGCGTACGGCAAGGACTTCGAGGATATCGAATATCGTTTCGGTCACCTGCTGGACGAGATTCGAACCATCGATATCCCTCGGATTCGGTTTATGACCAGCCATCCGCGCGATTTCGACGATCATCTCGTCGATGTGTTGGCAAAGCGCGGCAATCTAGTGGAGCATATTCATCTACCCGTTCAGTCAGGCAGTACGGAAGTTCTAAAGAAAATGAGCCGCAAATATACGAGAGAGAGATTTTTGGAGCTCGTAGCGAAGATCAAAAATGTTATTCCCGACGCGGTACTGACATCCGATATTATTGTCGGTTTCCCGGGCGAGACGGAGGAGCAGTTCGAGGAGACGATGTCGCTGGTGCGGCAGGTTCGCTTCGAATCGGCGTATACGTTTATCTACTCGCCTCGCGAAGGAACGCCTGCCGCCGCCATGGAAGACAATGTGCCAATGGAAGTCAAGAAGCAGCGGCTTCAGCGGCTGAATGCTTTAATCGCGGAAATTGGCCGCAAGAAGCATGAAGAGTTGATAGGCGAAATCATTGAAGTGCTTGTCGAGGGCGAAAGCAAAAACAATCCAAACGTATTATCCGGACGCACCCGCACAAATAAGCTCGTCCATCTGGAAGGGCCCAAGTCGTGGATCGGAACGTTCGTTCAGGCGCGCGTCGTCGAAGCGCAAACCTGGTATATCAAAGCAGAGCCTGTCCATTCGGCTTCGAAAGAAGCCGTTAGTTAACGTAAATCGAGGAGAGATTACTGATGGGAGTACAAGGCGGACATACTCACGAGAACGGAGTGGCATGCAGCCACGTTGGCGGCACGACGGATATTCCATCGTACCATACGCGCGACCTGATCGTGAAGGAAGATATTATGGCGAAGACGAAGGAACTGGCGGAGGTTATCTTCAATTCCGCCGAGGTTCAGCAGTATCGGAAGGCAGAGCAGCAAATTAACGATAATGAACGCGTTAAATCTTTGATCGGTCAGATCAAGAAAAAACAGAAGGAAGTCGTGGCCTTCGAAAAAACGTTTAAAAATCCCGACATGGTCAAAAAAATCGAAGCGGAAATGGAAACGCTGCAGGATGAGCTGGATGGCATTCCGATCGTCGCCCAATTTCAGCAAAGCCAATCCGACATCAACTACTTGCTTCAACTTGTCGTTACGGTCATTCGCGACACGGTCTCCGAGCGTATCAATATGGAAGACGTAACACCGGAAGAAGATCCGGAGACTTGCAGCGACTAAGTTGTATTTTTCATACGAATGGCGGTGCTGGGGGATCTCCCTGCACCGCCATTTTTTTACCTAATAATCATCGTTTCGCGATGACTGGCAGACGGTGCGCCAACCGAGCTGCTGCGAATTCGTAAAATGAGCGATGCAAGTCCAATTGCGACCGCCACGCCAAGCGCGGACTTGATGGCATCTCCTAAAATAAACGGATAGAAACCAGCGACCAATGCTTCATTAAGCGTGAAATCGAGGACCTTCATCATCCAAGGAATACCGAGAACATAGGTAAGCAAGGAGCTCAAGCCTTCCATAATAACGAAAAGCACGATAGCCGCGACAGCCTTGTTCCGCATCAGTTTCTCGTTTTCCAGCATTTTGCCGACCACCAGACTAATGAACATGGCGCAGAACGGAAAGGCGAAGATAAAGCCGCCGGTTGGCCCCAATAACAGCGATAAACCGCCTTTGCCCCCGATGAGAGGCAATCCTGTTGCAGTCAACGCGATGACGGCAAGAATACTGGCAAACGCTTGCTTCGGCTTCAGAAACAAGCCGGCAAGAATGACGGCGAAGGTCTGCAGCGTGATGGGGATAGGCGTCAACGTCAGCTTCATCTGTTGCAAGCTTAGAACGATAAACAAGGCGGAAAAGAGAGCTGTGAACACTAAGCTGCGAATAGAGATTACATTTTTCATCATATAGCTCCTTTATGCATTTTATGTAGTTGCAACTTTATTGTTAACCATTTATCATGAATTGTGGTTAACGATTTGAATTCTATCACAGCGTTCCAACATTGTGAAGAGGTCGGGGTGATTTTTTTTGGGAGCGGAGATCATCGTCCGTGGAACGAATATGAGCTTGTCTGCGATATCGCCTAATGGCAGAGATCGAATCGCGATTCTCCAATCGGTGAACTTCACCATCAAGCAAGGAGAGTGGATTACGGCAATCGGCGGCAATGGAAGCGGGAAAAGCACGCTTGCCAAGATTATCGCCGGCATGCCTCTTACGGGTGTATCGGGGCGTCTGGAGAAAAGCGCCAAGACAGGACCTTCGACGCCGATCGTGCTGCAGCATCCTGACGCTGGTCTGGTCGGAGCAACGCCATGGGAAGACGTAGTCATTATGATGGAGCAATGGGGTACCGTGGTGGGCGTCCGAATACCCGAAGCAACTGAGGATGCGCTAAAGAGGCTGGGGCTAGACGGCAGAATGCAGCAGGCGATTGATACTTTATCCGGCGGCCAGAAGCAATTAACCGCGATCGCGGGTTGTTTGGCTGCCTCGCCTAACTTTATTATTTTGGATGAAATAACGTCCATGCTGGATCCGGATATGTCCCGTGAAGTGTATAAGCAGGTTCGGCATCTGCATAAGGCCGGAATGACTGTGTTATGGATCACGCAGAAGCTGGAGGAGCTGGAAGGGAGCGATACCGTCTGGGTCATGGCGGGCGGCGAAATGGCATACGAAGGCACAGGCCTCGGATTGTTCCGGAGAAGCGGCCCCGGCGCATGCGACAGTCCATCGGAAAGGTATGGATTCGAGCCTCCATATTCCGTTCAGGTCGGCTGGGAGCTGGAAGTATTGGGCGTTCCCGCGTCGGACATCCCTTTGTATCTGGAGAAGCTCCAAGGGGCGGTGGGCAGCAGGTGACCGATAATTGGACGCTTAGGCGCGTATCTGTTTTGGCGGATGACCGCGCAACTCCATTGCTGCATGATGTGGATGCCGAATTTCATGCCGGTCAAATTACGCTGATCATCGGCGCCAACGGAGCGGGCAAGTCGACGCTGCTCGAGACAATCGCAGGCCTGCGCAAGCCGGCAAGCGGCGATATTCGTCTGGGCGGTCAAGCGTTGTGGCTGCCTAAGCGCAGGCAGCCGCTTAACCGCGAGGCGCTGCTTCGATTCGGAATCTCCATGCAGCAATCGGAATCCCAATGGTTCGCATCGAACGTTCGAGAGGAATTCGTTTATTCCTTGAAACCATATGGCGCTTACGATGAGTCTGAGAAAGATCGAAAGATACATGGGGCATTGGAAGCGGCGGGTTTGGCACCCGACCTGCTGGAGCGGGATCCGTGGACATTAAGCGGCGGGCAGCAGCGCAGGCTTGCGCTTGCTTGTCTTCTTGCCTGCGAGCCGGATTGGCTTCTTCTGGATGAACCGACGGCTGGTCTGGACGCAGGCGGCAGGGCCATCCTATGCGAGCTTCTGAGAACCTATCGATCCCAAGGTCGCGGAGTGATCGTAGTGACTCACGATCTGGATACATTTCTCCCGCTGGCGGACGACGTGCTGGTCGTGGAGGGAGGGATCGTCCGTGCAGCGACAACGAATGAGCGGACGATGCGGGAGTCGCCTCGCGACATGGCTCTGCGCCTGACGAATTCCAAGCAAGATGGGAATACGGCTCGGCAAACCGAAATTCATAATCGCAAGGTTATCCAAGAAACGGGAGCGGCAGCAGGGAACCAATGTACGCGGCCGGCATGGCAACGACCGCATACGTTCGATCCGCGGGCGGTCGTACTCGCTTATCTGCTGATGTCAACCATTCTACTTCTGCAAGATTCCCTGCTCCAGTTAACCTTATCCGCAATTGTAGTCGCAGCAGCAGTCGCACCGTTTTGGCCGCTGTTCCGTCACTGGCTGCCCGTTATTCGAGGATATGCCATTCTGTCGGCCGTGCTCATTCTGATCGGCGGCCTGTCGTTCGAGCCTTTCTCTCTGGAGTGGGGGCGAGTGGAGACAACCGCAATCCGGCTTCTTCAGCTCATGTTCGTCATGGTGCTGGGAATGCCTATACTCGGTCTAATGACGCCTCTTAGGCTGCAGCGAGCGCTGGACCAGACGTTTGGCTGGCTGTCGAAGCTTAAGGTTCCCGTTGGTTCCCTGACGTTGCTAGTGACGCTTATTTTCCGATTTATCCCCTTGCTGATGCGAGAATGGGGCCGGTTCGGCAAGCTTGCCCGGGCGAGGGGCAAAGAAACAACGGCTTCAGGCGGCATTCCCGTCAAGCGAATACATCGCATGTTAATGCCATATCTGCGAGCGATGCTCCGGTTAGCGGAAGAGATGTCCGGCGCGCTTGAAGCAAGAGGCTTTGACAGACCGCGCGGCAACCCCGTGTACGGATTCAAGCTTAAACCGGGCCGGGCGGATGCCTGGCTGCTGGCCGCGGCGATAGGATGCTGTTCCATCTTGTATTTTATTGGAGGGCTGCTTTAACGAGGTTTGGCTGAATCGAAAATGGGGACGTCCCTAGCGGAGTTATTATGGATCCAGCGATCGGCCTCCTCTATCCATGCGCCGCCTTCATCAGCCAGTACAACCTCCCATCCCATGGTTTCCGCCATATCCAGATTGCCCCGCTTGTCGTCCACGAACAAAACGTTGGACTGGGACGGCAATAAACTCGCGGCGTGAGCAAACAGCTCGCGCTGCGGTTTTTTCCATCTTTGTTCGCTCGAGATGACAATATGGGTCAAATAACTTCGAACTGGCTGCAACAGAGGCGTGACCCAAGACAACAAATGATTGCTTAAAATATGCAAGTCCGCCGCCCGGCTCCACTCCGGCAATCGTTGAAGTGCCGGAAGCGGCGACAGACATCCTGCAAGCATGTGCTTCGCTTCCGATAGACTCAACTTCGGCGCTTGTTCCTGCAGCCATCCCCAAAATTGTTCCTCCCGGAGTTCCCCTCTCCACAATTTCGAACTGATCTCCTGCTTATAAATTTTGTACAGCGTTGAATGTTCCACTTCGGCAGCCTCCGAGACAAGCATCCAGAACTTCGGCGAGAAGTTGGCGGCAAGTACGCCGCCGATATCCAGCACAAGCTGCGGGCGGGTCGCAAGTTCTTCAGACCTGCTCCGCGGCTCATTCGATTTGTTCGATGAAGATACGGGAATTTGCGGATGGCTAGTGAAACTTCGAGAAGTCGATAACGGTCGCATATGGTTAAACCTCCTGATTGTCGGAAAAAGAAATAGCTGAGTCGCGGCGTGTTGTTGTATAATCAACGCATTCTAGTTCAAGGGCAAGTCCTTCTTCTGGCGTAAGCTGCCCCGCCTGCGATCAGCCCAAGACCAGCGCCACACAAGCGCCGAAGCAGCGGCGGCAAGCAATGCGCCGAACAGGAAGCCGCTGTTGAGGCCCCAATTTTCATTCAGCCAGCCGGCCATAAAAGGACCGGAGAACATCCCGATGGCGTACAACGCTTGATACAAGCCCATGGCTGTAGCTCTCCCCGACTTGTCGACATCGCGAATGGCCATGCCGAGCAAAAGCGGCATGTGAAGTCCTTGCGCCAGACCGTTTAAGGCTTGCGTCGCGTAAAGCCATTCGATGGAGGGCGCCATGACCATTGCCGCGGTGCATATGCCGCTGATGATGAAGCCGGCCGCGATCGTCCTCCAGTAACCGAAGCGGGGCACAAGCCAAGCCGGGCTGCTGAACGAAGCAACGGCGTGCGGAAGCATGAAGGAGAACACAAGAATCGTCAGCTCCGTGCCGGTCGCCCCAAATTCTTGCGCTTTGAGCGGGGTAAAGCCGAACATGGTGATAAACAATACGCCATGAGCCAGTACAGACAACAAGGATACCCGCAGCAATGTTGCATTGCGCACTACAGTGGCGATCTGGACGAACGACATCCCCGTTTGTCCATGCCCGCCGGTGTCCGATTCGCGAAGAAGGAAGGCAAGCGCCAGACCGACCGCGGCAACAACGGCGCCAAAAATGAAAGGCGCGGAAGAGCTGAAGCCGTCGTTTAACCAGCCGCTGAGCAGCATGCCCAGCATCTGGCCGGATACGGTCATCAGGCTGATGTTGCCCATCGCCCGGCTCGTGCCGCCGCTACCGAAGTAACCTGCATACATTACCGTAAAGGCGACCCAAGTGGATGCGCACACGCCGGCAATGACACGACCTGCCAGGGGCCACATCCAGGAGCCGGGAACCAGGAACAGGAGACAGCTGGCAATGGCGGTCAGCATTCCGAGCAAAATGAATGGCTTGCGGCGTCCCCAGCGGTCGGAGAGGATGCCCAGCGGGAAACGTACGAGCATCTGCACGAAGCCGTAGCTGCCGAGCACGATGCCGATGAACTGCAGGGAATAGCCGCTGTCCTTTAGATAGGGAGACAGGGTAGGAACATAGATGTACATCGAAGTCCAGTACAGGACAGTAACCGTCATAAATAAGCCGCGTTGCGCGGCGCTAATCGTCGTCATGTCGAAAAGCTCCTCTCTGATATCCAATGGTAGCGGAAGGGAGTCGCATTGGCAATATGCAAGAGTTATGCAAAGGAGGCTGAATCTATGTTTCGCGTGCTGCTTGTCGATGATGAAGCGTACTTCAGGCAAGGGTTGATCGAGCTGATCGGTTGGGAGAAATGCGGGTTTACCGTATGCGGCGAATCCGATAATGGAGAGGATGCTCTAGAGATGATTGTTCAGGATCCGCCGGATCTGGTCATTACGGATATCCGCATGCCAGTCATGGACGGGCTCGCCCTCGTTCAGAAAGCGGTGCAAGTCCATCAACTGCCGACGAAGTTTATTATTGTAAGCGGTTACGATGAATTCAAATACGCCCAGCAAGCCGTCAAATACGGCGTATGCGATTTCATTCTTAAGCCCATCGACGAGACGGTCATGGAAGCGACGCTGCTCGAACTAAAGGAAAAGCTGGAACTGGAAGCCGCCGTCGCTAACCAGCAGCAGCATCGGCTCGGCAGCGAACGAATCGCAGCTTTAATCAAAGGGGAGTGTTCCGTGGAAGAAGCCGAACAGTGGCGAGCGTCGATGGAGCTTCCGAAAGTCGGTCACCTATACTATATGTTTGTGGAAATAAACGATAGCGATTCAGCTCTTTTAAACCCGGGCAGCTCATCCGTCCTGGACGTGCGGCAGCTCACGCTTGCAACGCTGAAGGAGATCGCTCCTTCCATGCCCGCGCTTCACACCTACGAGCATAGGGGGAGATTGGGGGTTGTCGTGGCAGAGGCGTCTCTTCCGGAGTATTGGACCATAGAGAGACTTGCCAAGTCGCTTCAGAGCAGACTGCAAACGGCGGCCGGAAGTCCCGTCTGCGTGTTTGTCGGCCATGCGGTAACGCACCTTTCCGATCTCAAGGAGGCATATATCAGCGCAAGAGAAGCCATGTTGTACAAATACATGGACGAGAGGAGACTCGTGTTCCTGCATGAAGAGCTGCGCTCCAAGCCCCTGCAGTACATGATCATGGATCATACGTTATTCCAAGGTCTAAAGGAAGGCATGGAGGAAAATAACGAAGCGGCGATCCGGCAGGCGGTGGAAGACATCTTCTTGCAGTTCCGGGATCGATGTTATGTACCGGAGGCAGTGAGGACCAGCCTTCATCGGTTCGTATCCGAAGCGTTGTCGACGCTGGAAGGCATGGAAGCCGATGTTGAGACAATGACGTACAGGGAACCGATGATTTCCTGGTATGATCGCAACGTAACGGCGGCGACGCTCAAGTCGCTGATCCAAAGCTTCGTGCTGGAATGCTCGCAGCTTGCCGCGCGTCAACGCAAGGAGATGGCGGGAGGCGGCGTGCAGAAAATAAAAGGTTATATTGATGCGAACTTTGCCACGAACATTAATTTAAAGTCGATCGCGGCGAAATATTATATGAACCCGGTCTATCTCGGACAGCTTTTCAAAAAAACGTACGGCACCTATTTCAACGACTACGTCCTGCAGCTAAGAGTCGGCGAAGCGAAGCGGCTGCTCAGGCTGACTGATCTTCGCGTCTACGAAATCGCGGAACGGGTCGGCTTCAATAATGCCGAATACTTCGTGTCGCAATTCGAGAAGCTCGAACGCATGACGCCGACGGAGTATCGCAACAGCTTGCGCTGAACAGAAGGAGGAGCATGGCGATGATAGCCAAATGGCTAAACGGAAACAAGATCGGCATTCACCATATCAGGCTTCGCAATAAAATGATGATCGTGTACATCTTTTGCGTATTTCTGCCCATCCTCATCACGAACATCGTGTTCTATCAAGTGACGAGCGAAAACGTAAAGAGGCAGAACCTGGAGGATACGACCCGGGCGCTGGAGCAAATAAAAAATCAATTGCTGACGGAGCTGGACGGCGCGATTAACGTCTCTTCCGGATTTTTTACCGACAACAAGCTGAACGAGCTGCTGGAGAACGAATATAAGCGGCCGGCCGACTATATCGAAGCCTACGATTCCTACTTTCGCCGCATATTGAACAGCTACACGCCGATCTACGCTTCGGTGCAGAATATCAAAATCTATCTTGACAACCCGACGCTGCTGCATTCCGGCGGTATCGGGTATTTGTCTCCCGAGATCAAGGAAAGCGAGTGGTACCTCGCATTAGGCGGACCGACATCGAATGCAACCGCTTTCGTTCGTTCGCCGCGCGAGGATCTGTTGATTGCCAGCGGCGAAGGCGTCGCCGTGGACACCTTTAGTCTGGTGAGAAGAATGAATTATTTCGACTCGTTAAACAATTGGGAGAAGGTGCTCAAAATCGAGCTCAAGATGTCTTCGATCCATACGATTTTCTCCAATCTGAACGTGCAGGGAGACGTTTACCTCGTCAACGGGGAAGGCGAAGTAGCCTACTCCAACAATACCGACGCGGATTGGTTCTCCGTTCGTCAACCGTTTGATCAGCTTCAGTTCCCTTCAGAATCGGTGCTTCTTCGGACAAGCTACCCGGCGGGCAGCCTGCTGGGCGATTGGCAGATGATCGCGGTCGTGTCGGAGAAGGACATCTTCAGCGAGCTGCGCAAGTCCCGGGAGTTCGTTTATTGGATGTCCGGCATCAATCTAATCGTGCCTACTCTCATTATCGGCTGGATTGCCAGATCCATTACGGCCAGGCTGGGCAATATTCTCCGTTATATGAAGCGGGTAAAAAATCAGCACTTCGATACGATGCATCAGGAGGAGAGCAACGACGAGATTGGCCAGTTGACGGGCGAATTCAATCGGATGACGCTGCAGATCCGGAGTCTGATCAACGACGTATACGTCGCCGACATCCGGCAGAAGAGCCTGGAGCTGGAGCGGCGAAAGGCGCAGCTGAACGCGCTGCAGAGCCAGATCAACCCGCATTTCCTGTTTAATGCGCTGGAGACGATCCGAATGCGGAGCGTCATCAAAAAAGAAACGGAAACGGCTAAAATCATTCATAACATGGCCAAGCTGTTCCGCAGCGCCTTAACGTGGAAGCGCGATATGGTTACGGTCAGAGAGGAGCTGGAGTTCGTCAATTGCTTCCTGGAAATTCAACAATACAGGTTCGGCGATCGCCTGACCTTCGATTTTGACGTTGACCCAGCTGCCGGAGAGCTGCTTATCCCCAAATTTATTTATTTGCCGTTCGTCGAAAATGCCTGCATTCATGGCGTAGAGCAAGTGAAAAAAGGCGGCCATATCGATCTTCGCATTCATTCGGAAGAGGGGATGGTGCACTTCTCCATCCAGGACAACGGCGGCGGCATGCCTCCAGAGCAGATGGACAAAATACGCTCCTATCTGGCGGAGGAGGAGGAGCTTGGCGAGCGAATCGGCGTTCAAAATGTTATTTATCGGCTTAAGCTCATCTACGGCCAAGAGTTCCAGTTCAACATGGACAGCGAAGCCGGGCATGGAACATCCGTGCGAATCGGTATTCCGGTAGCACGAAAAATGAACCTCTAAGTGCAAGTTCAAAAAGTTCGGTTTTCAGCACCGAAAATTTCTAAGATTTTTATAGTAGGAACTAAAGTTATGGGGGTCATCAACGCTCCCCTTCGAAGTTACAATGAAAGTGCTTTCAAATATTCGTACAGGGGGCAACACGATGAAGAAACGATTTCTCGTATCGGCAGTAAGCGTACTTACGTTAACCTCGCTCGTCGCATCGGCTTGTTCGGACGGCAATTCGAAGTCGGAACCGACCAAAGCGCCGGCAAACAATGCGGGCGGACAGGCAACGGAAACGGAGAAGCCGCTGGATAAGGTGACATTTACGTACTTCAATGGCGCCGGTGCCGCCAAGGACATTAATACGAACGAAACGACGATCGGCAAAATGCTGGAGGATCAGACCGGCGTCAACTTCAAAATCGAAAACTTGGTCGGGGATCTCAATACCAAAATCGGAACGATGATTGCCTCCAACAAATATCCGGACGTCATGATCCCGGATGCCGCGATCGACGAGGTTCTGGGCGCAGGAGCATTTATCGATCTGACGGACTTGATCGAGCAGCACGGACCGAACATTAAGCGCGTATACGGACCTTACTTTAATCAGATGAAAGCGGAAGACGGCAAAATTTATTTCCTGCCTTTCTCCAACGTAGTCGGCGAATACGTGCCGGATCCCAACATTAACCAAGGCGCGTTCTGGGTGCAGCGCAGGGTATTGAAGGAAGCCGGTTACCCGCAGATCAAGACGTTGGACGAATACTTTAATTTGATTCGCGATTACGCGTCCAAGCATAGCGGAGAGGATTTGACGGGATTCGTATCGCTGACGCACGACTGGAGATTTTTTGCAACGTCCAACCCGCCGATGCATCTGCAAGGGTACCCCAATGACGGCGAAGTCATCGTGGACATGAACACGTTCGAGGCCAAAACCTATTCCGCGACGGACGCAACGAAAACCTGGCTCTCCGAGCTGAACAAATTAAATGCGGAAGGTTTGTTCGACAAAGCTTCCTTCGTCGACAATTACGACCAATACCTGGCGAAGCTGTCCTCGGGCAAAGTGCTTGGATTTTTTGATTACGGCTGGCAGATCGGCAACGCTCAGAACGTGCTCAAGGATGCCGCCAAAGCGGATCCGGCCAAAGACGACTTTGTGTACTTCCCGCTGCCGGTTACCTTCGACGGGCAGAAGGATCAATACCTGGATCCGCCTGGCTTCGTAAAAAACCGCGGCATGGGTATTACGGTCAGCGCAAAGGATCCTGAACGAATCATCCAATATCTTGATAATCTGCTTACGGAAGAAAACCAGACGTTGAAAAGCTGGGGGATTCAAGGCGAAACCTATGAGATAGACGCCAACGGAAGATACTACCGTACCGCAGAGCAGATCAAAAAAATCGATGAAGCGTTCCGCGAGAAATTCGGCTTCAAGTACTACGATTGGAACTGGCCGCAATACGGTACGAACTCCACGCTCGCGAACGGCAATGCATTTGCGCCAGGTCTGCAGCCTGAAGTGTTCCAGATGAGCCTCACCGATGAAGATAAAGCCATTTTGGAGAAATACGGCGCTCAGACATATGCGGAAATGTTCGCCGCTCCGGACGACCGTCCATGGTTTCCGGCATGGGGCATTCCGAAGGAACAGGGCTCCGCACCGCAGATTTATGAAACAAAGAAAACTGAGTTGACCAAAAAGTATTTCCCTAAGCTTGTTCTCGCGAAGCCTGCCGAGTTCGAAGGGATTTGGAACGAATATTTGGGCGAATTCGGCAAGCTCGATACGGCCGAATACGAAGGGTTCGTCACGGCTGAAGTGAAAAAGCTGATCGAAGCCGCCAAGTAACCTAACCCGAGATATTTGGGCCGCGATGCATGGAGAGGCCGGCTTGGCGCTTGCCGCGCAGGCTCGGCCTCTCGCGCGTCCGAACACCATGCAAGCCGGAAGGAGAGATACAGGATGGAGAAACACGCAGCGGGCTTGGCGTCCGGTGCGGTGCCGGGCAAAGCGCCGAATGGGTTCAAATCGTTTTTTATAAAGTTAGGAAGGCAACATCCGCTTGTTATGATGTCCGTCCCGTTTCTGATCTGGTTGTTTATCTTCAAATACGTACCGATATGGGGATGGACGATCGCATTTCAGAAGTACAAGCCGGCGCTCGGTTTTTGGGATCAGGAATGGGTTGGGCTCCAGCATTTCCGTTTTCTGTTCGAAGACGAACGTTTTCTTCGCGTCCTTCGCAACACGCTCGCGATGAGCGGCATCAACCTGGTGTTGGGATTCGCCACCGCCATTATACTTGCGCTGCTGTTAAACGAGCTGAGGCAAGTCGCCTTTAAGCGGCTTGTACAAACCGTAAGTTACTTGCCGCACTTTATCTCGTGGGTGGTCGCGGCCGGCATCATCCAGACAACCTTATCGCCGGACGGCATCATTAACGAGCTGCTGATGAAGGCAGGCTGGATCAAGGAAGAAATATTGTTTCTCGGCATTCCGGAATATTTCTGGAGCATCTTCGGCGCCGGGACGGTGTGGAAGGACGTCGGCTGGAATACGATCGTCTATCTAGCCGCGATGACGATGATCGATCCCGCCCAATACGAGGCGGCGGAGATGGACGGTGCGGGCCGCTTCAAGCGGATGTGGCATGTGACGCTTCCGGGCATCAAGCCCGTCATCGTCGTCTTGCTTATTATGAATATCGGCTATCTGATGGAATCCGGGTTCGAGCCGCAATATTTGCTGGGCAACGGAATGAATGTCGACTACTCGGAAAATCTTGATATATTCGTATTGAAATACGGCATCGCGCAAAGCAACTTCTCGCTCTCCATCGCGGCGGGAATGTTTAAGACGATCGTCAGCTTTATCCTGTTGTTCGCTGCGAACAACATCGCAAAGCGGCTTGGCGAAGCCAGATTGTATTAGAAGGAGGGAGCCGGATGGCCGGAATGACAATCAAGAGGTTCAAAAAACGGAGCAGAAGGCCGATGTCGATGGGCGACCGATTGTTCGAATACGGCAACTTCATCTTTCTTACGCTGCTGATGGTCGTGACCTTGTACCCGTTTCTAAATACGCTGGCCGTATCGCTGAACAACGCAAACGATTCTATTCGCGGAGGCATCTATATGCTGCCCCGGATCTGGACGCTGGAAAATTACAAATACGTGCTGGGCGAAGCGACGATCTTCCACGCCACGATGATCTCCGTATTGCGCACCGTCATCGGCACCGTGTTGACGGTATTCTGTTCCGCGATGGTGGCGTATACCGTAAGCAGACAGGAATTCGTGCTTCGGAAATTCGTGACGGTCGCTTTCATACTTACCATGTATATCAACGGCGGTCTTATTCCGAATTTCTTGCTTATCCGGGATCTGGGACTGATCGACAGCTTCTGGGTCTATATCTTCCCCGGCTTGATCGGCGTATTCAATCTTATCATCATTCGATCCTTTATCGAGGGCCTGCCGGAGAGCATTCTGGAATCGGCTCGCATCGACGGAGCGGGCGAGTACCGCAACTTCTTCAGCATTGTGCTGCCGCTTAGCACTCCCGTGCTGGCAACCGTTGCGCTCTTTAGCGGCGTCTATCAATGGAATCAATGGTTCGACGTCTTTCTATATAATTCGTCCAATATCGAGCTAAGCACCTTGCAATATGAACTGCAAAAAATATTGCAAAATTCCAATGCATCGATGACGTCGAAGTCGGCAAGCGACGCGTTCGCCAACGCGGGTCAGCACGGATCAGGCGTTACGCCGTTTTCCATCCGCGCGACGATGACGATCGTGGCTTCGCTGCCGATCATCATGGTATATCCGTTTCTGCAGAAGTACTTTGTAAAAGGCATGATGGTGGGCGGCGTGAAAGGCTGAAGAGGTTATGAGGCTGCAAGCGGAATCCAGCTGCTGCGAACAGGAGGAACTACAGAATGACTGAGGGACAAGGCGCTTATTACACGGGGAAATACCGCAATTTGTTCGATGAATGCGGTTATGGGCCGAATGAGATTGAGAACAGGCTTGCGGATGTCTGGGAAGCGTTGTTCGGCGATAACGAAGAGACGCGTATTTATTACCCCATGGGCGAGACGCAAGGCTATTTGCTGGACACGGGCAATCTGGACGTCCGCTCGGAAGGCATGTCATACGGGATGATGATGGCGGTGCAATACGGACGCAAGGATTTGTTTGACCGAATATGGAATTGGACGTATTCCTTTATGTATATGAAGGAAGGGGTCCACAAGGGGTATTTCGCTTGGTCGTGCAAGCCCGACGGGACGCGTTTGTCGAACGGGCCGGCGCCTGACGGGGAGGAATATTTCGCCTTGGCGCTGCTGTTTGCTTCCCACCGATGGGGGGATGGCGAAGCGCCTTATGATTATGGCAAGCAGGCTCGCGATCTGTTGCGCACATGCATCCATCAAGGCGAGGACGGAATCGGGTATCCGATGTGGAACCAAGACAACAAGCTGATCAAGTTCGTGCCGGAGGTCGAGTTCTCGGATCCGTCCTATCATTTGCCCCACTTTTACGAGCTGTTCGCGTTATGGGCTTACCCCGAAGACCGAAGCTTCTGGGAAGAGGCTGCTTCGGCAAGCCGGGATTATATCCAGCTTGCGAGTCATCCCGAGACGGGACTGACGCCGGAGTATGCCTATTATGACGGAACGCCGAACGATACTCGCGGCTATGGACATTTTTTTAGCGATGCTTACCGCGTCGCGGCGAATATCGGCTTGGACTGGGAGTGGTTTCGGAAGGACGGGAGGCAGCGGAGTCTTGCAAATCGCATACAATCCTTCTTCGCAGGCAAACGGCCGGAGGATTACCGCAGGTACCGGATTAACGGAGAACCTTTCGAGGAGAAGGCGTTGCATCCCGTCGGCTTGCTGGCCTCCAATGCCGCAGCTTCGCTTGCCGCGGACGGACCGCATGCCGAGGACAACGTCAGGCTTCTGTGGGAAACATCCGTAAGAACGGGAGACCGCCGCTATTACGACAATTGTTTGTATCTGTTCGCGATGCTGGCGCTAAGCGGGCGATACCGGATTTGGTTTCCTTCGGGAAACTAACAAATTTAAAAAATGGAAAAAGCAGTCTCCGGCTTGTTGTTGCTTGCCCGGGACTGTTTTTTGTCATTTCCAAACGATAGACCGGCCAGAACAGGAAACTTTCGCCAACGACTTTCGTATAACGTATAGGTTTTGGGCATATTCGCCATATCGCGCAATCATTCGAAACTTGAGGAGAGACATGCAAATGGAAAATAACAAGGAAAAGCTCGAATCCGGTAATCGCGGGTGGACGAGCAATTGGATGAAAGAGCTGAGAGACTGGACTTTATCGTTAGGCGTTGCGATTACTTTGGCCATGTTGTTTCAGACATACGCTTATGCCCAGACGGAAGTACATAACGTGTCCATGCAAAATACGCTCGTCGAAGGAGAACGGCTGATCGAAGATAAGTGGTCGTACCGGGTAAGCGAGCCGAAGCAAGGAGATATCGTCATCATTAACGGACCGGAGCATGAACTTCGTCTTGTAAAGAGAGTCATCGCGCTGGAAGGTCAAACGGTCGACATCGCTGATGGAGCTGTATTCGTGGACGGAATCAGGCTTGAGGAGCCTTATGCGAAAGGAGAGACGTTTCCGGGCAGTCTGGATGTCCCCTTCGTCGTTCCGTCCGGACATGTGCTTGTTTTAGGCGATAATCGCGAAAGAAGCCAGGACAGCCGCGACTTCGGACCTGTCGCGTTATCCAGCTTGGAAGGCAAGGCGGTGTTCCGAATTTGGCCAGTCGACCGGATCGGCAGTTTGAAATAACTTTCGTAACGTAATAAATTTGTAATATTTGATTACAATTTCGTTTAGAATTAGCCTTTATGATAAACGATAGATGAAACATCCTAACCCGGGAACGGAGCGTGATGCATGTCCATTCGCTTGAAACTGTATATGTCTTATCTGGCGATGGCCGTCGTCCCGGTCATCCTGTTAATTCTGTTCATCATGATCATATTCGCCAGCAGCGGCAAGCAGGACATTAGGGATCTGACAGAGGCGAAGCAAGACGAGAACTTCAATCAGGCCTTAGTTTATGGTGAACTCATGTATGTGCTTCGGGAAGATACGGGCCAACTTCAGAATCCGGAATTCCTGACGGATCTGCAGGAGCGGCTTAGCGAGCAGTGGGCGGGCCTCATTATTTCCAAGGATGACAGGGTTACCGATGTTTCTCCCTTTCTGAGCTCGTTATCGGAGGAAGAGGATTGGCAAGAACTTGCGGAAGAGCCCAACGAAAGATTATTTTTCCGCAATTATCGTTTTACCTCTCATGAGCTCGACTTTCAATACCCGGATGGAGGAAAAGGAAAGGCGCTGTTGCTCTATCGGGTAGAACAAATTCCGTTCTTCTGGCATCCCCTGACCATGATTCTAATGTTGTTGTCGATCGTGCTGTCAAGCATGCTGCTCACCTACTTCGTATCCCGAAGCATTATCAAGCCGCTTCAGTCGCTCCGGTCTGCAGCACTGCAGATCAAGGAAGGCAATCTGGCAGAGCCGGTCACTCCGAGAAGAAGGACGTTCAAGAAGAAAGTGGGCAGCGGAGACGAAGTGGCCCAGCTTGGCGCCGCCTTCGAAGAAATGCGGGCGAGGCTGAAGCATTCCATTGACCAAAGCCTTCAATATGAAGAGAACCGCAAGCTGCTGCTGTCCCATATTTCGCATGATCTAAAAACGCCGATATCTGCAATTAAAGGATATGTCGAAGGGATCATGGATGGCATCGCCAATACGGATGAAAAGCGAAGCCGCTATATGGGCACGATCTACCGCAAAGCGTCGGAGATGGATCACTTGATCGACGAGCTGTTCCTATTCTCCAAGCTGGATCTGCAGAAGGTGGTTTACGACTTCAAGACGGTGGATATCGCGAGATATGTGGATGACTATCTCGAGGAGCAGCGCTTCGAGCTCGAGAAGGATGGCATCGTGCTTCGGCTTCATAATAAGGCGATGCAGGCGGGACTGCTGGTGGCAGCCGATCCGGACAAGCTGAACCGGGTGTTTGCCAACATCTTGTCCAATGGGATCAAGTATATGAATCAGCAGTCCGAACGGAGTGAGGCTACTATCGTCGTTACGGTACAAAAGTCCGAAGGAGATGCTCTTATCACCTTCCAGGATACGGGTCCGGGAATCGAAGAAGAGGATTTGCCCCATATATTCGAAGGTTTCTACCGCGCGGAGCAATCCCGTAATTCCGAGACAGGAGGCAACGGGCTTGGACTAGCCATCGTAAAGCAGATCGTAGAAGGACACGGAGGCACTGTATGGGCGGAGAACGCGGCGGAGGGCGGAGCGATATTTTGCCTGAGGCTGCCAGCAATAAAGGCGGTGAACGAAATATGAAGAACATCCTGATTATAGAAGACGAGAAGTCCATTGCCGAATTGGAAAGAGATTACCTGGAAAGCCACGGCTATTCGGTAGAGATCGAAAGCCGCGGCGATGTTGGGCTGCAGCGAGCATTGGAAGGCGGTCATGATCTTATCATCCTGGACGTCATGCTGCCCAAGGTTGACGGCTATGAAATATGTCGTCAAATTCGCGGCAAACATAATATGCCCATCCTGATGGTTACCTCAAAAAAGGAAGACATCGACAAGATTCGAGGGCTTGGACTCGGGGCAGATGATTATATTACGAAACCTTTTAGCCCAAGCGAGCTTGTGGCCAGGGTCAAAGCGCATCTCGCCAGGTTCGACAGGCTGACCGCGGATAAAATCAATCCTGGCAATATCGTTCAGATTAGAGGCTTGATGATCGATAAATCGGCTCGCAGAGTCACTATCCACGAGAAAGAGACCATGCTGACCTCCAAGGAATACGAGCTGCTGCTGCTTCTCGCATCGCATCCCAACCGCGTATTCGAGAAAGAAGAACTGTTCGAACGCATATGGGGACTGGATTCCAACGGCGATGCCGCCACGGTAACCGTCCATATCCGCAGACTTCGCGAGAAGATCGAACATGATCCGTCCAACCCGCAATATATCGAGACGATATGGGGCGTTGGTTATAGATTCAAGATTTGACGATAGACAGAGGAGTGGGAGACGTTGAAGAGTATTATTCAATTTTCGCTGAACAACAAATTCGCATTATGGATCATCACGCTTATCGTGTTGTTCGCAGGCTTACAGGCCGGTACCAGCATGAAGATGGAGACGATTCCGGACATTACGATTCCGATCGTCAGCGTCACGACCGTATATCCGGGAGCAGCGCCGGAAGAAGTAATGGACAAGATAACGAAGCCGATCGAGCAGCGTACGCGGAATATGTCCGGCGTAAACAACGTATCATCGACGTCGTTCGAGAACGCATCGTCCGTCGTGATCGAATTCGATTACGAGACGAACATGGACGAAGCGGAGCAAGAGGTAAAAAGCCTGCTAGGAGAAATCGGGTTCCCGGAAGGCGTACAGTCGCCGTCCGTATCCCGAATCAGCCTCAACGCATTCCCCGTACTATCGCTTAGCATCTCCAACGATTCGCTGGATTTGGCCCAACTGACCAAACAGGTGAACGAAAGCGTCATTCCGAAGCTTCAAGGTCTTGAGGGCGTTGCCGATGTCCAGATCTCCGGACAGAACGTGGTAGAAGGCCAGCTTGCCTTCAAGCCGGAAGTTCTCGCCGAGATCGGCATGACCGAAGAGATGATCAAAGGCATTATTCAAGCTTCCGCCATGTCCGTCCCTCTCGGAATTTTCGAATTCGGCGAATCCGAGAAATCCGTCTTGGTCGACGGCAATATCGTAAGCGAGGATGATCTTCGCAATCTGATCATCGTCCCTGGCGTTAAGCTCAGCGATGTGGCCGACTTGAGTGTCGTGGACAAGGCGGAGTCGATCTCCCGAACGAACGGCAAAGATGCCATTGGCGTCAGCATCGTCAAATCGGCGGATGCCAATACGGTTGACGTCGTCAATCTGGTGAAGGATGAGATGTCGGCCATACAGGCGGACATCGATGGAATGACAGTAGAGCATTCCTTCGACCAAGGCGAGCCGATCGAAGAGTCGGTTCACACGATGCTGAGCAAAGCGATTATCGGAGCGCTTGCCGCTATCGTCATCATCCTGCTGTTCCTGCGCAACATCCGTTCGACGATTATCTCCGTCGTATCGATTCCGCTGTCTATCCTGATGGCGATGCTTGTTCTGAAACAGATGGACATTACACTTAACATTATGACCCTCGGCGCAATTACCGTCGCCATTGGCCGGGTGATCGATGACTCCATTGTCGTCATCGAAAATATTTACAGGCGTATGTCGCTTGCCGGCGAGAAGCTGAGCGGCAAGGCGCTTATCGCGGATGCGACTCGCGAGATGTTCGTTCCGATCATGGCATCGACAATCGTAACGGTTGCGGTATTCCTGCCGCTGGGCTTCGTGTCCGGCATGGTCGGCGAAGTATTTATGCCGTTCGCGCTTACCGTCGTGTTCGCGCTGGTCGCATCCCTCATCGTTGCGATCACGGTCGTGCCTATGATGGCCCATATGATGTTCCGCAATGGTCTCAAGCCGGAGCAAAGACACGAAGATAAGCCAGGTCGTCTGGCACTGTGGTACAAAGGCGTATTGAACTGGTCGCTTAACCACAAACTGGTCACATTCGGCGTCGCGGTTCTGCTGCTTGTGGGCAGCTTCGCGCTTGTTCCCGTCATTGGCACCAGCTTCCTGCCTGCGGACGAACAAAAAGCTGTAATCATTACTTACAACCCGGCTCCTGGCGAAACAAGAGAACAAGTAGAAGAGCTGGCGCTTAAGGCGGAAGCGCTTCTTGTGCCCGAAAAGCGCGAAGGCGTCAAGGTGCTGCAATATGCGGTCGGCGGAGCCAATCCGATGAATCCGGGCGCGTCCAAACAAGCTTTGTTCAACATTAATTACGATAAGGATTTCCAAAACTTCTCCGAAGAGAAAGCAAAAATCCTTCCTATGCTGCAAGAGCTTGGCGGACAGGGCGAGTGGAAGGAGCAAGACTTTACCGGAGGCGGACTCGGCGGATCCGGCGTGACCATGCAAGTTTTCGGTCCCGACATGAAGGCTCTTGAGCCGGTCGTAAGCGAGTTGGTCGCGAAGCTGCAAGAAAATGACGAGTTGACGAAGATCGACTCCAGTCTGGCGCAAACGTACGAACAATACCGTATCGTCGCCGACCGTGACAAGCTGAGCCAGCATGGATTGACAGCAGGTCAGGTTGCGATGGCGCTTAGCCCCGTGAGGAGCAATCCGGTGCTGACGACGATCGAGGTCGACGGCGAGGATGTTAATATCTATGTAAAAACGGAAGAGAAAACGTACACCAGCTTGTCCGATCTTGAAAATGTATCCATCATGACGCCAATGGGAACGGAAGTCGCCCTTAAAGATGTCGTTACGATTGAAGAGGGCGAATCTCCGAATACCATTACGCGTCTCAACGATCGTGTATACACGGAAGTATCTGCAGAGGTAGCTTCCTCCGATGTCGGCGCCGTCTCGAAGGATATTCAGAAGACAATCGACAACATGGACCTTCCAGGCAACATTGAGATTACGATGGGCGGCGTAACGGAACAAATTAACGAAACGTTTACCCAACTGGGCCTTGCGATGCTCGCTGCGGTTGCCATCGTGTACCTGGTGCTTGTATTAACTTTCGGCGGCGGACTAACTCCGCTTACGATTCTGTTCTCCTTGCCGTTTACCATTATCGGCGGCCTGGTCGCTCTGTGGATCGCCGGAGAGACGCTCAGCGCAACGGCAATGATCGGCGCATTGATGCTGATCGGCATCGTCGTAACGAACGCGATCGTATTGATCGACCGCGTTATTCACAAGGAGCGGGAGGGCTTGTCCGTACGCGAAGCTCTGCTGGAGGCCGGCGTTACGCGCCTTCGCCCGATCCTGATGACGGCGATCGCGACGGTAGGCGCTTTGCTTCCTCTGGCACTCGGTTTCGAGTCCGGCGGTCTCATCTCGAAGGGGATGGCGGTGACGGTAATCGGCGGTTTGATCAGCTCGACGCTGCTCACGTTGATCATCGTACCAATCGTTTACGAGGTGCTTAATCGCAAAAAAGCAAAAAAAGGAAAAGCAGCTACAGCAAAATAAATTTCGAGCAGTCCCGCGAGTGAATCATTTGCGGGGCTGTTTTTATTTTGGAAATTTTGCAACCCCAAGACTTGGGGAAGTAAGTAAGCAAGTTTTTTTTCAGATGAAAACGATTGAAAAATCTAACAGATCTTAGCGGCACCTTTTGTCCTTTGATGAAGCATAAAACTATACTTCAATTTGCCACATGGCTGGCTTAAGGAGCCATTGAAACATAAAACTAAGCTTCATTTGCCCGTATAGGTGGCTCGAGTAGCCGATGAAGTATAAAAACTTCATTCGACCACGATACTCACCTGTTCTGCCCCTTGCTCAACCAAAATAAACTGTGAAATAATGAAGTAAATTAAACTGTAAAAACAAATGTGAAAACAAATGGAATAGAGGTAGGGACGCTCCTTGTGGTAAAAAGTTACCGTGTTCCTCGATGTGAAAAGTATCAATAGCTTCGTATTAAATAAGGGGAAAAACTCCATTTAATATTAGCTATTTCATCTCTCTTCGAAGCATTAAAGGGAAATCCTCCCACTAATTCAAGCATAATGATGGGGAAATGCCAATTGGATCGAGAATTGAGGGCGTTAATCCCCTTAAAGTCGGAAAATCTGGTTTAAAAGCAAAATTAGAAGGTGATTTTCCTTTAACATCCTCTATTCTTCTTGAGTGGCAGCATTCACAATGCACTCACAATCATCGTACCGATGTCGACTATCCCGCGTTAAACGTCTCTCCCTCCATACGACGTCCCATTGATGCCCATTGCTCTACAGACACTAAGCCTGCACTCACTTAGCAAACGTCTGCTTCTGGTTAGAGGGCCGCGTCCATTTGGTGATGGGTGGCGCGAAGATTTATGCAAAATACATTGAATCGTTTGGAAATGGGAGTTCTGCGCATAAATTTCCGCAGAAAGGGGTAAGCTGACAACTGCCCGCAAACAGCGGGCAGAAGGCGGGGTGAAACACAGTGCTTCGGAATGTGGTGGTGAAAACCATTCTTCTCCTCATGAGTCTAGCTCAAGGCGAATCCGTTACGGCATTGCACCACGATCCACTATTGCTGCATGCTTCCTCATCCGGTAAGGAAAACTCGGCTATTGTGCAGGCAGCTGCGCCCGCTTATGCCAAGTGGGGGAGGTTAGCCGTGCAAGAAACGGCAAAGGCGTATAACGGAGCCGCCATCGTCGACTACAAATACGAGGGGCGAAGTCAGCTTGGCCAAGGGATAGTCGAAGAAAAATTCCGGTTATGGCTCAATCAGAGCGGTCGGGAGTTCGGCGTCCGGGTCACCGTATCGGTAGAAGTAGCGACGGATACTTCACGCGGCGTGAAATTCGAAGAGCTAACGTATTAAAGACAGAAACAGCGATCTATTCAAAGCCAGGATAAGATAATCTATTCCTGAAGCGTTGAATGAATACGCTGTTTTTTTTAATTTCTATTCCTCTATAAGTTGCGACTTATGCCAACTATCATATTTGGAAGAAATAGCAACTTTTTGGCGTTAAAAACCGTTACAATAGAAAGAGGCAAGGCATGCTTTTAAATGAATGTTGAAAGAAAAGGGGAAGAGGCGTGAGAGGAGAACGTACATATCGACAGCCATTCATGGCGAGAGCGGCGTTGGCCCTAATTGTATTCCTGCTGGCTTGGCCGGCGCTCGCAGTCCATGCGGATGGCGAAGGATCCGGGATTAGTCTTCAGTCAACGATCGGCTTTCAAGGCGGCTACAAGGACGGGCGCTGGTATCCGGCTAGGCTAACCTTGACGAACGATACGGACGATACGTTAAAAGGCGATCTCGTATTATCCTACATTAACGGGGACAATGTCACGACGAATTCCGTCGTTCCATTGGAACTTCCGCCGGGATCGCCGGTGCAAGTGACTGTAGGCGTGCCGGGCGTCATATTGAACAAAGACAGCAACCGAATCGCCTTCTACGAGGGCGGCTACAATGAAAAAGCCAAGGGGAGACAGCTTGGCGAGAGAGGATATCTTGATTCCCGCAATTCGCTAAGCTACATGATCGGAGTTGTATCGCGAGATCCGGATACTTTTAATTTTATGCCGCAGTTGAATCAGAAAGGGTACGATATCGCCGTTTATCCGCTTAAACCCGAAGACTTGCCGGACGAAACGGAGCTATTGGATTCGCTGGACGTTATCGTTATCAACGATATCCCCACGGGAGACTGGAGCGAGAGCCGGATCCAGGCGATTCGGGATTGGGTCATTAGAGGCGGAACGTTAGTCCTCTCCGGCGGCGCCGGCTATGAACAAACGTCAAGAGCATTTGCCGAGCTGGCGCCTGTGGAAGCGGGGGGCACTTCGCAATTAACAAGCGCCCTGGCTCTGGAGTCGGCTGGAGGGGAGAGTCTGGCGCTGCCGAATGGTCTTACGGTATCAAATGGCAAAGCCGTCCGCGGCACGGCTATCGTTGTTGAAGGCGAGGTGCCGCTCGCTGTGTCCGCAGAACAAGGCTTCGGACAAGTCGTATACGCGGCATTTGATCCTTCCCTGGAGCCGATGGCTTCGTGGGCGGGAAGCTCATTGTTGTGGGCCAAGCTTCTGAGCGACACCTTAATGCCGACATCTGTAAATGCGGCAATGGGATCAGGCGGATATTTGAATCAATATTGGCAACTTAACAATATTCTCGATTTGTTCCCATCCATTAAACAGCCCGAGCTGCTGTTGCTTATAGCAATGTTAGGTATTTATATATTAGTAATTGCGCCTATGTTGTATATCGTGCTCGCTAAAGCCGATCGCAGAGAATGGGCATGGTGGCTCATCCCGGTATTATCGATCGTCATGGGGGTCACGGTGTTCTTCATCGGCTCCGGCGATAAGCGGTCCGTTATGTCGCATACGGTGGAGATCGTAGAAATATCCGGTGATGGGCACGCCGTCATATCGGGAGGCACAGGCATCTTTACTCCGGCCGGCGGCACCGTTACGGCGTTGTTCGACGAAGCAAAACCTATTCGTTTCTATGGCGACAACGGAATGAGAAACGGCCTCAATTCAAACGGACACTATCAATTATGGAGTGGCGACGCGGAGACCAAGGCCGTCTGGAAGGGCGTTCCGTACTGGTCCACTCGCAAGCTTTGGACAGATCGGCAAGCAGCCCCTGCAGAAGAGACAGGTACTCTGGATGTGAGCTATAAGGATGACAACGGCACTTCCAAAGCCATCGTCACCAACAATACGACGGTTGATTTGACCAACGTCCATCTACTTGCGCAAGGATCTTCAACGTCGATTGGCGATCTGAAGAAAGGGGAAAGCGGCGAAGCCGTAATGCCGTCCATGCCCGCTCAAGGCTACTTTTATTACGGCGGAAGCGTGTTTCCGCATCCAACGAATAACAGGCAAGTCGATGAGCATCGCAGACAACGCGAGCTTCTTGATATGTACTTCAATCGATTCAATGGCGGAGTGCTGCAGGCACAACAACCTGTTATCGTAGGTTTTAGCGAAGACCATGCGAACCAATACTTGGTCGACGGCGCCAAAGTCCAATCCGATAATTTACGTATGTGGGTCAAGGAGCTGGAGCCCGTTATCCAGACTGGCGGCCGGGTGCACGTCCCCGCAGGAGCCATGTCGCCCATTATGACTTCGAATACGATTCAAAGCTACAGCTCATACGGCGACGGAACGATGCAAATCGGCGAGGGAGAGATGGAGATGGAATATTTATTGCCGAACGGGTTTGGAGTCGCCTACGACAAACTGGATATAAATTTCGTCAATGGAAACAGCAATCCAAACGCGGTGTGGAGCATCTGGCAGGAATCGACCGGCCAATGGGTCGAGCTTGGCGGCAAACTGGAAGCGCCGGCTGCTTACCTGACTCCCGCGCAATCTATACGTCTTAAGATGGTCAGTACATCGGAAGGCACGATCTGGTTGCCGCAGCTGACGTTGGAAGGAGAGGTTTTGCAGCCATGAGCGAAGATAAGGCAACTTTTGTACACGAGAACGAAGCAGAGAGCGGAGCCAATACGGCTGTGGAAGCCGCTGCAGCGCCGATGATCGAAATACGAGGGCTAGCAAGGTCCTTCGGCAGCTTCCATGCGTTGAAGGGCATTGATCTCACGATCGGTAGAGGAACCGTATTCGGATTCGTCGGTCCCAACGGCGCGGGCAAATCGACGACGATGTCCATCCTCGCCACGCTGCTGGCGCCATCCGCAGGAGTGGCGAAAGTAGACGGCTTCGATGTCACCAAACATCCGCATGAGGTTCGCAAACGAATCGGTTATATGCCGGACTTCTTTGGCGTGTACGACCAGTTCAAAGCCGTTGAATACTTGCATTTCTATGGAGCGAGCTATGGCATTCCGAAGGCGGAGCGCGAGGCGCTCATCCCGCAGTTGCTGGAGCTTGTAAACCTGACGGACAAACGGGATGCTTACGTGGACAGCTTGTCCAGAGGGATGAAACAAAGACTGTGCCTCGCGAGATGTCTCGTACATGATCCGGATCTGCTTATTCTCGATGAACCCGCTTCCGGCCTAGATCCCCGCGCCCGGATCGAGATGAGGGAAATATTGAAGGAACTGAAGTTGATGGGCAAAACGATTATTATTTCCTCTCATATTTTGCCCGAGCTGGCGGAGATGGTAGACGAAATCGGCGTCATCGAGCACGGTCAAATGGTTGCGGTAGGCAATGTAGCCGATATTCAGAGCCGGCTGCGCGTTAAACGAATTCTGCATATCCGATTGCTTGACCGCCTGGAGGAAGCCGAAACATACTTGGAAGAACAGCCATTTGTCAATAAACTGCTGCGCGACGATCGCGGCATTGGAATCCATTACGGCGGCGATGACTCCGATCAGGCGGAGCTGTTGTCCGGACTGATGGGGCAGGGCTTCCGTATCGTATCCTTTAGCGAGGCGCAGACGAATCTTGAGGATGTGTTCCTGGAAATTACGAGAGGGGGAGCCGCCGATGAATGAACATGCCGCTGCCGGAAGAGACAAATTCAATTGGCGTTCGAAGCTGATCAACCCGGTGCTAGACAAAGAGTTCCGGCTTCGCATGCGCACGCCGCGTGCCATGTGGACGCTGTTTTTCTACTTATTCGCTCTCGGACTTATGTCGCTGAGCGCCATCTACTTGACGCAAGGAATGTCGGGAAGGGGCGCGGCCTTCAATCCCGAGCAAAGCAAGATATTGTTCTATTTTCTAAGCATGGCGCAGCTTGGCTTGATTGCCTTTATGGCGCCAGGTCTGACGGCAGGCGTCATTAGCGGCGAGAGGGAGAAGCAGACGCTGAATTTGCTGCTCACGACGCAGCAAAGCTCCGCGACGATCGTTCTCAGCAAGCTGGTGTCATCCTTAAGCTTTATGATTCTCATCGTGTTTGCTACGGTACCCGTTTACAGCATGATGTTTCTCTATGGCGGAGTTTCGCCGAAACAGCTTGTGCTCGTATTTGTTTTCTACTTGTTCATGATGATTGTGCTGGGTTCGTTCGGCGTTTTGTTCTCGACCCTGTTGAAGCGCACGATGATATCGGTAATCTCCACCTATGGAGTGACGTTGTTTATGTTCGCGGGAACAGCCATCTTGTTCTTCGTCATGCAAAGCGTCATGGATCAGGCTCGCGCAGCGGGAACGATCTCGGCAACTACTTCCTATTCATGGGTCGGCCATATTATCGCGCTGAATCCTGTAGGCGCCTTGTACAGCATTCTTGACCCTTCCATTTCCGATCAGGCGTTCATGGTCAATCGCTGGAGCGGGAACACGCAGCCGAAAGGCGCGCCGATGGCTTTGTGGCAAGAGTTTATGATTGTGTTCGGCGTTCTTGCAATTTTCGCGAATTGGATGGCAATCCGCAATTTGCGCCCTCGGCTGAGGGGGAGAACGGGACGTAAGTAAGCCAGGGCGAAGGAAGGAACGAGAAAACTGGAGAAACATGACTTTTTAGGGGGGAGGTTCAGGATGAATAAGGATCCATTGCTGCATGACCTAAGCAAAGTGAAAAAGCGCCTGACCTTATTCGCACTGACCCGGATGGGGTTGTACGGCTTGCTCGGGGGGAGCTTAGCGGGCGCGATTATACTTGCGGCCAGCCGGATTTGGCCTTTGCTGCATACGCGGCAGATGCTACTGATCGTTGTAGGCGCTGGCTTGGTTGTTGGCATCGGATTAGGGATCTGGCGGCGCGCAAGCGTACGTGACGCGGCCAGGCAGATGGATCGGGGCGAACCGCAAGATGCCATCTCGACGGCCCTGGAAGGGTTAATGCCGAAGGATCCTGGTTCCGTTAGTTCCGCTAATGAGATTATCGTGCGATTGCAGCGCGAGGAGGCAGAAGAAGCCGCCAGACGTTATACGTCGGATTTGAGAAGATCTTTGCCATGGCCTGTCTGGAAACGGTGGCGACCCCTCGTATTTGGGGCGTTAGCTGCATGGTTGATGATCGTTCTGCTTTTGCTGTTGCCTAATCCGTTGGATGACAGGGCGGAAGCGTTGGCGGAATCCAGAGAGGCGATCCGTCAGATGGAAAAGGAACGCGAGGAGCTCGAGAAAAAGCTTGAGGAGCTTGAGCTGCCTGACGAGGAGAAGGAAAAGCTGCTCAAACCGCTTGACGAGCTGCGCAAGGAGCTCGAAGAGCCGGGCGTAGACTCCGTTAAGGCGCTTAAGGAGCTTGAAGCGGCAATGAAGGAGCTGGAGCTCGCGGCAAAGGAAGCGCAGGCTGCAGCTCAGCGATTGCAGGCTGTAGCGGACGCGATGACGGAGCAGCGCGAGCTTAAAAAGATCGGCGAGGCGATGCAAGCCCGCGCCGCCGAAGCGCTCGCAGACGCGATCGACGAGCTTCGCTCGCGTCTGCGGGAGCTGTCGCCAGCGGAGCGCGAAGCGCTGGCGGAAGCGCTGGAGCGGCTGGCTGGGCAGCAGCCGCAAGAAGGCGCCGCCGGCGAGCTCGCGGCGGCGCTGGATGAGGCGGCGCGGCAGGTGCGCGACGCCGGCGAAGCTTCGGCGGGCGAGGGTGAGCCCGCCGGTGGCGAGGAGGGCGGCGATGGCCTCGCCGCCCTGGAGCAAGCGCTCGCCCGCGGGCTGACGCAGGGCGAGCTGGAGGAGCTGGCCCGGGCGGCTGCAGGCCAGCTCGGGCAAAGCGGCCGCCAGCTGGCGGAGTCGCTGGCCGCGCAAGGCGGCGCTGTGCCGCCGTCTTGGGCGGCTGGCCAAGCGGGCAGCAGCGGGGCGAGCCCTGGCGGCGGCAGCGGAGCAAGCCCTGGCAGCGGGGCGGGCCAAGGCTCTGGCAGCGGAGCGGGCCAAGGCTCTGGCAGCGGAGCGGGCCAAGGCTCCGGAAGCGGGGCGGGCCAAGGCAGTGGCAGCGGAGCGGGCCAAGGCTCCGGAAGCGGGGCGGGCCAAGGCAGTGGCAGCGGAGCAGGTCAAGGCTCTGGTGCCGGATCAGGAGTCGGCGGTCGGGAATTGGTGACAACGCCCAGAAGTATGCAGGGAGAGGGCCAGATCGAGAACGACTTTGGTCCATCGAACGGTGGAACCACACAGAATGGCGGACAATCTCCGATGATCGACGGCACCACTCGTCCATACAACGAAGTGTACGGCGAATACGCCGCAGAAGCGAAGCGGACACTGGGACGAAATCAACTGCCCGCCAGTATGCAGGATAAAGTCAAACAATACTTTGATCAAATACAACCGGACTAACGATTCCGTGATTCCATGTTGCGCGCCGGCCCTCCCGGGTCGGCGTGTTACTGTAGTACGTAACAGAAGGACTTGACTGCACAACGAAAATGATATTTCGTACACAAACGGTCGCGTAAGGAGAATCGGCAAAAACGAGTATGAAAAATCATACACGTCTGCTCAATAAGTAACTTCTGACCACAAATGAGTATGAAATATCATACTCAATAACCCGTCAAAGTGCCGTGCGCCACTATTGTATATGATTTTTCATACACAATCGTATCGCGCAAGGGGAATCAGCAAAAATGTGTATGAAAAATCATACACATCTACTCGAAAAGTAACTTCTGTTCACAATTCAGTATGAAATATCATACTCAATTACCCGTCAAAGTACCGGGAGATTTTTCATACACAATCGTATCTCGCAAGGGGAATCGGCAAAAATGTGTATGAAAAATCATTCGCGTCTGCTCAGAAAGTAACTTCTGTTCACAATTGAGTTTGAATTATCATACTCAATCACTCATCAAAGTGCCGGGCTGAGAAAACAATTGAGAAAAATAAGATTATGAAAACGATGATAAAGAAGAACACGTTTAATAAGAACAAAAGCAAATCCGAATACAACAGGGACCCTCTACGCCCCTGCAACCATAAGAGGAGGCATTAACTATGATAGAGTCGAAGGAGCAGCTTGCGGAGGCTGCGGGCCGGATTGCGGCGCTCAGGGAGGAAGTCGGGAAGGTGATCGTGGGGCAGCGTACGGTTGTGGATCAGCTCCTTTGGTGTCTTGTGGCAGGCGGACATGCTCTGCTGGAGGGGATTCCGGGACTAGGCAAAACGATGCTGGTCCGTACCGTAGCCGACGCCGTGGCGCTGCAATTCTCCCGCATTCAATTTACGCCGGATCTGATGCCGTCGGATATTACGGGGACGACGCTGATCGACTTCGGCGCGGCGGGAGCCGCAGCGCAGCGCTTCCAGCCGGGACCGATCTTTGGCAATCTCGTCCTGGCGGACGAGATTAACCGCGCGACGCCCAAGACGCAGAGCGCGCTGCTGGAAGCGATGCAAGAAGGCACGGTAACGGCAGGCGGCGAGACGCATAAGCTGCCTCGGCCGTTCTTCGTATTGGCTACTCAAAATCCGATCGAGCAGGAGGGTACGTACCCGCTTCCGGAAGCGCAATTGGACCGATTCCTGTTGAAGATCGGAGTGGATTATCCGACGCGGGAAGATCTAAAGGAAATCGTTCGCCGCACGACGACAAGCGCGAAACCAAGCGCGAACACGATCATTAGCGGTAGCGAGCTGCTGGAGCTGCAAGCTGCGGCGAGGGAGCTGCTTGTCTCCGAAGATGTGCTGGATAACGCGGTCAAGCTTGTCATGATGACCCATCCCGGCGAGGCGGACGCGCCGGAAGAGATCAAGCGATATGCAAGATTCGGAGCAGGACCGCGCGCGCTGCAGGCGCTTGTGTCCGTAGCGAAGGTCAAGGCGCTAGCCTCCGCCAGGCTTCATGTGTCATGGGGAGATATCCGCGATGTCGCGTTGCCTGTTCTGCGGCATCGCATCGTGCTCAGCTACGAAGCGCAGGCGCTTGGGATGGATACGGACGCCATGACGATGTCCATTATTCGCGAGATCGAGGCTAAGCGATGACTTCGACGAAGGAGCTCCAGCAGATAAAGGGCGGTGACGAGGCTTTCTCCTATTTGTTCCCGGAGTCTGGACTGCTCGCAAAGCTGGAGCGAATGAGTCTGGCCGGAGGAAGCCGCGTACAAGGGACATTGGCGGGCAAACGACGCTCGACCTCGCTCGGCGGCTCCCAGGAGTTCGCCGATTACAGACCGTACGCGCCTGGCGACGATATTAGACGAATCGACTGGAACGTGTACGGACGAACGGGCAAACCGTTCATTCGCCAATATTGGGATGAGCAGGAGCTGCATGCTACGTTGTATATAGATGTTTCCGTCTCCATGTCGAATTTCGGCGGTGAAGAGGCCAATAAGCTGACATGCGCCCTACGTCTGGCGGCAGCCGTCGGATACGCCGCCTTGTGCGGCGGTGATCGTCTCTCCGTCCGAACGTTCGCCGGACACGGGATGGACGAAGGTGTGCGGCTGGCAGGCGGCCGCGCGTCATCGTTGCATCTGTTTCGGTATCTGGCCGACCAGAAGCCAGCAAACCCGACAGCAGCCCTTCCGCCTGACCCTTCAGAGACGCGGGAAGCAGATGTCAGTATCTCCGATTTGTCTAAGTCATTCCGGCAGCCGGGGAGATTGCCCAGAAGAGCAGGGGTGAGCTGGGTGTTTACGGATGGCTGGTATGAATCGGGGATAGCTGAGACGCTCCTCGCTCTTGCAGCTGCCGGTCAGCATGTCGTGTTCGTCCAATTGTTGTCTCCGCAGGAGCTCGATCCGCGCCTGGATGGGGAATTAAGGTTGATCGACGCGGAGCTCGGCACTGGCAAGGAAGTGGCGTTGTCCGGCGGCTTGCTGCGACAATACCGTCAAACGCTGGCAGAATTTCAGGACGAGCTGAGACGGCAATGCACCGATCGCGGCATCCCGTTTGTCTTCATCGACACATCCAGATCCATTTCCGATATAGTAGCCAGTCTTGCCACAATTCCGAATACGCTGCGGCTTTAGGGGCTGGTTCTCATTCGCATCATGAAGAAAGGGGGACAATATCGGCATGCAGTTCCTATCGGCAGCATCCGCTTGGTTCGCAGTTGCTTTGCCTATTATCGCGCTAATGTACATCCTCAAAAAAAAATATACCGATACCGTCGTTCCCAGCCATATGTTATGGAACCGCCTGCTGCGAGAGCAGGAAGCCAACCGGCCTTGGCAGAAGCTGCGGAGCAGGTGGCTGCTGCTTCTGCAGCTGCTCGCGGCGCTTATTGCAGTGCTTGCGCTTATGCAGCCCGTGAGATGGGGGGCGGCTTCCCCGGATGGACATGCCGTGTTGTTTATCGACCGTTCGGGCAGCATGAGCGCAAGTAGGGGCGACGAAGGACCCGAGAGATTGACTAGGCTGGAGCACGGACTCCGGCAAGCCGAGGCTTGGCTGGCGGAGCAGCCGTCCGGGAGACCGATCTCGCTTGTCGTTTCTGGCGCGGAGCCTGAGGTTCTGGCGTCTCGCGAGAGCGACCATCGACGGCTGGCCGAGATTCTGGGCGGCATCGTTCCGATCTACGGCAGATCAGACAACTCGGCTGCGTTATCCTTTGCGGATTCGCTTCATGGCGGGGAGGATGGCCAGACGATCGTACTGACGGATGGGGAATGGATCGACGCGGAGGAAGCTTCGGAGCTGCTGCTGAACGCGCAAACGGAGCGATGGCATGCTGGACCCTCAGAGGTGGCAGACTCGCCGTTCGAGAATGGCTCAATTCTAAGCTTTGGCCTGCGCGAATCCGGAAGCTCTCCGGGGCATCAAATTGCGACCGTTACGGTGCGCAATGATAGCGAGCATTCTCGAATCTATAACGTGACAATAAGGGCATTCGTGCTGGATGAGGGCGAAGTTTACCGTACGGAAGTGGACATGGAGACGGATGCTCTGAGCTGGCAAAGCGAGGAGACGGACGTTTTGCCTCCGGCCGATTACTATACCGCGGAGCTTCGCGGCGAGCCGGACTTCATTGCGGCGGATAACATGGCATTCCAATTTCCGCAAGGTTCTCAGACAGGCAAAGCGTTGCTTGTCACTAGCGGCAACATGTTCCTGGAAAAAGCACTTGCTCTGGCTGGCGTTCAGATTGTAAAAAGCAGTCCCGATCAACCTCCGCCGACAGGGGAGATCGCCCGCGACCTGGACTGGGTTCTGGTAGATGGGCAGCTAGAACAGCTGAAGGAATCGGCAGGTTGGGCGGATTGGCTTGGCGGCATGCCGGTATGGAATATGGATCATCCGGTAGCGGATGGCGTTGGCACGGTTGTACCGACAAGTACGGAAGCGAAGGCCTTGGAGCACCCCGTTACGGCATACATTACCTTGCAGGACACGCATATCGGGCGTTTGTACGAGCCTGGCGGTCAAGACGCGGCATGGGGAGATCCTGTTCTTACGTATGGGGGATATCCCGCAATTATTGCCGGAACGGAGCAGGGACGTCCTCGCCTTCGTTTTACCTTTAACCTGCAGGACACGGATCTGCCGCTTAGGCCGGAGTTTCCCATTCTTATCGTGCAAGCCGCGGAGTGGATGAACGGCAGCTCGCTGCCCCAGCTGGGATCCGGCGTTGCCGGGTCCTCTATGCCTGTCGCGCTGCAAGCGGAGACGGAGACTGCCCGGTGGGCGAAGCTGGAAGGTCCTGAGCTCATTTCGCGCGAACAAGAAACCGGCAGCTCTGCCTTTGAGGTGGAACGGAACGATAGTCAAATACGCGTTCCCGATGTGCCGGGTCTCTATCGTCTGGAAGAACGCGATGCGACGGGCCAACTGATCGCCTCCCGCTTGCTGGCCGTTTCGCCGGATATGGAGGAACTGAAGGCCGTTCGTGCTACTTCTGGCGAACAGCTTGCGTTTCACTCCGTGCAACAAGATGATGAAGACAATCAAACCGTTAACGCCGGACAAAAGCAAAACAACGGCATGCAGCAATCCTTGATCCATTGGGCAGCCGTCTTGCTGCTGGGCTTGATTATGCTGGAGTGGGAGGTGTACCGCCGTGGGCATATCGGTTGAGCATGCGTTAGCTCTATGGTTGCTTGTGCCATGGGCAGCTTATGTCATTTGGATGTTCCGGACGGCAAGCCGACTGTCAGGCGCGCGCAAAGTCGCGGCGATATCGATTCGTTCCACCATCCTGCTGCTTGTCGTACTTCTTCTCGCGCAAGTACAGCCCTATCGCACGCAAGAGCAACGCAACGTTGTTTTCGTAGCGGATCGTTCGGCCAGCATGAATGAAGATCCGCGCATTGGCCAATGGATCGCGGAGGCTTGGCGCGACAAGGACAAAAGCGATGCCGGTGGCATCGTTTCGTTTGGATTATCCGCTGTCGTAGATCGCGGGTTGACCTCGGAAGCGTTAGCCGAAGAAGATAACTACCGATTCAGGACGGGGCTGTCGGACGGGTATACGGACCTGGCCAAAGGTCTTCAGCTTGCCGCCGCGATGCTTCGGGAACAAGGCGGAGGACGGCTTGTCGTCCTGTCGGACGGCTCGGAGAACAGCGGCGATGCCATTCGCGCAGCCAGAATGCTGAAGGACGGCGGCTTCGCCGTGGACGTGGTACCGATGGCGTCGGCGCTCAAGCGAGACGCCGCTTTGGAAGAGCTCAAGGTGCCCGCCTCCTTGAAGCAAGGCGAAACCTTCGGTTTCGAGATTACAATCAAGAGCACCTTCTCCGGGGAAGCCGAGCTAAGGATTTACCAGAACGATCAACAGCTAAGCATCAGCGACTTACAACTGGAGGTTGGCGATAACAGCTTTATTTTGCAAAGTACGGCGCTTGAACCCGGCTTCCACAGATTCCGCGCCGAAATCCACGTCGATGGAGACGAGCAGGCGGCAAACAACAGCGGATATGCTTTTAGCCGCGTCAATGGTCCTCCCAAAGTGCTCATCGTCGAAGGAGATCCGGGGTCATCCGTCAATCTGGAGGGGGCGCTTGCTTCTTCCTTGATCGGCTTTGACACGATTGAGCCCGAGCAGTTGTCCCAGGAGCTGGCGGAATACGCGGCATATGACAGCATTATTTTAAATAATGTCCCTGCAACCCGAATTGCGGAGAAACCTATGGAGTGGCTGGGCTCCGCGGTTTCCGATTACGGAGTAGGCCTAATGATGCTTGGCGGCGAGCAGTCCTACGGGCTTGGCGGTTACTTCAAAACCCCTATCGAGGATGCGCTTCCCGTCCGTATGGATCTTGAGGGGAGGAAAAAGATTCCTTCGCTTGGTCTTGTTCTTGTGATCGACCGTTCGGGAAGCATGTCGGACGGCAAGCTGGAGCTTGCCAAGGAAGCTGCCATTCGCACCGTGGAGCTGATGAGGGACGAGGATACGGTAGGCGTCGTCGCCTTCGACTCCGCGCCTTGGTGGGTCGTCGAGCCGACTAAGCTGTCGAACCGGGAAGACGTCATCGAGAACATTCAGGGAATTCAGCCTGAAGGCGGCACGGAAATCTATACGGCCCTTGAATCGGGTTATCAAGGGTTGCTTGAGTTGGAAGCGGAACGGAAGCATATGATTCTTCTGACGGACGGACAGTCCGGAAGCGCGGGGAATTACTCCGTCATCACGGATGCCATGAACGATCATCTGATGACGCTGTCCACTGTGGCGGTTGGAGACGGCGCGGATCAGGCGCTCCTCCAGCGTCTGGCGAATGATGCGAAGGGCCGATATTATTTTACGCGGGATCAAAGCACGCTTCCTGCCATATTTAGCCGCGAGACGGTCCTGATGACCAGAACGTATGTGGTAGACGGCGAGTTCTTCCCGGCAATCGGCAGCAGCGGAGAATGGGCGTCGCTATGGAAGGAAGGCGTACCGCCCCTTCAGGCATATATCGCGACAACCGCCAAGGAACTTGCCGAGGTGGCGCTATGGTCGCCGGAGGGAGATCCCGTGCTGGCAAGATGGCAATACGGCTCCGGGCGGACCGTTGCATGGACGAGCGACGTCACAGGCAAGTGGTCTCCGCAATGGATGCAGTGGGAGTCATTTCCGAAGCTGTTCGCAGAATGGGTGAAATGGACGTTCCCGCAATTCGATAGCACGCCTTACCGGGTATCGGCCGAGATGACGGGCGGAGCCGGGTTGTTAAAGGTAGAAAGCAGCAGCGAGGCTGGCGCAGGCGGCAACACGAAGCTTGGTGCGACAATCGAAGGATTGGCTAAGGGCGGTTCCGCCGAACCGACGGAGCTGATGCCCGTTGCGCCGGGGCAATACGAGGCGTCGATCGGAAGTTTGCAGCCTGGCGCCTATCTCGCAAAAGTGGGGGAATTGTCGAAGGAAGGCCAATACGTATCGGAAGGCGGACAGACGGCGGGTCTTGTCATCCCTTATTCGCCGGAATATCGCATACAGGATGACAAAGGCGGAGAAACGCTTGCGCGGATAGCATCCCTTACAGGCGGGCGAGAGCTGGGGCTGGAGGATGCGCTATTAGCCTTCCGCGGCGATAAGACGATTCGAAGGGAAGCGTATGACTGGACGCGAGAGATGCTGATTACGATTTTATTATTATGGCTGTTGGACATCGCCGTGCGCCGATTATCGATTCCATGGAGGCTGCTGGTTGGCCAGGCGATAGCTCGGCTTCAAATGCGAAGCAAGGTCGCGGGGCGAGCGGACGGTAGAGTCGCTCCGCCAACAGCAACCGCCCTTCAGCAGTTGAAACGAAAGGCGGCAGCCAGCTCCCGATTTTATGGAGCGGATGATAACGGGAAGGCTGCCGGCGTGGAACTTACGAAGAAACAGTTGGAGGGACAAGCCAAAGTTCCAACCGGGATGGGGCAAACGACCGAGCCGAAGTTTTCCTCGCAAAGCGAATCGGTTCTGGAGCGTTCCGGTACTCGGTCGACAGCGCCTCCCGTTCAATCGCCTAGCTCTCCTGGCTCCGTGCCTAAGCCGGTTGCGCAGCATGAACTATCTCAACAAGAACAATCGCGGCAAAGCGATTCGTCGAACAAGCCACGGCCACCCGCATCTCAGTCGGCGAATCCGAGTTCATCACGGCAGCCAGATGATGCCGGAACGATGAACCGGCTGCTCGCTGCCAAAAATAGATCCAATAACCGAGGCGGAAAGTAGCTTTGTTGCGCTGGATTGGACATAGACGGTCCAGCCGCGTTACAATGCTAGGAAAGCTTAATTTCCAAGGTGAAGGGTGATGGAACGATGTACCGCGAAATGACGACCGACGAACTGCAGGAGCAGTTGAACCAAGGCATAGCTTTAAATCTGATCGATGTCCGCGAGCCTGACGAATGGGAAGAGGGACATATCAGCTCAGCGCGAAGCATACCGCTTTCTCAATTCCAAGCGCGCGCTCACGAAGTGCATGACGTTGAGGGCGAAGTTGTCTTTATTTGCCGCAGCGGCGGACGCAGCGGACGCGTATGCGAATTTTTGACGCTCCAGGGCTTTGACGTCGTTAATGTCGCTGGCGGCATGCTGGCGTGGCAAGGCGAAATTGTCGAAGGGAAGTAGCAGCTGTTTGAACGATGGGCAACATCTGGTATAAAAAACGGTATCTTTGGGACTTGAACTTTGTCCTAGAGATACCTTTTTTTATTGATGTGGCTTTGTGAATGTAAATGTGCATGCATCAAACAAGTCAATAAAATGCAAACGCTCACTAAAGGATGGGACTATCATAAGAATACGAGCGAACAAGAAACAATAAGATTTGCAAAGACGCTGCCATATTCCCTCTGTAAACTTAGAGTAACAAAGGCGGGAAGCGGGGACGTGCGATAAATTAGATAATATAAGAAATGAAAACGTTGCCAACATTCCGGGTCGCACAATTTTGATGCAGAAATAACAGAATTAGCAGGGTTAGCTTATCACAGGATAAATAGGCTTGCGGGCAATGGCTTTGAAAGCTTTGCGGACAAGCTGAGGGGAGGCGCTTTTAGAACTATGGGAAATGTGGTGTTTCAACATGTATACAAACATTACAAGGGTGAGCCCAATCCCGCGGTAAACGATTTTCATCTCGATGTGGCGGAAGGGGAGTTTCTCGTCATGGTTGGACCGTCTGGCTGCGGCAAGTCTACAACACTGCGAATGCTTGCCGGACTCGAGGATGTATCTAAAGGGAATATTTACATCGACGGCAAATTTACAAACTATGTATCGCCAAAGGATCGGGATATTGCGATGGTGTTTCAAAATTATGCGCTATATCCGAACTTGTCGGTCTATGAAAATATGGCACTTGGCTTGCAACTGCGCAAGGTGGCTAAGCATGAGGTGGAGCTGCGCGTCAGCCGGGCGGCCAAAATGCTTGAAATCTCACACCTATTAACGAAGCGGCCCGCCCAACTGTCCGGAGGGCAGAAGCAGCGGGTAGCATTGGGACGCGCATTAGTGCGCGAGCCAAAAGCATTCCTGATGGATGAGCCACTCTCGAACCTCGATGCCAAGCTTCGGGCGCAGACGCGTGCAGAAATTATTAAAATTCACAGTCAATTACAGACCACTTTCGTCTATGTGACGCATGATCAGACAGAAGCGATGACAATGGGCACCCGAATCGTGGTCATGCGCGATGGCAGAATTCAGCAGGTGGCCGCTCCGCAGATTCTCTATGATGAACCGTCAAATAAATTTGTAGCGAGTTTTATTGGATCACCTCAAATGAATTTCATTGACGGGATAATTGCATTACATGAGAATGGTTTTTATTTTGAAAATAGACGTTTGAGGCTGCCTTTGCCGAAGGCATATGCACGTCACTTGCAAGGGATGGGTCAAGGGCTGCCGAAAAGCAGGCGGCAGGTTGTGCTCGGGCTGCGCCCGGAGCATGTGCTATGTAACGCTGATGCCTTGCAAGCCGAGCCGTATGGCGAGTGGCAGGTTCAAGTAACCGTTGCAATGAAAGAGCCCATGGGTTCTGATACTTATATACATACCGATCTGGGGGGGACTACCATCGTATCGAGGGCGGATGCCCATATACCCGTGCGCATAGGAGAGACGATCAAGTTGGTGCTGCGAATGGATAAAGTGCATCTATTTGAGCGGGAGAGCGGGGAATCGCTTTTGCTCCGGGGGGCTTCCGTATGAGGAGAGGATACTCGATGCGGAAAATAATCAGCTGGTGCTTTATCCTGTTTCTAATCCTTATGCTGTGGATATCAAAAGGTCAATTTAAGGAAGAACAGTTGTTTCCCAAGTATCAAGCCAGCTCGATCCATTTGGGAGCTGTTCTTGCGGAGCCTTCCGATCCTAAAGCACAACCGTTACCGGTGTATGCGGAGTGGCTACGCGGCAATCAGGCTGAGGAGATGAAGCATGAAAAAATTATGATCCAAGCGGTGGATTATTCAGCCATCTCGCATGACAGCCAGATCCAAGCACGCAACGATGAGCAAAAGGGAAACGTCATCGACTGGACGAGTTCTGAAGGCTGGATTGAGTGGACGATGGAGGTTCCGCAGGAGGGTTTGTATGCGCTTACGATTGAATATTTACCAATAAAGGGCAGCTATGCGAGTGTCGCACGCGGTATCCAGATTAACGAGCGTTATCCATATCAGGAAGCGGAGCGAATCATACTCGAGAGGCATTGGAAGGACGGCCAATATCCGTATGAGCGCAACGGGCTCGGCAACGAAATTCGTCCGGTGCAGACCGAAATAACCAAATGGAGCACGTTGCAGGTCGTAGATTATGCGGTGTCGTCGGAGCCGCTTTTGTGGCCGCTCAAGAAGGGAAAAAACACGATTCGGATGACAGGGGGACGTGAGCCAGTAGCGCTGGCTTCTTTAATTTTTGCCGCTCCCCAACGGATTCCGTCGTATGCCGACTATGTAGCAGCTAACTTTACCCCAGCCGAATTACCAGGCAGCAACTGGTATACGGTTATCGAGGCTGAGCAGTATGCTGCCAAATCTGCGATAGGGATTCAGACACAGAGCCTGGCGGAGCCTTATATTTCACCCGATCCCAAAGGAAGGCTTGTTTATAATACGATTGGCGGAGAACGCTGGCAGCAGGCCGGGGACTGGATTGAGTGGGCATTTACCGTACCTTCAAGCGGTTGGTATGTAATTGACATGAAGTATTTGCAGGCCTATAACGGCAAGGCAGCTGTATATCGCACTGTGCTGCTGGACGGGAAGGTGCCATTCCGCGAGCTGCTGCATTATGCCTTGCCGGCTCAAGCGGATATGACGATCAAGCCATTCATGGATGACTTGGGACAACCTTACCTCTTCTGGCTGGAAGAAGGAGATCATCAGCTCAGGCTTATCGCCGATAGCGCTTTGATTGCCCCTGCTGTGCAGTCCTTGCGGGACGCACTGACGGATCTAAGCGTTGTGGAGCGGGATATTCGTCTGATTTCCGGCAATTACGGCAGCGGGAGCGGCTCAAATCTGGATACAGGAAGGAACTGGCAGTTAAAGACGTATGATCCGCACATCGAGACCAAGCTATCCGACGTTATCGAACGACTTAGGACGGTTCGGGATTATGCCAATGGCCTGAATCAGCATGTGACCGATCCGACTACGGCCATTTCTGCGGCCATGAACAGCCTCGAAGAGCTGCTTGAGAATGTCAATGATATTCCGAATCAAATCAAGGTATTTGCGGATATTCAAACGAGCATCAATACATGGCTTAAGCCGTTGGAAAGCCAGGCGCTTCTGCTGGACTTTCTGGTCGTACGCGAGCGGGAAGCTGAGCCGGAGCTGGAGCTGCCGGGTCTCTGGGACAGAATCAGCTACGGTACGCATAATTTTGTGCGAACCTTTTTTCAACAATATGATTTAAAGGATTTGAATGAGGACGAAGCGCTTACCATTTGGGTGCAACGGGGGCGGGATTATGTCGATTTGCTGCAAAAAATGATTGAGGCTGATTTCACTCCTCGTACTGGCATACAGGTTAACGTGAATCTGATGCCAAGCACCAATGTGCTTATGCTGGGTAATGCAGCCGGAGATCAACCGGATATTGCGCTGGGCATAGGAATGGAAACACCGGTTGACTATGCGATGCGCGGAGCAGCAGCGGACTTATCCGTGCAGCCGGGTTTCGAGCAAATTGTGCAGCGGTTTAGCCCAGGTGTGATGCGTTCCTACGCGTATGACGGGGGCATTTATGGCTTGCCGGAAACTCAATCTTTTGCCGTGATGTTTTATCGGACCGATGTCTTTGAACGGCTTGGCCTTCATCCGCCGGATACTTGGGACGAGATGCTGGACCTAATGCCAACGCTGCAGGAGAACGGCATGGAGCTTTATTACCCCGCGAAAGAATTTATTATGCCCTTCTATCAGGAGGGGGTTGAGTTTTATACCGAAGATGGGATGCGGACGAATATCGATAGCGAGGCGGCACAGACTGCATTTCGGAGATGGACGGACTTGTTCAGCATCTACAACGTGCCGAAGGAGGTTCCGGCCTTTTTTAACCATTTCCGTTTCGGTGATATTCCCATCGGCATTGCTGATTACAATACGTATATCCAGCTTAGTGTAGCGGCACCGGAAATTAGCGGCAAGTGGAAAATGGCGCCGCTGCCGGGGCGGTTAAAGGAGGATGGAACGGTTGTTCGCTGGTCGGCTCAGAGCACGACAGCCGCAATGGTGATGGAGAAAAGCGAGCGAAAGGATGAGGCGTGGAAGTTCCTTGAATGGTGGACCTCGCGGGACACGCAAGCCAGCTATGCTAATGATATAGAATCGTTCGCGGGGATTGAATACCGTTGGAATTCGGCCAATCTGGAGGCTTTGCAGGATGTGCCATGGCCCGAGGAGGATATGCGGGTGCTTACCGAGCAGGCAAGCTGGGGGCGAAATATGCCATACGTGCCGGGTTATTACTTTCTGGGAAGGGAAATGGATTTTGCCTGGAATAACACAGTGCTGAGCGGCATGCCGCCCAATGAAGCGCTTCGCAAGGCAGCGATATCGCTGCAGCGGGAAATGACGCGCAAGCAGAAGGAGTTTGGCATTGGACCGGATACGAATCTGAATATAACGCGCAGTGAAGAAAAATTTAGCAAAAGCTTGAAAGAAGGAGGCGCTGCGAATGAACAATAAAAGTCTGACTCTTCCAGCTGAGGGATCGCCTTCCTCGCCTGGGGGAGCCCGCTTCGTTCGGCGGTTCCGCCGATTCTTTAGGGAATGCTGGGATAGCCGGCTGTCCTATTTGTTTTTGGCGCCGTTTCTTATCGCTTTTTGCGGTTTTATATTAATTCCAGTGCTCATGGCCCTGTTGCTCAGCGTTACCTCGTTTAATGGTTTTTCGTTTCCGGCATTTATCGGCGTCCATAATTTTATCGCCCTGCTGACGCAAGACATTGTATTTATGAAGCACACGCTGCCCAATACGTTCAAATTTGCACTAATCGTAGGGCCAGGGGGCTACGCGCTGTCCTTTGTTTTTGCCTGGCTCATTCATCAGTTGCCCCGGAATATTCGCGACTACTTTACACTGGCTCTGTATGCGCCTTCGATGGCAGGGGGAGTAGCGCTGTCCGTTATTTGGATCGCTACCTTCAGCGGAGATCGTGTAGGCTATTTGAACAATATCCTGCTTAAACTTGGGCTGATTGAGACATCGCAGCTGTGGCTGCAGGATCCGAAATATTTGATGAACATTATGATTATCGTAACGTTATGGACAAGTATGGGCGTAGGTTTTCTCGCTATGCTGGGCGGGTTGCAGACCGTAAATACGGAGCTGTACGAGGCTGGGCGAATTGACGGAATCAAGAATGTGCTGCAAGAAGCGTACTACATTACAATACCGTCAATGAAACCGCAGATGCTGTTTAGTGCGGTGATGGCCATAGTAGGAACTCTTAAGGCAGGCGCTATCTCGACCCAGTTGACAGGCCTAGCCATTACGCCGAGCTATTCTGGCCATTTGATGACGAATCATATCGATGATTACGCATTTTTACGTTATGAATGGGGTTATGCCTCGGCAGTTTCGGTAGTTCTATTAGTTATCTCGTATCTGGTTATGCGGTTTTGCTATCGTTTATTTGCTGCAAAGGAGGGGGAATAGTCGATGACCCAATTGCCGCCTCCAAAGCTTTCACAGTTGTCCAGGACTTTGGAGCTCTTCAGGAGCTTCCAAAAACCTTTATTCTTAAGGCTCTCCAAGCTCAAACGGGTTTCCATATCTAGATCCCTGCTTATTGTTTGCTTTATCGGCCTGGCATTCTTTATGCTGCTGCCCATTATTTTTTTGTTCAACAATGCCTTTAAACCGATGAATGAGCTATTCTTGTTCCCGCCTACGATTTGGGTGAAGGAGCCGACGATGCGCAATTTCGAGCAGCTATTTTTGCATGCGGGAGCAGCTGTCGTGCCATTTACCCGTTATTTATTCAACAGCGTCATTGTCGTTTTTCTTTCGCTTGTTGTTGTCATTCTGGTCAGCACGATGGCGGGATATGTACTCTCCAAGCACCGATTCCACTTCAAAGGCCTCATACTATCGATGATTATGCTGTCGCTTATGTTTGCGCCCGAGACTGTAGCGATCCCCCGATATCTGATCGTAAGCAGCCTCGGTATTACAAATACGTACCTGGCTCATATATTGCCGTTTATTGCTTCGCCGGTAGCGGTGTTTCTGATGAAGCAATTTATTGATCAGATTCCGGATGCGCTAATAGAAGCCGCAAAACTCGATGGAGCGAATGATTTGTATATTTTTACGCGTATTATGATACCGCTTGCGGCCCCTGCGGTAGCAACAATATCGATTATAACGTTCCAAGCGGTTTACCTGGATATAGAAGGCTCAACACTATACACGACGAAGGAAACGATGAAGACGATCGGCTTTTATGTGTCGAGCCTGACGATCAATCTTCAGAACAGCGTGGCCGGTCAAAGTATGGCGGCAGCGGCGGCGCTGTTGATGTTTATTCCAAACCTCATCATGTTTCTCCTGTTTCAGCGCAAAATGATTCAGACGATGCTGCATTCGGGGGTGAAATAAATGAAAGGACGAATCTCATTGAAGCTGCTAGTTGCTTGCTTTGCAGGGCTGCAGCTTGCTATGGCGACATTATTTCCGCCGAAGGCTTCGGCCAGTCTGCCTTATTCAACCTGGTTTATGGATCAAGAGACAAATCGGGCGATCAGGATTCAACCGATTTATGTACCCGGACAAGTAATCGGTTACACAGATATCGATGTGCCCTTATCGGAGCCAAGCGATCTATATATCACCGCCGATGATCTGGTTTATGTCGCGGATACCGGGAACAACCGTATAGTGGTGTTCGATCAACAGGGGCGCTACCTCCGTTCGATTGGTGAGGAGGGAAGTGAAAGCGAGGGCAGCCTGAATGCGCCGGAAGGTGTATTTGTTACCGGAGATGGTATGATCTACGTGGCCGATACGGGCAATAAACGGGTGGTCGTATACGAAGCGGAGGGGCAATTTGTTCGCGCCTTCAATAAGCCGCAATCGTCTCTGCTGCCTGAGGGATACTTTTATGTGCCAACCAAGCTGGTTGTGGATCATAGGGGCGTCATGTACATCGTGAATAAAGATTCCTATCAGGGGCTGCTGAGGATGAACGGGGAAGGCCAGTTCACAGGCTTCTTTGGCGTTAATAAAACCCAAATTGATTGGCTGACACGGTTGAAGCGGTCGATTCTTAATCAGCATCAGCTCGATCAAGAAGTGGCCAAACGTCCCGGGGCGATTTCTAATGTGACGTATTCTACCGATCGCTTTCTACTGACGACCAGCTTCGGCGTTGACAAAGGCCAAATTAAAAAGCTGAATGCCGGCGGTGTGGATGCTTTTTTTAATAAATCCTTTTACGAAAGCAAGCTGGTGGATACCGCAATTGATTCGGATCGTTTTTTGTATAGCATGAACAGCGAGTCGGGAGAAATATCAGTCTATGATCCTTATGGCCAAGTGCTTCTGTACTTCGGGGCTTCGGATAAATTGGCACATCAGCATGGCATTGTCAATTATCCGACAAGTCTGGGGGTGAACAGCAAGAAGGAGCTTTGGGTTGCCGACAGCAGTTTGAATGTCTTGCAAGTTTTTAAACGGACTGCTTTCGGAGATAGCTTTCTGACAGCAGTGAAGCTGTATACGGAAGGCAGCTACGAGCAAAGCAAACCCTATTGGGAAGAAGTGGTGGAGCAGAATGGCATGATGAACCTGCCCTACAAAGGTATTGGGGAAATTGCCATGCATGAGAAGCGGTATAAGGAAGCAATGGACCACTTTCGGGATTCATTCGACGCTGCCGGCTACTCCGAAGCTTTCTGGAACATCCGCTACAACTGGATACAAAACAACTTATTGTTTGCTGTAGTACTACTAGCTATATTCGCTCTACTTTTACGTTATTTTTTCAAGCGTATCAGGAGGTTTGTCAAGGGGCGGGCGTGGCCGGCCTTTGCCATTCAGTATGGAAGGGAAGCCAGGGACGCTTGGTATCTGCTGCTGCATCCGTATGAGGGCTTCTACCGTCTAAAAGAGCGCACCATATCATGGGCTATGATTTTGACGATCGTGCTGCTTGCAATAGCCGTCCGCTTGCTTTCTATCTTCAAAATGGGGTTTATCTTTCATCCCTATGATTTGAGCAAGGTGAACTTGCTGCTGGAGGTTTGTCTGCTGCTCGTGCCATGGACAACTTGGATTATAGCCAATTATCTCGTCAGCGCCGTGAAAGGCGGCGAAGGACGGTTTCGAGAGGTGCTACAGGCAAGCGTCTACGCCCTGGTGCCTTATATCGTACTAATGCTGCCAGCTATCATTCTATCGAACATCGTAGTACTGGAAGAACGAATTCTGGTCGATGCGATCACTCAGGTCATGTGGATATGGATCGCGGTCCAATTTTTTATTATGAATCAGGTCATTCATAACTTTGATTTCTTCGAAGCACTGAAAATTGCGTTTATTACTTTGCTTACTATTGCAATCATCTGGATATTCACTGTTATTTTATCGGGCCTGAGTTTTAACCTGTTTGACTTTTTGAAGCAAATATACCGGGAGGTGACGTTCTATGGCTGATCCGAATGTTAATCGGTATGTTGAAAACGTGCATCGTCCACAGAAATGGTTGCAGCTATGGCCACGGAAGCCTAGGCAGCGGTTATTTGTCGTACTGCTTCTACTGGCCGCTACTTTGGCGGGCGTAATCGCCTGGGGGAATCGGGATACTTTGCCAAGGCTGCGGGAGATGGGCATCTCTGAGCGTATGGAACACTTTATTCCGCTGGCGCAGGGCGAAGCCTGGCTGCCGAAGCAGCTTAATGAGAATGGCTTTGCGACCGTTACTGAAAATTCTAGTTTTACGCTATTCTTTGCGCCTGACACAACCCAGATTGCTGTGCTGGATAAAACCAGCGGTTTTCTGTGGCGCAGCAATCCCTCCAAGGATCAACTAGCCGCAGAAACGGTTAAGGGCATGATTCTTTCGAATCTGGAATCGCCCTTTGTACTGGAATATGTGAGCGCGGGCAAGGCGCAACGAAATATGACGAACGCCTTGGAGGAGAATTTGGACAAAACAGCGATTCTGACGGAGCAGGGGGTTGAGATTACCTATCACTATCCCAAGCTCTTTTTAACGCTTGCCATACGTTATGAGCTAACGGAACATGGACTGGAGGTGACCGTTCCGACGCAGGGAATTAAAGAAAATGGCGACAATTATTTATTCTCCTTGCAGCTGCTGCCTTATTTCGGGGCGGTCTCGGGCACAGAAGAGGAAGGGTACCTGTTTGTTCCGGACGGTCCGGGCGGACTTGTCTACTATAACGGCATTCGACCTCCTTCCGGCAACCGCTATGATTATATGATTTATGACGATGACCCGGCCAATCTACAGGAGAAGAAGGTTCCGCAGGAGGCGATTGCTTACCCCGTATTCGGCATCAAGCGCGGGGATCAGGCGTATGCGGCTATTGTCAAGGACGGCAAATATACGACGCGTATTACTGCAATGCCTGCCGGCGTTCAGACTAGCTACCACTCCATCGGGGCGAAGTTTGCTTATCGAGAGGAGTATTGGCGCAAGGTCAGTATGATGGCCCAGCCGGTCAATTCCGTGCAGAAGGAGCGTATCCGCCAAGATCGGGTTATTGAATACCGGCTGCTATCCGGGGAGAAGGCCGATTATAGCGGGATGGCGGCTGCCTATCGCGATTATTTGCTTCAGACGCATCAGCTGCCTAAAGAAGTGACAACCTTTGAGCATATTCCGCTTCAATTAGGTCTTGTGGGCGGAGGTACAAAGGATGCGTTCGGCGGCAGAAGCTATGTACCGACGACAACCTTCGTGCAGGCCGAGCAGATGATAGCTGAGCTAGTCTCCGAGGGAGTCGCCAATATGACTATTGTCTATGAAGGTTGGCAGGCGGGCGGCACCGGGGAAACGGATCGGCGCTTTCCTGTACAGCAAAAGCTGGGAGGAGCAAAGGGGTTACGGCAATTTACGACTGGCATGCAGCAGCGGGGATTTCCAGTTCTGTTGAAGGATTCTCTCGCTTCAATGAAAATCGACGCGACACAGCTTTCCATGAAAACGGAAGGCATCCGCAGCATCGATACCACGGTATTTCAGACGCGCGGAGGCACCTTCCTGCTGAAACCCGAAACAGCTGTCCGAACAGCCAAGGATACGATTGATAAGCTGGAGAAGCTGGGGGTGAACGGACTTCTATTTGATGGAGCGGGCAGTACTGTTTTCCGCGACTATGCCGATGGAGGAGTCCAACGGGAGGACACGGCTCATCTGTACAAGTCGCTGTTGGCATATACGCAAGAGCGGCTCGGTTTATCCTCCACTGGGCGCGGCAACGATTATAGTTTGGTTGCGAGCGATTTGCTCACCAATTTCCCACTGGAATCGAGCTACGATTATTTCGTGGATGAGACAGTTCCTTTTTATCCGATGGCGGTACACGGTTATGTCTTGTATTCCGGCAAAGAAGGCAATTTCCGCAACGAGTACGACAAAGAGATGCTTAAAGCGATCGAATATGGAGCGATTCCATTCTTCAGGTTAACGTATACTCGCAGCCGCGAGCTTAAAGGAACGCATTATGAACATGTGTACAGTAGTGAGTACGGGGTTTGGAAGGAGCGAGTCATCGAGGAGTATAAGAAGTTCGATCAGTTGGCGCCACTGCTCCATCTTCAGATGGTGAAACATGTCAAGCAGGCAGAGGGCGTCTATACGATGACCTATGATGATGGGAGCCGGGTGACTGTCGATTATAACAGCAGCACATTCAAGGTGGAGAAAGGAGGGGCTTACAGTGAGTAGGCAAAAGGGATATTGGAGCTTCCGCTTGAAAGATTACGGTACCGGATACCTGTTTATGCTGCCATGGGCGATAGGTTTTTCGGCGTTTGTTGGCTTTCCGGTGGGCTGGTCATTATTCAACAGCTTTAATAACGTTCGTTTGACCAATGACGGTTTTAAATATGAATGGGTTGGGCTCGAAAATTTCCGGCGAGTGCTAACGGAGGATAACATCTATCCGATCCAACTTCTTACCTATTTTCAAGAAATGTTGCTAATCATACCGCTTATCCTCATATTCTCATTTTTTGTATCACTGCTGCTGAATCAGAGACTTCCCGGCAGGTCGCTGATCCGGGCCATCTTTTTCCTTCCGGTTATTTTCGCCACGGGACAGGTATTGATGGAATTGTTCGGTCAGGGGGCAGGTAAGCTGCCGTTTATTGCACAGTATAATCTCGACGGGGTGATCCGGGAATTCGTGGGGCCGAGAATCGCCGAGCCGTTGCTGAATGTGCTTAGCAAGGCAGTTATTATTTTATGGTATTCGGGCGTGCAGATTCTAATCTTTATTGCGGGCTATCAAACCATCTCCCGTTCCGTATACGAAGCCATCCGCATTGACGGCGCAACGCCATGGGAAAGCTTCTGGAAAATAACACTGCCGGGGATGGTTCCATTTATTGGGCTTAATGCCATATTCACAGTCGTAGATTTATTCACCTTTCCTTTCAATCCGGTGATGTATACGGTAAGAGATAATATGTTTCGCCCTCAAACGGGATACGGTTACGCAAGCGCGCAGGCTTGGATGTATTTCCTTCTCATTCTATTCCTGCTGGGTGCGGTGCTCTGGATAACATACCGTTCGGTTATAAAGCGAGGAGGCTTCCGATGAGAATTACAGAGGGCTATTACCAGGTTAAAATGAATATCAGGCAGTATATGCAAAGCCGGCAGGCGGGGCGAGTGAAAAAAGTGCTCCTAGGACAAAATCTGAACGACGGTTGGCTGGCAAAAGCGCTCATCTATTTTTTGCTGGCTGTCATTGCTTTTTTATATTTACAGCCTCTATTTTATATGATGTCTACTATGGTTAAATCGGTGAGCGATCTGATTGATCCGGTCGTCCAATGGATTCCGCGCAAGCTCCATGGCCAAAATCTGGCCGATGCGTGGCGAGGACTTCACTACCCTGAGGCGTTCACGAACACGCTTGTTATCGCTCTGTCGTGCTCGCTATTGCAAGTTATATCTTGTGCAATCACGGGCTACGCGTTGGCGAGGCTGCGTTTCCCGGGGAAGGCGGCGGCTTTTGTTTTGATTATCATCACATTTATGGTTCCGCCGCAAATTACGATCATCCCGATGTACACGATTTTCGGTAAGCTCGGCTGGCTGAACACCCCGCTGGTATTCATTATTCCGGCTATGTTTGCCCAGGGGCTGCGAGGAGCGTTATTCATCATTATATTTCGCCAGTTTTTCCTGACCCAGCCGAAAGCGTTGGAGGAGGCTGCCAAAATGGATGGGGCGAGCGCATATCGTCTGTTTTTTCGCATTATGCTGCCGCTGGCTCGCCCGGCCATCATTGTCGTTTTTCTGTTTTCATTTATCTGGTACTGGAATATGTATTATGAACCTTCGATGTTTCTTAATAAGGAGTTTTTACCTTTGTCGTTAAGGCTTAACCTGATGCAGCAGGAGCTTATGGGCAACAGCGCGATTAACTTCAATGCAGGCGTAGGGAAAGATCCGATTTCGGAAGGACCGAAGATGGCCGCGGCCTTTCTCATTATTTTGCCTCCCCTTATTATCTATACATTTACACAACGCTGGTTTTCCGAGGGAATTGAGCGTACCGGGCTTGTAGAGTAAAAAACGATTACCACGCTGGCATCCTGAGGAATACAATCGATTATAAACAATCCAAACCATATGAAACGGCTGCCGGGCTTGCTTTTTTGCCCTCGGCAGCCGTTTGCACCTTACAGCCTTGGATGCTTGCTTACGGATTTTTAGAGGCGGATAAGGACGTTGAAGCGAGGAAAAATGTATGTAAAAAGGAAAAGGAAGTCAATAAAATGCAAACGCTTTCTTACGGAAGGGGTTTTCAGTAGAGAAGTGAGCGTATAAAAACAATAGGATTTGCAAAGACGTTGCCAGGCTCTCTCTGTAGACTAAAGTTATAAAGGAGAGGGGGCGTAAGTTATTAAACCGAACAAACATTAAGGAGGATGCGCGCATGAATAATGAAGAGGGACAAACAAGCAAGGCCATCAGCAGACGAAAGTTGCTGACCGCGCTTGGAGCGGGGGGATTGGTTTTTATGGCGGGTGGTTGTATACCTTTGTCATCTGGTGCTTCGTTATCGACGTCAACCTATTTAAAGCTGAATCAATCAGATCCGCTGACACCTAATGATGTCAATGGGAATTTCGACCGTATTGATTCTGAATTTGGCGGTCGGGCCGTAACGCCCGATTTTTACAAGTTGGGCACTGGTCCTGATGATACGGAAGCTGTACAGGCGGCATTTGATTCTGGCAAAACCGTAATTTTTACTCGGAATTATTATGTTAGATCCGTAGAAATGAAGGGGGATGTGCAAACGATTGATTTTAACGGGTATTTTCTGATCGGAATTTCGCAAGGCAGCCATTCGGAGTCCGATAAAGATGCGATCTTGAAAATAACCGGCATTTATTTGCATTTGCATAATCTTAAAATTGAAGGCCAATTTAATACCAACTACAAAGCAGCCATTCATTGGTATTCGCGACCTGGCCATGCGCATTCTGGTTATGTAAATATATTCGGCTTGTTTATTCGGAACATCCTGGTTGGAATTCAGTATGGAGCCTGGCTTGACGATCCCAACCCATATGATACTTCGCAAAGTGAAAATTATTTGTATGGGTATGTCACAAGAGGCACACAGAACTGCCTAATCAGCAACCAACCCAACGGATTTTTGAAAATTTCAGGGAGCACGCTGGACTGCCATGAGCGAGAGTGGTCGCTGATGGAAGGCAATCCTTTTCAAAAAGCAGAATCTTATTTGATTTATTGTAAAATTGGTCAGGTTTCCGTGGAAGATAGTGAGCTTCTGAAAGTGATAGATTTGGAAGGCTGCGGGATCAAGGGGAAAAACATTATCATAACGAACTGTGTGATGGAAATGCCTTGTACATGGGTAGTGGCCGAAGGCGATGTATCGATTGATGGCGTTCACGGCGGATTTATGGGGGGCGATTCCGGGTTGCCTATGTTTGAAATCGCTGCCAATGCAGAAGGTTCCTTACGCCTCAATCATATTAGAATGATCAGAAGCGCTGGCGTAGGCGGTTATCTTACCAATTATATGATTTCTGGTTTGAACGGGGCGCCGCTTTACCACGTCAGCATTGGTGGGTGCGATTTCGGGGATTGGAATCCGCAGAAGATTGCCATACCTAAGGAAAGAAGCCGGATTTTTGTGACCGATTCCCACTTTACTTATACGCAGGGTAATCAATTGAAACGATATACGATTCATGACAAGCGAGAATATGCTAATCTTCTCTCCTCCGTAGACACAACTGGAGAGAATATGGCTACAACGCATAATACGGATGAAAAATCGGGCTGGATCTGGACGAATGTGCTTGGCTTTGGAACATACTTTTGCAAATCGAATTCCGATCTTCCCGAGGGGTATAGCAGTTCTATCGAGGTTTGTGCATCCGGTGAGGCATATATTCTTTCGAAGCCTTTTACTTTGGCTGCCAATGCAGAGGCAGTCTTTCAGGCAAAAGCGAGAATTAGTAATGGTTCTGGGCAAGCAGGCATCCGAATCGTCTGGTCAAAAGCCGATGGTACAGCTTCTTCCACATTAGAAACTAGATTGATCGGAACAGATGACATGACTGCGGGCTGGTCGGATTTCATGGTCCATGTAAATATTCCGCCAGACGCTGCTTATGGGAGGATTAAAATAACGGCTGAGGCGGGATCCACCTTTGTTACAGGAATGGAGATGTACACGAGAGTAGACAATCATTACCGGAATTCATTGATTAATGAATTAAATAGGTCGCTTGATGTAGCAGGAGAAGGTATTATTCTCAGGGCGCCCAATGGCACCCGTTATAAAGTGACGATCGACAATGGCGGCAATTTGGTGGCAGAAAGTTATTAATCCACTATTCAAAAGGGGTGTTAAGTATGAAGAGGAAGGTTTTGATTTGCCAGTTACTGACGGCAGCGTTAGTATGTCTAATGGTTATGACGGCCTGTTCGAAAACAGATTCCAATATAAATAACACAAATCCTAAAGAAACTGAACAAACCGGACAAACGAATCAAGAAGAAGTTGATGTTGATCCTCCCAAAGAGGAAGAAGAGCACGAGCCGGTCACTTTGAAATTGCTGGCTTGGCATGTAGGGGCTCATCAAGAATTATTTGATATGTTTCATGAAAAGTATCCATGGATTACAATCGAAGTGGAGGAGTGGGGCATTGATAAAGCTATAGCCATGCAGGCGGCCGGCGAACCCGCGGATTTAGTGTGGATAACAGGGTTGAGTCCTTGGCTGAAGGACGGCATGTTGGAAGATCTGACTCCCTATATTGCGAATGACCCCACCATTCAAAATGCAAAGATTATAGATGGCTTCCTAGAGGCATTTAAAACACCGGATGACAAGCTTTGGGCGGTTCCGTATACCGCGATATCGGAATGGATTATTGTCAATAAAGATTTGTTGAAAAAACATGGCATGGAAATGCCTCCCTATGACTGGACTTATGACGATATGCTGGAAATGGCCAAGAAGGCTACAGATCCTGCGGCAAATGAATACGGCATTTCTTATGACTCCTTGATGGCCTCTCATTTTAATTGGATTTTGCCTGTTGCTAACGGTCATGCACCTAATTTGCGGTTCTTCAATGAGGATTTGTCTCAAAATTTATTGAACACGCCTGATGTGTTGGCCGATATGAAGTGGCTGCAAGAGTTAACGACTAAGTGGCATGTTCGGCCTAGCGATGAAGAGGCAGAAAAGCTTGGTTGGGAGAAAGCGAATAACTTCCTAACCGGAAAAGTATTGTTTACTCTGGGTGCGGACTGGGTTATTCCAGGCTACAATGAGCTGGCCACTTTCGATTGGGATGTGTTGCCGTTGCCAAGAGGCAAAGAGAAACAGGTAACCGTTCAGCTTCTTGGACCGATCGCGATGCTAAGTGCATCCAAGAATAAGGACGCTGCGTTTAAATGGATCAGCTTTCAATTTGAACTAGAAGCACAAAAGTGGAATGTGAAAAATGGCTCCAATACGTTTGTCATTCATCCTGATATTGATGATGAAATTGACCGGACTCCGACATGGAAAGGAAAGAACACCGAAGTTATCAAAATGACCAAAGAAATGTGCTGTTACTTGCCGGGACCGACTATTCCAGACTTTGATGAATTCCAAAACATTGATGCGGCATTGTTTGAAAGCATGTACAAAGAATTCGATATTACATCCCTTGTTTCACGGGTAGATAAATTTAATGAAAGCACAATGAAGCTGAGAAAAGAAATGGGCTGGTAGGCGAATGGATTTCAGCTCTTGCATCGCCTTTATATGCTGGGGTGCAAGAGCTGCTTTTTGATGCTCGGTTCCTGTCATGATGAGGGGATTTTATGCTCTATTCGCCATTGGGAGGGGCTTTTGCCATACGTTTGTTTAAATAATCGGCTAAAATAATGAATGCTTTGGTATCCGATCGTATAAGAAATTTCTTCCACAGTCAAATTGCTGTTGGCCAGATAGCTTATCGCAGCTTTCATTCGCAAGCGGTTTAGAAATTGAAAAGGGGTTTCCCCTTGATACCTTCTAAACATTCGAACTAAATAGGAAGAATTAAAATGGACTCTTTCGGCGAGAGTTTGCAGGGTGATATTATCCCAGTAGCTTTCTTCCATCCAACGGACTAACATTTCTACCGTTTCTTTGGTTGAAGCGATCCGCTTATTAGCGGATACGGTTATATTGTCACCGAGCTTATCATAAGAACTCAGCACATGTCGGGTTAAAGACAATATGGTTGTAAGATCAGCATGCGCCATTTCATGAATAATATCTGGATGTTGCTGCACCCAATTTGCGCTAAGCAATGCAACCAATGCATTCATACGCTGAAATAGATTTTCAATCAGAGGTGCGGTTTGGTCTGTTGAGCACTGAAGAGTATTCCAAATCGTACATTGACGGGGCTGTGGGAATGACTCATGTGCATGATCCTCAAGCTCCCAATAAGCATAGCTGTAATGCTTGGAAATATGTATCAACTGATGAAACGTATTCAGTGGAATTAAAATTAAAGCAGGACCAGTGACTTCATAACTATGATCAATACTGTTAAGCTGCACTTTTCCTTCAATTATATATAGCATCTCATGGTGATCCGGGTGGATAAGCAGCGGGGAAAATTCGGGAGCCTGTACATGTTGGGCGGAAAGGCTTAGGTCGCTGACGAAATTGTACATACGGATGTGCACTTAATCATCTCCCTAGAGTGGTTGTTGAATTTGTTCGAAATTATACCATGCGAGTCTTCAAGTAGCTACTACCAAATTTAAGATTCAAAGGAACACTCGCTATTCAAGAAGTGGAGGTTATAAGATGGCTGGTATTGGTGTTTCCGGTATTGTATTGCTTGCGTTGATCTTGTTGTTGTTCTTCGGGCCGAATAAACTTCCTGAACTGGCCAAAGCGTTCGGGCGCACGATGCGCGAATTCAAGAAAGGCGCCAACGAATTGTTGGACGATCAGAAGCAGGCAAGCCGTGTAGACGTTTCCCTGGAACAACAGGAGCAGTTGAAAGCAGAACGGCGATTGCCGGATTAAGTGAAATTGCCATGATCCCATTTAATAAATAAAAAGAAGCAAGGAGCGTTATGGATGAAAAAAGATGGATATACCGGCCCATGGGATGTTGATCGGTTAATGCAAACGCCGGAGATCACTTGGGGGGTGACGGAGGAGCATCCCGGGTTTATAGTGCGTCAGTTTTGTTATAACAACGAGATTTATGAAGGGAAAACGACAAAAGTGTTCGCTTATTATGCTGTTCCTAACCGCGCAAGAGATAGTCTTGTTCCGGGAGTCGTTCTTGTACACGGCGGAGGAGGCAAAGCATTCTCCGAATGGGCAGAGCAGTGGGCAGAGCGCGGTTATGCGGCGATTGCAATGGATCTAACAGGCAGAGGCGCCGATGAAACAAGGATGCCGGAAGGCGGTCCAGACATGACCGACGACACCATGTTTCACGATATTTCCAAATCCGAGAGCAAATTAACGGACATGTGGAGCTACCATGCAGTAGCGGCGGCCGTACGAGCCGTCAGTTTTTTGGCTAATCAGTGTAATGTCGATCCTGCCTGTATCGGAATGATGGGGATTTCATGGGGAGGTTACGTCACGGAAATCGTCGCGGGGATCGAGTCTAGGTTGGCTTTTGCCATGCCTGTCTACGCTGCGGGATATTACATGGAAGGGTCTTGCTGGCAAGAAATTTTGCGGGGGATGAATATAGAACATCAGCAAAGATGGAATGCCGCTTTCGATGTTAGCCAATACATAGGGCAATCCGAGCTTCCGATGCTTTGGGCAACCGGCACGAATGACCCAGCCTTTTATTTGAATGGCTGGCAGAAGACATATCGGGAGGCTAAAGGAACGCGAACGCTCAGACTTCTCCCCAATTGGAAGCATGATTATAACACGCCTTGGTCGACCCAAGAGTTCTTCGTCTATGCGGATTCGTTCGTGAAGGATGAACCCCCGCTTTTACGGGCGACTTCATCCGGCCAATCGGGAACTGAGGCTTGGGCGTATTATGAAGGGAACCGCACTGTACAGAGCGTACATCTTCTTTATACAACCGAATCCGGGCCGTATACTTCAAGAAATTGGGATCTTATGCCAGCTAAGTTTGAAGCTCGCGAAATGAAATTGTTTTGTTCTATTCCGGATCATTCTACTGCATACTGTTTCGTTATCGAAGATTCGAATGGATTAAAGACCAGTTCCGATCTCGTTGAAACTGATGGAAATGTACACTTTTAAGCGCGGAATCTTTTTCAAAACGCTGTTGGGATTCATCTTGATCCTTGTCCCTTTTTTTATTATCAATGCTTTCATTCATCGATCCGGCGTCAATATTATACGCCAACAAATAACAGCAGTCATGCAACAAAAGGTCGATTATTTGGCCAGCTCCCTGGATGCGGAGTTGAATCGTATCGTTCAACTGCAGATGCAGTTCAATAATGATTCCGATCTTCAGGATTTAAGCATACGTTCCGACTCGCTTCGAGATTACGAAAAGATCAAGCTGATCAACGATGTGTATTCTAAAATATCCGCGTTAGCTTCATCCAGCCGCTATATATCCGAAGTGTTCGTGTTGATGCCGAATTTCCAAAAACGTCTGTCCTCTACTTCTGTATTAACGAATCTGAACACTGGTGAATATGAACGATATAAGGATCTCGCCGCAGGCAATTCGAATGTGAAGAAGGACGGTCAACATTATTACTTATTGAGCGGATATCCGGCTGGAACAAAAACGCAATATTTGATCGTGGTCGAGCTGTCTCCATCGATGATCGGCACCAGTTTAGGGGAAAGATCCTTGATCGTGGATACTGTAAGCAGCTATCAGTTCCCCTCGATTGAGGGGAACTCCTTTGTTCGCGAAGAATTGGGAAATGATCCGACTTTAATTTCGATCGAGAAGACGCTTTCCTTCACGAACTGGTCGCTGATCGTCTATGATCGGCAAGATCAGTTGTTACAGCCGCTTCGCAAGTTTACAGTATGGAATTACATATTGTGGGGTTTGGCATTGATCGTCATCGTTTCGTTTTCCTATTTGTTGATCAAGTTTATTCATCAACCGTTAAGAAAGCTCGTTCAAGCTTTCAGGATGGTTGAGAATGGTAATTTCAACTTGAATCTCCAGTATCGAAAGAAGGATGAGTTCGAGTTTCTATATACCAGATTTAATAGCATGGTAGGAAAGCTTAAGGTGCTCGTTCACGAAGTCTATGAACAAACGATTTACAGGCAATTGGCGGAGCTTAGACAATTGCAATCTCAGATCAACCCGCACTTTCTGTACAATAGTTTATATATTCTATATCGAATGTCGCAGGATAAAGACTTTCAAGGCGTCTCACACCTGTCGAGACATCTGGGAGATTACTTTAAATATATTACGCAGAATAATCACGACGACCTTATCACGTTGGACAAGGAAATCAAACATGCAAGCAGCTATGCATCGATACAACAAATGCGCTTCGGAAATCGAATATCTTTCCAATGGGAATTACCGGATGATGCGGATCAGGCAGACTCGATTCTTCATCGGAAAGTACCGAGATTGTTCATTCAACCGTTGATCGAGAATGCGGTTGAGCATGGCCACAAACATACTGTCAAAGAGGGATGGGTTCGAATTATCTGTAAGGACTATGGGAATTACATGGAACTCCATGTGGCGGACAACGGGATGGGCGGGGGAGCGGAACATATCGCTGAGCTTCAAAAAAAGATTCATGCGGGACAGTGCGATACTAGCCATGCCTTAATTAATGTGCATAAGCGGCTAGAGATATTATTCGGACCGGAAAGCGGGCTTCAATTGCAAAGCAACGAGTACGGTGGTTTGACGAATGTTATTACGATCTATTGGGAAGGAGCGATATCATGATTCAATTCATGCTGGTTGATGATGAATCGATTATCGTGGATAGCTTGCATCGCTTGTTAGAAGGGCAGGAGAATTTGCCGCTAAAAGTATGGAAAGCTTACTCGGCCGATGAAGCAGTCGATTTGATCAACATAATCGAAAAGACGGAGGAGCAAGGAATCGACATTCTTATGACGGATGTCATGATGCCCGGCATGAACGGCTTGGATTTGTCCGCAATGATCAAGAGCCGATTTCCGGAACTGAAAACGTTGTTTCTCTCCGGATATTCCGACTACACATACTTGCAGACCGCTCTGCACCAAGAAGCCTTCGATTATTTACTTAAGCCTGTGGACGACGAGACCGTGATCGAAGCCGTGCGCAAGCTATGCGGGATTATTGAAGAGGAACGTCGATTGAAGGAACAGGAAAAGCAGATCGGGATGAGGTTGAAACAAGCTCAGCGTATGTTGAACGACGAATTGCTGAAGGAGCTTCTGGAGAAGCCGTTGACGCCGCAACAGCTGGCTGACAAGGAAGAAGCGTATGTACAGGCTTCGTTGAGCGTAGATCAATGCTTCATTCTGTTGAATGGAAAAGTCGATCAATGGCCGCTAACATATACCGAGATCGAGAAGATGCGGCAGCGGGAGATGATCATGGAATTGATGGTATCCATGCTCCAACCCCAATGCAGCATTGTTCCCTATAACGGTTCTCGACATCTGGTATGGCTGCTCCAAGTGAAGAGGATGGATCATGACAGCGTAACCGATGATTTGTCGCAGCTCCACTGGTATTTAAGCGAAGAGCTGGAACGAGTGCAGTCCGTCATTCAAGAGCGAATGGGGCTGTCGTGTTCATTTGTAATATCCGGCCATGAAGTCGAATGGCTGCAAATTGGCGATGTGAATCGAAAGATGGGGGAGCTGCTGGATCGAGCCATCGGATTGAAGAGCGAAATTATGCAGGTGGAGCAAGCGGGAGAAGCTATGTCCCGCTATCAGGATATCCAGTTGCAGTCTCAGGAGATAAAGAAGCAGCTGCTTGCGTTAACAGGATTGCTTGAAGCGGGTGAGTTCCTGGCCTTCATGAACGAATTGCGCAGTTTTTTCGAGACGATTCGGAAATCCGTATTTCTGACGTTCGAAAGGCAATCGGAAATATTCATCACGTTGGCCGGCCTATATCTTTCCTATATGAACTCCCGGCAAATGACAACCGAAGTCGGAATGAAACTGGACTTAACCTATTTAACCAACTTCAACAAACATACGGATTGGCAGTCCTTCGCGGACTACTGTGTGCGGCTTGCTGAAATATTATTTCTAATCGTCGGAGATGACGCCAAGGAGCAAAAGCAGGAGATCGCAGAGAAAGTCGACAACTACATTATCCAAAATTTAAGTCGGAATCTAACTTTGCAGCAGCTCGCTGATCATGTACATCTAAGCAAATTCTACTTATCCAGACTGTATCATTCTCAAAGAGGATATCCAATCTATCAGAAAATCAAAGAGCAAAAGCTGAATCGCGCAAAGGAATTGCTGTTGCAGGACGACATCAAAATCAAGGATGTAGCAGCCGAATTAGGCTTTGAGAATGTCCCCTACTTCACGACTTTCTTCAGGAACAGCCTGGGGATGTCACCCAAGGAGTATAAGCAAAGCTATCAGTCATAGGATTCTCGGCAATAAATTATAAAGAGTGCAAGGGATTGCCGTAGTTGCGGCCATATTGCCATATTACAATAATAACAAGCTTGGATGCCCAATGTTTGTTATTTTTCTACTTGAGGAGGGAAAAAGGATGTCGAATAAAATGTGTAAAGGTGAGAGTGTCGTATTCGTTGGGCAAACACCGCAGAAGCTTCGCCATGGAAACGTGGTTCGTTGTTTAAGCGTCAGTACCGGTCAAGGGTCGGATCATCCGAAAGATGTGACCTATATGGAACAGGAAGACTTCGTGATTAATTATGAAGCCGGGACGATTGCACGAACGGAGAATAGTTCCATTCCAGATTGGCGTGGTCATGTCGTATATGGCAAGGAAAGTTTTGACCATCGGGATTACGCGGATTGCAGCAACCGAAAGTTCACTGTTTACGTGGATTATGAATATATCGAGGAGGCCGAAGAAGCGCAAGCGGATTGCGCGGATGCGGCGGGCGAACAACTGCGGCGGGTTCGAACAAAAATAGCGGCGGGCGAAGGCATTCGTTATGTTGTTTTCGGTGACAGTATAAGCGCTGGCGGCGATGCAAGCCGCGATGAATATGCGTTCTATCAATTGTTTGCCGGCGAACTGAGAAAGCGGTTCGAGGGGATGGAGCTTGAGGTGGTCAATCGTGCGATCGGCGGCGAAACCAGCGTGGACGGATTAAAGAGGTTTGAAGATGACGTGATCGCGCTTCGACCGGATATTGTCAGTATCGGATATGGGATGAACGATCAGTGCACGATGAGCGAGCAGATCAGGAATGGAGTTCCTCCAGGTGAATTCGAACGAAATATTCGGCAGATGGTTACTCGTATCCAGGAAGCAACGGGGGCAGACATCATATTGGTTACGCCGTGTGAATCGAATCCGCTGTGGAAGCATTCCAGCGGAGATTTAGCGATCTATGCGGATATCCTCAAACGGATTGGCAAGGAATGCAACGTTGCGGTTGCAGATGTACATCGGTTATGGAACGAAGAGCTGCGTGCCGGTAAGACGCATGAAAGTCTGCTGCTCAACAATATCAATCATCCAAATGATTATGGGCATCGCATTTATTATGAAGCTTTCGTTCCACTGATTCCAGCTGTACCTTCAAATAGTCGCTAGGATTCAAAGGCAGAATAAACGATCCGCACTTCAACAACGCCAGTTTTCTAAATAAGAGGGGGACGAGCATGTGATAAGAATCGCTGTAATCGGTTACGGCAATCAGGTGAGCAGATTAATAGGAATTTTACAGGAAAGGCATCCCGACTGCCGCATCGCTGCGATCGCGGATATGCGGAGCTCGGCTATTCGGCAGTCGATGCTCGAAGCAGGGACTGACTGCTCGGTGATTCGTTTCTTCGATGATGCCGACGAGATGTTGCAGCAAGGAGAATACGATGGCATATTCATCGGCACCCGCTGTTCGCAGCATGCAAAGATGGCGTTAAAGGTGATGGACAGAGGGATTCCTCTTTATCTGGAGAAACCTGTTGCCACATCGATAGATGATTTGATGCGTCTACGGGATGCGCATCGGAGAATGAATAGTCCGGTCGTCGTTTCCTTTCCACTGCGCGTTACATATCATACGCAGCTTGTCAAGGAAATTATCGCATCGGGAAAAATCGGTACGGTCGAACATGTTCAGGCCGTCAACAACGTTTCGTATGGATCTATCTATTTCCATCATTGGTACAGGGATGAGCTTGAGACACAAGGGTTGTTTCTCCAGAAAGCGACTCATGATTTTGACTACATCAATGATGTGTTGGGTCTGAAACCTATCCAAGTATGCGCGATGAAATCGAAGCAAATTTTCAAGGGTAATAAACCTGCAGGGTTGAAATGTGTCGATTGCGAAGAACAGGTGACTTGCCCCGAGAGTCCGCAAAACTTGCTGCGTTCTGGCGAAGGTCGACATGGGGAATATTGCGGGTTCGCGATCGATACCGGCAATGAGGATTCGGGCAGCGCTCTGGTTCAATATGAATCCGGCATGCATGTCAGCTATTCGCAGAACTTCTTTATTCGCAAGCAAGCTGCCAGGCGCGGAGCGCGATTCATGGGCTACAAAGGCACGGTGGAATTTGATTGGACCTCGAATGAGGTGAAGCTGTTTATGCATCATACGCCTCGTGTCGAGACGTATACCATTGATACGGCTGCATTCGCAGGTGGCCATGGCGGCGGGGATTCGGTACTTATGGACAACTTTGCAGCCATTATGAGGGGAGAAACCATGGAATCCGTCGCCCCGCTAGAGGCGGGATTATCGAGCGCATTGATCTGTCTGAAAGCGAAGGAATCCGCGGAGACGGGCACCTTCCAGCAGATTGAATGGCCTGATGAACGGTTAGTTGCAAATGCGTTGGAAGTGAGCAATAAATGAGAACTTTGACAATCGAATAGCGTTGTTGGAAGTTGAGACAACGCTTACAATTATGAATAACGGGACAGATTTTATGATGGTGGCCACTGATCATAACCCGGCGTTTACCGGACGCATAAATAACATAACATGCCTGGGGGTATTCAATTGTCAAAGGGTAGAAGACATGTTTTAACAGGAATGGTTGCTTTGCTCGCCGTAACGTTAACCTTAAGCGCCTGTTCGACGAATAATACGTCGTCCAATGGAGAATCCGTTTCTCCTCCAGCGACTGGGCAGAATAACCCAGTTAATGGTGAAAGCTCGGCTGCAGATGAAACAATCGATCCGTTGGGCAAATACGATCCGCCCATCGACCTGTCCGTAGTGCGATCGACAGAATGGTTGACTTTCGACGATGAGAACACGATCGACGATAACATCTGGTATGACGCTTACTTACGTGACTTGGGTATTAAAGTCAGCAATATGTGGACCGTGCCAAGCGGCGAGGCCTTTCAAAGCAAATTAAACGTATCGATTTCCTCCAATGATATTCCGGATCTCTTGAACGTCAACGCAATTCAGCTTAAGACGCTTGTAGAGGCCGGTATGATCGAGGATTTAACGGAGATTTACGAGAAGTATGCAAGCGAAGAGCTCAAGGAAATTATGGGTCAGGATAACAATCAGGCTATCCATGCATCAAGCTTCGATGGCAAGATGTATGCTATACCGGCACTGACACCGGCGATCGGAACGCTTAAGATGTTATGGATTCGCCAGGATTGGCTGGATAAATTGAAATTGCAGCCGCCTCAGACTACAGAAGAAGTATTACAGATTGCGCGAGCATTCACGAATGATGATCCTGATGGAAACAACAAAAAGGATACGTATGGTTTAAGCGTTAACAAGGATATCACGAGCATGTGGAACGCACCTGGCGTGGACGGATTATTCCAAGGGTTCGGCGCTTACCCCGGCTCATGGATTCAAGATTCAAGCGGCAAAGTTGTATATGGAAGCATCCTTCCGGAGATGAAGCCGGCCCTGCAGATGCTGAATCAGATGTACAAGGAAGGGCTGATAGACAAAGAGTTCGGCGTACAAGATTCGACGAAGGTATTTGAGTCGCTGAACGCCGGCAAAACGGGTATGTTCTACGGAGACTTCGCCTCTCCTATCTATGCGAACAAGGATACGATTCTTAACGTGGACGGTGCGGTTTGGAATGCCTATCCATTGCCATCGGTCGACGGGACACCGGCGAATGCCTATCTTGGATCGACAGCGAGCTCGTTCTTTGTGGTCAAGAAAGGTTACAAAAACCCGGAGGCTGCCGTAAAGCTGGCAAATTATTGGGTGCATACTCAGTATGTGGATGTTGATCGGAGTCTTGGACAGAATGCCGAGACCGGCGTTGCTTATTACCCTTATGCGATATTGTCTTTCTCGCCTCCGCTTATTCATCTGAATATATACAACGAAGTGATTCAGGCACTCAAGGACGGCGATACGTCTACGATTTCAGAAGACTCGCAAATTAAAATCGAATCGATCAAAGCCTACCGTGAAAATCCTAAAGACGTCGGGGGATGGTTGACGGATCGTATATTCGGAGCAGGTCATAGCGCCTTGGAAGTCGTAGCTTCGTATTTGGACAATGATTTATATGTGAATAATGCGTTGAACGTCCCGACAACGCCAACGATGAGCGAGAAGATGTCTACGTTGAACAAGATGGAAATTACCATGATGACTAGAATTATCATGGGGGATGTAGGCATCGAGGAGTTCGATAAATTTGTTCAGGATTGGAACAGGCAGGGCGGGGAGCAAATCACTAAGGAAGTCAACGAAATGAATTAATTCACTTCCATGCGCCGATGTGCTGGATGTCATGTTAGGGGGGGATATTTGATCCCCCTTATACTTTGCAGGAAGGAAACGATGAAATGAAAAGCAATCGTTGGAAGCGCAATCTGCCTCTTCATCTCATGATTATACCTGGCGTGATCCTTATTTTCTTATTCGCCTATATTCCGATGGGCGGAATTGCGATGGCTTTTCAGAAGTTTATCCCGAACCGGGGGCTTTTTGGATCCGAATGGGTGGGATTTGCCAACTTTGTGTACATGATCAACATGCCGGATATTTACGATGTAGTCAGGAACACCTTGCTCATAGCGATGTCGAAAATTGTTTTAGGGCAAATTGTAGCCATCATGGCCGCATTGTTGCTTAATGAAATGCGCAACAGAAGAGTTGTCCGAACTGTGCAAACGCTCATCTATATGCCTCACTTTCTTTCCTGGGTCATATTGGGCGGTATACTCGTAGATGTTCTTTCAACGAATGGCGGAATAGTGAATCAGTTGCTTGGGGTGTTTGGCATTGAGCCCATTTTTTTCCTAGGCAGCAACAGCTGGTTTCCCGTTACCCTGATCGCGTCTGACATATGGAAGGAATTTGGCTTTTCGACAATTATTTATTTAGCTGCGCTAACTTCCATCAACCCATCGCTCTATGAGGCTGCTTATATCGACGGAGCCAATCGCTGGAAACAAACTTTGCATATTACTTTGCCGGGGATTGGTCCGATCGTGGTGCTTCTTGCGCTGCTTAGCCTTGGCAATGTACTTAACGCAGGTTTCGAACAAGTTTTTATGTTATACAGTCCACAGGTATATCGCTCTGGCGACATTATCGACACGATGGTGTATCGAATCGGGTTTCAGGATTTTCAATATGGCGTCTCGACGGCTGTTAATTTGTTCAAATCCGTCATCAGCATGGTGCTGATTATCATCTCTTATCGATTGGTATATAAAATTGCCAACTACCGCATCTTCTGAAGAAAGGACCAGGATTATGGTAGAACCAAACTCCCTATCGCGCAAACTTTTTCATGCAGCAAACTATTCCTTCATGATCGCGTTATCATTACTTTGTTTGCTGCCGTTTATTCATATTTGGGCGATCTCCTTCAGCGATTCCGCAGCAGTCAACGGGGGGCTTGTTAAGCTGTGGCCGGTCGATTTTAATTTGGATGCCTATTCTTATATTTTAGGCGATTCCAAATTTGGCTCTGCGTTCTGGATTTCCTTGCAAAGAACCGTTCTCGGAACCTTGATCAATGTATTGCTTTGCGTTCTTGTCGCCTATCCGCTGTCCAAAGAAAGTACCCATTTTCCAGCAAGGAGCGTATACGTTTGGTATTTCATGCTGACGATGCTCATTGGTGGGGGACTCGTACCGAATTATATGACCATCAAAGCATATGGTTTGATCGATAGCCTATGGGCGCTTATTTTACCCGGAGCCGTATCCGTTTATTTTATCGTGCTCATGCTCAATTTTTTTCGCGGTTTGCCGAGGGAACTGGAGGAGTCGGCATTCGTTGACGGTGCAGGTCATTGGACGATCCTATTCAAGATCTATATGCCGCTTTCGCTGCCCTCGATAGCCACGATTTCCCTGTTTGCAATGGTAGGACATTGGAATGCGTGGTTCGATGGTCTGCTTTATCTGAACCGTCCGGAGAATTATCCGTTGCAGACCTTCTTGCAGACGATCATCACTCAACCCGACATGTCCAAATTACATGATGTATCGCAAATGATGAACGTGACGACTCGAAATGTGAAGACGGCGCAAATCTTCGTCGGCATGCTGCCGATCTTGCTTGTCTACCCATTTCTACAGCGGTTCTTCATTAAGGGAATTGTCGTAGGCAGCGTGAAGGGTTAGACGAATGTTGACAGATCCGCAGTATGAATGCATCTCAATATCATAGGGAAAATGAAGTCCCCTTATTTAGAAAACCGTCAGGGAGCGAACTTATCTCTGACGGTTTTTATTGGGGGACAGTTAAGTCTTTCGTCAATAGAAGTCGACACGAAAGTCAGTATAGTGCAAATGTCGTATCGCAAACGCCATTCGGATGCCGCAATAAGGACCAAGTTATATGCCGCATAACAATATACTTTGCAAAGACGAAGCCTTGTAGACAACGTAGAATAATACCAAGAGAGAGGCCATTCGCCGAATATGGGAGGAACAACTATGAAAGCGTTACAAATCATCGGTGCCGGACAATTCCGAATCGTGGATGCCGAAATGCCCGATCTTCAGGATCATCAAGTTTTAGTCGAAATACAGATGGTATCGACTTGCCCGCGCTGGGACATCAATATGATGGCTGGTCGAGATATGTTTAATTATGCCGAATCTCCCCAATATCCGCTGCCGATTGGTTTCCCAGGGCATGAGATGGCAGGCGTCGTCAAAGCCGTAGGGCCCGGTGTACACCGCTTCGCCGTAGGGGATCGTGTCGCGGCTCTAGAGCATATCGTCCCTAAAGGAGCCTATGCGGAGTACGCCGCTTTCCGTGAAGAGGAACTGATTAAGCTTCCTGACAGCATTACGTTTAAGCAAGCGGTTTCGTTCGAGCTGTTGAAATGTGTGGTCATTGGATTAATGCAGCTTGGCGATCTTAAAGGAAAGTCGCTTCTGGTTTCCGGTCTCGGCCCTGCCGGCATTCTGGCCGTTCAGGTGGCACGGCTGTGGGGAGCTTCACAGGTTGTCGGAATCGACGTCAACGAGAGCAGGATCGAGTTTGTACGAAATCTGGGTCTTGGAACGGTCATGCATGCGAACGAATTGCAGAATCAACGATTCGAGCTCGGTTACGACTGCGTGGGCGCGGCCGCTTCCGTTCAGAATGTACTGTCGCATGTGAACGAGCATGTTGTTATCTTCGGAGTGCTGCGCGGAGATATTACCTATTCGGAGAACCTGTGGGCACGAGGTACGAAGCTGGAATCGTACAAATACAGGCCCGTAGGTCCAAGAGATCATCAATTGTTAATCGATCTTGTCATGAACAAGGGTCTTAATACCGAATGTCTTCAGACACATCATTCGTCATTCGTTGACTATGATCAGGCCGTAGCGTTGTTGAACCAACAGGAAGCGATTAAAGCGTTCTTCTGCCCACAAACCGACTTTCTATCGACTGGCGATCATCCAGGGCAAGCGGCCGCCGGCAAGGAAGCTCGCGAATGAAAGGCAAAGGCTTCGTCTTTACAAGCAGACTAAAAGTCTCTTATCAAGAGGTTGGAGGAGGCACAAGGTGACTAGAACGGGGAATTATGAGTTTTTTAGAGCGGCAAGACCCGTATGGCCGAAAAATTCGGAGAAGGAAAAAAACATTACCGCCGGATTCAGAGGTATAGCAACTACACGGAAGGATGCAGATTTGACGTTGCATATTGCCGCATCAACCCTCTATCGATGTTATATAAACGGCAATTTCATCGGGCACGGACCTGCACGCGGACCCCATGGGCATTATCGAGTCGATATATGGGACTTGAGCAAATACGCGCACGAGGGCGATAACTTCATTGCCATTGAGGTGGCCGGCTATAATATCAACAGCTATTATGTACTCGATCAGCCGTCTTTCCTGCAGGCGGAGGTTCAGTCAGGCATGGATACCCTTCTAGCGTCGGGAAGCGATGGCGGTTTCGAGGCGACGATCTTGATGGAACGCGTACAGAAGGTGCAGCGATTCAGCTTTCAAAGAACGTTTGTCGAAGCTTATTCGCTTCAATCCGGCTATGATCGCTGGAGAGTGGATAAAAGTTTTTCTTTCAATCGGGTTGACTGTGAGGAGACGGCCGCCAAGACGTTAATTTCCAGAGGCGTTCCTATGGCCGAATTCACTCAGCGTTATCCGCTTATGTTGTATGCGAGGGGAGAAGTGATTCACCGGAAACTGCAAAGAGAATATTGGCGCGATCGTTCTTTGACAGGGGTAGGCCGTCAGTTTGGAGGCTTCGAAATGGAAGATCTGACCTTCATTATGTCGGATGAATTGGCCGATCTTCCGGTCCGGAGCCAACATAAAGTTCAACAACCGTATGCCCAAGACGTTCCTATGCTGCTCCATAAGAATGAATTCGAAATTCTGGATATGGGAATCAACCGGACCGGGTTTATTGGCGGTACTGTTCGTTGCAGCCGTAGGACCTTGCTGTACGTGACATTCGACGAAGTTCTGCGTGAAGACGATGTGGATCATTTGCGTTTCGGCTGCGTCAATGCTCTGCGGTATGAGCTTGAACCCGGAACCTACAGACTGGAGACGTTCGAGCCGTATACTCTTCGTTATATGAAGTGGATCGCAGCCGAAGGGGAATGCGAGATTACGGGAATATATATGAGGGAATATACGAACGCCGATGCCGGCAAGGCGAGGTTTCAATCTGACGATGAACGGCTTAACGCTATCTTTGAAGCAGGAAGGGAAACATTCCGCCAGAACGTAGTGGATCTCTTTATGGATTGTCCCTCAAGGGAACGTGCAGGATGGCTTTGCGACAGCTTTTTCATGGGACGAGCCGCATTCAACTTGACAGGGGAGACAAATGTAGAGCGAGCCTTCTTCGAAAATTACCTCTTGCCTGATCGATTCCCGTATTTGCCCGTAGGCATGCTTCCGATGTGTTATCCAGCGGATCATAACGACGGCGTCTTTATACCGAATTGGTCGTTATGGTTCGTTATAGAACTGGAGGAATATCTGGAACGAAGCGGAGACCGGCAGATGATCGATGCGTTGAAGCCGAGAGTCCTTGAATTGATCGACTACTTCGAACGATTCAAGAACGAGGACGGGCTGTTGGAGAGTCTTGAAAGTTGGGTATTCCTGGAGTGGTCAAAGGCGAATGATTTCGTGCAGGATGTCAATTATCCAACCAATATGCTGTATGCAGCCTCGCTTGCCGTCGCGGGTCGCTTGTATCAACTGCCTCATCTTTTGCATGAAGCTGAGAAGGTACATGAGGTGATTCGGTCGCAGTCCTATGATGGAGAATTTTTCATCGACAATGCCGAGCGACTTGACGGCCGCCTTGTCATTACTCGCAATAAGAGCGAAATTTGTCAGTATTACGCTTTCTATTTCGGAACAGCCGACCCCGACAGCCATCCTGAACTTTGGGATACATTGTTAACCCGGTTCGGACCGCTCAGAAACCAGACGAACACCTATCAAGACGTTCATAAAGCGAATGCCTTTATCGGTAATTATTTGCGTCTCGAATTGCTGGCAAGATACGGATATGTAAGGCAGGCGGTAGATGAATCCGCAGACTACCTCCATTACATGGTTGAGCGAACCGGGACACTCTGGGAGAACGATGGGGATTATGCCAGCTGCAATCACGGATTCGCTTCCCATGTCGTACACAGCTTGATTCGCGATGTTCTGGGCATCTACAAGATTGACCCCATCGCGAAAACCATCACACTAAGATTCTGCGATCTGGAAAATTCCTATTGCAAGGGGGTGCTTCCTTTAGGGGACGATACGATTCGCTTGGAATGGTCAAAGGCGGACGGAAGAGTGGAATATCAAATCGAAATCCCGCCGGACTACAGGGTGGAGGTCGAGAATTTAACTGTTCTTTCGCTGAATTGAAAATTGAATTAAAAACTGGGAGGGCCTAACGATGAATAAAAAAATGACATGGAGTTCTTTAGCGCTCATACTCTGCATGGTCTTGTTTGCCGCCGGATGCTCGAATGCTGCAAATACAAAGGGAGGCGCAAGCAACACAACTCCCGGATCCACGACTCCCGCGACAGGCGAACCATCTTCAGAAGAAGTCGACAATTACGAGAATGGGTTGCCTAGGAATGAAAAAGTGACGTTAAAGATCGGCTTGCTCGAATCGGGGTATGGAAGAGAATGGTTCGATTATGCCGTCAAACTTTTCACGGAAAAATATCCAAACGTTACATTCGATATTACGGCATCTCCGAAGATCGGTGATCTTGTCTCGACTAAGGCAGCCGCTGGCAACGACGAAGATATGTTCGATTTGTTCTACAGCGACACCTGGACGGAATACGTCAATGCCAACAAGTTGGAGCCGGTAACCGATATTTTCGAGATGTCGCCGGACGACGCGCCAGGGCAGAAGCTGAACGATCTGATCGTTCCGGGGTTTAATGATCCGGAGAAATATTATAAAGATAATGCCTGGATATTCCCGATTGCGAACTACATTGGCGGCATGTTCTTCGATCAGAAGCTGTTCGATGAGAATGGCTGGAACAAAAGTCCTAAGACGTATGACGAGTTTATTCAACTTTGCGAGACGATTATGAGCCAGGGCATTGATCCGATCGTGTATGCCGGCTTGTACAATTACGCGCAGTTCGCTTTCGATACGAAAATATTCGAAATTGCAGATGAAAACGAAAACAAGCAATTCCGCAACGATTTTGAGTATTTCAATGGTCCGCAGAATACTTCCCCGGAAAATATCGAGGTGTACAAACGACTTTACGATATGGGCAAGAAGGGTTATATCAGCAAAAAAAGCGTGGGCATGAATCACACGCAGTCGCAAATGCTCGTTCTTCAACATAAAGCGGCCATGGTGCCTTCGGGCGATTGGATCGAGAATGAGATGAAGGAATCCGCTCCGGACGACTTCCAATGGGGATACATGGCGGTACCATTCACGAATAATCCGAACGGGCCGATTTATATGAATAACGGATTGAGTTACTCTTTCGAAATTTGGGCGGCCAAGCCGGAATTGAACAAAAAATGGGCGAAGCAGTTCCTTCTCTCGCTCATGTCGAACGAAGTTCAGCAAGAGCTGGTCGAGAAGGGCGGCGCGCTTCCGCTGCGCAAGGATTACTTAGACGTTCCGACGCGGGCGGACAATATGAAGCCGCTGCAGAAATCGATCGCCACATATATGAAGGAGAATCAGGTCGTGCTCGAACTGAAGAATCGCAAAATCGAGCTCACGCATCCCGATTATGCGGCATCGCTTAAGGTTATCGTAGACAATATGGCACTTGTGTTGACAGGGCAGGAACAACCGGAGCCGATCTTACAAGACGCGGAGAAGCTGCTGCAGAACGCCGTTAAGAACGACAAAGAAGCCCAAAACAAAGAATAGACGGAATAAGAAACGGTCGAAAGGAAGTCATCCGGACTGCCTTTCGACCGTGATATGCGAGGAGAGAAGACCGCTATGCATTTCTTGAAAAGCGCACGGTTTCAAAAAGCGATATTTCTTTTCATTGTCGTGGCTCCGGCGTTTGCAGCCTATGTGTTATTCACACTCTATCCGAATGCTCTCTCCATCTTCTATTCTTTTTTGGATTGGGACGGCATAGGCGTCAAAACGTTCATTGGATGGGACAATTATATCCGGTTGTTCCAGGACCCGTTCATCGCGCGGGCATTGCAGCACAATCTGATTTTGCTCGTTACGGTTATTCCCATTACTTTAACGATTTCGTTGGAACTAGCCGATCTTCTTGTCAACCGTTCCTTCAGGGAAAATTCGTTTTATAAAGTCCTTTATTTTTTCCCGAACGTGCTGTCTCTAGTCGTTATCGCGCTCATCTGGTCATTCATCTACGACGGTACCTTCGGGTTGCTGAACGGACTGCTTCAGGTGTTCGGCCTAGGAGGGGAGCATAACTGGCTTGGCAGCAAAAGTACGGCGCTGCTCTCCATGATTCCGTTATACGTATGGTGTTACGTCGGTTTTTACGTGGTCATATTCATGAATGCGATGCAAGGTATCCCAAAATCTCTTTACGAGTCCGCCACTCTGGACGGAATCACACATATGCAACGGTTTACGAAGATTACGCTTCCTTTGTTGTCCGGCGTTATTCGGGTCGGGACGATCTTCCTGATTCTGTCCGTGATCAAAGGCTTCGAATATATGCTCATCATGACCAAGGGAGGTCCCGGCGGTTCGACGGAAGTCATCTCCCTATATATGTTCAACCTTGCTTTCGGCGGCTTAAACCTCGGTCAGCATTTTTACGGCTACGCATCCACAATCGGCATGATGATCTTTGTCCTGCTCGTCGGTCTGAAGCTGGTCGTGGACAAATTTTTCGCCAAAGACAGCGTTGAGTACTAAAAGGAGGGGTTCTATGAGAATCGGGGTCACTTCGTGGCTATGGCGAATGGTGCTGTTCGTTTGGGCGCTTACCGTCCTGCTTCCTCTATTCTGGATTTTTTATCAATCTCTTAAAACGAATCAAGAGTTTTTTGCCGATATATGGGCCTTCCCTTCGCACCTGAAATGGGGCAATTACGAGAAGGCTTGGACGCAGCTCGGCATCGGCAAATCGGTGATTAACACTCTTTATTATGTGGGGCTGAGTCTGCTTATCAGTCTGTTTGTCTCCACGGTGAACGCTTACGCCTTCACGCGAATCCAATGGAAGCTGAGATCCTTGTTGTGGAGCGTTATCATGATTTCATTGTTCTTGCCGGGCATCAACATTCTCGTATCCCAATATACGTTGATGCGCGCCTTGGATCTGACCAACAGTCTGAACGGATTGGTGCTCCTAGCCGGTCTGCCTGTCGGGGCCTTCGAACTGCTCTTGCTCGGCAGCTTCATGCGCTCTTTGCCTAAGGAACTGGATGAAAGCGCGTTTATCGACGGGGCGACGTTATTTCAGGTATTCCGCAAAATCATCTTGCCTCTGTCGATGCCAGGCATCGTGACGATCGGCATCTTCAAGTTTGTAGGCTTATACAATGATTTCCTGGGTCCCTTTATTCTCATCAGCGATCCAGACAAGTATCCGATTAGCGTGAACATGTATAATGCCAACGCTATGATGGAATTCAAGGCGGATTGGGTAACGCTGCTCGCGGGTCTTGTCATCACGATCATACCTACCGTTATCGTATACGTGTTATTTCAGAGAAGAATTATTGAAGGCGCAACAATGGGCGGAGTCAAGGGCTAAATGGATCTTCTCGAGAATTCGGATGACATGCTGAACGCAGGGGAACTCGATGGCTTTCCAACGGCAGTCGGCCTTGGTCCCTGATTTGAGGCATCAAGGAAGCTATTGCTGCGGACTCTCTGGAGCTTACTCTATCCATGTGTAAGCTCTTTTTTGCGTTTGACAGCGCAATGCCGATCTGACAGATTGACGATGATTCATCAATATGTCAGGGGCAATCTCCTTGCCCTTTTTCTACGGAGGGCTCTGACGACTGGCAGGGGTTCTGCCTCCTTCGAATGATAAACGGAGGATGCGATCATACGCATCCTCCGTCGTCTTGCCGCACCTATCGGTGTTCGACCAAATCGATGGCTCCGAGCACGATATGAGCAAGTCCAAATCCCAGAATGCCGGTTCCGATCAGCTTATGGTTCCTCTTCACTAGAGCGGCTCCGGAAGCCGTTACGACAGTTCCTAGCAGGGCCGGAATCATTCCTTCTCGCATATCCACCACTCCTCTGGTTTAATGGGCAAGACCTCCTTATTTTCCCTTAACGCTTCAAGCTTATTCAATAAATGCAAGTATTGTATCGTTTCGACCTATAAAAGAAAAGACAGCCATAGTGCGGAATCGGGGCCGGCTCTTTACAATACAAATAATGGGGGTGTTCATGTGAAAGAACATGTTTTGTTGGCGTCGGCCAAACAGTTAGCCGACCAGTTGATCGAATGGAGAAGGGACTTTCATCGGAATCCTGAATTAGGTTATGAGGAGGTTCGTACCTCCGGTATCGTTGCGGAGCATCTTCGCAGCTTGGGACTCGACGTTCGGACGGAGGTTGGCGGCACGGGAGTCGTCGGGCTGTTGAAGGGCGAGCTGCCGGGACCCACGTTCCTCCTTAGGGCGGATATGGATGCGCTGCCGATTCCGGATGCGAAGCAAGCCGAATACCGTTCGAGGGTGGAGGGCAAAGCGCATCTCTGCGGGCATGACGCTCACACCGCCATGCTGATGGGAGCGGCAAAACTGCTGGCGGATAGAGGCCTCAAGCGAGGCAACATCAAGTTTATGTTTCAACCGGCCGAGGAAGGCGGAGCCGGCGCGAACGCCATGATTCGGGACGGCTTGCTCGAAGAGCCCAAAGTCGACGCCGCGGCGGCCCTTCACGTCTCCCCGATGTTCAAGGTCGGCCGTGTCGCGGCTGCGAAGGGACCTGCTAGTGCGGCCACCCAATCGCTCCGAATCAAGATCATTGGCCGTGGAGGACATGCGGCAAGCCCGCACCAGACGGTCGATGCCATTGCTATCGCCGCGCAAGTGATTACGGCGCTGCAGCATATCGCAAGCCGTCAAGTCAATCCGCTCGATTCGGTCGTCGTTACGATCGGGAAGATGAGCGGAGGGCATGCGTTTAATGCGATCGCCCCGGAAGCGGAGCTGCTGGGAACCGTAAGGACATTGAATCCCGAGCTGCGCGAACAGATGAGGGGAAGGATCGAGACGATCGTAAAAGGCGTAACGGAAGCGTTCGGCGCCGGATACGAGCTGGAACTGAAAGAGGGATATCCCATCGTCGTAAACGATGGCGAGATGCACGAGTTGTTCGCGAGAACGAGCGAAGACACGCTAGGTCCAGGCCTTTGGGAGACGATCAAGCCGACGATGGGCGGAGAAGATTTTTCGTTCGTCGCGCGTCAGGTGCCGGCCGTCATGTTTCGACTCGGTACCAGGAGCGGCGATGAAACCGCTTTCCCGGTGCATCACCCCTCATTCGATCTGGATGAAAGCGCGATGCCGCTCGGAGCGGCCATGCTGGCCTCGATCGCGATCCGCTACTTGGAAGAGGGGGACGATCCTGTTTGCTGAACATGTATAACACAAGGAAGCAGTTCCTGGAGAAGGAATGCGAACTTGCCGTCCTTCCTGTCGGCGCGGTCGAGCAGCACGGCAGCCACTTGCCGGTGGGCACGGACGCGATCATCGCCCAAGAAATCGCTGCCCGGTTGGCGCGACGGTTGAACGCCTACTTGCTTCCTTGTTTAAGCATCTCATCCTCCATCGAACATCGGGAGAGCAAGGGAACCGTCTATTTGCGGTCGGATACGCTTGCGCTCGTTATTCGCGATATCGCGGAGTCCCTTCGATACTCGGGTTTCCGCCGTCTGATCGTTTTTACCGGGCACGGCGGCAATTGGATCTTGAAGCCGACCATTCGCCAGATGAACCGAGATTACGTGGAGCGCGGCTTGGATATGGACGTGATTCTCATCCCGTCTAATATCTCGGGGGCGCGGCAAGGCGACATTCTGAACCATGTGCAGCACGACCTCCATGCCGGAGAGAAAGAAACGTCAATCATGCTGCATCTTTGTCCGGAACATGTCGAGCCTATCGTGCCTGCAACGGCTCATACCACGGTCCCTCAGGATTATATGGATTATTTCGACGTCATCGACATTACCGAAGACGGTTATTGGGGCTTTCCGCAGGAAGCAACGGCCGACAAGGGAAAACAGCTGCTCGACCTCATGGAGGACAGATCGATCGCTTATTTGGAAGCGCTCGAGCAGGAGCGCCGGAGAATCAACGCTTTGAAAACGCGGTAGACGAGACGAACTAAGTTCTTGCGTCGTTCATTTCGTTTTCGGGTTGTTGGATAGAATCGTCGGGCATAAGACAATTTTGTCTAATGGTCCGTCGGCTATTTCTGTGTCACGCTAGGTATGACGGCAGGTACGCGGGAGGGCATGGTATTCGTGAAATTTTACGTCAGCGTCGATATGGAAGGGATTGCGGGAATCGCGTTCAAAGAACAGATTACCCGGGGAGAAACCTTATATCAGGAAGCGAGGCAGCTGCTGACGGATGAGGTGAACGCCGTCGTGGAGGGACTGGTCCGAGCGGGGGCCAAGGAGATTATTGTCAAGGATGCCCACGCAACCGGATATAACTTTTTGTTCGACCGCCTTCATCCTGCCGCATCATACGTAGTCGGTCCGCTGGCGATGTCGTCGCGTTTTCCCGGCGTCGATTCTACGTTCGACGGCGCGCTGTTGGTCGGCTATCACGGCATGGCCGGTACGGAGGGAGCGATACTGGATCATTCTTGGAGCATTGCCGATATATTCGGGCTGGAGCTTAACGGAACGCCGATCGGCGAGATCGGGTTCGAAGCGCTGCTATTCGGCCTTCACGGCGTGCCGGTCATTTTCGTATCGGGCGACGACAAAACCTGCGACGAGGCGAAGAAGCAATTGGGAACGGTTTTTACCTACGAAACAAAAAAAGCAGCCGGACGCCATTCCGGATTGCTGAAAGCGCCGAAGAGGGTCCAAAAAGAAATCGGCGAGTCCGCGATGGAAGCCGTCAGGCGAAGAAAGGAATGCAGCCCGTACAGTTTGCCGGCTCCATATGAAATGAAGATTACGTATATAAATACAAGCTTGGCCGATACCCGATATTACGACGACAAGGAAGCGGTTCGGCTGGACGGGCGAACAAAACTGATCAAGGATACGGATCTGCTGCGGCTTTTCTCGAGAACGTTTGGATAAGGCTTTCATCGATTGTCGGCTTTTTGTGCTGCGGGGTTGTCTTACAAGGCGAATGAAGGAAGGGGATCAATCCGATGGTGTTGGACAGATTAGGCGTATTGACGGACGAAGTATCCGACTGTTACGAGGAAGCGCTCGATTGGGCGGCGGAGCAGGGCCTCAGCCACGTGGAAGTGCGGATGGTGGGCGGGCGCAATGTCGCGGAACTGACCGACGAGGAGGCTGCTGAGATCCGCCGCCATGCTGAAGCAAGGGGGCTGTACATATCGGCCGTCGCGTCGCCGCTGTTTAAATGCGCGCTGGATCCCGCGAGACCCGTGGTTACGGGAGATACCTTCGGTCAAAAGGAAGAAAGCGTGGAGGCTCACCACGATAAGCTGCCGAGAGTGATCGAGATCGCCAAAAGGCTCGGCACTCATCGAATAAGAATCTTCTCGTTCTGGCGGGAGGAGGACCCGGGACTCCATACCGAAGAGATCGGCGGTCACCTAAGGCGGGCAGCCCGGATTGCCGCTTCGGAGGGGATGGAGCTTCTGCTCGAGAACGAACCTTCGTGCAACGGGGGTGTCGCCGAAGAAGTAGCCGCGATCGTCCGTTCGGTCGATTCGCCTGCCTTGCGCGCGCTATGGGATCCGGGCAATGAGGCCCATACGGGCAGGGAAGCGTATCCGGCGGGTTATGAAGTCCTGAAAGACCTTGTGGGCCATGTCCATCTCAAGGATGCCTACGTCGGCCATAACGGCAAAGGACGCTGCGTGCCGCTTGGATCGGGCGCCGTGCCGGTCATCGCGCAGCTTCGCGCTTTGGCTGCGGATGGCTACGAAGGGCTTTTTACCATCGAAACGCATTTCACGCCGGCGGGCGGAAGCCGGATGACGGGAACGCGCATTACGCTCGATGCGTTGAAGGCGTTGCTGAAGGAGGTGTAAGCGATTGACTCATTGGCGGTTCGGATTGATAGGCTGCGGCAGCATCTCGGATATGCATGCGGAGGCGATACGGCGGATCGATAATGCGAGCTTGCGGATCGTATCCAGCAGGGACGAAGCAAAATCGAAAGCGGTTGCGGACCGCGAGCGCTGCGACTGGACCACGGATTATAAGGAATTGCTTAACCGCTCCGACGTCGATATCGTCTGCGTCACGACTTCGAGCGGCAGCCACGCATCAATCGGGCTCGACGTACTGAATGCGGGCAAACATTTGGTGGTGGAGAAGCCGATCGCCATGAACGCGAGGGACGCGCAAGCGCTGGTCGACAAAGCCAAGGAAAAGGGAGTCGCTCTTTCAGTTATCTCCCAGCGTAGGCTCGAGCCCCAAAATCGAGCGATCAAGCGGGTGATGGACGGTGGCGGTCTCGGCAAGCTCTTGTTGGCCGAAGTATCGCTTCCCTACTACCGAAGCCAGGAATATTACGACAGCGCCGAATGGAGAGGAACGATCTCCGAGGATGGCGGCGTCCTGATGAATCAGGGGATCCATTGTCTGGACCTAATGCTTTGGTTCGCGGGAAACGTTCGATCGGTGTTCGGCAAGACGGCCACGCAGACCCATCACATCGAAGCGGAGGATTTGGGGCTTGCAATCCTGAGGTTTGAAGGCGGGGCTTTCGGCACCGTCATGGCTTCGACTTCCGTCTCTCCCGGTTACGCGGCATCGATCACGCTCTACGGCGAGAGAGGCACCATCAAGATGGAAGGCACGGAAATCGTGCGCTGGTCCGTTCCCGGCTGGGACGAACCGGACCGGACGCAAAAGAATAAACTCGGCGGCGTGTCGGATCCAAGAAACATCGTTTCCGATTACCACCAAAGCCAGTTAATCGACGTCATGGCCGCGATCGAGACCGGCGCGAGGCCGATAAGCACGGGCGAGGACGGGGCGAAAGCCGTTCAGCTGATCGAAACGATCTACAAAAGCGCGGCCGAGGGCAAAGAAATCTTGTTTGACAGCTAGGAAGCGATGCAAGATGGCCACGAGCTTAAGGACGCATGCCGATTGTCTGCTGCTCGTAGACGAGGCATCTTTTCCGGGGGGATGACGATGAAACTCAAGGCGCTCCATTATGAAACGGAACAACCGATTACGATCGAGATCGAGCATGGCAGGATAACCCGGATTACGTGGAGCGAAGCCGAACATGCGGAAAGGGCATCGCTGCCTTACGCCGCGCCGGGACTTGTCGATTTGCAGATTAACGGTTTTTTGGGGAACGACTTCAATCGATTTCCCTTGGATCCGGGCATGGTCGGCGACACGGTCCGGCAGCTTTGGAAGGAAGGCGTTACCGGTTTTTGTCCGACAATCGTCACCAATCGTCCGGAGTCGATCATTGAAGCGATGAAAGCGATTCGGCAAGCCTGCGAGAGCGATCCCGCCGCCGCTTCCTGCATTCCCGGCATCCATCTGGAGGGTCCGTTCATTTCGGCCCAGGACGGGGCTCGGGGAGCGCATCGCAAAGATTTCGTAAGGCAGCCGGATTGGGAGTTGTTTAGCGCATGGCAGGAAGCTTCCGGAGGCCGCATCGCCATCGTGACGATGTCTCCGGAGTGGGAGGGAAGCGAAGAGTTCATTCTCCGATGCGCGGACAGCGGCGTTACGGTGTCGATTGGACACACCGCGGCAACGTCGGAGCAAATCCGGGAAGCCGTGGCTTGCGGGGCCAGAATGTCGACGCATTTCGGCAATGCCGCCCACCTGATGCTGCCACGGCATCCGAATTACTTATGGGAGCAGCTTGCCCAGGACGATCTTTGGAGCTGCGTCATCGCGGACGGCTTTCATCTGCCCGATCAAGTGTTGAAGGTGGTCATGAAAGTGAAAGGTCCCCGCGCGCTGCTGGTCAGCGACGCCGTGTATTTGAGCGGACTGCCCGCCGGCGAATACACGACGCATGTCGGGGGGCGGGTGAAGCTCGACGCGGATGGCAGGCTTTGCCTTGCGGAGAACGAGCAGCTTCTGGCAGGCTCGGCTCAGATGCTGCTCTGGGGAATCGAACGGCTGGCAAACCGCGGGCTCGCGGAACTTGGGACGGCATGGAACATGGCTTCGACCGGACCAGCGGGATTTATGGGGCTTCCCGCGGCAGCCGGCTTGTCGGACGGCGCGCCGGCGGATCTCGTCTTGTTCAGGCGGGACGGCGGCAGGCTATCGGTCGAAAGCACATATAAATCGGGAAAACTCGTTTTTTCTTCGAATCGAACGAATGAACTGAGGGGGAAGCCGAATGAAGATTGCGGCATTTAGCGGCGTATTGATCGAACACAGCATTCAGGAAGCCATGCAGTTGACGAAGAAGCTTGGCATGGACGGCATCGAGATCGCGGCAAGGGAGCCTCATATCTCGCCAAAAACGAGTCTTGCTAGAGTCAAAGAAGTGAAGGCGCTTGCCAGCTCGCTGGAATTGGAGATACCGGCGCTGGCGGGATATGTCGGAGGGTTCTCCGATGCCAGCGACAGCGAGGCGAGAAACAGCTTCGAAGAGTTCAAGCAGCTGCTGGAAATCGCGGGGCACTTGGATTGCGGGATGATCCGCATCTATCCGGGCGGTCCGAACGCGTTCTTGGCGAACGATTATCATTATGTCAAAGCGGCTCATTGGGTGAACCTGTGCGCGGAGGAAGCCATGAAGCACAAGGTGAAGGTTTTGATGGAAATTCATAACGATTCGTTAGTCGAAACCGTGGAGGGAAGCTTGCGCCTGCTGAATATGATCGATTACGACAACGTCGGCATGATCCATGACGCGGGCAATATGTATATTACCGACACGGATTACGGGCGCGATTCCGTATTGGAGCTTGGCAGCCGTCTGTTCCACGTTCATGTCAAGGATGAACTCCGGGTCGATGAGGTCGGAGCGCCGGGCACGTTTACTTCCACGACCCGGAACGGCAAGGAAAAGTTTCTTCAGAGCCGGCTCGGGGAAGGCGGCGCGGATCACTTGCCTTTGTTCAAAGCTCTCCGCGAGGTCGGTTATTCCGGCTGGATGACGCTTGAATGCCATGCCCCGTTCCCGGCCTACGAGAGACTGGAGCATGATTTGAACGTCGTACGCGAATTATTGGCAGCCTCTCGGTAGCGGGCACGGACGAAGGTGTAAAGCCGGCATGGCGCTTGAATGCAGGACGGCGCATAAATCCAATACGGGATAAGGAAGAGGGATATTTCAATGACTAGTAATCCGCTAAAGGTTGGCATTATCGGACAGGGACGCAGCGGGCGCGACATTCACGCCAATCTGCTGGTCCAGCTTCCGGGGCATTACCGCATCGCCGCGATCGCGGACGCGTTGCCGGAGCGCCGGGATCGCGCGCGGCAGGAATTCGGCTGCGAAACGTACGAGACTTGGGAGGAGATGGTCGCTCGCGAGGAACTCGACCTGGTCGTCAATGCGTCCCCGAGCCATCTTCATTTTCCGATTTCGCTGGAGCTGCTGAACCGCGGCTTCAACGTCCTCTGCGAGAAGCCCCTCGCCAAATCGCCGGAGGAGGTCGATGAACTGATCGCGGCGTCCGTTCGTTCGGGCAAGCTGCTTGCCGTCTTCCAGCAATCCCGCTATCATCCCGCCTTCCAGCAAATCAGAAGCGTTATCGATTCCGGCGTGCTGGGACGCATCGTTCAAGTCGATATCAGCCTGAACGGGTTCGCGCGCCGCTGGGACTGGCAGACGCTGCAAAGCAACAACGGCGGCAACCTGATGAATACGGGACCTCATCCGGTGGACCAAGCGCTGCAATTATTCGGAACGGATGTCCTGCCGCAGATTACCTGCATCATGGACCGGGCCAATACGTTCGGCGACGCGGAAGACTACGTGAAGTTGATCATGAGGGGGCAGGGCCGCCCGACCGTCGACATCGAGATTTCCTCCTGCTGCGTTTATCCTCAGGACGCCTTTAACATTCAGGGCACGAACGGAGGGCTGCGCGGCAGCGGGGATCAGTTGGAATGGAAATACTTCAAGCCGGAGGAAGCCCCGGCCCAGCAGCTCATCAAGGAGCCGCTTATTAACGCGAACGGTCTGCCCGCTTATTGCAACGAAACGCTGGATTGGCATCAAAACAGCTGGAAGATGTCGCTTCCCGAGGGACAAAGCCTCTTTGGGCACATGACGGAGCGGTTGTATCTCATGCTTCATGACGCGTTGACGACGGGAGCCCCGCTTGAAATTACGCCGGAGCAAGTGCGTCAGCAGATGTGGGTGATGGAGGAATGCCGGCGCCAGAACCCGCACATTTATAACGGGCAAGCCGCCGCCGTGTCCAGCTAAGTTCGATAAAGATAGAAGCCCTTCCCATATTCCATCGAGAAGGGCTTCTTCGTTTACAGTTCGACCCAAGCGGCAAGGCCGTCCGGATGATCGGGATTCATGCCCAGCCGTTCCGCGCGGCAAAGCGCGGCGATCTGAGGGATGAATAAAAGCGGGATGCCTTGCGAGGCGGGATCAAGCGTAACACCCGATGCGGCGACGAAATCGACGGTCGATTCCGGCACGGCTTCTTCGTTATCCGTATAGACGATGACGGTCGCTCCACGTTTCTTCAAGTCGCGGAGCAGGTTATGCCTATGTTCGTTCCCGCTCCCCGATATGGCCGCTATGACAAGGGTTTCGGGGCCGACGACGACCATCGGACCATGCCGGACGTCCAGCAGGTGGAACGAATGGGCTTGAACGCCCGCGATTTCGGTGAGCGCGATCGCGCCTTCCGCCGCTATGCCTTGCAGTTCGCCGTCCGCCAGCATGACCGCGTTCGTCCAATCGAAGTTTGCCGCTTGGCGGATGCCGGCTTCGACCTTCGCCATATAAGCTTCGCCTTCCCGGATTGCAGCGTCGACCGAGGCGATCAGCGCTTCGTCCTGCCCGAGGAAGGCGGAGATCAGCAGGTTGGCGGCATAGAGGTTAACGACCGTGCGGGTCTGGCAGACGCTCGCGTCGAACGCCCATGGAAGCTCAAGCGACAAATCCGCCATCGCGGAGAGCGGAGAGCCGATCACGCAGGAGATGGAAATCACCGGCGTTCCGCTGCTTTCCCGCAGCCGGCGAACCGCTTCCACGACCTCCGTGGTGCTGCCGGAGCGGGAAGGCGCCACGAGCAAGGTGCGAGCTAAGAGAGGGGCGTATCGATCCGCGTTCAGCAGAAGATCGCCACCCGCGATCGCCTGGGCCGGAATCCCCGCTCGAAGGCGCGCGGAGAACGCGGCGGATTCGCATAGACAGTAGCTGGAACCGCATCCGACGAAGGTCATGGAAGCCGGCGCATGCTTCTCGGCAAAGCGAACGATACGTTCCCGCTCGACGAGCATGTAGTCAAACGTTTGTCGCAAGGCGGCATACTGTAGTTTCGTTTCTTGATAAGTCAAACTCATCATTTTTCCTCCTATATACTGGTTTATGGTTGTAGTATAAAGGAAAAAAATGATATATTCAATCAATATTTTGAAATATAAAATCATTAATGTAATTATAATATTCATAAATCGAATATTGAAAGGAGAATCACCATGCCGCTTATTTCCACTACCTCCATGCTGCAGCACGCAAGAACACACGGGTACGCCGTTGCGGCCTTCAACGTCCATACGCTAGAAATGCTGCAAGCCGTCGTGGAAGCCGCCGTCGAAACCGAATCGCCGCTGATCATCCAGTCGACCGTCGGCACCGTCAAACATCTGGGACCCGACTATTTGGCCGCCGCATCCACCGTCGCCGCCAACCGGACCCGGCTTCCGATCGGACTTCACCTGGATCATTGCACGGACTATGCGCTAATCGTAAAGTGCATCCGCGCCGGGTATACCTCCGTCATGATCGATGCCTCCATGCATCCATTCGCGGACAACGCGGAACGCACCTTGGCCGTCATGGCCGTGGCATCCGCGGCCGGCGTCAACGTGGAGGCCGAGCTTGGGAAGGTGGGAGGCGTCGAGGACGATATCGTCGTCGACGAACGCGACGCCATGCTGGCCGATCCGGAGGAATGCGCGAGTTTTGTGGCGCTGACGGGCGTCGATACGCTGGCGCCGGCGATCGGCACGGCGCACGGAATCTACAAGGGCGCGCCGAATATCGATTTTGCCCGCATCGCGCGAATTGCCGAGCGGGTCGAGGTTCCTCTGGTGCTTCATGGAGGCTCCGGCATCCCTCCCGAACAGGTTAAGGAGGCGGTATCGCTCGGCATGGCCAAAATGAATATCGCGACCGAGCTGCGCATCGCATTCTCCGATGCGATCAAGCAGGTTTTCTCCGGGAATCCCGGAGAAAACGACCCTCGCAAATATATGGTCCCGGCCAAGGAAGCCGTCAAACGGCTCGCGATGGAGAAGATGATGCTTTGCGGATGCGTCGGCCGCGCAGGCGAAGCGAGATGATCTGGCCTAAGGATTGGGCGCTCTCCCGCAAGCCCGCATTTTCGATAATCGGCTGCCAGCACGGGCATATCGGAACGTTTCTTGGGGCGATGCTGGATTTGGATTATCATTGCGCCGGCATTTACGAGGAACCAGGGGAAAGTCGAAGGCTCGCGGAGAGCTTGGCGGCCAAGCACGGCGTTCCTTTGCTGGGACGAATGGAGGATGCGCTTGCCGACGAGGTCGAGCTCGTTGGCTGTTCAGCCGTCAACAGCCGCAAAATCGATGTCGTGGAGACCTGCGAGAGGACGGGCAAAGCTATCATGCTGGATAAGCCTGCCGTCACGAACCGAGACGGACTCGAGAGGCTGCGCAAGGTGGTAGAACGCGGAATAATCGAGACGGGCATGCTGCTCACGCAGCGCTTTAGTCCGGCGGTGTTTACGCTAAGGCATTACATTCAAGAAGGAGCGCTGGGAAGGCTGGTATCGATCGCCATGCGCAAGCCGCACAGACTTGGCGCGTCAAATCGGCCGGACTGGTTTTTTGACCGGGCGCTTTCCGGCGGGATCATTCAGGATCTGCTCATTCATGATCTGGATCTGCTTCGCTGGCTGACGGGCAACGAAATCTCGGGTTCGCAAGGTTATATGAGCAAGCGCATTATGCCGGAGCACCCCACCTTTTACGACGCAGCCCAGCTGTTGGTCACGATGGAAGATGGTCTGGCGGCCCAGCTGTACGCCGACTGGCATACGCCGGACGGAAGCTGGACGTGGGGAGACTGCCGAATCTTCGTAACGGGAACGGAAGGTTCCGCCGAGCTTCGGCTGCAAGGCGATCCCTTGATATCTCGTACAGCTGTCTTTCTGCTGACGACCCGCTCGCAAGAGCTTCGCCAGGTACCGCTTCTTCAGCCGCCGGTCGGCATCGTAGAGGATTTTGTCAATAGAACGAAAGGAAAACACTCGACTTTGACCGGAGCGGATGTGCTGAACGCCTCGAGCGCAGCCGTACACGCGGACGAACGAGCCGAAGTGATGAACGGGTTTCGGGAGAGGACGGAGTATCAATGAAAGTTCGCCATGCGTTATTGATCGGCACGGGCGGCTTCGGCCGCAACCATCTGAACGAGCTCGTCCGGCTGCAGGACGAAGGCGTTCTGGCGCTTGGGGCCGTAAGCGACCTGCGCTTCACCGAGCATGCGGCGGCCATCGTCGCGGAGCGGGGGCTTCGGCATTACTCCGATTACCGGGAGATGCTCGCAAACGAGAAGGCCGCGGATTTCGTCATTATTTCCACGCCGATCGCGCTGCACGCTCCAATGTGCATAGACGCGCTGGAGGCCGGGTACCATGTCCTGCTGGAGAAGCCCCCCGGCGCGGTTATTCAGGATGTCGACCGCATTCTGGAAGCCGTTTGCCGAACCGGCAAGCTTTGCGGCGTTAATTTCTTTACCCCGTCTTCGGAAGCGCTGGAGCTTATAGAAAGAACCGTCGGAACAGGCGAGATCGGGCAGGTTCGAGGCATCAAGGGCCTTGCGCTCTTGACAAGAACAAGCGCGTATTATCGGCGCACTCCCTGGGCGGGCAAGCTCATGTCCGGAGGGAATCTCGTGATGGACGGCGCGTTTCACAATCCGGCGGCGCATCTGCTTTACAGCATGCTGAAGCTGTCGGAGCTTCTCGCCGGAGCCGCGGCCCCGTCCGTAGCGCCTTCCCGGGTTACCGCCGAGCTCTATCATGCCAATCCGATCGACAGCGACGACACGTCCGCGATAAGGATCGGGATGAGCGACGGCACGGAGATTCACTTCTACGTGACGCTGTGCGCGAAACGAACGGAACAGCAGCGCATCCGGATCGAGGGGACGGAGGGCATGCTGGAATGGACCTACGACAACCAAGTAACGGTGTGGCGCGACGGAGCCATTGTCAGCCAGCGTGAGTGCCGGGAAGAGGGGAAAGGAATCATGGAGCGCAGGTACCGGAATTTGATCCGCGCCATTGAAGGGACCGACCGGCTCGACGTATCCCTGGAATCGGCTCGCAAGTTCACGCTTGCGGCGAACGGCGCGTTCGAGTCGGCAGTCCGCATCAAGCCGATCGCTTCCTCCCGCGTGCAAACGTCCGAGTCCTCCGAAGAGCCTGGGGCTTATATCGAGGGAATCGAGTCGACGATCAAGGAAGCGTTTGCCTCCGGAAAGCTGTTTTCGGAGATGGGCGTCCCTTGGGCGGAGCCTTCGGTGCCGTTCGAGTTGACGGAATACAGATCCTTTCCGCGTCGGTTCGAGCTTGGGAGATAACCGCCGCGCGGTCGTCGCCGAGCGCAGATAGGTCCGCCACCATGGTGTGGCGGCCTTTTTTATATTTTATATATAATAGAATAAAAGGATAAATTTAACTAGGTATAAGTCATACTTGCCTCATAACTCGTCCCCGGATCATGCCCCTATACTTTAGTTGCAGCTTCAGAACTACATACGGCTTTACGCACGCCACTTTGGGTAAAGGAGGTGGAATTGCTCGTTCTTCCAAGATATGAGGCAATTGCTTCGCTATTTACGATGAAGGTGGTGTAAGAAATGAGAAGGTTTATGAAAACGATTACATTGCTAACCTGCACTACGCTACTGGCCAGTCTGGCGTATCTCGCTCCTTCCCCGGCAATGGTTTCCGCAGCTTCCGTAGAGGTGAACGTCGCAAGAGGCATCACGGACGTCAGAACGAACGGGATCGCTTCGCGGAACGGCAAGCGGCTATCCGTCGTGACGGACGGCGACCGCTCAACGTCGGAGTACGCGCTCATCGGGACGGACTCCGCGGCCAAGTACATCCAATTGAACCTCGGAGAGCCTCATAACGTGACGAAAGTGAATATTCTTAACGATTACAACCCGGAGGCGCCGCGTACCGGCAAGGATTTGATCGTGCAGCTATCCAATGATCCGTCGTTCGCGACCGGCGTTACGACAATTTACAACAACGACGCCGACAACAGCGCCGGTCTCGGCGCCGGTTCCGACGCGGAATACGTCGAGCCCTCGACCGGAGCCGGATTAACCGTGACGCTCGGCAGTCCGACCTCCGCGCAGTATGTGCGTTATTGGGCCAACGGCCATACGCGGTCGGGAACAAGCGCCTACAACGCGATGAATACGCCGGTGGAAGTCGAAGTCTATGCGCAAATGCCAGGGCTGAGCACGGCTCTCCCCGCGATCACCTCGCTGTCGGCCGGCGACATCGGGGGGGATTCGGTCAAGCTGTCCTGGGTCAGTCCGGGACCGAGCGGCATAACGGGCTACGACATCCGGTACGCAGCCGTGCCGATTACGGAAGGAAATTGGAATAACGGCTCCGTCGTAACGCGGGTCGTCGGCGAACCGTCCGTAGGGGCGGCCAGCGCGCCTCAGCAGCTGGTTCTGCAAAACCTTCCGATTAATAAGAAGCTCTACTTCGCGATTAAGACGGTCAATGGCCTAATCGACGCTTCCGCTTTGTCCAATCAAGCCGAAGCCACGTTGCTTACCTCGATTAACGCCGCGTTGAACAAGACGGTTACGTCCAACGGCACCGCCAGCGGCGGAGCGTTGTCCTATGTAACGAACGGGAACCTGACGCGAGGCGATTACGCCTTAATCTCGACAACCGACGGTCCCAAATACGTCCAAGTCGATTTGGCGGACAGCTACGACATCGTCGGCGTGAACATCCGGAGCGATTGGGGCGGCGACGCGACCTCTTATCGTTACGGGCATGATTACGTCGTTCAGCTCGCCGCGGACGCCGCGTTCACGAGCAGCGTGACGACGATCTTTAATAACGATGCCGACAATACGCTCGGACTCGGCGCGGGCAGCGACCCGCTGTACATCGAGCCGATCGACGGCGCAGGCTTGCACATTCCGCTGGCGACGCCAACAACAGCGCGGTATGTCCGTTATTGGGCCAACGGACATACGCGGGTCAACGGGACTTCGAATGCGGTCAATACGCCGGTGGAGCTTCAAGTTTTCGCGAAGTCTAAGGACGTCACGGCGCCTTCGGCGGTCTCGAATCTGACGGCGCCCAGCGTCGGCTGGAAGAGCGTCCAGCTGCAATGGACGGCGCCAGGGAACAACGGGACGACGGGCACCGCGTTCGAATACGACTTCCGTTATTCCACGTCGCCCATAACGTCCGGCAACTTTGACGCGGCTACGCCGATGGCAGGCGCGCCGTTGCCCGCCTTGGCGGGGACGACGCAAACGTTCGGTTTCGGCGGGCTGCAACCGAATACAACGTATTATTTCGCGATGAAGGCGAAGGACGAGGCGAACGTTTCCGCCATATCGAACGTCGTGACAGTCACGACGCCGGCTACGGACAGCGTCGCGCCTGCGGCCATCACGAACCTTTCGGCATCTCGCGCGAACAGCAAGAGCATGCAGTTGTCCTGGACGGCGCCCGGGGATGATCTCGCCGCCGGCAGAGCCGCCTCGTACGAGGTGCGCTACTCCACGTCTCCGATTACGGCGGCGAATTGGAACTCGGCGACGGAAGCGGTCGAGGAGCTGCTGCAGCTTGATCCCGGGACGACGATGAAGTACCCCGCGAACGAGCTGAACGCGAACACGAAGTATTACTTCGCCGTGAAAACAAAGGATGCGGCGGGGAACGTATCCGCCATCTCCAACGTCGCAAGCGCCACGACGACCGCGCCTTCGCCGGACGCGGTTACGGTCAGCTCCCTTTCCGCGCTTCAGAGCGCGATCAATGCGGCGCCGCAGTCGGGACGCGTCATCACGTTGGCTTCCGGAGTCTATAACGTGACGTCTCAGATTTCCATCAACGGGAAAGACAATGTGACGATCCAGGGCGCAACGTCAGACCCCGAGGATACGGTGCTTAAGGGTCCGGGCATGACAAGCTCGCTCGGGCAAATTTTCGACGTCAACGATTCACACTACCTCACGATCAAAAACCTGAGGGTGCAGGACACGAAGTACCACGGCTTTAAGATCAACTTCGGCTCCAACTACTTTACGGCGGACAACATCGTGGCATGGGATCACGGCGAAGGCGGCTTCAAAGTCACGGCTCAGCCGTGGACGGAGGGAGCGCCTTATTCGGACTACGGAGTCGTCAAGAACTCGAGGCTCGGCTATACGACGGCCGGCAATAACAACGCCGTCGAAGCGATCGACATCATTGCCGGGATCAACTGGAAAGTTCAGAACAACACGTTCGAGAATACGTACAAGAGCGTCGGCAACGGGGTGGCGTACGCCGTTTTCGCAAAAGGCGGATCGCGCGGCACCGTCGTCGAGAACAACGAATTCCGCAACAATTTCACGGCGATCTCATTCGGCGGCGGCGGTACGGGAGCAAGCTTTTTCCGCCATGGCGTCAGCACTTACGAGCATTACGACGGCATCATCCGGAACAACGTCATTATCAAAACGACGGATGCCGCGATCTACATGAACAAGGCGACGAATTACAAAGTATACAATAACACCATTTTCAACGTGGGCTCGGGAGTGGGAGCCATCGAATCCAGATACGCGCAGAGCCACGGCTTTATCTACAACAACCTCATGAACGGCATTATCAAAAACAGAGATTCCGGCACCAATACGGCCGCGAACAATATCACGAACGCGACGATCGACTTCATGGTCGACGCGGCGAACGGCGACTATCGCCTGAACCCGCTTAAGGCGACCGCGGCGTTGCACGCGGGCATGTCGCTGCCTGCCGACGTGCCGACGGATTTCTACGGCAATGCGCGGCCGTACGGCTCCGGCTTCGACATCGGCGCGGTGGAGTTCCACCCGGACGAGACGATTCCGCCTGCGGATATTACGAACTTAAGCGCGGTCGGCGTCACGATGCGGACGGCAACGCTGACCTGGACCGCTCCGGGCGACGACGGGACGACGGGAACGGCAATCTCGTACGACCTGCGCTACAGCACGTCTCCCATTACGGAAGCGAACTGGCGCGGCCAAGCCGCTGCCGCACGAGCCGGCTCCCGCGGTGGCGGGCACGACGCAGTCCTATACCTATTATGGCATTCCTGCGGGAGGAACGTATTACTTCGCGATCAAAACGACCGACGACATGAACCATGAGTCGGGCTTGTCGAACGTGCTTGCCGTTACGACGAACGGCACGAGCGCGAAGGAATTTAACGCGACCGACGACACGTATATCTACGGTGGCGGGGTCTACGGCAATGCCGCGCAGTTGCTCGTGAAGCAACATACCGGCGTAAATGAAAATCTGTACGCGTACTTGAAGTTCAATCTCGCGAACTTTACGCAGACATCGTCATGGAACGCGAACCTGTATCTCAACATCAGGAGCACGCAGCTGCCTACGATTCCGGTTACCGTCTTCGGCGTGCTTGACGACAACTGGTCCGAGGCTACGGCTAAGAACACGGTGCAGCCGGACATCTCGAACGAGATTAATCTGGGCACGTTTATTGCAAGCGCGGCGGGCGTAATCGCTGTGGACGTGACGGACTTCGTCAACAGCCAGCTGGCCGGCGACAAAATCGTCACGCTTCGACTGGCCGATATCGCGAATACGAAATATTCGGTGACGTTCGAAAGCTCGGAGAGCGCCGTCAATCAGCCGTTCCTGCTGGTGCAGGACGGAACGGACGCGATGCCGCCTGCTGCGGTCTCGAACCTTGCCGCATCGAATCCGACGAACAAGTCGGTCGATCTGTCGTGGACGGCGACCGGCGACGACGGCATGGTCCGTCCGGCATCCGCCTACGACATTCGCTATAGCACGTCGCCGATCACGGCCGCCAATTGGAGCGGCGCTACCCAAGTGTCCGGAGAGCCTCTCCCCGAGGCACCGGGGACGAGTCAAAGCTTCACGTTGTACGGCTTAAGCGTGAATACGACGTACCACTTCGCGATGAAGGTCGCGGACGACGCGGGCAACGTGTCCGATCTTTCGAACGTCGCCACGCTGAAGACGGCTGCCGGCGTTAACGTAGCGATGAACAAGACGGTCGCGGCCAGCACGTCCGACCTGTTCGGAGGTTCCCTCGGCGTCGTAACGGACGGCCAATCGGCCAACTCTTCCGGCTACGCCGGCATCCGCACGACGACCGGACCGCAATATTACCAAATCGATCTAGGCGCGGCTTATGCGCTGGGCCGATTGCGCATCGTGAACGACTGGGGCAGCTCCGCATCCGTCTACCGCACGAACAAGGACGTCATCGTGCTGCTTTCGAACGATCCGACGTTCGCGACGGGCGTGACGGTCGTCTACAACAACGACGCCAATAATTCCGTAGGTCTCGGAGCGGGAACGGATCCCGAGTTCCAAGAGCCGCCGGGAGGAGTTGGGACGTGGTTCGACCTCGGAACGCCGGTTAACGCGAGATACGCGAGAGTATGGGGGAACGGCCACGTTCGCGTGGATAACTCGTCGCATGCCGTCAATACCCCGATCGAGTTCGAAGCCTACGCGGATCCCGGCGATAACACTCCGCCGGCGAACGTGGCGAATCTGACCAACGTGTCCATGACGTTCGACAGCATCGAGCTATCCTGGACGGCGCCGGGCGACAATGGCACATCCGGGCGAGCGAAGCGGTATGAGCTGAGGTATTCGACTTCTCCGATTACGGAGGCCACATGGAATTCGGCCGTGCCTGTAGCCGGTCTTCCGTTGCCCAAAGCGGCAGGGGGGCTGGAGTCGATGGTCGTCGGCGGCTTGACGACGAACGCGACGTATTATTTTGCTTTAAAGACGCTGGACGCTGCAAACAATATTTCCGGGTTGTCGAATGTCGTAACTGCGACGATTACGAATACGGATCTAACGCCTCCTGCGGCGATCGCCGATCTCGAGGTGCTTCGTACGGGACCCAAAAGCATCCGTCTAGGATGGACGGCGCCGGGCGACGACGGGACGGCGGGTACGGCGAAGTCGTATGAAGTGCGTTACGCCACCTCTCCGATCACGGAGTCGACTTGGAGCTCGGCGACGGAAGCGATCGACGAGCTGCGGCAGCTGACCGCCGGAACCGCCATGGCCTATCAGGCGAACGAGCTTGCGCCGAATACGACGTATTACTTGGCGGTGCGCACGATCGACGACGTCGGCAACGTCTCGCCAATCTCGAACATCGCGGTCGCAACGACCGCATACGCGACTCCGGACAGCGTGACGGTCGATTCGCTCGCCGATCTCCAGGAGGCGATCGACACGGCTCCGGCATCCGGACGCATTATTACGCTGGCGGCCGGGAATTACTCGCAATCGGCCTCCATCGCGGTCACGGGGAAAGACCACATCACGATCCAAGGGGCCACCGCGAATTACGGCGATACCGTCTTGACCGGACCCGGCATCACGAGCGGGCTGGATATTTCCATTCGGGTCAACGATTCCAACTACTTCACGATTCGCGATCTGACGATCAAAGATTTTAACTACCATGCCGTACAGGTGAATTCCGGTTCCTATTACTTCCATGCCGACAATTTCCGCGGTTGGGACCTGGGCGAAGGCGCGTTCAAAGTAACCGCCAACGTGTTTGCCAGCGGAGCGAAGTATACCGACTACGGTCTCATCGAGAATTCCTTCCTGGGCTACACCGACGGCGGCAAGCGGGGAGCCGTCGAAGCGGTCGACATTATCGCCGCCAGAGGCTGGGTCGTGCGAGGCAACACGGTTCATAACGCGTACTATCCGACCTCAGGTTCGGTTGCCTATGCGTTGTTCGCGAAGGGCGGCTCGATCGACACGGTCTTCGAGAACAACGTCATCAAGGGCAGCGACATCGCGATCTCGTTCGGCGGAGGTCTCACCGCGTCCCAGTACTTCCGGGGCGGCGTTCAGGACTTCGAGCATTACGGCGGCATCATTCGCAACAACGTCATCCACAACACCGACGACGCCGGCATTTATTTGTCCAAATCGACGGGCTTCAAGGTGCTGAACAATACGCTGATCAACATCGCTCCGGGCGTTAGCGTCGGAGGAATCGAGTCCCGCTTTGCCGGAAGCAACGGGGAGATTCGCAACAATATTGCCGACAAAGCGCTCAAAAAACGGGACGGCGGCAATTACGCCGAGTCGAACAACATCGTGACGGCGACTTCAGCGTGGTACGTCAATCCGAACGCGGGCGACTACGCGCTGAACACGGTCTCGGCGGCCAGCGCCATCGATGCCGGCCTATCCCTGCCGACCCTCGTGCCGACAGACCGGCGCGGCGTTCAGCGCCCGATCGGCGCGGGTTACGATCTTGGAGCCATGGAGTCCGGTTCGCCTCCGGCCGACGCGGCGGCGCCGCAAGCGCCGACCGGCCTGACCTTGGCCGGCAAGACGGCTACGACGGTCTCCTTGTTCTGGACCCCTTCGACGGATAATGTCGGAGTGGTCGGCTACGACATCTATGTTGGCGGGACGAAGCTGAACGCGCGGCCGGTTGCGGGCGCAAGCTTTGCCGCCTACAATCTGGTTCCCGCCACGGCTTATTCGTTTACGGTCAAGGCAAGGGATCTTGCGGGCAACGAATCCGCGGCAAGCAGCGCCTTGTCCGTCACGACGGACGCGGTTCCGGATACGATTTCGCCAAGCGCTCCGACGCTTTCGAGCACGGGCTTCACGGATTCCACCGTAACGCTGAGCTGGACGGCGGCGACCGACAACGTTGCCGTCGCCGGGTACGACGTGTACGTCGGATCGTCGAAGGTCAACGTTAGCCTGATCGAAGACACGTCGTATACGGTCACGGACCTTGCTGCCGCGACGTCTTACGCCTTCACGGTGAAAGTCGTCGATACGTCTTCGAACGAATCGGAAGCCAGCAACGCCGTCACGGTGACGACGGCGAGCGGGGGCCCGGCGGACACGACGCCGCCTAGCGTGCCTGCCGGCTTCCAAGCCGCTTCGCGCACCGATACGACGATCACGCTAAGCTGGACCGCCTCGACGGACAACGTTGCCGTCGCGGGCTACGACATCTATATCGGCGGGACGAAAGTCAACGTTGCGCTCGTGACCGGGACGACATATGTCGCGAGCGGCCTTGCCGACGATACGCCATATTCGATTTACGTCAAGGCGGTCGACACGTCGAGCAACGAATCCGCTTCGAGCGCCGCAATCAGCGTAAGAACGTTCGAAACGCCGCCTGCAGGCGCGCTGGCAAGAACCGGCTGGACGGGATCGGGTTCCACGAACGCCAATACGCTCAACCCGCTTGACGGAAGCGGCGGCACTCGCTGGTATGCTTCGAGCCATTCGCCCTCCTCCTTCTATCAGGTGGATATGAGGGCGGCGTACGACATTGAAGGACTCTACTTCCATAAGGGATCGTTTCCCGACAATTTCAGCGTCGATTATATCATCGAAACGTCGACCGACGGCACGACGTGGAGCATAGCCGGCACGGCCGACGGTACGGGACTCGGCTCCGTCACGGCCAGCTTCACGGAGGTAAACGCCAGGTACGTGCGCATTACGCCAACCGGTTCGCAGTCCGGCTGGTGGAGCATCGCGGAATTTTACGTCATCGGGCAATAAAGAGAGGAGAGGCCGCCGCTGCTTTCGTAGCGGCGGTCTTTTTTCACATAGAAGAAAGTGTAAGTCTTCAATTTACTGGACTTACATTTCTCGGCATGTAAAACGCTTCGCCGCCAAAGGACGGCGAAAGCCGTTTCGCCTTGGCAATAGAATGTAAAGTTGCCGAGAATTCGAAAAATCGAAAATCTAACTGGCGATAAAACCTTCCTTGTGCATCCGAAGCTGCATTACTTGCAAAGTTGAAGGTCACACATCCTTTAAGGCATCCAAAAGGAGTTTTTTCAGCACAGCGTTCAAAGTATAAAATGGGTAGATCTATGTTCGCAGGCAATTCGCGTATCCTCCTGCAACCGATTGAAGTCAGGATGAAATGTAAAACATACAGTTATTTCGAACCAGTACCATTAACATTCACTACTTTAATGCAAAATGTACAGTTACTTTTCCAGATATCGCCACTTCCCCGTTATTGTGACTGATTTAACTGTACCTTTTACAGGAAAATGATCAAACGGATGTCCCCGAAGCCCAATAACATTACCTTTTACAGTTACTTTTGCCACAAGGAGTCCATTCCTGCTCTCGTCAGCTCATATTGGACAATTCGAACATTTCTGCCTCTCGAGACAGGCAGCAGGCAGCCTTTCTCGTATAACGATTTTAATATCCTTACAGCTGTCCGATGATTGATCTCAAAGTGGTCTTCGACATCTTTGGGCCGGATAGGCCGGGATAACTTGACGGCCAGACGAATCGCCTCATTCTCTTCGAATACGACTGGCTTGCACGGCGTTTGACTCATTTCATATTGACTTAATAACATGCGAATAAGCGAGACGATGAGCCCAGGATTATTTTCTAAGTCGTCATATGCGATGGATATCACGCGGAAGCCTAATGCCTCAAGATAGAGCTCTCGCTTACATTCCATGCAAAATTTGTTGCGGTCCATTTCCTTCACGTGGCTATTGAAGCCCTTGATTTCCCAAATAAGCGTCACTCTGCTTCCAGGAACTTTATAAGCAAAATCCGCGAAGTAGGACTTGCCGCGCCAGTCGGTAACCTCGTACTCAGGATGAAGCGCGTCGAAGCTTCCTTTCAATTCCCACCAGATGTTCTGGCAAAACAGCTTTTCGCCGTGCCTGTGTCCTCTCTCCAATCGACCCCTGCGCTCTCCATTGCGGCGATTCAGATGGTTTTGAATAAATGCGGCATGAGCCACTTCAAATCCCATTTCGATTCCTCCCCCCAAAAAGAAAAAACGTCCCAGCCCCCGCATCGTGCGGTGAATGAGGACGTTCTTCGTCTCTTCTTACCACAATAGAATTTATACGTTTCCGAGCATTCGGAAATCGAAATTCTATTTGGCGATAAAACCCACCTCTAAACGCGGTCGCTCATCACTGAGAGGCCTCGATAGAGGTTTTCTTACATTTTACAACAAAATGGTTGGTTGGCAAGTCACCGAAGGCGTTTCTTCTTACCACATAAATATTAATTTTTTCTGTACTTGTCGGAAATCTGAAATTGTTATTGACGCTATAAACCTAACTTTGAATGCGATCGCTCATCTCTAAAGGTCGAGGGGGTAGTGGTTTTCTCCATGTAAACATGCGCTTGGGCCACATTGGAAGAAGCTAATAGTTTCCTAGTAAAAGTCAGCATTGCCCCGTATATTGACGAAGCCGTTCGCTATACCATGATAGATAGCAACGAATGACGAAATAGGTGCGGGAGGCGGTAAGAAAAAGATGACCTCTGTACAAACGCAATATATCAAGCTCGACAAACAATGGAAACTGCACGGCTTCGACGCCAAGGAGCAAATCCCGGACGACATTCACGAACCCGGTTTCGACGAAGCGGAATGGCTGGAGACGCAAGTGCCGGGAGACGTTCATTCCACGCTTCTTGCGCACGGAGTCATCGAGGATCCGTATTACTCGACGAACGACCAGGCTTGCAGATGGATCGAGCGGAAAATATGGGTATATCGGTTGAAATTCGATCTGCAAGACGAGGGGGAAGACGCCGCTGTCGTGTTGAAATTCGACGGTCTCGACACGTTGGCGGAGGTATTCGTGAACGGAGAATCCGTCGCTGCCTCGGATAATATGTTCGTGCCCGTTCATGCCGATTTGACGGGAAAGCTGAAGAAACGGGGCAATGTCGCGGTCATCCGTTTCGATTCAGCCGTAGCGTACGCCGCGGAGCAAGACGTCTCCCGTTTCTGGTCGAAAGTCAATTACGAACGCATCTGGCTTCGCAAATGCGCGTGCCATTTTTCTTGGGACTGGGGGCCGCGGGTCGTGACGGCCGGCATATGGCGGGACGCCTGGCTGCAGATCGTCGGGAAGGCGCGTATCGATCACGCGTTCATGAAAACGCTGTCGCTGGGGCCGGACGGCGCTGAGGTGGAGGTTGAGCTCGAGGTCTCCACGTTCGGGGAGGAACGTCCGCTATCGGCCGAAATCGGCTTGAAAGGCAAATCCCAAACGACGCGGCATGAAACGCGGGTCGAGGAAGGACGCGCGGCCATCCGCTTCACGGTTAGCGATCCCGAGCTTTGGTGGACCTTCGACCATGGCGATCCTTTCCTGTACGAGCTGACGGTCCGGTTGAAAGCGGATGGCGAGCTTATCGATACGAAAGTCGAGGAGGTCGGCATTCGGACTATCGAGGTCATCACGCAATCGGAGAGCGGAAGTCCGAGATTTACCTTCCGGTTGAACGGCAGGGACGTTTATGCGAAAGGCGCGAATTGGATACCCGCCCATCATTCCGTGGGGGCCATAACCGACGAGCGTTATGCCGATCTGATCAGCCTCTCCAGGGAAGCGAACATGAATATGCTTCGTGTCTGGGGCGGAGGCATTTACGAGAAAGCCGCGTTTTACAAGGAGTGCTCCCGGCAGGGGGTACTCGTTTGGCAGGATTTTATGTTTTCTTGCAGCGAGCTCCCGGATTACGATCCCGCGTTTATGGCCAACGTGCGCACGGAAATTATCGTGAATACGAAGGCGCTGCGCAATTATCCGTGCATCGCGATATGGGCAGGCAACAACGAGAGCCAGGCGATTCATAGCGAGAAAATGTATGGCCGAAGCGATTACCGCTTTTACGGAGAAAAGATATTCCATGAGTTGATTCCCGAATTGCTTAAGGAATTGGACCCGACCCGCTTGTACTGGCCGAGCTCCCCTTGGGGCGGCAACGACCCCAACAGCTTCACCGAGGGAGATACGCACAACTGGGCGGTGTGGGCCGGCGACGTTTATCCCCGCAGGTACGGGGAGCAGCCCCGGATGGACGTATCGCCTTACGGCATTTCGTACCGCAGGTACGCGGAGGATACGTCGAAATTCAGCAGCGAATTCGGCATTCACGGAAGCACGGTGAAGGAAACGCTGCTCCGCAATATTCCCGGGTCCGAGCTGTATTACGGCAGCTTCGAGCTGGATTACCGGAACAAGGATTACGAACCGGAGAAAGCCGACATCACGATGGCTGGATACTCGGGGTTGCCCAGCGATCTGGACCAATACATCGATTTTTCGATGCTGTGCCAGGCGGAGGGACTGAAATTCGGCGTGGAGCATTTCCGCAGAAGAAAGCCGGAGAACAGCGGCGCGCTGATCTGGCAGCTGAACGACATTTGGCCCGGAATCAGTTGGAGCTTGATCGATTATTATTTGTTCCCGAAAGCGTCGTACTACTACGCCCGCCGGTTCTATCATCCCATTCTGTTGTCCTTCAAAGAAGAGAGCGGCGCGATCTCGGTGTGGGTCGCGAACGACAGCATGGAGAGGTACGAGGATACCCTGACCGTCGGCGTTCGGAATTGTTTCGGCAACGGGACCTTCGAACGCGCGTATTCCGTCGTCGTGGAGCCGAACTCTTCCATGCGGGTCACCGAATTCAGTCCGGCCGAGGTGGAATGGCGACTTGGCGTAATCGATAGGAGAAGCCATTTCATGGCGGTGCGGAGCGAACGCGCGGATGTGTACGACAACCATTTCTTCTTTGCGGAGCACAAGGATCTGCGTTTCAGTCCTTGCCGCCTGAAGATCGAACACGAAACCCGCGCCGGCTCGATCGAAATCACGTTGACGACCGACTGCTTCGCCCGGTTCGTGAAGCTGGAATGTCCGATCGATCATACGATGTTCTCCGACAACTACTTCAACATCCTACCGGGAGAGAGCAAAAAGATCGTCGTGATCAATCGGAAGGGTACGGCGGTAACCATGGACAACATCGTCATCCGCGCATTGAACGGAAGCAAGAACGATTAAATCCAGGCGGCGCATGCCGACGAACAGGCAAAGGAGGGAAGGCTGGTGAGCACCATTAGCACCGACGCTCGCGAACGGCTGACGGAGAAGCTTCTTCAGCCCGACGTCATCTCCGGTTCCGAAATGCTGATGCGCAGCCTTCTCCTGGAGAACGTGGAGTGCGTATTCGGCTATCCCGGCGGGGCCGTCCTGTATATCTATGACGCGATCCGGGATTACGACGATCGGTTCAGGCATATGCTCGCCCGGCATGAGCAAGGGGCGATTCACGCCGCGGACGGTTATGCCAGAGCATCCGGCAAAACGGGGGTCTGCATCGCCACTTCCGGGCCGGGAGCAACCAATTTGATTACCGGCATCGCCGTCGCCCACAGGGATCATGTCCCTTTGGTCGTCATTACGGGAAACGTTGCGTTAAGCCTCAGGGGAACGGATGCGTTCCAGGAGGCTGACATCATCGGCATGACGCTTCCCATTACCAAGCATAGCTATTTCGTCACAGACGCCGCGGATATTCCGGACACCGTTCGGAAAGCATTCCGGATCGCCGCGAGCGGACTGCCGGGTCCGGTGCTGGTCGATATCCCGAAAGACATTTCCGCGCAAAAAAAGGCTTTTCGTTATCGATTGACCGATGACGATACGTCGCGATACCGCGCCGAGTCCGTCGAATCCATTCATGCGGAACATTCGGAAAGCGGACCGGGACCAATCGCCGAAGTCGTTGAACTCGGCGACGGCTGCGACAAAACCGAGGCCGTTTTGCGGCTCATCCGCAACACATTGCCCGAAGGAGGCATCGTGATGGTCGACGAGAAGCGGCATCACGCGCTGCTCGCCCGGGACGTTTGGCCGGCTCGAACCCTGATCTGCCCCGTCGGGATGGAGGCGCCGGGGTATAGTCTGCCTGCCGCCATCGGAGCGGGGCTCGCCTACCCGGAACGAACGGTCGTCTCGGTCAACGGCGAATTCGGACTGCAGAAAAACGCGCAGGAAATGGCGGTATGCGCCATCCACGGCATTCCGTTGAAAATCGTCGTTTTCTCGGAAGAAGCGAAGTCTTCCGGAGGCGCAAATCCCGATTTCGTCAAGCTGGCGGACGCATACGGTATCAAAGGGCTGCGGGCGGAACGGCCGGAAGAAGCGGGAGAGGCATGGGCGCAGGCCATGAACGAAAAAGGACCCGTTCTCGTGGAATTCGCGCTTGAACGATCCGGCACATTAGAGCGATAAGGAGACAGGACATGAAAAACAGTTACTTAGTACCGGATATGATCCGTATTTGTCCACAGACCGGCGACGTGCTGGAGCAGCATGCCCGCATCCGGTCCCTGGCCGACCTGTCGGAAGCTTCGGCGAGTCTGGTCTCGCCGCGCAATGCTTATGTATCCTTCCAGATTGCGGTGCGGCTGGACGGCGTGCCGGACTCCTCGTTCAGCGTCAGGGCGGATGTCCTGAGCGGTGAACGCGACGAGATACCCGGCGAGGAATTTACCTTCTACGCGGAGTGGTATCATCGCGTGCAGGGCAAGTATTATCCCGACGCGCTGGTGCCGCTCGCGATCAAAGAGCCGGTGGAGCGCACGCTCGCATCCATTACGCATCGGAACGCGGTGCCTGATCAAGCGTTTGCGGTGCTATGGGTGGATCTTTTCATCCCTTCTGGCGTTCGCGCAGGCGAATATACCGGCGCGATCCACGTGACGGCCGGCGACGCGACCGATACGCACGTTCTTCGGGTGAAAGCGCTCGAAACCTCGGTGCCCGACGAATCGCTCATCATCGCGGATCTGAACAGCTATGCCGACAATATTTCGCGAAGAATGGCAAGCCTGTGCGCCAACGAGAATCGGTACGAGGACGGCACCTACAATCGGGTGGAAAGCCAGTTTTACCGCATGGCGCACGAACATCGGGCATTGCTGCATTATTTGCCTTACGAGCACTCCGGCAAGATTCCTCCCGCCTTCATTCCCGAGCTGGAAGGCAAAGGCAAGGAGATGCGCGTGAAGGACTGGTCTAGGTTCGACGAGCACTTCGGTCCTTATCTCGACGGCTCCGCGTTCAAAGAGACGAAGCGCGGCGCGATCCCGCTGCCCTATATGTATTTGCCGTTTAATTTCCATTGGCCTGCCGATTACGCCAAGTTCGGAATGAAAGGCTACCGTACGGAGTTCTCGTCCATCATGGAGGAATTCTACCGCCACTTTACGGAAAACGGCTGGCTGGGAACCAAATTCGAGCTTTTCCTGAACCATAAAAAACGCTATAAGCTTTTTCCATACGACGGCGACGAGACCCGCTTCATCTGGGACGAGAAAGTCAATGACATCTTCTACGAGTTGTCCAAGGAAGTGTTCGAGAAGGAAGAAGGAGCGCGATTCGTGTTTCGGACCGACTCCAGCTGGAGTTACGGACTGCACTTCGAGAAATACGCGGACATCATTAAGTTGTGGGTCGTCAACGAGCAGATCTTCTCCTGGTTTCCCGAGAGCCTCGGACCGATTCGCGCCGCGGGCAGCGAGGTGTGGACTTATGGCACCGCGCAGCCGATCGGCCAGACTTTGCTCGGTACGGCGATCGCCCCTCTCTCCGCGGTCGCGAGAGGCGTGGACGGATTCGTCTACTGGGAGAATACGAAGTGGGGCGACAACTGGCACGAGACGCCGGATTCGGAAGGCAGCACGACGGTATTTTATCCCGGAGACCAGCTGTTCGGCATGGACGGACCGATTCCGTCGATCAGGCTGAAGACGCTTCGCGGCGCCATGCAGGTGGCAGACTGCATGGAGCAGTGGATTCGGGAACAGCCGGAGAACGGGCGGGAGACGATGAGGGAGCATATAAGCGAATCGCTTGGCATCGACAACGACGCATGGTGGCCGGGCAAGCCGTCCTTCTCGGACCTGCCTCCTTACAAATGGGAGAACGCCATGTTCAGCGAAGCCCCGAAAGCTACGCTGCACAAAGGGCAGGATCCCGAGGTATTCGGCGCGTTAAAACTAAAGCTATGGAACTTACTGGGATAGGGGGCTGAATCAAAGATGGAACGAATGTCTTATCCGCTGATGGAAATCGCGAGAATCGGAGCGTTGTTCATCCCAGGCGACATGCTGGAGTACGTCATGCCGGAAGAAAGACGGGAATATCCGATTCTGGCGGGAGAAACATATAGCGAATTTGCCGTTGGGGATGAGGTCGACTTCGTCGAAGAGAACTTCAATGGGTTAAAACGAATGCTGTTGTTGACGGAGAGGATCGATCCCACGCGGAAAACGTACGCATCTTTATGGATCCGCCGTCCCGAAAATCCGTCGCGGGGCGAGGTGATGGTGGCCGGAGGGGCGCTGCCGGCGGAAGGTTACGTGATTCAGCCGCTGTGGCCGGAAATCCTGCGCGCCTTCGAAGGTCACCCTACGCATTGGGTACGCAATGCCGGAGAAACGGTCTATTATCCGATCTGCAATTCGGACGAGGAAATCGTAGGCGTTCTCGAATTGACCGCCAATATTACCCCTTGTTTTATCTGAGGTTTGTCCTTGTATGCCAAGGCGCCGCAACCAGAGTTCGTCCGGGATCCTCCCGGCCCGAATTCCGGTGCGGCGCTTTTGCGTTTACGGCAGGTGTAGCTTTTCTCCGCGGCGAATGTTAATAGAAAGTTAATTTTGCCATTCATTGTTTATGATTGCCACATAGACGGGACAGGACTACAATGCGCGATAATAATTACAAGGTGTTGGGGCCGATTGCCTTGTAACCGTGCGAAAACGCGAATGGAGGATGGCCGAATGGTGAGAGTACTGGTCGTGGACGACGAAAAGGAAATTCGCAAGGGACTTGTCACCCAGCTTCCTTGGAAGGAATGGGGAGTCGATGAAGTGGTGGATGCCGATGACGGAGATACCGCGCTCGAGCTCGCGAAGCGCTATCCTCCCGATCTCATCTTGACCGATATCCGCATGCCGCGCATGAGCGGACTTCAGTTTATCGAAGAATTGATAAGCAATCGGTACACGGGCGGCCTGATCGTGATCAGCGGGTACGATGAATTCCACTATGCCCGGGAAGCGATGAAGTTGGGAGTATCGGATTATTTGCTGAAGCCGATCAGCAAATCCGAGCTGGCGGACGCCGTAGCCGTCTCGCTCTTGCGCTTGCGCGAGCAAAACGCGGAAGAGCGGAGTCGGAGCCTCTTGCAGGAAAGCTATTTGCAGGCGATTCCCCGGATGAGGGAAGAGCTGCTGCGGGAGCTGACCGAGCAGCCCTTCCGCGATAGCCATTCGCATCGTATCGAACAGAAGCTGAGACAGCTGAATCTGGAATGGATGATGGACGTTCCGCTCCGTCTCATTATATTCAGGGTCGATAGTTTGAAAGCGTTATCCAAAGATTCGCCGCATGAAACAGAAGAGCTGCTTCTCGGGATGGGCCGTTTGCTTGAGGAGTTGTTCGCGGTACGCCTGAGCTGCGGGCACGTGTTGTTCCGATCCAGGAACGATGATTGGATCTTGGTGCTCGGAGACGGCGACGACGCCGAAAGCGCGGAAAGCCTTGCGGAATTGTCGGAAGCGGCGTGCGAGGAGATAAAGGAGCGGCTCCGAATTCGGATCAACCGGGGATATGCCGTGCGCCAAGCGTCGGTGCCGGAGCTCTTCGAGCTGCACCGCAAAGCGACGAGCTATCTGGAGTATTATAAAGTTCACGGCTCGCTCAAAGGCGACGAGGACTTGTCCGGCATGAACGATCGCGCCGAGAATCAGCTCGCGAACGCCAAGGATCTGGTGGAGCTGCTGAAATACGGAAGCCATCAAGACATTCGCGACGCCATGTCTTTTTTTCCTAGACTGGTCAAGACGTGGAACGTTCATCACCCCAAGGATCTTCAGCAGCGCATTTTCGAATGGCTGCTCGAGTTATTCCGGACCGTGCAGAAGACTACGGGTTGGAAAGAACCGTCGTGGGAGAAAAATCCCATCGTTCTGTGGGAGCATCTTGAACATTTCGACACCCTGGAATCTCTATGGAAGGAAACGACCAATCAGTTGCTGGCGGCAGCGGATAACATAAGGGTGCAATCCGGCTTCAGAAGCCAGATCGTCCACGAAGCGCAGCGCTTCATCCTGCGGCAATATCAAGACAATTTGACGCTCCAGACGGTCGCCGATCATGTTCATGTGACGCCCGTATGGTTAAGCAAGCTCTTCAAGAAGGAAACCGAGATGAATTTCCTGGAATACCTGACCGACGTCCGGATGACCAAGGCCGCGGAGCTGCTGGTCGATCTTAATCTCAAGATCTATCAGATCAGCTTTATGACCGGGTACCAAGATCCGGTTCATTTCTCCAAGCTGTTCAAGAAAAAATTCGGTTGCACGCCGCAAGAATATCGGAACAGCAGGGGCTGCCAGCATGAATAATCATTGGCTGCGGATGGGCCGATTTTCGATTCGGCATCAAGTTATCATCCTATTTTTCCTGGTCATCATGCTTCCGTTCCTCTTTATCGGTTACTTCTCGTATTCCAGATCCGTAGAGGCGATCCAGGACGTCAGCTCCATCATATCCAGCCAGATGATGGAGAGAAACGCACGGAATCTGGATAATTATCTGGAGCTGGTCAGCAATACGCAGAACGAAATCATGTATTCGCCCGACATGCAGAACCTGCTCGGCATTACGCCTTCCAGCACGCTGGAAGAGCTCGACATCGCAATGAGGCTCAATCAATATAATAGCCTGCTCAGCAGCAATTCGCATGATTTTTCCATTCGGATTTTCCCGATCGATCCAGGTCGATACCCCACGTTTACCCACTCCATCTATCATAATATCGACGTGGAGATGGAAGAATGGTTCAGCAACGCGAAGGTCATGAAATCGCCGTTTTGGCAATTATTCCTGCCGGTAGACAACCAGACGCTTTACAAGGAGCCGATCCTATCCCAGATCAAACAATTATACGGCTTGGGCGAAAGCCGGCCGCTAGGCTATGTATCGGCCGATATTAAAGTAAGCACGTTGAGCGATTATCTGGCGCCGTTAAGGAAGCTTGAACAGCAGCAGGTCATGCTGGTCGACAACAAGGACATCATCATGTATCACCAGGATCAGAGCCTGATCGGCACGAAAGTGGAATCCCAAAATCTCCGGGAGTATCTGCGGATCATGCCGAGCGACTCCAATCCCATCAACATCGACGGCGCCGAGTACATGGTATCTTACGCGCCGGTAGCCAATAACGACTGGAAGGTGGTAAGCCTGCTGCCGGTTTCCGTCCTGACCAAGCCCGTTGAAGGAATCGAACGCGTCAGTCTGCTGTTCCTGCTGTTCTACTCCGGGCTATCCCTCATGACCGTGGCCTATTTGACCACCCGTTTTACCAACCCGATCCATCGATTGGTACAGGCCATGCGAAGAATGGAACGCGGCGAGTTCCTGTCGAGCGTGCCGCATGTCAGCCGCAGCGACGAGATCGGCTGGCTGTACTTGGGCTACAATAATTTGGTCAGAAGAATCGACGAGCTGGTCCAAAGCGCCGAGAAGGAAGCGAAAGACAAGAAGGAGCTGGAGTTCCAGGTTCTGACGCACCAGATCAATCCGCATTTCCTGTACAACACGCTCGAGGCCATTCGCTGGAAGGCGGAGAGCCGGCATGCCGACGACATTAGCGAAATGGTCAGTTCGCTCGGGAATCTGCTGCGGCTGAGTTTGAACGACGGCCGCGAGCTGTCGACGGTCGAACGGGAAATCGAACACGTAAAGGCATATGTCAACATTCTGTCGGCGCGCCAGGATACGTCGATCCGCGTCGTCTATATGATCGATGACGACATCATGCAGCTTCCGTGTCTGCGGCTGCTGTTCCAGCCTCTGGTGGAAAACGCGATCAAACACGGCACCCGGTTCACGGGAGCCGGGGACGAGGTGAAAATCTTAATCAAGGGCACCAAGATTGCCGATAGTTTGCATTTCGACATCATCGACAACGGACCTGGCATTCCGGAGGAGGTTCGACCTTCGCTGCTGTCCCCGGACCATGGGGATCCAAGCGAAAGAAAAGGCGTCGGCTTGCGCAACGTTCACGAACGGCTAAGCATCTATTTCGGAGAGCGATACGGGCTGCGCATTCTGAACCGGAACGGGGAAGGGACCGCGATCGAGCTGACGCATCCCATTCTCGGCCATGAACCGGCGCAGGCGGGTTAACAGGACATAGCAAAACTTAGAGGCACCTGAAGCGAATTCAGGTGCTTTTTTCTAGTTACAGGAAAGTATAAGTTTTCTCCGTACTTGACCTATAATTCTCGGCAATGTTACTTACTGCGCCGCCAAAGGACGGCGACAGCCGTTTCACCTTGATGTTCTTGTTTAAGAATCACCTAGTAAAGAACAACTTTGAGAGATACTGCGGGAGGGGCGACTAACGTTATAATGACAACAAAGAGAACGGAGGAGATTCGACCGTGAAGATTAATTTCACTAATATGAAAGCGTTTAAACTTGGCGATGGGCCAGGGGCGGTTCGCAAATCCGGACTCTGGAATCGCATTAAAAGGCAGCACATTCTGCTCTGGATGTCCGTTCCCATCATGCTGCATTTGATGGTGTTCCAGTTCGTCCCGCTCTGGGGTTGGCTCATGGCGTTCAAGGACTACAAAATCGGGCGTAGCGTGTGGAGCGCCGAGTGGGTAGGGCTCGCTCATTTTAAAGAATTGCTTTCGCATGACGGATTTTTTCTGGCATTACGCAACAACTTTGCCATGAACTCCATGCAGCTGGTAGCCGGTACGGTGTTCGCGATCGGATTGGCCGTCGTCCTGAGCGAGCTCAGAAGCAAGGGCTTCGTAAGAGTCGTACAAACGATGACCTATTTGCCTCATTTCGTTTCCATGGTCGTCGTGGCCAATATATTCGTTATGCTTCTATCGCCGGACGGCGGCCTCGTTAACGTGCTGCTGGTCAAGCTGGGCTGGATCGACGAAGGAATCTTTTTCTTCGGCAAAGCGACTTGGTTCTGGGTGCTGCATACGATCATCCTTACCTGGAAAGGCTTCGGCTGGGGCGCGATTATTTATTTGGCGGCGATTAGCGGAATCGATCCCAGTCTCTACGATGCCGCGCAGGTTGACGGGGCAAGCCGCTGGCAACGCGTCAAATACATCATTATTCCTTGCATCATCCCAACGTTCGTCCTTCTTACGATCCTTTCCATCGGCAATTTGATGACCGGCGGTTTCGAGTCGCAATTCCTGCTCGGCAACGCCATTACCCAGGAATATTCGGAAGTCATTTCGATTCTGGCGCTGAGGCTCGGGCTCAATCAAGGGGATTTCTCCTTCGGCACGGCGGTCGGCATCTTTAACTCCCTCGTCAGCATAACGCTTGTCCTCATTGTCAACGCGATTGCGAGACGTTATCAAACCAACCTCTTTTAACGATTGGAGCGATCTTCTATGCCTCATTACCGCAGTACGGGAGAACGGCTGATTGACATCGGGATGTACGCCTTGCTGTCGGTGGCTGCGCTGTCCACCGTATATCCGTTCATTTATCTGCTGATCATTTCGCTTAACGAAACGACCGATGCGCTTAGAGGGGGCTTATACCTGCTTCCTCGCAAATTCACGCTGGAAAACTACGCTTACGTGTTTCAAAACGAGAAACTGGCGAGAGCCTCGCTCAATTCGGTGCTGCGGACGGTCATCCAAACGGTCGTTTCGGTGTTCTGCAACGGGATGCTTGCTTACGTGCTCAGCCGAAAGATGTTCATTTTCCGGCGCCATTTCAGCTTTATTCTCGTCATCACGATTTACGTAAGCGGAGGCCTGATCCCGACTTACCTGCTGATCAAGGATCTTGGGCTGATGAACACCTTTGCCGTATACATCGTTCCCGGAATCGTCAGCGCTTTTTATATTTTCGTCATGAGAACGTTCTTCGAGCAGCTGCCCGACGGCCTCGTCGAATCCGCTTATATCGACGGAGCGAACGACTTCGGCATTTACACCCGGATCATCTTGCCGATCAGCCTTCCCGTGGTCGCCACGGTCGCGCTTTACGTAGCCGTGGGCGAATGGAATTCCTGGTTCGACAACTACTTGTACAACAGCCGCAACGAGAAGCTTGCCGTCTTGCAATACGAGCTTCAGAAGATGATCCAGACCGTCGAAAGCAGTGTTTCGGATACGGGAGAAAGCGACGCGGTACGCGTCATATCGCCTTTGACCATCAAATCCACTTTGACGATTCTGGTAACGGTTCCTATCTTGCTGGTCTATCCGTTCCTGCAAAAATATTTTGTCAAAGGTTTGACCCTCGGTGCCATGAAGGATTGATTTCGCAGCGGTTTCCGTTTATAAGGATAAAGACGGAAGCCGCTTAGAAATATAAAAAATGACGTGGAGGTCGCAAAAAATGGGGAAAAGAATCAAGTTCCATGCGGTAATCGCCTTGCTGATGGCGAGCATTCTGCTAATCTCGGCTTGCTCGAACGGTAATTCGGGCAGCGGCAATGCCAAGACTGAGGAAACATCCAAGCCGGCGCCTACAACCGAGAGCACCGCGCCTGCCGAAGAAGCTGCCAGAACGCCGTTTACGTTTACGATGAATACGGATAATCCGAACATCAACTGGACGAGCGAAGTAGCGCTTGAAGTTCAGAAGCGCACGGGCGCCACGATCAAGTGGGATATCATTACGGGCGACTTCCGCGAGAAAATGAATATTTGGCTTGCGGCCGGCGATTTCCCCGAGGTCATCAATATTCACGACAACACTCTGCTATCCTACATCGACGCGAACGCGGTCCTGGATCTTACCGATCTGATCAAGGAACACGGACCTAACATTATGAAAGCTTACAACAACGACCTTTCGATGCTTGCGCATACGGACGGCAAAGTCTACGGCCTGCTCCAGCCTCCTACACAAGAGGTACGCAACCTGAACCAAGCGGGATGGATCGCCATCCAAGCCGCCGTTCTGAAGGAAGCCGGTTATCCCGAAATCAAGACCCTTGACGACGTCAAGAAAGTAGCTGCCGACTATATCGCGAAATATCCGGAAATCGACGGCGGCAAGACGATCGGGTTCTCCAATTACGGAGCGGCCAACCAGCTTTACAATATTTTCGATACCTCCGCTCGTTCGTACGCGGGTTTCCCGACGACGGCGCAGTATTTCGTGGACGATCAAAAAAATGCAAGACTTCGTTTCTTCGAGCCCGGCTATACCGACGTGTTTAAATTCTTCAATCAAATTAACAGCGAAGGGCTGTTCGATCCGGAGTCGCTCGTTCAAACGCCTGAACAATTCACGACGAAATGCAACCAAGGCCGCGTCCTGGTCATCTTCGGCGGCGGCGGCAACTGTAGCAGTACGCTCGCGCAGAACGGCATGGAGGATCGTTCCTATATCTCCTTCGACATCGTTGCGCCGGGCAAGACGAAATTAGTGAACAAACCGTCCACGAATCCGAATAGGGGCGGCGACATGTGGCTGTCGTTTACGAAAAACGCCAAGGATCCCGTTCGTCTCATCCAATTCTATGACGACATGTTCAAGCTGGAAAATCAAATTCTCGTCGGCTGGGGTATCGAAGGCAAATATTATACGGTCGAGAACGGCAAACGTACCGCAACGGATTGGCTGGTGAACGAATACAAGACGAAACCGAGCACGTTCTGGGAGGATCTGGGCATGGGTTACGCCCGCATGCTCTCCACGAATTACGCTTCCGGCTTTACCTTGTCGGATGGCGATTACGCCAGATGGGATAACTCGGAAAGCTGGATCTCGAAAAACATGAACCCCTCCCAAGTCGAAGCTTACGGCAAGTACGGGGCCAAAACGGCTGCAGACCTGTTGATTAAAGGAGAAGAAAAGGATTACCAATTCGCTCCTTCTGTGGTCAAGTGGACGGACGATATCAAAAAATTCAACACGGAAGCTATAGCGGAGTGGGGCAAAGCGCTTCCGAAATTCATTCTGGAGAAGGATCCGGCGAAGCTGGACGCGATCTGGAGCGACCTCGAGAAAACGCTTAAGGAAAAAGGACTGGACAAACAAAATCAGGACGTTACCGCTCTGTACCAGGAGAGCCTGGATTCCGCCAAATAAAGGAGTTAATTAAAAAAGCCGTACCGTTCAGCAGATTTTGCTGAAGCGGTACGGCTCTTTTTTTCATTTAGCGGCGATTAACCAATGATCGTGCGTCTCCATCGCGCAGTTCACGAACTCGTTATCCTTCAATCGGATCTCGCCCGTATGCTCCTCCATGCAAATGCCGATCGTTTGTTCCGGAGGAGCCGACGAGAAGCAAATTCGGTTGCCGATCAGTTCGACGTCATGCGTTCCGCCGCGGATTCGAATGCCGACATGCCCCGCTTGTTCCGAACCGTTGTCTTCGATCAGATTGTGCTCGACGCGATTGTAGTTGGCCGCCATCGGCTCCGATTCGTTCCGGAAGAAGATGCCGTACATGTTATTTTCGGACAGCCGGTTGGAACGAATCAGGTTGCGAATGTCCTTGTGGCCGATGGAGAGGCCGCTCATTCGGTTGCGAATGGCCGTGCAGTTCTCGACGATGCTATCCTGCACACGCCAGCAGAGAAAAATCCCGTCCATTCCGTTTTCGTTAAAGCTGCTGTTCAGAATCTCCGTGTTTTTGGTCCCGCTGCCAGGATGGATGCCTTTGCCCCCGTTGCGAGCGCTTTCGCAACGGAGGACGCGAATGGCGGATGAATGCTGATAGCTGATTCCGTCACCGTTATAGTCCCTGACGCTGCAGTCTTCGATAAGCACGTCATGGGCATCGAACAGGAAGATTCCCGCGCAGCGGCATCCGTTTGCCAGCGTCGGATTGCTTTGGTTGCCCTCTACGATCAAGCCGCGGATTTCCACGCCGTTGCAATCGTATCCGCTGAGCACCGGGGTATGAGTCGTTACGATGCCTCCCTCGGACAGCAGGGTCGTGGAGAGGAGCTCGCGGTCGAGATAAAGCACGTTACCGTCTTTTCCCGTCACGACGGCGACGGTATCCCCGAATCCTCTGCTTTCGGCTCTTCGGCGTATGGCGACGGTTTGACCGACGGGGAAGAGCTCGGGTTGCTCGACGCTGACCTGACGTTCGTGGAGATCGGCGTCGGCCGTAATGGCCGAAATTCGTTCTTCGCGCTGCCGCAGCACCGTGCGGCCCGGACTTCCTTCCAGCACGACGCCCGATCTAAGATGAACGGTGCTTTGCATTTGGTAGACTCCTTCCGCGAGCCTGACCGTTCCGCCGCCAAGGAAAGACACGTAATCGACGGCTGCCTGAATGATCTGATTGGTTCCTCCTATGAAATCGCCAGAGGATTCGCCTACGGTAATCATTATTTTTTCCATAAAATCTCCTCTCTTCTTACAGCCTCGAATCCAGTGTACCACCCGGGGTTTTCTTGCCGCGATGGGTATTCCCGATTGGATAATAGCCGCTTAGTATAAGACAATATTGGCCCGTATGACTGAACGGACGATCGCACTACCATTAAGATATGCAAGCTTGCGGCTTAAAAAGGGAGGCGGAGCACATGACGGCCCAATCGTCTTCGCATGACGCGATCGTTGGGGTAGACATCGGAGGAACCAATACGGTGATCGGCATTTTCGACGCCGAAGGCGTTTTGCGCCTGAAACGGAGCATCGCAACCATCCGCGGCAATCCCATGCGGCCGACGTCTAATGCGGTCGAGTTTCTCGAACGGTTATCCTCGGAGATTGTCGCGATGGCGTCGGAAGCCGGCTACCGGGGGATCGGGGCCGCAGGATTCGGCATTCCCGGCTGGGTGGAGCCGGGCTCAGGAATTGCGCTGGATTCGTCCAATCTCGGCTGGAGGAACGTAGCGTTCGCGGACGATATGAGCAGGCGGTTAGATGCGCCCGTGTTTATCGACAACGATGTAAAAATGTATACGTTGGGAGAAGCGGCCGCCGGTGCCGGGGTCGGCTATCGCCACTTGATCTGTCTCACGCTTGGCACGGGTTTGGCGGCGGGGATAATAAACGACGGCGTGCTTGTCCGTGGTAACCGTCAGCTAGCCGGCGAATTCGGCCACGATGTCGTAGACGGAACCGGCTATCCATGCAATTGCGGGAAGCTCGGGTGCCTGGAGACGATCGCGTCGGCGTCCGGAATCGCGCGTCTGGCGGAAGAAGCGGTTCGGACAGGAGAGCGGACGGCGCTTGGCCGGCTGAACCGTCCGATAACCGCTCTCGATGTCTACGAGGCATGCGAGGCAGGCGACGAAACGGCGCTGGACATATTCCGGTACGTCGGGCGCACGCTTGGACGCAAACTGTCCACGATGGCGCTGATACTGGCTCCCGAAGTTTTTATCGTCGGAGGTGGCGTGGCGGCCGCCGGCCGTTATTTGATGGAGCCCATCCGCGAGGAGATGGAGATTCATCTCGATCAGCTGGACATGCGGCCGGAGTTGATGGCCGGGAAGCTAGGCGATTCGGCGGGCATGATGGGTGCAACGCACGTTGCATTGGAAAGATGGAGAAAGGAGAGTGGACGTTATTCAAGTTAATGCTCGGAATCAAAGGCTGTTGCTGACGAATGGGCGTATCTACACGGGCAGGCGCGTGATCGACAACGGATGCCTGCTGGTTGGGACTGATGGACGGATCGAAGCCGTGGGCGAGCCGGAAGAGATATCGGAGGCGTTCATGGAGGCGGTCCTGGTTCTTGATCTGCAAGGAAAGCGGGTTCTTCCCGGTCTCATCGACGTTCATGTCCATGGCGGAAACGGCTTTCAGGTGATGGACGGCACCTTCGAGGGACTTGATGGGATGAGCAGGTTTCATGCCGCGCACGGCACGACGTCGTTCCTCGCCACGACGGATTCGGCATCGGAGCAGGAGATTCTGAAAGCGCTTCGTTGCGCGGATGAAGCGGCGAGCAGGGGACTGGACGGCGCCGAATTGCTCGGCGTCCATCTGGAAGGTCCGTTTCTTCATCCGGGTCGCGGCGGAGCCCAGGACAAGAGGCATCTCCGTTCCGCGACTAAGGCTGAACTGAGGCGCCATATCGAAGCGTCCGGCAACCGCATAAAGCTGGCCACGCTCGCCCCGGAAATCGAAGGCGGTCTGGAAGCGGTCGATCTGCTGGCCGGGCTCGGCATAACGGTTTCGATCGGCCATTCGGACGCCACGCACGCGCAAGTGCTGGAAGCCATCCGCAGGGGGGTCTCGCACACGACGCATCATTTCAACGGCATGAGCCCCTTCCATCACCGGGATCCGGGCGTCGCGGGATCCGGTCTGATCTGCGGGGAGCTTACGACGGAACTCATTCCGGACGGCATTCATGTCCATCCGGCGGTCGTTAAGCTGCTCTTCGACATCAAAGGCGCCCATAAAGTGTGCATGATCACGGATGCCGTGCAGCAGGCAGGGCTTCCCGACGGAGACTACGGCGAGATCATCTTAAAGGATCGGCAAGTTTGGCTCAAGGACGGATCCAGCCTGGCCGGAAGCACGCTGACGATGATTCAAGGCTTAAAAAACGTGCTTTCTTATACCGGATACGCGCTGGAAGTTGTCTTGCCATCCTTTACGGAAGTACCTGCACGTCAGAGTGGCGTGGCCGACCGCAAAGGAAAGCTTGAAGCGGGAAAAGACGCGGATTTTCTCATTGTGGACGACGATCTTGCCATTCGCTCAACCTATGTGGGAGGGAGAGAGGTATATGCAATTTAGGCGACGACGAATGAACCGTACTTTTCGCGTCAAACCGATTGCAGGCATATTCATCGCTTTCTACTTGTTTATGGTTGGGCTGCGTGAGGACAAACGCCGCATTCATGACCTCATAGCGGGGAATCAAGTCGTTCGCGGGAAAGGTTGAAGTCATAGCGTGGGAGGGAGGCGTCCTTTAGTCGCCTCCACCCCCACTTCCGCCATCGCTGCTTCCGCTATCTCCGTTTCCATGTCCTCCACCATGATCATGGTGATGTCCACCCGTCTGGTTGTCTTCGTGGGGGCGACGATGGGAGTCATCATTATAAGCAAATCCCGAATGACCGCCATCCGAAGGTGAGCCGCGATGATATGACTTTCTTTTGGATCCCAATCCAGCAATCATGATGACGATGAAGAATACGATAATTACGACGAACAATAATTCCATGTTCTCACTCCTTCAAAACAAATAGTCTGCATTCAAAATCGTATAGTTATATAGTAAGTGAATGATAGGCAGATGGGAAGGCGCTTCGCCCAACCTCATTGGCCTATCTGAATAAATTGCTATTATGCCTTTGTGATGGGCGGAAGCGCTTCTACTATTCCTTCCTTTTCGCGCATATGGTAATAAAAAGGCGCGAGGAGGAAATAGGATGGCATCGGGTTACGCGATATTATCCATTTGGCTGATCGGTTTGTTTAGCATCACCGGGACGTTGATCGCACTGCTGGCGGCATTTATAAATCGGGATTCATGGTCGTATGACGAGCCATATGTCTGGCAAAGGAAGATGAAGGAATAAAGACGACGCCGACGGAGATACGTCCAACAATTCTCAAAAGTATGATAAATCGCTTGATGAAATAGCTCACTTGATGAATGAAACCTCAAAAATGAAGAAATGGCGGTGCTAGGGCGTTATCCCTGCACCGCCATTTCTGGCTTTTGGTCTATTGCCGCCTTCTTGAGAAATTGTGAGCGAGCGAAAGCCACCCGACCTCAAGTTTTACGTTAGGCAGGCCTAGAAGCAGGAACGTCGTTATTGTTGCTGCTCCATAGTCGTTAATATCGCCTATGGGGTGTATTTGTTGCTGTTACGAGCTCCATAGTCGTTAACAACGCCTATGGGCTGTAGTTGTCGCTGTTACGAGCTCCATAGTCGTTAATAACGCCTATGGGGTGTATTTGTCGCTGTTACGAGCCCCATAGTCGCTAATAACGCCTATGGGCTGTAGTTGTCGCTGTTACGAGCTCCGTAGTCGTTAATAACGCCTATGGGATGTATTTGTAGCTGTTACGAGCCCCATTGTCGTTAATAACGCCTATGGGATGTATTTGTCTCTGTTAGGAGCTCCATAGTCGTTTATAACGCCTATGGGATGTATTTGTTGCAGTGGTCGGTCAAGGATTGGTATCCTGACCGACCATTTCTGTGTCTAACTGTGCGCATTACTGACTCGCTATTATTTTTATATCTTTTGGGACAGTCCCATTTACTTTTTAATATAATGTTTCCGCAAACTTTCGATCAGCGAGTGCGCAGGCGTGCTCATTCTTCGGACTGCTGTTCATTGTATAAATGCATTACATATTATAGATTTGTATTATTTTTGTTCCAAGCTCCCCTGGATACAATAAGAGCATCACAGATAAGACGCAACAAAGAGGGAGAGTTATTTATGACGAATGCCATGAAAATATCAAAGCGCAATAAGTTGGTCGACGGACTATGGGGATACGCATTCATATCGCCTTGGCTAATCGGGTTGTTTCTGTTGACGCTTATTCCAATGGGACAATCGCTATATTTTTCGTTAACGAATTATCATTTGCTTGAGAGTCCTCAGTTCTCCGGCCTTGGGAACTACAAAGAAATCTTTATGAATGACCAAACATTTACACAAGCATTAAAGGTAACCTTTCTTTATGTATTTGTATCGGTTCCGCTGAAGCTGGCGTTTGCGTTGGGCGTAGCCATGCTTTTATATAAATCGATCAAAGGAATGTCGATATTCCGCGCTGTCTATTATTTGCCATCCTTGATAGGCGGCAGTGTAGCTATAGCAGCGATTTGGCGTAATTTGTTCGGATACGACGGATTGGTCAACAAGCTGCTTGGCACATTTGGAATACCTGCGACGGATTTCATTAATATGCCTAGCACTTCTTTATCTACACTTATTGTTTTGTCGGTCTGGCAATTCGGTTCATCCATGGTTATTTTTTTAGCGGGATTAAAACAAATTCCGAAGGATTTATACGAAGCGGCTGCGGTTGACGGTGCCTCTAAGACTCGTATCTTTTTCAAAATGACGCTGCCGATGCTGACACCCATTATTTTGTTCAATACGGTTATGCAAACGATCAATAGCTTTCAAATGTTTACGCAGGCATTTGTTATTACAAAGGGCGGACCCATTGATTCGACTTTAGTATATGCCTTGTATTTGTATCAAAAAGCGTTTGTATTTTTCGATATGGGTTATGCCAGCGCGCTTGCATGGATTTTGCTCGTCATTATCGGTATTTCGACTGTCATTATTTTCGGCACATCGAAAAAGTGGGTGCACTATGAAAACTAAAACGAATAAGCGGCAAGAAGGAGGAGCTATGTGATGGCTCATACAAAGCTGTGGACGAAATATATCGTCCTGATTGCAGGCAGTATTTTGATGATTTACCCAATCCTATGGCTGTTCGGCAGCTCAGTGAAATCCAATACGGAAATGAACAGCACGAGCTTATTTCCCTCTCATTTCGAATGGAATAACTTTTTGGACGGCTGGACCGCTATACCAGGATTTACTTTCGGACAGTTTTTTCTGAATTCGTTTTTTATTGCCGGCCTATCTGTTGTTGGCACGGTACTGTCAAGCGCGCTCGTTGCATACGGTTTTGCGCGAATAAAATTTCCGCTTAGAAATTTCTGGTTTGCGATTCTCATGATTACGCTTATGCTTCCAACACAGGTTACTTTGGTGCCGCAATATATTTTGTTTAAAAATTTCGACTGGATTGGCACGGCGCTGCCGATTATTGTGCCTCACTTTTTGGCGGTAGGACCATTCTATGTGTTTCTTATTAACCAATTTGTGCGCGGCATCCCGAATGATTTGGATGAATCTGCGAAAATCGACGGTTGTTCGCAGCTTGGCATTGCGTTTCGAATTGTGCTGCCGCTATGTATGCCGGCTATTATTACTTCAGCGCTGTTTTGCTTCATTTGGACATGGGATGATTTTCTTGCACAGATGCTCTATCTGACAGATACGGCGAAATATACGGTACCGCTTGCGCTTCGACTATTTTTGGATAACTCTTCTGCTGTTACTTGGGGTCCGATGTATGCTATGAGTGTACTGTCTATTTTACCTTGTTTTATAATATTTATGTTCTCGCAAAAATACTTTGTGGAAGGGATTGCTACAACGGGGATCAAGTAGAAAATTATTCTCGTGTACAATTGACTAAAAATCAATTAATCTATTAACCTGGAACCACGAGACTAGGGCGTGTCTGAATACTCCGAGGGGAGCAGATTTTGCCGAATTTTCGTTCCATGCAAGGAACTTTTGTGAAGGCGTACCGGGGGTACGTCAAGCAAAAGTGACGAAGCAGGGGGCGGAAAGGCGGTGAAAGATGCCCCTGAGCGGGTTTTCAGACACGACCTAACTACCATGAGACGACGGTGAAGGATATGAAAAATCCGATTAAAGTGTTTTCCCTTCAGGCCAATCTCTTTACTTCCTTTATTATTATTTCTGCTATTCTCATCTTAACGCTTGGAATAACCAGTTATATGATTACGAATCAAGAGGTCGTCGACAAGACGATCTCTTCGCGCATTTTGTTGCTGGATGAAATTAACAAGCAAATCGATATTCAACTGCAGGCCGTTGAATACGATTCCTTGGTTGCGGCCAGTCATCCCCTGATTGTAGAGTATTTGCAGGAGGAGGAAAACTCATTCTCCAGAATTGAGAAAAATGAGCAAGTGATCGATCTGCTAAGCAGACAGAGCTATATTAAGGAAGGTATTCATTCTGTTCAACTGTATGCCAAGGGGAGTACGAACAACTATTATTCGGGGGTAAACGGCATTTTTGCCTACTCGATTTTAGAGCAATCCCCGATGTATGAGATGATCCAGCATGCCGATTATATTTGGCTGGGTACCAATAAACTTATTAATGGCAGCTTTGTGCAGCGCAAGGATGATGTAGTCAGCTTTAGCCGCAAGGTGCTCTCGCCTGAGGGCAAGGAGCTGGGGGTACTCGTTTTTAACGTGAATATTTCATACATGCATAAGCTCATGTCGAGTCATGCAGCCGATGCCGGAAGATTTTTGCTGGATACGAATTCAAGGCTAATTCTCGATTCCAGTCAAGTGAAAAACGACGCTTTGCCATATTCCGCTATTTCTGAAGCGCTTCCTGACATGATGAATCAGGGGAACTTTCAAAAGCAATATGCCATTCACCATTTTGATGAAAAACAGCTGTTGGTTTGGAGCAAGCAGCAGCGCACACAGTGGGTGTCACTGGATTTGATTTCATGGACGGGCATCACGGCTGGCAGTCAAAAAATTAAAAATACAATTGTTATTGTGGCGGTAATTTGTGTTTTGTTGGCCACAACGTTTGCTTATTTTTTGGCGAGACAATTTGTTCATCCTATTAAAGGGCTTGTAAATGCGATGAAACATTTGAAAACAGGCAGACTGAATACGCGAATCGACAATGAATATGATAACGAATTCGGCTATTTGAACAATCATTTTAATAACATGGCTATCAATATTGAGGAGCTTATCGAGCAGCTGAATCGAAAAAATCAGCAAAAAAGAGAAGCGGATATTAAGGTTCTGCAGGAGCAAATGAACCCTCACTTTATTTATAACACGCTGGATGTGATGAATTGGCATGCCATTGAAGCAGGAGCGGGCGAGATTAGCCGTATGCTTTCATTGCTTGGAAAAATGCTCAGGATCGCGCTTTCGAGCGGCGAATCCTTTATACCGATAAGAAAAGAGGTTGAGCATATTACCTGCTACGTTGAGCTGCAAAAAATTAGATATCAGGATCAAATTCATATCCTTCTTCATATTCCGGAAACAATAAATGATTATTATTTACCTAAATTAACTTTGCAGCCTTTTGTCGAAAATGCGATTATTCATGGCTTTCATTCCAGAAGAAAAGGGTTTATAGCCATTCGTGCTTTGGAGTTGACCGATTCCATTGTTTTTATTATTGAAGATAATGGTCATGGTATGGAAGATACGGCGAAGGTAAGGGAACGGCAGCATCATGGCGTGAGCAATGTTTCGGATAGATTTGATCTTTATTTTGGCTCTGCCTATGGCGTTAATATAGAAAGCGTTCTTGATAAAGGCACAACAGTTACAATTTCAGTTCCGAAGCTTTCGTCTGTTCCATTGGATTGGGAAAGGTTAAGAGAGGGGCATGATGGTCATGAGCGCAAAGATTAAAGCAGTCATTATCGACGATGATCAAATGACTCTGCAGGGGCTAACCAGAACGATTGATTGGCAAAAGTTGAATGTAGAGATTGCTGGTCTCGCGATTGATGGCATGGAAGGGCTTGCGATGATCGAGATGCATCAGCCCGATTTAATATTGACGGATATTTACATGCCCAGAATGGATGGAATCGCTATGCTGCAGTCGGCACGACAAGCAGGCTCCAAGGCAGAGGTCATTATTTTAAGCGGTTATGATGATTTTAATTATGCTAAGTCTGCTTTAAAGCTGAAGGTTTCCGACTATTTGTCCAAACCCGCAACCGTTCCGGAAATTGAATCCGTACTGCTGGAAACCATCAAAAAGATAAAGCAAAGCAACCAGCATGAGCAGGAAGAACGGGAGCTTAAGGAACTTGTAAATTACCATTTGCCAGAAACAAAGAAGAGACTGCTTAAGGGAATGCTTGAGCCTCATTTTTGTGAAAAAGAGTTTTTTGAAAAGGCAACGAAGCAATTAGGGCTGAACTTTACCAATCAGATATTTACTGTTGCCGTGCTCGAATATGTGGTTCCAATCGGCAAAGCCCATTTTGAAAGCAAGGATTTATTAACGTATACCTATGCGGTAACAAATATATTGGAAGAATTAGTATCCAAGCAAGCGAACGTTTATTTGGCGGATGTTCAGAAAAATAAATTTGTTCTCGTATTCGCGCAGCCTCATCATCTGAGAGAAGAGACGTCTAAAAATAGAATGAAATATATTATTAAACAGTTTATAGAACCTATCAAAAATTATTTGAAGCTGGATGTATGGGGTTCGCTGGGCACAATTGAATATGAGGTTTCCTTGGTTTGGCGATCCTACCGCCATGCGATCAATGCCCTGGTTGAGAGAGCATCTGTAGAGGATAATTGGCTCGTAGTTAACGAGCAAAGCTTGAACAAGCTGTCCGAATCGCTTCCGTCTAAACCGATTGAGCATTATCAGTCATTAATGGAAGTCGTATTGGAGGGACGCTCCGATGAGCTTGCCGCCCATATTTCGGGTCTGCTTCTTACCTTGAATGAGCATAAAGCGATGAATGTGCATTATATGCGAAGCGTTGTCATTGATTTGATGGGCATGCTGACGATCAGCTTGTACCAGCAAGGTATTAATGTGGAGGATATATATTCGAATGTCCGCTGGTATCAGGATCTGGAGCGTATCAATCATGCGCAGGATTTGGAGTCCTGGCTGAAGGAAACGATGGCCCTCGTGTGCGATGCGATGGCGAATCGAGTGAATCACAAGCATAAGAAAACGGTAGATTATATTAAAAAGTATGTGAAAGAGCATTTGAATGAGGATGTTACGTTAGACATCATTGCCGATAAAGTGAGCTTGACTCGAAATTATTTAAGTCAGATTTTCAAAGATGTAACGGGCGAAAATTACAACAGCTACGTGACGCATGTTCGAATGGAGCGGGCTAAGGAGCTTATGATGAGCGGAAAATATAAGCTATATGAAATTACGGCTATGGTTGGCTATAAAAATAATGCCTATTTCAGTCAGCAGTTTAAAAAGCATATGGGATGCAATCCGTCCGATTATTGTTAACCGTATTCATATATTAACGATACTTTTTATAGATTTATATTATTTTGTTTACGATACGGTTTCCTATAATTAAAGACAGCAAGGATAAACGCATACGAGGAGTGAATGACATGACGGGCAGCAACAAGTGGTTTAAAAAACCTTTATTGATCGCATCAATATCAGCTTTGCTAATGTCGCTATTAGCGGCATGCGGTCAAGACAACGGCAATGGCGGCGGCAGCGCGACAAAAGGGGAAAATGGCAATAAGGAGCAAGGAGCACAAGAAGAAAAAATTGAATTGCGCTTTGCTTGGTGGGGATCGCAGGGCAGACATGACAGAACTTTGCAAGCGATTGCAAAATTTGAAGAGAAATATCAGAACATTAAAGTTATCCCCGAATATTCCTCTTGGGATGGGTACTGGGAGAAGCTTTCTACACAGGTATCGGCAGGCAACGCGCCCGACGTGATGCAAATGAGTATTTTGTATATTAAAGAGTATTCCGAACGCGAAGTATTGGCGGATCTCAATCCTTTTGTTGGCAGCGCTCTAAAGATTGACGATTTGAATGCGGATGTGTTAAGCAATCAAGGTACGATAGGCGGAAAACTGACAGGCATCCCGGTTGCCGATAATGCATCCGTCTTGCTCGTTAATAATGAAATGTTCGACCAAGCCAAAATCGGCAAGCCTGAAAAGGATTCGACTTGGGATGAGCTGTTTGCCATATCGCGTGAGCTGAAGGCGGCGTTAGGGGACAATGTTTACGGAATGTTCGACTCCTCTTCTTCGCTTGAGGCCTTTATGTACTATTTGTTTTCCAAAGGCGACAAGATGTACTCGGAAGATAATCGACTAGGCTATAACGATGAAAATCTTAAAGCATGGATGAGCATGTGGGAGACAGCACGCAAGGAAGGTATAGCTCCTCCCGCTAATATTACGGCTTCAGCCTTGCCGCTAAGCAATGCGGATCCGAATAAGGATGCGCTGTTAAAAGGAACAGTCGCGATGATGGGACCTACTTGGATTGCCGCTTTCCCAGCTTATCAATCCGTCATGACAGACAATGTGGATATGATATCTTATCCGCGCGCAGAGCAAACAGGCAGCGTACTGCAAACAGCGATGTTCTTTAGCGCCTCCGCTAAATCCAAGAAGCAAGAAGCAGCCGCTTTGTTGATTGATTTTCTAGTCAACAGCGAAGAGGCGGCAGATGTATTGGAAACGGAGCGCGGACTGCCAGAGAACAAAAAAGTACGCGAGTATTTAGCTCCGAAATTTACGGATCGCGACAAAAAGATGATTGCGATGCTGGAGCATGTATCGCAAAGCAATCCAGCCTGGTATGATGCAGGTCCAAAGGGAGCTGGCGAAGTAACGGCATTATTCGAGAAAGTTATTCAGAAGCATCAATTTGGCAAAGCCACGATCGAAGAAGCGGTTAAGGAATTCCGCGTAGAGGCCGACAAAATTTTTGCTAGAAATAACGGATAGTGTAAGACAGAGGAGAAGAGATATGGGAGAAAAAAAGTTTGCTATTATCGGCTGTCAGCATAATCATATTGAAATATTCATAGAGCAAATGTATCAGTCGGGCTACAGCTGTGCCGGTATTTTTGAGGAGCATGATCGAACATTAGCTGAAGTGATTGCGGAGAAGTACGAAATCCCGCTCGTGGAGAACAAGCTCTCCTTGTTGGGGGAAGCTATTGAAATCGTAGGCTGCGCAAGCATGAATAATGAAAAAATAGATGTGATTGAGCTGTGCGAGCAGTACGGTAAATCGATTATGGTCGATAAACCGGCTGTCGTAAATCAAGATGGACTGGCGCGTTTGGAAGCGATTATCGAGCGAAATCGGATAAAAGTAGGGATGCTTTTGACCGAAAGGTTCCATCCGGCTATTTATACGCTAAAGCAATATGTCGACCAAGGCAAGCTGGGGGAGCTTGTTCATATTGGCATGAGAAAGCCGCATAAGCTTAACGCTTCTTCACGCCCTGCATGGTTTTTTAACAAGGAGCAATGCGGCGGGATTTTGATCGACTTGTTAATTCATGACTATGACCTTCTGCGCTGGTTTACGGGGCAAGAGATTAAGAACTCTGCAGGTCTGGTAGGCAAAAGCGTTCTTCCGGAGCATCCAACCTTCTATAATACGGTGAATGTTCAAGTAGAGCTTGACGATGGTTTACTGACGCAGCTTTACGCCGATTGGCATACGCCGTCAAAGAGCTGGACCTGGGGCGACGGGCGTATCTTCGTTACAGGAACGAAGGGCTTTGCCGAGCTGAGGCTTAGCGGCGATCCTTTATTGGGGTCGAGCACTCCAATCATGCTTTACGCTAGCGAGGAAGAGGAATGGAACATGGTGGATCTAATCCAGCCTCATGCCACCATTACGGCAGATTTTCTTGGTTTTATAAGAGGAGAAGCATCTTTGCTTACGCACGAGGAGCTGATCAAAGCAAGCAGTGCTGTACTGGACGCTGATGCTGCCGTACTCTATAAGTTAATTCCATCATCCAAGGAGAGTGGGCCGCATGTTTAAGCCAGTTCGATTTGCGATTATGGGCTGTGGAGTTATCGCCGATATTCATGCGCAGGGCATTAACCGGCTTGAAGAAACGGTACTGTCCGCCGTTTGCGATGCAGATGAGGAGAAGGGCCGGGCATTCGCGGACAAGTTTGGCGCCAAATACTATGCGAGATATGAGGAAATGCTTGCGGATCCAGATATTGAGGTTGTAAATATATGCACGCCAAGCGGGATGCATCCCGAGCACACGATGCTTGCCGCTCGTGCAGGCAAGCATATTATTTGCGAGAAGCCGCTGGCAATCAAACTGGACGACCTGCTGCATATGATTCGGGTATGCAAAGAGGAGAACGTAAAGCTGGCAACGGTGTTTCCTAGACGGATGGCGCCAGCTGCGCAATATGTGAAGCAGCTGCTGGGAGAAGGCAAGCTGGGCAGACTCACCTTATGCGATGCTTACGTAAAAATTTATCGTTCTCAGCAATATTACGACAGCGCCGGCTGGAGAGGAACATGGGCGGTTGACGGCGGCGGAGCGATGATGAATCAAGGCATTCATATCGTTGACCTTCTGCAATGGTTTGCAGGTCCGGTGAGAACCATCTATGGAAAAGCCTGTGCTCTGCAAAGAAACATTGAAGTAGAAGACACAGCCGTTTCATCGCTTACCTTTGAAGGAGGCGGACTGGGGGTCATGGTCATGACGACAACCTCTAATCCGGAGCTTGGACAACGGGTTGAGCTTCATGGAGAAAAAGGGACTCTCGTCTATGAAGATGATCAAATCAAGCAGCTTATGATAGACGGTGAAGCCGTAGAGCTGCCGGCATTCGAGCCATTCGCCGTTCTTCCTGACGGCCACCGTATTCAGATCCGCGATATGGCGTATGCCGTGCGCGAAGGCCGGGAGCCTGTCGTAACGGGCGAGGACGGCATTCATGCGCTGCAAATGATATTGGGCACGTATGAATCTTCTCGAATAGGTAAAGAAATTGATTTGTGCATGACCGCAGACTGGTGAAGGATATTGGGTAAAATAAAAAAAGCGAAATATGATTAATTCCAGTCGGTATGGGGCTATCTCAAAAGTAAGATCGTTCGCTTGATGTAATAGCTCACTTGATGAATGAAACGTCTAAAATGAAAAAATGGTGGTGTTAGGGAGGCTATCCCTGCACCACCATTTTTGCTTTTTGGTCTATTGCCGCCTTCTTGAGCAAATTTTGGGCGAGCGAAAGCCGCCCGATCTCAATGCTTACCTTCGGCAGGCCTCGAAGCAGGAAACGTCGGAATCCCCGGTTATTCTTTATTTGCCCAAACACGCTTTCCGGTTCAATCATCCTTCGAACCGATAACGCATATCCTTCCTCGCTTCTGAGTTTTTCACGGGCTTGTTGCTTGTAACTTAAATACTTCATACTTACACTGATTTCGCGATTTCCTTTCGCTTTCGTGCACAATTCCTTAAACGGACAACCCTCGCAACTCTCGCTCCGATGGTGCCGCTTCTTTAGCTCATATCCACTTTCTGATTTCTCCACTGACGATGACTTGTGGGACAGACCCTTGGAGTCGCGCGGAGCGACTTGGGATGCGATAGCCCGAGAAAAGAGGCTATCGATTCATTGTTGCAAAGCTGGAAATGAAGCTATAATCGATCATCGACAACCTGTAAAGGAACTGAGAAGCCTTATTTTGATCATTTGGCGTGTTAGTAGAATCTAACGGAACTGGGCGACGTTATTTGTGAGAAATCGAGGCAAACCGCGAACTTGTGCCCCTCTTAAGAGCTGTCAGTTCCGTTAGAATTGCGGAAATGGCGTTTTTTGATGAAATAACGCCTTTCAGTTCCGTTGCAGTTGAGTCGCATGTATCGGTTGCATTTGGACACCTTGGGAGTGATTAATCCCAGGACCCAGGTGCCCTGGTCATGACGGCTTGGTTATGGCGCTCTCGGATGCAGATTAGTTTGTGCTGTTTACGCAACAATTGAGCGAAAATACACAATGATGGCGAGGTAAGAGCCATTCATTCGTATATTTGTACATATATACATAAATATTGGTTCAAAGGGGTCCCGAACGACGATGTGAAGTGAGGATTTGTGTATTTTCGTACAAATCGCTGTACAGGGGCCAAATAGGTTTCGGAAATTGGGGAGAAGTGTACAAATGTGCAGAGAAGCCGATGTTTGGGCCTCGCAATGTGCAAACGAATCCCTCTGAACGATATCCCATCGACTCAGACAAGATTGCATATTCATTTGCATGTATAGAGGGGTTACTAATACACCATGCAAAAATACTCCATACGTATGCGACAAGTCCGCTATGTTCATGCTATTTGGCGGCACTCGAACGTAAGGAGGGCTGTCCCAAAAGTGTTCAAATGATAGGGAAGCGTTCCAATTTACACGCAAAAGGACCTCGAATTCCACTGTAAAGTGGGATGAGGTCCTTTTCTTGAAAAAAACCGACTTGACGTGGGGCTCGAAAAATCCCAAATTGGCTTTTGGGACAGCCCCTGTTTTCTATAACTTATTAGATGTTTTTTTGCCAAACAGGGGCAAGTTATGCCATTATCATCTTAGACAATGCGGAAAAGGTGATGACAGATGAATATTCGCAAGCTCAGGCTGCATGACATAGGCAATACGCTATCGAGCGAGGATCGCGACGAATACGAGAAGGACTACGCCAGACTGATCCAGTCGCCGGCATTCCGGAGGCTGCAAGGCAAATCGCAGGTGTTCGGGGCGGGCTCCGGAGATTACTATCGCACCCGGCTGACCCACTCGCTGGAAGTATCGCAGATCGCCAGAGAGGTGGCGCGCCGGCTAGGCAAAACGTATTCGTTCCTGGCGAAGAACGAGCATCCGGGCTTGCTGCTGGTTCCCGAGGTGGTGGAATGCGCGGCGCTCGCGCACGACCTCGGCCACCCGCCGTTCGGCCACAAAGGAGAAGAGGTGCTGAATGATATTTTGCGGGCCGGATACGGCATTCCGTATGAAGGCAACGCGCAGAACTTCCGTATTCTCATGTTTCTGGAAAAGCGGGCCGGAAGCGAGCGCGGCCTAGACTTATCTGCCGCCGTACTTCTTGCGACAAACAAATACCCCTTTAATCTGAACGACCCTGGGCGGATGAAGGGCGTTTATCCCATGGAGTGGGCGGGAATCGACTATTTGCGCGGATTATGGGGGATGCCGGAGGGCTGCAGCACGCTGGAAGCCCAGCTCATGGATCTTTGCGACGATATCGCCTATTCCACCCACGACATCGAAGACGGCATTCGCGCGGGCAAAATCCTGTTGTCCGACGACTTTTTTGAGGACGATCGGCTTGTGAAGCGGGTCGTGCAGGAGATCATCGATGATCCCGCAACGATGGAGGCTGTCCATTGGGAGAAGGCCGATCTGAGGGGCATGGTAAAGACGGTCCTCGACGACTACTACCGGCAGTGGAAGGAAGTGTACGTCCAGTACGGTCGCGAAGCTTCGCGAACACGCCGCGAGATGAAGGCGCGGTGGGTCAGCAGGTTCGCCAACAGCGTCGGTATCATCGACGATCCCAGGACGGGGTGGAAACGAATTACATTCGTGAGAGACGGAGCCGAGGATCTGGAGCTGCTGCGGACGATGGAAATATTGAAGAAGCTCGCATGGGTGACGCTGATCAAGGATTTCCGCGTACAACGGCTGCAGAAGCGGAGCGAGAATATGTTGAAGCGTCTATGGGACAGCCTGGAAGATTACGAGACCGGGCGTCTCATCTTGCCGCCGGATTGGGTGGAGAGCTACGACACGCAAAATGGCGCATGGCCATGGGAACGGCTTGTCGCCGACTACATCGCCGGCATGACGGACGCTTACGCCGAGAAGGTGTATACGGAACTGTTCGCCAGCCGCTCGGGCTCCATCTATGAGCGGGATTAAGGGAAGTCGAAAGAAGCGGATCAAACAGCAGATGATTCCCGGCAGGAAGCGGGAATCATCTTTTTTGTTCTTCTGCATATAGTTTAGGGCAGAAGTACGAGCCCGTTCCGCTGGCGCCAGCCTGTTGGAGACGAGCCGTCAGTCCCTGCGGATCGGAGTCGATGGAGGATGAAGAGAAGCGCAACTTTCGAGGAGGCCGGTCGCGACGGAGTCGCGACGGAGCTGGATTTTACGATACAAGGGATGAGCTGCTCGGCCTGCGCGGGCAGAATTGAACGTGCGGTTGGCCGAATGGAAGGAATCCGTGAAGCGGCGGTCAGCTTTCCGCTTCGTACAGCGTGGGTGCAGATGGATGCCGGCAAGGTTTCGCGCGAGGAAGTCGAGCGCAAAATCAATACTCTCGGATTTACCGCTATGACGACGGAGTCGGCGGGACGAGGGCTGCGCAAGGAACGTATCGCATTGCTTATCCGCTTTATCGCTTCGGCGCTGCTCACGCTGCCGCTGCTGGCTTCGATGCTGCAGCATATTCCCTTCTTGCAGCCCCTAGCGAGCTTCTTGCCTCTATGGCTTCACCAGCCTTGGCTGCAGTTGATTCTGGCTACGCTGATCCAGTTCGTCATCGGAATGCCGTTCTACTTCGGCGCTTATCATGCCATCAGGCAGCGCAGCGCCAATATGGATGTCCTTGTTGCGCTGGGCACGACGGCGGCTTATCTGTACAGCCATTACGTCGTTTTTACGGAAGGTTTTGTTCATTCGGCGGATTGGCCGCATCATGCGGCTCCGCTTTATTTTGAGACGTCGGCGGTCGTCATTACGGCCATTCTCCTCGGCAAGCTGATCGAGACGAACGCCTCTCTGCGCACGTACGACGAATCGTTCGGTTTCGGGCAACTTCAGAGCGGCACGGCGAAAGTGGAGAGAGAAGGGGAGATCGTCGAGATCCGGACGGAATTCGTCCGCGAAGGAGAGATCGTCATCGCGAACGGCGGCGATCTGATTCCGGTAGACGGTACGGTCGCAAGCGGCGAATCCATGGTGGATGAGTCGTTGCTGACCGGCGAAAGTCTAGGCGCGGCGAAGCTGCCCGGCGACGATGTATGGGCGGGGACAAGAAATGTATACGGCACGCTGCGGATCAAGACCAAGGCGGCCGGTCACGATACGATGGTAAGCCGAATTGCGGAGCTGGTCAGACAAGGGCAACGCTCCAAGTCGAGCATACAATTCCAAGTAGACGCGGCTGCGGGCTGGTTCGTTCCGATGATGCTTATAGTGGCTGCCTTGAGTTTATTGTTATGGGGATTATGGCTGAAGCCCGGCGATTGGGGGCATGCGGCGACTTGCGCCATTGCCGTCCTGCTCGCCGCTTGTCCGTGCGCGCTGGGACTGGCGGCGCCAATCTCGCTCGCCATCGCATCGGGCAGACTGGCGAAGCGTGGCATCATCGCAAAGGAAGCGAGCGTGCTGGAGCGGCTTGCCGCGATTCGGACGATCGTTCTCGACAAGACGGGAACGTTGACGGAGGGCAAACCGAAGGTAAAGCATATGCAGGCATTTTCGATGGGCCAATCAGTTTTGCTGCGAGTGACCGCAGCCTTGGAAGCGGAATCCCGCCATCCCTTGGCCGAGGCGTTGCGGGAGGAAGCGCGAAGGCTCGGCATGAAGATCACGGCAGCGGAGGAAATTGTGACGACCGTTGCCGGTGGCGTGAAGGGACGCATACATGGCATTAATTACACGTACGGCAATCTGAGGCATATCGAACGCGAAGGATATCGCATTGGAGCTGCTGCCGGGCAGGCGGCCAAGCTGCGGGAGCGGCTAGGGGAGACGGTGCTGTATGCGATGAAGGAAGGGGAATGTATCGGTATCGTCGGTTATTCGGATCGTTTGAAAAGCGACGCGGCACAGACTGTCAAGGATCTTCGCAAGCTCGGCGTCGAACCGATGATCGCGACCGGAGATCATGAAGCCCCCGCGAGAGCCGCGGCATCGACGCTTGGCATCCGCGATGTAAGGTCGTCCATGCTTCCGGAAGACAAGCTTGCTTATGTCGAAAGCTTGAAGTCTCATGGCGCAAAGGCTGCTTTTGCCGGAGACGGCTGGAACGACGCGCCGGCGCTGGCTGCCGCGGATGTCGGGATCGCGATGGGAGACGGGACGGAAGGCGCGTTGGCTGCCGGCCATATGACGCTGCTGTTCTCGAGGTTGCCCGCCATACCGGAGGCCATACGGATCAGCCGACAAACCTTGCGCAATATTCGGCAAAATCTGGCTTTCGCGCTGCTTTATAACGCCTTCATTATCCCCTTCGCCGCGATGGGCATGTTGCAGCCATGGATGGCCGGAACCGCGATGGCGCTTAGCTCGGTATCGGTAGTCGGCAATGCGTTGCGCCTGCGGGGAGGCTTGAGTATGACGGAAGCAAGAGGATTGCAAGGATGATCACCTGGCAGACGGCCGGACTGGTGCTTCTAACGGGATTGTTCAGCGCTCCGCATTGCATCGGCATGTGCGGCGGCATCGTATCGTCGGTATCGCTGCATTCGGGATTGACGGCTACGAGGTCGATGCTGTTGTACAACGCGGGACGGATTTTGTCTTATAGCGCAATGGGCGCGATGATGGGCGCCGTAGGTTCGTTCGTCGATGTTGCGGGCGACCTGGCTGGCGTGCGGGGGCTGGCCTCCATCATCGGAGGCGTGTTCGTGCTTCTCTGGCTTTGGCGCAGATTTCAACTTCCGCTTATGGGCAGGCTGTCCGGCATGCTTCATCGAGGTCTGGCGGGCGGGGGGGCTTCGGCGGATGGAGAATCCGTTGCGCGCCCGAGTCGTACCAGCGACTCCATGCACGTGATCGCGACGGGAATCGCCTTCGGCTTTTTGCCTTGCGGCTTAACTTATGCCATGGGGATGAATGCAGCGGCATCAGGCTCGATGCTGGAAGGCGCTTTGATCATGATGCTGTTCGGTCTCGGCACCTTCCCTGCGTTGGCGGCAGCCGCATCCATCGCGGCATTCGCGAACCGTCGCTGGCGGCGTTTTATGCGGAGGGCAGGTGTCGTCACGGCGGCTGCCGTCGGCATTGTCGCGATTCTCAGAGGGCTGGCGGTAAACGGATGGATTCCGTCGATCTCGCCTTGGTTGTGGTAATCCGCCGGCGAATGCGAACACGAACACGAACGACTTACGGTGCAAGGCAGGGCGTCATCGCATAGAGCAGCATCAGAAAGCTGTACAAGTTATTGTAATTAAATATTAATGACATTAATATATTGCCTTCAAAGTTCTGGAGATTGTAAAAGATTCGCCGTTAGCAGGCTCAATAACTGCGGTCGCACGCCATAGGCCAGCCATAAGCGGCATGCCATCTCCTTCGTATTGACCGGGGTATGTTTCCTGCAAGTCGAATAAATAATCGCCGCATAACATATTCAGCATTTCCAGCTTTACGTTAATAACGGAATCCGTTAGGGGCTCGCCGAAGTCGTCCCGCAAGACGAGTACAAAAGGATTCGGTTGAAGTACGACGGCCGGATATTGTTCGATGGACCATTCGATTTGCACATCGGGCCGATCATGCAGCGTTGTTGCGGAATCGGCAGCGTCGGCAGACAATGAGAGCGTGGTCAAATAGATGACAATAGCTATTAATAGAATGGCTGCTGCCCAAAGCATATATTTCCATCGGTTTGACGATCCTGCTGCATTCTGCCCGGTTGCATTCGTAAGCTCGGTTTTATACAAGCGATTACCTCCTTTAAACATGTGCCGCCGGGTTCCGGAGCAGGTTCCCGTTTCTTACTCGTATGCAGGGACGCGCACCCGTTATGCGAATCAGTCATTAAAAATACGGATATACGATGGACAAATAGGGGGAGCAAGTGTATAGTTACTACTGACCAAGTTGAATAGCATTGATAGAGGCGTCAAGCTCTACCGCAAGGCCGCTGCACAGCGTCCCGCGCGGTTGAGCCTTGACTTAATTGGGGAAGCCGGTTGAAATCCGGCGCGGACCCGCCACTGTAAGGAAGGGAGCCTGCAGAGATTGTTTGCATGGTCTCCGAGCGCGGCAGCATGAAAACATCGAACATTCCGTTCGATAAAACATGCCGACTCAACTTCCAAGCCAGGATACCAGCCTGTATCTTTACGCCGTTGCCTACGCGGAATTAGGCTGGTGTTGGATGGGGCAATACCTGGCCGATTTGGCGGGTATACGCGAGCATTTCCGGCACATGTGCTGGAAGTGCTTTTTTGTTGTTAATTTCGCTGAAATCATGAACTGTGAAACGGGTCTAAGATGAAGAGAGAGTGGGGAACCAACCTTGAAACAAAAAAAAGTATGGAGCGCGAAATCCTGGCTTAGCTTGCTGATGATCGTCCTTATGCTGACGCTTGCGGCATGTTCGGGCAACAATGACAAAACGGCGGGAGGCGCATCGGCCGAACCATCGCCAACGGCGTCGACACAACCGCAAGAGACGGAAGCAACAGCCGAAGAGACGGTTTATCCGCTGACGATAGTCGACGTAACCGGGACGGAGCTTGTGTTTGACAAAGCGCCGACTGCTGTCGTATCGATCGCCCCTAGCGAGACAGAATCCATCTTTGCCATCGGCGGCGGCGAAAAAGTCGTTGGCGTCGACAGCAACAGCAATTATCCGGAGGAAGTGAAGGGATTGCCGCAGGTCGGCGATTATATAACGAATATCGAAGCCGTTGCCGCGCTGAATCCGGATCTCGTCCTGGCTGCTTCTATGAACGGCGATGCCATTACGAAGCTCCGCGAACTGGATATTCCCGTATACGTAACGGATCCGAAGTCTTACGAAGAAGTCGTTGCCAAACTCGAAGATCTTGGTAAAATAATGAATATGAATACTGCCGCTGCGGAAGCGGCCGATAAAATGCGCTCAACGCTTGCCCAAGTGACGAACGCGGTGAAGGATGCCGAAAAGAAAAAGGTTTACCTGGAGATTAGCCCAGGCTGGACCGTCGGCTCGGGCGAATTTCTGGACGCTATGATTACGCTGGCCGGCGGCACAAACGTCGCAGCTTCTCAGCCAGGGTGGTTCGAGGTCAACGTCGAGGAAGTCATTACGCAGAATCCTCAAATTATTATCTATCCTGAATACGGAGAAGGAAGCCCGACTGAAGCGGATATCGTGGCGCGCCCAGGCTGGTCTGAACTTGACGCCGTGAAAAACGATGCCATCATCGCCGTCGCGAACGATCCCCTCGTACGCGTGGGTCCGCGCCTGGCCGACTCCTTGCTGGAGCTGGCCAAGGCTATTCATCCCGAGCTTATAAAATAAGCACATGAACAGAACATTAATCGGTTATGGAGGAGCAGCTATGCTCCTTCTTGCTGTTTCTATCACTGCCAGTTTGTCTATGGGCTCCGCGGGGCTGTCTTTCGCGGACGTATGGGGCATCTTGCTCCATCAGCTGCCCTGGATGCCGGAAGCGGATACGATATGGTCCCGCGGCGAGGTGGCGATCGTCATGCAGGTCAGACTGTCGCGCGTGCTGCTAGCCGTGCTAGTCGGCGCTTGTCTTGCGCTTGCGGGCACGGGTTTTCAAGGCGTGCTTCGCAACCCGCTTGCTGATCCGTACACGCTTGGCGTTGCGTCGGGGAGCTCGGTTGGCGCTGCTTTCTTGATTTTATTCGGCTTTCAGCTGGCCATTGGAGTCTGGACGATTCCGATTGTCGCTTTCCTGACGGGAATTGCGACCCTGCTAGGCGTAATCGCCTTATCGCGTTCCAATGGCGTGATGCAAATCCAGACGCTTATTTTGTCGGGAGTCATTCTGCAATCATTCCTTGGCGCTTTCGTTTCGCTGATGGTGTCGATGTCGGAGGGCGTCGTCAATCAAATCCTGTTCTGGATCATGGGCTCGCTCGCGATGCGAGGATGGGAGCATGTGACGATGCTGCTTCCGTTTCTATTGATCGGGCTGGTCATATTGATCGCATACAGCGGCACGATGAATTTATTCGTACTCGGAGAAAGGCAGGCCGCCCATCTTGGCGTGCGGGTCGAACGAACCAAACTGATTGTCTTGGTCGCGTCCACGCTGCTAACGGCAGCCGCGGTGTCCGTCTCCGGCGTAATCGGCTTTGTAGGTCTCGTTGTGCCGCATATGATCCGGCTAATCGTCGGACCGGATTATCGGTACATCACTCCTTTGTCGGCGATTGCCGGCGGTATTTTTCTACTGTGGGCGGATACGCTGGCCAGGACGGCGCTTAGTCCAAAGGAACTGCCGCTCGGAGTCGTTACGGCGCTGGTCGGCGCGCCCTTTTTTGCTTACTTGCTGCATCGCCGGATGAAGGATCAGAGAGGAGAGGAGTAGGATGGAGCTTTCGCTGAATAACATCTCCTATTCCGTGCCAGGCAAACGAATCTTGCAAAATATAAACGAGAGTTTTAAACCGGGGCGATTCTACGGCATTATTGGGCCTAACGGCGTTGGCAAGTCGACGCTGCTCAAGCTGCTGTCCGGGATCGAGAAACCTGAGCAGGGCGAAGCTCGTTTGGACGGACGCGACATTAGCGCTATCCCGCGCAAGGAACTTGCTCGTGACGTTGCGGTTCTGCAGCAAGGCGGCTTAGCGCCGGTTGGTTTTACCGTAAAAGAGATTGTGCGGATGGGCCGTTTTCCATATCAGAGCTGGCTTGGAGGCGAGTCCGCCGATCCGGAGCCGTTAATTAATGAAGCGTTGGAGTCGATGGGATTAACCGGGCTGCAGCATCGTCGCTTGCATCAGTTAAGCGGAGGCGAACGTCAGCGCGTTGCGCTTGCCAAGCTGATGGTGCAGCAGCCTCGGATTTTGCTGCTCGACGAACCTACGACGTATCTCGATATCGGGTATCAGCTCCAATTGCTGGACAATGTGCGTGCCTGGCAAAAGAGCGAAGGGCTGCTCGTTATCGCCGTTTTGCATGATCTGAATTTGGCGGCGATGTATGCGGACGAGCTTCTTGCTTTGCATGACGGCAAAGTGCTGGCGAGAGGCGTGCCGGATGCCGTTTTGCAGCCTGATCTCATCGAGACGATGTATGAGACGCGAGCGACGATCATTCGTCATCCCGAGCTGGACGTTCCTCAGGTTATGCTTGCACCTGGCGTTATAAAATCTAACGGACTATTATCCCGAAGTTTAGAAGCGCATGTAAGACGTCTTTAGCCGATATCAAGGAGGAAGTTTCATAATGGCAATCGAGGAATTGGAGCAGAAGTTGAAGGACGTCATCATGTCTATTCCTGCATATGACACGGATGCCGCTGAACGGGCACGGCGACATTCGGATCAATTGACGAAGCCTCCCGGCAGCTTGGGCAAGCTGGAGGAAATGGCGGCAAGGCTGGCTGGCATAAGCGGCAAGCTGTGGCCGGACCTGTCGCGGCGAGCGGTTATCGTGATGGCCGGCGATCATGGCGTATGCGAGGAAGGGGTCAGTGCGTTTCCATCCGCCGTAACTCCGCAGATGGTCATGAACTTCCTGCATGGAGGCGCGGCAGTGAATGTATTAGCCCGCCAGGCCGGCGCGGAGGTGGTCTGCGTAGATATGGGGGTAGCGGCAGATCTGTCTCATCCGGATTTGATATCGCGTAAAGTTGTTTATGGAACCGCCAATATGGCGAGAGGCGCGGCAATGAGCCGAGAACAGACACTTCAGGCCATTGTGGCAGGCATTAATATCGCCGAAGAGAAGGCCAAGCAAGGCATCGCCCTGTTCGCTACCGGAGAGATGGGAATCGGCAACACGACTGCAAGCGCGGCAATCGCATCCGTGCTGGGCGGTTTGTCTGCGGAGCTGGCCGTCGGCAGAGGGACGGGTATCGGAGATGAAGCTCTGATGCGCAAGATCGAAGTCGTACGCAAGGCCATCGCGGTAAATGAGCCAAATCCGGGCGATCCCGTCGATGTTTTGGCCAAAGTGGGCGGCGCGGAGATCGCAGGACTGGCGGGCGTTATGATAGGGGCCGCGGCGAACCGTTGTCCCGTCGTTATCGACGGGTACATTTCGTCTGCCGCGGCATTGGCGGCTGCGCGGCTGGCGCCAGGGGCGTTGCCTTATATGTTGGCGTCCCATTTGTCGCATGAACACGCGCATGGCGCTTTGCTGGAGGTGATCGGTCTGTCTCCGATCATTCATCTTGAGATGCGTTTGGGTGAAGGAACGGGAGCTGTGCTTAGCTTCCACTTGATCGACGCAGCTATTCAGTTAATGACGGAGATGGCGACGTTCGACAGTGCGGGCGTCTCGAAAGGATAGGAGGAAACGAAGTATGGCCGTTCTTATTACGGGAGGAGCGCGCAGCGGCAAAAGCGCGTTCGCGGAGCGTTACGCCCGCTCCATCCGCAAGGAAGGCATCTACGTGGCGACAGGACAAGCGTTTGACGACGAAATGGCGGATCGAATCCGGCAGCATCGCCTCGATCGCGAGAAACAGGCCGGGATAACGTGGACAACAGTCGAAGAACCTTTCAAGCTAGCGGAATGGCTGCAAACTTACACGGACAATGGCCATTCTAATGGTAGCCTCCAATCAGAGCCCCATCATTCCCGTCCGAATGCGATAAGCGGCAATTTGCGTAGTCCCGTTATTCTTGTAGATTGTTTGACATTATGGCTGACCAATCATCTCCTGAGGGAAGAGGAAGACCCGTCTGTACAGCTATCCGTGGAAATCGACAAGCTGATCGCCGCCATTTCCGCGTTCCCCTTGCCACTGCTCCTTGTCACCAACGAGGTCGGCGACGGAATAGTACCCAGCTATCCGCTCGGGCGGCGATTCCGCGACGAAGCAGGGCGATTAAATCAACGCGCAGCTGCCGTGTCCGAACGCGTTTTTCTCGTGACGTCCGGCATCCCGGTTGATCTTCGTTCCATCGCGTTCCGCTTCGAAGAGGATATATGATCTACAGCTTTCAGGAGCTCCTGCTGTTATCGGCTGCGGCCATCGTTATTGACTGGATCATCGGCGATCCCCGTTGGCCGACGCATCCCGTTATCTGGATAGGGCGATGGATACGCTGGATCGAGAAGCGGCTATTGACGGATCGGCATCGGAAACATCCGTTCGCGGGGCGATCATTAGGTTGTCTGCTTACAGTTTCTACTATGCTGCTCTGCATGGGGACGGTATGGGGAATAGTCGCAATCGCCGACTTCATTCATCTTTGGCTTGGTTATGCGGTTTCGGCTTGGCTGATCTCGACGACGATTGCGGTCAAAGGGCTGAAAGATGCGGCAATGCTTGTCTATACACCGCTTGCCAATGGCGATCTGCCGGAGGCTCGCCGTTATGTCGGCTACATCGTCGGCAGGGATACTTCCAGTCTCGATGAACGGGAAGTGACGCGGGCGACAGTCGAGACCGTTTCGGAGAATACGGTTGATGCGTTCGTTTCGCCCATTTTGTTCGCGCTTTTGGGAGGCGCGCCACTGGCCATGTTGTATCGTGGCGTTAACACGCTCGACTCTATGGTTGGTTACCGCAATGACCGTTATCGTTATTACGGATGGTGTTCCGCCCGAATGGATGATCTTCTCAATCTTATACCGGCCAGAGTAACCGGCCTCTGCATGATTATCGCGGCAGCTATTATGCCGGGAATGAATCCATGGAGAGCATTGACAAGCATATGGGTTTTCGCCCGCCGTCATCCGAGCCCGAACAGCGGCATTCCGGAATCGGCAACTGCTGGCGCGCTCGGAATTGAGCTTGGGGGACGCAATGTATACTTTGGCACGGTCAGCGAACGGGCGAAAATGGGTTATCCGTTGCGGCCGATTTCTATTGAAGATACCCGCTCCGTCATCAGGTTGTTATATGCCGTTAGTTGTATGGTTGGAATAGGAGTGCTGCTGACATGGTTCGTCGTTCGTTGAAGGAAGAATGGTTCGCGGCCATTGCGGCCATCCAATTTCTCACCAGATTGCCTATACCCGTTGTCGTGCCTTTCGAGCCGCGTGTTTTGGCGCGGAGCGTGGCTTACTTTCCATTGGCTGGTCTGGCTATTGGCGTTTTGACTGCTGGATTGGCATGGTTGCTGTCATTCGTGTTGCCGCTCTGGCCAGCATCGATTCTTACGTTAGCCGTTTGGCTCGGACTAAGCGGCGGACTTCATCTCGATGGCTGGATGGATACGGCAGACGGCGTACTGAGCCATCGTTCCCGCGAGCGAATGCTGGATATTATGAAGGACAGTCGGGTTGGCGCGATGGGAGCGGCGGCGGCAATTCTGCTTCTCATGCTCAAAGCATCGCTACTGGTTGAACTGATGGGTTATGGGATAACCGCTTTGTTGCCCGCACTGATTGCTGCTTCCTGTTTTGGAAGAACCGCGATGGCTTTGGCGATTGTCGGCTGGCCGCCAGCACGTAAAACGGAAGGTTTGGGCTCGTTGTTTAATGGGGTTAATAAACGACGGACGGCCGTTAATTATGTTTTATCTGTCGTATTTTGTTACATTATATTAAATGTTAACGGGGTTAATGAAATAAATTCATTGTCGATATCGCTCGTCGCATCATTGTTTATGTCGTTAATTGTCTGGGGATTTGGCGGCTGGTTGGCCCGGAAGCTTGGAGGTTTGACCGGCGATACATATGGAGCGATTAACGAAGCGGTCGAAGCGGCGATTCTGATCCTGACTGTCGTCGGTGTACGACTTTGGATGTAAGTGGCAGTTTTGAAAAGCAAACGATTATTGGCATTCGGGAGGTGCAATCATGTTAGAGAGGTATGGACACGGAGGCGATCTGAGGACGGCCTCGGAAGTGTTCGGCAGAAGCACGGAATCCTTCGACGATTTCAGCTCGAATATGAATCCGCTTGGACCGCCGCCGTCGATAAGGAATGTACTTGCAGGATACCTGGAACATATTCATGCTTATCCGGACCCGGCTTCACGGGCATTAAAGAAGACGCTTGCGGACAGACACGGCATACCGGAGAACGCGATTCTTGTCGGCAATGGAGCGGCCGAGAGTATTGATCTTGCCGTAAGAGCGATTAAGCCGGGAGTAACCGCGCTTGCGATGCCATGCTTCGACGAATACGGGGATGCCGTTCGCAAGTTGGGCGGAGAGATCTATCCCATCCCGTTGGATGCGGCGAAAGAATTCGAATTGGGCGAAGCGGAGATCGATGCGGCAATAGAGCGATCCGGCGCCGACTTATATATGTTGGGTTCGCCAAATAACCCGACGGGGAGGCTGGTAGATTCCGGCCTGATTTACAGGTTGCTGGACAGCGGCGCGCATGTCGTACTGGATGAAGCCTTCCTTGACTTCGTCCCGGACGAAGGAAAGGTCACGCTTGTGCAAGCAGCTGCGCGGCATGAACGTTTTATCGTCATTCGTTCCATGACGAAGTTCTATTCGGTTCCGGGCATACGGTTAGGGTATGCCGTCGGAAAACCTTCGACAATCTCTCGGTTGCGCAAGCTCCAAGTGCCGTGGAGCGTCAATTCGCTGGCGCAGCAGATCGGGGAAGCAGCATTGATGGACGCGGAATTTGAGGCGAGAAGCAGGCAATGGCTGGTGACCGAACGACAGTGGTTAACCGATGAGCTTAGACGTTTGGACATGCAAGTCACTCCAAGCGAAGCGAACTATTTGCTGCTCCGCTTGCCGGAAAGTTCCCGGCTTAGCGCAAGTCAGCTGCAATTGGAGATGGGACGGCGCGGCGTCCTCATTCGCGATGCTTCCCGCTTTCAGGGTCTGGATCATCGCTACATTCGTGTAGCGATTAAGCTTCGGGAGCAGAATGAACGGCTGCTGCGCGCATTATCGGAATGCCTGGTCGCCGCAGAAGACGGAAGCGGGGATTCCGCATGACCCAGCCCTTCCGAACAATGGCCCAATACTCGCCTGTAATATGGCCGGAGCTGAGTCTGGAGCTGGAGGAAGATTTGCTTCGCGTCACGTTTCCTGTCGGGCTGCATGTACTGAGCAGCGCCATATTGCCCGGCGGCTTCTCGAAGGCCGAAACGCTGCTAAACTGGAAGGTGCCGCTCGATTACGGCGGCGGCGATCCATTGTCCCAGCTCAGGTCACGATGTCAGCTGGCGGGGGAGGACCCGGCACGAACGATTGGATTTATGACGGCGGCGAAGCTGACCCATGCCTCCATCCAGGAGCGTGACGGAGATCAGTGCAAACTTGTATGCTGCGCGACCGCCGGCACGCGCAACGCCGCGCGTGCCGGCTATGGACGCGAGACTTATTCGGCCTATGATCCGGGGACGATCAATATAGCGATCTTTATAGACGGACGCATGACAGAATCCGCGATGGCAGGAGCTATCATCACGGCAACGGAAGCGAAGAGCGCCGCGCTGCAAGAGCTGGGTATCAAGGAATGGGGGACGGAGCGTCTGGCGACCGGCACCACGACCGACGCCATAGCCGTCTGCGTCAGTCAGCGAGGGAGCAAGACGCATGCTTATGCAGGCGTTGCGACGACGATCGGCTGCGCGATTGGCGAAGCTGTCTTCCAAGCCGTATGGGAAGCGGTTGCTACGCAAAGCGAAGCCTAGCGGGAGGTTTGAGCCGGATTCGACAGGGGAATGCTGAACAAATCGATCTTTTTTTGTAATGACCCTGCAACTTTTCCATTATCTGAACGTCTATACGATAGCGCGCAGGGACGGCTTAAGAGGGCGGCATACGCCTCTAGCGGACCATACATGGCATTGCGCAGGAATAGATAGAGGAGTTGTAGAGATGCTGCAAGGACAACGCAGACAAACCTGGAAACGGAAAGCCGCTGCACTGACGATAGCCGCTGCACTAATCGCTTCGCCAATCGGACGGGTGTCGGCGCTGGACTCGCCTATTACATCGGGCACCAGCTACGTCATTTTGTATTTGAATAACCAGGAGGCTTTCCTGAACGGGGAGCAGGTTACGCTGGATTCGCCCGCGACCGTCAAGAATGGACGTACATACGTACCTGTCAAATTCCTCGGAGATGCCTTCGGCATGAAGGTGGAATGGCAGGAGTCCACACGGACGATCGTCATGGAGACGCCGTCTCACGAAATTTTGTTGGACACGGTGAACAAGTTTGCATGGGTCAACGGCATCCAGTTTCCATTCGATGATGTCGCGATGCTCAAGAACGGCAGGCTGCTTATTAAATTGACGTGGTTATCGGATTACATGGGCGCCACATACACGTACAACCATGAGCTTCGGCGCGTCGATGTTCTGTACGTCAACAAGCCGGAGGGCAATTATGACCCGGACCAGAACAATTCGAAGCCGGTTGCAAAGTTCGCTTTCGGCAAACCAACCTACCGGATCGGCGAACCCGTCAAATACATCAATCTGAGCTACGACCCCGATGCGGAAGGCGTTCGCATGGAGTGGGAAGGCAATGAAGAAGTTTTCTTTAAAGCAGGAACTTATCCCGTTACATTGACGGTTACGGATCAGAAAGGCAACAAAAGCAAGTCGTACACCCGTCACCTTGTCATTGAAGACGAAATCTACATGAACGAGGTCGAATATCCGATCTATACCAAGCCGATCGGCGGTTACATTGCGACGGATTGGAAGACGTTGTACGCTCATTATTTCAACCTGCCTGATTTGGCAAAGACCGTGACCGAAGACAAATCGCGGACCTTGCTGCTCAGCGATAGTCCGGAGACGTTTACGGAAACCGGCATTCTGTATCAGGATGTCATTAATGGCAAAGGCCGACTGTACGCGGATCATCTCAATGGTACGGGCAGCAAGGTCGGTTTCGCCATTATGGCAACAAACAAGACGGAAAACCCCGTCAAAATCCTGACGACGAACAAAGGCGAGGTGTTCCCGTCCATCTACGCGCATCTTATCGGCAGCGAAGCCATGGTGGACTTTCTTGCGTACGACGCAAAAACCGAGACGATGACGATTCCGCCTGGCGAGACATTCGTATACAAGCAGTTCCCGGATTTCTATCCCGGACAAGGCGTTAATTTGATGTACGATGTCGAGACGGACGGCGAGGTTCAATTTACATTCGCGACAGCCGATACCGTGTCGAAGAACATGCTGGATATGACCAAGCTTCCTTTCACCGGCCATATTCGCGGGACATTCCAGATTGCGGGCTTTGATTGGAAGGTAGACTTAACCGCGAACGGCTTAAAGAAACCGACTAAACTTGTCATCGGCGACGGCAAGATCGATCCGTTCCAAATGGGCTACGATCCGCAGCGCGGCGAAGAAGCTACGCTTTGGGGCAACTATGGGACGGTGTACCGCATCCATTCCGACAAGCCGCAGAAGATGGCCATCATGATACTGGCCAAAGGCGGTCCCTTCAAAGGTCCGTTCAAAATTAACGGAGAGCTTGTAAAGGTGCCGGCTTCCGGCGTATTGACGGCTTTCGACGGCATGATTATGCTTCACAAAACAACGGGCAAGGAAAAGTCGCTCGATATTGAATTCAGCCCGCCGGCCGGATCGGCTTTCCCGATTAACCTGATCTTCTATCCGCTCGACGATCGCTCGTTATAAGCGCAGTTATGTCAAGGCCATATGCCGCACCAATGAACAGGCATCGCTTCCTTCCTTCGAAGGCTGCGATGCCTGTTCCGCGCTAATCTTCATCTGGACAACTTGTGCGCTTCATATTAAAATATTAGTTCGGGTTTATTCGGGTCGTCGTTTTTGAACAGTCGGAATTTAGAAAGCGCTCTAACGCTTGCGGCACGCAAACCCCGGCATGAAGGAGCGATGTAAGGAGGAAGTTGATGAATCACGAAGCAGGGATGCCGCCCGGCAGTAGAAGAAAGCAGATCATCATTGTCGTATCGGTGTTCATAGCCGTCATTGCAGTCGCGGCGGTCATTTTCATGTTGCTCGTCCAATCGCTGAATCAGAAATCGGAACAAAAAAACAATGTGCTGGATTCCGTGTCGGGCTACACCTACCTGGCGGCCGAAGCGACGAATGGTTTGAAGCTGCATATCCTCAAGACGAAACCTTCGAACGTGACATTGGAGGTTATCTCGAACAATGTGACGTTGTCCGGCAAAGCGGGCGTTAACGGCGGCTTCTTTTACGGGACGGATCTGATGAGTCTAGCCGTGATCGGGGGCCATCCGGTTAACGGTGCCAAAAGTGATTACGGCAGCGGCTGGGAAAATATGAAATATGCGCGAGGCACCCTCGTTTGGGACGGAAAGTCGGATTCTCTAAGCGTTCAGGTCGTGAGGCAATCCGCGGAGCTGAAGATAAAGGATGTCGAGCGCTTCTGGGCGCAAGGCGGAATCAGCATGTCGCTTGGCGATGATGCGGGCTGGCAAGCGCAAACCCTTGCAGAGGCAGCGCCATTTCCGGATGATCTAAGGCTGCGATCGGGCGCCGTATATGACGATAAAGGTTTCCTGTATTTAATCGTGAGCGAAACGCCTGGCACATTAGAGTCGTTCCGGGACGGGATTAAGGAACTGCTGGACGATCAGGGACTAGTCGACGGCATTTTTCTGGATGGAGACGGATCCTCGCAGCTGCTCAGCAAAGAAGCGGCGCTGCCGGGGGACAATCGGCCAGTCGTTCAGATGATTCGTATTATGAAATAAAGCTTGGAAGGGTTGGATGGAGATGGGGCCGTTGCCGATCGACGAAGTGTTGCCGGAGCTGCTGGACTCGCTTGCGCGCGGACGCAATGCCGTGCTGGTCGCAGAGCCTGGAGCAGGCAAAACGACACGTGTGCCGCTGGCGCTGCTGAAGCAGAATTGGCTTGCCGGCAAGCGCATCGTTATGCTGGAGCCAAGACGGCTTGCCGCCCGTTCCGCCGCCATCTATATGGCTCGCGAACTTGGCGAGCAGGTCGGCGACAGGGTCGGTTACCGCGTACGGCTGGAATCGAAGATCGGTCCGCGTACCGTCATCGAGGTAGTGACGGAAGGAATTTTGACAAGAATGCTTCAGGACGATCAGGCGATCGAGGAAGTTGGAGCCATTTTGTTCGACGAATTCCATGAGCGGCATCTGCATGGGGATCTCGGTCTTGCGCTGAGTCTTCAGACGCAGACATTGCTTCGCAACGATCTGCGCCTACTCGTGATGTCCGCGACGCTGGACTCCGCTCCCGTTGCGGAGCTGCTTGGCGGAGCGGACATCATTACAAGCAAGGGGAGAAGTTATCCGGTTGAGACTGTGCATGCTCCCATGAAGCGGGATCGCGTATCGATTGACCGTTCTATGGCGGCGACGATTGCCAATGCTCTGCGCGTGCATGACGGAGACGTGCTGGCCTTTCTCCCGGGAATCGGGGAGATCCGTCGAACGGCAAGAGCGCTCCAGTCGCTTAACCTGCCTTCCGAAGCGGATATCCGCGAGCTGCATGGCGGCATGCGGCTCGAGGAGCAAACGGAAGCTGTCGCGCCTTGTCCGGCCGGCAGACGCAAGATCGTGCTCGCGACGTCCATCGCAGAATCCAGCTTGACTGTAGCAGGCGTGAAAATCGTCGTCGACAGCGGGCTCATGCGCGTCTCGCGCTTCTCGTCACGGACCGGGATGAGCCGCCTGGAAACTGTACCCGTGTCCAAGGCTTCCGCGGATCAACGACGGGGACGCGCGGGCAGACTGGCGCCAGGCGTCTGCTATCGCATATGGTCCGAGGAAGAGCACCGTTATCTCCCGGAGCAAGGCAAGCCGGAGATTGCGGAGACGGATCTTGCGCCTCTGGCGCTGGAGCTGTCCGTGTGGGGCATTAGAGATCCCGGCGAGCTGGATTGGATGACGCCTCCTCCGGAGTCTGCCTACGGACAAGCCGTTACGCTGCTTCAGGAGCTTGATGTGCTGGACGCATCCGGCTTGCCGACAGCGGAAGGCAAGCGGATCTGCAAGCTGGGTTTGCATCCCAGGCTTGGTTCCATGCTGCTTCGTTCCGCCAGGGAGGGCAGCGCCCGGGAGGCATGCGAGCTTGCCGCTCTCATCAGCGAACGAGACCTGCTGCCGTCGGAGCGCAGTCCGGATATAGGCCTGCGCCTGGCGGAGCTTCGCCGAGGCAACGGCTATGATCCTGCCATCCAGCGGATAAGACAGCTGGCGGAGCAGTGGAACAGAATGCTTGATCGGGAAGAATCGGCGGTTAGAAGCGGGGCAGAGCGTTTATCCATCGGCCGGATGCTGGCGTATGCCTTCCCGGACCGGGTGGCCAAACGCAGAAGCGACGGCCGTTATTTGTTGGCGAACGGCCGTGGCGCCGTGATGAAAACAGACGGTCCGCTGGCGCAGCTCCCGTATCTGGTTGTAAGCGAGCTTGACGACGCGGGGCAGGAGGCCAGCATCCGATTGGCGGAAGGGATCACCAGCGCAGAGATGGAATCCGGTCTTGAGGACTTCCTGCGACTCGACAAGGTTGTGGAATGGGATAGCGGAGCGAGAGCCGTAAGGGCGCTTGAACGGTTAAGATTGGGAGCTATCGTGCTGCAGGAGAAGCCAATGGCTGACGCCGATCCGGACCGGGTTGCCAATGCGCTGCTCGAAGCCATTAGGCAGCGAGGGTTGACTATGCTCCCGTTCAGCAAACAGGCACTCTCCTTGCTGGGGCGCATACGGCTGATAAATGGAAGCGGAGCCGCGGACTGGCCCGATGCAAGCGAAGAGGGGCTGCTGTCCACGCTAGACGAGTGGTTGAAGCCTCATGTGTACGGCATACGCAGGGAAGCCGAGCTGCAGAAACTAAATATGCAGTCTATCGTAGAGGACATGCTGACATGGAAGCAGCGTCAGGAGCTCGATGAGGAGGTACCCACTCATTATGTGGTGCCGAGCGGCTCGCGTATCCCTATCGATTATAGCAATCCCGAGATGCCTGTACTGGCTGTCCGCCTGCAAGAGATGTTCGGGCAAAAAGAGACACCTCGCATAGCGAGGGGCACGCTGCCGCTTACGCTTCATCTGCTGTCGCCCGCGCAAAGGCCCGTTCAGGTTACCCGGGATCTCGCAAGTTTTTGGGAAACTGCTTATTTTGAAGTAAAGAAAGACTTAAAGGGGCGCTATCCGAAGCATGTATGGCCGGATAATCCATACGAGGCCGTGGCGACAAACAGAACGAAGCCGCGGCCAAAGTCTTGAACGAGGGAAAAGGAATCTTGATTAAGGGAGGAACGGCATGATGACGATCATCTATGTATGTATCTTGTTATGGTTCGGATTAAGCGGGTGGGCGTTCCTCTTGATGGGCTGGGACAAACGAAGGGCCAAGCAGCGCGGGAGACGGCGCGTGCCGGAGAAACAGTTGTTTTTGCTTGCCGCCATCGGAGGAGCGATTGGCATTTGGGCGGGCATGAAGACGTGGCGACACAAGACGCAGCACCGAACATTTACGGTAGGCATACCTTATCTGGTCGCCGTGAATATCCTGGTTTATTTGACGTTGATCGGGTTTAGCGCCATGCGGGCAATGGAATAACAGTAAATGACAAAGCAGCTGAGTCTGAACGGACTCGGCTCTTTACGGTTGGGAGGAAGAGAGATGGAAGAGCAGGACATCTATACGGAGGAACAACGCAGATTGGCAGAGTCGCTCCGGGATATCGAGGCGCAACTTGGAGAGATCGGACCGCGCTATACGGGCAACGATTTCACCGAGCAAATGCTCGATTTGCAGCGCGAGGAGCGGAAGCGCCGGCTGGAAATTGCGAGGAAAGAGCCTTATTTCGGACGAATTGACTTTCAGGAGTTGCCGGAGTCCAAACAGACTTCGATAGAAGCGGAAGCGGGCAAAGAGAAAGCTCTATATATCGGCAAGGCAGGAGTGGCCAAGGGCGGCAGCAACGAGCTGCTCGTCATCGATTGGCGGGCGCCCGCCGCCAGCTTGTTCTATTCGTTCACGGGCGGCGATGCGCCGGCGGTATATGACTCTCCCGACGGGGAGGTCTCCGGTTACGTTCACCTCAAACGAAATCTGATGGTGCGCAGCGGCGAGCTGATCCGTGTCGTCGACAGTTATGTTCGAGGCCAGGAGGAAGGCGCCGTATCCGATGAATTCCTGCTTTATCGCCTGGGGGAGAACAAAGACAACAAGCTGAGGGATATCGTCTCGACGATTCAAGAGGAGCAGGACCGCATTATCCGTGCGGAGCGGAATAAGGCGCTATTTATTCAGGGCGTCGCGGGCAGCGGCAAAACGACAGTGGCGCTCCATCGATTAGCTTTTCTGCTATATCAGTACGAAGGCCGGATCAAAGCAGAACGAATGATTATTTTTGCGCCCAACCGCATGTTCCTGGATTATATCTCAGGCGTATTGCCCGAACTCGGCGTTGGCGACATTAGCCAGACGACCTATTCCGATTGGGCGATCGGACTGCTCCAGCATGAAGTGGCGTTATCCGATCCTTCGGAGACAATGGCTTATTGGTTCGAGCAGCCCCGGACGCACGCGGAGCTTGATCAAGCCTCCGGATTATTTAAGGGAAGCCTTGACTTCAAGGAGGCCATCGACGAGCAATTGAAGGAGCTTGCGGACAACATCGTTCCGGATGTATCGTTTATGCCGTTGCCGCGGATGGAGCTTAAACCGGAGCAAATGCAGGAGTGGCACGATACCGATTATGGCGAGCAATCGCTTATGGAGAAGCGGGATCGTCTTGCCAGCCGGATTCGCCGCTGGTTGGAGTCGGAGCTTAAGACAAAAGGAATCGCCGACAAGAAACTGCGTTCCACGGCGTTATCGAAGCTTAACGCCTTCGTAAAACGTATGCCATCTTATACGGCTGTTAAGCTGTACGCCTCGCTGTTCAAAGGAAAACAGGCGCTGACTACCGTACCGAAGCCGATCGCCAAAACGACGTCGGAGCGGCTGGCCCGAGGCGAAGCGGCGGCCGAGGACTTGGCGGCGCTTGCTTATATCCAGCTTCGATTATACGGATTGCAAAATGCTCCGTTCGATCATGTCGTCATCGACGAAGCGCAGGATTACTCGCCGTTCCAGCTCGAGACGTTGAAGCTATGCCAACGGACCGTGTCCATGACCGTGCTCGGCGACCTGCAGCAAGGCATTCATGGCTATACGGGGATTCGGCATTGGGACGAGCTTAAACAATTATTCCCGGACGATCAGGCGGACTACTTCGAGCTGAACCGAAGCTATCGATCGACGATGGAGATCATTGAGTTCGCGAACGTCATCCTGGGAGGCATGACTGGCGGCGTCAAACCGGCCGTACCTGTTTTCCGCAGCGGAGACCCCGTTACAGTAGAACATGCCGGGGCGACGAATGAGGATTGGCTGCGGCGTATTGCGGACACGGCCAGGCAGTGGCAGGAGGCTGGCGAATACGATACGATCGCGATTGTTGGCCGAACGGCCAGAGAATGCGAGGACATTTACAGCTATTTTATGCGAGATGGAATGACGGCATCGCTTGTCCTCAGCAAGCAGCCCGCTTATGAAGGAGGACTTACCATCGTTCCCGTCTACTTGTCCAAAGGGTTGGAGTTCGACGCCGTGCTGATTGCGGATGCAGGAGCAGATGCTTATGGTCCCATGGACGCTAAACTCCTATACGTAGGCTGTACCCGCGCGCTGCACAAGCTTACGTTATTCTATCGCGACACTAGAACATCGCTATTGGAAGGCTGGCATCCTGCCGATTAATCAACATTGACAAGGGTACGACTAAATACGTTATGTCTCCTCCGCGTTCCGTATGATATTCTATAATAACGACACAATTTTATCGGGGGGAAAAACTGGCGTGGATTTTCGTATGGAGTTTTTATCTTTTTTTGTCATCCTGACCGACGGGGACGGAGACGATTCGTCCGGCAGGCGGTTCAAACATTATCAGACGCTGGATGGCGTCGATTACGAGCAAAGCGAGATCAAAAATTTTTTGGATGAGGAATTCAAACGAATCGTGAAACGCAAGGTGGAGCGCAACCCGAACAGCGCCGGTGCGCCGACGAAGATCGGACGATTTATGGTGGAACCGGGATACGAGCTTGGAAGCAATCAGAACTACAATCTGTTCCAGCGGCTCCGCGACGCCGATACGCGAGAGAGGTTCATTGGCATTGCCGACGAGCTCGTGCGCATCTATATGGATACGAGCGCGGTGCGCGGCGGCGCCTTCGTCATCGCCCGCGCCAAGCTGAATACCTATTTCGACGAACCGTTTTTGTTTTTGTTGAAATGCGATTTCGAGCCCAAGATCGCCCGGATCTCCGACGAACGTAGTTTGATCTCCCATGTGGAGATGGCGATCAGCGCCAGGAGCATCAAGTCGATCCAATATCCTCATATGCCGGAGGAGGGTTCGCTCGATCAGTGGGAGCTTAAAATTCATCAAGCCTCGCATGCGCGTTATTTCGAGGATTTCTTGAAATATGTATCTTACGAGAAACCGCTGCCTGAAGTCATCGGCGATCAGGTGGTAGAGATGGTCCATCAATATATTGCGGACAAATGGCAGGAGGAGACAAGCTCCGAACGCAGCGAGGAAGAAAACGCGGTTGAAGTATGGGCGGCAAGCGAGAAGCGGGAGCTGCAAGAATGGTGGTCGCAAGAGCAGGTCGAGACGGCAGCCGCCGCGCTGGTAGAGCAGAAGCCGGATCTTCCGTTTAGCTTCAAGCTGGGCGGCGTAACGGTAAAAGGATTGTTGTCCGACTTCGGAAATTCGCTTCGCTTCGCCAAACATAACGGCCGATACATTGCGGTCATCGAAGGAGACTTTTTCCAATTCGAGAAGGGAATGTCGCCCGTCGAGCTGTTGCAGCCGATGGAGCTTGTCGACGTCATCCCCCTCATCGGCACGAAGGTGGAACAGCAGGAGGACGCAACCGGCCGCTACAACGAATCAGAAGCAGCGGCAGGCAGCGATGACGACGTTCCCTGGTAAAGAGTTAATGGACTGGCTAGGTATGCCGACCCGTTTTGCGGGCAAGGATGATAGGTAGACGATCAAACCCTGGGGAGACGGTCCTTGACCGTCTTTCCAGGGTTTGCTTGTTCCAACTAACCTTTTGAAGGGAGTCCTATCATGATTATTAATCTTGCCGCATTCGCCTTGTTGCTTATATGTACGGCTTTTTTCGTCGCGGCGGAATTCGCAATTGTACGGATGCGCCCCAGCCGGGTTGCGCAGATGGTGGATGAAGGCGTCAAAAACGCCAAGTCCGTTCATCATGTGACGTCGCATCTCGACGGCTATCTGTCCGCATGCCAGCTCGGCATTACGGTCACGGCCCTTGGATTAGGCTGGCTTGGCGAACCTACGGTGGAAAAGCTTCTGCATCCTCTTTTCCATACGCTCGGTATTGAAGGCAAGGGGCTTGCGGTACTTTCCTTTCTGATCTCGTTTCTACTTGTCACTTATCTGCATGTCGTCCTGGGCGAGCTGGCTCCCAAAACCGTCGCCATCATTCAACCTGAGCGGATCAGCTCATGGACGGCGCCTGTTCTGATCGGATTCCACCGCGTAGCGTATCCCTTCATCTGGCTGCTTAACGGCTCCGCTAATGGATTGGTCCGACTGCTTGGCTTACGTCCAGCCAGCGAGCATGAGGCGCACTCCGAGGAGGAGATTCGCCATATTTTATCCGAGAGCTTCGAAAGCGGCAAAATCAATAGCAACGAATTTGGTTATGTAAACCGAATCTTCGACTTCGACGAACGGCTTGCCCGTGAAATCATGGTGCCTAGAACGGATATGGTATGTTTGTTCGTCGGTCAGGATCGCGAAGAGCATGCTGCCATCATTCGGCGAGAACAATATACCCGATATCCGGTGGCGGACGGAGATAAAGATACGATTATTGGTATTCTAAATACAAAACATCTGTTTATCCACGATTACGGGGAGGTAAAGCCCAGCCTTCGGGAGCTGCTACAGCCAACGATGTCCGTACCCGATGTTATGCCTGTCAGCAAGCTGATGGGGCTGATGCAGATGAATCGGGTACATATGGCTATTCTTCTGGACGAATACGGCGGCACTTCCGGACTGCTTACGATGGAGGATATCGTCGAAGAAATCGTTGGAGAAATTCGGGACGAATTCGACGAGGACGAAACCGTTGAGATTGAAAGGCTGGAGAGTCGTCATTATCTGGTTGATGGCAAAGCATTAATTAATGAGGTTAATGATGCAGTAGGCATTGGGTTGCCTGTGGATGAAGCGGATACGATTGGCGGTTGGATCTATCGGCAGCAGCCGACGTTGTCCGAGGGCGAAGTCTGGCGTTATCACTCGACGCGATTCATTATTCGGGAGCGGGACGAACACCGCATTCGCAAAATCGAAATTTTCGCCGACGATGCGGAAAGTGAAATGAGCGAGTATGGACATGCATAGCTAAAAATCAACTAAAAATTAATAATCTCAAATTAAAGATTCTTAGCTTGCATTTTATTCATTTGAGTGGTAAAGTGATAACGAGGTTACCGAAGGGGAGGAAACGAAATGCGCAATAATACAAGAGGTTCATTAATCTGGTTGAGATTATTGCGTTTTTCGAACCAGAGTAACCAGTTTTCGAACGAATTTTTAAAAAGATTTGATCTAACAACAGCACAGTTTGATGTACTAATACAAATCAAAGTATATCAGCCGCTTACGCAAATGGAGTTAGCAGAAAAAGTAACCGTCACGCAAGGAGGTATTTCCCGCATGCTTGCACGTCTTGAGAAAGAAAAATATATTGTTCGCAAGCAAGATTGGAAAACGAAAACGATTCGTTTAACCGAGAAGGGTGAAGCGATTGTGGAAAAAGCAATGCCCGCTCAGCTTGCGCTGCAATCTTCCTTTTTTGAGGATGTATTAAATGAGGAGGAAATGAAAACATTATATTCACTGATTACACGCGTGCATAAACATAGCTTAATCAAAGAAATACCGCCCGAGTAGTTTTTTAAAGTATCACTTGATTAATCAAGCGAAAATAGAGGAGGAATTATTATGTATAAAATCCCCGGACATCATCATATCTCGATGATCACAAAAAATGCTCAGACGAATAATCATTTTTATCAACATGTGTTGGGTTTACGAAGAGTTAAAAAGACGGTCAATCAAGATGATCCATCCATGTATCATTTGTTTTACGGAGATTTAACGGGAAGCGCAGGCACGGAGTTATCCTTTTTCGAAATGCCTATGGTTGGAAGAACCGTTCGCGGGACAAATGCAATTACTCAAATCGGTTTATTGGTACCATCCATTGAAAGTCTGGAATATTGGAAAAATCGTTTTGATCATTTTAGTGTCAAGCATGGAGAAGTGACCATGTATGCAGGTCGAGCGGCACTTCCGTTTGAGGACCCAGAAGGGCTGCGGCTTATTTTACTAAACAATAATGGCGAAGAGATACCCGACTTCTGGTCGCCTTGGGATGGTTCTGCAGTTGAGCAAGACCATCGTATTTTAGGTATGGGTACAGTGGAATTGACTGTGCGTTCTTTGGAAAAAACGGCGAGAACATTAAGGGATATGTTTGGATATATACAAGTGTCGCACTCGGATCGCGAAACCATATATCAGTCCGTTGCAGGACAAGCATTTGGCGAAATTGTTGTAAAGCAAGAAGATGGGCCGAGTGAAAAGCCTGGTCGAGGAAGTATTCATCATTTGGCGATTCGGGTGAAAAACGAGGAGGAGCTCGGTTATTGGGACAAAGCGGTTAAAGATCGCGGCTTTCATTCGTCAGGTATCGTCGATCGCTTTTACTTCCAAAGCTTATATTTCCGTGATCCGAATGGCATTTTATTTGAAATCGCAACAGATGGACCCGGGTTTACAATAGATTCTCCCGTTGAAGCGTTAGGAAAAGAATTGGATTTACCGCCATTTCTAGAAGCGAGACGACAAGAAATCGAAGCCAATTTAAAGCCGCTTGATTAAAAGGAGAGGACGATAATGGAACAATATCGCATTGATACAAAAAAAGGTTTGGAATTTGGTTTATATTCGATTGGCGATCATGTACTAAATCCCGTAACAGGGAGCCAGATTAGCGCCGAACAACGAATCCATGAATTAATTGAGGCAAGCAAGTTAGCCGATGAAGCGGGTTTAGATGTATTTGCCGTTGGCGAAAGTCATCAATTGCATTTTACTACCCAGGCCCATACAGTCATTTTGGGAGCTATAGCTCAAGCGACAAAAAATATTAAAATTGCGAGTTCCGCAACAGTGCTGAGTACGTCTGATCCCGTACGTGTATATGAAGATTTCGCAACACTCGATTTAATCTCAAAAGGCAGAGCCGAAATTGTTGCTGGCCGTGGCTCACGCGTCGGGGCATATAGCTTGCTTGGATATGATGTACGCGATTATGAAGAATTATTTGAAGAAAAGATGGATCTTCTAATCCAATTAAATGCCGAAGAAAAGGTGACCTGGAAGGGAGAATTCCGTGCACCGCTGGAAAATGCGACGATTCTTCCACAACCTCGAAACGGTCATATGCCGATTTGGCGAGCTGTAGGCGGCCCTCCGGCAAGCGCCATTAAAGCCGGCTATTCTGGTGTACCTATGATGTTGACTACATTAGGAGGCCCCGCTATTAGTTTTAAAGCCTCTGTGGATGCGTATCGTGAGACCGCAGAGCGCAGCGGGTTTGATCCATCGACACTGCCAATTGCGACAACCAGCTTATTTTATACAGCAGAAAATTCTCAGGATGCACTACGTGAATATTATCCATTTATTAATTCAGGCATGCAGGCATTACGCGGCGGCGGCTATCCAAAGCAACAGTTCGCACAAGCTACTGATTATCGAGATGCGTTAATGATTGGAAGTCCGCAGCAAATAATCGAAAAAATGTTATATCAATACGAGCTTTATGGTCAACAACGATTCATGGCCCAAATTGATTTTGGCGGCGTGCCGTTTGATAAAATCGCAAAAAATATCGAGCTGATTGCAACTGAGATCTTGCCGGCAATCAGGAAGCATACAGCCCAAAAGTAAGGAGGAGAAGAGACCATGAATATCGTAGGAATAGCAGGATCAAATGTTGGATCGAAAACAAGAACCGCGATCGATTATACCCTTAAGATGGCGCGCGATAAATATCCGGATGCAACGATTACGTTACTTGACCTTGCAGAAAATAAAATGGTTTTTAGCGATGGACGTAATTACTGGGAATATGAGGGTGACACTAAATATGTGACAGAAACAATAATGGCAGCGGATGCCATCATTATAGGCACGCCTACGTTTCAAGCTTCTATTCCGGCCACATTAAAAAATATTTTCGATTTGTTGCCGGTTAACGCTTTTCGGGATAAAGTGGTGAGTATGCTAGTAACCGCAGGAACAGCCAAACATTATTTGATGGCCGAACAACAGTTAAAGCCGATTTTAGCTTATATGAAGGCTCATATTGTACCGACTTATGTATTTATAGAAGATAAGGATTACCTTAGAAAAGAAATTGTAAATGACGATATTCTTTTCCGATTGGATCGACTCGTAGAAGATACCGTAGTTCTGGTCGATGCTTATGCAGCGATTCGACAAGCAAAAGATGCGGAATATGATTTTTAACGAACAACTCATTCGCAAAAATCTTATCCACGCGAACAATCGCGGCTCCTCGGTGCAACTGCCGACTGCCGCGATTGTTTTGTGTTCTGGCATATAAACCTATGTGGCAAGGTTAGCCGTTATTTCTCTTCGCGCAGAATCTTGCGGTCGAAGATGAACGGGCCAAATGGAACGACGGACGCGATACATGCGGCGCCGAGCTTAAGGATCGTCCAGCGGTAACGGAAGGCTGCCCAGACGGCAGCGACCAGATAAAGCACGAACAAGCCCCCGTGCAGCGCGCCGACCACAGCTACAGCCTCCGGAATATCCGCCCAGTATTTGAGAGGCATGGCGACAAGCAGCAGGACGAGGAACGAGGTGCCCTCGAGCAATCCGACAAAACGAAGTCGGCCGATTGCGGTATTATTCATACAAAATAACCTCCGGATGCAGTAATCGTTTAATGTAGTTCAAAAAGTCCGCTTTTGATCACGAAGTATGCCAAGAAGCTTACTCGACATCGAATCTTGAATTCAGGCGAAACTTCCGGTGCTCACGTAGCTTCCACTACGCTCCGCTCCTCAGTTTCTACCTTCTTTCAATCTTCTCGGTGCTGAAAACCGAACTTTTTGAACTCGCACTATTAAGTCTAGACAGGAGCAATGCCCGTCCATAGCAATTGTACGATTTCTTCGGCGGCTTGTCCCGAAGTTCTCAGATCGTTCACAATTTCCGTCCGATTGCGAACTGTCATCATGGCCACGAACGCATGGGAGAGCAGCAGAGGATCGCACCGGTTCATCTCGCCGTCATCCATTGCCTTGGCGAACAATCGCTCCAGAAGCCGGTGAATATCCGCTTCACGCTCGCGTACGGAACGGATTTGCTCCTCCGAGAGATCGGCTGAAGCTTCTCGCATCATCGTCTCGAAGTCGACATGTTGATTGCGCATATGGCGCCTCGCCACCTCTTGCAGCCGTTCCTTCAGCGTTCCAGGACCTTCGATGACGGCAGCAGTCTGGTCATGCGCCATCTTGAGGACGAACAGCAGCGCCTCGGTAAAGATGACGGATTTATTGGCGAAATAATAATAAACGCTCGCTTTGGTAACGCCGCATGCCTGCGCAACCGTCTCCAGCGACACTTTCTCGTAGCCATGTTCCATAAAAAGGAAGGAAGCGGTGCGCAACAGCAGCGCCATTGTCTGCGGAGACTCGCTCGCTTTAGGACGTCCCGGCTTTCTCTTGATTTTGTCCGACTTCAATGTCGTGTACCTCCTGTAGATACCCGTTCAACGAATGTTAACAAATTGCTCATTGATTAATTAACCTTTGGGTATATATAATAATGTCATCAACTTTATTTTACCACGAGTTGCCGTCCGAACCAAAGTCTTAACATCGTTCGGGATCGAACAAGGAGGAGTAATGCACATGCTGGAGAAAATGGGGGCCTGGTTCGCCGGGCCGCGATCACGCTGGGTGACGCTTCTGGTCTGGATTGCCATAGCCGCAATCTTGACGTTGACGTTGCCGGCGGTAGGGGACAAAGAGATTAACAATGCGCCGAACCTGCCTGCCGACAGTCCATCGGTCATCGCGGACGAACTTATTCGTACGCACTTTCCGAATGAATCGGGATTGCCGGCTTTGCTGGTCTGGAACAGAGCTGGCGGACTGACGGAACAAGATTATGCCGCCATGCAGGCTTTAACCGCGGAGCTTGCCGAATCCCCTCTGGAAGGGCAAGAGGCAATCATCCCCCTTCACGAGATGCCGGCACCTGCGTTAAAGGGTATTTCATCGGAGGACGGGACTACACTCGTGTTGCCTGTCACCTTTGAAACTTATCTGGAGACGGATATCGTAAAAGAAAATTTGCATGCGATTCAAGAGAAAATTGAAGGTTTGACAGGCGGATTGCCTTTCGAGGCTGCCATTGATTCGGATTCGGAACTCAGCGTCCGTGTAAGCGGGCCAGCAGGAATTAGCGTTGACGCAACCGGCTTGTTCGAAAATGCGGACTTCGTGCTGATGGTAGCGACAGTATTGCTTGTCCTGGTGCTGCTGCTGCTCATCTACCGCTCGCCCATCCTTGCAATTATTCCGCTTATCGGCGTCGGGTTCGCTTATGCCGTAACAAGTCCCATCCTCGGCTGGATGGCCGGAGAAGGCTGGATTACGGTGGATGGACAAGCGATCGCCATTATGACGGTGCTGCTGTTCGGCGCAGGCACAGACTATTGCCTCTTTTTCATCACCCGCTTCCGTCAAGAGTTAACCCGGGAAGGCAACCGGATGTCGGCGCTCCGCCGCTCCTATAAAAATGCGACCGGAGCGATTGCGATGAGCGGTTTCACGGTTGTTCTGTCGCTGTTCGCATTATTGTTCGCACAATACGGTGCCGTCCATCGATTCGCGGTTCCGTTTAGCCTCTCGATTTTCATCATGATGATTGCAAGTCTTACGCTAGTACCGGCGCTTTTGTCCATTATCGGCCGCGCATCGTTTTATCCGTTCATCCCGCGTACGGAGGAGGAGGCCAAAGCTCGTGCCGCTGCAAAGGGGAAAACGTATGTTCGCCGGGATCCGGAGAAGAAGCTTGGCGCGAAGATCGGCAATCTTGTCGTTCGCAAGCCATGGACCGTTGCGCTCGTAAGTACGCTGTTGCTAGCAACGCTTGCTTCCTTTGCGCTGCCGGTCAAATACACGTACGATCTGCTGTCTACGTTCCCCGAAGATACGCCATCCGTTGAAGGCTTTAAAGTCATCTCGGAGGCTTATACGCCGGGCGAGCTGGCACCTGTTACCGTTGTCGTTCGTTCGGAAGGAGGAGCGCCTGCCGCCGTCGCGGAGAAGCTGTCGCAGCATCCTCTGGTCGATCACGTAGGCGAACCTGAGGTCAGCACCACTGACACTGCGCTCACGGCGTATTCCGTTGTTTATCGTATGAATCCTTACAATCAAGAGGCAATGAATGCAATTCCGGAGCTTAAGGAAGCTGCTGTTGCAGCGCTTGCCGAAGCAGGGACGGCCGATGCGGCCAGCAACGTCTGGATCGGCGGGCAGACGGCCGAGCAGCATGATTCCCAGCAAGTTACGGTGCGTGACAACCAATTGATCATTCCGATCGTAATCGGTCTAATCGTAGTCTTGTTATTGGCTTATCTGCGCTCCATTACGGCAACGATCTATCTTGTCGCCACGGTCTTGCTCTCTTACGCCGCTGCACTTGGTCTGGGCTGGCTGATCCTGCACGAGCTAATGGGAATCGAGGCGATACAGGGCTCCATACCGCTGTACGCGTTCGTATTCTTGATCGCCCTTGGGGAGGACTACAATATCTTTATGATCTCGAGCATCTGGCAGAAACGCAAGTCCATGCCTCTGCGTCAGGCAATCAAGGAAGGCGTTGCGGAGACGGGCGGCGTAATTACGTCAGCCGGCCTGATCCTCGCCGCCACATTCGCGGTGCTAGCTACGTTGCCTATCCAGGTGCTTGTCCAATTCGGCTTGATTACCGCCATTGGCGTACTGATGGATACGTTTATCGTACGTCCGTTCCTGGTGCCGGCCATAACTACGATTCTGGGCAAACGAGCGTTTTGGCCAGGCAAGGCGGAGGAAGCAGGCGTTAAGATGAAAGAAGCGGGACGTTAATCGGCTTATATCGTTATAAATCTGTAAAGGCTGCATAACTTGCCCTTATTAATAGGGAAGGTTAGGCAGCCTTTTCAATTTGCCTGGCGGAATGCAACATTTTACCATTCTTGTTCGTTGTATAGTGGAATGGTATTCATAATAGAGTACAAGCAAGGGGGACACAATGAGAAAAAGAGTACATTTGGGAATTTCCATGCTCCTCGCCATCATTATTCTGGCTTCCAGTCTCGCATTGCCGCCAAAGCCGGTCTATGCGTGCAGCTGCGCCATATCGGATTCCGTGTCGGAGGCGCTGAATCGCAATGATGCCGTATTCGACGGAACGGTTGTTGCCAGCCATACGCCGCGGAAGTGGTTCAGCTTCAGCCAATCGTCGGCCGATCCCGTCACATGGACGTTTGAAGCCCATGAAGTATGGAAGGGAAAGGTTGCTCCCCGAATTACAGTAACCTCTGCGCAGAGCAGCGCAAGCTGCGGCTTTGAATTCCAAGAGGGACAGCGATATATCGTGTACGCGAGAGGGACGGGTGACTCGCTGGAGGTCAGCTTGTGCAGCCGGACGACATTGACGTCAGCCGGCGGCTCCGATCTGGCAGAGCTCGGCAGCGGTTCGATTCCTCCAAAGCCTTCATCGGGAGAGGATGGAGCGGGAGCATTCGGTATTAGTCAAGTGATGATATTGCTCGGTCTTATCGTGGTATTAGCAGCAGCTATCTACGCAGGGTTGCGTATCAAGCGGCAAAAGTAATTAAATCAAGAAAATCGCGACTAGCGTTGTTACAGCCAGACCAATCAATACAGGCTTCAAATTGCGGCGTGCCAGCTCGAAAGGGCTGACGCCGCAAATCGCTGCGGCAGGAATGAGCGCCCAAGGAATGATAGTCCCTCCGCCTACCCAGATAGCCGCGACTTGCCCGAGCGCGGTCAACGTGGCAACGCCCGATCCGAGTGCGTGACCGAACAGCGCAGCGACGGAGCCGGCAAGCGATATTCCGGAAAATCCCGAACCGTCAAGCCCGGTAATAGCCCCTACAACAGTCAATGTGATCGCTCCGATCGTACCGTTTAAGGGAACTTCCGCTGCAAGCGCGACGCCAAGATCGTTGACAATACCGGCAGATGCCTCAGGAAGCTTCTCGCCGAACAAAGAGAAAAAGCCGGCGTCGCCCAGATAAAAGAACGCCGCGATTGGAATGACGGGTCCGAACACACGGAAGCCGAATACAAAACCTTCGATCAAATACCCCGTTGTTTTCTCCAGCCCTTTGCCCCGATGCGCCAACATGGTAATGGCAAGCATAATCAGAATCGACGTGCCGCCAATAAGCGCCGTTGCATCGCCTCCCTGCAGATTCAGCAAGAACATCGCGACTACATTAAGCGCGAACAGGAGCGGGATGATAACCGCAAGCCACCGCCTCGTCACCAGCGACAACAATTCGCGGTCAACCGCTTCATTGCTGTTTTCGCCAGAACCACTTGTATCCACAGACGCAATTAAGCCATCATTCCAGCGACCCAGACGTTGATCGCGACGCATCATCCAGAAAGCGGTCACCGTCGTTACGACGCCCATGACGATAACCAGCGGAATGCTCGCAAGCATCACTTCGTCGACATGAATGCCCGCAGCGCCGGCTGTCAGCCCGGGAGCGCCTTGTATAATATAGTCGCCGGACAACGCGATGCCATGACCGAACAAGTTCATCGCCACCGCAGCGCCAAGAGCAGGCAACCCTACTCTCATCGCGACGGGCAACAGGACAGCGCCTATTAACGCCACCGCCGGAGAAGGCCAAAAAAATAACGATACGGTGAACATGATGATGCCGATACCCCAGAAGGCGAGTGTTGGCGTTTTCAAGAATCGTGTGAACGGAGCAATCATAATTTCATTAATTCCGGTTCGAATGAGAATCCGGCTTAATGCAACGATCACGGATATGATGAGAATCGTACCGAGCAATTCCTTAATGGCATAAATAAAACTGTTAAAAATACCGCTCACGGAACCGTCGATCGACACCGTCGCCAATATGCCGATGCCGAGTATGCCCGCGATGCAGACGAGCGTAGTGTCCTTGCGCATCAGCATAAAGCCGATGATCGCAACGATGAAGGCCAGATAGACCCAATGCAGTGCAGTCAGTTCGATAACCATGCCTCTTCATCCTCCCGACGAATTGCGACAGCCTGCAGGCGCTGCCGTAGTGTACAGTATGCAGACGGGAGGGTAGGCGTTCATCCAAGTATCGCCTGTGGTTCCTTGCCGGACGCAGCCTCTCAATTGGGAAGCAGCCATTGTTGCACAGGCGATGACAGCTGTGCTATTCTACTTAGCAGACAGCACCGGATGTAGGGAAAGGAAGGGATATACATATGTTGCAGATCTTCATTATCGACGCTTCGATGACTCATTCCAAAGAGGATGGTTTTGTAGGCAAAGTGCAATTTAGCGTAGAGGGCCACGACAACGAATATGAGATCGCCTTGCAAAGCAAACGCGGTTCGGATTGGGGGTACGGGTTGTTTTTCTTGCACAATTCGGGTAACGAGGAGCAGCTTCTGGCGCTGGAGGACGAATTGGAAGAGGATGACGAATTGTTCGATTACCTGATTCAAACGGCAAAGAGCAAGCTGGAAGCATAACGAAAACGAAGAAACCTCTGCTTGCCGGGAACGGCTGATTGCCATTCTCGAGCTTTGCAGAGGCTTCTTTTTTTACATCTGACGTTCGATGGAGGAATCTTGGCCTCGGACCTTGTTGCGCTTCTGGACACGGTACACGAAGTAAGCAGCCGCGACAATGGCAAGCGCTACAATGATCCAAATGCCATACCGGTAGATGACATCCGCAATATGCTGAACCTGGTCGCCGACGAAACCTCCGATGAGGAAGTAGATCATCGTCCAAACGAACGCAGAGGGATAAGCAAATAACGCGAAGCGGCCGTACTTCATTTTGTTCATGCCCATTACATAAGGAGTCACGTGTCGCAGGAACGGCAAGCATAAGCTGATGCTGATCGCATATCCGCCGAATCGATGGCTCAGCTCCTCGGAACGGTCGATAAAGGCTCCGATATTTTTGCGCTTGCGGAACCAGTTGGCGAGTCTGGCGCCAGCGAATCGTCCGATGCTGTAACCGAAGCTCATGGCCGAACATATGCCCAGGCAAGTCATGATAAAGGCGGGAACGGGAGATAATACGCCTGAGAAGGCAAGAGCGCCTCCCGTCATTACAACGGCTTCGTTCGGGATCGGCAAGCCGATCAGACCCAGACATAACACCAGGAACAGCGCGACATAACCGAGTTGTTCAATTATAGATAATAATAAATCATAGCCCATATGGCATTTGCTCGCTTTCTGAACATCACTCGTTTGATATTCGTACAGTCTATAATTATAAGTTATCACAATTTCGAAGGCCTGAGAACCTTACTTACGTCTCCTGAGCGGTCGGCGTTTCACTCTTTAACCATTTCGTAACTATTTTCGACGGCTGTTGCGCTAACATAGAAAATAGCGAATTGGGAGTTCCGAGGGAGAGAACGTCGAGATGTATGCATTCCAGCAAAAGGTGGCAGAGCTTAGAGAGATTGAGCCTATTGTATATACAATATGTTTGTCCCTGACGGATAACGAGCAGGCTGCTTGTGACGTCGCCAAGAGGGCGTTAACGGCTTTATTTCAGGATAACGAATTTTGGATACTGGATGCGCGGAATCGAAGGCCCTATATTCTCAAGCAATGTTTGCGCAGTCAAATGGGGCAAGAAACAACGAATTTTCAGAAAAAGCAAGCTGCTGCAGGTATTTGAACGAATAAAATGACAACATTTACATACAGGAGCGCTATCATGTCTTACTTACTCGAAAAGGGGCAATGGAGAGATTGGCAAATCACTTCGGTAATCGTCCATAAAGGAGATCGAAAGGAGACAGAGTGGCACGAGGGGGGCGAGGACGCCATCGGACCGCTCTATTCGTGCACCAAAAGCGTATTATCGGCGCTAATCGGTATCGCCATCGACAGAGGTGACTTGCCGGGAGTAGATGAACCCATTGGCAGGTGGTTCCAGCGATATGCAGCAGGCGGCGGGGACGACTCTTGGGGGCAAATCACGATAAAACAATTGCTTACCATGACGCCTGGATTCGAATGGCCGGATTTCGACAAGCCTTATTGGGAGCTGCGCAAATCCAGGGATCCCGTCGCCTATGCGTTAAATCAGCCCCTAGTACATTTACCGGGGCATGCTTTTACATACAACTCAGGCGGATCGCATCTTTTATCTGCGATTCTGACGGAAGCGACTGGGAAGTCTGCTCTCCAATATGCGAGGGAGCATCTGTTCGAGCCGCTTGGATTCCGCGCGGCAAAGTGGTCGGAGCGGGGAGGCATTAGCGAGGGCGGGACGGGACTTGCGCTGACAGGAAACGATCTGGTGAAGTTCGGGGTCCTTTATTTGAAGGAGGGCCTATGGGATGGCAAGCGGATTCTGTCCACATCGTGGATATCGGATTCAACGACCATGCATCATCGTGCCTTATTGCATTACGAGCCCCCGATCTACGGCGGCTTCGGGTATCATTGGTGGTGTACGCCATCCAACCATAACGGCGTAGCCGATGGTTACTTCGCTTTCGGCCATGGCGGCCAATATTTAATGATCGTGCCGGAATTGGATACGGTCATTATGGTGCGCAAACGGATTACGAAGCGTAATGAAGCGATCTGGTCGCGCAAGCTGATATTTGACATTATTCTTCCGGCGCTGCTCCGGACCTAGTTAGTCCTAACAAGTTCTAACGTTGTCATCAATCGGCTTTCGTTCCTGTCGTCAGTTGCCAAACCGATTCGTCGAATGATGTCCGACATGTTCGAATTACGATGACAATTGTACGATATTAGTCAGAATTACCCAAAACTAGTGATTGGCAAAGAATAGGGCTTTAACGCTGGCTACAAAAGTTGTATAATCATGGAAGCTGCCAAGCGACACAAAACCCAACCTAAGAGAGAATAGCTGATCTTGGGCTGGGTTGTTTTCTTTAGAAATGGAGATTAATAGCGATGAACGTACATTCTATCAACCATTTATGTTTTTCAGTCACGGATCTTGAACGATCTATCTCCTTCTATCAACATGTGTTCGACGCGAAGCTGAAAGTAAAAGGAAGGAAGCTAGCTTATTTCGAGTTTAACGGATTATGGATCGCGCTTAATCAAGAAGATATCGAACGGCATCACAATGTTCGCACGTATACGCATATTGCGTTTACGATTGCGGAAGAAGAATACGACAACGAAGTCAGGCGGCTTGAAGCGCTGGAAGTTGAGTTGTTCGCAGGGCGGCCAAGGGATGATCGGGACAAAAAGTCGATCTACTTCCTCGATCCGGACGGTCATATGTTCGAATTGCATACCGGAACATTAAACGATCGGCTTGCCTACTACAAAGCGGATATGAGTCATATGGAGTTTTATGATGAATCCTGACGAACGCGTAAAGGCACTGGTACAGTCCGAGATGGATTATATGTCGGACCGGATGACGGCTATGCTGGAGCAGCCGGGCAACCCTATGGGAGTCGAGATGCTGCGATTGGACAATGCCATCGCTTATTACAGTCGGAGTATGCCATGGTCGCTATTCAATCATGTAAAGGGGCGATTGTCCCCCGATGATGTTGAAAAAGTAATCTCGTTCCATGAGGAACGAGGTCGTCAGCCGGAGCTTCAAATCGCGCCAAGTCTTTATGAAGCCGATACATTAAAGCTACTCGCTAAGCGGGGGTTCTACCAATCCGGCTTCCATGTATCCATGTATAAGGATTCGGTTAAGGAGTCGGATGCACGCTTACCCGATGACAAGATCGAAGTCCGAGAGCTGTCGGATGACGAATGGTCAACCTATGGTGACATTCATTGTCTGGGTACAGGACTTTCCATCACCGGAAGGGATCACGTCGTGGATAATAACCGATTGCTTCATGACAGACCAGGCTGGCATTATCGGATAGGCCTTGTAGATGGACGGGCTGCTTCTGTAGGCGTTATGTTCGTGAAGAACGGAGTGGCTTCATTTACCTTCGCGGCTACATTGCCGGAGGAGCGGGCTAAAGGTCTTCATACCGCTATTCTCAAGGGTCGTCTGCTTCTTGCTCGTCAGCTTGGATGCAGTCTTGTTGTTGCACAATGCGCATATGGATCTGCAAGCCATCGCAATATGGAACGGGTTGGCATGAGGATCGGCATGACTCGATCCACTTGGTCCAAACTTTAGTTGACATAACTAATATTATGACACTTTACGGAGGCTTTCCTTTTATGCAAAGTCCTATACTTAATCGGATAAGCGGCATTTTTGTACCCGTGAGCGATATTGAAGCGGGAAGAGCCTGGTATTGCGAATTGTTGGGGATGGAGCCAAGTATGGATATTATCTCAGGCCATTTGTGCTGTATCTCCATGCAAAGCGGACAAAATATCGTATTGGATAGCAAAGTGTATACGCCTGAGAACGTGTTTAAGACGCCGATGTTTCATTTTGACACGGACGATATTGATGAGGCTTTTTCCTATATGAAGGAAAAGGGAGTAACGCTGACAACCGGCATTGAAAACGGCCATTGGTTCGGATTCCAGGATCCAGACGGAAACCATCTAATGATCTGCAAGATCGATTAATGTATTGCTTACCATAAAGGTGTGTGTCACAATAAGGGCAGCACGAGCAGAACAACAGAAAGAATCGAGGGTTATCCGTGAAATTCAGACCTTGTATCGATCTACATGACGGCAAAGTGAAGCAGATTGTAGGCGAGACGTTAACAGAGGGCGTCATCGTCGAAAACTTCGTCTCCACATACGATTCGGGCTATTACGCCGAGTTGTTCAAACGAGACGCTCTGACAGGCGGACATGTTATCATGCTCGGCCCAGGCAACGAAGCTGCAGCCATAACGGCACTTAACCGGTACCGGAACGGCCTGCAGATCGGAGGCGGCATTAAAGCCGACAATGCCGCTCTTTATCTGGAGCAAGGAGCGACCCATGTTATTGTAACGTCCTATATTTTCCGGGATGGCAGATTGGATGAAGACAACTTGTCCCGAATCGTTAGCGAAGCCGGCAAGGACAAGCTCGTCATCGATCTAAGCTGCAAGCAGAAAGACGGCAAGTGGTACGTGGTTACGAATCAGTGGAAGCTCTTCAGCGACTTCGAGGTCAATGCGGACAATATCCGTTATCTGGAGCAGTATTGCGACGAATTCCTCGTACATGCTGTAGATGTGGAAGGAAAGCAGGGCGGGATTCAACAAAGCTTGGTAACCGATCTGGCAAAGTGGACCTCCATTCCGACTACGTATGCGGGCGGAGCCAGATCCATTGCCGATATGGAGCAATTCCGCGATTTATCCGGCGGCAAGCTGGATTTGACTATCGGCAGCGCGCTGGATATATTCGGCGGCTCCTTGCCGTATGAAGATGTGGTGCGGTTCGGACGTTGATGTTTCATAATCTCGTTAAGTCATAAGAATAGGATTGCCGCAATACATTAATAGAAGTTCTTAACACCAGGAAGCCGACGTTCCCGTAGAGGAACTCGGCTTTTTCGGACTTTCTGCATGACAAAGGGTATCGAGTGCATTATAATGTGAAACGATGGTAAAATCGGGATCGTAAGGGAAGGGATCTCTTTAAATAGGCTTAATCGTATTTATTCGTAAACAGGAGGGATTCCGAATGACCGCCGCGCTGCTAGGCAGCTTTATCTCCGCAATGGCCACCGTTCTAGGGGCGGTGCCGTTGTTATTCGTTCGATCATTGTCCGAGCGCTGGAAGGATATACTGGTCGCCTTTACAGCCGGAATTATGGTATCGGCATCGATGTTCGGTCTGCTCCCGCAGGCACTTAAGGAATCGGGGCTGATCCAGCTCACGATTGGGCTTATACTGGGCGTCGTGGCGCTCGATTGGATTGAGAAATCCATTCCTCATATCGACGTTGAGCAAAAAAAATATGTCAGCTCCTTCGATTCGAAATCTCTGCTCGTTATGTTTGCGTTATTTATCCATAACATACCGGAAGGGTTAAGCACGGGGTTCAGCTACGCGAGCGCGAATGAAGGGCTGGGACCCATGGTAGCCATTGCGATCGGGGCGCAGAATATGCCTGAGGGGCTGGTTTTGGCCGTATTTTTGACAAGATCCAATGTAAGCAAGCTCAAGCTGATGCTTATCGTCACGTTAACCGGACTTATGGAGGTCGTATCGGCGATTGCGGGCTACTTTACGGCGAGCTATATCAACGCATTAATCGGGTATGGCCTGGCATTCGCTTCCGGAGCGATGCTGTTTATCGTGTATAAGGAACTGATCCCGGAATCGCATGGACATGGCTTCGAAAGGTCTGCTACTTATTCGTTTATATTGGGATTGCTGCTTATGATCTACATTAGTCATTTCTTCGGATAAGGATAACCTTTGGGTTGTCCTTCAACCACTTAAAAGTTTACATAATAAATTATATGTTAATATACTGATGTTCGATAACGTAATAATTATTATGCAAACAATTGCGACTAGTGATTTTATTTAATGTGATTAAGTATAAATAAAAAACGCGAGTTTCGGGCTGAAGCGGTCCCGGAACTTGCGTTTTTTTGTTTCATCTTTGACTTCTTGTGAAAATTTGCGTGGTTTGTCTCTCGTGCAGCGATACCGGGATAACGATTTGCTCCAGGGTGGAGGGGTCTCGAATGGTTTTCAGTAACAGTTTAACGGCTTCAGTGCCAATCAGCTCAAAGTTTTGTTCGATCCAACTGAAGTAATCATTGTCCAAATTTCTGATTTGGGGATGATCAAAGCAGAGGATCGCGAGATCCTCGGGAATTCTCTTGCCAAGTTTGCCTGCCATCATGGCAAGATAAATGGCTGTTTGCGGAGAAAAGGTGAAAACGGCAGTAATTTCTTGTTCTTTTTGCAGCCACTCTTCTATCATTTCTTTCATGCTGTCTTCGTCCTGATAAGAGATATCATCAAATTGGGTCAACCAATAATTGGTTTCAAGTTTAAGCTTATTTTTTTGGGCTGCATCCAGATAACCACGAAACCGGTCTTCCGAGCTGGATGTCTTGGATTTGGTGAAAGACAAAATACCAATATGCTGATGGCCCAGTTTGGCCAGGTAATCGGTGCCGATCTGCCCGCCATCATAGTTGTCGGAGTAGACCGCATTTGTTTTAATGCCAGGGAGATAGCGATCGACCAGGACAAAGGGGAACTGCTCCGATTTAAGCCTCAGTATTTCATCACTGTAAGCTTCTCCATCAACGGGAAAGATAATTAATCCATTTGCACCGGCTTCAATCATTTGGCGGATGGCGGCACGTTCTTCAGACTGCGTCAAAACGGATTGAACCATCAAAATGATCCCTTCATCCCGGCACACCTCTTCGATGCCTCGTAATAACTGGATGCTTAGGACATCTCCGATTGCAGGCATCAAAAAACCGATTTTATTAACTTGGTAATCCAAGACTCCTTCTTGTCTCGTCGGTTGAAGCTTAGGCGAGGAAACAAAAGAGCCTTTGCCTGCCACGCGATAAATCAGGCCTTCGTCCACAAGATGTCTTAGCGCTGTCTTGATGGTAATCCGACTGACTTGAAATTGATTAGTCAGATCCGTTTCTGTAGGGATTTGATCTTCTGGTTTAAGAGCGCCTATGTCAATCTGATTTTTTATATATTCTCTGATTTGAATGTAAAGCGGTTTGTTTTTTTGTTGGCTTTTCATATTTATCCCTTCCGACTAAATAGTAGGAAAACCTAAAAGCATATTATTATATGATATTATCATCTTTCTTAATAAAGTTCCATACATAATACTTCGCTACGAAGCTTGGGCCCCCTTATCGATAAAAACTTTTTGAAAACAAGAGTTGAATCAGAGAGGTGTTTGCCTATTTTATTATAACAAAGTTTTTCAAAAAGCCAAATATTATATTGACATATTACAATATGAAATATAGGATGGTGAAGAGCAGAATTGCTTGACTAGCCAGAGCTTGATTTTGGTTATTTTGGGGAAGAGGGGAGGGAGGCGCGTATCTTGTAATGTGGAAGTGATCAATATCGTTTTGGTAAGCGGTTGCAAGATGAAGGATACTTTCATTTTCAGACATGGATTAAGGGGCCAGGAATCATTTCAAGGGAGAGGAAAGGTACGAACTATGAAAGTGAATATTATTGGGGCTGGCAACATTGCGGATTACCACGCACGGTCCATAAAGGCTTTGGGCTATGAATTGGGAATTATTGCGGATTTTAATGAGAAGGCGGCACGGCAATTGGCAGATAACTATGGCTGCCGCTGGACAACGAATACGGATGAGCTGTTGGCAGAGAAAGCGGATTTAGTGACGGTCGCGGTTCCAAACGCTTTTCATTTTGATGTTGCAATGGCTGCTGTAAAAGCGGGGCATGCTGTTCTATGTGAAAAACCGATGACTCGCTCAGCGCAACAGTCCAGACAACTCGTTGAGCTTGTCGAGCAAAACGGACAGCCATTTTTTGTTGGCTACATGAAGCGGGTGCACCCAACGGTGCAGAAGTTTAGAGATTATGTAGCGCGAATTGGAACGATGCGAAGCGGATTGGTCAGGGTGTATCATCCCATGCCAAGTTCGAGTTGGTCAATCATAAGAAACCAGCTTGCCCAATCTCCAAATGCGGCATTGGACGGGGTGTTCGTTAATTCAGGCAGCCACATGCTGGATTTGCTGCTCTATTTGGCAGGACCGGTAAAGAAGGTACTGGCTGCGCGCATGCAATACCAGGAAGGCTGTTATCCAAAAGTGGATCAGATGACCCATGCGCTGCTGGAGATGGAGAATGGGGCGACAGTAACTGTCGAGTGCGGGTGGCTTCCCTTGTTCGGCGTTGGAAAAAGGGAGAACGGATGGGATGAGCTCATCGAACTTCGCGGCGAAACGGGATTAAGTACGCTTCATACCACACTGTGGGAGCGTCCGCAGTATGAATCGCCGGTAGCTGAATTGTGGGATGAATCGATAAAAACGAAAGAGTCGTTTAATGCGGGCATGGTGGATAACTTCCAGGAAGAATATCGCTTAATCGAAAAAGCGTTGTCGGGAGAAGCGGTCGCTTTGGCTACGGCGCAAGAGGCCTTCGCTGTTGATCAATTAATTGATGATATCTTTGCTGCCGCCCGACAGACAGGAGAATAATGTCATGTTAATTAGAACCGCCTACTTAAAGTCGCCCTGGCAATGCACATTACGGACTATAGATTTGCCTAATGAAATACCGGATGGCCATGTGTTGATACGAGTTGAGGCATGTGGCATTTGTGGTACAGATTTGAGCAATGCAGCCGAAGGAACGGCGGATTGGCAGCCATTCGGTCATGAAATAGCCGGAGTTATTCATGGGCTGGGCAGTAATTGCGAAGGCTTGAATGTCGGCGATCGCGTCGTTTTGGAGTCGGCTGGATTTTGCGGGAGATGTGACTTGTGCCGGAAAGGCAGAGTGGATTTGTGTAATAAAGCGCCGCATTTTTGGCATGCAGGGCCTTCTATGGGATTCAGCGAATACATGTTTGCTCCGGCTTGCGGCGTGGTTCGCTATGAAGGGCTGACGCCCGAAGCGGCCAGCTTGGCGGAACCGGCAGGCGTTGCGCTTGATATGGTCAAAACAGCGGATATTCAACATGGTGATCGCGTTTGTGTAATCGGACCGGGACCCATTGGATTAATGGCCATTCCGATGGCGCTGCGAAGCGGCGCAGTTGAAGTGGTGTGTATAGGCCGAACCAGAAATCAAGCCCGACTGGAAGCAGCAGCGGTTTTGGGTGCAGAAGTACTGGCAACGGACCGTTCTCTAATCGAGCATGAAGAACTGCACCGGCAGTTTGATCGGGTACTGGTAACCGCCCCCGTCTCGATTATTCCGGAGGCGATTTCTTTGTTAGCCTATGGGGGAATCATCTCCTACATTGGCATAGGGGCAGGCTCCGGAACGATTCAATTTGATGCAAACGATTTTCATTATAGAAAGCTTCAACTGCGGTCCAGCTTCGCCAGTCCAGCCCTATATTATCCGATTGTATTAAACATGCTGAAAAATGGCACTATTCCTTCCGACATCATTATATCCCATCGTCTGCCCCTGAATGATATCCAAGAGGCAATGACATTGTGCAAAGAAGATAAGGGCAAGATCGTTAAAGTCGTGGTGGTGCCGGAAACGGATATGAAATCGAATAAGGGAGGTTGAATAACCATGTTGAAAAGGCGAGTGGTCTCCTTGGCCCTGGCACTTATTATGGCGGCGACAACATCGATAACCTTGCAGGCGGAGAGCGCACTGGCGACAGGCAGCACGTTTCCCAAGATGGAATCGGCTGACACGCTGCATGTCTATGACATCCGGAACGATTCGGCTGAAGCAAAGCTGGCTGCATTGACGTTGCAAGGGTTGATTAACCAGAGCTCGGCCGAAGTTTATGTATTGACGAGAGAAAAGAATCTTGACCAATTGTGGCTGGATGAAAGCGGGAAAAGTTATACGCCTGTCACCTTGGTCACTGGAAGCAACCCCGGGCTAAGAACGATGTACAGAGATTATCAAACGTTGATCGACAAGCTTATCGTATGGGAGGGCAGCAAAGACTGGACCTTCAACATTGCCTTGATGAAAGGAGCCTTGGAGGCAGGTTTGCCTGTAACGGACAGTATCCGGAGCAGTCTGATTTCAGAGTTTGGAAGCCAAATGGTCGAAGACATTCGCTCCAATTGGAATGGCCGAGTCGATGCGTACGAATGGGCGGTCGATCATCTTATGCCCTCCCTGGACAAACGAATTTTGTTTTCTGCCGGTCTGCGATTGCCCGATTGGGTAGGTTATCCGTGGAATATCTTTGATTACGCGGTAGCGAGCAAATCCTTCACTTTCTATCTGGATCCTCGCAATCCTGACGAATATGATGTGTTGTTACATATCATCCAAGAGGGAGGATACCCGCCGGGTACGTCAGTGCTGGGTTATGCCCCGAATTCGGATGACCTGAACGCATACACCAATCCCCTGGGGGTCGGGTACGTGGTCTCTGATTTCTATTCCAATGGAAGCGTCTGGTCAAGCTTTAAGAACAAGACCTATACCCAGCCAGCCGGAGCGGCTGTCGAGGCAGAACCTGGCAAGGTTTATGTGTCCATCACGGCGAGCGACGGCGACAACCTGCAATACGCTCAGCAACTGATTGATTATTTCCAGGATCCGGCTATGGGCGATGTTCCCGTAGGTATTACCATTGCGCCGGTTCTGCGTGAGCTGGGTTCGCCAATCCTGGATTACTTGTACGCCGAAAAAGGCAATAACATTGAGCTTGTAGCGGGCCCGTCAGGCTATCAGTTTATTTACCCGGATCATTATTCGAGCAGCGGATACGAGGCATGGTTGGATAACAACAAAAAATGGTTGACGGAAACGGGGATTCATACCGCAAATGTATGGCGCATGCCGATAAACAGCGTGTACCACAAACAGATGGTAGACAGCCTGGCGGGCAGCGGAGTGACGGGGATTTTGCGGGGAGACGATGTCCAGCCGATTAATGCCTACCATGGTATTTATACAATGTCTCAAGGCAATATGCTCATGAACGACGGAGATATCTATAACATTTTGAGTAATGTATCCGCAGATGCTTCCCAGCCTGTTTTTCACAATCTGTACCCTATATTGGCTTATTACGGCATGGACGCCAATGGAGAGGCAGTGTTCTTTGAACGCTTAAAAGATGAGGTAGCCAGGCTGCAGCAAGACTTTCCCGGCAAATATGTATTTCTTAAACCTCAGGATATCGTAGCCACCATTGACCAGTTGAACACGGACATCCGAGGCGTCAGCTTTGCGGCCAACAACTCGGATAAAGAGACGCTCCATATCTATGAAGATCAATTTTCCAATCTTGATAACGGTCATAGATTTGCAGATGGCGATACAAGCTGGGTCTATAAATTCGATCTCGCGGATGATGTTGATCGAGCTACTCTCACTTTGGATATTGGCGGAGATTATGAAGTGGACATATCCAAGGATGGCACGAATTGGAGTGGTGCTGCCAGGGCTAACGGCAATATAAACAGAACTACGGTGGAAAGCGACATAAGCGGGTGGTTGATTAACAATCCATCAAAAATCATCTATGTCAAATTTACTGATGGAAGCCCGTTGGATGGAAATGGACCGAGCTTGTACCATCTTACGCTGTCATCGGAGATAAGCGACATTTCCCTGACGACTCCAAGCTATCTGGATAACCAGTTCATTGTTCAAAATACAGGTTCGATTGACAACGATCATCGTTATGCCGACGAAGACAGGGTCATCGTTTATAAATTTGATTTGACTGACGATGTGACAGACGCGACGCTTTCCATGGATATAGCCGGCAATTACGTAGTCGATGTGTCCAGTGATGGAATCAACTGGATCACTGCCGCCAATGCCAATGGCAATTTAAGCAGGACTACGGTGACCAGCAACTTAAGCGGATGGTTAGCCAGTAATCCGTCCAAAATCGTTTATGTGAAATTTAGGGATGGAAGCCCGTTGGATGGGCATGGACCAAGCTTGTACCATCTTAATGTATCTACTTGAGTTGGCCGAACGCTATCCGTGACAGTTCTGCATCTATTTTGCCGTTTTTGGGGGGAGAAATAGGATGTTGAAGAAATGGCATATAACAATCGCGCTTGGTTTGTTATGTATGGTTATCCTGGCAGGTGCAATAGTAGCGCTGCAGATTAGAAATACACAGTCAGCAGGCAGCACGTTTCCCAAGATGGAATCAGCTGACACGCTGCATGTCTATGACATCCGGAACGATTCGGCTGAAGCCAAGCTGGCAGCCTTGACGTTGCAGGGGCTGATTAACCAGAGCTCGGCCGAAGTTTATGTATTGACCAGAGAAAAGAATCTTGACCAATTGTGGCTGGATCAAAGCGGGAAAAGCTATACGCCTGTCACCTTGGTCGCAGGAAGCAACCCCGGACTAAGAACAATGTACAGAGATTATCAATCCTTGATCGACAAGCTCATCGTATGGGAGGGCAGCAAAGATTGGACCTTCAACATTGCCTTGATGAAAGGGGCTTTGGAGGCTGGTTTGCCTGTAACGGACGGGATCCGAAGCAGCCTGATTTCAGAGTTTGGAAACCAAACGGTCGAAGACATTCGCTCCAATTGGAAGGGTCGAGTCGATGCGTATAAATGGGCGGTCGAACATCTTATGCCCTCTCTGGACAAACGAATTTTGTTTTCTGCCGGTTTGCGATTGCCGGATTGGGTAGGTTATCCGTGGAACATCTTTGATTACGCGGTAGCAAGCAAATCCTTCACCTTCTACCTGGACCCCCGCAATCCTGACGAATACGAGGCGATGAAACACATCATTCAAGAGGGAGGCTACCAGCCCGGTACAGCTGTGTTGGGCTATGCCCCGAATGCGGATGACCTGAACGAATACACCAATCCCCTTGGGGTCGGGTACGTGGTCTCTGATTTTTTCTCCAACGGCAGCGTCTGGTCGAGCTTCAAGAACAAAATCTATACCCAGCCAGCCGGAGTAGCTGTTAAGGCAGAACCCGGAAAGGTTTATGTATCCATCACGGCGAGCGACGGCGACAACCTGCAATATGCGCAGCAGCTGATGGATTATTTTCAGGATCCGGCCAAGGGCGATGTTCCCGTAGGTATTACCATAGCGCCGGTTCTGCGTGAGCTGGGTTCGCCCATTCTGGATTACTTGTACGCCGAAAAAGGCGAAAACATTGAGCTTGTAGCGGGCCCGTCAGGCTATCAGTTTATTTACCCGAATCATTATTCGATCCATGGGTACGAAACCTGGTTGAATGAAAACAAGAAGTGGCTGACGGATGCCGGCGTTCATACGGCAAATGTTTGGCGGATCCCTTTAAACAGCGTATACCACAAACAGATGGTAGACAGCCTGGCGGGCAGCGGAGTGACGGGAATTTTGCGGGGAGACGATGTTCAGCCGATCAATGCCTACCATGGAATTTATACGATGTCTCAAGGCAATATGCTTACGAGGGACGGGGATATCTACAGCATTTTGAGCAGCGTATCGGAAGATCGCGAGCATCCGGTGTTTTATAATCTATACCCGATTCTGGCATTTTACGGTGTGGATGACACTGGAAAAGCAGTGTTCTTTGAGCGCTTAAAAGATGAAGTGGCCAGGCTGCAACAGGATTTTCCCGGCAAATATGTATTTCTTAAACCTCAGGATCTCGTAGCCACCCTTGATAAATTGAACACGGACATCGAAGGTGTCAGCTTCGAGGCCGATAACTCCAGTGCGGAAACTCTATACCTGTATGAAGATAATCATTCCGCTATGGATGGAGGTTACCGGTATGCAGATGGAGATGCCAGCTGGATCTATAAGTTCGACCTGGCGGATGATATTGAGCAAGCTACGCTTACGTTGGATTTAGGCGGAGATTATGAGGTGGATGTGTCCAAAGATGGCACCAGCTGGCGTGCTGCTGCCAGAGCAAACGGAAATATGAACAGGACTACTTTGGATAACGACTTAGCAGATTGGTTGACTAACAATCCATCCAAGACCCTTTATGTCCGATTTAAAAGCGGGAATCCGCAAGGCGAAAATGGAATGATTTTATATTACAATTCTTTAAAATTATTATATTGACACATTATAATATAATATATAGTATGACATTGGGAAGCGTTTGCAATACGATTGAACAAACAAAGGGATCTTACAATGATCAAAGGAGAGGTACATGTATGAAAGAAAGCAGAAAGACATTATTTAAATGGGTGGCAGCGATGGCGATGGTCGCCATGTTGGCAGCTTGCTCTACAAAAGCACCTGCACCATCTACAAACACACCTACGAACTCTGTAGGAGACAGCGATCCGATCAGGCTAACGGTGTGGGCCCAGCCCAGTCTGGATTGGCCAACGAATACGGACAAAAAAAACCAGGATTTATACGAGTATATCCAAGGAGAGATGGAGAAGAAATTTCCCGGAATCATTATTGATTATGTAGGTAAAGGCTGGGGGGATGATCTTCGGCAAAATCTGATGTTAGCGGTTATGGCCGGGAATCCGCCGGATGTATCGTTTGGTGAGGATTTTGTCCCGGAATTAGCGAAGCTGGGTGCTCTTTCCGAAGTGCCTGCTGATTTTACAACGGATCTTGCAGACGGGCCCATGGAAGCAGCAAAGTTTGAAGACAAGATCTACGCGGTATCAGGTATGACCGGGATTTTCGCATTAATGTATAACAAAGATGTTATGACAAAGGCGGGTTTAAATCCGGATGCGCCTCCGCAAACTTGGGATGAATGGTTAGACATGTCCAAGAAAATTACCGAGGCAGGCAAAGGCGAATATTTTGGCTCGGTGGTTCAAACGACGGGGCTTGGCGGCACGTTCCGAATCGCACCGTTTATGAGACAGCTTGGAGGGGATCTGACATCACCCGATTCGGAAAAGATAACTTTCCAGTCGCCGGAAAATGTGAAAGCATTAAGCTTTTTGAAGGAACTTTCCCTTACAGCTCCCAGCGGTTCAACCGCTTTGAACGATGAAAATGCGTTGTATAACTTGGTCCATCATGGAAAAGCGGCATTTGGTGTTGCAGGTCCATGGCACATCTCCTGGTCTCAGAACGAAAAGTGCAATTGCGGCTTTGCTCCGTTGCCTGTCCCCGAAGATGGGGAGCGAGCTAATGTGATCGTAGGCAATACATTGTGGTTTGTATTAAAGCAATCGAAGAACCAGGAAGCGGGAATGGAATATCTGAGAATTATCGCGAGCAAGGAATATCAAGAAAAGTTCGCTATTGCCTCAGGCAGAATGCCTTCCAATAAATTGGCGATTGCTAATACTGAACTGGTAGAGCTTGTTCCTGAGTTGGCGGTTTATGGCGAGATTGTAGCAAATGAGCAAGCCGGTCCGCTTCCGTCATACCCGAAAAACGGTCCAAAGATCTGGGAGGCTTGGCATAAAGCCCAGGAGTCCGTATTAATTGGAGATAAGTCCATCGAAGAGTCATTGGCCGAAGCACAGAAAACCGCGGAAGACTTATTGAAATGAGCAGGATTTTAAACAAGAAGGCTATCCCCCGTGAAACTTTGGTTTCCGGGGGAGGTTCTGCTCCCGATAACGTACAGTCAACTCGCTTGCAAAAATGGATGCGCCGACATAAAGAAGGAATCATTGGCTATTCCATTTTATCTCCCATGATATTGTATTTTTCGATTTTCGCCGTGTTCCCGGCTTTGTTTGTTATTTATTTATCGTTAACAGAATGGACGGGTGTGACCGGATTGCCCGAATGGGTGGGAATAAAAAACTTTCGCACTTTTTTTACGCAAGGTGATTATGTAGAAACGCTGATACGAGCCGGCGTATATGGCCTTATCATTTTATTTTGCAGCTTGATCATCGGTCTATTGATCGCCCTGTTATTGAATCAGAAGGTATTTGGAAGCGGGGCCATACGTACAATTTGGTATTTGCCGGTGCTTGTCCCCTTCGCAGTCGTTGCCCAGATGGTTAATACCTTGCTCAGTCCGGTTGATGGGGTAGTTAAACAAATGATGGTTCGTTTTGGCATGGAGCCTATCGTGTTTCAAGAGAGTGCCTTATGGATGAGCTTTTGGCTCATTATCATTACCGTTTGGAAAGGAGTCGGAAGCACGGTCATCATTTATTTGGCGGGGCTTCAGGGGATTGACACAACTTTATACGAAGCAGGTAAGGTCGACGGTGCGAGCAGATTGAAAATATTTTGGTACATCACCATTCCTTGCCTGAGGCCAATTACGATGTTTTTATTAATTACGGGAATTATCGGCAGTTTTCAAATTTTCGAACCGGTACAGCTTATCACGTATGGAGGCCCTCATGGCGATACGAACATTATCTTGTATCGCATCTATCAGGATGCTTTTCAGGCCTTTAATTTCGGGATGGCGAGTGCATCTTCGGTCGTCGTATTGGTCGTGACCTTGATCTTGTCCGTTATGCAATATCGCATTTCGCAACGCCGAATGACATGATCAACCGAAGCTGGATTGCTGATGAAAGGAGAAAGTCAGGGTGCAAAAACGAACGCGCTTAGAGTCCTTTATAATCTACGGGATACTTGCAGCAGGAAGCCTTATTATGTTTTATCCCTTTTTATTTCAACTTATGGCCTCTTTGGGGACGAATAAGGACTACTATGATACTTTCATTGTCCCGATCCCAACGGAGTGGCAATTGGAGCGATACATTAAGGTGTTTACGGATCCACAAGTGTATCGGCTATACATCAACACTTTAATACGTTGTCTCTGGTACATTTTTACAACCTGCATTATTGCTCTTGTGGCAAGCTACGTGTTCTCCAAGCTCAGGTTTAAAGGCCGGGATACGGTATTCCTTATCTTTCTTGCCTCCATGATGATTCCAAGCCAGGTAACGTTAGTGCCTACTTATTTGCTTTATGTGCGGTGGCCGTTGGCAGGCGGCAATGATTGGTTGGGCCAAGGCGGTCACGGCATGCTTGATTCCTGGGCAGCTTTATTGGTAGGCGGATTAGTCCCCGTATATGCCATCTTCTTGATGAAACAGATGATGGATTCTCTTCCGTTTGATTACGAGGAGGCGGCACGCGTGGATGGTTCGGGAGTGTTCCATACCATTTTCCGAATTTATTTCCCCATGACCCGTCCGATTCTAGCCGCACTGATTATCATAACGTTTATCGGCATATGGAACGATTATTTATGGCCCCTTATTGTGATCAACAGTATGGATATGCAAGTGATAGCTACGGGGATTTCCTCCTTGATGGGGGAAGCGAAGCAGGTGGGAAGAGTACCGGATTATCCGTCGATCTTCGCCCTGGCAACCATTACGATGATTCCGCCTATCCTCGTTTATTTATGGCTGCAGAAACATTTTATTCAAGCCTTCGCGATGACGGGAGTAAAAGGATAAGAGAATGGCATTCTAAAAGACTTTCAACTATTATTTATTGAATTGGGAGAAACTGAAAATGAAAAAAAAACAAATCGAAAAAATGTATGTTCTCTCGCAGACCCACTGGGATAGGGAGTGGTATCAAAATTTCCAGACCTTTCGCACCCGCTTGGTCTACATGATGGATGAATTGATTGATTACATGGAGCAGAACGCCGACTATCGCTTTTTTACGATGGACGGCCAAACCATCATGCTCGATGACTACCTGGAGATTCGCCCGGAGAATCGTGACAGATTGCAACGGTTAATTCAGGATAATAGAATTGCCATCGGCCCCTGGTATGTAATGCCGGATGAATTCCTAGTCAGTGGCGAATCATTGATTCGCAATCTTTTGAGGGGAATAAGGGATGCTCGTTCCTGGGGCGTTCAACCTATGTTGTCGGGGTATGTCACGGATATGTTCGGACATAACAGCCAGCTGCCACAAATTCTCCGCGGCTTCGGTATTGATAATGCCGTGTTGTTCCGAGGTTTCCGCGGGGATGCGGATCCTGCGGAAATGTGGTGGGAGGGGGCCGATGGCAGCAGAGTATTGGGATTGAAGCTGGATGAAGACCGTTCGTATAGCGATTTCTATTTTGCGTTGAGGTGGCCCTTTTATGATCGGGATAATGCTTATGAGGAACATCAGGATGAACTGATGGAGCGGGCCATGATGTTGATGGATTATAAGAATAAACGGGCCACCACCACAATAGCTTTAAGCATGGATGGGGTAGATCACGTAGAAATCGAACCGCAATTGCCATGGATGCTTAAAACCTTAAGTGAGAATAAAAAGTTGAATGTGCAGTTTGTTCATGCCCATCTTGAAACCTATCTACAAGACTTGCGTGGAAAAGTCGGGGATTTGAGGGTTTATAAAGGGGAGCAAAAGGAGCTTGCTTATAACGGACTAAACAACTGGGTTCCGGAGAACACCTTGTCTTCGCGCGTCCATTTGAAGCAGCATAATCAGCATTGTGAAAACTTGATCGAAAAATGGGCCGAGCCATTGGGCGTAATGACGGCTTTGGAAGGTCGAACGTATTCCAAAAGCTTTATCAAAAAAGCATGGGAGTTTGTGCTGCAAAACCATCCCCATGATTCCATTTGCGGTTGTTCGATTGACCAAGTACACCAGGATATGATTTATCGGTTTGACCAATCCCGCTTGATAAGCGAACAGATGATTAATGAACAAATGAGCTACATATCCAATCATCTAAACCAGGAGCAGCTTGGGGAGAATCACGCCTTTACGGTATTCAATCCTTCGCAGTCTTCCGTAGAGGGGATCATTGAGGTTGAGCTTAGTCTTCCTGTAAACTCGGATGTTTCGGTAACGATGAAAAATTCATTAAACGGCACTTCTTTTCGAATTTATGATGCGGAGCGCAATGAAATTCCTTACCAATTGCTCTCTATTCAAACGAACAGCATGCACCTGTATAGACCCTATAGAGAGCTTCCCCGTGGTGAAGCATTGGATCGGTTTCGCATTGCAATGCCAGGCAAGGTACCTGCTTTCGGTTATGCGGCCTATACATTGGAAAGGTATACGATTGAAAATCATGCTCCTTTGGAATACAGTGCACCAAAGCTTATCGCGCCAGTGCGCTACCCAGGCTCCATGCAGACGGATGAACATACCTGGGATAATGGACGCATTCGATTACGCGTAACTTCCAATGGTACAATTCAAGTAACGGATGTCCAAACGGGACGCTTTTATGAAGGACTATTATTATTGGAAGATGAAGCGGATATCGGAGACGGCTGGAGTCATGTTGCACCTATAAATAATGAAACCGTGCGTTCTTCCGGTGTGCAAGCTACGATATCCACTGTGTATGATGGACCCTATCAAGCGTGTATTCGTATCCAACTCAATCTTCGTGTTCCCAGAGGAATTGAAAGTGATGAGAACAGCAGAAGCAGGGAATGGGTTGACTTGCCGATTACGACTTGTGTCGAGTTGAAGAAGGGTGATCCCATAATTTATTGCAGGACTTCTGTTCACAATACAGCTCGCAATCATCGGCTGCGCATCTTGTTTCCCAGCGGATTGGATACGCAACATTACCATACAAGTACCCCATTTGATTTGGTGAAACGTCAGATTCGGCGGCCGGATCGGTCCGATTATTTGCGCAAGGACTTTGAAGTTGTGCCGCATAACGGGATTGTTACCGTGGATGATCACAAAGATGGCCTGGCAATCTACAGCAAAGGACTTTACGAGGTTGTTGTCCGGGACAATACTCACCGCACAATCGCGTTAACTTTATTTCGTAGCACGAGCAAGGAGGTACTATCGGACGGCAGCGATGGAGGTCAATTGCTGGGAGAGCTCGAATTCAGTTATGCGATAAGACCTTTTGCAATCGCAGAAACTCATCCTGCGCCGCTCTGGAAGGAGCATCAGCAATATGTGACCGGTATTCGTTCGCTGAACCGGAAACCCGGCAAGCTATATCGGGAAACACAACAGCAAGGAGCAGGCGGATTATCCTTAAGCAAGTCGTATTTGACTCTTGCATCCCAAGCATTGATTGTGAGTGCCTTCAAACAATCGGAGGACCACGACAACAGCTACATCGTTCGATTATTTAATGTAACCGAACAAGAAGGGGCAGGGACATTGACTTTTGAGCGAGCGATTGCTTCGGCGGAATTAGTCAACTTAGACGAGGCTCCAATAGCCGATTTACCGGTTACGGCAAGGGAGATTCATGTTACTGCAAAAGCCAAACAAATCATTACAGTGAAAGTAACTCTAGTTTGATAAGGGTGATGGTATGCTTGATGAGCGAATGAATGTTCCCGTAGTTTTCCTTACACATCCTAAGCCGTATCAAGTGATCCAACGAAAAGGTTATTGTGCGGCGCAAGCTTATGCTAATCACTTGGGCGGACCAAGCTTGGGAGAAGGGACTTTAATCATTGCAGGTTCAGTTTCAGGGCGAAAGCATGGCAGGCTGGAGGCGAGAACCTTGCTCCTCCATGATGCGTATGGAATTGCAGTAGACTGGAAGGACCTGGATGCGGAATGGGAGGGAGAGCAGTTCGAAGCGGCATTTCTTGTTCCGGCAGGTGGCTGGTATCGATTAGAGCTTCGCTACATCGACATGGAGCGGGGGAAACAAAGCGAATCAGTCGTCGTGGAGCCAGTTGGCGTTGGCGAAGTTTTTATCATAGCAGGGCAATCGTATGCGGAGAATTGCAATGACAGCTGTATGCGGATAGAAGATCCGCAAGGAAGAATAAGCGCATTAGACCCTCGCACGCAAGAATGGAGAGTGGCCCATGATCCGCAGCCGACGGTTAATCGCAGTGACGATAATGAGCAGAGCAGGAAGGGAACCATTTGGCCTGCAGCGATGAACCACTTGCTGCCATTGCTAAGGGTTCCGATTGGCATGGTGAATGTAGCGGTTGGAGCTACATCCTCCAGACAATGGATGCCTGGCGAACCTTTATTTGAAAATCTACAGCATGCAGGAAAAGCTGTCGGCCCCTTTAGAGCCCTGCTGTGGCAACAGGGAGAATCGGATGTGATTGAGGGGACTTCAACCGAGGTCTATAAGTCTCGCTTGCTGGCCATAAAAGCAGAACTGGAAGAAATCTGGGGACATTCATTCCTGTGGCTGCCTGCCAAATCCACCCTGCATCCAACCGTTTACATCAAGCCATTGGAAGAAGGGAGTATTCGGTTGGCGATTGATGAGCTCTGGTCTGAGCCTGGTTTTCTGCCGGGCCCGGATACTGATATTCTGGCAGGCATCGGGCTGCATCGTGCAGTGGAAAGAGATAGCGGACATTTCACTTTGTTAGGGCAGCAGCAGGCCGGTTTACTGTGGTGTATAGCTATTTGGAACCTGTTGCAGTTAAGCGGAGTTGTGAATGAACAGTATGAAGATGTGGTGCGGTTCGAACATTGATGGATCGTAATCGTGTTTAGTCATAGGAATGATAGAAGTTCTTAACGCCAGGAAGCCGACGTTCCCGTAGAGGAACTCGGCTTTTTCGGACTTTCAGCATGACAAAGGGTATCGAGTGCATTTTAATGTGAAACGATGATTGCTTCGAACGGTTCGCTACTTACTCGTTTATACTAGGATTACTGCTTATGATTTATATTAGTCATTTCTTCGGATGAGGATAACCTTTGGGTTGTCTTTTTTTATTTGTCGTAATAGTTTACATAATATTATGTATGTAAATAATAGAAATTTCGAAAGAGGAGCTCCAATTGAGGTTCCACATGCGATTTGAAAACTGGAGCGTTCGGACGATCTGTTTCGCGACATTCTAATTCAACTAATGGGAGAGGAGAGCATCTCGACACGACTGCAGTCGGCCACATTAACGGTTGCCATTGATCGTTAAAGTAACAAAATAAGGCTAATGATTCACGTTTTCGTCCGGATAATCCGTTCGCTAGAAACAGATTGAATGCTGCCGTAAGCTGGAGCATTTAAAGGCCTGAGTCAATTCCCGCCCAGTCTCTAAGTTGTCGAGGCGCCCTTAACTCCTCATCATATTTTCGAAGTTCCGAATCTGGTAGATAAATCTGAGAAATCATGTCCTCTAATTTGGAGGAAAGATCCAACTCGCCCATGGCTATAGCTATTTCGCTACGAGCTGCTAATAATCTGGCATACTCGATTCCTGTTTGGTTTTTTATTCCTTCCAGAGCGCGGTCTAGTGTCCTGGCTGCTGCCTTATCATTGGCATAGATATCGCGCAAGACCCAAACCTGGTTGAGTATTTCCTCTGTATGATTTTGGGCTTCAAGATACAGAGGAGGGGCATATTGCTTATTGAAGAAAACGAGCATGTTACCAAACGGATCAAATACTCGAAATTGGCTTCCATCCCTAACTTCTGCGAATCGGTAAGGAAACGTCTCACCTAAGAACAGAAGGTGTATCTTTGAACCAGTTCGATTCTGTTGCTGATTTCGAATCATTTTACATAAACAGAGTTTGATTACATTTCGATCGATGACACGACGGCAGCGGCCAGCGATTGGCTGTCGTTGCTCGTTGAAGTAACGGGCAGTTATGCTCAACTAACTCCATGCCTAGTTATAGCTTCAGGCTATAGTAGAATATAGGAATTGGAAGTTACCTGTTAGCCAATCGACAATGCTATTATTACTAATAGGTTATTGTAGACTGACTGCTTTGGAGGCTAAATAGTATATGTTTAAAGAAAAAATATTGGGTAAAGAGGCTGGTATTTTAACATATGGTATGACGCCGCCTAAGTTAACTAATACCCCACAAAAAATAGCAGAGATTTCACAGAAGCAAATTGAAAGAATAAACGATCTTGATATAGATGCATTAATTCTATATGATGTTCAGGAAGAAGCAGAACGAGTTGAAGAACAAAGACCATTTCCGTATTTGCCAACTATTGACCCTGAAACGTATAGTGATAAATATTTTAACCAATTGCGTGTTCCCCAAATTATATATCGTTGCGTGGGAAAATATAGTGAAGAACAGTTTGTGAATTGGGTAAAAGCAGACGCAGAAAGAGAAAGATATTCCGTATACGTAGGTGCTTCTTCGAGTAGGCAGGCGGTTAACTTAGATCTTTCAGAGGCTTCTAAATTAAGTAAGAGATTAAATAGCAAATTAACTTTTGGGGGAGTTATTATACCTGAAAGACATATGAAAAAGAATGACGAGCATATACGAGTTAGCAACAAGATCAAAAATGGATGTACCTTTTTCGTTTCACAGGCAACATATAATGTAGAGGCATCGAAAAATTTCTTATCGGATTACTTTTATTACTGTACAAATAACGGAATGGAAATGGCGCCCATTTTGTTCAATCTTGCACCTTGTGGCTCTGAAAAAACTTTGGAATTCATGAAATGGTTGGGAATCAGTATCCCATCATGGTTAGAAAATGACTTGAAATACTCAAATGATATACTGGAAAAATCAATAAGATTGTCTCAATCAATTTTTGAAGATATATTAGATTTTGCACTGGAAAAAGGAATCCCTGTTGGTTGCAGTGTTGAAAGTGTCTCAACTAGAAAATTAGAAATAGAGGCCTCAGTACAACTGGTTAGAGACATAAAATGCATGTTAGACAAGAAACTGAGAAGACAGCAATAAATTCACACCGATAAATGGATCAAACATTGTGCGGAGAACAAGAATTGAACATTTATGCCTAAGAGATGCCGCGGGAACAAAACGGCAGTCCCATTAAGCTATTGGGCAGTTTAGCTCAATAATATTCATTGACAGGAATCCTTTGGGAATTATATGCTTGGTTCAAATAAATTACAGCTAAACACATTGATTGGGAGTAATAAGGGTCATCTATTGCTCAGAGAACTGTCGATAGGTGCGAGACAGTCGATAGTGCACCCAAGTCACCCATGAACGGCAAGACTGAAAGGTCTTAACGGTTAGCCTCCGTAATTAGGTTCAAAGATGGTTCGTTATTGACTAAATAGCGAATCAAAAAGTGTGGTACCGCAACGGGAAAACCTATTGCCTCTTTGTAGACAATAGGTTTTTTGTTGCTTTATAAACAAATATTTCAGATGGCAGGTGTCTAGTATGATAGGAAGTCAATTTGTTTGGTTAGGTGATGGAGATAGGCATCTAGATGCCCCCTTTGTAACAAATTATAAAGAAATCACTATTGGGCTATACGGAGGAAACACTTCTTCTGGTGCCAACAAAAATGAGGACGGGGTACTTGTTTGGCGAAGTGAGGATAATAGTTGTGAATTTATTGCGATTTTAGATGCTCATAATACCGCACAAAGTGCGGAATTAGTAATCCGTAGTTTAGAATCAATAATGCCTGAAATTCATGAGGGGTTACTAACATGTACTGATTATGTATTTGAATCAATCAGAGAATTGATTGTGAATTTATTCAGTTCAGATGATTTCATTAATAAATGCAAAGACATTGTCGGAGAAACATCATGTCTAATCAGCGTTAGAAAAGGACAATATTTATGGTGGCTTAATATTGGCGATTGTGTCCTTTACCTACTCCATGAAGAACTGCAAAAAAGGGGTCAGTTTGCAATGAACCAAAGGAACTTTTACGAATGGATTGGAAATCAGAGTACATTTAATTATGGTATTCCTTGTTATACGACTGGATTACGTGAACTTCGTCCTGGAAAAAATATGATTCTTATGACCACTGATGGTCTTTTAGAGTACGGAGAATGTCATTACAACAATCCGATAAATATATATGAATGCTTAAAATCTCAATTTGAATCTTCATTAGACAAGTGTGTTCAAGAATTGCTAACAGACGTTCACGTTGGCAAAGGTAAAGATAGTGCGACGATAATTTCTTGGACCATTGAAAATAATTCAACTGCTTGTTACCCATCTGATTAAACTAACGAAGAACGATAGTTTAACAAGAACAGCGGCTGTCTAGGACTTTCTTGTCCTTGGCTGCCGCTGCTTTATATTAATGACTCCGTCTAAAACTTATTTCGCAAAAGCTGACGATTCTTCAATTCAAAAACACCGCTAAATCAACAACTCCAGTCTAATACTTTATTTTCTCCATACAACAAGTTCGTTGTTAGCCTTTCGGCTAACGAATGAACAGCGGCCTTTTTCAGATTAGATCCGGTGCGTGACGAGTTGGGAGGAGGTTGAAATTATACCAGGGACGACCGTTTATTTAACGGAAAAAGGCAAGGAAAAGAAAATCACGCCGAGTAAAAGGTAGGTTAGAGTTGTAGTAAGGTAGGTAATGACGTGCAAAGAAATAAATAGTTAACCACCACTATTTGAAAGGAGCATAGGCGTTCAATTAGAAGGTGAAAGAATCTCCTCTATTATGGGCAAACCTCCCGATTCAAATCCAAAATTTAAGTGAAATGCAGACCTTCATAAGTACAGTAATTTTAGGGAGGGAAAGCGAAAAGTAAATGCTCCAGACATTAAAGTATATAAATGTAGTTAATGAGGTTAATTGAATGAGGTTGTGTATTCGCAATGAGTATAATGTAATAATTACGATTTAAAAAATGGATTCGAGAATATGTGTGGTGTTTGAAATGAATAGTTACGTAATTATAATTATGTAAACAACTTTGAATCGATTTACGATTAATGTGGTTAATTGTTAGAAATTATGTTCGTTCACGTAGATATCGACACAAACTGAGTAAATCACTGGCCGTTCCAAAATGATCTGAATAGCGAGCTGTGCGAAATAACTAATGGCGTTCCGGCTTTTTTGCTGATCCATAATCAGAATCAAATTCATAAAACTATTATAAAATATGAGCAGCCGGACAAACATATCAGATAAAAACGTAACAGATAAAACTTGAAGTCATAAATGACCAGGAATCAAAGACAAGTATAAACACCAATCAATGCAATGCCATATGTACAAAAGCAAGTATAAGGAATACACGCTGAATACAAATGAGATCAATAGACATTCATTTTCTCTTATATACATTTTCACAAAACTCGTATTTTGTACATATGTATGCAAATTGAATCAACCCTTTGATATGACTGGTTTTGAATGGATTGTGTCACAATCAATCACTTGCTTTCAGTTTACTTTTTTATTACCCTCTTTCTCGTTTTGTTTTTTATAGTCACTCAACCAAGAAGCCAAGATCAGTAGTGATCTTGGCTGGACAGGAAATATGATATTAAGCCGGCGGAATACTTTGTGGATTATTAAACACATTTTTAGGATCGTATTTAGCTTTTGCTTTCCGCAATCTTGCATAGTTCTTGCCATAATAAACTGGGCCGGAATATTTAATACCTTGGTCTGGTACGTTAATATACGAACCTACAATGTAAGGCTGTAACTTTTTCCTGGTGTTCCGAGCTAGGGCAATATTCCTAGCCGCATGAGATGGCTTCACCCACGAGCTGTTCCATTCTACATAATATTGCGGATCACGCCAGTAGAAGGCTGTAGCACGAGGAGCAATATTTTTTAAAGCGCCACCCCAGTTAAGGAAGAAAAATCCAGCTGGTGTGCCTCCCTCCGCTTTTTCCAAAAACTCTCGCATAGGCTTAAACGCTTTATCAGGGAATGGCTTTCTGCCGAAGCCACTGGAGAACTGGTTGCTGAACTTTTGAGTCAAGATGGGATCGGGAGCTAACATGTATTTAGTAGCTTCCAGGTAAGGAAGGTTCTTGATTTCTTTTGTTGGTGTCCCAACACTAAGAATTGGCTTAAGGAAATGAAGAGCTGCCTTTTTCGATCCGAGGTAAATGCCTAACATGCTAACATTACCGCCCTTTTTTGGACCAACAGACAATTCGCTGCCCAGCTTCGTACTTGTGAAAGGAGCCCAGCGTTGCCATGCTTTAACGATCTTCTCAAATTGGTTCCATGGCCAGGTGATAGTGAATACGGTTGCATTCTCTGGAGCGCGCCTTACTTTGAATTTATATTTGGTATATACGCCAAAGTTACCGCCGCCACCCCCACGGGAAGCCCATAGAAGATCGGAGTGACGTTTATTGCTGGCACGAAGAATTCTACCTTTTGCGTCAACCATTTCAAGCCCGATGAGATTATCGCTGATAAGGCCGATCGTCCGTTGGAGCGGCCCGATACCTCCACCTGGCGTAATACCACCGATACCGACGGTAGGGCTGTCGCCAAACGGGGCCATATATCCTTGCCTCGCAAGCTTATCAACGATTCTTCCTACTCGGTTGCCCGTCCCAACAACTACGGTGCCGCATTTTTTGTCCAGTTTAATGGACTTAAGTTCGCTTGTATCGATTACGATACCACCATTAACCTGCGAAAGGTTAGTTTCCAAGGCATGCCGTCCGCTTCTTGGTCGTATAGGAACATTATTTTTACGGGCCCATCTTATAGCGTTCGCTACATCCTGCGTTTTCTTTGCAAAAACAAAAACTTTAGGACATCTGTCCGTATGAGGATCCCAGTTCTTTCGAGCTGCGTTATAACCAGGATCTCCTTTAAATACTACTCGCCCAGTAAGCTTAGTTATTGAATTCACTTATCCATCTCCCTATGGGTGAATGATATACTTTTTTGAAAATTAGGCATTCCCATATAACTTATGATGAAAGACTTAACCCGGCATGGGCTGTTGCTGATATTATGGATGAATTGTCTAACCTCTTCGACCGTAGATGCTCCTGGGACGCAGCTTGCAAAAGAATCAAGATCACTTATTAATTCTGTTAGAAGTTCAATTGTCAAAACTACATCGGAAACGGCCAAACGCCCTCCTGGCTTTATTATTTCACCTGTCTACCGTATGGGGAGCATATCAAAGGTCACTTTTTGACCTTATGGGACAGCCTCTTCGTGCATCGTTTAATTATGGTTTAATGGCTTTGATTACAGCTGAAGCAATATATTGTTCGACATTTGAGCCTGTAACCCAATCTTTGATAAACGATCTTGATTCTTCTTTAGGCTCCACATGTACTTCCGAAAAGCCGCTTTTGGCTAACATAACTTTAATCTCTTCCACTGAAGAAGCGCCAGATATACAACCGGAGTACATTCTATCCAGATCCTCTTTAATTTCCGCCGGTAAATCTGCAGTTGTGATGACATCTGCGATCGCGAGACGTCCTCCAGAGCGCAACACCCGATAGGCCTCATCAAACACTTCTTGTTTTGCTGGAGATAGATTAATGACACAGTTCGAGATAATTACATCGACTGTTCCGTCTGCAACAGGCAGATGCTCAATCTCCCCAAGTCGGAATTCAGTATTTAAATATCCACCATTCGTTGCATTGTGACGGGCGCGGCTAATCATTTCCGGAGTCATATCTACCCCAATCACACGGCCCGTCTCGCCAACTTGCCGCGCCGCAAGAAAACAATCAAAGCCACCGCCACTACCTAGATCAAGAACGACCTCCCCTGGAATTAGTTCCGCAATAGCCTGAGGATTGCCACAACCCAGACCGAGGTTTGCCCCTTCCGGTGCTGCAGTTAATTCCTCGCCAGAGTAACCAAGCTGCAAAGATAAATCTGCAGAAGTGCCAGGCGAACCACAGCAACTCGAACTTGCTGCGGCAGGAGAACAGCAAGAACTTACTTCAACAGGCTGTAACGCAATCTCTTTATACCGGCTACGAACGTTTTGACGAATTTGATCATTGCTTAATTGACTCATGACTCCACTCTCCTTAAATTATTTATTAGCAGCAACCAGCAGCGCAGCAAGACGCTGTTGTGGCGTTAAACTTGCGTTGTAGCTCTTGGCTCATTGTTTGGTTATCAGGCGCTACTGACCACTTCCATGTCTCTCTTGCCTTTAATTCAATTGTTTGTTGGCGCTCTCTAATGAGCATTTCTGTTGCATACCAATTGTCCATGTCGAACTCTCCTTAGTTTATGTATTTATATTTGCAAGTTGCAAGTAATGAGTGAAAGAAAATCACCCGATAGGGGTGGAACAACATATACTGGATTTTGCCATGGCGTCGTTCAAAAGTTTGATTGATCGTAAGACTGTCTCTTTCTCAAAGTCGTTCATATGCGAGAACACTTCCGTTAGATATTCCTTCATCTGCTGATCAATTGTCGTGGCCACATACTTGCCTTCTGTCGTAAGCGAAAGAATTTGTACTCTCCGATCATCCGGATCAGATACTTTCTTTACTAAGTTCATTTTAATGAGCGCCTGAATTTGCCGACTAAACGTTGTAATATCCGTACCCAACGCTTCGGATACTTGCTGTATGGACGGTCTATGTTGTCTGTCAATTTCATAAAGAATATGACTTTGAACTAGCGTAATATCGCAGCCTCCGGCCGTGCAGCAATTTTTATTCAGAAACCCAAAGCGGCGTGTCATGATTTGAAATAGACCGCGTATATCCTCCATGCAGCTTCACCTCATGTATTCAGTTATACAATATAAATTTGCAGAATACAAGTAATGTTGAAAAGAAACCACTAATGAAGTGGTTCCTCCGGTATTCGCTTATTTTCCCACTTCAACAAACTGTTGGATACGTTCTTTTATGGAATCACGCACTGTTCGAAATTGTTCCATGATTTCCTCTTCTGTGCCGGTTGCCTTGGCAGGGTCGTCAAATCCCCAGTGCCACTTGATTACATTTTGGTTCGATATAACAGGACAATGTTCATCGGCATGTCCACAAAGCGTAATGATGTAGTCAGCCTGGTTAAAAATAGCTGGATCGATCACATCGGAGCTGTTTTGGCTTATATCTATGCCGACCTCTTTCATTACAAGCACTGCCCGTGGATTAAGTCCATGTGCCTCTAACCCGGCACTTCTCACATCGAAATGATCTCCTCCTAAAGCCTTTAAAAAACCATCTGCAATCTGGCTTCTGCAGGAATTGCCTGTACATAAGAAATAGACAAGTGGTTGGTTATTTTCCATGATTCTAGTCTCCTTTTGTTGTATTTTCTTGACTGTTGACATACGGCCGTAGCTTCAATCGTTTCGTGACGACAACTGCGATTAAAAGAAAGACTATAGCTACGCCGGATGTACCCAACCAAGGATTGATTTGAAAAGTCTCAAGGATGGTAAGCCAGACAAATAGACCAACAAGCGTAATCAATAACGTAGGAACCGTAAGCAGAATCCCTATTTTAAAATAGTATCCCCAGCTGATCTTTACATTTTTTGTGGATAGGACATGCAGCCAAAGTAGCGTTGCAAGTGAACCGATAGGCGTGATTTTAGGACCTAAATCCGATCCTATCACATTTGCATAAATCAAGGCTTCTCGAATAAATCCATTCGTTTGTGTATCTTGAATAGCTAATGCGTCAATCATAACGGTAGGCATATTGTTCATAACAGAAGACAAAATGGCGGCAATAAACCCCATCCCTACCGTCGCAGCAAACAGTCCCTCGTCCGCAACCATCTGGATGACATCGCCTAGCGCATCGGTAAGTCCGGCATTTCGGAGTCCATATACGACGACATACATGCCAATGGAGAAAAATACGACAGCCCAAGGCGCATTTTTTACCAGCTGCCAAGTGTGAATCGCAGGGCTATTCCTCGCAGTAACTAAGAACGCTAGAGCCGCAAGGCCTGCAATGATGGATACGGGGATCTGGAACCACTCACTAACGAAATAGGCGATTAGCAGCGTTCCTAAAATGCCCCACGATAGTTTGAATAATCGAATATCTTTTATCGCCTCTCGTGGCTGTTTCAAATGCGATAGATCGTAATTCCTTGGAATGCTTTTGTTGAAAAATAGATAGAGCACGGTTACACTCGCGACGATGGAGAAAAAGTTCGGTACAATCATTCGCGTAGCGTATTCTGCAAAACCAATGCTGAAGTAATCAGCGGAAACAATATTGACCAGGTTGCTGACGATGAGTGGTAAAGAAGCCGTATCTGCAATAAAACCGCTTGCCATAATAAACGGAAGGCTCATTTTTTGCTCGAATTGCAGCGCTCTAACCATTGCGAGTACGATTGGTGTGATGATTAACGCCGCTCCATCGTTTGCAAACAATGCAGCAACTGCAGCTCCCAGTAATATGATGTACAGGAACATTAATAAGCCGTTTCCTCGTGCCAGACGCGCCATATGCAAGGCTGACCATTCAAAGAACCCAATGGCGTCGAGCACCAATGAGATGAAAATAATTGCTACAAAGGCCAGTGTAGCGTTCCAGACGATGCCTGTGACTGTTCCTACATCGGCAAAACTCACAACGCCAAAGATTAAAGCAAGGATAGCGCCTGCTGTTGCAGACCAACCAATATTTAATCCCTTCGGCTGCCAGATGACGAAAGTCAAAGTAGTCAAAAAAATAAGAACAGCTAAAATAACCATGGAATGTCCTCCATACTAATTGCACTCATTTTTTAATTGAACCACTTTTTCCTTTAGGGATGGAAGTAATCCCACAATTGCCTTCACTTCAGGTTTATCTTCGATGTGAAGGGAATAATAGATCCATTGCCCTTTCCTTGTTTCACTAACTAGCCCTGCTGCCTTTAATTTACGCAAATGTTGGCTAGCATTTGGCTGTGACGTTTCCAGTAACTCGGCAATGTCGCAAACGCAAAGTGCACGCTCATTCAACATGGCCACTATCGTAAGTCTAGTTTTATCCCCTAGCAGTTTGAGTTGTTCTGCCATGGTATAAATTTGATTCATCCTGCCCTCCTCCTTCCACTAAGAGACCGCAAGTATAACTATATACGAATGTAATTATATAAGTAAATGATTATATAATAAAGAATTTGTAAATTGTTCTTTAATTCCACTGAGTCATTTGCCGCACTCATAGCATTACTGCAAGTTCTCCCGGTTGCGTTACTGCACGGCTCATAGAGTAAGGTGCACGGGTTGCCTGTTTATCTTTCCAATCATCGTATGGTAAAGGGATCGAGAAATGAAATCGCTCTGGTCGTCAGACATAACTGTGATTGTTAATTTTTCATTTTTGTCTTTAATAACATGGGCTTCATCATCCATTTTTAAGTTTCCGTATATTTCTAATTTTTTGTAACCAGGCTTGATCTAACAATCTTGGGAAGAGACGATAAATACGCCATGCCCACCGAACGGAAGCCGGGAAAATAATGATAGCTTTATTTTTGATAATCCCCTTTAATATAATATCAACAGCCTCGATTGGATTCATTGCCCCTACGGGTAGAGATTCCACTATTTTTTCATTTGCAACATTGGCAACCGTCATATTCTTATAAATGTCGGTTTGAACATGTCCGGGACAGATGATACTAACCTTAACCCCCACATCAACTCCCTCATACCGTAACGATTGTGAAAGACCGACGACTGCGTGTTTACTTGCGCAATATGGCGTGTTGCCGGGCTGCGGCATTAATCCTGTGGCAGAGGCTGTATTGATGATATGTCCAAATCCTTGTTTGGCCATCACCCGATAGGCTGTCGTCGACCCATAAAGGACACCATTCAAGTTGATATCCATAACTTTTTTCCACTGCGCTAGGGTCAAATCTCTGACATCCCCGCCAATCGCAATGCCGGCGTTATTAAACATATAGTCAATCCTGCCATATTGTAATACAGTATCATCAATTAGCTTTTGAATATCGGTTTCGCTAGCGACATCGACACGCATATAATTTGCGGTTCCACCGCTATTCATGATCTGATCAGCAGTCATTTTAGCATGATCTTCACGAATGTCTGCAACAACAACGCTCGTTCCCAATTTAGATAATTGGAAACAAAGTTCTCTTCCGATGCCAGCGCCTCCGCCAGTTATAATGGCAACTTTATTCATAAAATGATTCACTATATACACCCTTCCCCTGCTGACTGACTTGAGTCAATAAAATATAAAAATAATACAACTTCCGAAGAAGTTGTTAATCGATGCCTAACATGCGTTTATAAAAATACTTTAGCTTCCCTACTCTTTCTTCATCAGAGATGCTTGAATCGATCGACTGCCAGCCGTATAAACAGAATTTCGCTGTTTCCTCAGGATACAAGCAATTGAAGGAACCGTCCGCATTTCCAATTTCAATTAATTCTTTGAATATAGGGAGAATCATTTTTATTCCTGTGCTGCCAATTCGCTTGTGAATCTCCTCATTCTCGTGCTGATGTATGGTTGCAATTAAAGAAGCATCTTTCTTTAACATATTGTTTGTAAATAGGAACATTTTTTCTAATCGATCCGCTGCGCTTATTGTGTTGTCTTTCATCAGAACCATTAAATCTACCAATATTTCTTTAGCCCACTCTTCAACTACGGCATCGAGCAATTCTGATTTTGATTTCACGTAGTGATACACAAGCCCATGTGCAACACCCATTTTATTCGTAATATCACTAATTTGTGTTCCTTCATAACCCTTCTCCTCAAACAATTCCTTGGCTGTCTGAATAATTTCAGCGCGCCGCTCCTCTGGTGGCTTTGTCTTTCGGGCCATGAATGTTAACCTCCTTTTGAAAACCATCGGGTTGTTTCAAAAATGAATATAACATGTTCATTGACTTGAGTCAATCAGAATTCATGCCGGCCCTACTTATTTTCTGCTTGGGGTACCACCGCCGCCGGAACAAGGGTCGGACTTTACGGAATCATCGTCATGAGCTCTTAACTACGGGTTAGATGTTGACACTTACTTTTACAACAGTACCTGTAATAAAAGTGCGTACTTACGTCATTGGTCATTTTTTTTTATACTCAAAATAATCAAGAAGGAGGAACTTGCATATGAATACTCTTACTTGCGGATATTCCTCGCGTATAATAATTTTATCCGCCTCCATTTCTTTCAACATGATACTGAGCGTTTTAAAGGTGATCGAACCGATACTTCGTTTTAGTTCGTTAAACCGCATAACCTTATTTTCTGATAGCCAATACATAATGATCATTTTATATTTGCCGCTTACTATGGACAACGTATATCCGAAGCAGGTGTCTTTTAGTTGCACTCCGGCTGGAACACAGGTATCAAGCAATGTATTCACTCTCCATATCTTTAGTTTTCTATAAAATCCTGTTGAACTTTTGAAAATCGGCAAAATCGCGTTCAGCCATCCGATTCAGTTTTAGATAACTGAATGCGTATTTATAATAGTGTCCGTGCCAGTTGTCCGATAATGCTTGTTCCCAGTAGGAGGCTTCCAAGGGACTCCATCTCTTCTCAGATACTGCAGTCGAAGATGATACGGCCTCTAATTGGTTCGCGAAATTTAAAATATCTATCCTTGTGAAAAGGGCCTCATCCAAGACATCTAAGCCAGCTCCATTAATAGCTTGCTTGAGTTGTACGATAGCATGACCGTGGGTAAGTATATGCCCCAGCTGCATATCGCTTTTTTCCATTTGAGGCATCCTGGAAAATCCGTGGAATAGATCAAGTACTATTGCTGGAGTAAGCTTGAATCTTTCGACCTTTGTTTCGAGCCCATCCGGATGGATGACTACATTCTCCCCGTTAATGGTTACATAACCTGGGCCTGATTCTCCGAACCCCTCAAGTAACTTCTTCATGGCCTGATATAATTCGGCGGTAGCGGGAACGTCGGAGCGAGTGAGTAAATCCAGCATATAATACGCGTAGATGACGTCATGTCCAAGCGAATTGGCAGTACCGCTATTCTGAATCAGCAGTTCTATCAAACCGGATCGGCAATCGTTATAAGCCTTATCATTCCGATACTTCTCTGAATTTACATGCTCCTCAACTGTTTTATCGAGATTCTGATAGATTAGGCTTTCTAACTCGCTGGGTACCAGTTTTTCTTCTAAAAGATGAATCAATGCCAACACCGCACACGCCCAATGACCATCCCAAATGTTACTATGGGAAGCTTCAATCATTTTTTGGCATGCCCATCTCCTGAAATAATCATGACTAACCATGCAACCACCCCATTTTTTATTAAACTCGTTCATAGGCCCAACCTAACAGATTATCCACGTTTAAAGAATCTTCCAGCCGTGCCGTTTAGCCTCCGCAAGGAAGTCCGGTGTCGGAGATACGGCAACAGGGTAGCCCACCGACTCCAACATGAATCGGTCCGGCAGCGTATCGCCATAGGCGAAGCTTTTCTGCCAGTCGACAGGACGATTCGTTCGCTCCTCCCAGTCCTGAAGTCGCTTCACTTTACCAGATCCCGAACAGAAAATTCCAACTATGCGCCCAGTCAAGCGACCATCGGAGGTCATTTCTAGCTCAGTCCCCAGCGCTTGCCCACCTAGTCGTTCTGCAAAGCGCTCCAGTAAGGGCTGGACGACCGCAGAAACCAGCAATATCTCACGCTCCTCAGCCTGATGACTGCGCAGAAGGTTCGCCACTGCTTCCCTGACTTGTTGCCGCTCCACAGTACGATGAAAATATGGCTCTAGGGTAGTTAATTTGTCGCCGGCCATCCACCGAACGATGAGAGTAGTGCCAATCAGGGTAAAACTTTCGCTTGAAATCAAGCGTAGTTTTCTCAACACTCCGGCACCGCATGCCAGGCCAAAAACGAGCACCCCGCGTATGCGCCTGTAGCCGCCTTTCCAAAGCTCCTTGGCCAAATCCGGCATCACACTCTTGTTGCCCTCCAACAAGGTGCCGTCGAGATCAAATGCTGCAATTTGCTTCGACATCTTCAAATAAAGCCCACCTCTTTCATCGTATGTTTTTGGTTCCGTTCATCTCAAAGTTTTACATTAGGTTCCTCAAAGAATACCAAACTGTTTGGTATTGTAACAAGTGCAATCTATCCTTCCGAAAGCCTTTTCGTTCTCTGTAGCTGATGTTCTATGTTTCTTCCACAATCGCCGGCAATCACCTATGCCCTAACTGTGAGTATAATATTAGATGTACAAAACGGATTCGGAGGGATCGATGTGGGACGTTTTATTACGGTGGAACCCGGCATTAACATATTTGTGGAGGATATTAATCCGGCGGGCAGGAAAACAATCTTTTTCATTCATGGCTGGCCGCTTAACCACAATCAGTTCGAATATCAGTATGATGTACTTCCAGCGATGGGTTACCGCTGCGTCAGCATGGACTGGCGTGGATACGGCAACTCAGATAAACCAATCACGGGCTATGGCTTTGACCGTTTGGCGGACGATCTACGAATCGTCGTGGGAGCGCTGCAACTGAAGGACTTTACACTGGCAGGTCATTCGACCGGCGGGGCGATCGCAATTCGGTATATGGCGCGGCACCAAGGTTTTGGCGTAAACAAACTCGTGCTGATCGATGCGGCAGCGCCGTCTAGCGTAGACAAACAGACGGCAAACGAGTTTATTACAGCCACCTTGAACGACCGCCCCAACATGCTGCATAACCTGACTAATTTGTTCTTCTTCCAGCTTATTACAGGTCCTTTTGCCAATTGGTTTATGCAGATGGGACTGCAGGCAGCTGGCTATGCCACTGCGGCGATCATGGCCACGCTGCGGGACGAAAACGTATATTCTGATCTTCAGAAAATCGTCGTACCTACACTGATTGTACACGGCGTACACGACAAAATCGTTCCTTTCGCCAAAGGGCAGGAAACGAGCAAACTTATCAAGGGCTCGCAGCTCCTCCCATTCCAATACAGCGGCCATGGCCCTTTCTGGGAAGAACGCGAACGTTTTAATCAACTGTTGATGCAATTTGTTGGGTGAACTGTTAACTCGATTGTCTCAAATAATTGCCTGATTCTCTCTAATGGCGGAAAGACGCAATGTCTCCCTCCAACTTTTTTTGTTTACTTGCTTTTTCAGGAAAGTGGCGAGGTGGATGCCTGCCACTTAACATTCAACCAAAACGGGGCGTCCAGCATTCCGTTTTCACTGATTTATTGGATAATCTTTTGCCAGGTGCAGGCCTGTTCGGTGGATTGTGTATGAATTTTCATACACGTTTGGCCAGATCCTGGCCTGTTTAGTGAATTGTGTATGAATTTTCATACACGTTTGACCATGTGCCGGCCTATTTGGTGAATTGTGTATGAATTTTCATACACGTTTGGCCAGATCCTGGCCTGTTTGAGGATTGTGTATGAATTTTCATACACGTTTGACCAGTTTGGTGAATTGTATATGAATTATCATTAAGCCAGAACTACATTTGACTCCTTGGGGCGAATGCATTGTCATCTGCCCTTATTCTCTTTACAGACCTTCCTCATTAACTAGATCCGCAAAAGCTTTGTAAGCATAGTCCAAATATTTTTCTCTTCTTCTGATAAGACCTGTTTCTATAAATCGATATGCTTCGGGTATAGGGTACACATTTAAATCTTCATATGGACCTTTTAAAACCGATTTAGGTAAAATGGTTGACGTCAACCCCGCTTTTACACTGCTTAAAATCGTTTCTAATGAACTAATCTCAATGAAATTCTTTAGTGCAACTCCCTCATCCTTCAACCATTGTTCCAATTTCATTCTGAATGGACAACCTCTTGGAGAGACTGCCCACTTTTGATCTATTAAAGCTGAGACATCTAATGTCCTGCCAGATAATAATACAATTTCATCCGTTAATAAATAGTCTGTAACGAGATTTGTTTTAGTCAGTTCACCTGTTACAAAAGCAGCATCTAACTCGAAGTTCTTTACCTTCTCCATTAATTCTAGAGGATTGCCTGTTTCTAAACTAAGAGATACTTGTTCATACCGCGATTGATAAGAGGCAATTAAGTTCATGAAATTCCCGCACGTGACCGTTTCAACAACACCTATTTTTAATGATCCACTTGCTTTGCCGTGATCTTGAAGTATTTTGATCGACTCATCTGCCATTTGCAAAATTGAATCGACATACTTGCGAAAAAGTGCGCCTTTTTCTGTGATCTGAACTCCTTTAGGTTTTCTATAAAAAAGCAAGACTCCTACCTCATCCTCTAGTTTACGTAACCTTGCAGTTACATTGGACTGAACATAATCTAATCGCTCTGCAGCCCCAGAAATGCTTCCTTCTTCAGCAATTGCTTGAAATATCCTCAGGTCGCTTAGTTCCATGAATCACACCTCCATCATGAAAAGTGATACTAATATCACTAACAATCATTATACTTGATGACAATATGCATGTATACTCGACACAGACTATTAAGAGTGGAGATGGGGAAATGGAACACTGGCCTTCCCGTCCGGCTTTCGGTCATGTGGTGCCGAATATAGGAGGTCGTTTCCTCCTTGCTCATGGTAATTTAAACATTAAAGATCAGAAGGAGTGATTCTCTTGGCAAATTCATCTACCACTGAAGGGTCTGAGGGAAGAACGATTCAGTCCGTGAGGTTCGCCGGCCCGCGCGAATGGGCCGGGCTCGCGCTTCTCTCCCTACCAACCATCCTGCTCGGACTCGATCTGACGCTGTTGCATCTGGCGTTGCCCGCGCTAGCAATCGATCTGCAGCCAACGAGCGCGCAGGCCCTATGGATCGTGGACGTCTATGGCTTTATGATCGCCGGCTTCCTCATCACGATGGGAACGCTGGGTGATCGCATCGGGCGGCGCAAGCTGCTGATGGTCGGTGCGGCTGCTTTTGCAATCGCTTCTGTACTCGCGGCCTATTCGACCAGCGCATCCATGCTTATTGTAGCACGTGCGGTACTTGGTGTGGCTGGCGCGACACTAATGCCATCGACGCTGGCACTTATCAGCAACATGTTCGTAAACCGTCACCAGCGTGCGCTGGCGATTGGGGTGTGGACGACCATGTTCGCGCTTGGCATGGCGGCCGGCCCTGTCGTGGGCGGTATATTGCTAGAGCACTATTGGTGGGGTGCGGCCTTTCTTGTCGCGGTGCCGGTGGTCGGGCTCCTGCTTGTAGCCGCACCATTTCTCCTTCCGGAATACCGGGCACCACAGAACGGCCGGTTGGATATCCCGAGTGTCACCTTTTCGCTACTAGCCCTGCTGCCCATCATTTACGGCATCAAGCAGATCTCCAAAAATGGGTTCAGTACCGAAACAGCGCTTGCGATTGCCGGGGGATTCGTCTTCGTGATCTTGTTCGTTCGGCGACAGCGCCGATTGGTAAACCCTCTCTTCGACTTGGATCTTTTCTCTAGCAAGGTGTTCAGCGTCGCATTGGCCGTACTCCTTGTTGGCCTCATCGGCGTCGGCGGAACGATGCTGCTAGTCACTCAGTACCTACAATTGGTCGCCAGCCTACCGCCGCTGGTAGCAGGGCTTTGGATGGGGCCGCCGGCGCTCGCTATGCTGGCCGCTGGCATAGCGGCTCCACTGGCATCGCGATGTATCCGGCCCGGCTATGTGATCTCGGTCGCGCTCGGACTGTCGGTCATCGGTTATTTGATGCTCACGCGACTCGAAAACGGGCCTTCTGGCATTGCTCTGGTCACCGCGGCGTTTTCACTCGTCTATCTCGGCCTTGGCACGATCGCCGCTCTAGGCACGGATCTGGTGATAGGCGCGGCGCCAGCGGAGAAAGCAGGTTCAGCCTCGGCCATATCCGAGACTGTGCAGGAACTCGGCCTGGCGGTTGGCATTGCCACGCTGGGTAGTCTCACGACCGCCGTCTATCGCAGCCGGATGTTCGAACGAATACCCGATACGCTGGATCAGGATGTCCACAAGGCAGTCGGAGACAGCCTCGCGGGAGCTTCCTCGGTAGCGCAAAAACTGCCTCACGGATTGCTTGAGGAGGCGCAGGCAGCATTCACGGCGGGATTTAATGCAGCAGCGGCAACAATCGCAGTAAGCATCGCGATCCTCACCATACTCGCGGCCGTCATCTTGCGTCATATTGGAACTAACGGCGGTAATGCCGACGGCATCGAAGCGGTTAATTCCAAACAAGCTGATTCGTAATCGTTTCCATCCTTCCAGGTTTATTAATCTTCATCTAGAATGGGCTGCTGAAATAATTCAGCAGCCTATACGGGGTCGTACCAACGAAGCTCTCATGAAGTGACAAGTACCAAAATAGTTCCTCGCTGCGAACTACGCTGGTACTACTCTTAGATGTTGCGTCGGCAGTGTAATTCATTGGTTCGATCTCATGAAGCTGTCAGTTCGATTGAAGTATTGCTGCGTCATTGGCTTCTCAAGTCGATGCTTCGGCACTGCGCCATACGTCACTCCATGCTCCAGGTAATATTTGAGCAAAGTCAAAGCCTCGCCCCATCCGACCGCGCAATCGGCGAATGCCTTCAAGTCCGTGTCGGTTTGCTTATAGCCCGACTCCGCTAATGAAACCAAAGTCCCTTCGCCCAGTCTCGTTAATACGAAGGAAATCGTCGTCGTCGATTCGCCCGGCGTCCACTGATAGACAAATTTCTCGCCAGGATTCGCTTCGAGAACCGTTCCCCCATCCTCGAGCGTGATATGGTCGGGCCCAAAATCTTGGAATCGAAAATGAATCGTTCCGCCCGGTCTTGCATCTACGGTCGTTCCCTGCGTAAACCACGCGTCCCAGCCCGCACCGGTTGCAATCGCCTCATAGACCTCGTCCGGCGTGGCGTTTATAAACGTACGATGGTGAATAGTAAGTGTCTTCATAACTTGATCCCTCCAACTAAAATTTATATACCCTTTACAATCTTAATATTACCATTTGGTTATATATCTGTAAAGTAATATAATGGAGATCACAACATACTCCCTTTTATGCCTAAATTGCGTTAATGCCCTATTTCAGACGAAAACCGGCTGCAAGCGCGATGCGGCCGGTTTTCGATAATTCGACGTTACATGATTTTTTCTACTGCCTTATACCTCTATTAAGACTTACTTAGTAGCTCCCAGCTTGGCTGCATGAATTCCCACAATGATTAGCCACGCAATGTCGGCCAAGATTAAGAATCGTCCGAACAAACCAGCCAATACCTCCGGCCCGAATTGCCCGTCTTGCGGAATTTGAAGTACAAATACGAGCATCGCGACGATTGCAATAATCGCACTTGTGAGCAGCACTCTCTTCATAGGTCTCCAAACATCTATTCGACATAACGAAAGACTAATCAGCAAGGCAGCTACCGGCGTGTAGTCCAGCATCGCTCCGATCGAGTGCATGCTGCCGCTAAACGTTGCATCATCCGGATCAATGGAGATGGGATCGGTCACGAAGATACCCGCGATTATAACGCCAATCGCACTGATTCCAAGAATGACAAGTCCGATGTATCCCGAAACCGTTCGAATATGCGGAAAAATCGTAATCGCCACACTAATTTGAGCAATTGCCAGCAATCCAAATGCGAGGTGCATCATCCAACAATAGTCGCCAAGAGCATATTCGCTGATAAAACGCCATGTTGGATCAAATTCAGGTTGCAGCAGATGCAGGCTGGTTAGGAAAAGCACAAACAATGCTCCTGAAAAGATCGATACAAGCGCGAATTTAGAGGCCGTCGCCGTCAATGGTTTTGCCATGTACCGACTAATCGATCCAGAGTTTGAAGAATCAGTCATACTCCCATTCTCCTTATCGTTCGAAATCAACTATGGCCTTCGCCACTACATCAGGAGACATGACAACCGCGGAATGGTCTTGACCGGCGAGTAAATGAGCAGTAGCCCCTGGAAGAAGCTCGACAAGCGCGCTTGCCGCGTTATGGAAAAGCGGTTCGCTGTTTTCCCCTGTCATTACCATAGTAGGAATGGCAACGTTCCATCGGCCAGCCTGCAGTGGGTTCCCGGATTGTGTCGTTCCCATAATCATGCCATCGTAAGCAAGCGTATGGGCCAAGGACTCCATTTTGTTCCAAGAAGTGTCGGCCTTCATGTAGCCGATAAATTCTCCAGGTATGCCTAGAGCCTCGGATGCAAAATATTCGACTGCTTCAGACCGCTTATCGGCTTCAATGAGCGCATTCAAATGTTCTACGTAGTCAACAGGCACAGGCTTACGGCTGTCGTTAATAATAAAAGGTGGTTCGTACAAATAGAGCTTAACGATCGAGGCCCCTAACAGGTTTGCTGCCTCAAGCGCCAACACGGCTCCGGACGAGCTTCCGAACAAGTAAGCTTGTCCCCCGGCAACTGCAATTAATGCTTCGATATCTTCCACTTCCCGTGCGGCTGCGTATGGCGCGGTATCCTTACTCTGTCCACGTCCGCGACGATCGTAATTGTATACGGTGAAGTTGGCCGACAAGTGCTCGGCTAACGGTAAAGCATCCTGATGGTCAGCTGCTGCTGATGATATGATGATGATTGCAGGACCGGTTCCTTGTTTGGTATAAGCAATCTGTGTCCCATCTTTCGAAATAACGGTTTCCATCGTGTTTTTGCCTCCCATTAAGGTTTCTAAGTAGTCTTCCAGTCGATCATAGGCATCGGTGAATCCTTCGATCATGCCCATAGCTTCCGCGTTGTCCAATTGTTCATTGGTAGCGAATCGCGTCACGATGCTAATCCGCGTTCCTCCGTTAATTTCCTCGAACAACACGGTCGTGTACATTTCGCTATCCGAAACCATATTCCAATCGCTGTCGGCAAAAGTGTCCATGTAGACCAGTTTGCCCGGTGCCTCCACTTCTTCATATGTAGCTCTGCAATAGGCTTCTTCGCCGCTATTGTCATCGGCTTTGAGACTATATCGCCATACCCCGCCTGGCCGTACATCCATTTCATAAACGGTGGTCGTCCAGCCTTTTGGCCCCCACCAATTTATAATATGTTTAGGGTCCGTCCAGCCTTCCCATGCAAGCTGGACAGGCATCGCGACAATACGCTCGACAGTGAGTTCTCTGCGCTCGCGGTTTTTACGAACCGTTGTTTTTCTTTTCATCTGCAGACATCCTTTTTAGGTAGTTTTCAAGGGAATCCAGCCTTTGGTTCCAAACGTTGCGATAATTTAGCATGTAGCTCGCGATAAAACTGCCGATAACTTTCATAAGTCCTCCTTCTTCTTAGAATCCAGCATATACTCCTCGAAATTGTCGAGACGTTCTTCCCATAGAATGCTGAAGGAATCAAACCATTCATCCAGCTCCTGGAACGGTCCGGCTTCGAGACTGTAAATGCGCAGCTGTGCTTTGCTGCGTGAGCGTACCATCCCGGCTTCGCTCAAGATGCGCAAATGACGGGATACGTGCGGCTGGCTGATGCCTAGTGCCTGGACAATTTCTCCTACCGATTTTGGCCCATTTCTTAACAGCTCAACGATGTTGAATCGATTGGGTTCGGCAAGAGTAAGTAACGTTAACTGCATGGTTGCTGATCTCATGACCTTAATATATAGGAAAGTGTATATACATGTCAATATATATAATGGTGTTACATTAGACGATCATTAATCCTTTTGTTGAATAAACGTTCTGTTACAGCAGGAAAATTCATTAATAAAGGTAATTCGAAATATTTACCGTTATCTTTACAAGTCCATCACTCTGTTTGTGATGGTTATCATGCAGGATTGTTTATGAACTCTGTTCAGGAATTGGCAAACGGTGGAATATATTGGTGAATGATCTGAACCAAGTGTTATATAACTAAAACGCAAAATTGCCCTGTCACAACGGACAGGGCTTTTCATTATGAAAATGCAGACATATGTTAAAGTTTTTATAGCTGCATTCACATAGTGAGAGCGGTAACCCAAAAACATATAGCTGCCGCAAACGAAAGAGGCGTGGCAAAATATTTTTCTTTTTTGCTATTTGATAAGAAGTTGATTATGGTATTTAAGGACAAATACACAGCAAAGAAAATACATATGTACTTTGTGGCTATTTCGGAAAACCACAGCGTTAATAATCCACCCGCTTGCAAAATAATGATAATCGCAAATATTTGAATTGCAAAAGAAATCACAGCCATAAATCTTAGTTTTTCTGGGAGAACTTTGTATTTCCCGCCCATGGTGAATTCTCCCAAAGGTATGCCACAAGCCACCAGAATGGTCAAAATGGCGACAATCGCAAACAAGAAGGCACCAATAATGGCTGTCATTAACTGATCACCTATCCAAAATGAAATTAGTGCTTGCCGAACATAATTTTACGATAAACGAATCAGCTCCCTCTGTCCAGAAAATTATTCCAGGCAACACATTTCCATTATTTAACATCGTCTCTATCGTAAAATCCATCCATTCTTTCAAACGGAGACCTTCACCTGGACTTCCTAAGTTGGGATATTTGTCTGAATAATTCACCTCTATGGTTTGATCCTAATGATTGTTTCGCCCTGATAAAATGTCCCTCTCAGCCTCACTTGCTCGTAAGGCAGCAGCGGATTCGCGATTCTTCGCAGCATCAGCTCCGCCGCGCGTTCTCCGGCTTCCCGGACGAGCAGCAACGGCCGCGACATGGCTTCATAACGGGGATGCGCTTCGTTCTCCATCCCGACAAGGGAAAGATCACCCGGAATGCTCAGCTTTAGAAAACCCGCCGCGACTCTCACCCATTCGGCTATGCCAGGTATGGCGGCAATGGCAGCCGTGTATCGACCGGAGCTCAGCTTCGCGGTCAAACGTTCCATCCATGCGGCACGGTCCGAAGAACTCTCCGTTACGTGCTCTGCCGGGTTAGCGAGGCCATGTAAGCCAAGCCGATCCGCGGAAGCGGCGAACGCGCTCCATCGCATACGAAATCCTCTAAGCCGCCCGAGCTCCCCGATGTACAAAATGTCGCGATGTCCCGCCCGGTACAGCTCTTCCATCGATTGATGGATAGCGAATTCCACATCCCAGATGACGCTGTCGACAGCCGTCACGTCAGGCGGGTAATTGATAAGCACCTTGGGCAGCGGAAGCTCCAGAAGAATGGTCTCCATCCACTCCGGAATCACCGCGGTCAGGAACAGGCCATCCGCGAAGAACAGTCCGTTGTTATCCAGCCAATGCCGAAGCTCATCCTCGCCGGATATCTCGGCCGGCACGAGCAGCGGATAAAGCGAATGTCCTAATTCGTTCAGACGCACGCGAACCCCTTCCAACTGCATCTGATGGAATTCGGAGTCGCCGACGATCAGCATCGCGAAGCGCCGAGGTTTCGCCGACGACCAAGGAATACGTTCCGCCGAGATGCCCGCTTCTTGCTCCTTCGTCCGGTATCCCAGCTCTCGGGCGAGATCCGTGACGGCCTTGCGCGTTGCTTCGGACATGCCGGGCAACCCTCTCAGCGCCTTGGATACGGTATGAATGGTCAAGCCAAGCTCATCGGCGATCGTTCGTAAAGTCACTTGCTTTCTAATCGACATCCATGCTCCTCCTTGCAGGTTATGCTGCTTCTAATTGTAACAAAAATGAAACTATAAATCATGCTTCATTTTCCTTACAATTGAAAGCAAGAATAACAATTTGCCAAGGGAGTTGGTCATTGTGTCAAATCGCGAAATCAAATTGGAACGCAGCGTTCCCGTATTCGATGAAGTCGACGTCATCGTTGTCGGAGGAGGCCCGGCTGGTACGGCTGCAGCCATCAGTTCCGCCCGCAGCGGACAAAAAACAATTTTGCTGGAGCAGTCGGGGCAGCTGGGCGGTATGGGAACGCTAGGCAACGTAAGCGTATTCATGGGCGTCGGCAACGTAACGGGTATCTATCGGGAGATCATCTCGGAGTTTTTGCCCGAGGCGCTGCCGGATTCGCATCACGTTTCCATTTGGCCGCAATATTCGCCGTTCGAGCTGCGGCATTATTTAAACGTCAAGCTTGAGAAAGAAGGCGTTGAGGTTTATTACCATACCAGCTTCGTCTCTTCTATTATGGAGGGCAAGCGTGTAGCTGGCGTTGTGGCCAATACGCGGGAAGGGCTGCGGGCGTTCACGGGACGCGTTGTGATAGACTGCACCGGCGATGCCAGAGTCGCCCAGGATTCCGGCGTGCCTACCCGGTCCGGACGCGACGAGGATGGGTTGACTCAGCCGATGACGCTTATGTTCATGATGCAGGACACAGGCAAGCCGGTCCGCCAATATTTGCCCGACGATTGTTATAAGTACGAATCGATCGAGGAGCTTCCGCAAGGCCGCCATCTGTATTGGGGTGGCATGGGCAACGGCACGTTGCTCGTCAACATGACGCGCGTCAAGGGCAATGGAGCGAATATTAAAGATATTAACTACGCCGAGAAGGAATCGCTTCGACAAGTGTTCTCTGTCGCCAATTACCTGCAGCGAACGAATCACCCGAACCATATTTTGTCCCATGTTCCCGGACAGGTAGGCGTCAGGGAGACAAATCAGATCGAAGGCCGTTATACGTTGACCGAAGAGGATCTGACGAGCGGACGCCGCTTCGAGAACGTGGTTGCTCAGACCAACTACGAGATCGACATTCACAACCCGACCGGCGGAGCGAACACGGACGAGCGCAAACTGGACGGTTACGATATTCCGTATGGCTGCATGCTTCCTCAGAGCGTAGAAGGCTTGATCGTCGCTGGCCGCAGCATCTCCGCCACGCATGTAGCCATGTCGTCGATGCGCGTGCAGGCGACCTGCTACGCGCTGGGCCAAGCGGCCGGCGTCGCTGCTGCGCTTGCCATCGAATCGGGTTCCAACCTCGCGGACATCTCCATCCCTGCTTTGCATAAACAGCTTGCAACTCAAGGCGTTGTTTTTTACAAAGAAAACGGAGGCGCCAGAACTAGATAGGCGGTTAACGGCCAGACCTAATCGAAAATGGTGACGTTGCCCTCCTTCCCGCCTGTAGATAGCGATATTCTATGCCCGTCTCCCCCCCCCGCCGAAGTGGCGGGGGGTGTTGTTTTTGATGTGAGTCCGTTAGCCATGCCCGTTTTGTGCAACCTTGAGGCTACGTGGCTCGTCTGTTACACCATATTTCGAGCAACAGACAACATGCAGAGACAGACAAAGGAGTGTGGATCCTGATGAATATGAAACCATGGCTTTACGCAGCAGCTTTGGCTGGCGCGCTAACGATGACGGCTTGCGCTAATGGCGGCGATAACGGGAATGAAGCTTCACAATCCCCTACTGCCACCGCAACCGCTCAACCCTCTCTGGAGAGCACATCACCCCCCACTGCGACGACTCCGGGAGCTACGGCCACCGAACAGCCGACTAAGCCCAGCGAGCAGCCCCAGCAAGACGGTTCTGCCGCAACCGCGGACAAGCTGATCGAAATCCGGAAGCTGGCAAGAGAAGGACGCGTGCCGGGCCAGTCCTATACGGTTCATACCACTCTGATCGACGACATCGAAAAGGATTGGGGCGAAGCAGACCGCACCGATGCGGCGGGCAAAGGGATTTACGCCACGTACGAAAGCCATCATGCTGCATTCGGCTACAATAAGGGAAGCGTCGTTTTCGACGTGCGTTCCTATTCCGACGACCTAAAGGATCTCTCGCTTCGCGATATCGAGCAAACGCTTGGCAAAGCGGATTCCGTCACGGAGAATGGCGACGACGATATCTACGTGTATCAAGTGAACGAACAATACGAACTGAAATTCGTCATTCCGGCCAGCAAGGAGCGGGTCGATCATATATCCGTGTTCTCTCCGAAAGATGCCCATAATAATATGGCGGGCTGAGTTTCTGTCTTAAACCTTTTCTCGCAGCGTGCCAAGGATAGAATCCATTATTCGGAAGCATCCTATCGATGTGTGGCTGTCTCCGGATCATGTTGCCACGTTACGAATACGAAAGGTGTTGAAGGAATTGAAACAAGTGAAAGATCTCATGTCCACGAATTGCAAAACGGTTACGCTCCAGGATAACGTGTACGAGGTTGCGGTCATCATGGCCCAGAACGATGTAGGATTCGTACCCGTTGTGGAAACCAATGACTCCGCCAAGCTTATTGGCGCAATTACGGACCGCGACCTGGTCGTTCGGGGATACGCCCAAAAGAAACAGGGTTCCAGTTCGGTCAGCGAAGTGATGAGCGAAGCGCTGGTAACGGTATCCTCTACGACGGATGCCGAGGAAGCCGCGGATATTATGGCCGCTCATCAAATCCGCCGCCTACCGGTCGTCGACGACGGACGACTCGTCGGCGTCATCTCTCTTGGCGATCTCGCGCTGGGCAACACGACTAGCAGAGACGCGGGTCAAGCGCTTAGCGAGATTTCCGAGCACGAGAATCAGAACGCGGTGCACTAAAAAATGACAAAATCCCATCCAGGCCAAAGCGGCCGGATGGGATTTTTTACAACCGATTGGCGTTCTGTCAAAGCTCCTTTTCCAGAAGCTGCTTTAATCTTCGGCGCTGCTGCTTCTCCTTCATGCGTCGTTCCTTATCTTCCGTCTGAAGAGCTTTCAGCAAAGAGAAGCAGATGCCGATGATAATAAATGCAAACGGCAATGCGACCACAATGGAAGCCGTCTGAAGTCCGGCCAAGCCGCCGCTGATCAGGAGCGTCACCGCAATGGCAGATTGCAGAACTCCCCAGGCGATCTTTACTTTATTGCCTGGATTTAGATCGCCGTCCGTCGTAAACATCCCCATTACAAATGTCGCCGAGTCGGCCGAAGTAATAAAAAAAATCATAATTAAAACCGTTGCGACTACGGACATGATCATACCGAGAGGCAGGTTCTCCAATGTGAGAAACAGCGCAGTAGTTGTATTCTCCTTAACGCTCTCCGCCAGTTGCGCCCCGTCGAACAATTCCTGATGAAGTCCCGTTCCGCCAAAAACGGAGAACCATATAAAACCAAAAAGACTGGGGATCATCATGACAAAGATGACAAACTCCTTGATCGTTCTTCCCCTCGATACCCTGGCTATGAAAGTACCGACGAATGGCGCCCAAGCTATCCACCAAGCCCAATAAAACAACGTCCAGGTACCTACCCAGGTTCCTTTGGAAAACGGAGTCATTCGCAGGCTCATATTAATCAAATTTTGAAGGTAGCTGCCCAGTGTGGTCGTAAACGTTTCGAAAATAAACGCAGTTGGACCTGTCATCCATACAAAAAGCATCAGCAAAACGGCGATAACCAGATTCGTGTTGCTCAATAATTGGATGCCTTTATTCAAACCCGAGACGGCGGATATCAGAAATAACACGGTCACGATGACAATAATCATAATTTGGGTCCAGACCGTAAGGGGCACACCGAACAGATGATGGAGCCCGCCGTTAATTTGCAATGCACCCAGGCCCAGAGAGGTGGCGACGCCAAATACAGTCGCTATAACAGCCAAAATGTCGATGGCTTTGCCAATCCCTCCGTTTGCTAATCGTTCACCAAGAAGCGGGATAAACGCGGAGCTGATCAGTCCCTTGTAGCCTTTGCGGAATTGGAAATATGCGAGAGCAAGCGCAATAATGGTATAGATGGCCCAAGGATGAAGACCCCAGTGAAAAAACGAATACCGCATGGCCAGCCTCGCCGCATCCGCAGTCCCTCCTTCCGCGCCCTCCGGCGGCGACAAGTAATGAGAGAGCGGTTCGGCCACACCCCAAAATACCAGTCCAATCCCCATGCCTGCACTAAACAACATCGATAGCCAGGACAGGGTCGAATATTCCGGCTCGTCGTCGTCATCTCCAAGTCGAATATGACCGAATCGGCTAAATGCCAAATAAATCGCAAAGACCAGAAAGAACAATGTAGCAATCAAATAAAACCATCCGAAATTGCTTATCGAGAAATTGTATGCCCATCCGGAAACAGTTGCCAGTTGCTCCGGAGCAATTGCACCCCATATAGCAAACAGAGCAACAATGATGATCGAGACGGCTAATACCATGTAATGTCCCCCGCTTTTAATCATATCTGCATGGATTCCAGTCCTCCACAGTATGTGCAGACCGAACAAATTCCAACCCTCTCCAAAAACAAGAAACTTTTCCGCTGTTGAAAGCGTTATACTATTAAATCTATACATAAGAAAGAGAGGATTCGAATGAAAAGAAAGAGATTTAAGCAGCGCGGCAGCTTGGTAGCAACCAGCATTGCGGTTCTTGCGCTAACCGTATCGACTCTTGGTCCAGTTCCCGTCCGTGCAGAGGATGGCGCAACTACCCAGTTGCCGCCTTCGATGATCGAGGAGCTTGAGCAATGGAAAAAAGGCGTCTACGTTGAGTTCCGCAATCTGCGTATTGGGTTAAGCGAGCAGCCAAGGCTGAAGGACGGTATCATGATGGTTCCTGCACGCGAGCTGCTGATCGGCCTCGGTTACACCTTATCCTGGAACGCTTCCGATCGCTCGCTGCATGCCACGAAGCCGGACCAGTCGCGCCCCGAGCTTTTGATCCGCGATGGCAGATCCGAATTGCAGGCGGGCGGCAAATCCGTCGCTGGAGGCACAGCTTCTTTTATTGACGATGGCAAGCTATGGATACCGCTTCGCGCGACTGCCCAATCCATTGGTTTAAAAGTGGAATGGGTCCCTCAGAATCGACTTGCCGTAGTCTCGGATCCGTTGGCTACTCCCCAGTTTAGAATCATGACGCTGATTCCGGGGCAAGTGGTCGAAACACCGTCGGTTTTGCTGGAACAGCTCAAAAAGGCTGCGAAGGCCGATGCGGAGATCACCTGGGTAGGCCCTGACCATTACAGACAGAAGTCCATGGTCATGATCGCAGCTGGCGATATGCCGTCTATTATGTTGTTCGACCATCCGTATTTTATCCCCAATGATATTACGGAGAGCATTACGGTTAACCCTGGCCCTTATTTGGACGATTATCCGACTTTGAAGAAGCTTGCGGAAGAAGGCCCCGGGTCAAGATATCTCAATGGAGATCCCTATTTCATACCGCGTCTGAGCGACCCCCATCATGCGTCCTTCCCGGCTATCCGCAAGGATTGGCTGGACAAGCTGGGGCTAATCGCCCCATCAACAATGGATGAGCTGTACGAGGTTATGAAAGCTTTCGCGAATTACGACCCGGATGGAAACGGCAAGGATGATACCTATGGTCTGACAGGCGCCATGTTCGGAGAACAATCGATTGCTTGGGTCGAGCATGTTTTTACCGGCAGACCGGAACGTTTTTCGATCAAGAACGGACAGGTTATCGACCATGCCGTATCCGAGGAAGAAACGAAGGCGCTGCAGTGGCTGGCCAAGGCGTATCAAGAGGGGCTTGTGGATCCTGAATTCGCGGTGCTCGGTTCTCAGCAAGTGATCGAACGTTTAGAGAATGATACCGCTGGTCTTGCTTCCCTTACGATTGAGCAATCGGCGGAGCAAAGCGAAGATGATGCCGTTTGGGTACCGCTCGGGTCTCTAAAAGCCGACTCCTCCAGTGCTTCGATTGCGCCTTGGAATTCGGCTGGCAACGGGTCCTACATAATATCGGTAATGGCCAAAGAGGATCCCGATCTCCTTCTCCAATGGCTGAACTATGGCATAGAGACGACTTTAAAAGGCGGTTGGAGCAAGCTCGAAGGATGGAGCGCCGCTGATCAGGCAGCCGTCAACAGCTTGTTCGGACAGCCGGATCTGCTCCAACATAATCCCGTGCTCGATACTTTGCCGGAGAAGGTGCTCGATCAGTATAAAGCTTCCGTGGAGCAATGGCGGAAGGTGTCGTACGAGGATAGCGCCTTCCCGGAAGCCGAGCTGCTGTGGAGCCAGGGCAAATATATCGAGCTTCGTGACGAGTTGAACATGAATAAAACAAAAGTCATTATGGGAGCCATTAGTATTGACGAATGGAAAACCTACCAGCAAAAGCTCGTCGAGACGGACAGTTATCTTGCCATGATGAAAGAACTAAACGAGCTGCTTAAAGCTCGACAGTAGATCTGGCAATGAAAAAGAACGGCATCGTATATCCTGATGCCGTTCTTTTTTCTTATTCGTACACAACCGCAACGGCTCTAACGGGGGAACCATCGCCTGAGACAATGGGCAGAGGAAATCCGTAAAACATAAAATCCGTTCCGACAGGAAGGCGTTCCATACTCTGCAGTCCCGTATACGTCACAATATTAATGCCTAATAACGCACGCTCCAGTTCTTCGGACAGTTCACCGCCGACAAATGGCGGCACCAGAGCCGCGAGACGATCAAAGCAATCTATTCCAACGGATTCGTTAAAAAACAGTCCCCGTCCTTTCGGCCAATCCGTTTCTTCGAGCCTTACTAAACGCGAGGGTCCAAAAAATCGCTCCAAGGGCAAATCGTCCAATGTTGCGGCACCGGGATGCATATGAGAAGGCGCGTCCATATGGGTTCCCGTATGACTGCCCATCGAAAGCTGCCGTAATTCCCAAGAGTGGCTCTCGAAAGTATGAGTTATCTTTACGTTGACCTCTGGGTCGCCGGGATAGACGTCCATCCCATCCACGATAGGCATCGACAAATCAATGACTTTCAACCAGTTGTCCCCTCTCCTATTTTTTATATACCAGGCTAAATTTAACTCTATCGACATCCTTCTCTTGCTTGTCCATCCATTACGCTATATGATTTTACTGATGATTGGAGATTTTTTCTAAAGGAGCTGTTACAAGCATGCAATTGGGATTGCAAGGAAAACGTGCCATCGTTACTGGCGGCAGTAAAGGAATCGGCTTTGCTACGGCGATGCTGCTTGCATCGGAAGGCGCCCAGGTCGCTCTCATTGCCCGGGGCCTGGAGTCACTGGAGAATGCTGCAGAGCAGATTGCAGCGAAGACGGGAACGAAGCCCCTCGTTATTCAAGGCGATGTGTCACGACAAGAAGATGTCAATCGCGCCGTTGCTGTCGCGGCCGAGCAATTCGGAGGCATCGATATCCTCGTTAATAATGCAGGCGCAATGGCGGGCAAGCCTTTCGAGCAGGTAGATACTGCATCCTGGTCTGCGGATTTGGACCTTAAGTTATTTGGCGCCATACATTGCTCGCAGGCTGTGCTGCCGTATCTGCGCCAGTCCGGAGATGGAGCGATAGTCAACGTTGTGGCTATCGGCGGCAAAACGCCTTCCAGCTCGTCACTGCCCAGTTCGGTCAGCCGTGCATCCGGATTGGCTTTAACGAAAGCGATGAGCAAGGATTTGGCCGCAGATAACATCCGAGTGAACGCGGTATGCATCGGAGCCATCCAAAGCGACCAGATTGAACGGGTTTGGCAGGCAACCGCCCCGGAATTGTCCTGGGACGAATATGCTGTCCTTCCCAAGCATAACATCCCTCTCGGCAGAATCGGCCGCGCTGAAGAAGCGGCGAATGTGATCGTATTTCTTGTCTCGGCCGCGGCTTCCTACATAACCGGCACGGCTATTAATATAGACGGCGGCATGTCACCGGTTCTGTAACTATTACTATCATCGATAAAAGCCACTTTACACGTCTTAACGAGACAATTAAAGTGGCTTTTCCCATAACGTTCAAGCAAGTCAGCTGTTTTCTTCGACCTCCCACCGATGTCTATATTTCGTGAGTTTAGGATGAGCGTCAGGCGGCGGTTCGCTTATAATTAGACGGATTTTTCCGATCCACTCTTCAAAGGAATGGAAGGAAGCGAAGGCATTCGCCATTGCCGGCGTGACATACAGGAATAACGGTTGCGTATATACATCCATCAAATGCCGCAGCGCCGCTTCGATCGGGGTATACTTCTTGCGTTTCCCTTCCCAATTCTCGACGGTTATGTTTCCACTGTCCTCCCGCTCCTGCCGCCAATCAAATAAATACTGCTCCCGCTTGTAGTAGGGTTCGATCGGCCGCTTCCAGATTCGTCGGGCAGTCTCTTCGTGAAGCGGATACAAGACAAGCTTCGTAAACGAGCGTGAAGTTGCCAATGAAGCTGCCCGCTCCAATTGCACATCGGAAATATCCTGGAAAGTATCGTAAAACACCAATGTTCCCTTTCCCGTACGCGTGTCCAAGTGTTCCTCGTAACCAAAAGGCACTTTGTTAATGGCGCGATCCATCCAATCCCTCCGTTCTTAATTCTTTAACCTGCCACTTAGAAGAAATCCGAGAAATAAGGCGTTTGTTGCTCGATGGCGTCTTCTAATAGATCAAGCGTCTCGGGAGAACAAGCGATACGGCCAATCCTATGCAAATATTCGGGCCGTTTGTAGCCAAGCAGCATTGTAGTCATGGTCTGAATATTGATGCTGTCTTCGTTGCGACGATTCTGGCTTCGCGAGATCGTACCTTTGCCCTCTGGCGTAATTTGCAGTGTAAACGTTCCTTGATTCCAGGACAACAATGGATCTTCTAAAGTGAAGGTCCATTCCCTGATGATGTTGGCTGGTTTAAATGGATACTTCGAAATAAATTGTTCGACGTCCACGATCCGGGCCATATAATAAGGCGAGATCGATTCTTTAATATCGGCATCTTCCAGCAAAAAGGAAAGCTGCTCATCCATATGAATGTTGCCTACGACTTTGGATATCATGGAAAAATGAGCGCTAATAAAGTTCCAAAGACCGCTGCGAGCTTCTTCGTGAATAAAAATCATGTCTTTGACATGAAAAACCTCTTCTTCGATCCAATATAGAATATAACCGTCAGGCTGTCCTTCTTCGCCATAATAGACGGCGGCGGTCAAATCATCGGAATCCCAGCGCCAGTATTCACTCCAGGCTAGTTCTTTGCGAAGCATCGCGCCATGCGTCTGCATCGAATATCGTTCATAAGCCCTTTTTACGTCTTCGCTTTCCGGTTCTATACGGGCGACGTCGCCAGGGACGGGTTTATTTTTGGGCAGTTGGTAATCTTGCACCTCGAATACGATTTTATCGGAGACGATCTCCCACCCTTTGCGGCGATAATAGGGAATCGAGTACGGGTACAGGTACGAAATCGATTGTTTTTTTTCTCGCATATTGGTGAGAGCCTGCAAGAGCAGCTTATTCATTAAACCTTGTCCGGAATATTCCGGGAAGGTGCCTACCCCGGTCACGCCGCCCATGGCATAAGTTTGATTGAACACCCGAACTTCGAATGGGTAGGTAGATACTTGAGAAATCAGCTTGTCATTGTCGAACCAGCCCAAAACGTCCGCTTGTTGCAATATGGGAGATTTAGCATGGACGATCTCCTCTTCCTTCCAGCCTGACTTGTAAAGATCATTGCGGGTTACCTGAAAGACATAGCGCAATAACTGATTATATTGTTCCAGATGCGATACATCCACTTTTTTCATTTTCAAATTTCGTTTGCGACTCATTTCGATTCATCTCCTATTTCTAAACAGGAATACTTTGGTTCAGTATATTATAGCGTATTTCTTTAGAATGCCCATAGTTTGGGCAATCATGACGAATGTGCTCTTGCAAAAGTCTGATGGTATAATGAATTGTAGTCATACAAATTATAGAAATGGAGGAAGTGGCATGAGCCGTTTACGTAGTATTAAAGAGCAGTTCGGACTTCACTTTACCCCTTTGGACATTCACAACAAGGAATTTTCCGTCAAATATAGAGGATATGACAAGGACGAAGTGGACGAGTATCTGGATTTGATCATTAAAGACTATGAAAAAATGTCGGCCGAATTCGCGAAGCTGCAAGAGCAACAAAACATAGGAGATAATCATCAAGAGGTAACCAGATCCGAATTCACTAATCTGAAAGAGAGAGTGATCAAGATGGAGGGAATGCTCAATCGCGCGGGTATTTATTAATTCCTTTAATGAAAAAAGAGGAGCCTGATGGCTCCCCCCTTCCCCTACCGCAATTAATGCATGGAATGCATGGTGGAATGACTGACTAAAACACGGCGTATAGTAAGCGCAATCCCAAGACTGATCAAAGTAACGACGAATGTAAAGGTAAAGACATGCTGTGCACCTTGCATCATCGCATTCGCAAGCTCCGTCGGCAATGTCGGCGAAGCGGAATTGTGCAGATACTTCTCGCTTCCGCCCGACAGAAGGCTGATGGCAACCGCAGTGCCAATCGCTCCCGCAACCTGCTGGAGCGTATTCATCACGGCCGTACCGTGCGGATATAATTCAGGCGGCAGCTGGTTTAACCCATTCGTCTGCGCAGGCATCCACACCATGGAAATGCCTACCATCAATCCGATATGCAATGCGATGATAAAAGCTACGGAAGAGGTTATCGTCAGTGTCGTAAAGAACCAGACGGTGACGGACACGACTATAAAACCCGGTATAACCAGCCACTTCGGGCCGTACTTATCGAACAGACGCCCCATTCTCGGCGACAATATGCCATTTAGCGCGCTGCCCGGGAGCAGCATGAGGCCCGTCACGAGAGCGGACAGTCCCAAACCTTTCTGCAGAAACATTGGCAATATAATCATGCTCGACAAAATAATCATCATGCACGCCAAGACCATTAACAGACCAACGATAAACATAGGGTGTTTAAACACGCGCAAATTCATCATCGGTTCTTTCATCGTAATCTGGCGGATCACAAACAATGCAAGCGCGACTAGGCCAACGGTAATGGAGATGATGACGACCGGATTGCTCCAGCCTTCCGTTCCTTCGCCCGCATTGCTAAAGCCGAATACGACTCCGCCGAAACCAATCGTAGACAACACAATAGAGTATATATCGATCCGCGGTTTGGACACTTCCGTCACGTTTTCCAGATACTTCAGACCAACCAGTAAACCAACAATCAAAAATGGCAGCGAGAACCAGAAAATATAATGCCAAGTTAAATACTCAATTAATAACCCTGCTACTGTCGGTCCTGTCGCTGGCGCGAACATGATGACAAGGCCGACAAACCCCATAGCCGCTCCACGCTTCTCGGGCGGATACACGACCAGGATGGTATTAAACATAAGAGGTAGCAATAACCCCATACCAAATGCCTGCATGGCGCGGGCTGCCATCAACATTTCGAAATTTACCGCGAGTGCCGCTATGATTGTACCGACAATGGAACTCGCAAGCGATCCGATAAATAGCTGCCTGGTCGTGAATCGTTGCAGCAATAGTCCACTCATCGGCATTAAGATACCTAGAGTTAACAGAAATCCGGTCGTTAACCATTGAGCGGTCGCGGCCGATATCTGGAACACGTCCATCAAATTACTGATCGCGATGTTAAGTGCCGTCTCGCTAAACATGCCTACGAAACCGCAGATTAACAGCGATGCCATTATGGCGCGTGTATTGTACTTCTTCATGAAATTCACTTCTCCCAATCTGTGTAGTTAATCATGCGCGATGATGACATTCTTGCCTCCTCCGTTTTTAGGGCTGAATTCTATTCTACACGCTTTTGCCTTCGATTCAATAGCGAAAGTCGATTTAAAAAGAAAAAAACCGCGATAAACGCGGTTTGAAGCAATCGTATATCATATCTTTATAGTCCAACTGCATTGCCTCGTTCAAGCCGAACAATTTGCTGCTCTCCTGCTTCCGCTAATTGGCGGAATTCTTCGATGCTCGCTCTCATGCGGGGGAGCGCCTCCTGCTTGTATTGACTAATCGCTTCCATTGCGGCAAAGGTGTCGGCGAAGGCCTGCTTCAGTGAGTCCACCGAGATGCTCGAATCAATGGCTCCTTTATGAATTTCCGTCCCTTGCGTGTTCAACATTCTTGCCGTGTTTTCGATAAAAGTATTCGTTGTCGCATACAAAGCGTTAAGCTGATCCAGCACGATTTTTTGGTTTGCGAGAGCGCTGGCGACGGTTGCCGCAACCCGCAAAGCCGATACGGTAACCGTGTTGGCACGATCAACGCCACGGATGAGCTCCTTGTTGTTCCGAATAATAATTTCGAATGCCATGTAACCTTGTTGGTTGACGGCCATCATGGATTGCATATCCATCGTACGCTGACGAAGCGGGAACAACACTTCTTCGATGATAAATCTGATTTTCTCCGGATCCTCGCTGCGCAGCTTCGCTGCTTCAATCTGAGCCTCGATCGCTTCGTCCATAAAAGCAGCCAATTGAATTTCCTTCTCCAGCTTCTTCGTTAGATCCCTCAGCGCATGTTGTTCGATCATGAGCGTCGTATTATCGTCTTTTAAGCCGGCTTTGCCTTTCTCGAGCAATTGAACAATCTTGGCGATGACGGCGTCCGCCTTCTCAAACTTCTGGAAGTAAGCCCGTAACGGATTAAACAGCTTCCCGAAAAGACCCTTCTTTAAAAAGTCAATGCCGCTTGGATCAAGATCCTTCATATACATATGAAGCTCGCCAAGCCCTTTGGCTACAACTCCGCCCTCTTCGCCTGACTTGGACAGACTTCCCAGAGACACTTGCAGCAATGCGTTTTTGGATGACGAGGTTTTCATGGTATCATATCCGAATTGCTCCACGGACGTAAGAATGGATTTCCGTTTCTCAAGCGAGTCCATGTCGATCGACATAATGGCCTTTACATTCTGGTCGGCTTGTTCCTTTAGTTGTTCAACTTCTTTCGGGATGGGTTTAATCTGTTCCTCAACGATTTCTTTAAGCTCTTCGACGCTTGATACCTGCATGGAAAATGTCATTGAAATTCCTCCCTTAATCTATCGTTGGATTACATTTGAACATTAAACAGGTTGCTGATTTTATACACGACATCGTCCGTATCGGCATTGATGCTTGCTGCTTCGTTAATGCTGGATATGCTTTGAAGGGCTTGAATATCCGCGTTGTATCCGATGGTATAGATCGGGATTTTGTAGCCTTCGATTAGACCGCGAATATCCTTTAAGGAATGGCCCTCGTTGGTTTCGCCGTCGCTAAGCACAAAGATGAGCGGCTTTACATCAGGGTTGGCGGCCATATAATCCTGCAGCATCTTGATCGCCACGACCACGCCATCAAATGTCGCGGTCCCGCCGCTTGCTTGAAGACTGTTAACGGTTCCGACGAACAAGGACTGCTGATTCGTGTCATATCGCGCGATCGGCAGGTTGATCGTTACATCACTGGAGTAAGAGACCAGTCCGATCATGTTGTCTTTGCCTAAATATTTCTGGCCTTGCGTTAATGACTCTTTTAAACGATTAAGCGCCTCGCCGTCCATGCTACCCGATACATCCGTTACGAATACTGCCGCTATCGGTTTAGCGCCGTTTTTCTTCTCCTTCCACACCTTTTGCGCCGCGCTTAATGTAGGACCGTCGAGAGGTTCAAGCTCGGCTTTATAATCATCAAGGCCGTTAAAACCTCTTTCTTTTGCATTGACTTGATATTTTTCGTCGGTTACAAAGGTGGTGAAGGCTTTGAGAATCTCCTTTTTCTCGTTCGAAATGTCGCCAAGCGCATAGAGCGGGCTGTCATGCCTGACACCAAAAGGCGTAAAGACATACTCATTTTTAAGATCGCCGGGCGTGTTAACGAAAGTCTGATACTCCAGTACGAATCCATCCAACATGCCGGAAGTCGCTGCATCGCGCATTTGAATGGTCGTCGAAGCGATAAAAGGGACATTGACCTGGAATTGCTCAAAACCCTGTACAGCCTCGCTGCTTAACGGATTTCCGTTATCGAAGGTTTTCAGAGCCGTAACGAGAAAATTGAGGCCCGTCGAGCTGGCGAATGGATCTGTATATCCCATAGCAAATTCATTATTGGCGATCGCTTCCGTCACGGTTTTTACATTGATCGCGCCGTAGCTATTAACGAGTTCATCATGTTTCGCCTTTGCAATAACGATACCTGGCACATTGCCAACCAGTCTGCTCGAAATGAGCTCTGTCTTCACCCCTGCCGCTTTCACCATCTCTCCCCAAAGTTCATTGGAAGGCGTAAAGGCATCGGGTATGTATTTACCGGATTTGATATAATCGGTTGCGGTCCCGGAAGCAATATTCCTGATCATGACGGATACGGGCTTCCCGTTAATGGACGGATTAGACGAGTTAAAATCAGATGCAGCGTCGCTTAACCATCCGTCTGTACCGGTACCGCCCTTTTCCGTCGACGAGAAAATCTCTACATATAAGTCCGTAGTATTAGTCACTGTTATTGGAAACTTCGATATTTCCGGCAACGATTCCGCAACGTCCACGGGATTTATATCGATCTGGCCTTTTACGGGTTCGGCAGTGTTGACAGATATTTTGGAGTATAGTTTTTCCAGACGTTTGCCCGCATCTTCGGCCGACACCTCGGCATCGGATTTCCCTAAGTTGGAGGTTAACGTAATCCCCGCGTACACAGCAATGAAAACAATGATAATTAATGAACTAGCTATAAGGAAAAACTTGCCCTTATTCATGTAGTCATCTCCTTTATGATTTATATAATCTGGTTTGTTTAATTAACGTATCGATCTCTTGCATGCATGGCATGGTCTCCATATCTTTAAGCTCCACCGTATCCAGACGAGACACTTCTAAGATCAGCTTGTCGAGCTTCAGCAATATCTCTTCATTTGTTTCAAGAGAGCCTCGAATAAACATCAGATATTCTTGGAAAACCTCTTTTTTTCTCAGTTGAACCTGCGAGGCGGAAGCAGTTTTTTGAGTCATGACACGGTTATATTCTCTTTCGTCAAATACATGAAGATGAGTCAGGATACCGCGAATGTTGTTGAAAAATAGATTTTCGACATCCTTGGTGGTGTCGGCGAACTTGACGAAACTAAGACCTCCAGGCACAAATCTTTGATTCAGCACATTAAGGAGAGTGTCGTGGCGCTTTTTGATTCTGTCGATTTGGTGGAGCGCCAAACTTACGTCGTTCTCAACAGCCTTAACTTTTTGGAACTGCTTCAACGCGATTTCGAATTGTTCGGGCGTATGAACTTCAAGGATTGGAATACGAGCTTCTTTCTTGAGAAGCAGCGTATAGCTGCTATATAAAATGATTGCAGCGCTGCCAGCTAACGTGGCTGCGGCAGTTGCGCTTTTTAGCGCATTCTCTCCAAAACCAATGGCCAAAAGTCCTGGGGATAAGATGGCAACATCAATAAGGATGACCGTCAATACAATGAATAATAATGTTATAATTTTTTTTGCATCCACTCCGGCAGCCCCCCTTTCTGTCATTAAATTTGGAACTCTAACATTTGTTAATAAGTGTATTACGATAAATATTTCATTAAGACTCAAATTCCTAAGCGCGGCAATCATCTAGAACTGCGGAAGTATCTGTATTCGCAACCTCTGCCGAACCTTTTTTTGTTCCTTCGGAACCAAATTATACCTTTCGTACCTGTTGGTTTCAATGATTTTATTTAAAACCTGATGCCATTTCCAAACAAAAAAAAGGCCCGATTCCCTCTATTTCAGGATTCGGGTTGTTGCAAGTAAACCTTCGGCTCGCCATCAAGGCGCCTCGATTGTCTTCAATTTCTCAAGAATTCGCCGTTTTCGATACATCATTTTGCCTGTTTCGCTGACATCCATAAGCGTGGATCGATTTAAATATGCGCCGAACAAGATGCCTGCGATGGGAATCATCTGGAACAGCTTTTTCCAGCCAAAATTGTCTCTATATGTGAGCATGACCTCGCGCCAGCCTTGAAGTTGGGACATAACCTGCCCGCTTCTCTCTTCCGAATGGAAGGCTGAAAGCTCTTCGAGAATCGCCTTTTTGCCGACGATATCGGAGGAGGAGAACTGCATGCATTTTACGATGAAAATACGTTCCGACTTTTCGTTGGGGTCATAGCCGTAGCTGAGCGCAACCTCCTGGAGCGCTTTGAGCGAGATGCCAAGTAACAGCGGAATATCGATAGCGATCGTAAAGATGCCTCCGATGCCTGTCGTTGCGCCCTGTACGGTGGCCATCTTGCTGCTTGTTGCGATTACGCGATTAGCCGTTTCATCCATTGTGCTCAAAGGCAGCTTGCCGATCCGATCTAGGGCCGGTGCTTCGTCTTGCTCTTCGTCCGGAAAAAACTTGCGATACATCTGTTCCTTGCTGATCAGATAACGACCGCCGTTCTGAATATAGCTGCCAAGCTCGTCCAGCGCTGTGCTTATTTTGTCCTGTATGAACTTCGGCGTAATTCGGTCCAGAATGGCAAAGGGCAGCCTTCCTAGCTTCTCCCAGAAGAACAGTCCCTTTTGATCATTTTCCCACGTTTCTATTTTCTTTAATTCCAACTTCAACGCTTCCGCGGTTTCTATATTTGTCATCCCGAAAGTAATACCTCGCTTCGATAATTGATTTAGACCTTACATACTGCTCGAAGCGCCAAAACGTTTCACCTTTGTGCGGAGCTATTTTTGATCAGAATTTCGAATGTAATCGAATGCGCCATAAATGACAACAAAAAAACCGCGAAAATCGCGGTTTTTTTACTTACGAGTAGCCCCAAAAGGCATCCTTTTTAATATTTCCTTTGGCCACATCAAGCTGCTTTAACTTTTCGGTATGCAAGTCGACGAACGACTTCGGTCCGGCTATATAGTACCTGCCGTTTACCTTATGAGAGGCTGCAAACCTGCCAATCTTCTGCTGCAAGTCGTCCCTGGAGTCCAGATACGTAATCCGGAACGACATTTTGTTTGCAAGGGCATCAAGCTCATCCTTGAAGATATAGGATTTATTGGTGTCCGTATATACAAGATGGATATGGCTGGCGTCTTTGTTTCCTTCAGCATCCAATTGCTTGAGGATGGAACGAAACGGAGTAATTCCGATCCCGCTGGCGATCAACAGCGAAGGGTTGTTGTCCGTCAAAGTAAACGCGCCGACAGGACCGCTCATTTTGACCTTCATGCCTTTCTTCAATTCGGACATCGCCGTCTTGAATTCGCTTGGATTTTCGCCGACGCGCGTCGTCAGTCTAATGACATTTTCTGAAGGCGCCGATGCAATGCTGAAAGGTTTTGTTCCGTTCTTGATTTTTTTATGAGTAGGAGTGAACAAACCATATTGACCGGCATTCCACGTCAGATCCTTCGGTTTCTCGAATAAGAAGGAATAGACTTGGCGATCCTCCTGGAGGCTCTCCAAGAACACTAATTCTTTTTTATTAAATATGGCGAACATATCTTTGAAGAAACTCAATTCTTCCTCATCCCCTTAAGTGAGCTTTACGGCTTACGCCAAATATTTTCCCGTGATCGATTTCTCCGCTTGAATGATCGCCATAGGCGTGCCCTCGAACACCACCTGACCGCCCTTGCTTCCTCCGTCCGGCCCCATGTCGATGATCCAGTCCGCTTGGCTGATGACATCGAGATTATGTTCGATGACGATGACCGTATTGCCGCTGTCTACGAGACGGTTCATGATCGCCATAAGATGGCCGATATCGGACATATGCAGTCCTGTAGTCGGCTCGTCCATTACATAGATGCTCCCCTTCTTGTGCAGCTCGCTCGCCAATTTGATCCGCTGACACTCTCCGCCGGACAATGTGCTGAGCGGCTGACCAAGAGTAATGTAGCTCAAACCTACGTCGCTCATCGCTTGAAGCTTGCGGACGACTTCTTTCAGCTGGAGAAATTCCAATGCCTGCTCGACAGTCATCGTCAACACTTCAGCGATCGACTTGCCATTCAGCTTGTATTCGAGGACCTCTTCCTTGAACCGATTGCCGCCGCATACATCGCATGGCAGTTTCACGCTGTCAAGAAAAGCAAGGTCTGTGTAGACAACGCCAAGTCCTTGGCAATTCTCGCAGGCTCCTTTGGAGTTGAAGCTGAACAAGCTCTGATTGACTTTATTCGCGGATGCGAACGCCTTGCGAACATCATCCATAATGCCCGTATAAGTCGCGGGATTGGAGCGTGTAGACACGCCGACTGCCGATTGATCGATGACAATGGCATCCGGTTGCTGTTTCAGGAAGATTTCGTTGATCAATGTACTTTTGCCGGAGCCGGCAACTCCCGTCACGACCGTCAGAACGCCGACAGGAATATCCACGCTCACGTTCTGCAAATTATGCAAGCTGGCATTTTTAATGGAAAGCTTGCCGGAGTGCTCTCTGCACTCGTTCTTAAGCTGAAGCGGGTGCTTCATATGGTTGCCCGTAAGCGTACCCGACTCCAGGAGGCCGGAGTAGCTGCCTTCGTATACGATGTTCCCGCCGCGTCCGCCGGCATGAGGTCCTACATCGACAATATGATCCGCCACCTTGATGACATCGGGGTCATGCTCGACGACGATCACGGTGTTCCCCTTGTCGCGCAGCTTTTGCAGCAGCTCATTTAGACGGTGTACGTCTCGCGGATGCAGGCCGACGCTAGGCTCATCGAAGATGTAAGTTACATCGACCAGACTCCCGCTCAGATGTTTAACCATCTTGACGCGTTGCGATTCGCCGCCTGATAAGGTATCCGTCTCGCGGTCCAGCGTCAAGTAATCAAGTCCGATATCTACCAGATGCTGCAGCCTCTGAATCAGAGACTTTACGACCGGCGCCGCTACAGGATCGTCGATCTCCCGGATGACACGGATCAGCTGACCAACCTCCGTGGAGGACATCTCCGCGATGTTGAGGTCGTTGATCCTGCAGTTCAAAGCCGCTTGACTGAGTCTGGCGCCATGACAGCTGGTGCAAGGACCCTCGGAGATGAATGGCGAGACTGTTTTTTGCGTTCGTTCGGACATCGTCTTTAGATCGCGTTTAATATATTTGTTGGTGAACTTCTCAATGACTCCCTCTACAGTCAGGTTCATAGCCTTCCCGCCGAACATCACCTGAACTTTGCTAGCCTTCGCATAGAACAGCTGGTCCCGCTCTTCCTGCGAATAGTCGTTCAGCTTCTTATCGAGATCGAATGTTCCCCACTGAGGGATCATATTCCATTCCCATCCGTTAACCGCATAATCGGGCAGCAAAAGAGCTCCTTCATTAAGCGACTTGGACATATCCACCGCTTTGCTCATGTCCACGCCAAGTCTGCGTCCGAGTCCGCTGCAATCCGGACACATGCCTTGAGGGTCGTTGAAGGAGAACATATGAGCCCCGCCGATATGCGGCTGACCGACTCGGGAGAACAGCAAGCGAAGAATGGGCGAAATATCGGTTATCGTGCCCATCGTAGAATGAGAGCCGCCGCCAAGTCGTTTTTGATCGACAATGACAGCCATGCTCAAATTCTCTATGGCATCCGTATCCGGCTGAGGCACGCGCGGCAGGAAATTACGCACAAACATACTGAAATTTTCATTTAGCAAACGGGTAGATTCTGCGGCGATCGTATCAAAAACGATCGATGACTTGCCGGATCCCGATACGCCCGTAAAGATCGTGATCTTCTTCTTTGGGATGCGTAACGAAACATTGTTAAGATTGTTTTCTCTTGCTCCCGAGATAACGATAAAATTATGATTATTTTCGCTCATTCATGACATCCTTCCGATCTTATTGTTGGCAAGCTTCTTACGCCAATGCTTTTTCCAGCTCGCCGCACCAATTCGTCCAGCCATGTCTGGCTCCTTCAAGGCCGTGTATATTCGAGAATCCGGTTTGTTCCAGATGCAGGTTAACCTTACCGTCTTCGATTTCCTGAAGGGTCCAGTTCACGGTATGCTTCTCTTCGCCGACAGCCCAAGAATAGGACAAGTGCGATGGCGGGTCCACGATTAATACTTCGCCATCAATAATGCCATCCCAGTACTCATTGGGTTTGGCGCGGAATTGGAATTGATGGCCCACTACAGGCTCGAAATCATTTTCCAACACCCATTTCGCCAATTTGTTGGAATCCGTTAATGCCGACCATAGCTTCTCGATCGAGGTCTTGTATTGAAAATCCAGCTCCAGCTTTAAACTCATTTGTCTTCCTCCTCTAGTAAGAAACCTAAACTTAGTAAATTGGCAGTCCAGAACTTGTTATAGAATGAAAGCCAATCCTGCACTTCTCTAAGCGGTGAAGGATTCAGCTTGAATCGCGTTTCTCTGCCAACCTTTCGGTCCATAACTAGCCCCGCTTCTTTAAGTATGCTCAAATGTTTGGACACGGCTGTTCGGCCCATCTGGAATTGCGTCGTCAATTCATGCAGCGGTATATCGTCTGTCTCGGCTAACAGCCGTATAAGTTGGCGTCTGGTTGGATCTGCAATCGCGTCAAATACATCCCGCAACTGTTTGTGTACGCTCACAACACCCTCTCCTAAGGAATGATATTTAACTGTTAATTGGACACCATTTGGTGACTTTTAGATTATAGGACACCGTTCGGTGTCGTGTCAACTGCATGAAAAATGAAACAACGATAGCCAAGAACGAGAAAAGTCCTGGACTGTCGCTGTTTTTTAAAATGCTGACGTTTTTGGTTAATTGTATATGTATGAATTACTCCGCTTGAAACAAATCAAATTGATTCCCGTACAAATCCTCAAAACCGACTCCTTTTCCTCCCGGAACTATGGCTGGTTCTCCGTGGAAAAAGACGCCCCGTTCTTTCATTTCAAAGTAGTCGCCTTCGATATCATCTGTTTCAAACATGACCAGGACTTGGTTAGCGCTCTGTTTGCCTATCAATGCCAGTTGGTCTGATGTTTCCGCCTTTACCAGTTCAAACAACGTTTCATTACTCTCTCTCGGAGCGACCGCCAGATATCGCGATCCCTGACCAAAATCCATATCCGAGATTACGATAAACCCAAGTCTCTCCGTATAAAATTGTTTGGCTTCTTCTTGATCTTTCACAAGAATCGTAAGTTGGGCCGCTTTAAGAATCATGTCCGAGTCCCTTCCTTCTAATATTATTCGAAATCAAAGTTTCGCGATTGAACACTCTCGAAAAAGCAGTTGTGAACATGTTCCGATTATAGCACATACGTTCGTATCTATCCACCGGCAAAATAGCTTGACTCTTTCAAACAGCTAGCCAGACATTAAACAGAGGACTCAAGTCGTTACTTTAACGACTAAGGAGTCCTCTTCTTTATAATATGAGCTTCTGAGCTTTATGCAGTTACCAGGCATTAACGCCGAGACGTTCGACCGTCTCTCGAATGAATGCCGGCTCGTCTTCCGGCACGCGCGAAGTGACGAGATTACGATCCACGACGACTTCGCGGTTAAGGTACTTCCCGCCCACCGCCTCGATCTCCGAAGAAATGCCGGGAAACGCCGTTAACGTTCGGCCTTCCAACACGCCTGCCGCAGCCAGTACTTGCGGTCCGTGACAGATCGCGGCAATGGTTTTCCCTTCCCGGTCGGCTTCTCGAACGAAACGATTGACATCTTCGTTATACATCAGATAACCTGGCGAACTGCCGCCCGGGATGATAATGGCATCGTAATCCGCCGCATGGGCATCTTTGATGCCCAGATGCGTAGTATACGTCACCGTACCTTGTTTGCCTGTCAGCTCCTCTTGTGCCTCTAGTCCGATGATCACGGTCTCGTGACCGTTCTTTACCATCTCTTCGTAGGGATTAACCATCTCGGAATCCTCGAAATCCTTAGCAAGCAAAAATGCTACTTTTTTGGCTTCAGTCATCTTCATAGCTCCTCTCCAAATCATCGACATAAAGGTAATATACCCAAACATGCCCATGTTGAAGCGGCTAAGCGATGGAATTAATACAAAGTTTGGAGCGCTTGAGGCGTGAAAGGAATCAGCTCATCTAGGTTACCGTCTTTCATTTTTTTGACCCAAGCCGGATCTGCAAGAAGCGCTCGGCCGATCGCCACAAGATCGAATTCTTGATTCTCGAGCTTGGGAATCAGGCCATCCAAGCTGGCGTTGCCTGCACCGCTTCCCTTTGTAAAAAATGTCGAGACATCGCCATCCAAGCCGACAGAGCCCACCGTAATGGTCGGTTTGCCGGTCAAATGTTTCACCCAGCCCGCAAAATTCAACTTGGAGCCTTCGAATTCCGGTTCCCAAAAGCGACGTGTCGAGCAATGGAAGATATCAACCCCTGAGTCAACCAGCGGTTCGAGAAATTGCTTTAGCTCCCCCGAAGTCTCCACGAGTTTCGCCGAATAATCGCTGCCCTTCCATTGCGATATCCGTAAAATAATAGGGAAATCGGGACCAACGGCTTCGCGGCAAGCTTTCACCACTTCTGCGGCGAAGTTCGTACGCGCGAGCAGACTGCCGCCGTATCGATCACTGCGCTGATTCGTTTTCTCCCAAAAGAACTGGTCGATCAGATATCCGTGAGCGCCGTGAAGCTCGATGCCGTCAAAGCCCAGCCGTTTCGCTTCCGCCGCGGCTTTGGCAAATTCCTGCACGATACCGACGATCTCGTCTTGGGAGTACTCGTTCACGTTGCCACGGGCGCCCATGTGCCAGATTTGAGGGACGATCTTGCCACCTGCTTCGTGCACTTCCGATAAAACGTTAGCCCAGCCGTTTAAGGCATCTTCCCCATAAAAGAACGGAACGTTCTCCTGATTACTGGAATCGGCATGATCGATGACCGTCCCTTCCGTGATGATCAACCCGACTCCGTTCTCGGCTCTGCGGCGATAATAGGCGGCGACATCCGGTCCGGGAACGCCGTTGGGCGATTTTTGACGCGTCATTGGCGCCATTACGGTCCGATTAGACAATGAAAGCTTTCCCAGCGTAAAAGGACGGAACAGGGATTGCACAGTTTGCGTGTTAGTCATGGTTACCCTCCAATAGGCATATTCTTTATTTTTAAAAGCATGCGCATGCATATAAATTATCAAAAAGAAAAGAGCCCTGTCAAGAGGCTCTCATCTCAGAAGCTGTTGTACAAGCTTCTCCAGTTCGGACATCGTCCCATCGCGGCGTAATTCAGCGTCAAGCACGTCATTTACGATAGCAAGGGCCCGCTGATACTTTTGTTCGCCCGTTTCCGTAATGCGGGTATAGATGCCTCGTCGATCATTGGTGCAAGTATGCCGTTCGAGAGCGCCTACATGAGGGGCTTCCATGCGATCCACTAAACGTGACGTCGCGCTTTGGCTTAATCCCACCATCTCTTGAAGCTGCTGCAATCGCAGCTCCTTGCACTCGGAGCCGGAAACGAATTTAAGAACGTAAAATTCCTTTAAGGATATATCGAATTGCTTCAGCAGCGCTTGTTCCAACTTGTCGTTGACGCTGGAATGGATGAGGGATACGGACAGCCATAGATCCAATCGTTCGTTGTCGTGATGCAAGATTGACCACCCCGTAAATAATTGTTGATTCCGTCGTCTTATTGTATCAAGGTTGCTCGGAATGGTCAAAATCTCGCAAAACGACTGTCTTACTCAGCCTATCATTTGTACAATTATACGCCTGTGAACGAAAGGCTAATATCTTCGTTGCCGTTTTTGATCTGCCAACCGTTAAAGCCAGCTGCATCCGTAATGCCCGGCTTAAATGTCAGAACATAGACCTGGCCAGGCTTCAGATCATTGGACATCTTTAGCGTGACTTCGGTGACGACCGCACCAGTGTTGTTTAATTCGTCATGGGAGATGCGAACCGCTTCTCCCCCCTGCTCAGCCAAGGCAAAGAAGGTTTCATTCACGTTTTTTACCGGTTCGCTAAATAATACTTTGATCGTCGAACGGTTAATGACGATGACTTGCTTTGCGTACGGCGCTTCATTAGGAACGACAGTACCCGCGAAAGTTGTGTCGTTCTCTCCGTTTTGGGTATACAGGGACGATACGCCCGTTACTCTTGCAGAATACACTCGGCCTGGCTGGAACAAGTTCGGATTGGCGTCGTTGCTTGTTCGGAATTGGACGCTAACTACTCTGTTCGTGCCTGCTTTCCGCACAGCGTACTTGCTCCAACCGGACATCGAGACATTGGCTCCGTTATCCTTTAAAATCGTTACGACAAGCGAGCCTACGTCCAAATCCTTAATATCGCGATCGAAGGAAACTTCGATTGTATTTTCATTAACCGCCGTTATGCCCTGCAGCTTGACCGGAAGGACCGGATTGGAGATGCCTCCGAACAGGAGACCGGACTTCGTATCCATGACGTTGCCGGCCAGATCGGGAATGCCCGATACGGTCAAGTTGTACACGGTTTTGTCTTGTTGCGCGGAAGTCCGCAGCGTGACGGTACGACCTTCATTGTCCAAGCTTGCCGAGACGACAGCCAATCCGGGGATGCTGTAGCGTCCGGTCTGGACCGCAATATCCCGATTGACCTTTTCGCTGAACCTAACGGTCAAGGAGGCATCTGCGTTAACCTTGAAATCCGCTTCTACGATCGTCGGCTTCGTGGCGTCCGCGCTGCCTACGATGGACAAGTCGGAACGCGTATCCATAATGTTGCCGGCCAGATCCTTAATGTTTTTGACCGTCATCGTATAACGGGCATTATCCGACTGATTGGATGTTGTAATCGTCACTTGTCTCTTATCTCCGGACAATTGCACCGCCGACAGCTTAAGTCCGCCGGAGAACGAATAATTCGAAGGATTGGTAGCTGTCGCTTGATCCAGCGCCTCCGAAAAAGTCAATACGTAGACTCGCGCCGTTATCCGATCGAATGCGGTGATCACGGGCTTTGTCATATCCGATCTCGTCGAGTTGTAAGCCCATGACTTTCCGTCGATGGTTAAGTAGTGCGTTCTATTCTCGGCCTGATACCCTGTCGTGATCAGTATCGACATGCCGTCGCCGCTTAGGGAAGAAAGCAGGATCGGGACGATGGTATTGCGATCGTCTCTCAGACTGAACCTTGAAATATCGGCGGACTCAGCCTTGGATTTCAAGTTGACTCGTACCGTCTGGACGCTAACGGCCTCGACAGACTTGACATCCAGCAGAAGTCCCCAACCTGTATAAACAGCATAAACGGCATCTACGAGAACGGCGCGTGTTGCGTTAATCGTATAGTCGTTCCGATGAGCAATCCAGCCTTTGCTAAGAGCGGTTCCTACAGCAGCTTTCGCCCATGGCGATACTTTGCCTTCGAAACCGATGTTGGAGTTAGGCGTAATATTGTTGACCTTTAGCAATACAGAGGCCAACTCCTCCACTTTCACTTTTGCCGTCGGTTCGAACCTGTTTTCGCCTTTGCCTACCATAATCCCAGCGCCTCGGACAGCTTGGATCGCTTCATACGACCATCGCGTCTTCAATACGTCGACGAAGCTTGGCGTGGATTGGGAACGAGGCAATTCAAGAAGCTTGTAGAGCACGGTCGCAAACTGCTCTCTGGACATCGTTTCGTGGAGACGTGAAGACCCATCCTCGAAGCCGCTCATGATGCCTTGATTTTTTAACACCTGGAACTTCTCTTCCGTTGTCAATGTTGCCGCGCTTGCAGTAGGGATGGCCAATCCGAACAACAAAGTTAATGCAAGCAGAGTCAGTGCTATTTTCCTCATCTTCAGGGTCCTCCTAATGGATTTCTGCTGGGACCTCGTATAATCAATAAGTCCGGTTGCGGCCGCGGTCCAGCGAGTGTACCCTCTTTAACGTTGCTATTGAGGAAAATGTTTCTGACGAAAGCTGTCACATCCAAAACTAGTCATAATTCGAGTAAACTCCTTAAAATCCGAGTGAAAGCTTTGAAGGGAAGCCGTTCCTGTTATTTGTACCCAATCCTCTCTTCTAATGTAAAATGATGGGAAAGCGAAGCGAACAGCTCATCCGGCTGAAATAACTCTTCGATATGAAACACGCCGCGTGGGTACTTCTCTTCGTACAAACATCGAGCCACGTAGGCCGCGACTTGACCGGTCATATGGAACTCCTTGTCTCCGCTTATAACGCCATGGTAACGTACGTTTCTGCCGTCTTTTTGACCGCTTACCTCGACTTTGACGGCATAGATTTCTTTTCCCCAATTCGTGTTGAGGATGGAGTCGACAACTTTGTTTCTGATTCCGGGCTTGAGCAGCAATCGAGTGATTCTTAAGCGCGCCGAAGCGGCAAGCAGCCAAGTCACGAATCTGGAATCGAAGCAAAGCCTGGTCGATACGGTAGGAATATGCAAGGTTCCAGGCAAGATATGTTGATCCGAGAAGTTGAAACGATAAGCGCTTCTGCGGCCTATATCCCGATTGAACTCGGTTTGAAGGCCATCGGAGAAACCGGAAAACTCAACTTGCTGTCCCTTGTCGATAACCGCGAATTCGGCATTGAAGTTATCGACAGTCCATTCCACCGCCTTGCGTCCATGCTTCTCTCCTAAACCTAACAGAAGGAAAATATCGGCGGCGTCCGCTTGATCCAATTGCTGTACGCCCCGCTTCACAAGCATATTGGTGATCCCTGGTGCCAGTCCGACGCTCAACACCGTTGTGGCTGAATGGGACGGAAGCCTCTGGATTCGTTCCATCACGGAGTAGTCTGCCGTCACATCGATATAATGAATGCCCTTCTCCAAGCATTGTGCAATGAAGCTGATGTTCCGCACGTCCAGGCACATGATGACGACGGACACGCCATCCGGCCAATTCTCCGGAACGCCCCCGTCTACATCCACTTCAAGCGGCAGCACTTCCCCATTCATAGCCCGGGAGAACCGTTCCGCTTTCTCCAGGCTTCTGCCCGCCGCATATACGCGATAGGGATACCTCTTTCTCAATTCATCGCAGATGACTCCGCCAACCTTGCCGTATCCGCCTATGACAATTATTTTATGATACATGTTGCCGCCACTCCTTATAGTTTAGTAACTAAACAATATACGCAAAAAAAATTAGTCTCTTTGTAAATGACGGCAAAGCGTCTCTAATCCTTTCTCCAAAATTTTCATCTCGTTATCGTCCAGATTGGCGCTAAGCTCGCGGTACATCGCTTCTTGCATCTCGTCGTGGACGAGGAGCGCTTTCAATCCCGTTTCCGTCATAAAAACAAGGACGCTTCTGGAATCGGCGGGATTGGGGTTACGCTGCACCAATTGTTTATGCTCCAAACGAGTGATGATCTGCGTCACGGCGCCCTTTGTCACGTTCAACCGATCGGCAAGCACGCTCATAAGCACGCCTCCTTCCGGCCCGATCGATCACACGACCGACACATCTCCTTGCAAGATAACTACAAAGAGCTATAGTACCAGGATCTCGCAGATTTTATAATTCGACGTAGCTAATGTATTCAGCATCCAAGGAGGTTCTTATGGTTTCGTCAACCCGTTCGCGATTACTATCTTCCCTGTATCAATCGGTATGGAGATGGCATTTTTATGCCGGCATTATTTTCGCCCCTTTCCTGATCGTCCTGGCCGTCAGCGGCTCCGTCTATTTGTTCAAGCCCCAGATCGAAGGTTATTTGTACAAAGAGATGTTAACCGTGAGCGAGGTCGGTGCGGCGGCTATGTTCGCCGATGACATCATCGCCAAGACCGAACGGGCGTATCCAGGCACGTCCATTACTTCCGTCGTCATCTCGAATGATCCCCGAGAAACGATCAAGCTGTCCGCAAACCGCGACGGAGTTGCCAAGATCATGTATGCCGATCCTTATACGGGACAGATCGTCGGCATGATGAACAGCGACAAGACATTTGCCTCCTTCTTCAAAAAGATGCACAGCGAGCTTGTCGTCGGAGGAACCTGGGGCAACAGACTTGTCGAATTGGCGGCTTGCTGGGCTCTAATTCTCGTAGTGACGGGACTATATCTGTGGTGGCCGCGCAATCGTTTCCAGATCTGGGGCACGATGCTGCCCAGATTCAACAAACCCGGCAGCCGCCTGTTCTGGCGTGATCTGCATGCCGTTCCAGCCTTCTGGCTCTCGCTGTTTATCGTTATTCTGATCGTGTCGGGCCTGCCTTGGTCCGGCATCCTCGGCGGGCAGATCGATCGTCTGGCGAATGTTACCCATACGAACTATCCTAAGTATGCGCATAGCTTTATGCCAGGTCCGGAATCCGTTACCGTTACGAAGGATATCGCGGAGGATGTTCCTTGGGCTTCCGAGAATTTACCCGTTCCCGAATCGGCGGTTGGAGGCTACATGAAGCTGAAGGTCCAGGAAATAAAGGGAATTGCCGACAAACAAAACGTTGCTCCGCCGTATACGATCTCGCTCCCGCGAGGAGAACGAGGCGTCTATACGATCGCTACCTCTCATTCGCGGCCCGGCGACGATGCGACTCTGCATGTGGATCAATATAGCGGAGCCGTGCTCACCGACATTCGTTACGACAATTACGGCCTTATGGCCAAGGGTATAACGATGGGAATCGCTCTGCATGAAGGTCGACTCTTCGGTCTCGCCAATCAATTGCTGGGCTTGATAACCGCGTTAGGCGTTATCCTGCTAGCGGTCAGTTCCTTCTTCATGTGGCGCAAGCGAAAGCCGGACGGAAAGCTCGGAGCGCCTCCCCGAGTCAAGGATCGGAGGATAACGGTTGGCGTGCTAGTCATCATGCTTGTTTGCGGAGCTATCATGCCACTTGTCGGTTTGTCCATAATCGTCGTCGTACTGCTGGACTGGCTGATCATTCGGCATATTAAACCGCTGAGAGCCTGGTTCTCCGTATAAGAAAGGGAGGAATAGAAGTTGATCGACACTTATCAATGGCGCCGTATCGGGATAACCATGCTGCTGTCCGCTTCCTTGTCGTTAGGTGCGTGTACCGCTAATGAAGGAATGACAGACGAGAACGGTCTGCGGCCGCATCTGAATGTAGATTTGCAAGTCCCTGGGATCTTGAAACTGCATGAAACCTCTCCGTTCAGCGTTACAGTAACCCAAGCAAACCAGCCCGTAAGGGCGGATGAGATTCTGTTCCAGTTCTGGCCGGAAGGATCGCCGGATCGACTGGTTACGGTGGCGGGCCTTATGCGTCAAGAAGGGGTATATACCGCCGAATACGGCTTCATAGAGAATGGCGTTTATGTTGTACGCAGCCGTGTAACAGCGGGCTCGTTGGAAGCCATGCCGGCCAAACGCTTTGCGATAGGCGAAGAAGCCGTTCTTCGGCTCGCGGCGTTAGAGCAGCAGGAAGCGCAAGGAGGATTAGCGTTAGCGTCTTCGGATCACGGTTCAGGCGATCATCATCATTAGATAGCGTTGCAAAGCAACAAAAAATGCTATGCCCATTCGAAATCCGAAGGGCATAGCATTTTTATGATTTACCTCGATTCCCCGCCCCCGCCAAACCGAACAGTTCGCCGAACACCTCGTGCAAGCCGTCGCTTCCGTAAGCGCTCCGTATGTCGGCCGTATTACCGTCCAGTACGATGCCCCCATCCTTGAGGAACACGATTCGATCGGCTAACGTCTCGGCTATGGGCAGTTGATGCGTCGAGAATAACACGGTGCTTCCACTCGCGGCAGCCCCCCGGACCAGACTTACGAACGATTCCATCCAATAGGGATCCAGTCCGTTCGTCGGTTCGTCCATGAGGATGAGCGGCGGCTTGGCGAGCAGAGCTTGACCGAACAATACCCGTTGACGCATTCCCTTCGAGAAGGAAGTGACCGGTTTTTTGCCCGTATTGGATAACCCCACGAGCGTAAGCACCTCGGCAGCCCGTTCCTTGCCAAGTCCTCTCAGCTTGGCCCAGAACGTCATCGTCTCCATCGCCGTTAACCCCGCGCTGAAGCGATAGTCATCCGGCATATAGCCGATCTTTTCGGCGTAGGCCTTCCGATTCTCCTTCCAAAGGATGCCGTCAACCGTAATGGATCCGCTTGTCGGCAGCATGATGCCGGCCAGCATGCGAAGCAGCGTGCTTTTGCCGGCTCCGTTGCCGCCGCATAAGGCCACCGCGCTTCCACGTCCAATGCTTAAATTCATGGCTTCGATGACGGTAATGTTGTTATAGGCTTTGTGAACGGAGTTGAACCTTACCAGCTCTTCAGCCACGACCTCTCCTCCTCTCCCACAGCACATAGGAAACGGTAAAAATAATCATAATCCAGAGTAAAGCGATGCCGGCAAACGCTGGAGTTCCCCAAGGTTGCAGGATCCACTTCACCCACTTATAATATTCGGGACCCAACGTAGAGCCTCCGCCTAATTTCACGACGGTGAACAATCGGGTCAATTCCGCCGGATTAAGAAAGACGAGCACGGTTACTGCCGGCTTAATCCAGAGATAGGGCAACATGCCGAGTACGGCGATCAGCAGCGACGGCCAGGCAATAATGGCGAAAAACCAGACGCCGACGGCCGCTGTAAGCGCCTGCCAACGATTTTTCGAGAGCGTGCCGATCAACAGCGCGATGGCTAGGAAAAATAATGATAATAGCGCAGCGAAAATCAGCAATCGCCCATAGGTAGCCAAGTCGAATCCTCCGCCAAACATGTATCCGGCGAGCCCCGATAATCCGAAGCCTGCGGCAACAATCGTGAGAAGCACGATGGCAATCCCGATATATTTGCCGAGCAGGTACGCTCCCGTTCCCAGCGCGTATGTGGACAGCAGCTCCCAGTTGCCCTCCTCCTTGTCGCCGGTAAGCGAGAAGGAGCCTAACATCAGGGCCATCAAAGGCAACAGGTAAATAGCCAGATTCAGCATCGTGCCGCTCACGCCGGAATAGCCGCTTACATAACCTTGCAGATTGATCAAGAGCAGGCTGAACATGAATAGCGTAAAAAGGGCCATAAACGAATAGGCCCATGGATTACGAAATCCGATTTTCAATTCCCTTGCCGCAACATGCCTCAGAAGATTCACGAAGCGTGTCCTCCGCCATCATGAGTGCCGCTCTCCTCAACATGTCCATGCTCTACTTGACCGTGAGTATCAGACTCGCCATGCCCTTGATCATCGGAATGATCGTGACCGTGCATATCCATCATTTCATGGTTAACAGCCCAGGAATGGCTGGCAAGATCATCTGCGGACATCAGCGTTCCTTTGCCTTGCTCAGCGATATAAGCCTTGGCATCCTCTTCCTTCTCGAACGATACGATGCCGTAGGCCATCGGTGTTTGAAAAGTAGGATCATAAGCATAATAAGCTTTCTCGTAACGCAGCCACTGCTTTGAGTCGAAATCGCGTACAAACGCAGCGCCGATCGTTTCCGTTCCGTTTTCCTTCTTCCAAGTGTTTAGACAGCCGATATCGTCGAATTTGAGCGACTGGCCGTCCTTCGTTACGATTTGCGTGGCATATTGATCATCCTTGATTGCCATCTTGCAGATGACGCATACATCCGTCTCTTCGTTAATGGCTTGCGCCTCGTATTTCTCTCCGCCGCAACCCGCTAGCGTCAGCACGAACACCAGTGCGAGGGCGAGCAGGCTTATTTTTTTGTTCATAACGTTCTCCTCCTGTTCATATACAACAAACCGATTACTGCGATGACTAACAGCAGGCTCAAATAGCCTGTCGCCTTGGAACTTCCATGACTTGGATTAGCGCCGTCAAAACCCGGTGGTGCCATAAGCGGCTTGACATCCTTTGACCAATCATCCCGATTGTTTTGGAAGAGCTCCTCGAGAAACTCCATGCCCGGCGATTGAAAGAAAAGCTGGAACGCCGCTCGTTTCTGCGTCACGCCTTGAAAAAAGGGATTGATCGCATAAGCGGTATCGCTATATCCGTCCCCATCCGTGTCGATGCCGCTGAAGCCGTCCCAATAGTTCCCGGCAATCTCGTTGTTGCTGCTTCCGCGGGCCTGAGCATCCGCGACATTCCCTTGGAAGAGGTTCCCTTCGACGACATTGAGTTCCGCCTCGAGAAGCTGGATCCCGACAAAATTGTAGATCGCTTCATTGCCGACGATGACATTGCCCGTAGACTGCTCCACGTAGAAGCCTGTCCGGTTGCCTTCGACTTTGTTGTCTCCGAATACGGAATCATGCGCGTCGAATAACAGTATCCCTTGCGAATGGACATTTTCGTTCTGTTTCGTGAAGGTATTGCCGTTTACCTCAACCTCTGTAGCCGTCATCACCATGGCGCCGGTCACATTGGCTTTGCCGACGTTGCCGCGAATGACCGTTCGGGCGGTATACATGCAATGAATGCCGTAACGCGAACGCTCGACGACGTTGTCGGTTACGATCGTATCATCGCTTTTCTCCATGTAGATACCGTCATGAGCATCGCTGACCGTGTTCCCGTCGATTCGCCAACGATGGGAATTAAAGAGGTCGATGCCGTTGCCCTTGGCAGCCATGGATACCTCTCGCGGCGTCCAATCAATCACGGTGCTTGTGATCGTACCATTATCCGCATCCTTCACAGCAATTCCGTCTGCGCCCGTAGCAATCCATATTTGCTCGATTCGAGCCCGGTCACCCGATACGACGATCGTTGCTTGCGGCTTAAACGCCTCGTCGCGGATTCGTATTCCAGCCAAGGTGACGTCATCGGCTGCGACAATTAAGGCGCTTTCTTCACTTTCGTTCAGCAGAATGGATTCTCCAGCGATCTCGGATCGAAGCTCCAGCGGTTTCCGGATCACCGCCGGTCCCAGGTAGATACCCGGCTTTAGAATAATGGTCGATCCAGGTTCGGCTTCATCCAGAATCGGTTGTAAATCGGTTGGCATGGACGCTGATGAGACATCCGCCGATCCGGTATGATTTGCCGAGGTTGACGGATGGCCGCTGGCGCTTTCCGTAGCTGCTGCAGATGATTGCCCGCCGCTGAGTAAGGCGACTACCAACCAACCCATGATGGTGGATCGAAACACAAGCCTACATCTTGGGGTCAAATCTCCTCCCTCGCTTCCCTCCAGTTGTGCGGCTATTCAAGTACTTCTTTACAGCCAATCAAATTGTAACAATGACGGCCATCCCCATACATAGCCCTTTGTAGTCAATGTCACCCTTAAGATCGACAGTCTTGTGACAAACCTGCGATTCCTTGCGAACGCGTGGAATTACCATGACCAAACGGATTCCATCAAACCCAGCTTCTCTCCTATTCGTTTCAACAGGGAATAACTCGCCGGCTCCATGAGTTTGGTGGTACAGCCGGAGTTTGAAACATAATCTTTTTCCTGGGCTTTATCCCAGGTTGTCTCCGTCAAATAATTTGTAGCCTCCGCTTCATCGAAGCATGGCGGAGCTATGTACACCTCTTGGGTATGATCGAGAATAATGCGAGTATCGTTTGGCGGAGCAAAAGGTAGAGGAACTACAAGCAGTGCTATCAGGACGAGGGTCAGACTGATGCCGACCCAACCTTTTCTGAATGTTGATTTATTTTTCATCGCTAATTTCCCCCATCAGCGCAAGAATATCTGACATCTCCGTCAATTCGCCTTCGTGACGTTTCATAATGTTCCCTTGCTCATCGATGACTACGGTCAGAGGAAGACCTGCGGCGCGATATTGCCGCTTTACATCCTGCTCGCGATCCAGCGCGATCGGAAACGCAAGCTCGTAACGGTCGACGAACTTCTTCACCGTCTCCTCTTCTTCCCCGACATTAATCGCGATCATGTCGATGCCGGCTAGCTTGTAAGCTTCATTTAGAAGCGGCAGTTCATTGACGCATGGATTGCACCAGGACGCCCAGAAGTTAAGCACGACGCCTTTTCCTTCATAATCAGATAATTTAAGCTGACCGCCGGCGAGTTGATTCAATTGGAAGGACGGAGCCGTATCGCCGTCGGCGGCCTTGCTCAGCGGCTCGGCATTGGTTTGCAGCACTACGTATACGGCGAGCGCGACCACGCCTGCCACCAGCATGGCTTGAAACCAACCTTTGCGTATGATTGAAAGCAATGTATACACACCTCTCTAACTAAACAATAGTATCTATCTATTGTAACAACGGAGGAGGTACGCAGATATGACTCGTTAGGGCTATTCATAACGTAAATAAGTATATAGTTATATTGTTATTTACTTATATAATCAGTTGCGTATATAATATAAATAGTTTTCGCGGAGGAGGCACTGTTATGGACCCGATTGATGAAATGTCGGAAGTACTTAAGCTTTTGTCGGACAAAACTAGATTAACGATACTCGCGCTTTTAAAGGAACGGGAGTTATGCGTCTGCGACATCGTGGAGCTGTTGGAAACAAGTCAGCCTAATATCAGTCAACATCTGCGGAAGCTCAAGCTGGGCGGTTTGGTTCATGAAACCAGGCGCAGTCAATGGATCTATTATTCCTTGAATCTGGAGTCCAGGCCGTATCTGCAGACCGTCATCGACCAGCTTCCCTCCATGAAAGAAAAGCTTGTCGGCCGTGCGAACTCGACTTGCGATTGATGGGGAGGCCTTATGCTGGTACTTGCTTGTTTGATTTTTATAGTCACTTTATTTTTTGTTATCTGGCAGCCTAAAGGACTAAGCATCGGCTGGTCGGCGTCCGCTGGCGCTCTTGCAGCTTTATTATGCGGAGTCGTCGATTTGCAAGACGTTTGGGATGTTACCGGAATGGTCTGGAACGCTACGCTCGCTTTTGTCGCTATCATTCTGATTTCATTAGTCCTGGACGAAATCGGATTTTTCGAATGGTCCGCTCTTCATATGGCGCGATTGGCACGCGGGAATGGAGTTCTCATGTACGTCTACGTCATACTACTCGGCGCTGCGGTAGCGGTATTCTTCGCCAACGACGGTGCGGCATTAATATTGACGCCAATCGTTCTGGCTTTGGTCAGAGCACTGAATTTCGAGGATCGGCTCGTTCTGCCTTTTATTATCGCTAGCGGATTTATTGCGGATACGGCCTCTCTGCCGCTAATTGTCAGCAATCTGGTTAATATCGTATCCGCTGATTTCTTCTCGATCTCCTTTATGGAGTACGCCAGTGTTATGATCGTGCCGGGTTTGTTTTCTATCGCTGCAAGCTTGCTTGTTTTGTTCGTTTATTTCCGCAAAAATATCCCTTCCCGCTATGATCTCGAGAAAGTGAAAGAACCTAAAGAAGCCATAAAGGATCGGACTTTGTTTCGATTATCCTGGTGGGTGCTGGGCGTACTTTTGGCGGGGTATCTGGTTAGCGAATCCATAGGCTTGCCAGTCTCTGCCATCGTGGGAATGGTGGCCGTCATCTTCATGCTATTAGCGAGACGCAGCCATGCCTTGCAAACGTGGAAGCTGGTCAAAGGCGCGCCGTGGTCCGTTGTCGTTTTTTCGATTGGCATGTATGTCGTTGTATATGGCTTGCGTAATGTAGGCTTGACCGATCAATTGGGCCGATTATTCCAGTGGGTTGCCGAACAAGGACTATTTGTTGCCGTCTTAGGAACCGGCTTTATCGCGGCGATTCTTTCCTCCGTGATGAACAATTTGCCAACCGTCATGATCGACGCGCTTGCCATTCAGGGAACGACAACCGAAGGCGTAATCCGTGAAGCATTGATTTATGCCAACGTAATCGGCTCGGACCTGGGACCCAAGATTACGCCGATTGGCTCGCTCGCCACCTTATTATGGCTGCATGTGTTAGCTCAGAAAGGCGTTAGAATCGGCTGGGGACAATACTTCAAGGTAGGACTGATCCTCACGCTCCCCACCCTGTTCATCACGCTGGTTGGTTTATATCTATGGTTGTCCTTCCTCTAAATTCATTTCATTCAAAGGAGAATTCGTATATGACGTCCAAACCGTTAGTTTACTTTCTATGCACGGGCAATTCCTGCCGCAGCCAAATCGCCGATGGTTATCTGAAGGCTATCGGAGGAGATCGTTTTGAAGTCAAAAGCGCCGGCTTGGAAGCGCACGGACTTAATCCGCGGGCAGTTGCCGCAATGCAAGAAGACGGTATAGATATTACCTCTCATACTTCGGATGTCATCAATCCGGATATTCTGAACTGCGCCGATTACGTTATTACTTTGTGCGGTCATGCCGACGAACATTGCCCCGTTGTCTCTAATGTCCATGTCGTAAAGCTGCACTGGGGCTTCGACGATCCCGCCAAAGCTGCAGGAACGGAAGAGGAAATTACAGCGAAATTCCGCGAAGTACGGGATTCCATTAAAAACCGAATTCGCGAATTTGTTGATTCGGTGCAATAGTTCTGAACAAAGCAAATAAACAGCGGCAACCTTTGAGAAGTATTAGAGTCTCGTAGGGAGCGGCTGTTTATTTTCATTCATGATGGCAATCGTTATTCATTTAAATAGGTCATTACCCTGTTTTGAATCAGCTTGCTGACTGCTTCCGCGGACTTCTGTCCGCTCATATAGGCGTTGAACTCTTCGATGGCGATCGATTGGACTTTAAAATCTACGTTGAGCTTGATGCCCGTATTCTCCAAAAGCGTCTTCATTTCCTTTGCTATCGCTTGAGCCGCGGCAGGATCGACCGCCTCAAGGCCTGGTTCCAGATTGCCGTTCGTCAGCCTGGATGCTGCTTCGTCTATTCGCATCTCAGCCACTTTCTTATTAACCGGAAATCCGCTCAGCTCAGGCGATTGTTGAATCTCCTCGGAAAGCAAATATTTCATAAATTCCCACGCTTCCTGCCGAACCTTCGATTTGCTGTTCAAACCAAGGTTAAACCAGGACCGGAACGGAATCCCGTTCGACTCGCCTTTGGTTGTCGGGCTTTTAAAGAATTGAAGCGTTGGCCTAGCCATAAACGGCATAGCTGTTTCCGGATTGCTGAATACACTTTGTGAAAATATAGCCTTATCATAATCATACGTAAATTCAGCCTGCAGTACATTTTCATCGTACATCGACTTGATTTGACGCATCATCTCCCGGAAATATTCGGAATCGAAATTCGCCGTGCCGTCCGGCAGCACGAGTTCATCATAATTGTCCTCCATATAGCTGATTAGCAAATTGAGCGGAAATACATTAATGAAAGCGAAATAATCTTGTCCCAACTGCTCCTTGGCTTGTTTGGAGATGTCTTTGAATTGCTCCCAGGTCCATGTACGGTCGTCTATGTCGATATTCGCATTCTTTAGCAAATCAGTGCGGCCTTGAATGACATCCAGATTAACGGCAAACGGCATCGCATACAAGCCGTCTCCGTCCTGAGCGGCCTTAAACACATTTTGATAATAATCGTCTTTGGCAAACTCCGGGTCCCGCTCCATTAGATCGTATAAATTAACGATAACGTTTTTCTCCACCAGTTTGTTTTGCGGCAAATTTTCCATCAGAATGAGATCCGAGCTTTTGCCGGCCATAATTTGCGTCGTAACCGTCTGCACGTATTTTTCGATATCCGCTTGTGAAATCGCAGCCGTCATGCCGTCCCCAACCGCTTCGGGAATAGCCATATAAGATTTGATTTCAATCTTTATATCCGTATGCTCCTGCTCGAACTGCCGAGCGGCGGCTTCCAAAAACGGATTGGAGCCTTGAACGGCAATAACGACTGTTTTTTTATCGCCTGTAAAATCAGCCGCTTGATCGTCACCCCCGACACCGCTGTCGAGAGAGCCACCATTGCCGCCGGAACAAGCGGCTAATAGCAGCGTCAATGCCAACAGCACAAACAATCCTTTAACTTTTTTCATGATAATCATCCTCTGCTACTAATGTATGGTTTTATCCCTTGATGCCAGAAAGCTGAATCCCCTCTATGAAATACTTCTCCGCCGCCAAATACAGCAGCAACATTGGAATCATATAAATAACGGAAGCGGCGAATGAGACGTCAAAAGCCTCTTTCTGCAGCCTGGACAAAAAAACCGATAGTGGCTGCAATTCCGCATTTTGCAGAAAAATAAGCGGCTGCTCTACCATATTCCAATAGTCGGCGAACAGCAGGACAACCAGAGCGGCTATGCCCGGTTTAACCATGGGCAGAACAATCGAAATAAAAATACGCAAATACCCGGCTCCGTCGATTTTCGCCGCTTCCATATAACCGCCCGGAATTTGCAGCATGAACTGTCTGAGCAAAAAAACGCCGAAGGCGGCAAAGATGCCGGGCAAAATGATCGAGGCCGGCCGATCCAGCAAGCCAAGCTGATCCGCCATCAAGTAGTTTGGTACAAGCGTCACTTGAAACGGCATCAGCATCGTAATCAAATACAAAAAAAACAAAGGCTCCCTGCCGGGAAAGCGCAGCTTTCCAAAAGCGAATGCGGCCAGCGCCGCAAACGCCACCTGTCCGGCAACGATCGGCACGACTAGCATAACCGAATTCCAGAACATCAATAGAAACTGCGGCGTCGATATCAGCACATTAAAATATTGGCTGAAAGAAATCTCATGGGGAATCCACTTTATATTGACAAAATCGCTTACGTTCACACTGCCCAGCATTCCGTAATTAGCTAAAATTCCCCGCTCCGTCATCAGCGAATTGACGATGGTCAAAACGACCGGCATAAGCATTACTGCGGCTATTAGCAACAAAAGCAGCGTTCGCAGCAGTGCGGCAATTCGTTCTCGTTTCTCTCGCAACCGTCAATCATCTCCTATTCCATATAAGACCTGAACACACGTTCAATTCGGAACATTACAATGACCAGCACGAATATAACAGCAGCCATTAGAGCGGCCGAAGCAGACAGCTTCTCTATATCGAGCGAAAAAAACATATTGTTCATGTAATGCTGCATCATATAAATACTATCGTGCGGATAATCTCCGGCGACCAGGTACGTCTCCCGGAACACCTTAAACGAGTTCAAAACCGACATCAGGACGACCAGAAAAGTCGTAGGCGTTAAATAAGTGAGTGTAATGCTAAACTTCCGCATTCGACTCGCCCCCTCCAAGTCAGCAAATTCGTAATAGTGCTCCGGAATATTTTGCAGACCCGCGAGAAACAACACGATGTTATAGCCAATATTTTTCCATACATAAATCAGGATAATGACCAGGGGCGACCAGTCCGATTTCATCCAATCGATCCTGGCCAAGCCAAAGTATTCCATCCATGCGTTAAAAACACCGTTCCAATCAAAGAAGATTTGCCACACAAGGACAATGGAAGCTACCGGAACAACAAGCGGCAACACATAGGCCGTTCGCAGCCATTTCCGGATAAATACCCGTTGGTTGAGAAGCAACGCCAAACCTAGCGACAGGGCCACGATGATCGGAACACTGATTGTCATGAACAAAAACGTGTTTTTCGCCGCCTTGAGAAAAGAAGAACTCGCCAGCAAGCCCTCGTAGTTGGCCAAGGTCCAACTTCCGTCCAGTCCGTCTTGGAAAGAAGTCATCGTGCTTTGTCCGAACGGAATGAGATAAAAAATAGAAAATCCGGCAAAGCCGGGGAGCAGGAAGCAAAGAGCCGCCATCATTTCCTTACTTGCTGAGCGGCCTGGTTTCATAGCCTCTACCTCCTTTCGCAGAATTCAATGACTCAAATGATCGACCTATTGCATCTTACCTGTCCAATATGACAGCGAAATGACAGCAATAACATGAAGGGAACACCGATTTCTCCACATCTCCGAGGAAATGCATTTAAAAAAGAAAAAAAGCGCCGCATATCGGGCGCTTTTCCAGTTGCTGTGTAAACAGCCTGCTTATCAATTATGTGAATGTGGCGGTTGCTAACGTGATCCGAAAAACGGTTCCTGACGGCGCTGTTCGCACTAACCCCACCTTGCCGTTATTCGATTTGGCAAGCAACTGACAGATCGGCAGTCCCAAGCCTAGTCCCTGCTTCTTCTTTCGTCCGCTGTCTCCCCGGTAATAACGTTCGAAAACAAACGGCGCTTCCGCGTCAGAAATCCCTTTGCCATCGTCGGCTACGTCGATATAAATAAACGAATCTTCCCGGCTTGCCGTTATATGAACGATTTTGGCTCCGGCTGCGGCACTGTTGCTTAACAAATTAAACAAAATTTGCTTCAAATGCTCCGAATCTCCAAACCAGATGACTTCGGAGCTTGCTGTTTCCGTAAGGAGTTCCAGTCTTTCATGCCCCGGTGTAGCTCTAAACTGAGTAGCGACCTCGCCAAATTGTGCTGACAGATCCACTTCCTCTTGCAAGGGCTCAATCGTATCTGTTTCCATAGCGGAGAAGTCGAGCAGTTCATTCACCATCGTCTGAAGGCGTTTCGATTCATTCATGCTAAGCTGCAAAAATTCGTCGGCTGTGGTGCCGGAAACCACCCCATCCTTGACCGCTTGGATCATGCCGCGAATGGAAGTAACCGGCGTGCGCAGTTCATGGGATACGCCCGCAAGCAGATCCGTCCTCATCCGCTCAAGCCGTTCCAGTCTGATCGACATATCATCGAATGAATTTACCAATCGATGAATCTCCGTTTCTTTGATTCGCGAGGAATCCGGCAGATCAGGTCTATAGTTGCCATCCGAAATTTGGCCTGCGGCATGCGCCAATTGACGCAGCGGCCGGGTCAGAGAACGTGATAAAAAATAGACGACCATCCAGCCGCAAAGGGCGATTAGTCCGATGGATGCCAGAATCAACAGATACATATGCTCAAAACTTTTATCTACTTTCATGCTCACATAATATTTCCCGGCAAAATGATTGTCGTAGACCAAAGGAACTCCGACGCGGATCCACTTCCTATGCTTGTCTGATTGGATTTCCTTCGTCGTTTCGGCATCTCGCGGCTTCGGAAAATCCGTATTCCCGCTTGGCTGGTCAGACGGCTCATGACCTCCAACGCTAACCATGCCGGTAGCAAAGTCATGAATTTGCACGAAAACGCCTTTAGGGATTGCCGGAGTAACCGGCATAGCATTAACCATCCCGGCCCGACCCGCAAGCAGCATCTCATTTACCCGTTTTTGTTCATCCTTTGCATTCGAATAATAGGATGCCAACAGTTCGGCTCGCGCTTCAAGCACTGCAACTTGCTGATTTATTGCGCTTTCCCTGATCCAATGAACGCCTAGCAAGCCGATCCCAAACAGCAATAGGACCAAAAGCAGTGTAAAACGCCATGTCCAATACCGCAAGAGTGGAACGGTAGATACGGCCTGCTCGGACCTGCCCTTAATAAACACGGAGACTATACCCCGTCCCTTTGAACGTTACAATTTCTCCTTCGCTCTCCGGCCACTCCTGCAAGCTTTTTCGTATTCGTTTGATAGCTGCGTCAACCGCCCGGTCTCCGCCCGCAAAATCGAGCCCCCAAACCCGATCAAGCAGTTGCTCGCGGCTAAAGTATTGATTGGGATGGCGCGCCAGAAAAGCGAGCAGTTGCAAGTCGCGCGGAATAAGTGCGACAGGCGTCTGTCCTCTAGCCGCAGTTTGCGCTGTATAATCAATAATCAGACTGCCAAGCCGTACAACCTCCGAATCCGCCAGGTAAGCCGAGCGCCGAAGCACAGCTTTAACGCGGGCGACCGCTTCCTCCGGATCAAAAGGTTTGGCAATGTAATCATCCGCTCCAAGCTGCAAACCCTCCAATCGATCGGGGACGCTTCCCCTTGCCGACACAATGATAACCGGACAGCTTCCCTTCTCTCGAATATGCCGCAAAATATCCATGCCCTGCGTCTCTTCCAGCATTAAATCCAGCAGAACAAGATCCGGCCGCCAGGCCTGGAAAACCTCCAGAATATCCCGCTCTCCCGTATGGCATTTAACAGCGAAGCCGTCCCGTTCCAAGTAAACTTGAAGTAGTCTGGCAATGCTAAAATCATCCTCTACGACAAATACTTTTTTCATTAAAATATCACTCCGTCATTCGGCGAAAAATTGTATATTCTAAAAAAGCCGTTTTTAGACATTCGCTTTTATTCTAGAATAGCAATGTGTCAGCCATATGACGAGCTATAGATAATTCCAGCCAATCCAATTCGGTATTATTCGTCGCCAACGATTCTAAAATCAATATGGTTTGGCGGAGGGAAGTTTTTGCGAGCTTGCACAATATGGCTGTCGTCAAGTGCTTCGTCACGCTGGGCAGCCAATTTCTTGGCGTTGTACTTGTACCAGAGATTGATGATAAGCATCTCGCCTTCGCGTACAACTGCAAATTCTTTCTGAAAGAGCTCGCTCAGGAACTCTTCTTTATCGAGCTCTAATGCAGCTGCGCCAACGATGATCAGAATGCGGTCATTCGTTGCGTACTCTTCCGGCAAGGTGTGGAAGAAGCTCCATGCTTCCTTATAACGCTCACTATCGATCAGCATTTTGAGATACTCTTCTGCCAGCGCGCGATCCGGAAAGGATTGCGAAAGCTGAAAAGCTTGGTCCATATAGCCGAGTGCAGCCGTATTATCTTCCTTGAGCGTCATCGCAACCGCTAGATTGCGATACACCCAAGCAGATGGCTGCAACTGGATGGATGTCTTCCATGCCTCCATTGCTTCGTCTTCTTTGCCAAGCTCATAGAGCATTACACCAAGATGCATATAAGCATTCCAGTTCTTGTTGCTTTCGGAGGATCGCAGGCTTGTTTCCAACAGTTCAAGCCATTCCCGCTGTACCATCCATGCGGGAGGAACGGCGTTGACATCGCCTACTGGAAACGTTCCGTTCTCAAGCAATTGTATCCATTCCACGCTTTTAGAAGCAGCATCAGCCGAAAGCAGCGAGAAGTTAAAGCCGGCAGGAATGTTGCGCTGCTGCTCATGCTTGCTTCGGCGCGCCTCTTCCAGACCGCCCCATTCCGATCCATCATATAGCTTTTCAATAGGTGCTTTTGTCGCTTCTGATCGAGCTGTTTCATGTAAGTTGTAAACATCCGCTTCCGTAATAAGCTTGTCAACACAATCCATTATATATTCGTTTGCTTTACGCCAATCCTTTTGATGGGATTGCATTGTATTTACATCCGACAAGCCGAATATTTGCGTGAAATCCCATTCCGAATGTGCAGGCATATCCAGCCCGTGTAGCTGAGTTGGAGCCAATCCAGCTTGAATTTCGATATAATTGCCTTTACCCGGGTCGGACAGGAAGTCGCACCAGCGGCGTCCACCAGGATGATGTCCCCAGCAGAACATTTTGCGATAGCGCAAGAGTGAAGTCGAACGCTCGTAAAATAGTTTGCCATCCTCATAAGCAACGGCTTCCCACGGAGCTTTGTTCTCAGCAACGGTTTGGAAAAAAAATTCGTTCGAAAACGGAAAATTGATCGGATATGATACATCCTCGCCAGGTACCGTTGCAAGCTCTGGCAATACGCCATGACCAAATCCCTTGATACGCTGATCAAAAAAAATGACTTCATCTGTTGTTGAGAACACGCGAGCCTTCTCCGTTTCTTCAACAGCAGTGTTCGTCCACCAGTACATAGGAACGGAATGATCATTATCATTAATAATGCGTACATAAGCAATAAGCTTGTCTGAGCCTGCCGGCAGATGGAAATCGATATGCCAGAACACATTTTTACAGCGCTCGTACTCGTAGAAACGTAAAAACTCATTGCCGTCATTGTCTTTCAGCATTGCTGCATGCAATGGTGCCGTGGTAGTAAACGCATGCCCGACCTGCCCGATATTCCATTCTATACCGCCAGAGAACCAAGCATTTAAAATGGCTAGATTGCCTGGCTGAAAAACAGGGTTTGTATATAAAAGGTTACGATTGGTGCGTTTGTCGATCAGGGAATATAGTCTGCCGCCATATTGCGGCATAAATACAGCTTCGAGCAATTCGTTTTCAAGAATAATTGTATCAAGAGACATTTCCATTCGTTTACGTGAGTACCGATCTTGCATGCGATAAGGCAAGAAGCGCTCGCCGGTTTCATAACCCAGCATCGGACGAAGTCTGTCCGGATAGCTGCTGTTGACAGGCACTTCGCGATCGCGTTTGCGGCTTCTGAACATCGGAAGCGGATTTTGGCTCTCTAGCGGAGCACCCGGAAGCTGTAAGGTAGATAGTTTGATAGACATTGCCTGATCACTCCTTCAATTTGGGCCGTTCACAACGATCGTATATTCCGCTTCCGCGCGAACATCCCTAATTTCCGCCTGGTGATCCTCCTCCGGTCTGGAAGGCATATAAATATTGCTTTTCTTTAATAGCGGAGAAATTTTTAGAACGATCGGTTCGTTGGCCCAAATCTCGCGGAACCGCTTTAAGCCTATCATCCAAGGAACGCCGCTATAGAACTGATCCGCAACGCATTGTCCGGCAATATAGGCCTGCGCCACGTCTCCCACAAAATCGATTACGAGCGTAATCTCGTTCGCTTCGTCGAAAGCGGAGGGATCTAACGTAATCTCCCATTCCGGTGCATTTCCTTTTTGACCTTCGTCTTCGAACAAATACTCGAAGAAGCTTGCATGTAATGACGGATCCCGGGTCGGCTTCCACGTAACATCGACTTCCCGGGATTGCAAGCCCGGCTTATACGCCTGGAATATTCCCTCTTGTTCGGCAAATAACGAAAGACCCCCTTGATCTAGGACGCTCTCGACGGGAGGATAAACCGCAAACGCCATCTGTTCGGCTTCTGTCCCGCTAATATGCAGAGCATCATCCTCAAACGTCACGTTTCCTTCGCATACGATTAATCGATCGCGTCCGAACGCTCGGCCCTTCCACAAGTGCAGCGACTGCCGCTCGTTGACCGTTAACACCTTTATAACCTCGCCTTCAACAGTCTTGACGGTAAATAAGCAAGCAAGACCCGGCCGCAGGTCGCGAACGGTAATCGCGTCTTCTTCGCGTTCTACTTTACCTTCCTTGAGTTCAATATCCGCAACGCTCACCGGATCGAATGAAAATTCCGGCCGAACTCCTGCAACCTCGAAGAATACATACAGCGTTACATCATCTTCGCGAAGCGTACATAACGGCTGAGCGGTCGCATACTTCAATCGGGCGCCGCTCATGTCCATTTGGATCGGCCAAAAGAAATAAGCGTCATGCTTGAGCGCAAACGGAGTCGCAGGAACGTTCAAGGTTTCACTCGCCAGCCGCAATTCAACCTGCACGCGTTTTTTGTCCGGCATTTCCGTCAGTCTTTGATAATTGTTAAAGAACAGGAAGCCGCTGTCTCCATTCATTCGCGCCGCAACGCGCACCGTCTTGGTATCTTCGACGGAGTACGGTCGAATATCGGGATAAACCGCAGTCATAAGCGCAAGCTTCTCTCCGAAATCGTGAATAAACAGATGAAGCCGCTTCAAGCTTTTGTAGGAGTCCCTAATTCGGCCAAACTCCCCGATCGGCGCTTGAAAATCGTAGCTTCGCACCGGAAGCTGATTACCGCGGGCATCCGACTCCTGCATCGTCGAGAGTTCCCCGAGGGGCTGAGTGCCTCCGTGATACATGTAATAACCTAGCAGATTGCAGCCGTTGGCGATTTTGACCATCGCCATTGCGGCAACATCGTCGGAATCAATGACGGGACGCCTATGATAGGTGATTTGCACTCCGCCTCCAAGTTCGCAGCAGCCGTCGGGGTAACGATCGATATCATCCAAATCTCTAATCTCCGACTCTTTTTCGCCAAACAGATCGCTGCCGATGCTCGGATCGTTGCGCATCGGATGGAAAAAATAATGCGGTCCCGGCGGAAGCGGGTTCGTATGTTTTTCCCACGGATGATCGGGATAACCTCCGAATAACGGCAGCACTTCATCTCTTGGAATGCGCGCTCCGCCGGGACCTCCCCAGCCTGTAACCGTAAACAATGGAGCTTTGATACCCGATTCCAGCGCCATGCTCTTTAATGTCCGCAAATGCTCTGCATTGTCCGTCAGCTCGTTATCAAGCTGTATGCCGATTATCGGACCGCCGTCTTGATAAGCCAGCCCATCGACCTGCCTGGAGATTTCCTCGTACAATCTTCTGGCGTATAACAAATAGTCCTCGTCGTTCGTCCGCAAAGCGCCTCTCCCGTACAACCAATCCGGGAAACCTCCGTTGCGGCATTCGCCATGTGCCCAAGGCCCGATGCGGACAAGGGCATCCAAGCCATGTTTTTGGCAAAGCCTGACGAAAGTTCGCAGATCCTTGTCGCCAGACCAGTCGAAACGTCCCTCTATTTCTTCGTGGTGAATCCAGAATACGTATGTGGCGACAATTTGGATGCCGCCTGCTTTCATCTTCAGCAGTTCTTCCTCCCATTGTCCATGAGGGCATCTAGAGAAATGAAACTCCCCCATAACCGGCAGCCAAGGCTTTCCGCCGCGGGTGAGATACCTGCTGTTCGCTTCTATTTTTTCCCCGGACGGATTCTCTCCCCCCATTTTCAAATGCCCTTCGATCAACTCCGCTTTTCCATGGCGGTTGGCATCCAGTACGTACTTCATGACTTCACTCCTGTTCTATCCCTATTAACTGCCGAAACGGATCATTCGGAATGTAAACGCTCCTTGAGCTGAGAATTCAGGCGGTAATTGAATCGTTAAGCCGTCTTCGCCGCGCGACCAATCCAGCCCTCTTGGATGTCCAAGCAGTTCGACAGACTCAATCTGTTCCGGATGCAGGTACAAACAATTGGAAAGCGATCGGATGACAACCTTCCCATCCTCAGGCATTGCCAAAACGATAGCGTACAAGCGATCGTTCTTGACGGTGAACCGAATATCGCGAGACGTAAACGCCGAGCGCGCCGTATCACTGAAAGAACCGCTTCCAACTCGCGTCGGGCCTTCTCCGAACACTTTCCAAGGGCGAGTGCTATAGATGGCTTCCCCGTTTATGGCGAGCCATTGCCCGATCTGCCGCAATATTGCTTGCTCCTCCTCCGGAATCGTTCCGTCGGCACGCGGTCCGATGTTCAGGAGCATTGCGCCGTTTTTGCTGACTATATCGATTAAATCACCGATAATCGAATCCGCCGTCTTGTATTTATGATCGGAGATATAGCTCCAGGAATTTTGCGATACAGACGTGTCCGTCTGCCAGAACAGCGGCCGTATGTCCGAGAGCTGCCCTCGCTCGATATCGAATACCGCTGTTCCTTCGGCGAACGCATCATCCTTATAGTTGATCGCGACTCCGCGGTTCCTTTCCCGTCCGATATTGTAATAATATGCCGCAAGACGCTGTAGATACGGCTTGAAAGCAGGTTGGCTGATCCACCAGTCGAACCAGAGCAGCTGCGGTTCGTAACGTACTATCAAATCGCTTGTCCGTGCGAGCCAATCTTCAAGAAACGGCTCGTTCGGCTGCGTGGCAGGAACCCAATTATTTGGATGGCAAGGCTGTGCGGGACCGTAAAGCCCGGCGTTGCGGGGATCCAACACATCGGAATCGAACGCAGCGCCTCCGTTGTAAAACCACCAATTCTCCGCATGATGGCTGGAAACTCCGAAGACGAGATGTTGGCGTCGCGCGGCGTCAGCCAGTTCGCGAATGACGTCGCGTTTCGGTCCCATGCGAGCTGCGTTCCAGTCCGTAAACGGACAATCGTACATCGGAAACCCGTCATGATGCTCGGCAACCGGAACGAAGAACTTGGCTCCGGATTGCTTGAACAGGGATACCCACTCGTCCGCGTCGAACTTTTCCGCCTTGAACATCGGGATAAAGTCCTTGTATCCAAATTTATTTTGCGTCCCATATGTCGCCACATGATGCTGGAATGCTCTGGAACCTTCCTGATACATTTGACGCGCATACCATTCGCTCTCGAACGCTGGAACGCTATACGGACCCCAATGAATGAAAATGCCGAATTTTGCGTCCTCGTACCAAGACGGAATGGAGTATTGACGAAGCGAATTCCAGTTCGCCGCGAACGTTCCCTCCCGATTGACATCGTCAATTTTTCGCAACTGTTCGGCGAGCAACCGATCTACACTCATATAGCTTCCCTCCACTGGAATTCGTCTTATTTGAACATGTTCCAATCCATTTCAACGTGGATTCTGTTCCTGTTGCCCAATCTTCTCTCCCGTTACCAGCTGCAGCCATGTCGAAAATCCGCTGACGCCTTGCTCCAAGCGAATAATCCGCGCTCCATGCGGGAAGTCTTCCCGGCCATACGTATTCAAGCCGGTGGCACGGCCATAGCATAACCGGATGCCGTACCACTCACCCCAAAAATCGTTTAAGTGGTCATGCCCGCAGAACGTGCCCATCACGCCTCCCTGCTCCACCATCGCAGTGAACATACCCGAATTGATTTTGGGACAGCATACCTTCTCCAGCTTGCTGCCGTAACCTCCTTTTTCCATCCACATTTCTTCGTATTCGGGCAGCGGAATGTGGAAGAAGGCTAACGCGGGTATAGGAGCGCCTCCGTTTTTCGATGCAAGCTCCCGGGACTGCTCCGCGTACCAGTCGATTTGTTCCCGCCTAATCCAGTCGTATCCCTTAACTGAGGGCACGGAAGAGACATCGCCCGAATCTAGAAAGTAGAGCGCGACCTCGCATTCGCCTTCAGCTTCCCCGATCTCGACGACGTAGTTGCCTTCGCCGGACAAGTGCTCCGGTCCGCGCTGCGTAATCGAATGAGGCTGTACGATGATTGCCTCGATCAATTCTGTCCGGCTAATATTTTTCTCCGTATCATGGTTGCCAAAAACATAAGCCCATGGGATGCCTCTTTCTACGACCGGCTCGACAGCTTGCCGCATCATCTCCACGGGATCCGTTGTATCCGAAGGATAAATCAAATCGCCCGTAAATACGACCAGATCCGGACTTTCGGCATCAAGAACCGCTCGTATGACTTTTTCCGTTTGCCGATCGATCTCGAGCCCGTCTTGCCAATGGACATCAGTGAACTGAATAATGGTAAAAGTACCGTCTTCCCGATATGTCATCCGATGATTCAACGTTGGACTCCCCCTGTTCTAATTTCTGTCTCCATCACTCAATATGTTTTCAATTTCGGACAACGTATCCGCCGAAAGCGAGATGCCCGAAGCAGCGACATTTTTCTCTACTTGCTCCGGTTTCGTAGCGCCGATAATACAGCTGGAAATGTTCGGAAGCCGCAGGTTCCATGCTAACGCCAGCTGTACCAAACTGATGCCTAGTCTCTCAGCTACTTGGATTAAGCTCTCGATTTGGTCTACCCGATGCTCGGAAAGCAGCCCTTGGCTTTTAATCCAATGGTTATGATCCGGATTGGTCGCGCGCGACCCTGGAGGTAACGCCACTCCCTTGCGATATTTTCCGCTAAGCACGCCGTGGGCTAACGGGGAAAACACGACTTGCCCGATTCCGTGCTTCTCGCACATCGGCACGATATCCGATTCGATGCGACGGGTGAACATATTATACTCTGGTTGGTTCACCACAATCGGGTCCAGGTGCAGTCGCTCCGCTATTCCCGCTGCTTCTGCGATTTGCCATTCCCGCCATTCGCTTACGCCGACGTACAATACTTTGCCTTGCGTGACCAGATCATCCATCGCCCTCAACGTTTCATCCAGCGGCGTATTCTCGTCGAAGCGATGGCAATAATACAGATCGATATAATCGGCGCCAAGCCTCTTTAAGCTGGCTTCGCATTGTTCCATAATATGTTTGCGCGACAAACCTTTACGATTTGGTCCTTCGCCCATATCAAAATAAACCTTCGTTCCGAGCACATAAGAGTCTCTCTCGTATCTCGCAAGCGCCCGTCCCATAACTCGCTCCGCTTCGCCGCGGGCGTACATATTGGCCGTGTCGAAATAATTGATTCCCAGTTCGTATGCCTTATGAATAACGGCCTCTACAGAAGCGGCCTGCCCAGGGTCGTCATAGGTGAGCCAGCTTCCAAGCGCGATCTCGCTCACCTGAAGTCCGCTTCTTCCCAATCTGCGGTATTTCATTGCTTCTCGATTCTCCTCCGTGCGGACATGTTGCGCACCGTTTTTTTTCATCCGACTATTGGTGAATCTATTTCTTGCCGATCCATTTTCCATTCGTAAAATCGGGAATCGCAACAGGATGTCCGCCCAAAGCGATAGAATCTTCGCTTAAGGAAGAGATGCACATCCAGGAAGCCATGTCGTACACGTCGATAGGCGTTTGCGTCCCGTTCCTCACGCAATCAAAAAATTGCTGGAAAACGAGCCAATCCATGCCGTCATGGCCTTCCCGCACTCCTTCTTGCATGTAGCGCTGCCATATCGGATGCTCATACTTTTCGCGATATTGCTCCACATTGCCCCATTGCGAATTCCATTTCGTTTCATATTGGGCATGCTCTTCCTCCAGGAACAAAGAGTGATTGTCCTCCATAAACAATCCTTTTGTGCCTCTTACCGTAAACCCTCGCGCATAGAAACGAGGCAGCGTCGTATCCAGTGTGAGCGTAATCGTCTCTCCGCGCGCGCACTTGATGACGGTCGTCACGATATCTCCTTGTTGAAAGCGGGTATCGGCGATCTCGCTATCGCCTCTATTGTTTTTAACGTATGCCTGCATGCCAACCGCCTTGGACGCAACCGACACGAGGGATAACATACGGTTTCCTTTATTAATATCGAGCACCTTGGCAATCGGGCCTAATTCGTGAGTCGGATAATTTTCGCAGTTTCGATGAATATATTCGTTTAGCCGATAATGACGGTTTTCTTTGCCGTAAGCAATTTCAGAACGCAGATCGTGATGATAACCTCCCGAACAATGTACGATTTCCCCGAGTACGCCCAGCTTTACCATGTTCAACACCATGAGCTCATCCCGGCCATAGCAGCAATTTTCCAGCATCATACATGGAATGCCCGTTCGTTCATAAGCCTCCACCAGCTTCCAGCATTCCTGCACAGAATAGGATCCGCCCACTTCGCAGGCAACATATTTTCCCTTCTCCATGGCATCAATGACGATCTGGATATGAGAGGACCACGATGTGCATAAAACGATGGCATCAACCGATTCCATCTTCAGAATTTCCATATACTTAGAAGTTGTGACAGGACGACCATTTCCTCCGAACTCGATGACGTCGGCCGCCCGCTCGCGACGATCCTCGTGCAAGTCGCATACGGCGACGACCTCCACGTCCTTCATTTTCATAATGATGATTTCGAGCAGCCCCATCCCTCTGCCGCCAAGTCCGATCAAGCCGATTTTCACTTTAGATGTCATTTTCGCCAACCCTCCTAATAAAAGCAGCCTGCCCTTTATCGATAACAAGATGTTCGTCTTTCATTAAATTCGTCTTAACGATTGCTGCTGCATGATCTTCAATCGTATTTCCGACAATTTCAACCCCGCTGCAAGCCCGCAGTCGAATGATTTCGTGCGAATCGTCGGATGCTCCGTCCCTACAGCCGTTCCTCAAAATGTCATTATCGGCCACGATCAAGCCGCTCGTACTTTTGGCCTCCAATAAAGGTGCACCGTTCAGTTCAAAGCGATTGCCGCTAATAATGACGTTGCGATGAACAGGCAGGTCGGCGGATACGTGGGTGTTTTCTGGGCGAATCAGTAGGACTGGCGCTTGGCGATTGCCGCAATCGATAAACCGATTGCCGCGGATCAGAACATCTCGAACCATACCCGATTCGAACCAGCTTTCGGCGTCGTCGGCCATCAAAATGGCGCTCATGTGCAGGTTGTCGAATTCATTGTTCTCAATCGTCACCTTGCGCCGGGTTGTTGCCAGAATGCCGCGAGTCGGAATTCTCTTAAAGATATTTCCGCTAACGAAAAGCTCGGGCGTCCAAGTGACATTTTCGATAACATCCCCGTCTTCGATCATATCCGGTACGTGAGAATCAAGCATCAGCTCGACTTCGCGCGGAGAGAGCGGTTTAACGGCGACAACGTTGCAGGTTGCGTAAGAAGACAACGAGCTTGCGGAAATAAAATCGATCTCGTCACCCGGATGGAATGCGCTAAATCCATAGCTTTGAGGATGCATGAATCTAACCCGTATCCGGCTGCCCTCCTCCACCCCCTCGATACGGAGATGGGTTCCATGGACGTTGATCGCATCATCGTGCGCTCCCTCGAATACGCTGTCGACAATGGATATATTACCTTTTATCCCGGACAGATGAACAAAATCGGCAAACGCCGCCGCCGTTCGTCCGCTGGAAGGGTCCGGCGCCAATCGCAGACGCTCGAACGTCAAATTTTCACTGAATTGTCCGACGATCCCAAGTCCATGCATATACTGCATCCAGACGTTGCGCCAGATGATATTCCGGCAGCCGACGATCAGCGCGCCGACCTGATCCCGGATGCCGTCGCGCATTTGAAACACATGACCAACCGACGTGTGCGGCGCGGAGATGAACCGCAATCGGAGCTTGCCTGGTCCGAGCTGTTCGACCTGATTAGCCAACATGATCGGGTTCGGAACTCTCCAGGTGCGATTGCTTACCGGATCATATTCCTGAGCGGGACCGCCTCGATAAGACCATCCTTCGTCAATCCAATACAGCTTATCGTCTTGCAGTCTGTATTCGGAATCCGGATGGACCTCCACGTCCCAATGACTTGCGCTTGTCGCTGTAATACGCATTTCGGAAATCGTCGGACGGGCGAAATCGATCGTCAAATTCCGTATTTCCGCTTGGATACAGCCATCCATTACGATCGGCGTCATCTTTCCGTGAAACAGAAGCCGCGAGCCGTTCCCTTCTATGTGAATCCGGCGTGCTCCTTTGAGCCGCAGGCCGATCGTCTTGGTCGGATCGGGATGCTCTTCTTCACTGACCGTATTGGAGATGTAATATGCCGACATTACGGCGTATGTCGGATACAGATCGTATTGGCCTGGCGGAAACTCAACTACCGTCGGCCCATCCGCTGCGGAAGCGGCATCGATCGCCGCTTGTATCGCGCTTGTCGCATCCGCTCCGGAATCCGGTATCGCTCCGTAATCGGTTACTCGAAAGATTTGGAATTGATCGGATAATGTCATCTTACAAATCACGTTCAGAAGGGACTATTGAGACGGCAGCGCCAGACGTCAGAGAAAGCTCCAATTGTCCGCCTGCTGCCGGGTGACCGAGTTTGACTTCCTTTAACCCATCAGAAGTGATCAAGTAAATATCGACGGCATTCACTTCATTCCAATCCGGCGGCAGATACCATAACTTCTGCGAGTATCCCGTTTTACTGAACGCTATCAACTCGGGCCGTTCTTGCCAAAGAGCCGGGAACAGTACATCATCACCCTCTCGCAACGGCTTGCCGTCACGTCGAACGGAGCGATCGGCCAGGTGGACAGTATGACCGCCGGAATATTGAACGACTCTGTTGTCGCCCTCATTATCCATCCGAATGCGATCCAGCGAGTTCAAATATTGATACTGAAGCATTCTCGTACATATTTGCTCGATAAACAATTGATGCCAATCCTCGCTCGGAGCATCTTTGTCGAAATCCCAAAAGACGTCCTCCCCGTGCACGCCCGCGCCAAATAGAAACTCCAGGTCGTGCCGTACCGGAATGCCGGGCTGCGAATAATCGCGAATCGCGGCTCCGCTCAGCAGCTTAGCGGGTCTTTCCAGAAATTGCTGTTCGTCGCATTGGTCGAACCACCAGCACCAGGGCTGCAATCCGATAAACGGATCGTTGCGCAGATGAGCAAAGTTTTCGCTCGTTACGTCGATGCCGCGCTCTCGGAAATAACGGATCGTTCGGCGCATATAGGAGGATTCCTCCTCCTGAGTGATATCGTGGAAGGCGTTCGGTCTAGGAAAATAGGCGTCCAGATGCACCGTTCCAGCACGATCAAGCTCAAGCAGCGAAATGAGCGTCTCAATCCGCTTTACGATGACACCGCTCTCCCACTCGTTTTTATAGTAAATCTGATAAGCAGGCAAATCATTGTAAGTGCCCACTTGCAGCAAGGAACCATCTGCTTTACGCGAGATCAGGTCCTTCTCCAAGTACGTGTCCCAATGCGGACTATTAGGATAAGCGTCCGTCATATTGACATGGACGCTGATCGTCGTATGATATTTTCGCGCTTCTTCCGCCAGCCACAGATAGCTGTCTCTCGCAGTCTGATCCTGCGGCCGCTTAAGATGGACATTGACCTCGTCCCAAGCCGGATATCGGTCATCATGTCCGTTATACTGCCAACCGACCAAATAGATGATCTTCGGAATTTCTCTCGTCAAAAGATCAATCTCCCGGATATAGTCTAGCGCTCGTTCGAACGTACATAAGACGCGTGAGCCCCCTTGTCCGTCCGGTACTGCCATAGCCAGCTTCATCGTGAGCGTTCGGCTGTAATCGAAGTTGTACGGACTTTCCGGAAGCATAGTTGCTTTCCAATCGTAGTAATCTCCGCAAATGGAGCGCCACTTTTCATTTCTATCCACTGAATACATCATTCCGCCCTCTTCCTCTACGCAATAGGGAAACCTGGCAGTGCCGATAATCGACACTGTCAGGTTTCGGATTAGTTCTTACTTCGATATTTGCGCGTTCATCATATCCACGATCGATTGATAATCGCCGATATTCGTTAGCTCTGTCTTGAAAGCATCCCACTCTGAGAAATCTCTTTCACCAAGCAGGAACTTAAAGATGTTTTCATCCACATACGTTTTCACTGCGGTCATGATTTGTGCTTTCTTCGCCTCATCTTCTTTGCTCAGACGAATAACTGGAGCTTGCTCATACGGTGCAATGGCCGTTTCAGGGTTCGTATAAACACCCATTCCCTCTTGCGGACGCATCTCTTCAATTTTTCCATCGCCGTAGAATCGTACGTTTTTGTACTTGATGTAGTCCGACGAATAGTTTTGTGGAGCAAAGACAAAGCCTTGACGTGTCCAAGGTTCACCAATACCGAAGTCGGACAATTCTTTCCAGTCTCCGTTTTTGTTGATAAATTCTTTCTTGCCGTCAACGATTTGATATGTTTTTCCTTCTAAACCCCAGTGAATCAGATCCGCCATTTCCTGCGAATATTGATAATCGATCATTTTGATGATAAGCTCTGGATTTTTTGTTTTCTTGGAAACCATGATGCCGTAGTTAGAATAGATGGTTTTGCCTAGCAGCGCCGGACCTAACACCCACTGGTCGCCGTACTTCTCATTTTTCGGGTTGACCGCAGCACCCCACACAACACCATCAGCCTCTACGGAATATTTCTCCCACCAGCCGCCCCATGCGAGCGGAAGCATAAAGGATTTGCCTGTCGTAACTTTAGCCTGCAACTGATCTTGCGATTGGCTCAGAAACTCTGGATCAAGCAGCTTCTCATCATACAGCTTGCGAATGTACTCTAAGCCTTCCCTGAAGGAGTCTTCAGTCGGACCATAGACGTATTTCTCTCCATTCCAGTAAATATCGTTTTTCGTATGGTTCGAAAGCGCCAACGCGTCCGCGAATTTAGGCCATTCTTGCGAGTTGACCGGATAGGAATCCGGATACAGCTCTTTCAGCTTAACCGCCGCATCATAGAACTCATCCCAGTTATCCGGGATCTTGATGTTATGCTTCTCGAACACATCAAATCGATACAAGGCTGGGTAAGCCGAACCCGAGAATCCGGTATCGTTTGTGAATCCATCGCCGAAGAAATACATTTTTCCATCTGGTGTATACATACTCTTATCTGCGAACTTGGTAGAGTTCAAATATTCACTATAGTTTGGAGCGTGTTCCTCCAGGTAAGGAGCGATGTCCAAGAGAGAGCCTTGGTTGCCGTACTGGAACATGACTTCAGCATCCTTGACGCCCGACATAATGTCCGGTGTGTCGCCGCTCGCAAGCGTCAGCTTCACTTTCTCCTCATAGTCGTCGCTATTTACGTAGATCCATTTAATATCGAGCTTAGCGCCGATATGCGCTTCCATTTTTTCTTTCCAAAGCTTATAAAGCTCGGTATCCTTCGGATCGTCTCCGAAGCTGGACATGTAGGCCGTGATCTTAATCGTTTCTTCGGTCGGCGTCGATGTTGAGTCATTACCTGAATTCGTGTTGCTTGGCTGATTCGACGGATTGTTGTTGCCGCCCTTGCTGCAGCCTGCGAGCACAAGCGTTACAGCGAGAACAATACTGAGGATGAGACCCATTTTTTTCTTCAAAGCTTAACCCCTCCATTAGTTTAATTTGTTTATCTATAATAAATAATAGAGAAACCGTAGTTAGCCTTTCACAGATCCGATCATCATCCCCGAAACAAAGTGCTTCTGCAATAGCGGATAAACGAACAGAATCGGTAAAATTGTGACGATGATCGAAGCCATCCTAATGTTTTTCGGATTCAGATTGTAAGTGTCGAGAAACCGCTGCAATCCACCCACATCCGTATAATTTTCTGTCTCTATCGTCATCCTGCGCAAAAGTAATTGAATCGGATGATCGTCGTTATCATTTAGATAAATCATCGGTTCGAACCACATATTCCAAAACATTACGGCGCCGAAAAGCGCGAATGTCGCCAGCAGCGGTTTGGAAAGCGGGATAAATATACGAAACAGAATGCCAAAATCATTCGCTCCGTCCAAATAGGCGGACTCACGCAATTCTTTGGGTATATCCTGAAAGAAGGTACGGAAGATAATAATATTGAAAGCGCTCATCGCGACGGGCAGCACAACCGCCCAGATCGAATTGAACATATTCAAATCCCTAATTAGAAGGAATTGCGGGATGAGACCTCCGCTAAATACCATGGTGATAATTACATAAACGGCCAATGGTTTGCGGAATATAAAATCGCTGATCGCTAGCGGATAAGCAAACAAGGTGGTCAGCAGCAACTGCAACGAAGTGCCGATGAGCAAAAACACAAGCGTATTCTTATAAGCGTTCAAAATGTTTTTATCTTGAAAAATGTACTGGTAGCTGTGAAAGTCGAATCCCTGTGGATACCAGGTGATTTTCCCTTGACCCACCAAGACCGGATCGCTAATTGAAACAGCAAACGTATTCAATAACGGATACAGCATAATGATACATAGAAGGATCATAAGCAAGTAATTAAAAATATCGAAAGATTTGGACCAAAGCCCTTCGTTATACACTTTCAACGTTTATCAGCTCCTTACCATAAGCTGTTTTCGGATACTTTTTTGGAAAAGTAATTTGCAAATAGGATCAAGAAGAAACTGATCACAGAGAGCATTAATCCGACCGCAGCGCCATATTCAAATTGTCCGCCTTGCACGCCTACCCGGTAGACGTAAGTTTCGATTACATCCGCCGTTTCATAAATTTTCGGATTGTACATCAATAGCACCTTTTGATAATCCGTACTAAGAATAGTCCCAAGTTTCAGGATGAGCATCACTGAGGTTGCCGGAATAATGGCTGGCCATGTGACATATCTAAGTCTCTGCCAGCGGTTTGCGCCGTCAATGACAGCTGCTTCGTGCTGCGCCGGATCAACTCCCGTCAAAGCTGCTAAGTAGATGATGGCGCCATAACCCAATTCCTGCCATATGCCCATTCCGACATAAATCGGCCGAAAAGCTTCAGATACATACAACAGCGTCCTCGGTTCTGCCCCAAACCAGCCCAGAATTTTGTTAATAATTCCGTCAATCGAAGTAAATTCATGAATAAAGCCGACGACAATGACTGCAGATAGAAAATGCGGGAAATAAGTAATCGTTTGCACTGTTCGCTTAAAAAATTTGTGACGAAGTTCATTTAGTAACAATGCGAAAATAACAGGTGCTGGAAATCCGAAAAGCAAGGAGTAAAATGCAAGCAACAATGAGTTTTTTGTAATTCTCCAGCTCATCGGAGAGTCAAAAAACGCTTTGAAATGATCGAAACCGATCCAAGGGCTCCTTAGAAATCCCAACGAAGCATCATAACTTTTGAAAGCGATTGTAATTCCATACATGGGAAAATACTTAAATACGAGTAGAACTAAAAAACCGGGCAGCACCATTAAGATCAAATAGCGCTGTTTTAAACATTTTCGCAGAAAACTATCTTTTTTTCTTAGTTGCGGCTTCTGCACTAGCTGTTGATTCTGCAAATTTCACCCCTCCAGTGTACTTTTACGTGACGATAAAAATGAAAACCCTTTCCTGAAACTGTGGCAGCAACCAAGCCAGGCTTGCTCTTGGTGAACTCAGATTACAGGAAAGGAATATTAACCGGCAATAATCAACTATTCATATCGTTTGAATAATTTCATTTTTACTCGAAAATCGACCTCATGTGAACGGACGATAATCACTCCGACGCATAAAATCAAGAACTTTCAATTATTAATGTGCTGTTCAGTATTTCAACATCGCATGACAACCAGGCAAGATCCAGCTATAATGATACAAACCAGTGGCGAAAAAATCCTGAATTGTGTATGCGGTTACAATTGAATATATAATAGAGAACAATGATCGTGCCGCTAACAAAAAAAGGGGGGGGGGCTCCAACTTGAACAAGTTGTTTCGATCTGTTTCTGCTCGCTATCACAGAAGCAGCGTTTTGTATAAGCTGCTCATCATCAACATGATTTTTATCATTTTGCTCACCAGTCTGCTGGGATTTAACTACTCGTATTTAAAAACGAATGTAAAGAATGAGGTTTTGAGTACAAATGAAAGCTTCCTTAAGCAAGTGTCCGGAGAATTGTCCGGAGAATGGCTCGCCATTCGCAACATGGTCTACAATTACAGCGTTAGCACGGATACAAAAATTCTTTCCAACATTTCAAAAGAATCGCGTTACTATTATACCGAACTAGTATCTTATAAAAACAAAATAACGCAAACCAATTTGCAGCTTCCGTTTCGAGCCCAGCTATCCACCTATTTCCCTGATCAGAATATGGTCGTCAGCAGCGACGGAACCCGCAGCCTAAACGTATTTTATGAAAATCTTGACCTTAAAAACGAAGGAGAAGTCTGTCGTTGCCTGCTGCAAAACGAATTGGAGCGGGTTAATAATTTCAACAATACAATCGTATTCTCGTACCGGCTCTTTCCGACAGGCTATATTTTTGTGCAGATCGCGAAGGACGAATTATTATCCTATTTGAACAGTCAGACCAGGCTGCTTGATAACGTCATCGTGATAAGCGATAAGGAAAATCAACCATTCATTAGTACAGCCCCTCTTGATCCGGACCTCGCCGGGCAACGGCTTCAAAATTTGTCGGGGCAGATCATGATCGATGGGAAAAAGTATACACCTATCGCCCATACAGACCCCTTGTTTACTTACACCGTTTTGTTTTCGGAAAGCCAGATGCAGGAGAAGCTTCAAAAGGCCAACGTTTACGCCTTTATTTTGTTTGCCGTTTTCTTTGCCATTAATCTCGGATTTTTATTTGTCAACTGGTCCTTGTTTAGACCGCTTAGACTTATGGCAAGAACATTTAACCAATGGACGACAGCGCCCGCTACAAAAAATGAATTCGCTATTCTCTCGGATACGTTCAAGGAGCTCAATTCCGTGACGGTCTCCATGAAACAGGAAATGACGGAGCAAGCCGACATCCTGGAACATAACGCGCTTCTGCGGCTATCAACCGACGAAAACTATATATTGAAGCCCAACATCCACCAGATGCTGTCAGCCAAGTTTGATTCTTATGCTGTTATTTATGTCTTCGAAGAGAACAACCTTGGGGAGCACTCAGCTTATTACGCTCCATTGCTAGAAGCCGCATTAAACCAAATTGGACCGTACATTCGTCTGCACCACCATAGCGAAAAATGTATACTTATCGTAAATTGCTCCGAAACCGAAACGCTGGAAGCACTAATCTATCGTGTTTTGGAGAGCGATCCCGCTCCGGTAATCAATGGGCTATTTCTTTGCGGCATCAGTTCCGTTAAAACGCAACTGAAAGACATCGGCAAAGCCATTTACGAATCGAAAGACGCGATAGACAAACATGTGCCGGACTTAACCCATTTAAAGCGCGTCAATCCATATCAAGCCCAGAACAGCGGCCAATCTTCGGTCATCCACTTATCCATCGATAAGGAGCAAGAGCTTGTCAACTATGTGCTCAAAGGAAACTCGGAAGCCGTTTATCAATTTTTTGATAAAACAATGGAAAAAACGTTAAAAAGTTTGACATTCGAGCAGTTCCAAAATATGCTTCGTTATTTCCACGACCTGCTGCTTGTCATTTTGAACAGCAAAAAAATTCCCTCCGAGGAGGTAGGGTTAACACCGCCAACACCTATGGAGAGCTACCATCTTCAATATTTATTTAATCAAATTCGCAACGGATACGCCGTAGTTGCAAAGCGATCTGCATTGCCGAATACGCCGCTTATCGAGCAAATTAAACTTTATATCGAAAAAAACTATGCCAACCCGGACTTGTCGTTAACAGTCATTGCAGATCATTTCTCGATCACTCATGTTTATTTGTCTACCTACTTCAAGAAAAATACCGGCTATAACTTGAACTATTACGTGCACCTGATACGGATACAATCCGCAATTCAACTTATCCAATTGCATTCGCAGTTAGCTATGAAAGATGTCGCCGAACGCGTCGGTTATACCAATGCCGGGACGTTTATCCGCCATTTCAAAAAAATTGCAGGTACGACGCCCACCCAGCATGTCAGGATGCAGCAGGAATAGATACAAAAAAAGGGGCTGTCCCAAAAGTCATCGTCAGTTGACTAAAGGCCCCCCTTTTCTCTAAATTGTAAAACAAAAAGAAACCTTTCCTTGGTAAAATGGAGGTACCACCCAACCACATACCAAAGGAGAGGTTTCTTTTGTACATTCAATATACCATGGACCAACTTCATCTGCCAATGGACTTGGAGGACGACATTCCTCGCAATCACCTCGTTCGTGTAGTCAATGAGGCTGTCAATCGCTTAGATGACAAGATCTTCAGGGATGCTTACCCCGGTGGAGGAAGAGACAGCTACCATCCCAAAATGCTCACCAAAGTCATCATTTATGCCTATACACAGCGGATTTACTCTTCTCGCCAGATTGCCAAGGCGATCCGTGAAAATATCATGTTTATGTGGATTGCCGGCAGACAACGCCCAGACTTCCGGACCATTAATCGGTTTCGCTCCGAGCGGATGAAAGACATATTGGAGACCGTCTTCACTGGTGTGCTTCAATTTCTTGCTGCTGAGAAGTATGTAAAGCTTGAGCATTACTTTGTAGATGGCACAAAAATCGAAGCGAACGCGAATCGGTACACGTTTGTCTGGGGTAAGGCAGTCGTGAAGCAGAAAGCGAAGCTCCAGGAAAAAGTAAAAACATTGTTTGCCACCATTGAAGCGACTGAAAAACAAGAAGATCAGGAGCAGGCCGGACAGGATCTTGCTGAGCTAGGCGAAGCATCCGAGTTGACCAGCGAGAAATTGGAATCGGCCGTTCAGCAATTGGAAGCCAACCTGCAAACTCGGCCGAAGGATAAGCCCCTTAAAAAAGCGGTACGCGCCCTTCGTAAGGACCTGTTGCCTCGTCTGCAGAAATACGAGACCCAGCAAGAGATTCTCGGAGATCGGAACAGCTTTAGCAAGACTGATCATGACGCCACATTCATGCGAATGAAAGAAGATCATATGCGTAATGGTCAGCTTAAGCCTGGCTACAATGTGCAGATCGGAACAGAGAACCAGTTCATTATCGGGTACAGCTTGCACCAACGTCCGACCGATACGCGATGCCTAAAACCTCACTTGGAGAAGGTCAAAGCAGCGCTCGGCAAGTTGCCGAAAACGGTTATTGCGGACGCTGGATACGGTGGTGAGGAAAACTACGCCTATTTGGAAAGCGAACAACTGGAAGCATTAGTGAAGTACAGCACCTACCATAAGGAAAAATCGAAGAAATGGAAGCAAGACATCAGTAAGCTGGATAATTGGCAGTACAACGAGATCGAAGATACGTGGACGTGCGCCGCAGGACGAAAACTATTATTCCGTTATGAAAGCAAGGAGAAATCGGAAAGTGGGTATGAGCTAAGGAAGCGGCACTATCGGAGCGAGAGTTGCGAGGGTTGTCCGTTTAAGGAATTGTGCACGAAAGCGAAAGGAAATCGCGAAATCAGTGTAAGTATGAAGTATTTAAGTTACAAGCAGCGAGCACGCGAGAAGCTCAGAAGTGAGGACGGGTACGCCCTCTCGGTTCGAAGGATGATTGAGCCGGAAAGTGTATTCGGGCAAATAAAGAATAACCGCGGATTCAGACGTTTTCTGCTTCGAGGCCTGCCAAAAGTGAGCCTAGAGGTCGGGTGGCTTTCGCTCGCCCACAATTTGCTCAAGAAGGCGGCAATAGACCAAAAAGCAGAAATGGTGGTGCAGGGATAGCCTCCCTAGCACCACCATTTTTCCATTTTAGACGCTTCATTCATCAAGTGAGCTATTACATAAGCGAACGATCTTACTTTTGAGACAGCCCCTTATGTTCTGATCCGGTGCTGCCGGACCGATCATACTTCAAAGATTACAATCCTGTCTTCTCCCGCTCCGAACCGGGTCATTCGCAATTCGCCTTTCGAACAATCTATACTGATGATATCGAACGCCGTCTCGCTCGTCGTACCAACCGTCCTATCGGGGCTTTCGTCATAATTTCGGTAGCTAACCGCGTTAAGAGTCGAAATCAGCGGTATGCCGTCTTGGTACAGTACCTGGTCGATATGGACGTGTCCGAACAGACATGCGACGACTTGATTGCGATTTGTTTTTATTATTTTCCAAATTTTCTCACCGTTTTCGACTTCTCCGTCAACATATCCCTTAACCCCTCGCTGAATAATTGGCAAATGCGAGAAAATGACGACCTTCCAGCTTTCTCCGTCCGGCATGCCGCAAAAATCGAATGCCTTATGCTCGAACCAATCCACCTGTCTGTCTGAGAAGGCGTACTCCCATTGTCCGTTTTGCTGCAGCATTCCGTCCGCTTTTACTTTGTAGAAAATATCGACGCTGTTTAGCATAACGATTCTCGTCTTTTTTTCCGGAATATCGTAGTAATAATAAAGTCCGCATTCGTTGCCTTTGTCAAATGAAACGGTTCCGTCCAAACTGCGGTAAATATCCGTGTAGGCTTCGACCGGGAAAATGACATTGTTAGCGCCTTTTAATTTCAGGCGAAAATCCTCAATCGAGTTGTCATCATGGTTACCTCTCATTGGGAAGGCGGGACAGTCTGGCATTCTGATCGCATCCATCAACTCCGATTGGGCTAACAGAACATCTTTTTTGGGCCCATTCTCCATGATGTCCCCCCCGATAACCATACAATCCAAAGAGAGCGCTTTAATGGCGAGTTTGATCGCAGCCGTTGTCCGCAGCTGATTGCCTCCCAGTTTATGATGGGGATCGGTGTAAAACACGATATCGACACTTCCTGTCGTCTGCGCCTGCTTCGCCCGATCGATCGTTTCGCTTAAAGGTAGATGATAAAAGTCCGGTAATTCGTGATATGGTTCAGCCAGATCCTCTTGGCCCCGTCCATGCTCAGACGTTTCCACTCCCATCCGTTCATTCATCTCCTTCATCGTTTTTGATGCTGATCATTCTGTCCTCGCCTGCTCCGAAGCGGATGATCGAAAGTTCATTTTTCGCCTCATTTAAGCTGACGATATCGAATGCCGTTTCGGATGCCATATCTTTTAATCTCCCGTAGGTGGCCGCATTAAGAGTAGAAATCATCGGAATGCCGTCTCTCACCAATACTTGATCGCAATGGACATGGCCGAAAAAACAAGCCGCGACGTGCTTTTGATTTCGTCTAATGATATCCCACATGGCTTCCCCATTAGCTACGTCGTGATCAACGCCTTCCAAGCCGTCCTGGATAATCGCGACGTGTGAAAAAAACAAAACTTTCCATTCATCGCTGCCCGGCTGCCGGCCAAAATCGAAAACTTTGCGTTCAACCCAATCCAGCTGTCTTTCGGAAAAAGCATATTCCCATTGTCCGTTATGCTTAAGCTCCCCGCTGTCCGCAGTCTGGTACGGAATATCGATACTATTTATAATGACGATTCTCGTCTTTTTGCCGGGTATGTCATAGTAGTAATATAAGCCGAATTCGTTTCCTTTATCGAAGGCTACTTTGCCCTCCAATGGTTTAAGCCAGTCCTCGTAGGATTGGTTCGGAAAAATGACATGATCTACGCCGCCCGTTTTTAAGTGGAAGTCCTGAATGGAATTGTCGTCATGATTGCCTTTTACCGGAAATACGGGACATTCTTGCACCCGAAGCGCATTAAGGATTTCCATTTGCGACCGTTCAACCTCCTCCTTCGGGCCGTTTTCGCTGAAATCTCCTCCGCATACGATCGCATCTACAGGAATGTTTTGCGCCAGCTGCCGGATGACTGCAGCCGAGCGAAGCTGATTGCCTCCGGACATGTGGTGCGGATCCGTGTAGAAAATAACTCGAACCGTATGTTCATTTTGCTCCTTCATCGTTCGTTTAATGGCCTGCGAAACCCAGTACTCGTAAAATTCCGGTATTTCGTTGTTAACCTTGGTCATGTTCACCGAGTGTCCTCCTTAAATAAACCAGCAGGCACTTTTGCAGACCATGTATCGGGCGGATCGATTCCCAGCGCATGGACGACAACAGCCGCTGTATCTTCAATCGCAACAGGCTCCGCTTCGGCATTCGACACGACGTTTGGACCAGCGCATCCCCAGAAAATCGTCACATCCTTCGGATGATCGCTTCCATGGTTGTTCGGGTCCGCGCCGCCCCCGCCGTGATCGGACAGAAATATGATCAAAGTGTCTTCCAGCTTAATTTTTGCCTGAAGAATGTCGAGAATTTGACCAATCAACTCATCTGTTTCTTCTATAACCTCATGAAATAGTGTCGTGCCGTAACCAAAAGAATGTCCAGCCCCGTCGATCCCGTCGAATTGAATAAACATAAGCTTAAAATCCGAATATTGTTCGGAAAACGCGGCCACTTCATGAACCAAATGTTTATCCGCATGGACGTTGGAGACATAGTCTGCGACGCCCGCTTCGATAATGCCGTCATTGATCGGCTTCCACGCGCTAAACGAGGCGATAACATCTGACGGATCCGCTTCCTTTACAAGTCGCATAAACGACGGATACGGCGAATCGATCGGATATTGGCGATGCTCCGCTCTTTCGTTGGTAAGACCGTGCAAATTCGGTTTTACCCTATGGAACATGGATCCCCAACATTCCCCGCTAATAGTGGGAAGTACTGTTTGTGCCTCGTACGTAATAAATCCGCCCTGCAAAGCTTTATCGATATTCGGAGTGTTTGCTTGATCGATCATATTGCCGGCCCCGTCAAGACCGATGATTACTACTCTTTTCGTTGCTTGCTTCATTTTCTTTCATCCCCTTTTGATCATTATCCGCTTATGCCGACTACGATAATGCCTGCCGTAATCGCCGTTGCAGTCATCAATCTTCTGATTCCATTTTTCTCTTTCAGAATCCATATTCCCAACAAAGTAGCGACAACCGTTCCGATTTCCCTGATCGGAGCGATATGGGATACCGGGGCCAGGTTCATCGCCATCAGGAATAAGAAATACGAACCGGGCATCAGCACCGATCCGAGCAAAATCATTCCTTTATTTTTTCTCCACTCGGACAATAACGTTTTTCCGTTTACCATCGTTCGTACATTCCCCAGCATAAATCCGATGTTGGAAGCCGCTATCAGAGTAAGCGGAGTTACGTATTGCAGTGTCATTTTATCGATCAGCACATACGATGTCGTGCATAACCCTACCCCTAGCGCGGTCAAAACGGGTATTAACTGTACCGCTTGACCGGGATTTGAGCGTTTATTCCATTCGCTTAACCCCAATATGCCGAGCAGGATGATGGCAACTCCCGCCCATCCCCCTATGGACAGTCGCTCGCCCATAAAAATGACGCTAATTAAAGGAATAAGCAGTACTCCCGTTCCACGCTGAATCGGATAGACTTGGGACAAATCGCCCAGCTTATAGACCTGGGATAACATAAATGCGTAAGCCGCTTGTGCCGCCATGGACAACAAGAGCAATAAATAGACTTGCGGCGGATACCTTTCGCTCAACAATTCCATCAATAAAATGGGAATCAGAATGACATTTGCCGTCATGACGATCAGTGCGAGATACGCTTGCTTACTTTCACTTCGCTTGGCGAAAAAATTCCATATTGCATTCATTGTGCCTGAAATGATGACCAACGACATCGCAATCCAAAACATACGTTAACCTTCCTTCATCAACTAAATCGGAGATCAGCCTTACCTTGTTCTTCTTCCCACCGAATACTCAACTTTAGCAGGCGGCCATCCTCGCAATCGCTGTCTTCGACTGCGATTGCGAGCCCAATACCGCTGCAATTCTCGTAGCCGTACGAGGAAGGAACCGAAATCCAATAATGCTCTGTCGTTCCCGGCACTCCCCGCAAATCGAGAAGCAATCGTCCGTCCTCCCAGCGTTCGTCTGCAACGCTGACCGCATCCATGCTGACATGTCTGGAGGAACCGATCAATTGCGGCCGGTTTTCTGCTTTGCACAAACCGACGATCTGGCAATGCCCGAGCTCCAATGCTTCTAGCGCGATAGATCTGGTCCGTTTCCCCAAATAACGCTGTTTCCAAAAATCGAACGCATGGTAAACGTCAAAAGGATCCAACGCCAACGCTTCTAGCTCCAGCTCGGTTTCCGTTAGAGGCACAACCGCAAAACGGCCCGCAACACACCACCGGCGAAACGGCAGATCAAAATGAATCGCCCACAACGACGCAGTCGCATGCGATTGCTGCGCTTCGGCATTCAAGCCGAGCAGAGCATAGGCGAACGCATCATCCATTTGGCCATCGCTGCGCTGTGGCAGGGACAAATCCAATGGGAAGGTCATGTCGAGCGGCCCCGTTTCTCCAGTCGTCGTTGCCAGCGCAGGGATGCAACGCTGAATGGAATGAATTCTGTCCTTATCATAGAGCTCTGTATTGTCGCTGATCATCAACAGACCGCCCGTTAACGAAACGAGCGACAACAGCGATTGGCCCCACGCTTCCTCCGTACGCATGCATACGTAATCGGGATCGTTTAGATACAGTATGCGCTGAGTATGATACCACCGGGCTGTTTCAACCATTTGCTTGCAAATCGCCGACCAGCTCGGATTCGAATCTCCTGCGATTCTGCACGCGTCGACGATGCCCGCCGCCTCCGTCAACACGCCCCAGCAAGCGAGGAAAAAGGAGTCGTCTCCAATCTGCTCCCTTGCGCATTGGAGATAATTGCGCAAACTCGCGGATGCCTCCTCATTCGAAAGAAGTCCGTCATTGACTGCCTTATGCAGACCGTCGTACAGGAAATGACGAATTTGATCGGTTTTGAAATAAGTGTAGCCTTTGTCCTTTAATTCCCTGTACAGCGGCGCCACCTGCTCGGCCAACGTATTCGGGTCCGTTTTTAAGACGTTAAAAATCCACTGCCCATATAAAGGATCGCCTTTCAAGTCGCGTTCAAAATAATCGCGGTTCGCTTCCACGAATTCCGGATTCGTAACCATTGCGCTTGACCATATTCCAGCTCTAAAACCACGACCCTCTATGCTGGAAATTAATCCGTCATGTCCTTCCGGAAAGCGATTATTCGTTTGAACCCAAGCATCGGCGACGATTCCGTCCTTTGTTGGAGGAATGTCTTCCGTTTGATATCCGTCGTCAAGCTGGATCACATTCATCCCATAAGGCTTGAAGTGAGTTTCCAAGAACGCCGCAGTTGTTTCGATATCCTTGCCGGTAACACGCTGTGCAAACGCTTCCCATGAGCTCCAGCCGGTAATCGGCTGCACATTCGGACGCCATTGCCATGGACAATGGTGTTCAAATTGAAGATGACGGCGATAATATTGCATCCGTAAATTGACAAACCAAGGCTGTAAACCTCCCTGAACTTCCAATTCCGCATGCCAATCCCCTGTTTCGCTCTGTTCCAGGCGCGATTTTGTCCACGCCCAGTCCGCGCTGTGCCAATCGATCAATAAGTCCTGAATGACATCGTAAAGCCCGTTAACTCCTTTAAGCAAAGGTTTGCCGATCTGACCAAGTATCGCTTGGTCTTTAACCGCTCTTTGCGGCCGCATGTTGAGCGCATCTTTACTTAAATGAATTTTGACTTTGACCATAGCAGGCTTATCCAAGGCCACATATATTTGCTGCACAAACGGGCTGCTCTGTATATTGCCGTTAGAAGCTTGACGATAATACGGCTTTGTCCCCTCCGGAATGAAAATCGAAAGCAAAGGTTTGCCGTTATAATCGTAGTGAAGCGAATGCTCGCTTTCTTCCCACCTGTGCGATGCTTGAGCGACGGGCGGTTCCTTTCTAGATATCGATTTCATCAAGTGACCTCCATAAAAGATTATTAGTTGCGCACGGATAATTATCTCTACACTGCTATGCTAAGCATGATCGGATCTGGAGGCAACAGTCATAATTTAATCTGATACCCGAAAAAGCATGGACGGTATATTCAGTTTTTCATATGTCAGTCATATCTTTATTCGAACGACTATTACCCCTCGCTTTCGTAACGATCTTAAAAACAGCAAATTGTTGAGCGGTCCGTTGCATGCTAGATTGAAAAACAGGAGGATTGTACGGAGGGACCATTCCGACGTACAATGCTTAACGATTAGGTCAGAGAGGATGATCATTGGGACCATGCAAGAAAATGATAACGTTATCTTATTAGAAAACGGCGGCACAAAAATTTTTCTGGACAAGGAAAGTTTAAGCGTACGCGTCGAGAAGGATAATGTCGCTTGGGAAACCGTTTCCGGGGCGGCGAGCTTCGCCGTCGGATTCGAACATTCCGCTCGGGTTTGGATTTCACTTAATCAAGCTGAGAACAAACAGTTTTCCCCTATCGACTCGGGTTTCCTTCAAGGCGTCCGTATTCATCTTGGCCCATTTTCCAGCAACGGCAAAATTATCGGAGTTCAAGCAGATGTTACCGTCCTGCTAAACACCCACAGCGGCGAACTCGTTTTTGAAGTCCATGGGATCAGCTGCGGAACGGAAAATGAGGTCTCCGAAGTCATTTGGCCGGGATCATTTGCCTTTTCCGGCGATCGGGAGACCGACTATACGGTCGTACCCGCTATGCAAGGCTACCTGATTCCGGCAAATTGGCAGAAGCCGATTCGGCGATACCATAAAGGGATGATGTTCGATAGGGATGCCTATATGCCTTGGTGGGGACAGGTCAAAGAAGGAAACGGATATTTGGCCATCATCGACACGCCTAACGATGCGCGCCTCTCCGTGGAGCATCTCCCCCTGGTTCACACCCATGCGGAGGTCGTATGGATTCATTCGCTAGAACGTTTTGACTATAGCCGGAAGCTGCGTGTCCGATTTGCTAAGGATTTGAACTATGTCGGCATGGCCAAAATGTATCGTCGATATGTACGAAGTTTGGGAAAATTACGCACGTTGGCGGAAAAACAGCTTCGAAATCCAAAGCTGTCTGAATTAATTGGCTCGGCCGTCGTCCATACCAGTGTACATACTCGCATAGCGCCGGAATCTTATTACTTTGATAAGGAGCATCCCGAGAATAACGATTTTGCCGTTCCCTTCGAGGAGAGAGCCTTGCAGCTCGCGGCGCTCCAGCAAAAATATGCGGGGAAGCTCTATGTCCACATAGATGGATGGGGACGCAACGGCTACGACAATCTCCATCCCGACGTGCTTCCTCCAAGCCCGAAAGGCGGAGGCTGGGAAGGCATGCGGAAACTCCAAAAGGTGTGCAGGGATGAACATATTTTATTGGCGCTGCACGACAATTATCGGGACTTCTATCACGATGCCGATACTTACAATCCCGAGCTGACAATCAAGCATCGGAACGGCGAACAGGAATTTTGCGATTATTGGGCAGGAGGAGCTCACAGCTGGCTTTGCACAACGTTGTCGAAAGGTTATTTAGAACGCAATCACGATAAACTTAATGAAAACGGCCTATATCCGGATGGGGTTTATATCGATGTGTTCGCCGTTGTACCTGGCGACGAATGTTATGATCCGAGACATCGGATGACAAGAACGGAGTGCATGGCTTACCGTGCCTCCTGCTTCGAAGAGATCCGTTCCAGAGGGATGATCATCAGTTCGGAGGAACCAACCGATTGGGCCGTGCCTTATCTGGATTTGGTCCATCATGCTCCGTATGCCCTCTATCCCGGTCCCGGAGAAGGCCCGGCTATCGGCATTCCTACGCCATTATTCTCCCTTGTTTATCATGACGCGATCGTCGTGCCGTGGTCCTTGGATAGAGGAGCCTGGGGAATTCCGGAGACGGATCTCGGCCTGCTTCATGGGCTGTTGAATGCCGGCGTTCCTTATTTGCCCATCCAGCCTTCGGACAACGAAATTCCGATCGTCAAAACAATGGCCCGACTCCATCAGCTAATAGGATCGCTTGAAATGACAAACCACGAATTTATGGACGGAAGCTGGCGCCAGCAACGCACTACGTTTGCAGACGGTACGATCATCGAGGTCGATTTGGACGGTGACCGTTATACGATCCAAATGGCGGACGGTGAACTCATTTCGGAGGCAGACGTTCATTTGTAATAAGGATGCGGATAACGCGGAAAGCTGTCCCCATAGTAGAGAACTCTACACCAGGGACAGCCTTCTTCGTTGTTTTAAGCTTTAATCTGATAATGAGCGGTTGTAATCGGTCCTTTGTTGCCTTGCGTGTCAATTGCATACATTTCGATGTCGTACACTCCCGGAGGCGCTTCCCAAGGGATGACATACGACCATGAGAACGAGCGGTCGCCTTCCCGCTTCATCGCGTCGTATATACCATAATCCGATATTCGCATGATCGATCTCTCCAACGCCTCGCCGCTGTTGCCGGCATCGCCATACTCGATCTGCAGCCTAACCCTCTCTCCGCGTCGCCCGATCTCCGGATCGAACGTCACTTTGGCATCATTAGCAATACTCATTTTATCACCCTCGATTTTTATTGTACTGACTAGTCAGTTCAATATTAGGGTTAACTGCCTGCCATGTCAATAGGGTAAGCAAAAAAATTACGAATTGACAGTCCTCCCTTATCCGACATATATTTAGACTGACTAGTCAGTACAATTTCACTAAAAGGAGACTGCCCTTTGAAAAACATGACAACTAGTGGTTCCAGGTTTATCGACGCTCAAGGACGTCAAGTCATTCTTCACGGCATTAGCATGGTTTGCAAGGATAAAGAGAAAGGTTATCTCGATAATTGGACAGAAAAAGATTTTCTGAAATTAAAGCAATGGGGATTTAACGTCATCCGACTAGGCATCATATGGGACGGAATCGAGCCTCAACCGGGACGGTTCGACGGCCCATACATTGAAAACGTTCGGGGGATGATCCGAATGGCGGATCGTTACGGTTTGTACGTCTTTCTGGATATGCATCAGGATTTGTACAGCTCGTTGTACGCAGACGGCGCTCCCGCCTGGGCTACTCTGATCGACGAACATGTATACGTAAAGACAGATCTGTGGAGCGACGCTTACTTATTCGACCGGGCGGTGCAAACCGCGTTCGACCATTTCTGGAGCAACACTCCCGCGTCCGACGGCATCGGCCTGCAGGATCACTATGCTGCGGCTTGGCGTTTTGTTGCAGAGCGGCTGCGCGATGAGCCTAACCTGATCGGATACGATATGATGAACGAACCTTTTATCGGCTCCAAAGTTGATGAGATGGTTGGGAGCATGTTTACCGCTTACGGAGAATTGGTGGCGGAACAAACAGGTCAGCCTCCCGACATGGAGGAGCTGCTCGACATTTGGACCGATCACGGGAAAAAGCTGCAAGCGCTCGAAATGCTGAATTCCGTCGACGCATATCGTTATGTCATGCAAGCGACTGCTCCAGCGCAGGACGTTTTCGAAAGAACCGTGTTATCCCCTTTCTTCCAGAAGATCGGCCAGGCCATCCGCGAAGTCGATCCGGAGCGGATTTTGTTTCTCGAAACGAATTACTTTTCCAACCTTGGCGTTGCCAGCTCGATCCAGCCAATCAAGGACGCGCAAGGGCAACGCGACGCGCAGCAGGCATACGCGCCTCACGGCTACGACCTGGTAACCGATTCCGAATTCGTGCATGCCGCGGATAGCCGCCGCATCGACTTTATTTTTGACAATCATGTGCAAACCCACGACAGACTGGATATGCCAATGCTGATCGGAGAATGGGGAGCCTACGGAGAATCCCGGCTAGCGGAGCAAGCGTGTCTCGACGTACAGAAAAACTTCGAACGGATGTTATGCGGTGACGTTTACTGGTGTTATTTGTATCCTGATATGGATCAATTCAGCTCCTTTAACGGAGTGTGCAGGGGTATTCCGTCAGAGGTGGCCGGAACTATTTTAAGCTATCATTACGAAAGAAGCAGCAGCTTCTTCGAGATGAAATGGGACGAGGACGGCAGTATCGACGCTCCGACGAGAATCTACTTTCCCGATATCGAAGTCATGCGGTCAGGTTCGATGTCGCTAACTTCTTCCGAAAGAGGATTTGAATGGTCTGGCCTGGAAGGAACGAAAGCGGGATATCTGAGCATTTCGTCATCTGGAGGAGGCAAAAGATCTCTGCAGATCGGTTAATTCCTGAGGATGTGGTATACTTTACGGAAGATCGAGTTGTAGGAAAGGACCGATAGTACGGTGAGCAAAAATAAAATTATCGATGCCGCGATCAAGCTTTTTTCCGAGCAAGGTTATTACAGGACAAATATGGACGACATTGCCAAAGAAGCCAACGTGGCCAAAGGCACGCTTTATTATCATTTCTCGGGCAAGGGCGAACTCTTTGAGAGGATCGTGACGGACGGCATTCAAATGCTGATGGACAAGATCGAGGAAGTGCTGCGGCAAAACGAGGACCCGGATTGGCAAATTCGAACAATCGTAAGCAAACACATCGAGCTGTTCCTGCATTACGGAGAACTTGTTCATATTATTTCCAACGAAATCACAAACGGAATCGAGCCGGATATTTTGGAGCGGATCGTGGCGCTTAAAAACAAGTATATCGCTTTCGTGGCGGACGTTCTGCGCTACGGACAAGCGGACGGCGCCCTAAACGAAATGCATTGCGAATTGGCGGCGGCCGGCCTGATCGGCATGATCCAAAGCGCAAGCTTGTACGTTATCCATCATCACGGTAAGGGAACGGTCGAAGAGTTGCACGAAACGATTAACGCCTTCGTGCTTCCAGCTCTGCTGAAGAAAACTTAAAGGCATTATGCTTACAGCCTTATAATCGAACCGTGATTTTCTTTCATATGTTACTGCAAAGGCCTTCCCAAGTTGTGGAAGGCCTATGCCGCTATTCATTGTTAATCCCCTTTTTTCACCCCGGCCACACCGGTTTGCCGTCATATTCGACCGCGACGACCGTATTCCAATCATCGCAGTCAGCCGGATCGAGCTCGATCCGCAATCTGCTGACGTAGTAGTCGCCGTCCACGCCGCCGGAGAAACCGTGCGTTCGCTCTGTTCGATACGGCAGCGGCTGACCGGAGCCAACAAGATGCACGCTCCTGACTTCCCCGCCGATTTCGCGAAGTTCGATTGGAGATCGTGGCAAGTCTCGGACATGCAGATAGATGATGTTGTCCTTCGTCGTCATGGGTCCGTAGAACACGGGAGGATAGTGTTTTGGCGCTCGCTTCGTCCCGTAGATGCTTTCGCCCCAGCGAGACAACCATCTTCCGATTGCAATCAGGCGTGCCCTCGCTTCTTCCGGCCATGTTCCGTCTGGACGAGGCCCAACGTTCAAGAGCAGATTTCCGCCTTTCGTCGCAACCTCCAGCAAAGTGCCCAGCAACGTAATCTCGCTTTTATAAGTGGATGCATCGGGATGATAAGCCCATTGATGGTTCATCGTCATGCAGGTTTCCCACCATTCTTCCGGCGGATGATGCGGTACAAATTGCTCCGGCGTCTCGTAGTCTCCCGCACCGGGGAGACGATCATTAATGATCAGATGTGGCTGAAGATTTAGCATCATCGTCTTTACCTCGCTGCTCCGCCAGCGATCCGCGCCGAAGCCGGGAACGTCGAACCAGATCAGATCGATCCGGCCATAACCCGTGAGCAGCTCCCGGAGTTGTTCGACGAAACGTTGATGGAAATTCCACCACCTATCCGGGTCATAAGTATTCGGTTTTGGAGATTGTATGCCCGCCGCAATCGGAATCGTGGCGAAGTCCGGATCATGCCAGTCGATCGTCGTAAAGTAGAGTCCTACTTTAAGTCCTTCTTCTCGCGCGGCCTCTACGAACGGAGCAATCAGATCCCGGCCCGGTCCTCGCTTCACGGCGTTATAGTCGGTAGTGGCGGTATCGAACAGACAGAAGCCGTCATGGTGTTTGGCCGTCAGGACGATATAACTCGCCCCTGCTTCCTTGGCCATTCGAGCCCATTCCTTGGGATCGTAGGACTGCGGATTAAATTCATCCGCCAAATTTTCATAGTCCTCCACCTTCATATGTTGGCTGCTATGGGACATTAACGGCCAGGAAGCCTCGATGCCCCGGACCGAATAAGGTCCCCAATGAAGAAAAATACCAAATCTCGCTTCGTCGAACCATTGCGCTTCCGGATGTAAAGCTTTCATCGATTCGTTCTCCTTTGGAATTTTATCGTCGTGCCGCAATCTTGTTACTTCACTCGATACTCGTCAAAATAACGAGGAAGGATCGTCGTCGAAGCTCCTGGCAGCTGCGGCAGCACATAAAAGCCGTCCTTGACGGTTGCGGGCTCCTCGAAAATATGCCGGATCCACGGAATATACTCCAGCATGACGGCCCCCGGCGTTGCAGCCACAAGATGCTGATGGATCTGCCCCATGTCGCCGACATGAGGGCATACCGGAATGTCGTAGGCCGCGGCAAGACCAGCCACCTGCAGCCACTCCGTTACGCCTGCGACGCGGGTAACATCGACTTGAACGTACTCTACAGCGCCCGACGCGATGTAGTCGCGGAACGCGTATTTGTTATAGACATGCTCGCCGAGGGCGATTGGTACGTTCAATTCATCCGCCAGCTTCTTGTGACCGGAAATATCATCGGGATTTAACGGCTCCTCCAGCCAAATGAGATCGAATTGCTCCAACTTTTTGCCCCAGGTCATGGCTGTCGTGATGTTCCATTGCTGGTTCACGTCGATCATAAGGCCGGCTTTATCGCCAATAGCTTTCCGGACCGCCTCTACCCGCTCGTAATCTTCCCTTGGATCCGGCTTGCCGACCTTCATCTTAACGGCGGAGAAACCTTGCTCGAGAATAGAGGTCATATCCTCCACAAGCCGCTCCTTGCTCCAATTCAACCAACCGCCGTTGGTGTTGTAAGCTTTGATCCCTTCCGGCTTATGGCCACCCAAATATTTCCATAGCGGCTTTTCCGACGCCTTGGACATGATGTCCCACAACGCGATGTCCACTGCCGCCAGCGCCATATGAGTCACGCCGGAACGGCCGATCCAGTGCATGGGTCCAAATCGCATTTCGTCCCAAAGCTGCTTCACCATAAAGGGATCCTTGCCGATGAGCGCCGGAGCGTAATAACGGTCAATTGTATCGGCAATCATTTCGTCGCCTTTTGCGCATGTTCCCGTGTAGCCATACCCCGTCACGCCTTCATCGGTCTCGATGCGCACTCCCGTCACGCCCCAATGAGTAGCCACGTTAATTGCGTCCGTAATGGGCGGCATAATCGGAACATGCAAAATAAAGCTTTCCGCTTTCGTGATTTTCATAAAAAATTCCTCCTTGAAGTGTCGTAATCGAATATGCGTAAAACAACCCTTTAATAGCCTAACGATGCTCCTCCGTCTACCGGCAAAGCAACGCCGGTCACGAATCGGGACAAATCGCTGGCGAAAAAGATCGCGGCGTCCGCGACTTCTTCCGGCGTCGCCGGCCGGCCCAGCGGATGCATGTCGTTTAAAATGATCCGCGTCTTGGCGGGATCATCCTGTTCCTCGATCCATTTTTCCAACAACGGCGTTGATACGCCGGCGGGGCAGATGCAATTGACGCGCACTCCGTCGGAGGCGTAGTCCAGCGCGAGCGACTTGGTCATGGCGACGATCGCGCCTTTTGTAGAGGCATATACCGCATTCTGCTTCTGCCCGACTAATCCGTTTAAAGAAGCCATATTGACGATGCTACCTTTGGATTCACGCAGCAACGGGATGGTATGTTTGATCAATAAATAAACGCTTTTCATGTTAATATCGATAACCCGCTGCCACTCCGTCTCCTTTACATCTTCCAGCGGCTTGGGCAAAATCGTGGCCGCGTTGTTGATCAGAACGTCCAACCTGCCGTATCGATCGCGAATCGTGCCAGCTAAGTGCCGAACCTCCCCTTCGTCCGCTACATCGGTTCGAATCGAAACAGCGGGTGAACGACCGGTTTTTCCCGCAATAGCTTGCGCGACCCGCTCGCCGCTCTCCCCGTCCATATCCGCGACAATGACCGTCGCGCCCTCTTCCGCTAATCTGATCGCCGTTACTTCGCCGATACCGGATCCGCCTCCTGTGATGAGACAAACCTTATTGTTAGCGAGCATAGACGGACTACCCCCTTTCAACTTTCGTCTATTTGCATATTAATCCGTTATTGATTCCTGGTTGATTGAGTTCGAATTCTTCTAACATCGTAACATGACAATGAATAACTGTATTTATCTGCTCCTCCAATCATTTGATAAATAATCCGGTAACTCCGATTAATATTGCTTCAAAAATGAAATGGAATAAGGTAAGCTTTCACTACGAGATTGAAATAATAGTTGCAAAGGGATGAGCATGCATGAAACGGCTGCACGAGTTCGAACCTTACGTTGGAGATGCATTGCCCTATCTATATGATGGGGGTTACGAGGAGAAGCTGCGGGTATGCAATGTGTTTGCGTTTCACTTGTTTAACGATGGTCCTGGAGAAATGGAGATCGACGGCATAAAACATCCCATCGGTCCAAAAACGTTGGTTTTTTTAAGGCCGAACCAACCGCACGCTTTTCATATCGATGCGAAACATCCTCTCTCTTCTTACAATATCTATTGCGATTTGTGGGACAAAGAGCATCCGCTTTCGGGAAACCGGGCATTCATTTATGCGCCTGCCCCTTTCTCCTTCGAAACAAATCGGCAGGCTGCCATGCCGACTTGCGCCGATTTGGACTCCTTGCCCAGCGTGTTTTCCCTGCAGTCATACCCCTGGTTATATGAATCCATCGTTCAACTAACCCGATTGTTCCACGATACTCTTTATTATAGAGATGAGTTGGTGAGCGGCTTGATGCGGAGCTGGCTGCTGGGTTGGTACAATGCGGTCCACTCGCGTCAGCCTTCCGATTACCGTATCGTACGACTCCTTGCCTACTTGAACGAGAATCCAGAAGATCGTGCTTCGATCGACGCATGGGCAGCTTCCTGCGGGATGAAACGCTCTTACTTCCATGCGCTGTTTCTGCGCGAGACCGGCATGGCGCCGAAGGCTTACCAGCATAAGCTGCTGATGAGGCGCGCAGCCAACCTGTTGCAAGAGAGCGAGTTGACGGTTACCGCCATCGCGGATCGATTGGGGTATCCTTCCATTCACCCCTTTACAAGACATTTCACCGCCGCATACGGTGCTAGTCCCCGACAATTTCGGTTAAATCGGTAAAACGGGTTTATCGTCCTGCTATTATCATGTATGATAATAGTTCAGTACTAAACGATTCGACTACTTAGAGGATGATTGGCGATATGAGATGGCTTCGAGCACAACATCGTTTGTTTATCACATTAATAACTTCTATTGCGGGAGGATGCGTCTTCTATTTCCTGCATATTCCCCTGCCGTGGATATTGGGTCCCATGACGTTCGTGTTACTGGGATCGACCCGCTTTAAAAATCGGTTCGCATGGAACAAATCCCTGCAGAACGCGGGCATGATGATTATTGCTTATACGATGGGACTTTCCTTTACGGCAACGGTCCTGCACGAAATTTCTCGCCATTTGCCCAAAATGCTGCTGATGACGGTCATTCTTGTGGTGTTTAGCGTAGCGCTGGCAGCGATTCTAACCCGTCTAACGGGCGGCGATTTCCTGACCATGCTCATGGGCACGGTACCCGGGGGCTTAAGCCAGGTCGTTTTATTGGCTCAGGAGACAAAAGGCGTCAATGTGACGATCGTTACGGTCATGCAGGTCATGCGGCTGATGACGATTATCGTCATGGTTCCGTTATTATTATTCAGTCCCATTGTCGGCGCAAAACATAGCAACACGCTTGCGCCGCTTGCAGGCGAAATGGGAGCAACGACAGCCGCTGGTCAGAGCATTCTTATAAATGCTGCCCTTTTTGCCCTTGTTTGCGTTCTATTCGCATGGGGGGCAGGGAAGCTGAAGCTGCCTACGGCTCCGCTTCTTGGACCGCTGTTCGGCACCGCATTGCTTCAAATTCTCGGTTTGTCAGGTCCCGAGCTGCCGCCTATCGTACTGATTGCGGCTCAAATCTGCATCGGCGCCTTTCTGGGTTTGCTCTTTAAGCCAGCGGAGTTTACGAACCGGTTCAAGACGCTGGCTTTAGCGCTTGCTTCCAGTCTGCTGCTTATATTGGGGACTTACTTGCAAAGCTTAATCTTGTCGGCGGACGAATCCATGTCGCTTCTGACAGCTCTGTTAAGTCTGGCTCCGGGCGGCATGGACCAGATGAGCATCATTGCTCACGAGACCGAGGCGGACGTCTCCATCGTCGTCGTTTATCAATTATTCCGGCTGCTGTTCATGTTTTTTGTCGTGATCCCGCTGCTCAAGCTCGTTGTGGACAGACTGCAGAACAAAAACCGTCAGTCTCGTGCCGGCTCATGATCCGTCAAAAGCCCAAAAAACTCGTCTCCAACGCGGAGACGAGTTTTTGGTATTAAACGTTATGATGATCGTGTCGTATCTTACGCCTCGAGCTCGTGGAAGAAGGCTTATTTGACTTACCTCGGTTTTCCGGAGAGCAAACCGTCGTCGTTTGTCACCGTTGCGGCAGACATTATGGCTATAATACTAGCGAAATCGTCGATATGCTGCCAGGATGACGAGCAAAAAAAGCATATAAAGGACAATAACCCGAATCGCCCCGCCGATGCTGGACATCCATTGATCTCCAACCAGGGCAAAAACGAACATGGTAGGCAGCTTTCCGATCAGCGTTGCGACCGCGAAAATTCGGAACGGCATCCGGCTGAGAGCCGCGTAGACGTTGACGACGATTGCGGGAACGAACGGAAGCAGCCTGGCGAACAAGACGGCGATAAACGCATTGCGTTCCACTTGGACAGTGAACTTGCCTATCGTAGGGTTCTTGGATAGCAGCCGGCTGCCTTGCTCATGGAAGGCAAACCGCACGAGATAGAACATGATGGCGGCAGCCGCGGTCGATGAAAGAGCGTTCGCGATTCCTCCCCAATAGGGGCCGTACTTAGCTCCGATGATGCCTGCTACGATGCCGTATGGAACGATTGGAACAAGACCGAATAAAATCGCCGCCCCGATGAGAAGGATGTGATGGGACGCGCTATCCTCTTGCAGCCACTGCATGATCGGCTCCCGATAAAGCAGCAATAGGGCGACGGAAGCCGCATAAGCAGCAATGACCAGACTTTTTTTGATCATGTATCTCTTCCTTCTGCATTTGGTTTGGCCTGATCGTTAATGGTTCTTAGGCTTTCGCTGACAGAAAGCGCGCTTCCAGCAGCCACTCTTTCGTGGTTGATGGAATGGATTCGATCGATCAAATTGTTCCGGATGCCGTTCAAACTGCGAATTTGCTCGTCGATTTCTTCCAACTTCTGCTGATAGATGGGCAGCACTTCCTCGCAGAACGATTCTTTATTTCGGATGACGCAATGGAGGAAGCTCGCGATTTGATCCGTAGTGAGCCCCAGATTCAAATAAAATCGTATCGTTTGAACTTGTTGAACGGCAAGCGGCGAATATTCGCGATAGCCGTTGTCTTGGCGCAGCGGCGACAAAAGTCCCTTCTGTTCGTAATATCTGAGCGAACGCAGGCTGCTTCCGGTCAATTCCGCTAATTGTCCGATCTTCATCGGGAGTCCTCCCTTCTTCGACCATTATCCTTCTATTATAAACCTTAACGCAAGTGTCAGGGTCAAGGAGTTGACCATGACATTATTGGCAGGGATTATACTGAAGGCGCAGCACGATTGGCAAGAGCAATCGTACGTACTCTGCAAGAATGAAAGGAGCGAATAGGATTGGCCATTCTAGATGCAACGGAAAGCGATTTTGATGAAGTGATCCAATCGGAGAAGACGGTGCTCGTGGACTTCTGGGCGGCGTGGTGTCCGCCTTGCAAGCGGCTTTCGCCTATCTTGAAGGAGCTCGACGAGGAGCTTGAAGATTTCAATGTCGCCAAGGTGAATGTTGACGAACACCCGGAGCTCGCTAGCCGCTTCGGCGTGATGAGCATGCCGACGTTGATCGTCTTCCAGGACGGCCTGCCTGTCAAGAAAGCCATCGGCTTCCGCCACAAGGAAGCACTGACGGAGCTAATTGCCCGTTAGATGTTAAGATAACGGAAGGATGAACGCAAGCACTAAGAAGGACTGTGCCCTGGTCTAAAAATCAGAGGCACAGTCCTTTCTGTCTAGCTATATTACTTCACGAAATCGGCTAATGCTTCTCGGACCGGCGTAGCGGGCCTGCCCAGAAGTTTTTCGAAATCGTTGCTTACGATCTCCAGATGTCCTTCCCGAATGCCTTGTTGAATGCCGACGAGAATCGGCAGAACGAATTCAGGTATGCCCGCGCCTTTCATGATATCGGAATATGCCTCATCGTCGATATGCCGTACCTGCACGTCCTTGCCGATCGTATCCGCAAGCGCAGTCGCCAATTCGTTTTGCGTTAGCAGGTTGCCCGAGAGTTCGTAGATCGAATTATCATGCCCTACTCCGGCGAGAACGGCAGCAGCTGCTTCCGCGTAATCTTGCTGCGATGCCCAGCCCACTTTGCCAGATGCCGCGGAAGTGACCCATGGCGCGCCGGCTGCAGAGGCTTTGATCGCTCCCAGTTCATTCTCCAGGTACCAGTTATTGCGCAGGAACGAGTATGGAATACCGGTAGCGACTATGGCCGCTTCCGTGACGCGATGAACTTCGGCAAGGAAGATGCCGCTCTCGCTCGCGTTAGCAAGACTTGTGTAAGCGATGAAATCTACACCGGCGCGTTTGGCCGCATCTACCGCATGATTGTGCTGTCTGATGCGAGTCTCGTTATCTCCGTCCGCCGATATGATCAGCAAGCGAACAATGTCTTGAAAGGCGGAATCCAGCGTTTCAGGGCGATCGAAGTCGCCGAGTCTCACGTCTACTCCTTGTTCTTTGAGGTGTTGCGCTTTCTCCGGATTGCGTACGCTGACGGCAATATCGCTTGCAGGCAGTTTACGCAGCAAAACTTCCACAATTTTCGAACCCAATTTCCCCGTTGCTCCCGTTACCAATACTTTCATCTGATGTTCCTCCTCTTTTTTACGTTGTCACCATTTTTGTTATAACATACATAGTTACAACGTATTTAAAAATAAAAGCTCTTGGATTAGAGCTTCCACTTCAAACAAACTTCGCGGTAATTCCGCTTAAAGTCGTCTCAGCCAGTCGATTCTCTAACGCGAGTTGCGCTTCATCCATCTCCGATTGCAGCGCCGCTTCGATATTTCTGCCGACCGGGCATCGTTCGTTGGGATCCTCGTGGAACCGAAACAGCCGTTGATCCTCGACGACATCGACCGCCTTATAAATATCCAGGAGCGTAATGTCTGCCGGAGATTTCAGCAAAGAAGCGCCGCCCACGCCGGGACGCACGTCAATAAACCCTGCCTTCTTAAGCATGCCCATAATTCTACGAATGACTACGGGATTCGTGCCTACGCTTCCGGCTATATAGTCTCCCGTACATTCGTTCGGAAAGCTTGCGATCAGGGACAACGTATGAACCGCAATCGAGAATCTCGTACTGATCTGCTTCATGTTTGAATCACCACCGTTGTAACCATTGTAGTTACTACAAGTAGTCATGTCAAGCGTTCTTCTCGAAAAAAATCCCCGCCGTCCATGTCGACAGCGGGGATGAATACCAATCGTTGTACCGTTCAGTTGATCGATTCGGCCGCCTGCACGGCTTCGTCTGCGGTCAAATTGCCCACGATTCCGTATTGGATGCCGTTCTCGATCCAATACAGCTCCACAAGCTCCGGCTGCTCGAATACGAATCCTTCGGCTCCCTTTACCTGAACGGGAGAGAACATGTCTTGCGGGAAGGCAGCCTCCATGCGGCTTACCGAATACGTGAACGATCGATCGCCCGCTGCATACGTGAACACGACATCCCGAAGCGGCTCTCCTTCCATGCCCGCTGTCGTAATATCTTTAAGCAGGAAGCCTTCCGGAAGCAATGAAGGTACAAGCAGACCTTCGCCGAAAGCAGCTTTGGCTTCCTCTACCGTAACTAATTTCGCCGTAATGAGCTGGGAAAGTCCCGTCCCTGTCCCAGTGCCGGACGATGCGCCTCCATCCGCTGGCGGTTGGCTGACACCCGTATTTCCCGTTTGCGGAGCGGGATCTGACGACGGCCCGTTTAACAGCGGGTATCCCGCGAATACGACGAAGGCCATAACCACCGCGGCCGTTCCTGCAATCCAGGCTTTGGGGAGGGAGAAACCTCTTCGCTTCTGCCCTGCCGCCGCCGCTTGACTGCGAATTTTGTCCTTGGTTGCCTCGCTAAGTTCCATATTGTTAAACATCATATTATCCGACTCCTCTCGAAATTGTTCGCGTAATTGACGGTCGATATCGTTCATCTTCCGTGTCCCTCCTTCTTCATTACCTTCGCGAGCGCTTCGCGGGCCCGATGCAGACGGTTCCGTACGGTTCCTTCGGGCGCGCCGATTGCATCCGCGATTTCCTTCGTTCCCAGATCCAAGTAATAATAAAGATACAACGCTTCCTGATAAGGCATAGATAATTGAAGCACATATCGCAGCACTTCGCTCTTCTCGAATTTCTCCAGCGCTTCCTCTTCCACGCTAATCGTTCTGCCTCGATCCATGCGGACTGGATCAGTGGGCTGTTCCGCGAACATGCGGGCGCCCATCTTGTCCCGGCATACATTGACGGTTATTGTCGTTAACCATGTTCGGACGCTGCTGTCTCCCCGGAAGGACGTCCACTTGCGATATGCCCTTAGAAATGTCTCCTGGCTAATATCCTCCGCGAGATGCCGATCGCCTGTGTAAAAATAGGCAGTTCGCATGACAGTCGAGCCGTAGCGGTTCATGAGCAGCTCGAGCGCCGCATCGGGATCGCGAGGAATGTTTTCGTTTTCGTAGCTATTGGAGCCGGCCGGCCTCACTGGATCATCACCTCCAACCTATTAGACGGTCATTGGTTCGTTTTCGCTGCATATTTCTTCAGAGGTTGTTCAAAAATTTCGCTTTTGATCACGAAGTATGCCAAGAAGCCTACTCGACATCGAATATTGAATGCAAGCGAAACTAAGCGATTGCTTTCGAAGTATGTTTCCTCCGGAAACATTGCAGGTGCTCACGTAGCTTCCACTACGCTCCGCTCCTCAGTTTCTACTTTCATCCAATCTTCTCGGTGCTGAAAACCGAACTTTTTGAACACGCACTTTTATTTTTTTCCTGCACGCCAAAAAGCATCCGGCTGACATAGCCGAATGCTCCCTTATTGCCGAAATTTATACCATTCCTTATCCCTCAAAGGTTCTGACGATAATAACCGCATTGTGGCCGCCGAATCCGAACGAATTCGACATGCCGATCCGTAAATCGGCTTTTCTAGCGGTATTGGGCACGTAGTCCAGATCGCATTCGGCATCCGGTTCCGTCAGATTGATGGTTGGCGGGATAATGCCTTCGTTCAGGCTTTTCACCAATGCGATCGCTTCGACGCCTCCTGCCGCGCCGAGCAGATGTCCAAGCATGGATTTGTTGGCGGTGACGGGGACGCGGTATGCATCGTCTCCGAATAGTCGCTTGATTGCGGCCGTCTCCGACCGGTCCCCTAGCTCCGTGCTCGTAGCGTGCGCGCTTATGACATCCACCTCGTCCGGAGTAATACCGGCGTCTCGAATCGCCTCTCGCATCGCCAAGTAAGCACCGTCGCCTTCAGGATGCGTAGCCACCATATGGTATGCGTCCGAGCTGGCTCCGTATCCAATGACCTCGGCAAGAATGCGGGCACCTCGCCGCTTTGCGTGGCTGAGGGACTCCAGTACGACGATCCCAGCTCCTTCCCCCATGACGAAGCCGTCCCGATCCTTATCGAAGGGCCGACTGGCGCCGGCAGGATCATCATTTCGCGTCGACAACGCGGTCGCATTGGCGAAGCTGGCCAGCGAGATGCGTGTCACGGCGGCCTCCGCCCCGCCGGCCAGTATAACGTCCGACCTTCCGGCTTGAATGCGGTGGAACGCTTCCCCGATAGCGGTATTGCCGATGGAGCAAGCCGTGACGGGAGACAGAGTCGGTCCGTGCAGGCCATGCCGGATGCTGATGCTCGCCGCAGCCATATTGGATATCAGCATCGGCACAAGCACGGGACTGACTTTGCTTGGACCTCGGGCAAGCAGCGTTGCGTGCTGCTCCTCCAGCGTCCCGATTCCGCCGATACCGGATCCCACATAAACCCCAACACGCTCGCGATCGATCGTAGCCAGATCGAGCTTTGCGTCGAGGATGGCTTGGTCGGCTGCGGCAACGGCGAATTGCGTGAAGCGGTCCATCCTTCGATATTCCTTTGCGCCGTACAGCTCCTTGCCGTCAAAACCTTTGACGGATGCAGCGATCGTTACCTTGTAGCCGTCCACGTCAAAAGCATCAATTTGCGTAATTCCCGAAGTCCCCCGCACAAGCTGCTTCCACGTTTCTTCTACGTCCAGACCCAACGGCGTAATGGCTCCCATGCCTGTAATAACAACTCGTTCCATAAGCGATACCTCCATGCTCATCTATTTGTGTTACTCATCTTGCCATATGATTTATCCTATTACAAGTTGTCGTTTATCCTAGTATAATAAGTACCAGTATGAGTTATTGGAGGTTCACTCATGAATCGTCAAACGAAGCTTCAAGTTTTATCAGAGTTTCTGAAAGCCGCTCGCGCACGACTTACTCCCGCGTCAGTCGGTCTGCCCGAAGGAACGCGCAGGAGAACGCCGGGCTTGCGCCGGGAGGAAGTCGCATCGCTCGCTAACGTCAGCGCTACTTGGTATACGTGGCTGGAGCAAGGCCGCGACATCACCGTATCGCCTGCCGTTCTTGATGGCATAGCGACAGCGCTTCGACTGACGACGGACGAAAGAAAATACGTATTCTCGCTTGCGCGAGATTCCGTTGCTGCCGTCCATGCTCCGGAGGAAAAGGCTGCCACGATCAGCCCTTCCCTTAATCGGATGATTACGGAACTGCGAGGTTGTCCAGCGATCATTTCCGACCGCAGATGCAATATCGTCGCATGGAATGAGGCCGCCGGCCGGGTGTTCATGGATTTCGGGAATTTGCGTCCCGATGAGCGAAATATGATTCGGCTGTTGTTCGCCCGGCGTGAATTCAGACGGCTGGCGGTGAATTGGGAGAGCTTCGCGCGGGAGTATTTGGCCATGTTTCGCGCCTATTACGGTCAATACGCGGACGATGAATGGTACGAGATGTTTTTGGAGGAGATGATGGATGCTTACCCCGACTTCTCGCGGTTGTGGGCTGCCGGCAGCGTGAGCTATGCGCCGGAAGTATTGCTTGAATTCCGTCATGCCTCCGCCGGAAAAATGCTGTTTCAATTAACGTCGCTCCACGTTCACGGAGACGCGGATCTGAGATGCAGCATCTACACGCCTGCCCAGCACTCCAATACGGATGCGAAAATGTCGGCGTTAATGGCGAAATAATTGGCGGCAAGGCGATATCAACGGCAAAAGGCATCGTCGACGACGATGCCCTTTTCCTTAACATTCATGCCTTATGATCCCTTGACCGCCGCAAGCGCGCCATCCATCGCTCGTGCTACTTTGTCGCACCAAGCGTCGAACTCGGCATCCTCTCTCTGAAGCTCAGGGTGGCCTAAAATATGCCGAATTGTCGCCTTAATGCCTTGATCGAAGCGAGTTGTAGCCGTAAATCCGGGTACGAGCCGCTTCAGCTTCGAATTGTCAAAGACGACGGAATTCGCCTTGTCCCCGATCAGACCGCCCGTATAGTCCATTTCGCTGCAAGCCGCGAGGAAGGACGAAGACACGTGAACGGCATTCAGCTTCACGCCGAGCGCGGACGCAATGCATTCGTAGATTTGATTCCATGTTAAGGACTCGTCCGACGTAATTTGCACCGCTTCTCCGATGGCATGAAGGTTGTCCATCAACCCGATGAAACCTTGCGCGAAGTCCGAATTGTGGGTCATCGTCCATAACGAGGTGCCATCTCCGTGGATAATGACGGGTTTATTCTCCAGCATGCGCTTCGCCACTTGCCATGAGCCGTTTCGACCGTGCACGCCAAGCGGGATGGATCTTTCGTCGTATGTATGGCTCGGCCTGACGATCGTAACCGGGAAACCTTGCTCCCTGTATTGTTTCATCAGATAATCCTCGCAGGCGATCTTGTTGCGGGAATATTGCCAGTATGGATTGGCAAGAGGCGTCCCTTCGGTAATCCGATAGTCGGATAGCGGCTTCTGGTAGGCGGACGCCGAGCTGATAAAGATAAACTGCTTGGTCTTGTCCTTAAACAGGCGGTAATCCCGTTCCAGCTGCGAAGGCTCGAACGCGATAAAATCGGCGACGACGTCGAAAGACAGCTCCGAGATCAACTCGGCTACCTTGGTTTCGTCGTTGATGTCGGCTTGAATGGAGATGACGTTATCCGGCAGCGCAGACTGCCTGTTCCCTCGATTGAGCAAATACAGCTCATGTCCTTGTTCAGCCAATTGCTTAGTAATCGCGGAGCTGATCGTTCCGGTTCCTCCAATAAATAACGCTTTCATCCTTTTCTCCCCCTATCAACTTAATCTATCATTTAAGTTAAGCTTTCAACGCTCCAACGACCGGATGCGGAACGTACGGAGCTTCCAATTCGGCAATTTCGTCCTGAGTCAGTTTGACGGATAGCGCGGAAACCGCTTCATCCAGATGCGACAGCTTTGTAGCGCCGATAATCGGAGACGATACGTTCTCCTTCTGCAGCAGCCAAGCCAGAGCGACCTCGGCACGAGAAACCCCGCGCTGCTCGGCAATGGCGGCAACACGATCTACAATCGGTCGATCGACATCTGCGGTAGCGTCGTATTTCATCTTTTGGGCAGGGTCGGTCTCGGATCGATGCGTCGTGACCGACAGGTCACGGGCAAGTCTGCCCGAGGCTAGAGGGCTGTACGGGATGACGCCGATTCCCTCTTCCTTGCATAGAGGCATCATCTCGCGCTCTTCTTCCCGATAAATCAGGTTAAGATGGTTCTGCATGGCCGTGAACCGGGTCCAACCGTGTCGTTCGGCGACATGCAGCGCCTTCTGGAACTGCCAGGCGAACATGGCGGAAGCGCCAATGTACCTGACTTTGCCGGACTTCACGACATCATGCAACGCCTCCATCGTCTCTTCGATCGGCGTGTTGTAGTCCCAACGGTGGATTTGATAGAGATCCACGTAATCCGTACCGAGACGTTTCAAGCTGTTGTCGATTTCGCTCATAATCGCTTTGCGGGACAGACCGGCGCCGTTAGGACCTTCCTGCATGCGGAAAAATACTTTCGTAGCTATAACAACCTCGTCGCGTCTGGCGTAATCCTTTAGAGCGCGGCCAACGATTTCCTCGCTGGAGCCGATGCCGTATACATTCGCCGTATCAAAGAAATTAATGCCAAGGTCCAGCGCCTTTTTGATAAACGGACGGCTCCGCTCCTCGTCGAGCACCCATGGATGATTCCAGCGCGTTGCATCGCCGAAGCTCATGCAGCCCAAACAAATGCGCGATACATCCAATCCCGTACGGCCTAATTTCACAAATTCCATTCCAACTCCCCGCTTTCTATTCGCAATTGAAATACCTTGTTATGTATCCACGTCTGTACCATAACGTCACTTTGTTCTATAATGATTAGATGTTAACGATGAAAGAGGAGCTCCATCCCTTTGCCACATCTATTATTTCGCGGCGTGCCTGCCGAAAAGCTTCAAACAGCCGCCCTGCCTATGGCGGAACGATTAGCCGCGCTTTGCGGCTGCGGCACGGATAACTTCACGCTAAATGCTCTGCAGATTACGAATGTATTCGGCGCCGGCCCCGGCGATCCTCCATTTGTTTTCGTCGAAGTCGGCTGGTTTGAACGCGGAGGCGAGACCCGAGCCGCTTTCGCCCGAGTTCAACCCTCCGTCAAATCCGCGCGAAGTTCGCTTGCGATCTCGACCATCTTCGGTACAACGGCCTCGTTCGTGACCGCTACGTACAAATCCCCCATGTAATGCCGGAAGGGAATTTCCAGCTCTCCATAGCTCCACATGAAGAAATCGCCGTCGATGGACATCGTGGCGCCCGGCCCTTTAACCGTATAGACGGACGTATATACAAAGTCTGGTTTCGCCGCAAAATATTGTTTGCATTCCTCCAGCGTAATCTCCTGAACCTCTGCAGGCTCCTGAAATGCTCTTGTAATCCGATATCTTTCGCTCAACTTATAAGCCTCCTTGCTTTAATTCCATTCTCTTCTATCATACCACGCTTATTGCTTCAGCGCGCGCAGCACATCGACCAGGAACGCCCAGGAACGCTCCACGGACGTAATCGACAGATGCTCTTGCGGCGTATGGATATCGTAGAGATTGGGGCCATACGACACGGCGTCGAGCTCCGGCAGTTTACCGACCAGCACGCCGCATTCCAATCCGGCATGAATGGCTTTGACTTCAAGAGCCTTGCCGAACCGCCGCATGTATACCTCCTCTAAAACGGGACGAAGTTTGGAGTCTGCAAGGTACGGCCAGCCCGGGAAGTAGCTGTCGAAGCGGAAGCCGCAGCTGACAAGGCCGGATAACGTCTCCATCCTTCGGAGTACATCGTCCAACTGTGATCGATGCGAGCTGCGCGCCAGACTTTGCATAACGATGGACTCATCGCCGGTTGAAACAATGCCGAGATTGGAGGAGGTGCGAACCAGATTCGGGATCGTCTTGTCCATACTATGCACGCCGTTCGGAATGAGCTCCAGCAGCCCGATCGCTACCGACTTCGTTGCGTCGTCGAACAGCTTGCCGTCTTGCGGCGAATCTCCTCCCCAATCTGCTGAAACATGCAGCTCTACGCGGATATCTCCGTCCGATACGCGGAATTCATCGCTGAGTACGGTGTTGAGATCGGCGATCACCTCTTGCGTCGCCTCCAGATCACTCTGGCGGATATACACCACGGCTTCCGCTTCGCGCGGGATCGCATTCGCCTTCATGCCGCCAGTTATACTCGCAAGATCGAACGAGACACGGCGGTCAAGCTCGCCCAGCGCTCTCCCGAGCAGCTTGTTCGCATTCCCGCGTTCATGGATGATATCGTCGCCGGAATGGCCGCCCCGCAGTCCTTGCACAACGATGACATAAGAATCGCCGTCCTCCTGCTTGGCTTCGCGCCAGCCGATAGGCACCGTATGGTACAGATTCACTCCGCCGGCACTGCTGACGAACAATACGCCCTCGCGGTCGGAATCGAAGTTGATCATACGACGGCCCTTCAGCGTGGAAACATCCAATGCGAATGCGCCGCCCATCGTCGTTTCTTCTTCCGTAGTCATTAAAATTTCCAGCTCCGGATGGGCCAGTTCGGCGGAATCGATCAAAGCAAGAGCGGTTGCGACCGCAATGCCGTTGTCGGCGCCCAGCGTCGTTCCATCTGCATAGATAAAATCGTCTTCCACGCAAAGCGTTATGGGGTCATTCTCGAAGTCATGTTCTGTGCCTTTATTCTTCTCGCACACCATGTCGAGATGCCCCTGGAAGATGACGGGCTCCGCGTGTTCATAGCCGGCCGAAGCCTGCTTGCGAATAATGAGGTTATGGCGTTCGTCCTGCAGGACCTCACAGCCTCTTTGCCTGGCGAAATCCGCCACGAAGTCGCTGATCGCCTTCTCGTTGCCAGATCCTCGCGGAATCGCGGACAACTGTTCGAAAAGCTGTAGTACTTTCAGATCGCCGGCATACTTTGCGTTTACGGATTTTTTCATCGTGGTACCCCCTATGCGCTTCACTTAGAATTCCTCGGATTCCATCAGTTTAACACAGTCGCTCATCCGTTCGACAGCTCGATCCGTTCTGTCGCGATGGCATTGGTGAATTCTCGATCGTGTTCGACGAACAACAAGGTAGGCGCATAGTCCAGCAAGAGCTGCTCAATCTGCATGCGGGAGATGACGTCGATAAAGTTTAGCGGTTCATCCCAGACGTGCAGATGCGCTTGTTCGCATAAGCTTCTGGCGATCAGCACCTTCTTCTTTTGTCCGCCGCTGTATGCCGATATATCTTTTTCGAACTGCACTCTGGAGAAGTCCAGCTTGCGCAAAATCGACTTGAACAAACTTTCGTCAATCCCATAATCGCGTGCATATTGGCTCAGATTGCCGCTAAGATGCGATGTATCCTGGGATACATAAGAGACGACAAGCCCGCTGCCTCTTCTCATCGTTCCCGTATATTTCAGCTCCTCCCCGCAGATCAGCTTAAGCAAACTCGACTTGCCAGAGCCATTGCGTCCCGACAATGCGATACGTTCGCCCCGTTCGATGTCGAAGCTGATTTCGCCGGTTACGGGCGTTTCTCCATAATAGATCGATACGCGATCCAGCTCTACAAGCCGGCTTTTGTGATAGTGCAGCTGCGTCAGCTTCAGGCTGTCGACACTTTCTACGTTTTTGAGCAGCCTGGATTTCTCTTCGATGGCATCCGATTGTCTGCCTTCAATCGATTTGGAGCGTTGCATCATTTTCGCGGCTTTATGGCCGACGTATCCCTTGTCGAGCTTCGATCCGGAATTTAATGTGCCGTTTTTTGATTTCTCCACTTCATCGGACCAGTTGCTTGTGCGTTTCGCCGCCTCCGACAGCCGCTTAATATCCTTCTTCAGCTTATCGTTTTCGGCGAGCTCGAAGTTGTCCTGCCGCTTCTTATTCTCCCACCAATCAGAGAAGTTGCCTCTCTGCACCGTAATATCCGTTCGGTTGATGGACAGGATGTGATCGACGCAATTGTCGAGAAAGGCACGGTCATGGGAAACCAAAATATATCCTTCCTTGCTTCGCAAATATTGACTGACCAGCTCCCTCGCTTCCATATCAAGATGGTTGGTCGGCTCGTCGATTAACAAAAAATGATTGTCCTTGAGGAACAGCGCCGCAAGAAGCATCTTCGTCTGCTCCCCGTTCGACAGCGTTTCGAAGGATCGATACAGGACATCTTCGCCAACCTGGAGCAGGTTCAACTCGCGCATCAGCTTCCAATGCTCATAATCCGGAGCGATGTCTTCGACAACCTCGATCGCCATCCGATCACGGTCCTTTACCTGAAAGGGGAAGTAATCAAATTCGACGGAAGCGGATATCGTGCCCTCGTACTCATGTTTGCCAAGCAACAGATTGAGAAAGGTGGTTTTCCCCCTCCCGTTGCGCCCGGTGAAGCCTAATTTCCAATTCGTATCGATCTGGAAGCTGACGTTCTCAAAGATGGGATCATAGCTGCCTTCATATGCAAACGTTAATTTCGAAACTTGAATTAATGACATTAAGGATTACCTCCCGTATGGAAAAAATAAAAAAGCCGCAAGAAAGTTACTCTCTCGCAGCTCATTGCCATACAACTTTAATATCCGCGCCAGAACAAAAGGCGGGTCCATTAGAGATATGCCGTATGAGACTGAAGCCGATGAAGTAACTTTCTTGAAGTCACGCGACAAAACAAACGGATGATGTCCTCATACGTTCGCCCATTTGTCTACTCGCAACGATCAAGAAAATCCTACATCCTGCATTCAGCTCCATTCATGAAATTAACAGTAGATTATCACAATCATGTGCCGCTGACAACCCTAATTCTTTGTCAGGCTCGATCGGATATCCTTCAAAAAAAATTTTTTGGTCAGAAAATGGCGTCATTATGCGGAAAAAGTCAATTACCATTTTTTACATGACATTTCTTTTGAATAGGCATGTATATCTTGTTCTATCATGCACACAATAACCTCACATCCCATTAAGGAGTGATAATCAATGAGCAGACAAAGTTCAAACAACCTGGTAGTACCGCAAGCTAAAGCAGCACTGAATCAAATGAAAATGGAAGCGGCATCCTCGCTTGGCGTATCCCTCTCCCAAGATGGATACAACGGCAACCTGACAACTCGTGAAGCTGGTTCCATCGGCGGTTACATCACGAAAAAATTGGTCCAAATCGCCGAGCAACAAATCGGCGGCGGCCAACGTTTCTAGAAGTCGGCGACGAGCAGGATAACCAAGGTGCAACGGCTGTCGCCGCCCTTTGGCGGCGCAGCTCGTTTCATCCCGAGAATTATAGGTCAAGTATGGCGAACACTTATACTTTTCTATAATTCAAGAAGGCAGCCGGTCATCCGGCTGCCTTTCTTATTTTGTGTGTATGATGTTGCGATCCCGCAGGCCGTTTACGGCATCTAACAAGCCGGAAAACACATAATCCGGCTCAATGCCGAAAGGAACGTTGTCGCCAATAAATACCGTATGAACGCCTGCGCTGCTTCCTGCCATGATATCGGTGTCGCGATCACCTACCATGAAGCTTGCTTTTCGGTCAATATCGTACTTTTCGATCAGCTCAAGCAGCATGCCCGGTCTTGGTTTGCGGCAGGAGCAGCCCGCACGCGGCTTATGCGTGCAATAACGAGCTTCCACAATATCGCCGCCTTTTTCACGAATAAGAGTAACCATGTAACCATTTATGCTCTTGAGGGCCGACTTGGTCATGAAGCCCAACCCGACTCCTCCTTGATTCGATGCCACGAATACGCCAAAGCCCATGCCGTTTAACGCTTTGATCGCCTCCGTTACGCCGGGCAGCAACTGGAATTCGGATTTTCGGTTGATGTTCCCCCCTTTATTGATGACTCCGTCGCGATCCAAAATAAAGGCCTTCATGCTTGTGGTATTCGCTCCTTTTAGTTAAAGGGATTAATTAGTAAGTTGTTTGCCAGTCCGCTCATAAACAGCTATCGTTTGTCTGTTATAAGTTTCTCCTATAAAGATGCCGTCGATTCTTTCCGGCTTAACGTTCAGAAAGGAACGCCCGGTCAGGACGCTCCTCAAAATGACTTATGATTGTCTTTGAATCAAATAATGGAGCAGATGCGCCAAAAAGGCCGAATCACGAGGAAGTTCGTTCAGAGCTTCCGACGCAAAACAAAAATGCTCCCACATGGTCTTCGTTGCACCGTCTTTGCCAAACAACGTCACGAACGTCGAGCTGCTATTGCTCTCGTCCTGTCCAACCGGCTTGCCAAGCATCGCGACGTTACCCTCGGCGTCAAGCAAGTCGTCCTTGATTTGGAACGCAATGCCGGCATGATAAGCGTATTTCTTTAACGCTTGAATTTCCTTCTCATCCGCACCGGCGAGAATGGCAGGCATAAGGAGCGATGCTTCGAATGCGATACCGGTTTTGTAATAACATAAGATGTTAAGCTCTTCGAGCGTAAGAGCCTGACCGCGCGTGCGCAGATCCATCTCTTGGCCTCGGCACATATCGGCCGCCTTCGAAGATGAATATTGGATCAATTGCAGGACGGATTTCGGCGAGAAGCCGGTCAACGAAGATTGCTCCTCGATTGCCTTCTGAATCAGGAACAGACCGGTCAGCTCGGCTGTTGCGCTATTGTGCACGAGATGAAGCGTCGGTTTTCCTCTGCGGGAGGAGGCATTATCTTGCGTCGGCAAGTCGTCGAAGATGAGCGACGCCGTATGCATATATTCGAGCGAACGGATGAGCGGAGCGATCGAGGACGGCGATAAACCGTATTCCTCTACGCACATCACCCATGCGACAATGGGCCGTAATCGCTTTCCGGAGCCTTCGAGACTATAGTTGGCCGCATCGGTTAAGAATTCGCCGAGTATTTCGGATCCTCCCTGTGCTTGTAACGGCAGAAGTGCATTGATCTCTTCGCGTAAGCCTTTAACGGTGTCGGAAAATCGTTCTTTTTGTTCGCGATTGGAGCGCAGCGTGGACACCATCTGTTCCCGAAGCAGTTTATCGAAAAAATCGACGCGATCGGCCTTTTGTATAAGACGTTCCAGCATATTGTCGAAAGAGGCATCGCCTACGGCGAATACGCGCATGAACGACTGATAGGTATCCACTCCGACCTTTTGCTTAAATCGCTTAATTCCGCCGATCGCCCTCTCTAGAATGACCTTGCGGGCAGTGGGTTGCGACCGATACACCCGATGGATCAAGTGAGCCACTACAGCCCAGTATAATTCAAAAGGATTAAGCAGATCAGGCCGTTCGCGATGGTTGTTCCAGTAGTAGGTGTATGGCGTTACAGCGCCTGCCGCCAAATCATCGTACATATCCGCGAAGTCGTCAGCCAATTGGTTATATAGGCCGTAATAGAATGTTCGCTGATCGAAGGCCTCGTCCTCTTGCGCGCCGATAACCGAACGGACGATCAGCCGTGAGGATGCTGATTTAATAATGATAGGCAACAGTAATTCTTCGTTCGTGTAATTCGTTACTTTCGGCGATTTATCCCGATCGATGTCCTGGGATTGGAAGAAAACATAAGACTGCTCGTAGAAAATGGGCAGAGACTCCGGGTTCTGATGTTTCCTGATCGTCTCAAACGCTTCGCGGAGCTCGCCATGCACATATTGGATCAGACCGGCGTTGTTCCCCGTCCAATTCTTGACATCCGGCACGGAGCCGTGCAATAGTGTGTGACGAATCATGCGCGCATATTGCGATTTCTCCGCGTCGTCAAGTACACCGGAATCCATTAAATCGTCAATGAACGGATAAGTTAATCCATAGGAATACCCTAATCGAATGCCTTGATCCAGTCTGCGAGAACGTTCGGCGGGCGGTATATGATCGTCCATGTCATCCATGACGTGAAGGACGACGCCGATCATGATTTTGATCAGTTTGCGTACCGCATGCTCGGCATTCATCTCGGGCGGAATGCGATCGGAAACTCGTCTAAGCTTGTTAATCGCCCAAATGACGGCCAACTCGACACCCTCCCGCTGCGCCCAACGATAGATCCCGGCCAGACTCATATGGTCTGGAATCCCTTTGCTGTCGTTCGACGAATCTGATGAAGGAATCAGATGCTGCTTCAGGAAGGCAACCAGCTTTTCGATTCGCCTCTGAGTGCTGGGCGATGCAAGGTCTTTGCCAAGATCGCGCATGTACATATAAGTAACGCTGCGTTCCAGATAGTCGTCAAGCCCGCCTGTAAGCCGCTGCCATCGCAGAAATTTTCCGTAATCCTTGTAATCGGGTTTGCGGCCCGCCAGTGATAAAGCGGATTGCCAAGCGGAAGGTTTGATAAGCTCCTTCTCCCATAGCCGGAAATCAGCCAAAAGCGTGTCCCTGTAAGATTGATGTCCAAGCTCTTCTTGCAGCAGCGCCAAGTAATGGGCGGCTTTGCGTTCCGCATTCGTATACCAGCTATCAGCAAGTTCTGTCGTCGTATTTAATTGTTTCATCTCGGAAACGCCCCTTAATTGTTGCACTTAATCATACTCGCGCTTCGGCAAGTAGTTGAGTATACGCGCTCACCCTTGGCCGGGTTGCTATTAAATATTGTATAAGTTATTGCGCTATAAAAAAACCGACCTCGGAAGGGGATTTCTTCTTTGGTCGGAAATATGTTATTGCTTAATCGTTCCATTCCCTTTCGGATAATGGGATATGTTAACGGTCTTGTCTTCTTGTCCATAAGAAATCGTAGCTTCAGCGTAGACCTTATCGTCATACATTACATAAGTAAACAGTGTATCTAGGCCCTCTTTAAACAAGTCGCCCCCCAATATTTCTATAAATTTGTTTAGGAAGGTGGATTGGGCTGGACTCGGCAAGCTATTAAACAAGGCAAGATCTTCTTTGGCTGGTAATTCAATAAATATTATAGCTTCATTACGATCCAAATCAAATTCAGTCTCGAGCATACCATCTACGATATTATATCCAGCATGTTTCAATAAAAGCTTAACATGATAATCGTCTGTGACTGGAGGTGCCTCTTCACCAATGTAATTATCATTCTCCCAATAGCCGACGTCGGTGATCGTCGTACCGTCTGGTTGAACAATGAAGCCAAAGCCGTCCATAGTGTCGTTAAACACTTCTCCAATGTAGCGTGAACCATCGGCCAAGTAATATATACCTATTCCAGTAATGATATTATTTTTCACTTGACCACGATAGTATTTCTGACCATTTTTCGAAAAGACGGTACCATATCCATGAGGAATATTATCCGCAAAAAAACCTTCAAAATTTAATGCCCCATCAACATAGTTTTTTCCGAAAAATCGATTGTTATCTATGAACTCTCCAGAAAAATCAATTTTACCATCAATATAATATTCCCCTTGCCCGTTAAGCGTTCCATGTTGAAAAGACCCTTTGTAATAAGTGCCCTCACTGTAATAGATAGTTCCTTCACCATGCAATTTATGACCGTTAAAGTCACCTATATATACAAGTGAACCATCCGCGTCTACGATTTTACCAGAACCCTCAAGCAATCCATTGACAAACTCACCTTCAAAGTAGGATCCGTCCCGGGTGACAAGTTTTCCTTTTCCATGGAACAAATTATTTTTGAATTCACCTTCATAATAGGATTTACGGTGGCCGGGGTCATACAATGTTCCTCTCCCTTCTATAGCTCCGTTGACAAATGTTCCTTTATAAAGCTGCAATCCTGAAATGTTAAGAGTTCCAGACCCATGAGGAACACCATCTTGTGTCTCACCTTTATGTTCGGTAAATTTTGAATATACGGCATTCGAATAATAAGTTGCATATGTGCTGTCGATGCGAATCGTTCTGCTTTCGCTATCCCATGAAACATTACGTCCAGTCGCTTCACCAATAAATCGAAGCGGGACCATTGTGGTTCCCGATTCTAGAATAGGAGCGGTGGCCAAAGAAACCGTACGTCCGGCGACTGTTGCCGTTTTACTACTAATGACCAACTCAATCTTGAATTTATCCTTGGTTCCAGTTACTTTCTTAGTTGATTGATCCCAACCAACCTGAAGTCCGAAAGCCTCAAACAACGTTCGGAAAGGCACCAGCGTGGAACCATTCTTAACAATGGGATCTATGTCGAATTGAATTAACTGTCCGTCAATATAAACAACAATAGGGGACTGAGATGAATTATCCGGATCAGCCTTCAAATCGACGATGTTGACACCTTTACTTTTCAATTCATCAACGATCTTTTGTCCGAATGAATTTAATCCACTGCGATCAATGCCCAATACAGATAATTGCTCGACTTCCTTCAACGCAGTAATGTCCATCTCCCCATGACTTCCGTTAACTATGATCGTGTGAAGGAACAAGGCTTCTTCGAGACCTTGAAAACTTTCGATATGCGATCCATCGTCGATATGAAGGCTTGTCAGGATGGCAACTTCATCGTACGTAACTTTTTCTTTGACCGGCAACCCCAGCTCTTCTCGGATTTCTGATTGCAGCCCCATATCCAAGGTTGGTTTGGATAGTGCCAAAGCCCCTCCCGAGGTGCTCCAAACCATTGCTCCCCACGTGACTGTGCTAGCAATCACAATCTTGCTTAACTTCCCGAATATACGATTCAATGTTACTTCCACCTTCCAACGTGCAATAGGATATTTGAACTACTTGATAATTACGCGATACTTGCAGGAAATCCTTCCATTCTTGACCAGAGATTGAAATTTTTTTTGGAGGTTTGTCTTTGGCCAAGTACACCTCGACTAACGGACATAGAAAATAAACTTTTAGACTAGAGTCGTTGATTTAACGTGGTTTTTGAATTGAAGAATCGTTAGCTTTTGAGAAATAAGTTCTAGACTGATCCATTAAAAAAAGCAGCGGTGGACCAAGACTTGAAAAAGTCTTAGACCGCCGCTGTTGTCATTATTACTATCGTTCTCCGTTAGTTTAATCGATCGGCACCTTAGCTTTATACAACCCCTAAAAGTACTCAATAAAATATCCTTCCGTGGTCCAACTATCTTCAAGTTTTATATACATGTCATCTATAGTTTGCTTTGATTGCCCGAATCTTCTCATCAAGTCTTCCCTATATTGGCTCATTGAATTTCCTTCATATATCGAATCAGTTGCGCAAAACTCATCCGACATATAGATACAGTAATTGGTATCGAAATAAGTGCAAAGTTCTTTGCAAACATTTCTTAATATCGATTGTGTTTCCATATCCTTCAAAAAAGAACGCCACCTAATATAAGAAGAGAGCTCAATGATATGTAAGTTAAAGTTCATTTCAAGAATTGAATCGGGTCCTTTTAAGCTTAATCTGTCTTCACTGATGAGTTCTTCCCAAATGTTCGAATACTTGTATCTCTTCTGTAATTTTGCCGCCTCTACTTTTCTTTTCAAATCCTTTACCCAGCTGGTCATTTGATTTCCAAAGGAAATAGGTAAGTCTAATTCCCGTATCCACTCCCACTGGTCATTTTCATGGTTTGTTAATTTATGAATGGCTGGAAAGAGGTCTGTTCGAAAAATTAAATCTTCAAGAAACTTTTCAAGGCTATTTTTATCTCGAAGATTATGTTCTATTACCGCTGAAAAATTCGCTCCCATATTTCCTCCCTTATTTAGGGTCGAACAAGTACACTTACTTGCCATTGTATTTTAACACAAATTGGAACTAAACTGCCCAATAGCTTAACGACACAAAGAGCAGCTGCCGCAGCGGCAAACTACTCCTGGATCGTTGAGCTAAAGTTCTCCGTTAGTTCAATCACCTGTTACGTACTCAATAGTCCCATCAAGGCACTTGCCTATTCCTTACAAGCATCTACAAGTTTTTTTGCCGCCATTAATGACATACCTGTTTCTACTCTCACAAACTTTACAGTTTTAACCTCACCAATGGAATTCAACTTTTCTTTTACTAAGGAAATCAATTTCTCGCTGAATATTTCAGTATATTCCATCTTTATGCCCTCCTTTCAATCAAAATATTATACGATTTTATTGCTTTTTCTGTTTCAATTTTATTTTACTGCCCGTTACTTCAACGGACAAAGGCAGCCGATCGCGTAGCCGGCTACCGTCATGTCGTGGCGCTATTGTCTCCCGTTAGCACAATACTTTAGTCAAATGTGGATCGATGAATAAGTCCTTTAATAAAGGACTCAAAATCTTTTGCTAAAAGGGTAATTTGGTAATCCGCTTCTAGATCAACATGTACGACTTCAGGCTCCCCATCATTTCCACATTTCCGATAGTCAAGCATTATTAAGTCGTGTCCAGCAGACGGGCAATTGCATATTACTACTCCAATTTGTGGATACTCCCATTCGTCAATCATAAATTGACTTCCTAATTCTCCACAAAGGGAGCAGGTTCTATTACGCCCGATACCCATGATTCCTGTTATTTGTATATGATCTTCTGCCCATGATGTTGGGCTGTTTGTAGGAAAACAAGTGTATTGGGGAATCCCCCCATTTTGTTGTTTCATTAAAGCTATAAAAGCAGTCGGCAATTTATAGCCCAGTTCTTCTTCAATTGAATTTATTAATTCTTCCGAAGGAAAATCTTCCACGTACTTATTTCTTGCATATTCACTCTCCTTCCAGAAATCGGCGAGATTCATATCCGAAAAGCAACTCATAATTGTATATACCCCCCTACAAATTTATACTTTAAGTTCAGATATTACTTTATAATCCCCAAGTTCGACCCGCCTTTTGAGCGAATCCAATGTACTTAGTACAACCTCAATGGAACCAAATTGCGACCATATGACATTAGTATTTGGCGAATCAATTAAAGTCCTCACCTCACCTAATAAACCCAATAAATCATTGATATTTCGCAATTCGAACCACTCCGATAATAAATTAGTATGTTATCTGAATATTTCTATAGATAATCGAACTATCCTGCCCGATAGTTCAACGACAAAAGGAGCAGCAGCCGCAGAGGCAAACTGCTCCTGGATCATTAGATCATTAGACTAAGATTCTCAGTTAGCTCAAATACCAAGGTAAATAATTTTGTATTCGCCCGACTCCACTATGGTTGAAAATTCAATTATCCTACTTAGAGTATCAAGCATTTCTTTTCTGTTAAATGACAGTTTATCATATGCCCCAGTTGTTTGTGGGTTCTCATCTTCACTCCACGTATACCATCCCGTTAAATTTATTTCTTCGGGAGATTCTGAAAACATAAGATACCAGGCTTTCATCAGCTATGTTAATTTTGTTGCTCCCGTTTTTTCAATTATAGACCATCCATAATAATTAAATCCCATAGCAATTTCGTTTTTGTCAGGATTTATGGTCTCTATCCATTTCAATGTATCTTGCATGTATCCAAACATGTCATCATGTAATTGAACAACATTTTCTGAATTACTGTCCCTGTAATTAAATATCCCACTTAAAGAAATCTCTTCAAATTCTTGATTTGAAATAAGTATGAAGTCATGAACTAAAGCTATATTGATGTCCTCCTTTTGCAAAATAAGTTCTTATATTTATACTACCATGAATTGGAACTATTCTGCCCGTTAGCATAATGATGCTCACCATGTGTCAACAAGCAATTCAACGAGAACGACCGTTCATCATTGTCATATACAAGCCCGCCACGTCTCCGAAATTCAACCGCCCGACCAATAAAAAACCACCCTTTCGGGTGGTCATAAAGAGACGCTCATATGTAATCTGCTGCGCCAAGAACAAGAAAACGCAAGCATCCACTTGCTCCCAGGCTGCCCTCCCATGCTTTCTTAACGTCATTAACCATTATCGACATTAACCAAGGATTTCCTCCAAGCCTCGACGCCGAGCGCCAAGGATCCGCATAATGCCGCATTATCGCCAAGTCCAGGAGAAACGACATAATTATTTATGTCATTAATTATAGCATCAACCTGAACGTATCCGTTCAAATTCCGTTGGACTTCTTGCCGAATGAGTGGCAGAAGATGCTTCTGATGCATGACGCCGCCTCCAAGGATGACCCGTTTCGGAGAAAGCAGCAATATCGTCGATGTGACGGCTTGTCCGATATAGTAGGCTTCCATCTCCCATGCCGGATGGTCAGGAGCAAGCTCGCTGCCCTTCACTCCCCACCGCTTCTCGAGCGACGGTCCTGCCGCCAGACCCTCCAGGCAATCTCCATGATAGGGACACGCACCTTCGTAACGATCGTCCGGATGCCGTCTCGGCAGAATATGACCGCCTTCCGGATGAGCCAATCCGTGCACAAGCCGTCCCTCCGAGTAAACGCCGACGCCGATGCCGGTACCGATCGTGAAGTAGACGCAGCTATCCAGTCCTGCCGCGGCTCCCCATACCGCTTCGCCATATGCGGCGGCGTTAACATCCGTGTCCCAGCCCATCGGCACATCAAAGCTTTCCTTTAACGTGGCGAGGAACGGAAATCCGGACCACCCCCGCTTCGGTGTCGTCGTTACATATCCATACGTCTTGCTTGCGGGGTCAATATCGATTGGGCCGAATGTCCCAATGCCAATGGCTTCAACGTCTTTGTTGCGGAAGTAGTCGATAATGGCAGCCATGACTTTCTCCGGCTCCTCCGTGGGGAAGCTGATCCGGTCTTCGATTACGCCTTGTTCATTGCCGATGCCGCACACGAATTTCGTGCCGCCCCCTTCAATGGCTCCGATTCTCATTGTTGTTCATCCTCCTGTTTCGTTCATGTTACAACAAAATGACTGTCCGAGCGGACAGCCAGGTCACTTCTACAATCTAGCCACAAAAATCGCTAATTGTCTATCCTTAATGCCTAATCTTCTACCGCGAACCGATACCCGATTCCGGGCTCCGTCAAAATGTACTGTGGTCTCGTAGTGTCGGTCTCCAGCTTCTTGCGTAGATGGCCTACGTATATGCGCAGGTAATGCTGTTCCGTCTCGCCATAGTGACGGCCCCATACTTGCTGCAGCAATTGGCGCTGAGTCATCACTTTGCCCCCGTTGGAAGCCAGCGTTTTGAGCAAATCGTATTCGGTCGGCGTCAACTTGACCCGTTCCCCTCCAAGCTCCACGTTTCGCATAGCGAGATCGATCGTTAAGGCACCGAAACGAAGGACGGGTTCGCTGACGGAACCCGCGACATGCCTGAGCGCGACGCGTATGCGGGCGACGAGTTCCCCCATGCCGAACGGCTTCGTCACGTAATCGTCCGCGCCTTCGTCGAGCGCGGCGATCTTGTCCTCTTCCCTGTCTCTCGCGGTCAGGACGATGATGGGAGTCTGCGACCATTCGCGGATCCGCCTTAGTACGTCCATGCCGCCCATATCGGGCAAGCCCAAGTCGAGGACGATCAAATCCGGATGCGACATCGACGTTTGCAGAATGCCTTCTTCGCCGCTGCCGGCTTCGGCCACATCATAGTGATGGGCATGAAGCGTTACTTTGAGCAGCTTGCGAATTTGCGGTTCGTCGTCTATGATCAATATTTTGGCTCCTTTATCGGATGCGCTCATGGTGCGTCCATGCTCCTCTCCAACATATGTTCCAGTGAATTTTCCTGGTTTTGCAGCGGGAGACGAATCGTGATGACCGTACCGCGTCCTCCGTTGGGTGCCGCCGATATACGGCCGCCGTGCAGCTCGACAATTCCCTTGCATATGGCAAGTCCTAAGCCCGTTCCCGGCAAATGACTCGTTTTATCGGCCCGATAGAATTTGTCGAAGACGCGCCCTATCGCAGCCGCTTCAATACCCATGCCTTGGTCGGCCACGGCAATCGACAACTCGGCACCGACGGTACGTACTTCAATGACAATTTCACTTCCGTCAGGGGAATACTTGATCGCGTTGCTGACCACGTTCGTAAGTACTTGCTCCAGGAGTACTTCGTCTCCCGGGACGGGGGGCACGGTCTCCGCAATGATCACCTTCAGCTTCCTGTTATGTTGGAAGTCCCTGACCTGAGACAGCACGACGCTAATCATGTCTTCCGCGTCGCACCATTGCTTGCGAAGCCGCAGCATGCCGCTCTCCAGTTGGACCATTCCCAGCAGGTTGGAGACGAGCCGGTTCATGCGAAGCGCGCCATCCCGGATCGTGCCGAGCAGTTCCATTCGGTCCTGCGAAGTAAACAAGGCATCATTGTCCATTAAAGCGCCCGCTGAACCGATCATGCTTGCCAGAGGCGTTCTCAGCTCATGGGAGACTGAGTCCAGTATCGCGGTACGCAGCTGTTCCGATTCTGCCGTCAATTGCGCCAGCTTCGCCTCCTCGCTCAACTTGACTCTGGCCATGGCAATGGCCGCAAGCCCCCCGAGCGCCTCCAGGAAAGAGACGGAGTCCGAAGACAGCACGACATCATCCAGCTTTACGCCAAGTACGCCATGAACGCGATCCTCGGCGCGCAAAGGCAAATACAACCCCTTCGAAGCATTCAGCGTCGAAGTTCCTTTTCCCGCTCTGTACCCGTTTCTGTAGACCCAATCCGCAATCGTCAGCTCTGCATCGCCGCTCCCCCAATCGTCTGGTTGTTTGGTGGATGCCGAAACCGCCAGAACATCCAGGTCGTCCGGCAAAAAAATGACGGCTGGCGCCCCTACGCTGATAGATACTTGATCCGATACGTTATGCAGAAGCGATTGAATGTCTGTAAATGCGCTCATTTCTTTGCTAATCGCGTATAACGAGGCGGTATAACCTTCCTTCCGCTCGGATTCCTTCAACTGAGCCTTGAGCCGTGAAGCGAGACTAGCCGTTAATACCGCTACGACGTAGAAAACGACAAACGTCGATAAGTTGCGAAGATCCGAAACGGCGAAGCTGAAGAATGGCGGGACAAAAAAGTAATTAAACGAAACCAGCCCTAGCGTTGCAGCATACAGAGAAGGACCTTTCCCGCCGTACACTGCCCCCATCAGCACAGGCAACAAATAAAGCAGAGCGATGTTTACAAGTTCAACCGTCGGCCACCACTTCGAAAACACGAACGTCAAAATCACGTTCGCAACGGTGACCCATAGGTATACCTGCTGCCTCATGACCTTCATCCCTCACACGTTAACTTTATAAACACCATCATACACAGGAGAACGAAGGCATGGCAACTTGGCTACGACAAGCACATCCATATGCCTCCCGCGGCTCAGTAAGGTCTTTACGACGGAACCTCGTTGCAAGAACGGCATCCAGCGTTTGGACGGCTGTCCTACGATCATCTGCGTCGTTTCATACGCTGAAGCCATATCTAACAGGATGCGGGGAATATCGCATTTCGACTCGGTTGCAGCGTATTCGAAACGCCCTCCAAGCCTCGCTGTAAACGCACAAATTTCGTCGACACGTTTCTGCTCTTCCTCCGTAAGCCGAGAATTGGCGTGGATATAGACGACATGCCATACCGCCTTCAGCCGATGCGCGATGCGGAAGCCCCGCCTAACGAGCCGTTCCGCGCCCGAACCCAGCGTAACCGCTACGAAGATGCTCTCCCGCCTTCGCCATGGTCCCCGCAAATATTCCTTCCGATCCCACGCTTCCAGCCGTTCGTCGACGTCGTCCGCGATTTCCCTTAAAGCAAGCTCGCGAAGCGCGATCAGATTGCCTTTCGAGAAAAACCGGCCTAACGCCTGTTCGATCTTGTCCGGCGCGTAGATCCGGCCTTCGCGCATCCGTTGCCGCAGCCGGTCGGGCGAGACGTCGATCAATTCGACTTCGTCGGCAATGCCCAGCATCCAATCCGGCACGGTCTCTCTCACCCGAATGCCGGTGATTTGCTCCACGGCATCATTTAAACTCTCCAAGTGCTGGACATTCATAGTGGAGATGACGTTAATGCCAGCGTCCAGCAGCTCCAATACATCCTCGTACCGTTTTTTGTTTTTGCTTCCCGGCACGTTCGTATGAGCCAGCTCATCGACCAGAACCACCTCCGGATTTTCCCCCAAAATAGCCGGAACGTCCATTTCCCTGAGCTGCGTCCCCCTGTAATCGATGACGGATTGCGGCACGACGGGAAGCTCGCCTATTTGAGAAACGGTCTCTTGCCGTCCATGCGTTTCCAGCAGTCCAATTACAATTTGAACTCCTTTGCGTAGAAGAGCATTGCCTTCTCTCAGCATCGTATAGGTTTTGCCAACGCCGGGGGCGGCGCCAATATATACTTTGAACGACCCTCGACTTATCCGATCGATTCGTCGATCCCTCTCTTGTTCGTTCAATCGTTTATAAGACTCGGAGCGTTCCGCTACCCGGTTAGACTTTGCCGGCATAATACGTTCGCCTTCTTGATCCGCCCTGTCTGCCACAAAAAAGACATCCGTACTGCAGATCTTATTCAGCAATCCGTTTACGATAGAACCTTGCCGCCATTCCTTCCACGGACCGTGCTTGGAATGTCCAATGACGATTCGCGTTACGCCATTGTTTATCGCGTATTGGACAAGCGAGTCGGGGATGCGGCGCCTGCCGGGGTACGGCAGCTCTGTAAAGGTTGCGCCGATCTTCGAAGTTAATTTCATTATGGAGTCCTTGAACATGGTCTCTTCCTTGTTTAGCGCAGAGCTGCTTTTTGCAAACGAAACGACATGCAGATCTCCATTCAATCGCTTGGCGATCTGCTGGCCGCGGCGGACATAAATAGACCCGTTCCAGTGATATTGAGCGGATACGAGAATCCTCTCGCTGGCTCCCGATGGACCGGTCAGTCCCAACTCTCCCCGATGCTTCTCCAACGATTCGTTGACCTCTTCGGCCATCTGCCGCAGCGCAAGCTCCCGCAACACGCCGAGATTGCCTCTTGCCAGCATGGATGCTGATCGGACGCCGGTCAGATTGCCTTCTTCGATCCGTTTCAGCATCGTCTCCGGCGTGACGTCGATCAGTCTCACTTCATCGGCGGATTCCAGCGTCTCGTCCGGCACCGTCGCCTCCCCTTGTATTCCCGTCAACTTGTGCGCTACATGCGATACGCCTTCCAACTCGTAGACGTTTACGGTCGTCATTACGCTGATCCCTCTGCCAAGCAATTCGCGTATGTCCTCCAACCGGGTTGGATTAGAGGCCCCTTTGCGATTCCGATGCGCCAGTCCATCGACCAGTACGATTTCGGGATTGCGGGCAATCAATGCCTCCAGATTTAAATCCTTCTGCGGGACATCGTCTTTCTGCCAATGAATGCTTGGCACCCGTTCCAGCGTCCCCAACTGCTCCATCGTTTCGGGCCTCCCCATAGTCGAGACCGCGCAAATCACGACGTCCATGCCTTGCTGCTTCAGGCGTTGCCCTTCCCGCAGCATGTGATAGGTTTTGCCCGAGCCGCTTACCGCGCCGATAAAGATCGTCAATCTGCCTTTGCGCAGCTTGGTTATAGTAGACAATATTTCTTCAGGCGTCTTGCGTCTGTAAGAATTCATGAACGGGAAATCATCGCTTGAAGCGCCATGTTGAGCTTTAATACATTGACCCTCGGCTCGCCGAATAAGCCGAGATCGCGATCTTCCGTATGCGCTTTGACAAGCGAACGAAGCTGCTCTTCCGTCAGATTCGTCAGGCTCCTTATTCGCGGAACCTGCACGTAGGCTGACTCAGGCGTGATATGAGGGTCAAGCCCGGAACCCGAATTGCTTATTAGCGCGATCGGGAGTTGTTGGATCGGGACTTCGGGATTGTTCTGCTTCCATTCGTCAATAGACGCCCGGGTTCGCGCCAGCAAATCAGGGTTCGAAGGAGCGTAGTTGTTCGATCCCGACGCTTCCGCCTTATAGCCGATACTGGATACGCGGCCATGAAAGTAAGCGGGGTCTGTAAACTTTTGTCCGATCAGTTCAGACCCGACGACATCCCCGTTCCCGTTTTTCAGCAAGCTTCCGCCCGCCTGATTCGGCATGAGCAGCCCGGCAAGACCCGTGCATAACAGCGGGTACAGCAATCCGCACAAGACAATAAACGTGACGCCCGCTCGGATTGCGATGAGCAAAGACGTTCTCCCCGAACGAAGTTGATCAGTATGATTTGACATTAGTCGCGTCTCCTTCCTTACACCCAAAGTTGTACGATCATATCGATTGCCTTGATGCCTATAAACGGCACGATGACGCCTCCGAGCCCATATAGAAACATATTGCGGCCAAGCAGCCTCGAAGCGCTCAACGGTTGATAACGGACGCCGCGCATGGCGAGCGGGATTAACAGAGGAATAATAATGGCATTAAATAGCAGCGCCGACAAGATCGCGGATGCGGGAGATCCCAGATTCATGATGTTAAGCACGCCCATCTCGGGAATCGCAAGCATGAACATCGCCGGGATAATTGCAAAATATTTTGCAATGTCGTTTGCGATGCTAAACGTCGTCAATGCTCCGCGCGTCATGAGCAGCCCCTTGCCGATCGCCACCACCTCAATGAGCTTGGAAGGATCGGAATCCAGATCCACCATGTTGGCCGCTTCCTTGGCGGCGGCAGTCCCGCTGTTCATCGCCAGCCCGACGTCGGCTTGCGCAAGCGCGGGCGCGTCGTTTGTGCCGTCTCCGGTCATCGCGACGAGCTTGCCTTGCTCCTGTTCTCGGCGAATAACGGCAATTTTGTCCTCGGGCGTGCTTTCCGCGATAAAATCGTCCACTCCCGCTTCCAGTGCGATCGTGGCCGCCGTCAACGGATTGTCGCCGGTGCACATGATCGTCTTGATGCCCATCTGCCGCAGCTGCTCGAACCTCTCGCGCATGCCCGGCTTAACCGTATCCTTCAAATAAATGAGTCCGTATACGCGGCCGTCGACGGCTACCGCCAGGGGCGTTCCCCCTTTGGACGCAATAGCATTCCCTTTCTCTTCCAGATCCTTGGGGATCGTGCCGCCCGAAGCCGTTACCCATTTCTTTATGGAATCAACAGCGCCTTTGCGAACCTTGCGGCCGTCGGCCAAGTCCATGCCGCTCATCCGGGTCTCCGCTTGGAAAGGAATGAACGCGGCGCCTTTTCCAAGCTCGGCCGAATAATTCCCTCCCGTGTTTTTCATGTAGTCAAGCACGGAACGCCCTTCCGGCGTCTCGTCCAGCAGCGAGCTGATCGCTGCCCACCCGGCCAGTTCGCTCTCCGTTGCATCTCCCACGGGAATAAGGGCGCTGGCCATCCGATTCCCGTACGTGATGGTTCCCGTTTTGTCCAAAATCATTGTATTAATGTCGCCGGCAGCTTCCACGGCTTTGCCGGATGTCGCAATCACATTAAATTGCGTCACGCGGTCCATGCCGGCGATGCCGATAGCCGACAGCAACCCGCCGATCGTCGTCGGGATCAGACATACGAGCAGCGCGATAAGGACCGGCACTTCCAGGTCGACTCCCGCATAACTGGCGATTGGCGGAAGCGTAACGATCACGATAAAAAAGATTAGCGTCAGACTTGTCAACAGCGTGTTCAACGCCAGCTCGTTCGGCGTTTTTTGGCGTTTCGCTCCTTCGACCAACGAAATCATGCGATCGATAAACGATTCCCCGGGGTCGCTCGTAATCCGCACCATGATCCGGTCGCTCACGACGCGAGTTCCTCCCGTTACCGAGCTGAAGTCGCCTCCGGCTTCCTTAATGACGGGGGCCGATTCGCCCGTAATCGCGGATTCATCGACGGAGGCTAGCCCGTCGACGATTTCTCCGTCGCCCGGGATCCATTCTCCCGAAGCGACCACGACCATATCCCCTTTGCGCAGCTCCGTGGAAGGAACGACCTTTATCCCGCTTCCGACGATTTTGTTCGCCATCATCTCCCCCTTCGACCTCTTGAGCGTATCGGCTTGCGCCTTGCCCCGCCCCTCGGCGAGCGCTTCGGCGAAGTTCGCGAACAGCAGAGTAAACAGAAGGATCAGGAAGACGGTTAAATTAAATCCGAATTGTCCCCTTGCTTCGAAGTAGTCGGGAAAGATCGTCATCATCAGGACGACGAATGTTCCGGCCTCCACGACAAACATGACGGGATTTTTGATCATGGACATGGGGTTTAATTTCTTGAAGCTGTCGATCGCGGCATTTTTTACGATAGCAGGCGTCAACAGCGCTTTGCGTTGCTCATTCATTCTTTTCGTCACCTCATTCTTCGCATTAACGAAGCGTCAGCTGTTCCGCGATCGGTCCCAGAACGACCGCTGGCAGGAACGTGAGCGCTCCGATGATAACAACCGTGCCAATCAGTATGGCTGCGAACAGCCCGTTATCCGTACGGAACGTCCCGATCGCCTCGGGCACCCATTGTTTGGCGGCCAGAGAACCGGCTACGGCAAGCATCGCGATCATGGCGACATACCTTCCCAGCAGCATGACGATCCCGGTAGATATGTTCCAGAACGGCGTATTGTCGGCGAGACCCTCAAAGCCGGACCCGTTGTTGGCGGCGGATGAAGCGAATTCGTACAGAACCTGCGTTATGCCATGGAAGCCGGGATTCGTGATCGACCCTTGACCAAGCTGGGTCAGAAACGAGATGGCCGTCGGTCCCAGTATAATGAGCGGATGCACGAGTATGACGATTGCGATCAGCTTCATCTCCTTGGGCTCGATCTTTCTTCCGAGAAATTCCGGCGTCCGCCCCACCATTAGCCCTGCCAGAAACACGCCGAGAATGGCGTACATCAGCATGTTCACGATGCCGACGCCCTTGCCCCCGAACACGACGTTCAGCATCATCTCGGCCAGCGGCACAAGTCCGCCGATCGGAGTCAGCGTATCATGCATATTGTTGACCGTACCTGTCGTAGCGGCAGTCGTAACGGCCGTAAACAAGGCGGATTGCGGAATGCCGAATCGCACTTCCTTGCCCTCCATGCTGCCTTGCGAGGCATCGATGCCTAACTCGTTGAAGACCGGGTTGCCTCGCGTCTCCGCTATATATACAGTTGTAAGGAATAGGAGGAACAGCGTCATCATGGCGCTGAACACGACCCAGCCCTGCTTGCGATTCCCTGCGAACAGCCCGTATGTATAGGGCAGCGCAGCTGGCAATAACCACATGGATAAAATTTGGATGACATTCGTCAGCGGACTTGGATTCTCAAACGGATGGGACGAGTTGGCTCCGAAAAAACCTCCGCCGTTCGTTCCGATATGCTTGATGGCTTCCAGCGAGGCGACGGGTCCAATTGCGATGGATTGCGCCTCCCCCTCCAGAGTCGTAACATTTAAAGTCGATTGAAGCGTCTGCGGGACCTGCAGCGCAACAAGAACAAGTGTTACGAGAACAGCAGCGGGAATGAAAATACGGGTATGCGCCTTGACGAAATCCTGGAAGAAGTTCCCGATCGTCGTTCCTCTGCTCGTTAACCCGCGAATGAACGCGATCGCAACGGAGAAGCCCGTTGCCGCCGACGTAAACATCATCATCATAATGACGGCCATCTGGGAGAAATAACTAAGTCCCGTTTCGCCGCTGTAATGCTGCAGATTCGTATTCGTCATGAAGCTGATGATGGTATTGAAGGCGAGCGTCTCCTCCATGCCGTCGATTCCGCTCGGATTGACCGGCAGCAGATTCTGCGTTCTAAGAACGATGTAACCTATGGCTACTAATACAACGTTGGTAAGCAAGACGCTTAAGGCATAGGCCATCCATGTCATGCCCGCAAACGATTTTAAGCCAATAAGTTTGTACAACAAGTTTTCGATCGGTCCGAATACGGCATCGCTCCGGTTCCGCTTATTCGAGAACACGTGATAAACGTAAGTGCCAAGCGGCTTGACAAGCAGAATAAGCACGATCAAGACGATGGCGATTTGTACAATGCCCATGAGGCATCCTCCTTTGGGTAGGTTTGGGCCGGGTCAGAATTTCTCCGGATGGATCAGCGCGTATATCAAATAAACAAAAACGAGCAGGGCACAGATCAGCAGCAAAGTCACAGGGAATCCTCTCCTTTATCTTCAATGACATGCCCGCACCATGCCGCGAATCCGTAAAATACGACAAACGCGGCAGCCAGCGTCGCAGCCATGTACACATCCATCATTTCGTGTCATCCTCTCCCGTTGGTTCTTGACCCGTCATCTCGTCCGTTATTAAGAAGTTGGAATCCTGGCCGCTTGCATAAATAACGTAGTTGGCGCCTAGACCTCGGTACATCAGCTTGGGCCTCACCTGTTCCGTAATGACATAGATGGGATTGTTGCTCCACTTCCTGCAGATCAAGAGATAGCGGCAGATTTGATTCAAGCTTCGTTCGAACAAATACACTCGGCCTATGCCGATGTCGGGGGCCGCCGACCAGACTCCTTCGTCCGACGTGTCCACCGCTATAATCGTCTCGACGCCTAGTCCCAGCAGCCGCTCGTATTCCTGCTCATTGTTGACGATCGCTGTAAAAGGAATATGCCTATGGAGAAGAGCTCTTACGAACTGCTCTCCCCTCAGGTTAGGAGCCGAAACTAATATGACATTCTCGTGTTTGTTCATGTTCGTTTTCTCCTCTGTTTGCTTCTGGCCCAAAGCTGAAGCTGCGGCATTTCATGAAGTCCGGATTCACACTTTCATCTTAGAACGGGTTCGGGTAAAAAGGGGGTAAAGAAATAACGCCTTGATATAAAAAAAATATAAAAATCGCCAATACTCTTCTGTACGCAAAAAAGCCCTTGAGCAACATGCATGCATGCTCAAGGACCTTATAATGTTTTTTTCGGTTAATCGCTTATGCTTGACGAGGCATTCGCGTATACATGCTTTGATCCTGGAGTCGGATGAGCACCTTCCCGAATCGTCCGCCCTCCTGGTATTCCACATGACCGTCAGGGTATGTTTGCTGCAAATATTCCGAAATGATGGATAGGCTGTTTTCGTCCGCCGGCAGACCGTGGATTTTCAGCCAGTTTATTACCTCCTTATAAGCAGTCTCACGGTCGCTTTTTGTCGTTTTGACTTCACGGGAAAGGAGGGATTCGAACGAATATCCCTTCAGATAGAGAAGGTGCAGCAAATAGGCAAATTCCATGATCTCGTCACGAATCGGCTCCTGCGTGACTAGCGTTCGCACATCATCCAGAAGGCTATGCTCCCTGCGTCCTGCCGGCATGCTGATATAACAGAAACCTCGGGCGCAGCCGAGTACTTTCTCCGCGCCCTCCCAATCATTAATGACTGGACACATAGAGACGAACACGAGATCGTATTTATTTAGCCAGCCTTTGCTCTCCAGGTCGATATCTTCGAAAGGTTCGGCGATCACTTCGACGCTTCCTTCGGGCAAGTGCTGAATATTCTCTTGCAGCAGCTCTCTTAGAGGACCGTTTGGCTCGACGGCTGTGACGCGGGCTCCTCTCTCCGCGAACGCAACAGAGAATCCGCCGGACGCGGCTCCAATATCCAGCACCGTCATTCCATTAAAGTTCACATTCTGGCCTTCAATCCAGCTCAAGATACGATTGGTACGTTTTTTCCCCCCTTCGCTGAACACTTCCTTATTGAATGCGACCGCTCTTTTATCAAATACGCGTGTCGGGTCCATGCCTGCGTTCAACATTTTGTTAATGGCGGTATTACGGTCTTCCTTCCAGGCTTTCTCCCACACGGATGCGTCAAAAAAGTCATTCATCATTATTCCTCCGATTTTATTGAGATTTTGTAGAGTTGTTATATCTATGATTAAAGCCGAGAAAAAAACGTCCGTTAAGGCACGTTTTTTATCGACTGGGCCAAATCGTATATGGTCTGTTCGCGCAAGCGCCGCTCCATCTGATCTTCCGCAGCCAGCACCACCTTCTGAATAACGCATTCCGGACCATGGTCCAAGCTGCATTCGAACAACGAGGTCGTACCTTCAATAGCATGGATGATATCGAGGAACGATATTTTTTCCCAATTTCGTTTGAGCCGGTATCCTCCGCTCGCTCCGGATGCGGATTCGATCATGCCGGCTTTGACGAGCTTCGTCAATATTTTGGACAGATAGGTTGGCGAGACATTCTGCTTTTCCGCAAGCTGCTGGACGCCTATGGGCTTCTCCGGAGTGGCTACGGCGAGAAAAAGCATGCTGTGAAGCGCGTAATTCGTCGCTTTGGAATATTTCAACGGTATCCTCCTTCCGATTTCATTGCAGATATAATGAGTCTATAATAACTTCATTTAATGGATTCGTCAATTCCGCTTTCGATTTGATGCGAATTTTCTTCAAAACTCTATTGATCACTAGTCAACCAAGCTATGCAAAAATCCCGGCACCTTCCCTCCCACTTGGGACAGACATTGTGCCGGGATTTTCTCAATTAAAGGAGTTTAAGTCCTCTCCATAATTGATTTATTATTCATCTTCCTCCAAATAACGAACCAGTCTTAGAATAACGGTAACTGCTTCCGCTCTCGTCACCTTATCCAAAGGCGCGAATATGTTGCCCGGGCGGCCGTTCATGATGCCCAATACCTTTAGCAATCGAGCTGCGGGTCTCGCCCATGCCGGAATAGTCGCTTCGTCGGCGTAGCCGGAAGCCGAATTCACATTAGGAGCGTCGGTGCCAAGCGTCCTCGCAAGGAGTACGGCGAGCTGTGACCGCGTTAATTCGTTTTTCGGTCGGAACGTTCCGTCCTCGTAGCCGGACATTAATCCCATCTCATCCGCTAGTGCAATAGCTCGCGTTGCCCACGATGATAGATCAGCACCATCTTTGAATGATGGAGCAGCCGAAGCTTCTTCGTTCGGTCTGAGCGCATTCATGACCATCACGATAAATTGTTCTCTTGTGACGGACTGATTCGGACGGAAAGTTCCGTCGCCGAATCCTTGCGCGATGCCGCGTTCGATCACTTCATGAATCTCTTTGTTCGCCCAATGCTCCCCAATGTCTTTTATCGCCGGCTTCGCGCTCGACTTCGGCGTGGGACCCGGAGTAGTAGACGGTTTAGGCGCGTTTGTCGGTGCCGGAGTGGCCGAAGGACTCGGCATGCTGGCTGGCGGCGGCGTTGATCCTGTCGACTCCGATGGCGACGGCTCCGGCGTCACAGCAGGCTCCTCCTCCGTCTCGACATGAATCATGACGTACCCATTGTTCGATGTAAACGAAATCGCTTCGCCGTTCCAACGAACCTGCTCCGCGCCAGGCGCATAGATGACAAACGTCCCGCGATCAATCTCTACGCCATTGTTTAATGTGACATTAAGAGTCGCGCCGTCCATATAAGCAAGCAGACTAACATCCGAGGTGTCCATCTCGGCGCCCTCAAGGAAAACATATTGAAGCTGTCCCGGCTCAAGCTCTCCGAACTCGTATTGGAACAGATTCGTGCGCCCATCCGTCAGCTTCACTTCAATCTGTTCGATGGGCTTCGAGTTCAGCCGACGAACCGACTGGATCTTGCTCTCGCCGCTAAAGGGCTCCAGTACCGACACGTAGCGGGCCTCCGTCCCGTTCACGCGATTGACGACCGTTGGCGTATAAGCATCCGTATCGTTGCCAGGACCCGGCGACTCGCCCACAATCATCGTAGTCGGCTGTTGTTCAGAGCTCGTCAGGCTGAACAGCTTCAGGCCGTTGCCTGCCGAAGTGCGCCATGTCCCTTCCCAGATGCCGTCTGCCTGCGCCGAATGTCCATTGCGGAAAAAGGAATAAGCATCCTCCGTGCCAAGCGGCTCAGTCATCGGTTCCATCTCGCCGTCCGTCTCGAAGCTTCCGATTCCGCGCATGATCCAGTCGAATTGGCGTTCGCTCGCGGATGCCACTTTGAACAAGTCAATCATATAGTCCGGGGTGACAGCCACGGTACGTTCGTATTGGCTCATATTGTCATAAGCTTTGCTCGATGTATTCGTCATGATGCCGAAGCTCTCCGAAGGGAGATACAGCTTGGTCGGTTCGTAGCTTTCAACATTATTGACGGTAGGAATATTTTACGTCTTTCCGTCAACAGCTACGGTATTATGAGAGAAGGACATCTTGTAATAAGATGTGTACATGGAATTGCTGTAGGGCGGAATGCCGAGATCGGGCGCCAGACGCTCGCCTTTGCCGAATATATCGAGATGCAGCTTGTCCGGATGTCCATGATACCCGCCGTGCAGACCGTAGTCGACCAAAGCGAACAACTGGTCGTTGCCCTCGCCTACGCGAATGACGGAATGGCCCAAACCTTCGAAATTCATGCTTTCGGAAGGCAAGCTTCCCCCTGACAAGATATCCGTCTTGCCGTAAAACACCGCCTGTTCGCCGACGATTCCGCTGGAGGAATTGTTCGAAACAACATAACCACCGCGCGGTCTCTCCTTGTCGATATATAGCGTATTCAGCAAAGCCGCATAAGAAGAATCATTGTATTCGGCATACACAGCTTCGTAATCCATCGGCACGACTCGGCCGGGAGCGCCCAGATTCGTCGGATATTTGCCGGAATCGTTGCTGTTGATGATGCCGAGATCGGGATAAGCATACTGCAGCGTAACGTCGAACGTCTTTTTGAAGTTCGCGTTGCCGAACAGATCGTAGCCCATCTCCTTAAGGGATTGCGCATGAAGCAATAACGCCATCTGGGCGTAGAAGTGATAGCCGATCGCTCCTTCGTACCAGAAACCGTCGGACAATACGCTGTTCGTCATTTGATAATCGAAGCCGCTTCGCCCCAGGACGGAGAAGTCCATAAGCGTCTTGTCCTCCAGCACGGCGCCGATGGCTCCAATTGCGGCGTTATGCCACGTTTGCCAGTTGGACTTGCCTACATCGTAGCCTTGCAACGTCTTCGCCGACGCCGCGAACAAGTTCTGTTCGATGCCATAGGACTCTGAAACGTCAAGCACTCCGCTTGGCTTGATGAGATCATAAGCTTGCACGAACTGGATCATTTGTACCGCTTCGTCCAACGTCTGGAAAAACAGCTTGCCGTATTGCGGCTGCACGGGATAACTTGGATACAGCTCGGAATAACGGACCAGGATTTCCTTCGCTTTCTCGGCGTATTTCTCTTCGCCCGTCAACGCATACACAATGGCGAGATTGCGCGCCGCTTCCGTATTCAGCGTGTGGGTCGTAAACCGCCAGCCTGTATCGACCTGATCGCCCGTTACATATTCATTGGTGGCGGGACATAGATGGCTGTTAGGCGAGTCGTAGTTGTACGTCAAAGTCACGTCGCCGCAGACGAACCAGGTGGTCTGCCCTGCCGGCTGAGTCGGATAATAGATTTCCTTCTCCAGCCAAACATCCGCTTTCGCCTTAACGGCTGCAAGATAGTCGGCTGCCCAGTCGTAATGCTCAATCTTCTCCCTGGATTCCTCCAGTTGTTCCTTCGTAGTCATGATGTACGGATGCTGCTTCGTCGCGCTTCGCTCCGAGCCTATGGAGACATTGAGCTCAAGCTTCAACGCTTTGCCGCCTGCGGAAGGCTGAACGGAAATAATCGCCTTCCTGGTTTCGCCAGGCTCAGCGTCCGCCGGTACTTGCACTTCGAATTCGATGTCAATTGAGCGTCCTACCTCAACAATGTCCGTTACGCTGTCGTACGTGACCAGATATTCCGTACCGAAGCCGGACTCTGTCGTCAAGCTATAGGCCGTGCTCGCCTCTCCTATGTTTTTAAGGGATAGGCTGTAATGCAGTGTGCTGCCCGGGAGCGCGCTTTGGCTGATTTGTTTGATTGAAGGCTCGACCACGTTTTTGGCTAAAGCAAGATTGTCGAAATACAGCTTGTCCGTCGGATCCGGCGCGGGATCGAAGCCGTACCATTGCGGGTGGACGATCAGCTTGCTGATCTTGTTCATCTCCGCGCTTCCTGTTGAGTTCAAAAACTTGTTGAACGGCAGCTCGATTTTTTTCCAGCCTTTCCAATCGACAAAAAAGGATGTCATAAAATATTCGTTGCCCGGCGTTGCGGGATCGTTGGCATAAAGCAGAAAATACACCTTTTTGTTGGAGGCCTTCTCCGAATACAGCCAGAACTCGATTTGATCGTAATTTTGCCACTGGATTTGGTTGAGCTCGGTAATATGCCCCGCGTTTGTCCCATCATGCCCGACAATGTCGATCGGAGTCGCGGGATTCGCCCAATAACCGGAGTATTGACCGTCAGCCGGCGAAGCGGCGTTGGTCGTATTGGTCCAACGGATAGAGCCCGTCGTAAAGTTTTCATTGTTGCCGAGCGGCGTGCTGCCCGCGCTGGACAGGTCGATCGTATAGGCGTATGTCATCAGCTCGCTTGAGTAGCTTCCGATCATCGCTTTTGTCACAAGCACGGCGTTCTCGTCGATCACGATCGGGCTGTTGTACAACCGGTAAGCGGAATCCTCCTCGCCTTCGTATTTATAATAAATTTGCGCATCTTCCGATTCGGACGTCAATGTAACGTTCTGTGCTTGCGGGAAGGTTCCCGATTTGGGAGCTGCCTCGACCTCGCCGACGAAGTTCGGATCGATATCCACCGTGTAGCTATAGGTCGTTTCGGCGCTGCTCACGCCGTTCATGACGGACTTGACGACCAACTCCGTTGTTTGAGTCAGTTCCAGAGCGCCGGAATACAGTTGGAAGTCGCTGTCTACTTCTGAACGTTTGTAGTAAATGCGGTTCGCGCCAGAGGGCGTGGACGCACTGACGAGATTCACTTTCACTTTGTTCATATAGGTGCCGCTAGGCTTGTCCGCCACGGCTGGGAACAATTCGCCGCTTCCGGTCAGTCGGAAGTCATCCAGATATACCGCCAATTCGGGGTCATTCGTCGTGCTGCCAAGCGCAATAGGATTAAATCGGAGGTAGTCAAGGGGACCAAACGGTTTTGGAGCCCCCGTAATTTGCGATTTTATCGTGGCTAGCGGAATTTCGATTTTTTTCCACCCCGTCCAATCCAGCAATAGTCTGTAATAATAATAGGCCGACGCGTCGCCTTTCATATAGAAACGAATTTCCACCGGTCTGTCGGTTTGATTGCCGGTACGCTGTTTGACCGAATAAGCCCAGAACGACAGCTTATCGTAGCTGTTCAAGTCGACGCTGGGGTCCTCCTTGGAATAAATCATGGCGCTTCCCGGAACCAGACTCCCCGGGTTAGCCTGATCCGGGATGGCCAAAATCCATTTTTTTGAACCCGTCCCTTCGTGGACATAATCCGGATCGGTATTGATTTGGACCGCGAGACCGGAGGTGCTTGTCGTATCGCCGGCTGTATTATGAGCGCTGGAGTCCATATTGTTCATTTGGAAATCCAGATCGAGCGGAATCCCTCCCGCCGCTTGAACCGCGGTCGGCATAGCCAGATTGGCTGATGTTATTAACCCTAACAGCAAAGTGATTACAAGCAAGAAAGATAACGGTTTCATAATTTGTGATGATGCCACTAATCCTCATCCTTTCGCTTGACAGTTTGTCGGAAGACAAGCCCCGTTAAAGCTAACGAGGCTTGTCGAATCATTGCAAAATATTACTTTACAGCCGCAAGCGCACGTTCATGCGCCGTCTTGTACAGACCTACGATCTCTTCGTAGCCAAGCTTCTTCTGCTCTTCCACAAAGCTGCTCCACTCATCGAAGCTGCGCGTGCCCATGATAAACTTCGCGAAGTTCTCATCGCGGTTGCTGTTGAGCGAATCGCCTTTCGTGCTCAGAATTTGCTGCTCTTCCGGCGTAAAGGAGATGGAGATTTTTGGATCGCTGTCGTATTTCGGCGCTTCCGCGTAAGCAACCTTCAGCTCCGGCGACGACAGAGAAATGTGGGCGTCGTAATCGAACCAAGCATAAGTGCCGTCCGTAGACAGTCCGGTTTTCTTGCGCATATCGGCAACGTCGGCGTATTTCTCGATGAACGCGCCGTTTGAGGATGTCTCGCCTTCTATGCCCCAGCTGGACAATTGTTTGCCTTCTTCGGAATAGAAGAAATCGATGAATTTCACGGCATCTTCGATTTTGTCCGTCGTCGACGCGATCATAAAACCTTCTTCGCTCGTTTGCGTATACGCGTTCTTCTGAGGTCCGCCTTCCCAGCCTGCAGGCGGCGCCATAAAGTTCATGTTAAACGCGGCGTTAGCCGGACGAAGCGCGTTGTTGTAGAAGTCGATCCGTCCGATATAATCCAGCGTGACGAACGCGCGATCCGTAGATACGATATCCTGCCACATCTTCGTATCGATCGTCAGGAAGTCTTTCGGAATCAGATTATCTTTGTAAAACTTATTGAAGTACTCCAGCATTTTTTTGTACTCTTCTTGAATGGCAGCATACTTCCACTCGCCTGTAGCGTTATCATGGATCACGCTCGCCTTGGAAACTTCGACGTCGGCGGACACGTTGAAGGCCGCGCCGAAGTCGTAGAAGTAACGAAGTCCGTTACGGAACGTAAGCGGATAGCTGTCCGGATACTTCTCTTTGAGCGTTTTCAGCACGCTGTAGAGCTCGTCCCACGTTTTCGGCGTTTGCAGGCCGTTTTCTTTGAAAATATCCTCGCGATACATCCAAACGCGGCGGTTCGTATCGCCGATGCCTTGGTTCGGAGTCATGTACATCTTGCCGTCAGCAGAGATAAAGTTTTGTACTTCCTGCGGATATTTCTCCATAAATGCTTTGAAATTAGGCATTTGATCGACATAATCCAAAATGTTGGCCAGTGCGCCTTGTTGGCCGAACTTGTCAGCTGCCGCTTTGGATTGAATCCACATCAGATCCGGCATTTCGCCGCCCGCGACCGCCAAGCTGATGGAGTCTTCCAGCAAGTTGCCGGATGGAAGCTGGATATCGAGCTTAACGCCCGTCTTCTCCTTGATCATATCCCATACCATCCAGTTCTCATCGTACGGCCAGCTCGGATTGCTGTAATTCAAGAACGTAAGCGTTGATTGCTTAAGCGGCTCGCTTGTCGCCCCTGCGCTGTCGCTCGGCTTCGTCGTCGCGCTAGCGTCAGGCGTATTGCCTCCATTGTTGTTGCCGGAACAGGCGCCCAGCGCCAAACTTGATCCCAGCACGGTTGCGAGCATAACGGTTGACCATTTCTTCTTCATACTTTGCCCCACTCTCCCTTAATTTGGTGTACAATGACTTGCCCGCTTGCTTGGTGTTACTTCCCATGGATTCTATATTAACCTTTGACCGACCCGATTAGCGCTCCTTTTGCAAAATACTTTTGGAGGAAGGGGTAGACCAAAAGGATGGGAACCGTCGTCACGATAATCGTGGCGTACTTCAATGCTTCGTCGACGATCATGCTGTCGCCGCCGATATTGCCCGCGCCGTTTGCGCCGCCGGCGCCTTGAAGCACCATGTTGCGAATAATGACCTGGAGCGGCAATAGATCGGCATCGCGCAGATAGAGCAGCGCGGAGAAAAAATTGTTCCAGATGGCGACGCCGTAGAACAGACCGATCGTCGCGATGATGGCGCTGGATAGCGGAAGCACCAGACGGAAGAAGATCCCAATGTCCGTCAATCCGTCGATTTTGCCCGACTCCTCTACCTCCTGCGGCATGTTCATGAAGAAGGTGCGCATGACGATAAAGTTCCAGGAGCTAACCGCCGTAGGTATGACCATGGCCCAGATCGTATCGATCAAGTTATAGCTTTTGACCACCAAAAACGTAGGAATCATCCCGCCGCTAAAGAACAGCGTAATGACGATCATGATCATAAAGGGGCGCTGGAACAGCATCGTTTTTTTGGAGAGAGCATACGCTCCTGCTGCTGTAACAAACAAGGAAATCGTTGTGCCGAGCACGGTATAAAGGATGGTATTGATATACGCTTTGCCGATATCGGGATTGTCGAATACGACGGAATACGTATTAAGCGTGAACTCCTTCGGCCACAAGAATACTTCGCCTCTTAATACGGGCACCGTGCCGCTAAGCGAGACGGCGATCATATAGAGGAACGGGTACAAGGCGGATAAGGCTACGCAGAAGATAACAAAATAGATAATGACATCGAATACCGTAAATTTGATTTTCATAGTCCCGCTCCTTCCTACCATAAGCTCGTGTTGCTGACTTTGCGGCTAATCCAGTTGGCGCTGAGGATAAAGGCAAGGTTAACGACGCTCGTAAACAAGTCGATCGCCGTACCGTAGCTGTAATTCATGGCTTGTATGCCCGTACGGTATACGTAGGTGCTCAGCACATCCGCCGTGTTGTAGATGGATGGATTCAACATCAGCAATACTTTCTCGAATCCGATGTCGAGCACTTGCCCGATATTCAGAATGAACAAGATAATGATGGCGGAACTGATGCCGGGCACCGTAATATGCCGAAGCTGATGCCATCTGTTCGCGCCGTCCACTCGCGCTGCTTCGTACAGCTGCGGATCGATCGCGCTTAGAGCTGCCAAATAAATGATCGTCTCCCAGCCGATATGCTGCCATATTCCCGAGAGGACATACAGAGAACGGAAGTAATTATCATCCTGCATAAAGTTGATCGACTCGTAACCGAACCACTCTACAAGCTGGTTGACGATTCCGTTCGACGGCGACAAAAACAGGAACATCATGCTGACGACAACGACGTTGGAGATGAAATGCGGCAAATAGCTGATGGACTGCGCCACGCGTTTGACGACTTGAATTCTTACTTCGTTTAATAGAAGCGCAAGGATGATCGGCGCCGGGAATCCGAAGATGATCTTGTAGACGCCTAGCAGAATCGTGTTGCGAAGCAGCTTCAGAAAATCGGGACTCTCGAAAAACATCTTGTAATATTTGATTCCGACCCAATCGCTTTCCCATACGCCCTTAAACGCGTTGTAATCTTTGAAAGAGATCAGAATGCCGAACATCGGAACGTACTTGAACATGATGTAATACACAAGCGCTGGCAAAAAGAGTATGAGCAAGTATTTGCTTCGATTGAATCTGGTTAGGAATTGCGCCATCCCTTATCCTCCTGTCTGGTCTGCATAACGTGTCTATGCCGTTAACGATAGCGGGTCAATGGCCCCTTGGACAATCGCCAGTGCTTGCGAAACCTTGCAATTATGCGAGCACTCGCATTTTCGACAATGATCTTAATTGTTGCGAAGCGGCAGCTTAAACCAGTACCTCCGAGCGCAGCTCGCTGGAACGGTATAGTCCTTCGACGGCCGCAACGACGCTTCGCGAATAGGCCATCGAGCATTCCGGCTCCTCGCCGCTCTCGACGGCATGCAGCAGATCCAGGATCTGCATGGCCAGCGCCGGACCCGGCAATCTCTCGGCATGGACCTCCGAATAAGCTCCGCCCGTGCTGATCCAAACTCCGATGCCGGTTCGAAGCCGCAGGCTACCTCCCGTAAAGAGCAGCTCCGTCTCGTCGATGGCAGCCCCCGGGTATCCCGATTGGCAGACGATCGCCGGTATCCCGCCGGAGGTTTCCAGATAAGCCAATCCCCCTCCCTCCACATCGCCACGGCCCAAACCGTAATCGACCGATGCCCGCACCTTCGTTATCGTATCGTTCGTCAGCCATTGAATTTTGTCGATGGAATGGGAGCCCAGGTTCATCAGAATGCCTCCGCCGGCTTTGGCGCGTTCGAAAAACCATTGCGGACGCTGCGGTTTGTCGTAAGGCAGATGTCTGCGATCATTGATCATGACCAGTCTTCCGAGTTCGCCGCTTTGCAGTGTTTTTTTGGCCAATACGTTTTCGGCGGAATAATGCTGCGTGTGCCCAACCATCAATTTGACGCCTGCCGTTCCGACGGCCAGTTCGATCTCGTCGCACTCCTGCACGTTCATTGCCATGGGTTTCTCAAGCAGAATATGGCAGCCTTGCTCCGCCGCAAAGATCGCCGCTTCCTTGTGCAAATAATGAGGCAGCGTAATAATCGCGATATGCGGCCGCTCGGTTTTAATCATCACTTTGTAATCGATATAAGGCGTAATGTTGTAAGCGACGGCCAACTGCTCCGCTCGTTCCTCCGCAATATCGGCTACGGCGCAAGCCTCCGCCTGGCCCATTTCCTTAATCGCCGTCAGATGCGAAGCGGCAATGCTTCCGCCTCCGACAACTGCAATCCGGTATTTTGCCGTCATAAAAGTTTCTCCCCTCGTCGTTGTGTTCGGAGGTTAGCTTACAAGACGTCGGCTCTTTTGTGTATCGTGGAATCTTGGTTTCCTTGTCCGATTTCCGTCAAAATCGCGTTATTTCGCCCATTTCATAAGAAATGATAAGGATCGTAAGCGTTGATTATTGAGCCATTGTTAATACCTCGTGCTATACTCGCTATATGAATTTTGTAAAGCTGTAAAGCAGAGCAATTAATGAAAGGAATAATGGCATGAAGCGACTGATCCCGTTCCCGAACATTTCGAACAACCAGCTGTCACTTTTTTACACCTTACTCTGCAGCTTTATCGCCATCATTCTGCTGCTTGTTTCCATCCACCTTGTCACGTATTCTTTTTTCCGCGATCGGATCAAAGAGGAGATTATCGTCAACAGCGGTCTTAACCTAAACACGACGGTCACCAACTACGAGAAACACTTTAAGCTCATGCGAAGCTTTATGCTCAGCAACCTGTTCGAAAACGATACGCAAATATTGAAGAACGGCACCAGCGCGTTTCATTACGATATCGTATCGCGGGTTCAGCGAGAGCTTCGCAATACGATGAACAATTCGTTGCTCTACCTGGACAACATTATTTATTACTTCAAAGACACGGGTTTTGTGTTCGATAAGGAAGGGACGAGGAACGCGGAGACGATGTTCGGCAAATTCTACGTCAGCGATACTTATTCCGTGGAATTCTGGAAGAGACAAGCGGAGTCCGTCGACAGTTTCAAAGTTTATCCCACTACGAACTTTCGTATGGAGACGGCATTCGAAAAATTCTCTTACGGCAATCTGACTCCTATTCTGGTCAAAAGCGCTTACGATGATCGTCTGGCCTTCATTCTGCTCCTCAAAAGCGCCAGAGCCTTCGAAGCGTTCCATCAGCCCAAACCCGGCAGCAGCCTGCTTATACTGGATGAAGATCAGCAAGTCATCTACTCCTCTTCTCCTTCGATCAGCATGCCGGACAATCTGAAGATGGAGGCTGGGACCTACCCGGGACTGGGCGGGTACGCCAAGCTGGACGACAAGTATTATTTTTTCCGTAGCGGCTCCGAGACGGGGTTCACTTATGTTGAGGTCGTGGCAGACAGGGGGCTGACGAATCAGCTTCGCAATTTAAACGTGCTTATGTTCGTCCTGTTGGCTCTGTCGATTTTGATCAGTCTGGCCGTATCCTATATCCTTGCGAAAAAGTTCCATAATCCGCTTGCGAAGATGATTCGATCCATTCAGACCTACAACGTTCTGGGAGGTCCCGGCGCGGCGAGCAGCCGAATCAAGGAATTTAATATGCTGCATTCGACTTTGCGCGACTTGTCGCGCTCTAACGAGAAATTCCATCATGATCTTCAGACCAAAAACACCATGCTCCAACAGTTCGCCTACATGTCCAAGCTTAAGAAGATCGGCGGCGGCGCCGGGCTGGAGACGAGAATGGACGAAGATCGTCCCTACAGACTAGTGTTATTCCACCTTGAGTTCAAAGAACGTTTCCTTCTGGAAATCTCAAGTTCGGTGCATCGAGCTTTCAATACGTACAAGGAATTGATCGATGCGCATTTCACCAGTCTGTACGGCGAATCGTTGACCTTCCAGCTCGAAAAGGATCAAATCCTGACGATTCTGTTCCTGGATGACGATCAAGCGGATAAACCGGAAGCGGAGATGCGCACGTTGATCCGGATCTTCGATTCGGATGCGCCCTACTGCAACTTCACGATCGCGCCAAGCCCCGTTCGCAAATATGCGACGGATTTCGCGGAGACGTATCAGAACGCGCTTGATCTGATCCGGCAGCGCAAGCTTGGCGAGGACGTTCAGATTATTACGCAATGGGAAGCACATCCTTCCCTGCTCGTCCCTACTCCTTCCGAAGAGACGGAGCTGGTAGCCAATCTGCAAGCCGGCATCGAAACCGTAACGATCCCGCTAGTCGAGCGATTCCTCGATCATCTGGATAAAGCCGGCGCAACAGCGGGGCAGTTTCAGGAGTGGTCCAAGGATATCGTCAATCGAACAATCAAGGCTATGTATGCTCAGAATGTGTCGGTGGCTTCCGTCGTGGATGGCAGTCATCTGCATGAGCAGCTGAAATCCTGCTACACGTTGGAGCAATACAAAACGTTTTTCAGACGTTTGCTCACAAGGTCCGCGATTGCCATTCAGGAGAAGAAGTCCGAGACGGATGCTATTACGAAGTTTGTTTTCGAATACGTGGAGGCGAATTATGGCGGCGATCTGTCGCTGGATGCCATTGCGCACAAGCTCGGCATAACCGGACCTTACTTGTCGAGTTACTTCAAGGAGAAGACGGGAACCAACTTCAGCGATTACATCTACACCGTACGCATGAACAAGGCGACAGAGATGCTTATTGAAACCGATCTGCTTATTCAAGATATCGCTTCTCTGGTCGGCTACTTCACGGTAGCCTCCTTCAACCGCGTTTTCAAGCGGTATACAGGCATGACGCCCAGCGAATTTCGAAGACAGAACATCAAATGGGAGGAGTAATCCTTGCAGCCACTATTGCCGCTCGTATAGCGGACAACCATTTACGACCAAAGCAAAAAGGCAGTTGACCAATTAATGGGCAACTGCCTTTAATCAAGGCAAATTTAATCTTATATCGTCAACCTTCGTGTTTGAAAATTGTTGAATAAAAAGATCCATTACCGTAGCATCCACTCTTAGGAGCAAATAGGGGTTTTCGCCAAACCGCGGATCTTTATTTTCAATGCTCGCGTATTGGATCCTCATCAGGCTTTCATTCCCGAACACATTCAACAACTCAACAGAATGTTCCTTGCCCGCTACCAGCAATATATAAAGCGTATCGTCTGCGGTAAAGTGATGATGTCCCGCGTTTCTAGCCGAGATTTTTTCGTTGGCTTCCTTTAAAATACCCGGATCGCCAATGCTTGCAACATCAATAAATTCATATTTGACCGATTGTTCCGGGGGCATGGCTCCGTCTTCTTTAAACTGTGCAAAATTGGTTACTGTCCAAATGCCGTTATAATTGTACCATTTTCGAAGCTCAAGCATGTAGGTGTTTCCTTCCGTCGTCCCCACCACCACTTTTCTTGGATTGTAGGTGCCATCCACACTATCTAGATAGCTGGCTTCGTGCCCCAATTCCTGCCGCATATAATTTTTAATGACGGCAACGTAATCCTTTTGCATGTCGTCCTTAGCCCAATTGGCCATATCCGCTTCGGTATACTCCCTGGATGTCCCCGTAATTATCCCGTACTGTTCTAATTGGTCCAGATTAAGAAACGACACATTGTCTGGCTGTGCGGTTTCATTCGAAACTGACTCGTTGGGTATGCCGGTTTCGCTGGTGACGCTAGTTGCCAAGCTTCCCCCGGAGTCGTTGTTGCTTTCCATCGTGCATGCAGGCAATATACATATTGCCGCTAAACACAGCAAATAAACAGATACTTTCAACCCTTTCCCTCCATTCCCTGATTTACAATCATTCACCAAATTAGACGGAAAGATTTGCATATTGTTGCGATTATACAAACCATTGTCAAATCCGCCGATCCAACACAAAAACTTGATCTTTCAACAAAAATGGAGCCCAGAACTGTTGCCAGTCTGTACTCCATAATAAATATCCATTATAACGGTCATTCTGGCCGAAACGTGGAACTACCCGTAAGATCGATCGTTTTCTCGAATTTCGCATAGGTTCTCCAGCTTGTATACCCAAGCTTGCCATAAAAATCGACGAACGGCGTCGTATCGATTACGATATGGCGACTGCCCCGCTCCAGCAAGTAGTGGATCGCCGCCTGCACAATGGAGATGCCATATCGATATCCGCGATAGGTCTCGTCGATGCCGAGCGGCCCTATTCCTCCCAAAGGATCGTCGAAAAGCGGAGCCCAATAAATATTTTGCGCAAGCAGCGGCGAACGTTCGTCGTTCATTCTGCAAAACCCGATGATGTTGCCTTCTCTCTCCAGCAATACGTATTCCCTGCCTGTTCCGCCGCGCTTCCAATACTCCTGGTGCTGATAGTCCCACGTCCCCGGGAAACAACGTCTCATAAAATCCGTCATTCGCTCACGATCCTCCGGGATTGCGACTCTAAACTGCGCATCCTGCACTTCGGGCAGCGCCACTCCTGCTTCATCCCCATACCTGTTAAGCAAATCATAGACTTCTTCTTTAAAAGCATACCCTCGTTTCTCGAACCAGCTTTTCGTTGCCCCTTCCGGCCCCGGCAAGCCGGGAAACAAGCGGCTTTGCAAGTCATTGCCAAGCGATATGCGTTGAACGCCTAACCTTCGAAGGGCTTCCTCCCCCCGGCGAAGCAGCTCGCTCCCTATGCCGATGCCCCGGCTGTCCTGCTCCACGATGAGAGCTTGAATCCATCCCGCGTCGGACTTAAGGCCATATTGCGCAAGTTCTTCCCGGTACGCCTTCGCTACAACGAATCCGACAAGCCGATCTCGCTGTTCATCTATGGCTACCCACGAACCATGACGCAGCCAATTGGGATCCTCGAACACATTTTGAGCGATTAATGGCTCTCTCATGGGAAACACCCGGACCCATTCTGAATTCCAGACGGATACCATTCCATCCAGATGTTTTTCCGACATTGCCTCGTAACGCATGACATCGCCCTCCTCGAAAGTTTCGATCCTATAGGGCAACTTTAAACGAAAGCTCGTCAAGTTCCAATTGTCTTTTCTTTCGAAACTTCGTTCGAATCCGCCTTGGACGGCTGTCTATCTTTACGAAACAAGATGGTTGTTCCAGCTGCTAGATTAATCAACTAAAATGTCATATGTATTGCGGGAATGGCTCGTGAAGTGGCGGCCCCGATCCTTTTGACTGGATCGGGGCCGCCATTGAGTATTTCGAATGGTTTATTGCTTATTGCTTGAACTGGAACCAATTCAAATTCAATCCGGCCGTATAGACCAGGTACACATCATGTACGCCCGATACGCTGCTTAATGCGGCTTGAGCCGTTGTATAGGTTTGATAGGAGCCGGTATTTACCCCGTTCACCGTACCGATCAGCGTACCCGTCGGACTGCCGAGTCGTATCTCGATCTTGCCTACAGTCGAACCGGCGATACGGGCATCCACGGAGGTTGCGCCCAAGCCGAAGTTGACATCCTCATAGACCGTATAATCTCCCGTTCCGATAAAACCGAGATTATCCGACCCTTCGTTGCTAGGCTCGGCCTGTACGGAGCCGCTTTTGGAGCTGTAATGTTCCGCTTCGATCTTAGAAAAGGCACTGGTCAACGAAGGATTGCCGGTTCCTTTGAGTGCGTTATATATCGCTGTGGCGATAGCCGTCGACCCGGCATCGTTGGGATGGACATTGTCGGGGAAGTTATGCCCCATGTTCTGTGTGCCCGGATTGACATGAATGACAGTGCTTCCCTTGTTGGCCGCAGCTTGAATCTGCAGCGGCACCACCTGACTCGTCACGACGTTTCCCGGCCAATAATTATGAGGAGAAGTCGCAACGTAGACGGTCGGCTGCGAAGCCAGGCCTCGATAATGGTCGATCATGTCTTCATAATCGGACACAAACTCCGAGCTGTACTGCCAGTTGATCGCCGTAGAATCGTTAGTGCCGAGCATGATGACTACGATATCCGGCTCCCAGTTCGAGCTGTTGACGAATTCCCAGCTGTCCCAATACGGGTGATCGCCGTTTTTCAGCATCGTCGTACCGCCAGATCCATACGGATTAATATAATAGTTCGGGCCAAGGAGCGTTTGCAGCTGCGCAGGGTAACTGCCCGTCGTAATGCTGTCGCCGATAAGCGCGACATTGATCACTTGAGGCGGCTGTCCCCCAGCCTGGCTCAACGCGAACACCTCCTGATCCGTCAGCGTTCTCGGATACATCCGGAGCTCGTCGATGGCGCCGTGGAATACCTCGGCGGCGCCCTGCGAGGCGGCATTTTGCCCGCCGATTCGGAACGGATTCGGATTATTGGTCTGAACGATATCCGACGAAGCCGATTTGGTCAAGGCGAGCTGGCCGTCAATGTACAATTTGAACTGGCTTCCCGCCTTCGATACGGCAACATGAGTCCATTCGTTAAGCGGAATAGAGCTGCTTGCGGTCGCGAAAGGCCATAAGGAATGGCCCTGGCCAAGCGCATCCGCCATCAGGAATTCCAATTTGCCGTTTGCGATCCACCAATTGAACATGTTCGTCTGGCTGCCGGTAATGCCTTGACCGAGAATGATCCGATTCGCGCCGTCGGACTCCGGCTTGATCCAGGCCGCGAAGGTGAAATTGTCCTTGACGATGGAATCCGTCACGATCGACGTATCCGATCCGTTGAAACGCAGCGCCTGGCCGACTTTGCCCGGCACCCAGCTGTAGCCGCCCTCAATGGACAGCGCCTGCCCGCTTACGCTTTCCGTCGCCGTGGAGCCTTGGCCTTCATCAAAGTCGAAGTATTGCTCGCGGTCTGCATCCTGGCTTCCGCCGCCGGCACCCAGCTCGCCGATATCGTATACGCCGGCAAAGTTAAGCAGAGGCGATGCCTGGGAAGAGAGAATATTAATGCGAACCTGATCCGATTCCACTTCATCAAACGTGACGATGCGCTTGTAGCCAATCGTTGTGCCGGTCGCTACCGTCGTCCAGTTGCCACCTATCCGCACCTGCACGTTGAATCCCGATATGCGCTGACCGAGCGGAATATACTCCTGCAGCGTAACCGCATTAAACGTTTTCGTCGCTCCCAGATTCAAATCGACATGAGCCGAAGTCACCTGGTCGTCCGTTGCCCAATAGCTGTCATATTGGCCATCCGTCAGTTTGCCCGCCGCGTATGCGGAAGCATTGCCCCTGACATTGCTTGCCGAAGCGGATGACCCCGCTGCCAGATTTACTCCGTAAGCCTGGTCGATCCAATTGCGCAGCTCCATCAATCTGTTAATGTCGCTGTCCACCAGCTTGCCTCGTTTATCCGGCGATACGTTAAGCAGCAGGTTGGCCCCTCTCCCTATCGATTTCTGATAAATATCGATCAGCTCCGGCAACGTTTTAATATGGGTATCCTCCCAATCATGGTAGAACCAGCCTGGCCGCAGCGGTACGTCGGCTTCGCCGGATTGCCATGCCGTGCCGTTCGGATTGCCCTCTCCATATTGGTTGGGCGTCCAGTAAGGATTGCCCGGCTGTTGCGGGACAACCTTGGCCCAGTTCGTTTCGCTTGCGATTCCGTCTTCGTTGCCGATGTAGCGAGCATCTCCAGGAGCGCCCCATATAACGATATTGGGCTGCAATTGCTTAATGACGGAATACCATCTTTCCGTATCGTAATCCTGCGGGGTATTGTCTCCCTTCGCGCCGTCGAACCAGATTTCGCTTATTTCGCCGTAGTTCGTCATCAGCTCGGTCAATTGGTTGACGAAAAAATCATTATAAGCCAGCCCCGAACCGTAAGTCGGCTCGTGCATATCCCATGGCGACACGTAAAGTCCGAATTTAATGCCGAACTCCAGACAAGCATCGGAAACTTCCTTGACCACGTCGCCCTGCCCGTTTTTCCATGGACTGCTCGCTACGTCATGCGTCGTGTAAGCGCTCGGCCACAGCGCAAAGCCGTCATGATGCTTTGCAGTCAGAATCAGCAGCTTAAATCCCGCATCCTTAAGCGCGCTGACCCACTGCCTCGCGTCAAAATCCGTGGGATTAAACAGCGACGGACTCTCGGTTCCCGTTCCCCACTCCCGGTCCGTGAACGTATTCATGCCGAAATGGGCAAATGCGATCGTCTCCATCTTCTGATAGGCAATCTGCGGCTCCGTCGGAATCGGCAGATGCGGTAGGACGGGCGCCACCGCAGGCGGCTGGTACGGAATCTCTTCCCCGTATACTTCGAACTCTTGGACGCCGTAGCCGCCGGTTCCGTTCCGTTTCGTACCGTAAACGCGGACGAACCTGACATCCGTATCCTGGAAGCTGACATCCACCACGCTGCCGTTCCCCGTCGTCGTGGAATATACGTCCGTCCATTGAATCATATCGTTTGATACTTGAATCTTGAACGCCCGACCCGACCCGCCGCTCCCCCAAGAGAGCTTCGTGCGGTTGATCCGGTGAGGTTTACCCAAGTCGGCAATCAGCCACTGCGGATCGGAGGCCTCGCTCTCCCATTTCGTTCCGGCAGACTCGTCGAATGCGCGCGATCCGACGTTGCCGTCGCGCGACGACGAGACAAGCGCGGTTTTACCGTAAGCCACGTTGGAAACGGCCATCAGCGTCTCCACCTCCTTTATTGCCGGCTCCCCTTCGGTTTCGATCCCGCTCAGCTCCCGAATTCGATCCGCCGATAGCGCCTCGGGATAAAGCCTCAACTCGTCGATTGCGCCGTGAAAACCTTCGGAAGGACCGCCCTCGCCATTGTTCTGCGCGCCAATCCGGAACGGATTGGGATTAATGAGCTGATTTTGATGATGGGGCACGGTTTTCGTCAACACATTGTCGCCGTTTAGATACATCTGGAACGTATTGCCTTCTCTCGCGACGGCCACATGAGTCCATTCGCCCAGCGGCACGGAGCCAGGCTCCGTGTTGAACGGCCACATGCCATGTCCGGCACCTTCCGCATCGCTAACAAGGAAATACAACTGCCCGTTAGTAATCCACCAGTTGAACATATTCGCCTGGCTTCCGGTAATTCCCTGGCCTAGGATCGTATGGTTGTGCATATCGGATTCCGGCTTGATCCATGCCATAAAGGTAAAGTCGTCCTTGGCAATCGGACTGATTTTGACCGAATTCCCGTAGAACAGCAGCGCCTTGCCTTCTTTGCCGTCCACCCAGACCGGCTCTCCCTCGATGGCATAGGAGATGCCGCTTGCGCTGTCCTTCGTCGTCGTTCCCTCTCCTTCATCGAATGCGTAATATTGCCCCAAATCCTCGATTACCGCGCTGACCGACGCTTCCTTTCCCCGGTAAGACGCCGTTATCGTAACCGGTCCTTTCTCGCCCGTGAAGGTCACGGTTCCGTTTGCGACAGCGGCAATATCGGGATTGCTGGACGACCACTCGGCATGCGTAATCCGCGATACGAAGCCGTCATCGAAGGTTCCCGTCGCCGTCAAAGTCACGGGCAGGGCGCTATAAGCAAGCGGTTCATTGATCGACAGACTTTCCAGCACGCGGTCAACCTGGCCGATCAAGCGCATCGGCTTGAATTGGCCCGGGTCTTTGATGCCTCCGATGCCGCCGCCCCACTCGATCCATCCTTTGCGCCCGTGACCGTCATTGTCGTTCGCCAGCAATGAAAGGCCGAACAATCTGTCATCAGGCAAGATTGGCGAAAGCTCTGTCCAAGGGAGAGCAAGCTCGTAATATGTTTCTTGACGCGTCTCGTCTCTTGCAACGGCCAGCGCTGCATCCGCAATCAACCCGGCTTCGCCTCCGATGGCTGACCAGCGATACAGTTGTGGCCCGGAAGGAGTCAGTGCCATCCCGAACTCGTACATGCTTGCATGGTCGCCAGGCATTCCAGGAGACAGGGCAAACTGGATACTGTCGCCAAGCCATATTTGGCCTTCCGATTGCTCTTGCGAATGGACATTGTCTCGAATGGCGGCAGCTATGTTCAGGTACTCTTCATCCCAGGTCACCCATACGCTGCCGCTTGCATCCGCCGCACCGCCATACCCCGGAATTTGGACCGCTCCTTCCTCCGCCAGTTGAATAACCGGCAAGTCGGCCAAATCGTCTCGTTCGCCATCAACCGCGATGCTCTTGTTCGCCAGCAAAGTGGCGAGAGTCACTTGTCCTTCGTAAGCGAGGGATACTCCTCCGGCGGCTTCCAGCGTAATCTTGACCGGGTAGCTGCTCGAAGGGCGATAGGCATCCAGCGGGAGCAGGGCAACATAATCGCCGCCTGCCGGAACGGAGGCTTGCTGCGCTTCGATTCCGTCCTGCTCGCCGATCGTCCATAACAGCCCATTGAGAACTCTGTTCGTATCCGAGACATTGCGGATTCGGACTCGAAGCGCTTCCCCATTTTCATTCAACTCATGCTTAACCTCCATCTGCAGAGGTTCAAGCACTTCAACATTTGCAGCGATCCGGGCAATTGCCTTCCCATGGGAGACGATCTCTCCAACCAGCCGCAAGCTGCCGGCCAACTCGGAAGCAGGAACACTCACTTCGATTTCGGCTGTCTTGCCAGAAGCCACCTTAACCGGTATCTCCTGTCCCTCAATGAGAAGCCGGGCATTGATCGCCGAGCGGGGCTTGCCCGTGTTATCCACTGTGAGCTTAAGACGGATCGCATCGCCGCGGTAAGCGCTGCTTGCCTGCAGCGCGTATTTGCCGCTTGGCCTTATCTCCTTCACTTTGCCCGTCAACTCCAGGGCAATTTCCGACAGGGTCAGATAAACATAACCGGCGTTATCGGGAGAATAAGACGTTGCTTCCCCGTCGGCATCCTTTACAATCAACTTTCCATTGACTCGGATCGCAACCTCCTGTGGCATCGAAGAGGAGAGCATGCGGACTTCCTTGGCTTCCTTCTTGAAGAGATAGCTGTTAATTCCGCTGCCAATCTGTTCGTTTTCAACGCCTTTGCCGTTATAGGCACCGCGGTTCGGAGCCTGGGTGGAGGACACGGCATTGCCCCAATAGTCCTTGCCACCGTTGTCCGCAATAACCGAACCGCTGCCCAGCGAAGGAGAACCTTCTCCCAGCCGGTAACCGTCGACGGTCGAACGCCCGGTCCCGCCGGAACCGGCTCCGATCAGGAGCGGGTCGGAAGTCAGCTTGTTGGGATCGTCCGGCTCGCTTGGATCATGGTTGCCGTAGAAGGTATTGGAGTCGAACGTACAGGTCGCATTGCCGCAGTAATAGGTCATGTCTGTTCCCAGATTATAGATGATGTTGTTTTTGAAGCTCATCGTGCCCTGGGGCATGTTGTTGCCGTCAGGCGCCTTCAGAAATTGAACCTTCATGTCCTCCGACGTGTAGAAGGTATTGTTGTATACCTGATAATTATCCATTCGGCCGACAGCTTGAACGATCGCGTGGTCATCGTTTTCGCTTATGTTGTAGCGAACGATGCCGTTTTTGTCGTAGCCCGTGCCGTCCCCGCCCCTCCTGCCTACAAGCAGCATAAAGCCGCCTTCGTTATCATGGCTGTAATTGTGCTGCATCACGCAATTGTTGCAAAGCTCGTCAATGTCGAAGCCCATCCCGTCCATTGTCGTACGGGTCATATAGGCCTCGTTGTACTGGAACAACGCGTTATCGGAATTGATCGCCCATATCGCGGCGTGGTACCCTACCGAATCGTAATAGCTGTTCGCCGCGACGTTGTATTCGATAAGAGGCCCTTCGCTTTCGCATACGATGATCGCGTCTCCGCCGGTTCGGTTCAGGCTGTTGCCTCGGATAACCACTTCCGTGAAACCGAGCCACGGTCCTACACCGTCCGTTCTTGTATCGCGGTTGCGCCAGTTGCTGCGCACGTAAATGCCTGTACTGTCTACGTCCACGAACGTATTGTCCTCGATGAGCAGATCGTGGAACTTGGTCGGGGTCGCGCTGCCGGTGACGCGTACGATGATGCCGCCGGATTCCAGGTCCTGCACCTCGGTCTGGCCGTTTACGTCATGGATATCCAGATTTTTAAGGTAGATATGGTTGGCCGTTCCGATATCCTGGGCTTCGATCCATACTGCCCTGCGCGTGTCTCTGGCCTCCCCGGTGTTTGTAATCTCCAGATTGTTAATCTCCCAATACTGCTGGTTGAATAGCTTTACCGTCTCTTGGTATAAGCCGGCTCCGTGTATGACCGGTTTGGGGCCGGATCCGTACTTGTCGATGACGATCGGACGCCCGTTAGAGCCGGAGCCCTTGGGCCAAAGCTGGCCGGTCCAAGCGGAACCCGCCTTCAGCAGGACCTTGTCGCCCGGCTGGAACGTCATGGCGTTTACCTTGTCCAGCGTCCTCCAGGCGGAGCCTTTGCTTTTGCCGGATTTCGTATCGTTCCCGCGGGACGAGTCTACGTAATAGGTCGTGCCGGAACGTCCGCCGACGTGCCTGTCCGCACCTTCTACCGAATCCTCCTTGGCTGCCACAGCGTCTTGCGCGGTTGATGGATTGGCTGCCGCCACCCCGAAAGGGAAAAGCAGAAGCGCAACGGAGAGCAGCAGGCACAACATTTTCCCTATTTTGGATTTTGTGATCATTTTTTCATGTACACCTCTTTCTAATAGGAGATGGCTGCAAGCCGGCAGCCCTACTGCAGCGTAACCGGATGGAACAACGCGGTATTTTTGGAGCCGCCGATGCCGCCGCCCCACTCTATCCACCCTTTGCGCCCGGAACCGTCGTTATCGTTCGCCAGAAGCGACAGACTGAAGGTTTGATTCGCCGTTATAATCGGGGATAATTCGGTCCATGGCAGCGCAAGCTCATATACCGTTTCGTTCAAGATCGCGTTTCTGGTAATAGACAGCTGTCTATTCGTTACCGTACCGCTTGAGTTGTTGATCCCGGACCAGCGGTATAGCTGCGGACCGCTCGACGTTAGCGCCATACCGAATTCATTCATCCCGGCATGCTGGCCAGGCAGCCCCGGCGATACCGCGAACTGGATGCTGTCCCCCAGCCAAATATTGCCGCCCGATTCCGGCTGGTGAAAGGTATCATCCTTGATTCTCGCAGAGAGATAGAGATGATTGGCATCCCAAGTCAGCCATACCATTCCGCTGAGGTCGCTCGCTCCGCCGTAACCCGTCATCACAACCGTGCCTTGCGTCCCCAGATCGATTCCCGGAACGGACGTAAGGTTATCCAGCGTACCGTCCACGGTGATGGTTCGGGCTGCAATCGGCGCCCCTGCCAACCCTGGTCCGCCGTAGGCACCGCGATTGGGAGCCGCCGAGGAGGATATCGGATTGCCCCAATAATCCTTGCCTCCGTTGTTCGCAATGGGCACTCCGCTGCCCAGCGCGGGAGAACCCGCCGCCAGCTTGTAGCCGAACACCGTATCCCGACCCGTGCCGCCCGATCCGGGATCCAGCAGCATCGGATCCGTCGTCAGCTTGTTGGGATCGTTTGTCGGCTCGCTCGCGTCGTGGTTGCCGTAATAGATGTTGCCGTTATACGTGCAAGTCGCATTTCCGCAGTAATAGGTCATATTCGTGCCCAGGTTGTAGATGATATTGTTTTTAAAGCTCATCGTTCCCTGGGGCAGGTTATTGCCGTCAGGCGCCATCAGAAACCGGACATTCATGCCGGGAGAAGTATAAAAAGTGTTGTTGTATACCTGATAGTTTTGAACGCGGCCGACGGCTTGAATAAGCGCAAGCTCATCGTTTTCGCTGATGTTGTAGCGTACGACGCTGTCCTGATCGTAGTCGACGCCGTTGCCGCCCCTCTGGCCTACCAGCAGCATAAAACCGCCTTCGTTGTCATGGCTGTAGTTGTATTGCATAATCGAATTGCTGCTCAGCTCATCGATGTCGAAGCCCATTCCGTCCATCGTATTCCGCGTGAGGTAAGCCTCGTTGTACTGAAAGACGGCATTATCCGTGTTGATGCCCCAGATCGCTGCATGGTACCCAACCGAATCGTAATAGCTGTTCGCCGCGACGTTGTATTCGATGAGCGGAGCGTCGCTCTCGCAGACGATGATGGCGTCCCCGCCGGTCCGGTTGAAGCTGTTGCTTCGGAGCACGACTCCGGTAAATCCGAGCCACGCGCCCGAACCGTCCGTCCGGGTCAGCCGGTTTCGCCAATTGCTGCGGATAAACACACCCGTGCTGTCGACATCGGTAAAGGTATTGTCCTGGATCAGCAGATCATGGAATTTGGTCGGCGTCGCGTGGCCCGTTACGCGTACGATGATTCCACCGGACTCCAGATCCTGCACCGCGGTCTGGCCGTTTACATCGCGGATATCCAGATTTTTGAGATGAATGTGGTTTGCCACCCCGATGTCCTGCGCTTCGATCCAGACAGCCCGCCTCGTCGTCCTGGAAGCTCCCGTGTTCGTCAGCTCCAGATTGTTGATTTCCCAATATTGCTGGTTATACAGCTTGACCGTTTCCTGGTATTGTCCGGCCCCGTGAATGATCGGCTTATTCCCCTCGCCGTATTTGTCTACAATGATGGGGGAGCCGCTTGATCCCGATCCTTTGGGCCAAAGCTGTCCGGTCCAGACCGACCCGGATTTTAACAATAAGCGGTCCCCGGGCTGGAATGTCGTCGAATTGACTTTGGCCAGCGAAGCCCACGCCGTCCCGGCGCTTGTTCCCGAATTGGCGTCGTTGCCGTTCGCGGCGTCCACGTAATAGTCCGTTCCTGCCTCCACGAAGTCCTCACCCTCCATCACCATGATGATCTCCACGTCTGTAAGCGCTTCCCCAAATACGTTGAATTCATCGATCAGGCCATCGAATACCCCCATCGGTCCTCCGCCCGACGCGTTCTGCGCTCCTATCCGGAGCGGATTCGGGTTGCCTGACAAATCAAGGTTGCCCGAAGCCGACTTGCTTGCCGCCAGGACACCGTTCAAATAAAGCTTGAACAGATTGCCCGAACGCGACACGGCCACATGCGTCCATTCATTGAGCGGGATCGAGTTCTCTGTCGTAGAGAAAGGCCATAAGCCGAAGCCGTTCCCCGATTCGTCGCTGAGCAGAAAAAACAGCTTGCCTCCGTTTACCCACAGATTAAACATGTACTCCTGTTCGCCTGACACGCCTTGCCCGAACACAAAATGATTGTACGTGTACGAATGCGGTTTAATCCATGCCGCGATCGTAAAGGCTTCCTTGTTTACCGCATCCATGACTACCGATGTGTTCACTCCGTCGAAATCCAGCGCATTCCCTTCCTTACCCGCCACCCAGGCAGGCGTGCCCGTAATCGTACGCGCTTGTCCGCTCACCCGCTCCTCCGTACTGCTCCCCGATCCCTCGTCAAACGTATACGATTGACGGAGAACAGGCCCGTCTGCGCTTGCCCGGTCAGGTGCCGCGCTCATGCCGGCAAGCAAAGTCACGCTCATTGATGCTGCCAATAACAGGGATAAGATTTTCGAACGCCATCTTCTCATTTACACAATCCCCTCTCCTCATTGGACTTGTGTCCCGGCATTGCTCTGCCGGCCTATTATCGCTGCCCCGGATCACCTCCTTCCGGCGGAGGGTCGCAAAACCCTCCGCCGGAACGATCATCATCTACTTCGTAACCTGAACTTGGCTAACGTTCACTCCCTGTCGCGTAGCAGCTGAGTCTTCGAATAAGAGGCGTGCCTACGGAAGACATTACGCGCAGGCGCAGTCCGTCCGCATGCACCGGTCCGACGCGGTCGATTTTTTTATGTCCGATAGCCGATCCCGTCGCAAGCAGAACCCATTTGCCATCCACTCTGGCCTCCAGCTTATATTCCCTTATTCTCTCTCCTTCAGCAATTTCCTCCATAAGCACGACATGGTCGAAGGTTTCTGCTTGTTTCCACTCCAGGCTAACCGTCTCTCCGGTACCAGACGTCTCGCCGATCGGATTGCTGAATCTGCGCCGCATCTCTCCGCTGAGCTCAAGCAGCCGATTAACGTCCGGGTCGGGCAGCAGACCTCTGTCATCCGGCGAAATATTTAACAGCAGATTCGTTCCGTGTCCGACCGAACGGTAATAGATGTCTATCAGACGATCCAGCGATTTTAAGCTGTGCTCATCGTCCGGATGCCAGAACCAATGGAGTTCGCGGATCGGGACGTCGCATTCCGCTGGAACCCAGCCCGGCGTATCCGGCAGCCAGGTCAACATATCCTTCGTGAACATGCTGACCTTGGCCGTCTCCGCGGTATTCCAGCATGGATAAGGCGCTACGCCGTCTTCGTTGCCGACCCAACGGATCGTGGGACGTCCCAAGTTAAACACCATGGCCTCCGGCTGATGCTCCGTCACCAGCGACATGATGCGGCCCCAGTCGTATTCCCTGCCTTCCGATCCCGCGCCATCGAACCAAACCTCCACCAGCGGGCCGTATCCCGTCAAAAGCTCCGTTAGTTGCCTGCAATAAAATTCGTCGTACGCTTCTTTGTCCGGATAACAGGATTCGTGTCGATCCCATGGAGACAAATAGATGCCGAAGAGAATGCCGGCTTCCGCGCACGCATCCGCCACTTCGCGGACCACGTCCCCCCCGCCGTCCTTCCATGGACTCGCCTTGACGGAATGATCGGTCGTCGCCGTTGGCCACAAACAGAATCCGTCATGATGTTTCGCGGTCAGAATCAGGTAGCGGAATCCGGCGTCCTTGGCCGCCTTCACCCACTGGGTCGCGTCGAAAGCGGTCGGATGAAATCGCTTTGGATCCTCCGTTCCATGCCCCCACTCCTGGTCATAAAACGTGTTGATGCCGAAGTGGCAGAACAATCCAAGCTCCAGGTCCTGCCAGCGCAGCTGTGCCGCCGTAGGTTTAGCCAATTCAGTTGTCATCGCATAAGGCTCCCTTTGGTTTATTCCAATCCCAATTCCTTGCGGACGGTTGGCGAATGAGCGTTAAATTCTTCTCCCCATTTCTGGAATACGCTGAGATCTCCGCCGTTATTAAACAAACCGCCGGTTTCGCCCGCCCACCATTGAATATATTTGTCTTCCCCTGGCATCGTGCGAATCCAGCTGTCCGCCTGCACCGCGTCCTTAATGCTTTTGCCTGCCCAGCTTCCGGTTTGCTGCACTTCTTCCCATAGCGCCGGATCTGTCGTGAGCGGAATGTTGCCGTCCGACATCAATACCCGCTGTCCGTCTGGGGATAAAAGCCAAGAGAGGAACTTTGCCGCAGCGTCCGCGTTTTGCGTGCCGTTTAGGATGCCGATCGGCGATATGGCGTTGTAGCCGACCTGGCTCTGCGATCCTCTCGGAAACGGAATAACGTCCCAGTCGAATTGTGCGCCGGCCTTGCGCGCCGTGCCTTCCCACGTTCCCATAATATCGAAGGCGATCTTGCCGGACAGCCAGCTTCCCCAGCCGTTGGGGTCGATTCCCGCATCCTGCGATTGCTTCTCCGAGGGACGGGAGCCGTCCACCCAGCCCAGCTCTGCATACCATTGCACCGCAGACAATACATTGGGATCGGCAATAAGGCTCTGCGTCCAATCCTCGTTCATGAAGTTCAGATTCGGCGCCAGCCCGTTAGAAACCGCGTACACCTGCGGAGTCGTCATGTAATTAAACGGGCCGGGGGCAAGACCGTATTCTCCGGCGGTGGCATCGGTAGCTTGTTTGGCGATTTCCCGGAATTCGTCCCAAGTCCAGTCCTTGGACGGCATGTCGATGCCGTGTTTGGCCAGAAGATCCTTGTTGACGAACATGACATGCGCGTCAACGGCGCGCGGCAGAGCGACAAGCTTGCCCTTCCAGGAGAGCGCATCCTTTACCGGCTGGCTTAGCTCGGCGGTCGACAGCACCGGGTCGGACTGCATATACGGGGTCAGGTCGAGAAGGAGGTCATCCTTCATAAAATCCGGAATGCCCGGAACCCATGTCAGATCGGCTGGCGTGCCGGCAGCGCTCAAGGCCGTAATTTTTTCCAATACGGAAGCGTTGTCGCCGCCGTCGATTTTCTCCACCTGCAATGTAATATGGGGGTACTTCTCATTAAATTTCTCCGGAATTGTTTTCGTCCAGAGCTCGGGTCCCCAAACGACCAGGCGAATTGTAGCAGGCGTTTCCGGAGCAGGAGGATCTTCATCCGAGTTTCCGCTTTCGGTCGGCGCGACACTGGGCGGATTGCTCCCGGTTGCCTGATTGCCAGGCGTATTGTTGCCTCCTGAGCAAGCAGCAAGCAATGCGACGATCAGAATGTACATCATAATGTAAACGAACCTTTTGTTTTTAACCATGTTCACATCTCCCTTTTTCACATTTGGACTCGCTTAACCCCTTGCAAAATGCCTTGCTCCAACCCGCTTCGATTTCAAGTATGCAACCGCGCCCGCATCACCTCCTACAATAAATTTTGTTTCAGGCTTTTAATCGACCAGTCCGGTGCGTTCGATTCCTTCGACGAACCACCTCTGAGCGATCATATAGACTAGCAGCGGCGGGAACACAATCAGAAACGCGCCCGCCATCTTCGTTCCTTCCGTTACGGGATTAACCGCAAGCATCTCCATCGACGGCGCTTGGCCGAAGATCTCCGTCTCCAGATTGGACAATCGGGTAGAAAGAGGGATGAAGTCATGCGTCAGAAACATGGATGAGAGATATCCTTCATTCCAGTGCCAGACAAACGAGAACAGGAAAACGACAAGGCAGGCCGGCACCGATAAAGGGATGATGATCCGGAAGAACAGCCTGAACATCGACGCGCCGTCAATCATCGCCGCTTCTTCCAGCGCTTTGGGCAGCGAGAGGAAGAACTGCCGGAAAATAATAATAAACAGCGCGCTCTTGAGTCCCTGTCCGAATAAGGCCGGGATGATAAAGACAAACGGCGAATTCAGCCAGCCCAGCTTGCTGTAAATCACATACAGCGGAATGATGATAATCTGAGGCGGGATCAAAAAAGTAATGAAGATGAGCGCAAAAAACAGATTTTTGCCGGGGAATTGAAGCCGGGCCAGCGCATACCCCGTAAGCGAGCAAATCAATACCGAGATGAGCGACGGTACAACCGCCAGCGTCAGCGTGTTGACAAGCGACTCCGAATAATTTAATCCGTCGAGCGCCTTCCGAAGATTTCCCCAATCGATGACGCGCGGAATCCATTGCACGGTAGGGTCCAGAAGGTCGCCAAGCGACTTGAGCATGGTAGAGATCATGTAAAAGAAAGGCTGCAGGTACAGGTACGACACGATCGAAAGCATAAAATAAAGAAACAGCTTGGCGGCCATGCCGTCGTTAATGTGCTGTCCCAGCAGCAGAAGCTTCAGCTTCTGCGAGCGCCTGCCAATGAGAATGAGCCTTGCCTGGGACGTGAGCTGCTTCATAACGGTTTCCGCTTTCATCTTCAACCCCTCCTCTCTCTGCTCGAGCGGTTTAGAAACCATAGAATAATCAGGATCAGTACGATAATAAGCACAAAGTAAAACCAGGCTAGCGCGCTTGCGTATCCGTAACCTGTCGACACGTTGAACATGTTCAACTTGATTTGCTCCATCACCGGATTAAACGGGAAGGTAAACAAGTCAACCATGGTGTATAGCAGGTTCAAGCCGATGAACGGCTTGATGCCGGGAAGCGTTATTTTCCAAAAGCTGGTCCATGGCGATGCGCCATCGATTCTGACGGCCTCGTAAATTGACTTCGAGATGGTCTGGAAGCCAGCAATAAAAATCAGTATTTGCACGCCGGAAGACCAAAGAATCAGAATCGTCATGCCAAGCAGCTCCGTTATCGTAGCCGCCATGGCGGGACTGAAATTCTCCTTGATAAACGCGTCCGCTCCGTATTGGGACAAAAATGGCACATTGCCCGCCCCTTGCTGAAACAGCTCGGTCAGCACCTGGCCGGTCGAGAAGATGACCGGCAAAAAGAAAATCGCCCGATAAATAAACCGGCCCTTGAAGTTCTGATTCAGCATGACGGCAACCAGCAGCGAAAAGATAAGGATGACCGGAACCATCAAAATCATCTGCTGGAAAAAGGAGATAAGCTCGATCGGATAAACATTGTCCTTAAACAGGGCGTCCTTGAAATTTTGCAAGCCGACAAATTCGTAGGAGAACAACCCTCCGCCGGTCAGCTTTACCTTCTGAAAGCTGAGATAAAGCGACCAGCCGATCGGGAATGCCATAAAAGCGCAGAAGCCGATCATCCAGGGGAGCATAAACAGGTACGCCGTCCCGCGGCTTCTCCACATGTAGTGCCATCTCGCCTTGCGGTGCCGCCTGGCGTTCGCGCTCATGTACCTCCCCCTCTCTCAACGCGAAACGTCTTCTCGTTGTAATCGACAACGACGACAGTCCCGTCCGCGTATTCCGTTTCGTAAACCCCTTCCGTCCGTTTGCTGTGGCCGGTCATCTGCAGATGATGGAGAGAGGCCAAACGGTTAAACGACTCGTATTCCGCCGCCGCCTTCTCCTTCCATTGCGAGAATTGGCTTGTAAATAGGCCCCAGGTTTTCGTCTGCATCAACGTCCGGCTGCTCTCGGCCGTCAAAATAAAGGAAGGAACAGCTCCGTATTCGATCGCCCGCAGAAATTCGTCGTCGTACTGGCTGCGCAAATTGCCCGGCACCATGGAATAGGTTATATGGCCGTGCACCGCCATCGGATAAAAAGGAACGGTCTCGTCAATCGCGTAATACTGATGCGTCTCGCCGGGGAACTGCTGGATATCGCTTAGGTAGCGGAGCGCATAAGCATTGCCGAGATAGGCGCTGCCGGCGCCTAACGTTCCCTGTGTCTGTTCCAGTATCCGGTTATAGAGATAAGCCGTATCGTTTCTTGTATAAGCAAATCGCGGATTATAATCGCGGAACACCGTTTCTCCAATACCGCTATAATGGATGCCGTCCGCCTGGAGGACGGCGGCTTCGCTAATCAATTCCTGCGCATAGTTGTAGGTAATATTGGGATTCAGAAAGAAAAACTCGTAATCGAACAAGGTATCTCCTTCCACGGAACGGATCCCGTACGTCTTGGGCGGCAGCTCCGAACCTTCGGAATCCGCATGAGTCAATACCGCGTTCAGGTACACCTTGAAGCCCAGCCCATGCGCGGCATCGATAAACGACTGCAATCCCGGCTTGCCGCCGAGCTTGCGCTCGACATTTAGCCTCAAGTCCGGCGCAAGAGTTCCCTTGTGCTGCCAATTTTGCCAAGTGATCCGAAGTTCATGCACGTCCGCGTCCTTCAGCTCCCGAAGGATCTCTTCCCCCTGCTCGAACGTTGTCGCGATCTCGTATTGGCTGTCACCGTAATAGATCGTGTCTCCGCCAACGATGGTCAGATGCATCGGAATATTGGAGCTGGGAGCAAGAGCCGGTCCAAGCCCGCCTGTATCCAGCAGATGTTTCCTATACCGCCGGGCCATCCCCGAGTAATCCGCCTCATCCTCTTCCATGAAATAATATTGGATCTGGCGGTCCTCCCGGAGCAGCTCGTTCTGGAAGACGCGGATCGCTCTCCCCCCCAAATTCAGGCGTCGGTTGTATTCCTCCCTGTAAATAAATCGGGTATTGACCGAATTGAATGTGCTGACCAAGCCGGGAGTCAACGCGCGGATGGCCGAAGCCTTTTCCCCCTCCGTAATAACGGCCAGGAATGCCTGCTCCCCTTTTTTTATCCCGAATACCGGCATGGAGACGGTAACCGGGTCAAACGATTTGTTCGTCAGTTCAGGTCCGTAGACGTATTGGTAATAGCCCGCGCCTACGCGCTTCTGTTGCTGCGGGTACCGAATGAGCGCGCCCGGCCCGTCCGGTATGAACATATATCCCGGCTCGGCGGGATCATCCTCCGCCGCTCCGAAAAACGGCAGCGGATCGATGGACAAAATGCGGAATGGACCCGATTCCGTGATGCTGGCTGCCGGAATAGCGACGTGGAAGCCGTTGTCCGTCAATCCGTACACAAGGCTGAACCGGAAACCCAGCTTCTCGAATTCGTAGTTTGCGGCAACCCCGTTGTCCGTCGCGGAGAACGACAGCTTTACGCCGGGATCCTTGCCGTTTACAACCAGACGCTGCGCTTTGTTCTGCTCCGCGTATTCCAAAATAAACGGCGACTCCAGATTCGTCCGAAGGATGCCCCCTACCGTCTGACTCTCCAACTGCACGGTCGTTGGATTGCTTCGCCATTGAACGCCGGACCGCAGCTCTTGGACGATAACTTGCCCTGACGCCGGATTGACTAACAGCTCGTGGCGGCCGGTTCGGGCCGCGGACGCGAAACCGGCAACGTCCCGTTTACCGCTTAACCATGGCGGCCCCGAAGGGTCGGCCATAGCTGAAGCTTCATACGCGGGGATGTCCAGCTCGCTGGATATGCCGGGGCTGGACAGCGACCATAACGCCAGCCCGACAACGATGATTGCCAATGCCAGGCCGCCAAGCAGCCATGTTTTTCTCCCGCCCGGATCCGCAATAGCCTTAATATTAGGCAAGGACTGTCACCTCCTTGTAGAGCTGATAGAAGAAGTCGTAGAGATTGTATGACAGCCCTGTCGTCAGGCTGATAAACAGGAACAATATTCCGATCGTAACGACTGTAATGGTGCTATTTGCGATATTCTCTACAAAATCAAAATTATGGATAACCTGAGAGCTGATGATAAACAAAGCGCCGATCCAGAGCCACATGACCGTATGCAAGGAAGAGTAGAGAATGCCTTCCTCCAACACCAAGATGTTGGACAATAAGAGAATCGGCATGGTAAGCGTAATGTACGGAACAACCGCGAACAGGCTTGCCTGTACGACATCCCTGAATCGTCCCTCGCCGTCCTTAACGGTGCTGACCAGATAATTGGCGACAACCCAGGCCAGGATGGGCGCCAGAAAACCGATCAGTTCGGGCCAGAGTCTAATCCGGCTTAGGTCGACGGGGCGGAAAATAAATCCGGTCCAGTACAGTGCCGCCATCTTCGCAAGCACCAGTAGCAGCAAAAGCAGCAGCATCGTAAAGACGGAAAGCTTGCGCCCCTTGATCCGGTAGAAGCCCTCATAAGGATGGAACAGCGTGTACCATGCGTCTTTAAGCTCCCCCACGACACGAGCAAGATGCTCCGGCATCCTTCGTGTCGACCTTCTCGCCAACATTCGAAGCCCGTATCGAAAGAGCAGCCATAAGGCAACAATAACTCCTGCGGCATAAGCAAAGTTTTGTTGAATCCATTCCAGTCTGTACGTCCAAAACGCTTCCGAATATCCCTGATTGTCGTACGACATCTTGAAGTATGCCATGGCGTCGCGGGTACGCTCCTGCTTCTGCGCCACTTCTCCCAGACCGACATAAGTCAGGCTGATGATTTCGTTAAGCGACTTTACCTTGTTCCAGTTTGCTTCGCTCTTTTCGTAATCGCCGATGTAATAATCGGCGGCAGCCGTAAGCACCGCATCCCCGAACTCCGTACGGTCATAGGCTTGGGCCAGGCTTTGGTCGGAATCCAGCACCCATAGCCGGTTCCCCGAGTCGATGCCGATGCTTGCCGGATAGGAGAGCACGCCCCGCTGCTGCGGAACCTTTCGGCTCTTGCCAAAGGAAAAAAGCTGGGTGCCGCCTGGACTGTAGATGGAGATCATCGCATCGTATCTGTTCTCCTTGCGGTCCAGCACGTAGAAAAAATGGCGCTTATCCGTCGCGACATCCACCATCTGGTCCGACGCCGCGAAACGGGCGGACTTTAACGATTCGAAGCGATTTACCCCTGCGGCTGTCAGCTTTCTGATCTGATCGTTTAACACGCCGGTCGTCGTGGCGAAAATATAACCGTCATGGTCAATGGTAACGTTGCCGATCTCGGCCGGTCGCTTCAACTCCTCCCTGGCAAGCTGCTCCTCCGTAAAAATCTGGCGCTTTAGCCGGTCCATCCAGGTCCCGCTTGTTTTGTTGCTGCCGAAAAAACCGGTAAACTCGCCGTTGTCCCCTCTCATCCGGACCATTCCCTGATAAGAGCCCTTAGACACGATATACATAACGCCGCGATCGTCGACGGCCACCTTGACCGGCACGAAGAAGTAGCTGGCGGGCATCAAACCTTCCTCCGGCTTCTTGTACTCTCGGACGAAGGTTCCCTCTTTATCGAATACGGCAATGCGCTGATTGCCCGTGTCCGCTACGTAGATATCCCCGGATGGAGTGACGAACACCCCCTCCGGCGCCTTCAGCGATCCGCTCCCTTCCGCGTCGCCGATCGCCCTTACCCACTCGCCATCCCGGTTCAGCTCGATAACCCGGTTATTGCCCTTATCCGCAATATACAAGTGGTCGTCGGCCGCTATAAACAGGTCGGCCGGCTGTTTCATCGCCTGATCGCCTTGGCCGACAGCCGTATGGGACACCGTGTACACGTCCTGCATCCAGAACGTTCTTGTGCCCGCTCCTCCCGTCCCGTGGGAAATAAAGAAGGTATCGTATGGCTGCCAGGCCGAGGAAGTACCGGGAAACAGGAAGAAAGCGGCCATCAGAACAGCTATGAAACGTGTGTATTTAGCCATCACGTCAACCTCTTTCCTTAAAAATGCCTTGCGCCTTTATTTCACGCCGGAATGCACCATCGTCTCCATAATTCGTCGCTGGGCGAACAGGAAGATGATGAGATTAGGCAGAAACATAAGCAGCCCGGCAGCCGCTGCCATACCCTGACCGGCTACGGTATTCGCCATGCCGCTCGTCAGCGTCGTAATATAGTAGGGCAGTGTCTTCATCGTTTCGTCCTGCATAAACAGCGTGGAAGCCGAAGCGTCGCCCCATACTCCCTGGAACGTAATGATCGAGATGGTTGCTATCGCCGGCATCGATAACGGTATGATAATGCGGATAAAGATGCGTAGCTCGGAAGCGCCGTCCATCTTGGCTGCTTCCAGCAGCTCCGCCGGTATCTGATCGATAAACTGCTTGATCAGGAATACCGCGACCGGAGAGGCGATAACCGGCAGGATATGGCCAAAGTACGTATTGTTCAGCTGCAGCCAGCCTACGATCAGATACCTCGGAATCGCTACCGTCTCCGGCGCGAACATGAGAGCCAGCATAATCATGGCCATTACCGCCTTCTTCAGGCTGAACTGAAGCTTGGAGAGCACATAGGCAGCCATGCAGCTGGAGAGGATGACGGCGACCATGGATAAGGCGGCTACGATAATGCTGTTGTAGAGATACCTAGAAAACGGCACGATTCTGGCCACCGGCCGCATAAACAGCTCATAGAAGTTGGTCAGCGTCGGGTCCTTCACCAGGAAGGTGGGCGGAAACAGGAACAACTCATGGAACGGCTTGAACGCATGATTAATAATGAACACGATCGGCAGCGACATAAAGGCCGCCAACAGGAGCAGGGCCAGAAGCAGCAACGTCTCGAACAGAGTGAGCCTTCTGATTTGTTTTACGATAGCCATCATGTTATTCACCGTCCTTCGGGCCGAATAGCCGGTAGCTGAGCTTCATCGCGGCATACGAGAACAGCAGCAGGACAACCGACAGCATGGAAGCATATCCGAGCTCGAAGCGAATGAAGGCATAGTCGTCGATATGGTTCAACATCAGATGGCCGGCATATTGCTTCGTAATCGGCATTCCCGTCAGTTGAACGGAGATGGCGCCCGCTTTGAGCGTGCCGACAATCGCCATAACGGCGCTGAACAGCATCTGCGGTTTCATCGACGGAACCGTAATATAATAAACCTCCTGCAGACGGGTGGAGATGCCGTCGATGCGCCCCGCCTCGTAAAGCTCCCGATTTACCGTATCGAATCCGGCCAGCATCGCCAGGAACCCTACGCCGAACCCCATCCAGATCGTAACGACAATCATCACGTTGAGCAGATATTTGGGATTTTGCAGCCATAGCACCGGCGTTTCGATCAAGTTGTAATTCATCAAAAATTGGTTTAAGTAACCTACGTAGTCGCCGCTGAAAGCCGCTTGCCATACGACGACAAGAGCGATGCCGCCGGCGATCGAAGGCGCATAGATCGCAAGGGTAACCAGATCGCGAACGCTCTTGGGCAGCTGATAGATCAGCCAAGCAATAAAGAAAGTGAGCAAGTAGCCGATCGGTCCGACAAAAAAAGCGAATTTGATCGTATTCGGCAGCGCGTGTTTCATGAACACCGTATCCTGCGTGATAAGCGAGATATAGTTTTTGAAGCCGGTAAAATGCGGGATTCGAAAGGCATCATACGACGTAAAGCTCATCAGGATCGCCATCAGGACGGGCAGCAGGATAAACGCCGTAAAGCAAAGCAGAAACGGCGCCATAAACAGATAAGCGATGCGCTCGCGATATAAACTTCGGACTAGCCGCTGCAGCCGGGTTGGCGGCGCCGGATGTTTTAGGGCTGCCGAGACCGCAGCTTTATATGCAACCTGTTCTTTCATTTTGGCGCTTCCCCCCAATCATAAGGCTGATCAACGACCGGGAAATCCAGTCTCTGCCCGTTCCGGATGCCCAAATCCTGCTGCTTTCTTGCTATCTCGCGGGCCATGGCTACAAAGGAAGTGTCCAGAGAATCCTTGGCCGGAATCTTCTGCACAATCGTCCGGTTAAACGCAAATTCCATCTCCCGGGCGAGCAAGTACCCTCCCGGAAGGAACGGCACGTTGCGGTTCCATCGGTTCTGCTCCTTAATGGCCGCGATATGCTCCGCAGGCCAAGGCATGGCTGCCATCGCCTTCATATTGGCCGTATTCCAACGATATTCCGGCCCGTAAAAGGATTCGATCGCGTTGCCGTATTCCAGCTGAACGTCCGTGGACGTCCACCAATCGATAAAGCGCCATGCCTGCTCCTTCTTATCGCTTTTGTTCAAAATCATCGCAGAAGTCATCGTGTTCATCGCCCATCTCGCTACGCTGCCGTCCTCTTGCACGGTCCCGGGCATCGGCGCGATCTCCCAGTCTCCGAGTATTTCGGGGGCGGAGGTCAGCAGTTGGACATACGTATTAAAATCCGATACGCCAATCGGCATCGTGCCCAGCTTAAAGTGCTGGAAAAAAGCCGGAACCTCCTGGGGCAGATCGTATTTGCCGAACAGCTCCGTCCATAAGGAAAACGATGCATAAGCCGCTTCCGTATCAAACGCCGCTTTCATCCCGTCCGGCGAATAAAACTCTACGTCATTCTGATAGAAGAAAGGAACAAAGTCCTTTGCGTTGTAATAAAATTGCATGCCGTTTTCCTGCAGGGTCGGCAGTATCCGCTGCAAATCCTCCCAAGTATCCGGCGCCTCCAGCTCCAACTCCTTCATAATGCTCTTGCGGTAGAAGAGCAGATGGTAAGACTGGGTTTCCGGCAGCGCATATACGCCATTTTTATAACCAAATGAGCGCATGACGCCGGGGTGAAAGCGTTCGGCCACTTCTTTAAAGTTTGCGAATTGCGTCAAGTCGACGGACGCTTCGCGCATCGCGTAATCGACGGGCATATCCTGTACAAGACCAAGCGCGACATCCGGCTGATCTCCCCCCGCGTTGCTAAGCGTAAGCGCGTTCGCATCGGGCATGAAATTAACGTTGACCGCAATGCCGGTTTGAGGCGTGAAGCTTTGATCGATCATCTCTTGCAGCAGTGAAGCATAGTCTCTGCCCCGGCCAACCCATATCTCGATCGCGTCCTTATCGTTTAGATCCCTGGCGTTATAATTCAAATAGAAGGTGCGCGCAAAATTGATTAACGTGTAAGGTACCTTGGACAGAGTGGAGGTTTCCTTATACGGATGGACGGCGGAAGGACTCCTGACGACGATATAATCCGCGGACATTCCCCCGTTTGCCATCTTATCCATCCAAGTGCCGATTCTCATTTGCAAGTCAGGGAACTTGCCCAGCCTGTTCGGAATTTGATTGATCTCATCTAACAGTCCGTCCAGAATCGCTACCCCGATCTTGAGAGACTCGGTCGTATCGTTCGTTTGGCCGTTCAATCCGTTTAGATAATCCATGCTCAGCTTCAATTGATCCCGAAGGCCGGCAAGTTGATCCTCCAGATCAGGGAAGTAGCTCATCATATCCCATGTGCGGTTCGCATCGCCCGTATTCGTTCCATAGTCGCCCGTCAGCTTGCGAAGCTTCTGCTCGATGCCGTACAGCTTGCGGATCGCCTCCTGCATCGAAAGCACGACCGGATTTAACGGCGAGATATCCGTTACCAGCCGCAACGCGTGCTCTCCCTTATCCAGATAGAAGCGGTAAGGCTCTCCGGCGCGGCTGCCGAGCGTATGCATCTCCAGCTTGCTGTTGTAAGGAAACGGATAATGAAGCAGCTCTTCGAAAGGCGTCTTGCCGTCAATCAGCACCGTCCGGAATGCATTGGCTTTGCCGACGAAGCCCTGATAATATTTCACGTCGATTTCATACCAGCCTGCGGACGGCACTTCAAAGGTCCACTCCGCCCACTCCCCTGCCCTTTTCCATCGCTGGCCGTCCAAGACGTTATACAGCAGGCGCCCTTCGCCATCCGGAGATACGTTTGGTTCGTTGATCGTTCCGGTTTGCACCGAGGGGTGGGATTTCTGCTCATAACGCTCCCCTTCAAGCAGCGCGTACCATGTTTCGATAGCCGGTGGAGCGTCCGCCCGATCGGGAGCGCCAGCCTGCTCCGATGTGCCTGCCCTCTCCAGATATTCCGCATAAGCGGGTATCGCTTCCGGAGCCGTCAGACGGATTGGCCCCCAAGACATCGGTTCGTTTTGTGCGGCGAACCTCAGCGTATGTATGCCTTTGGTCAACGGCAGCCGAAGCGGGACGGACGAAACCGCATAATTTGTTGCCGGAGCCGTTAACCAGCCCACCGTTTCCACTTGCATCGATCGAATCTCGTTGCCGAGCGCATCCTTCCGGTAAGGAACATCCTTGTCCCTCCATCGTTTCAACAGCTCGATTCCATTTGCCTCCGAAAACGGAATCTTGCCATCGACCGATAGAGCGTAGAAAACCGAGCTGCTGCTATCCCTCTTGGTCGGCATATAGGTTAGTTCCAGCTCGTACAAGGCATCCGCCGGAATCTCGACCGTCCATTCCACCCATCCCTTGCCATTTGTCCAGTGAAGAACTTCCCCATTTATATCCGCATCATATCCCGTCCGGACAATCGCTTCGGCAGAAGCCGCGCTGTAAGCGATCGGCTCTTTTGCAATCGGCGGTCCCGTATACGGCAGCATGCCCGACTCTTCCGCTTTCCTGAGCCGATCCGCGTAGAATAGGATGCCATCTCCGTCTCCGCTGCCGAAATCCATCGCATCGGCGCTGACGACGGGGAAGTTCTCTTCTTCCTGCAACCATGACCTGGCGGCATAGCCCAACACAATTAAAGCCAGCAGAGCGGTATAAACCATCCATTTGCGAAGCATGATGCTCTACCTCCCGTATTGTGGTCAAAAAATGCCAAGATTGCCGCCCGATTCCGCATCAAAAAAATGAGCCATTTCCATCCGGAATCCGATGTCGATTTTGTCCGTCACATGAAATTTCGAGCCTGGTTCGATCGCCCTGGCGATCACACGGATATCCCCCATGCTCAAATACAGGTAAGAATCGGAGCCCATTAGCTCTATAACGTCGATAACGGCTCCATAAGAATCATTGGAATCCTCCAGCGCCGGCTCTAGCAGCACATGCTCGGGACGAATGCCCATGACGACGTTTCTTAACTTGCCGGAAGCGAGGAACGGCTTATATTGGGGCGGAATTTCCAACCGCAGGCGCCTGTTGCTGAAATAGTGCGTTCCCCCGTCCTCCTCGATGCTCCCTTCGATTAGATTCATGGCCGGGGAACCGATAAATCCGGCGACGAACAGATTGGCCGGCTGCCGATAAATAAATTCAGGCGCTGCCGCCTGCTGAATGATGCCGTCCTTCATGACTACGATTCTGGAGCCCATCGTCATCGCTTCCGTCTGATCATGGGTCACATAAACCGTTGTCGTCTGCAATTCCTGATGCAGCCTGATCAGCTCCGATCTGGTTTGGGTTCTCAGCTTCGCGTCGAGATTGGACAAAGGCTCATCCATCAGGAAAACCTCCGGCTCGCGAACGATCGCCCTGCCGAGGGCAACCCGCTGCTTCTGTCCGCCCGACAGCTGATTAGGTTTCTTATCGAGCAAAGCGGAAATTTCCAAAATTTTTGCGGCCTTCTTTACCCGGAGTTCAATCTCGTGTTTGGCCGTCTTCCTAAGCTTTAGGCCAAGCTCCATATTCTCGTAGACGGATAAATTGGGGTATAGCGCATAATTTTGAAACACCATTGCAATATCTCTGTCCTTTGGAGAGACATAGTTGATATAACGATCCCCGATGTAAATCTCGCCTTCCGTTATGTCTTCAAGGCCGGATAGCATCCGGAGCGTCGTCGTTTTCCCGCAGCCGGAAGGGCCTACCAGCACCACGAATTCCCCATCCTCTATCTCCAGATGAAAGTCGGTAACCGACGTTTTCTTTTCGGAGCGGTACTGTTTGTAAACATGATGAAAAGATACCCGAGCCATTTAATCTCTCCTTTATATCACTTTAATGTTTTTGTTTAACAGTTTATAAGTGTAAATCTCCCTTCCCAAACCTATTTACATGAAATTTGAGCAGGCTTAAATTGGCTTACGACTAGCGCAAGCCCTTTAAGTCACCTTTTTTATAGTCGATGCTGAATTTTTATTGTTTATATTGGCTGTAAGAAAGCTTCAATTCTTCGACAATTTTACGATAATCTTCGGAAGCCGTCAGTTCGTTAACGTAGCTGTCCCACTCCGCCTCCGACATAACGCCCATGACGTACTTCACCTTGTTCCGTTCCAGATCCCGAGTCAGGTCGCCCCACTTGTCGCCCACAACGGGCGACGATAGATTAAACGCCGGATTTGTATACGTCGATTTGAGCTGCGAATCTTCGAACACTTCCTTATACCATTTCACCCGTTTCGGATCGGCGTCCCATAGCAGATAATTGTCGGCTCCCGTATACGTTCCGTCATTCCATGTATAAGCCTCGATGCCTTCGCTTTTGTATTTCTCATTGCGGATGATCTTGCCGTCCTTCACTTCGTGATGGATGCCTTCGATCCCATAGAGCGCAAGTTTTTGATACTCCGTCGATGAGGTATAATCGATCAGCCTGAGCAGCCGGGGAATATCCTCCTTGGGAACCTTCGAGTGGATCATCAAGTTGGTCCAAGAGCCTGTCGCTGCGCTGGTCGTATATCCCCGAGGACCCTTTAGCACTTTAAGCGTCAATACATCCGATCCCGGCTCGTTGCGGTTCAGGGTGTCCAGCCAATCCGGTATTGTAAACATATGAGTATTGGATGCGACGACGGCGTACGTGCCTTGCTTGAACAGATCAGTTTCGCTGCCTTCGACAATGGGAAACTCGGGATGAATAGCCCCTTTTTCGTACAGCATCTTCAACCAGTCCAGATATGTCTTGAACGTCGGCATAAAATCCCGGTATTGAAAATTCCCGTCCTCGTCAACCGACCAGTTCTGAATGCCGGTAATGGCATTGGCAATGACATCCCCGCTTGACGTCGACTTCATGGCAATCCCGTATCGCTCCGGCGGATCGCTAAGCTTCAAAATAACATTCGTCAACTCTTCCAAAGTGGTCGGCGGCTCCAAACCAGCTTTCTCCAGCAAATCCTTGCGGACATGAACGGTTGTAAAGATCGGCGGATTGGGATGTCGGGGTATGCCCCAAATCTTGCCGTTATATTGCATGTTGTTCCATATTTCATCCGGGTACGCCGCAAGATTCGGATAGTCCTTTAGGCTCTCTCCCGTTAAATACGGAGTAAGATCATGGAACTTGCCGGCCTGAATCGCATCATGCGTCGCTGTCTCGTAAATAGGGTTGCTCGTAGGCACTTGGGTAATTTCCGCCAAATCTCCGGTGTTCAGCGCGACTCCGAGCCTCTCCTTGTAGCCGTTAAGGGGAATCCACTGCCAGCTGATCACCGTATTCGTCTTGTCTTCGATTTGCTTGCCGACGGCGTCTCCGCCAAGCGGCGGCGTGCCGTAAGCGATATTCGTCCATCGGACCTCTAGCGGCTTCTCGTCGGCTTCACGATCCGCGCCAGCCGATCCTCCTGAGCCGGAGCAGGCGGCAAGGAACAGCATTGCAAACATTGCGGCGCACGAAAGCCGTTTACTTTTATACGGTATCATTCTTCGGACCTCCCGGGTTTATGAACACGCCGCCGACGGCTCATACGAACGCAAGCCTTCTCTCTTGGGTCTCATGTCGTCAAAGGTTCTAGTGAAACGTTTCTTACTTGTATAGTAAATCTTGGCGGTCGACAGTTACATGTCGGTTTGAATACATTCATGATGTTTTCATCACCATTCCCTTTGTTCGCCATGCGAACCCCTCCTTTGCGGCAGCAATTCATAGTATAATAGGCTCATATTTGACAACGCTTACACCAGTTAGGAGGATCTGGCATGCCGGTCAAGATGACGATTTTCCGCAAGCTGATCATCATGCTGCTGCTTTTAATCATCCCGATACTTATTCTGCATACTTATTCCAACCAGGTCAGCGTCAATGTTGTCCGCAACGAAATCAAAGAATCGAATCTGCAGCATCTCTCCTTTCTGTTAAGCCAGGCGGAGGCGACGTTGGAGCAGCTGTCCATTGCCGCCAATACGATCGGGCGATTCCAGGTCATCGATGATTTGATCCATATCCATGAGAAGGATAATAATTACGACAAGGTGGTGATCAAGCAGGATATCATCGAGAAGCTGCGCTTGTCCGGCGCCTCCAGCAATTGGATCAATCAGTTTACGGTTTATTCCCCGCAGGCCGGAACTGGCGTAACGACCCTAAATGAAGCCGACTATACGAAGATGTTCGCTCCGGATCGGATAACGGAGAACTGGCTTTACAGGGAAACCTCCGAGAACGGTACTCCGATCGAACAATTCGTCAAACATACCGTATATCCGGGTTCGCGGCTCATTGTTGAAATCAGCTTTACGGTTAACAATATCCGCAACATGCTGGATCAGATCAAGATGACGGGCAAAAACGACCCTTTTTTCTATCACGAAAATAATCGGCCCATCCTAAACCGGTCAGCCGATCAGTCGTTGGCACATGACGTCGTCCATTTTCTCAATGGAAGCGAGACAAACCATAGCGGCACGGAATACGTGAAGCTTCAAGGAAAGCAGTACATGGTCAACTACGTAAAGTCGGACGCGCTGAACTGGACTCTCGTGGATTACGTGCCTATGGAATACCGGTTAAGTCCCATTAAAAACAGTTCGCTATTATTTTACGCGTCCATGGCCACCCTACTTGCGATGGGTATCGTGGTCGCGCTTATGCTGTACCGCAACGTTCAGGTCCCCGTATCCCAATTGCTCCATGGGGTAAGAAAATTAGAGATGGGCAACTTCTCCGTCCGGCTGGAAAACAAGCAAAGAAACGAATTCGGGTTTTTGCTCCAGCGATTCAACCAGATGGCCGCCCAGATCGAACAACTGATCGAGAACGTCTACTCGGAACGGCTGAGGTCGCGGGAGGCTACTCTTAAACAGCTGCAATCGCAGATTAATCCCCACTTCCTTTACAACTCTCTTGCTTTCATCAAAAGCATGACCGAGCTTGAAGAGAAAGAGGCTGTCATCGCCATGACCTTGAACCTGAGCCATTATTACCGGTACACGACCCGCGTGGAAAATCAGGAAACAACGCTGCGGGAAGAGCTGGAGCTCGTTAAAAATTATTTGAACATCCAAAGCTTGCAAATGCAGCGGCTGGAGTACGAGATCCATATTCCCGAAACGATGCTGCAGCTTTCCATTCCGCGTTTGCTCCTTCAGCCGATCGTGGAAAATGCGATCATTCACGGGCTGGAGCCCCAGATGAAGTGGGGCAGGATGTCCGTAACCGGCGAACGGGTTAATAACAAAGTCCGATTGATCATAGAAGACAGCGGCGAATCGCTGAGCGATCAAGAGCTGGATCGACTCAAGCAAAAGCTCGAAGCCCCGCTCGACGGCGAGATGGGCTGCGGGTTATGGAACGTGCATCAGCGGCTGAAATTCCGGTTCGGCCAGGACGCCGGCGTCCTTCTGTCGCACGCCGCTCTCGGCGGACTATGCGTGACCCTTCAATGGACGGTCATTGACTAATTTTATCGGAGGTGGATTGCCATGCATCAAGTATTAATCGTTGACGACCACATGCATCTCGTGGACAGCATGGAGAAGACATTGCCCTGGAGCGATATGGGGGTAAGCAGCGTGCACAAAGCCTATTCCGCCTTCGATGCGATGGAAACGCTGGAATCTCATTCGATCGATCTCGTCATTACCGACATTCGCATGCCAGTAAAGTCCGGCCTGGAGCTTATCCGCGAAATTCGTTCCCGTTGGAGAACCATCAAAATCATCCTGCTGTCGGGCTATTCCGACTTCGAATACGCCAAAGAGGCCCTGCGCCAGGATGTCGAGGATTATTTGCTCAAGCCGGTTCCCGATGAGGAGCTTATTGCTTCCATTCGGCGCGTTTTGGAGAAAGCCTCGGTCGAATGGCACGCCGTCATCTCGAACCAAAGGGCGATTCAAACGCTTCAGGCGCATCTTCCGCTGCTTCGGCAAAACTTGCTGCTGGAGCTCCTGCAGGGCCGGAGCATGACGGAATCGGCGCTGCAGGACAAATTTTCGCTCTATCAGCTCCCCTTCTCTACTGGCATCACTGCTTCCATGGCTCTCATACGGTTGGAGGATGATTTCGCCCGCCATGACGAGCACTCCGTGTCCTTATTCGAATACGCGATCGCCAATGTAGCAGCAGAGATCTTCCAAGACGACTTCAATCTGTGGAACTGTCGGGACGATTACGGCTATCTGGTCTTCATGATAGCTGCCACAGACAAGCTGAAGGAGCAGACGGCCGACAAGAGAAAGCAGCTTCTGGAGCAGCATGCCGTCCAGCTGCAGCATTACGTACATGTTTACTTAAAGGGCAGCATCTCCGTGCTGGTGAGCGAATGGTTTATGTTCCCGAATGATATCTCCGTTTATTACCAGAACTGTTTGTTCGCTTTCCGTCAGCGGATCGGGGACGAGCAGGATTTATTTATGACGCTGACCGGCAGCGAGAACAATCAAAAGATCGCCTCCTTCTCCAGCCTGTACGAACCGCCAACACTCAAACAATGCATAGAAGCCGGCCAATGGAAGGAGCTGCACGCGAAGCTCGAGAGAATTTTTGAGGAATTATTGCGGGATTGGTCTCATTCCGAAGAGCATATTCTCGAGGTTTACCTCGAAATATGCGGGATGCTCACTTACATCGCCCACAAAAACCATAAGCGGCTCTCCGAGCTGATCGGCGAGGAATACGAGAAGGTCGTCGGCGGGCTTCCGTTCAAGACGGTCAAACCTCTGCGCGACTGGACTTTTCGCAGATTGGAACAGCTCTCCGACATCGTCGACCGCGAACGCAAGCATTCCCATGCCGCAATCGTCAGTCAAGTAAATGAATATATCGAACACAATTTGCAGCATGACGTATCCATTCAAACCGTGGCGAACCACGTCTTCCTGCACCCCTCCTACCTGTCCAGAATATACAAGACGGAATCGGGAGAGAGCTTTAGCGACTATGTGCTCAAGGTCAGGATGGAAAGGGCCGTCTCCCTGCTCCGCAATAAAGGAATCAAGGTATACGATATTTCCACGGAGCTGGGATACAATCAGACACAACATTTCATCAAAATGTTTAAAAAACATTTTGGCCTGACGCCGCAGGAGTACCGCGAGCGAATGCTTTAAGTCTGCTTTAAGGCAGCGTTACTTCGTCGAATTGCGCTTGTCTAATCTCGATGGACGCTTCCCGAGTCTTTTGGTCGATAAGCTCCGTATAGCGGTAGTTCATATATTTGTTTTTTACGTCTTGCCGAACCTGATCGAAGGGCTGCGCTTCCGCAGGCAGCCTGTTCAAGCAATAAAGCAAATACAGCGCATTGTTGGTTTCGATAATCCCGCTTGTTCCGCCCGCCGCAAGCTTCATCGCTTCTTGCCTCAAAACGCCTCCCGACATTTGGTCTTCGCGGGCTGTGGTACGATCAAAAACTTGCACTCCGTAGCTGCTCTGCTCTTCTTCCGTCTCATTGAGCTGCTCCGCAAGCGCGGCGAAGCCTTCTCCTTGTTCCAACCTGACTTGCGCTTCCCGCATAAGCTCCCATGCCTGTTCCTCTTTCTCGGGGTTAATCGCTCCGTCCTGCCCAATGTATGAAATTCGGATTTTGTGTACCTGAACGGCATCCTCCCCCGTGTAATATTCCTCCTTGATCGTCTCGTAATATTGCTTCAAAAGCGGCTCCGTTAGTGGAATCTCGGCTCCTTCCAACCGCGATTGCAGTTGAATCAGCAAATTGGCCGTCACGTATTCGAAGTATGCCTCCTCCGTGTACTGAAGCGGTCCGTAGATGACTTCATTCTTCTTTACCGCCTCCTTTCTGCGCTCGTTTTCTTTCATTAGGTTTTTGAGAAAAGCGGGATAGGATATATCCTCGATTAGGCCTTTTCTGCGCGCCATCATCATCTGCTGCTTCGTCCGAACCACGCTTTGAAGCGCTTTCATTCTTAGCCGTTCGATAGGCGTCTCTCCTTCATACCGGCTTGTCCAGAATCCAGGCTTTTCCTCCAGTCCATGCTCATGGTAATAATACATGGCAATAGCATGACGTTCCTTCTCCATGCTTTTCTGCAGCTCTGCGGCATAGATCGGCTCTCCGTCTACATACGCAACGATAACGGATTCCGGCTGTTCGGACAGGCGGTCTGCCAGAAAAAATCCGGACAGCAGAACGATCAAGACGCCGACTCCCGATGCGACCTTCGAGCTCTTGCTCCATCTGGGCATTGTTTTCCCTCCACCTTCGCAACGAATACAAAATATCATTTAACAAAGCTGCAATGCCGTAGATCAACATGCCGAGATGCCGGGCCAGCTTTACCTCAATATACTTATCGCTTATATCTGCTGTCAAGATGCGTTTTTCAATCGAAAAAAGGCCAAGGGACATACCCTGGCCTTCTTTCGATTTTGCCCAAAAATCGTTCGTTGGCTACACGCCTACCGAATGTTTTTCGCGAGCGAGCTTCGTCGCGTCAACCATGTTGCGCAGCGACGCAACCGTCTCTTCCAGACCGCGAGTCTTCAGGCCGCAATCCGGATTGATCCAGAACAGCTTGGGATCCAGCACGCGCAGCGCGCGATCGATCATATTCGTCATTTCGTCGACGCTCGGCACGCGCGGGCTATGAATGTCGTAGACGCCAAGGCCGATGCCGAGACCGTACGTATTCTCCTCGAAGCTGTGGATCAGCTCGCCGTGGCTGCGCGAGGTTTCGATGGAGATGACGTCCGCATCCATCGCCTCGATGGAGTCGATCATGTCGTGGAATTCGCAATAACACATATGCGTATGGATTTGCGTCTCCGGCTGTACCGTGCAAGTCGTCATGCGGAACGCTTTGACCGCCCAGTCCAGATAGTTTGCTTGATCCTTCGCTTTCAGCGGCAATCCTTCTCGAACGGCCGGTTCGTCGACCTGGATCATGCCAATGCCCGCTTTCTCCAACGCTTCTACCTCTTGTCTCAGCGCATAGGCCAGTTGATACGCGATTTGCTCGCGCGTTATATCTTCGCGAACGAACGACCAGTTCATGATCGTGATCGGACCCGTCAACATCCCTTTAACAGGCTGTTTTGTCTTGGATTGCGCATATTGCGTTTCTTCTACCGTCATCGCTTCCTCGAAAGCAACGTCTCCGTAGATGATCGGCGGCTTCACGCAGCGTGAACCGTAGGACTGCACCCATCCGAATTGCGTAAAGGCAAAACCCGCCAGCTTCTCTCCGAAAAATTCGACCATATCCGTTCGCTCGAATTCTCCGTGTACGAGAACGTCGAGGCCGATGTCTTCTTGCAGTCCGATCCAGACATCGATTTGCTCCCGAATAAACGCGTTATATTGCTCGTTGCTCCACTCGCCTTTGCGCCACAGCTGACGCGCCTTGCGCACTTCGGCCGTTTGCGGGAAGCTGCCGATCGTCGTAGTCGGGAAAATGGGCAGTTGCCATTTCGATTGCTGCGCGGCATGACGATCCCCGAACGGTTTGCTGCGAACGGGCTCTTGACCGCTAATGGCTGCGACAGCCGTTCTGACTTCCGTACGATTACGGGCTGCGGAACGGCCAAGCGCACCGACCGCCGCTTCACTGCTCGACAGCTCTTGCTCTACAGAAAGTTCTCCTCCGTTAATTGCTTTCGTGAGCACAACCAGCTCGGACAACTTCTCGTCCGCAAAAGCCAGCGCGTTCTTAAGCTCTTCGGGAAGCTTCGATTCCGCTGCAGTGGTAACCGGTACATGCAACAAGCTGCATGACGATTGAATAATAAGCCGATCGGACGTTACGATGCCTTCCAGTTCGCGAACCAGCTTCAGCTTCTCGCGAAGATCCGCTCTCCAAATTCCGCGACCGTCGATGATGCCGGCGCCAAGCGTTTTGTCCTGCGGGAAGCCGAACTCGCGAATGGCGGCCAGATTGCCTTGCAGACCGTGCACGAAGTCAAGACCGATTCCCGCAACAGGCAGAGCAACGAGGTCCGGGTAAAACTCTACGGATTCGAAATACGTTTGCAGCAGGATCTTCAAGGAAGGCACTGCGCTTGCTATAGCTCCGTAGATGCGTTTCACGCGCTCGATATCTTCTGCGCTTACGTTCGTGGCAAGCACGGGTTCGTCGACTTGGACCCACTCAACGCCTTCTTGCGCAAGCTCGTTTAGCACTTGGATATACAGGGGCAACAGACGGTCGATCCAGCCATCGAGCTCAGAAGGCTTGTAGCCTTTGGAGAGCTTCAGGAAGGTCAGCGGCCCGATCAGGACGGGACGGCCCTCGATTCCCAAAGTTTCCTTGGCTTCTCTGTAAGCAATAAGCGGCTTGTTCTCTGTCAGTACAGGCTGTGCTCCGTCGAGCTCAGGTACGATATAGTGGTAATTCGTATTAAACCATTTGGTCATCTCGCTGGCCGTCGCCTCTTTGGTGCCGCGAGCGATCCCGTAATACAAGGATGGCTGTACGGGACCGCCTTTGTAGCCGAACCGGACCGGTACGATGCCGAACATGGCCGCCGTGTCCAGCACTTGATCATAGTAGCTAAAGTCGCCTACCGGAATGTAGTCGATGCCCTGCTCCTGCTGCTTGCGCCAGTGATTTACGCGGATGTCGCGCAGTTGACTCTCGAATTCATCTTGCTCCAATTTGCCGGCCCAAAATGCTTCCAACGCCTTTTTCCATTCCCGGTTTCCGCCGATCCGCGGATATCCCAATACGCTGCTTTTTGCCATCCTCCAACACTCCCTATCTTTGTTACCAACAAGATAACACGGAAACGGAGATATAGCGTAACTTGTCTTTTCTATATCTGGTCATAGCTATTACCTATAACGGATGGCAAGTTGAACGGGTAATGACGTACCTTGGCGACAAAACGTGTTGCAAAAAAACGCTCAATCACGGAGCCACCGCTTCCTTGAGCGCTTCGATATAGGCCGCTCCGAGAACGGATAACGGCATGTTTTTCTGCGCGATCCACCCGACGTTGATCACTTCGTCGATCGCCAGCGGCACGGGGATGATTTCGTTGCCGTTCAGATCGGAGCTCAGCACGCCGGTCGAGATCGTATAGCCGTTCAAGCCGATCAACAGGTTGAACAACGTAGCACGGTCGTTGACGGTAATGCTCTTTTTGCGCGACAGCGTGCTCAGAATTTCTTCCGAGAAGTGGAAGGAATTGTATTCCCCCTGATCGAAGGACAAGTACGGATAATCCTGCAGATCGTCGATCGTCACGATCTTTTGCCGCGCCAGCGGGTTATGAATGCTAATAAATACATGCGGCATGGCCGTAAACAAGCTTGTAAATTGCAGGTTCGCCGACTTAAGCAGTTTATCGATGACCCCTCTGTTGAAATCGTTTAAGTATAAAATCCCGATCTCGCTGCGCATCGTCTTGACATCTTCGATAATCTCATAGGTTTTCGTCTCGCGTAGCATAAGCTCGTATTCTTCATGGCCATGTTCCCTTACGAGGCTGACGAAGGCGTTGACGGCAAAAGCATAATGCTGCGTGGATACGGAAAAATGTTGCGGCGAAGGTTTTGCATTCAAATAACGACTCTCCAGCAGCTCCGCCTGCTCCACTACCTGCCGGGCATAGCTCAGAAATTCGACGCCTTCCTTGGACAAGGTTATTCCCTTGTTTGTCCGCTCGAAGATCGAGATGCCCATCTCTAACTCCAGTTCCTTGATTGCGTTCGACAGACTCGGCTGTGAAATAAACAGTCGTTTCGCAGCTTCGTTAATGGACCCTCTGCTCGCGACTTCAATGACGTATTTTAACTGTTGCAGTGTCAACGGCACGCCCCCCTTTCACCTCGCGAAATCAGTAAGAACGCTATTTTTTGTTCCACGAATCCTTAAGCGGTACGATGCGGTTAAACACCGGCCCCTCGTTAGTTGAAGGCCTTTCGTCCGCAACAAAATATCCATGACGGAAAAACTGCAGCCGGTCTCCGGGCGCAGCCTTGCCCGCAATCGGTTCGAACTGAGCGGCATTCAAGCTGATTAGCGAGTTGGGATTCAACCACTTCGACCAATCTACTGCATCCTCCTTGGGTATGTTCTCATCAAGGAGCAGTCGATCGTATAGCCGTACTTCTCCCGCTACCGCATGCGCCGCCGATACCCAATGAATGGTGCCCTTCACCTTGCGTCCGGTAAAACCCGTTCCGCTCTTCGTCTCGGGATCGTATGTGCAGTGAACCTCCAAAATTTCGCCGCTTCCAGGATCGTTTACGACCTTCTGACAGCGAATGAAGTATGCGCCTTTAAGCCGCACTTCGCCTCCGGGCTGCAGCCGATGATAACCCGGCACCGGGTCCTCCATGAAGTCATCCTGTTCGATATAGATCGTTCGTGAGAAAGGGACCTCCCTTGATCCCAGCTCGGCATTCGAAGCGTTATTCTCGACTCGCAGCATCTCTTCCGTATCTTCCGGATAATTTGTTATCACGACTTTCAGCGGCCGAAGCACGGCCATAACGCTTAGAGTCGATTCCTTCAGGTCTTGGCGCAGGCATTGGTCCAGAAGCGAGATATCGACCGTGCTGTAGGATCGGATACTCCCGATTTCCTCAATAAAGGAACGGATGCTTGCCGGCGTATACCCCCTTCGTCTCAAGCCTCGAAGAGTTGGCAGTCTCGGATCATCCCAGCCATCTACATGTCTTTCCTCTACAAGCTGGCGCAGATAACGTTTGCTGGTCACAACGCCGGTCAACCCCACTCGCCCGAATTCCCGCTGTCTTGGCGGTTCCTCGTAACCAAGCTCCGCAAGTACCCATTCATACAAGGGGCGATGATCCTTGAATTCTAGCGAGCATAACGAATACGTAATCCCTTCGATCGCATCCTGAATGGGATGGGCAAAATCGTACATGGGATAGATGCACCAAGCCGCCCCGGTTCGGTAATGATCGGCGTGAATGATCCGGTACAGCACGGGATCTCTCATATTCATATTCGGCGACGACATGTCGATTCGCGCACGCAGCACCTTGGACGCCGTCTTATACCGGCCTTCCTTCATTACTTGGAACAACGCAACGTTTTCTTCGATGGAACGATTGCGGTACGGACTATCCGCGCCCGGTTCGGTCAACGTGCCCCTGCCCGCCGCCAACTCGTCAGGCGACAAGTCGCAGACGTAAGCTTTTCCCTTCTCGATCAGCGTCAGGGCGGCTTTAAAGATCATCTCGGAATAATCCGATCCGTAGTAGACATGGGGCCCTGGATCGAAGCCGAGCCACTTTATGTCTTCGAGGATCGCCTCCGCGTAAGCGGCATCCTCCTTGAGCGGATTGGTGTCGTCAAATCGCAGATGGAACCGGCCTCCATACGATCTCGCGATTTCCGCATTCGTAATGATCGCGTACGCACTCCCGATATGGAGATAACCGTTCGGCTCCGGCGGAAATCGTGTTGCCATAGGGCGATGAAACGGGTTAGTATGCAACTCTTCGCGAATAAGATTGGCCAAGTACCCCTCGTCGGGTTTGTTGATATCGGTTGACATGGCAGACTCCTCCTTATGAGCATAGCAGCAATTTGAACCAAGGTGAAACGGCTGTCGCCGTCCTTTGGCGGTGCAGCGCGTTTCATTCCGAGAATTATAGGTCAAGTATGGAGTAAACTTATACTTTCCTGTAATTTAAAAAAACTTCACCTCCAAGACTTGTCGTCTTGGGGACGAAGTTGTTCGCGGTGCCACCCCAGCTTTATCAATATGTCGCCATATTAACCTCTTCAAGTACGGCATGCGCAAACTCACCGCATGATTATACTCTAGCTCTGTAACGGGAGCTCCCGTCTTACCATCCTCGGGTCCGATTCCGGTAAGCCGCTCTGAGGCTTGGTTCGGCGAATGTCACTTGGCTCCTTCTCAGCTGCCGGAGCTCTCTGTACAAGATTGTTTTCCCTACTCTTCTCGTCGTCGCATTTAAGATATGGGGATTATTCTAACAAATGAAGCTCCTGTTTGTAAATAGCTCTCATCGATAGGATGGATATTTGGCGTTAGCCGCACATATTCATGATACGATGATTTCAATCGACACGGCAATGTCCGTAAGGAGGTCTCGGTTCATGAACGATAACAATTACCAACCGTCGGCACCCGTTCCTATCCCCCAGCCCATTCGGAAAGACGGAGCGGGCGGCGTCGACCAAGGTCCGCGGGATGTGCTCAGGGATATGCAGAACCCGGATATGTTTGTTCCACCGAAGACGGATAATGGTCTGCTGCCGAACCTCCGGTTCTCCTTCTCCGATACCCATATGCAATTGAATCATGGCGGATGGTCGCGCGAGATTACGGTGCGCGAACTTCCGATCGCCACCACGCTCGCTGGCGTCAATATGTACTTGAAGCCTGGCGGCGTTCGCGAGCTTCATTGGCATCAGCAGGCGGAATGGTCCTACATGCTGCTGGGAAAGGCACGGATTACAGCCGTCGATCAAAATGGCCGCAATTTCATTGCGGATGTCGGCCCCGGCGACTTGTGGTATTTCCCTCCGGGTATCCCCCACTCCATCCTGGGACTGGAGGAAGGCTGCGAGTTTCTGCTTGTTTTCGACGATGGAGCATTCTCGGATTTGAACACGTTATCGCTCTCCGATTGGTTTGCCCATACGCCCAAGGAAGTGCTGTCCGCCAACTTCGGCGTGCCGGAGTCCGAGTTCGATGGAATTCCGAAGGAACAGGTCTATATCTACCAGTCGATTGTTCCCGGCAGCGTCGCCTCTACAGCCGTGCAATCGCCTAATGGCGCCGTTCCGCTTCCTTTTGCGCATCGAATGCTTGCTCAGCCGCCCATGAAAATGCCCGGCGGCAGCGTCCGCATCGTCGATTCCACCGTTTTCCCCATATCCAAGACGATAGCTGCCGCTCTGGTGGAGATCGAGCCTGGCGGCATGCGAGAGCTGCACTGGCATCCCAACAACGATGAATGGCAATACTATTTGACCGGTCAAGGACGAATGACCGTTTTCGGCGGCGAGGGCAATGCGAGAACCTATGACGTGCGGGCCGGAGACGTCGGTTACGTGCCGTTCGCCTTTGGGCATTATGTACAGAACACGGGTACGGAATCGCTCTGGTTTCTGGAAATGTTCAAGTCCGACAGGTTCGAGGACGTCTCGCTTACTCAATGGATGGCGCTGACGCCGCATGCTCTCGTCGAAAGCAATCTTAATGTTTCTCCCGCATTGATCTCCAAGCTGAACAAAGTGAAGCAGCCCGTCGTCAAACATCCGGGTTATACCTATCAGAACAGTCATGATTGATGAACGAAAGGCATCCCCTTAGACAAGGAGATGCCTTTCTCATGCAAGTCGATGCCGCTAAGTCGCCTGTTCCCGACGTTTCGCGTTCGACCATAACAAAACCGGAATAAGCAACAAGGACAGGAGTCCTCCGGCAAGCGACAACGTAGCGTAACTTGAGTAATCCACGATTACGCCCGACAAGGCGCCTCCCGAAGCGCCTGCAAGCGCAACGAGGACATCGATGTTCCCCTGCGTTTTGGCTCGAACGGATAACGGAGTTGCATCTACGATTAGCGTCGTGCCGCTTATCAAACCCAGATTCCAGCCCAGTCCAAGCAGCGCGAGTGCCGTAATGAGTATCGGCATGGAGTCGCCAGAACCATACGCGGACAAGAGACCGGCGGCAAGCAATACGATTCCCGCAGCCGATGCCATCCGCATCCGCCCGATTTTATCGATAAGAAGACCTGTAAACAACGACGGCAAGAACATGGCGCCGACATGGATGCCGATGACGATGCCGACTTGCGACAAGCCATGTCCGTGATGCTTCATATGGACGGGCGTCATGGTCATAATCGCGACCATGACCATCTGCGTAAGAAGCATAACGGTCGCTCCTGCCGCTAAACCTCTTTTATTGATTACATTCAATAGCTCCGGACCTTTGCCGCCGCTCTTTAATTGCTCCTGCTCCGCAAGCGTGCGTGCCGCGAAAAAAGGATCCGGACGAAGCAAAATAAACACGATCAGTCCAGCCAACAGAAAAGCTGCGGCTCCTAAAATAAACGGACCCGCTAGCGGAGGAATGCCCCACGACCGGGCTACGTTCCCCATCACTTCGACGAGATTAGGACCCGCCACGGCTCCGAATGTCGTTGATACCAACGCCATGCTGACGGCGGTCGCGCGTTGATTCGGTTTCGCCAGATCCGTGCCCGCATAACGGGCAAGCAGATTCGTAGCAGTACCTGCTCCGTAGACGAACAAGGATACGAATAACAAAACGATGTTTCCGTAAACTGCTGCTACAATGACGCCGATCGCTCCCAAGCCGCCTGCTCCGAACCCGATGACAAGACCCGGTCTTCGCCCCAGACGTTGCGTAAACCGGCCAATCAGGAAGGCGGTCAGCGCCGAACCTAATGTCAGAAGTGCCGTTGGTAAGCCCGCATAACTGGCCGTCCCTAACATCTCTTCCGCAAGCAGAGCGCCGACCGTAACCCCTGCTGCCAATCCCGCTCCGCCGAACAATTGCGACAACAGTACGACGATCATCGTCCGTTTAAATAAGTATTGCTGATTTATAGATTCAATAAGACAAACCTCCTCTGGTCCTTTCATTCACCATGAATAAAAGTATTATGAACGATATCGGCAAGTTCCGCCATACCCGCGAGCAGAAAATGAATGAAACCGGACAAAAATGGTTATTTAAAAGGTAGGTCCCAAACCAGGTCCAATCTTATGAGGAGTTGATTACGATGGCAGGATTAAATATCGGTATCATTTTGGGAAGCACGAGACAAGGTCGCGTTAGCCCGCAGGTTGGCCAATGGGTAAAGGAGGTTGCGGATCGACGCGGCGACGCCAATTACGAAATCGTCGATATCGCCGACTACAAGCTGCCTCTTCTTGGCGAAGAGGACGCGACGGAACAGGCGACGGCGTGGAATACGAAGCTGGCTAGCCTTGACGGCTTTGTATTTATCGTTGCAGAGTATAACCACAGCATCACGGGGGCGCTTAAAAACGCGCTTGATTACGCTCGCGACTCCTGGAACAACAAAGCAGCCGGCATCGTCAGCTACGGCTCCGTTGGCGGCGCTCGCGCAGCCGAGCATTTGCGCGGAATTTTGGGAGAGCTGTCCGTTGCCGATGTTCGCGTACACGCCGCATTGTCCTTGTTTACGGACTTCGACAATGGCGAGTTTAAACCGGCAGATCTGCATCTGACGAACGTAAACGGCATGCTGGACCAAGTACTCGCTTGGAGCGGCGCCCTTAAAACTCTGCGCATCTCATAATCCACCATCAGCAAACATCATGATAAAAGGCTGATCCACGTCACAATATGGAGACGATGAATCGGCCTTTTTATTTTTCCATCTAAAAAGAATTTATTTGGTTTTTTGGACTGCATCTGCGAGAACCTGCAAGCGGTTGACCGCTATCTCCGCAAGCAAGGCTGCTCCAATGGGAAGGCATTCCTCATTCAACGTATATTTCGGATGATGCAGGCCGTATGCCGATTCGGCGTTGTCCGGCGGACCGGAGCCCAGCCAGAAAAAGCAGCCCGGAATCTCGTTCAAATAAACGGAGAAGTCTTCTCCGGCGAGCGTCGGCTTGGCTTCTTCTCTCGCTTCTCGTCCGATCAGGCCGTCAATAATCGCTTCGGTCGCCTCTGTCTGTTCCCAATGATTCATGAGTACCGGCACTTGCTCGATGTATTTCAGTCGCGCTTTGCATCGATGACCCTCAGCGACGTGATTGACGATTCGTTCGATCCGCTCCGGCAATGTCACGCGGACTTCCGGATTAAACGTGCGCACAGTGCCGGTCATAACGGCATACTGCGGAATAACGTTGTTGGCATTGCCGGAGGTTATGCTGCCTATCGTAACGACTACGGGATCGAACGGGGACAATTCCCGGCTTACGATTCCCTGCAATGATTGAATGATGGCTGCGGCGCAAACGATGGGATCGATGCTCTGATCGGGGATGGCGCCATGACCGCCTCTTCCCTCCAGCGTAATTTCGATCCGGTCCACGGATCCCATCAGCGGTCCTTGTTTCGTCGCCACCTTGCCAGCCGGCAAAGTCGGCAAGTTATGCAGCCCATACAACTCGCGAACGTCTTGCAGTGCCCCATCCATTATCATGGCGTTCGCCCCGGCGTTCACTTCTTCGGCGGGCTGGAACAGCAGACGCAAGGTGCCGGGCAAACTTTGTTGCCGGTACAATTGCTCCAGCAGCTCCGCAGCTCCGATCAGCATCGCCGTGTGGGCGTCATGCCCGCAGGCGTGCATCAGACCGGGTCGTTCCGACGCGAAATCGAGACCTGTCTCCTCCTGAATCGGCAGCGCATCCATATCTGCGCGCAACGCGATCAAGGGACCGCCGTTTTCGCTTCCGATTTCGGCGATAATCCCATGTCCTCCGACATTGGCACGGTATGGTATGCCGATTCGATCTAATTCGCGGCAAATCCTTTCTGCCGTTTCAGACTCTTCCAAGCTTAGCTCGGGGAATCGATGGAGCTCCCTGCGCCACTCGGTCAGGGCGGGAGCCAGCCGTTTCGCTTGTGCCAGCATATCGAATGGATTCTGGGAAGATATCATTCTTTTGTCTTCCCTCCCTTGCCATAAAGCTGGTTCATAATTTTTCGGCCCGTAGGCGTCTGAGCAAGTCCGCCCTTGGCGGTCTCCCTGTGCTTCTCTGGCATAGCCGCTCCAACCTCCAGCATGACATCGATCACTTCGTCCGATGGAATGACGCTGCGAACGCCGGCGACAGCCATGTCCGACGCGGCCAGCGCCGTTACCGAACCAAAGCCGTTGCGCACGATGCATGGAATTTCGACGAGGCCGCCTACCGGGTCGCAGATGAGACCCAGCGAATTTTTTAAGGCGAGTCCAACGGCATGCACCGCTTGCTCCGGCGTTCCGCCGCGAAGCTCCGTTAATGCCCCTGCCGCCATCCCGATGGCGGAACCAACCTCTGCTTGACAGCCGCCCTCCGCCCCGGATACAAACGAATTGTTGGCAATGACATAGCCGATTGCGCCTGCCGCGAACAACCCGTACACCATATGCTCATCGCTCCAGCCGAATCTCTCCTGCGTGCTGACGAACACGCCGGGGATGATGCCGCAGCTGCCGGCGGTTGGGGTTGCGATCACGCGCCCCATCGAAGCGTTTACTTCCGATACCGCAAGCGCATAAGCCATGGCCGTACAAGCCGATTCGCCGAGCGCAGGCATGCCTGAATCCGAGAAATGCGTCAGAACCCGTTTGGCATCTCCCCCCGTTAAGCCGCTCCTGGACGTTGTATCCTCCTGGAGTCCCTTACGTACCGCCTCTTTCATCACACCGTAATAGGCCGTCATTTGTTCCATGACGGCGGCTTCGCTTGCGCCGGTTTCCAGGGATTGCTCCAGAACCATCAGCCGTCCCATCGTTAGCGATTCGGTCAGACACAGCTCCTTCAGCTCATTGAGAGTCGAAAATCTCATGACTGCGCCTCCTTTTTCATCAGATCGATGATGCAGACCTCGTTGACGTCGGTCAGTTGTTCCAATCGTTGCTTGGCTTCCGGCAGTAGCCTTTCGTCGCTTTCGATGACGGTCAGCGCTTCGCCGTTGCGCATCTTGCGGTCCACTTCCATATAGCTGATATTAATGCCGGCTTGTCTGGCGATATCCGATATTTCTGCAACCATCCCTGTACGATCCTTGTGGTAAATCAGCAGGGTCGGATAGACGGCCGTAAATTTCACGTCGAAACCATTTACATTTATAATTTCAATGCTTCCGCCGCCGATGGAACAGCCCGTCATCGTTACTTTGCGACCTTCTCCTTGCAGAAGCATGGTTACCGTGTTCGGATGAACGTTCGGCCGTGTCATCGGCATGAATTTAATTTGCATGCCGAGCTGCTCGGCATGCTGTATGGAATGCCGGATACGCACGTCGTCGGTGTCCAGATCCAACAGTCCTGCAATGATCGCGAGATCCGTTCCATGGCCGACGTAAGTGTCGGCGAACGATCCGTAGAACCGGATTTCCGCCTCATTTGGCATAACGCCTAGCGCTTGCCTGGCGCATCTGCCGAGCCTTACGGCGCCGGCTGTGTGTGAGCTGGAAGGGCCGATCATGCTCGGGCCGATTATCGAAAAAACGTCCTTGAATCGCAAGCGGGTTCCCCTCCGTAATGTGCGCCTTTAATCGTTCGTCAGCCACTTCGTTACATTCGCCTTAACGAATTCATCGTCATGCAGATGCGGGTATTGCTCATATACGCGGTCGATCTCTTCCGATTGCCCAGGGGAAAGTTTCTCGTCCGGGTTCAAGCACCAGGTGCCGCGCAGCAAGCCTTGTCTTCTTAACACTTCATGAATGCCCGGAATGCAGCCTTCGAAACCATGCGCCGGGTCAAAAAATGCCGCGTTGGAATCCGTCACCTGGATATTCCGAGTCAACCATTCCTTGTTGAAGACGCCTTCCTTCCTCACGGCTTTAATCTCTTCCAGCAGTTCAACGGCTTTATTCGTCCATACGGCCCAATGGCCAAGCAACCCGCCGACGATCGGCTTCTCTACGGTCTCGCCATCGACATTGAACCGATACGTCGTGAGCAGGTCTGCCACGATATTATCATCGTTACCCGTATACAAGGCGATCTCGTCCCGACGCGATGAAGCGCATACCGCACGCACGACATCGATCGTCTGATATCGATTAAACGGAGCCATCTTAATAGCTATGATATTAGGGATTTCGGCAAAAGCGCGCCAGAATTCATAGCTGAAAATCCTTCCTCCGACGGACGGCTGCAGATAGAAGCCGATGACCGGCATGATCGCCGCGATGCGCTCTGTCCGCTTGAGGATATCGGCTTCGCTCCAGCCCTGCAGTCCGCCCATGCTGAGCAATGCCGCGTCGTAGCCCAGTTTTTGGGCAAGCTCGGCTTCCCCGATCGCTTGCTCCGTACCCCCGCATACGCCGGCAACCTTGATAAATGGCCGGTTCAGCGCCGCGGCATCCACTTCTTCCGCTGCCATTCGCAGAACGGTCTCGAACAAATTATGCTGCGGTTCGCGGATTTCGAATTGCGTAGAGTGAACGCCTACGGCAATCCCGCCCGCTCCGGAAGCGATATAATATCTCGATAAGGCTCGTTGGTAGTTTTCGTCCAGTTGACGGTTCTCATCCAATGCGAGCGGATGCGCTGGAATGACGAGCCCATCCTGCAAAGCTTTCAACAGCTCCGGCGATAACGTTTGTGCAGCCATTAGAAGTTCCCCTTTCGTTCTTGGAAATGCGTCGGCTTATTCCAGGTTGCGCCGCCCTGCAGCACCCACTCCGCCGTCCAATCGATCATTTGAAGCAGAGACACGCGCGGATAGCCGAATAATTGATGCGACTTGGCCGCATTATTAAGCAACGCTGTCTCGGATTCTGTGCCTTCAAAGAGCGCTTCCTTGCCAAGCCGCTTCGCAATTTCGGTTGCCGCCCAACGAATGGAAACTGTCTCCGGTCCCGTAATATTGATCAGCGTCGGCGGGCTGGAGCAATGATTTAAGCTTCTAAGCGCCATCGCATTGGCATCGCCTTGCCAAATGACGTTGGCAAAGCCCATCGTCAAATCGATGGAGCGGTTCTCTTGGATCGCCTTCGCCAGCTCAAGCAGTACGCCGTATCTCATGTCGATGGCGTAATTGAGACGGTACATAGCCATCGGCGTGCCGTTTTTGTGGGAATGGTATTCGAAGATCCGTTCTCTCCCCAGCGTCGATTGCGCGTATTCGCCAAGCGGCTCCGGCGCGACCGATTCGCTGGCGCCGCCGCTGCCGACCGGCTTGAACGGATAGATATTGCCTGAGGAGAACACGACGATCCGGGAATCCTTGAACTTCTCCGCTACGCGGCCGGGCAGATAAGTATTCATCGCCCAGGTAAAATGTTCGTTGCCCGTTGTACCGAACTTGTTGCCGGCCATATAGATAACGTTCGCCGCATCCGGGAGCGAAAAAAGCGACTCGTTATCCAGCAGCTCGCAGGAGATGGTCTCCACGCCGAACTCTTCCAGTTCTCTCCTTGCTTCCTGATTGGAAAATCTGGAGACGCCGATGACCCGTTTATTCAAGCCGCCTTCGCGTATCGCATTCATCGCCAATCTGGCGAGACTGGGCCCCATTTTGCCCCCTACTCCAAGCAGAATAATATCGCCTTCCACCTTCGACAAATCGTTCACCAATGCTTGTGACGGCTCGGCCAGCTTGGCTTCCAGTTCCGTTATCGTTTTCATATATGTTATGACCTCCAATCGTATGATTACGTTCATCTTACGACCGGGAGCTATATAAAGACAAGTCTTTTAATTGACTTTATGTGGCGACAAAAAAAGGACAAATCGCTGTCATTACAACGATTTGTCCTTCAGGAAGGCGAAACGGAAGAGTTGGCGCGGCCGGCCTTTAGGCACTTTCTCCACTCCCGAGACCTCCACCAGACCGTTATCCGTCCATTGCAAGACCAAGCGATGCGCGCTCCGAACCGAGATGCCGAGCGTAGCCGCCAAGTCGTGAACCTTGTATTCGTATTTGCCCGTCTTGGCCATATTCGCAAGCAATCTGCTGAGATAAGCACTGGTCATGCCGGCATCCTCCGCTTGCCGAATCAGGGCTGGTTCAGTAGGAGCAAGCACCGATTGCACCGGATCGGACATCTCGAGCGGGCCGATTACCGTAGCGTCTTCCCTGACGATAAATCCGGTATTGCCGCCTGCCTCCCGGGATTTGCGAAGCGCAATTCGCGCGTTCGTGCCTGCTTCGTTTGCAGTCAAGCCGAAACCGATGCCGACGCTTAGCGAGATGCCGAAGCTCTTGCTTGCATCCTTCGCCAAAGGAATCGTCTTGTATCCGCCCGTCTCCCTCTCGAATATGCCCCGGGTCGTGCAGAATAGAAATTCGTCTCCGCTTGCAGACATGGAGTAGCCGTCCAGTGATTCGACATATCCAAGCACCATCCGATGGATGTCCAGCTTCAGCTTCTGAACCTCGTGTTCGTTATGTCTCTGCATGACAAGCTTGCCGAAGTCATCGACTTTGATCATGCCGACGACTATTTGCGATTCCTTGCTTCGACGCGATTCCGTCGATAGAAGCGCGCGCTCCAAGGTTACGATAATATCCTGCTCCGAGGGCAGCAGCCACTCGTTCGGAATACCCTTAATGTCTAACAGCTCCGCGACGTCTCCATTGCCGGTAAACGCAATGGAGCAAGCTCCTTCGGTTACGTTCGCGGCATGGAAGGCGACCAGCTTATCGGAGCCCGCATGCGCAGGTCCGTCATAGACGATCAGCTTTGTATCCTCGAGCCCGAGATCCTGGAGCGTTCGCGTAATGATATTGCGGGTTAGCGTATCGATTGAGATGCCGTTCTCGAGCTTCCCGGCTTGCATGGCTTTAAAGATCGCCTTATACAAGCCGGCGCCGGTCAACGGCAAGTAATGAACGGGAATGGAAGCTGGCAGCATCTCCTTCACTTTGCGATGCGCCTGGGGCCCGGATAGCAGCAGCACCTCCACTTCCTCGCTAAGCCGCGTCGCGACGGCGGGCACCTCTCGCTCATGTTCGACGACGACAGATACGGGCATGAACGTTGGGAACGACTTTAATACGGCAAGCGTCTTCGAGACAATCGTTTCCGTACCGATAATTCCGATCTTGATCTGCATACTAATCTGCACCTCTTAGCCCGGCATAGTTGAACGCTACTCTTTGGCATTCGCGAAGGTTAGTCCTTGTTCCTCTTTATAGCGTATCCGTAACATCGATTGCTTTAGGTTTGTACCATATCCCCCTGATCGCAAAGAGGGCGAACGCCAGTCCCAGAAACAAGAACAAGCTATTAGGCGAAACATATCGAAGCCCAATACCGCCAAGCATCGGCCCTGCTATGCTCCCCAGGCTGAAGTGTACGGAGGCGATCACATTGGCGGACGGCAGCATGCTCCGTGGCACAATATCGGCGGCATAAGCAAGGCCCAAGGAGAAAAACGATCCCACGACTCCGCCGGCAACGATGAACAAGATAAACAATACGAGTAGTTCATCTCCCGCGATTGGCACTGTCAGAAAGGCTAAAGCCCCAATCATGGCGCAGCCAATCAGGACAGGCTTACGCCCGATCCGGTCGCTCCATATGCCAAGTGGCAGCTGCAGAACAAGACCGCCGATCCCGAATGCCAGCAGCAGAAACGAGATCCAATGCTGATCCAGACCAAGGCGAATCGCATACAACGGGAAACTGCTGTTCATGGAAGATTCCATCAATCCGTACAACAGTCCGGGAATGAGGACGAACCAAGCCAGCTTGTACGTCTTCAGATGACGTCGGCCCAAGGAAGTCGCCGTCGCCGAGCGCTCCGGCCACTCGTTTGGCATTCTCAGGACAAGGCATAATACGATGGCAAAAAAAAGACTACTGACCAGGAACGGAAGCTTTTCTCCGTAAGGCAGCAGATTGATGCCTAGCGGTCCCAGGCTAAAACCCGTTCCGTAAGCCATGCCGTAAAGCGAGATCGTTCGCCCTCGTTTCTCGGCGGGACTGGAGCTGACGATCCACAGCTGGGTCGCAAAGTGGAGCGAACTGTCCCCGATTCCGACCAGCATTCGCAAGAGAAACCAGACCAGGAGGGAATCCGTTGTCGCAAATAACAGGGTGGAGAGCGTAACGAGCGTAATCCCCGCAACGATCACCCTCTTGTACCCGAACCGGACGACAGGCTTCTCGATCACGAACATGGTGACGAAAATCCCGATATACATGGCGGCCGAGTTCATGCCGTTCAACTCGGACGAAAGGCCCGACCGGTCTAATAAAATAGACAATAACGGCAGAAGCAGGCCTTGGCTCATCCCCGCCACGACGACGACGAGCAGCAAAGCCCCTAATCGAAATTTGGAAGATAGCAATGCCGGTGCAGATGTCTGTGCTGTCAAATCTTATTGCACTCTCCTTGTTGATTGGAAGAATCCTAGGTTGTCGTTCGCCTATTGTATCGCGAGTACCGAGGATTCGCAATAAGGAGAATGCAGATTAAGGCGCAAGCCCGTTAAGCTGCGTCAGAAGTTCATTTACCTTGCCAATGGTATCCGGTATGCCGGTCGCGTCGAATGCCGCCCTGCCTTGCTCGATGTTGGTTAACGCCTGATCCAGTCCTTGTTGGAGCGTATCGTTATACTGAGCGATCGAAGCGTGCAGGTCCTTCGCGTAATCCGGTACGGTAAGGTTGCCGTAGGCGACCACCTGATCCTTCAGCTCTACAATACGCGCCTTCAGATCCGTTCGGGCATCGATATCCGCAACCGCTTTTTCGGCGAGTCCGTTCATGTCTTCGCCGAATGTCTTTAATTCATTCATATACGTCGTTGTTTCCGTGGCGAAATTGACCGTTTGTCCAATCCCGTCCAGCATGCCGCAGCCTTGCGCAAGCAATAACGTAACGGCAAGGATGACCGCGAGTCCTTTTGCTCTCAATGGTACCGCCTCCTTCTTCTTGATTACAGACGCCACCGCAGATGCATCCTACTCTAGCTGTAACCATGTCTCCCTCTACGCAAACCATTGCATTCAGGTTCCATGACACGAAAAGGTTGCAGCGACAATAAAAAAGGCGCAAGCTCTGCCGGAACGGCAAGCTCGCGCCTCGTCGCGATTCTCCATACGCGACGTTATTTCCGCCACTCGGCGGCATATTTCTTTTTGTATTTGGGGTCGGCCTCCAGCTCGATTAACTCAGCCGCCAGCTTGCGAATCTCTTCATCCGGGTAACTGTCGTACAGCTTGCGCAAGCCAACGAGCAAATCGTAACGGATAAGCGTGTAATTCTTCTCGCCCTCGCAGGTCTCGAACCGATGAGCAACGACATCCAACAGCATCCGCTTCTGCTCGGCGCCGCCAAGACCAATGCGCCAAAGATGTTGGATCGTATGCCTGGCGGTCACGAACATGGGATCGCGGGTCACTTCCATAATGGCCGCGATATCCTCCATGATTCGTTGCTCCGGATCGCTGATCGCCAGATTGCATAGCAGCTGTGCGCCGATTGTACGGAGATGATTGTCCTTGTCCGTTAGCTAAGACCGGAACGAGTCCCATGTCTCGTAAGCCCAAGGCACGGGAGATTTCGTCATCTCCAACAGTTGAAGATAGGCTTCTGTGCGACGATGTTTGTCGCCGGACATGAGTGCATCTATAAGAGCTTTTACTTGATCGTCCATGACTTTCTCTCCTACCAGCCCAGCCGAACAGCCAAGCTTGTGATCTGAGCCAGATGATGTTTCCCGTGCCATGCGTACATGCCCAGGCATCGGTCCAGCGGTACCGTCTCGCCGGATCCGGGATGGTAGAAAGTGCGAGCGAATTGCTCAGCGTTCATGGATTCAAGCAACGTTACCCATCTACCGTGCAGCGTGGCGATGAGCGAGATCGAAGTATCGACCGGCTCCTTCAACGAGTCCGCCAATTCCGCCCAAAGAGCTTCGTCATAGGGTCTGATGGTAGGATGATCCTCGGTCAGGGCCAGCTTGAACCGCATGAGACTATTCATGTGACTATCCGCGAGATGATGAACGACTTGCCGAACCTGCCAGCCGCCCTCCCGATAGGGTGTGGAGAGCTGATCCTGAGTCAGATTCGCGACCGAGTGCTTAAGCAGCAACGGAAGCTCCGCAATCTCCTTGATCCATGCCGCTCTCTGATCGGAAGTAACCTCGCCTTGGTGTTGAAAAGTTCCAATGGGATACCTGTCATCCATCTTATTGACTCCTCTCATGTCGGGTCTGGGTAAGAAAAAGCCGCGAGCAATCGCGGCTTCCTTCGGGCGAGTCCGGAAGATTAATCTTCCAGCTCGACGTTATGAAATACTTGCTGAACGTCTTCCAAGTCTTCCAGCGCGTCGATAAGCTTCTCGAATTGCGCTTGCGCATCGCCTGGCAGCGAGATGTAGTTCTGGGCAAGCATCGTCAGCTCCGCCACCGTGAATTCATCTACCCCGGCCTTCTTGAACGCTTCTTGCACGTTGTGGAATTGATCCGGCTCCGCATAGACGATAACGGCATCCTCTTCTTCGAGGATGTCGCGCACGTCGACGTCCGCTTCCAACATAATGTCCATGACTTCGTCCGCCGTCTTGCCGGTTACGCCGAATACTGCCGTGGCGTCGAACATATAAGCGACGGAGCCGCTCACACCCATGCTGCCGCCTTGTTTGTTGAAAGCGGCACGAACGGCCGGAGCCGTGCGGTTCACATTGTTCGTCAGCGTGTCCACAATCACCATCGAGCCGTTCGGTCCAAAACCTTCATAACGCAGCTCTTGGTAATTATCGTCCGCGCTTCCCTTGGCTTTATCGAGCGCGCGGTCGATGATAGCCTTCGGCACGTTGTACGTTTTAGCTCTTTCCAGAACGACCTTAAGCGCGCGATTGGATTCCGGATCGGGTTCGCCCTTCTTTGCCGCTACGTAGATCTCGACTCCGAATTTGGCATATATGCGGCTTGTATTGGCATCTTTGGATGCTTTCTTTTCCTTGATATTATTCCATTTACGACCCATGCTGCTCCCACTTTCTACGATAATCTATCCTTCAACATTATAACCGATTTTTTATGGGAATGGACAAGTGTCGACGAGATTTTGAACAAAGTTGGCGTTTTGTTTGGATAATCATCCCAACTATTGTATACTGTTGGTGATTAGGATTCGAGATACACGAAAGGGTGAAATTCGTTGAAACGAAGACAAACCTTAATCACGTTAACCATTGCGGCGGCCGCTGTCGCTTTCATCTTATATGTGGGATTAGCGAATTGGGGAGGCAAAGCGGAGACGGTGCAAGCCTCTTCCATTCAATTGCAAGAGTTGGGAAGCGAACAACAAGTCACGGTCGATTTCGCAGAGAAACCTACCGTTATCTCGCTGTTCACTTCATGGTGTACCTATTGCAATGAAGATGCGCCGAAGATGTCCGTCTTGCACGAGAAATACAAAGATCGTTTGAATCTGATCGGAGTCAATATCACGAACCGCGACAAGCTCTCGGAAGTCCGCAGTTATGTAGAACGGCATAATTTGTCGTACCCGATTCTTCTAGATCGTGACGGATCAGTTTATTCGCAATACGGAGGCAGCGGCTTCCCAGCTTTATACTTCGTTAATACGGCTGGCGAAGTCACCGATGCCATCATTGGGTCAACGGATCTGGAGACGTTGGACGGACATTTCGCTCGTTTGGCTAACGCTCCTTAACAAAACAAGGAAAGGCTCGCCCCCGTCTTATCGACTGGGGGTCGAGCCTTCTTCTTTGTCATTTCTTTTGGTTCCGGGTAGCAAATTAGGAAGAAAATGCTCCACAACCGGGAACGGGTCATAATAATGATGCAGCAGGCTCTTCCACTCCTGGTAAGCGGAAGATTCGCGGAACCCGACGGTATGATCCTCCAGCGACTCCCATTGAACCAACAACAAATATTTGTGATCGTCCTCGACGCAGGCGCGAAGCTCATGTCCCAAATAACCGCGCATGCCGGCTATAATGGCGGATGCTTGAATAAAACTAGCTTCGAACTCTTCCTTCCTGCCTGGTAGGATCGACAAAAGAACGGATTCAAGTATTGGCTGCTCATGATCCTTCGACCGAGGAGCCGCACCGATTCGATACGTCATATGCGCTTCGTCCAAACACTCTCCGTCGACTCGAAGCGCGCACGGCTCCGTGCCATAGGTTACGAATCCTAACGAACGATACAGCTTAAGCGCGCTCGTGTTCGTAGTAACGACGGAAAGTGTAACGATTTCTAATCCGTTCATTGCGGTCGCCCGTTGAATAACCTCTTCCATCAACAATCTGCCAATCCCCTGCCCGCGATGCGAAGATGCGACGTACATGCCCCAGATGAATGCTTTGTGACGCTCCTTGATCGACGTTCCCCGCTTGAAGCCGATCATGCCTACCAAGCGATTGTCCTGGTACGCGCCTAACACGAATCCGTTATCGTCGTTACGGAGTCTGTCACGTATACCTTCATCGGCCGTGTCTTTCGCCTCTTCCCATGAACTGCCGAAGGCGGTAGGATGCTGGCGGAGCGCTTCCAGACGAAGCGTCCAGAAGGCTGCTGCTTCCTCATATGGAATGATTCGTATGGTAGTCATGTCGAAACTTTCCCTTCTCTCTCGAGCACCAGTTGATATTGCCATTCTCGAATGGCTTCCACCGCGCCTCCCGGCCCCACTGCTCCTGATGAGTAAGCAGCTGCTTTGGCTGCATAGGTAGCTGCATGAACCGCATGTCCTGTTACATGTGATGTGGCAGCTGCATGCCCTGCAGCTCGAGCAGCTGCAGTCGCCGCATCGTTACCGGCATCTCGGGCAGCTGCGTGCGCGGCAAAAGCGGCCTTACGCGCTTCGCTCATCGTGATTTTTTTCCTCGACCACGCCCTTCCGGCTTCGATCGCTCTTCTAGGTCGATCATCTCCCGGAACTTGCTGCTCAAATAATGGCAGCACTTGCTCTGCACAGTCGGCTGCCCAGGCTACCAATGTCCGCTGTTCCCAATGTTTCACGGCATTAATTATATCCTTGCCTCGCTTGGCATCCTTAAATTTGATTGTATTCAACTCCATCCCTTCGGCATCATGATGAATTCGCACGATTTATAGAAACTTCTCGCCAATAGGTGTCAGAATACCGTCCATACTTGTTGCGTTTTTGGCTTTACGGTATTCCGTAAGCTTCTCTTCCCCTTTATTGCCTGCCCATTGCAGTAAAGTTTCCCGTTCGCCTTCATAACTGTAGAATGGTACGCTGAAGCCGCATGAGGTCTTCACGATATCAATATCCGCCACAATCATTTGCCGATGTCCCGGCATCAGCTCGAAGCTTGGAGCAAGCCCCTCCCACTCTTCCGTATCCGGCAGGACAACCTTTCCTCTCCCATACAATCTCAAAATAAGCGGCTTTCCCTCGAACGCTACGAACATAAATGTTATACGATCCAACACGGAGAGATGTGCGCTTGTCTCGTTGCCGCTGCCTGTCAAATCCAGATAAGCCACCCGATTGGGAGATAGAATTCGGAATACATCATGTCCTTTTGGAGATAGATTGACATGGCCGTCAGGAGCGGCAGTTCCTACGAAAAACAGATGCTGTTCCCGAATAAACGTTTCATGATCAGGTTTAATGCTGTCATAGACAGTTCCCATCGTTTGTATCCCCTTTTTCTTTTCGAATGGCATCCGCTAATTGATACAACTCGGCAAGGTCGGAACGGCCTACGCTATGGAATCTTTGTAAAGCCTCTTCAAGGCTCACGACTTCCACGGCCACAACTTGTTCGCCATCCGGCGGATTTAAGGGCTTACCCACCAATTCCACTTGGCCATACCCCATCAATCTTACAAACCGGGGATGAGGAATATGCGTTTTGTATGGAACCGCGGCCTTCGACTCGCAATTGAACTGCCCAAAGATCGTATAGGAAACAAGTTCGCCGCCGAGCTCTTCCAACACTTCGCGTCGCAAGCCATCCAAGTAATGTTCTCCCGGCTCTAAAGTCCCACCAGGAAGCTCCCACATTCCGTTCTCCACCTGAAAGATGATGTATTTATCCCCTGAACAAGGCACAATACTAACATTGCTTACTCGCGTCTCGTCCGTCCCCGACGCAAACACGAACGAAGCATGCACAGGCCCCCACTCAATCGGATTGGATAAAGTCGGATACAGCGCTAACGTTTCGAGCGGCATTTTGGAAATCTCCTCTATTTACATAATCAATCCCAATAGTATTATCATATCATTGATCAGGCTTGTTTTCGAACCATACTCTTATGAAATAATTAGCTGCGAATGTAATAATAAACACGGCGCCGCCTATAATCCAAAAAGACCCTCCGGAAAATGCGCCGAATTCAACCTGATGCTGAAGCATATCTACTTGTTCATATGCTTTTACTATGTCAGGAACATAATTTCTTGACTTAAAATATCCCTGTACAACAGGTATAATTACAACGATTGCCGTCACAGCGATTGCGGCCAGTGTGGCTTCCATTACATATCTGAACTTTTTAGACATATACGCCCCCATGACGAATCAGATATTCCAAAAATCGTTTTTTTGATGACTATTGACCAGCATCGAAGTCATCTTTCACCTTTTTCGATACCTCAAACGGTTTAATTCTATCGTGAATAAGGATGAGTAAAGCAGTCACTATCGAGAAGTTTACAATGAGAACACCGGGGATTCCAAAATTGTAATACACAACCGCATTAATTCCGATCATTGCAACAAAAATGAATAGATAACTCATTTGAACTCCCCCGCCCTAGAGGTCAGTATAAAAAACCGACTTGCTATTCTTACGTTCCTTACCGTTTGAGTCGCTCGCAGGGTCTCATAAATTAAATTCGTCCCGAATTTTTTGGGCCGCTTCATCTGGGGACATATTAATATTGTTGATTTTAATATAATTGCTCCTTGTAATTTCTCCAGGATTAGAATTTAGCCGATGGTTTTCGTAAGTTGTAATTAAATCCTTTTCCGACCTTTCTACATCCCTTTTAGTTGGTTTATGCTCGAGTCTATTTGCGGTACGATTCCGTTGCAGTCTTTCTTCTACGCTGGCTTCCAGCTCAACCCAATATACCTGGCCGCCCTTTGATTCAAAGAGCTCCGTTATAGAATGGATGTAATCCCAATCGGATTGGAGATCGAACCCCCACAAATAGGTGAAAATGAACCCCTCTAAATCACTTTTTGAAACTTCTTCGAATATTTCCTGACGGATTAAAGCAACTAATCGCTTTCCTGACGCAGTCCCATAATCAAAAAATTGCGAAACAAAATCAATCGACATATGATTATGAAATAACTTAATATTTAGCAGCTTGGATAAGCTTTGACCTACTGTCATCTTGCCTACGGCTTGAGGGCCAAAAATAATAAAAAATTTCATCTCATCCCGCCTTCTAGAACACGAATTGCTTATGACTGCTTGGTCGCTTCAATCCATTTGGTTATTACATCGATTAATTTGTCTTTTTTCGCCATAACATCCGTTAGATCAGTAATCTTAACAATTGCACGGTCATCTGCCGCCCATTCGAGCAAACCGGTATGATCCTCGATTAGTTTACCTGATTGCTTACGTGTCTGAGCTTTAGCCCCTGTATGGAATATAAGTCGAAAGAAGCCCTTCCCTTGCAATTGGAATGTAATTCGGTCCTCGGCTGCGTAACAGAAGCTTGGCGCATTCCATTTGATATGCTCTGTGAGCTCTGGTACAGCCTCTAACACAATTCTCCGCACTTCTTCGATTTCAGCTTTGAGCGGATGTTGCAATTCGCTTAGAAAGGCGGCAACCTGCTCTTCGCCGTTTTGTTTTTTTACCGTCATGGCGCGATCTCCCTTCTTTCTCATTGCTATTTGAATGTTGTGGTGTTTATCATTTTGTCAGTTGAAGTTGGGGAACCTTATCTATTGCTTACGTTTGATGAGATAAGCGTTCTCGGCCTTCTCGAATCCAATCTTCGGATAATAGTCCATCGCTCCTGGTGCTGCTAAAAGGAGAAGACAACATTCGTCTCCGATTCGATCATGAACATGCTGAACGAGTTGCTTGCCCACGCCCACCTGTTGATGCTGCTGGATTACCGCAAGGTCGGATAAATAACAGCAGTACGAGAAATCGGTTATCGCTCGTGCAATGCCGATCATTTTCCCCTTCTCCCAAGCCGATACAATGACATGAGCATTGTCAATCATCCTCTGAATCCGTTCCAAGTCCGCAAATGGCCGTTTCATACCCGACAATCGGAAAACTTCCGCTACATCTGATGCTTGCAGATTATGATCAAAAGAATATTGGATCATTTTGCCCTGGCCTCCTTTGTTTCTGTTTAATTCGTATTGCTCCGATTGAACGGCAGTGCCTGACTACATCTCAATAATGTGATAACCAAAAGCATTAATTATTTTCGTCGTTTTATATTGATGAATTCTTTGGCCTTTACCGTAATTCAAATGCTGATGTCCATGGAGTAACAACTTGGGATGATATTTTTCCATAAAATCAATTAAACATTGAAATCCCCTATGACAGGGATCATCGCCATCTCCAATTTTATAGACTGGTGCATGTGTTAACAAGATATCGATTCCTTTGTTTTTCCACAATCTAAACTTGAGTTTAGTTATTCTCCATTTCATCTGTTTTTCGGTGTATTGATGGCTACCCTGGCTGTATCGATTGCTGCCACCGAGTCCCATAATTCGAACTCCATTAAATTTGACAACTTTATCTTCAATGCTCTCGCAACCTTCAGGAGGCTTTGTTATATATGTCGTATCATGATTTCCATGCACATAGAATAGAGGCGCCTTAATCATTGTGACCAGAAAAGACAAATACTTGGCTTTGAGATCTCCGCATGATAGGATCAATTCAATTCCCACGAACCTGGATGGTTCAAAATGATCCCATATGTATTTGGACTCTTCGTCGGAGACAATCAAAATTTTCATCGGCTCTCCTCCATCTAATTCTTCCCATGCAATTGTATGATGAGGTTGTTATGAGAAGTTCTCGCCTTTTTCGAAAATACCCGCACCTAATGTCTTAACTTGCGCTAGAAAAATTTTCACTTCTTTCGGAGATTTAAATACAATAATATGTTTGTCACTATAATCTCTTAGTTTTTGAATGATGCTTGGAATCCTTGTTTTTCTGAAATTCCACACCCATTTTATAAATTCAAAGTCCAGACTTTCCGGACAATCTTCATTTAAGTCGGGTCTGGTCTTGCCATGATACATAATCCTTCTCTTGAACACTCTGTACACTGTTATCAATCTTGAAAAATCCAAGAGAATAATAACATCTGCTCGTTTTATTCTAATATCGAGAGTACGGCCATAATTTCCATCTATAATCCAATGTTCTTCTAGTACAAGCTTTTCTTGAAACGAATCCCAATGTTCATTAGGAGTAGGATTCCAGCCAGCCTTCCAGTAGTACGCATCCAAATGATGAACTGGCAATTGTAATAACTCTCCCAGTTGTCTGGCAAGAGTAGATTTACCAGCTCCACCAGATCCAATAATCATGATTCTCTTCATTGAAACTTCACCTGACAGTTCCCTTTGATATTATTATATAAAGCTTCTTTAAAAACATTGATTGGTTCATTATATTCTATCGGTTTATAAATTAATCGGTTCAGCCACTTCATTCTTTGCATATTGTCTGTAAAATTATCTGTTTCAAAAATGGATATTTCAGTCATTGTTCCTAGCACACTTCTGTTGTTGGTTTTTGAAATACTTAATTCAGAACCTTCTTTCAAAAACCTATCAATCATGTTTTTTTCAATTTCTTCTTCCTGTAAATATGTTTCCAGTGTTATCAAAAATTTCTCCTTTAATAAAGAAAGTTGCGATGATCTAATTCCATCAATGATTAGACAAAGCCTTGATAAATCATTAACAAATAGTATATGTTTTTTGTTGTTTAACTTATATATATTCACATGCCAACTGAAAAGAGGTGAAATATCGTCGACTTGAATTTGAGCAGACTTCATGTCCTTCAATAAAGATTGCGTAAATCTTAATACGATCAATTTAATTCAATCCCTTCTTTATTTTTCTAATCGAACTTATTTCTTAAGAATCTTTAGGTTTAAAATCATCTTCTTTGTTTTTTAATTCATTGATTATAAGGTCTAGTCTATTAATTATTTTTTCATCATTTTTCGTTTTTTTTCTAAGGGATCCATCTATACTAGCTAATCCTATAATAATTATTATCATAAAGATGTAAATGACTATACGATCAACTCCTTAGCGACTAGTTCGGATCTGCTGGACGTTATGCAACTTACTTTGTTTTCTTAGCTACAAATGTTATACAATCAGTAGTCAGCAAAACGTTTTGTCCCTTTCTGTCTATTTCATATTCTAATTGTTTTACAAACCGATTTTGAACTACCCATCCGGCATAACATTGATCCAATAATGTCAGCATTCTTTCGGTAGATATATTTACTTCAAACATTGGATCTAATTCTTGCCCATTTTCAAGGTTTACTTCTCTTATATTCGATCCAATAATAATGCAGTTTGCCCCTTTTGATTTGGTTCCACATGTCATTTCATTGAGTTTTCTTTCCAGTTCTCTCTCCGAGCTTACGTGCTCCAGGGCAGACACAGCAATAATAATGTCGAACTTTTCTTGTTCGATAGTAAATTGTTCAATGTCAGATAATATTGCCTCAATATATTGTTCAACATCATATTTCTGACTATTATAATGTAATTTATCTATAGCGGATTCTAAGATATCAACACAAATGACCTTGCCATTATTATTCTTCAATGATTCAGCTATAGGAATGCTATTCCTACCAATTCCTGAACCTAAGTCTAATACACATAAAGATTGTTGATCTTTATATTCTGCTAAAAGATCAATTACAGTTTTTACTGGTCTATGCAGCCAGGAACCTGATTCAAATAAATTGTAATTATCGTAACAGAAATCATGATATTTCTTCTCTTCTATTCTTATACTCGCTACTCTGTCCATATCTTCCACCTCGAGCTTTCTGCAAGTATATCTAAATTTCGTGTATTCACGAAGTCCGACGAATGTCTTAAATGTCCGGCTGGACCTGCTTCCTTGCCAATTACTTCTGTCTGGACCGAGGGCGAATGCTCCGATACGTGAATATCGTGTAAGTGAAGTCACCCTGCGCTGCTTTCAAAATGACTTAATCCTTCCCTTAATTCTTTGATTCCTTCAATTACAGTTTTCATATTCTCTTCATTATTCATTTGATTTCTTGCATGTAACAATACTGGTCTCAAAGATTCAACGGAATTTCCAAATTGTTTCATCCATTCATATCTCGGGACCATCCACATATGAAAATGATGTGTTGTATCTTCATTATAAAAATAATATACCTTATCAATTCCTAGTTTTGATCTTTGTTCGCTTCTAATCTTTTGTATTAAAGATATGTATTCCAATCTTTCTTCTACCGAGAGTTCGTCCATACAGTAAAAATGCCTTTTAGAAGCAAGTATTACTAATCCTCTAATTGGATATGCAACATCTTGATGTACATGAAAATGTTTAGATTCATAAATCACTCCGCCTGTGGGAGCAATTAATCCACTTGTCAAAGCACAACTCAGGCAATCTACTTCGACAGTTCGTCCATCAGCCAATGTGATCTGCCGTGGCATTCGAACACCTCCAGGTTTTATTTATAGATCTCTTCGTAATTTCGCCGAGTGCCGAATGGATCGAAGCGTGAATATGGTGTTATGTGAAGCCGCCCTTCTTCGCTTATCCAACAACTAATACTTCATCCAATCTGTCCTCAATGTAATCAACTGATAACCATTCAAAATGTACTAACCCTAGTTTAGTGGCCAAAACATGTGCTGGTGGTTCTTCAAAATCAAAATCGTTTAAATCAAATAATTCTTCAACATCACTTATTGAATTTCCTTGGCTTGCGATTAATTCCTTAATAAGGCTAATGTCAAAAAGTTCTTTCTCAATTGTGATTTCATCTGTCCAATCGCATTTATATTCAAAAATTAATTCATCTTTATTGAATACTCTAAATTCCCATCCGTGATCTTCTGCATAAATATAATGAACTAATAATCCAGGATTACATAAGAGTACTGATTCATTAATATTAAAAGCTGGGCCATCAATTAAAAATGTAACCCAGCCATTAGTTTCTTCAAATACATATCCCTTATTTTCTGAATCTTTAATTAGGTCTACAACTTTTGTTCTATCATTCGTTCTAATATGATAGCTTGCACTGAATTCACTCATGAGAATTCTCCCCCATCTACTAACAAAATATACTCTTTCGAGTCCATCAGCCAACAATCCCTTAGCTCTCCCTCATGCATTTCATAGTTTTCCAGTTTCATTATTTTCTTAAATCCACATCTTTCATAACAAGTGATTGCTCGTAGATTTCGCCTAATGTTTCGTTAATGATTTTATATACTTTTCAATTTGTTTTTTATGATGCTTGTCATGGGAAATAAATCCTCTTAAATATCCCCGAATCGAAAACTTCTTTTTATCCCCGTCTTTATATTCCTTAATATAATGTTCCTCTGGTAATACTGAAATGTCACTAATGATCTTTTTCCTATATTCAAGGAATTGGTCAATAATTTGATCCCTGGTTTGGGTTTTTGCATACTCCCTTGCATTGGCGTTGAATTCATCAAAGTTTAAATGCCTTACCGACACGGGCTGCCCAAGCTTGATCTTCTTTATGCCTTCCTCATAAAAATACTTGTCCCAAAGCATGATGTGACTTATTACATCTTTTAAAGTCCATTTCCCCTCAGAAAGAGGCCTATTCCAATGGTCTTCATCTGTTTTTTTAAGATCTTGTACGAAATTAATAAAGGATTTGAATTCTTCAACCATTTCCTTAGACGTCTTCGCCATATAATTTGCTCCTTTGAGTATTTTATGATGTCTATAGCTCCAATTTCTTACTTACAATATCCATTATCGGCTTTGTGTAACTATCAAGATAATTAATACCTTTTTGTGAAATCCATTTAACCTCAATTATGTCTTCATTATCTTTATTATCTTTATCTAGTTTTATTTGCCCTTCAAATTTGGTTATTAGATATGTGTATTTTTCATTCTGTTCATGTATTAGATATAATCCTTTTACTTCAATTCCCGTCTCTTCTTTAACTTCTCTTATACAAGCCATTTCAGGAGTTTCATTTATTTCAATTCCGCCTCCAGGAAAATTCCATACGATATCTCCTCGTTGTACATATTGTCTAACCATCAAGAGGCTGTCGTTTTGTAAGATAACAGCTTGTGCAATGATAGAATACACCTTCCAACATTATTTAATGAGGTTAATATGTTTGATTCTGTTGGTTTTATCAGTAAAGGCTTTTTCAAACCGTCACTTACTTATTTGTTACCGAGTTCTTCCGCCAAACCGATTAGAATTCCTTCGGTACCACGAATGTAGCAGAGCCGATAAGAGTCCTCATACTGAACCACTTCGCCAACGAGCTGCGCACCATATTTAGTGAGTCTGGATACCATCTCGTCAATGTTTTGAACAGTGAACATGACGCGTAGATAACCAAGGGAGTTTACTGGAGCCGTCCGGTGATCTGATATAGTAGGTGGGGTGAGAAATCGCGAAACTTCAATTCGGCTGTGACCATCTGGGGTAACCATCATAGCAATCTCTACGCACTGAGAACCTAGTCCGGTTACGCGACCAGCCCATTCACCTTCGACAGTGGTTCGCCCTTCGAGGTTCAAGCCAATCTCCTCAAAGAAAGAAATTGCGTCATCAAGGGATTCTACAACTATGCCGACATTGTCCATTCTCAGTAATTTATTATTTTCCATGGTTTTTCCCCTTCGGATATAAAGTCTTTACCTGCTTAAAAAATGGTATAGGAAAATGGTGTTAGAGGATTTGGCCGACTGCTGAATAACGCTTAAGGTTTTATAGCTTTCCATATGTATTTATATTCCTTCAATTGTATAATTCCATTTATAGTATTCTCATTAATACTAATTTCAAGTTCTTCTTTCATATGGTCTTCTGTATAATTGGGGTTTCCAGGAATGTCAGAGAGGAATTTCGTAAATTCTTCTCGGTTAGGAAAAATAATTTTTGCATCCTTATACTCTCTGATCTCAATATTCTTAAAACCGTTGTGATCAAGCCGTTCCTTTACTATATCAAGTGCGCCTGAATGAATACCGATAATCGTACCTTTAGATCTCAAAATCCGGCTATGATTTATAATAGAAGTAGGGCCTCTACGATCATATATAAAATCGAATTGTTCATCTTTGAATGGAAGTTCTTCCTTTGTTGTGGCATATACAAATTCCAAATTTGATTTATCCAACTTATAAGACTGAGCTATCTTAATCATCTCGATTGAATTATCAAAACCAATGATTGATTTAGCGAATTGAGACATTTTTATTGTAAAATCACCATGACCACAGCCAGCATCTAGAACGTGACTATAGTTTGGCAGCATATTAGTTAATTCTGTTTCGAAAATATTCTCAGCGGAAACACCTTTAATTAAGAATTTCGCATCTGATTTATACCCGCCATTTCGGCGGGCGATAGAGTTATACCAATCTACTCCCATGAAAGCCCTCCATTGTTTACGATTTAGCTGTTTCATCTAACGTTTTGTATTTTCACGAAGTCGACATAGTTGGACGTTTCTGGCTGAAAATTCACCTGCAGAACAAAGCATATAAATTGCTCCTTTGAGTGGTGCCAATAACTCCAGGCGAGGGTCGGATGTCCCAATGCGAGGATTTGATGTTATACGGAGTTACTTTATTCCGGATTAAGCTTAATTTTATTAATCTTTTGGATCTTCCTTGTAAAACGTCCATTCGTCTCCTCTACCAAATTTATCTTTAGCGTTAACATTGTTTATTGTCTTGGTAGCAAGATACTCAGCATTGTACTCTTTCCCATTAATCTTATATTTTATAGTGTACTGTATAAAGTGACTTTGAATATCTGTGGTAATATTAATTACTTCCCCACCTTTTTCTTTGATTACTTTGTTGATTTCTTCCTTATGGAGCTTTTCTAAGTTATTATTAATTGGAATTGATAATAATAGTATTAATCCAACTGATACAAAAACAATAAATGAACCTGCAATTTTATTTCTCTTGCCAATTAGAAATGTAATAATAAAACAAACTAAAATAACTACTATTGAGATAATTGCCCAAACCAGAATGAATCCCCTCCATTTTCAACTTATTATAATTTCGTATAACGTTGCCATGTTCACAGTGTATGAATCCTTATTGAGTTGCTGTCAAAAATGTTTGTATAGGTCCTTCCCAACCATCCTCTCTTATTTCCTTGTAGTTATTATTAGTATATCTATCAATTGTCTTTCTCCAAAAAATCTGTGCTGGTGTATTTTCTTCTACTTGCGCAATCTTCCATTTGCCACGGAATGTATTAAATAATTCATTAGAAACACTCTGTCCAACTCCTCGCTTTCTATACTTCTTCATTACAAAGAATTCAGCCATTGAAAATATTTTTTGATTATCTTTGGTTCCAATCTCTCTTATTAATGCTAAGCCCGCTAACTTTCCATCAACTCGAATAAAAAACGGATGTCTGCCTTCTTCCGTCCAATAGTGATCTAGATACCTATACTCATATAGTCCATTTTCATTGACATCATCTGGTTCAAAATCACTAAAATCATATTTATACAATTCAAGGAGATTTCTCAAAGATGATTTTTGATCATATTCGACCCTCTGAATAGTTATCATTTTATTTCCTTCTTTCGCTCTTTGTCATATTTGTGTTCCCTAACCGTCACTGTCTTAAGTGATCAAGGGAACGTTAAATGAAGCCAGTTGCTCCCTCGAGTTAACTAAGTCCCTCTTTTACTATTCTCAATAATTCTTGTTTGTGGTCTGGATGGCAAGCAATTATGTAAGGCTCTTCTCTCATTCCTGTAAAAGGGTTTCCATCAAAATCTATTACGATGCCCCCAGCTTCTTTAACCATTAAAATACCTGAATACAAATCGTCACCTTCAGAATTATAAAGAATTATTCCGTCTATGTCCCCTTTGGCAAGCATGCACCATTGAAGTGTTGGAGCCCATAATCTCATCATTCTCTTGAAGTTTACATCAATAAATTGTCTTAATTTAACTGCCCTTCTATCGTTCTGTACTTTGTGGCCTTGAATCCAACCAATATTCCCTTTTAAAATATTGAAATTACTTTTTATCTGAACCTGACGTTTATTGCAATACATTCCTTCTCCAAGGACAGATACAAATAATCTATCGGTCAACGGCTCGTAAACCACCCCAAGTACGGGTTCTCTTCTATACATCAACGTTATTGAAGTCGTAAAAACGGGCAATCCTATTGCAAAATTATTAGTTCCATCCAAAGGATCAATAAGCCAAAGCCAATCGTTTTCCGTTCCTATTATCCCTGCCTCTTCACTATGTATCTGATGGGTAGGAAATGTAGTGCGAATTTGTTTGATTATCATTTCTTCAGCTAGATGGTCAACTTCAGTGACCACATCGCCAAATTCGTCTTTTGATCTTAAATCTACAAAATTATCAAATTTCTCTTTAGAAATCTCTCCTGCTTGGCGAATAGTTCTTACTGATATTTCTTTTGCTTTATGGATAATCTTGTAATCCATTTGACACCCCTTATTTTTTTTGCATCTACCGTTCTCTCGCTCTCAATATCATCAGATTTCAACTGAATTCTGTACTGATTCACGAACTTTTTAATGTATTGAATTTTTCAAGTTCCTTTAAATCCACCCAAAAGTGCTACTATTAGCAATTGTAATTCTATTAACCATTAAGATCTCCTATTCTGATGAAGTAAAGTAGTTTGTGTACCAACATTTGGAGCCTTCACAGGCAACAAAAAAGTAGGGTATTCTCGGGATTGCTGAGATCACCAAGAAGGAGCCCTACTCGATGACTACTATACCCGAAAATGCGTTCAATGATCTACTTGAAAATGCTGTAATTAAGCTTGTGCAGGAGAAGTTGGAGTTACTCCTGCGTGAAGAAATTAAAAATTACATTAGTAACGAACACAAGGGACCGCGTACGACGTTAAATGGCAACTACAAGCGCACTTATCAAACACGCTACGGCGCCATCAACGAGCTTCAAGTGCCTCGAGACCGCAAAGGATTTTTTCAAACTCGACTGTTCCAGCCCTACCAGCGCCGTGAAGGCTGGCTTGAGGAAGCCATTATTCACATGTACAAAGGCGGAATGAGCACACGGGAAGTCGCAAAATTCGTAGAGAGCATGTTTGGCTCGCAGTACTCGCCTACAACCGTCAGCAACATTACCCATACGGTTATGGAGGATATTGAGCAGTGGCAGAAACGTCCGCTTGAGAAACGCTACTCTGTCATTTACCTCGATGGCCTTTATGTGAAGCTGAAGCGCAACACCGTAAGCAGTGAGGCGGTTTATTTGGCCATGGGCATCGACGAGAAAGGCATTCGCCAAATCCTCGGCTTCTACGTAGGCGGCCACGAGAGCTCAAATGGATGGCGCGAGGTTCTTAAGGATCTCAAGAATCGCGGAGCTACCGACATCTTGCTAGGTGTCTTCGACGGCTTGCCAGGGCTTGAAGAGGCCTTCCGTGAAATCTACCCCATGGCCGATGTTCAGCATTGCGTTGTTCACAAAGTACGTGCGACCTTTCCAAAGATCCGTGTAGCGGATAAAACAGAGTTCTTGGATGACTTGAAGCTGGTGTATACCGCCATCGATGGAGACGTGGCACGCGCTGTATTCGACGGATTTAAGGATAGATGGCGTAAGCAGTATCCAAAGGAAGTCGCGTCCTGGGAGGAACAACTCTCGACGCTCTTAACCTTTTACAAGTACCCGACGTTGACTTGGCCCGCCATCTACACCACAAATCCGATTGAACGAATGAACAAAGAACTGCGTAAGCGCCTCAAACCGATGAACAGTTTAACGAACATTGAAGCGGCGGAGAAGATCATTTATCTACAAGCCACCGACTACAACGAAAAATGGTGTGGTCGAGCGATCCGTGGCTTTGTCGATGTCGATACGAAAGCTGCTTTCGAGAAAATGTACAACGAGCGTTATGGAAACCAATAGCCTCCCGCGCCTTCGCTTGGGCTACGCTCACCATTAAAAGAATGCCATCGTCCCGATGGAAAAACCTACTTACACAAACTTCTTGACGCTACCCCTATTCTGTTTATTATTGAGCATCTCTGCTATTATCCCCTGCCAAATCATGGCCCAAATCGTGATAATAGTGTAGATAAGGTACCTTGAGATTTTTACATTCATTCTATGATCAGTTTAATCAGTTCTTCTTCAAGTACCTTCACAACTCTTTCCCTATTTTTTTGATCCTTGAATTTATCAGCTCTTCGAACTGAGACTGAGTAATTTTAATTTGTTGCATTGAGTTCACCCTCATTAAGTATTTTCTTTCGTATTTTCACCTTATTGCTTCCTAGCGTCTTATTCTACTTCTTCGTTGCTTGCTTCATTGAATTACTTCCAGATCCTACTTAAACTATATTGTTCATTTTTTGAATTTAAAATCTTTAGTTCATATACATCTGGATTGCTTAATTTTTTCCATTCTTCAAATCCAAATTTATTATCAAAATACTTTATTATTAATGACATTAAATTTCCGTGCGTTACAATCGCAATACTACTTTCAATTCGTTCACTTAATTCATTAATTACAGACAACCCTCGTTCCATTGCTTCCCTTGATGATTCACCGCCAAATAATCTTAAATCTAGATTTTCATACGTTTCTGATAATCTATCCATCCAGTTTTCTATATTTTCTGAGCTTAAAACTCTCTCACATAACCTCTCTTCAATATTTATTTTCAATTTATTTTTCTCTGCTAAAGGCTGGATACTCGACACAGCTCTAACATAACTGCTTGAAATAATATAATCTATTTGCTTTTCATGAAGAAAATCAGCTAATTTAATAGCTTGTTCGTTTCCTTCAGTCGTTAATTTTGCATTCGCCTCCTGCCCTTCAGCCTTGCAATGTCGTATAAGATAAAACCGTTTCAAAGATATCACTTCCAAACATTTTTATTTTGTTTTTGGCAATTGCACATCATGTCTCTCGCGTTCACGAATCTCCGAAGGAGGTTGTCCGAAGCATCCACTTCCCGAGATCACTACTGCGGATGACTCCCGCCGGACCGAGGACCGAATCCCCCGATGCATTATGGTGTTATAGGATGTTGCAGACCTCTTTGAACCACTTTTATAATACTTTTATACCTTCTACCAATTCTTTATATATCCAATTTTTCTCAATGTCAATTCTGTGAATGGGTTGATATTTTCTATTGGTTCTTCTAATGAAAAATAATGAAGTTCAATTCCCTCGTCATCATTTATCTTTGCTTGTCCTTCAACATCTATTGCTTCATATACTGCCATTACATTATAGATTTCATCGCCATGTGGATATTTATAGTACATGTCCTGGCCTGATAATATTGTTATGAATCTTAATGACTTTACTTTCAATCCAGCTTCTTCGTAAAGTTCTCTTGCTGCTGCTTCTTCCAAGGATTCACCAAGTTCAAGGGCACCACCAATAGTTCCCCAATCATAACTATCCGCTCGCTTCTGGAGTAATAAATGTCCAAGTGAATTGAATATTAACACACACGACCCAACCATAATCAATGGTTGAGTTCCTACTTGCTTTCTCAATTCCATGATATACCCGATGAAAATCACCTCATATTTTTATTCGTTTAGCTTTCTGCGATTCCTATAAAGTTTCGTATACTCACGACGTCCGATGGAGCACTGATGCTTCCCTGCCAATATTATCTGTCTGGACCGAGGGCGAATGCCACGAAGCGTGAATATGGTGTTATACGAGTCATTCCCCGAAAATCTCTGACCATCATAATACCCAGAAACCCATATGTATCAAAGATTTCATCGATTTTTGAGAAAAGCGAATATCCTTCAACCCGGTTTTTCGTTGTTATACGAATACCGCTCCCCTCCTTCGCATATCCGCTTTGACTTTTTACCTGGCGGCAGCCGTACGATGATTGCTCGCTATTGCCAATCGGCTAAATCGAATTATTTGCCAGTGACTTGCAGGCCCAGCATGAGAAGTTCAGTCCTGTCGAATATTTAGCTGAAACTCTTCACCTGCTTTCTGAAAGCGAGGTAAATGGCAAATGAATGTTCGCCGTCGACAAAACAAGCTGGAACATGCAGAGAATCCAAGTCTAGCCAAACAACAACTCAATTTTGAAGATCTGCTTCATTCTTTTATTCTCGATTGTAAGGCAAAAAACCTTTCACCGCTAAAACCTCGTTTCTATCAGGACAGAGCCAAGCAGATGAAAGAAGCCTTCTTGGCGCAGCAAGTGCCGTTTGATATCTATACACGGTATCGATTTGCGAAATCAAGATTCATTTTTATGCCTATCTGTTCGATCAAGGCAGGTCAGACAATACGGTAAACGGACGAATCAAGGCCATAAAGCAGTTCTTCAAGTATTTATTAGAAGAAGGTTGGCTGACAGAGAACATCGCAAATGATCTCCATGTGGTCAAGGCCAAGAAATGGATGATTCAAACGTTTACGAAAGAACAAGTGGTCTCCATCTTCGAGCAACCAGATAAAAAGACATTTACGGGTTACCGGGATTTTATAATGATGATGGTATTACTTGAAACGGAGATACGAATAAGTGAGCTATGCAATTTGAAGACAGGTGACATCTTCTTTAAAGAGTTGGAGATTCGAATTACGAATGGTAAAGGCGGATGGGCGCGCAGAGTGCTGTTCCAACAAACCTGCGGGAAAATCATTCGCAAATATTTGGACATAAAAGGTGACCTGGAGACGGCTGCCATGTTCGTCAACATGGACAACGAACAAATCAGTACACGAGCGTTGCAAGTCAAAATGCAGGTCTACGGTAAAAATGGCGAACATTACCTGTGTCAGAGTTTCCCCGCATACGTTCCTCCATACGATGGCCAAAATCTATTTTCTGAATGGCGGTGACCCATTTACGCTTGGACAAATTCTTGACCATGCATCATTAAATATGGTCGACTACTATGTAGAATTATTCAGCAGCGATATCAAGCAGCAGCATAAGAAATTTAGTCCTGTTGAGAATATGAAACGAATCTTATGAACGATCAGAGAGAAGGCATGCGTTGCCTTCTCTCTGACAAAGCAAAGTAAACCGGGCCGCGTGTCCGGCAGCAAAGTGAAAAGTTTCAGCATACTAATATGAGTTCAGTCCTCCTGATAGAATATAGTATCCATTTCCATACTGTATACATAGAAACGTCCTCCATGTACTTATTGGAAAAGTAAACTGACCTGCTAATCACCACTGCTATTAAGAATCCTGCTTGCCTTCAACGATCAACGGCACGCGATGTTAGCCATTACTCTAAGCTTCCCGATATCTAATCCTTCAATTTCAAAATCTAGTAGGACATGCTCAAAGTAAGTTCAGTCGTTATTCTCATCTATTAATATTATTTCTTTTATTAATTCAGAAAACGTATCAATCCCCACTATATCCAATGCATAGTCTTGCTAATTTTTTCAAATCCATCTGTATGTAATCTGCCCGTTACTTCAACAAGTAACGGCAACCGGTCGTGTGGCCGATTGCCGTAGGTGTCTTGGTGCTATCCTGCCCTTAATAAAAAATGGAGCAGCTACCGCTCAGGCTAAACTGCTCCTAGATCATTAAACTAAAGTCTCCCGTAGGAGTTTAACTATCGATAGCTGCCAGTACAAAAACAAAAATAAGTACATTTACATTATCGTCGAACTGCGACACAACTGGAGTAGGAGATTCCTAACGGGAGGATAATGTAATATTCCATCATGCAACCGGCGAATATTCGGTTGCATATTCAGTTCTTGGGTAAATTGGCTCAATGAATTCTATAAATAAGATTATCTATGGTATAATATATAAATATATTTTATGAATACTAAATCGTTATGAAAGGTGGACTAAACGAATGGAACGCACAATTCAATTAATGGAAACCCATTTAAATATCGATCTTGGAAATCCGCCCTTTTTGAAATTAGATAACGGGTTGCAAATTCCATATTCTTCGATTATGGGGATAACAACAGGTAGACCCATACCAGATGCTTTCAAGCTTTATGGTGTTTCTTTTAGAGGAACAAGAAATGGATTATTTAGATTCAATGGAGGTTATCATCTCTACTTTTTTTATAATGAGGTTGATACCCTTCATTTTGACTTGAATAATTTCTGGTTGGTAAATTTAAAATATCAAAGTTAATCATTGATGTTAAAAACCCTGAAGAAATAAGTAAAACTATCTCCGAAAGATTGACATGATAGTTTAATACCGAAAGGTCCACCGCACTGGCTTTTCTCAACTATTCCCTTTGCCGCAATATGGATTAACAATCTAAGCAGTACTCTAACCTGATCGGCCCTAACAGCTTCATCTTTATTAGTTTAGTTAAACTATAGTCTCAAGTTAGCGCAATATTTCCTTGCTGATGATGGATACACCTACCACTTTATTTTTATCATAAGTATACGGATCGAGAATGGCAGCGAACCTCCAACGATTTGCATTCCGAAAGGACTACAAGTCGTAAACTCAATAACGGCAGTGCTCAATCTTATGTCCGGGAAAAACCTCGCCTAATGAGGATATATCTGCCATCTTCGAATTTCCCCGTAATACTCTCTTCATTTTTATTCAAATAACTGAACTTTAATTTCTTTAAAATCAATAGAAATATATGAATGTAATTGGCTTCTATGATGATATAAATGACTTAGGATTTCTAAAAGCCATTCAAATCTCGTGTACCTAACTCCCCAATAAGACTCTTTATATTCAAACAATTCCTCTTCCGAATAATTAGAAAATTCTTCAACTAATTCATTGTAATTCATTGTCAGATTCTTTTTTATTTCTTCAATTGTTCTAAGAGTATTTCTTTCATAATATCCTTGCATCTCTTTTTGACTAGCTTCATTTAAGATTAATAAATCAGCTTTACATATAAGCGAAATATGAGATAACAATTCTATATAGGATCTTTTATCGTTTATAGGTTTTGATTTCAAATCAGTTTCAGGTAATTGGTTGATTATTTCAATAACTGAATCAACAGCAATTTTTATTTGATGAAAAACTGAAGATAAGTATTTATTCATAGTTCTCCTCAAATTTTTTAAGTTTTTGTTTTGCGGATATTCCCTCTAACGTTCTTGAATTCAACCTTCACTGCCTTAAGTGAGTGAAGGGAACGGCCGCAATGCGGCTAGGCAGTGCAAGGTTGTCCGGCTGAATAAACTTCCCTGCAACTGATTCAGCTTCTCCGAAACCTCATCTTATGCTTCGGCCTGGACCAAGGAGCGACAGCGGCGCAGCGTGAATGCGGTGTTATAGGATGTCAGCGTCTTCTTCGAAATACTTACCAAGTTCTTGTAAAGAAGAAGTATGATTTAAGTTTATAAAATATGGTAATTGCCATCTTTGTGTTGCTATAGCTTGTTTACTGGTAAGTGTATCCCAGCTAGGATACACTCTTATTGCCATTTTCCCATTTGAAGTATCTGTTTTGAGAATATTATGTTTTAACAATACATCTTTGGGAAAAATGAATTGCCCAAACTTATGATTACTTCCGAAGGTATTAATGACTAACAAATCAGTAGCATTTTCATATGAATATGCTTGATTTTTGTTGTCACTGCCTTTTTCCCAACAGACGACAAATTGACCTATCTTCTTGGGTGTTTTTCTCGCAACCCTAAATCTAACCGTTTTAGAATTTATTCGAAATATGCCTGAACCATATTTTTCATTTTGAATTTCTTCTTGGATATCCTTGATCATCAAGTTGTTTGGCTTATAAAAATTATCATTTACATATGTTAATACCTCATAAAAATCATCCAATACTGCACTTCCTTTTCTATACTTTCATTCTTCCATATCTTCTCAACAAAGCTACTAGTTTAACATCAAACATAATATGGGTTGTGTTTCTGGTCTAGCGCTGATTCCCTATAACGTTTTGTATTGACGACGTTCTGGCCCCTAAAATTCGCTGCTTATAGTTGTGAGGCTTACCGAACACCTAATGCAGTGACGTCCCGACGGACTTAGGGGCTGGATGTGGTCACTCGCTTCTAAGAGTGACCCTGAGCGTTAATATGGTGTTAGCCCAAGGAAGTTCTGGAAGCAGCCATTGCATTTAAGGCGTTTTCAAAATAGCTATATACTTCATCTGCAATTTCCAGAAACTCTTCAACAAGTACATTACTATCCAAGTAACAAGCATACAGATAATCAACTAAAGCGGAGTCAATCTCACAATAGTTTAATATGGCATTCTTCATCTTAATAATGTCATCTTGCCATACACCTGTATTTTCTAAAACCAAAGAGTATAATGCACGAATTAATCTTTTAGAGTAACCTTTAATATATCTAGTTTTCATTGTGCTATCACTAACATTAGAAAGTAAAGTATGTATACGATCAACTTCCTCCTTGGTCTCTGTATTTAAGTCTATAATGAACTCTGGAGAAATAATTATCGGTGGTACTTTTTCACCAACGTCATGACCATATATGCAAACACAAATTATCTTAATCCAAAAACCCCACTCATTTGGTTTACTTAATACATCGTCAATCGAACAAATTATCGTATCAATCTTAGTTACTACTGGATATTCTTCCAAAAGCCTGTCTTTAATATTTGACAATCTTTCGTAATCAATATCTTTGGGATTTACACATACAATAGTAAAGTCTGCATCTGACTTAAAAGGTTTAGCAGTTCCTTTTGGAATCGAGCCACACATATAAATGCTATGAATCTTACCTTTAAATTCGGTAAGTATATTATCTATATACTTATCAACAAAATCCTTATATTCACTTTGAATTACAATTCTATTTATAACTTTTTCTAATATCATATAGACACCTCCTAAACTAAGAACTTCTTTCGGATAACGTTTCGTATATTCACGACGCTCGACGAAGTCGAATGTGTCCGGCTGATTTCGCTCCCCTGCCCTTTTGCCGGACCGAGGGCGAATGCCCGTTGCGTGAATACGGTGTTAGATGAAGTCAGTTGCTTCTTCGAGTTAACTAAGTCCCTCTTTCACTATTCTCATTAATTCTAGTTTGTGGTTTGGATGGCAAGCAATTATGTAAGGTTCTTCTTTCATTCCTGTAAATGGGTTTCCATCAAAATCTATAACGATGCCTCCAGCTTCTTTAACCATTATAATACCAGAATACAAATCGTCCCCTTCAGGATTATAAAGAACAATTCCATCTATGTCCCCTTTGGCTAGCATGCACCATTGAAGTGTTGGTGCCCATAACCTCATCATTCTCTTGAAGTTTATATCAATAAATTGTCTTAATTTAACTGCCCTACTATCGTTCTGTACTTTATGACCTTGAATCCAACCAATATTCCCTTTGAAAATATTAGGAGTACTCTTTATCTTTATCTGCCGTTTGTTGCAATACGTTCCTTCACCAAGGACAGATACAAATATTCTATCTGTCAATGGCTCATAAACCACTCCAAGTACTGGTTCTCTTCTATACATCAACGTTATTGATGTCGTAAAAACAGGCAATCCTATTGCAAAATTATTAGTTCCATCCAGAGGATCAATAAGCCAAAGCCAGTCGTTCTCCGTTCCAATTATCCCTGCCTCTTCACTATGTATCTGATGAGTAGGAAATGTAGTTCGAATTTGTTTGATTATGACTTCTGCTAAATGGTCTACTTCAGTAACCACATCTCCAAATTCGCCTTTTGATATTAAATCAACAAAATTATCAAATTTTTCTTTAGAAATCTGTCCTGCTTCGCGAATAATTCTTACTGATAATTCTTTTGCTTTTCGGATAATCTTATAATCCATTTGGCACCTCTTATTGTTTTTAAGATCTCAACTGATTTCATCTAACGTTTCGTATATTCGCAACGTCCGACATAGTCGGATGTGTCCGGCTGATTCAGCTTCCGCCCGATGCGTGAATATGGTGTTAGGTGAAGTCCCTGCCTTCTTCGAACAGCTGATCATAATTTATTGAATTCCTGAAGTCCCATATGTATTAATAATTACAATTTCATAATTTTTCCACTTAAAACAAAAGGTCCTAATACTATAGGTTTTATTATCAGGTTCAAGTTTAAAATCTCTCCATACTACAATATCCCCTTCTCTTTCAATAAATACTGAAATAAAACCGCATTCTTCATCTCCACACCAAGAACAAACTAGGATTGGATATCTGTAGAACAAATACGTGTGCATTTGATTTAATAAAAAGTAATCGATCATTTGTTTTTGGTGCTCTTCGCTACCCCAACCTAGCGAAGGGACCATATCGTACTTTTTAGCATTTGATAAAGTGATCTACCGTCAATTATCAAATCAGCAAATTTAGTATTTTTATTTACTTCATGTTCGAAATCATGATCATCATATCGACTAGAAGGTAATGTCTCTAAGTTATTTATGTATTTCATATTGTTCCTCCAAGGTTGTACAGGGATTTCACCTAACGTTGTTGTGTTCATGAACGCGAAAGGCTTAAGCTGCCCTTCAATCAAGCGCAGCAATTGATTCCTGCCGGTGGCTCCGCCACTTAGCCTTGCAGGGTTGTCCGACTGAATCCGCTTCCCCGAAATTCCTCTGCCGGACCGAGGAGCGGATGCGACGAGGCGTGAACATGGTGTTAGGCGAAGTTACTGCCTTCTTTGAATTTTTCCAGAGTATTTTATGTAAAGTTCACATTATTCTTTCCTACATGTAACGGGCTACTATTATTATTAATTTCTAACCATTTAGTATAACCGGCTATTTCAGGCCCGCCATAATTAATCACAAACTCCAAACCAAACAAAGCCAAAACAAAATAATACTCACTATCATCCGTCTCCAAAACATCGTATTCATAAATTACTTGGATAGGTTCTTCGTCTTCACCCCATTTTTTATCGGCGTTATAAATCCTTCGTATATTTACAGGCCAATCTTTTACATTCCCTTTTCTCACATAATCACGAAGTGGATCAAATTGTTTCTCATTCGCAAGATATTCAAGACCATCTGGGGAATTCACAAGTCGTTGAGCCATAACTTCAAGTGCAATTTTCCCCATAAATCGTGATACGATTGAACTATCTAAAATCGGTGCTTCATTCTTAAATAATATTATGTTTTGTTCTTGAGACGTTACTTTATCAAATGCTTCGGTCGATACATCAATTGTTGAGATGAGATCTCCATTTTTAATATATTTATTAACTGTCACTTCTATATTTGGAAGGATGATAGCTTTCGTTGAAGGTATCTTATTCCTTTTATTAGGTATACCTTGGTAAAACCTCAAATATTTTATTGCATCCAACTCAAAAAATGGCTTCTCAACATTGATTGCAAAATAATTATTACACTTGTCACATACCACCCCTGGAGGTAACACCTGCTTTATATTTCCCAACGACTCTGGGATAATATGTTCGACACTTTTAGAGGTATCCGATTGTCTCTTGCAAAATAAACAAATCAAAACGAGTTACTCCTTTATTTTTGCAGTAATTTTGCCTAACGTTCCTCGCATTCACGAACCTCCGTAGGAGGTTGTCGCAGCAACCGCTTCCCCGAACCACATCTGCGACCAAGGGCGACAGCCCGATGCGTGAATGCGGTGTTAGCTGAAGTTGCCGACTCCTTTGAAATTTTTGAAAGCATTAATTGAATTCAAAGAAATCGTTAGGAATAAATTTTTCTCTCTCATAGTACTTTCTGATTCTCCAGATATACACCTGATACGTATTTATATTTACATTTATTGGATATGGACCGCTTCTTTCTAACAGTATTGTTTTTGAAATTTCTAATGTTCTGTATGGTTTTAATACACTTGTATAAAGATCTTTCCTAAATTTAGGTGTCGGAACCATTCTAACTGACGATTTTGAGTAATTTAATATCTGTTGGATGGGGTTGAAATTGTTCCTGCGCAAAAAGCTCCTCGAAATCTCCTCTCCTTCCTGCAACAACTAATATACACTGCTTAGCGAATCCCGGGTTTAACATGTCTAATCTAATAATCCTAGCGGGTTGGCAAGGTATGCTTCTGAAAATAAGTTCTTTCTTCCAGCCCTAACCTCAAAGTTCAACCAACTTGCTAACCCATCTGCAATTTTTGAAAATGTATTCATCATTGATCTCCTTATGTCTTTTGGCAATTTCAGCTAACATCTCATGTATTCACGACGTCCGACGAAGCCGGATGTGTACGGCTGTCCCAGCTCCCCTGCCAATATCTCCTGCCGGATCGAGAGCGTCAGCCCGATGCGTGAATATGGTGTTATGCGAAGGACTGAACTTCTTGATATACTCCATAGTTTTATTTGTTAATATGTTTTTCAAAAAGATGAGCATATGATGTTTTGTTATACCATGAAAGATATTCTCTTCCTGAATTAGTTATGAAAAATCGAATACCTTGACTTCTTAATGACTGATCAATAAATCCATCACCTGACAATTTATTAATTAATATATTTACATCACTCTCATTTAATCCTGTTTCCTTACTGATACCTTGTAATGATCTAAAAGTATATTTACTTTCAGCTAATGCTTTAAGAACCTTTATGTTCTCTGAGTCATTTTCATTAAAATTAATTTGGTCATCTGGAATATCTTCTGCTGGTACTGCACCATCCCTATTATCTATTTTACGCACCAAATGGCTTTCATTTTCCGTTTCGTTATCCGCAAGAGCATTGACCTCTTTCTTAACATTTTCAACCTTTTCATTGAGTTTTATTATTTTATCCGACAGAGTTTGAATAAAATTTTTGGAATATATTGAAGCGATGATACAAAACCCTGAGATAATAAATAAATCGTAAATATTTTCTTCACTTTTTTCTAATAAATCACTTGATATTGTATTTAAAAATAATGGAACTAATAACGAAGCAGATAAGCCAATAAAGAGCGATTTGTAAAACTCTCGTTCTTTGTAGAATTTATTAAATGATTTGTTTACTAGTAGATAATTGACAACTCCACCTATTAATCCTGATAGCATAATAATAATTATGATAATAATCCAATGATCCATATAATAAACTCCTTTAATTAAATTTCTTTCAGTCTTTCGCATTCTCAGTGAAAGCATTGTTAAAAAGATTTCTGTTTAGTACGACAGGGAGGTAAAATAAAATTAAAATAAAGGCGATTCCTAAAAGAATATAATTCAGTAAACGATAATAGCTATTTTTCTTGGCAACTTCCTGCTTCTTTTGAATTATTAATTTATTTTCTTCAAGCAACGCTCTAATAGAGCGATTAGTACCATTACTTCCCACGAAATTATCTTCGCTTCTTCTCTAGTGTTTTGCGCTAATTTCTTATAACGTTTCGTATATTCGCGACGTCCGACGAAGTCGGATGTGTCCACAGCAACCACTTCTTCGAAGCCGCTTCTGGGACCGAGGACGACAGCCCGAAGCGTGAATATGGTGTTATACGAAGTTAGACGACTTGAACAGCATACAAATATTCATTCAACTTTCCTTATAAAATATGCTTGATTCCTTAATTCAGTATTCCCTTTGCGGATTTCATAATCTCTAATAATAATTGTTCCAGTTCTATGTTCAATGTCAAATAACGGTGTGTTTTTTAGTAAAAAACTATTCTCATGACTTTCTTCATAAGTTGCTTTTGGTAAATGACTCGACAGATCAGGAGCAAAGAAACCAGAATCCATGAAATACCCCGATATTTCAACATATCCCTCAAAGTATGCATTAACTGTTTTTGAATCTTGATCGTAATCTATCGATTTTAATTTGAGTTCGGCGATTTGATCACCTACATTCACCTTTTTGGGATCGAAGTATACATAGTGACCATCACTTCTATTACTACAGCCAAAAATAACCAAAACGATACATGCAAAACAAATTAATCTCATCAGCTTCATTATGGAGTCACACTCACTTAGATTTTGATTTTCTATAATTTCGTATAACGTTTCATATATTCACGACGCCCGGCGAATGCCGGGTGTGTACACAGCAAGCGCTTCTCGAAGCCGCTTCTGGGACCGAGGGCGTAAGCCCGATTCGGGAATATGGTGTTATATGCTGTACTCTGCATCTTGAATGACTTACATCAATCTATTAACTTCTTTTATTCTCTTATATAAAGCACTTCAATATCACTATTCTTTATTGTCATTTCATTATTATTTATTTCAAACTCATACTGATTGTTATTAATTAATAATATATTTTCATTTAGTTCATATTTCACTTTTTCATTCGAACTGCTTAGTACTCTTTTTGTTTTATCAACTAATTGCTCTGAGGATAAATATCTAAAATTCATTTCTTCTTCTAGTATGTTCACAAAATTAAAACTATCCAAAAAGTCAGTCGTTCCTTCCTTTTGACTTGCACTAACAGAAATCCAGTCACCTTGAATTGATTTATCAATATCATTGGAACAGCTTGTTAATACAATGACGGACAATAAAATGATATTTATTAGAAATATTGTTTTCTTCATGTTTTTCTCCTTTAAATAATAGTTCTTAGAGTATTGCACATAACGTTTCGTATATTTACGACGTCCGACGTAGTCGGATGTGTCCGGCTGCCCCAGCTCCCATGCCAATACTTCTGTACGGACCGAGGGCAAATGCCCGATGCGTGAATATGGTGTTAGCCGATGCTCTTGGCTGCCGCGTGAATCTTACACAATCATCTTTTTATATATTCATTATTTTTTATTGTCTTGGTTCTCTAATCTTCATTTAATGCAATAGCGATCTAACTGATTGAATTTTCATAATCCATTTGGATTTAAAGCTAAAATTACAATTGTCCATGTAATAGTAGCAAACAACACTCCACTCCAAAATAATTCCTTTGTATATGGTCTATTATTCACAACTTTTTTAATTGCTCTCAGTAAAGCTACAATAAATAAGAATGCTATTACAGGCATAAAATAAAACCCTACAAAAGCAAAGAATACCATTTGCTTGTTACTCCTTTCATCATAAAATCATTGTGCCACTATAGTAACAGGTCATTCTATTATATTTTCAATTTGCTTTCAGGAGTTTCGGTTAACGTTTCGTATATTCACGACGTCCGACGGATGTCGGATGTGTCCGGCTGATTCAGCTTCCCTGCCTATAACTTCTGCCGGACCGAGGGCGAATGCCCGATGCGTGAATATGGTGTTATAAGATGTGAGTGCCTTCTTTGTATATTTATACAAAGTTGTTTTAATATCCACTAATTTTTTGTTGTCTTTTTATTTCTTCTGAAATAATTTATGTCTTTATTTATTCCAATCACCATACTTATTGGGATTAATACGATCGGTATAATAATTGTTAAAACCATTAGCCATAGAACTGCACCACCATCACGAATCAAGCACATAAACAAGCCCAAATATCCTACTATTATTAATAACGGATAATTGATACACTTCAAGAATTTTATCTTTTTGATACTTATTATTGCGTAGATGCTGTATAAAATCAGTATCGGAATACTTAGTAAACTATATATTAATTTCTCCTTGCCCTCAGGTATTATATTTTCATTAAAAAATCCATGATCGTTGGCATAAGGGATCAAGAATAATATTAGATATAGTAAAATGAAAATAGATGCAAATAATAATAGTAAATTTTCTTTAGGTTTTAATATCATTAGTATTTATCCTCTTTCATAGGGTCTGCACTCATTTCTTATAACGTTTCGTATATTCACGACGTCCGACGAAGTCGGATGTGTCTGGCTGCCCCCACTTCCCTGCCAATATCATCTGCCAGACCGAGAGCCGAATGGCTCGACGCGTGAATATGGTGTTATAAGCAGTCCCCGACCACAAAGCATTGACTAAAATGTTTATTCATTTGATACGTTATTAACTTATTTTTCAGGTAATTGTGCGGAAATATAATTGAGTCTATGGTTATCAAATATTCTTTTGTCATATGAAATTGTATATTGTTTATTCTCTTCTACTAGATTAGAAATATCGATTGGTATTTTTATTGTTCTTGCTCTATTACTTAAATTTATTACAGTTATTTCATTTTCACTTACTATCTGAATTGTAACTACTTCAAAAGTTGAAGAACGAAACGAGTTCCAGAACATGAATAACGCAACTATTATCAGGAGTACGATAACACTTCTTTTATTTGCAATTTTCATTAAACGCTCCTTTAAATATTTTTTTATTTCTCTTTGAGTCTTATCGGGGATTTCTTATAACGTTTCGTATATTCACGACGCCCGGCGAATGCCGGGTGTGTCCGGATGCTACAGCTCCTCTGCCAATATCTCCTGCGGACCGAGGGCGAATGCCCGATGCGTGAATATGGTGTTATATGATGGTGACGACTTCTCGAATTACTTACAAAATGCTCTTAATAGTATTTCAATAATTCTTTATCGATTTCATCTATGTATCCAATTTCTTCAATTCCATTCCAAAAGATGATCTTGCTTGCTTCTTCATTCAATCCAAATGGTTTCTCCTCTCCTATATCTGCACTGAAGAGGCCCCCGTACTCAATCTTTCCAGACCTTAATGTAAATTTCATTAATCCCTTAAAATCAATTCTTTCAGGAGATTGATTCGTTTCTTCAAACATCTCTCTAATTGCACATTCTCTTAAAGTTTCTCCTGGCTCGAGTAGGCCTCCAGGTACCTCCCAATTGTTCTTCCAGCTATTGAACAAAAGTAAAAATCCTTCTTTATTCCTAGCAACAACCAATGCATGTGTAATTGGGTAATCCAAGCTAATTTGTTCTACTTGCTCTTCAGTGATATTTAACAATTCTTCAAAAACATCACCTTTTTGGTTTATACAAATTGGCATCATTGATCCCCCCACAAAATCGAATTTCGTCACTTTCATATAACGTTTGTGTATTCACGACGCTCGACGTAGTCGAGTGTGTCCGGCTGATTCCGCTTCCTTGCCAATATCTCCTACCGGACCGAGGGCGTAGCCCTAAGCGTGAATATGGTGTTAGACGAGGTTAACGCTTCTTTCCGCTGCTCACAAACGATTTGATCGTCTTTCAATATGCTTTTAATACGCCCTTCATATGCCTTTAAATGCGATTTGTTATTCCAGTTTTTTATCGTCTTTATTATGCTTTTCAATATTCTTTATTCGTTTCTTCTGTTCACTTCTTTTTCCAATTGTGTTATCATACTTTTAAAGAAGCCGAGTGCGGCTAACACTCGGCTTAACAATTGGCTTGGATGGGATTTCCCTTCTGAGTTGCATAGGAATAAAAACCCACCTCTGGCGTCAACCTTTGGGTGGGTTTTTACTTTTTCTTGTTGTTAGAATTGATGTATGTTAAAAGGGCAAGGATAAACGATCCAAATAAAAACATGATCGTCAAAGAATCCTTTACTTCCATGGCCTCACCTCCTTTCGAAGGGAAACCATGCCCACCCAAGATTCAATTGTCTTTCCTATTGTACCATCTTCTACCATTAAGATGAAGAACAATTGTTCTATATTTCTTTAATTTTAAACCCGTTAATTTCGTCTAACGTTTCGTATATTCACGACGCCCGGCGAATGCCGGGTGTGTCCACAGCAACCACTTCTTAGAAGCCGCTTCTGGGACCGAGGGCGATAGCCCGATGCGTGAATATGGTGTTATAGGATGTGGACGACTTCATTGATTTACCTTCAAAGGGTTAAAAAGGAGCAATTAAATTTTTTCCAAACAATTCTTCCAAAGTTTCTTTAAACAAACTCTCGAGTCCATTATTATCAAACAAGGGCTTGAGTTTACTGGAATATATATCGTAAATGTTATATAGGTTTATACTTTCAAAATGTAAAGAATCATTAATATCTTTAAATGCTTTATTTATGGAGTTTCCAATTTCTTCTTCAAGGTCGCTAAATATAAAATCAGTGTCGAGAAACACACCATTCTGATCATAAACCTGAGCATTATTCAAAACGATATCAACAAAATGCTCAGTAACCTCAAATATTTTACCTTCTTCTTTATCGTCAAATATAAAAATATTACTGAACTTTAAGTTTTCAATTATTTTATTAGTATAAAATAAAATTGTTTTTTCATTTTGTCTTTTAACTACATCCTCATATTCTCCTGATTCTGTTAGAATTGATTTACCTATTTGATTTATCATTTCATTCATACGTTCAGAAATATTATGCAACTCTGATACTTCATCAATTATTTTGTTTTTATCCTTTTCTTTAATTAGTTCTATTATGTAATTGTAAAACATACCTGCCCATTGACTTCTTAGATATACTTCTATTTCTTCAAACTTTTCAAACGTAGTGATCGCTTTAACTTTAACTTCATCTATAAAATCAAAAACATTTGGACTATCTACATATGCAAATCTAAAATTTGATTCAGGATTTTTTAATATATCTAAAATAATCTTTTTATTTTTTTTGAATGTATGGTATTCACTATAAACATTTTTTTCAACAAAGATATAAATAGGAATGTTGTTATCAACAGCTTCCCTAAATTCTTTTCGAGTAATAGAAATATAATTCTTCTCATATTTCTTTACAAAGTCATTTTGTTTCTCCTCACTGGTAGGAGCACCATATCTACCACCAATTATTAACACCATCATATGACAAAGTTTCACTTCGTTATAACAAGATATATCTAATTCTTTATCGTGCTCAAAGAATACGTTTCCACTTTCAAATAAAACAGGCTCAAAACCATATTGATTCACAAATCTTTCAACATTGTTTCTAATATGCTTTAAATCGTAATAAGTTGAGCTTACAAATATTCTTGGCTTCATTGTATTTCCTCCAGTATTTTTTTATTTCGTCCATTTCCTATAACGTTTCGTATATTCGCGACGTCCGACGAAGTCGGATGTATCCGGCTGATTCAGCTTCCCTGCCAATATCATCTGTCCGGACCGAGGGCCGAATGGCCCGATGCGAGAATATGGTGTTAGACGAGGTTAACGCTTCTTTGGGCAACTAACAACCGTTTTGAAAATCTTTCATTATGCTTTTAATACGCCATTAAATACGATTTGATATTCCGGTTTTTATCGCCATTAATATGCTTTTCAATATTCTTTAATCGCCTTTTCTGTTCACTTCTTTTTCCAATTGTGTTATCATACTTTTAAAGAAGCCGAGTGCGGCTAACACTCGGCTTAACAATTGGCTTGGATGGGATATCCCTTCTGAGTGATTCAGGAATAAAAACCCACCTGTGGCGCTAACCTTGGGGTGGGTTTTTACTTTCTCTTGTTGTTAGAGTTAATGTATGTTAAAAGTGCAAGGATAAACGATCCAAACAAAAACATGATCGTAATTGCATCCTTAACCTCCATGGCCTCACCTCCTTTCGAAGGGAAACCATGCCCACCCAAGATTCAATTGTCTTTCCTATTGTACCATCTTCTACCAACAAGATGAAGAACGATTGTTCGTTTTTTTGATCTTAAACCCGTTAATTTCGTCTAACGTTTCGTATATTCACGACGCTCGACGAAGTCGAGTGTGTCCACAGCAACCGCTTCTTTGAAGCCGCTTCTGGGACCGAGGGCGAACGCCCGATGCGTGAATATGGTGTTATATGAAGTAACCAACTTCTCGAACATCTTTCACAATTATATTCGTTCTTAAATATGCTTTATTAATATCTTTCCTTTTGTGTTAAGCGCTTGCTCTTCGGAAAGGTCAACAAGTATTCCTATAATATCTTTTCTAATGTTCTTTATGTTGCTTCCATAATTAAGAATTTCGATGCCTTTAATTTCAATTTTCGTTTTTTCATTTGATTGATATCTTAAAGTATCTACGATCTTTAAAGAGACATCAGAATCATTGAGAATAAGTGTGAGAACGTAACCTCTACCAGTAATTTTGAATACCTCTTCGACCTTACATTCTAAAGAAGACAAACAACATCACCGCTCTTTTAAGTTTGAAATCTGGTTATTTCATATAACGTTTCGTATATTCACGACACTCGACGAAGTCGAGTGTGTCCGCTGCATCAGCTTCCCTGCCAATATCTCCTGCCGGATCGAGGGCGAATGCCCGATGCGTGAATATGGTGTTAAGTGAAGTTCCCGCCTTCTTCGTGATACTTTCACATGTGCTCTTGATCTTCATAATGTGATCTTAAAATATGTTCCTGTCCTTCAAACATGTTCTGGCTCTTAAAATATGCTCTTGTCCTTCAAAAATGTTCTTGATCTTAAAATACGATCTTGAACATACTTGATCTTCAAAATACGCTCTTAACCATGAATCTGCACTTGATCTCAGCAAATATGATTATGATTAAAGAATACTCCCTTGAACTTAAATAATCTTAGCGGGAATTTCACTTAACGTTTGTGTATTCACGAACCTTCACTGCCTTAAGTGACCGGAGGGAACGGCCGCGACGCGGTTAGGCAGTGCAAGGTTGTCCGGCTGACTATGCTTCTCTGCTACTGAATCAACTACTTCGAAACCTCATCTTTCAACTTCGGTCCGGACCAAGGAGCGATAGCGACGCAGCGTGAATACGGTGTTATATGACGTACTTGTCTCCTTGAGCTACTTTCACAACGGCTTCTTTGAGAACACTTGCAAATTATGCTCTTCTAACCAACATCATCGAGTCGGCTTACAAAATATGCTTTTCTAACCAACCTCTTCGAATCGGCTTGCAAATATGCTCTTCTAACCAACCTCTTCGAATCGGCTTGCAAATATGCTCTTCTAACCAACCTCTTCGAATCGGCTTGCAAAATATGCTCTTCTAACCAACCCCTTCGAATCGGCTTGCAAAATATGCTCTTCTAACCCTACTTCATCGAACCGGCATTCAAACACACTATTTTATTACAGCCTCATCAATCCGGTTGCTAAAGTTAGAAAATGCAATTCCGGTGAATGAACCGAATTCAAAAATTGGTCTTCGAGTATGTCATATAACGTTGTTGTGTTCACGAACCCGAAAGGCTTAAGTTGCCGATCAATCAAGCGCAGCGATTGATTCTTGCCGGGTGGCCCCGCCACTTAGCCTTGCAGGGTTGTCCGGCTGACTACGCTTCCTGGCTTCTTAACTTCTGCCGGACCGAGGAGCGACAGCGACGATGCGTGAACACGTTGTTATATGTAGTCCCTGTCTTCTTTGAATAGCCCACAAAAATGCTTTAACTTCTACTTCCCCGAGAGACCTCCGAAACAAGTCATTTACCATCTGCTCCCTCGAGCAACATAAAAAAACAAGTCTTTAACAACTGCTCCTCCGAGTTTCTTACAAAAAACAAGTCCTTTAACAACTACTACTCGAGATTCCTACAAAAAAGTCTTTCAAAACTGCTTCGTTGAGCTTCTTACCAAAAAGTCTTTCGACAACTACTTCCTTGAACTGCCTACAAAAAAACATGTCCTTCAACATCTCTTCATCGCGTTTTCAGCACAAACAATTCTTGAATGATCTAATTGCTTTACAGGGATTACATATAACGTTTCGTATATTCACGACGCTCGACGAAGTCGAGTGTGTCCACAGCAACCGCTTCTTTGAAGCCGCTTCTGGGACCGAGGGCGAACGCCCGATGCGTGAATATGGTGTTATATGAAGTAACCAACTTCTCGAACATCTTTCACAATTATATTCGTTCTTAAATATGCTTTATTAATATCTTTCCTTTTGTGTTAAGCGCTTGCTCTTCGGAAAGGTCAACAAGTATTCCTATAATATCTTTTCTAATGTTCTTTATGTTGCTTCCATAATTAAGAATTTCGATGCCTTTAATTTCAATTTTCGTTTTTTCATTTGATTGATATCTTAAAGTATCTCCGATCTTTAAAGAGACATCAGAATCATTGAGAATAAGTGTGAGAACGTAACCTCTACCAGTAATTTTGAATACCTCTTCGACCTTACATTCTAAAGAAGACAAACAACATCACCGCTCTTTTAAGTTTGAAATCTGGTTATTTCATATAACGTTTCGTATATTCACGACGTCCGACGAAGTCGGATGTGTCCGGCTGCATTAGCTCCCTTGCCAATTACAACTGTCCGGACCGAGGGCGAATGCCCGATGCGGGAATATGGTGTTATCAGAAGTCAATGCCTCCATGATTCAGCTTACTCAATTTCTTTAAATGTATATGAAAATGCTTCAAGTGTAGCTTGCTTATCTTCACTGAAGAAAAGTAGTTGGTAATTATAAAAATTAATTACGTTTGAGTAGAAATCATAAATACCGTTGTTAAATTTTCTAGTTAAGTTAGATTCAAATCTAATTTCCTTTCTTTTAAGTTTATGTGCCACTTGTAAAGCTGAGTTTCCAATACTTATTTCATGATCAATAATGAATGGTTGCGACATGAAAGGAACAAATTCAGTTAAAGTGTTAAAATGTTTATTAATTCGGTTAACATCAGAAAAGTAGAATAAATTCAAAGCATATTCTCCTTCTATTCCCACTTCTTTCCGATTAAAATCCTCAACGATAAATTGTCTTTCAGAAAAAGAAATTAAAACCCCCTCTCCCAAATAATAAAGTGGTCGATTTTCAATTTTCATTATTGGAACTTTTATGTCACGAAAAACATCACTTAATGGCATGAATCTGTGTATTTCTTTTAACTTTTCCCACATATGTTCACCTACTAAATTGATTTAGCATTGATTTCTGATAACGTTTCGTATATTCACGACGTCCGACGTAGTCGGATGTGTCCGGCTGCTACAACTCCCCTGCCAATATCTCCTGCCGGACCGAGGGCGTCAGCCCGATGCGTGAATATGGTGTTAGGCGATGTTGCTGGCATCTTGAATTATCCTTCATATGCCCTTGATGCTTCTAACAATTCATTATTTCTTTCAAGTTCTTCCAATACTCTTTGAATATCACTTTTTGAATAGTTTCTAACGATTATCATGTGTTTTATATATAAGCCTGGAGGGTCAATATTTACTCTAGATAAGTTGTTTTTTAATCTTTCAGGTGTATATAGAATGCTCCATCGCTTTGATCCATCATTAAAAGTCATCGTTATTTCAATCCAATTCCACTCTGACGGATCATCGCCAACCTCATCATCAAATCTCCAAGTAACTAATTTGGGTTTCTGAATTTCTGACAACTTTGATTACCCCCAAAAAATGAATACATATTTCAGCAATGTCGCCTAACGTTTCGTATATTCACGACGTCCGATGAATGTCGGATGTGTCCGGCTGCTCCAGCTTCTCTGCCAGTAGCTCCTGCCGGACCGAGGGCGAATGCCCGATGCGTGAATATGGTGTTAGACGAGGTTAACGCTTCTTTGAGCCAACCACAAATGGTTAAATGTCATTCAAAATGCCTTTACCAAGGTTTTTAAAACGCCTTTAATACGATTTTCAATACGCACTTTTCATTTCCAGTTTTTAATGCCTTTATTATGATTTCAATATTCTTTAATCGCTTCTGTTCACTTCTTTTTCCAATTGTGTTATCATACTTTTAAAGAAGCCGAGTGCGGCTAACACTCGGCTTAACAATTGGCTTGGATGGGATTTCCCTTCTGAGTTGCATAGGAATAAAAACCCACCTCTGGCGTCAACCTTTGGGTGGGTTTTTACTTTTTCTTGTTGTTAGAATTGATGTATGTTAAAAGGGCAAGGATAAACGATCCAAATAAAAACATGATCGTCAAAGCATCCTTTACTTCCATGGCCTCACCTCCTTTCGAAGGGAAACCATGCCCACCCAAGATTCAATTGTCTTTCCTATTGTACCATCTTCTACCATTAAGATGAAGAACAATTGTTCTATATTTCTTTAATTTTAAACCCGTTAATTTCGTCTAACGTTGTTGTGTTCACGAACCCTCACTGCCTTAAGTGACCAACGGGAACGGCCGCGACGCGGTTAGGCTGTGCAGGGTTGTCCGGCTGAAAATGCTTCTCTGCTACTGAATCCACTTCCTCGAAACCGCTTCATACTACTTCGGCCCGGATCAAGGAGCGTTAGCGACGATGCGTGAATACAGTGTTAAGTGATGTTCCCGCCTTCTTCGTCATACTTTCATATTTGCTCTTGATCTTCATTATGTTCTTGATCTTAAAATACGCTCTTAGCCTTCAAATGTGTTCTTGATCTTAAAATATGCACTTGTCTTTCAAATACCTTCTTGGTCTTTAAAATAAGTTCTTAAACCTAAATCCGCGCTTGATCTCAACAAATATCATCATGATTTAAAATTACTCTCTTGTACTTTAATGATCTTAGCGGGAATTTCACTTAACGTTTCGTATATTCACGACGTCTGACGTAGTCGGATGTGTCCACAGCAACCACTCCTTCGAAACCGCTTCTGGGACCAAGGGCGAATGCCCGATGCGTGAATATGGTGTTAGCCGAAGTACTTGCCTTCTTTGAATTCTCCTTCACTATATTTCTGCTTCTTCTTTTTATATAAAACTCTTCCGAATTCCTCGTTTGCCGGTATAACTCTGATTATTCTATTTGAATCAATTGATTTCGTTAATACTATTTGGTAGTCCTCAAGTATATATCCATAAATGCTGCATCATTCAGTGTTTCTTTATATATTTCAGGTCTTTTAAAAATTTCTTCCTTACCAAGTTTTAAATAGTCGGTTTCATTTGTTGGTATTCCTGCAGCACTCCAAGAAACTCGTTCCCCTATTCTCCAGATAACTGTATTCTGAAGTTCTTGCCCTAATTCTGATAAGCTTTTTATTGGTTTTTCAAACTTATCTCTTGTTGTCGCTCCAATGAAGTGACCGTAATATGCTGGGAGATCTTGATCTTCAACTTTAAATATAAAGCCGTTATAACTTTTTCCATCTTTCCTAAATCTTTTTAGTGCTTTCATCCACCATCTGTCTAAAGAACGATGTCCAGTAACTGGGTAACAATAAATGCCGTTTGGACTTTTTCTTATGCCGTTTTTTAGAATGTGTTTTGAATTATTTACTGGCGACCAATGAACTACAAGCATTAGGGTCAACTCCTAAACTATATTATTGCAAGTATTTCGGCTAACGTTTCGTATATTCACGACGTCCGACGTAGTCGGATGTGTCCGGCTGACTCAGCTTCCCTGCCAATTGCTTCTGCCGGACCGAGGGGCGAATGCCCCGAAGCGTGAATATAGTGTTATAGGATGTCAGCGCCTTCTTCGAATTTCATTCGTTATTTAGTTTTTTTATATATTCCTTTTAATTCAATCATCTAATCCAGCTACCATTGCGGCACTAACAATCCATATGGCAATTGCAGGTATGTAATATATAACAGCCATACTTGTATCAACGTTATTTTCAATTTTAGTAAAGAACAATATATTATAAGAAATGAATAAAAGAAATGATATAAAACCTTTTAGGTAGGAACCTCCATATATAAGAAATCCTACTCCAGGAATTAACAAATTCGAAATGATACTTATACGTTTTTTAAAAGACAAATGATCTCGCTTTAAATCGTCAACTTCTTTGTATAAGTCTGATTTAATTTGTTTTATTAGCTCCTCGCTTTCCACTAAAAGTCACCTCCTATTTTTAGCATTTAACATCCTTGGGTATAACGAATGTAGCTTTAATATGTCTTAGGTTTTAATGCATTTATGATTTGCGCTGATTTCCTATAACGTTTCGTATATTCACGACGCTCGACGTAGTCGAGTGTGTCCGGCTGCAACAGCCCCCCTGCCAATATCTTCTGCCGGACCGAGGGCGTCAGCCCGATGCGGGAATATGGTGTTATGTGATGTCAGCATCTTCTTCGAATTACTTAAATCAGTTCTTTAATTTCTTTGCCACTCTTTTAAACTCTTCATATTTCTCTCTCGATGCTTTAATTTTACTCTCTACTACTTGTGGGGCAACAACTGCTAAGTCAGGTAATTTCTCATTTAAATAACGGTATAACAATCTTTTTTCATTATCAGTTGGAATTATTGGTGCAACTGGTATAACTAGATGATTTTCTTTTTCTTCAAGTAGATTAGGCATTCCAAAAGCAAAAAAATTATGAAGTGCTCTTTTCCGATCTGTATCTGTTTCTTCATAAATACCATTAGAATCTACATGGAATCTATCAAATTCAATCGCAAGCAGTTCATGTGGCTTCCTGTCTTTATTTTTGTAATACAAAATTACTTCAAGTACATCCTGATTTGCTAATTGAGGCACAGATTTATATTTATGATTCTTGGGTTGAGGTATCTTAATAATCTTATCGCCTTTAGAAAGGAATAAATATCTACATCCAATCATCCATACCACTCTTTCACTCTTTTATTTCTGCTGATTTCACATAACTCCTTATTTCTGTATTACAATAAAATGCTGAATACAGTGGTGTTTGCGTATGGCGTGAATAAAACTTCTGAAAGCCCATCATTATTTTTCCTATTACAAGTCCAAAGGGCTCTTAATTCGGCTGATGTTTTTCGTGCTGACATGCGTATATCGCTCAGTCGTTCTGCTGCTCTGATGTCCCAGAAGTTCCTGAATATACCGAAGATCGATGCCTCCCTCAAGCAGATGAGTAGCGAATGAATGCCGCAGAGAATGTATCCCTGCTTGTTTAACGATTCCTGAACTGGCTAAGGCTTGCTCGAAGATCTTCTGAGCGGTTCGTTCCGTTAACGGCTTGCCCGCGTATTGACCAGGGAATAACCATGGCTCTGTAGCTCCATGCTGTATTAGGTAAGAATGGAGCACGGCAAGCGCGTGGTCCGACAATAAGGTCAGTCGATCTTTTCGCCCTTTCCCCTGTCGTACTCGCAAAGTCTTGCGTTCAACGTCAATGTCTTCATGTCTTAGTTTAACAACCTCGCTTACCCGCAGACCAGACGAATACGTAAGCATAAGCAGCGCTTTGTGTTTCTGATTCTCCAATGCTTCGAATAAACGTTTGACCTCTCCCAAGGACAACACTTGAGGAAGTCTCGCTTCTTTCTTTGGCCTTACATAAGAAGTATCATCCTGAATCGACATCACCCGCATTCGAAAAAATTTGATCGCACTGATTGCTTGATTGACATAGGAATGGGATCGTTCATTCTCCAGAAGTCGCAAGGAATAGGATTGAACGGCCTTTGTATCCCCAATACTGCCTCCGGATTCCCGAAGGAAAAGATAATATCGTTCCATATGTCCCAGATAAGCACGGATTGTCTTAGCCGAAAATCCCCTTAATCGCATCGCTTCCGTCATTTTCTGTCTGCTTTCGGGATCCCAAATCTTTTGTTTGCGGTTGGCCGTACGATGATTGCGTGAATCCAACTCATCAGGATGAAATAAATAACACTCTTCCATTAAAGCCGAGTCAGCCCGCAGCTGTTCATAACCGGCTATTTCAATGAGTTGCTCCAGCAGATGCAGCGTGTATGAGAATTCCCATACCTTTAATTCCGGCTTCCATCTGCTCCCCTTCAGTGATTTCATGTACTTGACGTAATCGGTATTAAATTCTTTCCATGAAGCTCGGATCGTATATTCGTTTACTTTTACTAGCATTATTGTCATCAGAATTCTCCCCCATTATATCATCCATGCAAAATACTGGAAACAAAAAAAGGAACAAAGTCCTAAGACTTTAGTTCCTCTGGTTCTTCCAGCGAAATTCATTTATAGTTCTATACTAACTCAATGTTCAAACTCTTGTAAATCATAATTGGGGCAAGCCGCCACTTCATTTGTTCTTCTACCTCATCAACAATCTGCCTTGCATCTATGTTGACTATCGGTTTAAATCCTGCTCCAAGTTTTGAGTCAAACCTCTTAACTGGCGTATTTCTTCGTCTACCTGCTCAGCGGACTCGGTCTGAGATTGGCTGGCAGCTGTCAATTGTTCCAAAGCTAGCCGGTTATGATGAACTGCGGTCATGATGTCTTTCATACCATCGGTAATAACCGCAGAACCATTAGACATGCCTACCATCTGCTCATTCATGAGCCGGACGAACCTGATTGTCTGGATGATAAGATTCTGCACATGCTCGAAACGATCTTGGAATTGGGCAAGATGAAGCGTCGAATTTTTCACCAAATCGCGACCTTGCTCCATATTCCGATAGTTGTCCACCGTTTCCCGATGTATATCCGCAATCATCAACTTCATCTCATCCGACACGGTGCGACTTTGCTGCGCTAACTTTCGGATTTCCGACGCAACAATGGCAAATCCCCGGCCTTGTTCCCCAGCGCGTGCTGCTTCAATTGAAGCATTAAGGGATAATAATGCGGTCTGATCGGCAATAGTCTCAATGGCCGCCAGACGCTCCTGAGCTTCGGAAGCGGATTTACGGGTTGTCGCCATCGATTCGCTTAATGCCTGAATCGCTTTTTCTATTTCTTGTTGCTTCAAACCAATCTCTTGTACAAGCAAATCGCTTTCACCCATGATGTGTTCGGTTTGTTCCGCTTTCTCCTTCAAGGAGTCAGATGCCTCCATCCCCAGAGAAACGATCGATCCCATTTCGTTCAACTTTATTTCCGCCATTCCGACAGAACGATGCTGCGAATCCAGCCGAGTAGTCACTTCGTCAAAGGACTTTCGCATCTCTGCATTGGCGGCAATATGCATTTGCGACTTCTCCGCAACGATGTCGGTAGACAATTGAATGGATGTTGACAGTTCTCTGACCCGACTGATCAAGTCGACTAGCCTTTCCTCTTTGGCTGCCTTCTCTTGTTCAAGCGTTTGCGTAATACGATGTTTCGATCGGATTTGAAGGATGGTTGCGCCAGAAGTAAGCAGCAAGAACAGAGCATGAATGATCAACATAAGAACTGGATAGGAATTCGTACCGAAGATGATCTGGGGAAACCATACAAAACCGACCAAATGCTGAGTCGCAAATAGAACTGTCATTAACGTAATTAACTTCACATTTTCATAATAGGCTAATGCCGCAATGACCATAAAGATTGAGAAATGAAACTCGACGCCACCGCCGCTTCCGCTTATGATGGCAATGCTTGACAAGGTAAGCGTCAAAGTATTTAACCATGGCAACATTTGATGGTTTCTCTTAGCCATATACGTATAAATAGCTGCTGCGAGTGTAACAAAGGGTAATATTGCTAATAGAAGAATTGAACTGGATATCCATCCGGCTGTGGGTGCATGACTTGCCATGTCTCCATGACTATGGCCTTCCGCTCCTCCAATTACATGAAAAACTTGCGCTAATCCGTATATTAACGCCGATAAAGCTGCAGCTGCAGCGGCAAGCAGCAACATTAACCGATTTTTTTGTTCATACATGATTATAAATACTTCCTCTCAAATAATCCGAATTATATCACATTGCAACAATACATTTTATACTTTAAAACTGAACATTTTCTGAAATCTTATCTACATAGTTATTTACCACAAAAAAACCTGCTCCCTTGGGAAATAAGGAAACAGGTTTGATTGATCACTCCGATTAAAAAACTTTTGTCGTCCAAGACTCGCAGTTCCAAGTCTCCGTCACGACATCGCGATAAAATTCCGGTTCGTGGGAAATAAGCAGAATGCTTCCCTTGTAAGCCTTGAGCGCACGCTTAAGCTCATCCTTCGCGTCAACGTCCAAATGGTTTGTTGGCTCGTCGAGTACGAGCAGGTTGGATTCGCGGTTGATCAGCTTGCAGAGGCGAACCTTTGCTTTCTCGCCGCCGCTCAGAACCGTGATTTTGCTCTCGATATGCTTGGTGGTCAAGCCGCATTTTGCCAGCGCCGCACGTACTTCGAATTGAGTGAAGGAAGGGAACTCGTTCCAGATCTCCTCGATACAAGTGTTGTAGTTCGCATCTTTGGCTTCCTGAACGAAATAGCCAATCTCCAAATTTTCGCCGAGCTGGACCTGGCCGGAGACAGCTGGAATCTCGCCCAAAATGCTGCGCAACAATGTCGTTTTGCCAATGCCGTTAGCGCCGACAAGCGCAATTTTCTGTCCGCGTTCCATACGAAGGTCAAGCGGACGGGAAAGCGGCTCGGAGTAACCGATGACGAGATCTTTGGCTTCGAAGATAACACGGCCTGCGGTTCTGCCTTCTTTAAAGTTAAACGTCGGCTTCGGTTTCTCCTTGGCCAGCTCGATGACGTCCATCTTATCCAGCTTCTTCTGACGGGACATCGCCATATTCCGGGTAGCTACGCTCGCCTTGTTCCGCGCCACGAAGTCCTTCAGATCCGCAATTTCTTGCTGTTGGCGCTTAAAAGCGGATTCCAGCTGCTGCTTCCGCATCTCGTGCACTTCCATGAAGTGGTCATAGTCGCCGACATAACGGTTCAGCTGCTGATTCTCCATATGATAAATCAGGTTAATGACGCTGTTGAGGAATGGAATATCATGCGAGATCAAGATGAACGCATTCTCGTATTCCTGCAAATAACGCCTTAGCCACTCGATATGCACTTCGTCAAGATAGTTCGTAGGCTCGTCGAGGAGCAAAATATCCGGTTTCTCGAGCAACAGTTTGGCCAGCAATACCTTCGTCCGTTGACCGCCGCTCAGATCGTTAACGTCCTTGTCGAGACCAATATCCGTCAGTCCGAGTCCGCGGGCGGTTTCCTCGACCTTCGCGTCGATCATATAGAAGTCTTGATTGGTCAAAGTATCTTGGAGCGTGCCAACATCCTCCAATAACTTCTCGAGCTCCTCTGGCGATACGTCGCCCATTCGGCCGTACATGTCGTTCATCTCGTTTTCCATGTCGAACAAATATTGAAATGCGCTCTTTAGAACGTCGCGAATCGTCATGCCTTTGGTTAATGCCGCATGCTGATCCAGATAGCCGACGCGCATACGCTTGGACCATTCCACCTTGCCGTCATCCGGCTGCAGCTTGCCTGTAATGATGTTCATAAAGGTCGACTTGCCTTCGCCGTTCGCGCCGATCAAGCCGATATGCTCGCCTTTCAACAGACGGAACGATACATCGTTAAAGATCGCACGGTCTCCGAAGCCGTGGCTGAGACGTTCTACATTTAATATGCTCATGAATGACACCTTTTCTGTAAGAATTTCATACTCCGCTATATTATAATCGTTATCGCCCCGTCAACTCAACACCAATCGGCAGAAAATACAAAGAATCGCCCCATAACCCGAATATCATGAATGATATAAGGATATGGGGCGATAAATTCCTTAGGTTAGACGGCTTCAGCTTGAGGCTCTTGCTCCGGCATTTTGTTGGAGGTGCGAAGCGGTATCTCCCTCAGGAAGAAGGAAAGAATCATCGCGATGACGACAAGCGAAGCTCCTGCAAGAAATACGACCGTCAGCGAATGGCTAAGCGCATCTCTCAGCATGTCGATCATTTGAGTAATCAATGGCTGCACGTCTGCAGGAAGCGTCTGCTGAAGTTGCTCCAGCTTCGGTTGATCCAGCAGCATCTCCGGATTCTGGAAGGCCGACAGCTCTTTGGCCAGCTCCGGGTCCAGTTCGTCGAAGTGAAAGCCCGTACTCGACGACGAAGCTTCCTTCATGTTGCGTACAAGCGCCGACTGCATGATCGTTCCCATAATGGCGATACCGATTGTGCCGCCCAGGTTACGGAATAGCTGAGACGAGGATGTAGCGACACCGAGCTCAGTCGGCTTAACGGCATTTTGTACCGTTAAGGAGAAAACCGGCATGCCTACGCCTAGTCCGATACCGAATACGATCATCGCGATGACCGCAACCCATACGCTGTTCATAAATGCCATGATTAGCAATCCTGCAACCATAATCGGCATTCCGATTATGGCATAACGTTTGTATTTGCCCGTCTTCGTAATTTGACGTCCGATAATGGTACTCATAATGACCATCCCGATGGACATTGGCATCGTAACATAACCGGAATAGGTTGGCGAAATGCCTTCTACACCCTGCACGAAGAATGGCAAGTAGATCAGGGCGCCCATCATGCCGGCGTTCATCAGGAAACCAATGACATTAGAGATCGTTACGATATCATTGCGGAACAAGGACAACGGAAGTACGGGGCTTTTGGCACGGCGTTCGACCAAAATAAAGAGTATCAGCGATATAATCGCTGCGCCGAACAGTCCGAGAATTTCGAAAGAAGCCCATTCGTATTTGCTCCCCGCCCAAGTGAAACCCAGCAACAGAGCAATGATGGTAATGCTGAGGAAAAACGAACCCGCATAGTCGATACTCTCGGATGGCTTGCGTTCAACCTTGGGGAACAGGAACAGAATCATAAAGAACGCAACGATGCCAAGAGGCAGGAAAATCCAGAACAGCCACTTCCACTCCATGTTGTCTACCAGCCATCCCCCGAGTGTTGGTCCGATGACGCTGGAGAATCCGAAAACGGCCATCATGACGCCGGTCCATTTGCCGCGCTCGCGCGGCGAAAACAGATCCCCGACAGCCGTAAAGACGGTAGCCATAATAATGCCGGCGCCAACACCCTGCACACCGCGATAAATGATCAGTTGAAAGATGTCCTTGGAAAAGCCCGTTAATAATGCGCCGATCATAAATATAACGATACCTGTCAAGATAAATGGTTTCCGGCCATAAATATCGGACAGCTTGCCGACAAGTACGGTCGCAAGCGTAGATGTTAACATATAGATCGTAATGACCCAGCTATAATACTCCATTCCGCTTAATACGGCGATAATTCGCGGCATAGCTGTGCTTACGATTGTCTGATTGATCGCCGAGAAGAACATAGCCGCGATAATCGCGAACATGATGCTCATTTTGCGTTTATGTGTTAGATGTTCCATGATGTTTTCTCCCTCATTCTCTTTAAAAATAGGATGCCCGGTTTTCTGTCTTTGTTGTATACCTTACATGCCTTTAGTTTGCTTCATTCGATAAAGTTTGAGCCGAGGCCACCAGCTTCTCCATAAGAACGGTCACTGTTTCAACTTCGGTCGAACTCAGACTTTCCATATACTTCGCCACGATCTCCTTCCGAAGTTCATGCGATTTATTGATAATTTCTTCACCCGCTTCCGTTAGGCGAACCCTAATAACTCTCCGGTCCTTGACATCGTTCTCCCGAGTGACATAACCCGATCTACCCAAACGATCAATCATCGCGGTCACTGCGCCAGGCTGCACGTCCAGCTTCTCCGCCAGCGCAGTCAGCCTGCAGCTCCCGCTCTCCCTGATAAAATGCAGCATGAACATTTGAGTGCTTGTTACTTGCACGTCCATCTGCTTCATCATCTCAGCGGAGAAAATTCGATTTAAGTAGATCAGGGATCGTTGGAATCTCATCACGAACGTCTCCATCTATTCACCTCGAATCATTTACTTCATCGCTATATATTTCAACTATTGAAATATTAACTTCTAAAATACTTTTTGTCAACGTCCTTTCTTTACCGCATTCGCAGGAGACAAAAAAGAAACCCAACCTCATTACTGAAGTTAGGTTTCTCTTCATAATTATTTTTCCAACAGCTTCGTCCAAAAACCTCCGCGAAAGTGACGAGGTTCATGCGAGATGACAAAGGCTTTGGGGGCCATTTGCTCGATCCGCTCTAACAGCTTTCTTTCATTGCTGCGCTTTACAAGCACTTGCATGATAAGTCGCGGACCTGAGCGGCCTTCGCCTTGCCATGCGGTTACTCCGTAACCAATGTTCCTCAATTGATCCGGCAAACCTGTGTTTACGGTATCCGCAATAACTTGAATGACGGAATACCCAAGCGCCAGCGCTTCCTCGATCCGGCTCCCCAGATAGACGCCGATTCCGAAGCCCAAGCAATACGCTGCTATATACAGGGGACTGGACAAATTGTTTAATACGATCTGCAAACCGACAATATAGACAAAAACTTCCACCATGGCTAATAGGGATGCCGCATTCCGTTTTCCTTTTATCACCAGAATCAGACGAAGCGTGAACAGCGTTACGTAACAAATATTGATTCCCATGATTAATATAATGATCATTAGCGCGTTCATAGAGTTTCACGCTTACTTACGACAAGCGATATAATCCGGACGAGGCCGTTGACCCGAGAAAGGATCAACCAGGCGATTGTTTATGCTGTTATAGACCATGAACACGTTGCTCCGGGGGTAAGGGGAAATATTGCTGCTGGAGCCATGCATCAAATTGCAATCGAATAATAGCACGGAGCCGGCTTTGCCGACCGGCATTTCGATGCCTCCCGCGTCAGCCATCTTCGTCAGACTATCGGGATCCGGCACGCCATACTCCTGTTTGCGCAGCGATTCCTTGAAGTGGTTCTCGGGCGTCCGTCCCACGCAAGAAACGAATTGCTTATGCGAGCCGGGGATAACCATCAACGGTCCATTGAAGGGATGATTGTCGCTTAACGCGACAGAGCAGCTCAGCGCCCGCATGGCGGGCATGCCGTCCTCGACGTGCCACGTCTCGAAGTCGGAATGCCAATAGAATTCCTTGCCCGTGAAACCCGGCTTGAAGTTGATTCTTGATTGATGAATGTAAGTCTCCGAGCCAAGCAAGTAGTTCATGATCGCTTTGAGCCTCGGATGCAGGGACAGGTCGCGGAAGACGTCGTTATTCTCGTGAACGGAGAAGACGGAACGCACCTCTTTGCTTTGAGGTTCGCGAATGACGTGAGCTTCTTCCCGATCGTGATAGTTCTCTTGCAGCTTAGAGAGCACCTGACGCCATGCTTCGACTTCATTCTCCGAGAAAAACTCTTCCAGGAACAGATAGCCGTTGTTCTCGTAGAAGGCCGATTGCTCCTCCGACAACGGACTAGCGTCAGACCACTTCGTATACACGACGGGATCGAGTCGCTCCGTGAGCTGTGGTTGATCGGCAATGCGGGAAGGATAACGGTCGACTTGAGAATTTGCAGTAGTATTGGACATAGGGATCATCTCCTTCTTGGGAATGAGTATAGAATCACTTTTCTCTAAGGCTACTAAAGCAACGGAACAATTTCACGGGGTTTCGGCTGCTTCCGCTTCTAGCGGATAGACGCCATCCTTGTCATGTACTTCGGCTCCAGTCAGCGGTGGATTGAATACACAAACCATGCGCAACTGCTTGCTGGCACGGAGCAGATGTTTTTCATGACCATCCAGCGCATACAAAACTCCCGGCGTAATGGGGTAGGTTTGGCCTCCGATTACTTCAATCTCTCCTTCGCCTTCGATGCAATAGACGGCTTCGACATGGTTCCTGTACCAGATCAGCGTCTCCGTTCCCGCCTTTATAATCGTATCGTGCATGGAGAAACCCATTCCGTCCTTCTTAAGCAGCAGTCTTCTCGAATTCCAGGTTTCGGCATCAATATCGTCCTTCGTGTTCACAATGTCATTCAGGTGTTTGACGATCATAAGCGTTGCCTCCAGTTCTTCATCATTTATCGGCGAATGCCGACCGGTTCCTTTTGTTCTGCAAAGTCATACATTTCGCTCAGCGATGCTTCGATTTTTGCCATTCCTTCAGCAAGCAGCTCCTTTTCGATCGTCAGTGGAGGCATCAGCTTCGCTACTTCGTCACGTGAGCCAGAGGTTTCCATAATCAGTCCCCGTTCGAACGCTTTTCGGCATAATCGACCGGCATCATCCGGATTGTTGAAAACCAGCCCCTGGATCATTCCCTTCCCGCGTACTTCTTTAATCTTGCCGCCGTATCTGGCCGCGGCGAGCTCGAGGAACTTGCGGATCGAAAGGGAGTGCTCCTTAATCCGCAGCTCCAGCGTGCCGTCCTCCCAGAAAGCAATCGCCTCCGTCGCTGCCACGAACCCGAGATTATTGCCACGGAACGTTCCATTGTGCTCGCCAGGGTTCCAGATGTCATACTCCGGCTTAATAAGCGTAAGCGCCATCGGCAGTCCGTACCCCCCGATAGACTTCGACAGGCAGACAATGTCTGGCCTTATCCCCGCTTCTTCGAAGCTGAAAAACGTGCCCGTGCGGCCGCAGCCCATCTGCACATCGTCAACTATAAGTAGCATTTCATGTTCGCGGCAAAGGAGCTCGAGTCTTTGAAGCCACTTTGCGCTGGCCGCGTTCAGCCCGCCTTCACCCTGCATGGTCTCAACGATTACAGCCGCCGGTTTATCGACTCCGCTCCCCGCATCGTTAAGCATCTTCTCCATCAAAAGCGATGTATCGATGAGCGGCCCCATGTACCCGTCATAAGGGAGGAACGTCGTGCCCGATAGACTAACTCCCGCTCCGCCCCTTTTATAGGCATTGCCTGTTGCAGCCAACGATCCTAGCGACATCCCGTGAAATGCATTTGTAAAGGCAATGACATTCGTCCTTCCCGTGACCTTTCTGGCGATCTTTAGCGCGCTCTCGACGGAATTCGTTCCGGTAGGACCCGGGAACATGAGCTTGTACGACAGTCCTCTGGGCTTCAAAATCTTATGCTGAAATGTCAGCAGGAAACGTTCCTTCGCTTCCGTTGCCATGTCAAGACTGTGCGTTATGCCGTCGTTCATCATATAGTCAACGATTCGTGATCGAATCTTTTCGTTGTTATGTCCGTAGTTCAACGCGCCGGCGCCGGCGAAAAAATCGATGTATTCGCGCCCTTTCTTGTCCCAGAGCCTGGCTCCCTTCGCTTTGGCGAATACCGTATCAAAGCTTCTGCAGTAGCTGCGAACTTCCGATTCCAATTGGTTGAACACATCCTGATCTATTGAACCGATACGATTAGGTATGGCTGTCATCTATGAATCTCCTCCGTTCGTTGTGATTTGATGTTTAGCAACCCTTCTCGGTCGAACGGACCGATTCGGAACAGCAACTCGTCATCATGACCTTCCTGATTGGGGAAAAGACCTGATTCATATTTGCTCGCCATCGTACATTCCGCATTCAGCGACTGAGCCATCCCCAGAAATAAGCTTCTCGATGGAATGTTGTTCGGTCCAATGGTCGCCTCCATATATCGAATCCCGGCATTTTCTTTTCTGTCTGACAATTCTCGCAATAATCGTCTTCCAACTCCACGGCCTCGAAGTCCGCCATCTACAGCGATCTGCCATACAAATAACGTTTGCTCATCCGCAGGCTTTCGGAACGCGGATACAAAACCGACAATCCGATCCTCGGACTGTGCGATACAGCAAGTGTCGCGGAACATATCGCATAACATCAAGTAACTGTAAGGAGAATTCAAGTCGAGCCCTCCCGAATCCCGGACAAGCCTCCATACTTCGCTCCCGTCCTTCTCCTCGGGTTTGCGATACAGAATGGAAGGCGGTTCTCTTCTATTCATTTTAATCTCCTCCTTTACGTGACATTTCAAAAGCTGCTTCAACGGAACCGGCCCAGAAAAGCCTGAAGCCGCTCGCTCCGGGGAGAATCGAATATCTCCTCCGGCGTACCTTGTTCAACAATGAGTCCGTCAGCCCCGAAGACGACGCGGTCGGCCACCTCTCTGGCAAATTCCATCTCATGCGTAATGAGCATCATAGCCGTCTCCCGATCCTCCGCGATCTCCTTAATCACTTCGAGGACTTCGCCGACAAGCTCGGGATCCAAGGCCGAGGTAACCTCGTCGAAGACGATGACTTTGGGACGAAGGACTAACGCGCGCGCTATAGCGACACGCTGCTTTTGCCCGCCGGACAGCCTTGAAGGGTATTCGTCCAATTTGGTCGCGAGCCCCACCTTGCCCAGCATCTCGGCGGCGCGTTCCCGTGCTTCGTCCTTGGGTACCTTCAGAACGGATGTGAGCGCAAGCGTAACATTGCGCAGTGCCGTAAGATGCGGGAACAGGTTGAAATGCTGAAACACCATGCCGATTTTTTCGCGCATTCGATGGAGATGCTTCTCATTGGCACGAACCAATCGCCCCCGCTTGTCTCGCATTTGCCAGAGCTCCTCGCCGTCGATCGTAATCATGCCGCTTGTAGGTTCCTCCAGCGTCATCAGCATGCGGCCAAGCGTGGTTTTGCCTGAGCCGCTCGGACCGATAATCGCAAGCTTCTCCCCTGCGTAGATCGACATATCAATGCCTTTGATCACTTCCAGTTCTCCGAATGTCTTCGTAACGCCTTCATACCGGATAAGAGGTTGTTCCTGAATCTTTGCGGGCGCTTCCTGATCTGGCATGTATATCGAGTTCATTGAACTTTTGCACCTCCTTTTCGGACTATGCTGCCGTTCGGTTTTTGAACCTCTTCTCCAGCCGACTGACCGCAAGAGACAACAGCAAGCTAACGACGATAAACAGTCCGCCCGTAATCGTGTAAGGTTCGAATGCGCGGTACGAGATGGAAGTCTCGTTTTTGGTCCGCATGAGCAGCTCGACGAAAGTTATTGCAGATAATGCGGGCGTTTCTTTAAATATGACAATGAGATAATTGCCCATGATCGGGATAACGGGCGGCATCGCTTGCGGCAATACGATCGAAAACCAGGTTCTTGCTTTCGAGAGATTAAGCGCCGAGGCGGCCTCCCATTGCCCTTTCGGCAGCGCGTCTATGCTTGATCGGAAAACCTCCGAGAGATAGCAGGCATAATGCAAGCCCAACCCGATAACGCCTGTCGCGAATGCCGACATGGCAAGAGGCGTCAGCATCGGCAAGCTATAATACAAAAAGAATAGCTGCACAAGAAGCGGCGTGCTGCGGATGAAATCTACGATGCCCGTCGTCAGTCCTCTCACAAGTCTGAACCGCGATCTCCCTGCAATGGCGAGAAAAATTCCGACCAACACCGCAAGAGCGAAACCGCATAATGCAGCGCCTAACGTTGCCGGCAGCGCACGCAGCAGCTTCGGCAGCAACTCGTAAACATAGTCCCAATCCCACATGTCTAAGCGTCACCTCCAGCAAGCCAGCTTGCGCTCCAGCAGCCGGACAGACCAAGACACGCAAGACGACATTAAATAATAAATAAGAAGGAGCAAGCCGAATATAATCGGTGTATGCGTATAATAGTTATTTCTCAAAATCATGGCCTCATAGGTCAAATCAGCCATTGTAATAAAATAAACAAGCGAAGTCGACTTCAGCATCTCGATAGACAGATTCCCCATTGGAGGAAGCATCCGCACAAAAGCTTGAGGAAGCACGACACGGATAAATCTAGTGTACGGACGCAAATTAAGCGCGATGGATGCTTCATATTGTCCCTTTGGAACTGCAAGTATGGAGCTTCTGACTATCTCTCCTCCGTAAGCTCCGATGTTAAGTCCGATCGCGAGCACGGCAGACCATGTCTTGCTGAGCTCCAGTCCGGCGATCGGAAGGGCGAAGTATACCCAGAACAGCAGGACAAGCAGCGACGAAGCTCGAAACAGCTCAATGTAGCAGCCCGAGATCCAACGGATTGGAGTAAGGGCGGACAATCGCCCCATGCCCGATAATGCGGATAAGGAAAATGCCAGAAGTCCTGCAAGAACCGTTATTCTCAAAGTGACGACTGCTCCGTCCATCAAAAAGGGCAGCCACTGTCCGATGGGAACATTCATGGGTTAAGCTTGCGGAGAGCAAAGCTGCGGCGCCGTTGCGTCTCCTGGCAGCTCCTGTTCGGTAAATCCGAATTGCTGCAAAATTTGCAGCAGCTCTCCATTCTCTTTCATAGCGTCAAGCTCCGTGTTAAACGCTTCTTGCAAGGAAACGTCATCCAATCGGAATGCGGATGCCCCGTAGCCCCTCACGCTGTTGCCGTCGACCGTCGGTTGTTCAAAATCCATGACTCGCTCCAGGCCCTCGTCTCCCGCTTGATCCAGTCTGGACTGCAGCGCGGGTCCCGTCATTGTCATGGCGTCGGCACGACCGGATTGCAACGCGCTTATTGCTGCATCCTGATCCGGCACGATTACCATCTGCGCCTCCGTTACGCCGCTTGCCTCGAGATATCCAATCTCGACCGCTCCCGACATGACCGCTACTTTGGCATCCTTGTTCTCGGCAATTGCATTGTAGCTTGTTAAATTCAGCGGGTTGCCGGCTTTGACCGCCAGACCTTCCCCGATGCTGTATTCCGGATTGGCGAACAATACCGCTTCGCAACGTTCCGGGTTAATGAACATGCCCGCGGCGATCATATCGAATCGCTTAGCCTGCAGACCGGCAATCAAGCCTGAAAATTCCGTCAATTCAGCCCTCATCTCTTCAATGCCAAGCCGCTTCAAAATCGTTCGCGCAATTTCGACCGCTTCTCCCGTCAGCTCGCCGTTTTCATCTTTGTAAGCGTACGGGTTCTCTCCCGCGAATCCAATCGTTATGTACCCTTGTTCCTTGGCTTTCTCCAAGGTGCTTGCCGCATTTCCGTTGCCTGATTGCCCTCCATCGTTTTTGCCGCTGCTCCCGTTTTCGGAACATGCGGTTAAGAGCAACATTGTCGCCAGGATCAGCATCATCCACTTTTTACGCACGTTGCGTTCCACCAGCCTTTCGCTACGTTTTTTTCGAACACTTAAAAGGCTAACATGAATCCGGCTGGAGGTCATTTCCATTAATTCGGCATATCCTCTCCTATTTAAAGCTCTCCTAGGTTGAGCGTCGCTGACCCCATGTGTCCTCCCAATTGCTCCCATATCCTGCCCGATCATCCTTAATTCGAACGTTTACTGACATCTTGATCTATGTTATATAATATAAACTTATAATCAAACAAACTGATTTTCAGATTATAAATAATCATTTTTGTTTATAAAATTAAAATTGACGATGGCTCATAAAATTCCGGGAAAAAGGATCGGTCTTTGTCGATATCTATTTCAAACGGGAGTCAAGTTGCGACAAACATTTCGCATGCGATCTGTTAGCATAGTTCATATGTCGCCTGAGTCGCCTAATCATTACAGAGGAGAGTTGCAAATGAAGTTAATTATGAATCAACATTTCCAAAATGAAACGATCGCTTTCGATGGATTTTCGTTTAGTAATTGCACGTTTTCCAATTGTGTTATTCTTATCACGACGCTGGATTTTCACTTCGAATGTTGTTCTTTCTTCGGCTCTACTTTGCATGTAAATCCGGAATTGCCCATATTCGACGTATCCCACCGATTATCCCAATCGGATTACGATTCCGAGACGCGCTGCTATCGGGATGATTACAAATATCCAAGAACGAAGGTAGCCCTTCCATCTGCAACGACTTCATCCGTGTAAGCATACAAAAGAACCTCCGTTCCCGGCATCTGGCGACAGATAAGGGAATCGGAGGTTCTTTAATTATGGATATGATGCGATTGTTCATCTCATTAACGGGCTTTCACGATGATCTTGCGAATGCTTTCGCTGGACAGATGGTACTTGCGTTCCAGCTCCGCGACGGTTGCGCCGTTGACATAACATTGCACGATCTCCTTATTGCGTTCCGCAAGCAGCTTGCGGGTGCCGCTAACCTCTCCCCAGCTCGCGCGCTGATTCGCCGGCTTCGGAATATAGATGAGGTCGCCCTGAATATATTTTTGGAGCTCTAATAATAGGCTAGGGGGAAGCACGTCTCTTCCATTTTTGTAGTTCACGTTCAAAATCCTCCTCGAACTGGTCTATACGATTGTAATGCGCCGCTTGGGACGCAGATGGCTGAGCGGCAATACTTGTTTGATTCATGATGTGGAAATCAATCATTGTAATCATCCTCCCTTTCTTCGAATTTGGGTTTTTGCTGATTCCTTTAAAAGGAACCGCCTTTCCATTATAAAGAAAAACATTCCATCGCACAATGCGAATCGTTTCCAGAAATTAAGAAGAGGCCTTGGCGGCCTCTTCTGTATCGATGATTCTCTCCGATTACTCGGAGATCACCTCTACGTTGTGATTCAATTGGATCATCTCCTTTCGCGCGTATTTCGTCGGCCCCGACACCTTTATTATAATTCCAAAGAATGGGCATAGGGTAGCGAAAGAACATTTTATAAAGAAACTTTACCAGATTACCCCTTAGCGCCAACAGCTCTTAGCCAGGCATCCGCGATTAACCCATGCCCTGCCGGCGAAGGATGTACGCCGTCTCCTGCCCAATACGAGGCGCCCGTGGACATGCTGGCTGCGGCAAATAACCCGTCCAGCGGTACGTATAACGTCTTGAATTCCTCCGCTAAGGAACGGACAGCCGTAATCTTTGGATCGAGATCCTCTCTCCAGCCCCTGCGGTCCTCCGGCACCGGCAATACAAACGGTTCAATTAGAATGAGCGAAGCATCCAATGATTCCTTTGTGTTTATAATGAGACGGCGGTACCCTTCGTAATAGCTCTCTGCGGATGTCGGATTGTTGCTGTCATACTTGCGCCATGTATCGTTGATTCCGATGTAGATGGAAACCATGGTTGGCTTCAAATCCAGACAATCCTCCTGCCAACGCCCTTCCAGATCAACGACGCGATTGCCGCTAATGCCGCGATTCAAGAACGTAACATTCTTTTCCGGATATTTAAATCCGAATTCCGACGCGATCAGATTGGCATATCCAGTTCCCAGACTGCTCCCTACTTCACGATTTCTTCCGCAATCCGTAATGCTGTCCCCCTGGAACAACACGACGGCTTTATTGCCGATAACTGTCATCCTAACTCCCCCAGTCCAATTGATGAATCCATGACAAGCAAACTGTCAAATCCAACAAAATTGTACGCCTAGGGAAGTTCGTTGTCAATGATTGACAACAGGCACGCGCTTAAGGCGCTTTAGCCATTCCGGTAAAGCCACGCCCGCCAGGACGATGGCGACTCCGATCCACTGCAATAAGCTGACTTCTTCGTGCAAGACAACCGCCGACAACATAACGGCAACCGGAAGCTCCGCTGCGCCGAGAATCCCGGCCAAGCCTTCGCCGATATGAGGAATGCCGTAAGCGAACAAAAGCGGCGGAATGAACGCTCCGAAAGCGCCAAGGAGCAATCCGAACAACATTAATGGGCTTAATAAATCGCCATTCCACAGAAATTGCGGCGGGAACAGCATAAATACCAGCAGCATGGCTCCAAGCATCATCCATTTGCTGCGATCTGCAGGCTCTGCATCCGGCACTGCTTTTCCATTAAACAACATAAAGAGCGTATAACTGACGGCAGCCAGCAGTCCCAGCACGATTCCGCCAAGATGAAAGGCTCCAGCGCCAGGCTCGGCCAGACCGGCAGCAAGCAAAGTACCGCCAAGCAGAATCGCCAAGGTCAAATATACTTTGCGCTCCGGCAGTTTGCGAAGACGTACCGCTTGAATAAGCACGCCCATCCAGGTGAATTGAAACAGCAGCAGAATGGCGACGGAAGCCGGAACATACCGAAGCGATTCATAATATAACAAGCCCGTTACAGCCGTAGGCAATCCCGCAAGCATCAGCAGCAACTTTTGTTTGAGCGTTAAAACGGCTTTGGTCCGTATGCTTGGTTGAGTCCCGTCTGCTTGATGGCCTGTCATGTTCGTTTGCCGTTTAACGGCTTGCTTCTTTCTCATGTTCAGCCAAGCCGACAACGCCCATGTAAGCAGAAAGCCGATCATCATTTGACTGCCAACGACCTCTCCCAGCGTATAACCATGGCCATAAGCCAGGACAACGAATGTGGACAAAATGCCGTAGCTGGCCGCACCGAGAAACACGGCTATCATATGTTTCATGTTTGTTCCCTCACTTCTCTCCTATTTAATCGACAGAGCGGCAATATGATGCGCGGTAATATTCATTTTGTCCCGATCGTACTATAGGACAACGCGCAAAAAAGCTACGCGCAACGACCGCTGCGCGAACATCGTTTACGCAGCTGTGTCGTTATTCGTAGCAAGGAAGTTAGGCTTCCCGTAGAACCCCCGCCCTGTGTCTCAACCGTTATGCGGAGTTATACGAATGAATCATTGCACTCTCAAGTTAGCGCATCAGCCGAAGCCGATGACCAAAGCCATTGTCGCATTTTCATGCTTGTCCTGTCAATAGCAGCAGGTTTTAGTCCATCTGGTGGATACGGATCAGATTCGTCGCGCCTGCCTTGCCGCTTGGCACGCCGGCCGAGATAACAACGAAATCGCCGGATTGCAGAAGCTGCGTGCGAGCCGCGCCTCGGATGGAAGCCTTAAACAGCTCGTCCGTCGAAGACATCGATTCGCCTTTTACCGGGATAACGCCGCGAACAAGCGTCATCCTTTTCAATACATGATCATGCGCCGTAATGGCGATAATAGGCGATTCGGGACGATACTTGGAGACCATGCGCGCCGTAAATCCGCTCTCGGTCGGCGTTAAAATCGCTTTGGCGTTTAATTGCAGAGACGAACTGACGACCGCTTGGCTGATAACTTCGGTTATAGATCCGGTAGGCGTAGTTATCCTTGACTTGAATTGCTCCGCGTAATCGATGGTCGATTCCGCGCGTTCCGCGATCATCGCCATCATGCGTACCGATTCCAGCGGGTATTTGCCGGCGGCGGACTCCCCGGATAACATGATCGCGTCCGCTCCATGCAGAACCGCGTTCGCCACGTCGCTCACTTCCGCGCGCGTCGGTCGAGGATTTACTTGCATGGAATCCAGCATTTGCGTGGCCACGATGACTGGCTTGCCAGCCAAGTTGCACTTCTCGATCATCGTCTTCTGAATCATCGGCACGTCTTCCGCCGGGATTTCGACGCCAAGGTCGCCGCGCGCGACCATAATGCCGTCTGACACTTCGATGATCGCGTCCAAATTATCGACGCCTTCCTCGTTTTCGATTTTCGAAATAATCTGGATGTGGGCCGCTCCCGCATCCTCCAGAAGCTGACGAACCTGCAGCACATCCTCGGCCTTGCGAACGAACGACATCGCGATCATGTCGATGCCTTGCTCGATGCCGAACGCGATATGCCTGATGTCGCGATCCGTCACGCCGGGAAGCGTCGTGCTGATGCCAGGCAGGTTAACGCCTTTGCGGGGCTTAAGCGGACCGCCGTTCATGACGGTACATACGATTTCGGTACCTTTAACTTCTTGCGCGATCAGCTCGATCAATCCGTCATCGATCAGAATGCGATTGCCAGGCTGTATGACGCTCGGCATATCCGGATAATTGACGGCAACGCGCACTCCATTACCCGTAATAGGCTCGCTTGTCAGTGTAAGCGTATCTCCCGCTTTCAGCTCGTAGCTGCCCTCTTCAAGCGTACCGATACGAATTTCCGGTCCTTTGATATCCATCATAATAGCCACGATAGCGGATGCTTCGGATGCCGCTTCACGGATCAGTTCAATTCGGCTGCTATGGTCTTCCAGCTCCCCGTGGGCCATGTTAAGCCTCGCTACGGTCATGCCGGACTTCATCATTTCCTTCAGGATCGATATGGAGTTGCTGGACGGACCCATCGTACATACAATCTTCGTCTGACTCATCTTATTCATCCCTCCGTTATTCACTTTCATTATTGTAGAGGAAGTAGCGGACATCGTACATGAATTATAGTATGATTAATGGATTATAGTACGACGAGGTGTGTCATGATTGAGTTAATCGACTACGAACTGAACAAAGGGCTTGGCTGGTACACCGAAAGCGACGGATCCGATGGTTTCGCCAGATTGGCGGTTATCACATATGGAAAGTGTCTCTATTGGGTGGACGGCGAGAAGTATATGGCGCATCGCGGCGACTTTGTCTGGCTTCCCCCAGGGGTAACGTTCTACGGCAAAAGCGTACCGACGATGTTCCACGAAAAGCTTGTCTTCACTCTCGCCCTTGCGGCCAAGGAAGGCGGCTGCTCGCTGCCGCTTTTCCAAACGAGGCAGGTTGTGGCTGCTCAGGCCGGCTGTTACGAGCTCTGCTTGGAGCGGCTCCGTGCCTCATGCGCCGAGTGGGAGGATGACATTCCTTACGCGCGGGTGCGAATGACCGCTGCCGTGATCGAAACGCTCGCTTTATGGTGCAGGGAATTGGATCGCGGCAAGGAATCCAACCTCACCCGGCAGCATGCCGATAAGATGAAAGCATACATTCAGGATCATTACCGCGAACGAATCACAAAGGAGACGCTCGGCGACGTGATAGACCGGAGTCCCAATCATGCCGCCTCCCTCTTCCGCCGGGTAATGGGACAGACGATCAGCGATTATGTCCACGGAGTTCGGATGAGAACCGCAGCCTATATGCTCCGGGAATCGTTGCTTACAATAGCCGAAATAAGCGACTATCTGGGTTACGCCGATGTCTCCTACTTCCAGCGCATTTTCAAAAGAACTTGGGGCTGTCCTCCATCGCAGTATTTCTCTGAGCGGCGAGTACAGGTATAATAGAGATTCATTTTATTATGGTTGGGGAGAGATGATTAATGACGTTAAACATAAATATTGCTCGTGACAACTCTCGCGACGGCATTGCTCGCTCCGTCTGTCCATTCGACTGCCCGGATACATGCGGCTTGCATATTACGATTGAGAATGGCGAGGTCAAGAAAGTAACCGGGGACCCTCTTCACCCCGTCACGAAAGGCGCCATCTGCAACAAGGTTCGGCAGCTGCCTGATCGCGTCCACCATCCGGATCGCCTGCTACAACCCATGCGGCGCGTAGGTCCCAAGGGCACGTTGGACTTTGAGCCGATCACCTGGGAGGAAGCCTATGACGAGATTATCGGCCGAATGCAGCAATTGATTCGCGACTTCGGCGCTCAGTCTATCCTGCCTTATAGCTTCTATGGCAATATGGGCGTACTTAACGCGGAGGGTATGGATCGCCGTTTCTTCCACAGGCTTGGGGCCGCCAAACTGGACCGTACCATCTGCAACGTTGCGGGAGCAACCGGCTACAAATACACAATGGGGGGCTCCGTCGGCATCGATCCGGAAGCAACCGTTCATACCAAGCTGTTCCTCCTCTGGGGCTGCAATCTGGTATCCACCAATATGCATCAGACGATGCTTGCCACGGAAGCGCGCAAACATGGCGCAATCATCGTGCATATCGACGTCCATCGCAATCGGACTTCGACCTGGGCTGACGAATTTGTCCATCTCCGTCCCGGTACCGATGGCGCGCTTGCCATGGGTTTGATGCATATCCTTATCCGTGACGAATTGGCGGACGAGAGCTTCCTTCAAGAGTTTACCATTGGTTACGAGGAGCTTAAGCAAGAAGCGTTATTATACACTCCTCAGTATGTTTCCGAGATTACTGGCATCCCACCCGAGCGGATTGAGTGGCTGGCCCGATTGTACGGGACGACGACCCCCTCGTTTATCCGGATCGGCAACGGGCTCCAGCATCATGACAACGGTGGCATGATCGTGCGCGCAATCTCCTGTCTTCCTGCCTTGACCGGACAGTGGAAACATCTGGGGGGCGGCGCGATGAAAGGGAACGGTTGGTATTCGCGGATCAACAACGATCGTCTGGAACGGCCCGACTTGTTGCCTGATCCCGATGTCCGCACGGTAAATATGAACCAGCTTGGCGCTGCTCTTACAAGGCTGGAGCCGCCTGTTCGAATGTTGTTCGTCTATAACAGCAATCCTGCAATCGTCGCCCCGGATCAATCCAAGGTGAGGGAAGGACTGCTTCGCGAGGATTTATTTACGATTACACATGATTTGTTTTTGACCGACACGTGCAAATACGCGGATCTTGTCCTTCCGGCTACCTCCCATCTGGAGAACTTGGATTTGTACACCTCTTATTGGCATCTCTATCTGCAAATTGGCGAGCCCGTTCTTGCCCCTGCCGGGTTAAGCAAATCGAACTTCACATTGTTCAAGGAGCTTGCGCTTCGCATGGGCTTCGAGCGGGAACTGTTCGATCTGACAGAAGAAGAGATGATTGCGGAGGCGTTAGACGCGGAGTTGAATCCGCTGCTGGAAGGAATCACGGTTGAGGCTTTGAGGGAACATGGATGGATGAAGGCTGGCGGAGGACGCGAGCTCCCCTTGAAAGAGCGCATCCCGACGCCGTCAGGGAAAATCGAGCTCTATTCTGAAGCGATGTTAAAGAACGGTCTGGCTCCCGTTCCTACCTATACCCCCATTCTCGAGGAGACCGACTTTCCGTTCTTGCTGATAACGGGTCCGAACCACAGCTATATCAATTCTACGTTCGGCAATCAGTCCAAGCTTCAGAAGCTTGAGAAAGGTCCCTTTCTTAATATGAACGAGCAAGACGCGGGATCACTCGGCTTGCTGGACGGCGAACATGTGTTGGTACGCAACCTTAGAGGCGAAGCCAAGCTAACTCTGAGGATTGGACAAGATGTGCTGCCTGGCGTTCTGGTCACGCAAGGCCTATGGTGGGATGACGTTGAGAAGGGCCGCAGCTCGGTAAACGCTCTTACGCCGCAGCGTCTGGCTGATATGGGCGGCGGAGCCACGTTTTTCTCCAATCGGGTGGAAGTATTGAAGATCTAATAGCTTTGCAATGGACGAATAAAAGGCTGTACAACAGATTTCAATCGAAATCTTGCTGTACAGCCTCTTCTTATTCACGGCTAATCGCTACGAACGAAATTCCGGCACCAGGTATGGCGGAGTTTCGCCTTTTAATGCCGCAACCAAATTTTCCGCAGCTGCTCGAGCCATGACGATTCGGGTCTTTGTCGTTGCCGAGCCAAGATGCGGCAGAGCGAGAACATTCGGTAGTGTCAGCAGCGGATGTCCGCCATCGAGAGGCTCCTGCTTATACACGTCTAGTCCAGCACCGCGGATTTTGCCCTTCTCGAGCGCTTCATACAATGCGTCTTCATCGACAGTCGCACCCCTGGATACATTAATGAAAATCGCCGATGATTTCATGCGCGAGAATTGCTCTTGACCCATCATATCCCTGGTCTCTTCTGTTAACGGCGCCAGCATGACGACAAAGTCGGAGGTGGAGAGAAGCGTATTCAGATCGACATATGCGGCTTCGTAACGTTCTTCCGCTTCCGGCTTGCGAGTCCGATTATAATACTGCACGTTCATGTCAAAGCCGAACCGGGCGCGTTTCGCCACGGCTTCGCCGATCCGTCCCATGCCAATGATGCCTAACGTCGCATGGTGAACGTCGACACCGAACAGATTTTCGCCGTCTCCGCGCTTCCAGTTGCCGTCGCGAACGTAACGATCCAGCTCCGCCACTCGCCTCGCCGATCCTAGCATTAACGCAAATGCCAAATCCGCTACCGTATCGTCAAGCACGTAAGGAGTATGCGTGCCAATAACTCCCCGCTGCTTCATCGCCCCGATATCAAAATGATTGTAACCAACCGAAATAGAACTGACGACCTTAAGATTAGGCGCGGCGTTCAATAGCTCCTCGTCGATTCGCCGTCCGGATGTAATAAAGCCCTCCGCGTTCGAAAGACGTTGCTGAAGCGCGTCTCGCGTGATGGTATCCCCTTCTGTCCACATATCCAGCTCGCAGTGCTGCGATAGCCATTGCACGACTTCAGGAGCCAGCTGCCGATCTACAAATACTCGAGGTTTCATTCCTTCTCCACTCCCCTATACAAGTTAACATTCATTAACGATTGCAGAACAGCTTAGCCTAGAAACGATACTTGGTGGAAACTTCCCTCAATAGAACGATGTCGATTAGGACAGGCTAGAAATGTCCCATTGTGAAATCAATGAACATTATGGATGGAGGTCACCTTGACATGAGTCGTCATCGACATCAATCAGTGACAAGCAGGAACTATGCATATGCCGTCAATTCCAAACATGCAGAGAACCAAACTGTTACATCCGTTTCAAAGAATCGCAATCAGAAGGGACATACGCCGAACAGCCCATCTACAGGCTAACGGCGGACAGATGGAGGCTGCCGGTTGGAACGATCCCCCGTTCTTGGGCAGCCTTCGTTTTCACCCCCTCATTTCTATTTAGTCTCCAACAGCTTGACCAGCGCTTCGCTGGCCACCTCAGGCCCCCCGTTAATCCGCTTTAGTGCAAACAAACTGCGCTTGTCCCCTTGTCGGATCACGCTAATGCCAGGAGTTGTCGATAATGTGGAGCGATAGCCCTTATCCATCAATATTTGTTCGGACAGATGCGAGTAATAGCCGAACGGATAAGTAAATATGTTAACCTCATGATTCGGAATTTCCTCTTCGATAAGGCTGGCCAAATACGAGACATCTTTGCCAAAGGCTTCGCTATAGACGCCATTGCTCTCGCCCTCCATCTGCAGCACGCCGCTGCGTACGGATGGATCATCCGGCGATGATTCATGAAGATCGAAGCTATGATTTTGAATGTCGATTACCCCGGACTCCTGCATTTCCCTGGCTTGTTCCCAAGTGAAGTGTGGGTAAAATTGTTTGCCTGGGATCCGGTGCTCGTTACGGCCCACCGACCAGCCGATAATGGAGATCGTGGCATTCATGCCGAGCTCCTTGAGAACAGGATAGGCGTATTCGTAATTGCTGAGATATCCGTCATCGAACGTAATGGCTACAGGATTGTCAGGTAGAGTCTTCTTTCCGTCCACGTAGTCGATTAAGTCCTGTATCAGCACCGTGTTGTAGCCTGCAGCTTTTACCGCTTCCATGTCGCTTCGGAACTTCGCAGGCGACGTAATTAACGAATTCGGCTCGTATGGGTCGTCGTCGATATGATGATAGATGAGAATCGGTATGGCAACAGATTGTCCGTTCAAGTTAGGGGGACGAGTAAAAGCTTCCTCCGCCCTCTTTTGTACATTATCCTTCGTCGTATAGTGTCCGAAGTTCGCGGGAACGTACACGTCCGGGTCCTCAAAAATATACCCCAGCATCATGGCGCCTAACGTATTTCTGTAATGCATCGTATCGTAGAAGTAACGCGGATCGCCGCTGACACCCGAATAACCGCTAAAGTCCCAAAAATCGGTGACCTCCGCGATCTTGGTCCAATACGTCTTAAGCGCCTCCATATCATAGCTTAACAGCTCCTGATCCGCCGTCGCGCCCGTTATAAGCCTAAAGGTGGCTCCGTGCTCCTCCGTATAAGCCTTCATCCGTTTTAACGATTCGACGTTTTTGTCCAGCGCCACCGCCTCCAGCTTGCCGAACGGCGCAAACGCCGCGGCGTTTGCGGCCATATACGTCTCGAGATTGTCGACGGGCTCCGCGTCTCGTTTTATTTTGTTATAAACGCCCGTATCGGGAATGAACTGCGAGTACTGGAACGGATCGACCGACCGCTGCGCGTACCCCTCCAGCTTGGAATAGCCATACGTAGGATTGAGCTTCAAGTAGTCCCAGTAAAACTTAAGCTTGGACTCGCCCGACACCTTCGCATGCAGCGATTGCTTGAAGTCCGTCGGCGTTTCGTTAAAGTGGCTGATCTCCTGCAAGCTCATGTGGAGCACGATATTTTTTGGCTTGTACTCGTCGATTAGATAATAGAGCGTCTTTTCGTAATCGTTGAAGTCGCCGCCGTACATCAACATGCTGTAAAAGCTGGCTCCGTCGCCGTAATAGTCGTCCAGGAGCTCCGGAGAGATCGAGCTGGATTTGGACCCCCCGATAATATAAGAATCGTAGCGGTCGTGATATTGATCCAGATAGCCGATCTTGGCGACCCTGGGATTATTGACCATGTTGTAGGAGTGCCAGCCCAGCACCTTGTCCCCGAACACGCCGAAAGGATCCACGATCATGTTGAAACCTCCGAGCGCAGCAGCAGCGAGCAGCAGCGACGCTAGGAACGCAGTTATCCATCTGCGGAACGTCATGAGGAACACCCCTCTTCTAAAATTGGAAATATAAGAAATTAGATACCGACGTCATCTGCGCCAGCGAAATGCCAAGCATGAACGCGGCTGCGACGGCATGCCTGATCTTCGGTTTGAAGTCGTCCGTCAACTGTTTCGAATTCGGAGTAAAAAACGTGATCGCCATGCCGATAAACAGCAGCGCGAGAATATAGGCATTATTGGCCGCGTAGATGACGAGCTGGTCGGCGAAGCCGCTAAAGCCAAGGCCTGAATAATCTTTGAGGCTGAACATTTTGCGGAAGACCGCCGTCGCTTCCTTCATATCGTCGGATACGAACAGGATGCGCGTGCCGACAACGCCCGCGAACGTAAGCGCCCACGCCAGGAAAAAGGGCAGCTGCCACTTGTTCCGATACATCATGTGGGACATGCAGACGAACACCCCATTGACGAGACCCCAGATAATAAACTGCCAGCCTGCTCCGTGCCAGAAACCCGAAACAAAAAACGTCATCATGACGGAGAAGTAGAAGTTAAAGCTGCCGCTTCCCTTTCGGTAGAAGCTTCTGAATATGTAATCGGACAGAAACTTCGACAAGGTCATATGCCATCGCTGCCAATATTCGCGGAAATTCCTTGATTTATAGGGCGAATTAAAGTTATGGGGCAGACGGATATTGAACATAAAAGCAAGTCCCAGCGCCATGTCCGCATAACCGGAAAGATCGAAATAATAGGAGATGGTATAGCCAAAGGACGCGCCCCATGCCGCGAACGTATCTCCTGCTCCGACATCTCCAAAAAATGATGCAGCATAACTCGTTAGCGGATCGGCTAACATAATTTTTTTGGCGCAGCCCATGGCGAACAGAAAAATGCCGAGCATCATATTTACCTTGTTGAATCGCAGGAATCCTTTTTCCTTGTATTGCGGGATCATATCTTCGTGATGGACGATCGGTCCCACGATCAGCTGCGGAAAGAAGGTTATGAACAACAGGAAGTCGATAACAGGCGTTTCCTTCGTTCGCTCTTTGTAACAGTCGACCAAGTACGCGATAAATTGGAACGTATAGAACGAGATTCCAAGCGGCAGCACAATCTCCAGCAGCGGGAAAGAACCGCCGCTTAGCAGGTTTACATTTTCGATGGCGAAGTTCGCATACTTATAGTATCCCAGGAATGCGACGTTGAGCATTAGACCCGCCGTGAGCAGCAATCTTTTTGTCCACCTTGCGTTTGCTTTGGCCGCTCTCACGATCAAGCTGCCGATCATGAAATTCAGCATGATATCCGCGATGAACAGGAGCACGAAGGTCCCGCTTCCTTTTGCATAAAAAGCCAATGAAGCCAGCACAAGCCACAGCTTGGCCACATTGATCCAGCCCAGACTCGCCAAAACGCGATAGACGAGAAACGTAACCGGAAGAAAGATGAAGATGAACGTATAGGTAGAGAATATCACGCATAACCCTTCTTTCGCCGCGTGTTATTGGATAATTGGACGCATGGTCACTATAAGTGCGTGTTCAAAAAGTTCGGTTTTCAGCACCGAGAAGATTGAGTGAAAGTAGAAACTGAGGAGCGGAGCGTAGTGGAAGCTACGTGAGCACCGGAAGTTTCGCTTGAATTCAATATTCGATGTCGAGTAGGCTTCATGGCATACTTCGTGATCAAAAGCGGACTTTTTGAACATCCTTTATAATTGTTTGATCATTCTCACGTGGGGGATGTTCTCCTCCATAAATATATCCGAATCGATTGTATATCCTGTTTTCTCATAAAAATCCGCTGCTTGCATCTGTGCATGAAGCTTGGCCTTCGTCAACCCCTGTTCACGCGCGATCGCCTCCAGCTCTTTCATAATTTCTGCGCCAATTCCGGCTTTACGGAACTTCTCCCTTACGCAGATCCGTTCCAGCTTGGCCACTTTGTCCAGACTGCGAACACGCCCCGTACCGGCTGGCTCTCCGTCGTATCGAACGAGCACATGGCTCGACTCTTCTTCATATTCGTCGATTTCCGCTTCAAGGGGAACGCCTTGTTCTTCGACAAAAACCTCCGTCCGGATGGCATATGCCTGCTCAAGCTGTTCCTTATGTACCGCTCTCTCGGTTGTTATCATAACAGCGACTCCTTTCGTGATACCTTTATCATTATATAAGGTTTATCGACAATTGCCAAAAGTAAAGTGTCGAATGACGGAGCTCGTTAAAGGCATATTAGACTATACATTGAAGAAATAATCGAAAAGGCATATAATTACATGTAAATTTACGGAATATGGAGGAGTAATCGTAGCATGCGCAATTTGATCGCATTAATTAAGAAAGGCAACACCTCGTCAGGCATCGCGGCTCTTGGCAATACGGGCCTCGCGGTGATCAAGGCCATCGCCGCTTCCATCAGCGGCAGCGGCACAATGTTCGCTTCCGCCATGCATTCGATCGCGGATGCGGTTAACCAGGGCTTCGTCTTTGCCGGCAGCGTCCTGGCGGAAAAGAAACCGACAAAGCGGTTTCCCACGGGATTCGGTCGCGTAGTCAATCTCTTCTGCATGGTAGCCGTCATCGTGGTTACGATTATGGCGTACGAAACCTTTCACAAAGGCGTTAAGCTGCTAGAGCATCCCGAGGAATCCACCAACTTCTGGCTTAACTTCATTGTCTTGCTGATCGCAATCGGAATTGACGGCGCCATTTTGATCAAAGCAATGAAAGAAATCGTCAAAGAAACCCGTTCCGGAGCGAAAGGCATTGGCATTATCTCTTCCGCTGTCCGCAATGCGGGAAGAGCTGCTCCTCCCACCCGCCTTGTATTCTATGAGGATGTCGTCGCTACGCTTGGACAGGCGCTCGCTCTCATAGCGGTTATTCTTGCCGAATTTACGGACTTCAAGCTGCTGGACGGTATAGCCACCGTTTTGATCTCGTTCCTGATGATCGGCGTCGCCTTTAAGGTTGGTTACGACAATATGGTCGGCTTAATCGGGGTTGCAGCTCCCAAGGACGTGGAAGATCGAATCAGCCGCAATATTTTGTCTCAAACGGACGTGACGGATATCGGCAGAATGCGGATCGTTCAGGAAGGCCGCGCGTATCATGTGGAAGCCTATATCGAGTTAAGCAAAGGCTTAAGCCTCGCACAAGCGACCGCAATCAAACACAAGGTCATCGACAACCTGCTTCGTGATCCCGATATTTCGGATGTAACGATCGGAATCATGGACGACGATGGCGTCATTAGTTGGACGCGGCCTGCAACTGTTGTAGAATAGTAAACAACAAGTCTGCCGCCGAACGAGACGAACGCAGAAAGCTCGTGTTCGTCGAAGTCCAATCATAAGCGAAGCCGACATCCCTCTTCGACGGGTGTCGGCTTTTCGTTTGAGGAGTTGTCTACAGAAGTGAATGCTCGTTGGTTCTCCATTTTTCGCTTGTGCAGTCTCGCGATTGCCGCAGGTACTGCGGCAGGCACCGCCTCCGCACTCTTTCTCTTCATGCTGGAGGAAGCGACTGCGCTGCAGTTCGCCACTCCTTGGTTATTGTGGCTCCTGCCTGCAGGCGGGGCGCTGGTCAGCATCCTCTATTTAAAGGTCGGAGGGCAATCGATCAGAGGCAACAACCTGTTGTTCGAACAAGTACATGCGGGCAACGGCGAGGTTCCGTTCCGAATGGCGCCGCTAGTGCTGTTAGGCACGGTTGTAACCCATCTGTTTGGCGGTTCCGCCGGACGCGAAGGCACTGCCGTTCAGATGGGCGGAAGTCTTGCCGGAGCCATCGGCAAGCGGCTTTCGCTTCCCGTAGAGGATAGACGATTGCTGCTCATTTGCGGGATTAGCGCGGGCTTCGGCTCCGTGTTCGGCACTCCGCTCGCCGGTACTGTCTTCAGCATCGAAGTAGCTGCGCCGAAACGCATGCGGTTCCGAGCCTTGATTCCCGCTTTGCTTGCCGGATTTACAGGTCATTATGTTACGCTTGCCTGGGGAGCGCATCATAGCCATTACAAGATTGGCCCACTGCCCGAGCTCGATTGGCTCGTAACGGCGCACGTGGCGGCGGCCGCGCTTCTGTTCGGTACCGCCGCCAAGCTGTTCATACGGCTTACTTCGTCGCTGAAAGGGCTGTTTGTCCGGTATGTTCCTCATCCCGCGGTTCGCCCTATTGTCGGCGGTCTTATTATTATTGCACTCGTATATAGTCTAGGAACGCGCGACTACTTAGGTTTGGGACTTCCGTTGTTAGCGGATTCGTTTGATGGAACGGCAGCCCCTCAAGACTTTGCTTGGAAGCTTCTTTTTACATCTCTTACATTAGGAGCCGGCTTCTTTGGAGGCGAGGTCACGCCGCTCTTTGTCATTGGCGGCACGCTCGGCAGCGCATTGGCGCCGCTGTTATCGCTGCCCTCGCCGTTCCTGGCCGCATTGGGTCTTATCGCCGTCTTTGGAGCCGCGTCCAGAGCTCCCCTCGCTTGTTTGTTGCTTGGAGTGGAGCTGTTTGGTCCAGAAGGTATTGCCTACTTCGCCTTGGCATGCGGGATCAGCTACTATGCCGCCTATGGACGAGGTATCTACGAATCCCATATCCGTCACTACGTCCCGAAGCGTTGACGGTACCCGCACTTCCTGCAAAGCTCTTCGACGGCTTCCCTGCGCGAGAAGCCGTCGTACAGCTTGACAGCCCGCTCTCCCTCCACAATATCCGCGAACGGACTATTGTGAATATTGCCCAGGTTAATGACTCCCTCCCCATCGAGGCAGCACGGAATGACCGTTCCGTCGATCAGCACGCCAGCCTGATTTCGAAGCGCATGACAGAAACCTTTGCCGTCATCCTCAGGCTCCTTCAGATCGGGCCACTTGAATTCCGGATCCTGATTAAGGTAGATCCTATCCTGGATCTTAACCCCTGTACCCGGCTTAAATTTCTCTTCAATGTGATAGTCGAGACCGTACGCTTCTTCGATCATGGAGAGGAGCTCCCTGTTTTTGTCACGCTGCTGGTTAACTTCGTTATCCATATCCAGATTCCATAGCCTGTACGATACGATGAGATCGCTCTGGGCTGTCGCCTCGCGTACGAAGTCCAGGATGGCGGCCAGATAGCCGGCTTTATCCTTGGAGCCCGCATGTCCATCGAAGCTGTGAAGCGAGAAATTCATTTGTCGGAGGGCGGGTTTGCCCAGCAACTTGGAACGATTTTTGGAAATCAGCGTCCCGTTCGTCGTAATATTGACCTTGAAGCCCTTCTCATGGCTAATATCCAGCAGCTCGTCCAGCTTGGGATGCAGCAGCGGCTCCCCTTTGACATGGAAATAAATATAGTCGGTAAAGGGTTTTATTTGATCCAGCGTTTTAATAAAATCCTCCACAGAAATAAACCCTTTCGCCCGCTGCGTAGGCGGACAGAAGTGGCAGGATAAATTGCATATACTCGTTGTTTCGATATAGAACTTCTTAAATCGTTTCATGAACCGAGCCCCATCTATTTAGAATTAGTAACCTTCCGGCAGAAATCGTTCCCTAACTTCCTTGGTTGGCAGCAAACATTGCTCCGACTTGCCGAACCAGCGGTATCTGTTGCGTGCGATGAACCGATAGACGGCATCCCGGATTGGCGCGGGTATGACGATCAGCGCGTAAGCCAGCGAACGCCAGCCGCCAAGTCCCTTCCATACCCGGAGAGCCGCTCCCGACCGGTTGTAGTAACGGCCGTTAACGGCAAGGATGAAAGAATCGAAATCATCCGTGTCCCCGCCATCATTCATTGCCTTAAGAATCGACCGGCCAGCGGGAGATTGCAACGCAGCGAATCGGAAGCGGGCGCGGGAATCGCGCTTTACCAAATAACGAACAATATCTTGACACAGGTAGCAGTGACCGTCAATCAAGATGACAGGCTGTTCGATCCGCCGCTCCTTATTATTTTGTTCATCATTCTCCAATTCTCTCGCCTACTTTCCTCCAACAGCTTCCCTCATCCTATCATAGATTCGCCATTCTTGCACTTGACCTTGCCGGGCATCCTGTAATATAATCAAACGAACCGAATATGGCAAAGGGATTCTAGGGTTCCGCGGCGCTCGCGCCGGACTGGTCCGAGGGAATCCGCGCGATAGCCGTTCTATTGCGAATGACACGGAGGGACAAAAGCCCGGGAGATATCGATACGATATTTCCCGGGCTTTTTTTGTTGTGATGCCCGCCACGGATTGTTTGCGCCCGCAAATGCCATGCTAGGTTTAACAAAAGCGGAGAGGAGCAGATCTACATGTCTTCATCTAACAACAAATATTGGTTTATCGTCGTCATCGCTGCTTGTTTCGAGGTTATTTGGGTCATCGGCTTAAAACACGCGGACAGCTTATGGGAGTGGATTGTAACCGGGGTGGCTATCGTAGTCAGCTTTGGCTTGCTCATTTACTCCTCCAGGATATTGCCAACGAGCACCGTCTATGCGGTCTTTGTGGGATTAGGAACCGCCGGTAGCGTCATCGCGGAGATGACTGTATTCGGCGTACCGTTTAATTGGGGCAAGATCGCCTTTATTTCCTTGTTGTTAACCGGCGTAATCGGACTCAAGCTGGTTACGCATGAACGCGAAGGAGGAACATCGTCATGAGCTGGTTGTTCGTCATTTTAGCGGGAATGCTGGAAGTCATCGGAGTCGTTGGCATCTCGGAGCTGAACAAGCGTGTATCTGCCCGAAGTATCCTCATGCTGGGCGGAGGCTTCCTTGCCAGCTTCATATTTATGTCGCTTGCCATGAAGGACCTGCCCATGGGCACGGTATATGCGGTTTGGACCGGCATCGGAACGGTGGGAAGCGCGTTAGTCGGCATCCTGTTCTACAAGGAGCCCCGAACGCCGCTCAGGCTCTTTTTTATGGCCCTCGTGCTTGCCAGCGTAATCGGACTCAAATTAATCGGCTAGGCTGATCCTGAACAGACAACACCCCTTTCTAATGAGTAAGACTCAGAGAAAGGGGTGTTTCGTTATAGAACCGTTAGAAATCGTTTTTTGGCTTGCGCGGCTGCGACTTCGCCTTATTCTGAACTGGAGGAAGATGTCTCATGCTGCGAAGCATCGGCCCTTTGCAGATGGGACATTGCTGCTCTGTCGCTGCCGCGAATTCATCGCGTACCCACGCTTTGCATTCGGTATTTTTACATTTCCATATTTTTGTAGGTTTTAAGTTCGGTTTTGTACCGTCGCTTGTTGTCGTCACGTGAGTATCTAGTTCCTTTCTTTCGCCAAAAAATGCATGATGCTGTGATTTATGAAGATAAGTATACTGGAATGACGCACACAGGCTTGAAAGCCTCCGTGGAATGTCCCGTCCAAGTAAGCGTCCCTTGTTCCTTGTCCACCAGATAGGTGACGAGATTATTGCCGTCGCGGTTGGCCGCGATCAGGTAGCTGCCGTTCGGAGTTAAAGCAAAATGACGCGGATGGCCGCCTTCCGTCGAGATATGCTGAATAACCTTTAGCTCGCCGCTGCCTTCCTGTACTTGGTAGACAACGATACTGTCATGGCCGCGGTTTGAACCATACACATACCTGCCATCGCCCGAAATCGTAATTTCCGCGCAGCCGTTCTCTCCTTCAAACTCTTTAGGCAATGTGCTGATTGTCTGAATCTCGCTTAACACGCCGTTCTCCGCGGCATATCGAAATGCCGTTACCGTTGAATCCAGTTCATTAATGACATAGGCGAATTCGCCGTCGGGATGGAATACGAAGTGCCGTGGACCCCCTCCGGTACGAATGACCGTTTCATTGTGGTAGATCAACTTGCCTTGCTCGTCATCCAGGCGGTAAGCAACAATGCGATCAAGCCCCAGATCCTGCACGAACAGGTAACGCCCATCGGGACTATAGAAGCTGGAATGCGGGTGAGGCTTGTCCTGCGGATCTTCGCCCGTGCTCGCTCCGACGTGCTGGACAGTGTCCAAAACAGCGCCGATCGTCCCGTCTTCTCCGATGGCGGACAATCCAATCATGCCGCCGTGATAGCTCGTTACAGTCAGAAAGCGGCTTTCGCGGTCACGCTGAATATGACATGTCGTATTGGCTGCCATCTCGGCGCGATTAAGCTCCGTAAGCTCGCCCGTTTCCTTATCGATAGCAAACGAGACGCCAATCCCGACTTTATTGCCCGATTCCTTCGTAATGTCCGCGATCGCATAGAGACGGCCGCGAGCGGCATCCACGTTCAAGAAGGTCGGATTGCGAAGACCCGCATATTCGTGTTTCAGCGTCAAGCTGCCGCTCTTTTCGTCCAGCGTATATACCTTGACGCCGTTATCCTCTTGGTTAGCGTAAGAACCGACAAAAACGTACAATGGGCTTTCTTGCGTAGACATGTCTGTATCCTCTCCCTGCTGCCGTGATCTATTTTGCGCAAGCGGCTCGGGTTCCATACCGCAGGCTTGTTTGCTCCTTCAGGACCTCTCCGCCCAAGCTTTTTTTAGCGTCTCCAGGAAAACTTCCGGCGGCTGGGCACCGGACACCGCATATTTGCGATCGATGACAAAAAATGGCACGCCGCGAATGCCAAGCCGGCTGCCTTCCTGCTCCTGCGCCCGGACGGAATCCGCATAGCTGTCGGATTGAAGCACTGCCAGCGCAGCGTCCTTGTCAAGACCGACCTCGTCTGCAAGCTCAGCGAGCTGTTCTGGATCATCGATGTTCAAATTGTCCGTAAAATAAGCTTTAAGCAGGCGCTCGGACATGGCTGCTCCCTTGCCTTGCTCCTCGGCGTAATGCGCCAGCCTGTGCGCGTTAAACGTATTAAGCGACAATGCGCCATCCAGGCGGAACGTCAGTCCGACGGCTGCCGCTTGTTGAACGACGCCATCGCCAGTCGACTTTGCTTGTTCCAGGCTCATCCCGTATTTGCGCGACAGCATTTCATGGGTAGTCATGCCGAGGGAAGAATCCGTACTAGGATCCAGCTCGAAGCTTCGCAGCTCTGTTACGACGCTGTCCTTGTGCTCGAAGCTGGCAAGCGCGCTTTCGAACTTTCTTTTGCCAATATAGCAGAACGGACATACATAATCCGACCATATTTCGACCTTCATCTTGCACCTCCCAGTTATGTACCGATCCATTATAACATGTCTTCATAAAAAAAAGCATGTCGATGGAAACAGCAACATGCTGCTCCACGATCATGCTTTATCTATTAGACAGCAAAGATGTGACGGCCGATTTTGCCAATCTGCTTGCGGGACCAGATCCAGGATGATGTTGCCGTATCCGGGTTAAAATAATACAATGCTCCGCCAGACGGATCGTAGCCGCGTACGGCGTCCAGCGCCGCCTTATATGCTGTCGTATCCGGCTTCATGTAATATTGACCGTCGTCCACTGCGGTAAATGCGCGCGGCTGCTCGATCACGTCTTTTACCGTATCCGGGAAGCTGGCATGAGCCACTCGGTTCATGACGACCGCGCCGACTGCTACCTGCCCCACGTACGGTTCTCCTCTCGCTTCGCCATATATAATTCGCGCAAGCAAGTCAAGCTCGTGTCTGTTGACCGATACCTTCTTAAGCATCTTCCATGTCGCAGGTCCAGCGATTCCGTCCGCTTTCAAACCGTAATCCCTCTGGAACAGCAGTACGGAATGGCGGGTAACGCCGCCGTAGTAAGATGTGAGTCCTTCATTAAAGTAACCTAACGTCTTGAGTCTATATTGGAGATCCGGCACATCCGCGCCAGTGGATCCATATTGTAAAGTGGCCGGTGCCGCCGCCAAAGCCGGCTGCATCACAGTCCCTAACGTCAATGCAAACAGGACGGCGACCATGGCGCCGATTCGAAGTTTGTTTATCATCTTGGCATCATGCCTCCTCTTCCGATTATCGCCGGCCAATGCTGGTAAGCGACTCGTAAGAGTGTAACATAGCCCCGGCTGGAATGTAACCGATCTGCAGAAATTACATAAAATTGCTATTTTTCAAAAATACTCGTCCATGTAAGTCTCCGAGCCTGTTGTCCCCGGCTGTTGACGTTGTTACAATAAGAACATAGAGTCGGCTTATAAGCCGACCAGGCTGTGGTACAGGAGGCGTTAGTGCATGAACCTGCTTAAGCAGAAGGACCGTGAGGAGCTTGATGCCAAGCTTCCATCTATGCCTTGGTATATCGAGCAATTTATCGCTTATAAGCTTCCCGATTTGTCCCCTTCCTCTCTCCTCGAGTATGTTAGGGATTACGAAACATTTATGAAGTGGCTGATGGCGGAAGGATTAACGGAGGCATCTTCTTACCGCGAAGTCAAGCTGACTGAGCTGGAGGTGCTTAAGATGGAGAGCATCGACAACTACCGGATGTTTCTTTCGACGCACAAGCCGGAGCGCAATAATCGAACGACGATCTCGCGCAAGCTCTCGTCTCTTCGTTCTCTCTTTCATTATTTAAGCCAAATCGCGGAGGATGACGACTTCTATCCTTTGTTAAAGCGTAATGTTATGGCCAAAGTTACGATCAAACGGACGCATAAACCCAAGGACACGGCGGCCAAGCTGGAGGGCAAACTGCTTCAAGAGGAAGAGATAGCGGAATTTATGGCTTACGTTAAGGTCCATTACGGCACGGACGTAGCAGACAATAAACAAGCCTCCCATTCGTTTCAGCTCAATAGCGTTCGCGATGCTTGCATCATTAGTTTTATCCTCCACTCCGGACTTCGGGTATCCGAGGTCGTCAACTTGAACGTGGACGATATCGACTTAAAAAAGAAGCTTTGTTATGTCTTTCGCAAGGGCAAGAACGACGATACCTTTAAAACGCCCGTATACTTCCGTCAGGAAGCCGTCGAAGACCTGACTGCGTATATCGCCATTAGGGAAACCAGATACAAGTCGCCGCGCAAGGAGAAAGCGCTGTTCCTCGCCATCGCTAACGGCAAAAATGAAGGTTCCCGCATGACGAAACGTGCGATTCAGGCCATGGTGATCAAGTATGCCAAACGATTTGGCAAGCCCTATCTCTCCGTACATAAACTCAGACATTCGTTCGCGACGGACTATTATTTGCAAAACGATATCTACAAGACGCAGGAGCAGCTCGGACATGCTTCTCCCGAGACGACGCAAATTTATGCGCATCTGACGGATAAAACAATGGCGGAAGCCATCGACAGAAGACAAAAAGAGGGCAAGCCGGATTGACGCCTCCCAGCGTCCCGCTTGCCCTTTATGTTGGATCTCCCTTTTTATCCGCTGACGGCCTTATTGTCCGGCTGCGAATTATAGCTCCATATCGACAGGCGTAATGCCTTCTTCAACAGCGAATTCGAAATCCTCGATGTCGTATACCTGTACCGGCACCTCCGCATCGATAAGCTTATCTTGAAATTCGAATTGATCGGACAACAGCGGAACATTAAGCTTGAGGCTGGAAAGCAGCAATTCCGTCTCGACGGGGTCGAAAATCTCCCCATATTGCGCGTTGTCCACGGCATTGACGATTGTAAATTGGATACTGTCGTTCAGCAGCAACGGAGCGCTCTCTCTCCACGGCACCTGCAAAGCCTTTTCGATCTTCTTCCGATTCAGGGAATCCTCGAAGAATGCAATAAGTTCATTAATTTTGGCCTTGACGTGCGCATCATCATCCGGGTCATCCATGACGGGCTCCTGGCTATCTCTCATATCGTAAAGCTCCGCAATCGATGTATATGGAATGACATAATCAACGGGACGACTCGGGACGAGCAGATGGCCATACGTGGCTACCATTACTGCTTCGATTACAAACCGTCGTTGCATGGCTTCTCCCCCTGTAAGATCTTGTTGGTGGTTTACTTAAGCGTTTCCTCCTATTATACAATATTCCGTAGGCTGTACAAGACAGACATTCGCCAAATTTGCCATTGCCGAAGCTTCGGGGGTAATATAGAGAAATTAATGTTAGTTCATCATTCAGGAGGATCAGCATCATGTCATTGGAATCAGCCATAATAATCGGGGCAGGGCCTTGCGGACTGGCGGCTGCCATCGAGCTGCAGCAAGCAGGCCTGAACCCGCTTGTCATCGAGAAACGTAATATCGCGTTCTCCATCTCCCAATACCCTACGTACATGAACTTTTTCAGCACGGCGGACAGGCTGGAGATCGGCAATGTTCCGTTTACGTCCGCCAACGAGAAACCTTCGCGGATCGAAGCTCTGCACTACTATCGAACTGCCGCACAGCGTCATGGGCTGCGTATCCGGCCTTACGAAACGATCACTTCCATCGAACGCAGGGAGGACGGCAGCTTCGTACTGGGAGGACATGACCGCCACGGAGATGCATTGTCCTACGAAAGCAAAAACGTCATCATTGCGACCGGCTACTTCGATCATCCCAATATGATAGGCATTCCCGGCGAGACATCGGAAAAAGTGAGCCATTTCTTCCGCGAAGCGCATCCCTATATCGGCATGGAGGTTGCGATTATCGGCGGACGCAACTCTGCCATCGATGCCGCGCTTGAACTGGAGCGGGTCGGCGCCAGAGTCACGATCGTGTACCGCGGCGAGGACTATTCTCGAAGCATCAAGCCCTGGGTACGGCCTACCATCGAGAACAAAGTAAACAATGGCGCCATTGTTATGAAATTTAATTCTCGAATCGTCGAGATTACTCCACGTGCGGTTATCGTCGAATCTCCCGAAGGCATAACGGAGCTTCCTAACGATTTCGTGCTTGCTCTCACAGGCTTCCATCCGGACCGTCAATTTCTGACCGCTTCAGGAGTAACGATGGAAGACGAAGGTTACCCGACGTTTAACGAAGACACAATGGAGAGCAATGTACCTGGAATCTACCTTGCCGGCGTAGTGGCCTCCAGACATGAGGCGAACGAAATTTTTATCGAATCGGGACGTTTCCACGGGCAAAAGATCGTTGAGGATATAAGAAGCAAATTATAGGCTGGCTTCTAGAGCATATTCAATCACTTAAACTCACTGCTTTGCTGCCAAAGTTGCAAAAGGACCTCGCATCCCATTCGTGGAGTGCGAGGTCCTTTTTATTGAGCATCTTTAATCCCGGGATTTTCTTCGTCTGCTTCCCGAAGCGCGTTCGGCGGAAATTTGTTCCTCCACCCAACGTCGATGCCCTTCGAGCTGTTCCTCGCCTGGTTGAGCTTCTCCATATCTCACTGAAGCATAACCTCGGACAAACTCCTCGCCTCCCGGCCTTTCGCCGTCGCCGCCTCTCCACTGCGCCAAGTCATGCGCAACCTCTTGCGGCGTGAGATACGGCTGCGGCTCGTAGCCTTGGCGCATACTCCCTCGCAGCCATCTTCGATATAACCAACGCATCCGCTCTTTCCCCTCTGGAATCTCATCCCAGCCAGGTTCGGAATCGCCTTTCGCGCCACGGCGAGACTTCAGCTTGTCGGCCATCCGGTCTCTCCATTTGGTTAATGACATTAAGCTTTCGATCTCATCTGTATAGGCTCCTTCGTCTTGGCTTATAGAAGACTGTCTCTGAAGCAGCCTGTCAAGCCAATTCCTGCCTATAACAGCTAACCGCTTAACCAGCCAATATAACAAGAATAGAGCTGCGGCTATGATCAAAATCGTGACGACAATCTTGACGATTTGCTCCAGCCATACCAGCCATTGAGCGGGCTCGCCTCTCTCCATCGGCGGCATCTCAGGCTGTTGCTGCGGCGGCTGATCCGGAGGGGCCGGCGGCGGCTCCTCTCCGTTGCCCAGCCTGGCAAACAAGCTTCTTAGCCCTGCCAATACAGTGTCCTCAATCCATTGCTGGATTTGCCGAAAAGCCGCAAGCACAAGCATAAAAACGGATAGGGCTACTAGCAGCCACCTATTGCGCCGACGCGCCTCGACCAGCGTCCTGGACTTGGAACCGTCCACGGACTCCTTCGACAGATGGCGGTCATTCAGGATGTACAACCCCAAAAGGACAGCTATGATGCCGCATAACGCCAAGACGATTCGCAGATCCGCAAGTTCATGAAGGAACCAATAAGAGAAAGGAATACACAAAATATAAGCCAGTACTCCGACGCCCATCTTCACCGTATGGAACGAATCCGCCCAGCCCTTTCGGATCATGGCGGCTCCTTGCTCAGCCATGCCGATGCCGCAAACGATGGCCGCGATCCATAACTTGTAATCGCTAAAGACCCCGCCAAGTCCGCCAATTAAAAGGCCCGTACTAGCGGCTAAAACAAGCGAGATTAACCAACGCGACGCAATACGCATGACGGGACGGCGGTCCGCAATCGCAGCAGCGACAACATATACAGCGAGCAACAACAGGCACCAAAGGATGATGAACGATGAGGGGATGAGATACAGCCCAGCCGTCAGCCAGATCGGCATAAAAAACAATAGCTCGGCCAGCCCCTTGGCCAAGTTCTTAAGAAGGAAATTCGATGATCGCCATTCGTTCATGCGCCAGCCCTTCCTTCCTGCAACGAGTCGCTATCCGCCAACTTCTTGGCGGAAGGCAAAGTCCATACGGAGACGGCATGTCCAAGTCCGCGCAGACGTTCCGACTCACGCTCCAGCTCGTCATTCCAATAGGCGGATATAATGAGCAGGTCGAGGCCATTATAGCCGACTCCCGTTTCCTGCGCGAGCAGCGTGCGGAACGGTTCTGTCCGCTCCAGCTTCAGCCTTGCCATCATATCCAGCAGAATGTTCATCTGCTCATGCCCGCTTCTGGGGAGTACGCGAACGGAGTCTATCTCGCCCTCCTTGGCCATATTCGCCGCGAAACCGACTTCCATGCCTTCATTAATTACCGCCAGCGCCGCTCCTGCCGCCCATTCGATGCCCTGCTCGATTAGGGCCTCGTTCGTCACCGTCCGCCACATGGATTCTCCGTCTTCCACATTCACGTAGATCATCAGCGTCCGGCTCGCCGTGTAGGCATATTGATGGACTTGCAGACTGCCCGAGCGGGCAGTTGCCTTCCAATTGACCTGACGATAGGAATCGCCGGGCTGGTAGGCCCGGGCTCCCGCTACGACAAATGGGTCAGGGACGATATATCGTCTAACCTCCGTCTCGCCTTGCCAGCTATGATGCGGCAGCTCATGCACGGGAACGTCCGCGGCTTTGGGATATACGAGAAGCTCCCCATGCAATTGGATCTGCTGGGAGACGCCAATGCTCCCGAACAGATCTCCGCCCGTCATCGTAATCGAACTGAGGGTATATACACCTCTGCGGACAGGCGTCAAGCGATGCGTGCGCTTCAGCTTCGTATAGGGCGCAAGACTGAAGAAGCTGCGATGATTCTGGTAATGCTGGCCGCTGCTGACGGCGAAGTTGTCTCCGCCCCGGAACTTCAGATGAGCCGACAATTGCGATTCCGCCCTCAGCCATGGGACCGGGAGCCACTTCTCATTCGACAATTCCTCGATCAGCTCGATCTCGTCGCCGCTCACGCATGTGTTCTTCTGGAACCGTCTTGTATACTTCAAGTTTCTAAGCGAATAACGGCGGAATAACACGCCCTGCACGTATATAATAAGAGCGGCAGTCAACAGGAACCAGAAAAAAATCATGCCGTTAACCTACGGTCAGCCCGGCTTCCGCCGGCACTTCCGTTCCCTTGATGATATCTTCGATAATCCGCTCGGCTTCTCCTTGGGCCCCTCTTGCCATTCCGCGCAGCGATAATCGATGGCACATCACCGGCTTAGCCATTGCTTTTACATCATCAGGCGTGACGAAGTCCCTGCCTTTGAGAACGGCATGCACCTGAGCAGAGCGCAGAAGCGCTTGACTGCCGCGCGGACTGACTCCGATCGCCACATCCTCCCGTCCCCGTGTACGCTCAACCAGCTGCAGCAAGTATCGGAGCACGTCATCGTGAATCGGAACTGTCGCATATGCGCGCTGTGCCGCTTCAATCTCGGCTGAGCCTGCAATGGCTTCCAATCGGGCAAGCGGATCCTCCGACTTGAATCGTTTTAGCAACGCCATGCCTTCGTCCTGACTCGGATAGCCCATCCTCACCTTGAACAAGAAGCGGTCGAGCTGCGCCTCGGGCAGCGGGAACGTACCTTGATGCTCGACTGGATTCTGCGTTGCGATGACCATAAACGGACGATCCAGCGTCTTCGTCTCTCCGTCAATGCTCACCTGTCTCTCTTCCATACATTCCAGCAAGCTGGACTGCGTGCGCGGCGTTGCACGGTTAATCTCGTCCGCCAGCAGCAAATTCGTAAAAAGCGGGCCGGCTCGGAAGACGAAGTCGTTCCGCTTCTGATCATAGAAGTGAATGCCGCTGAGATCGGATGGCAGCAAATCCGGCGTAAATTGTATCCGTTTGAAGTCGAGCGACAACGATTTTGCGAACGACTTGGCCAGCATGGTTTTGCCGGTGCCCGGCACGTCCTCCAGAAGTACATGACCGGAGGTGATCAATCCGATCAGCAGCAGATCAATCACATCCTCCTTGCCTACGATTACCTTCCCGATATTCGTCTTCACATCTTGCGTCAGCGTCCTGATGAAATCATATGACATCCATTCCACAGTCCCTTCTTGTTATTGACCTTGCCCTGCCCGCTCCTGCTGAAGCTTGCGGAGATCGCTCCAACGGATCATGATAACCCCTTCGTCCTTCAGATGCCGCTTGATCTCCTCATCCCGGAAAATATCGTACTCCATCACCCGCTTCGCAGGCTCCAGATGGAAGACGTTCAATTCTTCGTTAGCAACGGAAGGATGGATGATCAGCTCGGTTACGCCCGGCTGCAATCCCGACAATAATGCTTTCATGGACGACTTGAAGCCGTCATAGGTTTCATTCTCCTCCAGGCGGAAAGGCAGTCCCACCAAATAATCGAGAATGACCACGCCTTTGGAATCCGCGAGCGCGGCTACTTGCCTGGCTTGTTCCTCCACATGCGGCGGAGCGACTTGTCCAGGCTCCGTCGTCACAAATCTCGGGAGGCGGAACGGCAGGCCGTACGCCGCGCATACGTCCAGCACTTGCGACATAAAGTGTTTGCCTGTCTGCAGGCCGTACAGACTGCCCATGTGATTGTCCGCATGGGAAGGCTGCATGCCCAGAGCTATCGCGCGTTCGACTTGATTTATCAACTCGATTTTTACTTGCTCGCCATCGGCATGCTCTTCGAACGACTTGGAATCGGCATGGAAATATCCTTCCTTCGTTACGAGCGAGGATACATCCGCATTAGTCGTAACAGGTCCCCACTTATAAGGCCCCCACTCGCTAGTGAAGGTAAAGTGGATGCCAACATCCAGATTCGGACGTTCGGCGCTCCATAACGCAGCCTCTCTCGCCCAGGCACACGGCGTCATCAAAGTAGCCGAGCTGATATCGCCCGATTCCAACAAAGCCTGAGCCGCTATGTTCACAGAATGGTTAAGACCGTAATCGTCTGCATTTACTAATAGCAATCGGTCGGATTCCTTATATCCTAACGCTTGTGCAAGACTCATTCCTAATTCCTCCTAAGTAGTGTGAGTTCAAAAATCAAGAGGGTTAAACGCAAGCCATTCGCAACCAAAAGCGCAGTTGTCCACTATGTCCGCCAAAACTTCCGGACCGTCCAGACCATCGCGGTAACGAACGGCGAAGTGAAGCGCTACGTCAAGCAAACGCAGCTTCATTAGCGTCGGAAGCAGATTCCTCTCTTCGGAGCTAAGAGGGACCGCGGTCTGGAAAGCCCGCGCGGCGAGTTCCAACCGTTCCTTGCTTCCTATCGCCAACTCCGGCTTCAGCAGATCAACCAGAAGGACGGCAAGCTCCATGGCACGGCAATCCATCGTGACGAATTCGAAGTCGAGAAGGCCTGAGATGGCGTCCCCGATGCTCAGCGCGTTCCCGAAGCAAATGTCGCCATGAATCCATTGCTGCGGCAATTGGGCCACGCTCATGCAGGCGTGAAGCGCGCGTTCCCTTTCTTTTTGCAAATATTCCAGCTTCGGGATCCGTTCGGCAATGCCGGAATCGCTGTCAGCAAGACCAAGGAACGAAGCCTTGTCCATGGAGGCATAAGTCTCTCCCATATCATAATAGGGGCTGTACCCGGAAGCTGCTTTGAATTTAATGCCGCTAAGGATTCGGCTCAGCTCGCCGCATGCCGCTCCAAGCGCCTTCACGTGGGCACTTTTCTCTGGCGAGGGACGGTCTCCTTCTATGTAGGTGAACAGGCAAGCAAGCTTGCCGTCCGGTAGTTCCGTTATTGTACTTCCATCCAGATTGTAGACAGGACTCGGGATCCGGAACGTTAAATGCTTGTTCGAAAGCGCCTTCAACATGTCATGCTCCAGACGAACGGTATCCGCGTCGCCATGGTTGTTATAGAGCCTTAGCACGTATTTGTCTTTGCCGCAGCTGATGATTCGTGTCGTATTGTTCATGCCGCTGACTGCGGCAGGTTCCGTGCGATACGGACCTTGCCAGCCATATCGCGACGCTGCGTCTGCCGCTTGTTGTTCAATGTCGGACACCATGCTTCTCCTCTCCGCTCCGTTAACGTTATGCTCCGCCGCGAAGCTTGTCCAGCCGCTTGCCCAGCTGCTCTTGCCAGCTGGCAGCCAGCTCTTTCACGCTCAGCAGCTTCAGGATAGCGGACTCGTTTTCCTTTTGATGATACATGATGACATTCGCCTCCATGACGGTAATTCCGGCAGGATGGCGCTCTACGATCTTAAGCTTCTCTCCGGCAGCCAAATATCCTTCCTTCAGCACTCGGAAATAAAAGCCGGAGTACCCCGTCTGTTGTACTCGTACAGGCAGCTCCTGGAGCTCATTGCGAAGTCCCAGCTTGTAACAAGGCTGCCTCGGCTGGCTAACCTGCAGCAGAACTTCGCCTGCCGCTACGATATCGCCAATGCAGAGCTCCTGTTCCGTCCAGGGTCCGATCGTCAGATTTTCTCCGAAGGCTCCTGACAGAAATGGCCGTCCGAATTCGGACTCCCAGTAAGGATATCGGGCCGCGCTATATACGCATATCGCTTTGTCCGGTCCTCCATGGTTGATCAAGTCGCCTTGACCATCCCCCTCCAGGCCATTTGCACCTGCAAACACCGCATCCGTTGTTGATGCCTTGAAAATGCCGCTGAGCACCTCCTTGGCGCCATGGGCAATAAGGACGGGTTTCCCGACCTGCAGCGATAAGATGGCAGGCGTGACCGCCGTATGTACCATGCAACTGCTCCTCCTCGTAACTGTTCTATCCTTCTTATTATACGCCCAGGAGGGAGATCATGGCAAAAACTCGTTTATTTCCCGACCAATCCTGCCACCTTTCATAACTTCTCCCTTTTCGACACATTCTCCTCCCATTATTGAACGGCGCTGTCGAAACAATCTTCATTCTGTAAAAACTTGCGCTTCCCCGGGAAATGATTATTATAAACAGACCTTCATTTCCCAACCTTCCCCTTCCATTTCCCTTTACTCTCTTCCCTGTCATAATTGTCTGAACATTCTCAAGATTCTTATGTCGACGTGATCATAATCCCGGCTAACCGTCTCAATGGCTTGACGGCTGCTTAACCGCGATTAGGCCGGCTCCCGCAGTCCCGGCAAGCATAACGATTGCAGCAACGATACCTCCGAACGAATGAACGATACCCGCTGTCATAATAGCGCTGAATACAAGCCAGACCAACGCCACTAGGCGGATGGCTTGCCCCCAATTCCCCAAATGCCATGGAGGCGGCGGATCGCCAGCCCCATGTCGTGATTTAAATGCCTCTTTCGTCATCCGGCGCTTGGTCGCCCCAGCCTTTCGATCCGCTTGCCATCTGAGGCCGATCGGGATTGCGGCTGCTAGATGCAATAAGACAATCGAAGCCGAGACAAGGGCAATAAAGCTCTCGTTCGCTTGCAATACAACTGTACTGACAAGCAGCAAGATGGCCGCCGTTGCGGTAAACCAAATCGCGTACAAGGGAGCGTTTCGTCGATAGGAGTACATCGACAGCCTGCTGCTGAACGGGATCGCTCCATCCCTCGCCAAGCTAAATGCGACTCTGGAGCTAGACGTCATTGTTTGCAGACCGCTCTGCCACAAAGAGAGGAGAATTAGCGCCGGGAGCAGGTAAGAGCCTCCCCAGGCAGCGGCGGCATATTCCGTAAAACTCGTAAGTCCCGCCGTTTGAAGAACACCGTAAGCTTCCCCAAGCACCCCGCTTCCAGGCAGGGTGATAAGCGTCATAAGCAGCAAAACGATCAACAAGCCTATATAGGTGTACGAGCTGGACAAAAAAATCCCCCACGGTACGCGTATACGCGGCTCCACGATCTCCTCTGCTCCATGCCCGGCCCCATCCATGCCCGTAAACAAGGCAGACAGCAACAACAAACCGATGACGAACGGCAGCAGCCCGACAGGATCCGTTAAGCCGCTATCCAGTCCTTGATACAAAACAACGGGAGAATAATCCCCCGGCCAGAACAACCATGTGAGCCCGGCAAGCGCCAACAACATTATGGTTAATTGAAGCCATGTGCCCCCTGCTTCTATTTTCTCCGAGATTCCGGATGTATATTGCCCTATTAACGCTTGAGTCAAAACAGCTGTTGCGGCAACGATAAACAACGAAATCGCCGAGCTTTCATACCCCAATCGCGAGGCCAGCAGACCATCAGCCAGATATGCAAAGCCTCCTATAAACAGTGCAAGCTTGACCATATTTCCCGCAAGCTGAAGCCAACCCGCCCTCATCCCCCACTTGCGTCCTCCGAGCTGATAAGCGGCATGGTAGACGCCTCCCGCAGTCGGAACTCCGGAAGCCAGCTCGGCGATTGCCGCGCTAACGCAGAGTGATAACAGCGCGACCAGCGGCAAGCCGAACCCAATGACAGACGGGCCGCCGGATGCGAGAGCCGGACCAAATAATAAGGCGGCGCCGCCGACCATGCCTATAGCATTAAACGACTTCGCGGCGGCGGACAGGCCTCCCCCCTTACGGGGCAGAACCTGCGGCAGACCGAACCGCTGGAGCTCGCTTTTATCCTGTGCGGCTTGCATGTCCTTGCCATATGGAATCAAACTTTGGTATGTGCCGGCACGCAAGCCTTGCTGAGCCTTCCGGGCGACCAGTACACTGAACAAGCACGGAATGCCGGCAAGCAGCACGCCTAATATTGCAACGACCATCGTATCGCCTCCTACGATAATGTATGATCGCGCTTCATGCAGCATGACCCTTATTGCCGGCAAATACCGCCAAGCGCGCCAAGAAGCGCCCCGCCAACAGGCAGGACGCTTCAATTATTACGATATTTTATTTATGGAATCTACTATAAATCGTTTCTAACCTTCCAGCATTGGAGCTAGCGGTCCATCCTCCGCAATGATAGCTTGCAACTCGTAAACCGGGATAGGGAAATAAATTAAGCCGTATACGTAAGCAGCCAATTCATACAATTGGAAGTAGATCACAAGCGAACGGTCGGCAACGTAGAACGATTGCTCCGGCGAGATTGCCGTGAAAGGCTCTAGCGTTTCGATTCCCCTTGCCTTGATTCCAGCCGCCACAATCTTGCTGATTACTCCAACATAATCGCTTCCGGGCTTAAAGAGCTGTTCAAGCTCATAAGTATGGCCCGTCGAAGATCGGAACGTCAGGGAGACCTGAAGCGTCATGCCATGAGCTCCTCCCGTGTAGGCATAGTTGATCAACGACAAGCTGAAAACGTCCTTTTCGTTCGTCTTGAGCTCAAAGTAGCCGATCATCTCCGCTTTTGGATCTTCCAAGCTTCCCTGCTCGTGAACAAGCTGGCGGACATGGGCCATAATCGTTTCGTTAATAAGCAAGTCGGCGCCTGGATGAGAGCTCCCCGATACTTGCGGTATTTTAATGCTGGCCTTCGGAAATGTAGATACTACCGTCCGCACTACGAGCGGATTGGGAGTAGGCATAGAAGAACACACCTTCCTGTCTTGAAAGATGCTCTATTCTATGCTCCGTTCTGCCTATTCCATTCGAGATCCATCCAAAAATGCAATTTTCCCGAATAAGCTAATCCAACTGTCGTTTCTCACGTTCGGTCAACCTGCGGCCGTACACATCCAGCACCAGCTGCCCTCCGTTAAGGCCGAGAATCCGGTCCGCGTACCTTTCCGCCCAGTCGCCTTGATGCAGGACGGCTATGACGATAATGCCTTCATCCTTGCATAGCGCTTTCAACTCGCCAAGCACGGCATCCGCCGCATGCGGATCAAGTCCGGATACCGGCTCGTCCGCCACGATTACTTTAGCACCGTGCACAAGCGCCCTGGCAATCGCCATCCGCTGACGTTCGCCGCCGCTGAGATGCTTCGCTTTCATATGGGCCTTGTCGATCAAACCGCGCTTCTCGATCATGTCCATGGCGCCCATGTAATCGTCATTGCGCATCATGCCTGTCCATCGTCTCCACGCTGGCGTCTGACTGACGGAACCGATAATGACGTTTTTAAGACCTGTTTTGTCCGGATTCAAATAAGGCTTCTCTTCCAGGTAAGCTACCTGGCGTTTGACCTTCATCTTGGCAGACCAGCCGCCCCCGAGCACGTCCTTGCCGTCGAACTGATAACTTCCGCTCGACCATGCTTCCTGCAAGGCAAGACATTTCAGCAGCATCGACTTGCCGCTGCCGCTGCTTCCTTTCACCGCGATAAAATCCCCTTCGTAAGCATCGAAGCTGATGTCGCTGAGTAATTTCGGTCCTCCGGGAATACGTTTCGTCAATCCTTTTATCCGTAGCATCTTCCGCTCCCTTTCTGTCGTTGCAAAAGCTTCTATAAATCTAGTTTACGTGAAATAAAAAACACTTTCCACCCGAACAAATGTTTGGTATAATAAAAATAGGAACAAACGTTCTAAAACTTCATAAACCCTATAAGGAGGCTAGATCACCATGAAGACCAACTGTGAGAATTTCCGCTATGTCGAGAAAGCACGTCCACACCGAGATTTGACTTTCAAGTTTTACAATGACGGGAAACTTGTTATCATCGATAACAACACGGAGGAGGTGATACGCCCCAAGGATTTAAGGGGAGATAGCCGTGACTTCTACGTTCGCAAGCGCATCGCATTCATTAAAAATGTCGTGGCTGCTTCGCAATTGAAATACGCTTAATTCCGACTTGATTTGTTATATAGGAATAAGGGGCTGTTCAAGTCAATGCGACTTTGACAGCCCCTTTGTTGTAGTGCTAAAGCAACATGGCGATCAAGCGATTCCCGTTATGGGAACGGCTTCCCTTGGCTAACTCTGCTGCTTGTTAATGCCATTTAAGCTTGGCGGGCGTTTAGCCCCCTTCTCTGCTTTGACCGTCACTTCCGGTTCGTTGATGCTGGATTCGTTGTAAAGGTTGTTCTTTTTGTTGCTTTTGTTATGCGGCATGTTCTCACCTCCACTACCATTATGCGAAGGTGAGGAACAATCTATGTAGCTCCTTTGGATTGACTCTGCAATGGCTTTACGGTAGATTGATCATACACAGCTATACCCTTGCCAAAGGAGACTGCACATATGAAACAACAGATCCTGTTCGATCTCGACGACACGCTTATCTATTGCAACAAATACTTTTTCTTCGTAGTGGACCAATTCGTTGACTCCATGACCACCTGGTTCCAAGGGTACGAGGTCGTAACGGCCGACTCCGTAAGGGAGATGCAGCACGAAATCGATGTTGCTCTTATTGGGAACAGCGGCTTCAAGAGCGAACATTTCCCACAATCCTTTATTGATACCTACGTGCATTACAGCGATCTGACCGGACGCAAGCGCTCAGCCGTGGAAGTCGATTTCCTGTGGAAGCTGGGTCTTGGCGTCTACGAACATCAGACAGAGCCTTATCCCCATATGGAGCAGACGCTTGACGCGCTGGCCGAGGCGGGACATGAGCTTCATCTCTATACAGGCGGAGAGCTGCTTATCCAACGCCGCAAGATCGAGCAGATGAATCTGGAGCGTTACTTCGGCTCGCGCATCTACATTCGCCAACTAAAAAACAACGATGCCTTGGAGCAAATACTGAAGAACAGCGATTTCGATCGGAAACACACCTGGATGATCGGCAACTCCATTCGTACGGACGTCGTACCGGCGTTAACAGCCGGCATACACGCCATTCATATGCGGACATTGGAGGAATGGCAGTACAACGTCATCGGCATTAACGTGCAGCCTAAGGGCGCGTTCCTGACGCTGGATCATCTGCAAGATGTTCCTCCGGCGATTCACCGCTTTATTGGCAAATAATAAATAAAGGTACACAAACTAATTCTCAACATCCAGCTCGCCGTTTGCGGCGTTTCGAACGACAATGCGGCCTTCGATGCTGCTGCCGTCATCCAGGACCAGCTTCAGCTTGGCTGTCTTGCCTTTCTCCGCAAGCGCCTTGACCTGCGCCTCCGTCAAGTTTCGGCCAAAGCTTTCCTTCCAGATGACGAACTTGCAGCCGCTGCGATAATTGGAGCAGCCATAGCCTTTGCGTCCCATAAAGAGGCGACCGCCGCAGCCCGGTCTCGGACACGCCGCTATAGTCCGGGGCTCTCCGTCCTGGACCTGCTCCGAAGATTTACTCGTTGTTTTTGACGCTGTTTTTACAGCTGTTCGACTCGCCGCTTTTACAGCTCCACTGGCGGCTACGCCGGTCTCGCTTCTCCTTGCGGCTCCAGCTTTCCCTCTTGTAGATGAGCGTGGTCCACGAGCCGCCCCTTTTCCTCTGCCGCGCTCCGCCGACTGCTCAGAGCCAAATGCCGCTACATCCGCACGCGACTGCAGTCTGACCTTCTCCACAATCATAGTGGCAAACTTCTTCACGTTGTCCATGAACTGCAGATTGGATGCCCCTCCGCGCGCAATTTCGGTCAGTCGTTTCTCCCACATCCCCGTCATTTCGGGCGAAGTAAGCAGCTCTACGCCAGCCGCACGGATGAGCTCGATGGCCGTCCTTCCCTTCTGCGTGACCAAAATCCTTTTGCCTTGCATCTCGATGTAACCAACATTTTTAAGCCGTTCGATCGTAGCCGCGCGCGTCGCAGGCGTTCCGAGCCCGGAATCCTTCATGGCATCTCGAACTTCCTCATCCTCGATCTGCTTGCCTGCGCTTTCCATCGCTTTTAGCAGCGTTCCTTCTGTATAAGCTTTGGGAGGCTGAGTGTCCTTCTCCTTCATCGCCGCATTCCGGCACAACACGGGACGATCGCGGTCAAGATGAAAGGGCTCGTTCACTTCGTCTTCTTGCTCGGCTTCCTCTTCTTTGCCCTTCTTCGTGTTTTTCTCATTGCCTTTGCTCTGGTCCGCATAAATCGCCTTCCAGCCCAAACTGAGCAATTCCTTTACGTTCGTTTTGAAGTTTTCTCCCTCTACCTCCGTCACAACGGTATGCGTTTTATATTTCGCTGCCGGATAGAAGTGGGACAAGAATCTTCGGACGATCAGATCGTACAACTTCTGCTCGTCGGGGGACAATCCTCCGGCTTTGCGATTGGTAGGCAAAATCGCATGATGATCCTCGACCTTGGCGGGATTGCATACGAACTTATTCCCCTTATGAACCAGGGAACGGTTCGCGCCTTCGGCCCATTCGTTATAGGTCGTCCCTTTCAACGACTGCAAGGTTTTATGCATCTCAGGGATGTTCTGTTCCGTCACGTAGTTAGAGTTGGTTCTCGGATAAGAAATGACCTTGTGTTTCTCGTACAAGGATTGGGCGGTGTCTAACGTCTTTTTGGCCGAGAAGCCGTACTTCCCGTTCGCTTCCCTCTGCAGCAAGGTCAGATCATACAGCTTGAACGGGTATTCCTTGACATCCTTGATCTCGTAGGTGGCAATCCTCCCCGATTTGCCCTTTACCTTGGCCGCAATCGCCTCCGCTTTTTCCTTCTCCGTCATCCGTTCGCCTTGCCACATCCCCCGATACGTCGTATCGTCCTGGATGAAGGTCGCCTCCACTTCAAAATATTTCAGGGACGTAAACGCCTCGATCGTTTTCTGCCGATCGTAAATTAGGGCCAGCACGGGAGTCTGCACGCGTCCTACGGAAAGCAGGACGTTATGCTTCGTCGTAAACGCGCGCGAGCCGTTCATGCCGATCAGCCAGTCCGCTTCGCTGCGCGCGGTGGCGGCCTTGGTCAGATTGTCATACTCGCTGCCTTCCTTCAGCTCCGCGAATCCTTTGCGAATCGTCTCCGGCGTCAAATCGGAGATCCAGAGCCGCTTAACGGGCTGCTTCAGCTTCAAGTGACGTTGAATAAGCGAGAAGATGTATTGCCCTTCCCGCCCTGCATCGCAGCCATTTACAAGCGAGCCGCATCGCTTGGCCAGCTCGCCGATTACTTTAAGCTGGTCGATCGTTTTGCGATTGGGCACAAGCTTGAACTGATCAGGAATAATGGGCAAATGCTGAATATTCCACTTCTTGTATTTCTCATCATAAGCGTCGGGCTCAGCGAGTCCGATTAAATGACCGATCGCCCATGTAATGATATACTGTTCGCCTTCGATATAAGTTCGATGATTTTTCGCCTTCGGTTCAATAGCGGAAGCGATGTTGCGTCCCATATCCGGCTTTTCTGCAATGACCAGCGTCTTTATCATGAGCTCCGCTCCCTCTCCTTGCTTCATTCTAGACTGCTAGAATCCATCCAATGACATTACAATGTCACGCATGATCAAGCTAACGCCTTTCGACCAGTTTGGATCCTCCGCGTATTCTCTGTTAATCCAGACAATAGGATCCACATCCGACGGCCTGTCCTTGCTGAGACGATTAATCGTCCGAGCGGCTATAGCCGATGATTGTTCGATATTCGTATTAAACTCTTCCCAGCTGTGGAAGACGTTAAATGGATTATTCGCAATTTGTTTGGCCTTCTTGTGAGTGACAGGCACGAACCCCTGCTCTTGCCCCGTAATCGCGAACAGCAATGCAGGATGAATGTCGAATTGCTCCGCGGTGTTTAGAATCGCATCCAAATAATGCTTTTCCGCCAATAACGAATTCCGTTCACTTAAATAAGCCATTAACCGTTCCCGATCGACTTCAGCATACCGCAATCCGGCAGGCAATTCGTTAAGAGCGGCCGGTGGAGCCTCGACAAGCTGCTGCTCGGGCACCGGTACAACGACGGAAGGACGCCCTCCTTGCAGGATGGGGGTTGCTGACTGCCACGTATATAAGGTAATAGATGCAACGATTAGCAGACATAGAAGGCCATACGTTAGCACTCGCCGACGCATGCGCTTGCTATGACTGTCTGGCATTGCAGCCGCTTTAATCGGAGACTCGCTCGACCAATCCCTTATTCCGATCTCCGCAGTACGTAATTCTGCAGTTGATTGCAGCTTGCGCTCCTGCTCCCTGACCCAATGATCAAGAGGCCGGCGTATCGCTTCATCATTGTGATCAAGCTCCATACATAGTTGGAAAATATCATCACTGCAGACAGATCGATTCTCCTCTAATACGATCGTACGGATCAGTTGGCTTGTTAATGCATGTTTAACAGCCCCGTCGAAATCGGGAAGCTGTCTGTAAATGATTCGCGATACCGCATCGGCAACGATCTCGGCGCGCTTGCGGCTTGGCATCCCGGCGTATTTGTTCAATACGTAATTTCGTATCTGGCGTACGTCCCGAGGTGTAAGCACATAAGCTTGATCGGCTGTCATCCGCAGTTCCCCTCCTACGAATCTCTTACATCGATTCTACCATAACTTCCCTGCTTACGGCGTAGTTAGATTGGCGATTTCGCTTCGAATCGCTTCGCTGGCAATAAAAGCAGCAATTTGCTCCTTCTCCCCCACTGTGAAGCCGTATTCGCAATCGCAATCTTCATCTTGCGGCAGCATATGTACGATTGTTCCGTCATGCGTGCAGATGACCCATATCGTAAAGGCGATCATATCGCTTGGGACCGGTGTCTCTTCCACAAGCCCAGGCTGCAAGTATATATCGACCCATTGTTCATCCCTGCGCTCGATACGGAATTCGAAGGAACTGAATTTGAGCTCGGCAACCGTATCCAATCCATATTTGATCATCGTTCATTCCTCGCTTTCTATACGATAATACCATAAAAGCAAGAAAAAGCGCCCGAGGGCGCTTTTACCTTCTCTTGACTCTTCCATGTCCTATGGAAGACGTTCCTCGGCTGCGTTAAGGCAGCATTGAGGAACCCATCAAATATTTATCAACTTCGCGAGCTACCTCGCGACCTTCGTTAATCGCCCATACGACAAGGCTTTGTCCGCGGCGCATATCGCCTGCAGCGAATACTTTATCAACGTTGGTGCTGTATTCGCCGTATTTCGCTTTGACGTTGGAACGGCGATCTTGCTCTAGACCGAGCTGGTCGATCAGCGTCGACTCCGGTCCTTCGAAGCCTACCGCGATGAAAACCAGATCTGCCGGCCATACTTTTTCCGTACCCGGGATGTCCTTGTAGATTCTGCGCCCCGTCTCATCGACCGTACGTTCGATTTGAACCGTGTGCAGTTCCTTTAGATTGCCATTTTCGTCGCCTACGAACTTCTTCGTAAGGACCGAGAAAGCACGGGGATCATCGCCGTACAACGCTTTGGCTTCTTCCTGTGCGTAATCCAGCGTATACACATTCGGGAATTGCGGCCAAGGATTTTTGATCGGATCGCGCGTAAGCGGCGCCTTGCCGACCGTGCCAAATTGCGTAATCGACTTGCATCCATGGCGCAATGCCGTTGCCACGCAGTCTGTTCCTGTATCGCCGCCTCCGATTACGATCACGTTTTTGTCCTTGGCGGAGAGGTATTTGCCATCCTCCAGATTGGAATCCAGATAGCTTTTGATAGTACCGTTCAAGTAATCCATCGCCATATGAACTCCGTTTAAGTCGCGGCCTTCGATCTCTACGTCGCGCGCCTTCGTAGCGCCTCCGCATAGTACGACCGCGTCGAACTGCGCAAGAAGCTCGCTTGCTGCAATATCCTTGCCGATCTCGGTATTCGTCACGAACTCGATGCCTTCTTCGATCATCAGATCAACACGTCTTTGTACAACATGTTTTTCCAGCTTCATAGTCGGGATGCCGTAAGTGAGCAAGCCGCCGATACGGTCAGCGCGCTCGTACACCGTTACTGTATGCCCGGCTTTGTTGAGCTGCGCCGCCGCAGCCATCCCGGCAGGGCCGGATCCCACGACGGCAACTCGTTTGCCTGTACGCATTTTAGGCGGTTGCGGAACAACCCAACCTTCTTCGAAACCACGATCGATGATCGCTTGCTCGATCGTCTTGATTGTAACGGCATCGCCGATCAGGCCTACCGTGCAAGAACCTTCGCATGGAGCAGGACAAACCCGGCCGGTAAATTCCGGGAAATTATTTGTTTTGTGCAGGCGTTCCAGCGCTTCGCGCCATAACCCTCTATAGATCAAGTTATTCCATTCTGGTATGAGATTGTTGACCGGACAGCCGGAGACGGATCCAGCCAGCTCTATGCCCGTATGGCAGTAAGGAGTGCCGCAGTCCATGCAGCGCGCGCCTTGCGTGCGAAGCTGCTCGTCTGACAGATGCTTGTGGAACTCGTTCCAATCTTTAATGCGCTCAATCGGGTCGCGATCGGCTGGCAGTTCGCGCTGATATTCCATAAATCCCGTTGGTGTAGACATGATCGCTATTCCTCCATCCGTATTCCCGTTTGCTGCATCTCCTGCTCTCTCTAAAAATATATCGGGAATCCATTCATTTTTCAACCGTTTCAACCCGTTGTAAATTTCGGTAACTATAATATAATATCCTAGCATTCCGGTGACGGGGTGGTTAATGGATTATCCGTACAATCATTTGCACTTATTGACGAATCGTTCGTCAAATCATGTCTACACCGCAGAAAGCAGTCAAATTCATCTATAGTCGCTCATGGGTTACGAAAGTGAAGGCGTAGGCATTGCGTTCATCCGGCTCCTTGCGATCGCCGACGATACGCCGCCAATCCTTTGGATCGAATTCGGGGAAAGTAGCGTCTCCACCTATGATCTCTGTCTCAACTTCCGTCAGCAATATTTTGTTTGCGTAAGGAAGGAACTGCGCGTAAATGTCGGAGCCTCCGATAATCATCAGCTCTTCGACCTCCGGGATCAATCGAAGCGCTTCTTCAACGGAATGAACAATCTCGCTGCCTGGAAGCTCGAGGTTTGTCTGACGGGTCAGCACAATATTGCGTCGATTGGGAAGCGGCTTGCCGCCTAGCGATTCGAAGGTCTTGCGCCCCATCAAAACGGTCTTCCCCAAAGTGTTCGCTTTGAAAAAGGCCATTTCTGCCGGAAGCCTCCATGGCATGGCATTGCCCTTGCCGATTGTACGATTGCGGTCCATCGCCGCGATTAATGTTATGGTCATGTTCTAACCTCTCTTCCGGTGCATCAGACTGCTACCGGCGCTTTGATCGCCGGATGCGGATCATAACCTTCCAGCAACAAGTCCGACAGCTCGAACTGGAATACAGAACGCTTGTCAGGATTTATGTGCAAGATCGGCAACGCTTTTGGCTCGCGGCTCAACTGAGCTTCGATTTGCTCCAAATGATTGCTATAGATATGTGCGTCTCCCAGCGTATGGACAAAGTCGCCCACATCCAAGCCGCATTCATGCGCCACTAGATGAGTCAGGAGCGCGTAGCTTGCTATGTTAAACGGGATGCCCAAAAAGATGTCGCCGCTGCGCTGATACAGCTGACAGGACAGCTTGCCTTCCGCCACGTAGAATTGGAACATCGTATGGCACGGCGGCAAAGCCATGGTCGGCACATCCTCCGGATTCCAGGCCGATACGATTAATCTGCGCGAATCCGGATTGCTCTTGATCGTGCGGATGACATCGCCAAGCTGATCGATCGTCTCCCCCCGCGCGGTCTTCCATGCCCGCCATTGTTTGCCGTAGACATCACCTAGCTCGCCATAACGCTCAGCAAACGACTCGTCTTCCAGAATTCTGGACTTAAAGGCAGCCATCTCCAGCTTGTACGCCTCCGCGAACGTTTCATCCCGTTGGGAGCGCAGGCCGAAGTCGGTCATATCTGGACCCGAATATTCGCTGCTTTCCACCCAACGCTTAAACGCCCATTCATTCCATATATTGTTGTTGTTTTGCAACAAATATCGGATGTTTGTATCGCCTCGCATGAACCAGAACAGCTCGCTCGCAATCATTTTAAAGGATACGCGTTTTGTTGTTAATAATGGAAAACCTTCCGACAGCGGGAATCTCATCTGATAGCCGAACGTCGAAATCGTGCCCGTACCCGTTCGGTCTTCCTTGCGGACGCCACTTTTGAGCACGTCTCGCAGCAACTGCAAATATTGGTTTTCGCTGCTCATAACCCTATCGCTCCTTGCTTTTTTATCCCAGTATTATATCACGCCTTTGACGTTCTGTCGCTCTTGCGAGCCTTCCGAAGCTCATGTCTCGCCGGAGCGCTAGCATGAAGCTGACGTTCCAATTCCGACTCCGGGAACACTTTGGATATCTCGGCAGGCTTGCCGTTCTCATCCAGTGCCACGAAGGTAAAAAAAGCAGTAACTGTCGTTTTACGTGAGCCAGTGTACAAATTTTCAGAGTTCACGGACACATAAATTTCCATGGAGCTGCGTCTGGTCCACGTCACAAATGCTTCCACTTCAATAACCTCGCCTACACGGATAGGAGCGAGAAAATCAAGGCTGTCTGTCGACGCAGTCACAACCCGCATGCGAGCGTGCCTCATGGCGGATATGGCTGCAACTTTGTCCATGTATTCCATAAGCTTGCCGCCGAACATTGTATCATGATGATTAGTATCCAGGGGGAAGATGAGCTGTGTCATCAACGTTCTGGAGTCTTTGGACGGTTTGGCTGGAGGCTGAACCTTTTCGTTGATTTCAGACATCATATTATCCATCTCCTTACGATCATTAACGTCGTTAACGAAAAGATTGACAATGAGCAAAAGAGGCCGCGCCGCATCTAATGCGGCGAGACCTCTTGTCGAAATATAGGATAATACTCAATTATTTGATGAAAGTGTGGATCGGATGTCCGAGTGCAACTTCGGCAGCGTCCAGCACGATCTCTCCCAGTGTAGGGTGAGCGTGAATCGTCAGAGCGATATCTTCAAGCGTAGCGCCCATCTCGATAGCGAGAGCAAGCTCGGCGATCATGTTGGATGCTTCCAGACCGATGATTTGCGCGCCAAGCACAAGACCGGAGTCAGCATCGGATACCAGCTTCACGAAACCTTCGTTGGCGTTAAGCGACATGGCGCGGCCGTTGATAGCGAACGGGAATTTGCCCACTTTTACATTGTGGCCTTGCTCCTTCGCTTCCTTCTCGCTCAGGCCGACGCTTGCGCATTCGGGATCGGAGAAGCAAACGGCAGGCACGCATTTATAGTCGACAACGCTTGGCTGACCAGCAATCGCTTCTGCGGCAATGCGTCCTTCGTACATCGCTTTGTGCGCAAGAGCAGGACCTGCAATAATGTCGCCGATGGCGAAGATATGCGGGATGCTCGTGCGGCATTGCTGGTCGACTTCGACCAGACCGCGGTCCGTCATTTTGACGCCGATCAGGTCCAGACCAAGCTCGCCGTCCGTATTAGGACGACGGCCGACCGTTACGAGCAAGTAATCAGCCGTTACTTTCTCTTCTTTGTCGCCTACAGTGTAAGTAACCGTAACGTCTTTGTCCGTTTGCTCCGCGCTTTTCGCTTGCGCGCCGGTAACGATATCGACATTCGTGCCTTTCAGCTTCTTCGCGACGATCGAGGACATGTCTTTGTCGAAGCCAGGCAAGATGGAATCAGAACCTTCGATTACCGTTACTTTTGTGCCGAACTTAGAGTACATTTGGCCAAGCTCGATGCCGATGTAGCCGCCGCCGATAACGACAAGGCTCTTCGGAACTTCAGGCAGGCTCAGCGCGCCTGTCGAAGATACGATGCGGCCGCCGTAAGGGAATGCTTTCAGCTCGATCGGACGGGAACCCGTAGCGATAATGCAGTTCTTGAAACGGTAGCGCGGCGCTTCTTGATCGTTGAAGACGCGTGCTTCGTTCTCGTTGATGAACATGACTTCGCCATGGAAATATTGGATTTTGTTCGCCTTCAGCAGGGAAGCAACGCCGCCCGTAAGCTTCTTGACGATGCCGTTTTTAAACTCTTGCACTTTGTCAAAATTAACCTTCGCTTCGCCCACTTCAATGCCGAATGCGGAAGCGTGGCTGATGGACTCGTATTGATGAGCTGCGCTGATCAGAGCTTTGGAAGGGATACAGCCAACGTTAAGACATACGCCGCCGACATGTTCCTTCTCTACGACCAATACGTTTTGGCCAAGTTGAGCCGCGCGGATGGCGGCTACGTAACCGCCGGGACCTGCGCCGATGACTAGAGTGTCAATATCCAGGGAAGCATCTCCAACTACCATATGTTAAACCTCCATAATGAACAGTTCAGGCTGCGCCAGAAGCTGTTTAATGTAGTTCATAAAGTTCTGAGCCGTTGCGCCGTCGATGAGACGATGGTCGAAGCTCAGGGACAGGGCCATAACCGGAGCGGCGACGATTTCACCATTGCGAACAACCGGCTTTTCCGAAATCCGACCGGTACCTAGAATCGCGACTTCAGGGAAGTTGATGACCGGCGTAAAGAACATGCCGCCAGCGGAACCGATATTCGAGATCGAGATCGTGCTGCCTCTCAGTTCATTCGCCGTCAGTTTGCCGTCGCGGCCGCGAGCTGCAAGGTCGCGGATGGAATCGGCAACCATAAACAGGTTTTTGCGATCTGCGTCTTCGATAACCGGAACGATCAAGCCGTTGTCCGTATCCGTTGCGATACCGATATTGTAATACTTGCGATAGACAATCTCTTGATTTGCTTCGTCCAGCGTCGAGTTCATGATCGGGAACTGGCGGCAAGCGGCCACGAGCGCCTTAACGATGAACGGCAAGTAAGTCAGCTTGGAACCTTTTTTCTCTGCGTATGGCTTATATTTTGCACGAAGGGCAACCAGCTCGGTAACGTCCACTTCGTCCATAATGGTCACATGCGGAGCCGTGTATACCGATTTGACCATCGCGTTTGCGATTGCTTTGCGGATACCCTTAAACGGTACGCGCTCTTCTGGACGGTATGCTGTTCCGGAAGCTGCCGGAGCCGCGGATTTCGTTTCGCTTGCAGCTGGAGCCTCTTGTGCCGCGCTGGCTGCAGGAGCTTCAGTCGAAGCTGCAGGAGCGCCGCCAAAGCCGTTTACGTCTTCGCGAGTTATGCGGCCGTTTTTGCCCGTGCCGGACACTTGCGCTAAATCTACGCCCTTTTCGCGAGCGAACTTGCGCACGCTTGGCGTTGCAAGCACTTGCGAGTTTGCTTGTTTCGCTTCGGATTGAGCCGGAGCGGATGGTGCTGCAGCTGCCTCAGGAGCAGGAGCCGCTTCTTCCTTTTTCTCTTCGGTTGGAGCTGGCTGCGCGCTCTCCGGAATGTCGCCTTCCGCGTCGATTACCGCGACAAGCTCTCCGACATGGCAAACCTGGCCGTCTTTTACCAATACTTCTAGCACCGTGCCATTAACAGGACAAGGGACTTCTACGATTGCCTTGTCATTTTGTACTTCCATAATAATATCATCGTCCGTTACTTTAGCGCCCGGCTTGATGAGCACTTTGACGATTTCGCCTTCATGCAGGCCTTCGCCCAGCTCGGGGAATCGATATTCGAATTTAGCCACCAATGACAACCTCCTTTAAGTGGTTGTTCAAAAAGTCCGATTCCCATTACGAAGTATGCCAAGTAGCATAGTCGACATCGAATATTGAATGCAGGCGAAACTTCCGATGCTCACATAGCTCTGCTATGCTCCGCTCCTCATTTTCTACCTGCCTTCAATCTTCTCGGTACTGATAACCGAACTTTTTGAACTCGATCTTTAAAAACTTCTTAATAACCGTATTCCTACCGGAATGAAACATTAAATTTAGAAATTAATGACTTTCTGAGCAGCGGCGACGATACGAGCCGGAGTAGGCAGCCAAGTGTCTTCGATCTGAGCGAACGGATATACCGTGTCAGGACCGGCTACGCGAAGCACCGGAGCCTCCAGATGCAGAATCGCTTTTTCGTTAATTTGGGCAATAACCTCAGCCGCTACGCCGGAAGTTTTCTGAGCTTCTTGCACGACGATCACACGGTTCGTCTTTTGGATAGAAGCGACAAGGGTGTCGATATCGAGCGGCACCAGGGAACGAAGGTCGATGACTTCGGCTTTGATGCCTTGTTTCTCAAGCTCGTCTGCTGCTTTAACCGCAGTATGCACCATCATGCCATATGCAATGATCGTCACGTCGCTGCCTTCGCGAACAACGTTCGCTTTACCGATCTCGATCGTGTACTCGCCTTCCGGAACGTCAGCTTTAAACGCGCGGTACAAATTCAGATGCTCCATAAAGAAAACCGGATCGTTATCGCGGATCGCGGAGATCATGAGACCTTTTGCATCGTATGGATTGGACGGAATAACAACCTTGATGCCCGGCGTTTGAACAGCCAGACCTTCCAGGGAATCCGTATGCAGCTCGGCTGCCTTAACGCCGCCGCCAAAAGGCGTGCGGAATACGATCGGCGAGTTATAGCGGCCGCCGGAGCGGTAACGCATGCGGGCAGCTTGAATGAACATTTGATCAAGTGCTTCGTAGATGAAACCAACGAATTGGATCTCGGCGATGGGACGGAAGCCTTGAAGCCCCATGCCAACAGCCATACCCGCAATCGCGGATTCCGCAAGCGGAGTATCGAACACGCGGTCTTCCCCGAATTCTTCCTGCAAACCTTCCGTTACGCGGAATACACCGCCGACCTTACCTGCGTCCTCGCCGAAGATCAGCACGTTCTCATCCCGTTTCAATTCTACGCGCATCGCATCGCGAATCGCTTCAAGCATATTCATTTGTGCCATGTTGGTTTACTCCTCCCCTATTATTGGAAATCCGCTTTTTGTTCTTCCAGGTACTTAGGCGTTGTTTCGAACATCGTATCGATCAGGCCGGCGACTGTCATTTTTTCCACGGCTTCGGCTTTTTTGATGTTTTCGTTTACGGTCGCTTTCGCTTCTTCTTTAACACGGTTCGTATCTTCCTCGGACCACAGTCCTTTTTTCTCGAGATACTTGCCGAATCGGATCAACGGATCCTTTAACGACCATTCTGCTTCTTCGTCCTTCGTCCGGTACTTCGTTGTATCGTCAGCCATGGAGTGCGGACGGAAACGATACGTCAAAAGTTCGATCAGCGTAGCGCCTTCGCCATTGCGGCCGCGCTCTGCCGCGTCACGCACGGCTTTGATGACGGCCAGAACGTCCATGCCGTCCACTTGCACGCCTTTGATGCCGGCGGCAACCGCTTTGTGAGCGACGGACAATGCAGCTGTTTGCTTCGAATACGGAGTCGTGATGGCGTAACCGTTATTCTGAACCACGTAGATCGCGGGCAGCTTGTATACGCCGGCGAAGTTAAGACCTTCGTAGAAATCGCCTTCGGAGGATCCGCCGTCACCTGTGTACGTAATGGCAACGCGCTTTTCGCCCTTTTTCTTAAATGCCATGGCAACGCCGGTCGCGTGCAGGACTTGCGCGCCGATGATGATTTGCGGCATCAGAACGTGTACGTCCTCCGGAATTTGGCCTCCGGCTTGATGGCCGCGCGAATATAGGAATGCCTGGTACATTGGAAGACCGTGCCACACGAGCTGTGGCATGTCGCGGTAGCCCGGGCAAATAAAATCGTCTTTGTTAAGGGCGTATTCGCTGCCGATCATGGATGCTTCCTGGCCGGAAACAGGCGCGTAGAAGCCTAAACGTCCTTGACGGCCGAGGTTAACGGCACGCTCGTCCCATGTGCGGGTAAATACCATGCGGTACATAATTTCTTTTAGTTGCTCATCAGTCAATTCCGGCAGAAGATCCGGATTTTCGACTTCTCCATCGAGCGACAATACGGACATTGGTGTAACCGGTTCCGTCTGAACTTCGTATGGCAGTTTGCTCATTTTGAACGCTCACCTCAATCAAAATATTTGAAAAACGGGTATCTCTGTTATAGAATTATTATAAACCTGTTTAACAAAAATGGTCAAAGCAAAAAACAAAAAAACCGTTGTTTTTTCGCTGATTCAGGCTGTTCTGTTAAGAAATTGTATATGCTACAGAATCCAATTCCCACTATAACAGCATAATACAACTGATTCTCTTCGGACGTATGTTGCACTTTACCTTACTATTGTTTGCCCACATCTGCCGTATTCCATTCCATATATAAAGGAGTTTTCTCGCATGACGGACGATCGTTATTTAAAGAGAACCATATTGAAGGAAACCGTACCCAGCCGTTATCTTGCGGAAGGAGAACGCCAATTGCGCATATTCCTTCCTCCGGGATATAACGAGCTTTTAAGTTATCCTGTCGTATATTGTCAGGATGGCGAAGATTTTTTTAATTTCGGCAGAGTTGCTACATCCGCAACAAAGCTCATCCTCGATGAAGGTCTGGAACCTTTCATCATCGTCGGCGTCGATGTCGACAAGAAACACCGCACCGAGGAATACGCCGCCGATGGCAGCCGTCATGGAGCATATCTTCGGTTCTTTGCAGAGGAGCTGCTGCCGTTTGTAGAGGAACGATATCCCGTTCGCAAAGAGCCGGAGGATCGACTGCTCGCAGGAGATTCATTAGGCGGTACGGTTTCGCTTCACTTGGCGCTTGAATACCCTCAGCTGTTTACGAGAGTCATATCCATGTCCGGCGCCTTCTTTGCCAGCTCGCATGCGGTCATCGATCGAAACTACGATCTGGAATGGCTTGACATCTATATGATCGTCGGGCTTCAGGAAACGGAATACGAAACGACGGACCGCGGAGTACACGATTTTCTCGCACTCAACCGTAATGCCAAAGCTCTGCTGGAGCACAAAGGCGCTCGCATCTTCTACGAAGAGAAGGACGGGAAACATCAATGGGGCTTCTGGCAGAAGGAGATCCCGGCTGCTCTCGCTTATTTCATCGAGGTGGAATAATACCTCGCCAGGCGAACAAAAAGACTGCATGCAGTACAAGCCGGACATGCAGTCTTTTTTGTTGTTTAGGGGATTAAGAATGAAGGCGTCTTCCTTCTTGAAATCTAAAGAATGGATTTTTGCTCCCTCACAGGTCCTTCTCCGCCCGGATCCGTCCCAGCAACGCCTTGCATCCCGCTTCCACCAGCTCATAAACTTCTTCGAAATTGCCAGTATAATAAGGGTCTGGCACATCCGCGATGCCGTGATCAGGCAGCAATTCCATGAAAGTAAAGACGGCTGGATCCCCTTTCGCTCCATTTCGGTCGGAAGCGGCTTGGAAGACAGCCTTGGCGTCTTTCAAGTTTTTGGCGTCCATGCAGACGATAAAGTCGAACCCATTAAAATCGCCGCTATTTACTTGTCTTGCAGTCATGCCTTCATACGTAATACCGTGATGATCCAGCAGCTTGCGCGTGCCTTCATGCGGCGGATGACCGAGATGCCAGTCGCCCGTTCCCGCAGAATCGACCTTGATAGCCTCCTCCAACCCCTCCTGCTTCACCAGATGACGCATAACGGCCTCCGCCATCGGCGAACGGCAAATATTGCCGAGACATACGAACAGTACATTGCTAGTTGCGCTCATGACTTATCCAACTCTTTCTTTTTCATTTTATTATTCCGTTCCGCCGCAACCGCAGACGCAGCGAATGCGCCCCTTAGCGATCGGCGAGGCAGCCGCCACTTGTAATAGACGGACATCATGCGGAACATAATGATGATACCGAACAACACAAGCAGTTCAATCGACGATTTGGCCCATCCAAGTCCAATGCATAGTCCGCCAAGCATCGCCCACACCGCGTAGATTTCGTCCTTGAGCACGAGCGGCTTGCGTCCCGCAAGCACGTCGCGGATAATTCCCCCGCCAATTCCCGTCAACATGGCTGCCACAAGCACTGCGCTTATAGGATGCCCCATTTGGGTGGCATATAAGGCGCCTTGAATGGCGAACGCCGATAAACCGATGGCATCAAAGAAGGCCTCGCTCCTTCTCCATCGTAAGATCCAACGCACGGGCAGAACAAAGGCAATGGTCATGGCGATAAGCGCCACCTTGAACAGATAGCCCTGACTCCACAGCATCGTGACTGGCATGCCGATAAGCAGGTTTCGAATAACACCCCCGCCGAATGCCGTAACGAGCCCAAGCACGTATACGCCCAAAATGTCGTATTCTTCCTCCATCGCGACTACCGCTCCGCTGACCGCGAACGCAATCGTGCCGATCAAGCTGAAGACGTTAAAAATATCCATACCCACCGCCCCGATCAATGTAGCGAATGATCGCCTTACGTCCTTTCCCATTTTAGCGCCGCCCCGCAACTTCCGCAACGACAATTTTCGTCCAGATTTGCATTGCCCTATATACGCTGCGGGCGCTATACTGTACACAACTTTAACCTGCATTGAAAGGATGTTGAATGACATGCTCGACAGCTATACAATCGTCATTACCTCGGGAGGATCTTTAGGAGACTGGGCAATCCCCTATGTGCGAGAGGGCAAGGTGCTCATCGGTGCGGACAGCGGAGCACTATTCCTGATCGAACAAGGTTATCGTCCTGATATCGCGATCGGCGACTTTGATTCTGTGACGGCTGAAGAGCTGGAACGGATTAAGGACAACAGCGGCAAGACGATTCAGTGCGATCCCATCGACAAAAACTTTACCGACACCGAGATGGCCTTCCGTCTTGCGCTGGACATGAAGCCAACAAATATTGTGCTGTTGGGCGCGCTCGGCACACGTTTCGATCACTCTCTGGCGAATGTTCACCTGCTTGCGCTCGCGGACGAGAATGGCGTCGCCGCCTCGATCGCGGATGCGACGAATCGGATCAGCTTGATCTCGCAAGATGCATATGTGGACCGACTGGAGCATCCGCAAGTGTCTCTGCTTCCATTGTCGCATGACGTGACCGGCATTACGCTGGAGGGGTTCCAGTATCCGCTTGGCGACGCCACGCTTACAATCGGACAATCATTGGGAATTAGCAACGTCCTCCTTCAAGAAAGAGGCATGATCCGCCTCAAGCAAGGGCGTCTTCTCGTTATCCAAAGCCGGGACTAGGATCGTTCGTCCGGTTTGATGATGATTTCGACGCCTTCCGCATGCTTGCGGTTCATCAGATGGCGGGCCTTGCGGTTCTCCTTCGACTCGAATACGATATCGAGGTCATACGATTCGCCAGGGTACAGCTTCTCCTTGGCGATATACGGCTTCACTCGCTTGTGATTGAATTTCAGCTTCTGCCCCTGTACTTGAACGATTAAATTGCCGCGTTCATCCGTCTCCTTAAATACGACTCCGGCGCGCTTTAGCGGGTAGATCCATACGACGTCGCCTTTGGCGTAAACTCGCGTTTTGCCCCCTGGAGAATCAGCAGGTAAATCAGCCTTGCCGGCCGTTTCGCGACTTTCCTGCTTGGCGCCATCATTGCCCGTAATCTGGCTGTTGATATCGCCGTTGTTCGCCGCAGGAATTTCCAAGTACGTTTCGCTCCCTCCTTTAAAACTCAGCAATTCCTCTGCCCTGGCCATAACGGTCTCGGGAATTCCAAATCTTCTCGCTATCGCGAAAGCATGACTGTCGCCCGCTTCCCCTATCTCCAAACGATAGAGCGGTCTGAGCGTATCGGGATCGAACGCCATTCTCCCGTTCTGACAGCCTTCCGTGCGAGATGCGAACGTCTTGATTTCGTTAAAATGGGTCGTTGCGGCCAGCTTGGCGCCTTGGCGCTTCAACTGCTCCAGAACGGCGATCGACAACGCGATCCCTTCGGAGGGGTCCGTTCCGGCTGCAAGTTCATCAAGCAAAAGCAGGGACTTGCCTGCAGCCAAGCGGAGCATATCTTTTAAGACGGATATATGGGACGAGAATGTGCTGAGCGACTGCTCCAGACTTTGCCCGTCGCCGACATCCGCTTCGACGTGCGCAAACATGCCCAGCACGCTTTCCGGCGCCGCTGGCACAAGCAATCCGCATTGGTTCATGATGACCAGCAGTCCCATCGTCTTTAACGTGACCGTCTTGCCGCCGGTATTGGGTCCCGTGATCATAAGCTGATTCCACTTCAGTCCCAGCTCGACGCTTAGAGGCACGCAGCTTTCTCCAAGGAGAGGATGCCTTGCTTCAACAAGCGACACGATCGGTTTGTCGGACAAACCGACGCGAACGCCGCCGCAGCTTCTTGCGTACTTGCCTCTCGCAATGATGAAGTCGAAGATCGCCATCGCCTGCACGTTCGTTTTCAACTCGGAGGAATATTTTTCAGCTTCGTCTGACAAACGCGACAACACGATCGTTCGTTCCCTCTCTTCGGCCGCTTTCCATTGATGCAGCTCCAGCTGCATCTCCGCCACTTCCACAGGTTCGATAAACAAAGTCTGACCGCTGGCCGATTCGTCCAGTACAGTACCGGGCACATTTTTGCGGAGCTCCCGCTTGACCGACAACACGAATCTTCCGCTTCTTTTGCTAATGACTGCTTCTTGCAGACTGCTCTTGTATTTCCCCATCGCTCCAGCCATACGTTTCCCGATTTGATCCTCCACGATATGTGTCTGACGCCGAATATAGCTTAAATCAGGACTTGCCTCATCTGTCAGCATCCCGAATCGAATACATGTGTTCAACTGCTCGCGCAGATCAGGGCAGTCGTTCATGGAGTCCGCATATCCGGCTATTGTTGGGGCTTGCTGTCGCTTAGCGTTCATATACCTTTTCATTTGGTACACTGACGTTAACCACACGCCAAGCTGCTCCAGCTCCTGCTCGTTATATATTCTGCCCTTGCCTAAAAGAGAAAGGAAAGGATCAATGCCTTCCATGGCTGACAACGGGATGCTGGCACCTCCTGCAAGCAGATTTGCAGCCTCCTCCGTCTCGCGGAGCCATGCGGCTACACGAGTGTAGTCTCCGCTTGGCCGCATGGCTTCCGCCAATTGGAGTCCCGCCGGGGAAAGAGTATAATGTGCCACTTGTTCTTTCACTTTATGAAATTCCAGTTTTCTTAACGTTTGTTCGTTCACTTATCAACAGCTCCTTTTTTGAGAAAAAAATAGACAGGAACAGAACGCGGGCGCGTTCCGTTCCTGTCCAGTTAAGGGCATGGCAGTCCAAATTTCTGCATTCTTACGTTCCGTTCTCCCTCGAGGCCGACGAAAAGGGTAACGGAAAATAGACGCAAAAAAACCGTGCTGCAAAGAGCACGGTGATCAGACTGTCAGCCCGAAGGTAAACAGACGGAAATCCACATGTTCTCAACTCTAGGATTCGAATTACAAAATAAACCCTGCGCAAGCCGTTCTGCGAACAGACCTATAGCGGGAGAACTTCATAATTCCAATATGATCCTTTTTTAAGAGTTAAGAACACCGGCAGTCATTAAAATTTCCCCTTCCGAATACCAAAAACTATCCCCATCATACAAAATGAAGTCGCCTTCGTCAAGCGTTAATGGTTCCGTTAAACTTCGCAGCCCTTTTCAGTCAGGAACGGGTTACCTCGATTTGCATGCCTGTATGCGCAAAATCCATTCCTGCCGGAAGTTCATCCCCTCTGGCGATATCGATGTCGTGAGACATATGTGTCAGAATGATCCTTCCAGGCTGCCAATTCCGCGACAGTCCGATCGCCTCCTCGACATCATAAACAGATCGCGTCTCCATCGGATATGGTTCTCGGAAGAAGCTTGTTCCCAGAATAATCAGATCCGCCCTTGCCATCGGCTTCTGCTGTTCCTCTGTCAGTTCAATCGCATCCGGACAATAAATCCAGCGATATCCCGTATGAGCGTGTTGGAACGAAAAAGCATAAGCATATCCGTTCTTTCCATGATTGACCTTCCAACTGCTAGCCTTCCATGCCCCAATCATCATCGGAGCGTCGAACGGCTTGAACTCGATTCGGCTGGCGATCCACGGGAATCTCTGAAGGATTTCCTCAATAACCTCGGTCGGGGCGTAAACCGCCCCTGTCTTCCCCGTCCAGCGGCAAACATCATACCACTCGGGTAGACCGCCAATATGATCGTAATGGGCATGCGTAATAAGCATACGGTCTATATCCCGCAGATGGGCCGCTTCCATTTGCCGGCCGAAGTCCGGGCCGCAATCGATCCAGGTTGTTCCTGCATCGGCATCCTGCCATTGCAAGGATGGCCGCAAGCGCAGATTTTCGCCTGTCCCTCTCGCTTCCACGCACACATCGCATTCGCAATAGATGCGAGGCACTCCCTGAGAATCTCCCGTCCCCCGAAAGATCAATGTACTCATAGAGCTAGCAGGCGTACTTCTTCCCGGGATCTCAGCTGCTGGATCATGTCCAGCCATGCTTGAGGCTTATTCGGCAGCGCGGAATAATAGGTCGTCAGGAACTCTACGACAAGCGAGGCAGGAATGGCATCAAGCTCCTCGCTGCTGGGTAGAAAACAGAGATCCAGCTCGGACACCGCTTCTCCCGTATGCTCCCAGGAAGGATGAACGTAAGTCAGGTCCAGACGCCGGTATCCGATATGCGACAACACCTCTCGACGCACAATGGGATTCATTGGGGATACGCCGCCGAATTCATGCGAGACCGCCCGATAGGGATCGTATACCTCCGCAAACATGCCGATAGGCTCCGTACCTGATTGCTCCGCAAGCCGCTTCAAATCCTTCTCCCTGTTCGTCAGCAGGAATCGGCCGATTCCGAGTGCAGGCTTGCCAATGATGGTGAAGTCCGTCATCGCTACGCGCATGTCCGGATAATAGCGATATTCGGTCGCGCCGACCACAGCTTCCTCCTTGAGCGCAACATAAACATGGATGCCGGGATCTTGCAGCGGCTCTGCCCAAAGGTCATAGGCCAACACTTCCTCAGGCGGGAATATCGTGCCAAGCAGCTCATGAAGGGAGCGGAAATGCGGATCTTGAATAGATTGGATACGATGATAAGTCAACATGGATATTCCTCCTGCGTGTCATATGTAATTAAGTAGGTTAACTTTTGAACGGATTACGCCATTCCATCAGAACGGCATAGTTGAGCGACTGCTCATCCTCTAGATAGCCGTTCGCGATGCCCACCGGCATGCGGCCGCAGCGCAGCAGGAACGAAATGACGGGATCGTTCCACTCGCCGGACAACACTTTGGCTACGTATTGTTCGGGAGTCGCCATGCCGGCTCGTTCTCCGTACCCCGGCATGCGGCCTCCTCCAAGCAGTCTGTCCAGTCCAAGATGGACGACCGTCTCGTATAAGGTTTGCATCATCCACTTGCCCAGACCCGATTGACGGTAAGCAGGAACGACTCCGATATCTACCACGTACAGCGTTTGGCCTCGCGGGTTATGATTCCGGATATAACCGTCATCGGTAACCGCCGACCAGCTGTGATCATGGCCGTAATCCGCCATATCGACGATGAGTCCGGTCATTGAGCCGACAATTACGCCATCGATCTCGGCGCATATTGCGCCCTCGGGAAATGTCTCTACATGGCAAGCAAGCTGCTCCTCGTTCCATAGCAGCTCTTCCGGGAAAGGCGGCGGGAAACAAGCCTTCTGAACAGCGATCAGACCAGCGAAGTCGTCTCTGCCGTAATTACGCATGACAGCTTTGACCAGCCGGCCCTCCGACCGAACATACAGCTCCTTCCTCATCGCGGGCTCCAGTCCGTATACAGATCGACTCTACGGTCTCTCCAGGTCATGACCGATCCATCCTTCCTAACCTGCTCCAGCAAGGTCAGATCCAGGTCGCCAACGACGAGCATATCATCGTTCACGACTCCTTCCGCGATAATGCCGCCTGGCGGGAACGGAATATCGTTCGGCGCAATAATGGCGGCCTGTCCGAAGTTGGCGCGCATAAAGTCCACGGTACGGAGCGAGCCGACCGTTCCTGTCGTCACGACGTAGACCTGATTCTCGATCGTTCTGGCATGACAGCAGTATCTTACCCGGTAGAACCCATGCCTGTCGTCCGTGCAGGAAGGACAGAAGATGACATCCGCGCCCTTGGCTCTAGCCATTCGAACAATTTCAGGAAACTCGATATCGTAGCAGGTTAACATCGCGATCGTGCCGAATTCCGTCTGGAACACCTCGACGCCTTCCCCCTTCGACATATCCCACTCCGTCACTTCAGTTGGCGTAAGGTGGATTTTGTCCTGGGTATCGATCTTCCCGTCCGGATGGAACAGGAAGGCTCGATTACGGCGTTTGCCGTCCTGGGTAGCGACTACATGCGTTCCGCCTATGATATACATGCCGTATTCGGCAGCAAGCGACCGGAACAACTCCACATAAGCATCCGTAAAGGTTGGCAGGAGCTCGATCGGAAGTGCCTGGCCCCGCTCGTCTCCGATCGACAGCAATTGAGTTGTCATAAACTCCGGGAATAACAAGAACTGAACGCCGTACTCCGACGCATTGCGTACGTAATGAGTTACTTGAGCTCGGAATTGTTCGAAGCCGGTAATATCCGTTAGCCGATATTGCACGGCAGCCGTACGAAATTTCATGATGCACCTCCGGTATTAGTTCGTGTTCAACCTATATTAGGATTTCCGCTGTTTGAATTGCAGGGTAATCGTCGTGCCGAGATTCGGCAGGCTAAATACGTCGATCTTGCCTTCGTGCATATCGACGATCCGTTTCGCGATGGACAATCCTAATCCTACGCCTCCCGTCGTGCGGCTCCTTGCGCTGTCCACACGGTAGAATCGCTCAAAGAGATGCGGGATTTCGTTTTCCGGAATGCCCATGCCTTTATCTTTCACTTCAATTTTGACGATGTTTTTGGATTGGGAAACAGAGATGTCGATCGGCTCCTTGGAGTATTTGATCGCATTGTCCAATAGGGTAACGAGCAGCTGACGAATTTTATCTTTGTCGCCAGACATTCGAATGACCCGGGAGAACGTCTTGACCCGGATCTGCCGCTGGAACGTCGTTTGCAGCATCGTGGACAGCTCGTCTACGACCTGCACCACGTCGAACATCTCCAGCGTGAGCCAATCCTCCTGCTCCGCTTCTGCCAGCATCAGCATCGACTTGGTCAAATTCTGCAGCCTCGTCGCTTCCTTCGCGATCGCATCGATCGCTTCGTCCCGCACGCTTTCGTCATCGCGGCCCCAACGCTTGAGCAGACCAGCGTAGCTGCTGATGACCGTTAGCGGCGTCTTGAGCTCATGCGAAGCGTCGGCGACGAATTGCTTCTGCCGCTCGAAGGTCCTATCCAGCCGTTCGATCATCTGATTAAATGCCCGCACAAGCTGTTGCAGCTCCGCGGAGTCTTCGCGGCCCGTGACATCGATCTGTCGCAGCTTGCCGCTGCGATCGATTTCCCGCATCGTATTGACCATCTGCTGGATGGGGGCGGTTAACCTCGAAGTGAACCAATAGGTTCCGAATATCGCAAACAGGATCGCTCCGGCGCTCGTGACGCTTAACGCTCCAACAAGCACTTGCAGATAATTGTCGAGCTCATCCAAAATCCGGTTGATCTCCAACATCCCGATAACCTGACCATCAGAATATAGCGGGACGCGCATGTAGATAATACGTTCCCCGCTCTTGGTCAGCATGCCGGTATGATGATAAGGTTCGAACGTAGCGGGCAGCTCCAGCAAACTGGCGTTAGTACCCGTAATATTCAGCACCCTGTTATTCGGACCGATGATCCTGATCATCTCGTTCGCGTTATGATATTCCTTGAGCAGATCCGGAGAGGAGAGTCCGCGCCCGCTCTGAATGCGAGGGTTCTCCAGCATCAGATTCATCTTGGTCGTAATGACCTCTTCTTCGCTCTCCGTCGTAATTTTGATTACGTAAAAATAGACGAAAATATTAAAAAAGATGAGGATAAGAATTAACCAGAAAATCGTAAAGAGCGTAAACCGTTTGCGAAGCGTCATGCATCCGGCTCCTTAATCATATAGCCGACTCCTCGCACGGTATGAATCAGCTTATGCCGATACCCCTTGTCCAGCTTTTGCCGCAGATAACGGATATACACGTCGACCAGATTCGTTTCCCCGATAAAGTCGTAGCCCCATACTTCCGACAAAATATCCTCACGAGACTTCTCCTCGTTGCGATTCTCAACCAGGTAAACAAGCAATTCGAATTCTCGAGGCGTCAGCTCGATGAGAATATCCTTGCGGTACACCTTGCGTGAGCGCAGCTCGATGGACAGATCGCCCAGCTTGATAATATCGGAGCCTTCCGCTTCTTTAGGGTACTGCTGGAAGATACGGAGAATGTTGCGGACACGCGCCAGCAGCTCCTCCATAGCGAACGGCTTCGTTATATAATCATTGGCGCCGTGCTCGAAGCCGCTTACCTTGTCAGGCACCGTATCCCGAGCTGTCAATAATATAATGGGAACAGGGTTGCCCGCCTGACGAATCAAGCGCAACACCTCGATGCCGCTCATCTCCGGCAGCATGACATCCAGCAATATCAGCTGCCACTCGCCCGTGGAAGCCATCTCATAGCCCGACCGTCCATCCGGAGCAACGCCTACGGTGTATCCCTCATGCTCCAATTCCAATTGCAAGATTCGAGCGATTCCTGCTTCATCTTCTACGACCAAGACGCGTTCATTCATAACGTGAAGCACCTTCCCTCTAGCAAAAATAATATATTCATCATAATTGAAGGCGCCAGAGGATTGCAAGCCGCATCATTTTCGCCGGGATCCTGGGATCGTCTCACTCCATCAACTTATCGAGTAATGGCTGCAAAGCGTTTGACAGCATTTGATCGAGCTGATTGTGATCGGTGAGCCACTTCCCGCTCCAAATCAAGCTCCATAATTTTTCTTGCGACAGCAGCGGTACGATTGCAGAAGGGGCGTCAGTCAGCATCGAAAGCCAATATCTAGCATATCCAAAGTTTGTATGTTTGTTTGCAACATAATGGAAGCCGCGACCTTGCTGAAGCGATTCCCCGCGGAGCCGCTTCAGCCTCTCCAGCCGTGCCGGCTGCCACTTGTATACATCGGGATCGGCAATAACGATTATGTGATCGGCTTTGCGAATGAGCGGGACGGATTCCGGAGCGTCCCAATCGCCGGATAAATCCACTAATTCAAATTCGCCTCTGTTCAGGCGAAGCTCTAACTCGAAACGCGACCATTTGTCATCCGCTTCATTGTTTGCATATAACTCATGATCGGTTAGCAGCCACCTTACAGGCGCAGCCGCGCTCTTGGACTTGACCCGTCCTCTGTTATTAAGCTCCTTCGCTCCTCCCCCCTTCTTCCAGTAAAGCTCTGATTCCCCCTTCATCGCAGCAGGCAGCAACTCGCACCACACCGGAGGCAATCCGGCATATTCGGCAGCCGTCACCGTCCTTCCACGTCTAGCAAGCAGAACGGCCAGCGTAATGGTTAACAGGGTTGCTCCGGCACCTCCCGATAAACTTAATAAAACAACTCGCACAGGACTATCGTTTGTTGCTTCATTCTCGATTCGTTCCATTCGTGTTTGCTCTCTCTGAACTTTGTCCTCTCCAAGCAAAGTTCTCATCGACGTTTCAACCTCGCGCATCGATTGGAAACGCGACTCCGGATTCCAATGCAGCAATCGTTCTAACAATGCTGCAAAGGAGCCGCGAACAGCTGCCGGCAGCCTGAGTTTCCCTCTCCCGTTGTCCCCATAACGAACGCCTCTTTCATCCGAAGTAGGCGTGCCAGTCAGCAAACTCAGCATCACTGCTCCAAGGCTGTAAATATCGCTCCGAGCGTCGCTCTGCAATCCTCGCAGCATTTCTGGAGCGGCGTAACCTGATGTTCCGAGCAACATCGTATCGCCTTGCTTTCCTTCCTTGTATATTCTCGATATCCCGAAGTCAATGAGCTTGACCGTCCCCGAACTGTCGATCATGATATTGGAAGGCTTCAAATCCCGATGAATGATCGGTCTCGGCTGCTCATGCAGATATAATAACGCAGAACAGAGCTGCAAACCGATCCGGAGCACATTGAGGTTCGTCATCGGTTTGCGCGTTTCTACCAGCCACTCGGCCAAGGTACTGCCTTCGATGTATTCCATGACGAGCGCTTCTATACGATGCGGCATGTCCAGAGGGTAATAGTCCGTTATACGCGGAAGGTTCGGATGATCCAATCTCATCAACGTAGCTGCTTCGGACGAATCGGACGAGTCCCCGCCCTTGGATCTCGTTACCTTAAGGGCGACTCTCCGTCCTGCCAGCTTCGTGTCTCGGGCTGCATAAACAGTCCCCATCCCACCTTGTCCCGCAACTTTCTCAATGAGGTATCTTCCAGCAAATACATCGCCAATCTGAGGCATGCCACGAGTTTCCGTCTCCTCTGCCATTGCGTCCCCATCCCTTCCGGTCATATATACTCCTAATTTGGCAAAAAAAAAGCATCCCGGCAGCATCTGAAAAAATCAGATGCTGCCGGGATGCTTTCCCGATAATGCCATATTGGCTACATTATATCATACTGACGCATGTTCTCAAGCCATAAGAAGGACTTTTTGAACCCGCATTTAAAGGCTACTTCTTCTTCAGGAACAAGGTGATTTCCTCGCGGTTATGAAACAATTGTTTGGCTCCAAGTACTGCAAAGCCTGTCTCCAATCGTTCCTTCACCTCTCTGATCGTCTGCAGCGGTTTCTTGTGCATCAGCTTGATCGTAATGATGGCCTTTGCGTCCCGCTTCAGGGCATCATTGAGGTCCAACACGAGACGGGACATCAACATCGGACTCCAGCTCATATCACAGACGAGCAGGTCGAAGGAAGCCGCCGCGAGCTTGATTTCGGATGCATTTTGCTTGAGGTGAAGCAACGCCGGATGCCCTTTAAGCGACGCATGCATATCCGCCGGATCCACGGCAGTGACCCGAAGTCCGCGCTCCAGCAGCAGCGAGGTCCAGCCGCCCGGTGCGGCTCCGATATCAAGCGCATGGCCGAATTCCTCATACCGTATGCCGAATGCCCGCTCCGCCTCCAACAGTTTGAACTTCGCGCGCGAGATCTGTCCTTCTTCGCGTTGGAAGCGTACGGCTCCGCCAGGCCAATCCGACAGCATCTCCCGAGGCGTGCCGAAGCCAATGTATAAAACGTTGTCGGCGCCATAAACGGAGATAATTACATCCGGCTGTTGAACGGCAGGCTCGCTGCCTATCTCCGCAAGTACTGCATCCAAGACGGATTTCGAATCCGCAGGCGTGTAATGAAAGATCGAGCCGGAATTCCGCCTGATATGCACGGCAGTACGACGATTGCCGAATATCGACCTGTCGTTGCGGATCAGATCGGCTAACCCGTCCAGATCGCTTGCATCTCCCTTGACGACCAGTTCCCTGTCAATCGGCTGCAAATGACGCAAAAAAATCGGCGGATTTGCCCCGACCAGCCCGAGCACTTCTTCCTTGCCCATAGGACAAACCATACGGAATACTTCTCCAGGCGCAAGCTGCGTGAAGCTGGCTCCAGGCAGAAGGCGCCGCAGTTCTTCCATCGCGTACGACGCATATTGTTGATTGGCGGTTCCGATCCATTCGCTCACTATGTATTAGCCTCTTTCATTCATAATCTAATTAACCCCGGTGATTTCTTGCGATCTCGTCCAGCAGCGCATGAGGCATTGGCCCTCCGAATAGTTGCGTACGATCCGGCAATGAAGCAGAGAGCGTATGATACATGCTGTTTCTTCCCGATACGCTGGATGTATGCAAGTAGATCCGGCTCGGAAAGCGCCCCGTGCTGACGATATGCCGCACGACTTCGTCCCCGGTAGGCTGCCCCCACCCGAGATCAAAGTCGAGCGACAGAACGTCTATCTCTTCGTACTGGATCAATTGCTTGCATTCTTCCGCATTACGCGCCAATACGAATCCATCCGGGCATCGGCGGTAATCGTCCAAGTAGACATGGATCATGAGGCTCCCCTCCTCGCGGTATCGATAATTACTTCTGGCAATCCGGACAGCTGTAACACTTGCGGCCGGCCACGGAAGATTTTTTGATCGTCCCTCCGCATCGCTTGCAGGCTTGGCCTTCCAGCTCGTGTACGGCCAGCCTCTCGCGATACAGACCCGAGATGCCGTCCCCGGCGAATAGAGGCAATTCCCTCACGCCTCCATGCGAGATGGAATCGCGGACGATATGATTTAATGCGGAGTACAGAGATTCCCATTCTTCATGGCTTAATTCCGCCGTCTTTCTGTCAGGTCGCAGCCCGGCCTCGAACAAAATTTCATCCGAATAGACGGGACCGATGCCGGCAAGCAGACTTTGATCAACAAGAGCGGTTTTGATCGAGCTTCTTTTTTTAGCGTAACGCTCCATGAACTTCGCCAGTGACAGTCGCTTGTCAAGGGGATCGATCCCCCTGCTCTTCATGATGGATTCCAGTTCCTTGACCGACGTCAGTTCGATGTCTGCCGCCGTTACCCCGTGCAAAGCCAAAAAACGGTCATCGAATCGAATATAGATGGACGCTCCCCTTTCCAGCGTTTCATTCGATGAACCCACGTAGATAGAAGCTTCGTCAGAGAGACGGAAAATCAAACGTTTGCCGTTATCCAGATGGAATACGATCAGCTCAGCCCTTCTCTCCACGAACCAGACGCTTTTGCCAAAGACATCATGTTGCAGTTCCGTTGCAATCTCGTTAATGAGATCCTCGTGAAATTCCAATGCCGTGATTGCGGCTCCGGAGAATCTCTCCGCCAATAATGCTCTGTATAGTTCTAATTCCGGAAGCTCTTGCATCTTGCCTTTAAACCTCCCAGCTATTGTCCGATAATGAAAGCTTCTGCAATGACGGCAGGTCGGCAGTAAGCTCATCCAGCGTATCATAGATGATGTCTGGCGTGCAGCCCGCCTGATTTTTGTAGTCGTCGTAATTCTCCCTCGTCGTGAGGCCCGTAAGGACAAGCGCGGTACCGCAGCCAGAAGCAATGCCTGCGGCGATATCCGTAGCCAGATTATCCCCTACGACCCATGTCTCGCGGTGAGTCAGTCCAATGTTGTCTAGCGCATAATTCATAAGAATGGAGGAAGGTTTGCCGATAATGATCGGTTCCTGGCCGCTGGCCGCTTGGATCATGGCTCCTATGGAGCCTGCTCCCGGCAATAATCCGTGAGTAGATGGTACGAGACGGTCGGGATTCGTAAGGATAAAGGGAACCCCGCTCCGAATATGCTGAACCGCTTGAGCGATACGGTCATAAGTGAACTCTCTGTCTATCCCTTGTACAACGAAATCCGGATGTTCGTCCGATAACCGAAGTCCCGCTTCCGTCAAAGCTTCGCGCAGCCCCTTCTGTCCTATGACAAATACGGAGGAGTGAGGTGCAAGCTTGGCGATATAAACGGCTGCAGCCTGTGCGGAAGTGCATACATCCTCGGGACGCGCGGGAATTCCCATTGAGCTAAGCCGGCTTGCTACTTCAACTGGTGTAGCCGAAGAATTGTTCGTGACGAAACGATAAGCAACGCCCTCTCGCTGCAAGTGGCGAATCAACCGGTCCGCGCCGTCTACAGGACGCGAGCCCTGATACATCGTGCCATCAAGATCGATCAACAATCCTTTCATGGCCCCATGCTGATATTGTTTCATTTGGATAATGCTCCCAATTCTAGTTTATGAATTTTAGACTGTATTCTTTGAATTCGTTTGCGAACGTCCTGCAGCGCTATCGTCTCCTTATCGCTCAAGCGGCGGCCGCCCGATACGCTCTGCATTCGCGCAAGCGCCTCGGCGCAATAATGGAGCGACTGATGCAGTTCCTTGCTCCTATGCTCAAAATACATGGATAATTCAATACAGGCATCATGCCCGGATGCAGACAAAGAGTTGCCGGATGCATGAACAACCTTCTGCCACAATACCACAGCACGTTGCCAATTACCAGCCTTCTTATCTCTCGCCGCAAGCTTGTTTAGCGCGGATGGAGAAGGTTCCTCATGCAGCAACGCCCGCCCAAATAATTCCTCTGCCAGCTCCGACTTTCCCATATGCTCCAGCCATAATCCCGTTCTCACCAGTTCCTCTGTTTCTTCCGGATACGGAATGCGCCGGAATATATCCTCCCGCAGCAGATGTCCAAAACGGATCGACAAGCAAGCAAGCGCCAGAAGGTCAAGCTCGTTATGAAGAAACACGCCTTCCAAAGGAGCGGGGTCTCCATCCGCCAGAAACTGAAAATATAGCTGGGGAGCAAGAGAGCCGGGAACATCCTCCGTTCGAAAAATGCCCAATCTCTCTTCTTCGATATGGCTGAGCTTGCAGGATGCCAGAGTGTTGCGCCAGATGGATCGCGAAGGATGCAAAAAATCCAGGTGAAGCGGCTGCTTGAGTTCTCTCCCCATTGCGTTCATGATCATCCGATTCTGCACAAGCGGCCAATCGAATGTCTTGCCATTATATGTGACCAAATAACGATAATTGCTTAAGCGCTGCTCCAAATCGTACAGCATGGCATATTCCTCGGCAGGATGGCGAATCAGCGACTGCTCTATGATAAACTTGTTCCCTTGAACAAAGGCAAAGCCGGTCATAAAAGGCACATTGCCCGTCCCAACGCCCAATCCGGTCGTCTCCAGATCCAGATACAAAATGGATTCGGGCTCTACTGGCTGCTGGGCGGCATGGAACTCGGATAATCCTGTTGCCGCTTCAATTAATTCTCCTAATTGATGAGTGCCGTGTTGATAGTCAAGACTAAATTCCGTTCGACGCACCAAATAATCCCCCTTCACGCTTCTTCGGAGCGTAACGCCGAAGGATGCCCATCCCGGATGCAGCTCCTCCTGCGGCTCGCATTCTGATTCTGACGACGGCACAACCGTTTCGGTCGCCGTGCTAGCTTCGCTTGCAGCGCTGGCTCGAAGCCTGTTCATACGTTCCCGCATGCTCATGCGCCTGCACCTGCTTCCTTCAGCAGCGCCAGCGCCTGCTCTTTACCGAGCAGCCCGACCTCTTCGATTGGCCCGACGCAAGCCGGACATCCGCTCATGCAGCTGCAAGAAGTAATGAGCGTCCTTGCCCGCTTAATCAGCTCGTCGTGTACGTCGTACAACCTTTCGCTAAGCCCGATGCCTCCGGGATAACGATCATAGAAGTAGATCGTCGGTTTTTGCGAATGAATGGCTTTTACTTGAGGCACGACCCGAATGTCGAAGGGATCGCACATGAGATAGAGCGGAGCGATATGAACGAGCACGTTCGCAATGCCCAGCAGCGCGAACTGCATTTCGTTTTTGGAACGCGTGGCCGCTGCCTCGTCGCTGAAGGAAAACCAGTAGCTGCTCGTATGCAGCTCCTCTTCGGGCAGATGAATCGGCCCTGAGCCGATGTTCTCATGAGTGCCCAGACGTATTTTTTTGAAAATGGTCGCCTTCGCATTTACGGTTACTTCGCCATATTGCCTGAGGAGCTCCCCCGACGTGGTCTCCTTGTCTACATGCAGCACCTTCAGTTCAACCGCCAGGTTGGCATCCGTATAATACTCGACATCGACCTCGCGCACATAAGCCTTCTTCTCCGGGTAGTCCAGTTTCTCCACCTGGAATTGCACGCCTTCATGGATATAGATAGCCTCTTCGTGGATCAAGGTCGGAGCGCTAAACCGATCAACCTCGCCAAGGACCCTATGGTCGCTGGTCGTCATATCGATGATAACGAAGTTCTCCTGCGCAGCGGACCTCAACGAGATGTTATGCGCAGGGAAAGACTGTTCCATCCAGAACCAACGGTCATTGGCGTAATGGAGCACTCTCTCTTCGACTAAAAACTCCATCATATCCTCCAGCTTCTCGCCTCCGAACGTATCCCCTCGCTTGAACGGCAGCTCGTAGGCCGCACACTTTACATGATCGATCAAGATCAGCAGATTATCGGGATGGATCAGCGCCCGCTCGGGAGGACGATTGAAAAAGAAGTCCGGGTTCTGAATCATGTATTGATCCAGCGGATTGCTGCTCGCCACCATAAACGTTACGGAGCTCTCCTGTCGTCTGCCTGCTCTGCCTGATTGCTGCCACGTGCTTGCGATCGTGCCGGGGTACCCGTTAAGCACGCAAGCCTGCAACTGACCGATATCGATGCCAAGCTCCAGCGCGTTCGTACTGACAACGCCTCGTATCTCGCCGCTGCGAAGCCCGCGTTCGATCTCTCGCCGCAACTTTGGCAGATAGCCGCCTCTGTATCCCCGTATGCTCTTGTCGCCAAGCTTGTCCTTGACCAACTCCTGCAAATAAGTCAGCAGCAGTTCCACGCGTACGCGGCTGCGGGCGAATACAATGGTCTGCACGCCTTGCTTCAGAAGCAAGGCCGCGAGTCTGCGAGTCTCCAGCACGCTGCTTCTCCGTATGCCGAGCTGTCGGTTCACAACAGGCGGATTATAGAAAATGATATGTTTTTCGCCCATCGGCGCGCCGTTGTTGTCGATCAGCGTCACCCGCTCGCCAATCAGCCTCTCCGCGTGTTCGCGCGGGTTGTCGATAGTAGCCGAGGCGCAAATAAATTGAGGTTCGGAGCCGTAAAAGCGACAGATTCGTTTAAGTCTTCGGATCACGTTTGCCACATGGCTTCCGAATACGCCGCGATAGGCATGGACCTCGTCAATCACGATGTATTTGATATTCTCGAACAGCTTGACCCACTTCGTATGATGCGGAAGTATGGCCGAATGCAGCATATCGGGATTCGTCACGACGATATGTCCCGCGTTGCGAATCGCCGTGCGAACGGTGGGCGGCGTATCGCCATCGTAGGTATGCGTCTTGATATCGACGCCCATGAGGTCGGCGACCGCCTGCAGCTCCGCCACCTGATCCTGCGCAAGCGCCTTGGTCGGAAAGAGATACAACGCTCTCCCTTCGTCGTTCTCCAGCAGGCTTTGCATGACGGGCAAGTTATAGCATAACGTCTTGCCCGAAGCCGTCGGAGTCACGGCGACGACATGATCGCCCCGCCTCGCCGCCCGGAATGCATCGGCCTGATGCGCATACAGCTCCGTCACTCCGCGAAGCCGCAGCCCCTCTTTCCAGATGGGATGCAAGTCCTCCGGCAAGGGGACGGAGACGGCCGGCCTGGACGGGATGGTACGCCAATGCGTTACATTCGCCATAAGCTCCTCGTCCGTCTTTATGTATCCGAGCCAATCCTCCAGACTGGCCGCCCTGCCCGTCCAGGTGTTCATCATTGCCACTCTCCGTTCCCCGCGCTTCCCCGCGCCTAGTCATTCGTTGTTGTCATTTTAACATACTATCATGAATTAGAATATACGTTCGATCTTTTGCGTCATCCCGAACAGCCGCGGGCTTCGCCGCCGACCTTCCGCAATATCTCATAACAGCCCAGATCAATTGCTGCCGCGCTGTTGGGGAACACCGCCCGGGCTTCCCCCTCCAAATTCACCAGCTCTTCGTTGCTGTATCTCCCGCTGAAATGAGTCATCAGCAGCCGCTTCGCTCCTGCTTCTCGAGCAGCAAGAGCGGCTTCGCTTGTGGTGCTGTGCCCGAATTCATGAGCTTTCGCTTCCATTCCGGCTGCAAACGTCGCTTCATGGATGAGCAGATCCGCTCCCCTTGCAAGCAACAAGGCGTTAGCGCAAGGACTGGTGTCGCCAAGCACCGTCACAACCCGGCCAGGCACGATCCCATCCGTAACGGAAGCCGGGGTCACTATGCGTCCATCCGGCAGAGTCACGGTTTCGCCGCGTTTTAATCGGCCATATAACGGACCCGCCTCGATACCGAGTTGTTGCAGCTTATCCGTCAGCAGCCGGCCCGGCGCATCGCTTTCGGAAATTCGATAGCCGAAGCAAGATACTCGATGCAAAAGCGGTTTCGCCTCCACCTTGAAGCCAGAGCCATTATAGACGACTTCATCGCTGGCGTTTTCAGCCAATTCATGGATAACCAACTCGTAATCAAGCGTTGTTCCAGTCAATTGAAAGATTGTCTCGATGTACTTCTTCAGACCAATCGGACCATATAGGTCCAACCGGCTGACGCCTCCGTCAAAGGAACGTGTGCTGAGCAGCCCTGGCAAGCCATAGAGATGATCGCCATGCAGATGCGTAATAAATATTTTTTCCAGCTTGCTCAGCTTCAGGGGCAGCTTCATTAGTTGATGCTGAGTTGCCTCGCCCGCATCGAACAACCACCAAGCGCAATGTGGCTCAGGCAGTTGCAGCGCTGCGCCTGTCACATTCCGATGTTTATTCGGTCTGCCTGCGCCGGTACCCGTAAACCATACCTTCATCGTTTTCCTCCAACGATATTTGACGTATCTGCCAATAACAGCTTTGACCAAAGGAGCCCTCCTCATTACGGCTCATAAGGGCCGAAACGGGGAAGGCTCGCTTTCTATCGTTTCTTGATTACACTTTCTCCACGTTAAAATATTGCGCCTCCGGATGAGCGAACACCATTGCGGAAACGGAAGCTTCCGGCTCCATCATGAATCCTTCTGTCAGCTCAACGCCGATATCCTCGGGCTTCATGAGCTCGAAGAGAGGTCCTTGATCCTCCAGATTCGGACATGCCGGATAACCGAACGATACCCGGATTCCTTGATATCGGGCGCCATGCCGCTGCTTCATCGTCATCTCGGCAGGATCCGGATAACCGCAAATATCGCGCATCATATGATGAACTCGTTCCGCCAACCCCTCCGCTACTTCCAATGCAACGGACTGCAGCACGTGGGAACGCAGATAGTCTCCTTCGTCCTTCCACCGATTGGCCAAATCCCTAATGCCTTCTCCGGCGGTTACAACCAGGAACCCGACGTAGTCCATTACGCCGCTCTCCGCCGACTTAAGGAAGTCGGAAAGGCAGAGGAATGGCTCAACCTGCTGACGCGGGAAGGTAAAACGTTTGATTTCCTTCGTATGATCGGCAGGGTCGTAAATGATAACGTCGTTGCCCGAAGATTGGGCCGGGAAGAAGCGGTACATCCCCTGCGCCTTCAAGAAGCCTTCCTTGCTACCCTCATGAATGATTTCGTCAACGGTTGCCTTCAAATGGATCGCCTTCTCGTTCCCCTCGGCCAGCAGCTTTTCTACCGTTCCCTTAAGTCCCAAGTGATGGCCAAGCAGCATCTGCATGTTGACGTAAGGCACGATCTGCGGGATCGGGACATCGCGCAGGACGTGACGATCCGTATCCGGCGGCGCGAATACCGGGGCATCCGGCGATATCTTCGAACGGACGGCGCGCGATAACTGGGGCAGCTGCTTCTCCGTTTCCTCCGATGCGGCTCCAGACGCCTTGTAAGCTGCAAGCTCCTCTTCCAGCCGCTGCCGGTGCTCGGGATCCATTAGCTTGTTGGCTATATCAAGGCCGTCCATCGCATCCTTTGCATAAAGCACGAGACCATCATACTCCGGACCAATCCTCGTCTTCGTGAACTTGCGGGTCAGTGCTGCACCGCCAACCAGGATCGGCGCATCGATGCCTGCGTTCCGCATGTCCTGTGCGGTGATGACCATCTGCTGCGCGGATTTCACGAGCAGACCGGACAGGCCGATCGCGTCCGCTTTCTCTTTGCGGTAAGCTTCGATAAGCTGTTCAGGCGGCACCTTAATCCCCAGATTAATGATTTTATAGCCGTTATTGGACAAAATAATTTCAACCAGGTTTTTGCCAATGTCGTGGACATCGCCTTTTACCGTAGCCAGAATAATTTTACCTTTGACGGCCGTTTCGTTTTTCTCCATAAAGTTTTCCAAATGCGTGACGGACGCCTTCATGACTTCGGCGCTTTGAAGCACCTCGGCAACGATCAACTCGTTGCCGTTGAAGAGCCGGCCAACCTCTTCCATCCCCTTCATCAGCGGGCCGTTAATAATATCAAGAGGCGCGTATTTTTTTAGCGCTTCGTCCAGGTCGGGTATCAATCCTTCTTTAGTACCTTCCACAATATACGAGCCGAGCCGCTCTTCCAAAGAAAGGTTGGAGATTTTTTCTTTTTTCTCGACTTTTTTATTACGGAATGCCGCCACGAACGCTGCCAGCGTATCATCGTTCGTATTGTAGATCAGAGCCTCTGCCAGTTGACGTTCTTCCTCCGGAATGGAAGCATATCGCTCCAGCTTCTCCGTATTTACGATGGCATAATCGAGACCTGCCTTGGTCGCATGATACAAATAAACGGAGTTCAGCACTTCGCGCCCCGCGTCCGGCAAGCCGAAGGAGATGTTGCTGAGTCCGAGTATCGTCTTGGCCCGAGGGTATTTCTCCTTGATCATCCTTATCCCTTCAAGCGTCTCCACGGCGGAACCAATGTATTGCGGATCCCCGGAGCCGATCGGGAACATGTTAGGGTCGAATATGATGTCCTGCGGGTTCACGCCATACTTCTCCACCAACAGATGATAAGAACGGTCTGCGACCTCCATTTTCGCCTCGCGAGACACCGCTTGGCCGCGCTCGTCGATCAGAATCATGACAACTGCCGCGCCGTAGCGATGAATCAGGGGTACGATTTTCTCGAACTTCGACTCCCCGTCTTCCAGGTTAATGGAATTGATGATCGCTTTGCCTTGCGAATATTTGAGACCCAGCTCGATAATATGATCATAAGTAGAGTCCAGCATCAGCGGCGCTTTAATCTTCTTGACGACCTGAGGCAGAAATTGGTGCACGGCGAATGCTTCGTCGATATCGGTATCCTGCAGGTTGATATCGATGACATGCGCGCCGCCCTTAACTTGCGAACGGGCTATCTCCGATGCTTCGTCGAACTTCTCTTCCTTAATGAGACGTTTAAATTTACGGGATCCCGAAATATTTGTCCGTTCGCCAATCATATAGGGACGGTTGTCCGACTCGATATAGACGGTGTCAATTCCGGATACCGCGTCGGCATGGGCACCTTCACTAGAACGCGGCGAATAGTTCGCCAACGTCTCGGTAAGCGCCTTGATATGGGCAGGCGTCGTTCCGCAGCAGCCGCCGGCGATATTAAGCCAGCCTTGATCGGCGAATGCGGCGATTTTTTTGGCCAATGATTCCGGCGATTCATGATAATGCCCGTTCTCGTCCGGCAAGCCGGCGTTAGGATAACAACTGACCGCCGCGCTCGAGATTTCGCTTAATGTTCGAATATGATCGCGCATAAACTCAGGACCCGTCGCGCAGTTAAGACCGATGGAGATGGGATTCAAATGCTCCAGCGAGATGTAAAACGATTCGATGGATTGACCTGCAAGCGTCGTTCCCATCGGCTCGATCGTTCCGGAGATCATAATCGGAAGCGTTATGCCCGTCGTCTCAAATGCATTGCGAACGCCGATGCTACCTGCCTTAACGTTGAGTGTATCCTGAGATGTCTCCAGAAGGATTGCGTCCACGCCGCCTTCAATGAGAGCCACCGTTTGCTCGTAATAACTTTCAATCAACTCGTCGAATGTAACGCCGCCGGTCACCGACAACGTCTTGGTTGTCGGCCCAAGAGCACCTGCAACATAACGCGGTTTGTCCGGCGTGCTGTATTTATCCACAGCATCCCGCGCCAGCTTCGCCGCGGCCAGATTGATCTCCCTGGCTTTCTCGGGGATGTCGTAATCCTCGAGAACGACACTCGTAGCGCCGAATGTATTCGTCTCCAGAATATCTGCTCCGGCCTCCAGATATTGCTCATGAATCGATTGAATAACATCGGGACGCGTCAGAACGAGCATCTCATTACAGCCGTCCAGCTCCGCGCCGCCGAAATCGTCCTCCGTCAAGTTGGCTTGCTGAATCATCGTTCCCATAGCGCCGTCCAGAATCAAAATCCGTTCCTCAAGCGCTTGTTGTAAAGTCTTTCTCAACAATTCCTTACACCCTTCCTACACGTCATATGCATCCTTCATGCACCCGTTTAGTTTAACAAATAGTTTAACAGAATAGCCATTAGCTGAAAAGGTTCGTTCATCGACATTTTCGGTAACGGAGCACAAACCTCGCTTCTTCACCCTAATGGACAACCGCCAGATTGTAGCCGTTCGCCGCTTCATCGAGACAGAAGGCTGGCAAGCGTATCCTTTCACAGATAAACAATTCCAATCGGGCAAGTGAGGATTACGCTAGATAAACGGCAAGCCCCTCCGGCCTTCAAATGCTGCAGAGGGGCTTTTTTGGTTATAAATATGAGTCCATAACAGCAGCTGTTATTGCTCCAATAAGGTAATTAGCTCTTCCAGATGGGTAATCTCGTAAGACGGTACGATCTCATCCGTGCGAGTCGCGCCATGACGATTAATCCATACCGATGTCATTCCGATCGTATTGGCGCCAAGTATATCCGTCGTCAACTTGTCGCCGACCATGATGCCATGCTCCGGTTCGATGCCGAGACGTTCCAACGCATGCTTAAAGATAGGCGCAGCCGGTTTCCCTTGTCCGAATTCACCCGAAATAATAATATGATCAAAGTAAGGAATAAGTTCGGGCACTCCGTCAAGCTTCTCCTTTTGGAGATCGGGTGAGCCGTTGGTAAGCAGAAGCAGCTTGTATTTTCCTTTGAGCGCATCCAATACGCGGAATGTCTCATCGTAAACAAGCGGCCGCGAGCGTCGTTCTGCCGGGAACAGCTCCGCAAGCGTTGCTCCAAGCTCTTCGTTATCGACGCCCAGCGCCTTTAGACCTTGTGTCCATGCAGCCTTCCTGTATCCCGGAGCCAGTTGTTGCAGCTTGCGGAACTCAACTTGCTCGCCTGCCGAGAAATTCGCCCAAAGGCCTTCAAAAGGATTAATGCCGATCATCTTCGTAAACGGGTAGGTTTCGTATGATTCGTACAAGGCTCTTGCTTCCTTGCGTACCGCCTCCTCCAACTCGTCCGGATTTAAGCCCGTAGCCGCCGCGCCTGCTTCGCAGGTAGCACGGAAAGCCTCTCTGACGCTGCGGTCATCCCACAATAATGTATCGTCCAGGTCAAATAATACCGCTTGCTTTGCTGCCATGTCCTCTATCTCTCCCCTTTTTATTTCTCCTCGAATGTAATGCCGTGTACTTGAGCAAACGACTTCATTTTGTCGGTCATCGCCGCCGTATTGAATCGATTAAGCAGACGCGAGAACGTCCAGCCGCCGCCCTTTTTAGGCAAAATCGTCACATAACCGTCTTGTACGCGAATGGAACCGATATCCGCCGCATTAAGACGCTTGTCGCCCGTCATCCGGCGAGACTGCACATAATCCTTGCCGATCTTAAGATAGGGCTTGCGGAAAAAAAATAGGGCAGCGAGCAAAAAATACATACCGATCGTTACCCAGCTCATCGTCGTCATAACGAATTTGGGATCTGCCGACATAATCGCGATGTACGCGCCGATAAACAAAATCAATAAAATCGGCAGCAAAAAATTGCGGCCGGTAAATCGATCCGCCTTCTCTGCATTCATCACTAACTGACCTTCACCGTGCTTCTTGCGTTGCTTATTAATAGTAGACATGTTTTTGCGCACTTTGCGCTCCCAGGACCGTGACAGATGGATTCCTCCTTCATATAATAGCAAGCTCATGAAAGGAGCTCTTAATGTTTGATGTCGCCGTTGCCTTCGTTTTCTTCATCTTCGACAAACTTGATTGTATCAAGCTGTTGCTTGAAGTTAGCTTTGAAGTTGTTCAGATATTTCTGGCGAAGCACATCTCGTTCCTTCAGCTCTTCATCCGTTAAGCCGACGGTTTTGTTTTTGCGGGAAAGCTCGTTGATTCTGGCAATCAGACTATCAAAATCCAATTTCATTACCCCTCTCTCATGTTGCGAACACATTACTCCTACTTTGACATTTTCAATAAGGCATTGTCAAGGCGAAGCCCACAAACACAACTAGTTTCTATAATACACAAAAAGAGATCTCCCTAAAGAATGGGAAATCTCTAAGCACTCATTATAAGATATATCGCCATTACAACTCCATCAAATATCGGGAATAATTAACTTCTGACCTGGATGTATCGTCACGTTGTCCAAATTATTGCGATTCTTGATCGAGAAAACAAGATAACCTATATCACTGCCGTTCTTAAACGAACTGGCAATGGACCACAACGTGTCTCCGCTGCCTACCGTGACGACTTGCTCCGATTCGCCTGGCCCCTCAACGACCGTGCTGGAAGCATTTGTACCGATTATAAGAAAGCTGCTGAAAACAAGCGTAAACACGATCAAACTAATAATCAGCTTTGCCATATGCCTGACCAGCCAATGAGGCTGAACAAGCTCCTTGGTTTCGCCGATATTACCACGGTATATGGAACGGTATGAGCTTGTACTTGGATTCATCATCATCATTGTCAGCACCCCAAACGTTTGTTCTGTTTTTAATTTAACACGAACAAACGTTTCCGTCAACGAAAAAATGCGAACGTTTGAGCTTAAGAACTTATGTTTGTACGAACGGCGGTTCTATGCTATAATTTGACACAATAAGATGAATGGAGATGATGAACGTGTCGAAGATTTCCAAACGGCAAAATTCGATCCTTGACTTTATAAAGCAAGAAGTTAAAGAAAAAGGTTATCCCCCTTCCGTACGCGAAATTGCTGAGGCGGTCGGCCTGCTGTCCAGCTCGACGGTACATGGACATCTGGACCGCTTGGAAAAAAAGGGATTTATCAGACGCGACCCTACGAAACCTCGGGCGATCGAGATTTTGAGCCAGGACGATAATGACAACGTCATCCAGATGCCTGTCACACAAGTTCCTATCGTAGGTAAGGTTACTGCCGGCGTACCGATCACTGCTACGGAGAACATAGAAGACTACTTCCCTCTTCCTGCCCACTATGTTGGCGACAATAACAATGTGTTCATTCTTAACGTTATTGGCGAGAGTATGATTGAAGCCGGCATACATAATGGCGACTACGTCATCGTACGCCAACAGCAGACGGCCAATAACGGAGAGATCGTCGTCGCCATGACAGAAGACGACGAAGCGACCGTCAAAACGTTCTACAAAGAGAAAAATCATATCCGTCTCCAGCCGGAAAACGAGACGATGGAACCGATTCTTTTGCAGAACGTCACTATTCTCGGCAAGGTCATCGGACTATTCAGAGATATCCATTAAGCAGCAACGCGGCAACGCCGGTATGGACAATTCCATATCGGCTTTTTTATTGTATTGGAAATGATGCAACTCTAAAACTATTGAACAAAAGGTTTGGATAATGGTCAAAAACAAACCCGCTAACCATAACGGTCAGCGGGTTTCCTTGTCTTAGTACAACGTCAGATATTGATCGCGTTCCCATTGATGCACTTGGGTGCGATACATATCCCATTCGATTTCCTTTAACTCGTAGAAGTGAGCGAGAGCGTGATCGCCGAGCGCTTCGGTGATGACTCCGCTTCTAAGCATTTCTTCGAGCGCTTCCTTAAGATTCGATGGAAGGCTTGGAATTCCGGAATCAATGCGCTCTTCTTCTGTCATGATATAGATATTGCGGTCCGTCGGAGCCGGCAACGGCAATTGGTTTTGAATACCGTCGAGACCAGCCTTAAGCATAACGGCAAGTGCCAAATACGGGTTAGCGGCAGGATCCGGATTACGAACCTCTACGCGAGTAGACAGTCCGCGGGAAGCCGGAATTCGGATCATCGGCGAGCGGTTGCTGGCCGACCATGCAACGTAGCAAGGAGCTTCATAACCAGGCACCAGACGTTTGTACGAGTTGACAGTTGGATTCGTAATGGCAGCCATCGCGCGAGCGTGCTTTAGTATCCCCGCCATGTAATAACGTGCCGTTTCGCTGAGACCAAGTTTGTCCTTCTCATTATAGAACATGTTCGTATTGCCCTGGAACAGGGACATGTGACAGTGCATGCCGGAGCCGTTAACGCCGAACAACGGCTTCGGCATAAAGGATGCATGCAATCCATGTACCCTTGCAATTGTCTTGACGACAAGCTTGAACGTTTGAATCTGATCCGCTGCCTTGATGGCATCCGCGTATTTGAAGTCGATTTCATGTTGTCCCGGAGCGACTTCGTGATGGGAAGCCTCGATCTCGAAGCCCATCTCCTCCAACGTAAGTACGATCTCGCGGCGGCAGTTCTCGCCGAGATCCATAGGGGCCAAGTCGAAATAACCGCCGTGGTCGTTAAGCTCCGTCGTCGGTTCGCCGCGCTCATCCGTCTTGAACAGGAAGAACTCCGGCTCCGGACCAACATTCATAGCCGTATAACCAAGCACTTCTGCTTCCTTGAGCGCGCGTTTGAGGATGCCGCGCGGGTCGCCTGCGAACGGCGTGCCGTCCGGCATATAGACATCGCAGATCAGACGCGCTACGCGATCCTGCGTTACCCAAGGGAATACGACCCATGTATCGAGATCAGGATATAAGTACATGTCGGATTCTTCTATCCGGACGTAACCTTCAATGGAAGAACCGTCAAACATCATTTTGTTATCAAGCGCCTTGTCCAGCTGACTGACCGGAATTTCGACGTTTTTAATCGTGCCTAGCAGGTCGGTAAATTGCAAACGAATAAAACGAACGTTTTGCTCCTGGGCAATACGTTTGATGTCCTCTTTTGTAAAACTCACAGAATCATCTCCTTTGTGTCGTTCTCCAAATTACCGTTTATTAAGGAAACGGGATAATTGCCCTTCGATCATGGACGTTCTGCCCGGTCTCTTCTCCAACAGCTGCTGCTTGAGCAGGCGGTGCAATTGCTGATCGGACAGCTCCCGTCGCTTCACTTCGGATTGTTCGCTTACCAATGTAGCATCGTCCGACTCCTTGGATACTGGATTCATGACCTGTTTGATGCCAGCGATGTTTACGCCTTTCTCTATCAAAGATTTGATCTCTAGCAGTCGTTCGACGTCATTAAACGAGAACAACCGTTGATTGCCAGCGGTCCTGGCAGGCACGATCAATTCGTGCTGTTCGTAATAACGGATTTGTCGCGCCGTCAAATCGGTCAGCTTCATGACGATGCCGATCGGAAATAGGGCCATGTTTCTGCGTAATTCATCTGCCAATTCGCATCAACCTTCCAGTCCTCATTTATAGCTTCATTGTATCGTCGAGCCACAAATGTGTCAAGTTATGTAAGGTTTGATCACAATCAATCCGCTTTTAACCAGCTTCTCCAGCGCGATCAGAACGCCGTATTTGGCATGTCCATAAGTCAGCCCGCCTTGCATATAGGCAATATAAGGCTCTCGAATAGGCGCATCCGCCGACAGTTCCAGACTGCCCCCTTGCATAAAGGTGCCTGCAGCCATAATGACGGGATTGTCATAACCAGGCATGTCCCAAGGCTCCGGAACAACATGAGCGTCTACTGCCGCCGCTTGTTGAATGCCCTGGACGAAAGCGATAAGCGGCTCGGCGCTTCCGAACCGGACAGCCTGAATGAGATCCGTTCTAACTTCGTTCCAGGCCGGCTTCGTCTCGAACCCCAGCTTTTCGAACAAAGCAGCGGCCAGGATACTGCCTTGAACGGCTTGTCCCACCATATGAGGGGAGAGAAACAGTCCTTGGAACAAGGAGCGCAGCGTCCCTAACATGGCTCCTACGTCTCCCCCGATTCCTGGAGCGGTCAGCCGGTATGAGGCTGCTTCCACGAGTTCTCGTTTGCCGGCAATATATCCTCCTGTTTCCGCAATGCCGCCTCCCGGATTTTTGATCAGGGAACCTGCAATGAGATCGGCGCCTGCCTCCGTTGGTTCTTGCAATTCCGTGAATTCGCCGTAGCAATTATCCACGAAGACAATAAGATCCTCTCTTATGGCCTTTACCCTCGTCACGATTTCTCCAATCTCCGCAACTGTAAAGGAGGCACGCCATGCGTAACCTCTGGATCGCTGCACGCCAATGACCTTCGTCCGCTCTGTAATCGACGCTTCGATGCCATCCCAGTCCAGTCTGCCATCCTCCAGCAGCGCAACCTCTCCGTAACCGATACCGAAATCTGCAAGCGAGCCCGTACCGTCGCCGGCCTTGCCGATTACTTTGTGAAGCGTATCGTAGGGCTTTCCCGTTACATACAGAAGCCCGTCGCCGGGACGAAGTACACCGAACAATGCACAGCTGATCGTATGGGTGCCGGATGCGAAGTGGGGACGGACAAGCGCAGCTTCGGCCCCCATAACATCGGCATAGACGAGATCAAGCACCTCTCGCCCACGGTCGTTGTAACCATAGCCAGTCGAACCTGCAAAGTGGAAATCGCTGACTCCTTGACGCTTGAACGCTTCAATAACCTTCCACTGATTGCGCTCCGCTATCCGTGCCGTACGACGGAATGCTTCTGTCGCTTCGTCCTCTGCACGATCAGCGAGCGCAATCAGTTGTTCCCAAATCCGTTCTCTCTCTAGTTGCTCGTTCATCACTCTGTTTGTCTCCCTTTCGTCGTGCAGTATAGCTTAAATCATAGCTTTAGATCCTCTGGACGAATGGTCATTAATTCGCCCTTCGCCGGGATGGAATTGGAGTATTGTCCGATCAGGCGGACAGCCTGATGCCGGATCGCCTTCTCGATGGTATTGCGCACGAACCGGGCATTGCTGAAGGAGAATAGATCGTTTTGCTTCTCTTGCATCAAATGCTGTCGGAGCTTGAATACGGTTTGAGGCAGCATGACGTAATCGCGTTCCTTTACCATCAGCTCGCCAATCTGCAGCAACTGATCCACAGAATAGTCCGGGAATTCGATCTGGATCGGGAACCTGGAAGGCAGACCCGGATTCGTCATCAGGAATTGCTCCGTCTCTAGCGGATAGCCAGCCAGAATGAGAATGAACCCGCTTCGATGATCTTCCATCGCTTTTACAAGCGTATCGATCGCTTCTTTGCCGAAGTCCTTCTCCCCGCCTCGGGCGAGACTGTAAGCCTCGTCGATAAACAATACGCCGCCAAGCGCTTTGCGTACGAGATCCCTTGTTTTTTGCGCGGTGTGCCCGATATACTCGCCGACAAGATCGGCTCTCTCCACCTCGATGAGATGTCCTTTCGCAAGCACGCCCATCTTCTGGAACAGCTTGGCGATAATCCGGGCAATCGTTGTTTTGCCCGTCCCGGGATTGCCTTTAAAGATCATATGATATACTTGCGAACCGCCGAACAATCCCGCTTCCGTGCGCATCCGGCTAATGTATAACAACGCATAAATTTCGTATACCAGATTTTTGACGTTTTCCATGCCGATCATAGGATCAAGTTCCTTCTGAATCTCCGCGAAGTGATCGACTGCCGGCAACGGTTTGACGCTTGGAAGCGGTTCGGGTTCCAGCGCATGCGCAGAAGCCGCTCCCGCTGCCTCATGGCTTCTGAGCACCACGTTGATTTGACGGGAAGGTCTGGAGGATCCGCTGCCTGGTCCCGATATGACGTGTCCGTTCATCTGACGCATCACCTGTCCTTTGTACAGAAGCTGTAGCGTAACAGTAACCTGCCGCATTACAATCTTATTCTCTCTCAGGACAGCATATTAGCAGATTCACGGCAACGAGTTATCGGGACAAGAAACCGATGCGCATCAGCACGGAATCCAGCTTCCATTTCGTATAGGCGAGCACCTCGCGGGAATCATTATAGAACTGGTTCAGAACGCGAGATTTGACGCCTGTTACAAGCGCCGGCTCGAAGCCGGCAAACTCTGCCATCTCCTTCGCTCTAGGCGCATGATAGTCATGCGTAATGACGACAAAATCGCTATAGCCCGCTTCCTCGCCGATTCGCTTGCCGAATACGAGATTCTCGTAGGTATTGCCAGCCTCCATCTCCAGGATCAGCTTGTCCTCCGCCATTCCCTTCGACGTCAAGTAGTTGCGCATGCCCTCCGCCTCTGACAGCTTTGAGGATACGCCGCCATAACCGCCTGACAGAATCAATACCTCTACAACTCCTTCTTCGTACAGCTGGTAGGCATAATCCAGCCGTTCTTTGAGCGCCGGACTGGGGACATCATTCCACAGGGCTGCGCCGAGCACGATGCCCGCATCAGCGCGCGTCCCCTCTTCTAGCTCGGGAATCGTATGATTAAGATACCATGCCGCGAATAAGCACCAGGCAATGCCCGCGAACAATACAACGACGAATAGACGAAAGAAAAGCAGCCACGGCCGCCTGGAGGACTTACGGCGGCGCGTGCTGCTCCTCCGATGCTTGACACTGCTCTTCATGACTCGCTGAGCTCCCCTGTTCGTTCCATGAGGCTCTTGCGATGCTTGAGACTAAGCGTGAAATAACGGAATCTGCCATTGCGAATGCTTGACAGCAGCCTTCCTGCCGTCTTGCGCGCAAGCGCGGCATCCTTGTTCGAGACGGCGCCTTGCCTGAGGGCGTCCTCCAGTTCGTCTTCGTCCATCAAATACACTTCGCCGCTTGGCAGCACGACAACATCCAGATACAGATCGTCGAACCACGGCACTTGCTGATCAGTCAAACCTTGAGTCTTGCACACGTCGATATACCATTGCACGACTCGGCCCTTGTCGTCAAACATTGTCGTTACGACAAAGTGCTCGCCCTTGGGAAAGTGCTGCATCCATAAATAACCACGGTCTGCCAGGCAGAGCCTTCGTCCGTCATATTCTTTCCAGAGAGGCTCCCTAAGCTCATGGATCCGGTAGAAGGTTACGAGCCCTCTAAACTCGTCTCCATCAAGCGCCAGGCAAGAATAACTTCTTCGCAATATGCGGCGCCAGTTCGCGCGATCGGAAAATTTTCTCTTCATACGGAACGTACCTTTCCGTTCATTTAGGAATGACGTCCGCCGCTCCAATGGGACGGCCCACGTGTTCACGAGGAACACTCCTATAAAAAAAGATTACCATAACTTAACGTCCATCTCCAGCGCATGGGGAAAATAAACCAAGCTCTGTTAGCAGAAAAGCAGCTTCAACGAAATAATTCCGTCGAAACTGCTTGTCCGTTAGCTCTCTTGTATGGTAATGCTTACGATCGTAACTTCTTCTACCGGTTGTCCGTTTTTCACGGGCGTTCTCGAGATGGCTTGTACTACATCCATCCCCGACGATACTTCTCCGAAGATCGTATAATTCGGCTGCCTGTTAAGATTCGAGGCGTCAGGTCCCGTGCAAATAAAGAACTGGCTGCTGCCGGAATTCGGATTGCCGGAATTAAACATGGCGACAACGCCTTCCTTATAAGTGGATTGAATATCCAGCTCATCCGGAATGAGATACCCAGCGGTACCGGTGCCGTTGCCAAGGGGATCGCCCGTCTGAATCATAAACGATTCGATAATGGAATGAAATTTTAAACCTTCATAGAACCCTTCGTTCGCAAGAAAAACGAAGTTGTTCACCGTTACGGGCGCTTTGTCCGCATACAGAAGAATTTCGAAGCTCCCCTTTGATGTCTCGATAAGCGCCTTGTAATCGTAGTCCAGATCAATCGACATCTCCGGCATCTTGCTCCAGCTCATAACTTTGGCATTTTCATCCTGTCCCTGCGCGGACAACTGCGAATCGTTGTTTGATCCGCATCCCGCTATCAGGAGCAATAGGCTTAGCCATAGCAACATAGCTTTGCCCAGACCCGTGAATTGCATGATTCATCTACCACCTATTCCGTGGCGGAGGGGAACTTACGCTCCCTCCGAAGTTGGCTGTCCTGCTGCCTCTCCGCCTTCATTGTTACCCGTCGTTACCGGAGTCGGAGTTGGTGTCGGTTCGCCTCCGTCTCCAGGCTGCTCCGTACCGATTGGAGCAGTCGGTTCCGTCGTGCTGCCCCCGTCATCGTTGCCGCCGGGATCCCCGCCGTCCGGCGGCGGAGTAGTTGCGCCGGGATCCGGCGTCGCGGTCGGTTCAGGATCCATCGGCACCTCTGGCAATCCGAGATCCACCTCGGGCACCTGGATCGTAATCCTCTGACTCGGACTACTGGACAGCTTGCTCTTCGTATCGTGGGCGACGACATAATAATCGTAAGTCATCCCCGGGAAAATGCTCATGTCGGTCACGCTTGTCGTCTCGCGGGAATCAAAAACCGAAAAATCGCTTTCGTTTAATTCCTTGCGGTAAATCTCATAGATAATATCCGGCTCCGCGCTGGCATCCCAGCTCAGATCGACACGGACCTCGTCCGGATTGTAGACGGCCTTGAAGTTGGCCACCTTCTCCGGCGCTTTGTCTTCCTGCGTTTCCTCGGGCTGCCGGAAACTTCCTTGCTTGACGCCCTGCATGGCCGGCTTCATGATCTTGGCGAACAACGCCGCGGATTGGGAGCCGCCCGTCTTCAGGTAATGTTGCAGGTCTGTTTTATCGTATCCCATCCATACCGCCGCTGTCCACTCCGGCGTGTAGCCGACGAACCAGGCGTCCTTGATGCCGTCGCCGGAGAAGCCTTTGATGCCGTGCTGCGTCGTGCCCGTCTTGCCCGCTACGGGCCTGTCGATCGCCGCTTTGCTGCCCGTGCCGCCTTTCTGCACGACGGAGAGCATCATATCGGTCAAATACCAGGCCGTTTCGGGCGACATCAGCTGCTTGGATTCTGGAGCTTTGTACGCAAAGCTGTAATTTTTCCCTTCGATGCTTGTTATCGTATGCGGATCGACAGATTTGCCGCCGTTCGCCATAACGCTGTAGGCCGTTGCCATCTGAAGGGGCGAAGCGCCTTTCGTCAGGCCGCCGAGCGCAAGCGCGAGGTTCATGTCGTCCGGCTCCAGCTCCAGCCCCAGCTTCTTGGCGAATTCCGCGCCGCGTTTCACGCCAATCTCATTAAGCATCCAAACGGCTGCAAGGTTCCGGGAATCCTTCACCGCCTGCTTCATCGACACCCTGGTCGCGCCCCAGCGGTCGGTCGGGCAATAATTGGAGAAACACTTCTTGTCGTTGGCAAGCTCCGTCCATGGGAAGTACTTCCCGGTCTCCAAGGCCGGTCCGTACGACACGATCGGCTTGATCGCAGAACCCGGCTGCCTGTACTTGGTCACCCGGTTCCAGCCTTTTTTAACATAGTCGCGTCCGCCGGACAATGCCTGGATTTCCCCGTTGCGATGGTCCATGATGATGACGGAAGCTTGAACGATCTGATCGTCGACGCTCTTCTCGAAGTTCTCATCATTCGCAATTTGCGTATCCAACGATTGTTGGGCTTGCTGATTCAACGTCGTATAAATTTTCAGGCCGCTGACTCGCAGCTCCTCCTCGGTCATCTTCGTCAGCTCAATCGCTTCTTCGATGACGAAATCGACGAAAGCATGATAGTTGCCGGACTTAAATTGCTCCTGGCTCGCAGGCGCCTCGTATTCGACTGCCTTGGCCGCATCCATCTCTTCCTTGGTGATATAATCCTGTTCGTACATCAATTGCAGCACGACTGCGCGGCGATTTTTGGAATCCTCAGGATTGTTGATAGGGTTGTAACGGTTAGGCGCCTTCGGCATAGCCGCGAGAGTAGCTGCCTGCCACAACTGCAGATCCTTCAGCTCCACATCGAAATAATAATCGGCCGCGGCCTTAATGCCGTGAATCCCTTTGCCGAAATAAATTCGGTTCAGGTACATGGTGAGAATTTCATCCTTCGTCATCTGCTGCTCCAGCGCAACAGCAATCGATGCTTCCGTTGCTTTTCGGAAAAACGTCTTGTCTGCCGACAGAAATACGTTTTTCGCGAGCTGCTGCGTAATCGTACTGCCTCCTTCGACCGCGCTTCTGGCTATTACGTCCTTGACGACCGCTCGGCCGATCGCCCAGAAGTCCAGTCCGGCGTGGTCATAGAACCGCTGGTCCTCCGTAGCGACGATTGCGTGAAGCATAGACTCCGGAATTTCCGCGAACTCCGCGACTTCCCGGTGGTCCATGACGTCGTACAATCTGGAAATTTCTTCGCCCTTGGCATCGTAGATGATCGACGCTTCGCCGAACTCCAGTTTGCTGCCGTGTTCCTCCAGCAGCCGTTCGCCATTTAGAATGATTAGCAGATAACCGATAACTCCGCAAACTATGCCGATGACAACCGTGAAGAACAGACCGTAGAACCAGGCCCGTCCCGAAATACCCTTGCGTTTTTTTCCATTAGACCCGCTTTTTCTTTTCGTTTTCCTAGGTTCAGCCATGATGTTTCCCTCCTGCACTCCCTATTTCTCTGAACTCGCACTTATAAAATGGACACGTTGCGGCCTATTTGAAACGCCAAGGGCAACCCATGCGAGCGGGTTGCCCTTGCTTGCCGCTATCTAGTTTAACGTGCGCTTCTATAAGAAAGTTTCATGCGATCCTGTGAACTAGACCTCGGACTGGGAGTTGTCCTGCTGCATGAGCGATACGTTACGTTGCGGAACGAACGTCGAAATGGCATGCTTGTACACCATTTGCTGCCTTCCCTCGCTGTCGATAATAATGGTAAAGTTATCAAATGCTTTGATCACGCCGCGAATTTGGAATCCATTCATCAGGAATACCGTAACCGGAATATTGTCTTTGCGCAACTGGTTCAGGAACGTATCTTGAATATTGATCGATTTGTTCATTGGACGTTACCCCCGTCTAAAAAGATTGATTAGTATGATATTCAAGATGATCTTGAAACTTTCCTGCTATTATAGCATGAATTGCACTCAAATTGTTGTGAAAATTTTCCCCTGCGTCAAACCAGTGAATATCCTTCATATGCCGGAACCAAGATAATTGCCGTTTCGCGAACCTTCGCGTATCGCGTTTCAGCCGTTCAACTGCCGCTTCATAGGAGCAATTGCCCTGCAAATAATCGGCGATTTCCTTGTAGCCAAGCGCTTGCATCGGCACCGCGTGGGGAGGCAGTTCTCTGCTGAGGATGTCCTTAACTTCATCCACGAGACCTTGCTCCAGCATCTCGTCGATCCGAGCTTCGATCCGCCGGTAGAGCGTCGCACGATCCATCGACAGCCCTATAATACAAAGTTCGTACGGGGACTCTTTTTTCTGTCCCGCTTGCTGCTCCGAGAACGTCTGTCCCGTCAAATGATGGACCTCCAGCGCCCGTATCACGCGCCGCAGGTCGTTCGGATGAAGTCGTTCCGCAGCTTCGGGATCGATCTCCTTAAGCTTGGCGTGCAGGGCTTCGGAACCATGTTCCGTCGCATAAGCTTCCTGCTCCACGCGGAACTCATCGTCGGAGCCGTTATCCGCGAATTGGTAATTGTAGCATAACGACTCTATATACAGTCCAGTTCCTCCGACGATAAAAGGCAGTTTTCCCCGTGACGAGATGTGTTCGATGGCAGCCCGAGCGCCAGCTTGAAAATCGGCTGCCGAATAAGGCTCCTCCGGATCGCAAATATCGATCAAATGATGCGCGATACCCCCACGCTCAGCCAGCGGAAGCTTGGCGGTCCCGATATCCATCCCTCTATAGACCTGCATGGAATCGCCTGATATAATTTCCGCGTTCCATTGCTGCGCCAGCGTTAGGCTAAGAGCCGTCTTGCCAACCGCCGTGGGACCGATCAGCACGAGCAGCGGCTGACGCTTGCGATCCGTCGCGTTCTCTTGCTTGTCAGTCAACGTGAATCACTCCATATGCGATTTTCGATGTATTGATATGCCTCTTCTCGAATCCGAGACGCTCGTATTCGCCGCTGCCTTGATGCTCCTTCATAATAACCGTGCGCCGGGCTACGCGTTTCGCTTGCTCGACAACTTCGGTCGTCAGCGCGTCCATGTTGGCGATTGAACGGAAAGCCCCGATCGCGGACGATTCCAGGATAGGCTGCCTGAACATGGGATCGAAGTAGACGATATCCGCGCTGTTGTCGGGCTGCTCCGCCAAATATTGGCCATGCTCCCGGCATATCATCTTGATTCGTCTCATGGCATCATTGACGTCTTCCAGTCCGGACTCGTACGCAGACAATCCTTCTCGCACCAATGCGCACAGAATCGGTTCGCTCTCCAGTGCGACGACAGTGCCGGCAGTCCCGACCGCGTAGGAGAATACCAGCGAATCGGCCGCCATGCCCGCGGTGCAGTCAATGACGGTGTCGCCGGGGCGACATCCGGATAGGTCGAGCAGCGGGTCGCTTTCTCCCTTGCGCAGTCGCTTCACCCTGATGAAGGCCATGCTGGGATGGAAAAACAGGGGCGGCGCCTCGTCGCCGTCGTAAAAACGGATCTCTCGATCCGTGACGACGATTGCGCGGCCATCTCCGCTGCGCTCCAGCAGTTTGCGCACGGAGGAGCTGCGCCGCTGCACATATGCGGCAGAGAGCTCGTCCGCGAGTCGTCTCGCCTGCGCCAACACCCGTTCGGACGGCATCGGCGCTGTCGTGACGATCATGACATCACCCTCTTGAACATTTTCTCAAGCTGATAGGTGGAGAGATGAACGATAATGGGCCTGCCATGGGGACAAGTATAGGGCTGCTCGCATCGCGACAGTCTCGCCAGCAGGGCGTCGCCTTCTTCGCGGGATAACCGATCGTTCGCTTTGATGGACGCCTTGCAAGAGCACATAATGGCCGCCTTCTCGCGCAGCTTCGTAATGTTGATCGACTTCCGTTCTTCGATCAGAAGATCCGCCATTTCTTCAAGCAGCGACTGCTCTTCGCCGGCAGGGAACCATTCCGGATACGCGCGGACAAGAAATGTCTGGGAGCCGAACGGCTCGATCTCCACGCCTGCGTCGGCGAACAAGCCGATACATTCCCTAAGTTGAGCCGCTTCGCCAGCAGTGAATTCCAGCGTTAGCGGCACGATGAGACCTTGGCTTGCAGCTACAGGATTCCCAAATTTATGAAGATAATATTCATAGTTTATACGTTCGTGGGCGGCATGCTGATCGATGAGATACAATCCGTCATCCGCCTGCGCCACAATATACGTGCCATGATGCTGCCCGATCCAGTGCAGCTCCGGGAAATTCAGCGCGCCTTGGGATCGGCGGTTATCATCGTTTGATGCCACTGTCAATCCGGACTCCCTTTCGGAAGGGGATTCGACAGCTGCAGCTGCTTCTCTCAGAGCGGACGTTTCTGCTAACGAGTCTTGTGATGCTTGAGGAAGCGCGCTTGCCATTGCTGTTGATCCATGCATTTCGTTTGACACGGTCGCCTCCGCATCGTTTCTATCTGTAACATCGTCAGACTCTTGCGCTGGAGCGCTGCCAAGTCGCCCTTCGCGTACTGCGAAAGTCTCCATGGCACTCTCCGGCCTCGCGTAGAGCCTCTCCGCGGCGTCTCTGGGCACATACGCCGACTCGCGATCGTTCCAACTGCGCTCCTTCTGACCTCGACCGTCAGAACCTGCTTGCGAATAGGCAGAGCGGCCGGAGCCGCCCCAGGTTCTCTGCTCGGGTGACCACTCGCTCCTCCCCTTTGAACTGCCGGGTTTCTCTTCCGAACGGCCAATGGATGGCGATTCATAACCAGTTGACGAAGATGATGTCGATGGTCGGTCCTCTTGGGAGCCATTCGATGGCGATTCAATACCAGTTAAAGATGATGGCGATTGTTGCCTGTCTTGAGATTCAGTCGATGACAACACCTCAGCGCTTCCTGAGAGCTCTCTGACATCTTCCGCCGATAAACTCCCGCTATTGCGAGCAGGCCCTTCAGCAGGAGGCTCTGGCAGCGGAGCTTTCGCAGGATCGCCCTCCTCCAACCGATCTCCAATATGGAAGGAGATCGTATCCTGCACATATAGCGGACCTGTTCGGTCGCGCTTGCCTACAGAGGCAGGTCCGGGAATATGCCGCAAACCGTCCAATACAGACTTGACGGAGCGTTCTATTAACGAACGCAGCTCGGCTTCCTTGCTGAAGCGAACCTCCATCTTCGAAGGATGAACGTTGACATCCAGCAGACCAGGATGCATGCCAAGCTCAACAACGACGAGCGGGAATCTGTTAATCGGCAGCAGCGTATGATAAGCCTGGATCAACGATTGATTGACCGCATGGCTGCGAATATATCTCCCGTTAACGATCACTGTGATGCTTCCGCGGTTGGCGCGAGTTAACTCTGGCTTGGAGATGTAGCCGTTCAGCTCATAATCGGCATCCGACGCGGCCACCGGAAGCATCGCCTTGGCCGTGCTGGTTCCGTAAACAGCGGCGATAACCTGCAGCCGGTCACCTGTCCCGAGCGTGCGCAGCAACACGCTGCCGTTATGCTTGAGCGTTATGGCGATGCCCGGATGTCCCAGCGCGATGCGGTTCACATAATCGGAGATATGTCCCAGCTCCGTCTGGATCGACTTCATATATTTCAGCCTTGCAGGCGTATTGTAGAATAAATCCCGTACCGACATATCGGTGCCTTGAGGCGCATTTGCAGCCTCGAATGCAGTCGTCGTTCCGCCTTCGATAACAAGTCTCCTTGCAAGTCCCGATCCATCTGTCGCGGAGATGCAAGTCATCCTGGAGACGGCCGCGATACTGGGTAGCGCTTCTCCGCGGAATCCGAGACTGGCAATGCGGAACAGATCGCTTCCCGTATATATTTTGCTCGTAGCATGGCGCTGGAAAGCGGCAGGCAGATCATCTCCTTCAATGCCGCTTCCGTTGTCGCTCACTCGAACCAGCGACAAGCCGCCTTCTTCAATCGTAACATCGATGACCGTTGCCCCGGCGTCTACCGCGTTTTCCACCAACTCTTTGACGACGGAAGAAGGACGCTCTACCACTTCCCCTGCCGCTATCTGGTTCGCCAGCTGCTCGTCAAGCACTTTGATTCTGGCCATGCTCAATCCCTCCCCTCTTCTCCTGGTATTCCAAGCTCAGCTTGTCCTTTAATCTCTCAGCTTGCCCTTCATATCGTTAAGCCATTGCATCGCTTGCATCGGCGTCATATTAAACAGATCCAGCTTGCGCAGCTCGTCGGCAAGCTGCTCCGCTTTCGGAGAAGCTTTGCGTTTGCCGGTGTCAAGCGCAGGCGTCGCGTCTTCGAACATAGACAACTGGACGACAGGGCCTTGCGCTTTCTCTGCATGAGGGGGCGCTTCAACCTTCGAAGTGCTTCTGGACACGACTCCCGCACTCGACTCATGCAGCAGCACGGATTCCACAGCGGCAGCCGATTCCTGGTATCCTTGTGCAGCCTGTCCGCGCACATCCGATCGCACGCTATCCATTGCCGTGATTGGGGCCGGATGCGCGGATTGCTTCGTTTGGCCGATGTCGGATCCCGCTTTGGCAGCCGATGTTCCTCCACCTGCTGCACGTTCGGAACTATCATCCGTATCGGCAAGCAATTCATAGGCTCGCCCGATAATGGATTGAGGCAATCCCGCCAGTTGGGCGCAATAAATGCCATAACTCGTGCTTGCCGCTCCTGCAATGAGCTTACGAAGAAAGGTGACATCGTCGCCGCTCTCCTCGACGGCCATCCGAGCATTGCCAAGCGAGGGCAGAGACTCCTCCAGATGGGCCAGCTCGTGAAAGTGCGTAGATACAAGCGCCTTGCTGCCGATATGATGATGGACGTATTCGATAACGGCCTGAGCGATTGCCATCCCCTCTGCCGTCGAAGTACCTCGGCCCAGTTCGTCGATAATGACCAGACTGCTCGCAGTAGCTTTCTCCGTCATGACTTGAATATCTTTCATCTCTACCATAAAGGTGCTCTGGCCGCCGATCAGGTCGTCCGCGGCGCCGATCCGCGTAAAGATGCGGTCGATCAGCGGAATTCCGGCCGCTTTGGCGGGGACGAAGCAGCCGATCTGCGCCATAATGCAAATAAGGGCAGCCTGGCGCATGTAGGTGCTTTTGCCCGCCATGTTGGGTCCCGTAATCAGCATGATCCAATCCTCGTCACGGCGCAAATGCGTATCATTGCTGATGAACGGAGTGCCATCCATCATCGCCTCCACTACGGGATGGCGACCGTCCACGATGTCCAGATCGTAACCTTCCGATACGGTCGGACGAGTGTATCTACGCTCCGCGCTTACTGTCGCCAGGGACTGGTACACATCCAGCTCCGCAATCATCTCGGCAGCCCTCTGAAGCCGATGCAGATGAAGCGCCAGATGATCCCTGAGCTCGATAAAGCGGGCATATTCGAGATCGACCATTTTGTCCTCGGCCTCGAGGATCAGACGTTCCTTCTCCTTTAGCTCCGGCGTCACAAACCGTTCGGCATTCGCAAGCGTCTGCTTGCGCTCGTAGCGGCCTTCCGGCAGCGACGTCAGATTGGCTTTGGATACTTCCAAGAAGTAGCCGAACACCTTGTTGTAGCCAATCTTGAGCGACTTGATGCCTGTTGCCTCGCGTTCTTGACGCTCCAGCTCGGCCAACCAGCGTTTGCCATTTGTGCTCGCTTCGCGCAAGCTGTCCAAATAATCATCGTAACCCGCCCGAATAAGTCCGCCTTCGCGAATGGATACTGGCGGCTCGTCCACCAGCACCGTCTCGATCATATCGGCGAGATCCGCGCAATCATCCGCTCCCGCGACTAGCTCCTCCAGCACCGGCGAACCGGAAGCCAGGCAGAGCGAAGTCAAATTCGGTATGCGGCGCAAGGAAGACTTAAGCGCTATAAGATCGCGGCCGCCTGCATTGCCGTAAGCGACCCGGCCCACAAGCCGCTCGAGGTCGTAGATCGGCTGGAGCTCCGAGCGGATGTCCTCGCGCAAAATAAGATTGCGATACAGCGTCTCCACCGCGTCGAGCCTCTTGCCAATCGCCGAGCTGCTCAGCAGCGGCTTGTCGATCCACCTGCGAAGCAATCGGGCCCCCATCGACGTGCCTGTGCGGTCGAGCAGCCAGAGCAACGAGCCGCGTTTGCTGCGGTCGCGCACCGTCTCTGTCAGCTCCAGATTGCGGCGGGTATAATGGTCCAAAATCATATATTGATTCGGCTCGTAAGAGCGGATATGTCTGACGTGGGATAAAGAACGCTTCTGCGTCTCGCCCAAGTACCCCGTCATTATGCCAAGCGCCGCCATACGAGCCGCAGAGCTCGACAATGCAGCGACCTCTGCTTCGCCGAATTGCTCGTTTAACTGCTTCACGCCGATGGGATCCCGATCGGTAAGCGGCACCTTCCTGCTCCAGGCTGGAGAGCCGTCCAACTGTTGGAGAAGGATGCCGTCTCCAACGACCTCTGCCGGAACGTACACGTTAAGCTCGTCCACGAGCGCTTCCAGATTGGCCGGGAAGGATGTGACGTACAGTTCGCCCGTAGACAAGTCGCACGCCGCAAGGCCAATAACGCCTCCCGCGTTCGCAACCGCGGCTATGAAGTTGTTGGTGGAGCCGTCAAGCTGCTTGGACTCCATTACCGTGCCGGGCGTCACGATCCTGACGATCTCGCGGCGCACGACGCCTTTGGCGGCCGCCGGGTCTTCCACTTGCTCGCAGATGGCGACTTTATACCCTTTTTCGATAAGCCTGTTAATATAGTTATCCGCGGAATGGTAGGGCACGCCGCACATCGGAATTTTCGCCGCGCCTCCGCCCTCCCGGCCTGTTAATGTAATCTCGAGCTCGCGCGATGCATTGATGGCGTCGTCGAAAAACATCTCGTAGAAATCGCCCAGACGGAAAAAAAGGAACGCGTCCTTCGCTTCCTCCTTGACCGACAAATATTGCTGTATCATCGGCGTATAACCGGACACCGTCTTCGCCCCCTGCTATGTATTAGATAAACGCGCCGCGTTTCTGCGGCTCATTCTCGTACAAATCGTCAAACACCAGAACTCTATTATACCAATGTGAGCTGTGGAGTGCTATAACCCAATGAAGAGACTTGAGATCCCCTGCAGACACGTTCGGAGGTTACGGGACGGGACATTTACGGAGGTGCATGTCACTTAATGCAACGGAACGCGCCACTTCTCGCGGATATCGGTGCTTTCGTCCCATGTCCGGCCGCGGCGCGCAGCGTCGAACAACGGCTCGATAAAACGAGCCAGTCCGGCGTAGCTTTCCGTCGCGGCGATTACGTCCGCGACCTCGTCGAGGCAAGCCGCCAGTTCGCTGCGGTCGCCGGAGTAATACGCCTCCGCGTAGCGCTCGCCGGATGCGGGCACGCGGGACATCGCCATCGCCTCGCGAGCGCATAACAGCGCAAGCGCGAAGGCGGCTTTGGCCGCTGCGGGCGATACGAGCCAGCTCGGCAGCGTGCGATATTCGAACCCGCCATGCTGCTGCAGCCGGAAGTCCCCGAGTACGCCGTATCGGGGACGCCGGCCGCGCCCGGCGGGGTCCTCCACCAGCGCGAGCGGATACGCCGCGCAGCTGTCGAGCAAGCGGAGCAAGCGGCTGGTCAGCGCCGCTCCGCTAATATGGATGTGCCCGCCGAGCGCGAGCCCCGGCACGGGCATGGCCCCCGCGACCCAGCGCAGCTCGGGGTCGCCGACCTTGACAGCGGCGCGCGCGAGCAGGCGCCGCACATTCGCGGCAAGCGCGGCCGGGCTCTCAGCCGGCGCGGGCCGCAGTTCGGCGACGGGGTACAGCAGCCGTCGCCCCACAAGCATGGCGTCGGCGCCTGCTGCGCCCCCGACGCCGAAGCCAAAATACCGCGATGCCTGCGCGACCTTGCCGCTCGGCATCAACAGCACATACTCCGGATCGGCGCCAAGCAAGATGCGCCGATCCGGAGCGCTCGCGTTCGCCGCGTGCCATGCTGCGAACCGCGCCAAAGCTTCCGCTTGCCGGCGCTTGTCGCGCAGCAGCGGATACACCGCTCTAACGGCGAGCCTGCCGTTCGAGCCAAGAGCGATTTCCGCCTCGCCTATATCGAGGCGTAGTGCATACAGCGCACGCGTCGCAGCGCGAACGACCGCGCGCAGCGGCGACTCTGTGGGCCAGCGTAATGGAGCAAGCGGCCCGTCATCTCCCGGCGGCTTAAGCCTGCTACCGGCCAGTTCCTCGCCGCGAGCGTTCAGCCGGACGATGCCAATCGCCGTCAAATGAAACAGCTCAACGCGATAGATTCGTTCGTCAGGCAATGCAAACGCCACGCTTAAGCCAGCACGGCTTAGCCGCCGATTCCGATCTTCAGCGTCCAGCCGATTCATCGATCCCGCTCCGTTGTTCAACAGCCAGGCTCCTCCAACTTCGGATTGTTCCGCTGATAGTCCTTCTGACATCAAGAATACGGCGTCTCCCGGCCGAGGGCCCGTCTTCGAAGCCTGTCCTTTTGGCGGCTTGGCCGATGTCGCGGGCGCACTCTTAATGCCTGCCGCCTCCGAATCCAACCCTTCTGCCGACTTCTCCTTTGCTGGCAACCATTTATTCTGATGGATTGAACGCTTTACGGGATCGTGCAAGCGCGGGAATGCATCCCCTTTTTCCCATATCCAAGTATCCGCCATTCTCGCACCGCCCTTATCCATAGCGTTATTAACCTTCCTTATATTATCTAAGCTCTTTTCAACTGCCCTTCCTTGCCTGACTCCGCCTCATTCCAGAACCGCCCAAAAAAAATACGAGGGCTCTCGCCCTCGAATTTGCCGAATATCCGGCATATAATGCCTTATCCGCGTCGGAAGCGGATTAAACCTTAAAGCTCGTCGTCCAGTAAATCGGGATCCAGATCCTCGAAGTCGCCATCATCGTCTCCGAGGCTAAAGTCCAGATCCTTGTCGTCATCGTCGCTGCAGCCGCCAGGTACAACCGCTACGCATACTTTCGTCTCGGCAATCATCTCCACCGCGAATTCGCGTTCCACGCGAACGGTAACGCTGGAGCCGTTAGACGAAATATTCGCTTCGATGCAATTAGGCTCTTGCAGCACCTCCGCCGATACTTCCTCCGTCGCGACCCTGTGTTTAGGGTCTACATAAGAAAGAGGCACGTTTTCGACGAATTGTACGGATTCCTTGGCTACGTCAGTTTGCGAGTTTTTGTTATACGAATACCAAATGTTGATATCGTAAGTACCGATGACCTCAATACCGTCGCCCGAACGAACCGCTTCATACTGATGGTTGATGATCCATGCTCCCAGAATGCTGGTCGGATGGTGAGGCGGTGTAACGGTATGGGTTACAGTGGAAAACTTACGACCTTTGCCGCAGACAGCTTTTGTAATGATTTCTCTGCACTGAAGCTGTTTATCTGCAATAGTCATTCAATTAACCTCCTCCATACAATCATTCAATTAAAGTGTATGCAGTTCATAGGCGTTTGTTGATTAAACGAGTCTTAACAGACGAATTTATTTTGTCTGTCTCCCGCCAGGCGCCAATCCCCGCAGGAAACGAGATTAGCCGACCTTCAACCTTTTGTTTGGTTCAAATATATTCGGGGTGCCATGCAATTATGCTTGGCTGCTTTGACAAAGTCATCTGAACAGCCGGCGCTCGCATGCATGGACATAACTAATCGCACGTACATAGATTGATAATCAAAGATTTAAGAATCAAGCATAAGAGTCGATAATGCGGCAAGCCAAAGAAGTAGCATTGAACCATACTTTATGCCTCATTCACTTGCTAAGGCTCCGCTCGACTCTTTTAAGCTTACTTTTATGCTTCATTTACTCGAGCAGCCCCTGCAAACCCAGCCCTCTATACTAAAATAGCACGTCGGTGCCATAACAAAAAAAGCCGCCGGGCCTTTAAGCGGCCCGCAGCCAACCGTATCCAAGCCGTACATCAACGTCTCGGCTTTTTTTGTACTTCTCTCATGCGTTCCACGCAAAACCGCGCAGCTCTGCACACCGCAACTCGCTGCTTATACCGTCTCCAGCTTCGACTCTTCCGCCTCCGCCTTTTTTTTCTTCAGCCGCTTCGCGATAATCAAGTAACGATCCACCTCATGCAGCAGCTTCAGCAAAGATGCGCGGATCTCGAACTCCTCGCGCGTTCGCGGGAGATCCATCTGACGGAACGAGACCGTTAATTCGAAAACGCGCTGCTCCGACTTGCCGAGGTACACTTCCGCCTTTACATACTCGCTGAGTCCTTCCAGAAGCTCTGCAATATGCTCTCCCTGTGGCCACTTCTCATAGATTAGCGCCAGCTCCACCAGCATCTGCTGTATCGTATCGAGCTGCTGCCTTCGCATTTCGAAGTAAGTCGACCAATACGGCGCGTTGGCAATCATCAGACGATTCTCACGATGGCGCACCGCCAACGCTTCGCCGGCTTCGATAGCGCGCTGTGCAGTCAACAGTTGACTGCCATCCCATACATGAGATGGGTTTCTTAAGGTGAGCGACATTTCCCGAAAGATGGCGCTGAAGTTCTCTTCTACCTCGGCGCGCTTCGCGTACAGCTCTTCTTCTTCTTTGGGCATATAGATAAGATTAATAAACGTCGCCCAGCCCAGACCTACAAGCAGCAGCATAATTTCATTGCCGATAATATGGACGTCGACACCTTTGTGATCAAAGAGGTGAAATACGATAACAGAGCTTGTCAGCACGCCTTCCTTCAATTGTACGCGCGCAAGCACGGGAAATGTCGTCAGAATAAAAATCGCGAGCACCCAGTAATGGAAGCCCAGCACCGTGAAGATGAGCGAAGCGAAAAAAAGACCCAGCACCGAAGCCAGAAAACGGTTGAAAGCGCTCCGCAGCCCTTTCTTCCGCGTCACTTCGACGCCGAGTATGGCGAGAATGCCAGCCGACAACGGAGGCTGCAATCCCAAATAATAAGCTGTATAAATAGCCGCGATTGCCGCGACGGCAGTTTTGACAACGCGTATGCCCATGTGAGGTCCCTCAGATCCGATAAGTATGGTCATGTTCCATCACCATCCTACCGTTCCCGCCAGCCCTCAGTCAACCTCCGCTCGAGCGCAGCCACCAACTGGTACATTATAGTCGCGACTACGCCTATGACAACCAGACTCGATAAAACGAGCGTAAAGTTAAACACCTGGAAACCGTAAATAATCTGATAGCCTAGTCCGATCTTGGCAACAAGAAATTCGCCGACAATAACGCCAATCCATGCAAGCCCCACGTTTACCTTCAACGTCGCGATCATAACCGGGAAGGATCCCGGCAAAATGACCATTCGGAATAGCTGAGCTCGCGATGCGCCGAACAATCGGACTACTTTAATATATCCGCTGTCTATCTCCCGGAACCGGTTATAGATGTTAATCGTCGTTATTATGACCGTCACCATTAATGTAATGGCGACTATTGACAGGAGACCTGGCCCTAATGCAACGATAAAGATCGGACCCAAGGCGACCTTGGGCATACTGTTCAGGACGACAAGATAAGGATCCAATACGCGGGATACAAACGGGAACCACCAGAGCAAAGCGGCTAAAGCCGTTCCGAACAAGGTTCCGAGCAGGAAACCTGCTATAGTCTCTCCTACTGTCGCTCCGACATGGGGCCAGAGACTGCCGTCGCTCGCCATCGAGTAGATCAGCTCCATTATTTTGGACGGATAGCTAAATAACAGGGGATCGATCCACTTGCTCCGGCCGGCTATCTCCCACAAACCAAGGGACAACACCAAGATGGCAAGCTGCGTCAATGCAGCAAGACCCCTTACTCGCCGCGTCTTCGCCTTATATCGGCCATATAGACCGTCCATCAGAGCTTGCCGTTCCTCCTGCACCCCCGATATTGCAGCTACTTCACGTGATTCGGTGTCACGAGAGGGATGGAGCTCGCTTAATACACTGTCAGATTTCGACCATTTCTCCGCACCCGGGCTGCGATTATCCATGCTGATCGCCTCCCTTGCCGTCCCCGTCGTTGAACTCCGCCCATAATTGATCGAAGACGCTTTGGAACTGCGCCATTCTGCGTGCTTCTGTCGGCGGAGCCTGCCGTATCGGTTCCGCGATGCTCACTTCCCTCCGGATATGGCCGGGCCCCTTGCCAAGCACGATGACGCGATCGCTCATCGCCGCAGCCTCCGCCAAATCATGCGTCACCAAAACGGCCGTCTTGCCCAGCCTGGCCAGCGTATGCTGCACAAGGTCCTCGAGCTGCAGCTTGATATGGAGGTCTAGAGCCGAAAACGGTTCGTCAAGCAGGAGCACGTCGGGCTCGGTAACCAGCGTGCGGGCAAGAGCAACCCTCTGGCGCATGCCGCCGGACAGTTCATGGGGATACCGCCCTCCGTTTCCTTCCAATCCAAGCTCGCCCAGCCAGTGGTCCACGGCTGCCATCGTCTTTTCGTTTCGCCTTCCGGCGATCTCGAGTCCGATTGCCGCATTATCCCGTATCGTCCGCCACGGGAACAGGAAATCTTGTTGAAGCATGTAACCCACGGCGGGGGACGGTCCTTGTACGGACCTTCCGCCTACCGTGACGCTGCCGAGTGTAGGCGGGAACAATCCCGCCAGCAGGCTCAGCAGAGTCGTTTTCCCGCAGCCGCTAGGACCGACAAGACTGACAAATTCACCCGGGGCGATGTCCAGATGGATATTTTCCAATGCGAGCGAAGCGCCTTTATCGTTGACATACACATGTGACACATCTTTCAGCGACATAACAGGCTCGTTTATGGTCTTCGCCTCCTTCGCTTTAGAATCCGGACAGATCGCTTACTTTCCTCCGGCAACGGCAGTTTCGGCAAAGCTGGTATTGACTAGCGTCCCGTGCTCCGTTCGCTGCTGCAGCTCCCCGGCCGACGTAATAACGTCCAGCAAGTTGTTCCACTCCGCTTCATCCACAATGGGATCGACGGAGAAGGAGCCCTGCACCTTGTAACGTTCGATCGAACTGGTCAAAATATCCAGCTCTACGTTCTCGAAGTACGGTTTCACCGTCTCGGCAATTGTTGCCGCGTCGTTGTCCTGTACCCACTGCTGCGCCTTATAGACAGCGTTGGTGAAAGCCTGCACATGAGCTTTGTTTTTGTCGATAAAGCTGTTTTTCGCCATAAAGACCGTATAAGGCAATTCGCCGCTCTCGGTGCCGAAGGAAGCGACGACGTAACCCTGTCCCTCCTTCTCAAAGATCGATGCGGTAGGTTCGAACAGCTGGACATAGTCACCCGTTCCCGATGCGAAGGCAGGCGCGATGTTTGCAAAATCGACGTTCTGGATCATCTCCATGTCCGCATGGGGATCGATGCCATGTTTTTTCATTGCGAATTCGCCGGCCATCTGAGGCATTCCGCCTTTTCTTTGCCCAAGGAAAGTTGTTCCCTTTAGTACACTCCAATCAAAGTTTTCGACTTTTTCCCTGCCTACGAGAAACGTACCGTCCGTCTGTGTAAGCTGAGCGAAGTTAATAACGGGATCATCTGCGCCTTGCTGATAGACGTAGATTGAGGTTTCCGATCCCACCAGCGCGACATCAATGACGCCCGATAGCAGGGCAGTCATCGTTTTGTCGCCGCCCGGCGTCGTGGTCAATTCGATCTCAAGCCCTTCTTCGGCAAAAAAACCTTTTTCGATTGCCACATATTGCGGCGCATAAAACAATGAGCGCGTAACTTCTCCGATGCGGACCAGCTTCTTGCCCTCCGATTCCTTCCCGCAGCCCGCCAGCGCCGTTGCCGCCACGAGCACCGCAACGAGAAACACGGATGCGAGCCTTCCTTTCTTCATGCTACATTCCTCCCGCCTATAGGCATAATGTGATGTACACCAGCCTATGCGTTTCCCGCCCAGACGGTGATTAACGCAAGAAAAGGCTCTAGGCTTGCTGCCTAAAACCTTGCATTTGACCAAAAAAATGGCGGCTCCGGGAGTAAACTCCTGGCGCTGCCATTTCGTTTTTTTGACGATGTATTTTTTCATCCGTTGAGCTGTATTTTAAAGTGAGTAACCTGCTTGTGAATCAGCCTCTTTGGTTCTTCGGACGCCAAGCTTTACAGCTTGTAAATATCGGTATATTTTTTCATCAAGTATTGGACGAGATATTGCGGATTTAGCGATTCGCCGGTCACGTTTTTAATCAGCTCCGATGGCGTGCGGAGCTTGCCGTATTGATAGATTCTCTCCGTAAGCCAGTCCTTGATGGGATGCAACTCTCCAGCCCCGACTTTGGTCCACATTTCCGGTATCTCGCGCTCCATCGCAACCGCGAATTGGGCCGCATACATGTTGCCAAGCGAATAAGAAGGAAAGTATCCGAACGCGCCGCCGGACCAATGGACGTCCTGCATGACTCCATCCGCGTAAGAGGCAGGCTCTACGCCGAGATATTCCTTGTACTTCGCGTTCCACAGCTCCGGCAGTTCCGCCGCCTTCGCGCCTTCATTAAAAATCAGCTTCTCCATCTCGTAACGAATGATGATATGAAGATTGTAAGTCAGCTCATCGGCCTCGATCCGGATCAGGGATGGAGCTACGGTATTGTTGCCCCGGTAAAATCCATCGACGGATACGTCGAGCTGACCGGGAAAACGTGCTTGAAGCTCGCCGAAGTACCGATCCCAGAACGGGCGGCTCCGGCCGATGACATTTTCCCAGAAGCGGGATTGCGACTCGTGGATGCCCATCGATGTACCTGTGCACAGTGGCGTTCCGACGAGAGAACGGCTAATGTTCTGCTCGTAGAGCGCATGCCCGCCCTCGTGGATCGTCCCGAATAGAGCGCTAGTGACGTCATCCTCCAGATAACGAGTCGTGATGCGAACATCTCCGGGGTTTAGGCCGGTAGCAAATGGATGTGCGCTTTCATCCAATCGGCCTGCGTCGAAATCGTAGCCCATTTGCTTCAGAATGTAGAGGCTGAAATCCTTCTGCGCAGCCTTATCGTACTTCTGCCTAAGGAACGATGTATCCGGCTGATGGGGCGACGCCGCTATATTTGCCGATAAAGAGACCAACTCGGAACGCAAGCCGCCGAATACGCCATCCAGCTCTTTAACCGTCATCCCCGGCTCGTATTGATCGAGCAATGTATCATAGCGGGTCTCCTTGGCCCCCCATAAATCGATAAATTGATTCGTATATTGAATAACTTTCTCCAAATAAGGCTGAAAGCCGGCATAATCATTTTCCGCCTTTGCTTCCTCCCACTTCGACTCCGACTGCGAAGCCAGAACGACGTACTCCTCGTAGAGCTTGGGCGGAATCTTGACGCTGCGATCGTATTCCTTGCGCGTCTCGTCGACGAGCTTGCGGTCAATTTCGGACAACGACTCGTATGCGTCGACTTCCTCCAGCCGGGACAACCATTCGCCGAGCTCGGGCGATGTCGACAGTTTAAACATGTCGCCGGACAGTGCGCCGATGGCCTCGGACCGGGTATCCATTCCTTTGCGCGGCGCGCCTGTGCGCAGATCCCAGTAGAGTACGCCAAGCGCTTCGTTGTAGCTGGAAATCTTATGTAGGGTTTCTCTGAACTTGCCAAGTGTATCCTTTTGTTGATCGCTCATCGCGGATAACCGCCTTCCTTAGTCTTGTCATTGGAGTTTGATCTCCTTATAATCATCTTAAACCTGCAAGACCGGTGACCGCAACATCCAGAACCGACGGAAGGAGCAATATCATTATGTTTATTACATTCTCGGCTTCCGCCGCAAGAAAGCTGGAGCCCTATCTTGCGGACGGTTCCGCCAAGCTAAAGCTGCTGCACGATACGGACCGCGGCTGCGGAATGAGCGGAGTTCCCACCTTGCGCCTGATTGGCGAGCCGACCGGCAACGATCGTCAAGCTTCGGGAGACCCTTTCCCGTTCTATTACGAGCCGTGGCAAGAGGTGTTTTACGAGGACAATCTCAGAGTCGATTACAACGAAACCGAAGGCAGCTTCAGCCTTCGCGGCGACAGCCAAATCTATACATCGCATCTCCGGTTTATCGACCGGGATATGTAGTCTTAATTCCAATTTTGGGGGGCATTATTTTTGAGCAGAATCGACGATATTATGGACTTTAATTCCGCCTTCGTAACGACCAAGCAATATGAGCAATACGCGACCAGCAAATTTCCCGACAAGCGGATGGTCATTTTGACTTGCATGGATACACGGCTGACGGAGCTGCTGCCCAAATCCATGAACTTGAAAAACGGCGACGCCAAAATCATCAAGACGGCCGGAGGCATCATCACGCAGCCGTTCGGCAGCATCATGAGAAGCGTACTCGTTGCGTTATACGAGCTTCAAGCGGACGAGGTATTCGTCGTCGGTCATCATAACTGCGGGATGACGGGCCTTAATCCGGAACTCATCGTCGAACATATGATAGAACGAGGCGTACCGGAAGCAACGATCGAAATTCTGAAAAATTCCGGCGTCAATCTGATGCGCTGGCTGACGGGCTTCGATAATGTGCGGGACAGCGTTGTGAACAGCGTAAACATTATCCGCAATCATCCTTTGCTCCCTGCCGACATTCTCGTACATGGGCTCATTATCGATCCCGATACGGGCGAGCTGGAGCTCGTGGCCAAAGCCGGCGAGGCATAGTCTCACTCTTTCCGTGCACGAAGAGCTTCGCGCCTTGCGGCTATGACACCGCTTCGGTCCCGAAGCTTATGCCGATGGATAATGCTTTCATCTACCATGGTACTTTCCGTACCCCAGATTACGCCGAGTCTCGCGCATTCCTCTAGGCATAACGATTTCAATTTCTCATCTTGGACAACCAGGTTGATATCGCGGTAACCCTCTGCGTTCTCCGCTCCCGCAGCATCGGCTCGTTCCTCAAGCTTGCGGAGCAAGTCCGCCCGTGCCAGTCCGGCAGCTTCCACATCGACGCGCTCCAGCTTGCTAAGCGATTTTCTGTACAAGCTGCCCGCTCCGCGGAAGTTGCCTCTTCGTTCGTGATATTGGCCGACTGCCAATTGGATAAGTCCTACCCACAAGTCGGCTAGGCCGTCTCCCGGATGTTCCTTCCAATACTCTTCCAGCAGCTCATGGCATTCGAAATAATCCCTTGTTGCATGAAAATGGACCAAGTAGGCAATATAAGATACAGGATAAGGACGCACGTTCGCGAACCTCCCTTCGAAATGTACAAAAATATTAAAAAAAATTGAAACCCTCGTCCATCGTAACCGTATTCCATGATGATATCAATCTATGCGATGCAGAAAGGACAGAAAGACACATGAAAAAGGGATTTATCGTTATGATCGCTTTTACCTTGATTTTCGCGTTCGGTTTTGGACAAGTTGCCGATGCGAAACGAGGCGGATTCAAATCTCCAAAACAAAGCGTCACTCAGCCTAAGGACAGCGCAACTCAATCGAATCCGGGAACAAAAACCGGCGCGGCTGCAGGTACGGCCGGCACAGCCGCTAAGGGCGGATTGTTCGGCGGCAGCGGCTTGATGAAAGGTTTGATGATCGGCGGTTTGGCCGGCATGCTGTTCGGCGGAATGTTCGGAAGCATGGGTGCTTTCGGCGAAATCTTCGGATTGTTGATCAATCTGCTCGCGATCTTCGCGATCATCATGTTGATCCGCGTCGCATTTGTTTATCTTAAGAGCAAGAAAAAGAATGACCCGGATCCGCGGAGACCTTACTAATCGTGAGAATCTTGACAAACGAGATTATTAACGCGGTTTGTTATCATACTGCTCAGCGTCGCGGCTTGCAGCCTACCGACGTAGAAGTGCAGTTGTCGTGGGATGAGGAATACGGTTATACGGCAGAGATGTGGGTACAAGGCCGCAGCCAATATTTGATTGAAGCCAACCTGCTTGAAGCTATTGAACAATATGTATATTCGCAATACAATATTCGCGCATTCCGCTCCGACATCCAGCTTGGGCTGGACGAAGAGGCTGGCGAATTTTTCGCGGATATAGCCAGCTAATCCGAATTCATATTAGCTGTTGCAACCGGAAACGGCCTCCTCGGAGGCCGTTTTTCTCGTCTTCCTGTCACGCTCCTCCTTTTTCGCGATGCGAGCATTTCGCTCTTCCACAATTTTCAATCCAATTGCCGTGCAACTCCTCTCCCCCCCTTGCGTCTAATCTAGTAGATTGCAATGAGGAGAGTGATAGAATCTGTGGAAGAAACTTAGTCTGCTCGCAGTAACGCTGATGGCTGCCTCGACATTCCTGTCTCCCGCAGCGCCGACAGCCGATGCAGCGACGGCAAGCAAGACAACCATGTACCGCGTATATCAGAATGACAAGGCGCTCAAGGAATTCGCGACGGAAGCGCAAGCGCTTTATTATGCGAAGCATTACAGCTACAGTCACGTTGAGAAAATCGCGGATCGCAAATGGATCTGGGACAACTTCCCGCATTATAAGGTGTACCAAAACGGCAATTCCACGTCCAAGATGGAATTCCAGACGTACAACGAAGCGCTCGCCTATGCCAAGACGCTTAGCAACGCAAGCATACGCGATCTGGAGAACGTTGGCTGGATGTACGACTCCTATCCAAACTATCGGCTGTATCAAGGAGACAACACTTTGCCAGCCTGGAGCTTCCGCACATTGGAGGACGCCAAAAAAGAAGCCGCCAAATGGGGAAACGCCCATATTATCGATCTTGAAAACGGCAAGTGGGTTTGGGATAACTTAACTGCGGCGCAAGTCGAAGCTCAGAGCGCTGCTCCTGCATCTTACGAGATCGTCGTCGACGACCAGGCAGTCACGGGAGAGAAACGTTATTCGTTCCTTAAGAACGCAATCGTTGCAGCAGAGAAACATCCAGGCAGCAAGATCGTTAATGCCGCTGCCGGTAAAACCGTCCAATCGAACGAACTTACATACGAGCTCAGGCAAAGCGGACGCCTCGTTAAGACGTATTTGGGACTCAGAGATGCTGTCAAAGCCGGTACATGGCTGGCCAACGCCGAAGTGATCCGAGACGGCTCCGTTCTATGGTCCAGCAAACCTTATCTCGAGGTCTATCAAGGCGACAAGAAGATTAACGCTTACCATAAGCTGAGCTCGGCGCTTTATTACGCCAAACATTACGCGAACAGCTCCATCCGGACATTGGATGGACGCGTCCTGTGGAGCAACGTCAAAAATCTTCAAGTACTCGGCTGGAACGGCAGCAGCGCCGTCTCGACGATTATGAGCCATGTCTCGAACACGCAAGGATTGGACTTCGATTCTCCGACCTGGTTCGAGCTTGCCTCGGCGGACGGAACGATGTCGGATGCTTCCGATGCTTCCGTCGTGAAGACGCTCAAGGATCGCGGCATCAAGGTGACGCCTCTCGTACACAACGGCTTTAACCGCAAGCTGACATCCGAGTTTCTGAAAAGCAGCTCAGCTCAATCCAAATTCATCACTTCGCTCGTAAATCGGTTGTCCGCGCTTGGCGTATACGGCGTTAATCTCGATTTCGAAGAGGTGGCGGGGGCCGATCGCGCGTTGTACACGGCATTCGTCAAGAAGCTGACCGATGCCGCCCATGCCAAAAGTTTGAAGGTATCGATCGATCTCCCGCGAGGAGACGTGAGTTGGAATCACTTAACGGCATACGATCATGCCGCGCTTGCCGGCATCGTCGATATGATTATGATCATGGCCTACGACGAACACTGGAAGGGCAGCACGGAGCCGGGCTCCGTCGCAGGACTCAAGTGGGTGGAAGATGGCGTCAAGCAGTTCCTCGATTACGGCGTGCCAAGAAGCAAGCTGATGTTAGGCATTCCGTTCTACGTTCGCGAATGGCGGGTTGACGGAACCGGCAAGCTCGTCGATAATCGCGCCATCTTTATGAAGGAGCTGCCGAAGCTGATTGCCGAGACAAAAGCGACCGGCGTCTTCGATGCCAAGTCGGGACAAAACAAATATACGTACACTAAAGACGGCTACACGCATGTATTTTGGGCGGAGACGCATGATACCGTTTTAAAGCGCATCGAGATCGCCAAAAAATACGATTTGGCCGGCGTAGCCGCTTGGAGACTCGGCTACGAAGACGCCGAGCTGTGGACGAAAATCCTGCAATCGAAATAATAATCATATTTATACAACGACAAGGGCAGAACCGGCATTTCATGCGGGTTCTGCCCTTACCTTTTTCACTTAATCACTTAAAAACTGCCTGTCCTGCTGCTTCTTCTTCACGGGTATCCATATTTCGCTTCTGTACGTCTCGGACGACGTATCCTTCCCTTCATTCCAGAGCATCTCGGGACCGGGCGCGACCTCATAATCCGATGACGGAAACCATTCCGAATAAATTCGTCCCCAGATTTTCTGCAACGTCTCCGGGAAAGGACCCACGGACTCGAATACGGCCCAATGGGATGGTCCAACCTCTAGAACGGCAAGCTCTCCCGTCACCGGCTCCTTTGTAGCCGCTCCGATATAATGGTCCAGCTCCCCCTGTTCTTGCATGCGTCCTTCGTCAAAGTTGACGGAAGCGCTGATGATGCCTCGCGGCTCCATATTCGATAATCCTTTGATCGTTCCGATCAACTCCGGCGTCAGCTGCTTCCACATCTCGGCAATTTCCGGATTGACCCCGTTAAATACAATTGGCACTCGCTTGCGCAATCCTGCGATACGAAATGCTTCTTTCTCCACCAAACGGTATTGCATGGCATCTCCTCCTTGAATGGTCAGTTGAAACGACATTCGCGGGAAAGCTTTGAGCGTTGGGCTCCCGGCTCTTACATCCGAAGGATTTAAGCCATGAAGCTGCTGGAACGCTCTGGTAAACGCATCCGGTGATTGATACCCGTACTTGATGGCAACATCGATAATTCGCGTCGCCCCGGCGCTTAGCTCCTGTGCAGCCAGCGTTAAACGTCTTCGACGGATATATTCCGCGAGCGTGGTTCCCGACAAGAGAGAGAACATACGCATAAAGTGGTATTCGGAGCACCTGGCCCGTTTAGCCGCTTCCTTCATATCGATCTCATCCGTAAGCCTCTCTTCCAAGTACTGGATCGCATCATTCCATGGACCCAATCCGTTCATCCTCATCCCTCCCGCACATTTAGATTAACAGACCAGGAGAATCGACTTCCGACTTTGCTTGCCCGATGGTGTCGGATCAGCTCTTAGTAACCCATCTCCTTTAAAATTCGGGACAATGTGCGCAGCCGCTCGCCATACAATTCGCCATCGTCGCTCAGCGCCTGGCTAAACAACATGATATCCTCATTAATTCTCTCGTTGTCCGTGCAAACGGAGACCGTCATGGCATCTCCCTGCAATCCCACACGATCGATTACCGGGTTTTCCGTATCGTATAGCTCCTTATACCGGTACGCTTCGCGGAAGTGAACCATGCCGGTGCAAACAAGAATGGCCAGATCCAGCACGCGATGCAGCGGGAGCTCCTCGGATTGTCTGGACCACTTTCCTCCCGTATGTCTCCATACTTTAGCGGATATATCGACCTTTCCCCTGTCATTCCATTGCGCCAGCCCTAGCGACAAACCTTTGGCGTCCGAGTCGCTGGCATATCGGCCATCCACCTGATCGTAATTTTCCGAAACAATGACGGGTTTATGTTTTAACGTTGTTGGAATCTGCATAGTGGAATTCTCCTTTACCGTAAGGGATTTATTTTAGTAATTTACTAATTTACTGTACATGACATTAATCATACTCTACGAATTCAAGATCGTCAAAATTATTTTAAATATTCCTTGACGAGAATATTCTCGATCTGGTATATTCGAAATGTAACAACGGCAGGTCACTGAAAAGCGAAAGGATGGCGGCATATGGATATCGCAACCTTAAGCGCGCTCGCTGAGCCGAACCGGTTGCGCATCGTAGAGCTGCTTGCTTATGGGCCTCTGACCGTGGGAGAGATCGCGGAGCGGCTCCGGATTCGCCAACCGCAGGTTTCCAAACATCTTCGCGTATTGCTTGAGGCCGGACTCGTCGACGTTCAACCCGATGCGAACCGACGCCACTACAGGCTGCGATTCGACCCGCTCCAGCAGATGGATCATTGGCTGGGCCACTATCGCAAGTTGTGGAGCGAGCGTTATGACAACCTAGACGAATACTTAAAGAAGTTGCAAGACCATTAACTATTAGGAGGAATTATCAATGACGCAAGCTATGATGGTAAAAGCAGAAGGCAACGTATTAACTTTGGAGCGCGTATTTAACGCCCCTCCCTCCCTGGTTTTTCAGGCATTTTCGCAAGCCGAGCATCTGAAGCACTGGTGGGGCCCGCGCGGCTGGGCCATTACTCATTGCACTGTCGATTTCCGTCCAGGCGGCTCATGGCATTATTGCATGACTTGCCAGGACAAGGAACAAGGAGATTTCTACGGTATGGAATCGTGGGGAAAAAGCCTTTATAAAGAAATCGTGGAAAATGAGAAGATTGTGTACACCGATTACTTCTCCGACAAAGACGGCAATCTATCCGAAGAGATGCCGGCTACGGATGCGACGCTTCTATTCGAAAGTTATGAAGGCAAAACGAAACTAATTAACATTAGTATTTATGATACGGCGGAATCGCTGAAAACGGTTCTGGACATGGGCATGGAGCAAGGCGTCACGGAAACTTGGGATCGTCTGGACGAGCGGTTGGCAGAAATCCAAAAATAAATCGTTGCAATTACAATAGAGCCGGACAAGAAATCTTGTCCGGCTCTATTGCTGATTCAACATTCAAAGTGAACTAAAACTTTAAAATTCGTTCATGCCGAGGTTAAACTGCCATTGTACGCCGAACTTGTCCGTAAGACTGCCATAAAGCGGAGCCCAAAACGTTTCTTGCAGCTCCATTATGACGTTGCCGCCTTCTTGCAGCCGATTAAACGCGGATTGAAGCACTTCCCGATCCTCCGTAACGACAGAAAGCGAGAAGTTGTTGCCCATCGTAAACGGCATGCCGGGAAATACATCCGAAAACATGACAATGCTCCCCAGTATTTCCAACCGGGAATGCATGACCATGTTTTTCGCTACTTCTGGAAGCGGATGGTTCGGGTCGGCAGGCACTTCGCCGAAGGTCATGATTTTGGGAACTGCTTGTCCAAAGACCTCTGCGTAGAATTCGATGGCTTCGCGCGTGTTGCCATTGAAGTTCAAATAAACATTAATCGGCATCGTCGTCTCTCCTTTTTTGTCCTGATTCGAGACCAGTATAGCATGTTCGAGCAAATGAATGCCAGAACGTGTATGATAAGAAAAAGCAGCTAAATTGGACTTTTTGAACAACATCTTTAAGGAGGAGATATCATGACAACCGCAACCGGACAAGCTTTGCGACAATACATGGATCATTACATGGCCAAATGGCCGTTCAGCGGCACGATCCTCGTGGCGCGGAAAGGTGAAATATTGTTTCGCGAGGCCTATGGGCACGCTAACCTGGAGCACTACGTACCTAATCGGACGGATACGAAGTTCGGCGTCTGGTCCGTAACGAAATCTTTCACCGCGCTCGCAACGGCTATGCTTGCCGAAGAAGGACGGCTACATTTCGATGACTTGCTAAGTCGATTTGTTCCGGAGATGCAAGCCGCTCCTCCGATTACAATTCGTCAAGCTATAAACCACGTCTCCGGACTTCCTAATTTCACAGGTATTCCGGCATACAATGAAGGGCTTAACAAAAAACATGTTTCCCGAGAAGAGACATTGCGCCTGTTGCTGAGCCAGCCTATGGAATTTGCGCCTGGAGAGCGGTTTGCTTACAACAATTCGGGCTACTATTTACTTGGGCTCGTTATCGAAGCCGCTAGCGGAATGACGTTCGGCCAATTTATCTCGACCCGTATCTTGCAGCCGCTTGGACTCGGGAATTCGGGAGTAAATGATGGCAGAAGGCTCATACCAGGTCTTGCCTCCCCCTACCACGCTTCCGGCAATGGACCCATACCTGCGGAATTCGTGGAGATGGGGACGGTCTTCTCTGCGGGCGGGATGTATTCTACGATTGACGATTTGTACGCATGGGCGCAATCCTTCGACTCTGCGAAACTCGTGAGTCGATCTACACTGGAGCAAGCCTTTTATAGGGAAGGAGCAGTATACGGGCTCGGCTGGTTTATTGACGAGAAACATGATCGAAAACGAATTTACCACGGAGGAGCCTACCGCGGCTTCCGCTCCGAGCTTCACCGCTTTCCGGATGACGAAACGACCGTTATCGTGCTCACGAATTACGATTATGTACCGGCGACTAAGCTTGCAGATGCCTTGTCCTCGCTTGTTTTCGGCAAGGAAACAATCGTTCCCGAATTCCCCGCGCCTTACGCGTTGACGCAGGAACAATTCTCAGCTTATATCGGCGTCTACGAGGGTTTCGGCTGCAAATCGGTTGTTGGTCGGGATGAGGACGGTATGTTCTTTCAATGGAACGACAGAGAAATTCACCGCATATACCCGATATCCGAGGAGCGGTTTCATCATAACTGGATCCAGTGGGAATATGTTTTCAAACGCAATGACACGGGGGAGCTGTCTTTCCTGGGCATGAAACGAAAGTAACGCGCGGTCCTCTATTCGCGCTTGCCAATAAGCTTGAGCCGGTCTTTACATGGAATAAAAGCCGCTATGGATTATAATTGGGTTTACTTGTACATGCAATTGGAAATCATGTTATAATTATGTTTGCATTGTCTAGGAGAATACTACCATAATAGAAGGACAAGATATCGAAGATGAGTCTTGAGGGGGAGATGCCATGTTTGGTCAACGACTGAAGCAGCTGAGGAAAAAAAGGAAATTGACCATGCAGGAAGTCGCGGATTATGTAGGTGTCGCCAAAAGCACCTATGCGGGATACGAGTCCGGTTATAGACAACCCACAATTGAGTCCATCCAAACGATATCCCGGAAACTGCGCACATCGGCCGACTATTTGTTAGGCCTTACGGATTACGCGGAGCTGCCTGCAGAGATTAATCACAATGCCAAGGAATATTTGAATATTGGCAAGCTCCATTGGGACGGGGTTCCCTTGGAGAAGGGCGATCTGGAGCTGATCCGCAGCTTGATGGAGCGGGTTCTTCGCGATCGGTCCCTCCCCGAGGAAGATTGACTTACATGCCGAGCATCTGCTGCAGCTTCAATTCTGCTTCTGCCCGCAGTTGTTCCATAACTTCATCGTATGTTTTCCCCCACTCGGCTATTTTTTCGGCAGACACGCCGTCTTGGCCAGCCTTTGCCGCAACCTCGTTAAATTGCGTTTCGCAAACTACGCTTGCCGCTTCCAGACTAGCGGCTGCTTCGGCTCCAATGCGCTGAAGCGCCACTAGATCTGTCGCTTCCACGTTCTCTACTTGAGTCTCCGTCTCCTTAAGCACCGACTTCACATCCATAATGCAGCCTGCCTGAAGACCTAGCAATTCCAGCTCATATTGGTGTTCCAGCCCGTTATCGGATTCTTCGGGCGTAGGTGCAGTGGTAGGAGACGGCACTGGCGAGGCGGCCGGTTTCTCCGTAGACGCGGGAGTCGAACTCGGCTTGTCCGTAACGATCGGTCCGAGTCCAGGTTTTTGTGTCGGCTTGGTTGGCGGAGCAGGAGTGGGTGTTACAGTCGGCTTCGCCGTTGTACCGCCGGAATGTTGCTCCGCATCATCGTCGCTGCCATTCGTGGTCGGCTCCGTTCCCGTAGTCGGCAGCGAAACATCGTCATCGTTGCCTTCTGCCTCTTGCTCGGAACTTGGAAGGTTCGGCCAGCCTTCCTCCAAGCCAAGAAGTCCTCCCGGGGAATTCTTCAATTCCTCTAGCAGACCTCCAGCCTCTCCGCCCCCTCCTTTTCCTTCCTGATCCTCCGGCACTGCGCCTTGCTCTCCTTCTTGCGGCTGCTCCTGACCTGCGTCCAAGTCCAACATGATAACAGGCAGATCATTTTCATTGTTCCCTTGCGCGACTGCCGTGCCGCCCGATTGATCCTGCCAATACAGTGCGCCCCAAGCGAGCAATAAAATGACCGTCAGCGTGGCAAGCGCCATAACGGCAATATTGGGCTTACGGATTCGTCTTATTCTTTTTCCGAACCTGTTCCTCTTTAACATCGCTTGCATTCACCGCCTTCGGAAATCCATAAAGAATGACGTTCCGGCGAAGCCGCTTGCAGCGGTTCGCCGGTCATCCAGCTTCTAAAATTCTAGAAGCGACTTTATGATTTTTGTTATCGTGGCATTGACCTTGGTTTTGATTTGAGCCAATGCTTCTTCCTTCTGCTGCGCACCCGCATTCAGCTTAAGAAGTTCTCTTGCGGCATGATTGCCTTCGCGTGCCGTATCCAGCAACAAGCTCACTTTCTGAATATCGGTCTTGGAAGATGCAAGCCTTCCTTCGATCTTGGCCAACTTTCCATCCAACTCTTGAATCAATGCCGCGATTTTCTGAGCCGTCTCGTCCTCCTCTTGTTCGTTGACCAGCGTCACTTCCTGCTGGAATACGACCTTGCCTCCTTTGCCGCTCGGATTCGAAACAGCGGCTTGAATGAGCGCCGTCGCAGATGCCGTCCCCTTCGGAATCGTCACTCTGCCGTTTGAGCCCACCGACACCTCTTTGTCACCCGATACCTTGCTCCACTGCAACGCATTATCCGGAAGCTCGATGCCTTGGAAAGACAACGAATACTGATGCTGTCTGCCGTAATCCGTCACCTTGACGGCCGCCTCGGCCTCCGAGCGGATATACGCAATCGCCATGGCCAGCGCCGCTTCATCGTCATGCTTGAATTTGGATTGGAAGCTCTTGGCCGTTTGCCGCATATCGACAGGTCGGACGCCAAGATCGGCAAGAGCCTCGGCTAGCGGATACTCCTCTGCTTCTTCCATTATTCCTGCAAGCGAGTCCGCGACAAGCGCGCTCAGCTTATTCTTATTGCGCAGTAAAAGGGCAAGCTCGGATGGTTTCATTTTGGATACATGCTCCAGTATTTCGCCTTCCAATCCGCCGCGTTCTTCCCCATCGCCGAACAACAGGATAAGGAAGTCGTCCATCGTTACGTTCGGAACGCCTCCCGCCGCCGCGAGAGTCTTTAAGGCTGCGCGGAATTCTGGATTGCTGCGGATTTCCTCAAGATCGGAAGCTTTGGGATCGTAACGGAACGAACCGACGGCGACAAGAATATCGAACAGATCCCTTTTTAGCTTCGCTTCGTCAACCGTATTCGGCAAATTCGGTTTTACCCTTTTCCATAGCGAATCCAGTAGCTTGCCGTCTTTTGAGAAAGTAAGCTTTGTCCATTCATCCCTGAAGCTGCGAACCGCGTTTACGTCAGCGGGATCACCTGCAAGCAGGGCATCTCTGAGCTTATTCATCCGTTCAAGGAAAGCCTCGACCGGGAACGCTTCGCCTTCCTCGCCATCGTCGACTGCCTTCAAGGTGACCTCCTGTTCGAATATAACTTTCGGGGATCCGCCATACGGGTTCTGAAGACTTGCCCGAATGACAGCCGAAGCTTTTTCGGCACTGGACGGAATCGTCACCACGCCTTTAGAGCTGACGGTGACAATAGAATCGCCGGATACTTTCGACCATACGAGCGCAATTTGCGGTACGGTTACACCTGCGACATGCAGCGTATACCGATGTTCACGCCCATCGGCGCTCACTGCCGCTACAGCCTCGGAAGCCGTTTGGAGGTAAGCAACCGTCATCGCGCGAATGGCCGGAACGTCTTTCTGAAGCTTGACCTGGAAGTTCAGCACAAGCGATCTAATATCTTTAGCCGTAACGCCGAGTCCTTTCAGTATGTCGACAAACGCATAGTCACCCTTCTTGGCAAGCAGCTTATCCGTTGCTTGCAGCAGTACATTGGTAATCCCTTCGTCGCTTCCGAGCAAACCGAGCAATTCCATGGATGACATCCCCGCAAGCTCCGATGCGATCGTTCCTTCTACGCCCTTTCTTCCCGCACCGTCACCGAATAGGAAGACCAAGAAATCGTCCATCACAATATCGGGATTTCCTCCGGCCGCCGCAATCGTCTTTAAGGCCGCCCGGAATTCCGGATTCGTGCGGATTTCCTCCAAATCCGACGCTTCAGGGTCGTAGCGGAAGGAACCGACGGCTTTTACAATTCGGAACAGCGTACGTTTTAGCTCCGATTCGTCGACGTGATCCGGAAGCTTCGTCGATATTTTGTTCCAAACGGGATCCAGCAGCTTGAGATTGGCATCCACATCCAGAGCGGCTATCTCGTCTCGCAGATTTCTGACATCCTGCACATCGACGGGATCTCCTGCGGCGAGCGCCTTATGAAGCTCGTTCATTCTCTCCAGAAACACTCGAGATGGGAGCTTTGCCCCCGAATCGCCTGCGGCGCTCGCGTACTCGGGGCCGCCAGACAGCCCTCCCATGCCAGACGGCAATCCGGTTAAAGACGTACCCAACAAGGCTGCCGCAAGCATGGAAGCCGTCAAACTTTTTTTCATCCTCATCATCCGTTCTCCTCTCCATGTGTATGATTATTTAAAATTGCAGCGCGGGCATAGGCTGCTTCACGCCCTTGTTTAAGCTCGGACGGCCGACCGAATAATAAACGAAACCGGTGCCGAGCAATTCCTTCTCCTGAAACACGTTGCGTCCATCAATTAGGACGGGCCGGGCCATTGCGGCTTGAAGACGGCTTAAGTCGACTCCGGCAAATTCGGGCCAATCGGTAAGCAGACATAACGCGTCCGTCCCCTGCGCAGCTTCCATGGCGTCTCCGCACCAGGTTACGCCTTCTCTGCCCAGCAACGTTCGGAAGTTGTCCAAGGCGACGGGGTCATAGGCCCGCACCTTCGCGCCCGCATCCAGAAGACGCCCAATGATCTCTAGCGCCGGCGTATCCCTTACGTCATCGGTATTGGGCTTAAACGCAAGCCCCCATACCGCAACGTTCAACCCTTCAAGCTCTCCGCCGAAGATGGCGTTAAGCTTGCGAATGACGCTGAATCGCTGATCCTGGTTCACCTCGACGACGGATCGAAGCAGCTTGAATTCGTAATTCACATGCCCGGCAATTTGTATGAGAGCGTTCGTATCCTTCGGAAAGCAGGAACCTCCGTAGCCGATGCCCGCTTGCAGAAACGAGGGGCCGATCCTTCTGTCGCAGCCCATCCCCTCCGCCACCTGGGAAACATCTGCGCCAACCTTCTCGCAAATATTAGCAATTTCGTTAATAAACGAAATTTTTGTTGCCAGAAAGGCATTGGAGGCATATTTGATCATCTCCGCGCTTCGTATGTCCGTCACGATGATTCGATCGGTAAGCGGCTTGTGCAGCCCGATCATCTTGCTCGCCGCCTCATCGGAATCCGCGCCAATGATGATACGATCCGGATGAAGCGTATCGTGGATCGCGGACCCTTCTCGCAGAAATTCGGGCAAGGAAATGCTGTCGAAAGCAACTGCCGACCGGGATCGCATCAAACTTGCCAGCCGTTCATTCGTGCCGACGGGTACGGTGCTTTTGACCGCTATGATTTTGCGGTCGTTCATTGCCTCCGCTACTTCCAACGCCGCATGATCGATATAAGCCAGGTTGGCTTCGCCGCTTGGCAAAGGCGGCGTGCCCACGGCCAGAATAATCAGCTCCGACCGACGGACGGCATCCGGCAAATCCGTGCCGAACGATAATGATCCCGCCTGACGCACCTCGGCTATCAGCTCCCTCAGACCTGGCTCGTAAATGGGGACGCCTCCCTCGTTAAGAATCCGGATCTTGCCAGGATCCTTGTCGACGCACATCACGTCATGTCCCAGCTTCGCGTAGCATACGCCCGATACGAGACCTACATATCCGGTACCGACTACCGTGATTCTCATTCGTATATCCCCTTTCAGTGAGGAGTGCGAGCTCCGCATATGGTAACGATCTCTTCCCAGTCATACGCCAATCTGACAATGTCTTCCTCCACCAGCTCGCTGCCCGTCTGGACTTCGATGATCTCCATTTCCGTCCGCGCGCGAAGACTGTGTCTGCAGCCCTGCTTGATCGTCAGCACATCGCCCGAGCGTACCTGAAAAACTTGCCCGTTCATCGCCATATCGCCTTCGCCGGCGATCACTGTCCACACCTCGCTGCGAAGCTCATGATATTGGTAGCTTAAATTATGATCCGGCGATATGCAGAGCCGTTTGGTCAGCACCTCGCTGCCGTCCGGATATTTTAAATAATCGAGCACTCTGTAGCGCCCCCATCTCCGTTCTTCGTACATGGGCCGTTGAGTAGAATGTTTCATAATCTCTTTGATCATCGGGCTTGAAGGTTTATCCGATACGAGAATGCCGTCCGGGCTCGCGGCCACCACGACGTTGGACAAACCCAGCAGCGTAATGGGAATGTCCAGCTCGTTGATGACATGCGTGCCGCTGGAATTGCCCGCTATAATGCCTTTTCCGATGATAGAAGCATTCATCTCCTCCGTAAGCGTGTTCCATGTCCCGAGATCCTTCCACTCGCCGTCGTACGGGAGCGCGACGATATGATTCGAACGCTCCACAATCTCGTAATCGAAGCTGATCTTGGGCAGCTTGCCGTATTGCTTCTGCATCTCGTCGTATTGGATGGGGTAGCCGCACGCGATGAGCACATTAATGAGATAATCCAGCTTAAATGCGAACACTCCGCAGTTCCAAAGCGCATCTCTGCCGATTAGCTCGGCCGCTTCCGATTCCGTCGGTTTTTCTTTAAAGCTGCCGACATGGATATAGCCTCCGGCGTCCGGTTCTCGGCCAGGCCCGGCTGGTACGATATAGCCGTATTTTTCGGAAGGATAGGTTGGTTTGACGCCCATCAGCGCCAGATTGGCTCCGGACTCGTTCAACACTTTCTCAAGCTCCTTGCTAACTTCGAAGAAAGACTCCTCCACATACGGATCGACCGGCATGACCACGATCGTCTCGTCCATACTGACTCCTTGCACCGAATAGAGATACGTAGCGGCAAGCGCGATGGCGGGGAAAGTATCTCTTCGCTCGGGCTCGACAACCAGCTCGATCTCGCTGCCCAATTGACTCTGAATCATTTCCACCTGGGATTTGCTGGTTGCGATATAAGCATGCTCCCGCATGCCGGCGCGTTCGATCTGCCCCCATACCCGCTTCACCATGGATTCCAACATACCGTCAGCGCCTGGGAGTACCTTTAGAAATTGTTTGGATCTGGAATCATTAGACAAAGGCCAAAGCCGTTTGCCGGAACCACCGGACAATAATAAAATTTTCATTCTGGCCACGCTCCCTTTTGCTGGATTCGATCATGCTTGTCCATGCAGTCGAGCCGTCTGCACGGCGCTTGTCCATGTGTGAAAATAACCCGAATTTTTGCCGTAAGAATTATCCAGCAGCGTGTTGGGCTTGTCCATCAGGCACGATAGTATATGGCCGTGTAGCCGGGAGGTCTGGACGGAACGGTATTCGCTAAACCTGCGTATAGCCTTGTCTACCAGGTAATCGCTGTATTTGTTCCATATCGTGCCCATCGGGAGGATGCCGCTTCGCCGCCGCATCGCGCTTCCGATCATGCTGATCGACTTCCGCTCGACGCGGTTGTAGAGCGAATTCCAGTCCAGATAATCACCATCGCGCGCGGACTCCAGCTGTTCCTGCCCGCTCGCCTTCTCGATGTCCGTGCGCAGAAACCGGAGAAGCTCCTTGGCCGGAGTTGCCTTGGAGGCAATCGGCCATAGCTGATGCGCCATATCCGGCGCCAACTGAACGGAGCAGCGCACGAACTTCTTTGACGCAGCATCATGGGACTGCGGGTCGCGGACGAAGAGATGCAAATCGGGATGCCGATTAAAGATCTCCGCCGTACGGTCGAACTCGGACTCGTTCCGGTAGTAAACCGTCTGAGGCAGGATCACCACTCGATTGCCGGTGTACTCCGATACGATCCTCTCGCGGAGCTGCTGATGCACGGGGTACAAATCCCCGAAGTTGCCGCCGCCTTGAAGGACGATAATATGTTCCGGCGGCATGCTCAGCCGATCAGGGAAATCCAGGACGCTGTACCGGGCGTAAACACGAATGCCATAGTCCTTAAAGAAAGCCTCAGTCCCTTTCATGATGAGCAGATCGCCGCCGTTGTTGTACACCGGGTAATCCACGTATTGAACCGTAGAACCCGGCGGTATGACTTTCAGGATCGGTTTGAGCCGACGTTTGAGCTCGTCCATGGGATGGGTGGCATGAACCGTCAACATGATCTTCATTCACTCCTTACGTTTCATTTTTGCCGTAATGGCTTCCGTGAGAAAACGGAAATCTTCCCGTTGGAAGAGTAAAGCTCCAAGCTTGACGCGAAAAACGAGCCGCATCGACAGGAGCGTTACCGCAAGCCTGACCCAGGCGCCGATCAGCAAGGCGGCTGCGATGCCGTTAAGCCCAAATGTCGGGACAAGCGCGAAAAACAGTCCGACCGTCACAGCCAGCGCGATCATTTGCCGGATGAGCACAAGTCCCGGTCTGCCCATCGCGTTAAAGGCGGACGCCAATATCCATGCTCCGCCGCCAACGATGCACTCCGCGGATAAAATATAGAAGGCCGTGCTTGCATCCAGAAACGGCTCTCCGAACAACATACCCATCAGCGTTCGGCCGATTAGCATGCAGGGCACGGCGACAAGCGTCATCAACAGCATGGTCAGCCTGAAAGCGCGTCCGACGGTTGAAATAATGATCCCGTTGTCCTGCCCCGTAACCTTGGGGAACACGACGCTTGTAATTGCGGTCTGCACAACGTTGAACACGCGGGACAACGCGTATACGACAGTGTAGAGCCCAAGCTCTCTGGCCGACAGCATCGACAGAATAACCAGCTTGTCGAATTGGGCGTACACGGTTCCCAGCAGCTCCACCCCAAACACCTTGCTGCCGTAACCCAGCAACGCTTTGGCCGCCATTCGGTCCCGCAGTCCCCTCAGCCAGCCGACCACAAGATTTTCGCGGAGCTTGTAAGCGGCCGCCGCTGCAACGGCTACCGTCGTTAATAGGAATACGGCGGCCGCGGATGTCAACGACAGGTTGCCCGCAGCCCAGAGAGCGAGCAGTCCGGCGAGATTGAGGAGCGGCACGTATAGCCGCACGCCGTTGTACACTTGAAATCGCCCCATGCTCTGGGCAAGCGCGGAGAGCAGGTTGATGGCGAGCAGAACGGGCAGCATGCCGGCGGCGTACCATCTGGCGGCAGCCACCACCGGCTCGGGATATCCGGCAAGCCAGGCCGGCATAAAGATCCACGCGATGCCGCCAGTCACCGCCGCGACGGGCAGCTGAAACAGGAATCCCGTTCGGATCAGCTGCGATTCCTTCCCGGGATGCCGCTTGACGTTGTAGATAAGCGAAGTCGGGAGACCGAAGGACACGATGCCCGCGAGCAGCGTCGGCCATAACAGGATGGCCGAAAACTCTCCTTTGCCGACGACTCCGAACATGCGAGCCGTTGCGATTGATGTCAGCGTGCTAAGCGCCATCACGAGAAGATTCGTCGCGCTTGTGCGAAAGATCGTTCCGGCAAGCCCGCTTCCTTTCCAAACTTTACGAATGGCCAATTGCGAAATCGTCATTGTCAGCTCCTGCCGCCGCCGTAGCGAAGGATGCCGATCAGCGATCCGTTGCGGTAACAAATATGGACCAGCTGCCTGATAAACGCTTTGGGGCGGAAGACGGCCGGCAGCATGGAAACGACGGCCTGCAGCAGTCTGACGATGTGTTTCGCGACGGCGAATACGCTCCTGTCCTCTCGCCTGACGGCATCGCTTACGCCTTGCCAGAACATGCGCTTTAGGAACCACTTCCTGGTGGCGCGTTCCTTAGAGATTTTATGCCGGACGCCGCCATCCGGCGTATAATAAACTTTGTGGCTCCGCCTCAGCCGTCCAATAAGCTCGCTCTCTTCGCTGGATAACAGCTTGCCGCCTCTTCTGCCGAGATCTTCCCGGAAATGGCCGATATCGAGAAAAAGCTCCCGCCGGAACGCGACATTCGCGCCATAGGGAATCGAAGGAGCCTCCATCTCCGTGACCGTTGAAGCGAAATCCAGAATGGTGAATACCGAACGATGTTCCTCCGGTATCCAATCGGGTTCGGCGCTTTCCCAGACGGGGTCAATCCGCCCCCCGACGCAGCCGATGGCGGCATCGCTCTCGAATACGTCCACAATCGCCTCCATCCATCCCGGCATGGCCAACGCGTCGTCATCCAGAAAGAGGATGTATTTTCCCTTAGCCTCCCGAATGGCCCGATTGCGCGCAACCGATAGTCCAAGCTCCCCTTCGAATACATACCTCAGCCTCTCGCCGTATCGTTCTTGCAGAGCTTTCATGACAGCAGCCGTATCGTCGGTCGACCGATTGTCCACGACGATCACTTCATAATCGTCAGGATCCGCCAAGCCGGACATGACGCTCTCCACCGCTTCCCTGGTATCTTTGGATCTGTTATGCGTACAGATCGCGACCGTTGCCTTCATCGTTCATCCCCTCCCCGCGTACACGAGCTCCGTCTTGCGCGCGATGACATCCCAATCCAGCTCCCGAAGCGCTTCTTCGTAATCGGGAGCTTTGCGCTGCCTCTTCAGCATCCTTGCTTCTTCCAGAGCGCTTGCCAAACCGCCTGCGAAGCTCGGATCGTATCGAATAGCCATATGCTCCTGGAAATAATCATCGATAAACTCGTTATCCGGCATGACGACAAGCTTCTTAAAGGTCAGACCGAGAATCGCGGAACCCGATGTCGTAATTTCTTTATATGGCAGAACCAGGGCGTCCGCGGCGTTAAGCAAATCCGCGACCTCTTCGTTCGGGATGAACCCGGGCATCAGGATAACGCCCTCTTCCCGCCTAAGCCCCTGCAAATAGAGCTCCAGCTCCGCATCCGCTTTGCCGGCAATTATGAGATGCGTTCGTTCCGTCCTGACCATGCGGAACGCTTCGACCAAATCATCAACGCCCTTATAAGGCTTAATGGTGCCCATAAACAGGAACACGTCGTCGTCGTCGCCGATGCCGTACAGCTCTCGAACTCGCAGTCCTTGAGGTTTATAGACATCCAGATAATGGCCGTGCTTTACCACATGGAGCTTGCGCTCCGGAACGCCGAATTCCTCCTTGACCTTACGTTTAATCGACTCCGAGGCTACAATCAGTCCCGTACTGAACCGGCAGATCAGCCTTCTCATCAAGCGCTCGGCCCCGCCGCGTCCGGAGTCATGGGGGTACAAATTATGGATCGTCCAGACGAGATTGATCCCCCGCAAGCGCATATAAGTCAAGGTAAGGATCAGGATGGTCGACTTTAGCGCGGAAACGACAGGATTCCTGTGCCAATAGGCATGGTGGAACCAGTGGACATGTACGACATCCCCTCTTCTCGCCTTGCCGATCTTGAGCATCAACTTGCCATGGCTCAGATCCCTGACGTCTAGACCGGCGTCCATGAGCGCCTCCGTCAACAAATTATTGTATACGTTTAGTCCGCTTGTTCTCGGCCACATCCATACTCTCTTCGGCCTTCTCTCCCCGGCGTCGGCCATTCGCACATCATTCATTCCTTCCCTGTCAGTTGTATCTGCGAATCCAATCCGGCGGCACCTCGATCTCCTTCAACGTTTTGGCGGGCGTCCCCCCGGACAGTACGGCGGATGGGATGTCTCTCGTTACGACACTGCCCGCCGCTATGACCGAACCGCTTCCGATATGGACGCCAGGCAAAATGATGGCGCCTCTGCCGATCCATACATTGTCGCCGATGACGATCGGCTTCGCGGCCGAACGGTCCTGCGCGTCGACAGGATGAAAGTTCGAATCGATCATGTTGACCATAGGTCCGATTATCGAATGGCGGCCGATCGTGATGGACGAGGTGCAGCCAATATCAAGTCCGTAATTAAAAAACACGTTGTCGCCAATCGTCAAGCGAGCACCCTTGCCAACCGTGACGGACGAGGGGAACGGCTTGGCGTGGAAGGAGACGTTGCGGCCAATAATGAGCTCGCCCTTGTTCTTGAGAAAAAGCTTGCCCGCAATACGGGATAATCTGCCCGCAGAACTTGCCTTGAACGGCAGCACCGCCGCACCTTTCAGCACGGCCAGCGCCTTCTCGAAACTAAATGCCGCACGGGATACGCTCATATCTCCGTCACCCCGCCGTTCCCGGCAGCCGTATCGCGGCAGGTTCGAGCATGCCTTGATAAACATGCTCCACCTTCCGCGCGATAGCGCTCATATGAAATGCGTCCATCACGCCGTCGTATCCTCTGACGGCCAGCTCCTCGTAGTTAACCTCTCCGTCGTAGAAGCCCCGAATCGCTTCGAACAACGCCTCGGAGTCGCCGTCGCGAACGACGAGCCCCCCTTTTGTCTGTTCGATGATCTCCGGCGCTCCCCCCGAATCCGCCACAATAGGCGGAGTGCCGACCAGCATGGATTCGATAATGACGCGGCCGAACGGTTCGTTAAGAGAGAAGTTAACAGTCAGATCGCACTCTTGCATCATGTCCAGCGGCTTGCTTGTATGTCCGCAAAACTCGACATGGCGCTCTAGACCGTATTCGATCACCTTGCGGATCAACACGTCATAGTAACGGTCCGAGCCGTCGATGGAAGCATCCCCGACAATGAGCAGCTTCCAGTCGTGGCGGCCGCTTGCAGGCAATTTGGCGACCGCGTCGATAACCAGATCGTACCGTTTCCACTCCACGATTCGCCCAAAGGTCCCGATAACCAATTGCCCGTCGTCCATAAAGCCCCTTCTTCTGCGGCCAATCGACAGTCTGGGGTCCACGCCGTTGTAGATTACATTTTTGTTGCTCCCTTCAATGGAGCCTGCCACGAATTTCGAGATACAGATCACTTGATCGAAGAAGCGCGGCAGCACGCGATTGAACATCCGAAGATGCGTATGATCGCGGTGATGCCATACCCGCTTGCATGGCGACATAAACTTTAGCGGACCAATGTACCAAGGCGCCCTCCAGCCATTGGCATGGACGATATCAATCCCAAGCTTCTTGACGAGCGACCGGATTCGGAGCACGGTCTCCGCGTATCCGAAGCCGAGCCTTTTTTTGATGCTGCCCAGACTGAGCGGGATGTGGGTGAAACTTGCAGTGATCTCTCCCAAATATGACGCATTGCCGGGACAGATCAAATAGATGCGGTACAGGGAAGTATCGATGTAGTTGATCAGATGGACCAAGCTCTGCTCGGCCCCTCCCTTCTTATCCGCGTGCGTCACGAACAGAATGTTGATGAGCGGACTTGACATCAGAGATCCCCCTTTCCGGACTGTATGTGCGTTCAAGATATCGAAAATACGTTTTGAGTGTTTCCTTATGGTTATAACGTTCTCGGATAAATTGCTGAGACGCTTGAAGCAGCGAGTCTGCCGCGGCAGGCTCCGACAACAGTTCTCTCACAGCACGGCAGAATGCGGCCGGTTCATCCTCCACCCGAATATGCAAGCCGTTCCTTAGCCCCGTGCCTTCGCTGCCTACCGTAGTCGAGACAACCGGCAATCCGTTCTGGATCGCTTCGATCGTCTTCAGCTTAACGCCCGCGCCATTGCGCATCGGATTGACAAATAGATAACCTTTCGCGTATATCTCGTCCAAATTCGCAGGTGTATCGTGTACATACACCCCTTCCAGACGTTGGCTATTTAACCACTCCACTCCCATTCCCCTGCTGTTGCCCGCGATGACGAACCGATAACCCGGTATATCCAGCAGTTTGGGATGAACTTGATCGAGATACCAGCGAATGGCCTCCCTGTTGTTAGGCATAAACAACGAGCCGATAAATACAACATGTTTGGTGTCAAAACGGCTCCTGGCGAAGGACTCCCTCGTAAGCGGCGGGGGCAGGAACAGGCTCTCGGCTTGCGGATGTCGCGTGACGAAGCTATCGTACTCCTTGCTGGAGATAAACAAATATTTGGTCACCCGCTTTTGCAGCTTTTTCTGCAATCCGGCGAACTTTAAACTTTCCATCGCATAATACAGCTTGTGCAGGATTTGGCCCGTGCTTCTGGCCAGCGACTTAAAATAAGCGGACTCGTCGTTATGAACCCGCAAAATCGCCTGCTCCGCCCGTATGCCCGGATTATCAAGAACGGGGTAAACGTAATCACCTTCCAGCAGCACGTAGTCGTAATCGCCGTCGATCGGAACGGTCCGGAGCGCGTTTCTGGAGCGGACTTGCAGCGGCTCCGGCATCAAAATGTCGAGCGGCGAGCTTTTTCGGTCGCAGAGCTTGATATCGTTTACCCATGCCCGCGCCGCCCGGAGGTCCGACCCGGCAGGCTCGTGTTTGCCGCAGACGAGCAGGTCGATCCCCCAGCCCAGCCCCGCAAGCGCCCGAATTCGTCCCCACGTATCTACTCTTCCGCCATGGTCGGCCGGATACGGGAAATCGCTGCATACTACGAGAATATTCATTTCAGCGCCTCCGGTTTGTTGTAAAATGCACTTCGTTGCTCATCCTTGCCTGGCAGCAAGCCGATAAACGCGAACAACAGCCAGATTTCGTATTTGATCTCCAGCGATACGAGCAGCAGGGAGAGCAAAGTGAATACGAGCGCAAGGAACAGGATCGAGCTTGTTTTTACCTTCAAGAGCATATGGCGTCCCACCAAATAAAAAAACGCGACCGAAAGCAGACCGCCGAACATAAACCACTGGAAAAAACCCGATTTAACGCCAAGGTTTTTGGTGCTGACCGAATATTGAATCAGCTCGCTTACATTGATCTGACTGACGCCGAACCATTTGTAATACACGCTTGACATCAGATTGACGGATTGCTCCAGATAATGGTTGAAGTAGACGGGATATGCCCCCGTGCCAACGCCAAAGGGATGGTTAAGCACCGTAAGCAAAGCGATTACGATCGTCCCCATCCGCGTATAGGACGACGTATAATTCTCGATATCGTTTTGGAAGGACTGGATAATGCCTACCGAGAAATTCGCAATAAACAGATACATGATCAGCAAGGCCGCAACAAGAAGCACGAAATTCCTTTTTTTGCGAAAATCAAGAAATTTCACCATGGTAACGGCAGCCGTGAGCAACACAATGATCATAAATCCCTTCGAGCCCGTCACGAACAAATAGAACAGAAAGAAGCTTGTTGCATAAACGATCGTCAATGTTCGGGCAAGCTTGTTCCAATATCGGCTCAGGTAAGCCAATATCGCGACATACACCACAACGATTGTGCCGGTCGTGCTGCTCTCCGAAGTAAGCAGCCGGACGCGCCAATACGGTGCGTCGCCGGAATGCAGAAACGTCAACGCGTTCGGCATGCTCGCCAGCTCCACAGACATTATGAGCAGAAGCGACGTTACGGCGGCTAGAAAGCATCCGCATACGGTCCCGAGCTTTCCGATCTTGGCGACGACAAGCTGAATATGGCGAACATACAGCAGGATGAGCAGAAAGTAGATGAGCACCTTGACGCCTTTGCCCAGCAAATTTTCCGAACCGAAGCTATACGCTCCACCCATATACTGAATCAGAATATAGACCAGGCTCACCATTGCCAAATACAGAATGAAACCGAACATATACGTATGAAACCTCGTCCAGTTCGTTATCCGCTTATGCTTTGCCAGCATCGCGATCTCGCACAACAGGAATACGGGAAACAGCAGCACGATCGGAGTCCTTCCGATTTCTCCGATGATTTTGACAAGCGGAAAGTCCTGATAGACGGTCAATAGCAGCAGCACGAAGAGATAGCCCGCTAGAAAAGCATGCCTGAGTCCATCCCTGCGGCTGTCCAGACTAGACATATTCCCTCACGGCGGGCGAGTCCCGCCGCCTTCCGTCTCCCTCGACGAACGCTTCGTACAGCATCTGGATTTGGATATTCATCTCATCGGAATGAAATCGGCTTCTGTAAATGCGCTCCCCGGCCTCCCCCATCTCCTTAAGCCTCGCTTTATCAAGGCCGCGAATAATGGTTGCAAGCTCTTCCTTGTCGTCGAAATTAAAGATATAACCATTGATGCCATGCGCAACGATTTCCGGAAGCGCCCCGCGGTTGCTTGCAATGACGGGTTTCCTGCCGCGAAGCGCTTCAATCGCGACGATGCCGAAGCCTTCCCACCTGGAAGGAACGATAACGGCGTCACAAACCTCTATGTAGCTGGCAATCTCGTTATTATCGATCCACCCGAGCTTGACGGCATCCGCTGGAATGTCGAAATGCCGGTCTTGGAGCACGGTCCCTCCCGCGAGATAAAGCGTGACATTGCGGAACCGTCCTTCCGAAAACGTCTCCAGCAGAAGATCAAAACCCTTCTGCGGGTCGAAGCGTCCGATAAACAGCAGATTGATCCGATCCGGATCCGGCTCGAACGGCGGATCCGTCGATACTTGGACATCGGAGACGCCGTTGTACACGATGACCGACTTCTCTTTGGGAAGTCCGTAGCGCACTGCCATGTCGTGTTCGTGCCGGGAAATATGAATAATGACATCCGTGCGAACAGCCAGCAGCTTCTCGATTCCCGCGTACAGCCTCTTCTTCCAAGGGGACGTGTCCATCAGGAACGACCATCCATGGGCGCAGTAGATGATGGCGGGCCGCCGTCTCTTGAGCAGCAACGCGGATCTAAGAAACAGCCCGGCGAAGGTACCATGGATATGGACGATATCCGGCTCGAGCTCCTTAACCGCGCGTGCCATCGTTCGAATCGCCTTTAGCATAAAAAGCGGCTTTCTCTTATAGGGATACAAGTGCAATCGGCCTGCGCCGATGTTTAGCGAATCCCGATTGGAATTTTGCTCCGACACAAGGAGATGGACGTCATGCAAAGCCAGCTGGTATCGAAGAATTTCATTTAAATACGTCTCGATGCCGCCTTTCGTAAATTCCGAAACGTGAAGAATTTTAGCCATGCTGCAGACCTCCTTCCGGCTGCTAAAAAGCATCCTGAGGGGCAATGATCGCTTTCACCGTTCTCAGCATGATCTTGATGTCCAGCCAAATGCATTTTTTTTGAATGTACTTGATGTCCAGCTCCACCATCTCATGAAAGCTGAGACTGTTCCTGCCGCTTACTTGCCATAGCCCTGTACAACCGGGCGTTACCATCAAACGCTGCTTATCATAGTCGGAATATTCCGTCACTTCACGCTCCAAAGGGGGTCTTGGGCCGACAAGCGACATATTTCCTTTCAGCACGTTCAGCAATTGCGGCAGCTCGTCAATGCTGGTCTTGCGGATGAACTTGCCGACTTTCGTAATTCGCGGGTCGTCCTTCATCTTGAACATAGCCCCGTTAATTTCGTTCTTATCCAAAAGTTCCTTCAGCTTCTCTTCCGCGTTGACCGACATGGACCGGAGCTTGTACATCCGAAAAGGCTTTCCGTCCTTGCCGATTCGTGTCTGCTGGAAGAAGACGGGTCCCTTCGGATCCTCCAGCTTGATCAACAAGGCGACCATCGTAATCAATGGGCTGAGCGCAAGCAGCCCGGCCAGCGAACCGCCGATATCCATGGTCCGCTTCATGACGCCGTAAGCCGTAAAGCTCCTTTTCTCCTTTGCGGGAGCGAACCCTCTATAAGGGGAGGAAGCACTGCTCCAGACCGCTTCGTCTCTTAATGGCGACGGATTCATCGTTACTCGCTCCTTCCTGTAATGAGATGGTTACGCAGTTCTCTCTCCATCAGTCCTTCAAGTTCTGTCATAAGCGGATAGCGGAGCTCCCGATTTCTAAGCGCAAAGTCGATGGTGGTCAATATAAATCCGAGCTGCTCCCCGACGTCATACCGAACGCCTTGAAAATCGAATGCGTATACGCCCTGCGACATGTTCAGCTCCTGTATCGCGTCCGTCAATTGGATTTCGCCTCCGGCGCCGATCCGCTGCTCGCCCAGGAAGTCGAATATTTCCGGAGTCAACACGTATCTGCCCATAATGGCCAGGTTAGACGGCGCTTGTCCTTGAGGCGGCTTCTCGACGAACCGGCTCACCTCGTACAGGTTGTCAACGCGATTGCCGGGATCGACAATACCATAGCGGTGCGTCTGATCGACGCCAACCATCTGTACGCCGATGACGGACCGTCCCGTACGCTCGTATTGTTCGATCAATTGTCTCGTGCAAGGCGTTTGAGATTCCACAATGTCGTCGCCGAGCAAGACCGCGAACGGTTCGTTGCCGATGAAGTTTCGGGCGCACCATACGGCATGTCCGAGACCTTTTGCTTCCTTCTGGCGAATATAATGCAAGTTGACATTGGACGACTTCCGCACCTTCTCCAAAATATCCAGCTTGCCTCTCATCTCAAGCGTATGCTCCAGCTCGAACGCGATGTCGAAGTGATCCTCGATCGCCCGCTTGCCCTTGCCGGTAACGACAATAATGTCTTCAACTCCGGACTCGATAGCCTCCTCGACAATGTATTGAATGGTTGGCTTGTCGACGATCGGGAGCATCTCTTTCGGCATTGCCTTAGTCGCAGGCAGGAAACGCGTACCAAGTCCGGCAGCGGGAATAATGGCTTTTGTCACTTTTTTCATGAAATCACACCCCGTTCTCGATTATTTTCAATACACGTTGCAATATATCAGGGCATTTAACCCCCCCTCACTCCACACCAGCGACGATTAACGTCTAAGGAATATTTCCCACAGCATGGTCGAGTGCCTCCAGTGATAAAGGTTCAGGAGACATTACCTTCCTACCTTGCGTCCTCGTCTTGCAAGCACAATCGCTTTGCGGGCTAACCTTCGGATTCGCCGTAGTAGTAGGAATAAGAATCTGCATGAGAGCTGTTGACATTATTTAAGACGACTCCGAGCAGCTTGGCTTTGACATGATCGAGCAAAGACTTCGCCTTTAGAACATGTTCCTTGCTGACTTGCCCGGATTGAACAATAAGCACGACACCGTCGCTCATAACGGCTACGACCTGAGCGTCCGTCACCGTAACGATCGGCGGCGTATCCAGCACGATGACGTCATAGCTTTTCCTCGCTTCGTCCAGTAACTCCGCCATCTGAGGCGAAGACAACAGCTCGGAAGGATTGGGCGGCGTTGGGCCTGCATGCACGATGAACAAATTGTCAACGGCCGTATGCTGGACGATTTCCTTAAGCGGCTTTTGATTGAACAGCGCCGTCGTCAGGCCGTTTCGATTGGACGTGCCGAACAAGTAATGCTGCGTGGGCTTGCGCAGATCGGCGTCGATGAGCAACACCCGCTTGTTCGCTTGCGCAAAGGCGACCGCCATATTCGCGCATGTCGTGCTTTTGCCCTCACCCGGCTTGGAGGAGGTGACCATAATTATCTGCAGCTTCTGGTTTATGGTGGAATGGTCGATGTTCGTTCGAAGAGTCCGGTAGCTCTCCGATATAGGCGACTTCGGATTAAGATGGGTAATCAAATTCCATTTAGGCGTCAAGCGTAGCATTGTTTCCCCTCCCTGCTTTAAGAGCTGTCTCCGGCTTATCTCCGCGCTCCTTCGAATCCTTTTCCCTGAATGTAGGAATGGCGCTTAACACCGGAACTTGCAGAAGCATGTCGATGTCCTCCTCCGACTTGACGGTATCGTCCAAATACTCCAGCAAGAATGCAATGCCTACGCCCAGCATCAACGCCAGAAGAAAGGCAACGGTCACATTCAGCTTGATGTTAGGCGATACCGCCCCCCGATTTTCGAGCGGGTTGGCTTGATCCAGGATCGAGACGTTATCGACTTTCATAAGTTCGGGGACCGACTGTTGAAATACGATCGCGATTGCGTTTGCCATATTCGCCGCTTCCTGGTACGAGCTTCCTTTGACGGTAATCGACATGACCTGCGTCTCGTTGACCGAACTCACGCTTACTCTCCCGATCAGCTCGCTATGCGTGACGCCCAGCTCCGGGTACTGCTGAACGACCTTTTTCATCATGCGCGGCGTCTTTATAATTTCTTTGTAGGTTTTGATTAGACCGATTGTGCTATTGATGGCCCCTACGTCGATGCTGGGCAGCAGCGAACCGCTGTCCTTGTACTGATTGACGATCAGCTTGGCGGATGCCTGGTATTGAGGCTGAAGAAAATAACCGGAATACAAGCCGATCCCCAAGCAGCTTACGGTAACCAAAAGCAGAATCATGACTAACCTTTTTTTCAAAATGAGACCATATTGTTTTAATTCCAAACTGCCTCCTCCTTCGACGATAACGAGAGTCTATTATAGGATTCGTAACGACTTTTCATTTTTGTTATTCAATTAGAATTTTTAATTATATCAGTTATTCAAAACGCGACCTTTTGCTTCAAAAAAGAACCACATTCAATCATTTACGATAGCATGAGGTTCACGATTTGCATTCATTTGTTAAAAAAAATCCTTCGATCGATCCGCCGTTTAATACATGCTCGACCATTTGTTCGGAGCAACCTTCCAACCCTTGCGTACGAAGCAGTAATGTCACCAGTCTCGCCATATCGATAGCTTCCCCATTGGGGTTGTATCCGGCGAACAACAGAAGTTCGGACAGCGAGTGGGTCGGTTTGACCGCTCCCCTGCCTACGTCCTTGTCTTCCGACAGCCGTTGCAGAAATTGTTTGAATCTGGCTTGTTTATCATTTTTGCATGGAACACTCATCTTCATAATCCTCCGTCCATTCCTTGCCGGACAGTTGCCGGCAAGATTAGATTGCCATCCTTCAACAACGAATCCAGATCTGTTGAGGAGGTTCCAAACTTACGGATTGACTAATCGATTTTTGCATTATGTACGCCTGACTTACACTTCGCTTCTAAGTATGCCATAGATTTCCTAAATCCATGAGGGATTAAAGACATGTGTGGATTAGTCATTCCCGCTCATTTTCAACTCGGTCTATATGAGCAATGAAGACTAAATTTTATAATTTCAGGCAAAAATGATACCGTTTTCATGACGTGAGTAACCCCCAATGTCAAATCGAAGCGTTTTGTGTCGGTCTGCATATATCCCCCTCTTGGGAACCATATCATTTTTTTCCTGGTCGGCAGTTTTTCTCGCTGTATAAAGCGTTGCTCGGTAATCTATCAGAAATAGCCGGACCAGGATGGCCTGCTATTTATGCATACGCCATCCTAGAAAGAAACGGGACTATTGTCTGAAAGAGGAACATCCCGCCTATTCCGATGCTAAATGTTCGGATTGAAAACGTTTTTTCGATCCCTTTGAACCATAAAAAAAGGTTTTTTTGATCCGCATAACTGGATAATGGAATATTAAAAAACCAATATATGGTCCGAAAATGACATGCCTTTGTATAAGCGACATTTTGTAACCCTTGATTATGCACAACAGTGTCAGAGGCTACCTATTGATAAATAGGATAAATTAACCAGAGACCTGCTACCTGGTTATGGAATTAATCTGCGTAAAAACCTGCTAAATGAAGTGCTTTTCACATGAGCCTCCCCCCTCATAAGTTCCAGAGGCGAGTCGGATACTATTCGGCTGGCATTGGATTGATAATAGTCGACATAGGATTCGCCAAGCCGTTTGCCTACAACTTGATAAGCTTCTTTTAGCCTGAATCCCCTTCGATTCGTATCATGGGCGTCGGACGATACCATATGGATCAAACCGCTTCTGCATAACGTCCAAGCCGTCCTCTCCACGCTTCTGCCGAACCCTCCGAGCAAAGAATGAGACGTAACTTGCGCGAAGGCTCCTCGCATCACCATCTCTTCGAGGAGCCGTGGATCACGCGCGATTGCCGAATTGCGCTCCGGATGCGCGATGATCGGAACCAGCCCAAGCACCGCAAGCTCATGCATTAGTTCGCCCATGCTCTTTGGAATATGTGAAGATGGAAGCTCGATCAGCATATATCTGGATCCGGACAACGAAAGCAGTTCTCCGCGTTCCCACGCTTCCGGAAGGCCGTCGTGAATCCGAATTTCTTGTCCGTGCAGTACGCGCAGCGGAATGCCCTCTTCGTTAAGCCGCTTGTCCACGCGCTCCGCAAGCTGCTTGACTTCATGGGCGGCATTTATATATTTGCCGTTGGCATGATGAGGCGTGGCTATAATTGCCGTAATGCCGTCTTTTACAGCCGCGTTCGCCAGTCGCAATGTTTCCTCCCAATCCGATGCGCCATCATCAATCCCGGGCAATATGTGTGTATGAATATCTATCATAGTAGAGAGCACCTCCCGTCTTGGCCTAAATCGTTTACCCGATTTATTGTAACATGGCAGGATGGTTGCTTGCAGGTCCGCACAAGGCGAGCCGATTTTCTCCACTAAGCGTTGGTTGTGATTTCAAGGATAAAAGAAGGCTCCCTCCAATTATACGATTGGAAAGGAGCCTATTGCGTTGCGGTGTTATGATCCGATCTCGTCCAGCCGAACAGGCCGGTTTTCTTCTATGGAGCGGTATGAAGCAAAGAGCATCTGCAGCGTCAGCAGGTTGTCCTGAACGCTGTTCTCCGCCTCACGCCCCTCTTCGATCGCGCGCATGAGCTCACCCATCGTACCGAGAAACGCATGCGGAAACCATCGTCCTTCGAGCTTCGGAGAAAACCAATAGCCTGGATCGATCCTCTGCGACAGAAATTGGAGTGTATCTTCCCGTCCATCGGGATAATTGTAAAGCGCTCCGTTTGTGCCTTTAATGATCCCCTCTGTTCCTTCGAATCGAAAGGTGGCATACCAGTCGTCCTGCCCCGCAATATTGTTATGATTATCATGAATAAGACCCCTGCATTCGCCGGGAAACTTCATGAAGATCATGGACCTTGTTTCCCCCCTGGAGACTTGACCGGGGAATTTCGAGCCGTCCGCATAAATATATTCCGGCGTGCCGAAAACCGAACGAATAGAGTCCATGTAATGGATGCTGTGATACATCAGCTCCAGCCGCTCGATCTGCGTAATCCATGGCCACTGCGACCAATCGGTAAAAATATTGACCTGGATCGAAGCCTGGGTCGGCATGCCAATCCAGCCGCGCTCCGTTATCGTACGACTCGCCCGAATACCCGGCGACCAACGCATCTGTTGATTGACAGCGCCCTTGACGCGAAATCGCTCGCAGGACTTAACGATATGCAGAGCATCCTCGTACGACTCGCCAAGCGGCTTCTGACACAGCACGTTCTTGCCCGCGGCTGCCGCCTTCTCGACAATCGACGGTTGAAATTTAGCGGGGATGGCAATATCGATAATCGTTATATCAGGATGCTCCAGCATTCGCTCCACCGTATCGAAGACATGGGGGATGCCGAACTGTCGGGCAATCGCTTCCGCTTTGTCCCGATCCACATCGTAAATTCCGATTATATTTAACCCGCCCATCCGATAAGCAGGCAAATGGCATGCCTGGACGATGGCCCCTGCGCCTACGATGCCGATCCCGCAGGACAAATCTTTGGGCAGCTTTGGCTTATAGTCCAGGTCCAACCATCCGGCCTGATTGTTTACATCCATTGCGGCTCCTCCTGCCCCGTTTATCCTGATTGCTTAACCTCCATATCCTAATCGGACTTTTTCTTAACCAGCAGTAAATGCTCGCAGACGAGCACAAGCTGATTATGTTGATTGTACACTTCCACCTGTTCGGCTACGATGCCGTATTCTGCACGCTTCGGATACTCCCGCTTCTCCTTGATCGTAATTTGCACGCGGATGGTATCCCCAATGAACACCGGCTTTACGAACCGAAGCTTATCATAGCCGTAGGAGAAGGCCTCTGGATTGATAGCCCCCGCAGACATGCCGACTCCGATGCTAAAGATGAGTGTTCCATGCGCGATCCGCTGCTTAAATTCCTGCGTTTTGCACCATTCCGCATCCATATGATGGGGATAAAAGTCCCCGGTTTGTCCGGCATGCATAACGATATCCGTTTCCGTAATGGTCCGCCCTAATGTTTCGCGAGACGCTCCCAGCACGTAATCCTCAAAATACATCGAACGAAACATGCTCTTCTCCTCCATTCGTTAATTTCCTATCTTCGAATTATAACTTATAAAATGAAATTGCCGTTCCGCCAAGCACCGCGTCCAGCTCCGCCTGAGTTCGACCTTCCATCGCTTTCTTTGTTTCTGTCCAAACCTTGGCGTAATCTCCTGCCAAATTCGACACCGGCCAATCGCTCCCAAACATCATCCGATCCGCGCCGAAAACGTCAAACGCGAAATCGATATACGGCTTAATGTCCGCTGCAGTCCAGCTATCCCAATCCGCCGCGGTGTTAAGTCCCGACACTTTGACATGCACTTGCGGATATGCGGCTGCCAACTTCATTTGCTCCGTCCATCGCCCCATTTCTCTATCCTTGATTGGAGGTTTTGCCAAATGGTCGACCACAAGCTTTAGCCCCGGAATTGTTTCTGCGATTGTCGGAACATGCTTCAGGTGGTTCGGATATACGGCGACAACGTCGAAAGCAAGATCGAAGGAAGCCAGTACTTTCAACCCTTCGAGTACTTCGTCGCGAACGACCCAATCCGGATCCTGCTCTTCGTGAATGAGATGGCGAATGCCTTTGAAGTACTTATTTTTCGAATACAACTCCAGCTTCTTAGCGGCTTCTTCCGGTCTGTCCAGCGGAACCCAGCCGACAACCCCTGCGATCCACTCGTATTGCGCTGCCGTCTCCAGCATGTAGTCGGTATCCTCGTACGAATTCATCGCCTGCACGATAACCGTCTTGTCGATCCCGGCTGCTTTTATCAGCGGTCCAAGCTCCTGTGCCTCAATCGTCCGATAGATTGGGCCATAGGAAGGCACAAGCCAAGGGTAGCTCACCTTCTCCAAATTCCAAAAATGCTGGTGCGAGTCCACCTTCATAAGAATCGCCCTTCTTTCAAAATAGTTTCATTGTCCTCACCTATTTTCGGAGCGCCTTTGGCAGATGCAAGCAGCTCGCCGTCAATACGAATCGGACACCGTGTCGTAACCAGGCTGATTCCGCTGCCTCTGGTGACCGTTTGGGTCATATTCAACGCTTTGAAACCATCATGCTCAAGCAGCTGCTCCCATGTCAATACCTCCGAACAACAGTATTCGGCGGGTTCGAGCAGAGCCAGCCATCGCCCGGTCGTATCCGTAAGCAGATGACCGGCTATAAGCCGCTTGATTTCATCACGCTGCGTCATCCAAACCTGCGGATCCGTAAACCCCGTTAGCGACTGGCAGCCCAACAACTCGCCTAAACGCACGACAGAGCCCATCCCCAAGGCGATGTATCCGTCCAATGTTTGATAAATCCCGCTGGGAGCCCCAAAATAAACGTTGACGTTATTTATATTGCTTCTCGATGGCGGCAATCCTCCATCATTCAAATACGTCGTCAGAACCTCAAACTGAATATCCAGCGTTGCTTCCAAAAGACTTGTCTGGACATAGGCTCCTTCGCCTGTCATTCCCCTCCTCACGAGACAAGCGAGAATGCCTTGAGCTAGCTGCGCTCCTGCCGCCATGTCGGCGATTGCCAGTCCAAACGGCATTGGCGGCTGGTCCGCGTTCCCGTTGAGCCAGGCAAGTCCGGATAGCGACTGAACGAGCAAATCCTGTCCCGGCTTGCCGCGCCAAGGTCCAATTTGTCCATATCCCGTTATTTCGCCATAGACGATTGCCGGATTCAGCTTTTTAACAACATCATAGTTTAATCCCAGTCGTTGCATCACGCCTGGCCGAAAATTTTCAATCATAACGTCGGCGTTCGCAATCAACTTTCGAACGATATGCAGATCATGAGCATCCTTGAGATCGACGGCGAAGCTTTCCTTGTTGCGGTTGATCGAATGAAACAGCGTGCTGTCCCCATCGAGCTCCATGTTGGAGATATACAACGTCCGGCAAATGTCCCCCGTGCCGGACCGTTCGATCTTAATGACTCTTGCTCCCAGATCCGCAAGTCTGAGCGCCGCCGAAGGCCCGGATAGAAACTGGCTGAATTCCAGCACGACGATCCCCTCGAGCGGCCGATCAAGCGGAGGCTTCTCGGAGGCCACGTTCGATCGCATGTCCATAGCAGTTCCCTCCCGATGCCCGAAATTACGTCACGTCAATTTCTCGAGCAGCTTAAATTCCGTGTCCAGTTGCTCGTTGTTTTCTCCGAGCCTCGGCGCTCCTTTATCGCTCTTAAGCATCTCGCCGTTAAGTCGAATCGGACAGCGCGTCGTCATGACGTCAGCTCCCGTTCGCGAAACCGATTGCACCATATCGAGCGCCTGGAACGCCTCATGCGCGAACAGCCGTTTCCAATCGTAAACATCCGCGCACCAATAATCCGCAGGTTCAAGGGCATCCAACCATTGCTGCGTCGTACGGCCTCGGAGATGATGGGCCAAAATGCGTTTTATTTCGTCACGACTGGTAAACCAGGTTTTCGAATCCCCGAAACTCCCCAATTTCCCGCATTCCAGCAGTTCTCCCAATCGCGTCACGGAGCCCATCGCCAGCGCAATGTAGCCGTCTTTCGTCGCGTATATGCCATAAGGCGCTCCAAGATAAGCATGCGCATTGTTGACGGAACTGCGAAGCGGCGCTTGACCGCCATCGTTTAAGTACGTTGACAATACCTCGAACTGAAAATCGAGCGTCGACTCCAGCAAGCTAGCTTCGACAAGCCCGCCTTCCCCCGTTCGTCCGCGACGTACGAGACATGCGAGGATGCCTTGCACGAGATGCGCGCCTGTCATCATATCCGCAATGGCCAGCGCAAACGGCATCGGCGGCTGCTCTGCGTTACCGTTTAACCAGGCAAGTCCTGATAACGATTGTACAAGCAAATCCTGTCCCGGCTTGTCGCGCCAAGGCCCTTCCTTGCCATAACCGGTAATGCTGCCGTACACGATGCGCTTATTGATTTGCTTGACGCGCTCATAATCCAGCCCCAGCTTCTCCATCGTCCCTGGACGGAAGTTTTCGATCATAACGTCTGCTGACGCAATCAGTTTTTTTACTTTAGCCAGATCGCCGGCATCCTTTAAATTAGCCGCATAACTTTCCTTATTCCGATTGATCGTATGGAATAATACGCTGTCGCCGTCAAGCTCCAGATTGTTTAATTGCAACTGACGGCAAGCATCTCCGACACTCGGCCTTTCGATCTTGATAACCCGCGCGCCTAAATCAGCAAGCCGCAGCGCAGCCGACGGTCCAGACAGAAACTGCGAGAAATCAAGCACAAGCAATCCTTCCAATGGCTTCATTTGCGTTCCTCCAACGATTCCCGATATAGACGATCCAATTGCTGCAATACCTGCAACGGGTTTCCGCCATGCATGATGTAGTCGCGTACGACATCGCCGGCACGATCCTGGAAGTGGAAATATCCGCTGTACCTGGGGCGCATGTAAGCACGATCCAATGCGGGAAGCGTATTTATAAAATACTGATTCGTTCGACGATTTACTTCTTCGTCCAGCCATGCTGCCCGATGTCCTGGCTGGCCTCCGCTTTCGACGTAAATGGTTTTTTGAACCTCCGGACTCGCTGTAAATTTCGCATATTCGAGCGCGATATCCAAATGCTTGGACTTCGACGAAACCGCAATCCCGGTCCCGCCTAAAGTGGAGCGTAATGGACCATGTTCGCCAATCGAGACCATATCGGTCGATAACAGCAAACGGGCAGCGTATCCTTTGCGGGTATAATTGGAATATCCATAGGCGAACGGACAGTAATACAGGCTATCGCGAGTACACATCTCCTCGTATACGCGGATGGGATTCCACCCGAACATTTCTTTTGTGCAGTAACCGGAGAGCTCGCGTAGCTGCTCCAGCACGTGCAGACCCATATTTTCACTCGCGACCTGCTCCGTCCCGGCAAACGGTTCTTCGCCTTGCGTGGCGCATAACATATAAAATTGCATAAGCAAATCGATGGGTATGCCGGCGAAAGCGACTTTGCCCGTACGCGCAAGCGCAAGCAGCTCTTCCCATGTCGTTGGCAACTCCAAGCCATCTCTCTCGAACAGATCCGGGCGGTACGTGGCAATCGGTGTTGCCGCATCAACGGCAAGCGCGTACTGACGGCCGTCGAACTGATAGCTAACATGCGACAAACCGACGGAATTGGCGGCTTGGTCGGCCATAAACTCGGTCGGTAAAAATTTCTCCAGCGGGACAAGAATGCCTTTATCTGCAGCAAATCCAGCCCAAGGATGGTCGATGATCAACAAATCGTATTGATCTGCAAGAACATGAATCGGGTAATCCGCAAACGCTTGCAAAGAACGTTTTTCCCAGATGATGTCTACGCCTGGATGCAGCTCCATAAATCGTTGGGCAGTCGCTGCGACCGATACGTATCCTCTGGAATGATTCCAGGTAATGCCGCGAAGTTGAATATTCATAAAAAACCTCCCTCTATCGTGGTACTACCACGATACCATAAATAGACTTTAGCATATGTTCTTGTTTCGTTCAATCATCTTTTGTATAGTAAAGCTACCTTAATGTTGCGTTTACTCTATTTCACTAGGAGGATTTCTGTGTTAGAAATAAAAGCGGTTAAGAGAGTAACCGTCACCGAGCAGATCATGGAGCAGATCGCCGGACTCATAACCTCCGGACAGATCCTTCCAGGCGATAAGCTGCCGAACGAAAGAGACTTGGCGGAGCAATTTCAAGTCACCCGCGGTCGCGTTCGAGAAGCCCTGCGCGCGTTATCCCTTGTCGGATTGATTACGATAAAAGCTGGAGAAGGCAGCTTTGTCAACGAAAGGCAAGTACCGATTCCATCCGAAACGATCATCTGGATGTTCCATAGCGAAATCCATAACTTGGACGAAGTATATGCTGCACGCAAGCTCATCGAGTCGGAGGTTTACATGTCTGCGACTGCACATGCGACGGAGGAGGGCATCGATCGCTTGCAGCAATTTTTAACGCAAATGGGAGAAGCCTTGAACAATCATACATCGGAGCATTTTCTTGATTTATTAGATCAGTTCGATCTTTGTATGGGAGAAATATGCGGCAATCGGATCTATGGAAAGCTCATGCAGACAATCGTCCATCTGCGCAGAGAAACGAGTCTGAAGCTGCTCAATGTACCAGGGGCAATGGAGAGCAGCGCACAGATGCGCTCCGCTTTGCTTCAAGCCCTTATTGCGAAAGATGAAAAAAAAGCTAGACAAGCTGTTAATGCCTTTTTTAGAGATTCGCAAAAGTTTTATGATCGTCTCGTTACATAATTGAATGAAAAGATGGCGGCCGAGAGTGAACTCCTCTAACCGCCATCTTTTCGTTAATGGGATATTTTATCCATGTTTGTTTTCGGAATATATTTTCGTTTACATCTATTCATTTCCCATGTTAAATTCTTTATTAAGAACATCTGTTGTTCTTTATATATTTCAAGAAGGAGGGATTCACTCATGGCCATATGGAAGAGAGTCGTCGGATTAACCTTGTTGCTGACGTTTCTAGCATTCCCGGCTTCTGCCTTCGCCTCCAGTTATTCGAGCAGTTATGACAACAATGGGAGTAAAGGCTTCCTATCCAGCCTGTTCTCCGTCTTCGGCGGTTCTTCCGGGAGCGGAAGCAGCGATAGCGGAGGTTATGGCGGCGGAGACAAGTATGAGAAAGGCAAAGCATCGGACAAAAAGAACAGCGGCGGCTTCTGGGATTGGTGGGACGATGATTGGTGGGATGACGATTGGTGGGATGATTTCTGCTGGTGGGAAGACAACCGGGATGATTCGAAGAAAATTTGGGAGAAGTACTATTGCTATTGATGCTTATAGTCTTTGACAATGCGAAACGCTCAAGGTAACACGGCTTCGCCATCCTTGAGCTGAGCGAAAAAAGACAACCGGACAGCGTCTCTTGCTAACATTCGCCAGAGAAGCCGCCCGGTTGTTTTATTCGAATGGAGCATATTGCTTTAACCTGTACTTATATCCGCAGAACGAGCATCGAAAGACAACGCTGTCCTCACCGATTTCGAAGCCGAACCGGTCATCATCCTCCAGCTCAATAAATTCCCTTCCATGTTCGTCACGGTCTCCCGTTGCAAACAATCCCGTACGATTGCCGCATTCGCATTCCAGCACCATCATGATAGCCGCCTCCTTCCTTTCCGTTCCTGTATATGGCCGCCCTCACGGAATAGCAGCATAACCGCCGCTACAATAATCAATCCCCCAGCATAACCAGCCGCAATATCGGACAAATAGTGGACGTGGAAATATAAGCGGCTAAGTCCTAGTAAAAGGATGATGACCCCGCATAGTGCCGCGATCATCCCTCTCTGCCATCCTATAACGTTACGTCTGCTTATGATGAAGAGCCCGGTCAGGCCAAACAGGATCAATCCCATCATTGCATTCCCGCTCGGGAAACTGGAGCCGTCTACCTCAATACCCCAAGCTTGAACCGGGCGCGCACGGTCTACGCCTGCTTTGATGGCCGTATTAAGAGCATAGCCGGCTGCCATCGCTCCGATCAGATACCACGATTGTCTCAATCCCCGTCTCCAGCCTATGATGGCGGCTATCAGAATTGTCAATGCGACAAGTCCGGCTGTCGAGCCCACTTTGTCCAGCGCCTTCATGAACGTCGTCCAGCCATCGCTCGCCCATCTTGCCATATAGGTATGGAAGTCGACATCAATGGCGTAACCTCCTTGCACGGGCAGTGTAGTCCAGAGAATGGCCAGTCCTGCGGCTCCCGTCAATAATAGAATAAACCATACCGTCTTGTTCGCGACCAATAATAACGCCTCCAAACGTCTCCATTCGTTGCTTCCTCTTCCTTGCTTCGTTATAATAAGCGATGATATGTTTACTTTACAAGACTTTCAATAGATAAGGAATGGTTGATTTGATGTATGTAGCTGATCAGTGGTCCGATTACGAGGTAATCGATACGGGAGACGGAGATAAGCTGGAGCGTTGGGGCCAATATGTGCTCCGCCGTCCCGATCCTCAAATCATTTGGCCCATCGCCGATGAGAACGGTGATTGGAAGCGTGCCGACGGGCATTATCACAGAAGCGCTTCCGGAGGAGGCAAGTGGGAGATGCGCCCTAGCTTGCCCGAACGTTGGACGATTGCTTACGGCGATCTTAAGTTCCATATCAAGCCGACGAACTTCAAGCATACCGGCTTATTCCCTGAGCAAGCGGTCAATTGGAGCTGGATGATGGACAAAATTCGCAAAGCTGGGCGTCCCATCCGCGTGTTGAATCTGTTCGCTTATTCCGGAGGAGCGACTGTTGCAGCCGCATCCGCCGGCGCCGAGGTCTGCCATGTCGACGCCGCCAAAGGGATGGTCCAATGGGCCAAGGACAATGCCGTCTTGTCCGGACTGGAGTCTGCGCCCATCCGATATATTACGGATGATGTATTTAAGTTCGTTCAGCGCGAGCAGCGCCGCGGCCGCACGTACGACGCCATTATTATGGATCCGCCGTCTTACGGCCGGGGTCCTAACGGAGAGACCTGGAAGCTGGAAGAGAATTTGTACCCGTTCCTGCAAACATGCACGACGATTTTATCCGACCAGCCGCTTTTCCTGCTCATTAATTCTTATACGACCGGCTTGTCGCCGACGGTTCTGCATAACATGCTTCATATGTCGATGAAGAGCAAATACGGCGGAGCCATCCATTGCGGCGAGATCGGCTTGCCTATCACCCGTTCCGGCCTTCAGCTGCCTTGCGGCATTTTGGGGCGCTGGGAGTCCGAATAATGGCCATTGACATCTTATTCGAAGACAATCATGTGCTGGCGGTCGTGAAGCCGCCGGGCATCCCTTCCCAGGAGGATGAGACGAGGGATCCGGATATGCTGACGCTACTGAAGGATGACCTGAAGCTCCGATATGGCAAGCCAGGCAATGTTTTTCTTGGTCTTGTCCACCGCCTGGACCGTCCTGTTGGCGGCGCCATGGTGTTCGCCAAAACGTCCAAGGCGGCGTCGCGATTGTCCGAAGCGGTTCGAAGCCGGAATTTCGGCAAAACCTATATGTGCATCGTTCAAGGCACTCCGGCAAAACAGACTGCGACTTTGAAGCACTATATCCGCAAGGATGCGAAGCGCAATCTGGCAGTTGTCTTCGATTCGCCTGCTGCAGAAGCAAAAGAGGCCATTTTGGACTATACCGTTATGGCATCCGTTCATGGCTTCAGCTTGCTTGCCGTCAAGCTCCATACCGGCCGGACGCATCAGATCCGCGCCCAACTGGCGCATATCGGCTGCCCGCTAGTCGGAGATTCGAAATATGGAGCCGCCAAACGAAAGGACATCGCCGATGTCCAGCTTTGGTCCACCTCCGTATCGTTCCCGCATCCCGTCACGAAGGAAACTTTGACGTTCCGCTCGCTGCCTGAGAGAAATGCCGCATGGGGCTGGTGGACGAGTGAGGAGCTGGAAGCGGCCTCGACGGTCTTTATAGCCGATAGTCCAAAGAGAGGACGTTAATGACATTGAGAAGAAGATCATCCCGTAAAGCAAGGCCTTATGTTTTGTTTTCTATATTAACCGTACTCGCATTGGCCGTGGCAGTCGTATGGCTATACCCAACCATAACCGGCGACTCCGGAAATCAAGTTCCAGGTTCGTCGGGAACAACAGCTAATGCTACGCCAACCATGGAAGCGACCATCCCTGCCTCGCCTACGCCAGAGCCTACGCCCCCGCCTCCTGTTTTTGCCGAAGCCGTTTGGTTGGGCGTCGGCGACATTATGAGTCACTCGCCCCAATTGCCCGGGGCTTACAATTCGGCTACCGGAGTATACGACTTCACCCCTTTCTTCGAGAACGTTAAGCCCATCCTGAGCGAAGGGGATTGGGTGATGGCAAATCTGGAGACGCCTATTGCGGGCGCAGACTTCGGTTATAGCGGGTATCCGACCTTCAATGCTCCCACCGAGCTTGCCGAAGCGTTGAAGAACGCCGGCTTTAACTTGTTGTCAACGGCCAACAATCACTCGCTCGACAAGGGGGAGAAAGGACTGTTGCGCACCTTGGAAAACCTGAAGGAGATCGGACTGCAAGCGTTTGGCACGGCCTCGTCGCAGGAAGAAGCCGATGCGCTTGTCATCTCGGAGAAAAACGGCATTACGATGGGACTGCTCTCCTACACTTATGGAACCAATGGCATACCGATCCCGCAAGGAAAGCCCTATCTCGTCAATCTGATCGATGAAGCAAAGATCAAAAACGACATAGCCCGGCTCCGCGAAGCAGGTGCGGATCTGGTTACCGTAGCCCTGCACTTCGGCTCGGAGTACCAGACCGTTCCTAACGACTCTCAGAAGACGCTGGCACGCTCCCTTGCCGCAGCAGGCGCCGATATCATTGCAGGCTCTCATCCCCATGTCCTCCAGCCTTACGAGATGGTAGATTCATTTGACGATCAAGGCCGGCCGAAGCAATCCCTTATCATCTATTCCATGGGCAACTTCATCTCCAATCAGCGGGGCGAATCCAAGGATTACGGCGCGATCTTTAAGGTAAACATCAAGAAGAACGTCACCGAGGGAACGATAGAACTGACGGAAGTCGAAGCTATTCCGACATGGGTTCATCGGTATCGTCCGGACAAGTCTTACCGTTATCGCGTGCTGCCGGTCGAGGCGACAATTGCGGCCAGCAACGATCCCTTGCTTGCTGCCGGCGACTACGCGATGTTGAAACAAGATTTGGCCATGTTGACCGAGCGGCTGGACTCCATGAAGTAACATAAGGAATGGCTGTCAGCGACTTAAATTCGCTGTCCCTCGGTTCGTTCCAAATCGGCATAATAACCTGGCGCCGTGCCAAAAAGCCGAAGATCGCCCATTGTGGCGGATCTTCGGCTTTTCTGCATGCTGTATTTGGAATGAGAAAAACGTCAGAGCAATTCACCCTGACATTCCTTTCTGTGCTAGCGTCAAAAAGGTCGCCCATGTCGACGGTGTTCGAATGGCTTTCGCTCGAATAAAAGGAAAGATGCCCTCTATTGTCCCCGTCTTCGCCCTTGCTTGCGCTTTAGAGGGAAATCCTCCCTCTAATCCCAACCGGCTCGTTGTATTCGGGCATAATCACACCGATTAGAAGGAGCTTTTCCCTTTATGCCGAGCCTTTCGCCTGATTTACTCAGATTAAGGGGAGCTTTTCCATCTATATTCCCCCAGCATGGGCAAACAAGGGGCGAATCGTACAAACTGTCGAACTTGCAGACAAACTCGCCCGATTTACCTGACATACTGAAATCCTTCATTCTTAACAGCTTGACCTATTTTCTGCTCTATCGGCAGTATAGTTGCATCATTTCGTATACAAAAACAAACTAATGATTGGCTACCTTGCCTAATAACAACACCAGCAGCTGTTGATTATGGGCAGAGATGCGATCTAGCGATTCCGCGATCAGATTGCTGCGAACGCCTCTTCCCCGCTCCGCTTCCGACTTGCCTTGCTCAGAAACCGTAATCCATACGATACGCCTGTCCTGATCATCCCGCGAACGGACGATTAAACCGTTTCGCTCCATCCGATCGAGCAAAGTCGTTACGGCCGCCGGAGTCGTGGACAAATACGGGATCAGGTCGGAGGGTTTCATGCGGTCCGACTCGAGCAGCAGCTCCAATACGTTCAACTGTCCTTCGGTGAGCGGAGCCAGCCCCTGCTCCAAATTCATCTTCCAATCGCGCGACAGCTTCGTCCACACCTTCGTAAAGTCTTCGGCAATCATTCCTCCTCCTGCTCCCTTCCCAATCCATTCTCTTAACTCTATTATACCGATCGTCCATGTCGAATAAAAGGTTAACCCGATTAATAGTTTACGCCTCTTATCGCCATCATTTCGAACCGTTTGACAGAAGCAGACATATAATGAGGCGACAGCTGGGCGCATCGTGCGGATAACGAAGCAGCAACCAGCCGGCGAGGAGCGTGATTCGGTTGGATGAGCGGAAATCGGAAGTGTTGCGCAAAATAAAAGCTTACGGCATCATCAAAGACCCGCAGTGGCTGGACCGCCCTGACGAGCTGGTGCCACTGTGGGTCATGCTGGAAGTGATGCTGGAGCTGATCGAAAGATTTAACCCGCCCGGCCAGCCTTACGATTGATGGAAGGCGGACGCGGACCGGATAAATGTCGTCGTAATGACATCCGGCTTCTCTATCTGGAACAACGACTTGCCGATAGACTTGCGCTCTTCGATCGGCGCTTTCTCGGAATCGGCAATGTGACGGGCGCCCGAAGAAGTAAGCGCCACAATCTCGAGCGGCTTCGTGCAATAATAAGCGGCAATCAGCGAAGAGCCGTTAGGACGGACCCGCTTGCCTTCCTTGAACTCGAAGGTTTGCACGCCTTTGCCGCCTCTGGCTTGAATCGGATAATCCAGCAGGAGCGAACGTTTCGCATAACCCAGATCGGAGATGACAAGCACTTCGCCTTCATCATCGGCAACCCATAACGCTGCCGTAATCTCATCGTCGTCCTTCAGTGCGATGCCCCTCACGCCGCTTGAAACACGGCCTATCGGGTTGACCTCGGATTCCTCGAAGCGAATGCTCATGCCGTTTTTCGTTACAAGCACGATGTGCTTGGAATTGTCGGATTGGGTGACATGAATGACTTCGTCGCCGTCGGCAACCTTGCAAGCCGCTACGGCAGTGGATCGGGTCGTTGCATATTCCTTCAGCTCGGTACGTTTTACTTGTCCACGTTTTGTAACGAATACAAGTGATTGGCCGGCTTCGTTAAGATCCTTGACGGGAAGGACGCTGACGATGCCGTCGTCCTTAGGCAGCTGAATAATGTTAACGATCGCGGTTCCCGTATCCTTCCACTTGAATTCCGGAATCTGATGGACAGGCAGCAGGTAGAATTGCCCCTTGCGCGTGAACAACAGCAGGCTGTCGATCGTATTGACGAGCAGCATGTCGCGAATGACGTCCCCGTCCTTCACCCCGGAATTGTCGAGCTCGCCGCCCGAACGCGTGAAGGACAGCATGCTGGTCCGTTTCATGTAACCGTCCTTGCTGAGCGTAACAAGCACATCCTCGGGGGTTACCATGACTTCCAGATTCACCTTCAGCTCTTCGACTTCTCCTTGAATATCGGACCGGCGATCGATGCCGTATTTGTCGCGGATCTCCTTCAATTCGTCCCGAATGACGCCGATCAGCTTCTTTTCGCTCTCCAGGATGGAACGAAGATAAGCGATCTTTTTCTGCGCTTCCTTAAGCTCCTTCTCGAGCGATGTAATTTCCAGATTCGTCAGCCGGTACAATTGCAAGGTCAAAATCGCGTCCGCTTGGCGCTCCGTGAAGCCGAATTTCGCGACCAGGTTATCCTGCGCGTCGCCACGGTTCTTGGAAGCCTTGATAGTCGCGATCACTTCGTCCAGCAGATTTAATGCTTTAACGAGTCCTTCGACGACATGAGCGCGGTCCTCCGCCTTCTCCAGCTCGAACTGGGTCCGATGAGTGACAACTTCCTTCTGATGGTCCACGTAGGCCGACAGCATCGGCAACAAGCCCAGTTGTTGAGGCGCCTTGTTCACGATCGCGACCATATTAAAGTTGTAGGTCACCTGCAGGTCCGTCTTTTTGAGCAAATAGGCCAGAATGCCGCCCGCATCCGCATCCTTCTTAAGCTCTACGACGATGCGCAGCCCGTTCCGGCCGCTTTCGTCGCGAACCTCGGCAATTCCCTCCACCTTTTTCTCCAGGCGGATGTTTTCCATCGCGGTGACCAGTCTGGATTTGACGACCTGGTAAGGGATTTCGGTAATGACGATCTGCTGCTTGCCGCCGCGCATATCCTCAATGGCCGTCTTGGAACGAATGTAGATGCGTCCTTTGCCGGTTGTATACGCTTCCCGTATCCCCTCCTCGCCCATGATAAGACCGCCGGTCGGAAAGTCCGGACCTTTAACGATTCCCATCAGCTCTTCCAGAGGCAGCTTGGGATTGTTCATATAAGCAATGCAAGCGTCGATAACCTCCCGCAAATTATGCGGCGGAATCTCTGTCGCAAAGCCGGAGGAAATGCCGCTGACACCGTTCACCAACAGATTCGGGTAACGCGAGGGCAGTACGACGGGCTCCTTCGTTGTATTGTCGAAGTTGTCCTTGAACTGTACCGTTCGCTTATCGATGTCTCGCAGCAGTTCCATAGCGATCTTGGACAGCCGCGCTTCCGTATATCGCATCGCCGCGGCGGGATCGTCGTCCTGAGATCCCCAGTTGCCATGGCCGTCGACAAGCGGATGGCCCATCTTCCAAGGCTGCGCCATTCTCACCATGCCTTCGTAGATAGAGGAGTCGCCGTGGGGATGGTAATTGCCCATGACGTCGCCGACGGTCTTGGCCGACTTGCGATACGGCTTGTCCGGCGTATTGCCCGCGTCGTACATGGCATATAAGATACGCCGCTGCACGGGCTTGAGACCGTCGCGGACGTCGGGTATAGCGCGGTCCTGAATAATATATTTCGAATACCGTCCGAAGCGGTCTCCCACGACCTCCTCCAGGAACGCGGGCAGAAATTGTTCCAGGCTGCTCATGCGGATCCTCCTCTACTCTTCATATTCGGTAAAGTCTACGTTTTCGATGATCCATCGCTTGCGAGGGTCGACTTTGTCGCCCATCAGCGTCGATACGCGACGCTCTGCTTTTGCCGCGTCTTCGATCTGTACCTGGAGCAGCGTACGAGATTCCGGATTCATCGTCGTCTCCCACAGCTGGTCCGGGTTCATCTCTCCGAGACCCTTGTAGCGCTGAAGCTCGTAACCTTTGCCGTATTCCTTTAGATAATTCTGCAGCTGTTCGTCTGTCCAAGCGTAACGCACGGTCTCCAGCTTGCCGGATTTGCGCGTAATTTTGTACAGGGGAGGCTGCGCAATATAGATGCGCCCCGAATCGATGAGCGGCTTCATATACCGGTAGAAGAACGTCAGCAGCAGCACCTGGATATGGGCGCCGTCCGTATCCGCGTCCGTCATGATGATGATTTTGCTGTAGTTGCTCTCATCCGCTTCGAATTCGGGACCTACGCCTGCGCCGATGGCGGATATGATAGCTTTGTATTCGTCGTTTTTCAGGATATCGACAAGCTTGGCCTTCTCGGGATTCATCGGCTTGCCCTTGAGCGGCAGGATGGCCTGATGCTTGGAATCGCGTCCTTGCTTCGCCGACCCGCCTGCGGAATCGCCCTCCACGATAAAGAGCTCGTTGCGCGTGTAGTCCTTCGACTGCGCAGGCGTCAGCTTGCCGCCCAGATTGGAGCTCTCGCTTTTCTTCTTGCCGCTTCGGATCTCTTCTCGCGCCTTGCGCGCCGCCTCGCGCGCCTTGGACGCCTGCACGGCCTTCTTGAGCAGCGATTGGGCTACCTGCGGATTTTCCTCCAGGAATACCTGCATTTTCTCGGCTACGACGGCATCTACCGCGCTGCGGGCAGAGGCGCTGCCGAGCTGGTCCTTCGTCTGACCGACGAATTCCACCTCCGACATTTTGATGTTGACGACGGCCATCATCCCTTCGCGCAGATCGTTGCCCTCCAGGTTCTTGTCCTTCTCCTTCAGCAATGCGGCCTTGCGGGCGTAATCATTCATGACGCGCGTGTAGGCCGTCTTAAAGCCCGTCTCGTGCGTGCCGCCGCCTCGGGTTGGGATAGAATTCACGAAAGACGCAATCGTCTCCGTGTACCCGTCGTTGTACTGGAGCGCCACCTCCACTTCAATGTCGTCGCGGTCGCCGGCAAAGTGGACGACGTCATGCAGCGCCGTCTTCCCCTCGTTCAAAAATTGTACGAACTCGCTTGCGCCGCCTTCGTAATGAAAGACGTCGTCCTTGCCGCTGCGATCATCCTTGATCGTCACTTTAAGCCCGGAGTTCAGGAAAGCAATTTCTTGCAGCCGCTCTGCCAGCGTATCGTAGTTGAACGACGTTCCGTTCTGGAATACCCTGCTATCGGGTTTAAACGTTACTTTCGTACCGGTGCGGTTGCTGTTGCCGATAATCTCCAAACCCGTGACGGGTTCGCCGACGTGCTCCTTGCCTTTGTCATCGATCCAATATTCGAATCTCATCCTATGTATCTTGCCGTCGCGGTAGATTTCTACTTCCAGCCACTCCGACAGCGCGTTTGTCACTGATGCGCCAACGCCGTGCAGACCGCCGGACTTCTTGTATCCGCCGCCGCCGAACTTTCCGCCTGCATGCAGGATCGTAAATACGACTTGCGGCGTAGGTATACCTGTCTTATGAATCCCGGTAGGGATGCCCCTCCCGTTGTCGTACACCGTAATGGAGCCGTTTTTATGCAGCGTCACATCGATCGCGGAGCAAAATTTAGCGAGATGTTCGTCCACTGCGTTATCCACGATCTCCCAAACGAGATGATGCAAGCCGGATAAGCTTGTACTGCCAATGTACATCCCCGGACGTTTCCTGACAGCTGTCAATCCTTCGAGCACTTGTATATCATCGGCCCCATAATTGCCTTCCGCGGCCGTTCCGTTCGCGATTACATCCATTTGCTCACTCATGAGCTTCCCCCAGTCCGTGATACTCGTAATATCTCCAAGCTATTTTAAAGCAAGACTATCCATTCGTAAAGTCAATCTGCAATTTACCCATTATATAAAAACAAACGAACGTTCGCAAAAGTGAAATTTTGACGTCTAAAATCGTCTGTTCTTGACGAGTATGAACGAGTCTATGACAGATGTTCCTGGCGCAATGAAGTTGTTACCATAGTGCGCAATTCCGCGCCTCCTTATGCCGAATCCGCGAAAAAAGGATGCCGCCTGGGCATCCCCGACTTAAAAATATTTGAAAACCTCTCTGTCGAGGTCTTTTCGGGTTGAGCGAATTGGCCGTGATTTATATGCATGCTTTCAAATTTACGCGGGTTACATATACAAGGCTGCAAGCATAATACTCAGAGCGGAATCGTAGATCTCGCCGAATTGTTCGATCGGAAGCGGATTAACGCCGCTGCCCAGCTCCACGGTAAATCCGGGAAGCCGGAAGTCCTGGATAAACCAGTCTTTGTAGCCGGCTGTGCTGTCCGCATTACGCACCGCTTCGTATCCGCTGACAGCCGCGAATTCGTTCGCTAACACCTCGGATTGAGGCGGCTCCAGTCCCTCGAAACCCCAGAATATGACTTTGCCTTGCGTATGAAACGCCAAGGCGCGCTGAAACCCGCTGGCGCGCGTGAATTCGGCTAGACTCCGCGCCTCCGGCTCCGTAAGCGGCGCTGTGCCGGAGTAATCTCGCGGAGCAGGGACCTGAGGACCTTGAACGGCATCGCGCTCCCACAGCGCGGGAAACTGCTTGTTGAGATCCACGCCGCGTATATTCGCCTTCCATCCGGAGAAGTCGTTGCTCCCGCCGTTGATCGCGATCGCTTCGCTTCTATGCGGCTCACCATCCGGCGGACCGCTTACCACGAGATTGACGCCATCGGGATTGACCATCGGAACAATGGACAAAGACGTCGTCAAGTACTGCGGATACATCGCCAGTCCGCCGAGATCCATACTATTTGTCAAAGACAGCAAATAATCATTCAGGAACTGCATGAGTACGGGCGTCGTAATCCATTCGTTGGCGTGCATGCTTCCATTAAAATGAATTTTTTTGTTGCCGTTCCCTATACCTAGCGCGGGGATTGGCTTGCCCATGACCGAAGTGCCGATGTCCGATCGGACGAGGAAGGGATAAATATCCGTCAGCCTGTTCATATCCTCGAGCAAGGAACCGTAGCCATAAAGACGCCTGGCTTCCACGACGCGCCGCGTAACGCGTCTAGGAACCGCTATTTTGGAGCCGATGGACAACATCTCGCCCTGCAGCTCGGGATTGCTCTGGAGCAGCAAGTCCACAGATACGCCGTTCATCGTCGCGATCCGCCAGAGCGAGTCTCCCGCAATAACCGTATGTTCTGCCCATATATATCCCGGAATCTGAACGGTATCGCCTACAGCCAGCACGCCTGCGGCGACTTCGCGGTTGGAGTCCAGAATGAGCTGATACGGGATGCCGAACCATACGCTGTACTTCCACAACGTGTCGCCCGGCCTAACCTTCACTTGCATGTCTTCGCCTCCCCATGCTCGGAGCGCCGCTGCTTAAGCTTTCGACGCACGTATCCTTACATCATCGTATGGCGAAGATTGGCTGGAGGTTCGGCTTTAGCAACATGGCGAACAGCCTTACTTGTATTTGTTCCAGTTTGGGTCGCTGTTGTTCAGCAAATAAGAGAAGTCGTTCTCCTTCAGCTTTTGCTCGCGTTTCTTGGCTTCTTCCGCTTCCTTGCGTTCGCGTTCCTTGCGGTCCGCATCCTCCTGCGTAAGCCGATCCGCTTGCGCCTTCAGCTTATTAAGCACATCCGCGCCAAGCAGCTCCTTAAGCGTCGCGCCTTGCTGCTCAGGCTCCGAAGTCGGAGCGGCTGGCCGCCGCTGCCCTTGCGGTTTTCCTTTTTTGCCCATTGTCGTAATTCACCTACTTGTTCTTATAGTATGTGTTCAAAAAGTTCGGTTTCCAGCACATGAGCTTATGCTTCCGATGCTGCGTTTTTTTCAAAAACGCTGTAGAAGATGGAACGAAAGTAGAAACTGAGGAGCGGAGCGTAGTGGTAGCTACGTGAGCACCTGCAATGTTTCCGGAGGAAACATACTTCGAAAGCATCCGCTTAGTTTCGCTAACCTCGGGCCCCGCGAAAGTAATCGGAATAAGCATCAAAGCATCCCTTCACTTTCGTGGGTATCGGGATATATTCGAAGTCGAGTAGGCTTCTTGGCATACTTCGTGATCAAAAGCGGACTTTTTGAACTACCTTTTAAAGAAGTTGAAGTTTCACTTATAGTCGAAATGGAGACATTCCGCCGCCGTGCGCGCAAGATCGCGAGCCGCTTCAACATCGACGGCGCTTGACAATACCACTGCCATTCGTCTGCCCTCTTTCGTCTCCGGCTTGCCGAATAGACGGACTTGAGTGTTAGGTACGGAGAGAGCTTCTTCGATACCGCCGATGCGGAACTCCGCTGATTCGCGATCTGCTTTGAGCGTATGCGATGCGCCAGGCGTCAGCAATCTGATTGCAGGGATCGGGAAACCCAGAATTGCGCGTACATGCAGCGCGAATTCGGACAGATCCTGCGTCGCCATCGTTACCATGCCGGTATCATGCGGACGAGGAGATACCTCGCTAAAGAGTACGCCCTCCGGCGTTAGAAACAGCTCTACGCCGTAAATACCGTAGCCTCCCAGCTCCTCTGTAATTCGAAGCGCAATCTCTTCCGCTTCTCGAATGTGAGCTTCGCTCATCTCATGGGGCTGCCATGATTCGATATAGTCCCCGTCTTTCTGAACGTGACCGATCGGCGGACAATAACTTGTGCCGGAAACGGAGCGTACCGTAAGCAGCGTGATCTCGGAGTCGAACGTAACGAAACCTTCGACTATAATACGCGCTTTTTTCGCTCGGCCGCCCTCCATGGCGTAGTTCCAGCAGCTCTCAAGCTCGGCCTCGGAGCGGCAGACGCTTTGTCCTTTGCCCGAGGAGCTCATAATCGGTTTGATCACGCAAGGGAACCCGAGCTCCGCAGCAGCAGCGCGCAGCTCGTCTAGAGAGTCCGCGAACCGATACGGCGCCGTCGGGAGGCCAAGCGTCTCCGAAGCCAGCCTGCGGATGCCTTCGCGATCCATAGTCAGTCGCGCTGCACGGGCAGTCGGAATGACATGATGTCCCTCGGCCTCCAGTGCAACCAGCGTCTCCGTCGCAATCGCTTCGATCTCGGGTACGATTAGATCGGGCCGTTCCTCTTCGATAATGCGGCGAATAGCGTCACCGTCCAGCATGTCCGTTACGTATTTGCGATGTGCCACCTGCATGGCCGGGGCGTTGTCATAACGGTCCACGGCAATCGTTTCGACGCCGAGGCGCTGAGCCTCCAGCACAACTTCTTTCCCGAGCTCTCCGGAGCCGAGGATCATCATTTTGCGTGCCTGCCGGGATAACGGTGATCCATACATAAAAAAAGAACCCTCCTGGAAACTTTGATAGTCTCCATTCTGAAGGTTCTCCCACCAAAAATCAATATAAGGAGGTTCAAAAGACCACTTTCCATTACGAAGAATTTTCTAGAAGAAGCTTATTCGGCGTCGAATATTGAACTCAGCCGAATCTAAGGCATATGCTTACGAAGTATGTTTCCTCCGGAAACATTGCAGGTGCTCACATAGCGCTGCTATGCTCCGCTCCTCAGATTCTAGCTTCGTCCAATCTTCTCGGTACTGAAAAGCGATCTTTTGAACATTATTTATATTTTAAACCTTTAAACCCTCAAACCTTAACCTCAACCTTCAGCACTTTAAACAAACTTGAACTGAGCTTCGATAAGGCCGTTGTAGACGCCTTGTTTTTTGACCAGCGCCGCATGATCGCCTTGTTCGACGATGACGCCGTGATCCAGCACGATGATATCGTCCGCATGGCGGATCGTGGACAGCCTGTGCGCGATCATGAACGAGGTGCGACCCTGGAGCAGCGTCTTGAGCGCTTCCTGGATCTTTAGCTCCGTCTCGGTATCGATGCTCGCCGTTGCTTCGTCTAGGATCAGAATCTTCGGATCGGCCAGCAAAGCACGGGCAAAGGATAGAAGCTGTCTTTGGCCCATAGACAAGACGTTGCCGCGTTCTTCGACCTGAGTGTCGTACCCGTCTGGCAGATTCATGATAAAATCATGCGCGTGAACCGATTGCGCCGCCTTGACGATCTCGGCGTCCGTCGCGTCCAGACGTCCGTAACGGATGTTGTCGCGGATCGTGCCGGAAAAGATAAACGTATCCTGCAGCACGATGCCGACCTGCGAGCGAAGGCTTTCGATAGAGACGTCGCGGATGTCTATTCCGTCGATAAGAACGCGTCCCTGTACGGGATCATAAAAACGGCACAGCAGGTTGATGATCGTACTTTTGCCGGAACCCGTATGGCCGACTAAAGCGATGGATTGACCCGCTTTGACGTTGATGCTGACATTTTTGAGCGCAGGCCTGTTCTTCTCGTATTCGAAGACAAGATTCTCAAATGTTACGTCCCCGCGGATCGCGGGCAGTTCCTTGGCGTTGCCGGCTTCTGCTACCGTCGGCTCTTCATCGATGAATTCGAAGATCCGCTCCGACGAGGCCATAGCGATCAAAAGCTGCGAGTACATTTGACCCAGCCGGTTGATGGGATCCCAGAAGTTGCCGATATAATTGGCGAACGCCACGAGCAAACCGACTGTTATGACTTCATTCTGAATCAGCGTCGCACCGTACCAGAACAGAATGCATGTGCCGATTGCTGCCGTTACCTCAATGATGGGACCGAACATTTGGTTAAGCGCGGATGCCTTATTCCAAGATTTAATATTGTCGGTGTTCATATGGTCGAAGAAGCTCATATTATCCTTCTCTTGCACGTACGCTTGCGTGACCTTCATTCCCTGAATGCTTTCGTTCAAGTGGGCGTTAATACGGGATTGCTTCATCCGTACCGACTGCCAGGCGAATCGAATCCGCTTCCGCAAGGATGACGATACAACAAACATGATCGGTACCGTAATCATAACCGCAAGACCCAGCTTCACGTTTAGCCCCAGCAAAATGATGACGATGCCGAAGAGCTGGATGCAGTCCATCAGCAAGTTGACGACGCCGTTCGTGAACAGCTCCTGCAGCGCGTTGACGTCGTTCGTGACGCGCACAAGCACGGATCCCGCAGGACGTTTGTCATAGAAGCGGAACGACAGCTTCTGAATATGCTGAAACAGATGCTTGCGAAGGTCATAGATAACCTTCTGGCCGATGATGTTCGTATATTTGATCCGATACGTGTTGGAAATCCATTGAATGACATACAGCGCCAGCATTCCCGCCGCAACCGCCACCAGTTCGCCGACGTTCTTAGAGCCCGTATCGGCCATCAGGATATTGTCGATCGCGTATAACATCAGAAGCGGATTCGTCAACCGCGTCAGCGTACCGATCACCATCATGATGATGACTGGCATCAGCTGCCGATTGTACGGCTTCATGTAATTGTACAGCCGCCTCAGCTGCGCCCAGTTAAACGGCTTTTCGATTTCTTCGTCGTCCTGGTATACGAATCTTTCGTTTCTGTTTCTAGCTTTCATCTGCGATTTTGCGCTCATTGTACCGAACTCCTCCGAGCTTCGTAAACTCCCGGTATCGGCGACCGACCGGCTTCTGCTTGTTGTTTCTCAATATAATCCGCATATTGGATGCGGTACGTATCCAGATAAGGACCTTTTTGAGCGATCAACTGCTCGTGTGTTCCCCGTTGCACGACATGTCCTTCGTCCAGGACGATAATTTCGTCGGCATGGCGCAATGAGGAAATACGGTGTGCGATAATAAAAGTCGTTCTGCCAGCCATCAACTCCTTGAAGCCCGCCTGAATTTCATGTTCCGTCTCCATATCGACAGCGCTCGTCGCGTCGTCGAGGATGAGGATACGCGGATTTTTGATCAATGCGCGGGCGATGGCGATCCGCTGCTTCTGGCCGCCAGACAACCCCATCCCTCTCTCGCCTACGACTGTATCGTAACCAAGCGGCATTTCCATAATAAAGTCATGGGCTTTGGCCAGCTTCGCCGCCTTAATTATCTCTTCGTCCGTTACGCCGCCAACGCCATAAGCGATATTGTCGCGTATGGAAGCCGAGAACAGGAAGGTTTCCTGGAATACAGGAGCGATCTGCCTTCTGAGCGATTGTACGTCCAGGTTTCGAATATCGATGCCGTCGAGCGTAATGCTGCCCTGCTTCACATTGTAGGCACGCATCAGCAGCTGGATAACCGTAGATTTGCCAGAGCCCGTTCCTCCCAGGAAACCAATGACCGTACCAGCCGGGGCATCCAGACTGAGAGAGGTGATCGCCGGAGCTTTGTCTGGATAGTTAAACGTCACGTTTTCAAAGCGGACATGCCCCTTTACTTGTTTGTCGCTCGCCACGATGGCATCCTTCACGTTTTTCACGTGAACATGTTCATTAAGCAATGTCAGGACGCGCTCGCCGGAAGCTTTGAATTGCGTATAAGCATTAATATGAAAGCCGAGACCCCACATCGGGCCGATAATGTACCAGATCAAGCTGAAAAAGGCAATGAATTCACCTAGCATCATAGATTGGTTAATGACCATAATGCCGCCTGCGACCAGCAGGATGACCGCGCACAAGTTCGCCGTAAGCTCCATCACCGGGAAAAACCGCGCCCATATGGAAGACGCTCTTACCTGATTCTGCTGGTACGCGTCGCTCCGAATTGAAAACTTGGATACCTCATGGGTTTCGCGCGCGAATGATTTGACGGTACGAACGCCCGTAATATTCTCTTGCACCGCTGTTGTCAGATCACTCATCGCCTGACGCATTTCGCGGAATGCGGGATGGATCTTCCGTTCGAACTTAAGCGCCAGGAAAATCAAGAGCGGAATCGGCAGCAAAATAATGAGCGTCAATTGCCAGTTGAAATACATCATCATCGCTCCGCCGAATACGACCATCAGCACCATGTTGAGAATTTGCGCGAAGCCGAATCCGATAAATTGACGGATCCCCTCCAGATCGGCCGTCAATCGGGACATCAGGTCTCCCGTTTTCGCTTTGTCGTAATATTGAAAGGATAAGGTCTGCAGCTTGTCGTACAATGCGTTTCGAAGGTTATAGGCAATTTTGTTGCCCAGTCTTCCTCCCAGAAATCCATGTAAAAATTGATTAATCGCTTTCAGTGTAATGACGCCAACGACCAGCATTGCGAGACCAGGCACGAGTTCAAATCGCTCCGGTGTGATTACATCGTCAATCAGATAACGCAGCAGGTTCGGATACACCAGCCCCAGCGCAGTCGCGATCATCAAGAACAGGATCGAGCCGAACAACAACTTTTTATCCGGCCAATAAAAGGCTTTTAACTGCCTCAGTACGTCCAAGAAAATCCATCTCCCCATCTGTTTTCTTAAGTATGAGTGCATATTACCAGCATCGTTATATAGGAGCAAATTCGATAATTTTGCGAATTATTGAGTGTATCCGCTTATTATGGCGATTGGGGGTAAGGAATGCTCGATACCTCCCAAATAATCTCGTTTGATTGCCATAATGTACGTATTGCTCCGTTTTTGCACGTTTGCACACAAAAACAATAAAAGCTTTTGCCGGGCGGAACCGCACCGGCAAAAGCATTAAGCGAATCGTGATATGGAAGGCGGACTGGATCAGACTTTTTGGATATCGATTAATTTTTTTCTAAGCGTCGTCAGCTCCATCACGGCTGAGCCGCCGGCAAGCGATTGACGCTTGCCCTCGGCATAGGCCAATACATCCGTCATTAGACTTTTACCTACTTGCTCCGAAGCTTTATCCCACTCGCGGCCGTAATGTGTATGCCACTGAGTCGCGGATGCGGATGTCCACGCTTGAATGGAAGGAACCAGGATGCCTTCAAGCTCCTTGCGCAACTGTCCCTTGCCTTCTCCTTCGAAAAATTGTCGCGGCGACTTAAATCGGCTCCACAACCATTTGGCTTCGATGGAGGTTTCTTGCCACATCGCGCTTTCCTCCGGTACGACAAGCGATTGCGGCGCATATGGAGCCGCCTCGTAGCCAGGCAGCAACTCGCCAAGCCCCAGCGAGCATGCAGCGTGCTCTTTATTCAACTCGCCGTTCAGTGCCCGCTCAACGCGCAGCGAAGTCGCCAGGAGCTCCTGGGACAGCTCATGTTGAATAAGGCGCTGAAGCTCCAGCCAGGACGTCCAGACGACCCGCTTTAAGTCTCGGCCGTCATCTTGCAAGGACGCAGGGTTAAAGGCTAGGTGGAAGAAGTCCCCAAGCCTGAATTGCAACCGTTGAGCCACATAATATAGCAGCTCCGACATCTCTTGCTTCAGCCCTTCCGGCAAAAGCGCGTCACGCAGACGCTCCATCGGTTCATTAACGCGGCCCATGGAGGCTTCCAGCTTGACGCGTTCGGCCTCGCGAGCCGACTCGTCGCCTTGCGCTCCTGCAATCCAACCCTCCAACTGCCCGATTGTCCGCTTGAGCTCTTGGTCAGCGGAATCGATGGCGAGAGCGCCGAGATCCGTTGCTATAAAGGAGAGGAAGTCCCCTTCGAAAGCAGTGATGCGCGAGCGAATAAGAAGCGCCTCATTGCGCTCCGTCTTGCCGTCCAGCGCTTCGATGCTGGATACGGGATACAGCCGGGGATGCCGGATGGAATGCTGGAGCAAATTATGCTCCACATGCATCAGAACATGTTGCAGCTCTTCCTCGTCGGCAGCCAGATCCGCGGCGTTGACGATAAAGAACATTTTGTCCAGCTCGAACTGGTCCTTCACGCGGCCAAGCTGATCCAGGAACTGCCGGTCCGCTTGGGAGAAGGCGTGATTGTAATAAGTAACAAACAGAACGGCATCGGCGTTTTTAATGTAGTTGAAAGAAACGCCCGTATGCCTTGCATTAACAGAATCGGCGCCAGGCGTATCGACCAAGACGATGCCTTCCGCCGTCAGCGGACAATCGTAGTGGAAGTCGATCTCGCTTACAAAGCAGGAGCGCGACTCGTCGGCAACAAACTTTGCATATTCTTCGCGATCGACATGCAGCTCCATGCCCAACTGTTTTTCGTGCTCGTGCCACCCGTTCCTTGCCGCGCGCAGGAAGCTGTAATGCGGTCTGCCGCCGGCGCCGATGGAATCCGGCGATAGTTTATCAATAATTGCAAGAATCGACGCTCCATCAGGCAATGTCTCCTTGGTCGCGCGTTCGCCAAGCAAGGACAAGGAGTACCGCAGATCGTCCAGGATGGCTTCCTTAGACTTCATAGCGACCCGTGCAGTGCCATGCCCGAATTGCCCGGTAGGCGGCATTAGACGATTGATCGCCGCGGTAGTAGGATTCGGAGATACCGGCAATACGGCTTCTCCGATCAAGGCGTTTGCTAGCGAGGATTTGCCCGCGCTAAACGCTCCGAACAACGCGATCGTAAATCGGCTGTCTCCTAGACGACGCGCCTTCTCCGCAAGTGCCGCCGCAGCAGCTTGCAGCATGGCATGCGGCTCCAGCAGGTCGGCAGCTTGCCTCATTCGCTTCGAAGCAGCCAACTGCTTCGAGCGGATGGACGAAGAACGGTCAATCGTCCGTTCATCCGCCGTCTCCGACTTAGCGATGGCTATGGCAGCTGCGGCAACTTCCTGCTTCATACGGCCTGCATCATCTTCTCTGCCGCTTGCCGAGCGCAATGGCGGCGAGGAAGAGCCCGCATACGACTGCGTCTGCCCGCTCGCTCCCGCAAGCGCCATCTCCGCAGGGTTCGGCAGCTGCGGTCTCATTAACGCGCCAGGCTGCATCTGGCGGAGCTCTTCCTCCCTGCGCTTGATAGCCAGCTCCAGGTCATGAAGCGCATCGACCGCAGCCGTCTTGCCGCCGAGGACGGCAAGCTCTCCTTTCGCAGCCCCAATATCGGCGTCTACGGAAGCTGCCGCATGAACCGCAAGCACATCGATCACTTCCATCGCGCGCCGCCGGTATTCGCTCTTGACATCCCCGGCCATATCCTTGCTGTAAGTCATCGTGTATTCGTTGCCGAATACGGCGCCTTGCTTTACTCTCGAAACCAACCAGTCGTCGTCCGGCGTCCAGCCCAGACGTTCTGCCAACATAGATTCCAATTGCTCGCCGGCGTAACCTCCGGCAGATGCCGCTTGCCTCAGCAACTGCTTTACATGCCAATCCATGCTCGCAATGATCAAGCCGCCAAGCTCCGTGCGGAACACGGCAAGGCGCCGCTCCTGCTCCGCGGCCGTCTTGGCGCCGGCAAATAGAAGTCCGGCTTTAAAGCCTGGCTTGCGGCTGTCCAGAAACGAATGAGCCAGATCCCTTAGAGCGGCCGGCGTAATATTGGCGTTATCCAGTATCGATTGGAGCTCCGTACGAAGCCGCGTACGATATTGTTCCTTTTCTGCCTCCAACGATCGGATATTGTCTCTCAGCCGCGCAGCTTCCAATTTGACGGAGCTCAGCGCCTCTTCCCCGCCCGCTTCATCCGTAAGTCTTTCGCGTTCCGGCTCGCGGCTTTCGTTCTCCCATTTGACATGACCATTAACCAGATGGCGCAGCGAAGCATCCACGCTGTATGCGCAGAGCTCCTCCCGCTTCTCCTTAAGCTGCTCGATCAGAGTCAGAAGGGTATCCCATTGATGGTGGGGATGGTCCGGCTGACGCAGGGAGAGGTACAAAATGCCTGCCGGCTCCAAGTGCCAGGCGTGAAACGCATCTTCTACGCTGCTCTTGTAGGCCTCGAAGCTAAGCTCGCGGTCCCGGTGCTTATCAATCTGATTGACGATAAAATAAAGCGGCTTGCCCCAGTCCTTCAGGCTTTTCGCAAAAGCGAAGTTGATCTCGGACTGAACGTGATTGTAATCCATGACGTAGAAAACAACATCCGCCAGATGGAGAGCGGATTCCGTTGCCATCCGGTGAGCATCGTCCGTCGAATCGATTCCCGGCGTATCAAGCAAAGTCATCTCCGATCCCAGCAGGTCGCTAGGGTATCGAATCGATACAGACAGGAATTTCTCCCCGTCCTTGCAATAAGTGTCCAGATCGTCGATCGGCACCTCCGCGTGGGAAGCGACGCCTCCGGCTTCCGTCTCTACAAAGGCTATCGCCCGGTCGCCGCCTCGGATCGAAACGACGTTCGCGCTTGTAGGGATCGGACTGGAGGGAAGCAGCTTCGCGCCGCACAACGCGTTGACGAGCGTAGACTTGCCTGCCGAGAAATGTCCGCATAAAGCAACAGTAAGCCGACCTTCGGTCAGCTTACTGTTCAGCTCCTGCGCTTGTACGGCACGGGTATGGTCGCCAGCGGCTTCCAATTCGGCGCCGATCTTGTATAACGCTTCAGCTAGGTTCTGCACGTTCATTACTTTCGTCATCTCCATACTATTGTACTCGCTCTTATACCGCTTCTTCTTCTTCTGTCGACGGCAGGCAAATCTCGAATACATTGCCATGCTGAAGAATCATAATGTTGCGCTCTTTCTCTTTCATCACGACAACCTCCGGCTTGACGCGCATACGATCAATATATTGATCCGGCACGTCGCCTGATCCGCTCACCGTAATGCCATCGATGACGATATCTTCATTCTCCTTGGGAGGAGATTCAAGGACTTGCTCGTAAATATCCGAGAATAGTTCAAAATTGTTTGTGTACACGGAGATACATTTCATATTCATCATCCTTCGACTCTTGATTTGGTATTCTTACCTTTATGTTTGGTCTTGGCCGCCGGCTTCATACGTGCTTTGCCTTCCTTGCACAAATCTAGCAGCGGACAAATCGGACATTGCGGACTTTGAGCCTTGCAATGGTAACGTCCGAAGAAGATGAGTCGATGATGCGTCAAGATCCATTCGTCTCTAGGCACCAGCTTCATCAATTTATGCTCTACTTCCAATACGGTGTCATCCGACTTCGCGATGGCGAGGCGCTTAGACACCCTCTCCACATGCGTATCGACTGCAATGGCGGGTTCGCCGAATGCATTTGACATAACTACGTTGGCTGTCTTCCTGCCCACTCCGGGAAGCTCTATCAATCCTTCGTGCGTCCGAGGCACATCTCCTTCGTACTTGTCGATCAAGATGCGGCTGAGCTTCTGTATATTCGAAGCCTTGCTTCGGAACAAGCCGATTCGCCTGATGTCCTGCTCCAGCTCTTCGAGCGGAACGCTCAGATAATCTTCGGGACGCTTATACTTTCGGAACAGGTCTGCCGTCACCTTGTTCACCGTCTCGTCCGTGCATTGAGCCGATAGCAGCACGGCAATCGTCAACTCGAACGGATTGTCGTGATTCAGCTCGCAATGCGCGTCAGGGAACATGTCGGCGATGATATCCAATATATGACGCATCTTCTGCTTCGCATTCATCGCTGTCCTCCAGAGTAACAACACTATCGTTCAAAGTGTAGCGAAATTTGACACGCTTCGCAACTACCAATCCCATGATTTCCAAAAAAAAACCGCCCATAAGGGCAGTTTTTTCACAAAATGTTCCCGCATTGACCTACTGCAAGAGTCATACTATGCTTTTAACCGTTGGAACCGCTATTCGCGTTTACTTCTTGTACTTGCATGACAGTATTGCCAATGTAAGATACTTCTACTTTGTCTCCTGCTCTGTATGTGGAAATAAGTGCATTCGTTCCGTCTGGCTTCAACATCTTAACATTCGTTAATGTTAACGTAACGGAATCATTGACCGCGTTTTTAATAACCATTTTTTTGTTGGCAACGTCCACGGATACGACGTCATATGCAATGGTGCGATGAACTCGAATAGAGGCCGCTTCAACCTTGTCCATCTTCATGGCCACCGTAACGGAATCGCCAGTCTTCAAATCGGCTAGAGTGGCCGTAGGACGGCTGTACCATTCCACTCCGGTAACGGTATAAGGAATTTTGACCGTGTATCCTTCCGATGTCAGAACCGTTACCGATTTGGCTGTAGTATCGATTTCCGTAATCGTTCCTGCATAATTCAATACAAAATTAACCGAGACGACATTTGCGCCCGTATGTTTGATTACAACGTTTACGTTGCTATTGATGAGAGCCATTGCCGCCTCTCTATCCATTGTCGTTCCCAAGTAGTTATAAATCGTTTTGTCGGTCAAACTCAGAGATAGCGGCTGTTTGTCGCTTCCGAGCACGGTCACGAATTTATCCGCTTTGTCGTAGTACACGATTCTCGCTCCCGCAAGCACCTTAACGTCGCGATTCAGAACCTTGATCTTTGTTACTTGGCCTTCATCGTTCAAGCTGACCTCGACCTTATCGCTGCCGGGGATCAGATCGCCAATCGCGGCATTGGCCAATCCGCTAATTTCAACCGTTGCGCCGACAGCCAGAAACTTCGATACCAGATCTCCATCCTTGGTGATCGTTACCGTTTTGGAATCTGCCGAATAAAAATCACCCGTCATAAGCGTCACTGCCTGCTCAGCCGCGACAACGAGACTAATGGCTTGCGGGGATTCGCCGAATGCTTCCCGCACGACGGTCACAGCAGCGTTGGCTTTAATATCGGCGAGTGTCAATACTTTGCCGTCCGTATCTTCAATCCTCATGGCATCGCTATATTGGATTTCAACCGGCTTATCGTCAATCCATAGATAAAAGATTTTCGAAGTTTCGTTATAACGCGCGAACGTACCCGAGATCGAATCCGTATGTTGCACATCGCCCAGAACTTCAACGTATAAAGCTTTGCCGTCTTTGGCGATGACGGAGACGTCGCCGTATTCCAGCAATTGATCCTTAGTGATCGCTTTCTCCGAATTGTAATGATAATAGAGCGTGTTCGCATCAAGCGCAAACGTCAATTCTTCTCCGACATCATAGATCGTAATGGAGTCTTCGCCCAAATCGGAAACAACGCCGCTTATTTGTCCGGGATAGTCCATAGGGAAGCTGGTTTGCGCACGGCTAAACAAGGTGGCCAAGCTTGCGCGATTTATGGCGTTTTTAGGCGCAAATTCCGTATCGGTTAAACCTTTGATAAGTCCCAACTGATAGGCTGCGTTCACAAAACCCTTATAACGAGCCTGCACGTCGTTTGCATCGGTGAAATGCGAAGGCGCGTTCTCAAGCTGCGAAGCCGCCGCCTCCTGCCCGATGGCCTTCACGATGAGCTTCGTAACCCATTCGCGGCTGGCAGGCTTCGAGCCCCATTCGGTATCGGGATCGGCCGCGGCCAACTGATACTCCTCATCGCGATCAAGGAGCCCTTCGGAAAAAGCAAGCTCGATATATTTTTTATAGAACTCGCCGACCGTAAACTTTTCTCCGAATACGATTAGCGAATCCTCATCCGCCAGGTCATCCAAACCGGCAAATCGAAGAGCAAGGAGCACGGCCTCCTGCTGACTGATGCTCTTCTCTGGTCTGAACGTATACGTATCGGTATTCTTGTCATAATATCCCGTAATAACGCCTTGAAACGACAGTTTGGCCACATGTTTTTCTGCCCAATGGCCGTTAGGCATATCCGTGAACGGCAATGCTTTAGTTGAGACTGCTTCCTCCGCGGATACCGGGACCGGAGTCGACAACAGGGCCGTTCCGCTGCCCGTTACCAGCGTGAAGGCAAGCGCGCCCGTCATAATTTTTTTCCAAGTTTCATGCAATAACATTAGGCATATCTCCTTCGCATTAGAGCTTTATGTATAAAAATAAATTCCACGTTTACTTATTCGTCATTGAGCGACAAAGTTCCTCCCGCTTCCATGCAGAACGGCCATTACCGTCACTTGGCGGCAACGGCCGTTCATTAAACCAATGAACGCGCGCTTGCGCTAATCTCTTTGAAGAGGATGCTCCAGATCGACATGCCCCATCAGACTTTCCACTTGTTCGCCTTGAACGAGCAGCTCTATGCCATCAATGAACTCGAATTGAAACAACGTTTTCTTTAAGGAATCGATCAACATCATCTCGCCTGGAGCGCCTAACCTCGACTCGTCAGGGATTTGGATATCTATAGTCGCGATACCTTCATTTAGCGTTGCGGAGAGAATTTCGATACCGTTCCACAGAGACTGGTTCGGCTCCTCGTTTTCCTGCAGCGCCTCGATCGTCTTGTTTAGAAGTTCCTCTTCGCTGCCGAATTCGATCGTCACTTTTCTTTCGATCATCTCAAGCAGTTGTTCGTCGGTTAGATAAACGGACACTTCCTGCGTAAGAAGTTCCGGCGTCGGTGCGGGACTAGCCGTTGGCACCGGCGACTCTGAAGGAGCACCGCTTGGCGAGGGCGATACGACGCTGCCTCCTGCGACGTTGCCGTGCTCATTGACGCCACATCCGGCAAGTAATAACGTACATGCGGCAATGCCGAGGATCACTCGAAGTTTTCCAGCTTTCATAATCTTGGATCAACCTCGCTTTCTATTTCAGCTTCAAATAATCTTTAATTCCTTTGGCCACTTCGACTGCAAGTTTATCCTGTGTTTTAGTATTAAACAAAGCGCTTGCGTCCGAAGCATTGCTCAAATATCCGGCTTCGATCAAAATCGCAGGCATCGTCGTTTCTTTGATTACCTTAAATGCCGCTTTTTTGACGCCTCTATCGCGTATTCCCATACCCGCCAGTACGTATTTGTGCATCGTCTCCGCAAATGCCTTGCTGTTCGCCCGTTCATAATAGGTCTCGACGCCGCTCACGCTCGTATTATCGTAGCTGTTGGCGTGAACCGAGATAAAGAGATCAGCCTTGACGTCCTCGGCGAATTTCACTCGATCCAGCAGCTCAAGGAACGTATCGTCCTTGCGCGTCAAATGAACGCGGAAACGTTTGTCCTTTTCGAGCTCCGCCTTGATCTTGAGCACGGCAGACAAGTTGAATTCCTTCTCCCAGCGGTTCAAAGACTTGCTGTAAGCCCCTGGATCCTTGGCGCCATGGCCGGCATCGAGCACGATGTCGTACACGTCCGCAGAATTGTCGGGCGGAGTGGACGGCTCTGGAGTGGACGGTTCTTCCGGCTCCGTTGGCGTTTCGGGATCAACAGGTTGAGCCGGCACTTCCGATAAAGGCATGAGCGCGATCGCGAACTCATTTTCTCCGGAGGTCAGCACGTATCCCGTATCTTCGCCCACATCGATAACCAATCGAGCTGTTAGCGGACTCGCTGAGAACTGCGAGTATCTGTAGGATGTCAGAAGCGGATTGTTTTCGACTGTTATCTTGGCTTGTCCGTCTGTACCTATCGTATTTGCTAACTGCGGAATATAGGTCGTATAAGGGAAATCTATGACCAGTCTGCGAGGACTATCCAGCAGTTTCGGTTTCCCTGGCGCATTCGCTCCGGCATGGGAGATGCGGATGACGGATTGCTCGTCCATGCTAACAGCCGTTATGTAACCGACCGCGGGCGTCTCCGGCGTTTCCGTTCCCGGCTTCGGTTCTTCCGCCTTCTCGAACATATGTACTTCTCTTACATCTTCCTTCCATTCGAACGATATTCCCAATAGTTCGCCAACTAATCGAACGGGAACCATCGTCCTCCAGTTCACAAGCTTCGGCGGCGTGACGTCGATTTCCTTCACTTCGCCATTGACGCGTATCGAAGTCTGATTAATAATCAGCTCGATGACGGTCGAATCGTTTTTGACGGTAACCTTCTTCGGTCCGCCTTCCCATTCGACCTCGTACCCTAGTCCTTCGGAAAGAATGGCCAGCGGCACTAATGTAGAACCTTTTTCGATTCGGGGTTCCACATCCGACAGCAGCTCCTTGCCGTTCAGGAACAGCTTGGGCGGAGTGCTTGCAGCATGCCCTACGGACGCAAACAACGTGAACAATAACGACATGAGCAGCAGAATGGATACAAACTTTTTCATTTCCCACCTCGATGACTGATTTGTCCGATACGCCCTGTCACTCTCGACAGATCGGACAATCATTAGACGCGTTCCACCATAAAAAGTTGCGATTAGAGGAAAAAAGAGGACATCCGACTTTGGGCCGGAATGTCCTCTTCTTTTAACTGAAAGTAATTAGCCCAGACGAGCGGCGTGCTTCTGCTCGTATGCGGTAATTTTGTCCTCGTGTTGAAGCGTAAGTCCGATATCGTCCAAACCTTGAAGCAAAAATTGACGACGGTGTTCGTCCAGATCGAATTCGATGCGAAGTCCGTATTCGTCCGACAACACCTTGTTCTCCAGATCTACGGACAGCTTGTAGCCGTCATGCTTCGCCGTGCGCTGGAACAGATCCTCCACTTGCTCCTCGCTCAGCTTGATCGGCAGGATGCCGTTCTTGAAGCAGTTGTTGTAGAAAATATCGGCGTAAGAAGGCGCGATAATGACTTGGTAGCCATAGTCGAGAATCGCCCAAGGCGCATGCTCGCGGGAGGAGCCGCAGCCGAAGTTGGCGCGCGAGATCAGAACGGAAGCGCCCTCGTAGCGTGGTTTGTTCGGCTCGAAATCGGCGTTAACCTCGCCGTTTTCGTGGAAGCGCCACTCGAAGAACAAGAATTGGCCGAAGCCGCTGCGCTCGATGCGCTTCAAGAATTGTTTCGGGATGATCGCATCCGTATCGACGTTAACCCGGTCAACGGGAGCTACGATTCCTGTTAGTTGTTTAAATGGTTCCATATCTGTTAATCCCCTCTCTCGTTTCCTCAGGTTAGTTCAAAACCGGTGCTTTAACTTCCCAATCGCGCACGTCTGTAAAGCGTCCGTTAACCGCCGCGGCTACCGCCATTGCCGGCGATACCAGATGCGTTCTGCCGCCGCGGCCTTGACGTCCTTCGAAGTTGCGGTTGGACGTCGATGCGCAGCGCTGACCTGGCTTCAGAACGTCCGGGTTCATCGCAAGGCACATGGAGCAGCCTGCATCGCGCCATTCGAAACCGGCGTCGATAAACACCTGGTCCAAACCTTCCTTCTCCGCCTGCAGCTTGACGCGGCCGGAGCCCGGTACGACGATTGCCGTTACTTTCTCGCTTACTTTGTAGCCGCGGGCGATCTCTGCCGCGGCGCGCAGATCCTCGATCCGGCCGTTCGTGCAGGAGCCGATAAACACGTAGTCGATCTCGATCTCGGTCATAGGCGTGCCTGGCTTCAGATCCATGTATTCAAGCGCCTTCTCGGCGGCTTTGCGTTCGTTTTCCGTTGGCAGGTCGGCCGGATTCGGCACCTTGGAAGTGATGTCCGTACCCATGCCCGGGCTTGTTCCCCAGGTTACTTGCGGGATCAAGGCGTCGACGTCAAATTCGACGACCGTATCATAGGTCGCGCCTTCGTCCGTCGTCAGCTTTTTCCACTCTTCAACGGCTTCGTCATAGTTCTTAGGCGCGTACTCGCGTCCGCGCAGATAGTTGAAAGTCGTCTCGTCTGGCGCGATCAGACCAGCGCGCGCGCCGGCTTCGATGGACATGTTGCATACCGTCATACGCTCTTCCATCGTCAGGCTGGTAATGGCGTCGCCCGTGTATTCGATAACGTAGCCCGTTGCGAAGTCCGTGCCGTATTGGGCGATAACGCCAAGGATAAGGTCCTTCGCCGTTACGCCGGGCTTGCGGGAGCCGTTAAAGCGGACTTCCATCGTCTTTGCTTTGGATTGCTGGAGACATTGCGTCGCCATGACGTGCTCCACTTCGCTTGTACCGATGCCGAACGCCAATGCGCCGAAGGCGCCGTGCGTGGATGTGTGGCTGTCGCCGCAAACGATCGTCTTGCCCGGATGCGTCAGGCCGATCTCCGGACCCATAACGTGAACTACGCCTTGATCGATGTTATCGAGATCGAACAGCTTCACGCCGAAGTCCTTGCAGTTCTGCGTCAGCGTATCGATCTGCTGCTTGGAGATCGGATCGGTAATATTGAAGCGATCCTTCGTCGGCACGTTATGGTCCATCGTGGCGAAAGTCAGATCCGGACGGCGAACCTTGCGGCCCGTCATGCGAAGACCTTCGAAAGCTTGCGGCGAAGTTACTTCGTGCACCAGCTGCAGGTCGATGTAGATAACGCTTGGCTTGCCTTCTTCCTGATGAATAACATGATTATCCCAAATTTTTTCGAACATTGTTTTTTTCGACATTATGCTCACCCCATGAGTTCGTAATTGCTTTCCACTTTCACAAACTAATAATTTGTTATCATGATAACATGTCTTTCTTCATTGATCTAAGATATAATATCTATAACCACTATAGGTAACGACTATAAATGCGTGTTCAAAGGTTCGGTAACCCCTATTAGATGACGAAAGGCTGGTTTCGCGCCATGGAACTTAGACAATTGAACTATGTCATTCAGATCGCCAGCGAAAAAAATTTCTCCCGCGCCGCCGACAAGCTGCACATCGCCCAGCCTTCGTTAAGCCAGCAATTGTCCAAGCTGGAACAGGAACTGGGCTTGCTTCTGTTTAGGCGTACGACGAACTCCGTGGAGCTGACTCAAGCGGGACAAGTGTTTGTCGAGAAGTCCCAGAGTATATTGGACGCCGTCGAACAGCTCAAGCAGGAGATGGACGACATGGCGCAGATGCGTCGCGGACGGCTCGTGGTCGGCACGCTGCCCATTACGGGTTCTCATGTCCTCCCCCTCGTTCTCCCCGTCTTCGGAGCTCTGTATCCCCAAATCGAAGTTGTGCTCGTTGAGGAGACAACCGCCCGATTGGAACAGTTGACGGCCAGCGGCGGCACGGATATCAGCTTATTGTCGCTTCCGCTCATCGACAACTCCCTCTCCTGGGAGCCCTATCTGGAAGAAGAAATTTGCCTGGCCGTACCGCAGCAGCATCCGCTGGCGAAACGCGGCGGAGAAGTAGATATCGCCGACCTTAAGCAAGAGCCGTTTATCGGACTGAAACGCGGTCAGGGCTTCCGTCAAATTACGGTGGAGCTATGCGAAGTATCCGGCTTTACCCCGCGGATTGTGTTCGAGAGCAGCAATATCGAGACCGTTCAGTCGCTTGTGGCGGGCGGCATGGGCATCGCCTTCGTCCCGCAGATGCTAACGCGGCCGACAGGAGGAGAATTCTCCCCCGCCTATTTGCAGCTCGGCGCCAGACCGACACGGACGCTTGTCATTGCCAGCCGCAAGGGACGTTACTTGTCGAAGGCAGCCCGCTCCTTTATATCCACATTAAACGAGACGATCGGCCATTATCAGAACCGAAGGAGCTAGGGCGATACGCCCAGCTCCTTCTCCGCTTCGATCCGCTCCGTCATCGTCATTTGTACAGCTGCGGTCTCCGGTCTTCGAATACGGGTATGCGAGTCCGCACATCGTCTACAAGCTTGAGATCAATGTCTCCGAACAGGATCTCTTCTTCTTCGCCGGCTTCCGCGACGATCTCTCCCCAAGGATCGATGATCATGGAATGACCGAAAAAAGAGGTCTCTCCGCTTTGCCCCATCCGATTGCACGCGATCACGTACATCTGGTTTTCGATGGCGCGCGCCGTCAGCAAGGTGCGCCAGTGGTGCAGACGCGGGTTAGGCCACTCCGCCGGCACAAAGAGCAGCTTCGCCCCGTCAAGCGCAAGCTTCCTCGCGAGCTCCGGGAACCGGATATCGTAGCAGATCATCATTCCCGCTTCCGCTTTTTCGATTTCCAGACGCCCCGTACGGCTGCCGGCCTTGAGGTATTTTTCCTCCGACATAAGACGAAACAGATGCATCTTGGAATATTCCGCGATCCTGTTCCCTTCCCGATCGAAAGCGAGCGTCGTATTATATACGCCGTCCTCACGCTTCTCGGCAATGGAACCGCCGACGATATAGACGCCATGTTTCTTGCCGAAAGCCGACAGCAGTTCGGTCGATTGTTTGCCATATGGGTCGGCAAGATCCTCGATCTGCTCCAAAGCATAGCCGGTATTCCACATTTCGGGAAACATCAGCACATCCGGCTTGCGCTTATCCTCCATTGCTTTCTCCATCATCTCTTGAAGCTTGGCGAAATTCCTCTCGGGAAACCCTGCTTCGATGTTCATCTGAAGCAATGCGATCCGAATCGTCGTCGTGTTGGCCATAGATGACTCTCCTCCCGTGCAAGTCGATTTTCCCTAATGATACCCTCTCATGGAACCGTGTCAAGATGGGCAACTTAAGCGGAGCGCAACGACAAGCCTCATCCAAAAAGTGCGTGTTCAAAAAGTTCGGTTATCAGTACCGAGAAGATTGGATGAAGCTAGGATCTGAGGAGCGGAGCGTAGTGGAAGCTACGTGAGCACCTGCAATGTTTCCGGAGGAAACATACTTCGAAAACATATGCTTAGATTCGGCTGAATTCAATATTCGACGTCGAGTAAGCTTCCAGGATCACATCGTAATGAGAAGCGGACTTTTTGAACAACCTCATAAAGGAGATTAGGAAAAGATGACAATTTTGTTCAATCGAGTCACGGTGATCATGGCTGCCTTGCTTATTTTGGCGGCACTTGCGAGTCCTTCCGCTTTGGCGGCGCCCCAGTCTGTCCAGCCTGAACCGCAGAAAGCGGCCGCCCCTGACGAAGCAACCGAAACGGGACTGAAGCCCGTCCAGGCATTCGATGTTGCGCAAGGCAAAGTCGTACGATCCGTTCCAAACGACAAGTCCTTTCAGAAGATGGCCAAAAAATGGTTGAAGTCCGTTACGGGCCTTGCGCCTCAGATGACGGCGGACAACAGCTGCACCTTCGTCTACCGTATCCCTTTGGCAAAGCCCGCCGTTGTAAAGGCGGACGCCATATCCATAACCACAAACGATGTATTTTTGTTTTATTGCGGAAACAATCCGCCGCTCCTGCTGGTGTTCGACGGCGAACGCAAGCCTTACCTCCTACTGTTCAAAGAAGACATAAAACCGTTTATCCGCAAGGTTGGGATCCCTGCGCTTGCGGATTGAGCACCGCGTTTGAAATCGACGTCACCCTTCCGAAATTTCGGCGGGATGGCGTCTTCTATTCTCCGCTTATTCATGCTACATTATTGCTAATGTTCAAGCGTTTAACGCGCAAGGACCGCAGCATGCCATGTGGAGAGTGAGTTGAGAGAGATGAAGAACAGTCCGAACGGAATGAAGATTGAACCCGCAGATCGGATGTCGGCGCTGCCGACGCAATTTTTCGCCAAGCTGGCGGGCAAGGCAAATGCCCAGATCGCGGAGGGCAGAGACGTAATCAACCTGGGACAAGGCAATCCGGACCAGCCGACGCCTCCCCATATTGTAATAAAATTGCAGGATTCCGCAAGCAATCCTCTCTATCATAAGTATCCTCCATTCAGCGGTTATTCCTTCCTTAAAGAAGCCGTCGCCGAGCGTTACATGGAAGATTACGGCGTCGAGTTGGATCCTGCGACGGAGGTTGCCATTTTATTCGGCGGCAAAACGGGTTTGGTGGAAATCAGCCAATGTCTGCTTAATCCAGGCGACGTCTGCCTTGTACCCGATCCCGGTTATCCCGATTATTGGTCCGGCGTTGCGTTGGCCGGAGCCGAGATGGCGTTTATGCCTCTTACGAAGGAAAACGGCTTCTTGCCCGATTTCTCCGCGATAAGCGACGAGACTGCCGCTAAAGCAAAGCTGATTTTCATGAATTATCCCAATAATCCGACGGGTGCAATTGCAAACGAAATTTTTTATGCGGAGGCCGTCCAATTCGCCAAACGTAACGGAATTGTTGCGGCTAGCGACTTCGCTTACGGAGCCATCGGCTTCGATGGACGGAAGCAGGTCAGCTTTCTGCAGACGCCAGGCGCGAAGGAAGTCGGCATCGAGTTTTATACCTTATCCAAGTCGTATAACATGGCTGGCTGGCGGGTTGGCTTCGCGCTTGGCAATGCCGACGTCATTTCCCTTATTAATCTGATCCAGGATCATTATTATTGCAGTCTGTTCGGCGGCATTCAAGAGGCCGCCGCATTGGCGCTGACGGGGCCTCAGCAATGTGTGGCGGATTTGTCCGCAACCTATGAGCGCCGCCGTGATGTGTTATTCGAATCGCTGGATGCCATCGGCTGGAAAGCCGAAAAGCCCGGCGGCTCCTTCTTCTGCTGGCTGCCGGTGCCGGAAGGATACACATCCGAGCAATTCGCCGATAAACTGTTGTACGAGGCGGATGTTGTCGTTGCCCCTGGCGTTGGCTTCGGCAGTCACGGAGAAGGTTATGTTCGCCTTGGCCTGCTAACGTCGGAGGAGCGGCTCCGGGAAGCCGTTGCACGCATAGGGAAACTAGGGCTGTTTGAGCCATGACAGGCTTGAAACGCTGCAATTGCCTTGCTTTACAGGTTCCGTCTATCATGCTATTCTTAATCTAATTGAACATGCAACGTGATGACGGGACCAGTACGCAGGCCAGGCCGCGACCAGAGAGTAAATTCCTTAGGCTGTAAGAATTTACCGAGGGCTACTTGCAGAACCTACCTCCGAACGGCCGGCGACAAACCGGACAGCGCCTTCTGTTACGAGGCATCGAAGATGGATGGCTGCGCTTGCCTAGCAAGCCGCCGTCAATGAAGGTGGTACCGCGGAAGCTTGTGACTTTCGTCCTTTTTACAGGACGGAAGTCTTTTTTGCGTATTCATGGAGATAACGAACAGGAAGTGATCTAAATGCCGGATAGAATTGTAGTAAAAATCGGAAGCAGCTCCCTTACCTCCGAGGAAGGCGGGCTTAACAAGGAAAGAATCGCCTACTTCGCCCGGGAGCTAGCCTTTCAACATGCCGAGGGTCATGCGGTTATGCTGGTTACCTCCGGCGCCGTAGCCGCCGGTTTCCGCCGAATCGGCTACGTTTCCCGACCAAAGCTCGTTCACGAAAAGCAAGCGGCCGCGGCTGTCGGTCAAGCGCTGCTCATGCAGGCCTACCAGGAGGAGCTCAGCAAGTACGGCATTGTCGCTGCGCAAATTCTGCTGACAAGAGCGGATTTTTCCAATCGCAGACGGATCCAGAACGCGCTGATGACGATCGAAGAGCTGTTGAAGCAGCGGATCATTCCTATCATTAACGAAAACGACACGGTTGCCACTGATGAGCTTGTCCTTAAGTTCGGCGATAACGATAATCTGTCAGCCCTGGTTGCAGCGTTGACGAAGGCTTCCAAGCTCGTCATTATTACCGATATGGATGGTTTGTACACCGAAGATCCACGCATTAATCCGGAAGCGGTCAAAATTGGACGCGTGGAGCAAATCTCCGATGATATTTTAAAGCTTGCAGGCGGCGCCGGTTCGTCCGTCGGCACCGGAGGCATGCGCTCCAAGATTGAAGCGGCACGCGTGGCGATGCGCGGCGGTGTGGGAGCCTTCATCGGCAAAGTGACGAACGAGGGCGATCTCGCTGCGGCCGTAAACGGCGTCGGAAGCGGTACGTATTTTGATACGAAGCTGCACAGCCTGTCCATGAAGAAGCAGTGGCTTGGCTTCCATTCGCTGCCCCAGGGACGGATCGCCGTCGATGACGGTGCCGCCCATGCGCTTTTGGCTGGCGGCAAGAGCCTGCTGCCGGCTGGCGTTGTGGACAGTACAGGCGACTTCCACCCCGGCGACGTCGTCGAAGTTGTGGATCGTCATGGCGCAACGCTGGGCCGCGGCGTCGTTAATTATGCCGCATGGCAATTGCAAGCGGCTGCCGGACTCGGCAGCGAGGAAGTAGCGCGAAGAGTCGAGGTAACAAGGATTGAAGTCATCCATCGCGATGAATGGATATCGTTGAAATAAGAGGATGACAAAGGAGGATGACAGGCATGATAAGTGAAGTTAGAAAAAAAGCCACTCTTGCTCAAGAGGCGGCGGTTGCTGCGGGCAGACTGTCTACTGCTCAGAAAAACGATGCTTTGCTCGCCATTGCAAATGCGCTCCTGACGCGTCAGGAGGAAATTTTGGAGGCAAATGCCGTAGATTTAAAGAACGGACGTGAGAATGGCACATCCACCTCCCTGCTGGATCGGCTGGCGTTAAATTCGGAGCGGATCGCAGGCATCGCCGAAGGGCTTCGTCAAATCGTGGAGCTTCCAGACCCGGTCGGAGAAGAGCTGCAATCGATTCAGCGACCAAACGGACTTGATATTGTGCAGATTCGCGTGCCGCTTGGCGTTATCGGAATGATCTACGAAGCACGTCCTAACGTAACCGTAGATGCCGCGGGACTATGCCTCAAAACCGGCAATTGCGTCGTCTTGCGCGGCGGTTCCGCCGCGCTGGAATCGAATCGCAAAATTGTCGAGATCATGCGGGACGCCCTAAGCGGAACTGCCTTGCCGCAAGATGCCGTTCAACTGATCGAGGATTCCGACCGTGCATCGGTTAACGAGATGCTAAAGCTGAACGGATTGCTGGATGTTGTTATCCCAAGGGGCGGAGCATCCCTGATTCGCAACGTAGTCGAGAATGCGACAGTTCCCGTCATCGAGACCGGCGCCGGGATTTGTCATGTGTTTGTCGATGCTTCCGCCGATCTCGGCATGGCAGCGGAGATTGCCTTTAACGGCAAGGTGCAGCGCCCATCCGTCTGCAATTCCATCGAGACGCTGCTTGTCGATGCCTCTTACTCCAGCGAGCAGCTTCAGGCATTGATAGCCCGCATGGCCGAAGCAAACGTCGAGTTCCGCGGCTGCGAGCGTACGTTAGCTCTCCTTCCTGGCACAAGGGCTGCGACGGAGGAGGATTACGCTACGGAATACAACGACTATATCTTGAATGTTCGAATCGTTGATGGTTTGGATGAAGCATTAAGACATATCCGCCGCTATGGCACAAAACATTCGGAGTGCATCGTAACGGAGAACGCTGACAACGCCGAACGATTCCTTCACGAGGTTGATGCTGCCGCCGTCTACCATAACGCCTCCACCCGCTTTACGGACGGCTTCGAATTCGGCTTCGGCGCGGAGATCGGCATTAGTACACAGAAGCTGCATGCCCGCGGCCCCATGGGTCTGCCCGCTCTCACGTCGACGAAGTTCAGAATTATCGGCAACGGACAAGTGCGAGGTTAACGATTACCGCATCACTACAGATCGTAAAACTACGGATACAGGAGGAATGATACGATGACTTTAGTCACTCATACAAGCATCGCTGCCTTGAATATATGCTTCTACGGCGCCGGCTCCATGGCCGAAGCCATCGCGCGTGGACTCATCGGTCAGGAATTGATTGCTGCCGATCGTATCTCCATGTTAAATCGCAGCAATGCGGAACGTCTGACAGAGCTCAGCAGCAAATATGGCGTTCGGACCGTACTGCAAGGCGAAAACAACGAACATTTTTTACGTAACGCCGATATTATTTTCCTGGCGATGAAGCCGAAGGATGCTGCAGAAGCGATCGCCTCCATTCGACCTCTCATTTCCTCCGGACAGCTTATTGTGTCGGTCATTGCGGGTCTCTCCATCGGATCGATCGAGCTTCTGTTAGGAGCCAAGCTGCCCATCGTTCGTTCGATGCCGAACACGTCCAGCACGATCGGACTTGGCGCGACGGGCATCAGTTATTCGGAAGCCGTCACCTCCGAGCAGCGCGCCATTGCGGAAGCGATCTTTCAATCCATCGGCATTAATGCCGTCGTGGACGAACCGCTCCAGGAATCCGTGACGGGCATCTCGGGCAGCGGCCCCGCTTATGTCTACTTCTTTATGGAGGCGATGATGAAAGCGGCGACTGAGCTGGGCCTTGATGATAACGTAGCGCGCGATTTAGTCGTTCAGACCGTGTTGGGCGCAGCAGAGATGGTCCGTACGACAGGCGAGGATCCCGCCGAGCTGAGACGCAAGGTCACCTCTCCAAACGGTACGACGCAAGCGGCCATCGAGCTGATGACGGAACGCGGACTTCAAGACAGCATTATTGCCGGCGCCAAACGTTCTGCGGAAAGGGCTGGAGAGATCGGAGCTGCTATCGAGAGGAACATTTCAGAATGAGTGCCGCTCATTATTCGCGACTTCGGCAAGCAGCATGAATTAGACCGCATTTGATATTTACCTAATGCGCCCAGTATAATAGGATATAAACTTAAAAACTTCAACTGACAAGGAGCTTTCCTATGAGTCAAGTAAAACAAATCAAACCTGAACAACCGATTGTTACAGACAAAGAATTCGAACTAGCCATAAAAGAAAAAACATTGGTCAATATCTTCCAGAATGACATGCAGATTCGTCCAGTCGCTACGATTTCCGGTTATAGCCCGGATACGATTCGCATGAGCGACGGCAGTGTCATTCATCGTAACGCCAATTCATTTTTTGCAGCTGCTAACAAAGCTCGCTAATATGTGCTGCAGAACAAATGACGCTAATCTTCGATTTTTTAGGTATCCTAAAATCTAACGGAAATACTGAGGCTGTCGATTCATTGTGAGTAACGGAGCTGCGTTCTGCTTTCGCTAACGGACCTCAGAACCTCTATTTGCAGCATTTTCGCGATATTGAAAATCTAACGGACTCAGATGACGCTATTTGTTGCATTTCCGCCCATTCTATGTGGTTTTGACGGAAATAAGGTCGTCTGTGTCCGTTACAATTTGAACAGGCCCCATTTTTGCGAAATAGCGACTGTGGTGTCCGTTACGATCAGCGTTTACTTAACTGCGCTGCCGTCCACAATGAATCGACAGCCTCATACATGACTTTATTGCATCATCATCGTGCAATTTGGCTCCAACTTCGACCCAATAGCGTTTTTCCTGTCCGTTAGATTTATTTAAGGTTAAAAATCGAACAAATAACGTTGCTGGTGTCTGTTAGATTTTTTAACCCTTTGTTCACAAGCCTTGGAGTTGCATATATTCCTAAAAAGCAAAAAAATCGGTCGAACAGACCGATTTTTTTTTGTGTCGTAAATGTTAAAATCAATTCCTTTTGCTGCGATTTTGCTTAAATCCCTTATCTCTATCCCTTATAGCTGTCTCTTATATCTATCGCTTAAAGTTTCAGCTCCGCCCGCCGTAAAACTTCTCCGAATGCGCGCGCGCTTCGTCTACATTCGTTACCCGATTACGAGCCCATTCCAGCAAAATCCGGTCAATGTACTTCAGGCTGAGCTTGCCCGCGAACACCGCTTCCTTGAGCGCGAATAATATAATCTCTTCGGTATAACGGTCTTCGTCCAGCCAAGCGCCGATCGACTCGCATTCGTAGGGGGACAGCAAACGTCCAAATTCCTGCTCGAATACCGAAAACAAATCGGATGCGGGCTTTCTTTTGCTTTTAATTGGAATCGCCTGATTCCGCTCGGAAGGCGTAGACCTCTTTGCGGATCGGCGATCCTCCGCGGCACGTTCTGCGGCTCTCATCATCCAGCCGCTCCAATTGTAGCGTTCTGCCTGCATCCCCGTATGGCTGTCCACGTAATCGTCTATGGACAGATAGCCGTCCTTTACGAGGCGGCTGATTCGTTCGCCGACCACGCGGGGCGAACTCCCCAGCCGCTCCGCAAGCTGCTCCATCGTAGGAAATTCCGTTCCCTCTGCCGCCGAGTATGACATAAGCTGCAGCATGATCATCACATCCGAATCGCTTAGCCCCAGACTGCTTGCTGTACGTAGAAGCACATGCGGCACGAAAGTGCCTCCTTCCGACATGGCGGCCGACCATCCATGGGCATACGCTTTCCATAGATCATCGCTCATCTTGGACTTCCCCCTTTCTTCCTCTATACAAAAAGGACCGAGCCGCCCCTAAGGACGGCATCGGCAGGATCAAATCGTTAAGTTGCCGCTATACATTAGTCAGCTTGTATGTATCGCGGGCAATCAACAATTCCTCGTTCGTCGGAACCACAAGCACCTTGACGCGAGAATCCGGCTTCGAAATTTCGCGAACCGTCTTCTTCCGTTCGGTGTTGAGCGCATCATCCAGTTCTAATCCGAGAAATGTAATGCCTTCGCATACCGCTCGGCGAACCGATACCGAGTTCTCGCCTATACCGGCTGTAAACAGCAGCACATCGATCCCGTTCATTGCGGCAGCATAAGCTCCGATATACTTGCGCAGTCGGTAGACGAACATATCGAAGGCCAGCTTCGCATTTGCATCCCCTGCGTTCATGGCTTCGTCGATCTCGCGCATGTCGCTGCTTAGGCCGGATATCGCCTGCATGCCGCTGTGCTTGTTCAGCATGGAATTGACCTCGCTCAGCGTGAGCTCTTCTTTGTTGATGACGAACGGCACGATGGCGGGATCGATATCGCCGCTTCGCGTTCCCATCATAAGTCCTTCCAGCGGAGTCATGCCCATGCTCGTATCCAGCGTCTTCCCGCCTACGATAGCGGCACAGCTTGCGCCGTTGCCGATATGGCAGCTCACCATCTTGAGCGACTCGATCGGCTTGCCCAAGAAACGTGCGGCCTCATCGCTCACGTAGGCATGAGATGTGCCGTGGAAGCCGTATCGACGAATTTTGTGACGGCGGTACAACACCTTTGGAATCGGGTACAGGTACGACGTCTCCGGCATAGTCTGATGGAACGCCGTGTCAAACACGACAACCTGCGGAACATTGGGCATATTGGTCTCTACGGCGTTAATCCCCATCATATGAGCAGGATTGTGCAACGGAGCGAGATCGAAAAGTCGCTTAATCTCCGCCTTGACTTCTTGCGTTACGATTACGGAATGTTTAAACGCTTCGCCGCCATGTACGACTCGATGTCCAACCGCGTCAATCTCCGACATAGAGGTTATGACGCCGAAATCAGGATGAACCAGAATGTCTATAACGCGCTTTACCGCAGTTACGTGATCCAGAATTTCTCTAACGTCGCGAACCTCGGGCTTATTTGCGGATTCATGGGTAACAATAGAAGAATCCATCCCGATTCTCTCCACTCGTCCGCTGGCGAGCACGGACTCGTCCATCATATTGTAGAGCTGGTATTTCAACGAGGAGCTGCCAGCATTAATGACTAATACTTTCATGAAATTCGGTCTCCATCCTTATCGTATTGGAAAAATCCGACGCCAGATTTCACGCCGAGATGTCCGCCGCGTACCATCTTTTTGAGCACGATTGACGGACGATACTTAAGCTCGCCGTATTCCCGGAACATTCGCTCCAGAGCGGCAAGCACGGAATCCAAACCGAAGCGGTCCGCCATCTCGAATGGACCATGCGAAAAAGAATACCCGATCCGCATCGCGTTGTCGATATCCTCCGCCGAAGCGACGCCTTCCTCGAGAACGTGCAGAGCTTCGTTTATAAAGAGGCAAATGAGGCGAGTCGTCACGAACCCCGGAGATTCGAATACCATGACACTCTTTTTCATGATGATCTCGTCCACGAAATGTTTGGTCCGCGCAAACGTCTCCTCCGACGTCTTAAGACCTCGCACGATCTCGACAAGATCAACCTTAAGTACGGGATATATAAAATGAATTCCGATCACACGATCTGGCGAAGCGGTAACGCTTGCCAGCTCGGTCAAACTAAGCGTGGATGTGTTGCTGGCCAATATCGTGCTTTCGCTGCAGATCGCATCCAGCTTGCGGAATACTTCCTTCTTCGCTTCAAGCTCCTCCGTTATCGTCTCGATAACCAACTCGCATGACGCCAGTTCTTCGTAATAAGAGACGGAGTCGATTCGTGACAGAATAAGTTTCTTCTCCGAGTTGGTAAGCGCCCACTTTTCGATCTGTTTGTCCAGACTAATCTCGATCATTTGAAGCCCGTATCTCAGACGTTCCTCCGATTGCTCCAAGATGAAGACATCAAGACCCTTGGAAGCCAACATCTCAGCTATGCCTTGTCCCATCGTTCCGATCCCTATAACGCCAACTTTCTTTATCATGCGATGCATTTGCTCCTTCTAGGTTGATAGTTCCTCTTTATTATAACGTTTTTTGGGCAAAAGAGAAGGCGAACCATAGGTTCGCCTTGAATTTGTAATAAATACGGTTAAGCAACGGCGGAATTGTGAAGTAAGTCTCTAAACCGTTCTCCATCCACGTTTTCCTCATCCAGAAGCGTCTGCAATGCCTGCCCAAACACCTCTTGACGCGAATTCAGCAGCTCCTTCGTTCGACCCATGAGATCATCCAAAATCCCGTTCGTCACGGCCGACCACTTGTCCGGCGTCATCATGGATGCATCGATTATGCCTGCATCCGTCAAACCTGATTCCACCAGCGTCTTTACAATGCCAACAGCCTGGTCGAAGTCGCCCCTCGAGCCCGTGCTGCGTTCGCCATAAAAAATCTCCTCGGCGGCAGCTCCGCCAAGCGCAATCATGATTTGTTCGTGCAGAAACTTCGTCGTATACAAATACTGATCCTGCAAGGGCTGATGACGCACGTAACCCAGAGCGCCGCCGCGAGGCGACAATGCTACCTGAGATACGCTCCCGGGACGAACAAGCTCCGCCATAATGGCGTGTCCCAGCTCATGCAGCGCAACCCGCTTTCGTTCCTCCAGGGATGTCTCCTTGTCGCTTTTCTCTCCCAGCATCACCTTGTCGATTGCCATATGAAGATGACCGGAGGTGATGGAATCCGCATTGTCGCGCAAGGCATAGATGGCCGCCTCATTCATGACAGATTCCAGCTGTGCGCCGGAGAAGCTATAGGTCTGCTCTGCAATGCCTGTCAAATCGACACCCTCATCAATCGGTTTATTGGACGCATGAATGCGAAGAATTTGAAGTCTGCCCTTTTTATCGGGCAGATCGACGCCGATATGCCTGTCGAAACGCCCAGGGCGAACGAGCGCGCTGTCCAGCATCTCCTTGCGGTTCGTAGCGGCGATGATGAGAATGCGCGGAGATTCGTTGCCATGAATTCCATCCATCTCTGTCAACAGCTGATTCAGCGTCTGATCGTATTCACGATGCTGTCCGCCGTCCCGCTTCCCGCCTATAACCTCGATTTCGTCGATAAAGATAACAGCGCTGGATTTGCCTGCTTTTTTGGCTTTGGCCCGAGCTTCTTTAAACAAATCGCGGATGCGCCCGGCTCCGACGCCGACATACATCTCAACGAATTCGCTGCCCGATGCCGCCATGTAGACGGAATCCGTATATTGCGCAGCCGCCTTAGCTAGCAATGTTTTGCCAGTACCCGGAGGTCCTGCCAGCAGTATGCCCTTAAGCGGACGAATCCCCAGCTTCTCGATCTGATCCCGTTTGACCAAAAAGTCAAGCGCCTCTATCAGCTCCTGCTTTGCGCGGTTTTGTCCGCCAATCTGTTCGAAGGTAAATGATGTCGACTTAACTTCCTTCCGTCCTTCGCCGCCAGATAATGCAGCGAGCTTGCCTTTGCCTCGCGCCATAAACAAGAGTACGCCGGCAATTGCAGCCATCAAGACGAATGGAAGCACGTTATAGCCTTGCATCTGCAAGAATACAAGGCCGACTATGACGACTCCGATCCCGATCTCCATTCCGTATTTGCGCATTACCACACCTCCATCGTATTAGGCGTTCGCGGCAACACCACGTATTTGGCCGTACCTTCTTGCTCTGACCGGATCGTAATATATACGTTGTTCTCATCCATCTCCGTCACCGTCGTTACGCCATCCATGCCGGCGACGGCTTTCTCCATAGCCGCCGGAATCGTGGAGTAGGCCTTCGTCTCCATCGCTTCCGCGATTTCGAACATCGCTCCGTACCAGAGCTGTTCCAGCTGTTCATTGGGATCGCTCTCAACCTGTACCATTACCTTTTTGCCCCCGGCGACGCCAGCCGTTTGTTTCACCGCGTTGCCGTAAGTTTCCCGAAGGCTGGCATCAGCGGACAATTTCAGCTTCACCTTTAATTCTTTTTGTCCAATCTCAGGCTTTGATGCTTCCGCTACTCCGTTCATCTCTTCCAGCTTATCGGCAAGAGGCGCGGCGACGACCATCTGCTTGTACAAGGCGAAACCTCCGAACAATAGTACGGCAGTGACAACAACGGTAATCGCTAGCGGCAATACGCGTGGTTTTCTCATCTCCTAACCCCTCCAATGTATATTGTTTATATATAATTTATATATCAACTCGTCTATACGATAGTATATCACATTTTACAGCTGATTTCGGGGTGTAAAAACAGGAAACGGGACCATGGAAGGTCCCGCCTAATTTTATGATATGGCATAAAGTTGAAGTTCAAAAAATTCGGTTTTCAGTACCGAGAAGATTGAAGGCAAGCGGATTTTTTGAACAACCTCTTTAAGAGGAAGGCAGCCGATAGGAATCGATTAGCTTACCATCTTTGTCGAAGGTATAAAAATCATAGAAATATTGAACGCCTCCATCGGAAGCTGCGGAGTAATAGATCTCCCATGCCGGAGCTCCCCGGAATAATCCGGCTTGGACCCGAACGATATTCGACCCAGGTTTGCTTGAACGGAACTGAGCTTTAAGCTCATCCTCGCCGAGCACGTCGGAAGCGTCGACGGTAAGCGTCGTTTCGTCGCCGCGCAGGAATACGTAATGATAATCATCCTGTTCCCCTGCGCCGAAGCCGACCCATACGGTCTCGTCCCAGATATGTTTGTTCAGCCGCTCTACATTCGATATTTCACCCGTGGCGACGATTCGCTGCTTCGCTTCGGCTTCTGCCGACCAGTGCGGCAGCTGTATATCCCGATAATAAAGCCCTAACCAGATCAAGAAAGTCAACAGGGCGGCGCTAACCATCCAGATCCACTTGGCCGGTGTCATAAACGGACGTCGTTTTCTTTCCGTGGCGCGCATTAGCCGTTAAGCAGCCGCTCGAATGCGGCTTGCGCTTCCTTGCGAATTTTTTCTTCGTCCAGCAAGGTGCATTGTGCATCCTTCACGACTTGTTTGCCCCCAACCCACACATGGCGAACATCCTTGCCCGATCCCGCATAGACAAGATGCGAGACGATGTCAGTGAGCGGGAAGTACTGAGGCTGGTCGATGTTGACGGCAGCCATATCAGCCTTCATCCCCGCCTTGAGCATGCCGATCTCCTTCTCCTTCCAGATGGAAGCCGCGCCGAGCGATGTCCCAAGCTTAAGCGCCTCTATAGCCGGTATGGCAGTGGGATCTCCGGATACGCCTTTGTGCAACAGGGCTGCCATTGTAATTTCCTGGAACAGATCCAGATTATTGTTGCTGGCCGCGCTATCCGTTCCGAGACCGACCTTAACGCCGGCACGAAGCAATTCCGGAAGCCTGGCGATGCCGCTGGCCAGCTTCAGATTGCTCACAGGATTATGCGCTACGGAGACGCCGTTCTCTGCTAGCATTGCAATCTCCTCGTCGTTCAGATGAACGGCGTGCGCGACCAACGCAGGGCGCGAAAAGAAACCCAGCCGATGAAGATGCTCAACAGGCCGAACGCCGTAATCCCTAACGTTCTGCTCCACCTCTGCACGAGACTCGGACATATGCGTATGAAGCGCCAAAGAATGATCATGGGCGGCCTGTACAAATTTTTCGATATATGCGGAAGGGCAAGTATATGGCGCATGCGGGGACAGCATGGTCGTAATTCGGCCGTCTGCCCTGCCGTTCCACTCCAGGGCGAATGCAATCGCTTCCTCTAGCTTCGCTTTCTGCTCCTCTTCCGAGCATAGGCCGATAACGCCGCGCATCAAAACGCCGCGGATGCCGGATTGTTCCGTCACCTTGGCGACTTCATCCATTCGATCATACATATCGAGGAAGGTCGTTGTTCCCGTACGAAGCATCTCGACGATGGCCAGAGCTGTGCCGGCTCTCGTATCCGCCGCAACATAACGGCCCTCCATCGGCCACATTTTCTGTTCCAGCCATACCTGCAGATTTTGATCGTCCGAATACCCGCGAAGGAGCGACATCGCCGCATGACCATGCGTATTAATAAGTCCGGGCAGGAAGGCCAGTCCTTTGCCATCCAGCTTCTCAACGCTTTCAGACAAGCTTTGCGGCTCAGGCTCCTGCTCGCCGATATATGTAATGGTATCGTTCGTGATGACCATATGACCTTTAATGACCGGGGTCGAGTCGTCCATCGTCACGAACAGGCCATTTCTAATCCATAGCTGTTTCATCCGAATCTTCTCCTTCATGGTTCAAATAATACGCGAGGCTAAGCAGTTCCCTTGTGAAATCGGCATTGTGAATGCGTACTTCATCCGGTACGCGCAAAATCGCTGGAGCGAAGTTCAAAATGCCTTCTATCCCTGCCGAGACGAATTGATTTACGACGTTTTGAGCTTCGAACGCAGGGACAGTGATGATTCCGATCCGAATTTTTTGCTCCGCAATCGTTGCGACCAGCTCGCTCATGGGTTGAACGACCAGATTGTTGATATTCGTTCCGATCTTGGCAGGATGATCGTCGAACACAGCCGTTATTTTCATATTGTCCTTGGAATATTTGTTGTAATTGCATAAGGCATGACCCAGATTGCCGGCGCCAACCAGCGCGACCTTGATCGTCTGGTTCACCTTGAGTATTTGACGAATGATTTCGATCAAATAGACAACGTCGTAGCCAATACCTTTGCGTCCGAATTCGCCGAAATACGCGAGATCCTTGCGAATTTGAGCCGGGTTAAGATCAAGCTTAACCCCAAGCTCCTGCGAGGATACCGTCTGGATCTCGCGGCTGTCCAGCTCGTTAAGCACCTGCAAGTAGATAGGGAGTCGGCGCACGACCGCTTCGGATATTTTGGTCTGCTTCAAGTTGTTGCCTCCTTCGTAGCTTCTGGTTCGCTCGCCGCAGCGCTGTTTTTTCCCAGCCATTCTCTAATTCTTGGCACCATCTGATCCGTAAACATCGTTTCGATCTTGGGACCTGGCAGCGAATAGAGAAAATGTTTGCCGTAATAGGCATCGATAACGCGCGTATCGTAGATGATGACAATGCCTTTGTCCTGCGAGGTTCGGACAAGTCGGCCGAATCCTTGTTTGAACCGGATGACGGCCTGCGGGATGGACAGCTTCATAAACGGATTCTGCTTTTGTCGCTGCAGTTGCTCCGCCTTTGCTTCTTGGAGCGGATGATTAGGAGGCTGGAACGGAAGTCTTACAATGGCAAGACAGGTAAGCGCTTCGCCTGGAATATCGACGCCTTCCCAGAAGCTGCTCGTTCCCAAAAGCACGGATTCCGGCTGTTGAAGGAAACGTCTCGTCAGCTTGGTTCGATTGCTGCTGTCGATCCCTTGTCCCAGCAAGCCGATGCCTGCCGCGGCCAGACCTATTTTCATAAGCTCGTGAACTTGCTTCAGCATCTTATAAGAAGTAAAGAGCACCAGCATTCGTCCTTTTGTCTCTAGAGCGGCGTCGACCAGCGAAGCCGCCAGCTTATCCAGATACGCGTCGTTTACATATGCGCCCTTAACAACCGGGAAGTCGCGAGGGACCATCACCAGCGCCTGTTCCCTGTAACGGAAAGGAGACGGCAACTGCACGGTTTTGAGCTTGCCCTGCGTCTCATAGCCGAGGAGTCCGAGTTGTTCCTCTGCGTACTGGAAGGTTTTCTGCACCGTTAATGTCGCGGAGGTCATAATGATGCTGTCTTTGGCGTCAAAAAAGTACTTTTGAAGCTGTTCGCTAACATCGACGGGTGCCGCGTACATGTGCAGCGATCGGTAGCGGTATACCGCGCTGGCTTCCATCCAGAAAACAAAACCGGACTGCTCCAGTTTCATAAAGATTCGAAGCTCGTCTTTTAATCTCGTCAAATCCCGGATGGAACCGTTAAGATCGGTAATCGTTCCCTGAACGGAGAGATCATCGATCCGCTCCTTGATGTCGTTGATCATTTTTTCCATCGTCTTGATAACCCGCGCAAGCTCGACATAAATATTATTCTCGACGCCGCTCGCTTCATCCCAGCTTGCAGGAAGCTCGGAATGATGGAGTCTAAGAACCGAAGACGAAACCGCGCCATTATCAGTGGCGCCTTCAGCTCCTTCGCCCATCATTGCATACAGCATCTCGAATAATTTGTCCCAATGCTCCCTGATCTCCTGGAAGATCGGGATGATTTCATCAATCGTCTCCGTCCATGCTTGTACATGGTCATCGCCTTCATTCTGCAGCTTGGAACGCAGTAAAGGCAATAACCCCGTTCGATTGTCCTTAAACAACCGGGTCGCAATATGTACGAGTGAGAAATAATTCACGTTCATCCCCAGATGTTTGCCTGCCACTTCTTCCACGTGATGAGCCTCGTCAATAATAAGATGAGAATACGCGGGCAGCAGGCGATGATCGGCCTGCACATCGGTAAATAACAAGGAATGATTCGTAATACAGACGTCGGCGACGTTCGCTTCATGTTTGGCGCGATGGTAATAACAGCGCTTAAACCATGGACAAGCACGATTAAGACATGAGTCCGCATCGCTGGATACCGTAGACCAAAAGTCAGAACCTCGGCTGCCGAGGTTCAACTCCTCCTGATCCCCTGTCTCCGTTTCTCCTAACCAGACGACCATCTGGGATGCCGTAATCGCATCTTCTACAGGAGAAACCAAGTCCCGGGCGTTGACCTTGCCCTCGAATTTGCGCAAACATAAGTAGTTCCCTCTCCCCTTAAAAATGGAGGCTTTTACGGGAAACGGAAGCACGTCGGACAGCAGCGGCAAATCCCTGCTTCTCAGTTGCTCCTGAAGATTGATCGTATGCGTGCTGACGACGATCTTGCTGTCGCTCTGAACGCCGTAATACAGGGCGGGGATCAAATACCCCAGCGACTTGCCCGTGCCCGTTCCAGCCTCAATCAAGAGGTGCTGATCGGCTGCGAGCGCTTCGTATACGTGATGAAACATCAGCTTTTGCGGCTCGCGCTCTTCGTAATCCGGAAAACGTTCTTGAAACTTGGCACGAACGGCTTCGAGATAAGCCTCGAAGCTCATGTCCTTCGGTATTGCCGAGCCCGCTCCATTAGTCCTGGCAGGCTGTTCTTCATTCCATTCTCGCGCCTTAAGAGCAAATTGCCGGTAATAATCCACTTCATTGGACTCGAACACGACGGTTCGCTCCATAAGATTAAGATTGACGTTAAGGAACCAATGCAGGTCCCTGGATTCGTCGATCAACGCAACGAGCCGCTGCAAAGTAAGCAGCGGCAAGGTGCGAAGCTTGCCCACAGCCTCGATAAAAATATGGGCAGTCGCAAGCGCGTCGCTATCCGCGCGATGATGATGATCATGCGTAATGCCAAACGATGCCGCTACAACGCCTAATTGATAAGATGTAATCGTCGGATATAATACTCGCAGGAGTTCGATCGTATCCAGCCTGCGGCCGGTGAAAGGCAAATATCCGCATTTCTCCAGCGCGCCGTTCAAGAAACCGGCATCGAATCCTACATTATGGGCGACAAGAACGGCATCATCCAAGAGAGGAATAAGCTTTAGCAGCACGTCGTGCAGCTCAGGCGCGTCCGCAACGGTCTCTTCCTCGATGCCGGTTAATTGCGTAATGAACGGGGGAATAGGTACCGTAGGCTTTACAAACGAGCTGAACGTATCGACGATCGCCATCTCTTCCGATACAATGACGATGCCGACTTGAATAATGTCGTCTTCTGCACTATGACCCGTCGTCTCCAAATCCAGCACTGCGTATTTCATCCATCTTCGTCCCTCTCACAAACAGCACAACTCCGTGCTTCCGAAATATAACGATAATTGCCCAGGCGATTCCTGGCAGGATCGCAAGTTATTTAATGGATCCGTAAAGCTCGGATAAACTTCGTAAGCTTTGCGGAACAGCCTCTCCGCATGTGCCATGTTCATCCGAACTGCGTGAATACACCCAAGGGCATTATATCCTAAAGCGACCCACTTCGGAAAGTCCGACATCACAACAAGCAGTTGGAAGTGACGCTGCGCTTCGTTCCAATTCTGCAGATGCATCTGGCTCATTGCCAGATGAAGTCTCGCCAGATTGCATTCGGGGGCCATGGCAATGACGGTCTGGAATAAAGAAGCTGCTTCGGCGAACATAAATAATTTATAATAGCCTTGTCCTTTGCTCATGAAGGGCTCCGCAGCTTCGGGAATTTCCAGATCGCCATAGGCGCATGGTTGTTTCTCGCTGATTGTGATTGGATAATTTGCGCCAGCAGCTGCATATCCCGAATTCGGGATTTTGTTTGCTGGATGATCCTTATCCTTACCCGCCGGTAGCTCGGGAAGTTTTGGCAGCGCCGCTCCTCCAACCGGACCGCTTAAGTCGAACGGACCGCACTCGTCTTGAAAATCGGTGAATTTTTCCTCGAATTGAAGCCATTCCTCGATAAAGGCGTCGCTTGTTTTTTTGAGCTGCCGAATCTGCTCCAGGTACTGACCGCGCTCCTGGTCCGTGGCCGAGTTGTAACGCTCTTTAATCCCGTCAAGCCATTCGTTCATCGAAGAGAACATATGCTGTATCATACCGCATCCCGCCTTCGCTTTGGATTAAGGAGTGATACGGTCATTCTTTGTTCCAACGCGGTTTTTCATACGGCATCCCAGACGTTACATAAACGAACCACTTCCAAAGACCAGTTCGTTACAGGATCGTTGCGTGAAGCTCTTCGGTGAGCACCTTGACCGGCTTGTTTTCATCATTTAGAATCGTCACGATCGGCTTATGGACGCGCGCTTCTTCCGTGGACATGGACGCATAAGAAATAATGATAACCTTGTCGCCCGGCTGAACCTGTCTTGCCGCCGCTCCGTTTAAGCAGATAACGCCCGACCCTCTCGGCCCCGTAATTACGTAGGTTTCGAATCTGGCTCCATTGTTATTGTTTACAATCTGAACCTTCTCGTTCTCCAGCAAATCCGCTGCTTCCATCAGATCCTCGTCAATCGTAATACTGCCTACATAATTCAGATTCGCTTCCGTCACCGTCGCCCTGTGAAGCTTGGATTTCATCATCGTTCTGAACATAATCATTCACCTCCGCCAATCTTGGATGTTTCGAATAAACGATTGTCGATTAATCGCGTAGTCCCGAACTTTACAGCAAGTGCCAGTATAACGGTACCGTTATTGGAAGATAACTGCGCCTCTTCGTCAATCAACGATAGCCCGGGATAGGCTAGCAGCTCCACATAATCGATAATTGCCTGATCCGCCTCGCGAATATGCGATTCCACGCGCTGCTTGAGCCCGCTTGCCGTCATGCCTGGCTCCTTCAGCCACTCCTTTGCGAGGTTTAACGCTTGGGACAGCCTTACGGCTTGACTGCGATGCTCTGCCGACAAGTATACATTGCGGGAGCTTAACGCAAGACCATCGGGCTCGCGCACAGTCTCGCATCGTACAATCTCGATATCAAAATTCAGGTCGTGCACCATCTGTTCAATAACGGCGACCTGCTGAGCATCCTTCATCCCGAAGTAGGCGCGCGAAGGCTTAAGGAGATGGAACAGCTTGCTGACAACCGTTCCTACGCCGTCAAAGTGGCCAGGCCGGGAAGCGCCGCACATCCTGTCCGTTACTTCGTCCACAATCACCTTAGTTAAGGGACGCCCGGGGTACATCTCTTGCACAGTCGGCAGAAAGACGACATCGACTCCGCACTCCGCCGCAATAGCAAGATCTCTTTCTTCATCCCGCGGGTAACGATCCAGGTCTTCCTTGGGGCCGAATTGAAGCGGATTGACGAAGATGCTTAGCGCGGCCACGTCGTTCTCTTCTCTCGCCTTTCTGAGCAGACTGGCATGCCCCTCGTGGAGGTAACCCATCGTAGGCACGAATCCGAGCGACTTGCCGTCCGATGCCCGTTCACCCAGTGCAGACTTCAGTTCCTGGATGGTTCGGCATACAATCATGAGTATTGGACCCCTTTCCTTACATCTGCGGGTGGTTGTTCCGAAGAGTCGGAAGTTCCACCGTACAGCGTTTCCGATGTCTTTGCTTCAGCCTGCGGCTGGAAGGTATGCTCCTCCGCCGGGAATGCGCCGCTCTTTACATCCTGCGAGAAAGCTTCTATCGCCTGTCTAACCGTGGTGCCGAGATCCGCGTAGGTTTTCACGAATTTTTTCTCGAAATACGGAGAAGCGTATTGCAGCAAATCATGGTAGACCAGTACTTGCCCGTCGCAAGCCCGTCCAGCGCCGATTCCGATCGTCGGAATCGATAAGGCTTTGGTAATCGCCGCGGCCAGTGGCTCCGTCAAAAGCTCTAGCACAATAGCGAAAGCGCCTGCTTTCTCCAGCGCCAAAGCATCCTTCATAAGCCGTTCCGCATCCTTCTCCAGCTTGCCTTGCACTTTGTACCCGCTAAGTTGATGAACGGATTGGGGTGTCAGCCCGATATGGCCCATTACAGGAATCCCGGCCTTTACCAATGCTTCTACATCGCCCGTAATTTCCGAACCGCCCTCCAGCTTGACGGCTTGGGCGCCGCCCTGCTGCATGATGCGCGCAGCATTGGTCAAAGTAGCCTCCCGGCTCGCCCCGTAAGTCATGAAGGGCATGTCGGCTATAATAAACGTATGGGTTGCCGCTCGCGCGACAGCTCTCGTATGATACACGATATCTTCAATTGTGACCGGAATGGTCGTTTCATATCCAAGTACTACATTACCTAGCGAGTCGCCTACCAATAAGGTGTCGATCCCCGCTTCCTCCGCCAGCTTGGCCGACGGATAGTCATAAGCTGTCACCATGGAAATCGCATTGCGTTCCTGCTTCATCTTCTGAAGACCGGATATTGTCAGTCGTTTCCTCATCAGCTCACTCCCTCTCTTCTTCGCTTTTTGTTCGTGCTCTCACTTGACCTTGTTGTTGCCTATTCTAAACACAAAAAAACCTTTTAGCCGCTGTGCTAAAGGTTGCCGAATCAAAAAGGAAATACATGCTTGTCGTGCTTCCTTCTGTCTCGGTCCTTGGCGGCTCAGAGCAGAATGCGCATCCCAATCATTGTCACTAGCAAATTATTGGAAAAATGCCGACCATCCTAACGGTGCAGCTCCAAAAACGAATGCCGCCCGCTTGACTACAGTGTATCAAAAAAAATGCGCTCCGTAAACGGCGCCTCCGTCAATTGCATGCAAGAGGCGCTCGATTTTCTGTTGAATGATTATCACTTTGTTAAAGGTTCGCCCATCTCCGCCGAAAATAAAGTAACGAGAGTTCCGTCCTCGCGGCGAACCCGGATGGCTCCGCTATCGTGGAGCGATTCCGGCACTCCCGATATCTCTCCTTGCGGCGTTGTCAGCAACACCTTTTGGCCAAGCGAGACCGCCAACGACTCCCATAAATCGGCGATCGGCCGAAAGCCTTGCTGCAGGAACAGCTCGTACAGCTCTTCCCACTCCTTCAAAAAAGCCGCGATCAATCCCGTTCTGTCGAACGGTCGGCCGGCAGCAATACGTAGAGACACGGCCTTCTCAAGCACTTCCTCGGGATAATCGTTAGCAGCAAGATTTACGCTGATGCCGATACCTGCGACTATGTGTTTGAGACGTTCGTCTTCGGCAGCCGACTCCAGCAATATGCCGCTTATTTTGCGGCCTTCGATGAGGAGATCATTCGGCCATTTAATGCCGACATTAAGCTCCGTCACTCGTCTAAGGCTTCGGCACAACGCAACTGCCGTTAAAAGCGTAAGCTGCGGAGCGCAGTGGATCGGTACGGATGGCCTTAACACCATGCTCATCCAGATTCCTTTGCCATAAGGCGAAACCCAGCTGCGGCCCATTCGTCCCCTGCCGTTTTTTTGCTGCTCCGCAATGACGAGATAACCTTCGGCTTCCCCTTGCTCCGCCGCGTTTCGAGCCAGGTCCTGCGTGGACGTCACTTCGCCTTCAACACGCAGAATTTTTCCGAACGTCCTCGTGTCCAATGCTCTGGCAATCGTCTCGGTATCCAGTCGATCCGGCTGGTAAATCAGCTTGTAGCCCAGCCTGGTCGAAGCCTCGAATTCGTAGCCCGCTCCTTCCAGCTTCTTGATGGATTTCCAGATCGCCGTGCGGCTGACGTTAAGCTCCTCGCTGAGCCTCTCGCCCGACAAGTACTGACCGGGATGATCGCGGAACAATTGCGAGAGTCTATCCATACTCATCTTCTAACCCCCTATTCCTCTTCTCTGGCGATGGCAGCAGCTAACAACCGAGGTTTGACGTTATCCAAACGTCCGAGAGCGGTTTGGAGCATGAGATGGTCCAGGCTTTCCTTAAGCCACGGACCCGGCTTCTTGCCTATCGCTTTGGCAAGCTCAGCTCCATTTATGTCTAGATCCTTGACGGACCGCACCGGAGCATCCTGCAATTGTTTATTCAGAGCCCCTAGCGACGAAGGTGATAGGATCAACAGAGCGGAATTCATGGGTATGCACGCTTGGATAATAAGCCAGTCAGCAGCCGCAGCCGCGCCGTGATGCAGGAATAATCCGGCGAATCTCTCCATCATCTTCTCCAGCAAGGAACGGTCGGCTAGATCTTGCAATCCTGCGCGCATGGATTCGTGAAATCGAATTATGGGCAGGATCCGCTTTGATTTTTTGTTGGACATATGAAGCGACTCCAATGCAGCTTCGGTTTCCTGCAGCGTCCAAGACCCCGCAAGGAAAACCGACGCCCAACGGACATCTAAGTCGTTAATGCCGTCCAGGAAGCTCAGATCGACTTGCCGAAGCGCTGGATCGCCGAGCTTGTCCGCATTGCCCAAAGGCAGCTTCGTCCTCGACAACAGCCCGCTCGCAAGCAGCCAGGTCAAACATCTTGCCGGACGGCTGCTTGCCATCATTTTGTCCAGCTCGGCTAGAATGCGCTCCATCGCTACATGCCGAAGCAGCTCTCGATGACGTTGCAGCGCCCGCCAGACGGACGCTGATGGGTGAAAGCCATAGACGCCGATAAATCGGATTGCCCGCACCATCCGAAGCGCATCTTCCATTAATCGATCGTCTGCATTGCCTACACAGCGCAATACGCCACGGCGCAAATCGCGCAATCCGCCATATGGATCATGGATAACTCCTAGACCGCTTAAGGCCATGGCGTTAACTGTGAAATCCCGTCTTAGCAAGTCCTCATCCAGATCGGTCACATAGGTGACGGCGCTTGGCTTACGGTAATTCTCGTATTGTTCTTCCTTCCGGTAGGTCGTTACCTCGTATGGCGTACCTTCCAGCATGACCGTCACCGTACCATGGGCAAGCCCTGTCGGAATGCAGCGCGGGAACAGCTCCATTACTTCTTCCGGCTTCGCCGCGGTCGCGATATCGATGTCCTTAACGGGTATGCCCAGGATGGCGTCCCGAACCGCCCCTCCCACGAACACAGCCTGATAACCCGCTTGCTCCAGCTGCCTTATGATCGGCAAACCCGCCTTCATGGCAGGCGTTAGTTCAATTGTATTCATTCGCAGACAGGTTCGGGCAAGTTCGCCTCGATGCCCAGCACCCGATAATAAATTTGTTCGTATTGCGTGGTCACTTTATCGTTGCAGAACTCGAATCGGGCTCTATGCAGACATGCCTCGCGGAACCTGGCAGCCAACACCGGATCTGTTAGAATAGCCTCCGCATTACGCGCCATCTCTTCTACATCGCCTATGTTGGACAGGTAGCCAGTCTCGCCGTGCGTGACAAGCTCCGGAATGCCCCCCGCATTTGAGCCGACTGTCGGCACGCCGCAAGCCATCGCCTCAAGCGCCACAAGACCGAAACTTTCCTTTTCCGATGGCAGAAGCAGCACGTCGGCAAGCGAGATGACCTGCGCGACATCCTCTTGTTTCCCTAGAAACTGCACCCGATCCTCAAGTCCCAGATTACGAATCATGCACTGAATCTTGGACTGCTCCGGTCCTTCGCCTACAAGCAGCAGCCGCGATTTCACTTTTTTGGAGACGCGCGCGAAAATATCCACGACGTCACTGACTCGTTTAACCGGACGGAAATTGGATATATGCATTAGAATCTTTTCGTCCGGCGCCGCGAAATCACGCCGCAGGCTTTCCACTTCGCGAGGATAATAAACCCGTTTGTCAACGAAGTTGTACGTCAGATCGATCGGCGTCGTTATATCGAGAAGTTTGCGGGTTTCCTGGATGAGATCATCCGATACCGCCGTCACGGCATCGCTTTGGTGAATGGCGAGCCGGATTAGATCCTTAAGCGATTCGTCCTGCGCGAGCACCGTAATATCCGTTCCATGCAGCGTCGTTACCGTTTTTAAGCCATCGCAGCTCATTTGCTTCGCCAGATAGGCACAGACGGCATGCGGAATCGCATAATGGACATGCAAGACATCGAGTTTCTGCATCTTGACTACTTGAGCCATCTTGCTTGCCAGCGACAGATCATATGGTGGATATTTAAACACGTAATAATCGTTAACTTCCACTTCGTGGAAAAAAATATTTTTATGAAATTTCCCCAATCGGAACGGAATGCTGTGCGTAATAAAATGAATTTCATGCCCTCGTTCCGCGAGCAGCTTGCCGAGTTCCGTCGCTACGACGCCGGAACCGCCCAATGTGGGATAACAGGTAATGCCGATTTTGAGTTTCCTGGTCATGATTGCCGCACCTCCTGCTGTTGAACCGCTATTCATATGTATTCCGGATTGGTTGTACGTTAGTTCTTTACATTACGCACTTCGTCAAAAGGTTGTTATGCCGTATGGTCGTTTGATCGCGAAACCTTCGGCGTACTGCCAGCCCCGTCCTTGCGCGAGCAAGTAGTCTCTTGCCTCAACCCGCTCCAAATATCCATTAGTGAGCGGAGTTGCAACAGAATCCGTTGTGGCGGACAGCTGGAATTGCGAACGATAGGCCTTAAGCGCTGCGCGCTTCTGCTCGTACACGCTCGAAACGTCTATCGCCAGCGATACCTGATCCATATCGTTAATAAAATAATAAATGAGCTGCTCCACCTGTACGGGAGGCAGATGCGACAAATAATGGCGAAGCTTGGCATTAAATACGGCCTCTTCGATCAGTTTGCTGGCTTGCACATGATCGGGGTGACGATCAACCCAATACGGAGCGAAAACGAGCCTTGGACGCCATCTGCGAATCTCTTCGACTACGCGTTCGATGTGAGCGCCGCTTAGCGAAAGGCCTCTGTCAGGCAGAGACAGATTGGTCCGTGCAAATAAACCAAGCACCGCGGCCGCTGCGTCGGCTTCTTGCCGACGCAGCTCCACGGTGCCGTTGGATGACATTTCTGCTTGTGTCAGATCGCATATGACGATGCGCCGGCCGTCTTTTGCATGCTTCGCGATCGTGCCGCCCATGCCGATCTCCGCATCGTCGGCATGGGCGCCGAATACGAGAATATCGACGGACTCCATTATTCGCCCACTCCGGGCTTGTATTTGTGGACAAGCTCTCGCCATGCAAAGTCGCCGCGTTCTACGGCCTTAACAAGCACCTCGGCTGTGGCGATATTTGTGGCTACCGGAATGCCCTGCACGTCGCAGAGTCGGAGCAATGCGATAATATCCGGCTCGTGCGGCTGGGCCATCAACGGGTCGCGAAGGAAGATAATGAGATCCATCTCGTTCTGCGCAACCATGGCGCCTATCTGCTGATCTCCTCCCAAAGGCCCCGACATAAACCGGTGAATGGACAAGTCTGTTTGTTCCATAATGCGGGCGCCCGTCGTGCCGGTAGAATATAATTGGTGTGGAACGAAAACATGTTCGTATGCCGTAACGAAATTGACGATCTCGTCCTTCTTTCTGTCGTGGGCAATAAAGGCGATATTAAGCATGACGTACCCCTCTCTAGCTGAACAATGATAGGTTAGAAACGTTATGAATCCATGATGTTTCGATAACTAAGGTTAATCCATGATGTGCTCAAAGCCGTAGATGAGCCCGGCATACGTCATTACTTTCTTGACCGCCACGTTCACGCCAGGCATATAACCTGCACGATCGTAAGAATCATGGCGAATCTTGAGTGTTTGGCCGTAGCCGCCGAAGATGACTTCCTGTTGAGCGAATACCCCCGGCAATCTGACGCTATGTATCCGGAAGCCATTATAATAGCCGCCCCGTGATCCTTCAATTGTCTCTTCTTCCTTTGGGTTGCCTTGACGAAGCTCTTCGCGAACCTGCGAGATCAGCTCCGCGGTTTTGATCGACGTGCCGGAAGGCGCATCCAGCTTCTGATCGCCATGATATTCGATAATTTCGACATGAGGCATATATTTGGAGGCCTGCGCGGCGAATTTCATCATAAGAATGGCGCCAATCGAGAAGTTCGGCGCGATCAGTCCGCCGATTCCCTTCGACTTGCAGAGCTCGTCCAGCTCCACAATTTGTTCAGGCGTAAAACCCGTCGTTCCGATGATTGGACGAACACCGTATTCGATTGCGGTCTTCGTATTGCCATAGGCCGCCTGCGGCACTGTAAAGTCGACGAGAACATCGGCCTTGGCCGAACTGAGCGCTTCGTCCAGCGTCGCGCTGACGATTACGCCGCAATTGGGCTTGCCCGCGAAAATGGCGGCATCAACAGGTCCTGACGAAGGACTGACTGCAGCTACAAGCTGAAGCGTTTCATCCTCCAGCACCATTTTTACGACCTCGCGCCCCATTCGGCCGGCTGCTCCGATTACCGCTACTTTTATAAGATCAGTTGACATGACGATCACCCTATCCTTTGCTATTCTTCCTTTTCTTCCGCCTCGTGTCGGCGTACAGCCGTCGTGCCGCTGCATGCTGAGGGTCCAGCTTCAAAGCTTCCTTGACAAGCTTGCCGGCACGTTCGTAATCGCCTTCCGTATAGCGCACCATCGCAAGCGTATAAAAACCGTCAAAGCTTAACGGATCAAGCGAGATCGCTTCCGCAAGCTTATCTCCCGCTTCCAGAAGCCGCGGCGGTACCGATGCGAGCAGTACGTCGACCTCCTCAAGCAGCAGCTTGGAGCGAATCAACTCCGAATAATAAATATATTCGTCGTTGTCCGGCTCAAGCGCGATAGCCGTGTCCGAGTAATGTTTTGCCTTGGTCCACTTATTGCTTCTGGCGCAGGAAACCGCGCATTTATGATAATAGCCGGCATTGTCCGGCTCCGCCTTGATCGCGAGCTCGAACCAATGAATCGCGCTTTCGAAATCGCCGTGAAGAATGTAGTCGTACGCCTTGCGTATGCAGCTTTCCCCGTCCATATCCGTCCCTTCCTCCTTGTACAGGATTGATGGTACAGCATATGTCGGGAGCTTGCTTACAGTTCGTTTTTATTTCTTCGTCCAGCGGTTCGCATCACGCGTGTTGAACTTGTGCATCACTTTATTATGGGCTTCTGTCAGATCGATGTCGAGTGAATTTGCGAAACATGATAAAATAAACAGGATGTCCCCAAGCTCCATCTCGACACTGTTGTCCGCTTCGTCTGCTTTTTTTGGTTTTTCGCCATATTTATGGTTAATTTCCCTGGCCAGCTCCCCGACTTCTTCCGACAAGCGGGCCATTAATGACAGCGGGCTAAAGTATCCTTCCTTAAATTGCGAGATATAATCGTCAACTTCGCGTTGAATATCCGCCAATGACTTTTCACTCATGACTGCGCTTCCTTTCCTGTCAATCGCTATTCTTTTCTATGTTACCGTATTGCTCGGGCGAAAATCAATGTTTTTTCAAGGCTGTAAATTAGCCATACTAAGAGCAACAACCGCTTACAAACCGAAGGGGGTTTTCTGTTCCGTGAACCGCATCATGTCCCAAGCCAGAATCATATTGCCCATCCTCGTCGGTACAGCCGTCTACGCATTCGGCCTTCAATATTTCCTGCTGCCCAATTCCTTAATGGAAGGCGGGGTAACCGGTATCGGAGTTCTGTTGAACTATGCAGCGGGATGGCCTCTCTCCGTTACGACACTGGTATTGAACATTCCCCTGTTCCTGCTTGGCTGGAAGGCTCTCGGCAAGCTGCAGATGCTTTATACGATTATCGGCACTGTCTCCCTGTCGTTGTTCCTGGCGTTGTTCGAATTACTCATCCGGAACCATTGGATCATTCCGTTCCACAGTTCCAACGATAACATGCTTATTGCGCTATACGCGGGAGCCACCTTAGGAGCGGGTCTCGGCATCGTCTTCCGATTCGGCGGCACCACAGGCGGCATTGACATTATAGCCAGAATTTTGTCAAGGCGAGGCTTCAGCATGGGACAGATCATCCTTGTATTCGATGCGGTGATAATCGGCGTCTCCTTGATCTACATATCGCTAGAGAAGGTACTTTATACGTTAGTTGTTGTATTCATCGCATCCAAGATCATCGATTTTATCCAGGACGGCGCCTATTCCGCCAAATCAGCCTCCATTATTTCGGATCATAGCAAGGCAATCGCGGACCGCATCACGGTTGAACTGGAACGGGGGGTTACCCTGATGCCGGCTAAGGGGGCATTCTCCGGGCAAAGCAAAGAGATCGTCTATTGCGTCGTGGGACGGTACGAAACCCGCCGCCTCAAAAGCATTGTACGCAATATCGATCCCCGAGCGTTTATCGTTATTACCGATGTTCATGACGTTTTTGGTGAAGGCTTTAAGGAAGAATAGCAATTGAACTACTACCCTTTAAAATTATTTTATGGATTTGACTCCGTAAGGCATCTGGCGGTATTTTCTCCAGCCCACATAGGTCAGAACTGCCGATATCATCGTCCCCATAAAGAAAGCCCAACGCAGGGGATATACAGCAGTAGCCGGAGCTAAGGCTGGCATATCGCCGGTTTCTTTTCGGAAGATGTTATCCAACACGGCAACTGCCCCGTCCAGCGATTCCAGCGCGTTTCTGAGAGACGTCGCTGCGCTGGATCCCCTATCCGTTTTAAGCGCATTTATCCTCTTGTCCACGTAGTCCATTCGTTGTATCAGCTCTTGAGTACGCATGCTGTGGCCGCTGATGGCAGCTGCCGCGTCCATCCGAAACACATGCATCCGCATCGTCTCAAGCAGCGCGCCTGCTGCATTAGCTGCCGCTTTCGTATCGTTCGTGCTTCTCTTTAAGGCTTGTCCTATCAAGGCGACATCCTCTCGCAGCAAATAATCGTATTGCAGCCACAAGGAGCCATTGCCGCTGACGACGGCATCCAGAGACAATCGGACTTTGACGGCAAGCTCCCGCCATTCGTTGCCTGGCGCGCTCCTCGAAAGCGCCGTTTCAATGGCGGTCAGATCGGCTGCTACTGCATTCCAGCCCTCTGCATAACCATAGGAAAGCAACAGCTTATTGCTCATTCCTTTTTGCAGCTTCTGCACTTGCATATAAGCAGACTGACGATTATTATTTATGGCGGCATTATACAACGCAATCCCTATCTCGTCCATCCGATATAACGAATCGTAAGGCTTCCCCGAAAACAAAGACAGTGCCTGAGAAGTCGCTCCCGCTCCTCCCCAGACGACGCTCGCCGATCCGATTGTCATGAAGATACATATGATAAATGGAACTGCAACCCGTATTCTCACGAACATCTCCCCCCATAGACCATACTATGAGGAGTTGTCCAAGCTTATGACAGAGGGATCAGGATTTGCGGAATCGGCCCGCTAACCAGGCCGCGGCAAAACTCGCCAGCGAAAGCCCATACGTAAACAGCTCGACTGCGGCTCTGTCGTCTTCAAGCTCGTCCGGCAGCCAGGGATTGACGTTAAGCGTGTAATCCACGGTGTCGTTAATCAGCAGCCAACCTAACGCCACGGCAAACGCCGCCGTACCGGCTTTCATAAACCTGACATATAGCAGCGCTTCGACCGCCATTGCCAAATGAGAGACGATCAGCATGTAATGGGTCCAATTTAACACGTCTCCTTGCGCTGCCCCGGCTACGATCATCGAGACCGCCCAAATCCCGTATTTGACGGATGTGACGACAGCCAGCGCTTCGACAAGGACCCTTGCCATATTGGCGATGCGGGTAGGTTTCGTAATGGGGAATAGCAGATATAATAGTGACATAGTAAAGAATAAACTTGCAGTCGGTGAATCCGGTACAAACGGCAGCGTCCACAGCGGCTTGTTGGCAGCTGTCCACTGCAATTGGCTGTCATACCAAATGTACCCGTATATCGTACCGAGCAAGTTGCAAATAAACAACAGCCACAGAAATGATCGATTGAGCAGAAAACCTTTGCTCCAGAAGAAGGAGATCCCCATAACGTTCTTCCTTTCAAAAAGAACCTGACCGTATATTACCGATCAGGTTCTTGACGATTAATTATTGAGTCTGTTTGGTCAGCCAAACCGCAATGGAGTCAATTTCTTCAGTAGACAGTTGACCATTGTAAGCTGGCATTGCATTTCGACCGTTCGTAATCGTGTCCGCAATCTCTTCTTTGCTGAGACGATTACCGATACCGAGCAAAGCAGGTCCAGCACCGCCGTTAAGATCAGCTGCGTGACAGCCGATGCATTGCGCTTGAATAATCGCTACTGCAGGATCATCGGGTTCGATAAAGGCTGCAGCCTTCTTAAGCGGATTCGGTCTCGGTTCGCCGCGTTCGATCGCTTCTTTCGCTTTGTCCGCGCGAACGTGATGTTCCGGTGTTTGACCGTTCTGATCCAGCATATGCTGGTAGTGGTCCCATGATACGACTGTCAAGTATATGCATGCTGCCAAGGACAGCAACATAAGAGAAGAAGCAATCGGACGACGGTAGAAACGGCGTTCTTTGCCTGTATCCAGGAACGGAGCCAGTAGCAAAGCTCCAAACATGATAGCAGGTACGCCCATCGTACCGAGCAATACATAATCTTGCGATACGTACGGATATTTTAGAAATTGGTACAGGAACAAGAAGTACCAGTCCGGCATCGGGATAAACGCGGTGTTCGTTGGATCCGCGGGATAACCCAGCGGAGCCGGCTCCGCGATCGTCCATGCCAGGAATCCCACAAGCACGACGCAGCCGACCATCCATTCCTTAAGCAGGAAGTTCGGGATGAAGGCTTCCGACTTGCCCGGGAACGAAGTGTAGTCGGGAGGCGTCTGGATGCCTGCGCCTTTCTTGACACGAGAGTCGCCAACGTATACGACTTTCTCGTTCGATTTATGACCATGCGCCATAAGATAGCCCTCCTTCGCTTAAAGTGGTCCTGAAATGCCTTGCTTCCGGATCATCAGGAAATGCGCCGCCAGCATGGCGATCAGTGCGCCAGGCAGGAAGAATACGTGAATCGCGAAGAATCGAGTCAGCGTCTGCGCGCCTACGATGTCGCCCCCGTACAGGAAGTCGGCGATGTACGATCCGATGTACGGTACGGATGCAGCGATTTCAACCCCTACCTTAGTTGCGTAGTAAGCTTTGTTATCCCATGGAAGCAGGTAGCCCGTAAAGCCCAGGCCCAGCATAATGAAGAAAATCAGCATTCCGACTACCCAGTTCATCTCGCGCGGCGCCTTATAGGAGCCGGTAAAGAAGACGCGAAGTGTATGTAGGAACATCATTACAATAACCAAGCTTGCGCCGAAATGGTGCATGCCGCGAACAATTTGTCCGAAGGCAACCTGGTGTTGCAGGAAGTCAACGCTCGCGTAAGCGTTAATAATATCCGGCACATAATACATCGTCAGGAACATGCCCGACAGAATCTGAATAACCGTGATAAAAAACGTCAAGCCACCGAAGCAATAGACAAATGCGGAGAAGTGATGCGCCGGGTTAACATGCTCCGGAACTTCATGGTCCGCCACGTCTCTCCAAAGCGGCGTAATGTCAAGACGTTCGTCGATCCAGTTGTATACATTCTTAAACATCTGAAATACGCCCTCCTTAGACTCTAGTGTTCGGTTTGATGGCTCCTAGATAAATAAAGCCTTGGTCGATCATGACGTCATACTCGTCTAGCGGCGTATTCGCGACGGTAATGTTCTTGCCGTCCTTCGAGTAACGCGCGTCGTGACACGGACAGTCGTATTCGTTTTTCCCTTTCGCGTTCCAGGCTATCGTGCAGCCTAGATGCTTACAGATTGGAGACAGCGCGAAAACTTCTCCTTGCTCGTTCTTGGAGATCCAAGCAACCAGCTCCGGTTCGCTTTCGTACCATCCATCGACCTGGTGAATTTTAAATTTAAATTCCTGCGGTTCGTTCGTTATCTTGCTTTCTTCGATAACCTTTACGAACGTGCCTTCTCCCTTCTTCTTAAGAAGAGGATCTACCGCAAAGCGAACCATCGGCAGCACGGCACCGCCCATCATAAAAGCCGTTGTTCCGCCAAGCGTGTATGACAGGAATTGACGCCGGGACATTTCTTTACGCTGAACGGGACGATGCGACGTCTCGTGTTGTTCATGATTACTCATCTTCTGTTCTAACCCCCCTTTGCCAACCATATCTCGCGTCTTGCCGCACGGCAAAAACACATGACGAACTAGGACATTACTTATAATAGCCTAGGTGCTTGGGAGCGTCAAGAATATGGCCCGATATTTGCGTCATTCTGGAAATGGCGTTCAATAATTTGTTGTCAATTTGTCACATTTGACCTGCTATGGCATTTGTTTTCCCCATAATTCGATCATATTATACGGAAACCATGGCATTATGAAGGAGATCCGCCACCCCATAGCTCTCTAATTTGTGAACTCACGAATGCAGGCTGGAGTCCTTCGCCGTTATCATCCGTTTGCAAAATGAGATCAGCGCCGGATAGGGTCATGTCCAGCAGCGGGTTGGCGGTTGCGATGATAATGTATGCAAATCCCGCATCCCTAAGTTTATCGACGTACCCTGCCAAGAAGGCTCCTGCCGCCTCTGCTTTAGCTAAATAATGACAAGCCGGATAAGTTACGACCCTGCCCTTAAAAGGGATCTCGACAAGATCCAGCACGTCTCTGAGCTTCTCCAGCTTCTCAGTAGCTTCGTAAGGCGACTCTCCCCCCGTCAAGCCCGTTACGGGCAGCAGGCAGGTGTCCAGATAGGGCGACAGCTCGTCCCACTGCTCATTTTCGATTTCACTGAATTTCATTCCGAATTCCCCGTTTCTTTTTTCCTCTCCCATCCTGTCCTTACCATTCTACAAAAGAAAGCTTCCATACGCCAGTGCGGAATGTTCCGACCTGCCAGGAAGCTTCTTTGCTCTATTGTTTCAGCTCATTCAGTTGCTTGACTAGACGGTAGAACGTATCCTCATCGCCGTCTGCAAGCGCCTTATCGATGGCGTGGTGCAACTGCTTTGTTTGAAATTTGAGCACCGCTTCGTCCAGCACCATCTCTGCTGCCAAAGCTAGCATCGCCTCGTACGTTACTTTCATTTTGTCCATAGGATACACCTCCACATCGGCTCATGAGATCCTATATTCGATTCCTTTCGTTACGTAGCTTTCCATCGTCCTTCTCATTCGCTGCAAATCGTCATCTGTCAATTCTCTTACGACTCTGGCAGGCGTTCCGAGCGAAAGCGTATAGGATGGTACCTTCTTGTTCTCCGTAACAATCGAACCGGCCCCTATTAAAGCATATTCACCGATGTCGGCGCCGTTTAGTACGATTGCCCCCATTCCGATTAATGTGCCTCTGCCCACCTTGCATCCATGGATGATGGCGCTGTGGCCGACCGACACTTCATCTTCCAGTATAAGCGGCTGATCTGTATTGACATGCCCTACTACGTTATCCTGTATATTGCAGCGTTCACCGATGCGGATTGGCGCCAGATCGCCTCTTAGAACAGCATTGAACCATACGGTGCCGAAAGCTCCCATGGATACGTCGCCAATGATCCGCGCTCCCTCTGCCACATAGCAGTCTTTTTCAAACGCCGGAACGATTCCCTTGTAAGGTATGAACATATTGTATATACTCTCCCTTCTCTACCTCTATTGGTGGGAGAGATTTTACCAATTGGCGAAATCAAAGTCAATGGGCCAGCTTCAATCCCTTTCCCGAGACGATTGCTTCTCCTGCTTTCGTCATCCTTACAACCGTGCCGTACACGGGATGCTCCCCAAGTCTCAGCAACCCCAGATGCATCATAACCGTCAAGATCCTTCGCTCCATAATCGCGTCGGCATCATCGTAATAATAAGGTTTTACGAAAGGTAGCAGCACCTTTTTGATCGAATCCGCGCTGACCCATTCTCCAGCGAGCGCTCCTATCCAATGAACGAGCGACAAGAGATTCGCTACGGGCCCCTTGTACAGGCGGAGCCAATAAGCGTATAGTGCCTCTCGCTCCTCGGGCGGTACTCCCTTAAGACGCTCTAGTCCTTTGTCGGTGACGGAAAGGCATTCGTTTTTTTCGCTGAGATAGCCGTTGCTGGCACAGAAATCGTACAGCAGCGAGAAACGATCTGGATACACATTAAAGTGGCGGCCGTACCCGAAGCGCCATGCTCCTTTGCCAGGCAGTTCCTCCCGCACGCTCATTCGGTCCAGAAGCTGCAGTAAAAACCGCTTGTACATCGAGCCATCTGCTGTCAGCTGTATTTCATTATGGTGCACGTAGTGCAGCAGATGCTTGATATCTTCTGTCATGAGGTCCTGCTCGTCTCTGTACATCGGCGGATCATCCGTATAGACGAGCTCCTTCGCGAATCGGCGTTGAAGCGTCTCTTTAAATCTCGTCTTCAAATCGCGCGGCACTTGAAACAAGTAACGATTGGGTCCGCTGAAGCCATTGAATAACCAACCCTGATGCTTGAAGCGCGCAATCACGTCTCTAGGACTTGGCGGCGGCGCAGGCACTACATTTTTTTTGCCTCGCTTTGCTTTGGATGTTGGCTTCTCGGGAGCCGCAATCTGCTCGATGCCAAAACGTGATTGCTGAACTCTCGCGATCAAATCCTCCAGACTGTACGATTCGCGCGCTTCGAACAACAACGAGTTCAGAAATCGCATTTCCTCGAGCTTCATGACGTCGATCTGCTCCTCGAATACGTCATGACGGCTTACTCTTGCCAGAATGGACTGGATAAGCTCATTTTTGGAATTGCCGTTGCACTCGCACTTATACACATCCGCTATTCGACTGAGCTGGCCGATATCCGCGTATCCGAGCATATCCGATAGGTTCATGGGTTACTCCTTTCTTCGCGGATCGGTAGAAAATATTTTCATGGCGATCGCTCAAAGGTTTTATTCCCATTATTGGACAATTCCGAATTTTAATACCTCATAGGGAGAGAGAGTGTCCTTGGTCTTGTTTCAAGAACAGATTGGCCGCTATCTGGCAATTGTGACGAACGAAATAGGTTTTTTGCCTCATTTAGGCGCTCAACCCGATTTTTCACCTACTTTTTGGACCTATAAGCGTTACTAACGCTCATGGCTGCTAATTGGAGTTACTTTCCGATCCATCGGCGTTTTTAACGACTACAGCTGCTCGTTCGCACCGCCAACCAATTTCCCCCATTACAGCTAAAGCTCGTTAGCCGCAGTCTGGTATGCTGCGCAGTGAATTAAAGGCTGATTGTAACGGACGCCACAGTCGCTATTTCGCAATAATGGGGCCTGTTCAAATTGTTACGGACACAGACGACCTTATTTCCGTCAAAACCGCATAGAATGGGCGGAAATGCACCAAATAGCGTCATCTGAGTCCATTAGATTTTCAATATCGCGATAATGCTGCAAACAGAGGCTCTGAGGTCCGTTAGCGAAAGCAGAACGTTTCAGCTCCGTTACTCACAATGAATCGACAGCCTCTTACACGACCTTATTCGCATCATCATAACGCAAATTGGCTCCATTACGGCCCAATAGTGTTTTTCCTGTCCGTTAGACTGGGTTGACGTTAATAATCAGACAAATAGCGATGCTGGTGTCTGTTAGATTTTTTAACCTTTTGTTCACAAGTCTTGGAGTTGCATCATTTCCAAACAAAAAAACCGCTCATTCGTCCATGTGGACGAATAGCGGTTTTTTTATTGCTTCACGGTATCCAGGTGTTGCGTACAATTATGAAGGACCGGCTCCCACTTCTCTTCGTTCAACGACAGGATCGAGTAAGACAAATTGCCGAGGCGTTGATCTTGAAGCGTGGAGCACATCGCTTGCAGCAGATGGGCGATGAAGCTGCCGTGCGATACGATAAGAATGTTGCTCGCTTCTTCCGCTCGCGCCAGCTCAGTGATCAAGCTCATCCCTCTCGCCCGCATCTCCGTATCAGATTCCGCGCCTAACTTCAGACTGCGCCAGTCTGCTCCCCACTTTTCGACTCGCTGCGGCTCTGTCGTTCCTTCAACCTCGCCGAAATAACGTTCTCGCAGCCTTGTATCCGGCGCGAGCAACGGCACTTGCAGCCGGTCTGCAATAATTTCCGCTGTTTTCCGGGCACGGACCAAGTCGCTGGATAACACGACATCCCAGATTTTTTGCTCCGTACTCAGTCTTTCCGCAAGAGCAGCAGCTTGCTTCAAACCTCTCTCGTTGAGCGGAATATCCGTCTGACCTTGCAGTATGCCTGCGGCATTCCAATCTGTTTCTCCATGCCTAACCAATCCGATGAACAATGGATTTCACTCCTTCTGTCTGCGTGCGTCTTGCCGTAGGTTCGATCAGTGCCGCGTACGGGACAGCCAGTTCATAATGAGAAGCGCCATCACCAGGCCCAGAAGCGAGAGTGCGACGTAATATTGCGGGAATGTCGGCACTACCTGCAAGACGAATGGATCGCTGATACTGGCAACCGGTACTTCCGCGTAAAAGCCGGTAGCGCCGAACACATCGTCTCCCGAAGCTTTAGCCGTATCAATAAGCCCGGTCATTGCTTGCATTTGAGCCTGGGTGGGCGCATCCCTGTAATCGAATACGAATACAAAGAAAGCGACGGCAAACATCGCCATACATGCCGCGATCAATATCGACATGTTGCGCCGGAACGACTTGGAAAATTGATAGCTTTTGCTCGGAACCGGCATGAACCACGATTGTTCTGCATAAATGCGGTCCATCACGTTACGAGTCACATGCTCGGAAGGTCCTATGACGACTTCCTGCTCCGATAACTCCCGGATCAGACTGTCGCTCTCTTCCCATAAGCCGAACAACGTCGAACAATCCGGGCAGTCCAGCAGGTGCGCTTCCATCTCAATTCGAATCCCGTCGTTCTCGGACATGTCTCCGTACATCGGGAGTTTATCCTGAACTTCCGCACATCTCATCTTATATTCATCCCCTCGAATGGCTCCATCGATGTCATTCCTCCGAAATACGGCTCGAGCTGCGACTTCACGCTGGCTCTTGCACGGAACAGAAGCGACTTGACGGAGCTGACCGATTGTCCCAGAATGCTTGCGATCTCTTGGTAATCGAGTTGGTCATATTCTCGCAGAATGAGCGCGGAGCGCTGTTTCTCAGGCAGATTGTTAATGGCATCCCTCACCATGGTCATTCGCTCGTTGCGCAGCAATTGCTGCTCGGGCGCCAAATCCGGCGACGCCAGCGGCTCAAAGCCGGCTTCATCCAGCGAGACGTTAGCCGCCTTGCTTTTGCGCAGCTCGCTTAGCACCGTATTGCGCGCAATCGTATACAACCATGTCGAAAATGAAGCGTCCATCTCCCTGAAGGAATGCAAACTCCGATAGGCTTTATAGAATGTTTCTGAGCATAAATCCTCGGCAAGCAATTCCAGCTTCGAGCTCTTCAGCATATGGAAGATAAAGGCCATAATCTTACGCTGATACCGGCTCATTAGCTCGGAGTACAGGTCGACATTGCCATCCTTTATCTCACGTATAAGCTGGGAATCAGTCATGACAGGCGAACCTCCTCCACCTGCAGGTTATTCCCGGACCACCTGTAACATTGTACTGGTACGGGAGCCAAAAGTTGCGGTCGACTTCAGAAATTGTGAATCGAGGCCGCGGTAATTAAGTATTCGAGTTCCATTATCAAATTCCTGCTTCTTTCGACAAAAAGGATATTTATCCTTCATCCCCCTTTTGTTCCAATAACTAGCGATTGAGTTCCGATAACGAAAAAACGGCAAAAAAAAAACCACTCCGAGGAGTGGCCAGCATTCATGCCGAACGCTGAAGTATTGGATAGGAGTGGAGAGAAACCATACTGTACTTTTATTATATGTATACGCTTCCAGTTTGTCAATAAGCGCTTTCATTTTTCTTTCGGCATCTTATGGCATTTTGATTCTTTTGAAAAAACTCTCCGGTCTTCCCGATAGGGCAGCCGGAGAGTTCTCGTTGCAAGCTGGAAACGTTATTGATGGACAGCGTAACCCGTTCGATCCAGCAGCGCGATGGCCCCGTCCAAATCATCCTGCGTCCTGAAGGACAGCCGGAGCACGCCGGGCACATCCTCCCTGCTCTCTATGATCTGAAGATTGCTGAGGTTAATCCGATTGTTTCCTAGCTCCGTCGCGATTCTTCCGATGATGCCGGGATGATCGGGAACGTCGACATAACAATCATATACGGAATGTATCATGCCCTTCCGACGCTCTGGCATTCGGCTGCGGAAGTCGCCAGCCGTACGGAACGATTGTTCGATGCCGGCGCCGTCCATCTCTTCCAGCATCTTCGCAAAACCTTCCATCTCCGACTTCCAGTCGCCAAGCAGCTTCAAGAGCACTTGCCGATTATCGATCAGAATGTCTCGCCACAGAGCGGGATCGCCGGAAGCTATCCGCGTAATATCGCGGAAGCCTCCGGCCGCAAGCGATTCGTATAAGCCGTTGTGTTCATTATATCCTCGAACTTGATTGACAAGCGCTACAGCGATGATATGAGGAAGATGGCTGATAGCGCCCACAATATCATCATGGGACTCGGCATCCACCTTTACAATATTCGCTCTTGTGTGCGACAGCAGCTCAGTGAGCCGCTCTACCGACTCTGGCGTCGCAGAATCGCTAGGCGTTAGTACGTAGAAGGCATTCTCCAGGAGATGGTACGAGGCAGCCTCTACGCCTGTTCGTTCTGAGCCGGCCATTGGATGACCGCCGATGAACACGGCGTTGCTTAACTTGAGGGTTTCCGCATAAGTCGTCACAGAAGACTTCGTACTGCCAACATCCGTAACGATGCATCCCTTTTTGAGATTGAACGTGTTGATCTGATCCAGATACTCCTGCATCATGCCGACCGGCACACACAAGAAAATAAAGTCCGCAGCTTCTGCAGCTTCTTGCACAGAGGTCGTGCCTTCGTCTACAACGCCTCGTTGCAAATATTTTTCGACCGAAGCCGGACGATTGGAAAAGCCGATCACTTTTATGCCCGGCTTTCCCTTAAGGCATAACGCGATGGAGCCTCCGATAAGTCCGACGCCGAATATAGAAACAGTTATCATCCTGATTGGTCTACACCGTCACTTCCTGCAAGACTTGCCCCAGAGCCGAGATAAACTTCTCGTTCTCCGCCTGCGTACCTACGCTTACTCGGATATGGTTCGGGTAGTAGGTCCAGCGTGCTCTAACGATGATGCCGCGGCGCAGCAGCGCATCGAATACTTCCGATGAAGGACGTTTCACATCAACCATGATAAAGTTGCCGAATGCAGGAAAATGAACAAGTCCCATCTCGTCGAATTGCGCCTGCAAGTAGCGAATGCCTGCCAGGTTATTCTCGCGGCAAGTTTGCAGGAAGCCGTCATCCTCGAGAGATGCCTTTGCTGCAGCTTGCGCGGCTCGGCTTGTATTAAACGGTTCGCGTACTTGATTAATAAAGCGAACGACGTCGGGATGGCCGACACCGAAGCCGATACGAAGCGACGCAAGACCGTAAATTTTGGAGAAGGTACGCAGCACGAGAAGATTATGATGTTCATTTAGCATCGACACGCCGTTGCTATACGATTCGTCATATACAAATTCTCCGTATGCTTCGTCAAGTACGACCAATACATGCGTCGGCACCGACTTCAAGAAAGCGGACAGCTCTTCGTGCGAGACGATCGTCCCCGTCGGATTGTTAGGATTGCAGACCCACAACACTTTCGTGCGCGGCGTAACCTTCGCCAGCATCGCCGGCAAGTCATGACGGCCATCTCTGAGCGGCACTTCGACGATGCGCGCATTCTCTACCTCGGCATTATGTTTGTACTGAGAGAAAGTTTCGTCGGCCATTATCGTCTCGTCGCCAGGCGCCAGGAAGGCACGTGCGGTCATTAAAATAATATCGCTGGATCCCGCTCCGAAGATGATCTGATTCGGCTGTACGCCAAGTCTCTCGGCTAATACAGCCGTCAGCTCGACACTGGCTCCGTCTGGATATATATGCGTATTCGACACGCTCTCGATAATTGCCGCTTTGGCTTTCTCGGAGCAGCCATTCGGATTTTCATTGGAGGCAAGCTTGATCACTTCGCTTAAACCTAATTCTCTCTTCACGTCTTCAATCGGTTTCCCCGGTTGATACACGGGAAGATGGACGATATTGCTTTTGGGCTGCATTTCGTCATTCACCCCTTCAATTTGGATATCAGCTGTATATTTGCTAGTTTGTATTGTCTCATATCTCTTTATCGATTTAAAGAGGTTGTTCAAAAAGTAGTAGGGTTAAAACAAAAAAAATGGCGCTGCTCGGGAATATCTTCCCGATTAGCGCCACGAGAGCATAAAACATGGCTGTCAGCCTTTCAGTGAAGCAACGAATTGACCGACCAGACGCAGCCCTTGCTCCCTTGTATCTGAGTTTTGCAGCAGCGGCAGCTGCTCCTCAATCTGCCTGACGATTGCGCTGCCCACCACTACGCCGTCGCAGATCCGCTCGAACCGCGCAACCTGCTCGCGGCTGGAAATACCGAACCCGATGCAGATGGGCTGATCGGTTGCTTCCCGGACAGTGGCAAGGAATTGTTCAATGCCGCTATGGAAATCCGCCCGGACGCCCGTTACGCCCAACGAGGAAACGCAATAGACGAAGCCTCTCGCCTTGCTTGCAATCCGTTTCACGCGGTCCTGCGAAGTTGGCGCTACGAGCGGGATCAAATGGATATTCGCCCCTTCGGCCAGCTCGCGCACCTCTTGATCCTCTTCGATTGGCAGATCGGGAATAATAAGACCGCTGATTCCTTTCGCGACGACAAGCTCGAAGAATGCATCCAGACCGTATTGAAGCACAGGATTGAAGTAAGTAAACAGAATGAGAGGTATTTGTACGCCGGCTTCGCGCGCGCGCTCTGCAATGCCGATACAATCCGCCAGCGTCACCGTTCCTTTAAGCGCCCGCTCGGATGCTCGCTGTATAACCGGACCGTCCGCAAGCGGATCGGAATACGGCACCCCAAGCTCGATCATGTCCGCTCCGGCACGCTCCATCTCCTTTATAAGCTCAAGCGTCGTATCCAGATCGGGATCCCCGACCGTAATGAAAGGCATAAGCGCCGATCGGCCCTCGCGCTTCAAGCTAGCAAATTTCGCATCAATGAGATTCATCGTTGTTGCCTCCCAAATATCCCATAATCGATTCGACATCTTTGTCGCCGCGGCCCGATAAGCAGACCACGATTACTTTGTCCTTATCCAGCGTTGGAGCCAGTTTTAACGTCTGCGCGATGGCATGCGCCGATTCCAGCGCCGGAATGATGCCTTCCGTGCGAGACAGCAGCTGCAGCGCGTCCAGCGCTTCAGCATCCGTGATCGGCACATATTCGGCACGGCCCGAGTCCTTTAGATAAGCGTGCTCCGGTCCGATTCCGGGATAATCCAAGCCGGCGGAAATAGAATGCGCCGGAAGGACCTGGCCATGATCATCCTGCAGGACATAGCTTAAGGAGCCCTGGAATACGCCGTGGCGGCCCTTCGTCATGGTTGCGGCATGCTCATCTGTATCAACGCCGCGTCCAGCAGCCTCCACGCCGAGCAGACGAACGCCGTCGTCATTAACGAACGGATAGAAGATGCCCATGGCATTGCTTCCGCCGCCGACGGCAGCAACGACGTAATCCGGAAGACGGCCTTCGAGGCCAAGGATCTGCTCGCGGGACTCGTCGCCAATAATCCGCTGGAAGTCGCGAACCATCATGGGATACGGATGCGGGCCTGTAGCCGAGCCTAAAATGTAGTACGTATCGTCGACATGGCTGACCCAGTAGCGCAGCGTCTCGTTGCAGGCATCCTTTAGCGTTTTTGTGCCGGAAGTGACCGGTACGACCTCGGAGCCCAGCAGATTCATCCGGAAAACGTTAAGCTGCTGGCGCTTCATATCCTCTTCGCCCATAAACACCTTGCATTCCAGTCCAAGCAGTGCGGCGATCGTAGCCGAGGCAACGCCGTGCTGGCCCGCGCCTGTTTCCGCGATAATTTTCGTTTTGCCCATTCGTTTGGCAAGGACGCCCTGGCCTATCGTGTTGTTGATTTTGTGGGCGCCCGTATGGTTCAAGTCCTCCCGCTTCAAGTACACCTTGGCCCCGCCAAGCTGCTCGGTCAGCCGTTTTGCGTAATAAAGCGAAGTAGGGCGGCCGGAATAACGGTGCAGCAACTCGCGAACCTCGCGTTGAAATTCAGGGTCCTTGGAATAATGGGTATAAGCCTCTTCAAGCTCAAGCAGGGCGTTCATCAACGTCTCTGGCACATATCGGCCGCCGAACTTGCCGAATCTGCCGCTTGCATCTGGAATCTGTGTCATGATTCAATCACCTTTCTCACGAATGCTCTTATTTTGGTAATATCCTTCCGTCCATCGCTTTCTACGCCGCTCGAAACGTCAACGCCGCCCGGCGAATAGCCGCGGACGAGCTCTCCAACATTCTCTTCGCGCAAGCCGCCCGCCACGTACAAGGGCAGATCGAAACGCGCAGCCGCTTGTTTGTAGGCGTCAATGGCCTGCCAATCGAAAGGCTGCCCGGTACCGCCTCCCGGTGCGTCGATCAGCACAGCATGAAGCAAGCCGCGGTATTCCTCCAGTTGGCTAAAGGCGTATTCCCGCAACGAAGCGTGTTGTTCCCTTACCTGACCATCGCTTTTGCCTACGGAGAACACCCGCCAAATTCCGATGTCAGGATGTCTGTTCTTCAGCGCCCGGCAATAGTCCGGACTCTCGGAGCCATGCAATTGGACGACTTGCAGAGGCGCTGCCGCCAGCAGTTCATGCATCTCGGCAAGCGGCATATTGACAAATACGCCTACCGTGACCGGCGGCTTGCCTTCCGCAGCCCCAATACGTCCCGCAGCAGCAAGCAATGCAGGAGCCTCGTCGATTGACACTTGCCGCTTGCTTGGCGCAAATACAAAGCCCATCTCGTGGAAAGGAAGACCGTCCATCGACTCGATGGTTGGCACATCCCTTAATCCGCATATTTTGATCCGTGTTGGAGAATTCATCATCCCCGCACCGGCCCCATCAAATCCTCAACCGCGTCGCGCACAATGCTCTGACGCATAAAGTGTTCGCCGATCAATACGCCATGCGCTCCCGCGGACTGGAGATAGGCCATATCAGCCGGGCCTGCAATGCCGCTTTCACTAATGATCGTTACTCCGGCAGGCATCATGCCGATCAATCTCTCCGTTGTCCCGAGATCCGTTACGAATGTTTTAAGATTGCGGTTGTTAATGCCGATCAGTGTCGCTTTTTTCAGCGACAGCACCCGATCCAATTCCTCCTCGTCGTGTACCTCGACCAGCACATCCATCCCTAACGCGCGTGCCAGCTCGTAGAACTCCGACAATTGCTCCGTCGTCAGAATGGCTGCGATCAACAAAATGGCATCCGCGCCGATGAGACGCGCCTCGTAAATTTGTCGGTAGTCGATAATAAAGTCCTTGCGCAGTAAAGGAACGTTGACCGTATGTTTGACAAGCGTCAAGAAATCGTTATGACCCTGAAAGTAATCGCGATCCGTCAAAACGGATATGCAGTCGGTGCCTGCTTCTTCGTAAGCCCGTGCCAGACCGGCCGGCTCGAAGTCCTCCCGAATCAATCCCTTGGACGGCGATGCCTTTTTGACCTCGGCGATAAGTCCCATGCTTCTGCGGCGGCCATCGGGTCTAAGCGCTTGCTCAAAGCCACGGCAAGCTTCCATTTCGGCAATACGTCTTTCAATATCGGATAACCAGAATCGGCCCGCCAATTCTTCCACCTCGGCGCGTTTGGTTGTTACGATTCGCTCAAGAAACATGTGTCAACTCTCCTGTCGTTTGAATAAGCTCTTGCAGCTTGGCCATAGCCTTGCCTTGGTCGATCACCTCTGCCGCAAGCTCCACGCCGTCAGCAAGCGTAGAGGCGAGGCCGCCTACGTAGATGCAAGCTCCTGCATTGGCCAATACGATATCGCGATAAGCTCCGCGTTCTTTCCCATCGAAGATGGAACGAATAATGCCGGCGTTGACGGCTGGCTCTCCGCCCTTAACTTCGCCGATGGGATGACGGCGCAAGCCGAGCTCTTCGGGCGTAAGATCAAATGTTCTGACAACGCCGTCTCGCAGCTCCGATATTTGCGTTGGAGCGGAGATGCTGATCTCGTCCAGTCCATCGTGGCTGCTGACGACCAGCGCTCGCGACAGACCTAGCTCTCCCAGCACTTCCGCAATCGTTTCGGTTCGGGTTCGATCGTACAAACCCAACAACTGCCGATCAGCGCCTGCCGGATTCGTCAGCGGCCCCAGCATATTGAAGATCGTGCGAATGCCTAATTCGCGGCGCGGCGCAGCGGCATGCCGAAGCGATGGATGATACAATTGGGCGAACATGAAGCAGATGCCGATATCATGCAGACACGCGGATGCCTGTTCGGGCGTCAAGCTGATCTGAACGCCGAGAGCCTCCAATACATCGGCGCTGCCGGTCTTGCCGGACATGGCCCGGTTGCCGTGCTTCGCCACGCGTATGCCGGCTGCAGCAGCAATAATCGAGGAGGCCGTCGAAATGTTAAACTTATGAATGCCGGAGCCTCCCGTACCACATGTATCCAGCAGTTCGCCAGAGCCGGCTTGCACATGGTTGCCATGGCTGCGCATTGTTTCGGCGAAGCCTGTAATTTCGTCCTTCGTCTCGCCTTTCATGCGCAGCGCGGTAGCAATGGCGCCGATCTGGGCCGCCGTAGCTTCTCCCTGCATAATCGTTCCCATGACCTGCGAGGCTTCCGAACGCGTCAGATGCTGGTTACCCACGACTTTGGCCAGTGCTTCCTGGATCGTAAAGACCTTAGTCTCCATCCTAACCCCGCCCCTCTCTCGATGCAATCTCATAATCCGAATTCACGCGCGCGCCAGATTGCTCTTGCTTGGGTAATGGCTTAGGCGATTGGCCGAAGCTGGCTTCCGCTGCGCGAATGGCTTTAAGCATTCCTTTGGCTTTGTTGATGGTCTCCATATATTCACTCTCCGGAACGGAATCCCAAACGATGCCTGCTCCGCTCTGGACATATGCTTTGCCATGCTTAAAAATAATGGTGCGAATGGTAATGCAGGTGTCCATCGTGCCGCCAAAACCCAGATATCCGATCGCTCCGGCATAGGCGCCGCGGGCTTCGTTCTCAAGCTCCGCGATGATCTCCATGGCGCGCAGCTTGGGAGCGCCCGATACGGTGCCCGCCGGCAAGCAAGAGATAAAGGCATCAAAGAAGTCTTTGTCCGGATGCAGCTTGCCGGATACGTTGGACACGATGTGCATGACGTGGGAGTAACGTTCGATCTCCATAAAGGAATCGCAGCGGACGCTGCCGAACTCCGATACGCGTCCAATATCGTTGCGACCCAGATCCACCAGCATCAGATGCTCGGCTCTTTCCTTCTCGTCAGCAAGCAGCTCGGCCTCCAGCGCCAGATCCTCCTCCGGCGTAACGCCGCGAGGGCGCGTACCGGCAATAGGTCTTGTCTCTACGCGGCCGCCGGACACCTTCACCAGCGCTTCCGGCGAAGTGCCGACAATAACCTCATCGCCCATCTTTAAATAATACATATATGGAGACGGATTCATCGTACGGAGTACACGATACACATGCAGTGGATCGACATCCGTCTCGATGCTGAATCGCTGCGACAATACCACCTGGAAAATATCGCCGGCACGAATATATTCTTTCGCTTGCTCCACATTACCGATGAATTGTTCCTTCGTCAGATTCGACTGAACGTCTCCCAAGTCGGGATCCAACGGGTATGCTGCGGCGGGGGCCATAAATCCGATGGCCGGCGGTTGCTGCAGTCTGGCAACCAACGCGTCAAGCTTCTGGCTCGCCTGCTCGTAAGCCAATGCGATCTCGGAATCCGTCGCTCCTTCCGGAATATGAACGTTGCCTACCATCTGCAGCTGTTGCTTCAAGTGATCGAATACGACGACCTGATCGCAGAACATGAACTGCATATCGTTCATCTGCAGATCGTCGACCGGATGCGGCGGCAGCTTCTCGTAATATTGGAGCAGATCGTAGCCGAAGAATCCGATCGCGCCGCCTGTGAACGGGGGAAGCTCGGGCAGCGACGGACTGCGGAAGGAACGAAGTTTCGCCTTGAGCAGCTCGATCGGCTTCTCCTTGAGCACGGTGCTTCTGCCGTCGTGCTCCAGCACCATCTCGCCGTTCTTGCCGTACAGCTTTAGGAAGGGATCGGTTCCGATGAACGAGTACCGCGCCCATTTGGCCCCGCCCTCCACGCTCTCCAGCAGAAATGCGTGCTCCTCCTTCGCGAAATGCTGGAACAGGCGGATCGGAGTTTCTGTGTCCGCAAGTACATATCGAACGATGGGAATCAGATTGTAGGTACCGGCCAACTGGATCACTTTGTTCAATTCATTCGTCATGGCGATCGACCTCCGTCTATAATTAACTGCTCTCGCAGCTCTTTCTAAACATATAAAAAAGCTCCTGCCGGAAGCAGGAGCGCCTAATGTAACGATAACGAAGAGATCGGAAAGCCAGACATATCCATACGATCAACATAAAAGCAACCATTGCCGTAGTTGCGCAATGAAAGCGACAGGCATACCATGCCCCTCCGGACACCGGCTATGACCAGTAATCGTATATGATAATATGACTCTGCTAAGCTCTGCTAAGCTCTACTCTACTCGTCTCATCTAGGCTAACTAACTGCTTCTCAATACTCATCTATGGGTTCTAATATATAACATGTCGCGTAAGGCGTCAACCCGAAACTTCAGGCAATGGCTATTAGACTTTCGTCTTGGCCAGATCCGGCCGCAGCGCTTGCGCCCCGCCCAAGTAAACATGATGAATCTCCTTTTGGCTCTTCTCCGTGTTTACGAGCACCATGAGGCGTACGCAACGCTCAAGGCTTCCCTTTACAGGCACTTCCAGAGCGCACATCAACGGCACGAGCTCCCAGCCCGGCAGTTGTCTCACGGCTTGAGCCGGAAACGAATCGTCCAGATCCTGCGTCACCGTAATGAGCACGCTGCATATATCGGCGGGATCAATGTCGTTGCTTGACATGATCTCGCGTACCATCGTCAGCGTCGCCTCCGAGATCAGACTCGCTTCATTTGCTTCTACCGTTACAGCTCCGCGTATTCCCCGAACGCTCATCGCTGCACCTCCCATTTCAATTCTTCTACGATTTCGCGCACCCAATCTACAGGTACGTCCGACTTGATCTCTACCTTGCCAATCGCCGTCGGTACGATAAATACCATCGTTCCTTCCGCGAACTTCTTGTCATGCATCATCGCCGACATGACGGCATCCACGTCGAAGTGCTGAGGCAAGACGACGGGTAGTCCGCAACGTTCCAGCACTCGTTTCGTTACGGTATAGACCTCTTGCGGCGCGCCGTAACGGACGCCGAGCTTCGCGGAACCGATCATGCCGATCGAGATCGCTTCGCCGTGCTGCAACTCATTATACCCGGCAACAGCTTCCAGGGCATGACCAATCGTATGGCCGAGGTTAAGAATGGCCCGCAGGCTGTTCTCTTTTTCGTCCTGCGAGACGACATTTGCCTTGACGCCGCATCCTTTGTACAGCGCATATCCCAATGCCTCTGGATCCAGGGCCAACAGCTTGTTCGCATTGGCATCGCACCACTCCACGAACTCGGCGTCCCATATGAGGCCATGTTTAACAACTTCCGACAATCCGCCGGCAACGTCACGGGGCGGCAATGATTGCAGCGTCTTTAAATCGTACAATACGAATTCCGGCTGATGGAATGCGCCGATGATGTTTTTTGCAAGCGGATGGTTAACCGCCACCTTGCCTCCGACGCTGCTGTCATGCGCCAGAATAGTCGTTGGAATTTGAACGAATTTGACGCCGCGCATATAGGAAGCGGCCACGTAACCGGCCAAATCGCCGACAACTCCGCCTCCCAAAGCGACGATAGCCGACTTGCGGTCCAAACCGGCTTCCAGAGCCTTCGTGACCAGCCCTTCCAGCATCTGCAGCGACTTGGAGCTCTCGCCGGCAGGAACGACAGCCGAAGCAGCTTGAAAGCCGCCTGCGGATAAATTCTCGACAAGCGCATCCAAATAATGCGGAGCGACATGCTCGTCGGTAATGATCAGCAATGGAGACTTGGCGCTGATGCCATGCTTCGTGAAGTAGGACGACGCGTCATGTAATAGCCCTTCCCCAATGTAGATGGGGTAAGAGCGCTCACCGAGTTCTACCTTAAGCTCGCGCATCATTAATAGCTCTCCAATTGTTCTTGGTAGCTCTTAAGATTCGCGCGAATCTCCTCGATGGAATCGCCGCCGAATTTCTCCAGGAACGCTTTTGCCACTTCCCAGGCCACTACGTGTTCCATGACGACGCTGGCAGCCGGTACCGCACAGCTGTCCGAACGTTCGACCTGCGCCGTGAAAGGTTCCTTCGTATCGATATCTACGCTGCGAAGCGGCTTATACAACGTCGGGATCGGCTTCATGACGCCGCGCACGACGATCTGCTCGCCGTTGGTCATGCCGCCCTCGAAACCGCCGAGACGGTTCGTCGCGCGATGATAGCCCTTATCCGCCTCGTACATGATCTCGTCATGCACCTGCGAGCCGCGCAGCTTCGCCGCTTCGAAGCCGATGCCGATCTCGCAGCCCTTGAAAGCATTGATCGACATGACCGCGCCAGCGATTCTTCCATCCAGCTTGCGGTCCCATTGTACGTGACTGCCCAAGCCGATCGGCACGCCTTCGATAATACATTCCACGATGCCGCCGATGGAATCCCCTTCTGCCTTGATCTGATCAATATACGCCGTCATCTTGTCCTCCGTGTCCTTGTCCACGACGCGAACGGACGATTCTTCGGTCAATTTGATCAGCTCATCGATTGGCAAATTATTAGCCGGCGCCTCGATCTCGCCGATGCGGATAACTTGTCCTGCCACTTTGATGCCGAATTCCGCCAACAGCTGGCGTGCAATGGCGCCGACGCCGACGCGGGCGGCCGTTTCCCTTGCACTGGAGCGTTCCAGCACGTTGCGCAGATCCTTCAGATTATATTTGAGGCCGCCATTCAGGTCAGCATGACCTGGGCGCGGACGATGCACTCTGCGTTTTTCCTCGTCGCTGCCTTCGATCGGCTCGATATTCATGACTTTGGTCCAATGCTTCCAATCGTTGTTCTGGACGACGAGCGCTACCGGTGCGCCGGTCGTCTTGCCATGGCGAACGCCGCCGACGATCTCGGCCGTGTCCTTCTCGATCTGCATTCTCCGTCCGCGGCCATGACCTTTCTGACGACGCTGCAATTGGAAATTCAACTCTTCGAAATCAAGCTTCAGATTGCTTGGCAAACCCTCTATAATAGCGGTCAACTGGGGACCGTGGGTTTCTCCTGCTGTCAAATAACGTAAACTCAAGCTAAAGCTCCTCCTTCAGCGCTAGGCCCGACTGCGCCCGCTGTCTTCTCCCTTAACATCTTTGCTCATTATAGTACAGAGGTGTAGGTTTGACAAGAAATCACAGCCTATTCCTTTGACGCGTCAAAGCGTCTGTGGATTAAATTACATTTTTGTACAATAGTGGTGATTATGTTCGGCGTTATTCGGTCTTGCCTGCTTTATGCAGAACATACAAAAACCGCCCTTCCCACTAAAGGAAGAGCGGCTTCCGATTATATTGTTCGGACAACTGCCGTTAATCAGACAGAACGTCCCTCGAGTCGCGGCCTTTCGGGAGCAGGCAGGATCGACTCGTCTACCAGACGATTGATCTGCTTGCTGTCGACGCCGATTATTTGCGCGCATTCCTGTATCGTAATAATTCCGCGTCTATATGCGGCAATTACTATACGCTTGTCCATCCACGTTCACCCTCCAAGGAGATATCCTTATCACCTAGTATAGGAGAAGTTGGAAGCTCGTATACCCTCCGTCACGTGCGACGATAGAAAAAGGTATCCGCCGTCTCGAATCCGTACTGCGCAGGCGAGAAGATTTGCTCCGTGCTGCCCACGAACAGAATGCCGCCAGGCTTCAGCGCCCCCGCGAATTTATGATATAACTGATGTTTGGCTTCTTCGGTAAAATAGATCATGACGTTGCGGCATACGATGAGGTCGAAGCCGGATTCGAACTTGTCGTAGAGCAAATTGCCCTGCTTGAACGTAACAGCCTTCTTGAGCACATCGGAGACCGCATAAGCGCCTTCCGCAGTCTTGAAATATTTGTTCCTGCTGGTCTTCGGCACATCCCGTAGCGATCGTTCCAGATAAATGCCTTCCTGCGCCTTCTGCAACACGCCCATATCAAGATCCGTAGCAAGCAGCGTCGTGCGGTCAAGCAACCCCATCTCGGAAAGGATCATCGCGATCGTATAGGGCTCCTCGCCGGTAGAGCAAGCTGCGCTCCATATTCGCGGCCGCAGGCTGGCTGACGCGATCTCCGGCAGGAAAACTTTTTGCAGCACTTCCCAGCGCTGCGGATTACGCCAGAATTCCGATACGTTGATCGTCATTCGGTCCAGAAATTCATTAAGCAAGGCCCGGTTGCCTTCAATGGCTGAATAATAGTCCCCGAAAGTGGCGAAGCCGTGTTTCATTCGAAGCGTCGTCAGCCGGCGTTTCATCTGGGCTTCCTTATACTGGGACAGATCAATATCGGTTTTGCGCTTGATCTGGGATATAAATTGCGTGAAGTCTGGATCTTCGGACATGGGAGCCTCCCAATGATGTAAAGGTAATAATCAAATCCAGGCTTGAATATGGTGCTCGAAGCTTACAAGCTCCTCAGGCTGGAAGAAGTTGGCGATTTCCCTCGTTGCGCTTTCCGGGGAATCGGATCCATGAATCAGATTCAAGTTGGTATGTACCGAAAAATCCGAACGGATCGTGCCGGGCGCCGCATCGATTGCATTTGTTTTGCCAATCATGGCACGGGTAAGCGCAACAACATTATCGCCGCCCCATACCATGGCGAATACAGGACCGGAGGTAATAAATTCGAGAAGCGGTTCGTAAAACGGCTTGCCATGATGCTCCGCATAATGTATTTCCGCCAACTCGCGGGAAACGAGCATGAATTTGGCAGCGGTAAGCTGCAGTCCCTTTCTCTCAAAGCGCCCGACGATTTCACCGATCAAGCCGCGCTGCACGCCATCGGGTTTTATCATGAGAAACGTTTGTTCCATCTGCTACCATTCCTTTCTCCATCAAGCTCGTTTAATTGGTTGTTCACTTTAATAATTGCGTTTACCGACAAAATGCGCAATGTCGATTAAGTTCTTTTTCGCCGTAATGTTCGGCAATCCTTCTAAAGCTTGCAAAGACTTTGCGATATATCGATTCGCCATGGCGTCGGCAAGATCGCCGCCTTTGCTTCCGCGGATAAGCTCGATGGCTCGTCTGGCATCCCCTCTGCCCTCGCGCGAGCGGATCGAGGCGATCTCGCCAAGCAACGGCTCGCGAATGCGTTCGTCGCGCAACGCCAGTATAACGGGCAGCGTAATGTTGCCCTGTCTCATATCAGAGCCCGGCGGCTTGCCGATCTGCTTCTCTGTGCCGTATAGGTCAAGCAGATCGTCGCGAATCTGAAACGCCATCCCGACGTTGTAGCCGAACCGGTAAAGCGCATTCGAGACTTGCCGCTCGGCTCCTGCCGCAATCGCCCCCAGCTCGCAGCTAATCGCAATTAGCAAGGCCGTCTTCCGCCTGATACGGAGCAGGTAATTGCGAATGGATTGATCCGTGTTGAAGAAGTCGCGGATTTGCTCCATTTCGCCGATGCACATCTCGACAAGCGCTTTGGACAGCACCTGGTGAATAATAGGGTTCGGCAGTCTCGTCGCAATGGAGAGCGCCTTGCCGTGTATGTAGTCTCCGGTATACATCGCAATACGGTTATCCCATTTCGCCTTGACCGTGGGTTGCCCTCTGCGCGTCTCCGCATCATCGATGACATCGTCATGGACTAATGATGCCATATGGATCAGCTCAAGCGGCACTGCGATTTGTTTCATGACATCCAGCTTGTACTCGCCGAACTTGCCGGACAGCAATACGAATACGGGACGAATCCTTTTGCCGCCGGCCTTGAGCAGATGGGTCGAAGATTCCGACAGAAGGGCGTGGTCATCCGATACGCTTCGCTCCAGCTCCTGCTCGATCTGATTCAGATCGCCTTTCATCTTTGCATACAATTCTAATAGTTTCATTCATTCACCTTTTGGGGGATTTGATCTTCTAGAAAAGTAAAGCTGACTTCTCCCGGCAACAGACCAAGCTCGGTCGCGTATCGGAAGTACAACTGAAGCCCTCTCTGAAGCCTCTCGTCGAAATCGTAGCGCAATGCCTGGAAGTAGATGCGCCAGTAGGACTCGTCCCCTCCTAGCTGCGCGCATGCCTTCTCAACCAAATGCCCGGAATTGGCCACATTCGCCTCTCTGGTCCGAAGCATGGCGCGGTATAACGCATACACCTCTTCGCCGGCGGCTTCTATCGCTTGCCGTCTCGTGGCAACTACTGCATAGGTCATGCCGAGACCGGTCCACTCATTCCACAATTGTCCGAGATCCAACACCTGCATGCCCTGACAGTTACGAGAAGCGCGAATGGCTGGATCTCCGATCAGAAGCGCGGCATCGGCCGTCTCCAGCATGGTGTCCAAATCCGGCTCTGCGGGCAAGTATTCGGGTTCGCAGCCGTATCTCATTGTCATAATGATGCGGAGCAAGTTAACGGATGTAGCCGAAGTCGTCGTAACGGCTATGCTTGTCGGCCGCTTCTCTTCGATCGGCCGCTTTAGGAACAGCAGGATGGAATGGACGCGGCCTACCGAGCCGACGGACAGGCCGGGCAATAATATATAGTCTTGGGCGTTCGCTCCATACGAATACGATGATATGGCGGATACATCCAGCTCGCCTTGTTGCAGCATATGGTTTAGAGCGGCAGGGACTCTCGAGACCAGCTCGTAAGACAAGTCTCTGCTCTGCTCAGCCAACCCGTCGAACAAAGGCCATGCGTTCGCGTAATCAATCCTCCCGACGGCGATCCGGCGTCCCAGTGTCATGGTGTTCATCTCCCCATCTTCTGTACAAATCATGATCGATGTCTATGTTGTCCAGTACCTTGCCGACGAGGAAATCAATCATCTCTTCCATCGATTGCGGCTTGTAATAAAAGGCCGGCATCGCCGGCACGATCGTAACGCCCAGCCGTGCCAACGTTAACATGTTCTCCAAATGGATCGCATGCAGAGGCGTCTCCCGCGGCACAAGCAGCAGCTTGCGTCCTTCCTTAAGCATCACGTCTGCCGCGCGTGTCATAAGATCGTCCGAGATGCCATGCGCAATGGAGGACAGCGTTCCCATGGAGCATGGCATGATCAGCATGCCCTCCACCCGGAACGATCCGCTGGCGATCGCCGCGCCGATGTCGGCGTTAGGATAAAACACGAGCCGACCCTGGCTCAGCCAGTCGCCGAACCGACGTTCCAATGCGGCAGTTCGCTTGCTGGCTTCCCAGCCCAACTCTTCCTTGAGCACCCGCCAGCCCGCTTCCGTAATGACCAGATGAACCTCGTACTCATTTGCCAGAAGCTCTTCGATTAATCGAATGCCGTAGATGGCGCCGCTGGCGCCGGTAATGCCAACTACCCAGCGCCGGCGCCGCATGGCATCTTTGCTTGAACTTTTGCCTTTCTCCATTAGCCGAACACCACCAAATCGATAAAGGCAAATGCGAACAGCACAACGCTAAGCGTGCCGTTCATGCCAAAGAATGCTGTCTGTACGCGGGACAAGTCATGCGGTCGAACCATGTAATGCTGGTAAAATAACAGCGTTACGGACAAGAGCGCGCCAAACAGATAGAGCCAGCTGAGCTGCGTGCTGATGAACAGCAGGATAAAGCCGATCGCAGTAACGACGTGGAGACCGCGGGCAATCCATAGCGCGCGAGCAATGCCGAATCGAGCCGGAATGGAATGAATCCCCTCTCCCCTGTCGTATTCGAAATCTTGTGTCGCATAGATAATATCGAACCCGGCGATCCACAGCGCCACGGTGCCGTACAAGAGCCACGCCGATGCCGAGAACTCTCCCGTAACGGCTACCCAGCCCCCCAGCGGGGACAAAGCGATGGTCAAGCCCAGCACAATATGGCATAACCAAGTAAAACGTTTGGTATAAGAATAGATAACAAGGAAAAAGACGGCGATTGGCATCAGCTTCATCGCGATGGGCTCCAGATTGTAAGCCGCGATAAACAACAAAGCAAACGAGACGATAATGAACGCCACGACCTCAACCGACTTCAGCAGACCCGCCGGAATCGCGCGGTTGCTCGTGCGAGGATTTTTTTTGTCGATGGCGGCGTCGATGACCCTGTTTAGGCTCATCGCGGCGCTTCTTGCTCCGAACATAGCAAGCGTTACCCAGCCGATCTCGCTCCAGGACGGGAGGTGGCCGTTCATGGCGACTGATCCCAAAATAGCTCCAAGGAACGCGAACGGCAACGCGAACACCGTATGCTCGAATTTAATCATTTCCAAAATTATGCGCAGTTTGCGAATCATGACCCCTAATCAGTTCCCTTCGTTCCGATATGCAGCGCGGCAACTCCGCCGAAGAACAAATCAACCTTTGTCCTCTTCAATCCGGCTTGCTCATAAAGCGCAGTCAGGCCCTTGGAATCCGGGAATTGCTTAAGAGATTGGGGAAGCCACTGATATTCTTTGTGTTTGCCGGCCAACAGCTTGCCGAAAAGCGGCATGATTTTCTCGAAATAAAGATAATAAATGCCTTTAAAAGGCTGCCAAGTCGGCTTCGACATCTCCAGACAAACGACCAGGCCGCCCGGTTTGACGACGCGACGCATCTCCTTTAGCACCTGCAAATAATCGGGCACATTCCGAAGGCCGAAGCCAATCGTCGCGTAGTCGAAGGAATTGTCGGGGAACGGGAGCTCCATCGCGTTCCCCTTAACAAGCTTGATCGTATCCTGCAATTGAAGTTTCTTGATCTTCTCGGCGCCGACATCCAGCATATTCTGGCTGAAATCAAGACCTACGATGTTGCCATGGCCGCTTGCGCCAGCCAGATCAATCGTCCAATCGCATGTTCCGCAGCAAATATCAATCGCGCTTTGTCCGCGCTGCACGTTCATCTTCTTCATGGTGAACCTGCGCCAGGCTTTATGCCGGCGAAAGCTGATTACATCGTTCATGAAATCGTATTTCGGTGCGATCGTCTCGAACAAGGCGTGAACGTGACTTTTTGAAGAATTAGTATCCACGTGATCACCTCATCTCGTTAAGTGCCGGCATGTGACCGCCAGTGTTATTCGTAAGTCCGTTAGCGATTGCCGTCAACTCTCGTATCAGCTTGTCCGACTCCAGCCTGCCGATCGCTGTTTTCAGAGCGCTCAGGCCGCTCCCCAGCTTGGCGGCAAGAAGCTTGCGAACATCATACTTGTGTACAAGAGTAGCAATGTAATCCTGCTCATATACACCATCGGCAAGCCGATGACGTTCCTCCTCGTTCCCTACCTGAAGAAGATGCCAATACGCCCAGCTTCTGTCGAAGCGGTTGGCGTCTTCGCTGCGCTCCAGCTCTTCGATCGCTACCTCGCAGCGCGAGATGCCGCTCAGCAACTCCGGCCATACTCGCGACAGAGATCCTTCCAGCAAGCTGGCGAAGTGGCCGAACAGCTCGCTTTTGAGCTGCACGGCGTAGCCAAAATAATCGTCGGCGCCCAGCCTCATGCCGCGCATGCGGGAATATAAATTGACCTTCAAGCGATTGACCTCGCAGACGGCATCGCTCAGCTTTGTAATCATCCCGATCTGACCTGCCTTCGCCAGAAGCTGATAGAACCTCGCGCTGAAGTAATCGCCCGCCAGTACCTTCAGCTGCCTGGAGCGCATCTCTTTCTCCGTTTTTCTGCGCGTGTCCGTGTCGATCAGGTCATGCGTGTCCATCCCCATCTGAACAAGGGATACGACCGTCGTGTACAGCTCGCTATGCTCGCGGCTGTCATTCTCTTCGTTCAGAACGGCATAAAGAAGCCGCAGCCGAGGCTCGGCGGGCGGCGGCAGATCCGTATGTGTTTGTATCATATCATAATTGATGTAGCTTGATGTTAGTTCAGAAATACGGTATTTCGCCATAGATCGAAGCCTCCGGACAAGTGTAGCAGAATTGCCGCTCAATAATCTCACGCTATTATAGCACAACTTGCACCAAAGATCACATTATGCGCGCATAGCGTTCATCAATTTGCAACATCCTCCGGCTCGCCTGCTTCGGCAGGCGTTGGCAGCGCATCGGCCGAAAAACCGCTGACGGGTCCGAAGCGCGTCTCCCATGCTCGCGTAAAGCTAAGTCTGAGCCGCTGACGCCATACTTCGTCGTGCACGGGATCGGCATACGCCATGGATTGCAGCTCGTCTTCCAGCCAAGCATCGCTTCTGCGCAAGTCAATTGCCGCCAGCAATGTCTTGCGCTCTTCCCCGCGTTCGGAGATCCTGACGAGGAGACGTTCAATATTGGTTACTTCTCTGAACGCAAGCCCGGTCAGCTTCCCGATATCCGAAAACAGGGATTGCGGACGACTCTTCCCGGGAGACACAATCAGCTCCAGCGTCAGAACGTTTCCGTTCCATTCCGCGTGTCCCAGCTTCTCCCGCAGGGGCACCTCCGCCAAAATATCGACCAGATTAACATTCGTCAGTCTGTTGTTTTGTTCCGGGCGCATGACCGCCACTTCGCCTTTGGCGCGAGCTCCTTCATCGAACCATCCCATTACTACGGTCATCGCTAGCGTAATAAGCAGTGTCGCAAGGGCCGCAGTCAGCCATCCGTTCAACCTCTGCATCTTCATCCACCTTCCGGAGAGGATCTTCCTGTTCTACCCAGTCTGCACATGCAGGAAAGAGACCATACGCATATGCTTCTCCTCTCCATTGTACGAGCATGAAGGATGTAATATTCGACTCTGGGCGACGATCTCCGTTTCCAGGCAAAAAAAAAGAACCGAGGCACTGTAGGCGCTGCGATTCTTCCAGTCTAGCGTATTATGCTGCGGCGAGTCATCGCCGCCTTAGGAATCGGTTTCGACCGTGCCGTATTTGGTCATAACGGTCGCCTTTCCCCGGATCTTGATTGCCGAGGTATGATCGGTAAATTGGCAGATTAGCACTTCGTTGCGATCCAGCTTCTCCGTGTGGTGAAACTTCGTATCCTGGCCACGCGTCAGTCCGATGACCTGCACGCCTTGGTCCTTCGCCTTCACAACTATGTATTCCCCAACTGTCGGTTGCTCCATGATGATCTCCTCCGCCTTTCCCGTTATAAATGTAGTTCAAAAAGTCCGCTTTTGATCACGAAGTATGCCAGGAAGCGTACTCGACATCGAATATTGAATTCAGGCGAAACTTCCGGTGCTCACGTAGTTTCCACTACGCTCCGCTCCTCAGTTTCTACCTTCATCCAATCTTCTCGGTGCTGAAAACCGAACTTTTTGAACATGTACTTTTCAAATAAAAAAACGCTCAAACGATCCGTTCGAGCGTTCCGTATTGCTGAAACATTAATTGGATACAAGATCCTTGAGCGATTTGCCTGGTTTGAAAGCCGGCATTTTGCTGGCGGCAATATCGATCTCTTCGCCCGTTTGCGGGTTGCGGCCTTTACGGGCCTGACGTTCGCGAACCTCAAAGTTTCCGAAGCCGACGAGTTGCACCTTGTCGCCGCTTTGGAGAGCATCGGAAATCGCTTCGAACACGGCGTCAACCGCTTTCGTCGCATCCTTTTTGGACAGGTCGGACAATTCTGCTACTTTAGCGATCAAATCTGTTTTATTCATCTCTTCACCTCCTTAGGTATATAAAAACTTCTTATCCCTCTTATTCACCGAAAACTTCAAATATATACCTTTTGACCGAACAAACCTATAGTAATACAGCGGAAACACAATTTCAAGTGGGTAAACCCGTTTAAAGCCTATTCCGAGACAATTCTCATCTTCCTCATCCAAAAAAGACGAAAATCATGGTTTTTTTATGCAAAAGAGAGCCCTCTTTCAAGCTTCAACAGCTTGAGAGAGAGCTCTGCTTACATTCATGATGCGTGATTACAGGATGATGGCGATCAAGCCGCCCGAGCCTTCGTTAATAATGCGGCCCAGCGTTTCCTGCAGCTTGTAGCGGGCATTATCCGGCATAAGGGCGATTTTGCCCTGGATGCCTTCTCTGACGATGGAGTGCAGCGAACGGCCGAAAATATCGGACTCCCATATTTTGATCGGATCGTTTTCGAAGTCTTGCATCAAGTAGCGGACAAGCTCTTCGCTCTGCTTCTCCGTGCCGATGATCGGCGCGAACTCGGACTCCACGTCGACGCGGATCATATGGATCGAAGGCGCAGTCGCTTTGAGTCTCACCCCGAATCTCGATCCTTGGCGAATGAGCTCCGGCTCGTCGAGCGCCATCTCCGCCAGCGACGGCGCTGCGATGCCGTACCCCGTCGTTTTGACCATCTCCAGCGCTTCCGCAAAGCGGTCGTATTCCCGTTTCGCATGCGAGAAGTCCTGCATAAGCTGCAGCAGGTGATCCTTGCCGCGAATTTCGACGCCGACAACCTCCATGAGAATGCGGTCGTACAATTCATCCGGAGCATACAAATCGATCTCCGCGACCCCTTGGCCCATGTTCATGCCGCTGAGGCCGGCTCGCGCGATAAAGTCGTAGTCCATGAACTGCGCGACAACGCGCTCCACGTCCCTCAGCCTGCGAATATCCTTCACCGTGTCTCTTACGGAATTCTCGTAGTTGCTGCGAAGCCAGTGATTGTCGTTGAGCACCATGACCCAGCTTGGCAGATTGACGTTCACTTCATGCACGGGGAACTCGTAGAGCACCTCGCGCAGGACGGCCATGCCTTCCTCTTCGCCCATCGTGGCCACGCTTAAAGCCATAACGGGAATGTCGTATTTGGCTTGCAGCTCGCTTCGAAGCTGCTGCGTCTCATCCGACTTCGGTCTTGTTGAGTTAATAATCAGCACGAAAGGCTTGCCGACCTCTTTTAACTCCTCAATAACGCGCTCCTCGGCGACGACGTAAGAGTTTCTCGGAATTTCCGCGATGGAACCGTCCGTTGTAACAACGACTCCCAGCGTGGAATGCTCCTGAATGACCTTCCGCGTGCCGATCTCGGCAGCTTCCTGGAACGGGATCGGCTCCTCGAACCAAGGTGTTGTAATCATGCGAGGACCGTTCTCGTCCTCATATCCTTTTGCGCCTTCCACGGCATAGCCGACGCAATCGACAAGCCTGACGTTTACGTCGAGCCCTTCTGCGACCTTGAGCTGCACGGCCTGATTCGGCACGAATTTTGGCTCTGTCGTCATAATCGTTTTGCCCGCGGCGCTTTGCGGCAGTTCGTCGACGGCCCGAATACGGTCCGATTCGTTCACGATGTTGGGAAGCACGACCGTCTCCATGAACCGCTTAATGAAGGTTGATTTGCCCGTCCGGACCGCGCCTACCACACCGAGGTAAATATCCCCGCCGGTTCGTTCGGCTATGTCCTTGAAAATGTCTACTTTCTCCACTGAATATCCCCTCCCAATTGATTTTCCGGTTCGCCGCCTTCCACCGGACAAGAGGGCAGGCCAGCGACGCAACTCGTACATGCTTTCGGACTATTAACATCTTATGTTGGGACTGTCCAATTATGCCGTTTTCCTTCTACGAAATCTTTTTTCCCATTGTTGCCTGCGTCAGCTTCCCTTCCAAATGCGAGAACATCCTATCCAAGATTGAAATATATGAACCATGTAAGAAAACTATGACGGAAGGCAGCGGCAGCATGCAAAAAAAATTCCCTCGCAGGCATAAGCCCGCAAGGGAATTGATGTAAAGCGGTTAAGGTTGAATAGCGACAGGCTCGCCGTCAACAAGCTTGTAAGCCGGCGATTTGACGGGAACATAATCAGAAGAATCCACAAGCAGCGATCTCAAATCTATGTTTTCTTCGTAGGAAGCTTCGCCGTTTCTCTCCAAAAGCTGCATAATATCAATGCCGTAATCCGTAAATACGGTGCCGTCTTCATCCACGATTGCCCTCTGGGACGTACCGGAGTAAACGCTCGTAATGATCGGTTCTTTTTGCTTCATCTTGTCGTAATCGATCTCATAGAACCCGGGATAGATAGAATCGCCCTTAGGCACGGCGGTATTCTCTTTTATGTACGCATTCACCCAGTTCTGAATGTCGTTGATTCGCTGCGCCGTGACGATATCCATCAGCTTTACGCGCGGTTCCGTCTCTTCATCGAGAATCAGAAAATAATAATGACCTCCGCCTTCGAACGAAGCGGCGGGAACGTCGCTTATGTATCCTTTTGCCTGCAGCTTGCCGAAGTCGATCAAATATTTTTCGTAGACGGGTACGGACTGGGAGCTGTTCTTGATTGGAAGCAGTTGCAGCTCGTCATAATACTGATCAATGGCACCCTGCACGTTGCGGATGGCTTCTTTGGGCGCCACCTTCCCCTTCAAGCGCTCCTTGGGATACATGCATCCGCTTAGAGACAGAGCGACAAGCACGGTCGCCAAACAAACGAACGCCGCGCGGATCCAAAGTTTGCCGCGCATCGCTTGCGCGGCTTTTGTTGCCGTATCCATCGTTAAATGCTCCTCCTTGCTACCATAGCTCATCTTCTAATTCCTTCTGTCTGGCCAATTGCCTTGCTACGGCAGCTTTAAGCGGATCAAGCGGCAGATCAACCTCTACTCGGCCTGTTACCCTAGTCTGGCAGGACAGACGAATTCCTTTTTCGTCCAGCCCGGCCAGCTTGCGCCGCTCAACGTCGCCGATAGGCTGCAGCTCGCTGCCTGGTCGGACGGTTACCTTGCACATAAAGCATGCAGCCTTGCCGCCGCAACGGGTCGCGATAGCTATGCCGGCGCGCTTGGAAGCATCCAGCACGCTGGTTCCTCGCCTTACACGAACGGACTTGCCGCTGGGCCAGAAGACGACTTCAGCATCCATTGTTCTTCACCTGCTTCCGATTGACCTAACCAGCCATGTACCTCGTCGATCGCGAGCGGACTAAACGTGTTTCTGTCCTCGATCGCAGCCAATGCCCCCTGATGCCGGGTTGGGTTAGCGGCATAGGCTTCGGTAATCATCCTGACACGATCCGGCCGTCCTCTCAGCGCGTTGAACCATAGCTCATGCGCTAGCGGAACGACTACGGCGGCAGGGAGACTTTCCTCCACCATAACGGGAAAACCATTAGGTATCAGCACTTGCCGCACTTCCGTCCAATAAGAGCATTGGAAGGCCGAGACACGAAATCCGCTGACCAATTCCACGCGTACGCCTTCCAACTCATAATGACTAAGGGTGGATCGATAGATCGCCGTTTCGCTGTATGCCGCTTCGTCGACCGCGAACGGCCGCAACCGTTCATAAAGCTCCCGGCTGTCTTCTTCGTCGCAATACAGATCGAGGTCACGCGGTTTGGCGGGCAGCGACAGACCTCTGAGCAACAGCCCCGCACTGCCCCCTACGACCCACTTTTCGTTTCCCGCAAGCCTGATAATGGCAGCCAGCGCCTTCTTGATTTCTGCCTTCTCCGTCATAGCTGCACATCCTTCGAACTTGTTAATTCTGTATATCAGAAATACGTTTTGTTCATGGCCGCGATCCGGCCGGCTCCATCCTTTACTATGGCCTGGCAGCCCAGGCGGAATCCTTCCTCGAATTCCTCCGGCTCCAACCGGTCCCATTCTTCGTCGGTGACGTCTTCAAGATACTCCAATCCCTCCGTGACAAGGCAACGGCATCTTGCGCAAGTGCCCCGCGTACAAGAAAAACTGAAGTCAACGCCATGTTTCATCGCGTGATCCAGCAGCGACAGCCCGGATTCCGCTTCCACTTCTTTCGTTATCGTTCTACCCTTAAGTTCAATCATTACGTTACGCGTCCTTTCTCCCGCCAGCTCTTCATTCCTTATGTAATTGCCCCTAGATTATAGAGAAGAAACCATAAATAAATCCGAATACGAGCAATATAAAGGCGACAATCGACAGAACAAGCTTTACGACGCCTTTGGTCTTTACCCGGGCAAACGTAATCACGAACGCTGCCAGCGCCATCAAGCCGATGCCGATAAACGACACCCACATCTTTGTCATTGCATCCATTGTATGACCATTCTCCTAATCTGCTTCGATATCATCCTCATCCATTATAACACCCGTCATAAGTCGGCGCACATGTTACCCTGTCCGCAATTCTGACAAAAATGAGACAAAAAGCCATGGCAAGGCCCCTGTGACCCGAGAGACCGTCTCTCGCAGGAGCTTCCATGGCTTTGACCCACACTACTTTTTGAGCATCATCTTGACTAAAGATTCCATGCTCGACGGATTCATTCCGCTCGCTTTAACGGCTTTCACGATATCGTTCACGGTCGATTCCGGCACTTTGATCTTTGCCATGTCGGCGACTTGCTTTACCAGTTTGCGCAGCTCCGCTTCATTTTGGAGCGTGCTTGCATCTACGCCGCTTGCCAGCTTTTTGACCGCATTTTCCGAGATGTTTTTGCCCGCTTTTTTGTTGATGGCGCCGAGCACATCTTTGGGAATTCCTTTGGACAATGACTTCACCCTCCTCATGTGTTGCGCTCATGACATCATATGAGAAGGGTTAGCAAGTGGTGTAGGCGGCAAGCTACGCAAGCGGTTCGATCTCGTGAGTCTTTAGCCGTCCCATCAGCTCGCCGACGGCGTCCTCAGGCGATTTGCCCTGGAATAACACCGCGTAAAGCTGAGTAGAAATAGGCATCTCCACATGATATTGCTTGGACAATTCGTATGCGGCGCGTGTCGTACGAACGCCTTCGACGACCATGCCCATTCTCTGCAGCACATCCTCGAGCGGCGAACCATCGGCCAGCATGGAGCCCGCGCGCCAATTACGGCTATGCGTGCTTGTACAGGTTACGACCAGGTCGCCTACGCCTGCCAAGCCGGCGAATGTCAGAGGATTGGCCCCCATTGCAGCGCCCAGTCTTCCAATCTCCGCAAGGCCGCGCGTAAGAAGGGCGGCTTTTGCATTGTCCCCGAACCGGAGTCCGTCCGACAGTCCAGCTCCCAGAGCAATAATGTTCTTGATAGCTCCGGCGACCTCCACTCCCACAACGTCCGAGTTCGTATAGACGCGGAATGCATTGTTCATGAACGCATCCTGAGCCCGCTCTGCCTTATCCGTCTCTTCTGAAGCGACTACGACGGTTGTCGGTTGCTTTCGAATGACCTCTTCGGCGTGGCTCGGACCGGACAAGACGACGATAGACGATTGAGGACGTCCCAGTTCCTCCGCCAGCACGGAAGACATCCTCTTTAGCGTATCGGTCTCGAAACCTTTTGTCGCATGGACAATTAGCGTGTCCTTGCCTAGATAAGGAGACGCTTGCCCAGCCACCTGGCGCATTGCGCCGGAAGGAGCCACGAACAATGCAAGCTCCGCGCCCGCAAGCGCCGTTTCCATGTCGGTTGTTGCCTTAAGACCGGCAGGCAGCTCCGCATCAGACAAATATTTGGCGTTTCGTCTAGTAGCATTAATTTCTTTAGCCTGCTCCTCGTTTCGAGTCCACAAGCTGACCTTATATCCATTGGAAGCAAGCACGGACGCAAGCGCCGTACCCCAGCTTCCTGCAACCAGTACAGCGGCTTTACGCACTCCTGATGAGCTCTCGTTGATCGTCATGTCCTTCAAGCCTCCTTCTTAGCACCAAGCTTGTTCTCCGTCCCTTGCGCCAGCTTTACGATATTGGTCCGATGACGCAGGAAGGAGAATGCGCAAATCGCCAACGCTCCTGCAAGCAGAGGCCAGGAAAAGTCCAGCCAAATAATGAACAGCGGCGTCAGAGCCGCAAAAATAAGCGAGCCAAGCGACACGTAGCGGGTAATCGCTATGATGGCGATGGCCACGATGCCGGCATACAGCGCAGGGAAAAACGCCAGCGTCGCGATGACGCCGACTGCCGTCGCAATCCCTTTGCCTCCTTTAAAGCGGAACCAGATCGGCCAGTTGTGGCCGATAATGGCCGCAAGGCCGCATAGAACGGGCGTCCAGGCTCCATCGCTAAGCGCGTACCCGATGGCGATTGCCGCAATGCCTTTGGCAATGTCGAGCAAGAAGACAAGAATGCCAGGACCTTTGCCCAGCACGCGAAGCGTATTGGTCGCGCCGGCATTGCCGCTGCCATGCTGCCGGATGTCGATTCCCTTGACCAACCTGGCGATAACGATGCTAAATGATACCGAACCTAACAAATAGCTAAGTACAACCGCGATAATATCAAACACCGATTCCATTCTCCCCTAGTCTTCGTCGGATTTGCGACGCGTGTAGATACGCACCGGCGTTCCTTCGAAATCGAATGCTGCACGAATCTTGTTTTCCAGATAACGCTCGTACGAAAAGTGCATAAGCTCAGGATCGTTAACGAAACAGACGATCGTCGGAGGTTTCGTCGATACTTGCGTCACGTAATTAATACGCAAACGCTTGCCTTTGTCCGATGGCGGAGGATTAATCGCCACCGCGTCGGAAACAACATCGTTAAGCAAATGCGTCTGAATACGAAGCGCATGCTGCTCCGACACATGATTGACTACCGGCAAAAGCTTATGTAAACGCTGTTTCGTCAGTGCGGACAGAAAGACGACCGGCGCATAAGTCATAAACAGGAAGTGGTCGCGAATGCTCTGCGTGAAATGCTGCATCGTCTTGTCGCTTTTATCAACGATATCCCACTTGTTCACGACAAATACCGAGGCTTTTCCAGCCTCATGAGCGTAACCGGCAATATGCTTGTCCTGCTCGATAATGCCTTCTTCTCCATTGATAAGCACGAGCACTACATCCGCTCGCTCAATAGCTTTCATTGCGCGCATTACGCTGTACTTCTCCGTGGATTCGTACACTTTGCCGCGCTTGCGCATGCCTGCCGTATCGATCAGCACGTAACGCTGGCCATCATGCTCAAACGGCGTATCGATGGCGTCGCGGGTCGTGCCCGCCACGTTGCTTACGATAACGCGGTCTTCCCCGAGAAGCGCATTGACTAGCGAGGACTTGCCGACGTTAGGACGTCCGATCAACGCCACTCGTATTACATCCTCATCGTAGCCGTCGTCTTCCAGCTCGGGGAGCAGATCCGTTGCCGCATCCAGCAGATCGCCGATCCCGATGCCATGCGAACCGGAAATCGCAATGGGTTGACCGAAGCCCAAGCCATAAAATTCGTAAACGTCATCCATCCGATTTTCGTTGTCCACCTTGTTAACGGCAACAACGACGGGCTTGCGCGAACGGAACAGCATCTGCGAGACCTCTTCGTCCGAATGCGTAAGACCGGTCTTGGCATCCACCATGAAAATAATAACGTCCGCTTCCTCGATAGCCAGCTCGGCCTGCATGCGGACGGACTTCATAATTTCGTCTTCGCCATCTATCTCGATGCCGCCGGTGTCCACAATGCTGAACGGCTTGCCGTTCCATTCTCCCGTGCCGTACAGACGGTCGCGGGTTACTCCCGGCTTGTCCTCAACAATTGCCAGCCGATCGCCGATGACTCTGTTGAATATGGTCGACTTCCCCACATTCGGTCGTCCGACGATGGCAATAACGGGTCTAGCCATAGTAGGTTTTCAACTCCTTAAAAGTTTGCGAAGCAAACTTACTTCGTAAGCATCGTTTCACAAGTCAAAATTCTCACGTTACTCATCATAGCAAAAAAGTACGCTCTTGGCTAACATTTCATATTACCGATGGTTCACCAGGATGATGGAGCCGTTTTTTAAATCATGAGCGCTCGCATCCAAAATTTTTTCCAGCAAAAAGGACGTTGCCTGCAGTTCCGTCTCATCCCGTGCAATAAAGATCGGCGCTCCGCCCGCCACGGCATCGCTTCTGACCGATACTACGGCTATAATCTCAGCTATGGGAATCACCCTCCAACTGGTTGACTTGCGCTTCCGTCGGCATGCGTACTGCCGATTCCATAATTGGCACTCGTTTAATGATCTCGACACCTTTGCCCCGCTCTCGATCTTGCGGGATGAGGAATACCGCCAGTCTGCCGTCCTTCATATCCAGCTTCGCCATGGGAATGAGGGCCGGCTCGCCGTCATCCCGGTAGACGCCTAGTATAGTCGCCAGATCATACAGAATGGCTTGTCTTTGGCCGAGATTGGTCAACGTGACCTTGGCATTGGGATTACGGGGCGTCAGCACAAATCCGATACCCCGCTCCGCGATAATCTGCTGATTTTCCTTCAAGCCTACATTCATGATGTAGATATCGTCCACAAAGAGATCCGGACCGTCCATTTTAACCGCAGCGATCTTGACCCCTGCTATATGATCTATCGAGCGGCCCGACTTCAGTTTCATAACAATGATAAGCGACAGGACTCCGGCTCCCAATCCATACCAGAAACTAAGCAGGATCGCGAACAAGCTGGTGACGAGAGCCGACATAATGACCAAATAATTGCGTCCTTCAAAAACCATGGCTATTCCTTCTATATAAGTAGAACCTCTGCTGACCAGCTCCATGCTATCGATCTTCGTTAGCGTCTCACGTTCCATCTTGCGTACATCCCGAAATTGCTGTGCAGCAAGCGTCAGGAAAGTGATGGCCGTATAATCCTTGTTAAACAAGGCCGGGACGGCAACCGCTCCAAGCGCTGCAGCGATTACCCCTAAGGAGATATGGATAATTCTTCCATGAGGGTATGTTGGGTATTGCCGATAATCCGTCTTCAGCATGAGTAATCTGGCGATAATGCCGAATGCGATACCCAACAGCACACCCGTTAAATGGCGATTCTGTTCCATATAGTGAAGCATGCCTTTACTCTCCTCCTTTACCCAGCCTGCTCATCGTCCGGACCATAATGGCTGCCGATCGCTTGACGCCATAAACAGCAAGCGAGCATCCAAAAGCTGCGGTTGCGGCAATGCTCAATGAATCCCACCATTGGATAGAACCAACAGCCGCCTTATAAACTCCGTGATCCAGCCAAGCGCATATGATTTCGCCCAGAACGCTCCCCCATAACAATGCTCCGCATTGATATCGGATATTGAGTGTGAACAAAGGGCACAACAATCCGCAAAATAGCGAAGCATTCCAGGCCGGCTCCAGCCAGTACAATATGGGATCATGCGTGTACAGGCTTCGGATGCTGCCCCAAATAATCGACAGCATGAGTGCGCACAACATCAAATAACTTCTCTGTCCTTTATTGGCGTTATTCGCCAGCGCAAGCAGACTCCCTGCTAACAAGACAGCGACGATAACATGAATTCGCACCGTAGGCAATGACTCCGAAAATGGCGACCACCAGTACTCCGTATAAGCGGCAATCGCAACCGCTATCCCCAGCACAATAACGCCTAACGTTCCTAGTCTAGGCGCCAAGTAAGGTTTCCACCCTGTCGCAAATAAAATAACGATGATTATACTTAACCAGATGGTAACATAACCGGGAATCATAAGTTCTCACCTCTTATATTCCCTATTATGGCCTAAAGCAAAGAGGCTATTCCCGTTTGCAACGGGAATAGCCTTTTCTAGTGGTAACGTCATTGAACTGGAATGACGCCGCAATATTTACTTAAGTTTGCTGAGTTTGTCGCCGAAGCGCTCGCCCAGGGAGTAGCTCATGCTGGAGCTATTAAGGCTGACGTTAGGATTGTTGATCTCTTCCATCTTAGGAGCACGAGGTGCTCGCGGTCCGCGATCACGATCTTGTCTTGGAGCTGCTTCTGATTGTTCAGGAGCCTCTTCCGTTTCTTTGATGCTCAGGGATACGCGCTTCTCGGCAGGATTGAAGTCAAGAACCTTAGCCTTCACTTCTTGGCCTTCCTTAAGAACCTCGAATGGTGTCGCAACATGGCGGTGAGCGATCTGGGAAATATGAACCAGACCTTCTACGCCCGGAGCAATCTCAACGAATGCGCCGAATGTTACGATACGGCGAACCGTACCCGTTACAATATCGCCAATGTTGAATTGGCCTGCAGCGGAATCCCAAGGACCTGGTTGAGCCGCTTTGATGCTGAGGCTGATTTTGCCTGCGGACGGATCTACTTTAAGTACTTTGACACGTACCGATTGTCCTTCGGATACAACATCCTTAGGATGAGCGACATGCTGCCATGACAGCTCGGATACGTGAACAAGACCGTCGATGCCGCCGATATCTACAAATGCGCCGAACGGAGTCAGGCGTTGAACCGTACCCTCAAGCTCTTGGCCCACTTCAAGGTTGTTCATGATTTGCAGTTTGTTTTGTTCGAATTCCGCGTCCAATACTTCTTTCTGGGACAAAATCACTTTTTTGTTTTCAAGATCCAGCTCCTTCACTTTAACGCGAAGCGTACGACCTTTGTAGTCGCTGAAGTCTTCGACGAAGTGACGCTCAACCATGGATGCAGGAATAAATCCGCGAACGCCAACGTCCGCAACAAGTCCGCCTTTAACCACGTCGGCAACCGTTACTTCGAAGATCTCGCCGCTCTCGAAACGTGCTTGGATCTCTTCCCAGCCCTTAGCGGAATCCACAAGTTTCTTGGACAACACAAGGCTTTCTTTGTTGTCGTCGATGCTTACGACTTTCAGTTCAACTTCTTGACCGACTTGAACCGCATCGCCTGCGTTCTCAAGCTGTACGGAAGAAAGTTCGCGAAGCGGAATAACACCGTCATATTTATATCCAAGGCTTACGTAAGCTTGGTTATCTTCGATTTTGACGATTGTACCCTTGACGGAGTCGCCTTTCTTCAAAGAAACGAAATTATCCATTGCGTCCTGGCTCACTTCCTCCGCAACGGTTTCTTGCACATTGATCTCTTCTGACATTGAAATAACCTCCTCAGTTCTAACCCCAACTTTATTTAAACCCGGCGCCGATCTCTCAGGCAACCGGCATTTAAAACACCTTAACGATTCTGTGCTGCGAGCTGGCCGATGCGTTCCATGACAGCATCCGTTACCTGCTCGAGCATATCCGGAGAAGATTCGTGAATGATAGCTGTAAGATCAAGCGGCTCTCCGTAACAGACCCTTGTCTTGCGAAATAATCGATACCCGCCAACGATTGCAACCGGAACGATGGTCGCCCCGCTTCGAACGGCAATCATTGCCGCGCCTTTTTTGGCTGCGCCAGGCGTCTTGCGCGATCCCTCCGGAAATATCCCGAGGACGTTGCCTTCCTTTAGCAAGGTGATGGCGGACTTGATTGCATCCTTGCTGACGCCTCCTCGTTTTACCGGGAAAGCACCGAACGCACGGATTAAGGGGCCGAACACAGGCACCTTAAACAATTCTTCCTTCGCCATGAAGTTAACCTTGCGCGGCACCAATACGCCGATTGTAGGCGGATCCAGATTGCTGATATGATTGGATGCGAGAATGACGGGGCCATCCTTCGGGATATGATGCAATCCCCTGGCTTCCAATCGGAACAACAGCCGATACAGCACCCGGAGCATAAAGCGGAATAAGAGGTATAACATAGTTTACTTCGCCTCCGCCAATTTGGTTCTGCTCAATCGTACGATGGTTGCAACAACTTCGTCGATCGTCATTCCGCTGCTGTCCAGCTCGATAGCATCGGAGGCTTGGATCAATGGGGCAATCTCGCGGCTGGCATCCAGCCTGTCCCGCTCCGCGATCTCGGCTTCCAGTTGCTCTAACGGTACAACATCAACGCCGCTCAATTCCCTGTGCCTGCGGCTCGCACGTTCCCTTACCGATGCGGTTAGGAAAATTTTCAGCTCGGCATTAGGCAATACATGAGATCCGATATCCCGGCCATCCATGACGACTCCCTTGCGTTCCGCAAGTTCCCGCTGCATGCGACCCAGCACTTCCCTGACGATTCCGCTGGCTGCGAAATGCGATACCTGCCTCGTCACATCCATGGAACGAATCTTATCCGTCACTTCTTCGTCGTCTACAAAAACGGATTGCCCGCTCTCGCCGGGTTCCAGCCGAATTCGGATGTCTTTCATCAGCTTGCCCAGCTGCTCTTGCTCGTTCGCCGCAATCGCCAAGCGCTGCGCGCTGTACGTTACGGCCCGGTACATCGCGCCGGTATCGATGTACACATACCCTAATTGCCCGGCGACCAACCTGGCAACCGTGCTCTTGCCCGCGCCTGCCGGCCCGTCAATCGCAATGTTAATGCGGTCGCTGTCGCCATCTTGCTGCGCCACTTGCGGTCTACCTCCTTTGAATCAGGACGGCCTCTCCTCTCCGAGTCCGGCCAAGGCCGGCGTTCAAAGAAAAAGCAGGCATTGCCTGCGAACGTGAAAATTATACCACACTATGCCTCGATATGCAAAAGAGAAGCGCTAGTTCAGGCGGGTTCCTTCCCACCGATCAGCGCTTGACAGGACGAGTCTAATGTAGTCGTTTTGGATGGCCAGCTGAGCCAAAAGAAGGGTGACAAGCAAGATTACGATGACTTTAATCAGCCTCCGGCTGACTATGTCGAGCCAGTTGACGAGCCGCTTCCGGGTTACGGCGTTAACCTGTTTTTTTAGTGTCATGGGAACATCTCCAACTTTATGTGTTAAGGATATGTTCCCACGCAGTCCCTCTATTATTCATCGATTCCGATATTCCAGCTGCTTCTCGAAGCAGAAACGGATAATTTTTTGACGTTCTGAGTCGCTGATGCTGAGATACTTGATCATGACCTGCTTACGGCCGGATTCCAGCACGTTGACCCTGATGACCTCCGCTGTAAAGGAGACATGTTCAATCGTGCCATTTTTGTACGGCACAAGCAGCCAGCACTCCAGCACGTTCTCGCTTTGCAAACCCCGCTTTCCGTCGCATACAAAGGAGATTCCCCCGCCGCCAACATCGTCCGTCCTGCATAGGAAACGCTCGTGACTGCCGACCTTGACCGCAAGTTCCAGCTCCGCGGGAACCCGAAGGAAGCTTCTTCGCTGCACCTTCGTCATTTTGTCCGGATCGGGACGAAGAATTTTGACTAATCTCACTGAGCCGTCTTCCTTGAAACCGATGACATGCGAGTCAAAAAAATGTTTTACGCCCTCGGGCGACAGGAAATAAACCGACATCTCGTCCCCAAGGAACAATCTCTTCAACCGTCCCGACTTCTCATTAAGCGGATATTCGATCAGAAGCCCGCTCTCGTCCTCGTCGGCAATTCTAGAGCGGTATTCCTGCGCAGCCTCCGCCTCATCGGAAGAAGCGATCTGATAGTATAACATCCCGTTAACTTTTGGCAACAAATTGTTTCCCTCCCATATATCAGCCATTATAGCATGCCGATAAAAAGGGAGCTATAAGAGGTAATTCAAAAAGTCCGCTTTTGATCACGAAGTAAGCCATGAAGCCTACTCGACATCGAATATTAAATTCAGGCGAAACTAAGCGTATGCTTTCGAAGTATGTTTCCTCCGGAAACATTGCAGTTGCTCACGTAGCTTCCACTACGCTCCGCTACTCAGTTTCTACCTTCTTTTAATCTTCTCGGTGCTGAAAACCGAACTTTTTGAACTTTCATTATTACAAAATTTGCGCCGTTCGACTTACGATTCCGTCGTTTTTTCGTCTTCCATGGTCATTTGCTCGATCGTTTCCTCTATCCCGTTTAGAGCATTGATATAAATTTTGTACATGGAGCCGTTAATGGCGCCGGTGTACTCATAGCACAATACTTCCTCGCCCATCTCGTTCTCGATCAAAGCCAACTGCTCGCTTTTTACTTTCAAGTTGGGGTTGATCGCTTTTCGTGCTTCCTCTTTGGTCATAATGGGACTTGGAAGCTCGCGGGTATGATGCTCATATACATAATCGTTGGCTTGCAGCCCCAACGTCTCTCCATTGTCGAGCGCTACTTTCACCGTCACCTTCTCGGGATAGATCAAAACTCCGTTCTGAACGCCGACATACGTAAAGCTTCCGGAATTCCCATACATATCATAACTTACGGCCTTCATCCCTTTGAAGCCGAACTCATCGAGGAATTTGTCGGCAGATGCTTTCGCTTGCTCGAAGTTGATCGCTTTGGCACCAAGCTCGCGGTTTTTCATCAGCCATAACAGTTGGCCGCCCTTTTGCGTAAAATCCATTTGGACTTTTTTATCAGCATCAGCGGCATTCGCTACAGCGGAGAACGAAGCATACTCCGAGCCTTGCCCGTTTTCGCTCACCTCGACCGAAGCCTCGTCAACCTTCATGAACTTTGCAGCTTTGCGCTTCACATCCTCGGGCTTAACGAACTCCCCGCCTAACATCTTGATGGTCCGTTTCTCGTACATGTGGCTTACGGAAGGCCCCCAGTTCAGCTCTGGATAAGCTCCGACCTTCTCGTTCATGGACCTTAGACCGTCGACGATTACGTTAGCGCCGCTTCCCTGATCGGCCGCAATGGCTACCTCGACGTCCATCCAACGCAAATTGTTGGTTAGCACATCCGCTTGCATATGATCCAGATCTTTGGATATTTCATTCGATTTGTCATATAGCGCTTTTAGCGTTTTGAATTCCTCGTCCGTCAATGGATTTTTGGTCAAGTCGCGAACTGCCGTCTTATAGGCGAAGTTCGAAATATGCGACAGAAAATCCTCTGCTTCCGTAAACGGAAGATAGGATAGCGGCAACTGGCTGATCTCATTCTGTGCCTGGCTCGTCAATCTCCAAGCGTTGATCAAGCCTTTTCGATGATACCCCATTGAAGTAGAGTTGACAGCCAGCGTATTGCCGAGCTGCTCATGGAGCTTGTCCATATGGAACGCGAGATTGTGGAACGCCCGCTGATATTGATTCTCCGCTTTGATCAGAATTGAATTTTTCTCCTGATGCTCCTGATACCCCCAATACACCGCGCCGATCAATAAAATCGTAACAAAGGGGAACATAATGGAACTAAGTCTTCGATACATGCAAAAAGCTCCTTTCGGGTAGCCAAACTTGTCCATAGTTTGGATTACCAAAAGAAGCTTTATGCAAAGGTAATTAAAAAATTCACTTTTGATCACGAGGTTTTTCCTCTCGGTGCTGAAAAGCGATTTTTTTAACTTTCATTGAAATGACAATCCCTTAAAACCCCGGATGTTCTTCGATGTCGAGATCGTCGGCGTTGTTGCAGATGCATTGCTTAAAACCCGTATCGATGTAATCCTTGTCCCGTCTTCCCCGCAATACGAATTTCTCGCCGCATACATTGCAGCGAATCGTCACTTTCACTCTTGCTTCCATGCCTGCTTCCTCCTGCTAGCTTTTGAACTGCCTCATGTATAGGAACAGTATGGACGAATCTGTCAGGATTTAACCTCTTCTTCTCTGGTGACAAGCCTGAAAGGCGACTTCGCGTTGGCCGAATTCATCTTGTGCAGGCCCCATGCCCAGAGCCCGATCATAAACGGCACAATGACCCAAATCCAGTTCTGTTCCACGGACATGAGAATGAGATCATAAAACCCATGAAGCAGGAATGGCAGCGCGAACGAGATTGAAAGAAATAATCTCATCTTCTTGCGGGTTCCCGCGAATTTGGCTTTGCCCAAATAATAGCCCATCATGACGCCAAACAGAGCATGTCCCGATACCGGCAACATGGCACGGGCCAGCAAAGATCCGAATGATGACGGCGTATAAATCGCGTACAATACATTCTCCAGCGTGGCGAAACCAAGAGAGATGGATGCCGCGTACAAAATGCCATCGTATGGCTCGTCGAATTCGGTATGATTATAGATGACGTGGTATAGGATGAACCACTTCAGAAATTCCTCGACTGCTGCGGAATGGATAAATGAAGCAACAAACGTCCCGTTGCCAAGCCAAATTTCCAATCCACGCTGTACCACCATGATCGGCACAACGACCAGCACGCCGAGTACGAACATCCGTACGACAATATGAATCGGTTCCGCCTCGTATTTGTCCCTCAGGTACAAGTACGTAAGGAGAGAGATGCCCGGCGCGATCGCGGCAGCCAATATGGAGAATAACAGCATGACTTCCCTGCTTTCTTTACACCCACCCGCGGAAACGAACCGCTTCCGCCATCTTCCGGACGCCCGACATATAAGCAGCGAGCCGCATATCGACCTTGCGAGTCTGGTGGATTTCGTATACATTCTCAAATCCGCGAATCATCATCAGCTTAAGCTTGTTGTCGATCTCGGATTCATCCCAATAATAACCTTGATTGTTCTGGACCCACTCGAAGTAGGAAACAATTACACCGCCGGCGCTTGCCAACACGTCCGGAACAAGCAAAATGCCCCTTTCCGTTACAATCCTCGTAGCTTCCAGCGTCGTTGGGCCGTTGGCTGCTTCGACGATGATGGAGGCGCCGATTCGAGCTGCGTTCGCCTCCGTAATCTGATTTTCGATCGCAGCAGGTACGAGCACGTCGCATGGCAGCTCAAGCAGCTCCTCGTTCGAGATCGTCTTCGGAAACAGATTGGTAACATTGCCAAAGGAATCGCGCCGATCAAGCAGATGCGGAATATCCAGTCCTTCTTTATTATACAACGCTCCATTGACATCCGAAATACCAATTACTGACGCGCCGCTCTCATGCATGAATTTGGCAAGGTAGCTCCCCGCATTGCCGAACCCTTGAATGACGATCCTCGCGCCTTCCAGCGGAATCCCCTTGAGGCGCAATGCTTCGTGAATCATGATGACGACGCCCCGCGCGGTCGCAGTCTCCCTGCCTTTGGAGCCTCCCAACACGATAGGCTTGCCCGTAATAAAGCCAGGAGAATCGAATTCCCGAATCCGGCTGTATTCATCCAACATCCAGGCCATAATCTGAGAATTCGTCATGACATCAGGGGCTGGAATGTCCTTGGTTGGTCCTACAATCTGGCTGACGGCCCGCACATAACCCCGGCTAAGCCGTTCCAATTCGCGGAATGACATTTTCCGAGGATCGCAAATGACTCCCCCTTTACCGCCGCCATACGGCAAGTCGGCAATTCCGCATTTGAGACTCATCCAGATGGACAGCGCCTTGACTTCCTTCTCCGTAACAGCCGGATGGAAGCGGACGCCTCCTTTAGTGGGACCAACGGCATCATTATGCTGAGAACGGTACCCGGTAAACACCTTCGTCGTCCCATCATCCATGCGTACGGGAATTCGTACAGTCAACAGTCGAATGGGCTCCTTCAGCAGCTCAATCATATCATCGCCGTATCCGAGTCTGCGCAGAGCTTGCTCGATCACAACCTGAGTCGAATGCAATACATCGTTCATCATTATCCCATCCTGTTCTTCGGCCATAGTTTTCTTTAAGTATGAGCATGGCAACGCAGCCCTATTCTGCATCGTATGCTGGAACCTGCATTGTCAAGACGAAAAAAGAACATCCCGCCGAAATCGGATACGGATGCTCTTCAGGTTTTGGAATATCATGCTGGATGATACGTACTCGGCAGGAATTATGAAAGGAAATGACTGCATATTTCGCGAATGGCATTCTCGGGCATAATCGTCTTGCCGTATTCCTCCAAAACCGCAAATGTAACGGAAGTCGCTTCTCCGTATTCCGCCAGCAAGGCAATAACGGCGTGGAAACGATTCTGCTCCAACTCTGCAGGATCGATGGCCAGAATGTACTTTCCCTTGTAGGCGTACAACACGCCGCCTTCGCTTAGGCCAGAAGATTGAAGCTGTGCCGCAGCCGCAATGACATCTTCGAAATCGCGGAATGCGTACATAACCACATCCGTCTGCTCCATGGTCACTTCCATATCGTATATGTCATCTTCCAACTCATCTTCCTCTTCTGCAGCACCGCGCTGTTCGTTCACTTTCCCGCGGGTAATGATGATTACCATTCCCTGTGCGGGCATGGCCAACACCTCAACCGCCAGTGGACCGCTGGCATCGAAGCCTAGCTCGGTATACGCCTGTTCCATCATCTCCAAGAATAGCTCATGAAGCTTCGGAGGTTCCCGCCACATATCATCCTTATGGATCCCCCGTTCAAGCAAGTCGTCGAACGTCAAGAAAATCCGTATCTTGTCCTGACTAAGCCGTTCGATTTTCATGACAGGATCCTCCTCTGTAACGTCTGTCGTAATAGCTTATGAATCAATTTGTCAAGAGTGAATAAAATGGACTCATAAAGAGGTTGTTCATAATGCTATGCCTTTACTTTATCATGTCTGAGTGGCGTTTGCACTAATTATGGGCGAAAAAAAGAAGCCGATTCAGCATAAAGTTCCCTGCGGAACGGCTGTTTTCGGCTTCCCGGTTATTTTCTCTAAAGTATTAATGTGCTACAGCCGACTTTTCCGCCTTGATCTTGTCTACTTCCCGCTTGACCGAGGGATCGCTCTCAATAAACGATTCAATGCGTTCCCATGCGGCGGCGGAGGTTGCGGCGGTATCGGCGGAAGGCTTTGGGGCCGACTTCATCGCCTCGGAATTCATTCGCGCCCTTCCAGCCATCATGGAAAATGCTTTGCCGGCGGCGGAAGCGCACATATCCGCTACTGCGCCGGATGCCCGGGCTGCCATATCGGGCCTCTTGCGCGATACATACATCGTAGCTGCAGCGCCTACTATGCCGCCTAATATTAATCCGCTTAATTTCATAAGGACCGTTCACCTCTTTCGTCGTTCGTCGTTCAATTGTAGTGTGACCGCCAAGGATCGGGAACATTCGGTATAAATAAAGGAAATGCGTTCGGTCTCGAACCGCTAATTATGTTACAATGTTGTCGAATCGACAGAAATAGACACAATAATACAATGAAATGCAGGAGGTGTAACGGAAACAATGAACCTACGATGGACAGTGACAATAGCCCTGCTGCTCGCCGTTCAACTAACAGGATGCAGCAGCCCCGACGGCAGTCAGGCCCAAACGCCCGTTCAAACAGAAACCTCCGAGGCCGCATCGGCCCCCATACAGACGTCGACCTCTAAACCTCAACAGACTGCTGCGACTTCGCCCGAGCCAACCGCAACTCCGGAGGAAGCCAGCCAGATTCCTATGCAGTATCGCATGAATACAAAAACATATCGTTTCGAGCCTATTGATGACGGAGCAACCGACAAGGCTGTATTGCTAACCTTCGACGATGGACCAAAAGATTCGGAGGTGTTGACGAGTATGCTGGATTCGCTGGATCGTCACGGGGCGAAAGCGATCTTCTTTGTTAACGGGTATCGGGTAAAGCAAAACCCGGATCTGCTTGCGCTCATTCACGAGCGGGGACAGACGATCGGCAACCATTCCTATGATCATATTGATTTAAAGAAGGAGTCCGAGGAGGTTGTCGAGGAACAGCTCTCGTCGGTACAAAAGAACGTAGAAGCGCTTGTCGGCATCAAGCCGCGTTTCTTCCGCCCGCCCTACGGATCCGGAGGCGATTCCGTCAAGAACATAGCCAAAAACCACGGCATGCTCTACATGACGTGGTCTAACGGCTCATTGGATTGGGATAAGTCGGCCAAGAACAAACCGGAGGTTGTTATTGCAAATGTAATGGAACAACTGCATCCCGGAGCCAATATTCTTATGCACGAATTGCAATGGACGGCTGATGCGCTGGATAAGCTGTTAACGAAACTAAAGAACGAAGGTTACAGCTTCATCGATCCGGCGGCAATCGAGACTACGAACTGAATTTGTTTCCGTACCAGAAAAGAAAAATGACCAGTCCCAGGAACAAGACGAACAACAAATTATAATACCATTTGTTTACTTTATGGAGGCTGGAAGGAAACTTCTTGCGTCTGGGAGGCAGCTTTGCTCCTCCCTCTTCGTTGGCAGATCCCAAGCTGCCGGATGTTCCTTCCGATAGCCGGCCCTTCCTTGAGCCGGAGCTCCGGCTGTGGTGTTCTTTCCTACTCATGACTCCCTCCTGAAGCGAATAATAAGGCCCATGATGAAATCGATGGCGAAGTGAGCGATGATCGGCGCCCATAACGTTCCGCTCTCCTCATAGATAAAGCCGAGGCCGTAGCTGATGGAAAAAACGAGCCCTGTCGGAATCCAGTGTCGAAGGTAGCGTACATGTATGGCGGCGAATACGATGCTTGTCCAATAAGGACCGATTGCGTGCTGAATCGCGCCGCGGAACAGCAGTTCCTCGCAGATTGCGACGACCAGCGAGATGACGGCGATATGCCAGACGGCCCTTGAGCGGAATATACGGTCGTTGACGCCTCCGTCGTCGGAAGCGTCTTCCGGAACCCAGCGGGAGATAAGCAGGTCAATGGCCACAACGGCAGCTGCCAGCCCCAGCCCCCACCATACGGCGTCTAACGACCTTGGAGGAGCCATTACAGCCAATAAATTTTGATGCTGAAATAATAGCCATATGATTCCGATAATAAGAGTAAGCACTTGCGTCGCGTACAAATTAATAAGTAGCATACGGTCATCGATTTCGTCAACTTTGACCTTACGGATTTTGATGTTCCGGATATCAAATTTTTTCATGCAAACCCGCCTGTCCATTATACAAGGTTCAATTCTTCGGATTCGAACCCGCATTAATATCGTTTGTACTTACTTACATACATAGAAGGAGTCGTACCATGGAGAAACGATTAACGAACTCGGCAATGATTTTTAGCGTAGGATTTGTATTCATGCTTGTATGCGCGGTCGGAGCTTTCTTTTACGGCGTGCAAATCGGCATGGACAAAGTCGAAGCCGGCTATGAAGCCAAACGTCTGAAGGAAGCTCAAGCTTCCAGAACAGATGGCATTCCTTATCAGCAACAGGATCTGGTTTCCTTCTATCATACCGTATTTTCGCCCTACCGTGAATTTCAGAACGAATGGCTTAACGCTATGAGCAAGCTGTCGCAGGGTCAAAGCGATGACTTCGGCGACGTTATGAGCAATCTATCCAAGCTCGCAGAACGCAAATCCCAAGAAGCCAGCTCGTATGATATGGGCAAATCGATTCGACTGGGCGATGCGCAAGTAGCCTATATTCGCAGCTTGAAGCAGTTCGCCAAAGCTGCGTCCGCCGGGGCGAGCCTGGCCAAAAAAGAATCAGGCGATAAGCTTTATGCCGCGATTGCCAACGAGACCAGCTATAAGACCGCCGTCAAAGAAACACTTGAAGCGCAGTCCCATTATTATGCGGCCATGCAGCTGTGGGCCGCAACCATTGACAGCGACATCCCCGGCGAGCTCCCTAAGCAGCAAGTACTCAGCATGAAGGAATGGTCAGATTTACCTTTAACGGCGAAGAACGGTGTTGTCGCCCAATACTTGAAGGAATACAATCAGCTCAAGCCGTTTTACCCGCAAGACATGACGGCGCGAGTGGACGACTTCATCACTTCCGGACAAGCTTCCAAAATGAAACTTCAGACGGCATCGGCGGTTATCGACTTGCTGTTAAGCACGGATGCGGTACGAAGCGGAGACTTCACGAAAAGCTTTAATCGGCTTTACCCGAATCAGCTTTTGCCGCAGCTTCCTTTTTTCTTGCCATCGGCGCCATAATGTCGAATAACGCGGACTTTGCTTGAATCATATCGAAATTTTCATAAATGAGCAAGTTTGAGGATTGATTTTGTCCACTATGATGCTATAAAATAGTAAAGTCTGATTCGTTCGTAGATTGAACTCTCGACTCGCTGACGCATCGAAGCGGGACGAGGGTTTTTCTGTTCATACTTAAGCGAAGCTTTTATGCTTTGCACATTCTAGGAGGCATGTTTCACATGTACAAAGTGCTCGTATCCGATCCAATCAGCGATCTTGGGATCCAACAGCTGGTTGACGCGACTGACGTCGTCGTCGACAAGAATCCTGGTTTAAACGAAGATGAATTATGTGCGATTATCGGCGATTACGACGCTCTGCTCGTCAGAAGCCAGACACGCGTTACCGCCAAAATTATGGAAGCCGGCAAGAAGCTCAAAGTCGTCGGACGCGCTGGCGTAGGCGTCGACAATATCGATCTCGAAGCAGCTACACAACGCGGTATCATCGTTATTAACGCTCCAGACGGCAACACGATCACGACGTGCGAGCATACCTTCGCCATGATGATGGCAGTAGCCCGCCACATTCCGCAAGCCTACATGAAGACCGTTAACGGCACATGGGACCGCAAGTCGTTTCTCGGCGTCGAGCTCCGAGGCAAGACGCTTGGCGTGCTAGGCATGGGCCGTATCGGCAGCGAGGTTGCCAAACGCGCCAAAGCATTCGGCATGGAGATCATGGGTTATGACCCGTTCATGACTGAAGAACGCGCAGAGAAGCTTGGCATCAAGCTTGCCAGCGTAGACGAAATCGTACGCCACGCTGATTTTATGACCGTGCATACGCCTTTGACTGCGGAGACTCGCCATATGATCGGCAAAGCTCAATTCGCCGTTATGAAGCCCGGCATGCGTATCGTAAACTGCGCGCGCGGCGGCATCATCGACGAAATTGCTTTGGTAGATGCGATTGACGCAGGTATCGTAGCAGGCGCGGCATTTGACGTGTTCGAGGTCGAGCCTCCAGCAGAAGACCATCCGTTCCTTAAACATCCAAAGATCATCGTGACCCCGCATCTTGGCGCGTCTACTGTGGAAGCGCAAGAAAACGTGGCTATCGACGTATCCGAGCAGGTTCTTCATATCCTTAGAGACGAGCCGTTTATGAATGCCGTAAACATGCCTCCGATTCCGGCGAACCTTCAGAGCAAGCTGCAGCCTTACTTCACGCTTGGCGAGAAGCTGGGAAGCTTTATTGCACAATCCACTGAAGGCGGAGTGCAAGAGGTTGTTGTCAGCTACTCCGGCGAGCTTGCAGAGTTGGATACTCAACCGCTCACTCGTTACATTGTTCGCGGAGTGCTTGCCCACCATCTCGGCGCCGACCAGGTTAACGTCGTAAATTCCATGCATCTGGCTAAGCAACGCGATGTAAATATCGTGATTCAGAAGTCGCATGCGTCGAAAGACTTTACGAACCTTGTTACCGTTGCTCTACGCACAAAGAAGGAAGAACATGTCGTTGCCGGAACGCTGCTGACAGGATACGGACCGCGTATCGTTCAGATCGACAAATATCCGGTCGACGTTACGCCGGAAGGCAATCTGATTCTGATCTCGCACAACGACAAACCGGGCATTATCGGCCGCGTCGGCACGCTTCTGGGCAATAACGACGTAAACATCGCCACCATGCAGGTGGGTCGACAGCTCGTTGGCGGTTCGGCCATCATGGTCCTTCGCGTAGACAAAGAAACTCCGAAAGACGTATTAACACAGCTTACAAGCATGCCTGAGCTCAACACGGCAAAAGAGATCAAGCTTCCTTAAAAGCTATTTAAATGGAGCCCTACTCTCCATTGTTCCACGAACAACAAGATTTATCGGTTCCCTTCAACAAAATAAGCGCTCCCTCACGGGAGCGCTTTGTTGTTTTAATGCAAAATTTGATGGTTAGCGGCGTGTACGACGTTTCCCTCCTGCTGCTCCACCGGAAGCAGCAGCGTGAAGGTGGTACCGTTGCCCGCAAGGCTGTCAACGACGATTTGTCCATGATGCAGATCAATGAAGTTTTTGACGATGGCAAGCCCCAATCCAGTCCCGCCAGAGGAACCCCTTTTTCTTGCTTTGTCGGCTTTGTAGAACCGCTCGAATATAAAAGGCAAATCCTCTTGCGGTATGCCTTGCCCTTCATCCTTAATCTTAAGCTGGATATAGGCTTTGCCGTTTACGTTAAGACGTTCTCCGTCAATGGTAATCGACTTGCCAGCCGGCGTATGTCGGAGAGCATTATCCAACAGATTGGTCAACACTTGCTCCAGTCGGTCTTCGTCTCCTTGCATGATGACTAGTGGTTCTTCGGAAAAAGCAGCATGAAGAGCAACTTCCCTTTCCTTCGCATAGACCTGGAACTTGCGATGAACCCGGCGCAGCATGCCCTTCAAGTCAATCTTCTGATAGTTCATGTCGACATGTCCGGCTTCCATTCTCGCAATATCGAGGAAATCGTTCACTAGCCTGCCCATACGCAGCGACTCGTCGTAAATGACTTGCACAAGCTCCTTCCGCTCTTCTTCCTCCACCACGATATCATCCAGTAGCGCTTCGCTATAACCCTGCAGCATGGATAACGGGGTGCGGATTTCATGCGAAATGTTGGCGACAAAATCACGACGGAGCTTATCCAGTTTATGCTCTTCTGTTACGTTGCGAATAACGGCTACGGCTCCCCGTATGACGCCGTTGGATTGCAAAGGCGCCATCACGACGGACCAAACGGTGCTATGGACATGAATTTTGTCCGTCGCATCCCGTCCCTCCTTGACCACTTCATGGAATAATCCTCTAAGCGGTGCAGGTATGCCCTTAAACGACGCTTTCCCTTCCTGGCCGCCTTCATCATCCCAGCCTCTTTCAAGACTGGACCACTGACTCAGAAGCAGATGTCCGCTTGGGTTCGCCAGGATAACTTCGCCATCCGCATCGAAGGTGATGACGGAGTCTCCCATGCTTCGAAGTATGCTTGTCAAATGATTTTTTTCGTGATTGAGGTCGCCGATCAGCTTGTCGATCTGTTCCGTCATATGATTAAACGTGTTGGCGAGCTGTCCAATCTCATCTGACGAGTGAATATGGACGCGCGTCGTATAATCGCCTTGAGATACGGAATCGGCTGCGTTTTTCAATTGCAGAAGCGGCTGTTGAATCTTCGATGACAAAAAGAAAGCAAAGAACGTCGACAATAGAAAGCCGATGATTGCCGTTATGACAAACAGCACTTTAATATTGTGCGCATCCTTATCGAAGAAAATATCGATATACTGCAGCAGGAACACGCCCAGGATAATCAGAACGACCGCAACTAGCAGCATAATGGTCGCCCATAGCTTACCCACGACGCTATGCCATAAGAGTTGAGCGAGCTTGCGCCAGAGCTTCATTACTTGGGAACCTCTAGCTTGTAGCCGACTCCCCATACCGTCGTAATCATCGCCGCTGCATCGGGAGATACCTTATTCAGCTTCTCGCGGAGACGTTTCACATGGGTATCGACTGTCCGCAGATCGCCGAAAAACTCGTAGTTCCAAACATCCTTCAACAGCTCTTCGCGCGAGAACACCTTATCCGGAGATACGGCCAAATAGTGGAGCAGCTCATATTCCTTCGGCGTAAGACTGACTTCTTGCCCGCCCGCCGTTACGCGATGGGCATCATGCTCGATGACCAAATTGGGGAATACGATATTATTGCTCGTATTCAATTCCTTCGATAAGAAGGCCGTCGCGGAAGAACGGCGCAAGATGGCCTTTACGCGGTAAATGACCTCGCGCGGGCTAAATGGCTTCACGACATAGTCGTCTGCTCCCACCTCGAAGCCTTGCACGCGATTCATCTCTTCGCCCTTCGCCGTCAACATGATGACCGGCGTCGCCTTGATCTGACGAAGTCTGGCGCAAACCTCGACGCCATCAATGCCAGGAAGCATGACATCGAGCAAAATAAGCGCGTAATCAGAACTCGATGCAAGTCTCAGAGCGGTCTCGCCATCCTCCGCTTCATCGATGGAATACCCTTCTTTCTCGAGATACATCTTGAGAAGTCTGCGAATTCTCTCTTCATCGTCCACAACAAGTATACGATTTCCATAATCAGACATCGGTACAGCTCCTTATCTTAAGGCGTCTATACGCCAGAATACGAATGCAATCCCGCGATGATTAAGTTAACTCCGATGAGCGTAAATAATACAATTACGAAGCCGATAACCGCCAGCCACGAGGAACGCAGGCCTTGCCAGCCTCTCGATAACCGGAAGTGGAGATAAGCGCTGTAGAACAACCAAGTAATAAGCGCCCATACTTCCTTGGGATCCCAGCCCCAAAATCGGCCCCAGGCTATCTCCGCCCATATCATCGCAAAAATGAGCGCGCCAAGGGTGAATACAGGGAAACCGATAGCAATCGCGCGATAGCTGATCTCGTCAAGATCCTCCGGATCGATTCCTTCCATCATCGGATGAATGACGGCACCGAGCGGTTTGCGGAAAGCCAGTCTCAGCAATCCATAAATCAGGGTACCCGCGATGATTGACCATACGACCGTATTAAGCTTGCGGCCAGCATTAATGCCGTTCATCCAGGACGGAGCTTCGAACAACGGCTTATCTACGCCAAGGAACGGCTGCACGGATACAATCTCGCTGTTATACGGCTTAAAGATAGGCGGAAGCGTATAATGTACGTTCGACGTAGTCTCCGTCTGCACGCCTCTGCTGTCAATAATGACTTTCTCCTGTGTGAATTCGGCTTCGTAACCTGCGCCGCGGAACGCGAATACCGCTATTATAAAGCCGACGATTACGATGATGGAATACAAAGTGAATTCCAGCCAGAACTGAGCTCTGCGGCCGTTTTTCGTCTTGTCTTTATAATCGATAACGCGCAGCAGGTACATTAGACCCGCCGCAAAGCCTACTGCGAAAAAGGCTTCGCCAAGCGCGGCTGTCGTTACGTGCACCTTAAGCCAGATGGAATCAAGCGCCGGAATGAGCGGCTGCACTTCCTGGGGGAACACCGCCGCATACGCCACGATGATAATCGTTAGCGGAAGAGCGAAGACGCCCAGAAGCAGCTTTCGGTAAATCGCATATACAACGGTATAGGCGATCATGATGGACATTCCGAGGAATGTCATAAACTCGTACATATTACTGGTCGGTATTTGTCCGCTACCGATCCATCTTGTAAAGAAGAAAGCCAGATGCGCCGCTAATCCCGTGCTGGATACTATAAAACCAATGCGTCCCCAGCGCCTTTGATGCGCAATGGGATCGCGATTGCTCCACTTCTTACCCGCAAACGCAATAACAAAAAACAGAAATGCGAAGCAATATAAGAAAAAGGCAGCCAAAAAGGCGTCACTGCTAAACTCCACGTAACTCACGCGTTTTTCCCCCCGTTATCTAACGACTTGGGATCGACTTCGATTCCCGTTTTCTTCAAACCAAAAGCTACGTCCGAACGCATGCCGAACCAGTTCTTATTCGTGTGGGCGCCAAGCACAACCTCCGAGCCGTCCACTCGCAGCCAGATTCTGCGATGCTGCCAGTAAGAGCCCATAATGAGACCTAGCATGGAGAATACAGCTCCGACCCACAAATAAGGAACCGCGCGGTCTACCCGTACATTGAGAACCGTTGTTGCTTCGGAGAAGTCAACGTTTTCCATGCCATCCACCCGAATCTCGATCCGCTCCGCCAAGTCCCGGTTGATGGTATCCTGGGCGAAGCGCACCTTGTCCTTCTGCATCGGGAAATAGATGTAAGGCTCGCCGTCCGGATTGAGCCCGGGACCTTTAACTGTAAAGACAAACGCGGGAGCGTTGGGGTCCCTCGATAAAGTCGTTGGTTTGCCATCGCTCCCCAGCGCAAACTCCATGTAATTCGCATAAAGATCCAGCGTAAACGGACCAAGCTCGTGATGAAGCTCTGCATCCTTCATAGGAAGATAGAACGGTCCATAAATCTCTCCGGTCGTCTTGTCCTCCAGAACGGGATTTACCGCGTTAAGCCGCGGATTAAGATTGAAGTCGAATTGGAACAGCTTGATGCCGTCGTACGAGAGCGGACTGTTGACGATGATATCATGCCGCTTTACTTCCTCCAACACGGGTTCTTTGAGCGGATCTCCGCAATCGCTTACGCATTTGTACATAACCGCCTCAGTCAGATACTTCTTGGCGCGCGCTTTGCCTTGCAACTGCTCGGGAAGCTCGTCGTCCGCATAGAACTCTACGTTGAACTTCTCGTTTTTGACGTAATAGTTCGTATCCTTGATCTGAACCGTATCGCCGTCCGGAATCGTAACATAGGCGTCCATCTGCCAGCCTGGAATGGCTCTGGCAACGATAGCCAGCAGAAAGAGAATGAGTCCGATATGGTTGATGTACGGTCCCCAGCGGCTAAAACGGTTCTTTTCCGCAAGCAGCGCGGTGCCGGATTCCTCGCGGTGAATCCGGTAACCCTTCTTCTTAAGCGCATCGCCGTATTGCGATACCCACTCTGCCGCGTCCTGGTTCAAAGTGCCCTTGTAGACGGCCTTTTGCCGAAGCAGGAATTGATGATGTTTGCGAATCTGCTGCTTATTAAGCGCACGATACAGGGGCAATACACGATCCAGGCTGCAGATGACCAGAGATGTCCCGATCATTACGAGCAGACCGATGAACCACCAGCTCTCGTACGTATGGGACAAGCCCAGCACATAATAAAGATGACCCATCGTTCCATACGTTTCTCGATAGTAGGTAGATGGGTCGAAGTTGTTGATAAACGAGCTTTCCTGCGGATAGATCGTCCCCAGCATGGCAGTCAGAAATGTGATGACGATCAAATAGATCGCGATTTTGACTGACGAGAAGAAGTTCCAAACTCTGTCGATGTAAGAAGGATTGCTCTTCTGCGACCGTCTCGCCACACCGTCGTAGCGCATCTCGAGAGGTTCATCGGACTTCTGGAGATCCTGATGCAATGGCTTGCCGCAGTATTCGCACAATACGGTTCCGACAGAATTATGGTGTCCGCATTCGCATTTGGTATTTTCGGGTACTAACACTAAGGTGACCTCCTACAATTGCAGCAAACGCACGATGCGCTTGTCGATATCTTCTTCGGTCATGCCGCCGACCACTGCTTCCATCAATGTGCCGTCCGCCTTTACAAAGAACGTCGTCGGATATTGCCGCAGGGCAAAGTTCCGTTCCGTCTTCCGGGCTTCGTCCCTCAAGATGGGATAGGATAGATTGAAGCGGTTCAGGAAGTTTTTGACCGTAAGCGTATCTTCGCTAAGATTGATGGCGAGAATCGTCAAGTCCTTATCCTGCCACTTCTTGTATTGACGCTCGAACTCCGGCATCTCCTTTACGCAGGGCTCGCAAAATGTACCCCAGAAGTTGATGACGACGGGTTTGCCGGCATAATCCGACAGAGAGGTTACACCGCCTTCCATATTGGCAAGCGAGAATTCGGGAGGTCGTTCTCCCGGTTTCAGGAACCCGCTTCCCCGCTCCGCAAACAACGTCGTGCCGATTGCGTATCCTCCGACGATCAGAACGGCGGCGAGAATAACGACTTGCATCAATTTCCGCGATTTTTTTGTCTGTGCCATTATGTATAATCACCACCAATTGCGAGTTCTTGAGTCCAGGACTACATTTCATTATAACGAAAAGTCGACGGCAATTACCGCCGCCGTCGTTTACTTTTTATGAACTTTATGTGTCTTCATCGCCGCTGTTTTAAGTTCTTCGATCTCTTTCGGCGTTAAGTGCCTATACTTGCCTCGACCAAGCGTTTGGAGCGTCAACTCGCCGAAACGGACGCGTCTGAGCCGAATGACTTTATGATTGATAGCTTCAAACATCCTGCGCACCTGACGATTGCGTCCCTCATAGATCGTAATGGTGATCGTCGCTTCGTTCTTCTCCGTGTCGACATCGTGGTATTCGACTTCCGCCGGCGCAGTCATGCCGTCCTCCAGCTTAATTCCCTTCTGAAGCTGCTCCAATGCGGTACCGTGCGGCACGCCCTTAACTGTGGCATGATACGTCTTAGGCACATGATGCTTGGGGTGGGTCAGCAAATTCGCGAACTCGCCGTCGTTCGTAAGCAGCAGCAAACCTTCCGTATCGTAGTCCAGCCTGCCGACAGGGTAGACTCTTTCCTTGATGCCGGGCAGGAAATCGGTCACCGTCTTGCGGCCTTGAGGATCCTTGGCGCTTGTTATGACGCCTTTCATTTTGTTCATCATCAAATAAATCTTCTTTTCGCCTTTGATAGGCTTGCCGTTTACGACGATGCTATCAACGGCTGGATCGGCCTTGACGCCTAATGTCGTCACTTTTTCGCCGTTCACCTCAACCGCGCCGGATAATATGAGCTCCTCGCACTTTCTCCGGGAAGCAATGCCTGCTTGGGCCAATATTTTTTGTAAACGTTCCAATGCTTTCACCTCACTCCCCATCATAACGATTACGGGAGCAAAGTACAAGCTTCGTACTTAATTACGATTAACCGAACAGATACAGGCAGATTAGAATGGCCGCAAAAAAACCGACCGCATCTGAAAACAATCCCACCTTAAGCGCATATTTCGTGCGGCGAACCGCAACGGCTCCGAAATAAACCGTTAGGACATACAGAGTCGTGTCCGTGCTGCCTTGAATCGTAGACGCTATTCTGCCGATCATGGAGTCCGGACCATGGGTAGCAATGAGGTCTGCCGTAAACGCGAGCGAACCTGCTCCCGTAAGCGGGCGGAGCAAACCCAAAGGCAATACCTCGCTCGGTACTCCAGCCATATCGAATAATGGACGAACGGCGGAAAGCATAAGCTCCATCGCACCTGAAGCCCGAAACATACTGATCGCGACCATCATGCCGACAAGATGGGGAATGATGGCTATTGCCGTTCCGAAGCCGTCCTTGGCCCCATCGACAAATGTCTCATAGACAGGGATACGTTTGCGAAGCGCCGCATATAGCGGAATAAATACGATAATGGCGGGAATCATCCATATGGACAACTTGGAAAATACGTCATACAAATCCTCCACCTCCAATACCATCAGATACGGAGGCCGGTTTGGTTGCATTTTTTTGTTTTTTGTTATGTATGGCAGGATTAGCGGGCGGCGATGACGAACGGCTTCTGTACCAACGATCGGCGAGGATTGCCGCTCCCGTCGCAATTGCCGTTGCCACGAGCGTTGTGCCAATGATTTCCGCGGGATTAGCGGAATCGTAATTCATTCGAATGGCAATGATCGTCGTAGGAACAAGCGTAACACTTGATGTATTAAGCGCAAGCAACGTGCACATGGCCGGCGTTGCCGTATCCTTGTCGGGATTAAGCTTCTGCAGCTCCTGCATCGCCTTGATCCCCATTGGTGTAGCCGCATTGCCGAGGCCGAAAATATTAGCGCTCAGATTGCTCATAATATACCCGATTGCCGGGTGATCCTTTGGAACATCAGGGAATAACCAGCGTACGATTGGGCCCAGCATTCGCGCCAGCTTCTGCAGCAGTTTGGCGTCCTCGGCAATGCGCATCATCCCCATCCAGAACACCATAATGCTTATAAGGCCAAAGCTGACTGTCACGCCGGACTTAGCTCCGTCGAACGCTGCCGCCGTCACTTCGTCCATTCGTCCGTTAACCGCAGCAACCGCAACGCTAGCCACGATAAAGAACAACCAGATCCAATTCACCAAAGCGCAAAACCTCCCCATACTTCCTGATTCCGCCATGACATGCCGTCAAGCCGTTCTCCCTCCGGCCTGACAGGCAGTGACATAACTTTTCTGCATCTATTTTTTTGACCTCAATCGGATGTCTCCTGGTTCATATACCGGTACGGAGCCGATCGTATGTCCTCCCAACTGAAATTCGAGTAGCCCTCTTTCTCCGAGCGCATAATCCATGCTTGACGGATCTGCCAAAGTAAGTTTTGTACGAATGGAACCCCGCTCGTTCTCTTCAAGCGGAAATCGGAACGTCCCTCCAAGCTCATAGGGATATCCGGCAACGGCCTCACCTTGGCTTGCGATTGTCTGAAGCGGATAATATTGAAAGCCCCAGTCCAGCATATGGCTGTGATCGTTCCAGTCATCTCCGTCATTAATTGTCACAGCGGCGAGCTGCTGCCCGGCGCGTGTGGCGGAGCTGACAAGGCATCGGAACGATTTTTTGGTATACCCTGTTTTTACTCCGTCCGCCCCTTCATACAAATTGAGCATTTTGTTTTTGTTTTTCCAGGCATAATTCCAGCTGTCGTGAGGGTTTGGCACCTGCTTGACCTTCGTCCGGACGATCTCCGCGAAATACTCGTTTTTAATCGCGTAGGCCGTCAGCTTTGCAAGATCATTGGCCGAGGAATAATGGCCTTCTTCGTCCAATCCATGCGGATTTTTGTACGAACTGTTAGCCAGACCCAGCAATGCCGCCTTCTCGTTCATCAAATGCACGAATCCCTCTTCCGAGCCGCCGACATGCTCGGCAATCGCCGTAGCGGCGTCATTTCCCGATCGAAGCATGAGTCCGTACAGCATGTTGTGCAAGGTCATCTCTTCTCCAAGCTGCAGATAAATCGACGAACCCTCCTTGCCGACGGCACGTTGGGGCGTCTTCACCATATCATTCAAATTGCCGTGCTCGATTGCGACGATAGCCGTCATTATTTTCGTCAAGCTTGCAATTCGCATGGGCGTATCGCCATTGCTGCTGTACAGAATCCGGCCCGATGCGACGTCGATCAAGGCGGATGCTTTTGCATTCGTCTCGATGGACGGCACGGCCAGTGCTTGATTTGCGGGCATGATGACCATGGCAGTCAGCAGAGTACAGACTAACAGTACGACGGTATGCCGCATGTAACTTCGTATGCTTCCAATCATTGTTGTATGGACTCCTCCCGTTGCGAACGCTAAGATGCCGGAATGGACGAATTCCTTCCTCGGCATAGTATATGCTTGTACCCTCATGGGTAGACGGGCCATATGACGTCAAAAATAGAAAAACTGCCCTTTCGGGCAGTTCTCCGTTTAACCGTTATAGGTCGTCGTATCTTTTACATCATCGAGGATAGCCGCGGCGGTATCCGCAAAATCCACGCTCGCGTGCGACTGATGGTTGTTGCGCTTGACCATCGTCTGGATTTTGTCAAAAACGCCCGGCGCCGAATCGATAATACGTTCCATGAGATGGGTTTGGTTGTCGAGAGGCACGATTTTGACCCCGTGCGTACCGACTACGAGAAACGCGATCGGCGTAATCGATACGCCTCCGCCGCTCCCGCCGCCAAACGGCATCGCGACTTGCGCATTGTGCGCATCCTTGCCGGCATTGCTGTTGTTATGCTCGTTCGAATCCAAGCGAATATCGCTGCCGCCGGCAACGAAGCCGAAGCCTACTTTGCTGATCGGCATAATAATGCTGCCGTCCGGCGTCTGAACCGGATCCCCCACAATTGTATTGACGTCAACCATTTCCTTGATATTTTCCATAGCGGTTTGCATTAGGCCTTGGATAGGATGTTCTGCCATGCTTTGACGCCTCCTTTCGATTTCTTCATTCGATGCAGCAGTTGCAGTCCGGCAAGGATAGCATAACCGAACCGGATTTGGGCTATGCACGACCATTCGGTAGCGAATGCCGAACGATTGAAAAGCGGATTGACCGTCATGACGGGCTCCGCCTTCAATTGAAGGAATTGCGACAAGACGCCAAGCACCGAAGACTGCACAGACCAGACGACACCGGTAGCCATCGCCGTCCACATCGCGTCGCCTGTCCCGATTGACGTCGACCAATTCCATTTGGTCAGTTCGACCTTCGTCATCGTCTTTTTGAGCCAGCCTGTCAAATCTCTCGTTAATTGAAGCACCTGCTTCATCTTCTCGATGGAGCTAACGACCTTCTCCGGATTTATTTCGTCGTTATATTCCTTCCAAGTGCCGCGTCCAGCATGCTGGGTGCTGATTTCCTCCTGTAACTTGATGGCCAGTCCTTCCAGCTTCGCTGTTGGAATTTGATATTTGAATTTGATCAGGCCGAATAACGCTCGGATTCGCACTTCCGCATCGTCATTGCTTCCAATTCGTTTCGCATGCGCTATGATAATAACCCGGGAGGCGCACACCGTTATCGTCAGCAAAGAAATCAAAAAGCCGCCGGCCGCTATCCAGCCATAAGGGTGAGAAAACATGACGCCTTCCTCCGTTCCCATATACAGGCTTAAAATAGTATTGGCCTTAGCGGCTGATATTCATACTTTAATCTTTTAATTCCTCTATCGTCATCTGTCGTCCGTCCAGACGTTCGAACAACATTTGTGTCTGCTCGTCCAGCGCATCGTCGATATCGACATGTTTCGGCTCTGGAAGCTCTTTGATAGAAGGCAATCCGAAATAATCAAGAAACGACTTCGTTGTGCCGTACAGAATCGGCCTGCCGATTGCTTCCGCTCTTCCGACCTCTTCGATAAGATCCTTCGAGACAAGCGATTGAATGGCTCGATCCGTCTTAACGCCCCGGATTTCTTCAATATCGATCCGAGTAATCGGCTGGCGGTAAGCGACGATCGACAACGTCTCCAAAGCTGCTTGCGACAGCTGCGAGCGGGTTGGCGTATATGCCATACGTTCGAAATAAGGCGTATGCTCGGAGTTCGTCGTCATGCGAAAGGCGCCGGCAACCTCCGTTATTTGGATGCCGCGCTCTTCTCTCTCCAGATCTCGCTGCAGATCGTAGACAAGATCTGCGGAAAATTCCGCATCCAGCTCCATAATATCGGACAACTGGCGCTTCGTAAGTCCCTCGTCCCCTGCCATAAACAGCAATCCTTCAATAATCGACTTCAATTTCTGAAAATCCATCGTTGTCTGCTTCCCCTCTCCAATGAATAACAATATCGTCGAAGAGTCCATGCTGGAAGCAGCGAATATGCTTCATCTTCATGAGCTCCAATATCGCCAGGAAAGTGACGACGATCTCGTGTTTGTCCATATTCTCCCTGATCAGCTTGGAGAATCTTACCGTCTCGAATTGCCTAAGCACCTCGACGATATCACGAATGCGATCCTTGACGGATATCTCGTCCCGTTGAACAGTCGCAATGACATTGCGTCTTGCAGCCTTGCGCAGCGCTCTCTGGAACGCTGCGACAAGATCGGATACATGAAGGCCTTCCAGCGGATTCACCTTGACCTCGGTCAAGAACGGCGTCATATCCTCAGGCTCCCGGGAGAAGACAAGACTGCGCTCGAATTCCTTTTCGCGCAGCTGCTCCGCGATCTGCTTGAACTTCTTGTATTCGATCAGCTTTTGAATAAGATCATCCCTGGAATCGATGCCGTCGTCCTCATACCAGTCGCCATAATCCTCTTCAAAAACGGGAGGTTTCGGCAGGAGCTGCTTGCTTTTGATGGCCAGCAATGTTGCGGCCATGACCAGAAATTCGCTGGTCACCTCCAGCTCCAGCTCCTTCAAGGCGTGAAGATATTCCATATATTGCTCGGTAATCTCGCTGATGGAAATTTCGTGGATATCGATCTCCGACTTGTCGATGAGATGGAGGAGCAAATCAAGCGGTCCCTCAAACGATTCAAGCTTGTAAAGCACGGACACTTGCGTGACCTCCCCAACAATTGCAGCTGCCGCAGTTTTAGCCTTGCAGCTGTTTAGTCAAATTCGCCATCTCCACGGCCGATACTGCCGCTTCGTAGCCTTTGTTGCCGGCCTTCGTGCCCGCGCGTTCGATCGCCTGTTCGATGGAATCCACCGTCAGAACGCCGAAGATCGTCGGTATGCCGGTCTTAAGCGCAATGGACGCTACGCCTTTGGCTGCCTCATTGCACACGTAGTCGAAGTGCGGAGTGGACCCGCGGATAACCGCGCCAAGTGTAATGACGGCATCGTATTTCCCGCTCTCGGCCATCTTTTGAGCGATAAGCGGAATTTCGAAAGCTCCTGGCACCCAAGCCACTTCAACATCGTCTTCGCCAGCGCCGTGGCGTTTGAATCCATCGAGCGCTCCGCTTAGCAGCTTGCCGCTGATGAATTCATTAAATCTGCCTACGACTACTCCATATTTTAACCCTTGCGATACTAAATGTCCTTCATAAATTTTCGCCATTGTTTTTCGCTTCCTCTCGATTTCGATTAAGTGATGTTTCTGGACGAATCCTCGCCTTGTGTCCCAACCGCGTGCTGTTCCAGTCCTTCTGAACGCAACAGATGTCCCAGTTTCGCCTTTTTCGTCCGCAAATAATTAAGATTGTCCGCGCTCGCTTCCATCTGGATCGGCACTCGCTCCACGACTTCGATGCCGTAGCCCTCCAAGCCGGTAATCTTGCGCGGATTGTTTGTAAGGAGCCGCATCTTCGTAATGCCGAGATCTCTTAAAATCTGGGCGCCAATGCCATATTCACGCAAGTCTGGAGCAAATCCCAGCTTAATATTCGCCTCCACGGTATCGAACCCCTGCTCCTGCAACGCATAAGCTTTAAGTTTGTTAATAAGGCCAATGCCCCTGCCTTCCTGGCGCATGTACAGAAGCACGCCGCTGCCGGCAGCATCGATCTGCTTCAGTGCCGCCTCCAGCTGAGGTCCGCAGTCGCAGCGATGCGAATGGAAGACATCGCCCGTCAAACATTCCGAATGCACGCGTACAAGCAAAGGTTCGCCAGGCTCGATCTCGCCTTTTACAAGCGCGACATGTTCTTTGTCATCCAGTTGATTCGTATAAGCAATAGCCCGGAATTCGCCGAAGTCGGTTGGCATCCGAACATCCACAACCCGGTCTACCAGCTTCTCTTTCTCATTGCGGTAACGGATCAGCTCCTGGATCGTGACAAGCTTAAGTCCATGTTTGTTCTTGAATTCCTCCAGATCCGGCAGTCTGGCCATCGTTCCGTCTTCCTTAATAATTTCGCAAATAACGGCTGCCGGGCTTGAACCGCTGAGCGTTGCCAGGTCTATCGCCGCTTCGGTATGGCCGGCGCGGCGAAGTACGCCACCAGCCTTCGCAATCAGCGGGAAAATATGTCCCGGCCTGCGAAAGTCCGAAGCACGCACTCCAGGGTCAATCAGCGCCTTGACGGTCAAAGAGCGTTCATAAGCCGATATGCCCGTCGTCGTCGAGTTATAATCGACCGATACGGTAAAAGCCGTACCGTGATAATCTGTATTATGCGTGACCATTGGCGGGAGATCAAGCTCTTCCGCTCTTTCCGCCGTAATTGGCACGCAGACGAGACCGCGAGCTTCGCTAATCATAAAGTTGATAACTTCGGGAGTCGCCTTGTCGGCAAGCGCGATCAAGTCGCCTTCATTTTCCCTGTCTTCGTCATCGACCACGATGACGGGACGTCCTTGCATCAGATCGGCTACCGCTTCCTCAATGGTATTGAATATGCTATTCTCTCTATTCATCGGTTTCACTCCTTTTGGGATGAAGCTGAACTCTCACTTATATAAATCCATGGCGGCTTAAGTATTCAGTAGAAATTCCGGATGACGGAGCCGCTGCTGACTTCTCGGCGTTGCGATAATGAAGCAAATGATCCACGTACTTGCCGATAATGTCGGTCTCGAGATTGACGTTGTCACCAGGCTGCCGATGCGCGAGCGCCGTCTCGGCCAACGTGTGGGGAATAATCGAGACGGAGAATCCGTCGCCGTCCGCTTCCACAACCGTCAAGCTGATGCCGTCAATCGTAATGGAGCCTTTAGGAATAATGTATCTCGTCAAATCGCCCGATTTCGCTTCAATGCGGAACACGACGGCATTGGCATCGACTGTTCTGGAGGTTACCTTGCCCGTACCATCGATATGACCCTGAACAATGTGTCCTCCGAATCTTGAGCCGACGGTCATGGCCCGTTCCAGATTGATGGGATCTCCGGGCTTCAACATGTGCAAAGTCGACATTCTGTACGTCTCCGGCATCACATCCGCCGTAAACGAGGCCCTGTCGAACGACGTAACGGTTAAACATACGCCGTTAACCGAGATGCTGTCGCCCAGAGCTGCCCCTTGCGTCACGATTGAGGCGCCGATCGTCAGCATCATGGCTTCGCCCTGACGGTAGACGTTTTTCATTCGTCCCACTTCTTCAACCAATCCGGTAAACATAAAGCCACATCTCCTCTCCTACCGTTTGTACACGGGATAACCCTTAATCACGATATCGCCGCCCGCCATCTCGACCGACATTCGTTCCAGCTCGATGGCATCGCTCATATGTTCGCGGCCCTGGAATCGAAAGCTTTGCGGCGCTTCATCGCCGCCGATCAGTTTCGGAGCCATATATAAAATGATTTTATGAATCAGCTCCGCTTCCAGCATGGCGCCGTTAAGCTTGCCTCCGCCTTCCAGCAAAATCGAGCCGATGTCCTGCTCCGCCAGCTTGCGCATGCCGATACGCAGATCCACGAGAGGGCCTGTGCCGCAAGGAATAACCTCCACTCCTTCCGCCTCCAGAAGACGCCGCTTCTCCTCGTCGCAGCCTTCCGCCGCGAGCACGATCGTCCTAGCCGTTTTGTCGGCAACGACGCGGGCGTCCAGCGGCAACGTCAATCTGGAATCGACGATGATGCGGGCGGGATGCAGACCCGTCACCGCCGTTCGGGTAGTCAATAGCGGATCATCCGCAACAACCGTGCCAATGCCGACCATAATGCCTTGATGCTGATGCCGCAGCAAGTGTACCTGTTCTCTGGCGACGGAGCCCGTCACCCATTGACTGTGTCCCGTACGGCTGGCTACGCGTCCGTCCAATGTACTGGCGGTCTTAAGCGTCACAAACGGCATGCCTGTTGTAATAAAGGCATTAAACTTCTCGTTCATTAACGTCGACTCCGCTCCCAGAAGTCCGAAATCCACCCCAATGCCGTGCTCGCGAAGTCTTGTTATGCCTCTGCCTGCCACCTTGGGGTTTGGATCATTTGCCGCCACGACGACTCTTGCCGCCTTGGCCGCGATAATGCGGTCGCAGCACGGCGGCGTTTTGCCATGATGGCTGCATGGCTCCAGCGTGACATAGACGGTCGAACCCTCCGCCTCGCCGCCTGCCATCGATAGCGCATGCACCTCCGCATGGCCTTCTCCGCGGCGAAGATGGGCGCCAAGTCCGACAATGCGGCCGCCTTTTACAACGACGCATCCGACTACGGGATTAATTTCGGTCTGTCCCGCCGCCTTGGCGGCAAGGTCGAGAGCGAGACGCATATAATATTCATCGTTCAGAACATCCAGCATGTACGCAAAAAATCCCCCTTCCGGCATCGCTTGCCGACAGGAGGATGTGAGAACAGACAGAAAAACTACGACGAAATAAGGCCACGGACTATCGCATTTCAAGCCAATTTTGTACATGTGCGCAAGCGGACATGTGCAAAAAAGCCAATACGAATACATCCGTACCCTTAATGTTTATCTGCCTAATAGACACCTTTGTGAAATGATGCACAAAGGTGAGCATTTAAACAGACAACAAATGCCGAAGCTTCTCCTTCTCCCATCCAGACTATACTGTCGGTCCCGGATTTGCACCAGGTCCACCGTTCCGTTCTCTTGCGAGATTCGGCCCGGGTCACGGACTGACGGAGGCGGGAAACGAAGCCGCATAACGACTTGTTCCCTTCTCCCGATCACCGCCGGTTGGGAATTTCACCCTGCCCCGAAGGAAAGCTGATTACATTAAGTTAGTGACATCTTAACACTAATCGTTTAAAACTTCAACCTTTTCCATTTTGTCTCCGCCTTTAAGGGCGTCCACATGTTCCATGCCTTTGGTTACTTTGCCGAAAACCGTATGGCCGCCGTCCAGATGCGGCTGCGGCTGGTAGCAAATATAGAATTGGCTTCCGCCCGTGTTACGGCCTGCATGGGCCATGGCTAGCGTGCCGCGCTCGTGTTTGTTCGGGTTGATCTCGCAGTTGATTTGGTAGCCAGGGCCGCCAGTGCCGTTGCCTGTCGGGCAGCCGCCTTGCGCGACGAAACCAGGGATAACGCGATGGAACGAAAGACCGTTATAGAAACCTTCGTTTGCCAATTTCTCGAAGTTGGCTACCGTATTGGGTGCATCCTGGTCGAACAGCTCCAATTGGACCTCTCCGCCGCTTGCCAATTTGATTTTTGCTTGTTTTGCCATGATTGTCATCTACCTTTCTTATTCCGTATATGACTACGTTACCAATTCCGTCCTTATTTCGCAAGGGGGGATTTCTGCAGTCTTGCCGGAATAACGTCGTTGCATACGATATTATCAAGCGATTCGCGCTTTACGACGAGGTCCGCTTCGCCGTCTTTTACGAAGACAACGGCGGGACGACGAATTCGATTGTAGTTGCTTGCCATGGCGTAATTGTAGGCGCCCGTGCAGAATACCGCGAGCAAATCGCCGCTTTCCGCCTTCGGAAGCTCCAGATCCCAGATCAGCATATCGCCGCTCTCGCAGCACTTGCCCGCGATGGATACGGTCTCCTCTGCCGCTTCGTTGGCACGGTTTGCAAGAATCGCCTCGTAACGGGATTGGTACAGTGCGGGACGCGGGTTGTCCGTCATGCCGCCGTCAACGGCAATGTATTTGCGCACGCCCGGAATGTTTTTGCTTGTCCCAATCGTGTACAGCGTCGTGCCTGCATCGCCAACCATGCTGCGGCCTGGCTCTACCCAGATCTCTGGAAGCGGGAAGTCGGCTGCGGAGAAATTGGACTTGATCGCACCGGTAATGGCCTCGACGTATTCGCTGATCGGCAGAGGCGTGTCGCCTTCGACGTAACGGATGCCGAAACCTCCGCCCAGGTTAATCACCTTGAACGTCAGCCCCAGCTCGGAGCGAATGGATACCGCGAACCCGGCCACCTTGTCCACTGCCATGCGGAAACCTTCCACCTCGAAAATTTGGGAACCGATATGGGAATGTACGCCGAGCACTTCCAGGTTAGGAAGGGCGCTCGCTTGCTCGATGGCTTTCTTCGCCGCTCCGTTGCCAAGATCGAAGCCGAACTTGGAATCCTGTTGTCCCGTCGAAATATAATCATGCGTATGCGCTTCTACGCCCGGCGTAATGCGAAGCAGAATATTAACCTTTTTGCCCTTCTCGCCTGCTATGGCGTTAAGCAGAGCAAGCTCGTGGAAGTTGTCCACGACGAAGCAGCCGATCTCGGCGTCGAGAGCCATCTCGATTTCGTCCGGCGTTTTGTTGTTGCCATGGAAGTGAATGCGATGAGCCGGGAAGCCGGCTTGGAGCGCCGTATACAGCTCGCCGTCGGACACGACGTCCAGCGACAGGCCTTCCTGCTCGGCGATGGAGCACATGGCCATAACGCTAAACGCTTTGCTGGCGTAAGCGACCTGGAATTTCAGTCCCGATGCTTTAAATGCTTCTACGTATTCTCTTGCGCGCTGACGAACAAGCGTCTCATCAACGATATATAACGGCGTGCCGAACTCCTTTGCCAGATCGGCAACGTCACGCCCTCCGATTTCAAGATGGCCACTCGCGTTAATTGTGCTGGTACCATGCAGATACATATTGTTTTCCCCTCGTCTTTCTCCGCCGCCTTGTTTGCCAGCGGATATGATTTGCATCTTATGGCATCAGTATAACGCAAAACGTTGTTGTCCGAAATGGATAAATACGCATTTCATTTGTATTTTTTGGGCTTCTATTCCGTACTGGGCATTTTATTGATCTGCTTTGGCCTCAAAATATTGGGACGTTTGCGGTTATAGAGCAGCGGCTGACGGAAAATAATGCTGATCATCGCCCTTGCGTCAAAGGGAATGATCGGCCACATGTACGGACGGTTCATGGACCGCTCTACCGTCAGATAAATCAAAATGACTGTCGTGCTGACGACAAGCCCCGGCACGTTGAAAGCAGCCACGGCCGCCAGAAGCACGAGCCGCACGATCCGGTTAGCAAGTCCCAGCTCATAGCTCGGCGTGGCGAACATGCCTATTGCCGCGATCGCCATATATAGAATGACCTCGTTCACGAATACACCTGTCTGCACCGCGATGTCCCCGATCAGGATGGCGGCTACTAGCGACATCGCGGTGGCCAGGGAAGAAGGGGTGTGGACGGATGCCATCCGCATGAGATCAATACCGATTTCGGCTAACAAGAACTGGACGAACAGCGGTATTTTGCCCATCTCGCTCGGACCTAGAAACTCCAGCATGGCAGGCTTGTATTCGGGATGCATGACGAACAGCAGCCATAAAGGCAGCATGAACAACGACGCGAAAACGCCGGCGAACCTCACCCACCGTAGATAAGTGCCGATAAACGGCGTCTGGCGATTTTCTTCGGCATGCTGCATCAGATCCGTATACGTTGTGGGAAGGGTCATGACGGATGGCGACGTGTCGACGAACACGGCGACGGCTCCCTCGAGAAGATGCGCGGCGACGGTGTCCGGCCGTTCCGAGTAACGTACCAGCGGGAAGGGGCTCCAGCCCCGTTTGATGGTCGCCTCCTCCAACTGCTTGTCCGCCAACGGCAAGCCGTCCACCTTGACCTTGGAAATCTTATCCTTGATCGACTCCAGCAGCTGATTGTCCACGATGTCATCAATATAGGCAATGCAGACATCCGTTTTCGTTCGCTCGCCGATTTGGATCAGCTCGTAACGAAGCTTGGGATCGCGAAGCCTTCTCCGGACAAGCGAGATGTTGACCATCAACGTCTCGATAAAGCCGTCGCGGCTGCCCCTTACGACCTTCTCCAGCGAAGGCTCCTCCGGACCGCGAGCGGGAAGATTCTTCGCATCGATCTTAAGCGCTGTAGTCTCGCCGTCGATAAACAAAGCGGAGCCCCCGGCAAGAACGCTGTTGACCAGTTTGTCCCAATCCTCTTCCCTGTCTACCTGCGCGGCAGGGACATAGAGATCCACGAAGGCATGCACCGCATCGCTGCTTAGATCGTCGGGATGCAGGTAAGTGAGCCGCTTGAGCACTTCTGTCAGCAGATCATCCTTGGACAAACCATTTAGGCAAAATAATGCCGTCCGTCTCTCTCCGAAGGTCATTTCCCTTACGACGATATCAAAGCTTGTGCCGTAGCCGACATCCGTTTTAAGCTTCTCCAGCACATCGTCCAGATGTTCGGGGATGGGCTGGTTTGACGTTTCCTGCTCATTCCACTTGCGACCGCCCGCGCTGGTCACTTCGCCTTGTTCGGAAGTCTCATCATGGCTCCCATGGTCTCCGCCTGCTTGCCGATCCTCTTCACCCTCGTCCTGCTGTCGCGAACGAACTGCCGCATCTTCTCCTTTGTCATCCGACAAAAACGCCATGACTTCTTCAGAGCCTTTATCTTGACCGTCGAACTTTTCATTGTCCATATTCGCCACGTTTCTCACCTCGTCCTTATCCCTCTGAAATATTACCGCTTCAGCTGCTCTCGAATTACCATTGGAACACCAGCCAGTCGAACAACGAGCCAACGGTTTTGCCGAGCACCATGGCCATCACCAGGCCGAACATGTAGGCGGATAAACCAAGCCGTTTAGCCAGAATAGGCAGTACGTTTATGACCTCCGTTAGCGCGGCAGCAAGCATGCCTACGAACATCCCGTCAAGGAGTCCGGATCCCGCCAGAGCGAATGCGGACGGCAGACGGACCTTCCAATCCATAAAGTCGGCGAACGTCCAATACAGCGAGCCGCACACGATCGCCGTCTCGAACCAGATTGACATCCGGAACGCGCGGGACAGCTGCGCAAGCCGGGGCACAAGATCGAACACGATAAGCAAAGCCACGAGCCCGCTCCCTACCGCAAGCCCTCCCGCGACCCCCAGGACGGCGATAAATAGATTTTCCACTGCCCTAATCATTGCGAACACCGCCTCCGCCTTTGCGCATCTGGTCATAATCGGCCTGCTTGCGGATCTCGTCGGCAATGACATAAGCATTCATATTCTCCTGATACATGTACAGCTCTACTTCCAGCGGGTTTGGTTCCTCATTGAACCTCTTGCGGAAAATATGGTTGAAAAACAGCACCATCCCGAGGCCAATGCCTAGCGAATATGGGATTTGGAACCACAGCGGGTGCTCCACCCGTTCGCCCGTAATAAGCTCGACGATCCGGATATGTACCTCCCTCATGCTGACATCCGTGTGAAAGTTCATGATCGCAAGACCGGCGCCAAAAAAAAGCAGCAGCCAGGACAGCACCAGCATGACATATCTCGGCTTGACCGGTTTGTCCGCCACCATGATCAGCACCTGCGGGTCGCCATAGGCCTCCACCGTGACGTTCTCTATCTCGCCGCGTATTTTTTTGACGATCTGCAGGAGATCGATGACAACCCGGTTTCCGTCGCTTTTGCGATGATCGTAGAGCGGGAGCGCGGCCAGCCTTTGCGCCAGCTCATCTTCGTCCGTTAGAAGCCGGGCAACCTGCCCCAGCGTGACCATATGATGCGGCTTGATGTATATTCTTTTTTTCAATCGCAGATAGATAACGGATTGGACCTTCTCGCCCATCTCTGGATCATCCCTTCTGCATAAACAAAATCTTGTTATGCTGTTTTCAACGTTAGTATGGGACGCGAAGGATTAGGATACTCAACCAATTTCAAACAATATTGCAGGCATGCGCCTTCACACGAGAAAAAGAACCAAACCGCTATTGAGCGATTTGGTCCCTGATGGACTGCAATATTTTTTTCTCCAGCCGCGATACTTGCACTTGCGAGATGCCGAGCCTGCTTGCAACCTCGGATTGCGTCTTGTCCCTATAATACCGGAGGAACACGATTAGCCGTTCGCGTTCGCTAAGTCCTTCGATCGCTTCCTCGAGGGCAAGCTTATCGAACCAACGCTCTTGCGAATCGTCGGCGATTTGATCCATCAGCGTGATGGGATCGCCGTCGTTCTCGAACACCGTCTCGTGAATAGAAGTTGGCGGCTTGTTCGCCTCCTGCGCGAATACGACATCCTCCGGCGTAATGCCGAGCGCTTCCGCCACTTCGCCGATCGTCGGAAGCCTGCCCATCGTCTTCGACAGCTCATCCTTCATCTTGCGGACCTTGTTGGCCGTCTCCTTGAGCGAGCGGCTTACCTTCAGCGTGCCATCGTCCCGCAGGAATCGCTGGATCTCGCCGATAATCATCGGCACCGCATAGGTGGAGAACTTGACGTCGTACGACAGATCGAACTTGTCCACCGACTTCAGAAGTCCGATACATCCGATCTGGAACAGATCCTCCGGCTCGTAGCCGCGGTTCATGAAGCGTTGCACGACGGACCACACGAGGCGTATATTGCAGTTTACCAACGTGTCGCGGGCGACGGAGTCGCCGGATTGGCTTAGCGCGATCAGTCGTTTGACTTCGGCATCGTCAAGATAGGGCTGGGCTGATTGCTTCATATCTGCTTTCATGAGGCTGGGCCTCCCTATGCGCTAGTTATAGAGCGCTTTTTTTGATTCGATCCGCTTGACCATCGCCACCCGGGTTCCCCCGTCGACTCGGCTCGCTACTTCGAAGTGATCCATAAAATTTTCCATGATCGTAAAACCCATTCCGGAACGCTCGAGCTCCGGCTTTGATGTGTACAATGGTTGACGTGCCAGCTCTACGTCCTCAATGCCGTTTCCTTCGTCCGAGACGATAATGGAGACGGTATCCCGCTCGATGCTGGCTTCAATCGTGACTTCGCGCGACGAATCGTTGTCGTAGCCGTGAATGATCGCATTCGTGACGGCCTCGGACACGGCGGTCTTAAGATCGTTCAGCTCTTCAAGCGTCGGGTCCAGCTGGGAGACGAAGGCCGACACCGCGACGCGGGCGAACGCCTCATTCTCCGAGCGTGCGCTGAACGTCAGCTTCATTTGGTTGCTCCCTGTCATGACACCACCTCCAAAGACGATATCGCGTTCCTCTCGTTGTCGTGAACCGATATGATTTTGAACAACCCGGACAGCTCGAACAACCGCTTTACGCCGGGATTGATGTCGCAGACGACCATCTTGCCGCCCTTGCTCTTGACTTGCTTATAGCGTCCCAAGATGACGCCGAGTCCCGAGCTGTCCATAAATTGCAGCTCTTTGAGGCTAAGAATGACATGATTCACTTGGTCTTTCAGGAGAGCTTCCTCCATCTTGTACCGCACGACGTTAGCCGTATGATGGTCCAGCTCGCCGTATAGCCTTACAATCAACACGTTGCGGTAATGCTCCAACTCGATTTGCAGACTCATGTACGCTCCTCATCTCCCTCACAGTCAATCTTGCATAGATGCAATCGCCGAGATAGAACAAGGGATTCAACAGCAGCGCTTCGTATTCCTGCATGCCGACAAAACTAGAAGATTACCGCTACAAGCTGACAAATAGCGCGGAGTGCAGCTTCCACAATAAGATATTAATTGCTGAACAGACTGGAAGCGGATCGTTTCAGCATCTTCCACCAATTCGCCTTGCCCACATCCTCCGGCGAAGTGATGGCAAACTCCTTCAGCACTTGATCTCCATCGTAGACGACCAGCTTGCCGACAGAATCTCCTGCCGCAACAGGCGCCTTGACGACTTCGTTAAGCTTAAGCTCGTAACGTATGTTGGCCGTCGGGGTGCCCTTTTTCAATAACACGCTATAGGGCCGATCCGCCACAAGCGGGAGCTCGGACTGCATGCCCTTGGCTACACGAAGTTTGCCGATGCCGTCGCCTGCTTCGATGACGGGATAGTTCATATATTGCGCAAAGGAATAATCGAACATCTGGGAAACTTCAACGTTACGATGCTTCGTCGTCGGTTCGCCCATTACGACCGCGATAATCCGCATGTCGTCGCGCTTCGCGGTAGCGGAAAGACAATATTTCGCTTCGCTTGTATAACCCGTCTTAAGTCCGTCGGCGCCGCTATAGAATCGCACGAGCTTATTCGTGTTGACGAGCCAGAACGGCTTCTCGGAATCTTTTCTCAAGTAATCCTGGTAAAGACCCGTGTACTTTGTCACTTCCTGATGTTTGAGCAGCTCGCGCGACATGATGGCGATATCGTGAGCGGACGAATAATGTCCCTGTACAGGCAGCCCGTTCGGATTAACGAAATGGGTATCCTTCATGCCGAGCTCCTGAGCCTTCGCGTTCATCATCGCCACAAAGTTCATCTCGGTCCCCGCAAGCTTCTCGGCCATAGCGACAGACGCATCGTTGCCGGACGCAAGCGCGATTCCCTTAATCATGTCTTCGGCCGACATTTCCTCCCCTTGTTCCAGGAAAATCTGCGAGCCGCCCATCGAAGCCGCGTATTCGCTTGTGCTTACTTTGTCGGTCAGCTTAAGCTGACCGTTGTCGAGCGCCTCCATAACGAGGAGCAGCGTCATGATCTTCGTAATACTGGCCGGGGGAAGCTGGTCATGGCTGTTTTTCTCAAAGATGACCGTGCCGCTGTCGGCATCCATCAAAATCGCGGAGCGGGCGGATGGCGCCAAATCGATATGCGGAGCCCCTTCCTCCGCGGCGGCAAAGGTCGGCAGCGCAAGAGCCATCGCTACAGTTAGTGCAAGAATGGTGACGAATCTAATTTTCAACGTCAGGTCCCTCCTGGATGATTGTCGGTACTATTTTCCTTTTCAGTGTTAACCTTCTTGCAGGAAATTATTCCTATATGGGGCCGATGACGGAATTCAAAAAACCGCCAATCGGCAAATGCCGATCGGCGGTTCCATGTCCTTGATTTAGTTGCCTTCCGCGAGCCGCTTAACGCCGTCCTTCGTCACGACGGCTAACAGGAGCGGTTTTACATTCGGCCGCGCCGATTGGATGCTGTACGCGGCTTTCACCCTGTCTACGACGCTTGCCGTTTCGCCATTCTCCACACGGATGTGAAGAGTAGCAATCGGCTCGCCTTCCGTCACTTCATCGCCGACCTTCTTGACGATAACGAGACCCACCGCATAATCGATGGCCGCGTCCTTCGTCGCCCTGCCAGCGCCTAGCATCATCGCCGCAAGTCCAAGCTGCTCCGCATCGATAGCCGCCACATAACCGCCGATCGGCGCAAGCACTTGGATACGCGCCGGCGCAGCAGGCAGCCTATCCGGATGATCGACAACGGAGCCGTCTCCGCCTTGCGCTTCGATAAAAGCTTTGAATTTCGCCAGCGCTTCGCCGTTATTAAGGCGCTCCCGAAGAAGTCTCTTTCCCTCTTCGATAGAGGAAGCCGCGCCGCCAAGCACCACCATATGAGAGCCTAACGCAAGACAAAGCTCCGTCAAGTCCTCCGGTCCCTGACCGCGCAGCGTCTCGACCGCTTCCGCCACCTCAAGCGCATTGCCGATCGCGAAGCCCAGCGGCTGATCCATATCGCTGATGACGGCTGCCGTATCGCGTCCAACCTGATTCCCAATACCAACCATAGCTGCAGCCAGCTTCTCCGCATCCGCCTGCGTCTTCATAAACGCGCCGCTGCCCGTCTTTACGTCCAGCACGATCGCATCCGCGCCAGCCGCAATTTTTTTGCTCATGACGGAGCTTGCGATAAGCGGTATAGACTCTACCGTTGCCGTTACATCCCTAAGGGCATACAGCTTTTTGTCCGCGGGCGCCAAGTCGCCGCTCTGACCGATAACGGCCAGCCCAAGATCGTTCACTTGGGCGATAAACGTCTCCCGATCCAGCTCCGTGCGGAAGCCTGGTATGGATTCCAGCTTGTCGATCGTGCCGCCGGTGTGGCCAAGGCCCCTTCCCGACATCTTGGCAACGGGGACGCCCGCGGAAGCGACGAGGGGACCGATAATTAGCGTTGTCTTATCGCCGACGCCGCCTGTGCTGTGTTTGTCCACCTTGACGCCGCGAATTGGCGACAGGTTCACCATGTCGCCGGATTCAGCCATAGCCATCGTCAATGCCGCGGTCTCGTCTTCGGTCATGCCTTGATAGAATACGGCCATAGCCCATGCAGACATCTGATAATCGGGAATATCGCTGCTGCTATATCCTTTGATCAGAAAGGCAATCTCTGCGGAGCTCAGCTCCCCGCCATTCCTCTTTTTGTGTATACAATCCACTGCCCGCATAACGGCCTCCTCCAGTATCCATGCCCGTATGTTGCCTTGCGTCAGCTCGATCTGGAAAATACGCGGCTTTTGGATTGCGACAGCCTCTCCGATTGCACTTGGACGATAATTTCATCAAGCGTCTGGCTTAACACCAGCACGTCTTGATGAAGAAGGTCCTGTTCGATCAGCGCCGTCTCCACCATCTCTCCGCGAAGCCTCTCCAGCTCCAATAACAGCTTGTCCATGACGTTGTCCACTCCATCTTTCTGTAATCATGGACATTATACGACGAGCGCAACGAAAAACACTGTCATAATGAGTCGAGCAAATTATTACAATTATGTTACAATCCCGCTTACATTTTCGAAATCAACGATGTCACAAGTCCCAGGAACCGGGACTTGACTCGTTCCGCCGTCTCCATCACTTCCTCGTGGGACAGCGGCTGGTCCAGAATTCCGGACGCCATATTCGTAATGCAGGAAATACCGACCACTTCAATGCCGGAATGGCGAGCCGCAATCACTTCGGCGACCGTCGACATTCCGACGGCATCCGCGCCAAGCGCGCGAAGCATCCGGATCTCGGCCGGCGTCTCGTACGACGGACCCAGCAGTCCGGCATAGACACCTTCCTTCAGCGCAAAGCCTTGCATGGAAGCAATCTCCTTCGCAACCTCGCGCAGCCGCTTGCTGTACGCTTCCGACATGTCGGGAAAGCGCACGCCGAGCGAATCGTCATTTGGTCCGATAAGCGGATTGCGACCTGTCAGGTTAATATGGTCGGAGATCAGCATCAGGTTGCCCGAAGCGAAGTCCAGATTAATGCCTCCGGCCGCATTCGTTACGAGCAAAGCGCGGACGCCCAGCGCCTTCATCACGCGTACCGGAAAAGCCGTAAGTTCCGGACCGTAACCCTCGTACATATGGAACCGGCCGCGCATTAATACGACGATTCTGCCAGACAAGCGGCCGATCAACAGCTCGCCGGCATGTCCCTCCACGGTCGAGATCGGAAAGTGGGGAATGTCGTGGTACGGGATGACGACCGGCTCCTCCAAATGGTCGCCCAGCACGCCTAGACCGGAGCCCATAATAAGCCCGATTTCCGGCGACAGCGCCGTCTTTTCCCGGATAAAAGCCGCAGCTTCCACAATATGTGCGTTCATTAGTTGATTCAACATGTTTACTTCCCCTTCCAGTTCATAGTTGTCTCGTATAAAGAAGCCGGACGGCTTGTTTGCATTCCGCCTTCCAGCAGTTTATTCTGCGGCGGTTTCGGTCACTAGCTCGGACAAAAAGCTGCGCCCGCTAGGCGGAGCTAAAACACCAAAATTATCGGCGATTGTCGCACCGAGATCTGCAAAGGTTGTTCGTACCGGCATAGCGCCGGGCACTCGGAACGCCGGACTGTAAGCCAGTATCGGCACATACTCCCGCGTATGATCCGTGCCGGGATGAGTGGGATCATTCCCGTGATCCGCCGTAATGACGAGCAAGTCTCTTGGCCCGATCTTGCTCTTTAGCTCAGGCAGCGCAGCGTCAAATTCCTCCAACGCGGCCGCATAACCTTGAGGATCCCGACGATGCCCGAACAACGAATCGAAATCAACGAGATTCGTGAACAGCAGACCGCTAAAGGACTCGCCCAACGCGTCGATCGTTCGCCTAATGCCGTCCGCATTGCTTTTCGTCTGCTGAGAGGACGTTATGCCTTCACCGTCGAAAATATCGTTGATCTTGCCGATGGACCGCACCTCGAGTCCACCGTCCTTGAGCGCGTTCAGTACGGTTGGCTGAGGCGGCTTCACCGCATAGTCATGGCGGTTCGGAGTCCGCCTGAACTCGCCTGGCCGTCCCACGTATGGTCTTGCAATCACTCGCCCGACTGTGAACCGCTCGTCCATTGTCAGCTCCCTGGCGATCTCGCAAGCCCGGTACAGCTCCTCCAGAGGGATAACTTCCTCATGCGCGGCGATTTGGAATACGCTGTCCGCCGATGTATAGACGATCCATGCGCCCGTCTTCATCTGCTCCTCCCCCAGCTCGTCCAGTATCTCGGTACCGCTTGCGGATTTGTTCCCGATGACCTTCCGCCCCGTTCGCTCCTCGAACGGACCGATAAGCTCGGGAGGGAAACCGTCAGGGAATGTTTGAAAAGGCACGGTCAGTCTCAGCCCCATAAGCTCCCAATGTCCCGTCATCGTGTCCTTGCCGACGGATACCTCCGCCATCTTGCCATAATAAGCCTCGGCTGGCTTCCCGGCTGGCGACCAATCCGCGATAGGCGCGATCCGGTCGAGCCCCATAGCTCTTAAATTCGGCAATGAAATACCCGGCACGACGCTTGCGATATGACCGAGCGTATGGGAACCGGCATCGCCGAACAGTTCGGCATCCGGCAGCTCGCCGATCCCTACGCTGTCCAGGACAACAACGGCAATTCGATCAAACTTCATAGCTTATGTCCACCCTCTCTATGTTAGGCTCTTGGATGCGCTCCCTGATATACATCCTTAAGCCTGTTCTTGGCGCTTTGCGAATATTTTAATGTCGTGGCGATATCGGCATGTCCCAGCAGCTCCTGCACGGTCCTGACGTCCGCGCCGCCCTCCAGTAGATGGGAGGCGACGGAATGCCTTAACGTATGCGGCGTAATCTGCTCCTCGATTTGTGCTTCCTTGCCGTATTTTTTGACCATCTTCCAGAAGCCTTGTCTCGTCATTCTCGTCCCCAGATGATTCAGAAACAAGGCAGTGCCGTCGTCCCGCCCTGTCAACAGCGCATCCCGTCCTCCTTCGGCGAGATAGCTCCTAATGGCTGCGTCGGCATGACTGCCATATGGAATGACGCGCTCCTTCAACCCGCTCCCCGTACACTGAATGTACCCCAGTTGCAGATGGACATGCTCGATGTTAAGCGCCACCATCTCCGACACCCGGATACCTGTTGCATATAGAAGCTCTAACATAGCTTTATCGCGTTTGCCGGAGGCATTGTCCGTCTTGGGCGAATCCAATAAAGCGGTCGTTACATCAACAGACAGCACTTGGGGAGCCCGTTTCTCCAGCTTGGGAGACTCCAGATACAGCGACGGATCCCGCAGGATTTTGCCGTTTAGCAGCAAGTGATGAAAAAAAGCACGCACGGCAACAACGCGGCGAGAGATCGTAGCCGCCTTCAATCCCTTTTCTTTCAACCGGTGCATATACGAAGCCAGGTGCTGACGCTGCACGGATTCCCAGGCGCCAATGCCATTTTCCTCGCAATAAAGATAACAAGAGTGGAGATCCCGTTCGTAAGAGGCTACGGAGTTTTTGGACAATCCGCGTTCATCCTGCAAATAACGTATGTAATGTTCCAATTGAGCTTTCAAGTCGTGACTTCCTTTCGCGCTTACAGCTTCGTGCTGGCAACATAATGCTGCTATGACCTTCATGACATTCCACATCCGTCCTGCTTTTTCCTTCTTTTCGCTTCTTATTCGCCATACCAGTAGAACCAGCGAAGACGGTTTGCGGAATTGCCGTGCTCCGGCGAAGAGGGAACCTGCTGCAGCACCTTAAGGGCGTCGCCTTTGGGTTTTTGGTAAGGATGCAAAGGCGAGACGACATCCAGCAGCCAGCGGTATCCGCCAGAAACGATCACAAGCAGCACTGCGAACAGGACGACAAAGAGCAGCCGGCTAAACCAGCTTTTAAACGATATAACCACAGGATCGGCCTCCTTCGTACGAATGCCCCGTGCGCTGTTTCGGCGTCAGCCTGGCTCTATTTATGCAGGGGCTGTTCGTACCACCTTATGAGGAGGCTTATCCGATTATGCCGACCTCTGAAAGTGCGAGTTCAAAAAGTTCGGTTTTCAGCACAATAGCGTATGCTTCCGATGCTGCGTTTTTTTCAAAAACGCTGTAGAAGATGGGAAGCGGGCTTTTTGAACAACCTCTTAAGGATCGAGCCGGTCGTATGATATGCTATCCAGCCACTTGTCGATCTCCGTAAAAGGTAGGCCCGTGGCGCTCGCTACGGCTTCATTTAGCAGCTTCCCGGCATGGGTGTTAACGCCTTTCTGCAGCGGCACGCTTCGTCTGATGGCTTCCCAGCCGCTGTTAGCAAGCTCCAGAGCATATGGTATCGTCACGTTCGTAAGGGCGAATGTAGAGGTTCTGGGAACCGCTCCTGGGATATTGGCAACGGCATAATGAATAACGCCGTGCTTAACGTAAACAGGGTCGCGATGCGTGGTTGGACGGTCGACGGTTGCGATCGAGCCTCCCTGGTCTACGGCGACATCAACGATGACGGAACCCTTCTTCATGCGCTGAACCATCTCCTCCGTCACCAGATGCGGCGCTTTGGCGCCTGGGATCAGCACGGCGCCGATAACGAGATCCGCATGACTGACAGCATCCGCAATATGGAGCGGACTCGACATAAGCGTGCGGATTCGGCTGTCGAACACTTCGTCCAGGTAACGCATCCGCTCCGCGCTTCGTTCGATAATGACGACATTAGCTCCTAAACCCAGCGCCATCCGGGCCGCATTTGTGCCAACAATTCCGCCGCCTATGACAACAACCTCCGCTGGAGGGACACCCGGCACGCCGCCGAGCAGTACCCCACGGCCTCCATAAAAGGATTCCAGGAATTGAGCGCCGACTTGCACCGCCATGCGCCCCGCTACTTCGCTCATCGGCACAAGCAATGGCAGACTGCCGTTCGGCAACTGGATCGTTTCGTAAGCGATCGACGTAACGCCGCTATCGACAAGCGCCTTCGTCAGCTCCGGCGCCGCCGCCAGGTGCAGGTAAGTGAACAGCATCAGTCCCTCGCGGAAATACTTGAACTCTTCCTGCAGAGGTTCTTTTACCTTCATGACCATGTCCGCTGCCCAAACTTCTTGCGGCGAATCCATGATTAATGCGCCTTCCCGCACGTAATCCGCGTCCAGAAATCCGCTGCCCTCACCCGCATTCGTCTCGACGAGGACTTCATGGCCGGCTGCCTTTAGCATCGTCACTCCTGCAGGGGTCAGCGCTACGCGGCCTTCGCTTTGTTTGATTTCCTTCGGCACACCGATCTTCATCCCACATCGCCTCCTGTACATACTTCCTCAAGCGTACCATATCCAGCGCAGGCTTAAATTATGTAACTTTGCCAAGAATGACAGGTCAATTATGGAGAAATGGAGAAAAAACTAAATCTTTCCTGGAATTAAAAAAACCTCTATCAGGGCCATGGTCCATTTTGCTTTGCGCGGCCGCGTCCAGAGGTATAGTTGAAAAAAGACTCCTGCATCCATGGCTGGATGACGAAGCCTCCGTTATTCATTCGGTTGGTCGTTTTTCTCCTGGCAGCGTCTGCAGACACCCTGGAAGTCAAGTCGATGGTCGGCAACGGCGAACCCGTATTCGCGCTCCAGCCGTTCTTCAAGAGGCAGCAGCCAATCTTCCTTGATCTCTTCCATGCTTCCGCATTGTACGCAGATCAAATGATGATGGTGATGCTTGCTGTTGTCCGCCCTCAAGTCATAACGGGCTACGCCGTCGCCGAAGTTCAATTTCTCCACGACGTGCATTTCGCTCAGCAACTCCAGCGTCCGGTATACGGTAGCCAGACCAATCTCCGGCGCCTTATCCTTTACGAGCATGAAAACATCCTCTGCGCTCAGATGATCTTCTTCGTTCTCCAGCAATACTCTTACTGTCGCTTCGCGCTGCGGGGTTAGCTTGTAGCCCTGCGATTGTAATTGCTGCTTTATAGTCTCGATCCGGGCTTCCATGGTTTCCCCCCTGCCAACATGTCGCATCCAGTTTACGGAAACGTCAACTACAATTATAGGGGGAATACCGTCAGAAAGTCAAACGTTTCTCTGTCAAATGATGCCGTTTGGTGGAGGCAGGTAAACGGAAGCCCAGCCTATGATTAGGGGAGACAAATACGCCTCGAATAACGCGGAGCCGGCAAACAGAAATAACATGATCATAACGGTCGATGTAAGCATGCCAAGCTGGGGCAGAAGCTCGCCCTTCTGCTGCTGGAGCAGCAGCCTGTGCTTCACGACGTAGACGGCAAAGGTAATCGCCGCCGCGCTGGCAATCATCATGGCTGGCACGGCAATGACATTTTGCGGCGCTACGGATAAAACAAAAAATACAATTCCTTTCCAGCCGTATTGCTGTACCAGAACGCCTCCCGTGAAACCAATCAACATTCCCTTGAGGAAATTAAGCGCCAATATGCCCGGAACCCCTATAACGATGATGCCCAAAATCCAGATCAGCATAACCCACTTGAAGTGAAACCAGAATCGGTCCCAGAACAGCGTTTCGGCGCTTGCATGCGCCGTTCCGTCCACCGATAGCACATAACGGTTGATCTCTCCCGCCAGCTCTTGCTGCTGCTCCAGCGTCAAAGCCCCGACAATCAAGGCGCCGAATACGGCGCCGACTACAAATAACACCGCTACGAAAATATATAAGTTCGTCCTGTATTTCAAGGCCGCGCACCCCATTCTCCATAGGAAAGAATAAACCCTTCCGACTTCGAAAGGGTTGTCTCTTTATTCTTATGAAAACATTGGACAGCTTATGCCAGGCAATAGAACGAACCGTCATCATACTGACGATGGACATCCTCCATACAATCTAAATAGTGCCCGTCTGGAGATACAGCTTCCAGGCATAGACAGCAAGAATCGTCTTGGCATCGCTGATGCGTCCTTCCGAGATGTAGCGCTCCGCCTGCTCCAGCGTAATCGCCTCGACCAACAAATCTTCATCCTCGTCGGGGTTCTGCTCGCCTCTCTCAAGCTCATCGGCGAAATATAGATAAAGTTTCTCGTCGGCAAAGCCCGGCGACGTATAGAAGGACGAGATGAGCTTAAGTCCCTTTGGCCGATAGCCCGTCTCTTCTTCCAGTTCTCTTGCGGCCGCCAGTGCGGGATCCTCGTCGCCGTCCAGCTTTCCTGCCGGAATTTCCACTTGAAAGATATCCATCGGCTTGCGGTATTGCTCCACGACAAGAAGCTTGCCGTCCAGCAGCGCCATGACAGCCGAGGCTCCGGGATGCCTTACGATTTCCCTCGTTGCAGTGCGTCCGCCTGGCAGAGCCACCGTATCCACCTGCAGCGAAATAATACGTCCTTCGAATATTTGCTCCGAGCTAACCGTTTCCTCGCGCCAAAGTTCCGAACGCTCCGGCTCTTGCTTCTGCATCCCCTGCTTCTGAGAAAGCTTGTCGCTCATCTGTGCCCCCCCTTATAAGGTGATTAATAACCGATGTAATAAGGCATAACTTGTCCACTCCCGTCATATCCATCTTCTAGAGGCAGTATAGTGCGATCAACCATGAACGGGAGTGGATTGGGATGAAACAATACGTAACCGTCTATCATCTGCGAGTCATAGGCAAAGGCTGGGAAGTCCGGCGCGAATTGAATCGTTTGGCCGCCTCGGCAGTTGGAGAAGGATTGTTGTCCGATTATACAAGGTCGCTCCCGCCAATCCGCGCAACGCTTGGATCTTCGAATCCGGCCTTATCCGACTCCGACCTTGTTTGGCTTACGATCGGCGAGCCGTGCGAAGGGAAGCCTTTTTGATCAGCTCCACGACAAGCTCCGTCACCTTGAGCAGATCATCCGTTTTGATTTGCTCTTTTGTCGTATGGATATGCTCATAACCAACCGCCAGATTAACGGTCGGGATCCCCATGCCGTTAAAAATATTCGCGTCGCTGCCCCCGCCGGAATGGAAGGTTCGGGGAACGGCGCCGATTGCTTTTATCGCTTCTTTGGCCAGCTCTACAACATCGTCCCCATCGTCGTACTGGTAGGCGGGATAGATAACGTCGCTTTCGAACTCGCCTCGACCGCCGAACTCCTGAGCAGCCCACAAAACGGCTTCCTTCATCTTCTCCAGCTGAGCGTCCAGCTTATGCTGCACGATGCTCCGCGCCTCCGCGTAGAGCGTAACGAAATCGCAAACGATATTCGTTGCGCCGCCGCCTTCGAACTTGCCGATATTCGCCGTCGTCTCCGTGTCAATCCGTCCCAGCGGCATGCGAGAGATTGCTTTGCCGGCGATCTGGATCGCGCTGATGCCGTCCTCCGGATTAACGCCAGCGTGCGCAGATTTGCCATAGAGCTTGATCGTCACCTTCGCTTGCGTAGGAGCGGCTACGGCAATGTCTCCGATCGCGCCATTGGAGTCCAGAGCATATCCGAATTCCGCCTCCATCTTGCTGGCATCCAATGATCTTGCTCCCAGCAATCCCGATTCTTCGCCCACGGTAATGACGAATTGCACTCGGCCGTGAGGGATATTATTTTCTTTGAGCACGCGAATGGCTTCGAACATAGCAGAGATCCCCGCTTTGTCATCCGCGCCCAGAATCGTCGTGCCGTCACTGCGAATATAGCCGTCGGCGTCCAGTTGCGGCTTGATTCCGTTGCCCGGCGTTACCGTATCCATATGACTCGTGAAGAACAGGACTGGAGCGCCTTCGCAGCCTTTAGTCGCTTCCAGCATGGCGAAAAGATTTCCCGCCCCGTGTCCCGTCTTCGCGGCTGCGTCATCCTCCGACAGCGACAAACCCAAAGCCGTAAATTCCTGCTTCAATACTTTGCTGATCTCGCCTTCATGACCTGTCTCGCTGTCTACCCGGACTAGCTCCATAAACTGGTTAACCAGACGATCCTTTTTTATCATGCAGTTTCCTCCGTCCCGAATTTCGTTTACAATAGTTTTGATAGGTTGGTCCTTGCAGCTCATATAGCGATAAGAAAGGAGCGTCGTTTTCCACATGCAAAGGCAAAAAATGATCCGACTCGTAGCCATCATCGTCGCGGGCACACTGCTCATTACGACCGTACTCGCTGGTGTCGGCTCCTTATTCCTGGGTTAAAGCGCCATTGTCCGTCCGTTCGTATCGGAATTGCTTCAAGAAGTAAGGAAGCAGTTCCTCCGCGGCTTCCTCTACGGACAAGCTCCGGCCCGTCAAATCATTAAATGAAGTGACGCCGAATTGCTGGATGCCGCAGGGCACGATGCCGCCGAAACCTTCGCTCGCGATGCCGGACTTGATGTTAAGCGCGAAGCCGTGGCTTGTAATAAAGCCCCTGCGGTGACGCGCTTTATTAAACTTGATGCCGATTGCGGCAATCTTTTCGTCTCCGACCCATACACCCGTATATTCCGGCTTTCGGCCCGCTTCTATACCATGCCCGCCGAGCCAATCGATGATTACTTGTTCCAGAGATCTCAGATACGCATGAAGATCCAGTCCGACCGCATCCAGATACAGCAGCGGGTACCCTACAAGCTGTCCGGGGCCATGATAGGTAATATCGCCGCCTCGATCGATCTCGAACACGGATATGTCACGTGCCGCCAACTCCTCCTGATCCAGCAGCAAGTGCTCCGGATGCCGATCTGAGCCAAGCGTATATGTAGGCGGATGCTGAAGAAGGAGCAGCGTCTCGGCGCGCTCCCCCCCATCGATTTGTTTCACGTACGCCTTCTGCATATTCCATGCTTCGCCGTACGGAACTTGTCCGATATATCGGGCATCCAGCATTCCGGAGGCATAATGGTTTTCTCTCTCCGTCATCGCTATCCCCTCTTTAGTACAGTGTGCTTTCCATGTTGAAGCTTTCCAGATTGTCCTTTACTCGCTGCAGGAACCTGCCGCAGATGACGCCGTCCAGAATTCGATGGTCGAGCGACAGGCAAAGATTTGCCATGGAACGTACCGCGATCATGTCGTTGATGACGACTGGACGTTTTACGATCGACTCGAACGTAAGAATGGCCGCCTGCGGATAGTTAATGATGGGATAGGACAAGATGGATCCGAACGACCCCGTATTGTTGACGGTAAACGTTCCGCCTTGCATATCCGATAAGTTCAGCTTGCCTTCCCGCGTTTTCCGCGCCAGCTCGTCGATTTCTTTGGCAAGCCCGGCGACGTTCTTATGATCGGCATTCTTGATAACCGGCGTCAGTACGGAATCCTCCGTTCCCACCGCAAGCGAGATATTGATATCGCGTTTTACGATAATTTTGTCCACGGCCCAAGTCGAGTTCATGATGGGATAATCCTTGATGGCATTTACGACAGCCTTGAGCAGAAATGCCAGATAGGTCAGATTGATGCCTTCGCGCTTCATGAATTCGTTCTTAAGCTTATTGCGCAGCATCACGAGATTGGTCACATCCACCTCGATCATCGTCCAGGCATGCGGAATTTCGCTTACGCTCTGGCGCATGTTGCGCGCGATCGTATTTCGTATCGGCGTTACGTCGATAAAGGTCTCTCCCCGCCCGGGTAACGTCGTGCCCTCCACCTCGATCTTAGGGATACGAGGCGTCTCCGACAAGTGAATCCCCGAGGAACGGACCTGCGCCTTTGGATCAACCCCAGACGCCGAAGCGGCTGCAGCTGATGCGCCAGGTTTGCCGGACGCTACATAAGCGATCACATCCTTGCGGGTTACGCGTCCGCCGAGACCGGTTCCCGTCAGGTCAGAGAGACGTACGCCATGTTCGCTTGCAAGCTGCTGTACGGCAGGCGAGTAGCGGTTGCGCATTGGCGCCGAATCATCATCATCGGCCCTTTGGCCAGCTGATTCCACGGCAAAGCCCGGGGAAGAATGCAACGTTTGCGTATTTGCAGCCGATCCTTCGGTTTCAATGATGCACACCGGCGTCCCGACGGGCACGTTCTCCCCGTTGCCCACCAATATTTTCACCAGAGTACCCGCCACCGTGGACGGCAGCTCGGCATTTACTTTGTCCGTCAACAGCTCGCAGATAGGCTCGTACATATCGATTCTGTCGCCAGGCTGCTTCAGCCAACGGTCGACCGTCGCGGAGACGAGCGACTCCGCGAGCTGCGGCATGACGATTTCCGTCATTGTTTTCATCTCATTCCACTCCTTACGGTCCTAATACATAGCCAGCTTCTTCATAGCTTCCTTCACTTTGTCCTTATTCAGCAGGAAAAACTTCTCCGCTGGCGGGTTGATCGGCATCGCCGGGACATCGGGACCGCATATCCGCATAATGGGTGCATCCAGTTCGTACAGCAGCTCCTCCACGATAATCGCGGCCACTTCCGCGCCAACTCCGCCTGTTTTATTGTCCTCGTGAACAATCATCACTTTGCCTGTCTTGCGGACGGATTCCAATATAGCTTCCTTATCGAGCGGCTGAATCGTGCGCAGATCGAGAATATGAGTGCTGATCCCTTCCTGGGCAAGCTCTTCTGCGGCTTGCTCTACAAATCGAAGCGGCATGCTGTAGCCGATGACCGTAATGTCGTCGCCTTCGCGAAGCACATTCGCTTTGCCGATCGGCACAATATAATCGTCCTCCGGCACTTCGCCCGACAACAGCTTATACCCTTTCTTGTTCTCGAAAAAGAGAACGGGATCCGCATCGCGCACCGCAGCCTTTAGAAGCCCCTTGGCATCGTATGGACGGTAAGGCGCCACAATCTTAAGACCAGGCGTGCCGAAGAATACGGATTCCGGACATTGGGAGTGGTACAGCCCTCCGAAGATGCCTCCGCCAATCGGAGCTCGAATGACGATAGGACAGCTCCAGTCATTGTTGGAACGATACCGGATCTTGGCCGCTTCGCTGATGATCTGGTTTGTTGCCGGGAACATAAAGTCCGAATATTGCATCTCGGCGATCGGTTTCATGCCGACCATTGCGGCACCAATGGCAACGCCGGCAATTGCAGATTCGGCGAGCGGCGTATCCATCGCGCGAAGCTCTCCGAATTGCTCATGCAGCCCTTTTGTCGTCGTAAAGACGCCGCCCTTTACGCCAACATCCTCGCCTAACACGAATACATCTTCGTCGCGCTCCATTTCTTCTTTCATCGCCAGCCTTATTGCGTCGATATAATCCATAACCGGCATTAGTTCATCCCCCCCTGCCTGTCATCGCCTTCATAGACATGATGCAACGTAGATTCAGGCGTCGGAAAAGGCGCCTTATCGCCGTATTCTGTTGCTTCATCAAGCTGCTTCCTGAGCTCGGCAGCATATGCCGTATCCTGTTCCTCGCTCCACAAGCCGCAGTCGATCAAATATTGTTTGAACTTCGGAATGCCGTCCTTCATCCGATTTTCGTCTACTTCTTCCTTCGTCCGATAGGCAAGGTCGTTATCGGAGGTGGAGTGAGGAGACAGACGATACATCATCGCCTCGATCAATGTGGGCCCTTCGCCCGCTACGGCGCGCTGTCGCGCTTCCTTGACAACACGATACACTTCAAGCGCGTCGTTGCCGTCAACCTGAATGCCGGGGAACCCATAACCAATAGCTCGATCCGCAACCTTGCCCGCAAGCTGCTTGTGGATCGGCACGGAGATCGCATATTGATTATTCTCGCACATCAGAATGACCGGCAGCTTATGTACGCCGGCAAAGTTGCATCCTTCATGAAAGTCTCCCTGGTTGCTGGAGCCTTCTCCGAACGTAACAAAGCTGACCAAAGGCTTCTTTTTCATCTTGGCCGCCAACGCGATGCCTACCGCATGCGGTACTTGAGTCGTAACCGGGCTCGAGCCCGTAACGATTCGCAGCTTCTTGGATCCAAAGTGGCCCGGCATCTGCCGTCCGCCGCTGTTAGGGTCTTCCGCCTTGGCAAATACGGACAACATCAGATCTCTTAACGTCATCCCTACAGACAGCACGAAACCATAATCACGGTAATACGGCAAGTAATAATCCTGCTCTCGATCCAATGCGAAAGCGGCGGCTACTTGGGCAACCTCTTGTCCGATACCTGATACGTGGAAATTAATTTTGCCCGCGCGCTGCAGCAGCAGAACGCGTTCATCGAATTTTCTTGCCATGACCATCATTTTGTACATATCTACGGCTTGCTCGGAAGTAAGCCCAAGCTCCAGATGACGAAATTGCTGACCAGCGGAAGACAATTGGGTCATAACGACAGCCTCCTTATTTACCAACTCTTAAAACCTGGTACTAAGACCTCACTATAACCATTATAACTGCTTTTGCGGCAAAAAGAAATCCACCCTTGAGACGTAAGTCCTCGGTCCAATTGACAGCACTAATTAATAAACGATTGCCTTCCCGTCAATAGCGAGCATTGCTTCGCCCAGCGCCTCCGATAAAGTCGGATGAGGATGAATCATCGCGCCGACCTCCCATGGCGTCGCGTTTAGCCAGCCTGCTAATGCTGCCTCGGAGATGAGATCCGTCGCATGGGGGCCGATCAAATGTACGCCGAGAATATCGCCGCTCTTCCGATCTGCGATGACTTTGGCGAAACCTTCCGGTTCGCCTAACACAATCGCTTTGCCGATCGCTTGGAACGGAATTTTGCCAACCTTAATATCGTAACCCCTCGTTCTTGCCGCGTCCTCTGTGTATCCATAGGAAGCAACCTCCGGGCTGGAATAGATGCATTTCGGGATGAGGTGATGGTCGACAGCTGCTGGCTTGGCACCCATAATATGGTCAACGGCAACAAGGCCTTCATGGGCGGCGGCATGCGCCAGCTGAATGCCTCCGACAACGTCTCCGATCGCATAGATATGCGGCTCGGCCGTTTGACCGAATTCATTTGTTACGATGAACCCCTTATTTGTGCGAACATCGGTATTTTCCAGCCCGATGCCGTCGGCATTACCTTCTCGTCCAACACAAACTAGCATTTTTTCCGCGACAAGCGTAACGTCGCCGTCCGGCGTTACGCCTTTAACGGATACGCCGCCGCTCTCCTGAATTTCGCATGTATGGCTTTGAAGCTCGACGCTCGTCAATACTCGTACGCCTCTTCGCCCTAGACTGCGTGCCAATGCGGCTGACACTTCGGCATCTTCGCCAGGAATGAGTCTGGAGCCTGCTTCGATTAAGGTGACGTCTACACCGAAGTCTTGCAGAAGCGATGCCCACTCTACACCAATAACACCTCCGCCGACGATAAGGATAGATTCCGGCAGCTTATCCAATTCCAACGCATCGTCGCTGGTTAATATATGTATGCCATCACGTTTGAGCCCAGGAAGCAAACGAGGCCTGGAACCTGTAGCGATAATAAGATTCGTGGATACGACAGACTCCATCTCGCCATCTGCGAGCTCCACCGCTAACGACCCGCTTCTGGGCGAGAAAATGGAAGGTCCGATTACGCGGCCTTTGCCTTGAATGACGGTAATGCCATGTTTTTTCATCAAGCTTTGCAGTCCACGGTAAAGCTGGTCCACCGTTTCCCGTTTACGCTCTTGTACTCTGTCGAAGTCAAGCGACACTTCATCGGAATTTACGTTTACCCCGTACTGCGCGCTTGTCAAAATCGTTCTATATACTTCCGCGCTTCTAAGCAGCGATTTGCTAGGAATGCAGCCTTGATGCAGGCAGGTTCCGCCGAGCTTGTCCCGTTCGATAAGCGCTACCTTTTTTCCTGCTTGCGCTGCCCGAATAGCGGCCGTATAACCGCCAGGTCCGCCTCCAAGCACGGCTATGTCTACTTGTATTGCCATAATGGATGTCGCCTCCTTCTTAAATCGCAATAATTGCTATTCTATTGTACCTTTTTTTACGCATCATTTCACTGTTGTTAGCTTTAACAAATGGACACGATTACAGGAACCAGTTATGATATTAGAAATGAGTGTACACGATCAGAATTACGAATAAGGAGCTTTCACCGTTATGAAACTTGTTGTCGCCCGTATTATAGCCATTTTGTTTCTCGTTGTACCCGGCATTGTTGCGTGTTTTGGATTCCTACATATGAAGGACGCCACGTTCGATTATTTCTCGCAGTACGGTAACGATCAAGTAACGCCGGATTTTGCATGGCTTAAATTTTTGCTTGGTTTCGTTATGTTTTTTCTCGGAGCCGGTTTTATCGGCGGATGGATTTTTTTCCGTGACCGCAAGCGCAACTATGTAGCCCCCCGCTTCAAGAAGAAACGCCCACGTCCGCCAAGGCCGCAATCCGGTGCACCAGGGGGCGGACAATAGCGACTCATTAGAATCAGAAAAAAACCACTTCCTTATCGGACAAGCTATTCCCGATAAATAAGTGGTTTTTTGCGCAAATTTTGAACACGCACTTAAAGATAATTTTGCGAATATCAAGAAACCTTATGTTCGATTCGCAGCTTGTCCGCCACCATAGCGATGAACTCGGAATTGGTGGGTTTCGACTTGCTGATGTTGATCGTATAACCGAACAAATGCGAGATGCTGTCGATGTTGCCGCGGGTCCAAGCGACTTCGATCGCATGGCGAATGGCTCGTTCGACGCGGGACGGCGTCGTTTTGAACTTTTCGGCGATAGCCGGGTACAAGGTCTTCGTAATAGCGCCAAGAATTTCGATGTTGTTATAGACCATCGTAATCGCTTCGCGCAAATATTGATACCCTTTAATATGTGCAGGAACGCCAATCTCATGGATAATGCTCGTAATGTTCGCATCCAGATTCTTGCCTTTGGAAAGCGGAACTACATTCGACTTCAACGTCGTCGAGCTGAAGCTCGAGGATGCCGAATAAGACGTCGAGGAAGTTCCAACCAGTTGGCGAATCCGGTTCGCCAGAATATCCATATCGAATGGCTTCAATATGTAATAAGATGCGCCAAGTTGTACCGCTTTTTGCGTAATGTTTTCTTGGCCGAATGCCGTCAACATGATGATCTTGGGCATTGGGGACAAGTTCATTTCCTTCAGTCGCTCTAACACGCCCAGTCCATCCAGATGCGGCATAATAATATCCAATATAAGCACGTCAGGGACGTTGCGGGCTTGCTCAAGATGACGGATTACTTCTTCTCCGTTGTAAGCCACGCCACTTACATGCATATCACTTTGTTCGGATATGTATTCCGATAACAGGTTAGTAAATTCTCGGTTGTCATCTGCCAGCAAAACTTCGATCTTGTGCAAGGTAAGTATCCTCCCTTAAATGATAATTTGCTGCATCGCTCAGTTGTAACGATCATCAGTTGTCTAACATAGGTTTTCGACATGACGATTGGAATTCCTTCTGTCGAAAATCTTTTTTCTTTATTTTTTTTCAACTATTCGATATAATTAATAATTTACTTCAAAAATCCCTGTATTTCGTCTACTTTCGACAAAACTCACAAAAACAAACGCCTCGAGCGATAGCACTTCAGCTGCTCGAGACGTTCTCATTATGCTGCATCATCCGCATTCGTCTGTGATTCTTGATCCAGTACTCCAGCATCCTGCAGCATCCATTCGATAAAACATCCGTATCCAGACGTAGGATCATTGACGAATACATGAGTTACGGCGCCAACCATCTTGCCATCCTGAATAATGGGACTGCCAGACATGCCTTGAACGATACCGCCTGTTTTGTTTATAAGCCGCTTGTCGGTAATTTTGATGACCATCCCTTTGGTGGCAGGACCGGATTGTTTGGATACATGGACAATCTGAATGTCATACCGTTCTACCTTCTGGCCATTAACGACGGTCAAGATTTGTGCCGGCCCTTCCTTTACATCCTCTGAGAACGCGACGGGCAATGCCTTGCCGCTAAAGCTATGTCCCGGCTGCTCTGTCATTTTGCCAAAAATGCCGAATTGCGTGTTTCGTTCGATGTTGCCCAAAATTTTGCCTTCCTTCACGAACTGAGCTCTCTTTTCTCCGGGTTCACCCGTATGGCTCTTATTGATCGACATGACGCTGGACTCCAAAATTTGGCCTTCGCCAACTTCGATTGGCGTCTGCGTGTCCATATCCGAGATGACATGTCCCAATGCGCCGTACACGCCATGATCCGGGGCATAGAAAGTAAGCGTGCCTACGCCTGCTGCGGAATCGCGAATGTATAGTCCCAATCTCCAAGCTCGATCCTCTGCATCGAATATGGGATCCAAAACCGTACTGCTCAATTGGCCGCCACGCTTGTAAGTAATTTGAAGAGGGCGCTTGGTGTTGCCATATTCTTCGCATATTTTACCGATCCGATTCACTTCGTTAACAGGCTTGCCATTAATCTGTACGATAAGATCGCCTAATTTCAGTCCCGCGTCCTCGCCTGGCGAATGTTTGGCGCCGTCGCCGTCTACAACTGCATGATGACCGACGACCAGAACGCCTGCCGATTTCACTTTAACGCCAATCGTTTGTCCACCTGGAATGACTCTAATGTCCGGAACAACTTTTACTTTAACTGTCTTGAACGGAATTTTACCGAATAATTTCACTTGCATGTTCGTCTGGCCGCTATGGCTGGGCTTCAATGACAACGGCTTGCTCAAATTAACGGACAGGGAATGCTCGTTGGAACCATTTACATTCAGCATCTGTGGATCTACGGTAACTTCCGCTTGTACAGGAACCCCGTATTGCAGACGTTTCAGTTGGCCGGAGAACAAACGAAGTTCATTCGGGAATGCGGCGAATTGTTGAAACGGAGTGGAGAACCCGATCATGCAAACGAAGAAAACGAGAACCAGGCCAATCATACGTTTCCGCCTGTTGGAGTTCAATGTTTTACACGCTCCTGTCATTCCTTCACATGACGAAAAAGGATTTATCGCCAATGGCGTACCTTTAAGTTACCCCGCCTCCAATGTTTTATGTCCGCAAAAACATTCCCTGAATGCCTTCCATTACGCTCCCTTCAACCCATGGGCCAAATCAAGCATTTCTTGTGCGTGATGCCTTGTTTTATCAGTTACTTCTACGCCTCCCAGCATGCGGGCAAGCTCATTGATACGTGTTTCGTTCGCAAGCTTCGTAACAGAAGTCGCGGTTCTGCCTTCGTTTACGGACTTCATAATTTCGAAGTGATGATCCGCCATGCAAGCGACTTGAGGCAGATGAGTAATGGAGAATATTTGGCATCTGGCCGACAGCGCCGACATCTTTTCGGCGATGGCTTGAGCGGCTCTGCCGCTGACGCCCGTGTCTACCTCATCGAAAATAAGTACGGGTATTTGATCGATCTCGGCGAATATGCTCTTCATGGCAAGCATGATCCGTGACATCTCCCCGCCGGAAGCGATCTTATTGAGAGGTTTAAGTGGCTCCCCGGGGTTGGATGACAATAGAAATAGGGCATCATCAATACCACCGGCATGCAGCTTGACAGGTTTCTCCCCTCTCCCTCCTTCTGCACCGCCATCCAGCGATACGCGGAAACGCGCAGCGGGCATCAACAGTTCTGCAAGCTGGCTCTCAATGGAGCTGGACAATGTAACGGATGCATGGCGACGCAGGCTGGACAACTCCTCTGCAAGGCTATAGGCGTGGCGATAGGCCTCTTCCTCCTGCGCACGGAACCTGGCGACGAGCTCGTCTCGATTTTCGATCTTGTCACGTTCTGCGGTTATCTTCTTTAAATATTGCAATATATCAGGTATGCTTTCCCCATATTTGCGTTTCAATCCATGAATCAGATCTAATCTTTCTTCGACTGCAGCCAGGCTCTCCGGATCGGAGTCGATATTTTCGCGATAATCGCGCAATTGGAAAGCTACATCCTCCGCTTGATAAAATGCCGATTGGAGCTGTTCCATAAGTGGATCCAATACGGACTTGTCATAGCTCTGGATATCGGCAAGCTTGGAGATGGACTTGCTGATTGCGTCGAGTCCCTTCCCGCCATAGAGGAGCGTATACGCTTCGGTTACGGCATCCATCCGCTTCTCGGCATACAAAAGTGTTTTCCGCTGCTCCGAAAGAAGCTCGTCCTCTCCATGTTTCAGCGCTGCCGATGTAATCTCGTCGATCTGGAAGCGATACAAGTCCAGCATCTGTACATTATGCCGAGTCGTATCCTCCAATTCCTTTAGCGCTCCCCTTACTTCAAGAAGCGTAGCATAAGCCCTTTTGTATTGGGTCTTGCGCTCAATCAGCAGATCGCCGCCAAATAGATCCAGCCACTCCAGATGCTGCTCCGAACGAAGAAGGGATTGATGCTCATGTTGTCCATGAATATTAACCAGCGCCTCGCCGATCTCTCTCAGCATCGTCATCGTGACGAGTTGTCCGTTTACACGGCTGATGCTCTTGCCTTGCGCCGACAGCTCCCTGCGGATGACCAGCATCTCCTCCGGGGAGCATTGTACGCCAAGTCTGTTCAGGATGGTCCACACCGGATGTTGGACGGGCATATCGAACAATGCCTCCATCTCCGCCTTATCGCATCCGTAACGAATCATATCCGCGGAGCCCCGACCGCCGACCAGCAGGCTGAGCGCATCGATCAGAATCGACTTGCCCGCTCCCGTCTCTCCCGTCAGCACATGGAATCCCTGATGAAATGAAATATGAACTTCTTCAATAACAGCTAAATTCCGAATCGACAGCTCTCGCAGCATATTCGTTATCCTCCCTCAAACTTGTCTTTATTAGAGGTAATTCAAAAAGTCCGCTTTTGATCACGAAGTATGCCAAGAAGCTAACTCGACATCGAATATGGAACGCAAGCGAAACTAAGCGGATGCTTTCGAAGTATGTTTCCTCCGGAAACATTGCAGGTGCTCACGTAGCTTCCACTACGCTCTGCTCCTCAGTTTCTACTTGTATTCCATCTTCTCGGTGCTGAAAACCGAACTTTTTGAACTTCCATTTTTAATTTAGCATTTCCAGTAAACGTTCGGTTACGGTTGCGCTGTGCGGCTTCGTACGGCAAATAATAAGAATCGTGTCATCGCCGCAAATGGTGCCCATCACTTCGCTCCACTCCATGTTGTCGATCAGGCCGCCAATCGTGTTCGCCGTACCCGGCATACACTTTAACACGATAAGATTGTCCGTATAGTCGATTCCGGTAAAGTGGTCGACAATGGCACGTTTTAGCTTATGGATGGGATTCTGACGCCCGACGTCGGTAGGCAGCGAATATTTGTAGCGGCCTTCCTCGATAGGCACCTTGATGAGCATAAGCTCCTTGATGTCCCGCGAGATCGTCGCCTGCGTCACCTGCATGCCCGACTCCCTAAGAGCCTCAACAAGCTCCTCCTGCGTCTCGATAATGCCGTTCGTAATTATTTCTCTAATCCTGAATTGTCTGATTCCCTTCATACGTGACCTCCGTGATTGCTTATGTTGTTAGTCGGACAATTGAAATGCGATTTTACGGATCGTCCCGCTCTTCGCGTCGATGTATAGAATACCCGAGCAATCCTGAAGCAGCAAGGCATAGACGAGCAGTTGATCCCTGACGCCGCTAGCCGTCCAGTCCATCGGTTTTCGCTCCCTGGCCGTCTTTACGATATAGGTAAGATCATCCTTGGTTGCCATATAATCGATATATATGCGTGCTCCCGTGCCTAGCGGCGCGTCGTCCAGCTCTACCGGTATTGGCACGACATGCTTGGCCGACAATACCTTATAACCGTTGCGACTTAGCAGTTGGACGTTCTCGTCGCCGTCCGATACCGCCGCGCCCTTGCCTAACGTGATGCGGTTCATGTTGACCGGAGCGTGCAGCCAGCGATAGAAGGAACGATACAACCACGCCAGCAAAAGCGTGCCCGCTAGCGCCATTATAAACCAATCGCCATACTTCTCCATAGCGTATCACCTCATCAAGACCAATCAGATCACGGAAGCGAACGTTTGTTTGGTCTTAGTTTATCAAACCAAGGGACATTCTGTAAAGAAAAAAGATGCCAAATCAGTAAAACCGATCGGCATCCCTCTACGATGAGCATATGACTTATATGTTTCCAACCGTTATACCTTAACCTTGAACGTCCGATTCGCTTCCTCGACCAACGCCAGAATACGAGCTTCCTTGTCACCGAATTTTTCGTTGACAGCGGCATTTTCTGAAGCACCGGTCAACCAATAAGCGAGAAATTCGATATTGCCTTCTCCCCCGGTAATCGGGGAGAACGTCAGCTCCTGAAGGACGTATCCCGTCTCCGAAGCGTAACCCAATACTTGCCGAAGAACATCCGCATGAACCGATGGCTCCCTGACGACGCCGGATTTGCCCACCTTCTCTCTGCCAGCTTCGAATTGCGGCTTGATTAGCGCCACAACTCCCGAACCAGGAGGAAGCAGCGTCGCAAGAGTAGGCAGAATATGTTTGAGCGATATAAAGGATACGTCGATGCTCGCGAAGCTCGGCGGCGGTCCAGTCAGATGTTCCGGCAGCATGTATCTAAAATTGGTCCGTTCCATCACGCCGACTTGAGGATGCTGCCTTAGCGACCAATCCAACTGATTATAGCCGACATCGATCGCATAGACGTAGCTCGCCCCGTTCTGCAATGCGCAATCGGTAAACCCGCCCGTGGATGCTCCTATATCCAGCATAACCTTGTCAGTCAAATCGATGCCGAACAACTTTATCGCCTTCTCAAGCTTAAGACCGCCGCGGCTGACATAGGGATGAAGCACCCCTTTGACCTTAATGTCGGCGGATCTCGGCACCTTCATGCCGCTTTTGTCCACGGGTTCGTCATCCACTAGCACGAGACCGGCCATTAACGCTTTTTTGGCTTTCTCCCGGCTGTCGAAGTATCCCCGTTCAACTAATAAAACGTCAATCCGTTCTTTGGGTGTCGTGGTCATAACTCTCCTTGCCCTTATGCCTGACCTGTAACGCGTTTCATGCGTCTCGGATTCATGGCGCGGAGCTCAGCGGCGACGTGTTCGGCCGTCAAGCCGACTTCTTCGCGCTGCTGCTCGATGGAGCCGTGCTCCACAAATAGATCCGGCACGCCAATGATGCGAACAGGTACTTCGTATAGTCCCTTCCGGGAATAAAATTCGAGTACAGAACTGCCGAAACCGCCCAGCTCTGCTCCTTCTTCCAGCACGATGATTCGATTGCCTTGCTCCGCGATCGCAAGCAACATCTCTTCATCAAGCGGCTTGATGAATCTGGCATTCACGATACCGACCGCGGCGCCTTCGCGCTTCATCAGATCGGCCGCTTCCTCCGCCACTCCGATCATTGGACCGATAGCAAGAATAACATTGCCGTCTCCTTCGCGCAGCCATTCCCATTTGCCGATCGGCAGAGGTTCAGGATGAGCGTCAAGCTCTACGCCAACTCCGTTTATACGCGGATAACGGACAGCGATCGGACCATCGTTATAATCAATCGCCGTCTTCATCATTCGGCGAAGCTCATTTTCGTCTTTGGGCATCATAATTACGAGATTCGGCACATGGCGCAGGAACGAAATATCGTATACGCCTTGATGCGTCTCGCCGTCAGGCCCTACGAACCCGGCCCGGTCGATTGCGAAAACGACATTCAGGTTCTGGCGGCAAATATCATGAACGACTTGATCATAGGCCCTCTGAAGGAAGGTCGAATAAACGGCGAAAACCGGCTTAAGTCCTTCCAACGCTAGCGCGGCGGATAATGTTGCCGCATGCTGCTCGGCAATACCGACGTCTATCATGCGATTCGGGAATTTCTCCGCGAAATCAAGCAGGCCGGAGCCGCCAGGCATTGCCGGCGTTACAGCAACAACGCGCTCATCCTGCTCCGCAAGCTGAATAAGCATGTCGCCGAATACTTTCGTATACATTGGTGGTCCGACGGCTTTGACCATCTGCCCGGATTCAATCTTGTACGGAGAAGCTCCGTGCCACTTGTGCGAATCCGCTTCGGCAGGTGAATAACCTTTGCCCTTTACCGTGATAACATGCACAAGTACAGGCCCCGGCATGGAATCCGCTTGCTTTAGAATGTCCAGCAAGCCATCGATGTCATGTCCATCGACGGGTCCCAGGTAGGTCAGGCCGAATTGCTCGAACAAAATGCCGCTTACAAGCAAATACTTCAGGCTGTCCTTGAAACGCTCCGCCGTTTTGGCCAATTTCCCGCCGATTGCCGGAATTTTGTTCAGCAGATGCTGAAGCTCGTCCTTGGCCTTCTGGTAATGGCGATCCGTCCGGATTCTCCCCAAATAATGGTGCAGCGCGCCTACGTTCGGAGCGATGGACATTTCGTTGTCATTAAGAATAACAATCATATTCCGTTTCTCGTGACCGATATGGTTAAGCGCTTCTAGCGCCATGCCGCCAGTCAGCGCTCCGTCGCCGATTACGGCAACTACGCGGTTGTCATCGCCCTTAAGGTCGCGCGCGAGCGCCATGCCCATTGCGGCTGACAGGGAAGTACTGCTATGTCCCGCCTCCCAGACGTCATGCTCGCTCTCGGAGCGTTTCACGAAGCCGCACAGTCCTTTGTATTTGCGCAAAGTATCGAATTGTTCCATGCGGCCGGTCAATATTTTATGAACATAGGATTGATGTCCAACGTCGAAGATAAATTTATCGTCAGGGCTGTGGAATAAAAAATGCATGGCCAGCGTCAATTCGACGACACCGAGATTCGGAGCCAAATGGCCACCCGTAACGGACAGCTTCTCGATTAGAAACTGGCGGATTTCGCCAGCAAGCTCTTCCAGCTGCGCCACGTTCAATTCCTTTAAGTCCTTTGGTCCGCTAATTTGATCAAGCAGCACATGATTTCCTCGCTTTCGAGGACAGCACGATCGCCGTCCAATGAACGTCTACATTTTACCTATTATAACATAGTTGTCGAATGTGCCAAAACAGACCTCTAGCAGAGGTTGTTCAAAAAGTCCGCTTCCGAACTTTTTGAACTCGCACGTACGGAGCTCCATTAATGGTCGCGATGCACTAAATAATCGGCAATCTGCAGTAATCTGGAAGGATCAGCGAGCTCGGCCTCGATGATGGCGGTTTTCGCCTGTTCGGTGAGACTTGCGACGAGCGCCTTGCTTTCCTCCATTCCGATCAGGAACGGATAAGTCACTTTTCTCTGCTCTACGTCGCTGTTCGTCGGCTTGCCCAGCTTCTCGGCGTCGCCAACGAGATCCAAAATATCGTCCTGAATCTGGAATGCCAGCCCGATATTGCGGCCGTATATCTCCAGAAGCTCCAGTTGGCGGGCATTCGCCCCCCCTATCCTCGCGCCGGACTTTACTGCGAATATGATCAGATCGCTGGTCTTGTGGAGATGAATATACTCCAGCTCGCGTATCGCTGTTATGCCTTGCTCGCCCAACATGTCTGCGACTTGACCGCCAACCATGCCAGACGCCCCTGCCAGGACAGCTAGCTCGCCGGATATAGCCAGTGCCGTCTCTGCCGTTACGCCTCTCGCGGCCGCATCTGCCACCAACTTGAAAGCGTGGGTCAACAATGCGTCCCCGGCCAGGATGGCCATGGCTTCGCCGAACACCTTATGGTTCGTCGGCTTGCCCCGGCGGAAATCGTCGTTGTCCATAGCTGGCAAATCGTCATGGATCAGGGAATAAGTATGTATGTATTCTACCGCGCAGGCAACGGTCAAAGCCGCTTCCCTGTCGGAAGCGAATCCGCGAACGGCTTCGGCTGCTGTCAGAACCAACGCCGGACGAATCCGCTTGCCGCCGGCATCCAGAGAATAATTCATAGCTTCCCTCAGCCTGCCCGGAACATCCCAGCCGGCAGGAAGCGATCCGGCAAGCGCTGCTTGCGTCTCGCTGGCGCTATGCTGCAAATAATCGCGAATTGTAGCTGTTGCATCCCTTGCTTCCAAACGTTATTCTCCTTTATCCTCGCTTGCGGAAGCAAACGTTTTTTTCTGAAAGCCTTGCTCCGACTCAAGCAACAACTCGATTCGTTGCTCGACATGCTCCAGCTTCCCGCCGCAAAGCTGCGACAACCGCATACCTTCCTGGAACAATTCGATCGCCGTCTCAAGCGGTACATCTCCATTTTCCAAGCGGGCTACAATGGATTCCAGACGATCCATTGCGCCTTCAAAGCTTAGTTCTTCCTCATTTACTGCTGCCACGCGCCTCACTCCCCTTTCACCGATAATACGCGGCATTCCAGACTGCCATCCGACAGCTTGACGGTCACTTCATCGCCTTCTTGCGTGCCTTGAACAGTCTTAAGCAGCGTCTTGCCTTCGTTGTCATAGACAAGACCATAGCCGCGGGCCATTACCTTTAGCGGACTAAGCGCGTCCAGCTGCCGGACTCCTGCGCCGAGCCGCTGCTTCTTCTCTTTTATTAAACCGGAAGCTGCCAGTTCCAAACGGTGAGCCGCCGTCGCCAATCGCTTGGCCGAGAATGCGATGCGTTCGCCGGGGTGTCTGGCGACCAGTCCCTTGCCAAGCTTGTCGAGTCTGGCCCTCTCACGGACGACCACCCGCTCCGTCCGCGAGCGCAACTGCTCCTGCAGCCGGTCGAGACGCTGGGCCTGTTCCAGCAAATATTTGCGCGGATATCGGAAGAACGGCGATCTTCTTGCACGCTCCAGCCTCTCGGCATCTTTGCGAAGCCGGAGACGCATCGCCCCGTCCAGCCTCTGCTTCAACCGCTCCAGACCTTGTCCGAGCTCCGCCACATGCGGAACCGCCAGCTCCGCTGCAGCCGTTGGCGTGGCCGCTCGCAAATCGGAGACAAAGTCGGATATCGTATAATCCGTCTCATGGCCGACTGCGCTGATAACCGGAATAGCGGAGTCGGCGATCGCCCGCGCGACGGCTTCTTCGTTAAACGCCCACAGCTCCTCCAGCGATCCTCCGCCGCGACCAACAATTAATACGTCGCATTCGCCGAAACGATTCATCGCTTGTATGGCATTGACGATAGCAGGGGCCGCCCCCGCTCCTTGCACAAGCACGGGATAGACATAGACCGGGATGATCGGATATCTTCGCTTAAGAGTCGTCGTAATATCTCTGACCGCTGCGCCAGTAGGCGATGTAATGACTCCGATCGCTTTGGGAAAAGCAGGGAGAGAGCGCTTGCGGGAAGCTGCAAATAGACCTTCCTGATCCAGCTTCTCCTTCAACTGCTCAAAAGCCAGATACAAGCTCCCAATCCCGTCCGGCTGCATCGCCATGCAATAGAATTGGTAGTTGCCATCCCGTTCGAAGACGGAAATATTGCCCCTGGCCAGCACCTTGGCACCTTCTCTTGGGATGAAAGGAAGCCTCGCGTTATGCGAGGCGAACATGACGCATTTCAACCGGCTGCCTTCATCTTTGAGGGTGAAATACATATGACCGCTGGAATGATGGGTGAAATTGGAGATTTCGCCTCGCAGCCAAACGTCGCCCAGCACAATATCGTTTTCCAGCTTCATGCGAATATATTTATTGAGTTCCTTGACGGAGTAAACGCGTGGTTGTGCCGTCATGCGGACTACACCTCGATTCCGTTCGCCCTCTTAGCCGCCTTGATCGTATTGCCCATCAATAGCGTGATGGTCATGGGGCCAACGCCGCCTGGTACAGGCGTAATGTAGCCCGCCGTCTCCAGACAGTCCTCGTAGTCAACGTCGCCAGCCAGCTTGCCGTCAGGCAGTCTGTTAATGCCGACATCAATAACGACTGCGCCCGGTTTTACATATCGACTGTCAATCGCTTTGGCCTTGCCGATCGCGACAACGAGAATATCGGCTTGTTTCGCGATGCCCTCCATGTCCGCCGTACGGGAGTGGCATACCGTAACGGTCGCATTCTCGCGAAGAAGCAGCATGGCAACCGGCTTACCGACGATATTGCTGCGTCCGATGACGACGGCGTGTTTGCCGGCGATATCAACGCCGCTGCGTTTGATCAGCTCGATCACGCCTGCTGGCGTACATGGCAGCAGGCTGTCATCCCCGATCGTCAAGTTGCCGACGCTCTCCGGATGGAAACCGTCTACGTCCTTCGCTACGCTGATCGCGTCAATGACCGATTTCTCGTTAATATGCTTCGGCAGAGGCAACTGAACGAGAATGCCGTTAATCGAATCCTGGTTGTTAAGCTTACCGATCAGAGCGAGCAGAGCCTCCTCCGTCGTATCGCCCGGCAGACGGTGTACTTCGGAATAGATGCCCAGCTGAATGCAAGCCTTTTCCTTGGAACCGACATACACCTTGGATGCGGGATCATCGCCAACCAATACGACCGCAAGTCCGGGAACGATGTCTTTCTCCTTTAGTTCGGCGATTTGCTCCAGCCATTCTCCGCGAATTTGCTCCGAAATCTTTTTGCCATCAATGATATGCGCTCCCATGTCCGTCTCGTCTCCTTTTTCGTTAACCGCCTTAAGCGGACTTTATATAGTCTGCCGATTACAATCGCCATCAAGCCTTTAATTCGTCGATTCCGAGCAGAAGCTTGCCCAACACGCCGTTGACGAATTTTCCGGATTCCTCCGTGCCGAAATGTTTGGCGAGTTCGATCGCCTCGTTAATCGCCGCCTTGGGCGGCACATCATCCCTGAACACCATCTCGTAACAGGCCAGACGCAGCACCTGACGGTCTACGCGCGAGAGCCTGTCCACTTGCCAGCCTGTCAGGAACTGCTGAAGCATCCCGTCGATCTCCGACTTGCGGGCGATGACCCCGTTCACGATTTCCCTTGCGAAGTCGTCCGTCGAGCCGATCTCTTTGGGATCCGCGCCGAGCTCGTTATCCTGGCGCAGCTCCTCCATGATCATATCGACGGCCTCCGCAGCCGTTACCTCATTCATTTCCATCTGGTACAGGCTGGATACCGCGATTTCCCTAGCCAATCTCCGTTTCATGCCAATCCTCCGCATCTTATCTTCCTTAATTATTTGCTCCATGAAAACGATGATCTCCTCCCTTAACGGAAGGATTCGGATACCCGACTTCCGATGAACGGAGGAGACCACTCAATTATCGAAAGGGACGGAACCTGTCCATGATCGTCTCCCATATACGTTGCCATGGAATAACCGGGCCATTGCTCGATTCCTTCTGTTTGCCGAACCAATAACCCGCAAAAACGAGCAGCGCTACGAACAGCATGTCCCAGAACCCGAATGCCAAATACACAATACTGCAGAAAAGCCCCGCTGCCGCGCCTAGGATTCGTTTCCAATAGACGCTCCAGATCTCCCTCCACATCGGCCGTCCACCTCTATTCTACGCGACTCTTGAACGTGCTTGCCTGTACCACGTTGGCGATAAATACGGCCACGTTGGATACCGGTATGCCGGTAATGTCTTCGACGTGCTCCTTTACCGCCCGTTGAATGTCCTCCGTCAGAGCCGGAATGGAGCTCTCGCCGTCGATCACGGCGCGAAGCACGATCTCGAGACCCGAATCGGACGCTCTCACGCGCGCGCGCAATTCCTTTACGCCGCGCTGCTTGGACGCCGTCTTTAGCGCCAGGTTCTCGATCGTCTCGATCGAGATTCGAATATCGCCGAACTCCGTGCGCTGATCGATGGATTGCGCCGACATGGAGCCGCGATGCAGCGACAGAATAAAGAACCGGAAGCTCAGGAGCAGAATGACGATGCCGGCGATTCCGGTGCCGATCTGTATGCCGTTTGACCGATAGAACTCCGTTAACAGATCGCTCAGCATCCTGCTTGTCAGCCACCCGAAGCCGAGACTCATAAAGAATATGGATATAACGCCGACGATCAGACTGTAAAGAAACAACAATAGCTTGTCCACAACTTTGATCAATGCAGCCAATCCTCCCGTCAGAGCGAATGAAAACCCCCTGGCCGATCGGCATGCCCAATCACAAGGGGGTTGTACAAATGCATGTATGCTTTTTTTATTTGACCCGATTTTGGATATCCTCATCATCCGGTCTCTCTGCCGACTTGAAATGTACGTCATGAATATGTACGTTCACTTCTACAACGTTAAGGCCCGTCATCATCTCGATAGAACGCTTGACGTTGTTCTGGATGCCGGACGCGATCTCGGGAATCTTATGACCGTATTCCACGATGATGGACACGTCCACGGCCGCTTCGCGCTGACCAACCTCCACTTTGACGCCCTTGGACAGATTTTTGCGACCGAGAAGCTCCGCAATTCCTCCAGCGAAACCTCCGCTCATGCCGGCTACGCCTTTTACTTCGATGGCGGCTAGCCCTGCAATCACTTCAATGACTTCGGGGGCAATCTGAATCGTACCGATTTCTGTTTTCTCATAATCCGCGGCGATCGTACTCATGTTCGTTGTACACCTCCCTAAAGTTGCGCGCGGCCCGGCGAAAGCCAAGCCTTATGTCGCATCTTATTTCTATACTATAACATTAGGCAGTAATTATGACAAACGTTACCTGCTTGTATAATTATTCGCCTATCGCCGCTCCCGAAACGTTGATATCATGCTCCTCGAGAAACTTGATATCGAAATCGCCCTGGATGAATTTGGGATGGCTTAACAGCTTCATGTGGAAAGGAATCGTCGTCCGAATGCCTTCGATGGCGAATTCGGACAGCGCCCGCTTCATGCGCGCGATCGCTTCTTCCCGAGTCGCGCCCCATACGATCAGCTTGGCAATCATGGAATCGTAATGCGGCGAAATGGTGTAGCCCGGATATACCGCGCTGTCCACGCGCACGCCCGCACCGCCTGGAGGCAGATAGAACGGGATATGGCCGGCGGAAGGCATGAAGTTGCGTTCGGAATCCTCCGCGTTGATCCGGCACTCTATGGACCAGCCATTAATCTCAAGATCCTCTTGTCGGAACGATAACGGATTTCCTTCGGCAACATTGATCATTTCTTTAATGAGATCTACGTTCGTAATCATCTCCGTAACGGGATGCTCCACTTGAATGCGCGTATTCATCTCCATGAAGTAGAACTGGCCGTCCTGTCCCAGGAGAAACTCCAGGGTGCCGGCGCCGGAGTACTCAACGGCCAGTGCCGCGCGAACCGCGGCGGCTCCCATACGATCGCGCAGCTCAGGAGATAAAACCGGGCAAGGCGCTTCTTCGACGAGCTTTTGGCGTCTGCGCTGCACGGAGCAGTCACGCTCGAACAAATGAACCGCGTTGCCGTGTTTGTCCGCCATGATCTGAATCTCGACGTGCTTCATGCCCGTCAAATATTTCTCCAGGTAAACGCCGGCGTTGCCGAATGCCTTCTGCGCTTCTTGCTGAGCCGTCGTGATCTGGCTGATAAGCGATTCCTCGTTCTCCGCGATGCGAATCCCTTTGCCGCCGCCGCCCGCAGTAGCTTTAATAATGACGGGATAACCGATCGCGCGCGCTATCTCTACAGCTTCGTCGAGGTTGTCGATAAGGCCGTCGGAGCCCGGTATAACGGGTACGTCGGCGGATTTCATCGTCAGCTTTGCGACGGCTTTGTCCCCCATCTTGCTGATGGCATCCGCGGAAGGTCCGATAAACGTAATATTGCACGATTCGCAGATCTCCGCGAAGTCGGCATTTTCGGCAAGGAAACCGTATCCGGGATGAATGGCGTCGCATTCGGTTATCGTCGCTACGCTCATAATGCTCGTGAAATTTAAGTAGCTGTCCTTGGACAACGTCGGCCCAATGCAATAAGCTTCATCGGCAAGCTTGACATGGAGAGAGTCTCTGTCCGCTTCGGAGAACACGGCCACGGTAGAGATGCCGAGCTCGCGGCAGGCACGAATAATTCGAACCGCGATTTCTCCGCGGTTCGCGATCAATATTTTGTGGAATTTCACGTGGGAACCCCTTTCGAACGAGAAGTGTTAGTCCGCTTTCACAAGGAATAGCGGTTGGCCGTATTCGACGAGTTGTCCATTGGCGACGAGCACTTCGACGATCTCGCCCTTCACTTCCGCCTCCAGCTCGTTCATCAGCTTCATCGCTTCCAAAATGCAGACGACGGACTTCTCGGTCACGCGGTCGCCGGCTTTCACGAAGGCGGCAGCTTCCGGAGACGGCGCGCTGTAGAACGTGCCGACCATAGGCGACACGATCTGGTGCAGATCCGGCGCCGGGGCTTTGGGAGCCGCTGACTCAGCGGCAGCTGGCTGTGCTTCGGACTGTCCGGCCGCGGTATACGGCTGAGTGGCGGCAGGCGCTGCGGAGTATGTATGCGTAATTGGAGCCGCTTGCACATTCACCACTTCGGTTTTTCCCGGCTTGCGGATATGCAGACGTGCTCCTTCGTTTTCAATTTCCAGCTCTTGAACGGAAGTTTGGTCAATAAGTTTAACCAATTCTTTAATTTCGCTCAACTTGAACATGAACGTAATCACTCCTCTTCTTCACATAACGTTTTGTATTATAGCATAAATTGCCGCCAACACGAATTTTTTTTTGTCGGAATACGCTTTTCAACATGCAATGATTAGAATAATTCTCCGTTTACGGACAATTACCTTCTATATATGACCCTTTATTTTTGCATTGCAATAAAAACGAGTACAATGCGACGTTGGATAAGAATTTCACTTCTCCGACAAGATCGAAAACTTTCAAGTTCTAATGCGGCAAGGCGCAACGGCTGTCGCCGTCCTTCGCGACGAGGCGCGTTTCGTTCCGAGAAATATAGAGAAAGTACGGCGAAATCATATACTTTCCTGTATTTCAAAAAATCCGCGCATCAGCGGCCTGGTGCCGACGATGCGCGGATTGCGATTGGCAAGCCGTGATATTACGGCGCCGGTACGTATTGCACGGTGACTTGCTCCGGCTTGACTTCGAGCGTCTTCATGACTTGCTCGATAATGCCGGCCGCTTCCTTCTTCTCCAGCTTGTCGCTTGTTACCACGACTTTATAACGATCGTTCTCCGGCGAGATAAGCGCCATCTCGTATTTGTCCTGGAGCGCGATTTCCAGATTTGTAATTCGCGAATTTTTGTCTTCCAGCAATTCCATCTCCTTCGTCGCCGCCGCGAATTCCTCATCCGAGGATTCGACGTTCGCGATGACGGCATAGATGCGCGCTTCCTCTTCCGCGTATTGTCCCTCGCGCTTCGACATCAGATCTGCGAACAAACCGCTTGACGCCATGCCGTTACGCTCCATCTCGGCCAATACCGCTTTGTCCTTTTCGCTCATCTCGCCATTTCCTTGATCGACTTGATCGACTACGATGCCGCTTCCGCCGTTCACCTCGGAGACATTTTCCGTCTCCGCTCCGCTGCCCGAGAGTTTGTCGGCATCGTTAAGATCCTGCGTGAACAGGTAATATGCGGACAGGACGACCATCAGACTTAACATGGATACTAACCAAATCGTTTGTCTTTTTGTGTTCATAGAAACAGCCTCCCAAATATTATTTTCGTTCATATCTTTACTGCATTGTTATTGCTTGCGCGGCACGACTTCAATCCTGTTCACGGCGACGCTGACGCCTTTCTCTACCGCGCTCGTAATGAGCCTTCTGACCGTCGTATTCTCAGCGCCTTGAGCAACGATGAGAACGCCCCTTATCTTGGGATTGATTGTTTTGGTGACGATCGGCTTCTGATCGCCGGACACCTCGTATAACACGACCTGTCCATCCCGGCTGATAGATGTAATTTGGCGAGTTCCCCCGTTTTTGTCATTCTCGTCGGTGCTTGATTGCGTCTCTTGACTGTGCCTGCCCAAGACGATTTCCTCGGTCGAATCGACCGTTACCATAACGTCCACCGAGCCGACACCGACAATCTTGCCCAATATTTCCTCCAGCCTTGTCTCCAGTGCATGCTCGATCTGCTGGAAGGGTGAATTTAAAACCTGGCTTTGATTCCAAGCCTCCTCGGCAGCGGGGGGCGGATTAGGATCCTGCGCCGACGATTCCACGTCCTTATATGGCAGGAACGAATTGATAAGCATCAGCGCGGCGCCGATCCCGCCAACAATAAGCAGGATGCGAAGAGTTCGGACACGCTTCGGACCGCTGGGACCGCCGCCGACCGCCGCCTCCAAATTTTCCAGCCATTTTGCCACGTTTACCCAACCTCCCAAGGGGAATGCCTGCATGTATAGCGAGCTGTGCCTGAACTGTATTCCGTCGTCAAGCGCGCTGCCTGATCAGAATGAGGTCTCTATGCACCCCCCAGCCTTGATAAATGACTTCCCGGATCTCCGTTGCCGCGCGACCTTTCACTTCGGCGTATTCATCCCGGGTGCCAGGATAACCAGTGCCCGATTGCTCCTCTCGTTCGGGCGATGCTTCTACGGACACCTGCACCGACACCGACACCTGCTGCACTTCCTCAACTTCTTCCGCAACCGGCACTTCCTCTTCCCTCTCCGAACTCTGCATGGCTCTGAGCGTGATCGTAATGCCGCCGATGTCCGGAACGTCGTTCTCTCCCCGCTTCTCTCCCCAAACTAATGCGACATCCACAGACTCTACGGCGCTACCGGCATTCTTCCGCAGCTCGGCCAGCATCCCGCTCTCCAGCGTGCGTTCCACAAGCTTCGAGGTCTCCTGACCGCGCTGTTCCGAAAGTTCGGCCGCTTTGCGCTCAATTTCCGAAAGCGTTGGCATTTTCACGTTTCTCTCCATCGTGCGTTCATCCCAAATTTGGATGCTTGCGTCCAGCTTGGAACCGATATTCTCCTGGAAAAGCCGCAGCAAGGGAGACAGAATGGTCAGGAGGATGAACAGACCGACAACGAGTCTGGCATACCGCTGCATCGCCTTGTTTGGCAGCAGCAGCTCGACCAGCACAGCCAGCAGAATGACGGCAATAATGTCCCGCAGCCAGTCGCTGAGCCAAGTCATCACATTCCGCTCACCTCCTTTAATAATTCCGTCTTTATCTGGTCATTAACGCCGCATTGCCCGCCGTCAAAATGATCGTTACGGCAAGAAAGAACATCAGGCTTACTGCGGCAAGCGCGGCGAAAACGTAGATCATCGTTTTCCCGATTGTCTGTAGCGTATCCGCGATCGGCGAATCGCCGAGCGGCTGCATGACGGCAGCTGCCACATTGTAGATGAGCGCCAGCGTCAATATTTTCAGTGCAGGGAATGCGCTCAGAAACAGCAGGACGATGACGCCCGCGATGCCGATTGCGTTCTTTGCCAGCATGGAAGCGGAGATAACGGTATCCGCCGCATCCGAGAACATTCGGCCCACGACGGGAACGAAGTTGCCCGTGACAAATTTCGCTGTCCGCAGCGTCACCCCGTCCGTAACGGCGCCTGTCGCGCCCTGCACCGAGATGACGCCGAGGAAGATCGTCAACATGATGCCGAGAGCCCCGATAGCGACGTTTCGGAGCAGATTCGCCAGCTGAGTCACCTTGAACTTCTCGGACAACGCGCTTGCGATATGCAGCACGGCCGAGAAAAACAGAAGCGGGAAAACAAACGTGTAAATGACTGTACCTACGGCATGGATCATAAAAATAATAAGCGGATGCAGCACCGACACCGTCACGAGACTGCCCATAGATGCCAGGAGCGTCAAAAGCAGCGGCACCATGGCCAGCATAAATGTAATCATGCTTTCGATCGCATCTCTGGCGTAACCGATGGCGACATGAAAGCTGTTCACCGCGATGATGACGAGAACCATGAACGTAATGGCGTACGCGACCTTGCTGATCGCGCTTCTTTCGAATGCCGACTGCATCGTCTCCAGCACCATGCTGAATACGGTCAGCAGGACGATTGTAACAAGCAGCTTGCCGTTGTAGAGCACTTCATGCCACAGATAACGAACCAGGCCTTGCAGCACGTCCGTCAGTTTAAAGCCGCCTCCTGGAAGCAGCATCTCGCGGAATGTCGGCATCTTTCCTTCGGGGAAGAATCCTCCGTATTCGCTGCTCAGCTTGCTCCAGTACGCCTCAACGCCCTCCGTGTCGACTCCGGCAAGCTGATCCTTCGTCATCGCATCCGTTGCGGCAGTTGTCCCATCTTGTCTCCAGCCTTCTTTGCCTTCTTCGGTCAACGACACCGCGGAAGCGTCTGCCTGAAGGACGGCCGGCACCAGCTGGAAGGCCAGCGCAATCAGGAAAATCATAAGCAGCAGCTTGGCCCTTGCACGGGGTCCTGATCCTGTCATCTCTTCATTCAGCTCCCCGCCGGCAATAGTCCGATGACCGTCTCGACGATAACGTTAATGATGGGAACCGCCATTACGAGAATGAATATTTTGCCGGCAAATTCGATTTTTGAAGCGATGCTCTCCAGACCCGCGTCCCTTACGATCTGCGCTCCGAATTCCGCGATATACGCGATTCCGATAATTTTGAGCACCGTCTTCAGATAAATGGATGGGATGCCCGACTTGCTGGCCAAATCTTCAAGCACCGTGATGACCGCTTCGATCTTGCCGATGACGTACAGGAAGATGAACAATCCCGTGAACGCCGCCAGTAAGAAGGCGAACATGGGCTTCTGTTCCCGGATGACGAGAATCAGAACCGTTGCGATTAAGCCGAGACCGATGATTTGAATCATTTCCAACGCGTTCACCTACTGGAACAGAAAGATCGTCTTTATTTCCTGGAAAAGTTCGTTTAATAGGCGGACCACCATGAACAACACAACGACAAATCCGATAACCGTTACCCAATGCGCCATATCTTCCTTCCCCATCTGCTTCAGCACGGAGTGGATCATGGCGATAATAATGCCGATCCCCGCAATCTGGAATATGGCGCTCACATCGATATTCATAAGCAGCGCACCTCTTACACCATCAAAATGACGATCAGTACAGCCAGCAATACGCCAAGGCTCTTCCACATCTTCTCGTAACGGGCTTGATCGTCTCGCGCGGACTCTTCTTCCGCTTTCAGCTGGGACAGGGCGAGCCGAAGATGCTTCATCTGATCCTCCTTGTCGCTAATGCCAAGCGTCGTTCCCAATCGGATCAGAACGCCCATCTCCGTGGCCTTCATGGCCGTATCCCTCCAATGCTGCTTAACCGCGGCGCTCCAGCTCTCCTGAAACGTTGGCCCTTCCGCCTTCCATACCCCTTCGGCCGCGCTTCGCAAAATGGGGGAGATGGGAGGCGCAGTCGCCGATGCCGTTCTCTCCAGCGCCTCCGGCAAAGGCGTATGCCCGTAACCGATCTCGGTCTCAAGCCGCTGCAGGGCATGCGAGAGCTGTCTAAGCTGCTTCGGCCGCTCCGCGAATCGCGCCGCTTGCTGAAAGCCGATCAACGTGCCCGCCACGATAATCAAAATGGCGCCTAGCACCCCGAGCATGGCTCATCCCGCTGTCGGGAAGCGAAGCTAAGCAAGCTTCGCTCTCCCGTCTCCGAACCGACAGACGGCGAATTAGGCGAGTTGCCAAGTCTGACGACTCTGTGCATGACTCCTTCCTTCGTACGCTTAAGCTCGACGATCTGGGCGAATGTGCCGTCTTGAATCAGCTTGTTCAACTCCGGCCTGCCCTTAGCATCCTGCATGTCATAGGCATGGGCGGTTGCAATAATCGCCACCCCGGCATGGCTTGCTTCGCGTATGGCGTCTGCGTCCTCCGGCCGGCCAACCTCATCGACAACGAGCACCTCCGGCGACATCGACCGCAACAGCATCATAATCCCCTCAGCTTTGGGACAAGCGTCCATGACATCCGTTCGAGGGCCAATGTCGAAGGTAGGAATTCCTCGGACGCAGGCTGCAATCTCCGATCTTTCGTCTACGATGCCTACCTTCCTTCCCCGCCACTTCATCCCCGTCATGCCTGTCCAGGCGCCATAGCTGATTGCACGGGCCAGATCACGTATCAATGTCGTCTTCCCTTGCTGCGGCGGCGCCAGAATGAGCGTCGACCCGATCGACTGCCGAGTACGATCCAGCAGCTTGGGAAGCAGGTGGACGGAAGCGCCAATGACTTCCCTGGCAATCCGGATGTTGAAGCCGCCGATGTCTCGAATGCCCCGAACAATGCCTCCGTCCAGTATGGTTCTCCCAGCCAGTCCGATCCGATGACCGCCCGATACGGTAATGTAGCCTCTGCGAAGCTCTTCTTCCATGGCGTACAAGGAATAATTCGTTATTCTCTCCAGCAGCTTTCTGCATTGCTCGGCCGTTGGCTTCACCGCGCCTTCTGCATCTTGCAATATGCCCGAATCCGCGGTGATGAACCGGCTGTTACCTCCATAGGCGATCTCAAGCGGACGATTCTCGCGAATGCGAATTTCCTCGAGCTGCCCCTTAATATCCGCAGGCAATCCCTCGAGCAGACGCTTTAGCTCCAGCGGCAGCAGATGCGACACCTGTGCAAGCATTCTTCTCACTCCCGGATGTTTGTCCTTGATCGTTACATATGTATGCTTGTCTCTGGGACAATATGCAAAGCTTCTCTCTTATTGCTAGAGTTCGACTCTACTATTTCTTTAAAATTCCGATCATCAGACAACAGACGCCGACCGCCACCCAAATAAATTTGGACGGAGACAGCTTATCCGACAATCCGACCAAGCCGATCGTCGTCGTTGCGATTAGGACGAGCGGACCTACAAGGGCAAGCGACGAATTAACGACAAGAGCCTTGTCGATTTGATTGAGACGCAGCATCAGCAGCGCAGCGCATATTTCAATGGTGCCCGACATCAAGCGCAAAGACGCCATTGTCATCACGATTTTGTTTATCACAGCATGATTCCTCCTCAAAAGGTCTTGGATTCCTTGTCCCATTATATGCGCGCTTCTCTTCTTTTCATGCCGGACACCAGCCCAAGACCACCCGCATATAGTGAATCAATGTTGTACCGGAAATTCATCCTGCGAGAAGCACCGAAGGAGACGAACATGATGAGAACTGCTGTATCAGACAACTGGCATCAGCTATTAAAGGACCCTAGCGGCATTAGAGGAAGAGACCGCAGACTGCAGCTTGGCAAGACCATGGTGATTGACAAAGGACTTGGACTCCATAGCCTCACTGATTTTCTCCAAGTGTCAAGCCCATACGTCGACATGCTCAAGCTTGCATTCGGAACGTCGGTTCTTTATGATTCCGAGCTGCTCAGGCAAAAACTTCGAATGGCTAGCGAGCATGGCATCGTAACGTTGCCCGGAGGAACGTTGCTGGAAGCCGCCATCAAGCAGAACGTTACCCGCGAATTTCTGGATACCGTGCAGCATTTCGGCTTTACCGGGATCGAAATATCAGACGGTACAATCGATCTGAATCGCATTCGTCGCACCTCGCTAATAAAGGAATGCGTTCGCAGAGGTTTCATCGTTACTACCGAATACGGCAAAAAGGCCGAGGGATCCGTCATAGATCCGGAAGAGCTGGCCTTCACGGCGCATTGCGACTGGGAAGCAGGTGCGGAGCTCGTGACTGTAGAAGCACGGGAATCCGGCCTTAATGTCGGCCTGTTCGACGAGAAGGGGCAATGCAAGGAGGCTGTGCTGGAGAGCGTTCTTAAGAGAGTGGAACATGCCGGCAAGCTGATGTGGGAAGCTCCGCTCAAGAGCCAGCAGGTCGAACTGCTGCGGCAATTCGGGCCAGCGGTCCATCTGGGCAACATTGCGCCGGGAGATGCGCTTGCGCTTGAAGCGATGAGACGGGGACTTCGCTCCGACACCTTCCATCTGGGACGCCATGTCTATGAAATCGATTATATGATCTAAGAAAGAAGGACATCCGTCATGATGGTTCAAGTCATATCCAGTGTTAACGAAGCTTGCGCCGCGAAGTTCCATCACAAGACCGCTATCGTCATCGACGTGCTTAGAGCGACCAGCACCATTGCTGCCGCGCTGTCTGCCGGAGCGTCCAGCGTCTTGCCCGCGGAGACCGTCATGGACGCAAAGTCGTTGCACCGCCCCGGAGATCTGCTTGGCGGAGAGCGCTTTTGCCGCCGGATCGCCGGGTTCGACTTAGGCAATTCTCCGTCCGAGTACAACTCTGATACCGTAAAAGGACGAAAAGTCATTCTGACGACGACAAATGGGACCAGGGCCATTCATAAATCTACGAGAGCCGATCACGTCATTGCCGCCTCGCTCTTGAACGCTGAAACGTGCGCGGCATTCGCTCTGGAGCTTAAGCGCGACATCATCATCATGTGCGCGGGAAGCCATGACGAATTCGCGCTCGAGGATGGATTATGCGCCGGCTTGCTTCTGCATCATCTGCGCAAGCCGGGAGACGTCTCCTTAGAGACGGACGACTTCGGTACCGCAATGGAATCTTTGTATGCCGATAATCGCGATCGCATGGAGACGATCTTAATGAACAGCGCCTCCGGGAAACGTCTGTTAAAGTTAGGACAGAAGAGCGATATAGCCTATTGCGCGAGAGTAAATACGTTACAAGAGGTTCCGTACCTCGTCGGCGATGTGCTTGTGTCGCGGCGATAGAATCGCTGTGCACTTACAAGAGGATTGACATATTGATCTCAGCCCGTCCATATAATGATTGTAGGCGCTTAAGAGGTTGTTCAAAACCGTACTTTTTGAACTTATAGTTGTAGTGGCCGTTCAATCCGCTTGGGAATGGGAGCATATCAAGATGACAGGTCAAATCATATTGGTAGCTTTAATCATTGTAGGTGTCGTCGGCCGCTCGTCCATCATCGCGACAGCGGCCTGCATATTGCTGGCGATCAAGCTTGTTCATCTGGAGAGGTTCCTCCCCGGCATCGAACGCCGCGGCTTGGAGCTCGGCCTTCTTTTTCTGACGCTCAGCGTGCTTGTGCCGTTCGCGGCAGGGAAAATCGGATGGAAGGACTTCAGCAGCGTGCTCACTTCTTGGCAAGGCATTCTCGCCCTGATCGGCGGAGCTGCAGCGACCTATATTAATAGCAAGGGTCTTGATCTGCTTCGGATCGATCCTCAAATCATCGCAGGACTAGTGCTTGGTTCCATCGTCGGCATCGTCGTACTGCGAGGCATACCGGTGGGGCCGTTAATGGCGGCCGGCATTACCGCCATCTTGTATAAGCTGTTTCAAATGCTAAGCGGTGAATCCTGACCCTACATATACCGAATAAAACAACAAGGGCGCCGCCCAGGCTGATAACAGCCTGGATGACGCCCTCTTTTTGCAGCTATTGTTTATCTCCGTTCCGATGGACCGCCGACAAAAACTTGTTCAGTCGTGTCGAGGCCATATGCCGTGTGAAGCGCACGAACGACATCGGCAAGCGGCTCTGAGTTGATGACGCAGGATACTTTAATCTCCGATGTGCTGACCATCTTGATGCTGACTCCGATCGAGGAGATAGCCTTGAACATCGTAGCGGCAACTCCAGGGTTGCTGACCATACCTGCTCCAACGATGGATACCTTGACCAATCCGCTCTCCGAATTCGTTTCGCGGAACGGCACCTCGGCACGATTGTTTTCGATAACGGCAATAGCTCTCTCTCGATCATCGCCGGAGACGGTGAACGAGAAGTCGGCCTTGCCGTCCGCCACGCCGCTTTGCACGATAATATCAACATCGATGCTTTCGGCTGCAAGCGCGCCGAATACGTTAGCGAGCACGCCTGGTACGTCCTCAACGCCTAGAATGCTTATTCTTGCTACGTTTTTATCAAATGCGATGCCCCGCACGACCACGCCTTGCTCCATAACTGCTTCCTCCTTCACACTTGTCCCTTCGTTATAGGTAAAGCTGGAACGAACGACCAACCGCACGTTGTTATGTTTCGCATATTCCACCGCTCGCGGATGCAGAACCGCCGCGCCAAGATGAGCAAGCTCCAGCATTTCGTCGTACGAAATTTCTTCCAGCTTGCGCGCGTTCTTAACGACACGCGGATCCGTCGAGTAGACGCCGTCTACGTCGGTATAAATCTCGCATACATCGGCTTTAAGCGCGGCAGCCAGCGCCACGGCCGTCGTATCGGAGCCGCCTCTGCCAAGCGTCGTAATATCGCCTTCTTCGCTTGTGCCCTGGAATCCTGCGACGATGGCGACATTGCCTTCCTTAAGCGCCTTGAACACGCGACTTCCATCTATATCGATAATTTTGGCTTTGCCGTGAACCGCATCCGTCCGCATGCCGGCTTGCCAGCCTGTAAACGATACGGCCTTGCCGCCCAAACCATGAACAGTCATAGACAATAAAGCGATCGAAATCTGCTCGCCGACCGTCATCAGCATATCCATCTCGCGAGCAGGAGGATTCGGGTTCAAAGTCTTCGATTGATCAATCAGGTCGTCCGTCGTATCGCCCATGGCGGACACGACCACGACGACGTCGTTGCCTTCTTGCTGCTTCTCGATAATACGTTTAGCTACACGTTGCATTCTCTCTGGCGTCCCTACGGAACTGCCTCCAAACTTCATCACGACCAAAGACAAAGCTGATTCACTCCCCAACCTTGACATATACATACAAGATGATATTATAACACAGCCTGCTTGCCTATGAACATACTTTCCAGCATCAATTTTCGACAAACAAAAACCGTCCGACTAAGCCGGACGGTTCGCAAGCTTTTTAACTGCCATTTTATGCGCGGGAAATGTATTTGCCTTCGCGCGTATCGATAAGCAGAACGTCGCCTTCATTAATAAAGAGCGGCACTTGAACATTAAGGCCAGTCTCCACCTTCGCGGTTTTCGTTGCGCCTTGCGCCGTGTTGCCTTTTACGCCAGGCTCTGTTTCCGTAACGGCCAGCTCAACGCTGTTCGGCATTTGGATCCCAAGGATCTCGCCTTGGTAGCTGGAGATGTTAACGGTCATGTTTTCCTTCAGGAAGTTAAGCTCCCATTCCAACTGATCTTTCTCCAGATTGAACTGGTCGAATGTCTCGTTGTCCATGAACGTGTACTCGGAACCGGCGTTGTAGAGGTATTGCACGGCTCTGTTTTCGATTTGAGCGCGGCCGATCGTCTCGCCTGCGCGAAATGTCTTTTCAACGACGTTGCCATTGCGGAGGTTCTTCAGCTTGGAGCGTACGAAGGCCGCGCCTTTGCCAGGTTTCACGTGTTGGAAGTCAAGTACTGTAAAGATGTCGTTTTCCACTTGAACCGTAAGGCCTGTCTTAAAATCGTTTACTGAAATCATTGCTGATTCCCTCCTGAATGAAAATTCCTATCCCAGGCAGATAAGCTCTTTCGGGGATGAGGTTAATATTTTAATGCCGGAATCCGTTATAACGATGTCGTCCTCGATCCTTACTCCGCCGAAGCCGAGCAAGTAGATGCCGGGTTCCACCGTTACAGTCATACCGGGGGTTAAAATCGTGTCGCTAAGCCTCGACAACCGCGGAGATTCGTGAATCTCCATGCCAAGACCGTGGCCGGTGCCATGACCGAACATGTCTCCATAGCCGTATTTCGTAATGGTATTGCGCGCCAGCGCGTCGGCTTCCAATCCCGTCATGCCGGGACGAATGTTCGCGAGCGCATGAAGCTGCGCTTCCAGCACGATGTTGTAAATTTCGCGGTGCTTGTCCGTCGGCTGCCCGATAACGACCGTACGCGTCAGATCGGAGCAATAACCTTTGTAATAGGCGCCGAAGTCCAGCTTGATAAATTCGTTCGTACCGATCACACGCTCGCTGGCCACGCCGTGCGGCAATGCGGAGCGTTCTCCCGATGCAACGATCGTATCGAAGGAAGAGCTGGTCGCGCCATTGCTGCGCATGTACACTTCCATCTCCAGCGCTACGTCGGTCTCGCGCATGCCGCTGCGAATCAGCCCTGTAATATAGGTGAAGGTACGATCCGCCAGGTCGGCTGCTTCTTGCATAATCGCAAGCTCCGATTCGTCCTTTATCATCCGCAGCTTCTCGATTAAACCTTCGGCAGGTACGAGCGTGATGTCCTTAAGCAACGTGCTCCAGCGGACATGCTCAGCGAACGTAACATGCTCCTGTTCGAAGGCAAGCTTGCCTATGCCCCATCCTTTCAGAAGCTCTCTGACTTCGTCCAGCGGACTGGTGCCATGCTCGATGATGTCGAGCCCTTTGGCTTGCTCCGCCGCTTGAACGCGATAACGGAAATCCGTCAGCAGCACAGCCTTGTCGCCGGTCACGAGCACATAACCCGAGCTTCCGGTAAATCCGCTTATGTATCGCCGGTTATGCGAGCTTGCGATTAACAAAGCTTCAAGCCGGCTTTCTTCCATAAGCTCCCGAAGACGGTTCAATCTCTCCATACTCATTTGTCGTCACTCCCTTTACGCTTATGCGCCTTCGCGGTTCAGCTCATGCACAAGCGCTTCCAGCGCCAACGTATAACCGATGGCTCCTAAGCCCGCAATTTGGCCAAACGCGATAGGCGCCACTACCGACACATGCCGGAACTGCTCTCTCTTATGAATGTTGGACAGATGAACCTCGACGATCGGCAACGATACCGAGCTTAACGCGTCTCGCAGGGCATAGCTGTAATGCGTCCAGGCTCCGGGATTAATAATAATTCCGTCCATCGTCCCATAGGTCGCATGGATTCGATCGATCATTTCCCCTTCGTGATTGGTCTGGAAGCAGGTTACCTCCACGCCGAGCTCTTTCGCCTTGTCCGCAATCATTTCTTCGATAGCAGACAAGGAATTGTTGCCGTAAACGCCCGGCTCTCGAATGCCGAGCATATTCAAATTCGGACCGTTGAACACTGCGATATTGCGCATTGTGGTTCCTCCCATGCGGCTAGCTCACCTCTAGCGCCTGAATCATTAGACATTTTACCACAAATGCCCGCCGCTTGAGAAGCGCCAAGTCCATTACTTCGCTGTTGCCGGTTCTCGGGACGATTCGTCCGTGAATTCGAAAGCAATCGAGTACCCGATGAACACGCCCCAGAGCGTAAAAATGCACAGCTCGGATAAAATCGTGTTCCAGCCTGCCGCATTCACTCTACTCGTCATGCCGATCAGTGGACCTGCCGCCAAAAACATAAGCGCCCACCAGCCCAAGCCATAAAAGATGCCCGGCCAAGGTCCTCTGAAACGACCGAGTAATGCTGTATACAACAACGCTGCAGCAATAGAGAAGACGATAAAACCGGCAATGCCGATTACGATGCCCCAATAGCTGATTAGAAAATGATGCCGGAAAAATGGCTCCATCAGAAACCCCGGCAGTTCCGTCGTGAATTTCATACTATAAAACATCCACCTTATGCTGCCCCAGATCAAGCCGGCGAACAACCCTATATGAACCGCGTACAGCCAACGATTCGTATGATGGTCGCTATAGGTATCCTTATCTGATTGCCTGTTCTTCACTTGGATCGCGCTCCTCTTCATTAAGCGGCGCCACCCGCTTTTTTGACTTGCTGTCCATATAGTATGGATATTTCAGGCGTTCCATAATCAGAGAAAGTCGGGAAAGGCCGCATACGGCAACCCGCGCGCACTCGCAATCCTTGTTTAGATCAAGTACAATAGAAGGAAGTTCAGTTAGTTATTATTCAAGGATGGTGACCAACCTTTGCCTCAGGAACCTAGAAACATTTACGGCGGACAAGCCGTCATCGAAGGCGTCATGTTCGCGGGCAAACACGTCAACGTGACGGCAGTCAGGCGCAAGAACGATGAGATTGAATTTTATGAAGTGCCTAGAAGCTCCAAGCGCTGGGTAACCGGGCTCAAAAAAATCCCTTTAGTTCGCGGAGTCGTCGGCATTGTCGAATCCAGCGCAAAGGGCTCGCAGCATCTGAATTTCTCGATGGAAGCCTACGCGGAAGACGAGACGGCCGAGGAAGGCAAGGCAGACGAACCCAAAAAAGCGGAGCCCGAGAAAAAAGGTTTTAGTCTCGGCATGATTGTGAGCGTAGCGGTCGCCGGCGTGTTGTCTTTTATTTTCGGCAAGCTGATCTTTACCGCCGTACCCGCCGCGATCGAAGATCTTCTGTTCGCCAAGGCATTCAGCAGTCAAGTCGGTCATAACCTCTTGGAGGGACTTATTAAAATCATCTTGCTGCTGGTCTATCTCTACTTCATCTCCTTGACGCCGATTATTAAACGGCTGTTCCAATATCATGGCGCCGAACATAAAGTAATCAGCGCCTATGAAGCCGGCGAAAAGTTGACCGTCGAGAACGTGCAGAAGTACAGCCGGCTCCATTACCGGTGCGGTTCCAGTTTTATCGTCTTCACGGTTATTGTCGGGGTTGTCGTATATTCCATGCCGATCTTTGAATGGGAGACCATCTGGGAGCGCATCTACCTCCGCATCCTGCTGCTCCCCGCGGTTCTGGGTTTATCTTACGAGGTTCTCAGACTGACCAACTCGGTACGCGAGGTTCCCGTTCTGCGTTTCCTCGGGTATCCGGGTTTGTGGCTGCAGTTGCTCACGACAAAGGAACCGAACGACGAGCAAGTGAAGGTATCTATCGCTTCCTTTAAGCGCATGCTTGAGCTCGACCGTCAGGCAGCTGCCGGAGCAACCCTTTCGGCGAACGAGCCGAAAGCTATTTAATCCCTCTTTACGGAAAGGCGTGATAGGATGCGAAGCAGATCGAAAGGCTGGATGATCGCGGGAATCGTCGTGGCTCTGCTCATCGTAATCGGGTTCGTCGAAGGAATTACCAGCAGCAACCCGATTCAGTTTCTACTTCCAATCATCATTATTGGCGGCATCTTCCTCCTCTACAAATACCCGCCTTCCTTCTTGAGAGGCAACAATCAGGGAGGATATGGACAGCGCGGCCGCAACGCTTACGCACCGCGCAAGACGACAGCGCAATCCAAGTCGAAGAAGGACAGAACCAAATCCCGCACCATACCGTTCAGAGTCATAGAGGGCGGCAAGGATGACGAAGATACGCCTAAATATCATTAACCAGACACAACAATAAGGCCGTTGAAACGATGCAGGTATCGTTCCAACGGCCTTATTGTTGTCTGACCAATCATTCGTATGTACGTCTAATCGTTATCCAGTTCGCTTCGCAGCGACCGAAGCTCGTCCAATCGGCCGGGATCTCTACGGAAGTATTCCACCAGCGTCTCGATGCAAGTAATGGAATCCCAGCTTAGATGATGCTCGATTCCTTCGACATCCTTGTATATGTTCTCTTCTTGTACGCCTATCGTCGTCAAGAAGGACTCCAGCAGATCATGGCGCTCCATCAATCGTTTGCCCATTTTTTTGCCTTTGTTCGTCAGGACGAGACCTCTATATTTCTCATAGATCAGATAGCTGTCCTTATCCAGCTTCTGAATCATCTTCGTAACGGAAGACGGGTGAACCTCGAGACCCTCCGCAATGTCAGAGACCCGCGCATACCCTTTTTCCTCGATGAGTTTATAAATTCGCTCCAAATAATCTTCCATGCTCGGAGTCGGCACTCGCGTTAGCCTCCTTACCTCGCGCATCCAGCCGAAGCGCGGTTTTCACTCATTGTATCATACACTGTGGTGCAGCTTGCTGCAACCTTGCCGCCCCCCTTCGCTTGCTTGAGCGGGTTCATCCCATAATCTGATCGCGCAAGCTTGACTACCGCTTCCTCAAATCTGAAACACTAACCCGTAAGACGTAACAAGCTGCGCTTTGACGGTGCGGCTTTATTTCAAGAAGAGGAGAATGACAAATGGCGGTACAGACGATCGAACGAAACCGTAAAAAGACGTCAGACCTGTCTTTTGTGCCGGAGCTTGTCTATTTTGAACCGGCGGCGCTGGATTATCCCAAGGGACAACGGATTTTCGAATGGGCGAAGGAAACAGGCATTCCCTATCGGATGACGACGTCGCATAACCGTATAACGAACCTGCCAGGGGATACCGAGCTGGAACAATACCGCATTGCCAAGCGGACGCTTGTCGTAGGTATACGCAAGACCCTTAAATTCGACACGTCCAAGCCTTCCGCGGAGTACGCCATTCCGATCGCGACGGGATGCATGGCGCATTGCCACTATTGTTATTTGCAGACCACGCTTGGAGCAAAGCCTTATATTCGCGTGTACGTCAATACGGATGAAATCATGGACGCAGCGCTAGGCTATATTCAGGAACGATTGCCGGAAACAACCCGGTTCGAAGCCGCCTGCACTTCCGATCCCGTAGGTCTGGAGCCTATAACCGGTAGTCTCAGGGAACTGATCGACTTTATGGGGCAGCAGCCGAATGGAAGGCTACGCTTCGTGACGAAATTCCATCATGTCGATTCCTTGTTGGATGCCAACCATAACGGCAACACGCGCATCCGCTTCAGCGTGAACAGCAAGTATGTCATCAAACATTTCGAACCTGCGACGTCCAAATTCGAGCAGCGGATCGAAGCCGCCGCGAAATGCGCGAGAGCCGGCTACCCCATCGGCTTCATCATTGCACCGATCATCTGGTTCGACGGATGGCAGGACGGCTACGGGGAGCTGATCGACTCGCTGGACGAAGCGCTGCCGCTTGATGCGCGAACCGATCTAACCTTCGAGCTTATTCAACATCGCTTCACAAAGACGGCCAAGTCGGTCATAGAGAAACGATATCCCAAGACGAAGCTGGAGATGGACATAGAGAAGCGAAAGTACAAGTGGGGCCGCTGGGGCCAAGGCAAATACGTATACCCCGATGAACAAGCGGATGCGCTCCGGCTGTTCATTTCGGAGCGCATCTTCGAGCGATTCCCTGAAGCAAGAATCGAATACTTCACTTAAAAAAGGTTGTTAAATCAGAATTTGAGCCATTCGGGCGTGATCATATTAAGCCAGATTGTAATTTGGGTCATCTGATCCGTAAAGAGCAGGATGCCCATCAGGATCATGATTCCGCCCCCGATCTTCATGACTTTGGCCGAATACTTCAGAATCCAGCGCGCCGTGCCCAGGAAAAATGCCAAGACGAAGAAGGGTATGGCGAAGCCAAGCGAGTATGCCGTCGTAAGGCCGAACCAGGTGCCGGGCTCGGAAGCCGCCAATCCAAGAATGGCTGTTAATACAGGCCCGGTGCATGGTGTCCAACCGGCAGAAAAACCAATGCCGAACACAAATGAACTGAGATATCCCGCACGCTTAGGAACCAGATTCATCCGACGCTCCTTCATCAGCAGCCCCGGCTTGAAGATGCCCATCAAAAACAATCCCATTAAAATAATAAGTATGGCGGACAATTGCCGAATCAATGCATTGTATTCGCTAAAAAATTCGCTGAATACGTTAGTGCCATACCCGAGCGTATAGTAAACGGTGCTGAAGCCAAGAACGAAAAACAAAGTATGCGACATCATCAGCAATCGCTTGCCTTTTGTTTTGTCGGCATCCTTTAGCTCCGACACGGAAATGCCGGTTATGTAGGATAAATACGAAGGATAGAGCGGCAGACAGCACGGCGAGATAAAGGATGCAAAACCCGCGCCTAACGCTATCCATAAATTCATGTCAGACAACTATCTTCAACCACCTTTCACATATGCCCTGGAACAGGGTCTCTCCAACCGTTAGTTAAAGAGACGCAAACCTCGGCGCGATGCCAGCAAAAGCAGCAGAATGAAGATCAAAAGAAGCACGATTGTTCCGCCCGGCGCCAGGTTCCAAACGCCTGCGATGATAAGCCCGAACAACAGCGCGAACTCGCCGATCACTACGACAGCGATAACGCTTTGTTTGAAGCTGCGCGCGATGATGAGACTGCAAGCGGCTGGAATCGTTAATAATGCCGAGACGAGCAATGCTCCTACTATTTTGATAGAAACGCTAATAATAAGGGCCGTAAGTACGCTTATCATAACATTGTAGAATCGGACAGGCAAGCCGCTGACGGCGGCCGCTTCCTCGTCAAACGTGAGCAGGAAGAGCTCCTTTACCTGGGTGCCGATGACGATTAATACAGCTCCCGTAACGCCGCCGATAATCCATAGATCAGTACTGTTTAACGTATAGATGCTGCCGAACAGATAGCTGTTGACGTTCATCGAGTAGCTCTGACCGAGCGTGAACAAGATCGAAGCAAGCGCAATCCCGCCGGACATGATGATCGCAAGCGACAGCTCCGCGTATGTTTTGTAGGCTTTGCGGAGCTTTTCTATAGCGAAGGAAGCTGCGATAGAAAATACGATGCCAGCCACTAATGGATATACGCCGGTCAAGAAACCCAGCGCAACGCCTGCGATAGCGACATGCGACAGCGTATCCCCGATCATCGACAGTCGCCTCAGCACAAGAAACAGACCGACAAGCGGTGCCGTAATGCCGATGAATAACCCGCCAAGCAGCGCCTTCTGGAAGAATTCGCTAGTTAGAATTTCCAATTGCGATAACCTCTCTTCCGCCTTCCATCCGCTCCCGGAGCCCCTTGAGACTATGAGCCAGATTGCTCTCGACGCAATCCTGGGTTTCATGCGAATGCTTGATGTAAAAGTGCAATTTGCCGGCGCTGGAAGCAGGCTCTTCCCCAAGATAACCTCGAATCATCTCCATGTCATGCGATACCATCAGGAACGTCATGTTATGATGCTGATGCATATGCTTGATCATATGGAAAAAGCTCTCCTGCGTCTCCGCATCGATGCCAACGGTCGGCTCATCGAGGATAAGCAGCGACGGACTGTTAATAAGCGCCCTGGCAAGAAACACGCGTTGCTGCTGTCCCCCGGACAGCTGGCCGATCCGCTTTTCGCCAAGATCGGTTATGCCCATCGCGTCCATGGCATCCGAAGCTTTTGTATGATCGCCGCGGTTAAGTCTCTTGAACAGTTTCTTGCGGCCGTAGAGACCTGACAAGACAACCTCATGTACGGTTGCGGGGAATTGCGGATTAAAGGCGTTGCGCTGAGGCACATAGCCGATCCGCTCCCATTCCTTGAACTTGCCCACCGGCTCGCCGAATAGCCGAATTTGGCCGGAGCCGGGCTTATGAAGACCGACGATCATTCGAAGCAGCGTTGTTTTGCCTGCGCCGTTCGTCCCGATAAGACCGATAAAGTCGCGCTCCTTGACGCTGAAGCTGACGTTCTCCATCACTTGTTTGTGCTGATAGGCGAACGAGACATGATCGACCGTAATCACATCGTTATGGTTGCGACAGCCGTCGTCCGTTGCGGCCGCGGAAGTAATTATAGACATTGCATTCTCTCCTCGAAGCTATGGGGTAAAAGGAAAAATCGGAGCCGTGGGAGCTCCGAAAAATGAACCAGATCTATTCTATTGTAATGCCTGCACTAAATTTTGCAAGTTCGATTGCATCAGGTTCAAGTAGGTAATGCCAGCCTTCTCTTGCTCCTTCGTCAATCCTTCCAGCGGGTTAAGCACCATTGTCTCTACCTTTGCTTCGTTCGCAAGCATTACGGCGAGCTGATCCGATACAAGCTCCTCGAAGAAGATATACTTCACGTCATTTTCCTTGACGAATTTCGCAATCTTAAGAATATCCTGCGCTCTTGGTTCGGCGTCGGGATTAAGCCCCATAATGGATACCTGCGTCAATCCGTAATCTCTGGCCAAGTAACCGAAGGCTTGGTGGGATACGACGATATTTTTTTGTTTCACGGCGCCAAGCTTCTCCGCGTAGTCCTTATCCAGCGTCGTCAACTTGCCATGGAGCGCCGTATAATTTTGTTCATAGACTGCAGCGTTATCGGCGTCCGCGGCAATCAGACTGTTCTTTACATTCTGCGCCAAGACAAGCACGGACTTCGGACTTACCCAGGTATGCGGATCAATAGCGTGGTGATGCTCATCCTCATGGGAGTGGTCGTGAGAATCCTCGTCCTCGTCCTCTTCGCCTTCGATCAGATCGATTCCCTCGCTCATAGCTTTGACTATGACGTCGCTGTCTCCGGAGAGGCCCTTCGTGAAATCTTCGACCCAAGTCTCAAGCCCGGCTCCATGGTACAGAAACAGCTTCGCTTTCGACGCCTTGTTCAGGTCTTGGCTCTTGGGCGTCCAGTCATGCGGCTCTACGCCGGACGAGATCAGGTTCGTCACCTCGACATGCTCTCCCCCGATCTCCGAGGTCAAATAATAAAGCGGATAGAAACTTGTCACTACGGACAGCTTTTCAACCTCAGGCGCTGCGGAAGCCGGCTGATTGATTGCTGTGTTATTGGCTGCCGCATTGCCATTATTATTGCCTGCACAGCCCGCGATAACCAGCATTGCGGATAACATGGCAGCAGCTATTGGACGGAAGGGACGTTGCGAATGGGATAGTTTCATAGTATTGTTTCTCCAATCCTCTTAATAGTAATCGTTATGATTACTTTTAGAATTATAAGTCCGTAAGATCGAAGTTGTCAATATCATTTCCCATGATTACAAAAAAAAGCCGTTCCTACCTATCGAGTAAGATAGAGGAGCGGCTTTCGTTACTACTTTACAATGGCGCCATTGGGCATATTGTCAGGTACCGTCGCAAGCGTTAATTGCTCGCCTTCCGATGCAGCCAATATCATCCCTTGAGACATCTCGCCTCTCAGCTTGACCGGTTTTAGATTCGTTACGCAGATGACTTTGCGGCCGACCAGCTCCTCAGGCTTGTAGTAGCGGGCAATGCCAGATACAACCTGACGCGTTTCGTACCCGAGATCAAGCTGCAGCTTCAGGAGTTTATCCGCCTTCGGCACAGGCTCGGCAGCCAGCACTTGAGCGACGCGCAGCTCCACCTTCGCGAACTCGTCGATGCCGATCTCCGGCTTTTCGTCCGGTCGACTCGCCGCCGAAGCGTCGGCAGCTCCTGATGCTCGGTTCTCCGCCGCTGGCGTTTCAGGCGCCTTAACGCCCCCGCTCATGGATGCAGCGATAAAAGCCGCTTCGACTTCCGTCTCCAGTCTCGGGAAAAGCGGATCGCCCTTCGCGACGCGGGTGCCGCCTGGCGTCAAGCCGAATTTTTTCATGCCTTCCCAGTCCGTCAACCCGCCCGGCGAAAGACCTAGCTGCTTCCACATCTCGACCGGGGCATGCGTCAGGAATGGCTGCAGCATAATCGACACCAGACGGAGCGACTCCGCCAGATGATACATCGCGGATGCCAGTTCGCCTCGTTTGCTTTCATCTTTGGCAAGCGCCCAAGGCTGCGTTTCGTCGATGTATTTGTTCGTCCGGCTCACGAATTGCCACAGTGAAGTCAATGCAACGGAGAACTCCATGCTCTCCATCGCTTCTTCCACCTGACTGATCGTATTGGCAGCGAACTGCTGCAGCGTCTCGTCGAACGGCGTAACAATGCCAGCGAAATTCGGTACGGAGCCGTCGAAATATTTGTCGATCATCGCGATCGTCCGGTTTAACAAATTGCCCAGATCGTTCGCGAGATCGAAGTTGATCCGTTCGACGAAATTTTCGGGCGTGAACGCGCCGTCTGCGCCGAATGGCACCTCTCGCAGCAAATAGTAGCGAAGAGCATCGAGTCCGTAACGGTCAATCAGAACGACGGGATCCACGACGGTCCCCTTCGACTTCGACATCTTGCCTTCCTTCGTCAACAGCCAGCCATGCGCGAATACTTGCTTCGGCAGCGGCAGGTCGAGCGCCATCAGCATGATCGGCCAGTAGATCGTATGGAACCGAACGATCTCCTTGCCTACGAGATGAACATCCGCCGGCCAGAAACGTTCGAACGAGTCGCTATTCTCTTCGCCGTAGCCGAGCGCCGTAATATAGTTGGACAAAGCGTCGATCCAGACGTAGATAACATGTTTGGGATCGCCAGGCACTTTGATGCCCCAATCGAACGTCGTCCGTGAGACCGCGAGATCCTCAAGTCCCGGTTTAATAAAATTGTTAATCATCTCATTCTTCCGGGATTCCGGTTGAATAAAGGAAGGATTCTCTTCATAGTGCCGCAGCAGACGGTCCGCATATTTGCTCATTCTGAAGAAGTAGCTTTCCTCCTTGACTAATTCGACGGGACGCCCGCAGTCCGGACAATTGCCGCCCTCGAGCTGGCGCTCCAGAAAAAACGATTCGCAAGGCGTACAATACCAGCCTTCATAGGTTCCTTTGTAAATATCGTCCTGCTCCAGCAACTGACGGAAGATTCGTTCGACGACCGTTTTGTGGCGATCCTCCGTTGTACGTATGAAGTCATCATTGGAAATTTCGAGCTTGCTCCACAATTCCTTAATGCCGACGACGATGTTGTCCACGAATTGCTGAGGGGTCTGATCCTTCTCCTTCGCCTTGCGTTCGATCTTCTGGCCATGTTCGTCCGTACCCGTCAAGTACCATACATCGTAGCCGCGCAGACGCTTATACCGCGCCATTGCGTCCCCTGCCACAGTCGTATAGGCATGGCCGATATGAAGTTTGTCACTTGGATAATAGATCGGCGTCGTCAAATAAAACGTTTTGTTGCGATTAGCCATCGAAATTCCTCCTTAGGATTGTGCTTAAAGCGAGAGTTCAAAAAGTTTGGTTTTCAGCACCGAGAAGATTGGATGCAGGTAGAAACTGAGGAGCGGAGCGTAGTGGAAGCTACGTGAGCACCGGAAGTTTCGCCTGAATTCAATATTCGATGTCGAGTAGGCTTCTTGGCATACTTCGTGATCAAAAGCGGACTTTTTGAACATCCTATTGAAACGCAAAAAAGCCTCGTCCAATATGGGACGAGAGCTGATCTCACGTGGTACCACCCAAATTCCAGCCGATGCTGCAGCGGGTGCGCCCGATATTCCATCGAACCTCCGCCTACTTGTCATCAACTGCTTCATTCGCCGTCACTGAGGGACGACTGGCGCCGTTAACGCTTGCGCATGCGTCACTCCCTTGCCTGGTCCATGTCCAAGCTCGAAAGCGATGCCTCCCGGACCATCTTCCAGCGTCTCCCCTTGCCGGCTCGCACCGTTTATGCCCGGCTCTCTTGGAAGGCTCCCCGCTGTACTTATCCATTCGCTGGCAATGCTGATATGATGCTACTATACTCAAATTCGCCATGCTCTGTCAAGAACGCACTCGCACAATCGCGTCAGGCCATCGCTGAAGGCATGAAGCTACTGCGCGCCCTTGCCTTGATGTCGTACCGCCGGCTCCGGGACCGGATCAAAACCGCCGGGATGGAACGGATGACATTTCGCGATTCTTTTTGCAGCCAGCCAGCTCCCTCGCGCAGCGCCATGGCGCTCAATCGCTTCCAGCGCGTAAGCCGAGCAGGTCGGATAGAACCGGCAAGTCGGCGGCTTGAGAGGCGAGATCACCTTCCGGTAGAACACGACAGGCGCCTTGACGACGGCCTGCGACCAACGCCTGTTCTTCCTTGTTGCCGTTGTCTCGTCGTTGCCGCTGTCGGAATTCATGGCTAGTCCTCCTTAACCCTGTGCGGCTGCATCTTCCTGAACGCATGTCTTGCAATATCCAAATACTTCGAACTTATGCTTAACGACGCGGAATTCGTCCGGAACAACCGTCTGCTCCATAGGGCAGTAAGTAATGGGATAAGTCAGCCCGCACTGCAAACAAATGAGATGGTGATGATGCTCATGCTCGCGGCAATGCAACTTGAACTTGACGCCTTCTTCAAAGACGACCTGCTCCAGCACACCCAATTCTTCCATTACCCTCAGATTCCGATAGACCGTATCGAAGCTAAGTCCGGAATACTTTTTGCACATGTATTCATAGACGTCCTTAGGAGATAGATATCCCGGCGAATCTGCGAACAGCTTTGCCAGCGTCTTTCTTTGATCCGTTACCCGCAGCCCTTGACTGGACATGCGTCCTACAATTTCCTCTACTGTATGCATAGTTGACCCTCCGACTCTTAGAGTGCATGTTCAAAAAGTTCGGTTATCAGTACCGAGAAGATTGGATGAAGCTAGAACCTGAGGAGCGGAGCGTAGTGAAAGCTACGTGAGCACCGGAAGGTTCGGCTGAATTCAATATTCGACGTCGAGTATGCTTCTAGGATGACTTCGTAATGGGAAGCGAACTTTTTGAACGACCTCTTAGAGGTGATCCATCTCGGGTGAGATGACTTTAAACTTCAAGTTGCGCTATCTTCATAATGCCCAAAAAAAAGACTCCCGTCAATGAGAGCCCTATCCGTTCAATCTCATATTAATAAGGAAGCTGGCGCACATCGCGACAAAACCGACCCCACTGGCCATGCCGGCCCATAATCTTCCGCGCCTCAGCTTCGTCATCTTCCCCGCGTCCGCACCTTGCTGAGCCGCCATCGTGCATGCGCGATGAACGAATAGGAATGTGATTAAAGCCGCTACAAAAAATAGATTCGATACAAACCATACCGCAGTCCAGAACACGTCATAGCCCCCGATTTACAAATACCACTTATTGAGAATAAACATAAAAACAACAAAGCTCACGATCGCTCCCGCGAAGCTGTACCAACCCGCTCGAAACTGCTGCTGGAACATACGCAAGATCCCAAAGCTGAGCAGACCGAATATTAAAAGCAGGAATACAACCCCCAATATGAACAGGGATGCGGATACGCTGCTGACATCTACCAACGTCACCGACGACACTCCTTATAACGGTTGCAAAAAGTCCGCTTTCGGTCTTTTTGAACTCGCATTTATTATACCAACATATACACATATGACATTATACGAAATTGCGATTCTATTATCCAGTCCGATTGCAGGGCAAACTCCGTCGATTTGGTGACAATTTAGTCCAAGTTTCCTCCATTACCACCGAATGTAATGCTCCATATATTGTTTCGAAGCTCTGCGCTTGCGGAGTTTGATGTACAAGATGCCGCTTTTCACTGCCGCCTGGCATATCTTCGGCTGCACCAGCACGGGCAGCGGAACCATCGTACGACTCCCGCTTTCCCGATCTACGATACGCAGACGGTCCTCCCGCACATATAGTCCGATATCTCCTCTTCGCGCTCCCGGAGGGAGCCGGAATTGTACCGTGATCGAATGTTCGGTTTCCGTAATGCCGGGCGTATCCTTCCCTTTCATGACTTCCGATGCTTCCGGCAATGCCTTCGTCATCAAACCGCGAACGAATTTCTCGACCCAATCCGGTTCGCGGATTACCTCGAAGCCCTTGGGCAGATGCTGCCCTTCCATCCATCTCTCCAGCTCTTCCCATCTCGATGCCATAAAGTCCTCATCCTTCCGCACGCAGTCTCTGCTCACATTGTATGCGGCACCGAGATACATGGACACTTGCCCAGCGGTAACGTCTGGGCGAATGCCGCATACAATAATCCATATCAATGTCTAATATGGAAGGTGATATGACATGCCAGCAGTTGTCGGTTTTGTAAAAATCGTCAGCACGGGAGGCGGCTCCATCGTCCAGTTCGGAGATACTGTACAGGTGTCTCCTTCAAGCACCTCCAAGACGTATGCCGGTTCTGGCTCCTTCTTGACCGGAAGCTTGACGAATTCGAACAATGCGGTCAGCGCAACGAATTCGGTTGATCCCGATATTCAGGACAATACGAATGTCCCTAACGGAGTCAATATCGTATGAGTTGGACCATTCATCAGTACATTACGATCCATTCTCTGCACGTCGACAGCCTATCGAACAGCTCCGTGCTGCAGGTAGGCAGCGCCGGCGCCATTCGATCCATGTCCCAGCTCTACAATTCAGGCGGTTTCTCTGGCCCCGCCCCCGAGCTGTCTACGGATAATCCGCTATCTTTTGTGCCGCTGCCAAGACCAGATCATTCGTAATAAACAAAGGGAGGCTCATTGCGATGAAAGATCCGAACGAATTGAATCCGTGGCATGTCTGGTCGGCCGAAGTCAGTCGGAGACTACATCAGCAGCAGCTTCAGATCGAACGGCTCGAGGCGCAGCTCTCCCAACTTCAAAACAAAATTAGCATGCTGGAGGCGAAGCCCTCCTACAATGTCGAGAGCATTCAGTACCGCTTCGATCAATTGAAAGTAGAGCGGCTGGAAGGTACGCTTAATATCGGCATGACGCTGCCAGGCGGCGAAGCCGCCGACTCCCCGACGGGAACGGGCGAGGTCGAGCAATTTACCGTTGGGGACGAACCGAATTATTATCCTGTCCAGCAGCCTATGGCAACCCAGCAAGCGGAAGGTCCGTTTCGCGCTTTGACCGGCCGTCTTGACGGCTACATGGCTTCCGAAGGAGAACGCCGCCTGCTAAGTCAAGAGATGGAGCTTGGCATGCAGCTTGACCCGCATCACCGCCGTATAGTGCTGGAGGATGTTCGCAAGCAGCTGCCGGGCAGAATCAAACATTACATCAATCAGCTGTCGAAAGAAGAGCAGGAGAAACTGAGCAGTCCTGGCGCCATGACGGAACGTATCTTCGAGAGGACGAAGCGGGATGCCGAAGCCGCGATCGGCGCTTATATGCGCCAATTGAAAGACACTTACCCCCAATCGGAAGGATGATCCGACATGGTAAATTTCACTGTTCATAACCATCAGCTGTGCGTAGGCCGCATCGAAGTGCTCGGCATCGCCAGCTCCTCGCTCTTGCAGGTAGGCGACACGAGCCGCATGGCGTTGTATTCGATGTTCGATACGCCGCCAGAATCCGTTATCGTCGGATCCATGGCTCCACTGCCTGAACCCGAGGGCGCCGAAGCGGCAGTCGGCGAGACGACTGTCACAGATTTTCTATGAAGTTTTCCAATCGCAGCTCGGAATGTTTTCCTGTCCGCACCTCGGAGATTGCCTTCGTCAATGTCATCAGTCTGGCGTCCGCGTCCATCGTACAGATAGGCGATCGCGGCTCGACGCACGCGAAGCTCAGTGCGCTGGCCGTGCAGCGCAAAGAAGATCATTCCACAGCGGGAGAAGCTTACTTCGAGTCCTACGATATTTTTTCGCGCCCGTGGCCCATTATGTCTGACTCTTGGCTACAATCCGGTCAACCCGACAACTTGAACAGTTGCAATCACTCCCCTCGTATCTCCGTGGGATGCGTCAGCGTGATTGCGCTCAGCTCCTCCTCCAGTCTTCATGTCGGCAATAGCTACTCCGTTGTCGGCGAAGCCCGGGTTAAACATATAAGGCAATTCCCTCAGGATATGACGATCATGTAGCCAAAAGACGCCCTTTCGCCAGCGATGACTGTGCGAAAGAGCGTCTTTTGTTCATGAACCCTGACTCAGCTTCTTGTATTTTGCCGCGTATTTGCAGACGCTCTGGACGACCGTGGCATGCGACCACGTAAGCGGTGCGACCGACAGCGGCGATCCGTCATAAGGATTCAGCTGTTCAGGCAGCAACCCGCTCTGCAGCGCATGATTCGCGACCCATTGGAGCGTCTCCTTTGGTCCGCGCAGATCCTCCAGCGACTTCGCCGAATCAATCTCGAAGTTGGCCACCCACAGCGTACAGATAATCCATGGATTGCCAGGTACTTTGTCGATCTCGCCGGACTGCTGGAAATAATAGTCGTTGGTGTACCGCGCGATCCCTCCGATGTCGGTCCGGACACTAAGTCCTTCCTTGATGGCCAGCATCGTCTTGATTACACGCTCATCTTCTACGGGCAGAACGCCGAAGTCCAACACGCCGAACAGGCTGCTCTCCAGCGTCATATCCTTCACCCAGCGATTGTCTTTCTGAATGAGTCCCCGCGCGAATCGCCCGCTCTCCTCATCCCAGAGATGCTCCAGCATCCCTTCTTTGATCCACTTCGCCCGCTGCTTGAGATGGTCGCTGCGCTCGTAATCGCCGAATAAATCCGTAAAGTGAGCCGCCGCCATAAGACCTCCGTACACGGAGGCTGCCGTATACGTCCATATGCCGTATCGTTCTTCCCAAAGATCATAACTTGGCTTCGGCAAGGCGAGCGTCGGCTCGACATAATCGCTTAAAAATGCAGCTGCTTTGCGAATCAGGTTGCTGTATAACGACTGTGGCAGCTCGATAACGCCATTGCGCTTGTAATCTTGCCACAAAGCGAACAGGACTAGCGCCGTTTCGTCCTCCTGGATGGGCAGCCTCCTGCTTCCCTGCACAATGTAAGGATGCCAGCTTGAGCCGACCGTTCCGTCCGGATTGTATTTGTGATACAGATACCCTTCCGGCGACAGAGCCGTTGCGCAGAAGTGGAAAAATGGCGCGATAACGCTCTGGTATCCCGCCATCGACATTGCATCGGCAATCAATGCGCCGTCACGAGGCCACATATAGCTGTAGTGATCGCGGTTGTACTGAAGAATGTCGGTATCGTTGGCGGCCAAAATCGCTCCGCGCTCATCCGTTTGCGTGCGGACTAGCAGCAAGCTCTGCTGAAACAGCTTGGTTACGTCAGGCGGCAGATCGCCCAGATCCGACTCCGCCCTGCTCAGCCAATGGTTCCAATAGACGACGATCCGGCTTAACAGCTTCTCGGGGTGATTGTCCTGGACGTACTGGTTAAGTTCTTTGACTACCTCCAGGTTTTTTCCCACCGACATCCAATAATAGAAGGTTTTCTCGCCATGTCCTTCAACCACCGACCGGAGGCTGATTGTGCTGTCGACCGAACCTTGAGCGATCGTGTTGCCCATGAGGCTGCCGTCTTCCGCGTCCCTCCAAGTCCCCTCGGCGGACTGGAACCGTTTGATGCCGGTCGAATACTGCATAATGCCTCCCTCGTCGGAGGAACCGTTGAACATAAAATAATTAGAGCGTTTGTAGTGATACAACGTGTGGTTCTCGGGATAATAAACTGCCGTGTCGCCCACTTCTGAGCCCTCGATCATAAGATCCTGATGGAAAAACAACCGCACTTCGCGTCCATCCTGACGTTTGTTCCGGACGACAATACGTTTAATATAGATGCATTCGCGCTGGTGGATGCCATCGTTGATATGCAGCTCCACTCCGAGCCGTTCGTTCTTCGCCGTAATGTTAGTGACCAGGGATTCTTGTATATAGTCAAGCGTAATATGCCACTCCGAATCGTCCAGCCACGAAAATTGACCGTCCACCCATATGCCGAAGCGGCAATAATGGCCGCCGACATGATTCAGTTGTCCAATATACGGATAATAGATATCTCGAATATAACAATTACGATCAAGGTTCAGCAGCATTTTGCCGTTGCCGATTACTAGATGACGGGCCATGGTTCGTTCTCCTTTCGATGCGCGGCAAGCTCTGTGTAAACGTCCATGTAAGCCTTCGCGGATACATGCCAGCTATAATCGCTGCGGGCGCCGTTCTCGATAATCCTCTTCCAGGTCTCCTCCTCCCGGTAAAAGGCAAGAGCCCTTCTCACAGTGTACAGATAGTCATGGGCGTTATAGTTGGCAAAGGTAAAACCGTTGCCTTCGCCAGTATATTCGTTGTAGGCATGGACCGTGTCCCGAAGCCCTCCCGTCTCCCTCACGACAGGTACGGATCGATATCGAAGCGCCAGCAGTTGGCTGATGCCGCATGGCTCGAACTTCGAGGGCATTGCAAATAGGTCAGAGCCGGCGTAAATTCTGCGCGCCATCCGGTCGCTGTAACCCAACCAGATCGCCATCTTTTCCGGATAACGCCGTGCCGCGTCCAGGAACAGCTCCTCGTATTTCCGATCTCCCGCACCCAGCACGACAAGCTGGACTTCCTCCTGCAGCAGCTCATCCAGCGTTGCGGCTATGAGATCAAAGCCCTTTTGCTCCACCAGCCGCGATACAATCCCGATCATCGGGATATCCGCCGATTCGGGCAGTCCCAGCTCGCGCTGCAGATCGATCTTGTTTTTGCGCTTGCGGCCGATGGAGTTGCGATACGGCGTATGCAACGCGTCGTCGTTCATGGGATCGAACAGTTCCAGATCGATGCCGTTCACGATGCCGCGCAGATCTTCTTGCCTGTACCGAAGCACGGAGTCCAGATGCTCGCCGTAATACGGAGTCTGAATCTCGTGTGCATACGACGGGCTGACCGTCGTCAGCTTGTCCGCGAACTCCAGCGCGCCTTTTAAGCAACTGGCTCCTCCACGGTGGGCGAGTCCATCCCAGCCGAACAGCTCCTCCCCGGCACCTGTCAGCTCCTTGAGCACCTCTGCGCCGAACAACCCCTGGTACATCAGGTTATGTATCGTGAACACCGACTTTACATAAGCCCACGAAGGATCGAACGCGTATCTGGTTCTTAGCAGAAATGGAATCAGCCCCGCCTGCCAATCGTGACAATGAACGATATCGGGTTTGAAATCCAGGTGCCGCGCCGATTCCATCACGGCAAAGCAATAGAAAACAAATCGTTCCGCATCATCGCCATAACCATATAATCCTTTGCGCCTAAAATAAAATTCGTTGTCAATCAAATAGTAGCTGATGCCGTCGATCGTCGCCTTCTGCAAGCCGCAATATTGATTGCGCCAACCGAACGGCACCTGAAACTCGGCGATCAGCTGAAATTGCTCGACATAACGCGTCGGAATTTCCTCGTATTTCGGCAGTATGACCCTCGCGTCGGCACCGTACCTGGCCAATGCCTTGGGCAGAGCTCCCGCGACATCGGCCAAGCCGCCGGTCTTCGCCAGCGGTACAGCCTCCGAAGTTGCAAACAGAATGTTCATCTCTCCCCAACCTCCACTATATGGTGGTTTAAAAGTCCGCTTACCATTACGAAGTATCTCAGGATGCCTACTCGACGTCGAATATTGAACTCAGCCGAACCCTCCGTTTCTCACGTAGCTCTGCTACGCTCCGATACTCGGTTTCTAGCTTCGTCCAATTTTCTCGGTACTGATAACCAAACTTTTAAACTTCTATTTAGATGTGGTTTAAAAGTCCGCTTACCATTACGAAGTATCTCAGGATGCCTACTCGACGTCGAATATTGAACTCAGCCGAACCCTCCGTTTCTCACGTAGCTCTGCTACGCTCCGATACTCGGTTTCTAGCTTCGTCCAATCTTCTCGGTACTGATAACCAAACTTTTAAACTTCTATTTAGATGTAGTCCAAAAATCCGCTTCTCATTACGAAGGATCTCAGGGAGCCTAAACGTCGTCGAATATTGAACTCAGCCGAATCTTCCGTTTCTCACGTAGCTCTGCTACGCTCCGATACTCAGTTTCTAGCTTCGTCCAATCTTCTCGGTACTGAAAAGCGAATTTTTGAACCTTTATTTAAAGTTTCGAGCCAAACCTTATTGAAAGTTACGAGAGACAAACCTTAAATGATTTTGCGTTTGGCCGCCATAAAAGGCGATGCGCCTGCGCCGCGGATATCGCGGCCTGCCTCGACTCGCACGTCCTTGTCCATGATGCTGTACTGAACAAAGCTTCCTTGGCCTACATACCCGTTCTGCATAATGATGCTGTCCTTTACGACAGCGCCCTTCTCAACATGAACGCCTCGGAAAATAACGCTGTTCTCCACCGTGCCTTCGATCCGGCAGCCGTTTGCGATCAGCGAGCCCGTCACCCTGGAGCCTGCCGAATAACGTGTAGGCGGCTCGTCTTTGACCTTCGTATAGACAGGTCCGGGCATAAAGAACAATTCCTTCCATACATTCTGGTCCAGCAGGTTCATGCTGTGTTGATAATAGCTCGCCAGCGTATTGACAACGCCAAGATAACCTTCATGACGGTAGCCGAATACACGCAGTTGACCAAGCCTGGAAAAGATAGCATGGCGTACAAGATGATCCTGGCCTTGAGCCAGGGACGTCTCTACCAGATCCATCAGCAGATCCTTGCGCATAATATACATCTCCATGGAGCTGATATTGCTCTCCAATCGCCCGAAGTGCTCCTGAATTTCCGTTACGCGCCCATCGGCATCCAGCTTCACCTTGCGCGATTTGCCCAGCGCGGGGCCATCATGCTCCTTGCAAACAACCGTAATATCGGCCTCCTGCTCCTGATGGTAAGCCAGCACCCTCTCGAAGTCGATGTTGCATACCATATGGCTGCGCGCGATGACGATATAATCTAGCGAAGAACGATTGAAATAATCGCGTTGTTGATAGAAATGGTATAAGTCCCCTCGGCTAACCTCAAGCAGATCGTCCGTCAGCGGCGGCAAGATGAACAGTCCGCTCTGGCGATGCTGCAAGTCCCAATGCTTGCCGGAGCCGAGATGATCCATAAGGGACCGGTATTTCGTATGGGCGAAGACGGCCACCTTGCTGATGCCGGAATTGACCATGCTGGACAATGCGAAATCGATTAGACGATATTTGGCGCCGAACGGTACGGTTGCGAGACATCTGCCCTGCGTAAGCGGCCCCAACTCGTCATTTTCGTGAATCAGGTTGATAACGCCAAGGATGCGATGTTTCATGTAGGCTCCACCTCCAGCACCATATGATCGTTCGTCACATATTGTTCTACCGCTACAACCGTTATGGCATCGTCTTCCGGAGTTCCTATAACCGCGCCGGCTTGTATGACGGCTCCTTCGCCGATAATAGAGCGATAGATCCGCGCCCCCTTGCCTATTCGGACATTGGGCATGATCACGGATTCGCTTATGATCGACCCGACCTCCGCCTGCACTCCGTAGAAAAGCACGGAACGATCTACTTCTCCTTCAATAACGCAGCCTTCGGAAACGACGGACGAGGTGACGACTGCATCCGCGGATGTAAACTGGGCGGGACGATTGGGATTAACCGAATAAATACGCCAGTCAGAATCGTAAAGATCCAGAGGCGGCTCCTCGGCAAGAAGATCCATATTGGCCTCCCATAGACTCTCGATTGTGCCGACATCCTTCCAATATCCCTTAAACGGAAAAGCATGCAGTTTGCGCCCTTCGCGCATCATCGCAGGAATAATGTCCTTGCCGAAGTCGTGGCTGGAATTCCGGTTCGCTTCATCGTAGATCAGATGTTTTTGCAGCGTCTTCCAGGTGAAAATATAAACGCCCATCGAGGCGATATTGCTGGTCGGATTTTTTGGCTTCTCCTCGAAAGCGGTAATGCGGTCCTCGTCGTCGACATGCATGACGCCGAAACGGCTTGCTTCCTTCCAGTCGACCTGAAGTCCGGCAATCGTGATATCCGCGCCGCTGCGCTTGTGATGCTGCAGCATGTGATCGTAATCCATCTTGTAGATGTGATCGCCGGATATGACCAACACGTATTCGGGATTATAACGTTCTATAAATGCCATGTTCTGATAGATGGCGTTGGCCGTGCCTTTGTACCAGACTCCGCCCTTTTGCTTCACATACGGCGGCAAAATGGTCATTCCTCCGTCGCGGCGATCAAGTCCCCAGGGACTGCCGATGCCAAGATAACGATTCAGCTCCAGCGGCTGATACTGCGTCAGCACCCCTACCGTATCGATGCCGGAATGAGCGCAATTGCTTAAGGTAAAATCGATGATCCGGTATTTTCCTCCAAAGTAGACGGCGGGTTTTGCCAAATCCTTGGTCAACACGCCTAATCGTTTTCCCTCGCCTCCAGCAAGCAGCATTGCAATCATTTCTTTACGGACCATGGACACCAGCTCCTTGTCAAAGTGTGTCCCCCGGCAATGGAGTAAGCAATAGGAATGTAAGTGGGGGGAGTTGAATCGAGATGCTTTGGTCGCGGCCATGCCAAGCGACGTCTTCCGTGATGCAGCAAACTTCTTCAGAACCGCCGTTACCGCCGAAAAACCATGCGCTGCTGTTCATGACGACTGCGTACCGCCCCGGCTCCGGCATGCCTATTCGATAATTCGGATAATTCTGATTCGAGAAGTTGATCACGATCACACTACAAGTCTCATACCCATATCGGATATAAGTTATAACAGACTGAGCGGCGTTATTGACGTCGATCCAGCCAAAACATTCGGGATCTCTATCGCGTTCCCAGAGGGATGGCAGCTTGCGGTAAGTATGGTTAAGCGTCTTGACGTATTCCAGCATGCTGCGATGCGAATCGTATTCCAGCACCATCCAGTCGAGCATGTCCTGGTCTTTCCACTCATCGAATTGCCCCCATTCGCCCCCCATGAACAAAAGTTTTTTGCCGGGGTGGGTCATCCAATAACCGTAGAACAGACGCAGTTGAGCGAATTTTTCCTCATAAGTGCCAGGCATTTTGTCAAGCAAGGAATGTTTGCCGTGCACGACCTCGTCGTGAGACAACGGCAACACATAGTTTTCAGAGAAGGCGTACCAGATGGAGAAAGTTATTAAATGATGATGATGTGGGCGTTCCGACGGATGTAAGGACATGTAGCGAAGACTGTCGTTCATCCAGCCCATATTCCATTTGAAATTAAAGCCAAGGCCTCCCAGGTAGGTCGGCGATGTAACGGCTGGCCATGCGGAAGAATCCTCCGCGAGCATTAATGTATCGGGGTAATAATGAAACACCGTTTCATTCAATCGTTTGAGGAACCTCAGAGCATCCAGATTGTCTCTGCCGCCATGGGCATTGTAAGTACGCATATGAGCCGGTTTGTCCATATGCAGATTAATCATATTCGCGACTGCGTCGACGCGCAGTCCGTCGATGTGAAACACGTCCATCCAGTAGATCGCGTTCGAAATCAGAAAGCTCCATACCTCGTGCCTGGAATAATCGAATGCAAGCGTACCCCAGAGCGGGAGCTCGGCACGGTTGCTGTCGGCGCCTTCATAGAGCGGCGTGCCGTCGAAGAGACGAAGACCGTGATCATCCTTGCAAAAGTGTCCGGGCACCCAGTCCAGGATGACTCCTATTCCGTTTCTATGACAAGCGTCTACTAGCTTCTTGAGCTGCAGAGGGGTACCGTAACGGCTGGTAGGACTATAGAAGCCGGTCACCTGATACCCCCAAGACTGGTCGAGCGGGTGCTCCGCGAGCGGCATCAGTTCAATGTGCGTATAACCGAGTCCGGCTACATAGGGCACAAGATCCTCCGCAAGCTCTTCGTAAGTGTAATAATATTCTTTTCCTTTGATCTTCCATGACCCAGCGTGGGCTTCGTAAATTAACAATGGGCGATCGTACGGCGACTTCGTTTTCTTTTGCTCCATCCAGGCAGCATCATCCCACGTATAACCGTCGTTATCGACCACGATCGAAGCCGTGCCTGGTCTGCGCTCGGAGTAAAATGCATAAGGGTCTGATTTGCGCGCCACTTCGCCATTCGGCGTGACCAACTCATACTTGTAGAGCTCGCCAGGCCGCAATTCCGGAACGAACAACACATGTATGCCCGTCGTGCCGTGTTTCTTCATCCGGTGTGACTTCCCATTCCATTCGTTGAACTCTCCGATGATGCGTACTTCGGTTGCGTTCGGCGCCCAAACCGCAAAGCGAACGCCTTGTTTGCCGCTCACCGTCATCGGATGGGCTCCCATAAACCGATAGCTATGGTAGGCTGTCCCCTGATTAAACAGGTATATGTCTTCCTCGGACAAGCCCAAGCGCATCGTTGCCACCATGTGCAGCATCACCCCCTAGGAAGAAATATACGTTTATTATACATCGTTAATTGGAAAAGAAATAGTAGATTTTCATATAACATTACTTCGAAAAGGAAGTGTGCGTCAAAAAACCTCACCATTCGACGTAATGTTTACGAAAACTACATATGCGAGGTTTGCCTCACTCGATAAATGTAGTAATGTTTGGGACATAGTCCTTTCGTAATTGCGGGGTTGGTGCAATTAACCCAGTTGCATATCGTCACTTTCCTGACACGACGAGGTCTGACCATATAAGGATCGCCATGACGAAGCAGCCGTTGGTGATGCATGGAGCATAATCCTTTTGCTTTGAGTGGTTTTAAACAGTTTTCTATGCTGCAGTTTTCCATTATTGTTCCTCCTGTTCCACATCATGCCAGATTTTTCCTGGCAAGCAACATTTGGGGCACGTCCGAACTATTGCTTCCGAGCCGGGTTTTGAAGTACACGATATGTAGACTTTGACGCGGAAGTAGACAGAAACGGAGACAGCTTGCCGGCGCTGATCAGATGGAGCGCATGCATAGCCCGCGTGCAGGCTGTATAAAACAGCTTGCGCTCGGATTCCTTGCTGTATGCCGCATCGGAAGCATCGCTGATCACTACCGCATCGAACTCCACCCCTTTGGCCAGATAAGAAGGTATGACAAGCAGCCCCTTCTCGAAGGTAGCCGTATTTTTGCCGACTAATAGAAGCTCGGGAATCAATGGCTTCAGCGCTTCGAATACCGACTTGCTCTCGGCTGCCGTCTTGCAGATCACCGCGCAGGATGCCAGACCGCGCTTCTTCCACTCCTCCAGCTTCTCCCGTATGGCTGCAAGGCGTTCTCCTTCATCCGGTACAATAGACAAGCTTGGCAATTCGCCATCCCGGTTGAACGGCACGATATCATGCTCCTCGCCAATAATATAGCTAGTAAACTCCACGATTTGGCGAGTGGAACGATAACTGCGATGCAGTTCAATCCGCTCTGTCTCTTCGGGACCGAACAACGATTCTAGCCCCTGGAATACGACACCTTTGCCCGAATACGCGAAGATCGCCTGATTGAAGTCGCCTAATACGGTGAAGCGGCTATTGGGAAATATTCGCTTCAGATATGCGTACTGGAAGGCGGAATAATCCTGTGCTTCGTCCACGAACACATGTTTGACGGTCGTATTCGTATGGAACCCCTCCAGCTTTTCCTTCAAGTAGAGATATGGCGTGGCATCTTCGTAAGACATGACCCCATTGTCCAATTGCTCCAATGTTTGCCGGCAAATGTCCTCCCAATCCGCCGACACCTCTTTAGGACTCTCCTGTTGGAACAAAGTCCGGTACATAGCCGGAATATCAAGAAATTTGAGAGCCTTCGTCCTGCGCCGCAGCTTCTTGAATTTCTCTTGAACGACCATGCCGGCCAAATATTCCTTCTCCGAATCGAAATCCGAAAACGATTGATCGGTATATTTATTTTTGCGCTTCAGCTCTTGATAGGCCTCCAAGTAGGCATCCGAGTCAAGGAGCTCAATCGCATCCAGTACCCAACGTTTTTTGCGCTCCTTTTTCCCCCGTGCAGTCAGCTCCTTCAGCAGCCAGCCTGCGAGGTTTCGAATACGATTCGGTATCGACACGGAAGGGTCGAGCTCATAAAAGCGGCGTTCCATCTCTTCCTTGGAGATCAGAGCGCGCCCTCTAAACATGATCGGGGAGAAGACAATACCCGAGCTGCCAAGGGAATCTGCGTAGTTGTCTATAAGGCCCATGAAAGACGTGCCCGACTTGAAGCTTATGTTCGCCATGCGAATTCGATTGCCTTCTTCGTCCTGTTGGGACAACAACCTTTCCATGCCCGTAAAAGGATCCTCGAGCTCGAAATCCCGGCCAATTCTATGCTCTAAATATTGTTGATAAGTGGTTTGTGCCATATTCTGCTCGCCGAGCTCGGGGAGTACGGTCGAGATATAGCTATTGAACATAGGGTTAGGCGAGAACAAAACGATCTGCTCCGCGTTCAGGCTGCCGCGATATCGATAGAGCAGATAAGCCACTCGCTGCAGCGCAGCCGATGTTTTGCCGCTGCCGGCAGCTCCCTGCACGACAAGCAGGCGAGCCTTCTCGTTGCGGATAATTCTGTTCTGTTCGCTTTGAATCGTCGCTACGATGCTCTTCATCTGTGCATCTGACTGCGCGCCAAGAACTTCCTGCAGCAGTTCGTCGCCGATCGTGACGCCCGTATCGAACATGCTTCGTATGACGCCGTTCCGGATGACGAATTGCCGTTTGAGCGTCATTTCGCCTTCGACTGTTCCTCCTGGCGTCTCATAACGTACAGGCCCGGGACCATAATCGTAATAAAGACTTGATACCGGAGCCCGCCAATCGTAGATCAAATAATGTTCTCCCGACTTATCCATCAGCGAGCCGATGCCGAGATAGATGCTGTAAGTCTTTGAAGAAACACCGCCGTCATCCACAAGGTCGATTCTTCCGAAGTATGGCGACCTCGCTAACCGCTTAAGCGTACCCAGCTGTTCTTCCATATGGCGGAAGCTGCGCTCCCGCTCCGACATCAGCTCTGCTTGCTGCTTCATGCTGGCGTAAGTCTCCGCAGTCTCGGCGGAGTCCTCGAAGTTAACTGTCACATCATCCCAGAAGTTGCGTCTAATATCAACAATTTCGCCGCGCACGCCGCCTGTCCGGCCCTCAAGCTCTTTGATCCTGTCCGCAATAATGACGCTTATGTCATTTACGCGAGCTTGCTCTTCCTGATGATCAGGGTGTAGATTGGTATTCGACATAAGTGCCTCCTTGTTTCATTAATCCGATATCATCAATCATTATTCTTCCAGAGTCTGTCAATAACTTAAACGTTAACGAATCCAATTGCTCCGGCAATACCAATTTCCCGCTTTCGTCCTCCGCCTTAAATTGATTTAGAGGAATAATAAAGGACTGAAATACGGCTTCCGCGGATTCTTTGTACTTATTATCTTTAACCGTTCTTTCCATGGGGCCAAACACCATAAAGGATGTATAGAAGGGCGGCTGTACGGGGATGAGCTCCTCCAGCCTCATCGTCCATACTGTTCCTTCACGGTCCCGTGCCTCCAGCTCCAGCTTTGGCAATGGGGGAAGCTTCTGGTCCCTTGAAAGCTGCCATTCTGAATTCGCCAATGAGAACATCAGGCTTCCATCTGCATAATCATGCAGCTTCGCTGCGGAATTCGGACGGAATTCGAACGTATATGACGCTTCTGGCTCCGACCATTCCATAAGCAGCCCTGTAGTTCCCCTTCCGTTTCCGTCCCTGTCTTTGACAGACTCCTCGCTGGCTTCCAATCCTTCCATCATCGTCCCCCGAATAATGGAACTGGAGCTTTCGAAGTCCTCTATAATAAGTGTGCCGGAGCTTTCGTACCTGTTCATGTAGCGAGTCGAACGAGGCAGCCAATCACGGCCTATTCGATAATCCTGGAACAACGCCTGGTATTCGCTGCGTCCAAACAGCGTCGCTTCGAGAAAGGCGGAAATAAATACTTTGGCAACCTGCCTCTGATCTTCTCCAGCCATTAATCCTTCTGAATTGAGGAATAAGCCGCCCGGCAGCCGCTCGTCCATTCGCCCCCAATCGGTATTGAATTGGCTGTGATTGGCGTTTGACAAGTACAATCCGGCTTTGAACAGCCCCTCGTTGTCGGAAAAGGATATTCTATTATATTGCCGATCCCCATAAAAATTATTGACGTCACCGTCTCTTGCACCCTGTATCGTCAAATAATTAACGTCGGTCAGGTGGGCAGATTCATCATCTATCCCCTTATCTGTTGGCGCTATAGCGACGACGGACTTAATATTGACATCTTCCAGCTTCTGGAGTACGTCGTCCTCCGCGAACCAGCGCTTCGCATCTGCAGCCATCGCAACCGCTTGTCCGCCTCTGGAATGGCCGATGAGCGCAATGGAATTCCAATCAATACGATCGGCGAAGATTCCCTTTTCCAGTTTATCGAGATCCTTTAGATACGAAAGATGTTGAAGCATTAGCCAGGCTCGCATCTTCATATCGTCATTGGGCAGACTGGACCAGACGGAGAAATTAAAAAAATTCGCATCGACGGATACTGCGATCATCCCTCTGCTTGCCAGAAGTTCGCCTAGATACTCGTAACCGGCGTCCGAAAAATATTCCATCAAATGATTGCCATGCACCATTAATACTAGCGGAAACGGACCGTCTCCTTGCGGCATCCATACCCGGCCATTCAACGGCAAGCTCGCCTCGTCAAAGCCCCAGAAAGCTGACTTAAGCTTTGGCCAGACTGTAATGTAGCTGGAAGCATCTACGCCCTCAGAGCGAATATCCGTTTTATCGCCAAACACTTCGCGATGCTTATCCTTCCCGCTGCCATAAGAGAACTTCAATACTTCATAAGTTCCAGACAAAGAGGGATTCGCAAGCGTAGTCTTTGACGATGGAAGAATAACACTTTCTGCTCCGTCTATAGTGCCGGATAACTCGTCGCCGGCTGTTGTCAATCGCGGCAATTCGATGGGCCAAGGAAATCCGGGCAGCAGCTGTACACATCCCAATATCGCAGCTGCAAACATGCCGGCAAACAGTTTGCCGGAAAGCCTGAATCCGGACAATCTTAACCAGCCAAGCGCCAATCCAAGCAAGACGCCCATTAACGAAAAAGCACTCCCAAATATGAGCGAAGGAACTAGCTCAAGATCGGAATAGTAAAGAATGCAATATACTTCCACGCCTACGTAAAGGACCATGGACAACAACCTGCGCGGTAACGGAATGTAGGCTATAGCGAATAGGATCGGCAGCAGAATAGCGGCTGCTATCATTCCGATCCCGTTAGCCGTAAGAAATATGAGTTGATCCAGCCATGTTCCCAGGCCGGTAGGCATTCCCTTTGCCGCTAGCGACATCGCAGCCGTGCCCAATAAAGCCATGGATCCTGTCGCATAATAAGTCAATCGATTATCCCGGCTCAGACGCAGCTTGTAACGATTTTTCATCCAGCGCAATGTTTTCTTCACCTGCTCTCCGGCAGCTGCTTTTCGTCTTGCTCACCAAGCAATAATTCCTCTACATTCCCGCTTTCCAAGCTCATGTTGATTTGACCGACAGCCAGTAGCGGCCGTCAGTCCGCTCAATGCGGATTGGGACGTCGAAAAATTGCGACATGCCTTCCGCGGTCATCAGCTTCTCCGTCCGATCGGCAGCGAATACAGTCCCGCGCTTGATCAGCAAAGAATGCTGGAAGCAGGGCAATATTTCTTCTACATGATGCGTCACGTAGATCAGCGTCGGCGGTTCCGCTTCGGCTGCGATCGAGTTGATCATGCCAAGAAGCTGTTCCCTTGCGAATATATCCAGTCCCGTGCATGGCTCGTCGAGGATGAGCAGCTCCGGCTCATTCATTAACGCTCTGGCTATGAGGACTCGTTGCCTCTCTCCTTGCGACAGCGTCTGGTAAGTGCGACTTATCAGTTTTTCGCATCCTAGCGTTTGCATAAGCGTCTTGGCACGATCGAGATCGTCATTCTTCACTTCATCGTAGACGCCGATCGTGGCATGTTTGCCGCTAAGCACGATTTGCAGCGCTTCGTCGCTGCCGTACAGCTTCTGCTGAAGCGAAGTGCTTACCCATCCAATTCGTTTGCGAAGTTCCCGCAAATCATATTCGCCGAAAGCGTGGCCGAGCACGCTGACACGTCCGGATGTTGGCCATATGTATCCATTGATCATATTAAGCAGCGTCGTTTTGCCAGAGCCGTTAAGTCCCAGCAGGCACCAATGCTCGCCGCGTTTAACTTGCCAGCTTAAATCTTGCAAGATGCTATCGTCGCCGCGTTCCCACGAAATATCCTTGATGTCGATAACCACAAAGTTGCCTCCCCATATCCTTCGTTTTTCGTTTTCATAACGAATCGGTTCTCTATTCTATCATAGCTGGATTTGCTGTCAATTGGAATTGTTCATACTTTTAAACCTCAATCGGCGCTCATCAGTTAAATCTTTCAAAATAATCGAGGCTGCCCTATAGGGCAGCCTCGACCGTCAAATATTAAGTTAGCGCGTAATAAAAGGGAACAATAATTAAATTAAGCGCGAGCGCCGTCAAACCAATCCCTATCGCCCAAGCTCCGAGTCCTTTTGCGCCTTGGCGATACGCAATAAATCCCATCACCGTCGCCGTAGCGCCAATTAATACGGGCCAGATGAACCAGGAAGCAATCGCGAATACCAGCGCAACCCATCCGACAGCCGTTCCGGTGCTCTCGGACACCGAATCCAGCTCGGCAGCGCCTCTGTTCTGTCCGTTATCGGAAGCGGATGTAAGCGGCATGCCATATGCGAAATCCGCGCCCATCTCTTCTTTGAACGCGCCGGCGTCAGGAAGGTTGGTCGGCGTCCCCATATTTGTCGGTTCGAAGCCGTCCGTGCCGTCATTGGTCTTCAATCGATGATTGTTGTATACATCGTCATCCTGTTTCACTTGATCATCCATCCAAGACTCACTCCTTTGGCTTGAAAGTGTGACAGCATGTGGCCGCGGACTGTTCGGCTTGGTCTTGATGATACAATCCAAGCTCATCGCCCGCGAATTCTTCGTTGAACGAGGTTCTGCCATGTTGGTCGATGTCGATCATGATTTCCTTTGCACCGCAATTGTTGCCTTCTTCCCAGAAACTGCAATTCGCTACGCTGCAACTTACGCCTTTAGGCATAAAAAAATCACCTCCGCTATCATTGTCCCTCAAGCGGAAGTGATTCATTCTTGCCTTATTTTTGCCCTTGCATGCGGCGCTGGGTCATATAGTCGCTTTCGTAATACGACAAGTCATCGCGCAGTTCCTCGTAAATTTTGGAAACGCTCAGCACGATATCGCGAGCCGTACGTACGGGCTTGTACCGGAAACGGATGGCGTCCTGTCCGGTATAGGCATAACGGCCGTCTTCGGAATAACATTCGTTCTTAGGGTAGAAGAACGCGTTCACGCAATGATGATACACCTCGTACAATACACGATCACCTTGCTCGGTATCGAAATTTGGTCTTCTCAGCAGTACGCCCGTCTTCTCGACCGCGACTTCAGAATAAACCAATAGATGACGCAGATCGGACAGCAATCCTCTGTAGAACAGTTCGGCTCCCTCTCCGCCGTCTTCACCGATCAGTCCCGACAAAACATGATTGTTGAGGAATGGCTCCAATTGAGCTACTGCATCCTTAAGCTTCTCGCGTGTCGTTTCAGTTAATCCTTTAACATTCGTTGATGGCATGGTGGTAGTTCCCCTTTCCTCTTCCCAACAAAAAAACTATAAACATCAACATCGTACCACAAATTCCATGGAAACGGTACTGGCGATTGCTTTTGTCCGCATATTTTCCCCACGTCGGTCAAAGCTAAGATGACCCTATATGGATTATCCTAATGACACGGAGGCACTTTCATGCGAAAATCTTGGATCGCCGCTTTCACCATTCTTGCTGTAGCCGCACTGCTCATACCTGCAACGCCGTTCTTCTCTCCCCGCAACGGAACGACCCGCGATACGCCAAAGTCGATTCCGTTCTCCGCGACGAAGGAACACAAGCTTAAGCTTGCCGAATTACAGCATGACATGGATGGTACTGCGTTACTTATGACGTCGGAATCCGCCAAGGACTTCAGACAAGTTCTTATGGCCAGCGGTCAATCCGCCAAATCCGCTTCCGATCGCATTCAATCCTTAATGAAGGAGCACTCGCATTTCAGCTACGTGAACTGGCGGACAACAGGAAAGACCATACACCGCGGATCTATTCCATCCGACAAGAACGGCACTGCCAAAGCTTATTTGAAGGAAGCGGAAGATAAGCTGCGCAAAGGCGCAGGTTATGAATCCAAGCCTTTTACCGCTGCTAGCGGCAGCCGCTATGTCGTCATCGGCGTACCGGACGCCAACCATCAAGGCGCCGGCATGCTCGGCGTTATTAAACACGATATTGTGAAGCAGGTCGAGCAGCATCAGAAACGGAATTTGCGGCTTATCCCTTATCCGGCCGAAGGCAACTATCGGATTGAATCTGTGGCGCCTAATTCCACCAGGGACATTACTGTCAGAAATGGCGAGGATAATGGCAACGCCAGTCACTATCACGTTCGTGATGTTGTCGTTCATTTCGCCAGCAGGCCGGGTGAAGCCGATATGGAAAAGATCAAGCGGGATGTAAATGCGGAATCCATCCAGCAGATCGGCGATACGTATGTGTTCCGATCCAAAACGCTGGAAACCGAAGGGCTTATGCAATATTTTAAAGCCAACTGGAAACCGGAGTATACGGAACCCCATTACCTGTACCTGACGAACGAAACGACAGAGGCAACCATTGTGCCGAACGACACGCTGTATTCGCAATACCAGTGGAATCTCCCTTCTATTCAAGCGGAACATGGCTGGACCGTATCCAAGGGCGACGAAGGGGTCATCATTGCCGTATTGGATACAGGCGTTCAAAGCAATCATCCCGATCTGAAGGACAAGCTGATCAAGGGAACCAACATCGTTAACACCGGCTCGGATCCGGACGATGATGTAGGTCATGGCACGCATGTAGCCGGCATTATCGGCGCTTCCGTCAATAACGGCGAAGGCGTGGCGGGCGTATCCTGGTACAACAAGATCATGCCTGTCAAAGTGTTGGACAGCAGTGGCGCAGGTTCTACCTATTCGGTTGCGCAAGGAATTATTTGGGCGGTCGACAATGGCGCCAAAGTCATCAATATGAGTCTGGGCAATTACGCGCAGGCCGATTTCCTCCACGACGCCATCAAATACGCGTACGAACGCGATGTCGTTTTAATCGCAGCCAGCGGCAACGACAACACGGAACGTCCCGGCTATCCGGCCGCCTATCCGGAAGTTTTCGCGGTTGCGGCAACCGATAATAATAAGGGAAAAGCTTCATTCTCCAACTATGGGGATTATATCGACGTCGCGGCGCCGGGAGACAGCATCGCCAGCACCTATCCCGGCAGCCAATACGCCGCATTGTCCGGAACTTCCATGGCTAGCCCGCATGTGGCTGCCCTAGCCGGGCTCATCCGCTCCGTAAACCCGGACCTTAGCAATGAGGAGGTTATGGAAATTATGCGGGTGTCGGCAAGGGATCTAGGCACGGAAGGCAAGGATAATTATTTTGGCTATGGAGAGATTGATCTCGACAAGGCGCTGCATGCGGCTACGAGCTATGGCGGTGCGCTGCAGACCTTCCCGCAAAAGGTCAAACGCCGTCTCGAGCAAATCGGCTCTTAACATCGATTATCAAATATAAAACGCAAACCAAAAAGCGCAAGTCGCTTGGTTCGGTCGAACCTCGAGACTTGCGCTATTGCTGTGCTTTCTTAAAAATAATGACTGGCATCATTCGTTATTCGTTGCGGAAAGTTTGCCGTAAGCCGGGTTCTGTACTTCTGGTGGTGCAAACGGGAACGACCCTCCCACTATGAAGCGACAATCATCTATCTAGGCCGTACATTGCTGCACGGCTCCAGCAACCAACCCGGACGCGCCTCGGGCTAAGGCTGCAGCGCAAAGCTGCCGCGTCCTCTCGGTCTTGCTCCAGATGGGGTTTACCAGGAACGCAGTCACCTGCGCTCCTCGTGGTCTCTTACACCACGGTTCCATCCTTGCCTGATCCGGCCAAAGCCGGCCATCGGCGGTCCATTTCTGTGGCACTATCCTTCAGCTCGCGCTGACTGGACGTTATCCAGCATCCTGCCCTGTGGAGCCCGGACTTTCCTCTCGCGGCAACAAGGCCGCCAGCGATTGTCTGTCAAACTTTCCGACGCAGAACTTAGTATACAAGGTTTCTCCCGAAAGCTCAACCCTCGATTTGCTGCCTTAACCAGTCTTTCCTGCCACTTCAAGCAAATTGTCCCTCTCAAATGAAAGTAAAGGGTTCCGTATGAATAACCGAAGGGATGACCTTCGTAGCGTATTTTGCTTCCGCAAGCTCTCTGGATAACCATTCCGCCAGCTTTGTTTTCATCACTTTCTCGATGTTATGGCCGGCGTCGATGATCGTCATTCCGTCTGCAACCGCGTCATGGGCCGTATGGTAATCGATATCGCCGGTAATGAGCACTTCGGCGCCGGCAAACTTTGCATGACGCACGTAACGACCGCCGGAGCCTCCCAGAACCGCAGCTTTGCGAATCGGCGTATCGAGATCTCCCACGACTCTAAGCATGGGAACATCAAACGCCTGTTTAAGTTTGGCCGCAAGCTCGCCAAGCGTCGCGGGCTGCGCCAGCTTGCCCGCACGACCCAGGCCGAAAGAACGGCCCTTTAGTTCGATGCGATACAGATCATACGCTACTTCTTCGTACGGATGCGCTTTGAGCATGGCGGCGACTACTTTGCGCTGGATGGTCTGCGGCACGATTGTTTCGATCCGCACTTCGTCCACGCGTTCCAGCTTGCCTTGAGCGCCTATATGGGGAGATGTGCCCTCTCCAGGCATAAACGTGCCAACGCCCTTCGTATTGAAGCTGCAGTGGCTGTAATCGCCGATATGACCCGCTCCTGCGTGCAAAATGGCGTTTAATACGGTCTCGTGATGAGTCTCTGGCACATAGACGGCCAGTTTATACAGTTGGTCCGTGTGCACCTCATCCAGACTTTGACGTCCTTCCGCCAATATTCCCGCTTGATCGGCCAGCCAATCGTTAATGCCTCCGTCCGCGACATCCAGGTTGGTGTGAGAAATGTAGACGGCAATATCGTGTTTGATGAGTTTCTCGTACAGCTTGCCGGCAGGCGTTGACGTATCCAGTTTCGCAAGGGGTCTGTAAATAATGGCATGATGTGCGATGATCAGATCCGCTTCTGCTCTAATAGCTTCGTCGACCACCTGTTCAGTCACGTCCAGTGCAACTATGATTGTGCTGATCGGCTTGTTCAACATACCTAATTGAAGACCAATTTTATCATTCTCTACCGCATAGTATTTGGGAGCGAGCCTCTCCATTAATTGGACGACGGTATTTCCGTTCGCAAACATTGAAGCACCTCCTCGATGATACTGATTTCTTTGCGGAATTGCTCCGCTTTTAGCGTCGATTCCGTTCCTTCGGAGGCTGACATTTGCGCGATAATCCGCTCCAGCTTGCCGATCTCCGATCTCCACTTGGCCGTTAATACCGGACTTCCCTGACGAAGCAAGTGAGGCCCCATTCGCAGCAATACGCGATGCAGCACTTCTTTGTCATAAGGAAGCTTCAAGAAAGACCCTTCATACAAAGTTTCGTTGCTGGAGGCGGAAGGCTGCGCATCGCGAGACACTGCATGCAGCACCTCATATATTTTGCCGTCTTCCTCCAGGATGGATTCGTGGCTTAAATACCAGCCCTTCTCCAGAAGCCAGACACGAACATCGTCTTCTCCCACATTGGGCTGAAGCACAAGCTCCGTTACCCCATCGAGCTTGCCCGCCGCGTATCCTTCTTCCAGAATCGTGCTCATGAGACTGCCGCCCATGCCTGCAATCGTGACAGTATCCGTCTCCCCAGGCATGACTACAGCGAGTCCGTTCCCTTGTCTAACCGTAATACGGGCTTGCAATCCCGCGTCGGCAACTTGTTTTTTCGCCGCACGGAACGGCCCCGAATTTAATTCGCCTGCGATTGCCGACGGACAAACGCCGCTCTGCACGAGATAAGTCGGCAGCAACGCATGATCGGATCCAATGTCGGCTACGCGTGCGCCGCGTTTTACATAATCTGCAATTGTCTGCAGACGTTTCGATAATTTAATCATTATGCTACCCACACCATCCATTGCTTGCGCAAGGCAAAGAGCAATCCCCCGCCTACCGCGATTTTGATCAACAGCTGCAATTGCAGCCATACGGTGTATTCCAAAATGACAGCCGTATACAATTCCGGCATGAACCAGGCCAGCGCGCAGGTCACGAATAATACGGCGGACACCGGCTTCGTCCAGCGGTGAAAGAACCAGCTGCTCCAACCGAACAAAATAGACAGCGGCAGCCAGAAGAGCTGAATCTCGAACCATAACGTCGTTGATGTGTAACGCGACAGAACCCATCCGTACAACATGAGCATGACAAGCCAGCCGCTTAAATGCAAGGAATGAATTTTGGCCTTTATGCCATAGACGATCCAGAACAACGCACAACCGGTCACGATCAAGACGCGATTGGTCCAGTCCGCGATGCCGTGAAGCTCAAGTATGTACAATCCCCCGCCGAGCAAGATAAGCATGCCAATGCTCGTGAAGGTCAGCGCGGCAGCTTCGTTGCGGCTGCGAAGTCTGTATCCGCTTCTAAGAAAAGCGGCTAAACCGATGAGGACCACCGCGATTTGCAATGCAGGATGAAAACGGCTAAAATAAAGCACAACAAACGAAATTAAGGTAAAAGTCCCAAAAGTAAGGAGCCATTGTTTACCTGTTGCATTCTGAACAGCCGCGATTGCTTTGCCAATAACGGGGGCTGCAGAAGCAGAACTGCCAGACCGTGAGCTTTTGCCATCATCATCGGGATCCGCGTACAAATTCAGCAGGAAGTCGCAATATTGATCAGGCAGCAGCTTGCTCCTTCTCCAATGTTCGATTTCTCTTACGATCGTTACTTTGCGTTCATCATTCATAACATCGGCTCGTCCTCTCGGCGAATATAAGTGCGTGTTCAAAAAGTCCGGTTTTCAGCACCGAGAAGATTGAAAGAAGGTAGAAACTGAGGAGCGGAGCGTAGTGGAAGCTACGTGAGCACCTGCAATGTTTCCGAAGGAAACATACTTCGTAAGCATTTGCTTAGTTTCGCCTGAATTCAAGATTCGATGTCGAGTAAGCTTCTTGGCATACTTCGTGATCAAAAGCGGACTTTTTGAACAACCTCTATAAGTCGATACGTTGAAAAAAGACCTCGCTGCAATAGCAGAAAGGTCATCATTTCATCCGTTATTCAAGGAAATCCTTTAGACGTTTGCTACGGCTCGGGTGACGAAGCTTGCGAAGAGCTTTGGCCTCGATCTGCCTGATCCGCTCGCGCGTAACGCCAAACACCTTGCCGACTTCCTCCAGCGTTCTCGTTCGGCCGTCATCCAGACCGAAGCGAAGCCGCAATACGTTCTCTTCGCGCTCAGTCAGCGTATCAAGAACATCTTCCAGCTGCTCCTTAAGGAGCTCATAGGCTGCTGCATCGGCCGGCGCCAGCGCTTCCTGATCTTCGATAAAGTCGCCCAGATGCGAATCATCCTCTTCGCCGATAGGCGTTTCTAACGATACGGGCTCCTGAGCAATCTTCATAATCTCGCGCACTTTCTCAGTGCTAAGCTCCATCTCCACCGCAATTTCTTCGGGCGAAGGTTCGCGCCCCAATTCCTGAAGCAGTTGACGGGAAACCCTAATCAGCTTGTTAATCGTCTCCACCATATGAACGGGAATACGAATGGTACGCGCCTGATCCGCAATAGCGCGGGTAATCGCCTGACGAATCCACCATGTAGCATACGTACTGAATTTGAATCCCTTCTGATGATCGAACTTCTCGACCGCTTTAATGAGACCCATATTCCCTTCCTGAATCAAGTCGAGGAATAACATCCCGCGTCCGACATACCGCTTCGCAATGCTGACCACGAGTCGAAGATTCGCCTCGGCGAGTCGGCGTTTTGCTTCTTCATCGCCGTTTTCGATCCGAATCGCAAGCTCGATCTCGTCATCCGCCGACAATAGCGGTACTCGTCCGATCTCCTTCAGATACATTCTGACGGGATCATTAATTTTGATGCCCGGAGGCAGCGCCAGATCATCGTCGAAGTTGAAGTCGTCTCCTTCGCGCTCCTGTTCTTCGTTCTGAGCGCCTAGCGGATGCACATCGTCGTTCTCGTTAAGCACCTCGATTCCCAAGTCGTCGAGCTGCTCGAAGAATTCATCGATTTGCTCCGGATCCTGATCAAAGGGGGATAGTTTCTCCATAATTTCTTTGTAGGTTAAGGAGGATCTCTTCTTCCCTTGTTCAATCAGACTGTCCTTGACCTGATCCAGCTTCTGTTCGGTATCCAATTCAGTATGTTGATCGTTCGCCATAATCCGACTCCCTCCTCCCTAGAAGCATCATGAAGTTAACCTTTCAGCTGTCTCTCTAGGGTTATAATCTCAAGTCCTAATTGCGCCGCCAATAAGGCGTCGCCAGCACGTTCGGCACGCACCATCTCTTCTTTCTTCCGCTCGATATCCCGGATATGGGGTTCTCTAAGGATCTTGCCGACATAATCGTCCATAATGGCATCGTCTATTGGAGAATGATCATCAAGAAGCATAATGGCCGTCGCTGTCTCTTCAAGACGCTTATCATGCAGCGTCGAGATGAACCGAGCGGCGTCCGGTTCATACCCTTGAGCGTAATAGGCGTATAAATAAGCAGCAAGCGCTGCATGATCCTCAACGTTAAACGAATCGCCAATCCGTTCATGCACGGACTCGGCAATATCGCGATCACGAATCATGGCATGCAGCAATCTTCGTTCCGCATTCGCGTAAGCCGGCAATATTGGAGTTCTCCCCGGCGTACGGCGCTTTTCATTTCTACCATTATTCCACGAATTGTCGTTATTATCCCCTTGCGGCTTCTTTTTTTGCGCTTCGACGCGGATTACGTTACAATCCTGCTTCAGCGCGTCGAGCGAAATATCGAATTCGCGGGACAACTCCTTGAGATACACTTCCCTCTCCGTAGAGGATTCCACTCCTGCCACAATTTCTACTGCTTCCATCAGATAGTTTTTTCGGCCTTCTTCTTTTAGCAGTATATGGTTTTTCCTTGAATATATAAGCTTAAATTTTGTAACGGATACCGGACTGTCCACCACGTCCCGCATAAACGAGTCCGGACCGTATTCACTTATATAATCGTCGGGGTCCTTGCCCTTCGGCAGCATGGCAATCATCACCTTGAGACCGGCGCTTTCCAGCAGAGGGATCGACTTGCTGGCTGCCGCTTGTCCGGCGTCGTCTCCGTCGTAGCAGACCAGCACTTCTTCCGCATGCCGGCGAAGGATAGAGCCGTGTTCCTCCGTAAGCGCCGTGCCCATTGTCGCTACGCCGTTTTTGACGCCGGCATGCCAGGCTTTGATGACGTCCATATAACCTTCGAACAAAACAACCTGCTTGCTCTTGCGTATCGCAGCCTTCGCGTGATGCAGGTTATACAACGTTCTGCTCTTTGTGAACAACATCGTTTCCGGCGAATTGAGATATTTGGGCTGACCCTCGTCGATGATTCGTGCAGCGAAAGCCGACGCCTTGCCGCCCGCATCCCATAACGGGAACATAATCCGTCCCCGGAACCGGTCTACGTAGCCGCTGCCATCTTGCTTGGCGGACAACAGCCCGCCCTTCTCGAGTAATGCAGGCTCGTACCCTCGGCCGGTGAGGAACCGTGTCAGTACATCCCATTCGTCCGGTGCGAAGCCGATCATGAAGTGATCGATCAGCTTATCGCTTAATCCGCGTTCCCGCAAGTAACGTTTGGCCTTGTCACCCTGCTTCGTGTTGTTCAGTAAATAATGATAAAACTTGATGGATAACTCATGTGCCTCTACAAGACCTTCGCGTTCGGGATTCGGGGCGGCTCTGCCGCTTCCGTTCTCCTGCCACGTAATAGGCATGCCCGCTTCCTCCGCAAGCACCTTCACGGCCTCCGGGAAACTGTAGCCTTCCATCTCTTCGACAAATCGAATCACGTTGCCGCTCTTACCGCAGCCATAACAATGGAAGATCTGAAGCTCCGGAGTAACCGTAAACGAAGGTGTCTTCTCGGAATGAAACGGACAAAGCCCCTTCATATATTTGCCTTGCTTCGTGAGATGAACGTATTTCCCGACCGTTTCGACGATGTCATGACGCTTTCGGACTGCGTCAATCACTTCTTCCGGTATCTTACCGCTTGTCATCGTTCATCACCTACATTCTAAGATTGCGGACGACCCGCGCACGGCAAACTTAGATTTCTAATATTATTCGCTATATGTCATGTATCTCCTGCATGCCGATCAAAACTTTTGTCAGCTTTTGTTGAAAAGTTTTTCGGTCATCGCCTGTCATTGCTTTTGGACCCTTGGTTCGCCCTCCTGCGCGCCTCCTTCTGGCGCCTTCATGCCTTCGCTCCATCAAATAATCGATGTTGGCGTCCGTGTATTGCTCGCCTCTGGGCGATAGGACGACGGTCCCTTTACCGATCGCGACGCAAGCGAGGCCAAAGTCCCCCGTAACGACAATATCGCCTCGCTTGATACGGTTTAAAATGTACAGATCGACGGATTGATCGCTGCGATCCACTTGAACAATCTCCACGCCGGGCAGAGATTCCAGCCGATGGTCATGCGATGCGACCATCAGCACGGGCACGCCATGCTGCAGTGCCGTCACGACGATCTCGTGCTTGACCGGACAAGAATCCGCATCAACAACGATAGAGAATCCTAGCGGCGTACCGGGTGTCATGTACGGTCACCATTCTGCCCTCGAACGTATTCCATGATCAGACTCGCCGTTTCTTCGACAGCACGATGCGAGACATCGATGACGACGCAGCCAAGCTTGCTCATAATATCTTCCGCATACCTCAGTTCCTTCTCGATCCGGTCCGTCGTAGCGTACGCCGCCGTATTGGGCAGCCCCAGCGCCTTTAGCCGTTCCTTCCGAATCACGTTCAGATAGGAGGTGTCGATCGTCAACCCGATCACCTTCCTCTTGGGAAGCTTGAACAGCTCCTCCGGCGGCTTCAGCTCCGGCACGAGCGGAACGTTCGCCACCTTGTACTTTTGATGGGCAAGGTACATGGAGAGCGGCGTCTTTGATGTGCGCGATACGCCGACGAGGACAATATCGGCCTTTGTTACGCCTGATGTATCACGAGCATCATCATATTTTACCGCGAATTCAACAGCCTCTACTTTACGGAAGTAATCCGCATCGAGCACGTGGTTAAGTCCCGGTTCTTGTCTTGACTTCCGGCCGGTGCGCTGCTCCAGCGTCTCAATAAAGGGTCCCAGCAGATCAATGGCCGCAACGCCGTTCTCTTCTGTCAGCTTTCTCATGGAATCGCGCAGATGCGGGATAACGAGGGTGTATAACAGAATCGCTTGCGACAGTTTTGCTTGCTGAACGATTCTCTCCAGCGCGGCAGGCTCCGTCACGAACGGCGATCTTCGAATTTCGGCCTGAATCGGATGAAACTGGGCGATCGCCGCCCGTACGACCAGTTCGCCTGTATCGCCTGCTGCATCGGATACGACATAAACGATTACTTCGGACTTGACTCCAGTCACCATGAGCTTGCACCTCCTTTTCTAGTACGTGTTCAAAAAGTTCGGTTCTCAGTACCGAGAAGATTGAAGGCAACTAGAAACTGAGGAGCGGAGCGTAGCAGAGCTACGTGAGCACCGGAAGGTTCGGTTGCCTTCAATATTCGATGTCGAGTAAGCTTCTTGGCATACTTCGTAATGGGAATTGGACTTTTTGAAAAACCCCTTCTAGTACGTGAGGTTCTCGGACTTTCGCCTTACCATACCAACTTGGAAAAATCGGCGACAAGCGCGATGTCCCGCGCAATGGCGGACAGTGTTGCCAGCCGATTGACGCGTACCTTGTCGTCTTTGTCCATAACCATAACGTTGTCGAAATAATCGACGATGGCCGGGCGCAAAGCAGACAACTTCCGCAGAGCATCCGCAATGTCCTTGCGCTCCACGGCGGATAGTACGTCGGGGCGCGCCGAAATCCATGCTTCATACAGCTTTGTCTCTGTTGCTTCGCTGAACAGTGCGGCATCGAATTCGCCGCTCTCCGACTTTCCGGCCAGGTTGCCCACGCGATTGAAGGCTTCCACGACGCTCTTGAACTCCGATTTGTCGGTAGCCGTCGCCAGCGGCTGAACGGCCGCCGCCCGGCTAGCCGTAAGCGCCAGGTCGTCGAATCCGACCGCCATGACGGCGTCGACAACGTCGTAGCGGTTGCCTTGCTCGGACAACCAATTCTTCACGCGAAGCGAGAAGAAGTCGTTCAGATCCTGGCGAATATCGGCCGAGACACGTTTCAGACCGCGCGCTTCGTGAACGGATAGGCCGATTTCGTACAGCTCGCCAAGAGTAAGCTTCAAATTTTGACCTAGCAGAATTTGAACGATACCCGCCGCTTGCCTGCGCAAAGCGTACGGATCCTGCGAACCTGTCGGCACGATGCCGACGGAGAAGCAGCCAACTATCGTATCGATTTTGTCCGCGAGGCTGACGATAGCCCCCTCCAATCCGGAAGGAATGGCATCGCCCGAAAATCTAGGCTGATAATGCTCGTTGACGGCTTTCGCAACGGAGTCGTGCTCTCCTGCCTTCTTGGCGTAATCCTCGCCCATGATGCCTTGCAGCTCGGGAAATTCGTATACCATCTGCGAGACGAGGTCGAACTTGCAAATTGCAGCGGCGCGGGCAACTCGAGCGGCCTGCTCGGCTTCTACCTGCAAAGCATCCGTGATCAGTTTCGAGATGTCGGTGATGCGGCGGACTTTGTCCGCTACCGTGCCCAGCTCCTCGTGATAGACGATGTTCTCCAGCTTGCTAAGCGCATGGTCGATCGTCAGCTTGTGATCCTCCGCATAGAAGAACTTCGCATCGGAAAGTCTCGCCCGCAATACCTTCTCGTTTCCTTTCGCGACAAGATCGATGCTTCTCGTGTCGCCATTGCGCACCGTGACGAAAAACGGAAGCAACTTCCCGGTTTCGTCCAGCACTGGGAAGTAACGCTGATGCTCGCGCATGGATGTAATCAGCACTTCTTGCGGAATTTGCAGGAAAGAAGAATCGAAAGTTCCGAAGAGCACATTTGGATATTCGACAAGGAACAATACTTCCTCCAGCAGATCCTCTTTGATCGCGATGTTCCAGCCCTTCTCCTCGCTCAAACCTTTGATTTGGGAGACGATCAGCGTTTCGCGTTCCTCGACGTCGACAATGACTTGCTGCTGGCGCAACGCTTCTTTATAATCGGCAGGCGTTGCTATGTTTGCTTCTTCGCCCAGGAACCGATGACCGCGCGTGATGCGTCCCGTCTCGACGCCGGCAATCTCGAACGGCACGATCGCTTCTCCGAACAGCGCGACCAGCCAGCGGATCGGTCTTACGAATTTCAAGTCGTAAGCGCCCCATCGCATATTTTTGGGAAAGGACATCGATGTGATCAGCGTGCTCAATCCTTCGGAGAGCAAGCCGTCCGTAGGAGCTCCAATGCTGCTTTTGCGCGCATATACATACTCCACTCCGGCGAGCTCCTGGAAATACAGCTGCTCCGGCTCCACGCCCTGGCTGCGGGCAAAGCCCAAAGCGGCTTTGCTCCAGTTGCCTGAGTCGTCCTGCGCGATTTTACGGGAAGGCCCTTTCGCTTCTTCATTGCTGTCTGCCTGCTTCTCCTCTACCTCGCGCACAATCACCGCAAGTCTTCTTGGCGTTGCGTAGGCTTCAACCTCTCCATGGCCGATCCGGTTCTCGGCGAGCCACTTCGCCGTCTTTTCCTTTAATTGATTCATCGCCGCGCGAACGAATCTTGCGGGCACTTCTTCCAGCCCGATCTCCAGCAGCAAATCTTTAGCCATTGTGCTCCACTCCCTTCTTCAGCATCGGGAATCCGAGCCGTTCTCTCTCCTCGTAATAGGTAGCCGCGCATTGACGGGCCAGGTTCCGTACACGAGTAATATAGCCCGTGCGCTCCGTTACGCTGATTGCGCCTCGAGCGTCAAGCAGATTGAACGCATGAGAGCATTTAAGCACATAATCGTAAGCAGGAAATACGAGATGCTGCTCCATCGTCTTCCGGGCTTCTTCTTCATACATGTTAAAGAGGGTGAACAGCATCGCCGTGTCGGATGTCTCAAACGTATATTTGGAATGCTCGTATTCCGGCTGCAGGAACACGTCTCCGTAAGTTACGCCCTCTACCCACTCCAGATCGAAGACATTCTCCTTCTGCTGGATATAGGAAGCAAGACGTTCCATGCCGTAAGTGATTTCTACAGCTACCGGATTCGCATCGATTCCGCCAACTTGCTGGAAGTAGGTGAATTGCGTAATTTCCATGCCGTCCAGCCATACTTCCCAGCCAAGTCCCCATGCGCCTAGCGTCGGCGATTCCCAGTTGTCCTCGACGAACCGGATATCATGGTCGAGCGCGTCAATGCCAAGCCGCTTCAGGCTTTCCAGATAAAGTTCCTGGATATTGTCGGGCGACGGTTTAAGAATGACCTGGAATTGGTGATGCTGATACAGCCTGTTGGGATTTTCGCCATATCGTCCATCGGCGGGACGACGGGAGGGTTCAACATAAGCCACGTTCCACGGTTCGGGTCCGATAGAGCGCAGGAAAGTCATAGGATTCATGGTCCCCGCTCCCTTCTCCACGTCGTACGGCTGCACGAGAATGCAGTTCTGCTCCGCCCAGAATTGTTGAAGCGTCAAAATCATGCCTTGAAAATTCATGCCGTTACACTCCTTCTATATGTTTAGTGTTGCAGAAGCACGATCCGCAAAGCACGCAAAAAACCCTCGCCTCTACGTCTGCTTCCAGACATAGGGACGAGAGTATAATTCCCGCGGTTCCACCCTACTTGGCCGACCTTGCGAATGTAAGTCCGCAAGAACAACCCGCTTTCGTTCAAAGGATTCCGGAGCGCCCTTCGCCATAATACCCGCATCGGGCTTCCACCTTCCCCCGACTCGCTTAGCGGATTTCTTACGGTTACTTTCTCCATCAGCATCCCATATTCATATTCCACTATTCTATGCGTAATAGGGACGATTGTCAAATGTCAAACCAATTTGTCCAATTGATCCAGAAAGTTGCGTGACTTCAAATGTAACCCCAACTGCGCGTCCATCAGAGCCCTCATGCACCGTTTGAGCTCTGCTTTCGTAATTTCCTTAACCGTAATCGCTCCTAATCGGCGCATATCCATGCCCTTAAACAATCGGAGCAGCTTATGTACCCCTTCGCCAAGCGGAATGCCATAAGGATCTCTCCCCTCGCAACGGCTGCATAAAACGCCGCCCGAGCCCGGCGACAGCTTGAAGGGGCCCATTACGTTGCCGCAATGCAGACATTGTTCCAGCTGCGGTGCGTAACCCGCCAGATCGAGAATGCGCATCTCGTACAAATGCAATACAATCGCCGGATCCTTACCTTCCTGAAGAGCCGTATAACACGCCAAAAGCTGCTCGAACAGGAAGGAGCTTGCTTCTTCCTCCTGCAAAGCGCGATCAGTGAGCTCCGCCGCATAAGAGGCATAAGCAGACAGATCGAGCTGCATGCGCAAGCCATGGTGAGAAGCGATGATCTCACCATGGTTAAGCGTGCCTAAGCCGGAGCTTCGAAAAAACTGAAATTCTCCGTACGTAAACGGCTGGGCAAGCGAGGAATGCCGGCTCTTCACCTTTTTTGCTCCGCGAATGAGCACTCCGGCTTTTCCGCCCGTCTTCGTCAAAAGAGTAACGATTTTGTTGTTTTCCCCATAATCCATACAGCGGATTACGATTCCTTCCACGCGATGCAACATGCCGGCTTCTCCCCCGCGAACCATAAGCCTATTGTTCAAAAAAACTTTTTGAACACTCACTATTCATACATAATACCGCTATGTCGCTTATTCTTGTACATCCATCCTTACAGCTTCCTCGTCTTGCAGAGCAAGCGGAGTAGCTTCATCGGTCGTGCCGTATTGATTCACTTCCTTGTACAGCATGAAGGACTCGACGTCTCCGGTCAACGTAAAATACTTCCACGAAAAATCTCGCATTCGTATCCATCCTTTCCGCCTAGGAAATGTAGCTCCAGACGGTTATAGGATGCGATAATAGTCGCTTCGGTATCCTTAGCAAAAAACGTAAAAAACTGCATCCGGCGTTAGTCGTTGCGAAAGCCCAAATCCTTCAAGACACGCTCCTGATTGCGCCAGTCCTTCTTGACTTTAACCCAAAGCTCCAGATAGATCCGCGAGCCAAGCAGCGCTTCAATATCTCTTCGAGCCTGCTTGCCGACTTCCTTAAGCAGTTCGCCGCGTTTGCCGATAATGATTCCTTTTTGCGAATCCCTCTCCACGAAAATAACGGCTCCTATATAAACAACGCCGTTCTCTTGCACGCGCATATCTTCGATCGTCACCGCAATGGAGTGCGGAATCTCTTCGCGAGTCATATGCAAAATCTTCTCGCGGACGAGCTCGGCGCACACGAATTGCTCCGGATGATCCGTAATTTGATCAGCCGGGTAATATTGCGGCCCTTCCGGCAAATATTTCGTAATCTGCTCCAGAAGCGTATTGACGTTATTGCCTTGCAGAGCGGAGATGGGCACGATCTCGGCGAACTCGTGCAGCTCGTTGTATTGCGCGATCATCGGGAGCAGCGCTTCTGGCTCTATCTTGTCGATCTTGTTCATGACGAGAAAAACAGGTGTTTTGAGCGACTTCAGCTTCTCTATAATAAAGCGGTCTCCGCCGCCGAGACCTTCCGAAACATCGACGAGAAATAACGCGGCTTCGACTTCCTTAAGCGCGCCTTCCGCGGATTGGTTCATGTAATTGCCCATTTTGGATTGCGGCTTATGGATGCCCGGCGTATCCAGGAAGACGATCTGATAATCGTCTGACGTAAATACGCCGTGTATTTTATTTCGCGTCGTCTGCGGCTTGTCCGACATAATCGCGATTTTTTGTCCGATTAAGTGGTTCATCAACGTCGACTTGCCAACGTTTGGCCTGCCGATAATGGCCACAAATCCGGATTTAAATTTTTTTGCGCCGCGCGTTTTATCTTGTTCGCTCATGTTTATTCATGCTCCTCCTTGTTTAACGACGCTGGCGTAAAGGCGCCCGGCAGTAATTCCGCTACCGTCGCAATACTCCAGGCTCCGCGCAGATTGCCCATAATGACCGGGGTATCAGGCGCGCATAATTCAACCATCACTTGTCTGCAGATACCGCATGGCGCAATGGGGCCATCCGTATCGCCAATAACCGCGATTGCCCGGAATTCGCCGGCAGACCGTCCATCTGCGATCGCGCGAAAAAAAGCTGTACGCTCGGCACAATTCGTAGGACCATATGCCGCATTCTCCACATTGCAACCGTAATGCGTTTGTCCCTCTGCGTCTAGCAGCGCGGCTCCAACCTGAAATCCCGAATACGGCACATACGCACGCGCCATCGCTTCATAAGCCTGTTTCAGCATGGCCGAGTATGCCGGTTTAAGTCCGGTATATTCCATCAGCATATGTCTGACAACCGCCTTCCAATCTCTGTATTAGGAGAAGAGCGCCAATAAAGGCGGACCCAGTACGAGCAGTCCAATCGTTATGGCAACAAGGGCCGCCGCCAGCACAGCGCCTGCCGCCACATCCTTGGCCGCTTTCGCCAGGGGATGCCGCTCGGGGCTGGCCAGATCGACGGCCTGCTCAATGGCTGTATTGATCAATTCTGCGCTTACGACCAATCCTATCGCGAATACGATCAGACTCCAGCGAATCGCGTCCAGGGATAGAAACAGTCCAAGTCCAACCACGATAACGGCTGCGACACAATGAATTTGCATATGCCGCTGCGTACGGATCGCAAGTCCGATCCCCGACAACGCGAACCCTACGTTCCGGACGAACTTCGCCATCTATCTCGTTAAACCTGCTTGGCTTAACACCGCTTCTTGTTTCGCCGTCATCTCGGCTTCGGAGCTTTCGTCCTGGTGGTCGTAACCGATCAAGTGCAGGAAGCCGTGCACGAACAGAAAACCGATCTCCCGTTCCAGGGAGTGGCCGTACTCTTCGCTCTGCAGCTGAGCTCGTTCCACCGAGATGATTATATCGCCCAGCATGCCGGACAAGGGATCGCTCTCGGACTCATCTTCTACTTCGAAAATGATGTCAAGCTCGTCCGCGCCGTCTTCTTGCATCGCGAACGACAGTACATCCGTCGGACGGTCGATGCCTCGATAATCCCGGTTGAGGGCATGGATGCCTTCGTCATCCGTAAACGTCAGCGCGACCTCTCCCTCCGTCAAGCCTTCAGCCTCGCCTGCCAGCTGCAGCAGCTCCGTCAGCTTGCCGATCCATGCATCTTGTATATCATATTTGTCTTGCTCGTTATTCCAATCCAGCTGCAAAGTCATCCTGCCGAATTCACTCCTTCGTCTTGACATCTTCCGGATATTCGATTCGGGAATGGAAGATGCCGATGATGCTCTCCTTCAACGATTGCGCGATCTTGTCCAGCTCCTTGAGCGTCAAGTCGCATTCGTTGTACTGATTGTCGTCGAGGCGGCTCTTGATGATTTTGGCGATCATGGCCTCGACATGTTCCACCGTTGGATTGCGCAAACTCCGCACAGCAGCTTCCACGCAATCGGCGATGCCGACGACAGCCGCTTCTTTGGATTGAGCTTTCGGTCCCGGATAACGGAAATCGTCCTCGGTAAACGTCGGCACGATGCCTTGCTCTTCCGCTTGTTTCGCCGCCTTGTGATAGAAAAACTTGAGCGAAGTCGTGCCGTGATGCTGCTCCGCGATATCGCGGATCGGCTTCGGTATATTATGGCCCTTAAGCATCTCTACGCCATCTCGTGCGTGCGCAACGATGATCGACTTGCTGAGTTTGGGATCGATCGTGTCATGCGGATTCTCCATATTGGACTGGTTTTCGATAAAATAGTTCGGCCGTTTCGTCTTCCCGATATCGTGATAATACGAGCCGACGCGGCACAACAAGCCGTCTGCGCCGATGGCTTCGGCGGCAGCTTCCGAAAGATTGCCGACCATGACGCTGTGGTGATAGGTGCCCGGCGTCTCCGTCAGCAGCTTGCGCAGCAACGGATGATTCGGGTTTGACAGCTCGACCAGCTTAAGAGCCGACAAAATGCCGAACGTAATTTCGAAAAACGGCATCAATCCAATAACAAGCACCGCCGTCAACAAGCCGCTTGCGAATGCGAAGGATACGGAGTAGATGAACGGCATCCGTTCGAGCTGCTCCGTCATCAACAATACGGCCATCACGGATAAAGCTCCGAATAAGCTGACCATAATGCCTGCCTTCAGAATCGCGGATCGTTGACTGGCCCGATGGATAGAGAAGATGGCGGCAAGCGAGACCACGATCACGAAGAAGCCGTATTTGAAATCAAAAAGCGTATTGGATGCCGGATTCAGGATGATGCTTCCCATGATGGTGAAAATAAATGACGAAATAATCGCCAAATGCATATCCAGCAGCAAAGTAATCAGCATCGCTCCGAGAGCCGCGGGTGCCAAATAACCGGCATACGGTACTGAATCCGTCTGAATCAGCGCGATGATCTGTATCGTGATGATGTTGATCAGGAAAATAAGCAGCAACATCAGCAGCTGCGTATTGCTGTACTTCGGCCGAAGCCCCCCGAAACCGCCGGATTGGTGCAAATAAACGAACAGCACGATGACGGACATCAGCGACAGTATGAGCAGCCCCGCTTGCGGCCAATACGACGTCTTGTCCTGCAAGAGATTGGAGTCCGACAACAGCTTATACAGATCCGGGGTAATCGTCTGCCCCCGCTTTACGATGACGTCGCCTTCCTTAAAGACGACCGGCTGCGTATTCTGCTTGGCAAGAGCTTTGGCTTCGTCCGTTGCATCCGTGTCGAGAAAACGATTCGGCATAATGGCGAATCTCGCCAGCTCCTGCACGATTTCCCGTTCCGTCCGGTTGGACAGCGTGCTCGCATTAACGAGTTCGGCGACCTGGGTGCGAGCCGTCTCCGCTTCTCGCAGCGGCTCTAGCGTCAGCTTGCGGACGATTTCTCTTGCCACCGACCGCATCTCGGATAGCTGCTCGGATTTAAGCTGAGGCATCTTGTAGAAAGTTTCTTCCGGTATGGTATACCGTTGATCTTTGGCGACATTTTCCATCTCTTGCACAAGAGAATCGCTAAACGTTCCTTTGCCCTTATTTGCGGTGATAAATGCATCAATATGGGCGTCATACTTCCCAGGAATCTCGGATCGGTAGATCGCAACCTTGTTATCGGTCGTAACTTGATCGTCAAGGTTAAGCTGCTCGATTCGGTAAAAAAGTTGTTCGACGAGCGTCGCGTTGCTCAGCGGTACGATCGAATAGATGGGATCGATCTTGGCGGCCGCATCTTCTTCCGCCTGTCGAGTCGCCTTCTCGTCACGGATCTGAAAGGGCGCCTTGATTTCTTTTTCGCTGGCCACGCCTTCGGTAATATCATATGTCTCCGGAATGACATGCGGCGCCAGGCTGAAATAAAAGAGCAGCACGAACATCGCCATCAAGGTCCACTTGACAGCAGGACTCTGCCTCCAACCTTGCGTCGATCTAGCAGGCGGTTTGACGATCGGCTTAGCTGATTCACCCTGCCCCATGCACGCAACCCTTCCTTTCAAAGGAGGTTCAAAAATCCGCTTCCCATTACGTAGCATCCCTATGTAGCCTACTCGACGTCGAATCTTGAATTCAGCCGGATCTTCCGTTTCTCACGTAGCTCCGCTACGCTCCGATACTCAGTTTCCAGCTTCATCCAACCTTCTCGGTACTGAAAAGCGGATTTTTGAACTTCTATTTTAATTTCAAGATTTGTTCTCCGCGTCGTGGTTGTAGGCTACGATGATCTTCTGGACAAGGGAGTGCCTTACGACGTCCTGCTCCGCGAAGAAGATCATGCCGATCTCCTCGATGTCCTTCAAGATGCGCTGAGCCTCTACGAGACCCGACGACTTGCCCCGCGGAAGGTCGATCTGCGTAACGTCTCCCGTAATGACCATCTTCGAGCCGAAACCAAGTCTCGTCAGGAACATCTTCATCTGCTCCGGTGTCGTGTTCTGCGCTTCATCCAGAATAATAAAGGAATCGTCGAGCGTTCTTCCGCGCATATAGGCGAGCGGGGCAATCTCGATCAATCCGCGTTCCAGCGCTTTGGCCGTCTGCTCGGGGCCAAGCACGTCATGTAACGCGTCATACAGCGGTCTCAAGTAAGGATCGACCTTCTCTTGCAGATCGCCTGGCAGGAAACCAAGATTCTCGCCCGCCTCCACGGCTGGCCGAGTGAGCACGATCCGCTTTACGGCCCCCTCTTTCAACGCTACGACGGCCAGAACGACGGCCAAATAGGTTTTGCCTGTTCCCGCGGGTCCGATACCGAACACGATGTCGCGTTTCTTGATCGTCTTTACATAATGGCGCTGGCCAATTGTTTTGACCATGATCTTCTTCCCGCGGAACGTGGATGCAATTTCCTTCTTGAATAGATCGAGCAGCTCTTCGGCTTGCATATTCCGAGCCAAATCGAGCGCATACATGATATCTCTCTCCGTTGGCGCGTAGCCGCCTCTGACGAGCTGCAGCAAGACGGTGTACAGCTGCTCCAACGAATCTACTTCCTTCGCCTGTCCCGTAATGACGATCTCCGCCTCACGGGAGCTTATGGAAGCTCCTGACTGTTCCATGACGAGCCGAAGAAATTTATCCTGCGGACCGAATACAGCTAGTCCCTCCGCGGCGTTGCCTAGATGTACTTTTGCTGATTTTTGATCATTTTGCAACAATTCTCAGTCTCCCTGCATATGGACTAATGGCATTTCTTCTACGATGGATTGTTCTACTTCAAAAAGAACTTTCATATAAACTTTACCATTGTCCGCCTTTTCATGCAAAACAATTTCGTCCCGGATGACCGCATCCGCTCCGGCTTTCAACAAGACCTCGGCCTTCGCTTGCATCTTGCCTGCCTCGCGCGCTTCTTCTTCCGTCAATGTACGTTCCTGCATCTCGGACTCCAAAATCGTCTCTTTCATCCTTCCGAACGGCAGCGTCCAATCGCGCCAGGACACTCTTTCCTCATGCGTTACTGTTTCGGACTGGGCGAAGGGGTTGTCTCCGAAGCCGCTGATCTGAAGCGCTCTGGAGCCGATCACGGCATGCCACTTCGTTTTTTTCTCACCCGTATACACTTTCACTTGCTGCGTCATAGGCGACAGAATTTCGTATTCGTACCAGACCAGTCCTCGCACGCTCCCCTTAGCCACGACCGTTTTGTTGTACGTCTCATTGCCGATGATGCCGGAGATCAAGGTTTGTCCCTTTTTTACGCGCGTATTTTTTTTCACTAACGGCTTACCCGCTTCCGCCACGATCTGCGTCACAACCGCGTCCGCCGATGCAATCAGATGTCTGGGACTATTTAGCGCGGCTTGCTCGGGAAGCGACATCTCCACGACTCGGATGGTTACTTTCGTCCCCTTTTTCTCCACTCCGATCCATGTCGTACCCGGCAATGCCGTCACGAGCTTCTTGGAGATGACGTCCGCATCCTGCAGCCTGAACGACCATTGCAGCGTATAGAGCCCTTCAGCCTTGGCCGCTTGTAAAATATCTTCCTTAGGCATTCTTTCGTTGCCGACAACGTCGATCCTCCAAACCAAGGAAGAGAGCAGGAAAATCAGGAGAAAAAACAACGCGAGACCGCCTGCGAACCAAATGCGTTTCTCCGCCTTTGCCATCCAGAACGGCAGGCCGTTCCGCTTCACGACGTGAACGCGACAGCCTGTCTGCTTTAAATACGGGCGAAGCTTAAAAAAGTCTCCAACCGACACCTCAAACCTTAATTTCCCGTTGCTTGTCCATGATATGGCAGAGAGAGACAGTCCGCCCTCCAGCGCCCGATTGACAAGCTCCTCCGGCCGTCCCCCTCTTGCCTCAACGACGACGACTCCTTGCAGCCACGTTACGCCTTGACCTTTCATCGTAAATTCCCTCCCGACGGATTCATGGAATCAACTGTATATTCGCAATGATGCCTTCAACGAATACTTCCTCGGTCCATATCGTACGTATGACCAGCTCGCTCCCCGTTACCTCCAGCTGCCCCTTGCTAAGCGCAAGCCTTAGCTTGTCGCTCGAGAAATGAACGACGCCCCGATGATTCTCGATGTACAGCTGGCGGTCGCCGATCATTGTCAATCGCGGCAGATCATAGACGACATCCTGCGGCATATCGAGCAATTCGGCGGTGAGTTTGCGAAATTTTTTTTTCAGTTGTCGCATTGCCGTCTCGGCCTCCTCAGCGAACGAAGGTATCGCTATAATTCCGTACTATACCAAATTATGCGTTCGCGACTGGAAATATGAGGAGGGAAAATGAGCGGAACTCACAAGTCTTGGAGCGCATAATTTTCTGCATAACAAAAAAACACCCCTTTCGGGGTGTTTCGGGAGTCCGCATATCAACGCAGAAATTGTTGGACATATTGATTTACTAGTTTACCGTCAGCGCGTCCTTTTGTTTTAGGCATCAGGGCGCTCATCACTTTCCCCATTTCGGCTTTAGAAGAAGCACCGAGTTCTTGGATGGTCTGCCTTACTATCTCTTGAATCTCTTCTTCGGTCAGCTGCTCGGGAAGGTATTGACTAATAATTTCAATTTCTGCTGCAAGACCTGTTACCAGATCGTCGCGGCCGGCTTTTTTAAATTCTTGGAGGGAATCTTTACGTATTTTGATCTCGCGACTTAGAATATCAAGCACTTCGTTATCGTCAAGTGGACGTTTAAGGTCGATTTCCAAGTTCTTCACGGACGCGCGCATCATGCGAATCGTCGTGAGCTTGAACTTGTCCTGACTCTTCATGGCTTGCTTCATATCGTCGTTCAATCGTTCGCTCAGGTTCATTATGGAAGGATCCTCCTAAAACTTTCTCTTGCGAGCAGCCTCGGACTTTTTCTTGCGTTTAACGCTTGGCTTTTCGTAATGCTTGCGTTTTTTCACCTCAGCCAAAACACCGTCTTTAGCGATGGAGCGTTTAAAGCGGCGAAGCGCAGCATCGATGGTTTCGTTTTTGCGAACTTTAGTTTCAGACACCAGTTTTCCCTCCCTCCGAAACAGACCGTCCAGAGCTATAACACGGTTTATCAAACTTCATTATACGGCAAAGCAAATCCCAGTGTCAACTTTGTTAGACTGCCAATAAAGGGCCAAGCTTATTGCCGCCGAGCAGATGGATATGCAGGTGATAAACAACCTGTCCTCCGTCGCTGTTCACATTGTTGATCAGCCTGTATCCCGCTTCGTCGATCCCTTGCTCCTTCGCGATTTGACGGGCGACCGCAAACAGCTCTCCGACAAGCTCCAGATCCTCGGAACCGATATCATTCATCGTGGGAATATGTTTCTTAGGAATGATCAGAATATGTACTGGCGCGGCCGGCTGAATATCCTGGAACGCAAGAACGCGATCGTTTTCGAACACTTTCTTGGACGGAATAGAGCCTTCGATAATCTTGCAGAAAATGCAATCCACTACAACACAACCTCCAATCCCTTCATGCTTTCTCTATAATACCGAAAATTTCCTGTCTAGTCCAATCCCCGTTTCCTTTATACGCCAATCATGCGGAAAGCAAGATAGCGCGGCAAAAAGCCGCGCCATGCTGTCCATGCCGTTCGCATAGAATCGTAATTCCATCATTGTTATAGAAAAAACGGCAACAGGGAAATCGCCAGCAGCGAACCTAGCGGGAACGCTCTGCGGTAAAATCTTCTTGGCGGATAAAACGGATAACCGAAACCTCCGCCAAAACCGCCATACCCGCCATAAGGCAGAAACGCTCGTTCCCAATCGCCGAGGCAATGCGGGACGGCCAAATATACATGCTCATCGTCCACATGCTCCACAAACCCATCTACGCAGCAACCGTCGTTCGTTTGCACCATCACGTAACGATACATATGCGCTTGGCACATGCTTTTGGCGTCGACTTGGTCATACGCTTTATTTTCCATCGTTCATCAGCCTCCTGTTATCCATTCATCTTATGCAGATATAGGCGAATGGCTACTGAAGGCCTTAGCTTCTCATGCAATTACTTTATAACGGCTTCTCTGAGCTTCTCCGCGATTGGCAGCCAGTCATGGCCGCCGGCAAGCCGGATGAGAACGTTTTTATTGTCCGAACCCGCGTAATGGAATTCCGAAAGCAGTTCTTCCATCTCCTCAAAAGATGTTTTCGAACCTTCCAGGGCCGCTCGCTCGGCATCCGCCAAGGGGCCGGAGCCCGCTCCGATCGCAGCCAACATTTCCTTGCGATCAGCCATAAAATCCGCATAAGCTCCCGCTGCCCCTTCGAAAGCCGAAGCATTTAGCTTCTCGGCTGTTTCCAGCAAGCTGCCGAGATGCGCTTCTCCTCTTGCGATCGATTCGCTTAAGTAGGCTGCGGTCACTCGTCCGGTACCGTTTTCTGCAGCCGGAGAAGCAACGGCCTCGCCGGCAAGACGGCTCCAATAAGCAAGATCGGACCTGCCCTTCTCCAGCTGGGTAAAGACGGCTCGTCCCTCATCCTCAGTCTGGCCTCTGGTGTATCCGATATTTTTGGTAGACAACAGTACGTTTCCCATCACGCTCATCACCAGCAACAGCAAGGTAATGGGCAGCGCGAGCGAACGTTTGCCCGATTGCTCCTTCTCCGCCAAGCTTCTCCCTCCATCACAATACGTTATAATTGCGTTATCCGTTTTACTGGCCTTTTTGCCGAATACGGCTACAGTTTAATCGTTGAAGCGCCGTCAAAGAAATAGACGTAGGTCTCTGCAACGGGTTCTCCCAGCACGGACGCAATCGCCTCCGCATACAGCTCCAACTGGAATCTATGCCTCTCCGCCGCCGCTTCCCATCCACCGGAGTGGATTCGGTCCGTCTTGTAATCCACAAGAACGATGCCCGCATCGCCTCGAAACATGCAGTCGATAACCCCTTGAATCAGTACAGGTTCTTCCGTCAATTGCTCTATGGTTCCCCCCGCGTAGACACGGCTTGCCGGCAGCATCGCGCTAAAGGGCACTTCACGGCGCACCCAAGGCGAATTTCTCATTCGCTGACCCAGCTCGCCGGACAGGAAAGCCGCAACGGCGGAGATATCGATAGATGCAGCTTGCATTGACGTCAGAAGACGCCGTTCCACCATATCCGCTAACGTTGCCGCAATTTCCGTTGCGCCAATTTCGGAGACCAGCGGCACATGCTGCATCAATAAGTGGCTGGCAGAACCTTTTTCCGCCGCGGTGAGCGACTTTTCTTCCATAAAGGCCGGTCTTCGCAACCGCAGCGAAAAGGAGGCTCCACCAGACGCTTCAGCAGCCCCGCCGCTTGACTGAAACGCTTCGGAATGCCGATCGGCCATCCTTGAGCCGAAGTCAGCAGAAGCGTCCTCATCGTCTTGGGAGACAGCATGTCCGCTTCCACCGCTTCCGCCGAGGTCGGCGGAATAGGCATCCGCTTCCTCGTGAAGTCGCTTCATCTCGGTGACGGACGTTTTGGCTGCCAGCTTTGATGCTACCTCATAGGGATACCGCCATTCCAGGCGAGACCGCAGCTCCCGGTCCTGTTCGACCTCCTCCAGCTGAGCAAGAGAAGCGATCGCCGCGTCTCTTAAAGAATTCCCTGTGTTCGTCATTTCTCCAACGATCTCTTGTGCTGCTGCCGCCTCGATGCCGAGCCATGCGGCTGGAACGACGGCTGCTTCCCATTGGGGCTTCGCTCCAATGGGATAAACGTTTCCTTGTTCCGGCAACGATCCTTCTAAAGATTTGCCAGCTTCCGCATGTTGTTCGGGCCGTCCTTGCTCCGAGCCGGACAATTGCGCGGCCGCCATAGGACCAAGCCAATCCAGAAACGAACGAGCCGTTGCGACCCGGAAATCCGACAAGCGCCCTTCGGAGTCGGTCGAGCCCAGCCATCGCTGCAGCTTCTTGCCGGCATCCGCCGTTGTGCCGACAAGATACATTTTCTCCTTGGGACGGGTTAATGCGACGTACAGGATGCGCATCTCCTCCGCAAGCATCTCCATGCGAAGCTTTCGCCGGATCGCGAGATAAGGAAGCGACGGGTAGCTGATGCGCAGCTCGGAATCCACGTACCTTGGACCGAAACCAAGCTCCTTATGTTTAAGGAACGGGCTTCGCAGATCCTGCTGGTTAAAAAGCTTGCCGAGCCCAGCCACGAACACGACCGGGAATTCCAGCCCCTTGCTCTTATGAATCGACATGATTCGCACGACATCCTCTTGCTCGCCAAGCGCCCTGGCCGTTCCGAGATCTCCGCCGCCATCGCGCATTCGCTCTATGAAACGAAGGAACCGGAACAGCCCCCGGAACGAAGTCGCCTCGTATTGTCTCGCCCTGTCATGCAGCGCCCTCAGATTCGCTTGACGCTGCGCTCCTCCCGGCAACCCGACCATAAAGTCATAGTAGCCCGTCTCCAGGTACATGCGCCACAGCAAGTCTGCCAACGCCCCTTGTCTGGCTTCCTGACGCCATGCATCCAGTTTTTCCAGAAATCTGGACAGCTTTAGCCTGGATTCCCCTGGCATGGCTTCATCTCCGGCCGCTTGCAAAACGGCATCGTAATACGGTCCTGACGGCGACAAGATCCGAATGCGGGACAGCTCCTCCGCATTGAGTCCGAATAAAGGAGACCGCAAAACGGCCGCAAGCGGAATATCCTGATAGGGATTGTCCACGACCCTTAGCAGGGACAGCATGGTCTCGACCTCTGTAGCTTCGAAGTATCCCGTACTCAGTTCCGCATAAGCGGGTACGCCCATGCTCTGAAGCTCTTCGATGATGATCGGAGACCAAGCCTGCGTCGCGCGCAACAAAATGACGACGTCCCTCCACTGCAGACTTCGATACTGCTTGCGCTTGCCGTCGTAGACCTGAAAGCCGCGATCCATCAGCTCTCGCAGCTGGCCGCCGATCCAGCGGGCCTCCAACTGAGCTACCTTCAGCTCAGCCGTATCATCTTGAGCTCGCGGACCTTCGGCTCCATCCGCCCCTTCGTCATCTTCGGCGAGACTGCCGTAAACTTCGCCTTCGTCGGAGTCAGCAACCGCACGATCCAGCACCGCGAACTGCACGCGGCAGCTGCCGGGCTCAAGCGGCTCCGGGTAAGCCGCTCCGCATACCAGCTCCGCCCGGCGGTCGTAATCCATCTCCGCAACGGTTTCGCGCATCATCGCCCGAAAGACCGCGTTGACGCCGTCCACCACCTCGGCACGGCTGCGAAAGTTGCGTGCCAGGTCAATGCGCAGGCCGCCCGAGCCGTCCCCCTCTTCGCCGCTCGGGCCGTTCTCCGAGTTTTGCTCGCCTGCATTTCCGGTGTCATAGGACTTGTATTTGGTCAAAAACAAATTCGGTTCGGCGAGACGAAAGCGATAGATGCTTTGTTTGACATCGCCTACCATAAACAGATTGCCTCGCCCTTCCCTCGCGATCAACGTGACGATCGCTTCCTGCACCATGTTCGTATCCTGGTATTCGTCCAGCAAAATCTCGTCGAACTGTACGCGGTATTCCTCTGCGGCACTTGAAGGCACTAGATGTCCCGGCTCGGAGCTCTCGTCGCGCAAAATGCGAAGGCAATAATGTTCGAGATCCCCGAAATCGAGCAGTCCTTTGTCCCGCTTCGCGGCTTCGTAGCGCTGTCCGAACGACACCGCCAGTTCGGCCAGCGCCCCCATAAGCGGCGCCAGCTCCCGCAGCTCCTCCACGAACTGCTCCGACGTACGGCCGAACAGCTCTTCGGCGATGGAGCCGATCAACTTCTTGACATCCTCCCGCAGCGACTTCGCCTCTTCCTGCAGAGATTTGTCATAGCCGTCGCCGCGAAGCGCCTTGAGCTTGCCGAACGCCGCACTGCGGAACGCATCGCCCAGGCTGCTCCAGGAACCGCTCTCCGCCGCTTGCCGAATATGGCGAACGACGGACAGATCTTCATCGAAGGTCTCTGCATAAGGCGCTGGCCCCCCGGCAAGCCGCGTGATGCCCAGCGCTTCCTCCAATTGCGACTCCGCTCCGCTCAGCGCCAGCAGAACGTCCCGGTGCATGCTCTGTACCCAGGGAGAAGCCTCCAGCTCCCCGGCGTTGCCTATCACGAAGGCAGCTGCCGTTTGACGGAGCCAGTAGGCTGGCCACGGATGGCTTTGGGCGAATTCATGAAGCTGGCCTACAAGCCGATAGAGCGGTTCGTCGCCCCGCTCGCCGCCGTAACGCTCCGCCAGCTCCAGAAATGCCGCGGCGCCCTCGCCTTCTCCGCTGTACATATATTCGAACAGCTCGTCCATGACGTCGAGCTTAAGCAGCTCGCTCTCCGTCTCGTTCGCGATGCGGAAGCCCGGATCGAGACCGATGAGCGGGTAGTGTCTGCGAATGACGTCCATGCAGAAGGAATGCAGCGTCGTAATGGACGCCCTTCCCATCAGCGCCAGCTGCCGCCTTAAGTGATCGGAGTCCGGCTGGGCTTCCAGCTCCTTCTCGAGCGCCAGCGTAATCCTCTCTTTCATCTCCGCCGCCGCCGCTTTGGTAAAGGTGGCGACTAGCAGCTTGTCCACGTCTGTATCGGACGATATTTTGCGAATGATGCGTTCGACGAGGACCGCTGTTTTGCCGGAGCCGGCCGCGGCCGCTACCAGCACGTTTCGCCCTCCCGTCACGACAGCCTTCCATTGATCGTCGGTCCAGGTGCTGTTCTCCGGCTTGGGCGGAAGCGTCGCGACAACCTCATTAAACTCGTTACTCATAGAGCTACACCTCCTCCAGCAAACGCCAGACATCTTCCTTGGACGTCTTCGTCAGCTTGCGATATTCGTTCCCCTCGACAAGCGGGTCGAACTGGCATACCGGCTTGTAATCGCAAAATTGGCACGGCGTCTTGTCTCCGAGTCGATAGGGCTCTATGGAAACATTTCCTTGCTGAATGGAATGGCCGATCCCCGTAATCGTCCGTCTGACCGAACGGCGCAATGTCGACCATTGCTCATTCGTCACGACCGAGGAGCTGCTGTAAAAGCTGCCGTCCTTTTTGAGCGCGACTGGCAGCACCTCCGAATAACCTTGCTCCAGGTCGCCATCCATCAGACGCACCACCTCCGCATCGGCCGTCAGCAGACCCTTCATTTTGTAGCGCTTCAGCAGCATGCCGTCCGCTTCTTCTTCCGATGTCCGGTTGGAGAGCGCCATTACGGGATTGTGAACATGGAAGTAGAGCACGCCGGCCGGAGAAGCCGGCTGACCCAGCCATTCGTTCGCATGCGTGACGAGCACATCGAGATACGTCAGCATTTGGAGCGACAGGCCGTATACGACCTCTTCGAGCCTAAGCGAGGTTGAGCTGGACTTATAGTCCATGACGCGCAGCAGCAAGCCGTCTTCCGTCTCCGCTGCATCGACGCGGTCGATCCGGCCGATCACTTCCATCTGCGCTCCGCTTGGAAGCTGCAGCACCATAGGCGGCAGCTTGCCGCCAGGGCCGAAGTCGATCTCCAATCCGACAGGATGGAAATCCGCTCTCCTGGCGTGCTCGCCAAGCATGACCGCGGCTTGGGCGACGATGGCTTTGAGCTTGCGGGCAACGAAGCCGAACCGGCCGCTGCTGAGCAGAATTTGCGATTGAAGTTTAGGCGCCAGCTCATCCACGGTGCGCGCTGCGGCTTCCTTGATTTCCGCCCGCGGCGCGCTGCCCCAGCCTCCGCCAAGCTTGCCGGCCAGCGCGCTGAGAGCGGCATGGAACAACTGGCCGATATCCGGCGCAGCCAGACGGTAAAGCTTTCGCTCCCGCAGTTTGAGGCCGTGTATGGCAAAGTGCTGGAACGGGCAGGAGACGAATCGTTCCATCCGCGAGACGCTGACCTGCATTCGAGAGCCGTATAGTTCCCTCGCGAGCACCTCCGGCAGATCTTTCTCCATATTGCGGAAGTCCAAGGAGGAAAGAAGCACGCCGAGCCTGTCCTGCCATTCGGGACGAGCGGCGTACCAGTTGTACGCATCCCACCAGAAAGATTCCAATTCCTCTCCCTTTACCCTCGACTGACGCAATGCGCCGATCAAACGGGATAAAGTTCTGCGCGGATGTACGAGAAATTCCTTTTGATGAACCGCCGGCATCGCGAGATTTGGTTCTGCGGCGATTTCCTTTACGGCCAGTCCCGGGAACATGCCTTGCACCTGACGAATCAACTCCGAGGGAAGCAGACTTTTACCCTCCTCGTCCGCCATCGTCCAGCTGATCCAGAGATGACGGCTAGGCGTCGTCAAAGCGTTATATACCATAAACCGCTCGTCAAGAAGACGACGCTTCGCGCTAGGAGCCATGGAGAGCCCTGCTTCTGCCAACAGCTCCCGCTCTGCTTCCGACAGCAGTCCGTCCTCCTTGCCGCGCATGGGAATGACCCCGTCGTTGGCGCCTAACACGTAACTGACGGCGATTCCGCGCGAGCGGGTACGATCCATGCTTCCCACCAGCACCTGATCCAGCGCGGGGGGGACCGCGGCGAGCGTCAGGCTGTCAAGCCCCGACTCTACCATGCCCGCAAACAGCTCCGGCGGCATCTTCTCGTCGCCAGCAAGCTCGACAAGCTGATCCAGCAGCGCCAGGACGCCGTCCCAGAGCTGGCGATGCGATCTTGCCCGCAGGGGCAACCCCGCAGCCATCTCTTCCCCGCTCCAGATCTCCAGCCGATCTGCCGCATCCGTATCCGCGAGCAATTGGTACATGGCCTCCGCCATATCGCGAACGGTGCCGGCGGAGCGCAGCTTCTCGCCGAAGCGGCGAAGCGGCGGCACTATGACCTCGCGCGCCGCCATAACGAGTTCGAATTCCCGCTGGGCGCTGGCGCTCACTGTCGCCATGGCCTCGTCCTCTTCCAGCGATACCGGCGCTTGCGGTCTCCAACTGCCGTTGTCGAGCCACTTCCAGCCGTCGATGCCGGCAGCGAGCACGAAATTTTCAAGACGGTCGAACCATTCGCGTGGCATGCTTCGATCTACAGGGAACAACATCTCCGTCTTGATGCAGCGGAATACGGCGTCGTAACGCCAACCGAACAGGACCGACTCCAGCGAAGAGCGGATAAATTCCACGAGCGGATGATGCAGCGCCTTCTCCTTCCGGTCGACGAAATACGGAATTTCGTAATCGGAGAATACCAGGGAAACGTAATCGGCGTAGTCCTCCGCATTGCGAACCATAATCGCCATATCCCGCCAGCGAAGCCCTTCTTCCCTTGTCCTGCGCAGCATATCGCGGGCTACAGCCTCGACCTCGGCACGTCTGCCTGCCGCAGCTTGAAGCGACAAGCCTCGTTCGCCGTCCGGCAGGGGCATCGGGTTTCTTTTACCGCCATAATTTCGTTCCAGATGCCCCAGCATCGGATTATCCCTGAACCTGGCCGATGCGACGCTGCCATTATTCAAGTTGATGGGAGGTAGCACATCAATGCCCCTCTCTTCGGCAAGACCGAGCAGCGTGGCGTACGTCTCGGCGGTCGGATGAAACAGATCAAGCTCGTGCGGCGCTTCGCCGAGCTCATAGGGCCTGTCCAGCGTAAGAGCAACCGTAATATGAGCCGACGAGGCCATCAGCGCGGCCAATGCCCGATATTCCATTGGCGTGAAGCCGTAGAATCCGTCGATCCATATCCGGGCGCCGTTCATGGCGGAAGCTCCAGGCCACCCTTCTTCCAGTTGACGCAAATAATCCTCGGCATCCATATAGCGGCCTGCAAGCTCCGTCTCCATCCGATCGTAGATCAATCCGACATCATGCAGCTTCCGGTCCAGCATCGCGGAGCGAACGATATCCCCCGAAGCTGCCGCTTCTTCTACTTCCGAGGCAGATATGCCGTATCGCTTCCATTCCGTCAATAGCTCGGCCAGCCGATCGATGAAGCCCGGTTGTCCGGCGCCGCTGCCGAACAACTTTAGCTTTTCGGCTTCGCGGTGCACGATTTTGTAGAGCAGCATATGTTTGCCCGTATCCCCAATAGGGACAAGCGCCGTACCGCCCGTCTCTTGCATGACGCGGAACGCAAGGCGTCTAAAGCTGAGCGCCTGCGCGCGCATCGTGCCTTGAAGCCCGCTGCCTCGCAGCATGGCATATTCCGTCTGGAACGTAGCCTGCTCGGGAACAAGCATAATAAGCGGCGGTCCGTCAGGATTCTCAAGAAGACAATTCCGAATCTGCTCCAGACAATATCCCGTCTTCCCCGAGCCGGAACGGCCGATTACGAATTGCAAAGGCATAATGGCTTCCTCCCCTCTCCCGGAAGCGGCGCGTTATTTGCTCCGCACCTCGAATATGGCGAATTTCAAGTAATGGCCTTCCTTGACGCCGAGCATCTGCGGATGATCCTTGCCCGCCGCCCGCCATTCGATGAGTCTGAGCACTTTTCCGGCATCGACAGCCGCCTCGGCAATCGTCTCCAGGAACAAGTCCGGCGCCATATGGTAAGAGCAGCTTGCCGTAACAAGATAGCCGCCTTCATTGACAAGCTTCAATCCTTGCAGATTGATATCCTTGTAGCCCCTGCAAGCTCCTGCCACAGCGCCCTTCGTCTTGGCGAAAGCCGGCGGATCAAGAATAACGACATCCCAGGTCCGCCCCGCATCGGTCAGCTTCTTAGACGTATCCGCTCCGCCTGACGCTCTCAACTTACGTTCATCCAGCCCCTTCGCCTGCGACCGCAAATAATCGAAGGCATCCGCGACAACGAATTCGACGCGCTCCGAGAAACCGTTGCGCTCCACGTTCCTTCTCGCCGTCTCGATCGCATGGTCGGATACGTCCAGACATGTCACCTTCTTGGCGCCGTACTTGCAGGCATGCAGGGTGAAGCTCCCCGTATGGGCAAAACATTCCAACACCGTGGCGCCGTCCCAATAAGGGAAGGTCACGACCTTCCCGTTGGCATTTAGCGGCACAAGGTCGCCGGAACCGCCTTCGGGATCGGGACCCAACGCAATCCCGGAACGGCCGCCCCAGCCGGTCATGAGCGGCGCAGTGGCAGCGCGATTTTCGCGCTGATCGAAGAAGTAGCCCGTTTTTTGCCCTTCCACGATATCCACTTCCATCTTCAAGCCGTTTTCTTCGATTTCGACGATTCTCGGGCATTGGCCGTATAGCTCTCCCTTGCGCTCCTCCAGTCCTTCCAGCGCTCTTACGCCAACATCGCTCCGCTCATAGATGCCCGCAGGCTGGAACACCCGAACCAGCGCCTTTACGATGCTGTCGCGTCTGGCGTCCATGCCCAGCGTCAACAGCTGAACGACGAGAACGCCGCCGAATCTGTCGACGACGAGTCCAGGCAAGAAGTCCGCTTCCCCGTACACGAGCCTGCAGTCGGAGTCGTTTACAAATCGCGTACGATGTGCTGCACACTCACGGAAGCGCATGACGAAAAAACTTTCGTCCATCTCGATTTCAGGCTTGTAAGAGACGATGCGCACCGTAATTTGAGACTTGGGATTCCAATAACCCGTGCCCAAATATTTTCCTTGCGCCGTCGTCACATTTACGAGATCGCCTCCCGCGGCTTCACCCTCCATCCGGTCGATTTCGCTTGCGAAAACCCAGGGATGTCCTTGTTCCGTTCTTTTCTTGCGCGCCTTTTGCAATATTATCGTCGCCCTGCTCACGTCTCAACTTCCTCTCTCGCACTCTTATTCTTATAGAGGTTGTTCAAAAAGTCCGCTTCCCATTACGAAGTAATCCAAGAAGCATACTCGACGTCGAATATTGAATTCAGCCGAACCTTCCGGTGCTCACGTAGCCTCCACTACGCTCCGCTCCTCAGGTTCTAGCTGCATCCAATCTTCTCGGTACTGATAACCGAACTTTTTGAACTCGCACTTATAGACGGGCTTGTCATGCTTGTCTTCTCGTTCGCATACATATAGCTACGAATAGCTACGTGCTGAAAACCGATCTTTAAGATAAGGAGAAACCCATGATCCAGAACCTTCTATTGCCGGTATTCATCGGATTCAGTGTCTTTCTAAGCGGCATGAAGCTGATGGAGCTTGCCCTCCACCGAATGGCAGGACCCCACTTGACCGCCATGCTGCAGAGATCAACGGCCACTCCGCTTCGCGGAATGGCCGTCGGCGCGGCAACGACCGCCGTACTCCAGAGCAGTACCGCCGTAACCGTCATTTCGATTGGGTTCGTTAATGCCGGCCTGCTGTCGTTCCCTCGCACGCTAGGCATCATACTGGGCACCAACATCGGCACATGCCTGACTACCGAGCTCATAGGTCTAAATATTGGCCAAGCAGCGATTCCAATGCTCGTCTCATCCATTTTGGCATGGCTGCTCACCGCCCTGTTGGGCGAGATTAAGATATGGCCTGGACTGGATCGTCTTCGCTGGCTTATGCCGCTCCGCTCCGCTTCCGTCGCCGTATGCGGCTTCGGTCTCGTGCTTGCCGGCCTAAACATGATGCAGTCTATCGGCCCCTACCTGCAGGAGAGCGGCATGTTCGACTGGTTCCTTGGACATGCCAGCGACTCGTTATGGTGGGGAATGGCTGCCGGCGCCGCCATTACCGCCGCCGTTCATAGCGGCGCGGCGGTCATCGGCATGGTCATGGGATTTGTCGCGATGAACGGCATGCCGGCCGAGATCGGGGTTGCCATTGTCGTCGGCGCCAACGTAGGCACTTGCGTAACCGCGCTCTTAGCCTCGCTCGGCGGTTCGCGAGGAGGCAAGTTCGTTGCGCTCTCCCATATCGTCTTGAATGTGGGCGGGGCTCTCCTCTTTCAGCCGTTTATCGGCGAATTAACGGCTGTGTCCGGCGCGATTGCGCATTCTCCATCCTCCCAGATCGCGCATGCGCAGACCATCTTCAACATCGTTTGCTCGCTGATCGCCCTTCCTATCTGCTACGCCAAGTTCTGGCGGAGGCTGGACAATCGCGAGTCGAGTTGATTGAGTTTGGCTAATTCACGTTAAGTCCAAGCAATTGCAAAGCTCCGGCGACGATACGATGATTGTTGTCGTAGCCGGACTGCTTCTGCTTCCGCCATGCCTCCCGGGGCTCAAACCAGTCAACGCCGCGGATCTCCTCGACCTGCGCTTGATGCGTGCCGCCGATCGCCCTCACAAGATAATAGTGCACTTCCTTATTGACCGTGCCATGTTTGGCATGCTCATACTGGTATTTGATCTGGGCGATGGGCGCCACGATCTCTCCGCTCAGTCCCGTCTCCTCGCGAATTTCCCGTAGCGCCGTCTGCTCGACCGTCTCTCCAGGCTCCATCTTCCCCTTTGGCAGAGAAACCTTACCGTAGCGGTCCTGAATAAGCTGAACTTGAAGCTGTCCGGATTCGTTATGGCGGAATACGACCCCGCCGGCAGAGATTTCCAACATGATCCTTCCCCCTTGCACCCTTTACCCATTATTATATGCAGCAAAGGATTCCTTCATCTTCTCCGCCTTCTGACGCGAGATAGAATCGGAATCCTGAATTAGGCTTGTCACAACGAAGCCGCCGCCCTTGCAAGCACTTAGGCTCTTAGCGCTTCCGGACGATCATAACGGAATTCGCGATCCTCGTCCTCGGCGGAAGCTTCAACGGCATCTCCCTGACGCGGCTCCAGGACCCTGACGAGCTGTCCACGGCATTCGTTGACGCCGGCTTCCGTTATCTTTACGCGGCATAGCTGACCGATCAGATCTTCCGATCCTTCGAATACGACCTGGATATAATTGTCCGTATATCCCATTACAGAACCCGTTCCCGGAGCTCCCTTGTAATCTCGTTCCGGAATAACGTCCAACACGGCTCCGACATGCTGCTCCGCATACTTCAGCTGCATTTTCTCGGATAAATCGATCAGCTTGTGAACGCGTTCGTTTTTCAGCTCTTCGTCGACCTGATCCTCCATGCGCGCTGCAGGCGTACCCGTACGTTTGGAATAAGGGAATACGTGCATTTCGGCGAAACCCATCTCCTCCATGAAGCGGTATCCGCTCTCGAACATCTCATCCGTCTCGCCCGGGAAACCAACGATCACATCCGTCGTAATGGCCACGCCAGGCATAGCTTCGTGCAGCCGCTTGATTTTCGCGGCGAATTGCTCCGTCGTATATTTGCGGCGCATCCGTTTAAGCACGGAATCCTCGCCCGCCTGCAACGGGATGTGGAGATGGCGGCACATTTTGCTGGAACGGTTCAGGACATCGATCATGGCGTCGTCAATTTGGCTCGCCTCGATGGAGCTGATGCGAATACGCTCCAGACCTTCCACTTTATCGAGATCCCACAGCAAGCTTGTCAGATTGTAATTTTCCATATCGTCGCCGTAGCCGCCGGTATGGATGCCCGTCAAGACGATCTCCTTGTACCCGGAAGCGACGAGCGCTTTCGCTTGCTCAATGACGCTTTCCGACTCGCGGCTTCGGGACAGCCCCCGCGACCATGGGATGATGCAAAACGTACAGAAGTTGTTGCAGCCCTCTTGAATCTTGAGGAAGGCACGCGTGCGCTCTGTAAAGTCAGGTACGTCCAACTCCTCGAAGGAACGGGTTTTCATAATGTTGCGAACAGCGTTGACCGGCTTGCGATCGGCTTGGATCTGACCTACGAACGACATGATTTTTTCGCGATCCTGCGTGCCGATAACAAGGTCGACGCCTTCGATCGCCATAATTTCCGCGGGGGAAGTCTGCGCATAGCAGCCCGTAACGGCGATAATGGCGTCGGGATTGCGTCGTACGGCGCGGCGAATAATTTGGCGGCTTTTTTTGTCCCCCGTATTTGTTACCGTACAAGTGTTCACGAGATAGACGTCAGCCGTCGATTCGAAATCGACCTGCTCGTATCCCTCGTTTTTAAATAACTGCCAGATCGCTTCCGTATCGTAGAAGTTCACTTTGCAGCCCAGCGTGTAAAAGGCGACCGTTGGCATGGTCATTCTCCTCCCATTTCTCCAGCTTCGTATAATAGGCAGGTTAATCCGACGATTCCCGCCGTCTCCGTTCTCAATATTCGCTTTCCGAGTCCTGCTATGACCGCGCCGGCTCCTTCGGCCTCCGCCGCTTCCCGCTCCGAGAACCCGCCTTCCGGTCCGACGATGAGCAAGACGGTCGGCTGCTCGCCTTCCGCCACCGCCCCCAGCTTGGTGCTCCGGAATTGCTCCGTAACCGTGCGGATGCCAACGCCGTGCGCGGCATGCCCTTCGCGTTCAAAGCAGAAGATGGCGAGATCAAACCTGGGAATAAGCGCCAGAAGCTCCTTCCAGCTCCTCACGGCAGCGATCGGCGGTATCCGATGCCGGTGGCTCTGCTCCGCGGCTTCCTTGGCAATCTTTCCCCACCGCTCGAGCCGCTTGGCTTCTTTTTTCGTATCGTATTGCACGACGTTGCGCTCCGATTGGAAGGGCAGAAAGGCTGCTGCGCCGATTTCCGTCCCCTTCTGAATGACAAGCTCCAGCTTGTCGCCCTTCGGCAAGCTCTGTGCAATCGTAACGAGCCAGGCAGGCTCGCTGTCCTGCGGCAAGAAGTTCTTAATATCAGCTCTCACTACCTGAGCTTCCATCTCGGAAATTGCCGCCAGCACCGTCCTGGACGCTCCGTCGCTGACGATGATCTCATCGCCCGGCTTCATGCGCATGACGCGAACGGCATGATGGGCATCTTCGCCCGTTATCGTAACGACACCGTCGTTAAATTGCTCCGGCGCCACAAAGTATCGTTGCATGTAGAACTAACCACCTTACTTATTATCCAACCTTCATATTAGCACGTTTGACCGGACAAAATCCATTTGAATCTAGTACCAACCGCCTACCTCGGCAACCAAATCCTAAATCCGAAGATGGACTGCATCAAATCGTTTAACCCGTTGAACAACGGATACTGCAAGGATAGAATCGGATCCAGCGTCACGGCCCTGAGCGGCGGAATGAAAACGAAAAGCAAAAATAGAATCATCGCCCAATGGATGTTTTGCTCGATTTTGTATCTAAGCCGAAGCGGTAGAAATTCCGAAACGATACGGTATCCGTCGAGCGGCGGCAACGGGATCAGGTTAAAGACGAACAACAAAATATTGATCATAATAAAATAAGAAAAAAACACGATGAGCGCATCTTGAACGCCTGTCGACGCTACATGCACGACACCTGATGCGACCAATCCGTAAATAATAAACATCCCTACGACGGCCATCAATAAATTGCTCAGAGGGCCGACGGCCGACACGATGATACTCATGACTCTGCGATGCTTGAAGCGGCTGGCGTTGACGGGAACCGGCTTCGCCCATCCGAAACCCGCGATAAGCAACAGGATGCTGCCCATCAAGTCAAGATGGACCATGGGATTGAGAGTCACTCGGCCTTCCTTGTAAGCCGTGTCGTCCCCGAACTTGTAGGCGCTGTACGCGTGAGCAAACTCGTGCACCGTAAATACAATCATAATAACGAGAACAATAAACGGCAGATGCTCAAGCGGATACCATAGGAAACGTTCCATTAGCCCTCCTGCGGCTTACGCGCCACAAACGCGATCCAGTCTTCGTCGCGCCGTTTCTCCACGATTTCGAACCCGGAGGCCTTAAGTCCTTTTTCCACGTCGTCTTCCTTGTTTTTGTACACGCCCGAAGCGATATAGATGCCTCCCGGCTTAAGCGCCTCGTAGACGTCGTCGATAAACAACAAAATGATCTCGGCCAATATATTGGCAACGACAAGATCAACGGGAACCGTTACTTGCAGCGAGGACGCAGAACCCGAGTCAGCTCCTCCTTCGCGAAGAACGCCTAACAAGTCGCTTAGACGAACCTCGATCTTCTCCGACAATCCGTTAAGACTCACATTTTCCGTCGCGCTGGAGACCGCAATGGGGTCCAGATCAAGCGCGAGAATACTCTTTGCCCCGAGCCTGCACGCGCCAATGGCCAAAATTCCGGAGCCCGTGCCGACATCGATCATCTCCTCCCCGCCGCGAACGACGGACTCAAGCGTCTGCAAACACAGTGCTGTAGTTGGATGCGTGCCCGTTCCGAATGCCATACCGGGATCAAGCTCGATAATCCGTTCGCCTTCTGCAGGAGTGTAATCCTCCCATGTCGGCTTGATTGTTAATGTATCGGAGACGCGAATCGGCTTAAAATATTGTTTCCAAGCCGTTGCCCAATCCTCGTCATCTACTTCCTGCCAAGCATACTCAACCTCTCCCGGATCGATATCGAAGGTTCGCAGCTCCTCGACGCGGGGCTTCAGCTCTTCCAACAAACCTTCCAGATCCGTGCCTTCCGCGAAATAACCTTTAATAACGGCCTGCCCTTCCGGAATATCGTTAAGCGGCAGCTCGTACCATTGTCCCAGCGACGTGTCGCGTGGCTTGTTAAGCGTACCGGATTCTTCAATAGAAACACCGCCGGCTCCCAGCTCGTGCAGGAAGTTGCTGATCATCTCTGTCGCTTCTTCTGTTGTGGAGATCGTAATTTCATGCCATTTCATATGTATTGCCTCCCAATTATCATGCGTGTTCAACAACCTCTTATCGTCAAAACCTACACTCTATTGTACAACAGACTGCCTGCTGTGTACAAAAAAACAGCGTGAAGCCTTCTCGGCTAACACGCTGCTCTCCTTAAATCATAGAAGTGTCCGAATCGATCTTGCCGCCTATCTGGCGGATCAAATGAATGGCGCGGTCCGCCACGGCTTCGTCAACAGACGCGGTCACCATTCCGCCTTCGCTATAGCCGCCAATTTCGGCGGCACGCAAGGCTTGCAGCTTGCGTGCCGCTTCCTTCGCTTCGCTCGCGTTCCCGAACGATGCTTGAATTTCGATCACGCTCATCGCTTACTCACCGTTTTTCATGCGGCGATCAGCCTCTGCAGCCCTCTTTTGTGCTTTTAGGTCCGCCTCGTCCGCAAGCTCCTGAGAAAACTCCACGTCCTCGTTTTGGCCGATTGGCAAATCTCCGAAGTTCACCTTCTCCAGACTATTACCCAATCCATTGACATTTTTGTCGAGATGTTCAGTCATATTTAAATCCTCCTCGTATGCAACGATTGTCGTTCGCGTATAGGAACAGCAATAGCGTGCGCCTCGTTGGACTGAAATATGCAAAAAAGCACACCGCGGATTACTCTCCGCGGAATGCTTTTTTCATACGTTCGAATATGGATTCGTGATGCTCGCTTTGCTCGGCCGGGGGCTCCCCGTTCGATCCGCCGAACTGGCGAAGCAGATCCTTTTGTTCGTCGGACAGCTTGGTCGGCGTCACGACCGTCACCTTGACGTGCTGATCTCCCGTGCCGTAACCCCGCAGCTTCGGTACGCCCTTGCCCTTAAGGCGGAAATACGTGCCCGTCTGCGTGCCGGCTGGGATCTTAAGCTTAACCTTCTCCGTCAGCGTTGGAATTTCGATCTCGTCGCCCAGCGCTGCCTGCACGAACGTTAGCGGCACCTCGCAATAGATATCATCGTTCTCGCGCTCAAAGAAGTCATGCGGCTTCACCCGAATCACGATATAGAGATCTCCGGACGGACCTCCCCGCGTACCGCCTTCGCCCTCGCCGGTCATCCGAATTTGAGCTCCATCGTCCACGCCGGCCGGAATATTGATCTTGATCCGGCGTTGCTTCTTCACTTTGCCGGCGCCATGGCAGGTTCCGCATTTGTCGCGAATGATCTTGCCCGTGCCGCTGCAGTTCGTACATGCACGTCGGTTAACCATACGGCCAAATGGCGTATTCTGCACGACCTCCTGTTGTCCGGTCCCTCGGCATGTCGAACAGGTTTCCGGTTTCGTGCCTGGTTTGGCTCCCGATCCGTAACATGTATCGCAGGATTCAGTGCGCGGAATCGTAATTTCCGTTTCCTTGCCGAACACCGCTTCCTTGAACTCAACCGTCATCGTATATTGCAGATCGTTTCCGCGTTGGGGCGCGTTAGGATCTCTCCTGCCTCCGCCGCCTCCGCCGAAGAACATATCGAAGATGTCGCCGAAGCCTCCGAAGTCGGCGCCGCCCGCGCCGCCCATTCCCTGATTCGGATCTACATGTCCATACTGGTCGTAAGTCGATCGTTTCCCGTCGTCGCTGAGGACGTCGTACGCTTCTTTCACTTCCTTGAACTTGTTTTCCGCGTCCGCTTCCTTGTTGACATCGGGATGATATTGCCTGGCCAGCTTCCGATAAGATTTCTTGATATCTTCCGCGGAGGCATCCTTGCCGACGCCAAGCACCTCGTAATAATCCCGTTTGTTTGCCATCCGATTCTCACCTCCGCAATGAAATCACAACATCCTCTATCTTAACACGAGAAGAAACGGTGCCGTCAATGAACATTTGACGATACCGTTTCCGATCCCGCGTGACTTCCTTATGAACCGTGAAAGAGGGTCAAAGAAGGGCGAGCCCGTTCTTTGACCCCTGTCCCGCGTTATTACTTCTTATCGTCATTTACAACTTCATAGTCGGCATCTACGACGTTGTCCCTGGCTCTCGAGCCGCCAGCATCCCCTTCCGGTCCTGCATCCGCGCCTTCGGCACCTTGAGCGGCTTGCTCGTACAGCTTAACGGAAAGTTGTTGCACGATCTCCGTCAGTTCATCCGTAGCCGCTTTGATCTGCTCCAGATCTTCGGTAGCGAGCGCCGCTGTCACTTTTTCTTTGGCCGCGTTCGCTTTTTCGATCTCGGATGGATCTACTTTGTCGCCAAGATCTTTAATCGTCTTCTCCGTGGAGTACACAAGCTGGTCTGCCGCGTTCTTCGCTTCGACAAGCTCGCGACGCTTGCGGTCTTCGTCCGCGTGCAGCTCGGCGTCCTTCATCATTTGGTCGATATCAGCCTCGCTCAGGCCGCCGGAAGAAGTGATCGTGATCTTCTGGCTCTTGCCAGTGCCCTTGTCAAGTGCGGATACGTTAACGATACCGTTGGCATCGATGTCGAACGTAACTTCGATTTGCGGTACGCCGCGCGGAGCAGGCGGAATATCGCTCAGCGTAAAGCGGCCCAGCGTCTTGTTGCCGTTCGCCATGGAGCGCTCGCCCTGCAGGACGTGGATCTCTACGCCCGGCTGATTGTCCGCATAAGTGGAGAACACTTGCGACTTGCTTGTCGGGATTGTCGTGTTGCGGTCGATCATTTTCGTAAACACGCCGCCCGCCGTCTCGATGCCAAGAGACAATGGCGTAACGTCGAGCAATACGACGTCTTTTACGTCGCCTGTCAGAACGCCCGCTTGCACGGCTGCTCCGAGAGCTACGACTTCGTCCGGGTTAACGCCTTTGTGCGGCTCTTTGCCGGTCAGCTTCTTAACGGCTTCCTGGACTGCAGGAATACGAGTCGAACCGCCGACAAGAACGATTTTGTCGATCTGGTTTGCTGATAAACCGGAATCGCTCAGCGCTTGACGAGTAGGTCCAAGCGTACGCTCAACAAGCGCTGCGGAGAGCTCTTCGAATTTCGCGCGTGTCAGGTTCATCTCCAAGTGCTGCGGAACGCCGTCGACCATTGTGATAAACGGAAGGGAGATCGTCGAAGTCAGAACGCCGGAGAGCTCCTTTTTCGCTTTCTCCGCTGCGTCCTTCAGTCGTTGCACGGCCGCTTTGTCCTTGGACAGGTCAATGCCTTGCTCTTTCTTGAATTCCGCTACGAGGTGATCAATGATGACTTGGTCGAAATCGTCGCCGCCCAGTTTGTTGTCGCCGCTCGTTGCTTTTACCTCGAAGAATCCATCGCCTAGCTCCAGAATGGAAACGTCGAATGTGCCGCCGCCAAGGTCATAAACCAAAATAGTTTGGTCTTCGGACTTTTCCATGCCGTAAGCAAGTGCGGCTGCTGTTGGCTCGTTGACGATCCGCAGCACTTCCAGCCCTGCGATTTTGCCCGCATCCTTAGTCGCTTGACGCTGGCTGTCGTTGAAATAAGCCGGAACGGTAATAACTGCTTGAGTTACTGTCTGGCCAAGGTAAGCTTCCGCATCGGATTTCAATTTTTGCAAAATAATAGCGGAAATTTCTTGCGGCGTAAATTCTTTATCGTCGATTTTTTCTTTGTGGTTCGTGCCCATATGGCGCTTGATGGAAATGATCGTGCGATCCGGATTCGTAATCGCCTGGCGTTTAGCCGTCTCGCCGACGACGCGCTCTCCGTCCTTTTTGAAGCCAACGACGGAAGGCGTCGTGCGGCTGCCCTCCGGATTCGGAATGACGACGGCTTCGCCGCCTTCCATTACGGCAACGCAAGAGTTTGTGGTGCCAAGGTCAATACCGATAACTTTGCTCATTTGTAAATGGCCTCCTCAAAAGGTTGAATTATTCTCGTAAACCTGTATAACCATCATTCTGTTATTATCAATCATTCCGCATCGTTAACCGCTTACCTTCACCATCGCGGGACGAAGGACCTTCTCCTTCAGCATGTAGCCCTTCTGAACCTCCTCAACGACAATGCCTTCCTCGTATTCATCCGACTCCACCGTCATAATGGCTTGATGGAACTCCGGATTAAATGGTTGGCCTACTGCTTCGATCGCCTTGAGCCCTTCGGCTTCCAGCGTTTGAAACAGCTGACGGAAGATCATGTCGACTCCCTTAGCCAAGGAATCGTAATCGCTGTTGGATGAAGCGGCTGCCAGCGCACGTTCGAAGTTGTCGACGATCGGAACCAGTTGATCGATCAGCTTCATGGAAGCGTATTGCGCCAGCTCTTCTTTTTCCTTCATTGTGCGGCGGCGGAAGTTGTCGAAATCCGCTTGCGCGCGTAAGTATCGCTGTTGATTCTCCTCCGCTTGCTTCGTGAGCTCGGCGTACCTTGCATCCTCCCCGGCGTTCTCGCCAGCCTCGTTCTGATCGGCGAATTCCGATTCCGTTTGTTCGGCTGTCTGTTCCAGAGTTTCCTCGGCTGCTGTATCTGTTGTTTCATTATGTTGTTCTTTGGTACTCACCCTATCACCTCCTTCGTATAATGAACGCGGGCAGCCTGTGACTGCCTTTTGCCTTTTGCTCACTTATACCATCTGCCTAACAGCGTCCCCATATCCTTTGAAATCAGATTGAGCAAGCTGATCACTTTGCCATAATCCATTCGTGTAGGTCCGAGAATACCGATCGTCCCGAGCGCTTCTCCGTTTATGGAATAAGTGGCCGTAATAAGACTGCAATCGCTGATGGCCTTATGGTCATTTTCCGTGCCGATACGAACCCCGATACCCGACGGGAGAGAAGAAAACATCTTCATGATTGTAGGGGTCTCGTCAAGAAGATCAAGAATCGTCTTAACCTTGTCGACATCCTTGAATTCCGGCTGTGTCAACATATTCGTCGTTCCGCTCATAAAGACGCGCTGCTCCTCGTCGTTTTGAAGCGCGCTTTCGAGCACCGACAACAGCTCTTCGTAATGATCGATATGGCGCTCGAGCTCCTGTCCGACTTCCGAATGGAGCTTGGCTTTAAGGCGGATCAACGGCACGCCTACCAGCTTCGTATTCAGAATATTGACGACCTTCTGCATATCGTCCATATCCAGATTCGGCGGTATCGATATTGTGCGGTTCTCCACATGTCCCGTATTCGTTACGATGATCGCGACTGCCGACTCGGCATTTAGCGGCACCAGTCCAAAGTGCTTAAGCGACGTATGGAACAATTCTGGACCGAGCAATATCGACGTATAATTCGTCAAATTCGACAAAATCATGGCCGTTTGCTGAATAACCTGCTCCATCTGATTAAGCTTATCCGCAACGAATGATTTCATTAATCCCAGCTCATTGACGTTCACCTCGCCAAGCTTGACCAGATGATCGACATAATAACGATAACCTTTAGTGGAAGGTACGCGTCCGGCGGACGTATGGGGCTGCTCCAGAAATCCGAGCTCCTCCAGATCTGCCATCTCGTTGCGAATCGTGGCCGGGCTGAATCCGACATCTCCGCGCTTTGAGATGCTGCGCGAGCCTACAGGTTCTGCCGAACGGATATAGTCGTCTACAATGGCGTTTAATATCATGCGCTGTCGTTCCGTCAACATATCCAAACCCTCCTCCGATTCTCTTCGCGGGAAGGAGCGTTTCCCTTCCTCGTTAGCACTCAACTCCAATGAGTGCTAATCACTATTACAAAAATACCAAACAGCTCTGACGATTGTCAAGTCGGTTCGGCATTTTCGGATAATATTTTCATGCGGCGGCGCAGCAGCCCGGAAGCTCCCATCAAGAACGGAATGGCGACGAGATGGATCATGGCATAGCCGCCCCATACCTTTTGGATGACCTCGCCGATATAGACGCTATTCACGTATGTGTTCCATGCGACGAGCAGCAAGACGACGGCGATCGGATAGACGGCATAGCTGGCGCTCTTTAGTCCCAGTATCGTCTTCATTCCTTGCATCATTGAGAAAAACAACATCATCGTCTTCAGGAAAAACGTCATGATCCATAAAGCGATGAGAATGCCTTCTATCCGCTGCAGGAAGTTGCCCAAGCTGATCGTCTTCGCTAAAGCATAGGCCGGGAAGGTACTGTTGGCGGATTGTTCGATGCCCAGAATCAGGACGCTGAACAGCACGACGGACACCAGCAGCAAATGGCCGAAGGTCATGCCTCCCAGAAACGCCCCCTTCCAATTTCGAAGGCTTGCAAGCTGCGGCACGAATACGACCATGACGATAAGTTCCTGGAACATGGACGCATGAAAGCCTGCCTTCAATACGGGATCAAGTCCCCCCTCCAGCATCGGAGCGATGTATTCCCACTCGATCTGGGGAAGAAGCGCCAGAATGAGCACCATAAAAAAAAATAAAATCCACGGAAACATCAATTCTCCCAGCCTCGCCAGAACGACGATGCCCGTCTTGGCGCACATGACGCAAGCGGCCAGGAACAGAATTTGCACGATATCGATTGGGGTATCGGGCAGCACCTCGCTTGTCACAAAGAAACCGAGATTGCCGAGCAGCGTGCCCGCAAGGATCAGAAAATAAAAAAGATAGAGGAGGGACACCGCTTTCCCCGCCCACTTGCCGAACGCCTTCTCGAACATGCCGAACAAATTCTGTTCAGGGAACAGCTTGACCAGGCCGATATACATGGCTGCCATGCCGATGTTTATCAAGTAGCCCGCCAAACCTCCCAGCCACGCGTCTTCCCTGGCCGTCGCCGCAAGGCCGGAAGGCGTAACCAATATGGATGTGCCGACCGTCAGCCCGAATGTCAATATAAAAAACTGTCTGCTGCCCAATCCGGATTTGCCCACCTTCTCACCTCTCGATCTCGCCTTATGGCAGCATGGCATTGATTGGCGCGCAGATCACCCTGATGATTTCCATTGGCCTCGGCAGCTGCACCCCTGCCCATTCCGCGCTCATTGCGGCCGTCGCGACCAGCCAGACGGCGACAAAACAAGCTTTGTCCCGCTTGGACTTCAAAGCTTTAAGCTGAGGCCATTCCAGCAAAAGCACGAGAGGCATTAGCAGCGTAAGCGTCATGCTCCAGTTCATTGGCCCTCCATATCCTTCTTCAAAGGCTGAAGAATAGAGCCGACTTTGCGCAAGGCCACTTCCACGTTGACGTCGATTTTCGCCGTTTTGAAGTAGCTGTCCCATTCGCTTTTGTATTTGGCCCACTCCTTGGGCATTTGCCTGTGAAGCGCTTCGCCGAAACCATAGATGTCCGATGCGAACTTGCGCTGGACTTCGTGGATGTTGGAGGCCGTATTGCCGCGCGCCAGATCCTCCAGCTCCTTCTCGATCAAAGTAATGGAGCCCGGATCCGACAGATCCAGCTCGCACTGCACGTTATCCACGTTCGCTTCGAGGACATGCCTGACTTTGAAGGCTGGCTTGCCGTCTTCTCCCCTTACCGCTTTGATGGATGTTTTGGACTGCACAATGCTTACGCCGATACTCCCCTTGCCTCTTCCGGGACACGGAACGAACCCCGTCGTGCCGGATACGTTGTTAATCATGTAATTGACGGTTTTGCTGTCATCCTCGCCAAGCCAGCCTACGAGCTTGTCATTGCGGAACACGGCCAAACCTTCATGCTTGAGCATCGTCTCCGGACGAATCTCGCGCAGGAAGTCGTTGTTTCTCCCCTTCTTTTTGTCGCCTTCGACCCTCACGCCGGACAAGACGGGATTGGAGCCGCCGCGGTCCAGGACCGTGATGAAGTGCTGCAGCTTAATTCGGCCCGTCGCCGCCCATTTTTTGTTAGACACCATGATCGAAGAGAAAAGCGATTCAGCGGGTATCTTTTCGAAGGGAGTCACGACGCTGAGCACGTCTCTAGCCTTCGAGCCCTTGGCCACCAACATGTAGAAGTCGTTGCGGAGATCGTGTTCGCGGGCTACGTAATCCAAAACGTCGATCAGTCCTTTCCTGGCAAGCGATTCGCCGAATACCATCACTCTCAAATGGGACAGGTACAGCTGCCTTGGCACCTTGCCCAGCATGCGCTGAAGAGCGTCCGGAATGGATACTCCCTTCTCCGTGTAAGTAACGACCGACGCGGAGCCGGACGAACTCCGCTGCGAGCTGACCTCGTTGGGATTCACGACCTGCGCGGTCACCAGATAACCCGTTTCTTCCAGGTCCACGCCTAACGCGACGACGACGGCTAGATCGTTCAGCTCGCGCCTGTTCCAGCAGCCGGTCAACAGCGACGCGTGCAGAAGCAATCCCGCGAGCATGAGGCCCCGCAGCCGCTCTTTCATGACGAACCCTCGGAAGGTCTTGCGGGATCTGGCTGCTTCTTAAGGCTGCCGAAGTATTTGCGGGCGAAAGGCCTCATCAAACGGACCAGCGCATCCTTTTGGTCCGACAGCCTGAACGGGGCGAACGACGTCATATAAGGCACGCCCATGGATTCCAGTTTGCACAGATGGAGACCCAGCATAATGAGGAGAACGATTATGCCGTATAGGCCGAACAAAGCAGACAACACCATGAACGGGAATCGAAGGAGCCGCGCCGATATGCCGACGTTGAACGCCGGCAAAGCGAAATTGGAGATAGCCGTAATCGACACGACGATGACCATGGCGGCCGATATTAACCCCGCTTCGACGGCAGCTTGCCCGATGACGAGCGTGCCCACTATGGAGACGGATTGTCCGATCGACTTCGGCAATCGGATGCCCGCTTCCCGCAATATTTCGAACGTGATCTCCATGATCAAGGCTTCGATGAACGCCGGGAACGGAATGCCCTCCCGCTGTCCGATAAGGCTAAGAAGCAGATTGGGCGGGATCATCTCCTGATGGTACGTGGTAATCGCAATATAGAAGGACGGCGTAAGCAATGCGATCGCAAAACAAAAATAACGCAGCAGCCGCACAAGGCTCGCGAAATCGCCGCGTTGATAATAGTCCTCGCTGGACTGGAAGAAATGCATGAACAAGGCCGGTACAACCAGGACGAACGGACTGCCGTCAACCAGAATTGCTATGCGTCCCTCCAGCAATGCAGAGGAGATAACGTCGGGGCGCTCCGAGTTATAAACCGTCGGAAAAGGACTATACCGCTTATCCTGAATCATCTCTTCGATGTAATTGCTCTCGAGAATGCTGGGCAGATCCGCCTTCTCCAGCTTATCGTAGAGCTCCCGCAGGATGTTCGGATCAGTCTTGCCGTTCATATACATGACCACGACGGAAGTTCGCGTCTCCTCGCCCATGCGGAAGTACCGCATGCGGAGCGACGGATTCTGAATCCGTCTACGTATGAGCGCGGTGTTGTCGGAGATCGACTCCGTAAACCCTTCCCTCGGACCTCGCACGACCGATTGCGAAGTCGCTTCCTGCACGGCGCGCTGTTTCAAATTTTGCGTTCCCGCTGCGAGCGCTTTGGAGAGGCCGTCCAAATAGACCACGGTTCCTCCTGCCAGCAAACAAACGGTGGCGGCGCCGAGAGAATCGATCTCCATGATACGTCCTTCGGACAAAGTGTTGATCTTGAGTTCCCGAAGAGCCTGACCAGGCGAGACGCCGTCCTGTCCCTCCTGAGTCCGTTCGTCGTTTTTCGCTTCCAGCAAGGAATCAAGAATGCCGCTGGGATCGGCCAATCCTTCGACATAAACGACCAATCCGGCAATTCCCGCGAACTGCACCTCTCTGTATACGATGTCCGAGCTGTCGCCCATCAGTTCGATGATGGCATCCTGAAATTCGTTCAATGATTCGGGCAGTCGAAGATCGGGATCGTCTTCCCTCGACTCGTACGCGTTCATGACGTTCACCTCTTGTTGGATTGGTCGCGTTGCAGGAGCCACGTCTTCATAACATTTCCTATACGATGGAAAATATGACAACCTTGGGCGAATCGTCTCGCATATGCATCATGAGTTAAAAGTGGCGATTACCTGAAGTTCGGATGAACGAAACAAACCTTTTCACTTCATTCGGCCTGCCATCCCCCCCGCGCACGCAAAAAAAGCCCCTCGACCGGCTGCTTATCCGGTCGCGAAGCTTATGATTCAATCATTGCATTAGTCCAGTTCCCTCAGCACGGCGATCTCGTCGCACGCATTTTGCTTGGGGCAATTGACGCAATCCGTCCATACCTTCTCGGGAAAAATCTCCTTCTCCACGATCGTAAAGCCATTGCGCTCAAAAAATTTATCCGCATAGGTCAGCGCCATGACCTTGGTAATGCCTTGCGCTTTCGCTTGCTCCAGAAGTTTCTCCACAAGCTTGCTTCCAATACCGAGGCTCTTGTATCCATCCGTAATGCCAAGTGACCGGATCTCGACAAGATTGTCTCCCAGCTTCGTCAGCGCGCCGCAGCCGACCACTTCACTGCCGATCTCCGCCACGACGAACGTATCTATTATTCGAGTCAGGGCTTCGCGTGTACGCGGCAGCATAATGCCTTGTTCGGCGTAGCCTTGAATCAATTCATACAGCTTCTCTACATCTTCCGTCGTTGCTTTCCTGCAAAATACTTCCACTGCTTGCATATCTGCCTGCACCTCCACGAATCCCCGAATAAACTACATTTGGAATATGAATAAATATACATCAAAACGAATTAATTCTCAATAGCTATTTTCACTGGCAGAGTCGCCTATTTAAGCCAGTATATTCTGAAACGGGCTCGTTTCGTCTATGTCGTGATAAATGCGCCGAATACTTCGTTGCCAAGCAGAATGCCTCGATCCGTCAGACGGTAAATGGTATCTCCATTCTCCTCAATCCGCTCCATCAAACCGTTCGCAAGCTGCTTCTCCAGCGTCTCGCCGAACACGAGCTCCATCCGTTGTCCGGAAAACTGTTCCTGAAAGCGCGAGACCGGAACGCCTTCAAGCAGACGCAGTCCCACCATCATAAAGTCCTCCATCGCTTCACGTTCCGAAACCTCGAACGTCTCCAGCCTGGGGAGCTTGGCTGCAGCAGCGTCGATATAAGGCTGTACGCCCTTCAGATTGATATGCCGCGTACGATTGCTGTACCCGTGAGCCCCGGCGCCAAGACCATAATACGGTTCATTGCGCCAGTAGGTGGAGTTATGCCTGCTCTCAAAACCAGGTTTGGCAAAATTGCTGATCTCGTAGTGGCGATAACCGCCCTCTTGCAGCTTCTTCATTAATAGAAGAAACATCTCGTACTCCTCTTCTTCGGGAGGAAGCGGCAATTCATTGCGCTCGTACAGCTTGTGAAACAGCGTATTTTCCTCCACCTTAAGGCTGTACAGCGAATAATGCGGCAGCTTTAGTGCCATTGCCCTGTCGACGCTGTCCGACAAATGCTCCAGCGTCTGACCTGGCAAGCCGAACATCAGGTCGATCGACAAATTATCGAAGCCCACCTGACGCGCATTTTCCAGACTCCGATAGACATCGTCTACATTATGAATACGCCCGATACGCTCCAACAAGCTATTATCGAACGATTGAACGCCGAAGCTGATCCGGTTCACGCCGCCTGCCCGCATGGCGCCAAGCTTGTCTATATCGGTTGTGCCGGGATTCGCCTCCATGGAGAACTCCACGTTATCCGCAAGCGGGAAGTGCGTCGATACTGCTTTCAGGAATCTCTCCATCTGAGGCGGCGTCAATACTGTGGGCGTCCCTCCGCCAACAAATACAGTGTCTATCACCTCGGGACGCAGCGTCTCGACGGTTGTAATCATCTCTTGCTCCAGCGCGTCGAGATATTGATCGACGGGCTGTCCCCTTAGCACATACGACGTGAAGTCGCAGTAGTGGCATTTGTTCGTGCAGAACGGGATGTGTATATAGAGCGAGCGCGGCGACCGCGCTGTCGCGAGTTGCATCGTCATTACGTTTTCCCTCCCTATCACCATTTCCAACAACGGATCGAAGTTCTGTATATCTTGAAAAATTGAACAGAGGAGAGCAAATGCTCTCCTCCGTCTTACTTCAGTCATTCGAAGAACGGTTCGATCATCCATTCGACCGGAATGCAGCCTAATCCTCGTCAATCTTGAGGACCGCCATGAACGCTTCTTGCGGTACCTCAACGTTGCCGACCTGCTTCATCCGTTTCTTGCCTTCCTTCTGTTTCTCGAGCAGCTTGCGTTTCCGGCTGATGTCGCCGCCATAACACTTGGCAAGGACGTTTTTGCGCATCGCCTTAACCGTCTCGCGCGCGATAACCTTCGTGCCGATGGATGCCTGGACCGGCACTTCGAACATCTGCCGCGGAATCAGTTCCTTAAGCTTCTCGCAGATGACCCGGCCGCGATTGTATGCACGATCGCGATGGACGATAACGGACAGCGCATCGACCTGCTCGCCGTTTAGCATGATGTCCATCTTTACGAGATTCGACTTCCGATAGCCGGACAATTCGTAATCGAAGGAAGCATAACCCTTCGTGCTGGACTTCAATTGATCAAAGAAATCGTAGACAATTTCCGATAACGGCAATTCATAGGTCAACGTCACGCGGTTCGAATCCAGGTATTCCATGTTCACGAATTCGCCGCGTTTACCCTGGCAAAGCTCCATAATAGCTCCGACATAATCGTTTGGCACGATAACGTCGGCTTTGACGTATGGCTCTTCTACAAAGTCCAGCTTGCCCGATTCGGGATAATTGGACGGGTTATCAATATTAAGCTGCTCGCCGTTCGTCAGCGTAACCTTGTAGATAACGCTTGGCGCCGTCGTGATGAGCGGAATATTGAATTCGCGTTCGATACGCTCCTGAATGATCTCCATGTGAAGCAGGCCGAGGAATCCGCAGCGGAACCCGAAACCCAGCGCTGTCGAGGATTCCGCCTCGTAGCGAAGCGAAGCGTCGTTAAGCTCCAGCTTCTCGAGCGCCTCGCGCAGGTCGTTGTAATCCTGGGTCTCGATCGGGTACAGACCGCAGTAAACCATCGGATTGATACGGCGATAACCTGGCAACGGTTCTGGCGCGGGACGCTTTGCTTCCGTTATGGTATCGCCGACGCGAGTGTCCTTCACATTTTTAATACCGGCGACTACAAACCCGACGTCGCCTACCGCGAGCTCGTCCACAATGGTCATTCTCGGCTTGAACACGCCGACCTCGATAACTTCGAATTCAGCGCCTGTTGCCATGAAGCGAATTTTTTTGCCCGCCTTGATGCTGCCGTCGACGACGCGAACATTGACGATAACGCCCTTGTAGGCATCATAATGCGAGTCGAAAATAAGCGCCTTCAGCGGCCCGTCCGGATCGCCGTTCGGCGCCGGTACTTTGTGCACGATCTGCTCCAGAATCTCCTTGATGCCGATTCCGGCCTTGGCGGAAGCATGTACCGCTTCGCTGGCGTCGAGACCGATAACATCCTCGATCTCCTGCTTTACCCGATCGGGCTCCGCGCTCGGCAGATCGATCTTATTAATAACGGGCAGCACCTCGAGGTTATTGTCCAGCGCCAGGTAGACGTTGGCAAGCGTCTGCGCTTCGATGCCTTGCGCGGCATCGACGACCAGCAGGGCGCCCTCGCAGGCAGCCATGCTGCGAGATACCTCGTATGTAAAGTCGACATGCCCGGGTGTATCGATTAAATTAAGGTAATATTCTTCGCCATCGTCCGCGCGATAACTGAGACACACGGCTTTCAACTTAATGGTAATGCCTCGCTCGCGCTCCAGATCCATGTTGTCCAGCACTTGGGCCTGCATCTCGCGGTTGGTCAACGCGCCGGTTGATTCCAGAATCCGGTCCGCCAGCGTCGACTTGCCGTGGTCAATATGCGCGATAATAGAAAAATTTCTTATTTTCTTCTGTCGTTCAAGAACATCAGACATCCTTCAAGCCCCCACACTCCAATAATCCAATCATTCTTCCTATTATATCAGCAACAGGGGGACACATCAATGAAAGTTAGTTGAGCAATCCGTCGAACAGCGAAGCGAAGAAACGGATGCCTTTGCTCGATGCCGTCTGAAGGATGCCGGATGTGGAATCCGCGATTCGATTGACGGCTGCCGGATCATCCTCGACAGGCATGCCGGGAAGACGGTTATTCTCCCTGCCGTAAGCGTCCCCGTAAGCGATTCTGCGAACGTCGTCCAGCTCTTTTTCGAGCTCCGCGATCCTACGGTCGGTCTCGTTGGCATAATAAACCCGATCTCCGCCGTTTGCGTACGGCTCCGAGTCGTCCATCGGTCCGTAGATCCGCTCGATACCTGTAGTAGACATCTCGATCCCGAATAATACGATAAACGTCAGCGCTCCGCCCAGCAGAAGCAGCTTCCAAGTTTTCCGTTTCATTGCTTCACCTCCTTGCCCGATGCTTCCTCCGCTTGTCGTTCCTTCCAATGTATCGACGCAATAACTTCTGCAAGCGCGTCTGCAGTCCTGTAGGATTCCTCCAAAGTATTGTCCACGCCGCCAACCTCGATCAATACGCTCTCGGAGGCAAGCGACTGGTTATATTCGGCATTGCCTGTAGCAGCAGTCTTCCCCCATATCCCCCGCGAGATACCCGGATACTCCTTCTCAAGCGCGTCATGGATCTTTGTGGCAAACGCTTCATTTTCCTTCCAGTTCGGGTTGCGATGCCCGATTATAAAATAAACCTGCGCGTAGCTCTTTCCGCCGATATCGACCGTCGTATATTTGCGTTTCTGGGAATCGCGATGAAGATCGAAAAAATAGGTCAGATCATTGCTTCCCGCCAGCGCCTCCTTGACCGTCTTCATGGAGTACTTATAGCTGAGCTCCCAGCGGTAATCCTGTATTGCCGTCGGGTAATCCGTATCGGACAACACAGATCCGATGCCATGCTCTTCGAGCTTCGAGGCAAGCCGCTTGCCGACCAATGTTATATTCGTCGTGCTGGAGCTAGGATCTTTTGTGCCTGGTTCAAGTTCGGGATACCAGGATTCCCGGTTGTGGGAATGATAGATGAAGGCCAGCTTCTTCCCTTCCGGTTGTCCTCCGCCAGGTTTCGGATCCGTCGAGCCTGCGTCTTCACCCCCGTTTCCGTCAGGCTGATCCGTTTCACTGGCGCTGCCATCGTCTTCGCCGTTGGAGTCTGACGGCGTTTTCGGTTCCGGCGCCGGCTCGAAGATCGGCGAATGATCCTGCGGACCGACAGCCGTATCCGTGCCGATGCCCTTGCGAATCAGAAATGCATCGCTTTGCGGCATTCCCGGCAACTCGCTGGCCAACAGACTGCCGGGATTGGCGGGGTTAATATCAGTCAGCGACCTCATCAGGAACACGCTGATTTCTTTGCCCGTCAGCGAATCCGAAGGCAGGTTGCTCGCGAACGCCGGCATCTCCATCTCCAGCATGTTACCGAACAAGCCGCTGGACACAGACGCCGCGAAACCTCTCATGGACACAGACGGCACGGCAGACGAATGCTGGTAAAGCATCGCAGCAAGTCCTAGCAATATCATAAATATGGCGGAGCTGAGCGCCATGGCTGCAAAGGCTCTGCCCGTCACAAGCAATTCGCGGACGGGACTCGTCTCCCCGCGTGCTGCGGAGTAACGTAATCCTGACAACATTTTGCGTAGACCATACATGATTTACACCCTCCCAAGGCGAAACGGATGTCGCATTCAATCGTAGGCGCAGCGCGTTTAGCAAAGTCTAGACTCTTATCAAGCCTTGTACATTACTCTATGAACCTGGGAGAGTTGATAGAACCATAACTACTAGAAAATCGGCCATAATAATAGATTGCTAGAAACTAGGAAGAATGACAGTATGCAAAAACAGCCTTGCAGACCGGATTCGGACCGCAAGGCTTTTGCGCCTGGCTTCTTTGCTGCATCAATGGGTATAAGCGGCAACGTTATCGGTATCCACAGCTTCGTGCAAGGCGGCATTTAAGCCGCTCGCAATGATATTAGCTATATCCTCGACGAATTGGTCGACTTCCTTTGGCGTAACGAGCAGGTCATGACCGACGGGACCCAATACTTCTTTAACGAGCTGCAATCGCTCATTTTCCGGGATGCTGTTCATTAGGCCGAATATTTGATTCGTATCGCCCTTCTGCTCTTCCAGATGATTCTTCATCATCTCGAATGCGTTGTTTACGATTGTGGATGCATAGACGACCGTCGGAACTCCGATTGCGATGACGGGAACGCCCAAAATCTCTTTTGTAAGTCCTTTACGTTTGTTGCCGATGCCGGAGCCCGGATGAATGCCGGTATCCGCGATCTGAATCGTGGTATTTACCCGCTCCAGCGCCTTGGAAGCTAGGGCATCGATCGCGATGATGAGATCCGGCTTGGATTGCTCGGCGATGCCGCGCACGATTTCGCTGGATTCGATGCCTGTAATGCCCAGCACGCCAGGCGCTACCGCACTGACCGGGCGGTATCCCGGCGCAACCTGATCCGGCATCAACTCGAAGAAGTGCCGCGTCACCATCACGTTTTCGACTACGATCGGGCCAAGCGCATCCGGCGTCACGTTCCAGTTGCCCAGACCGACGATCAGCACCTTTGCCATTTTATTAATTTGGAGACGCTCCAGGAACGACTCAAAATGTTTGGCGAATTGAGTAGCCACTCGATCCTGAAGCGTCGTATCGCCATTTCTTAACTCTGGTACTTCGATCGTCACGTATTGCCCTACAATTTTGCCAATCGCCTGCGAGCCTTGCTCGTTCTGGACATGAAGGACCGTAATGGTAATGCCGTCATCCTCCGTCACCTCCGAATGAATACCGGGAATGGGTCCTCCGTCGGGCTTGGCCAGCTCCCTTGCCTCAAGGGCAAGGTCTGTCCGTATATTGAATTGCTGCAGATCGAGCTCTTCGCGCGCTTGTTCCTTCATCATTATGCCGCTCCTTTCGCACCATGTACTTTCGTTATTGTTTGCAAAGTCGGTTATTTCATACGATTGCTTCCGCTTTTGGCCATCAAATGGGACGTGCTTCGACATAAATGGTTACTATTGCTTTTTGGGCAGTCGCATGATAATATATTTTAAGTTGTGTTACGTGCGATGCACAGAATTACGTAGGAGGTGAATTCCATGCCAAACATTAAATCCGCGATTAAACGCGTTAAGACTAACGAGAAACGCCGTGCTCTAAACGCTTCCCAAAAATCCGCACTTCGTTCGGCCGTTAAATCTGCTGACCAAGCTATCGCTGGAACGGACGTAGATGCAGCTAAAGCTGCTCTGCTCGTTGCAACGAAAAAATTGGACAAAGCAGTAACAAAAGGCCTGATTCATAAAAATGCGGCTGCCCGCAAAAAATCCCGTCTTGCGAAACGTCTAAACTCCCTGTCCGCTCAAGCGTAAGCTGCTGCGACAAGAAGATGGATGATCCATTAGCTCGACGATGCGATTCCGATAAGCTTTGCTGACCTACTAAGGCCGGTGAAGCTTATTTGTTTGTGGAGGGGGCTTTTGTGCTCGGTTTTTCATAGACGGCAGCGTAAATGCAATGATTAAAATAAAAAAGCCAGCAGAGCTACGCGCCCTTGCTGACTCCCAGTGATAACAAGTATAGTTCTAATCCGAGCGCCTTGTCGATTAAACCGCTCTTCATATTGTAATCCAGCTCGGCAAGTGACGCTAACAGCGCTCCTAGTCTTGCTGTCGCGAATTTCTTCGCCTTCTCGGCAGCCAGCTTCACTGCATAAGGATGCAAACCCAGATGTCCTGCCATCTGCTGAGGCGAATAGTGATGCCCCTCCAACTCCTTAATCTGCAGCATAATACGAAGCTGCCTTGCGATCAACGCTGCGATCTTGATGGGCTCCTCCCGGCGGACAAGCAGTTGGTGGTACATGCCTAGAGCTTTGTCGATACGAAGCTCAGCGATCGCATCGATCAAGGCAAATACGTCCTCTTCGACGGTAGCCGCAGTCAATAATGCGGTTTGTTCGGCATCTATGACTCCTCCTTCACCTGCATGAAGGCATAACTTGTCTACTTCCTGGGACAGCTGACCCGTCCCCACACCCACTCGCGTTATAAGCAGCTCTGCCGCAGCTGCCGTCAGGGTACGCTTCTGTTCGGCCGCCCGCTTCACGAGCCATTGCTTCAGCTCCTGAATCTCCATCTCCGGGAATGCGACAATAGAACCGCGATCCTTTAGCGCCTTAACCAGCTTGCGTCGTTCGTCAAGCTTGTCCGCATGAACGGCAAAGACGATAACAGACGATGGAAGCGGGTTATCCAAATATCGCAGCAGCGTTTCCGGACGGTGCTCCAGCTTCGTGTTCTCTTTGCCGCCAGCTGCCATTACGCTAACATCTCTTATAAGAACCAGCTTCCGTTCGATGAAGAAAGGCGGCGTCTCTGCCTCCAATACGGCCTCGTCAAGCGCGGATTCCGCCGTATCGAACTTAACGATCCCCATCTCGCGTTCTTCCTGCGCAAACATAAAGCTGGTCAGTGCATCAATGAATTGTCCCATTCGGTAACGATCTTTTCCGTATAAAACATATACCGGACGGAATTTACCGGCTTTGATTTCTTTAAATGCTTCGCGAATATCCAACTTGCCACTCCCCTTGCGATCCATGCTCCCTTTAACATTACCAGCAGACGGCGCTGGAAGCAACAAAGGGATGCTTGCCCCATACAGGGCGGCATCCCTTTGTCTTTATATTAACATTCACAGGCGGCTCCATGGCGCCGCCGTACATGAATGGTCTTACGACGTTCAGCTCCACGTCGTAGACGAATCTCATGCTTTATCATACTCAGGGGCATCGGCATATGTGCATATTTCCCCTCGAAAAAATGGGTTGCACCATTCCGTTACTCCAAAGCGTGCTGCGACTGGGAGTGCATTCGCCAAAAATCAGTCTGCCTTCCGTTCCTCAAAAGACGGGATAGCAATTTCATACTTCTGTGCCGCGCCGTGGTCCAAGCTTACTTCATAAGTAAGCGAAGCGCTGTCCTGCGCCCAGACCAGATTAACGTGCAGGCCGTTCTTTCTTTCCGTTTGGAACAACGTCGAACTGTCACTGGCAGACAGGATGACAATAGAAAACCCATCCACATTCGCCATATATTGTCCGTCGGGCGATGGCAGCATCGCATGTCCCGTAACGCCCATGTCAGGCTCATGCTTTGACGCGCTTTCAAAACCAGAACTCGTCTCTTCCTCAACGGGCTTTGTAAGCTCGCTATTGCGCTGTGCCGAATTAGGGAGCGCCCCTGACCCGCTGGCGTTGAAGCCGCTTTCCGGCTCCATGAGATTGCCGTTCGGGTCCGTTAAGCCATACGGCCCTTTGAGATTTTCCGTTCCATCCGTTGGCGCATCGGCGGAGGCATCTCCGCCTGGATCCTTCATGGCGCTGAGTGGCGAGACATCCATTACCGAGGTGTCGTCCTTCATCTCCATCTCGGCGGCTGATTGGCCAATAGAGGAAGCCTTGTCTTGATCGTTTAAACTTGATTGCGGCGGATACGTCACCAGGAATATCCCTGCCACAATTCCCGCAGCAACAACGCCGCTGATCGACTTCCAGGATGGCCAGCGCCGCGTACGTTGCGTTCTTCGCGTCAACGATCCCTGATCATACGTTGTTGCAGGAACGGCCAATGTTTCCGCATGCTTCGTTTCGTTATCGATCCGGATCAACTCTGGCATAATGGCATCGACCAGGCTGTAGGCAGGCGTTACCTTGGGCAGATTATTAAGCTCGGCGGATAATCTGGTAAGTCGTTCGAACATGGCGGCACAGTCCGGACAATGTCTGGTATGATTCATTAAGACTTCCATCTCGCTCTCGCGCAGATCGTCGTCTAGCTGTCGCTGCATAAGCTCCGTCACCTCTTGACAATTCACCCCCGGACACCACCTTTCTGATAATCTTGAAGTAAACTCTGTAGTTGCTGTCTGGCTCTGAACAGATAGGATTTAACCGTGTTGAGAGGCAAATCAAGCGATTCGGCAATTTCGTTGTACGAAAAATCTTGCAGGTATCGCAGCACAACGACCGTCCGGTGGTTCTCCGGAAGCTGTTCGATCGCGCTTCGAATATCCTGCAGGGCGTAAGCGGACAACACTTCCTCTTCGACGTTCTGCTTCTCCCTAAATACAAGCTCATGCTCGTCGATGGAAATCGTCGGCTTGTTGCGCCTGAACTTGTCAATGCAAATATTCGTTACAATCCGTTGAATCCATGTCTTGAACTGCGCCTTCTCTTCGTAGGAACCAATCTTGGTGTAAATTCGGATCAACGCCTCCTGGGAGGCATCCATGGCATCCTGTTCATTGTTTAATATATAATAGGCTGTCCGATAAACATGGGTTTCAATCTCTCGCAATAGAGTAATTAACGCATCGCGATCTCCCGATTGAGCGGCTTTGATCAGGCCGGGCTCCACCACGAAGGATCCTCCTCTCTTGCAACCTTACAGACGGATCGGTTGCATTAAAAGTTGCATGCAACTTTTATCATTTATATTTTTATTAGAATGAAAGATCATGATTATGTTTCAATGGGTCTCTGGTATGATTACGTCGGATAACCCCACACTATAGAATATCATGTTCGTTCGATTCCGTATAGGGAGATTATCTTGACCAATAAGAGAGAACTTGCGGCGTTAATCGGAACATGGATTCGCCGTCCGTATCCGTACGCCACAGTATGGCGCCTGTACGCTGAACACGCCCCAGCACATCGGGATGGGGGTGGCCATAGGTATTAGACGCGCCAACCGATGCGACCGCGCCGCGAGGCGCCCAATAGGCAAGCCATGCTTCTCCCGTGGAATGGCGGCTGCCATGGTGATTTAGTTTTATGATGTCGACTGGTGCCGTATGGTTCTTACGGCCGCTTTCTCCATTTGCATCTTCCGCCCTAGTGTGTAACGCGATTATTGCACGTTCCGTTTCCATGCCGATGTCTCCCGCGAACAGAAACCGATGACCATAGATTTCGAGCGTCATGACCAGACTGCTTTCGTTCTGCTCGCTTGCGGATTGGATACCCGTCTGATCGGACTCCGGCGGCCATAAAATTTGGATTTTCGTCTCACCATCAATCTTGGCGTTATCGCCGGATCGAGGCGCATATAGCGGAATTCCTGCCTCCACAATTAGAGACATGAGTTCCTCGACATCTTCCGATGCCTTCATCGTGCCGTTCCACCAAACAGCACGAACCGGAATTCCCTGAACTACGGCCTTCAGACCTCGAATATGATCGCTGTCCAGATGGGAGATGACCAGCACGTCCAATTCCTTCACGCCTCGTTTCATGAGCAGCGGCACGACGACCTTTTTCCCCACCTCGAACGGATCGCTCCTCTCCCGCCACTCCTCTTCCGGCTTCCGGTACGTCATTGTACCTCCCCCGTCGATCAGAATATGTTTGCCGCCTGGTGTGCGGATCAAAGCGGAATCTCCTTGTCCGACATCAAGAAAGCTGACGACCGCGGAGCGATCCAGGAGATTGGGGAAATAGGCATAGAAAATCAACGCAATCAGACCTGTCGTTAGTCCAAGCAACGCGCGATGACCGGGCAGCCATTTCAAGTTAACCTTCATTAATGAGAGGATTGACTTCCTAGCGCCAGCCGGCTGGATGCCATTAGAATGTTTAGGGAGAGGTTCCGTGATCTCGAAGCCGCCGGGATCCGTATTCTCCTTAGAGAGTTGTTCGCCATGCAAGGGGGCTAGCTGTCTCAAATAGCGGAAGAGCAGGAACAATAAGAGCATGTAACTCGCAACCCACCATAACGACGGAGTCTCCCAAATGAGCCTCATAGAGCTTACATCTGCCATCATATTGACGATCCAAAAAGTCCAATCATTCAACGTAACGGACAATCCCGCCAACATCTTAGCGCCTCCCATCCAAACGGGTGACAAGAGCAGCGCGATCGTCCCGATCGGCATGATAACGAAGCTGATGAAAGGAACCAGCACGAAGTTGGCGGCAAGCGACAATAGATGGAAGCCGTTAAAATAATAAATGGTTAATGGAAAGGATACCATCTGCGCCGCAATCGTCACTGCCGCGAGATCGCAAAGCCAGCCCGCCACTCCTTGTCGCCGGGGCATCAAACGTCTTAGCGGAGGCACGCCGCATATTAACCCAAGCGTGACGACGAACGACAGCTGGAAGCTGACGGAATCCAAATAATAGGGATCATAGGCAAGTATAGCTACGGCAGCTGCCGCCAGAAGGTGCAAGCCGTCTTTCAACTTGCCCAATCTGGCCGCGATCAGCCCCAGAATCGCCATTATTCCGGCACGAAGCACGGAAGGCGAAGCTCCCGTCAACAAAACATAGAGCGGGATCGTAATCATTAGCGACAGCTGGATTCGTTCGCGGCTCATCCGGCATATTCGCAAGAGGCCGCCCATCATGACCATATAGACGGCTACGTGAAGGCCCGATATGGCAAGAATATGCGTGAGCCCCAGCTTCGCGAACCGATCGAACTGCTCGGGGTCGAGACTCGTGCGCAGACCCAGAATAAGCCCTTGCATATACCCGGACTGATGGGACGGGTATAGCTCCCCGAAGCGCGCGCCGAGAAGTTGGCGCGCAGCGTCGACGCGGCCCAGCAGCGCGGCCGCGTTCGGCCCCGCCGCCGGAGTAGCCGTTACGGCGGCGGCGCCCTTGGCTTTGAGCAGCCAGTGGATTCGCTGGCTGCCCAGGTAGCGGCGATAGTCGAATCCGCCGCTATTGGTCGCCGTGGCGGGCCGCGCCAGCTCGCCCGCTACAGCGACCCTGTCGCCGCGCTGCCACGCCGCGGCGATGTCCTGCTCCGGCTGCGTCGCAAGCCGCAGCTGCACGAGCAGCAGCTCGCCGCCGCCCTTCAGCGGCTGCGCTGCCCCTCCCGCATGGACGGCGTCCGCCTTCATGCGGAACATCGCGCGGTCGCCGTCGACCTCGACCGCGCTAACGATCGTGCCGCTCGCCTCGGCGCCGAACGCGGCTCCCGGCCCGGACGCCTCGGCTGCGGCAAGCAGCGGCACCAGCGACGTCGCATTGCGCTCGTCCGCCCATAGCCGCTGTCCCGCCGCCAGGCAGAACGCCAGCAGGCAAAGCGCGGCGAGCGTTGCCGTCGCCAGCCTGCCGGCGAGGGAAGCCGCGGCGAGCAGCAAGGCCGCTCCGGCTGCAAGCAGCGCGCCGCGGAGTCCGAGTCCTGCAGCCGCGGCGCTGCCGGCAACCCATGAGGCCGCGAACCAGACTAGCGGCCTTCGATTCATCATTCTCAACATCTACGCCTCATCCCCATTCCTTCCCTTGTTTAAAGCGCCAGACTCTGTAGCTTTATCTCCGCTGCTTCCTTAGTCCACCATGCTCCCATACCGCCGAACGAACCATAATTGCCCTTCCCCTTCCCGCAAACGCAAAAAAACCTCCAGCCACATGCATCACGCATGTAACTGGAGGTTCTTCCTCCGGGTATTAAACTATTTAAGAGGTTACGGTCATCTCTGCCTGTTCCGGTGCGGAATAAGGACCGATTTGTCTAAATACAATCCCCTTCTGCTCCATCAACTCGTACACCTTGTCGCTATCCTTTGGATAACCGCGATGATAGACGACTTCCACTACGCCGCTGTTCGCCAGCATATTGGCGCAGGTCCAGCAAGGCTGGTCCGTTACATAGACGGTGGAGCCTTCCCGATTCGCCCGGTCGGTGAACAGCAGCAGATTTTGTTCGGCATGAATCGTGCGGATACATCTCTGTTTCCGAAAGACTTGCTCGACTCCATCCACCGTTTTCACTTCAATTTCTTCGGCAATCATACAGCCGGCCTCGAGACAGTCGTGCACGCCCATCGGCGCACCGTTATAGGCCGTGCCAAGCAACTTCTTGCCTTGTACGAGAACCGCGCCAACATGCCTTCTTGGACAACGCGACCTCGTCGAAACCATATAAGCTATATCCATGAAATAGGTGTCCCAATCCTTCCGGATCGCGTCCTTGGAGGAAGCCGGATTACTCATGTCGTTACTCTCCTTCTCTTTCGTTGCTGCATCCTGGGCATTCCGCCAAGTCTTTTCTCAGGTTGACATGGAAAGCGCCTTATTACGAATATTTCCTGATAATACGCTAATGTACGGATAACCATCTTTTTGATCACGCACTTAAAATAAAACATAAACTTGCGAAAATTTCAAGATAGATCGGTTGGCGCTTCTTCAAAAAAAAACCGGCTCACATTCGTGAGCCGGCCCTTTTTTGCTGCCTCTCTGGTGAAAGGCCTATCTTTAAGCCTGACTCGCCTCGATGGCTTGCTTCAGGTCGGCGAGAATATCTGCGATGCCTTCCGTACCGATCGACAGGCGGATCATGCCCGGAGCGACGCCCGCTCCAGCTTGCTCCTCCGGCGACAGCTGTTGATGCGTCGTGCTGGCAGGGTGGATAATAAGCGACTTGGAGTCGCCGACATTCGCCAGATGCGAGAACAGCTTGACGGAGTTGATGATCTTCTTGCCTGCATCAATACCGCCCTTGATGCCGAAAGTAAGAATAGCGCCTTGACCGTTAGGCAAATATTTCTGCGCCAGGTCGTAGGATGGATGGCTCGGCAAGCCCGGATAGTTCACCCATTCGATTGCTTCGTGACCTTCGAGGAATTCCGCAACCGCCTGAGCGTTGGAGCTGTGACGTTCCATCCGCAAATGCAGCGTCTCGAGTCCTTGCAGCAGCAGGAAGGAGTTGAAAGGCGACAAAGCCGCGCCCATATCGCGGAGCAACTGAACGCGTGCCTTGATAATGAAAGCGATAGGACCAACCGCATCCGTGTATACTACTCCATGGTAGCTAGGATCAGGTTCCGTCAGACCCGGGAAGCGTCCGCTGCCCTTCCAGTCGAACTTGCCGCCGTCTACGATAACGCCGCCGATCGACGTGCCGTGTCCACCGATGAATTTGGTCGCGGAGTGTACGACGATGTCTGCTCCATATTCGATTGGACGGCACAGGTATGGACTCGGGAACGTATTGTCCACGATGAGCGGCAGTCCGTTCTCATGCGAGATGGCAGCTACCGCCTCCAAATCGATAATGTCGCCTTTGGGGTTGCCGATGGTTTCGACGAATACGGCTTTTGTGCGTTCCGTAATTGCCGCTCTGAAATTTTCCGGATTCGAGGGGTCGACGAACTTCACCGTCACGCCCAGCTTGGGGAGCGTCGTGGAGAACAAATTGTATGTACCCCCGTACAAGCTGGTCGCGGATACGATTTCATCGCCCGCCCCTGCGATATTAAGAATCGAATACGTAATGGCGGCTTGACCGGATGCAACTGCAAGCGCGGCTGCTCCTCCCTCAAGCTCTGCCACCCGCTTTTCGAATACATCCGATGTCGGGTTCATGATTCGAGTATAGATGTTGCCAAATTCTTGCAACGAGAACAGGTTCGCCGCATGGTCGGTATCCCGGAATCCGTATGAAGTTGTTTGATAGATAGGTACGGCGCGGGACATCGTTGTCGGATCAATGGCTTGTCCCCCGTGTACGGCAATCGTGTCTAGCGAAAGCTGGTTTTCCTTAGACATTCCTTACTCCTCCTTGTTGACATGTAAATGCAGGATATCCTATCCATTCTCTCATATTCACGGTAATGCGACAACGCTTTCTTTGATAGAAGCCAAAAGTTTCTCGCCGATGCCTTTCACGCGGAGCAAGTCGTCAACACTGCGGAACGGACCGTTCTGTTCCCGATCATCCACGATCGCCTGAGCTTTGGAAGGTCCAATCCCTTGTAACCCGTCCAGTTGCCCGGCATCCGCCCTGTTAATATCGAGTCTGCCATCGGATGCAAATGCCGATTGTCCGAGCGTACCAGCATTGGTTCCTCCGCTCTCGCCGCTCTTTGCTTCTCCCGTAGACTCCTTTGAAGAGGAATTGCCTGTGTCGGCTGCTCCTGCAGCTTCGCTAACAGAATCTCCGTTATTATCGTTTCCTTTCTTTTCAGCTCCTGGAGCTCCTGCAACTCCATCTGAACCGCCCGATACCGCATCGCCATCCGCGCTGCCTTGTTCGGCCGGATTCTTTTCGGTATCGGCGGTCACTCCCGCTCCATGCTCGTCGCCCATTCCCGAGAGCGCCGCTTCCATCATTTCGTTCATGGGTATCCACTTCTCTTCCGCTCGCGAAGACTCGCCGAGCAGTGCCGCCGCTGACAGCAAGCCGGCTCCCAACAAGCATGCCGCAACGAAAATCGTCCTTCCGTTTCGCAAAAATCCAGTCAATCGGGATTGCACCTCCGCCTTTTTTAATAAATCATCCAACCGGCATTTAGAATTCAATTTATCTTATTGACATAACAAACAAGTCTCTCTGAATACATTGTAAGAGCATGATATTTGGAATCGCCGGTATAGGAGGGCTAAGCATGAACGTTGGATTTATCGGTACGGGCTCCATGGGCAGCTTGCTGATCGAATCTTTCCTTTCGTCAGGCGCTTTGGCGCCGAACGATATTACCGTCAGCAATCGCACCTACGCGAAAGCGAAAGCGCTGGCCGAACGATATCCCGGCATGAGAGCCGTCAACACTAACGCCGATGCTGCTTGTGGATCCGATTATGTCTTTTTGTGCGTGAAGCCGCATGAGTTCATTTATGTCGTGGAGGATATTAAGCCAGTACTGCTGCCGCATCAGACCGTTATCTCGATTACAAGCCCCGTCCTCGTCTCTCATCTGGAAGGAGAGCTGGACTGCAAAATAGCAAAAATCATCCCCAGCATAACCAATCTCGTCTGGAGCGGAGCATCGCTCTGTATCTATGGAAGCCGAATGGAGGAACAGGACCGAAAACGATTGGAGACTCTATTCGCGCATATCAGCGAGCCGCTTCGCATCGATGAGCAATATACGCGGATCGTCTCGGACCTGTCGAGCTGCGGACCCGCATTTATCGCTTTTCTCCTGCAGCAATTCGTGGATGCGGCCGTAGAAGAGACGGGCATCCCCCGCTCCGCCGCGCAGCAGGTAGCCGCCAACATGCTGCTTGGCACCGGACTTTTGTTGACGGAAAGCGGCCTGACGATGGAAGACGTCCAGCAGCGGGTCGCCGTGCCGGGCGGCATAACGGCACAGGCGCTCAAGCTGCTCCAACGGGAAACGGACGGCATCTTTAATCAAGTCATTCGAACGACTCATAACAAGTACCAGGAAGATCTGGTGCGAGTATCCTCCCTGTTCTACGGCGAAGAGGTGAACGGACAATAGCTGTTCTTCAGCTAATGCCCGCTCACCTCTTCGGCTTTGCGTTATAGAGGTTGTTCAAAAAGTCCGCTTCCCATTACGAAGTCATCCAAGTAGCATACTCGACGTCGAATATTGAATGCAGCCGAACCTTCCGGTGCTCACGTAGCTTCCACTACGCTCCGCTCCTCAGGTCCTAGCTTCATCCAATCTTCTCGGTACTGAGAACCGAACTTTTTGAACTCGCACTTATACAGTTAAGTCCGGATTATCATTCTTCACTCCGACCCTTGTTCGCGGTTAGTTCGCCACGATGTTAACCAGCTTGCCCTTGACGGCGATTACTTTGCGCACCGTCTTGCCGGCGATCAGCTCCTGAACCTTGTCTTGCCCCTTCGCCAGCGCCTCCATATCGGCTTCGTTCATATCCGCCGCGATGAAGATGCGATCGGCAATTTTGCCGTTAACCTGTACGACGATCTCAACCTCTTGGTCGACTGTCCAAGCTTCGTCATGCTCCGGCCATGCCGCGTACGTAATCGATTCGCTGCGGCCAATGAGCGCCCACAGCTCTTCCGCGATATGCGGCGCGATCGGGGACAACATCTGCAGGAATTGCTCCATTGCCGCCTTCGGAAGCGATTCTGTCTTGTAAGCTTCGTTGACGAAGATCATCAATTGGCTGATTACCGTATTGAAGCGGAGATTCTCGTAGTCCTCCGTGATCTTCTTGATGGAGCGATGCCATGTCCGCTTGAACGCGTCGCTTGTCTCGTCGTTATCCGTCAGCTTCGCGTTCAGCTTGCCGTCTTCGTTAACGAACAGGCGCCATACGCGCGACAGGAAGCGGTAAGTCCCCTCCACGCCGTTTGTATTCCATGGTTTCGTCGCTTCCAGCGGACCCATAAACATTTCGTACATACGCAGCGTATCTGCTCCAAATTCGCCTACGATATCGTCGGGGTTGATGACGTTGCCGCGCGACTTGGACATCTTCTCGTTGTTGGTGCCCAGGATCATGCCTTGGTTCACCAGCTTGTAGAACGGCTCTTTCGTATGAACAACTCCAAGGTCGTACAGCACCTTATGCCAGAAGCGCGCGTACAGCAAATGAAGCACCGCATGCTCGGCTCCGCCGATGTACAGATCGACCGGCAGCCATTCTTTCTGCTTCTCCGGCGAACAGATTTCCTTGTCGTTTTTCGGATCGATAAAGCGCAGATAGTACCAGCAGCTGCCCGCCCATTGCGGCATCGTGTTCGTCTCGCGGCGAGCCTTCATCCCCGTCTCCGGATCGATGGTGTTCACCCAGTCCGTCACGTTCGCCAGCGGCGATTCGCCTGTGCCCGACGGTTTGATCGCGTCGACATCCGGCAGCAGCAGCGGCAATTGATCTACCGGCACCGTCTTCATCGTGCCGTCTTCCAGATGGAGAATCGGAATAGGCTCGCCCCAGTAACGCTGGCGGCTGAACAGCCAGTCGCGCAAACGGTATGTCACTTTGCCCTGACCTTTGCCGGTCTCAGACAAATGTTTAATCATCGTGCTAATAGCGTCTTCGTTATTCAAACCGTTCAGGAAGTCGGAGTTGACGTGCGGCCCCTCGCCCGTATACGCTTCTTTCTCCACGTCCCCGCCGGATACAACCTCGATGATCGGCAAGCCGAATTGCTTCGCGAATTCCCAGTCGCGCGTATCGTGGCCCGGAACAGCCATGATTGCTCCCGTGCCGTAGCCTGCAAGCACGTAATCGGCAATCCAGATCGGGGTTTTCTCGCCGTTTGCCGGATTAGTCGCATAAGCGCCAGTGAATACGCCCGTTTTCTCCTTCGCCAGGTCGGTACGCTCCAGATCGCTCTTGCGGGCTGCAGCTTCCTGATACGCCTTAACCGCTTGCATCTGCTCGTCTGTCGTAATCCCGGCGACAAGTTCGTGCTCCGGCGCAAGCACGCAATACGTCGCGCCGAACAGCGTGTCGGGACGCGTCGTAAAGACAACCAGCGCAGAGTCGTGCCCCTCGATGTCGAACGTTACTTCGGCGCCTGTAGACTTGCCGATCCAGTTCCGCTGCATGTCCTTGATGCTCTCCGACCAGTCGAGCTCCTCCAGATCCTCCAGCAGTCGCTCCGCGTATTCGGTAATTCTCAGAATCCACTGACGCATCGGCTTGCGGATAACGGGATGGCCCCCGCGTTCGCTTTTGCCGTCGATGACTTCCTCGTTCGCCAGCACGGTTCCGAGAGCCGGACACCAGTTGACCGGAACTTCGGCCACGTAAGCCAGTCCCTTGTTATACAACTGGATGAAAATCCATTGCGTCCATTTGTAGTAGTCGGGATCCGTCGTGCTGAATTCGCGGTCCCAGTCGTAAGAGAAACCAAGCGATTTGATCTGGCGGCGGAAGTTGTCGATGTTTTTGAACGTGATATCTCTTGGATGCTGCCCGGTATCGAGCGCGTGCTGCTCCGCCGGCAGGCCGAACGCGTCCCAGCCCATCGGATGCAGGACGTTGTAGCCCTTCATCCGCTTGTAGCGGGATACGATATCCGTCGCCGTATAACCTTCCGGATGGCCGACGTGCAAGCCCGCCCCGGACGGGTAAGGGAACATATCCAGCGCGTAGAACTTCGGCTTGCCGCTGTCTTCCTTCGTGTGAAAAGTTTTGTTGCCGTCCCAATATTGCTGCCACTTCGGCTCGATCTCCAATGGATTGTAGCCATGGCGCTGCTGCTCTTGACTCATGTAACTTCCTCCTAATCAGGTCTGAAAACTAAATAAAACCTCCCGCCCCCAGCGGATTAACGCTAGGGACGAGAGGTCATTCTCCCGTGGTACCACCCTAGTTAGCGAAGGCATTCTTTGCCGTTCGCTCACTTGATGTCCTTAACGCGGACATTACGGCGGGCTTCGCGATTAACGATCCCGCAGCTCCAAGGCGAGCTTCCCCGCGCGCATGGGTCCGGCTTCCACCAACCGCCGGCTCTCTAGGCCCCGCTACGCAAGTACTGTTCCTCTTCAACGCTGTTTGAACTCTCATATAAGGCAAATCAATTAAATCAAATTATATAAGGTACGCCTTGGCAGTGTCAAGCTTTACCGTTCGTGCCGACTCTGTACCAATACTCGTACGCCGTCTCGAAGCCGAGTTTGTCGTACAGCCCATTCGCCGCGGCATTGTCCCGCACGACGAGCAAATACCCCATCTTCGCCCCTAGCATATGCGCGTAGCGGAATAAAGCCCGCGTTATCGCTTCTCCGAAACCTCGTCCCCTTGCTTCTGGCGCCGTCACGATATCGTACAGTCCCGCCCAGCCATCCTCTATGACGGCTAGGCCGCAGGCGACTGGCCTCCCGTTCTCCTCCAGCATGGCGAAGCCTTGCCTCAGAGGACGGTTCGCGAACATGCGGCGCGTCGTCTCCCGTTGGCTCGGGGTCAGGTTTTGAAGCTCCGTAACGGCGTCCAGCCATGCCTCGTTTATCTCCTCGGTCAAGGTCAAGCCCTCGCGCGAAGGAGCCTCGATACCGGCCAAGGGCGCCGTCTTGACCAGCGTATGGTCGATCTTCCCGTACCCTCTGCTCTGCAGCCTGTCGTCCAGATCCCCGGGATGCGCGAAAGGCGTCACCTTGAATACCGGCGCCAACCCTCTCGCGCGATACAACGCTTCGCAAATCCGGATTTTCTCGTCCGCCTCCGGAAAACCGTCATAGATGGCGCTGACGGAGTTGGACCGTTTCGTGTAGCCGTCCGCGAAGCGGACCAGCCAGCCGCCAAGCAGCACGGTCTGGAGCGCCGGCCAGCCATTAAGGCTGATCTCCTCGAGCCGCTTGTATTCCGCCGCTATCGCTTCCATTCCTTCGCCTCCCCCTCCGTCAGCCGGAACCGTTCAAGCTGATCGTATAATTTCTCTTTGGTTAGGATCTCGACCTGTTTGCCTCCGATGAGGTCGAAGTGGGGATAGTCGTCGCGGGCATGGATATGCTGCGGCGGAAGACCGTTCTCCACGCACCAGCGGGACAGCTTGTCCAAGTCGGAACAGCCGACCTTCGTGACCGTTGTCATCCATGGAAATTTGGGGTCCAGCCAATAGTGGGTCAAGAAGGCGATTTCGCCTCGTGCGACGGCCGCCTTCCATTGCTTCATCTCGTCTCTTTTAATGCCGAACGCCAACCGCCGCGCCTCCCCGATCTGAAATTTGAAATTACGGATTCGTCAATATTTCCTTCACTCGGCCAACCTGCCCGTCCGTCAACCGGACCTTGATGCCATGAGGATGGTTCGGCGAATTCGTTAGCAGCTCTTTGACAACGCCCTTCGTCAGCTTGCCCGTTCTCTGGTCTTGTTTTAGCACGATATTGACTTCAAGGCCCGGCTTGACGTTGGCCCGGATCGTTCCATTCATGATGCGTATTCCTCGCTTCCTTTATCTTCGCCTCATTTTATCATAGCAAGTTACAAGATGCACTCGACCCTCCGAACTGTTATACTAGCTAAAGGTTGTTCAAAAAGTCCGCTTCCCATTACGAAGTAATTCCTGAAGCTTGTTCGACTTCGAATATGGAATGCAGCCGAACCTTCCGTTTCTCACGTAGCTCTGCTACGCTCCGATACTCAGTTTCTAGCTGCCTCCCATCTTCTCGGTACTGAGAACCAAACTTTTTGAACTCGACTATAACAGGCATCATACGAATAGATGAAATGAGGAATTATGGAATATGTCCACAACATTCAGCTCTCTTGGCATTACGCCGGAGCTTACCGCATTATTGAAGGAACAGGGAATTGCGGCTCCTACGCCGGTACAGCGTCAAACGATCCCCATGCTGCTCCAGGATAAAGACGTTATTGCCCAGGCTCAGACGGGCACCGGCAAGACATTGGCGTTCGCTCTTCCAATGCTCCAGCGCGTTAACGTTGAGAAGGAGCAGGTACAAGCTCTTATTCTGACACCGACGCGCGAGCTGGCCATCCAGATTACGGCAGAGATCAAAAAGCTTGCCCCTGTCGTCGGCGCAAGGGTGCTTGCCGCTTATGGCGGCCAGGACGTCGACGCCCAGATTCGCAAGCTGCAGCGCTCTCCCCATATCGTCGTCGCCACGCCCGGCCGTCTCATCGACCATATGACGCGCGGCACGATTAATCTCGGCAAGCTGTCCATGCTGGTCCTAGACGAAGCGGATCAGATGCTTCACATGGGCTTCCTGCCGGAGGTCGAAAGCATCATTACGCAAACGCCGCGGGCGCGTCAGACGATGCTGTTTTCCGCCACGATGCCGGATGCCATCCGCAAATTGGCGGCGGAATATATGAACGCGCCGGAGGATGTACAGATTCGCAGCGCGAACGTGACGCTCGACAACATACGCCAGCTTGTCATCGAGACGACGGACCGCGGCAAGCAGCAAGCGCTGATCCATCTGCTCGAGCAGCACCGCCCCTATCTCGCCGTTATCTTCTGCAGAACGAAGGTGCGGGCCAAGAAGCTGAACAAAGAGCTTCAGGATGCAGGCTTCGAAAGCGACGAGCTGCATGGCGATCTGACTCAGGCGAAGCGTGAGCAAGTGATGAAACGGTTCCGCGATGCGAAGCTGCAGATGCTGGTCGCTACCGACGTCGCGGCGCGAGGTCTCGATGTCGAGGGCGTTACGCATGTCTACAATTACGATGTGCCGCAAGACTCCGAAATTTATATCCACCGAATCGGAAGAACGGGCCGCGCGGGCCACAAGGGTATGGCGATTACGTTGGCAACCCCATACGACGGCTCCAAGCTGGTCCTCATCGAAAAAGGCATTCAAGCGCGACTTGAGCATAGGGCTATCGATCGCGAAGGTTCTGTGACCGAGAGCAGCCGCGCTCGATCTGGCGGCGAACGCGGCGAAGCGGCAGGTCGCAAATCCTCCGAGCGCAGCGGAGGACGCAGCGTACGCGGCGGACGTGATGGAGGAAGCGGCGTCGACTCGGGCGGACGCGGCGGGCGCGGACGCGGAGCCGAACAAGGCTCCGGGCGCGGATCGGCAGCCGGCAAGACGCGCGGCACAGGCGGCGGGCGCGAACGTGACGCGGAAGCGCGGAGAGGAACCTCCGGACGCGGCGAAGACCGTCGCTCGGGAAGCGGGCGGGCGGCTGTTGCGGGTTCGACTGACGAATTCAGCTCCAACCCTTGGGAAGCAGGACGAGACAGCAATGAGAAGCGCGTATCGGGCAGAGGCGGCAACAATGAGCGCGGCGGTCGCAAAGACAGCGGCAGAAATGCCGGCGGACGGGGCAAGGCTGGCGGAGAGCGCGGCGGCAAACGCAATACCGCTTTGTCAGCCAGGAGCGGACAAGGAACGGATTCGTCCAGACGCGGTGTAGGCCGCCCATCCGGCGGTACAGGCGGACGCGGTGGATCGCGCGGAGTAAAGTCACCTGGGGGCCCGGGCGGCCGCTCCGGCAAATCTGGAGGGCGAGGCAGATAATTGCGTTTCCGCGCTTGTAGCCCATTTTCGAACCGACTAGACTGGCGTCCAATCCTTTTTAGGGGTAATTCATACAATACAGTAAGCCGAATGTTGGAGATTCCCACCTCTCAAGATGAAATGGCTGCATCGTCCTCTGGCGAGCGGCAAGTTTCATTCCGAGAAATAGAGGAGTATGCGATACTCTCCTCTATTTGAACAAACTCGTCCTTCTTCGGTAATCCCTTTTTTAGGAGGCAACAAAATGTCTGGTGTGCATGGAGGCTACTCGTCGGTAGGTACAATCCTTGTTCTGTTCATCCTTCTGGTCATCATATCGAAGGTATTCTGGTATTAAGAAGCACTTGCATCTATAACGCTTAAAGCTCCGTTCTAACGGACGGAGTTCTTGATGCCTGATATGAGCAAAAAAACGGCGGAGTTCGGGACTTTAATCCCGCTCCGCCGTTTCTTATAAGCGATTCTTGATTCTAACCCGTTAATGCTGAGGATTGATTACATATTCTCTAAGCGCACTTGCCACGCTGCCGTCATTATTAGTCCCAACGACAACATCGGCTGCCTCCTTGACGCCTTCCGGGGAATTATCCATAGCAATCCCCAGTCCCGCGAAAGTCAGCATCGAAATATCGTTAAAATAATTGCCAATCGCTAGAATCCGTTCCGAAGGGATATTTTTTTGCTCTGCCAGCCTGCGCAAAGCGCTGCCTTTGCTAGCCTCGGGATGCTGGATGTCGATAAACAGATCGCCGCTGCGGATAAGCTGAAGTCCGGGTTCATCCCGCTCCCAATCCCCTTGCACCATGTCGATCTCTTCCTTCGACCCGAATACGGACAGCTTCACCAGCCCTTCCGGAAGTTCGCCTCCAGCCGGAAGCACCGTCGGAACAGTCTTATGCTGCAAATACATCGCCTCCGCAGCCTCAGAAACGCTCTCTACTAACATGTCATAAGCCGTATTCAAATCAAAATGAATCCCTTTTTCCCGGCAATAAACCAAATAAGGCTCCAGCAGCTCCCCGTCAATGTCGAACTGGAAAGTAATGGACCGATCCTCGAACTCCACGATTGCGGCCCCGTTATGCGTAATTAAAGTGCCGTTAAGACCAAGTTCCTCCAGCACGGGGAATGCGCCCATTGGCCCTCTGCCCGTACAAAGCACAATCTCCGCGCCATGCCGGGCGCATTCTCTTACCGCTTCCTTCACCCTCTCAGGCAAAAGATGTTCGTCCGTAAGCAGCGTACCGTCAACGTCGAGCGCGATCAAATCAAATTTGCGTTGCATGTCCCCACCATCCTGTCTCTCTCGATTGTCGAACTCTATAGCTGAGACGTGCGTTCGCTTCCGCGATGCGCCTTCAACCCTTCTACTTCTTCGTCCGTGAGCTCTCTATAAGCGCCCTCTGGCAGCGATTCGTCAAGCGTGAGAGGCCCCATGGAGAGTCTCTTAAGCGTCAGAACGGTTTTGCCTACGGCTTGGAACATTCTTTTAACCTGATGGAATTTCCCTTCGCGAATCGTCAATGTAATAAGCGATCGGAACTCCGAACCATCTGACCGTCCTTCCCCGTCTTCCCCTGTCTCGTAGACGCTTGCGATGACAAGCTCGGCAGGCATCGTCTCGTATCCATCATCTAACGTTACGCCGGAGGCAAAGCGATTGACATCGTCTTCGTCCACTTTACCGGCTACCAGCGCTTCGTACGTCTTGTCGACATGCTTGCGGGGCGACAGCAGCTCATGCGCGAGCACTCCGTCGTTTGTCAGCAGCAGCAGACCTACCGTATCCTTGTCCAACCGGCCGACCGGGAAAGGAGCAAGACGCGTATCCTCCGGACGGAGCAGGTCGACGACCGTCTTGTCCCGTTTGTCTTCCGTCGCCGAGACGACGCCGGCCGGCTTGTTCAGCATGAGATAGATAACGCTGCGATACTCGACGCGCTCCCCTTCGCAAGTCACTTCCTGTAACGATACGTCGACGATAAGGCCGCTGTCCTTTGCTATGACGCCGTCCACGGCCACCTTGCCTGCCTTGACCGCCTTCTTGATCTCGCTCCGCGAACCGTATCCCATGTTGGAGAGGAGCTTGTCCAGTCTCAGCTTATCTCCCATTTATGTTCGCCTCCATCCCGGCGACAGCTCATTTTTGAGCACGCCGTTCTCATATTTGCCCCAACCGATCGGTCTACCTACCAGGCATACCAGTACGAAACCTTTTATCTTCTTATCGCCTATCCCTTTAATGATGCGGTCTTCTGCCACGAATAACGTCTCGCCTCGCAAGTAACGGATAACTTCATCACTGTCTGGGCCATCCAATTCCAATACCAGAGACGCTTCATCCCTGCGAAGCCCCATCGCCAGCGCCTGAGACGGCACAAAGCGGTTCCATTTGACCTCTCCAACGTACCAGCCTGCACGGACAACCTTAAGCCCGTCCAGAGAAGGCACGCCCGTCGGCTGCATATAGAGACGCTCTCCGTAGGAGAAGGGAACGCTGCCCCAATCCCCCTCCCGGAGTATGAGCTGCTGCTTGCTAAACGCCTCCCACAGCTCGACCGGAGTTTGATCGGAAGCCGAGCTTCCCGATTTTGCTCCTTTGCCCTTCCCGTCTTTACGTAGGCGCTGCTCTTTCATCATGCCGGTAAGGGCAGGAGTCGCAGCTGCAATCGCGGTCGTCGGGACCCATGGACGCTCTAATTCGATCTCCGTCGTCCCGCTCCCCGACTTTTTGCGGAGCAACGCGGCATAATGCCCTTCGCCTTCGATCACATGCGGCCATAACCGCGCGGTCCCGCTCAAGGAGCTTACGATAGATGGCCCCGCACTTGCTGCAGTCGCTTCATCGACCCAATCCGGACGGCCGGCGCGTAGTCCGCATTCATGCTTAATCGGCTCCACAACGAAGTCGGGATGCTCCTCCAGAAAGGAAGCAATCTGCGACTCGTTCTCTTCCGGCGAGAAAGTGCAGGTCGAATACAATAGCAAGCCGCCTGGCGCCAGCATCTTCGCGGCGTGGTTCATAATATCGCGCTGCATGGCGCTGCACTTCTGCACGGAATGTTTCTCCCAATCGCCGACCATAGAATCAGCCTTGCGGAACATCCCTTCGCCGGAGCAAGGCGCATCCACCAATATGCGATGAAACCATTCCGGAAACGATTTGGCGATGGCTGCCGGTTCTTCGTTTAGAACGATTGCGTTTCTGATGCCTGCGAGCTCGATATTTTTGGCCAGCGCCTTCGTTCTCTCGCTTGCGTTGTCATTCGCTACCAAAATGCCGCTCCCTTTGAGCATCCCGGCAATCTGGGTCGACTTGCCTCCCGGAGCAGCGCACAAATCGAGCACCCGATGTCCCGGCTTCACGTCCAACAGCTCGGCGGGAAGCATCGCGCTCGGCTCTTGAATATAATACAACCCCGCATGGTAAAAAGGATGTTTGCCGGGTCGCTCCTCTTCCTTGTAATAGAAGCCGTTCTCCGTCCAAGGAATACGACGATCCGGATTTTGTAGATAATTAAGCTCCCGCCATTCCTCTTTCGTTACTTTGAGTGGATTTAGACGCAGGCCGAACGCTCTCGGCGCTTCGTACGAAGCCATGAACTCATCGAATTCCTCGCCTAACAATTGCTTCATTCTGTCGATAAACCGTGTCGGCAAATCCACCTTCATTAATGTTTCCTCCCGCTGCTTTAAGGCTGCCGCTTCCCGGATAGAATAACCTCCGAGCAACGCCATGCCGGCGACGCTGGAGGTTATTCGCTCGGCGGAGTAGCTCCGCCGCTTAAGATTGATTGTTTTTTTTAGCCTTCGCGATGGCCGCTCCTATATCGATCGACAGGGTATGCAGAGCATGATAGTCCTGCTGTTCAAATAATTCGTTGAACTTGATCTGGAACTGTGCCGCTTCTCTTACGCGATGGTAGAAATACAAATCCTGTATTCCGTTCAGCACGCGGGATACCGCATTGGACTGCTCTTCGAACTCCGTCTGCGCGTCAAGAATCTCCTCGCGGATGCTTGTCATCTCGGTGTCCAGCAAGAAGGCGGCTTCGGCCGCTTTCTTGAGCCGGTTCCGCACATCCTCGGGCAGACTTTCCTTAAATTTATAATTAAGCGAATGCTCGATCGTAGCCCAGAAATTCATCGCAAGCGTGCGGATTTGAATCTCCGCTAATACGTGTTTGAAGCCCAGTGCGGTCTGCACAGGGTACTTGACGATAATATGGTAGCTTCGGTACCCGCTGTCCTTGTAGTTCGTAATGTAATCTTTTTCGTATACAAGCTCCAGATCCTTGCGAGTCCGGATCAGCGCCGCCACCCGATGGATGTCGTCCACGAACTGGCACATTATCCGAATGCCCGCGATGTCCTCGATCCCATCCTCCAGCCGATCCGGCGCTACGCCAAGCCGCCGAGCCTTCTCCAGAATGCTGGAGATCCTTTTTACTCTTCCTGTTACGAATTCTATAGGCGCGTAGGCCTCTCTTATTTTGAGCTCTACGCGCATCGTCTTGAATTTAACCTTTAATTCCTCAACCGCTTGTTCATAAGGCTGTAGAAAAAGACTCCAGTCTCTACCGTCCATCCGGCCGCCTCCTGTTTCTAACGATGATCTGCGCCTACTGCTTCGGCAATGTTGCGGTAGCCATCCTTGCGCAAGCATTCGACAAGCCCGCTTGTCAGCTCGCGCTGCAATCCTGGTCCTTTATATATTAATGCCGTATAGATCTCTACAAGCGAAGCTCCCGCGCGAATTTTATCGTATGCGTCTTGCGCCGTAAAGATTCCGCCGGAACCGATAATTGGCAATCTTCCGCCAGTCTGTCGATATACGGCCGCGATAACCTCGGTGGAGCGCCGTGTAAGCGGCCTTCCGCTCAATCCGCCAGTTTCTCCCGCATGGGCGTGAGACAAGCCATCGCGCGACAATGTCGTATTCGTGGCGATGATGCCCGATACCCGGCTGTCCATTATTGTCGCCACCGTATGGGAGAGCTGATCGTCCGACATATCCGGCGCAATCTTGACCAGCACTTTCTTCGTTTCCTTGCCGCGTTTCCTCGCCTGCGTTTCCATCTCCGTCATAACGGCGTCCAAGAGCTTCTTTAGCTCATCGCCATGCTGCAGATCCCTCAAGCCCTGCGTGTTCGGCGAGCTGATATTTACGACGAAGAAGTCGCCAAAATCGTACAGCGTCCGAATGCAGGCTTGATAATCCTCATGGGCCAGCTCGTTCGGCGTATCCTTGTTCTTGCCGATATTGACCGCGATCGGAATTCGGTTAATCTTGCGGCGCGCGAGCGATGCCGCCATTGCGTCCGCTCCGTGATTGTTGAAGCCCATCCGATTGATCAGCGCTTCGTCTGGAGGCAACCGGAACAGCCTTGGCTGGGGATTACCCGCCTGCCCCTTAGGCGTTACCGTACCCACCTCGGCGAAGCCGAGACCGATGCTGGAGAAGCCGTCCGCGGCGACTCCGTTCTTGTCCAGCCCGGCGGCCAGCCCCACGGGATGAGGGAAGGAAATGCCGAGTACCTTCGTACGCAGCTCCGGAATGTCAGGTACGCCGTACATGGCGTTCATAAGCGCTCCGAGACCGGGTACTTTGCCGCAAGCGGCCATGCCGTCGATGACCAGGTGATGCGCCTTCTCCGGGTCCATTTTAAAGAAAATCGGTTTAAGAAGAGATGAATAAAGCAAGAAGTTCACTCCGTTCCGCAGTATGTGCTCTATCAGACAGTTTATCCGTTTTGAATCAAAAAGAAAAGAGCCTTGCACCATGTGCCCGAGGCTCCGTCCATCTCCTTGTATTGCGGCATCCGCGGAAAACGATTACAATACAAGCATATAAGTGCTTGTTCAAAAAGTTCGGTTTTCAGCACCGAGAAGATTGAATGAAGGTAGGAAGTGAGTAGCGGAGCGTAGTGGAAGCTACGTGAGCAACGGAACTTTCGCCTGAATTCAATATTCGATGTCGAGTATGCTTCTTGGTCTACTTCGTGATCAAAAGCGGACTTTTTGAATTACATCTATAAGTGATTATTATCAGAAAGGTTGTTGATTCATGAGCGCACCTAAACGCAAACCGGCTACAATGAAGGTTAAACCTAAGGAAGAAGTGAACAAGAAGGCGCTGGTCTGGATCGGCTCCATCGTCGGCTTCGTAATCGTAGCCGTATCCGTCCTTCTTATCGTCTTCTCCTAAGCTGCTGACGACTACGTTATGTCAGCCATCGATATACCTTCGCGGGATTGCTTTCGTCCTGCTTGGGCGCAAGCCGGAATCGTTCCTGCGGCGCCTTGGCATCGGGTGGAAGCGTCCCGTTTTTAATTTGCACCGGCGTACCTAGCGGCACCATGTCGAACAACTCCTCGACGTCGGCTTCTCCCAGTCGGATGCAGCCAAGCGACTCGTCCTTGCCGATGCTGTCCTTGTCGTTCGTGCCATGAATGGCGTACAGCGTGTTGGACAAAGTCATGCCTCTCGAGCCAAAAATCCCGTCTCCGCCGTTGGGATCCCTCACCTTCTCGCTGATAAAGAAGCTGCCCTCAGGCGTCTTCGAACCGCCCAGTCCTACCCTGTAGCTGCGGACGATCAAGCCGTTATGCACGACGGCAAGCGTATGGTTCGACACATCGATTACGATCTCCAGCGGCTTGCTCCAATCCGGTTGGAACAAGCCGTTGGAGCCGATAGACGTTGCGCCTGCAATCTGAGCAGCGGCATCCTTAGTGCCTTGTCCGCCGGTTTGAGGTTTCGCATTTTCCGCTTGCGATGCCGATAACTTCAGCTTGGCGAGCAGCTCGGGGAACATCGCAGCCATCCCCTCTCCTTCTCCGGACAATACGTTGTGCGGGTAGGGACGTACAAGCGCATCCAAATTTTCCGGCCACTTCTTATACAAATTTCGGTATTGCACAATAGCGCTGGATAACGTCCAATGCTGCTCCTGCTCTATTTTCCATTCGGCAAATCGGCTTGCTGCCGGCTTGGCATCGGCGGGATCGCATGCACAGACGTTACGGTCCAGCATGCTCACCTCGAATTGCGCCTGTCCGCTGCCACGTTCCATCTCCATCAATAGCCTTGCATTGCCGTTCCATTGCTTCCAGCCCCCCTTCTCCTCGAGATGGGCAGCTATGACTTTCGGCGGCGATTCGCCGCCGGCCTTCATCACTTCGCCGAATGCATACCCGGCGGGTGTCTTTTCCTTGCGCGGAACCAGCACGACGCCAAGCCCCGGACTCCCGTCGGCGACAGCCGGAACGGCATCATCGCCGGGTATTTGCTTTTGATTTCCGATGGAAGGGATCAGCAGCGCAAGCAGCAACAGCGGTACCGCTATGACCGTTACGTTGCGAACAAGACGTTTGCGCTTCTTCCGCTTCTCCCATGCCTTGAGCTCTTCCAATTGGTTCGTCGATACGGCTAACGGATGACTGGATTGTTCGAAGGCGTCATAAATATCTCCGGCCTGTATAAAGCAATAATTCGCTTTTCCTTCCTTCCCTGCGTCGCGGTAATGTTTGCCAAGCAAGTACCATCCCATCTTATTGTCGGGATGTTTTTTGACGAATTGCTTCAAATATATAATATCTTCGGGTTTATCGAATTTTGATTGTTCCATCATCCATGCCTCCTGGTCGATTACGACGATTTCCACTCTTCTTTTGGAATATATCGGCATAACCTCGCATAAAAAAAAGCCCACCGCACCATAATGGTCGAAGAGCTTTTGAAATGGGATCTGATTAGCCCTCGGCGTTGAAGGGCTCGTCGGCGATTTTGATAGAATCCGTCGGACATCCGTCGCAAGCGTCCTGCAGATCGTCGTACATGTCATCCGGAATTTCGGTTATGCCTCTATTAGAGTCGCCTTGGAAAATAACCTCGGCCAAACCTTCGTCGTCGTAATCATAAATGTCGGGAGCCGTCGCTCCGCAAGCACCGCAAGCGATGCATGTGTCTTTCTCTACCCATGTAAACTTAGCCATGGTTTTCTCCTCCTTTATAATCTACGGATAAATCCGTTCCAATTATATATTATCCAAATATGCCGGTACGGCTCGTTCCTTCACTCATCAATATATAACAAAGTATCGTCTTTTTGCAAGGATGTACCTCGAATTCGTTTGTTTCTGATTAAGGAAGATGGATCGTCGCCAAGCATGCCAGCGGTCAGAACGGCGTCCTCTCCGAATTTGTCCCGAAGCGCGTCCATCACCTTCGTTAGCGATTCCTTGCGCGGCTGCTCCTCAAAGCTGAATAGATCCAACTGAAGAGCGGATTCGGAGATGGGGGTTAAATTCTGCAGCGTAACTCCCAGAAGGCGAATCGGCTCCCCTTCGCTCCAATGCTTTAGATAGAGCGCCCGCGCTTCTTTCGTGATTTCCTCCGTCGTCTGGATCGGCGCCGGAACGGTATGGGATCTCGTAATGGTCGTCATGTCAGGCCTTCGGATCGTGATCTGAACCGTTGAAGCGACAAGCTTCTGCCTGCGTAGCCTGCGCCCCGTCTGATCGGCCAGATTGAGCAGCACACGAAATATATCGTCCCGCTTCGTCAAGTCCTGCGGCAGCGTCGTCGTATGGCCGATAGACTTATTCTGATCCCGGTGCGGATTAACCTGAGAATGATCGATGCCGTGCGCGGCCGACTTCATCCAGGCGCCAACGGTTCCGAATTGCTTGATCAGCATGCTCTCATCGGCCGCCGCCAGCTCTCCGATCGTATGGATATTCAGCTTTGCAAGCTTGGAGGCCGTCTTGCCTCCAACGCCGAATAATAGATTGCAGGGCTTATCCCACAGCACTTGAGGCACGTCGCGAATGCGGAGGACGGTCAAGCCATTGGGCTTTTTCATATCCGAAGCCATTTTGGCGAGCAGCTTGTTAGGGGCAAGGCCGATGGAGCATGGAAGCGCCAACTCCGTCAATATGCGTCGCTGCAGCGATTCCGCGATCTGCAACGGGGTTCCCATCAGCTTGGAGCCCGTAATATCCATATAACATTCGTCGATGGAGACGGATTCCACCATCGGCGTATAAGCGCGAGCGATCGACAAAAATCCTCTGGAGTACTTCCGGTACAGATGGAAGTCCGGCTTGATCAAGATGATATCCGGACACATCTTGACGGCTTGACGCACCGGCATCCCTGTCTTGACGCCCTTCGCACGGGCTGCGTACGAGCAGGTGACAATGATGCCTTTGCGCTGCTCGATGCTGCCGGAGACCGCCGTTGCTTTATTCTTATATACGTCAGGCTCTTCTGCTTCGTGCACGGAGCAATAGAACGCATTCATATCGAGATGGATGATTACTCTGCCTTTGGCAGGATAATGCTCTTCTACGCCGCTCATGGACAAGTTCACCGCCAATTGCAGAATGTTGGGTTGTACCGCTTGTTTCCTCAGCATATAATTAGGCAAGGTTCAAGTCAATGCCGAACAACAAACATTTGTTCGCCAAGATACCGCTTTCCTTATATAGATAGTAGGCCGGAATTGCAACTTCCCTCTCTACTTTAGGAAGATAAAGTGGTATAATCATGTATTATGATTCCATCAGAGGCTCTGTGAAGGAGGCACATTTAGAAATGTCCGCACAAATATTCATCTTTGACACGACGCTGCGCGATGGCACGCAAGGCGAGGGGATCAGCTTATCGGCAGATGACAAGCTGAAGATTGCACAAAAGCTTGACGCTTTGGGCGTTCATTATATTGAAGGCGGCAATCCCGGAAGCAACAACAAGGATATCGAATTTTTCAAGCGCGTAAAGACGATGAAGCTCAATGCCAAGATTACCGCGTTCGGAAGCACGCGCCGCAAGAACAGCGTCGCCGAGCAAGACGCCAGCCTGCTCCGGATTATCGAATCCGGCGTACCGGCGGCAACGCTGGTCGGCAAGGCTTGGGATTTCCATGTCCATACGGCGCTCCAGACGACGCTGGAAGAAAATCTGGCGATGATCTTCGACTCCTTCGCGCTACTTAAACACCACGGCATGGAAGCGATGTACGACGCCGAGCACTTTTTCGACGGCTACAAAAACAACCCGGAATATGCCCTTGCAGCGCTTCGCAAAGCACAGGAAGGCGGAGCGGACTGGCTCGTGCTCTGCGATACGAACGGCGGCACTATGCCCAACGAAATCCATGAGATCGTCTCCCGCGTCAAGGAAGAACTGAATACGCCTATCGGCATTCACACTCATAACGACTGCGAGCTTGCCGTCGCGAATTCGCTGGCTGCCGTCCAGGCTGGCGCGCGCCAGGTGCAAGGCACGATGAACGGTTACGGCGAGCGTTGCGGCAACGCAAATCTGTGTTCCATCATTCCGAACCTGCAGCTCAAGCTGGCTTACTCCTGCCTTGAAGACGACCGTATTCGCCTGCTGACAGGAACGGCCCGTTACGTTAGCGAGATCGCCAATGTTCATATGCCGGTCGGTCAAGCTTTCGTCGGCAACGCGGCATTCGCCCATAAGGGCGGCATCCATGTCTCCGCGATCATGAAGGATGCCAAGACTTATGAGCATATCGAGCCCGAGCTTGTGGGGAACAAGCAGAGAATTCTCGTGTCGGAGCTTGCCGGTCAAAGCAATATTATTTCCAAAGCGACCGAGCTTGGACTCGACATCACCTCGAACAACGAGAAGACGAAACAAATTATGGAGCAGATCAAGGATCTGGAGCATCAAGGCTATCAATTCGAAGGCGCCGACGCCTCGCTTGAGCTTCTTTTGCGCGACGCTTTTACCGACGCGGTCCAAATCTTCAAGGTAGAATCGTTTAAGATCCATATGGAGAAGTCGAACGCCAGCATGATCTGCGAAGCCATCGTCAAGATCAACGTGGGAGGTCAGATCGTGCTGACGGCCGCGGAGGGCAACGGCCCCGTCAACGCTCTCGACAACGCAATGCGCAAAGCGCTCGTGCAATTTTTCCCGCGCATCGAACAGATTCACTTGTCCGACTACAAGGTCCGCGTCATCGACGAGAAAGACGCCACGGCCGCCAAAGTACGGGTGCTTGTGGAATCCACCGGACTCGACAATACCTGGAGTACGGTCGGCGTATCCAGCAACGTAATAGAAGCCAGCTGGGAAGCGCTTCTCGACAGCATCCGTTATGCGCTGCTTCATATGTCCAAGACAACTGGAGACGGTCCAGAATCGGAGTTTGTGGAGAGACTGGGGCTCGTCAATCATTAACGGCTTAGGATGAAACAATAAAAGCAGTTAGCGTTCAAGGCTTTGCGCCTTCCGCTAACTGCTTTTTTGTTATGCCGCGTTCGGCTTCGACCACTTCAGAATGAGCCTCTCCCATTCTGCGTACGTAACGACTCCGTTAATCCGTTCCCTTATGACGCCGTTGCCGTCAATTAGGAAGCTCGTTGGGAAATTATTAACCTTATACAGCTTCGTAATCGTGCCTTCCCGGTCCATTAACATCGGGAACGTTAGGCCAAACTCTTCGACGAACTCCCTCGCCGAACGTTCCTTATCGTAATTCGTAGAGTTGACGCCATACATTTCCATGACATCTCCATACTGTTCATGCAGCTTCTGCAGATCAGGAGCCTCCATCACGCAAGGACCGCACCAGGAAGCCCAGAAGTTGACGAATAACAGCTTCTCTCCGGCTCCTCCGCCTATCGTATGGATAGCGTCGTCCATGCCCGGGAGCGTTATGGCCGCGGACTCGTATCCCGCCTTGGGCTTAAAGCCGCTTGGCGATGCCAGCTCCGTTGCGGCTGCGGCGCCTTGCTGCATGTATTGAAAGATGCCAAGCCCTGCTAACAAAAAAGCCGTGAAAAACCACGCTGCTGTTTTTTTCACTTAAGTCCTTCCTTCCGTTAACCCTATTCATTGTTCCCATCGTACCACGCGAGGTATGGAAGCTCAAGACAATGGGCAGATTAGCCATAAATCCGTCATAAGCACAGTCTGCTTAGGCTGAATGCGTTCATGACTACGGGAGGAACGGTATGTCACGAGCACAGGCTCATGGAAAACGAAAATCCAGCGCTACCAAAGAAACTAAGTCATCATGGTTGCAATATGCAGCATTCGCAACTGTACCGCTCGTACTTGTACTGGGAAATTCCATCCTCGTTCCCATTCTCCCGGATATGGCGAAAGCCATGTCGCTAAGCAAGTTTCAATCCAGTCTTGTCATTACCTTATTCTCCGTTTCAGCCGCTCTCTTCATACCCATTATCGGATATATCTCCGATCGGATGAGCAGAAAGGCTGTCATCTTGCCTGCGCTGGCGATCTACGGCGGTGCAGGGATATTGGCGGGACTCGGCGCCGTTTGGGAATCCTACGGCATTCTCATTGGAGCGCGGGCATTGCAGGGGATGGCGGCGGCAGGCACGGCGCCGATCGCCATGGCGCTGGTAGGCGACCTTTATCAAGACGGGGAAGAAAGCGAGGCGCTGGGACTTATCGAAGCATCCAACGGCGCCGGGAAAGTCATCAGCCCTATTCTAGGCTCTTTGCTTGGTTTATGGTCATGGTATGCGCCGTTCTTCGCGTTTCCTCTGTTTTGCGCAGGATCATTTTGCGCCGTTCTATGGCTGATACATGAACCTAAACATGAAGGCAAACCCACGCCTTTCAAAACCTATTGGAAAGAAATGAAGGCGATCTATGCCAAAGAAGGAAAATGGCTGTTTACCGCTTATCTGGCCGGTTCGCTCGGCTTGTTTATTTTATTCGGCGTTTTGTTCTATCTGTCGGATATGGCCGAAAAACCTCCCCTATCGATTGACGGCGTTGCCAAAGGCGGACTGCTGGCCATTCCGCTGCTCGGGCTTGTCATTACGGCTTACTCGACAGGGAAGGGAATTCGCAAAAATGGCGACAGGATGAAGGTCCTAATGTTGTCCGGGATCGGCCTGATGTCATTGTCCCTTACAGCCGCTTCCATCTGGCATTCGGCTTTTATCGCCTTAATCATTTTTATTACTTTGTGCAGCATTGGAACAGGGTTGCTGCTCCCTTGTCTCAATACCCTTATTACAGGATCCGTCGATCGATCGCATCGAGGCATGGTGACCTCGTTATACAATAGCCTTCGTTTTCTTGGCGTAGCGATTGGGCCTCCCTTCTTTAGCTGGATGGCCGATAAATCCGTTACGGGTTTGTTTGTCATTCTAACCATCTTAAGCGCGGGGCTGTTGATCGCCGTCGCTCTAACAATCAAACCTCCGAAACGGCAATCCAAAGCTTAACAACACCTTGGGTTTCGCGGTATACTTACTTATCGATAAGAAGTTGTAGTTGCTGCAATTTCGGGAGGATATGTCATGTCGCTTTCGCTTTCGCACCCTAATTACGAAGCTCGTACATCCATCACCAAGGCAGCTTACACGCTGCTTCTCGACTATTGCGGAAGCATCCTCCCGAATGAGGCTTGCGGCGTGCTCGCCCGGGCAAAAGAGCGGCATTCCATTGACATCATTTTGCCGATTCGCAATATTCACCCCCATCCCTCCGACTCTTTTTTCTTCGATCCCGAGGAATGGACAGCCGCCTGTTTCTCAATGGAAAAAAACCGACAACAGCTTGTCGGCTTCTTCCACTCGCACCCTAATACCGCAGCGATTCCATCGAATCGCGACGGCGAAGGCTTTTATTTTCATTCCGGCTTCCAATATTGGATTATTTCCTTGACCGATCCCTCTGCTCCGGTAGTACAGCCTTATCGTCATCAGGACGGCGTTTTTATGCCCGCTCAGCTAGTGTTTGCTTAGATAGGCGTACAAATCGCCTAACGTAAATACGTTTCGCTCAACGATTTGATTTAAATAATGAAGCCACAATCGCGCCGTCATTAGAGAATCCTCCAGCGCATGATGCCGCACCGTAATCGGAATGCAGCTGCCAGCAAGCAATTCATCCAGACTATAACCATCGCGGTTTGGCTCCAGCCACTTCGCAATCATCATCGTATCGAGAACCCGATGGTTCAAATTCACCTTGGACGTACGCCATAATGCCGCGTTGAGGAATTGTTTGTCATGGCCGGAGGCATGCGCAACAAGCAATCTGCGCCCTACGAAAGCCATAAAGTCATGAAGAGCCGTCATCAGATCCGGAGCGTCCTGCACCATCCCGTTGGTGATTCCCGTAAGCTCCACAATTGATCTCGGTATGGTTCGGCGCGGATTGACGAGGCTGTAAAAGGTCTCTGTCTCGCACAGCTCTCCGCCTTTCACGACGACGGCCCCGAACGAAATAATTTCGTCTCCATGATTAGGATTAAAACCTGTCGTCTCCAAATCAAAAACGACGGTTTCCAGCTCCCTCAGAGGCGTTTCAAGCAAAGATTGCTTACGCTGCTCCCGATTGGCGTTACGAATAAATGCCATTTGCTGAGCGTTCTGAGAGCCAAGCATGGACGCGATGGCAGGCGTGACACCCCCCATTTTGTATAGACTCCACATGCGGCCTACGCCTTTTTGTTCCTTCATTGAGACCACCGCCTTACCTTACATCAGCCTTCCCATCGCCTGACGGTATACCGCCCGCTGCAGGCGTTTGCCTATCCGCAAGCTGCTCTTGAGCTCGTCCGTCATCTCTTTGGTCAGCTTGCTGCTATGCAGCTTGCCGTTGTTTGCATACAAACCGTCTTCCATCTGTTCCGTTGTCATTAATCGCAAGCGCAAAATGAAACGGAAGGCTTGCTCGTATTGCTCCCCATCGGCTGGCGACAGCTTGCCAATGTCGATTAGCTTGCGTATGCGCTCCAGCGTCGACGTTCCCCTTACACTCGCTTGTATCGCCATCATTCGAATCGAATTGACCATTGGAATATAAGCGCCATACTTAATATCCAGACTGCCGGCATCTTCGCCATACCGTTCCTTCAGCAATTGCCCAAATACGCCGACGAGCACCTTATGCCGCATCGTGTTCTCGATCATTCGCCTAATAATGACGGGATGGTTTAACATATCGGAATAGTAGATATCCTTTAAGGCCTCAGCAACGCCCTCGTCACCGTATACGCATCTTCCGTCAGCGATAATGAGCAAATAACGGACGGATTCCCAGGCAGGTTCCCTGAACCAGCCTTCCAACCGTTCCCGCCACTCGCTCAGCGAGCTGCACCAATCTGGATTGTCGCTTAACACCTTGCCTTCGCAAGGCGGATATCCGATGGCAATCAAATTGCTTACGATCAATTGACATAATTCAAGAAAATAAGCCTTGGCCTCTTCTCCGTTCTCCGCCGGATCCCGATAGACCACGCCGCTGTCTTGGTCGCTGGACAACGTCTGTTCCTTCCGCCCGCCGCTGCCGAACAATAAATAGGCGTATGGCACGGGGGGAGACCCTTTCCCCATCCGTGCCATGTCCGCTTCGGAGAGCATGATCGCCTTGGTGATCAAGGCGTCATGCGTCTCGTTTAATTGTTCATTTAATTGTTCGACCGGCCTTACAGGGAGAAGGGCTTCCATCTGCTCGTGCATCTGATCTCGCAAGCACCGCAGCCCATCCACTCGATCGGCTGCGCCGATCTTCTTGAAGTGCTGCGAACGTGCCGGATCGCCCATGCGCCGCTCTCCCCCTTCGGTCCGTTTAATGCTCTCTTTTTAACCTTCGAACGTTTGGCCCGGTTTCTTCAATTGCTCAGGATAACCATAAGCGCCATGCTCGCTGAGGTCAAGACCGATAATTTCTTGCTCTTCCGTTACGCGGAAGCCCATGATCATCTTCATGACGCCAAGCACGAGGAAGGATGCAACCAGAACGAACGCGCCTACTACGACTACGGATTCGAATTGCACCCACAGCTGCTTCCAGCTGCCAGTATCGATAAGCCCGCCTGTTCCAACGCCGACTTTGTCGGCAAGCTCTTGCGTTGCAAAGATTCCGTTCGCCAGCGTGCCCCAAATACCAGCCATACCGTGTACGGACAGGGCATAGATCGGATCGTCGACCTTCAGCTTTTCGAACATTTTCACGCTGTAGAACACAAGCATACCTGCTACCAGACCGATAACGACGGCTGCCCAAGGATCGACGAATGCACATGATGCCGTAATTGCTACGAGACCTGCAAGCGTACCGTTTAGCATAGCCGTGATGTCGGCTTTGCCCGTTACGGCCCAAGAGATTAACAGTGCAGCTACACCGCCGGCGCCAGCAGCCAACATCGTCGTGAATGCTACATAAGTAAAAAATCCGTCGCCGATCGCTACCGTGGAGCCTGCGTTAAAGCCGAACCAGCCAACCCACAGGAGCAATACGGACAATGCCGTAAACACTTGGTTGTGACCCAGAATTTCGTTGGCGGAACCGTCTTTGTTGAATTTGCCGATACGCGGCTTCAGAAGAACCGTTGCTGCGAATGCGGCAAGAGCGCCAGTCAAATGAACGACTGTAGAGCCGGCGAAGTCTTGCGCGCCGTCTTCGGCCAGCCAGCCGCCGCCCCAGATCCAGTGAGCGACGATCGGGTAGATCAAACCAACGAAAAACAGTGTAAATACAATGTAAGAGGATAGTTTCGCACGTTCCGCGAAGCCGCCCCATGCAATGGATAACGAGATCGCGGCAAATGCCAGCTGGAACAAGAAGAATACGCCATTAGGGAAGGAATCGCCTGCTGCAGCATCACCTGCCAGTTGAGGGTCGAAGAAGAAGTCGCCCCATCCGATGAATTGGCTGAGGCCGCTGTCGCCGCCGAACGCAATGCCGTAACCGAAAGCCCAGTAGATAAGTGCCGCAAGGCCAACCGTAAAGATCGTTTTGCCCGCTACGTGACCGGCATTCTTCATCCGGGTCGAACCTGCTTCGAGAAGAATGAATCCGCCTTGCATCAAAAGTACGAGTATGAATGCCAACATAACCCATAGAGAGTTAAGTCCCATGTCAAGCGTTGCACCCGACGGATCCTCGGCAAATGCTGCTACCGGGAACAAAATTGTCATCAAACCTAGTGCAAGAAAAGTTTTCTTAATCAATACGACCACTCCTTTGGATGTTATATTACATGACATTTCACGAAAGACATATTGTCATTATATTCAGCGGTTGTTCATTTGACAATATGTTTTTTTCATTTTTTCGAAAAATATCTAACATTCTCCTTTGAAATTGGTACGAACGTTAAGATCCATCGGGTTTTTGGTCTGTTATCACGTTATCTCGGCATCTATTATTCGCTTTTTGTAAATCAAAGTCGTTTCTACTCAATATGTCAGATTTACTCGCACAAAAAAACTCGAACAGCCCCTCCTCCTTTATGAAGGGATCTTTAGATCCATTATCACTGGATGAATGTACTCCCCTCCAATATAGTTGGGATACGATTCAAGCAATACGTTTGACTGTATGGTTACTTACCTATTATCATAGAAATTGAAATCATATAGGGCGGTGGATGAAGATGGAGATGAGATTGTACCGTATCGGCGAATTGGCCAAACGGGCGCAGATAAGCTCTCGAACGATTGATTATTATACTTCCCTCGGTTTGATTGAACCTTCGGGGCGCTCCGAAAAAAATTACAGACTGTACGGAGATGAAACTTTGCAGCGCCTCGAACGTATTGAGCAGATGAAAAAAGACAAATATACGTTAGATGAGATTAAGTCGAGTCTGGACTCATGGAGCAAAGTGACGCCCGACGAGCATATATCGCTGAAGTTGACCGAAATCCAGCAGCACCTTTCTCGGCTGGAACGCGAGGTAAAGGAGCTGGAGCCCGTCATTAAGCAGCTTGGGCCCCGAAAGGCAGGCAGATTTTATACGCGAATCATGCCTCAGACAGCGGCGTGCATAGAAGCGCTCATGTTGCTCATGAACAAGAGCTCGCTCATGTAACGGATGAAGTCACATCAATCTGGAGGAATGAAGAGATGTTTATGATGGTTCTAATTATCGCAGCCTTCGCCCTTACGATTTGGGCGCAGTTCCGAGTGAAGGGCACGTTCAAGAAGTGGGCTCAGGTACCCGCCACCAGCGGACTGACAGGCTATCAAGCCGCACGTCGAATGTTGGACAACAACGGCCTCCACCATATACCCATTGAGCCCGTTCCCGGATCGCTCACAGACCACTACGACCCCATTAACAGAGTTGTAAGGCTATCCGAGCCGGTTTATTACGAGAACACGATATCAGCCATCTCCGTTGCGTGTCACGAGGTAGGCCATGCGATCCAGCACTCTGTCAGCTATCCGTTCCTGGTTGCCAGACACCGCATCTTTCCGATCGTTAACTTCGCATCCGGCATTGCGCCGTTTCTGCTTATTGGCGGATTTATCTTTAACGCCTTCGGCTTGATCGGACTTGGTATTATTTTCTTCTCCGTCGCGGTCGCTTTCCAACTGATTACGTTGCCGGTCGAATTCAATGCCAGCAATCGTGCGAGAAGCCTGATGATAACCGAAGGTTTTGTACACCAAGAGGAAGCGAAGGGTGTGGCCAAAGTATTAAATGCAGCTGCCCTTACGTATGTAGCTGCCGCGCTCTTATCCCTGCTGGAGCTTATTCGTTACATTCTGATGTTCACTCAGAACCGCGAATAAAAAATAAAGGATCAACCAATAAGAAGGCCGTCCTCGCAATATGCGGGACGGCCTTCTTATTGGTTCGAAGTTATGCAATTATTGTTCACGCTTAGCGTTATAATCCAGGAAGTAGCGAAGCAGGAAGGAATGAAAAACCTTCGCGACTAATGGCAACTTCTCGTTTTTCCGATGAATAAGTCCGATTGTTCTCGTCACGGATGGGGCGCTTATCCGCACCTTGACCGGCTGAAGAGTCCCCGAATAGAACAACGCCATCTCAGGCAACAGGCTAACGCCCATACCGGCCGCCACAAGCCCTCTGATCGTATCCGTCTCTTCTCCCTCGAAGCCGATTTTAGGCTCGAATCCAGCCTCTTGACAAGCTTCATACACGATTGGTCTTAGCGAGTATCCTTCACTGAACAATACGAAGGTCTCATCTTTAAGCTCGATAAGCTCGATGGATTGTCGATTCGACAATGCGTGGCCCGGCGGCAGGATGGCATATAACTCTTCCGTCAACAATACTTCCCCGCAAACCTGCTCATGTTCTCTAGGAAACGGCGAGATAAAGGCGAGGTCGATCTCCCCCTTCACCAAATCGCGAATCAAGGACGGGAACATCCCTTGCTTGAATCGGAACTTGACGTTAGGGTGTTGCTTGCGGAATGATGCAACGACCTGCGGTATTAACGAAATGCCGAGACTGTGCGGGAAGCCTAACCTTATCTCCCCTTTCTCCGGATCCATAAACTCTTGTATTTCTATAACTGCGCGCTCCAGATCGGCCAATATCGCCTCCGCTCGCTTAAGAAACAACTGTCCCACCGGCGTCAACTGCAAATTACGCCCTTTTTGGACGAAGAGCTTTACGCCAAGCTCCTCCTCCAGTTGGTGAATTTGGCGGCTGACAGCCGACTGTGCCACATGCAGCTCTTCGGCCGCCTGCGTGACATGTTCTTTTTTTGCTACTTTTACGAAGTAATATAGCTGTCGAAGTTCCATACTGGACATACTCTCCCGTTCCCGTGCCCTACCATATTTGTGTTAATTATCGTCGACGTCTTTGCTTCAGGTTATCCAACAACCCGTATAACAGAAATCCTGCAAGCGCTCCGCCTAAATGTCCCCAAAGATCAATTTTGGGCACAAAGATGGAGTGGATGACGCCGAAGGCCAATATTATATATACCGTCTTGCGCGAAGATACATCCAGCATCGATTTGCGCAGCAACGCGATAAACAGAAACGCTCCATACACGCCATAGATCGCGCCAGATGCTCCGATGGCCAAGTGGTATTGGTCATGCTGCAGATTCGTGACAAGCGCCGAGAACAGATTGCCGCCAATACCGCAAAGCAAATAGAAAATAATATATTTAAAGGTCTTGAGCAAATATTCTAGCGGCGGCGCAAATACCAGCAGCGCGAACATATTAAAAAAGAGATGGCCGAAGTCCGCGTGCAAAAATTGCGATGTAATATACCGCCACGGCTCCAAGAATCCGAAGGAATCGATACCGGGTACGGCTATGAACATACCGTAATTGACAATCTCCTTATAGAACTGAGCTATAAGAAAAACAATCAAATTTATTGCGATCAAAGCGGCCGTTCCAGGATAATATCTAAGATAGGAACGGAAGCTTTCATAACGGAGGAAGATCATCTTCATCCCGCCTTTCGTCTAACACGCCAAATATTGGACAATGGTGTTTCTTTGCGATTATAATTAAGGTCGTACCAACTACAAGCCCCTGAGGAGGAATTGTTAACATGGCACAAGAACGTACAGGCGTTGCCACATTAAAGGGCAACCCGATCACATTGATTGGACCCGAACTCGCGGTAGGCGATCAAGCACCTGACTTTTCCCTTAACAAATCGCTTACCGAGGTCGTCTCTCTTCAAGACTATGCCGGTAAAGTAAAATTGATTAGCGTCGTCCCCTCCATCGATACCGGTGTGTGCGATGCACAGACACGCCGCTTTAACGAAGAGGCCGCAGCTCTCGGCGACAACGTCGTCGTATTGACAGTGAGCGTGGACACGCCTTTCGCACAATCGCGCTGGTGCGCGGCCGCCGGCATCGACAAGGTTGTCATGCTCTCGGACTACAAGAACAACAGCTTCGGAGAAGCTTACGGCGTTCTTATTAAAGAGCTTGCCCTTGATATGCGTTCTATCTTCGTTCTGGACGAGAGCAACAATGTCAAATACGTCGAGTATTTGCCGGAGATGACAGAACATCCGAATTACGAAGCGGCGATTGAAGCGGTCAAGGCTCTCGTATAATACGTAAGTAACGACTTTAAGTTACACGAATAAATGCGAGTTTAAAAAGTTTGGTTTTCAGCACCGAGAAGATGGAATGTAAGTAGAAACTGAGGAGCGGAGCGTAGTGGAAGCTACGTGAGCACCGGAAGTTTCGCTTGCGTTCCATATTCGATGTCGAGCAAGCTTCGTGCTATGCTCCGTGATCAAAAGCGGACTTTTTGAACTACCTCTAATAGTTGATTTCCGCAAACAAAGCGAGTGAAGGGCGACCCTTCCTCGCTTTGTTTCGTTTTCATATAGAAATGTGAAGCCCTTGATTGCCTTATCAGGAGGTTACCCTAACCGCGGCGAGCTTCTTGTCAAGCGTGCGGTACAAATCAAGTATGACGCGATAATTAGAACCCAGGTCGCCTAACGATCCGCGAGACGCGGAATAAATATCGACCGCCGACGTAAGCGGGTTCACGCTGATGACAGAAACCGTAATATCCATCGTCCTGCCGAATGCCGTTCGCTTCTCCAGTACAATCTCGCCTACCGATTGAACCTCGTGAAGCAGCTTATACCCTTGCATCTTCTTGAGCGTGGATACGACTTCCTCCCAAGCCTTGTCCTTCGACAGCTTGTAGAGATGTGATTTCAGCAATGGATCCTTAGCTCTGTCGCCTGTCTGTTCATGACTGCGCAGCAGCCCGATTAAGGTCCGCTTCAACAACAACGATCTCCCCCTCTAGCGTCTATCTGCATTACTATTTATCATACCATGTTTTCACATATGAAAAAAGAGCTTTCGCCGGATTTTGCCAGACGATCGCTCTCTTTTTACGTTAGGAACCCGCCTATGCCGTCCGATCCACATGTTTCTGAACCCGCTCTCGCAGGTGGGTGTCCGCAGCCACGCTTTTGAAGTCCCTTTTCGAGGGCATGACAGCCGCTTGGCGATTTAGGTCTCCCGTGAAACAGCCATTGGTTCAAAACAACGAAGGACCGTGACGAACATCGCAGGATGTAAAGCTATTATAGTCCTAAGTAAGGGAAAAGTAAACGTCAAACGGCAATGTTATTTGCTTCCTTCTTTGTCCACTTCTCTGTTTGCCTCTTTGTACTCGTCTTTCACGAGGTCTTCACGATCCATCTCCGCGGCTTCCTCGGCTTCTTCCTCTTCCGATCTCTTCAGCTTCTCGGCCTGCTCCTGAAGTTTCGTGTAGATGATATTGAAGTTCCAGAACGCCAGGTACGCCACGATGCTGCCCATAAAAAACGGAATGAGGAACGTGAACTGGAAGAAGCTGATATAGATGACCAGGCCGCACATAATAGCCGTAGAGAGCGAGCGGAACGGCTTGCCGATCGTGATCAGAATCGCATTCTTCATCAGTTGGAACGTCTTCATATGATAATGAACGAGCATCGAAAAGAAATTAAAGATCGATACGCCAAGCAGCGCAAGGAACGCGATAAAGATATACGACAGAATATTAAGCTGTTCCCTGTACACGATAAAGTCGACTATCATAATGACGAATAAAAGCGTATACAAGATTCCGCCTATCATGCTCTGCTTATAATTCTCTTTGTACCCGCGGAAATAAGTTTTGAACAGGGAAACATCCGTCTCGCCCGTTACCCATTTCCGGGCTACTGCGAACATCGCTGCCGTTGCGGGAAAAAATGTGAACGGAGCTACTATCGCCATCAAAATGAGCGAAGTGTACAGGCTGCCTAACATATCCTGCTCGGTTGCGCCGGATTGTGGAGCAATAAACATCGTCAATCCGAAAAAGACGAATGGTATGGAGCAAACTATCCACAATAAATTGATTACGGCAAGCCTCATAATCCATTCGGAGATTCTGTAGAATCCCCCCATTAATCCTCTTGGCTCCATCTGATCTGCCTCCAACGCTGTAATAGTTGCGACCTTGCTACGGATAAAACGAAAACGATTTTTACTACTCATACTTCAGCAGTCATTTTTATTGGGCTGACTAACAAATAACCGGGGAAGTCCGGGATGCCCGTTAGGCGTCACGGACTTCCCCGGTTTGTTTGCACGTGCTAGTCTAGGACATGATCTCCGGACCGTATGGAATGCTTAGTTGTTGCCGTAATCGTCGGACTTCGGACGACGGCTCTCGCCGCTGCGGCCTTCGCTGCTGCGTTTGCCGCCATATCCGCCGCCGTAGCTTCCCCGGCTTTCGTAGTTGCCGCGCGACGAACTGCTGCTTCCCGAACGACGGTCGTCACGACCGCGATAACCGCCGCCGCTGCTGGACCCGCCGCTGCGGTTGCCGCCGTACGAGGAAGCCCCACGGTTGAACGGGCGTCCATTGGAGCGGATGTCCGGGCGACGTTTCTTCGCACGAAGCGGCTCTTCCGGCGTAAGCTCGATGCTCACATCCTTCTTCTCGCCTGTGAGCAGCTTGACTGCCGCAGCAAGGAGATGAACGGAATCATATTGCTCCAGCAATTGAATCGCGATCGGCTTGTACTCCGAGAATTCCTCGTTCTGCACAACTTCCAGCATACGTTCGGCCGTAATGCGCTGTTTGCCTTCGATTGCTTCCGCGATACTAGGCAGCGGCTTGCGGCTCATGCGCTGGCGCGTAATACGCTCAATGAAGTGCAAGTGGTCGATCTCGCGAGGCGTTACGAACGACCACGCCGTACCTTCTTTGCCTGCGCGGCCCGTACGGCCGATCCGGTGAACATAGCTCTCTGGATCTTGCGGCAAGTCGAAGTTGATTACATGCGTTACGCCGGATACGTCAAGACCGCGAGCCGCGACATCCGTTGCTACCAGGACGTCTATACTGCCATCGCGGAACTTGCGCATAACGTTATCGCGCTGGTTTTGCGACAAGTCGCCATGCAGGCCGTCGGCAGAGTATCCGCGCTTTTGCAGCGCTTCGCTCAGCTCGTCAACGCGGCGCTTGGTGCGGCCGAAAATGATAGCCAGTTCTGGAGACTCCATGTCCAGCAAGCGGCTAAGCGCTTCGAACTTCTGACGCTCGTGAACTTCGATATACGATTGTTCGATCGAAGGTGCCGTTACTTGCTTTGGAATAACCGAGACATGCTCAGGCTCCTTCAGGAATTGCTGAGCAAGCTTCTGGATGTTGATCGGCATCGTAGCCGAGAACAACATCGTTTGACGCTCTTCCGGAACAAGCTTAAGGATGGTTTGGATGTCCTCCATGAAGCCCATGTCCAGCATTTCGTCCGCTTCATCAAGCACGACTGTTTGTACATCTTCCAGACGAATCGTCTTGCGGTTGATGTGGTCCAGCAAGCGTCCTGGCGTTCCGATAATAATCTGCGGGCGCTTCTTGAGCGCGCGAATCTGACGTCCAATTTCTTGTCCGCCATAGATTGGCAGCGAACGAAGGCCCTTGTATCGCGTGAGCTTCCCGATCTCGTCAGCCACCTGAATAGCGAGTTCACGGGTCGGCGTCATTATTAAGGCAACAATGCGATCCTCGCTTACCGGAATTTTGTTAATGAGCGGAATACCGAATGCCGCCGTCTTGCCCGTACCTGTCTGGGCCTGACCAATCAAATCCCGTCCCGCCATTGCGTATGGGATCGATTTGTCTTGAATAGGGGTTGACTCTTCGAACCCCAACTCCGTTATTGCTTGCAACACTTTTGGTTCTAAACCAAATTCAGCAAATGTTTTCAAACTTTTCTCAAACTCCTTCTATCTACAGCCTTCTTAAGAATATCCAAACCATTATAGCACAGAAACATCCCCGAATACCAGTTAAGCGAACAAAGCCATACTAACCAGGAGCTATAATACTTCAATTCTGGATAAGGGAGCGATTCCATTGCAGGCAACAAAAAGGCGTTATCTGCTCACAATACCGACCATGACGCTCGGCGCGTTGTTAGTTGCGATCGGGTTCAACATGTTTCTCATTCCCCACCAGTTGCTTAGCGGCGGCTTGTCCGGCATCTCCATGATGATCAGTTACATCACCGGCGGCAATGTCGCCTGGCTGTATCTTCTTTTGAATATACCCGTATTGGTATGGGGATGGTTCATGTTAGGTAGGCGCTTCGTCATTTGGAGCATTTACTCCGTCGCCGCAGCAACCTTGTTTCTGAGGGTGGTGCCCGTCATACATACGGCTGACGATATTTTGTTAGGAGCGGTGTTCGGCGGGGTCATCGTCGGCTTCGGCAGCGGACTTGCGCTCAGGTACGGAGGGTCTTCCGGCGGTTTCGACGTCGTTGCCTCCATTGTAACAAAGAGACGCGATCTGCCCGTAGGAATGATCATTTTTCTGTTAAATGCCGGCGTCATTGCGATCCTTATCTTCTTCACCAAGAACTGGGACCTGGCGCTGTATTCGCTAATCGCGATTTTTTCCGCGGGCAAGGTTGTAGATCTTATCCATGTGCGGCATATTAAAGTGACGGCATTTATCATTACAACGAAGACGGAGGAGCTCCGCCAGAAGCTGCTGTCCCATCCCAGAGGCATTACCATAATCAAGACGCGAGGAGCCTATTCCTCGGCCGAGAGGGATATGCTGATGACTGTACGCACGAAATTCGAAGTGGCGGACCTGTGCAAAACCATCATTACCATCGACCCGCACGCTTTCATTAATATTGTGGAAACCGTTGGCGTCGTCGGAGACTTCCGGAGGCCGAACCCTAGCTGATCTCCGCGGAAGCGGAAGTTGTTAACAATTGCTATGTTTTTGAAAGCGAAGCTGTTATAATGTGTGTATCCCAAACGTTAGTTTCTTTACCAATCGTTTTCCCCTTCTTGCTTTCTAATTGACTATTAGGATGAAAGGGTGATGCTGAGTGGATATGGAAACGGTCAAATTGTCTCAAATTGTCGAAAGGCTTGCCCCGGAGCTTAGTCCTTACCTCACTTCCCGTGAGTTGGATCTCCGTATCGTCCTTCGTGACGGCCTTGCTGTTCTTGAGCCGGGAGACGTCATGGAAATTGTACAGCACAGCATCTGCAACGGGCAGAAACAGACGATGTTACAATGAATAGGCTTGGTTATGGGATATCGGTATAACCGCACTGCCAGTCGATCTCGTTGTCGACTGGTTTTTTGTCTCCCATTAGAACAAAAAAGAGATGACCCATTCAACGAAGTGGCTTATAATCGGATACAAAAGGTGAAGCTTTGTTGGCATTACGGCCGCGCCGTCCTTTGTCGGCGCGCCAGGTTTCATTCCTAGACATAGAGGTTAAGTATGGGGATTACTTATACTATCCTATAAAATGACGGGAGAGAGCTTAATGGACATCATTGTATCTACAATTATGCTGCTTTACGGCTTGCTTACCGGACAAGGAGAAGCGCATGGCGATGCCAAACAGCTTGCTGTCGCTTATCTAAATGCATCAGCCGGAGAAACGATCGTACAGCCGAATGCGCCGATCGTAACGGGAGAGGAGCCTCCGGGAGGCGGAGGAATGATGCCCGGCCAGGTGAAGCAGGATCCTCAGCCTGATACACCGCCTATCAAGGGGATTTACGTTACAGCGCATAGCGCGGGCGGTTCTCGCATGGAATCGTTGCTCAAACTTGTTGACGATACCGAACTGAACAGCATGGTTATCGATCTAAAGGACGACAACGGATATATTACATACCCGACAACGACGCCCGAGCTGCTGGAAATCGGTACAGCCAAAAAATATATTTCCGATATTAATGGTCTTATGGATACCCTCAAGCAGCACGAAATCTACCCTATTGCGCGTATTGTCGTGTTTAAGGACACCGTGCTTGCCGTCAAACGCCCGGAGCTGTCGTTCCTGCAGCCCGACGGCACGATATGGAAAAATGGCCGCGGCGAAAGTTTCGTCAATCCATACCGCCAGGAGGTGTGGGAATACAACGTCGCGCTAGCCAAGGAAGCTACGAAACTCGGCTTCAAGGAAATCCAGTTCGACTACGTTCGTTTCCCGGAAGGGTTCGAAAACCGCGCCGATACGCTCACGTTTAACAAGACGGAGCAAAGCCGCGTTGATGCGGTAGCCGGATTCGTCAAGTACGCGCGCGAACAGCTGGAGCCGCTCGGCGTACGCGTTTCCGTCGATATTTTCGGTTATGCGGCATCCGTGCCGGCTGCCGAAGGCATCGGTCAGGATTTCGTCAAAATTTCGAATGACGTACATGTGATCTCGCCCATGATCTATCCCAGCCACTACAGCACGGGCTGGTTCAACCAAAAGACGCCGGATCGCAGTCCTTACGAGACGATCAAGGGAGCTATGGACGATACGCACGAGAAGCTCCAGAACACCGGCGAGCTCAAGCCGATTATCCGTCCATGGATCCAGGATTTCACCGCAAGCTGGCTAGGGAAAGGCAATTACGTGAAATACGGCGTCGCCGAAGTTGAAGCTCAAATTAAAGCTCTCCAAGATTCGAACGTCACCGAATATTTGCTTTGGAATGCCGGCAACAAATACACCGCTGGCGTCAAATACGAATAATTACTTTTGTGAAAAGGCTGCCCGGCAAGGGCAGCCTTTTTTTGTTTGCATCCATTTTTAACACAAAAAACTGTTCCCTAACGACAAAGCGCTTAAAGACGCTTCCGCTCGTTTGGAACAGCTCATTTGGGTTATTGTAAAAAATTATTGAGAAAGACGCAGCGCGAGCTCGTACATATCCATGTCGAACGGTTTTTTGCTGTTTACAACCGTATCGATGTCCGTCAAAGTTAACTCGCCTTTGATCACGCCGCAGGATTTGCCGGAGTCGCCTTCCATCAGCTTTCTAACGGCAAAATCACCAAGACGACTTGCAAGAATACGGTCTACCGCTGTTGGTGTGCCACCGCGTTGAATATGGCCCAGCACCGTAACGCGCGCTTCGATACCGCTCAGATCGGTAATTTTTTGCGAGACGTCTTCGCCCTTGGCCGCACCTTCGGCGACGATGATAATACTATGACGTTTGCCTTTGGCAAAGTTGTTTTTCATCCGGTCTGCAACTTCGGCCAGATCAAACGGAACCTCCGGTACAAGAATCGTCTCCGCCCCGCTCGCAAGTCCTGCGTACAATGCAATGTCGCCGCAATGACGGCCCATAACTTCTACGATCGAAGAACGTTCGTGGGAAGACATCGTATCGCGAATTTTGTTGATCGCATCAACGACGATGCTGACCGCTGTATCAAAGCCGATTGTCGCATCCGTGAACGGGATATCGTTGTCGATGGTGCCTGGCAGGCCCATCGTTTTAATGCCCAGCTTGCTAAGCTTGTTGGCGCCCTGGTAAGAGCCGTCTCCGCCGAGGACAACCAATCCGTCGATGCCTCTTTCGCGAAGCACGTCCGCACCTCGTTGTTGACCTTCCGGCGTCAGAAACTCCTTGCATCGTGCCGTCTGAAGAATCGTGCCTCCGCGCTGAATAATGTCGCCGACGCTGCGAAGATCCATCTCGCGCAGATCGTCATTAAGCAAACCTTGAAAACCTCTTTGTACGCCGTAAACCTTCAAGCCGTGGAACAGTCCGCTTCGAACAACGGCGCGTACAGCCGCGTTCATGCCTTGGGAGTCGCCTCCGCTTGTTAATACCGCAATAGATTTAACTGCAGTCATGTTTCATTCCTCCACACCAAATTAGTCTTTATCAGGCTTGCTGCCTTCGTATCCATTGACTGTTAATCATGAAGAACAACCGCGTGAGCGGACTATTTTTCATCAGTCTCTTCGACACTTCGCGCACCTCGGCCTGGAGTCGAACTTTGGGGTCTGTCAAATAAAGGGCTAACAGACCTTCGATAATCAACCGATGGAATCCCGATGCCGGAAGCGACTTTACGTCCTCCCTCGCGCGATTTACGATCATATCGATCCGTTCGACCAGCAATTGCTTGCTATCGTAATAATTGCAGAAATTCAAATCGCCGCCAAGCTTATCTTCTTCCTGATCGATCAAATAATCGAGCAGGATGTGAAGACCGCATACATGCGGGAAATAAATACGTCGGATCGCCTCCGCGTCCTTGGCCGACAACTGAGACTCCGATGCTGCCAGAAACAGCATAAACATGCCCAGCGTAGAACCTGTCGCAGCGGCAAATTCATTCCATTGCAGGTGAGGATATTGGTAACTGTGTTGATCCCACCATGCGAGCAGCTCGTTCTCGCGCATATCCTTGCGAATATGCTTGTACACTTGCAGATCTCCATACAACGCGACCAATTCCTCCACATGCCGTTGCACACTTAAGTAAGAAGGCAGCTGCGATACGCATGTCTGGCAGGTCCGTACGAGATGATGCAGATAACCGCCGTCGTCGCTCTCGCTCCGAAGCTCGTAATAATCGCGAAGCTCTGCATGAGGATTAACGGCATCCAACATAGATTGATGAAGCAAACGGAAATCTTCGGGATCCAGCGACGTACTGCGGTCGCACAGGTTGTCCAAATAATCGCTGATCGTCTGCAGCGCGACAATAAGCGGAATCAATACATGACGGTATTCCAGGTTAGCCGCGGCATATACGCCGCCCCCTTGGCAATGAAACTTTTTGTCATCCATGCTGTTCAAGGCCTGCGTCCGCAGCTCGTCGTCAGGTATTCGTTCCGCCAATTCTCTCAAGCGGCAAAGTTCGGCATCTACTTCAGGCAACACGTATTTGTAGACTCGATGCATGAGCTTAATGGGACCTTGAGGCGCTCGTCTTCCCGAAAGCGTCGTTAGTATCACGGCGCACCCCTTTCGCGAGAATGATGTTATGAATGCCGGCGCGACTCTACGTCCTGATCGTTCCTGTACCAAATATGCAAATCGTTGATTCGGCTGGCCAAATCCGAGATTGCATAAGTAAGCTCACAGCAGCGTTCAAAGTTTTCTTCCTCGTCCATCTCGGCTTGCATGCGAATAATGCCTGCTTCGAATTCCATCACGCGGTCCGGAATGGTGCCGCGTATGAGCTCCCATCTTGCAATAATCGCGGTTCTCTCCTCCAGCGAATATTGCTCCCAATCTTTGGCGAGTGTCGGAATATGTAGACGAAGCCTGTCGTTCCATTGGAAAATGTCCATTGCAACCTCCACACAATAATGTACCATTTTGAAGGGTAATAATCCAGCCACAATTAAGTGTCGGCCTTTGGATAGACTGCTCGAATTCGTAATTCCAAGCGCTAATGCGCTTACAAAAAGCTGACTTTAACCACGACATGGCAAAGGTTCTTTTTGAGACAACTACGTCGACCGAAAGCATGGTATACTAATTGTCGAAGATTCAGTAATGGGACTAGTATTTAGAAAGCGGAACGGAGTCAATTCGATATGTGGGCCGTTTCGCAAGATAGAGAGATGGAGTGAAACGGCAACCATGAACGATTCAGTCACCACCGGGCAAACAATCTCTGCAACAGCCAAACAAGAAACATTGGCGCTGCGCGCCTTCAACTTCTCGACTTTCGCCACGCAGTCGCTTGTCATCTCCTTTATTCCTTTATATTTTATGACCAAAGGTTTCTCTGAGAGTCAGATCGGCGTCATCTATTCGGCCGGATTGTCCGTGTCCATCTTCGCCAACATTATTACGGGTCTTGCCAGCGACAAATATCGGACGATACGGAAACTTCTTGTGGCGCTTCTGTTTGCTCAACTCGTGCTTATGAGCATTCTGTACCCGCTCGAGAACGTCGTCCTGATTACGATCGTCATGACATGCTTTTATTTTTTCCAGACCCCGATTATTCCGTTAAGCGACAGCCTCATTCTATTATCCAGCCAGCATACCGGCACGCCTTACGCGCTCATTCGTATATTCGGCTCGCTCGGCTTCGCGCTAAGCGCCTACTTTTTCGGGCTGCTGCTAAAAGGAATCGGTTCGGAATGGACCATTGCCTTGGCTGTCGGCACAATCGCGATCTCGATCTTCATCAGTCTTTTCATCAAGGACTATCAAAGCACGGCGCGCAAAATCGAGTTTTCCGGCTTCTTTAAGCTGCTGGGCCAGCGTCAGGTGTTGACGTTTTTTGTGCTGATTCTGATGGTTTCCATCTCTCATCGGATGTACGAAGGCTTCCTCGCGGTCACCATGCGCCAGCTAGGCGCAAGCGACACGCTGATCGGACTGGCCTTGCTTGTATCGGCGGCCAGCGAGATTCCGACCTTGTTTCTGCTCGGCAAGTACGGTCATAAGCTGCGCGAGTTGCCTTTGCTTGCATTCGCGTCGCTGATGTACGGGCTTCGACTCTGGCTGATGAGCGAGATAAATGATCCCCAATGGTTTATAGCGACGCAGGCTATGCACAGTATCTCATTCGGCATCTACTTCTCCACTGCGCTCCGCTATCTCTCGTTTCTGATCCCGGACGAATATCGCGCATCCGGTCAAGCGGTGTATACCATTATATGGACAGGCGTCGCCGGCCTTATCAGCGGCGTCATTGGCGGCGTTGTCTACGAGCACCTCGGCCGCGTCGCCTTCTACCACGCCGCCATGTATGTCGGCATCGCCGCCGCCATCGGCTTCCTGCTGTATCACTGGCTGGGGCGGAATGGGAGGTAAGTAACTGAGTAATTAAGTAAGCAGCGTCTTTCGCTGATTTAAGTCGGTGGTATCGATCTATTTCCTTCGAAAGTGCTGCTTTCGCTGATTTAAGTCGGTGGCATCGTTCTATTCCCCTCAAAGGGGCTACTTTGACGGAGTTAAGTCTGTGACACTGATCTATTTCCCTCGAAGTAGCTACTTTGGCGGGGTTAAGCCGGTGGCATCGATCTATTTCCCTCGAAAGTGCTGCATTCGCTATTTTAAGTCGATGTCACCGTTCTATTCCCTTCGAAAGTGCTGCTTTCGCTATTTTAAGTCGGTGGCATCGATCTATTTCCTTCGAAGGAGCTATTATCGCGGAGTTAAGTCGGTGGCACCGTTCTATTCCCTTCAAAGGAACTACTATCGCGGAGTTAAGTCGGTGGCACCGTTCTATTCCCTTCGATGGACCTACTTTCGCGGAGTTACGTCGATGTCCCCGATTTATTTCCCTCGAAAGTGCTTCTATCGCTGATTTAAGTTGATGTCACCGATCTATTTCCCTCAAAGGAGCCTACTTTGGCGGAGTTACCTTGGTGGCATCAATCTATTAGTTCCCAACGTCTTCTTGGTCAAATGGATCGAAGATACTCTATTGCGTTTGGCTGCACAACATAGGCGTGATGTCTAATTGAGGTTGGTACTGTTGCTTGGAGTATTCCTTTCGCAACCAAAGATTTTATCACTTTACAGGCAAAGTCTCTCCTCTTCCCCAGACACTTGCACACATCCACCAAGCGAATAGGTCGCTGAAACCAAATTGCGTTTCGCAACACTTCTCTTTCGTAAATTGATAATTGCTCAGTCATGGCCAAGCTGTTTCTATTTCTAAGAAGTAATTCTTGAACGAAACTCCGACACTGCAGCCCCTTCTTGTCAAGCTCGTCCCATGAGAATGGGATGTATACGCAGCCGCTGAGCAACATGTGACGGATACGGGTTTTCTCGAAGTTGAAGCGATCCCTGCTGATTGTCTCGGCATGTGCACTAAAACCTTCGCACTCAAACCCAAATCGGAACGGCGCGTAAAACACATCAATAAAAAAATGCACCCCATTAGGCAGAACCAGCTCATACTCGAGAATAAATCCTTCAAATGTTTGGAAAATCGGCCAAAGTGCTTCCCTGAACATCTTGATCGTACCCGAAAGATCTCGTTCCAGCATTTCCAGCCGGCGTGAAGAGGCCTCCTTTTTTTGTTGCTGCAAAAACACATCAAACTGTTCCTCGAACGAAAATACTCTCATCTAACTCATTCCTTTCTATCGAAAAAATAAAAAAACGCCGCCCATCCCATGACATGAGATAAGCGGCGTATGCTTTACGCGCAGATGATATATATAGATTTTAGTTTGCAAAAACGATAATTTCAGTAACGTGATGACTGAGATATTTGCCTAATCGATTCGATAAATGAATGTGGCTCGAAAGACGATATCGAAGACTCGTATAGTCCATATCGAACGGCCTTCGTTTGACATGGCATTACAAGGCCACCACTATAATTATAAATATTGATAACCTCCCCGCCATTATATCAAATTAAGAGTTTGTACACTATAGTTTCATGATCGTGACTTGCCTTGACTTCAGGAGCTCCAACAGAAGACTGCAGGAATTTCTTTGCGAGCCTCATTATAAAAACGTCATCAAACGTCAACGTCTTCCTAAACTGCATAGTTTCAAAGTATAAAAGCAAGCTGAAACAGCTGTCATCATCCTTGGGCGGAACAGTGGGTTTCATCCCTGGGAATGGAGGTCAGGTATGAATGGCACCAAATTTCAAAAAGGGCCCCTTAACGGGAGCCCTCCACGTGCAAAACTGATGCTGGATTCTCGAATGCCAAATGCTATAGTTTGTGAACGTTGGCCGCTTGTGCGCCGCGGTTGCCTTCGGTAATGTCGAATTCGACCGCTTGGCCTTCATCCAATGATTTGAATCCTTCGCTTTGGATCGCCGAGAAATGGACGAACACGTCCTCCCCGTCCTCCACTTGAATAAATCCGTAACCTTTTTCTGCGTTAAACCACTTTACTGTACCTTTCAACTTCATGACCTCCTAAAATTGTACCGCCGCCTTCTGACGGCGAGTGAACTCATTATAGCGATAAGAAAATAAAAATGCAATTTTAGAGAACTTATCCCTTTTTTAGGAGGTTCAAATATTGAGTTGAGCCCGGAATAAACGGCAAACCTGTCGTTTGAATCGCTGCTTCCGCCTTCCCTTCGCTCTGTATAGCCTCGATAAGCTCCTCAAGTCGATCGTACGGCTCCCAACGCAGTGAAAGTAAAGGGTAGATGCGAACCTGACCTCCAGGCTTGCATACCCGAAGCAGCTCGCGTATCGATGCTAAATGAAAGTCATATGCGAATTGCTCGGCGTACAAAAAAAGAAAATGGCTGCACAATACAAGACCGTACCGGTTATCGGGCAGCGGCAAGGACGGCAATCGACCGTTTAAGTATCTTTTGGTTTCCTGAGCAGAGCTGCTCTTTAAATCAGTTTGAAACTGAAATAAAGATGCCTCGCGGCCATCCCTGTGTTGGTCCAGCGAACCGTAATAACTCCAGTCGAACCGATCCTGAATGCAAGCCAGCTTCTCCGTTGAAGTAACAATCTCCCTGGCAGCTTCCTGAATCCACGAAGAAGAATCTCCTTGATATCTCGGATCAATCGCAAACGCCTCGTAACCAGCCTCTGTCGCGCCCGCCGCGAACGACGAACCGCCTGCGGCAACATCCAAAATGGGACCAGCCGACAATTCTTTCTCCGTTAGCTGGAACATGGCTGCATATTCATCGAAGCTTCTGCAGGTCATAGCTACTCCAAGCTGCTCATAAATACCCGATTCCTTCATAACAATCCTCTCCTCTTCTCATCTCATCTCTTCTCAACTCGGCTAGGCTTAATCGCCAATGCGTAGCGAAACTTTACATTCCGCACGCACATATGCTATTCCCTCTCCAATGTGTATTGATTAAGGCTTCAGGAATAGCTATGATGATTACTATACCATAAATAGCTAACGGAAGGAGACATCATCATGTTCAAGAAACATCAAATTTACAAAACCGACAAATATAACATGCTGACAGTAGAAGTTAAAGGAAAAACGTTGGTTCTTCGCGAAATCTCCGATCAATGGGGAGAGGAATCGCACGAGTTCGTTAGCCGGCAAGAGATGCTGCATTGGGCCAGAAACCGGTTCCGGGCAGAAAATTATGTGGGCCGCGAAGATGAATTGCAGGCCATTATGGACGCATTTCGCGAAGTGTAACCACCTTTACTGAGAAACGCTTCAAACGATTCACAAAGCCGATTTTCCATGGCCGTTGACGCATTCCTCGTCTGGACAATCAGGCTTCGGATTTTTCCGGATCGTGCGACGAGGCGCAAACGGCAATCACGAACATAATGGCTTTGGCGATTGCATAGGTAACGATAGGAGGTTTCAATTGCTGCATGGATATGACATCCACGGTAATATTCGTAATCGCGGCGTTCTGCTTGGGCGCCATTGTCATCATTAAACGCGATTCGCTCCCCCAGGGCATGCGCAGAGGACTTGCCATCCTCTCGATTCTGCTTATCGCTTTTTCTTTTTTCCTAATCGTGTATTCTTTGTTCCGAATGGGTACATAAAGACATATTTCATAGCCGGCTGGGCATAATATCGACAAACTGTGCCCGGAGGTGGAAGTAATGAAATGGCTGAAGCTGCTGCTCGCAGTATCACTTACCCAGACGATCATGCCTATGATAGTACATGGCAGTTCAGTTCTGGAGGCGCAAAGCCGAACGAAGCAGAACCAGAGCAAATCCGGCGCCACCGCCGTTAAGCAATCCATCCCATCAAAGTCGAGGAGGAATACGATGAGTCAACTGCCAAAGCGTTCTGAAACCGAGGAGAAATTCTGTTGGAAGCTGGAGGACATCTTCCCGTCCCAAAGCGCATGGGACAAAGAATACAAGGAAGCCAAGGCGCTCATGGCCAAGGCTGCAGATTTCCAAGGCAAACTCGCTGATCCTGCGCAACTAAAGGCCTGCTTTGAGCTGGAAGACGAGCTCTCCTTGCATGTCGAGCGCCTGTACGTTTACTCCAATATGCGCCATCACGAAGATACGGCGGAACCAGGCTACCAAGCCTTGTCCGACAAGTCCAAAAAGCTCAGCGTCGAAACGGGGGAAGCTTTATCCTTCGTGACTCCCGAGGTACTCAGTCTGTCCGATGCCGACCTGGACGCAATGATCAACAACGATTCGCTGGCGAAATACCGCCATACGTTGGAAGAAATGCGCCGCGAAAAGGCCCATGTTCTCTCCAAGAACGAAGAATCGCTGCTGGCGCAGGTCGGCAATGTGAGCTCCGCCCCAGGGACGATCTTCAGCATGCTCAACAACGCGGACCTGAAGTTCCCCAAAGTTAAAAACGAGCAAGGCGAAGAAGTCGAGCTGTCCCATGGCCGCTACATTCAGTTCCTGGAAAGCAAAAATCGCGACGTCAGACGCGAAGCCTTTCTCGCGATGTACGATACATACGGCAAACTTAAAAACACATTGGCTTCCACTTTGAACGCTAACGTATCAAAAAATATTTTTTACGCGAAGGCTCGCAAATACGATTCCGTGCTGGGTATGTCGCTCTACGGCGACAATATACCGAAGGAAGTGTACACGAATCTCGTCGACACGATTCACAAGCATCTGCCGCTAATGCACCGTTACATGGAGCTTCGCAAGAAGCTGCTGGGACTGGATGAGCTGCATATGTACGATCTGTTCGCGCCTCTAGTCGATGAGTTCGATATGGAAATCAGCTACGAAGACGCCAAAAAAACGATCAAGGAAAGCCTCAAGCCGCTGGGCGAGGATTACCTCAATGTTCTTCAAGACGGCTTCGATAATAGCTGGATCGATGTATATGAAAACGAGGGCAAACGTAGCGGCGCTTACAGCTGGGGCGCTTACGGCACCCATCCTTACGTGCTGCTCAACCATAAGGACAACTTAAACAGCATGTTTACTTTAACGCACGAGATGGGCCATGCTCTGCATTCGTATTACTCCGATACGACCCAGAATTATCGCGACGCGCAATATACGATATTCCTGGCTGAGGTGGCTTCGACGTTGAACGAGGCGCTGTTGATGGATTATTTGTTGAACAAGTCCACGGATCAAAAAGAAAAGATGTATCTGCTCACTTATTATGCGGATCAATTCCGGACGACGGTGTTCCGCCAGACGATGTTCGCGGAATTCGAGAAGATCGTACACGAGCGCGCCGAAGCAGGCGAATCGCTGACGCCGCAGGAGCTTAGCAAAATCTATTACGACCTTAACGTCCTCTACTACGGACCCGGCATGGTCGTCGACAAGGATATCGAGATGGAGTGGGCGCGCATTCCCCACTTCTACAACAGCTTCTATGTATACAAATATGCGACGGGCTTCTCCGCGGCAACGAGCTTCTCAAAGCAAATTTTGTCAGAGGGCCAACCTGCTGTTGACCGATACCTCGGTTTCCTTAAGAGCGGCGGCAGCGACTTTTCCATCAACATCCTGAAGAAAGCCGGCGTCGACATGAGTACGCCGGAGCCGATCGAACAAGCGATGAGCGTCTTCGAGGAATTGATCGGGCAGATGGAAGAACTTACGGCGAAAGCGGCGAAATAAAGAAACAAGATGGATGCGCGTCAAAATTGAGAGATGAACCACAACAATCTGCAAAGATGAGACGACTGTTGCCGTCGCTTGGCTGCGCTGCAAGTTCATTTCGAGGCGAATAAGCGCTGAATACCGAAAGCTTACACTAGCTTACTTGCTTACATTGTTACGAAAGGACCTCCTCTCCCGGACATAATCTTCGGGAGGGGAGGTCCTTTGTCGTTGGGGATAGAGTCCTCCTACTCGGACTTTCAGCAAGTGACGAACGCCAATTCCTTGCGAATTGGTTCAAGTCAATTGCCGCTAACCGGGTTAAGGAAGGATCAAGCTGATAACCTTTGCTTTACTGGTGTACAAACGGAAAGCCGCTGCTTCGCCAACAAAAGCAGCGTCAGCTCTTAAAGCAGCAGGCTGATGCCGTACGCAATCAGCCCCGCAAGCAGCGACGACAGGAGATTTACCCTGTCGTTCGTCAGCGCGGCGAAGCCGCGCTCATGCCGCGCCGCGGTGCCGCAATGCGCGGCGCGCTCCGTCTCGCTGCCGCATACCCGGCAGCGATACATGGCCTGGCCGGTTGCGCCGAGCAAGGAGTCGGCGAACGCCCCGGCCAGGCCGGCTGCGGCCGCGACGGCGATCCACGCCGCCGCCGGCGCTGCCGCAGCCAGGCCCTCGCTCGCGCCATCGCCCGCGAGCGCCGGGCCCAGCAGCCACGCTGCCACGGCGCCGATAAACGCGGCGCCGGCAAGCGCGGCTGCGCTGCCGAGCGGCGTGACTCCGCCGCTCGTGCCGGGCTCGACCCGCTTGCCGCTCGTAACCGATCGCGGCGCGGTCCGGCTCAGGGCCCCGATCTCGGTGGCCCAGGTATCCGCGTTCACGGACGCCATGACGCCGATGAACGCGAATAGCCAGCCCTCATGGGGCCATATCGCATGGGCGGCGCATAACGCGAGGCCTGCGCCTCCATTTGCCCACACTTGTCCGGCGTCGCGGCGGCCGCCCTTCGCGTATTTCGCCTCCGCATTCGCTTTGGCGCGAGCCTTGCGCTTCCACTTCGACCATAGGCTCGACGATACAAAAAACGCTGCCAAACAACCGAACCATACCGGCTCGCCGAGCACGATAAAACCCGTTCCCATTGTAACGGCCGACCATGCGCCCGACACCGACAAGGAACGGGCCTTGTACGCGGCAAACGCGCAAAAGCCGCTGCCGAGCAAGCCGGCAAGCAGCCTCATCCACCATTCGTCGATCCATCCAACCATTGCTCATACCTCCAGGACATGCATTGCCTCATCTTTCTGCTGCATCCGGCAAGCCGCTTATTTGATCAGTTGACTCCCACACCCATAACTTCTCGCCAGCGGTCGGGGAAATTGGTGCAAATGAGCAGCTTTGGATCCAGAGAAGACAGCTTGCGAATGCTCCTTTTGTCGTTAGCCGTCCAAGCCATCGTCTGGATGCCGGCTTCTTTAAGCTGGGCCAGCCGATCCTTGTTTAACCTCGAATAACCAATCGAAAGGAAATCGCAACCGAGCTCGCCCAGCTCATAAATAAGCGTATTCCGCCAAGCATCCAGAATAAGGCCCGTTCTGATCGTTCTCGATAATTTCCTTACGCGGTGCAGCGTCCCTGCGTGGAAGGAGGTCAATACAACCTCTTCGGAGGCGCCATGCTTGGCGATACAATCCAGAACGGCCTCCTCGATATGCGGGTAGCGAATGCCGTCCGTTTTCAACTCGATATTCAGCTTGCAGCGTCCCTTTGTTTCGCGAAGGACTTCCTCCAACATCGGAATACTCTCGCCTTTAAAGGCGGAGCCGAACCACCTGCCCGCATCCAGCGATGCGAGCTCGGCTGCCGTCCAGCTTCGAACGTCTCCGCGGCCATTGGTCGTGCGGCGAAGCGTATAATCATGAATAACAACAGGAACAGAGTCCTTGGATAATTGCACGTCAATCTCCATCCATTCGACATCCGGCGCTTCCAGCGCCATCCGTATAGCGGACATGGTGTTCTCCGGCGCGCGGCCCGACCAGCCCCGATGCGCGACGCACGGATTGCGCATGTAACATCTTCCTCTCCCAGCGGCTTAGCCGCTCTTTGTGTCTATTCGTGTTGCGTCACGACGGACTTCCTGCTCGCTCTGTCTTCTCCCGATGCATCCCCGCGGACATACAGCTCTCTACTTCCAGCAGCATGCCGACCTCTATCTCTATTGCACCTTCTAGTATATTTTTAACAATACTTACTGCGCTACAAGCCGTCCATCCTGCTCCAGCCTCGCGCCAAAGGAGATGGAGGTCAGCCGGTCAAGCAACGTTGATGCGGCATCGCCCTCCAGAGGAGTCGGCTGGCCTTGGATAACGATCATGGGGTTGAATTTCAGCTCGCATTCGCCTTTCTTGTTGCAGGAGGCGTCCAGAATGCCCGTCTCTGCTCCCGTTCCTTTCGGATACGCAGAGAAAATAAAGTTCCCTAAACTGTATGCAATCCATTTGCCTTTATACATCTCAAATCCCTGCAACACATGCGGATGGGCTCCGATGACAAGATCGGCTCCCGCATCGATATACGTTCTGGCGTTGCTCTTTTGGTAATCTACCGGCTTGTCCACGTTGTCATCGCCCCAATGCGCCATAACAACGACAAGATCCGCGTTCTCCTCCGCGTTCTTAATAGCCGCGACGGCACGTGTCGTATCATAAGTCTCCGCTATGCCGGGCGTATGGCGGTCTGCCTTGAGCTCCGTGTATGGGATAACGCGGCTTAATCCGACGAATGCGACTCGAAGACCTTTGGCCTCCACATAATGCGGTTCGAAAGCTTCCTTGTCGTTACTGCCCGTACCCATAAAACCCAAATCGGCTTCTTTCAAATAACGGATCGTATCCAGCATGCCTTCCGCGCCTTGATCCATCGCGTGGTTGTTCGCAAGGCTTAATACGTCGAAGCCTGCGTCCTTGATGGAGGGCAGCACCTCGGGATGCCCTTTGTACACGTAAGGCGTACCCTCGATCGGCGTTCCTCCCAGCGTGATCGGAAGCTCCAGGTTGCCTGCCGTAATATCCGGCTCGCTTAAGTAAAGCAACGCGTTGCGGTACGGATAATCAAAGCCATGCTGTTTCATGAGCGGGTATAAATATTCTCCCGGCAGCATATCCCCGACAAAGGACATCGTTACGGCTTCGCCATCCGACACTGCGTTCCCGTCGCCTTCACCGGAAGCAGGCAGCGCGGTTGCGGCTGGCGCATCCGTCTCGGCCTGCAGCGGAGCCGTGGCATCAGGCTGATCAACGTTTTTCCCCTCTTCGCCTTTCGCCCCGGAATTATCCGAATTCGGTGCTCCTTCATTTCCGGCGCCATCGACAACACCCTCGGCCCCGTCCTTGTTTGTATCGGCAATCCAGCCGGGCAACAATCCCTTGTCTCCAAGAAACTCGTTGCCGCCGCCGAAGAGCATCCAGCCTCCCATGCCGCCAATTAATCCGCCGCCAACGATCAATGTCGCAATAAGAGATCTACGTTGCCGTTTCCTTCTTGTATCTTTCATTTTCCTGCGAGATTCGGATCTAGACAATGGCATAGGTTTTCTCCTTCGCAACGAATAAGAATAGATGCGCCATCATATCCGTTTTCCTTCATTATACAATCTATTCTCTCGTATGCGAAACAGAATTCTATCATTATGGCAGGGACAAGCAGCTTTAGCCAAGTATATGCTTAGCCGCTTCCTTGCCTTGGCGGATGCAATCCGGCAAACCGACGCCGTCGAATGCAGCGCCTGTCACCCAGATGCCGGGCGCCTTCCCGCTCAGGCGCTGACGAAGAGCGTTCATACGCTCAACATGCCCTACCGGGTATTGCGGCATGGATTGATTTAATCTCGTAATCTCAGTGAACAGCGGCTCCGCCGCTATCCCCATCGTCTCCCGGATATCCCTTCTTACGGCGGCGATCAACTCGTCATCCGGAAGCTTGACGCTCTCCTGATCCTCCGAGTGCCCCACATAACAGCGCAGCAGCACTTTATCCTGCGGACTCGTGTGCAGCCACTTGCTCGACGTCCAAGTGCAGGCCGTAATGTGCAGCCCCTCCGAACGAGGCACTACAAACCCCGATCCGTCGAAATCAATTCCGAACGTCGCCTTGTCGAACGCCATGACGACATTTGCGACGGATACGTAACGTACGCCGCGCAGCTCGCCGACCTCCGAGTGGTTCTCCAGCAGATCCGCAGCCGCGTAGGCCGGGGTCGTCACCACGATCCGGTCGGCAGCCAGCGTCTCGCCGCTGGCCAACACGACATCATAGCGGCCATCCCGCTTCTCGATACGATCCGTCAAAACGCCTGATCGCAGCTCCACGCCGCCTCTTCTCAGTGCATTTACCAACGCTTCTACCAGTGTGCTCAGTCCGCGCTTAAACGTCAGAAACGTACCTCCCTTTGCTGTCGCCGTCGTTGCTGCCGCCGTCGCTTTGCGATTGCTCTGCATGCCGCGAATAAGGCTGCCGTGCTTCCGTTCCGATTCCGCGAACTGCGGAAACGTGGCCTTCAGACTCAGCTTCTTGAGGTCGCCCGCATAGATGCCCGCCAACAGCGGCTCCGCGATCCGGCGCATAACCTCCGTGCCGACGCGGCGCTCCATGAAACCGCCGAGCGATTCATCGCCATTCGCCGGCCTCGCGGGCAGCACCAGATCCATCAGCGCGCGCAGCTTGCCTCCCCATGACAGCAGTCCCGTCTTCGCGAACGGCATAATTTCCGTAGGTACGCCCAGCACTAATCCCGGAGGCATGGGGAACAGCTTCTTGCGGAACATAATATACGTTTTTTTGGCCGCCGGGTTCGTCGCCGTCAGCTCGCCCTCCAGCCCAAGCTCCTTCGCCAGATCGATGATGGCTTGCTTGCGGGCCAGGAAAGAATCCGGTCCCTTTTCGATGACGAAGCCGTCCCGTTGCAGCGTATTGATTTTCCCGCCGAAGGCCGGGGCTCCTTCCACTACCGTAATGGCGATCTCCCTGCCTTGCCGCTCCGCTTCCCGCTGCAAATAAAAAGCGGAGCTCAGTCCGCTGATCCCCCCGCCAATAATGACAATTCGATCAATCGTATCTGTACTCCGCATCTCTATTACATCCTTTCAATTATACCTTTAACGCCGCGACAACCGACTCCGCGAGCGTCTCCATGTAGAGTGGATCCTTGTTCAGCATGGCGATACGCTCCAGCGTCATGCCAAGCTTGGCCGCTTCCGCTTTGGCTTCGATGTCCAGATCGTACAGCACCTCCAGATGATCCGATACGAATCCGACCGGCGCCACCAGTATCGCCTTTACACCTTCTTCGCCAAGGGTCGCCATCGTCTCCAAAATATCCGGACCCAGCCACGGCTCTCTCGTCCGGCCCGCGCTTTGCCACGTGAATTGCCAATCCTTCACCCCTGCCGCTTCCGCTACCGCCGCCGATGTTTCCATCAGCTGCTTCTCGTATGGATCGCCAAGCTCGCGAATTTTCTCCGGCAAACTATGGGCGCTAAACAATACGCGCACCGCCGCCTCGCCGCCGCTGGATACGGATAGTTTCTCCAATCCGTTTTTTACGCGATCGGTAAACGCGGAGATCAGCTTGGGATGCAGGTGATAGCTTTCAACCGTTGCCAGCTCTATGCCAAGCTCGTCCGCCTTGGCTTGCGCCCGCTTCATATAGCTGCCAATACTCATCGTCGAATAGTGCGGAGCAAGCACGATGGCTACTGCCTGCTTGATGCCGTCCTTGGCCATCGCTTCCACGCCATCCTCGATGTACGGACGCGCATGCTTAAGCCCTTGGTAGCAGACATATTGCCCTGGAACCACCGTCTCGAGCTTGTCCTGCAGCCCCGCTACCTGGCTGTTCGTATTTTCTCGGAGCGGGAATACGCCGCCTACGATCGCTTCGTAACGATCTGTCAGCTCCGCGAGCTGCTCGGGCGTTGGCGCATGTCCGCGTCTAATATGGGTATAGTAAGCTTCCACATCGTCCATCGATTCCGGCGTTCCGTAAGACATCACGAGCACGCCGATCTTGTTGCCGTTATCCGACATTGCCTGACCCCTCCTTGTTTCTCTCAGCGATCGCCCTCTCGGAATACGTATGGATAAATGCCGTCAATTCGGCCAGCTTCTCCAGAGAGGCCTCAGGGAACAGACCATGTCCCAGGTTAAAAATAAAACCAGGCTCCGAGATGCCTTGATCGATAATTTCCGCCGCATACGATTCGATGACAGACATAGGGGCAGTCAAAATAGTCGGGTCGAGGTTGCCTTGCACCGCTGTGCGGCCCGCCAGCCTGCGTCTTCCTTCCTGGATGGATACGCGCCAATCCAGTCCAATGACGTCTGCCTGCACGCTGTGAAGCTCCGGCAGCAACTCGCCCGAGCTGACGCCTGGGAAATAAATTTTCGGCTGCGGAAGATCCGACAGTTCCGCGAAGATCCGCTCGATTGTAGGCAGAACAAACTTGCGGAAATCTGCAGGTGACAGAGCTCCAACCCAGCTGTCGAACAGCTGGAACGCCTTGCCGCCGTTCGCGATATGCGCCCGCAAATAGGCGATGACCATGTCTCCAAGCTTCTGCATCAGCTCGTGCCATACCGCGGGTTCGCTGTACATCAGCTCTTTGGTTCGCAGATAATTCTTCGAAGGTCTTCCTTCGATTAAGTAGCTAGCAATCGTAAACGGAGCTCCCGCAAACGTGATAAGCGGAACTTCAAGCTCCTTGTCCAGAATCCGAATCGTCTCCAGCACATGCCCGAGATCGCCTTCGACGTCGATAGGCGTAAGCCTTGCCACATCCGCAGCCGAGCGAATGGGATTATGGATGACCGGACCGACGTTGGCCACGATGTCGAAATCGATGCCGATCGACGCCACGGGATTCATAATATCGGAATACAGAATGGCCGCATCCACGCCCAGCTTGCGGATCGGCATCATCGTCACTTCCGCCGCCAATTCCGGCTGTTTGCATATTTCGAGAAGCGAATATTTTTCTTTAATTTTGCGATAATCCGGATCGTATCGTCCCGCCTGCCTCATGTACCATACTGGCACTCGGTCAACTTGTTCTTTCCGGCTCGCCCGTATGAAACGGTCGTTATAAGACATTCCCGTTCCCCATTTCTATGTAATTTCATCTGCTTTCCATTATGCCCTTTTTCCCAAACCCTAACAACCGCCGTAACATCTCTTCCTATGACAATAGTATGACAATCGGCCCCGCCGCTGCATGTCCTCAAAGCGGCGTAAGTTCCACTTGTTCCCCGGAACGATTGATTCGGTAGATTCCCGCTTTCATATCGACTCCATAATGTTTGGCAAACAACCGTTTCCCTACGGAATCGCTCTCTACGACAACGAGATAATCGTAACCGCTAAGAAGATTGTCCATGTTATCTTCATAGAAACAACAGATCCCGTCTACATTCGGGGCATATAAAAAATACTTCCCGACATATTGCATGTAATAATTCGTTATCTGTTGATCCGTGTCCGAAGCGTACATCAGATATTTACTGCTATCCTCCTGGCCGCTTTCATACCACCTGTCGCCGGTCACCGTTTTTATTTTGTGCGGAAGCGTAGATTCGTAGCTTTTTGCAATGGAGAGGATGCCATTGTATTCGGACAACAGCAAGATGACGGCTATAGCCGTACAGGCCATAATTCCTTTTTGGTAATATCCTTTTGTTTTGACGCTTTTAAATGCACGATAGTCGGGCAATTCGCCAATTTTATAATGAAAGGAACGCTCCATATCCACTGTAGCGCACAACACCAGGCCGCCGACGAAGAGCACTACAATACTCGAGGCATAACGTTCAAATCCGGCCAGCCAAATCGCCTCATCGAGCGGCATGGAGTAGAGGTACAACCCCAGAATCCCGGCATAATACAACAACAATACGATATTAAGGGCAATCAGCGCTTTCCACAAGTTCCATCGTTTTTTCAACACTACAGCAGCAATCACCGAGGCAACGATAGCTATGAGTTCAAAGGCTACACTCCCAATCGCCGGTCTTGTCATCAGATCGGTGCTGGATCTTAGGAATAGTGAAATAATGTCCTGCATTTGCTCCGGTGTTTTTCCCGTTTCCGTATTCTGTAGACCAGAGGAAGCAACGTCGAATTTATTTTTTACTCCCTCGAAAACGGTCGCCATACGCCAATTCCATCCGAAATACGGAAGCAAGGAGCCGCAGATCAGTCCGACTACGGCAATCGCGTTTTTCCAGGCAGGTTTATTCCAATGAGTCAGCCATGTGTAGATTAGGAAGATCAACCCGACTGCCGCAAAAATAATGCCGGTGCTTTTCGTGACCGTAAGTAGTCCTGCAAGCGGTAGCACGACCACACATGCCCGTTTCAGGTTATTTCGATACTGGTAAACAATCGCGAAGATGGCTAGCGTATAAACCGGGAGCAAGAAATCCACCAACAGATTGGTGATGCGAATCGTAATATTGAAAAAGGACAGCACGGAAAGGCCTAACCCTAAAAAAGCATACAGGAGAAAACGTCTCTTCTCGGAAATAATGCCAAACATGGCATAGAAACAGGAAAAAACAAGCAGTCCTTGCGCTAATAACATCACCGATTGGACATGTCCCGCAAAACGGCACACATAATAGAGAAAAGACGAGATGCCTAGCGGATAGTTTTTGAAATCAATGAGATCCGATGCCGGCGTCGGAAAGGCATCCGTGCTTAACATCACCTTCAAGACTATCGCCCAGTGGGAGAAATTATCGTAATGCGTCAATCGGTTCTGGAAGAGCACCAGCAAAAAAACAAAGCTCCCTGCCAAAAAGGATAACTGGAATATGGACAAGGAAAACCGAATTGAATTTGCTCGTCGCGACCAGACAAACACGCTCAAAGCAAACGCAAGCACACCTAGAATCATAACGGCAAGGCTGACCGTAAAGAGCTGGCCTGCCAACCCGCCAATAAAAACAATACATGCTATCGATGAAAACACGAATACAGGGATAAACTCCCATCGCAGTGAAAGTGTTTTTCGAACAAACAGCATGTATCCCAGAAAGGAGGATACCAGAAGGGCTCCCATTAAAATCTGAAGCGTGATCAGCATTTCTATCTCTCCTAATCCTCATTGGCACTCTCGGATTGCGATTGCATCAAATCATCAAGCATCTGATCGATAAGACCTCGCTCCGCAAGACCGTCAATATTGACGACCGATAGAAGCAAATCGTCACGTCGGGATCTCGTTTTCCGCGTATGCTGAAGGATGACTTCAATATTGCTTTTTGTATAAAAAGTAACCAGCCCCCCGGTCGTCGTATCGCCCTGGAAATCGGAGGCTGAAAAAAACAGAAAATTAAAGCTGCGCAGCGTACAACGATCTCCATTGGTAAACACGACTGGACACTGAATCGGAATTCTCGGCATATTCCTCTGATTCGAGAACGGTTGGATCACGCGTCTTTTCACATTGCGAACCATATCGTCATAAGCCGTATCCCAGAGATTTAACTGCTCCGGCAAGGAGTGTTTCCGGTCATAAATGATTTGCATGAATTGGCGCTTGTCCATCTCGGAGAGCGGCTGAACTTTTACCGAATAGCGCCAGCCTTCTCCGTCCTTCTTCACGTTGACGATGACTGCATCCAGATTCGCCTCATAACGCTCTGTCTTCACGTTCAGAGAAATCGTAGTCTTCGGTGGCAAATAAATGGGTTGGGAGACGTACATGGCGATACCATGTTCCGATACGTCTACAGTACGGGCCTCATAACGCAGATTATTCTCTTTGTATTGGATGACTACGTCCTCTTGCGCCCGAATACGCTCCGTCTCCCGATAAGCGCGGCGCCCGATCATGAAGAACAGAGCATAACATAAAGCGATCATATTATATACCAGCCAGAAAACGATGATACTGCTGTAAAATAGCGCGAGGCCATACTTGCCATGCACATACCGAAGGAGCGCCGCAACCGACAACAAAAGAAGAAAGAGGTGCGGAAGGGCATATAACAGTGAGGTCATCCATTGTCGATCGGCGGCCTTTTTTTTGTTTGTCACCTTGAACTTTCTTTCATGGATGTGCAAGGTTTCAAGTAATACGGGTACAATCAGATACGGCATAAATATCGTATCGATGACTTGACTCCAACGCTGATTGCGAATATTGCTGGATAGATAACGCATCGACATGCTGTAGCAGAAATAGGACGGGAGCCAAAAAATTAAAATGTGCCAGAAGCTCACATTTACGATTTGGAAGTCGAACAGCGCAAATAAAATGGGAGCCATAATAAAAATCAACCGATTAAAAAAGGACCACCAGTACAAGAAGCTGCTCAAATAGGTAATTCTCGTCCAGAAGGCAAGCTTTTTGGAGAAGATCGCACGGGTATTCTGCAAACTTTGAAGAATGCCTCTTGCCCAGCGGATACGCTGCTTAATCATGCTCTGAATCGTGGTCGTGGTCAGCCCTTCGGCCTGAACCTCCTGAGTCGCATACGTAATATAGCCGGCTTGCTGCAGGCGGATACTCGTCTCAAAATCCTCGGTGATCGTCTTTAGCGGGAAACCGCCGATCTCCTCCATGGCCTTCCGGGAAATGACCGTGTTGCTCCCTGTATAGGCAACTGCATTGGAGGCGTTGCGCAAAATATTAACCTCTCTCGAGAAAAAATCCTGCTCGTTCGGAATGCCCTGTTCCGCATAAAGGTTGAATTGAAATAAATCCGGATTGTAGAAACTTTGGGGAGTTTGAACCAGCCCTAATTTAATCCTCCGTCTCCCAAATTTATACTTGTCGCCCCGTTTCTTCTCCGTACGAAGGAGCCATTGCCTATTGTCTTCCGTTAACTCGGGGGCCAGGAAATACGGAACGGTCTTCATTAGAAAAGTATGTTGCGGAATCATATCCGCATCAAAAGTAGCAATGAGCGGAGAGGAGGTTTTGCTCAGCGCATGATTCAAATTGCCGGATTTCGCTTCCGTGTTTCCAGGAAATCCAAGATATCCGACTCCAAATTGTCTGGCAAGCTCCTCGACCTCGGGTCGTCCTCCGTCGTCGCACAAATAAATATGAACCTTTTGCTTGTCCGGATAGTCCATAAAAGTACACGCGTTGACGGTTTTGTACAACAGATCGACCGGTTCATTATGCGTAGCAATGAACACATCTACATCCGGATAATGCTCGGGCGCAATGATCGGGAAGTCAAGCTGTGTATGTTTTTTCTGCATCTTCTGAAGAAATAATTCGAAGGTAGTCAGCACCGTTACCGTCTCGGCCGCAATCAGCAGGATGCCGAAAACCATATTCCAGAACCCCTGATCCCATGGCAACGTAAAAATCATGCGCCATAACAAATAGATGGACATCAGAATCATCGTGGCGACGAACAGAAAATTTTGCCGTTTTTCATTTTGCACTACAGACGCTGCCTCCTCGCTGCAAATACCCACCGCCGCTGCATCTGAAAGCTTAGCAGGAACAGCATGGCATCACAGATGAGTTTAGCTATTTTTTCACTCATAAAGAACAACGTATGAAAGAAATAAACGCCCGAACTGGAAATCAATATGACGAACGCGCATAACGTCAAATAGCGCCATAAACTTCCGCGGCTATCCTCTTGGCGGAATACAAAATGTTTATTTAGCAAGTAGTTGACCAGGATGGAGAAAACTCTTGCGATCATCGTCGCCAATAAAATCCGTATATAGTCCTGCTCCCCAAGCACGGGTTTTAATAAATCAAGCAACAGCCACGCTAATCCTAAATCGACTACGGAGCCGGCAAGCGAAGAGGAAATAAATCGCGCAAAACTGGAGACCAAAACCCTCATCACCCGGGCACTGTCACGGAGCGGTTTAAAATGAGTCCCCGCGTTCCTGTTCTCGTAAATGACTTGAATCGGGAGAGTATGAATCGGTACGCCGGACTGGACACAGGAAATGAGCATTTGCAGCTCGTATTCAAATCGAGAGCCGTTAACCTCTTGCATAAATGCAAGCAACTGCGGGCCAAAGGCGCGAAGCCCTGTCTGGGTATCTGTGAGCCGTTTGCCGTAAAGCAGGGCAAACATAACGGAGGTAACCCGATTGCCCAGCAATGACTTTGGCGGTATTCCTCCCTCGCTAAAGTTCCTTACCCCGAGAATGAGCGCTTCAGGACGGCGCAACGCTTCTTCGGCGAGCCGATATACATCCTCTGCAGCGTGCTGTCCATCGGAATCCGCAGTGACAACGCAGGCGATCTCGTCGAAGTGCCGTTCAATATAATGAAAGCCGGTCTTAAGCGCGGAACCCTTACCCTGATTTTCCATATGACGAAGCAGAATGCATCCTTTCTCGCTAAGCTCACGGAAAATCCATTGAAATTCCTCGCCGGAACCGTCGTCCAAGATAACAATATTGTTAAGGCCATATTCTCGTAATTGCTGTACATAGAGCAACAGCTTCTCATCTGGCTCAAGCGACGGAATAAGGATAATGGTTTCGCCTTTTTGTTCCCCCAAGGTCATCTTATTAAACCTCAATTCGACATATTTCGACAATATTATATATGAAATACTGCGTGTAGTATATAGTAAACGATTTACTTGAACCTGAAACCTTGATGTGATGCGCTTGAACCTGGAGATTGGACATATAAAAAGAATGACGCACTCTTCCCTCTGAACAGAGTTGAAGAAGCGTCTTTCGTTCAATGTACGATTAGCGTGCGCATTAGCCGCGCACCCTTGCAATTGCGAGCCCGTCATAGCCGGGAAGAATCGTGCTCTCCAGCCTGACGTCCCTCGCGATTCTTTCGTTGAACGACCTCACCGCTTGAACCGCCGGCCCTTGCTTGGTTGCATCCGTCGTGCGTCCCCGCAGCAAAATGTTGTCGGCGACGATGAGCGCTCCGGGCAGCGCGAGCTCCAACGCAAAGTCAAGATAGATGGGATATCCTTCTTTGTCGGCATCGATAAAGAAGAAGTCGAATTTACGGCCTTGCTCCTTGAGCCTCGCCAAACTTTCTTTTGCATCGCCAACGACATACTCCGCGATACCGTCATAACCGGCTTCTGCCAAATGGCGAGCTGCCACATCGGCATACGGCTGCAGCAGCTCAAGAGACACCAGCGAACCGCCGCCTTCCTTCCCTTCCATTCCGCGTGCCAGGCAGATGCCGCTGTAGCCGCCAAGCGCTCCGATCTCCAGCACCTTCTCCGCTCCGCTCATCCGCACGAGTAGCGTCAGCAGCCGGCCATAACCCTCCGCGATCGAGATCGAAGGCATTCCTTCAGCCGCAATGCCCGCCTTCACCCGCGTTAGCACCGCATCCGTCTCATAGAGACCGTCGACGTATTGTTCGATGTCCGACATTCTGCACTCTCCTCTATATTCGATTTGTAAAATTGTCGCAATTTGTCCTATACTTAATTGTACGTTTTTATAGGATTCGTGACAAGAAACGGCGATGGCCGCCTTACTGTAAGGCCACCCGTTCGATATCAATTCGGAAATGAGTGTTCATTCATGAGCAAATTGCAATTAATCGCCACCGCACCCATGGGACTCGAGGCTGTCGTCGCCCGCGAGCTGAAGGAGCTTGGCTACGAGGATACGCACACCGAGAACGGTCGCGTAAACTTCACCGGCGGACCCGAGGACATCCCTCGCGCCAATCTGTGGCTGCGCTCTGCCGGCCGCGTGCTAATCAATATGGGCCGCTTTAAAGCGACGACCTTTGACGAGCTGTTTGAAGGCACGAAGGCGTTGGACTGGCCCTCTTGGATTACGGCCGACGGAGAATTTCCCGTCAACGGAAGGTCCCAGAAGTCGCAGTTAACAAGCGTCCCTGCCGTGCAAGGCGTGGTTAAAAAAGCCGTCGTCGAGTCGCTCAAGGCAAGGTACGGTTCGGAGTGGTTCCCCGAAGACGGACCGAAATACGAGATCGAAATTACATTGTTGAACGACGAAGCGCTTCTAACGCTGGATACATCCGGCTCCGGCCTTCACAGACGGGGTTATCGCCTTGCATCGACAGAAGCGCCGATTCGCGAGACTATGGCTGCGGCGCTTGTCCAGCTTAGCCGCTGGCGCCCGGAGAGGCCGCTGTACGATCCCTTCTGCGGCTCCGGCACCTTCCTTGTCGAAGCGGCCATGATCGGCTGGAATATCGCGCCGGGACTCCGCCGCAGCTTCGTAAGCGAACGGTGGCCGCAATTGACGGAAGAGATGTGGAGCAACGCTCGCGACGAAGCTTACGATGCCGTGCGCGATGACGTGCCGCTGCAGATCTTCGGCTCCGACATCGATCCTTATGCAATCGAAATCGCCGAAGCCGCAGTGAAACGCGCGGGCTTCGCCAAGGACATCAAGCTGAGCGTCACGCCCGTCTCCAAGGCTAAGCCTCCGGGCGACTATGGCGTTATACTGACGAATCCGCCCTACGGCGAACGATTGGGCGATGATGCGCAAGCGGAAGCCGCCCTTCGCCAATTCGGTCTGACAACCCTGCATTATCCGACGTGGTCCATATTCGCGATCAGTCCGTCTACGCAGGTGGAGCATTATATGAGCAGGAAGGCGGACAAGAAACGCAAGCTGTTCAACGGCCGGATTCAATGCGATTTTTACTCCTTCTTTGGACCTTTGCCGCCGAGGGAGCGATAACATGATCGTCAGAAGCGGCGGCTTCGGCCGCCTCCTCGCATGGATTCTCGGCTGGCTGGATCGCCTGACAGCGGCCGATTTTATATTGTTTGCCGGCATGATGGTATGGAAGCTGTACTTCTTCTCTACGCTGCTGTCCGTGCAATACATGGATATGACCCGTACGGATGCGATCATCGAGACCGGTGCCGTGCTGCTGATCGCCTTCTGGACGTTGCTTCTCCCGACTCGGGGGCGCATCGTCGCGCTCGCCGCGCTTAACCTGCTCCTGTCCTTCCTCCTCTTCTCGGACGTCATCTATTACCGCTACTTCCAGGATCTCATTACGGTCCCGGTTCTGTTGCAGCTTGGACAGGTCGAATCGCTTGGAGACAGCATCGCTTCGCTGATTGGCGTCTACGACTTCTGGTTGTTCGCGGACATGCTTGTTGTGTTGCCGTTCGCCTCATTCGTCGTTTGGAGAGGGCGCGGAATATTGCAGGCGCAGCATACCTCTAAACGTCCTTACTGGAGGAAGGCCGGCATTCGTGTCGGGGTGTCAATCGCAGCCTTCGGAATCGGCTTCTCGCTGTTCGCCGCCAATCTCAATCAGGCTACGGATACATGGGCCAAAGGACTGTTCGAAAAAAATTGGTGGAACTTATCGATTTACAACGTCGCCGGCGGTCTTGGTTTCCATGGTTACGATGTTTATCGTTACGCCACCATTAAATGGTTTGGCGCGGAGACCGTAACCGCCGAACAGAAGTCCGAGACCGAGCAGTGGTTCGGGGAACGAGGACGCCTTCGGGGAGAGCTGGAGCATGATGCTCAATTTGGCGCTTATGCCGGAAGCAATGTACTGATGGTTCAAGTCGAAGCTCTGCAAGGCTTTATGCTGGGCGCCTCCATCGGCGGTCACCCGATTACTCCGGTTATGAACGAACTGATGAAGGACAGCGTCTACTTTAAAAATTTCCATCACCAGACTGCGCAAGGCAGAACCTCGGACGCGGACTTCGCGACAAATTGTTCCATGCTCCCTACCAAGAGCGGTTCCGTCTTTATTCAATACGCTTCGCATGAGTTCGATTGTTTGCCCGGCACGCTCAAGGCGAACGGCTACACCGCGGAAGTCTTCCACGCCTATCAGGGAGGCTTCTGGAACCGCAACGTCATGTACAACAATATGGAATACGATGCATTCTACAACCTGAAGCATTACGAGCTCGACGAGCGACTGGGCTGGTCCCTGGGCGACAAGTCGTTCTACAGGCAGTCGATGGAATGGATTTTGGAGGGGCGAAAGGATTCCGGCGGCGACTCGCCTTTTTACGCTTTTATGATCTCGCTTACGAGCCATCATTCGTACAAGATGCCTAAGCGGGAGCAGAAGCTGGACGTCGAGGAGCTGGAAGGCACGATCATGGGCGATTATTTGCAGGCCGTGCATTATGCGGATGCCGCTCTAGGCGAGCTGATCGCCAGACTGAAGGACGAAGGGCTATGGGAATCGACGATTTTCGTCATATACGGGGATCACGACAACTCCATTCTCGATTGGAGCTTGTATGACCGGTTCCTCGACGATCCGTCGGATTCGCTGACCCAAGAGAAGACGTTAAAAAGCGTGCCTTTTATGATCCATCTTCCCGATGGCGCTCATGCGGGTATCAGGGATACCATCGGCGGTCAGCTTGACACGACGCCGACCTTGTTGCATCTTCTCGGCATCTCGACAAGTCGGCAATATTTGCTAGGCATGCCTCTGCTGATAGATACGGATTTATCGTCGAGGTTGGTCGTGCAGCGCGATGGATCCTGGCGGGATGATTCGCTTTATTATATTCCCTCCGAAGACGGGCTTCAAAAAAACGGCCGCTGCTTCGACATCGCTAGCGGCAGCTTGCTGGAAGTATCGCGTTGTCTCGACAAGACGGCGGAGGCCGATCATACGCTCATCATGTCCGATCGGATCGTCACGGGCAATCTCATCCCCTCTTTCCGCAAAAACGGCATCATTGAGGCTATCGAGATGTCCCGTCAATAACATTGGCACAACAAACGACAAGCTGCACGCTCCAGCCGAATCTTCGGCCGCAAGTGCAGCTTGTTTGTGTTGGTTGTCCTGTCCGGTCGGGCTGGACCGATTTATTGGCTTTCAAGCCACCGGAGCACATCGTCGATATGCTCGACCGCTACAATATTCAGGCCTGGTGCGGCAGCTTTCGCCGCTTCCTCTCCGGCGCTAGGCACAAAAAATACATTCGCATCCGTTCGACTCACGGCATAAGCCTTCTGCGGAATGCCTCCAACCATGCCGACCGAGCCGTCGGCCTCGATCGTTCCCGTTCCCGCTATGCGAAGCCCTTTCGTTACGCCGCCGGGCGTCAGCTGATCGATCAGCGCCAATGTCAGCATAGCTCCATGCGATGGACCTCCGACATGCGCCATGTAGTCGTTGTACGAGACGCTCCTGGGCGTGTCAAGCTTTACCTCCGTCTGCACGGATACACCTAAAACCGCACGGTTCGGAGTATCCTCCGATGCGGCTGCCAATACATTAATTTCTTCCTTCGCCGCTCCTCTGCGTACCGACACCCGAACTTCGTCGCCAGCCTTGATGACTGTCTCCATCGTCGTGATCAGCTCCTCTACGCGGGAAACCGGTTTGCCGTTCAGCGCGTCAATAATATCGCCCGCTTGCAAGGTGCCGTCAGCCGGGCTTCCCTTAACGATCGCCACGATGCGGACGCCGTCCGGCACGGCTCCCTCGCCGAGTCCCGCCTTTTCCATGGCGATCGCCGCCGCTACCCGGTTGGCGTCTCTTTTCATGGCGACAACCTGCGCGTACGTCTCCGATAGCGGAGGTTCATTTTCCGGAATGGGCTGGAAGACGTACTGCGGGAAAAGCGCCGCGTATAGCCTGTCGGCCAAAACGGCTGGCCGGTCGAATACCAGCACGCCGTCAATGACGCCTCCGGCAGCGCCCCCTTCTACCTCGGCGTATCGATTCAGGTTCAGCGTCATGCCAGGGTACGTGACATTGTACGAGGTTGGCCATGCCGTTAACGCCAGCACGGCCAGCGTACTAGCAAGCAGCGCGCTGTTGCGCCACGGGAAGCCCCGTTTAAGAAGGACTTCGCTGACGAGAAGATCCGCGAACACCAGCACGGCGCTGGCCGCGAGACCAAAAAGCTGCAACTCCAGCTTATCGACGGCGAAGACGATAATGCCTGCCGACGCCAAACTTATTGCAACCAGAGCCATTCTGATCAGGCGAAGCACAACCGGCGCCGTGCCATTCCACAACCCCCTGTCAATCGATCCGGCAACCCAACAAAGAGGAACGACAGCCAGACCATAATACAAATAATCGATCCATTCGATCCACTCCATGCCCCCGCCGGACTCGAGCGGAGCGGGCAACCAGATCAACTCGGCTCCGATTAGATACGCCAGCCCCGCAAGGATGCCGGCAAGGTAATACCGACCGCGTTCTCTTGCTCCCTCCCGTTGTGAACGAAAATTCCGCATGCCTTTCCCTCATCCCTTCCGCATTAGAAAAAAGACAGAAACCAGCGCCGGCCTACGCCGTCGCGTCCCCTGTCTCTTCCCGCAGCATCTCCGCCGAATGACATTATTGAAAATCGGACTTTTTGAACACGCACCTTTACGGTTCGTCACTTCTTCAAGTACGTCATTGCTTTGTCGATGGCTTCGTCTTCCGTTGCGCCTTTTACATATCTGCCGTTAATAAATACGAAGGCGTAACGGGCGCATGGCCCGCAATAGGATTTGCAGCCGATGCGGACTTCCGTCTCCGGCGCCTGCATCCCGATTTTGGCCACCGCCGTCTTCATCCGCATATGCTTGCACTTGTCGCATATTCTAATATCGTTCGTTGCCATGACTCATCGTTCCAATCCGCATCCGCCTGCTGCGGCGCTTAATGATCTCCGTGATTGCCCTTGGACGGATTCGTAACGGCAAACCCTTCCTCCGGGACGTAGAAATAATCGATTCGGACGCCGTCCAGAAACGCATTGTCCTTCTCCAGAATAACGTCGATCTCCTTGTCCGTAGACACGACGACGTCATTGTCCGTCGGCTCGTCGATGCCCATGCCGTAATGGGCATGGTCGCCGTGCGCATGCGTAACGTAGACGCGCAGCAGCTTGCCTTCGTTCTCGGGCTTGTCCAGCTCCAGCTTTATCATCTTGGCCGCATTGCGGGAAATTTTGCAGTGCATCCTTCAACAGCTCCTTCTATGCCTATAAAATATAAATTCGTATAATCCAGATCAAGATATATTATACTTCCTGCCCATCCGCGCTGCAAACCATTCTGCAATAATCATCGTAAACGCGATATCATCGATCGGAATTAGCGGAAGCACATCCGGCACGACCCAGTAGACGATGACCGGGATCAAGAACAGCAGTTTGTCCCTTACGGCCACTTCCTTGGACATCAGCAGCTTGTATATGAACGCGAAAGTGTTTTTCCAATGCCTGAGCGACAGCAGCTTGCGCATGCCCCGCACCTCCCGTCCGCCTTGCGGCTTCTTTCTTGTTCCAGTATAACACAGAGATGCCGTACGGGAGCAAGGAGGAGGGGCAAGGCGCTAGGCCAAGGTTATGCAAGCGAATTCTGGCTGGCGGCAAGCAGCTGCCCCGACGGTCAGAGGCACAATAGCCGCTTACAAAGCTAATCGCAAACAGCGTCGCCCCCTTCTCCTACATTCGCAAGGACTCCAGCAGCAGAGGTCTAAGCTCCTCGTAGATGCGATCCAAGCTGCTGTATGGCAGCGGATTAACGCCGAAACCCGCCTCCACTGTAAAGCCGGGACGTCTAAATCGATAGATGAACCAATCCTTGTAACCCGCGTCGCTGCCGCTCAGCTTCACCGACTTATAACCGCTTGCCCGCTCCATCCTCTGCGCAAGCGCCTCCGATTCGGGAGGCTCGTAGTCCCGATAGTTCCAGTAGATTTCCCTCCCTTGCGTATGCAACGCGATGACTGCATGAAACGGCACGCTCTCCGTCAGCCTGGCCATAGCCTGCGCCTCCGGTTCGCTGAGCGGACAAGGTCCGGGATAATCCCGCGGGGAGGGTCCCGTTGCCCCTCTGCGCTTGCATTCCTCTTCCCAATATGCGGGAAACTGGTCGTTAAGATCAACGCCCCTCATATTCGCCTTCCAGCCGCTGAAGTCGTCCAATCCGCCGTTCCAGGCCAACAGCTGGCTGTATAGGGGATGGTTCGGCTGGACCCCTCTCTGCGCAAGCTCCACGCCGTCCGGATTTACCATAGGCACAGCCCAGATCGTCCATTCGCCGCAATACCTCAGAACATCGACTCCTCCTACTGTTCCATCGGTCGCATATGCGTTTGAGAGCTCCGTAAGAAACCGCATGAGCAGCGCCGACGTAATCCACTCGTTGCCATGAAACGACGCATTTATATGCAGGTTCCGAGTTCCGCAGCCTACGCGCAAGGCCAGAATCGGCTTGCCCATAACGCTTCTGCCGATGCTCTCGGCCGCGATAAAGGGGGAACCGATCGCAAGCTGCCGGCATTCCTCCATCATATCCTCGTATGTATATCCGATGTCATCATTTCCGTTTTTATTCAAGCTCCGCACTCCTTTACCCTTTGCCTGCGTTCCCGTTTCTTACCATCATATGCGCGGCAGCTTCCAACCATTATCGCAAAATCGTAAACTCTTCTTTAAACTAACGTACAGCAAAAAAAAGCGACTCTCCGCACAGCTGACCCGACTTGCGGTCAATTGTACGAAAAAGTCGCTTTTTACTTTTAAAAACGATATTAGCTAATATTAGGCACTTGCCAGACGACCGGCGTCAGATCGATCTGCTCGCCAAGCCATTGCTGCGCGATTTGCTTGAACATATACGGGTCGCCGCTGCAGAAAAACTGGTGAACCGGAACGGGATCATTGGTCGCCAGCTCGCGTTTTTCCTGCAAAATGGTGCTGATCTCGCGCGCCGTCTCCTCGGCGGAGCTGATCAGCGTAACTTCGCTGCCCATTACCTCGGATATCGTTTCCGACAGGAAAGGATAATGCGTGCAGCCGAGAATGAGGCAATCCATGGGATAAGTCCGTAAATGCTCGATTGACGAGCGTACAACCTCATAGGTTTCTTGAGAGCGGAAGTTGCCCTGCTCCACGAGCGGAACGAATTTCGGGCAGGCCTCGCTCACGACCTGTACATTCGGCGTCAACTCGCGCAACGCATTCTCGTAAGCGCCGCTGTTAATCGTACCGGCAGTGCCAATGACGCCGATCCAACCGGTGGTCGTGCGCCCTATAGCCGCTCTCGCGCCCGGATTAATGACGCCGACGACAGGGATCGACACTCGCGAGCGAATGTCGTATAAGGCGACCGCAGTGGCCGTATTACAGGCGATAACGATCATTTTAGGCTGGAATTGTATTAGATAATCGACGATTTCTCTTGTAAATGCTTGCACTTCTTCCGCTGAACGCGGCCCATAAGGCGTTCTTGCCGTATCGCCGAAATAAATGATTTTCTCGCGCGGCAGTTGGCGCATGACTTCCTTCACTACGGTAAGACCGCCAACGCCTGAATCTAGTATTGCTATCGGATGCTGCACAAACACACCGCTTTCTTGGACTGGGATGTAGGACGAAGAAGATAGGGGTCAAAATTACCATAGCATATGATAACCCCATCGAAAATGTACCTACATCTTAACGCATATTAGGTTAACGTTCAAGAATCCTTAGTCGCATGCATCCCTTCCTGCGAACATGGCAAAGAGCCGAATCGCCCATTCCATCCAGGGAGTGGAAAGGTGTTCGGCTCCTTGCGGCTTAGTGCCGCTCATCAGCTCAGCTTATTTCTTAGACGGTTCCGCTTCAGCTGCTTCAACGATCGTCTCGCCGACGGCTTCGAATCGATCCTGCACCGCCTCGCCCGCTTCAGCGAATACTTCTTTCATCCATTCCGTGCCATGCTCGGCAGCTTCTTCTACAGCTTCCACTGTCGATCCCAGAGTCTCAGCCGCAACTTCGTTTGTCGCTTCTACCGCTTCGTCTGCTTGTTCCCCTGCATCGGCACCATGATGAATGACGCCTGTAGCCAGCTCTTCCGCCGCTTCGGTCGAGATGCCCGAGATCGCAGCTACTTCAGTTCCTCTGCCTCTGCCGAAGCTTCTTACATTGCTCGCCATATTGCTTGCCGCTTGTTTCGTCCGATCCGCAAGCTCGATCGCCCCATGACCGATGCCTTTGGCGATCTCTCCTGTTTTATCGCCCACCTTCTGAGCCTGAACGGAGATATCGTGACGAAGCTCTTTGCCAGCCTTTGGCGCAAATAACAGCGCCGCGATTGATCCAAGCACACCTCCAGCTAACGCTCCAAACAGAAATCCTTTGTTTCCTTTACGTGTTGACATGTGATCGTCGCTCCTTTCGTTCTTAGAGTACCCTGCCCCTTGGTCCGGCCATTCAGACATGCTTCTTATTTCGGCGAAGACGAGCTTACGGGAGCCGAGGACACGGTTCCTCCGTTGCCGGATGACGGCTTGCGCCCCGTTTGCCAGAGCTGCCATGCGGTTAATCCAAGCTCCGCCCACTGGACCGCGGCATCAAGCTCACGCTGCTTGGCGATTCGTTCGGCATGGCCGATTGCGGACTGCGACAACGTTCCCGTTACCCGCTCTACAGCCGACGTCGCATGCTCAATCGTACCGCCCACTTGGCCCATCGCCTGGAATAGCCGCTCGGCCGATTCCGCGCTTTGCCGTAGCGATCGCATCGTCTGTTCGGTTGGCAGCAGCACCTGGCTCATCTCGCCAGACAGTCTGTGCATGTCTTCTTGCACCGCCTCTGCCGATGCCTGAACCCGCGCCATTCTGCCGAGCAGCGCGCGTACGGCAAGCAGCGTGCCCGCTACCCAGATCACGAACGCGGCTACAGCCACAGCGGCAATCCACTCCATCGTCATCCCTTCCGCTCCTCTCTCGCATCATTCTCCGCCACATTCCTTCATGGCCGACAAGGGCGAATGCCCATATGCGTAATGACAGTATAAGCAGACTGGGCTTGTTTTGACACAAAGTCACATGGATCCCCCCGGATAAAAATCGATGGGCTCGTTCGTCGCATGAACAATACATCATCTCGCTTGCCGTTAAATACCTCATTTGGCGCTGATCCCGACTAAGGGGTCGAACGAACAACAAAAAACACGACCCGCAGCAGGTCGTGTTCATTATGAGATCAAAATTTGCGTACGTATTCGTCGATTTTACTTGCCCGAGAGGAGAGCTGCGGGGCCAAATTTGCCGATCGCATAACTGCATCTGTTGCCGCCCTTCGCGAGACATTCCGTTCGATGCACATTCGCCTCCAGGAGAGAACGGAACAGCGACAGCTCGCACTGGCAAGCTTGATCATAACGTCCGGCAACATCGGAGATGGGACAATTATATTCATGAAGCATATAACCATCGCCGTCCCCGCGCTCCATCTCGGCCATGTAGCCGCCGCCGTTCTGAATCGCCGTCAGCTCGCGCACACGCTCCTCCAACGTCTTGCCTTCCATACGTGGAGCATAACGCTCCAGAAGCTTCCGCTTGCGGCCTTCGAACATTCGGTCGATGAGCGGCATGGTGTCGGGATCAGACTCCAGCTCGGCAAGCAAGTCGATCGCAAGCGTGTGGTAGTTACGTGGAAAATGGCGATCCGCCGCATCCGTCAGCTCGTATACATGAAGCGGACGGCCTTTAGGCTGGCGCTGCGGCACGATGCTGACACTGCCTTGGCGCTCCAGCTCGTGCATATGGCGGCGAATCGCCATCTCCGTAAGACCCAGCTCGGCTGCAAGCATCGCGGCGTTCATGCCGCCTTGCTTACGAAGCAAGTTCAGCAGCCGCACTCGCGTAGCGCCAGCTGTGCCAACGGCCTCAACACCGTCTCGCTCCGCCATCAGATCTGCCATGCCCTCTCCCCCTCTCCGCTCGACCAATCGATGATTGCCTACAGTTCTTTCTTCAGATACGTCTCAACAGCCGATGCAAAGGTCGGCAGCAATTCCGCCAATCTGGCCGTATACGGGTGCAGCTCGCTTCGCGGCCAGCTGTAATATTCCTGTACCAGCGGGCGGCGAAGCTTTACAAGCTCCGTCAGCGTCTCGGTCATATCGGCCGGATAGGCGCCTTCCGCCCCCGTAATCTCGATGATATCCTCGTAGCTGCTGGCATCCCGCATCAGAAATCCGTCGATCAGATAACTTCCGACATCGGTTACGATTTCGATCGCCAAGTGAAGCGCACGCTCCTGCGCAAGTCCTTGCATCAGGCTGCCGTTCCATCCATTAGCCAGCTCACGCAGCGCATCCGTCAATGCCGGTATGGCATCCAGCCGGACTGCGATTTGTTCCTGGTTTACATAATACATGTTATTCCCTGCTTTCGATTTACTTCTTGCTCCGGCGAGCCTTGCGTTTTAGCCAAGCAACCATAATGATGCTGCTAAAAATGATTACAAGCAAATAGGTGAATATTTCGTAAACGTCTCTCATCTCAGACATTGCTTAATCCCTCGAGCTTTCGTAATCGACGCTGACGGATGCTTCGCGCACCCGTGACATATGCTCGATGACCTTCTTGTGTACGGGATGCACCTGATAAACCTCCAGGTCGGCCATAGAATCAAATTTCGTCACGAGGGCGATATCGTAAGAGCGTTCCGAATGAAGCACATCCACGCCAACTTCTATGTATTTAAGCTCCTCGATTTTGCCTTCCATATCGCGCAGAATCGCCACAGTACTGTCAAGGTCCGCGTTGCGATCCTTCAATTTGAAGCAAACGATGTGTGTAATCATGATACTTAGTCCTCCCTATTGTACGTCTTGCCGCCTCGCCGAAGCATGCGGCATGAGTTTCGTCCTTTTGTCACATAATAACCTATGAGATGACATTACGGCAATCTTTAGTTAAAGGAGCGAACGCGCATCATGCGATACAAGGTCACAATCATTGCCACACTCATCGGACTTGCCGTCTGCGCATTCAACTATACCGGCTACGATCCTCATAATATGGTGTTTTTCATGTTCAGCGTTCCCGCGTGGTTCGCAGACATGTTCATGGACATTCACAACATCAGCGTGCTGCTGATGTACGCGCTGACCGTGCTGACGTGGGCGCTGCTCGGCTTCATTACGGATCTTATCATCGCCCGCGACAGACGAAAAAATTCCAGCACCGCCTGACTGAATGACTGAATGACTGAATGACTGTCGTCCGAGATGTCTCGCTCTAAAAACACTCAATCGTCTACCGAACCCTCCAATCCGCAACGTTCTAAACCGCATTAGATAATCACGAGCCAAAAGACGCTCATGAGCGCATCCGCGCGCAGAGCGTCTACTTGTCGCTTCTTCAAACATCCCCTTAGATCCTGACTAATTGACCACGCCGGACTATGCGTTACTTATCCTTCTCCTTAAGCACCGCAATTATCTTGCGAATCCGTTCCGGCAGCGGCAGTCCCAACCTCCCGTAGTTCTCGGTAACGGAGATCAACTCGTTCGCGATATAAAAAAATATAGCCGCCCCCATCGTCACATCCTCCGTGTTCAAAAGCACATCAATCCGATGGGCGAGCAGGACAACGAGGAGTGATAGCCCTTTGCGCGCCAGTCCCCATGCTCCAAATGAACTGCTCAGCCCTTTGCCTTCTTTCAGGGAGGCCGCAATACCCGTTAAATAATCCGCTGCCATCGCAACCAAAAGAAACGTCAATGATTCCGACCAGCCTCCAAATGCGAACAATAGAATCGCCCCCATCACCCCGCATGCCGAATTAACCCAAACGAGCGGCATCCTCGCCACCTCTTTTCATCGGAGAGTTATAGGATAGGATATGCCTTGTCGCAGAGTCTTGCTTGTTGACTTGTCCCTGCTGCCGCGTTCTCGAAACAATTAGGCCGCCCAAAATAAAAAAAGGACTGGCACCTTTCGCCTCCAGTCCTTAACTCCTATTCCATTTCGAGGTAACTTTCTTCGTCGGCCACACTTTGGATATCCTCGGACGTCACGGCAAGGTAACGATAGCCCTCCTCCTGCATCTTCCGCAGTGCACGCTCCTTCATAAAGCGCGGGCTTCCTTCGCCGGCATCTTCGTCATAGACGAGAATGATGCCGTCCGACTTGCGCAGCAGAAGCTCGTCCCGAGCTTTGAACTGCCACGGCCCCTCGTAAGGCGCCTTCGACACGGCCGCGTAATAATCAACTTGCTTAAGAAGATCGCGGTAATAGGCCTGCTTCTCTTCTTTCCAATTCTCCTCTTGATTTTGGAATGCCGTCAGGATGGACAGCTTGAGCTGAGGATATTGCGGCTTCAGGTCGATCGCCGCCTCGCAGGCCCATAAATCCACCCCGTACCCGCCGGGCGTGATCACCCATTCCAAGCCTTCCTCCAGCAGTGGAATCAGCTTGTTCGTGATTGCTTGACGAATATAGGGGATACCCTTGTGCTTCTGGTTGAAGATACCCAGCTCATGCGCGCGATAGCCGGTGACGAGTATAGTCTTCATACGCTAGCGGTTATCGACTTTCTCGAGATACAGGTCATGATTCATAAGACGGTAGGAAGCCATTTCCTCAAACTTCGTGCCAGGACGTCCCCAATTGCAGTAAGGATCGATGGAGATGCCGCCTCGCGGCGTAAACTTGCCCCAAACCTCGATATAACGCGAATCCATGAGCTTGATCAGATCATTCATAATAATGTTCATACAATCCTCGTGGAAGTCGCCGTGATTCCGAAAGCTGAACAGATATAGCTTTAGCGACTTGCTCTCAACCATCTTAACATCCGGAATGTAAGAGATGTAGATCGTCGCGAAGTCAGGCTGTCCCGTTATCGGACAGAGACTCGTAAACTCCGGACAATTAAATTTGACGAAATAATCGCGGCCGGGATGTTTGTTATCAAACGATTCCAGCACCTCCGGCGCGTAGTGGGACGGGTACTTCGTCCCTTGATTCCCGAGCAGCGTAATGCGGTCCAATTCTTCCTTTTGCCTACCTTCCATTCTTGCACTTCCTTTCGATCTATTTTTCTCTTCGTGAATCGGCAGGTTTTTGAATTTGCCCTGAAAATAAAATGGAGGTTCAAAAAGCGGCTTTTCAGCACCGAGAAGGTTGAATGAAGCTAGAATCTGAGGAGCGGAGCGTAGCAGCGCTACGTGAGCACAGGAAGATTCGGCTGAGTTCAAGATTCGACGTCGAATAATCCTCTTGAATAAGCTTCGTGATGGAAAGCCGCTTTTTGAACTACCTATACGCCTTTTTTGTTGCCATATATCCAGGTGTGGAGTTGGGGAAGCACGTGCACGCCACGTAGCAACTCATCCGGCATTGTCCGGCTAATCAGCCATTCATAACGCTCTACGAGATAAGGAAGCATCGCTAGCGGGTCCGTCTCCGTCAGATTACCGTTCCCCGCTTGAAGATAGAACGGTACATCGCGGTAACGGGCATGTACCTTGCGTGCGTAATCCAAGTCGGCATCGTCAAAGATGACGATCTTGAGACAGAAACCGTTCCCGGCCTCGCTCAGCCTTTCTATAATATCATCCAGCGTGTCCCAGTTCGTCGTCATGCCGGAGCTTGGCGGCTTGGGCGACAACGTGAGATCGTCGATGGCCGTGAACCATGGCTGCCAACGGCTTCCCTGCGTCTCCAGAGCGACTTTGCAGCCTCGATCATGCAAGCCGCGTATCAACGCAGAGAGCTGCGGCAAAAGGGCAGGATTGCCGCCTGAGATCGTTACATGGTCAAACGTGCCGCCGCCGATCTTCTCCAGCTCCTCGATAATCGCGGCTGCGGACAGCAGACGAATATCGTCCTTGCCGGAGCCGTCCCACGTGAAGGCCGAGTCGCACCAGCTGCAGCTGTAGTCGCAGCCTGCGGTGCGGACGAACATCGTTTTGCGGCCGACAACCATGCCTTCTCCCTGTACCGTCGGTCCGAACACTTCCAGCACGGGTATAGGTCTAGCAGTCCCGACCAAGCCGGATGCTGAACCGGATGCCTTTCCGAGGTTAGCCGACGCTGCCGAATCGGATCTTCTCGAACGTCGAAAATCAGTCATTGCTTTTCCCCTTCCGCTTGGGCCGATAGATGCAATAACTCGTCGGAGTCTCGCGCAGGAAAACCTGCAGACATTCCGGACGGTTCGGCAGGCTGTCCAGATGCGCTTGCACAAGGTCGTGGATGACCCGCGCGACGACCTCCGTCGTCGGAAACCGATGGGATATGCCATTGTCGAAGCTGTCGGTATCTTCGTTAAGCAGGGTGTGATCGAATCGGTTGTGAATCAGTTTTTTAATAATGGCGAAATTGACCAGGAAACCGGAATCGTCGAGTTGTTCCCCCGCGACCGTCACATTGGCGAAATACGTATGCCCATGCGTCAAGCGGCATTTGCCAGCATCGTCAGAAGGGATGTAATGAGCCGCGGCGAAATGAAAGTCCTTGTTCAGCTCGTAGCAATAATCATGCTGGACGGATGGATAAATTTGCTGCAGCATCAGCGTCCCGCCTCTCTCGAACCGCGGATGGCCATATAATCGTCAAGCCCTTTGCGACGCAGCTTGCAGGCTGGACATTCGCCGCAGCCATCTGCCAAAAAGCCATTATAACAAGTGAGCGTGCGTTCCCGAACAAAGTCGAAAGCGCCGAGCTCGTCGGCCAGTTCCCAAGTCTCCGCTTTATTGAGCCACATGAGGGGCGTATCGATCACGAATCCGTAATCCATCGACAGATTCAGCGTAACGTTAAGCGACTTAATAAAGACGTCGCGGCAATCCGGATAACCGCTGAAGTCGGTCTCGCAGACGCCGGTTACAACGTGCTTCGCTCCAATCCCTTTCGCGAGCACGGCTGCGAACGTCAGGAACAGCAGATTTCGGCCGTCGACGAAAGTTGTCGGGAGTTCGCCTTCCTTTTGTTCGATTGCAATGTCGTCGCGCGTCAGCGCGTTAGGCGCAAGCTGATTCAGCAGCGACATATCGAGAATATGATGTTTGATGCCTAGCGTTCCCGCAATCTCGGCGGCGCAATCCAGCTCCAGCTTATGTCTCTGGCCGTAGTCGAACGTGATTGCTTCCACTTCCGAGAACCGGCTCATCGCCCAGAACAGGCATGTCGTGCTGTCTTGCCCGCCGCTGAAAACGACGACGGCTTTTTCTAGTTTCATGTTGTTTCCACCTCTCCTGAAGTAGAAGACGGATATTCGCGACGGGACCGTACCGATCCCATATCAATAAGAAACGGCGCGTGAGACGCTCCCTCCAAGGGAGCGACGCGACGCGCCGAACACAAAAACGACGTTGCCCCAGGCGGGCAATCGTTTCGTTTAGTTTTTTATAGAGGGAGTTCGCGAACCTCTCCCGGCATGCTGGCGAAGGGAAATGTACCCGGACATCTTCGCGGCAGCAACCGGAGTTGCATCTTCAATTGTTCACTCGTACTATAGCACAGCCCATGCGGAATTGAAATAGAGAGTATTGACAATGCTGCTACGTTTCGCTCACTTAAGCAACCTGTCCAGCTCCCTCAACGTTAATATCATATGGTCCAGCAATTCCGGCAAATCCTCCATCTGCTCTTCTCCGATTCCCCTGCCGAAATCAAGTTCGGCCAGATGACGAACATTACTTTCCTGACTGCCATACACGGTGCTGATCGTCTGGACAAGCCTCAGCGGAGTGCCCCAGATGCCCTTAAAACATCGCTCCACCGCCTCGCATGTTCCGGCTGATCCGTCTGTCTCCAGATGGAACCGCAGCGTAAGACGGCATGTTGGCGCTGCGCCCGGAATCTCCAAAATTTCGTCGGACAACTCCTTAAGCGAGGAGTTTAGCAGCAGCTCTGCCGTCGCCGTTCCGCCGTCCGCCAAGCGGCATGACAATGACAGCTCGCGCGACAGCACGGCCATATCCAACAAATCGCGCCTGCCTGTAACGTCAATTTTGCGATCCAGATTATCTAGGTCGTACAGCTCATTCTCCAGCGCTACCTTTACATTTTCAAATACGGTTGGATGAAACATCTCGCTCCCCCTTAATTAGACGAATCTGTCTGTAAACCAGCCTCATTCCAGTATAACAAACGATTGGATCGGCGGTAGGCAAAAATACCCGTCGTCTCCCTCCCACGCAAGTTTGCCGTACGCCCCGGAAATCCGTATACTTATAAGAAGAGATACGCAAGCTCTGCTTGCCAATCATGAGAGCAGCATAATCGAGGTGACCGAGTGGAAAAGTTGGATGACTTAAAAGAAGCTTACACATTATTGGGTCTGGAGGAGTTCGCCCCCAAGGAAGAGGTTGAAAAACGTTATACGACGTTAATGCGCCGAGAGCGGTCCAGATCGCGGGCAGAGGTTGAAAGCGCCTCCCAGGGTGACGACTTCGCGAAAGTAACGGCGGCGTACAAGCTGATCCTTGCCTATGAGGACCGCAAGATCACTGACGCCTTCAACGAACAGGAATACGGCAAGTTCAAGGGGATGGCAGGCAGAGCCCAGAAGATCGATCACTTCTGGCGTTATTACAAGATTCATACGTTCGTCGCAATCGCACTAATCGCAGCAATTATTTATGGAATCAACAGCTACATCGACAAACGCGAATATCAGAAATATTTGGCCAGCCTGCCGCCGATTGATCTTAGCGTTTCGTTTTATGGCACCTTTATGGAACCGGACAACAAGGACAGCAAGGAAATGACAAATGCGGCCATGCTGAGCGCCTTTCCGGAATGGAAGCGCGTTGAGTCCAACATTGTATTCGTACCGCAGGACGACATGAATCAATACGCCTACCTTCAGAAAGCCGTTGTTACATTAATGTCGGAGAAACCCGACATCTACATTATGGACCGCGCCATGTTTGAGTGGATCGGCAGACAAGGCGCGCTGCTGGAGCTTGACGACAAGCCCGAGATCAGCGGAGCCGGAGATGATCGGAAGTTTAAGCTGACAACGGAGGATGTGCCCGAGGAACGTATCTACGGCATCGATCTCAAGGATACCAGGTTGGACAAGGACCTGCCTCTCGTAAGACCGGCAGAGGATCTGATTATCGCCGTTCGCGTCAATGCCGAACGTCCCGAGAAGGCTCTAGAGTTTATCGAGACTTATCTGGCGGATGGTACGGCGCAGGAATAAGATGCAAATGATTGAATACCGCAAAGCCCCCGTCCATGCGCTGGCGGGGGCTTTGCGGTGCTCTGATCCTGTCTATTAAACGTAAACGAGTATCTTCGATTTCTATGCATTTGACCGAGAAATCCGCTGCGAGCCAATAGAGCGATGCTACCGACTTAATTCCGCGAAAGCAGCACCTTCGAGGGAAATAGATCGGTGCCAACCATTAACGTTGCAGTAAACCTCACATGATTCAAACAGAAGTTACTATATTTGTAATTACCTGCACGTTTTTCATGGACAAAACAGAAAAAGGCTCCTACATTTAGAGACGTAGCACGTTGTCCACGACCTCTAAACAAGGAGTCCAAACCATGGATAACGTAACCCAAAACACTGTCGTTCGTCAACTACTTTCTTTACTGCCTTTGGATGTACAGGATCGTCTACTCTACGCCGATCGCTATGCGAAGAAGCTTACGATTAGCAAAAGCATCTTGGTGTTCGTTCTTGCTCAGTTCAATAATTGGCAGAGTTATGTCGAGATGGAAGAACAAATCTACGCGCACTCCGAATTACGATCCGTTCTCGATCTACCCTGCATTAGCGCTGCACAACTTTCGCGTAAATTGGCCCAGATTCCAACGGAAATGCTGCATGAACTCTTCCTCCATGGCTTGGTTCATATCCAGAAGCTGACGGCAAATCTGAAGGGCATTTCACCTAGCATTGGGCGCCTAGCTCTTATTGACTCATCCAAGGTGAAATTGCCGCTTGTGCTTGGAGACTGGGCCAGAGTTTCGTCTACGTCCAGCGGTGTCAAACTGCACGTACGTCTCTTGACTGCTTCGCCTGATGTCGTTTATCCCGATGCCGTGATCCCATCGACGTTAAACGTCGGAGATCGAGCGGCTACCGTTGAGCTTGTGACCGAGTCCACCGTGACCTATGTCATGGACCGTGGCTACGATAACTACAAAAACATGGATAACTGGATCCGGCGAGGCATTCGTTTCGTCATGCGTATGCGGGATCGTGCCCTGACCACCGTTGTAGAAGAAAGGCAAGTAACGCCAGATGGCTCCATCACCCGAGATGCGATCGTTAGCGTAGGCGGCGATTTCCGCTCCATGAAAGAACGCATTCGACTCGTGGAGTTTTATGATGAGCAGGGGCGTTTCTACCGTCTGCTAACCTCGCGACTAGACATCACGGCCGAAGAAGTCGCTCATATCTACAAATGCAGATGGTTAATCGAGCTTTTTTTCAAATGGATCAAACAACATCTAAGGCTGAAGAAACTGCATAGCTACAAACCACAAGCGATTTGGAACCAGATTTACCTCACGCTGATCACTTTTATGCTTGCACAGTACATGCAGTTACACTTAGAAACGAAGAAAAGCGTTTGGCGCGTCCTCGAGTTGTTCCGTATTCATATGTTTCATCCTTGGATCCAGTTCCTAAACGCTCTATTCCGAGCGCCTACACGAACATCCACAGGAAAGAAAAGGGGTTCATCAAGAGAAGTACCCCCGTTGCGAACGGAATTAGGCATGTTCAAGAAAAGTAAAGTGACATAGAAAAAAGTAATTAACACAATTATTGGGAGAATGTGACTACAACTAGGTAGGGATTGCGTTTTTGGCTCACTCTCTCAAAAAGAGGCTGTAAAATAATTGATCTACTATGAGAAACATCCAATCGCACTGTTGATGTAACGTTTGTTGCAACCCTCATGGGTGCTACCGACTTAACTCCGCGAAAGCAGCTCCTTCGAGGGAAATAGATCGGTGCCAACGACTTAACTCCGCGCGGAAGCAACTGCTTGCTTAAGTACTCAGTTAATTACTCAGTTAGACAAGGACCTGCTGACAAACAGCTGCAGTAGACAAATTCAAGCGACAAGAGCCGGTCAACAGCTGCAGTAAACAAATTCAAGCGACAAGAGCCGTCCACTCCGCTGTTTAAGCGGAATGGACGGCTCTTGCATTTATCGTATTGGACATTGCATGCTACCCAACAATCAAGGCGTAGACGACGCCAGGGCCGTGCACCCCGATCGTCAGGTCGTTTTCGATGTCGGAGGAGCGGCTTGGCCCCGTGATGAAGTGGACGCCGGCAGGCAGCGCCTCGCGACCTGCCTGATCCAGCCCGATCAGCACCTCGCCCAGCCGCGTCTTAAGACGTTCCGCAGGGATGACGATAAAGAGCACCGTCGGCAGCAGGCTGACAGAACGCCCCTTCTCCTTCGACGACGTGACGACAACGGAGCCCGTATAGGCTACGGCATGGTCCGCCTGCACAACGCCGAAGTCTGCCTCGGCCGCGCGTGCCTTCCAAGGCTGTTGTTCATCGCTGTTCCAAACGGACACCTGCACGTCTGGCAGAGCCTCCTCCAGACCGAGTTCTGCCAATATAGGATCGTCCTGGCGGACGAGAAACTTCGCGCCCATCTCCTCGGCTTTGGCTGCGATGTAGGCGGATACCTCATCCATACTCTGCAGCTTCGCGACATGGCCGCCCACGGACAACCAGTTGTCCGTAAACGCGGCGACTTTCTGTTCGGTCGTCCAGTCCAGCTCTCTCCAGAAGTCGGGAGCGCCTCGGTAAGGATGTTTCGGAGCCGTCGTCAGCCTCGGGTGGCGCAGGCGCTCCGAGATATTATTCATAAATCGCTCCTGCTTTTGCCGCGACTGTTCCGCCAAACGGGCCAGCCATTGCTCGCGAGACTCGCCGCCTTGGTTTCCGCCAGTCCGCCGGGCAGAGTCGCTCCCCGTCTGAGTCACATGTTTACTCATGTCTATGCCTCCCTTGCCGCTCCGCGGCGTAGGTCGCGCCAACGAAAGAGCCGGCCATTGTCCATGCCGCGTCACCCATGACCGTGACCTCCTCCGCCCTTCGACTCGCGTTGTTCCCGCGCCTTCTGCTCCATACGCTCGCGCATGGCCGACGGCATCTCGCGGAGCTCCGCTTTTAGCTCTTGGTCAAGCGTAGCCCACTGGTCGCGGAACGACTTCTTCGGCAGGCTCGGCGTAACGCGGTACGTATTCCAACCTTTCAGAGGGCCAAGCTTCGTACGAATGAAGCCGTCGCGTACGACCAGCTTCTGGCCAAGCTTGCCCATCCGTAAAAGACCGCCCATAACCTTGGAGCTGCTCATCGCCGTGGCGAAGCCTTGCATGCCCATGCCCTCCAGCTTGTTGCCGTTGCCGCTCTCCACCTTGCGGCGGCGCAGGTAGACTAACATGTCGTGCAGTGGAATTTTGACAGGGCATGCCTCGTAGCAAGCGCCGCATAAGCTTGACGCATTTGCGATATCGTCCCATTCGGCGATATTTTTGTTAAGCGACGGCGTCAGCACCGCGCCGATCGGGCCGCTGTACGTACTGCCGTAAGCATGGCCGCCGATATGGCGGTACACCGGACAAGCGTTGAGGCAAGCGCCGCAACGGATGCAGTTCAGCAGCTCCTGGAACTCGGGGTCCCCGAGCTGCAGCGATCTGCCGTTGTCGACGATAATAATATGCATTTCCTCGGGTCCGTCCCCGTCAGCCGTCCGCTTCGGTCCCGTAATGCCGGACATGTACATCGTCAGCTTCTGTCCCGTCGCGGAGCGAGGGAGAAGCGTCGCCATCACCTCGAGATCTTCCCAGGAGGGGATGATCCGCTCCATGCCCATCAGCGTAATTTGCGTTTTCGGCACGGTTGTCACCATACGGGCGTTGCCTTCGTTCTCGAACAGAACCATAGAGCCCGTCTCCGCGATCGCGAAGTTGCAGCCGGTCATGCCGATATCGGCTTCCAGAAACTTCTCGCGCAGCTTTTTGCGCACGAAGCCGGCCAGCGCCGTCGTGTCAGGCGGCAGCTCATAACCAGCCTCCTTGGACAGAAGCTCCGCGATCTGGTAACGGTTTTTATGAATAGCCGGGATGACGATATGCGAAGGCATCTCTCCTGCAAGCTGGATGATATATTCGCCCAAATCCGTTTCGATCGCTTCCACGCCGATGGATTCCAGCGCATGGTTCAGGTGAAGCTCCTCCGAAACCATGGACTTGGACTTCACGACCGATCTCGCGCCGACATGCTCCGCGATATCCAGCGTAAGCTCTACAGCTTCCTGAGCCGTATCGGCAAAATGCACATGCACGCCATTAGCCCTTGCATTTTCGACGAACGTATTTAAATAATAGTCGAGATGAGCGATCGTATGCAGCCGAATCTGCCGGCCGCGCTCCCGCCACTCCTCCCAGTTGCCATGCTCCTCGGACGCCTTTTTCTTGCCGTTCCGCAGCCGCTCCGTCGTGAATCGTACCGCCTTGCGCAGAAATTCGTCGTTCAGCGCCAGCTCGGCTCTCGCCTTGACCGTCGCTCCTGATTTCCCTCCGCTCATGCTCCCTTCACTCCTTCGTACAGCAGCTCGGCCAGATGCATGACGCGCACCGGTTCGCCGCGATAATGCAGATTGCCCGCGATGTTCATCAGGCAAGCCATGTCGAGGCCAACCAGAACCTCGGCTTCCGTCTCCAGCACATGATCGGCTTTCTCCGTCACCATCGCGCCCGAGATATCGGCCATCTTAACGGCAAAGGTGCCGCCGAAGCCGCAGCAGTCTTCCGCGAACGGAAGCGGCACAAGCTCCATGCCCCTGACGTTCTTCATCAGCTGCATCGGCTCGTCCTTCACGCCCAGGATACGGCTGCCATGACAGGATGGATGATAGGTGACTTTGCGCGAAAAGGTTGCCCCGACGTCCGTCACGCCAAGCACCTGCACGAGAAACTGAGTAAACTCGTACGATTTTGCCCGCAGCGCCTCGGCCCGCTTAAGCATAACGGGATCGCTTTCGAACAGCTTCGTATAGTGATGCAGCATGCCCGTGCAGGAGCCGGAAGGCGAGATGACGAAGTCGCTGTCCTCGAACGCGTCGAGAATCGTACGAGCCGACTCGCGCGCTTCCTTCCAGTAGCCGCTATTGTAGGCAGGCTGCCCGCAGCAGGTCTGGACGCGGGGGAATTCCAGCGTAACGCCATAATTCGCCAGCAGCCTGACCATCGCTTCCCCGACTCGCGGGAAGATTGCATCGCTTAAACAAGTAATAAATAGAGATACCTTCATGACTGCACCCACCTGTTAAACCGTCGTAACGGTAATTTGGCGTTCCCGAAGCTCTGCACCCAGCTCCGGGGTCAGCCCGTTATCCGTAATGATTCGATGAATTGCGCCAAGCTCGGCCACATGGGTGAACGCCTGGACGCCGAATTTGCTGGAGTCCGCGAGCAAGACGACTTCGTCGGCCATGCCAACCATGCGATGTTTGATGCGAGCTTGCAGCTCGTTGGACTCGCTGATGCCCCGGTCCAGATGAACGCCCTTGCAGGAAAGAAACGCCCGGTCGACATGATAGGCATCCAGCGAACGCTCCGCCAGCGGTCCGATATAGGACAAGCTGCGGGAAGCAAGGATGCCTCCCGTCGAAATGACCTCAATCCTCTCCTTGCCAGCCAGCTCCATCGCTACCTTGATGGAATTGGTCAGCACCGTCAGCGGAATATCCGGCATGCTCTGAGCCATATACCAAGCCGTGGAGCTGGCATCCAGCAAAATCCGCTCCTTGGGGCGGATCAAGCTCACGGCTTCCTCGGCGATTCGCCGTTTTTCGTCTGCCCGGACAATCTCCCTTTCAAAGTAAGGAATCTCCGGTTGCTGCTCCTTTACGCTCACTGCACCGCCATGGGAGCGGCGCAATCGGCCGGCCTGCTCCAAGCGGTCCAGATCGCGGCGGATCGTCTCCTCCGTCACCTGGCACAGCTCGCTGAGTTCCGTCACGCGAATACTGCCTCTCTCATTAACCAGCTGTACAATTAAGTCGTATCGTTCCGCAACCAGCATAGAATCCCTCTTTCCCGACCATCATCGATCTCGTTATTTTAGCCCGTCAAGCCGGTAGCGGCCAAGAACCTGACATAAGCCTCTTCCCATTGCGGCCCGTCCTTGGGCTCATAGACATCTACAGGGAAAGAATCGCCGACTACGCGCCTCGCTTCCCAAATGTCGCTCAATTCGCCGTTCGTTATCCATTGTACCAGCATATTGCCGATTGCGCTTCCTTCGATTGGTCCCGCCCATACCGGCTTGCCGATCGCGTTCGCCGTCCATTCGCAGAGCAGCGTGTTCTGAATGCCGCCGCCGACCATATGCAGTCCACTATATGTCACGCCGGACAGCTGCCCAGTCTGCTCCAGCGCATAACGGTATTTAAATGCCAGACTCTCCAGGATGGCCCGTACGAAAGCTCCCTCGTTTTCCGGCGCCTTCTGTCCCGTCCGCTCGCAATATTCTCGAATGCGGCCAGGCATATCGCCAGGTGGCAGAAACAGCTCGTCGTCGGAATCAATGAAGCATGCGAACGGCTCAGCAGCCGAAGCCATCGCCACCAGCTCGGGGAACGTATACTTAACGCCTGCTCGCTCCCACTCGCGTCTGCATTCCTGCAGGATCCATAGGCCCATGATGTTTTTGAGCAGCCTGTACGTACCGTATACGCCGCCCTCGTTCGTGAAGTTCAGCTCCAGCGCCTTCGCTCCCATAACAGGCTCGCTTACTTCGGTACCGATCAGCGACCATGTGCCGCAGCTCAGGTAGGCGAACGAGCGATCCCTCGCCGGCACCGCCGCAACGGCGGAGCCCGTGTCATGTTCGGCTACTGCGATTACCGGCACCGGCTCAATGCCCAGCTCCGCGCATACCGATTCGCTTAGCCGACCGACCGGCGTGCCGGGCTGAACGACTGGACCAAACAGCGAACGGTCCGCGCCTACCGCCTTCAGCAGCTCGTCATCCCAATCGCCCGTTACCGGGTTGTACATTTGCGTCGTCGTCGCCAGCGAGAATTCATTGTGCATTTCGTCCGTAAGGAAGTAACGAAGCAGAGCCGGAATCATCAGGAAGTGCTTCGCTTCGCGCAGCAGCGGAGAACCGGCCTTCTTCATGGCCTCAAGCTGATAAAGCGTGTTGAACGTCAGAAACTGAATCCCCGAACGGTCGAAGATTGTCTCCGCCGACAGTTCGCCGATGAGACGCTCCATCACTCCATCGGTCTGTGAATCCCGATAATGGACGGGATTGCCGAGCAACTCGTTGCCGGGGCCGCCCAGAAGGCCGAAGTCAACGCCCCAAGTATCGATGGCGATGCTGCACAGCTTGATGCCGCGATGTTTCGCTTTCAGCAAGCTTTGTTTCAGCTCATGCAGCAAGCGAAGAATGTCCCAATGCAGCCGTCCGCCTGCCTGCACAGGGTCGTTCGGAAAGCGATGCAGCTCTTCGAGAACGATTTTGCCGTCCTCGAGCCGACCCAGCATGGCTCTGCCGCTGCTGGCGCCGAGATCGAAAGCCAGTACATGCTTCTGCATCACCAGCTCGCACCGCCCTTGCCTCTGACGGCAATGTCTTTCCCGTAGCTGGAGGCCAGGTAATCGCCCATGGGATCAACGGACAAACCTTGCTCTTCGCGGTACGACCGCAGCAGCGGAGCAACGTCGAATTCGAATGCGCTGCGCACCGCATGTTCGGCAGCCAGCACGTCGCCGCGGTTTGCTGCCGCTTCGACTTCCTCGTGATTAACAAGCAGCGCTTTCGCGAATTGCGTTTGCACATTAAGCACGGAACGCAGCATGGCTGGAATTTTCGCTTCGATATTATGCGACTGGTCGATCATGTACGCAATATTGTTCACGCAGGATTGGATCGCCTCGTCGCGGTCGCTCGCCGCGCTCAGGATTTGATAGAAGATCAGGAACAGCTCGTATGGATTGACGGTACCTACGATAAGATCGTCATCCGCGTATTTGCGGCTGTTGAAGTGGAAACCTCCGAGACGTTTTTCGTCGATCAGATAAGCGACGATATGCTCGATGTTGGCTCCCTGCAGATGGTGGCCCGTATCTACGAGCACTTCGGCCTGCGGTCCCAGCTTTTGCGCCAAGTTGTACGCCATGCCCCAATCCGCGAGATCCGTATGATAAAACGCCGGCTCGAAACATTTGTATTCGATCAGCATGCGCATGTTCGGCGCAAGCGCTTTATACATTTCGCCCAACGATTCCTGCATCCATGCTTTACGTTTGCGAATGTTGCCTTGTCCCGGGTAGTTCGTGCCGTCCGCGAACCACAGGCTGATATCGCGCGAACCCGTCTCCTTTGCGATGTCGACGCATTCCAGCAGATGATCCGTCGCCTTGCGGCGAATGGCGGCATCCGCGTTTGTCACGCTGCCCAGCATGTAATCATCTTCCTGGAACAGGTTCGGATTGATCGCGCCGATCGCGAGACCCAAACTCTCCGCGTGGCTTCTCAGCTTGCCGTAATCTTCCACTTTGTCCCAAGGAATATGGATCGCTACGGACGGCGCTAGGCCAGTCAGCTTGTGCACCTGAGCCGCATCCTCGAACTTCTCGAACGGATTGCGCGGCACGCCTTCCTTCTGGAACACCTTGAAGCGCGTACCGGAATCGCCATAGCCCCAGGACGGAGTTTCGATGCTAAGTCCTTTCAGTTTCGCTTTCACTTCGTTTAAATTAATGCCTCTTGCCCCTTGCTGCTCCTCGAACAGCGAATACGCGCGATCTGTCATGTTACGGCACCCTCTCTATATTTGAATGGTATTATTTCGATTTCAGCGGAAACGCCATTGTCGACATCAGCGCATTCTCCGCTTGCGTGGAATCCAGTCTGCTGTACTGCACAATAACGGGAATATCGCTTTTTACCTCGATCGCATAAGGCACGCCCACCGGAATGCCTGCGCCGTTCTTCTGAAGGGAGGAAGTGCGGATATGCTTCGTGCGCCTCGCCGGCACAACATGCAGCATGTCCTCCATCGGTTCCCTATCCTCGAAAAAGATCGTAAATCTCAGCAGCGCCTCTTCGGAAGACGTATTAAGGACGCAAACGGATTCATGACTGGTCAAGCTGCCCGAGCTGTCCGGCGGAATAAATCCGTCCGGAATGATCCAATGCTTCTCTCCTCTGGCCTGGAACAAATCGATCATCCCTTCTTAGGCGATAGGTCCGCCTGGCGTCCTTTAAACGTGGATGCAGGCGGACCACTTGGGCCCGAATATTATCTAGTAAACGCCGCCGGTACGCCGCCGTCAATCGTCAGCATGCAGCCCGTCGTTTTATCTGCTTTCGACGAAGCGAAGAAGGCAATGCCCTCCGCGATATCGCGCGGATAAATATTAACGAGCAGCGTCGTGCGTTTGCGGTAGTACTCCTCCAGTTGATCCGGCTCGATGCCGTAAGCGGCTGCCCGCTCGTTGCGCCAGCTGCCGTTCCAGATCGCGGAGCCTTGCAGAATCGCGTCCGGCAGAACCGTGTTGACGCGAATGCCGAACTCGCCGCCTTCTGCTGCGATGCAACGGGCAAGATGCGCTTCCAGCGCTTTCGCCGCGCTGTATGCCGATGCGTTTTTGCCTGCGTATACGGAGTTTTTGGAGCCGATAAACACCATGTTGCCGCCAATGCCTTGCGTCTTCATCAATTTGAACGCCTCGCGCGCAACCAGGAAGTAACCAGTTCCAAGCACGTTCATGTTCAGGTTCCATTCCTTCAGGGAAGTCTGGTCGAACGGGCTGGAAGTCGCCAGACCCGCATTGTTGACGATAATGTCAACGCCGCCGTAAGCGATCGCCGTCTCGGCATATGCCGCCGCTACCTGCTCTTCACTCGTCACGTCCATCTTAACTGCGATAGCCCGGTTCTCGCCGTACTTCTCATTAATTTCGCCGGCAACCTTCTGGGCACCTTCCAGGTTCAGGTCAGCCAGTACGACATGGGCGCCTTCGGATACGAGTCTGCGCGCCGTCTCGCTGCCGATGCCGCCGGCTCCGCCCGTAATGAAAGCAACCTTGCGGGAGAATTCCGCTTCTGCAGGAGCAAGCGACAGCTTGTACAGCTCAAGCGGCCAGTACTCTACATTGTAGGACTCGTTCTCGCTAAGGGAAACGAAGTTGCCCAGCGCCGTTGCGCCGCGCATAACTGCGATGGCACGGTGATACAACGCGCCGCTGACTTGGGACATCGCCCAGCTCTTGCCTGTGTTGATCATGCCGATACCAGGAATAAGAATAACGCGCGGAGCCGCTTCGAACATAACGTCGCCTTCATGTTTGTTGCGCTCAAAATATTGCGAGTACTGCTCCTTGTAAGCCGCGATTCCTTCGGCAAGCTTCGCTTTCAAGCCTTCGACATCGTCTGCGTTCGGAGCCCAGTCGATAAAGAGCGGAACGACCTTCGTATGAACAAGATGGTCCGGGCAAGCCGCGCCGACTTGCGACAATGCTGCGGAATCCGAGCCGTTTACGAAGGAAAGCACGTCGTCCGCGTCGTCGAAGGACAAAATCATCTTTTTGACGTCGCTGACGGCGCCGCGAACGGTCGGCATCACTGCCGCGACGATCGACTTGCGAACATCGGCCGGCAGCGATTCGTAACGCGCTCCGCCGAACAGCTTCGCTTCGTTTACGCGCGCCTCGATAAACGCTTCCGCTTCATTGATAATGCGAATGGTTTGCGCGTAAGCAGCCTCGGACGTTTCTCCCCAAGTAACCAGACCGTGTTTCTCCATAATGACAAGCTCGGCGTTAGGATTGTTAAGGACGCCTTCCGCGATCATCTTGGACAGCGTGAAGCCAGGACGTACATAAGGAACCCATACGAAACGGTTGCCGAAAATCTCTTCCGCCAGCTGGCGGCCGTTATCCGCGCAAGCCAGGCTGATAATCGCGTCGGGATGCGTATGGTCAACATGCTTAAAAGGAAGGAACGCATGCAGCAATGTTTCGATGGAAGCACGCGGATGTTTGGCATCGATCATGCAGTTCGCCAGGTAAGCCACCATATCCTCATCGGACATCTCGCCGCGCTCGAACAGCGGACGAATGTCGTCCATGCGCAGACCGGTGAAATTGCCCGCTTTCATCGTAGCCAGGTCGGAACCGCTTCCTTTTACGTACATGACTTCGACGTCGCGTCCGCGGAAGTCCTTCTCCATCGTTTTGGTCGATGTATTGCCTCCGCCGTAGTTGCACACTCTGCGGTCCGTGCCGATCAGGTTGGAGCGGTATACCAGCTCGCTCAATCCCCCGTTAAGCTCTGCTGCTTTCGAAGATTCCCATAATGATTGCACCATGTTTGCTTTTACCTCCAAATGATATTTGATTTTATTTGTTTTTGATTGATTTCAGTATATCATCTTTGTTTTTGTTTGAATACATTTATTTTCGGAGATAAACAAAGATCATTCAAAACAAAAAGACGCCTCCATTTCTCTATCGAGTAGTAGGAGACGTCTGTAGTTCCTATTAAATTTGCAGCCCGTCGCAAGCGACTGTAATCCGGCAAGGGAAATGCTGCGCGGCGAACCATTCCACAAGCTCCGCGTGGGTCGAGGTGAAATGGTTAATATGCGTCAAATAAATATGGGTGCCTTCGTGCAACGTTCCTTGCTCCAGCAATTGGCGAAATAGTCCCATGCAACTGGGAGCATCCAGATGCCCGCCGGGATGCGGTCCGCGTCCGGGGGTTAGACCGAAGGTGCATTCGCTGATCAGAACGTCCAGCTTCGCTTGCTCCAGCGCCCGGAAGGTCTCAGGCAAGTACCAGCCCGTATCCACTCCGTAATAGAGCTTTCTTCCATCTTGCAATCGGAGCAAATAATTGGCGCAATCTTCGCCCATATTGCCTCTGTGATTGCCGCGGAGCGGCGTAACTTCCATGCCGTCCACTATCGCCGTACGGTTAAATTCCAGCTTGTGAAAAGCAATGACGCCCTGCTCCTCCAAGCGAGTAGTCATGCCCTTCATAATAGGTTGGCTTTGGCGATAAAAGTCTACGATGTCGTATGCGCGATCGGTCAAATAAAAATGAAGCGGCTCCTTATGCCTTTCAATCGCCATGTTGCGGACATTCATCATCATATAGTTGAAGTGATCCTCATGCGTATGACTGACCAGCACATGCGCAAGCTCCGTGAAATCGCCGTAATCAATGGCTTGCTGGAAGGAGTCGGCGCCCAGATCAAGCGAAATCCGTTCGTTCACTCGGAAGGTGGAGCGGCGGCGCACCTCGGCGCCGCCTGTTTGCCGGGCGTTCCGGCACACGGAGCAGGAGCAGAACGGGTTAGGGATGCCCTCCGCCGCGCTTGTACCGTAAAATCTCATAATGCTCCCGCCCCCTTACTGATTCCAGCGGTCGTATGCCGCCTGATAAATAGCCAAATATTCATCCAGCTTCATGTTGTTCAAAGTGCTTACGAATTTGTCCCATTCGCCGATCGGTCTTGATCCGGTTACAAATTTGACAACCTGCTCGTCCGTAAACGCTTCGATATCTGTCGCGATCGTACCGAGTTTGATGTTCTCCTCTTCGGTGAAGCTGGGATTCATCAATTTCTCGTCCGGTACGAGGTATGGACGGATAATATCCTTGTTCGCGATCATCTCCGGCAATACGGCCGCGCTCTGATCGACCTTCTGCGTCACGCGCTGCGTAATTTGGCCGCCTTGGAAAATCGTATATTCCGACAAAGCCTCATCGACCGTCAATCCGTTCGGATCGTTGGCGAATTCGTCCTTAAGCTTGTAGAATCCGTCGGCGTCGATCGTATACGTGACATCCTTGATCCCGAGTCTGGCGAGCGCCGTGCCCTCTTCGCTCAAGAAATGGTCGGCCCACCGAAGCGTAGCCTCCGGATTCGGATTTTTGTTCGTAATGACGAAGGAGCCCACTTCGCGTACCTTAGGATTGACTCCAACCCAATAGATGTCTCCCTCGGTTGCGCGCAATACCGGATTCTGCACATAATTGGCGCGGTTATTGCCGAGCCACAGATTATTGTTGCCGCGAGCGACGAAGCCGACCCGATCCTCATCCACCTTGGAAACCACCTTGTTCATATCCTGAGAGAATATTTCCTTGTCGATCAAGCCTTCCGTCCACAGCTTATTGAAGAAAACAATGATTTCCTTGAATTTGTCGTCCGTCGCGATGTAGCGGATCTTGCCTTCCCCGTCCACGTCCATGTAAGGAGCGATGATGCCTGAATTGCCTCCGTAACCCCAGCTTCCGTAGAACGTGCGGATCAGCTCGTTGCCGCTGCTCTTGGTTTCCTTGTATCCTGTGAAAGGCACCTCGTCCGCCTGTTGATTGCCGTTAGGGTCCTTTTCCTTGAATGCTTTCAGCACCTCATAAAATTCGTCCATTGTCGAAGGCATCTCGAGGCCGAGCTCTTCCAGCCACTTCTGGTTGATCCACGAGGAGGATATTCGTCCGTCGGCTTCGCTAATATTCGGAAGGGAATAGATGTGGCCGTCCGCGGCCGTAATCGCCTTCCGAATGCCCTCGTCTTCTTGCATCAATGCGGAGAGATTCGGCGCGTACCCGGCTTCGATCAATTCGTCCAGCGCGATGATCTGCCCAGTGGCCGCGTAAGACGTCAGCAATTGGGAGGACAAATTCGCGCGCATTACAAAATCCGGCAGGTCATTCGAAGCGAACAGCAGATTTCTGCGTTCTTCGAAGGAGTTTTGCGGCACGCTGTCCCATTCGATCTTGACGTTGGACAGCTCCTCGTAATGTTTCATGCCTTTATGTTCGTTCCAGTCCTTTACGAGCTCGTATTTGGATACAAGACCCTTTAACCGCACCGGTTCATTGGCGATCGGGAAGCCGGTCTTGTTGATATTATCCTTCGACTCGGCTGCCGCGCCTTGTCCTGCAGGCTCCGATGGACCATTGTTGTCGTTGGATGCGCAGCCCGTCATGGCGAGCAGTGAAACGACTTGCACGGCCGCTGCGGCCGCAACCCATTTTTTTCTCATGATTACATTCATCTCCCGTATAAGTTTTAGCCTTTCAAAGCGCCGATCATCATGCCTTTAACAAAATACTTTTGCAGAAATGGATATAGCGCGAGCACAGGTATGCTGGACACGATAATAACGGCATATTTGACGCTTTCCGCGACCAGGAATTTGCTGGTGTCCATCTCGATGGAGTCCATCATAATATTATCGGACTGATTCATAACCAGAATCTCTCGTAAAAACAATTGCAAAGGATACAACTCGCGATCTTTCAAATAGATCATCGCTTCAAAATAAGAGTTCCAATGGAAAACGGCGTAAAATAACACCAGCACCGCCATGATCGGCGCGCTCAGCGGCAGCACGATGGTGAAAAACGCACGAATGTTGCCGCAGCCGTCTATATAAGCCGATTCATAGATCTGTTCGTCGATCGTCGTCTCCAGGAAGGTCCGGGCTACGATCATATTGTATACATTAATAGCCGTGGGCAATATAATCGCCCAAATCGAATTGTACAGCCCCAAATTTTTGACAAGCAGATACATGGGCACAAGACCGCCGCTGAAAAACATCGTAATCGTAAAAAAGATCATGCACAATCTTCGGAACGGGAAGTTTTTGCGCGCTAGCGGATAGGCGCCCATCATCGTCAGCGATATATTGACGACCGTTCCGATGATCGTATATATAAGCGTATTGCGATAACCGATCCAGATCTCCGGATTGGCGAATACCCGCTCGTACGCTTCTACATTAAACCCTTGCGGAATCAGCCCTATCTTGCCGGAGATGACCAGCGCAGGATCGCTGAAGGACGCGCTGACCACATAAAGCAACGGATAGAGAATGACTAGGACGAACGCCGCGATGAGAATATAAGTGATGAACAAAAAGATTTTATCGCCCTTAGACTCGCGAATTTTATAGGACACGGCCTGCATGATGATCCCTCCTAGAACAGGCTGCTGCTGCTGTATCGTTTGGCTAACCGGTTGGCTGCCAGCAGCAAAGCAATGTTGATGGCGTTGTTGAACAGTCCGACGGCCGTCGAAAAGCCGTAATCCATGTTGATAAGCCCCATTTTGTAAGCATAGGTCGAAATAACTTCGGATGCTTCCAAATTTAGACTGTTCTGCATCAATAGAATGCGTTCGTAGCTGAGCGACATCATTTTCCCCATCTGCAAGATGAATTGGATGATGATCGTCGGCAGCAGACAAGGCAAGTTGACATGCAGGATCCGCTTTAGACGGCTCGCGCCGTCAATCTGCGCAGACTCGTGCAGCTGAGGGTCCACGCCGGATAGCGCCGCGATGAAAATAATGGAATTCCATCCACAGTTGCGCCATATATCCGTTCCGACATAGACGCCCGAAAAGTACTTCGAATCCGTCAGGAAAGGAATCGGCCCCAGTCCAAAGTAATCCAAAATGTGATTGATGTATCCGCTCTCTCCGCCCAGGAACAAATTGATGATCCCGACGTATACGACCGTCGAAATAAAATAAGGCGCATAAGTGATCGTCTGGAACGTTTTCTTAATGCGCTCCCGTCTCATTTCGTTAAACATTAAAGCCAGGATGATGGGGATCGGAAAACTGATCAGCGTCTTCATTAAATTAATGACGAGCGTATTATTGAGAATTCGGGCGAACTGGAACGAATCAAAAAGCCTCTGAAAATTGTCGACGCCAATCCATGGACTGCCGGTTATGCCGTCTATCGGATTAAAACGCTTAAACGCTAATTGCACGCCATACATAGGGCCATAGCAGAAGACCAGGAAATAGACAATAACCGGAATAATGAAAATTAGATAATCCCAGTTGCTTCGCATTCCGAATCTCCGCTTGCGCATCCCGTCAATGGATACGGGCGCGGCCGCGGATCGAGCACGCATCGGGCAAACCTCCTTACCAAATTCTCGAGTGGAAACCAATCTGGCCAGATTCGGTCCTCAGCTATCCTTAGTCGGAACAGCGTCGTCTCACAAGCTCGATCATAAGAGAAGACAATCGCTACCGCAACGATAGATAATTGCTCCCTCACAGCAAAAATTGATATTTGGCGCGCCTTACGCACCCTGCAATTTTCGCAGCGACCCGTCATTTTTTGCAATTGTCCTCATAATGATTGATTACTCGCAGCAAAGTTCGTATAGTTGTTAATACAAAATTTCAATTATGCATCGGGATGTGAGCAAGATGTTGAGCGCTTTTCGCTCCAAGCTGTTCAGGCAATATCTGCGCAGATATTTATTGATTTTGGGCGTGTCGGGAGCCATGCTCCTCGCCACCAATATTATTTCGTTGACGAATGCCTACGGGCGGTTAACCGACAATGCCCACCGTTTCATGGCACATGCCACGGAGCTGCTGGACAACCGTATTCTCGAGTTGCAGCAATTGACCTTGTTTGTTTCCCGCGACTCCGAGCTTCTGCCATATCGGCTGCAGGAACAATTCGAACAACCCTATTTGATTTCCGGCGAGCTGTCCAAATTAAAGGCGCCTTCCATCGATCTTGATTCGATCGGCCTATTCTATCGGAATACGTTGCACCCCTCGCTCGCGAATACGATCTTTACCGACACGGGCATGTATTCGCCGGAAAGTTATATCAAGCTGATTGCCGACGACAAAATTTCGACGGCCGGCTTCCGCGGCATGCTGGAACAATTGAAAGCGCCGGTACTGCTTTCGTCATTATCGAACGAAAGCAATCAAGGCGATCGCGATCAGGTGCTGCTGTTCCTCGTTCCGCTTGACGGTACGCCATACTCCAGCGGCGTCATGGTTTACAAGCTCAACTATCCGGCCTTGCTGCAAAATTTCAAGCAGATCATCGATAGCAGAAGCAATCTGATCGTATTTGACCGTCAAGGAACCCCCATTGTTTATCTTGCGGACGATCCCAAGCTGGAATATGCGAGTCTGGCAAGGGCTCAGGAGCAAGGAGGTCGGCTTCCCGGCTATCTCCTGCTGCAAGAAACTTCCGCCAAACAAGAATTCCAGGTCGTCAGCGGCATTCGGCACAGCCTATACTATCACGAATATTATGTTTCCCTTGCCATTTCGATCTCTATTATTCTATTATCCATCGTACTTGGGATGGCGCTCAGCTTCCGTTCGGCCCGAAAAAGCTACGAGCCGATTCAGGAGCTGTCAAGCAGCTTTGCCGACTTGGAGCCCGCTAAGCTGAAAGAAGAAGGCGGCAAAGACGAATTAGCCAGGTTATCCGAATACATTCGTCAGATTCGGGACGAAAGCGTAAACATGTCCAATATGATGAACAATCAAGAGGTTCTAAGCCGAAATCAGCTATTGCAGGCTTTGCTTATGGGCAAGCTGAATGTGGATAACACCAGCGAGGCGAATCAGAACGCGCTGAGGAAATATTTTGGCGAAAGCGCGGGCTGCAACGTGCTGGTGTTCCTGTTCGACGAATTTAATGCCAAAGTCGGCAAAGAGCCCCTGAGCGAGCAGTGGCTGTTAAAGTACGTCATCGGCAATGCCTTCGAGAACCTGACTGGCGACCATGGCGTCCATTACGCCCTCGATTTGGCCGTGGACAAAGGCATAGTCGGCATCGTCGCCTGGCATCGGGAGAACGCGGGAGAATGGGAAGAGCGCAGTCGGGCATTCGCAGCCCAAATCGGCGCGTTTATGCAAAGACATTTCTCTTTGTCGCTCTCCTGCTTCGTCGGCGAACTTCAGCCCGCGAGCGAACTTCATCAATCATTCAGCTCCGCCCTGGCGTTGGCCGAATTCCGAATTTTCTCGGGGAAACAAGCGATTATTACCCCAACGGAAATCGATCGTCAGAGAGCAGACCAAACAGAAAACGATAAACGCCATATTTTGAGCTTTGTTGCCGAGCTCAATGCAGCCGTCTCGTCCCGGCAGCCGGACAAGCTGGTAGAGATCATGCGGGAACTGGAAGCTCGCTTCCTGTGGCTCGAGGATCCTACCGCGTTCCGAAGCACCTATTTGCAGATGGTATTCAGCTTGAATCAATTCGTTAATAACATCCCGCTAGCCCATCGCGAAGCGATCAAATACAAGCTGGACGGTCTGGCCGAGGCGGAAGTGGAAACGATAGAAGAAGCCTGCGCCAATCTCATGGACGCGGCGCACTGCATTCAGGACAGCTTGGGCGAGGAATCGGGCGAAGACCGGTTGTATGGTTCCATGCTTGAGTTCGTGGCGACTCATTACATCGACTGTAATTTGAGTTTATCCATGGTGGCGGAGAAGCTGTCGTTGACTCCTTCCTATGTAACGCGTTATTTCAAGACGAAGAATGGACTGCCGCTCATGCAATACGTGTCCAAAGTGCGCATCGACAAAGCGAAGGAGCTCCTGGAGAGCGGCAGCCTCACGATCAAAGAAGTCGTAGAACGGGTAGGGTTCGTAGACGAAAACAACTTTTCCCGCGCGTTCCGCAAACGCGAAGGCGTCTCGCCGACTAAATTCCGGTCGATGCGGCAGATATCCGGAATCGCGACGGCGGGTGCGGCAACTTCGGTTCCCGGCCCTACCAATTCCTACCCGAAACATTGACACTCGGGATCGTTACGGATAAAATAAGTCGCGTCAACTATAACAAAAAACATTACAGTATTTTGAAATTAGACGGATAAAGGAGGTTGCCGCATGAACAGCTTTCAGTTTCACAATCCTACCCGCATCGTGTTCGGCGAAGGCGAAACGCGTCGGGTCGCCGAAATGACCGCTACATATGGCCGAAACGTCCTGCTTGTGTACGGAGGCAACAGCATTAAAGCGAACGGTCTGTACGACCAAACGATCGATCTGCTCAAGCAAGCGGATATCGCAGTGCATGAGCTGGCCGGCATTGAGCCGAACCCTCGCCTGTCCACCGTGAAGAAAGGCATCGACATTTGCCGCCGGGAAGGCGTGGACTTTATATTGGCGGTCGGCGGAGGCAGCGTCATCGACGCGGCCAAGGCGATCGCGGCCGGCGTTCCGTACAACGGCGACGTCTGGGATTTCTTCGTAGGCAAAGCACGAATCCAGGAAGCGCTCCCTCTGGGAACGATTCTGACGCTGGCCGCTACGGGCTCCGAAATGAACGGCAACACCGTTATCTCCCATTGGGATGCCAAGTTAAAGCGCGGCAGCGGCAGCCCCCATATCTATCCCAAGTTTTCGATACTCGATCCCACCGTTACCTACTCCGTGCCTCGCAATCATACGGTGTACGGGTCCATCGACATTATGTCGCATGTGTTTGAGCAATATTTCAGCCTGACCAAGAATACGCCCCTGCAGGAGAGATTGTGCGAATCCATCCTTCAGACCGTCATCGAGAATGTAGAACCGGCGCTGTCCAATCCTAACGACTCGGTGGCACGGGCCAATCTGATGTGGAGCGGCACCTTGGCGCTGAACGGCGGTCTGATCAGCGTCGGCGTGATTACCGATTGGGCGACGCACGGCATCGAGCACGAAGTCAGCGCGATCTACGATATCCCGCATGGCGCGGGTCTCGCGGTCATTTTTCCTAATTGGATGAAATACGTGTACAAAGAACGCGTCGACAGATTTGTCCAATACGCGCAGCGGGTATGGGGCATCCAGCGTGATGACCGCACTGACGATGAGCTTGCGCTTGCGGGCATCGAGGCAACGCGCGCCTTCTTCACTCGCATTGGAGCGGAATCCCGCTTGGCCGACTTCGGCATCGGAGCGGACCAGTTGGACCGAATGGCGGAAGAAGCCGTCCGTTACGGCGAGATCGGCAACTTCAAACGCCTGGGCCAACAAGATGTGCGCAATATTTTGGAAATGTCGCTCTAATCTACTATCGATCGAGGAGGAACTCTAACAATGACAACCGCATTTACGAACAGCGCAACGCTGCATAACGGACTAAAAATGCCTTGGCTCGGCTTGGGCGTATGGAAAGTAAAGGACGATGGCGAGACGGAGCGTACCGTGCAAGCTGCGATCGAAGCAGGCTACCGACATATCGATACGGCTGCGGTCTACGGCAACGAAACAGGCGTCGGCATCGGCGTTCGCAACAGCGGCATCGCGCGCGAAGAGCTCTTTATCACGACGAAAGTATGGAACTCGGAGCAAGGCTATGAGTCTTCGCTTGCCGCTTTCGAACAGAGCTTGGAGAAGCTTGGCATGGACTATGTCGACTTGCTCTTGATCCACTGGCCGGTGAAAGGCAAATACAAGGATACATGGCGGGCGCTGGAATCCATCTACCGCTCCGGCAAAGCCCGTGCGATCGGCGTCAGCAACTTTCATATCCATCATCTGCAGGATCTGATGGAGTCCAGCGAGCTCGTGCCGATGGTCAATCAGGTAGAATACCATCCGCTGCTTACGCAAGAGCCGCTTTTGGCATTCTGCAAGAGCAATCAAATTCAAGTCACGGCCTGGAGCCCGCTGATGCAAGGCAACCTGGATCATGCCGTGCTTGCAGACATCGGCGCCAAATACGGCAAATCTCCCGCTCAGGTCGTGCTCCGTTGGGATCTGCAGACGGGCGTTATTACGATTCCGAAATCTACGAATCCGGAGCGTCTGAAGCAGAACGGCGATATTTTCGACTTCGAGCTGTCCGCAGAGGATATGGCCGCCATCAGCGCGCTGAATCGCAATCAGCGCTTCGGCTCGGATCCGGACAACTTCAACTTCTAAGAGAGAAAGTATGGCGAATCATTTACACTTCTATATGTGGTCAAGGCACGGGGACTCAACGGTCTCCGTGCTTCTTTTTTCCTCAATAAGACCGACACGTACACCTTGCGGCTCTACGCCCCAGACGCCTTGTATCCTGTCTTACTATTGACTCTATCCATGGTCTACCCCATGAGGCTGTCGATTTATTATGGACGGCAGCGCATCGTTGTTTTTCGCCCCCTTTCACTATAATCGATGCATATCCGATTTTTCTTGACAGCTCCAGCCTTCCGGGAGTAATCTAATGCCATAAAATGAGTGATTACTCACTCCTATCCTAGGGGGTTTTGGAATGTCTGCTCCTATCGATCCCGCCATCCGCGTTCGCGGGCTCAGCCGCGCTTTCGGCCATCAAACCGTCCTAAGCGACATTACGCTCGACATCCAATCATCCGAAATATTCGGTTTGCTGGGACCTTCCGGCTCCGGCAAAACGACGCTTGTCAAAATGATCGCCGGCATTGACGAAGGAACCTCAGGCGAAGTCGTCATGCTGGGCACGAAGCTGCCGAATCTCTCGATGATGGAAAGAATCGGCTACATGGCCCAGTCCGACGCACTGTACGCAGAGTTGACGGCCAAGGAGAATCTTGATTTTTTCGCCGCCCTGTTTGGACTAAAAGGCGCGATAAAGAAAACCAGAACCGCGTACGTCATGGAGCTGGTCGGGCTGGGCGAGCACATGAACGGGATCGTAGCCTCGTACTCCGGGGGGATGAAACGAAGATTGTCGCTCGCGATCGCTCTGCTTCACGATCCCAGAATCCTTATTCTCGATGAGCCAACCGTTGGCATAGATCCCTTGCTTCGGAAGTCGATCTGGTCCGAGTTGGAAAAGCTTAGCCGGCAAGGCACGACCATCCTTATCACGACCCATGTCATGGACGAGGCGGAAAAATGCCATCGTCTCGGCCTCATCCGTGAGGGCCGCCTCATCGCGGTCGGCTCACCGGAAGCGTTGAAGCAGGAAACGGGCAGCGCCACGATCGAGGAAGCATTTCTTCAATACGGAGGTGCGGCAAGATGAGAATTCGCGCGTTAACGCTCCGGATTATCCGCCAGTTTTTCCGCGACAAGAGGACGATGGCCTTACTCATCGCAGCGCCCCTACTCGTCCTTTCGCTTATGTATCTTGTCTTTAACGGCGACTCCTATACGCCTAAGATAGGGGTTATCGGCATACCGGACTCGCTCGCAAAACAAGCCGAGGGGCTTGATGCGGATGTCCTCGCGTTCGGCAGTCCGGAGCTGGCGGAGAAGGCGCTCGAGGCGCAGGACATCGACGCCTATGTCTTGTGGGACGGCAGCGCGCCGGCAATCAGGCTGGAGGGCAGCGATCCGGCCCGCAATCGGGCGGTGCTTTCCGTCGCTTCGGCGTGGCTGGGGCTGTCCGGCATGCCTGCGGGCATGGGCGTGCCGGGGGGCATAGGCGCGACAGCAGATACGAACGCGCATTTGAATGATGTCGCAGACACGTCGTCGAAGGCGCACTCGGAAGCTGATAAGGGCACGAGCGCTCAAGCCGTTCCTGTGGAGCCTGCAATCGAATATTTGCACGGCGGACCCGCGATGACGACATTCGACAGTCTGGGCCCCGTTCTTATCGGCGTATTTGCCTTCTTTTTCGTGTTCCTGATCGCTGGTGTTTCGTTCTTAAAGGAAAGAACAAGCGGAACTCTTGAGCGGTTGCTTGCGACGCCTCTGAGAAGATGGGAGATCGTTGCGGGATATATTTCCGGCTTCGGCTTGTTCACGGGCATACAAGCGGTGCTGATCGCCTTGTATTCCGTCCATGTCCTGGGATTGATGATGGACGGCTCCATCTGGTACGTGCTGCTGGTGACGCTGCTCTTATCCGCAACGGCGCTAAGCCTCGGCACCTTTCTGTCGGCGTTCGCCAATACGGAATTCCAGATGATACAATTCATCCCGCTAGTCATCGTGCCTCAAATCTTTTTCTCCGGACTGTTCGATCTCGAAAGCATGTCCCCTTGGCTCAGATGGCTGTCCCATCTCATGCCGCTGACCTACGGCGCCGACGCGCTTAGAGGCGTCATGCTCCGGGGCGAAGGCTGGAGCGGCATCGCGGGAGACGTGCTCGTGCTCGCCGGCTTATCTTTGCTCTTTATGGGAGCCAACGTGCTGGCATTGCGCAAACATCGCAAAATATAGTAACCTGTAGCCAACCTACGGCTAGACAAAAAGGAGCTTACTCGCATGACCGAACGGAATGATCTATGGCTGCAAGATCTGCTTCGACTGGCGGAGGAAGAAGGAGGCGGCGTTAAAACAGAGAAGCAAGCCCGCATTCTCGAAGCCGCGATCGAAATCTTTGCCGAGAAAGGTTACGCCGCCGCATCGACGAGCGAGATCGCATCCAAAGCCGGCGTAGCGGAAGGCACGATTTTCCGCCATTACAAAACCAAAAAGGATCTGCTGCTCTCCATTGCCGGACCCATTGCAGTGAAACTTGCCGCTCCGTTCCTCATGCGCGACTTCGCCAAAATGCTGGAGCAGCCCCACGAACGGGTCGAAGACTTGTTCCGGACCATCGCCAAGGATCGATTCCAGTTCGCGCGACAGCACATGAAGCTGCTCCGCATTCTGATCCATGAGGTCCCCTTCCAGCCCGAGCTGCTGACGCAGGTAAGGGAGCTGTTCGAGAACCACGTATTTCGGCGCATGGAGAAAGCGATACTCCACTTTCAGGCTCATGGGCAACTGATCGACGCCCCTCCATGGCGCGTGCTTCGATCTGCGATCAGCCTGGTCGTCGGCATGATCTTGACCCGCCTCCTCCTATTACCGGACGAGAGCATCGACGAGAACGAAGAAATCGACCGCACGATCGACATCTTGATGTACGGCATCGCAGGCCGGTCGGAATAACCTGATCCTTCGATCTGCCGGTGATGCGCGAAGTGAGCTTCGATTAGCGATACCAGACAGACAAAGACGCCCCGTTCCTAACTGTATCAGCAAGGAACGGGGCGTCTATTTGGTCAACAAGAGCTCGCATTTTTTCGAATCCAGAGTCGTTCCCGTCGCGAGTTATTCGGCGTTATCCGGCTTGACAACGCCTTTCTTCAAAATCAGGTTCGCGTACAAGGCGCTCTCTCCTGTCGCCACGATTGCGTAAGCCCGCTTCGCCCTCTCGTAGAAGGAGAATCGTTCGATCTCTTCAAACGGCTCTTCCAGCCCTTCGCGGGTGCGGATAATTTCGCGGTACTCTTCCCAGATAGGCGTCTCCGTCGCGTCACCCGGCATGACGGCCATTAGTCCGGCAGGTTTTTCAACGTATTGATCCAATGGAAACAATTGCAGCATGGCGTCCAGCAGCGCCGGAATGCCGTGCCCGTCACAACGGATTAGCCGCTGCGCGTGGCTGGCGCCAGGAAAGTTTCCGTCCGCGAGGACGATTTCGTCGCTATGTCCCATTTCCATAAGGACCTTCAACAGCTCGGGCGGCAAAATGGCCGGAATCCCTTTCAGCATAAAAAGCCTCCTCACCGTTTCCCTATCGCCATGTTAAGCCGCAAGGACCGAAGGGCGATTGGCATCGGCATTATTTCATCTTCTGAAGCAGTTGAATCCGGTAGGCTTCGCTTTCAAGCGAAGCTATCTCCTCAAACTCTTCCTTCGTGAGCACCTTCGGCTCGCGAATCGCTTTGGCGATGAGGTAGATTTTGCAGCTTTCCTCGACGACTTCCGTGCGGTAATAAGCTTCGCGCAGGTTGCGTCCGGTCGTCACAAGACCGTGATTGCCCAGCAGCACCGTACTGGCTTGATTAACAACCTCGACGTATGCGTCCGCGAGTTTATCCGTCGTAGGCAAAACGTAAGGCACATATACCGTCTTGCCGACAAGCGCCGCTTGGTCCGGGAACATGATGGGAAGCTCCTGCTCTACCAGCGTAAATGCGATGCAATATGGCGGGTGCGTATGCACGATTGCGCCGATATTCGGATTGGCGCGGTAAGCGTAGAGATGCATCAGCACTTCAGACGATGGACGCAGACCGATGTCGGTTATGTCGCCCGTTTCGATGTCGACTTCTACCCATTGCTCCGGCTCGATTTCGTCGAGCGCAAAACCGCTTGGGGACAAATACATTTTGCCTTCGTGCTTAGCGCTAATATTGCCTCCCGGGCCGACGACCAGCTTGTTCGCTACCGTCTTGCGGGCGTATTTGCACAGTTCCTCGCGAATGGCTGCACTGCTCATGTTGGGTTAACCTCCAGCATAATTATTTTGATGTTGCAAACTCATATACTTTTCTATCGTCAAGGTGAAACGGCTGCCGCCATCCATCGATGGGGCAGCGCGTTCAAATTACTTGTAAAGCGGACCGAAGTTGCTGCACGCGCGGAAGTCCGCGCCCTCGGCATCTGCCGTGCCGAACAGTCCCCATGCGCGTGGACGGAAGACACGATCCTCCGGCACGTTGTGCATATGGACCGGAATGCGAAGCATGGCCGCCAGCGTGATCAGGTCGCCGCCGATATGGCCGTAGCTGATGGAGCCGTGGTTGGCGCCCCAGTTGTCCATGACATCGTAGACGGAGCGGAACGCGCCTTCACCGGTAAGCTTAGGAGCGAACCAAGTCGTCGGCCATGTAGAATCCGTCCGTTTGTCCAGCGTATCGTGCACGTCTTGCGGCAGATCGACGGAGTAGCCTTCCGCGATTTGCAGAACCGGACCGATGCCCTTTACGAGATTGAGCCTTGACATCGTCATCGGCATGCCGCCGCGAGTCAGATAATCGGAGGAATAGCCGCCGCCGCGGAAATATTCCACGGAAGCCGGGCGCCAGGACGTCGCGTCCAGACACTTCTGCGCCTCTTCTTCCGTAATCTCCCAGAACGGCTTCATGACCGGCTGGCCGTCCCTGCTTTGTTCGCCCGTGCCGTCAAGCGTTGCCGGACCGGAGTTGATCAGATGGAGAATGCCGCCTTCCGCAGCTCCTTCGAGCTTATGTCCCGTCACGCGTTCGACGGAGTCGGGACTCCAGTAAGTGCGAACGTCCGCAAAGATCTGCGCCGTATTCGTAAGCAAGTTGCCGAACAACATGACCGCGCCGTTAAGGCTGTCGTTCTCCGTCGCGACGATGTATGGAGCGCGGATGCCGTTCCAGTCGAACGAGGAGTTAAGCATCGCCTCCATAAAGTCTCCGTTCGGGAAGTGGTCCGTCCACTGGCGCTGGCCTTGGAAGCCGGATACGATCGCGTTGTGGCCCATTGCTTCCTCGCCGAAGCCCAGCTCCGCAAGGCGCGGGTTGCCGACCATAAGGTCGCGAGCGATTTGGGTCATTTTGACCACGGTCTCCCAGTCCTTGTCCTTGCTCTCGCGGGATGTCTGGATGCTCTCCGGATTGTTGTCCGGTCCTTCGATGCAATTCTCCTTCACCCATGCCAGCGCCTTTTCGTATTCCTCGCCGTCATAGATGCCTTCTTCCATACGACGGACGAATTCCGACATGTCCACGTATTCGGTGCGAAGGCCGAGATACTCCTGGAAAAACGCGTCGTTGACGATGGAACCCGCGATACCCATGGATACCGAGCCCATGGACAGGTACGACTTGCCGCGCATATAAGCAACCGCTAGACCCGCGCGCGCGAATCCGATCAGCTTGTCCCGGACATCGTCCGGAATGGTCGTGTCGCCAGCATCCTGGACTTGCTCGCCGTAGATGCCGAACGCCGGCAAACCTTTCTGCGCATAACCCGACAATACGGCTGCCAGATAGACCGCGCCTGGACGCTCCGTACCGTTAAAGCCCCATACCGCCTTGGGGATGGACGGATCCATATCCATCGTCTCCGTGCCATAACACCAGCATGGAGTTACGGTGATGGACACGCCTACGCCGGATTTCAAGAATTTGTCGGCGCATGCTGCAGCTTCCGCCACTCCGCCGATGCAAGTATCCGCAATAACGCATTCTACGGGCTCTCCGTTCGGATAACGAAGCGTCTCCGACAACAATTTCGCCGTTGCTTTTGCCATATTCATCGTCTGCTCTTCGAGCGACTCGCGCACGCCTCTGCGTCTGCCGTCAATCGTCGGCCGAATGCCGATCTTGGGGAAGCCCCCTTGGAATCGCAAGTTTGTCTCTGCCATGTTATAACCCTCCAATGGAATAATTTAAAGGTTGTTCACAGTAATAATGTTACCGATAACTCTAAATTAACAGCCAAAGAGGTTGCTGTCAACGCTTTCTTTTTGTATGATAAATCCTATGATATGTCGAAAGGATAGTCATTATGGTAACGATCTATGATATTGCGGAGAAAGCCAATGTCTCGGCGATGACCGTGTCGAGAGTTATCAATAACTCTGGCAGAATTAGCGAAAAAACACGGGCGAAGGTACGGAAAGTGATGGAGGAAATGAACTACGTGCCGAATCAAACGGCGAGGAGTCTCGTGCTGCAGCAAACGAAGCTGCTGTTCCTGCTCATTACGGATATTACGAACCCGTTTTATACGACGCTCGCAAGAGGCGCGGAGGATGCCGCCAAGAAACAAGGCTACCGTCTGCTGTTCGGCAACAGCGACGAGAGCCTGGAAAAGGAAGCCGACTACGTGACGACGATATTGACGACGCGGGTCGACGGCGTGCTGCTCGCGCCGGCCGGCGATCCGTCATTCCCCCATCTGGAGTTGCTGCGCCGCCACGATGTGCCCTTCGTCCTGCTTGACCGGGAGGTGCCCGGCATCGACTGCGACATTGTACTCGGCGACAGCAAGGAAGGCGCCAGGCAACTCGTCTCCCATCTGGCGGAGGCCGGACATGAACGAATCGCCATGGTAAACGGTTCCTCCTCCATCTCCAGTGCGAGACTGCGCCTGCAAGGCTACAAGGAGGGACTGAAGCTAAGCGAGCTGCCTTTCCGAGAGGATCATATATTCGAGACGAGCTTCGGCTCGCTAAACGATCTGTCCGAGATGGAAGCATGGCTGGCCGGCCTCAACCCTCGGCCAACCGCGATTCTTACGGGCAACAACGTGCTTGCCGTAGAGGTCATGCGGCTGCTGCATGGGCAAGGACTCCGCGTCCCGGAGGATATGTCCATCGTCTGCTTCGACGATCTCGGTCCCTATGCCGATGTGGAGCCGTTTCTCACCGTCGCGGCGCAGCAAGCCTACCAGTTCGGCTATATGGGCATGAGCATGCTCATCGAACGTATTCAGGACAAGGAGACCGCCCAGCCGTGGAAAAAAATCGTCCTTCCCGCGGAGCTGCTCGTCCGTCGTTCCGTCAAGCCGCTGCGCTAAGGAGATTAGACTTGTGTCACAGCGACTTCCGGAATTCTGTAGGCGACACCCCTCGCCATTTCCGGAATTGCTTCGTGAAAAACAGAGGGTCGTTAAAGCCGACCGAAGCCGCCACCTGGGCGATCGTCAAATCTCCCGCAAGCAGCTTCTCGGCTTTTTTCATGCGGATTTTATTTAAATATTGCATGGGAGACAGCCCTGTCGTTTCTTTGAACAGCTTCGTCAAATGGGCGCGGTGGTAACCCAGCTTCCTGGCGATTTCCCCAATCGAGATATGTTGGCCGTATTGGTAGGACAGCATCCGAATCGCTTGATCGATCTGCTGCTGTCTGCCTGGTATCGCGTCCTCCGGCAACGGTCGATTCATGGGACGCCCTCCCTCGCTTGGCTGGTGCGACATGATCATCGGCTCGCCGTCGCGGCCGTCTATGCCCGTGACGCCGTTTTCAGGGGCATTCCCTGCCAGAGCGGCGACCCCCATTTCGTGAAGCACCAGCCTCAGACAGCCGGACGCCGCCATGCTGCCCAGCTCGGGCGTTGCTCCGTTGTCCAGACAGTCCCGGATACTGCCGAACAATTCTCGCATCTTACTGGGAGACAACCCTCGGAGCGCCGCTCGTTCAGGCGTTATGCCAATCCGCCCCAACGCCTTCTCGGTCTGCTCGCCCGAGAAGCCGATCCACATATACGTCCACGGCGTCTCCCTGCTCGCTTCGTACTTGACCAATATGTCGGGGAAAATCAGGAACGCGTCCCCCTTCTTCAGCCGATATTTTTGCCCCAGCGTCTCGAACGTCCCTTCTCCCGCTGTCACAACATGAAGGAGAAAATAATCGTGAACCGCAGGCCCGATGTAATGGCCGCCAACGACGTCGGCTTCGCCGCAGAACATTACGACGAAGTCCCCCCGATCTGTCGCGGCGTTTATCGACAGGCTGTATCTATAGTGTTCCACTCTTCAAGTCTCCCTTCGGGTTCCTCCTGCTACTCCTATCGTTATCATACACAACAATACGACATTACTCCATATATTGATCTCTTCTTTCCATATGCAACGGCAGCTTGCCGACCTATACTGTAAGTGGTTACTTCGGCGGTGCGCGCTGCAAACCGCACTTCAAACCTATACGTTCGAGGAGGCTTATTTCTTATGTCCAAGATTACATTTATCGGTGCGGGAAGCACAGTTTTCGCAAAAAATATTTTAGGCGACGTGATGCATACGCCGGCGCTTCAGGGCTTCGAGATTGCCTTGTACGACATCGATGCCGACCGTCTGCGCGATTCCGAAACGATGCTGCAAAACATTAAGTTAACCAGCGGCAGCGCTTGCGAGATCAAAGCTTACTCCGATCGCAAGGAAGCGCTACGCGGCGCCAAATACATTGTTAACGCGATTCAGGTTGGCGGATACGATCCATGTACGATTACCGACTTCGAAATACCTAAAAAATATGGCCTGCGTCAGACGATTGCCGATACAGTCGGCATCGGCGGCATTTTCCGCAACTTGCGCACGATTCCCGTAATGCTCGACTTCGCCAAGGATATTAACGAAGTATGTCCGGACGCGCTGTTCCTGAATTACACGAATCCGATGGCGGTATTGACGAACGTCATGAACACGCACGGCGGCGTTAACACGGTTGGTCTCTGCCATAGCGTGCAAGTATGCGTGCCGCATCTGTTCAAACATCTTGGCATGGAGACGGAAGGCGTGAAGTGGCATATCGCGGGAATCAATCATATGGCCTGGCTGCTGGAAGTAAGCAAAAACGGCGTCGATCTGTATCCCGAGATCAAACGCAGAGCCGCAGAGAAACAAAAGGAAAAACACGACGATATGGTCCGCTTCGAGATGATGCTGAAATTCGGCTATTACATCACGGAGTCGTCCGAGCATAACGCGGAATACCACCCGTACTTCATCAAGCGCAATTATCCCGAGCTGATCGAACGCTTCAACATTCCGCTGGACGAGTATCCGCGCCGCTGCGTGAATCAAATTCAGAACTGGGCGGATATGCGCGATAAGCTCGTTAACGACAAAGGACTGGAGCATTGCCGAAGCCACGAATACGCATCCTACATCCTGGAGGCGATCGAGACCGACGTTCCGTTCCGCATCGGCGGCAATGTCATGAACACGGGTCTCATCACGAATCTGCCTAAGGAAGCCTGCGTCGAGGTGCCGTGTCTGGTCGACCGCAACGGCGTTACGCCAACTTACGTAGGCGATCTGCCGCCGCAGTTGGCCGCTCTTAACCGCACCAACATCAATACGCAGCTGTTGACGATCGAAGCGGCTGTCACCGGCAAGCGCGACCACATCTATCATGCGGCTATGCTGGATCCGCATACGTCCGCCGAGCTGTCGATGGACGACATCGTTTCCCTCTGCGACGAGCTTATCGAAGCTCACGGCAGCTGGCTGCCGAAATACAAGTAAATCTACGTTATTCGATTAGCCGATACACGCACGATTAGACCCTGCATCTCCGCTTGGCAAACAAGCGAAAATGCAGGGTCTTCGCGTGTCGCGGTACCTGCATATCGCAACTTTCTACGGTCCAGGTGGATGTTTCTACGCACTTTCGCCAAGAGGCCGCTTCCCATTTGACAGACCGAAAACGCAATGAGTAAACTGAGGTCACCGTCCAACGAACAAGGGGGAGGCGCAAGCCATGACAGACGCGTTACCTCATAAGATACGATTCAAAATGTTCATCGTCATCGTAGCCAGCATGTTGACCGTCGTGCTGTCCATCAGCACGATCGCCTTCCGGTATATTACGAACCTGCTCACCGAAAAACAGATGAGCCAGATGGAATCCTATGCCGGCCGTCAAAGCGACCAGCTGGAAAGAATTCTGTCCGGCGTAAAGACGCCGCTCGCGGAGCTGGCGGGCAAGCTGGCCGAGACGGACCTATCGGAGGGAGCCGTAACCGACGTGCTGCGAATGTACCAATACTCCATCTATCCATTCTCAAGAGGCATGTTCTTCATCTCGCCGGACAGGTCCATTTACGAATCCGTCCCCGCCACGAGGATACCGGAGCATCTTATCGACGAGCTGTACGCGCAGGCCCATGCCTCTTGGCAGTCCTTGCAGTCGGTAGGGCCTTACGAATCTCCGAACAAGGGACTCGTGCTCACGATTTCCGTGGCGGTCAATCAAGGCACGGAGACGCGGGGCATTTTGGCGGCAGATCTGGATCTTCGGGCGATCAACGAGATGATCGTCGGCATGATCCCGGATCCGTCCATCACGACGCTCGTGTTCAACGCGGATGGACGGCCCCTCATCAGCGCTGTCAAGCTGCGGCAGGACGAATATGCCAGCCTATATCCGCAAATCCGGGAAGGACTGCAGCAAGGCAGCTTCGGCATGATTCCCCTGTTCGCCGAGCACAATGAATATATCGCGTTGTTCAGCGGAATCGGTTCGCAGGATTGGCAGCTCGTCAACTTTGTAAAAAAAGGAGACATACTCGCCCCCGTAGAGCGGCTTCAGCTATACACGCTGTACGTCGGCTTGTTTTTTATCCTCCTGTCGTTCGTCATTGCGTTTTTCCTTGCCCGGTACATCGATAGGCCCATCTCGGGCCTGATGATGCAGATGCGACGCATTCAGAAGGGCAATCTCAAGCTTCGCGTCGACTCCAGCCGGAAGGATGAATTCGGCACTCTAGCCGATTCCTTTAACGTCATGCTGGACCGCATCGAGGAGCTGATCGACGACAAGCTGCTGATCGAGAAGACAAAGAAACATTACGAGCTCCGCGCTCTGCAAGCGCAGATTAATCCCCACTTCCTGTACAATACGTTGAATTCCATCAACGTTCTCGTGGACTTGAAACGAACCGACGAGATCGCGAAGGTGCTTCACGCCTTGGTTCATCTGCTGGACTATTCCATGGGCAAGGGCGAGGAATTGACGCCGCTTGCGGGCGAGCTGCAGGGGCTCCGGCATTACGTCTATCTGCAGCAGATCCGCTACCGGAACAAGTTCGACGTCCGTTACGAGATCGACGAAGATTTGCTTGCCTGCAGACTGCCAAAGCTGACGCTGCAGCCCATTATGGAGAACGCGATCTTCCACGGGATCAAAGAGAATCGCATGGGCGAGCGCGGAGTCATCACGGTGGGCGGAGAAATCGAAAACGCGGGCAACGTGCGCCTGTACGTCAAAGATAACGGCATCGGCATTCCGCCAAAGAAGCTGGCCGTCTTGCTGGATCCCGCGGCGTCTGCGCCTACTCCCTCCAAGCCGTTCCCCCGTTATTCATCGATCGGGCTGCATAACGTGCACGACCGGATCAAGCTGCAATTCGGAGACGCTTACGGTCTGAAGATCGAAAGCGAGGAAGGACAAGGGACATGCGTCGAGATCAGATTCCCGGTCTTGAAAGGAGATGAAAAAACCGATGAACAATGATGTATTCGCGATGGAGAAGGTGCGCCTCGTCGTCGTGGACGACGAGGCGCTTATTCGCGAACGGTTCCGCTACGCGTATCCTCTTGAGGAATACGGATACGAAATCGTCGGCGAAGCGGAAGACGGCGAGGAAGCGCTGGCGCTCTGCCTCCAGACCAACCCGGACATCGTCATTACCGATATCGTTATGCCGAGAATGGACGGCCTGGAGCTGACGGAGAAGCTGCGAACGGCGATGCCGCGCGTCAAGGTCATCATCCTGTCCAGCTTTCAGGAATTCGAATTCGCCCGCAAAGCGGTTTCCTTGGGCGCGCTGGGCTATTTGCTCAAGGTCACCTCCGGTTACCAGGAACTGCTCGCCATATTGGAAAAAGCTCGAAAAGAAATCGAGGGCGATCGGGAATCGATGCTCGCGGCCATTGAGGAGCGCAAACACTTGCTGGACAGCCGGCCGCTTCTCCGCAAGCAGCTCCTCCTGGATATAAAGAACGGGGCCATCGAAGATGCGGGCAAGCTGAACGCGCAATGCGACTTCGTGCGTTGGCACCGGCCCGCGCAGCGCTTCTCGCTCGGCATCGTCAATATCGACCGTTATGACGAATTCTCGCGGACGTTTCATGACAAGGACATCGCGTTGTTCCGGTACGCCCTTATGTCGATGATCGAGGAAATCGCGGACAAATACGGCCCCTGCAACGTCTTTCCCTGGGAGCATAACAACATCGGGCTTTGGATCCAGCATCCGGAAGGCGACGGGGAGCGACTGGATTCCCTTGCCCGGGAAATCAGCCAATCCGTTAGGCAATACCTTCCCTTCAGCGTCTCCATCCGATTAAGCAGCATCCACAAGTTGGGGAGTTCTCCGCAGCAATGGACTCTGGGCTTTAAGGACGCTTATGCGGAATTGGAGGTCCTGCTTACGGCGCAATTCTATGGCAGCCAAGGCGGCATGCATCTCTACTCTACTCCCGCGAGTCCTGACGCCAACGGGGCGAACGAAACGCTCGCGCTCCCCGATCCGGCGCCGCTCCTCGCGGAACTTAGTTATGACGCGCAATTGCCGCGATTAATCCGCGACATCTATGTCGATCCCATGCGCCGCTCGTCGACATCTCCTGATTATGTACGAGACTGGTGCAGGGGGCTGGCCAAGCGTTGGACTGCAGGCGATCCGCAGGCGCAGCAGCGGTTAAAGCAGATTGGAGCAAATGGATTGGAGACGATTCAAGACGTCGAGGAATTTCTGATGGGACTGTTCGCCTGGAAGCGGAGCGACAGAGGCCTTGCTTTCGACCAGCCCGTACAGCGCGCCGAAATTCAGAAAGCGCTGGATTACGTCTCCGTGCATTACCGGAATCCGATCAGCGTCGCCGAGGTCAGCGAACATATCGCGATGAGTCCCAACTACTTCAGCCACTTGTTCAAGGTGCAGACCGGCATCAACTTCTCCGAATACGTAACCCGCTTTCGGATCGAAATGTCCAAGCAGTTGCTGGTCGATACGGAACTGCAGGTGCATGACATCGCGGAGCGGACGGGCATTCCGGATTATAAATATTTTGCGCGGATCTTCCGGCGTCTCGTTGGTATGACGCCAAGTCAATATCGGAAAGAGCAAATGGAAACATCCCTCGAAAAGTGACTAGAGAAGGGGCTGTCAATGCATCTAACGATGACTTGACAGCCCCTCTTCGTTACTTACCGATGCGTGCAGTTCGTATGCCGGCATCCAGCTGGCGCCGGAACCAGTCTTGCTCCGCGTAATCCCGCTCCATTGCCACGCTGCCGGATGGGTCCGTCGCGCTACTTCTGGGAACGTCCGCCAAATAAGCCAGCGCCGCTTCCTCGGAGATAACGCCGCTCGCGCGAAGCTCCCGCATCGCCACGACGACCGCAGCCGCTTCTTCTCCCCCGGATGCCGGCTCCGAAGGCCGCCAGCCGATATCCAGATACGCTTCCCCGGCATAAAAGGAAGGCCGAAGGCGTAGCTCCAGCTCACCTGCTTCTCCCTGCGCCGCGAGTGATATCTCTTGCTCAATTCGTACGCCAAGCAGCGTCGCGGTCAGCACGCGGCGATTATCGCATGCCGGAGATCCGCTTTGAACGTTCTCGTCATCCATAACATAAACCCGCGATGCTTCCAGGTATCCGGTACCGTTCTTATGAACGATCCGAAGGATGGCGCCTCGCCCCTCTTCAGCGGAAGACTCAGACGTTTCCAGCACCCGCGCTTCGTAAAGAACGTTCGCGCCGCTCTCCTCCAGCAACCGGTCGGCAGCCAGCTGAGCTAGGACGGGCTCCAACTCGCCGCCCGCTATTGCTCCTTCCTCAAGCAGGCTACGCATCAACGGGTTCTCGTCCGGTTGTCCGGCTTGCGGCGCCGAAGACGGCATGAAGCAGGTCTGGCGGGACCTCGTCAACTCCGTCAGCAGACTCGCGCTTCTCTCGACCAAGACGACGCTATAGCCCCGTCTGCTCAGTTCGGCCGCGCAGACGACTCCCGCCACCGTTCCGCCGATCACGGCCGCATCGAATCGGCCCAGCGAGGCGTCGCCACCCCCGCGCTCAGGCCCTTCATCGCCTTCGTTCTCCGGCTTCCCGGCCTTCGGCAGCAGCCTTGATGCCGCGCCGCGGACGTAAGCGCGCGGTTCATGGGCCTCGCCGATCACATCCGTTCCGCTACCCGGCTCGCCGCCGCACGCAGTGACGATCGCCTCGGCGCGCAGCTTCAGACTCCACTGCAAGGATTCCAACCGTTCTCCGTGCATCAGATAATCGCTTCCGAGCCTCGGGTCCTCTGACCATGCCTGGAGAGTCGCGGACACTTCCGATTGGTCAGCCTCCGGCAACGACGGCGTGACGACTGACAAATAGTCAAGCAGGAAAGTCGCATATGCGGACGATATGCCATTATGCTGCAACGCGCCGAGCGCTTCCCCCACACCCGCAGGACTTCGGAGCATACGCAAAAGAACGAACGAGGCGATCCAGAACGGCACGCATTTGTGATGATTGCTTAGCTTGTCGGGCGATTTCTCCGCTATGACGCGGAGCAGGTAGGGAACCGCCGCGTCACTGCCAAGCATCGCAAGCACGACCGCGGCGCAAAAGCGAACCTCCCTCGCCCCCGCTTCAAGCTTGTCAGCCAACATGGCGACGGCAAGCTCTCGTTCGTCCCCTCCTAACCGCGATAACAACCAAATCGCCTTCCAGCGTTCTTCCGTTTCCAGATAGGGAACAAGATCGCTCGCTCCATATGAAGCGGCATCCGACTCCCTTAATCCAGCCAACGCGCCGTGGCGGAATGCCAGGTTGCGCCCTGCCGTCCTCTGCAAGTCTTCCACTTCGATCACATGACGAGCCACCAATCGCTTCTGCAGCATGCCAATATCCAGATCACGAGGCAAACAATCCTTTCTGGCGCTCAGCGCGGCCGCAACGCCGGCTGCTTCGCCGACCTTGTGCATGTCTTTCTGCATTCTTACGCCCATCGACACGTCCCTGTCAGCCGACAACGAACGTCCGCCCACCAACAAGCTGCCGATCCCTTGAGGCAGCAGGCTGCCATACGGAATATCGCACCACAGCCCTTTGACAAACAGTCCCAGCACCGCGATCCACAGCTGGCTAAACTCGCTCTCGTTGCCGGTATCGAAACCATGGTTGTCCAGATGGGAGTAGCTTCGGCTGATGATATCTTCTGATGGAACATCTTCAATATAGTCACGAATTGATATCGTCGAGTCTCCCACAATTCGCCCGCCCTCGCGAACGCCGAGCATCGAAGAGATGCCGAAATAGCGATGACCCTGACTGTACCCTTCGCGAATCCATTCCCTGCCTCTCGTGAACGCGCGGCTTACATCCCAGGGATCGTAGGGATCTACCCAGCCCGCGTCCAGATTGTCGTAGCCGATCTGACCGTCTCGGAGCCGTCTTGGAATGAGCGAATAATTATGGTAAACGCCGTCCAAATCCCGTCCATATTGCAGCTTCGCCCCTGCCATTCGAGCCAGACTTCCGTTGCCCGTGCAGTCAATTGTTGTATGCGCTTGGATGCGAAGCGGACCCGAAGGCGCAAGAGCCAGAACGCCAACAACGTCGTTCTTTTCCATCAATACTTGATACACGACGGAATCCAGATACACCTGGACGCCGTGCTCCGAGCACAGGAGAGCCAGCGCAACGCGTTTGGCCTCGGGATGAAACCCCATCGTCCGGCCGCCAAACAGCTTCGCGATCTCCTCGGTTCGCCGGTCGATCAAATCCTGAAGCCCGCCCGGCGAACCATAATAATAGCGGTGGATGCCGCCACGCGTCGCCACGCCTCCCAAGGCGGAGTCGCTTTCGAGCAATACGACCTTCGCGCCTTCTTCTGCCGCGGCGAGCGCCGCCAGACAGCCTGCGGTACCTCCGCCAACGACTAACACCTCGGCTTCCATAACGTTATCCGCTTCCATTTCGATCACCCTTTCCAAGTTGATGCCGTATTTAATGCCCGTTTGTTCAGAGTTAACAACAAGGATGCCTTGTTCCCCGGCAAAGTCCACTCAGCCATCGCATAAGCGCCATTACGATTTCCATAAACCATCTCGCTGATGGCGAGACTGCCGTCGCCCGAGATCTTGCATTCGTAGACGGCATCTCCCAGCAGAACTTGTATTCGATCTGGAGACAGCAATCGCTCCGTCTCCTCCAGACCATTGGTTACTAAAAGAGGTACGCGGACCGCTATCTCCGCAGCCCCCGGATCCTCAAGCTCCATATCAAGCTCCACTCCTGCCGCGGATATGCGGTACGTTTCCTTAATTCCGCCGCAATCCCCGAGTTCGTCGCCACAATATCGAATCGTGAACTCGGCAAGCTCCGGCGTTGCCGCTACTATCGTCACTTCCGCTTGCAAGCCGGTACATGCCGATAAATATCGAACGCTCCCGTCCTGCCGGGGCCAGCCCGGTCCGATCGTCGCGGAAATTCGTTCGAAGCCCGGACTAAGCGCGTAAGCCTCATGGTCCGTCAACGGACTGGATAACGCAAGCTCCGAAGGCAAGCTGGAGCGGTGTATGCGTCCCAGTCCCGTCGCATCGTAATGGAGGTCGGCCGAAGTGTCCACTTCGACGGAGTAACCGCCGGCGCCGGCGAAAACTTTGTGGAACGACTCCGAGGTCTCCCAGACGTAACCTCCCGTCTCCGCCGGGCACGGGGACTCCGCAATGGAATCGTCGCAGAGCCAATAGCCGATCGCCAAGAAGGCGCCCATCGTAATCATGTATTTGTCGTAATAGCCGTATCCTTCCGTGCCGTGCTTGGAAGCGACCGGGAACTTGTTCTTGAGATGGCGCGGCTGTTCCATGCCGAGCCACGGAGCGATCGACTCCGCCGCCATGCGGGCCGAACGTTTGAAAGCGCCAGCCAGTACGTCGTTTCCCTCCCGCTTATATCGGACCGCTTCGTATTCGGCGATTGCGGCGAGCAGCGACTCGTTGAAGAGGAAGCCGTTGCTCCTGCCGCCGTATGCGAATTCCCCTGCAGCCGATTGCATGAACAGCGTCAGCGGTCCCGCCTGCCTCAGCCGTTCGTCCAGCTCTGAAGCGAACGGGCCGTCGTAGCCGAAACCCAGCAGCAGCGCGATATGGGCACGAGTCGTAATATCGTAAAGGATGGGATTTCCGGGATCCCGATACATGCCGTTCCCGTCGAAGCGGGTCAGCTGCTCCGGCCAATGCCGCGCAAAGTAAGCTCCGCTATCCGTTAAACCCTCCCGCTCCCGCATATATTCGCCGACCATGTTGTAGACGTTGATATTGTGCAGATGCGACGGATCCTCTCCTTCGCGCCATACCGAGACGAACGTCCGGTAAGGCTCAGCCCGCTCCAGCAGCGGCGCCCATCGGGTCCTTATCGTCTCCCATTCGGAGAGAACGTCCTTGACGATAAGCGCGGAGAACATGATCTCTTTCATGGCGAAATCGGCTTCATGATTGCCTTCGGAATCCGCGATCTCCTTGCAGCAGCCCACCATCATCTCTTCCCATAACGCGGCTGCATCCCGTTTCCTGCCTCCGTGAATCAGACAAGAAAGGACCGTCAGCATCCTGGAGTAAGAATGCAGATCCATCCGACCGTTTCCGTCCGCCGTCAATCGTTGTTCAATGCGCGCTTGCCCATACCCGTCCCAAGCCAGTTGCATCGTGTCCAGATACAGCTCCCTGCCTTCTTTGCTCCGAATCATGTTGCCATCTCCTCTCTATAAACGTGGAAGGGACTCCATGAGACCAACGCTCATGAAGTCCCTACTCTCGCCTGGCGGTCAACCCTTGATGGAGCCCGCCAAACCTTCGATAAAGTAACGCTGCAGGAACAGGAATACGATGAAGATCGGAATAACCGACATGCAAGCGCCCGCCGCGAGTCCCGTCCAGTCCACGCTGTTCGTGCCGAAGAAATTGTACATGCCTACCCCCAGCGTACGCAGCGAGGGATTGCCCAGCGTAAAGATCAGCGGCACGAAGAACGCGTTCCATGAGCTGATGAAGCTGAAGATTGTCACTGTACCGATGATCGGCTTGGAGAGCGGAAGCATGATGCTGAAGAACATCCGGAAGTAGCCCGCCCCGTCCATTCTTCCCGACTCCTCGATTTCCTTGGGCAAGGAAGCGAAGTACCCCACGAACAAGAGGATCGATACGATCTTGGAAGGACCCGATTCCGCCAAAATAATGCTGAACAGCGTGTTGTTGAAGCCCATGCCCACGATCAGCTCGAACAACGGCAGAATCGTAAACCCTTTGGGCAGGAACATGGATACCACGAGCAAGCCTAGAATCCACTTTTTGCCCGGCACATTGCCTCTTCCCAGCGCGTAACCCGCCATGGACGTAATGATGAGCACCAGAACGACGACCGCCACGGTCACCACGACGGAGTTCGTGAAGTATTGATAAAAGTTCGCGAGATCCCATGCCCGCAGGAAGTTATCGAACGTAGGCTCCTTAGGTATCAGACCGATGCCGCCGAGGAACATCTCGCTTTGCGACTTGAAGGCGGAGGAGACGATCCAGATGAACGGATAACTCCAGATGAGCGTGAAGGCGAGCAGCAGGATTTGGATGGGCAACTGTCTGCCGAATCTAGTAAGCCAAGCCATGGTTTTCGTCATTTCGCCCTCACGCTCCTTTCGTGCCGGATTTGCGCAGCGCTTTGCCGACCCCTGCTTGTATTAGGACGAATACGAGCACGGCCAAGCTGAACAGGATGGAAGCCGCCGACGCGAAGCCGTAGCGGGACGAGCCGCTCTCCGGTTCGAAGGCATAACGGTAAATATACGTTTGCACGACATCCGTAGTCTTAACAGGTCCGCCTTCCGTCATGGTCTGCACCAGATCGAACGGATCCAGACTGTGGATAAAGGTCAGCAGCGTAATGATCAATCCGATCGGCAGCAGCATCGGTATCGTAATACGGAAAAAGCTCTGCACCTTGCCTGCTCCGTCGATCTTGGCCGCTTCGTACAGCTCGGCGGGAATCGTCTGGAGCCCTGCCAGCCAATAGATCATCGGCGTGCCGAACGTCTTCCAGATGGAGACGACCAGCAGCGTCGGAAGCGCCGTCGACATGGAGCCCAGGTAGTTGATCGGTTCCTTGATGAGTCCGATGCCGAGCATGAATTCATTGATCGCCCCGCCCAGCGGATTGAGCAGGATCGAGAAGATAACCCCGATGACCGCGGTGGTGGATACGACGGGCACGAACAGCAGCAGTCTGTACGCGTTTTTCCCCGCAAGCATCGCGTTGTTCAGGATCACTGCCACGATCAGCGCGAGCGGCATCTGAACCAGCACGTGCGAAAGCGCGAATATAAAAGTGTTCTTGAAGGCGTTCCAGTACCCGGGGTCCTCCGCGGCTTCGATAAAGTTGGCGAGTCCGATGAATTCCGTCGGCCAGCCTGTACCATCCCAGTTGAAGAAGGAATAGTACCAGCTTGCCACCATCGGCCATACGGTGAAGGCGAGAAAGAATACGAGCATTGGCGTTATGAACAAATAATGATACCGGTGTTTCTTGATTTCTTGCCAGAGACCCGGCTTTCCGGAACGCGCCGGGCCGGGGCCGGCATTCCCCCCTGCGGGGAGAACGCCGGATTTGACGCCGTATGCCATCTGTACCACTCCTAGCTGTAGCTGCCTATATATTGGACGGCGGCCTTATTCGACGATGTAATTCTCCATCGGATTCCAATTCGGATACGTCATGTCCTCGCGCTTGAACGCGATGCCGCCTTCATTAGCGATTTTGATCTGCTCATCGATGACGACGTTCGCCTTCGCGTCGTATTCCGCGGCAAGCGGCGCGGGATCCGCGTTCTCGATGACCGCCTTCAGGAACACTTCCTGGATTCTCGGCTTCGGCATGGCTTCGCTGATGTTCTTGGAAAACTTGTCGTAATCCTGATTGTTCGTGTTGACGGCCGGCGTCATGCGGATCGTCTCGTCCATAACCTTCACGATTTGCTCCATGTCCTTAGACATCTCGACGCCTTCCATCGCTTCCGGCATCACGACGATTTCTTTCGCATACAGGTAGTTCGCTTTCTGGAACTCAAGCGAGCCAAGGAACTCGAGCACTTTCCAAGCCGCTTCCTTGTTCTGGGACTGCGAGCTCATCGCGTAGCGCGGCTCCGCGATCGTCGGCGTATCGCGGTAACCTTGACGGCCCGCATCCGGGATCGGCGCCGCTGCGATGCCCATGTTGATGCCATCGTTCAGCTTGCGGATTTCCTCGGCTTGCCAAGCGGCTCCGATGAACATGGCAACCTTGCCGGCGGCGAACTGCTGGTGCATCTGTGCCGGCTCCCAGTTCTCCCAGCCCGGCGCAATGATTTTGTTCGCGTTCAGATCGCGAAGAATATCCACGACCGGCGCGGCCGATACGGAGCTGTATTGACCCGTCTTGAGGTTGATGATCGTATTGCCTTCGTAGCCGATGACCCCGCCTTCCAAGCCGGAACCGAGGCCGGAGATCGAAAGACCGAACACGCCCGGCGATTTGCCCATCATGGCGAAGCCGTAAGCCTTGCCTTTGGCTTCCTTCGTGATCGCCGTCGCCATGTCCACGAATTCGCTATGCGTCTTCGGCGGCTCCGTAAAACCGTATTCTTGCAGAATGTCCGCGTTATAGTAGAGCGGTCTAACTTTGTCGAAGCGCGGATCACGCACGGGAAGGCCGATAATCTCGCCGCTCACGCGCACTTGGCTGGTCTTGCTGAACGCGCCGTCCGGGAATCTTTCCATAAACGCTTCGTCGATGTAGCTATCCAGCGGTTCTACCCATTTGTTGTCGTAGACGGTGCGCGCTTGCGGCTGGCCGCCTTCGATAAAGAACAGATCCGGCGATTCGTTGGCCGCGAAGGACAGTTGAAGCGCGTTGTTGTACTGCTCCGTCGGGTTGGCGATCGTCGTCACTTTAATATCCGGATTGGACTCCATAAATTTGGTCATTTGCTCCTTGTAGAACGCTTCGTCTCCCGGTCTCGCGGACAACACGGAGAACTTGAGCTCCACCGTTTTTCCCGGCGTCGGAGCGGCCGTGCTGGACGAACTGTTATTGCTCGGTCCCGCGTTGACGTTTCCGTTGCCATTGCCGGAACAACCGGACAATATTCCCGTAACCGCGAGGGCGACGGCCAGCGATCCCAGAGCCGCGCGATTTGATTTTTTTCTCATGAATGACACTCCCCTATTCTGCTTGATGCTTGAATGACAACCTCTCGCTTTACACTTGTATTGTATCAACCCACGGGTTAGGTTGCGTATCCCATACTGCTACAATCCGGGTGGATAAATCTATCTGGATTTACTTCACGTTGCCGCGCAAGACAAATAAGCCGCAAAAACGGTCCATCGGGACACGTTTTTGCGGCTTATGGGATCCATTCAACAAATAGGTCGGGTCATTCGGAATTGCGGAAGCCTTCCGGTCAAGGTTCCGCGTAGACGCCCCACCCCGCTCCGCCCGGAAGCGGACAACGCTTGGCCTTAAGCTTGGCGGCCACCCGGACGTAACACCCGCAAGCGACGCAAGTCGAACCGCCGGACAGTTTGGGGCATGCTCGGCATACGGCAAGCCTGCTCTCGTACACATCGTCCGGAACGGCATGGAGAGGCGAGCTGAACATCGGCGCCGACAAGATACGGTCGATATCGGCTTCCGTGACGCGATAAGCGGGATCGCAGCCTCTGCAGCCCCCGGATTCGGACTGCCCGGACTGCCGGCGAGCAACCTGTCGATCTTCCGCGGTCATCATGAACCGCTCCTACGATTGAAGCTGCAGTACCGTTACGGACATCGGCGACAGCTTCACGCGGAGCGTCGTTCCTTCCAGGGAAAAGCCGCCAAACGGCGCCGGCTTCACGACGTCCGGCTGCTCGAACGTATTGTGGGCATCCATGGCGCTTGCCGTCAATTCCGTGCCGCTGACCTGCGGAGCGGCATCCGACAAACCGCGTAGATCGATGCTCAGCTCGGCTCCGCTATGTGGATCGACATTGCACAAGCTGATATGGATGCGGCCTTCCGCGTCTCTCGATGCGCTGGCGGACAGCTTGGCGATGGAGTCGCCGCCATGCGAATACGTTTCGTCCGACGACAGCTTCAGCTCCAGACGTTCGGCGTCGTGATGCACCTTGTACATATCGAATACGTGGTACGTCGGTGTCAAGATCATGGCTTCCCCTTCCGTAAGAATAACGGATTGCAGCACGTTGACGACCTGAGCGATGTTCGCCATGCGGACACGATCATTATGTTCATGGAAGATGTGGAAGTTGAGTCCTGCGACGATCGCGTCGCGGATTGAGTTTTGCTGATACAGAAAACCCGGATTCGTGCCCGGTTCTACGTTGTACCAAGTGCCCCATTCGTCGATAACAAGTCCTACCCGCTTATCCGGATCGTAACGATCCATGATCGCGGAGTGGCGAGTAATGAGCTCGTCCATCCGCAGCGTCTTCTTGAGCGTCACGAACCAATCCGCCTCCGTAAAGCCCGTCGCCGCGCCTTTGTCCGCCCAAACGCCCGGCACCGTGTAGTAATGAAGGGAGATGGAGTCCAGATGGCGATGCGCTTCGCGCATGAGAACGTCTGTCCATTCATAATTATCGTCGTTGGGACCGCACGCAATTCTGTGTATCTTGTTGTCTCCATAGTTGCGAACGTAAGTCTGATAACGCTTGTATACGTCCGCGTAATATTGCGGACGCATATTGCCGCCGCAGCCCCAATTCTCATTGCCGACGCCGAAGTAGGTCAGCTTCCACGGCTTCTCCCGGCCGTTCTTCGCACGCAGCTCCGCCATTGGCGATACGCCTTCGAATGTCATGTACTCCACCCACTCGGACATCTCCTGCACCGTGCCGCTGCCTACGTTGCCGCAGATGATGGGCTCGCATTCCAGCAGCTCGCACAACAACATGAACTCATGGGTGCCGAAGTGGTTGTTCTCCACCATGCCGCCCCAATGCGTGTTGATCATGCGCTTGCGCTCCTCGCGGGGGCCGATGCCGTCCTTCCAGTGGTATTCGTCCGCGAAGCAGCCGCCTGGCCAGCGCAACGAAGGGATCTTAATGCCTTTGAGCGCTTCCAGCACGTCGTTCCGGATGCCGCTCGTATTTGGGATCGGAGAGTCCTCGCCCACCCAAATCCCTTCATAGATACATCTGCCCAGATGCTCGGAGAAGTGGGCGTAGAGATTGCGGTCGATCTTGCCTAACGTTTGGTCGGCTTGAATCGTCAATACGTTTTGGTTCGTCATTGCCATGACCTCGCTATTCTAATGAGAGTAGGTTGCTCTAATTGAATTAATATTTTTATAAATCCAATTAGTGTTTATATTAATCCTACTCATAGAATACGCTTGCAGAGCTATTTTAGCAATCCTTTTTTACTTAACCAGCTTAGATAATGTTTGATTTGCGAATCCCAATGCCCCCATGAATGATCTCCGGGCCCTTCGGAGTAGTCCAGTTCATAGGCGGATTCCCGGCATGCTTCCCGGAAGCTCAGGTTTTCCTCGTAAAGGAAATCCTCTGTTCCGCACCATTGGTAAAGCGGCGGCAATGCCGCATCTGCCTTGGCCCCCCGCTTCAATAGCTCCAACAGATCATTGTCCGTTCCCTCCACGGGATCATCTCCGAAGATAAGGCCGAAGGAACGGCGGCGGTTCTCGTCATCCTTGGATTTTCGTATAAAGGCTGCCAAATCGACCGCGCCGGAGAAGCTGCCGGCTGCCGCGAATCGTTCCGGATGGCTTAGCGCCCACTTGAACGCTCCGTACCCCCCCATGGACAGACCCGCGACGAAATTATCCTCCGGCTTATCCGAGAGCGGAAACATCGATCTCGCAAGGAACGGAAGCTCTTCCGTCAGGAAAGTCCAGTAATCGCCCCCATGCACCATGTTCGCGTAATAGCTGCGATGAACGTTCGGCATGACGACGGCAATTCCATGCTCGTCCGCGTATCGTTCGACTGAAGTACGGCGCGTCCAGATCGTGTCGTCGTCGGAGAAGCCGTGGAGCAAATACAGCGTTTTGTATTTCCGCGATTCCGGGTTCATTCCGTTAGCTCTGGAGGGCTGCGGCAGCAGCACCGTCATGGACGTACTTAGTCCCAGCGATTCGGCAATAAAGTGACACTTCAGCAAAGCCATTCGATTATCTTCTCCCTTGACTCATAGTATCGTTACGACTAATATGCTAGCAGAAAACCCGATGTTGCGAAACCTGGAATTGAAGCGCTCTCAGCGCTTATTCCTCCTGCTCGCTTTCATGAGATTTTTTTCATGCAATTCTCATAAAGCCAAAAAAAGCGCTCTGCCAGAACCTTTCCAGCTCTCATTTGGCAAAAAGGCCCTGTTTCAATTATGATATATTGATTTTATGAAAAACGACCTGGAGGGATACACTGACAACATGAGAAACGGAAACCTGCTCAAGCACATCGTCAAAATCGGAACCTGCGGCGCAATTATTTGGTCCGCCGTAACGTTCGGAGCCGGCACAGACTCGGCTCATGCAGCAACTCCTACATCGATAGCGTTAATCGACAGCAGCAAAGATTACATAGGCACGCCATACCTTTATGGCGCGGCCGCGGGCTCAACCTCCGCATTCGACTGCTCCTCATTTACCCAATACATGTTAGGATCCATCGGCGTCTGGCTGCCACGCACATCAACGGCTCAAGCCTACATGGGCGAAAAGGTTGGCAAAGGATTTCTGAGCATGGGCGATCTCGTGTTCTTCAGCACAAATGGAGGCAAATCCATCAGCCATGTCGGCATCTATGCAGGATCCGGCAAGTTCATCCATAGCTCCAGCAGCAAAGGCGTTACCGTAACCGACATGAACTCCAGCTACTGGAAAAATAAATACGTAACTGCACGCCGGGTACTGTAAGCGGAAGTTCAAAAAGCTGTTCCCCTGAAGAACGAATTCGTTCTTCGGCGGAACAGCTTTTTTGGTCCCATTCATCATCGATCAGGTCAGGTCTTCACCTTAATCCACTCTTCGCTTCTGCCTTCTGCGTACAAGCTCCGCCAAGACTTTCCGATTACGCCTTGCAGACCCAACTCCCTGACTTGGCTCTGCAGCGATTCGCTAGTACCTCTTGCAAACACCATTCGCTTAAAGCAGGCATTATCCTCCAGCACGGCAAGCAGCATACGCTTCCGCTTATATAGAGGAAACACTCGCAAATCGATGCCGTTATAATAAAGAATATCGAATACAAAAAAACGGAGCGGCATCATCGATTGCGCTTCGCGAATACGCAGATCGCCCTTTAAACGGTAACGATGCTGGAGCACTTCGAAGTCCGTCTTTCCGGACTCCGGATGCACATAGGCGAGCTGCCCGTCGAAAACGACGTCTGCGGGTTTGCGCAACGGGACGTTATGTAATTCCGGATATTGCCTCGTCACGTCATACCCGTGCCGGCTCAGCAGCTTGACTACGCCTCCGCTCATTGCCAGCTGGAGACGCTGACCATGAATCAACGGCTCGAACAAAAATCCCTCGTCATCAAAAGGTCCGTCCCCTTCGGTGGAGAGCATAGGTTTCATAAACATAGGATGAGTCACCTCGTTCCCATTTTATCATGCATCTATCCATCGAATCCTCGGTAAATTTAGGTTCAATTGACGAATAATTCGTGTAGATGCAACGCATAATATCGGTAGAAAAGGAGGTTGACCATAGATGTCCAACAATAGAAGCAGCAACAATCTACTCGTTCCCCAGGCTCGCGCCGCCCTGGAGCAGATGAAATATGAAATCGCGGGCGAATTGGGAATTCAGCTCCCGCAAGACGGCTATTACGGCAACATGACCGCGCGGGACATGGGCTCCATTGGCGGATACATTACGCGCCGCCTGGTTCAGATGGCTCAGCAGCAGCTTGCAGGCCGCCAATAACCGAAAACGCATTGTCGGAGAGCGCAGCGGCGCTCTCTTTTTGCATTTCGCTTCCATTCGGTTGAGAAAATCGGTAAAATGGGATAGAGTTGTCCTTTGTACATAAATGATGAACGTATTTCATGAAAAGAAAGGAATATCCCAATATGATCATTCAACCAAAAACTCGCGGCTTTATATGCACAACGGCTCATCCGGAGGGCTGCGCCAAGCAAGTTCAGCGGCAAATCGATTACGTGAAAGGCCAGCCTGCTCTGACAGGCCCGCGCAATGTGCTCGTAATCGGCGCTTCCACGGGTTATGGTCTTGCATCGCGCATCGTCTCCGCCTTCGGAGCAGGCGCGAATACGGTCGGCGTTTACTTCGACAAAGCTGCCGAAGGAGCACGCACCGCCTCCGCGGGCTGGTATAACTCCGCCGCATTTGAGCAAGCTGCCGCCGCTGCCGGCACGAGGTCCTACAGCATCGTCGGCGACGCTTTCTCCGACGAGATTAAAGCCAAAACGATCGACCTGATTCGTACGGAGCTTGGCAAGATCGACCTGATCGTGTATAGCGTCGCCTCCCCGCGCCGCACGCATCCCAAGACAGGCGAAACGTTCTCTTCCGTTATCAAGCCGCTTGGCGAGACTTACAGCAACAAAACCGTCAACTTCCATAATGGCGACGTTTCGATCGCTACGATCGAGCCGGCAACGGATGACGAGCTGCGTCAGACTATTGCGGTCATGGGCGGCGAGGACTGGCAGATGTGGATCGACGAGCTCAGTGCAGCCGGCGTTCTCGAGAACGATGTCACGACGGTAGCTTATTCCTATATCGGACCCGAGATTACGCATGCCGTCTACCGCGAAGGAACGATCGGCGCGGCGAAAAACGATCTCGAGACAACGGCTCAGCGGCTAAACAACCAGCTGTCGGCAACCGGCGGACGGGCGTTCGTATCCGTGAACAAGGCGCTCGTAACCCAATCGAGCTCCGCGATTCCGGTCGTGCCGCTGTACATCTCCGCTCTGTACAAAGTCATGAAGGAGAAAGGCCTGCATGAGGGCTGCATCGAACAGATGTATCGTCTGTTCTCCGAGCGGCTGTACGCCTCTAACGGAGTGGCAGTAGACGAAAAAGGCCTTATCCGAGTCGATGACTGGGAGATGAAGCCGGAAATTCAAGCGGAGGTCGCTCAGCTATGGGCTGATCTGACTACAGAGAATGTCTACGAGCTGTCCGATCTGGAAGGGTATCGCCGCGAGTTCTTCCAATTGTTCGGCTTCGAGACGGACGGCATTGATTACGAAGCGGATGTCAATCAGGACGTAAACATCCCGAATTTGCGTTAAGTTTTCCTATATTTCAACAAAACGCTGAGCGTCGGCCGCGGCCGTGCTCAGCGTTTTTGACCACATAAGATTTTTAAAGTTTCCGAGCTTATCGGACATTTGAAATTTAATCCTTGAAGCGGAGGGCAATATGCCGAATATTAAAATTTTTGCCGGATCATCAAACCCCCGGTTAGCAGAAGCCGTGTGCAAGCAGCTTGAGCTGCCGCTCGGCCGCTCCAACATCTCCCGCGCGCAAAGCGGCGAAATTCATGTTTCTTACGAAGAGTCGATTCGCAACTTCGATATCTTTATCGTGCAGTCGCTCTCTCATCCCGTCAACGAGAATCTCGTCGAGCTGCTTGTTATGATCGATGCGGCCAAACGCGCTTCGGCCAAGTCCGTTAACATCGTCATGCCGTATTACGGCTACGCGCGTCAAGAGAGGAAAGCTGCGCCTCGCGAACCGATCTCGGCCAAGATGGTCGCCGATGTTCTGACGACAGCCGGGGCATCCCGGATCATTACTGTCGATCTTCATGCGGATGCTATCCAGGGTTTCTTCAAGATCACGCTCGATCACTTGACCGCGCTCGATTTGATTATCGAATATTTGCGTTCCAAATCCATTCAGAACCCTGTCGTCGTATCGCCCGACGCCGGACGCGCCACGACAGCGGAAAAGCTGGCAGGCTTACTGGATTGCCCGTTCGCGATCATGATCAAAAACCGTCCGGCTCACAACGAGTCCGAAATTACGCATATTATCGGCGAAGTCGAAGGGATGACGCCAATCATCATCGAGGATCTGATCGATACGGGCAGCACCATCATCAACGTCGTCGAGGCGCTTAAGAAACGCGGCGCCGAAGACGCCTTTATTTGCGCAACGCACGGACTATTCTCGGGTGACGCGGTACAAAAACTGAACCATCCCAACATTCAAGAGGTCGTCATCACGGACACCATCAGTCTCGACCAGGAGCATTCCGACAAATTCGTCCTGCTTCCGATGGCTCCGCTGCTTGGAACAGCCATTCGCATCATTACGGAGGGCGGCTCCATCGCGACACTGTTCAAGTCGGAATGAAAAAGAACCGTCAGGGTGCTTTGCCACTGACGGTTCTTTTGGTGCTGGCGCCTACAATGGTTAAAAGCGGCGCCCTTGCTGATGCTTTAGAGGGAAATTCCACCTCTAATCCAGGCCGGATCGCTCAAAGCCAAACCGAAAGCTCGATTTGTCCAGATTAAAGGGCCTTTTCCCCTCAAATTAAGCTATCCTTCTTCAGATCCAGCCAATCCATCTCCGCCTGCGTTAAAACAATTCGTGAACCCTCGTCGCAGGATGTCAGCTCCTGCGTCGTCTGCGCGCCGATCAGGGCGCAGGTCGGGAACGGCTGATTCAGCACATAAGCCAAGGCAATCTGAATGGCACTTGCTCCCTTCTGTTCACCAAGCTTACGCGCCCGCTCCAATCTCTCCCAATTGTCATCGTTGTAAAATACCCGTACCAAATCCGCATTGTCCCTTACTTCCGGCGTGAATCGTCCCGTGAAGAACCCTCTTGCCTGCGAAGACCATGACAACAGCGGGAGACCTTCGCGCTCATGCCATGCGCAGGTTTCCTCGTCCGCCGATACGCAGCCCTTCCAGAACGGCTCGTTCGGTTTCGCAAGGCTAAGGTTCGGACTGCTGAAAGTAAAGCCCCTTAAGCCATTGGCCGAGGCATATTCATTCGCCTCCTGGATTCGCTGCCAAGTCCAGTTGGATACGCCGATCGCGCCTACTTTGCCTGCCTCGATATGTTCGTTAAGCGCGTCCACGATAACCTGCACCGGTATCTCGGGATCGTCGCGGTGCAAGCCGTAGAGATCGATATACCCCGTACGCAGCCGATCCAGACTCACGGAGAGATCATAAGCGATGTCCTTGCGGGTAACGCGCGGTCCGTTCTGATCGTGATGGGCTCCCTTGGTCAAAATGACGATCTTGTCCCTGTTTCCCCTCTCTTCCATATAACGGCCAATTACTTCTTCGCTCTGACCTCCGCAATAAATATGGGCGGAATCCAGCGAGTTGCCGCCGATGGCAAGGAAAGCGTCCAGATTCGTTGCCGCCTTCTCGTAGGAATCGTGATAGAAATAGTCCGTGCCCTTCATCAATTGAGACACCGGTTTGTCGCAGCCTTTAATTTGAATATATTCCATGGTTATTGTCCTCCTGATTAGTTAATGGCTACTCTTGCTCTCTCGCGTGCGGATTGCAAGCAGGCATCAATGACCTTCATATTGCGGACAGCGTCAAGAGCATCATAGCGAAGCGGTTCTTCTCCTTTGACGGCGCGATACAACGCGTCGGCTTGGGCCGTATAGGCGTTGACATGCTCGACCTCCACCAATCGGCGTTCTCCTCCAGCGTTTACATAAAAGTTGCCGCTGCCTGGCTGGGGCGTAACGAATGCGGAAGGAACTTCAATAATGCCTTCAGTACCAAGAATCTCAAGCGGGTTGCGGAACGCCGCCCACATGCCGCAGTCGAACGTCAAGGAAACTCCGCCTTCGAATTCCAGCAGACCGGATGCCATCATATCCACATCATCATGCTCCTGCGAGAAGATCGCCTGAACCGTCGCCGCTTCGGGTTCCTTGCCAAGCAACAGCCGTGCAGCGTTGATCGGGTAACAGCCAACGTCGTAGATAGAGCCGCCGCCCCAATCCTTGCGATAACGGACATTGGCGGAATCTTTGGCGTTGTTGAACGTAAACGCGCTGCGAATGCCCCTGAGCTCGCCAATCTCTCCGGACGCTATGATTTCCCGGAGCTTGTCGTAACGCGGATTCCAACGATACATAAACGCTTCGGACAGTTGAACGCCGGCTTTGGCGCAAGCCTCTGCCATTTCCTCTGCTTCTTTAGCGGTTAATGCCAGTGGTTTCTCGCAAAGGATATGCTTGCCTGCCTCTGCGGCGCGAATCGTCCACTCTCTGTGCAGATGATTAGGCAGCGGAATATAAACGACATCGATGGCAGGATCCGCGAGGAGCTCCTCGTAGCTGGAGTAGGCTTGGCCGATTCCATGCTCTTCTGCCGTGCGCGAAGCCTTATCGGCATCCCGGCTGGCAATAGCCGTCACTTCGTTCCATTTGGAGGCTTGCACGCCTGGAATCACTGCGCGTTTTGCAATCCCGGCACAGCCGAGCACGCCCCATTTTAATTTGGTCGCCGTCATATTTGATTGCTCCTTTGTAGGTGTGATAATACTATATTGTGATTATATGACTACTCGATTAAAATGAAAATGACAATATATTAAAGGTGTTTAGCACGATTTTGTCTTAAAATATGAATTCAAAAGTAAGGAGGTCGGCCTATAAATGCAGCGTCAAAGTCACTTGCTTACGCTTCCCCATAGCCCTTACTTCTGTATGCCCGAATCCGTCGGACATTATGAGGATTTTATGGAACATACCGTTCATCGCAAGGCCGGAGCGCAAAATAACTTCAATATCCATTTTGTCGTGTCGGGCAAAGGTTATGTAGAAATAGACGGGGAGCGACATGCGCTAGTCGCAGGCGACGCCGTCTTGTATTTCCCCCTTCAGGAGCAGACCTATTACACCAGTCAAGACGATCTTTGGAGCTGCCGTTGGGTCCACTTCTACGGCGATGGCCTGCTTGGCGATTTCCTCGTCAATCAGGAGCTGCATCTCAGCCAGCTCTGGTCGCTCCGGGGAACCGAGCAGTGGATTGCCGCGCACGAAGAGCTGCTTGCCGAAGCGGAGCAGCATCGGATGTTGCGCCCTCATCGGCTATCGACGCTTACTTATGCGCTAATCGCGTTATTTGCCGAACAAGCCGTGCCGAGAACAACGATCAAGCCCGTCTCTTCCGGCAACCGCATTCTGGAGCTTCTGCCGTTGATGCAAAAGGAAGCCGTCCAGCCCTTCGAGCTGGAGCGCTGGTCCTCCCTTGTTGGGGTTACTCCCCATTACTTCTGCAAGCTGTTCCGAGCTGTCATGGAGATGACGCCGATGGACTTCATAACGCGCTGCCGACTGCAGACGGCCAAGCAATGGCTGCTGGAACGCCAATCGGCCTCCGTCGGCCAGATCGCGACGGAGGCCGGTTATCCCAGCGCCAGCTATTTCAACAAACGATTTATGGAGCATGAGGGCATGACGCCAACCTCTTATCGCCAGCTCTATAACAATGCGAATAAATAATGGGGCTGGGGCTAGACGGCTACTTGTTCTTGTCTGGCCCCAATATAACTTTGTCGCACACTTTAGATCGGCGACGCCGACTTAAATCCGAAAAAGCAGCCTTCCCGCACACTTTAGATCGGTGACGCCGACTTAAATCCGAAAAAGCTGCCTTCCCGCACACTTTAGATCGGTGACGCCGACTTAAATCCGAGAATGCAGCCTTCTCGCACACTTTAGATCGGCGGCGCCGACTTAAATCCGGCCTAATCCAACATACGTCAAGCCGGCTTCGCGGACTTTGGCCGGGTTCAGCACGTTACGCCCATCCATTACAACCTTGCCGCTCATTTTTTGCCGAAGCTGATTCCAATCGGAATCCACGAGCTCCTTCCAGCCGGTCGCCACGATGAGGGCGTGCGCCCCCGACGCTGCATCGGCAGCTGACTTCGCCCAGACAACGCCTGGCATAGCAGGCGAAACAAGCGGGTCGTATGCCGTAACGGCGCAGCCTCTCGCAGCCAATCGCTTCATAAGCTCAATCGCTTGCGAATACCGCAAATCGTCGGTATTCTCCTTAAACGTAGCTCCGAGCACCGCAACTTTGACTTCCGAGTCCAGACGGCCAAGCGCCTTCTCCAGCTTGCCGATATAATAGTCCGGCTGGGAAGCATTGACGGCGGCGACTTCCCGCAGCAGCCCCAGGCCAATTTTGCGGGAAGCCGCAGCTCCAATCAGCGCGCTGACGTCCTTGGGCAGGCACGAGCCCCCGTACCCGATGCCGGCTTGCAGAAACTTGCCTCCGATCCGCGTATCCTTGCCTATGCCCTCGGCCACCTGCATAATATCGGCGCCGAATACGTCGCAGACGCGCGCCAACTCGTTTACAAAAGAAAGCTTTGTCGCCAGGAACGCGTTGGAACCGTATTTGATCAGCTCGGCCTCCGTCTGTCCCGTCCACACCGTCTCCGCTTCGATCCCGTTATAGATGGCCCGCACTTTCTCGGCCGCATCGACGCTCCTGCTGCCGATAACGATACGATCGGGATTAAGCGTATCGTGGATCGCCGTGCCTTCGCGCAGAAATTCCGGATTGGACACGATATCGAAGAGCGCGCCGGGCACGCCAAGTCCCAGGAGGAACTCCTCCGCCCATACGCCTGTACCCGGCGGCACCGTACTTTTCATAATAATGACCTTATGTGTATGAAGCACGGTGCTTAACGCCAGAAGCACGCTTTTCACGTACACGAGATCTGCACTCCCGTCTACGGCCGAAGGAGTCCCTACTGCAATCATAATCAGCTCATGTTCGTTCATGCTTGCCGCCACGTCGGAGCTGAACGTCAGCCTGCCCTCTTTCCTGTTGCGAACGACCAGGTCGGATAATCCAGGCTCAAAAATCGGGATAATGCCCTGCTCCAAGGCATTAATCTTGGTTTCGTCGCGGTCGACGCATCTGACCTTGTGTCCAAGATCCGATAACACGGCAGCTGTAGTCAAGCCGACATAGCCCGCTCCAATGATACAAATCCTCATGAATACGCATCCTCTCCAGACACCAAAGGTACAATATCATGTGCAGAGAGAAAAGGAATGGAAACGGCGTATCACTAGCTGCATTTACAATAATTTAACCTAGGACCGGGCTCACGGCATGCGTTCGCCTATTCTGAAAGCATCATGACGTTACCGATTCGTTATTTGCCTTCGGCCTAACGGAGGGCTAAAATATAAGAACACGCTGACAGAGGTTGTTCAAAAAGCAAACAGGAGGAGATGCATATGCGCAAGGGAATCCTATCCGTAAAAGCCATGATAACCGCAGGTTTGATGGCAACAGCCTTGCTGTCAGGCTGCGGCAACTCTGCGCAGTCGGAGAAGCCTTCCGCGTCACCTACGACAACCGTCCAGCCATCTCCGGAGAGCTCGCCATCCGAAAGCCCGAGAGCTTCCGCCGAAGGTCCTGCGTCGACATTAAAGCCGAATACGCCGCCTCAGACGGACGATAAAGCCATTCTGGAACAGATTGAATCTATGACGCTGGAGCAGAAGGTCGGGCAGTTGACAATCATCGGTCTGGAAGGCAAATCGATGGACAAGTCGACGGAATCTTTTATCCAGAACTACCATGTTGGAGGGTTCATTCTATTTAAAGACAATATAACAAGCGCGAATCAGACGTTGAAGCTGCTTAATCAGTTGAAAGCTGCCAACGAGGCTGTACCAAACTCTGTGCCTTTGTGGCTCAGCGTCGATCAAGAGGGCGGCAAGGTCAACAGGCTGCCATCCGAGTTCGACAAGACGCCGACCGCGCGCCAGATCGCGAGCAAACAGAATCCGGAATATACGGAAGCGATCGGTTCCTCGCTTGGACTAAAGATCGGTTCGCTCGGTTTTAATATGGACTTTGCGCCCGTGCTTGATATCAATAGCAATCCAGACAATCCCGTCATCGGAGACCGTTCGTTCGGTAACGATGCCGAAACCGTCAGTCTCCATGGCTTGGCCATGATGGAGGGCATCACTTCGCAAGGCGTCGCAGCAGTCGCAAAGCACTTCCCCGGACACGGAGACACTTCCGTTGATTCCCATAAGGGGCTGCCCGTTGTGAACAAAAGCTTGAATGAGCTCAAAAGCTTCGAGCTGCTTCCTTTCGAAGAGGCTATTAAAGAAGATGTGGATGCGATTATGGTCGGCCATCTGCTGATGAAGAAGCTGGATGCGGAAAATCCCGCGTCGATCTCCCCTGCCGTCATCACCGGCTTGCTGAGGGAGCAGCTTGGCTACAATGGCGTCATCATAACCGACGATATGACGATGAAAGGTTTAACCGGCGGCATTAGCGTGGGTAAAGCTGCGGTAGAGGCGATATTGGCGGGAGGGGACATCCTGCTCGTCTGTCATGAATACAAGCTGCAGCAGGAAGCGTTGGACGCCGTCATTGAGTCCGTAAAGGACGGCGTCCTCTCGCAGGATCGATTGGACGAAAGCGTCTATCGCGTATTGAGCCTGAAAGCGAAATACGAGCTGTCGGACGCCGCCATACCCGATGTTGACCCGTCAGCGATCAATGCAGCGGTGGTAGACTCGCTTAAGGCTTTTCAAACGCAATAAATCATGACTCAGCCGCCGATCGCTTTTTCGAAGCGGGTAATATCGATATTTTTGCCAATGACGACCAGCATATCTCCTTCATAGATAAAATCGTCCGCATGCGGAGCTACGACCATCTCATTGTCCTTCCTGCGGATCGCCATAATGTTGCATCCGTACTTTGCTCTTACGTTTAATGTTTTGATCGTTCGCCCGCAGAAGTTATCCGGCGCGATTATTTCGACAAGACTATGCTCAGGCGACAACTCCAGATATTCCACCGTGTTTTTTGAGGTTACCTGATGGGCTACCCGAATGCCTGTGTCCCGCTCGGGATGCACGATCTGATCGGCTCCAAGCCCTTCGAGAACCCGTTGGTGGTAGTCGTTGTTCGCCTTGGCCGTTACATACGGGACGCCCATGTCCTTGAGGATCAACGTCGACAGAATGCTGGCTTGCAAGTCTTCCCCGATTGCCACTATGGCATGGTCCATATTATGGACGCCAAGCTGTCTCATTACCGCCTCGTCCGTCGAATCCGCCTGATACACATGCGCAAGAACAGGAGCGAATTCTTGCACGCGGCGTTCATCCCGATCAATTCCCATCACCTCGTGGCCCAGTGATACCAGCGTCCTAGTGACGCTGCCTCCGAACCTCCCCAGACCGATGACGACAAATTGTTTTTTCATAGTAACGCAGCCTCTTTTCTCTCATTCCTGTAACCCCAACGCTGATATGCACATCAAAAAACCACAGAGGTTAATTCGCTCTGCGGTCGTGAATCATACGAACACGGCTCGGCGTTTTGATGTGTTTGGTTCATTGCTAATGCTACTCCTTTCGAAACCAAATGTAAAAGCCGAAACGAGGATGCCATTATTAGGATTGACCGAAAAAATGCCGTTAGAACGTTTACAATGCGTCCAAGATCAGCCAATCGCGAATTATGAAGTCCTTGGACCGTTTTACGCGTTTTCCGGCCTGGGGCAAACTACTTTTCGAATTTGCCTACGGACTTGATTGTTACTTTCGTTTCGCAGCGTATGTCCATGTTTTGATACACGGCTTTCCAATCCATGTTTTTCCATTCTTTATAACTTAACGAATTCCGTACATGTTTCCCGATTCCGATACTATCTACGCCTAATTTCTGAAGCTCCTTAACCATGCTTTCAGCCTCATTGTTGATGTGAGCGGCTATAGCCTTCTCCAACCGCTCCTTATCCGATTCCATGTTTAATTGCAAATCGCCTAGATATTCCAGAAGAACTCCATGAATTTTAATATTAATATCGGCACGATACAAACGCTCCCCGGGCAACGTTTTGATTTTCACCTTGCTGTTTCCGGCAAGCGAACTAAACATCGCTTTCTCCCCTTTTCTTTCTTGAACGGCAAAGTCGATATTAATCTCCCCGTATTTGAAGGAACCCTTTAAAAACGCGAATATTAAGGAATGATCGCTATCGATGCGCGAAATATAACGGTCTCCATCGAACAAGGCGATGCCGCTAGCTTCGATATGCGTCCCGTGTTGCTTAATGATTGGCGCAACCGGATCAACGCCGTCATCCATATAATCGCGCATAAAGCTATAAAGAGTCGATTCGGGAACCCTGTTGTTCATGACTTCCTTTTCCAGTAAATGATCGATATATGGACCCGTATTCATATGGGAGGGATACTCCTTTTTCAACATTTCATTTGCGGTTCCTTCGACTACTACGATTTTCAGACGCTGCGAAACAGCCGGATCCCGCATGAATCCGTCCAAATACGGCATAATTCCTTTAGATGCAAGCTGCAAGTTGAATAAAGCCGTGCGCATCTGTCCGCTTGCGAGCGATAATTCCGTCTGCTTGGCTAGACGGAATCTGCCTTCTTTCCCCGTACTGGCCACGGTTTGTAGAATCAACGGATGCTGCCTGCCGCTCTCGGCGCTGACAACGGGCAGCCAGACCGTTACGCTGAGCTGGTCTTTCTTTACTTTGTTGCCAGGCGCGGATCCTTCCGCTGATTTGCCTTTGGACAGCCAATCGTACCCTACTGAATAGATAAACCCTTGTTTCTCCAGAATGCGCTGATCCCCGCATCCTGCCAGCACTCCTAATAAGATGACGATCATTACCCCTCGAACGAGTCGATTATGCATGCCCCTGCTCCTTTCTTCGCTGAATCAACAAGATGAGAATCAAGAAAACCGGCAAACCGATCGCAATGATAACTTGGCCGTAACCGAGCCACTTCAGCCAAATCTCTACCTTGCTTAACGTATCGGGAAGCCAGGACACCCCATAGATGACGATGAGCAACGCGGCTGCGAGCAGCTTAGATTCCGCTTTGGGAAACATCCGGTTCAGCGCTTCGGTACTCGCCCAGATATACAAAACGATTGTGATTAACACCGTAAAGAAGAAAAAACCAAAAAACAACGTTTCTATGCGCTCCACGAAGGGCAGTCGAATATACGATAACATATCCAGCATCGGGAAGCGGAAAGCGGTAAGCTGCCCAAGGCTGTAGAAGCCGAATGCCACGAAAGCATACAGGGTATACAAGACGCCGGTCAACAAATTACCCGCATGCACCGCCTTAATAAATCCCTTCTTTGCATTGACGTAAGGGAAAAGAAGAAGCGTTAACTCGTAGCCCAGGAACGCCGAATAACCGTTCAAACCGCTTGTTATCGTTTCCGTGCCTCCCTTTAACAAAAACGGCGTCAGTCGTGCAAATTCGAAGTTCGGTCCAAAAAAGAGAAGCAGCAAGCCCATCCAAACCGTTAACACGAAAAACGCCATCGTTGCTTTGGAGATGTTATAAATCCCTTTAATGAGCAACAAAAAAGCGACAATATCTATGAGGAGCTTAAAAAGCATAGGATGCGTAGTGGGAAAAGCCATCGTTTGAAAAATATAAACATAATGTTTCGCTACCATACACCCTAATAACGACCAAACGACAATTAAAACGAAATAAAGGGGATATGCCCCTATTTTTGTCAACGACGTCTCCAATATCTCAAAAACAGACCTTCCTTGGCCCAATCTGTAAACCACTGCAATCAAGCCGATATTTAGCGCTGCGATCAGCGTAAACACCGGCACCATCAACCAGCCGTTGTAGCCGAAGACCTCTGCCATAATCCGTGGAAGGCTAAACACGACCACTCCCGTCTGAATCATATACACCATAATCGCGATATGGACAGGATACAACTTCTCTTTCATAGGCGGTTCCTCGCTTATTGTTTGATCCTCGTCTTCCGTTTGTTGGGAGAACGGGACTGTGAAGGCCGTTCCTGTATCCAACTAAAGGGAGCGCGTATGAAGATATCAAGCCAATCCTTAAAGTTGATTGGTGCTACCGGTGTCAAATACGACGATTTTAAGCTAGTCAAGCCGCTCAAGTGAATGAAGATGATGGCAATCGCCATCACGATCCCAAAATTTCCAAGGAGTCCTGCCATTAATAGCAGCCCGAACCGGATTAACCGGATCGATGCGCTCATCACATAACTTGGAATAACGAAAGAAGCGATCGCAGAGGAGGCTACCGCAATGATTAAGATATTGCTTGTCAGTCCAGCCTGCACTGCCGCTTGCCCGATCACGATACCGCCTACGATGCCGATGGTTTGGCCGATTTTTGTCGGAAGTCTGGCACCAGCCTCACGCAGCAGTTCTATGGTGATCTCCATAAGCATCGCTTCGTACAAGGGAGGAAAAGGGACGCGGCTCCTGGATTGCGTTATTGTAATGAGCAAGTCCTCGGGAATCATCTCGTAATGGAAGGTCGTAACGGAAACGTACAGCGCTGTAAAAGAGATCGTAATGACGAAGGCGATGAACCGAAGCATTCTGGTCATCGTGCCAATCGCCCAACGTTGATAATAGTCATCCGATGAGGCAAAAAACTCAAAAAAGGACGATGGCGCGGAGAATGCGGACGGACTTCCGTCCATAACGACGACAATCTTTCCGCCTGCCAGTTTGGATGCTATGGCATCCGTTCTTTCCGTTGTCTGAAACAACGGGAATACGGAGTTCGGATGATCATCGATCAGTTGAGCCAGCATGTTACCGTCATGTACGACATCAGTCTCGACGAGCTCAATTCGTTTCTTCATTTCCTGCACGTTCTCTGTATTGGCCAGACCATCTATATACAGCAGATAAACATCCGTCTTCGAAACCTCGCCCACCTGCAGCTTGAGCGCCTTCAGGCGAGTTGATCTTATCCTGCGACGAATAAGCGACAAGTTAATAAGAACGGACTCGACAAAGCCGTCATGAGGTCCATTGATGGAGGTTTCCGTCTCCGATTGCGAGATGCTTCTTGTCTCCGGCAAGGAGACGCTTACGAGATAAACACTGCCTTTGTGGAACAAACAGACATTACCGTCCAATACCCCTTTCGACGCTGATTTGCAATCCAAAGCGGGCTTGTATTGAGAGCGGCTCAACACCTCTTCCATCTCGTCCGGTGTAATGGAGCGGAACGAATCGGATATTTCTCTGGTGAACTCTTCGTTGCCTACCAAATGGCTGAAATACAGCATATCCAATTGAGACTCCGGCCAACTCCGATGAATGAGGTCAGCGCAATCCGCGAATAACTCTTGCATGATCGGAAGCGTTGGATGCCGCTCGAGCAAGGCTTGCTGATCAATCGAATCGACATCGCGAAAAGCATTTTTGTTGTCTTTGCCGGGCCTTAACCATTTGGCGAGCAATGACATAGGATTCCTGCCTCCTAACATGGGTTGTTGCTATAATATTCGCAAAATTTTACAGTCCCATTCAGGAGCGGCCCCCTTCATCTATTAAGCCATGAGAAAAACCGTCAGGAGAAACTACCCTGACGGTTCTTTGAGTTCGAGTATGGCCACATTGCGTGAACAAAACGATAACGAGCTTGCCGAAATAGCTATGGAATTCCCTCTAGGACAACCCCTTACAGGTTATTTGATGTTGCGTCTCACCGACAAACTCGAACATTGCATGTTTGGATCGATATCCCCGCTACTCAGAAGGTTAGTTTCAGAGCTAAGTAACGGCGACTCGTTGCCGTTGCCGGGGCTGTGCATAGTACGGGCCGAAAATCGGCCTCTCTGTACATTTGTGCATTTCTCCCCAATTTCTCAGATAAATGGAGCCTTTGGATACCAAATTGTACGAAAATACACAAATTCTCGCTTCATATCTTCGATCGGGACGACTTTGAATCAATATTTGTGTATTTGTACAAATGTACGAATAACTTATTTTTACCTCATCATAATTGTGTATTTTTGCTCAATTTTATTGTACCGTTAGTTCATGGTTTTTTCTGAGTGTGACGTAGATACAGCCAAATTGTAATTTTTCGAGCCCCACGGCAAGTCGAATCGAATTTTTTCAAGATAAGGACCTCATCCCTCACTTTACAGTGGAAATCGAGGTCCTTTCACGTATAAAACCGAACGTTCCCTTATCATTCGAACACTTTTGGGACAGCCCCCGGCTTTTTTATTTCTTTGATGGAAGTATCCGGTCATACAAGTAGTCCACGATATGCATTGCCTCCATGCGGAAAGGCGGCTTGTGTTTTTCGATCCCATGCTTCATCTGGAGCAGGCAGCCCGGATTGCTTGTCAGCATATAGCTCGCTCCCGTCTGGCAAGCATGCTCCATCTTATGCTCCAGGAGCTGGCCGGCCATCTCCGGCTGAGTCACGTTGTAAATGCCGGCAGAACCGCAGCAGCGGTCGGCTTCCTTCATCTCGACATAGGAAACGCCCTCCACGCTTCGCATAAGCTGGCGCGGCGCGGAAGAACCTTTCATCACGTTGCGCAGATGGCAGGAATCCTGGTAGGTAACTGTGCCTTGCCCGCCTTCCGCAGCAAGCTCGGCGAATGCCGGGATTCTCCCCTTCTCGACCACAAGCTGGCTCACATCCTTGACTCGCTCTGCGAACCATTGCGCTGCCTCCCGCACATCGTTGTCGGCATCTTCGCCAAGCAGATGATCATATTCCACAAGAAGCGCGCCGCAGCCTCCCGCATTGGAGGCGATATAGTCTACGCCGGCCTCTTTGAATACGCGCACGTTCGTCTTTGCAAGCCCGCGAGCGTCGTCCATCTCTCCGCTATGCGCATGCAAGGCGCCGCAGCATACCTGCGTCTCCGGGATGACGACGTCGAAGCCCGCTTCCGACAACAGCTTTACCGTATTCACGTTCGTCCCCGCGAACATGACATCCATAATGCAGCCCCGGAACAACGCTACGCGGGCAATGGCTTCTCCTTTGGCAGGATAGAAGGTCCCAAGCCGCTCCACCACGCCCTTCGAGGATGCATCCGGCAGAATCGCCTCCATCTCCTGGAGATGCTTGGGGAACATCTTCATCAAGCCCGTGCCTCGAGCAAACTTCTGTAGGCCCGACTTCTGATAGAAGCCCATAGCTCCGCCTAGCAGCTTAAGTTTGCCGCGGTTAGGGAATACGCCTTTAAACATGACCCGGCGAAGTCCGCGCACCGGCAAACCATGCTCCGCGTGATCCTCGATCGCGTCGCGCGCCTGCTCGATCAGCTGTCCGTACTTGACGTCCGCGGGGCACGCGGGCTCGCAAGCCCGGCAGCCCAGGCAATGGTTCATCTGATCCTGGAACACCTGGTCGGGATCCATTACCCCATCGGCGACCGCTTTCATCAGGGCGATACGGCCGCGCGGCGATTCCGGCTCCAGTCCCGTCTCGCGGAACGTCGGGCATGCCGGCAAGCAGAACCCGCAGCGCATGCAATTGGTGAGCTGGTCGTAATCCAGCTTGTTCAGCAGCGTTTGCGCCAGCGGATTGGCATGCTTAATATCCGGCTTCTTCATCACGGTTCCGTTAGCCATGCTGCAACACCACCCTTTTCCTCGTTTCCTTCGCGAACAGCTTGCCAGGATTCAGCAAGCCTTGTGGATCGAAGGCCGCCTTGATGCCCTTCATCACCTCGATGCCTGGCGCTCCTACCTTCCATTCCAGATACGGCGCCTTTACGAGTCCCACGCCATGTTCGCCTGTAATGGTGCCTCCCAGTTCGATCGCCGCTTCGAAAATTTCCGCAAAAGCCGCTTCGACACGGTGCACTTCCTCCGTGTCTCTCGCGTCCGTAGTCGCCGTGGGATGCAGATTGCCGTCTCCCGCATGGCCGAAGGTAGCGATCGTCACGTTATGCTTGCGGGCGATCTCGTTAATGCGCAGCACCATATCCGCGATCCGGGAGCGCGGCACTGTCGCGTCCTCGAGAATCGTCGTCGGACGAAGCCTCGCCAGCGCCGTGAAGGCGCTGCGGCGGGCCGTAAGCAGCTTCTCCGCTTCCTCCCGGCTTTCGGCCACCTCCACGCGATCCGCCGCTTCCAAGGCGCAAATTTCGCGAATGCGCGCAATATCCCTCTCTACCGATGCAGCATCGCCATCCTGCTCGATAAGCAGAATCGCTTCCATATCGCGAGGAAGACCAAGGCCAGCGAAGTCGTCGACCACGCGAATCGTCGGATTATCCATAAATTCCAGCGTAGCCGGTATGATGCGGTTCTCGATAATGCGGGATACCGTCCGAGCGGCTCCATACAGATCGCGGTACATCGCCAGCATCGTCTTTTTGGTCTGAGGCGGCGGGATCAGCTTGAGCGTGGCCTCGGTAATAATGGCGAGGGTCCCCTCGGAGCCGACAAGCAGCTTCGTCAGATCATAGCCGGCAACGTCCTTCATCAGCTTGCCGCCGGTTCGTATAATGTCGCCGCTGGCCAGAACCGCTTCCAGCCCGATGACGTAATCCTTTGTCGTGCCATACTTCAATCCCCGCAAACCGCCAGAGCATTCCGCGATATTGCCGCCGATCGTGCTGATCCGCATGCTGCTGGGATCGGGCGGATAAAACAGACCGAGAGACTCCACATGCGCGATCATCTCGGCCGTAATAAGTCCGGGCTCTACCGTTACGGTCAAGTTCTCGGTATCCGTCTCGATAATCCGGTTCATGCGATGCATGACCATCACGATGCCGCCCTCCACCGGCACGGTCCCTCCGCAAAGGTTGGAGCCGGAACCGCGGCTTACCAGCGGAACGCCATGTTTGGACAGCAGCTTCATAATGGCGGATACCTGCGCCGTGGATTCAGGATAGATGACGCCTTGCGGCAAGCTTTGCAGCATGGGGGTTCCGTCATACGAGTGGGCAACCAGCGCCTCGGGATCATTGCGATAGTGGCGTTCGCCGACAATGGCGCGCAGTCCTTCAATCAATTCGGCATTCATGAAATAGACCTCCGTTTTCCAATCAATAATATAGATCAGGTCATCTGATGACTTTGCAATCATTATAGCTTATGCTTATATTAAAATACAGACCTAATTTTAGAAATGCTATATCGACGGCTTGCCAATAGATGACGGAGGTAGCGCACTATGAAAATCGAAACAGAAAAAGGACACGAGATCGTCAGCCGTATCCTCTTGACGAAAATTAGCGAGGGAGAATGGAAGCCGGGCGATAAACTGCCGTCCGTGGTGGAGCTGTCGTCTTCGTTCGGCGTTGGCCGATCTACCGTCCGCGAGGCGCTAAGCGCCCTTAAAGCGATGGGCTGGCTCGATATTCGCCATGGGGGCGGCACCTTCGTTAAGAAGGAACTTCCCAGTGAGCGCAAGGACGGCGCCGATCCCTTTAAGGATGCCGCCTCCATGATGGAGCTGCTGGAGGTGCGCAAGGTGCTGGAGACCGGCACGGCGTCGCTTGCCGCCCGAAATCGCAAGGATGAAGACCTTGACGCATTGCAAGCCATCCTCCGCACGATGCGCGAAGCGCTGGAGAGAGACGATACCGCGGCGGGAGAACAAGCCGATGTCGCCTTCCACGCCGCCATTGCCGCCGCTTCGCATAATTCGCTGCTGTCCGGCTTAATGGATTCTCTGGCAGAACGGCTTGGCCGCACGATCGGACAGACGCGGGAGCTTTGGTTTTACCAGGAGACGTCGACCGCGGTCCGCTTGCTGGAGGAACATGAAGGGATCTACGAAGCGATCGCCGCCGGAAATGCCGAAGAAGCGTCCCGATTAATCGGGACGCATCTAACAAAGGTCGAGAACGTATTGCGAGAGCGTCTCTAGCCGCTCGCGGCGCCGCTTATGGCAATCGGGCCCTTAAGAAGCGTCCCGTGTGGGAAGCTTCGATTGCGGCAACCTGTTCGGGGGTTCCCTGCGCCATGACGCTGCCCCCCGCCGCTCCGCCTTCCGGGCCGATGTCGATGACGTAATCGCATTGCCGGACAACGTCGATATTATGCTCGACGACAATAACCGTATTGCCCGCGTCCACCAGCTTGTTTAGCAGTACCATCAGCCTGCGGACATCGCCCGGATGCAGGCCGGTCGTCGGCTCGTCGAGCAGATAGACCGCATGCTTGCCCGTCCCCTTGCCCAGATGCTTTGCCAGCTTGATGCGCTGCCCTTCTCCCCCGGACAGGGTACTGAGCGACTGACCCCACTTCAAATAACCAAGGCCGACCTCGCAGAGCAGCTTAAGCGTATCGCCGACCTTTGCGAGACCGCCAATCACGGTCAGACTCTCTTCGATGGATAGATCGAGCAGATCGGATATACTGTATCCTTCGTGCGTGACGGCCAGCACCTCGTCCTGGAATCTCCGTCCCTTGCATGCCGTGCATCGCACCTCGATCTCCGGCAGGAAATGCATATGGATCGGCACGACGCCAAGTCCCTGACATCCCTCGCAGCGGCCGCCAGCGGTATTAAAGGAAAAATGTTTGGCCGTCAGCTTCCTTCTCTTTGCCTCGGGAAAACTTGCGTACCAATTGCGCAGATGCGTATACACATCGGTGTAAGTCGCGATATTGGAGCGCTGCATGCGGGACAGAGGCGATTGATCCACTTTGATGAGCGAGCCCGCATGCTCCCAGCCTGTTATGGCCTTGCACCCTGACGGCGCAGGTTTGTCCGGACCGGATTCCGCCAGCAGATCGAACACTAGCGTCGACTTCCCGGAGCCGGATACGCCCGTTACCGCTACCAGGCACCCCAGCGGAAAAGCAGCCGTGACATGCTTTAAATTCCGAAGCGTCGCTTCCCTAACCGTCAAAAATTGCCCCGTCCCTTCGCGGCGATTCGAAAGCGCAACCCCCTTCTCCAGTTCCTCCCTGAAATACGCGCCCGTTACCGACTTCGGCTGTTCCATGAGTTCCTCGAGCGTGCCTTGTCCGACAACGTTGCCGCCGAATGCGCCCGCTCCGGGACCGATGTCGATAATGTGATCGGCTGCCCGCATCACTTCTTCGTCGTGCTCGATAACAAGCACCGTATTGCCAAGGTCGCGCAGCTGCTTCATGACCGCGATAAGTCCTCCCGTATCCTTGGGATGCAATCCCGCCGTCGGCTCGTCGAGAATATACAGAACGCCGGTCAGACCCGAGCCAATGATTGAAGCCAGCCTCAGCCGCTGCGCTTCTCCTCCGGACAACGTCACAATCTGGCGGTCGAGCGTCATATATCCGAGCCCTGCTTCAATAATCCGCCGGATTCTCACGATCATGTCATGGATCAGACTTCCGACGAGCTTCTCTTCGTCGTCCGAGAGACCGTCCCTCATCTCCTCCAGCCAGGCGAGCGTCTTGCCCAGCGCACCGTAGGATGCTTCATGGATGGCCAGTCCGTTCACTTTTACAAGCAGACTCTCCTTCTTGAGCTTCGCGCCTTCGCAGCTATCGCAAATCCGCTGCTCGAACAGCGCCGCTTCGCCGGATTCGCCGCCCTTCTCTTTGAACCTTCGCCATATGCCCGTGACGATGCCTTCGTATTTGCCTTGACTCACCGTCTTCGGCGCCTTCATGTCGGGAAAGCGGGAAGCGAACGCTTCGCTGTCGACTCCATAATACAGAAGATCCAGCGCGGCGGAATCGAATTGCGCAAGGCGCTGATTCTCGTCGAATGCAACGCCGTAATGCTTCGCCGCCGCCTTAAGCGTGGCGATATTGTAATCGGCCCAGGCATCGAACCAGATGGAAACCGCCCCTTCCCGCAAGCTTTTGCCGTTATCGAACACCGCCTCCATGTTAAGCGTCGATACATGTCCGAGTCCGTCGCAGCTCTCGCAGGCACCTTCCGGCTTATTGAAGGAGAAATGGGACATCGTCAGCCTGTCCAGCGAATGACCGCAGGCGCCACAGTTCACGGCAGCGTCTCCTCCATTGTCGTCTTCCCATAGCCCCGCTGCCGGCTCCGCTTGTCCAATGACGCTGGCGACGTTCTCGCCGCAATTCGGGCAGGGTCGTTGCCCCAGCTTCGCATATACGATTCGCATGAGGGTGTAGATATCGGAAGCCGTCCCAATCGTAGAACGCGGGTTGCGATTGGTCTGATGCTGCCCGACGCTGATGGATGGCGAAAGGCCCTCAATCCCCTCGACCTTTGGCTTGCCCACGTTATCGGACACCAGCCCCATCGACTCCATATACTGCCGCTGGCATTCGCGCTGGAGCGTATCCATGGCGAGCGTCGATTTGCCCGAGCCGGAAGGTCCGGTTACGACGATCAACTTATGCTTCGGGATGGACAACGAAACATTTTTCAGATTGTTTTCACGCGCGCCTTTAATCTTAATCATACCGTTCATTCTTTTGCCTCCCAGTCCGATTTTGATCCAACCCCATCATTCTACAACATTCATGCAAGTCCGAAGCTTTGAGCGTATAATGGATGTAATAACGCCGTTTTTTGACCATCAATCCGTCAAGTAACTTTAAGGTATTAAATGAAGGTTCGACGACGGCGAATAGAAAGGGTGAGCTTGATGGGACAAATCAGGATCTGGAAGCCGCTGCAAATCGCCAAAAGCCTCCGAATTAGCACAAGCGCGCTGAGGCACTACGAGAGCTGGGGGATCGTGCCTCCGCCCGAACGGTCGCCGAGCGGATATCGGCTCTATACGGACGAACATTACGCCTACTTCGCTTGCATTCGCGCCATGTATCCCGGCTACGGTATGGATACGGTAAGGCAAGCAATGTCGCTTATCATCCAGAAACGCATGCACGAGGCGATGTGGCTGATCAACAAATGTCAGGCAGCGCTTCACGAGGACAAAGTAATTGCCGAGAGAACGATTGAACTGCTGGAGAAGGAAGACTTGTCCGAGGCCGACCGGAGAGGCGGGCGAGGCAAAATGACGATCAGCGAAGCGTCGGAGCTTACAGGCGTGCCCAGCACCGCAATTCGCCATTGGGAGAAGGAAGGATTATTGGAGATTCCTCGCGGCGAGGATAACGGATATCGCTTCATGACCGGCATGCATGTCCGGCAAATCTCCATTATTCGAACGCTCCGTGCGGCTAATCACCCGCTGGACGTCATTCGCGAGGTCATGGTCCAGCTTAACCATAATCATATCGGAAATGCGCTTCGAATCGCCCGCGAGGCAAGCGATTATTTAGATCATCGACTTCGGAATCAAGTCAAGGGGGCACACTATTTTTATCGATTATGTCTGGCAACGGGGTTAATGGATGAGGGCTAGCGACAGAGCGATATAGACACTCAAAAATTAATTTCGCGGACAGAAATTGGACAATAATATACCTTTTGTATCATTTTCTGCTATAATAAATGGCAACGACATGGGTCTCGCGGACTAAGGAGGAGCCAATGCAGATGGCAAGATACGGAAAGAGAATCGCGGAGCTCCGCAAAAAGAGGGGAATGAACCAGGAGACGCTTGCCGGGCTGTTGGGCATTACGAGAGCGTCCCTGTCCCATTACGAGACGGATCGCAGGGAGCCGGACTTCGAGATTTTGACGAAGATGGCCAATTTGTTCCGAGTGTCATTTGACGATCTTATGGGCCGTACGCAGCATGTGGCAACCGACCCCGCACATCATATAACGGAATTTTTAAACCGCGTCGAGTTGGCCGACGATCAAATTGAAAGCCGTTACGAGCTGACCATAGACGGTCGCAAGCTAACGCCGGACGAGACGCGGCGCTTCATTGCTTTCATTCGCTCTGAGCGAGCTGCGCATTCGGATCGGACAGGCTTTTAGCGGGTTCCTTGCCGACTTCGATCAGATGCGCGATGGACTCCCAGCTGATGCCAAGCCGGTCGAGGATATCGCAAACATCGAGCACTACTGCTCTACTGTTGCTTTCTACCATATCATAACCCTCTTTCCGCCCAACATTGGTATGTACCCGAGTTCATTATACTAACGTCGGGCGGATTCGTAAACGGACATCATTTGTCATCCGATGAGAAATTTTGTCGAATACCCCCGGATTGAGCCTCGACTTGACATTTAATCGCAAATTCTCTCCATATCCTCATAATCAACTCCTTAGCCACCCCTTACATTCGATCGTAATGTAAATATGGTGCCCTAATAGGAGGCTACTGTGAAAAAACCGATTCAGTGTACATTATTGGAATACTCTTGCAGCCCGCCATAACCCCATATATAACTATAGTTGAAGAGACAGATCAAAGGGGGTATGAGATCGCGATGACCAGGACGATCTACGTGGCGACGGATGGCAGCGACCGGGACGGAAACGGTACTGTGAAAGAGCCGTTCGGAAGTTTGGATCGCGCCGTGCAAGAAGTACGAAACCTTACCGCAGCCGGACTGCTCAAACCTGTTACCGTTTATATTCGGGGCGGTTGTTATGAACGGTCAGAACCGTTATGGCTTGACGAAAGAGATTCCGGCTCCCCGGAATGTCCCGTCACTTACCGCGCTTATCCAGGAGAAGAGGTCGTCATCACGGGCGGCAAAGCCGTTACGGGGTGGGAGCGGATGGAAGACGGAATTTGGCGAGCGTCCTATGATCTCGACTACGTCCCTTCGACTTTGTATGCGGATGGTCGTCGCGTCCTTCAGGCACGCCTGCCGTCAGTGGGCTACTATGAGACGGATACTCCAATCACCCCCCTACACGATCATAGACTAGGCATCACGTTCAAAGAAGGCGAAGCTCCGGAGATCCCCGCGGGCGATTGCCGCTTGTCCGTCTTTGTATGGCCCGGGGAAGGAGAATGGAACTGGTTCTCGGAGACGAAAACAGCCGTTCATTACGATGCAGCCAACCGATACCTCTCCTTCGGCAGTCCCGCTTCCTGGCCGATCGGCGAAGGCTCGAGATTTTATATTCAAGGCTCGCTTGCATTTTTGAGGTCACCGGGCCAATTCTGCATCGACGAATCCCGGGGATACGTGTATTATCGGCCGGCGGACAGCGGCGCGGATCCCAATGAACAGACGATCATTGCGCCGGCAATGAAGCGAATATTGCAAATACAGGGCTCTAGTCCCGAACTTCCCGTCTCGGGAATCACCTTCTCCGATCTGACGTTTTCGTGTACGGATTTTTTCCCGGAATACCGCATGATGGAAAATAACGTAGAGCGGGATGAGCATCGCGAAGGACTCATCTATATGAGAAACGCGGCGAATATACGGATCGAACGCTGCAGGCTGCTGCAATCGGGAAGCTGCGGCATCTATCTCGACAGGGATGCAGCCGGCATCAGAATGGACGGCAACATCATTGCAAGCTTTGGACATATCGGCATTAGCCTTAGCGGATATGCGCCGGGCGAAGGTGCTTTTTCCGGCCCCGCTGCAGCCGACCGGAACGGCCATCATGCCATTACGAACAATTACATCGAGCATGGCGGCGAGCTTGTCGGCCACGGCTGCGGCATCTTGCTCTACCAAAGCGGACATAACTTGATCGCGCATAACCGCATCTCCCATATGCCGAGATACGGGATTTCCATGAAAGGGCTGCGGTACGGCGAGATGCCCCCCGAATTGTACGGCTTGACGGTAACCTGGGATAATCACTGGGACTTCCTCCACGCGCGGGATAATCTCATCGCGGGCAACGATATTTCAAACGTGATGGAAGACAGCCAGGACGGAGGCATGATCGAGGCTTGGGGCGTCGGACGGGGCAATATCATTACGAACAACGACCTTCATGACAGCGGCATTCATTTCTCTTTTGGATTCGGCATCTATCTCGACGATGCGGCAGACGACTTTACCGTCTGCAATAACGTCATTCGAGGTTTATACAGCACAGGTAAAGGGAAACTGTGGATGTTGATCTTCTCCAAAGGGATCGGCAATCGCATCTTCAACAACCTGCTTGTCGATAATCCCATGGCGATCTCGGGCATCGGCTCGCAGGAAATGGCCGGAGAGCAAAATAAAGCTATCGAAATCGCTTCCAATATCGTATATAATTCGGGAAACCTTTATTATTTTGTTAATTACGCCGACGAACGGTTCGCTTCCGCCGACCGAAATCTGTATTGGCGGAATGGAGAGCCTTGCCGAATTGCCGGAGAGCTTCCCCTTGTGCCAAAAGGTCCCGACGAACTGGGACGGAACGTTTACGAATGGTCGCAATGGCGCACTCTCAAGGAGGGCAGCTACGACGCCGCTTCTCTATGCTGCGATCCCCTGTTCGTCGACCGGGCCTCCGGCGATTATCGGCTTCAAGCAGAATCTCCGGCCTATTCGCTTGGCTGGCAGGACATTGCGCTCGGCGAATTCGGTCCCAGGCAGTCGTATCCCGTGTGATGTAACGACCTACTCATCCTATGCTCGGGGGGCTTGAATACCATGAAAGTCGTGTTCGGCTTCTATAAGTCCAAAAAGTATTTGCAGCGGGTTATGCTGTCCATCGTGACGACGATGGTGCTTGTTCTGGTCGTGTCTTCGATCGCCAACACTTATATGCTGGAGAGAACCGTCAAGCGCATCCAGGAGGACTCCAACCTTAAGGTGCTGTCTCAAATTCGCTATAATCTGGCCTACATGAACGACATGATCTCCAGACTTTCCAATTTCGTTTACCGCGACAATTTCCTGATCCCGCTTATGTTCAGCACGGAATTGCCCAAGATGGATCTCATCAGGGGCCACAGGCAGATGGCCAATATTATGGAGAGCACATCGTTCCTAGATTCCATGGTCATCTACAACAAGTCGCAATCGGAGCTGTACGGCACCAGCGTCAACTTTATGCTGGACGGGGGCATTACGAAGGAGCGTATTCGTAAAGCGCTGATCAACGACCGGCCGCATCCCACCAACCGACTTATTCCCATGAGTCTTAACGGCAGCGTAAACCGGATCGATACGTTCGCATTTATTGTCACCGATTCATTGAAATCGTTTACAGAAACACAATCGGCTATTATCCTGTTCATTAAGTCGGATTGGGTATTCGACAGTCTAAAGAAGATGAACGTAACGAGCGGGCGCGACCTCGGGGAAGTCTATATTCAAACGGAGGACGGCTCTCTGTTGACATCCGACGCCGGCGCAAGCTACGCGGGCGCGGAGAATCAGAGCCGGCTGACGCAACTCGTTCATGCGGACAAGGTAGCGCAGGGCGGAACGACATCGGGATTCGTCATAGGAGAGGTTGCGGACAGGAAAAGCATGGTTACATATATGGATGACAGCCTGGGAGCATGGACGATTCTCTATATACAGGACTATAAGCAGCTTATGGCGGAAGTAACCAAATCGCGCAATGGATCGCTGGCGATCTCCGGCATCTTCCTGCTGTTCGCCATCGCCGTATCGATCGGGTTGTCCTATAAGCTCTACAATCCAATCGAAAACATGCTTAAGCAAATCAGGCCTTATCTGGCTGCGAACGATCGGAAAAACGAGCCTGCTGCCGGCGACGAGCTTGGTCTCATGAGCGAGAATGTGAAGCAGCTGTCGGACCAGCTCAAGGAGATCAGCTCCGAGCAGATCGTAAGCAAATATTATGTCAGAAGATTTCTTACGGATAGTCTTCTGTTCTCCCATGCCGATATGCAGCATCTGATCGAAAAACATAATCTTAACATTAAAGCCATGGACGGACTGCTGGTATGCGTGCTGAAGTTCGATCACTTCGCCGCTTACGACGGCAAGGTCGGCAACTCGTCCAAACTGCTCTACAACTTCGCGATCGTTAATATCGCTGTCGAGATCATGAGCAAGTCGTATCCTTGCGAAGCGGCAGAGATGCGAGGCGATCACTTCGTACTCATTTTGTCCAAAGTGCGGCGAGAAGATGCTGCTGCAATCGAGAACGTCCAAGGCATGCTGCGCGAGGTTCAAGATACAATCGACCGGTATTACGGGCTGTCGCTCACTTGCGGCATCAGCGACCCAATCTCTCAATTTCCTTCGCTCTCCTCGGCGTATGCGCAGGCGTTGCGCTTATGCCAATACAAGCTCGTAAAAGGCCACAAGTCCATCATCTCGTCAAAGGATGTTCGCGACAATCTGGCTAGCAAGCAGTCCGATCTCCCTGATGGGGTGACGCGAAAGCTGACCGAGGCACTCAAGAAAGGTCAATTGACGAACGCCGGAGGCGAATTGGAGAAGGCGTTTTCCCTAATCGCGGGCTACAATTACGATGACATGATTCGTGCCGTATCCAACCTGGCCTTCCAACTGAAAAACGTAGCGGGAGAAATCAATGACAATCGGATTGTCGCTTTTACGATCGATATGGAGAACCTGCATCAGCTCCTGCAAGAGAAGGAGACGCTTTCGGAGATGTATCTCTCCCTCCTCTCGGTATGCAGCCAAATTTGCGAAGGGCAACGCCCGGCCAATATGGAGCGCAACGAGATGATGCTGGAGACGGTAAAGGAGCTGATCGAGCAGCGTTTCACCGACATCAATCTTAGTCAGCAGTCTATCGCGAGCACAGTCAAGCTGTCTTCCGCCTACATCGGCAAGCTGTTTAAGGAAAGCTACAACATGTCCATTACGGAATACATAAACGAGGTGCGTCTTAAACATGCACAGAAGCTTCTGGAGGGAGACAGCTATACGATCTCGGAAATTATGGACAAATGCGGGTACGCGAATCAAAGCTATTTCTTCCGCCTCTTTAAGGGCAAGGTCGGCACCACGCCGAAGGAATACCGGATGAAAAAATCGTTAACCTGACCGCAAGCGATAACGAAGCAACTCCTGCAACTCGGATCTTCCAGGCCGGCAATCGGCCGCGGAAGGTCTTTTTTTGCTGTCATCAAGTCTCTTGAATCCGCGCCGTCACTGTATTTCCTGCGGAATTGCAGAGAATCGAAAATTGTACACTTCGGCAATACAGCTATTCGCAAACTCTATTCTATTCAGCCCGGCTCTTCCCGTGGCAAGATGGCTTCAGCGACGACGCCGCGCACCAATCGATACAAAGGACGGAGGAGATCCTAAAGTGGCCAACCGGCTGTACAAGGAATGGAAGCTGATGATCAAAAATCGGGAGCTGCTAGCACTCTCCTTGCCGGGCATTCTATATAAGCTCGTAATCGCTTATATCCCGATGGTCGGACTCATTCTCGCCTTCAAGTACTTCAGGTACGACCAAGGCATCTTCGGAAGCAAGTGGGTCGGACTCGACAACTTCGAGTTTCTGTTCAAAGCCCAGGACGCCTTCCGCATTATTCGCAACACCTTGCTGTATAACGTGACATATATCATTCTCGGAACCGTTGCCGCCTTGCTGCTGGCCTTGCTCCTGAACGAGTTGCACGGGAAGCTGGTCAAAATTTATCAAACCGCGTTGTTTCTGCCCTACTTCATCTCGTTCGTACTCGTCGGATATATTACCTCCGCATTCCTCGATCATAAGGCAGGTTACCTCAACACCATGCTTGCCTGGTTCGGGATGGATCCTCACAAGTGGTATCTGGAGACGACGCCATGGATATTTATCTTGCCGATCGTCGCCTTATGGAAGGGTATCGGCTTTTCGACTCTCGTGTATTATGCCGGCATTACCGGCATCAGCACCGAATATTACGAAGCCGCGAGGCTCGACGGCGCTTCCCGCATTCAGATGATGTGGCGCATCACCCTGCCGCTTCTGAAGCCGCTTATCATTATTTTGTTTATCCTGGGGCTCGGCAACATCTTTAGAGGCGACTTTGGCTTGCATTACTTCGTGCCGAACAACGTCGGACCGAACTTCCCGACTACGGATATTATCGACACCTACGTCTATCGGGCGCTCACGAAGCTCGGAGACATTAACTCCGCGGCGGCCGTCGGCTTCCTGCAATCGGTTGTCGGATTCGTTACCGTCATCGCGGCCAACTTCATCGTGCGCCGCATCGACCGGGACAGCGCACTATTCTAAGAAAGGAGCAACACAGCGATGCCTACCGCCAAACGATTCAACATCATGAACGGCTGCATCAATATATTTTTGACGATTCTGTGCTTGATGATCGCCCTGCCGTTCGTCCTGGTCGTTGTTATCTCCTTGACCTCGGAGAACAGCCTTGTGCAAAACGGCTACCAGTTCATTCCTAAGGAATGGTCGCTGGAAGCGTATCGCATCACGTTCGCACAGCCGGATCCGCTGATCCGCGGTTACTTGGTCACCATTATGATAACCGTCATCGGAACGGTTACTTCGCTCCTGCTGACGGCGATGACCGCCTATCCCATCTCGCGCCGCGACTTCCGTTACAATCGGCCGATCACGTTCTATATCTTTTTTACGATGCTGTTCAACGGCGGTCTGATTCCATTCTACATTCTGATGACGCAATATCTGCATCTAAAGAACTCGCTGATGGCCCTTATTATCCCGGCCCTTCTAAGTCCATTCAATATCATGATCATGAAAGGGTTCCTCGACAAGATCGGCAAGGAGATCATCGAATCCGCCAAAGTGGACGGCGCCAGGGAAATCCGGATCTTCTTTACGATCATTCTGCCCTTGTCCACGCCGGCTCTGGCCACATTAGGGCTATTCATTTCCTTCGGGTATTGGAACGAATGGTACAACGCGCTGCTGTTCATCGACAATGACCGGTTCGTGCCGTTGCAGCTTCTGCTTGTTCGCATTCTGACGCAGATCGAGTTTCTTGCGAATTCGCCGCTGGCTCAGGTGGCCGACAAGCTGGCCTTCGCGAATTTCCCGACCATGTCCGTCCGAATGGCTATGGCTATTCTCGCCGGCGGTCCCATGCTTGTCATCTTTCCTTTCTTCCAGAAATATTTCGTGAAGGGTATTACAGTAGGTTCCTTGAAAGGTTAAGGGACGACTATTGTGCCAAATATAGAAAACATACATTGGAGGGTTCAACGTGAAAAAAGAAAAAACGACCGTCTGGAGCAAATGGGTTCCTCTTGTCCTCAGCTTAGGCTTGCTGGCCGCCTGCTCCAATACGAACAACGCTCCCGAAGCAACGAATGCGCCAAGCGCCGGCACCGATCCCACCTCAGCCGCTTCGGAGATTCCGTCCCTGCCTGAAGCGAAGCTGACTTTCATCTATCCCGTAGCCTCGAATCCGGGTTCAGATCAGAAGCTCGTCAATGATGAAATCAACAAATATCTGAAAGAAAAAATCAACGCCACCGTCGACTTGAGACCGCTTACGTTCGACGAATACGAGCCGAAGCTCAACGCCATGCTCGCCGCTGGCGAAAACTTCGACATCGCTTGGAGCTCCAAGGGCTGGCTCGGCAACTATCAGCCGTACATCGACCGCGGCGCCTATCTCGAAATTACCGAAGACATGATCAACACGTATGCCAAGGAAGCACGCGCCAATATTCCGGACAAATTCTGGCCGGACATGAACGCAGTCGACGGCAAGGTATACGGCTTCCCGATTTATCAGGTCGCCGCCAAGACCAAGAGCCTGGTCATTCAGAAACGTTTCGTCGATAAATACAATCTGGACCTGGCCTCCATTCAAACCTACAAGGATATCGAGCCGTTCCTGAAGCAGCTCAAGGAGAACGAGCCGGACATCATCCCGCTTGGTCTCGCGCAAAACTCGTGGGGACTGTACGCCAACCGCGACGAGGTTGGCGAGGGCATGTCCGTGACGTACAGAAAAGACGATCCGACGCTTAAGATGGTAAGCAGCCTGGAGCAACTCGACAGCAAAACGGACTATTATAATACGATGCGCGCCTGGTATCAAGCGGGTTATATTAATGAAGATGCGCCTATCATCCAAAACATTAACGATCTCAAGGCTAAAGGCAACGTGGCCGTCGGCCTTGAATTCACCTCCAAGCCAGGCGGCGAAGTTGGCGAAATGGCCGTAAACGGCGGCAACGAGGTGGTCTACGCGCCGATCGCGGACAGCTACTTCACGGGAATTGCCAGCGCCATGCATGTCATTAACAAAGGTTCCAAAAACGCGGAACGCGCCCTTATGCTCATTAACCTGCTCAACACGGATCCCTACTTGTACAATCTGATCTGCAACGGCATCGAAGGCAAACATTATACGAAAATCGACGACAAGTTCATCGAGCCGATCAAGGATTCCGGTTATGCGCCTAACGGCGACTGGGTATTCGGCAACCAGTTCAATGCTTACTTAAAGCCGGGTCAAGCACCTGACACTTGGGATAAAACAATCGAGCTCAACGATAGCGCCATCGTCCCTGCATCCAGCGGCTTCGGCGTCAACGAAGAAAACATGAAAGCGGAAGTGGCCAATATTACGGCCATCAACAACGAATATCGCGTCGCGCTGGAATCCGGATCCGTCGATCCAGTCAAAGTATTGCCGGAATATCGGGCCAAGCTGGTCGCATCCGGTCAAGAGAAGTTCGACAACGAAATCAATGCGCAATGGGAACAATTCAAAAAAGATAAAGGGATCGGACAATAATGTTGCAAGCCTTCCCGCCCGCACATGGAAAACCGTCGATCAGCCTGGGCTGACGGCGGTTTTCTTTCATGAAACGGGTCAAATATGAACAATGTTTGACAAATTAAAAAACCTTATTCCCTGGCTGTGTATAGTCCGCGCTGCTTCTTGAAAAAATAGCTAATAAGTGCTAGAATCTGAATTTAGGTGAGCCTGTCAGGGAAGGAGGTAATGGGGCATGCATAAGTGGATTATGGCAACATTGCTCGGAGTAGCTGGCCTGTTGGCCGTGTACCTGCTCACGTTTAATCTCCCTGAGAAAGAGGAGCACGTAGCTGAGGAGCAGTTTACCGTTCCCGATACGCCTGTGGATGCTGCAACTGCCGAAGCGTTTTACAAGAGCAACTGCATGGGATGTCACGGCGATCAGTACCAAGGCGCTATGGGTCCTGCGCTTGCGAATATCGGCAGCTTGAGAAGCAAAGAAGAGATCTACAAGACCGTACTTAACGGCAAAGGCGGCGGAATGCCATCTTTCGAAGACAAGATTACGGAAGACGAACTGATCAATCTTACGAATTGGCTGGCGGAGATGAAATAAAAACCGTCCACGGCCGTAAGCCCCGCTCGGCGTTAGCGCCAGGCGGGGCTTATTATATTACCATGATCGTCTAGGATTGCGCCTTGCTATGATCCTCTCCGAGGCTCCAAGCTTTGTAGAGCTGCTTCATATAGGTTGTCATCCAGCCGTTAACTTCCTGCAGATCTGCGACGGGAGCGCCCGTTTCATGATGGATCGGCATATAACCCGGAGGACCGAACTCCGAGGTAAATGTCGCGACTGCTTCTCCCCGCTCTTTGCGTAGCAGCAGCATACGGCGCCACCAGCCGCTAAACAGCTCCAGCTCCCCCTGGAAAGCGTCTGCCGCGGGATGAGGCACCTGCGGGCCTTGGGGGTATCCGATCCTTCCGTGGATATGAACCGTTCTCTCTATCGCGAGAGACAGATTCTCCTCCTGATCCTGCAGATGCGACTCGCAGACGTTTACCCAATGGCTGAAATCCGCTGTAATTTTCAGCTCGGGGAATCGGCGAAGCAACCTGGCCGTCGTCCATGGCGTGAACAAGGGTCTGCTGCGATGCGTCTCATGACCGACCGGTATGCCGAATTGCTTCTCGATCCTTAACGCGCCTTCGTAAAAAGCATCTTGCTCGGACTCGCTCATGCTGTCCCTAGCGCTTTGGGCGTTGATGAGGACGGGACGGAAATCAGCCGCCCGCTTCACCAGCCCGCCGAAACTTGCGAGATGATCGCCGCTTGTATGGATTTGCGCTATAAACCGCAGATCGAGCCGTTCCAGCGTTTCTTTAAATAGCGTTGCCTCGTCCGCGGGCGGCAGCACCGTCTCGACGCCGTCATGACCGGCTGCTTTGGCCGCTTCCAGCTTCTCCGTCAGCGTTCCTTCCATACCCCACAGCGATTGATACGTAAGTAATCTCACTGTAAGTCCTCCTTGTTCGCAACTGTTCGATTAGTGCGGATAAGCTTTGTCGAATTCCACGCCGCAAGGCCCGCCGTCTTCGTTTAACTCAAGATCGACGGAAGTGCCGTCCTCGCGGAACAACGGACGGTAAAAGCCGCTTATACGGGACGCGGATGCATTGGCGTAATGGCAGATAAACGCTCTGCGGAATCTGTCTTTCGTCTTGTTCCGGTAGGAACCGTGAATCAGGTTGCCGTTAAAAAATAGAACATCGCCCGGATCCATGACCGCCGGCACGACAGCCCGGTCTTTGGGCGGCTTTACATAATGGGTTGTAAACGATTCCCCAGAATCCGCAAGCTCCGGACAACTGATCTCATGCTCCCCCGTGCGCGGCACAACCAGCAGTCCGCCGTTCTCCATGTCCGCAGCGTCCACTGCGGTCCATGCGGCTATGCAATTGCCCGGCTCCACTTGCAGGTAGAAGTTGTCTTGATGCAGCGCCTGACCTCTCGAACCTGGCGGCTTGTAGTAGAACATGCTTTGCGCGGCTAACGCTTCCTCGCCGTACAGCTCTCGCAGCACCGCCATAACAGGCGCATGAAGCATATACTTCTTCGCGGTATCGTTGAACCGGTGCGGTTGCATGACGCGCGGGTATCGCTTCAGCGGATCTTCCGTCCCTGCCTCCATATCGGGCTCAAAAAATCCAGGCACTGGATTCTGGCCGATTCTCTCAAATGTATCCGATATTTCGGCGAGCTCTTCCGGCTGGAACAGCCCTTTCACAATAACATAACCTTCCTCTACAAATTGCTGCATTTGCTCTTCGCTTAATATACGAACCTGCTTCTCCATATCTCTTCCCCTCCGTTTGCGGATCCATGATTGTCAATTCGATATTGCTTTCTTCATGGTTTCATTATAGAATTTCGAACCAAGAGGGGGAATAACGATAATGGTCGATAACCATAACAATCCTGCTGCAACGACTTTCACTCCTCCGCCCGGCGTCCTGGTCTCCGGCCACTTCCAGGAGACGTATGGATACGAGGTCATCCGACCGGAAGGGACTCGCGATTGGCTGCTGACGTTGACGGTGGGCGGCGTGGGCGAATACCGCCTGGGAGATGAGGTCATTATGCCTGCTGATGGAGATATTATACTGATTCCGCCGGGAACGCCCCATCATTACTACGCGCCCGAGCATGGCTATTGGGATTTTGTTTGGGTTCATTTTATCCCGGAGCTTCGCTGGCTTGAGCTTCTGCGCATGCCGCAGAACGGGAGTCGCATCATGACTTTCTCCTTGGGCACATCTTCAACCTTCATGCGAATGAAAAGCGCTTTTCTTCGGCTGGTTCGCGAAAACCGGCATACGGGACGCCATGCCGAGCTGCTTTCCCTTAACGCGTTGGAGGAAGTGCTTATTCATCTGGCCCAGCACGCGGTTACGACGGATCAACGGCTGGATGAACGGATCGCCGATACGCTGAATTATATGATCGACAACCTGAACGTTGCTCACGCCATTCCGGCCTTGGCCAGCCGCGTGGCGCTTTCGCCGTCCCGCTTCTCGCATTTGTTCAAGGAACAAACGGGGGACTCCGTTTTGGAGACGCTGCTTAAGCTGCGGCTCAAGCATGCCGCGAGGCTGCTGAAGCATACCCCTTCGCTAGTGTCCGAGATTGCCGGCCAGGTCGGCTTTCAGAGCCCTTTCTATTTCACGAAGCAATTTACCGCGATGTTCGGCGTTAGTCCTTCCGATTATCGGCGGAAGGACTAGTTTCATCATTTCCTATAAAACGAAAAAACCTCTCTTCCGCAGTCTCGCGTAAGAGAGGTTTAACAATTAACAGTGAGCATTAGACGTCGCGCACGACCCTGAAGCCGCAATTGCCCGTCGAGCTGTCGGGCGTATTGGAGCTTCGAGCTGCCACCCTGTAGCGGTTGCAGTAAGAACGATGGCAGAGATAGGAGCCGCCGCGCATGGATCGGCTGGCGGTCTGCTTGCCGTATAGCGGATTAACGGCTGATGTCGTCCTGTGATAATCCGGAGAGAACCAATCCGCGCACCATTCCCATACGTTGCCGGACATCTGGTACAGACCATAACCATTGGGCTTGTACGAATGGACAGGCGCAGTACCGACATAACCGTCGCTTGCGTTGTTCTTCACAGGAAATTTCCCCTGCCAAATGTTGCATTGATGCTGATCGTCCTGCTTCAGCAGATCGCCCCAAGGATACGTCTTTCCCTCGAGACCGCCTCTTGCCGCATATTCCCATTCCGCCTCGCTGGGCAGACGGACGCCGGCGAAGCGGCAATAGGCATTGGCATCGTTCCATGAGATATGAACGACGGGATGATCCATCCGGTCCGCTATCGACGAATCAGGACCTTCAGGCGCCGCCCAGTATGCTCCCTCCACAACAAGCCACCACGGCACTCCTTGCGGCACCGTCTTCACCTTCCTGCCTGTCTCCTCCGACACCAATAGATGGAACACGAACGACCAGCCGAAGACCTCGGCTTCCGTACGATACCCCGTAGCCTCCACGAACTGGCTGAACTGGGCATTCGTAACGGCATACGGCGACACGCGGAACGATTTTACCTCCACCTGTCGTACCGGGCCCTCCCCGTCATTAGGGAAACCTTCCCTTGTGTCCGTTCCCATCAGGAAGCTGCCTTCCGGAATGAGGACCATATCGTCATGCAGCAGGACGGGGTTATCCGACTCCTTTTTCCACCGTTCCAGCTTGATGAGACCGCTTGCCGCCGACGGCTTCGTCTCTATATGGATCCCATCGCGAGAAGCCGCGCAGCAGGATGGCAGTTTGTCTTCATTCAAGATCCTATTCCCCCCTTGCTTGCTACAATATTTAGCTGTATAACGCAATACCGATTAATCCGGATATAATAAGAATCGTTAACGGATGTTTGCGAAGCAGCAGCAACGCCGCAAGCGAACCCGCGAAGATCAGGAGCTGGCTCAGCGTAAACCATGATATCGACGTCACTAGCCCGTTGCGCACCGCGAAAATAACCGCTGCATATAGAATAAGTCCTGTAATTACGGAACGCAACCCGTATAGCGACGACTGGACCCACTTGTTCTGATGAATCCGGAAAAATATAGTTCCTACCGCCACGATAATAGCCAACGATGGCAGTACCATGCCAATTGCGGCAATGATCGCTCCAGCAATACCTGCCTGATGCATGCCTACGAATATGGCAATATTAGTAGCGATCGGTCCAGGCGACATCCCCGCCACTCCGATCATATCGGTAAACTCTGTCACGTTCATCCAGCCATGCCGTTCGACGACTTCTTGCTGGATAATCGGAATCATGGCATAACCGCCACCGAAAGCTATGAAACCGACCAGTAAGAACGTCAGAAACAGCTCCAGCAGAATCATCCTCATCGCCTCTCCCATGTTAGTGCATGTTCCCAACCTTTGTTGCCTAGATCATATAATCAAATATTTGCTCCTGCCCCTTGCCGCTTCGCTCCTGCCGCAACTCTTTGCTTCGCTCTTGTCCCAGCTTCGCTTTAATGGCCTGAATCACGATTCCCGCGGCAGCACCGCCACCTATGATTACAAGCGGATGGATCATGGAGCCTCCCACGAACAGGATCAGCACGGTGACCCCGATCAGTACGGCCGATGCTTTGTCGACGAGCGCTTTTTTGCCGTATTTGATGGCTGCATACGCGATTAGCGCCACGATCGTCGCCCTGATCGACAGAAATGCCGCTTCAATCTTGGGATTATCCTTCACCTGCAGAAATACATAAGACAGCACAACGATAATACAGAACGTTGGCAGCAGCATCCCTATCATAGCGGCTAACGCTCCGCGAATGCCGGCGATCCGGTATCCGATAAAAGTAGCGGAATTAATCGCAACCGCGCCTGGAATAGATTGCGCAACAGCGAATACATCTCCAATATCCTCGCTGTCCATCCACTTGCGTTTCTCCACAACTTCCTTCTCCATCGCCGGCATGACCGCAAAGCCGCCTCCGAAGGTCGCCGGAGCTATTCTCAGAAACGTTGTGAACAGCTGCCAGATTGTTTTCCCTGTCTCCGTCATCTTCTCCCGCCCCCATGATGTCATCTGAAAATCAATCCCGTTAATGCAATCAAGCTTTCCGTTCCAAACTCTATAGAACTAGTATATCATCTTTTTTTCATTTTGGAATTAAGTTTTTATGAAAAGGGCTATAAGTATTTGTGATAGGGTCAAATATAGGAGAAATCGTTGATTTCTTTACATTATCCAGAGAGGAATACTGAGGATTCGTTGAAGTTTTTATCATTTTGCAAATAAGTGGATATACTTGTATAGATTCTAGCAACCACTCTTCTTTTAAGCTATGATGAATATTAAAGGTGTATAAAGGAATAGGAGAAGTTGGGATGAGGACAGATGGACAAACCGCAAAACAATCCGTGAAACAAACGGTGTATCAACATATTGCGCATCAGGGCATCGTCTCCAAAGCCGATTTGCTTCCAAGCTATTCGTTGACTTCGAGCACGATGAATCGCCTGCTGGAAGAGCTGCTGGGCGACGGTTTGATCGCGGAATCCGGATTCGGCCCTTCAAGCGGCGGAAGGAAGCCCATACTCTATAAAATTAACGGAACCTACGGTTACGTTTTTGGACTGGAAATTTCGCGTTTTTACTCCACGCTTGGTTTGTTCGATATGGACATGAATCCCAAGTCGTTCGTCCGCTGGCGAATGGATGAGGATATGACGCCGGAGCAATTCGTAAAATATGTCGCCGGGCAGATCCGGGTACTGCTGACCGATCATGGCTTGACGGAGTCCCGGATCATCGGTATCGGCATCGGCGCCGTCGGACCGTTGAACCGCGAGGAAGGCATCATACTGAACCCTCTGTACTTCCCTGCAAAGGGCTGGAGCAACGTTCCCATCTGCAGCATGATCGAACAAGCGACGGGGATTGCCGCCATGTTGGACAACGGCGCGAACACCGCGCTGATCGGCGAGCACTGGGCGCTGCGGCACGAAGGCATCGAGCATATGGTCTATGTGCATGCAGGAATAAGCATGCGCTCCGCGATGATGTCCTACGGCCGAATCGTCTACGGCTCCGTGGATATGGAGGGCTCCATCGGACAGATGATTATTCAGACCGACGGGCCGCGCCTTAACGAAGAAGGCAACTACGGAGCGCTGGAGGCATTTGTCTCCGTTCAGGCGCTGGAGAAGCAGGCACGCTCGGATGCCAAGATGGGCCGCGGCGACCTGACGAATATGTATCATCTCCCTGCCGAGCGTATCGGCTACGATACGCTGCTACGGGAGCTGGCGAGAGACAGTGCTTACGTGTCGGAGCTGTTCCTTCGCTCGGCGAGATATTTTGGCATCGGCCTGTCAAACGTGATCAACCTGTTCCACCCTCAGACGATTGTCCTCGGCGGCACGCTGGTAACCTCGCATGAGCGTTTCTTCCAGACAGCGACGGAGGTCGCCCGAAGCAACGCCTATCATAACCCGGAATACGTGCCCGTGTTCTCCAAGGGCGTGCTCAAGGAAGATGCCGTCGCGACCGGCGCGGCTCTGATGGTCTGGAAGGCGATGCCGGTATAATAACCCGGCCTTTCGGTTTAAACGACGGTTGGCTGTTACCCCAGAGTAAAAGAAAAATCACGTTGTATGCCCTCGGCTGCCTGGTGCAGGAGAGCAACAACGTGATTTTTTAATGCATAGGAATCGAAGGACTCCGATAGCCGTATTTCACTACTTCAAATAAACGAATCGCTCGCCCGGCGCGAACATATGGAAGCTCGCACGTGGATAATGTTTGTACATATAATCGACGAAATAAGCCGGATTCTCGTCATTATGAGCGAACAATCCGTAATGCATCGGCACGGTCAGCCTTGCGCCGATCGCGACGCTAAGCTCGGCAGCCTCCCTATAGTTCATGTTGCCGACGATGCCTTTGCGGCCCCGGACGTAATCGCGACCGTTGATCGGTAACAGAGCGACGTCGATCTCTTGCGGCTTCAGCCAATCCTCCAGCTCCGTAAAGCCAATAGTATCCCCGGCATGCAGCAGCTTGATCTCCCCGAGCTTAGCGACATAACTTAAGTAGCAATGCTCACCTGCCCCATCCGTCTCAAAATCCTCGTGTTTCGCTGCGTGCGCGGCAAGCGACACGCCTTCCCCCAGTTGCAGGTTATCTCCGTGCGAGATCCCGATCAATTGCTCCTCTGCGACGCCCCATTCCATCATTAGGCCCAAGTGAGCTTTGGGGACGATGAACTTCGTTTTGTTCGATCGGGCTATTTCTTGCAAGGTAAGCTTGTCCATATGATCCTCATGGTGATGCGAGCAGACGACATAGTCCACGTCTAGACACTCCGAGGGCAACAATGGCGTCTCGAAAGCTCTCTGCCAAGGAGCGCCGGCAAGTTCGAATACCCAATCGGACAGATACGGATCAAAGAGGACGGTGGTTTCCTTCCATTTGACCAGAAATCCCTCTTGTCCCAATGACCAGATGGCAATAGCTTCGTGCGGCAGCGTCGTGGAACGCAGTTGGTTGAATACGGTTGCAGAATACTTGGTTGGTTTCATTTGCTCGCTCTCCTCGAATGGAATGGTATAATAGAGTAGTTAAAATAGGGTAGAATCTACGAAACGATCGGAAGGATGGATCACACGATGACTACAAAACAGCAACGCCAGCAGCAACTTAGAAAGCTGATAGCGGACCGTGCCTGTGCCACGCCCCTGCTTCCCAGCGGACTGTGGTTCCATGGGGACATCCGCGACAACTTCTATTATGCTTCTTATCTGTACTCTGCTGCAAGCGAAGGCCAGACCCTCGCGCTCGAGCAATCGTCTGCCCTCGATCTGGCTTCTTCCGTACTGACGAAAGTCTTGCGTCTGCAAGACCGCGATCCGGCCAGCGCTACTTACGGGCATTGGCCGCTGAACCTCGGAGACGATCCTGCGCAAGCGCAGATCAACAAGCTGCCTGTCGAGATCATGTGTTGTCTCCTAACTTTCTTCCACGAAAAGTATAAACCGGATTTGACGCCGGAGCTGCGCTCCGAGCTTTCGCGTTCCACCCAGCATATGTATCGTTCTCGCTACTATGCAGCGCCGCTAAGATCGTACAACCATCATGAAGCGAAACATACCGCTGCGGCCCTTCTACTAGGCACCGTACTTGAGGACTCGGAATTGCTTCGCGAAGGAGCGGCCCGCGTACGATCCACTTTGACGCAGCTGAAGACCTACGGCATGTCGGAATACGGCATCCTGCCATGGTTCTGGCACTGGACGCAAGCTTATGCGGCCGCTTGGGAGCTTGTCCGTGACGATGCTGTCAAAGCTGACATCCAGTCTCTGCTGGAATGGCTGTGGCAGGAACGTGCCGATTATTATTTCCATGGGGCGTGGGCGGGTCCGCATTCGCGTTCGTTGCCGCCTGACGCGCCTGCAGACCGCTGCGCTGCGTTCGATTATGTGCAATTCGGCGATTTCCCGCTGCCGGAAACGGTTCATCGTCCGGAATATGCCGGGCTGCTGGGTTACGAGATCCCGGATTACATCAGGCAATCCGCGTTAAAGCGATCCTACCCCTATCAGCTGAAACGCGACTATCCCGCTTCCGCGCTAGAGCCGTCCGGCGAACGCCGACATAGCATCCTTTATATGGACGAATCGTTTGCGCTTGGCGGTATGCTGGAGCGAGTGGCCGAATTCGACAACGAGCAGCATCGCTGGGATGTGACGTTTCCTGTGACCGATGGTACCGTCAACCAAGCTTACTTCGTCCTGCCTGCAGCCAAAGCTGGCGACAAGCTGCGCCATAGCGGTGAAGCAGAGGAGATCGCTCTGGACCGCAATGTGCTTATTGCCTTGTACCAGCCTACCTCTCCGGAAGAAGCCCGTCAATCACTTGTAGGCGTGTTGCCGCCGGGTGAGTGGATTGCGGATGCTCGCGCCGTGTACGGCATAGTCGGACAAGCGATGCTCGCCATCCACTTGATGAAGCCGTTCCGCCTGACGTCCAGACCGGATCGTTGCGAGATCGAGTCGATCGAAAGCGGCAGCAATGGCGTCGTCGTCGAAGCGATCTCTATGCGAGAAGCCTCCGCGAACGGGTTGACGACGCTCAGCGCATTTGTGGAGAACAGGCAAGCGAATGCGCCCGTATTTTCCGAGCAGCCGCTGTCCGCCTCCTATGAGAGCGTGACCGGCGCAACGCTGACACTTAAGCATAGCCGGTAAGATGCGAAGGTTGGAGTTAGCGGCATAGCCGCGCACGTGGCGTTCGCGAAGGGTCGGCCAACAAGCCGCCCCTTTACGCTAGCGTCGCCTTTCCGCCTCCTGAACGCGACTATTTTTGAAGCGGCAGCTCCTTCGCGAACCGTTCCTGGTACATCCGGGGGAGATGCTTTATTTTGTAATTGATCGTCTTCAGACTGTTCTGGAGCTCCGCCAGCTGCGATTCGACCATCTCCCTGTGCTTAAGCAAAATTTCCATCCCCTTCTCGAGCACGGCGTCATTGTCGGTGCAATGCTGGATCAGGCTGCGCAAATCCTTGATAGGCATACGCGTCTGCTTAAGGCAACAGATGAGATCGATCCAGTCGATGTCCTGCTCGCTGAAAATGCGTGTCCCATTGCGGCGGTCGATGAATGGCAGCAGACCTTCTTTGTCATAATATCGAATGGTATGGATGGACAGCCCCGTTTTTTCGGCCGCCTGAGATATCGAATACGTCATGATTCATACCCGCTTTCCAAAGCAATACATATATACTAAATGTCTAGAGGTTACGCCAACCTCCGCGGATTGTCAATGCTTGCAAGGAACAAACATCAGATTGCGGCTTTGCATAACAGGTCTGGATTTTTTTGTCCGATATATTCTTGACGTATTGACCTAGAGTCCACTCTATCATGTATGTTGATGTAGAACCTATTCTCGAGAGGAGCCACCTTTACTATGAAAATGATTCCAATAGCAGGCACGGATCTGACCGCCTCCAATATTGTGCTTGGCTGCATGCGCATTAAGGGCATGTCCCTGCAGGACACCGAAACGCTAATTCGCACCTCGATGGAAGAGGGCGTCAATTTCTTCGACCACGCGGATATTTATGGCGGAGGCGAATGCGAGACACATTTCTCCAAGGCGATTGGCATGAACGCAAACCTTCGCGAAAAGATGATCATCCAGAGCAAATGCGGCATTCGCGGCGGATTTTTCGACTTCTCCAAGGAGCATATTCTTGCTTCCGTCGATGGTATTCTTGGGCGTCTAAACACGGATTACTTGGACATTTTGCTGCTGCACCGTCCCGACGCGCTCGTGGAGCCGGAAGAAGTCGCCGAAGCCTTCGACAGCCTGCAAGCGAGCGGCAAGGTCCGTCATTTCGGCGTCTCCAACCATTCGCCGTTGCAGATCGAGCTGCTCAAAAAATTCGTAAAACAGCCGATCGTCGCCAACCAGCTGCAATTCAGCATCGCGCATACGCCGCTTGTCGACTCCGGCATTGCGCTGAACATGAATATCGACCAGTCCGTAAACCGCGATGGAGGCATTCTCGACTACAGCCGTCTTCACGATATTACGGTCCAAGCCTGGTCGCCATTCCAGCAAGGATTCTTCAAAGGTCCGTTCCTCGGCGATTTGGAGAACTACAAGGAGCTTAACGAGTATATCGACACGCTCGCGGCCAAATACGACGTCACCAACACGGCGATTGCCGTGGCTTGGATTACCCGTCATCCGGCGAATATCCAGGTCGTGCTGGGGACGACGAACGTCGGCCGTCTCAAAGATTCCTGCAAAGGCTCCGACATTCCGCTGACGCGCCAGGAATGGTACGGCATCTACAAAGCTGCAGGTAATATGGTGCCTTAACGGTAGTAAGCTGTTCGTATTTTATTTGGTACACTGCTTATAAAAATGAAGCTGGCGACATATAAACTGCTTGGAAATTTTGCAGCTGACATTCGTCCGCCATCGGCGAAGAACGCTTGAATCCACCTGACTGCCAGGTTGATTTGCGCGTTCTTTTTTTGCATGAATGCATTATCGTAACTATGAGAGGAGAAGATCACGATGACGTTTGAGAAGGAACACGAAGCCTTTATCCGGTGGCATTTGGAAAGACGGGCCGGGGAGCGAAGAGGAAGACTGGTGCGTGGACATCTGGAAGCGGAAACGCTGTTTTGCAAGCAGGTGTGGTGGCCGCTGAGGGGTACCTTTCTTGGGCTCCATCCGGAGTACGAGGTGCTGGATTGGGACGGTTACTCGTACTTTTGCGATTTTGTGTACGTGACGGGCATGGAGAAGATCGTCATAGAAATAAAAGGCTTCGGCCCCCACGTCAAAAACATGGACCGACAAAAGTATTGCAACGAGCTCAATCGGGAAACTTTCCTTACCTCTATCGGCTATCACGTTATTTCCTTCGCTTACGACGATGTGGCGCAACGCCCGGAGCTGTGCGTAACATTGCTACGCATGGTATTAAGCCGATTCGAGGCATCGGCTACACCTGTGACAATCTGCTCGCTGGCCGAACGCGAGACGATTCGGCTCGCCTATACGCTCGCTCGTCCCCTGCGGGTTGCCGATGTTGCCAAACACGTCGGAATCGACCTGGCGTACAGCCGTCAAGACACTGCGTTCATTATGCGATCACGGCTTATTTACTTCCGTCACGGTCCCCAATGGCAAATACGTGGTTAAGTACATGATGAAGCCCCATGCATTATTTGCTCTCAAATAAGAGTCGCTGGATAGTTGGTGGCATCGATTTGTACATTTACACACTAATTTCACGGCAATACTTGTACAAAACCGTGCATGTTGCTATTATGCTTCGTGCCTAAGGGGTACAGTAGGCAACAGAGGAAAATTGTACAAATATACACAATTTTCATGGGTAGACCAGCGGTAAACAGTAAAATTGTACAAATATACATAAAATTCAATAGCAGTAAGCTAAAACGCCTCTTCAGCTGGCCAAAATTGTGTATTTTGGTACAATTCTTTCACGGCAGGCTGAATTCCGGAGAAAAATTGAGCATATTTGCACAATCATCGAGTAGATTTCCGTGTACGAAGTGATAAGTGTAGGTGTAGGTGTAGGTGTAGGTGTAGGTGTAGGTGTAGGTGTAGGTGTAGGTGTAGGTGTAGGTGTAGGTGTAGGTGTAGGTGTAGGTGCGGGTGCGGGTGCGGGTGCGGGTGCGGGTGCGGGTGCGGGTGCGGGTGCGGGTGCGGGTGCGGGTGCGGGTGCGGGTGCGGGTGCGGGTGCGGGTGCGGGTGCGGGTGCGGGTGCGGGTGCGGGTGCGGGTGCGGGTGCGGGTGCGGGTGCGGGTGCGGGTGCGGGTGCGGGTGCGGGTGCGGGTGCGGGTGCGGGTGCGGGTGCGGGTGCGGGTGCGGGTGCGGATGCGGATGCGGGTGCGATGCGGGTGCGGGTGTGTGGGCGCGAGTGCAGGTGTGTGGGTACGGGTTCGCGTGCAGGTGTGTGGGTACGGGTTCGCGTGCAGGTGTGTGGGTACGGGTGCTGGGTACGGGTGCTGGGTACGGGTGCTGGGTACGGGTGCTGGGTACGGGTGCTGGGTACGGGTGCTGGGTACGGGTGCTGGGTACGGGTGCAGAGTGCGAGAGGCGGGTTGGAGTGCTGACCACATTGCGGCAGCGGCCAGCACCTCCAATACGCTATTCGCCGAATTTGTTCACATACGCAGACAGCGCAAGCAACGGCCAACTGACATTGTTACTTGGATAATGGGCATACATGCTGCCTGGCAACATCGCTCCCGTCGGGTAGACAGATGTCCAGTCACCCGCTCGCAAAACTCGCAGCAACGCCTCCACACCCCGCTCCATCTCCGAAGTCGGCTTGTCGTGGGCTGCTATCAGTCCGTTCAGCGCCCATGCCGTCTGCGACGGTGTGCTGGCGTTTAGAGGCACATACCGTTTCCGTTCGTCGCTTACACAGCTTTCTCCCCAGCCACCGTCGCTATTTTGTATGTCGAACAGCCAGCGAACGCCTTTCGTTACGGCCGGATGATCCTTCGCCAGCCCAACGGCAAGCAGCCCTTGCAGCGCCATGCCCGTTCCGTGAACATAAGCAATTCCCCATCTGCCATACCAGCTTCCGTCACGCTCTTGGCGCGACAACACCCACTTAACGGAATCGTCCACCCAACTGTGGCCGATTGTCATCTCCAGCTCCTTGCCTAGAAACTCCAGCACCCTGCAGCTAAGATCCACTGTAGAAGGATCCGATGCGATATCGGATTTGCCGTCGAAGGTAAAGAACAAGTCCGTTATCGAGCTTCCCCTTCTTTCGAAAGCTGGCCATCCCCCATCGTCGTTACGCATGGCTAACACGAAGTTCAACCCCCTCTGCCAGCTGGCGCGTCCATCCGGCAGCCTGCTCAAGTAGGGGCGGATCGTCCTCAATGCAGCTACGCTGTCGTCCACATCGGGGTAGAAGGTGTTCACGTCCGAAAAGCCCCATCCTCCCGGCTCCGTATGCGGGCTTCTTCGAATCCAATCTCCGACACGGGATTGCTGCCTGCTGGCAAGGTACAATGCGGCGTTCTCCAGCGATGTAGAGGTTTCAGAAGTCGGAAGACCAGCTTCTCTTAGTGCGTAACTAATCATGGCGGTGTCCCATATCTCGGACGAAGCTGTCTGAATGCCGGCACGATTCCAGCATTGCAGAGACAGAACGCCGTGCAGGAGTCGATCCATCAGAGGTGATGCGACAGGCTCTTGCAGCGCCATAAGCGCAAATGCCATCAGAATACTCGAAGTCGAGTATGTGAGCAGCGTCCCGTTCGGCTCCAGCCTCTCCAGCATAAATTGCCGAGCTTGCTCCAGCGCGTTCGGCGAACCGATGACAGGCAAGCTGTCGAACGGAATTGCCGATAAAAACGCATTTAGCGCCGATATCCATGTATGATCGTTGGCAAAAGTTCGCTCCCCGTGAACAAACAGATCTCCCATATCCGGCATCCATTCGTTGCGCGCCGAGAACTGCAGATTCGACATGATTAACGTCGGGATGAGATGGACGCGAGCATGCCCCGATAACGAAAAGAGATCGAGCCCTGCCTGCGAAAAAAACAACTCCAGCGGCAGCCGCAACTGCTTCGGCCACTCTACTTGCCCTGTCGCGGAGAAAATAACTTGCGTCAGCAAGCTTTTTGCCTGAGATAGTCCTCCCTTCGAGCGAATATATTGCTTAGCCCTTTCGATCGCAACATCCGTCTCCAAATAGAACCCTGCGCATAACAGCGCGTAACAGGCTTCCGCCGTCGCCTCCAAGCTGCCTTCCTCGTCGGGATACAGCTTCCACGCTCCATTTGGCTGCTGCAAAGAGGCTATCCGCGCGGCCAGCGGTCGGATAAAGGCGTCATCCCTTCGTCTGAGCGCTGTCAACAATACGATCCAATAACAATCCGTCGAGATCCCGGTGTCCAGGCATAAACGCCACGATCCATCCGATGACTGAGAAGCCATTGCCCCCATCGCGAGCGCACGAATCCCGTCCTTTATTTCATTCATGTCCATTGCATGCCCATCCTTTTCCCGTTTCTTTGCTACATATATATGCGTGTTAGGAGTAGGATAGGATCTGCACGAACAATAGAACTATTGACCTATACACAGGTCAATCGGCATGATATAGTCAACTAGAATGTTCTGGAATTATATCCAGCATTCGTACCAGGCGAATCTCACCCTATCTCTGACTAAGGAGCACAACTCAATGGCACAAGAACAAGAACTAGAACAAGAACCAGCCCCCCTCGCGCCCCAACAACCGACAAAACCCTGGATTCGCTTCTGGGCGAGATACTTCGATTATTTAAGTCATGCGATTTTAATTTCCATTGTTTGGATATTAATTGATTTTGATAGCTTTCTCCAAATCAATGACAATCTTCTAGGTTTCATACTATTGGTTGCCTTCGTTTTTCTGGATGCCCTGTACATGTACTTTTGGGGGACAACGCCTGGCAAAAAACTATTGAACATTAAAGTTCTGGATGCCGACGGAACAAGAATGCCCCAATCACTGGCTTTTAAGAGAGCCCGACTTGTCTGGTTGAGGGGAATGGGACTTGGCGTTGGCATACTGGAAATCATCGCGAACATTATTGGCTACCGACGATTAAAAAAAGAAGGAATAACATCGTGGGATCTGGAGTTAGGGCTTCAAGTCGTACACGGAAAAATCGGCATTTTCCGAATGCTACTAACCCCTGTTATCGTCGTTCTGCTGCTAGGCATCGCGGTTTGCGGCATGATATAAGAAATAACAGCATCAGTAGGAAGAACTAAACTTTCTATAACAAAAGCCATAGTTTCTAAGGGTTCGTGCGGCTTCCTTTTCGGATAAACTGGAAGGAGCATTCACTCAACGCTCAAGGAGGAACTATGATGGCTAAACGCAACGAACCCTTGGTGACTCATATTTATACAGCTGACCCTTCGGCGCATGTCTTTGAAGGCAAACTGTATATCTACCCTTCGCACGACCTCGATCATGAGAAAACCTCCAACGATAACGGCGATCAATACGATATGGAAGACTACCATGTTCTCTCCATGGAAGATCCGGACGCGGCTTGCGTCGATCATGGGGAAGCGCTCCATCTGCGCGATATTCCATGGGCCAAGCAGCAGCTGTGGGCGCCGGACGCCGCCTTCAAAAACGATACGTATTATTTATTTTTCCCGGCGCGTGACGGGCAGGACATCTTCCGTATCGGCGTTGCTACCGGCAAGTCGCCGACTGGTCCGTTCGAGCCCGAGGCGGACTACATCCCCGGCAGCTTCAGCATCGATCCCGCCGTTCTTGTGGACGAAGACGATAACGCTTATATGTATTTCGGCGGATTGTGGGGAGGACAGCTGGAAAAGTGGCAGACCGGCGAGTTCCTGCCAGACGCCGAAGGCCCTGCCCCGACGGAACCGGCACTGGGTCCACGCGTGGCAAGGCTGTCAGACGATATGCTGAGCTTCGCCGGCGCTCCCAAAGAAATTGCCATCGTGGACGAGAACGGGCGGCCTATTCTTGCGGGAGACGAGGAGAGGCGCTACTTCGAAGGGCCATGGGTGCACAAGTACAATGGACTTTATTACTTGTCCTATTCGACGGGCTCTACCCATTACATCGTCTACGCGACCAGCACGAATCCCGAAGGCCCCTTCCAGTATAAAGGCCGGATACTGACGCCGGTCATCGGCTGGACGACCCATCATTCCATCGTGCAGTTCAAGGAGCGTTGGTATCTGTTCTACCACGACAGCTCGCTCTCAGGCGGCGCGGATAACAAACGAAGCGTCAAATTTACCGAGCTCCACTACAACGAAGACGGCACGATTCGAACGATCGACCCTTACGAGGTTTCACTATTACGGTGACGTCTGGCTCTGCCGAAGGGGCTATCCCAAAAGCCAATTTGCGACTTTTGGGACAGCCCCAATCGACAGCTCATCATGGCTTCGGTAACGATACGACATCCATTCGAACAACCAGCTCTATCCGCTTTGCTCCGCTCCCTCCCGCCATGCCTGTTCCCGGTATTGCCCCGGCGTCTGCCCCGTCCATCGTTTAAAGGCGCTTTGGAACGCGCTTGGCTCCGAGAAGTGCAAGGCATAAGCGATATCGCCGACCGAAACACCTCGCTTCTCCAGATAATCTTTGGCCAGCTCTTTGCGAACCTGAATGGACAAATCATTGTAGGACGTCCCCTCCAGCTTGAGCTTATGCTGGAGCGTTCGAACGCTAACGCCAAGCGCCTCCGCCGTCTGCAAAACGGTTGGAAAATAGACTGGCAGACATGTCTTCATCCAAGCTGTCGCCCGATCCCCCATACCGTGGCTCTCCGTATGCGCCAGCTGTTCCAACGTCTGCCGGGCCATATTGTCGAACAGCTCCAGCAGCTTGGAGTCGGAATACATAACCGGATAGGCGAGCACCTCCGCAGGAAGACGAAGATACGTCTCTTGTCGTCCGAACTGCGGCAATACGCCAAACACATTCAGGTAAGGATCGACATCAACCGGAGGAACGTGCTGGAACGATACCTCTAGAAGGGCAATGGAGCGATTGCTTAATTTGCCCATTATTTTAAATATGGAGCAAGTCATATCCTCCACGCAATGGCGGGACATCTTGTCTTTATCGGGATGCTGAAGCCGTATGACGATTCTGACCTCGTCACCATCCGGCTCCACGTCCATAAGGAAGCCGCTGCACAATATATCGTTATACCGCCTATACGCGGCGAGCGCTTCGCCGACCGTGCGGGAGTGCATCATCACGTAACCGAGAATGCCCATATCCGCAAAATCCGTAATCTCGCCCTGGCGCAAGCCAAAATGATCGTCATCCGTATAAATAGCGGCGGCAATCATAAGCCGTTCCAGCTCGGCTGCAGGAATACGCGCCTCCGGATCCCGCAGCAATTCGTCGTTAAGCGATACCGATGCGCAGAATTGCTCGCGATCGTATCCTTTGTGCACAATGGTCTTTAAAATGGGAAATACCATCGTGATCGCTACCTTTTCGCTGCTCAAGCGCCTCCCCTCCTTTCTCTTGCGTAAATTCACAATCCGGGTTGCGCCATCCATCATCCACATGCTCCTCCAAAAGGCGTATGCTTAATTTGTCATTATGAATCCCATGATTGATGGAGGTAACTTCCATGACCCTAACGAACAAATCCAACATTCTTATTATTAACGGCCATCCCGACTCTGCCAGCTTTAATGCCGCGCTAGCCGACGCTTACGCAACCGGCGCCCTTGGCAGCGGCGCTCAGGTACGCAGGCTAAATCTTGCCGAGCTTGCTTTCAACCCTAATTTGTCCTTCGGCTACCGTAAGCGCACCGAGCTCGAGCCAGACTTAATTCGCGCTCAAGAGCTGATCCGGTGGGCTCATCACCTGGTATTCGTCTATCCCACCTGGTGGGGAGCCATGCCAGCCTTGCTGAAGGGCTTCATCGATCGTGTTTTCCTGCCCGGCTTCGCCTTCAAATACCGCGAGAACTCCGTTCTCTGGGATAAGCTGCTTTCCGGCCGCACCGCGCATCTGCTCGTTACGATGGATACGCCATCCTGGTACAATCGGCTCGTATATCGCAATGCGGGACATATTGTGATGAAAAAGAACATATTGAAGTTTAGCGGGATCAATCCTGTCCGCATTACAGAATTTACGCCAATCAAACCATCCACTCCCGAGCAGCGCGCCAAGTGGCTTAAGAAGGCGAAAACTCTCGGCGAAAAAAAGTCTTAAGCAGGTTTTGAACCGCTTCTTAACCACAAGGAATCGGCCACGGCGAGCGATAGCTCGCCTTTTGGATGAAAAGGTGTTCGGGCAACAGCCGACAGTCGAACAAGCTGTTACAGATTTCCGTTGTTTAACGGAGGCACATGGCCAAGCTTGTCGGGATTGCAAATGCAATAAATATGATCGATAACCCCGTCCCGGAAGCCGAAAGAATAGATGTATCGGTTCCCGTCGTCGAAATCGAAACGGAGTCCCGGCGTGCCGTTAATCAAAACATAATCGAATTGGTACGTAGCGTCATACATGACAAGCAGATTTTGCAGCAAGGACAAAACGGCGTTTGCGCCACGAACAGGCACTTGAGCCGCCCGCACCTTGCCGCCGCCATCTGACAGAAAGACGATATTGTCGCTGACCAGCTCCAGAATTCGCGACTTATCGCCCTTAAAAACGGACTGCACGAACGACTTGACAAGAGATTCCGCAACTTCTGCGGTTGGATGCTCACCCTTGCCGTCGCGAATGCTCTTTTGCGCCCGATGATAAATTTGCCGACAATTCGCTGCATGCTTGCCGACGATCTCCGCAATCTCCTCATAAGAATATTGATACAGCTCCCGGAGCAAGAATATGGCTCGCTCCACCGCGTTCAGCTGCTGCAGCAGCATAAGATACGCCGTGGACATCGATTCGCTCCGCTCGTAAGCCAGCGCGGGATCTTCGCCGCCTGTTGCACCGCCGTTGAAGTCTCCGACCAGCGGCTCAGGCAGCCATGGCCCGACATAGAGCTCCCGCTTCTTCGCAGAGGACCGAAGCAAGTCCAGACAGCGATTCGTCGCGATTCGATATAGATAAGCCCGTACGTTCCGAAGCGGCTCGGCGCTTAAAGATTGTCCGTACGCAATAAAGGTTTCCTGTACGATATCCTCCGCATCCATGACGCTCCCCAGCATGCGGTAAGACAACGCGAAAAGTTCCGCTCGATGTTCCTTATATAACGACTCGATGTCCATTTCTTGAGTTGCCCTCCCCGATGCCGCTCCCCAGCATATGCCGGACGGCCCTTTTCGCGCTGGCCGTGGCGGCGTCTACCAATAATTCGCCATGGGACGCCCATTCGCCTGCCACATATAATCCTCTGATCTCCGGTACGTTCGGACCCGGATGCACTCGACCGCGAACATGGAGGAAATCATGGCACACTGTTATTTTCGGCAAATATTGTTTCGCGACCAGCTCCCCTCGCCATCCCGGCTGCACGAGATCAAGCGTCTCCTCCAGCTCCTTCAGATCCTTCTCCGGATTCGAACCCGCCCCTTGATACTTGATAAGACATACGACTTGGGCGCCATCATCGCTTAGTCTGGCCGCACGGGACTGATTCGTGAGGAAAATCGGCCTATCGATGCCATAGACGAATTGCCGACTAGGCATCGGGAGCTTCCTCAGCGCAACATCCAGGCAAGCGGACGTAATTTCAATGGATTGCTCCTTCCACACGCGCAGGGCGGTAGCGTCGGCTTGAGGAACAAGCTTGTGCGCAACGGCTGGCGACGATGCAACGATGACATGTTCTGCTCTGATGGATGTCCCATCGTCCAGCACGACGCCGGTAACGGCACCTAGCTCATGCAATACGCTTGTCGCGTTTGTACCGGTCAAGAACGAAGCTCCCTCTCGGGAAGCCTTCTCCTGCAGCTCCCGAACAAGCGCACCCCAGCCTTCGTCCAGATAAATGACGCCTCGCATGGCGCTGGCAAGCCCTCGCAGCACCGGACCCGCCGCTTGCAGATCGGGCGCCATCCCATAACTCGCCGTACGCAGAAGCGAATAGAACACATGCCGCACCATAGGGTCTTTGATATTTCCTTCAATCCATTCTCTTAAGCTGATCCCATCGTAAATCCGGGTATCCAGCTTCGGAAATTTCATCAACCAACCCGCGAACTCCAGCTTGCCCCTCCAAGACAACAGCGGCGACGCCAGCAGCGAAGAAACGCTGGTGGGCAGCACGCTGAGCTTCCCGTTCCATATGCCGAAGGCGTCAATGGACGGCTCCCCTCCCTGCAACGAACATCCGAACTCCCGGAACGTCTCGTAGGCATCGCCTTTGTATAAAGCATGGCCCCCCAGGTTGAAGTAAGCTCCTTCCTTCCTATTCGTAATCGCCCTGCCGCCAAGCCGGTTCTGCTTCTCGATGACGACAACTCGTTTGCCAGCCTTGCTGGCCAAAACCGCGGCCGTTAATCCCGCAATTCCTCCGCCGACGATCGCCACGTCATATCTTTCCATCCCCATCACCCTTTCGCGTATTTGCCAATATGACGGGGAGGTCGATTGATTTGTGACATCTCTATCCGAAAAAAATAAACCAGCATGTTCGTATTTCCATATCCTTCCGAAGTCATGCTGTGCTATAGTGAACCTAATTATGCCATATGGGAGGAGAATAATGGACTATATTCGGGATTATGCCATGTACGCAGCCATTTTCGGCATGTTCAGCTTCAGTTGGTTCGGCTGGGCACAGGAAAGACCTCGCAATTCATGGCGTCTTTATTTGGGAATCGCTTCGGGACTGGCACTCCTCGTTTGTCTACTCGGCGTTTATCTCAGCATTACGAACTGGGATGAGGCATCCGCATTAAACGAAGCAAGCTCGTTCCGTGTTTATCTCATTACCGTGTACGCCGAGTTTATTATCGCGGGCATAGGGGCTTTCCTTCTCATTCGCAAGAAGCTGTCCGATTTCGTGGCGCCGTTAATCGCCTTTATCGTTGGTATTCATTTTATCGGGCTTGCTCCGGTGTTCGAGGATGCCAGCCTTTACGTGCTTGCCGCCTTGCTGACGGCCGCATCCATTTTATCGGTATTCGTCGCACCCAAGCTGGGAGTCGCCCGTAGCGCGATTACAGGCATTTGCAGCGGAACTGTGCTGTTTGCTTTCGCAGTTCTCGGTCTTATTCGTTACTTCTCGGTATAAATCCAAGTAAAGCAGCCCCTTCTTGACAAACGGAACGATTCGCTAGTCGGTCGTTCGCTGTTTAGTCAAGATATAGGGCTGCGTTTTCTTTCCACGATGTGATTGTTTTATTAAATCAACTTATGCTTGTACCACTTGTCTCCTTTGTACCTCCAGTAGAACACAGCCCCGCGCACGCCCCATTCGGCAACCATCGCGACCCATACGCCCATTAATCCGAACCCGAGCGTAATGCCAAGCACATAGCCCAAAATAATGCGGAGCAGCCACATCGTCAGCAGCGACGATATGGACGTAAACTTCGAATCGCCCGCGGCCCGAAGTGCCGATGGCAAGATGAAGCTAATCGACCACAGCAACGGCTGCGAGACGGAGATTAAGACGATAAGAGCGAATATATCCGGAACAATCTCCTCCGGCGGTGTGTACAGTTGAACGAGAAGCGGGAAGATCGCCAGCAGGATGATCGTGATCACCACAAAAAATACGTTGGACAAACCAAGAAAGGAGGAAATAAACTTTCTTGCGTCGTCAATATTTTTGCGTCCTATGGATTGTCCGACGACGGTAACGATAGCCGCTCCGAGCGCCATGCCCCCAATCTGGAACAGCATGGACAGCGAATTCGCAATCGCGTTGACCGTAATGGCCAACGTGCCGAGCTGGACGATAAACGTCTGCGTCAGCAGCTTGCCTCCATTAAAGAACATCTGCTCCAGCGCAAAGGGCACGCCGATGTACATAATCTTGCGAAGAAGCGACCAATGCGTCTGCAGCAGATGCTTCAGCTTAAAGCGAAGCGTCTGATTGTAACGCAGCAGGTAGATAATCGAGACGGCCATCCCCAGCACGCGTGCGGCAATTAGAGAGATGGAAAGCCCCACTACGCCCAGGTCAAACCCTTTAACCAGCAAGAGATTGAGCAGGAAATAAGAGAGATTCATGATTACCGATAACATCAGACATGCTTTCGTCTCCGCGACACCGCGCAAGGCGCCCGTAACCGCCTGATAAATGGCGAGGAACGGATAAGAGATGCAGCTCCCTATCAGAAAGATCTTCGCATTATGCAAGACGTCTGCTTCTGCGTTCCCGAAAAGCATTTCAATCACCGAGCCATGAAAGACGATCATGACCACGCATAGTATGATCGACAGCAAGGCCACGGTCGATACCGATTGGGAGGCTGCTTTCGACACCATCGCGTCATTGCCGCTGCCCTTGTATTGCGCGACTATGACCGTTCCTCCCGTCGCAATAGCCACGAACAGATTGATAATGAACATGTTAATGGAGTCGACCATGCTGACGGCGCTCACCGCCGCAACTCCCGAGGAGCTGATCATGGCCGTATTCATAATCGCCATCAAAACGATAAACGCGGAATCCACGAAGATGGGAATAATAATGGCGAAAATTTGTTTGTAATCCATAGAACTACCGGTAAAATAACGATTTAATAGCGCCACGCTTCGATTGCGCAGTCTCGTTGTCAAGCCGTGCACGGCATCATCACTTCTTTTCTGTTACGATAGCGGGAGTAACGACATCGTCGCCTCCAGCCTTCCCAGTATAACAAATAAAGCAGACGTTCAGCCGCTTTTCGAAATAAAATTTCAGTTCTTGAGCGCTCCAAGATCCGGCTTGCCAATCGGCGTATAGGGCAGCTCATCCATCATGACGATGGATCTGGGCAACTGGTATCTGGCCATACGCGGCCGAAGCCACATCATTAGCGACTCCTCCGACTGATCCGCTTGCTTTTTCAGCTCTACAAATGCGGCAAGCCGTTGACCGAACGCGTCATCATCTATCCCGATAACGATCGCGTCTTCCACATCGGGATGCTGCCGCAAAATCCCTTCGACCTCAGCGGGAAAGACATTTTCTCCTCCGGATACGATCATGTCGTCGATTCTGCCCATCAGCCGGTACAAACCGCTGCTTTCCCTGACGCCGACATCACCCGTCTCGATCCAGGAGGCGCGTTGTCCCGGCAATCCTTTCCCTCTTCTTATGCACAGCCTTCCGACTTCTCCATCCCGACCCAAGCGTCCTGACTCGCTCAGCACGTACAGCGGGACGCCTCTTATGGCTTTGCCAATGGTTCCCGGTATCCTGCGCATATCCCGCGGCGTCGCAATTGTAGTGAGTCCGCCCTCTGTTGTTCCGTAAAGGTTAAATAACACCTCGCCTAGCGTGTTCATGGTCTCCATTGCCAACTTGCCGCTCAGCGCAGCTCCTCCCGATACGATGCAGCGAAGCGATGCCAACGCTCCGGAATCATGCCCGAGCATCCGCTTCACCATCAAGGGAACTACGATCGTTACCTCTACTCCATGTTCGCGGATCAGGGCGCAAGCATCTTCGGCTTTGAATCGAGGCGTCAGAATCAGCTTATAACCAAGCGCGACAAACAGGAACAAATTCGCGAGCCCAAAACCGTGGGCCATAGGTGTCGCAATATAGACGGTACGGCAACCAAGCAGGGGCAGTCTGTTAAGAAGCGCGGCAAACGGGGGCAAATAATGCAACAGGGAAGGTTTATGCGCCACGCCCTTCGGCCGCCCGGTCGTACCGCCGGTCAGCAGCATGATGCGTCCGGATGAGGAGCGAGGAAGGCTTGGCGTCTCGCCTGCCGTCAACAATTGCCAATCCAATGACGCCAAGCTGGCGATCGCCCAGCCTCTTTGCTTCGATGGCTTCGATGTCTCTATGTCGAGCGCCCGTATGTCGTCATATAAAATAAGATCCAGTTCGTTGTAAGCCGCCAATTCCTTTAATTGACTCGGGCTAAGCTCTGCATTCATCATATACAGATCCGCTCCGGTTGCCGAGACGGCAAAAATAGAGCGCACTAATGCCAGCTTATTCCTCCCAATGAGTCCAATCTTCATGCCACGCTTTACTCCATGACGGGAAGTTAGCAGCGATGCAAGCCGATTTGCCTGCGAAAGCAGCTCGCGATAGGAGACACTGCCTCGGTCATCCACGATGGCTGGAGAGTCTCCATGCGTTCGCTCCGCTATTCGAAGCAGTGCCATCACATTTATGCCGTGCCTGACAATCGCCGACAACAGACGCCACAGGCCAGCTGGCGTAAGCAGCCGAAGCTTGTACGTCACCTCGAGCAGAAGCAGAAACCGCATTACCGCCTCTCCCTTCTCCGCAATAAGAAAGGAGCCACTCGCTCCCATGCCCCTCTGCCCCATAAGGAAGCAAGTTCACCGAAAGGAAGCCACCATGGCCTGATTCTTCGTTGTCGCGTGTACATGGATCTTGCGATTAGCTGCGCGGCATGTTCGGCGCTCATCGCCGGACTGCTCTCGTAAGCTTTGGTCGGCGCGATCATGGGCGTGCGAACAAGCGGAAGATAGACCGACGTCGTGGCGATCCCTGCCGCATTCAGCTCCGGCGCGGCAGAACGGAACCAGGTGTCGAAGGCGGCTTTGGACGCTTGGTACGCAGACCAGTGAGGGAATGGAATTAAGGACATATTAATCGTGGAGATGTTGATGATTTGACCGCCGTTACTTCGCAGACCGGGAATAAGCCCAAGCAGAAGCCTAAGCGGCGCCGTATAATTAATCGCAATCGTACGATCGAAGTCATGGGCGCGATCGAGCGAGTCGAAGATGGCTCTGCGGATCGATAAGCCCGCGTTGCTCACGACGATATCCGGCTGGTTCGGAAGTTCCCGAATAAAAGCATGCAACGCCTCCAACTGCGCCGCATCCCGAAGATCCGCGCTAAAAATCGACACTATCGCTCTCTCCGCCTCCTCTTCGATCGACCTTTTGACCGCCAGCAGTTTCTCCTCTCGTCTTGCCGTAAGAATGAGACTTCCCCCACATTTGCCTGCAAGATAAGCAAGCTGTTCCCCTATGCCGGAGCTGGCGCCGGTAATTAGAACCGTTTTGCCGCTTAGCGCCTCCTTTAGTTTCATCTCGCTCAATCGAGTACGGGGGAACAAAATTCGCTCCAGTACGCTGTAGCTCTTCATGTTGGTCGTCCCCCCTTCCGTCTTCGTACAATCCTAATCATTGACCGTCGAATAGATTTTTATAGTCGCTTCGAGCCGTCTTCACCTTTGACTATCGAATAAACCTTTAAGTCGCAATGAACGCCCTTGTTCAACACAACCTTGCGCAACGTTCCTTCGTAAGTCATGCCCGTCTTCTCCATCACCCTGGCCGAGCCAATGTTAGGTACGAGACATCTTGCCTTGAGACGGATAAGGTCCATCTCCGTAAAACCGAATTGAATGATTGCGGCCGCGACCTCTGTCATGTATCCCTTACCCCAATAGCGCCGGGACAACGCATATCCCAGTTCCGCTCTACGGTGAACGGGGTCCCAATGCACGAAGCCGCAAGTACCGATTAATCGGTCTTCTTCCTTGTCCACGACACCCCACGGCGCAACTTCGCCGCTATCGTATTTGCGCTCCAGATGGCGGATAAAGCCAAGCGTGTCATCGAGCGTCCCATGGGAATACCAGGTCGTATATTCGGCGACGGCTTCGTCCGAGCAATATCGGTACATATCTTCAACATCCTGTAAAGTGACAGGACGAAGCTTCGTCCGCTCCGTCTCCAGTAAGGGAAGCTTTCCAAATACGTCTTTTATTTGCATAGCCGCAACCTCCTTAGTATTCGATTCAATAGGTTGATGTATAAAGAGTCCGTATAGTCCGAAGCTTGAATAAGGTGTATCATTATAGTTACATCAAGTGCGGGATGAAGGAGAGTGGACATAATGTCTCGTTATATAGATCAATTTGTGCGCAATGAAGAGGAACGTTTACGTGTGGAGAATGTCGAGCGTTTGGCTGCGAAATTCGCGGAACGTGCGGCCCGGCATGATGAGGAGGGCTCCTTCCCATTCGACAATTTCGCCGACCTGCGGGAAGCAGGTTATCTAAAGCTGACTGTCCCGGCGGAATACGGCGGCGACGGCATCGACTTGCATGGTCTAGTCCTGTTGCAGGAGCGCCTGGCATACGGCGATGGCTCCACGGCTCTCGCCGTAGGCTGGCATGTCGGGCAAGTGTTTCACTATCGGGAATCGGGCAAGTGGCAGCAAAAATTGTTCGCGGAATTATGCCGTTCCGTCGTTCGGGACGGCACGATGATCAACACGTTTGCAAGCGAAGCCTCGACGGGAAGCCCCAGCCGCGGCGGCAGGCCGGAGACAATCGCGGTCCGTTCGGATGGCGGATGGCGGTTGACTGGCCGCAAGACGTTTAGCACCTTGTCGCCGATTCTGGACCGGTTCGTCGTATCCGCCTACATTCCGGAAGAAGCTGTCGTCAGCGAATTTCTAGTCATGAAGTCGGAAAACGTAACGCTGGTAGAGACCTGGAATTCGTTAGGCATGCGGGCGACAGGCAGTCACGACGTCGTTTTGGACGGCGCGTTCGTTCCATCGGAGCATCGCATCGCGGGCGGCGGCATCGACGACGGGTCCGGCTGGCTGCTGCATATACCGGCATGTTATATGGGCATTGCGCTTGCCGCCAGAGACTACGCGCTGGAATTCGCCCGCACCTATCAACCGAACTATACGGACAAGCCGATCGCTTCATTCCCGGCCGTTCAAGCTTCCATCGGCGAGATGGAGCTGGCGCTGCGATCTGCTCGCACCGTTCTGTTCGCTGCCGCGGACCGATGGGACAAGGAACGGGACAATCGTCCCGCTTTGAAGCCCGAGCTTGGTCTCGCGAAACATGTCACGACCAACAACGCGATTCGCGTCGTGGATCTTGCCATGCGGATTGTCGGGGGCACCAGTCTCTCTCGCAGCCTGCCGCTGGAACGTTACTTCAGGGACGTGCGGGCGGGACTGCATAATCCACCCATGGATGGCACGGTTATTCAGAATTTGGCAGCCTCCGCCCTCTCCGACGGCGTTTCAACGTTTTCCCCTTAATCAGAACATGTGATTATATGATGTCCAGCAGCTCCGACAAACGTTCCACCGTCGCGATGGGCTGTGCCGTTAGCCCATCTCGCCAAGGCTGGTTCGCCTTGACCCATATCGTCTTCATGCCGAGCTTATGCGGCGCTTCTATATCATTAACTGGGTGATCTCCGATGAAAAGACATTGCTCCGGTCTCAAATCCAGCTTGTTTAGTGCCATCGCGAATATGGAGGGCTCCGGTTTCTTCACGCCCGCTTCCTCCGATACGAGAATGACATCGAAATCATGTCGTATGCCAAGACGATCAATCTTGCCATATTGAATTTCATTCCTGCCGTTCGTGATCAGCCCCGTCTTGTATCGGGATCGCACATGAGCGATGATCTCGCCTGCATGATTCATGGGGGCGGCGCTCTTGACATATTCTGCTCGGTAAAAATCCATCAGCTCGCCCGCGTCAGGGCGTTGTTTCCATGGCAGCTCGAACATCAATTCCTCGAACAGCTTCGTTTTGTCTTTGTAACCGTCCTGGTCCAGCTCCACAATTCTCTTATGAAGCTCATCGACTGCATCCAAATGCGCGAAGTAGTTTTTCAGAAAAGCTCTTGTGAATACATCGAAGGTGGCCGTTCGATCCAGCAGGGTGTTGTCCAGATCAAATAGGATAGCTTTTATCGATTCCATTAAGAGACTCCCCCCCTTGCTAACTCCCCCTAATAAATATACCGTTCCAAATACCCGTTCCGGAATTTCCGCTCAGGATCAAACGTCTGCACCAGCTCCCTAAAGGCCGGCAGCTTCGGATAGAGCTCTTGCAGCTTGGCCGGCTCCATGGCAAAGAGCTTGCCCCAATGCGGACGCGCGCCGAACGGCTCAAGACTGGCTTCAATGATCGGCAACGCCGCGCTGACTCTCTCCCAATCCGGCTTCCATGTAAAGTGGATGCCAACGGAGTCTTGTCCGAAGCATGGACTTAACCACAGGTTGTCGCTTGCAATCGTTCGCACCTCCGTTACGAACAGAAGCGGAGAGATGAGATCGCGCAGGCCATCCAGCGCCTCGAGAGCAGCATGGGCATCCTTGCGCGCCACAAAATATTCGCTCTGCAGCTCCTCGCCCGCGCTTGGCGTAAAGTCCATGCGGAAGTGGGCCAACCTTTCATGCCAAGGTCCCGCGATGCCGCGTTGATCGCTGCAATTGTCCGCCGCATAGCCCGGCACGGGATGAAGATTGACATCGGATAACAAGGCTCCGTAACAGCTAATGGGATCTCCCCCAGCTGGCTCATCGCCTGGCTTTACAACGGACTTCCTCCACACCTGGTGGAAGGACGATGACTTCCAATCAGTAAACAAACTGACGCTGTATCCGGAAGCGAATAGGTCCTCAAAGCAGTCCGCAAGCTTGGAGAGCGGCAAACCTTGGTAGACATGTTGCTTTATTTCGAAGGCTGGCACAAGATCCAGCGTTAGCTTTGTCACGACACCCAGCGCTCCAAGACCAACGATTGCTCCCGCGAGCAGACCATCCTCGTCATCCCTGGTCAGAGTGATCAGTTTCCCATCACCTGTAGCCAGCTCGATGCCATAGACCACTGTAGCCAGATTGCCGTTGCGATCCCCTGAGCCGTGCGTCGCCGTCGCGCAAGCTCCCGCAATCGTAATATGCGGCAGAGAAGCCAAATTGTGAAGCGCATAACCATTCTCATGCAAATAACCGCACAGTTCGCCGTAGCGGATGCCGCCCTCGACGGTTACTCGATGTTGGACACGATCCAGCTCAACGACGCCATTTAACCTCTCCAGTGACACATGTGCCGCGTCCGTATCCGCGATGGCGTTGAAGGAATGTCTGGAGCCAAGCACCTTGATTCGATCTAGTCGGCTCACTAATTCGCGCACCTCTTCGGCCGTCCCCGGCACATGACATTCCTTGGCTTGGTACATGTAATTGCCTGCCCAATTCCGTTCGTATCTCAAGCTGTTCCTCTCCCTTGGCATCTATATTTTCATGCGTAAAGTTCTGTTTCCAGTTTATCGCAGAACGGAAGACTTGTCTTTAAAGAGTTGCCAGGATACCGAACAATGATTGCCCAGTATTTGCTAAAACGTGGTAACATAGGCTTAGTCTTATATCATTCAACTACAAAGGGGATGATCGCATGGGATTGTTCGACGGTTTAATGGGCAACGCTTCGGAGCTGAAGATGGAAGAGGTTCAGAAGGAATTTGGTCATATTCTGAGCAAAACGGAGAGGTTCGAGAAAGCCTATAAGCTCATTCGGGATTTGTTCGTCTTTACGGATAAGCGACTTATCCTGGTCGATAAGCAAGGACTCTCCGGCAAGAAGGTCGAGATTCACTCTTATCCCTATAAAAATATTACTCACTTCAGCATCGAAACCGCAGGCACGTTCGACATGGACGCCGAGCTGAAAATCTGGATTTCCGGCTCGGCGTTGCCCGTTCAGAAAAAGTTTAATAAAAGCCTGAATATCTACGAGTTGCAAAGCGTGCTTGCAGAATACGTATTGAAATAGAAGCTATTCGTAAAGGGATAAGGACTTCAAAAGTCCATCTTCCTTGGACAACGAGTACGTAATGAGAATATTTCCGTTAGGAAACGGAACGTCCATTCGGAATACGTCGACTGCTTCGTTGCTGGATTCGGAATCTTGCAGCTCGGCGTATCCGAATTGCTCCCCCGCCTTCGTCAGGTATGGAAGCAGCGTCCCCACTTCAGCGCCTTTGTAGAGGTCTCGCAATTGTGCCGTCCACTCCTCCGCGTCCCAATCAGGGCGTTTCACCTGTATCTCATGGTTTTGCAGCATGTCGAGCAGATCGACAACCATCCTTCCGTCCCCTTCCTGCAGGGCAACCGCAAGCGCGATTTGGCTTCTGTTTAACGTCGGCATATAGCTCTCCAGGTTTTTGGCTGCCAGCATGTCGAATATGGCATCCGGTTTATGACGCTTGGCGAACCAATAGGAATGGACGTCCATCGGATTCAACGGACTAGTGCCCGGTATGAGGAACCTGCCATCCGCCGATACACGGTTTAATGCAGATGATTCCAGACGTGCCGAATATTTCAAGACAAACACGTTTTCGCCGTTTCCGTCGACGAACATTCGTACGGATAGCGGTTCGCGCGGCTTCTCGTCTCCTGGAAGAATCGCAGCATAACCGTTATCGCTGGAATAATAGACGCTCCCGTCGTTCGAGCCATGACGGACAAGCCGATACAAGATCCGACTCTTGCGCTCCATTGGCTCTACCCAGATACTCGTCGTATTGCCGCTCGTCGTTCGTACCTCTTCATCTATTTCCCATGCGATGTCGGCAATACCCCGAAGCTCGTCTGGCTGTCTTCCATTCCCCAGTTCCGGCAGCTTCATATCCAACTTGTAATCTTCTGAACGCCATTCGTATGCGGTGTAACGTTGCTCAGAAGCATAGAAGACATCAGCGAAGTTCGACCGGCTCATGATGCCTTCATAAGTCGGCTTATGTGCCGAATCGAACAGAGTCAGATGTTTCCCCGACGAGGCATACACGCCTCCTGTAACCAATACCGGTATAAGAAGGACATTGATAATGGCGATGAGCCGGTTATGCGGTGCGACAACGGGCTGCAGTTTCGGGATCGAGTCTCCGTCTTTCTTGAGATTGGATGCCAAGGTAAACATAAGAGCCACGATTAGCAGCGTGCCTAAGCTGGAATGGAGAAGCAGCGGGACGGCGTAACCATACGGAGCCGGCATCATTCTCGTCAAACTGATCGCGAACGTGCACAGCATGGCGATCAAAGCAAGTGGGAGCATCGCGCCGAAATAACGGCGGAACATGCCGGGCGCTTTCGCAATAGCGTCGCCTAACGACAAGTCTTGAAGGACCATGAAGTAAGGCGTTATGGAATAAATCATCATGACCACGAGTAAAAGAAGTCCTAGCGGGAAAAATACCGCCGTTAAAAAAAGCATAAGGACTCCCGCCAGAAACTGAAGAATCGACCACGCCAGCATTTCGCTAAAATAGCGGCGTCCGTTTGCCCAAAACAGCGCAACCCTTCGATCGACAACCCATCCTCTCGCTCCTCCCAGAAACATGCCCCTTACAAAGCTCTGAAGGACCAATACAGCTGCCGAAACGAGCACGCTTGCCGCTCCCCACTGCGGCTCGCCGCTCTGGAGCGATGAATATCCCGCCTTCAAGTCCTGCAGCGACGGCATATATAGCGGCAGTGTAGCATGGAAGCTTTCCGTCCGGGTTTCCCAGCCTGCCGCTCCGCCTTCAATGAGGCTAACCGATGAAGACGAGGAAACATAAGGATAGACAGAAAAGCCGTAATAATAGCCCGCCACGATCAAAGCCGTAATAAACACCTCAAACAACAACACGAGCACGATTAAACGGCTATATGCCACTGTCCCTCCCACTAAAAGGAACCTCCGCACACAAGCCGATTCCACTCCTCGAGCTCCGGCAGCTCGCTTAACTGGACGCCCGGCGGGGTAATCGCGCACAACTGTTTTGGCTTGCCCCTGTTTCCGAATGTAAGGATAACCTCCGTCCGAATCGGACGGCTGTCAATCTCGAACGTTAACTCCGCATGTCCAGTGTTGTAGCTGCCATCGTCGAATTCGGCTCTGATCCCATCGAATGTCAGCAGCTTGAAATCATGTTTTTCGAATAATTCCCGCATGTCATTCGGCCAACTGTTGTTGGCGGCGGAATCCTCGAACCGTTTCATAGCCTCATTGAAATCCTGCTCGCGAATCTGCTCTAAAAAAGCTTCCGTGTTATTTTTCAGGAGCGGCGGATTCCAAAACCAACCTATCGTCTGGAAGAAAAAGTAGGCAGCTGCACCGATGCCAATCGCGAAAATGACAATTTTGATCCCTAAACTTGTTCGTTTGCTCACGTTATACCTCCGCTATGCTTACATCTTACCCTATAATTAGAAACGCATGTTGAGCAGAAAAGTTGTCTTTCTATAGGCGTAATAGTTGATTTCACCCTGCAATAAATTCACTTTGAAAATAGATCACTTCAAAAATTAGAAATGGCGGTGCTAGGGAAGCTTTCCCTGCCCGCCATTTACGGTTTTTTTGCAGAAATCTGTTTCAGCGACGTTATCGGCAGTTTGCCGAGAGCTGATCGGACAATCCCCAATGTGGCTCAAACGTCCTTCGGATTGCTTCGCAATTCGCAGCCGTTATCTCATCTTAAGGGCCGAAAGTTTCCAGCGGAATGGACATGACGTTAACTCGCGAGCCGTCCTTCGCGCTGTATTCGAACAGCTCCAGCGTCAGCGTGCCGTTAACGGGCTGCCCGGATTCCGGGATCGCGAGTTCGATCGCGAACGGAGACCATGCAGGAGCCCCTTCCGCAAGCGTATGGAATTGTTCCAGCAAATAATTATGCCCGTCCTCGACGGCATAATTCATGACTGCTTCGAATACGCGCGCTGTTCCCGATACGATATATCTGCCATTCGAACCGTTGACGCTGACATTGCAAAATGCATTGTTGCATGGACGCATATCCTCGTTTGCAGTGATATGGACTCGCCTTAAAGCATCATCCCAGACAACCGACGCCCCCAACAGATCGCCTACGGACCGAAGGGGCACATAAGTACTTCCCTGATAATTCAGAATGGGCAATTTTCCATCCGTATACGCCACATTATTTACGAATACAGGATACGATGCTTCCGTCAAAGAATACGTCGTCTTCTGCGTCGCGGCCATCGAAGGCAGCGCCGTCATGAGCAATCCTCCCATGACCAAGCCTATTATGAATCCTTTCGCATTTTTAAACAAACTTGCACCTCTCTTCCCCTCTATTCCCTCTGCGGGATTTATTCCATCTTATGCAGAAGAATAGTGAATCCATGTATGACGATTCTTCGGCGATGGAGTAGGCGCTGGGCAAAATCGCATACAAACAAAGCAAATACTCGCCCTTGCAACTCGATTGCGCGCACGATACGCTTGTATGACTACTAACAACAGAATGGAGCGTGCGCATGCTATGTTTGTTAATCGCCTTTCAATAAGCAGCTGGAGTCTTCATCGCTGCCTTGGTCCACTTCGCTGGACCGTCTGGGATCAGACTTCCCAGACTCAGTCCACCAACATTCAGGAGCAGCCGGAGCTATTTTCGCTCCTTGATCTGCCATCCGACGCCGCTTCCCGAGGATTGTCGTATCTGGAGCTCTGCCATTTTCATTTCCCATCCCGCGAGGACGATTACTTAAAGAAACTCCGTTCCTCGTTCGCCGAGGCCGGCATCGTCTTTCATACCTTGTTAGTCGACTATGGCGACATCTCCTCTCCGGATCCCATTCGCCGCGAATCCGATATCGCCTATTTGAAGGGATGGATGGAAACCGCTGCTCTGGCTGGCGCATCTGCTGTCCGAATCGTCGCCGGAGAACAGGCGGCCGGAGACTTGGAGGCGATCCGGCGAAGCGCGAATGCTCTGCTTGAGCTGAGCCACTTTGGCACGCCGCTTGGCGTTAAAGTCGTCACGGAAAATTTCCGCGAACTGACATCCACCCTAGACAGCTGGAGAAACTTGCTTGCCGGGACGAGCAACGAGGTGTCCACTATCGTCGATTTCGGCAATCTGGTTAAGAAGGAGAAGGAAGCTGGCATCGTCTATGGAGCACCTCTCGCTCATTCTATTCATGCCAAGCCGGAGTACGGCGACGATGGTTCCATTGACGCCGAATCGCTGCGGCAGCTGCTCCGACTAGCCGGAGCGGGCAATGCCAATGCGCCGGTGTCCCTTATTTTCGACCGGGACGGGGATATGTGGGAAGGCATCGAGAGGATCAAGAGCGTCGTTCTGAGCGTAGAAGAATAGCCCCGTTGAAAAAACAAAGACGCTCTGTCATCCCGTACAATTACTTGGATGCGAGCGTCTTTATTGTTCGGCATAGATGTTGCCGCTTATGACATTTTTACGAGGCTGTAGTTCTTTTTGCCTTTGCGGATAATGATAAAGCGGCCGCCGATGGCTTGACCTTCGGACACCTCAAGCGCCAGGTCGGTCACGCGTTCGCCGTTCATGGAGATTGCGCCGTTCGTAATATCTTCGCGCGCCTGGCGTTTGGAAGGTTCGATGCCGAGATCGACGAGCCAGTCGACGATGTTTTTCGACTCGCGGCCCGATTCGAACGTCGGCATTTCCTTGAAGCCCTGCTCGATCTCGTCCGCCGTCAAGGAGCCGATATCTCCCGTGAACAGTGCCGCCGTAATACGCTTCGCCTGCTCCAGCAGTTCCTCGCCGTGCACGAATCTCGTCATCTCTTCGGCAAGCTTTTTCTGAGCTTCGCGTTTATGCGGCTCTGTCTGCACCTTTTCCGCAAGCGACTCGATCTCTTCCATCGACAAGAAGGTAAAGTACTTCAAGTATTTGACGACATCGCGGTCGTCCGTATTCGCCCAGAACTGGTAGAATTCGAACGGCGTCGTTTTGTTGGGATCCAGCCAGATCGCGCCGCCTGCCGTCTTGCCGAACTTCGTTCCGTCCGCTTTGAGCATGAGCGGAATCGTCAGGCCGAACGCCTTGGCTTCGCTGCCTTCCTTCTTCCGGATCAGGTCCAGGCCGCTCGTAATGTTGCCCCATTGATCGGAGCCGCCGATTTGCAATTGCACATCCTCGTTCTGGAAAAGGTGAAGGTAGTCGAGCGATTGCAGAATCTGGTACGAAAACTCCGTAAAGGAGATTCCGCTGTCGAGACGGCTGGACACGACGTCCTTCGCCAGCATCGTGTTGATGCTGAAGTTTTTGCCGTAGTCGCGCAGAAATTCGATAACGTTGATCTTATGCGTCCAGTCGTAGTTGTTGACCATCCGGATGTTGTTGTCGCCGTCCGTGACGAACAGCTTGCGCAGCTGCGCCGTTAGCGCTTCAACATTGTCCTGGATCTGCTCCAGCGTCTGCAGGGATCTCTCCGACGTACGGCCGCTTGGATCACCAATAGTACCCGTTGCGCCGCCGATCAGGATTACAGGACGATGGCCGGCCAGCTGGAATCGCTTTAGCACCATAAAGGGAATCAAATGTCCGATATGCATGCTGTCGCCCGTAGGATCCACGCCGCAGTATAGCGACACGGCTTTCTCGTTCGTCAAGGCGCGGAGTCCCTCCGCGTCGGTCTGCTGATTAATGGCGTCGCGCCATTCCAATTCGTCGATAATGTTCATTTGTTAAGCACTCCTTCGATTATTCGTGAAATAAGGGGAAACGGTTGCGCCAACCCTTTAAATGCCTGAAAAAAAAAAAAAAACGCCCCTAGTCTATGGAAGACATAGGGACGATTATTAACCGTGTTACCACCCAAATTGCATCAACTAAGCAGCGCCCGCGGACGTGTCGTTGATACCACTCTAGGCGAGATATCGTTCGCCAATCCGCCCGGCATTACCCGGGATGCTCCAGAGTGTATTTCGCAGGCTTAATGTGTGCCGGGTTCCATCGCCCCCCGGCTTTCTGAGACAGGGACTAAGCCGCTACTGCGCTCTTTCGACGCAAGTCGCTTATAAGATTAAAGCAAGTATAGAGAATGGCGCATGGATTGTCAACCGTCTCTGTCGGCTCTATTGGCCCGTTTCTCTCTCGCATCCGAAGGGGAGTACCCGTAATATCGTTTAAACAGCTTGCTAAACGTATATATATCGGCATACGCCAGCGCATCCGCAACTTCCGTTACGGTCATGCCCGTCTCCTCCAGCAAGTGGACCGCGCGCTCCATGCGCAGCTTCGAAATCGTTTCCTTAAGCGTCAGCCCGGTATGACGTTTCATGAGCGAGCTAACGTAACGAGCGGTCAGACCCGAGGGGGCTGCTACAGCTTCGTAATTGATCTCCTCCGACAGCCGAAACCGTATCTCGTTATGCACTTGCTGGATCATTTGTTCAACATAATAGTTGCGCGGCGGCATAAGCTGCCTTTCCTTTCCCTTGCGCCAACGGGTCAGAATCAACTTAAGCAGCAGATCGAACTCGGCTTCCTCCCCCGTCTCCGCCAAAGAAGCCAGATCGACAAGCTGGTGGAGCAGCGGCTCCATCCGGTAAGTATCCCCAATATGGACGCAGCGCAGCTCGGTCAATGGATCGGGCAGCTCTCTCCCGTGCTTCGTTTTTTTATTCACGATTGTAAAATGGCAATAGAGTACAGTAAGCGGATTGTTCGGGCGATGGCTGGCTTTGATCTCGTCGCCAGGATGCAATAAAAAGCATGAGCCAGGCCGAATGTTATACTTGTCTCCGTTGATCCACATATCCCCTTGTCCTTTGACGGCATACCAGAGGTCGTAATCCGGCAGCGGAAGCGGCTGCCAGGACCAGTTCGGTTCGCATCTGGCTTTGCCGCTCGAGCCGCTTCTCGCAAAAAAACGCTCTTCCCAAGGCCATGCTGCCGATTCTCCGCCAAACGTGATTCCCATTATCACCAGCCTCCACTATTAGCATCTTTGTCCAAATTCATGCGAATGGATTCCATTTCTATATCGTATGCTCCCTGATACTCTATTGGCAAGGGATTTTTATTAATATTAAGGAGGTAAAGGCAATGAAAGAAACCACGTTAACTCCGGAGCAAATCAACTCCTTGTTATACCAATACGATAAGGTGCATGTAAGTCTAAATGGCATCAAAGAGCTGCACGAGGCACATTTTGCGCAATACAAACAAACGGGCTTCCTTGCCGTCGATGGCGTGCTGAATGAGCAAGAGGTGGGGCAAAGCATTCAAGCGATTATGGATTTGCTCCATGTCGATCGTAAAAAGTCGCGTCTGCAATTCACGAAACCCGAGCAAGAGTTGAATACACCGGAAGAACGCGAACTCTCCATTCGGAAAATTCACGAATTCGTGGATTCCGAAGAACGATTACACAGAATCGCCTATCACCCCGACGTCATCGGCACGATTCGACGCCTGTTCGGCGAAGAGCCGAAGCTGATTCAGGATATGGCGCTGCTCAAACCCCCGCACGGCGGCGGCGAGAAACCTTGGCATCAGGATATGGCCTATGGCAACCTGACCTATACGAAGTCGGCCATCGGGGTATGGATCGCCCTTGACGAAGCTACGGCCGACAACGGCTGCATGCACGTCATTCCCGGCTCCCATCAAGAGGGTGCCACGCCGCATTACGCTGTACGCGACTGGCAGCTATGCGATACGCAAGTACCGGTTAGCAAAGACGTTATCGTTCCCTTAAAACCAGGCGGCGTATTGTTCTTCCATGGTTTGTTGTACCACGGAACCCCGTCCAACTTCTCCACGCTTCGCAGGCGGGCCTTGCAATTCCATTACGTTCCAGCCTCTGCCGAAAAGATAAATCCCAAGGAGTACAAACGGATGTTCACGAACGAGATGACCGACGCGGAATGTTGAATCGAGCGACATAAATGGGGTTCTATATGTTATGTTTTGCCGCATGTCTCTTATTTGGCGAGCCTGTCTTCGTTACGACTTGCAAACAGCACAGACACAAAAAAATCGCCCTTGGTCCGTAACAGACCCGAGGGCGATTCGTCCTTATATATCCATCATTCCATCGGCTGGGTGATGGAGTTCTTATAGCCCAACCGTTTGAGCCAATTGCCGCAAAGCTCCGTCCAACGCGCCGTATCGGGCAGATGATGCGCCAGTCCGACGCCGTGCTCGCCCTTCTCGAAAATATGCAGCTCGAACGGCACCTGATGCCGGCTCAGAGCCATCGCGAACATTATGCTGTTCTCGACCGGTACGGGCCGATCCTCGGCGGTATGCCACAGAAATGTCGGCGGCGTCTCTGCACTCACCTGCATATCGTTGGATAACGAACGGAGCAGCTCCTCGTCCGGATTCGCGCCAAGCTGCGCTTCCACCGAACCTCCATGCGTGAAGGGTTCCATAAAAGAGATAACGGGATAACACAAGATTAACGCGTCCGGTTTGCAGCTATGCCGTTCTACCGGATCCTCGCTCTCAACGTCGCCTCCGTCAAAATGCGTGCCTACCGTCGATGCGAGATGCCCGCCGGCCGAAAAGCCTAGCAGCGCTATCCGATCCGGATTAACCCCCCACTCCGCCGCATGCTGCCGAGCGAATCGGACAGCCCTCTGGGCATCCACCATGGGAACCGGATATTGATAAGGTTTGACGCGGTAATGCAAGACTGCCGCCGAGATGCCTATCGAATTCAGCCAATCCGTGATGGGATAAGCCTCATGAGCCGCTCTCCCTCCATAGCCGCCGCCGGGACAAACGATGACGAGACCTTCGCGTTCTTGTTCCGGCACGAGGAACAGCTCCAGCCTCGGGACATCTTCGTCCGACGTCCCTTTCGCCAACGGAGCATCTCCTTCCCATAATCGGTAAAGCATGTCGTTCTACCTTCCCTTCTACCCCTGGATAAATTGATGATCGCAATCGTCCTCGATCATCTCATAGTTGAGCCGCAACCGTCAATTGCTTCGCCGGTTCGACAGCATCAAACCACCAGTGGTATCCGTCCCGCGCCAGCAGCTCGTCGGCTTCGGCCGGTCCGTACGTGCCTGCCGCGTAAGTATGCAGCGGAACGCTATTTTCCTCGTATGCTTCCAGGATCGGTTGCACCCAAGCCCATGAAGCTTCCACTTCGTCCCAATGCGCGAAGTACGTTCCGTCGCCCAAAAGGGCGTCATGGATAAGATTCTCGTATGCTTCGGGAAGATCGCCTTGGCCGGGATCGATGTCGATGCAGATCGGCTTGGAGGCTTCCTTGACGCTTGCGCCCATCGTGTTGAGCTGCAACGAGATGCTTTCGCCGGGGCTCATCTCAATGACGAGCAAATTCGGTTCCGCCGCGCCGTCTTCGGATACCGAGGATTGCTTGAGCGGCTCCTTGAATTCGATGACGATGCGCGTCGACTTCTCCTTGAGACGTTTGCCCGTACGGATATAGAACGGAACGCCGCGCCAGAAGGAATCGTCGATGCTCAGTTTGGCCGCAATGAACGTATCGTTCATCGAGCCTTCCGCGATTCCGGGTTCGGAGGTATAGCCGTTAACCGGCTGACCCTGGAGGTAACCAGCGCCGTATTGGCCGCGCACGATGGACTTGGCGACATCGGCCTTCTGCAGAGGCTCGAGCGCCTCCATGATATGTTTTTTCTTAAAACGCACTACTTCCGCATCGCTTCCGGTTGAAGTGCGGATCGCCGTCATCATAAGCAGCTGCAGCATATGGTTCTGGAACATGTCGCGCAGCGCGCCGACATGGTCGTAATAACCGGCCCGCTCCTCTACGCCAACCGTTTCGTTTGCCGTAATCTGAACGTTGGCGATGCTGCGGTTCGTCCATAACGTCTGGATGATAGGATTGCTTTGCTGTAAAACCTTGAAGCGCTGAAGCATCGGCTTGCCAAGATAATGGTCGATGCGGAAAATCTCCTCTTCCGCAAACGCTTTGCCCAGCATCGCGTTCAGTCCTCTTGCCGTCTGCAGATCGTGGCCGAACGGCTTTTCGATGACGAGACGTTTCCAGCCGTTCGCGGAGCCAAGACCGCTCTCCTGAATATTCTCGGCAATCGTCTCAAAGTATTCCGGTCCGACCGACAGGTAGAACAATCGATTCGGCGCAAGACCCAGCTTTTGTTCGCGGGACTCGATGCGGCTTAGCAGCTTGCCATAATCCTCAAGATTGCCGATGTCCAGCACGCTGTAGCTGAATGCTTGCAAAAACGCCGCCAGTTTGGATTCGTTCACCGACTTGCGCCTGGAGAAATCGCGGATGGATTGTTCGATATTCCCTCTAAATTTGTCGTCCGACCAGTCCCTGCGGCCCAAGCCGATCAGGGCAAATGAGGTTGGCAATTTATCATCAATAAATAAATTAAACAGGGCAGGGTAAATTTTGCGTTTGGCCAAATCGCCGGTTGCCCCGAACAATACGAATGTAGTTGGTTCCATGTTCCTACTCCTCCTAATAAAGGATGATCTATGTTTAGCTTAGCTTTACTATAATACGAAGTTAAGCCATACAAGTAATTAATATATTTCAGAGTAGCTATAAACACAGTGTATACCCGGATCCCACTTCGTTTCCCGGCGTTTCGATCGCGACGTTTAACCGGTTCGATTTTAGGAACATTAAACAGCCCCATCTTGTTTTCAAGAAGAGGGCCGTTTCGATGAAGCCTGGCTATAAACACTCGACTCCTTACGTCTTGCGCATGTACGCGCGCACCGTCAGAGGAGCGAACACGATCACGATGACTGCAGCTCCTGCCAATGAAATGAATAAATGCTGGCCGACGGTGCCAGCCTGGGTTAGTTCCCTCACGGCAGAGATGAGATGGGACACGGGATTCGCGTTAACGAACCACTGCAGCCACTTCGGCATGGTCTCGACCGGAACAAAGGCGTTCGATAAAAACGTCAGAGGGAATAACGCCAGCATGGAGATGCCTTGCACGCTGGAAGCCGTTCTTGCGATGACGCCGAAGAAAGCGAAGATCCAACTGATCGCCCATGCGCAAAAGATGACCAGCACGCCGGCGAGCGCAACCGTCCCAAACCCCGCTTCGGGACGATATCCCATGATATAACCCATGGCGAAGGTCAAAGTCGTAGCGATGGTATAACGCACCGTGTCGGCCAAGAGCGCCCCCGCAAGCGGAGCAATACGGGCGATCGGGAGCGACTTGAACCGGTCGAACACCCCTTTGTCCATATCCTCCCGGAGCTGGACGCCCGTCACGAGGGAGGTCGTAATGACCGTCTGCACGAGAATGCCGGGAATAATGACCGGCAAGTAGCTCTGCACGTCGCCGGAGATGGCGCCGCCGAAGATGTAAGTAAACATCAAGGTAAAAATGATGGGCTGGAGCGTGACGTCGAAGAGCTGCTCCGGCGTCCGTTTGATTTTGAGCAGTCCCCTGTAAGCCATCGTAAGCGAGTTTCGTATCGTCTGGCCAAGACTGGTGTAATTACGCAGCTTCCCGTTGACAGAGGTTCCCGTTGACGTATGGTTCATCCTATTGCCACCTCTTTCTTAGTCGCCCCGGCTTCCTCGGATGTATTCACGATTACTTTATCTTGTCCCGTAATCGTCAGGAACACCTCGTCAAGCGTCGGCTTCTGGACGCTGAACTCCGACAGCGGAATGCCGGCCCCCCGAAGGGCAAGAAGTAGATCCGTCGCAGAATCCGCATTCGCCATTGGCGCCGTAATCGTACCTGCCTCCGCCGTGTTGCCCGCCTTCGTCCCCAATACCTCTTCGATGATACGCTTAGCTTGGGCCAGATTTCCCGGATCCTCGATGTTTAAGTGCAGCGATGAAGTGCCTACCGACGCCTTGAGCTCGTTGACCGTACCTTCGGCTACGACGCGTCCGTGATCGATTACGGCTACCCGATCCGCCAGTTGATCGGCTTCGTCCAAGTATTGCGTTGTAAGCAATACCGTGGAACCCGTCTTTACGAGTCGTCTGATCGTATCCCACATCTGGGATCTCGTTCGCGGGTCCAGTCCTGTCGTCGGCTCATCGAGAAAGATGAGCGGAGGCTGCGAGATCAGGCTGGCCGCCAGGTCCAAGCGGCGCCTCATGCCTCCCGAGAACTCCTTGAGCGGCCGCTTCGCCGCCTCCGACAATCCGAATTCCTCCAGCAAGTCCGCTGCCTTGCGCTTCGCTTCGCCTCGTCCCAAACCTAGCAGCCTAGAGAATATAACAAGATTCTCCGTCGCGCTGAGCGATTCGTCGACCGAGGCGTACTGTCCCGTAACGCCGATCAATTGGCGAACGATCTGAGCTTCTTTGGCTACGTCATGGCCGAAGATACGGGCTGAACCCGAGTCGGGACGAAGCAGCGTTGCCAGCATCCGGATCGTCGTCGTTTTGCCTGCTCCGTTCGGCCCCAGCACCCCATAGATGCTTCCCGCCTTAACTTGGAGATCCACTCCGTCCACAGCCCTGTTATTTCCGAAGGTCTTGACGAGTCCCTTCGCTTCGACCGCCCACTCCTTCGCCATGCCTTTCGTTGTTTTCGAATGTATGACCATCGTATTTCCTCCTATCCTGTACTCTGTTGATTGCTTCCATAAGGGCATCATATCGCGGGAATTTAAACGGAATTTAAACGGCTTCCGACTAAAATATGAAACTCTTTCTTCCTATCGACTTATAAAATTCGCCAAATAGCGGAATGGTAATGAGGTGAATTTATATTAGAAAATAACGCCCATGGGGGATTATAGGAATGGAAATGAATCTGGAAAAAATGCGGGAGCACGCGCACAAGCTTGCTCTGGAGCATGATCCCAGCGGCAAAAGGATTTCTTCAGCAGCGCTGTGGAACCGAATGGAGGAGGATATTCGGGAGCTTCGCGCGTATATCGCCGAATTAAATGACGGAAGCGCGGTCTGCGGGCAACCTGCCGATGAGTGGCTGCTCGACCATTCGGAGTTTCTCGAAGCCGAGCTGGGGGAAATTCGCGAAGCGTTGGCGGAGTATCCGGCCAAACGGCTGCCGACGCTGGGAGAAGGCGCCCGGACCCGGGCTGCTTCTCTTTGCGAATCCTACCTGGCATACGGCGACGGGGTGCTGGACGAAAATATATTCGCCGAATTCCTCGATGCTTACCAGGAGGTGGCCGTCCTTACAGCGGCTGAAGCGTGGTCGCTGCCGCTCTTCCTCAAGATGGAGCTCGTCCGCAAGCTGGCCTCAGTCGTGGAGCCTCTGCAGGAGCGGCGCAACGTCTGCGCCCAGGTGGAAAAAATGCTCGCGGGCATACCCGCTTCCGAGCTGACGCCCGAGAAGTTCAAGGCCGCCCTTGATGCGGAACGTGTGGAGCTTCCTCTCTCCGGCGCTATGATCGTTCATTTGATCAAACATTTGCGGGATCATGCCGAGGACACCGCCCATGTCGGGGAATGGCTTGTCTGCAAGCTGGAGAACCCGCCGGAAGATCTGGACTCCATCCTCTCATATGAATACCGATTGCAAGCCGAATACCAAGTCAGCGCCGGCAATGTCATAAGCAGCTTAAGGAAGCTCTCCCGCTGGGACTTTAGCGAGCTTTTCGAGCGCATCAGCATCATAGAACGCACGCTTCGGACGGAACAAGCCGGGGATTATTCCCGACTGGACAGCGGGAGCCGCCATACGCTGCGCCATCGCGTAGAGCTTCTCGCCCGCCGAATGGCCGTGCCGGAAAATCTGGTTGCGACCGAAGCAGTAAGACTGGCCGACGAGGCTTATTCGATGCAAGCAATGGAGTCATCCGACGATACCGGGTCGATGCAGCTGCCATCCAGACCTTGCTTTGCCGCCTTTTATTTGCTGGATGCTCGCGGCATGCGGCTGCTGCAGGCCGCTCTCAAGCTATGCGGCAAAACCGGCGCTCTGCCGCAGGCCGGCTTCAAACGCCGTGCTTCGGGCTTATATATTCAGCTGCTCGCGTTAGGCACATTAACCGTTCTGGCTGTTTCCCTGGCGGTCACCGTCGGCGGCTTGCAGGCGCCTGCTTCTGCAGGCAGTCTGGCGCTTGCATTCGCGCTGCTGCTGATTCCCGCCAGCGAGTGGGCGGTTACAGCCGTACATTGGCTGATCGAACGCGTCACCAGACCCGATCGTCTGCTTCGCTACGACTTCTCCAAGGGCGTGCCGGAAGATGCTGCCACGATAGTCGTCATTCCCGTCATCTGGAGTCGAGGGGACCATGTTGCCGCAACGCTGGACAGACTGGAGCTGCATTATCTCGCCAATCGGGATCCTCATATCCGCTTCGGCATATTAAGCGATTTCCAGGACGCCGCGGAAGAGAAGCTGCCAGAGGATGACGAGCTGCTTCGCATCGCCCGATCGGGCATCGAGCGGCTCAATGGGAAATATCCGGACACCTCCTTCCATCTCTTCCATCGCAAGCGACAATGGAATCCCTCGGAACGGACATGGATGGGCTGGGAGCGCAAGCGGGGCAAGCTGGAGGAATTCGTCAAGCTGTTGCAAGGCGATCGCCATACCAGCTTCGATACCGTAATCGGCGACGAATCCCAGCTCGGCGAAATCCGATACGTCATTACGCTCGACGGGGATACGAGACTTCCGCTGGAGAGCGCTCGCCGCATGATCGGCGCGATCCACTTGCCTTACAACCGCGCGCGCCTCGATGAGAGCGGCCGGAAGGTCGTCGAGGGTTACGGCGTGCTCCAGCCGCGCATCGGCATGACATACGAGAGCGCGCACAAGTCGAGACTGACGGCGCTGTTTGCATCCGAGCCCGGACTAGATCCTTACGCTTTTGCGGTATCGGACCCTTATCAGGACGCCATCGGGCAAGGCATATTCACGGGCAAAGGCATCTTGGACGTGGATGTCTTTCACCGCGTGCTGGGCGGACGAATTCCGGAAAACGCCGTGCTCAGCCACGATTTGCTGGAAGGCGGCTTCCTTCGCGCGGGTCTGCTGTCGGATATCGAGCTGATCGACGATCACCCGCCAACCTTTCTGGCGCAGCAAAAAAGGTTGCATCGATGGACGCGCGGCGACTGGCAGCTGCTGCCTTGGCTAGCCCACTCGGCGCGCAACGCCCGCGGCGAACGTATTCCGACCGCCTTGTCGCTCATGACGCGCTGGCAGATTGCCGACAATATGCGCCGCAGCTTGCTACAGCCCACGCTGATGGCTATGCTGCTGCTGGCGGGACCGCTGCCCGGCTCTGCCATGGCATGGTATGGCATCGTGCTGCTGACACTGCTGCTTCCGGTGTTCCGCGCGCTGCTGTCCGTCTCGCACTGGATTCGCCGTCCATCCGCTTTATTGCGGTCAGCCGCCCATGCCTGCCTCACTCTTTTGACGCTCCCCTTCCAAAGCGTCATGCTGCTCGACGGCATAATACGAACGCTGTATCGGCTGCTGCTGACCAGACGACGGCTGCTGGAATGGACGAGCCAGGCCGAAGTCGAGCGGATGGCGGACAGCAAAGGAACGCCGCCTCTGTCGGCAATGGCTGGCGGTTACCTGCTGACCGCGCTCATGGCCGCAAGCGTGTTGATGGCGCCGGGGATATCGTCCGCGGCAACGACGATCGGTCTCGTCTTGGCGCTATTGTGGTGCTCCGCTCCGCTCGTCGTGAAATGGCTCGACGGCTCTCCCGAACGCGCGGAGTCCGGCTTCTCGGAAAAACAACGCCAAGAGCTATATAAGCTGGCCAGCGATATTTGGTCCTTTTACGAGGATTTCGTGACGGAGAGAGACAACTGGCTCCCGCCGGACAATGTCCAGATCGAACCGGACCGAGGCATCGCTCACCGGACCTCCCCTACCAATATCGGGATGTACGCATTATGCGCGGTTGCGGCCAGAGACTTCGGCTTTATCGATACGGAAGGGCTTATCGAGCGCTTAGAGCGGACGATCGGGACGATGGAACGCATGGAGAAGTGGGAAGGCCATCTCTACAACTGGTATGATACGGAGTCCCTTGCTCCTCTGCAGCCCGTGTATGTCTCGACGGTGGATTCCGGCAATCTGGTCGCCTCGCTTATAGCGGTTAAGGAAGGTCTGCTGGAATGGATGAGGGCGGACTGGGGCGGCAACGCCGAGGGGACTCGTCAGCAAGAGTCCGGCCGTTACGGGGGCGGACGCTTCGAGGTCGCTTTCGCCGGCGAGTTAGGCTCGCGGGGAGGCTCCGAACTGATGAGCCGCGGCAATCGTTTGCTTGCCCGAATCGACGCTCTGGCGCGGGATACGGACTTCCGTGCGCTTTACGATCCGCGAAGCAATCTGTTCTCGCTCGGCTACCACGTCACCAGACGCGAGCGCGACGAGGTTTTATATGACCTGCTGGCTTCGGAAGCGCGCCAGGCAAGCTTCGTCGCAATCGCCATGGGACAGGTGCCCGTCTCGCATTGGAACGCGCTTGGCAGGACGATGACCAAGGTTTCCGGGAAACCTGCATTACTCTCGTGGTCCGGCACGATGTTCGAATATATGATGCCGTGGCTGCTTATGCGCACCTATCGGAATACCGTCTGGGACAGCACCTACAAGGCCGTTGTCAACCGCCAGATCCAATACGCCAAGGAGCGCCGCGTGCCATTTGGCATATCCGAGTCGGGCTACTTCGCCTTCGATCATCAACTGAATTATCAGTACCGTGCATTCGGCGTGCCGGGACTGGGCTTCAAACGCGGTCTGGAGCAGGATCTCGTCCTGGCGCCGTATGCCACGATTATGGCCCTTCCTTACGCTCCCGCCGAAGGGATGCTTGCGCTGGGCCAAATGGAAAAGCTCGGAGGACGGGGCCAGTACGGTTATTATGAAGCGCTGGACTTTACTCCACGCCGGCTCAAGCAGGACGGCAAACACGCCGTCATTTTGAGCTTTATGGCGCATCATCAAGGCATGAGCATGCTCACCTTGTCGAACCTGCTGCTGCCGCAATCCATGATCGACCGCTTCCATCGGAACAAGGAGGTTCGCGCCGCCGAACTGCTGCTACAGGAACGGATACCGGGCCGTACCAAGCTGATCCGCCATCCCTCCCTGCATCGGCTGCAGGAAGAGCGCGAGACGAAAGAAACGGCGAACGAGCCCGTTCGCGAATTCAAATCGCCGCATACGGCCGCTCCGGAAGCATGCGTATTATCAAACGGACGCTTTAGCACCGTCGTTACGGCAAGCGGCAGCGGATACAGCAGCTATGAAGGTTTGCTCGTATCGCGTTGGAGAGAAGATCCCGTGCGTGATTCATGGGGCACCTTCATCTACATTCGGGATGTCTCGTCAGGAAGCGTGTGGTCCCCCTCCTTCCAGCCTTGCCGCACGGAAATGCGGGATCTCCGCGTCCGGTTCGAGCCGGACAAAGCGACGTTCGAGCAAAGCTTCGACGAGGTGTCCGCCCGTATGGAAATATGCGTATCGCCCGAGAGCGACGCCGAGGTCCGGCGCATTACGCTGACGAACAACGGCAGCGAGCCCAAGCTGCTGGAAGTGACCACCTTCGTGGAGCTCGCCTTGGCGAATCCCATCGCGGACGAGGCCCACACCGCATTCAGCAAGCTGTTCATTCGTACCGCCTATGAGGAGAGCAGCGGCTGTCTCGTTGCCAGCCGCCGCAAAAGAGAGGCCAAGGAACAAGCGTTATGGGCCGCCCACTCCCTCAGCGCGGAAGGAACGACGGTTGGCGGATTGGAGTTCGAAACCGACCGCATGGCGTTTATCGGTCGAGGTTATCAGCTCGAGGAGCCCCAAAGCATTCGGACTCGACTTAAGGCGAAGACGGGCTCCGTCGCCGATCCCGCCTTCGTTATGCGCAGGCGCGTCGGGATCGAGCCGGGGCGACAAGTCGTTCTTTACGCGGTGACCTCCGTGGCTGCGACTAGAGAAGCCGCCTTGGACGGGGCCTCGAGCCTGACGAAGTCTCAAGCGGTGGAGCGTGCCTTCCAGCTTGCCTGGACTCGCAGCCGCATCGAGCTGCGCAGTCTCGGCCTGGAGCTTGCGGACGCCTTTGTCTTCCAGCGGCTGGCCGCCCAAGTGCTTTATACGCCGCCCCTCAGCGGAGAGCGGGCCCAGCGGATCGAGGCTAATGTCAAAGGGCAGCCAGGCCTCTGGGCATTCGGCATCTCTGGCGACAGACCTCTCGTCGCCGCGGAGATCGACAGTCGGAGCCGGATGCCCTTTATTATGAAGCTGCTGGCGGGACATGAATATTTGCGCAGACTCGGCATCCGTTTCGATCTCGCTCTCCTAAACGGATCAGAGGAGGGATACGAGCAGGAACTGCAGGACGCGCTTAGCCGGGCGGTCGAGCATGGCGTAGACCGATTTGGAGCAGGTCATGGCAGCATAGTCGTTCTCCCGGCCAAGCAGCTGTCGGCGGACAATCTGACGCTCATTCTTGCCGTCGCACGATTGACGTTGAAGGCGAACGGACCATCCTTGGCCGTGCAGTTAAAGCTGCTTCGCCGCAGCGGCGAGGCTGGCGAGGGCTCGCGAGGCTTAAAGCGAGCCGCGGAACGCGGCCCTGGCAGGAAAGCTCGCGCTGGCGCAATAACTGCCGATGATCCCGAATCCGCGATGCTCCAGACTCGCGAAGACTTTACGCAGAATCCCGAGGAGTCATCCGGCAGCGTCTCCCTCGACCCGAAGGATGTCTTGTTCTACAACGGCTGGGGCGGATTCGCGCCGGACGGCAAGCAATACAAGCTTTTGATCAAAGGCGGCAATCATCTTCCCGCGCCATGGATCAATGTTCTGTCCAATCCCGGTTTCGGAGCCATCGTATCGGAACTTGGCACGGGTTATACATTCTGGCGCAACAGTCGGGAATGCAAGCTGACTCCGTGGTCCAATGACCCTGTTCTCGACCCCCCCGGCGAGCTCGGCTTCCTGCGGGACGAAGAGTCGGGTCTGGTTTGGACGCTGACGCCTTCAGCGGGTGCGAACGCAGCGTCGTACCTCGTCACGCACGGCCTTGGAAGCACGGCCTTCGAGCATAAACGCGGGGGGATTCTCCATGAGTTCTCGTTATTCGTGCCAATGGAGGATCCCGTCAAAATTATGCGGCTCAAGCTGCGCAACGACTCCGAAACGCCCAGGAAGCTGTCGGTTACGTATTATGCGGAATGGGTGATCGGTGTGCAGCGGCAGAGCAACGCCTCCTTCATTTCCAGCGAATGGGACGAGGAGGCCAAAATCTTGACCGCGCAAAACCGTTATCAGGAAATATTCCGGGAAGCGACACCTTTCCTCGGCATCTTCCCGGAACGGGCGGAAGCCGAAGATCAGGAAGTATCCTGGACATCCGATCAGCTCGGCTTCATCGGCCGCAACGGCAGCGTGCTCCAGCCGGCCGCACTGTCGCGCGCCAGACTTGACAAGCAAACCGGCGTTCATTACGCCAGCTGCGGAGCCATTCAGCGAAAGCTGACCCTGCAGCCTGGCGAGGAAACGGAAGTGATCCTGCTGCTTGGATGCGGCACCTCCCGCAAACACGCCGCCGAGCTCGCGGGACGTTACGCCATCGTCAGCCGTTGCGACGAAGCCTGGCAGGAAACTTCGAGTTACTGGGCGGAGACGCTGGGCCAAATCGTCGTCGACACGCCCTCGCAGGAGACGAACATTCTGCTTAACGGCTGGCTGCTGTATCAATCGCTGGCTTGCCGGATGTGGGCCCGAACGGCCTTCTATCAAGCGGGCGGCGCATTCGGCTTCCGCGACCAACTGCAGGATTCTCTCGCAATCCTCCATACCAGACCGGAGCTGACGAGAAAACAAATTTTGCTCAGCGCCTCCCATCAGTACGAGGAAGGAGACGTACAACACTGGTGGCACGAAGAGACAAGCCGCGGCATCCGCACCTTGTTTTCGGACGATCTGCTCTGGCTTCCGTACACCGTCAGCCGGTACATCGAGCATACGGGGGACGCCGCAATTCTGGATGAGCTTGTCCCTTACATTACAAGCGACACGCTGCGGGAAGGCGAACATGAACGGTACGAGGAGACGATCCGTTCGTCTCATAGCGGTACGCTCTACGAGCATTGCGTCAGAGCCGTCGATAAGGCACTATCGCGAATCGGCGAGCATGGCTTGCCGCACATTGGCGTCGGCGACTGGAACGACGGCATGAATCTCGTCGGTGACGAAGGCCGCGGCGAAAGCGTCTGGCTGGGCTGGTTCCTATGCGAAGTGCTTCGCAGGCTTGAGCCGTTATGCGTGTCGCGCGAAGAGCGGGATCGGGGCGAGAAGTACCTCCTCGAGCGGGACAAGTTGGCGGACGCGATACATGAGCATGGATGGGATGGTCAATGGTACCGAAGAGCGTTCACGGACGGGGGCACCTGGCTCGGCTCGCTTTACAATGAGGAATGCCGAATCGACGCCATCGCGCAGTCCTGGTCCGTCATCTCCGGCGCCGCGCCGGAGGATCGGGCGCTGCAAGCGATGCAATCGTTCGATCGCGAGCTGGTCGACCGCGAGATGTCGGTCGTGCGCCTGCTGACGCCGCCTTTCGATCGGACCGAGCCGAGCCCCGGTTATATCCAGGGATATCCGCCGGGCATCCGCGAGAACGGCGCGCAGTACACGCACGGCGTCATCTGGAGCATCGTCGCCTGGAGCAAGCTGGGCCGCGGCGACAAGGCGTTCGAGCTGTTCCGCATGCTCAATCCCATCAACCATACGCGGACCGACCGGGAGGTTCGGACCTACTACGGCGAGCCATACGTGATGGCGGCGGATGTGTATACGGCCGAGCCGCATCAGGGCCATGCGGGCTGGACCTGGTATACCGGCGCCTCCAGCTGGATGTACCAGAGCGGCATCGAATGGATTCTCGGCGTTCGCAAGTTAGGCGACAAGCTTTACTTAAATCCTTGCGTGCCGTCCGATTGGCCGGGCTTTAAGGTCGCCTACCGATTCGGCGAGACCCGTTATCTGCTGGATTTCAAGCGGGAGCATAACGAAGGCGCACCATTCGATCTGGAGGCAGGCCCCGAAGCCTATATAGAACTGGAAGATCGGGGCGGTGAACATGCCGTTTCGATTAAGCTGACATAGCGACTGCAACAGGAAACAAAGGGCGACTGCAACATGAAACAAAGAGAAACGGCTGCACCGTCCTCTGGCAGAGCTGTCCTCCGGCAGCTCAGGTCGTTCCATTCCGGGCATTCCAAGCCCCAATAAGCTGCAAACTTATAAATGGCTAGCGTTTAACAACCGGCGGTATCAGGATTTGGCAATTGCCACCCTGTGCCGCTTTTTTTCGTCAACGCGTTGCTCAAACTTCCCGTCCCAATGAACAATTCATGCTTGCACCGTTCCTTACAAATTGACTCTTTCGGACATCACAAACCTTATTTTGAGAAAAATGCCCGTTTTCCATTTCTAATGGACTCATAGAGGCTATCTATTAATGTGCAAAGATGAAATAGTGGGCAAGTGTCCGGTAAAAAATGAACAGGAGCAACTGTAAAGGAACTGAAAGGCGTTATTTCGGCAAAAAGCAGCACTTCGCAAATCTAATGGAACTGACAGCTCTTATGATGGTCAAAAGTCCACAGTTTGCCTGGATTTCTCACGAATAACGTCGCAGAGTTCCGTAAGATTTGAATATCACGCCAAACGATCCATATAAAGGCCCCCATTTCCGTTAACAGGCGGGCCATGATTGATTGCAGCACACAATGAATCGACGGCCTCTCATAGAACGTCATTTGCAACTTTCTGCACATTTGTGCATTTATCCCCATTTTCTTTGACAAATGGGGCTTTGTACAGCAAATTGTACGAAAATACACAAATTCTCGCTTCCTATCGTCCTTCGGGAACTCTTTGAATCTATATTTGTGTATAAATGTACAAATGTACGGAAAAATGGCTCTAACTTCATCTTAATTGTGTATTTTCGCTCAATTGTTGTACCGTTTGTTAAAATAGCCAAGGGCGTATGCTAGCACTAGCTCTCCAACACCAGCACTCCAGCAACTCTCCAACACCAGCACTCCAGCATCCAGCTCTCCAGCAACTTCTGCAAACCGTGCCCCTTATCCCAAAAGGATCGGCAACCGTCTCGTCGAATAACCATAGTACGATCATTGATCAAAAGGGGATGGTCTCGTGGAACACATACTGGATAACGTGATGCGGGAAAAGAACGTCGAGCGCTGGAGCAACGCTCCGGGCCACCGATTAGCGATTGGCTTAATCGATAAGGCCGGGACTCGCTACTGGCGCAATGGACAATGGCTGCATGAGCCGGATGCCGCACACGCGGAATCGCTATACGAAATCGGCTCCATAACCAAAACGATGACCGGCCTCCTGCTCGCCATTGGCGAACAGGAAGGCATTTGGAGCGGCGACAACAAACTTTCCGAGCTAGTCCCTGAATTGTCGGGCAGTCCTTTCGCCTCCGCAACGACTTTGCGTCAGCTAGCGACCCATTCGTCGGGCCTGCCGAGAATGCCCGGCAACTTCAGGGCCACGATAAAGGATAATCGGAATCCGTATGCGAGTTACTCGGATCAGCATATAACGGAGGCCGTATTAGCGGAACCTCCGAAGTCCGGCAATCGGCATGCCTATTCCAACTATGGCTTCGGCCTTCTGGGTTGGATTCTGGCCAAACGGTTAAACAGGAGCCTGTCTCATGCCTTCAGCGAACGATTGTTTCAACCGCTAGGCATGTCGAATACGCTGCTCCGTTCCGGCTCGCCTGCCCCGGCTGCGGGAGGACTTGTTCCGGTATACAATGCCAAAGGAATCTCCGTTCCGCATTGGGACTTCCAGGACACGATGGCAGGCGCAGGCGCCGTATGCTCCACCGTGCCGGATATGCTTCATTACCTGAAAACCAACCTGCATCCCGAGAACACACCGTTCCCCGAAGCTATCGCCGAATGCCAAAGGGAACATTATTCGATTTTTGCCAGTAGAGGAATTGGAGTCGGATACAGCTGGATGTTCTACAAAGAGCAGGACGGGTCGACGACGCATTGGCATAACGGAGGCACATATGGCTCCAGCAGCTTCACGGCCTTTAACCGCGACAAAGGCAAAGGGCTCGTCGTCTTGTCTAATCGGGGCTCCGGCGTTTGGAGTCAGATTCCTTTCATTGGCAAGCGCAAACTGAGCGTCGACAAGCTCGCGCGCATGCTGCTGGACGGCTTCTACCGAATGTCGGACTGAGTGGGTCCCCTGAACAAAGCGATGCTAGAGGAAACAATCTCCTCCGTTGGTTCAAAACTTTGCTAAAGCAAAGCATCACGCTAGCCTCTCCCCGGCTAACAACAAAACTGCCCCAAGATCATATTTGACCTCGGGGCAGCCTCTAATCCGGTAGTTTGCTACTGTCGGCATAAAACACATCTGGAATTTCGATTTTTTAGGCTGTTAGACTATCTTATCAAGCATGCTTTACCTAAAGTTGCTCAGCCGTCACCTGTTTCTCTCCACCAAATTAATGCCGATGCCCATAAACAGCACGGTGACTAAAAGCAGCTTCGCTATTGGCAAATACAGCTCAGTCCAACCGAAGTCGTGCATGGAGATGCCAAGCATGGCATCCATGGCATGCGACAGCGGGAATAGTTGCGCAAAGGCTTGAAGGATCGCGTTATCGAATACGCCCGGCGGCATGTATGCTCCGCTGATAAGGGGAATAACCGGGATGATCGATGGATAGATCATGTTGAATTTCTCCGGCGTGCGGGTAATTCCCGTGAACAGCATGGCCATAGCCACGACCGATACGACGTAGAGGAGCGATACGGCCAGCAGCTCGCCATAGCGGTCGCCGATGGCGAATCCGAATCCGAAACGAAGGATCGCAAGCACAAGAACGACCTGAATGAAGCCAATAATCGTGCTGTATGTCAGATGGCCCATGTACATGGCGGTTTTGCTCAGAGGCGAAAGCACCATCCGATCCCAGATGCCCGATGTCTTCTCGGCGTTGATCGCGTTGATCTTGAAGCCGATCGTGAACATGACGACGAACAAGGCGAACGCAAAGGTCAACTGGAGACCCATATTATAGGATTCTACGTTCCCCCCATCAGGAGAGGCGAGCTCCATAGTCAGCGGAGGATTCTCCAGGTAGCGCAAGACGTCTTCGCGAAAGCCGCTCGGGCTGCCGGCAGCCTCCATGGCGGAGCGAATCAGCAGTTCCTCCTTGTAGACGCTCGCCACTTGGCTCTCCAGAAGCTGGACGTTGTAATCGTCCACGGAAGCCAGGATGCGAAAGTCTTCGGCCATTAAGCGAACGGCTGCCGCCGACCGCCCTTCCTGCACATTCTTTCTGACTTCTTCTTCTTCCAACATACGGAACACGAACGCTTCGCTTTCGTTCAATCGGGCAACAAGCAGAGAGGCTTGCTCTTCCGGCATTCCGGCATCGGAGAATACGTCGACCTTCAAGCTGCCTCCGTTGCTCGAGCCGAAGAGGAGGACGGCCAAAACGCTAAGCACGATAAATAACATGAGAACGTAGGGCGAGCGTCTTTCCTTCATCCATTGCGATAACATGACGGCCGACATCAAATCCGCCCCTTTCTCGGAAACATGGCGATTCCGACGATGATAGCCGCTACGGAAAAGATCAACAGCAATGCCGTAGACTTATATAGATCAGGCACAATACCTTGTTGGATCCAGTCCGTGTATGCCGCCAGCGCCATCCCGTTCGGCGTCCATTCGCCGATCCCGCGCATCCAGTCCGGAAGCACGTACACCGGCACGAATCCGCCGCCCAGCGTACCGAACACCATGACGACGATCATCATCAAACCGCTGGCCGAATCCTCTTTCAACCGGAACGTAATCGATGTAAAGATGGTAGCTAAACCCGCCATTCCGATGCAATAAACCGTCAAAAGCGCCGAAACGCCAAACCAGAATGACAGCGATTCGCCAGGGAATAAGTTCAATACAAAGTGGCAAACAAGAAAGGCGATAACAGCCTGTAGCATCGTCATACAGAAGGTAGACATCGCCTTCCCCGCAACATACTGAACGGGCCGTGCTCCTGACAGCAAGATACGCTGGAATACTTGTTCCCTCTTCTCCGTCATCGCCTTGGTCGCCGTCGTCATTGCCATAAACATGGAGAACAGGACGCTCATGGACAGCGTAAAATATTGACTGGACGTAATGACGCGGAAACCTTCTACCTGTTCGATTCCGCCTATTGGCGCAAGGGCTGCGTCGACTCCTCCCGTTGGCACGAAACCGGAAGCCTTCGTAACGGTATCGATAGCCATGGAGAAATTGAGCGAGCGGTAATAATCACCGAGCACGTCGCGAAGAACGTCCAGCTCCATGGAGGTTTCCTCGGCTGTTATCCGAAGCGGTACGGTCTCCTCTTGCCCCAGCAGCATGCCGCCAAGACCCAATTGCGTGTATCCAGCCGGAATCGTCACGATGGCTGTCCATTTTCCGTTCTCAAGCTGACCGAGCGCCGCTGCCGCATCTGTCTCCACGACCTCTGCGATGCCCCGGAACTCCTCGCTGTCCAGCAATCCTCTCAAAAGCAAAACTGGATTCAAGTCATCCGCCGCCGCCGCGAGAGCAGCGATCTCCCCTTCCGTCCTGCCTGATCCGCCCAGCGATTCCTTAAACGCCGCAATTCCGCTCGCTGCATCATCCTCTACCACAAAACCGATCTTCATATGAATGGAAGGCGTCTCGTTGCCGAACCAGTTCGGTAACGCAAAGCTCATCACAAAGATGAGAACAAGAGGCATAAGGATGGCGATCAGTAATTCCTTTCGATCTCGCCAGTAGGTCAGAAAATCTTTCCGAAAAAAAATACCCATCTCTCTTCCCCCTCAATCCCGGAGCTTCCGGCCCGTAAGGTGGAGGAAAACATCCTCCAAGCTCGGAGAGTGGACATGCAAGTTAAGAATCTGCACCTTATGTCGATCCGCCGTTCCCACTACCTCGGACAAAAAATTGGTTTGTTTGGCCACGATCAGCTTTACCCCATCTCCGGTCTCTTCCGCTTGTCTCACCGATTCAAGACTTGTAAGCTCATGGACGAAACCCGGGCTCGGAGCGCTCATCTTTACATAAAGAGTATCCTCACCGGACAGGATGCGTCCCAGTTCATTATGCGTGCCGGATGCGATAATCCGTCCATGGTCCATAATGTAGACGCGGCTGCACAGCTGTTCGACCTCTTCCATATAATGGCTCGTATACAGGACGGTCGTTCCTTTCTCGCGGTTCAAGAGGCGTACCGTATCCAAAATATGATTGCGGGACTGCGGGTCGATGCCCACAGTCGGCTCATCCATAATTACGAGCTTGGGATCGTGCAGCAGCGCCGCCGCAATATTAATGCGTCGTTTCATCCCGCCCGAGAACGTTCGGATCAGTTCCTTTTGGCGCTCGCGGAGACCTACCATCTCCAGCACCTCCTGCATCTTCGTCTCCAGCAGCTTTCCCTTGAGCCCGTAGATTCGGCCAAAAAACTTCAAGTTCTCATAGGCGCTTAACTCCGCGTACAATGCGATCTCCTGAGGCACGACGCCAAGCGTCCGGCGGATCATGGCGGGATTTTTCAGCACGCTTTGTCCGTTCAGACGAACATCGCCGAAGGTCGGCTTCAACAAGGAAGCGATCATCGAGATCATCGTCGATTTGCCCGCTCCGTTCGGCCCAAGCAGCCCGACGGCCTCTCCTTCATCCAGATAAATGCTGGCGCCGTCCACCGCCGTTTTTCCTTTAAACGTTTTGCCAAGCTCCACTGTTTCCAGCATGCGGTTGCCCTCCATTTCGATCCACTAAGTCTTTCTGTATCGCCTTGGTCTAATTGTAATAGAAAAAAGACAGTACGATCACTGTCTTCAGTCATTCATCGGGAAGGCAACCATGACTTCCGTCATTTTATTTGCAGCGACGCTTACACAATGCCATGACGAATCGCATAGATGGCAAGCTGCGTCCGGTCGCGGAGATCCAGCTTGTCCATGATGCCGCTGATATGGTTCTTGACCGTCCCGACGGACAGTCCGAGCTCCTCGGCAATTTCCTTATTGCTCCTGCCTTCGCCAACCAGCCTAGTGATGGCAAGCTCTCTGGGCGTAATCGACGAATCGACCGAAGGCTCCTTCGCGTTGCCGAGCAGCCTTGGGATCAGCTTCGCCGCCACATTTTCTTGGAGCGACAAACCGCCGGACAAGCAGCTGCGGATAGAGCGAACCAATGCCTCCGGCTCCGCATCCTTCAGCATGTAGCCGTGCGCCCCGCTTTTCATCGCTTCAAGCGCGTATTCGTCGTCGTTAAAGGTCGTCAGCATCAGCACCTTGCAGCGAGGCCAGCGGGAACGAATGCTTCGGAGCGCCTCGAGTCCCGACATTTCCGGCATCTGGATATCGAGCACAGCCACATCGAAAGCCTGCTTCTCGCACAGGGCTATCGCTTCCTTCCCGTTTCCCGCCTCCCCTGTTACGATCATCTCGGGATCGGTTTCCATCATCATTTTCAGACCTTGACGCACCATGGCTTGATCCTCGGCTATTAAAATACGTATCACTTTATCTCACCCTCCCTGTCAACCAAACTATAAGTGCCTCTTACAATAAACACTTCCGCGAATGAGGAAACCTCGAGCTGCCCGCCCGTCTCCTTGATTCGTTCGCGCATGCCGCGCAGCCCGAAGCCTTCGAAGAAGGCACCGCCCTGCTTCACGGGATTCGTCACCTCGAAGCGGAATACGCTCCCTCCGCCCGGCGCTTCGAAGCTGATCTTCGCTTCTCTGCCTGCCCCATGCCGCATGGCGTTGGTGAGCGCCTCCTGGAGCGCCCGGTAGATCGCGATGGATTGGGCCGGAACAAGCGGAGCCGTCAAAGCGCCGTCCTTGACCGTAAATTCGATGCGCATCAAGCTTTCGGCCTCCAATTTGCGCAGCAATCGGAGAATCGCGGCCAAACCTCCGCCCTCTTCTTCGTTTAATGTTTTGACGGCGCTTCGCGTTTCCTCCAGGCTTTCTTTGGCCAGCACCTTAAGTTCTGCCAGCATCTCCTTCGATTCGGCTTCCGCAGACAACCGGTGCATCTCGATCTGCATCATAAGCGCCGTCAGCTTATGGCCAACGGAGTCATGGATTTCACGCGCCACTTGCGTACGTTCATCCTGCCGCGCTTCCTCTTCGCTCGTCGCCAGCCTGCGCTTCATCATCCTGTATTCGCTTAACAGCGCCTCGCTTCTCGCCGTTGCTTCGTCGCGCTCCCCAATCATCGTACCAGCGAGATAGGCGACTATGCCGAACGCAATGGCGAACAGAAGCAGAAACATCGGCGGATAACCGGGCTTTCCCAGCAAGGCAGGTGCGACAGCTCCAGCCAGAGAGAACGCCCCGACGATTACGGCATAACCCCCGGGTAACCGATAGGCAGCTTTGCCGGCCAGCAAAGCGAATACTAGAAGCGGGTAAGGATTATGGCCTTGCCCGTCGGATGGCCACAACGCAATGGCTGCAAACACGGCGGCACCGCACAGAAGCGCCGTTAACGCCGCTGGTTTCCTCCGCAATAACGGCGCCGCGAAATAGGCAGCAAGCAGCAGCGCAGAGAACAGCATGCGCCTTGCCAACTCACTCCCATCGGCATTTTCCTGGAGCACTGCCAGCAGTAATGCCGCGGACAAAAAAACAAACCATAACCAAAACGAACGCATTCGCCAAGTCTCCCCTTCATCGAAGTAATGCCGTTACCATGTTCCGTTCCACAAGCATCACCAAATTATACCGAATCGGGTTACGAGCGTCCAACGATCTAGGAATCGTTTTCTCGAATTGAACAGTTTACTTCGAAAACGCCGTCTCTCTTATAGGTCTTTGGATCTATTCAGGATTTGTCGAATTATGCCGAATAATCGCCTATACATAATGAAAGAGGTGGCCATCTTGTCAAAACTGCGCAAGCTGTCGCTGGCTGTGAAATTCACGTTAGTCGTCTGGGTTATGCTGGTGCTTGTGCTCGGGTCGAATCTGTATATTAATCTGGGCGAGCTTGAGAAACAAAGCATCGAAAATGGTGAACTGGAAGCCAAAACGGCAGGGGTGCAATACGCCACGGATCTTCAAATTACGATGTCGAGCATGAACGCGACGCTGAAGTCGCTGTCCGACCTGCTCGCCATTTCGCGGGAAGACCAGTCGGTATCGCGGGAAGAAACGATCGAGCTTCTCCATCAAGTTCTGGAGAGCCGGCCGGAGCTCTTCGCCATTTATACGTTATGGGAGCCGAACGCCTTCGACGGCAGCGATGCCCTCAATCGGAACAAAGCGGCATATGACGATGCAACGGGCAGATTCCTTCCTTACCTTGTCAAGAAGAATGATAGCATTCACTTGGAGCCGCTTGTCGATTATGACAAGCCTGGCACTGGCGATTATTTTTTGATCCCGAAAGCCAGCAAAAAACTGTCGTATATAGAACCGTATACCTATCAGATCGCTGGTGAAGAGGAACAAATTATGTCGATCGTCGAACCTATCCTGGACACCGGCGGGAACTTTGTCGGCATAATCGGCATCGATTTATCGCTGGAGCAGCTTCAAGAAGAAGCGTTGAAATATACTCCAATGGAAGGCTACGTGTCCCTGCTCACGGACAAAGGCATCTATGCCGCCAATCCCAACGATCCGGCATCCGTAATGAAAGGCTACGGGGATAATCCCCAGAAGGCGGCGCTATGGCAGCAAGTGAAGGAAGGTTTGAGCTTAAAGGGATATACGCCGAACTCGAAGGGAGTCGACGTGTTACGCCTATTCGAGCCCATCACGCTGCCAGGCTCCGAGCAAACTTGGTATGCCGTCTCCTCCATCTCGAAGTCCGTCATTATGTCCCACTATTACGAGTCCCGCACGACAGCTCTGGCAACCGCACTGGCGGGCATCCTGGTTTTGGCGCTGATCATGACGATTTTGGTCCGAATGATGGTAACCCGGCCGCTCAAGACATTATCCGGCAAGCTGCTTCTAATGGCGCAGGGCGACCTGACCCAGCGGATGGAGATTAAATCCGGCGACGAGATCGGAGTGATGAGCGGATACTTCAACGATATGACGGAGAAGCTGCGCGACATGTTCCGCTTGGTCTCCGACTTGTCCATGGCTGTAGGAGCGACCTCGCAGCAGTTGACGGCGAGCGCGGAACAGACCAGCCATGCCGCCCAGAACGTAGCCGAATCGATCGGACGAATTGCCGACGGGGCCGTCACGCAAAACGAACACGCCATCGAATCCTCTCGAATTATGGATGAGATGACGATCGCCGCCGAACGCATCGCAGGATCCTCCTCATCCGTCTCGACTTCGGCTGACGATGTAACGGCACAGACGCGGACGGGCAGCGTTGCCTTGCAGGACGCCGTCTCGGAGATGGAAATCGTCGTTCGTTCCTCAGAAGAGACAGAGGCTGCTATCCGGAGACTTGAGGACCGTTCCGTCCAGATTGGCGGCATGATCGACGCCATTACGGCTATCAGCACGCAAACCAATCTGCTCGCCTTAAACGCGGCAATCGAAGCGTCCCGCGTTGGCGAGCATGGTCGAGGCTTCGCCGTCGTCGCCGGCGAAATCCGCAAGCTTGCGGATGGAACCCGCAAGGCCGCGGACGAAGTCACGCAGCTCGTTGCGGCAGTCCGTACCGATACCGATAATGCTTCCAGAATAATGGCCGCAGGAAATGCGAACGTACAAAATAGTCTCGCCAGCATCACGAACAGTCAGCGCCTATTCGGTCGTATTCTGACGGAGATGACTTCCGTCAATGTTCAGATTCAGGAAGTATCGGCGGCGGCGGAAGAACTCTCCGCAAGCACCGGGCAGATCGCGGAAAACATGAACGGTCTTTCCGCGCTCGCCTCCGAAGCTGCAGCGGGTTCGCAAGGCGTTGCCGCCGCATCCGAGGAGCAACTTGCTTCCATGGAAGAAATATCGGCTTCCTCCGCTCAGCTAAGCAATATGGTTGAAGAATTGCTGGAAAGGTTGTCAAAGTTCAAAATTTAACGATTCGTCAGACCAACAAGGCGCCCGAAGCGATGTATTCGCTCGGACGCCTTGTTTATTTTGCATGGGAAAAGTTCGGTTTGCTTATTTACATACATACTGTATGTATGTTAAATTAAAAATATTCTATTGCCAAAGGAGACTAAAAACAATGAGAGTTGCAAGCTTATATCCCGTTTTACTTACAGTAAATGTAGAGGAAACAGCGAAGTTTTACTGCGAACACTTCGGATTCGGAATCGTGTTCGAGTCCGAATGGTACGTCAGCTTGCGAATCGAGGGAACGGGTCCCGCCTTCGAGCTTGCCATTCTCGAGCCTGGTCACGGCACCATCCCGGAAGGTTTCCGCAAGTCGACGCAAGGCCTTATTTTGAATATCGAAGTCGATGATGTAGACCTGGAATACGAGCGTCTCATTCGGCAAGCGGGGCTGCCGGTCGAGCTTGATATTCGGGACGAGACTTTCGGCCAGCGCCACTTTATCACGCGCGACCCCAACGGCGTACTGATCGACATCATTACCAACATTCCTCCAGCCGAGGATTATGCGGATCACTATAAAAATTGATGCTTCGATCCGGGAAGCGCAAAATGATAGTTTTGAATATCCCGCAAGGAGGCTTTCTGACCGATGAGAAGAACGAAAGAGCACTCGCAAGAGACGGCGGACAAGCTGCTGGACATCGCCAGAATACGGTTCACGGAACAAGGCTACTCCAATGCTTCGCTGGAAGAGATCGTCGCCGAAGCAGGCATGACGAGAGGCGCGTTATATCATCATTACGGGAACAAGCTCGGCTTGTTCAAGGCAGTCGTGTCGGCCGTGCAAGCGGAGCTTGGCGAGAAAGTAGAGCGTGAAGCTTCGCGTAGCGATGATCCGCTTGAGCAGCTGATTCTCGGCTGCAAGGCATTCGTGGAGGCGGCTGTTTCTCCTTCCGCCCTGCGCATTCTCCTGCTGGACGGACCAGCCGTGTTAGGGTGGGAAACATGGAGGCGCTTGGACGAAGAGAACGCGATGCGGCATCTTCGCGAGCAGCTCGAAATTCTGCAGGAGAACGGGTATTATTCCGGGCTTTCTCCAGCCGCCATGACCCGCTTCCTGTCCGGAGCGCTTAATGAATCCGCGTTATGGATTGCGGAGCGCCCGAACGAGCCGGAAGCGCTGGAAGAAACGATGGCCGTCATTTTGCACATGCTGAAGCGGCGTTAACCTTACGGAATTTCCGATCGACGACCGGATTTGCCCTTTATGTTAATCCCGACTTTCGTGGACACGATCGATAAGCGATTGCAAATGCTCCAACTGACGAATGCGCGAGATCGCGTCGTACAGATTCCATCTGCTCTCCTCGACCACAAACGCGCGTCCGCGGCGCACTGCCGGAATGCTTAGCCACAGGTCGCTCCTGAGCATCTGCTCCGTTGTTTCGCGAGACGATGAATTCTCCGGCATGGGAATAAACAGGATATCGCCGGCATGTTTGGCGATATCCTGCCGGTCGATCATCAGATAAGCATCTCCGGCAGCAATCAGCGCCTGGATCCCATCGGTAAGGGACGCCTCATCCACGTTATGCAGCAATTCGGATAAACCCAACTTTCCCATGACGAACCATTTGCGTCCGCGATGGCAAATAAATACGGATGCCTTTTCGCCGTTGCTCATTCCCTGCTTCCACGCGAGTCGCGCATCCTCGAGAAGCAGCGAATACCGATCGATAAAGCCGTCCGCTTCCTCCCCTTTTCCCAGCCACTCGCCCAGCCTCCGCAGTCTCTGCAAGAGGGAATCGTAGGAATTGTACACAATTGTAGGAGCGATAGCGCTGATCTCCCCATAGATGCGTTCGTCCATGTTGGACAGAATAATCAAGTCGGGTTCCAATGCCCTTGCTTTGCTCAATCGAAACGGAATTCCTATATCCTCGATTCCTTCCAAGCCGCCGTCCTCTTCCGACAGCCAGGAGGTGCCTAGTTCGTATAGATTGCTCCCCACCGGTCTGACGCCAAGCGCCAATAAATCGCCTAATACTTCTCCGAAATACACAATGCGGCGGGGACTCAGCGGTATACGCACCTCGTGACCGGCATCATCGATAATCTTCTTGCTCCCCCTCATGGATTGCGCATATTGCCTTGGGGCAATTCCCGTGCTCTGGCGAAATCGTCTGCTGAAATAATATTCGTCCTCGAAGCCGACCTTTTTCGCAATTTCCCGAAGAGGGTCTCCCGTCGTCACAAGCAGCGTTTTCGCGTGTTTTATGCGAAGCTGATTTAAGAAATCCAGCGGGGCAGATCCCGTCAGCTGCTTTATCATGGATACATATTGACTTTGCGGCATGCCGGCTTGCCCGGCCAAATGTTTGATGCTTAGAGGCAGCATATAATGCTCTTCCATAAAAGCGATCGAACGTTCCGCAGAAGGAAGCGCTCCTCCACTCGTTATATGCTCCGAGTTATGCTCTAGCAGCATTCCGATCAAGGTCTGGAACATGAGACGACGGTTGAGCCAATCCATCCCCGTGTTCGCGGAAAATCCGGATTCCACGCCGCTATCGGGCTCCTGCCCCTCTTCGGTGGTCAATTGCCGGGTCAATTTGAGCCCGCGAGAATAAGGAAACAGTCTCCAATTATAATGAATCGGCCGCAGCGGCTCGCGAAAGACGCTTTCGGAATCCGCGTCTATCATTTTAAAGGTTATCTCATAGAGAAGGACTTCCTCCCCCGAATAGTTGCTAATGTACCATCTTTGTCGAGGCGGCAAAATGAAGCAGCTCTGCTCCAGCGCCGGGATCAGACCGTCATCCGCATACAAGCTACAGTCGCCGGATGCAACAAGAAGCAGTGTATAAAATGAGCGGCTCCGCTCCTCCGTCACTTGATCCTCGCGAAGCATCCACTGTCGTGCTTCAAGCATATGAAAGAGCAAAGAGCGAAGCCTCTCCCCGTGAGATCTTGCTTGATCCATCCTACGTCCTCCAGACATTGACAATGACAACAAAATTGTTTTCATTGTAGACGATCGAAAGCCGCTTATCAACCCAATGATAAGCGGCTTTGAATCACATTAACGGTTTATTCGGACTTAAGCAGCGCTTTCGGCAATTGCTGGATCAACCATTCCCGCGACAGCGCATCGCTATAGGCTTCCAGCAAACCGAACGTATACACATTGCCCTTTTGGACGGCTTCAAGGCCGCTCCACACCTGGCCTTTCTCCAATTCCTTCAACTCGTTTACGGCTGCGCCATCGACAGGCGTAAGCAGAAAGAGATGATCTCCCGCGTACTCCGGAAGCTTTTCGAAGCTGATCTCGACGAAGCCTTGTCCGGCGTCCAACGCTTCTTGCACGAGAGGCGTGGGCTTTAAGCCGCCTTCCGAGTACAAAATTTGCGACAACCCCGTGTTAGCCATGGCAAACAACCGATTGCCCGGATACATGGTAAATACCGTAGCCGTTTCGTCTTCGCCAATTCCGCCGTCCCTGATCGCCTTCCACATCGCCGCTTCTTGCGTATGGTAGGCTTCCAGCCATTGCTTGGCTTCTTCTTGCTTGCCAAGGAGCTGACCCAGCTTCGTCAGACGTTCGTCCAGCGATCCGAAGGTATCGAAAGTCACGGTAGGCGCAACCTTCGCTATCGTCCCGTATTGGGCTTCATCCGAGTTGCCGAAAATGATTAGATCCGGATCCAGCTCCACGGCCTTCTCCACGTTAAACGGGAACCCGACATCCTGGGCATCCTGGAATTGCTTCTCGCTTAAGGTACCCTCGACGGAGCTCAACATAATGCCTACCGGACTAACGCCAAGCGCAGCCAGATCGCCTGTTGTCTCCCCATGGAAGATTACCCGTTGCGGCTGTGTCGGCACTTCGACCGTATGGCCGGTCCAGTCTTCGTACGATTGCGTAGCGTCTTGCGACGATCCGCCGCTCTCCGGCTTAGCGCTCTCTTGCGACGTTTCGTTTCCCCCTTTATTCGCCTCTTCTACTTGACCCGTTGCGTTGTTATTGTTTTGTCCTCCGCACGCGGACAGCGCTCCGGTCGTAAGCGCGGCCGCCATCAGGATCGTCAACCATTTTCCTGCCTTTTTCATTTTGTTGCCCTCCATCTGTCTTTTCGTCTGTTTAACGGATAATGATAATCATTATCTATTAATGTATCATACGAAAATCCAAATGCACTCTCAATGGACAAATAAAATCAAGCTTGTTTTTTTGTCCATTCATCCATTAAGCAAGATTCGTTCTGCTACTGTCGGCGTAATTCAGTGCAGCTGATCTACTTCGTCAAAACCTCCGCCAATACATCTACCTGCTTCATTGCGAAGATGGGATCGTTGAACAGGAATTGATCGAAGTCGATTCGGTAAACCTTGTCGTTCTTGACGGCGTCGAGACTCTTCCACAGTCCGCTGGCCATTAGCTCATCCACAGCTTCCTTGGCGGTGGCGTCCGATGCCAATACGAGATGATCCCCCGCATATTCCGGGATGGCTTCTTCCGTTATATCCAGGTAAGAAGATTCGTCCTCGATGCCGTTAATGACATCCTCCAGCACCTTCTCCTGCGGCTTTAATCCCCAGTACGAGTATAAAATGTTGCCTCCCATATTGCGATCCCGATAGATCATCATCGCTTTCCCGGCCCGCACGTTCAGAATGGTGAACGTTTCGTCCGATCCGAACTTCTGCGCCACGACTTCTTTGGTGGCCGCGATCTTCGCGTCATACTCCGTAATCCACTGCTCGGCCTCATCTTTTTTGTTCAGCAGTTCGCCCACTAGACGAATATCCTTCACCGGATCTTGATTGGCTTCCAGCACGACGGTCGGCGCGATTTTGCTGAAGCCCTCGTAGCCGCCGCTTGGTTCCAGATAAGCTTCGATAAGAATGATTAAATCCGGCTCCAAATCGGCAATTTTCTCGAGACTGAGCGGAGCGCCCAAATCCACGACGCCGCTCGTATCCATCGCGCTTTCGGAATATTGCAGAATGTAAGTAGCAGCGCCAAGCGGACGAACGCCCAGGGCCAACATATGTCCAAGGTGGTACGCTGTAACGACGCGCTGCGGTTGGCTCGGAATTTCCGTCTCGCCGTATTTATGCTTGTATAACCTGGTCGCGGAAGTCGGCTCTCCTTCCGTACCTGCCGAGCTTGCATTGTTGCTCCCTGCCTGGCACGCGCTAATTAGCAGCGACAAACAAATCATGACCATAGCGGTCATGGACGCCTTTGAACGGTTATTCGAAAACAATGGTATCTCTCCCTCTCTCTGATAATCATTTTCAATTACATTATGATTATAGGAGAGCCGCTTGGACGGAACAATGGAGGATAGTGACGGATTTGATGGATTAAGCTGCATGGCGTCGTCATTAGCCATTGCTTTGCGGGATTGGAGCGGCGAAACTCCAAACTGCTTCTTGAACAATCGGCTGAAATAATACACATCCGCATACCCGACCGATAAGGCAATTTCCTGAAGGCTCAGCTCCGTCGTCATTAAGTATTGCTTGGCTTGCTCCAATCGCATGCCGATCAAGTATTCGTTCGGACTTCTGCCGATCTCTGCCTTGAACAGTCGGTACATATAGCTGGGGCTGCAGCCCAGGAGCTCGGCCAATTGATCCATCGTGACGGCTTCGGCGTAATGCTCGTGGATAAAACGCAAAGCATATGCCACAAGATCGGAGGGACTTCCCTTATCGGTGGCGCCATGCATCTGACCCAGCAGCTCGTGTATGAACTCGTAAAACATGGCTTTCATCTTGATCCGGGCTAACACGCCCGTTTTTTGCCATCCTTCGAACATGCGGCGAGCTTGACTGTGAAGAAGTCCGGGTTCGGGAGGAATCACATGATAGAAGATGCCGAATGACTGCTCCTCCGATGGTTTGATCCCGTTATTCGAAGGTATCGCAAGGCAAGGCAGCACCGACTTGTAATAAATGATATAAAAAGAAAATTCGTGATGGGCAGGCCGGATGTCTACGTTCATCCCTTTGCCTGCATGCATGAGATGATGTTTTTTGAGATAGCATTTGCGTTCGTCTATCCGCACATAAGCGCTGCCGCTCGCCACTAGCAAAAAGATGTTCGCGGGAAGCTTGTAACCGAGCATATCCTGCCCCTCCCACAGCACTTTATGGCGAATATCCGATATGCTAACGGCGGCCTGATTCCATAACGCCATCTGCTCTTCCCAGTTCAATGACCGCACCTCGCCTTTGCATAATGCAAAACTGAGGTTATTATATTCGATAATCATTCTCAATTCAATTATGAGTACGGATTAGAGCTCCGTAATTTCTTGCTTGGCGTCAACAAGCAGCCTCAGCTTCTGCTCCTCGTCAAGCAAGCACCCCAAGTCAATCTCCCACTTTGAAGCCTCTTTATCGAACGAGACGGAATCGATGACGGGCAATCCGTTCTCCCACTTGGTTTTGGCATAATCCAGGCTTGCGATAAGCACGCTCCGCTCCCCTTTGGGCTGCTGTTGCTGCTTCGTTTTCTTCGATAAAGATAACCCGGGATAGGAGTCGGCCTGAGCTCCCAGCTGCACTTGCAGCAGGTTGCCAACTTGGTTTCTGTGCAGATTGCCAACCCACACAGCGGCTCTGAAAGTTTTGTCCGATTCAGGGTCTTCGTTCAAAGGTTCGACGACAAGCACTCCCTGCTCGGAATGAGCTACGGCATAACCCACCAACGTTTCGGACACGGAGCCGCCGCAAGCTGCTGTCAACAACAGTACAACGCCAAGCAGTACGATGCTCATCCAGTTTCTACAATGATTTGGTTTAACCAAATCCGGCACCCCCTCATTTTTTTGTTGCGGTCGTTCTACTACAAAGACGCTGTATTCTCGAAAGTAATGGAATCCTTCTATCCCTTGAGTCCAACTGCCTCCATGCTCCACTTCCACAAACGTTCGGCCGATTCATCGTCTGCCGCTTTGCCCGTCAGGGCTTGAGCTTGTTTCTTGTAGAAATATTCTCCGCTCGCATCCTTCGCCTCCGGACTTAACGCCAGATGCAGCGCCGTCTCCGATCCCTGCTCCGGCGTGAGGAAAAACGGTTTGAGCAAAACATGCACGCTCTTTCCGAACCCCGTCTCTCTGCTTACTCCGATGTTGGTGGCGACCGCGCCGGGATGAAGCGAATTAACCGTCGTCGTCGTACCGACCAACCTCTTCGCGAGCGATCTTGCGAACAGGATATTGGCAAGCTTCGATTGTCCGTAGCCCTTGGCGACATTGAATCCTTTCGTCAGATTGAGATCGTTGAAGTTCAGTCGCCCAGCCTTGTACGCGCCAGACGCCACGACGACGATCCTTCCTTGTTTCGCTTCCTTGATTCTATCCAGCAGAAGCATTGTAAATAAAAAATGTCCCAGATGATTGATTCCGATCATGGATTCGAAGCCGTCCTTCGTCAGCGTCCGCTTTAGACTGACGACGCCCGCATTGTTGACAAGCACGTCCAGCGCGTCGCCGCGGCTGTTAAATTCCGCGGCAAACCTGCGAATATCGGCGAAGGAACCCAGATCGCACAACATAAGCTCCGCCGCATCGCCGCCCGCCGCATCTCGCACTTTCGCCAGAGCTTCCTTGCCTCTTGCCTCGCTGCGGCATACCATCACGACGCGCATCCCCGCCTTGGCAAGCCCGATTGAAGTAGCCAGACCCATCCCCGAATTCGCACCCGTCACCATCGCCAGCTTACGACTCATTCAGGCACCTCCGATTCTCTTAATTTCTATCTATTGTAAGCGTATTGACTTGCAATCCGCAATAATCAAGACTTTACTATCGAAAATATACTTGGTATGATATCGATATGATAAATGTGGTAAACTATCGGAGGTGCGAATATGTTCAAACCAGGGGTAACGGTATGGTACAGTGTCAAGAGCTTGGAGCAAACGATTGATTTTTACAAGGAGAAGCTTGGCTTCGAAGTAAACTTTCATGATCCGGATACCGGCATGGCAATGGTCAATACGAACACGAAGGATTGTATCATTGGCTTCTCGGAGGCAGAAGAGGTCGTCCCTTCCACGTCTTCCACCGTATTCGAGGTTTATGACATCGTACATACCAGAGAGACGCTGGAGCAGCGCGGCGTCCGATTTATCGGCGACACCGAGACGGTGCCAGGCATGGCCAAGCTCGCGACGTTCGTCGATCCGGACGGGCATAATCTGATGTTATCCGAAGAGTTGGAGCCCGCCTGATTACGGAGCAACGTATTCTAGGCCTGGCTCAGGAGCTGTCGGGACAATGGACCGTTCCTTTGCTGCTGGAGGTTGAGCCTAGCGGCGGCAGGTTCACTCCGCTGCAAAATCGGCTGCAGATAACGCCAGCACGGCTTAGCGACAATTTAAAGCGGATGGCGGAGCATGGGCTGCTCAGGCATTTGTCGCCGTTGGAACGACGTCATCCCGCCTTGCCGGAATATGTGTTGACCGAGAAGGGATTACTGCTGCGGGATGCAGCCAAAGCCGTTCAATCCGCCGAAGGGATGCTGGGATACGGTCGACTGTCGGCGAAAGCCTGGAATCTTCCGCTTCTGCTCGCTCTTCATTACGAGCATACGAGGTTCCAGGACATTCGATTCGCTTTGGGCCAGGTCACACCTCGCATGCTGTCGGGAAGGCTGGACGAGCTGCAGCAGATCGGCGCGGTGGACAAGTCCATTGCGGAGCTGCCCCGTCCGGCGTATATTTACTTGCTCCATCAGGATTCGAAGCCGCCCGTCCGTCGTTTGGCAGCCGATCTATCCTCCCTCTTGTAGCGAGTCGCGTCGCGAGCAAAAAAAATGGGAAGCTGTTTCTTACCGCCACTCGACGGCGGGCAGCTTTTTGCGAATACGATGTCCAGCTGCCGCCTTACGGACAAGAGAGACGTTATTTAGTGATTTTTTTAGATTACTAAAATCTAACGGACACAGGCAACGCTATTTGCAACATCCGAGCCGCATTTCGCTCCGTCCCTACCGAATAATGTATTTCTTGTCCGTTAGAATTTTTATTGGCTCAAAAACACTTAAATAGTGTCTCTGATGTCGGTTAGGTATTTCAACGATTCATCTGCTGGTCCGCTTTGTAAGTTTTTAACGACCAAAAAAGTTGCATTGTATCTAACGACGACAAAAAACCGCGGAAGCTCCGCGGTTTTTCTTCTGCAATTTTATTAAAATGTCATTAAGCTCTCAGCGGCTTCAAAGCGCCGCTCCATGCCACGACTTGGTCCAGCATCGCGTTGACATTCGTCAGATGAAGGTCAGCCGGTTTGAAGACGGAGTAGTTTTCGAAGTCTGTAAACAGCGACAGTGTCGGATGAACGCGTACGTCAGCGACCGACAGCTCGCCCAGTATTCCGCGAAGGTGTTCTGCAGCACGCGCTCCGCCAGTGGAGCCATAGCTGACGATGCCCGCAGCTTTGTCATTCCATGCCTCGCGAGCAGAATCCACTGCGTTCTTAAGCGAGCCAGTAATGCTATGATTGTATTCCTGTACGATAAATACAAAGCCGTCCAAGCTGCTCAGCTTGGCATTCCAAGCCGCCAAACCCGGCTCTTCGCCCGTACCTTCGCCCAGGAAAGGAAGATTGTATTCTGCGATGTCCACGATTTCGTAAGAAGCGTCGCCGCGTCCATCCGCTATGCCTTTAACCCATTCTCCAACCTGTGGACTTACACGTCCTTGACGCGTGCTGCCCAGAATAATACCGATATTCAAATTCGACATTTCTTTACCTCCTGAATTTAAGTTAGTTAATAACTATATGATACTTAGTTAGTATAACTCTTTTAGTAGCAAAAGGGAAGTGTGTAATTTAAAATTATCAGATTCCTAAACATGCCAACTGTTCAAGGATTAAAAAGATTGCTGTTCCGATGTTGAACATCCCGTTCATTACAATCCCCTGACTATTTCCGAAGTCGCATAGTCCAGGCCCGGCCCAGTCAATGGATGGCCACACAAAAAAGCCAGCCCACTATCTCGACTGACCCTCATTAATCATAATGTCTTGGTGCATCGCTACAACCGTACCTGCCCGAGAATGTTCCGTACAGCGCAGGGCTAAAAAATCGTTGGCACCATGCCGCCATCCATGCGGATCGTCGAACCCCTGAAGGGGGATGAATACGGACTGCAGAGAAATACTGCAAGCCTGCCGATCTCATGTGGACGTATAAATCGTTGCAGCTCGGAATGGGGCAGGCTGGACGCCATAAATTGCCGCTCCTTTACCGCAAATGTCATGCCCGCCTCCGAATAGAGGCCATTAATGATGCCTTCCACGTTCTCCGAGAGCGTCGGTCCAGGCAAGATACTGTTCACCGTCACCTCTGTTCCTGCCGTCAGCTTCGACAAGCTTCTGGACAGGGACAGAAGCATCGTTTTGGTCATGGCATACTGGGGCATATGGCCTGCCGGCATAACGGCTTCCTCGCTTCCGATGAAGATCAGACGTCCGAAATTGTTATTCACCATTTTCGGCAAATAAAATTTGGACAAGCCGTTCGCCGCCAAAACATTTGTGCGGAAGTACCTCTCCCATACCTCGTCTTCCACGTCAGCGTAGTTCATCATTTCATAAATCCCCATGTTATTGATCAAAATATCCACATGAGGAAAAGCTTCGAACAACCGCTCCCTCTGCCCGATATCGACCAGATCGGCCGCGGCATTGCGCGGATTCGTATCCGGATAACGTTCCTTCAACTCTCGGACGACACCTTCCGCTTTATCCGCGTTCCGACCATTCACGTATATATGCACGCCTTCTTTGGCAAGCTCAAACGCGATTGCTTTCCCGATCCCATTGGTAGATCCCGTGACCAACGCCGTTCTATTTGCCAGCCCCATCTCCATATCACATGTCTCCTTTTCTTTCGGTCTATGTAATAGGTTACCTCGTTCGAGGTGAAGGGTAACTAGCATGATGCGTCAATGTTCTTGCGAAACGCGCCAATATGCCGGCGTAACGCCCTCCCAGCCACGGAAAGCGCGATAGAACGAGTTCTGGTCCTCGTATCCGACCAAGTAGGCGACCTCCTTAATTTCCAGCATATCATCCGCCAAGTAGTAAAGCGCCTGTTCATGCCTGGTCTGCGACAACAGCACATTGAAAGTAGTAGCCTCTTGTGCAAGACGCCGCTGGAGTGTCCGTTCGCTCATGCCCAGTTCCTTGGCGACGGCTTTCATCCCGGGTCTTCCGCTTGAGAGCATACCCTTTATTATATATTTCACCGCATTACTGATGGTGCGGACGGTATTACGCTGATCTAATGCGTGCTCCAGCACAGGAGTCAGGATCTCCAACAACTCTTCGTTATAAGAAAGGAACGGTCGATCCAAGTCGCTCTGGCGAAGAGTCAGACGATCATGCGGTGCACCTGTCCGTATTCTGCAGCCAAAATAAGCTTCCAACGCTTCCACGTCGCCCATGTCTTCTGTAAACTCAACGCTCTTCGCAGTTAAGTGCCAGCCTGTTCCCCGGCGTCCAAGCTCCATCAGGCATGCCAGCGTAATCCCTACCAAGACGGGCGGCCCGCTCTTAATGGCTTGCTGCCATCCAAGCTCGATCCTGCATATATCCCCTTCTTGATGGATAGTCAAGTTTTCGGGAGGACATAGCTGCTTATACTTGGTCATTCGATTTAGGGCATCCCGAAAGTCGCGGGCGTGATAAGTAGCTAAAACGGACGGCGGATACTTCGCCGTCTCGAAGGCTGTTGCCAGCCCAATGATTGCCTGGGCAGTATTGCCGGCAAGCTCCGCAAGCGCCTGCCAAATTGCATAATAATGCGAAACGGACACCTCGGCATCGGTAATTTCGTCCTGCGGAAGTCCCGCTTGCCTGACAATATCCCCAGGCTGTATCCCCAATTGGCGAATGCCTTCCCATAATCCATGCGGCACCTTCACGCGGTCAGAGGTAAACGTCATGTTCCTGGAGCGCCTCCTTTTACAACTGCCTGCTGATGTTTGATTTACGCCTCCTCCACTCCTACTGGCAGTCGCACCTGGAATTTTGTGCGGATGACGTTGCTGTCCGCCGTAATCGCCCCCTGATGCTGCTTCACGATATTGCGCGCGATGAACAGACCGAGCCCCGTGCTGCCCTCATGATAGGTTCGAGCCTTGTCGCTCGTATAGAACATGTCGAAAATATGGGGTATATCCTCCGGCGCAATAAAGTCGCCGTAGTTCGTAATCTCGACGACAGCCTCTTCGCCTTCCAGTCGGCCATGGATGTCGATAAAAAGGCCGCCGCCGCCATAATGGACGGCGTTGCTGATCAAATTCTCGAATACCCGGGCCAGAAGCTCTCCATCGCCTTGAATGACAAGCGAAGGAGCCACATCCATTCTCGCGGTCAATCCGCGGTTCTCCAGCTGTGGATAAAATTCTTCGCTCATCTGATGCAGCAACTCGCTCAGATCCATGGGATTGCGAACGATATCGAGCTTTCCGTAGTTCATGCGCGTCACTTCGAACAATTCATCGATCAGATGCTCCAGACGCTGAGACTTCGAATAGGCAATCATCGCATAATGTTGAATCTGCTCCTGCGGCAAGTCCCCGTTCTTTAAAATAAAATCCAAATAACCGATCACCGAAGTGAGCGGCGTGCGAAGATCATGCGCCAAATTCAATACTAGCTGCTCCTTGCTGCTCTCGGCGGCATCCCCCCGCTCCTGCGCTTCCATCAGCTTCTCTCCCGCCAGATTAATATCCCGCGCGATATCGCCGAATTCATCCGTCGAAGCAATATGGACCTTCGCATCGAACTGCCCAGCCGCAAGTGAACGAATGCCTCCGGATATGTCGTGGAAGTAGCGAGCGTACCGCTTCGTCAGCAAGAAAAAAAACCAGACGGCCAGCGGGATAAAGAAGATCAGGAAAAAGTTGACGTCACCGACCTGTCGGATGAAATACCGGATCTTGGTCGACGGGTCTTCTAACTTGGTCGTATAGTAATAAAGCTGGGAGACTCTGTAGATCGCGAAGGTGATCGCGGCCGCGAATCCCATGCTGAGTCCGAATAACAGCAGCATCCTGATCCTGAAGCTTCGGAATACGTTACCCATGGAATGAATACCCGACTCCCCATATCGTTTTGATCAGCTGGTTCTTGCTGGTATCCTCGCCCAGCTTCTTGCGCAGGGTGCGAATATGCACCATAACGGTATTATTGCCTTCGTAATAAACCTCGCCCCATACATGCCGGAAAATATGCTCCGAGCTGAACACCTTCTTGGGATGGCTGGCCAATAGATGAAGAATGTCGAATTCCTTTGGCGTTAAGTTGACGGGACGTCCGTCCACGACAACCCTTCGTTCGTCTGGATGGATGACGACGCCTCCGGCGCCGACAACGGGCCTTTCGGCAGCGTCGGCCTTGCTGAATTGAAGCGACCTTCTCAAATGTGCGTTTACGCGGGCAACAAGCTCCATGGGGTTAAACGGCTTCGTCATATAATCGTCGGCCCCTTGAACGAGGCCTGTTATTTTATCGAGATCGGAGCTCTTTGCGCTCAGAAAGATGATGGGCATATGATGACGATCCCGAATATGTTTTGTTACCTCATAGCCGTCCAGCTTCGGCATCATAATATCCAAAATCGCCAGATCGATCCGATGCTTGACGACTGCCTCCACGGCAGCCTGTCCATCCGCCGCCTTGATGCAGCTGTATCCTTCCTTCGACAGATGCATCTCCACCAGATCCGCGATCTCCGTGTCGTCGTCCGCGATCAATATCGTAATGGCTTTCAATGACTTGCCCTCCTATGGCTGCAGTTATCCATTTATTGTATCAGATAGTCCCAATCCGCGCAGCCCGCGGCTTCTCCTGAGCTTGGTCTTGCCCCTTGAGCCATCCCCGACATCGAAAATACAGCCTATAAACCAGGTATCCGTTAACGCCTCCGAAGGTGTTTAAAAGTATATCATCCACATCGAAAGAGCCGATGGCAAACGTAACCTGCAGCAGCTCCAGAAACAAACTTAGGACAAACGCATTTTTCGCCGTTGCTGCAAGGGCTCCCCCTCTCCGATTCTTCATCATGCCAAGCAGCATGCCGAACGGGACGAAGATGGCGATATTCCCGAATACGTTCAGGTATCCATGGTTCGTCCCCGCTTCCATCGCACGCTTAATCTCGTGCAAGGGAATAAGATTCCCTTGCCCCATCCGATCCGCGATTCGAAAGGGATCCTGCAAGCTGGCTCGAAGCTGCCCACCCAGGTACATGAGATCAATGCTATAGCCCTTGAATAGGACTATTTTGAAAAGTGCATAGATATAGAAGGCAAAAATCACGTACAGCAAGATGATTCTTAGCTTCATGATTGATAAACTCCTTTCCAAATAAAACGCTATAAGGATAAGGGTATCGGAGAAAATTTAAATAATTGAACGGTTAGTTCTAAAAGTTTTATTAAATTGCCGCCCTTTGGCGATGCAGCGCTTTTCATTCCGAGAAATATAGAGGTTGTTTTCTCCTAAAGCGCCTTCAGCAGTTGCTCTAAGATCCGTGTCGCCTGCTTGCGCGCAACTGCCGGATCTCCAGCTTCGGCAATGCCGGTCGCAGCCTCAGTAATGGCACCGAATAGGATATTCGCCGGCATGTGAACGGGCTGCTTCCGAATTAAGTCAGCTTCCATGAGTTCCTTCAGTAATGTCGTTACTAAACCCATGACGCTGTGTTTCTCCTTTTCTCTCCAGCTTTTCCAACCTAGTATAACCGGCGCTTCCTGCAGCACGTTTACCCGATAAGAGGGCTGCAAACAACCTTCCAAGTAGACCTCCAATGCGGTAAGCGCACGTTCCCATGGGCCGGATACTGCTGCAATCTCCGCTCCTATCTTCTCCACCATTCCGTTCAGCAGCCGATCGACGACTTGCTCGAATACGGCTCGTTTATCCTTAAAATAATAATAAAAAGCTCCTTTCGTCAATTGCTCCAGTTTGACTATCTCATCAATAGAGGTTTTGCCGTATCCATGCTCCGTTATTAAGTTCTCCGCTCGCCGCAACAGGGCGTCTCTGGTCGATTCATTCGCATCTTGCTTAGGGATTCGTCTATTCATAAGTTGATTATAACGTGAAACAGACAGGTTAAAAAGATAAAGTCCTAACAACATACTCTCGGTATGTTCAACATACTGGAAGTATGTTACACTTATTCCGAATTGAATGGAGAGGAGCTCATATGGATGAAAGAAGTACGAGTGGACGCCGGAATTGTCCAATACGAGGAACACGGCAGCGGTCAGCCTATCGTTTTTTTGCACGGCACGTTAAGCAATAAGAACACATGGAGGAAGGTCTCGCCCCTTCTGTCAAACCGATATCGCTGCATAATTCCCAGTCTTCCATTGGGAGGCCACGCCGTTGCCATGAACCCTGATGCGGACCTCATGCCGTATGGCATATCCGTCCTATTGAAACAATTTCTTGAGGCTATCGGACTGGATTCAGCGGTACTTGTAGGGAATGACACCGGCGGAGCCTATGCGCAGCTTTTCGCCGCGACGTATCCCGCTTCCGTATCAAGGCTCGTCCTGTCCAATACCGATGCATTCGAGGTATTCCCGCCTCGAGCGTTCGCCATGCTGCAAGCAGGCGTCCATATACCGGGCTTCACCTGGATGATGAGCCGTCTGTTCCGATACAAGCCGATTCTGACAAGCTCGTTCGTGCTGGGATTGCTCTCCCATTCCTTGACCAAGGAGGAAATTGCGGATTTGTATGTTTCCACCTTCGTGAAGCGCGGCGACATTCGAGCAGACTTTGCTAAAGTAGTGAAGAGCTGGTCGCCGGATTACACGATGCGCGCGGCACAGGAGCTTAAACAATTCGAGAAACCTGTCTTGGTGATATGGGGGGCGGACGATCATAAGCTGTTCCCCGTAGAATTGGGGAAACGTCTGCAAACCGTATTTCCTCACGCTTCCCTGCGAATTGTCGAGAATTCGCTCACTTACATACAAGAGGATCAACCGGAGGTTTTTGCGAAGGAGCTGGATGCGTTTCTACAGCATGCGGAACACCGATGAGGCCGTAATAAAACGGCAGTCCGAATAGATCGCTCATTCGGACTGCCGTTTGTTGTTTTCTACACCTTGATCTTAAGCAAAGCATGCTGCAAATGCTGCGCCATCTCGCTCATCGCTTGCGACGAACGGGTCATCCCCTGCACGGCCTCCAGCTGGGAAGCGGCCAATATCGCCACCTCTTCGGAACGATGGGCGGCCATCGCGGCAATGTCGGCGATCGTATGGGCTGCGGATGCAGCCTCCTCCGTGCTCGCGGACATCTCCTCGGAAGCTGCCGAGAGCTCCTGCGATTCTTCCGCGACGAATTGGAACCGGTCCACAAGGGCCCTCATCGTCTCTTCCGCATCCTGAGACAATCGCACCCCTTCCCGGATCTCGTCATTCCCGGCTGTCATACGCTCCGCAATCGTCGTTGATTCCTCTTGGATGCTAGTCAGGAGCGAAGCGATATCCGCTACCGCCGTACCCGACGAATCCGCCAGCTTGCGGACCTCGGCCGCGACGACCGCGAATCCCCTTCCGTGCTCGCCGGCTCTTGCCGCTTCTATGGACGCGTTTAAGGCCAGCAGCTTCGTCTGTTCGGCGATGTCCCTAATAGATATAAGCGCGTTGACTATGGCATCGGAATGGCTCTCCAGCATATGGACGGAATCATTGGTCCCCCGAGACACGTCCTCGATTCTAGCCATCTGTCCTCTGATGCCGGCGATGGTGGCCAAACCTGCCGAAGCTTTTTCCAGCGCGGAACGCGAGGCATCTGCAACAAGCAGCGACGAGCGGGATACACGCTCAACGCCGGATGTAATATCCTCCATCGAGCGGGATGTCTCCACCGTGCTTACTTGCTGGGCACGAGCGCCATCCTTCATCTGCCCCATCGCTTCATCGATCGTACGATTCATGTCCAGCAGACCGGCGGACTGGTCGGCGAACTGCCCGCTCGTCTCCACAAGCTGCCGGGAAGTCCGATTTGCCTGGGATACGATGTCCCGGAAGATAACGTTCAGCTTGCCGGACATGTCCGCCATCGCGCGATAAGCCGCTCCGATCTCATTTCGGGAACGGAAGTTGCTGCCTTGCAGCAGCTTCTCCGCCTCTGCCAGCCTGCCTGAAGCCATATCCTCTGCAGCCGTGACGATCACCTTAAGCGGACGCAACGCCCGCGACAGCAAAAAGAGAATGGCCAGGATCGCGATTAGCGTCAATATTGCAATCGCTATGAAGACAGGCACGCTGTCCCCGATAACGGAGTCCGCGATTTCCTTAACATCCGCTGCTGCCGTATCGATGCCGATTACGCCGATCACCTCTCCCGCCTCGTTCCTGACGGGAGAATAGGTTGAGATATAATCTCCGTATTCCGGATTGCTTATCATAGGAGATGCTGCAATCTTGCCCTGCTGCAAATTCGCTATTGCGGCGGGAGGTATATCCGTCACCTCTCCGATTGGCGAAGCGAGCTCGGAGCCCTTGGGCTGACCGTCGATTAATATGACGGGGTTGTTCTGTTCGTCAATAACGACGAAATATACATATAAAGCGCCGATCTGGGATCTGTACCGATCCAGCTCGGCCCGAAGCGTCCAATATTGTTCATTCTCCTTCGGCTGCTGCAGGAATTGTTCATACGCAGGCGCATTCATTCCGGCAGCATAACTTTCCGCAAGCTTCATTCCGTAGCTCCGTATGGCCGACTCGCTTGCTTGTTTGGCGTTGCCGATCTGGGTTACAGCGGCGGCCGTCAACAACAACAGCATGATGGCCACGATCGCCGATGCCAACCTTACGACCAATCTCCCTTTTTTTCTGTCTGCAGATTCCATGAGCGCGCATTCTCCTCAATTTCACGTTTGTTAAGATTGCATTTGACAAAGTTCGACCTAAAGACCCTGTTTTCCTGCTAGTTCGCTATACCTAGTCCTGCGAATTTCAGCAACATTATCGTCCTCCTCACCTCAGTGAAAGCACAAATGGGTGAAGATTAAATGAAAGTTTGATTTCTTCATTGATATCGGACAGGAATCGTTTTATAAAGAGAGTAGAGCAATGATTAATTTGCTACTTCATGAAGAGATGAGGAGATGAACGCATGGACGGAACAGTTACTACCAGCGGAGGCAAATGTCCGGTAATGCACGGCGGCGCGACCAGTCATCAATCTAGCGGAACAACGAACAGACATTGGTGGCCGGGACAATTGAATTTGAACATCCTGCACCAGCACGATCGCAAGTCCAACCCGCTAGGCGAGGACTTTGATTATGCCGAGCAATTCAAGAGTCTGGATTTCTACGCGCTTAAGCAGGACCTTCGCGATCTGATGACGGACAGCCAGGATTGGTGGCCCGCCGACTACGGACATTATGGCCCCTTCTTTATCCGCATGGCATGGCACTCCGCAGGTACATATCGTACAGGCGATGGCCGAGGCGGAGCTGGCTCCGGCACACAGCGTTTCGCTCCGCTTAACAGTTGGCCCGACAACGGCAACCTTGATAAAGCACGAAGGCTGTTATGGCCAATCAAACAAAAGTATGGCAACAAAATTTCGTGGGCGGACTTGTTCGCGCTGACCGGCAATGTCGCCATTGAATCCATGGGCGGAAAAACGTTCGGCTTCGGCGGCGGACGTCCCGACGTCTGGCATCCGGAAGAAGACATCTATTGGGGAGCCGAAAAAGAGTGGCTTGGCGATACCCGCTACACGGGCGACCGTGAACTCGAGAACCCGCTCGCCGCGGTACAGATGGGCCTCATTTACGTTAATCCGGAGGGCCCCAACGGCAACCCTGACCCGCTTGCGAGCGCGCGCGATATTCGCGAAACATTTGCGCGGATGGGAATGAACGACGAAGAAACCGTCGCGCTGGTTGCGGGCGGCCATACTTTTGGCAAAGCGCATGGCGCCGGCGATGCGGCGCTAGTGGGACCGGCTCCCGAAGCGGCGCCGCTCGAAGATCAAGGACTGGGATGGATCAGCGCGCATGGAAGCGGCAAAGGCCGCGACACCATTACTAGCGGCGTGGAAGGCGCCTGGACCGCTAATCCGACGCAATGGGACAACGGCTTCTTCGAGTTGTTGTTCGGCTACGAATGGGAGTTGACAAAGAGCCCGGCAGGCGCCCACCAATGGGCGCCGATAGATCCCGCCGAGGAGCATCTGGCACCGGATGCCGAAGACGCCTCCATCCGCGTGAAAACGATGATGACGACGGCGGATATGGCGCTCCGCATGGATCCCGCTTACGAGGCGATCTCGCGCCGCTTCTACGAGAATCCCGAGGAATTCGCGGACACCTTCGCGCGCGCCTGGTTCAAGCTCATGCATCGCGACATGGGTCCTCGCGCCAGATATCTGGGGCCCGAAGTGCCCGACGAGGTGCTGATCTGGCAAGATCCCGTGCCGACTGTCGATTATGTATTAACGGAGGCGGATGCCGCGGAATTAAAAACCTTGATTTTGGATTCCGGCTTGACCGTAGGCGAACTGGTCACGACCGCCTGGGCTTCCGCCAGCACCTACCGCGGTTCGGATATGCGCGGCGGCGCCAATGGCGCTCGCATTCGGTTATCCCCTCAGAAGGATTGGGAGGTCAACCAGCCGCTCCAGCTTGACAAGGTGCTCACGATTCTGCAAGGCATTAAGGACGACTGGGAGAAGGAGGTTAGTCTGGCCGATCTTATCGTGCTGGGAGGCAGCGCAGCCGTCGAGAAGGCAGCGCGAGATGCAGGTTACGATGTATCGGTGCCATTTACTCCCGGAAGGGGCGATGCTTCGCAGGAGGAGACCGACGTCGAAGGCTTCGCCGTGCTGGAGCCCGTATCCGACGGATTCCGCAACTACCAGCAGAAACACTATGCCGTTACGGCGGAAGAATTGCTGCTCGATAAAGCGCAGCTACTGGGCCTGACGGCGCCGGAATTGACCGTTCTCGTTGGCGGCATGCGCGTGCTTGGCACCAACTACGGGGGTACGAGGCATGGCGTGTTCACGGATACCGTAGGCACGCTGACGAACGACTTCTTCGTAAACCTGCTAGACATGAACGTCGCTTGGAAGCCCGTCGGAAGCAACACGTACGAAGGCAGAGACCGTCAGTCGGGCGAGGTAATCCGCACGGCGACTCGGGCCGATCTTGTATTCGGCTCCAATTCCATACTGCGAGCCATAGCCGAATTGTACGCGCAAAACGACAATCGCGAGAAATTTGTACGGGACTTTATTGCCGCTTGGGTAAAAGTGATGAACGCGGATCGTTTCGATCTGGCGCAGTAATACTCAAAGCTAAACGGCTGACTCCAAAGTGTGCGTATGACGTGAGAATATCCACATTTACAAGCGAAAGGACCTCGGTTCCACTTCAAGTGGAGACTGAGGTCCTTTTTCTTGAAGAAAGGCGTTTCCAAAGAGGCGGAAAAAACGCAAATTGGCTTTGGATGGACAGCCCCGCTAGAAAAGGCTGCAAAACCATCCCATAGGCGTTTATAACGACTATGGAGCCTGAAAAGGCGACAAAACCATCCCATAGGCGTTTATAACGACTATGGAGCCCGAAGTGGCTGCAAAACCATCCCATAGGCGTTTATAACGACTATGGAGCTTGAAAAGGCTGCAAAACTATTCCATAGGCGTTTATAACGACTATGGGGCTTGAAAAGGCTGCAAATCCATCCCATAGGCGTTTATAACGACTATGAAATTTTTAAGAGCATCCAACGGACTGCCGCTTTTAAGAATCAGGGAGCGGCCAGCCAAAAAAGTAAAGGCTTGTGACGCTATTTGTTCCAGCATGGAACAAATAGCGTCACAGGCCAAGTTCATTTTCATCCATGGGGGTCGCCGAATGGACATAACAGCAGTTTGAGACAGCCCCTTGTCATACGCTTATTTGTTCCCCGTCTCTCCCGCTTTCGCTACCTTAAAGCGGTGAGCGGCATCCTTCAATTCTGTCGCCATGACATGAAGCGCCTGCGAAGATTGAGATATACTTTCCATCGATGCGATCTGCTCCTCCGTCGAGGCGGAGATCATCTCCGAGCTTTCGGCCGACTGGCCTGCCACGCGCTCCAGCTCCTGCAACGATGCGTAGATTTGCTCCGTGCTGGCGGACATCTCTTCGGCAGAAGCCGAGGCTTCCTGAATTTGCGCAACCACTTCCTGGGTCGCCTCCACGATCCGGGAGAAGGAGTCGCCCGTCTCCTCGATCTCAACCATGCCCTGCCGGAACTGATTGCTTCCCGTCTCTGTCGAGCTAAACGCTGCCGATATGTCGGCCTGGACATCGTTTACGAGCGTATTGATTTGCTCCGCCGAGAGACTTGACATCTCCGCCAGCTTTTTCACCTCCGCCGCCACGACCGCGAAACCTCTTCCCTGTTCTCCAGCTCTCGCCGCTTCGATAGAAGCATTTAACGATAACAGGCTTGTCTGCGAAGCAATTTCGGACATCGTCGTCACAATGCCGCTAATTTCCCTCGAACGTTCGCTTAACACGGCCATAATGCCGGAGATATCGTCTATCGCCCGTCCAGCGGTCGCCATCTTGTCAATGGAGAGATGGATGTGCCGGAATCCTTGCTCCGCCGCTTCCTTGGACCGAACCGACGTTTCGTAAGCCAAGGTTGAAGTATCCGCGATTCGCGCGATGCCAAGCGCCATCTCCTCCATGGCCTTCGAGCTTTGTTCCGTGCTGATGGCTTGCGATTCGATCCCCGTGACAATCCCTTGCGTGGACTCCGCGATTTGCCTGGATGCTTGAGTCGTCTCCGCAATAGAAGTCTGCAGCCCATGTGACGACGAAGAGACGTTGTCCGAGCTTTGAATCACTTGTCTGACCAGCTTGCTTATGGATTGTTTCATCGTATTGAAGTCATCCGCCAATTGCCCGATCTCATCCTTGTTCCGAATGGCAAGCGGCTCCGAGGTTAGATCGCCTCCTGCAACCTTGCGCGCCTCTGCCGCTACTTTTTTGACAGGTCCCGCAATATGGTTGGAAAATAAGATGACCAGGATCGTGCCGACAATGATGCATAATACGAGAGTCGTCAACGTAGAATACAAGATTCGAGTCTGGCCTTCATTGTAATCATGGTAGTAGGACCCCGCGACGATATTCCAGTCCCACTCCGGCATGTTTATGGCGTATGTAATCTTAAGCGCTTCATGACCGTCGCCCCCAAGAGGCCAATCGTAATACGTAAATCCGCCGCCGCTTTGACCTTGCCGAATCACATCCTGTATATAATAGAAGCCGTCCGAGGTTTTTTTGTCCCATAGATTTTCGCCCTCTTGCTTGGGATGCGCGATAAGATCGCCCTTGGAGCTGACGACGTAATAATACCCGTTTTCGCCGAGGTCGATATTTTCGTTAATCGGCCTGGTGCCGTCCTCGTTTCTGCTCCCGAGCATGATGCTTTTCACTTCTTCTTGCGCCTCTTCCAGCGACAATTGTCCGTTCTCCACCATATCATTGAAAGCGGCAATGTTCTGCACCATCAGTTTCACGCTATTCGCCAGATTGTTTCGAATTAATAAATCCGTTTCGGACTTCGCATCCCTATAGGTATCGAATGCAATGATTGAACTTGGAATGAACAGCAGCAGTATGCAGAATAACAACATCTTTTTGCGGATCGTCCAATTAAATTTTGTAACGTAAGCACCACCTGTCTTGCCCATTTGTTCCAGCTCCCCCAGAGATAAATGATGTCGATCAACCCGTCTTTTTATGTATGATCGCCAATATAGTACTATATTCCTATTATTATAAGATAGTTTTCTTTTAATGCGGTGTGACATTTGTCACGAATTTTCAAACGATTAGCAATTAAAATTGACCATATGATTGCCAGATGATAGCGTTAATCATGCAGTTATTCATTCAATATTGCAGGAGGGAATGAACATGTCGGAAATCAAGCTTAAAGTTGAATACGACGAATACGAGGACGGCAAACGAATCGAGACGGAACTGGAAAAGCTCGCGGCAAGTCCCGGGGGCGCGGCCCTCGAAAGTTTGATCATCGGAGACTGGGGACAGGCTTACGAGAACAGCTCCGAAGACATTGTAAAGGCGCTGGTAGAGCACAAGGATCGTTTTCCTGCCTTGCGCAAGCTGTTCATCGGCGATATGAGCTTCGAGGAATGCGAGATTTCGTGGATCGTGCAGAGCGATCTCTCCCCTTTGCTCGGCGCGTTCCCTGAACTGCAATCGCTCAAGATTCAAGGCGGCAATGAGCTGGTCCTGAGCAGCCTGAAGCACGACAAGCTGGAAGAGCTGATTATTATAAGCGGAGGGCTGGGCAAAGAAGTGCTCGACTCCATCGCAAGCGCCCAGCTCCCGAACCTGCGCAAGCTGGAGCTCTATCTCGGCGTCGACGATTACGGCTTCGACGGAGGCTTGGAAGACGTGCTTCCGTTGATCGAGCCCGATAAATTTCCTAAACTGACTTACCTGGGTCTCAAAAACAGCGAAATCCAGGATGAGATCGCGCTGGCTGTCGCCAACGCGCCGATTCTGGACCGGCTCGAAACGCTCGACCTGTCGCTGGGAACCTTGACGGACGAAGGCGCGGAGGCTCTACTCGCCAGCGAGCGGATCAAAGGCTTGAAGGGAATCGACCTGCACTATCATTACATGTCCGATGAGATGGTGAAACGCTGGCAGCAGAGCGGACTGCCCGCAGATGTCAGCGACAGGCAGCAGTCCGACGACGACGAGGATTGGCGTTATCCTTCCATTACAGAGTAAATCGGCGGAGAGGCCGCTCATCGTCATAGGCATGCCGGGCGACAAACGAACCGGCGGCATCGCGCTCGCGCGGGAAAGGCTTGGACTGCCCCCGGCGCTGATTATCCCGTTGGCAGGGCTGCTGGGAGAGCAGCCGCTCGACTTGCGTGGGCTTGCGGAGCTATGGCTAAAGACGCAGCGATCCGAGAACGCTCCGCTGCTGCGTCTGGAATCGCCCGGCGGCAGCTTCGAGATAGAGCGTGCGATTATCGCGCTCGGCGCTCCCGATGGGAGCGCCGGCGAGGAGGATGACTCGCTGCACCCGTTCAGCGGGCGCCAGGACCCGCAGCCCATGAGCGCCGTTGCCGCGCTGCGGCTGAAGGAATCGCACGGCCGGCTGTACCACCCGGCGCAATGGTATCGCGGCTACTGCCGCTTGTTGGCGAGGCTTCGACGGCAAGCGACAGAATTGCATGGAGCGGAATGGCAGAACGATCCCGCAGATATTGCGGCGATGACGGATAAGCGACGGACTCAGGAGCTGCTGGCGGCTGCCGGCATCGCGATACCGAGACCGGTCGTCGGTGACGAGCCCATCTCAGGCTATGAGTCGTTGCGCAACGCGATGCTGAAGGCGCGCATGCACCGCGTCTTTGTAAAACTGGCAAGCGGCTCCGCCGCTTCCGGCGTTATCGCTTACCAGCTCCACCCCGTAACGGGAGCCGAGATCGCCATGACGACGATTGGCATTGAACGTTACAACGCCCGTCCGCCTATCTTTTACAACTCTGGCAAGTTGAAACGATATACGGACTCCGCCGACATTGCCGCTATAATGAACTGGCTCTACCGACATGGCGCTTACGCCGAGCAGTGGATTGCCAAGCGAGGACATGACGGCCGCGCGTTCGACATCCGGCAGCTCGTCGTAGGCGGCAAGCCTTGCCACGCCATCGCTCGCGTCAGCCGGACGCCGATTACGAACCTTCACCTGCGCAGCGAACGAATGTCGCTGGAGGAGGCGGGCTTGGCGGAGCAAGCGATTCGGCGTGTCGGAAGCACTGCGGCGGCCGCGGCGGCCGTCTTTCCCCGCAGCGCGGTCGCGGGTATCGACGTCTTAGTTGCGGAAGGCTCGGACCGTTGCTACGTGGCCGACGTCAATCCGTTCGGCGACCTCCTTTATGGAGCCCTGCACGAGGGTTTGGATCCCTACGAATGGGAGATGCGCGGACTGTTCGGACATCAGGTTAAGCTGGCGCAAAGGATGAATGAAACATGATCACAGATATGAATACCATTGTCGGCACTCACGACATTTTGATGATTACGCTGGACACGCTTCGTTACGATACGGCCGTGCTGGAGGAGAAAAACTGCCCGAATCTGTGCGGCGGCGGCTCCTGGGAGAAACGCCATACGCCCGGCAGCTTTACGTATGCCGCGCATCACGCTTTTTTCGGCGGCTTCCTGCCGACTCCCGCTACGACGGACAAGTCGTCGCATGTCCGACTCTTCCATTCCAGCCGCACCGGGATGAAGACGGATCCCCGAACGTGGCTGTTCGATACCCCGGATATCGTATCGGGACTCGCGGCCGAAGGGTATAAGACGGTATGCATCGGCGGGGTTATTTTTTTTAGCAAAAAAGTGCCGTTGGCCCGCGTGCTGCCCGGTTACTTCCAGCACAGCTACTGGCGCATGAACTTCGGCGTCACCAATCCCAGGTCCACGGAGCATCAAGTGAACCATGCCCTGAGGCTGCTGGACGACACTCCGCTGGACCAGCGGCTGTTTTTGTTTATGAACGTGTCCGCGATTCATGGACCGTCCCATCATTATGTCGAGGGTGCGCGCAGGGATTCCGTCGATACCCAGCGCGCCGCTCTTCGTTACGTGGACGGCGAATTAGGCCGGCTTTTCCAAAGGCTCCGGGAGCGCGGCAATCCCGTCTTCTGCCTCGTCTTCTCCGATCACGGAGAAGCGTTCGGCGAAGACGGCTACCATGGGCACCGCCTTGCGCATGAGACCGTATGGGACGTGCCTTACCGGGAATTCATTTTATAAAGAGGTTGTTCAAAAAGTCCGCTTCCCATTACGAAGGTATGCCTAGAAGCTTACTCGACGTCGAATATGGAATGCAGCCGAACCTTCCGTTTCTCACGTAGCTCCGCTACGCTCCGATACTCAGTTTCTAGCTGCCTCCCATCTTCTCGGTACTGAGAACCGAACTTTTTGAACTTGCACTTAAAACAAGTATATTTCACAAGTTCCGAAAGGAGGAATGCAATATGTCTGGGTCGATCCAGCGTGCTTCGGCGGACCGGCAAACTTTGGGCCGTCCTTACTCCGATTCCGAAGTTGATCAGTGGGCAGAGCGGATCAAGGACAATCCTTACCGCTCCTACCTCTATTCCTATCCGCATAAGATGGCGTACCGCGAGCTCTCCCCCGCCCTTTCCCTGGAAGAGCTGTGGCGGAACGAACCCGCGGAATCGTATTTCCTATATATGCACATTCCGTTCTGCGGCGCCCGCTGCGGGTTCTGCAACCTGTTCACGCTGCCGGACAAACGCGATGACGTCCATATCCGGTACGTGGACGCGCTGGAGCGGCAAGCGCGCCAGTGGTCAAGCATCATCACCGGCAAGCCCTATGCCCGCTTCGCCATTGGCGGAGGCACCCCGACGTTGTTGTCCGCAGAGCTGCTTAGCCGATTATTCCACATTGCCTATGACGTGATGGGGGTGGATAAAAACTCCGTCTCCATTTCGGTAGAAGCGTCGCCGGAGACGATTACGCCGGAGAAGCTGGATGTCCTGAAAGCTGCGGGCGTCGACCGAGTCAGCATGGGCATCCAGAGCTTTGTCGACGCGGAAGCGTCGGCTATCTACCGGCCTCAGCCGCCGAAGGTCGTGCATCAAGCGCTTGCGATGCTGACTTCGTACGATTTTCCCATTCTCAATCTGGACTTGATCTACGGGTTGCCCGGTCAGACGGTGGAGAGCTGGCTGTATTCGCTGGAGGAAGCTCTGCAATACGATCCGGAGGAAATTTTCCTGTATCCCTTGTACACTCGCGATCATACGATCGTAAAACCCGAGCGGATCGAACGGGAGCCCGATCTCCGTTTGGCTTGTTATACGGCTGCCCGGGACGTCCTCTCGAAACGAGGTTATGCGCAATCCTCCATGAGGAGATTCGCCAAAACTTCCGCGGCTTCCACGGTCGGCGGCGGCAAGAAGCTATTGGACTATAGCTGCCAAGAGGAAGGTATGGTCGGACTCGGCTGCGGGGCAAGATCCTACACGCGGGGGGTCCACTACGCCTCCCGTTACGGCGTAAGCCGCAAAGCGACGGAGAGCATCATTGCCGACTATGTAGCCGTCGAGCGGTACGATACGGCGGATTACGGCATTGTCCTGAGCAAGGAGGAGCAGCAGCGCCGTTTCGTGCTTAAGGCGATTCTGCATAGCGAAGGCTTGCGTCCGGCCGACTACGGTGCCCGCTTCGGCACGGATCTGTGGAGCGACCTACCGGAGCTGTCGCTGCTGCCTAGGTCCAGACTCGCCTCCCTGGAGGACGGCTTGCTTCGTTTGACTCAGGAAGGCTTCTCCTATTCCGACTCCATCGGCGACTGGCTCATCTCCGGAGAGATCCGCGAACGAATGGAAAGGTTTGTGGTGTTATGAACGCCGTGCTTTATTACCGCGGCAGCCTCTCCTCTTGCAACTACGACTGCCCGTATTGCCCCTTCGGCAAAACGAAGGACAGCGCCGAGACGCTGGCGAAGGATCGCAGGCAGTTGCGCGTCTTCGTAGATTGGGTACGGGAACAAGGACAAGCCGGCCATCGGCTGTCCATCTTCTTCAACCCTTACGGGGAGGCGCTGATCCACCGCTGGTATCGGGAAGCCATGGTGGAGCTGTCCCATATGCCGCATGTGGCCAAAATCGCCATTCAGACCAACTTGTCCGCGCGGCTCGACTTCGCTCGCGAGCTGAACCCCGGCAAAGCCGCATTTTGGGCGACCTATCATCCCGGCCAAGTATCGGAGGAACGTTTTCTGTCCCAATGCATGCAAGCCCGGGAGCATGGCGTTCCTTTCAGCGTAGGCAGCGTCGGACTTCGCAGCGCTATCCCCGCGATCGCCTCGCTCCGCGCCTTGCTGCCGGAGGACGTCTATCTCTGGGTCAACGCCTACAAGGATCAGCCCGATTATTATGGGGATGAGGACATTGCCGCCTTGCAGGCGATCGATCCCTACTTTGGCATTAACGCGATGGATTACGAAAGCCTGGGCAAAGAGTGCCATGCGGGGAGCAGCGTGTTCTACGTGCAAGGCGCGGGCCTCGTCAAACGCTGCTACAAGGACCGTGGGCTGATCGGCAATCTCTACAAAGACGGCTTGGAAGGACTCTCTGCCAAGCGGGCATGCCGGATGAAGGTGTGCGATTGCTACATCGGGTATATTCATATGCCGCATCTGGAGCTTTCCGGCATCTACGGCGATGGTCTGCTGGAGCGCAATCCCCGTCGTGATGGCGGCAGGCAGGGCAGCCTGCCCGCCGGTGCGAAGGTGTCCGTTTCCGGAGGGGGAATTGTAGGATGAGCGATCAAAGTACGTTCGAGATGTCCAGGAAATACGTCGTGAACGAGAAAACAGCAACGGCTATTGTTAGCCCGAATCATGGCTCGTGCTCTGACGGTAACCGTATTGACCACGCCGTTCGCAGCCAGGACTTGGTTGCGGCAAAGCCCGTCGCTGACCTTTCGCGCCAAGATCTCAGCCCCCGAAGCGGCGGGAGCGAGTACACCGGCACCACCCTGTGGCTCACCGGTTTGTCCGGCGCCGGGAAAAGCACGATCGCGTCCGGCGTCGCGGGGCAGCTTCGAGAACGGGGGCTTCGAGCGGAGTGGCTGGACGGCGACGCGCTACGGCGCGTATTCGGCCAGTCGCTGGGCTTCAGCCGCGAGGACAGGTTCCAGAACATTAGCCGTGCGGTCTACATCGCCGGCATGCTGAACCGGCACGGAGTCAACGTCGTCGTTTCCATGATCACTCCCTATGCGGAGATGCGAGATTATGCACGTTCGGAGCTTCCCCGTTTTGCGGAGATCTACGTGGATTGTCCGCTTGCCGTCTGCGAAGCCAGAGATGTGAAGGGACTATACGGGAAGGCGCGGCGCGGCGAGATTCAAGCGTTCACCGGCATCTCCGACCCGTACGAGGCGCCGACGACGCCCGACCTTGTCCTGCGCACGGCAGAGAACGACGTAGACGACTGCGTTCGATTGGTGATGGAGACGTTTTTCCCCTTAGACGCGGGAGTATGCTCGAGCGGTGATGGAGCTTGAACACATCCTCTCTTGGCGATGAGCGGTTTCGTAATTTTGCGCAACAGGAACGGGGAAACGATGCCGCAACGGACGACGCGTCGGCACGGTACAACGGTAAGTGGGAACCGTGAAGAATTGCTGCGAAAAGGTAATCGTAAGAAGGCTGCGACGTGTTGAGGAGTGCAGTGCGTAGAGGTAATGTAGGTTGAGGTAATAGGTTGAGGTAATAGGTTGAGGTAATAGGTAAGTAAGGGTAGCTAACAGGAGGCGCACTGGCTAACGGACACACAAGACACTATTTCGTCGATTTATCGGGTTTTAGGAATCTAACGGACAACACAGCCACTATTTGCCACTATCGGCGATTTCTCGCTTCATTTTGGCCAAATAGGGTTTCTGGTGTCCGTTAAATTTTTAAAGTGTGTTCATTCCGCATTTTAGTGTTGCTGATGTCCGTTAGCCGCTCGTACTCGTGCTCGTGGCAAGTCTCCGTCTCCCCCTGTCCGCTAGGAGCCTGCTTTATTTCCCGTTTTTATCCAGCAGCTCTTCCAACGCGTCAAGCCGATCGGACCAGAATTCCCTATAGTTCGCGATCCAGGAATCGACCTCTCGAAGCGGCTCCGGACGCAAGTAATAGATTCGCTTCTGCGCTTCATGCCTGATCCCCACCAAAGCGGCATTTTTCAGGATGCCCAGATGTTTGGATACAGCCGGTTGACTGATGGCCAAATGGCCGACCAACTCGTTGACCGATCGTTCTCGTACGCACAGCAGTTCGATCATCGTTCGTCGATTCGGCTCGGCAATGACCTCGAATATGCTCAGCTTAGCGGCTCCCATGAAGCAGCTTGTCCTTATAGATTTCCCTCAGCTCTTTCTGTCTGTCCCAAGGGAACGCCCCGCTTTTGCCTTGCAGCACGAGATCGACTACGTCTAAATGTACATGCCAACCCGACAAGAAATTCGGGAGATCGTCCGTCTTGTAGAATACATGTTTGAGCGTCAACAACGTGCCCTCCCCGCTGCTCTGAAGAGCGAAGCTCAGTTCGGAATCGCCGGACGAATTTTCCTTCCACGTATAGGCCAGCAAATTAGGAGGTTGGTATGTCGTCACCCGCCCCGTCACGACCTCGCCATTTTCCCATTGGAGCTTCACCTTACCGCCTTCGGCGAGTTCCATCGTTGCTTCGGCCGTTAACCATTGCTTAATCATGGCAGGTTCCGTTACCGCCTTCCAAACGTCTTCCGTCGAATGCTTCAAATACCGCTCGAATACGATGACTTTCCCTCCGGGTACATCCGCGACCCGTCCTTCCATTATCATGCCTTATGCCTCCATTCCGGTAATTTGTTTTTTTGCTTCATACAATCGTTTGCGTTGTTTATATATTACCATATAGATATATAACCTTCAAGTTATATTTACTTGTAAAACGAATGAGCTTCGAATAAACAAATGAACAGGTAAAAAGCCGTCACGACGTGACGGCTTTACTTCTATCGTGACGGCTCTACCTCTGCCCGCTCTCCAACTCTACAAATAAGATAGCTCCTGCCTGCTTCGGCCTCGAAAGCAATGACGCCTTCCTCTATCGGCTCCCAATTCCAATCCTGATCCTGTGACTGATCCTCGCCCCTGATCGGCACGGAGGTCCGCACCTGGCAGCGGCCTGTTCGGGCTGCACGGATAACCGCATGCGTAAGCTTACCGTCGCTCCATTCGAGGTCGAGCTCGTAGCCGCCGCGGGCACGGATACCGCCGATCCGTCCGGATGGCCATGCCTTCGGCAGCGCCGGCAGCAGATGCAGCTCACCGGCATGGCTCTGCAGGAGGAGCTCGGCAATACCTGCCGAGGCCCCAAAATTAGCCTCGATGGTCAGCGGATAAAACGTGATTTTCGGATGACGGTGCGCATTAAAGAGGTTAGGGAACGGGTTGCCGAGCAGCTTCGTCAAATAACTATGCGCCGTCTCCGCATCCTCCAGACGCGCGTACAGGCTAATATTCCAAGAATAACACCATCCGATCGTATCTTCGCCTTCGTAGACCCGGCGCCGATCGAGGCTTGCGCGGGCAGCCTTGGCTAATTCCGGCGTGCCGCGCACCGTGATCAAGTTCCCGGGATGCAGCGGGTACAAATGGGCCGTATGGCGATGCCCGGGCTCGGCTTCCTCGAAGTCGCGGTACCATTCCTGCAATTGGCCATGCCGCCCGATTTGGAACGGCAGAAGGCGCTCCAGCGCCTCCTGCAGCGTTACGCGGAAGTCCGCATCGACATTTAAAATGCGGGCGGCTTCCGCGCAGTTCCCGAACAGCTCCCTCATCAGCGCGATATCCATCGTGGAGCTCATGCCGACCGCCGAACGTTGCCCGTCCGGCGCGATAAAGGTGTTCTCCGGCGACGTCGACGGCACGGATACGAGATTGCCTTGACCGTCCTCGACGAGATAGTCGAGGCAGAACAACGCCGCTTCCTTCATGATGGGATAGGCCGTGTCGCGAAGAAACTCCTCATCGCAACCGTAGGCATAATGCTCCCACAAATGCTGGCATAGCCACACGCCGCCCATCGGCCAGAACGCCCAGCTCGCGGAGCCTTGCGACGGGCTTGTATTCCGCCACAAGTCGACGTTATGATGAGAGGCCCAGCCCCTGCATCCGTAGTAGGCCTCGGCCATCCGCGCTCCAGCGACCCGCAGATCGCCGAGCAGATCGAACAGCGGCTCGTGAAATTCCGCGAGATTGCATACCTCGGCCGGCCAATAGTTCATCTGCGTATTAATGTTGACGGTATAGTTGCAAGACCAGGGCGGCTTCGTCATGTTGTTCCAGATGCCCTGCAGCGTCGTCGCCTGCGTGCCTGGACGCGACGAGCTGATCATCAGATAGCGGCCGAACTGGAAAAACAGCTCGGCAAGCCGTTCGTCGGTTTGGCCGCCGCTCACCGCCGCAATACGCTCGTCCGTCGGGATGCCGTCCCGATCCGGCGCGTCAAGCTCCAGCGTCACGCGATCGAAATAGGACGAGAAATCCGCGATATGAAGATTCCGCAGCTCGACATAACCCGCGCTTGCAGCTTTTTGCAGCCATTGATCGCAGCGAGGTCGCGGATCCAGACCGTCCAGAACAGGGTCGCGGTCGAAGCCGTTAAAGCTGGTTGCCGCGGTCAGCAGCAACGTTACCGCATCCGCCCGCTTTACCTCCAGCCTTCCGCCATGCGCCTCGACAACTCCGCCCTCGGGTATGGCCTTAAGATGAATCTGGAACCGGATGCCTTTATCCTCTTCGTAAACGACCGTATCCTCCGTACGTTCTTGCTCGTGATCCAGCAGGCTCGGTGCCGCTCCCGACAGGATAAGGCGGTCCACTCCCGATTTCTCGATGCGATATTGGAGTCTGCTCGTGAGCGACGCCTCAAATCCGATGGCTCCCGGACGGTCGGCTTCCAACCGAACGACCATGACCTGATCCACCGCCGATACGAAAACCTCCCTCGTTATCCGCGCGTCGCCCGACATATATTCCGTCCGGCATACCCCGGTACGAAGATCGAGCTCGCGCCGATACTCTTTTGCCAAGGAGGGATGGCTCATGGTCAGCTCGAGATCGCCCATAGCCTGAAACGCATTCCCTGCAGGCCCCAGCATATGCTCCTCGATAACCGCCTGAGCTTCGCTATACCGCTCCTCGAATATTAGCCTGCGGCTCTCCTCCAAATAACGCAGAGGCTCCTCCCGCTCCGCCCCGCGTTTGGTGCCGGACCACAGCGTCTCCTCGTTGAGCGCGATCGTCTCGCGCTTGACGCCGCCATGGACCATGCCGCCCAAACGTCCGTTACCGACCGGCAGCGCCTCGACCCATTCGTCGGCCGGCTGCCGGTACCACAGCTTCATGGAATTGCCGCCTGTATTGTCTCTCACGGGTTCAGCCCCTTGCCATTATGTGTTTGATGAACCAATCCCGCCTTATGCCTCCGCAATCGAAAAAATCCGGACATCCAGAGCGGCCAGCGGGAGCTTTCCGTTGTGCCGCGTACCTGTTAACAAATCGACATAGAGGTCCGTTCCCAGTTCGACTTCCGTTGCCGCATCGTTGTGATTAAGCAGAAACAAGAAGGTTCTCCCGTCTTTAACCCGGACGGACGCTTCTACGCCGGGCGGCGTATCCAGCAAAGGCCTAATGCCGCGAGTTTCGCATAAATGCGAGATTAATCCGTCCAGCATGGACGGCTCCGGCGAAGTCGCGACATACCAGGCTTCGCCCGACCCGAAGCTGTTGCGCGTAAGCGCAGGGCATCCCTGATAAAAGCTTCGTTCGAATACGGCCATCGTCTCGGCTCCTTCGGCATGCACGACATCGCAAAGCACGCCGCAATTATAGGAGCCTTCCAGTTCGCCAAGCCTTGCGGTCATAACGACGCGGCTCTGCTGATGAGCCATCGGCGCATCGATCTCCTCCACCCATACGCCCAAAAGCTTCCGAAGCTCTCCGGGATAACCTCCCGTCGTAACCAGGTCGGTTTCGTTGACAATGCCGCTAAAGGTTGTCATGACCAGCGTGCCGCCCTGCGCCACGAATTGCTCCAAACGTTCGGCATAACCGGGATGAATTAAATAGAGCACCGGCGCCACGACGATATCGTAAGAGGTCAAATCAGCCTCCACGCCTATCATGGCTACCGGTATATTGCGGCCGTAGAAGGCAGCGTAATACTTTTCGATTTCTTGGACGTAACGCAAATCCACGGTAAGCCCGCTGGAGTGCTCCAGCGCCCACCAGTTGTCCCAATCGAACACAATGGCCGCGCGGGCTTCGGAACGCGCCCCAAGCAGCGTATCGCCCAGCTGTCCCAATTCGCTCCCGATGTCGGCGCATTCCCGAAACACGCGGGTATTCTCGTGTCCGGCATGATCGATCAAGGCTCCATGGAATTTCTCGAAAGCCCCGCGCGAACGCCTCAGCTGGAAATACATAATGGCGTCCGCGCCTCGAGCGACGGCATGATAACTCCATAAACGGTTGACGCCGGGCTGCTTAAGCGAATTGCGGGGGCGCCAGTTCAGTTGCGACGGGCACGATTCCATCAACAGGAACGGATCTCCCCCTTTTAAGCCGCGCATCAAATCATAGCGCATCGCCATCTGGCCCGGGGTCATGTCATCGGCGGGATACATGTCAAGCGCTATGATATCCAGTTCCTTCGCCCACTTGAAATAATCAAGAGGCTTGTACGCGCCGTTGCCTTGGAAATTCGTCGTCACGACCGCATCCGGAATTACGGATTTAATAGCATCCCGCTCCAGCTTGTAGCAGGCCAGAATGGCATCCGAATTAAATCGGTCATAATCGAGCGAGATGCCTTGGAACGCCGTCTCGTCCGAATTTGTTGGACTCAGGTGCTCGCTGAGTCCGCTCGGCAGCACAATCTCGTTCCAGTCGTAGAAGGTATGGCCCCAGAATCTCGTATACCAGGCCCGGTTCAACTCCTCGAGCGTGCCGTAGCGGTCCCGCAGCCATACGCGAAAGGCTTTCTCGCAATTGTCGCAGTAACAGCGCAATCCGTATTCGTTATTAACATGCCACAGCAACAAGGCGGGATGATCCTTGTAACGCTCCGCCAACTTACTCGCCATCCGCTCCGAATAAAGCCGATAGGTCGGACTGTTCGGGCAGGAATTATGCCGGCGGCCGAACTTGCGACGGCGGCCGTCATGCTCGACGAGCAGCACATCGGGGTAACGCGTCGCCATCCATGCGGGATGAGCCGCCGTCGATGTGCCCAGGCACACCTTGATCCCGTTCGCATGGAGCTTATCCATCATCTCGTCCAGCCAATCGAAGCGGTATGTGTTCTCATCCGGCTGATTAAGCGCCCAAGAGAACACGTTGAGCGTCGCGATATCAACGCCCGCGAGCCGGAACAGCCGCATGTCCTCGTCCCGGATTTCATTTGGCCACTGCTCGGGATTGTAGTCTCCGCCATACAATATTTTGGACAGCCTCTCCGTAAACATTAACGGACCGTCCTTTCCGCTTCCAATAGCCTCTTGATCGCCAACACGCTGCGGCGCGGACTGGATAACACGGGTTTGCCGACGCGCTCCGCCAGCTGCGCCTCCATACGCGCCATGGAGCCTTGCGCAAGCACCAGCGCATCGGCCTGTTCCGCGACCTTGACGGCTGTCTCCATCAGAATGCGGTCATGCTCATCGGGCCGTCCGCTGACAAGAGCGTCATAGGCGCCGGCTGCAAGACCGTCGATCAATTGCACGGACTTGCCGCGCTGCTCGGCTTGCTGCCGCAAAAGCCGCATTGTCGGCTGAAGCGTAGTGGGAAGCGTCGCCACAACGCCGATCGTACGATAAGACTCAACCGCTTCTACGGCCATGCTTTCATCGATTTTTACAAGCGGTATGTCGAAGAACGGTCGCGCGTCGCTGGCCACTTCGCCTACAGAAGAGCAAGTATTGAGAATAATGGAAGCGCCCAGATCGGCTCCATGCTGATAATATTGCATAAGACGCCGCTTCACGCCTGGCGTGACTTCTCCCTCTCGCACAACCTCGGCAATCAAGCTGTCATCGATAATGTTGACAAGACGCACGCCGGGCAGCAGCTCATCGAATTGTTTTTTGAGCGGCTCCGCCAGCCCTTGGCCCGTATATACCGCGACTACTGTATCCATTTTCCGGTTCCTCCTTATAGAAAGCGCTGTCTTTCTTTCCATTGTAGTCCCGGAGCAGCCGCATTACAGCGTTCAATCTTAAGGACTTTGCTTTAAATCGCGGACTATCGCGGAATTAACGACTCTCCGTCAGTCCCGGTGCGGCGAAACCTTTTTCGGCATCATCAAGCACCAATACCCAGTCGTTGCCCGGAGCTCTTCCGCCCGGAGGAACGAACTCATGGATTCCCTCGTTGGCCACCTCGCCCAGAAATTCGCTTTCGCCTGATCGCGGATTGTACCACCAGGCAGCCGCCCGCAAACCGGAGAACTGCCCCAGCTGCAAAGTAAAGGGCCGCCCCGAGTAGATATAGGCCATCATATGGCTGCTGCCCAGATTAACGAATAACCGGTCATACCGGTAGCCCGGATCGCCGCAGATGGCGGTCTCATTAGGCATCCGCTCTTCGAACGGCCTGGAGAGAATGAGCTTCTTGAGGTGGACCATCTGCGCCGCGCCGTCATCATCAAGCGCATCGTTCCAGCTTCGCGTGCAGTCGTATGCTCCGACGCCCCGCTCCTCCGTATGGAACTGCATGACCGCATTGTGTCCATAGGTATGACCAAATGCGCCGGCAAAAACGGCCCAATACGCATAACGTCTCACATCGTCCGCCATCCATCTCGGAGCGTCCGGGAAATGCAAGCCGTGCGGAATATCCTCGTAGGACGGTTCGCCGTCAATCGTGGGTTTCGCTGGCATTATGGCCCAATCCGCCTGCACGAAACGCCAATTGTCTTCGCCGATCAAAGTGTCGGGGTTGCTCTCCTCCATCTGCGCATAGCTGCGATGTCCCGATTGAAACATATTGAAGTCGAGCCACTCCTCGTCGTGGAACCACCTCGAAGAGTCCGTTCTGCCGAAGGGATGAAACGTCATCAAGTGATCCGGTGCAGCTTCCCGAATCGCGCTCCCCATCCGAAGCCATACTTGCGTATTGTCGCTGCCTCGAATATCTCCCCCGTTTAGCCAAATTACATTCGGACGGTTCTTATAGCGGTTGCCAAGCCATGTCCCGTAACGTTCAGCCGTCTCGGCATCGGTGGAATAATGCTCCACTACGCTGCCCCACACGGGGACAAGCGCAACATACAGCCCTTCGCGCTCCGCCATGCCGATCACTTCGTCGGCAAAGGACCAGTAGCTGACATACGTTTCCGACTCCTCCGCATCGGGCTGGTTCAGGTCCAACTCCCGAAACGGCACTCTCCCGTAAGCATTTTCGGTAACCAGATCATGCACAAGCATAATCTGGATGACGTTAAAGCCTTTTGTTCTCCGATCGCGGAAATAGGCTAGCGCCTGTTCTCTCGTCGTTCGCTTTAACAGCAGCCATGCCGTATCCCCCAGCCAAAAAAACGGGGTGCCGTCGGCATGCCGCAAATATCGTCCGTTGTCCGTGACCGTCAGTTTCCCATTATTCCAAGGCATTTTGTTTAGCAAGGTTAGTCCTCCCGTATTCGGTTTGCGAGTTATTTGCGAGATGATAGAGATTCGTTCATTTTATAGTGCTGCCGGTATTCGCTCGGCGTAACGCCGCAATACTTTTTGAAAACGCTGAAAAAGTGCCGGACGCTCTCGTACCCCACTTGCTCCGATATACGATGCAAGGAATCTTCCGAATCGCCCAGCATCAGCGTCTTGGCCTTCTTAATCCGAAATAGATGCAAATAATGAATCAGCGTCAGTCCCGTCTCCTTGCGAAAGAGCGAGCTGATGTAATTGGGATGCAAATATACATGCTCGGCAATATGATCGAGCGAAATGTTTTCCTTATAATGCGACTCGATATGCCGAATAATTTTTTTGACGTTTCTGGACATCTGATCGTAATCGACGCCGGGAACATTATGATCCTGATCGGCTTGGCTTGGCGAACCGGCCTCGTCTTCGGCAGCCAGCAGTTCAAGCGATATATTGCTCATGACGTCATAAAGCTCCGCTTTGTTAATGGGCTTCAGCAAATAATCGATCACCTTGCAGCGTATCGCCTGGTGCAGATAGGCTGGGTCATCGTATCCCGTCAGAATGATGAAGCGGTTGCATAACCCTCGCTCGCGAGCTTTTCGAATCAGCTCCAGACCGTTCATCTCCGGCATCTGTATATCCGTAATCAGCAAATCAGGACGGTAGTTCTCCAGCTTCTCAAGGGCATCGAACCCATCATTCGCGCTAACGATCTCGGAGCATGGCGTTTGCCCTTTCTCAATGATATTAATCAGCCCCTTCAGCATAAAGGGCTCGTCATCTACGATCATCAGATTAAGCATGTTCTATCCCTCCCGGATCTCCTATCCACCCCATCATATCATTTCACTGAAAATTCTATCAATCACTCCTATTAATTGACGGCATATAAGCGGACGGGACCGTAGAGACCTCCAGCCGCAAACGCCTTCTCCCAATGCTCCGGCATGGAATCAGGCTGCCAGTAGGACACCTTCGGATTAACGGAGCCTCCAACGTTGCTAGAAGGACGGCCGATTTCGTAATGGGTGCCCAACGTGTTCGTTACCCGAATACGTATATGGTATTCTCCGCGTCCGGCATCCAGCTTGAATCGGTAAGGTCCCCATGCGCGCACGCCAAGCGGGTTGCCGTTAAGCCATACTTCGACCGTGCCCCGCACATGCCCCAGCTCAAGGATCGCGCCATTCTCTTGCTGCCAATCAACCGTAGTCTCGTATTCGACGACGCCGCTGTGATGGGGCAAGCCCAGCGCCGTCCGCCAATCGCCGAGCTCTCCCCGAATCGGCGCCACATCGAATCTGATCGGAGCAATCAGCACATCGGCCTCCGTGCTTGTATCGGTAGGAACAATGCGAAGCGCGGCCATCGTTCCGGCAAGCTGCGGCTCGAACAGAGCGATGTCGCCTTGCAGCGGCACCCACCTTCCCGCTATCCAGCATTGACATTCGCCCGCGCAAGCAATGCGGAGCTCCCTGGCTCCGGCCGGGAGCGGAAAACGAAACCAGATCGGCCTCCCGGGCTGAGCCGCGTCGCGGACAAAAGGCAGCGGACGGGACGCCGGCTCCGCATCCGGCATCAGCCAGCCGACATTCGGCAGCGGATGCGCGCGGCCGGGAAGCCACATCGTCTCCGTCTCGGCAAACTGCAGAACCGCTTCATGGAGAATTTCGGAGTGCTGACCTTGTTCATTTAACCACGAAGGGCCTGTGCAGAACATCTGCCGGGTTCCGTCCGCCCGCTCGATGACGCCGTCCACCATGGCCACGCCTTCGCCCTCCGGCATGACAAGCTCAATCACATTGTCGCCGTCACGCCAATAGGGCGTTAGATCGAGCTCTTCTTGCCCTTGCCGGATATATGGATTAAAATCGCCGTGCTCGCTTACAGGTTGGCCGTTGACATAAAGCGCCACTCGTTCCTTGGCGCAAAAGATGACGCGCACCCGGCTGATGCCAGCGTTATCCGACTCGGTTATCGTATACGATAACCGGGTTTTCGAATGCGGACTGGGCGAATAAATCCATTTGGGCAGCGGGTCTTGCTCTTCCAAGCATAGGGTAACTCCCGCCCTGACGTATCCTTCGGCCAACGCCTCCGCGCACAGCGACAACGAATTGGCTCCGGCTTTCAGCTTCACGGTCGACGTTTGCTCTTCAGGCCCGCCTTTCCATTGCATCTCTTCGCCGTTCGCCCAAAGTGCGATTGCCGCGTTGCTCTCCGTACGGACCCAATACGTACCGTCCTCCGGAGCAACCACATGGGTCCGCGCCCATATCTTATCTCCGGCTTTCGCCATTCCCAAATTCAAAAACTTGCGCGGAATCCGTCCCATTCTGCCCGCCCATGTCCGGAACGATAAGTCTCCCGTCGTATTGCTGTAGACGACCGGCCATACGGCGCCTTCCCGAAAGCGTTCGTCCTTTGACGCTTCCCAATAAGCAGCCTCGCTCCACAAACGTTTCATCCAACCCGAATCATCCAGCTCGCTCCCGTGCCAGCCCGCGGCTTCGCCGTCCGCGTCGCTTTCTTCGCGCGCGACGAGCAATTCGCGTCGCTCGATCGGCGCCAAAGCCGACCGGCCGCTATGCAGATCAAAATCGCCGTAACGGTTATCCAGCGTAGGCACGACCGCTACCTGCCAGTCTTCGAGCTCTGCCGCCGGCTTCTGACTCGCGACTAGCGCGGGAACTTCGGCCGGCTTAGACGGATGATCCAACTCACGCGAGGAATTGGCGGGTGCTTCTCCCGCTTCCGTTTGATCCCATCGGCATACGACAAATGCCGCCGGCCAACTGTCGAACGAAACTTCAAGCTCGATCCAATCGCCTTCTCTCTCGTATAAAAGCTCGGAAACTCGCCCGGTCACCGGATCCCATAGCTGCGGATATCCTGCCGTGCGGAGACGATAACGGGCGCTTCCCGGAGGCGTCGCACGTTCACCCGACGGCTCGTGCATCGGCAGCAGCTCTCCCGCTTCCTGCAGCAGCAAGAACAGGTCAGCGTCCTCCACCCTCCGCATCAACGGCATATCCGGTCCTTTGGCACGCCCCGGCAGCCGGGCTTCCAGAAGCTCTATCGCTTCGCTGGCAGAGCCGACGTACACGGCGCCTTCCAATACCGGTTCTTCATCCCCGCATTGTACGGCGATCACCAAGCCTCCTGCTTCCGTCCATTTCTCTATCTTAGCGCGGGCAGCATCGTCCATAATGGCGGTACCGCACAATAGCAGCGCCGAAAACGTCTCTTCTCCGATTCGCAGCTTGCCGCCGGACAACTCCGCCCTCTCCAACGCCGAATCGTCCGTCACGTCAAAGTCGATGCATGCGGTACGAAGCGCGCCCGGTTTGTTGCGTTCCTTGCGATTCCAGCGCCCCGTCAACGTCCGATACACGTTTTCGATATGTCCGAGCCGCTCATGAGGCATTTTGTTGGCAACGACCATGGGATGCTCAAGCGGGCCTCCGTCGGACAGCGACATCCAGCCGCATGCCGCATGCGAAGGATAATGGACCGCGACGTCGGCGATATGCGTGCCTTGCGTCAACAGCCAGCACGCGCGGCTCACCGTATCGGCAAACACGCCGTAATGCTCATAATACGGCTGCCGCCATCCCGTGTCGGGCGGCGCCCACTCCCACCAGCCCCCGCGCGTGCTGTAGTAGACGGAGTGGGGACTATACAGCGTTACGCCGGCTTGCAGCCAAGGCACCAGCCAGTGCATCGTCTCTTCCAGCGTCCCGCCCCAGCCGCTCGTATGGAACGACTCCAGAAACACGCGCTTGCCCCCGTGCAAATGAACCATCGAAGCATGCGGCTTAATCTCTCCGTCCATGTCGCAGCCGGCTGCATTATACCAGCGATGCGTTCGCATATAGTCCAGGTAAAGCCGCTGCGCCCCATGCAAGTCGACTCGGCGCGCAGGCCCGGCCTGATCGCAGCATTGCAGCATATGATGGCGCTTATGCCACTCGTATTGCAGCTTGAACACCGACTCCTCCGCCAGTTCCGCAGCCAGCTCGTACACGCGCCTGCGAACAAGCTCCGCTCCTTCGACATCCTCGAACAAGGCAGGCAAAGCGGCAATCAGATCCCCGTCATAACGGTCGGCATACAGCTCGGGAAGCCCTTTCGTCCAAAGCGGCATCGAAGGCAGCTCATCCTGAAAGCTGCCGCCGATCGTCCGGCCCAAATCATGAGGGAAACGCCGTTCGAACTCGCCGTAAATCCGGTCATACAACAGCTCTGTCGCTCGCTTGTCAAGCCAGTTAAATCCCTGGCGAACCGTTAAGTAGCGATATCCCCCGATTTCCGCCAGAAGCTCGGCTCCCTCCGGCGGCTCCTCGCCGCAAGCCATTCTGCGAAGCTGGTAGCCGGCCAATTCCGGTTGTTCCGCCACAAGATGCGCCGGCAGGTTTGTTCCGGAGAAGCCGATCTGGTCGTAGAAGAAAAGGCGCATCCCCAGCTTCTCGGCTTCGCGCAAAGCCACCTCGAACATGGACCACCAGCGTTCGCTGAAATAGGGCGGATCGTCGGCTACGCTACCGTATTGAGGTCCCGTCGGCGCAATATTGAGGATGCCGATATTGCGCAAGCCGCCGGCTCGAAATTTTTGCAATTGCCAGCGCACGCGTTCCGCCGTTATTTCTTCCCCGCTCCACCACCAGAACGGCAAGGGACCGAAGTCCGGATCCGGAGAAGCAAAACCCTCTTGCAGTTTTTTGACATTCATGTGAGGTTCCTCCCGAAATTCCAGCATGATGACCGAAGTGGCCGAAATGCTGGAGCATTCCGGCCACTATGTCGTTCATCCGCTTTTAGGTCGTGTCTGAAAACCCGCTCAGGGGCATCTTTCACCGCCTTTCCGCCCCCTGCTTCGTCACTTTTGCTTGACGTACCCCCGGTACGACTTAACAAAAGTTCCTTGCATGGAACGAAAATTCGGCAAAATCTGCTCCCCTCGGAGTATTCAGACACGCCCTAGTGTTTGATCAAAAAGTATGATCAAAAGCGGACCTTTTGTTAGAAGTTTTTCTGATATTCTTTATACTTTGCCGTAGCCCATTCTTCCAGCTTCGCCAGTCCAAGGCTTTCGGCCTTCTCGAGCAACGCTTCGTATGCCGCTTTGGCCTCTTCCTCGGAATTGGCCATATAAATTTTCACTTCTTCGGTCGTAACCATGTTCATGATTTGAGCTTCGATCGTCTGCTCTTCCGAATCCGGCTCCGTAGAGACCAGCCCCAGCGCCGGGTTGAACTCAAGCGCTTCCCTTGCGGCCAGACCCCATTGCGTCGCTTGAGTATCCGGGCTGTAGCGCTGCAGCGCTTCGTTAACGCCGCTGCTTCCGATCAGCCCCCACCATACGACGCCATTTTGCTTTTGAATATCCGTGTTATTGTAGTCATAATTCATAACGGGATATTTTTCGGCTTCGTTCCATTCCCAATCTTCGCCTTCAATACCGTAAAGTCCGAGCTTTTGACCTTCTTCGCTGTACATGTACTGCAGGAACTTAATTGCGGCTTCCGGATTTTTGTTGTTTTTCGTAATGTACATGCCCGCCCAGCCGGATCCGCCCATCGGAATCCCCGCTTTGTCGCTAAGCAGCTTCGTGATTTGCTTCATTTTAAACGGTTTACCAAGCTCCTCTAGTTGAGGGTTGCTTGTTTCGGCTACGCCGCTGCCATGGGCGAAGGCTTGGCCGTTTAATACGTATTGATCGTCTTGCTGCGCATCCTTGAATGTAAAGTTCTCGGCGATCATGTAGCCTTCACGGTACAGACGGTTCATGTAAAGGTAGTAGTCCAGATAGTTTTCGTCTTTCAGGTAATAACGCGCCGCGCCGTCGATGTCGACAAACCCTTTGCTTTTTTTGAGACCGAAGTTGATGCGCAAATTTTGGCCGATTTGATCTTTATCCCATACGAGCGGGACCATATCCGGGTACTTCTCTTTGACCATGGCCAGAATGGCCAGCAGATCGTCCAGGTTGTCCAGCTTCGGATTGCCCAGCTCGGTCATAATATCTTCGCGCACCGTCATGCCGTTTGCGCCTGGAATTGCCTTCGGATTATCCTTCCATTCTTGCTCGGTGGAGAAGGCGTTGCGCACGGTATAGAAATTGCCGTCCGGCATCGTATTGACGCCGATACGTTCTTGACTGATTTCGAAATCGGGCGCATATTTTTTAATCAGCTCGCCGAACGGATAAGAAACTTCGGGGTCCGCCATACGCGTCAGATCGGTAGCCGTGTAGACCAAATCGGGCAAGTCTCCCGATGCGATCAACAGCGGAAGCTGCTTATCGTCGGCAGCAACCTGGATGTTGAGCTTGACGCCGGTTTTCTTTGTAATTTCTTCCGGCACCTTGCCGCTCCAATCCTTAAGCGGCCACCACGACATATTGACGAACAGGTCCAGCTCCACGATTTCTTGTTCAGCGCCTTCTCCGCTGGCGCCGCCGCTTCCGTTGTCCGCCTTTTCGGTACCCGTGTTGACTGGCTTGTTTCCATTGCCGCCGCTATTGCCGCCGGAGCAGGCAGTCAGCATCAACGTCATTGCAAGCGCTATCAAGCTCGTCGATTTAAAAAACTTGCTCATTGATATTGCCTCCTTTTTTATCTCTGCATCGAATTTATGTGAAATCGGAATAAACCTTTATAAGCGGTTGATTCCGTTCTCAACCCATGTCATGCGAGCTCAGCCTAGTTGCTTGCCCTACCCTTTAACCGATCCGATCATAATGCCTTGCACAAAATACTTTTGCAGGAAAGGATAGACGATTAGAATCGGTATAACCGCGATAACCATTGCCGTTACCTGGATCGAGAAGGTTGTCACGCCGGTTATCGCCGCAGCCCGCTCCGCGGAAGCCAGGTCGGACGGAATCATGCCTTGGTTGATGACTTCCATCATACGATAAGTTAACGTTCTTAACGAATCCTTATTGACGAAGTAAGCCGAGTCCATCCAGGAGTTCCACTGACCTACGCCTATAAACAATCCCATTGCCGCAATCAGCGGCTTGGAGACCGGCAATATCATTCTAAAGAAGATGGTCAGATCCGATGCTCCGTCTATGCGTGCCGACTCCTCCATCTCCGCAGGTATTTCCCGGAAAAACGAAACCGCGATAATGAGGAAAAAGATCGTCACGGCGCCTGGAACGATGTAGACCCAGAACGTATTCAGCAAACCCAGGCTGCGCAGTACTACGTAATAGGGGATAAGTCCGCCCGACGTGTACATGGCCACGATAAAAAACGAAAAATAAAATTTCTGAAACACCAGATTGCGATACGACAAACCATAAGCCGTCAGACAGGTAAACAATATCGTGACTGCCGCTCCGATAACCGTCCTAAGCGCCGAGACGCCAAAGGACATGATCCACTTCGGGTCGCTTAAAAACTTCGTGTAATTGTTAAACGTAAAGTCCCTCGGCCAAAAATAAATGCCGCCCAGCGAAGTGTCGAGCCCGTTATTAAACGAAATAATGATCAAATAGTAGAAGGGATACATCGTAACCAGCGAGATGATAACCAGCAAACTGATATTCACCGTATCCACGACGCGGTCTTCGACGGTTCTGCGATGCATATTAAACTCCTCTCCGCCTTCAGAACAAGCTGTTTTTGGTTATTTTTTTGGACAAAAAGTTGCTGCCGAATACGAGAATGATTGCAATAATCGACTGCATCAAATCTATTGCGGTCGCGTAAGCGTATCGTCCTTGAGCCAAGCCCATCTTAAACGCATACGTCTGCAAAATCTCGGAGCGTTCGTTATTCATCGCATTGCCGAGCAAATACGATTGTTCGAAGTTGGAGCCGACAAGACCGCCGCCGAGGAGGCTTCCGACTGCCAGTATAAGCACGACCACGATCGTCCCGCGTATGCCCGGCAGCGTGATGTGCCAGATGCGGCGAAGCCTGCCTGCTCCATCCATCTCGGCCGCGTCATACAGCGACGGATTGAGGCCGCTGATCGCCGCGAGAAAGATGATCGCCCACCAGCCCGCTTCCTTCCACATGGCCGTCGTGACGGCCAGTCCCCAGAAGTAATTCGGACTGGACAGAAACGGGAGCGGCTTGTCGATCAAACCTAATCCCTTCAAGAAATCGTTGACAATCCCGGAGTTCGACGACAAGAAGATAACGAGCAGCCCGGAAACAACAATCCATGAGATAAAGTGCGGAAAGTAGCTGACTGTCTGTGCGAACCGTTTGAAAAAATGAACCCTTACTTCGTTGAACATGATGGCCAACAAGATTGGCATCGGAAAGGTAAAAAACAATTTCAAAAGACTGATTGCCAGCGTATTCGTCACAATGAGCTTAAAATTGTAAGCGCCGACAAATTCCTTGAAATATTTGAGCCCTACCCAATCGCTCGTAAAAATCCCTTTAATGCCGCTTGAGATGGAATAATCCTTGAATGCCATCAATACGCCGAACATCGGCAAGTAATTGAAGACGAAGACGATCAACATCCCCGTTAACACGAATACATGAGCATATTTCTGTTTCACGATTTCACGCCAAATGGATCGTTTTACTGCCGGGAGCTGCCGCGTCTGCTGAGCTGTCTCCATTTTCGTTAGCTGCTCCAACCTATCCTCACTCCTCCCTTTTCCCCGATTCAAGCTGCTGATTGGAGAATATGACTAAATTGTATAGTCGAATGAATACGATGAATAGTGTTCAAAACTTAAAATACAGCGATCATTTTTAAGATATTTGTAAGCGTAATCATTCTCGCAATTGAGAAGTGATTATTTTTAAGAGGATTGCTTAAGAATGAGGATTAAAACGTTTTCATATATTGCGGAACTCTATTACGGCCACAACTGAAGGGGCTGTCCGAGAAGTGGACTTTTAAAGCAAAGCTGGCAATCCGGGAGAACGTCCGTCGCTTCACAAAGAGGCGATTCTCTCGTTTCTTTGGCGTCCCTGCATTCCGTTTGACAACAACCAGGCCGCACGCGATTTGCGTATGGTCAAGGTCAAGCAGAAGGTGTTGGGATCCTTTCGCACGTAGCAGGGGGCGAAGGTCTTTGCCCGCTTGCGGGGCGTGGTCTCCACTTTGATCAAGCAACGCCTTTTCGTTCTTTCTTCGCTATCAAACGTGTATGATAATTCATACACAATTCACCAAATAGGCTGACATCTGGTCAAACGTGTATGAAAATTCATACACAATTCACCAAATAGGCCGGCACCTGGTCAAACGTGTATGAAAATTCATACACAATTCACCAAATAGGCCGGCTCCTGGCCAAACGTGTATGAAATTTCATACACAATCCACCAGACAGGCCGGCTCCTGGCCGAACGTGTATGAAAATTCATACACAATCCACCAGACAGGCCGGCTCCTGGCCAAACGTGTATGATAATTCATACCCAAACTACCAAACAGGCCGGCTCCTGCCCTAACGTGTATGAAAATTCATATACAATCCACCAAACAGGCCGGCTCCTGGCCAAACGTGTATGATAATTCATACACAATCCACCAAACAGGCCGGCTCCTGGCCAAACGTGTATGATAATTCATACACAATCCACCAAACAGGCCGCCATCTGGTCAAACGTGTATGAAAATTCATACAGCTGGACGCCCCGTTTTGGTTGAATGTTAAGTGCCAGGCAACCACCTCGCCACTTTCCTGAAAAAGCAGGTACACAAAAAGTTGGACGGAAGACATTTCGTCTTTCCGCCCAACTTTTTATTTTTGGGACTTATTGACAGCCCCCTTTTCTTAACAATAATGAGCCTGACAGCGTTAATTGCCCGCCGTTACTTCTTGCGCGGAAAACGTATAGCTTCCGGACACCGTCACGAATATCGTATGCTCCGCCTCATCCCTCAGCTTCTTGACGCCTTCAGGCAATGCCGGTTCTTCCCCATGACCGCAGATGTTCCTAGGGGCATAGACGATCCCCCTCGAATTCGGCGGAATCGTGACGCGGAGAGACGGTTGATTGGTCTCGTCCCTCTCCCAGCGCACGCTGGCATAACCCGGGCGCAGCCGTTGCCAGGCTTCCGCCCACTTCATATCCTCCGGCATATAAGGTTTGATCAAGATGGTGTAACGTTCGGTTGCCGTATCAAAACGGTAATCCATGCCGGCCAGACCTTGATACAGCCACTCCTCCAGATGACCCAGCATAAAGTGGTTCTGCGACTTGCCGACCACAGGTCCGTCCCACGCCTCGGTAAGCGTCGTTGCGCCATGTTTGATCTGATAACCGTACCCCGGCTTATCCGTTACTTGGGACATCCGGTAGATGACATCCGATCTGCCGGCCCTGCCAAGCGCTAACAGCACATAACGGTAGCCTACGTCGCCGGCCGTCGTCTGGTAGCCGCGTTCGGCAATTTGCCTCGCGAGCCTCTCGGCCAACATGCCGCGATGCCGCTCCGGGGCAATCCCGATTGCGATCGGCATGGCAAGCGCGGTATCGCTGCCCGTTGCGTAGCTGGCCGTCTCCTCGTCCCAATATTCCCGTTGAAACGCGGATTGGATGGAGGCGGCCAATTGCCCGTACTCCTGAACATCCCCTTGCTCATTCAGCATGGCGGCCATTTTCTGCATAACGACGGACAGACCGTAGAAGATCGCCGTCTCCGCCAATGGAACAGGCGTATTTTGCGAAAATCCAGGTCCTGCCGGACCGATGTCATACCAATCGCCAAGCCCTCCGGTTATGATGTAACCTTCCGACTTTCCGGTCAGATAAGCGATATAACGTTTCATGCCCGCGTAGTGCTTCTCGATCAGACCGATATTGCCATACCGCTGCAGCACTTCCCAGGCGGTCAGAATATAAGTTCCGCCCCAAGCGGTCGCATCGCGGAACAGGCTTAGCGAATCGTCGAACACGACATACTCCGGAGCGGTCGTCGGAACCAGGCCGTCAGGCAATTGGGCATCGGCAATATCCTGCAGCACCTTCTTCAGCATCGCTTCCACGTCGTAGTTGTACATAATCGACGGCCCCATCAAATGAACCTGCTCCAGCCATCCCAGCTTCTCCCGATGCGGGCAGTCGGTAAATACGCTTTTGGTGTTGCTGAGAATCGCCCATTGGATGATGTCATGAATCTCGTTAAGCAACGGATCGGAACATTGAAAGCCTCCTGCGGATTCCAGCTCGGGATACAGCATTTCTCCCGTGATGGCATGCAGCACCGGCAGGGATGACGGGGATGAATCGGCGAAAGCTTCGGGCACCGCTCCTTCAATCATCACGTAACGGAAGCCGGTATAAGAAAACTTGGGACGCCATTCCTCCACGCCATTGCCGCTTAGCGTATAACAAAACTCGCTCGGGGCTCCCGTCCACTTCTGGTTGACCAAGCCCTCCTCCGTCAGCAGCTCCGCGCAAGTCATTACGACTTTCGATCCCGCTGCGCCGCTCACCTTTAGTTTCGGCCAACCCGAGAAATTCCGGCCCAGATCCGCCACGTAAATGCCGGGCTTGGGATTGCTTATACGCTTGGGCTCGAGGATGCGCATCACCTTAACAGGCGGAGCCGCTCCCGCCGCAAGCTTGCCGGCAGGTCCCATAATCTCCAGGGCCGGACTCCACGAAGCGGCACTCTCGTCTTCTCTGCGCGCATCGTACTCCTCGCCGCCATATATACATGTAAAGATTAGCGGACTTTCCCCGGCTTGCCAGCCGCCGTCCGTCCGAATCGTCTCGCTTGTACCGTCGTCATACTCGATGACGATATCCGCCAGACAAGTGGGAGTGCCATAAGAGTCCTTAAACTTAGCATACTTGCCGCCAGGCACATGGTAGAAGCCGTTCCCCAGCTCGATGGTTATCGTATTTCCTCCCGTTTCCAGCATGGACGTGATATCATAAGTCGCATACAGAACGGTTTGGTCGTAGTCCGTCCAGCCGGGATCCAGCTCGCGATCTCCTGCCTTGCGGCCGTTTAACCGAAGCTCGTAGTGGCCGAGCCCGCTAATGTATACCCTCGCGCGCGCAACCTTCCGGGCGACATCGAAGTCACGACGAAAGCGGAACGCTCCCTTCGATGCGGCTGTCGCATCCGGATGCGTAATCCACTTGCCCTGCCAGCTGCCCAGCTGTCCCGTCTCCCACCAGGCTGTCGGGCTTGTATAAAGCGACCTTTGCCCGTCTTCTATCGTCACTCTCCAGTAATAACGCTGCCTGGGCTGCAGAGGACTGCCGTCAAAGCTAATCGCCGTATGAGCGCCTCCGCTGACGAACCCGCTGTCCCAGACATCGGCAGCTCCGCCCTGCAGTCTATCGAAGCTAGAAGCCACCTCGATTCGGTAAGCGCTCTGCCGGAAGCCCGGCGGCAATTGCTCCAGAAAGGACCAGCCCAGCCGGGGATGCCGCTCGTCCAGGCCTAACGGATTGGGCATCCCCTCCGTACGCAAAGCGCCGACCGCGATTGGCGCGGATGTCGCCACCGCGATCGTTCGGAATTCCGGGAAAACGTTGCATGTCGCATCGCCGTCCATAGGCCGCCTGCAAGCGGTGTAAAAATGGTACAATACCCCGTTATGCGTAATAATCGACGGTTTATGGGCGAATACGGAATCGATCTCGTTCCCTTCTCCGACCGTGATTATGGGTTCTGCGTGCTTGCGCCAGTCCAGCAGATTATCCGACAATGCCAGCCCTTCCTGGGCGGCCTTAAAATCAAAGCCGAAATAATACATCGCCCAGCGCGATCCGTCCCGCAGCACGCAGGGATCGCTGGCGAAGCCGCTGTCCCAGGCATCCGCCGTGACCCGGACGACGGGATTGCCGTCATGGCGCGTCCAATGCACGAGATCTTTGGAGGTCGCGAGGCCGATTTGCTCGGTCCAGCGGCCCTCATCTTTGTCCTTGGCGTTGTAGAACAAATAAAACATGCCATCGTGCTCCACCAGACATTCCTTGTATAATCCGCCTCTCTCCCATTCTCCTCCGTCCTCAGGCACAAGAATGGGCTCCTTCAGACGGTGCCAGTTCATCAGGCTTTCGTCTTCGGTCCAGGCAAGCCCGATCTTGGCCGAACCCGCCTCGTAGCCGTCGCCGGGATAGGAGTGATAGGCCAGCCAATACTTTCCGTCCCACTTTTTCAGATGGCCCGGACCGTGCATATCGTTGTCCCTAAGAATCCAGGTGCCCGCTATATTGCGCGAATCCCAGGCATCCCCTTCCTCCTCCCGGGTCAATATGGTCGACAGATGCTCCCAATGAAGCAGATCGTCGCTTGCGGCCAGCGCCGTCTGATAGCCCGTTCCGTCGAAACCGACGTACATCATGTAGAATCGGTCACGGTGCCGGAATACGAAGGGGCAGTCTACCGCCCGGCTGTCGAAGGCTCCGTCCGTTCCGGAGCCTATGAGCACGGGCTTCTTCCATTTGTGCGGGGTCAAACAAGCTGCTATGTTCATCATGAACGACCTGCCTTTCCGAATTTGTCCATAGCCCTCCGCACGACGGGATGCCGATTCGCGCATTGCTCCAGCGTAACGCCGTTCACGGCCGCTTCCCATGCCAGCTTCATGCTCTCGAAGCCGGCGGCCGCGCCGTCCGGATGAGCCAGCATGCCGCCTCCGGCCAAATGCATGACGTCCGCCGTTTTTGCGGCGTTATAGGTTGCGTGCGCCGTACCTGCCCATTGGCCCGAGGAAACGACCGGCATCGCCTTATAGCCGCCAAACAGCGGCTCCGTGCAAGCCTTGATGGACGCCGTGACGGATTCGTTGCTTTCGTAGAACTTCCCGTCAAGGCCGTTGACGTGCAGATGATCCGCGCCCGCGAGACGGCAAAGCTTTTGGTAAGGCGTAAACGACATGCCAAGATGGGGCGAGCGAGTCATCATTCCCCACTGGTTCCGATGACCATGGATGGGCACCTCGCTGTAGCCGTTTAGATGCGCAAGCCCGGGGAGCCCCACGCTCAATATGCTGACCATCACGCAATTGCCCCCCGCGCCGACGACAAGGTCGTGATTGCGGCGAAGCTCATCCCAATCGCCTGTAATATTGAAGGCATACATCAGCTTTTTGCCCGTCGCGTCCGCCGCGCGTTCGATCGCGGCGGTCACGGCCGCAACCTTCTTGTCCAGCGGAGCATATGGCGGATTGGCGTTCAGTTCGTCATCCTTGATGAAGTCCAACCCCGCTCTGGCAAGCTTCTCGACCATGACCGCCAGCTCCTCGGTAGACAAACCGATGCTGGGCTTTACGATGGTGCCGAGAAGGGGACGATCATACACTTGAAGCAGTCGACGCGTCCCTTCAATGCCGAATTTAGGCCCTGCGTAACGTTGGGCGAACTCCTCCGGCAATTGAAGATCGAGCAGCCGCAATCCCGATATTTGCTGCAGTTCGTATAAGTTGCCGGCGATCGCCGACATGAGGTTCGGGATCGACGGGCCGAAATTATGAAGCGGGAAGGAGATGACGACGCGGCCGCGATGATAACGACCGTCGTGACCAGGGGGCGCAACCGTCCCCGGCAAGCTGGGAGCGTCATGGTCCTCCAGCCGTTCGATCCCCTCGACGACGGCCCCGTGCTCCCTCTTCAAAGCATCGCTCTCTCCCGGCACCTTGGTGAAGGTGCCCGTCGACTGTTCGCCCGCAATGATCTCTGCGGCCTGCTCCAGCGGGTACGGCGATTCAACCCAATAAGTAGCGGCAACGCGTTGTGAATCCATACGGCTACACTCCCTTCGTGCTCAATGCCGATGCGCTGCTGTTTCCGCGATCGGCAGATATGGTCAATCGATAAGCGGCTTGCTATACGCTTGCTGTAACGGGAACATGCTCGCTCGTGAACGCGTAGCTGCCGGATCCGACGCGGAACGCCGAACCTTCCTCCTGCACATCCAGCTTGGCAATAACTTCCGGCGATTCGGTAATTTCCTTGCCGTCCAAACGCACTCCGCTGCCCGGAACATGAACGGTCGCCGTCGTATTTGGAGGCACTTGTACGTCAAGCCGAAGTTCTCCGCTTGCCGCCAGTTCCCATTCGACGGAGATGGCGCCGTATAAAGACTCGTATGAAGCCTTGACGCGCGTCAGCCTGCCGCCCGGCCTTGGCCGAATCACGACATGGCTGAACCCCGGTTCGGCCGGATCGGCCTCGATGCCCGCCATGTAACGGAACATCCACTCGCCTACGGAGCCGAGCGAATAATGGTTGAACGAATTCATGGAAGACGTCTGGAACCCGTTTTCCTCCGTCCAGCCGTCCCAGCGCTCCCAGATCGTCGTCGCGCCGTGTTTGATGGAGTACATCCAGGACGGGAACGCCTCCTGGGTCAGCAGCTTGTAGGCAACGTCGAGCTCCCCGGAGTCGCTTAGCGCCGGCAACAGGTAACCTACGCCGAGGAAACCCGTGGACAAGCGGTCGCCCCGCTCCCGGATATTGTCGGTCAGGCGGCGGATCGCTTTATTCTTCAGTTCTTTCGGCAATAATCCGAATTGAAGCGCGAGCACGTATACCGTCTGCGTCTCGCCATGGATGGAGCCGTCCTGCGACACAAAGGCCCGGCAGAACGCCTCCGAGATATCGCGGAACAACGTTTCGTACCGGCGTCGGTCTTCCGTCTTGCCAAGCGCACCGGCAATGTATCCCATCAGCTTCGTACTGTACGCGAAATAAGCGGTCGCCAGCACTTCGTTCGGCGTGTCGGCCTCGATCGACAACCAATCTCCGTAGTTGGCGTAATTCGGCCGAATCAGCTCCACGCTATTATCCTTTAAGTAATCCACCCAGCGCGTCATCGCGCCGTAATGCGTCTCCAGAATGCGGGTATCCCCGTACATCAGGTACAGCGTCCAGGGGATGACGACCCCGGCGTCGCCCCAGCCCGCGTTGTCCGGCGCGAACCAGTTCAGCCTGGTGCTCCACATTTTGTAGCGCATCCAGCCGGCATCGGGAGCCACGTCCGTGAATGCGCCCGACGGCTGCTGGCAGTCGATCATGTCCCACATATATTTCGCGAAGAAACGCGACACGTCCATGTTGTAGGAAGCCGTCCGCGCAAAGATCTGGGCGTCCCCCGTCCAGCCGAGCCGCTCGTCGCGCTGCGGGCAATCCGTCGGCACGGACAGGAAGTTGCCTCGCTGCCCCCAGGTAATATTGGCGTACAGCCGGTTGACCATGTCGTCCGAGGTCTCCAGACTTCCTGTCACCGGCGTGTCGGAATGAATGACCTTCCCCGTTAGGGTCGTCAGATCCGGCTCGCCGGGGTATCCGATCAGCTCCACGTACCGGAAGCCGTGAAACGTAAAGTGCGGCTCGTACCGCTCCTCCCCGCCGCCTTTCAACACGTAATGATCCTTTTGCACGGCCACCCTGAGATTATCCAGGTACAAGGTTCCGTCCGGATTAAGCATTTCCGCGTGGCTCAGCGTAATTTCCGCGCCTCTCGCCCCGGTCGCCCGCAGCTCCGTCCAACCGACCATGTTCTGGCCCATATCGTAAATATAGGAGCCCGACGCCGTGCGGGTCACCGCAACCGGCGTGATGCTCTCCGTTATCCGGATGGGCGGCTCCATCGTCGCCGTCAGATCCCCGTTATAGCCCGAACGGATATCGGGCGCCTCCCAAGAGGACGAATCGAAGCCGGGCAGATCCCATCCTTCCAGCTCCAGCCGGGCATCGTAGCTTTCGCCCATAATCATGTCGGAGTAGCGGATCGGTCCCTCCGCGACCCGCCAGGAGCCGTCCGATAAGACAAGTTGTCTGCTGCCGTCCTCGTATTCGATCGTCGCCTGCAGCAGCAGGAATGGACGCTCGCCGTACACGCGGCTTCCCAGGAAGCCGACGGTTCCGGCATACCAGCCGTCGCCTAGCATAACGCCGAACACGTTCTCCCCCTGCTTCAGGAGCTCCGTAATCTCGTAGGCGTGCACCTGCACGCGCTTGTCGTAATCCGTCCATCCCGGCGCGAAGAGATGTCCCGCCTCTTTGCCGTTAACCTTTAGCCGGAACAGCCCCAGCGCCGTGACGTACACGACGGCGCGCCGGACGGCGGAAGGGACGGAGAAGGTTTGGCGCAGATATGGGGCGGGCTGCAGGTCGTGAGTCGTTCCCGGGCCAAGCCGCGGCTTGCGCCCGATCCACTTCGCCTTCCACTCCCCGCGGGACAGCAGCCCCATCGACCAGTTGGATGGCTCGCTCCATTCGGAAACTTGGCCCCGTGCATCCCAGACCCGGACCTTCCACCAATATTGCCGCTCCGATTGAAGCTCCTGTCCCGCGTAGACGACATGAACGGAGCTGCGGGATTCTACCTTGCCGCTGTCCCAGCAATCGCCTTCGCCGCCGGCGAGCTTGTCGCGCGAAGAAGACACCAGCACTTGATAGGCTGCTTGCCTCGCGCCTCGTTCATGGGACTCTAGCTTCCAAAAAAGGCGGGGAGCCCGGATGTCGATTCCGACGGGATTGACTTCGTATTCCGTTTTGCAAGTTAAGATTCGCATAGGCCTGTTAGCCCTCCTTGTGTGATGAATAGGCGCGCCGGATCGCGGCCGCCCGCGATTCGTCGTTCCAGAACGGCTTGAGCCGAACGGTATATGTCATGCTTTCGGCGGATATCAAATAGGACGGCAGGGTCGGCGCGTAGCCGCAGCTATGGTTGCCGAGTCCCGATTGTCTCCAATCCGCCAGAACTTCGATTTCGTCCAACGGGACAAGGTCGGCATGATGGCTTGTTTCGCCGAGCGCCTTCGTCCCGTATCGGTTGACGCCCAATTGTCCCAGCATTCCCTCCGCGGCTCCCGCCACAAGCAAACCTGCGCCACCGGCTTCGGCGATCGTCGCCCAGCGCACGTCCGCCTTGCTTCCGCTCTCTTGAGGCTTGACATACGGAACGAATTGTTCCGAAACCTTGCCTTCGTAGACGCCTAGCTTGCCGCTCGCCTTGCGGTCGGGGTAACATTCGTGCGGGCCTCTGCCGAACCAGGCGAAACGGTCGAACGACTTCGCCATCGCGAACCGCATGCCCGCTCTGGGCAGCGGCGGCAGATCCTCCTTCAGGGGGATGATCCGGTTCTCCAGTCTTACGTCGCCATTGCCGCCAATCGTATACAGCTGCTCCGTCCGGAACAACATGCGGGCCCCTTTGACGCCCAGCATGGATTCCACTTCGATCCGAACGGCCGAACCGCCTTCGGCGATCTCCGAATCGACGCGGCGAACATAGGCGGTTAATTCGTGATAACCCGCCTCTCGCCACCGCTTCGCCAGATGGACGTCGTTGTCCACCGGCGCGCGCCATAGATGGATGGCGGGACCCTTCGCCAGCAAGGACGTGCCCCCGCATTCCCAGGCTACGATCTCCCCGGCCAGCTTGTCGAAGACCAAGGCGAAGCCGTCTCCGGAAACTGATAGAACGGCATCGTTCTCCGTCAGCGACAATCCGGTCTCCGTCAGCGACAATTCTCTCTCCGTAAGCGACAATTCTCTCTCCGGCTTCGCGTCATTGGCAATCGCCATCTCTGCCCCGGCTGCCATGGCTGCCGCGACTTCCGGGATTTGCATAGCTTCCGTACTTCCGGAACGGGTCAGCGGCACGTCGGCCCATGCGACCTCGTGTCCCGCTTCCGCCCATGCCGCGCGCTCGCGAAGAACGAAGCTGACATGGAGCCAATATTCTCCCCCGCCTGACGCCACGGAGCGATAAGGAATCGCGACGAGCTCCTCGTCCCCCGGTGAAATCCGTAAAGGCGGAAGCTCGCCCTCCTCTATGACGTCGCCGTTGCGATAAACCCGCCAACGAGGCAGGAGATGCTCCAACGTGACCGAATCATAGCGATTGATTATCCGCAATATCCCTGTTTCCGGTTCGGTCGGCCGCACGACGACGGGTTCGATCGCCTTTTTGAATTCCGCTAAAGCCGGCTTGGGTGACCGATCGGGGAACAACAGCCCGTCGATGCAGAAGTGGCCGCTGTGCGGTTCGTCGCCGAAGTCGCCTCCGTACGCGTACCTGAGACTGCCGTCGTCCATCTTGCGGCGAATCGCAAGATCGGACCATTCCCAGATCAGTCCGCCGCAGAGCCGGGGATACCGGTAGACCGCGTCCCAATACTCCTGCTGGTTGCCCAGCGCGTTGCCCATCGCATGACCGAATTCCACCATCAGATACGGGCGCGTATCCTCCTTCTCCCCTTCGGCGATCAACATGTCCACGGAAGGATACATGGAGCTGACGATATCGACGACGGGAGCCTCTCCCGCCCGCTCGTAATGAATAAGGCGCGTGGGATCCGCCGCCCTGGTCCAAGCGGCCATGGCGTCGTGATTGGCGCCGTAACCCGATTCGTTGCCAAGCGACCAGACGATGACGGAAGGATGGTTCTTGTCTCTCTCCACCAGTCGCGCCATTCGGTCCAGGAACGCTTCCCTCCAAGCGTGATCCTCGGCTAGCGTGCTTTCGAACGCGGTTTTCTCGTCGGGATTGTTTATCCAACGGCTGATCTCTCCCAGAAACACGCAGCCGTGCGTCTCCAGATCCGCTTCGTCGATGACGTACAGCCCATAACGATCGCATAGGTCGAGCCAACGTTCGTCGTTGGGATAATGCGAGCAGCGCACGGTATTGATATTGTGCTGCTTCATTAACGCAATGTCCCGGACCATGTCCTCCATCGTCGTCACTTGGCCGAGATCGGGATGGAATTCATTGCGGTTCACCCCGCGAATTATGATGGGGTTTCCGTTGACGAGCACCTTTCCGTCCTTCGCCTCAACGTCGCGGAAGCCGACGGAGAAGCGCTGTACCTCGGTTACTTCGCCCTGTCCATTCTTCAATGTCAGCAGAAGCGTATAGAGAGCCGGCCGCTCCGCCGACCAAAGCTCGGGGGCGGGAACGGGAAGCTCGGTGCTGAGGACGGTTTCTTCGCCCGGCGCCGGATCGGCTGCGGCAATCGCCGCGCTTGCAATGGCATCCATAGACGGCCCCAGGAGCTTCGCTTCAAGAAAGCAAGACGCTGCGCTTCCTTCCGCGCTCCCTTGCGACCGGTTGCGTAACGTGACGGCAAGCTCCAGGGAGCCTTCGCGGTACGAGTCGCGAAGCCTGGTGACCAGCCTGGCGTCGAATAAATGCGTACCCGGCACGGACAATAGATGCACATCCCTGAATATGCCGCTGAGGCGCCACTTGTCCTGATCCTCGAGATAACTGCCCGTCGACCATTGATAGACGCGGACCGCCAGCTTGTTCTCGCCCTTGCGGACAAGCGACGTAATATCGAATTCCATGCGATTGTGGCTGCCTTGGCCGAAGCCGGCCTCTTCTCCGTTTACCCACAGATGGAACGCCGCGTCGACGCCGTCGAAAGCCAGAACGAGACATCGCTCCAGCCATTCGTCTCCCAAAGAGAACGTCGTGACGTAGCAGCCCGTGGGATTCCGCTTCGGAATATACGGGGGATCCACCGGGAACGGATATTTGCTGCTGCTGTACAGGGGCACGCCGTAGCCGTGCAGCTGCCAATTGCTCGGAACCCGCAGCGTCGACCAGTCTTCGCAGCTATACGAAAGCTCGTGAAATCCAGCCGGAGCTTCAACGGGACTTTCCGCGTAATGAAATTTCCAATCGCCGCTCAGGCAGCGATAATAGGGGGAAGCCGAACCATCGTTTTCGAGCGCCGACCGTTCATCCGCGAACGGAACGGCAGCGGCTCTGGGCCGTTCGGTCCCCCGCTGAAGCACGTTTAAATTCTCATAATCGGGCAAGCTTGCGGCCTCCCGTCTTGTTCGTTTCATCGTCTCCCGCCTCCTGACCATTAACCTCTCGTCCCCGATGCCGTTCCCAGTCGCACTCGCTCCAGGAAGTCGTCGCTTCCCACCTGTCCCCCTTTGAGCACCAGCTCCAGCCCGTCGATGGACGGATCATGACAATGGGCTCGGCATAACGGTCCTCCCGGCTCGATCGCAGCTTTGCATTCCAGAGCGTAAATGCCGATCGTCCGCGAGACGTACCCCGACGTATCCCCGCCTGCGATGACGATGCGGGAAATGCCGGCTTCTGCAACGACCTGCCGGCAAATAGCGCCAAGCGCCTCGCCGAGCAGGCGACTGCTTGCCTCCGCGCATTGCCCTTGCGCCGCCAGCGCGTCCCGCAGCGGGCCGATGCCCTCGTCGTGGGGACCCAGCGCCGAATACAGAATGACGCTGCGCCCCTCGGCAAGCCGCACCAGCGTCTGCTTCTTCAGGTTCGCGATCGCGTCCTCCCGGCGTTCGGGACTCAGCAGCTCTTCTCCGGCGACGCGTATGCCGGCATAACCGGAATCTAGCGCATAACGAATCTGCCGCTCGGTAACCGGCGAGCAGCTGCCCGACACGACTAACAGCCTGTCGACCGCGCTCACCGGTTCTACCGCCGGGCCCTCCGCGGGCGCCAGCCCCTCCGCGCGCCAAGCGGATCCCAGCGCGTATTCCACGCCGGAGGAACCCGCTACGAAGAGGCCTTCGCCATCCGCCGCCTTCTCCCAGATGAGCCTGCCCGCCGCGGCCAACCGCTTCTCGTCGAGCACGTCGAAGAGCACGATATCCGGCTCTTCCTCCGACACAAGACCATTGAGACGTATGCGCACGGCCTCATGCTCGCCGTCTTGCGCCGCGATGTCCAGCAGGGAGATGGACAAGTCGGTCTGCTTTCCCAAGTGCAGACGCAGATCCGATTCCGCCATGGGAGTAACGGGATGTCTCTTCATCGTCGGGTGGCGGTCCAGCCGATGCACCTCGCCCCCCGCTCCCGCAAAATGATGCCCGAACACCGTATACCGGCGCAAATAGGGGACGCCGACCAGCAGCGGCACGAACTTGCCTCGCTTGCGGCTATCGAACACGTCGCTGCCGATCTCGATCGCCCGGCCGATGCTGCCCGTGTCCGGGGATGAATCGAACGTGGAGCAAATCTTGTAATGAACGATCGCCGCGTTCGCGGACCTCAGCGTAGCCAAAACGGGACGAAGCTCGCGCTCCATCTCTTCCGGCGGCAAGGAACGGCTTACTCCGGCCACGCCGAAGCAATCCGCGTCCCGGAATTTCCCCTGGAGCAGCTCCGGTTCCGGCGGCTCCAGGAACAAGATCGTGCGCAGGCCCGTGCGGTACAGCGCCTCCAACACGTCCGTCGACCCCGTAAAGTCGTCGCCGTAATAACAAAGCAACCGTTTTACCATACGAATTCGCGATCCAGCCGGCGATAATCGCCCCCGCGCATCGGGGCCCGATCGAAAACTTGCCGCCCGCTGTACAGCGGCTTTTTCGTGCCCTTCGGGGTAATCCCCACCACGTCGTCGCCGCGCCATTCCGCCTCGAACGTTTGGCCGACGGCGTTCTCCAGCGTCTTGCGGAAGCTTAACGGGAAGGTCACCGTAATCCGTTCCCCGGCGGTCGCCTTGCCGAGCGAGAGGAAGTGGCGGTTGACCCAGCTGCTCTCCTCGCTGCCTTTGCCTTTGGCCACGCTCCCCTCCCGCTCGCGGGTGTACTTGATCTTTGTAAAACCGGCCCACTCCGGTATGCGGATCAGAAGCCTTGCGATGTCCGAGCGCACGTCCAGCACGATCTTGCCTTCGTGAGGCAAATGGCTGCTGACGTCAAGCCACTTCGAACCCCGGTTCAGCAAAAAATTGACGCTGACGGTCCCGTTTTTCTCCGTGATCGTGTTGCTCCAACCCATGAACAAGCCGCGCGTGCCCGATCCCAGGCAGCAAATTTGCAAATCGCTCGTATGGCCGCGCCCTTCGTTGACGTCGCATACAAAATCGTTCGGCGCCGAATAACCCGCGAAGGAACCACGGGTGCGCTCCGCCACCTTGTAGAAGGTTGTGTGGGCCTGTATATCGTTCGACTTGTCGTCCGTCTGCTCCACCCAGTCGAGATCCAGCAACTGCGATTCCGCCAGATGGTTGCGCAGAAACCGCTCGACGACGCCCCAATATTCCACGTAACCGCTCTTGGCCAGAGTAATGCCGCAGGCGATCAGGTCCACGAGCGAGCACGTCTCGTGCTCGTAGGCCTGCTCGTGCAGATCGCCCGGCGTCCAGCCGAACGCCGTGCATTTGGTCAGCGCCCAATCGTAGCTTTTCTTGACCCAGGCGATCATCGCCGCGTTGCCGGAGTGCATGCCGAAGCGGGCGATGGCGTCGAGCGTCCCCAAACGGGTATGGAAGTGGCCGCTGCGGTAAGCCAGCGAATCGTTGAAGCTGCCGTCTTTGTTGAAGACGCCGCTCCGCTCCATGATTAGCGCGGTAAAAAACTGGCAGAGCTCGTAAGCGTCTTCATTGCCGGTCAACTCGTGGTACTTCAGCAGCGGCATGACCAGCCTGCCGCAAAATGCCGCGGGGTCCGGCGCCAGTCTCAGCTGCACGCCGTTCGCCGAGGGCCATCCCGTCTCCTTGTATTCGGACGCCGGATAATACCAGACGTCCCGTTCCTTGACGGCGATTCTCTTCAAGGCCGCCACATGGCGATCCGCCGCTTCCTTCACCTTGGGATCTCCAGATTCCATGTACCAGGTCGTCAAGGACAGGATGACGGCGCGCTGGTCGATCAGGTTGGCGTTCGGCTCCCAGTCGCGGGTCGGGTTGATTTGGCGATAGCTCATCCCGTCCTCCTTGAAGAACGACAGCAGATTCTCGCGATACCGCTCCTCGACTTCCTTGCCGAACGTCTCGCCGGACATATGCCTGGCCAGAATCAGGCCGTCGATCATCCTGCCGTGTGAGGACCCGTAGTCCCAATCGCCATGCTGCATATAGGCGGGCTTGTGCATCAAGTCCGCGCTAAAGAACGGGATATAGCCATGATCGCGGTCGGCCAGCCCGATCATCGCGTTGATGGCGTGGGCCGCCCTTTCCTCAAGCATAAGCGTATCCGGAATCTCGCTCATTCGTTGTTGCTCCATTCGATCTTCACTCCTTTTATCGTTATCCTTCGCGCGCGGCGGATCCGCCTAAGGGAGAAACCGTCAGCCTCAAAATATACTTCGTGCCCTCCCCTTCGCGACTCTCGATCAGCAGCCGCGTATGTCCGCCGTAGAACGCGCGAATGCGTTCGCTGACATTGTAAAGCCCGTGACCGGAATTTTCGTTCTGCAGCTCCTCGCGATCCCGTTCGTTGCTCAGCACGCCCCGGATCAGCTCCAGCCGTTCTGCGGGGATGCCGGGACCGTTATCGGCAATCACGATCTGGAGCTCTGCGCCTTCTCTTCGCACGACGATATCGATCTCTCCGCGCTTGCGGCTCTGTCCGATGCCATGCTGGATGCAGTTCTCCACGAGCGGCTGCAGAATAAAGCGGGGACAACGGATATCGTCAATCTCCGTCAGAACCTGGATGGAGAAGCTTAACCGATCCAGCATGCGCAGCTTATGCATGTCCAAATAGTGCTTTACGTTATCGATCTCATGCTGCAGCCTCGTCTCGTTGTCGCCGGAATTCAGCGTGTACCTTAGCAGCCGCCCGAACGTGTAGGTCGCGTCCACGACTTCCTGATCGTTGTTGATTTCGGCGAGCATCCTAATGGATTCCAGCGTGTTGTACAGAAAATGGGGCTTAATCTGCGCTTGCAGCACCAGATAATCCGCTTCTTTCTTCATCAGCTCGGCTTTGTGCACGGTATTTAACAACTCGTCAATTCGCTGGACCAGCGAGTTGTAGGATCGGGTCAACAAATCGATTTCATCATTGGATTTGCCTACTGTGTAGAAGGTCAGGTTGCTCTCGTCTCCCCGTCTCATGTGCTTGGCCAGCCCGAGAATGCGGCGAACGATCGAGGAAGCCGTCGCGTAATAGATGCCCGTCAGCACCGCAAGCGATAGTAACAGGATCAGAGCAAGGACAAGCGTCTTGGTCCGAATATCGACGAACACCTCGTCCATCTGGCTAAAGAAGTAGAACGTCGTGGACAGCTCCGGAATCGTCAGCGAATTCACAAGCGCCCTCTGCTTGCTGGAGTAGGCATAACCTTGATCGTTTTCATCCGCCATGGCAATCAAGCTTGCCGTCAATTCGTCGTCCTGTCCGGCCCCCTCGTTGCTGTATACCGTTGCTCCGCCCTGCATGATCCGCACTTGCATGTTTTGATTGACATCTACCGCCTTAAAGAAATTGCTAATCAACGATTCATTCGTTTTGATCTCCAGCACGGCCAGCGGCTTCGTATAGCTGTTGTTATAGATGCGCTGGTAGTAGCTCAAGCTCGGAAGCTCGGCAATATCGGAGCTTGCGCTCCGCAGCCAGACGCCTTCGTCCACTTTGACCCCTTCCAGCAACGCCAGAGGCTCTTCATTTATCCGATCCAGATCTTCGAGCTCTCCGTCCACGGAGTGGACCTTGGGCAGCGTTTTGTACAACTTAAGAGAAGAGATCCCGTTATCGCGCGATTGCGCGTATATGAATAGCGGACGTATGTCCTTGAGATAGTTGTATACATGCTGCAGCTCCGAACTGTAGTTTCCATTTAAATAATCGATCAGTTGCTGGTTGTTCATGAACAAAGCATGAATGGATTCCACCTGCTTCAGGCTGGACCGGAAGCCGTCGCCGGCTTGCGCCACCAGCTTCTGCTTGCCTTCGGAATATTCGGACATGACGTCCATGTAGAACTGATTGTACAAGTAACCGCCGAAAACGATAATCGGCAACAACACGAGAAGCAGGTAACCTAGCGCCATTTTCTGAACGATCCTCATATTTTTCACTGCAACAGCCTTCTTTCGCATTCGGAGGCTTCGCTTGAAGCGCTTCCATTCTAGTTGCAATTATTATACGAAGGAACTTTGGCGGTAGACAACTTCCCTTTTGCAGCCCGCCCGCCGCGCGCGAGTTCATTTGGTTCCGGCCGCATGCTCCAATTCCGCCTCCATCCTCCTTCTCCTTAGCTGATAGCGGCTGCTTTGGGGGACTTAACTTCATTGTATAGACGAGCGCTTGGCATGAATAGTGATGAAAACTTAGAAACGAGCGAACATTTTTAAGAACTATGTAAGCGCACGCACCGACAAAAAACGGAGGCATCCTGAGATGCCCCCGTTGCCTTATACGGCCCGCGTGGATTGCCTTACGACAAGCTGCGTATCCACCGCTATTTTGTTGCGAATGGTGCTGCCGGTCTCGATTTCCTGCACGAGCGCGTTGACCGCCCATTTGGCCATGCTTTCCTTCTCGACATGCACCGTAGTCAGCTCCGGCGTTACGATCCGCGCTTCCTGGATGTTGTCGAAGCCGATGACGGACACGTCATCCGGGACGCGCAACCCCATTTCCGCAAGCGTCTTGACCGTACTGATGGCGATATAGTCGCATTCGCAAAAAAATGCGCTGGGCATCGGCTTCCCCGCGCTCAGATAATCGTCCAGCTTGTTCTTAAGCGTCTCCTGGGCAACAAGAATGGTCGGCTCCACGGTGAACAGGCAATCCGGGTCCAGCTCGACTCCCCGTTCCCGCATCGCATACGCAAATCCGCGCCTGCGCTCCTCGAAATTATGGATGCGGTCGCTGGACGAGATATAGCCGATATGGCGATGCCCCAGTCCGATCAGATGCGAAGCGGCTTCGTATGCCCCCATCATATTATTAATTTCGACGAAGTGAATGGGCAGCGTCTCGTAGCAGTTATCGACAACGACCATCGGCAAGGCTAATTTGCCCGAGATGTCCGATATCTGCATGCGGTCCAAATTCGTCCCCAGCAAAATAACGCCTTGGCTATTCCCGCTTTCGGCAATCGACGTTATTCCTTCGTCGAGCTTGTCCAGCGAGATCGTGCTGAACATCAGCGAATACCCAAGCGCCCTGCAGCGCTCCTCCGTAAAGTGGATCAATTCCCGAAAGAAAGGCTGCTGGTAATACGAGTCGACCACGAGTCCGGAATTGGCGAACACCAGGAACGTAATTGCTTTGGAGACCGTATCGGCCCCCGATTTCCGGGGTTTGAACTCGTAATTATGCTCATGGGCGATTTGGAGAATGCGTTCGCGCGTCTCAGGCGCCACGCCCGGCTTTCCGCTAAAAGCAAGCGACACCGCTGCTTTGGACACGCCCGCCATTCGAGCGATGTCTTCCATTTTCATCGAGATGCCTCCTACTCTTTCAAATCCTAAACTCTAGTGTACAGTCGAACTAAACATTATGCAATCAACCACACAATTAAACTTAACAATATGTCTAGTTAAATATAAATTTAGTTTTGTTTATATAAATTTCAGTTGACCCTCATCATATTTCATGCTAATTTAGGTGTGACCTTGTTGTCAAAATAGATTTCACATAAAAAAAGCGAAGAAAAGCACAATTAGTTTAGCTAAACAAAATCGTCAATTTAGGAGGACTCTCACTTGAAAAAGCTTAAGCTCGGCTACGCCCCTACACGCCGATTCGTGTTCAGCGCGGAGGATGCTTTCCGGTACAAAGTGATGATTAAGGAAAAGATGGAGAGCTTCGGACTCGATATTGACATCGTGGATCTGGAGGGCATCAACCAAGAGGGATTGTTGTACGACGACCACATTGGCGCGGATCTCATAGTCGATCGGTTCCGTCAGGAAAAAGTGGATGCCGTGTTTTTTCCCCATTGCAATTTCGGCACCGAAGACACGGTCGCGCGGGTGGGCAAAGCGCTCGGAAAGCCCGTTCTGTTGTGGGGGCCCCGCGACGAAGCTCCGCTCGAGGACGGGATGAGGCTGCGGGATACGCAATGCGGGTTGTTTGCAACGGGTAAAGTATTGCGGCGGTTCAACGTTCCGTTTACCTATGTGACTAACAGCAGACTGGACGATCCCGTATTCGAACGCGGATTTACGAATTTTATCGCGGCAGCCAACGTCGTAAGGCAATTCCGCAGCCTGCGAATTTTGCAGATCGGTCCGCGTCCCTCCTCCTTCTGGACGATGATGTGCAACGAAGGAGAGCTGCTGGAGCGGTTCGGCATTGAGCTCCATCCTATTACGATCGTGGATATCCAGCGCGCTGCGAAACGAATCGAAAGCGGCGGCGGCTCCGAGCTCGCCGAAGCCGTGGATTATATCAAAGCCAAGCTGGACTGGTCGGAGGTGACGGAGACGGATGTCAAAAGGATTGCGTCGTTAAAAGTTGCAATGAAACAATACGCCGTTCAGACGGGAAGCACCGCGATCGCGATTCAATGCTGGTCGTCGCTGCAGGATGCCATGGGCATTATGCCTTGTCTGGCCAACGCGATTCTCACCGATGAGCAGATCCCCGTCACTTGCGAGACGGACATTCATGGCGCCATCACCTCGGTCATGACGCAGGCGGCCACGTTGAATCAGCACCCGACCTTTTTCGCCGATCTTACGGTCCGTCACCCGGACAATTCTAACGGCGAGCTGCTGTTCCATTGCGGCAATTTCCCGGTATCCCTGTCAGTCGAGGACAAACCCAAGCTGCGAAAACATTTTCTGTTCGACGATCATTCTCCCGGCACTCACGAAGGCGAAATTAAAGGCGGCGGCATGACGCTTGCCCGCTTCGATGGCGATCACGGAGAATACAGCCTGTTCCTTGGCAAAGCCAAAGGGATACAGGGGCCTTACACGCGCGGTTCTTATGTGTGGGTGGAAGTCAACGATTGGCCTTTATGGGAAGAGAAGCTCGTGAAAGGCCCCTACGTCCACCATGCCGTCGGCATTCATGCGAATGCGATTCCCGCTTTATACGAAGCATGCCAGTACATTCCCGGACTTACGCCCGATCCCGTCGATCCGACGGAAGCGGAGATTAAGGCTTGGCTCCGAGGATCGGGCCTGTAGAAGGAGGATTACGCATGGATATTCAACACCTGCAAATGAAAGCCGTTCAAATCCGAATGGACCTGCTTCGCATGATCCACAAGGCAAAGAGCGGACATACGGGCGGCTCGCTCAGCAATACCGATATTGTTACCGCGCTTTATTATCGCGTCATGAACATCGAACCAAGGCGGCCGAAGGATCCCGACCGCGACCGTTTTATCGCCAGCAAGGGCCATGCCGTCGAATCGTTATGGTGCATTCTCGCCGACCTCGGCTTCTTCCCCAAAGAGGAACTCGATACGTTCGGACAATTCGGAACAAGGTTAATCGGTCACCCCAACAATAAGGTGCCCGGCATCGAGATGAACACGGGAGCGCTGGGGCATGGTCTCGCGATCTCGGTTGGCATGGCGCTTGCGGCCAAGAGGGACAACAAACGTTATCGCGTCTACTGCCTGATGGGCGACGGAGAGCAAGCCGAGGGCTCCGTATGGGAAGCAGCGATGGCCGGCGCGCACTATAAGCTCGACAATTTGATCGGCATCGTCGATCGCAATCGCTTGCAAATAAGCGGCACAACGGAAAACGTCATGGGACTTGACCCGCTGGACGAGAAGTGGGCCGCCTTCGGCTGGAACGTCGTTGCCTTGGACGGCAACGATATGGGCGCGCTCGTAGAGGCGTTGGAAGCCGCGCCTGCCGCTCCCGGCAAACCGACGCTCATACTTGCCAATACCGTTAAAGGCAAAGGAATCTCCTTCGCCGAAAACGTCGCGCATTGGCATCACCATGTACCGAGCGCCGAAGAACTGGAACGGGCTCTGGCCGAATTGTCGGCCGAACAGGCCAGGTTGACGAAGAGAGGAGCTGAGCAACATGGCTAACACGATCGCCAATCGGCAGATCATCTGCGACACCTTGCTCGACATCGCCCAAGAAGATAAAACCGTAATGGTGCTCGCAAGCGACTCCCGGGGCTCCGCGGCTATGGGGCCGTTCGCGGATGCCTATCCGGAGCAATTCGTCGAGGTCGGCATCGCGGAGCAGAACATAGTCGGCATTGCCGCCGGACTTGCCCATAGCGGCAAGAAACCTTTCGTCGCCTCGCCCGCCTGTTTTCTCAGCATGAGAAGCATAGAGCAGATCAAAGTCGACGTCGCCTATTCCGGCACCAACGTCAAGCTTGTCGGCATTAGCGGCGGCATTAGCTACGGCGCGCTTGGCATGTCGCATCATTCGGTGCAGGATCTGGCCGTCATGCGCGCCATCCCGGGCATAACCGTCCTTATGCCGGCGGATCGGCACGAGACCAAACGGATGACGGAAGCGCTCGTCGCCCATGAAGGCGGCGCTTATATCCGAATCGGACGCAATCCCGTCGAGGATGTCTATGCATCCGGGGAATACGAGTTCGAAATCGGCAAAGCCGTTACTCTGTTGGAGGGCTCCGACTTGACTATGATCTCCTCCGGCGAAACGGTAAGGATAGCGCTGGATTCCGCCAACGCCTTGCGGGAGGAGGGAATCTCTTGCCGGGTGCTCAACATGCATACGATCAAACCGCTGGACAACGAGGCTGTTCTGCGGGCCGCTCGCGAGACCGGACGTATAATTACCGTCGAAGAGCATAGCGTCCATGGAGGTCTCGGAGCAGCGGTCGCGGAGCTTGTCGGGCAGCATTGTCCGGTTCCGATCAAAATTATCGGCATTCCCGACGAACCTGCGATCGCGGGCAAAACGGCCGAAGTATTCTCGCATTACGGCATCAGCGTCAAGGGGCTGCGACGATCGGCTTTACAATTGCTGGGGCGGCAGGAGTCATGAGCGAGGCTTATCTATTAACAATCGACCAGAGCACTTCGGGAACGAAAGCGCTCGTCGTATCGGGCAGCGGACAAATTCTGTCCTCCAGTTCGATGCCGCATCAGCAGTATTATCCCTCGCCTGGATGGGTAGAGCATGATGCGGCCGAAATTTACGGAAATGTGCTCTTGTGCGCCGGAGCCGCCATCGACAAGGCGGGGATCGGCTCGGAGCAGCTCTCCGCATTAACCATAACGAATCAGCGGGAGACCGCCCTGATCTGGGATAAAACGACGGGGAAACCCGTCGGACCGGCGATCGTATGGCAATGCCAGCGAACCTTTGAGATGTGCGATAAGCTAAAAGACTCCGGCTTCGAGCCAACCGTTCAAGCCAAATCCGGCTTGTTGCTCGATCCTTATTTCTCGGCAGCCAAATGGCGTTGGATATTGGATCATACCCCCTGCGCGGACGGGAAGCTGGCGAAAGGCGATTGGCTTGCCGGCACAATGGACAGCTGGCTGCTCTGGAAGCTCTCTGGCGGAAGCGTTCACGCTACCGATTATACCAACGCCAGCCGAACCTCTCTGTTTAATATCCATACCTTGCAATGGGATGAAGAGCTCTGCCGCTTATTCGGCATTCCTCGCGAGCTCCTTCCCGAGACAAAGCCTTCCGACATGATATACGGGTATACTCGCGGGGCAACGCCGCTCGTCGACGGCATTCCGATCGCCGGCGTCATCGGCGACTCGCAGGCCGCTTTGTTCGGGCATTTATGCCTCGAAGAAGGATCGGCCAAAGCAACCTACGGCACGGGCACGTCCGTACTGATGAATACCGGCTTCAAACCGTCGGCTTCGAAGCAGGGTTTGGTCCAAGCCATCGCCTGGGGGCAAGGCGGCACGGTAACTTATGCGGCGGAGGCCATCATCCGAACCTCGGGCGACAGCATGAACTGGCTGCGGGATAACCTCGGCTTGTTTCAATCGATTTCCGAGCTTGATGCACTGCTGCTGCAGGCCCCCGATAATGAAGGCGTCTATCTCGTTCCGGCCTTCGTCGGTCTTGGCGCTCCTTATTGGCAGCCGGATGCCCGCGCGGCGATTATAGGGATGAGCCGGGGAACGGGCAAAGCCCATATCGCAAGAGCCGCTCTGGAAAGCATCGCCTATCAAGTCAAAGATGCCATTAACTTGTTGCAGCATGCAACAGCTATCCAACTAAGCGAGCTTAGGGTGGATGGCGGCGCATCAAGCAACGATATCCTCATGCAATTCCAATCGGATCTCTTGCATATTGAAGTCAAACGAGCAGGCGCAGCCGAATTGTCCGCCCTGGGCTCGGCCTATATGGGCGGGCTCGCGGTGGGCATTTGGTCCTCGCTGGATGACTTGCGCCGTATAGCCGGGCAAGGGACGTCCTTCCTTCCCGCCATGGATCCCGCCGACCGGCAACGGCATTATTCCGGCTGGAAAAAGGCCGTGGAATCCGTTATCGGCAGCCAGCTTTGACGAAAAGGAGCATCAACGCAAAATGCGGTGACGCTCCTTTAAGGATCAAAAGGCGTTTTTCCCTCTAATTATAGTTATTATTACTTTATCCCCAGATTAGAGGGTGCTTTTCCCTCTATTTTTTCCGATGCGGTATATGATTGGCCTCTCCTCGCATTTGCTGCTACCTCCGGCCTTTTGAAGATGTGCGACCGCGTTTAGATGAAGTTTTTATCGCCAAATAGAAATCATAAAAAAGCCGACCCCGATTTTCAAATCGAGGTCAGCTTTCTCTATTGCGTCTAGTCGTGCTTAGCTCACCGGCGGAATGCTGCGTTCGGGGTGAAAGGCTCCGATTTCATGGTTTTCCAAGGAGAAAGGGAACTTTCCTCCTTCGTACGCGGATTCGGGGTTAGGACGGCTGACGGGCTCAGGGCCTGAAACGCTAAGAATCCAGGCGGCGTACAACCGGCCAAGCCCTCGCATCAGAGGCGGCAATAGCAGCATTAATACCAAGCCGACTCCGCCGGCAACCCATGAGCGCTGGGCGGAGTTCATCTCCCACCCAAACAGTTCGTCGAATCTCCAATCGCTTGCGAACAAGTTAAAGTCGAACAGTCTCATGCTTACTTCGTAAGCTGCCGGCGAGAGCATGACCGCCAGGGCCGTAACGGGCAGCACGATGGCAAAGGTGAACGCTGTTATGCCGATTGGCAGCTGCAGGATCCCGAACAGAATACCGCGATACGATCTGCCATCCTTCAGGACGGACAGCAGCCATGCCCGCCATCCCTGCTGTTCTCCGGCTGTCGATTCCGACGGAGCCGAGGCTTCGGGATATTCTTTTCCTTGCAGCCAGGCTGTCGCGTATCTCATCTCGCCTAGCATGATTGACCGGCAGAAGACCAGCGTTGCCGCCAGCAAAGGCAATCCGATCAGAAATACCGACAACGGCAGGCTTGCGGATAATCCCGCTACGATGATGACAAATGCCGCGATTCCTTTGGGGAGCGACAGGACAAGCATTTTCCACGCTATTAAGGCGCTGGGTTTTCTCATAATGGCAACCACGCTTTCTCGTTTTGTTGCTCTCATTGTAGCCCTTTTCTCTTAATAGAATCCTCCTCCTAACGAACGGAATGTTTACCGGACTTAGGTCCAGTTTGGGAATCCGAATCGTCGTGCCGTCGCCGATAGCATTTAATTTGCCTTTTCATCTCAGTCTACGCCAGATATTCGCCCATGATCTCTTCGATATCGAATGGGGTAACCCCTCCATCGACCGCGAAGATCGACTCCGCCCGCTCCCTGTCATCCACGATTTCGCCTCTAGCCACCGCATGGAGCCGGAACAGATCATGCAAGTCCGGCTTTCTAAGCCCGCTCATCGCTTGACCCATTAGCGACATCCCACGTTTGTTTCCTTCTACGTTATTGTTGTAGTCCGGGTGTCTCGCAAGAGCAAGGTCGCTCCAGATGATTACACGCTCCGCCAAATCCAGAATGACGGGAATCGCAATTGTCGTATTCGCAGACAAATCGATCTTGTCGACCACCGTAGACGGTTCGAAGATTTCTCCGGAGCCCGGCTTCCTTCGCATCATCCAACCCGCGAAACATTCCGGCAAATCGCAAAACGGCTGCGCGGTGAAAGCTTGCAAAGCAGCGACCACGTACCGTCCGCCGTATTCGACGATCGATGGGATATGGAGATCAATAAATTCGCATGCGCCGCTAGGAGCAGACACGATATCTCCGCTGTGAACGGCCAGATACTTCGAGGAACGCAGGTTCGTGTAGGAGATATGCTCGATATAGTTCCAATTGCGATCATATAAAACGGCAGACAAATCAATATCGACTCGTCCCGTCGGCTGTCCATCCACTACCCCTTCTTTCCACCAGTTAAAGAAGCGAACGGTATCCCCTTTGGGCATCGGGACCCGGCTCCCGCGAACGATCGTACGCAAAGCCTTGCTAGCCGAACGTTGGGAAAACGGTACGAGATACGTGCTTAACCGCTGATCAATGAATGTTTTACCCAGCGGGGGCAGTAAAGAGAAGCGGCGAATCAGTTCATGCTCGCATACGTCTACGATCGACTTGCATACCTCGCCAGGAATCTCGGGCAGCGCGTTAGGGATGACAAACGCTTTGGCTACATTACCTTTCGGGAAAAAAGTTCGCATTCCTTGAAATTCCGTTCGATGTACGAAATGGCACTTCACCTGCAGCAATACCGGCGTCGAGATCTCATGTACGACTTCCTCAAAGGCGAGCAACACGTAATCCGCGTGTTCCGTCATACGCGTGAGTTGATCCAGCCTTCTGGCGAATTCGCCCGGACGTTGCATCATCAGATCGATCAGCGGCCAAACTTGCTTCCATTGGAATGCGAGTTCGACGCTGCCGCCATAAGTTGGGAACGGCTTATGATTACGCAGTATATCAAAGGCTTCATGGCACCGAGAGAAACGGTTCTTATATTCGGAAGGATGCAGAATTTCGCCAAGACGAATCCAGCGTTGCTTAAATCTCAGCATATCTTCCGTAATGGGGTAACATTGTTCCAGCAGGGCGAGCAGCAGCTTTCTTTCCGGGCGCGTGAATTTACGGAATCGGGTTGCTTCGGCCAAGCTTACATCCCCGTCCGACCAAGCGACGGCCAGCCGCAAAACGTCGGTCGCCGTCTTTATGTATCGGCCGATCGCCTTCGGATCCGCTTTGCGATGCTTGAGAAGCGATCCTGCTACAAATGCGGCATTTTCCTTAAATGGAATTTCGGCAGGTAGAATCTCGCTTAACTCCTCCGCTCCGGCCTGTTGGATCGTTTTGTCGATATCCGTTTTGTCAGTCTCGGAAATCGAGCCCTTGGCTTGCATAAGCTGATGAATCAAAACTTGGCATTCTGCCTTCGTTCCCAGATCAATGACTTTAAGGGGGCTCTCCTCTGCTAGCGGTTGCCTGCTCTTACTATCGTACAGGGGAAGATCTAGCGTAAAGTAATGATACAGGGCGTTTAAATACAGGTCCGCCTCGGACTCCTCCATCATTTGCGTGGGAAACCCCGGGTACATCGGCCGATATTCGACATGTGCTCCAACCATCACCTTCAGTTGAACGATTAACTCGTCATAAAAGATGCCAAATGCTTCCGACGGCATTTTGCTCAATTCTCTGATTAAGCGGGGCGAGAAACGATATCCTAGGCTTTCGATATTTTTCGAGGCGGTAGCCAACCACGCCTTGGAGACGGGATCTCCGCTTAGCTGTTCCACCACTACCTTGTTTTTCCGGCGCAAATACATACCATGGATCATCGTTAGCTCACCCCAATTAAAAAATCTTCAGGAAAGCTGCGCCCTAATTCGCCAATTTGAGTTAGAAGGAAGGATCGCAATAGCCTGAAGATCAGAACCCTTGGCCGAAACCTTGAGCCCCGATGAATGCATCATCTCATTTTTCCATGGACCCGAACAGGGTAAATGTATTACGATCCATCCGCTCCACCTCTTTGACGATCAGCTACTCAATGCCTCTATGATGACCTGCTTGTTCCGCTTCGCTCGTATCTTCGCCGAGCACGTTGTTATCTTTTCAACACAATCGAATGAAAGCTTCCGGAATCCCATACCGTACCGGTTCCCCAGCCGTAGAATCCTGCAGTCCCGTGATAGCTGCGGAAGAAATAGCCCTGCAACGCTTCTACCTGCGCCGGATCCACCTGAATGCTGGCAAATGGAATGACTTGAATCGATATCCAGCGATCCGCATGGACGGAGGTGTAGGCCTCCCATGCGCCGCTATAGCCACTGTCCTGCGCGGGTCCGCTGTATTCCAGCTTCAGCCCTCCCGGATTGTTGAAGAATACATAATAGCTGGAAGCGTCCGGCTCCCCCGTGATAAAGGTTTCATTATCATCATCCGCGCCACTGGCCCACCATTCGTTCGGGGCACTATCGCTGGTAATTAAGCCCTCGATGTTGCTGTCCATATTTTCATAGGCGACGTACAAATTCTCATCATCCCATAGCAAGCGGACTTTGGTCTCTACCGGAGCTGGCGTGGTCGAATTGATCGCATAGAAATCTCTGGCCGCCACCGCATCTGCCCATGGTCCTTGCGTGAAGTCTGTGGCGCCAACAATCGCTTCCTTCTCCGCAGTCGTATACACCGCTTCCGCCTGCAAGGACGGCATCTCGGTATATTGCGCTACCATCGCTTCAAACGTGGTTTTGATCGGCTCGATACGCACCTGGATCGCAGCATCTGCAAGGCCCCAAGCCTGATCCAGCGCCGCCTGGGCTGCTTCGGCTATTCCTGCCTGAACGATATATTTGCCGATATACGTATTTGTGCTCGTATTGTAGGCAATCACATCATCATACATGTTCCAGCCTTGCTCGATTAGCGAATAATAGGTACCCATTGCGCCAGCGGCCGGTCCGAATACTTTGGTAATATAGTCAGCCTTAAGCTGTTCGATATTGGCATCCGGATTCCACATGAGCTTCTGGAATAGCCAGAACTGCAACGCATTAATGCCCCAATTCGGGCCATTGGCGTCTACTACGCCTTCCGGGATAACGCCAGTCAAGCCAAGCTGCCGGTAATACTGCATATCAGCCTGCACTTTGGCGGCAATCGGGCGCTCATACTTATCGGACAAGAAGGAACCGTAGTAATTGTACATGACGATATTGGACGTCTTCTCCAGCCACCCGGCAAGCTTGGCTACATAGGCCCGGTTCGGATTGGACAGCTCCGGCGTATTGATCGGCTTCCGGTCATCACCCGAGATCGGGGCCAACACGATAATAATATTGTCTTCCAAGGCTATGCGCGGCGGCACCTCTGTGAAGAAATAAGCAAAGGTCGCAATCTGCACCCCCGGATTCGTCACCTTGACCTGGCGGGCGATTTTGTTCAAAAAGGTGTAAAAGACCGTCGATTTGTAATCTGCTTCATGCGGTTGAATCGTGATGCCATCCTCGGTCACGAACGGCTGGTTACTAAAGCCTGCCTGCTCGAAATAGTGCGTATCATTGATGCCGATGCCCACGACCTCAATCGGATTGTCCTCCAGGAAGGCGGCTACCCGTTCGGCAATAACGCCCGGCACATCAGGATGGTAGAAATTGATTTGCGTCTCATGCCCGACCGGCAGCGGGTCGCCGTTCGCGTCGGTGTTGTAATAATCCGGATGGTCGGCAAAGTAAGCTTCATTGGGCAGCCAGAATGCCAGATTATGCCCGATATTGAACGGCTTGATGCCCATCTTGCTGTGTTCCTGCCAGAGCGGCATATTCTCGAACTCGGCCAGCTTGCTGTTCAGCTTGTTGCGTGCCATCATCTGCTCGGAGCCCGGATCGGAATGGTATTCGCCGCTTGCTCCCAGCCCGGTGAGATGCCAGCCGCGCAGCCCGAACGGCGAGCGTTCGGAATAGTTAAAGGCTCCGATCGTGATTGTCGGCTGCTCTTCATAGACCGTCCCGATGGAAGTCGAACGGGTCCACAGAATGCCAGTATTTTTCTCCAGAAAATCATACACGCCGTTGAGCACGCCGCCTGGCTCCGCAGCCAAAATATACACGTCATTGCCTCGTTGCCTCACTGCAAAGCCGTCGCTGCCCTGCAAAGCTGCCAGGTCAGCCGCAAACAGCTGTGCCAGTTCGGGATAGGAAGCCGGTGTTCCCAAATGGATGCGCACCCGGCTGGCCGGGTCAAGCGGGACTGTTGCCGGGGCTACAGGCTGCAAGTCTTGCGGTCCTGGCAACTGTTGCGTACCCTGTTCACCGTCTCTGGCAACAGGGTCTGCGACAGAACGTCCTGCAGACGATTCTGGCGCTGACGCTTGGCCTTCCAGTTCCGAGCTTAAGGACAAGCTCACATTATCAATCCAGAGCGGATCGGTAATCGCATAGAAATAAACGAGGAAAAAGTTCGAGCCCGTAGCAGCCTGCGGCGTAAAGGTCCATTCCAGCAAGGTCCAATCCTCTGCGATCGGTCGTCCCTCCATTGGCGTGGCTGGTACGAGATCCGACCAGTCGGCGCCATTCTTCTCCATAAAGCTGGCCAACACTTGCTGCCCTGCCGCCTGGCTGCCCTTCACCCAAGCGCGCAATGTGTAGGATTCGCCTAGCTCCAGGCCGAATATGGGCTCCGTCCTTGCATAGGTCCAACCATCCGCCGGAATATTAATTCGCAGCGAAGCGCTGCCCTCATGCTTGACTTCCGTATCCCGCGCTCCTGAAGGGACATTCCAGTGCTCAGGGAGCGTACCGCCTGCCTGGGCGTTCTCGAAGCCGCCATTGGCAATCGCATTCGATACCGGCTCCGGTTCCGGTTCCTGTTGTCCAGACGTTGCTTTCAGCGTTATATCATCCACCCATACCGGGCCATTGTCATCCACGACAAACAGGTAGGCCCACACAAAATCCAACTGATTGCCAGCCTGAGGGGTATACGCCACCTCAATGCGAGACCATTCGTCAGTCAGGTCAAATATATATTGGGGCATCGGAATGGTAGACTGCCAATCTGCCGATATCTCCGTGAACTGTGCGACCACGCGCTGGCCAGTCGGCACACTCGCCTTCACCCAGGCTTCCAGCACGTATCGCTGGCCCGCCTGCAGCTTCAACTGCTGCTCGGTGCGCAGAATCGTATAGGGGGCGCTGAAGTTCATCCGCATCGATTGCTGCCCCGTCCGGGACACTTGGTTATCAATTCCACCGGATGAAATATTCCATCCTGTGCCAGAGCCAAGCTCGAAGGAGCTGTTCTGCAGCAAATTCCGGTCAAGGCGAACGGTTGCCGACAACGCCTTGACGGATTGCCCGCCTACAATTACTTCAATCGGGATGGTATGTACGCCATCTGCCGCATCCGCTTGAACGACTACCTCGCTAGCTACAGACAAGCTCTCGTGCGGGGCAAGCGTTATGTCGCCTCCGAACGAAGCGGTCACATCGCCAACTGTCGGCGACTCCAGGCGAACAACGACTGTTGCTCCACTGTTGTTCATAATAGAGGCTTCGAGCGAGGCGAAGCCGCTCTGTTGCAGATGCAGCTCTTCCTGCCACAGATAAGCACTGACCGGGCTGTCTGCCAAAGTCCCGCGCAGCTTCGGCAAGCGCGCTCCGCTGATCAACTCAACGGTCTGCTGCAACTCTTCGGCAGCCAGCCGCTCAAGGTCGCCTGCATTCGGACGGACTATAATTTCCGCTTGCGGCAGCCCGTTCACGGTAATTTGTTTTTCCTCCTCTGTTGGCGGGTTCGGATTGCCTGGCGTTACCGGCGTCTCAGGGGTCTGCGGGCCTCCTGGCTCTTCTGTCTCTTGCTCGCCGCCTTCTTCCTCTGCTACTTGTTCTCCCTCCGCTCCTTCTTCCGTTAATGCAGCCTCGATTGCGACAAGCACGCGTTCCAGCAACACGATAACCTCTCCCCGCTTCATCTCTTGCGCGGGTCGGAAGCTACCGTCCGGATAACCTTGAATCAACTGGCGGCTGATGACGGCCCCCTCCTCGCTGGTTACCCAGCCTGGAATCCCCTCATAGTCGGAAAAGTCCGCCCAGCTAGCCGCGCCCCCCTCGTTGCTCCCGTCAGCGCCAGCAGCCGACCCGCCGCCTTCACCCTCCTCACCGACCAGCTCCTGTAACAGCCGGGCAATAATTACGACTGCCTCCTGGCGTGTAAGGACACGCTGCGGCCGCATCGTGCCGTCGCCATAGCCACGCAAATAACCGGCAACGACAGCCGTCGCAATATCACCGTACACCCAATTTTCAGGGTTGACATCGGTGAATGGCGCTGCAAGCCCTTCAGCTGGCGGAACCGCCAGCCCGAAGGCACGGTTGATCAGCGCGGCCAGTTGGCCGCGCGTGAGCGACGCATCGGGCCGCAGCGAACCGTCCGGGTATCCTTGCAGCAAGCCGCGCTCCAGCCAGCTGCGCATCGTCGCCTCCGCCCAGTGGCCGCTATCGCCATTTGCAGTTCCCTCTTGCCGGGAAGGATTAAGGGCCCCTTCAGCACCTGCCCCATTGCTCTGGCCATCCTCGCCCGCAGCCCCGAACGCGGCCGATACGGACGATGCCAGCAGGCTGATAATAAGCGCCAGCATGGCAATGGTCCGCAACCCCTGAGGTTTGCTCCGCCTTAATCTTCGCATGAAATTGCCTCCTCATTATTCGCAGTTTCTTGGCCAGGTCCATCGAGTATCCAGCCCATGACCAAAATAAAATTTTGCACATCAAACACATCCGCCACTTGTGGCTCGATTTCCCATAGCCAATCTTGCAGCCGCTGCCAGCTGTCATACCCTTGTTGCCTGTCCCCTGCATCATAGTGACGAAGAATATCCGTCATCGCAAGCCACAACTGCCTATGGTGCTCCAGATGGCGCCAGGACCGAGCCTGGACAGCGGACAAGCTTGCCAGATTTCGTCCGATAATTGGTTTGAATTGCTCCAATTCGGCCATTACGCTCGCATAGCGCTCTAAATTGGCGAGCGGCTTGCCCAGTCCGCCTTCGAGATTGATCTGATCATAAAGCCGGGACAAAGTTTCCAGATAATTCTGACAATAAACCCCGTCTTTTCCGTATGCATGTGCATAGTAATCTTCTGCAAGCGCATCGAATGAGGCCGTGCGGTTCCATAGCGTGCTCCCCATAACCGTCATGGCAAACCCACTCGGGAAGCAGTTGCGCTGCACCTGGCAGCTCATATAGCCATTCAAGCCGAGACTGGCCAATGCCTGAATATCGGCATGCAAAATTTGGGCCAGCTTCATATGGCCGGGATCACGCTGCTGCGCCCACATCAGATGATAGTCGAAGTCGAAGCTTTCGCCGGTGAACCGGTCCTGCCATTGCGCCAAAAAGGCGATATTATCGGCGATGGTGCGCGGCAATTCAATTTGATTTCTGACAAAGGGGGGCAGTTCAGGCAATTCTCCTGCATCTGCGAACGATTGGCGATAGGTGCGTGTAATGGGAGCAAACATGAGCAGAAAGCGCGCCGAATGGGCGAACTGCTCCTGAAGCGGACGCCACAGCAGCTCCTGGTAAATCAGAAACACAATGCGCGTCGCAATGCCCAACTCCGACAGGCGCGCATCCAGCTCATTGAGCAGCAGCACATACCAATCCGAAGGCGTCGTTGCCCTGCAGGCCAGACACTCGCATTGATTATTCATTCCGTCCGACAACCAGACATGCAAATAGTCGATTTCCGGATGGGCAGACGCATAAGCTGCTGCTTCATCGACAAACCGCTGGCGCGCGCGGGCGTTAGAGTAGCAGAGCTCTGTATCAAGCGGCACGCTTTTCCACAGCTTGCGCTCGCCGCCAACTTCAGCAATCATGGCAGCCAGCTCCGCGTCCGCCTCCCCTTGCCACTCGACCTGTTCCCAGCCCAGCCCCGGCAGCCCTAATGCGTTGCAGGTCCAGCCATGTCCGACCGAATGATAGAGCAACCCGCGCTTACGAATCTCTGCTACCGCCTGCTCCATAAAGGCCAGCGTATCCGCGACCTCGATTTTCTTATACCAACGCTCGAAAAATGTGAACGCTTCCCGAAACTGGATAAAGTAACTGTTCAACCCAAGCTTGGGCATCCAGTCGATCATCTCCAGCACATGCTCGATGCTGACAGCGCCCTCGAGGCAAATGCCGCGATGGCGGTACGATGCCTCCTCCTGGATGGCGACTGCGACAGCCGGCCAGACGATGCGGGGCAGATGCTCACCCGTCCGGCCCGGCCGAACCCAGCGGCAGCCCAGCGTATGCAAGTAACGGTATACAGCCATCAATACACTGCGCGGATTCGTGCCGGAGATGACCCCGGAGCCACCGTCTACGTCAATCGCGATGCCATCGGGCTGCTCGGCTGCTGCTGCCGTCCCGCCATCGCCCTGCATTCGGATCGCGATGCCCGGCAGCATGCCTGCCGCAGCCTCCGCTGCTCCAGCATGTACGACCTCGCGCCCGGTCATCGCTGCCAGGCATCTGCCTAGCTCCGCAGCGGCGAAGACAATGGCCTCATCACTGTTTTCTTGGAGGTGCAGTACAATTGCATGGCCCAGCTCCCCGTCTGCGCCTTTTTCGGTACGAATTTCCATATTCGCCTCCTGTCAACGCATTGCAACACCTATTGGGCACCCCACTGGTCCCGGTACTCCTGCGGCGTAATGCGATTCTGTTTTTTGAAAAAGCGGATGAACGCATGTGACGAATTGTAGCCTAATTCAGCCGCAATCGCGTAAACCTTCATATTGCTTTTTTTCAACAATTCCTTGGCTTTGCGGTCCCGGAATTCAATCATATAATCGGACAGGGCATTGCCTGTTATTTGCTTGTACAGCCGTGACAGATAAGAGGGATTCAAGTCCAGAAAGTCCGCGATCTGGATCAGGGAAAGGTTGGTGGAAATATTGCGCTCGACAAAAACATGTATTTTGCCCACAATGTCCCGTGTGCTTCGCTCCTGCTCATTGCGCGTCCACGCCATGATGCGATCTGCCGCTTGCAAGAAGAAGTCGTTCCACTCGCTCCAGGCAACAGCCGCGTCAAAATGGGCGAGCCTGCCCCAGTCTATCTCCCCTGCAAGCTCCCGCTCCAGCTCATACTTGTTAACGAATGACAGGAACAGAAAGGATAGAGCATGATATAGCTCCAGCTTGTGCAGCTGCGACATCTGCTCATTGGTAAATATAGCGGCCAGTTCCGCGTAGAGGGGATAATATTCGGCTTCGTTGCCGTTCTCCAGGTTGTTCATCAGCATCGGCAGCTTGGCTTGCAACTGGTAGTTGCCAGCCCCGTGGCCATGGCCCCCGCTGCCTTCTCGGTCGCCATGCTCTTGCTCGCCGGATTCCGGCCGGCCGTCAGTCAGCAATGTGCCGCGTTGGCCGCCGATGCCGCGCACTAGCAGGAACTTGAGCGCATGAAAGCGATCCGCAAGCTCATGCCAGTCGACAGGCTGGCTGCCGAGCACGAAGGAGATGGAGAGCTTCAGCAGCTTCTCGCATTGCGCCTGAATCATCTCCATTAGCCCGTTGACATGATGGACCGATCTTTCCCATTTGCCGGCTTCCGCACCTAGCGGCTGCAGAATCCAGACCATGCGCGATTGCTCATAGACGATGGAGATCAGTTGCATCGCCTCGCCGAGGAATTCTTCGGCAATATTTTGGACGGCGTAGACGAGCAGGGCTTTGTCCGGCGCTGCCGTCACCTCATTCCAATCGTCCACCCGGCAGATGAGCAGCAGTACAGGCAGCTCCGTGTTGAAGGGGAGCTGGATATGGGCAAAGTGCTCGCGCAGCACCTCTTGCCCAACCTTCTTGCCCTGCAGCAGGAACCATAAGTATTCCTGCTGCAAGGTCGGCAGGGCCAGCCGCATATGCGCTTCGGCCTTGTCGATCAATTGCCGTGCGCCATGCTCCTTGTCCAGTGCCTCGCAGGCTTTGCGGACCGACTGGATAATCGTTTCGTCATCCTCTGTTTTCAGGATGTATTCCAGCCCGCCCAGCGACATGGCGTCCTGGACATACTTGAAGTCGCTATGGCTGGTTAACAGAATGACCTTGCAGCCCGGCCAGTTGGTCCGGATTTGCCGCAGCAGCTCGATCCCGTCCATGCCCGGCATCAGAATATCGGTCATGACGATATCGGTACGATGCCGGCTCATTATCTCCAGCGCCTCCATGCCCGAATAGGCTTTGTAGACCTCCAGCGCCATGTCCGCCTGTTTCTCGAACATCTCGACCAGGCCATCGGTTATAATCGGCAAATCATCAACAATCAGCAAGCGATACATCAGCCTTCACCTCCCTTATCCAGCGCCAGCCGCACGATCGCCTTCAATCCGCCCAGCGCCGACCTTGACAGAAATAATCCGTATTGCGGCCCACACATAATCTGGATGCGCCGGTGAACATTAATAATGCCGGTCGTATCCTCAATCCCTTGCCCGGATACCGCCAGCCGCTGGTTCAACTGCAGCAGCTGCTCATCACTTAATGCCGTGCCGCTATCTTCTACGATGATTGCCAAATCCTGTTCGGAGTAGCTGAAGTGGATCGCCAGCTCTCCCCCATGGACCATAGCTGTCGCGGCATGCTTGTAGACATTCTCTACAATCGGCTGCAGGATCAGGCGCGGTACCAGCTGCTTGGCATATTCGGGGTCCTGCTGTTCGAAGCGAATCTGGATGCGTTCCCCGTAGCATACCTTCTGCAGCTCCACATATGTCCGCGCATGCTTGATTTCCACCTCCAGCGGCACCTGGTCGGAATCGTCGCGTGTAATGAATTGAAAGTAATCGCCCAGATAGCGGCAAAAACGATACGACAGCTCCAGGTCCTCGGATTTGATCAGCCGGCATAACACGAAGAAGCAATTGTACAGAAAATGCGGGTTGATCTGGGACTGCAATCGCTTCAGCTCCGAGCGCTGGCTATAGATCTTTTGCTCATAGTTTTCCTGGATCAGCGTCTTCAGATGAATCGCTGTCTCATTATAGGCATGGTACAAATAACCGAACTCGTCCTGGCGCGGCGCGTGCGCGATCGGCTGGATATCGCCTGCGCGCATCCGCTTGAAGCCCATAATAAGCCCCTTCATCGGCCGATGGATCATTCGATAGATCGACATGGAGAAGAACAGGATAATAAATACCGACAGCACAGACACGCCGATAATCCAGTATTGATACTTATTGATCGGCCCGGACACATGGCTTTCCGGTACATAGCTGGCCAGATAGGTGTGCAAGACTGGCGAGTATTGATAGAAGACCAATTGGTCGCCATTGCCGAGCGGCAGCGTGGTGTGGCCTGCTGTCTCACCAGCCTTGGCCTGGGCCGCCAAATAGGCGCGTAGCTCGGGGAGGAACGGCTGCGCCTCCGTGCTGGCAAGGCTCCAGTCCTTTTCAAGGCTGATCAGCACAGCGTCGCCCTCAGGGATGCTGATCTGCTCGCTCAGCGCTTGCATAAGCCGCTTGACCGATATTTCCACCCCTACGACAAACAACGGCTCGCGCTGGGCAATAGCCGGATATTGCATACTGATGAATATGCGATTGTCCCAATAGATCAACGGGCGGTTAAAGGTGTTCGCACGCAGCTTCAGTGCTTCCAGCTCCGCATTATCGACCTTCGTATCATACTTCGAACTCAGGATGGTTCGCTCCAGCAACGGCACATAGGCACGCACTTCTTCAATATAAATGCTGTTGTACTTGATCAGGCTAATGCGCTGCTGCACAGCCTGGATGGCCTCGACTTTCTCGTAGTCGCTAATAATGTTGCCGTTGGTGCTGAGCGCCATCAGTTCCTTGTCAGCTACATATTCGGGAAGAATGCGCTGGACGCGCTCGATTTCATTCTCCAGCATGCTTAAATAGAAGGCATTGCGGCCGGATATCGACTGCGAGACTTCATTGCGAATGCTTTGAGCGCCTTTATGGTTAATGACCAGCGTAATGACATACAGCGGCATCAGTACGGCAACAAACGTCAGCAATAATTTGACAAATATTGATGAGCGGCTGGTAAACAAATGTGTGAGCGTATTCATGGCGATCCCCCTGCATCCTTAGTTCCCGCCCAAATTATAACGAGGTGCATCGTATAGCGCTGAAACAAGTTTTTTCATGCATAACTTTCTTTGAGCCGCTGCATCGATCGCTTCCTGTATCGCCGTGGGGACGGGGCCCCGTTTTATAGGAGGCGCGGAATCCGTTAGACGCCCCTCCAATCCACGTTATAATTTTAACGCGGATTGGAGGATAACGGCTAGGAAAGTTTGAAAAATCCCATAGTTACAGGCTTTTCAGTTAATCCTCGTTATAATTACGCAGGAATGCAGGCTACATCCAAATAACCTCGGTCTGCTTCTTCTGACACTGTTTATTCGCCTGCAAGGATGGATAATCGCCAAATTCTTATTCTTTGACACTGCCGAGAACAATGCCCTTAATGAAAAACCGTTGCAAGAACGGATATACGAGCAGGATCGGCAAGGAAGCGACGAAAATCTGGGCAGCCGCACTCGTACGATCAGAGATTAGCCGCAGCAATTCGATATCCTCCGAGCTCATGAAGCGCATATCGCGCTTGATCACGATGGTCTGGAGAAAGGTCTGAAGCGGGTAATTCTCCGGGCGGTTCATCAGAATCAGCCCGTCAAACCAGCTGTTCCAATGGCCCACCATCGTGAACAAGCCGACTGTAGCGAGCGCCGGCTTGGATAGCGGCACAATAATTTGCCACAACACCCGGAATTGTCCGGCGCCATCCATGCGCGCCGACTCGTCAAGCTCCTTGGGCAAGCCTCGGTAGAAGTTCAGCAGCAGAATGACATTGAAGACGGCAAGCGCACCAGGTAGCACAAGAGCCCAAATCGTGTCCATCAAGCCCAACTGACGAATGGTCATGTACCATGGCACAAGCCCGCCGCCGAACAAAATTGTGAATACAAAATACCACGCATAGACGGTGCGGAATTGAAAGGCATGGGTTTCCTTGGAAAGCGGATAAGCGGTTATGACGGTGAGGAACAGGCTGAGTGCCGTCCCCAGCAATAGCCGTTCAACAGAGATCAGGAAGGCTGCGCCGTATTCAGGCTTGGATATAATATTCTGGTACGCCGCCACATTGAATTCCACGGGCCATAGCCCTACCTGTCCGGCCGAAGCCGCAGCGCCGGAACTTAGCGACAAGGCCAGCATATGGACAAGCGGCAGCAGGCACAGCAGGGAAAGCATCGCAAGAAACGTATAATTGGCTATAAGAAACAGTTTTCTGCTAATCGTAGTTTGGCCTAACACAACAAAGTCCTCCTCCTCAACGTTTAGAAAATACGATAACCAGCGAATCGATAGGCTAGCGTGTAGGAGATGGCAATTAAGATCAGGGCTACAAACGACTTCAGCAGGCCTACTGCAGTCGCCAGGCCGTATTGCACCTGCTCGAAGCTCAGGCGATACACGAATGTATCAATAATATCGCCACTTTCGTAAACAATCGGGCTATACAAGTTGAATATTTGCTCGAAGCCTGCGTTCAGAATGTTGCCGATGCTGAGTGTAGCGAGAAGCACGATAATCGGCAGCATGCCCGGCAGTGTAATATGCCAGGTCTGCTTCCAGCGCGTTGCCCCGTCGATCTGCGCCGCCTCATACAAGGCCGGGTTGATGCTCGTCAGTGCAGCCAGGTAAACAATGGTGCTGAACCCGAACTCCTTCCACACATCGGAGATGACCAACGTGTATGGAAACCATTCATTGCTGCCCAGGAAGAAGATCGGCTGTATCCCGAACCAGCCCAGCAGTTGGTTGACCAACCCTGAGGAGGGGGACAGCAGGTCGATGAGAATGCCTCCCAGCAATACCCAGGACAGAAAATGCGGCAAATAGATCATCGTCTGCACCGTGCGCTTGAAGCCTTCCTTGCGTACCTCGTTGAGCAGAATAGAAATTGTAATCGGCACAATCAGCCCGGCTATGACTTTCATGATGGCAATAAACAGGGTGTTGTACATAATGCGCTGAATATCCGGATATTGAAACATATAGCTGAAATTATCCCAGCCCACCCAAGGGGAATGAAAAATGCCTTTGGTTGGGATAAATTTCTGGAAGGCTATCGTAATGCCAGCCATTGGTATATAGCTAAAAATGAAGGCCGCGATCACACCTGGCAAAACCAGCACATGCAGCGACCACTCCTTGCGAAACCGTTTAAGCATTCCCATCGTCCGAACTCCTTTAGCCAGAAGAAGGGCGGCTCATACTTGATGCTGCGCACCCTGAACCATCCGTCTTCTCCGGCCTACATTGCTAGTTGCCCACGCTCGTGTACCACGCATTCACTTCTTCTGTCATTGCCGTACCGCCGAGCCGCTGCCATTCTTCCACAAATTTGTCGAACTCATCAATGGATACCTGATTCATGACAATCTTCGTAAAGACCTCATTCATCTTCGCATCAAGCACTGGCAGCTTCTCGGTCATGACTGGACCTGGCGTACCATAGAAGGCGTTGAAGTGGTATCTGTCGGTTTGCAAATAATCATACATAATTGCGAAGGCGCCATTTGGCCCTGAAATCGGATACTCTGCCCACTCCGACACCTCGCCGTCCAAATACTTCATAATTTTGCCGAAGCGATTCGGCGCTTCCAGGCCGGTCAAGGCAGAGCCGTCTTTGGCTTCCACCGCTTTCGGCACGGACTCCCCTAGCATGACATTCTCGATTTGCGAGAATGCGCGCACCGGACTCAGCTTCCAGTAGCTGGCCGCTTCTTCATTCTGAAGGAAATACACTTCGTCCCCTTCCACCGGCACTGTATACGCCTGCACCCATTTGTTCAGCAACTCAATTGCGGCCTCGGGATGCTTCACGTTCTTGGACACGACATAGTACCCGGATACGCCTAGCTCAATCTGCGACAGGGTAGGATCGCCATCAATCGAGGTAATCGGATACGGCCACCAATCTTGCACCAGTTTGCCTTCCTTCACTGCATTATCGAACAACGGGTATGCGCTAAGCCAGAACGGTCCGTAGACAACGCCTACTTTGTTCGCAGCCAGCAATTCATTGGCTTTCACCAAATCCTTAACCGCGAATTCGGTATCCAGATGCCCGTCAACATACATATCCTGCAGTTGCTTGAGCGCTTGCTTCATCTGCGGCTGAATGCTGCCGAATACAAGCTCGCCCGCTTCATTCTCCACCCATTGGTTCGGATACGCATGGTAACTATTAAAGAAGCCTTTAATATCAAAGGTGGCATCATTCAAAAAGTCCTTCGTCAATGGAAGCGCATACGATTTGCCTGTGCCCCCCGGATCTTGGGTCGCGAATGCTTCGGCAATCGCCAGCACATCCTGCATCGTCTGCGGTTCAGGAAGGTTCAACTGCTTCAGCCAATCCCGGCGAATCCATACTTGCGTCGAAGCGCCGTAAGGGCCATTCGTCGCCGGAATCGCCATCAGCTTGCCGCCGATTTTAGCCGAATCCAGCTGAGTACCGCCATCGCCCATAATATAGGCTTTGGTCTCAGGTGTCGCGTGCTGCTCGTACACCTCGGTCAGATCCATAATCATATCGGCTTCGACGAGCTGCTGCAGTTGGGCCATCGTCACTTGCATAAGATCGGCGATATCATTTGAAGAAATGCTCATTTGCAGCTTTTGCTGGTATTGGGTGGCGTCCGCTACCCAAATATTTTTGATGCGAATGCCTAGATCGCGTTCGATAGCATCATAGACCGAATTCTTATCCATGCTCTCCCCGGGCAAAAACTTGATATCTGCCGCACTCTCCCGGAACATGGTCAATTCAATCGGTGTCGTCCGTTCGCCGCCATCTCCCGATGCTTCTGTGTTGTTGCCGTTATTCGTGCCATTGCCTGCAGGTTCATTCTCCTTGTTGCCGCTGTTGCTGCATGCAGCCAAAAACACCAGCACTACAATCATCAGCCATGGCAATATACGCTTGCTGCCCATCGATTAGCCCCCAATTCGTTGATATATTGTGCACTATCCCATTATATAACCGGATATCCGGCAGCCTCTATACACTTGATTTTACTTTCATGGACAGTTCATTACCTGATTTTGCCCTGGAGCTGATGTTGGATTACAACACCGTATAACAACAGTTGACATAAAAGGTATTTTATTCTTTATTATCAACTTTCCATCTTGCTGCTCGGTATCAAGCGCTTGGCCTTCCGGGCAAGCACAATGATGCATTTTCCAGTTGCCGGCTGCCGGCAAGCCCGACAATTCGAGCTCATACACATCATCCAGCGAATGATTGGCAATGGCGACAATCTGTTCATCCTGCGTGCGATAGCCATATACGGCTACATGCGGTGCCTGGCTAACTGCCATCAGCGGCGAGATTGCGGAGCGCCAGGCCAAAAACTGCTGAATGATTGCCCTGCGTTGCGGATTCAACAGGCCATAGGGGTTCTCCTGCCGATAAGGAAGGATCAGCACGCCCTCGTTCGCAATCACCATCCCCGGGAACAAGGCCTCTCCGTCCGGCCTGCAAACCGTCGTCAGCACCGTGGCCGCATCAGCCTCATACTCGACTTCCAAGCAAGGCGCCATGCTCAAGTAAGGGCGCAGAATACCGTGGTCCATGCCGGCGCAATGCCCGTTGTTGCCAATCTGCTCATAGGACTGCAGCTCATGCCAGCGCACACGCTTGGCGCCGCACAGCCGGCCAAGGCCCCGCTCCACCAGCACCTCTACTGCCAATCCATCCAGCAGCACGCAGTTGTTCGCAAACAGGCTGGCAATCTGCTCGTTCGAGATATTGCGCAATACTTGGCCTGCAATCGCGACCGGTTCAGTATTGCCCGGCAGCTGGGTAACAAAACGATTCGCGATGCCATAAGCCGAAAGCAGGCTGCTCCAGAACGTTTCCTGCGGATACAGACCGGCCATCGACGCGTCGCCGCCCGTATGCAGCGTATACGCGGATAACTCGTTCACAAGCACCTGTACGCCCTGCATATTGTGTTGTTGCAGCGGCATCCCCGCCACTGCCTGCAAATAAGGCTTCAGCGGCTTCAGCCACCGCTCGGCCTGCTCAGTCTTATATATGCCATTGCCCGCCATATCCACAATATTGAGCGTGATGCCGCTGCTGCCGAGCAGCAGCGCCGTCTCGAGCTGGTACTGCTGGAAGCGATCCGACTTGGCAAATCGCGTATAAGGCACATTTTCCAGCTCCGGGTACAGTTCAGTCCCTTCCGGCAACAGTGCTGCCGTCAGCATCGATACGGCATGGAAGTGCCAGGCGTAATGCATGCCGCTGGTTTCCATATATGCGGGCAGATGCGGGCGTACAATTACTGCCGGCTCGCCTCCCGGTCCGCTAAGCGCTGCCATCAGCCCGTGCCAATCGCGCGCCTCCGCCGCATGGACAGCCGGGTCGCTCGACATTAGGCCCACCTTCGCCTGCGGCGCCACGTCATGAATTACCTGTTCCAAGAGCGCGGCAAGCTCCACTATCGTGCTGCGGCAGCAATCCAACCATACCTGGCGGTACGGGTGGGGATCGCCAGGCGCCAGCACCCCTGCCAGGAACGACTCGCGCTCCAAGCTGTCCACCCCCGCCCTCTGGGCATAGAGCTGCATATGCGCCTCGCAGAAGCAGCCGCCCCACTCCAGCGGCGCGTGATTATGGAAGCGAAAATCATCCTCCAGCCATAAGGTGCGCGGCCGCAATGCGGCATACTGCCTGTATCGGGCAACGATATAAGCCCGCCATTCTGGACAGAGCGGGCAGACCGCTACCTGTGATTCCGTACCCCTCACATCCACCATCCGCCGAAATGGCTGATCAGGCAGCAATTGGTTGCCTGCCGAGTCATGGATCATCGTGTTCAAGGGATTGATCGATACCGCCACCCCTAGCGCCTCGACCGCGGGCTTCGCCCGCGCGATAGCATCCAGCCACGCTGCCGCCTCCGCTTCCGTCACATGACGCAGGTTCATCGGATCAATGAAAAACATCACCTCATCGATCTGCGCCTCCCGGCAAAATGCCAGCAAATCCTGCAGCCTCTGTTCCTCCAGATGCCCTGGCTTCAACACAAACCGCAATTTATAAGCAAAACTTCCCATATCGCTCCCCCTTCTGCAGGCATGCCTGTTGCCGTTGCATCGCCTTGCAGACAGTATAAGGAACTTAAGTGGCGCAGCTCTATAACCTTCTCTTTACTTTTATCGACAATTGTTTACCTGGCCGTGCGGACCAGCAGACTAGAAAATGCTGCCCAGCCTGCGATACTCCCGCAGCGAGCTTGATCTGATTATGATCACTGTTATTTACACCGCAACCCGTTCAAAGCTATACTTACAAAACGATGTATGGAGGGGATGGAACAGAAAAAATGAGTGCAAGGGAACAACTGGAGAAGAATCAAGTATGGCTCTATGCGATTATTCTCTTGATTGCAGCAGGAGCAGGTTTGATATGGCCGCAAGCAAGCGGTTATTTAGACCGTTCCATCTCGATCGTGCTTGGCATCTTAATGTTCGGCATGTTTACGCAAATACCGTTTCTTCGTCTAAAAGAATCCTTAACGAATCGACAGTTCATTTACGCGCTTTTAATCATGAATTACATAGCCGTTCCCCTCATTGTTTGGGGGTTAACCCGGTTTCTTCCGGTCGACCCGGCCCTTTTATTAGGCGTATTTCTAGTTTTGCTCACACCCTGCATTGATTACGTCATCGTTTTTACACATCTTGGCCGCGGGGACGAAAAACTTATTCTGGTTGCAACGCCATTGCTTTTTGTTTCACAAATGATATTGCTGCCCTTTTACCTTTGGGTATTCATGGGGAATCAAACAGCTGAAGTTGTGAGGGCACAGCCCTTTCTGGAGGCTTTTTTGGGTCTCATCGTTGTCCCTCTGCTCCTTGCTCTTCTAACGCAGCTATGGGCGAAAAGGCAGCCGCGCGGCATCGTATTTCTTGATGCCGCAGCATGGCTGCCGGTTCCTTTTATGGCGCTGACGTTGTTCGTCGTCGTAGCTTCGCAAATCAGCAAACTTTATCAATCTATCGACTTTATTAGCCAAGTCATCCCTGTCTATGTCGCTTATATGATCATTGTCCCACTAGTCGCCCGCTTCGTTGCGCACATCTTCCGGCTGGATGTCGGAGCAGGGAGAGCGCTGATCTTTAGCAGCGGAACACGCAACTCCCTGGTCGTCCTGCCTTTCGCGCTTGCATTGCCCGAACCATTAAACGGGTTAGTATCCGCCGTAATCGTTACTCAAACCATTGTAGAGCTTATAGGGGAACTTATTTACATCCGTGTTGTTCCCAGGAGTCTGCTGAGAGGCAGGCACTAGAGCACCGATTTCGCTGAAAACCTTTCAGCCGCTTCGACCGTATGTTTGAGCAATGCAGCAATAGTGACGGGTCCAACGCCAGCCGGAACGGGAGTTATCGCGGAGGCGTTCTCCAGACAAGCTTCATAATCGACATCTCCGATATTGCCTTTGTTGTAGCCGGCATCGACGACTACGGCTCCCGGCTTGATCCAGTCGCCCTGAACAAAATTCGGCTTGCCGACAGCAGCAACTACGATATCGCCTAAACGTACCAGCCCTGCCAGATTGGCCGTTTTGGAATGACATATGGTCACTGTCGCATTTCTGTTTAGGAGCATAACGGATACCGGTTTCCCAAGGATCGGACTTCTTCCAATTACAACGGCATGTTTTCCTTCAATCGGAATATTGTAGTAATCCAAAATGGCGATGATCGCGGCTGGCGTACACGAAGGAAAATCGGCGAAACCAAAGGCGTTCTGAGCGAATCCTATCGTGGTTACGCCATCTACATCCTTCTCTATTCGGATTGCCTCGAATGCAGCCCTTTCGTCAATATGATGAGGAACGGGATGCTGCAACAAGATGCCATGAACATGGGGATCTTCGTTAAGCTTGTTTATTTCCGCAATCAGCTCTTCTGTCGTGGCAGTCGAAGGAAGTTCAACACGGATGGAGCGTATACCAAGTCTGGCGCATGCATTTCCTTTCATTCGGACATAAGTGGCTGACGACGGATCGTCGCCAACCAAAATGGTTGCCAGACACGGGACAATTTCTTTCTCGGAGAGACGTTTGATTTGTTCGACTAATCCCTCCTTCATAGCGGCCGCAACGCGATTACCGTCCAAGATCAACTTTTCTTCTTTCATTTCATCAGCCCTTTCTGCTCCTGTTCAAACATAAAGAGGCAAGGGGATAATCCCCTTACCTCTGCCCAGGCGTTCGGCCGTATAAAATATGTGCTCCCTCGTGGTACCCCACGTTACGCCAGTCACACATACCCTTCATCTAACCCCATTATAGTCCGAACTTTCAAACAACTTCAAGCATTTTGTTTCCTTTATTGCCGGCCCGTCGGGACCGGCTGCTTTTTAACTATGACTTGCCCAAGCTTTCCATAAGGAGATGCGCTTGCTCCATCGTCTGTTCCACGATGTCTGCTGCCCCGCGTTCTTTGGCTAACCGGAGTCCCTGCCCGGCCCAGAGAGACATAAGCTCCGGATTATTGGCTTTGGAAGCCGCTTGGCGAATTTCTTTCGTCATTGCGTGCTGAATCGGATAGTCGGGGATTCCCCCTTGATAGGTACGCATATCCTTCATGTACTCCGTCAAAATGCCTCGCGCCGCTTTGCCCGAATAGGCGGATGTGACCTCGGTGGCATCTTCGCTGGATGCAAGAATTCTACCTTTGTAGACGGTATGTGCGCCGCTCTCATGGCTTGCCAAAAATGCGGTTCCCATCTGCACGGCGGAAGCTCCCAAAACGAGGCTTGCTACAAGCCCGCGCCCATCCATGATGCCTCCCGATGCGATAATCGGAACCGAAACATGATCCGCGATCTGAGGCACCAAAGCCATAGTACCTATCAGAGCGTCGGTCTTACTCGGCAGAAACGTCCCTCGATGTCCTCCCGCTTCGCTTCCTTGCGCCACAATCGCGTCTACTCCGGCGGATTCCAGCTTAATAGCTTCTTCGACTGTCGTTGCTGTGCCTATGACATGAATCCCATGCTGCTTCATGGCTTCAATGATGTCCTGGGACGGTATGCCGAACGTGAAACTAAACACGGAGACATTTTCTCCCATCACGGCTTGCACTTGCTCTTCGAAAGACTCCGCGTACTCGGGGATTGGCGGATTGGTCACAATACCTGCCTCTATGCGATATTTATCAAGATGACGATTCATTCGAGCAATGGCGTCTGCAGAAGTAGTCGGCTGCGTGGGGACAAACAAGTTGACGCCGAAGGGCCGATCCGTCCTTTGTTTGACCTCCCGAATCGTTTGCCTGATTTGTTCTGGCGACAGGTAACCTGCCCCGATGCTCCCAAGCCCTCCGGCGTTTGATACTGCAGCAACCAGATCCGGGGTCGAGGGACCACCGGCCATTGGCGCTTGCAATATTGGGTATTGAATGGCGAGTCGGCGTGTCAGTTCGGTTTCCATGCTCTTCCTCCCCTACTATTTGCGCCAAAATGTCGTGCAGTCCGCCTTATCGTGGATATTAAACTCGATCATTTTCTCTAATAGGCCGTAGTCAAACGGACGGTTCCACTTAAAGCGAACCAGCTCTTTGGTATGATCGTGTCCAGCTTGTACAATTTCTTCTGCAAAATAGTTCATGCCTGCACGCTCAGGCGCAACAGCCATATGCTGTTTGGACACGCTGAAGCCTATAATAAAAGTGTCGTGATCGGTGAACATCGGCTGATTCCAAGCCAGCTTAGGCACCAGCTCCGGGAACTTCTCCTTCACCCAAGCAAATACCTCTTCCACCCGTGCCCGGTGCTCCGGGTTTCCGATACCATCCAAATATTCCGCAAATGCTTCCATTTGATGATCCGCTCCTAGTGAATGTCCTTTTTCTTAAAGCTGCCGCCTTTAACTTCAGCCACTTCATACACCATGATAAAAGCATTCTCGTCGATTTCGCGAATAATTTCTTTCATCTTCCGTTCTTCCAAGCGGTTGATAACGCATGTAATTTCTTTGAAATGTTCATTTGTATAACCGCCCTGCACCACGCCATACGTAGCACCGCGGCCCAGTCGATCACGAATCGTTTCGATCATCATCTCTGGATGTTTGGTAATGATTTTAAACGTTTTGGCTCCGCTCAAGCCTTCCTCGACGATATGTATGACTTTCGAAGCGATAAAGTAAGCGATTCCCGACAGGATAGCCCCCTTTAAGCCAAAGACTGTCGATACAACGATAAAAACGAATACGTTAAGGAACAGGATCATATCGCTTGTTCCGAACGGAAGCTTCCGCGAGAGCAGTACCGCCAGCATATCAATGCCGTCCAGCGCGCCGCCGTTCCTCAGCGCAAGACCCATTCCCAGACCGATGATAATACCGCCGACAACGGTAACAAGCAGCGTATCGCCTTCCACGATCGGCGTAATATGATGCATAAAGAAGGTGCCGGCCGCCAGCGAAGCGATACCGAGCACGGAATAAATCGCGAAGCTTCTGCCAATCTGCTTATAGCCCAAATAGACAAACGGTATATTTAGAATTGCAATGAGAAGACCTAAAGGCAGATCGAAGAGCCTTGACCCTACGATACTGAGACCTGTCACGCCTCCATCGGATACGTTGTTCGGAATTAAAACGGCTTCAAGGCCGTAGGCTGTAATTAAGGCACCAATTACAACAATAACGCCTCGTAATATAATGTTCCATACTGCAGTTGTCTTGTTCTCCGTCTTCATTCTTGACCTCATTTCCTATTTTCATATCCTGGCACCATTAAATGTGAATATTTTTACTGTTAAAATTTTAGACATGTACGAAGCTAAAGTCAACCCGAAATAGAACCACATCCAAATGGACGTGGTTCCAGTTTCGGTTGAACAACCTCTTTAATTGCGATTTTTTATTTCCTCTATCTCCTGTTGCCTCTCTTGTTTGATCGCTTCTCTGAAATCATCGCGTACGCTTCCCTTCCACAAAGCTACGCCTGATCGGTAAGCGGCCCGCGCGTTAAGATGGCCCGCAACGGGCGAAGTGATAAAAACAAACAAAATACCCAGGAGCAGCTTGATGCTGAAAAAATCATGAATGAACCAAGTGTAAAAAAAGGCGCCGAGCAGAATAAGAAGCACGCCAAGCGTGGCGCTCTTGGTAGCCGCGTGGGAGCGCAAATACACATCCGGCAATCGTATGAGTCCGAACACGCTAATGACCGCGATGACTGCCCCCAAAAGGATCAGGATTGCAAATACAACTTCAATTATTCGTTCCATCATCTCCAGACTCAAGGACAACCCCCCTCTCGATATATCTCGCCATTGCGGTTGTCCCGATAAAGGTTAATATGCCGATAACCAATATGATGTCGAAATACGCCCGAGTCCCCGTCGTTATGCCGAGGACGGCAATCATGGACAGCAATAAAATGCCTATCGTATCCAGCGCCGCAATCCGATCGGCAATAGACGGCCCCTTTAGCAATCGGTACAAGGCTCCCAATATGGCAAGCGATAACAAAATAAGGGAAACCCACAGCAGTGTTGTCGTCATCTCGTTACCTCCATGATGGCGCGTTCGAAAGAACCTTTGATCTGCGCCGCAAGCTCGTCGGGGTCGTTAATGTCCATGGCATGAATGTACAATGTTTTCCCGTCGCCGGCTACATCAAGCGTAAGCGTCCCCGGCGTCAAACAGATCAGGATAGACAATAAGGTAATTTCAAAATCGGTCCTTAGCTCCGTATCCAGCTTGATGATGCCTGGGCGAATGTTGAGCTTGGGGCGCAGCACTTCCCGAAGAACCGTCACGCTGGACAACAACAGTTCCTTGTTAAACATGGCTATCAATCTTAAGACAGCCCCTGTTTTCCTTATCATTCTCATCATGCACTACTCCTTCAACACCGCTTGTACATAACTGGACGGGTCCAGAAGGGTCCGCCCTGCCTCGCTAGCGAATTCATATATCCATTCCGACCCGAAGCCCATAGCGACAACAATAAGCATTAATCCCGCGGTCGGCAGCAACAGACTGGCCTTTCTTGCATCGGTCGCAGAAGCCGTCGCACGCTCATCGCCCCAGAAAGCCGCCATGAATATTCGCATCAAGGAATACAGAACAACAAAGCTTGTCGCCAGCGAAACTGCGGTGAGCAGATAGTGCTCGCCTTCCAAACCGCCGCGCACAATGAGCAGCTTCCCTGCGAAGCCGCTAAGAGGCGGAATGCCCGCAACAGCCAGTATAGTCGCGAAGAACATCCATCCGAGCAGCGCATTGCGCCGCATCAGTCCGCCCATCTCGGAGAGCTTGCCCGTCCCCGCCGCACGAATAATTAACCCGCCGAGCAACAACAGCAGTGCTTTGGCTATCATATCGTGCAGCAGATAGACAACAACGCCTTCCAATGAGTCGCGATTCGCCGCGGCAAGCCCGAAAGCGATAAAGCCCACGCTTATAACAATATTGTAATTCAAGATGCGCGGGATATCCTTGTAAGCCAGCGCCCCGAACGCCCCAAGAACCATCGTTGCGCCCGCCATCCAGCCGATCCAGACATGCGTCACCTCCGGCATGCCGCCGAAGACCAAAGTAAAGGTGCGAACGAGCGCATACACCCCCACCTTGGTCAACAACGCGCCGAACAGAGCCGTAACCGCAGTCGGTGGCGCGCTGTAGGCGCCCGGCAGCCAAAAATAAAGGAGAAGGCCCGCCTTCAGCGAGAACACGATCAGGAACAACAGCGCTATGACGTTGAGGATGCCTCCTTGTCCGGCTTCCGCCACCTTAAGGAACAGGTCGGCCATATTAAGAGCCCCTGTCACGCCGTACAAATAAGCTACGGCTGCCACGAACAGGGCCGAAGATACGACATTAATGATGACATACTTAAGCGTCTCCCGGAGTTGAAGCCTCGTCCCTCCTAACACGATGAGCGCATAAGAGGAGATTAACATCACTTCGAAACAAACAAAAAGGTTAAAGATGTCGCCCGTCAAGAATGATCCGTTGACGCCAACGAGCAGAAATTGCAAGAGCGGATAATAAAAATAGCTCTCTCTCTCTTCCCCTATGCTGCCCATTGAGAAAAATACGATAAACGAGCCGACGACCGTCGTTGCCAGCACAAGCAGCGCGGCCAGCATATCTCCGACAAAAGCAATGCCATAAGGCGGTGCCCAGCCGCTCATATACAGGGTTTGAACGCCGTCTTTTTTGACATGAATGACGATTGATACGGCGATAGCGACGCCCGCGAGGCTGCTTGCCCCGCTCAACCAGCGCTGCAACAAAATACTACGCCGCATAAAGACAAGCAGAACCGAAGTAAACAGCGGGACGAGCAGCGGCAGTACAAGCAAGTTATTCATTCTCGTTCCCCCTTAGCTCTTCCATATCATCCGTACCCAGCTTTTTGTATGCCTTATACGCAAGGACTAGCAGGAACGAAGTGACGCCGAAGCTGATGACGATTGACGTCAGGATCAACGCCTGCGGCAAGGGATCAACGTAGGCTTCCGCTTTCTCGTCAAGCAGCGGCGGCGCTCCGGTCTTAAGACGCGACATCGTCAGCAGCAGCAGATGTACGCCATGCGACAGGAAGGAAGACCCCAACACGATACGGAGCAGACTCTTGGACAGGATAAGATAAATGCCGACCGTAAATAACACGCCGATCGCGAGTGACATATACAATTCCATCGCTACTTATCCCTCCCGATCGTAAACAAGATGGTCGACGCTACGCCAATAACGGTCAAATAGACTCCCAGATCGAACAGCGTTGCCGTCGCCAGCTCCAGCTCTCCAAGGAGCGGAATGTCGAAATAGCCGAATGTATGGCTTAGAAACGGCACATCTGCCAGGAAGCTGCCGGTTCCGGTTAATAATGCAATCAGAATGCCGATTGCCGTAAGTCGTTTGAAGTCCACGCGAACAATGCGCGCGATCTTATCCACGCCATTGGTAATGGCCAACAGCAGTAGCGCTGCCGAAGCCATCAACCCTCCGATAAATCCGCCTCCCGAATGATGATGCCCCATATAGAACAGATACATGGAATAGATCAGGACGAGGACGACCACCAGCTTGGCAACCGTGCGCAGGATAACGTCATTGCTTCGAATACCGGCATACACATCGTATTTCATAGCGTCTGGCCCGAGCGGCCTATCGTTCTCGTCTTCCTTTACCTTTAGCTTGATCAGCGCATAGATGCCGTAGGACGCAATGCCAAGCACGACAATTTCCAGCATCGTGTCAAAGCCCCGGAAGTCGACGAGTATCACGTTGACGATATTTTTCCCACCGGCAAGCTTGTAGCTGTTCTCGATAAAATAATCGGAGATCGATTCGAACTTTCGGCTGCCGCTTGCGCTTAGCGCAATAAGCGTCATGACCGCGCCAACGCTTACGGCGATCAACAGATTCCATAATTTAAACGGCAGTCTGACAAGCTCCTTCTTGAGCTTCGGCAGGTGGTAGAAGCATAACAAGAAGAGAGCCACGGACACCGTCTCCACGATTAACTGGGTCAACGCCAGATCCGGCGCCCGGAAGATGACGAAAAATAGCGTTACCATATACCCTGCCATCCCGGTCAGAATGATAGCCATCAGCCTTGAGTTCGCGAACGGAACAGCTATTGCGGACAGAACAAGCGCTCCAATGACGACCGCTTCATAGAAGGAGGTTGTCGCCATTCCTTCCGTGTTCAGCGCAAATGCTTCCTCGAGCCACATGGTCAGTCCCAAAGACAACACAAGGAACAAGAAGATATAGATTAAATAATGACGAACGGAGCCCGTCATGTACATGCGAGTCAATCGCCCGGCAGCATTGTCCAGCAGGCGTTGCCCTTCATCGTAAGCGCCACTCAGCGAGACCCGATTGGTGAGCGGCTTGCTTACCCACGCGGCTCGTCGATGCAAAATAAATATGGCAGTACCGACGATAGCGACGCCAATGGTCATATACAGCTCCGTATTCCAGCCATGCCACATATCAATGGAAACCATAAACTGTTCCTGCGGCTGAAGACCGGTGTAATGAATCGCCGCCATTGCGGGTTCAATCAGCGTATGGGACAACAGATTCGGGAACAGGCCGAACACAACGACAAGCGATGCCAGGACGAGCGGCGGTATCAGCATGCCGAGCGGCGCTTCATGGGGCTTCTTCTCGAGCTTCTCGAACTGTGCTTTCCCGCTAAACGTTCGGAACACAAGCAGCAGGCTGTAGGCAAACGTGAATACGCTGGCGACCCATGCCACGATCGGAAACAGGGAACCCCACAATTGCATGCTGGCGAACGACAGCTCGCGGATTTGCAGCAGCGCCGTAAAGAACATCTCCTTGCTGAGGAAGCCGCCGAATGGCGGTATGCCTGCCATCGAGAAGGCGCCAAGCAGCGTGATCGTGAAGGTAATCGGCATAACCGCCATCAGTCCGCCAAGCTTCCGGATGTCGCGCGTACCCGTCTCGTGATCGACGATGCCTACCGCCATAAACAGCGCGCCTTTGAAGACCGCGTGGTTGATAAGGTGGAAAATCGCGGCCGTCGTCGCTTTGGCGAAGAACAGGTATTGGCTGGTGCCCGGATAAAATGCCGCGGCCGAGCCCATCCCGAGCAAACTCATAATGAGACCAAGCTGGCTAATCGTCGAGAAGGCAAGCAATGCCTTCAGATCCGTTTGCTTGATCGCCCGATAGGAACCATATATCAACGTAAGAAGCCCGACGCCGGATACCATCCATAGCCAGACGGCATGTCCGGAGAAAACCGGGCTAAGGCGGGCAACCAAATAGATGCCGGCCTTGACCATGGTCGCCGAATGCAAGTAGGCGCTGACGGGCGTCGGCGCTTCCATGGCATCCGGCAGCCAAATATGGAACGGGAACTGGGCCGACTTCGTAAATGCGCCTGCCAGAACGAGCAGCATGGCCGTTACGAACAACTTGTGTTCCGCCAATTGCGGTATGGTCTCCACCAATTCTCGAATACTGAACGTACCCGACATCACATACAGAAGCACGAAACCCGCAAACATCGCAAGACCGCCGCAAACGGTAACGACCATGGACTTAAGCGCGCCGTACCGCGAACGCTCCCGTCGATCCCAGAAGGCGATCAGGAGAAACGAGGAGATGCTCGTCAACTCCCAGAAGGCGTAGAGCACCATCAGGTTGTCGGACAACACAAGTCCGAACATCGCTCCCATAAACAACATCAGATAAACATAAAAGTGCGATAATTTCTCCTTGCTCTTATCCAGATAATAAATGGAATACAACAGAACCAATGAACCGATTCCCGCTATTAATAAGCCAAACAGCAAGCTAAGTCCATCCACATAAACGTCGAACCCAATGCCGAGCGAAGGAATCCATGGAAGGGAGCCGCTTATTTCGCTGCCGTTCTCTATGCTTGGGATCATAGACAACAGGAGAACGAATATCGCAATCGGCAGGGGCAGCACGAACCAGCCCGTATGAACTTTCGGTAGTATCTTGTTCGCGATTGGCACAATCAGAGCGAACAAAAAAGGCAAAATAATGACGAAATGAATGACTGACACAATCTATCCCCCTTAATCCTTCTATCTCTAAAGTATGACCACTTCCACGCACCATCATATCCCTTATTAGAGGTTGTTGAACTTGCACTATTATGGTTGCCCGCGTATGCCTGAAAAAACGCAAAAAGAGCCCGCGTTTGGCAGGCTCCTCCGAGTGTTGCATCATATGAAATTTGGCCATAAATCTGTCGTTATTATATCCCAGCCCTATCCTTTTTGTCAAAAGCGGAATGAGATTCATGCAGGCAGGGGATTACTGTTATGAGAAAGGAGTGATCCCGTTGTCACTGCATGCGAAATGGATGATTTGTTTGCTCATTTTTATTTTTATAGCAGGGGTAGCGGCCTGGTCCAATTATTCGGTACAAATGGAGCGTCCAAATACGGTGAACCTATCCCCCAAGTCCGAAGGAACCTATAGGGAACTAACCACGCCGGAAAACGATATTAGCCTGGTCAACTATAAGCCTCGGGAGTATGTGAAAATTGTTCGGAAAGCTCGGTAAGTGATATTACGGCTCATTTCAACTTCAGCTGTTGGCCGATCTCCTTCGTGTATTCGGTCATTCTTATAATGATCTCGGACCGCAAGGATTCCCTGACCACGCCGAATTTCTCCTCATAGCCCCTGCAGAAATAACGGAAGTAGAGGATCCCGTCATTCATCTCCTCCTCGATCACTTTTATATTTTTTAGCCTGAACTCCTTCTTGAGGGCATAGTAGTCGGCCGTGACCCTCTGCATCAGATATTCCATGCAGCGAACGAGGACTCCCTTGAGGGAAACCTGCATGAAGGACAGATCCTGAATGCTCTTCTGAATCATGGTGAGCATGTGCGGATACATTATATAATCTCGTATTTGGTCTAACTCGTCGGCTGTTGGTCTGCCCACCTGCTTCGATTCGTGTCGCTTCTCGTACTGCTCCTTGTGCTCCGTAAGCAGCATCTTGGATTTCCACCGTTCATTGCCATCCAGCTTGCTCATTTAAAGTGACCCCCGATCTGTCCCGCCCTCTCGCGAGCTACTCCGGCATCGAGAAGCGAGGATGCCCTCATGATTGCCATGTCGCCGAACCGATCCTTGATCGCGTCCGTTGTTTTCTCCAGCTCGAATGTTTTATAGCGGTCCTCAAAGAGGTCAAGCTGCTGCACCTGGTCACTGGAGAGCTGATTAAGAGCGATCATAATATGGGTAACGGGCATGCCCTGCCAATATTCTTCGAATAAGCGAAGAACGGCAGCCGACAACTCATGGGTAAGCGATGTCGGATGCAGCAGGGTAAGCTGCCGGTTGAACCTGTTGCCCCTCTTCCCATCGGTCTCCCCCATGCCAAGGGAGATCACCCTGCCCTGCACCCCGAGCCTGCGCGCACGACGGCAGACCTCGATGCAAAGCTCCAGCAGGACAACCTCGATATCCTCCCTTCGCGTATACAACGAAGCTCTAAGCGTCTTGCCATGACTGACGGACTTTAGCGGGGCGCTTATAGAAGCAACGACCGGACTGGGATCAATGCCGCGAGCCGTCTGCCAATAGTATTCGGCCTGAATGTCCGATTGCTTGCCCATCATCCGGCGCATCTGCTTTTTGAACATCGGGAGCTCCATCCGGGCGATATGTCCGATGGTATCCAGCCCCCACATCGTGAACCTCCGGGTCATGCGCGAAGCAACCATAAACATTTTGTGGACCGGCAGCGGCCACAGGTCTTTCTCGATATCGGAATGGTCAAGCCGATAGATCCCGGACGGCTGTTTCTTCGCGAAATTATCCGTAGCCGTCTTGGCCAACACCTTTGTCGGCCCTATGCCCACCCGGGACCATACGCCGGTAGCCAGCTTGACCTTATGTTGTATTTGGACCGCGATCTCCTCCGCCGATCCGAATAAGCCAAGCGAACCCGTCACATCCAGAAACTGCTCGTCGATGGAATACGGCTCCACCAATGGGGTAAAGGTTTCGAAAATCTCCGTAATTAACAACGAGTACGTAATGTACCTCTGCATGCGAGGTTTAATGATGACGAGATCCTTGCAGAGAGCCTTCGCCTCGAACACTCTGCTCGCCGTTGTAACTCCCTGCGCCTTGGCGAGCGGGCATGCCGCCAATATAATCCCGCTTCGCCGCTCCGGATCGGCCACGGCTACAGGCTTATCCCGGTATTCCGGATGCGCGGCCTTCTCAACGCTCGCATAGAAGGACTGACCATCCACAAGCAATATGGAACGTTCAGAGGGCATGACATCTCACCGCCCTCGCAGACAGAGTATCAGCGGCACGAAGCAATCGGGGTAATGCGATACGAAGTCCCACGCCATTGTTCATCTTGCATCCGACCTTTCGAACATTTGTTCTTATTATCATCTTAATACGAACAATTGTTCCCGCGCAAGGACTAAAATATGTATGCTTATCCAACGACATTCTTTAGATACCCTATACATCATATTTTTTAAAAAGAAGGCAAAGCTAAACAAGGCGTTTACTAATCTAAAGGAGTGTTATAAATGGGTATTTTGAGCGGTAACCCGAAGGATGAACCCATGCATTATGGCGAGATTTACACCGCTTGGCAGGGTTCTATGGTGGCGAAGGGGATGATTTCCTGTTATCAGGCTTATCAGAACCATGCCGGGGACAAAGAACTGAAGAAAATTTTGGAAGCACTCCTCGACCAATCCAAGTTGGAAGCGAAAGAGCTTGACCAACTGCTTACAAACAACGGAATCGCGCCTATTCCTGCTCCTGCCGAAAGACCGCCAGTCAAGCTGGAGGATATTCCGGTCGGCGCAAGATTTACGGATATGGAAATCGCGGCTGCGATCTCTGCCGATACGGCGGCAGGGATTGTGGGATGCAGCCAAGCCATGATCCAATGCATCAGGGAAGACATTGCAGCCCTGTACGCCAAGTACCATTTGGCCAAAACAGCCCTCGCCGTTCGCATCCTGGAGATGAATAAGGAGAAAGGCTGGCTCATTCCTCCTCCGCTTCAGGTAAAACGGCCAGAATTAGTCGAAGCCTGATTGGATGAAGCCGTGAGTCATAGCCGACTCTTAAAAATATCCTGATTGCAAACAAACCGTTCCTCGTTGCATGGCGGCTGACGCCGCCGCCAACGAAGGAACGGTTGTTTGGCTTAACCCTTATTCTAGAACAACAATCGGTACACGACTCCCGCCGTAACCGCAAATGCAAATCGCCCTTCGATGGAGGACGTCCACAAAACTTCCTTGTCTCCTCCAATCATTCGGGAAGGCGCTTGCTGTGCGCTTATCTCGCATAGCTGATCCCTGCCGGAGAGCAAAGTAGCTTCTCTCAGGACGCCGCCTTCCCACTTAAGACCGACCTCGTATCCACCCCTGGCGCGAAGTCCGCCGACCTCTCCCGAAGGCCACTTATCGGGCAGCGCGGGCAGAAGCTCGAGGATGCCTTCATGCGATTGCAGCAGCATCTCCGCGATTCCGGCCGTCGCGGCAAAGTTGCCGTCGATCTGGAACGGCGGATGCGCGTCGAACAGATTGGCGTAGACGCCGCCCCCTTTGTAGTCGCCAGGCTCATCGTTCCTCACGAGCGTCAGCAGGCCCGCGATCAGCCGTTCCGCCCGGTTGCCGTCCTTAAATCGAGCCCACAGGCCGATTTTCCAGCCAAGGCTCCAGCCGGTCCCGCCGTCTCCCCGCCGTTCCAGCGAGGTCCGCGCCGCGCCGAACAGCTCAGGCGACGTCCGCTCCGTGATGAGCTTGCCGGGATAGATGCCGACAAGATGCGAGACATGACGATGATAAACGTCCTCATCGTCGAAGTCGCTGGACCACTCCTGCAATTGCCCATGCTTCCCGATCTGCAGCGGCAGCATTTTGGCCTTCGCTGCAGCCAGTTCTTTCGCGAACGATTCCTCCCCGCCCAAAACCTTCCCCGCTTCCATGCAGTTGTCGAACAACTCGGCGATTAACGACAGATCCATCGTCGCGGCCGCACTGACCGCATGCAATCCTTCGCCGGCCGCGAAATGATGCTCCGGCGATGTCGACGGTCCCGTCACAAGGAAACCGTTCGCATCCTCGTACAACCAGTCCAAGCAGAACAACGCCGCTTCCTTCATGACGGGGTATGCGCGCTGTCGCAGGAACTCGACGTCCCCGCTGAACGCATAATGCTCCCATAGATGCTGGGTCAGCCAGACCCCGCCCATGGTCCAGAGCGCCCAAACGGGATCGCCTTCGCCGTAATTGCCGACTGGCGCAGTCTGCGCCCACAGATCGGAGTTATGATGAGCCACCCAGCCCCTTGCTCCGTAATTGACGGTGGCCGTCTCCTTTCCGTTCTTCGCGAGCCGTTCGATATAAGCCAGCAACGGCTCGTGGAGATCGGCCATATTGCAGCTTTCGGCTGCCCAATAATTCATCTGCGCGTTAATATTAAGCGTGTAATTGCTGCTCCAGGGCGCGCGCGTCTCTTCGTTCCAGATGCCTTGCAGGTTGGCAGGCTGCGTTCCCTGCCTGGAGCTTCCCATCATCAGGTAACGGCCGTAATGGAACAGCAGCTCCACCAGCCCCGGATCGTCGCTGCCGTATTCCATAATACGGCGATCCATGCTCATGTTCGCCGGCGCCTTGGCCTCGCCGAGACGAAGCGCAACCCTCCCGAACAGCTCCCTATGATCGGCGATATGCGCCTCCCGAATAACGGCATAGGATTGATCGGCGATTTCCTCAATAGCGGCAAGCGTCACGCGAGAAGGCACCCGGTCCTTTCTTGCCTCGCCAAGCACGGCATCGAAGGAAGTCGCCGCGGAGAAATACAAGGTTGCCGCCGTCGCCTCTTCTACTTGTACGCCGTCATGACCAACGCTCAGTCGCCCCCCTTCGAGTACGACCCTTAAACGGCCGTGGAAACGCAGCGCGTTTGACGTCTCGGGATTGCCATACTGGATAGGATTAGCCGAGTTGTAATAGTTCGGCCATACCTGCTCGGGCGCAACGCCTTCTATCGTATAATCTCCCTCTTCGCCGTTGGTTCGCGCACGCAGCAAGCTTGTTAATCTGACGCGAAAGCTCAACATGCCGGGCTCGCTTGCCTCCAGTCTCACAATGACAGCCTGGGCGGGATGAGAGACGAACGTGTCGCGGTTGTATTGAATTCCCCCGATCGTATACGTGACGGACGCAAGGCCCGAGGTCAAATCCAGCGTTCGCGAATAACCGCGACAGTTATTGCCGTGATCCATCGTCAGCAACAGATCCGCAAGCGGCAGATAGGACTGCGTATAGGGCCCCATCATCTCCTTGCCGAGACGATCCGCTTCGATGTAATCCTCCCGCGCGATGCTGTCCCGAATCGCGGGAAGCACCTCCTTCGCCCTCGGATTGTTCCAATCTCTCGCCTCGCCGGACCACAATGTATCTTCGTTCAGTTGGATGCGTTCCGACTCTACTCCGCCAAAGACCATCGCTCCCAGGCGTCCGTTGCCGACCGGCAGCGCTTCCGTCCAGTATGTAGCCGGTCTGTCGAACATCATGCGCGGCTCGTTATTATGCATGCAAGCACCTCTTTCATTCTTCTGCTCTTGTCTACCGAATTCCGTCTATGAATGTTAAAATCGTAGTGGAGCCCGCCTCTATCGGGGCCTCCATTCTAATTTTCGGATTCGATTCCATCCTAGCAGACTTGGACTGTCGCAATGAATGTCTAATGTTAACTTCCTGTTGTATAAAACTATCTAACGATGACGGAACGGAGAGTGTGGATGTGAGCAGCCTGCCGCTAACCCGATTATACATGGAGAACCTGGACGTGCGCGTAACCGCGGTAGGCTACAATCAGGTATGGACCGATTGGCGGGAACTCGACTATACGCCGGACTATAACAAGTTTTATTACATATGCGACGGGGAGGGCTGGTTAAAGATCGGCGACTCGGAATACCATCCCGCGCCAGGACAATGGTTCTTGATGCCGCAGGGCGTCAAACAATCCTTCTCGTACACGTCGGGAACAAGATTCACCAAGTATTGGTGCCACTTCACGGCCCGGGTAGGAGAACGCAATCTGTTCGACTTGCTGCAAGTGCCGGATTTCATCGAAGCAAAAAACGACGGGGAAGCCGCGCGTCTCTTCCGGGCTTTGTTCGAATACCGTTCGTTGTCCTCCATCAGCGCTCCGCTGCTCGTGAAATCCGCCATGCTCCAACTAATCGCCTACTACCTGGAGCATGCCGTTGCAGCCCAGCCAACTCTGAGGCCTGCCGCATTGGCGGAGCCTCTCCAGCAAGTGATCGCGCACATTCAGAGCAACTATCATCGGAATTTGACCATAGAAGAGCTGGCGGAGCAGGCCCATCTGCATCCCAACTATTTCATTCGCGTATTCAAGCGTCAATTCGGCACATCGCCGATCCAGTACGTCAATAAGAAGAGGCTCGAAGAAACCAAGCTGCTGCTTGTCACTTCAAACCTCTTGTTATCCGAGATTGGAGACCGGGTCGGAATACCCGACATCTCCTACTTATCCCGCCTCTTCAAGGCGTCGACCGGCTTCTCTCCGACCGCTTATCGGGTGACGTTCGGGTCTCGCTAGAACACCCTATTTCTTCTATAATATAACGGGGCATGGCCCGTGACTTCCTTAAATACCCGGCCGAAATGCGTCACGCTGCCGAAGCCCACCTTCCTCGCAATGGCATTGACCTTGAGCGAGGAAAGCTCAAGCAGCTTCTTCGCTTCCTTGATCCGCACGCTATTGACGTATTCTACGAACGCGAAACCCGTCGCCTCCTTAAAGGAGCGGCTCAAATAATAGGGGCTGATATAAAACTTGTCCGCCATAAGCGCCAGCGACAACTCCTCCTGGTAATGATCGTTAATATGGCGGACGATCTCCGATATGCGATCATGCATCGGACTTGGCGATAAAGGAAGCTCCTCCTCATGCTGCCGATAGTGACGGCAGCAGGCAATCAGCAGCTGCACGGCGAGCGATCGGGCCAACAATTCGAATCCGCCGCCCCGCTCCTTCATCTCTTGAATAATCGTTCCTGCAAGCGTATCAAGGGAGAGCCTATTGCGCAGGGAACCGCTTAAGACCAAGTAATCCTTCTCCAACAGAGGACGAAGCGCCTCCTTATGGGCGCCGTCGGACGAGAATAGGCGCTCATGCATATTGATGATAAATCTTTCGTGCATCGGCTGCTCCGCATTGGTCGTACGATGCAAAATATTAGGAGCAATAATGACGACATCGCCTTCATGGATCGTTATCGTCCGGTCTTGTATAAAAAACTCCCGCTTGCCCGCCATCAGATAGTAGATCTCGTAGGTGCTGTGAAAGTGGCTCGCCGGCATATGGTGGCGAAGCGCTTTCCGGTGGGAGACCAGAAAGGTTGCCTCTCCGTTTTCAAAATATAGATCGTGCATGCTGCTATCCCTCCTTCGGCATCTGTTACCCATTATAGCGCAAGAAATAAGAAGAAAGCACAACTATTCGCAAAACATGTACATTTCCTGATGCTAGAATGAGAGTACAAACCACAAGGAGGAAGGATACGCATGACAACCGCATCATCCCTTACGACGCCGATCGGCTGGGCGAACAAAGCCTGCGAGGCGATCATGGCCAAATTCGAACCGGAGAATCTTCCGCCCGACCGATTCCACTATCATCAAGGCGTCTTTCTGTCCGGCATGGAGAAGACCTGGCGGCAGACCGGCGAGCAGAAGCTCTACGACTACATGAAAGGCTGGGTCGACAGCCAAATTCTCGAGGACGGCAGCATTAAGAAATTTAAATCCGACGAATTGGACGATATCCAGCCCGGCGTTCTTCTCTTTACCCTCTATGAGCAGACGGGCGACGAACGTTACAAGAAGGCGCTGCACACTTTGGTGCCGATGCTTAAGTCGTGGCCGACGAACCCCTCCGGCGGCTTCTGGCACAAAGGCCATTATCCCAACCAAATGTGGCTGGACGGCCTGTACATGGCCGGGCCGATCGCTGCGCAATTCGCCAATACGTTCGGCGACAGCGACTATTTCGACATGATGGCCTTCCAGGCGCTGCTGATGGAGAAACATACGAAGGATCCTGTTACCGGCCTTCTGTACCATGGCTGGGACGAAACCAAAGAAGCCGACTGGGCCGATCCCGACACGGGCCTTGCTCCGGAATTTTGGGGCCGCGCCATCGGCTGGTATCCCGTCGCCTTGCTGGAGATGTTCGAACACTTTCCATCCGACCACCCGGACAAAGCCAAGCTCGTCACGATCCTGCAGGATCTGCTGATCGCTCTGACGAACTTTCAGGATCCCGCTACCGGTCTGTGGCATCAAGTTATCGACAAAGGAGAACGCCCGGATAACTGGCTGGAGAACTCCTGCACGTCGTTGTTCGTGCATGCCATTGCCAAGGCTGTCCGGTTCGGTTATCTGGATGCCAAGTATATGGAGCAGGCCTGGAAGGGTTATCAAGGCGTCATTGATACGCTGAAATTCGACGAGAACGGCAACGTCGTCATCGGCAACATTTGCATCGGCACGGGAATCGGCGACTATGCCCACTACATCGCGCGCCCGACCAGCGAAAACGATCTGCACGGCGCGGGGGCCTTTATCCTGATGTGCGCCGAGATGAATCTGGCGGCGCAATAAAATAACGCTAAGAGAGGGACAAGGATACTCTTGTCCCTTAGACTGTCGATTCATTGTGCGGAGGTGAAATTACGGGCAAGTGTCCGGTAAGAACTGAACGGGGGCGGAGGCGCGGGAGCAACTGTAACGGAACTGAAAGGCGTTATTTCAGCAAAAAGCAGCATTTCGCAAATCTAATGGAACTGACAACCCTTATGAGGGGCAAAAGTTCGCGATTAGCCTGGATTTCTCGCGAATAACGTCGCAGAGTTCCGTTAGATTTAAATATCCCGCCAAACGATCCATATAAGGACCCTCACTTCCGCTATGATTGATTGCAGCTTTATTTCCAGCTTTATCACACAACGAATCGACTATCTCTCCTTAGGGACTACTTGCACTGCTTCAGCTTCGACATCGATTTCCGAGACAAAGCGAATTTGCATAATGTAATCTTTCCAAGAGCTTAACGCATTTCTCTCGATGACATCCGAATATAATCAATAACAAAAAGAAAAAAACCTACGCCATTAAAGGCATAGGTTTGGTTGGCTCGTTATACAGACGTGTTATTCCTGTCGTGCCCGACAAATTCATTGCCTTTCCGTGCCCACGGCGTTCCAAGCAGCGGCAATGCGAAGCGGTCCAGTCCGTACCAGCCGGCATTTTTCCAAGCCAGGACGAGCCATGTGGCAAGGATAAACAGCAGAGGATTCGTGCTTAGTGTACCCGCGAACAAGAAGCTTACATTCATGATAGCACCAAAGAATGCTGCAATACCTGTAAGTAATCCTACGATTAAGCCAATCCCGACAAGCAGCTCGCCGAATGCGACCATAACCGCGAATACTTTCGCATTTGGCAATACCATATTTTCGAGAAACGATGCGTACCAGCCCGTTACATCCTTGCCTTCTTCAGCCTTGGCCAACGCTCCGCTTACGAAACCTTTGATCGCGGCTCCCCCGTTTTCGCCAACCCATGCATCCGAGTTCACTTTCTTCCAGCCTGCAGTGATCCACGAATAACCAAGATACAATCTTACGAAAAGCCATATCCAACCAGCCTTCGTGCTGCTGAATAGAAATCTGGAGACCGGGTTCTCAGGAATATTGATCTCTTTCGACATGATCTTTGCACCTCCAAATTCATATTATGTAGTGTATAGGTCCATTATATGGATAGACGCTCATTCATGCTGTGACAAATGTCACTATCACTATGGTACCCGTTTGTTTCTGCAACAAAACAAAGAGCCAACTAACCTTACAAGGTTGGTTGGCTCTTTGCTGTCTTTACAATAATGGAGCGCCCACGGAGTAGCCGACGATCAATAGCAGCAGCACGGTTATGTGATTAAGCGAGAATATGAACATCGAACGTGCCCATTTGTCCTCCTGCTTCCGCCGATAACCGTTAATGCTGAGTATCAGCCAGCCCAAGCTCAGGAGCGCATTCGCAATGGCAATGTATGGATTAAAGGACCAGAACAAGAAGCTGCTCATAAACAATGCGACCAAATACACGTTCATCTGCACGTATGTTCTTTTAATTCCTTTGACGACGGGCAGCATCGGAATGTTAGCCGCCCGGTACTCCTCCATGCGGCGAATCCCGATGGCGTAGAAATGCGGCATCTGCCAGATGACCATCAACACGAACAACGCAATGGCGCCGGGATGAAAAATATCCGGAGAAATCGCGGCCCAGCCGATCAGCGGAGGCATTGCGCCGGACAAGCTTCCAACCTCCGTGTTATAGATGGTTCTGCGCTTCGTCCACATGGTGTAAGGCACAACGTAGAGGAACAGTCCCAGGAACCCCATTAAAGCGGATAGCGGAGAAGCAATATACAGCGCGACAAGACCGCCGAGCGCGATCCAGCCCCCCATAATCAGTCCGCTCCAAGTATCGATGATGCCGGATACGGTCGGCCTGTTTTTCGTCCGATCCATAATACTGTCGATATCGCGGTCGTACAGGTTATTGAAGATGCCGGCTGCGCCGATCACGAGTGCTGATCCGATCAATGCCAACGCGATATTGCCGATCCGATCCATAAACGGGATGTCATGAACGAACAGCGCCATGGTAAGGCCTGCGACCATCGCGATGAGGTTCGACTTGATGATGCCAATTTTTATCGTTTCGAAGAGTACCTTCGTGACTGAGGTTGGAATTGGTTCGACACTAACCGTATTGCCTTGGACACGCATGACGGTAACACTCCCCCTAAAGTAAATTCACTTCTATAGGTTACCATATTGTGCCCATGATTTGCGGTTCCTCAAACCAACCCTCATCATTCTGTCAAAAATGTTTGTCGCTTTCGTGAATAAAGGGATTATAAATGGCTAATTATCCGTAAATTTGCGGATTTTGACGGCGGCACTCTTCCATGACCATCATTTGCTGGCGAACCTGCTGAGGCGTAATTTCCAACTCCGTACCCTCGGTTATCGATCGATACAGCATCATGTAGACCTTTTCCGTCATATCCTCAAACGGTGTTTTGCCCTCATCCAGCGTTAAGCTCCAGCTGTCTTCATGCCAGATTAACGTTTCGTTGCAATAGGCGGGAAGACCGTTCTTGTCGAACAGCGGCTCCTTGATCAGTTGCTGCTCGGGAGCCTCTTCCGACTTGAAATATTTCCATTCCAATTGCTGCGCCGTGCCGCGGAGGCCGCCGTTCGTGCCTTGAATGTTGAATGGCTCGCGGCCGTAAGTGCAGCATGAGGAAATTTCAAGGTCGATCGTCGGACGTCCTTGGCCTCTCATAATGAGCTTGACATAGTCCTCCGCATCGCCGAATGTGTTCGCGCGGTCCATTATACAAGTTACTTGCGGCATGATATCCGTTCCGAACAGTTGCAGCGCCTGATCAACGGGATGCGGACCCGTATTGAGCAGATTTCCGCCGTTGTTGCTCTGCAGCGTCTGCCAATCCCAGCGGCGGGCGAAGCCGTTAAGCGTAAAATTGACTTGTACAATGCGTCCAAGCACACCGGACTCGATGACTTCACGGATCTTCGTAAACGCATGCTGATAACGGGATTGCTGGAAGATCGCTATTAATTTGCCGGAACGTTCGGAGGCTTCGATTAATTTGTCGACTTCTTCCGCCGTCTTGGCAAGCGGCTTCTCGCATAGCACATTAAACCCGCGATTTAGCAATTCCAACGAAATCGAGAAATGCTGATGGCTTGGCGATGCGTTAACAACGAGATCAAGCTCCTCGTTTTGGACCATTTCCTCCCAGCTCGCGTAGGCGTTACAGTCATACTCTTGCCTTGCAAGCTCCTGGCGCTCGGGAATGGAATCGGCTACCGCCGCGATTGTATAATACTCTGAAATCTGGACAAGAAGATTGCCATGAATGTTGCGTCCGCTGCGCCCTTGCCCGATAATTCCTACCTTTAATGCTTTATTCGTCATAGGTAAGCTCCTCTTCTCGTCATGAGATCAATTTATGGGTTATGTCCAAAGGTTTTTTTGTATTCCGTGGGCGTAATTCCCGTACGTTTCTTAAAGGTCCGAATAAAATGGCTCAAGTGATGAAAACCTACCTGGAAGCCGATTTGAGTAATCGTATGCGAATCCCTCCGAATAAGCTCCATCGCCCGTTCGATTCGAACCTCATTCATAAAATCGATAAACGTCTGCCCCGTCTCCTTCTTGAACATATGACTGAAGTAGGCAGGCGCCATATTGGCAATAAGAGCGCCGTGCTCCAGCGGGATATCCTGGCTGTAATTGTTATAGACGTACCGCTTGACCTCATCGATTGGATGCTGGTCGGCGAGCGCAGGCCTGCTGGCCGGCTTTCTCCACAATCTGCGGTATTCTCGGTCGATTAAAATCAGCAGCTTAATGAGGCTGGTGCGGACAGAGTATTCGTATCCCGCCTCGCGATGCTCAAGCTCGTCCTGAATATCCTGCAGAAGCTGCTCGACGAGCGGCTGTTTGCTATTGTCGATGTGCAGCCAGGGCTGATGCAAGGCAGCCGCGTCCTCCTGCCGGGATTGCTGAAAAAAAGGCTGCAGCGTCTCGGCGAACGGCTTCAGCTCCTCCCGCACCAGAAAAGGCATGAAATCGAGAAGCACGATTTCAAATGGCTTGTCCTCAATCGCGCTTAAGCTGTGCTCAATGCCGGGCAAAATGATAAATATATCGCCTCGGCTGACCATGAGCGACTTGCCGCGCAGCTGATGATTGCATACCCCTCCAAGCACATAAGCAATCTGCACATATTCGTGGACATGCAGGGGCTGCTTAAGCTCCATGTTCGTGTGGCGTATGATTTTAAAGGGAAAGTCCTTGCTGAGCATATCCTTGCTTTGAAAATAAGGCATCTCCATATCCATACCACCAGTCGAAAACGAACTTTTTGAACACTCAATTATTGTGCCTCTTATAGTTAGCATATTTCAAACGGCTGCGGAGAACAATCTGTTTTCAGCGGGACGTGCGGCCCAGCATTTTTTTTATAAAACGTAAATCGTGCTCAAGCCGTTCGTAGGCTGGAAACGGCGCATGACATTCCAGCGTAACCCAATCCTTGTATCCCTTGTCGAGAAGCGCGTCGAACAGAGGCTGATGATCGGCTTCTCCTTCTCCCAGGCGGCTTTGCAGAAAGCTTTCTTCGCCCCGATGGGTCAAGTTTACGAAGGTACCAGGCTCGCCGGCTTTTTCGATCCGCCGTTCGTCCTTGACATGCACGTGAAATAAATGTTTGCCCAGCTTGTCGACCGAATCGCGACCGTAATCCGTATCGGTAATGTACATATTACCGGCATCGTGAATCATGCCGACATTATCGTGTTTCAGCAGGCCGAGCAGGCGAAGGCTGCTGTCTACGGTCTCTACCAACGACAGATTATGGATTTCCAATACAATCCTGATGCCCTCCCCTTCGGCTTCCGCTGCGCACATATCCAGCCAGTGAGCCGCCTTGGCAAAGTGATAATCATGGGCGAGGAAGGCGTTCGGTCCGCCCGGCATCACGCGAATCATAGAGGCGCCAAGCTCGCTTGCGATGGGAAGCATCCGTTTGAAATCGTCAAATGCCTTCTCGGCTTCTGTATCGCTAGCCGTGGAGAACCCGCCCATATATCCGGCCAGAACCGGTATCTCCAAGCCCAGGCTGTCCGCCAGCGTTTTCATTTCCTTTACGCGCGGCAGGCTCGTCGCAGGAGACAGATGCGGCTCGCGCAAGGCGATTTCGATACCGTCCATGCCAAGCCGTTTCGTCAGCTGCATTGCCTCTTGAATGCTATGGTCTATAAAAACTCCGCTAAACGCTGCAAATTTCATCGATTTCCCTCCTGCAACTTTTCCGATCCATGGAACACCAATTCGCCGGATTTATAGGTTTGCTCTAGTCGGATCCGTTCGTCGTCCCTTCGGTAGAGAACGAAGTCGGCCGGGGCGCCTGCGGCCAAGCCTGCAGCCGCAGACAGCTTCATGAAGCCAGCCGGCCTTACAGACGCCATGTCCCAGGCTTCCGCCAATTCGGCGAGCCCCCGATTCGTTAGATGCTCGATGCCCCATAACAGCATTTGCGCCGAACCGGCCAGAATCCGCTCATTGCTGGCGAGATGCAGCTTGCCTTCCGGCGTCAGCACCACTTCCCCTCCGACATGGGTCGTATAGGCACCACTCGGTAAACCGCTTAGAGAGACCGCGTCGCTCACCAGCATCGCTTGCTCTCCCTTCACCTTGAGCACGACTTTTAACACCTGATCCGGCAAGTGAAAGCCGTCAGCGATTACGCAGCTCCACAGCCGGTCTTGCGCCAGCTGCTCCCAAATGTAATTGGGATGGCGTGGCAACATGAGATGGGCTCCGTTGCCGAGATGCGTCGACATTCGCGCGCCGGCTTCGACAGCAGCCTGAATTTGCTCAGCCGTTGCGGAGGTGTGCCCGATCGACACCGTTATTCCATGCTTCACGCAGCGCTCGATAAACGGTACGCTCTCCGGCCATTCCGGCGAGAGGGTCACGATCCGTATCCGTCCGCCGGAGGCTTCCTGCCAGCGGCTAAAAAGTTCCCAATCCGGCGGCCTTACATAATCGCGGTTGTGCGCGCCTCGGACGCCGTCATGCGGCGAGATAAACGGTCCCTCCAGATGAATGCCGGCAACGCCGCGGGCCGCTGCCGCATCCTGTCCGCATACGCGGGCGATTGTTTCCATTGCCGCCTGGATCGCTTCGCCGCTGTTCGTAATGACGGTCGGATAAAAAGAAGTGACGCCTTGCTCCCATAGCTTGCGGACCGCTTCGCTTATGGCTTCCTCAGGAATAGGCAACGTGTTAAAGTCATAGCCGCCGTACCCGTTAATCTGCAGATCCACGAGACCCGGGGCGATAATCGGCAGCTCTTCCTTGTTCTCCACGGCTATCGATTCGATCACAGCAAAACATCCGCTCTCCATCCGGATCGATATCGGTTCTCCTGTCGAGTAGAGGATGGCCTTCACCGCCTGCTGCCGATTAAGAGATTCCATAGGAGTCATAGTCCACGTACAAAGTACAATCCGGATGGTTCCGCAAACTAGTGGACGGGCATTCCGTCGAGATCGGTCCGTTTAGCGTACGGCCCACCGCCTTGCGTTTCGTCGGTCCCGGGACGATGCAGTACAGGTGAGCCCCCGACAACAGCGCGGGAATCGTAAGCGTCAGCGCATGAGTCGGAACCGCTTCGAATGTCGGGAAACAACCGTCATTTACCTGCTGCTGGCGGCAGGCTTCGTCCAGCTCCACCGCTTTAATTGCAAGCGGGTCGTTAAAATCGGCGACAGGAGGATCGTTAAAGGCAATATGTCCGTTCTCCCCAATGCCGAGGCAAACAATGTCGATCGGCGCTTCTTGCAGCAATCCGCCGTATCGGCTGCATTCGCCGTCAATCGTATTTGAGCTGTCGATCAGGTGAACCGCGCCCGGCTTTACCTTGTCAAACAGCCGTTCGCACAGAAAACGGCTGAATTTCTGAGGCGCATCATTCGGCAGTCCGATATATTCATCCATATGAAAGGCCGTAATGCGCGACCAGTCGATTTCCTTATCCTGCGCCAGCTGCTCCAGCAGCTCGTTCTGCGACGGGGCCGCCGCGAATATCATCCGGATGCCCGCTTTCCCGGACAGCAGCTCCTTAATCTTGGCGGCAACGTCACTCCCGGCTGCCGCACCAAGCGCGCCTCGATCCTTAAATACGGAAACCTTCAACGCGTCTACCGTTTCTGTCCGTACTGCAAGCTGTTCACTCATATTCTTGCTCCTCTCGATTCGATTCGTAGGTCAGCTTTTCGGCATAAGCAGTTGCACGCCTTTTGCCGCGCTTTCGTATATGGCCTCAACCAGTTGTACCGCCCGCAATCCATCCTCGCCGGTGACGAGCGGACTTCCGCCCGTTTCGATCGAGGAGATGATATCAATCAGCTGGCTTTGATGAAAGTCGGATGGGATGCTTCTTGGATCCGTTACTCCGCCGTAAGCGTCCGAGTGAATCCAGGTCGGCTTGTTCCTGTCCGGGACCGTCCAATGAACGATAGAATTGCCCTCCAGCTTAATCGTGCCCAGCTCGCCGTACAGGTTAATAGCTGCGGCAAAGCCGGGCTGAATGCTGGTTGAAGCCATAATCGTCCCGAAGGCTCCATTGTCGAACTGCAAAATCGCCAGTCCCAAATCTTCCGCTTCCATCTTATGCGTCTGCGTCGCGACTTGTCCGAAGACGGAGCGAACTCCTCCGGCGAACCAAAGCAGAAGATCCAGGCTATGAATGCCTTGATTCATCAAGGCGCCGCCGTCCTCCGAGATCGTGCCCCGCCAATCCGCGCTGTCGTAATACGCCTGCGTGCGATAAAAGGGAAGCGACATCTCGACCAGCAACAGCTTGCCGAGAGCGCCCTCCTCCAGCACCCGCTTGACTGCCTGATGCTGGACTTCAAAACGCCTCTGGGATATGACGGATAGGGTAACGCCGCGCTCCTTGGCCGTTCGGACCAGTTCGGCCGCATCATTCGCGCTCATCGCAATCGGTTTTTCGATCACGACATGCTTGCCGGCGTTAAGAACATCCAGGCCGATGCGGGCGTGGCTTCCGCTTGACGTTGTCACGCAAACAATATCTACGTCCTCGCGGCGGATTAATTGCCGGTAGTCGGTCGTCCAAGCGCAGCCCTCACGCTCTGCAGTCGCCTTTGCTATATCCTCGTTGCGGCTGGAAACAACCGTCAAGCTTGCGCCTTCAATTTGGCGGATCGCCTCCATATGAAAGTCGGCGACCGAGCCGCAGCCGATGATCCCGAAATTCCACGTCTTCATTCCGTCCCTGCCTCCTTAAGCAGGGTGCGCAGCGCATCCAGCGTCATGCGGGTGCCCGTCATCTTGCTTCCGCCTGCAGGAATAAAATGCGTCTCTATCGTAAAAAGGCCATCATAACCATCAGCCTGAAGCGCTTTCAGCTGCTCTATAACGGCTACGTTGCCGGAGCCGAGCGGAACACAGCGTCCAGTTCCGTCTTCGCGGATATACGCATCTTTTAGATGGACGTGGGCGAGATATTCCTTCATGGCCGCATAACCTGCAGGATACGCCTCGCGGCCGGCATACGCTTCGTTGCCCGGATCCCACAAACCTCTAAGCGCAGGAGATGCGATTTCGCGAACGAGAAGCGCGACCTCCTCCGCGTAACCCCCGTTGCAGGAAGGCTCATTTTCCAATAGTAGCGTAACTCCTTGCTCTTCGGCTGTCTTGGCCGCCCGCTGCAGATGACGGACGATTTCGTCCGTATACAAGGACGGGTCGGCTTCACGCCAAAAAGAAAAAATGCGAATCCGATTCGTGTTCAGCAGCTTTGCAATCGCAATGACGCGGTCCAGCTTGGCGAAATGCGCATCCACGCTTTCTTCTATTTGACCGAAGGTGTCTCCCGCCGCAGCCTCTCTGGAAGGATCCAGCTTGCATTTAAATAAAGGCGAGGCGATAGCGGAAATGAACAGCCCTCGTCCCTCAACCTGCCTGCGAATTTCGCGCAGCTGATCGTCGTTCAGGTCTGCGGCATTTTGCCCGTTAACCACCCGGACCTCCACATGCTTCAAGCCCTGCTCGGCAATCCAGTCCAGCGCCTCCTCGAATCGATCCGACACTTCATCCGTCAGAATCCCTAACCGGTTTAGTACCAACGAGTTTTCCCTCCGTTTCTTTTCTTTCCTGTCTCCAACTTACTATATCAACATCTTCGTCACGCGTGTTGACGTTTCTTTCGAATTAAATTTACATTTTTTTAGGTTTTTCAAACGGGCTAGGCAATCAAAACACAAAATCACCCTGAAGGTGAAATTGCGGGCAAGTGTCCGGTAAGAAATGAACGGGAGCAACTGTAACGGAACTGAAAGGCGTTATTTCAGCAAAAAGCAGCACTTCGCAAATCTAATGGAACTGACAGCCCTTATGATGGGCAAAAGTCCGCAGTTTGCCTGGATTTCTCACGAATAACGTCGCACAGTTCCGTTTAGATTTTAATATCACGCCAAACGCTCCATATAAGGGCCCCCATTTCCGTTAACAGGTTGGCGATGCTTGATTGCAGCCTCATTTCCAGTTTTACACACAATGAATCGACGGCCTATACAATGAAAAAAGAACATGCGAGCTAGCGTTCCTCGCATGTTCTTATAATCTTGAACCAATCATGATTCGACAGCCTCGGAAACAATCGTAATGGATGCCTCATCCTGAACGGAAATTGTCCATTTGCCAGCCGTTAAATAAGGGGGCGTCCCGGATCCTGATACGATGATTCCATCAGCCGTCAATGGTGCCGGCGGAAGGATGACTTCGCCGAGAACGCCCCGTGGAAGACGAACATCCACTTTAAACTCGCGTTCTCCTTTTATCCAGCGCACTTCCACTAAACCTTCGGGTGTATTTAGCTTCCCCTCCGCCCAATGCAGCCCGATTGGCTGAGGCGCAATTCTCACTTTTTTGAATCCGGCCTCGATTGGCGTTATGCCGAGAATAATCCGCGGCAGGAAATGAGCGGGCGCTACACTCCAGCCGTGACAATAGCTCCTTGTCGGATAAGCGGAGGACCATCGACCGGGCATATCCTCCCAGCAGGTTGTGCTTCCCTGCTCCAGCATATGTCCCCAAGTATCCTGAATTTCCTGAACGAGGGGTTTCAGCATGCCCGCTTTTTCGAGTGCCTGCAATTTAAAATACCGCATAAACGGGGTTGCGCAACGAACAAAGTCGACAGGAGGCTCTGTTAAGTAAGACAAAAGCGCCGACTGCCGCTCCGGCAGAGCGACATCATGAAGATAACAAAGCAAATTCGTCTGCTCGCTAAACACCGAGCTCGGACTTCCATCCTTATGGATACAATCCGCATAAGCTTGCCGCTCCCCGCTCCATAAATGAACATTTATTGCTGCAATAATGGTTGCCCGCAGCGATCGAAGCTCCATAGCGTCCTGCTTATGGCCAAAAAGATCCGCTAATTGCGCTATCCTGCGACAGCTCTCCGCAAACCAGGCGTTCACATGGGTGACAATCGCCCCGTCCGGACAGTCCATAGCCGCCCAATCGAGTAAATTCCAGAAGGGCGAACGGATCAAGCCCGTCCCTTCATCGACGCATTCGTCACGGAAATATCTGATTTGTTTTAGAAGAGACGGATACATTTCCTCCGCGAATGCGGCGTCGCCCCAGTAGCCGTAATACTCCTCGCAAGCAATCGACCAGAGGAAGCTCCAGGTCGAGAGTACATTTTCCCATCCGCTTGGTACTTGTGATTCCACAACAGGGGATCGATTCATCGAAGCTGCCGCAAGTCTTAAGCTTCTGCGCACCAGCGGATCGGCCCCAGCTAATGTTGCCTGAACCCCGGACATCACGTAGGCGTCACCTACCCAGAACGCCTGCTCATAGGTGGGACAATCAACAAAAGCGTCATCACTGCATAATTGCGCTGTTCGCCGGCTCATCTCGAAAATTCGATTAAGCCTTTCATCCCCGCACCGGAAACCGCCGATTCTGGGAGAGGGATAGGTTCGCTGGATACAGCGCGCAAAGCGGATCTTTAAATCTCCGCTTAAGTTGGAAGCCTGAATCACCCAATACCTAAATCCCCTCTGGATAAAGGAACGATAACGCTGCCAGCCTTTGCGCGCTACATACCGCAGCGTATTGTGCATGGAGTGCATATGCACGATATCCCCGTTCTGATACGCTTCGAATCCGTAACCGTCGACAATCGCGCCTTCCTCCGCACATATCTCGAACTCGATCCAACCCGCCGTCATCTGTTCGAATTCATAGATGATCCTGACCGCTTTCCCGTCACCGGGATCGCGCAGAAGCGTATAATCCGCGTTTCCGCCGCAGCTGCTGTACAGCCCTTGAACTTGATCCGTCCCCAAGCTCCTTGAGAGAACTACGGCATCCGTCATCTGGTGGAACACATTGGACACATGTTCCTGCCCGTGAGGAATAATCCGCATCCCTTTAAAAGCAATTAGCAGCTGCCATGAGCCCACTGCGGCAAGTGATCGAGGTTTCGCCGAGTCCTCCAAAAGGCTCGCTCCAAAAAAAACAAACCTTCCCTCCGATATGCCGGGAAGTCGCGGCTCCAGCGCAATGGAACGGCCGCTCTCAACCTCTTGAAAGGATACTTGAAAATGATAGTCGTGAGCCGTCCCTTCTATTAAAAAAGAAAGCAGATGTTCTCCCTCATCCATATGAACCTCATAGTCATATAAACCGCTCCAATGACTGCCGGATACATCTCTCGAAGTAACGGGCTGGCCATCCACATAAAGCTTCACATTCATCCCCGAGGTTCGGTCCTGGAAACAAAATCTCGCATAAATAGGACGGTCCAGCTTAACCGTTGTGGCAACCATGCCGCATACCGCATTCGGACTGGCATTTACGACTCCGGGCAGCAGCCATTGCCTTAGATCCATACTCCATGCGGGCTTAGGGAGCGTAACCGTCCCGAAGGACTTGATGCCCGCAGGATACACCTCGTCCTCCGTTAACAGCGGGATATCTCTTGGACGCAGCTTTATCCAAGGCTCACAGCCCGCCATTCCAAGGGGCAGCGCCTCTCTCCATTCCTCATTGACAGCAAAACCCGCTACCTTCCATCCAGGAAGTTCCGGCCCCGCGTCATAATGCTCCGCGTAGGCTTGCTGCGAAGAAATACGAGGCGTAGGACTGCCAAAGGAGAAATGACGCCGCCACTTCCAATCTTGGCCGCTTGCAACTTCCAGCGGCCTACCGGACAAAGAACGTCCGGATAGTCGCGCCAGCAATCCCGGCTTTCCAGCTATATATTGGAAGGTGGACGTGTTCAGAACGTGAACCAGAACGGCAATCGCATTGATCCCCGGCTGCAGCCACGCTTCCACCTCATACGTGTCATAGAACCATTCCTGCGTCCAGCCGCGAACAGGGCCCTGACCGATAAAATGTCCATTCAGCCAAACCGTGTAACGGTAATCCGCTGTAATATGCAGCAACGCTTCATTCATCGGCTCCCATTGAAATTCATGGCGAAAGCAAACATAGGACGCCGCCTCCTGATTGGATAACATGGAATGATCAAAGCCGATCCATTGCGCTTCTCCAAAATCCGTTAACGCAAGTGTCATTCGGATTACACCCTCTCTATAAGCCTGGTAAGCTACCCGAAGCCTTCTTATTCAGCTTGCGGAAAGCTTCCTCATACGACTTCGCTCCCGCTTTCCCTGAACAAGGACTTACAAACTGCTGATACCCCCAGCTCACAAGCACATTCGCGTAGCTGCTGGCCAGCTCCATCTTCGCTTGCAGCTTGGCAATAGGCACCTGAATCCATCTTGCATCCTGAAATCCGGGGCCGTTAACGCCCTCCTCTCCTCGAAACCGCTTCATCTCGTCAAAGTCCGCGACGTCGATTTCCGCCAGCTCCACATTCCCCCATAACTCTACCCCATGCGCGGCGCATGCTCGCCCTACGGCGGCAAAATACGGTTCCCGCTCCGCGAGGCTTAAGAACGCGGAATGCTCCGCCCCGGAATCCTGAAGCAACAGCGCGTCGATATCAACCTCGCCGAATATCCCGTTCCAGAACGTTTCGTATTCGTCCGCTTCCGCGTAAGGATAGCCAAGCACCTCTTCTCTATCGGTTACAAAAAAGGGGGACAGCACAACTTTACAACCAGGGGTAAGCTCCCGGCACCATAGACTCGCCTGCTTCCACAGACCAAGACAGTAATCCAGTTCCTTGCCCTGTACCACATAAATTTCGTTCCCCAAGTAATACCCGTAAAAGGAACGATGTCCGCCATACTTGCGGTTTATATGCTCGATGATATGGAAGCTTATATTCAAATCGGATTCAAGATCCCAATGGAAATGCCAATCCTCTCTGGCCATCACCTCAAGAATGACTCTCATATTGCGGGAAGCCGCTTCCTCCATGATGCAGGCAACGGGATCGTAAGAGCCCTCTTTCTCCAGCCATTCTAATGATAGTACCGGTCCGTTTATCCAAATCAGATCAAATCCCGCAGCCTGCTGCGCGTCCAATTCACGAACAATTCGTTCCCGATCAAACGATGCATCCACATAATACAATGACCCGCTAATAGGCAGCATCCAGCTAGCCCCCCCTGCCTATGATAGATTCCAATGCTATCAGCCGTTCTCCGTACTCGGTGTCTGCTCCTGCCGTCGGGGCTGCCCACTTGACCGCGTTGGAAATCACCTTCAAGACGTCCTTGTTATGATAGGTTGGGTAGGTTTCGTGACCCGGCCTGAAATAAAATATTTTCCCTTTGTTTCTGCGATAGGCGCAGCCGCTGCGGAACACTTCTCCTCCCTCGAACCAGCTAACAAATATTAATTCGTCGGGCGCCGGAATATCGAAGTGTTCGCCATACATTTCCTCCTGCTCCAGCTCAATATATTTTCCTAATCCTTCCGTGATTGGATGCGCCGGATCGACCACCCAAAGCCGCTCCTTCTCGTCCGCGATACGCCATGACAGGCCGCATCCCGTTCCCATCAGCTTGCGGAACAGCTTGGAGACATGGCCGGAATGCAGGACGATCAGCCCCATCCCCTCGAGCACTCTCTTATGCACGCGATCGACAATGGAGTCCTCCACGGTCTCCTGCAGCATATGGCCCCACCAGATCAACACATCCGTTTGACTCAATACGTCATGGGTTAATCCATGCTCTTCCTGATCCTGGGTCGCCGTTCTGGCAACGATGCTTTCGCTCGTTATCCCATTTGCGATGGCATGGTGCATCCCTTCCGGATAGATGCGGCTAACGCGGGGATCCACCTTTTCATGATAATATTCGTTCCATACCGTTACTCTGATCATTGGCTTTTGCCTCCCGCTTCCCGTTTATAGTTTAACTTCCGAACCCGTTTCCGCAGACTTATAAATCGCGCTTAAAATCTTGACCATATCCACTCCGAATTGGGGCAATATAATCGGTTCGGTTCGCCTCTGCACGCAATCTACAAAGTGGTTGATATTTTCCGCGTGAGGATGAATGCCGGCAGGGAATCTAGGCGTAATGTCACAAGGAATTCCCTCAATGTCGGTAAACAGCTTGCATTCGCGATCGGTAAGCTTCGCCCCGGCTTGCGTGCCGCGCAGCTCCAGATAAGCCATCTCTTCCTCTACATGGGAGGCCCAACTAAACTCGATTTGCAACGTAGCGCCGTTATCAAAGCGAATAAACCCCGTAGCCAAATCCTCAACGTCGTTTCTATATGCGGCTTGATTGCGAGACGACTGCATCGGTTGCGACAGCTGAAGATGCTTGTCGCCAAACTTGCTGTAAGCCGCTCCAACAACGGAAACGGGTTTTGGACTGCCCATCAGCCAAACGCTTAAATCGATAAAATGAATGCCCAAATCAATTAAAGGACCGCCGCCGGATAACGTTTTATTCGTAAACCAGCCGCTGCCGGGAATGCCCCAGCGTCTTTGCCAGCCGCAACGGCCCGTATAGATGTCACCCATATGGCCTTTTTCGATATAGCTTTTCAGAAACCTCGATTCCGCGCGGAACCGGTTATTGCGGGTAACCATCAGAATGTTTCCGCTCTTCTTGGCTTCATCCGCCATTCTCTGCGCTTCCTCCGGATTGATGGCGTCCGGCTTCTCGCAATAAACATGTTTGCCTGCATGTAGCGCGGCGATGGAAACTTCGGAATGAAACAGATTTGGAGTCGTTATATCCACCATATCGATCTCTTTATCGGCCAGCATTTCACGATAGTCGGTGTATACGCCGGCTCCGTGCTCATTAGCCATCGCCGCCGCAGCGCTCTCGTTTACGTCGCAGAAAGCAACGATTTCAACCTCCGGATGGGCGGACCACGCCGGCAGGTGAGCGTATTTAAATATATTTCCTACTCCCACGACACCCAGCTTTAATTTTTTCAACATAACCATCTCCTTCTTGCGCGCGATTCATATTTAAAAGGAATAGCGGAATACGGGAACAGCTAAATCCGCTCCGTCTCTAAGATTGCATACAGGATTAAAACCTTTGCCGTACCATAACTCCACTCCGGCAGGCGCGCTCTCCTTCAGCTTTACGATAACGATATTGGCGCTTGCTTGGTCCAAACGGCAATCCATTACAGGAAGAGCCGCTCCTTCATGCTCGACTCGAAACCCGCGTATATGTTTGCTCGGCCACAAACCTCCGTTGACATGCTCAAACTCGATTCGAAGCTCCTTTCTTTCCCTATCCGCAAAAAAGCAGCGCCGCACTCGAGGGCCTTTTTCATAAGCGGCATCCTGGAAGCATAACCTTCTGGCCAGCAGCGCAAAACGTTTGCCAAGCTTCTTTAACGCAGGCGTGCTCAGATGAATGGCGTCGGACAAGGATAGATCGATCGTCGTTACGAGCGCGACATGTGATAGGTCTCCTTCAAGATGGAGTTGATCCAGCTGAATGCCGTTCCATGCCGGGAAAACATCCGCTTCCCCCAACCAAGTGTTTAATTGAGCATAAAGGATGGGCAACTCCGGTTGGCCCGAATCACGCCTTAACGCTTCTATCAATGAAATAAATCGTTGTTGATACACCGCCGCTTTATCCCAATCCGCGGCGTCAGATTCGCCTTGGTACCATAAACAAGCTTTGACCTTTCCTCCAACCGCATTTATCCTTCTAAGCATGGAGCCGTATAACGACCGACCGCCATCAGACAACCCGGCCTGGGCCCACTGCTCCATATCCGTCCCCCCATGAGCGCACAACAGCAGCCCTATAGGAACATTGGAATACTTCTTCATCGCCTTGCCGAAGCTTATTCCAAGACCCGCGCCAAACTCTCTAAACAATCTCTCGTTCCTCGCCGCCTCTTCCTTCCGATTCTCCGGAACTCTCCAATGAACGGGATCCGACGCTTCGTTAAACCAGCACAATGGATCCTTCGCAATTCCCCATTGATCATCCAAATAGAAGCATCTTACCCATTGCGAGGGGCGTTCCGTCTCTATGAGCTTGCCTACGCCTTCCATATTGGATTGACCCGCGAGAAGATACACATCTCCGACGCCGATCCCATTTATCAGATTCTGACATACAACTTCTCCGCTTGCGTTATATGCAATTACTTCCAAACTGTAATCCCCCGCCAATACCCCTTGAAAGACGCCCTCGCAACTATTTCCATCAATTTGTAAAAAAATGGTGCATTCGTCATCCGCCTCTTGATGCCCTAAAGGGCGCAAGCGGCATTGAATCGACAACTGCCGCGTCTCCCCTTGTGAAACCTGCAGCTTGACTGGAATATCCGCATACCCTTTATCATCCCTTTGGCGCACACTATACGAATGTGGGTATTCCAATTGGAAAACCCCGTTTTTTCCCATGGTCATATCCTTCTCCCGTTTCGCCCCTATCGGGTTTCCTTATTCCTTAACGCTTCCAAGCACAATGCCCTTCACAAAATATTTCTGCAGAAACGGGTACAAAATCAAGATAGGGAGAGCGCCCAGAAAAATTTGCGCCGCTTTCATCGTTCTGTCTGACACCTCGCTGAGCTCCTGCATCTCTTGCAGCGTCACGCTGCTTAAATCCCGCTGAATAATAATGGTTTGCAAATAACTGGAAAGCGGATATTGATCTCGGCTGTTCATATAGATCAAGCCGTCAAACCAGGAATTCCAATGTCCGACAACCGAAAGCAGCGTTATCGTCGCGAGTCCCGGCAGCGACAACGGAGCATAAATGCGCCATAATGCCGTCCAATGACTCGCCCCGTCTATAAATGAGGCTTCCTCCAGCTCTTTGGGCAGCCCCCGGAAAAAATTAATCATAAGAATGACGCTAAAGACGGGCACAGCTCCTGGAATAACAAGAGACCAGATCGTGTCCAGCAAATTCGTATAGTTGATGATCATATAAGTCGGAATGAGCCCGCCGTTGAACAGCATGGTGAATACAAATATCCAGACCATCCATGTCCTTCCCCGAAACGATTTGGTTTCCTTGGATAACGGATAGGCTGTCAACAGAACCATTAGCAGTTGTAAGGAAGCCCCTAATCCAACCCGCTTCAGCGTAACAACAAAAGCCTCCAGAAATGCAGGATTTTGAGCGACGAACTGATACGACTTAAAGGTAAAATCCACAGGCCAAAGATTGACCTGTCCGGCGGTCGCGGCAGCGCTGGAGCTAAATGAAACTGCCAATACATGAACCAAGGGAAGAACGCATAACAACGACAGCAATGCCAAGAAGATATAATTCGATATAACAAATAGCGTGCGACCTAACGTGCGCTGATCCTTCATCATCTATCCCCCTCTCGTCAAAAGATCCGGTAATTGGCGAACCGATAGGCGAGCCAATAGGAGATTGTAATCAAAATGAAGGAAACTACCGACTTGAACAAACCCATAGCCGTAGCTAAACCGTATTGGGCATCTACCAATCCCATCCGATAAATCATCGTATCCAGCACATCTCCGGTTTCATACACAATGGGACTGTATAAATTAAAGATTTGATCAAAACCAGCATTCAGAACATTGCCCAGACTTAACGTCGCCAATAAAATAATGATCGGCGAAATGCCTGGAAGCGTCACATTCCACGTCTGCCTCCAGCGTGAGGCGCCATCAATCGCCGCCGCTTCGTACAAGGTTGGATTAATGCTTGTCAACGCGGCGAAATAAACGATCGTACTAAATCCGAATTCCTTCCAAACATCGGATAGGATGATGATGAAACGAAACCAGCGATTGTCGGCAAGGAAAAAAACCGCTTCTCCGCCTAACGCCTTAACGACCTGATTTACCAATCCCTCCGATGGGGATAACAGATCAACGAGAATGCCTCCCAGAATGACCCACGAGAGAAAGTGGGGCAAATAGATGAGCGTTTGCACGCCTCGCTTAAACGCGCTTTTGCTCACCTCGTTCAATAGCAACGAGACGACAAGCGGGACGATTAACCCTGCTATCATTTTCAGAACGGCGATAATGACGGTATTCCATAATACCGGGAACGTGTCCGGCAATTGAACGATATACGCAAAGTTGCTCATGCCAATCCATTCGGAATCAAAAAAACCTTTGGCGGGAATAAAGCGTTGAAAGGCGATCCCGATCCCGATCATGGGCAGATAGCTATAAATTAAAATGATAATCAAGCCTGGAATGAGCATGAGATATAATGGCAGTTCCCTGTAAAGCTTTCCGGAAAACATGACATCTCTCCTGTCGAAACTCTTCTATTGTCGAGAGGGAATAGAGCAGAATGAACAACTGCCCTATTCCTTCATTTCACCTGCACGGGTTATTTCGCAGAGGCGTACCACTCGTTAACTTCAGCTGTAATCTGGTCGCCGCCAAGCTGTTTCCACTGTGAAACAAATTTGTCGAACTCGTCGGGAGATACGGCCCCCATAATAATTTTGGTAAACGTCTCCAGCTCCAACTTATCTAAAATAGCCTGCTTCTCTACCATCGTTTGGGTCGGAGGACCTCCATACAGGGAATCGCGATAATTATCGCCGGCAATATAGCCATCAACCACTTCCATCGTTTTCATAAAGGAGTACTGAACCCAATACTTCGGATCCTGCGTCTCCATGTAGTTCAAGATTTCATCGTAGGTCACTTTCTGCTCCGCTTTTAATTGGGACGGATCCTTTGCCAGCACAGCCGATCGAACCTCGGCGGCTGTGTTCATGTTTGCCGTAACAAATGCGGAGGTGATCAAGGCGGTATTAATGATTTCAATGCCGTCCTGCGATTTGCCGTATTTGTAATTGCTTTCGACCGTCACCTTCTGAGGAGCCAGCTTCTCCAAGTACAGATTAGCCATCTTAATAACCGCTTCCGGATTGGCGTAACCTTTCTTGACGACAAACCATTGGCTAAGCGGGAAGTAATACGACAGCTTCAGCGGCTCTCCGTTTGCCGTTGGAATCGGATAGGCTACCCAATTCGCGGTCGGATCCTTCTGCACGGCTTCTCCGAGCGGCCAGTTCATCGCCCAGCCGTAGCCGAAGTATAAACCCGCTTTGCCGCCCGTAATGCCTTCCAGCGCTTTCGCCGTATCCTTAACGCCGAATTCCGGATCGACGATACCGGCTTTGTACAGCTCCTGCAGCTTAGTCAAAGCCGTTTTAACTTCCGGCTGAATACTGCCGTAAGCCAAGCCGTCGCCAGCCGGATCTTTGATCCACATGTACTGCTTCCAGGCTACATTGGAAGGATTGCCTTGATAAGCGTTAAAGAAGCCTTGCAGATCGGGATATCCGTTAATATCCTTGCTTATCGGAATTCCGTACGTGTCTTTCTTTTGATTGCCGTCAGGATCTTGTTCGGTGAAGGCTTGGGCTGTAGCCAGCACATCATCCCATGTTTTCGGTTCGGGCAGGCCAAGTTTGTCCAGCCAATCCTTGCGAACCCATAACACCTCGCTGCCCGAGTAATCCCCGCTTCCCGTTACAGGCAGCGCCATAAGCTTGCCGTTTACCGTAGAAGCACCAAGGCCGCTGTCGCCATATTCGGCGATCGCTTCTTTTAGAAGAGGAGAAGCGTATTGGTTGAACGCGTCAGTCAAGTCTTCAAGCTGATCCGCTTCCACTAGCTGTTTCAACGTTTTGGCGTCTACAGAAAACGTATCCGGCAAATCGCCGGAAGAGATGGATAGATTCAGCTTCTGATTATACTGATCCGAAGTGCCTGTCGTAACCCAGTCATACTTGAGCTTGATGCCAAGCTCTTCCTCGTAGGCTCTTGTCCATGTATTGTCGTTTTCGTTGTCTCCGGCTATAAACTTGGTGCCTTGATTGTAATTGCGAACCGCCGTAAGCTCGATAGGCGTTTCATACTTGCCAAGCGGATCCGCCGGTTTCCCGGAATCATCTGCCGGAGTTGGTTCTGTCGCAGCAGAAGTTTCAGGACTTTGACTTGCGCCTGGATTGGTCGCGTTGTTGGTGCTGCAAGCAGACAACAACATCGAAAACGTTAGTACGGCCATCATAACGACTACAGTGATTTTACGAGCCTTCATGTGTTCTCCCCCAATTGTTTAATTTCAGAAGTTTCCTTCCTGTACTTATCATAAAAAAAAATAGAGTCTTCCATCGACTCTAAAGATTCTACTTTCCACTCACTTTCATTGTCGTGGTGACGCCGACTCCCGGTCTCTGTATTCTTGGGGCGTCATTGTCGTCGCTTTCTTGAAATAACGGTAAAAATACCGGTCATTATCAAATCCAAGCAACTTCGAGATGTCCTGAATCTTAAATGACGACTCCACCAGCATCTCTTTTGCTTTATTGATTTTAAGCTCGTGAATATATTCGGATATATTCATGCCGGTATTATTTTTGTATAATCGCGAAACATACGCGGAGCTGTGTCCCACCACTTCGCCGATTCTGGTCAAGGATAGATCTCCCGCAATATTAGCCTGAACATATCGCTGGATTTGCTTTACAACATCTTTTTCCTGCTGTTCATGCCCCGCCCGCTTCTGATTAAAAATCTGTTCCGCAAGCTCTACATAATAATCGGATGTTTCGTTCCAGGCTTCATGATGGCCCATATGCGTCAAACGATTGAGGTCAACCTTCTGCCCCAGCTCATTCCACAGATTCCATTTATTCAAGTAACGAATAAACATTAACGAAAAGGAATATTTGATTTCCTGTTTAAATGATTCCGGAGCCTTCGAGTGGAGTTGCGCGGCATTCATCATTTTGGGATATTCGATGAAAAACTGATACCTCTGCCCATTTTCCAAATATTCGGCAAGCAGCTCTATTCGTTTGGCCCCCATCCTGCTTTGGTACTTCCATTGATCACTATGGAGCTCCCCATGGTTTTCCTGCTCGGGCTCAAATAATAACAATTCTGTACCCATCCCCAGTCCATGGCTGGAGAGAAGCTTTAATTGCTCGAGCTTATGGCCGGCTTGAGACCACTCTACCGCTTTACCCGCGATAGTTATGGAAATGGATAATTTCAACAAGCTTTTGCAGGTTCGCTGCACAAACTCCAACGTTCCATGTATAAATCGCACGGTAAGTTTCCATTCCTCCTCCGATACGGGCTTCGCCGTATTTTGCAGCGCGGCAGAAGGCTGGATTAACCAAATAAACTTGGCTCTCTCATACACCAAAGTAACAACGCAACAAGAAGGAGACAGACATTCCTCCACAATATTTTGAATCGCGAACAACAAAGGGGCCCGGTCGAAGCTGCTGTAGTGATGATTCCATTCATCCACTCGTCCGATCATCGCAAGAACACGATTTTGACTGTCTAGCGGCATCTCCAGATTGTTAAATTGCTCCGGCAGCGCCGATGACACCGCCATGTTCCCTTCGAGGATATCCAATAAATAATCCCGCTGCAGCATGGGCAAAGCCTGCTTTAATTGTTGCTTCGCTTTGTTTACCAAACTGTCCATCTGCAGTTCCTTCTCGATAGCGGCGATCGTTTGTTCAACTACCTCCAGCAATACCTCGTCGCCTTCCGTCTTAAGCAAATATTGACAGGCGCCATGCCTCATCGCGTCCTGGATATAGTCAAAATCGCTATAGCCGGTCAAGAATATAACTTTGCATAACGGCCATTGCTTGACGATCAGCTTCTGCAACTGCAAGCCGTCCATTTCCGGCATTCGTATATCGGACAGCACAATATCCATTTTGGTACGTCCCAGCCAATTCAACGCCTCTTCGGGGTGATAAGCCCTGTATACCTCTACATTCAAACGGGTTTCATTTGTAAAAAGCTCAAATAATCCATCCACCACATGGCGTTCGTTATCTACGATTAGCAGTCGATACATCTCTCAACCTTCTTTCTGCAACGGAATAATAAGCTCAACCTTCATGCCGCCCATACCGCTTCTCGATAGGCGAAGACCCGCCGTTGAGCCGAACTTGAGCCGCAGCCGGCTATGCACATTGATCACTCCCGTTGTCTCCGTCACCTGCTTCGCCATCATTAAGCCGTTCAGTTCCTGAAGCTTCTGATCCGATAATCTGTCGCCATTGTCTTCGATCGTAATGGATAACCAATCGGCATGCCGGGTAAAATCGATTTTCAGTTGAGCGTCGCTCCTCAGCTCCTCCAATCCGTATTGAAACGCGTTTTCGATAAGCGGCTGAAGAGTCATTCGGGGAACGAGGATATCCCGGCACATACCGGGGATTTCGCTCCAACTTACTTTGACCAAATCCCCAAAGCGAACCATTTGAATTTCGACATAGGATTTGGCATGCATCATTTCTACTTCCAGAGGCACTTCATCCATTCCGGTCCGAGTAAGAAAATGATAGTACTTGCTTAAGTGCTGCGTAATTTTTGCGACCTTGTCCATATCCTCCGCCTTGGCCAAACGATATAAGGCATAAAAGCTGTTATATAGAAAATGGGGATTGATTTGAGACTGCAGCTGCTTTAATTCGGCGCGTTGGTTTCGGATTTGACCTTCATACACTTCATGAATGAGAATACTGAGCCGATCAACCATCGCATTGAATTGCTGGTAGACATAATTAAATTCATCCCTGTTGGGGTGGCGCACTTGAACGCCAAGATCCCCCTTCTCGACTCTGCGCAACGCTCGAACTAAATGACGAAGAGGCCGATGGATATTACGAAAGATCCAATACGAAAATCCGATAATGACCGTAATCGAAAATAGAGATAACAGCCACATCCAGACGGTATATTGGGTCAGAGGCTGCAGAAGCTGACTCTCGGGATAATAAAGCAGCAGCGACACATCAAGCTCCGATGATTTTCCATACGTAAGCACATAGGAAGTGCCGCCGACCTTTACACGGCCTTGTCCGCGACCATGATTGTCAAATACAAAGGATGGCGTTTCCGTGGAAATCGCTTTCATCAATTCCGGCTGCGATTCCCCGTTCAGCATCCATGAGTTGTCGTGCCCGAGCAAAAGGGCTCCGCCCCCCGCGACTCCCGTTATACTGCTCAGAGAATCCTTGATTTGTTCTTTCGACAGCTCTACCGCGATAAGAAACACGGGAAGACGATCTCCGTAGTTGCTTTCCGGATAAGCACCGCTAATATAAAGGCGCTCGTCCCAATAAATAAAGGGAGACTCATTGTTATGCGACAGCGCCCGAACCGTCTCTGGCGGCATGACATGCTCGTCGTATCGATTCGAATATAAAATTTTGCCGATAAGCGGAATATTAACGCTAGCTTCTTTGACATACAGATTAGAATTTTTCAGCAGCTCCAGTTTTTTTTCAATGCGAAGAAAAGCCGTGGTTCGTTCATGAACCGGCATTAGGTGGGACATGTTGCTTATTTTCTGAAAATCATCGTCAAACAAATATTCGCGTTTAAGCGTTTCGATTCGATTCATTTCGGATTCAAACGAGCGGAGATAGAAGTCAATATTGGATTCCATAGAGCTCATAATCTCGCTGCGCATATTCCGTGCCGCTGATTGATTGATCATCAGGCTCATCACATATAGAGGACAGACAACGATGATAAAAGTAAGGACGATTTTCGGGAAAATAGTAAGTTGTTTAGCGCGCTGAAACCACTGGATAAGACCACTCCCCCTACATCGCATGTCATGAATACAAAGTCATTAAAACAAAGGCAAAGATCGGATATCTCTGCCTTTGATTATAACGAATATTAGGATTTGTCGACTAGTCTAATAAATAGATCATCAAACCATGCCGTGCCGTTAACCCCCCATAGCTGCGCTTGCAATTGAACGCTGGCCGTTAGCGGAGGCAAAGTGATCTTGCCCCTTACATAGGTCCAATCGTTTGTTCCATGCAGCACAGTCGCGCTAACATCGGCTTGCAGCCATTTGCCGTTGGAATCCATGGCAATCGCTTGCAGCTGCGCTCCCATTGCACCCGAGGAGACGTTTGAAGTTTTGATCCAACCCCCAAACTCGTATTCCTTGCTGACCTGCAGATTGCTTCTGGACGTAAGCCATGCCGAGTATTGGTTAGCGTTATTCGTGATTTTTAGAGACTTCTTCCCTTTATAATAGGTCGAATTGTCCCATGCAAAAGGCGTGCCGGACGAAGTCCAGCTGGACCAACCCGTTGGACCTCCGGTACCGATTTCCATCCCCGCATTGGAAATGCCCGTATCCGCCACAGACAATTCAAAATCGTCAAACCATGCGGTGCCGGAAGCCGAATACAAATTGCCGACAATAAAGAGATACGCCGTTCCTTCGGGCGGGTTAAAGCTGAGTTGATATTTGTTCCAGTCATTCGTGCCCGTTACGAATGGTATGCGATAGGTTGCAAGCACATTATGCGCCGAATCCTTGGCCTCTACCGATATAAAGGCGCCCTGCGTTCCGGCAACGGACAACGTCTTGATCCACGCCGACAATTGCAGCGTCTTTGCCAAGTTCCCTGGAGCGTTCATCTGAGCGATCCATGCGGAATGATCCGTTGTTGCGTTTGTAATCTTTAACGATTTGTTTCCCCAATGACGCGTGCCGGAATCCCATGCAAACGTTCCGCTCGATGATTGATTCCATGTCGTCCAATGGTCTGGCGAAGTCGTGCCGCTCTCGGCGCCGCCATTTGGATTATCCGTCTTTCTAGGGAATTTCATCGTAAATACTTCATTGCTGTTGATCTGGAACCTTGGATAATAACCTCTGAACCTGCCCCCGTTTTTGAGCGTTACCGATTTGGCGGAACCAAACTCATACCTGATCATTTGCGAAGACGGAGGCTGGTATAAGCCTAAGCTGGTTGTATTTTTCGTTACGAAGGCGCCTGGGAACGTATCGCTCATCACATCCTCACTGCCGTCCGACCAATACGCCGAAGTGACGTTGCGCGGAACGATCCCTCCGTCCTCTATTAAATAACCTCCGGCGTTCGGGCCTTGAACCTTTATTTCGATTCTGTCTGTATAGAAATCATAATACAAGGTTTCATCGCCTACGACCGTCACGATCCGCTTGTGCGTGGAGCTAATATCCGAGTAGGTTACGGAATCCGCCTCATAGAACATCCCGTGCTGCCCCACGATGGACACATCCGGCTGCTCCTCGAATCGAATGTCGTCAAACCATACAGTGCCGCTATTTTCATAGAAGTTAGCGCCAATTTGAACCGTGGCCGTTCCGATAGGAACCGTTACATCGGATACAAAATACGTCCAATCCTGCGTGCCTACATTGGAATAGGCGTCCGCGCCTCCCCTTGCTCCGAGAGAAACACCGTTGGCGTCCAAAAACTGAATGTTGAGATAAGCACCCCGACCGGCGCCGTTAGGCCCATCCACTTGATCTGTTTTGATCCAGTACGAAACCTCGTAATGTTTGCCCGGAATAAAGTCGGTAGTCTGCTGATACCAGGTTGAATTTGCGGATTGATTGGCGTTCGTTATTTTGAGGGAGCGGTTTCCGCTATGTTTGACGCTGGCATCCCATGTAAACGAACCGTTTGCGTTATTCCATGTATACCAATTATCCGGCGCGGTCGAACCGCTTTCCGCTCCGCCATTTTGCACCTTATCGGTAAAGGCACTACCGTTATATTTGAGCACCATCGGCGTCGAATAAAAATCCAAGCCTAAGTTTTGCCTGCTGAAGCCTTGTTTATCCTGCAGAAATCCAATAACTCCCGCTTTCTTGTATACTCTGACCTTGTACCCATTCGCAAAGTCGGAGTCAATCTCGTAATAGTCATAATCCGTCGAGTCGATGACGCTTAGCGTATCCGAATACGCTTCGGCCCCGACTTGGACAGAGGCATATGCAGAAGCAGCTCCTTCATTTTCCGAACTATCGACAGCCGAAACTTTATAATAATACGTTTTGCCTTGTTCCACTGCGCGATCATGGAAGGATGGAACTCCGCCTGGCTTTATCCAAATCTCTCCTACCTTGTTTGCCTGGGCAGGCGTAAACGCGCTCGTTTCGCTCCGATAGACTCTATAGTAGGATAAGTCCGCCTCCGCCCCCGCTGTCCACGATAAGTTCGCCTTGTGAAAGTCCGGCGCTGTTACATTTAAACCTGCGACCTGCGCAGGAGCCGTTTGATCCGGAATGTCCGAATAATAATAAATCGTATTTGCCGGAATCGTATCCGTAAATGCGGTTCCGCTTATTGACTTGGTCCCGAAGCTTGCCGGGATTTCGCCAAACTTATCGACTAAATCAATAGAGGCCGACTCGAACTTATATTTCTTAAACGTCGTATGAATGGCGTTCTCCAGCGTAAAGCTTACATCCGCGTCGTTATTCGACCAGTTCACCACGATAATGGTGTGTTTGCCCTCCGCTGTTTTAATGATGGCGGGGATAACCGCTTCATTTGATGTAGTCGCCTGATACGCAGTCGAACCTTTGGGAATGAGCTTGTACGCCAGTGCCGTCGCCTTGTAATTGGGTCTTGGCGTAAAGTTCTCCTGCTTGCTGCCTATAATGCCGAAGCCGTAATCTCCAAAGCTGGTAGACGTTTGGTTGGAGCCGGCAGGCCATGTCCAAATATCATCCGCAAACGACCATCGGCCGAATTCGCTGACACCCGCCCTTAATCCATTGGCGATCAACGCAACGGAATTCAGTCCATCCTCCGCTCTGCGTATGGTGCCGGTTGGGGTATAATCGGTAATCATAATCGGTTTATCAGCCCCGTTGGGGTCATTGGTTTTGATAATATCGATAAAGCTTTTGATCAAGCTGACATAGGAGCCATCCGTCGCCTCCGCTTTTGTCTGTCCGGAGTGGATGGTATAAGCGTCGAGACTAGCGGAGATATTCGTTGACAGATCGTCCAGCCAGGAGGCTGTATCATGGTCGCTATAACCGATCTCGGGACCAATCAGCTTGACATATTGCAGCAGATTTTCGCTTTGCAGCCTGCTCCGCACCGCGGTCATGGAATCTTTATAGCTCGTTAGCTTGCTGACGCCTGGGGGAGTCAGAAAGAAGTTGTTCGGCTCCCCTGAGAAGGAAACGTATTTGACGTTCGTAAACCCTTTGGTCACAACGAGATGTTTGACCATGGCGGCGATATGCTCCGCATATTCGGGGATCATGCCCGTATTGGGCCCGGTGTTCGACGCGTATTCGGCAGTGAGCCATGGATACATGACTCTGGGATCGTCAACCATAACGTCCACAAACACATCCACGTTCATATCTTTAAAGGCTTGAAGATATTTATACAGCGAGTTCATCTCGATGCTGTTCCAAGTAAAGCCGGAATCCAGCATGACATCGGGATCCGCGTTGTCATTTGTCGGCTCCCACCAAGCTCCGTCTAACCATAACCTAGCAACCGTGGAGCCTGTTTTTTTAAATTGCGTCATCAAAACCGCCAAGTCGTCATCGTTGAAATCTTTAACCTTCCAGGAAGAATGATAGCCAAAGGGCATAACCGTTCCTCCCATGCCAAGCGTCGTGCCTTCGAAAGCTTTTGTGTTGTTTTTTAACGTGATGTTTACCGTGGAGTTAGCCAATACCTTGTCTGCGCTTTCAAAAACGATGAAGCTTGCTAGCAGCAACGCAACACATGCAACCAGCATAAATGGAAGTCTGTTGCTTTTCATGATTCCCCTCCCGATCTCACATTAGAATGACACCCAAAAAGAAGATTGTGTCTGATTTCAATATAAATCAACTCTATTTTCTTTATCGACTATAAAGTTTCTACCTGCGACTCACCATTATTGTTCTAAGCGGGAAAAATATATTAAGAAGTTCTTCATAAATTCGGGAATGGGATATTAAGAATTTCCAATTATAATGAGAGGAAGAACAGGAAACATGCAAGGGGGAGAAAATGGGATGGAGCAGCGCGTGGTGCTGGTTGTCGACGACGATAAGGAAATACGCGACGCCATTGAAATCTATTTGAAATATGAAGGCATATCCGTCCTGAAGGCAAAGGACGGCATGGAGGCGCTTGAGACTTTAGAGTCCAATCAAGTGCATCTCATCATACTCGATATCATGATGCCCAAGCTTGACGGAATTACCGCAACCTTTAAAATCCGTGAGCATCGCAACCTTCCTATCCTCATCTTAAGCGCCAAAAGCGAGGACAGCGACAAAATACTCGGACTCCATGTGGGGGCGGACGACTATTTGACCAAGCCCTTTAATCCAATGGAGCTTGTTGCCCGAGTGAAATCCCAGCTGAGAAGGTATGTCACTTTCGGCTCCTACGAAGGCGCAAAGAAAACGATCGATCTGCGAGGTCTCGCTTTGAATCGGGAAGGAAAGGAAGTAACCGTGAGCGGCGAACCGGTCAGGCTAACGCCTATCGAGTATAAGATTGTGGAGTTGCTCATGACGAACGCGGGACGAGTCTTCTCGATCCAGGAATTATACGAGCGCGTCTGGAAGGAGCCCGGCTACAATGCCGAAAATACGGTTGCCGTCCACATACGCAAAATCCGCGAAAAGATTGAGATTGATCCAAAAAATCCAAGATATTTGAAAGTGGTGTGGGGCATTGGATACAAAATGGAAAAATAGGACGCTCTTTTTACTCTATGCACTTTTGTTGGTCATTGGTCTGAGCGGTCCTCTAACGATAATGGAACAAGGCAGCCGTTACCTGTATCGCGATTATTACCGGACGCCGGAATTCCGGCAGCAGCTTGAACAATTTGCGACCTACTTAAACCTGTTCGAGCTCAATTCCCTCTCAACGCAGGAATTAAAAGCTGCCATTACAGTGAACGAGGATGACATTCTCGATTACCGCCAACAGTTGGAGCCTCTTGAATATCAGATTCAAAATATCCACAACGAATATGATTCTCTCATTCTGGAAGCGGTCGCCACCGACAACAACAGCGCGGCCGATTATTACAAAGCACAAAGAGATAATAAGCTGGAAGAGCAGAAAAAGGTATTCGAGGATAACGATTATGCCATATCGCTTATCCGCAAGGAGAAGGAACGACAAATAGACGACTACTACAATGAACGAGAGATGTACCGCTCCGAATATCTTTATAATCAGGATCTGTTCAATTATTTCTTCCGCAACCCTTCCACAGGTATGGTCCATTCGAGCTTGAGCAATGCGGAAGACCAATTTGCGGCGCAAAACGAATTATTTGGCGACAGCCATGTCTATGCAACGAACTATTCGATAGACATCGTTAATTCGCCTCACTACATGTTCGGAGCACGCGAACTGCTAGACGCTTCCATCCTCCCTTACAAAGGCTGGATCGCCGTGCCGAAGGACAGTCCTCTGCAGGAACAGGCCAGAAAATATCAGTGGGAGCAAATTTTACTGCTAGCCGGCGGCACGGCAGCTGCCGTACTGCTTGTCGCATGTTTCATTCGCTTCAAACGCGTCATGGCTATTCAGGCGGAGAGAAGTCAATGGACCACTTATTATCGCAAACTGCCGTTGGATGCCAAACTTTTGTTTTCAATCGGCATGGCAGCTCTTACACTCGGTTTATTGGCGGACCTGGCAAGACATTATTCCTCCATTACCGTGGAGCCTTTGTTCTATGGCGAGAAGCTGATTGTTACACTTGCAATTGCTGCGATCAGCATGGCTTTAACCCTTATTCAAGGACAATTCCTTGTGCAGGATCTACATAGCTGGAGCAAATTCGGAGAGGAATGGAAACGTTCTTTGCTGCATCGGGGCGGCTTGCGCATGAAAGCCGGTTTCTTAAGCGTTTTGAATCAAGTGCGAGATTCCTTTATTTATAAAAACACGGGAATCCGGTTGCTGCTTCACTCATGTATTTGGATTGGTCTAGGTTTTATGGGAGGATGGATGACGTTATCTTTTTTTCAATACAACGATTCTTCATTCGTAATTGTTACGCCAATATTGGCGATAGCGGGGATTGTCGTATTTCTCCTTACGACACGCAGGCTCGGATATTTGAATAAGGTTGCCAAGGCAGCGGATGAACTTGCAGCCGGTCGAATGCCGGATGAGCTTCCCCAATCGGGAAGCGACGTGCTTGCTTCTTTGGCTTGTAATATCAATGCTTTAAGACGTGGAGTCACGCTGCTTCAAAATGAACAAGCGAAAAGCGAAAGACTGAAGACGGAGCTCATTACGAACGTCAGTCATGATCTGCGGACTCCCCTGACTTCCATAATTACCTATGCCGGTCTGTTAAAGACAGAGGATGCAACCATGGAGGAACGAGCTGCCTACGTCGACATCATCAACCAGAAGTCGAAGCGATTAAAGACGATGATCGACGATTTGTTCGAAGTATCGAAAATGGCAAGCGGCAATGCAAAGCTGATCCTCGAGAAATCGGATCTCGTTCAGCTCATGCAACAGGCGCTGGCAGAATATAAAGAGGATATGGACGGATCCGATGTTCAATTCCGGGTTTCATTGCCGGAGGGACCGATCTACGTACTCGCTGATGGCCAAAAGCTCTGGCGCGCTTTCGACAACCTGATTGGAAACATGTTAAAGTATTCGCTGGGTCACACGCGCGCCTATATTTCCATCCAATTATCGGAACCTCAAGCGGTTGCGATTACGTTCAAAAACGTATCGAAGTATGAAATCAGCGACAACGCCGAGGAGCTGTTCGAGCGCTTTAAACGCGGAGATACGTCTCGACATACCGAAGGGGCGGGCCTCGGACTCGCGATCGCAAAATCGATCATCGACCTTCACGAGGGCCGCCTTGCGTTAGAGACCGATGGAGATCTGTTTAAGATCACCATTACTCTCAAGCTCCAAGCTTCCGCCAAGCTGGCGACTCCTGATCTCAGCGCAGCCTTATAAGAGCTTGAACATCTTCCGCATCGAGTTCAGCATCGGCGGCGGACATAGAATCCCTAAGTTGATCCGTTCTGGAGGGTCCTATGATCGCCGAGGCGGGCAATCGATTACAGGTAATATAACCAAGCGATGCTTGAGTCGCATTAATACCTTTTTTCTTCATTAATGTCTGGACGCTTTCGATTCTGGCCACGTTTATGTCATTGTAATATTTCTCTTTAAGCTGCTCGCTAATCCCGTTCCAGCCGTTGGCAACGACTTTTGGAACGATGCCGGAAGCCTGAGAGGACCATGCCAGCACCGGAATTCCCGCAGCCATATAGGCTTCATACTCAGCATCCGTCATTTCTGGAAGCACTTCATTTGCAGGTTGGCCAGCGCTTGTTACCGCGAGACTCCATTTCAACTGGGAAACGGTAAACGGGGTCAAATGATTGGCTTTAGCAAATGCATTTGCTTCCAGCATTCTTTTTACCGTCCAGTTTGATGCCCCAATACTCTTGATGTAGCCCTCAGCGACATATTTGTGCAGGACAGGCATGATTTCGCTAACGGGAACATCCTCGTTATCTCTATGCAGGAAGTAAACGTCGATGGCGTCCACCATAAGGCTCTTGAGGCTTTTTTGAATGTCGTCCTGGATGCAAGCCGCGGAAACTCTGCTTTCCTGGGGAGATTGTAATTTGTAGTGCGCGCCTTTGGTTATCACTTTCATTTTAGTTTTGTTACCGGATTGTTTCAGCCACTTGCCAATGGTCCTTTCGCTTACGGGATCGCCGGTGTCCTGCCAATCTCCATATACGCTGGCCGTGTCGATGCTGTCGCCGCCAAGCTCGGCATAAAGATCCATAAGTTCAAAGGATGTTTTCTCGTCGATTTTTGTTCCGAACATTGTGCTGCCAAGAATGATTTTGGAGAGAGTGACAGGACTGGATACGGCTTCGATTGTTAATTTTCTCATAAGTACTCCCTTCTCCCTTCTGCTATCGGCAAATCGTATGGCTCTCGCTTCTCGAGGTTGTCGCCAAGCAAAAAACAAAACATTTCTTTATGTATCGACTGCGGCTGCTCGTGATTGATGGCGTGCCCCGCGCTCGGGATAATCCTGTATCGATATCCATCCCTCTCTAGCAATTCTATAAACGATTTGCCAACAACCGCGTGATGATCGCCAACGAGAAAATAAAACCTGTCTTTCAAAGCCATGCCTTGCTCGCTTATATATTTCCGAGGTTGATGGGGGAACATCGCCTTCTGGTTATGGCTTCTCATCAACAAGACAAGATGGGAAGCCAACAGCGGATGCTCGTCGAAAACTCGCGAATCAGGCGAACACAGCTTGGGTATGATGTTGCGCAAATTCCGGTCGGTTGGCATCAGCATTTCCGGAAACATCAACATCATCGTCCGGAGCATGGATTGGATGGGGCTCACTACCATCCCGCCCTCCAGACATACGGCTTTTCGCACCCGTTCCGGCCGGGCAACGGTATACTGATACGCCAGATACGCTCCATTGGAGACACCTGCCACAAAAGTCGTTCGAAGGCCGAAATGATCTGCCACATCGTCCAACCACTCCTCTTGGCTGAAAGCTCCCTTGACGAACCGATCATTCGGTACGCTTTTGCCGGGGCCGCCCAAAGTGTCAACCGCTATACAAAAAAATCGCCGCGAAAGCTCCTTCATATTTAGAGCCCACATAAGCGCCGAATTATCCCCCACTCCATGAAACAGCAGCAACGGCGGGTTATCTGCCCGACCCGCGATAAGGCAATGAGTTGTTCCGAATCGGGTCTCTACGTTTCGAGTTTCTATTTCCGTCCCCCACATGCGCAACAATTCATCATAGGAGGACAGCACTTCTTGGCGCATCTTTTCGTTCTTGAATATTTGAACCATGATTTCTCATCCTCCTGTTGTTCGCATACCGCATTTAGTCTCTGCGTGCAGCCAAGAAACGAAGCGCTATTTCGGCATCCGGGAAAGGCAAGCCGTGCCCCTCCTCCGTCTGTATGCGGGAGAGCGCGATCCCCTGCACAATCGAATAATAGGCGATTGCAAGCATCAATGGATCATCCTGCATCAGTTCCCCGAGTCTTTGGCCTTCCATAATGAGCGGTACAAGATGTTTAAACGGTTCGCCCCTTCGTTCCGCAACCATCGCTTTTACCGGTTCCGGAATGGCGTCCGGCGAAGTCGCCAGCAGCAGATTAAGCCGCCAATGTCCCGATGCGGCGCTTGTCGGCGCCAAATACGCCTCCGTCAGCCAAGTGAGGCGCTCCAGAGGCGTGCCTGGAAGCTGGCAAGCTTGGTAGACGGATTGCCCAGCGCCGTCCAATGCCAGCTCTACGATTTTGGCGAACAGCTCTTCTTTGGATTTATAGTAGCTGTATACATAACCTTGACTAAAGCCTGCGCTTGCGGCAATGTCCTTAATTTTAGTACCTGCAAACCCTTTGCGGGAAAAAACTTCAACCGCATGCCCTAATATTTTTCGTCTGACCGGGTCCCCTGCTCCCGATTCAAATGCTTCCAAAAACAGTTGCTGCAACCGTTCGCTTTGTACGGACCTCGTTCTTTCGCCTTTATGGACCATCGGAGCCCCCTTGCTATATAGGTAGAATTGAATGTATTTGAATGATTTGAATGAACGTTCGTTCAAAATATACCATAAATAGTAAATGTTCTGCAAGTAAGAAAATAGGGATAGCGAGCCAGCAATCGGTCGGTCGCGAATTTTAGTCGGCGTGACCGACTTAATCGCTCGCCAAGCGGCCGGATTGCGGTTTTTAGTCGGCGTGACCGACTTAATTGCCCGCCAAGCGGCCGGACTGCGGTTTTTAGTCGGCGTGACCGACTTAATTGCCCACCAAGCGGACGGACTGCGGTTTTTAGTCGGCGTGACCGACTTAATTGCCCGGCAATCGGACGGGTCGCGAATTTTAGTCGGCGTGACCGACTTAATCGCTCGCCAAGCGGCCGGATTGCGGTTTTTAGTCGGCGTGACCGACTTAATCGCTCGAAAGGCAGGCGGACTGCTGATTTTAGTCGGCGAGACCGACTTAATCGCTCGACAAGCGGCCGGACTGCCGATTTTAGTCGGCGAGACCGACTTAATCGCTCGACAAGCGGCCGGACTGCCGATTTTAGTCGGCGAGACCGACTTAATCGCCCGACAAGTGGCCAGAAACTGACATCGCTCTCCTCCAAGTCAATGTATCCGCTTTCAGACATGGACATAAGGACCTGGATTTCAGGTTGTGGTGCGATTAATTAACCGATTCAGCGTACCCGTCTAATGGGAAGAGCCTTGATTCTCCCTAAAGGAAGGAATCAAGGCTCTCAGCGCAACTATTCGGTTAACACGGACTTCAAAGGTCTCTCCGCAGGACCTTCCATCACTTCGCCCGTAATCGAGAATCGGGAGCCGTGGCAAGGGCAATCCCATGTCCGTTCGCCGTCGTTCCATTCCACCTCGCAGCCCATATGGGTACAAGTCGTATCGACGATGTACAGCTTGCCCTCCTTGTCCCTGTACGCGCCTGCCCTGCGCCCCTTGACCGTAACGGCCGATCCTTCATCCGGAGCCAAATCCTCGGGTTTCCGTCTCACCATCTCGAGCTTGCCGCCGATCAGATGTTTTGCGACATCGAAGTTGTCGACGACCAAGTTTTTGACCGTCTTTAACGACACGGAGCGCGAAGGCGAGAACAATTCCTCGAATTCACTGCTTTTCTCTTGAATGAGATTGCTGATGAGCATCGCGGCTGCCGTGCCGCTTGTCATTCCCCACTTCTTGAAGCCCGTCGCGACATAGATATTGGGAGTAGAGTCGGTTATCCGGCCGATATACGGCAGCTTGTCTCCGGTGACCAAGTCTTGCGCCGACCAGCGATAGACGATTTCCTTCGCGTCGAAGTGCTGCGAGGCATAACCCTGAAGCGCTTCGTAATGATTGATGGTGCAAATGCCTTGCCCGGTTTTGTGATTCTGCCCGCCGATGATCAGCAGCGGCGTTCCATCCTGGGAAGCCGCGCTCCTAATGGATCGGCTCGGCTCTTCCGCGCTGATGTACATGCCGCCGGGATACGGCTTGTCGGTCCTGATGCCAAGCGCGTAAGAACGCTCCGCGTGCATCCGCGCGAAGTAGAAGCCAAGCCCGTCGTAAAAGGGATAATGCGTGCAGACGACGACATGCTTGCAGGTAACGGAGTAACCGTCGGCCGTGTCGACTTTGGGCCGCTCCCCCTTCTCAATATCCAAGGCGGTCGTCCCTTCGTAGATCTCGCAGCCGGATTCCGCGGCCAGCTTGACGAGAGCCGCCAAATACCGCACGGGATGGAACTGGGCTTGCCCTTCCATTCGAACCGCGGCTTTCGCGGGAATATCGAGAAGCGGAATGCCTCCGACATAAGAACCCGGAATACCTAATGACTCGTAAGCCGCAGCTTCGTCCTCAAGCTTCCGAATATAATCATCCGAGTTGGTAAACACATAAGCGTCTTCCGTTTGCAAGCCGCAGTCGATGGCATGCTGACTGATCAGCGATTCCGCGAATTTGCGGGCGCCTTCGTTCGCCTTGTAATAGAGCGCCGCTTTTTCTTGGCCTTCCTGCTTGATCAGCTCGTCGTAGATAAGATGGTGCTGGGCCGTTAATTTGGCCGTCGTGTGGCCCGTCGTGCCGTGCAGGAGCTTGCCGGCTTCCAGCAGCGCGACCTTCATTCCCGCCTGCGTCAGCAGATAGGCGGTCGTAATGCCGGCGATGCCGCCGCCTACAACGGCGACATCGACTTCGATGTCATGCTGCAGCTTTGAGAAGGACGGCAGCTCTTCGGTCGCTTGAATCCAAAGAGACTCCGGATAAGTTGGCAATAGCAGATTATGCTTCATAAAAACGCTCCTTAGGAATGGTTTGTTTCATTCATTCCTTCCCTAATTGGCGGATTCTATTCGGAGCGCTTGCATGATAAGATGGAATTATGTCTACGCCAATTCCATCCACCAAACTTCATATTCCGCCGCTTCGGCCCAATACGGTTCTTCGCGAGCCGTTAATCGATAAGCTTCAACGCGGGTTGAGCCGCAAATTAACCTTCATCTCCGCGCCGGCCGGTTACGGCAAATCAACGTTGGTTAGCGACTGGACGTCCCGATGCGGTCGGCCGGTCGCATGGCTGTCGCTTGAGGAAAGCGACAGCCATCTGACACGTTTCCTGACCTGCGCGATCTACGCCTTGCGGACGGTTGCAGAGCATTTCGGGGATGGCTTGCTCGCCGTACTTCAATCGCCCGAGCCGCCGCCTATGGAGTCGATGCTAGCTGAGCTTCTTAAGGAAGCCTCCGAGCTGGCTCCGCTCGCGCTCGTCCTTGACGATTATCACGCGGCGAAGTCCAATGCCGTCGACGGAGCCGTCTCCTTCCTGCTCCGCCATCTTCCCGCAGGCATCCATCTCGTGATGATTACCCGGGAGGATTCGTCTCTTCCCTTGGCCCGGTTGCGGGCCCAAGGCCAGTTGACGGAGCTGCGGGCGGAAGAACTAAGATTTAATGCCGCCGAAGCCCATCGGTTTTTAACCGACTATATGGGACTCGCCCTGTCGCCGGACAGCATCGAGGCGCTGGCATCGCGAACCGAAGGCTGGATTTCCGGCCTGCAGTTGGCCGCGCTGTCCATGCAGGGAACGCCCGAAGAGGATCGGATCGTTCCGCCTATTGCCGGCAGCCATCCGTTTGTGTTGGATTATTTGGTGGAAGAGGTTCTGCAGCGGCAATCTCGATCCGTTCAGGACTTTTTGATCCGAGCTTCCGTCCTTGACCGGTTGTGCGCCCCTCTCTGCGACGCTATTATGCCCGATCCCGAGATGTCGGGCATGCAACGGCTGCAGGATCTTGAACGTCGCAATCTGTTCCTTATCCCCTTGGATCATGAACGGCGATGGTATCGTTATCATCATTTATTCGCCGAGTCCTTGCGAAGACGGCTGCAGGATAACCTCGACGGGAGCGCCATCGCGGAATTGCACTTAAGGGCTAGCGAGTGGTACGAGCAGCAGGGACAGGAGCTCGACGCGTTCCGTCATGCCGCGGAAGCCGGCGATATCGAACGGGCCGCGCGACTGCTGGAAGGCAACGGGATGCCTCTGCATCTTCGCGGGGGAGCGGATATCGCGCTGCAATGGCTGGAATCGCTGCCTTCCGCGGAACTGGACGCCAGACCTGCCTTGTGGGTGATGTTCGGTTCGGCGCTGCTGATCAAGGGCAGGCCGACGGCTATCGAATACAAGCTTCTAGCCGCGGAGAAGGCGCTGGAGGGCATCCGGCAGGACGTCCGCGTTAGAGACCTGATCGGACTGATCGCGGCGACCCGCGCGACCGTTGCCTCGTTAACCATGGCCGCAAAGCCGCATGGCTTCCGTCAGAAATTGCAGGAAGCCGAGGCGTCCATGCAACTGTCGGAGCAGGCCGACAAAACCGATGATCTGATCGGGCTCATCGCCCCCGCAAGCTTGGCCAGGGCGAGCGAAACCGCGGAGATCGACCGGGTCATCGCCCAGTCCGCCCGAGCGCTTGAATATCTGCGGCAGGACAATTTCCCCGTTCGGACATCGGCCGCTTGGATGCTTGGAGTCGCGCTCCAACGGCGAGGGGATCTTGCCGAAGCTCGCAAGGCCTATAACGAGGTGATCTCGTACTGCCATCTGATCGGCCATGTACCGATGGCCATCCTGTCTCTTATCGGACTGGGCCAAATAGGGGAGGCGGAGGGCGAACCCGGCATGGCGGAGGCCTGTTACGCCGAGGCGCTCAAACTGGCTGGCGATCTGCCGCTTCCGGCTCTTCGCGAAGCGCGGGCGGGCCTGGATCGCGTACGGCTGACCGCAACGGCGTACGGCATCATCGAGCCGCTTAGCCAGCGGGAACTCGAGGTGCTCGCGCTCATCGCCAAGGGATTTTCCAACCGGGACATCGCGTCGCGGCTTTTCCTCGCTCTCGATACGGTTAAGGGGCATAACCGCAGAATCTTCGAGAAACTGCAAGTGCGGCGGCGAACGGAAGCCATTGCTCGCGCCCACGAATTGCATTTGCTCCCTTCGCCAGACAAACCACACTAAAGTGTCTACAGCCCATCGCTCCCCCTTCGCTATAATTCAGCTAATACGAGCGAAGGGGAGATCGACATGGATAGGAAAGTCAAGGTTGCAGGCGCGCTGTTTTTGATTTCGACGGCGGCATACTTAATAGGGAGCAGCATGCTGAATCCGCTTCTGCAGAAACCCGGAGTTCTGGAGGAATGGCATGACGGCCGCGCGCTTGCATTAGCGGGCATGTTCTTAGAGCTGGTCAACGCGTTAGCGGTCTCGGGTATTGCCTTCCTGCTGTACCCTGCCCTGAAGAGACATAACGAGGCATTCGCGATCGGTTACTTCGGTTCCCGCCTTTTGGAGTCGGCCATTCTGATCGTGAGTTTGATCGCGCCGATGCTGCTGCTGCCTTTGAGCAAAGAGTATATAACTGCTGCGGAAGCTGTAGGACGTTTTTCCCTCACGACGATAGCGAATACGGCGGTAGACGCCCATTTCATGTTATTCGAACTGGCCATGGTCGTGCTTAGCTTGGGCAGCTTGTTGTTTTGCTCGATTCTATACCGCTCCAAGCTGGTTCCCCGATGGTTGTCCGTTATCGGCTTTATCGGGTATGCGGGATTGTTAACGAGCAGTTGTCTGGCGATCGCCGGCCATGACATCGGTGCCGTTCTGTACATTCCGGGGGCGTTATTCGAGATCGTACTCCCCATCTGGCTGATGGTCAAAGGACTTCATTCCCGTCATTAGGAGGTGGCTGGCTTCGAACGCTGCCTCCTCTCCTTCATGACGCGCAACGCCGCCGATACGGAGAACAGCAATACGAATAATACCATGATTCCGGCCGAGAAACGGTACATGACCGCATAATCCGTCGCGGTCGCCACGGCGCCGAGCAGCAGCGCTCCGATCGCCACGCCGAAATCGGTGGAATTATAGAACATGCTGTTCGCCTCGCCGTATCGCTCCTTAGTCGAACAACGGAGCATCCAGGCTTGCAGCGTGGGCTGAATGGCGCCAAAGCCGAGACCGTACAGCAGAGCCGAAGCAATGAGCATCGGCAGCCCATGCGAATAAGATAGCAACAGCATGCTCGCCGTCACGAACGAACCTGCGGGAATCAACACAAGCACCGGCCCCCTCCGGTCGAACAGCTTGCCCGATAACGGGCGGACCAGTACGATTGTTGCCGCGTTAAAGAGGAAAAACAATCCGACTTGCGTAAGTCCCGCAAATTCTCCGTACAAGACGATAAAGCTGAGCAGACCGCTGTACGTAATCGACAGCAACACATTGAGGAAGGCGGGAAACCATAAGGAGCGATTGACCCCGCCAGATCGGGCGACGACACCCGACCCTCCGCCACGTTGGCGATCCGGTTTCGCGGTCCACTTGATAAGCTTGAATGCAAGCAATATCGGCACCATGAAACAGACGACCGCGGTGCCGGCAGCCGTTAGAGCGCCGAAGCCGTAGCTGTTCATAATATTTATGCCGATCATGGGTCCTATCGACATCGCAAGGCTAGTGGACAGTCCGAAATATCCGATGCCTTCCCCCATTCTTCGAGCCGGAATGATCTGCGAGACGAGCGTTGGCAGAATCGTACTAGCCATGCCGAAGCCGATGCCGTACAAGATGCGGAGAACAAGAAGCGAAGGCACCGATTCCGCGATCGAATAGAAGGCAGTCGTCAGCACGGAGAGCAGCAGCCCTGCCAGAAGCAGCTTGTCCCGCGATATTTTGCGCATAAGAGCCGCCGTCATAAACCTCGATGCGATAGCGGACAACGCGAACACGCTGGTGACGAGACTGACCGCCACGTCGCCGCCTTGAAGCTCCCCTTTCACGAAAGCGGGGAAAGAGGACAATAACATTTGCAAATTCAAAAACAATAAAAAAGAACAACCCGTAATCGCAAGGAACGACCGGGTCCATAATGGTTCTCGATGTAATTCTGGCTGCATATTTAAACTCCGTTCTTCTGTAGGATGACGATTAACGAATCCGACTATGACTGCAGCTTCGCATCGACGTGATCATGTACCCGTAGAAGGATATTGATCAATAAGCGGTATTCTTCGTCCGTCATGATCGATCGGACTTCCTCCGACAGGCTTTGCTCGATAGAGGCCGTCTCTTTAATGACTTCCCGCCCCTTATCCGTCGCATGCACCACGAATGCTCGACGATCAAGCTCCCCGACTTTTTTCGTAATAAAACCTTTCTCCTCCAGCTGATCCAAAATGCGCGTCGTTGTCGGTTTGTCTTTGTGCGTCAGCTCCGCGATTTCCTTCTGGATCAATCTATCCGATCGTTGTATGGTATACAGCACCGACCATTGCTCGGGCGTCAGCCCGTACGGCCTTAATCGCTGCTGCAGCATTGTGGATAGTTTGCGGTAAGTAATGCCCATCCAGAATCCGACGGATGCCTCAAGCTGGCCTCTTGTTTCTTCCATCTTCGTCCATGCCCCCTTGCCTTGCTTCATCAATTAGTTGCTATGACAACTATATACCAAACAATTAAATAACTCAATATTTTCAACAAAAAAAGTAGTGGAGTTTAAAGCCTTCTCCACTACTCCCGATATTATTTACTTGTAAACCATTCATTCATTTCGTCGATAGCCTTCTGACCGCCTTTGGCATTAAACTCGGATACAAACGCATCAAACTCGCTTAAATCACGATTGCCCATAATGAATTTAATGGAGTTTTCGGCCACATAGTTGCTAAGCTCCGTCAGCTTTGTATCGTACGCTTCGATAAAGGGGGCATAGGCCGTTTCTTCTCTGTTTTGCTTATGCTCAAGCAACTGGTTGTAGTAGGGAAGGAAACCTTTGGCTCCCAGACGGGCGTTAAAGCTTGTATCGGTGTCCAGGTTAAAATAAAGGGTGCGCCATGGTATCTCGTTGCTTTGTTCCGGCGTTTGCACCACTTTGCCATCTTCAACCGTGTAATCCTCGTTTTCAATGCCGAAAGTGATCAGCGTATCCGTTTTCTCTTCCAAAAGGAAGTTGTAATAATCCGCTGCGCCTTCTTTATTTTTGGCTTGCTTGGGAATAACGACAAACGAATTGGCAAGCGACTGCTCGGGAACTCCGCTTTGACCATTGGCTCCTACCGGCGGATCGATGTAGCGCACGGAATTCAGGGTGCCGCCTTTACCCGCGATCGCATCGTCGATAATTTTGGCATCCGCCCAATACAATACGCTCATCGCGGCTGTAGCCGTGATCATTTTATCTTTTACATCTTTGTTGATGGCAAACTCTTGATCGATTAACCCTTCTTTAAACCACTTGTTCATCGTCTCCAGGAACGTTTTATATTCCGGCTGGATCCAGCTGAATGCAAGCTTTCCATCCTTTTCGACCGTTGTATTGCCTACGCCGTACATGCTGGAAATTGGAGAGAACGCACCCATAAATGATCCTGGATTAGAAGCCGCGGCCGTTAATGGAATGATATTTTTTTGTTCCTTTATCGTTTTCAGGACATTATACATTTCATCTAACGTTGTTGGATCCTTTAATCCCAGCTCTTTAAACACGCCATCATGAATAAGAACCCCGTTGCCTACTTTTTGAGCCACGCGAACCGGAAGCCCGTATAAAACGCCATCAAGTCTTGCGGCATCAAGCTGTTCTTTGCTGAATACCGAGGAAAGATTGGGAATATACTTTTCCACCAAATCGTCTAACGGCTCGAAGGAGCCTTGCTGAGCCAGCTTGAAATAATCGGACTTGCCTGGAATATGCATTAAATCCGGCACGTCGCCCGATGCAAGGATGACGGAAATTTTTTGGGAAGCATTATCTTTCGGCAGCGTTTCATAGTTAATATTATAACCGGACCATTCTTTAAGAAGATTGTACAGCTTATTGCTGTTAATATTGTCCGAGCCCTTAAATTGCTCCAGACCGGCATGGTAAGTCCTCATCAATTTCACTTTTTTGTTTGTAATTTCTCCCGATTCCGAAATATTGCCGCCACTCGATTCGTTATTTCCCGAACCGCAAGCCGCAACAATCAGTGCAACAATCAACAACATGCCGACTAACGATAAACTACGTTTTTTCATTTTCGTCCCCCCTGGCATTTTTTTACCCCTTGACTGCTCCCAACATGATGCCCTGAACAAAATATTTTTGAATAAATGGATAAACGCACAGAATAGGAATAACTGCACACAAGATAGAAGCAGCTCGAATGGTCTCCGCCGTGACCTCTTGGAAAGCGTCGATCATCGCCAGATCATTGACGCCTTCCTCCGAAATGAGCTGCAGGAGCAACATCTGGAGCGGCATCCATCGCCTTTCGGTAATGTACATCATGGCATTAAAGAAGCTGTTCCAGTAACCAACCGCGTAAAACATCGCAATTGTCGCAAGCGCCGGTACCGACAATGGGACAAAGATGGAGCGTAATATTCGGAAATTGCTTGCGCCATCGATTCTAGCCGATTCCTCAAGCGCATCCGGCACGCTCATAAAGAAGTTCCGAATCAAAATCAGATTAAAGGGCGACATAAGCACGGGAATAATTAATGACCAAATGGAGTTTAGCAACCCCGTATCCCTTACCACCAGATAAGTTGGTATAATCCCCCCGCTAAAAAACATCGTAATGACAATGATAACCATAAAAAAACGGGTAAAGGGTACATTCTTTCGCGATAATGGATATGCAGCCAAGATCGTAATCGCCATGCTCAGCGCGGTTCCGACTACGGCTAGAAAAACCGAGTTCGTAAAGGAATAAAAAAACTGACGATTTTCCAGCACGTATTGGAAGGAGGATAGCGTGAATCCTTTGGGCCAAAAATAAACTTCCTTCGCCAGCACAAAAGCCTCGCTGCTTAACGATTTCGCTGCAATATGGATAAACGGAAGTATCATGGACAAAGAAAGCAGCGAGAGAAAGGCCACATTGAAATATTGAAACCAAATTTCCCCTCTAGATCGTATCAATCTGTCTCCCCCTCTCACTTGTTTTGAATTTCCTTCTTTAAAAAATGCCTTCCTCTCCCATCCTTCGCGCCATCCAATTCGCCATAATCAGCAATCCGCATCCAATAACGGATTTAAATAAGCCTGCTGCCGTCGTTAGCCCAAATTGCATTTGGCCTAAGCCTACTCGATATACGTAAGTATCTATAATGTCAGCTACTTCGTACACCATAGCATTGTACATGACAAGAATTTGTTCGAAGCCGGCATCGAATACATTGCCAATCCGAAGCAATAACAAAATAACGATTGTCGATCGAATACACGGCAAGGTCACATGCCAGATTTGCCTCAGTCGAGTTGCGCCGTCCACCCTGGCAGCCTGGTACAACTCATCATTGATGCCCAGTATAGCGGCCAAATAAATGATCGCTCCCCAGCCTGCTTCCTTCCAGTTATCCGAAAACACAAGGATCCAGCGGAACCACTGTCCGTCCGACATAAAGAAAATGGGTTCCAGGCCTAAACTTTGGATGACCTTATTAACGATCCCGCTGCTAGGCGACAGCAAATCAATTACAATCCCGCCGACTACAACCCATGATATAAAGTGAGGGATGTAAGTAAACGTTTGCACAACTCGTTTAAAGCGTTTCAATACAAGTTCGTTTAATAGGAGCGCGATAATAATAGGAGCCGGAAAACCGAATATAAGCTTCATAAAGCTGATGATGATGGTATTGCGCACAACCCTCGGGAATTCATCGAACATAAAGAGCTGACGAAAATGTTCGAAGCCAATCCACGAACTGCCCATGATCCCTTTCATAATATTAAAATCCTTAAAAGCGATAATGACGCCGTACATCGGGACATATTTGTACACAATAATAAATAACATGGCTGGCAAGAGCATAAGATATAAATCCCAATACCGAAGCCAAGGCGATCTTTGTTTAAAAGCGTTCATATACCCCTCCCCTATTCATTTGGAATGCTTTAACTATATCCTTTTTTTCAAAACATTCGTATCCAGCATATTTGCCTTCTGATGAAACAAATTTTACTTTTTCGCAAAGCGAAACGGCTGCGACGTCCTTTGGCTCCTCGTCAATCAATGCTTGATCTCGCTGGGCTTGACTCCCCAATACTTCATAAAGACCTTTGAAAAGTAGTTCACATGTCGAAATCCAACCTGCGCGGCCGTATCGTAAACAAGCTGTCCGGTTGCCAATAGTTCCTTTGCTTTCTCCATGCGAAGCTTCAGCACATATTCCGAAAAGGATTCTCCTATAAGCTTTTTAAATATTCGGCTCAAGTACGAATAATTGACATACAGTCTATCCGCAACCAAATAGAGACTAAGCTCCTCCTCGTGAATATGCTCATGAATAAATTGAACAATTTCCTTCAACATTAATTGCGTTCCCGTCTGCTTGCGCTGCGCAATGGTCGAGCTGATAGAGAAAGACAGCTGCCGGAACCATTCCAACACCTGTTCCTTGGTCAAAAGCGACGGGTATTGCTCAAACCGGGCGTAATCCTTTCCAAGCGCGTCCGACATGAACCAGCCATGCGAGTGGACGATTTTCCCCAAAAAGCAGACCATTCGAAAAATCGCTTCTTTCGCTTCCATTGCAGAAGCGCCATTGGCAAATCTGCTTTCGATTATTTTTTCTGATAATGCCATAATCGCCGCTTCGTTGCCCGTCTCAATCCCCATCTCCAGCTCTTTCTCGATATCCTGTACAAACATCAAGCTCGCATTGAAGCTGGACGGATCACGGAATTGGACAATCGTTTCATTACCTAGTACGATCCGTTCCTGCAGTGCTTGCTTGCTCTGCTTATAAGCATGCGGGAGCATAAGCGTATCGTCTGTAACAGGACCCAGCCCTACGCTGGCTGTCAGCTTTAAACAATCCTTCACTGTCGCTAATAACGTTTGAATATGCTGATGCGCTTGCGATTGCCAAGACCCTGACTCCTCCTGCGTATGCGACCCGAACAATATAACCACCGTCATCCCGTCATCATCCTGCAGAATAATTGGATCCAGCTCCATAAAAACCTCTCTGGCGATGGTTAGCAAAGAAAATTGTACTAATGGGCGATCTTGTTCGTGAAAACGTGTATTGCCGGCCTGAATCGGATCCATGTCAAATACAAGCGGCCACAGCGGCCCTTGCTTGATCGAAATATTGAGATCACGACATCTCTTCTCCAGCTCCCACAGAGCATATTGTCCATTCAACCAATTCTTATACATCGATTCTCGCAATTGCGGCAGCTGCTCTTGCCATCTCTGCTCTAGCAAAGTGAGTTGATGCCTTTCCCAAAGCTCTGTTTCATGAAGTTTCTTTAACTCCAAAACCGCCTCCAGCAGCAGTTCGTTCGCTACAGGTTTCACCAAATATTTACAAACCTTATAATCAATACTTTCTCTTGCGTATTCGAAATCATCGTAGCCGGTTAAAATAATGATCTTGATATGCGGATACCGTTGATGGAGCTCCCGAGCAAGCTCTAACCCATTCATATCTGGCATCCGGATATCGGTTAACACAAGATCCAAATGCTCTTTTTGCAAAATTTCCATGGCTGCTCGCCCGTTGCCGACTGCGTCAACGACTTCAATCCCGTGCTCATTCCAAGCGATCCCCTTCTCCATACGTTCGCGTACAAAATGCTCATCCTCCGCAATCAACATTCTCATGCTGCTTCATCCCTTTCTATCGGCAAAGTTACAGTGACTCGAGTTCCGCCCATCGCATTATGATCGATTGTCATTTCCGCCTGATTTCCATAATACATCTTCATTCGTGATACAACGTTTTTTAACCCAAAGTATTTGCTGAATTCTTTTTCTTGTATATACCGATAAGAATGGGCATTTATTTTCTGGAGCTCCTGCTTGATTTCCGTCAACTCGTTCTCTGCAATTCCACAGCCCGTATCTTCGATCGTTATTCGCAAAAATCCATCTATCAATCTGGAACGTATATAGAGATCACCGCCATAGGAGCTTTTGCAAATGCCATGTACAATCGCGTTTTCCACGATAGGCTGCAATAAAAGCTTGAGAACCGGAATAGGCTTCGTGTCCTCGGCGATATCCATTTCTACCGTAAACTGATCCGTTCGAATTTGTTGAACTCTGATGTAATACATAAGATGCTGGATCGTCTCCTCTAACGTAAAGGTTTCCTTTCCCTTGCCCAGGCTGAATCTAAAAAATTGGGCCAGATTTAAAACCATTTCCCCAATTTCCTTGATCTGGTGCTTATCCGCGACAGAATAAATAGAATCCAACGTGTTATACAGAAAGTGCGGATTGATTTGAGATTGCAGCAAGCTGAATTCGGAGCGCGCCAGCTTAAGCTCCTTCTCGTAGTCGTCCTCAATAAGCTTGCGCTGAGACTCGGCCATTCGATTAAAAGCATCCATTAACAGGCCGAACTCATCCTTGCGTCCATGCTTGATATTTGCAAGCAGATGCCCGCCGCTAAATAGTTTAATGGCGCCGAATAGTTTTCGCATCGGCTTGGAAATTTCACTGTACACGAGCCATGCCAAACATAACGCCAGCAATATGCTGATCATAATGATCAAATAGGTCATCAGCTCTAAATAATAAGGCTGCTTAAAAAGTTCGGATTCCGGCTGTTCCATCTGGATGGACCAGATCCCATTGCTTTCTTCGATACTGAACATGTTATTGCTCGACTGAACCGTGGAATTGCTCGTCAACACAAGCTGATCCAGATACAGAAGACTTGTTTTTATATGCTCGGAGGTTTGCAAATGCTGAACAACCGTATTTAAAGCATGTTTATCGATCACAATCACTAGTACATTATCTTGTGAATTACTGTTAAACACGTCTAAAAGCCTTGCATAATAAATATAACCTTCCTCCAAATAACGGGATTCATTTAGTTGAGCGGCATCCGGCATATAAACCGATAACCCTCCATTGGCTTCTAGTGCGTCTTGAAACCATTGTTCCTCGCCAATCTCCTTCCACTTTACTCCGCCTTGCAATGTCGAAATCCCGCTTCCGCTTTGTCCATGAACAATAAACGCCTCTCTTACGGCTGGATTTACGCTAATTAATGCGGAAAGCTGCTGTTGGATCATGCGCATATCATAGAGATACTGCAGATTTAACGGATCATCCGCTTCCATCCAAACATTTACGATTTCCGGATTCGAGCTTATTAAAAGCGATTGCTGCTCGATATTTTTCGTAAGCTGATCCACATATTCCAAAGCTGTAAGCAGTGCCCCTCTCGTACGCTCTGTAATTTGGTCATACATCATACGTTGCGAGTAAACATTTGCAATGACGCTAACGACCACGAGAGGCAGCAAAATGACCAGAAAACTGACCGTTAACTTAAATTGAATAGAATGCCATACATTCGATAGCTTCATGCCGCTCCCCCCACTATAAATAAATGTTCAAAATCTTTATAAGGCGGAAAAAGACGGAGAAGCACATATTCGCGCTCCTCCATCTTTCCTATACCTTTATTTCATTATGGCAATTTAAATAATGCCCTTGCATTTTCACTCAAAATTTTACGTTTTGTCTCTAACGGGAATTGCTTTAGAATCTTAGTCGGATCATCAAAATCCCAATGCGGATAATCGCTGGAGAACAATAACATGTTTTCTGCATCGAACATTTCAAACATCATTTTTAAATGTTTTGGATTATCAGGCTCCTCAATCGGTTGAGTCGTCATAAAGCAATGGTCGCGAACATATTCGCTGGGCAACCTTTTTAGCCATGGCGTTGACGCGCGAAGCGCTTTGAAATTTTTGTCCAGCCTCCATAACAGCGGCGGCAGCCAAGTGACGCCTCCTTCACTGAGCACGACCTTGAAGTCGGGATACTTCTCAAACACGCCCTCACATACGAAGCTTACCAAATGGGCCATGTACGTCTGCGGCAAACAACTATGCCACTCCAAATAATTCGATACGTAGCCGACAGCTGTTGGAGGATTAAAAATACCTGAACCTTCTGCGCCAGGGTGAATAACCAACGGCATACCATTTCGCTGACAGGCTTCATAGATGGGATGAAAAAAGCGTTGCCCGTACGGCATCCTTGATCCCCCAATAATCGATACGCCGACGATATCAGGATGCGGGGCTATTCGATCAATCTCCCTGGCCGCTTGAATCGGATCTTGTGTAGCTATACATAACAAACCTTTAAATGTTGGGCTTTTCGGCAGCCATTCCGCAATTAAGTAATCATTGTACGCTCTGCACATCGCCGCTGCATAATCGGCATCCGCAAAAGAAGAAACGGCGATCATGGAATCAGAACATAAAATAGCATACTCAACGTTAAACGGCTCAATCAACTGCTTAATCATATAGTCGGGATCTGCCCCGACAGGCAATCCGCTCGGAGGATTTGCATCCTTTCTCTTATTTCCGATCGGCGATGCATAGGGCAGGCCACCGCCTAACGGCAAGCCGCCTCCGCGGAGAAGCGCCTGGCTTTTCCATGTATCATCCAGATAAGGAAACAAGTCATGATTCGACCTAAAGCCATTATGCACATCACAATCGATAACCGGCAACTTTTCTTCTTGATTCATTATGTCTCCTCCTCTATTTGCCGACAGTGATAAACAACTGGCCATCCTGTATTTGCATCGGATAGCTGCGTACGCGAACCTTATCGCTGAATAAGGACTTCCCTGTTTTCAGATCAAATTCCCAGCCATGCCAAGGACAACGTACAATCTCCTGATCGCGACCATAAATAAATTGATAAACCTCCGACTCCATATTTGTCCCGCACACCGGACCTTTACAAATTTCGGCTCCCTGATGAGGACAATAGTTATGAATGGCAAAATATTCGCCGTTCACATTGTAAACACCGATTGAACGCCCTTCAATTTCGACCACGATATTCGTTCCGACCGGGATTTCTCCCTCTAATGCGACAGGATAAAGAGCCATTTAAAATCCCCCCGAACCAATCAATTAGGAAAACGTTTTCTAAATAATCCGAAATCAGATGTGATATAATCACATCACATGAATCTAGATGAGGTGATCGTTTTTGCTTCAACTTTTTCTCGTTTGCGTGGACGATATGAGGAGCAACTGGCATATCGAAGAAGCTCGTACCCCCTATAATATTTTCATCCTCGTCACGAAAGAAAAATTAACCTATACGATTGAGGGCATTGACGTCCAGCTCGAGAAGGGCGATATTTTATACATTCCGCGCAACAAATTACGCGGAGGCCGCAATCATCCCGATGGACCGCATCAGAAATATTCGGCGCATTTTCATATCCTGCAACCGGATGCGTTTCCTTTTCTTCAGGTTGAGCACTTTTGTAAAATTCGCACTCGACAGTTAGACTACATGACGCAGCGATTTGTCGTCCTTCTGCAGCAGTGGCTCGGACATCTTCCCCAATATCAGATAATCAGCCAAGGCATTTTGTCCGAATTGCTGGGACATATGGGGAGAGAAGCCGAGATGACGGTTTACTCCCCCGCTAAATTAAAGCTTGTCAAAACCATACAAACCTATCTCATCCAGCATTATCGGGAAACGGTCAGCATTCCGCGAATTGCCGAGCTTTCGGGCCGTTCGCCCAATTACATCAGCCAAGCCTATAAAGAATTAACAGGCTTGACGCCAATAGCGTATATTCATCATCTTCGCATACAAACGGCGATGGACTTATTGATCAACAACCATATGACCATCGGCGAGATTTCGGACTATCTTGGCTACAGCGATCAATCCCACTTCAATCGTATGTTCAAAAAGTTAATGGGAGGGCCTCCATCCAGCGTTAAACGATAAGATAGTAAGCGCTTTAAAGAGACTGCAAACCCAAACTTATACTGTTATCTTACAAAGTTCCGCTAACTCATCTTCGCCCAGAGCTTCCTTAAATACCGCCAAGCCACCAATAGCTCCGGTATAAAAGTTGCCCATTTCGTTGGAACGATGCACCGCAGCTACTGTAAAGTTCGCGCCATCGTCTCCGCCATCGAATAATCCCGAATCATACAAATAGGGGTTAAAATCTTCACGTTCATCCAGAACCCCGTCCAAATATACCTTGGCGTATTGTCCGTCATACGTAAAAGCCACGCAATGCCATTCTTCTTTTACAATAGGTGTAGAGCCGATCGCCGAGGTCATGCAATACTTATAACCCGGCGTAGGACCTCCCACTGCCGAAACATGGCCGCAAACCTGGTCGGCACTGTCCCAAATATTCAAATTAACAAACATGCAGTATTGACGTTTCTTTTCTGTCTCATTCCATATCCCCGCTATGGCCTCGCAACCTCGATTGGGAATATTCTCGCGCTTTAGCCATGCCAATACGGTAAGTTTGGCATCTTTGCCATGAAAGTTCAGTTCAGGACAGGCATGTCTCGGCAGGTTCCACCATTGTCCAAGTTTAACTTGAGCAGCTGCGCCGAACGGTCCGTCCTCAACTCGCTCAATCGGTCCGGCCATCTCTGTCAAGCGATATGGGAATGGTCCCTTTGCTACCGCCTCTTGTCCGGGCTGCTCGGCAAAATCCCAAAACGAAATTAATTGCGAATGGTTCACTATGATACGGTATACATCGTTCATTTCAAAACTCCTTCCAATTATTCGAAGAGTTGTACGAGATACGATCTACACCGAGTATAGCAAGCATCCCCTGTCAAACACTATATACAAAACATGACTCATTTGAACAATTCTATGATGGATATGTTTTCGAAGTTGATCGACAAGGAAAAGCAGCAGTCCCGGGCAAAAACGAACGCTGGTCGGAGGCAATAGAAAGATCTTGGGAATCAACGCTCCCAAGATCAAATTCCGTCCAATCGATTGGGCAATTTCCTCTTTAGAAATAGCTTCCAAACATGAAAAGAGTGAGTGTTTTACTTATACTGATAACGATAATTCTGATAGGATGCACAACCAGTAAAGATAGGGAAGCAGAGCTAGATGTGCTAATTAAAACCTACACTGATTCTTTGTTAAGTAAAGATGCAGAAAACCTAAAGAAAATCATTCAAGAAGGTGTCACAGATGTCGAATCTTCATTAAGAGGTAATGATTTTATTACTTTTGAAACAACTAGCAAAAGCATTAATGGAAATGAGGCAGTGGTTGACCTAAAGACTGATGTAGTAGAACTTCTAAAAAACAATGAGAAAGTTAAACTTATTGGCCTCATAACGCTTAAAGTCACATTTGGTGATTCTGGATGGATGATTACCGATATTGAAACCGCAATAGATCCATCAACACCAAGGCCGCCTCAAACATAGAACATATCTTATGAAAAAATCACTCTATTTAGAATAATTTCCCTTTCAACGAACAAAGCCGCTAAGTTACCTTAGTAGAAGTTCAGATCGATCATATATTGCAGATATTGAAGCTATATTTGAGAGCTAATTGGAAAAGGCCACCTTCTTCTTCAAAAGGTGACCTTCCATGTCGGTTTATTGCTGATTCCTATGGTTTTAAGTTTCCCTAGTAAAAAACACAACACCGGATTATTATGCACACGTATAAAATTTCTGACTCAGCGGAATATTCAGTCCCCCCTCCCTATAGTTGGATCAAATACCTCGCACGCAGGTAGTAAAGCCATTTCTCATTATCATTAACCTCTCCACAAAAACGAATTGTCTGTGGCTTCGATACACTGCAGCTTTGTTTCCGTAATCTTGCTACTCTCTTCAGGAATGACTGTCAATTGACCCGAGTTAATGGTTATATTGATAGCAATGCATCCGGAGGTTTCCGAAGAAAGCAGACTGACGAGGGAAAAATGTTTAGTTTACCTTCTAATTTCCCACATCCGTCGCATCGATCTCGACGAATTCGTTTCCGTCATCCTCCCAGCCAGCCAGCGGGATCAAGGTCACCGAATAAAATCTCATCAGCTCATCCCCATCAATCCGGACAGGCAAAATCATCAAGTCATGCTCGCCGGACGTCATGCCGAGCTCATGCTCGGCCAACAGCCGTTCGCCGCTTGACGACGGGACAATGCGGCCTTCGATACGTTGATCGCCCAGGGCAATCGCATAGCTGCCATGACAGACCGCTCCCCGTGAGCCATACGCCATCACCAGCTTGAACATGCCTCGATGCTCCAACCGCACTCTCCACTTGACCAGTTGATGGATACTGCTCCAATCCCGGATATAGTCATTGTCCTTTTTTCCGTCGCCGTAACCGATTCCCTGACTGACTTCCGCATCAAATGCTTTCAGCACCGTTGCTTCGGTCCGACCGATGAGTCGCGCGGGATTAACCTCGGGTTCGCCGTCAACTTCAACGGCCAACACGCTATTGACGGGATCCGGAGCCAGTACCGGAACATCGATCTGCCAGTCGCAGGCGTTCAAGCGCGTGGTCTGCAAGGGCTTGCGCTCAGGGTCCGCCAGCAGCCAAGCTTTCCTGATATGGCTCCTCAGACCTCCCAGCACCAAACTTCCGTCCTCCGGCCAGTTGAAGACATGGAGATACAGCATGCCGCCCTTTCGGGTCGACTCTCCCCAGCCTTGTACAGGAAGCGGCGTCCGTCCGACGCCATAGATGCTTTCGCCATTGGCATCCAGCCAGTTTCCGATCGACCGAAGGATCGGAATATCCCGATCGTCGATCCGGCCGTCTCCCATCGGCCCCAGATTCATCAGCACATTTCCGCCGCGAGCCGCCGACTTGGCCAGCAGCCGAATAAAGACGCTTGCCGGCTTATGGCTGTGGTCATCGGCCGAGTAGCCGTAAGATTCGTTGGTCGTCGGGATCGTCTCCCAATCGCCCGGGCAAGGGAAAATATCAAGCGCCCGATCCGCCGTATTGACATAGTCGGCAAAGCTGCCATAACCAAACCCGTTAGCCAGCCTTCCGTTTACCACCACCCGGTCGTCCGTTTGGCGGATTGCCCGCAAAATTCTTAAATTTTCCGAGAGAGGAAGCTTGTGAGGGGTATCGAACCATAAAAGATCGGGTTCATAATTGCGGATAAGCTCAACAATTTGCGGGATCGCCTTCCGGTCTACATAATAGTCCGCTACCCGGGGCAGCAGCTCCGGATGTTCGCTGAACCACAGCCTGCCGGCTCCCTCGTACAGCTTTAAATCGCCGCCGGGATTGGTATACTCCCAGTCATTGCCCGGCGCGTCCGGATGCTCCCAATCGAAGGCATGGGAATAATACAGACCGAAGGCAAGGCCATGACGCCTGCAGGCGTCCCTAAGCTCCATCAGCGGATCGCGCGCGAACGGTGTCAAGCGAATATCGAACGGATAAGCCTCGGAAGGATACATGGCAAAGCCGTCATGATGTTTGGCCGTGATGACCACATACTTCATGCCTGCGGCTTTTATAAGCTGTACCCAGGCTTCGGCATCGAAGCTTTCCGGATTAAATTTTTCGATAAATTCGCGCCGGTATTCCTCCAAACTGATCTTCCGGGCTCTCATCAGATGCTCTGCATACCCCGTCGAAGGCTCTCCTTTCCACCTTCCGCCCGATAAAGAGTACACTCCCCAATGAATAAAACATCCGAAACTCGCCTCGCGCCACCAGGCAATCCGCTTCTCCTTGCCGGCCAGGGACTCGGGCCACCATGTCTCGACCGCTTGCCGGATAGCCTCCCGATCGCGGACTTCGGGCTCCGGGATGACCGGCGCTATGACCCGGATTGAACCGAACGGGAAGGCCGAGGCTCGCTTGAGACGAAACGTCTCCGTGGCGCTTCCTCCTGTAATAACCATGGAATCGCCCGTGAAACGCTCTCCCGCATACACGATAGCCTGATAGCCTGGAGCAACCTGTACAGCATCAACTTCCCCCTCGCATAGTCCATGCTCAAGCAATTGGGGGAATTCATATTCGCCTGGATCTAACTCTAACTCCGTCGTTGATTCCGCTTGGCGGATCGTAACGGCCGGCGATTCTACGGATTTCTTCATACAAAAAACCTCCTGCACCGCCCGGTTGGCCGAAAACGTCGCAGCCACGGACAGCTTATAAATTTCCGAATATTCTGAATTAGTCATTCGGGAGCAATCGGAATCACCATGTTCCATGTATGCGAAGCACGTCTAAATCCTCCATCTCCGTCTGCCGTCGCCGCAAACAAGTGCGTCGGCTTCCCGTCCTGGAATAAAATGAACGGCCGCTCGAAGCTGCCCATCGTCGACGTTGAGCCGTCATCCCATGCAACCGTTCTGGAATACGCTTTGGGCGTGTCCGACATTTGCCACTTCAGACCATCCTCGGAATAGGCATGTATGCCGGCATGCCGCTCCCCGCATATATGGCCGTCCATATCTTTGGCGATAAGCTCGTACCTGTCGCCCGAATGCCACACAAATGGGTCCTCCAGGTGGAAGCGGGCCGGCGGGAACAGCGGCTTCTCGCTGATCACGCGGTAGATACCGTCGAAACTGTCGGCCCGAGCCGCGCCGAACGTCATCTGTCCATGTTTGTTCCCTTCATATCGCCGCGCTTTGTAGATCAACAGCACGGAGCCGTCCCCGTGTAGACACGGCGCCGGATTGGACGTGAGAAAGCTGTCGAAGCAGCCCGGGCGGGTCGGCATAATTGGGGCATCCTTTCTCACCCATGGGCCAAACACGCTCTTGGAGACAGCTATTCCGATCCGCTTGTTGGCTCGGGCGACGATCGTGCGGGCATCCTCGAGTCCCAGCTCCTCTCCCTCCGTCACGTCGTTAAGGGGATAAGTGGAGCCCATATAATAAAGCACGTAAGTATCTCCATGCTTCGTGATATGCGGATTATGCGTGCTTCGGCCATCCCAATATTCCGCTCCTCGGGCAGGCAGCACCACCTCTTGGAAGGCGTAGGGCCCTTCCGGCGTAACGGACACCGCCCGAACGACCTCGGAATGGACCAGCCAGCCCGGATGCATCGGAAGATGTTTCGGCCAACGGGAAGCAAACATATGGAAGCGGCCGTCCTCTCCTTGGACAACGGAGCCGCACCATATCCAATACCCTTCCATGCGGAAGCCCCCGGCTCGCGGAGCCGGAAGCAGACGTTCATAAAGGCTGCGAGATGTTGTTTTCATAGGACCCTCCACAATGTCAAATCATATTTATTCATTTCCCGGCAGCAGCAGCAGCCGCTCACCGGGCTTCGTCTCAAGCTCGAGTCGATCCCCGGCAAACGTTGCTTCATCCGTCCCGTCCCGATAGACCTTGACGCCCCGATCCGGCCATGGATTAAGCAGCTTGAGCCGTCTTCCCCGTTCGCTTTCGACGAGGATATAACGCGCTTCTCCGTTTTGCCATTCGCTGCTGACGACAAAAGCGCCGAACGCTCTCAGCTTTTTGAATTTCGCCTCTCTGTCCCGAGGCCAAGCCGGAAATAAACGAAGAATGCCTTGATGGCTTTGCAACAGCATTTCGTGCAGGCACGCCGGAACGCCGGCCGTATCCTCTATTCCTCCGCCTCCGTGATGTATCGACAAGTTCGGTAGCGAATAACTTTCGCATTCCGCTCTCAGACGGTTCAGAAGCTCGACCGGATCATAGCCGACCCGCGCGGCAGCCGCGTAATAGGTCGGGAAGGCGTTGAAATCGGACCAGCGCTGCATCTCGGCCACCGTGTCTTGCGCAATCTTCAACTCATCGGACGAACTGTCGAGCCCGATCATCCCTGCGGGGAATACATGCTGCACCGCCAAAGAATTGCGGTCGTTCCAGCTCATCCCCTCTTCGGTCAGCCGATAGACCGATTTTCCGTTGCGTTCCATTAGCGGATAATCGCTCAAGTGCGACAGGATATGCCGCCACTTCGAACGTCTGTCATCGTCCATATCAAGCTCAATACTCAAATCGATCATGGCCCCAAGCACCATTCGCACAAAACCGAGCGAGAGAATCGGGTTTTTCCGATCATGGGATCTTTCATGGATGTCGTCGTCGTAGATGACGTAGCGGCCGTCTTCCAGGACTAGATAGTCCTCCCAGAAATCCGCAACCTCCAGCAGATAAGGATATACCATTCGCGCATAGTCCATATCGTACGTATAGTAGAAATGCATGAGCAGATTGACGGCCGCGAACGAGGCATTGGATTTTTGTCCATGATACATCATGGAGCAAATCATCCCGTCCGGTCCGAGCTCGACCGGCATATAGATGCCGCGGCAGCTCAGCTTCTCCCTGGCCAGACGTTTGCCAAGCGGCAAGAAGGCCAGCAGAGGGCCGGCGTAGCCCGATGCCAGGTCAATCCGGTTGCCGGTATATAAACCAAAGTAAGGCGATTCGTAATTGTAGTTCATCGTATAAGACCCGGTCCATTTCGGCCGATCCGTCGTCACCCAGTTGCCGAACAGCCCCGGCTGGGTTTTGTCCGGGCGCATGCAAGAGCCGATTATATAATAGGAAGCGTAATAATATTTTTCGAGTACGGGATCGCCGATCTCGACGGAAGACGCGCTCCAATACTCTCGCCACCAGCTCCGATGCTCCCGCTTTCGTTGCTCCAGTCCGTCCAGACCTTCCGCTGCATACTCCCCCAATCGATCCAAAGCGCCTCGCAAGCAATCCGGTTCATCCAGGTTGCTGACGATCGCCGTCACGATGGCCAGCCGTTCTCCCGCCCGGAGCTTGCAGGAGGCTTCCACGTTCTGAAACAGCCACTTGCTTTGCGAATCGGCGCCGATGACGCGGCTTGCGACCGCAACGCGGCGCACCTCCGGCAGACTGCCGGGATTGGCGGCGTACCGGAACCAAACCGCTTCGGCTTCAACCCCGTTGTCATAATGGAATACCTCGTCGGTGCCGCTCTCGCCGGCATGGAGTCTGGCCGACAGCTCAAGCTCCCCGGCCTCGCATGACAGCTCGGTTACCAGTACGTTGGAGGCGGCGGAAACCCAGGAACAGATCTCAATATGCGCCCGATCGTTCCGAAAGGAACTCCGCGTCTCGGCATTCAAAATATCCTGCTCCAGCAAATATGACGCATCCTGGAGCGCCGGCATCAGCAACGACAACTGTCCTACCGTAATAATACGGGCGCCGGTTCGTCGTCCGTTGTCCCGGAGCAAGCGGTCGACCCGCTGCTCCCCGCTTTCGCCAAGATGAGGCTGGGTCCAAAAATCGTTTTTGCCGATATAATAGGTTTGTTGACAAGCCTCTCCCCCGATCGCCACGCCGACATCCCCGTTGCCAAGCAGCGGCGCATCCGTCCACGTATCCGTTGGAATGCGGGCGGGAGGGCGCCGGAATACGCCCGTCCTGTCCTTCCATTGTTCTTCCCGAATGATGATTTCGTCCTGGTCGTTCCACACTTTCGCTTCCATTGCTCTCCTCCTCGTCTCATTTCCTTGCTGTGGCTGTATCGGTTATATCTGGGGCTGCAGCTCCAGTTGCAAGCGCAGCGGCCTGTCATCCAGCTCAACGGACACGGGATGTCCCGGCCGGTATTCGAAATTCCGAATTCGCGCTACAAAGTCCGGCAATACAAGCTGGATGACCTGAGGTCCGCCGCCGGCACGCAGCGTAACGTCCAGTCTTTGTTCTCCCCGGTCCCAGTCAAGCTCGCATTGCACTCCGCCTCTTGACAGCAGCGGTCCCGCCGAACCCCGGATCCAGCGTGACGGCAGCGCCGGGAGCAAATGCAGCTCGCCGGGTACGGAGAACAAGAGCATCTCTTGTACCGCCGCCGTCCATCCCATATTGGCATCCAGCTGCACGGGCGCCCAGTCCATGTCCACGCCGATGCCCATGCCCCGCCAGTCGTTATGGAGCGTCATCAGATTGTTCATGACGCAGGAGCGGCCAAGGATATCCAGACATTCCAATGCCAAATCCCCTTCTCCCATACGCGCATAGTTATTTGCCATATGGGCAAGCGACCAGCCCGACTGCTCCTTCAGTCCAATAACGAGCCGCTTCCGGATCGCCTGGACGAACGAGCCGAACAGCTCCGGATCGTTCTGCCGCGTCACTTCGATTCCCGGAAAGACGGGATATGCATGCGACTGATGGCGATGATGGTAATTGTCGTCGAAGTCGGGATGCATCCATTCGCGTATGGCGCCGTCCCCGTTGATCTGATAAGGAGGAATCCGCTCCAGCATGGCCCGCCACTGGCTTTCTTCTTCCCCGTCGTCTCCGATCGCGCGCAAGCCGTCGGCCAAATTGCCTAACAATTCCTTGGCGATCGCGAAATCCATGGTTGCATTCATCGTCGTACCCATCGAGTGACGCGGCCCCTTCCAGTAGTTCCCCGGCGTATTCTCCGGCGAATTGGAAGGCGAGCTCACAAAGCGCCCATCCTCGCCAAGGATAAAAAAATCCCTGTAGAACCATGCGGCCTCGCGCATGAACGGAATCGCGCGGTCGCGTAAAAAGACCTTATCGCCCGTATGCAGGTAATAGTCGTAATACAACTGGCTGATCCAGCCCGCGCCGCCGGTCCAGTGGATAATGTGAGGCTGAATATTTTTGAGCAGGCCCGAGTCCGGCGCCGTCGGGGCGGGGATATAGATGCCGCGGCAACCGTATAAGCGGCGCGCATTCGTCCGGAAGTCGTCCATTAGCGACTCCATGTAGTCGAACACGGCCAGCATCTGATCCGGCATATTGCCGGAGAGCGCCTGCCAATACATCATTTGCAAATTTTCATTGACCATGTGAAATGCCCATAACGCATCGTAATCGCCGGCCCACAACCCATACAGATGGCACGGCTGACCTTTCTCGCGCGAAGCGGAAATCAGCAAGTAACGACCGTATGCCCACATCTTCTCCATAAGCGCATCCGGCGTCTCGCCCCGGTATGCCTCCATCAGCAGCTCCTCATTGGAGCGTTCGCGTCCCTCCGCCTTCAAATCGAAGGACGAAGCGCGGAACAATCGGCCGTGCTCCGCCCCATGCCGTGCGAGCAAGGAACCGTAATCGTCATCCATTTCGCGAAGCCCGAGCGTCAAACGTTCCCATTCGCGCTCCCTCTCCCCCGACGGAAACAGCCGTATGATCGCCAGCAGCGAATCGGCGCCTTCGATCGCGCAGTCTTCTTCGCCGGCGCCCATTGCCCCCGGCCTGGCCGAGATCCGGGCGACGGCGCCGAAGTCGGAGCCGTCATTGTTGCGAGCGGCATAATACAAATAATCGCCATCTCTTTTTGTTTCTACCTCCTGCGGGATGTAAGCCGTGCCCGGCCTGCGGGTATCCTCGGGGTTATGCAGTTGAAAGGCCAGTCTGGCATCCAGCGCCAGCGGGCCTTGCTTTCGAATTTCCAGGACGACGGCATCGTCCGTGCGTGAGACGAACAAAGCCCTTTCGTAAGCGGTCTCGCCATCCTTCCATCCGACAACGATCTCCCCGGTTGCCATGTTCAGCCTTCGCTCGTAATCGCGGAACGCTTGCCGCTGCGGCATAAAGATCTTAAGATCGCCGAGCGGCAGAGGCGAAGCAATCTTTGGCTCATACCCGCTCGCGCGCAAGCCTCCGGCCAGCACGCCTTCGGCCGTCTCCGCTTCTCCCCCGCCTACCAGGCGGCGAACCTCGGGCAGCAAGGCGCTTACATCCGGCAGCTCCGGCGTCGAGCCTTTGCGCCATAGCAGCTCGTGATTAAGCAGCACGGTTTCTTCGTACACCCCGCCGTATACCGAGGCGCCAATGTTTCCGTTGCCCGACGGCATCGCTTCCCTCCACTGGGAACGCCACCATGATGCGGGATAACGCATCGTTAATATATGTTTATGATCGGTCGTGCGATTGGCCGAATACATGGATATAGACCCCTTTCCCCGCGAAACAAGCTTCGCTTTCACTTCAGGTTTTCTGTAACGCTTACGCCATTATTCTCGCGATAGCGGCGCGTCGCTTCCTCCAAAATGTCGTTGCCGCCTTTCGCCATGTATTCCTCAATGACCTTGGGCCAGTCCGAGATCGGCTCGGCGCCGTATATCATGCGGATCATATGGTCGATAACCAGCTTCGGGCCGACATCGTCGGATTGCGGCACCAGATCGGGATATTTCGCGAACGAATTTAATGCCGGAAAAAAACGCACCGTGCCAAGCCCCTCCCGGGACACGATGTTGTCCATCGCGGACAGCATATCCCTGCCGTTCTCGGTCAACTGCTCGCGCTGCTTCATGTATATTCCGTCGTGAACGAACCACAAGCCCGTACGGAACGAATCCAGATCGATCTCCTCATCCGTCTCGGGAATATCGAATCGGATTTCTCCGTCTTCGTATTGAAAGGTATCGTTCTCGATACCGAAGGAAAAGTAGGTTTCGGCTTCCGGCGTCAGCATCCAATCGAAAAATCGAACGATACTGGCAGCCTTGTCCGCCGTAACCTTGCGGTTAATATAATAAGAACTTGCGACGTTTGGATAAAGCAGATAACCGCCCGACTGCTCGGGGCCGCGTGGCGACGGGACGATATCGACTTCGGCTTCCGGAACCGCCTTGCGGATTTTGCTGCGGACATCGCTGAGGCTTTTGGCGTTGGCCGACCAGATGCCGACTTGACCGCCCTCGATGCGCTTGCTGTATTCTCCCTGAGTGATCGTGGCAAAGTCCTTCGGAATGAGTTCCTCGTCCAGCATCGTCTTATAGGTCTGGAGAGCGGCTGTCATATGCTCAACGTCAAAAAACTTGGGCACAACCTTGTCGTCGACGATTTCGAACTGTGAGGGCAGCACATCGAATGCGCCGAGTATCGTATCGGCATACTTAAAATTTTCGCGCATCTGATACGGATATTCGATGCCTAGCCGCTTCATCGCCCGGAGCATGTCCAGAAACTCTTCAACGGATCTCGGGGCAGGCAAACCCGTTTGCTCCAGCAAGTCGCTGCGGATATACGTCGCTCTTCGGGATGGAATGGACAGCCAGGACGGAATGCCGAATATTTGGCCGTTGTAGCTCGTTTCCGCCCATGCTTCCTCGGGCACTTCGCGCATAATGTTAGGCGCATGCTCCTTCAGCAGCTCATCGAGCGGCATAAAGATGCCCGCTTCAACCGATCCTGACATTCCTGTCGTAGTGGCGCCGCCGATATTTTGCACGACGTCCGGAATGTCGTTGGAGGCAAACATCAGCGACATTCGCTCATGAAAATCCTTTAACGGGAACATGCGGATCTTCAGATCAGTATTCGTCCGTTTTTCCAGCTCCTTGATCCATTTCACGTCGTTGATGTCCTTCAACCGCTCGGCGTATTGGTTGCTGCTCGACGAGATGGACATGGAGAAGCTGAGCGCCCGTTCCGGCGCTCCATCGATTTCGCGGTTATAGCTTTCCGTTCCCGAGCAAGAGGATACCGCCATCGCGATACCGATAAGCAGCAGGATCAGCCGCAGCGCGTTCGTCATAGTTCTTCCTCCCAGCCTGATGCATGTCGACAGTACTAGCCGTTTCACTGAGACGCGGGCATAAGCATGCGGATTTCCGTCCCTCGCCCAGCCTCGCTCTCGATTCGAAGACCGTACGCTTCGCCGAAAACCATCTGAATCCGGCGGTGAACATTTAGCATCCCTATACCGCCTTTCTCTCCTGCCGCATGGCCTCCCTCGTCAGCCAGACGATTGGTTTCGAGCTTCAAACGCATTTCGCGCAAGCGATCCGCGGACATGCCCTCGCCGTTGTCTTTTACGCTAACCAAAAACATGCCGTCCTCCGTCCAGGCGTTGATCCGGATATAGTGAAAATCCTCGATGCCCTCGGGAAAGGCATGCTGAAATACATTTTCGACCAGCGGCTGCAACGTAAGACGCACCATTTTGTGAAGCAAATATTCCGGTTGAATTTCAACGTCCAGCTCGAACGGCCGCCCGATCCGATGACGCAATACGACCATAAAATACATCACGTGCTTCAACTCGTTCGCGACCGTGATTTCCTCCAGATTCGTCTGCACGGAATAACGAAGCATATAAGCAAGCGATTTCACGATGTCGGAAATATCCTCGGAATCGCGGACAAACGAATAACATACGATCGTCTCCAGCGTGTTGTACAGAAAATGGGGATTGATCTGCAGTTGAAGCGACTGGAACTCGGCGCGCTGCCGTTCCATCTGGCTCTCCTGGTTTCTCAGCTCGGCCTGGTATACTTGCTCAACGAGATCGGACAGCCGGTTCACCATCAAGTTGTAGCGGACCATAAGCTCCACGATTTCGTCCCGGTGATCGGGCAAGGGGATGGTCGCCCAATTTCCCTTTTCCGTTTCCCGCATGCCCATTTTCAACGCTTGTATCGGCCTCGTAATCGATTTTCCGAACCGCAGCGCAAGCCCGAACGCGAACGCGAGAGTAAAGAAACCGACAATCAGCGTCGTCGTCCGAATGCTGGAGACGGGCATCTCGATCTCCTTCGTCGGCTTGGATACGACCAGACTCCAGCCGGAATAATCCGACTTCCGGACCATATAGGTACGTTTCTCCCCGTCGGCGTCCAGCTCGAACAGCTCTTCGCCGGCTTCCGCGATTTTGGCGCTGAATTGGCGATCCAGCTGTCTGTCCAGCTGCGTCTGATCGGGATGATAGACGACCTGGCCGTTCTCATCCATGATAAAGAAGTAACCGTCCTTGCCAAGGTCGATGCCCTGCCACATGGCGGACAAATCCGCCGCGCGAATCTCGATCGCCAAAATGCCCGCGGATTGCGGCGAGCTTAGCCCCCTGATCTGTCTGGTCAGCGTCAACATCTGGCCTTGTCCATTTTTCAGGATGGTGCTTCTCAAAATGCTTAGTTCGCCCTCGCTGCCGGTATGCGACTTCAAATAATCCATATGCTCCGCCACTTCGACGGCCTCAAAGCCTTGATCCGGCACATTATTGAAATAATAGACGGCGTTGCCGGCAAAGCTGATCATATACACGGTCTCGATTTCCGGATTGCGGATAAACAGCGGGTCGACGCCGATATCCTCGATCAGGGAACGGTAATGATAATATTCGTATTCGTCGCGTTCCGACGGCAAGTCGATAAATTCTTTCACGGAACGGTTCGTCAGCAGCGATACCATGGAGCGTTCGTAGGTTTTTAGATACAGATCCGTGTGATGCACCGCATTGTTTACGATTTGCTCCATCTGATCCCGCATCAACAGGTCCAATTCCCTGGAGGCTTTTGTATAAGTGAATAATCCGACGCTGGACAAGGACACGACAATGACGATCAGAAAATAAACATACAGCTTTTGATACAAATTAAATCGCTTCATTTGACGCCTAGCTCGCTGCGATACTCGGAGGGCGTAATCCCGGCGATTTTCTTAAATGTTTTCGTAAAATGCGGATAATCCTCGTACCCGACTTCCGAGGCGATATCGGAGATGCGGTAATGGGGAATCGCAAGCATTTCCTTGGCTTTCTCCATCCTTTTCTGGATCCGGTATTGGACAAACGTTTCATTGGTCAATTTCTTAAACAGCGCGCTGAAGTAATTCGGCGTAAGTCCGACCATGCACGCAACCTCTTCCAGCGTAATTTCTTGAGAAAGTCTGCTGTCGATATAAGTTTTGGCCTCTTCCATCGGATCCTTGAAATTTCCTTTGCGCATCGTTTGCAGCTTGCTCATAATGCTTTCCAGATGACCCGCGAAGCACATCAGCATTTCGTCCGCGCGGCATCCCCGGATGTCTATGCGGTCGAGGCGGAGCGAGTAGTGCCTGCTCTGTAAGCGCTCTATTAAAAGATCGAGACAGTCGCCGAGCATTTCCTTCATCCTGGCCAGCGGTATATCCTCGGAAAGGCATTCCGCTTGCCACTGCCCGATGATTTGCGCCAGCTGCTCGGCATGGAGCGACCAGACGCATTCTTCGATGCGGTCCACCCAGTGCAGATAGCGGGTTACGGACACATAACCGCGCATCGAATGTTTGACCAGCCGCTCCAGAACGTCGTGCACGTCCGACTTCGTCACCGGCTTGAGCAGGTAGTGTTTTACGCCCCAAGCCATGCTTTTTTGCGCATATTCGAAATCGCCGTAGCCCGATATGACAGCCATGTGGATACGGGGATAGTCATCGTGAATCGCTTTGCAAAGCTCCAGCCCGTCCATCTTCGGCATGCGAATGTCCGTCAGGACGATGTCCGGCTCCACTTCGCCGATAAGCCGCAAAGCCTCGATCCCGTTTACGGCTGTACGCACCTTCATCTGGCCCGGAGAATACGTCTCGGCCATCTTCGATAAGCCGTACCGAATGACAGGCTCGTCGTCAACGATCAGTACTTGCATGCGCCAACAGCTCCTTTGCTCCTATGTCTATCGCTCGAAATGTACTCCAATCATACTACCGCCCCGATAGCATCGCAATGAATAAGCTTACGACCGCTTGTGTTTTTTTACGATTTTGCAAGAAATAGCGGTCTCCAGGAAAAGGCCTTCAAGCTGACATGTCGCTGAGAAAAACGGGGCTGTCCATCGGTTCCTTAAGAACCCGAACAGCCCCGTTGCTTGTTGGCTCACGTTAATTCATTAAGTTCGCGCTCTCGAGCATACGCGCGATCAGAGCAGCCGCTTCCGCTCGCGTCGCCTGGCCTCGGGGGACGAATCGGTTCCCGCCCCTGCCTTCCAGCAGCCCCATTGCCCGAAGCCCGTCCACCGCTTCCCGGGCCCATGGTTCGATCTCGGCATCCTCGACGAACGGCTGCGCGGCATCTTGATTGACGCGCCGCGCCTCCCATCCGTTTGCCGTCTCCGCAAGCCGGACGGAACGATAGATGAGCACCGCCAGTTCCATGCGATTGATCGGCTGATCGGGACGGAAAGTTCCGTCCCCGTAGCCCTGGATCAACCCGAACCGGAGGGCGGCCGCCGCGATGTCCGCATGCCAATCGCCTTTTGTTACGTCCACGAACGGAGCTTCCGATTCGACTGCTGGCAAGCCGAGACCTCGCACGAGCAGCGCGGCCAGTTCCGCGCGGCCAATCGGCTCGTCCGGCAATGCCTGCCTCGCGCTTGCTCCGTTCATGATCCGCTTGTCGGCGAGCTTGACCATAACGTCTTCGGCCCAATGTCCGACTGTATCGTCAAAGGAACTGCTGTTGCCAAAGGCCGCGAATACGCCGCTGCAACCGATCAAACACCGGATGGCCGCCTTTTTTGTACCGTCTTCGCCGAATACGGCGGGAATGGCGGTCAAGCGCTCCGCCCCGACGTCCAGCCGCATGATCGCCGTACGATCCCGGCTTGCGAAATGCTCGCTTAGCGGCATCTCCAGCTCCACGAATCCGGCGCCGGCAAGCATCGCCGTTTCCGGGCCTTTGCCGCTATCGGACCAAAGCTGGAACGCGACGAGTTCGGAAACAAGCTCGCCTTGCGGATGGGCAGCTGCAATCGCAGCGGCTTCCTCCGGCGTCGCGGCGCGAATCTGCAGCGTCAGATCAACTTTTCCCGCCCCGGCCAGCTTCAATAGCTCTTCCGTCCGAAGCATGATCTTGCCAAAGGCGGTCTCGAAGCCGACTCGCAGCTCCTCGCTCGTCGCATCTGCAAGCGCCGCCAGCGCTTCCGCCCGAATCAGCAGCTTGTATTCTTCGGCATCCGCATAATCGTCGGCAAGAATAATCAACTCTTCAGCCTGCGAACCCGCACCGTTCAAGTATGTCTGCAGTCTGGCCGCATCGAATGCCATAACGACCGCTTTGCCCTTTCTCGCGGCCGTTACGGTATCCTGCGCTTTCACCGGATTCGCGGGAGGAATGTAGCCGATTCCGCCCGGTTCGATTTGCTGTACGACGCCCGCAATGACAATTTCGTTAAGGTTGTTCCACGCGTCCTTGTCGCTTCCGCGCGTCACGAGGCGGACGAACCTCGCATCGGCAGCCGGAAATTGCACCGGTTCCAGCATATTGGGCGTGCCGCTTGTCATACCGGTAAACACCTTCGTCCATTCCGCGCCATCCTTAGACAGCTCGATGTCGTAATCGTAATGCGATTCGTCAAAGCGAGCCGTCAGCACGTAAGATACCGAATGCTCGTCGCCCAGATCGAACACGATCCATTGATCGCGTCCGCTGCCCGCCCAGCGGGTGCCGAGATCGCCGTCGATGGCATTGGACGGCGGATAGCTGGCATGCGAGCCAAAGGCTTCGGCGGACACGATCGGATACACCGTCAGGTTCTGCGGCACGCTTCCCAAAACCGGCATCGACTCGAACTTCACTTCATATTGCAGCGAGTTGCCGGGATCGTCCGTCTCATATACGATAATCTTTGCAGCGCCCTGCGGCGAATCCGCCTGCTCGATCGTAATGGCGAGGCCTTCCCTTGCCGTGGCGGACACAGTTGGAGCCGCCACGGCTCCTAACGGAAGCTTAACGGTATAACTATAGGTTTCCGGTATGAAATCCGTTAGCGGAACGCCGTCAAGAGATATGCTCGCTAGCAGCGGCTCTCCTTCGACGGAAGGAGGGACATCCTTGTCCCCGCCGCCGTACGCGACAGGCGCAAGAGCATCGACAGCTTCCTGACCGAGCCGCTCGAGCAGCTGCTGCTTATAGAGACTGACAGGCGCGGCGATGTGCTGTCCGGCGCTTTCCCAGTATGCGTCTTTGCGCGGACGCGGGTCGTAAGCGCTCGGCACAAGAGGGGGCACCTTCGTCCCTACGTGGCCGATGACATAGTTCTGGGCGGTAGGCGGCTGCTGGCTCGTGAGCCCTCCCTCCGTATTCCAGTTCACATAGTTCGCTCCGGACCATCCGTGTCCGCTGCCCAGCCAGGCGCGGTCCCGGATCGACACCTGAGCGTCGACATTGTCGAACAGACCGCCGACCGACCACTTGTGATGCGGTTCGCTGGTGTTGTAATCCAACTGCGATTCGCTATCAAGCACAACGTTCGGACCTTGAATGCGGCTGTCGACGACGAACGCATGGCGGGCCGTCTCCGTATAAACCCGCTGCACCAGCGTTTGCTGGCCCATCATATGAAAAATATAGCGCCGTCCGCCGGTAATGATGCTGACCATGTCATACATGCTGCTGTCCTGAACGGTGATCCATTTGCTGCCCCGGCCCATCTGTACAAGCGAATACGAGAGATGATAACCCGTGACGTCGCGCACCCACGCGTTTTTGATGTTGTCCAGCACGACGAAACGCTCGGCGTGGTTCTCGTCCGCATAATAAGGATCGGTCGTATCATTGTCCATAACGGTATCGATGACGCTCGGATCAAAGTCGGAGACGACGCGCATCCGTTCGACGCCGATCCGTTCGATCCGGGAGTCGTCCGAATAGCGGTACAGCTCGCCTCCTCCCCAGCGGCGTTCGATCGCATTGGCGATCGGCGCGTCCAGGGTGACGACGTTGCCGTCGATTGCGGTAACGACCCGGTCGAAATCGAGATTAAACGGCGTCCACTGGCTTGTCGCGGAGCCGTCGGTTCCCGGACGCATGTAAATATAGTCCATGCCGATTTCGTGAATCCATCGTTCGTTGCCGTAACGCCGTACGATGACAGTGTCTCCGACACTGTAGTTCGAGGCATCCGCAACCTCGAAGGATGTTGCGCCCGACGGCACGTAAAGATCAACGATCTCTTGACGGGTCGACGGGTCCAGGACAGGTCCGGAGCCTCCTTTGGCTTCGATGATGTTCCGTTTTGTCGTCCCGGTCGCTCTCAAAACGGTCCCTTCCTCGTCGTCTCCTTCCCCGCGCAATACGATGCCGCCGGTTGATATCGACAACTTGCCTGCAATCTCGTAGTTCCCCTTCTTTAGCAGCACGGCGCCGCGGAAGCCGTCGGCACGGACAGGCATAAGGGCAACCCGATCAATCGCGTCCTGAATTCTCGCGGTGTCATCTCCTTCGCCCGGTTCGACAACGACTCTTGCCTGCACATTCGGCAGAGGAACGCCTCCGCCCCCGTAGCCCGACTTGGAGAAATCAATGATCCGATTGCCGCGGTAATCGGGTACGTATACCATCTTGCCGCTTGACGGGTCCATATAGGCAACCTTGCTACCGCCTTCCGGCACATCCAACGGGTCCATAATCGTAAAATAATACGTATCGTTATAAGCTCGGTCCGGCGTGCCTTCCGGCTCGATCCGGAGCGTCAGCGCATACTCGCCTTTGGCTTCCGCCTGGCTGCCAAGCGATATTACGAGGCTCTCGAACGCCTCGAACGATTGTTCCGGCAAGACGACATCGCCAGGCTCTCCTTTGCGTGAAAGAACGCCGCTGACAGTCGCCGCTACCGTCGGCTCGACGCGAACGGAGGGCAGAGGGTCGCCCGGCTGGAGCACGGCCGGCTGACCGATTTCCATCGTCATGTCTTCATGGATCAACTCCGTGTTCGCGATAAATGACGGGAAACGGAATTCATCGGGGTCGACGACCTTGATCCAGAAGTCCGGCGTCCGCAGCTTGCCGCCGCCGGGTTTCTCGACTTCGGCATAGACGCGCGCCGCGCCGACCTTGTAGCCGCTAGCGATCCCATCCCGGCCAATGCCGGCAACGCCCGTCGCCGTCGACGTGTAGGACTTGGCCAGCGTGTCCATTCCCACTTCAATATTCGATGAAGTGCGTCCCATGAGTTTAAGCTGCGCTTCTTCGCCGAGCTCCACTACCAGTTCGGCATTGGCGGAATATGGCGTGCCTGAGCCATCAACGAAATAGATGCGTTCCAAATCTGCGGGTATCTCTTCCCCCTCCTCTTCCAGGTATACGGCAAACTCTCTGAACTGGTAGGAAAGTCCGTTGTTTAATGTCATGTCGAACTTGATGTAGCGGGCGTTGACGGTATCGAATCGAATCGTCTCGTAGGGTTGAATAGAGCCGGTCCTGGAAGCCGCCGTCCGCCACTCGATGCCGTCATCGGAGTAGAGAACATCCAGCTTGCTCATCGTAATCCGGCTCATGTCGTAGACAATGCTGTTGAAAGCGGCGCCGGTACCCAGATCGACCTGCAGCCATGCATTTAAATCTTCGCGATCCGACATGGAGGGCTGCCAGTAGGTAGCAGGATCGCCATCCACCACAGCGGCTCCGCTGTTTCCTTGACTTGTCGTTGACGGCCGGTTCAACGCCAGATTGTCTGATTCCGAGGCTGCTTCCGCTGCCGGGACAATCGCGCCGAACAGCATGGCAACGAACAGGGACAACACCGTTAAGCACGAAATTGATTTTTTACAGGCTGACCATGACATTCCTTCCCTTCACACCTTTCCTTTGCGTATATTTGGGTTACCGCGGCGGCCGCATAAGTCCGATCGAGGATATACAGCCTCTTGCATCGAGCCTCTCCATGTTCGGTCCTCCCTGCCGGTGTTGAGAAGGCCATCCCTGCGGGGGATGGCCCATTGGTGACTGGATTTGCAGGCTGTCCGATTACTTCATTAATACTTCTTTCGCGGGTTTATTGTTTGCGCGATTCCTGGGAGACAACGCCATCCTGATTATTAAACCGCTCGGTTGCTTCCTTAATGATTTCGTTGCCGCCCTTTTTACGATATTCCTCGATTACTTTCGGCCAATCGGCAATATCCTCGTTGCCGTAGATCATCTTAACCATATGGTCGACGATGATCTTGGGCGCCTGATCGGGGCGTTTGGAGGCCAGATCCGGATATTTCTGGAACGTCTCCAAATCCGGGATAAAGATAATGCCGCCCACGCCTTCTTTGGCCAGTGTCTGATCCAGCGCGTCCAACACGTCCTGGCCTCCTTCAAGCAGCTCCATCCGCATCCGGTTGATCGTGGCGTCGCTAATGAACCCAAGCATACCCCTAAAGCCTTGCTCGGCTTCTTGTTCCGAGTTCGTAGGCGCTTTGTAATTCACTTTTCCATTATCGATCGTATAATTTTCGCCTTCGATACCGAAAGTGAAGAACATTTTAGCTTCGTCGGTCAGCATCCAATCCAGCATCTTGATAATGCGGATCGCTTTTTCCTCCGGCACATTTTTATTGATGTACAGGGACGTAATGACCGAGCTGTACAAACCGTATCCGCTCAGTCCGTCAGGACCGACCGGCGACGGAATAATTTCGACCTGCGCATTCGGATCAACCGCTTTAATCTTTGTGCGGAAGTCGAGCAATCCCGCGGCGTTGGACGTCCACATGCCGGCTTTGCCGCCGTTGATGCTCTCACCGTACGTGGACACATTCAACGTAGCGAAATCTTTGGGAATCAAACCTTCGTCATACATCGTTTTGTACATAGTCAGAGCGTTCGTCATATTCTCCACATCAAAAAATTTCGGAACGATCTCATCGCCTTGCTGCATGAATTGGTAGCCCAGCGCGTCGTAAGGGCCGAAAAAGAGATCGGCGTACTTAAAGTCCATTCGGAGCTGGTAAGGGTTTTCAACGCCCAGTTTCTTGAAAGCGCGGATGACGTCGAGGAATTCCTCCGGCGTCTTTGGCAGTGGCAATCCGGTTTTGTCCAACAAATCCTTCCGAATGAACGTAGCCCTTCTGGACGGGTTGCTTAGCCAATTCGGAATGCCGTAAATTTTGCCATCATAGCTGACTTCGTCCCAGGCTGCTTGCGTGACGTTTTTCATTATGTTTGGAGCATGTTCCTTAAGCAGATCGTCCAGCGGCATAAATACGCCAGCCTGCACGGAGCCGGCCATCGATTTGTCCGTTGCTCCTCCCACGTTTTGCACCACATCCGGGATCGAGCTGCTCGCGAACATAATCGACATTTTGGAATCAAAATCTTTTAGCGGAATCGTGGTTAATTCAATGTCTGTATTCGTTCGTTTCTCCAGCTCCAGCACCCATTTGTCCTTGTTAATATCCGGGGACTGCTCTACATGGGCGTTGCCGCTTGTCGTAATCGACATGCTGAACTTCAAAGGCTCCTCCGCTCCCGCCTGGCCAGTCCCTTCGGTCTGAGCCGGCTTCTGGCTTGTCTGCCCTCCGCTCGAATTTTCCGGTTTGTTGCTCCCCCCTGAGCAAGCGCTTACAGTTCCTGCGGCGATGATCATGGCTAGCATCATGCTTAGCTTCTTTTTCATTGCAACCTTCATCTCCTTTTATTTGAATACGATTACAACTACAAAATACCAAATATAAAATATAATGGGTATGGTATTATTACTGTTAATATGTGTTTTTTTACGGGATTACGATTTTATAGATCCAATCAGCATTCCTTTTACAAAATATTTTTGCAAAAACGGATATACAAGCATGATTGGCAGGACGGATACGATAATGACGGACATTTGCACGCCGCTTGGCGACACATTGGACAATTCCTCTATAAGCGCTCCCGCCTCTCCCATCGTATTGTTCATCACGATTTCCTGAAGCCGAAGCTGCAGCGGATACAGAGTACGAGAGTTGATGAAGTAGAGCGCCTGCGAATAGGAATTCCAATGCGTGACGGCATAAAACAAACCCATCGTCGCCATCACCGGCTTGGACAGCGGAAGCACAACGCTCCATATAATTCTGAGCTCGGAAGCTCCGTCCGTTCGGGCGCAGTCGATTAATTCATTAGGCAAACCCATATAAAAGGATCTCATAATAAACAAATTGTAGGCGCTGATCGCTCCCGGAATCATGAGCGCCCACAGCGTATCCAGCAAATGCAGATTTTTGATCAGCAAAAAGTTCGGAATAAGCGGCGCCGAGAAAATGAAGGTAACGAGAATGAGCATCAGAATAGGCTTGCGTCCCTGATACTCCTGTCTGGACAGCGGATAGGCGAGCGATGCTGTTGCGATCAGGTTGATCAAGGTGCCCACGACCGTAACGAGCACGCTGACGCCGAACGCCCGCAATATCGACGGATCGTTTAGAATGACCAGATAGTTATCAAAGGTCAGATGGACCGGGAACAGCGTTACGCGGCCGGTATTGATTGCAACTTCGCTGCTCAGCGATTTGGCCAACACGTGCAAAATCGGAAAGATCATAAGAACTCCAAGCAGAGTCATAAATAGATAGTTGAAGACGTCGAATAATTGAAAGTGACGAAGCTTCTTTGATGGCTGCATGCCGCATCCCTCCTTTGTTCGTTGTTCGTTGGACTAATAAAGACCGCTGCCAGTCGCTTTCTTGCTCAGCGCGTTGCCGAGCATGATCAGACCGAGGCCTACCACGGATTTAAACAATCCGATTGCGGTCGTATAGCTGTATTGCTGCTGAATCAAGCCGACGCGGTAAATATACGTATCCAGAATGTCGCCGTTATTTTCGTTAAGCGGATTAAGGAACACGAATACCCGTTCAAAACCGAAATCGAGAAAATTGCCGATATGAAGCAAAAACATAATAACGACCGTCGGCAATATCGCCGGAACGGTAATCGCCGTGATCTGCTTCCAACGGTTTGCGCCGTCTATGCGCGCTGCCTCGTACAGCTCGGGATTAATGCCGGCAAGAGCCGCAAGGTAGACGATTGTGCCCCAGCCGCTGTCCTTCCATACTCCCGCTCCCACGAGAATGCTTCGAATATAGGACTCTTCTCCAAGAAAATAAACGGAATCAAGGCCCAGCGCTTCGACCATGTTGTTGACCAGCCCCGTCGACGGGGACAAAATGCCGATTGCAATGCCGCCAATGATGACCCATGATAAAAAATGCGGCATATAAACGACGGTTTGAAGCACTCGCTTAAACAAAACCAGTCTCATCTCATTGAGCAATATGGCCAAAATGATCGGCACGGGAAAAGCAAACAGGATATCGTAGGCGCCGATCAAAATCGTATTTTTCAAAATTCGCAAAAACTCGCTGTATTCAAACATGCGTTGAAAATGCTCCAGCCCTACCCATGGGCTGCCCGAAAATCCTTTGAATATGTTGTATTCCTGGAACGCCATCGCCGATCCAAGCAAAGGAATGTATTTGAATACGATAAAATACAACAACCCCGGAATCGATATCAAGTAAAGCACCTTGTATTTGCGGAACTGCGTCCATCTCATGCGGGCCGCGGAAGTTCGTTTGGACAGCTGCGATGCGGCAGCGGGGGGATGTCCCGGCATTTTGCTCACTCCTCCTTCTCTAGTCTTCTAAATCCAGCGCCGAATCAATGGCATTCAGCGTAGCTGCGTCAAGCTTGATGCCGGAGGCTCGCGCGTTATGTTCGATCTGCTCCGGCCGGGAAGCGCCGACAATGCAGCTGGCAACGGACGGGAGCCGCAAAATCCAGGCCAATGCCAGCTGCGCCAGCGACAAGCCGGTTTGATCCGCGATCGGCTTCAGCCTCTGCACCCGCTTCAGATTATCTTCGCTGATCCAACGGGAAATGGCTCCGTTCTGCTTCGGGTCGACCGCCCGCGAGCTTGGCGGAAGCTGGCGGCCCGGCTCATATTTGCCCGTAAGCGCGCCTTGCGCCAGTGGCGAAAACACGATTTGGCCTACGCCTTCCCGCTCGCACAGCGGAATCAACTCCTGTTCCGGTTCCCGCAGGAGCATATGATATTGCGGCTGGCTGGAGACGATGCGGTTCAGATTCAGTTCCGAGCCCGTCCGTACCGCATCTACGATTTGCGCCGGCTTCCACATGCTGACGCCCGTATACAACACTTTGCCCGCTTTTACCAGATCGTCGAGAGCCCGCAGCGTTTCGTCGAGCGGCGTGTCCGGATCGTACCGATGGCACTGGTACAAATCGATGTAATCGACTCCAAGCCGCTTCAAGCTTAAGTCGCACTGCTCGCGGATATGCTTGCGGGACAAGCCTCGGTCATTGGGACCGTCTCCCATCGGCACGCAAACCTTGGTCGCAAGAACGTAAGAGCTTCGTTCGTATTTGGCCAATGCCCGCCCGACGATGCGTTCCGCTTCTCCAAGATGATAAACGTTCGCCGTATCGAACAGATTGATGCCAAGACCGTATGCGCGGTCGATAATCCTCTCCGGAAGTCCGGAATCGGACGCCGCTCCGACCGTAAGCCAACTGCCGAGCGAGATCTCGCTCACTTTCAGGCCGCTGTTGCCCAGCCTTCTGTATTGCATGCCGTGTCAACTCCGTTCTTACATTCAGATTTTTTGATTTATTGATTGTTCCAGCTCCTGATCAGACAGGTTTACGTTGGTTCTGATGCCGGTCTGAGCCGGCATGACACCAGAGCGTCACGACGGGATCCTCTTGGCTGGAGCGGAGATGATGGTCCTCGCCCGGTTCGATGACCAAGATGTCCCCGGTCGTGACGGGGTGTTCCTCGCCGTTCACCTCCATAACGCCGCGCCCTTGCAGAATGATGAACGCTTCCCGATCCGCATGCGTGTGCAAATCCGTGCCTCCGGGTCCCTCGTTCGAATGACTTCTATCGCCGGGCTTGGCGAAGGCGAGGCCACCGGCGCATAAGTAATCGCCAGGCAGAAGGTCCCCGAGAATATGCCCGGTTTTCGTATCCCTCAATTCGTTTAGCCGAAGCTTCAGCATTTGCGTTCCACCTTTACCTATTGTTCCGAGGTTGTCCTTGATCCGTCGCAGATATGAAGCCCTGGAGATCCTTCCCCTGTCCCCTGTCCGGCTCTATTCGCGTGCGCTGCCCCGTGCCGGCCGCGACATTCGTATAATAAACCAGAGCCTGCGTCTTCAAATAATCGGTGGCGCTCGTCTCCGACTCCCTGCCATCTCTTAATGAGGCCAGAAACTCGGTCAGCGGATCGCTTGTCGGAATGGAAGGAAATTCCCGAATCTGCTCTGTTTCGCCATCGCGATAGATCGTAATGATGCCATTTTCAAGCAAAAGCGCCCCACGTTCTCCCTCAATCCGCCAATCGCCGTACCATGGCGTCATGGGGCCTCTCGATGCGATCGTTGCGGAGTAATTCGCAGCGATGCCTCCCGCCATTTCGATAATGGCGTTCGCCGCGATGACAGCTCCCTCTTCCTGCCATGCTCCGATCGGCGCGAACAGCCTTGCCTGAACGGCTTTGCCTTCGCGGCCGGTGAAGTACCGGAGCATGTCCATATGATGGACGCCGATATCGTCCAGCACCGAAACCGGGTATTTGCGCTGGACCCGATGGTAGCGCGCGAACTTGACGTCGACCGACGATACGTCTCCGATCGTTCCTTGACCCAGCATTTCCTTGAGCTTGCGCACGCTGGGGAAATGTCTGTAGTTTTCCGCGATCATAAACGGAATGCCGTCCTTCTCCGCTCTGGCCACTACAGCCAACGACTCCTCGTATCGGAACGAGATCGGCTTCTCGCACAGTACGGGAAGTCCCTTGTCGAAAGCCGCTAAATTGACGGGGGTATGCGCGGCGGGAGACGTAACATTAACCAGAAAATCCGCCTTCTCTCGATCGAGAGCATCCTCCAGCGAGGTATAGAACGGAAACGGATCATCCTCCATCTTCTCCTTCATGGCGGGGTCGGCCTCCACGACGGCGAGCAGCATGCCTTGATCCCTCAACCGCTTATACCAGCTGAATCCCGCGCTCCCGAGCCCGACCAGTATCGCTTTCAATCGCGTCTCTCCTTTCCTCTCCTCCGAATCCGCTTACGGCGTCGGCACGGTCTCGCAGCCGTATCTCCGGGCGGCGCTCCGGTACAGCCACTCCTCCGCCGTATGCAGCGCAGTCTCCTCGTCGATCCAGCCAGCCGCAAGCCGCTCCCATAAAAACTCTGCGGTAAGCCGTTTAATGATCCAGATCTTGCCGAAGCACCACTCCATATTGCGCGCGTCCGATACGACGATAGAGCTTTGACTGGCCGGAAGCGCCTCTAACCGATACTGCATGCTGTCCCGATATGTGCTCCCGCGGAAATTAAACCACCACATCCCCCCGACGCTGACGTTCGGGAAGTTCCAAGCGGCTTGCACCGCGTCCAGATTATTGAGCTCTGCAGCAAGCACAAGCTCGAACGCGCAGCGATAGGTGTCGAACAAAGCCGACAGCTTCAGAATCCGCTGCGTATCATTCGAAGGCACAGCTTCCCCGCACCAGGAGCGCTCGACGCCCAGGAACAGCTGGACGAACAAGCCATTCCGCTCGGCTCCGGCACACACTTCGTGCAGCAGCTCCATTAAAATTTCGTCGCTGCCGCTGTCGGGTCCAATCGTGTAACGGTGATTGGCGCTCGCGGCGTATGCGGGCAGCGTGGTCATGATGCCAGGGCAGCCAGAAGCCTTGTAAGCATCGAGGTTATGCCGAATTTCCCCGGCCGCTTGCTCGAACAATCCCGCGGGATCTTGTGAGGCAGCGATCGTTTTCTGCCATTGCCCAAGCGCGCCGTCAATTCGGGGAACCAGTACCGCGGGATATCGCATATGCCTGAATTCCGCGTGCTCCGGCCGGTTAACGACAAACCGCTTCGCGCCGATCCGGTCGGCTGTTTTCTGCGCCCAGCCCTCATCGCCTTGTCTCGCTTCCACCGCTTTGATCGCCGCCTTGACGGATGCCGCGTCGCGAATCGTCACGCCGTACAAGCTCCGCATGATTTCCGTAAAGGCGATGTTCATCAGCGTGCTTCTCGTTGCTCGGTATGCGGCCACGAAGGCGTCGATCCGTTCCTCCTCGGGCAGCTCTTCCGCATGGGCGGGATAACCGCCTGCCTGCATCTCCCGGTTCAGCCAAAAGTAATGGGCGATTTCCCAGAAGCTGCGCGCACCAAGCGTTTCGCCGACCAAATGCGAATGCGTATCGAACACCTCCATGCCCATCACTCTATCGTAGAAAGCCATTTTCTCTTCTTCCGTCCGACTCGTCATCCTGTCCTTCCTCCCTCGCTTATCGTTCGCTGCTGCTAAGCGGCACCGTTCCGGCTTTCGTGAACATCATACACCCCGATCGTCTCCTGCAACATGTCGTTTCTTAAGCTGCTGCTGTGTTTTCCTATGCAAGCCAAGCCCTTATATCCGATAATTTCGTTTCGATATCGCCTGTTTCGCACTTATGTGAAATCCTTTACCCAAAGTCTCTCAGTGATGAGCGACCGCGTTTAAAAGCTGGCTTTAACGCCAAAAAAGGTCAAAAGCGTAGCTCAAATCGGTGGCGTTCGTTCAATCCCCCTCACCTTCTTCCGAATAAAGGGATAAACGCCACTAGCGTTGCATCAAAGCTTACACTGCAAATAAATTTTCTAAAAGTAACTAATTTTGTAATTTTGTGTTCCTTTTTCATGGACAAAGCATGAAAAAAACTCCATTGTAATGAGGTAGGATACCGATCCATACACCCAATACAAAGGAGTAGCCGTAATGAGTGTATCGGATAAACAGGTCGTTCGTCAATGCCTTTCTCTTTTACCTTTGCAAGATTTTGTTGCCCCTTTTCTGGATTACCGGAAACAGTTCAAAACGGTTCAGCTGCTCAAACTTTTTATCACCGGGCAATTGCTGAACTGGGACTCCCTTCGTACCATAGAAAGCGCTATTCGCTCGGATGAAGGGTTTCAGGCTGAGTTTCAAGTGAAAAGCATCAGCAAGTCTCAGCTTTCACGTCGCATGAATAGCCTGCCCGTCGAGATTACACAAGCTTTGTTTGCTGCCGTGGTGCATGCCCTTCGAAAGCCGATCAAACCTTCTTTAAAGGGAAAGAAGCCCGTGTTGGCTATCGTCGATTCCACAAGCCTTCGCATGCCTCCTGTCTTAGGCGATTGGGCGTATGTGACGGAGAAACAAAACAGTGTAAAGGTTCATACTCGCTTGGTGTTTATCGATGAGCATACCGCGTATCCTGACCATATCGTGCCCTCCACGGGCAACATAAGCGACTTTTCAGGGTCGGATGATCTTGTTGTGGTCGATCCCAACGTGCTTTATGTCATGGATCGCGGTTACGTTTGTTATGTCAGGATGGAGAAATGGGTGACGAACAAAATCGATTTCGTCATTCGGCTTGCGAATCATCACTACGCCGAGGTTCAAAGCGAAAGACCGTCCACGGGTGAACGCTCTACCATCGTTCGCGATGCCGTGGTTATCCTCGGTAACCAGCCTAAAACTAAAATGAGAACACCACTACGCCTCATTGAGTTCTACGATGATCAAGGCCGGTTTTATCGGATCGCAACAACCAGACATGACCTACCTGCAGAAGAACTGATGGACGTCTATCGCAATCGCTGGCTAATTGAACTGTTCTTTAAATGGCTGAAGCAGCATCTGAAGTTCGCCAAACTCTACAGCTATCAACCGGATGCGGTGTGGAATCATATTTATCTCGCATTGGTCGGATACGGATTATCGTATCTGGTTAAACGTGAGCTCCATACGACGCATTCAACATGGGATATTCTCCGACTCATTCGCTTGTATGCGACGAAGAGGTGGTCGGCCTTTCTGACAGAAGTACACAGAATCCCAAAAGCCTGTAAGGTAACCAAACGAAAGACGGGTCCACCTAAGCTGCGAGAAGCCACGGAAACGCCTGGTGTGCGAGTACAACAGCCAAAGAAAAGAAATAGGTAATTTTTTTTGGAAAGGTAGCCTACGCTTAGGTGGAGCTGTCTTTTAATTGCAGGTAACATAAAACTTTGTGAAAATCAGCACGTTGTAGTGTTACAACGTGAGTGTGGAAGCATTAATGCAACGCTAGTGGATAAACGCCCTCTAATGTCCGCGTCTCGGCCCATGCTTGCGTTTTAGAGGGAAATCCTACCTCTAATCCACCTCGAACTGATGCATTCGCGCATAACCCCACCGATTAGTGGGAACTTTTCCCACTATGTCGAGCCCACAGCCTGATTTGTCCAGATTAGAGGGAGCTTTTCCCTCTATTATCCGATGCGCGTACGATTTTCCGATGTGCATACGATTCTTCGATGAGACGTACGATTTTCCAATGTGCATACTATGATGTGCATACTATTTTCCGATATGTATACGATTTATCTGATGCGGTATTAGGGATCAAGCTGAGTTGGGAGAAAACTTATGGCTTTCCTATACTTACAGCTGCTTACCATTAAGACCAAAAAGGCGCAGCCTCCTCCATAACAAGAGGAACTGCGCCTTTGGCCGCGTTACTGACTATACTTTTTCGATTCGAACGATGCGAAGCGCGATATACGGCTTCCCTGGCATATCCACCCGGCAAGTTCCGGACAACGGCTGATCGATCGGCGTAATCTCCATATTCCATGTATCGATAATTTCCGCCCGGAATGTTTCGCCCTCCGGCAAGTCGACGATTCGATAGAGCGGCTGGTGAATTCCGTAATAATGCAAATAATAATGCCCGGGCACGCCGAACGCAGGCACATCCCGAACCTCGGGAATCGGCCTGCACGCTGCTGGCGCCGCCTCGATCAGCTCACGCAAGAATGCGATGCGCTCGGCGCTCTCTCCGTACAAGCGCCCTCCCTTTGCCCACCATATCTCATCCTGCGGATGCACGAAGGTTTCCCCATGCGTTACATAAGCGCCGCGGGTTACCCCGTCCCAGAATCTCCGCGTCATCTCTTCTCCGGAGATATTGCCCCATCGCTGCGGAATATTGCCCTCGTAGCAAATCTCATCGATGACAATCGGCTTCTTGTATTGGTCTCGCCATATCGACGCCATCGTCACATCCCAATGCTGGATGCTGCAGTGCGTCACCCATGGCTTGGCATGATCGTACATCTTGACGCTGGCATGATCATACATCTTTGTCCCATTATGAATAGAACGGAGATGGACGTACGGATCATGGTCCTGTACATAACGGAGCAAGCGATCCCAGTCCGGCATGGCCTTCTCTGCCATGAAGTCGTATTCGTTGGCCAGCGACCACCATACATGGCGGAACGCGCCCAGCCTGGCGATGAGGTAGCGCAGATAAAACTCTTCCGTTCGGGCATCCAGCCGGTCGAAGCCCCAACGCCCTTTGTCATACGGATGGAACAAGATCAGATCGGCCTCGATCCCGAGCTTCCGCAATCCCATTAATCGCGCTTCCAGATTCGCAAAAAAAGCAGGGTTAAACCGCGTGAAATCAAAACCGGAAGCTGCTGATCCCTCGAAAGGAAAATGTTCAGGCTCATCAAAGTTGAAGCTGTAGTTTTTCGGGAACACGCACATCCGAATTTTATTAAAAGGCGACTCTTCCAGCGTTCTCAACGTCTGCTCCTGCAAAGCTTCATCCTGATGAGTCCAAGCGTAACAAGTCGTGCCAAACGGGTAATACGGCGTTCCGTCTTCATAAGCAAATTGAATATCGTTGCGAATACGAACAGGACCATGGTTATTCGCTTCGGGCTCTACGCATGTAAATGTCCCGGCGACGCCATCCAGCTCCGCCTGGTCGCTCTGCGTCTCATACGTCCATTCTCCAGCCGCATCCGGCATAAACCGCACGCGATACGAACTTCCGCCATCATAAAAACCGTCTACCTTGACACTCCGCTGATTAAAACGGAACACCGCTTGAACCTGGACATCCAGATAAGGGTTGCCAACCTCCAATCCGGTCAGCTCCAATTCGAATAGATCCCATCTTTGAACGCGCGTATCTTTTACTTGACTGCTCACCGTACTCTCACTTCCCCTGATTTTCTTTTGGCGCCAGCTCGACGGCTGCGCGAATCGCCGCAATCATGCTTCTTTCGTCGGCCCTGTTGGATCCCGCTATATCAAATGCCGTGCCATGATCGACGGAGGTGCGAATAATGCCGCCCTTTAGTCCGACCGTAATGTTGACTCCCTCTTCGATCCCCAACACTTTGATCGGGGCATGTCCTTGGTCGTGATAGCAGGCGACCACCATGTCGTAATCGCCTCGCGCCGCCAGGTAGAATAACGTATCCGCCGGATGGGGTCCCGTTGCCGCGATCCCTTCGGCCTGCGCCCTCTGTATGCCCGGCAGCAGCTTCTCCTCTTCTTCTCCATTGCCGAATAAGCCATTTTCGCCCGCATGAGGATTGATCCCGCATACGGCGATCGTCGGACGGGGATATCCGGCCCTTACCAATGTATCGTGAGCCAGCTTGATGACGGTATAAGTGCGCTCCGGATTAATCATCTCGATCGCTTTGATTAATCCCACATGCGTCGTGAGGTGAATCACCCTCAGCTTCGGCGTGGTAAGCATCATGGAGTAATCCTCCGTATCGGTCAAATGCGCCAATATCTCCGTATGCCCGGGATAGAGATGGCCGCCTTTATGAAGCGCCTCTTTATTGAGCGGCGCTGTGCAGATCGCGTCGATTTCATGATTTTGCGCCATCGTAATCGCCCTTGCAATATATTGATAAGCCGCGTCCCCCGCTTGCGCCGACACTTGGCCGAAAGGGAGATCCGCCGGCAATAAATCCAGATCGATACAGTCGATCTCGCCTGGCAGGAAACGACAATCCTCCATGCTCGTCACGGCATGTATAACGACCTCTGAATTCTCCAGCTCCGCAGCGCGTTTTAACATTTTGGCATCGCCTATCACAACCGGTCGACAACTTTTATAGAGCTCGGGAGCTTGCAGCGCCTTTACAATGATTTCCGGTCCTACTCCCGCACAATCGCCCATCGTAATCCCTATACAAGGTTTCATTGGCCTACCCTCATCTGAAGTGAATTTATGGATGCCCATAGCACCCTCTCGGAACCGAAGCTTCCCGCCTTGGTGACGGCGCTTATGTTTTTGCCGCCTGTTAATCTGCCGATCGGCACGCCGGTCTCGACCTCTCCGATCAAGGTCAGTTCGCTGGCGCCCAGCTGCGTGATGACCTGCTTTGCGATATCTCCCCCTGTAAGCACGATCCCCGCTACTGCTTGCTTGTCTAACAATCTGCTAGCCATTTGTCCCATAATAACCGCAATCCGGTGACTGACCTCCGACGGGCTCCACCCGTGGGAGCGGCCCATCTCTTGCGCTCTAGCCACATCATCGAGACCGGATGCGCAGTACAACGCGACGTGAGCTCCGCCGGCGAGACCTGTGGAGGCCAATGCGCAAACGCGTTCAATCTCGTCCCGACAGTCGTCCGGCGTCGAGACGAGACGATCGCATCGGACCATAACGCCGATAACATCGGGCTGCTGAAGCACGAATGCCACTTGCTTGCGCGACTCGGAGCTCGCGCTGCCGATCGCAAGAAGAACGGGCGCCGTCCGATCAGAGTTTTTATCCCGCTCCGTCGTCATAATCGGGGCACTTGTCTTTGCTCCGCCGTGCAGCGGCATGTAGGATACCAGTCCCGCCGATCCGGCCCATACGACGCGGTATTCGGTAGCCTGTACGATCCGGACAATAGCCTCCAAATCGGTTTCATCCTCCGAATCAAAGATCAGATAGGGGATTCCATCGGCTTTAAATTGATCCAGCTTACGTTTCACTTCATCGAAGCCGCGCCGAATTTCCGCATAAGCGACAAAAGCGATCGGCCTATCGGTTTGTTGCGCAAGCAAACGGGGGAGGAAGGATTCCGTCACGGGTGTCTTGGGATCGTTGGCCGCTTCGGATTTATGCAGCGGCACGCCGTTCAGATAATGATATCCGTCTATGACTTGACGTCCGTTCCTGGGAAAGCCGGGCGCAATAATGACAAAATCCGGCGCGCATACATCATACATCGCGTCAAGCTCTGCGCCAATATTGCCCCTCATCGTCGAATCCATCTTCTTGTAGATGTCCCGGGCTCCGTCTTGCGCGATCGACTCGGCCACCGCCTTTACGCGCCTATAGGCTTCAGCCCCGCTGACCGCCCTGCTGTCGGTATCGAATACGATAGCGTCATGTTCGTCGCTTTGCTTTCGCCGCTCGCCTATCATCACTGAAGTTCTCAATCCCGCTCGAACTAACTGCGCGCCGCTGTCATTAGCCCCCGTCAAATCATCTGCAATGATCGCGATTTTCACCCCCGCACCCCCAGCTCCGTTTCCTCATCGACCTTAATCACCGTAGCGTGCTTAACCGCAGAGGGCAGCTCCATGCGGTCGTTGATCAGCTCCCAATCCCGCAGGTCGTAAGAACGATAAGCATCATAGATATCCGCTCGGAAACGGTCGACAAGCATGATCCATTCCCGTTTGCCATCGCGATCTACGTTATAGAGAGTGGGGCCTTCCGTCATATGGAAGGTTAACAGCTCCGAGATGTCCCGTACATTAGGTCGATCAGACTCTCCCTTATCCAGATAACAGGATCGAATCGCCTTGCACGCCGCCCCTTCGTCATCATAATGCCGCTCGTCCTTATACAACATGAAGTAACAATCGCCCAAATCCGTAACGTTAGCGTCAATTACGTTATAACCGGGATCAAAAAACAGCTTCGCATCCGAGAAGGTATTAAAATCCGTCGTCGTTACAGACCAGATACGATGATTCCGCGGACCTTCCTCCACGGTGGACGACCATACAATGCGATTCGCCGCCTGAGCGGCGTCATAATAAATTTCGGGCGCCCACGCGTTCTGCGTAACCGGCATATGCTCCATAACGGGAATCAGCTTCTCGTCGCTCCAATCCGTCAGATTGCTCGAACAAGCGTAGCCAATGCTCCTGCTTCCCCAACCGTCCGTCCAGACTAGATGGAAGAGCCCGCCCTTATCCTGATAGAGGAAAGGGTCGCGAATGTTTTTTGTTCCTACGCTGGATGCAAACACAGGTTTGCCGTCATTTCGTTCCTTCCAAGTGTATCCGTCCTTGCTTTCGGCGAGATACAGACTCTCATCCGCATTTTTAAAATAACTGATCATGTACATCGGCAGCACCTCCGGGTCCTTGTGTGAAAATGAACCGGGGAGGTGTGAACACCTGCTCCCGGTCCATCGCAAACCTATTCTTTAATCAGATTATATTGTTCGGTATATTCCTCAATGATTTTTAAACCGCCGGCTTTTTCCCAATTCGCGATCTCTTTCTTCCAGCCTTCTTCGTCAATATTGCCCATAATATATTTGACTTGGGCGTCAAGCATAATAATGTTGAGCTCCGCCCCTTTCTGGGAATAGGTTTCCGAGGAGAGCGATACCGCCGGGTTTCCGACAGCATAGTTTAAGTTATCTACGGTAATGTCTAATGTTTTTCTTTCCAAGTCGGACATATCCTTCGGAATCGACTTCCCTCCCGGGTTAATCGCCAGCAGTCTGTCGCGATACGGCTTGCCTTCCAAGCGGAACAGGTCTTCATCAATCACGGTCGCTTTGCCATCCGTGTTTTTCCAGTGTTTTCCTTCAATGCCGTATTGGAGAAGAGTCGCCATAGGCTCGTCCAGCAGTTTATCCAAGAATCCTAAAATTTTCTTTAAATCTTCTTCCGTCTTCACGCTGGATTTCGGGAATACCAGCAATCCGTTATTGCCCATTTCGGCAGGCGCCCGCTTGCCATCCGCGCCCTGGAGAGGTTCTACGTCAACGACAGCGGTTGGAACGGTTTTGGCTACCGTTCCTTGCAGCGCAACCGCAATACCGGCCGTCCCCACCTTAATGCCGAGCTTGCCGGCATCCCAAGTGGTGCCCGCGCTTGAGTCGTCGATAACCGCAAAATCCTGATTGATCAAGTTCTCGCTGTACAATTTGCGGAATAAGGTCAATACGTCAAAGTAGGTCTGGGAATAGAAGCTCGGAACAATTTTGCCGTCTTCGACTCCCCATTGATTAGGCGCTCCTTGGCTGACCGCGAGCAGATTTACGACAGAGGAAGGTCCATCGGCGAAAATTTTGTCCAGCATAATACCGTAAGAGTCCTTCTTGCCATTGCCGTCCGGATCCCCTTCGCCCATAGCCTTGACCACGTTATACCAATCGTCCAATGTGACCGGCAATTCCAGATTTAATTTCTCCAGCCAGTCTTTGCGGAACGTGACTCCCGATCTGGCGAGCGAACGGAATAGCGGCACGCCGTATACTTTGCCGTCCACAGACACATTTTCGTAATGAAGCGGGCTGACCTCCGCCAGATTCGGATAATCCTTGATAAGCGGACCTACCTCCCAGAACAATCCTTCTTTCATATAACTGATGTAATTGGGAGAGTATTTGATCGTCATTATTTCAGGCAGATCTTGTGAGGCGATCATGACGTTGATCTTGTCGTCATAAGCGGAGCCGGGAATCCACTGCATCGAAAAATCGACGCCGGTGTATTCTTGAAGCTTCGTTTCAATCTCATTGTCTTCCTTCGGGATTTGCGTCGATTGCTCGGCAACCATTGTAATGTGGAATGGTTTGTCCGATTTCGCCTTGTTCCCTCCCGAATCAGGCGCATTGTTGACTGTCGAATTGTCGTTCGAGCCACAAGCAGCCAATACGCTGGAAGCAGTCAGCACCGTACAGAGCAACACCGTTAACTTTTTCAAGATAAGACCTCCATTTTTTCCTTTGTATTTATTAAAAGATATCCCGCTTTGAAATGTCAAAGAGGATTATCCCTTAACCGAACCCATCATTGCGCCTTTGGCAAAGTGTTTCATCAAGAAAGGGTAAACCAGCAGGATGGGAACCGTAGCGAATACGATAACCGCCATCCTGATCGTGATCGGGTGGAAATCGGAACGTTCCACCGCCGACTGATCGCCGAACCGGTCATTGGCCAACATGACAATATCTCTCAGCAGAACTTGAAGCGGCCACTTGCTAGAGTCGTTAATGTACAAGATCGCATTAAAGAACGTGTTCCAATGGGTTACCGCATAAAACAAACCTATGGTTGCCATCGCCGGAAGCGACAAGGGAATAACGATACGGAACAAGATGCCGAGATCATTGCATCCATCGATCTTGGCGGATTCCTCAAGCTCGTAAGGGACCTGCTGGAAAAAGTTTTTCATAATAATCAAGTTAAAGGCGCTTATGGCCCCCGGAATCATTAATGCCCATAAGGAGTCAATTAAACCTACATCCTTCACCACAAAGTAAGTAGGAATCATGCCGCCGTTAAACAGCATCGTAAATAGAACGAGAAGCAATATCTTCTCTCTGCCGCGCAGATGCCGCTTGGCCAGCGGATAGGCCATCATGGATGTAAAAAACAAATTAATAAAGGTGCCCATGAGCGTAATATAGATCGATGTCCCCAAGCTGCGCAGCAAGGTGTCCGTCGAAAAAATATAGGCATACGCCGAAAGCGAGAATTGCGTAGGGAACAGGATAAAGCCGCGTTGCGCAATCTCTTCGGGTGTCGCAAAGGAAACGGCTATGACGTAAATAAAGGGTAAAATCATGACTAATGCGACTATTGTCAACAGCAAGTAGTTCGCGCTATCGAATAATCGATTGCCCCAAGAACGATCTTTCATGGTGATCACGCCTTTCCTATCATTTAATAAATACCTTCTTCTCCGGCTTTCTTGGCCAGCCAGTTCGTACCCAGCACCAGCACCAAGGCAAATACGGATTTGAACACCCCTACTGCCGCGCTGTAGCTATATTGCGCTTGCGTCAGCCCCTTGGTGTATACATAAGTGTCGAACACTTCTCCAACTTCCCTGTTCATCGTGTTGAGCACCAGGAAAACCTGCTCGAAGCTGACATCCAGAAAATCGCCCATCTTCAATATAAACAAGATGATGATCGTACCGCGGATCCCGGGGAGCGTAATATGCCACATCTGCCTCCAGCGATTCGCGCCATCCATCTTGGCTGCTTCATAGAGCTGCATATCGATGCCGGACAAGGCCGCCAAATAAATAATCGTTCCCCAGCCCGCTTCCTTCCAGATGGTCTGCCCCGTGATCAGCGTTCTAAACCATTCTTCGCTTAGCAGAAAGGGAATTTTCTCGAAGCCGAAGTGGGCAATCAAATCGTTGATAATGCCGCCTTCCGTCGTAAGAAACATATAACTGATCCCCACGATGACCACCCAGGAAACAAAATGGGGAATGTAGATGACCGTTTGGATCGAGCGTTTGAACAACTCCACGCGGACCTCATTTAGCATTAACGCCAGAACGATCGGGATCGGAAAGAAGAAACAGATATTATATAAGGCTAGAACGGCTGTATTGCGGAATAACTTAAAAAACTGCGGCTCGGAGAACAGGCGGATAAAATGCTCCAGTCCCACCCATTCGCTGCCGCTGATGCCCAGATGCGGCTTGAAGTTCTGAAAGGACATCACTAATCCCCACATCGGCCAGTACTTAAAAATAAGGAAGTATACGAGACCGGGAATCAGCATGAGATACAACCAGCTATTCTTATACAACTCGCGAAGGATATCATTCGGTTTTCTTAATGGGTTCACATTCATAGCGGTCCTCCAGTGGTTGATGGTTGAGCCGATCGATAGCGGCTGTTTGATAAGGCTAATTATTGCAGGGTTAGAGTAACATTCAATCTCCCGTTTTCAACTCTTTGCGTGATTAGCCCCATTCGTACCGCATTCAATATGCAATATGCTCCATTCAACTTCAGCCGGAATTGGACAAAAAAAATCTCTTGCGTCCGCAATGGCTGCTGGCGCAAGAGATTCTTATCTATTTGGTCCCGATTTTTAATCATTCGTTTTTCTTGTGCTCGGTTCGATATTTGCCCGGTGTTTCGCCAACGACTTTTCGGAAGGTTCGGATAAACGCCGTCGTATTGTTGTAGGATAATTTCTCGGCGATTTCCGATACCATCATATCCGTTTGCTCAAGCCAAATCTTGGCTTGATCCATTCGGAACTGGGCGACGTATTCCGTAAAGTTCATGCCTATTTGCTTTTTGAACACGCGGCTTAAGTAGACGGGATGGTAGTTGAGCAGATCTCCGCACATTTCCAGCGATAGATCCCGGTCATAGTGATCGCGCACGATCTTTAGCATCTCGCCCGCTACATTGGCGAATTTGGATTGCTCGCGATTAAGCAGAAACGTAATAACCGGCGCGAACACGAATTCCCCGAACCACTTGCGGATCTCCTCCGTTTGATTAAGCTGCTTCCATTCGTCCTGAATAACGGAAGAATCAAACACCTCGGTAATCGGAACGCCGTGCTCTTGAATGAGTTCATATATTTTCGATAACAATTGCCTCATCAGAATTTGATATTCTTTGAAGCCAATTTGTTTGTGCGTGATCGCCTCCAGATATTTCTGGAAGGTTTCCTCCACTCGCGGCTGATCGGGAGGTTTAAAGGCTTGCAGCACTTGATTTTCCAAAGCCTTCAGTTCGATATAAGCCTTATTGTCGAATTCCAGGTTGTAACGCAGATCGTCATAGTGCAAAATAATATCGTTGCCCAGCACGAATCGGCTCTGAATCGCTTGCAATCCTTCCTTATAGGCGCGTTTGGCATCCGTTATGAGATCGAACGTATTGCTTATGCCTATGCTGACCTGCACGTTCAAATACTGGGCGACATTGGCTTTTAATTGCTTGGCAATGTCATAAAAATAAGCGTTGGCTTCCTCTAGCGTCGGCTTGTCGCAATAGACAATGCTGACTTGGGATTGATCCAGCAATATCGGCTTAAACCAGTTCGTGTCCTGTATAATATCTTCCGCAATATTATTAATTGCGTATAGCAGCAAGTCGCGGTCGGTTGCTTTATATTTGGTATCCGTTAACGTGTCAATCTGCAGCACGATAACCGCATAATACTTCCATTGAACGGAGAAGCCCAGCATCCTGCATTTGTACAGCCAGTCTTCCGGCGAATAATGATCCATAAACAATTGCAGCACCAGAAGCTCTCTCATTCGCGGAAATTGCTCTTTGACCTGCAGCTGCAGCTTTTTCTCCGAATGAAACATCGTTTTAAATCGTTCTTCTATGACGCTAAACTCGTTATGACTTTTGTCTTTGGCATCGCTATATTGTTCGCCGCCCAAGTATTCGAATAATCGTTTGATGGGAGAATACAATCTTCGGCTTCCATAATAAGAAAACACCGCCACGAGCAGGAACAAGGAAAGACAAGTGATGATCGTAATATCCGTAATCTTACTTGTTTGCTTTTTGATCTCCGTCATGGATTCGAACGACATATAGATCAAGTCGTTGTACGACGACCGGATATAAGCAATGCCCCAGTCCTGACCGTTCATCCTGGCTCCGACAAATCCATTTGCCGTGTCTAATAAAGGCCGAAGTTCATCGGCATCCACCGCCAATTGCCCGGGCCCGGCAACAATAGGCTCATATTCGGCATCAAGCACGATCGCGTGTCCGGGTTGATCTTCGAAGAGAGAGCGGAATAAATCATTCCTGAACATCTCAATGACAAGTATGCCATCGGCATTATTGGAATTCAGGTATAAAGGAAGCTTGACGATTAAATTCACCGTATCTGACGATAGCGGATTATCGGCGAACACCCAGAACATCTTCTTCGGATTTTGCGCGGCCGCATTTTTTAATTGCTCGGCATGTTCGAATTGGTTAAGCTCGTAAAAACCGTTGTTGCGAATAATCCAATTGTCCTTAAAGTGGATCAGATAAACTTCCTTAATGCCATCGTTCGCTTGAAGAGTATACAGCCCTTTGGACAGATCCCAAATCTGTCTGTAATCCTTGTGCGAAATTTCTCCTCTTATCGCTTCAAGAACCAAAGAAGACCCCGCATATTGCAATGCGGAAGCCTCCAGATTCATAATCATTTGTTCCACTCTCAGCTGGTCTTGCTTCAGGATTTGAATATTGGATTGTTTCACTCTATCCTCAATATCCTTCGAAGCGATCCAATACGAGACGAAGCCCACGATAATAACCGGAATGATGCCAATCAATAAAGCAATCACAAGTATTCGATACATATAATTGGGATATCTCATGAGACCCTCCAGTTGATTATCATAGAAGCACAGCTCGTCTTATCGAATAATTCCCTCATCCAGCTTATAGTATTTGATCCCTTTACGCAAATACGTAAACGCCACATGGATCGCTCCATCCCTGCTCTGCAGAATCGATGGATAAGAATAACCGATCTCGTTTTCCCAATATTCTTGATCTGCGACTTGCAGATCGAGCTTGCGAGGCCAGGTCTCCCCTTCGTCCTGGGATATGGCGATCGTTAAGGGAGTTCGCAGCGCCTTCTTAAGCGTCTGACCGTTTTTTTCGTACCAGCGGAAATTATTATTTTCAAGGCTTGCCGGGTTATAAATAAGCGCAAGATGATTATTGATTAATCGCACGACCTGCATGGATGAATTATTGTTCGGAAGCTCGCTCCGTTCCGGCGCTGTCCAGGTCTCGCCATAATCATGCGAACGGCTTGTATAGATCCGATCGGAATCGCGGCTGCGGAACATCGCGTACAGACTGCCATCCTGCAAAGATACGACGCTCATTTGGACGCGTCGGGACACCTCCGGTATCGGATGTTCCGTCCAAGTGCTTCCCTGATCCCCGCTAATAAATACGACGGCGTATTCATCCTCTTCCTTGCAATAATAAGCTGGCAGCAGCCAGTTGCCATTGTCCATAATGACGACAGGATGTCTCAGAAAGAAACCTGGACCGTCGAACATGATCTCCGGATCCGACCACGTATGGCCGCGATCGGCAGAAATTCGCCGCACGACTCTGGATGTCTTTTGATTATGCGGCTCATTGGAGGTGTGCATCAGCCATAACTCTCCATTCGGTTGTTGAAAGAGAACGGGATTCTGCTCGGACCGATCCGGGTCGCAGGATAATTCAACAGGCTCGGTCCACCCGGCAGCGCCCAGCGGCAGCCGCGACATGATGATATTGGTATCGGGATTGCCTTCGGCGCTCCCCGAGAACCACACGCATAGCAAGTCCCCTTGATCCAATTCGATCAAGTTCGCGCAGTGGCTCGTTAAATACCGAACAGGCAGATAAGCTTCTTCCACGCCCGGCTGATCCGTCTTCTTGCGGATGATTCCATCAAATCGGTTCATTTACATCTCCCCCTGTTTATCTGATTAGTTGTCGATAGATGCTCTCGATGTCGTCCACTGTCAGTTGCTTCGGATTGTTGTCCATCAATCGGGTAACCTTCGAAGCCGCGATGGCCAAGTCGGGCACATCCAGATCGGTGACGCCGAAGCTTCGCAGATCCTGTGGAATGTCGAGCGCGGACGTCCACTTCGTAATTCGCTCGAGTACGCGATCCGCCGCTTCCCCGGAGGAGCAGCGATGCGAATCCGTTATCCCCATAGCGGAAGCTGCAAGATTCATTCGATGCGCGATCGCATCCAGGTTAAACTCCAGCACATGCGGCAGCAGCATCGAATTCGCGACGCCATGGGGGATATTGAACTTCCCGCCGATCGGATAAGCCATCGCGTGCACGGCCGCGGTGCCCGCGCAGGTAAGCGCCATGCCGCCATACATCGACCCGAGCATCATCGCTTCGCGCGCATCCGCTTGATCGCCATGATGATACGCCGTTTCGATGTTTTGGCTGATGAGACGCATGGATTCCAGAGCAAACATATCGCTAAATGGATTGGCTTTGTTCGAGATAAACGATTCGAAGGCATGCGTAAAAGCATCCATGCCCGTTGCTGCCGTAATCGGTTTAGGCAGCCCAAGCGTAAGCAGCGGATCGATGATGACGAGTTGCGGCAGCAGGTAACGGCTGACGATTCCGATCTTGAGCTCTTGCTCCGGCAGCGTTACAATCGCATTGGGGGTTACTTCGGATCCCGTTCCGGACGTAGTCGGAATCAGAATCAAGGGAACGCCCGCCGCCGCGATTTTATCGATGCCCAGCATCTCTTCGATAGACATTGCATTAGTCGCCAAGACAGACAAAATTTTGGCGGCATCGAGCACGCTCCCTCCTCCGATCCCCACTACCATATCGTATCCTTCGTCTTTATATTTTTCGAATATCTCGATAATAGCTCGATCCGTCGGCTCCGGCCTCACATCCGCATTTAATTGGCATGCGATGCCCGATTGCTCCAGCTGTCGAACGACTGACTCCGCGTATCCAGCCTTAACGATGGACGGCTGAGATAGAACCAGCGCGGTTCGAACCGGCGGAAGCACATTCAAATATTCGTTCAGTCTCTCCAGCGTATGGCATCCCGCCGCAATTTTGTCGGCAGTTTGGAATTGATAAGGTCGCATAAGCTCATTCCTTTGTCGATGATCGTGGAAACGTATACTTCATCATCTGCAGTTGCTCGCTATGAAGCACCAATTCATTGTTTACGTATAAGCGATAACCTTGCTCCAAGTTCCCATCCTGCGAGGCTGAGATGTTATAAGTCACACGAATGGCGTCATCGTTAATTTTCACATTATTCAGCTCGAAATGGGTTAAACCGACATGTACAGGATCGAGTACGATTCCGTCCTCCTGCACGTTTAAACCCGCAATATGCCGGATCACGAGATCAATGTAGTACGAATGATTATAATCCACGTCATCGCTGATCGGCTCTCCCGTCATACTGTCATAATGCTCCACCAAATAAGGTTTGTCGAGGTCCCGCTGCGCGTAATGCAGCATGGAGTACTCTCTGAAGGCATGTCCGAACTCCTTGTCGTAGACATGCTCCCTTCGTTTGCTCTCCTCCGCCAGCGCATCCAGGATAACGCTGTTCGTATAAGGCCAAGTTGGACCATTCCAGACACAGCCGTTTCTTCCTTTAAAGAAATTGCCCTGCCAACCCCCTTCGGCCGAGAATACGGGACAATCCTTGGCAACAGACGGGAAAGGATTGCGTGTCCCAAAGTAACGTTCGTCGAAGAGATAGTCTAATCCGTTCTTGTGGCGGTCATCCGTCATTCCGGCCCAATACGGGTAAAATCCGACAATATTTTTGACAAAAGCCTTCCGGTTGTCTTTATAATGCAAATCGTAGAAAAATTGACTTTCCTCATCCCACATGCCGGATAAGACATCGGATTTGATTTGATCTGCCTGTTCTCCAAACCTCTCGGCCTCGGGATCGCCTAACGCCAGGCATAAGTTCATGACGCCGATGCAATTTAAATAATGATAGATCGAGCGATCGACGCGTTTGAGCGGCGTTACAAGCTCCGGATCCTTGCAGTTTTTCGGGAAGTCGTTAAAGTACCAATAGCTCGGCTGGTATTCCTTCCCCGTCCGATTATGTTTGTACTCAATGATTAAACGATCTTCCGCATTGCCCATCAACCGGCTTTCGCCATCTACCTGGCGCTTAAGGGAAGGCAGCAATTGCCGGACCATCTCCTTGTCCCGATGGATCAAATAATATTGATAGGCGCCCCATCCCATAAAATTCGCGTAAGAATGCAGCGTTTCATTGACTAACAAACAACGATAAAGGCCGTCGTCATCCTGGCTTGCCATCATATTTTTCCATATGCCATCCCCGTACGAACGATCCGGATACCATCTGGCTTCGAGCAAATGCATCGGAGCGGTAAGCGGAATAAGCTTCGAGAACTCCCAGCCATGCGGGGCAAATGGCGTCTTGGACATCTTATGCGAGCGCCCTTCGTAAAAAAGCGGGTATTGCAGCTGCCCTACCCTTGGATCGGCTAAATTATGCCGCATAAGAAACCAGCGGTAATGCCAGGTTTTGGTGATCAAAGGTTCGTTGCATGCGAACTGGGGCGCTTGATCAAACCAGCTCTGATATTCGGCTTGATGCGCCGGAAGGATATCCTCGGCCGGTTGTTCGAGGAAGGCGGCTGCCCGCCGTTCCAAAGCGGCGGCATCATCCTGCTCCGCGATGCCCATAGCCGCGGCAATGACAAGCCGAGCCTGCTGGCCCGGCGCCAGCTCCAACCCTTCGTAAAGCCTGTTATCGCTTAGTTTTAGCACAGTCCGTATGGCGAACGGATAACGTTCTGCCGAGTAGACGCCTGACATCATACCCTGATCCTTATTTTGCAGGATATGGGGGTCCGTCTTTAATCGGATGACGATGGCATCCGGGCCGCGATTTTCCCATGTTTGCACGGCTACCGCGCAATCGTTCCAGGTGACAAACTTATGCTCGCGCAATGACAACGAAGCGCTCTCATATTCGAAGGCCAAGTAGCTGGGATGCCAGTTCAGCTTGCAAGGCTCGAATACAGTCCCTTGATCCGATTCGACGGTGAACAACAGCGGAATATTCAATTTGTGAATAAAGTCTATCGCACCGCTAAAGCCAGGCTTGGGATCCAGATAATCCGCCCAAAGCCTGGCCCCTGTCGGGCCGAGAAGACTGGTTGTCGGCAGCGTCCTTAAACTTCTTCTGCCGCTCGCCAATTGATCATCGATCCGTGCGTTCAAAGCTGGCAACGTTTATCTCCTCCTTTGCGATGGCACCTGATTCTATATAGGCTTGGAGCATCTTTGCAACCTCGCGCTTTTGACTTTCGCCTAATCCCTTTACCGGGAAGCGGGCGGGTCCCCCCGGCAATCCCAGCTGGCTCATCGCTTCTTTTAATGCCGAAGGGATCGTTCCTAATTGAAAGGAGTTGCGAAGCGGGCGAATAGCGTCTTGAGCTTGTTGAGCCGCTTTCAGGTCACCGTTTGCCCAGTTGTTGTAGATCGATACGACAAGCCGCGGAAGCACATTCGAGGTTGCCGCGATAGCGCCGGTTCCGCCAGCCATCAACGTAGGCAGGATAAGAGAATCCGTCCCCGCCAATACCGCGAACGATTCATCAGCCGCGTCCAAAAGTTGCAGAATGACATCCATTCTGCCGCTGCTGTCTTTGATCCCGACAATATTCGATTCCCGAGCGAGTTTGGCTGCTGTTTGCGGTTGAATCGAGTTGCCTGTCTGATTCGGTATGTTGTAGAGAATAATCGGCAGATTAGTGGAAGCCGCAATCCGTTGGTAATGCAGAGTCAGCTCATCCTGCGAGAACGTTAGAAAGTAGGGCGTGATCACCGATACCGCTTCTACGCCTACCCGCTCCATCTCTTTCGTCAGAGAAATCGTTTCATCCGTGCTTATTCCGCCTGTTCCTGCATATACGGGAATTCGCCCGGCAGCCTCTTCGACGACAATCTCGGCAATTCTGACCTTCTCTTGCTTGTTAAGCATAAGAAACTCGCCATTCGTTCCAAGACAGAATAATCCATGCACACCCTGCTCGATAAATCGTTGTACAAGAACACGCAGGCCAGCCTCATCCAAAGTTTGATTTTCTGTAAACGGCGTAACCATTGCCGGTATGATTCCTGCTGGTTTGATCATTTTCCGCTGCTCCTTCAGTTGAATTAGTGTTGGAACAATCCAATTAACACGAATCGTTAAATGTTGTATACATCATTTATGAGTAGTTTATCGACATCCTTCCGGTCTGTCAACAAACAATATCGCTGCGCTCCTACATCTGGTATGTTGTATGCATCATTTACTTGGACCGATTTCCCATGTTACTATACAAGTTGAAACGGCTACGGCTACAATCATTTTACGCAAAGGAAGTTATTGCTCATGGATCTGCCTAAACTCGACAACTCCAACTTATGGGACAAAACGTATTCGGTGTTGAAAGAGCAAATTATACGCAGAACGTTTAAGCCCAATCAGAAAATATCCATACCTGAATTAGCGAACCAGCTAGGCGTCAGCCGCACGCCCATTCGGGAAGCGCTTAATCGTCTGGAGACCGAAGGTTTGATCAAAACCGTCTCCAAGGTCGGAACCTTTGTCGTAGCTATCGATGAGAAGACGCTGCTGGATATTATCGACACCCGTCTTATGCTCGAATACTGGGTGCTCGAGAATCTTCCAAAGCTAGCGTCAGATGAGATTAATGGAGCCCTGGCAAGTATGGAAGAGATTCTGTCGCTCACCGAAAGTACCATTCGCTCCTCTCCATTTGACTCCAATCAACTCGCCGAATACAATCTGGCTTTTCACCTTGCTTTTATTCGAATGGGTGGCAATCAAAGGAACACGGACATCTATCAGCAATTGATGAATTACCGCTTTTCGGCAGCAAAGTCTTCCCTCATCACCCGAACGATGGTGGAGACTGCACTCGAGCAGCATTACGCGATTATCGCATCCATTCGAACCGGCGATATCGCGCTTATGCGAGAGGCCATTTATACGCATCTTAACGATTCGAAAGTACGTTTGCTGGAGAATCTCAAAAACAATGGCGGAGTTATTTAGCGGCTAACGGTCATAATAAAAGGTACAGCTCTCAACATTATTGAGAAGACTGTACCTTTTGGCATTTATTATGAACTACCTTTTTAAATGCGAGTCGATACCTCTTAAAGCAAATTTTTGAAGGCGTGACGAACGACGTTGCCACGACTGATAATGCCAACGAGAACACCGTTTCTCACAACCGGCAGCTTCTTGATGCGCTTCTTCCCCAGAATAGCCGCTACATCCTCGATATCTCGATCCCAATCGATCGTGACGACCCGCTTCCGGGCAAGCTCCATGACATTGAGGTTAAGCAGCCGCTTCGTTCTTTCCTCGAAAGGCTCCTGATAATCTTCCAGCTGAATAACGAAGGCGTATGCGATCGCATCAAACATCCCCTGCTCCGACTTTCCGATAAATCGCATAATATCGCCGTCGCTGATATACCCGACGATCGCATTGGCTTCATTGACAACCGGCATGCCGCTGATGCCGTGGTCGATGAACTTCTCGATGACCATTCGGACCGTGTCCGTCTCCTTCACCTTGAATACTTGCGCATTCATCACGTCGCTTGCTTTCATCGAAGTCCCTTCCTTCTCTTTTGTCGTAACCCTCTAATTCTCCAATACTGTACCAGAATCTGATTTCGTGTAAAATAGAGCTTGAGACCTGAACGAACATCATCTTGATTGTTCAGGAAAACAAAGGGACGGAGGTCGCCAAAGCATGTCGCTGCAAATCTTTATTCTCGGAATCTTATGCGAGGGACACCGTCATCCTTATGACATCAAAAAGATGTTTAAACAAGAAAGTCTCGCTCCGGAAATCCGCATTACCGATGGCACGCTTTATTATCATTTCGAAGCGCTGACGAAACGGAAATTCGTCGAAAAAATGATGACCTCTCGGGAGGAGAACCGTCCGGAACGAACCTTATACGGCATTACCGAACTCGGTCGGGAAGCGCTTGTCGAGATGATCTACAAAAGCTTCCGTAGCTTTAAAGAGGTCAGCGATCTTTACCCCTGCATTCTGTTCATCCATCATGTGAGCCGCGAGCGGGTCGTTGGCATGCTGGAGGATTGTATTGAGGCCATGAACAAAAAAATCCGCCGATATGAGAAGATTTGGAACGATGTGCCTCCGGAATCCAATGAACATCCCATTGTTTTAAATGCAAAGAACTTGCAAGAGCATGCAATGAACAGGGCCAAGACGGACCTCGAATGGCTCGAAAGGGTGCTCGAACGCACCAGGTCCAATTAATCGCCAACCCTAATCGTTTTCTCAACATCCAATGACGCCGATCGCGGATAGCCGCGGACGGAAATCAATAATGACAATTTGTTCAAAAATGGCGCTCTTGACTCTTCGATCACCCCTTTTCATGAATAAGAGGAAAAACTCCCTCTAATGAACCCCTCTCCGCTCTTGCTTGCGCTTTAGAGGGAAACCCTCCCTCTAATCCAGGTCGAATCACGGCATTCGGGCAGAATCCCCCCGATTATATGGAGCTTTTCCCTCTAAGCCGAACCGATGGCCGGATTTGTCCATATTAAAGGGAGCTTTTCCCTCTATTTTCTGATGCGACATGCGGTACTCGACATGCGGACTCGACATGCGGTACGAGGCTTGCGACATGCGACATGTGGTACGCGGTATGCGACATGTGGTACGTGGTGTGCGACATGTGGTACGCGGTATGCGACATGTGGTACGTGGTGTGCGACATGCGGTACGCAACATGCTACAAGTGGTACGCGGTGTGTGACATGCGACATAAGCTTGGCCTCTCCTCGCACTTGCAGCTGCGGTGTCCGTTACATTTTTGAATTGATTCCACAGGTTGAGGATACGTCGCTGCTTTAGCCATATGCTTTCCTATACGTGAGCATAAACCGCGAAGACGCCCGATTCGGGCGTCTTTGCTGTTTCCAGGTCCGTCCGGGTCGAATACCCTCAAAGTCGAATTTGCCCTATTGACATGAAAGAGCTTACGCAGTTATTCTACAATTTATATTACCCTAATTAGAGTATTCAGTCTAGATTATTTTCATTGGAGAGGAGTTCAGAAGGAATGAAGAACATACTGACGCTGTTCAAGCAGAAAATGGTTATCGGCGGCATCTTTATGGCTGTCTTTTATCAAATCGTCTTTATCACCATCTACATGAGCGGTTACGGCGCGATGTCGGACAATTTGGACCAGCTCAGCGTTGCCATCGTGAACGAGGATAAGCAATATGGCAAGGAAATTGCCGATTCCCTGGCCTCCGAGCTTCCGTTCAAGCTCATTACGAATGTAAACCTTGCGGATGCACAGCAGGAATTGGACGATCGGGATCTCCATATGATTATCCATATTCCGGAGAACTTCACGGAGAAGCTCCAGACAGAGGGCGAGCAAGCTCCGCTGGATTTCTTCATTAACCAGTCGACTCCGGCAATGGTCGCTTCTTCGATGCAGCAAGTAGCGACTCAGTTGACGTCTACGTTGAATCAACAATTCGCCGTACAGAATGCCGAGCGGCTCCTGCTCGCGCATAACATGCCCGAAGAGCAAGCCAAGGCGCTTGCAGCCGGCATTGCGACGAAGCTCGCTTCAGAGATCAACCTGTCGAATCCGATTCCGGCCGGCATGCAGAACCAGGTGGCTCCGGTGTTCTTGTCCATGGTTTCACTCGTTGGCGCGATGATTTTCGCCATGCTGGGAACAGGCGCAGCCCAGAGCCTCGCCCCTTCCATGGGCAAATGGCATGCTTTCCTCGCCTTTCACGGGGTCAGCGCCATTGTCTCGGTCATTGCCCCGGTCGTGGGCCTAGCGATCGCATTCGGCTTTCATGGCTACGGCTTTGAAACCTTCTTCAAGATGTGGGGGCTGCACGCGCTCGAGATGTTCGCCGCAATCGAATTTATGGGTATTTTCTTCTTCCTTGCAGGGCAAGCGGGGATGCTGATCTCATTATTTTTTATCTTGGTTCAATCCATTACAAGCGGTTTAATGATGCCTCAAGCTATCATGCCCGACTTCTACCGAATCATTAGCTATATTTCCGTCATGTACTACAGCGGGCAATCCGACTTAAGTCTTATGTTCGGTGGGGGCAAAACAGGCGAGCACATCCTTGGCCTCGTTCTTATTGCCGCCGCGGCCATTCTGATTAATACGCTGATTTATTGGCGGAAGACGGCCGCGAAGCAGGTAGCCGAACCCGCTCGCGTCTTCGCAACCGATTAATTAAGAAATGAGGTGCCGTCCATGAGAAACGTTTTCGCTCTTTTAACGAATAAGGCCTTCGTCACCGGCTTTGTTATGCTGCTGATTTTCCAGTCCATGATGCTGCTGGTTTTCCTGCCGGGTTACACGGCCATTCCGAAGAATCTGCCCGGCTTGACTGTAGCTCTGCTCAATCACGACAAGGGAGAGTCGGGAGCGCAGATCGCCGAAGGGCTAAGCGGACAGCTGCCCTTTAAGCTGGATACTTCCTCCTCGCTTGAGCAGGCGAAAAAGGATCTGGACAATCGCGACATTCATATGATTATTCAAATCCCCGAGAACTTCTCGGAGAAGATTGGCGATATAAACGAACAAGTGAATCTGAACTTCTTCATTAACCAATCCAATCCGTCCACCACGGCGTCGACGATGCAGTCCGTCGTCACTCAGGCGACCGACGCGTTAAACGCTCAGTTTGCGGTTCAAACGATTCAAGGCACGCTGCAACAGCTGAGCGTCGGCGAAGAAGAAGCCGCGGCATTGGCAGCCGGCATTCCATCCAAGGTAGCCGCCAATATTGTGCTTACGAACGAGGTTCCGCCGGGCATGCACAATCTGATGGCGCCCATGTTCCTTGTCATGTCCATCTACACCGGCGCCATGATGTACACCATGATCTCCCTTAACGGCTTCCATGCGCTTAAGCGCAGGATGGGCAAGTGGCAATCGTTCTTCGCGCTTCAAGGCGCGCATGTCGTCGTATCGATACTCGCGCCGCTGGCCGGACTCGCCATCTACTTCCTGATGCAGGAGCATTCCGCGGCGTCCTTCTTCGGCGTTTGGCTGACGCATTCGCTGGAGACGCTGGCTTCCATTGAATTCATGACAATCCTCTTCATGCTGTTCGGCCAGATGGGCTCGATCGTCAACATTCCGATCATGCTGGTTATGACGATCGCGAGCGGCGCGGTCATGGCTCCGCAGATGATGTACCCCTTCTTCAAGTTTATTAGTCAGTGGACGGTTATGTATTATCCGGTTCATCTGGACTTCAACTTCCTCTTCGGAGGGGGAGGTACGGGAGAGCTTCTGCTCAAGCTGGTACTATATGCCTTCGTATGCATGGGCATCGCGCTGGGCATCCACTTCTGGAAATACAATAAGAAGATTGCGCCGCCTGCTCTCGGCGCGGCTCCGGCTGTGCAGCCTGTAAGCTAGGCATGACAAATCAGTGGCTGTCCCATACTTTGAGACAGCCCTTTCAAGGCATTCTATCGATTATCAAGTGCCCAGCGGCTTGCCTCAGGCGGGAGCGGAGTACGATTAGGGCCGGCTCGTATCGCTGATATTGGATCAGTTTGGTGGCAAGATCTCTGGCAACGCTCAAATACTACCGCTCCAGCCTGTACAGCTCTGTCGGGCACCAATGATAGTCGTTATTCTTGAACACTCCATACTGTCTATAAGAGAACGGAGCAGACCGCCGCTGCCATTCGGGTATCCGTTCAAAAGATCCACTTGCCGGACAGCCGCAATATACGCTTCCACCCAGTGCCCCTTGATGTCTGTGAAGCTTGATTCGCTTGCAGATAATGCGAGTCCCTTCAGCTTATGCGCGATAACGGCAATCTCCGCACTCCTACATTGTTTCCTCCCAATATAAATTACGGGCTCCACCAGTAGCCAAATTAATAACTCCAGATAGAGAATAGGACAAATTCTCCACTCATAAAGTACTCTAAAGATCATGTTTTAAAAGGGAGAGGCTGCCGTTGTTAGATCAGTCATTTGTTGCCCGTTCTTTAGAGGAAGTTCGGTTTTGGTCCCGAATTATGAAAGAGCATTCTCTTTTTCTTAAACTAGGGTTTCGTTGCGATGATACCCAATTAATTAATGAGGCCAATCACTTCTATGCCATTTTTGAAGCAATCGAAAACAAATCCAATGCATTTAACATCGGAACAGATCCCTCCGTGATTAAAAGATTCAACGAAGAAGTACACATAGCCGTTTCTTATATTTGGGCTTTTAAACTAAAAGTGCTCGGTTTAATACTGAGGTGCCAACTTCCTGGCGCAAACAACTTCCCCTTGTTGGTCGATCATGTTAGCAGAGAAGCCAATTATTTTAGAAATCGGTTATCGGAATTAAATGCCGGCAGGTTGGAGCCTCTCCCTGATGCTATTATTGACGAGAACGTATTCTTTTTAAGAATTATGGCCGATCACGCTAAATTTATAAGCCACTTGCTTGATCCTTCCGAGCGCCAACTAGTGGAACAAGCAAATAATTTTAGCCAGGAATTCGACACCTTGCTGTATCAAGCAAGGGATTTGGAATCGATGCGTCCAGAATCGCAAACGCTTCCTCTGCTCGACCAATTTTTAGATCAAAACAAGGTGTCGGTCAAATCGCTTCGCGACTTCAAAAAAACAGCCCGAGACATGATTGAAGCCTGCCGTATAAAAAGTATCATTCATCCGTTATTGGCGGATCATGTGTTTCGCGAAGCCGAACACTTCCTTGTTATCATCGATATGTTTGAAAATAGTTTAACGGGTAATTCTGCTTAATACTAAACCCCTCAGCCGATCATATGGTCGGCTGCTGTTATGTCTTCGTAACAGTATGAGGCTCGTTTCTTTCATAATTCTTTCATTGCCACCTGTTACACTATAAGCAAACTCGAGGTGGAAGGATGAAAGGTATGTTGCGAGGATTTGACTGGAGGAGACTGTTGCTGGCGGTAGGCGTTGTATGTTCCGTATGGTTCGTATCGGGAGGTGCCACTAGAGCCGATGCGACGCTTTCGGATTTCAGCTTCGACTATTATTCGGATTATGCCGAGATTTTTTATTATTATGGAACGGATACGGAAATTGTTATTCCGGAAACAGCGCGTGAACTTCCGGTGACGGCTATCGGCTATAGAGCGTTTAAGTGGATGAATCTATCAAAAGTTACTTTTCATGAGCGCCTTAAAACGATCGGAGACGAGGCTTTTAGTACAAATCAGCTAACGGAAGTCGAGATACCGGCTAGCGTGACATACATCGGGAAATTCGCATTTTGGCGTAATGCGCTGGAAAAAGTTATCTTGCACGAGGGCTTGCAAACCATCGATGCAGTGGCATTTGCTACGAATGACATATCGGAAATCGAAATACCCGCTAGTGTGAGCAGTATGGGAATGAATGCGTTTAGAGAAAACGGACTCACAAAGTTGAAATTAAATGAAGGGCAGCTGGAGGAAATCGGATATGGTTCCTTTTCTGACAATGCGATAACCGAAGTTGAAATTCCGAAAACCGTAAAAAGTATCGCTCATGCCGCATTTCGAGACAACGCGCTTAATAAAGTGATATTAAATGAAGGTTTGGAGACGATTTGGTATTCTGCATTTGAGAACAATGCGCTAACCGCCATAGTGATTCCGTCTACTGTAGATCTTATTCGAGGCAATGCTTTTTATAATAATGATCTTGCGTATGCCGTAATTCCTCCAAGCGTGACCACGATCGAGCGCGATGCGTTCAGTGAAAATAGACCCGACTTTACCATCATCGGATCACCCGGTTCGCCAGCGCATAATTATGCAATCGAATTCAACATTCCTTTTATAGATGCGGCAACGATACCTCTGCCCGATATTCGCTTTGCCCCTGATGGTCAAGACTGGGCGAGGACGGCCTCAACGACTGTGTCAGGCGATGATTACGGCATCTTCAATCTCAAGTATATCTGGACGATCACGGACCTTGAGCCCGCTCCGGAAGCAGAATGGCGCTCATTCGAAAGCGGCGACGAGATAGAACAATCCTCCGAAGGGGAATCGTTTTTGCATGTTCAAGGATTCCTGTTGGATCGAGCAGCCGCTTGGCGTTCCGAGCGCTTTCGGCTCGACAGGACGCCCCCGACGCTGAGCGTGGAGATGACCACTGGTCCATCAGCAGCTCCATATCTAAACGATACATGGAACGCATCGCCTGTTACAGTCCATGCAACCGCGTCCGACTCGTTAGGTGAAATCCGTGAAATCGTGGTTGAAACGGAATATGACTCGCAGAGTTCGGCAGCAGCCTATCCAGGCAACACGTACTCCGCAAACACGTACTCCGCAACATTCGCTGCCAATGGCACCTATCAACTGAAAATTACAGCTATCGATCAGGCAGGGAATGTATCAGCTGCAGAGCAACACATCGTAAAAATCAACATCACTCCACCCTCGTATGAGAAGTCCGGCAATGCCTGGCTAAAGGAACTGATCGTATCAACCGGAGAACTCGCTCCTGTATTTTCTGGAGACGTCTCGGAATATAATTTGCGAATCGACCCAGATGTACAAAGCATCACCATGACCATGTTGCCGGATCATGCACTGGCATCGACATCGCTGGGTGGACAAGCTCTCGGATCAGGCAGAGTAAAGGCTGATATCTCGCTGGAAGAGGAAGCCGACCTGTTCGAGATCGTGGTCACCGCGGAAAATGGGACCAAGCGAACATACAAGATTTTGCTGGAAAGAGACGAAGCCGAGCTTCCTCCTTCAGAAGCCGCGTGCTCCAAGCCATCCGCTTTCACCGATATCGCCGGTCACTGGGGAAAACCGTCTATCATCGAAGCGAGCTGTCGTGGAATCGTGCAAGGCTACTCGGACGGCAGTTTCGGGCCGGATCATCGCGTTACCCGCGCGGAATTCACCTTAATGATGGCAGCACTCTTTCAATGGGAAAGCGTCGAGTCCGTCCCCATGTTCGGCGATATGGCAGGCAAAGATCATTGGGCAGAGCAGGCAATTTCGCAAGCAGCGAATTCCTTCATCGTAACTGGATATCCGGATGGCACCTTCCGGCCGGAAGCGACAATTACCAGGGCCGAGATGGCCGTCATGATCGCCAAGGCACTCGAATTGCCAACGGATGCCGACCTCCTCTCGGATTTTACCGATAATGAGCAGATCCCTGCCTGGGCAAAGGGCGCCGTAGCTTCGATCCGCCAGCTGGAAATCGTCATCGGTCGCGGCGACAATCGCTTCGTGCCGGGCGGAGCAGCTACCCGCGCAGAAGCAACTGTCATGCTGCTTCGCATAGCGGAGATTAAGAAGAAATGATCGTATAAATCTAGTAGCCTAGCTGTTTTTCAAAATAGCTTCGGCTACGCCCGGAGCCAATCGGTTAAGCCAAGTTAGCAGTTTAACCTTGCCGATAGCAATTTCCAGCCGGTCGCGGCGGTACGATCGCCAAAACTCCGCGGCCAGCTGCTCGGCGGTTATTTTGCCTTTCCCCCTGCCGCTCGTCATAGCCGTGTCGACTAGCGGCGGAATAATCTCAAACACTTTTACGGGAGTCGACTCCAATTGATACCGGAGCGCTTTCGTAAAGATATGCAGTCCTGCTTTCGTCGCGCAATAAACCGGGGCGGACTTCTTGGGCGCGATGCCCAAACCTGATGAAATATTGACGATAGCGGTCTCCTGATGACGGGAAAGCAGCGGCAGCAGTTGGGCGATAAGTCTGATCGGCGCGATCAAGTTAATCTCCGTTTCCTCCTTGATTTTACCGTCAGTATCAAGTGCCTTCAAATCGTTGAAAGCGTAGTTGTGTTGGATTCCTGCATTGTTGATCAGCACGCTTAGATCGGGATGCTCTTCGCTCAACCACTTCACAAGCCTGTTCATATCCCCTTCCTGACTGATGTCGCAACGAATGACATGAACTTCCGGATAACGCGACTTCACCTCGGACAACTTGCTTTCGCTGCGGCCTGCGACGATCACCTTATTGCCATGCCTCACGAACTGCTCGGTCAAAGCCAATCCGATTCCCGAAGCGCCGCCGGTAATCAATACGGTATGTCCTGATGGATTCACAATAACAACCCCCTTCTTACGTAAAGTGTAGAACTTAAAGATGGAGATTTCCTTAACCTAGGTTTATTTTCGTCATTTTTTCTCATTCGGTCCAAGCGCCTCTTATCCGCTTTGGGCGGTCCCGAACGGAACTCGAAATAGGAATTGACACTTGAATTCCCTCAGTGATATATTGTGTATGCACAACATACACAATTTTGAGCGGAGGATAACTTTATGCTTGCATTGGATATCAAAAATTTGAATAAAAAATATGAGCACTTTCAATTGAAAGACGTATCTTTCCAACTGGAAAAAGGATATATTATGGGCTTTATCGGTGCCAATGGCGCGGGTAAAACAACCACCATCAAATCCATTTTGAATCTGAGTCGCATGGATGGCGGCGAAATCAGTATTTTTGGCAAAAACATGGCCGAACACGAAGTCGAATTGAAACAAGAAATCGGCTACGCATTTGGTGACATTAATTTCTATACCCGCAGTAAAATCAAAACGTTAACGAATGTGATCAAACCGTTTTATCGCAATTGGGATGATGGCACCTATTACAAATATCTAAAAAAATTCAACTTGATCGAAGACAAAAAAATAGCCGAACTATCGACCGGAATGAAAGTTAAATACAGCCTAACCCTCGCTTTGTCGCACGGCGCAAAACTTCTTATTCTGGATGAACCAACAAGCGGACTTGATCCGGCTGCCCGAGACAATCTGCTTGATATTTTTCAGGAGCTAGTGCAAGACGGCGAAATCAGCATCCTTTTTTCAACCCATATCACATCCGATTTGGAGAAATGCGCCGATTATATTACCTATATCCACAACGGCCAAATTATCAACAGCGCCGAGAAAGAAGAGTTTGTCGATACGTATCGTTTGCTAAATGGCAAAAAAGAGCAGTTGGATTTGTTCAAAGACCAGCTCATTGCCTACAAAATAAATTCTTTCGGATTCACAGGCTTAATTCATACCAAAGACTTTGATCCGTCTGTAGATATTAAATCCGCCGTGCCCAATTTGGAGGAGATTATGATTTATTTCTCGAGAAAGGAGAATATGCATGTATAACTTATTGAAGAAAGAATTAAAGTTAGGCGTAAATCCGTTTTTTTATGTGCTGCCCTTTTTGACAGGCGCCTTAATGTTGGTTCCGGCATGGCTTTATTTCCTTGTTCTCCTATACTTTTGTTTCATTACGGTACCGAATATGTTAGGGGGATTCAAAAGTCAAAACGATTTAATGTTTACAAGCATGCTGCCAGTAACGAAATCGGACATGGTGAAAGCAAAGGTCTCTTTTATTGTCATTCTGGAATTATTGCATGTGGTTGTCGCCGCTATATATGGCCTGATTAGCGTTCGCTTATATCCGAATCTGATCTACTATTTCTATGAGCCATCCTTTGGTTTCTGGGGGTTATGTTTCGTCATGCTGGCAATCTTTAATATCATTTTAATCCCTATGTATTACAAGACGGCGTATAAATACGGCGCGGCAACGGTTGCATCGATTACAGCCGCTATCCTGTTTGCCGGAGGCGCAGAATGGCTTGGCATACAGAATTCGTTTGTGTCTGATCTATTTAAGGGAGCCGGCGCCGACAATTTAGCTGTTCAACTCACCATCTTGCTTATTGGCATTGCGATTTTTGCAATATTTACGATAATGGCTTATTCTATAGCCAACAAAAGGTTTGAGAAAGTGGATATATAATGAACATTGCGATTTCGAACACATCCGAGAAACCCATCTATCAACAGCTATTCGAACAAATCAGCGCTCAAATTCTTAAAGGCGAACTTGGAGGCGGATATAGCTTGCCGCCTATCCGACAAGCGGCCACGGAGCTTCGGGTTAGCATCATTACCGTGAAAAAGGCTTGGGAAGAGCTCGAACGATGCGGTTTAATTTATACCGTTACCGGCAAAGGATGTTTTGTCACCGAGCTCTCGCCCGATGAGATGCTTCAAAAACGTAATAAAACGATCCTGGAGCAGATGATGATCGACACTTCCTATTACAAATCCTTTGGCCTCACGATAGAAGAAGTTTTTGAGCTGTTAAAAAAAGTTTATTAAACTGCTGAGACAAGCAACGCAAGAAGAATACATGGTCCCCAGGCGAGGAAACAGCGTGGAAAATGATCGGAATCGAAACGGCAAGAAAGCTTCGGTTGCATCGGAACATCGGAAAATGAGCGAGACAACAAAAGTTCCGAGCCGTATGCGAACGGCCTCAACGACTGTGTCAGGCGATGCTTACGGCATCTTTAATCTCAAGTACATCTGGACGAACACGGACCTTGAGCCCGCTCCGGAAGCAGAATGGCGCTCATTCGAAAGTGGTGACGAGATTGAACAGTTGACCGAAGAGGAATGGTTTTTGCATGTTCAGGGCTCCCTGTTGGATCGAGCAGCCACCTGGCATTCCGGGCGCTTCCGGGTCGACAATACACAGCCGACGCTGAACGTAGAGATGACGACTGGTCACTGATCGGCGCGAAGTTAATCTCCGTTTCCTCCTTGATTTTGTTGTCCGTATCCAGTGCCTTCCAATCGTTGAAATCGTAGTTGTATTGAATTCCCACATTGTTGATCAGCACGCTTAGATCGGGATGCTCTTCGCTCAGCCACTTCACAAGCCTGTTCATATCCCCTTCCTCACTGATGTCGCACCGAATGACATGCACTTCCGGATAACGCGACATTACCTCGGACAACTTGCTTTCGCTGCGGCCTGCGACGATCACCTTGTTTCCATGCCTCACGAATTGCTCGGTCAAAGCCAATCCGATTCCCGAAGCGCCGCCGGTAATGAATACGGTATGTCCTGATGGATTCATAATAACATCCCCCTTCTTACGTAAAGTTTAGAATATAAAAAGGAAGCTTTCCTTAACCTAGGTTTATTTTCGCCATTTTTTCAAAAGAAATGGAGGCATTCAAAAATGCCTCCGCCTTTAGGAGCTTGGCCGTAAATAATCTTCGTTCAAGCCGGATTGACACGGCTATGAATTACTTCTCACCCTGACTCGGTTTCTCTGTACTTCCCGGCCGTAATTCCTTGATACTTTTTAAATATCCGATTAAATGTAGTGAACTCGGTATAACCGACCTTTAAAGCAATATCTGCAATGGAAAGAGATTCACCCAGCAGCAATGCCTTCGCTTGTCTGATGCGGTACAAGTTTATATATTCAAGCAGGGACTCCCCGGTCTCCTCACGGAATCGTTTGGACAGATAGGAGGGTGTCATCTCAAACCATTGCCCGATGGCCGAAATGTTCAAATCCGGGTTATGGTAATTTTGATGTACATAATCCTTGACCTTTTTGCCAAAGTGATTAGAATTCAGCTCTCGTTGTGCCTGGATGTGATTCGTTACCTCTTGCAAAATGACCAATAAATGTTCCCGCATTTCCTGAATGGTCTTGCAGTTCATCAACCTCTCCAGCGGCTTGTTCATCTCGTCGATCCCTTGAAAATGATTCAGTTCATCTATCGTCTTCAATATTGTGCTGATAATGTCGAACATGAGACATCTGGACAACATAACAGTGACCGAATCGGCAGCTAAGTGCTGATTAAGGATGTTGTCGATTACTGTTCGAGCTTGCTGGAAATCACCGGATTTAACAAAATTGATTAGCTGCTGCTCCACGTGCAAGGGGTAATAATATCCTCGATGGCTAACTTCCTCGCTCGGAATATCCGTATAGCTGATCATCTCTCCGCTGCCCATCACCAGCTTGTACTCCATCGCTTCCAGCGCTTCTTGATACGCTTGCGGAAGTTTCCAAACATCTTCATGAATATCGCTTAAAGATACGGTTAACTTTACTTCCAAGCTATCATATATAAACTTTTTGGCTAATTGAGCAACTCTGGTAAGTTCCTTCGCCGTGAGGGAGTTTCCATTGATGATGCAGACAAGAAAATCATCTGCCTCGAACATGTACGCTTGATTGCTTTCGCTAGCCAGCTCTACCATTACGTTGGTAATAAAAAAATGGAGCAGCTTCTCATGGTCATAACTTTTTTCAGGTTCGTCGGTAGCCAGCTTCCCCCAATTCTCCGTTTGAACAACGACAACAGCGAACTTTGCGTCAATAAATTGGATTTCGTAAGCAGCCAGCCTCTCATGCAAAGGGAGTGTTGCTCCCAGCTTCCCCTTGACTAGAGAAGCAAGAAATTGGTTACGCAGGGCGTTCCCCTGCTGCTTCAGTTGCACCATCGTTTTTTCCGTCGATTCCAGGCTCTGATACAGCGTCTTAGCGATGAACTGATATTCATTAATCGATCCGTCCATCTTTGTGCCGGATTTAGTTGCAAGATTGCGAATGAGTGCTTGAATAGGATTGTAATTCCGACGCAACACGAACGCAGTGACCAGCGCACCCGCAACCAGACAGAGCAAGATGTAAATCCCGATAAGACGCTTCACGCTCCAGACGCTTTCCATATAAACGCTCGAGGGCGTCACCGAAATGTATTTCCATCCCGTCACATTGGAGGTCGTGTATCGAACTGTCAGTCTCTGCCCTTCTATCTCAACATCCTGCATCCCATCTGTTAATGTCAATGGGTTCATATGAGGCACGCTGTTGGCCGCAGCTTTGCTTGTAGATGCAATAACCTTGCCGCTCATATCTTGAATGACAAAATAGCTGTCTTTGTGTAATTGGATTCGCTCTGCATGCGGCAACAGCTTGTCACTCTTCACTGTAAACATGATGTAAGCACCATCGCTGCCTAGGCCTTTCATATAAGGGGTTCTAATATGCATGATCTGGGCTTCATCACTTGGATCGGACATATCCTTCACCAGAAAAAATCCCTTTATAAATCTGCTGTCCAGTATTTTGCTCCATGATTGATGGAGAGAAATAGGCTGGTACATTTTCTCGAACTGCCCTACCAATATTCGACTGTCGTTGGTAATTACCGTTCCACTTTTATCATAATAGAGGATGATTTTATCAATATATTCGTTGGTAAGCTTAAAGTTGTTCAAAATGAGGGTAAGCTGGCGCGCGTCATAATGATAATCATCGGAGCCCTGATCCTTGATTTCTTTATTGGCAAAAGAAATAATTTCGTTGTTCAGCGATAATTCCAGTCCAAGTCGCTCCAAATCTCTCATGCGACTGTCTGTCAATTCCCTCATTTGTGAAATCAGCTTCTCATTCGACAAATCAATTTCCTGCTCTACAATATGCAAAGTTTGCCAATAAAAAACGATTCCCAAAAGAACCGGAACAAGGAAAATGAATAGATACGAAATCAGCCACTTCGTCCAGATGGAATTCGTTCTCGTGATTTTCTTCAGCAATACGGTTGGCCTCCTCTATCGTCTCCCGGCAGACACACTGGATATGGCAGCAGTAAGAGAAATTGTCCATGAATCAGCTTTACTTGTCAACATCATAAAAGGAAAGCTAGATTCCCCGGCATAAGAGAATACAGCTCCCAAGGTGCGCCGACTGCAGCTCCGGAGATGCCGGATATGGCGAAATCTTTATCGATAAGCCCTTCCTAATTAAATGATGCGCTTTCATTATCCTATAATTTTGGCTTTTACGTATACTGCTAAAACGTAAACTTGACTTATAAAAGCGAAAAAGCAACGATAAAACGACCATTACCCAAACATGAGGATAATGGTCGCAGTTCGTTTATCAGTGTAAACCTCGAGGGTTGTTGTGCGAATTGAGATGCGCGCGTTCGAACTCGGATAGCTCAGGCACTAGCTGCCGGGGCCGTAAAACGCCATCATTGACGGCCGGATCGGATAACCGCGCCCCCAACTTGAACGCCAGCCGATTTCTCCACTCCTCTATGGGCGCTAACGGATCCCGAGATCGATCATGCAGCTCCTGCGGATCGTCCTCGATATGAAAGAGCAATTCCTCGCTTTCTTCTTCGAACCAAATATACTTCCAAATGCCGTCTGTCACCATGAGGGAACGTTTGCCAATAGGACCGAACTCGCCGAGCACCGTCTCTCGCACACGATCCGTCTTGGGCTGGAGTACGGCTCCTAATAAGCTCGTTCCATCCAGATCGTCAGGTACAGGCAGTCCCGCAATGGCAAGACATGTCGGTAGAATATCTTGCAGGCCAACCGGCGAATGATTCACCTGTCCCGGAAGCCATCCCGATTTCAGAATGGATTCCGCATCTATTTTGGCGGGCGGTGTTACAATAAGCGGGATCTGGCAAGCTCCGCTCGTGAAGTTGGCTTTGAACCATAGACCATGATCCCCCATATTGTCGCCATGATCCGATGTGAAGAGAAACCATGTGTTCTCGAGCATCCCCTCCTCCCGGAGGGTACCGATGATTCGGTTGATCGCACGGTCTACTTGCGTGATCGAAGCATAGAATCCCCGATAGGCGTTGTCGATTTGTTTCGGTGTCTTCGACTTCCCTTGATGCCTGGCGACCATTCTTTGGTGATAAAGCGTATGTTTGTCGACCCAGTCTCCCCGAACAGGCTGCGGCATCTCGTCCCTCTCATAGAGGTATAGATCACGCATTAATGGGGTAAGAGGGGGGTGAGGCGCCGTAAAGGAAGCCCACAGAAATAACGGACGGGTCCAGTCCCGCCGCTTGATCGTTCTGCAGCTGTTGTCTGCAGTCCATTCCGTCGGATGCAAGTTGTCTGGCAGATGCCAAGGCGACATGGCATATTCATTGTTGGCAATGCCGTGGCCAAAGGCCTGTCCCGGGTACCCCTGATCGGCAACCCATTGCTCGTAATCATCATACCCTCGTTGTTTCCCGCCTGCTCCCAGCATGCGGCCTTCCTCGCAGAGCAGCATGCTGTCGAATCCATAATGACATCGCTCCGGGTAAACGTGCATTTTGCCTACCACTCTCGTTTCATAGCCGGCATCGCTTAGCAACTTAGGCAATGTGTTGGTCGTAGGAAGCGCATACCCCTCCTTGTAGGTCGTTAATCCAAGCCGATGACCCTCCAGTCCCGTCATGATCGTTGCCCTTGCCGGGATGCACACCGGCGTCAACGAGTAAGCTTGATCGAATCGTACGCCGCTTCGTGCCAAATAATCGATATGCGGCGTCTGGATCAGTGTGTTCCCCGCGCACCCCATCAAATCTCCTCGCATCTGATCTGTCGTAATCAGCACAATATGAGGTTGGTTAGCCACAGGACATTCCTCCTTTCGTTCGCAGCTCGTAGCCCGCTCCTATCTTCTATGGTCATAGATGACCCACTTCGGCTATCAAGACCTGTCTTCTTCCTTCCGGCGTGCCGTTGAAGCATATGTATTTGTTGTCTTCGCTCCAAACGGGATGGGGATCGCAGCGTAAACTGCCATGTATCTCTGTACCCCCAAGCGTCCATATATCAACTAATCGGCGTTCTGATCCATCTATTGTATCGATCAATCGAATGGGCACTTCAAATCGTTCATTCACAAACTCTTTTTCCGTTGTATACGCGTCCGTCAGGATGTACCGTCCATCATTCGAGAAGCTTGGATGACCGCCGCCAGTTGCAAACGGAGCTGCCAGTCTGAAAGATTGTCCATCCTCCGCAAATAGGCAAAAGCGCAGCCTATTTAATTGAATATTCATCAGAATCTCTTTTCCGTTCGTATGCCAGTCCGGATGATGAGATCCATCCAGCCAGAACTCGTATGGTAACGACAGCTTGGCGTCGGACCCATCCATGTTCATCGTGATAATAAAGCGCAGCTCTCTTCTTTCATCATCAAACAGGCAGCGAACGACCTGCATGAGCCGCGTCTGCTGCGGATTGATCTTTACATGGAAAAAGGTAAATCGTGCCCCTTCTACATCCCTCTTATCCGGGAGAAGATCAAGCGCTTGCTTGTAACTGAACACTAGCTCTCTGCAATTGGTTCCAACATCGGTTCTCCACAGTCCATCTTCTTCGGATGCGCCGATCGGGGGCGGACAACTGTATTCGGGTGCCAATGTTGCGCCATAGCCCATCTGGGCATAATTGATAACAGAAAGATTTGGACTGTAGATGTAGCGGCCATCCTTTGACGCCTGATAGACGGATCCGGCTATTCGCACCTTCTCTCCCGTATGCGGATTCAGTTTGTAGGCAAAGACGCGGTCCGCCTCTTTATCGTTGAAGAAAAGCTCATCATCGCTCCCTCCCCAGCACAGATGCGCACCGACTTGAATCCCCCAACCGGTTGTCTTGCAGAGCTCAACGATCGACTGTTCCTGTAAGTCAATCATACAGACGGTTGACTCGTCATCGGGTCCCGGTAATTTATCCTGGAACGGTAGTTTAAGTACCGCTAAATATCGACCGGAAGGGCTCCATGGTTTCACATCGAAGAAATTGTGAATGTAGTAGCCGTCATCGGGCGTTACAATTTGGACGGGAAGCATCCCCTTGTTATAAGTGCGGAACCTGTAGTGCTTAACAAGTCCAATGGTCATCGGTTAAACCTCCATTTGTATAACTACTTGACTGAAGACGCAAGATCTATAGCTTCAGCCTTAAGGCTGAGTCTCATCTCAACTTCCATTCCGCTCTTGGCCAGCGAATACGGTTTAATGCGTTTCGCTACGGGACCGCCGCCTCGCTGAGATTCTTCCATCATCTGTAAATCCATCAAGTCGGCCCGCCAGGTCAGTAGCGCTACAAGCAACTCTTGCTTGACGCGATCATACTGCGGATCATCGTATAGATTATTTCGCTCCGAGGAATCGTTTAATCGGTCGTATAGCCTGCCGGTTTGTTCTTCGACGTAATATTCCAGCTTCCAGCGCCGCGTCGCAATAGCTGCCGATTTATACAGTGTTCCGACGGCGCACCGACGGGGCGAATCCAAGCCTTGCATCAGCGGCGTAAACAAATCGAGACCTTGCACGTAACGGGAGTAGGTGCCTGCGGCTGCCAGAATGGTCGCGGCAATGTCTGTCCAGATCGCAAAATCGCACACTTTTCCGCTTGGCAGCGTTCCGGGCATACTCATGATGAACGGAACGCGCCATGTGGCATCCAAGTAATTGTGCTTATCGTCAAAACCGTGATCGAACAGCTGGGTGCCGTGATCGGAAGTGAATAGGATAAGCGTGTTTTCTCTCAAGCCGGTCTGATCTAAATAGTCGAGCAATCTTCCGATTTGAGCGTCAATGAATGCGGTCATCCCGTAATACAGCCTTCGTTTTTGCTCCATCTCTTGCAACGCTTCCGGGGTCGCCAGACGGGCTTCAAGCTCGGTCTCCTTGCCGATGAATCCAAGCAATCTTCGTGCATGCAGAGGGAGATTCTCCAAATCGCCTGGTTGGTAATCGATTGGCGGCAGCGGCGTGGCGTCAAACAAGGTGGCCCAATCACCTGGAGGGTCCAATGGCGAATGAGGACTCAGCAGCGAGCAGAACGTAAAGAACGGACCCTCTCCCGCTTGTCGGCAGGCTTCCATTTCCTCGATGGCGGTATCGATCAAATAAGCGTCTAAATGCAGATGATCCGGAATGGATCCTAGACCTGAAAGCGAGGCCGCGGACTTTTCACCTTTGACTTCGCGTACAATATCGAATGAAGCCGGCTGCTCGCCGAAGTGTGTTTTGCCGACCATGATGTTTACGTATCCTTGTTCTCGCAATAGATCGGGAAAGGTTGAATGTCCGCTTTTCCGATCGATCCCGTTCTCGATACAGCCGTGAATCGGCGTATGAAGACCCGTCATCAGGCTGCTGCGTGCCGGAGAGCAGACCGGAGAAGCTGTATGCGCATTGTTAAACAACACCCCCTCGCTTGCCAACCGATCCAGATGAGGTGAAATGGCAAATGTCGAACCCATGCATCGAAGCGTGTCGCAACGTTGGGTGTCCGTTGTTAGGAGTAATATATTGGGCTTTTCCTTCTTATTCACCTTATACACATCCCTTCGTACTTCGGTGAAACAATCGGCGGTTTGCCCGCCTGACAGACGAGTGCGCCATTGTCCGTTAAACCCGCATTCCGTTCGGCCAACACCGCAACCAGCTTGTCTCGCCAGCGATTCAGCCCGGTTAAATAAGCTTCGTTATTGGCCAAATCCATACATTCGCCAGGATCTGAGGCCATATCGAACAGCTGCTCTGTGCCTAGTCGAGGAAACCAGATGTATTTCCATCGACCGTCTGTCAAATATTGCATCTCCTGCAGCTCCGAATAGCAAGTGCAATGCTCCCCATGCACGAACTCCCGCCAAGAGGTAGACTTTCCCCGGATAAGCGGCAGCAGGCTCCGCCCATCCACGGAATCGGGAACGGGGACCCTTGCCACATCGAGAATGGTCGGCATAATGTCCTGCAAACATACAGGGGCATTGCTTCGTTCGACCAGGGCGCCCCCCATTGCTTTCGGCAGCTTTACAATGAGCGGGATATGAGCCGATCCTTCATAGGCATAGGTTTTACGCCACAGATGGTGATCGCCCATCATATCGCCGTGGTCCGAGGTGAACAAGATAAGCGTATGGTCGAGCTGACCGATTTTCTTCAAGTACATCAGCAGACGGCCGATTTGCAAATCAATATGATGGATGTTGCCATAATAGCCAATCCGCGCTCTACGAATTTCCTCATCGCTCCGCTTGCCTCGCCAGGCTTCCGGACTGGCAGCGTCCTTCTCTACATGATGCATAGCGGACCATTCTCCGATAAGCGGCTTCGGGATATCCTTTTTCTCATAGATGTCGTAGTAAAAGGCAGGGGCATCATACGGTGAATGCGGACGCGCAAACGACATTTTCAAGAAGAAGGGTTTGCCTGGATCCCGATTTTGTATAAAACGGATCGATTCATTGACGGTCCAGTTGGTCGGATGAAGAAATTCCGGAGCATGGTAGGGCCGAGCCATCCATGAGTTCCAATCGATACCGTGATCGGTGAATCCATAATCGCCTGTTTTGTTTTGCTCAAACCATCTTCGATAGTCGGATACAAAGCCTGGCTCGTCCTCTCTTCCCGATTCGTCCAACACGGTATGATGGAAGCCGAATAATGACCGCTGCGGGTGAAAATGCATTTTACCGACGCCTTGAGTGTGGTAACCCGCCCTTGCCAATTGCTCCGGCAGCGTATTCTCCAGACCTTTCATCGGCCCTTGACCTCGACCCATCCCAAGAATTCCGGTATTCCATGGATCCATCCCCGTCATTAATGAAGCTCTTGCCGGCGTGCAGGAAGGCGTTGACGAGTATGCGCTTGTGAACACTGTTCCTTCCGAAGCAAGCCAATCCAAATTCGCGGTTTCTATCGCTTTGTTTCCATAGCAGCCCAGGGTGTCCCAACGCTGCTGGTCCGTCATAATGAGCAGTACATTCGGTGGCTTTAACATCTTTCTTCCCCCTTATACTCGCTGCAATTCAACGGTCCTTTGCTCCAGTCGCGACTGATCGGCTGCGAATCCGATCAAATGCCCATGAAGCGACTTCTCCAGAGATGTGGAGGAGATCGAAGGCGCGGCTCCCTTTAATACTTTCACGAAATCGGCGACCAGACGTAAATCTCCTCCGCCATGCATATCCTCAGTCACCCCAACTTCAATCCGTTGCTCCGAATAGATATGGCCTTTACGGGCATCGGGATGCCAGACGAAATAGGCGCCTTCCTCCATTTCCCCTTGAATTTCGCCTTTCGTCCCTATAATATGGATGGTTCGGCCGCGCCTGGAGGTGCCCCCTGTCATAATATGCGTTCCCGTGCTGCCATCGGCAAACTCTACGATTACCGTCTGATGATCAACCACATCGTTATCGCAATGCCAGACGCAGCGACCGTACGGGCTGTCCGTTCGCAGCAATTCCGCCAATTCCTCATCGCTCAATGTAACGCCTAAGTGAGTATTATAGGTGACATATGCACCCCACAAGCGCTGATCAATGTAATGCTTCCGTGCGGAATAAGGGCATGACTCCTCAATTGAACAGTCGACCAGGCAACGCGTGCCCGCCCCCAAAGGCGCTTTCTCAGGTCGGAACTGCAGCAAACTTCCGAAGCTGCTTACTTTTACCGGCTGAATGTCCCCTTTCATCCAAGCCATTACGTCCAGGTCATGGCAGCTTTTTGCCATGAGCATGGAGGAGCCTCCTTTATCCAAACGTCCCCATTTCCCCCTGACATAGGCCATAGCCATATGGTGATAAGTGACGTTCTCCTCTGTCGTTATACTGACAATATCGCCAATGACGCCATCTGCAATTGTTTGACGAATCGATTCGTAGAAAGGTGCATAGCGCAGCACGTGACAAATCATGACTTTCCTGCCCAGGCGTTCCGCTTCTTGATACAATTCCAAAACTTCATCCGCGCTGACGCCGATCGGCTTCTCCAGCATGATGTCATAACCAGCCCTGAGCAACGGAATCGTAGTAGAGACGTGCAAATGATCCATCGTACCGTTAATTACGGCATCCGCGAGCTTTGGCTTAGCGATAAGCTCTTCTATATCGGCAAAACAGCATTCATCCTGTAATTCGAATTTCTCCTTGGTTAGAGCTCTGCGCTCTCCATCCGGATCGACGACCCCGACAATTTGCATATGCTCGGGGTGCTTCTTTGCATAAGACGCATATATCAGACTCCGATGACCGGCTCCCACGATAACGACTGTAACAGGTCTTCCATCGCTATTCCCATTATTAGGGCTTATTAATGCTTGGCTGTCCATGCTTTCCTCCAAATAAATAGAATAGAATCGCGTGCTTGTTCAATAGCCTCGAGCTTACTTTCGCTTTTCTACCAGAAAAGCTCTGTCTGTCCGCGCAGTTTCGCTAATGCCTCCACGAAATAATAATCGCCGTAGATCAAGCCGACATCGATATTTTTACCGGCAGGCCAGTGCCCGGTGCCATGAGGCAGAATAGCATCGTCGCTGGAATCCCAGATTGCATAATGATCCACCATCGATTTCAATATACGTCTCGCTGACGTTCCGTATAATCGACCTTCTTCCGCTGGCAGCAGCTCCGCGAGCAGCAGCAGACCGCTTGCCGCGATCGAAGCGGCAGAGGAGTCTCTTGGCGCGCCTTCTTGCGTTGTCAGACGGAAATCCCAATAAGGAACGAGATCTTCTGGCAAATTAGCCAGGAAGAAGTGGGCTACCTTCTCGCTGCCCTGCAAATACTTCTCTTCTTTCGTATACTTGTAGCAAAGCGCCAATCCGTACAGCGCCCATGACGCGCCTCTCGCCCATGCGGATTCCGGAGTAAATCCTTGACCGCCCAATGCCCCAACACGCGCTCCGGTCTCTGGATCGAACTGTACGATGTGATAGACGGAGCCGTCTTCGCGGATAAACTCGCGTAGCACAGTGTCCGCGTGCTCCATGGCTATATGTTTAAATCGCGGATCGTTAATCGTTTCGGAAGCCCAGTACAGCAAGCTCAGGTTCATCATACAATCGATGATCGCCAATCCGCTTCTGCTCTCCCCGTTCCAGGCGCGGATGAAGTTGCCACGGACATTAAACCGGCCTGCAAGCCATGCCGCCACCTTCAATGCGCGCAGCCTTGACTCCTCGCTCCCCGTCAACTTATAATTAGCAACCGAGGTCAGACTCCACATAAAGCCGACATCGTGGTGAAGATTCGTAAATTCGTCGATACATGCGTCCATTGCGCTCTCGCAAGCCACGGCAATCCGTTTCAGCTCCTCATTGCCCGTATCGCGGTAAACAAGCCACAAAAGTCCGGGCCAAAAGCCAGAGGTCCAAAAACTAGGATCCGTACAATCATACTTGCCTTCCTTGGATACATGCGGAAATCCAGCACCTATGATCGGGCTCGTTTGATCGATTTTTTCAACCATCTTGCTCCATGCTTCGTCCACCCATTCTTCTTTCGGATGTTCACCCATTTGTCTGTCTCTCCTTCGAATGACTTAGCGATTTCGGAAGCTTCCTAGCTCCTAACCAATCCCTTACCAACTTCTCCTACAGCCGGTCCTCGATGCATCCTATAGCCAACCTCATGACTTCTCCACCGCAAATCATCCTCCAACTCTTTCCAGTTCAACTCCATAAAATTATCTTTTGTCTTTTCGATATGCTCTTCCAGAAGTTTGCGGTGTCTATCCATCTGTTTGGCATATGCAGCATGCTTTGCTACATTTTTCGTTTCATAGGGATCCAATACAAGATCAAACAGTTCCTCACCGTCGTTGATATAATGCGTATATTTATAGCCTTCTGTCCGGACCATCCTGCCGGGACTTATAGATAAATCCCATTCTGAATACCATTGACCAATAATATATTCACGGTCAAGCAAACCTTGCTCCGTAATGAGCGGCATTAGATTTTCCCCGCGCAGCGTTGCCGGCTGTTCAATCCCAGCGTAGGAACAAAGGGTCGGGAATAGATCCAGCAAGCTCGTCAGAGCATGTTCCTGACGTGAAGACTGGTTGCGGTATTCGGGAAAATTGAAAATAAACGGTACGCGGTTCGTTTCTTCGTAAAAATCCACATCCTTTGTTACCTTGCCATGACATGCCATGCTGTCTCCATGGTCTGCCATAAAAACAATAAGCGTATCCTCATACTTGCCTGATTTCTCAAGCGCGTCCAAAACTAAACCGATTTCCGCATCCACTCTATGAATATAGTGGTAGTAGGCCGCCAGATAATGCCTGAAGCTTTCGCTGCTCCACTCCGATGTCTGAGCCTGACGAGTATGTGAACAACAAATATACTTGACGGCATCCGGTCTGTTCTCGATATCATCAAACTCGAAATTTGGCGGCAGAGGCGGCAACGGACTGCCTGGATCCACATCATCATGCAGCCCTTTGTTTTTACCTGTCCAGGAGCATATATCATGGGGGTTCACAAAATCTGCAATCATAAGGAACGGCTTATCGGAATGTTTATTTTTTTCTAAATATTCAACGGTTTTCTCCGTCGTAAAACGATCTCTCTCGGTATCTTTGGACACCGGCCATGCCAGTGTCCCTTCCACCTCCGACTCTCCCTCCTCTTCACACCAAAAGCCCTTTAATGCTCCGGCTGCATGGGTTTTTCCAAAATGAACCGTATCATATCCCGCTTGATTGAACACCTCTCCTATCGTTGGGAGATCTTCAGGAATAGCATACTTTTTAATATTGGACAAAACGCCCGTCTCATGGGGATAAACTCCGCTCCAGAAAGAGGCTCGTGCGGGCATACATAAAGGAACTGGAGTGTAGCATCGGTCGAAGGCTACGGCCCCATTCGCAATTCTGTCAATATTCGGAGTTTCTGCAATCCCGCCGTAAACAGGAAGCGCCTTCCAGGAAAGCTGATCGGAGACAATAATCAGTATGTTTCTCATTGCGAATCTCCTCCTCTTGTGCTCAAACTTAACTGATACGGAATACGTGCGCGATCGGCGCTGGAGCAGAACGATCAGAATCAGGGAGCCGAACGATGATCCCATTTTCCGTGCGGCGATATTCCAGATTTTCTTGTCCGCCTACCAGATCAATGCGCTCGAAGTCTTGCGTGAATTGAAGGAGTACTTCCTCTTCGACAGTCTCACTCTCGTCTTTATACAAGTAGAAAGCATAGATCGTATCGCCTTTTCTCGTAAAATAGCCATGTTCCGCCGAATAGGGCTCGCAAATACGCGTTCCGTAAATGGCTTCCCCATAAACCTTCAACCATTCGCCCATGGACTTGATTCGGGAAATGGCGGTTTTCGGCAGCCTTCCGTCAGGCTGCGGGCCGACGTTGAGAGCCAAATTGCCGCCCTTCGCTACAACTTCGATAAGCAAATGAATCAACTGCCGCACGGATTTATATTCATGCTCGGTTTCATAGCGGTAAGACCAACCCGCACCCATCGTGATACAGCTTTCCCACGGTACATCCATAGCCACATCCGGCACCGTCTGCTCGGGAGTGATCACGTTCTCATACGGTCCGCCGACGCCGCGGTCTGCCGTCAGGAGCCAAGGTTGGATTTCTCGGGCTTTCTCCACGACTTCACCCAGTCTAATGTCCTCGCCTCTGCTTTCCCTGACCCAGCCCCCGTCGAGCCAGAGCATATCAATGCGACCGTAGCGAGTCATCAGCTCCATAATTTGCTCGTGGGTAAACCGCACGAACTGCTCCCATAGCTCAGGGTAATCCTCCGCTTGATAAGAAGCCGCTCGAGACATCTCGGTTCCGCTCTTCATACCTGGCGCCCAGTAGTATGGCGTGTGCCAATCGGGCTTCGAGAAGTAAGTTGAGATTCCTAAGCCTTTCGCACGGAAGGCATCGAACAGCTGCTTGCAAACATCGGCATACTTATGGGTATGGAATGGACAATCCGGCCCCGTAATGCTGTAATCTGTCGTATGAGTATCCCACATGCAGAAGCCGTCATGATGCTTTGTCGTAAAATTCAGATATTTAAATCCATTCTCCGCAGCCAGTTCGGCCCATAACTCGGGTTGGAATCGAACCGGATAAAACGTTTTATTCAATGCGTAGTATTGCTGCTTGAATTCTTCTGCGTCGACATCCCAATCAATATTAGCACGTGACCAGGATGCATCCCCGTCGCTAAGAGGCCACGAAGATATGACTCCAAGCTGCGAGTAAGGCGCCCAGTGCATCATGAGACCCAGCTTCTGATCTTTGAACCACTCGAGGCGCTCGAGCAGTAGCGGATTCTCGGGCTTTACCCATTGCTCTGCTCTACTGTAGCTATGAACACCTCTTCTTACAATTGTCGCTTGATCCCGTTCTTTTTCTTTTGTGCTATTATTCTGACTCATCGTATCGTCTAACCTCCATGTGGTTTATTCATCATTTATGTTTGGTAACTACTAACCCTTAACAGCTCCAACCAGCGCACCTTTGACAAAATATTTCTGAAGAAACGGATATACAAGAAGAATGGGTACCGTCGCTACCATAATCGTTGCATATTTAATCGTTTCGCCGACAATATTGGTTTGGCCGACGTCCAGACCTGCCGTCATTGCACTCGTATCATTCTGGATCAAAATCTCCCGCAAGATCAGCTGTAGCGGATATTGCGAGCGATCAGCCAGAAAGATCATGGCATTAAACCAAGAATTCCAATGGCTGACGCCATAATACAACGTCATGACCGCAATTACCGGAAGCGATAACGGAAGAATAATACGGAACAGAATGACTACATCGTTCGCTCCGTCTATCCGTGCGGATTCTTCCAGGCTGGCTGGGATCGCTTCGAAAGAGGTCCTCATGATCATCAGATTAAACGTGCTGACCGCGGCAGGAAGGACAAGCGCCCATAACGTATTATTCAAACCGATTCCCTTCACAACCAGGTAGAACGGTATTAATCCACCGCTGAAAAACATCGTAAAAATGATAAACAACGTGATTTGCTTCCTGTACTTTAATTGGCGACGGGACAGCCCGTAAGCTCCGAGTGAAGTTAACAGCAAATTAATTCCGAGGCCGACTACAACATAAGTAATCGTATTGATATATCCCGTCAGTATCATGGGATTTTCAAACACCTTCTGATAAGCAAGCAGTGTAAAACCGAGAGGCTTCCATAACAGGCCGCTATGGGAAAGAATTTCACTAGGCTCGCTCACCGAAGCCATAAATACATACAGGATTGGATAAATGGTTAGTACCATCAAACCTATCAATACCAGATAATTGATCGAATCAAAAAGAGTGCCGCTGAATGTGCGTTTCTCCATGATGTCCCCTCCTCTCACCACAAACTTGTATCATTCAACTTACGGCTTATAGCATTAGCAAGAATAACCAATATGAAATTAATGACGGAATTAAACAACCCTACTGCTGCGCTTAAGCTATAATTGAAATCTTGCAAGCCTATTCGATACACGTAAGAAGAAATAACGTCGGCCGTCTCGTAGGTGATCGGCGAATAGAGCAAAATGATTTTTTCAAAACCGACACTGAGCATTTGACCTAAATTTAAAATGAGCATGATGACAACCGTAGGAAGGATACCCGGGAGTGTAATGTGAATCATCTGACGGAAACGATTGGCTCCATCCATTCTGGCAGCTTCATATTGCTCCATATCAATTCCCGTCAAAGCTGCCAGGTAAATAATCGTCCCCCAGCCAATTTGCTGATAAATTCCGGATGACACAAAAATCGTACGGAACATCTCCGGCTGCAGCAGAAGACTCTCTCCGAGGTTTCTGCCTGAAATCCACTCATACATTAATGTGATAATGCCGCCTGAGCTTGTAAAATCCTTCAGAATTCCACAAATGACGACAAGCGAAATAAAATGCGGCATATACGTAATCGTTTGTACGGTACGCTTAAACACAGCTGATCTCAATTCATTGAGTAACAGTGCCAAAAGAATAGGTGCAGGGAATCCAAACACAAGCTCGTATACGCTTATCAGGATCGTATTCTTTAGAATTCGCCAAAAATAAATCCCATTAAAAAAATCGGTGAAATGACCAAACCCGCTCCAGGGGCTCCCCCATATGCCTACCGCGGGAGTAAAATCCTTAAACGCGATTATAGCGCCATACATCGGACCATAATGGAAAATCGCGTAATACAGCAGGACGGGGGCAATCATTAAATAAATATATTTATTCGTCTTTAGCTCTTTCGCGAATGCTAGCAATCCCATACACTACACCTCTCTCGAATCCATATTTGGAGATGCTGGCAACCTAATCCTTGCGGGAAACCAACATCTCCAGATGAATTCTGTGCATTATCTCTTTAAATAACGGTCATACGCGCTTTGGTAGATGGCAATAACCTTCTCTACTCCAATCGTTTTCAGTTGCTGTTGATACTTCTCGAAATCGTCCAACGATTCTTTGCCCATAATGAATTTCACGAACATTTCTTCCTTATAGCTGTTCAAATCGGTTTCAATTTTGGCAGCTTGTGCGCTTTCCTCAGGTGTCGGTGTAATAAACTTTGGCAGCATGTGCTTGACTGCTTCCGTATCGGACCAGACCTGAGCAGCTTCATCCTGTTGAGGATATGTGTTGGTATTTCGGTGCTTATCCGTAAGGTACGGACCAGCTTGCTTGGAGTACTGGGACAAGATCTGTTGAACGTTAAGATCTTTATTGTTTAATATTAAATCCGTAAATTTCGGCACCTCATTCTCTACCGTGTAGCTTTCGCCCTCGATACCGTAATTGAAGAGCATTTTCCCTTCCTCGCTATAGGCATAATCAAGCCAGCGCGCTGCTGTTTCTACATGCTTGGAGGACGCCGAGATAGCTGCCGAGCCTGAAGGGTTATACTTGAAGTCTCGCTGCCCGATGAATGCCTTCTCTCCTTTATTCAAGACTGGATAAGGAGCTCCCACCAAATCAAATGCAGGATCCTTTGTCTTCATCGTGTCGAGCCAGCGTCCAATGCCTCCTCCTATTAAACCAACTGTGGCTCCAGAAATGCCGGAAGTGATTTTAGTATCAAGGGTTTTCCCGTCGGAATCCGGTATTGCGAAATCTTTATCGATCAGCCCTTCCTGATACCATTTGCGAAGCAGCTCCAGGGCATCCTTAAATTGCGGATCATAGGGGCCGTAATGGACCTTCCCTTGATCGTCGAGATAGAAACCGTTGGAAGTTTGGAATGCCCCGATAAATGTATCTTCCAAATCCCACTTGCCGCCTGCGTATCTCGCGGTAAACGGCGCAGCTACGTTTTTCTTTTCTTTGAAAGCTTTTAGAGTTATATACCATTCGTCAATCGTCGTAGGGACAGGCAAACCTAATTCATCCAGCCAATCCTTGCGTAGTACAGGCCCCTCGTAAACCAGCTGCACAGGAGCCTCCCGTAGCATAGGAAATACATAGTATTGTCCGCTGTCCGTCTTCAGCTGCCTGGCCAGTTCCGGATCCGACTCAATGATCTGTTTCAAATTTGGCGCATATTGATCAATGATGTCATTCAACGGCAGAATGACTTTATCTTTAATCGCCTTCTCCGGTCCTCCCGGATAAGCCGTCCAGGTGTATTCAACAACATCTGGCAGTTCGTTCGATGCAACCATCAAGTTGAACTTCTCTGTCGTTTGCCCCACAGGTGGATGTGTATACGTTACCTTGACGCCAGTTTGTTTCTCAAGCTCCTGTCCAAAGATTGTCTCTGACATGTTCTCAATGTTGACCGACAACAGATTGTTGTTCAGCGTTTGCCATGAAGTAAGTGTCGAACCTGCCTTGAGCGGGTAGCTTACTGTTGCCGGAGCTTGCGTATTATCCGGTATCGATGGCTTCTCCCCCTCGGGAGCGGAGGTGCATCCTGCCGTGAGCATTGCCGCTCCTAACATAATGCTGATTGCCGTACAAAGCTTCTTTTTTGCCATGTTAGTTTCCCCTTCTATTCCATGTAGTGTGATACATGTTCATTATCGATTGGATTTGCTTTTACGTATACTGATAAAACGCAAACTCGACTTGTAAAAGCGGAAAAGGGCGTTGTTAATTCGTAGAGAGCAATTGCAATACATGTGATGTGGAAATAAATCGCCAACTTTGTAGCAACATCCATTTAACGAAGCAACACCCCCGCCGTAAAATCGGCGGGGGATTGTTTTGGGACGATCATAGGGCTAGTTTAACAATGCGTTTGCGTAGCGCAGCAGGTAATCGGCTGCCTCTTTCGTAATATGCTTACCGCTTTGGGCCTGAACATGATGGATGAATGACTGTAACTTATTATGATCCAACATCTTTTGCAGGCTGTTCGTTATTCCTTTGTTATCGATCCAATTGTTGTTTGCAAAACGCTCCACCATTTTTTTCAACCCTGCGATGCTTAACGGTTCAGACACCTCTGTATCATACTCCCCGTATACAGCTACGTTATCAAATACCGCGCGCGCATCCGCGGAAGGCAAGCGTAATCCGATATTTCCGCTGGTGTAGCTGCTGTCCTCCGCTGCCAGCACCTGCACGCCATCGACATAAGCGGTAAAATGGCTGCCATCTGTAACCAAGCGAATTCGATATTTCCGATTCGGATCTACAGGGAATGGCGTGCTGGATAGCTGCACCGCGGATCCAGCAAACTTGTAGAACCTGATCGTATTGTCATAGCTTCTGACATCAAGCAGATAATAATGAGTACTGTCCTGAATTCTAAACACGATGCCTGCTTGCTTATTAAGAACGGTAGCATCCAGGTCCAGGGTATAATTCGTCCATGCAGAGCCTATGTTTGATCTCATCAAGTTGTTATTTGTCAAGGTGAGATCGGCTAGGCCCGGACCCACCGGACCCGTAATAGCGTTGGCCGTATTCTGCCAACCTCCCAAGCCATTCTCCATATCATCCTCTAGCAATATCTCACCGGAAGAAGAAGTCACTCTAATATTATCGAATTTGGCCGAGGCTGTAGCACCAGGCACTCTAAAACCTACATTCCCACTCGTATAGGAACTGTCTGACGCTGTCAACGCCTGAACCCCGTCTACGAACACCGTGAATGTGTGTCCGCTTGCAACAATCTTAATATGATAAGAGCGATTTAGCTCCACGGTAAAATTAGTACTGGCAAGCAAGGTTCCCGATCCTGACATTTTAAACACACTGATCTTATTGTCGTAGTTTCTGATATCGAGCAAATAATAATGACTCAAATCGCTTTGCCCCCGGAATACGAGCCCGCCTTGCCTGCTTTGAACCGTAACATCCGCTTCCAGCGTATAATCCGTCCATTCAGAACCGTCGACGCTTCTCATCGAATTGTTGTTGGTCAGGCTTACATCGGTATTGCGGATATTGGCATTCGTTGTGCCCGTCCACTTCTCCAATCCACCCTCAAAGCCATCGCTGAACATCGATGTCCTTGTCACCAAGTCAACATCGAAGCTTCGGCCGTCCACGCAATCAAAAGCCAATGTAGTGGTATTGGTAGCTAAATCATAACCCACAAGCGTTACACCGGCAGGCGCGGCACCCGGGAACGTCCAATCGCCGTTCAGCTTCGCCAATACCGTCTTGCGTTGACTTGGCGTCTTTAATTGTTCCACCGTTTTGTTGCCAAGCGATGGTGATTTCGCCAGTCGAAGGTCAGGATCCGAGAGACTAAGTACGAAACGGTTATCGGATTTGTTTTTTTCCATCGCCAGCACCGGAGTATCCACGCTTTTCAATACACCATACGTAAGCGGGGTAGTCGGATCGAACAAGGCATAACCAATGACGTTATTCGTATTATGTCTGACAATATGCGCCATATTGTCCTTCCTCAATACCGAATAATCCAAGGCTTGCGCTGCTGCTGCCACTTGCTCGGGCGTCTTTTGGGGGAGAATGACGTATTCATAACCTTGACCAGTCGGCGCCGTTCCGTGGTCAAGCCAAGCTGTTGTATAGTTTCCTTGCGTTTTCTCGTAAGTTCCTGCTTTTTTGGTGTAAGATTCCTGCACCCCTCGCTCGATCCGGAGGCCATTGGCATTCGGAATAATATAGCCATTACCGAACGGATCCACCATCCATACCATTGCATTCGTTGTCGTCGTGCTGCTATAAGGGAACGTATGGGTCGCGTCGGGGGAATTGTTATAGAAAGGCATGACGGTACCGTTCATATTCGATTGGTACAGAGTCGTTTCCGTCCGATTGTCGGTGTCGCTGTTTACGATATCCGATCCCAAGGCAATAATCTCATCTCCGAAATAAAACCACGATTTGTTCGCCCGGAAGCTCTTATCGTAGGCTGTATCATGCATTCTCATGCTGAATACGCCATACTGTCCCTCGCTGCTTACGCCGCCGCCGAACGTTTCGTCCGAATAGGAGCGATGCTTTGCGCTTTCAAGCTCTAGTATCGGGATATGCTTTGTTGTAGTGCCAGGCCAGCGGTTGAAGTCCCAGCCCGCAGAAATATCCAGGCCGCTGCTTTTGTAGCCTCCAGGCAGCATAATCTCCGTGTTTCCATAGCTTAAATAACGGCCGAATGCATTGTTGTTGCCGTCTTTTTCGTAGTCCCAGTTGTATTGATTAAACCCTTTGGTCGTAACTAACCAATTATTTTTTCGGAATAGTGCCACCGCGCCGTAATTATAGTTTTTGAAGCCGAAAGCAGGACTTTGCGCCGATATCCCTTGTTGTGTAAATTGGGCAGCTGCGGATTCCGAGATCTGCAGTTCTCCAAGCGTCGCATTATAAATGATGGAGTTCTCCACCTTGGTAGCAAAATTAGCAGCAATGAGCGGGTCGTTCGGATCCCACAGGTCCAGGAAAATTCCCTTAAGCTCCTCATCTCCGCTTAGCGCGTTGAGCGCATAGGAGATATACTGCGTCTGCAACGTGGAATCGCCTTGCGGAAAACGTCCGGACAGACTATGCGACATCTCGTATTTATTTCCTAAAGAGCGCTGCATGAGTAAAAATTCTTTGATGTTCTTCGTCGTTGCGGCATCCAGCTGAAAGCTGGTGCCGTTGATGAGATAGCGAATTAAAGAGCCGACAAAGATCGCATCCGGAACGTAAGACTTCATATAAAGGCCCTCGTGGTGGTAACCCGTAAAGCCCGGTTTGAGCGTTTCTTGATAGCCAGAGTAAACAGCCAACTCCTTGTCGACAAAATCGAGGAAGCTCTTCATATAACGGACCTTCTCCGGCGAATGATCCATCATAAGAATGTACATCAAATTGTACATGGTTACCGTCCTCATCTCATCCGTGTTCACCAAATCCAGGCTATTAATGTCCAAAGGACGGAAGTCCAAAGCGTCGCCGAACTTGCTGAACCAGCGCAAGGTCGCCATTTCCCTCTCAAATTTGCCCGCTGCCTTTAACTCATCCCTCATCAGGTAGCTAGAATAAGCATAGCCAGACATCCTTAACTTAATGGAGGCCTGGCTACCCATGCCGCTGCCATCAGCCCAGCCCTGATCATGGAAATGATCCAGGAGATCAAAGTATTTTTGTTTGCTTTGCTCATTCCCGTTAAGCTTGTAATCATGGACCAAGGACGTCCAAATCTTCTCAAATTTACTGTGCGACAGTCCATTATACGGGCTTTTGGTGGCGCTCGATTCTTCATCGACAAAGATACCAGGGCCATGCATGACGCCGTTTCCGTCCCTGGTAATGTTGAATGCGTCGTATTCGGCAATATAAGTTGGCAATTTGGCAAGCAAAGCGTCATAACGAGTTTTGACAGGACCGTCAGGCAAATTTGCATAATCCAAATTGTCACCGTAGATGTATGCATCCAAGCGGCTCATGATCGTGTTGAAATCCTGTTCTTGCTGCACCGTTATTTGCGTTTCTTCAGGCAGTGCGGGCTGCTTAAGGGATGCACGATAAGTCTGATTGGACTTGGCATTGCTCATATAAGGAGCCTGGTTATCAGCCGAATACGTATGGTGGATCGTACCGGTAAGCTGAAAATGATCGATGAAGACGTTGGCGGTTGATGGTGTGGGCGGCGCAACAATCTCCATCGTAGTGGGAACTGCGTTGCCGGTGTATGCCGGATTTTTTGCCTCATTGTTCAATTTGATCCAGATCGTCCTCCACCCCGAATAATTCATGTAGAATTTGAACGTATACCGAGGGACGCCCTCCGACAGCTCCGCCCCGGTTCCCAGGTTGAACGTCAGAAATTTGTCGGCCATCGGCTGTTCATTGTACACCCACAATTTCAAGCCCCCGTTACTGCCTATGGCCTCAGACATATTCGGAAGACTGGTCGACTGCAGTTTGCTTCCATTCGACCATGTCCACATCAAAGAATTGGAGCCGGTCTTGGCATGAAGGTTAGAAAGCGCAACAGCGCCGCCTCCTACAGCAGACCAACCTTGAGGGATCGTAGAGTCCTCGAAGGATTCAGGCAGGACTTCATCTGCCGCGCTTAAGGTACCTACCGGAATCAATAAGGAACACAGTAGAGATATGACAAGCAACATGGTTAACCTCTTTGATTTAAACAACACAATTCCTCCTTCTCGCATCTTAATTTTGTGATTGACCATCAACTGTTGGCCCACACTGGTCCACTCCATGAAATGTCAACGCTTTCATTATGTTTTGACGCCTGCTGCCTTGCAAGTGATAAAAACTAAACAACAGTCACAATAAGTGAAATCATAGGGAACAGTTATATACTCAACTTTCGCAGCTTAAATCTATCTGCACATGAGTAAATCCGCCAATCGTAGTCCTTAGCGCATCATTTACGCACCAGTTCGGTACGTTGCTCGAGGTTGCTGAAAAATAAAAAGAGAAAGCGCAAGCAAGCGCCGACCTTAATTGGACGGACACCGACTTTGAGCTTTCTCTCATCAAAGACTGTTTTCATTTACCGTTAGAGATGTTGCGCCAGTTTATTTATGATTTGCAATTGCGTTTACACTATATGCAGTCTTAATCGAGTTCAATCCATACTTCGCCGTCTCTAATGCGCTTCGTCCCGCGTAGCTCTTTTTAAAAAGTTCTAAAGATAGATACCCTCTATATCCGATACTATGCAGTGTCGCCGCGATATGTTGAGTAGGCGCAATGCCTTCTCCCGGGAACAGACGCTCTTCATCGTTTATGTTCAAACGTGATGGCTCGCCCGGGTAGTCATTGACATGAACGATCCCGATTTGGTCAGCTGTAAGGGAGCCCAAAAGTTCATGATTACTCCCTCCTGTATACATATGAAACGGGTCAATGAGCATTTTGCTCATCGGTTGCAGATCAACAATCTGTTTTGCTTGCTCCAGAGTAGATAAATATTCAGCTCTCCCCCAGAACTCAAGGTAAGGCTCGACGCCTGCTTTACGTCCGATTGCCTTTAAGTCCGAGAAGTATTCTGCAATTGCTGCGGCATCTAAATGACTGACATCGCCAAAAGGCGGTGCGGCAATTGCAGGGCATCCAATAGCAGCTAGCATCTCCATTTCTTCTTCTGCTTGACGCAGCCCTTCTTTTCTCGTTTGCAGATCCTGATCACACCATTTAAAAAAAGCTATTGCATTAACAGGCGCAAGTTTCAATCGATCAAGCTCTCGCCTTAGAGAAGACAGTTTCTCTCCGCTGTCTACATATGCTTTTACATCTTTTACCCAAAGTTCAATCCCCTCATAACCGGCCTCGGCAACCAGCTCTATTTGCTGGAGAATATCAAGATTGTACGGGAATAAAGTGGATGTATTAAGGGCGGTTCGAAAAGGGAATATTGTATTTTTTTCAGTCATTGATTTCGTCCCCAATCCGGATTGTACGTTGCTCTCTATGGCTCTTGTAAGCTAATTCGATCAATTGAATCGTCCTTAATGCTTCCTCGGGTTTGACTGCCAATTCTTCCTCTCCAAGTATGTGCTTGTAGACATTATTATAATAAGAAGTATAAGCGCCTGGTTGGGTTTCGACCAATCCCCTTACATGCAAATCCCCTATGGATGTATGAATGGTTCCCCAATTTTTGGGGTCTTCCTTGCCCCAGTTTTTAGAATCGCTTGGACTCTCCCCCGCAATTAATGCAGCCTCTTGCGGATCTATTCCGTACTTGACAAAAGATCCTTTACTACCATGAAGGGTGTATCTTGGACTTGGCTCCCGTACGATCCGGGATGATTTTAGTACAACCTTTAAATTATGGCTATAGCCAAGGGAAACATCGAAGTAGTCATCTGTTATCCCTCCATCTCTAGTAATGCGAATATCGCCGGTTATTGTATCCGGTGTACCAAAAAGCTGTACAGCTTGATCGATGAAATGGCTGCCTAAATCATAAAAAACTCCTGTAGCGGGACCTTTTTTATCACGCCAATTGTCTGATTTCATAACGGGATTAAAACCATCCCAATGGAATTCACAGTCAGATAGTTTGCCTAATAAACCTTGTTCAACGATACTTTTGACGGTCAAAAAGTCTCCATCCCAACGCCTATTATGGAATATGCTTAGTACTTTGTTTCTTTCCTTAGCTAACTCTATTAACTGTATGGCTTCTTGACTTGTAGCCGTAAAAGGCTTTTCGACAACAACATGTTTATCAGCAAGTAAGGCATCTCGCGTAAATTCCACATGATTTGTACTAGGAGTGGTCACAACAATAAGATCTATGGTCGGATCACTGTACAATTCCTCAACGCTGCTTACAACCTCAATCCATGGATATCGCGCCTTGGACAACTGACTTCTGCGTTCCACTACTTTGGACAGTTCTAAACCTGGCACGGATGTAATTACAGGTGCATGAAATGTTTTCCCGGCAAAACCATATCCAATAAGTCCTACTCGAATTTGATTTTTCAAAGGAATCTACTCCCATTGTCATTATTTGTATTGCCATGTAACCCTTCCTTACAGCAAACCTCTCTCCTTCAAGTTTAAATAGCTGACCGTCGCCGTTTCCATTCCAGTAAGGTTACGAAGTTGATCTTGCTCGACTGTCATCCATTCAACCCCGATCTCTTTTGCTGCAGCAATAGATTCCTCAATCTTTACCATGCCTGTACCTACTGCCGTCCACTTGCCGACCTCATCAACTCCGTATACGTCTTTTAAATGAATAGCGGGTACACGACCAGCCATTTTGCGTAGAATATGTGCCGGATCGGCTCCGCCGAGCGTAATCCATGCAACGTCTAATCGAAAATAGACATGACTTGGATCTGTATACTCGGCTAAAATATCTAACGAATAGATGCCATTAAAAACGTTTTGAAATTCATGTGCGTGGTTATGGTAACAAAAACGCAGTCCTTCCGACTTTAATCTGGCGCCAACAGCATTATATAGTTCGGCATCTTGAAGCAATTGCTCCCTCGTGTCCACCACATCCCACCAGAATGTGACATCCTTTGTTTGCAACAAGTGCGCCTCTTTAATGATATGATCCAACTCATTTTGATCGCGCATTTGTTCCTTGTTGATACTGTGAGTTGCGACTTGGAGCCCCAATTGATGAAATCGATCCACGTTTTCTTGTACATGGCCTGTAAGCAAGTACTGACCGCCCTCAATTCCCTCATAGCCAATGTTTGCGATTTGCTGCATGGTTCCCCAGAAATCTTGTTTTGCTTCTTCGTTCACGATACCAATTAAAGCAAGTTTAGGTTTCTTAATCATTATTCCGCACCTCTTCCTTGACCAAATTGGCCGTTCTCTAACATTGTAATAAACGGACTATCTGTTATACCGGTTAGGGGTAATTCTACTCTTGCATGTTGACGCACCGATTCAAAAACAGCAAACGTGATCTCAGAAGCACGGAGTGCCTTTTGGTGGGAAACCTCTGATTCAATCCCCGTTTCCAAACAATCTATTGCATGCTTGACGTATGCCTTCATCTGTTCGGACATGGACGATAAAATCATTTCCGGACTCCAGGAAGGATCCTTGTAGTTGACCCCTCTGATGATTTGGCCATCCCACATCACTTCAATAAATCCTTCCGTGCCATAGAGACGAACTCCAGCCCAAACTTTTGTCATATCATCCGTCGGTTCCCATGTATCTACAGGTCCGCAGTATAAGTTGGCTTGAACGCCATTGGCAAAAACGATATGTCCGGACGCCCCATATTCGGAGGGAACATTAAACCAATTTAGTATACTTGTTGTATCGACTGCGCCTAAAACAGATTTTGCCGGAGTTTCGTTTAAAAAGCTAAGCGCTTGATCAAACGTATGGATCCCGCAATCCAGCAGGTTTTGCGGAGAGTACAGGTCCAATCTGACAAGTTGACCGATTTTCCCTTCATTAAGCAATTGTCGTACTAATTTGTTCCCTTCCGCAAAACGGCGTTGCAAGGAGAAGGTTAACTGGCAGCCCGTCTCTTCTGCAATCCGCGACATCTCCTGACATTCTCCCCAAGTAGGAGACATCGGTTTTTCGCATAACACAGCTTTAACTCCAGCTTCGGCGCAATCACGAAAAACGGAAAGATGCAACGGCGTCCACAAACAAATTAAAACGACATCCGGTTTTTCTTTTTCAAGCATAACTTTATATTCAGTATAAATATTGCCTTGGAATTCAAAATCTGCTTTTAACCTCTCGGCTGACTCCGCAGATAAATCTGAAAACGCCACCACTTCGCATCTGTTATCAGCCTTGATACCAATTGCATGTTCATGTGCCCGTTTCCCGCATCCGATGAAAGCTACTCGATGAACAACTTTACTCATTTAAAGATCGCTCCTTTTTTTTCAAGTCATAATCACAGTCTAAAGCTTTGTTTGCTTCCAGATAGATGAATCGTTGCTCTATTATAGGCTGAACTACTTTCAATTCTGCCATATATCGTTTCAAAACTCTAGCGTTATTGCCGGTGGATTCATGCGAACGTATGTGCTATAATCAAAGGCGTAATAGGCACTTCATTAACGAATTGGGAGGCAATACTGATGAGCGATGCTAATAATGGTCTTGCGCAACCGATCATTCCGCATTTGTGGTTCGACAAAGAAGCAAAGGAAGCTGCTGAGTTCTATTGCTCTGTTTTCCCGCATTCCAAAATAACCAGCTCGACGACCTTAAACGATACGCCTTCCGGAGATGCACCTATCGTTTCGTTTACGGTTTGGGGGCATCCGTTTATGGCTATCTCTGCAGGGCCGCTCTTCAAGTTAAATCCTTCGATTTCGTTTTTCGTTAATTTCGATCCGTCGCGGGAACCAAATGCCGGAGAAATGCTCGAAGAAGCGTGGAATAAGTTGTCCGACGGAGGAACTCCTCTCATGCCTCTGGACAAGTACCCGTTTAGCGAGCGGTATGGCTGGATACAGGACAAATACGGGGTCAGCTGGCAGCTCATATTAACTAATCCGCACGGGGAGCCGCGCCCGCCGATTATCCCTTCCCTGATGTTTGTCGGCGACAACTGCGGCAAGGCGGAGGAAGCTCGCGAGTTCTATCTCTCGGTCTTCCGCAACGCGAAGCCCGGCGCGCTGGTTCGTTATGCCTCCGGTATGGAGCCAGACCGCGAGGGGGACGTCATGTTCTCCGACTTTATGCTGGAGAACACCTGGTTTACGGCTATGGACAGCGCGCATGAACATTCGTTCCAGTTCAATGAGGCGATTTCCTTGCTGGTCGATTGTACGACGCAGGAGGAAATCGACTACTATTGGGACAAGCTGTCCGCCCTTCCCGAAGCCGAGCAATGCGGCTGGCTGAAAGACAAATACGGCGTTTCGTGGCAAATCTCGCCCGCCGCTTTAGACAAGATGATGAACGAAGGCACACCGGAGCAGCGTGATCGCGTCACGAAAGCATTCCTGAAGATGAAGAAGTTTAACATTGCGGAATTGGAACGGGCTTATCTGGGGAATGAACCAACCGGGTCGTAACACCGACATCGATTCGAGCTACCATGACCATCGTTGCCGTCGGTGTGATGGGTTAGAGGAAACAGAACAGCCCAGGAGGCGTACTCCCGGGCTGCATTTTTATATTTTCGTTTCATATTCCAGCTGTTCGTTAATGTCTATGCCTCTCTTCGCTTTCCGGCCTGTTCCCGAAATTCATGCGGCGAAATGCCCGTCCACTTCTTGAATACTCGGGTAAAGGAATGGGGCGCCTCGTATCCGACGCTGGCACCGATCTCCGCGATTTTCATTTCCGTATGCAACAGCAGCTCCTTCGCTCTTGCAAACCGGACATCCTCGATATATTCCGACAGCTTGATCCCCCGTTCTTGCTTGAATAAGCGCGAGAGGTACGAAGGGTTAAAGTGGATTTCGTCTGCCAGACGAACGAGCGACAAGTCCTCTGCGATATGTTCGTCAATATAAGCGCTGATCTTATCAATAGCCGTAACAGCTCGGTTATGCTCCCCGTCTCGTCTCAATTCGAACAGATCTTCCGCCACGCCCCTCAGGACGGAGTATCGTTGTTTCCAGGAGTGATACCCATCCAATTGCATCAAGCCCCCTGCAGACATCGGCAGCTTCTCTCGTTCCCCCCAACGATTGGAGTAGGAAAGCAGGATAAGGGCGATGGAATAATACAGCTCCGTGGCGTAAGCCGTTGTCCATCCTCCCTCCGTAGCAGTCAGCGTAAGCTCGTTAAACAACCCGAGAAAGTCCTCTCTTCTGCCACCCTCCAAATGTGAAGCCAGCGTCTCCGTCTTCTCCTTCGGGAAGCGCAAACGCACCTGAGCTGCCGTTCCCTCCTCGTTTAGCAGCACGGATTGCACCATCGTTGTCCCGTCTCCCGCACGCAAGTGCTGCCGTTCTCGGAGCTTATCGTAAGCCGTGGGGAGCTGCTTCCAGTCCGTTGGCTCCTTCGCCAGCGTAACGGACAACTGAATGCCCAGCGACTGCTGGCAGGCCTCCTGAATCAATTCGAACGTTCCCTCCAGGAATGTAGATAGACGTTCGAATCGGTTATCCTCTTGCTCGGCTACAGATGAATTCGATAGCGGCCGGCATGGATCGGGCGGCTGAACGAGCCAGATCAGATCGCCGTAACGATCGATTACGCCAAGACATCTGCTTTTCTCCTCCAAATAAGTATCAGCAAGGATTTTAACCCTGAGCGCCGTCTCCTGCCGATCGGCATAGTAGCGGTGAGCCTCCGCCGCGGACAGGCTGCCAAGGGCTATGAGGACGGGAGCGCGGGGTTCGAATTCGATGCGCAGTCTATTGAAGTTGTCCGACATCGTCTCGTCCGCTCCGCCTTCGAACAAGAGATGGCGCACAAAATTGCCTGCAGCGAGCGTGTCAAAGGCATTCTGGCTTGCTTTGGAATTCTGCAGTAGCGCAGCCGTTCGCAACTCTTCTTGAATCTCGCTAACAACCAGGCCAACGGTCTCAATCAGTTTGTTATACCCTTCACTCTTAAGCAAATAACGGATACCCGGCCACTGAACCGCCTGGTATACCGTTTCGAAATGGCTGTAGCCGGTCAAAAAAATCATCTTGCATTGCGGCCAATCGGAGCGGATTACGTTCATTAAGGCCAGACCGTCCATCTCCGGCATGGCGATGTCCGAGAGTACGATATCGAATCGGGTCCTCCGCAGCCATAGCAATGCCTCCTGTCCGGAATATGCCTTATACAGATCGAGCTCCAGATCCAGCTTGCTAAGCACCTCGTATAGACCGTCCGTAATAATTTCCTCGTCATCTACGATAAGTAATCGGATTATCTTGTTCTCCCCCCTCCCTAGGCAGCTTCAGCGTCGCCATTAATCCTCCGAGCCCGCTTCTTGACACCTGTAGTCCTCCATCGCCTAGTGTCAAAAGGACACGTCGATGTATGTTGACCATCCCTGTAATCTCGCTTTGGTCTTCGTCATCCTTCAACGAATGTATGATTCTAGCCAATTCCTCGTCAGACAAGCGATCTCCGTTATCCTCCACGATCACTCTAACCTCTTCGTCATCCCATTCGAAGCGAACCACTATCAGTCCGTCGTACGCCTTTTTCTCCAGGCTGTGCTCGAACGCGTTCTCGATGATGGGCTGTACGATCAGACGGGGCACCTGCATAGGCGCAAGTTCGGAAGGAAGCTCCTGGAAATCCACCTTAATACGCCTCGAGAAACGCAGCTCCTGAATCTCCGTGTACATTCTCGCATGCGAGATCTCATGCTCCAGCGACAAATTGTCGGAAGCGTTACGCGTTACGAATTGAAAGTATTTGCCCAATAACGTCGTGAATTGCTCGATGCGCTCGACGTCTCCCGTCTTCGCCATCGTATTTAAAATGAAAAAGCTGTTGTACAGGAAATGGGGATTGATCTGCGATTGAAGCTGTTTGAGTTCCGAGCGCTGCGCCAATATCTTTTGCTTGTAAGCCTGATCGATCAATGAACGCAGATTGGCGACCATTTGGTTAAAGCGGCCGTACAGATAACGGAATTCGTCCTTCGAGGCATGATCAATGAAAATGTCGAGGTCCCCATTCTCCATTCTTCTGAAGCTCTTGACGAACGTTAATAAGGGCTTGTGGATGAATTTGTACGTCGATAGAGCGTAAACGGCTATGATTCCAAGCGATAGAATGAGAAACAACCATGCCCAGGAGTAGAACCGGTCGAGCGGTTCCTGGAATACTCGTTCCGGGATGAACCGGTACAAGGAGAAGTTCAGCTTCTCCGAATTAGCGTGCATATAATAGAAACGCATATTGGACAACTTTACTGCGTCCGTTTTCAGTTCCTCGCTGTCTCGGGATCGCTGCAGGAAAACGGGCATATCTTGCTCTGGAAAGGCTCCTGCCCCATTGGTAATAACTACGCCATCCCGTCCATGCACGAGCATGACCCCGCTGTCTGCGTAGAGGTTGAACTGGTTCAATTCCTCTCGCATGACCCCGCTGTCGAGCGCGATCTCTACGGTAAACAGCGGCTCTGCATCTTTTCTCCCCCCGGGCTTGTACGCACTCAGGTGCAGGCTGCCCTTCCATTCGATAATCTGGGATCCGTGCCCATACACGGAGCGAATCCCGTAAAACCGCTCCGCGTCGAACTCGCGCGCCCCATCGACAGACAACGTCTTGCCGATAGGAGCAATGTGCACGCTGACGTCTTCAATGTAATGGCTGCTGTTCTGGATCGTATAAACCCGTTTCAGCAATAAATTGATATTTTCCATCCGCTCGATCGTGTCCATCGTTTCCCAGGTCAGCGCCAGTTCGTTCAAGTGTTCATCTTCGAGCAGGCTGTACTGGAGCAGCTTTATCCGTTCGATTTCGTTCTCCATGTCCGAGAGGTAATAAACGATCTGCGAGACCGCCGTCTTGGATATGTCCTCGCGGGCGGTCTGCACGATCCAGTTATAAATGTACGCCCCGAACGACCACATAGGGAGCATGATAAGCAGAAAGGTAATCAGCAGTCGCGAAAAAATGGAATTTCTGAGCGAGATATCCTGGCGATTGAACAACAGCGTCGCCTCCACCGTTTTCCCTCATTGTAACGAATGTTCAACATTCTGTCCCTAGATTTCTCCAGTTATCCCTTAACGCTCCCTAGGACGATGCCTTTGACAAAATATTTCTGCAGGAACGGATACGCCAAAATGATAGGCAGCGAACCCAGGAATATCTGCGAAGCCTTCAACGTTCGATCTGAGATTTGGGCCAGGTTCAGCAGATCGTCCCTCGACACATTGGACAGATTCTGTTGAATGACGATCGTCTGAATGTAACTCTGAAGCGGATAATTGGATGGATTGCTCATCAGGATCAATCCGTCGAACCAACTGTTCCAATGCTCCACCATGGAGAACAGAGCGAGTGTTGCAAGCGCCGGCTTCGAGATGGGCACGTAAATGCGCCATAACGTCGTCCAGTGGCCCGCGCCATCGATCAGCGCCGCTTCCTCCAGCTCCTTTGGCACCTCTCGAAAGAAATTAAGCAGCAGAATGATGCTGAAAACCGGAACGGCTCCGGGAAGCACGAGCGCCCATATCGAATTCAGCAAGCCGTATTCCTTGAGCGTCACATACCACGGAATCAGACCTCCGTTGAAGAGCATGGTGAGGAAAAATATCCATGCATACACGAGCCGAAAGCGCAGAGCCTGAGACTCCTTCGACAGAGGATAGGCAACTAGAATCGTCAGCAGAAGATTCAAAGGAGTACCTAACGCAAGACGTTTCAGAGACATCCACATGGATTGCCAGAATTCTCCCCGGCTAGCTGTAAATTCATACGAAGCCCAGGTGAATTCGACAGGCCACAGCTTGACTTGCCCAGCGGCGGTCGCCGCGCTGGAGCTGAAGGAAACAGCGATGATATGAATGAGCGGGAACACGCAAAGTATCGCTACCAGCACTAGAAAGACCGTGTTGACGATCGGGAACCACTGGCGCTTCCTGCCGCCCCCTCGGGATGTGCTTACGGATGACTGCTGATTCATGGCTTCTCTCCTCCTAGAAGATTCGGTACCTAGCAAAGTAGTATGCGAAGAAATAAGAAGCGGAAATGAGAATCAGCGACACAATCGACTTAAAAAAACCAACCGCGGTTGCAACGCCATATTGCGCGTCCAGCAAGCCAATTCGGTAGACAAAGGTGTCCAGAATGTCTCCGCTTTCGTATACTTGAGGACTGTACAGGTTAAACACTTGATCGAACCCGGCATTCAGGAGCTGCCCCAAGCTCAGTACGGACAGCAGGACGATGACCATCCTCATGCCAGGCAACGTAATGTGCCAGATCTTGCGCCATCGATTGGCGCCGTCAATCGTTGCCGCTTCGTACAAGCCGGGATCGATCCCGGTAATTGCCGCGAGGTAAACGATCGTTCCATAGCCGAAGTTCTTCCAGACGTCTGACCCAATCAAAGTCGTAGGGAACCAGTCGTTATCGCCGAGGAAAAAGATTTTGGGCAATCCCAGCGACGTTAGCAGACCGTTCACGATTCCGCCCGATGGGGACAAGATATCAACCAGGATACCTCCGAGCACGACCCAGGAAAGGAAATAAGGCAAATAGATGGTCGTCTGCACTGTGCGCTTAAGCACGGCGTTCTTGACTTCGTTAAGCAGAATCGCGAACACAATCGGCACAAGCAAACCAAGAATCAGCTTGGAACCCGCAATCAATAGCGTATTTAACAGCACTTGCGAAAAGCTGGGCAAATGCATGACATATTCGAAGTTGGACCACCCGATCCATTGTTGGTCGCCGAAGAGACCTTTGGCGGGGATAAACTTTTGAAATGCGATCACGATGCCGGCCATGGGGACGTAAGAGAATAGTATGATGAAGACAAGCCCCGGCACGATCATCAAATGAAGCGGCAGCTCTCTCCTTGTCTTGGCTCCCATTGGATGTTGTCCCTCCCATTCAGTCATAAAACATGGAGGACAGAAGCCGGAACCTTGTTGCCTCTGTCCTTTGCATGACTATGCCGTTACCTTCTTTTTATTTTGTTGCCGCATACCATTCGTTGACCTCCTGCGTAATTTGATCTCCGCCGAGTTTATTCCAGTCATCAACGAATTTATCAAAGTTTGAAATGGGATCGCCCAATATAATCTTGACAAACACTTCGTTCTGCAGCTTCTCCAGCGTAGCTTTGCGCTCCACCATCGTCGGCGTCGGCGCTCCGACAAACTTCTCAAGCAGGAACTGATTGTTTTTGTCGTATTGATCCGTTATGCCCATGGAGCCTTGCTCGCTGTAGATTCGCTCCCAACCCCAAAGCGCAAAGCCCTCCGTGGAGCCGGAATAGTAGGATTCCATTTTCTCTTGAATCGTCTTTGCTTCCCCAATCAGCTTAGACATATCGCCGCTTTTGCGGGCCTCATCGATGTCGCGGAACGCCTCGACATTTTTTTTCAGAGGGTAAGGGGTGACCGGCGATAACTGCCATACGCTTTCCGCCTCCGGCGGCGCGAAATAGTAATCGAAATCTCCCGTCTCTCCCCAGTTTTTCTCCATATGCATATTAAAGAGCTTGACAAGCGCTTCCGGATGTTTCGTTCCTTTCTTAGCCGCAAAGAATCGCGTCGTGCTGAATTTAAGCGGCACCTTCGCCATCTCTCCGGATTCAGTAACGATTGGGAAAGCCTGCCATTCTGCATCGGGGTCGTTGTTTTTGTTGAGTTGTAGCGGATAAATCGAATTCCATTGTTCGCCGTATTGCATGCCAATCTTGCCGGCTGCGATCAGCTCGGATACTTTGCTGCCGTCTTTAATGCCGAACTCGGGATCAATCTGACCATTCTTGGCCATATCCTGAAGTGCTTGAAGCGCCGTTTTCACTTCAGGCTGAATGCTGCCAAACTTGAGGTTGCCGGATTCGTCTTCCAGCCAAATGTTCGGGAAGGCGTTATATCCGGCAAAGAAGCCTTCCAGCCCCATTGCTCCGCCCCATACATTTTTGGTGAAGCCGATGCCGTACGTGTCCGCCTTGTTGTTGCCGTCGGGATCCTTTTCCGTAAACGCTTTGGAAATCGCCAGAATGTCGGCCATTGTCTTGGGTTGCTGCAAACCGAGCTTCTCCATCCAATCCGTGCGGATCCAGACGAACATGGAGCGCTCGATAGATGCCTCGACAAGCGGAACCGCCATCAGCTTGCCATCCAGGGTTACGGCGTCGAAGGGGCTGGAGCCCTCTTGAGTGAGCGCATCCTTTAACATTGGAGAGGCGTACTTCTCAAAGATTTCCGTCATATCTTCAATCTGATCGGAATCCGCCAGCTGTTTGAGCTGCGTCGCGTTGACGGGAATAAAGTCGGGAAGATCTCCCGAGGCAAGCGTCACATTGATCTTTTGCAGATATTGATCCGAGCCGACATCGCCTTTCACTACCCAATCATTGACGATTTTAATGCCCAGTTCTTCTTCGTACACGCGCGTCCAGCGATTGTCTTCCAATGTCTCGTCTTTCAGGACGCCCAATACGTTGTTCTCGACCACATCGCTTAGATGACGTACGAACGATACCTCGATCGGCGGATCGTATTTGCCGAACGGTCCGTCATTCGTTCCGCCGTCCGTATTGGTTTGACCTTCATTGCCGCCGTTTCCGCTCCCTGCCGTCGCCGTAGGCTTTGCCGTGCTTGCAGGCGTTTCGTTCCCGCTTGAACAGGCTGTAATCGCAAGCGATGCCAGCAGCAGAATCGTAAGCCCTTTCAATCCTCTGCTTCTCCAATGCTTATCCATGCGTTCTTCCCCCCAAGTTCATATAGTCTTGCTGGAGCTCCCTCTTGTATACGTTTTCAGTATATGTGCTAGATCAACGAGCCACAATGTGCAACTCTTTACATGCTTACCCGTTGTTTACCTATTTGTAAGCGTTTTATTTGTTAGTGCGAAAACCTCTGGCGTGGTCAAATATTATTGCGCACAATACAAAGCGGTTGTTCCCGTACGGGACAACCGCTTCCAAATTGTTCCTTGTGGTAGAGACTATCGGTTCAACGCTTTTCTTCCCGCTTCCAACAACTCGACTATCCGATCTACGTCGTAGACGCCGCCTCGCCAAATTCCGCCGCTGGCTGCCTGGAGCGCGGCCCACAGACGCGTATCGTCAGGCAGATCCGGATCGGGCGAAAGCAAGGGATGGGCCGGACGTTCATACAACCGCCTAGCCCCTTCGACTGCATCGAAGCGTTCTTCCCCCTCGCCTACGAAGTTGATGCTGCCTTCCAGTTGGTTCAGGTCTACAACAATCTCGATCCAGTCCCCATCGCGCAGCTTCGCCACAGGACCGCCAGCCAGCGCCTCAGGGCCGATATGGCCGATGCAGGCGCCGGTCGACACGCCGGAGAATCGTGCATCCGTGAGCAAGGATACCTTTTTGCCAAATGGCAAATGTTTCAGAGCGGAAGTAAGCTGGTACGTCTCTTCCATCCCTGTCCCGCTAGGCCCCCTGCCGATCAAAGCCAACACGTCGCCGGCCGATATCCCCCCTGTTTTTATCGCTTTTATCGCGGCGCGCTCGGTCGTGAACACTTTGGCTTGACCCAGATGCCTGTATATACCGTTGTCGCTTACGACCGAAGGGTCGATTGCCGCCGACTTAATGACCGAACCTTCCGGAGCGATATTGCCGATCGGGAACGTTACGGTTGAAGCCATTCCAGCCGCTCTGGCGCTTTCCTTCGTATAGATGACCGTTTCGGGGTCGATGCCGTCGGAGCGGAGCAGCACCTCCCGCATTCGTCTTCTTCTCTCGGACGACTCCCACCAATCCAGCACTTCGCCCCACGTCTTGCCCGATACGGTGAGCGCCGACTCCTCCAGCAGTCCGAGTCCCCTTAGACGGAGCATGACTTCCGGCACGCCGCCCGCCAGGAATGCGCGAACCGTCGTATGTGGAACGGGGCCGTTAGGCAATACGCTGACAAGACGAGGAACGCTGCGATTGATGTCCGCCCAGTCGGCTACATTGGGCACGCGAAGACCCGCGGCCTGCGCAATCGCCGGGATATGCAGCAGCAGATTCGTCGAACCCCCGAAGGCGGCATGAACGATCATGGCGTTGCGGATAGAAGCATCGGTCAACACCTTTCCAACGGTTAGTCCTTGCTTTGCGGCGAACATCGCAGCCCTTGCCGATTGACGGGCCAACTCTGTCCATACCTCCTGTCCCGATGGCGCCAATGCAGCATGAGGGACCGTCAATCCCAGCGCCTCTGCCACGATCTGGGATGTTCCAGCCGTGCCGAGGAACTGACAGCCGCCGCCCGGCGTAGCGCATGCCCGGCACCCCATATCCGCCGCTTCTTCGAGCGTCATTTCTCCGTTTGCGTATCGCGCGCCGATCGTCTGTACCTTGCCTGCGTCTTCTCCGAACGTCGGCGGCAGAGTAACGCCTCCGGGCACGATGATGCCGGGTAGCGAAGGGCTACCTGCAAGAGCTAACATCATGGCGGGGAGTCCCTTGTCGCAAGTGGCAACGCCGATGACGGCTTTGCGGGTCGGCAGCGAACGGATAAGCCGCCGAAGTACGATCGCGGCATCATTTCGGTAAGGCAGCGAATCGAACATGCCTGCAGTTCCTTGAGACCGGCCGTCGCACGGGTCGCTGACATATCCGGCGAACGGAACTCCGCCTGCGGAGCTGATCTCCTCGGCTGCCGCCTGCATCAGCAGCCCGACTTCCCAATGCCCCGTGTGGTAACCTAACGCAACCGGTCTGCCATCATCCCGACGTATTCCGCCAAGCGTACTTAAGAGCAGCACTTCCTGACCCCCCAGGCGCGATGGCGAAAGCCCCATCCCGACATTTTGCGACCAGCCGAACAAGTCTCCGCTTGGGGACTCTCGAAGCAGCTCCGGCGTAAGCGGCAACGAACCGGCCGGACCCGAAGCATGGGTGGCAATCCTGTAGACTTCCTCTCCTCCGGGCTCCGCGATTTTACACCAATCATTATGCAGCATGACTTGCTCCTCCTCATGGCTGGAAGTCGATTACGGTTTCATAAATACCGTCTTTATCGAGGTATAGAATTCAATTGCCGCCTGTCCTTGCTCCCTTGTGTGGGAGCTGGACGCTTTCATGCCGCCAAACGGCGCCTGGAGCTCAACGCCAGCCGTCTCTGCATTAATGCGGACCAGCCCGGCATCCATATCCTGAATAAAAGCCAGCGCGCTGGCGATATCCTTCGTGTACAGCGAAGCGCTAAGACCGTATGGAACATCGTTCGCCAGTTCAATCGCATCGGCCAAATCATTCGCTTTAATCAAGGCCAGCACGGGTCCGAATATCTCCTCTTGCGCTATTGCCATACGCGAAGTGACGTTCTCGAATACCGCAGGCGTAACATAGTAGCCGTTGCGAAGCTCCTCCTCCTCGGGCTTGGTCCCGCCGAGCGCCAACGTCGCTCCCTCCTCCACCCCGGTCCGAATGTAGTCGAGAACCGTCTGGTATTGCTTCTCGTTCGCGCACGGTCCCAGCCACGTCGACTCCGACAAGCCGTTCCCCACGCGGAGCGTTGCCGCTTTCTCGAGCAGTTTGTCGCGGAAACTGTCATAGATATCCTTTACGACGATCACGCGGCTAGTCGCCGTGCACTTTTGTCCCGAAGACTTGAAGCCGCCGCTGATGGTCGCATCTATCGCCAGGTCCAGATCCGCATCGGCAGCTACGATGATGGGATTTTTGCCGCCCATCTCAAGCTGATATTTCGCCCCTCGCGCGAACGCAGCCTGCCCCACGGCCTTCCCGGTCCCGTTGGAACCTGTAAACGTGATGCCTTGCACGTCGGGATGCTCGGCCAAGCCCTGCCCGATCTCTCTGCCGCTCCCGATGACCAGATTCAGGACGCCGCTTGGCAGCCCGGCTTCGTGGAAACATTCCATAACCAGCGCTGCGGTGACAGCCGTCTCGGAAGCCGGCTTCCACACGACCGCGTTGCCGTAGATCAGAGCTGGAGCTAGCTTCCAGATCGGTATGGCCACGGGGAAGTTCCAAGGCGTAATCGCGCCGACTACGCCAAGCGGAACGCGAGTCGTGAACATAAAGGCATCGGAGTCCGTCGCGGGGATGACATCGCCGATCTTTCTCATGCCTTCGCCGGCGTAATATCGCAGTATCGCTACTCCCCGCGCTGTTTCCCCCTTTGCTTCCGTCAGCGTTTTGCCCATCTCCAGCGTCATTATGCGGCCGATCTCGTCCAGTCGCCTCTCCAGCATATCCGCCGCTTTGAATAAGAACGCGCCGCGTTGCGAGCCGGCGAGCTTGCGCCAAGCTCCCTGCGCCCCTTTCGCCGCCGCCACGGCTCTTTCGAGATCTTCTTTCGTCGACAATGGAATGCGGCCCACGATTTCATCCCGATTGGCAGGGTTAACGCTTGACGTCGTTCCTCCGTATTGCGCCGGCATCCACTCTCCGCCAATGTAATTCGAGCAGCTCTTTACAACCTCCATATTCTAAACTCCTCCTTTTCTATTTCGCAATCAGGCGACTACAGTATTGACTAACGTTCCAATAGATTTAATTTCGATTTCGATGCGATCGTTCGGCTGCAAGGTGAAGTCGTCCGGCGGAACCAGGCAAGTGCCCGTCAGAAGCACCGTCCCGTCGAACAGCAGATTGTCCCTCTTAAGATAAGATACAAGCTCCTCCAATTTCCGCTTCAGCATCCCGGTATTCGCCGCAATGTCGACGACGATCTCCTCATTGCGATAGATTCGCAGCTTCATCTCCAAATCATAGGGATTCGCAGTCGTTTCTGCGAGCCTAATGGCGGGCCCGACGGAGCAGGACTGCCTCCAAATCTTGGCTTGCGGGAGATACAGCGGGTTCTCTCCTTCGATATCCCGGCAACTCATGTCATTGCCGATCGTGTACGCCACGATGTCCCCTGCGGCGTTTAGAACGAGTCCCAGCTCGGGCTCCGGCACTTGCCATGTCGAATCGCTGCGAAGCTTGACGGTGCCTCCCGGACCCACCGTTCGGGCGGACGTAGATTTAAAGAACAGTTCCGGTCGTTCGGCATCGTATACAAGATCGTAGAACGTGGCGCCTGCATTCGCCTTTCCGCCGGTCGCTTCGTAGTTGCGGGCCTCGCGGCTGCGCTGGTAAGTGACGCCTGCCGCCCACACTTCGGGAGCATCCACCGGAGGAAGCAGTTCGAGAGAACGCCAATCTCCTTGCAACGGCATTTTTTCCGTTATATCGGCAGCAATTGCCTCGAGCGTCGTCATGCCGAGCCGCTGCGCCCTGCGAAACAACTCCCAGACATCCTTATCTTGCAGCCTATAAGCCACTTCATTGTCGCCGACCGCCGCGAGCGCATTCCGATCCCCGTCCAAATACTGAATTAACCTCATTAACACCACTCCCTGTTTTATAATATAGTACACGGTTTTATAATACTGCTATAATAAAACCTCTACGGAGGTCTCTCAATAAAGAGCAGCCTCGCTTAGAGGTGGGTTTTATCGTCTAAATAAACAAATGGAAGGAGAACAACTATAACTTATATCCCAGCCTTCGGGAAACTTCCGCTGCTGTTTGTTGCAATTCTGTTATCAGATTCTCCAGCCCTCGATCGTCGACACGCGACCGCAACGTAGATACGCTGATGGCCGCCGACGTATGCCCGCGATGATCGAAGACGGGAACGGCCGCACATCTGACGCCGATCTCATTCTCCTCATTATCGACAGCGTACCCGCACTCTCTTACGAGTTCCAGCTCTCGGCGGAACGCGGCCGCATCGGTAATGCTCTTCGCCGTAAGGCGAACGAATTCGTATCGTTCAAGAAGTCCGTCAATCCATGCATCCGACTGATAGGCGCTTAATAGCTTGCCTACGGAGCTGGTATGCAGCATGACGCGCCTGCCTACACGGGAGTATCGAATTGGAGCAAGTTCGCCCTCCACCTTGTCAATATATACGCCTTCGTCGCCATCCAATATGACCAGATGCGTCGTCTGCCCCGTGCTCTGCGTGAATAGCTCCAGGCTAGGCTTGGCGACTTGCCTAATATCCATCGATTGCAGCACCTGTTGCCCCTTCTCGATTAGCCGCAAGCCAAGTCGATATTTCCCCGAATCAACGTCTTGCTCCATATAGCCGCGAGCTTGCAGCGTCCTCACCAACGAATGGACCGTACTCTTGTGCAAGCCCATCCGGGTGCCGATCTCCGTAATCTTCAGCTCCGGGGTCCGTTCGTCGAATAAATCCAGAATGAGCAGTGCCCGCTCAACGGCTTGTATAATCGGCATAACCGCCTGCAACCACCTTCATGTTCGATTAGCTTCTGTAACCGTATTCGACGTCTGCCTTCGCATTCCTGCTTGATTCGAAACATTTGAGGCGACATGCCCGCTTGCTTTTAAGATACTAACCTGGACGAATGAGCGAACTGAATCATAAGGGATTCGCCCTTGAAGATGAAGAAGTTTGACATCGCCGAATTGGAACGAGCCTATCTTGGACAATAAACGGTACCGAAAGCGCCTATAGTCCGGACACTCCTTACAAAGTGTCCGGCTTACAGGTGCTTGTTTGTTAATTATCGCCGCGTGAAACATTGACCTTGCTTGCGGTTAATAAATCTATCTTTCATAGATTCTAAAGATAACTACAGCCGCCTGCGCCCTAGTAGTTGAACCCGTCGGGTTGAGGGAAGAGCCGTCTCCCATTATAATCCCCTCGTTTATCAATGCCGCCGCGCTGTCCCGCGCGTATTCCGCAACACTTGAAGCATCCAGGAATCCGCTTAGATCCTCCGCGGTTCCTTTGGACGGCAATTTACCGGCCAGCTTGAGCGCTCTTGCGACGATTACCATCATATCCTGCCTGGAAATCTCGCTCTTTGGATTAAAGTTGCTTCCGTCCACGCCGGTTACGATGCCGAGCCGCTTCGCGATTAGCAACGCCTCATAATAGTAATCGTCGGTGTGGATATCCAGGAAGCTTGCCTCATCGTCCGTTTCGGCCTCGAAGCCGAGCGCCCTGACCAGCAAGACGACAAAGTCCGCTCTCGTTATATTTTTGCCCGGACTAAAGCTAGTATCGGACGTGCCCTTGATAACGCCATTCGCATACAACTCGTCGATCGCTTCGGATGCCCAGTCGTACTTGCCATTGCCAACATCCTTAAAGTTATGGGGCTCAAGCGTAGGCTTCGGCGTTTGCGTTGGTGTTGGCGTCGGTGTTGGCGTCGGTGTTGGCGTCGGTGTTGGCGTCGGTGTTGGCGTCGGTGTTGGCGTCGGTGTTGGCGTCGGTGTTGGCGTTGGTGTTGGCGTCGTTTCCGGCGGCGACCACGCGGATTGTGTAGTCGCGTTTACCGTCGGGCCATCCGCGCTCCAGTTGCCGGCTGCGTCTCCCGCCTGCACCGAGAATGTATATGCCGTGCTCGATGAAAGTCCCGTCACTTGATGGGAGCGTACCTCTCCACCGACTGCCGCCACTTCCGTAGCGCCATTATAAATTTTATACCCCGCTACTCCCGTGTCGTCGGAAGCTGCCGTCCAGGCCAATGTGAGACTGTAGGTAGATACGGAGGAAGCCGTCAACGCGCTTTCTTCCGCCCAAGTCGGAGCCGCAGTATCCGTTTCCGTCAACGTGGTTACGGTAACCGAAGGACCGTTCGCGCTCCAGTTGCCTCCGCCGTCTCCGGCTTCTACTTTAAAGACGTATTCGGTATTCGGAGCTAAACCTTCGACCCGGTAAGTCAAGATCGTTCCGCCCACGGTCGCGATTTCTTCCCTATCATTGAAAATCCTGTACCCCGTAATCCCGGACTCATCCTCGGCCGCCGTCCAAGTCAGCGTAATCTCCCTCGCTCCGACGCCGGATTCCGCAAGCTCGCTTTCTTCCGGCCACACCGGCGCCGTCGTGTCGGCCGACGGCAATGTCCTGACCGTTGCGGTCGGGCCGTCCGTGCTCCAATTGCCTGCCTCGTCTCCAGCTTCGATCTTGAAAACATAATCGGTGTCCGGAGCCAATCCGACGACGTCGTAGGAGCTTGCCGCTCCTGCAACAGCTGCCAGTTCCTCGGAGCCTTTATAAATTTTGTAGCCCGTAACTCCTTTGTTATCCTGCGCGGCGGTCCAGGTCAGCGTAAGCGTGGTTGTCGCTATGTTAGAGCCCGCAAGGGCGCTGCCTTGCTCCCATGTCGGCGAAGCGGTGTCCGGGCTTTCGCCGTCTCCCGTAATCGAGACTCCATGCACTTGGATCGACGCTGCGCCTTTTGCAATCGCCAACGCAAATTTACCGTTATCGACAGCTACGGTGACGGCAACGCCTAACGCCTCCAGCTCCTCGTCTTGGTTAAGGTAGTCTTGCGCTAGCGCCGCAAGTGATTCCGGCTGCGTAACGCTTGTATTCGGCACTATGACGGTCGAACCGATCAGTCCGGCTGCCTGCTCAACCGCCAACTGATCCGCGCCGATCGCCGAAGAACCCGTCGACTTCACAAAGATTATATCGTTGTATGTGACTTGCAGATCGGAAGCGCTTAAGTTATTGCCGTATAATAGCAGTTTTGCGTCTCTAAAGAAATCCGGCGTAAACGTGGTCGGCACGGTTGCGCCGGGGCTGCCGCTCATAATGGTATAGCTGGCCCCGTTATTTGTCGAGAAATACCCTTGTACATCGTTGCCCGTCTTTACGACCCGCAGGAAGTAATTGGTACCGCTCAAGCTCGTTCCGACGGTCTGATTGTTGGAATTCGTCGAGCCCGACAACCCGGAACTCACGACCTTTATGCTGTTGTCCAATTTAGTAGCGGCAAGTCTAAAAAATTCGCCAGTTTCCGCTTTGCGGATGCCGATGCCGACCTGCGTCGCGTTCGTTAATGCGGCGTCGCTAAGCGGTTTGTCCACCGTCAGCTTTGCCGTCAGCGTCCAGTTTCCTTCCGCCGATCCCGGCAATTGCAGGAGATTCGTGCTATTGGGATACGGCGGATCCTGTTTGACCGTATGCAATGTCACGTTCCCCTCCGGATGGAAGCTGAACGCTTCTCCGCTTGGGTTTCCGATGCTCCAGCCATCGGGAAGACCGTCTGCGAAGTCGAATCTTTGCGTCTTGGTGAACGCTACCGTAAACGTCTTGATCGATTGTCCCTTGATAAAGCGTATGATTGCCGTATCGCTGACGCTGCCGGCTTGCGCGATGCTTACCTTCACGCTTGGATCATTGGAGGACGCGGTCACGACCGGCACTTCCGTACCCGCAACCGTGTACGTATAGTCAAGCTTATCCTGCGAGAAGCTTACGGGCAGACTGCCATCGACAAAAATCGTGTAAGTCGTTAGTATGGGAGGCGTCAAAGAAAGCAAATCGGCATACATGATATTCGAATCCTTGGCATAGGCGGCCAAAACGACTTTAGCCGTGCCGACCGGCTCTTGATAGACAAAAGATTCGTTGTCGCTTTCATGCCAGTCCGCGACTCTTACATGAAGAGGCTGGAACGAAGCCAGGTTTAATGGCCCGCCTTGCAGCAACCGTCCGATAAATTGACCGTTCTGCCAATAACCGGCATCCCCGGCTTCGCGCTCCCGATAAGGCTCCGGCATATCGCGGCCGCTGATCGGCGTCAGCGCCAGCTGTTCGCCCTCGCTATCGTAATAAACCAATGCAACCTCTACATCGCCTGGATTGTCCGCGGCAACGTCGTAGCTCTCCGGACGATGTTTCATGGACATAAAGTGTCCCTTGAAATTGTAGGTTTCTCCGGCAGTCAGCGTACCGGTCACGTCCTGCCAGATGCCGTCGTACTGATTATCGGCATCGATCCGGTTGGCCAGCTTCGCGGATCCCGCTATTCTCGAAGTCGCGTTGTTCTTTAAATAACGAGACAGACCCGTGTAGCTTTGAATCGTGTCCGCGGTAAGCTCCGGACCCGCTACGGATTGCAGGAACGTGCCGTTATCGTATCGACCTGCCGCCCAGTTGCTCGTATTGGAAGAATTCACCGAATCAAAGTCGCCGTTAATCAACAAATTGCCCGGTATAGAAACCGTCGAATTGTTGGCGGCGGGGCTCCAGTCGGAATCGTTGGCCCCGAACAAGAATCGGTCGACTACGATCGGGCTGCCGCTTGTTTCCGATACGATATACAAATCTTTATGGCCGTAAGCGCTGAGGTCGCCCGTAGATACCATATCCTGGTATTTGCCGTACCCGTTATTGGCCGGCACCGAAATACGCGCCACCTCTCTGCCTAACGAACGGATGTCGTTCGCATCGCCTACATGCGTGCCTACCGGCACAACATAAGCCGCCAGATCGCCGCCATTGACAGCCTTGGCTTGCGCCGTTAGATAAAGCAGATGCCTGCGGACTACGCCGCCGTTCGCGGAACCATCCGCAAAGTTGATATTGCTGTAAGCCAGGTAGCTGTCGTTGCCCATAGCGACGGCTTCATTGGCGCGGCCTGCATGGCCGGCCTCGTTTCCTTGCACGCCATTGTCGTTTCTTTCTGCCTCGAGCGAAGAGAAAATATCGCGTTCGCCGTCCAGACTGTCAAAAGTCGCGTATGTGCCTTGGGATGGAACAATCGTAACGACGCTAGCCGAAGGAATGTCGATGACAAACTTGCCGTTTACGACGGGAATCGTGCCGAGCTTCTCCTGATTCTCGCTGGCGGAAGTCCGGAATACGGTCACGCTCGACGTGCCTGCCGGGAATTGATTGAGCGTGAACTCCAGCGGTTGAATGCTATCGTCGTTTTTGGCGTTGGATATCGTAATGGAGAAATCCGTATTGTTGCGGAAACCAACGATGTTAATGTCTTGCGCCGGAGCGCGCGTTACATCGAAGCGCTTGTCTCCCGGATTCATAAAGCGGGAGAAATGCCCGAAGCTGTAAAACCGTTTGAAAATCCGGTATTCCCCGGTCAATGTGCTAATGCGCCCCGGCTCCTGCTGGGAGTTCGTTGTGACGAAGCGGATCAAGTCGGAACCGTCGACGCCGTTGTTATCCCACATGCTCCACCAGATGAAGCCATTGAAGCCGGGATTGCTTGTAAACATATTGGTCATCAGGTTGGACCAACGCACCGCATCGTTGATGTTCTGATTGCCGTACCGATTGGTATAGGCGCCGGCGGAACCGTCGCCGGTATCCTGGTTCATGAACTCCGTCTGCCAAAGCTTGTATTTGGTCAGATACTGCGGATACGAGTTGCCCGCTGTCGTATAATCCATTGGCGTCTGCGAGAAGCCGCCCGTATGATACAGCTTGTTCTCGTCCGTGCCGATCCCTGTCGTACCGTACAAGTGAGTCGAAAACACGTCAAGAAACGGATTCTTCATCGTGGCAGTCGCTTCATCGACTTGGGAGAACATCTGACCGCCTCTGCTCAATGAAGCGTTAAGGTTCGTCCCATCCACCGCAACGAGCTGAGGGATAAAGTCGATGGCTTCGCCGTCGGGATTCTGGATATCGTACAGAGCCCCGCCCGGTTCTACGGCTGCTTTCAATGCAGGGCCGACATATTCGTTGACCAGCTCGGTTACATAAGCCGCGCTTCCGCCCGCCAAGTCCACCTCGTTAAAAGGTCCTACATGGGTAATCGGAATCCCCCATTGCTCCCACATGCCTTTTACGTAATAAACCAAATAATCGGCAAACGCCTGATAATAGATTTTCACTTGCTTGCCATCGATAATGGCCACATCGTTGCGAATAATCTTGCTCGGCGAATTGGATGAGGAGTTGCTCATCCAATAGGGCACCGTCCACACGCATGCATAGAATGTCTCGACGCCGTATTGCATGGCTTGACGCATCGTCCATACTTGGTCGAAGTCGAATAATTCCTTCCTTGTGCGCGGCGCGTTCTTGATGACAACGGGATCCGAGCCTTTGTCGCTAAGCAGATTGGTCGGGCCGCCGGCATCGTTCGGGATCGGCTCGTTCCAGGATGGATAATTCCACACGAAATCCTCGAGCGGCACCAGCGTGCCTGGTTCATGCGCCGGCTCGTTCGGCCAGATGCTGTCGGTGTTGCCGTCGTAATAGCGATTCTCGGCATCGATTTTATAGCCGTATTGACCGGCCGTCCCCCTCATGGGGATGGGATTGCCCTCTATATCGAATCCCGGATTCGCGACATCCGCGGGCAACGAGGTTACGGGGTTGAATCCGGGGCTTGCAGCCGTACCGCTTGCGGCGACGCCTCCGTTGTCTCCGATCATGACGCGAACGATATCATGCCCCGTGCCGTTCTTCTCGTCGAAGGTCATATCCAGCAATCTTCTGACCGTATCCTGATGACCCGCGGATGCGAGCTGCATCATTTGTGTGGAAGGCGTATAGGCATAGGCCGCGCCTACGCCATCCATATCCTGGTATGTTGTATACCAGTTCGCTGTTACCGGGGCGGCATCTGCAGCGGCTTGAACCGTACTGCTCATGGACAAGGATGCCGGAGCAACGATGGATGCCGCCAATGCGGCAGCCGTCAACTGCGCAAGAGTCCTTCTCCTAAATCGTGTTAACATGATAAGTCTGCCTCCTTTTTATGAAATCTTCAATTATGAACACGCTTACATTTCGCTGAAGTATTTATGTACCGTTACGTGGCATCCGCCTTTTCCAATGTCGATCGCTGTCTATTCCCGCGTACGCATGATCGATTCCCCGCCGACGAGGCGGAGAATCGAGTTCATGCCTGCGATTCTTATTTCATGGCTTCGAATGCCTGGCGTTTCTCGTCCATGACTTCTTGTCCGCCGATTTTCATATAATCGTTGACTTCGTTATCGTAAACCTTATCGAAGTCTGCCGGTTTTGCCGTTATGACTTTAACGAAAATTTCATCCGTCTTCTCTTTAAGAGTCGTGGCGTATTTAATTTCCGCTTGAATCGGCGTCGTAACGCTAGGCTTGATCACGCCGTCCTTGGTACCCATCTCGAAGCTGGCGACGGTGAAATCCTTATAATTAGGGTCGGATGCGTTTACCGCAAGGTTTAGTTTCTCGTCTGTCGAGCTTGCGAGCTTGCCGTTCAAAATGATGGCGTAGTCCGTATAGTTGTAGAGCGTTTGTTTCGCTTCCTCGTTATCAAGCACTTGCGGCACGCCATCTACCATTTCGTAGGTTTTGCCTTCCGTTCCGTTTTGCAACGGAATGAAGTTTTCGGGCATGGCCATCCAATCCAGATACTTGACTACGGCTTCGGCGTTTTTACTGGTTTTTGGAACGAAGATGTACATTCCGTTTGGCGAATAAAGCGCTTTGGGCGTTTTGCCGTCAGGAGTAGTAAACGGATTGATCGGAACGACCTTCGCGTTGGCATCTGCTTTGCTCACCTCGGCCAAGTAGCCTTGGTAGACCGGCTCGTTCGTATTGGCCGTGCCCGATCCCACGACGCCGTTGATCAAGTCCTTCTGGAACTTCTGGAAATCCTTGTTCATCGTCAACGGGAAATCCGGATCGATCAAACCTTCGTTATACAGCTTGTTCATGAAGCGGAACGCTTCCTTGTTGCCCGGCAGCAGCCAGTCCGGCGTCGCGTATAGATCGGCATCCGAAATTTTATCCCATTCCCAGAACGAATATTGAAGCGGCTTGCTATGGAATGGATCGATGTTGCTATAGGGAATGACCTTGTCGCCGGACTTGCCGGGCTTCTTCTCTTTAAACGCCTTCAGCGTATTGTAGAATTCATCCGTCGTTGTCGGAATCGGCAAGCCCACCTCATCCAGCCAATCCTGGCGCATGATTGTCGTGCTTTCCGGCAAGAGAACCCGGCGGGCCGGAATCGCGTACTGAACGCCTTCGAATTTACCATAATTCAGAACGGTTTCGCCCAAAACCGTTTTCAGGTTTTGCCCGAATTGCTCGAGATAAGGTCCAAGATCGGTCAAACCGCCGTCTTTGACGTATTTCTGCACCGTTGGCGTATCATACGTATAAACCAGATCCGGAGCCTGATTGGCCGCCATCAGCACATTCAGTTTCTCTACCTCTTGAGTCCGCGGTACGGTAACAAATTCGACTTTAATATTGTTCGGATCCCCGAAATTCTCCTGAATGTAATTCGTCATGAAATTGTCCGTGATCGGCGGGGCGCCGGCCGGCGTATTATTGCGGTCGAACAACTCGATGCGCAGCGTGATGGGATCGCTCTTAGGCGCTTCCGTTGCAGGATTGGAGGTTGGATTGGTTGTCGGCTTGCCGGAAGGCTCGTTGCCTCCCGTATTGTTGCCGGAGCATCCGGCAAGTATGGATGTCGATACAGCCACCGCCATTAGCCCGGCTGACCACTTTTTGGACTTTGCATTCATTTGACCCGCTCCTTTGAATGATTGTAATCCTGCTTCAACACTATCCTTTGACTGCGCCGATCATCATCCCGGATACAAAGTATCGCTGCAGCCATGGATATACTAACAAAATCGGAATCGTGGCAAACATAATGGATGCCGCTTTAAGACTTTCGGGGACTGGCGTGATCGTGCCAATGCCCTCGAGCATGCTGTTTACCTGGCTATTCATGACCATTTCGTAAAGTCGGAGCTGCAAGGGGTACAAATTAGAGTTTGTAATGTAAAGCAAGGCATCCATAAAGCCGTTCCACCGTCCGACTGCATAAAACAAGCTGATGGTCGCCAACACGGGAAGTGATAACGGCAAAATAATGCTTAGCAACACTCGGAACTGGCTGGCGCCATCCATTCTGGCGGATTCCTCCAGCTCCGACGGGATGGAGCTGAAGAAGGTCTTGACGATGAGCAAATAAAAAGCGTTGATGGCGCCCGGAAGAACCAGCGCCCATACGGAATCGAGCAGGTCTAAATTTTTTATGTTCAGATACTCCGGAATCATGCCGCCGCTGAAAAACATCGTAACTACGATAACAAAGAGAAAGAAGTCCCGCCCTCTGAGATTCTTTTTGGTTAACGGATAGGCAGCCATAACGGTCATGGTCATGGCAATTACAGTGAATAACGACACCATGCCTATCGTAAATGCAAGCGATCGAATCATCTGAGCATTGCCGAATACGGCTTTATAAGCCGTCAAATCGATATCGAGCGGGATAAGCGTCACTTTGCCTGCCATAATGGCGCTGTTACCGCTCAGCGACAAGGCCAGAATATGAACCATGGGCGCCAAACAAAGCAAGCTTGCAATGGAGACGACGAAAATAAGCACGATATCCAGCCATTTGTCGCTCCGGTTCACTCGAACGCCGGAATAATTAGAGCTTGTCACGATTATCTCCTCCTACCATATGCCCTGATCGTTGACCTTGCGGGAAATCAAATCGGCAGACAGGAGGAAGATCAAACCGATGACCGCCTGAAATAGTCCAATAGCCGTAGCTATTGTATAACGGGCCGATTGGATTCCGGTCTTGTACACGTACGTACTGATGACCTCCGAAACATCGGTGACGAGCGGATTGCTTAATACGAACGGCCGGTCGAAGCCGATGCTGGCCATATGCCCGATATTGATGATGAGCAAAATAATAATGGTCGGCTTTATGCCCGGCAACGTGATATGCCATATCTTCCTCAATCGGCTGGCGCCGTCTACATCGGCCGCTTCATAAAGATCCTTGTTGATTCCCGTTAAAGCCGCAAGGTAGATAATGGTCCCCCATCCTGCATTTTGCCAAATTCCGATACCTAGATACGTAAATACCCAATACACCGGATCTGTCAAAAACGGGATAGTGTTCAGGTTAAAGGACTTTAATACATTGTTGACGATACCGGTATTGGTCGCGAGCAATTGGATCGCGATGCCTCCAATAATGACCCATGAGATGAAATGCGGCAGATACAGCACCATCTGCGCACCCCTCTTAAACCAATGGACCCGAAGCTCGTTAAGGATGATGGCCAGCAGGATGGGAAGAGGAAAGCTGACCAGCAGATCGAGCAAATTCAGCATGAACGTATTTCGCAACGCCAGGTAAAATCCTTGCATCTGGAAAATTTCCCTAAACGTCTCGAAGCCGATCCATGGACTATCCCAAATGCCTTTAAAAATGTTGTAATCCTTAAACGCGATGACGGCGCCTAACATCGGTACGTACTTGAATGTTACGAAAAACACCAAGGGTACCAGAATCAAGATGTATAGCTGCCAGTCTCGGAGCAAGGAGCGTAACGGCAGTCGTGGTGCCGTCCTGCGCACCGGCTTGGTTGTTATGGCCATCTACCTCCTTCTTAAGTTAGTCGTTGCCAACGGCCCATGCATGGTTAGGCGCTGCTTACAGGCACTAATGTATCATCGAGCCCGCTTGTTTGAACATTGACAATAATTAAGCTCCTAACCAGCTGCTTTCATGCAAAAATCGACTTGATTTTGTGCTGATTTGAATCGTCTTTACCTTTATTGCAAAGCTAACAGGCCCCTGTTTCGAACGCAAAACCCGCTATGCATCAGACCTCTCCTAACCTTTTCGTTGCGTACGATAGATAGCTCTGTACTCGCCTGGCGGAAACCCGAATATTTTCTTGAACGCCCGGTGGAAGGAGAGCACATGCGCGTAACCTACCCGCTCGGCAATGATTTGTATGGCATCATCCGAATCCACGAGCAGCTTCCGCGCATGCTCGAGCCGAACCTTTAAGACGTAATCGATAAACTTCTCTCCGGTCTCCTTTTTAAACAAAATGCTTGCATTGGTTGAAGGCAAATCGAAGGTATCGCTCACGGCAACGAGAGACAAATCCGAATCCGCAAAATGATGATCGATATACGCCTTCATTCGCATCGCGATCGATTTGTTGCTGTTGCTTTCGCGCTGCTGCTTTAATTGCACGGCCAGTTCTCCTAAAACGTCTTCAGCTCCTTGGCAGAAATCCGACAACGTCTCCGCTAAATTGGCAAGCTTCTCGAAGCGGTTACGATAATTGCTCTCCCATGCATTCACCATGTCCGGCGGCATGGATGATATTTCTTTGTCCAGATGCAGCATCAGACTCGTTATAAAGGCGACTAGCTCCGACCTTCCGAGTCTCTTGCCCCGCAGATCGCCGACCAGCTGCTCGAACTTGTCACGCCAGCCGTCATCCCCCTTTCTAAGCAGGTGAATCATTTCCGGCATCATGCCCATTACAACGTAAGAATCCATGTCCGACTTTTGCTGGGCCATTAGTCGATCAATCACGCTATTGGTTCCAAATACGGCTTTCAGGCAAACATGGGAAACGGCAATGCGATAGGATGTCGCGACTTGAGTTACGCTTTCCACGCATGCGCCTATTCCGACGGATATGGTAAATTCCAGATTGTCTTGTATCCAATTCTTGTATACGTTGCATATCTCATAGATCTTGTCTTCATAGGGAAGATCGCATTCTTTAAGAAACAATACCACCGCCGCCTGATGCTGATCCGTCCAAGCGAAGTGCAGCATTATGTTCCTTTCGCTTGCCGATTCCTTGAGGGCGCTTTCCAGAATATACTTGAGCAAGTGTTGATCGCCGGGTTTGTAGTTTTCGGAAAACATATGGTATCGGTCTATCTCTATGGAAAGGGCGCATACTCGGTCGTAGTCGATTGGAAGTCCCAGCACGGAAGCCTCGCTGTCCCACTCCGAGGCGCTAATAACGCGTTGACCGGCAATAAGCTCCTGGATAAAAATTCTTTTGCGATGAATGGCCTCCGCCTGCTGCAAGGAGTTATAATCCATCGATTTTTGCAGCAAATTTTCGAATGCCGATTCAATGATGTTAAATTCGTTTGACCTTCTTTTCATGCCGTTGCCTGCGCCCTTTTTAATCCCGATCGACGAATTGATCTTCTCGACGAGATTATGGATCGGCTTGTAGTGGATATGCGTGATGATTGTAAACCAGATAAGGGCTAACACGATGATGACGAGGACAAGGATGAACCAGATGTTTGACAGCTGAGAGATTGCGGAGAAGCTTGCGGCATTGACGCTCTCGACCGAATAGGCCCACCCGGTATAATCCGATTTGGTTTGAAAGCTGGACACCGGAGATTGACCGTCGGATACGTTGTGGAACTCTTTATTTTCGGAGTCGAGAATGTGGATTTTCGACTGCTCGAGTTCGCCGAATTGATTAAGGTATTCCATCATGGGGTTGACGTAGATATTAATGACAATAATTCCCGTTTGCTGCGAGGGGTACTTGTATTTTTTCATGAGAGAAACTACTTTTTGCCCATTGTTATTGGTAAACAGCGTATACTCGCGGGGCTCCGTCCATTTGTTTGGTTCGGTTTGACTTATGTTATCGCGGAGAAATTCGCTATCCGCGAAAGAATCGAGCGAGTACGTATTGGAATCGGACAAAATCATTTGATTCGATTCCCGGTACATATAGATGGAGCTTTCGAAAGGAAAGGAGGATTTGAGCTCGATTAATCTCTTTTGAATGACGTAATAATCATAAATATTTTTCGTTCGCTGAGAAAAATAATCCATAATATGCTGGTCGGTTATCAACGCGCTAACCGAATTTCGTTCAATCAGCTTCAGATTGACCTCGGTATACTTCATCATCTGCGTGACGATCGATCGATTGGTCTCCATATATCTGCTCTCGGACTGATGGTTTAAGGTCGTAAAAAAGATGATGATTACCGAAGAAATCACCACAAAAAAAATAGGCGTGTAGGACAACATCAAACGATAATACCAGTTTAATTTCATTGCAATCCGCCTCCGCTCTCGATAAATGGAATTGATAGCGCTTACAATTAATCGCTGTCTCCCGCCGCTTATTCAGCACGGGAGTTTAGCGATTCTCGCGTAAGGTATACATCGTTTTAACGTTGCGTTATTTCGTTAATTCCGTTGGATTATTGCCGATATATTTTTTGAATAGCGTGCTGAAATACGGCACGTTCTTATACCCGACCTGGCTCGCCACTTCATAGACCAGCATTTTTCTCTCCAGCAGCAGCTCCTTTGCCTTCTCCATTCTTACGCGGGTCAAATAATTATTAAACGTGTCGCCTACACTGTTCTTAAAGATATCGGATAAGTAATTTCGGGACATATTGACTTTGTCCGCCAGATCTGCGAGAGTTACTTCTTCCGCATAGCTGCTGTGAATATACTGCAGCATGAAGTCCACCGCCTGCCGATGTTTACCATTGCCCTTCCACTCTCTGCTGGAGCATATCGCGCTTACCGTTTTCGTGATCCACTGCTCCAGCATATCGATTCTTGTCAGCATCACGATCTCTTGTTGAGGAAGCTTCAGCGGAGATCTCTCGTCCAACACGATTCCCGCCTCGTATAAGCTATAATTAAGAATGCCCCACATTTCGCCGGCGAGAAGCTGCACTTCAGATGGCGTATATCGGCTCCTGGACGATAGGAGCAGGAATTGATCGGCTATAATGCGGAGAGCGAGTCCCTCCTGATTTGCTTTTATCGCGCTTGTAAGCTCCTGATAAAATTTCACGGGACGAGTCAAGGGCCCAATGTCCCCAGACCATTCGGTTCCACCCGCTTGATAGAGCTCGTATCCTTTCATGGACGGGGATTCTCTCAGCTCGATGGACCGGAAGGCTTCTTCCGTCGAATCCGAAATTTGCAGCCAACTGCCCTTAAGGCTGCCCATTCCGATTCTAAGATTAATATTCAAGTATCGACTTACGCTTTCGATGGCTTCGGTACCGAGTTGTCTTAGCTTCATGTGGAGGTCTTCTTGTGAAGGAGAGCGGGGGAGATGAATGACAATACCCGATCGTGTGCCGTGCAGCTCGGTATACGAATACGAGTCGAATATGGGATTCGCGATTTCCTTGATAATATTGCCGACAGCAAACCGGAACAGGTTTAAATCCGCGATAGGTACGGCGTTCAAGCGCGCATCCCGAACAATTTCGATGCCGATGACGAGATGACTGATTTGTCTCCAAAAGCTGTACGATTCCGGTAATTTCTCGTCTTTGCGATACGAGGGCTCCAACGTGCCCGAAATAACCGATTTGACCCATTCTTTCTCAATAAAGGGCTGGAATTCGCTCAGCCATTCGGACTGTTCCGCATGCTCCTTGTCCTTCATTCGTTCTTCCTGCAGCTGCGTTACGATTTTGTGCAGGATGGATTTTAAGGTAGATACGCTAACCGGCTTGCTCAAATAGTCGACGACACTCAGCCTCATCGCTTGACGAGCATACTCAAAGTCCGAATATCCGCTTAAAATGACGATTTTTCCGTTGAAATCGTCGTTGCGCAATAATTCGATCATGTCCAATCCGCCCATGACCGGCATATAAATATCCGTAATGACAAGATCGGGGTTCACCTTGCGGATCAGTTGCAGCCCTTCTTCGCCATCGGTCGCTTCGCCCGCCCATTCGGCTCCCAGATCGTTCCACGGAATGACCTGCTTCATTCCTTGCAGAACATTACGGTCATCGTCGATGATCACGATTTTCCACATGGCTCCGTCCCCTTCGTTCATCTCTTGATTATTCGTACTCCTTGGCCGTCTTCCGCAAGGCCTCGTAAGCTTGCTCAGGCGTCTTTTTGCCGAAGCTGAGTTCGTCTCGGACAAGCGCCCAGTCCTTATCCACCCAATTCGTCCAGCCGCTGGGGCCAGGCGACCATTGTTGACCGTTCTGTTGCGTGGCGTGATACAATTCCATCCCCGCCCTATCCGCATCGCTGAACGAGGCTTCTATCGCGGTAGCCACCTTGGTGTTGACCGGGACCCCCCGGGTGGTTCCGAGAATTTCGCCAGCTTCTTCGCTGTTAATGAACCAGTCGACAAACTTCTTGGCCTCTTCGACGTTATCGGAGAAAGGCGATATGCCAAAGAACAAGGAGGGTTTCAACCAGCCGCCCGCTTCTGCGGATCTGGGCATCGTCACCAAAGCATAGGCGCCTGGATTCATGCTGTCCCAGCCACCGTAGCTGGCGTTGAATGCAAGCCGGAGCAAAATGGCCCCTTTTACCAGAAGATCCGCGGAAGGATCAAATTCCTTATCCGACGCATTGACGTCAGCCGGCGGTACGGCCCCTGATTCGCGCAGCAGCTGCCAGCGATTGGCCCAATCCAAAAACAGGTCCTTATCTATATTAAATTTACCATCGTCCGTCACCAGCTGACCTTTGCCGTTCGCGTACTGATAGGCGCTGTAGGCAAAATAATCTCCCGCGTAATCCTTTGATACGTATTGGTTGCCGGCCAGCTTAATCTTCGCCTCTATCGCGAATTGAAAAAAATCGTCCCAGGTCCATCCCATGGAGGGAAAAGCGATGCCGAGCTTCTCCATGGCAGCCTTGTTATAGATCATCCCATGGGCTACCGACCCTAACGGAACGCCGTACAACTTGTTATCGATCAAGCTGATGCTTGTCAACTTGGAATCAATATCTGTAAGATCGATAGCTTCCGTCAGGTCGGCAAGCTGATTCCGGGAAGCCCAATCCGCTACCCAGCTGGGGTCAATCTGGAATATATCCGGAGCATTATGGGCGGCGGCTTGGGTAGACAGCTTGTCCAAATATCCATCCATGCCCGAATACTCCGGCTCGAATGTCACATGCGGATTGGCTTTCGAATAAGCCTCCAATGCCTTAAGCGTCACTTCATGCCTGGATTGAGCTCCCCACCACATCATGCGCAGCTTCACTTTCTCTCCGATTTGGGGTTTTGCCGGATTCGCGCCATCGTTGCCGGATACGCAAGCCGATAACGTCATGGCCAATACAATTGCCGCAGCAATCCCGGCTATTTTTTTCCGAGCTGCCATTTTGCCCCCCCTTTTTTTCTGCGGTCCTGATCTATCCCCATCTTAACAAGCACAATTTTCTATTTATACAAGAAAGATGCACAATTTGATTTGATATTTTCCGATTACCGCTCAAGATTACGGGATCGTATACAGAACGGGGAGCGTCACGCCGACATGGGTTCCCCCTTCCTCGCGCGACTTCAGCTCGACAACATAATCGCCGCCAAAATGAGCGAAAATACGTTCCCTCACATTGCGAATGCCGTAACCGCCTGTTTTACGTTTCGGGGTCCTGGCGGGCTGATAACCTTGTCCGTCATCCTCGATCTCGATAACGAGCTTGCCTTCTGATTGCTTGATGCGAATCCGGACCGTTCCGTTGCTGCGATTGTGGAAGCCATGAACGACCGCATTTTCTACGAAGGGCTGCAATATCATTTTTGGAATGTACAGCAACTGGATGGATTCCGGACTATCGATAAAAAATTGCAAAGCGCCCTTATAGCGAATCTGCTGAATCTCCAGGTAACAGCTTAAATGCTCAATCTCCTCTTTAACGGTAATAAACGTATTGCCATTGGACAACCCTATCCGAAACATTCGTCCCATAAGCTCCAGAATGCGGCTAATCTCTTCCTGATGATTGGTTATGGCTATCCAATTCAGCTGATCTAATGTGTTATATAAAAAATGCGGATTAATATTGGCCTGCAAAGCTTCCATTTCGGCCTTTTTTTGAAGCTCGTGCCTCTCGCGAAGCGACTGTACCAGCTGCTCGATACGTTCATTCTGCTTGCGATATCCCGAGAAAAGATACCCGAACTCATTCCTGTAGTCATCCGGCAGCTTCAAATTTTCGCCGTCGACGGAATAACGATTCATCGCGCCGACCAGCTTCTTGATCGGCTTCGTGAACTGCATACTGAGCAGCATCGTTATGATTAACGTTAATAGAACGGATAAGGCCCCAATGACGGCAATGACCTTCGCCAGCTTCACGCTTCCTTTGGTAATTTCGGACCAGGGGGTTATTTCCACCAAAGTCCATTTGGAGTTAATGTTCCGAGCGTATACGAACAGCGATGCCGAGGTCCCGTTGCCTGCCTCGATCCGGAATACCCCCGAGGGACCATCCATTTTGGCCTTAAGGTCAGCCCATGTTTCCGCATCCGGGACATTGCCGATTTGGAGTATCGGTTGCCCCGACATATCCAGCATGATCCTGCTCACTTCTCCTGTGGAGTGGCCTATTAATACTTGACCAAGCAGTTCCGACTTTAAATGGATAACCAGATACCCGATCCTTTTATTATTATAGAGGATGGTGCGTACAAAACTGATGACGGAGATTTCTCCTTTAAACGAAGCGCGTTTATATTCGTCGCTCCATGCAAAATCGTTGCGTTTAATGTCTTCCGCCCAATATTGTCGCGAAGCCTCCTTCAAATCCAAAAACTGAATGTAGCTTACCGAGTCCCCGTAACCGGGGTCATTCATGAACACATCGATTCCTTCGATTAGCGGCATCGAATTCGTCAAGCTCGCCAGAGATTGTTTAACTTCCTTAAACTGTTGGTACCTGATGAATTCATCCTCATCATTGTCGCCCGACAATAAAGAAAGCAACGAATCGTCCCGGGATTTGGACAATGAAATTTGTTCGATGGTGACCATTCGCGATGTAATTTCATTGTTCAGTTCATTAAGAAGTTTTTGTTGATTGGTAGATGCGGTCGTCGCCAGCTCCCTTGAAGTCAGACTATAACTTATCCATATAATCGTTATAATGACAAGGGTTACGAGCAAAGCAAAGCTGCCAAAAAATAATCGGTCGATTCTGTACCTCTTAAATGGATTTCCTATCATGCAGGCACTCCTCTACCCTGTTGATTATATCGAATAAGCAGCGGTTCTCGTCGTGGCCGGGGGTCCTATTACTTAATGCCTGTTGTGGCGATCCCTTCAACTAATTGCTTCTGCGCAACGGCGAACACCAAAGTTGCCGGAACGACCGAAACAAGCGACATAGCAAGCAATTGCCCCCATCGATGATGGCCCTCCGAATCATTGAGCATCTTTAGGGCGAGCGTTACCGTATACTTGTCAACGGAATTAATATACAAGAGATGACCCAAAAAATCGTCCCAATTCCAAAGAAAACAAAAAATCAGTACCGTTGCGATCGCGGATTTCGTCAGCGGGATCACCATGCGCCAATATAAACCGAACCAGGTACAACCATCGATCTTCGCCGATTCGTCAAGCTCCTTGGGGATTCCCCTTATAAATTGCACGAGGAGAAAAACAAAAAAGGTACCGCCTGTCCCTCCAGCCAACATTTGCGGAACGATAAACGGCCAATACGTATTAATCCAACCAAACTGATAAAACATCGCGTATTGCGGGACGATCAGCACTTGCGCCGGCAACATGAAGGTCAGCATAAGTATCGCGAACCAAAATTTTCTCAAAGGAAAATCAAGTCTTGCGAAGCCGAACGCGACCAAGGTGCAGGAAAATATAGCAGCTGCAAGAACGGCGATCTCAAGCAAAAACGTATTCAGGTAAAAGCGGGTGAAAGAATATCCGGGGATCGCCGTCCAGCCCTCGCGGAAATTGCTCCACACGGGAACCGACGGAAATACGTTAAGAGAGCTTATTTCCGCAGTCGATTCTAACGATGCGCCGATCCACCACGCAATGGGGTATAGCATGACGACACTAAACAAAACAAGCATAATATGGCGAATCGCGTCGGATGTTTGCCGCCTCATGGCCTCCCTCCTCCGGATTCCGATTCGTAGAACACCCAATACTTGGAGGTCAGGGCGATGATGCCCGCTACAACGGCAATCGTCATCAACATCATCCAGGCAAGCGATGAGGCATATCCCATTTGATAACGGTTGAAAGCGCGTTCATAGAGATAAACGGCGTATACCATTGTAGCATTCATAGGCCCTCCTCTTGTAATGACATAGGCAGCCGTAAACATCTGGAAGGCTCCGATTATCGCCATGATCAGGTTAAAGTACAGGGTCGGCGTTAGCATGGGCAATGTAATGCACCAGGTCTGCTTCAACCGGCTGGCGCCGTCCGCCGACGAAGCTTCGTATAGATCCCTAGGGATTTGCTTCAGGCCAGCCAAAAAGATGACCATGGCCGAGCCAAGCTGCCACGCCGTCAGCAACACTAGCGTCCATAACGCCGTATCGGGATCGCTAATCCATCCCCTCCCTTTAAATCCAAATAGCTGGAGAACTCGATTGACGAATCCGTCTATTCCGAATATATTCCCCCATAACATCGATACGGCGATACTCCCCCCGATCAAGGAAGGAAAGTAAATAGCAACGCGGTAAGCGGATAACCCTTTAACCGCTTGGTTTAACGCCAGAGCGACAAGCAATGCCGCCAACAAACGAACAGGGACAGAAACGATGACGAATTTGAACGTTACGGCCAAAGACTGAACAAATTTATCGTCCTCCAGCAATATCCGTTTGTAATTGCCGAGTCCAACCCAGTTCATGCCTTGCATTAATGTATAATCCGTAAACGAATAATAGAGAGAAAGCATCATGGGGTATAACGTCAGCCCCAAAAATCCGAGCAACCATGGCGAAATAAATAAATATCCCGCCAGCGGAGACTCCCACCTTCTGAAGGATGTTTTCTTGCGAAGCTTGTTCAAGGCATGATGGCTGGGGCCTATGGATATGTTCTCGTTGCGGCTCATATTATCCTCCTAGCTTGGATGTCTCTATCTTCCAAGTATAAGAGCAAGGTCAGTCCAAACCTATAAGGGAATCTCACGATTCCTTTCAATATAATCAGAAAAAAAGGAGAGAGGCAGCAATCTGCCTCTCTCCCATTCCCTAAATCAGTACTTGAATAACGGTTAGCGCATTACCATTCTAGAATCATGCGAGCCAGCATAGTCAGATCGAGAATGTCGATTCGTTTATCGTTGTTCAAGTCCAGGTCTTGCACTTGATCCCATCCAGCATCTTCATAGGTCATGCCATAAACCTTAGCCATAATCGCCAAGTCGCCAACGCTGATCTTGCCGTCTTCATTGTGGTCGCTCGGGATCTTCACGATCACGGAAGACTGGAAGTGCAGTAATGCGGCGTTCAACAGAGCCGCAGCTTCATCGATCCGATCTTGAGTGGCGTTCGAGTTATCCGCTACGGTCTCCGCTGCATCGATGGCAGCCTGCAGCGTTGCCTTGGAGCCTGCCGGATATTGTCCGATCAGCTTGCCTTCCGCTGCTTGATCATGCGCGCTTTGCGCTTCGGCAATCAGCGCGTTCAGCGCCGCTTTGTCGATGACGTCGATTCGAACGGTGTGTACCGTGCCGTCACGATCCGTCTCCGCGCCTGCGCCGTCTGCCGTCACCAATCGGGCGACCTCGACGTTCGTCAAGCCGGCTGGCGCATGTTCTTTGGCCCGGAACGACAATTGGATCAGATCCGCATTCGGATTGGTTTGACCGGCGCCAAGATGAACGCCCAGAATGCGGAGCGTTCCGGCAGGTTCTGTCTTGTAATCGGCGACGACGAATTTCGCTTCGTCTGTCGAGACTGGCGGTGCGGTCAGTTCCAGCTTTTCGGCATCGTACGTAATCGTGACGTCTTGAGCCAGTACGTTGCCCTGCACATGGCTCAAACCGTAGACAAGGTCGAAGGAACCGCCGGCCGGCACATGATCGGCGCCGGTTAATGTTGCAGGCGCTTTAGAGCCACCGACGGAATAGATGCCGAGATCGCCAAGGTCAATGGCATAGTCATCCTGGATTTTCTCGTATTCGCCTGCAAAGAAATCATCCAGGTAGGAATGCCCCAGCATGAAGCGGTTCGGATTCATGGCGCCATAGTATCCGGCATTGGCATTGCTCTGACCGTCGAACAGCACATAACTTCCCTGCCATCCGGAACCGGTTACGCCCCAACTAATGATGTGATCGATGTACGGGGCGAACTTGGTGAACAGTTTATACATCAGCGCATACTGATAACCAAGGGCGTCAGACTGTCTCACATTGAGCGCCGCTGGAGCGATCGCGCCGCCGCCGGGAGCGTTTGTCGGCAACTTAAGGTCGAATTCCGAGAAAGTAATACCGGCAAGCAAGCCCTGGTCAACTAGAGATGCATAGAGGGCCATGGCATATTGGTTATCGCTTGCAAGTGTTTTCTTAACCGCATCATGTCCCTGGATACCCATGTCCTCAATAAGGGGTCTTCCGTCATACAGCGGGTCGGTAAGCCATGCGGTGTTCAATTCGCGGATCATGTTGTACGCGGTCCTCGCTTTGGTGCGGACGGAAATGTCGTAATCGTTGTAGGTCAGCTTCGGAGGACTGTCCGTGATATAGGCGTCAATGCTGCCTTCGGCGTCGTGTCCGTCGAGCTTCATGTACTCGGGAAGGTTGGCGTAGTTGGCTTTGTAAGCCGCCGCCATCTGAGCGTTCGGCGCCGCGATGTGCGCGTACTTGAAGAGCAGGTAAATGTAATGCTCTCTGATGTCGCCTTCAATTTGGTCATCCGACAAGGCAACCAGCCAGTTGGTGTGTTTGAGGCTTGTTCTCCAGCTGTTCGGATCCGCCGGGATGTTTTCGCTATGGCGGCTTTCGTGAACCTCTTCGTTGAGTACATCCCATGAATTGAAGGGGATGACTCCGCGGGTTTCGCTTGAGCCGTACTTCGCATCCGTGGTCAGGAAGTGGCGCATCACATACATGGTGTGATTAAACTGCACTCTTCTGGCGCTTTCTTTGTCTACCGGAACCGTGCTTGTCACGCCGTTGCCCAATCCGTAGAAACTGGCTGTGCCTTTATATCCGGATTCAAGATTCGCGGGAATGATCTGTCTCATCCATGCAGGTGCCTGGTTGTACCATGCCAACACATGACCGTGAGACTTGTATTGCCCGGTAGTTCCCGAATCCCTGATCGCTTGATAAGAGCCGGTCGGGAAGTTGTACTCAGCTGTGCCAGGAGTGGTGGTTGCCCCGTTCAGTGGCGCTCCGGTCACGCTTTTTAGCCAATTGGGACCGCGGGGATGCGTTGGTTCGGCCTTAAGATTGTTGCCGTCGACAAAGATTTCATAGTGCCGGGCCCTGGTTCCGGTTACGGATCCGGTTCCGATCGAGCCGACCATGAACAGGTCGTTCTCCTTGTTGTATACACTCTTAAGAGGCGCTACGGCACTCTGATTTTCCTTGTTGACTACATTGGGAAGCGCAATGCCGTCTGGATCGGGCGCGGTTATTTGGATATTGGCGACAAGCAGCATGCCGGTTTCTGCGGGACGGCCGTTCTCGCCATGGAGCTCAAGAATGAAATTCGACGAATTGCCTGTCGAGGCGTTAATGCTGTGGTGGGCCATTAACCAGGATTCGCCGTTGTAGCTGCCAACCCAGTCGGGGTTAAGGTTATTGTACTGGTATTCCCTGAGGTAGCTATCAAGATCGGAGTTGGCATTTCTGGTTCTCCACCGCATGAATTTGCCCTGCGCGCTCTTGGGATAGTACACATCAAACTCAATCGTCGCTCCTGCAGGGACATTGACAGCCGGAGACAACGGAGATGCAAGAGTTATTCCGCCGAACGTGCTTGTTCCGTTATGGACGTAATTGATCTGGAGAACATCGGCTTTGCCCGCGGAATCCGCAAAAGGATAAGGAATCATTTTGAATGTGCCGCCGGCAAAGTCGGCAGGGACGCGGTTGTCCAGCGGAGTTCTCGTGGCCCAGGCACCGGTGGGCTCGGTAATTAATACAGGCATTTTACCAGGACCCGGATCAAGACGGAAGTAGGGATCCGAACCGTCCGCTTTGATCCTTCCGGTGAAAATCGCTATTGCCTCCTCAAGGCTGGCAATGGCTTCGTCGGCGGGAGTGAGCTCATGGCGAGCGAATTCGAGCGCTTTATCGAGATCCTCGAGTTCGTTGGCGTACACCCAAGGGAAAGCTTGGTTTACATCGGAGCCGTCGTCAGTACGGCTAACCTGGAGCGGGAATTCCTCGTTGCCTGCTTTTAGGGCTTCGGCTTGCGCAATGAGGTCGTTCAGTTCAAGCGACGACTCGCCTTCGGCCCCGGCGGCCGGGGCGGGGACAAACGCGAATGTGGAAATCAGCATGATGACTGCGAGGATGCGGGAGACGTTAATTAAGAGTTTTTCAACTTTCATCTTATTTTGCTCCTTTTCGTAAGGCAACCACTAAAATCTCGTTTTAATGCCGCCCGTTTTGGAATTTTGGGATTTCGGAATCCCACATACAAGAAGAGTCGCGCTTTATCGCAATCACAGACGCGTAAGCGCTTACCATAACCCCTAATAATCTGCCGAATAGATCCACCTCCTTCATTCGATACATAGCTGCCTCATTTCCGGACGTAACGCCATCATTGTAGCGAATGGAATAATATTCGTCGGTTAAAATAACGCGTTCCCGCTGCTCTGCAATGTCAAAATCAGAGTCACCGCCTCGGCCCGGGTAGCGTTAGCTTTCGGAACAAACCGATTATTGCCCCTCCCTTGCATAATGCCTGCTTCTACCGCATGCGCGATGAACGGACTCGCCCATGACGGAATTTCACTATCATCCGCGAAGCTTGTCGTCTTACCGGAATCAATAGGGACGACTAAGGTCCTCGTAGCCATTACGGCCATCTCCGCACGGTTAATGTGTTTAGAAGCGCGGAAAGTATGGTCCTCGTAACCTGTTACGATTCCCGCCGAGATGGCTTGACTAACAGCTGGCACGGCCCATGAAGGAATGTGAGCGGAATCGGTAAATTCAAGGGCAATATCTGTAGCTTGAGGCAGCGATAAGGCGCGAATTAACATGGCCGTAAACTCTGCGCGAGTAACGAATTGCTGAGGTCGAAACGTTCCATCGGGGTAGCCGTCCACAATGCCTATCGAAGCTGCTTTGTCAATGTTTCCCTCAGCCCAATGCCCCGAAATATCCGTAAATGCCTGTAGTTGCCTTGTAATGTCAAAGTCGATCCGCACATCGGCCTTTGGCTCTTGAGCCATAATATCGCTGCTTACAAGCTTAACTTTTTTGAGCTCGACGGACGTCTTGCCTGCAGCAATCATTCTGAAGGTGATTTCGGCCATCTCAACCTTGCCGCTTTCGCCATTCGTACGCCCGACCTTGGTGTGGGCAAATAGAAGTCGGCCCTCTTCTTCATGAACAGGGACGGAGAAGCCGGAAACGGCACTCTTGGCTCCCTTATATTCCAGCCTGCTCTTATCATAGGTTAGCTGAATTTCAAAACCATACATATCCTGCAGATGCTCGCCCGTCACGATCACCCTGATGTCCCGACCTGCTACAGCTCGGTCTTCCGATGCGGTTAAAGTAAAAACGGGGCCGCTTTCCGCTGAAGCGGCTGGCGCGAAATAGGATAGAAGCAGTACGAAGGTTAAAATACCGGCTATAGCTCTATTGATCATGTCGATCCGCTCCTTCATTAATAAGTAGAGGAGACGCTTGCTTCTCTCCCCCTTGATTCCATTATGACGTTCTGCCATAAGATTGGGCGGCGAGAGCCAAGTCGCCTACGCTTCCTTTATTATCTTCGTTAGATTTGTTTGATCCCCGTCCGCTTTGTTAAATGCGTAAGCGCCCCCAATACCATCCATAACCTGCTTTAATCGACCTCGCTGGTCGCTACCGCTGCTTTGACCTCAGGCGCCGGCATCCAACCCAAAATCAATGTCAGACCGAGACATAAACACATTATTCGACTTAGCTTTCCTTTAAACAAATCAACCGCTCCCCTGCCATGGATTCAATTCGCTATTAGCGTAGCAAATCGATAGGAAAGCGTATATTGACATTAATCAATGCCCTAACATATTTCTAAGGCCATCATTTCAATCCTTTGTCTATTGACAAACATAATTAAGGTGCGGACATATTTCCTATTCGCACTGTTCGCGAACGGCTAATCCTATTGGCTCCTCTGACAAATAGCCAGTTCAGATAGCATCTCATGTTGTCCTCGCTCGGCGGCCAACCTCCATCTACGCCGCTTGTCATAAATTAAAGATAGTCTGCGAGAAGGGATTCCCCCCTCCGCAGACTACCATTTTTTTCTTGAAATGAGGATGCTCTGATGTTGGATACGGTCATTGCGCTATCCGCCACCTTAATTTTCCAGTGCTCCAATGATTTCGATCCTGCCGCCATATTCCAATTCAGGCCAATCGGAGGTTAACCTGGCAGCCTCCTCCAAAGATTCTGCTTCAATTACCGACACACCGAATATATCACCTGTGTATTCTTCGACCATATGCTGAGTAACAACTTTACGGCCAGTGCCGGCAAAACGAACCTTTTCATATCCCATTTCCTTCAGATTGTCCAGCCAACTCCACAACTCATGAATATTCTGAGCAGCTTTCTCGTCCGGAACTTCACCGCTTCGATATACATACAAGAACTTCATTTCATAACCCTCCTTTTTAGTTGCAATTTGAAACTAAAATCAATATAATAAATCGTAATGATAAAGTCAAGGAGGCAATATGCAAAATAATCCTCGCAAAAGATCAAACTGTCCCATCTCTTTTTCACTTGATATCTTAGGCGACTCATGGTCGCTTTTAATTATCAGAGACATCATATTTGCAGGAAAAAAAACATTCGGAGAGTTTATTGCTTCCGATGAAGGGATTGCCAGAAACATTTTGACGAATCGCCTGTCTCGACTTGAGGCAATGGGTTTGATCACTAAAAACCCTCATCTCGGTGACAAAAGAAAAGATTTATACGAACTCACAGAGGCCGGATTGGATTTAATACCGGTGTTGTTGGAGTTATCGGCTTGGGGAGCGAAACATGAGCCTGAAACCGCAGAAGCTGCAGCATGGTTGGACGATGTCCAAATGGATAGAAGCAGCCTCATTCAACAAATACGAAATACGGTTAAGCAGGGAGGATCGGTGTTTGCAGGCACAATAAATGTAATCGACCATCCGGAATAGCGATGAATTACTTTCTATAGATTCGGACGCTGTGTCTAAGGATGTCCCGCATTCTGACGGTGATCGCTCCGTTGTGCAAGGTTGTCCTTCTAACGGACAGGAGTGTCGCTATTCTTCGATTAGATGACGTTTTTAAAATCTAACGGACACAGACGACCTTACTTCCGTCAAAACCGCATAGAAGGGGGTTCGGATGAAAGCGAAAGGAAGCCTTATGGGAAAAGGCTTCCTGATGCTTCTAAAACGGTTATAAATTATTGGCAACCACTTTGCTTGTACCGGTCGCCGCGTCATGAATGCCGCTTCCCGATTCGGAAGTGTCGTTGCCTGTTACGATGTAATAGTTTAATTTGCGGGCTCCATCGTCAAATAGCCCGATGCCGTTCCGGTCAAAGTCGCTGAACACGCGATTGCCGTTTACAATCACATGTTTCCCGCCTTCGATCTGCATGCTGTCGCAGGATAAACAATTGTTGGGATTGAGCCGGTTACGCACTACATTGCGTTCCAGCAGGTTTCCTGTAATCGTCACATTATCCCCTTTGGAGAAAATGCCTTGCAGCTGCTGGTCGCCAATACGATTGTCTGCAATCGTGACCTTTTTTGCGCCCGACTCGATCAGGATGCCCAGTCGCGTAGTCGTGCCTTCCTCGTCACCGGCACCGATCCAGGAATTCGCAACGGTGACGCGCTCCGATTCTCCACCAATGTAGATTTGCTGATGATGGGCGTTCTCAAGAATACTGTTGACGATATAACGGGCAAATCCGTTGCCGACGCTCATGATGCCATAATTAAAAGGAGCGCCGTTAATAACGGTCGTCGTATCGATATTAATGCCATTTGAGTTGCCTTCCATCAGCACGCCTATATTCGTCGGCTCCAAAAATGTTTTCGACAATTTATAATCGGCACCGGACCAGAACACGATATTAGCGCCTGGAAAAACCGATGTCGGCTGCATGCTTCCAGTCGTCATTACATTGCTGTTAAGGATGGTTACGAACTGCGTATTCAATTGTGCGTTGCCTTTTACACCGACGGAAATGCCATATGCGGCATTGTAGACCGTAACGCCATCCAACGTCGTGAATCTTGCTCCCTCCACACGAATGCCGTATGAAGGTGAATGGACGATATCGGCATTCGGGGCTACAGAACGATCAATCGCCAAATTTTTCACCTTGTTGTGTGTCGTCTGACCGCTCCCTGTTCCGATATGAATGACAGCATCCGTTCCCTTGTTGAGGAAGAGGGACGACCCCTTTCCCGTTCCTTCCAGTTGTACGTTATGTTCGCTTATGTTGAGTGTCGAGCTTAATTTATAACTCCCTTTTGGAAAAAACACGACGCCTCCGCCTGCGCTTTGCGCATCATTGATCGCGCTCTGAATCGCGGCTGTATCATCCGCTATGCCGTCACCGACCGCGTTATAAGGGGCGGCTTTTACATTGTAATCCGTCACGCTCGCCGCTACGGCTAGGTCAGGTGCAGTTATGGTACTTCCCCCTAGTACAACCGTCGCCAAAATAGCAACCAGTATTCGCATACGAAATTTAAATTGATTCATCATCTACGATTCCTCCTTTAAATTATGCTGCCACTCGTTACAATCGGCCTCGACATTCAGCCCTTCTATAATAGGAATGAATTCGCTGCCTTCCTTTAGGTTCCGTTGAGCAAAGTTCATCTGCAACCGCTCTCCTGGCAACAGCACAACCATATTGCGGTCGAAACATACAAATTGCCCAGGATCACGTTCCATCGCCATCAGCCCGATGGCGCATACAGGCGAAACATTAACCAGAATAAAAGCTGAATGAAGTACTTCCGGCTCCCTTTCTATGACAATTTGTGCCTGCGGAAGCTGCAGCAGCGGCTCCAGGGGGGCGGAACTCTCCACAGCGAAAGCGTACTCGTTACGCTCTACAGTCCATTCCCCGGCGACAGCCTCCAGCCGCAGTACAAATACACCATGCGCCGGGCGTTCCACTCTCCAGGAAAAATCCCCCGCCAGCTGCGCTCCAGCGCCCAAAGAACAGTCGTAAACGCACCGCTTTAGCAGATTCCCGTCCGCTCCATACAGCGATACATTCACTGTGGCCTCTAGCCCCTCAATCTCGGAATGTTCATTGTGGATAAAGATGCCGCATGCGAAAGTATCGCCCTCTTTGTACGCCAATTGGTTGTAGTGCGCGGAGAGATGCAGGCCCGCGTAGGCTTTCTTCAACACGTAGTAAGCCGGTTTCGGCATGCCGTCATATTCGATGACGGATGTATTCGCATTGTTCGGAAATGGTTCGTTGCCCATCCAGACGATAAACCCGGAAGCTTCCGGTTCCCGCCGGCGAGTTGCTTCCACGGCGTACCGCAGCGACTCTGCCTGCATATACCTGCTGACCCGGCAATACAAATCCAGCTCATCCGCATCCGCAGCCCACAATCCGAACAACGCGCCCAATTGCTCCCACTGGATCCACCAGGCTCCGCGATGAACCCAGTACGGATTGTCCCGGGTAGGCGGCCATACAGGCAGCCCATCCGCCCACTTGCGTATCGTTGCCGCCCGAGACGTGCCCGGCGTCCCTGTTTCCGAGCGAAACAAGGCATCGTCGCTATTAAAGAAAGCATAATGCTCGCGATCGCCCAAATACTGCCACGGACCATGGACATCATGATGGAGTCCCTGGCCAAATCGGCTGGCATCGGCCACGAAACTCGGACCCGATGCACTTGCAGGCAAAAACCGCCGTCCTGGATCGAGCTCCGCAACCAATCGCTTCAACATGGCGATATTGAGATGTCGCTCATCAACAGGCACACCCCCTTCCCACATGAGCTCATTGCCTCCGCACCACACCGCCAGCGAGGGATGCGAGCGCCTCTCCCGGATTGCTTGGGCGGCTGCCCGCTCCAATGTCGCTAGCACAGCCGGATCATCAGGCGGCAGGTTGCTGATGCCGCTCGACGATTGGGGAAATTCCTGCCATACAAGCAAACCCAGGCGGTCGCATACCTGATAAAAGGCTTCTTGCTCAATGATAGCGCCGCCCCATACACGCAGCAGGTTAACGTTCATATCGCAAAATCGGCCGACATATTGCTGGTAGTCCTGCTCCGTCACGGAACCGTAGAGAGGCTTAATCGGCACCCAATTGACGCCCTTAATGAATATGCGCTTGCCATTGACTACGAGCGTATAGGGCAAGGCGCCGACAGGCGCGTTCTCATTCGCAACCCATTCCAGCTTGCGAAAGCCGATCGTTTTAACCACGGCCTGGAGCTCCTCCCCCTGTTCGCCAAGCAGCTTGATTTCAGCCGTGTAGAGGGAAGGTTTGCCATAACCGTTCGGCCACCATGACTGTACTTCGCCCACTTCCGCCATATGCTCGAAGGAGTTAACCCCGCCTTTAAGCATAAGTGTCTCTGACCATTCGTACTGGACGGTGTCATCCTCGTCCTTAAGCCGATATTCGGCCCTGTATGGCCCGGCTGCGAGCGTCTCCACGGAGGCGGCAAAACGAACCTTCCCCGTATGCAGATCATCGTTTAGAGTCGCATGGGGCCAAAAATCAGTCAGCTTCGCAGCCCGGTACGTATAAAGGCAGACGTCTTGCCAGATGCCAACCGGCACGATGCGCGGGCACCAGTCCCAGACATAATTGAATCGCGGCTTCAGGGTGGTGACAAGGTGGGTGTATCCGTACTGGCCGTCGATCTCCGGCGATTGCCTGAACATGACGCGCAGGTGGTTCGAGCCCTCGGATACTGTACGAATATAAGGTGAAACATCAAAGGTATGAGGCCAAAAGAAACCCTCGAATTCGCCAAGCTTCACGCCATTGAGAGAGATCTCCCCGGCGTAATCAAGCCCTTCGAACACAAGCTCGCACCGGTCCAAAGACCAGCCGTCCGGAATATCGAACTTCTTTTCGTAGCACCATTCCCGGTTATTCACCCACTCGCCGCTCAAGCTGCGCAATCCCCTGTTGGGATCGTCCAACAATCCGGCTTGGAGCAAATCGGATTGCACGGCCCCGGGCACTGTCGCGGCAATCGGCCCGACCGGAGGAGGAAACGCCTCCCCTAGCTCCATCGATACCGTAAACCGCCACTGATTACGGTACCAGCCGGTCAGCTGCCAATCGTCACCGCTCAGGTTCAAGCGGCCGTTCATACAGGCACGATCTCGATCGTGACGATTTTTTTGCCGTCCGCTTCAATAGCGATTTCCTGTTCATCCGTGACAACTAACGGAGCGAGTCGGTTTTCCGCCAAATCTACGGCATACGCTTCGCCGATACGCTGCCACCAGCGGAGCATCGTCCGTCCTGTAACCTCGGATGCATTAAAAAGGCGGATCAGGATGCTGTCGCGCGAATCCGCTTTTTTCAGCGCGGACAGGACGAACGAATGCCGCTCCCCGCCCAGCTGGAGAAACGATTGCGTCAGGGGCAGCGCTCCCGTTCCATCCCCCCCGTTCTGATCGGCAAACTTCGCCGAATGCCGCATTTGAACCGTTTGGACCGCCAAATGATGCTCATGCGCTCTCCGCCATACTTCTCCTTCTAGCGGACGGCCTTGATGCGGCACTAGCGCGAAGCGGAACGTATGCGTTCCCTGGCATTGTCCTTCCGGCGTCGGGAAATTCGGCCCTGCGCCGCTCACGATTGTCAGCGGATCCGGCGAACCAAGATAACCGACCGCGCGCAGCAGCGTCAAATACAAAGTTCCGTCCGCGGTCGCTTCGCATTCCGGTAAGCCAAGAGGCGCAACGGCAAATCCCCGCTCGCCGCCGGCATCGGTCATACCGGCAAAACCATGATTGTGGAAGACGCCTACAGCATCCTCAATCCACGCGGCCTCATCTGGCTGAACGACCTGTACAGACCTTTCTACAAGATCGAAGGCGGCAGAAGACCAAGACGTATCGGCTTTCAGTCCCGTAGGAAGCGCCACCCGCAGCCGATGATCGGTAGCCTGATTGTCGAAAATGACCTTTACGCCCAGCCATTCGTCCTCCACTCCCAGGCTGACCTCAGTGACGAGTCGGCAGATCCGTCTCTCCAAAGCCCTGCGTTTGCGATCGGACGCCAGACCCGCAGGCAGCTCCCAGCTGCGCTCGATGCGCAGTACGCCGAGTGCCTCGCCATCGGCCGCGACCGTGACGGAAGCCTGAATCCCTCTGGTAGTGAACACCTCATCGATTAGCGGGGCGGAGTACGTATAACCGTCCCCTCCATCGCCGCCGTCTTCGAATACGAGCAGCCCTTGATAACAATGGCCGTTCTTCTTGTCATAAAGCGTCAAACTGCCGTCGAAATGCACGTCTGCTTTCAGCCACTCGTTTTCAAGCGAATGTCCTTTCGCGATAACCCCTCGTTCCGGTACCCGCTTCCGGTTCGGAACCGCTGTAAAGGTGGCATAACCAAGTGCGGGCAGCGTCTGCGGCACGAATGCTACTGTCGCCTTTAGCGAATATTCCAGCCCTGGCAAAATGCCTCGCTCCTCGGGAGGAGCAGCGTTATGCAGCATCGCCATATCGCGCACGGCAGTCTCGTGATGGTGAACGCAGCGGAATTCAGGCCGCACATCCATCAACTGGCTCGGAAGCCGGTTCCCTTCGGAGTCGTAAATATCGATCGTCCGGAAGGCAGGGGCATCGGCAGGCAGGTACAACTCCGCCATGACAGTATTGCGGCGCGTATGCTCCAACGGATTAATGGCATGAAAGATGATGCGGTCATTCGGAAGCACCGAAGTGTCGACTTGCGCCAGTAATGAATAGAGGGCCTCGTCCTTCAGTTGCCCGGCAATCTCCGTCGACCATTCGAAACGCGTCATCATCTGCCGGTGAACCTCGTCCCGACTGCAGCCGCAAATGGAGTCATGCGGGTGGTTTTGCAACAGATAGATCCAGCTCTGCTCAAGCAAGCGATCCGGGTAGCGATTACCCGCCAAACTGCAAGCTATGGTTGAGAACGGCTCCGCCCATCGTTCCAGCAAATATTGGGCCTGTGCATTGGCCTGCTTCAGGTACATTCGCGAGGAAAGCACGTTTGCCAAAAGAAAGTTAAACCCGCCGCTAGTGACACGGTTCGTATCGCGAAGCTCTCCATGCGCTTTGAACAGATCCTTCCCGTACGTTTTCTCCTCTGCTTCGTTTAGAAATCCATCGATCGTGCCGAACACGAGCTCATATTCCGGCAGCAGCGGAGCTGCTTCGCGGATGATGCGGGATAGATCGCGCTGCGGCTCCATATGGTCGACGCCGACCATTAATAGCAGCGTGTCAATGCCCGATGCAGGAATAAGATGGCGCTCTACTGCACCACGTATTTGTTCAGCTGCTTTATCCGGATCGGAATAAAGGCGGAACAATTCCGAGTAGCCCATCTGATTGGATAACCTGTAAGTAAACAGCTCGCTGCCATCGGCCCCTTCCCACAGCAGTTCGGATTGGCTGCGGGCGGCAACGTCGCCAAGGCCTCTCCATACGACCGCTTGCGACATGCCGAATCCCCTCAATATTTGGGGCAATTGCGAGATATGTCCGAACATATCCGGCAAGTAGCCGAACTTGAGACTGCCGCCCATCTCCTCCGTCTTGCGGATTCCCAAGGTGAAGTTGCGAATTAACGATTCTCCGCTTACAAGCGATTCGTCCGGCTGCACATACCAAGGTCCGACCTTGATCCGCCCCTCGGCAATGCGGGCGCGGAGCCGCTCCCGATCCTCCGGATGAATTTCCAAGTAATCTTCCAGAACGCTGGCCTGCCCGTCGAGATGATAGCTGACATAGTCTGGATCATCGTCGAGGATCTCCAGGAGCCCCTTGATCAGCCGGGTTAGACGGATGCGAAAATGTTGATAGGACAAATACCATTCCCGATCCCAATGGGTATGAGGCACAATATAAATGCGTTTCATTTGCTGTACACAACCTTCCATTTGACATGTTGACATGACTTTTGTGATTAGAATATAACGCTTACATTATAATGCCGCCAGCCGAATCGCCGGCTGCACCGCATTGCAATTCTAGCAATGCGGCACTGCCTCTTTTATTTCGCCTTGCCTGTCGACTTGCGGACGACCAGCTTTGTGTTCAGCATCACATGCTCCAGCGGCAGCTCGTTATCCTCGATATGCCGAATGAGCATTTCGCCGGCCTGTTCGCCTAGCCGCTTGCGGAACTGCTTGACCGAGCTGAGCGGAATCGACACATGATCCAGCATGGGGGAATCATCGAAGCCGATCAGACTGACATCTTCCGGTATTGCCACGCCGCGCTGAGGCAGTGCCTTCATCACGTCGATCGCAATTTCGTCATTGATGGCAAACACTGCCGTTACTTTGTCCGTAGGAGATTGGATCTGCTCCAGAAGCCGTTCGGTGATCGCCGCCATATTTGCCGGAATGTAGTCTTCCATAACCAGCTCCCGGCGCAGCGGAATCCGGTGATCGCTCAACGCTTCGCAGTAACCTCTATACCGTTCGTGCACCGATGAGGCATAGTCGATTTTAAGCGACAGAAACGCGATATTGCGATGTCCTTGCTCAATCAGATAGGAAACCGCTTGATAAGCGCCGTCAAAGTTGTCGGATGTGACCAGATTCGTTCGCAGCGTCCGGATCGTGCGGTCAATAACGACGAACGGAAAACGCCGCTCGTTCAGCCGCTTCAACTCCTCTTGCTCATGATTGCTGGATAATGGCAAAAGGAGAAAACCGGAAAATTGGCCGCTCGAAGCCGCAGTGATCAGACGCTGCTCCTGCTCCTCGCTCTCATCGCTGAAAAAGATCGATACGTCGTATCCGTACTCGGCAAGCACCCGCTGCGCGCCCAGCAATATTTCCATACAGGTGGTATACCCGTACTGATGATGCTGGACATCTGCAAAAATCACGGCAACCCTGCGTGCCGCATCGGGCACGCTGTACTCGGTACCGGCACCTGCCAGACGATCGTTAGGAGAAGCCACGAAGCTGCCTTTGCCCCGCGTCCGATAAATATACCCTTCCATCTCCAGCTCGCGAATGGCCCGGTTGGACGTAATCCGGCTGACACCGAACTTTTCCGACAACATGAACTCTGTCGGTATCTGATCATGCGGCCTAAAATCGCCCTGATTAATTTTCTGAACGATGTACTGCTTAATTTGTGAATACTTAGGTGATTCCGATTCCATGTTTACTCCTTTGAAAACACATTTCGTATTTGACATTACAAATCGTGAGTTCAGTTTAACCAGAACGAATACGTTTGTCAATGGAATCAGCCTTTGACGGAACCGGAGCTAAGCCCCTCGATAAAGTATTTCATCGTAAACAAGAAGACTGCCATGAGCGGCAGCGAAGCGACCGTGTATGCGGCATACATCTGCGTTCGTTTGACGTCGTATCCGCTGCTGATGTTGGCAATGCCCAGCGGCAGCGTCCAGTAGGACTGGTCGCTAATTGTTACTAGCGGCCAAATATAGGAATTCCATGAGCCGAGCAGCGTCAGAATCGAGATGGTCATGACCATCGGAATCGCCAACGGCAGCACGATTCGCAGCAAAATGCTTCCTTCGGTCGCTCCGTCAATCCTTGCCGCCTCTAGCAGCTCCTTCGATATTTGCTCGAAGAAGGCGCGCAGAAGAAAGATGGCCATGACCTGTCCGCCGGCGATTCCGGGGATAATCAGCGCTAGCGGAGAATTTAGCAGACCGAGCTTCTGCACGATGATAAATGAAGGAATGAAGGTCAGAATGCCCGGAATCATCATAAGCGAGATGACGCCGATATACAGCATTTCTTTCCCGGGAAAGCGGAACCGGGCGAAAATATAGGCAGAAATGACGCCGACTAGAAGCGTGCCCGCCACGGTAAACAAGCCAATATAGATACTGTTCCAAATGTAGGGCGAGACAGCCTTCCACCCGAATTCGTAATTTTCCCAGGCAAGATTTTTCCACTCCGGCAGCCAGTAATTGATCGTCATTTGCGCTTCTGTCTTGAACGAATTCATGACCATGAAAAAGAGACCGTAAAGCGAGAAAGCCATCATCGCGCTCAACGCGATATAGCGGAGCGCTTCAAACACGAGCCATCTGCGGTTCTGCACCGCATTCCCTCCCCTGCATGTTCGGTTGTTGTCGTTCGGCATTTATGCGTCTACACGATTATAGCGATTATTAATGTAGGTAAAGCCAATAATGAGCAAGAACAGCACGATGCCGATTGCAGAAGCGTAGCCGACGCGCCCATAGCTAAAGGCATTGTTGTACAGCATAAGCCCCGGCACATTCGTAATGCCGTACGGACCGCCTTGCGTAATGATCAGGATGCTTTCGTACGATTGGATGCTGCCGATGATTGTCAAAATGATCAGCAGCCTAAGCTGTGGCAGAATTAAGGGAATTTCGATGTTCCACATTCGCCGCCAGGCTGATACGCCATCGACGCGCCCCGCGTCATATAATTCCTTGGAGATATTGATCAGGCCGGCTAACAAGATTAATGTACCGACGCCGTTTACCCACGGAAATCCGATAAAAATGAGAGCTCCAATGACCGTATCCTCATTTCCCAGCCAGCTTGTCGCAAATTGTCCCATTCCGATTACTTTTAACAGCTCGTTGATCATCCCCGTTTCGCTCAAAAAGCTTTTCCACAAAAGCAGCCCGACCATGCTCGGGACAACCGCCGGAACGACGAGCAGGACGCGAAAAATGTACTTCGCCCGCTCGCTGCGCAGGTGGTGGATCATGAGCGCCACAAACAAGGGGACGCTGACCGCCTTGACTACGTCAGCCACTGCAAAGACCGCCATCACCTTTAGCGCGGGGTAAAACTCGGCATCGTTTGTCAGCAGTTCAACGAAATTGGCGAGCCAGACGAACTTGCTGTGATTGACGCCGTTCGAATCGAGCAGCGAAGTGTAAAACGAATTAAAAAACGGATAATACGAGAATATGGCGAGCAGGCCGAATGATGGAAGCAAGCCGGCATAAAGCCATTTGTTCTTGAACAACGCGCGAAAATTGATTTTCGAAGCCAAAATTCCACCCATCTCCTCCGGCATTTGGAGTGCACAGCAGGACCAGCCCCGCAGACATGCAAGGGCTAGCCCGCTCCCCCCTTGTTCCTTATTTCAACTCGCTATCGATCAGAGCCTGGTCCACCTCGCTTTGGAGCAGCTTTAATTGACGCTCAATACCTGCTCCAAACGATTTGCTGCGCTGGGCCGCAAATTCGTCCAGCGTTATTTTGTCGGTCAAATATTTTTGCCATTGCCCCCAGAACTCATCCTGATCCTTCTGATCGGCGAAAAACGTCAGGTTGAGATCGGCATATTTGCGTTCAGGCGAAAGCATCTCCGCGCCTTCCATTGGAGGGACGCCCGCGATCGCGGCTATATCTGCTACGAAGCGTTTGCCGCTGTCCGGATTTTTTAATTGGAACAGCTCGGACGCCATTTTCGGGCTCGTCAGAAAACGGAGGAAATCAATCGCAATGTTGGTAGTGTTTGCATCGTCCGACTTCTTGACCATGAATCCGTTGCGCAGTCCCGACAGTTCATTTGACTCGCCTTTGTCAAAAAAAGCACCGTTCTCAGCTCCAACCTTAGGGAACGGAATGACGCCCCAGCGAAATGTTTGATCCTCCTTGCCATCGGCCTTGAGTGATTCCATATGCATGTTGATATTGCCGACGAACCAGGTTCCGTTATAGAACTGGGCATTTTTGGCGGTCAGGAACCGCTGCGGCACTTCCGAGCCCCCGATGGCCATAAAGTCCTTGTTCATATAGGGGGTCATCTCTTTGAACAGCTGGAAGAGGGAACGCAGCTTCTCCGATTTGGCCGGGTCGAGAATGCCCTTCTTGTAGCCGATCCATAGCTCGTCGATTGTAATCGCTTCGCCGACCGTCGAAGCCGGGTCGTTCGGATCGTAGCTCCACCCTTCCTTATGCTTGAGATTAAGCACCTCGTAATCCGAGCGGAAAGCGGCGTTCATCCAGTTGCCGATAGCCCACAAGCTTTGAGCGTCGTCCGGTTTAATTGCCAATCCCCAAGGCAAGAAATCCGCGTCCGCCAACTGCTGGTTCACCTGCTTCCATTCGTTCCATGTCGCTGGAGGCTGCGCAACTCCGGCCTTTTCATACATTTCCTGGTTATAGAACAGCCCCAGGCTAAATATGGACCATGGCACCATGTTCGATCGTCCCGCCCCATCTCGCGTCATATCGATGTAGGGGGCGACAAAATCGTCTTTCCACGGCTTCTCCGTATCCGAGTACGGATTCGGAGTATTTAGATAGTCGTCGAGCGAAATGATCGAGTCCTGCGCCCGGAACGTATTCGCCTCCTCCGTAAACATGACGTCCGGCGCGCTGCCTCCAACCAGAGTCGTTTTCAGAAACGTTTCGTAACCTTCCCAAGGCTTGATCTGATAATCGACCGTCACATCGGGCTGTACCTTCTTGTATTCTTCGATTGCCTTTTCCAGCAGCGCCGTTTGTTCAGCCATTTTGTTAGAAAGGACGATCCTGCCCTTAAGCTTGCCCGAAGCATCGGGATTGTCCGTAGGCGTGTTGATTGTCGGACTGTTGCCTTCGTTGCTGCAAGCAGATAAACCGACCATAGCCGCCAAAAGGCTGATCATAATAGTGCTTTTCGTTTTCGAACCGATAAATTTCATTTACTCTTCCCCCTTAAACAAATATACCACTAAGTATTAAGCGCTTACATTATGCGTTTACAAATTATCTTTAACGATCGCATTTTTACCAGCGGCGGCCGCATGCACGCCAGCTTCCGGCGACACGTTGCCGGTAATGGTGTAGTAATCGGTATTGCCGCTGACGTGAATGCCATACCGATCGAGACTGCCAAACACCCGATTGTCCGAGACGATGACATAATCTCCTCCTGTAATCTCCACGCTATCGCAAGCACAGCCGGAATTGACGTTTTCTTCGATTGTATTGCCTTGAATTATGACGTTGAATCCTGCTGACAGTATGGCCTGCTTGCGCTGATCGCCAATTCTGTTGTTGGCGATCGTCACTTTTTGCGTTGTGTCCTCGATGACAATCCCGGCGCGGTCATTCTTGTCGTTGCGATTGCCCGCTCCGATCCACGAATCGGATACGGTGACCCGCTGCGAGCCTTCACCGATATAGATTTGTTCTTCGAGCGCATTTTCAATGATCGAATTGCTGATGTAGCGGGCGAAGCCTTTGCCAATGCTGACAATGCCCTTCTTGTAAGGCGCGCCGTTAATGACGGTCGTTTCGTTGATGTTGATACCGTTCGCATTGCCCGTCATCAAGATACCGACATGGGTCGGCTCTACGAATGTCGTATTGACTTTATAGTCCGCGCCTGACCAAAAAACGATATTTGCTCCGGGAAACGTCGATACCGGCTGCATGCTTCCGGAATACATGACATACGAATTCACAATATTCGTAAATTGGTTCGGAAACCCGTCCCCGCCCTTCTCGCCCACTCCGATGCCGTAAGCTGCATTATAGACAATGACGCCATCCAAAGTAGTGAAACGCGCACGCTCAACATGAATACCGTACGAGATCCGTCCCTCGATATCCGGATCAGGCGGCACGGCTCGGTCAATCGTCAGATTCGTTACTTTGTTATGCGTCGTATGCATCATTTCATTTTCGTTGCCGATTTTAATGACCGTACCCTCGCTCTTATCCATAAAAATGACCGAAGCCTTGCCCGCCCCCCGCAGCTCTACATTATTGCCTGATAGAAGCAGCGTTGACGAGACTTTGTACTTGCCGGCAGGGAAAAAGACGATTCCCCCTCCCGCGCTCTGCACATAGTCGATGACGCTGCGAATCGCCTCTGTGTCGTCCGTCGTTCCGTCGCCCTTGGCGCCATGCATCTGAACGTTGTAGACCCCCTCCTTCTCCAAGAAGCCCGAAGAAACGTTCTGTCCGCCCCGCTGACTCCACATAACAAAAAAAGCGATTGCTGCAGCTGACAACAACAACAAGGGCAAAAAAATGAACTTCGCTCTATTTGTCTTTACAAATGGCATATAACCCCCCTCTTGCATGTATATTTCAGCCAGTAAGTTTAAAGTTTTGGCCAGAAACCAATAACTTAACTGTCCGATATGATTAAAATTAGCACGGTCGATTTGTAATGTCAACAATAATTTGTCATGATATTTAAGATTGACTCCTCCTAATTTAACATGATATATTCCACACGTAACCAGTTGTATTTTTTAAAAACGGGAGGTGAGGGAGCACCGTTCTCGCATTCAGTCATAATGGGCCTGACATGATCTATCTATCCTAAAGGAGGAACACAGTGTGAGGAGTTTACGGCTTGTCCTGCCAATCCTTTGTTTTACGATCATAGTAATGGGAGCGCTTGCAATGAAAAAAGCTGAAGCTTTTACCGACAAGGTCAGTCTAAACGGGACTTGGCAGATCTACCCGGATATAGAAAATGATATTCGCATCATCAAGTACGATTCTGGCGTTCGCGACACATCAACGGTAATTGGGCAATATTCGCCGAATGGAAAAACTTATATCGAACGCATGGTATTGAATATTCCCGACAAAAACGATGTCCAATACGCCAAAATCATGGCTCAAATTCATGTGGGCAGCAATCTTACCCGTAAAACAGGCGAAACCTGTTACTGCTTAAAGGTGAATGTTAATGATGGCCAATGGCAGCATGTAGATCTTCGCAAGTATATGGACAACAAGACACATTGGATCGAAATTCCCGTAAATAATGCCGATCTGCTCGATGGCGATAACGCCGTCACTTTCGATTCTAGCATTGTTAGCGGCAGTAATATGGGAGATGATTCGCTGGACTTATTGGCAACAATCCCTGGCGGCACAACCCATTTGGCATGGTACAGCAATGACGGCGTCAACTTTATGCAAAACAGCGATCGACATTGGAATGTCCGCCTGCAATATTCGAAGCTTGATCATGCAGTCTGGCAAAATATTGCCGTTCCTTCGGCATGGGAAACAAGTCTGTCCTTTTCCGGTGTCAAAAAAAATTTTGTAAAAGTAAAACTAAATGACAACGAGTGGGTATCCGCCGATATTTCCAATCTGCAGGATAACGGCAACCATTGGATCGAAATCCCCGTTCCGATCAGTTATCTAAAGGCGGGCAATAACTCGATCATTCTTGATTCGACAATCGACAACCCCGGAAACATGCAAACGAATACGCTGGATTTATTCGCCAGCGGCAACGCTCCATCGGGAAACAGCTACTGGTCGAATGATTTAACGAATTGGACAGCCGCAACGGATCGCAACTTTAATATTCGGCTCATGACCTACAATACCTCGCTGGGAGCTTGGGAAGAGTCCAAATACGATAATGGAGGAACGGACCATACGGTCGTTATCGGCCATTATAATCCAAACGGATTAAACTATTACGAACGTACGGATCATCATATCGGAAGCCTGTCCAACCTTTCCGCCGCGAAAGTCCGAATTTACGCTCACGTAGGCAGTACAATCGATTCCGTTTACCAAGACCCAAAACGATTCGACGGAATAGGCTGGTACAAGACGAATATTTCGATCCCTTCGCTTGCATCCGATGAAATCAAGTGGCTGCAGTTCGATGCTGCCGACTATAAGCTGGAGGCATGGTTGAACGGCAAGTTCATAGGTTCTCACGAAGGCGGCTATGTGCCGTTTAAATTCGACATCAGCTCGATGAACAACATCGTTAATGCAGGCGGAACGAACTCGCTGATCGTACGAGTAACCGATCAATTTGATTCGCGATTAAACTCCGGTACCGGGACAATTCCCGTTAAAGAGACGAATGCCGGCTTTCTTCAGGATACAATTGCTATTAATTACGGCGGCATTTGGCAAGACGTCAACTTAAGCACCTCTAAAAACATCTATATAGAAAATGTATTTATGAATCCCGATATCGATAATAATCGTGCAGAAGTGCGACTGAGCGTGCACAACAAGAGCAACATCTCAAGATCATTAACGTTTCATTCTGATATTGCGCCCCGCTCTGGGGGTGGCACTTCCTATTCAGGTTCGAGCTCCGTAACGCTGGACGCGCACGGGATGGCCGACATCAGCTTTTATGTAAATATGCCGTCCTTCGAGCTTTGGTCAACATCCACCCCCTATCTCTATACTTCCACCGTATCGGTCAAAGAAGGATCGTCCGTGCTCGATGCCGAAACCGTAGACTTTGGGATGCGAAAAATAAGCGTATCAGGCAAAAAAATTCAACTGAATAATGAAAACATCTTCCTTACCGGCATGCTTCACTGGGGACTTTATTGGGACACGCTTGCAGAGGCGCCTTCTGTCTCGCAAGTACAAAAAGAAATCACCGATCTAAAGAACGCAGGATTCAATACCATCAAATACACCCTGACGGTGCCGCCAAAGTATGTTCTTGATGAAATGGACCGGCAAGGCATGCTTGTCTACATTGAATATCCAATCTGGCATCCGGTCGAGTCGGATGACTTCTTCTCCCGATCACGCAGCAATATAACCGAAATGGTGATAAAAGATCGTAACCATCCGAGCGTCATCATGAGCGACTTCAATTGCGAAATGATAACCTTCTCGCCAAAGATGGACTCGTTAATGTTCGATTTGTACAACATGGGCAAGTCGCTGGCTCCTAACCGGCTATTTCTGGACAACAGTTCGGGAGGGATGACGAAATACGGCGATTTCTACGCGACCCACCCCTACTATCAACTAAACAAATTCAAAGAAATTATCGATGTTTGGGCAAATGCCAGGGCTAGCGGCGGCGTTGATAAGCCCCTTATACTGGGCGAATATGCCGATACCGATACCATTCGCAATACGACCGCGATCAAGAACGCCAACGGCGGGACATTGCCTTGGTGGTGGACGATGTTCGGAACGAATGATCCCGAGACGATTTTGCAAAGCCAAGGCTTCAGTCTCGCGCAAATCAATGTGTTTAGATCGTCTTCCATCGCAAATGCGCAAATGTCCAAGAAGCATTATATCGAAGCATCCAAAATGAATAGCAGAGTAGCCGGATTGTTCGTTACACACATTCGCGATATCGCGCAAACCCAAGCCGGTTTATATGACGATAACGGTGATCTCAAGTTCGACTCGGCTGAATTAACAAAATCGACAAACCCGACGGCGTTGCTGCTTGATCGGCAGACACTCAACGTGTGGGGAGGTTCTTCATATACCGTTGCCCCGAAGCTGTCGCATTACGACGGAACCGCAATTACGAATGGCTCAGTCACTTGGAAGCTGAAAGCAGACGGGACGATCATTTCGTCCGGAACGAGCCAGAACGGTGTAACACTTGCAAACGGCGATGTATACGACTTGAATGCTATTACATTTACCACACCGGACGACGCAAGCTCGTATAAATATACGCTTCAAGTGACGCTAACCGCCAATGGCGGAGATTATATCGTTACGAACGACTGGCCGGTCTGGGTATATTCGAATACACCTTTATCTAACCCGAATAAATCGGTTCAGGTTTACGACCCTGCCAATAAGTTAGATCTGATAACTCGTTATCCCTGGATGACGGCTTGGGCTAACGACAATCCGGATCTACTCATTACGACAGATTGGAGCGCGACCATCGACAGCTATTTGAACAACGGCGGGAAAGTGCTTTATGTCGGTCACGGCGCCGGACCAGTCGCATCACAATCAGGCACATTTAACATCGGGGCGTATGCCTTTGTTCCGAATGAGTATCAAATACTGGGACAATTCCCTCATGAAGGCTTCGGCAACCAGCAGTTTCTCGATTTGGCAACCGACTATTCGCTAGATTACAAAGGTTTTTATGGCGGGACGAATCTTGCGGCTCATCAACCTATCATTGCGAGAATGGATTTACGCGGCTATTCCGTAAGCTCCTACTTATCTGAATTCAATGTTGGCAGCGGCACGCTGCTTCAGACGACACTGCGCCTCGACAGCCTTGCGGCAGGCGGCGACCTGACCGGCGATCTCATTACGGATCATGACGCTAGGGAAAACGTGGCAGGAAAATATCTGCTGGATCAATTGCTGAAATATGAGTTAGGTCTAGTCGTAAGCGGCAACAAAGCGCCTGCAGCCAACAAATTGGAAACCTCTTCGGCCGATCCGACGTTAAATGGCGCCCTTGCAATCGACGGCATCAAACATATTTGGGGAGCCGGAGAATGGGCATCTAATGGCGAGGAGCGTCCATGGATTAAATTGACTTGGAACACTGGCATTACAATTGGATCCGTCAAATTATATGATCGTTCTAATCCTTATGATAACATCCAGTCCGGTACGCTGACCTTCAGTGATGGATCGAGCATCGCTGTCGGAGCGCTCGATAACGCCGGGACTCCGATTACAGTGGCCTTTCCCGCAAAAAGCGGCATTACATGGATGAAGTTTCAAGTCGATTCATCCAACTCTGGTTGGCTTAACAACGGCTTGTCTGAAATCGAAGTTTTTTAAAGAATTGCTAGGAGGAACCTTCTCATATAAGAAGAAACCACTAAGATCGAGTAGGAGGAGGCGCCTAGCCTTCGTCCTCTCACACCACCGTACATGCGGGTCCGCATACGGCGGTTCCAAAAGGTTAACAAAGCTCTAAATAACGAGTAAGCAAACTTTTCAGCCCTTTCGCTTCCCAATAGGAAGTCGGAAGGGCGTTGTTTGTGTTTCGAGACATTTCCCACGCCCCGCGTCTGATCATGCTGGCGATGACAAGCTGGTTCTATACGCCGTCGTTTGTATGGGCATTGCGTTGGGTCTCCACTTCTGGAAATATAACAAACGGGTTGCTCCGCCGGCTCTCGGCGCGGCGCCAACCGCGGCCCCAGGAGCGCAGCCTGCAAAGTAGGCGCGCCAAACAAGGGTTGTCCCATAGTCATTGCGACTGAGGGACAGCCCCTTCAAGGATTCCGGCTCATATCGCCGGAATTGGAGCAGCTTACGGGCAAGCTGATTGGCAAAACCCAAATACAGCCGCTCCAGCCTGTACAACTCGGCGCTCTAGGTTTATGCCTTATTTCGATTTCATGCCAACTCGTCGCACTCTTGTCTTTACGCTCACTTCAATTTCAACATTCATGTAAGCCTCTTGCCAACGATCCGCAGACCCAATCTCCTTATCCCAGTACTTCGGTTTTTTGGCCCGCAAATACTCGCCGAAGCCAAATATGTCTGATCCTTTTTGCTGCGTTTGTTTGATCAAACTTTCATATGATTTCTTGAGCGATTTTTTGTTTTCATTTTGGATATCTTTTATGGTCTTCTCATTCACGACAAGCTGACCGGTTATTTTTTCCTCCAGATTAATCTCGGTTTGGACATATACTTTAAAATGCGGACGCCCATTCTCGATTCGTACTTCGAATTTCGATTTGCGATGAGTAGCGACTATCATGACAGCCCCTTCCTCTGTTTTCACGACTCCCCGATAACCGGCGGGATTCAGCCCTTTAATTCCCATATATCCTGCTATCTCAAACGGTTTCGTTGTCCCTACCAATTTATCGTCTTTAAAATAAGCCAATCCCAACAGATTAATATTCTGTTCTTTCATGATCCCAACATATGGAAGAAATCCTTCCTGTCCTTTCTTAGAGGAATTGCTCCAGAACAGGCCGACGTAATCAATCGGAAATTTGCCTAGTTTAACGGCATTGTCCAACGTAGACAGTAAGTAAAGACTCGGAACGCGTTCCAGTTTCGGAGAAGCGGTCATGATTTTTCTCGCATTTCCTTTGGATATCATAATCCACAGCGTTCTCCGCACTTCAGAATTGCGTCGGAGGATGTCGTTCACATTCTGCAAACCGTTCCTGGCTAATGCCTCGGAGATGACGATAACACGCAAATGCCCGTAAAACAGTTTGCTGGAAATTTGCTGTTGCAAATTCAATAATGCATCATCGACGGAATGACCTACGACATCGACAACCCAGACCGTTTGCCCCGGACCTCCACTACTGCCGCCTCCTTCCCCGGGCCCCAGCGGTATCCTGCCTGGAAGCGCGATCTGAGCGGCAAGGCGGATCATCGCTCCTTCCGGAGTAGGAAAGCTGCCGCGAAGGTGAGAGACCTCTTCCTCCTCTTTCTCAGCCCCGGGTTTTGCCAAATCTATAGAAATCCCCAATATAACAGCGCGTTCCTCGATTTCAAGACGATCCCAGCAGCCAGTCAAGAATGGAACGATGAGAAGAATGATGCATGACAACTTGACCGATTTTGTCCATTGGCATGACACGTTGACGATACCTCGCTTTATTTGAGATGTTTCTCAGATTCACGATCACCCCCACGATTTAAGAATCCAATTTCCTACGAATAGGAGACATGCTAACACGATGTTAAACCATCCCAAGAAACGAGAAACTTTCTTTTCTTTGTTCTTCTTCGCCAGTTCAAAGTATTTGATGTCCAGTGATAAGATGAGCAGTCCGCTCACGAGCCATAAGGGGATTGCATAATTAACATAACTGGTGAAATATCCGTCCATCGCCATACCTCGCAATCCTCCTCCAATTACGAATAACCTCCCTATGTATCGGGCATCCTACTTTTTGGAAACAGGAACAGATTCTCCTCTTTTCTTGCGCATAAGGGCAATGGCCAGCAGCATACCGGGATAAGCGATCGTAATGATTAACCCAATACGGCCGAAGTTTTGAATAATCGTGTACATTTGCAAGATGTTCTGGGGCAGCATAGCCAAGATGAATACGAACGCAAGGAGAAAAAAAGATAACATACGATGATCACTCAAGCGAAACAGCTTGCTTATGGAGTGAATCGTCAGAAAATAACTGGAGAACAAGGTCGTGAATACGGCCGTGACCCAAACCGCAAGGAATGCCGCATCCAGACGTTCCAGAATATTCGCAGGCAAAGAAGTCGCTTTGGCGAGCTCCAATGTCGGCCATAGCAGCTTCTCAATTTCTTCTGAGCCAAAGACGCTAACCGTAGCCGCAACGATTGTAATATACAGCCCTCCGGCAAAAAGCATCCCGACTATGCTGGCTTTCATCGCTTTCTCGGGCTGACGCATCGCCGGAATGACAGCGGATAAGATGAACGATCCTTGGAACAGGGCGGCGATCGTTAATATGCCGGGCATCATGTTGCCTGTTGCATTGCCCCATATGGGTTGCAAATTGATTAAATCCGAATTTTTAAATGAAAGCGCGACGATTAACAAGGCAGGAACCAACAATATCGGTGTATAAAAAACATGGATGTAAGCAAATGTTGTAATTCCATTGCGTGTCGTGATGGCGGCAAGCAGCAGCATGACAATAACCGTCACTTCGACCGGCGTCGTCTTCAATACCGAAGTCACGACCACTTCGCCAAATTCCCGAGCTGTAAGAGAGGTCAATACGGCGAAAAAAACGATAATAAGGATATTGCCGAGCAAAGCTGGCCATTTGCCAAGTATATCTTCGCTATATTGCACGATCGATCGATTCGGAAACCGCATGCCAAGCAAGGTAATAATCCAAAGTCCTACGAAGCCTAGAAGCATGCCAAGCAGAGTGATCAGCGGAGCTCCAGAATTCGCCGCGCGAACGGCGAAGAGAGGCAGCGCCAGAACCCCAACTCCAATAATCGTGCTAAACAGTATTGCCGCTGCCTGGATCATTGTGATCTGGCGGGGATTCTCCATCGTCTGACGCTCCTTTCGATTTTTTTACTTTATTCGGTTCCAGTACGTTTTCAGTCTGTTCGTGGAGGTTCTTCAGCATTTCACTGCCGGCTTCCGTTCCCAATCGGTTTTTGTCATGCGGCTGCAAGAAAGCCGGCCTCTCGCTCATCCACCATAGTGGGCTGCGTATGAGTGAATCCTTCAGCCCTTGAAAGTTGCCGGGAACAAACGGGCTCATATAGGGGACACCGAACGATTTCAGGGAAAGCAGATGATTCAGGATTAGAATCAATCCGATCATAACGCCATAGAGGCCGAAGATACCGGCCATTATGATGAGCGGAAATCGTAGGAGACGTAAAGCCAACGCAGCATTATAGGCCGGTGTGGCAAAGGATCCGATTGTCGTTAACGCAATGATAACAACAGTGATCGGACTTGCGAACCCAGCTGCTACCGCTGCCTGCCCGACAACAAGGACGCCGACGATGGAGAGCGCCCCGCCGACTTGCTGCGGCAAACGAATCGTCGCTTCGCGAAGCACCTCCATCGAGACTTCAATGACCAGCACCTCGATAATCGCGGGGAACGGAACGCCCGCCCGTCCGCCGGCCACCGCTACAGCAAACTCGGTAGGAATCAGCTCCGGGTTGAAGGAGATGATCGCCACGTACAGGGAAGGGAATATCAACGAAAATACCAAGGCTACCAGTCTCGCCATCCGGATCGCGCTCATAAGCACGAATCGCTCCGTGTAATCCTCGACCGTTTGATAGAATTGGCTGAACACCGTTGGCACGACCAGGGCCAGTGGAGATCCATCGACAATAATGGCCACCCTTCCCTCCAACACGTTGGCCACTACTTTATCTGGCCTTTCCGTATATTGAACTTGAGGGAACGGGGATAAATGATTATCCTCGATAAACTGCTCAAGATAGCCCGAATCCAACACTGCGTCTATATCAATGTTAGAAAGGCGTTTGTCGACTTCTTCCAGCAGGTCCTGATTCGTAACCCCCTCCAAATAGCAAATCGCTACCTTCGATTTGCTTCTGCGGCCGATCTCCATCGTTTTAATGTGAAAATCTGCGCTGGGCAGCCGATAGCGAAGCAGGGAGATATTCGTTTCCAACATCTCAATGAACCCTTCGCGCGGTCCACGAATGACTTGCTCCGTCGCCGGCTGTTCAATGCCCCTTTTGTCCAGGCTCCGCGTGCGAAGCATGAAGCCTTCATCCAATGTGTCAACCACTACGATTGTTTCCCCGAGCAGAATGCCCTCGACAAGGCATGAAAGGCTATTTTCCAACCGCCCTCCGCTGTGGTACAGAGAATCGTTGAACAATATACTCTTTAACCTGTCTCCCTCGATGCATTCATCCCCTAGACCGGTAGGCGGATACATAAGCGGTTTTAGAATCTCCGAGTTAATCATGGTTGAATTTGTCATGCTAGAATAATAAAACATGGCAGCCGGGTATTGTCCGAATACATGAAAGCGACGCAATGTAAAATCCACATTCATGCTCAGAAGGTTTTCTATTATCCTGATCGTTTCCTCTAGATCTCCGCTTAATTTCAAACTTTCTATTTTTTTCAGGGACTGATCGAATACGGGGAGTTGCTTTTGTTTCTCCGCTGCGTTTCGTATAGACATCTCCTACCCTCCGATCATGAACTTTTTATCTTTGAATACCCCACAATAAGGAAGTCGTTACTATCCTTGACGAATCACCTGCTTTTTAAACGAAAAAGGATTGCGCCAGGGCAAACCTTTCTGTTGGGTAGAGGCACATCAGCCAATCGATGCGGCTCGTATGATATAATAATTAGACATGATATCGAACGTAAGGGAGGGACCAGATTGGAAGGCGGAGCTGGCAGGCAGCGATCCTGATCTGGATATTGCCATACTGAAGATTGATACGGGGAATCTGCCGCTTCCTTTTATTGAACTAGAGCGAGGAGAACGGCGCTAGGAATCTGGCGATCATATCTACGTGATAGGCAATCCGCTTTATTTCACGCAGATCGCCAATGAAGGATCAATCATAGATATGCTCCCGATTCAAGGCAGCCAAAGTCCGGTCATGGCTCTCGATGCGCCGGTGTTCAACGGCAATAGCGGTTCTCCGGTTATCAACGGGGATGGCAAAGCCATCGCCGTTGTTTACGCCACCGCGAATATCTCGCATCAAGATGAGATGATCGAAGCCGGTTTGGCCGTACCGGTCGACGATTTTGACGGCCTACTGAGGGAGCTGCTGTCGCCGGGTATTCCTTAACCGACCCCAATGTAATTCGGTTCGAACAAAAAGGCCTCAGCCCGAAAGCTGAAACCTTGTCTCCTGTTATTCCGTTATTCCTGTTATTCCATCCGCATTCGTTTGTATTGCCGCACCAGACCGTCTTCATGCCGCTCCATCCAGTCTGCGAGCGTCTGCCGCATGTCGGCAAGCATGTCCGCATGCGCCCCGCTTCGGATCAGATTCGTCATCTCATGCGGATCCGCTTGCAGGTCGTACAGCTCGTCGAGATCGCCGCAGTTGAACACATATTTGCTGGTCCCCTTGCGAATCATCCGTTGCGTGAACATCGCCGCTTCCAGCCCCGCCCCTTCCGTCACGATGCATTCCGGACAATCCGCGACCGCTGCTCCCGCGAGCATCGGCGCGAATGAACGTCCATCGCTGCCTTCCGGCGGCTCCCCCGCTCCCGCCAGATCAAGAATGGTGGCGAGAATATCGCATGTGCCGACAAAGCTGGCTTCCTTGCGCGACACCGTCAGGCCGGCAGCCGGCTTGACGATCAACGGAATCGGCAAGTCTTCTCATACATGAAATACGACTTTTCGCATAACCCGCCGTGAATGCCCAGCGATTCGCCATGGTCGGCGCTGAATATAATGATCGTATTGTCATAGAGATCATGCTGCTTCAAATAAGCGATCAACCGTCCGATCTGTTCGTCAATGCTGCTCATGGACGCGTAATAATGTTTGATGTACGGCACAAAATCGGTCCATTCCTTGGTGTTGCTCTTCTTGATGTTATGAATGGACGGTTTGTCCGCGCGATCATCGTAGAAATTCGGCCACGGCTCCAGCTCGGTATCGCGATAAAGCTCCAGGAACCGGGTCGGCGCAATATACGGCTCATGCGGTCCCCAGAAGTTCAGCGAGAAGAAGAACGGCTTGTCCCGCTTCCGGAATTCATCCATATAATGTATGCTCCGCTCGGCCAGATAATATTCCACTGTCGACTCCACGGGGGACGTCAGCTCTGCTGCATAATGCCACTCGAAGTGGCCGCTCACCTTGTTCTCTTCTTGCCACGCCAAGCCATTATCCTGCAAATATTGCCGGAATTGCGGGTAACGCATCCCTCCGCCGCCATGTCCGGCAAAGTCATCGCCCTCCGGATCGCGAGGGGGGACGTCATGTTCTCCGACTTTATGCTGGGGAGCACCTGGTTTACGGCCATGGACAGCGCGCATGAACATTCGTTCCAGTTCAATGAAGCGATTTCCCTGCTGGCAATCCACCAAACAGGCCTGCACCGGGCCATTCGTGTATGAAAGTTCATACACAATTCACCAATCAGGCCGGCCACTGGACAAATGGCCGTCCCATAAATCAGTGAAACGGAATGCTGGACGCCCCGTTTCGGTTGAATGTTAAGTGGCAGGCATCCACCTCGCCATTTTCCTGAAAAAGCAGGTACACAAAAAGGCCAACCAGAACATTCTGGTTGACCTAATCATACGAAAGTTGGACGGACATTTCCGCCCAACTTTTTATTTTTGAGGCTTATTGGACAGCCCCATCTGTTTTTGACGTTTTTCTATCCCTTGGACGCCCCAGCCGTCAGCCCTTCCACCAGGAATCGCTGCAAAAACATGAACAACATGGTAACCGGAATGGCCACCAGCACGGCTCCGGCTGCAAACAATGTGAATTCCGTCGAATTGCGTTGGCTTACCATCCGATAGAGACCGACGGCCAGCGTCCGCTGCTCCTCCGTGCGGAGCACGAGATCCGCGAATATGAAATCCACGAAGCTGCCGTTAAAGATCATGAGACTCGCATACGTCAACATCGGCCTGGACAGCGGAATCATAATGGAGAAAAACAATCGCATATGGCTGGCGCCGTCTATCCGCGCCGCATCCTCCAGGCTTCTGGGAATCGTGTCGAAGAAACCCTTGGCCACGAACACGTTCGTGATGATCGCCCCGCTGCTGTAGACAAGCACCAAAGCCCAATGGGAGTTCAACAAGCCCACGGTATTAAGCAACACATAGATGGCAATCATCGCCATAAATCCCGGGAACATCTGCAGAACGAGCAGCGTGGTGAGCGTTGTCTTCCTGCCCGCGAACCGATAACGCGAGATCGCGTAAGAGGATAGCAACAGCAGAAATGTGCCGAGCACCGTCGATAGCGCCGCTACTTTAAGGGTATTCAGAAACCACAGCGGATAACTGGTATTTTGGAATAGATTTATATAATGTTCGAAGGTGAAACTTTTAGGTATGAAGGTGTCGCTGAACAAGCTGTTGCCGACCTTGAGCGAGGACATGACAATCCAGAGCGCCGGGAACAGGCTGATGCAGCTAAGAATAATCAGAATCACATAGCTTAACGATAATTTGGCGACAGCGGCCGTTCCTCTGTTCATGCGATCATGTCCTCCTCTTTGTAGGATCGCGTCCGCCTATAGCTCCAGATGGAGAAGGAAGCCACCAGCAGGAAAATAACAATGCCGATTACCGAGGCGAAGCTGTATTGCGACTGGTTGAGCGCCAGCTTATAAAGCCAAGTGACGAGCAGATCGGTATGGCCGGCATACTGATAATTGGAATTGACCGGATCGCCGCTAGTCAGCAGGTAAATGACGTTGAAGCTGTTGATATTGCCCGCGAACTGCATAATTACGATCGGCGCCGTTGCAAACAGCACCATCGGCAATGTAATCAAACGGAATTTCTGCACGGAACCCGCGCCATCCACCTCGGCTGCTTCGTACATATCCTTGGGAATCGTAGTCAGCACGCCAATCGCCAGGATCATAGTGACCGGAATGCCCAGCCACATATTGGCCAGTATCACCGTAACCTTGGCCCAAAACGGGTCCGTCAGCCACGGGATCCCCTCCAAACCGATCGCCCGCAGATAACCGTTAATGGGACCGAACTGGTTGTTGAACATATTGCGCATGACCAGCAGCGAGATCATGCTCGGAATCGCGAACGGCACAATAAGTACGGTACGCCACAGCTTCTTGAAGCGGATGCCCGGCTGTTGAATAAGGACGGCGACCAGCACGCCGCCGACATAGGTCGTGAACGTAGCGATTACGGCCCATGTCAATGTCCAGGTCAGCACGCCGCCGAAGGTCGAGCTCCATACCTTGAGATTCACCATTTTCACGAAATTGTCAAAGCCCACCCAATCAACAAGATTGGCAGGCGGGAGAATAGGATCCGCATAGTTGGTAAAGGCAAGCAGAATGGAAAAAATAATCGGCAGGATCGTCAGGAACAAGATGGCAACAGCCGGCAAGGCAAGCACCATATAGGCAAAGTGCTTGCGATTAATCTCTCTAAGGGATTCTATGAAGTGATGAGGCCGCTCGCCTTGGTCGCGCGACCGCCCGACCAGCCAGGCATCCCTGATATTCAGTCCATACAGGAAAAGATACAAGATCAGCGCAAGCAAGGCGACCAATCCGTCGATCATCATGAAGATGGAGTGATCCCCCTCCACCATTTTGGTCAGCTTGCCTACCTTGACCATCGCGCTCGGCTGAACGCCGAGCGTGATGAGGCCGCGCAGATAGTCTTGCAGGTATTGAAGCATGCTGTATATGCCCGCTGCATGGATGAACAGAAACAGCAGCCCTTTTAAATATTGGCGGTTATACAGCTGCCCCGCACCCATAAACAGGATGGATAGAAGGACTGCGATTGTTTTTTTCTGCATGCCACAACCCACCTGTCATTTATTTCGAGGCGATATCCGCCTTAATCGTCGTTACCATCTGATCCAGAGTCTGCTTTGCATCCAGCCCGGCATCGTCCCATAGGGAGATAAACGCCGCCTTCAGCGGATCCCACACCGAGTTGATTTGGGAGATCGACGGCATGGGAACGGAATTCTGGAACTGCTGGAAGAAGCCGCTTGTAATGGGGTCATTTTTGATCGCCGGGTCTTCGCCCGCTTCGATATTCGCCGGAATGGCGCCTGTCATCTCGAAATTTTTGAGCTGGTTTTCCTTGCTGCTGGCAAAGTTCGCGAACAGCCGGGCCGCGATTGGATAATTCGAATACGAATTGACGTAATAGGATTTCACGCCCGAGAATGACAGGGATGGCTGACCGTCAGGAGTTTGAGGCAGCGGGGCCACGCCGAAGTTCACCTTGTCCTTGAAGGCCGCCACGGACCACGGACCATCAATATTCAGGGCCAGCTTGCCTTCCTGGAACAGCTGGGTCTTTACGTCATACGTTACGTCGCCGGCATTCATCGGCAAAATGTCGCGCAGGCTCTGCAGGTAAGTGAAGCCCTTGACTGCTCCTTCGCTGTTCAGCCCGATATCGTTCGGGTTCATGTTGTCATCCCCGAAAATATAGCCGCCGAAGCTGCCGATGAACGGATAAGAGTAGTAACCTACGAACTCCCACATAATCGCGTACTTGTTCTGCTTCGGATCATTATGGGTTTTCGCGAAGGCTATCACATCATCCCAGGACTGCGGAGCCTCGGGCAGCAGATCCTTATTATAGAACATGCCGTAAGTTTCCACCGACTTGGGATAACCGTACAAGATACCATCGTAGGTGGATGCGGTAACGGCGGCCTCCACCATGTTGGCACGCGTCTCTTCTTCGAACAGATCATTGGGCAGCAGCAGCCCCGCCGTAACCGCCAGACCGATCTGGTCATGAGGGAGCGTCAGTACATCGGCTGCCAGCTTGGATGGCCCGTCTGTCGCCAGACGTCCGCCCTGATCGCCGCCGGCAACCTCTTCTACCGTAACCGGAACACCGAATTGCTCTTCGAAGGCGGCACCGACTTGCTGCATGTACGCCAGCTGTTCCTTGGCTTCCCATACGACCAGCTTCGCGCCCTCCTCCGGCGCAATCTCCTCTTCTTCGTTGCCGCCTGTTTCCTCCGGCGTCCCGCTATTTACGCCGGTATTGCCCGGCGGAGTCGTTCCAGCCCCATTGCCGCCTCCGTTGTTGCTGCATGCCGCCATCATCACCGCCAATGCCAGGCCCATCAGAAGCATGCCCCATGATGTTTTCCTTGCTCTCTTCGCTCCGTTCATTGTAATCGCCCCTTCTTCCGTCAGAATAAATAGCATGGTTAATTGCTTCATCCTGCTTGCCCACCGTTGTCATTCGATTATTTGCGCAAACGCTGTACCACCTGTCCATATAAGGGCATGCATGCAAAAAAAGAGTACAAACCCGCTGCACAAGGTGCCGAGGTTGTACCCTTCCAGGTAACATTGCCTTTAAATTATGGTGAATCGGTTGGTAAATCGTTGGCTCGCATTCATCATACAGCAATCGTAAAAGCGTTTGCAATTCGCTTATTCCCTTAAATTCGCTCATAAAATGGTAGAAACCTTCTAAATTCTTTTTATACCTCTTCTATACTTGTTCTATCGGCCATTTTCATCTTTCCGTTGCTGTTTTTCTTCTCCTAAGCTATGATTAGGAATCATCAAGTGAGCAAGCGCTTGCACAAAGAGACGGGAGGCTCTCATGAGGGTTACAATCAAAGATGTTGCCAATAAAGCGCAGGTATCCCCTTCGACTGTTTCGCGCGTCATTGCGGGCAATGGAAGGATCGGAAAAGATACCATTCAACGGGTCAGGCAGGTACTCGACGAGCTCGGCTATCATCCCCACCATGCCGCCCAGGGGCTGGCCAAGCGCACAACCTGCACGCTTGGCATCATTCTACCGCGTACACCGGATGATGTATTCAGCAATTTCTTCTTCCCCGAGCTGATCCGCGGCATCTCTACGCGCGCCTCCCGCTCCGGCTTCGATATTCTGATGGCCACCGGTTCCCTGGCGCAGGAAGAACGGGAGAGCCTTAACCGGATGGTTCGAGGGGGCCGGGTGGATGGCGTCGTGCTGCTCAGCTCGCGACTGGAGGATCCCCTGATCAGGCTGCTGGAAGAGGAGCAATTCCCCTATGTTCTTATTGGACGCAATGACTATTCCGCAAGCACGCTCTCCGTGGATACGGATAATGTCCGTGCCGCCTATGAACTGACACAGCATCTGATCGCCCAGGGCAACCAGCGCATCGGATTCGTCGCCGGACCAGCCAATATGATCGTCAACCGGGACAGGCTGGAAGGTTACCGCAAGGCGATGGATGAGGCCCGCATTCCTGTGCAGGACGAGTGGATCATCGACGGCGAGCTGCTTCAACAGAGCGGATTCCGCGCGATCTCCATGCTGATGGAGCTGGAGGACCGGCCTACGGCGCTTGTCGTGATCGACGATGGGGTATGCTTCGGCGTGCTGCGCGGACTGGGCGAGCTGGGTTACCATGTTCCGCGTGATATCAGCCTGGCTGCCTTCAACAATATCGCTTTATCCGAGCTCTCCACCCCATCCTTGACCAGCATTGATATCGGCACCTATCAGCTCGGCTATACGGCTGCACATCAGCTGTTGCTGCTGCTCGCGGGAGAGGAAAAGGCCAAATCCCGCTTCATCATCCCCCACCGCCTGGTGGTGAGGGAATCTTCGCTTCGCAGATAAAAATGTTATTGCGTTGGCAGAAACGTTATGGTATGATTTAGAAAATTTAAAGGCAATGAAACTTTCGGGTTCAACCTCGTTCTTAACAGAGGTTGGCCCTTTTTTGTGTTTTCATGCCTAAGGAGGCCTGGTAATGATGATTATGCTGGAAGCCGTTTACCACAGGATGGGACAAAACTGGTCCTATGCCTACAATGATTCGACCCTGCACATCCGCATCCGCACCAAACGGAACAATGTCTCGCACATCGACCTGCACTGCGGCGACAAATACAATCCGGAGAAATACAAGGTAACGATATCGATGGAACGTCTGGCATCCGACGAGCTGTTCGACTATTGGCAAGCCGCCGTGCAGCCCAGATTCCGCAGACTTGTTTATTACTTCGCTCTGCATTCGGACAATGGCGAGATCCTTTACTTTATGGAGAAGGGATTTTTTGACCAGCCGCCCAAGGTCATGTATGAGGGATTATTTGATTTCCCGTATCTTAATCCGCAGGATGTTCACATGCCCCCGGCATGGGTCAAGGATGCGGTATTCTATCAGATCTTTCCGGAGCGTTTCGCTAACGGCGATCCGTCCAATGACCCCGAGGGCGTGCAGGAATGGGGCGGTACGCCCAGCGCCGGCAATTTCTTCGGCGGGGATCTGCAGGGAGTGATCGACCACCTGGATTACCTGAGCGAACTAGGGATTAATGCTTTGTATTTCAACCCGCTGTTCGCCGCCACCACCAACCATAAGTACGACACTGCGGACTATTTGCGGATCGATCCCCATTTCGGCACAAACGAAAAGCTCAAAGAGCTGGTCGATGCCTGCCATGCCCGGGGCATACGCGTGCTGCTCGACGGCGTGTTCAATCATTGCGGCCATACGTTCCCGCCGTTCGTGGATGTGTTGAACAACGGTCCGGATTCGCGTTATGCGGATTGGTTCCATATTCGAGAATGGCCGCTGCGAGTCGTTGACGGGATTCCGACCTACGGTACGTTTGCATTCGAGCCTATCATGCCCAAGCTCAATACCGCTAATGAAGAAGTAAAGGCTTATTTGCTTAATGTCGGTCGCTTCTGGCTGGAGGAGATGGGGCTGGACGGTTGGCGGCTCGATGTCGCCAATGAGGTGGATCATCAATTCTGGCGGGAATTCCGGAGCGAGATCAAACGGATCAATCCTTCGGCATATATCCTGGGCGAGATTATGCATGATTCCATGCCATGGCTGCAAGGCGACCAATTCGACGCGGTCATGAACTATCCCTTTACGAACATCCTGCTCAATTTCTTCGCCCGCAGGCTGACGAATGCGACCGAGTTCGCCCAGGCGATCGGCACGCAGCTCGCCGGTTATCCGCAGCAGGTTACGGAAGTATCGTTCAATCTGCTCGGCAGCCATGACACGACGAGGCTGTTGACATTGTGCGGCGGCAATGTGGAGCGCATGAAGCTGGCGACTTTATTCCAGCTGACCTATCAGGGGACGCCTTGCATCTATTACGGCGACGAGATTGGCATGGACGGCGAGTATGACCCCCTCAACCGCAAGTGTATGGAATGGGACAAGAGCAAGCAGAATACGGAGCTGCTTTCGTTCTTCCGCAGCATGATCAGCCTGCGCAAGGCTCATCCCGCGCTGCGCGGCAGCGGACTGCGCTTCCTGCCGACGCCTGAGCATCCGCAGCTGCTGGTCTATGAGCGCTGGGACGCGAATGAGCGGTTCCTCTTCATGCTGAATAATGAGGATGCTCCTGTGGTCGCTGCAATACCGGCAGCACTTCCGGCTGCGTCATGGCGCACCGTGAACAGCGAGCCGTACGCAACGGTTGAGGAGAGTGCGATACAGGTGACTCTCCCTCCATACGGCTACACCATCCTGCACGCGTCTGCGGCAGGAACGGCTGGGTAGGATCGCTCATTTCGTTCTACAAATTTAATTGAAAACGCCGCCTTTCCATAAGAGGCAAAGTCCTCTTCGAAAGGCGACGTTTTTGCTAACTAAGTCAACTTTTTATTCGCTCAACAGAAAGTTTAATATGGCTTGCGCCGCTTCCGCTCGCAGCGTGTCGGACTTGGGATCGAAGACTTGCTCCGACTTCCCTTGCATGAATCCCAGCTCGATCGCTTGGTTGACATAGCTGCTTGCCCATGAAGAGACATTCGCAGAGTCGGAATATCCGTTTAACGCATCATTCGCAACCATGCTGCTGCCGTTTTTATACTCGAAAGCTCTTACGAGAAGCGCAGCCATTTGTTCACGGTTGATCTCCTGATCCGGCGCAAAATTGCTGTCCGTGACGCCTTGAACGAGACCCGCTTCATAAGCTGCGGCTACGTCCTGCGCAAACCAGTCCCCGCTATTCACATCTTCAAATGCGGTTACCTCATTGCTAGCTCTCAAACCAAGCACTCTTACAAGAAGCGCGGTAAATTCCGCTCTTGTTGTTTTGCCGGATGGCGCAAACTCCTGCTCGGACACGCCGGCAACGAGATGCTTCGCGGAAAGAAGCTTGATGGTACGATAGGCCCAATGTGCCGCCGGCACGTCTGTAAATGTTTTATCGTATTCCATGACCGCATAGGTGCCTGGTTGGGTGAAAATAAACGTTGCCTGATCCTCATTGAACTCGCCGCCAATGTATTCCCATTGGCCCGTCGCTTCGTTAAGGATGTATATCCCAAGCAAATCTTTATCCACATTCGCAAGTTCTACCGGCAAGGTGACCTGAACCCCATCGGCGGCTATGTCTTCCAGATTCGTTTCGCGGCCGTCCGCTGTGCGAAGCACAATGTTGATATCGTAAGCCTGACCCGCCAGGCTTTGCTTCAACACATGGTTATTGGCAATTTCCCGCTCCGTATCAACCGGCGCAATTTGAACCCCGATGCTTCCGCCCGTTTCACCGTCAAGTTGTTGCTCTATTAAAGCTTGAGTTTGCTTATTAACTGCAACGGTCACTTGACCGGCACGGACCTCCAGCGGATTGCCCGCGATTTGCTGCAAAGGAATGTCAACGCTCGTTTGATCCTCATCCATCCGAACAATGGCCGTTCCTTGATCGATGACTACTTCTACTTCGTCTTTGTCATCGTCGGGAGCGGGAGTCGGATAAATGATGACGCCAGACCCATTGCCCTGATCAGGATCTTTTGTAATAACCGATGACTCAAAGGTTCGCACCGCTTCATTCAACTCTGCCAGCGCCTGGTCAATCTGCTCTTGCGTCGCCGCCGCAGCGTCCGCTGCCGTTTGCGCCGCGTCTATCGCATTTTGCAGCAATGCCTTGGAGCCTGCCGGATACTCGCCTTTTTGCGTACCTTCACTTGCAGCGTCATGTTTGTCCTGCGCCGCTGTGATAGCCGCCAGCAACAATGCTTTATCTGCTTCTTCGACTTCGTCTTGTCCTGTAATGACAATGCTGGCTTCGCCCTTCACTCCGGAAGCGTCATTGGCCGATGCCGCAACCTTGGCGGTCCCGTCTTTCAGCGCCGTAAGCAATCCCGACTCGCTAATGACGGCGATATCGGTGTCCGAACCGTCTTCACCGTATACAGCCCATGTAACCGTCTGGTCGGTCGCATCATCGGGAACAACTGTCGCGATCATTTGCAGCGTTCCGCCTTTTGTGCCGATTGAAGTTTTGCCATCCTGTCCTGTGACTTGAACGGACTCTACTAGAACAACAGGTTCTTCTGGACCGCTAAGCGTCGCCGCTTGCAGAACAACGTTGCCGTTCCCGGCACTGTCATAGTTTTTATCGACAACATAAGTGACCGTCAACGTTTTGCCTGGCTCGGCGGCTTTGTACCGAATGGTAAACACTTTCCCCGATTTGTTTGGCGCAATATTGTCCGCATCTCTTTCGGAATAGCCGACATAAGCTTCGCTTCCATCGTCGAGCTGGGCAGTCAGCTTTCCATCAGCCTGCCAGGTTCCGACATATACCTTTAAAACCCGTTCCTGCGTGCTTGCCGCTGCAGTAAACTTGAAGCCGTTATTTATTGGTCTTACGTATATCCCCATTCCTTTGCCCGCAGCGTTAGTCCCGGCTTCGATCGGTTGTCCGTCCGACCATTGGACAAGCGTCGCAAGATCTCCCACACCGCGATAACCATCGTTTGTACTTCCTATAATTTGTGCGTTGCTAATTAAACTTTGAGCCGTACTTTTGTTCACAAACACAGGAAGTCTGTCGGCATTAATATTGTTCCAATGCGCCCAATCCAACGTTCCTTCAGCCGTCAGATCGGTCATATGGCCCGCCGCCAACTTTTCGCCTGTTCCCTGAACCGTTCCGGACGGCTTTCTGATCAGACCATCCATCGCGCTATGCAATGCCTGGATCGCTTGATTCACTTCTTCCTGCGTGGCGTTGGCGTTGGCGCCAATAAGCTGCGCTTGAGCCAATGCCGTTGCGAACACGCTCCATGTCTCGGTCGTATACTGGGCTTCCTCGTAGTCGCCCGCTTCCGTCAACAGAGATAACAATTCGTCTCTGGCATCGATCGGAACGTCTCCGCCTCTTAGCAGAACATAGTTGCCGCCGATCGTCGTATTAAATGAGACGTATTTTTCATTCGTATACGGCGCTACTTGCATCGTTGCGTCCACGGCTTCCCCCGTATCCGCATTGTATACGGAAGCGCCCAGCGTATCATAATTCCATGGAACAACCAGATTCAGCGGATGGCCAGCCTCGCTGGTAACGTATACCTGGTTCACGTCGTCTTCCGTATCCTTGGAAGCGGTGAACAGGAATGCTCCTTTGCCGCGCAGACGAACAAATTCCGCGTCCCGCGTAGGCGACCAGTTAGGGAAAACTCGGGTAATGCCATCGTTCGTTTGCAACAACATCGAATTAATCGTTTCAATCGATCCGGCAGATTCGATTCCGCCGCCATAACCGGCTTGAGTCAGGTTGGTCGCTCTGAAGCTTCCGTAACTCGATCCATTCAGCATCGGACGCTTGAAATAGTTAATGAGCTTGTCCGCCGGATATCCGATCTTGGCCGCAATGGGATACGTTTTGGCGAACGCGTTGCCCCAGGACAAGGATGCCGCCTCGAACGCTTGCATGTAATCGAGCGTATTCTCGATCATGCGAAGCATATAGGGGTCCGAACCTATGGCATATAGCTCGGCTGGAGCTACCAGGCCTTCGAAGGATATAGGTTGATCCTTCATATTAATAAGCGCATTGCCTTTAATCGGATTGTCGATTTTGTACGCCAATTGAATCAATGGCGTGTCATAACCTGAATACGTTGCCGTCTTAATAGGCACCAGGTTGTCCAAATAGTGCTGCCAAACTTCAACTTTATCCTGATCGGCATTTAAAATTTCGCTGTATTCAATGAGTTTGGTGAGCGTATAAGTCATAAAGCCGATATCAATGGTTGTATTGACATCTGTATGCCCGGATTCGCTTTCGTTGGCCGAACTGTATATAATTTGATACTTACCGAACGTACTGCTGCCTGGATTCTCGTCAAGTACGACGTAGTCCATCCAGAAGTCGCCGATTTCGCTTAGTCGAGGATAAACCTCGTCCCGGAGAAACTCCAAATCCGCCGTATATTCATACATCCAAATAAAATGATTGGCCGCCATAGAGGCGGTGAACGCCTGACCGCCAGGAAGGCTCTGCGGAGATTTGACACTTGCCTTTGGAACCTCCGCCAGAGGAACGTCGCGGGCGACATCCCGAGCGCTTAGAGAACGTATTCCGTAACGTCCCTCATAACCATAATTGGCAGCGTTGTTTTTCAATCTTATATCCGCCGCCATGATCGTGTCGAAGTACGTGTCGGCAAGCTCTATCCGATTAGCGGCATACGCACCATAAAGCGGCGCCTGGAAGTTATAGTTCATTGTGTAGCGGGATCCCCACTGCCCTACGTCGGATGTGTTCCAGATACTGTACAACCCGGGTGCAATATGGTTGGAACGATAGGAGCTTCCAAGCGCATAGAGGGAACCGTAATAGTATCTTTCCAGATCGGCGTCATTCAGCGTGACGTAGGACTTCAGCCAATAGTTTTTCCACCAGTCCAAATGCTCGCTATAAAGCCCGTCAATTTCCTCCGCGTCCTTATCGGCTACCAGTTCTTTGGCATTGTCGATCAAGGTGTCCAATTCAGAAATTTTCCCTAAATTGCCTTCTCCGATCAAAGAAGTGACGATATAAACCGGAGTGCCGGGCTGCAGCGTAAATGACAGCGTAGCCTTCCCTTCATCCGTCACCGCAGTCGCCGTCGCTCCGAGGATTCTGGTCGCCGCGGCGGCTTGAGAACGATAACGGCTTTCCGCGTATGCCTTCTGCTCATCGGTATCCGTCGGGTACACCGTGCTTTGCCGGGTAACATAGATCATATCGCCATCCGTTCCGGTCGTGGAAGGAAAATCCCTCGTCTGCTGCACCGTAGTGCCCGTAACGGCTTGGCCCTTGACCGGAGACGGCTGCGCCCAGAGCGTGGCGTCCATGGCAACCGCCGGAGCACCTGCATCGGATTCCAGCTTCGTTACCATCACGTTTTGCGAGTCGGATACCCATGTTTCGTAGCCGACTTTGGCTGATGCGAAGTTCATGCGGGATTCGATCTGTGCCTTTTCAATATTTTGCTCATGTACAAAATCGGGGATTTCTGATTCAAACGGGAAAACCTTCTCGCCTTGACTATAAAACTCGATCTCTCTTACAGCCGCAAATTGATTATTCAATCTATCATGCGGCTTGGAAATATATAACCGAAACTTCTGGCCGGTTATCGGATCAATAGGACGGTCCGTTCTGTTGCCGGTATTCCCGGTTACGCTATCCACAACTTCATAGTTTTCCGGATCTGTTACATCGCCGTCGGCTCCGGCTATGTAACGCTCCAGCCTGTAATCTTTGTTGTTATAAATGGCATACGCACTCCCCAAGTCACCGCCAGCGCTGTAGGAGTTATGATAGATCGCCCATCTGTCAAAGGTGATTTCTTTACCGAAATCAATATAAATCGTTTTTGGCACATGTACATTTGTGCTGCTTGGCTTGACAGATACCCATTTAGTTGCAAAATCCCCATCATATAAAGAATCTACACCCACTCTTGTCTCAGGGGAATAAATGTTGAAAGAGTAATGCTTCTCATCCGAGGAAGACAGCGTCAATCCGCCGAATGTGATCTTCTGATCCAAATCCCTGTCTGTCGCATGATTATCCCGATCATTCCACAATGAGGCATGGGATAAGTAGAACTTGTGCGAATTCACATTCGGTTCGGATACGACGCCGATTTCTCCATTGCCCAGTAGCTGCCCTGCTGTGAAACCGCTAGTATACGCGGATGCATAAGAGGTCTGTATGCCTTTAATATTCACCAGCTTCTCCCGCAACTTCTCCCACTCTTCCTCCATCGTTCCCATAGACTCATAGCCCGCTTCCAATAGACTTTCATTAGGAGCGGCAGACACTGGGGATAATGGAAACCATGTTATTATTAATGTCAACACAAGCAATACACCGAGTAATTGACGAACATTTCTGTTATTCGTTAGATAGGCCATCTTCCGGTCTCTCCTTTACTCTCATAATAATAGTTTACAATCGCTTTGAAGTTCATTATAAATATCGATAGCGCCCGTAAAAACATCAAAAAATCTAGACGAACTGGAATTATTAGTACTCTTGCCGAATCGATACACGATGTCCCGTTACTTGCAGCACGATTTCTCCTAAATAGCTTCTTATTCAAGCAGAAATGCTAAAAAAAGAGGGCGAGCCGCCCTCTTTTGGAGTTACTTATTATTCAAGAAATTTAGAATGGCTTGTACAGCCTCCGCGCGCTTCGTATTCGACTTTGGATCGAGTGCCTGATTCGATTTGCCTTGCATCAATCCAAGCCGGATCGCCTTGTCTACGCTCTCTCTTGCCCAGGAGGATACATAAGCATAATCGGCGTAACCTTCCAAACCTCCAGTCAGCTGACTTGCAGCCCCGTTTTTGTACTCGTATGCGCGCACTAGCAGCGTTGCCAATTCCTCTCTTGTGATTGGTTTGTCCGGCGCAAACTCATTGTCGGATGTTCCGCGGATAAGCCCCGCTTCATAAGCTGCCGCCACTTCCTCCGCAAACCAGTCATTTGCACTTACATCCCCAAATCCTGTCGTTTGACCGCTGGATGTCAGACCCAACGCTCTTACAAGCAACGCCGCAAACTCTGCCCTTGTCGTTTGATCGGACGGCGCAAAGCTTTGTTCGGATACACCGCTCACCAGATGTTTGGCCGAAAGCAGCTTTATCGTACGGTAAGCCCAATGCGTCGATGGAACATCGTCAAAAGTTTTGTCGTATTCCACAACGGCATATTTTCCTTGCCGAGTCAAGCTGTACGCAGCCGTGTCACCATCGGCGTCATACACACCGCCAACATACTCCCATTGGTTTGTTTCCGGATTCATGTAATATACGCCAAGCAGTTCACGATCAACGGCATCAAATTTTGTTGGCAATGTAAAATGAATGCCGTCAGCCACTTGCTCATCCATTAGCATTTCTGCGCCATCCGCCGTTTTCAGCGCAATACGAATATCGTAAACATGCCCTGCGATCGTTTGCCTAAGAAACGGCGTATTCGGAACTTTAACCCCGGTCTCTTGAGGCGTCGCTTGCACAACAATTGCCGCGCCTTTCGTATCGCCAACCCACTGCGCCAATTTCTCCTGCGTTTTCTGATCGATAGATACGATCACCTCTCCGACTTGTACCTGCAAGCGATAACCTCTGGTTTTATCCAGCGGTGCCTCAATAGTGGTTTCGCCGTCTTTTGTTCGAATATAAGCGTTATCTTGTTTGACCTCTACTTCGATCTCATCTTCTTTTTCAACCGGCATGACCGGTATAACCGGCGATGTCGGGTCGGAATCAACCGTTTTCAGCTCCAACGCGTTAATCGCGGCTTGCAGTGCGGAAGCTTGCTCGTCAACTTTATCCTGGGTCGACTCTTCATCCTCCGCTGCAGCAAGCGCCACAACAAGCTGCTCACTGAGCGCCGCCCAACTTGCTGACGTATAGTTTTCTTCTACCAATGCTTGAGCTTGCTCAATTGCTGCCAACAATGCCGTTTTATCAGCCGGTTCAACTATTTTTTCAAAATTAGCCGTAATCGTTGCAGCCGCAGCCGGCATCGTATAATGAATACTCGTCTCCGTACTTTCTTCTATTCCGTTTACAGTCCAATTTTTAAAGACATAACCGCTGTTTGCTTGCGCTTCAAGAGCAGCCGCAGAGCCCGATTCGTAGCTGCCTCCGCCAATTACTGTACCGCCTTCCATCGGATTGGCCGTTACAGATAATTCGTATTCAGAGGTATTGGTGTATACTTTGACATCATCAATATACAAGTCCCCGGTGCGAAGCTGACTCGTTCCGAACAAAATATGGTCGACCTGGGCAAGCGGATTTCTTAATCGGATATCCTCCAGCTTTGGTTCGCCATCCACATATAAATCAAATGTGCCGACAGACGGGTCCGCTACAACCTTAATCGTATACCAGGTATCGCGGTTAATCGGTTGAATATTAAATTGAGTATTATTGTTGTCTCTATAAGCCAAATGATTATCATGTAAATAAAGTTCTACGATAAAATTGGACTTGTCGCCATAATCTGCAAGAGGCGGGCCGTCAAGCAATAACATTCGCAAATATTGGCCATCCGAGCCGCTGCCCGACATCGCATTCCATTCAGCGGTAAACTCTCGAGTTTTGGCCGAAAAACCTTTACTTGCATAAACAACATTATCTTCGGCGCTCGCATTGTTATCGCGTAAATGAAAACTCTTATTGCTTTCATCCGGCAAACCTGCAATTGTGGCAGTTGCTTCATATCCGCTGAAAATGTCCCATTCCGCAGGTATTTCGCCTATCGTTCCATCATCAAACGTTTCATCCAGCGCAGACTCGAAGGCTTTAAAATGGGCTATCACAACCGAATCTTCTGACGGCACCGTATACGTAAACGCTTGTTCAGCGCTAACCTCAACTCCATCTACTGTCCAATGTGTAAAGGCGTAACCTCTGTTCGGTTGCGCTTGAATGACAGCAGTTGAGCCTTCTCCATACACACCGCCGCCCGTAACGGCTCCGCCATTAACAGGATTGGCAATCACGTTTAACTCAACATTGCTGTTGCCATCAATAACAGACGCCTGGAAGCTCTCCAAAGCCAATTGTAACGCCTCAATCGCTGTCTCGACTTGCATAAGTGCGGCTGCGGGGTCCAGCACCACCACTTGAGCTGCATCCATAGCAGCTTTTAATACAGCTTTAGAACCAACCGGATATTTCCCGGCGCCGTTGCCTTCTTCGGCAGCCCCATACGCTGCTTGGGAATTCGCAATAGCCGCAACCAATTCTCCCTTGTCAACCCCCGAAAGTCCGTCGGCATCACCCTTTGTAACCTCGTATGTCATGCCCGCTTCTGTTGGAATCGAATAAATCAGTTCATTCGTATGTGCTGTTACAGCTTTTAACGGTGCAACTGTCTTTCCGTTTTTATCTTTTATCGTCAATCCTTTCGCCCATGGCGAAACAAGATTTAACCTATTTCCTTTTTCGCTTGTTATTTCCAGCAGCTGCACTTCTCCTTGGTTGGCGTTATATTCAGACGTTACCAAGAAAGCGCCTTTAGCCTTTAAGTCCACAAAACGCGCATCAATTTGTTTGGTCCATGATGGGAATAAACGCAATTCATTTGCTTCATTTTGTAAAAACATCGAATTAATCGCTTCAATGGTTCCCATCGTTTCTATTCCATGTCCGGAAGTGGCCGCCGTCAAATTGTTTCTCCACAATTGAGCAATCGCCACTTTCAAATCATTAACCAATGTCTCCGGATCAAATCCGATTCTTGCCGCGATGGTAAAGGATTTCGGGAACCCGTTATATCCGGCACCTCTGTAATGGACATTCAAAGGATTAAAATATTCGAATGTATCCCTTGCCAGCGTAAGCATTTCCGGATCGGAAGCCAAACTGACATTTTCGGCAGGATGCACAACAGCTTCCAGCGCAACCGGCTGATTCCCTTCGTAGATATAAGAGCCCCAAGACTTATTTGAAGCCTTTCTTTGATCTTCATTGTCCGAAAAGTAACCGCTCAGAATGAGTTGTTTGTCATTGTTGAACCCAACCGACTCCAAAAACTGCTTGGCAACTGGAGAATTCTGATTGGTTGCAAACGGGCTCAAGTTATCCAATATTTCTTGCATTGCCGGTATCATATCTACATTTTGATTTAAATAAGTAGACATTTCGATAAACGCTGCAAAATGAGACCGAATGTACCCTAAATCAAGCGCAGGATTGATATCGTATGCCGAGCTTGCATTTAGTTCATTGTTAGCGCTGTTATAAATCCAATATTTTCCCTCTGGACCTTTGACCACAAAATCCATATAAAAAATAACGGTTTCAAGAATGGCAGGATAGATATATTTTTGTAGTCTTTCTTCGTTGCGATTATATTGCCAATCCCAGATTAACGGTTGGGTGTACAACATAATGTTGGATTTTTGATCGGTAGGCAAGCTGCTCAGTTTTTTTGCTCCAACGGGAGCTTTTGGCGCTACCTTGGTCAGCGTATTATAATTCGGCGGAAAGGATCTCGGGATTTGCGCGCCTTTATATCCCGCATTGGCCGTCGCATTTTGTTGTCTCGACACTCTGATCGCGGCTTCTTCATAATAAGGCTCCAGCAAGTCTCCCCGATTGCTTGAAAACATTCCGTAATAGGGAGCTTCATAGTTGTAATTGGTATACGCTTTGCCCATAAAGACGGAAGTATCATTGGTCTGCCACAGACCATGCATAGCCATCGGCAAATTAGGCTGCTCGGCACCGTCGGGCGTTGGTCTGATCCCGCTGCCCATTGCATACAACGCACCGTAATAATAGTTTTGCAATATTTCATCGTCTATGTTCACAAAGGAGCGCAGCCAATAATTTTTCCACCATTCCAAATGCTTGGTATGCAAGGTATCAATATCTGACACGCTCAAGCCGTTCAACTGCGATATGGCATCATTGTTTACTGCCGACAATTCTTTGTATTTCAAGTGTGCAGGCGAACTTGTATAGCTGCTGCTTGAGTTTGCAAAAGTGGCAATTTTCCCGCTTTGCCCAGGCTCAAGCTTTAATACAAGACGTCCGTCTTCGAGTCTATGCTCGCCTTCCAATATTTTAGTTGCCGTTGCGATTTTCGATACGTAGGATGGCGTTCCCGTACTCTCTCTTGTTAACCAGATTACGTCTCCGTCGGCGCCTTTTGCATTTCGCATTGTACTTGGCGACAACAATTCAAAGCTTAACTCGACCGGCTCTGCCGCGCCGCTATCCAAGCTCACATCGGTAATTAACAAGTTTTTGTCGTCGGCTGTCCATGATTTAAAATGTATCAAACTTTGCTCAAATAACATTTGACTTCGAACTTCCGCATTTAATAGATCTTGTTCATGCAAATACGTATTATCATATGCCGCAGGCGGATTTACAACATTAACCCCATCCATAAACAAATTAATATCCGTAATGGCTGCGTTGGTTCTGTCCTTCTCCAGATGTTTGGTTTCAACGCTTGGATGTACGGGCTTCGTAATGTATACTCGCAAAAACTTGGTTGCTATTGGCGTATCAAAAGTAAACATATTTGCATGATCGGTATTGCCTTCAACCGCTTGGATCGGTGTCCAGTTATTATTATCCTCCGATACTTCAATCTGGTAATCGTAGGTATTGTATAATGATCTGCTTTGATATCTTGCGCCAATATGTTTAATCTCTATTTGATCGAATGTAAAAGTTGAATCACTGGATAAGCTAATCCATTTGTTGGTTGGCACCATTTTTTTGTCATAGCGCTGACTGGCGTCTTCTTGCGTATCCGATCTCCAGCCGGTCGCTTCTTTCGAATCAAAAGCAAAGTTTGCGCCGGAATAGTATCCGGCCGTATCCGAAGCTGAATAAGCAAATGACTGCTGATTACCATATTTTTTGCCATTCACCAACGATGTGCCTTTGAAATAAAAATCCGCCTCTGCGATACGCGCTGTTGTCCGATCCCCTTTTATCGTAGCCGTCTCGTACCCTGGCTGCACCGGCTTCGTAATATAAATTCTAAAATATCTTGCAGTAGCAGGTTCTATCAGCCTGTCCACTTCTTTAAGCTCATTTCCCTCTACAACATCGACATCCAGCCAATCCACACCGTTTTCGCTTTTTTGCAATGAAAAATCTCTTGTATTGTATCGGGTATTTTGAGTGTCTAAAAATTGTCTATGGTAGGTGATCCAGCGATCGATTGTGACATTCCTTTTAAAGTCAAATACGAGCCATTTAGGACCGCCCACTTTATTTTCCGGATTCGTTATCCAATAAGTCGTTAAATCGCCATCGATAACCGACATAGGACCTTTGGATTGATCATTAGGATTGTTATCGTTGGCGGTAACCGTAATGTTATACGCTGCAGACGAGTTGTACTTGGCAATTTTCAACTGCGCGTTCATTACTTTCTGATCGTTATTCCACGTATCGCTAGTCGACAAATAATAGCTTTGTTCATTTTCTCTTGCGTCAGAAACGACCCCCAACGATCCGTTTCCCAGCAACATTCCTTCTGTAAAATTGTTGGTCACAACCGTTTCCTTATCGATTGGCGCGTATTGCCTTCCAACAATTTGAGACAAAATCCCGCTCAGCTCATTCCATTTGTCAACATCGCCCGCACTGTCCGGCGCCGCCTTCGCTACGTCGTTAAAACCTGCGCTTGCCCAAGACCCCATTGAAATAAGCATTGCGAGAAATATTATAGTAATCTTTTTCATAGACTTCATTCATCCGTCTCCTTTAACGTTTATTTGAAAACGCTTTAAACTAAGATTCTTATGCCTCAACTTTCTAGTCGCACATTCAGTATAGGAAATCCAGTTATCAATTAAAACTTCAAAAATTCTAGAACTACTAGACAAATTGGCTTTTTTATTCTCGCGGGGTACATCGGTTGTCAACTTCTAAACTTTCATCCGCCTGTATTCCGTCGGAGAGCAACCGACATGCTTTTTGAACAGCCGGTAAAAGTAGTTCGGATCGGAATATCCGATACTGGCAGCGATATCATTGGCATGTTCCCTGGTCGTTACTAACAATTGTTGCGACTTATGAATCCGAATTCGATTGACATAATCATTAAACGACTCCCCTACTTCCTCTCGAAATCGCTTGCCCAGATAGGAGGGAGACAGATGAAAGTGGACGGCCAAATATTTCAGCGTCAAGTTGTCGGCGTAATTGGCGTCAATATACGATTTGATATCATTGACAATATTGTCGGATTTGTTCAAATTAATGTTCTCAATCATTTCAATAAAAACATCGACGGCTAGCGCGAATTTATTCCACAGCAGCGGAATCGAATCGACGAGCAGCAATTGTTGAATCGTCTCCGAGAATCGGTACTGTACATCGATGACATTTAATTCCGCGCTCTGCAAAAATTCAGGACAACGGCGGATCCAATCAACAAGGGCCGATCGCCACAAATGAAGCTGTTGGCTGTCCGAAGCCTTCATCATCCGTCGCTCCATCTCTTCCATCAGCCCCCGAATCTGATACATCTCTCCGCTCATAATCGCATGGGAGATCCGGTCCAGTCCCAGTTGCCGCCCAATCAGCTTCAGCTTGAGCTCCGCATTATCATAGGAATAATCAAGCACTGTGGTTTGCTCTACGATATATTTATAGTCCAGCAGCTCTCTGGCAGAGTCGTAGGACTGATAAATCAGACGCCATGAACGGCCTGGCTTCCCGATGATAGCGAGCAACTGAATATGAAGCGACTGTTCAACCTGATGTACGATATGATGAATCAGTTCGTTAATCTGGTTATGACTCCACTGGTTGTCGGTTTTGGTCAGCAGCAACAGGACTTCGCCCGACAAACCGCCAAACAAATGAACGGAACCGCGGTTCTCCATAATCTCTGCCGCAATGTTCAACAGAGCGTATTGGCAAAGATGTCGTTCCTTCAAAATCGCCCGTTCGCTTTGTGCCGTAATGGTGTCTATCATTACAACTTGGAACGGCGCCTCATGCAACCGAATATCAAGCAGCTCGCATTTTTCCTTCACGTCGCGAATGGAATAATTGTTGGCCATAATTTGATTCAACACATTCGTACGCATAAAGTTGTTTCTTTCGGCATCTTGCCGCTCCAAAACATACTGCTGTTCCATGCTGCTTACAATTTGCTCCAAAATCGTTTCCAGCTCTTCCTTATTGAGCGGCTTAAGCAAATAATTATCGATTCCGAGAGCCATCGCTTCCTTCAAATAGTGGAAATCATCATAGGCGCTAAGCACAATAACGCGCGCGCGCATCTCTTCCTGATGCAATTTGCGCATAAGCTCCAGCCCGTTTACCGGAGACATCTGAATATCGGTGACAAGCAGCGCGATATCCTTCGCTTCCCGGATCGCATGCCAAGCGTCTTGACCGTTATAAGCCATTCCGGCAATTTGAAATCCGTATGATTCCCAATCGATTAAAGTGGCGATCATCTCGCATATGACAGGCTCATCGTCGACAATAAATACTTTAAGCAACATGTGCAGCTCCTTTTCGAATGACTCGCAAGTTCAACTGGTTTTCGGAATTGTAAGGGTCATCGTCGTTCCTATTCCGACCGCGCTGTCCAACTCCATTTGATATTTGCCGTTAAACAACAGCTTTAATCGGCGATGCACATTCATTAAACCGACAGATTGCTGATCATCATCATCGCCCATACGCTCCATGAAAGCACGAACTGCAGCAAGCCTTTCGGCATCCATCCCGCATCCGTTGTCGCTAATCCGCAGGTAAATAGAATCCCGTTCTCCCCATACGGCCAGTTCAATTCTGGCATCCTGCTTGTCGGCGAATTTGGCATGTTTAAAGATGTTCTCGACGATCGGCTGCACGCTCAGCTTGGCAATTAAATATTCGCTGACCTCGTCATCCATATCGAGCGTGTATTGAACATTTTCCAGCTTCGTTAGCTGTAAGCGCAAATAAAGTTCGATATAATGGAACTCTTCATAAATCGGGACAAGCGTATTCCTGTTTTTTACATTCCATCTATAAAATTCGCTTAGATCATAAAGCATGTCCGACATTTGAATATCATTTTGTTTGAGTGCCTGCATCCGGAAAATTTCCAACGTATTCGACAAAAAATGCGGATTGATTTGCGCTTGCAGCGATTGTATTTCGACATTTCTCGCTTCGATTTCGAACAAATATTCCCGATTAATATAGTCGCTCAAATGCAAGCTCATTTTATTAAACATGCGCTCGATTTCCGCAAATTCATCGAAAGTAGTAATATGAATCTCCGAAAAATTGCCTTGGTCGATTCGGTTCATCGCTTTACGGATGACGGCAAGCCGAACCGATATTTTACGAGTCGTATAAACCGTCAATAGCAGCGTCAGAAGAAATAAGATAGCCAGCAGTCCCCATAACACTTTTTGAATCGCTTTGCTTTCCTTAAACAGCAATTCCTTGGATATCCAGCTCGATAATTGAATATCCCCCTTTGGGTTATTCTGCTTAATATTAAGAAAGCTGCTTGATTCAAGCTCATCTTCTTTCGCCGGCGGATAAATAACCTTCCCGAATGCATTTTCATATTGTACGGCGTGCACGTTTCCCAAGCTTTGCGAGGTCAAAAAAGCAACGTCCAAATTGACAATGAGCGTTCCGACTTGCACCTGCCGATCCAATGTTTGAATATCGTTGACGGCAAGAAAAATGCTTAAAACGCCTTTATTGGTGCGCGGCATGACATAATGGGATTCATTCGGAACAACCTTTACATACTCATCCTTCTCGAATTCATAGTGTTGCCGTACAAAATCAGGGAAGTTGCCATTCACGTATCCCGAATTTTTCATATAATAAAACAACTTTTCATCGCTGCTTCTTACAAAAAAAACGGATGGGACGCCATTAATCGAATTGGCCAATGAATTTAAAAAATGATTGATCGAAGTGCCGCGCGCCAAATTTTCCGCATTATTCCCTTTGTCGTAAAGCAAAATTTGATCAAGCACGGACACCCCCATATAGTTCTCGCTGTATAAAGAGCGTGTCCAGTTCTTGATTGAAGAAAGCCTCTCCTGGATTGCGTTTTGCCAGCCGGAAAGAACGATATGCTGGTAACGATATTCGCCTTCCAAAACCCTGTTGTTCACCTGCGAAATAATGATTTGTCCGAGAATCAGGACAAGGATCGATGAGATGAGCAGATGAACAAGCAGAACTCGTACAAACATCGATTGACGTATCGATCTCTTGAACCCGGCCAGCATTCTTGTGAGCACGGAGTAGGCTCCTTTCGCATATCTATCCTTTTATCGAACCGGCAGTCAGGCCATCGATAAAATGTTTTTGCAAAAATAAATAGAAAACCAAAATTGGCGCCGACGCCAAAAACATCAAAACAAACATCTCGCCCCAATTTGTCGAAAACTGTCCCATTGCCTGATAAATTCCCGTTGTAATCGTAGTTCCTCTCATCGGCCCCATAATAATTAACGGATTCAGGAAGTCGTTCCATATAAACACGCTTTGGAAAATAAGCACACTCGCCGTCACCGGGGCGAGCAGCGGGAATATAATCGTCCAGAAGATGCGGATTTGCCCCGCTCCGTCAATGGCGGCAGCTTCGTCCAGCTCGCGCGGCACAGTCTTCGTAAAACCCGAATAAAGAAAGGTCGCGAAAGGAACGTAATAAGCGATAAAAAACACGATAACCCCTGTCATGCTATGCATAATTCCGAAAAATTGCAGCACTTTCACAATGGGAATCAACACGATTTGCGGTGGGATCATCAAACCAAACAACAAAAAAATCATGAGGCCGTTAGAAAATCTCGTATTTTCTCTCGCAATATAATAAGAAACCATGGATGAGCTTATAACGATCAAGAGCACCGAAATGGATGTAATCACGGTACTGTTCCACAAACTGCTGAGCAGCGTACTCCCCGGTTTTGTAAGCACGCTAATGAAGTTGTCCCATACGAACGGAAACGGCAAGCTCATCGGATTGGACTTAATTTCATTCAGCGGCTTGAACATATTAACGATGGCGATATAAAACGGCATGAAGAAAAGACAAGCCACAAAAAGCGTTATTATAATTCGAAGGTATCTTTTCATTTTAATGCTCAACCTCCCTTTTGCGTAGGAAGGTTGTGGAAATAACCGATAAAAGGCCAATTAAAATAAATAACATGACCGACATACTCGAACCGTAACCCATTTCATTTTTTGTAAAACCTGTATATACGATTTTATAGGCAAGCACTTCGGTGGCCGTTCCCGGACCGCCGGCGGTCAGTACGGCAATCTGATCATAAATTTTAAATACGGTAATGAGCAGCATAATAATATTGATGGTGATGCCTGGCGCCAACAGCGGAAAGGTGACGTGCCGAAATTTATCCCATCTGTTTCCGCCATCGATATCGGATGCTTCATACAAGTCTTTCGGAATGCTTTGAAGCGTGGCCAAATAAATAACAACGCTAAAACCTAACATTTGCCAAATAATAACTGCCGCAACCGAATACAATGCAAGATCGGGATTAGCAAGCCAGCTTTCCTTCAAAAATTCCAGATGGAGCAAGCTCAATATTTTATTCAAAATCCCGTCATTCGTTAGTATGATCGACCAAATAAACCCGACTATGACGGCACTTAATATTTGCGGGGCAAAAAACATGGATCTCAGCGCGTTGTAGAGCATGCCTTTGAAATTCAGCATCATCGCGATCATAATGCCTAACGCGTTGCATGCAAAGGTTACTAGAATAGCAAGTGTAACGGTGTTGCCCAAAGCCTTCCAAAAGCCGGCATCCTCAAACAAATCCAAATAGTTTCTAAATCCAATAAAACTCCAATTAGGGTATAACGGATTGATGTTCGTGAAGCTGTACACGATGCTTAGTATAATCGGAACAATAATGAATACGGTATACATAGCGACGCCATGTGAAGCGAATACAACAAATCGGCCTACGCTTTTTCTCTTCATTCTCCTACCCCAATCCAACAATAAAGAGGCCCAATATTTGAAACTTAGACCTCTATTATTGTTTTATATTTATTCAATTATTTCATTCTTGCCGCCGTATCGTCCCATAGCTTATCCAGCTTCGCCAGTTCGCTTTCCACATCCGCTCCCATAATAATATCTTGAGCCATCTTGTCGAATGCGTCCTTAATGCCCGGCAACAGAGCGTCATCTCCGGCTTCAACGCCAAAGGAATTTACCGGCTTGTACTTGGCCAGTTGTTCGAGCTGCTCGTCGAACAGCGGTGTGCTTTCGAATGGCACTTCTTCCACCAAAGCCGGAATCGAGCCGTCCGCTTTCATAAATTCCGCCATAATTTCCGGATTCGAAGCGAATTCCGTAGCGAACAAAATCGCTTCTTCAGGATGAGCGGTTTTGGCGCTTACAGAGGTGCCGCCGCCCGTAAATACCGCAATGACCGGATCGCCGCTATCCGAAGGAAGCGCGAATGTGCCAACTTCGAAGTCTTTCTCCGTGGCTGCATCAGCGGAAATATACCAGCTGCCCATCGGATACATCGCGGTTTGACCTCGGAACCATACCTCTTCCAACTGACCATAGTTCAAGCTCAAGCCATCTTCATTGAAATAACCTTTGTCGACAACTTCTTTCCATTTCAAAATGGCGTTTTTAAATGCCGGGTCGGAAAACTTCACTTCGCCGTTCTTTCTTTTTGCTACCCAATCCGGCGTTTCGGCATATACGTCGGAACCGATAATCGCAACCGTCAAGAAAGTCGTTGCCCACGGATCGCTGCCGCCGCCATACAATAACGGCGTGTAACCCGCGTTTTTAATTTTTTCGGATATTTCCATAAATTCCGACCATGTGGCAGGCGGCGTAACGCCAACTTCATCAAATATTTTTTTGTTGTAGTACATCGTAGGATACGTTTGCGTGTTCCATGGAAGCTGATATTGTTTGCCGTCGATCAAATTGGCATTCGGCTGGGTGAACTTCGCCAAACTTTCTTCGGGGAATGGAAGCAAAGCCCCTGAAGCGGCGAACTCGGCCGGATTAACCGAGATCATAACGTCCGGAAAATCGCCTGTAGCCAGAAGCTGCTTGGCGTATTTGGCCCTGTCGATATCAGGCGAAACAATTTTATTAATTTTGATATGAGGATACTTGTCCGTTACTTTCTTGATCTGCGCATCCCAGAATTGTCCGGACAAGTTAGGCGTCTCATGTACTAGAAACGAAAGCTCCACCGTCTCTTTAGCGCCTTCGTCCGTACCTGTAGGTACCGTACTGGGCTCATTGGTTGGCGTTCCCGCATTACCGTTTCCATTGCTGCTGCAACCGACCACGGCGAGCGAAAGCGCCAATGTCAGAGTGACAAACTTCATTTTCGACATTGTTTTCAATTGATTGACCTCCTCGAGTTATTTGCTTATCTGTCCTACGAGCTTAATTGTAGCAGGGGTATTTTTCGAAAAAAACTTTAAAAAATACAAACCGGCTGTAATTATTAGATCAATCAGGCGAATTGAACAAAACAAAAAGACCGCATTCTTCGAATCGATTTGTCGATAAAACTCGATTCGAAACACGATTTGTTACAGCGGTGCTCAGGTGTCACAAGATTCCTGGCGGCCAACCATCCCGAGCGATTGGTCGGCATCCATCTGACAGTTGTCGGTTTATAGCTTATGGGCTTTCTGATTCGCCGGTAGGATGGGCCAGTTGGCCCTTTGAGAGGTTTCGTTCCGGAGTGATTGCGACGGTGACCTTAGTCAATCATTTAGCAAGTGCCGACAGGCATTGCCCTATTTTCAGCAGATATTCTGTTGCCCCCCAAAGAATGGGCGGAGCGGAACCTGAATATAACTCGCTGGACGGCAATGCCTCGCGGCGGAAATTTTACGGCTTTAAACGGCTTTGCGTTTGTATGCTCGCATCGCAAAGAGATAGGCGATGATCAGTATCCCTAAGCACCATGCTAATGCAATCCAAATATCATCCCCGACTGGCTGTTCGGCAAGCAATGCGCGGATGGCTGACACGATTGAGGTTACCGGCTGGTTTTCGGCAAAGACGCGAACGGCCATCGGCATCGACTCCGTCGGCACAAACGCCGAACTAATAAATGGCAGGAAGATTAGGGGGTATGAAAACGCGCTTGCACCTTCCACCGTTTTTGCGGACAATCCGGCCAGCGCCGCGATCCAGGTCAAAGCCAGCGTGAACAGTGCGAGTATTCCAGCTACGGCAAGCCATGACAGTATACCCGCCGATGAACGGAAGCCCATAATGAGCGCAACGAGAATAATGACGACTACGGAAATGGCGTTGGATACTACCGAGGTCAGCACATGCCCCCACAACACGGTAGAACGCGCGATCGGCATGGAGTGAAACCGCTCGATGATGCCCCGTTGCTTATCCAGGAACAGGCGGTAAGCCGTATAGGATATCCCGCTTGCAATGGCAATCAGCAGTATGCCGGGCAGCAGGTAGTTCACATAGTTATCCATACCGGTCTGGATTGCGCCTCCTAACACATAGACGAACAGCAGCATCATCGCAATCGGAGTGATACAGACCGTGATGATGGTGTCCATACTACGGAATACATGGCGCATGGAACGTCCCAGCATAACGCGCAAATCGCTAAAAAAGTAGTTTTTTGAGGCCTCCATTTACTTCCCCTCCTTTTTGCCGACAATTGCGAGGAATATCTCCTCTAATGTCGGCTGTTTTTCCACATACTCCGTCTTTGCGGGCGGAAACAGTCTTTTCAGTTCTTCAAGCGTGCCGCCTGCAATAATCCTGCCCCCATGCAAAATGGCAATTTGATCGGCAAGCTGCTCGGCTTCCTCCAGGTACTGCGTGGTGAGGAATATCGTCGTGCCACGATTAGCAAGCTGTTTGACCGTCTTCCACACCTCGATGCGCGCCTCGGGGTCAAGCCCGGTCGTCGGCTCGTCGAGAAATATGATCGGCGGATTTCCAACAAGGCTCAAAGCGATGTCGAGCCTGCGGCGCATACCGCCCGAATAAGTTGACGGCTTGCGGTCGGCGGCGTCTGTCAGTCCAAAGCGTTGCAGCATGTCATCCGCCACCTGACGCGGATTATTGAGGTGACGCAGCTTCGCAATCATGATGAGATTTTCCCTCCCGGTCAAAATCTCGTCCACGGCGGCAAACTGGCCGGTCAGGCTGATCGACTGCCTTACATGATCGGGCTTTGCTGCGACGTCAAATCCGTTAATGACAGCCGCGCCACCGTCCTGCGCAAGCAGCGTGGTAAGGATTTTAACAATCGTCGTCTTGCCAGCGCCATTGGAGCCTAGCAGGGCGAATATCTCACCTTGTTTCACTTCAAAATCGACGCCCGTTAGGACTTCTTTGTCTTTGAACGACTTTCGCAGACCTCTCACTTCAATTGCTTTTCCCATCCTGATCCCCCCTTTACTTTGATTTATCCGTCACCTTTTTCATGGCCTTGTTTACTTTTTGGTCAACCGTTTCTTGGTAGAGGTCAGAGTAGGTTTTGGAATCTTTGATGAGTTCGTCGCAGAAAGCCGCTACGTCATTGCCCGTCACTTCGAGCACGCCTTTCCCCAAGACTGCGCCCTCTTCAAAAAGATCAACAATTCCCGAGAGCAATCCCGTCCCGTCGGTTAACTCGACAGGGCCGACCTTAAAGAGATATTTTTGAATCTCTTTGTACACAATCCGATAATCTTGCGGGAGCGCTTTGACACGCGCCACATGCGCGCGCCACTCTTTTTTGCCTTGGATGATATCTTGTATGCTCATTTTATTTTCCTCCTATTTGCCTAATTTTTTGGCGATATTATGATTGAGCTGCGCACGCCACTTGTCGCGGTAAGTCTTTGCCCCTTCTTCGCCAGCCAGCGCTGCACAGAAGCCTTTGATATCGTCGCCTAAAACCTCTTGGACACTCTGGCCGTCCGACGCCGTTTCTTCGAGCAGACCAAGCACGCCGTCAAGAATGGGCATGAGGTTGCGCCCTGTGAAATCGGAGTGCGGCCAAAGATGGTTCTTAATGTTTTCCCATGCCGCTTGATAATCAGCCGGCAACATTTTGGCTCGCGATTCAAAAGTTTTAAATTCTTTAGTCATGTCGCTTCCCGTGATTTTTTCCCAAAAGTTCATTGTTTTTTCTCCTTTAACTCATTCATTTTTGATGATACGAAGTCCCATCTTTCCCAGAACTTCTGTAGTTCCTTGCGTCCCGCGTCGTTGAGCGTGAAGAACTTTCTCGGCGGCCCCATATCGGAGGGCTTCTTGGCGATCTCTACAAGTTTGTTTTTTTCAAGCCGGATCAGGATCGTATACACCGTTCCCTCCACAACATCCTGGAAGCCGAGGGCGTTCAGCTGCCGCGTGATTTCGTAGCCGTACGTTTCGTTGCGGCTAATAATTTCAAGGACGCAGCCCTCTAGCACGCCTTTTAGCATTTCTGTTAAGTTTTCCAACCTCATCATTCCTTTGCTATTCTGTACGACTGGTATCAAGTATCACTTACTACTTCTACATAGTATTACGTAGTAGCTGATTTGTCAATAGCGGCGCTTCTAAAAATTTGGAAGCAAGTCCCTAAACAAACAAGCCTCAGGATGGTTGGAATTCATCGTGGCTGGTTACGATCTGACGTACCTAAAACGGCAAGTCGCTACGAATATTGTACTTTATATGTAGTAACCGTTTAGGCAGCAACAGGAGGATAGCAATGGAACCAGAAATCAACAAATCGAGAAATGCCAAGAAAAAGTTTAGCCTATGGAAAAAGCCATCCCGGCGTTCGGTGTTATTCCTATCAATCCTCGTAGTTACCGTGGCAACAATCGTCTGCTGGAGCGGATTCCGCCTGCTGGTGGCCGCCCAAGATATCAGCGAACTTGATAAGCCGCTTCCGGCGGCAACCATATTGTACGACCGCAACGGCAAGGAAGTGGAGCGGCTGTCACGCAGTGAAATCGTCCCCGTCGAATACAGCATACTGCCGAAGTCGTTAATCGATGCAGTGACGGCCGTAGAGGATAAGCGTTTTTTCGATCATAAAGGGATGGATACGCGGGCAATCGGCCGGGCGTTTTATGCGAATTTAAGGGCAGGCGGCACCACGCAAGGGGGGAGTACAATTACGCAGCAGCTTGCCAAAAACGTCTTTTTGTCCCACGAGCGCACTTGGATGCGCAAATGGAACGAAGTACTGTTAGCGAAAAAAATCGAAGAAAATTACAATAAGCAGGAAATCCTGGAGATGTACCTCAATCAAATCTATTTTGGCGAAGGAGCCTGGGGCATAAAACGGGCTGCCGAGACCTATTTCGGCAAGACCGTTGACAAGCTGACGCTCTCGGAATCGGCTGTACTGGCAGGTCTTATTCGAGCTCCATCCGCTCTTACTCCTTACAAGCATCCGGAGAAAGCGAAGGAGCGGCGAAATCTGGTACTTCGTCTAATGGAGGAACAAGAAAAAATCACAACCGCCGATTACAAAATCGCCATTAGCGAGCCGATAACGCTGTCCGTAGCCAAATCGGACAAAGCGTCAGCGATGAAATATCCCTATTACGTCGATCAAATGATTCGCGAAGCGGTCGTCAAATACGGATTGACGGAAAACGAGGTATTACACGGCGGGCTGCATATTTATACCGCGCTGGATACGGGCATGCAGCAAGCGGCGGAAAGTGTATATGCCGACGAGTCGTTGTTCCCGGAAAGCAAATCGGATCAGCTCATTCAGAGCGGCGCAGTGTTGGTCGATCCAAGGGACGGGGGGATTCGGGCGTTAATCGGCGGGCGCGGCAATCAGCCGTTCCGTGGCTTCAACCGCGCATCGCAGTTGAAACGGCAGCCGGGCTCCGCATTGAAACCGATCGCCGTTTATGCGCCGGCGCTAGAGCAAGGCTACAAGCCAAGCGATACGGTTGTCGATGAACCGGTAGACTTCGGCGGCTACCGGCCCAAAAATGTCACCGGACGTTACTACGGCGAAGTATCATTATATGAATCGCTGGTACATTCGTATAATATACCGGCGGTCAAGCTGCTGCATGAGATCGGAATCGACGCAGGTATGGACGCCTCCGCACGATTCGGATTGGAACTTGCGGATGGAGACCGTACTTTAGGTCTTGCGCTCGGCGGCCTGCAGGAGGGCGTTTCGCCGCTTGATATGGCAGAAGCGTTCGGAACGTTTGCAAGCGACGGCTCCCGCATGCCGGCCCATACGATCGAGCGCATCGAGTCCGCTGACGGAATTGTTCTTGCAGACGCCAGCCAACAAGCACCTGTGAAGGTGATTGAACCCGAAGTCGCCCGTACCATAACGGCGATGCTGGAGGGCGTCGTGCGTGAAGGTTCCGGCCTTGCAGCAGCGCTTCCGGGACGGCCGGTCGCAGGCAAGACTGGAACGACGCAGATGCCAGGAACAGATGGCGGAATCAAGGATAATTGGTTCGTCGGCTTTACGCCGCAGCTTGTCGGAGCCGTCTGGCTCGGCTATGACAAAACGGACGGCGACCATTACTTGACGACCACTTCCAAAGCGGCTGCATCCGTCTTCCAGCCGTTGATGGCAAAGGCGCTCGATGGTGAGCCCGTTATCGCATTTCATGCAGTGAAGGGCCTTAAGAAGATTCGAAACTACGACAATGATTACGATAAGCAAGGCGATAAACATAAAGAGAAAGGAAAAGGCAAGGATAAGAAGAAAGACAAGGAGCATTACGATAAGAAGAAGGAAAAGGAACGCAGAAAAGCAGAGAAGAGATACAAGGAACAAAACAAAAAAGATCACGATAATGCTGACGATTGACCCTATCACTCCATAGTAGATCGCGCTGCCAAGCGCAAAAGAAGCTGTTCCTGAACCAATAGGTCATGGACAGCTTTTTTTATTTAAATTTGGGAACGCGCCATTGACTTATTGCTAAAGCTTGAACGCTACATGGCGTGCTCCCGAGTGAGTCGGTTTCACTACCATAATGTTTACAATAAACTGTTCCAATGCCTTCTTCCATAAAGAATTCGTATTACCGTGACGGTCTCTTCCGGTTCCGAAACTACAAAAAACACAATATAAGAATCCACAAGCATTTTTCTAATACCTTGACCAGCCAATCGTTCATCTTCAACTAGACCAAATCTGAAAGGAATAATTTCCAATTGAAACACGCTCTCCGCAATTTTGGCAACCATTCTCCGTGCAGTAACAGGCTCAAGCAAATCGTTTGCAATATAGTTTACGATATCACTCAAATCCCTTTCTGCCGTTTCAGTGATCACTACTAGATAACTCATGCTCAATCAGGAATTCCCTTCTCGATGTCTGCAAGCGCCTCACGAAATGGCCGCACTTTTTGATTTTGCTTAGCATCCAGTCCCTCATCCAGCAATTTATACAGTTCAAACTTTCCAACCAGTTTTTCATACGTTTCAATACTCATCACAGCCAGATCGCCTTGTCCATTCTTTGTAATGTAGACAGGTTCATCATATTTATGGCAGAACTCAGATATTTCACTGTATTTATTCCGTAAGTCTGAGCTTGGTCGAATAGTCGGCATGTCACGTCCTCCTTACAGTTTCATATCGTTATTGTATTCAAATAATGATATACAATCAATCCCTTATGAAATTATTGCATAAAAACAAAAAAACGGCATCTCTGCCGTTTTTGTTTACAGATACAACTTTTAAAATGCGTCACAGCATCATTCCGCCGGAAGCTTCGATGCGCTGCGCGTTGACCCAGCCCATCTCCGGAGTACATAGCGAAGCGACAACGCCTCCGATGTCGTCCGCTTGGCCGACTCTGCCCAGTGCGATGGCCGATGCGATGTGCGCGTTTATGTCCGGATTGTCGCGCACCGTCCCTCCGCCGAAGTCCGTGGCGATCGCGCCAGGCGCAACCGCGTTGACGCGAATGCCCCTTTTGCCCAATTCCTTCGCCCAATACCGCGTCAGCACTTCTACGGCGCCTTTCATCGCCGCGTAGGCGCTGTAACCTTCGAAAGAAAAGCGAGCAAGCCCTGTCGATACGTTGACGATTGCGCCATTATCGACAATTACCGGGAGCAGCTTCTGCGTCAAAAAATAAACGCCTTTAAAATGAACGTTCATCAATCCGTCAAACTGCTCCTCCGTCGTAGAAGCGAAAGGCTCGTTAACCCCGTAGCCCGCATTGTTGACCAAAAAATCGAACGCATCTCTACCCCATTTCTCCCGAAGCGCGTCTCTAAGCGCCGATACAAAAGCGTCGAACGAGGAAACGAGACCGGCATCGAGCTGCAAAGCGGCCGCCTGGCCTCCGATTGCCTCGATTTCGCGTACGGTTTCATCTGCTTGGTCTTTTTGCGAATGATACGTGATGACGACGCCAATACCTTTGCGAGCTAGCGCAAATGCCGTATTGCGGCCAAGCCCTCGGCTTCCGCCAGTCACGAGAGCGATTTTCGTTTGATTTTCCATCTTCGAGTCCCCCATTTCGGTAAAATTGCCCCTTGACCGAACTGATCGTCAAGGACTAAAATCAGCTTATCACTTCGAGTTAACTCTAAGTCAAGCGATCGGAGGACCGCAAAAATGAACTATACGATCAACGAAGTCGCCAGCAAATTTAATCTGTCCGCACACACGCTGCGTTATTACGATAAGGAAGGTTTGCTCCCATTCGTCGGAAGGAATAAATCAGGCAATCGGATGTTCACCGACTCGGATCTCGACTGGGTCACCATGATCTGTTGTCTGAAGGATACTGGCATGCCGATCAAAGAAATCAAAACTTACAGCCAATGGTGCCAGATGGGAAAAGAAACAGTAGACGAACGAAAAAAGATGCTTGCGGTACACCGTCTAGCCGTCGAAAAGCAAATCGAGCAGCTTCGAAACCATCTGAAGATCATCGATAACAAAATAGCCATGTATGACGACCCCGATTACATTCAAATGTTAGAGTTGCGTAGGACCTAGTGGCGATCTTTGCCGCTAGGTTTTTCTTATGGACCCCGAAAGAAGCTTCTCCTTTTGGTCACTTGCATAAATACCCATGGATTGGGAATGAATACTTGTAGAAAACCCGTACTTCGGAGGCTAATCCGTGACTCAATTCCATAAACGATTCTCGAAATCGTCTCTAAAAAAACAGGCTCGGCGGGAAGTTTTGCTGCAAGAGAATCAAGGCAATCCAAGCCAACAATTTGTTGCGGATTTAAATCAAAATGAACAAGTTATGAAAGAACTGTTTCGAAACTGTTCCGATGTTGTATATCGCCCTATTCAAATTCATGAAAAAAAGATAGCGTTACTGATCTATATAGATGGAATCGTGGATACGAAAAGCTTAGAACAAACCTTGCTTATGCCCCTAATCCTCAAAGAAATGCCGGAAAGATCAAGTAACCTGGAGTCTTTGGATAAACTTATCCGCGATCAAGCTATCGCTACCCGGCAAACAAAACTGGCAAGCAGTGTATTTGAAACGGTGCAGGATGTTTTAAAGGGTCAAGTCGCGATTTTTGCGGAGGGAGAGAATCAAGCTTTACTCGCCGACCTCCATGATTATGAAACACGACAAATTACAGAACCGGTTGTCGAATCCGTCATACGCGGTCCCCGAGAAGGGTTTACCGAATCGTTGCAAACGAATACGAGCTTATTAAGGCGAAGATTGCGGAGTGCCAGATTGAAAATTGAATCTTTAACGATTGGTACATTGTCTCAGACGGATGTGGCCATTGTATATATTGAAGGCATCGCTCAAGATTCGATCTTGGAGGAAGTTCGAAAGAGAGTTGGCCGCATTCAGATAGATGCTGTATTGGATTCGGGATTTATTGAAGAATTTATCGAAGACAACCCCTTTTCTCCGTTCCCGCTGGTACAAAATTCAGAACGACCGGACGTAGTGCTCTCTAGTCTGTTGGAAGGCAAAATCGCTATTATAGTGAACGGCACACCGTTTGTGCTTATTGTCCCTCTAACGTTTTGGTCCGTCATCCAAGCTGCGGAAGATTACTATGAGCATTTCATCTATACAACAGCGATTCGATGGCTGCGGTTCATGTTGCTGGGTATTTCGTTCCTACTCCCGTCACTATATGTTGCAGCCACCACGTTCCATCCGCAGTTAATTCCAGCTGATTTACTACTTAGTATCGCTGCCGCTCGAGAAGGCGTTCCTTTCCCGGCCGTTGTGGAAGCGTTATTGATGGAAGTCATGTTCGAGGCGCTTAGGGAAGCCGGCATCCGTTTGCCCAAACCGGTCGGTTCGACGGTAAGTATGGTCGGGGCATTGGTGATTGGGGAATCCGCGGTGCGTGCCGGCATCGTTTCGGCGCCCATGGTCATTGTCGTTGCGTTTACAGGTATAGCTTCGTTTACTATTCCCCGATACAATTTGGGGCTAGCTTTTCGAATTCTGCGGTTCCCGCTATTAATCTTGGCGGGCACGTTAGGTTTTTACGGGATTGGCTTCGGAATAATCGCGCTCCTTATTCATCTGGTCAATCTTCGTTCGTTTGGAGTGCCATTTCTAGCCCCGGTATCTCCTCAAATTCCCGGGAATTTAAAGGATGTCCTGATCCGTTCACCGCGATGGGCTATGAATGCTCGTCCGACATACCTTGCAGGAAGGAATTCAAAGCGCATTCCAAAAGGGCAAAAGCCCGATGAAAAACGAGGGAGACGCGAGTAGGCATTGAAAATCGTATCCGATTAGCCATAGATAGGAGCGCTTACGAATGAAAATATCCGGACTCCAGCTTTTCTGGCTGATCGTAAATATGATAACCGGCCTTGGTATTTTGTTTACTCTGTCTCCAGCCATTGCCGAGGCTAAGCAAGATGCTTGGATTTCCATCGCATTGGCTGGAATAATCGGGCTTTGCATGATGATCCTCGCTGTAAAGGTAAGCCTTCTTTACCCCGAGCAAACATTTATACAATATAGCCAGACAATATTAGGGAAATGGTTAGGAAAAATACTCGTCGTTCCTTACTTTATGATGTGGTATTCGGTAAGCGGGATTATTTTACGCAATTCCACCGAATTTATATATGTTGCGCTGTTTAACGAAACTCCCTTAACCGTGTTATCGATCGTCATGTTAATTTTGGCGATTTATGTTCTTTATACGGGAGGCCTTGAAGGAATCGCGCGTTGCAGTGAATTGATGGGCCCATTTATCGTGCTTATGCTTTTGGGCACTTTCGTTCTTAGCTTGAATCAGTTGGATTGGCAGCAATTAACACCCGTCTATGCCGATTCCGGTTGGAAATCCATTTTGAAAGGGGCAACCCCACTCGTTGCTTTTTATGGCGATATCATCTTGTTTGTCATGGTGTTCTGTTTCCTAGCAGATTTCCGTCAAGTATTGACACGGTCCATGTGGGGAATGGTTGTTTCCTCTATTTTGACTATTATAGCAACCGCGATGATCATTATGACATTTGGGCCGACGATCCCCTCGCGAATGTGGTTTCCTTTTTTAAGTATGACGCGATTTATTTCCGTCTTGGGATTTATTGAAAATGTCGACATCTTTGTCGTAATTATCTGGATGTTTTCTGTTTTTATCAAATTGTCTTTATACCTGTTTGTCACCATTTACGGAACCGCACAATGGCTCAATATGAAAGATTGGAGAAAGTTAATTTGGATTATTGTTCCAATTATATTTCTTTACTCGCTGTTGCCAAAGAACATTGCAGAGGTCGTGGTCGGTTTCCAACAATCTTTGATACCCCGTGCCCTGCTCATCTACGCATGCGTTTTTCTCCTATTATTATGGATAGTCGGGTTGATCCGCCAAAGAGATCCAACAAGAAGGTGAGGCCGCAATGAAACCAATACACTTTATGATCCCTATCCTATTACTCTTGCTCATGCTGTCGACGACAGGTTGCTGGGATCGCAAAGAACTCGACGACCAAGCCATTATCACCGCCTGGGGATTTGACTTGATCGAAGATGACATGTATACGGGGACTGCGCAGTTTGCAATTCCTTCGAAACTAGGCGTAGGTGAAGAGAAAAGCCAGGACAAGGCTTTTTTCACCATATCGGGAAATGGGAAAAATATGTACGATGCCTCCAAGAATATGCGGTTAAAACTATCAAGGCCGTGGTTTGAAGGGCATAGCGGGGTAGTCTTGATTGGGGAAACATTAGCGAAACATGGCCTTGCAAACATTTTGGATGAATTAGGCCGGGATCCCACTGTTCGACTGCGAAGAGACATATTAGTCTTAAAGGGAGGCTCGGTACAGGATTTTCTCGAATTGACGTATCCGCTAGAGAGTCTATCCGCGCATGCTATTGTCAATATGCACGAGACAGCTGGATTAAAGGCCAATCGTACGTTGCGAAACTTTTATATGGCTGCCGAGAGCGAGGAGAGCAGCCCTTTCTTGCCTGTGATCGAGATGACTGACAGTTCTTCCGAGAAAAGCTCTGAACGAACAGATCCAAAGATGAAGCTATGGGGTTTCGCTATCTTTAACAAAGACTCCCGGCTCGCCGGATATTTGCCGATGAATAAGGGCTACTACCAGCAATGGGTCAAAGGGTTATTGAAATCAATAATCGTCACGGTGGATATTCCCGGGGAGAAGGGAAACGTCGTTGTGGAGGCAAACCATTTGAAAAGCAAAATCGTGGCATCCCAGCGCGGCACGAAAGTACATTTTCTCGTTACGCTTAGCGGAAAGGGGAAAATCCGGGAAAACAACACTCGCTTAGACTTGGCTGTTTCTAAAAACATAGCTCTGGTCCAGAACGAATTACATACTCAAGTCGGTACATATGTCCATCAGATCATACAGAAAGTGCAACCTCTCGGCACGGACATTTTCGGTTTTGGCGAAGCTTTTCACCGACAACATCCATATCAGTGGAAAATGTTAAAGAAGGAATGGCCAGAGAAATTTGCAGAAGCGGAAGTTTCCATTTCAATGAATCTGCAGATTCAAGAAACAGGATTAATTGGCGCACCATATATTTTGAAAAATAGGGAGATAAAAAAATAAATGGGGAGACAAGCAAGTTTTATTATGTATCGTCGAAAAAGCACATCCCGGGCGCGTTGCCACGCTAATCGGAATGTGCTTTAATCAATTGTGTTCCCGCGTCTACCCCTGCTGCTGCCCCTCGATTAATTGAAGAACGCGATACAAGAACGTCGCCGCTTCCGCTCTGCTGGTCGTACTCTTCGGCTTCATATAGCCGCCCGAGCCCGTAACCAGCCCATGCTCGAACATCGTTGCCACGCTGTCCGCAGCATATGGCGCGATCTGGCTCGCATCACGGAAGCCCTCAAGCGTTGAACCGGATGCGGACGGCTTGATTGCCCCCGTCGTTTGCAGCGCTCGGGTCAGCATAACCATAGCGTCCTGGCGGCTGATTGAGTCGCGAGGAGCAAAGTTAACTTCGTTTACTCCCGAAACGATTCCCAATTGCTTGGCGATGGACACCGCATCGTAGTAATAATCATTCGGCTTCACATCGGCGAACGTCGAGGTAATCTCGGCGCGCAGGTCAAGCATGTTCACCAGCATCAGGATAAAATCAGCTCGCGTTACTTGATTTGCGGGGCTGAAAGTGCCATTTTCGATCGAGGTGCCTTTGACGATGCCTCTTTCGGCCAGCTTCTCGATCGCCTCGCGCGCCCATTCATGCTTGCCTAGGTCAGAGAACGCAGCCGGTTTCTTGCCGCCGACGGCGTAGACGCCAACTTGGTCGATGGAGAATCGCAGTACGCCCTTGTCTTTGTCATAAGACGCGCCTTCAATTGCCGCCGCGCTGTCGCCTGTCAGCTCGAAAGCTTGCAGATCAGCAGCTTGCTCGCCCGCTTGCGGCGAATACGGAATCGCAATCGAGATCGGTGCCTTCGCATTGTTCCAAGACAGAGCTTCACCGTCCAGTTGCAACGCAATTTCCACGACGGGCCTGTTGCCGATCCGGCCAGCCGCTTCGTTGCCGCGATACTCGCCTGCATGGTCGCTTACGATAACGAGCAGCTTTCCGGCATTCTCCTTGACTCCAGCCAGCATGTCGCCAGTCAAAGCAAGCTGGGCATACGGCGTGGAGATATGCAGAATCAGATTAGGCTGGTTCGTCAGATTAGCCGCCTGAAGCTCCACAGCATAGCTGCCAGCCGCGTTCGACGGCTTCAATACAAGACGAATATGCTTGTTGCCGTTGCTGTCGGCTGTTGCCTTGAGAATCGCGGCATTCAGATCCGCTGCTCCGACCGAAGCCGCGGCCTGATTGCCTTTCAATGTCGGGACAAGCACGGCTTTGACTGAACCGTCCGTTTGCAACGTATAGGGATCTTGCGCCGGACCGCCTCCAATGCTGCCTCCATTGCCTCCGCCAGTGGAAGGCGGCTTGCGATATTCGAAGGTTGCCTGCTCTGGAGTCGTCATGTCATCCGTTTCAAGCTCGACCGTATACAGTCCTTCCTCTTCTCCGGTCAACGTAAAGACGATGCGGAAGCTTCCGTCATCCTCAGAACCCGTCTGACCGGTATATTGAATGTTGCCTTTCGGGTCAAGCACTTTGACATACAAATGTTCTTTCTTGCCGTTCATGACCAGACCGTCAATCGTGACTTTCTTCGTGGAGGCGTCCACGGCTGCTTGTATGCCGTCCAATGTCTTCAGCTCTTGCTGCTGGGCAAGATCGTACACGCCGAATTCATAGAAGGAATAACCGTAGAATGTTGCACGAGTCAGTCCTTCAAACTTGATATATCTTGCAGTCGTTGCCGGGAATACCAGCGTGTTCTTGCCGTCGGACGCTTTAACCACGCCATTGTTGCCAAAGTTCAAAGGCTTCCACGTCTGCTTATCATCCGAGACGCTCAGACGGTATTGGTCCGCGCGCGCATATTCCCAATCGATGCGGATCGTATCGAAGGTTTGCTGGCTGTCCAGATCGACCTGGAACCAAGCCGTGTCGCGCACTTCGCTCGCCCAACGCGTGCCCGGTGCGCCATCCAGCGCCTTAGAAGGCTCAAGACCTGCAGCTTCCGTCGAGGACGCCTCTGCTTCTTTGTCCTGCGCGATGCTGCCAACCTCGTAATACACGCCTTCCTTCAGCGCCGTATAAGCGCCTTCCGTTACAAACTCAAGACCTTTAGCCTCTTCCAGCTTCGCATTGAATGCCAGCAAATAGTTCTTGGCTTGCTCAGGGTCGCTCTCTTGCGTACGCTCCATCATGATCAAGGCGTTGCGCATAGCGCGTACCGTATCGGCATTGCTAAGCTGCTTGTTGTCCGCGTACTTATCAACAAGAGCCAATAGACCTTCAGCGCCCAAACGTGCTTCTATTACGAATTTAACCGTCTTGGATTTGCCAGCCGCCACCGTCAGCTCCAGTACATGCTTGCCCGGCTTGCCCGCCAGATCTACTATAGTTCCTTGCGTATAAGGTTTGCCGTCATACTTGGCCGTTACTTTGACGATCCCGCTGTCATCATCTCCCGGAATAGTCCAGGTGAAAGCGGCCTGTGTCGTATCAGGCACAATCGTATGCTCCGAGATCGGCTCCCCGTTCATGAGCGCTACAACATCAGGCGGAGCAGCGTCTTGCTTCTGATAAGTGCCCTTCACGAATTGGTACAGCCAATCGTAGAGGACGCGGGTAGCAGGGTCCTCGCTTTTCGCCGCGGTGTAAACGGCGTTGTTGCCTTGATAGTATGCTTTATACCCTTGCTGCATCAGCCCTGTATCCACGCCGCTGTTCAAGTAATCGATGAACCGCTCGCGGAAGACGGCGTCATTGATCATCCGATCATCGAACTCCACCTCCAGCGACATGCCGTACCGTTTCGCCATATCCGCTGTATCCTCCAGACGCGAAGGGTCCAGTTTCTCGAAGAAATAGTTCGGCTGCAGGGATATGGCATCAATGCCGACATCCTTCCACATGAATGCCTTATAGGCCATAAAGTGCGGAATCCAGAACATCTTCAGGTCAGCGTTATGAACGATATCGCTCGCCCTCTTGACCATCTCAGGGCCGGTCGAATGCGTGCTGATTTGTTCCTCCAGCCAATACATGCCGACAAGCTCCAGGTTCGAGTAGCCCGCAGCCGCCCATCTGGCGTTTACTTCATCCATCCACCATTGAATCGCTTTGGCCCGGTTGTTCAGCGATGAGGCATTGCCGACCACACTTAGATCGAAGTTCAGATTTTCACCGTTAATGCTGCCGAAATCGGACTGATATTCGCCCGGATCGGGAATCATCATAACAACCTTCGTTTTACGGTCAGGCTCTCCAAGCTTCGCGCCTACCTCGACCGTCGCCTCGTTCAACGCGCTCATATCGCCGCCTTCGTTAAACGTTTTATTCAAATACCATTCCCATTCCTCTTTCCTGGCTTTGCCGGACGCATCCGTCGCTCCGAAGCCTCTGCCGTTCTCCGACGTCAAACCCAGATACAGCACGCCGTCGAACAACCAATCAACAGGCTCCCCTTGCTTGTTCACATAGCTGATATTGGGGATAACACGTTCCTTCGTCCAAGTTCCTGTGCCGTCCGCATAATGCCCGTTATATAGCAAGCCCAGGTTTTCGATCCCGCCAGTAGCATCCCCAGGCTGCTGGAGGCCGTAAGGCTCCGGCTGCACTGGTTGCGCTCCGGCGATCAAGCCGTCCGCGCCGGTAATCGTCACCTCGTCGATCATGCTCCATGCCCTCGGATGCATGGAGAACACCACTTTCACATAACGAGCGTACACGAGTCCTTCGGTATAATCGCCACGTTTGACGACTCCGGTCTCTGCACTGCCGTCCCACGAAAACGTCTCGATGTTGGTCTGATCGCCCCATAACAATTTAGTCGCATTATGGGACAATACGCCCCAGTTCACCTCATCGTCTGACACATAGAATGAAACGGTGAGCGGTACCAGCGTTTCATTGTTCGGCCAGTCGTGCAGGAAACGCGCGCTCACGTCCTTGATCGTCTTTTGCTCGCCTAGATCAAACACAACCGAACGGGATTTCATGTTGCGGTGGCCCACCCAGTTGCCGCTGTTACGCGATAGATCGGCAGCATTGCCGTCCGTCAGCTTCGTCCCGTCATCCGGGAAAGCGTCCTCCGGCTGTTCTGACCAAGTGTACGTTTTCCCTTGAGCCACATTGTAGAAGTCGGCGTTTTCTCCGCCCGCCTCCTCCGCATACACGGAGGATATCAACGAGAACAACATGACCGGGACAAGCAGCAAAGCAGTCAAACTTCGTCTAGTTTTCACCTAAGCTCACGCTCTCTTTCTATGCATAATTAGTTCTGCTCCTGCGCCTGCAATTCTGCAAGCGCATCGAGCATGTTCAGAATGACGACCACAGCTTCAGCACGCGTCGCCGAGGCTGTCGGGGCAAATCGGTTGTCCCCGCGACCGTTCATGACTCCCGCCTCCTGGGCTGCTGCCACGTACGGCTTTGCCCAAGCCGGGATTAGATCCGCGTCCGCGTAAGAGAGCTCATGCCCTTCCGCAATCTCCAGGCCCAACCCGCGAACGATCATCACTGCCAGCTCTGCTCGGCTAATCGAAGCCTTCGGTCGGAATGTCCCATCCGCATAGCCGCTGACCAGACCGGATTCTAAGGCTTGCGCAATATAAGGATTCGCCCAGGCCCCAATCGAGCCTGCGTCCGCGAAGTCCAGCGAGCTGTTCACACCTTGCAGCTTCAACGCTTTGACCAACATGACAACGAATTCGTCCCTGCTGACCGTCTTATTCGGCTTGAACGTCTCGTCGGTATAGCCCGCTACGAATCCAAGCTCGACCGCCCGTTTGATGGAAGCTTCTGCCCAATGGCTCGCAATATCGTTCAGTCGAACCGTTGTCGATCCGCCGGACTCCCCGCCATTGCCGTTGCCGTTCTCATTGCCATTGCCCGGATCTTCGCCTCCCGGATTCGAACCGCCGTTTTGGCCTTCTTCCGGATCAGGAGTTATTGGAGTCGGAATCCATCCTCCGCCGCCGGAGCTAGGCAACGCTTTGATTTTGATCTTGAACGTTTTCTCCGCGGATGCAGCTCCCTTGCTGATCGTCGCGGTCAGCACGACCTCCATGTCGCTGCTTGACGGACGTTGCAACAACTGTCCGTTGGCATTCAGATAGTCGGGCTTCGAGCTGCTCCAGACGATACGCGTGCCGAGCTGTCCTTTCTGCGGAAGATAGAGATTCGCGGCAATGCTTTCACTCACGTTAAGCTCGATAAAACCCATTACGTCTTCGATCGTTAGACGATCGCGCGCAACGCTCAGCCCGGCATACGCCTGCTCAGCCTCGGGACGAGTCAGCTGGGCGGTTTGAATCGCCGCTGTCGCTTGTACCATCGCCTGTTGAAGCTGTGCCCAGCCTTCGGGAGAGTAATTGTCCTCCACGAGCTTGTCGGCCTCGATCGCCGTCAACAGGTCGATAATCGGCCGTAGATTGCCGAGCTTATATTCCTCGCCGTACACTTCAAGTTCCTCAAAGGAATAGCCGAACATGGTAGCTCTGGACACGCCTTCGAACTTCACGTATCTGGCCGGCGTGCTTTGGAAGGTCGTCACGACGCGTCCCGGCTTGCCGTTAATCTCGCCGTTGTTGTCTTTCACGACGTTCGTCCAGTTCTCCTTGTCCTCGGACACGAGAATTCGGTACTTCGAGCCGTAAGCCGTTTGCCACAAAATAGATACAGCATCAATGTTCTTCACTTCGCCCAGATCCACCATGAACCAGGTATCGTCCACCCAATCGCTGGACCACCTGGTATCTCCTCTACCGTCCACTGCTTTGTCCGCCGTGTAGGACGAGGATTCCGGCTGCGAGGATTCGGCTTGCTTATGCAAAGCCAGATTTCCATGCAGGTCCACGTAGGTGTTCCTTACGATGAATTCGTCAATCAAGCCTTTAAAAGCATTCGTTTCGCTGCCGATTTTGGCTACCGGCAATACGAACGTTTCCAGCTTGGAACCGTCTTTGAGAGTCGCCGTATACTCGCTGCCGTTAATGAAGATGGAGGTCCCCGTGTCGTCGCCGATCATAATGACGTGGGTCCAGCGATTGGTCGGCAGCTTATAATTGAATTCGCTGACGTAGTTTTCTTTCGTGATGGCCAGTTTGCCGCTGCCCCCGATGTTGTATTTCAGCCCTCCATCCGGAGATTCCAGCAGCACGGCTCCTTGCGGATTGTCGGCGTCCGGTTTGAGCCACATGGACATCGTCCATCCGAAACCGAGCGTGCGAATCGGCGTTTCCACGTAGCTGGCTCCGCCTTTGAGCCTTACTGCTTGCCCGAAGATTCCCTTCTCCGTGCCTGCATTCACCGCGTTGCCGTCAAATCCGTTGCCCGAACGGTCCGCGAAGCCTTCGTCGAAAGTATAATCGAGCACGATATTGCGCTCATTGTCGACTTGAAGCTTGTGCGACTGATGAACACCCGGCGGGTCCACGTACTTTGCGGCATCCGCCTGGAAGCTTGCAAAGTTCCGGTCGACGCGGTTGCCTCTCCACAGCTTCTCCGCCAACACTTGCATGGAAGGCAAGATACGCTGATGCGAGTCCGCCATGGAGACGCCCTTCTCTACGGACACGTCGTTCCAGAGCGCGAACATGCCGCCTTTTACCTGCGGGTGCGCATAAGGAAGCTTCGTTTCCAGCCAATCGTTAGGCTCCCATTTGTTGTAGATGAAATCATAACTTAGATAGTTGCGGTACAGCTGTGGAACGATATAGAGCAGATTCGTGTTGGTATTGATAATGTCGTAGCCTAGCTCTACCGCCTGCTGCGCGCTTCCGTACGGTTCATACCAGATGTCCATCGTCGCATTGTTGCTGACCGGCGTCGTGCCGTCGTATGCGGACAAGCTGCCCCACAGACGGGCATGCTTGCCTTTGCTGTTAATGTGGTTAAGGAGCATATCTGCATATCTGCGGAACGCCTCCTTGTCGTCGCCGAAATATTCATCTGTGCCGACATGCACGTCCGGGCCGACGAAGGTCGGATTGCTGCCGTCGAGATACTCGTCAAAAAGTTCTTTAATGAAGTCGAGCGTCTCCGGACGTTTGATATCCAGCTGATTGTTGCTGCCCAACCTAGGGTCGTAAGCGATGAACGCGCCGGAATGGCCCGGCGTATCGATTTCCGGCACGACGTTTACGCCGTATTCCATCCCAAGCAGCTGCAGGTCTCTGAATTGCTGCTTCGTATAGAAGCCGTCCTTGCTCGTCACTTCCGGGAATTTCTCGCTCTCCAGACGGAAGTAACCGACATCGCCGACATCATCGTTCAGGTGAATCTGGAACCGGTTCATCTTATAGTAGGACATCAGTTTGACATAGTCCCGCAAAAACTCGATCGTATAAAACTTGCGGGCTACATCGAGCATGAAGCCTCGATCCTGGTATTTAGGATAATCGCGCGATTGCCCTTTGGGCATCGCCTTATGATCGGCAGCGTGGCCTAGCAGCTGCAAGATCGTTCTCGTGCCGAACATGACGCCCGTCTGATCGGAGCCGGCGACGGAAGCATATTCGCCGATATTCAGCTCATAGCCCTCTGTCCCCAATCCCGCTTGCGCGGCATCCAGCACCAAATAGATGTCTCCCTCTTGAGGTGAACCAACCGTTACCGTCAGCGGAAGCTTCGTGAATTCAAGCAAGTCCTGCTGCAAAATGTCGACCGTCCCCCGCAGAGCCGCTTCATCCTCCGCGCGAATGACGATTTTCGACTTGTCCGTCAAGCGGAACTCGCCGGTTGCGCCCAGCCACTCACGCAAAGAAGGAATGACGCGAGGCTCCGGGTTCCGATCGCCCGTCTGCTCGTAGAGACCGGGCACGGTGACTAGCGCATTATCCGTTAAGAGATAGGTCGGATCGCTGTCGCTCTGAATTTGCAGCAGCAGCTGAACCTGGGTATCCACAAGCGGCGCATGAATATTGCCTTGCGCATCGATCACCGGCAAGCTGTCCGTGTTCACCAGCGACAGCGTATAACCATCCGGTACAGCGGGCAGATTCAGCCGAGTGTCTCCCTCGGAGACGACGATGCTGTTTTTGACCGCGTCCATCATAGGCGGCAACAGCGGTTTGCCTTTGTATACCTCGAATTCCCAGAAGGAGTATCCGTAATAGATACCCTCAATTGGACGTCGCGTTACTCCTTGGAACTTGACGTATCGCGCCACTGTCGGCTCGAAATCGATCGTATCTTCAACTGGCCCGCGGGCGACGAGCACGCGGTTGTCCGCGAAGACGTTCCTCCAGGTTACCGAGTCGTCAGACACAAGAACTTGATATTGGTCCGCCGGAGTCTGCCAGTTGATGATGACTCTTCCGATTTCTACGGGCTCGCCCAGATCAACGTAGAACCACTGGTTATCCGTTCTTTCCGATGACCAGCGGCTTGCATGCTCCTTGCCGCCGTCGACCGCTTTCTCGGGCCCGAAAAAGTCTACTTCGTTCGACGATGAAAAAGCCGTCTTTCCTAAAGCCAAGTTCCCTGTTGCGGCTTCGGACTTCTCCGATGAAACGGCAACCAAGATGAAAGCGATAACAAATAACGCTAAAAAAATATTCCTATACCGTAAACGCACTAAGATCCCCCCCGTTGTTTATGAGCTCGAATTTTACTCCAGCTTACCGCATGACCCTCCATGCTCAACTGCTGCAGCAATTTTATTATAAGTAGGGGCATTCTTTTCATCGATATACTTGTGTTTACAATCCATATACTAATGTGGACATTCGGCCTTCTACGGTGTAGTGAAAAAGAAAAAAGCCATTTCAGTAGAAGTGGCTTTCCTGGATTAGATCTAATTTAAGCGATGAACCATTTCATATTTATTTCCGCATGGATCTGCAAAGTATACGGCGTAATAGGTCGGGCTAATCGGGAATAGCCGAGGACCGTCGCTTATGTTTCCCCCCAATTCTTTAACCAACTTAGCGATACGATCCACTTCTGCCCGGTCTTTCGCCCAGAAGCCTATCAAATTCCCGTTCGGTTTATGGTCCGCTTCCTCGGTAATAGCGAAATAAGGAACGCTCGGAAGTTCTCCGTCAGCGGCAAACACTTTCCAATTCGCGCTGTGATAGGTTCGGGTAAATCCCAATTCAGGCAGAAGCTTTTCATAAAAAGGCAGAACGTTTTCCATATTATTTACACGAAGATCAATATGGCTGAACTTATTCATAGGTATTCATCTCCTCATTATGTTTAAGTGAATAACTTGTTTTTTCCCTGACCGCATTTAGCACGTCTTCCCAATGAAGCTTCATTTGTTCCCGCGTACCCGGATGATCCAGATTCTCTTGATGAAAGCTGATCGTTGTTCTGTCAGGCTTATCGGATAACAAGCGGATTTGCAGCGTGGATGGTTTGTCCCATCCCGTCTTTCCCCACTTTAAGCGAATTTGTCTAGGCGGTTTAACCACTCTGAATTGCCCTGTAATTCCCTCTTCGGATATGAAGGTCTCCCCCTCCTTCAATTTACGGAACGAAACGGTCCCAATCCATAATTTCAAACCTTCAGAGGAGGTAAGAAATGCCCATGCCTGTTCCGGCGAAATCGGCAACGTCCTCCGAATCCCGATTTGAAAGCCAGCAGATGCGGTTTGCCCAACCAATCTGACGTTTCCGGTTTTATTCAATCCCTAACACCTCGCCCATTAAGATTGTTAGTACTAACTAACTCTATGATCAAAAAAATTATGGGGTTAAAGCCCTCACAAATAGCTCGATACTCGAATTCATAAAACTTTGCAGAGTAACTTTAGTCATAGACGGACCGAACAGCTGCGACATGAAAGCACCGTAATTCAGCCACATAAACGTGATCGCCTGGGTTTCCGAATCCGTAGCTATCATTTTGTTCTTACTCTGCATCTCATTAAAATAATCCGTTAATAACTCCAGCAATTTGCGCGGATGCCTCTCTGCCTTCTCTCGGATGCCTGCCAGTTCGTTGTCACCCAAGACGATGATAAACAATTTACGGTTACGATGCATGATTTCATGGTACATACGGCAAATCGTAAGCAAGTCTTCTCTCAAATCCCACTTCATATTTTCTTTAAAGAGCTTTTCCATTTCAACCGAGTAATGATAACGATCAACTGCTTGCTCAAGCAGATTCAGCTTGCTCCCGAAATTGCGGAACAAGGTCATTTCGCTGACACCTGCCGCTGCAGCGATTTCTTTAGTCGATACACCTTTGTATCCTTTTCCCGCCATTAAATCGATGGCCGCCAACATCAATTTACTTTTATTGTCCATGGTCAGCGTGTTCACCAAGTATGCACCTCCCTCTGCTTAGTTTGCGGACGCCATTTTGTTAGTTAGTGATAACTAACATTTGTATTCATAATAATGCCAATGACTACAAAAGTCAATCTATTCGAGTTGATGACCCGCCGATCTTATAGGATAATATAGAAAAAGTATCCACTTGAATAAGGAATGGGAGTGATTCCTCTTGTTACAATTAAACAGCGAACTGTGGGGCAAGCTAACCGGTCCTTACGAGTCGGGCGAACAGGTACCTGAACTGTTGGAGCGTCTGATGCTTGATTTCGATAAAGAAGTTTTCGACGAGCTATTCCAGGAGCACTTGTATCACCAAAATACGATCTATACCGTCACTTACGCGGCAGTACCTTATCTGGCCAAACTTGCTCTTGCATCAAAAAACATGGAAGTGCGCCATGAAATCTACGTCACTTGCGGGATTATCGAGTCGTGTCATGACAAAACAAGATCAGAGCCGTATCCCTCGGATTGGAACGAACTCGCTGCTGAAGCGGGAAACGAGGTTTGCGCGGAGATGTACAAATCTTACTTAAAAGCGATAGCGGAGCTTGCTTCGCTGGTTCCAGAGGTGTTGGCCTACGCCAAACAAGAAATAAGCAGCGATACCGAAAAAAGATATGTTCTCATTGCCGACGCGGCTTATCGGGAATCCAAGAGCGTGGCAAACATGTTTCTGAATTTTACGGCTGGGGACGAATATGTGTCCGTTTGCGGAGCATGCGATCAAGAGGCTTACTTGTGGCCGAGCGGAGAAGGAGGTCGCATACAAGCATTCGCGGAAGATCCGGTATTCGAACCCCTTCAGGCGGCACATGAAGTTACTCCCGTTGATGCATTCGTTGAAGCGGAACATCAAATACTGGCGGAGCGAGCCGATCAGCTGGGCGATTCCTCTTTTTTAAACCAATTGCCGTATTTGGCAGGGGAAATGAATTGTCCTTCATGCGGAGCAAGAATGCAAGTTTGGCCTAGTTTGCTTTCGACTTTTGGAGGGTAATAAACAGCAGTTGGATCGCAGCCATTAACTATTTGTTTGGGAGGAATGACTTATCAGTGTTTCTATTTATTACACATGCACGAGGGAATACGTCCTAACGGAGAGCGAACAACAAGCAATCACAGCCATTGTCCAACGTTATGATCAGGATTTTGAAGGGAAAGACCGGGCGGAGTCTTTCACGGTGTACAAATTCGATTCGTCCAGACCGACGGAGATTTTCGCTGGCGCTACGAAGCTGTCCATGACGGATCAGATTGAAGATTTGCTGAACGATTTATTTCATTGGTTGAAATGTTTGACCGAGATACGTAGAAAAGTAGACGGTGGTGAATGGCATGTTCACCTGGATGATATCGATGCCGTGTGGGATGAAGAATTAGGTTGGAAAATGCCTGAAAACTGATAAGTTTAGGTGATCGCAAGCTGACGATTCCCCATTCGCCGATGATCGGACTGATCGGGACAGCGCCATTCGGGCCATGCAGGACATGATCGCTCCCCGATATCAGATTCGATGGTTTATGGAGTCTCTAGGAAACGACACTTTAGCCTTTCTTTTATTGTCAACGGAGCAGTGGTCGGAGCTAGAGAGGCAGTTCGGGAAGGATAAGCTAGAATTCCACTTCCAGCCGGTAACGAGCGAAAGCGTTATGTTTTACCTCGACATGGATGACGTATTCGCCCTAATCAAGGTAAGGGAACAAGCACGTACCTCTGAATAGCAACGACAATTCGTTGGTAAGTGGATGACATTGTATTCATTTCTGCGAGAAACCCATCCCAAGGCCTAGAGCCTGAGATGGGTTCTTATGTTGAATGGAAAGAAGAGACATACCGGGGCACCGTCTTGACCGTTTGAAGCGTATCCTTTGAAGCATCCCTTACCACTCCCTGCGCGCGGGCGAACCTCTATCTGGGGGTTCATCTCCCCCTAGGCAATCCATAAGAATTCGGACACTACGTGTAAAGATCTTCATAGGGGTTGGATTGCAGCATCAAGCAACCAGCCTAGATAGAATGCGCCAATATTCGCGAAGAGCATTCTTCATTATGACGACGATGTGTCCAGTAAAATGAGTTGTATACAATTTTCTTTGTAACCGAATAATGAAGCTGTTTAACCTGCACTGGTTCTCTAGTAAGCAGAAATAATAATTATCCATGTCTGCTTTGTATTTCGTTACTTTTTCGAAGGCAATACCTTCATAGTAGTCAAGTCGCTCCAAAGCTTCTTTTCTTACTATTTTCGCTGTGGTGAACTTGTACTTGTAAATCTGATTTCTGTTTTTAGTAAAATAATCGATGCATGCTTTGAAACGATCATTATTCTTGATAGAGGTATATAAAAATTGTTCGTAGTAGCTTAAGCCAAAAATCCTCTCGGAGAGGTTTTGCTGTATAAGATTAAAAATATCTTGCTCCAGCCTGCACAGATAAGTCTGATTAGTATTTGGTGGTAGAGTGATCGTTTCCAATTCATGAATTATATCCTGTATTTTAGATAAAGAAGGAGTACGTATACTGGTATCATAATCGTTATAAAAAAATATCCTTTCTTGAGCGACCAAACCGTCCTCTCTGATGTCGTAGCCGATCCCAGCTGTGATTTCTTTCAACTTCTGAAGTAAAAGATCTCTTTTTCCAGTTCTTAAACTTGTAATATTTTGTTCAATCTCTCTCTTTAACAGTGATAAAGATCGAATGTGAGGAGTCATTAATCTCTCCATTTTGAATATTCTAACGCTACAGTATTGAAATGCATGATAGAAGAGAGGTGCACATAACACCAATAAAACGAAGTTCTTTATCAAAGAGCTCAAAGAGTTGTATTCGCGGCTGATCACCTTGTATATGACCAAGATATCAGCAACAGAGTCAAGGACCGCCTCAGACACATCATAATGACTGCTCACCAAATGATAGGAAGTAAAAGCTAGAAATGCATTCAAGGCGTTAGCTCGAAAGATATAGGGTTTACGATACTTCCACTGAAAGTGAGTCCTCAACAGTGTGTCAGTGAGCTGATCCAACTGAACATGCATCCTCATCAATTGATGATAAATGCCTTGCTCTAGCTTTTCGAGTTGCCGGCTACGCAACCATTTTGATAGGAAGTAATCTATGTGGAACACTAAAAGGTGAAACAGATATACAACCATCTTCGCAGAAAAACTGAACAGCGAGCTCAAAATCAAATATAGGAACACGGCTTTAAATATTATTTCTACAGTTGTGAACATCTCGTTACCTCGAATAGATTTTTTTATCGATTTCATCAAAAATAAATTCCAAATTATCGAGAACGGGTTCATCGTCCAAATCGATGATGATTTTCGGAATCTTATGATTGTCCAAAAAGTCAATTAATAACTGAACCGTAAATGGCCCCTCGTAAGAGAAGCTGCACTCCTCTACGACATAAACCACGCTGCCCACTGGTTTTTCCATGATAACAACAGCAGAATAGTTATGAACTTCGTGTTCATCCCAGTTTGATATTTTTCGAACAATAATGATATTCTTTACACTTCGAATATTCGTTTCAATCATTCGAATAACATGCTCAAACCCACGGGTATCCCTTTTTATTACTGAGATAGGCTCTGAATTGATTTTAATGAATGAGCGATTGATCTCGCAGGTATCTAAAGGATTGAATTGATATTCAATGTTAAATTTATCAGGATTGTAATTCTCCTTGTATCGATCAGTCGGAATAACTTTAATCAATACGTTATCAATATCCTTCCATTCGAAGATCAAGTCCGGTCGTTTAGAAGCAGTTTTCTTCATACACTCAATGACTTCGCTAGGATCAATGGGAATATTATTTTTTTCGAATTTTTCTTGAAGTAATCCGATGACCTTTTTTCGTTCCATCCTATTGACGTAAAAAAGCTTTTCCAAGAGATCCTTCAGGATAAATTTAAATTTATCTTGTACATAGGCTGACTGATTACGGATAGAACTGCTTTCGATCTCAGTGAGGAGATCCTGAAACAAGAACGCCTTCTGCATAAGATAGGGGTCGTCATGTCCATCTAAGTAAGAATAAGTATTAATCTTCCTCATCGTCCCATTAGATAAGTACGTAGCTTTTAAGCATTCCAACATGGAATAGACTTCGAACTCACGGTACATATAGTCTTTGATATCTTCGAAGCTAAAAGTCGGCAAATAAAAACACCTCGTGAAATAGACCTTCAGCTTATCGTCTATTTCATCGCTAAAGACGATATTCTGGTATTTATTGGAATCGACTACAAATACTGTGATTAAATGAGAGTTCAAGAAAAGGTTTTTATAGTTACCGAATAGTTCATCAAGGAACGAGTGAGTTTGTTTATCTACCTCATCTATTACTATAAGGACTTGGTACTCCTCCATCGAAAGCTGGCTGAATACCGCGGCTAATCGTTCTACCAATACGAACTCATCGTTTCTTGTTTCCACTTCTAATACCTCTGAGCTCTCAACTAAGTTATTTTTCTCGTTTTTAAGTTTAATATTACGTTCTTTTCCATTTATGAGACTGATCATTTTATTGAATAAAGTAATACTGAACGAAAGCTTTCCATTGCTCATTTCTTCAAGGATATCGTTCTTTGTTTCCTTATTTAAATTAAATTGCACTTTTTTGTTTACCATCTTATTAATGACCTTATTATGGATCTCTTGAATATTGTCAAGCAAGGCCTCCGACAATTCCAACTCTTTCGTGACCTTGGACAGCTCCTCTACAAGGAAAAACAAAAAATTGCCAACATTGATAAGCTTGCTGCAGTCCATATGGACACGAATAAACTTCTTCTTTCCCAAGCCAGCGCAACACAGACGGATAAAAGAGGTCTTACCTGTCCCTCTGAAACCCCCAAGTAAATAACAACCATGTGCTTCATCACGAAGGACGCGAATAAATTCCTTCATAAGCCGCTCAATTTTGTAATTTGCATGAAAAATATGAAGTTCTTGCTCATTCAATGGTTCGATAAGTGAACTTTTGTAATTTTTTATCATCGCTGTAGGGTGTCTCCCGAAAAATTATTTCTTAAGCTCGACATACACGTTCGAACTGATTCTCACTGATCGAGTTAATACAAGGTAATAGGGTATGCCCAACAAATACATCGGCAAAAATATTCCCGAAATTTCTACCATATTACCAATATCGGTTATTGGGGGTCGGACATTTACACCGGATTGTATCCATTAGATTATTTTGAGATACCTTTTTTGGAAAATACAGTCTTCCGCGACATGGTTTTGGTTTAATGAGTAGTGGATCCTTTCATTTAGTCGTCTCACTCAAACTCGATTCTTACAGGTATCAATGTCTGGCATCCTGATTTCAATTGCTTACGAAGCTCATTCGACGAAGTAGATCGCAGTGGTAGATTCAGACGACGTGCTCGTCCGTTAGAAGTTATTTCTTCAAAGCATCACATTCACTACGTCCTCGCGGGCGAACCTAAGGGGGTTCATCTCCCCATAGGCAATCCACCAAATAAAAAAGTCTACTACCAAAACCGCGGACATAAATGGGTTATTTGGTGGAGCCTATGGGATATGACTTGCATTTGTTCGTTTATCCATTTTGGGATGTCCAAATCCTGATTATATGGCTCACGAAGTCTAATCAACGAGGGCTATTTGTGGTAGATTCAGACGCCGTGCTCCTACATTAGATGTATTTCCATCGAAGCCCACTCACTTCATTACGTCTACGCGGACTGAACCCCGGGGTTCGCCCCCTTGCGGGGATGTCCGAATCTTGATCTAATGGCTGACGAAGTTTACTCGACGAGGACTTTTAGCGATAGATTCAGACGCCGTGCTCCTCCGCTTCCCTCCGTCCGCGCGGACTGAACCCCGGGGTTCGCCCCCTGGCAATCCATACGAAAAAAGCCATCACGATTTGTGATGGCTTTTCATTCGTATGGAGCCTAGGGGGATCGAACCCCTGACCTCATCGCTGCCAGCGATGCGCTCTCCCAGCTGAGCTAAGGCCCCGTGTTATTGTGGCGACAAGAAAGATCATACCATACAGCAGGAATTTTTGTCAATTATTTTTTGCACTTATTTCTGATATGCCTTCAACACATTTTATCGTAATACTATTCCATTCCGCACATCACAGTTTCCTGCCCCTTACAAGGCAATTAGCCCTCGTCCTTTGGGGATAAGGGCCGGCCTTATATGGGGATGGCTGACGGACAATTAACCGAATTTGCCCGTGATATAATCCTCGGTTTGTTTGTTGGAGGGGTTTGTAAACACTTTGCTTGTTACGTCGGTTTCGATGATTTTGCCGTTAAGGAAAAACGATGTGATATCGGAGATCCGGGCAGCCTGCTGCATGTTATGCGTTACGATAACAATCGTATAGGATTGCTTCAGTTCGTTGACCAGCTCTTCCACTTTTAGCGTCGCGAGCGGATCAAGCGCGGATGTCGGTTCGTCCATGAGTACGATCTCCGGCTCAACAGCGAGCACGCGAGCGATACAGAGACGCTGTTGCTGACCGCCGGACAATCCCATTGCGGAGGAATGAAGACGATCTTTTACTTCGTTCCAGAGCGCGGCTTGCGTTAAGCTGCGTTCCACGATTTCGTTGAGCTGAGCTTTTTTCTTGATGCCGTGAGCTCTTGGACCGTAAGCAATGTTGTCGTAGATGCTCATCGGAAACGGATTCGGCTTCTGGAACACCATACCGACTTTTTTGCGCAGCTCGACGACGTTAACCGACTTGTCGTAGATGTTTTCGTTGCCGATACGAACTTCGCCTTTGATAGATACGCCCTTTACAAGGTCGTTCATACGGTTAAGCGTACGTAAGAATGTAGATTTACCGCAGCCCGAAGGACCGATAAGAGCCGTAATTTGTTTCTCCGAGATATCGAGATTGATTTTGTGCAGCGCCTGGAACTCGCCGTAGAACAAATCCAGGTCTTGAGCTACGATTTGCGGAGCGGAATTTCCGGTTTCGACTGTATTGCCGGCCGGCACTGCGCCGCTAATGGATTTTATTTGAGTGGTAGCCACGTAAATCCTTCCCTTCTAGTCTGTATTGTTCTACGAGTTCTACGAGAACCGCTTGATCAATCTGCGGAATAACCAGGTTGCAGATAGATTGATGATAAGAATCAGCACGATCAGCACGGCTGCCGTTCCGAATGCCATATCCATGGCTCCCGTCTCCATGGCCACCATGTAGAGATGCAAGGACAACGTTCGGCTTCCGTCCAGCAAGGAATTCGGGATTAGAAGCGTGCCGCCCAGCGTCAGAAGGAATGCCGCCGTCTCGCCGACAACGCGTCCGATCGACAGGATCAAACCTGTAATGATACCTGGCATTGCTGTTGGCAGGATCAAACTTTTGATCGTCTGCCACTTGGTCGTGCCCAGCGCCAGACTGCCTTCACGAAGCGTGTCCGGAACAGCCTTCAGCGCTTCCTCGGACGTACGAACGATGGTAGGCAATACCATGGTCACACCAGTCAACGAAGCCGACAGAATCGACCAGCCGCCAGTGATCGGCTCAAGCAAGATAACGAAGAACGCAAAGCCGAACAAGCCGAAGACGATGGAAGGAATACCTGCGAGAGCTTCCGTAGCGAAGCGGATCATGGAAGTAAGTTTGCCGCGCGAAGTGTACTCGTTCAGGTAGATCGCCGCCCCTACACCGATAGGAGTAGCAATGATCATCGTGGTCCCGACCAGATACAAGGTACCTACAATGGCTGGGAATATACCGCCCTCCGAACCCATTTTGCGAGGATTCGAAGTCAGAAATTCATAGTTGATCATGGAGACGCCCTGACTCAGGATGTATCCGATAATGAAGATTAGCACCAGCACCGTCAATAAGCCGAGTCCGCTAAGGCAAGCAAAAGCGATTTTTTGGTTTCTGACTACATTGTTCATAGTTTTTACTTCCTCGCTTTCCGGCGTACCAGCAGTGTCGTGACGGAGTTTAATACGATGATGAACATAAATAATACGATACCTGTGGCAAATAGAGCTTGTTGATGCTCCGGTCCTGCATAACCCATCTCAAGAGCGATGTTCGCTGTCATGGATCTCGCAGGCGCGAACAATCCCGTCCAGTCGAGTGCAGGTACTAGCGGCGTATTGCCGATAACCATAATGACGGCCATCGTCTCGCCGAGCGCGCGTCCAACACCTAGTATGACTGCAGTAATAATGCCGGATTTCGCAGCGGGTACAAGCACTTTGTAGATCGTTTGCCAGTGGGATACGCCAAGCGCCAAGGAGCCTTCCTTGTACTCGCGCGGAACTGCCTTAAGGGCGTCCAACGAGATATTGATAATGGTTGGCAAAATCATAACGGCGAGTATGATGGCGGCCGTCAAGATCGAGTAGCCCGTCTGGTAGTTGGCTGGCAAATATTCTGCAAGGGGCCCCCGCTCAAGACTGGAAATGACGCCGCGGACGGCGAACATTCCGAACAAGCCGTATACAACGGATGGAATTCCAGCCAGCAGTTCAACAGCGGGAATAATAATCCGGGATATTCGTTGATGAGCAATTTCCACAAGATAGACAGCTACTCCCACGCCCATCGGGGCGCCGATCAGAATAGCTACGAAAGTTACGTAAATCGTACCTACGATCATCGGCCAGATGCCATACACCTGATTCGTAGGGTTCCACACCGTTCCGAATAATACATCGACAATGCCATACTTGAAAAAGATCGGCATACCTTCGATAAAGATGAACACACCGATTAACAATACGCTAAATACGGCCGTAATGGCTGTTATGAACAACAAGGTTTTAACAATTTTCTCTTCCAGGATCCTACTCAACGACAATCCCCCCACGTCCAGCGGTCAAAATCAGTCAATCTCCATAACAAGCGCGGAGGATAGCGCATGATCTGCTATCCTCGCGATTGCCATTCTTGCATAATGGATACTTATTTTACGGTTACATAACCGTTTTCTGCTACGATTGCCTGTCCTGCGTCGCTGAGAACATAGTCGATGAAAGCTTGAGCTACTGCGCTAGGATCTTTGGAATCGCCAACCAGGAAGTTAAATGGACGTTGGATCGGATAAAGGCCGGATTTGATGTTTTCTTCAGTCGGCTCGTGCTCATCAACTTTAACGGCTTTAACGGAATCGTTCAGACCGCCAGTGGAGATATAGCCAATTGCGTTAGCGTCTTGGCTTACTGCTTCGCGAACAGCGCCCGTCGAGTTCTGGATGATCGCTTCAGCTACGAAAGGCTCTTCGCCAAGCACGATCTCGCCGAAAGCGTCGCGCGTGCCGGATCCTTCTTCACGGTTGATAACGACGATGTTGCCATCTTTGCCGCCAACTTCGCTCCAGTTTTTGATTTGACCGGAGAAGATTCCTTTAACTTGATCTACTGTCAGGTTTTCTACTTCGTTAGCGGAGTTGGCTACAACCGCGATACCGTCGATTGCGATAACGATTGGCTCGATGCCAGTCTCATCATCTTTAATTGCTCTGGAAGCCATACCGATGTCAGCTGTTCCGGCTTGTGCTGCTTTTACGCCTGCGCCGGATCCGCCGCCGGATACTTCGATCCGTGCATCGCCGTTAGTACCCATATATGCTGTTCCAAGCTCTTCCGCAAGTGGTTGTACGGACGTGGAGCCCGCTACCGTTACAGACCCGCTAACCTTTGTTTCTGGGGATGGCGAAGCTGCTTCCGTTGGAGCATTGGTAGGTGCGTTTGTCGCCGCGCCGCCCGAATTATTCGTATTGTTGCCGCCGCAACCCGTTACGATCATGGCCGATGTTACTACTGTAAGAATTGCCCCCGAGAACATTTTTTTCTGTTGGATCTTTTTCATTGGTTTCATTCCTCCACCTTTATATTTGTTGGCTACAAACTGAATTATAGAGAGCTTTTTTAAAGCGCGTATATGCGGAGTGTAAATTCAATGTAAAATGTATGCTGTTTGCATGAAAACTTTGTAATCGTCCTGTAACAAAAAAAATCCGCTCCCCGAAGGGAACGGATTTTCATTTTCGCATATGTCGAATCGGGTAATTACGACCGGTCTCCGCCGGTCAGAGGATGTTTGGACAACAAACTGTTCAATTCCTTCATGAACATGTCGATATCCTTAAACTGGCGATAGACGGAAGCAAAGCGTACGTACGCCACCTCGTCCACGGGATACAGCTGGCTCATAACAATGGTGCCGATATCGCTGCTGTCGACTTCGGCGACTGCCGTCGTTCGCAGCTCCTTCTCTACCTCGGAGACGATGACCTCGAGCCGTTCGACGGACACGGGCCGCTTCTCGCAAGCGCGAATTAACCCGCGCAATATTTTGTCGCGGCTAAATTCTTCGCGGCTTCCGTCTTTCTTGATGACGATAAGCGGCGTCTCCTCAATCATCTCGAACGTTGTGAACCTGCGGCTGCACTTCTCGCACTCGCGGCGGCGGCGAATCGACTTGTTTTCGTTGGCAGGTCGCGAGTCCAGCACCTTTGTACCGGCATAATCGCAATAGGGGCATTTCATAGGCATAACGCCTCCTTTCTAAATTTAGATATTTAAATACGTGTTCAAAAAGTTCGGTTTTCAGCACCGAGAAGATTGAATGAAGGTAGAAACTGAGGAGCGGAGCGTAGTGGAAGCTACGTGAGCACCGGAAGTTTCGCCTGAATTCAAGATTCGATGTCGAGTAGGCTTCGTGGCATACTTCGTGATCAAAAGCGGACTTTTTGAACTACCTCTTTTTGCCATACCTTTCCTGTAATGATATTTGGAATAACGCACATAATACAGTTACCAACCGCAAGGAGGTGAACATCAATGAGCTCGAACAACAGCAGCAACAACCTGTTAGTACCACAAGCGACAGCCGCTCTGGACCAAATGAAATTCGAGGTCGCTCAAGAGCTGGGCATCGCGATTCCGCAAGACGGCTACTACGGCAACATGGCGACGAGAGACACAGGCTCCATCGGGGGTTACATCACGAAACGCCTGGTCCAAATCGCTGAGCAATCCCTGGCTGGCCAAGCAGGCCAACGTTAATGTTGATTTATTAAGCTCGTATGTATAACAGAGGTCTTGAAGGTGCTTGTCCCGAAGCGGCGAGCCCTTCAAGGCTTCTCTGTTTATGTTCAATGATCAGGATGCTCAAAATTCCGGATATAAATCCTTGTACTTATTATAATAATAAAAAACTCGTTGTACATAGTGTCTGGTCTCGCCAAAAGGAATCTCGCTTACGGAATCCAGCTTACCATTCCATTTGCCGCTGTCCAGCCACTTGTTGACATTTCCCTGACCGGCATTGTATGCCGCCACGGCTGCAATGGCGTTATGATCAAATTGATGGTGGAGCCAGCCGAGATACCAGGAGCCTACCTCGATGCTGACATCGGCCCTATGCCGCAACACATCGTCGTTGACGGCATCGAATCCAGCTTTCTCCACGACCCAATGTGCCGTTGTCGGCATCAGCTGCATGAGACCCAGCGCGCCTTTTCTGGATTCCCTGCCCGTCTCGTAATTGGATTCGGAACGAATAATAGCCGCGATCAAATGCGGTTCCAAATCATAATTTTCGGCGCTGGCCCGTATATCGTCCTTATAATGAACGGGGTACATCCATCTCGCCATCCAGTCCGACTTCAAAAACAGGAAAGCGATCAGCGCTACCAGCAGGATCAGATAAAATCTCTTTTTTACTCGTATTCGTTTTTTCTTCATGGCTGCCAGTCCTGCTGCTTCCATAAGTCGTCGATCTGCCGCGCCGTATTTTCTATCGTGCCTCTATTGTCGATTACCCAGTCCGCCAGTTTCCGCTTTTCTTCAATGTCCATCTGCAGCGAAACTCTTTGCTCCGCTTCCTCCTTGGACATGCCGTTACGTTCCGCTAGACGATGAACTTGCACATCCGCCGGAACATAGACGACCATAACCCCATCATACAGCTGCACCTGCCCCGTCTCATAGAGGAGCGGTATGTCGGCGACGATCAGCCGCTCTGGATCCTCTGCCGATAGCTTATGTATCTTCTCCTGCATGCACCGCCTAATGGCGGGATGCGTAATACTCTCCAGCATCTTAAGCTTATCTTTATCGCCAAACACGATGTCGCCTAGCGCCTTCCGGTTAAGCGAGCCATCCTCCTGAATGACGGCTTGTCCGAACAGGGCCGCGATTTCGTCCAGCGCGGCTTCCCCCGGCTGGACGACTTCCCTGGCGACCGCGTCGGCATCAACCAAGGCGGCGCCGCGTTCGACAAGCAACCGGGAGACGGTGCTTTTCCCGCTCGCGATGCCGCCGGTCAATCCGATAATCATGGTCTCACCTCGCACTCGTAACGATTTAGAACAATTTGAAAAGCCCCATTATGATCAACATGATTCCCGGTACAACGGATAAAGCGCCCATCCCCCGCTTCGAGGCGAACCGCAAGCCGAGCTGCGTGCCGCACACGAGAAAGATCGCGCTGGATACCGCAATGACGATGGCAGTCAAGAGAGCAGGCAAACCGAGCAGCGCCGCTCCAAGTCCCGCGCCGAACGCATCAAGCGACAAGGCGACTCCCAACATAACCGCCTCGGAAGCGGAGATGATGCCGGAGCGGTCGACGTCCGCCGCTTGCGGCGTGCGCAGAATCTGGATAACGAGGCCGAGCCTCTTGAGCTCCAGCTTAAACATCTGCATGGCGGCGTCTTCCCCGCCCGCCGAAGCAAGACGGCTGTCGCTAATGCCTACAGCGGCTACAACCGGCCCATGATCATCAGCCGAATCCGGCTGATGTTTGCCTCGCCACAGCTGCACGAGAGCGAAGCAACCGATCACGATAAGTATGGAAGCTCCGACGACCCTGGCGACGTACTCCGAGACAAAGCCGCTCAGCCAGCCCCCCGCCTGCATGGATAACCCTATAATCAGCCCCGAGCAGCAAGCGATGATCAACACCGACAAAATCGGAATTCGAATCTTCCTCAGCCCGTACGTCACGCCGACGCCGAAGCCGTCCAAGCTGACGGCAAAGGCCAGCAGAACCAAGGATAACAGATGTGCAATCAACTTCAGGCTCCTCCCCGCAATCAGCGAATGCCGACTAACGACATGATGGGTTAGAAGGGCATTCGCCTATCGTTCGTAACACCATCATCATATGCGGGGAGTGCGCTGCGGTGCACAATGACGTTTTCCGTCCATGCCGGCAGTACTCGTGCAATAATTACCCAATATTAACTTAACGTGCAGGTGAAGGCGAGTTCACCTTGGACTTCAGCGGCTGGCATCGTTCGCAAATATGCGTTCCGCGCCCGCCGACCACGAATTTGGTGATCTGTCTAGCACAGTTCGGACAAGGCTCGTCCTTGCGGCCATAGACAAGCAACTGATGCTGGAACATCCCCATCTCGCCTTGACCGTTCACATAGGACTTGACGGAAGAACCTCCAGCCTCCACTGCGCGCGACAACGTCTCGATAATGGCGGCATACAATCGCTTCCATTCCGATCCGCTCAAACTGGACGGCTCCCGCTCCGGGTGAATACGGGCCTGAAACAGCGCTTCGTCGACATAGATATTGCCAAGTCCGACGATCAGCTCCTGGTTAAGCAGCAGCGGCTTGATCCTCGTCGTGCGCTTTTGAAGGCGTTCGCGAAGCGCAGACAATGTAAATTCGGGCTCCAGCGGCTCCAATCCCAATTTGTTAAGCGGGGGCAGCAAGAACTCCTCACCCGGCGAGAACAGATGCATCGTACCGAATTGTCTCACATCCTTGTACCGCAATTCGGTGCCGTCTTCGAAGCGGAACAGCACATGGGTATGATTTTCTACAGGCTCGTCCGCTTCGAACAGACCATAACGGCCCTCCATGCGCAAATGCGATACCAATATCAAACCGTCGAGCACGATGCGCAAAAACTTCCCTCTGCGCTCCACCGTCTGCACGGTGCGTCCGACAAGCGCCCGCTCAAATGTTTCGGGCTCTGCCGGCCGCTGTATAATTCTAGGCAGCTTTACCTTGACCGATTGAATGGTCTTGCCGCCGATCAGCTGAATTAATGTACGTTTTACCGTTTCTACCTCTGGTAGTTCAGGCATGTCTCCTCACCTCTGGCTACCATTATACTGCATCCGAGGGGACTGTGCGTATACTTCCTTTACTTCGCCTCATACCAATTATCGCCGTAGCTGACATCCGCCTTGAGCGGCACATCCAGCTTAATCGCGTTCGACATCACGTCTGGCAGCAGCTTCTTCATCTGCTCCATCTCTTCAGGCGGAACCTCGAATACCAATTCGTCATGTACCTGCAGCAACATACGGCTCTTTAAACCGCGTTCGCGAAGCTGCTCATCCATCTGCACCATGGCCAGCTTGATAATATCGGCAGCCGTGCCCTGGATCGGCGTATTCATCGCGGTACGTTCGGCAAACGATCGCAGATTGAAGTTGGAGGCCTTAATCTCGGGCAGATATCTTCTTCGGTCGAGCAGCGTCGTTACGTATCCATTTTCGCGCGCCTTTACGACGATATCATCCATATACTTCCGTACGCCCTTAAACACGTTAAAGTATTGTTCGATAAACGCCGAAGCTTCCTTACGCGTAATGCCCAGGTTCTGCGACAAGCCGAAATCGCTGATCCCGTACACGATGCCGAAGTTGACTGCCTTGGCGGAACGTCTCATATTGCCGTCCACTTCCTCCGCCGTTACGCCGAAAACGTCCATCGCCGTCTTCGTATGAATGTCCATATCGTGAATAAACGCTTCCTTCAAATTTTCATCGCCGGAAATATGGGCAAGCACGCGCAGCTCGATCTGCGAATAGTCCGCCGCGAGAATGGACCAGCCCGGCTCCGACGGCACGAATGCCTTGCGGATCTGACGCCCTTCTTCCAGCCGGATCGGGATATTCTGCAGGTTCGGGAATTGGCTGCTCAGCCTTCCCGTAGCCGCGATCGTCTGACGGTAATACGTATGGACCTTGCCCGTCTCCTCGCGAATCTCCTTCAGCAATCCTTCCACGTAGGTCGATTGCAGCTTGGCCAATTGCCGGAAGTGAAGGATCGGCGGAATAATCTCCGAATAGGGCGCCAGCTCTTCCAGCACTTCGGCATCCGTGGAATAGCCGGTTTTTGTTTTTTTCCTGGCTGGAAGACCCAGCTTCTCGAACAAAATTTCTCCAAGCTGCTTCGGAGAGTTGATGTTGAACTCCGCTCCGGCCTTGCTATAGATATCGGCCATAATGGAAGTCAGCTGAGACTCCAGTCTCTCGCCCAGCGACTGCAGCTCACCGCGCTCCACCTTGATCCCTTGATGTTCCATACCTGCCAACACTCGTGACAGCGGCTGCTCCAGATCAAAATAAAGCTCGCTCATCCCCGTCCTCGTCAACTCTTCGTTAATAACAGGCACAAGCCGCCGCACGGCGTCCGCCTTAAGTGCGAGGTGACGATGCAGCGTATCCGGCTCAGGCACCTTGAATTTCGCACCCTTGCCGTATACGGCTTCGTCCGAAGGAACGCCCGTCTGGCCTAGCCGCTCATTGATGGCGCTCAGCGACAACTGGGTATCCGTCGGATTAAGCAGATAAGCCGCGAGCTGCACATCCAGAGCGGCACCTCCCAGAGCGATACCCGCCCATTGCAGCGCCAGCTCCGACTTGTGCAGGTCGAAGCCGTATTTCGGACGCTCCTCGGAAGCCAGCCACTCGCGCAAGCCTTCTGCGTATCCGGCCTTCAGCTCCTCCAGAGAGAATACGAATACTTCATCCTCTAGGGCGAGGGCAAGTCCAAGCAGCTCCGCGTGATGCGGATTTTCGCCGATCGCTTCTATGTATAAGCCATGCTTGTCCGACGATTCCAAGGACTTCAGCAGCCTGCGGATCTCTCCTTCGCCATCCTTCCCGCCCATCGGAACAGTCACATTAAGGCTGGCTGCGGCTGCCTTGGCGTCGGATTCGCTTGCGCCGCTCTCCGATGCCAGCTCCAGCCGCTCCAGAAGCGTCCGAAATTCCAGCTTGCGCAGCGACTCGCCGAGCTTCGCATGGTCGTAGCCGTCCCAGCGCAGATCCTCCGTCTCCCGATCCAGCGGCACCTCGCGGTAGATCGTCGCCAGCTTCTTGCTCATGACGGCGTCGTCCTTGTGAGTCTCGATATTGTCTTTGAGCTTGCCCTTGAGCGCCGCCAGATTGTCCAGCACGTTCTCCACGCTGCCATATTCGTGCAGCAGCTTAAGCGCCGTCTTCTCCCCCACGCCCGGCACGCCGGGAATATTGTCTGACGTATCGCCCATCAACCCTTTGAGATCGATGATCTGAAGCGGTTTCAGGCCGTATCGCTCGTCTATGGCTTCCGGCGTATACCAGTCCACCTCGCTGACGCCCTTGCGCGTAACCGCAACCGTTACGCCAGGCGAGGCCAGCTGCAGCATATCCTTGTCGCCGGTAACGACAATGGCTTGCACGCCGGATTCGTCGGCTTGTTTCGTAAGCGTGCCGATAATATCGTCGGCCTCATAGCCGGATAACTCGAATTGCTTAATGTTAAAGGCCGAGATCAGTTCTTTGAGCACCGGAAATTGCTCCGACAGCTCCGGCGGCGTCTTCTGCCTTCCGCCTTTGTATTCGCTGTAGCCTTCGTGGCGGAACGTTACCTTGCCTGCGTCGAATGCGACCAGCACATGCGTAGGCTTCTGCTCCTCCAGCATCTTGAGCAACATCGTCGTAAAGCCGAAAATCGCATTTGTATGCAGTCCGGCAGAATTCGTGAGCGGCGGCAGCGCGAAGAACGCCCGATAAGCGATGCTGTTGCCGTCGATTAACATCCATTTTTCCATAGGTTCGACTAGCACCTCGTTTCCAACAGTCAATAACTTCCCCTTATTATAACACAAAAAAAGTCCATCCCAAGCAACGGAGCCGCAGCTTGATGAAGGACTTTTCTGTCATAACCTTGTTACCGAATACGAATCAAAGTTAACCTAAGAATGCAATAGACCGTTTCACTTTTCTCGCAAATGCAATGGGATTATCGATCGACTCCCAATGAATATACATAAGACGCGGGTTCTCAAACAGCCAATGATTATGGACGGCCGTTACTTTGATCCCGTTTCTGCGAAGGTTTGACAGCAATTGATTAACTTGACCCTGAAAAAGTGCCGTTTCCCCTAAACAGAGTGCGCGGCCTGAACTGTCCAGCGATTCAAACGAGAACAGCTGATAACGGATTAAAGGTGACGTGGTGCGTCTCCCTAAAATTGTTGCATTGATTCTTCTGTTTCTGGACACAAAACAAACTGGACCTCTTGTTATTTCATGTTCCGTTCCGCCTAAAATGGCTGAAAATTGGTTGCAAAGTCTTCTAAAACGAGGACTTGCTGTCACTTGAGCTGCCACAAGCTATCATCCTCTCGCAATAAGATAGGAATACAATTTGAGCGATTAGCCGCATTAACCCAAAAATGCAATGGATTCCTTGGTTTTTCTGGCAAATACAATAGGATTCTCAATGGCTTCCCAGTGCATATACATTAAACGAGGGTTTTCATTTAGCCAGTGGTTGTGAAGCGCAGTCACTTTTATCCCGCGTGTACGTAGATTCGATACCAATCTATTAACTTGATTTTGATGAACGGCAGTCTCGCCCAGACAAAGCGCGCGACCCGACCTGTCAAGTGATTCGAACGAAAACATTTGCATTTGCACCAGAGGGGAGTGCGTTCTTCTTTTCAGGATCGTCGCCCTTAAATTTGTCATTCGCATGACAAAACAAACCGGACCTTCTTCAATTTCCGATTCACCGCCCAGGATTCTTCCGAATTGGGTACAAAGTCTTCTAAATCGAGGGCTAACGTTCATCTTTGCCGCCATATAAAGCCTCCTCATATTAATTTCCGAATATCATATGATTAATGAAGCAATGGTGAATGGGTAAACCACTATGGTACAAGTATGAGGCGCAACTTTAGGCTCCACTCACCGCCCTTGCGTTTCTCCCAAATATGAAAAAGCCGATCGGAAATCAGAACAAATCTGAATTTCGTCGGCAATATTCTCTGTCTATTCAATCTACTCCCATCATACGCTAATAAAGATAACGACGACCGGGAGGGGCATAAAGTTGAAAAAAGTTAAAGTTCGTTTACAGCCCATTGTTAGCGGGATAAATATGCCGACGATCATAAAAACAACGATCTTTCCAGGGGACTCGATCGAAAGCATCATTATTGCAACCCAGGTCGGAGAGATCTTTTACATTAGACAAGGAGTTATCGGGACATTTGCGGATATTCGTCAGCACATTTTAAAACTAGGCGGCTCCAGCGGCGGATACGACGAGCGAGGACTGTTAGGTCTGGCTTTTCACCCCCAATTTAATTATAACGGTTTGTTCTACCTCCATTACTCCGTAGCCGGAAGCCAAGGTCCAACAGCCTTTTCCGAGTCTTTTAAGCCTAACCCTTGTGATACCAGCACTTTAAATCTAAAGTGGATCAATAGGGAGAAACAATACGACCATATTGATACCGTTGAAGAATGGATTCTGCTTCCGAACGGACAACCCCAAAAACGGCGAATACTACTCAACTTAAGAAGGCCCTTTTTAAATCATAATGGGATCAACAGCTTAAACTTTTCACCTGAAACAGGGAAACTGGTTTTAACGACCGGAGATGGCGGATCAGCCTATGACCCCTTTAATTTAAGTCAAGACATGATGGAAATCGCAGGTAAAATAATTGAAATTGATGTAAGCTTGAATACATTTACCGGTACTCCTCCTGTCGTAACTCGATTTAATGAGCTGCCCGTGCCTACTCAGGAATCGCTTACGGTCATTGCCAAAGGAGTACGCAATATTACGGGCATTTCATATCAAAGATTCAATAACAGGTATGTTAAATACGCAGGAAATGTCGGACAAGATCTGGTAGAATCCGTCTTTTCATTCGTTTATTATAAACCAATGCCTGTTACTCAGATTGTTCGAGCTTCAACAATGGGTTCCGAGCTTGTCCAAGAGGATCTTGCCAACTTTGGCTGGCGGGGATGGGAAGGCGTGTTGCCTACTTGTGTGCCAAGAGACTGCCCTGCAAATGCGAGGTTGAAGGAGAAAACCATTGCCTATTACGATGAGGCCCTGAGCACTTCGGTGCAGCGTTTACAGCCTCTAACTAGTTATTATCATGAAGATCCCCGCCCCGATAAATTTGGAGGAACGGCACTCACAGGCGTTCAAGCCTATAGCGGGTATGGAATCCCCGATTTAATGGGGAGCGTTGTGTTTACCGATCTTGCTCAAAAACAAGCAAATTCCCCTGTTAGGGGTGTTTTGGCTTATACCCGGGTAAAAACCGATTGCACGCCAAATGATTATTCTGTTATTGAAACGGATCATAATTTTGGCTCTCAAGCTGCTTACTTTGTTTCCCTAGGAACAAATATGAATCAAACCCGTCTATATTTAGGAGTTTACAACTCTATAAAAGTGACAGATTTTAACCAAGGCTCCGTATTTGAGATCGTTTGAGATTTACGGCAAAAAAGGTACAGCCTCTTCAACTTTATTGAAGAACTGTACCTTTTTCTATAATAGGAACGATCAGTGAAAAGGTTTATAGCTGGTTAAAAATGATTCATGCAAATCCTCGCGAAGAGATAACAAATCCCCTGTCGAAGCCATATGATTTCGTAAACGATTAAGCAAATCTTTAATCATTTGACCTATCCTGCCATCGTCTTGAGCAAAAACAAGATTGTTATGCTCCTCGGGATCACTCTCCAAATCGTATAGCTCTATAAAGGTCTCATCCTTGAAAATATCAACGATTAACTTATACGAGTCATGTATGACGCAGCGTTGAAAATTTCCCCTTGCACCATTCCCATCGTACTGTATGAAAATGTCCTCGCGAATCTTCGATTCGTTTCCTTCGATTAAAGGAATGAGCGACTTTCCGCTTAAACCTGCAGGCGGTTCGACTCCGATTACATCGCATATCGTAGGAAAAACATCAATACTGCTGACAGATGTTTTAATCGACGAAGGAGCATAACCTTTATTTGCAGGAAATTTCATCAAAAGCGGAGTTCGCACTGATTCCTCATACATGCACATTTTTTGCCATAAACCGTGCGAACCCAACATTTCGCCATGATCGCTTGTAAATATGATTAATGAATGATCATACAGATCCTGTGCTTTTAACTCCTCTATGATTCGACCAACACAGTCATCTAACAACGAAACCAAACCGAGATATTTGGGCCATATTTGTTTCCACTCCTCGCGACTGTATCTAACGCCAATCGCGCCTGTCAAATTATACAGCTGAAGCGGCGACTGATTCGGACTCCATCTTCCCACGTTTTCGGGTATATCCGCTTCTTTCACTTTCGAAAACCACGGTTCAGGAATATCTAGAGGCGGATGCGGAGCAAGAAACATACTATTTAACAGCAACGGCTTGCTCCGGTCATGTTTGCGAATAGCTTCCAAACTATCATTTAAAATAAATCCGTCATAAAAAAATTCAAATCCTTCCTCGTAGCATCCAATCGTAGGCAAAGAGTATGACCTGGCTCTAGTTGTCGTACCCCGTGCCATCTCTGGCACCATGCCTTTAAATGCTGCGCCTCCAGGCTTCCTTCTTCCATTGGATTCCAAAAACGCTTCGAACCGTTCTTCGAGCGGCAGCCAATTGGTCTGGCTAGTCGGGTCCTTCTCTAGCTTAGGGGCAGTAAATAAATGCTGTTTACCCGTATGCCAGCTATCCCAATTCTGCTCAAGCCATTGGTATAAATTCGGATGTCCAGGTCTGACATAACCATGCTGTTCGTCAACAGCATCCCACGGGTTAATGAGTGATCCATTCTCGTTCGGATACTTTCCGGTAAAAAAAGCTCCTCGAGCAGGAACGCATAGCGGAGATGCGCAATAAGCTCTCTCAAAAGCAACGCTTTCTTCCATAAGTTTGTTGATATTGGGAGTATAACGGCCGATTGCGTCACTTCGCAGCTGATCTGCCATAATAATGATTATATTTGGTTTTTCCATTCTATTATCCAAAATGATCGGTCCTTTTAATGTTAATTGTTTTCTCTAATCGATTGAGTCAGCTTTTCAAGTCCTGCGTTATTCATCTCTTGTATATAAGCGTCCCAATCCTTCTCAACATCGTTTTTGCCTGTGATAAAGTTTACGACCCAGTCGCGCTGCTTCTGTTCGATGTTTAGCAAGTGGGTTGCCGCGTCGCCATAGGACAGCGGAGTTAGCGGCGGAGAAACAGCATTCGTATCTACATCGGCATATAACTTCTTCAGCTCTTCGCTTACATCTTGTTTCGCTAGGCTATAATCTGTAAACCCCGCAATGAGATTGCCTAATGCAGGTATGATGTCACGATCATATTGCTCCGTACGAACCATCTGTCCATCCTTCATGTTGTAATGGACGCCTTCCATTCCGAAATTAAGAATTTTAACGCCTTCCTCTGTGTGCATATAATCCATTAACAGGGCAACTCGCGCAAGGAAATCCTCATCCCTGTCTTTCTTAATAGCTACAACAGGCGAAGTATAAGGAAGCAATGTTCCATATAACGGGCCTTTCTGTCCCTCGAGCCATGGATTGATAATGCTGATTTTTGCATTTTTATCCGAATCGGTTATTGTTTTTTCCAGTACCGCCACACGGTTTGGGGCAGTGAGTATGGCTGCGGCTTGCCCGCTTGTAAACTTGGCATGCTCTTGTGATTCATTATTCGTAAATATTTCTCTGTCTAACAACCCGTTTGCATACATATCCTTCCAATATGTCAAGAAACCTTTGTAATCCGGCATAGCCTTCTCGTAAGTCCATTCTCCGTCTAACTTGCCCCATTCGTAGGAGCCCGTCCAACCAACCGATGAAACGCCTATTCCGGAAAAGAATCCAAAGCTCGATACAAGCCCGACAGTTTTATCCCCGCCAAGTTTCTTATCTTTTATCAATTGAAGATGATTTTGCAGCTCGTCCCATGATTTAGGCGCCTCAAGTCCGAGCTGGTCCAACCAATCCTGGCGAATAAGGATCGGTGAAATTTCCTTGCCAGGGCTGGAAGGAAGCTGATACATCCCATCCTCTTCCTTAAATTCGTCCATTTCCGGAATACTCATATAGGCTTTCAATCCATCTAATTTATATTTATCTGCGTACTCGGCAAAGTTCATCAAGTAACCATCTTCGTATAAATGCCTGTAGGTGCCTGGCGTATTCATATTGTAACGGAATATATCAGGCATATCGCCGGATGCAATTCTCACTTCAAGATTTTTCGTATATTCTAATGACAGAACTCGCTCTACCTTGAGGTCAATATTAAATTTCTCATTCAAATGCTTAACGATCGCATCATCCTTGTCCAAATCCTTAGGTCCCCAAGTAAACATTTTGATCGTATACTTTTTACTTAAATCCACTTCATTTGCTGCAGCTTGCTCGGAAGGGCTAGGGCTGCTGGAGCTAGAGCCATCTGAACCGCTGGAGTTTTTCCCGGAATCCGTATTAGCTTGGCAACCTGCTGCAACCACAAGCAATGAAATGAGTAGTGAAAATATTTTTACGTTTTTCAACATGCCTAACACGCCCTTTTTATAAAATTATAATAATCATTACATAAGTTCTTTCCGTGCTATTTCGAATCGAGCTGACCTTATCCCCCCTCATTTTAATCAACCTTTGACGGACCCGATCATTAGACCTTGTACGAAATATTTTTGCAAAAACGGATATACCGTTACAATCGGCAGCAGCACTAACACGATGTTCGCTAATCTTAACGTATTTACGTTGTATGCAAGCTCTCCTGTATCCGCCGATATAATTCCTTCTATATCGGAGCTGTCCGTAACTAACCGTTGCAAATACTCCTGAACGGATTTCAAATCGTTTTCCGTGATAAAAAATACGGACTGCATATACGTATTCCAGAAGCTTACTGCTAAAAACAGGCCAATCGATGCAAACAATGGTTTAGATAAAGGTAAAACAATCGTAAAAAAGATACGGAAATGATTGCAACCGTCTATTTTGGCCGCCTCTTCGAGCTCTTTTGGAAACTCGAGAAAGCTTGTTCTCATAATAATCAAATAAAATGTATTAATTAGAAATGGCAGGATATAGACGGCAAAATTATTAATGAGTCCCAAGCTTTTATAGTTCAAATATTCCGGAATTAACCCTGGATGTAAAAACATCGTCATAATGATAAAAAACATAACGACAGAAGATCCACGGAACGACTTTGATAAACCATAAGCGGAATACCCCGTAAAGAACAGGCTGGCAAAAGTGCCTACAATCGTAATTAAAACCGTCACTCTTAAATGGATAAATAGTTCGCCATTATTGAAAATCGCTTTATACGCCGCAAATGTCGGTTCTGCAACATACAGCTTTAAAGGAGAGCTTAAATATTCGGCTTCCGTCATAAAGGAAGCGACGACTGTTTGCCAAAACGGATACAACATAACGAGACATAACAAACTAATAATTATAATAGATACTGCTTCCCACAAAGAAAACTTTTTAATGGTCACTTTCTTCATGCTCCTCGCTTATAAAATTCCACGATGTCCTAACATTTTGGCCAACCGATCTGCGCCAAATACCATAATGCCCGCGATTACGGTTTTAAATAGCCCCGCTGCAGTCGCCAAGCTATGCTGGCCTTGCTGCAATCCAACCCGGAAAACATAGGTGTCAATAATATCTGCTACGTCTTGAACCATTACGTTGCCAAGAACTAAAATTTGTTCGAAACCAACATCTAGCAAATGCCCTGTTTGAATAATAAAAAGGACTACAATCGTTGAAGATATGCCGGGAATCGTAATATAAAAGAGCCGTTGAATTCGAGTTGCTCCATCGACATATGCTGCTTCGTACAAGGTTGTATCGACACGCGTCAAAGCTGCAAGATATAAGATTGTCCCCCAGCCTAAATTTCTCCACACTTCCGAACCGACTAATACAGAACGGAAATAAACAGGATCCCCCATAAAGAATATAGACTCGATGCCGAAAAAGTTTAAAATACTATTTACTAAGCCTTGATCAACGGACAATATATTGTAAAGCACGCCGCCCAGTACAGACCACGATATGAAATGCGGTAAATACAGAAGAGATTGGCTTAAGCGTTTAAAGCGTTCGCTGCGAAGCTCATTTAATAACAGCGCCAGCAAGATCGGCAGCGGAAAGCCGACTGCGAGCTTATAAAAATTTATAATGATCGTATTCATAAATACTTGTTGAAAATCGCTGGAGCTAAACAATTCCTGGAACTTTTGAAAACCGATCCACGGGCTGTTTTCAATCGGACGTGTAATCCGGTAATCTTTGAAAGCAATTTGCAGAAAATACAGCGGCTTGTACTTAAACACGACGTAAAAAACGATTGCCGGAATAATAAAAAGAAAAACTTCATGCCTGGAATAAATCTTTTTGAATTTCTCGAAATGCAGATTCATGTTAGCTTCACCTCGCAGTAATTTAACCCAATTGTAAGCCTTTCCAAGGGGTTGAAACAGTAGGTGATTCGCATCAATAAAGTGGCTTTTTATACAAACGATTCGTGAGAAATAAAAAAATAGCCCCTTATTGCGAGGCTATTTTTCGAAAAAATTAACTGTTTTTATGTTTGGCTTGATGCTTCATTCTATACTCTCTTGGATTCATGTCGAAGTGCCGAATAAACAGTTTGGTGAAGTGCTTTTCATCGGTGTAGCCAACTTCTGCGGCAATTTTATAAATTTGCAGCGTTGTACCCGTTAGCAATTCGCAGGATCTATTCAACCGTTTATTAATGATATACTGAGTAAAGTTTTTTCCTGTATATTCTTTGAATTGAAGCGATAAATAGCCCGAGCTAAAATGAAAATGTTCGGCAACCCCAGACAAGCTTAGCGGACTCGTATAAAACTGATCGATATATTCTTTGACAAGAGTAATGCTTATATTTTTTTGCATTTGGATATTATCATGAATAAGCTCGCATAACCGCTTGCAACGGTCAATCATATAGCTTTCCAGCTCATGCAGCGAATCATAATCCTTTAATTCTTCAATAAAATTGGAATCGTCATTGCAACTCTTTTTAGCTGAGCGCATCGCGGATACAAATTGTAAAAGCACCTGGATACAGATGGTCTTCATGTCCTTCAATGTCATGTCCTTAGCCATATAAGCTTGTTTAAATAGATCGGATATCCAGGCAAGCAACCTTTCTGCATCTCCGCTATATACCCAGTTGATCCATCCTTCATGTGTATCGTTTAGGTCAAACGTAGATGGCGCAGCATCAACCCATTCCGAGTAAATCATTGTTGCTTGGCCGTCTTTCAAACAACGTAAATAATCAACCGTCTTCATGGCCTCGCGGAAGCTATCCGGCAGTTCTGCTACCGTAGGCTTGACAGCACCTATACCCATTACATAACGTGTTCCATGAAATTCGTGCTTAAGGCATCGCTCAATAGCTTCAATACCTTTCGAGAACTGCTGTAGATGTGTCTCAAATTGATTGCCTTCTTGGAATAAAATAATATGAATATATTGATTTTCTGCCCCCATTACATGCGGCAAGTCGCCAATGGACTGGGCAATACGTTCACTAGCTTCATGCTTTTCCTCATCCATCCATATACTAACCACGCTGTACAGTGTATCCTGGTTGGAAAGCGTAATTCCCGTTGGCGTTTTACCGCGAATAAATCTCAGAAAAAGATAATTGTTTTTCAACTGATGAAACTGCATTAAACTACTGCTTTGTTTTCTCTTTTCATCCAAATGCTTTCGAAGTCTTTCCAACACGGCTTCCAATTCCTGAAACACTTTTAATTTTAAAATATAATCAAATGCTCCGAGCCTAATACCGCTCTTTGCATAAGAAAATTCCTCATAGCCGCTTAGCAACACCACCTCTGTATCGCTATTCTCTTCTTTTATTTGTTCGAGCGCGGCCAGCCCGTCCATTTCCGGCATTTTAATATCCATAATAATAATATCCGGACGAACCGATCGAAATTTTTTAATAGCCTCTACCCCATCACTCGCAGTTGCGGCAATATAAAAGCCGAATTGCTCCCAGTTAATCGCTTCCTGCAATCCATCCCTTATTATTTTTTCATCATCAACAATCATTACTGCGTAATCCGCCACTTAGTTTCCCTCCAATCCGTAAGGCAATCTAATCGAAACGATCGTTCCACGCTCTATGGATTGCTCGATCAATAAACCATAAGGGGGGCCAAATTCAAGGTAAATCCGCTCATGGACATTAGATAAGCCGTAATGAGCCGTTTGAGTACGTTTTTCCAATTGATCGCTTATTTCTTTAAAACGCTCTGGCGACATTCCCTTTCCGTCATCAAGGATAACGATGTTAAGCGTGTTAGGTCCCTCCAAATAACAATGAATACGAATGGTAAGCAGTCGATCCTTTTCCAGTCCATGATGAATCGAATTTTCGACAATGGGTTGTAAAATAAATTTCGGCGTATGAATTTGTTTAAGCGGCTCATCGACATCGATTACTAATTTAAGCTGATTTTCATGACGTATGCTTTGCAGTTTCATGTAGGCGTTTACATGGTCTAATTCATTTTGCATACGAACTAATTCACTCGTCCCGTACAGGCCCGACTTTAGAAATTCCGCAGTATCGACCAGCATATTAGCAGCTTTATCATTTTTTCCGGATTTTACAAGCATCATAATGGAGGTGAAAATATTATGAAGAAAGTGTGGGTTAATTTGCGCTTGCAGAGCTTGTCTTACCAGCTTATGAATGCGCCGCTCAAGCGAAACATTTTCCAACTCTTTTAAGGTTAGCTCATCAGTCAAATGCTCTAATCGTGCAAGCATCTGATTGAAGTTTTTGGCTAATACAATAAATTCAAATTCCTTCTCCGCGCTATCAAGCCGAGCATTGATTTGCTCCGGGTAAATCTCCATAACTTGAATGGCTCGAACGATCGGCGCGGTCATTCGTCTGCCTAAGTGACTCGAAACCCAAATAATAATAAGCAGCATGCAAGCAATTTCAATGGAATAGAGAAGAATAAATACGTACTTCTGTTTATTCCAATAATTCGATGCTTGAACCTCAAGCTGCAGTTTATCTTCCTCTAATGGCAATTGAATAAAGGTTGTTTTTTTCGCTCTATTTTCCATGGATGTAGTAAGCGGGAATGACTGTCCTCTCTGATCAAGCAAATGGATAGCATACTCGTTAGCTGGTAAAAGGTTTGTAGATGTAAATATATTTTGAATACCCAGTTCAATAAATCCCATATAGTCGAATTTTTTCAACTCTTCGGTTGGATCAAGTAAAGATAAGATTGATTTTTTCATCATTACGACAGGTGGCATAGAGTCCAGTTCATTTTTAACAATTTCCAGCTCTCTTGCATAACCAGAAACACCTGAAACCTTTTCTTTTAAAAATTGCTGTCCATTGGGCTGACTCACGTTGGAGTAGATTAGCCGATTATTTGCGTTATATATCGCTACCGTACTAATTTCCTTATTCAATATTCCTTTTCGTACTAAAAGATCAGAGAATGCTGCATGATAGGATTCTGTCTCATCATTTCCTGCTAAAAGCATTAAACTTTGAAATTCTCTATCCAGCGACAAATAACGAATATAGAACGTATAGGACCGAATATTATTTTCAATGCCGTCCTTGGTCTTATTTATAATATTGTGCAAATCCTGCTTGGAATTAGATTCGATAATTTTGTCAAAGGAAAGAAAAGAAACAACAATTACAATAGATACAGGGATGATTATAAGAAAATAATATTTAAATATATGGCCGGCAACTGTAGCTTGTCCTTTATAGGAAGAAATATAGTCCTTCATTAGTTGCCTATCTTCGTAGCCTTTTATTTGTTTCAGCTTATTAATAAAATCATAAATTGGATTTAAAATTCGAATCGCTACTTTATTGGATACAATTGCAAACAATAAGATGAGTAGAAACGATAGCGCTATTACAATCCAGATGATTTGCCCAAAGCGATCGCTTAGCTGGCTAATACCATGAATAAGTACATAACGCTCCTGCTTATCGGTTGTATAGGAAGAAACAATTTGTTGATTTTTTTGATAGGTATAAATGGTCCCTGTACTATTTTCCTTAGGCTCAAGAATCGTCGTTATTTTTTCTTGCTTTTCTCCACTGCTAAATACAACTTGCTCCTTATTGTTAATATAGGTCAGACTAACATTGTTTAGTAAAGCCAGATTTTGCAAATCCAAAACAGCTACTATAAAAGCGCCTTCATTTATTGGGATGAGTTGCATATTTTCTTCCGTCAAGCTGTCTTTCGAGAACTGGCCATTTTGAATAAGTAAGTCTTTGAAGTACTTTCGAGAAGCATCAAGGTTCCCGGAAAGCGGATTTTCAGTTGTTTTTGTAATGAGCTGTGTATTTAATGATGTCCCAATCAATTGCTCATTATTAACAATATACATGCCCGTAAATTCTTTGTTCGTATATAAAAAAGCTAAAATATCCGAAATGATTTTTCTATTATAGCTATCTAAATTTTCATTAAAAGGTCTTTCTGTTACCCATTCTTGTATGGTGGGTTTATAATCCTCTACAAATAATCTGAACTGCTCCTTGCTTTTTTGCATTAAGTTTTGCATCGTTTGCATACTTAATAGCAATTCACTCTCGTTAGAAGCCTTAATATTATTAATAATTAGCTGTTTAGATACGACATAACTAATGACAGTTGACAGCACAATAAAAATGACCATCAGCATAATAAAAAGCGAGTGCAGCTTCGTTTTAAAAGAAACGCTCATGACAGTCCCCCACGCCCATTATCGCCCTTCATTAAAAACAATATCTTTGCGAATGCCTAAATTTTCCTTAGCCATCCATTGTCCCGGCGTAATTCCTTCCATTTCTTTAAAAACGCGAGAAAAATGATGTACGGTTTTGAAGCCCGCTTTTTCGGCAATTTGTTTAATGCTTAAATCAGAATACGTTAACCATTCTTTAGCACGATATATTCTAACTTCCTTTAAAAAAGCTGTAATCGTCAAGCCTTTGTATTGTTTGAAAAGCTGGCTTAAATAACTCGGACTATAGCCAACACTTTTAGACATTTCCGTAATTGTCCAATTTTGATCCGCATGCTGCATAATCCATTGCTCCATTTTTTCTGCCGGAGATAGATTAGCTCGAGAAACCGGCTGCTCTAGCAAACCGACCTCCACCATACTCTGACTCCGCTGATTCGTAAACGTCTCTACAGAACGTGATGATAGATAGAGTAATTCAACGACTCGAAGCTCAGCAAGCTCCAAATAATGGCTTGTCCTTATCAAGCCCTCCTGCCGAATAAGTTCAAGCAGTCTAGGAATCTCCCTGCTCGGATGCTGAACTTGAATAGGAATATGATCAACTGAACGGGCAAGCTCCTTTGAATCAATATGAAATTTAATATCTAACGTTTTCAAGGATTGTTCGTTTGATACTGACAAACCATGGGGCTGATTCGGCTTTATAAAAAAGAGCGTGCCAGGCTTCAGCTCGTATATTTCATCATCATGATGAAATACGCCACTGCCATCCGCGATCCAAATCATTTGATAATAAGGATGTCGATGCAGCTTGAGACGTTCACCCTTCACGTAATCATAACGCGCAGTCCATAATATCCGAACGCCAAATTTGCCCATGACATCTCCCCACTTCATGATGCTTTTCAAGATTATATCATAGCCTTGGATAAAAAATTCTAAGAGCTAGACAAATAAAAAAGTGGTTGGATTTCATATAATAGGATTCATATCCAAACTACATATCATTAATGGAGGTTGCAGCTATGCTTATTAGCGAGAAATTCCCTCGTTATACCGAATACAATCCAGCCGTACCTGTATGGTGCGTTACCCCTGGCGAAGGGGGCGGATTGCACCGCTTTTTTGATACCTCGCCCGTCAGCCCATCGGGAAGGTATTTGGCTGTAATCCGGATGCCTTATCTAGATCGGATCAATCATGCCGGTGAAGCTGCCGATGTTGTACTTATTGATTTGCATACTGCCGAGGAGCAGGTAATTGCGCAAACCTATGGCTGGGAGTATCAATTAGGCGCCAACATTAACTGGGGCAGCGACGATCATTCGTTATATTTTAATGATGTAGACACTGTAAGCTGGGAGCCCCATATCATTTGTATCGATCCGCTTAGCGGTGTGAAGCGTCGGCTTGAAGGCTCGATCTATCGCATCTCTCCCGACGGCAGTCAAATTATTTGTGCCAACGCAACTACAATGCGTCGAACGCAAGCTGGGTACGGTGTTATCGTTCCCGAAGATCGAGTTCCCCGCAACTTTGGCTTTGTGGACGATGACGGCTTATATATGACAGATACGAAATCGGGCAAGCGTAGACTTGTCGTATCTATACGTGATATTTTCGATCAAGCTCAGCCTAAAATAGATAAATCATTGTATGAAAAAGGGGAATGCTACGGGTTCCATTGTAAATTTAACCCGCAAGGAACCCGGTTAATTTTTACAATGCGTTGGTATCAAACCGATGAAGCCCAGCCATGGAATCAAATTAATAAAAAGCTTGACTTTTGGGTGCTGACGATGAAGCCGGATGGATCAGACATTTTTGTCGCAGTAGGTCCTGAGCAATGGAGAAAAGGCGGACATCATATTAATTGGTTTCCTGATGGAGAGCATTTATCAATGAATCTGGACATCCATGAAGAGGGCCAGGTTAAACTTGTTCAGGTACGGCATGATGGAAAGGATTTGCGTATGATAACCGATCGTATGCCTGGTTCTGGACATCCAACCGTACACCCCAACGGTCGCCATATGGTTACGGATACATATGCCTGGGAGCCGACAGCGTTTGGAGACGGGACAATTCCGATCCGATGGATTGATCTCCAAACGCAATCGGAGCAGACGCTTATAAGAATAAATGTCGATTACCCCGCTTCCAGCAAAGATGGCTCGCTTCGCGTAGATGCTCATCCCGCTTGGACGCCGGACAATCGTCATATTGTTTTTAACGGCTATGTAGACGGTTCCCGTCGTGTATTTCTTGCTGATCTAAGCTGCGTATTGGAGACATAAATATAGAACATTTTATACCCTCACGCACTCTTATAACAGTAGGCAATTCACGGCAATAAGGTGGGTTTTTATACGAAATAGCCCAAAGAAAAACCAGTCCGATTTGGATGGACTGGTTTGGTGGGCATTCGGCGAATTAATGCTCTGCGATTTACTTCAAGCCTGGCTCCAATGTCAGCATGTTAAACAAAATCATAGCCACTTCCGCACGCGTCGCCTTACCTTCAGGCACAAACTTGTTGTTTCCTTTTCCTTTAATTAATCCGGCTTGATGCAAGGCAGCTACATGTCCCAATGCCCATGCCGGGATTTGTTGCGAATCGCTGAATGCGGCACTTGCAGAAGAATGGATCGTCATGCCAAGCGCTCTTGACATCAGCACCGCCATCTCCGCACGACTAATGTGCCGTTCGGGAGCAAACCGCCCTTGGTCAATCCCGGTTACCAATCCTGCAGCAACAGCAGCTTTAATGCTGCCTGCATACCAGGCATTTGCATCAACATCCGTAAACGCTATTAGCCCATCTTTCGGAATCTCCAATTGCATGCTGCGAACCAGCATAGCCACAAATTCTGCGCGGGTAATCTGGACCGAGGGGTTAAAACGGTTTCCGTTCTCCCAATCGATGACTTGCCTTGCCGCTAAAGTTTGAATAGCTTGCATGGCCCAATGCGTATTCGGAATATCTGCATAATTCTTTTTGTATTCCATTGCCGCATAAGCATACGGGCTGATTTGTTTAAGCTTCAGAGTGATCCGTTCCGATTTCGAATTCACGATCCCTCCGTTATAAACCCATTTCTTATTCAAAGCATCATAATAGTAAATACTCGTCAGTTTACGGTCAATGTCCGTTGCCAGTAATGGGAGCTCCAAACTTACGCCAGCAGCCGTTTGTTCGAGCTTGATCTTCTTGCCATCGGCCGTAACAAGCAAGACCGATACAGTATAGGCTGGACTCACGATGCGAATAGCATCATCCGGTTTTTTGCCAGCAGCCTCCTTCAATACCTGCTCACTTGCTTGCGCAAACTCAATCTCCAAAGTCGCACCCGCCGTATTGCCCGCTCTGCCCAGCAAGGCGTTCAACTCAGCCGATTCAATCTTTAACAGCGCTTCGCCTGTTTGAACCTGCAATGGGTACCCAGTAATCTGACTTATGGGTATGGAAACCGACTTCTGGCTATCTTTCATGCGAACAACCACAATGCCGTCCTCGATTGCAACTTCCGCCAGGCCAGAACCTGCCTCCCCTCCGGTTCCACTGCCACTTCCTGAGCCATTGCCATTGCCATTGCCGTTTCCATTGCCAGGCTCTTCTGAGTTCTCATCATATTCCGCATTCAAAATAAGACGCGATAATTCACTCTCATTCAGCTTCCGCTGATAAATACGAAAATCATCCAGATAACCGTGGAAATTCACGCCAGCTTCTTGCAGCGATGTACCCAATACAGTGCCTGAGGAACCCTGTGAGAGGTATGCCGCATTGTTAGGTTCACTCGCCAATTCACCATTTATATATAATGCCGCTCCTGCTTCTGCATCGTATACAACCGCGACATGCGACCAGTTATTTGTGGAAACTGGCCCTCCTGTTACAGTAGTCCATACTCCCTCTGCAGAGTCTGACAACATTTTGAGCTGCAGCGCTCCTGCTTCATTGATCTCCAATACGACGTTTTTATTAGAGTAAATAACCATTCGCCGCCCGTTCTCATAAGGCTTTAACCATGTTGAGATCGTGAAGCTTTGTTCATCGAGCACGCCGGTTTCCTGATTGGCTACATAATTAATGCCCCCATCCAGGTACATGGAATTGCTTCCGATTTTACCGGAGTAATACGCGGGAACCCAAGGAATCTCATTCGTTGGAACGCCATCAACCGTTCTTGAAATGCTGCCATGCCTGGCAAGAGCAGTCGAGTCATAGGCGTTTGTGCCTCTGCCTTCATCGAAGGTCCAGTGAAGAGCAAGATCGTCGATAAGCATGTCCCTGCCCGTAGCAGTAAGACTAATGTCATCCAGCCATACCGTACCAGGAGCCGATAGCGAGTCTAAGCGAATATCTATCCATCCGTTGTTCACGACGGTCGGTGTCATAAAGCGCGTAACCAGACGTGTCCATCCCTTGGTGCCGAACAGTGGTTCGGATTCATATCGATAAGTTGCGGCTCCTTCTACGGACATACGCAAGGACAAGCCCGTCCCCTTAATCTTATCCGTTTTGACCCATGCACTCAGCTCATACTCCTTGTACGGCTCCAGATTTACGCTTTGTCTCATAACGGTACCCGAGGCAGCTCCCGCTATTTGCAGGGATGTCCCGCCGGAGCGCGAAGCACTCTCATCCAGAACGGGAGTAACGGAAGCCGGGAACGTCCATCCCACAGGGATGCCTTCGTTATTCTCACCTTCCTCAAAGGAAGGATTTTGCGCCTTATTTCCGCTGCCGAGCACCATAATATGGACGGGTTGCGATTGGGCCGCAACCCCTTGACTGCTGATTGCTTTTGCCGTTAAGGTGTAGCTGCCCGCCTTCAGCTCTTTCCATTCCATCTTGAAAGGAGCAGATGCAGCTGTTCCTATTCTCTTTCCATTTGCCCAGAACTCGACCTTGGCAATACCTTGCGGATCGGTTGCGCTTGCTTGAAGCGTAAGCGAACCATTCTCCGACAGAATCGTTCCTTGATCAGGGGTCGACAATTGAACAACCGGGCTAGTTCTGGAAGTCGTTGGGATTACTTCGAACAATTTGCCGTCTCCTGGCAAGAAGCTGATTGCGGAAGTTCCAATTTCATAAATCGCGCCCGTTTCGAGGTCCTTCAAGCTGCCTGTATAGTAAGCTGAGCTTAGCGTCAGTTCCTGTTGCTGTTCGGCATCCGTGTTCACAGCGACCACGTAGGACTTGCTCCCGTCCCGTTTCACCAACGTACTTACATATGGCTGAGTATTACCGGTTCCTGCGACTGTAAATCGATCCTCATCCTTTTTTGCATTCAATAAAGTCTCTTTCAAAGGTCGAACGCGATTGGCTAACGAGCTGACTTCATCATAGTGCGCAGGGCTGTCCTCAAGTCCAAGCCAGCTTTGCTGTGTACCATAGATAAACCAGAATATGCCCGTAGCTCCTTCTCCTATGGCCATCCAGTTCTGCATTCTCAGTTCGCCCACAACAGGTGTCCGTGTAGAGAAGCGTCCTGAATCAAATTTATGCGTTTGCAATATCATCCATAAAGGAGTATCTTCCGGCTTTTCTTCTACTACTTTGCGGACATAGCTGACAAAGTCCCATGACGAATATCCGAAGGCATTTAACGTAAAGTCGCCAACCGGGTTGTGCTTCGCGGCGGGGTAAACGTCAATAAGCAAGGTATCCAGCCCAGCCGCGGAGAAGATGGGACCCACCCGGTCCAAACCGACGAGCGGAGTGGAAATTTTCAGCCCCGGGGCATTTTCATGAAAATAATCCGTTGCGACGACATGATTGTTTAATGCCTCCAGAAACGGTTCATCCGACAGATTAATGCTCTTGATGCTCGGATGATCTTTTAATTTATTAATGATATTATCTGCAATCGGTTGAAATAGCTGCGGATCGGCAGCCTCGCTGTGCATCCAATCATACGTATTCGCATGCGGTCCGTAATGCACGCCCACACCGTATTTGTCAGTTGCCTCGAACATAAAGTGGTCTTCGTCCACATTGCCATTCGTAATCATAATAGAGTCCAAGCCATGGCTATGCAGGTCTGCAATGATTTCCTTGAATCTTTGTTTATTGCCTCTTATCTGGAGCGCATCCTCGAAAACCCCGATCGGGAAGTCGCTTGGCGCGAACGGCTCCAGATCAACTGGATATTCAGGCTCCATGGGGGCCGCTACGCCCTTTACGATAAAGTTTTTGATTCTCTGGCCATTCGCGGTCGCATTGCTGAACATGAAGGACGCATAATTAATGTCAGGAATGAAGCCTGCGATCTGGCCAACATCATACTTATCCAAAATTATCTGACCATTCATCCATATGCTGACTGTATGCTCTGAAGCATTATATTCGACCTTCACTCTAGTATAGCCGTTTGCATCAAATCCTGGAGCCACTCCATTCTTGACCATATTTTGCGTCCGGTCCAAAAAGGCCTGGTATTCTCCGTTCTTGTTCAAGTAAATCCATATTTGGCCGTCCAGCCACATGGCGCCCGTACCTTTATTCAGCCCCAATCCGATCCAGTCCTCTACGCCGGCCGGATAAATATCCGCCTCCACGCTGGATACCGGTCCAACGGACTTAAATGGGACACTGGCAGTAGATGAGCCTCGCACTGAACTGGTAATATAGCTTTCGCTTTCATCCCCTGCAAACACCAGATTCTGACCGGCTTCCCACTTTCGGCCATCGAACTCCGTCTCCTTCTCCTTGAGAGAAGCGCCAACCGTGCGATTCGTGCCATTGATTGCCAACGTATCCGAAATAGCCAATGTTTCCCCCCGAACGATCAGGTTTTTCACTCGTTGTCCATATGCCGTTGCACCGCTGAGCACAAAGCCCGCATGCGATATGTTCGGAGCGAACCCTTCAATCCCGCTAATGTCATGCTGATTCACAACAAGCTCTTCATTGAGCCAGATGGAGATCGTAGCTTCCGTCGAATTTAACTGCACCTTAACTTTGGTGTAACCGCTTGCATCATAGGATAGCAGCGCTCCGGACTTCACCAAATATTTGGTGCCATTTACGAAAGCCTGGTACTCTCCATTCTTATTGACATAGATCCATACCGCTCCATCCTGCCAGATCGGACCAGTCCCTTTCAGCAGTCCAAGCCCTACCCAATCTGTCACCCCTGACGGCTTAATCTCCGCTTCTATGCTTGCAATCTCTCCAACCGAACGAAAGGGTACGCTTGCATTGGCAAGCATTTCAGCGCTGCCGCTAGTCACATAGCTTTCATTCTCGTCCTCGTAATATACCAGCGATGGACTAGCCGTCCACTGCACGCCTCCCGCTTCAACATCGCTTCCCGCAACCTGGGTGCCGGATGCGCGATTCAACATTTCTACACCCAGTGTGTCCGCGACTGCGACAGGCATATCCGACTCAGTTGCCGCGTGCACGTTCACGCTTCCTATACCGGATACGGGCAACAGTGTCAGGCAGAGAACCAGCGTGCATACCATTTTGACCAATCTCATTACAATCCCTCCCATTTATAGTGGTAGAAGATAATCTCTTCTGACGAGCTTAATTATACTGTCACTCTTAAACGGGTAACCACTTTCCGATTTCCACTTTACTATCTTTTGGCTACTGATTCGCGGCACAAAAAAAACCGCTCGTTTCCCGATAGGGATTCCGAGCGGCTGCAGCGTTTATTGTGGATATACATCTATGAGAGTAACCCCGCCTGGTTGAAGCTTGACCTCAAAACTTTGCTTATACGTTGATCCGCCAACGTATTGGTGGGTAAGCCCGCCTGTTGCCGAATCCTTGTAACGGACCGGCAAAATAGGAAAGCTGGAGACAATCCGCGTATCCTCGACAGGCTCCTTCATCGTAACAAAAGCCCGCCGGTAATGTACGTCGTTGTCATTAAACAAGTAGAGCCGAATTGTACCATCCTTAAGCCGATATGCCAGATAAGGTTTATCGCATGTTAACGGACAGTCGCCAATATCGAGAAGGAGACGGGCAAGCGCGTCGCGAAAGCCTGTTGTTACCTTGACGAATGGCAAAGTGTCGACAAGCGTATAAGGGAAATCCGGCGCATCGGCTGGATCGCCTTCCAGATTCGCTTTGCCGTCATCTTGAGTTAGCAGAGCTTCGATTGCCGCACGGGTATCATCATCCGGCGATGCGCCGAAAGCGAAAACAGTCAACGGCCGATTGCTAAAGCGGTCCGCGAACAGAATGGTTGGCTGGATACCGTAAGCAGAAGGCTCGAAGCCTGCATGAGCTGTACATACAACCGATCCACGATCGTATGCCGCTACTTTGCGTTGTTCTTCAAGAGACAACATATCAAAGTCAGGAACCAGCAATGTACCGGTAAACGAATCGAGATCCTCCGAACGAACGCAAGCGCCGCAATGCGTTCCGGCCTTCGCAAGCTCGTAGAACAGCTTGAAAGGTGTCCAGCGACGTGTTTGGATATATTCGGCCAACATGTTCTCATAAGCATGGTCGGACCAGAGCATCGTAGGCGAGAGCGTTCGATCGACATCTGCGGAGAAGGCGATTTCCATGCGTTCTCGTTCCCAGTCCCAATCGGCGCGTTTGATTCCGTCGCCGAGACACAGGAAATAACCTTCAAGAGCACGTCTCGAACCGCCTTTCTCTGCAAGCTGATAGGCCATCATTGTATACAGGTCTCGTTCGTGCAGGCAGGGCACATGCTTCATCATGTCCCATTCCTCAGATGCATCCTGTAGACCAACCATCGAAACCAGATGGCCTTGTCGAATATGTGCTGCAGTAATCGGAGCAATAGCCATATAGCGGTGGAAATAGTAGTCTTGCGTATCCCACGGAGACGCGATAAAACAACTGGTCGGCAAAATATTGGCGGTGAGGTAATCAACGCCGGCATTCATGATCCGAGCCAAATCCGTTCCAAGACAATATTTCGTCTCGAATGGATCCGTACAGTACATGCCAAGCACCATCACTTCGCGTCCGATTGCGTGAACGCGCGCGCAGATTTTTTTAAAGAAGCTTTCCCAACGCCAGCACATAAATTCGATCCACTCTGCACGGACATTTTTCCAAATCCAGTCTGCGCGGGCGTCCTCTGCTTCCGCTTCATCATTTCCAAGCGACGCAGCAATACCGTCAGGCAAAATCAGCCCTGTATGGTCGATGAACTGTGTCACCATATCGGTTGAGTAGTCGCCATGATAGATGTTTCCGCTTGGGCTAAAACCGTCCGCAAGATGTATGCCTTTAAATCCGTAATCAACTAGCGTACGGCAAAGCTGCTCTACGAAAAAATCCTCGTAGTAAGCGCCATTTTTAAAGCGTTTGAGCGCAAATAAACCGCGCCGTTTGCCGCCTCTTGTATGAAACTGTAATTCTGGATGATCGCTAATCCATTCTTGGTGAAAGGAATCTCCGATGGACACCCCCATGATACCCGCGTAAAGCCCGGTTCCGCTGTCGGACAAGTTGCCAGAAAGGTCGCGAAGATTATAATTAGTCCAAGGTTGTCTTTCACGTTCTGCATTGCGGGGTATGCCGTAATAAGCACAATTATCGGCGGGAAGTTCGTATTCCTCGTCCATGCCCTTGTACTGATTGACGAAATCAGGGTGGAACAGCAGCGCACATGCGCCATCAGGAAGAAATCCTGTCTGATCTAAAAATCTCGCAGCCCCGCGATCGGAGTCCTCTCTATCGAAACCTAGCAATTGCATCCAGATAAAAACCTTTCCGTTCTTGAGTTTCTCCACAACATTCACTCCCTAGACAATATGTTTTTCAAGATTGGAGCCAAACCATTCGCAAGCTGCAAAAAACCTAAATCAGAAGGATGAACTCCGTCTACAGTGCATTCGTTCCATAAGTCTCCAATTAACTCTGCACCGTTGCAAAAGAAAATAAAGTCATCTCCGTTTTCTTTAAGTTCTTTAACAAGCTCCCGTTGGAAGGTCATCCTTTCTATTCTTTCTTGATAGGATTGTTCTTGAGCATGTTCAAATCCAAATGGAATCCGCGATACAACGAGAATCGGCAGCACTGGATGACGGCTGCGGATTATTTGTATAAACTCAGGCATCGTTTTAGCCAATTCATCAAGAGTATCGCAATTTGCATCGTAATCAAGCACAAGACATTTTGGGAGTTCAATTTCGCTAATGAGCTCAGCTATTTTTGAATCTCCCTTTCCATTTCCTGAGAATCCCAAATTTATAAATTCCATATTAATCTTCCGGCTCAAAATGTTAGTATAAGCCATACCAGGGCGCGAGGCGCATCCCCCTTGAGTAATCGATGTACCATATATAATGATCTTGCCTTCATTATCATACGGCGGGAAATTGCCGATTATTGCATCTGGGTTCAAACCTATTTGCAACTCATGCACGCCTTGGTAAAGCGGAAAATGAAGTGTAATATAGCGAAGCTCCGGTTCAAGTGATTCGAACAATATGCTCTCGTATTGCTCTGCATTATGAGAAAAACGCGTAGTTCCAAAATAATGCTGAGAACCCGGAGGACCAAAATAACAATCAAATCCACTAACTCCGGTTGACGGCATATGATCATAAGGATTGGTTCCAAACAACTTCACTTTGACAACCAGTTTAGTCGCATTCGTTTGAAATCTTATTTGCCCCCCTGCAGTGTTGTTCGCTAGCTCGTCGAGCACACTGCGAATCGTTCCATGGGCTGCCGCAGGCAGACGCCGAAAGCTGCGCTCTTCTTTCCACCATGCAAATCCTGATACTAAAAAGGGAAAGTCCACAGGCGAAATCCATCTTAGTTCATTTTGTTCATTCATAATCTGCAGCCATTCACTCCTAATTTCGTTAATAGATTTACCCTTTTACACTGCCCAATACGATACCTTTAATAAAGTATCTTTGAAGAAAAGGATAGATGAGCAGAACCGGGAGGCACGCGGCAAATATTTGTGCCGATTTGGATGTCTTATCTGAAATACTGGACATCAATATCGCATCCTGAGGCGACAATTGACTAAGTTCCCTGCCTATGACAACGGTCTGCAAATAGCTGGTTAAAGGATAATTGGTTGGATTATTCATTAAAATGAGCCCGTCAAACCATGCATTCCAATGCCCTACAATACTAAATAGCGTAAGCGTCGCAAGCGCGGGGGCCGAGAGCGGCAAGAACAGTTTGAATAGAATAACCCAGTGATTGGCGCCGTCAACAAATGCTGCTTCTTCAATCTCCCTAGGCAAATTACGAAAAAAATTAAGCAAAAGAACGACATTAAATACCGGAACCGCTCCAGGAATAACCAGAGCCCATATCGAATCCAGCATGCCTACAGACCGGATCGTCATATACCAAGGAATAAGTCCCCCGTGAAAAAGAATCGTAAACACGAATATCCATACATAAATGGTTCGAAATCGAAAGCTGTTTTTTTCTTTGGACAATGGATATGCCGCTAACAGGGTCAGCAACATGCTAAGCGATACTCCCAGCACGATTCTCTTGACGGAAATGAACATGGAGTCGAGAAATTGTTGTTTTCCAATGACATATTGATAGGATTGAAAAGTAAAATCAATGGGCCAGAACGTAACCATTCCCGCATCGGCCGCAGAAGCGCTGCTGAGAGAAATAGCTAACACATGAATTAACGGCAAGACGCATGAAACAGCGAGCCCAATTAAAAACACATATATAACAACAGTTGCGACTTTTTGCAATTGTCCCGCATGAGCATTCAATGTTGTTTCCTCCAAACTTAGAAGATGCGATAATTTGCAAATCGATATGCACACCAGTACGAAATCGATATTAATATTAATGAAACAACGGATTTAAGCAGCCCAACAGCTGTTGAAACACCAAAGCTCATTTCCACCAAACCGGTTCGATAGACCAGTGTATCAATGATATCTCCCGTCTCATAAACGACAGGACTATAAAGATTAAAGATTTGATCAAAACCGGCATTCAGTATATTCCCCATGCTTAATGTTGTAAGCAGAACGATAATGGGCATCATCCCCGGGATGGTAACATGCCATGTTTGCTTCCAACGATTTGCTCCATCCGCTTTGGCCGATTCATACAAAGCGGGATCTATGCCTACAATGGCAGCAAGGTAAACAATCGTGCTGAATCCAAATTCCTTCCATGCATCGGATACAACCACGACGAAACGAAACCAGTTATTGTCCCCCAGGAAAAAGATAGGATCTACACCAAAGGCGAATTGAAGAAATTGGTTTACAATCCCCTTCATTGATAGAATGTCAATCAGAATGCCTGCCAGCACAACCCATGATAAAAAATGCGGTAAATAAATAAGGGTTTGGATGCCTGAACGGGTAAGCTTGTGATTGACTTCGTTCAACAATATAGAGACAATCAAGGGCAGCACAATTCCTACAATAATTTTCATCACCGCAATGATAACCGTATTCCACAAAACCTGAATCGTATTCGGCAATTTGAACATAAATTCGAAGTTATCCCAACCCACCCACTTCGAACCCGTTATCCCCAAAGCAGGATAAAACTTTTGAAAAGCAATGACTACGCCAGTCATCGGTACATAGGCAAATAGGATTAGAATAAAAAGTGCCGGAATAATCATTACATGAAGGGGCAATTCTCTCGCCCAGTTCCTATATCGCATATTTAACCCCCTTCGTCATAGACAAGGGCGAAATGATGTTTCGCCCTTGCCATACTTTAATCATGCAAGCAATAAATGCTCATTGTTATTGCATTTGCTTCCACTCATTCACTTCTTTAGTAATTTGATCTCCACCCAGTGCATGCCAATCTTTAACGAATTTATCAAACTCATCGATTGAAACTGCGCCCATAATGATTTTCGTAAATACTTCGAGTTCCATCGTTGCCAAGGTAGCCGATTTATCCGTCATAGTGGGCGTATTGCCGCCATAGAAACCGTCGTTTACGAATAAGCCTTTATCCATAATATCGAAAAAGATTTTCCAGGCGGGATAATACAAAGACCAACCATATACGCTGCCTTCGTTATTAATCGCTTTCAAACGATTATCCCAAAGCAATTTGGCTGTCGGGTCCATAGCCAAAGTCTCGTCATTGGCGTCAACGGCATCTATAAACTGCTTAAACGGAAGATCGGTTGCGTCATTCGAAAATACGGGCGCCAGCTTCCATAATTGAATGCTGCCATCCTCCGGATCATACATGAAACGATCGTATGTCTCCTTGCCGGCATCTTTACCTACCGTTTTTTCAAAGACATAGTTGAATAATTTGACGATAGCTTCCGGATGCTCGTAACCTTTTCTGACCACGTAATACTCAAGAACAGGCGCATTCAAGCCAACCTTGGCGGGTTCATTATCAATCGACGGCAGCGGGTATGGCACCCATTCGGATTTTGGATCATTATCCTTTAATTGATGCGGACCTAACTGGCCAAAGAAATGCGCGCTATTGATCATTCCTACTTTTCCTGAAGCGATCATCTCGATTGTTTTGGCTGCGTCTTTGACCGTAAATTCGGGATCAATAACCCCATCAGCGTACAGCTGTTGCAACGCTAGAAGGGCTTCTTTGGCTTCCGGTTGGGTACTGCCATACACAAGTCCGCCATTATTGTCTTCAATCCACAACCCCGGATAAGCATGAAAGCTATTAAAAAAACCAGAAGCTGATAATCCGCTGTTTTTAACTGTATTGTCAAATGTGAAACCATACGTATCCTTCATGTTATTGCCATCCGGATCATCATTTGTAAAAGCCTTTGCTATATGAATAAAATCTTCTATTGTTTTAGGCTCTGACAGATTTAATTTCTTCATCCAGTCCGCCCGAACCCAGATGAGCGGGCCGCCCGCTCCGCCGATCGCGGATGCCGTATTAGGCAGGGCATATAACTTTCCGCCAACCGACGATTGCTCAAGCGCAATCCCGTCTCCGACAGCAAACTGCTTTTTTGTTTCTTCCGACGCATATTGATCGAAAATTTCTGTTAAATCCGCTATACTGTCGGTTTCGACCAGTTGTTGCAGTTGTTGGCCGTTGACGCGCATTAAATCAGGCAAATCCCCGGAAGCCATCGTCACGTTCAGTTTGCTGTCATATTGGCCAATATCCGCGCTCCATTGCACTTTAATGTCAATTCCCAATTCTTCTAGAATCGCATCGCTCCACACGTTTTTTTCATAGGTTTGACCACTCGGCAGATTCATGCTTGCATCAATTCGTCTTACCGTAGTCATCGAAATAGGCGAATCATATTTGCCTAAAGGATCGATCGCAACCGTTTGTTCGGAAGTTGCCGACGGTGCCGGCGACGATGTCGCTTCGCTGCCTTTGTTCCCATTTTTGTCGTTCGAACAAGCAGACAACGCCAACACGCATAACACAAATATAATTGTTGTCATAACGATCCTTTTTCTCTTCATGCTTTATGCCCCTTTGGAATTGGATTTATCAAAGGAAATATCCTTGATATGTTTAAAATTATACAAGCGGGTATAACCGCTAACCACTTTCTAATTTCCACATTTAATATCTTCTGTCCACTACCTTATATTTCGAATAACCCATGCAAAAACCCGATTAATAGAGAACGCAAAGAAAGGAATTTGAACGCTCGAATCAGGATCGTATCCATCCAAATAAGCGGCAAATTCCCCTCTTCCCATTCTCTTGTACCAGCTTGTACCAACTACTCCGAATATCCCATCATTCCTATATACGCCAGATTGGGTTGGGCAATATCCATTCTGCCATACTGAATAATGACTTCAATATCGCTGCGGAAACGAAGGGAATATTGGACTTGTCTATCCAGTACGATGCCGCCAATCTCTTCAGGATGATCCATGCGAATGCACTTGACTCTTCTGGCATTTACGTTTAACTTGATATCTTTGTCAGGCTCTCGATCTTCATAGAATATATCCATAAATATAGTGGCATCCGTATCATGACAATTCAGTATCATAATAGCTTCATGGCCTTCAAGCAAATCTTGTTCCACTTTCCCCTTATATGGCAAATATCCATCAATTACATACCAGTTCCGGGCGCCTTCTTTGTTCATACCCCATTCCTCCTCAGTTCACCGATATTTCCCTGGTGGCTCTCCATGTCTTGCTGAGATGTCTGACCAGCTTCGACATCGATTCATAACCGTTATCGGTGACCACAAGACTTTCTTCAATACGGTTGGAGCCATGTGGATGGCCAAATAAACTGACATCCGTATTCACGGTCATACCTGCAGTAAATATCGCGGCAGAATTCTCGTCCGGGTACGGAGATTCGGCTTCCGCCAAGCCGCAACCGTGGAGCGGCGGGTATAAATCATATTGCGTCATTCCATGCTTCTGGAAACAGTCTTTAACAGCGCGTACCACTTCGCTCTGCTTGGCGCCGGCTTTAATCCGGGCTAACCCGCTTTCTTCCGCTTCGACGAGGACGTCGATAAATGCCTTTTGTTCTTCTGTCATAGTCCCGGCAACAAACGGAAAGTTCACAGTAGCTATATACCCCTCGACCTGTACAGCTATAGCGGCCAGGATCATGTCTCCCTCTTCGATCACTTTGCTCGAAGGCCGACCGATAATCGTCTTGACCCGATCTCCGCTGGTAATCAGACAGAACGGCATATGTTCCGCTCCTTGACGTGTACATTCGCCATAAGCCAGCGAAGCCAGTTCCAGTTCCGTCATCCCCGGCCTTACCTGTTCGATCATTAACTTATAACCTGCATCGGCAATTCTTGCGGCCTCCTGCAGACAAGCAATCTCATTCGCCGACTTGTTCATCCTCAGCTTAAATAACATATCAGCCCCATCTACGATTTCAATCTCTGCAAAACTGGACTCGATGATGTTCATTAACGGCACGGGAATCGCATCTATACCCGCCACCCCCAGCTTCTGGAGAGAATTACTTTCCTGCAGCTGCTTGCAAATTGCGTTCAAGCTCGTATAATGAGCGAGCGGGTACTCAATGTGATCGGGTACAGTTACACAATTGAATTCGGGCAACAGTCGAACATCCGGCCAAACGCTCATTTCACGACAAAACATTTCCCCTTCCGGCGCGGCTAAAATAATGGGATCGCCGCTGAGCGGAACAATTACCGCCCCTCGTTCGAATAAAGGCCAGTAGTTGCCCATATAACGCAGGTTTTCCTTCCTGTACTCGTCACCATAAATCAGGCAAGCTTGCAAATCTTGATCTCTCATGAGTTCTCTTAAGTTTTCGATTCTAGTAAGAAATTCTTTAATGGGAATTTTAATCAAATTTATTCCCCTCCTCAAGGTCCATACTTTAATAGATCACTTTTCTTATTCCCATAAAATCGGCAATCATCGATAGTTCCTCCGTAAGGTCGCCGTATGCAATAATACAGTGATGAGCAAATCCTTCCTTGATAAGCGTAGTTAAAAATGGCTTGATTGGAGTATCAAACTTTACAACGCCTGTAATTTCCTCACAAGGAATGTTAGTTGGAATATGCAAGGCCTCGCCTTTTACTATAAGCATTTTATAACCTTCCGCATCAATGATCAGATGACTAATCGTCACTTCGCCGGGCTTAAGCGTATATTCGAAACCAAATCCCGCTCCCTGCAATCCCCATTGTTCAGGCGAACGGTTCACCTTAACCGTATTTCTGTCGGTTGCGTAATTGGTGTTCGCATAACCATGATGGACCATGAGCAGAGCATTCAGCTCCCCATCATATTCGCCCCACTCCGCATAAGTAGGCATTTGTCCGCTGAGCTCATTCATGATGGTCATGATGATCAGACCATGTACATCCCCCTCGGTATTCACGATATACTTGCCTTCCTCGTGTATCATGGTATTGGCCAAGTACGAGGTCGTTCCCGTTTTCTGTTCCACATAATGCTGACCGAGCAGCGTAAGCGCATCCAATCGGAATCGCTCAAGCGTTCTCCGAAGCGCTACGTAAAATCTAGATGATTGATAGACATCGTTATCGCTTAGTCCCACGATATTAAACCTGCTCTTCGTTTCTGCTTCGATCATTTTAATTTCTTCATCGTCGGCTTGACTAAACTGATCGAGCAAATGGTCGACCTGAATGGCAATAATATTTGGTCCGAGCGTCCCCTTGATCATCGTCTTGTCGTATTCGAAATCGTACATGCCTCTGAATACATGACCAATAACGCCGATATTCGTATTTTTTAGTTGTTGAAAAACCTTGTATGCCCGTATATACTTCTTTATTGCTCCGTAGGCCTCCGTATCGCGGATTGAACCAACAACAACCTTTAAGTCGGGGTACCATCCCATCTTTTTAAATGTGGCTGCCAATTGAAGACTGGCGATTAAAGCTGAATTTCGAAGAATGTTTTCATAATTGGTTTGCAGATTTATTTTATTACTGGATTGCGTATTAAACAGGATGACCGGAGCATGACGAATATGCTCCAAAGCCTGGATAGCCATATAATCCGGGCAATAGGTGCCTGCAACATATACGATTATATCGACTCTTTCTTCAGCCAGCTTCTTCCCTGCTTTATCAGCTGCGTCAAGCGTATCAATTAATCCTGGCCAAATAACTGTATCTTGATCCAGCACCTCGCATAAATGGGTATAGACGCAAGTCATATCCTCATTGACATTGGCTCTCATGGTTCCGGGGAACATTCGCCAGTACTCGAAGAAACCAACCGTGAGCACGCCGATCTTCAATGAGCTGTTCTTCTCTTTTAACGTCAATAAATCTCCGAATGTATTTCCTTTAGCCGTTTCAAACGACTCTATGATATCCGACATTAATGATTCAAACCTTTCCTAAGTTGTTTTTGGGCTTGGATGCCCGCGAGCAAGCGAGTTGCGTTATGATGGATAATATTCTCGATATCCTGATCGCTAATGCCGGATAGGAGCACGCTGCCCAGCATATAATGGGGGTCATACCAAGGGAAATCGGTTCCAAACAGCACCTTCTCGGAGGATGCCTCCTGCACCATTTTCAAGACAACCCCATTAAGACGTCCGGTATCGCACAATTCCAAGTAAACATTAGGACGTTCCTTGGCAAGCGAAATCGCATAATCCGTTTCCCCGGGCGCGGAATGACCTAGAAGGAATTGAATATTCTCATATTCGCATGACAGCTCTGCAATCATCTGCGGAGGGTTATATGGACTATGTCCCCAAGTATGCGAAAGTAGCAATAATCCACGTTCGTTCGCAAATTCATATATTTTGCGATACTTCTCCCCGTTAAGCGGATATTTGTGATAGTCTGGAAGAAATTTAAACCCCACAAACCCTTCGAAGCTATCGAATTGTTCCAGATCACGATCCAGATCATGATCGTAATGCGGATTTACCGCATAATAGCCATAAACCTTCCCGGGATATTCGCGCATAGCAGCACGTATATCCGAGTTGCCGCGTATAGGATCAAACAAGGCACTATGCGGCGCCGAGATAATCCACTCGATATTTTGTCTTTCCATCGCCATAATCATCGTTTCCAATTTCGCTTCAGGCAAATAAGTGCCGTAAAAAGCCCCCATATGGGTATGCATATCAATGATCGAAATGCTGCTCAAGCGGCCCGTTTCAAAAAACTCTTTTGCCAGAAGAGATTTACTGGTCATTGTTTGCAAACTCATAACTTCACCTCGCTTAACATTCTTTCCGCATTGCGATAAGCGATGTTCTCCAGATGTTCCGGTGCAATGCCCGATCCAAACAGCGTCGCTAGCGGGCCGCCTATCCCATTGCTCGGAAATTCAGAACCGAAGAGCAAACGCTCCGAACCGAATTTATTGCATATTTCCCTTATCTCTCCGGCTGTCTGCATATCTCCGGTCTCGATATAAAAGTTTTTGTAAGTTTTGAGCAACGGAAATGTCAGCCGAGAATGGCTCCACAAGCCGTAGTTATAGAGAATAACCGTAAGATCCGGGTATTCCTGCAACACTTGGTATATTCCATCCCATCCCTCGCTAGACGACAGGTACAACGGAATTCGGGCAGCAACGAGTTCTTGCAGAAGATCCCCCATAACAACGCCATTCAACAAATATCGGTTGCGTTCGGGATATGCCCTCAGCAATTTCACGCCGCTGGCTTTCATCGCCGGGAATAAATGTTCCGGTGCGTACTGTTCTTCCGTAATTGACGGCAGGATTGTCCATGTAGGAATTAAACGTTCCGGAGCTTTAGCCGTTTCTGCAATCAAAGCCCGGTTTCCATAATCCGGATCGACATCCGCCATCGTATTGTGACCAACTATTGCACGGTCAACGCCGCAATAGTCCATCGCAATTAGCAATTCCTCCGCGTCACGCACTTGTTTCACTTTTTCACGAACAAGCAAATGCTCATGATTGACGACCTCATAATTAATCGTTTTGTATCCAATGGAGCAGCTGCAATCGATAATCCGCATTTTCTTCCCCCTTTTAATCCAATGGATTGTCCAGAAATGTGGCTGGATTGTCGCACATAATCACCCTGATTTGTTCTTGTGTTATCCCTTCGTCTTCCATCATCGGCGCAATGTTCGTCAGTATATGGTCGAAGCCCCAACCTCCATACTGATGCAAACAGGTTTTCAGACAGACATCGTTTGATACCAGTATTTGCGACAGATAACCTTCGTCAATTAACTGCTTGATCGCTTTTACACGCTCAATGTCTCTTGCGAACAAGCCTTGCAGTATACTTCTGTGCCTTTTGTCGGCATAAAACTCCTTGCCGAAATTATCAAATTCGATATACACCCCTTGCTGAAGCAACGCTCTCAAATAATCCATCCGCAAATCAACATCAATGTGGTTGATGCATATTTTTTCAGTTGAAGCTCCTTGCTCCTTAAGAATCCTGATGACCTCATGCCCTGTTGTTCCCCACAAATAGGTATGCACATGCAAGCCTAATCCCGTTTCCCGCTGAACTAACCCCGCGGCCATCAACGACTTTTTCTCATTGGGATAAATGATTTCGCTCGTGCCGATTTCGCCAATAACTCCTGCTCTAATATTCGTCCCGTCTATCCCATATTTGATCTCCGCCAACATTTCCTCTGCGATGTCCTCAATCGTTTTTGCATCCATATCCGGAGGGTGAGAAGCATGGATGTAATAACCGCAGCCAGCAACAATTTGGATCCCCGTCTCTCGCGACAAGCCTGCAAGCAATACCGGATCTCTCCCGATATCGCGAAGGGTCAGATCAACAAATGTACCTCCGCCCGCTTTTTTAAAGGCCAGGAGTTCATCCCTGACAACCTTCTCGTCATCGATCACGGCATTATCCAACACAGCATATGGGTTGCGCGACAAGTGACCCAAATTAGTCAAACTTACTTTTTCTTGTGCAATTGATTTGGCCGAGATCGCTTGCGGCGACGGCACAAGATTGCGTAAATCAATAAAAGCATGCTCGTGAGGCAGCACCCAGCCGAGATTATCTTTGTCTACCTTGCCGGTTACTGTCATTACAGACATGGGCAGTCCTCCCTGCATATATAAGTTTCAAGTCGCCTTACATCATTTATTATAGATAGACTGTTCAAAGGCAGACTACTCACCGATTTCCACTTTTCCTATCTTCTGTCCACCGAATGGATCTCCCTATATTCCTGAGGAGTCATTCCTGTTGCCTTGCGGAAAAATCGGTAGAAATACGGTTCTGACAAAAATCCGACAGCGCTAGAAATCTCATAAATTTTCAAGGATGTTTCTTGCAGCATGGTTTGCGCGTGCACCAACTTTGTTCGGCTAATATAGCTTGACAAGTCCTCTCCTGTACTTTTTTTGTATAACCGAGATAAATACTTCGAATTATGCCCTACGACATCGCCAATTCGCACGAGCGACAGATCTCCGTCCAGATGATGCTGTATGTACTTCTGCACCTTATTTATAACAACATTTTCCTCATGTTCCATTCCAACTTTTTTTTCGGCAAATATAGCCGACGATAGCTCCTTGAAAAAATCGGTAATGTCTCTCCACGATGTATGCGTTTCCAATGATGTTAACTTGCTAATATTCGAATGATGTCCAACCTCTTGCGAAAAATAGCGATTCATGTGAGAAAGAAAAATCGGGACAAGAGAATAATAGATTTCTTGTTCTATCATAGGTTCATTTGCATGGTCGGAGCCTGTAAGCAGAATGTCGGACAATACCGTTTCAAAATTTTCCTTTTGTCCATTCTGAAGATACAGCCTCAACTGATCCAACTGTTTACCAAGGTGATTGTCATTTAACGATGTTTGCTTGGGCTCGCAAACTTTTTCTTCTTTATCCTGATACACCCATAGAAACTCCGACCCCAAACCAAGTCCTCGCGACATCCATTTCGTGCATTGCCCGTACACATCGCTAACCTGCGGCCACGGTGTCGGTCTTTCTTGCAATATGAAAGAAAGCGGCGTACCCAATAAATCCTTGCAGGTTTGTTGAATGAGCTCCAGACTACCCATTAAAAAGTTTTTGCTGTCTGCCCAAGTAACGAATTGGTTTGATGCGGGGATCTTGGGTTGAATAAACCACAACATTCTGCTATGGTTCAGTTCAACCGGGAGCAAGGTGAGAGATGACTGCAAGTACTCTTGAGCTACATTCTGTATACTGTAGACTAATAAGTTGCGATCATAAATGCTGTATTCCTCTCGAAAGCTGTCAACTCTTACTAAAACCAGCATAACAGGATGATCTGCATGAAGCGGGATTTGCAGCTCGGCGAAATGCTCGGCAAGTCTTGAGATCGAATATAAATCCCCTTGCAATATATGTTGCAAGAACTCCTTCTGCAGCAAAGGGATTGTCTGACGCAACTGTTTGCCCGCCTGAGCGATCAATTCTTGCATCTTGACTTCTTCTTTATTAAGCTCTATCGCCTTTTCCACAGCCTTGAATATGACTTCATCGCCTTCACCTTTGAGCACATAGTCGATCCCTTGATTCCGCAAAGCATCTTGAATAAATTGAAATTCACTGAACCCGGTAAGGATAATAACTTTGCAATGCGGCCATGCTTGATTGATTCGTTTTTGCAGCTCCAATCCATCCATTTCAGGCATTCCTATGTCAGTAATGACGATGTCCATTCTTATTTGCGAAAGCAGCTTTAATGCCTCCGCCGCGGAATGAGCGCCATATACTTCTAATGGCAGAATATCTTGCTGCACAAATAAATCCACCAACCCATTCACGATAATGGATTCATCATCCACGATTAATAGTCGATTCACTTTCATCTTCCCCTCTATTCGGAATTTCGATCGTTACTTTCAGTCCCCCCAGCTCGCTCCTCTCGAACTGCAAGCCAAATTGTACGCCAAAATAGATTTGAAGCCTGCGATGAACATTGATCAACCCTGTTATTTCTTGTTCATTCATTCCTTCTATCAGCAGGCTTCTCAAATGATTTAAGGTAACATCACTTAACTCGCTGCCGTTATCCTCCACCGATATCAAAAGAGTATCCTGTTGCGTTTTAGCGATATTCACTTGTAGAATGGCGTTGCTTCCTCTTTTCTCCAGCCCGTACTTGTAAGCATTTTCGATGAGCGGCTGAATGATCATTCTAGGCACTTTGATCTTCCGATAGGACTCGTCAAGAGTAGGCCACTCTACTCGGATACGATCTGCAAAACGTATTTTTTGAATTTCTATGTATACATTTGCATGTTTCCATTCTTCATCCAAACAAATCTCGTTGACACCGGTTCGTGTCAGGAACAAAAAATATTTTCCTAAAAGATCTGTAAAACGAGTCACATCCGGCAAGCCATAAGATGCGGCCATTCGATGCAGCATAAATATAGTATTATACAAAAAATGAGGATTGATCTGAGACTGCAATTGCTTTAATTCTGCTTGTTGGGACAAAATACGCTGCGCATACACTTCATGGATCAGCTCTCGCAACCGATTTACCATCAAATTGAACTGACCGTACAAATACTGAAATTCATCGTGCTTATCATGTCGCAGCGCCACATTCAGATCTCCAACTTCGACTCTGCGCAATGCACGAACGAATACCTGCAGCGGACGATGGATAATGAGATACATGCGATAAGAAAAAAATAAAATGACAAATATGGCGGCAATCGATAAAAACCAGAAAAGATAGGTAAATCGATTGAGAACTTTAAAAATCTGTCGTTCAGGAACGGCTACCAACAGCGTTGTATCCAAATATTTAGAGCTTCGATAGGCGCCTAGATAAGATTGCTCATCCAATGACATATTATAAAATCCGCTGCCATGAAGAAACGTATTTCCTTCCAAAACATCCTGAAAATCAGCAGGTAACTTCACGCCGCTTGAAGTATTGGACAACATCCAAGTATTGGAATTATCGATTAGAAAGTACTTTCCATCTTCTTTTGCCGTTATTTGCACAAGAGTTTGCTTCATTCGTTCGGGGGACAAAATGATTTTAAAATAAAAATTCGATCTTGCGCCTGAGTAAGGGGGATCATACAAAGCGAGAATTAATTGTTCTCTCCACACCGCAATTCGGGGACTTCTATTGGCATTTGTTTCACGTATCATCAACATTTCGTCTTCCTCCATTGGTTCTAAGTAACTGGAAGCTCGAATTGTTTTTTGAATATTAGGGATGTAAATTTGAACATCTTCTATAAATCGACTCGACTCTTTAAACATAAAAAGCTTATTGGACAATCGTTTAATCGCTGCAAGTCGCTCATATTGCGTTAAGGCAATCGAAACCGTGCTCAGCTTCTGCAAATCTTCATCGGCCAGATAATCCGTTTTCAACTGAGCGATGTGATTAATTTCGGAATCAATCAATTCCGAGTAGGAACTGATTCGCGATTCCATGGAACCTGCAATTTCATTACGAAGTATGGAGCCGCTTGTATGATTAATCGTGAACACCAAAATATAGATGGGCAATAAAACAATCAGAAAGAGGAACAATATACGCAGAAATATATTAGGATTTCTTAGAATACTCAAAGTTCTCAACTCCATCTCGCCCGTTTTTGAGTTGTTATATTTTTGGTATCATCCAAAATTATATCGCCTCCATTTTCCTCACGACACTAACTTTTTTCTACTTCTACTATCTTATTTCCACCTGCTAGTTTGAGGCGACAAAGGGGATATATAGATATTTCGAATAAATAGTATTCTATAAATCTATTATGACTATATTATAATTTTGAGTAAAATAATAACAGGCGACAGACCAAGGAGGATTCGAATGATCGAGCAAATCGGAGTTTTAGGAGCGGGCACGATGGGGTTGGCAATTGCCAGCTTATTTGCGGAGCATGGTTATGAGGTCTCTCTGTACGAGCCCAATGATGAAATGTTACGTAGCGTAAAAAACCGACTGAACAAGGGGACCTTAAATATCCAGTTAACAAATAATTTCGAGAAAGCGGTCGCAAAAGCCGATCTCATTATCGAATGTGTTCCCGAGCAGCTTACAGTCAAACGCGAGGTTTATAGGCAGCTGGCCTCAGCCATTAGGCATGAGGCGATCGTAGCCTCAAACACCTCGACTTTCCCTCTTCAGACATTGGCGCAAGAACTGCCCTTTGCTAATCAAATGGTCATTGTCCATTTTTTTAATCCGGCGCATCTAATTCCGTTAGTCGAAATTGTGGGCTTGCCCGACACGCCGCCATCGATCCTGGAAGAGCTCGCGGCTCTGCTGCGGAAATGCGGAAAAACACCCGTGGTGCTAAATAAGGATATCCCCGGCTTTATCGCGAATCGACTACAAGCTGCTTTAATGAGAGAAGCCTGCTACTTGCTGGACAACGGCGTAGCCAATGCCGCACAAATCGATACGGTGGTAAGCGAAGGACTTGGACTTCGATGGGCAATAAAAGGCCCCTTTGAGATTGCGGACCTGGGAGGGCTTGATATATGGGCCAAAGTGACCGGACAACTTTTCCCAGCATTAAGCATCAGCACCGATACCCCCGGAACAATCGAGAAGATGGTCGCTTGCGGAGATCTCGGAGTTAAGAGCGGCAGCGGCTACTATCAGTATGACGATCCCGATGCAGCCGCAGCGGACATGAACAAAAATCTACAGCGCCTGATTGCTTTGAAACAAAATGGCAATGATGAGCTAAATGACAACTAATTATGTCGTAACCGGCGACAGAGCCGCCACTAATGATATCCGAGCATGTCATGATGAAAACGTACTAACCCGGTAAATGGAGAACCATATTATTCGTTATATACGAAAAAATGGTCCTCCTATTTTCTCTACAACAATCGCCCAATAAGCGATGCCGCTTCCGCACGGGTAGCGTGAGCCTGGGGTCTTATCGTGTTGTCCGGGTAGCCGATAATCAGTCCGCTTTCCGCCGCGGCAGCGACTGCTTCCCTCGCCCATTTCGAAATTTTGTTTTGATCCGCAAAAGTTCTAACGAATGGCTTAGTCTCCAGTTGCAGAGCATTCATAATCATCTTCGTCATTTGCTCGCGCGTAATGGGATCGTCGGGGGCGAACGTATTGTCGTTATAGCCGTGAACAACCCCGTAAGCATGAGCCGTCGAAACGGCATGCCTGGCCCAATGGTTCGCCATGTCGTTAAACGTCTTGCCTTCTTTGTCGGTATAATCCAGTGCTTGAACCAGAATCACGGCGAATTCCGCCCGGGTAATCTCGAGATCGGGCATGAAGCTGCCATCGGTATAACCGTGCAACGCGCCTTTTTCCGCCAATTCCACAATGGACTTCTCCGCCCAATGACCCTGGATATCTGTGAAACGGACGTCTGTCTCAGCCTTTTCTTCGGTTACCGCGATGACCGCGAATTTGGTGAAATGGTTGGTCGTTCCGCCTGCGACACCTTTCTCCCAATCTACTTTACGATTATCCAGTGGCATCCACTGACCTGTTTCTTCATTAAGCCAGCATAGAAGGACTTCCGTCCCTTCATCCCGTACCGATTCGAAATCAAATTGTAAATGGATGCTAACATCTTTATCAAACTCTCCAGCTTGATCCTTCGTAACTTCGAAAACTCTGCTCACCAGTCGTTGTCCGTCGGACAACGGCAGTGTATTCGGATCGGCAACCTCGGTAATCTTCAAATAGAATGTACGGCTGATGGCATCCGCTGGGAAGAAGATTTGACCCCCGTCAAAAGTTACCGTTCCTCCGTTCATTCCTACCAAATAAGTACCCTTCGGCAGTTGATATCCGCCTGCTCCTGAATTTCCGCCTTCGCTTCCCGTCCGGGACATCAACCGGAACCGATCCGATACACGAACGCTCTCGTTGCCCGCAGCATCCGACACCCGAATATGCAGGTACCAGTCGCCGTCTACGCCGCTTTTCGCCAGGCCGGTTCCGCTCACGAACGGCGTCCAGCCCGAAGACGGGGGCGATGCATCCGTTGTCCAAACATATTGCAGCGTAGAGGCGTTCACGCCACTCGCCGCATCATCTGCCGTTACCGTTGGCGAAGCCGATGAAGCTTGCGTTTCGCTGCCGCTTGGAGCATAGATAACCGATGGCGGCGACTTATCGATCTTCACTTCCAGCTCAACGGATACGGTATGGCCCGCTCTGTCCGTAACTTGGAAGGTAAGCGAGTTGGTCCCTTCCTCTGTTATCACGATTGGAGACCCGTTCGTATAGGCTTGCTCCAACCCCCCGTTCAATGTATAAAAAAACTCGGCCATGTCGCCGGCTCCCGCCTCGACATTAGCGATTACGGTCACGCTTTGGTTTGTCCAACCCCCGTTCTCATAGTCGCTGGCGTCCGCTTTCTTCATCATGATTCCGATCACCGGCAGCTTATATACAATCTGGCCCGCCAAGCTGCTCATCGGGTTGCCTGCCAGATCGACGATATTGCCCAAAAGAGCATCGTAGGAAAAGATAACTTCCGCCCCTTGCTCGAACGCATCGGATACGGTAAAGGCAAGAATTTTCGTACTTTCGCCTTCTACATCGATAATAGTTGTGCCGACTCCGTCGGATTCTATCATGACCCCGTCCGCGTCCGTCAAGCGAACTTCTTCATCGAAGTGGAGGAGTATGCGATCAGGCTGCTCGACATCCATTACCGCGCTGACAACTGTCGGGGGAGCGACATCCCGTCCGATATTGCCGATAAAGTCCCGCAAAGCGGGATAAACCTTTCCTTCTTCGATGGTCCAAATATGAACGAAATCCCAATCCGGCTCAAAAGTTGCCCGTTGCTTCATCTCCGCCGTCGTTCGGGGAATGCCTTTGTCGGCATCGCCGTGACCGGATGTCTGGCTATTGTAACGACCGGAAATGACGGGTTCGAAATTTCTTCCCACCAGTCCGCCTACGCTGCCCTCGGCGGCCGTGACTTTGCCTACGGAGTAGGCGCGATTAATGGAGCCGACATTCCGCCCCGCCAGTCCCCCGACTTCAGAGATGCCGTTGACGAACCCGGTACTATAAGCGTCGTTGATCGCTCCCCTCTCGTTGCGTCCCACCAAACCGCCAACGGCATATTGACCGGCAATGCTACCGGTCGCGAAGGACTGACTGACGATGCCTCCGATATTGTTTTGTCCAACCACTCCGCCAACATTATTGGTTCCGCTAACGTCGACCGATGAATAGGATTGTGCAATTGTACCTCCATAGCTCTCGCCGACCAGAGCTCCCGTCGAAGACCTCCCGCTGACGAAGCCGCCTTCAAGCCCCACATTTCGTACGACGCCGCCGGAACCGAGATTGCCGAACAGGCCGACGAAATCGGTAGCAGGCCGGTTTATCACCATATTTCCGATCAGATGGTTCGAACCATCGAACTCTGCGACATAAGGATTGCTCATGTTGCCGACCGGCGCAAAACCGGAGCCCTCTCCGTGACGGGTCGCCCACATGTCGGAGCGGTTGTTATCCGTGAACACGGTCCCGAAATCAATGTCCCGGGCCAAAGTATAATTCACGCCAGGATTCATCGTCATTAATTGCAATTGATGCGTATTCGTAATCCTCTGCGACCACTCGGAACGCAGAAACGGTCGAGTCGAACCTTCGATCATAAACCAGACATTGGTGAAATCCCAGCCGGAATAGCTGTTTGGTACAAGAGCCTGCATCGTGGCGAGACCAGTCGATGGGCAAGTTACGCCGTAACCATCGGTATTGTTGCCGCAAGCGCCGCTCTGTCCGGCAGCCTCCTGATCCCAGAAACTTTGTTCGATTAACGCGCCATTATTGCTGCCAACCAGACCGCCGGCGTAACCGCTGCCTTTAACGGCGCCGCTGGCGTAAGACTGCCGTATTAAGCCATAATCCGTCATCCCTACCAGCCCGCCGGCCGTATCTATACCGCTTACGGCGCCAATCGCATAAGACTGAATGATTGTAGAACCCGCGTTAATCCCCGCCAAACCTCCCGCATGCCCCCCGCTAGCGTTAACTTCGCCCGAGGCGTAGGACCGGATGACATCCGCGCCTTCCAAATCGCCCGCAAGCCCGCCGACTACGGCTGTACCGCTAACGGGACCGGTCGCGTAGGAATCGCTCACTGCACCGTCATGTCGTCCCGTCAAGCCCCCTACATAAACAGAGCCGTTAACAGAGACGCTGGAGTAGGACGAGCTGATCGAGCTGCCAGCGATGCCGTACCCTACGAGTCCGCCTGTTACGCTATTCCCGGTAATGGAACCTCCGACAAGGCCGACGTCTTTTATCATTCCGCCGGAACCTACGATCCCGAACAGGCCGACGAACTCGGTCATGGGCCGATTGACGGTGAGGTTCTGGATGACATGTCCCGCTCCGTCGAAAGTTCCGGTGAACCGGCTGGAGGCATTGCCGTTGCCGCCGACCGGCTCGAAACCTTCGCCGCCGTTCCAGCCGGCCGTCTCCGAGGCGTCGATATCCGCCCCGAGCTTATAATGCGACGATAAATTATTCCGCACGGCGTCCAACTGTTCCAGCGTCATAACTGTATAGGGATTGGCTGGTGAACCATCCCCTGTCATTGCGGCATCCGAGGCGGCGAAAACCTGTAACGGGAAAATACCCGTCACTAACAGAATGATCGTTATACATGAGAGGAATTGCTTTAGCTTCATTGGATCCTATCCTTCCTTTTGTCGCTCGATAGCGTCGATATATAACGAATTATATCGAAATCCGCTACCCGGCGAACCTAACCGCGGTTATAGGGCCGGTTATAGATGAGCCGTTACCCCTGCAATTCTTTGCCCCGTTTAATCGCTTCTATACGGTTCTTTACCTGGAGTTTGCTGTAGATGCGATTGATATGCGCCTTCAGAGTACCCATGCTGATACCAAGCGTTCCGACGATCGCCTGATTGTCCATCCCTTCCTCCATATAGCGAAATACCGTATACTCCTTCGGAGTCAGCAAGGACTCCAACGCAGGGGGTGATTCAATGGACAAGAGCTTGGTTCCACCGTAACATGACAAAATTTTGCGCACATAGGCGAGCGAAGGCGCGTTGTTGTCCCGGATATTTCCTTTCTGCCGCTGCCCGATGTACTCCGAGAGCAGTTCCGCGACCCGCTCGCCTTTGTCTACGAACACGCGGACATAATCGTCGGGTTTGCCGTATTTCAGCGCCTCCTCCAACTTCAGCAGCGCCTCCTCCGGCTTGTCCGATTGACGCAGCATGATCGCCTGAAGAATTTGAATGTCCAACGCCTCCATCGGACGATGGCCTTTCACCGCTATTAGGAACAGCTTCTCCAATAGACACCACGCCTCCTGTCGATGACCGGTCTCCATCAACACCCTGCCGAGGAAAATATAAACGAACAATTGGTGGACGGATACCGGATCATCCGCCGAGAGCCTGTAGCGCTCCATCCACCGGACAGCCGCGGAGGGATCACCCTGGTCCATCCGCAGGGCGGACATCTCCGCTTCGATCAGGATCGACGCGGCTTCCGCTCCATCCTCCAGCGACCTTCGGCCCGCCTCCTCCAGCCATTTCTCGGCTTGCGCGAAGTCTTGCCTGGCTTTGCTGATACGCGACAGGAACAAGCTTGCGGGAACATACACCTTCTCCGGCTGATAATGAGTCTGGCTGTTGCCCGCGAGTCCCAGCTTCAAATAATGCTCCGCCTGCTCCAGCTCGCCCCTTTCGTAAAACAATTCTCCATAACAAACCAGAATCGAATCCTGCAGGCCCATCAGTTTCATGAAATCGATCATGCTCTTGAAAAAATTGTCCGACAGATCCCTTGGCAAATGTTTGCCGCGTTTGCCATTGTACGATCGGTAGATGGATGGAGCCAGAGGCATGTAGGGGGATGCGAAAATCAAATCCGTTCCTTCCGGGCTATGTCGAAGCGACAGTCGGATGTATTCCAGTCCCGAAATCGTATCCATATCGTACTGGGTCGCCTTGAAATTCCGGACGAAATACAAATAACCCAAATAGCGATTCCTATCCTCCAGGCTCCAGCTTGCCGAAGAGGTCTCAAAGTGCTGCTCGGCCAGTTGCAAATGTTGTTCCGCCAGATCGAGCTCATGAGCCCACAACAAGGAGAAGATGTACGAAAAGTAGAGATATGGATGCTGCATCAGCAGTTGCTCGGGGATGGCAGACAGCCAGACTCTGAGCGCCTGAAATTCCCTGCGAATCATAATGCTCCGCATCTGTTCAAGCAGACGTATGGCTTCCGTATATTCGTTTCCGGCCAGGTAGTAGTCCACGGCCTCCTCCAACAGCTCCTGCGACTCGCACCATACCGCAGCCGCACGGTTCAGCTCTTCCGTCTTGCCGGGATCGCGCCGTCTTTGCTGCTTCTTCAGAAACTCGCAGAATAGATGATGAAATCGAAACCAGGTCTTGTCCTCATCCAGCGGGATGAGGAACAGGCCGGCGTCAACCAGCTTCGCGAGCTTCTCCGATCCGTTCTCCCCGCCCACCGCTTCGCTCAATGGTCCATTCATCCTCTGAAGTACAGATATGTTCATCAGAAATTGCCGGGTGGGACCATCCAGCGCTTCGAAGACTTCCTCCAGCAGAAACTGCTCAACATGGTTGCCGTTCCCGGAATGGCTGAGTCCGAATTCCGCCGTCCAATCTCCGTAACGCAGTGACAACGAAATCAGCTTCAGTCCCGTCACCCAGCCCTCGGTTATGGCCAGATGCCGCTCAACTTGCTCCCTTCGCATCTCCCGTGCTGCGAAGATCCGGAAGAAGTCCACCGTCTCCCGCAGATCGAAGCGAAGCTGCTCGACGTTAATTTCCCGGGTCCACCCCCGACTGATCCATCTCGCCTTCGATAAGCCGGCCAAGCTCCGGCTGGCGAATATAAGATGCACGGAAGGCGGCAGATACTCCAGGAAATACGAAACAGAAGCGATAATGTCCTTATCGGTGATGACATGCCAATCATCCAGCAAGATTGCCAGCGGCTCACGCACACTGTTCAATTCATTTAGCAGGGCGACGAGAAACGGCTCGTACTGGCCGGGGCTCAATGTGGAGGCAACTACCCCAATAGAATCGGGCAAGCTCCCGAGCGCCTGCTCGAGCGCCTTCGTCATGTAGTTCCAGAATCGAACCAAGTCATTATCCTTGTCATCCAGCGACAACCATCCGACTGCCGCTTGTACTTGCCGAGCCCAATCGGCGATTAAAGTCGTTTTGCCGTAGCCTGCCGGAGCGATAAGGAAAGTTGCCTTGAAGGATAACCCTTCATTTAATCTCGCTATCAAATGGGGGCGGGGCACGGAATGAGACAGGGGCTGTGGTATATGCAGTTTAGATAAGAGCACCGTATAGTTGTCGTTCTTCTCGCGGCTCATGAAAACCATCCTCGTCACAGTTTCTATGTATTTTACCATTCTACACCTATTGCAACTGTAGGGGGAGACCTCCGCAAACCTCGGAAAAGAAAAAACAGCCTCACCCATAACGGAGAAACTGGTCATTTTCTATCGTAACAAAACTCATGCAATCATGCCGGAAATGGCGCCGGCCGTCCCAGCAGATAACCTTGAGCGAACGGGATTCCCATATGGAGCAGCTTGTCCAGCTCCTCCTTGCGTTCGATGCCTTCGGCAATCAATTCCGCGCCGATCTTGCCGGCTACATCCTGCAGCGTCGTCAGGATATGCTCCTTCACTTCGTCCTTATGTATGTTCTGAATGATAGACCGGTCTACCTTCATGTAATCCGGTCTCAGCTCCACGATGGATTGCAGCGAGGAATAGCCCGCTCCCACATCGTCGATCGCGATGCGATAGCCTTGGCTGCGATAATGCTGAAGCGCCTTCTTAACGGAAGGATAGTCTTCGATGGAGCTGCGCTCCGTAATTTCGAATACGACCTGATGCGGGGACAGATGATGCTCCTCCAGCAGACTGATCGTGCGGCCCGGCGAGAAACGCGGGTCCTCCATAATTTGCGCCATGACATTGATAAACAGCTTCTGTCCTTGTCCGAGCCTCAAACATCCGTCGATCGCCAGCTCCCGCGCCAGCCGATCCAGCCGATAGACGCCGCCGCTTTCCTCCGCGAACCGGAATAAATCCATGGGACCCCGGAAGTAGTTGTTGACGGGCAGACGGGTCAATGCTTCATAGCCGAACACTTCGCCTTGCTTAAGCGAGAAGATGGGCTGATAGACGGGGTATAACGATCTTGCGGTCAACAGTTCCTTGAAATAACTGTCTCGAAGCAACCGTTCGGCGCCGCCCTCGACTTGGGCGTTTACGATCGCCTGCTTCATGGCTTCGTAATACAGGCTGTCTACGCATGCTTCCGCCTCGCATGCCAGAGCGCCTAATCCGACACGAAGCTTGCCGCCAGGATGGAAGCCGGACAGTCTCTCCCGCTCTTCGCGGAATGCAAGTTCTAGTCTGTTCGCCGTCCGTACCGCATGCGCGCTCAATTCGTACTCCGGATGTTCTTCGTCGTTCGAATGGAATTGGAACGAAATGAACAGATCATTCGCCAACCATTGATGTTGACCCCGAACGTCGGACGACGGTACGAAGTCGTCGATCGAACGTTCCGCAAAGCTTGCCCAAGCTTGCTGCAGCTCTCCACGCTCTGTCTTGCTCGTCTTCGCATCCGGACTTGACCCGTCCCACATTAATCCGATCACAGCCAAGTAATTACGCCGCTGCGGCTGGGCTGAAAGGCCTCTTCGCCCGCTCCTCCATATTACGTGCTGCTCCATAAATCATCTCACTTCTCTCTCGGCTGGCTGTTTTTCCATTCACCGGCGACATATACGCTGCCTTTGATCGATTTGGCTCTCTTCTTCAATCTGGCTGCACTTACGGATATATCCTCCAGGTTCATCTCTCCGGTACCGTCGCACTGGAGCAGCGACAACGACAAGGTGACGCCGTCCTGCTCCACCTTCTGACCTTGACGGTTCTCCACGACGGATATGTCGGCACCTCCATAATAACGATGGACGCCGCCGTCGAACGCTCTGATCAAACGCTCGCATACTCCTTCCGCGCTTGGAGGATCCACGACGCCAATGAAGTCGTCGCCGCCGATATGCCCTACAAAAAATTGCCGGCTGTCGCTGTTTGCGAACTCTCCTACCATAAGCTCGGCCAAGTATCGAATCAGCTCGTCACCGCGGGCGAAGCCGAAACAATCGTTGAACCATTTGAAATAATCCAGATCCGCGTACACGACCGAAAACGGCTCCCGATTCGCGATTCTGCGCGATAATTCCGCTTCAATCCCCGAATTGCCCGGCAATCCCGTCAAAGGATTCGCAATTCTGGCTTCCTCGGTGCGGAGTGCCGTCATACACTCCAGAATGCCTCTGATCGTCGCCGCTCCCATGACGATGCCATCCTTGACCATAACGACAATATCGTACAACCTGGACTCGTCCCTAGACATCGCCAGCTGAGACACCCTCTCAACCGGCGTATATTCTTCGACGATGAGCGGATCTCGGTCCATGACACGCTCTACGGAACGGCTGGCATACAAGGCATGACCGAATTGGCCGGCCAGCTGCTGATAAAGCCGATCTCTCATTATCACCCCGACGGGCCGGCTGTCCTTTACGATGATGACGCCTTGCACGTTCGGATTGGCGTCGAACAAATTGGCGACTTCGGAAACTTTCGCGTTGCTTTCGAACAAGGGTACGGGAGAGGCTAGCTTCCCGATCGGATAGCCGCTTCCGATCGCGTCCCGATTGCCCTTGGCGGCAATCGGGGTTTCGCTTGTGCCCAAAGCCAGTTGGCGCTCTCCTCTTTCCAACACCTCTTGAATTCGGCATAACAAGTGGGCTTCCGCCTTCTCCGGCGTCGTCATCGGGCGCGTCCATGCAGCTCCGACTCCGAAACGTCTTGCTCCGCCGTCGGACAAGCCGCTGCTAGAGCGCGCCCCTCCTGACAGCCTTTGGAGCTCTTCCGTCACTCGCTCGACGATCGCCTCGGTCGAGATTCCGACAGCGGATATTTCAAGCCAATACAAGATATTGCTTCCAGAATATGCCTGGCTCGCTTGCAGCCCACTTGTCGATCGCTAAAGACAGTTCATGCCGCGACGGCATGAACTCTACGTACAGAGCGACCACGCCGCCGGTCTTCCAGCGATCCATGACTACGCTAACCAATGCTTCGTGCAACAATCCCGTTCCGACCTTACTCACGACTATCCCCTCGATCCTCGGGTGCGCCACACCGCTGTCAGATGCCCCGCAGTGCCGATATTGCTGCCGCGTTACGACCTATTGGTTCAGATCGGGACGCTCGCTTGTCACCAGGTATACAACGCTTTCCCCGATATTCGTCGCATGGTCGCCGAAGCGCTCCAAATGTCTGCTGACGAAGCTGAGCAGCGAAGCCTGTGCGATGTTGCGCGGATTTTCCATCATAAGCATCGTCAATTCGCGCGTAATTTGGCCATACAACGCATCGACCTGATCATCGTCCTTGGCCATCTTGTACGCCAGATCCACGTTTTCGTTGATGAAAGATTGAATTGATTCGTACGTCATCGTGGCGACGATCTCTGCCATTCGCGGCAGATCGATCAATGGCTTTATCAGCGGCTGACCTTCCAGTCGAAGCACCGTCTTCGCGATATCGACGGACAAATCCCCCATTCGCTCCAGATCGCTCGCGATGCGGAATGCGGACAGGATTCGTCTAAGATCCTTGGCCACCGGCTGCTGGGTCGCAATCAATTTCGCGCCGAGCTCCATAATTTTTTCTTCCATTGCATTAAGCTGGTGATCGGCTTCGATTACCTCTTTCGCGCGCGCCGTGTCGACGTTTTTTAATGCGGATACTGCTTCAGCCAACGCTTTCTCAACAAAATTGCCCATCTCGACAATCCACTGATGAAGATTTTCCAGACCGTGATCAAATTCTTTTCTGACCGTCATTGTTAATATGCCTCCCCGAATCGATGAACTGGATTCCCAGCCTGTATTTTACTCGTAGATTGTTAATGGAGCATTTCTCGTTTGTTAAGCGGAAGTAAAAACAATCCGAACCGCGCTTTTTCCCCCATCCGCTAAGCTGTGATCAGGAGTAAGTTTGACGCAGCCGCTCCATCTCCTGCGAGACTTGAGCCGACAATTCATGGGCCTTCTCCGCCAGCTCTCCGATCGTCTGCGAGCTGGTGCGGTTGTCCGCGGCCGATTTAAACATTTCCTGAAAGACGACGTCCGCCGCTTCTACGCTGTTTACGCTGGACGCCGTCTGTCTCCGGCCTGCTTCAACAAGTTCTACGGCCTTGACGATGGACTGCACAATGTTGTTGGTAATGGCCGTAATTTCAATAGCGGACTTCTTGGTCTGGTCTGCCAAATTCATAATTTCTCCCGCTACAACAGAGAAACCGCGGCCATATTGCCCCGCCCTCGCCGCTTCGATCGAAGCGTTGATCGCAAGGATGTTGCACTGCTCCGCCAACTCCTTGATCAGCTTCGACACTGCGCTTATAGAGTCCGTCTCGCGCTCCAGCTCCTTCATTCGTTCGGCTTGCCGAATGGAGCTGTTTTCAATGCTTTGGAATGATTCCTTGATGCTGTTCAACTCGGTCTTGCCCTGAAGGGTCAAGTCCACCATTCTCATGGATAATGTGTCACCGAGCTGCACAGAATCGCGTACGCTCTCTACGGCTTCATCAATGCCGTTGATCCGCTCTTTCGCAGAAAGCAGCGTCTCCTTCTGTGCTTCCATCGCCTGCAATTGAAGCTCCTTGGAGAGGCGGAGCAGATCGCTGACGGCCAGCACGCCTTCATACCGCCCATTGGAGACGAGAACGATGCAATCGTACAACGAATCTCCCTGACGGGACATGGCCAAATCAATGATCTCCCGGGGATCCGAATCGGTATCGACGATGATCGGAGCCGTATCCGAAAGTCCGAGGGCCGGTTTATTGTAGAACAAGGCGACACTGTATCGATGGGCAAGCTTGTACGAGAATCGGTTGCGCATCGCGAGTCCGCTGATGTTGCCGGAGTTGCTTACCATGACGATGCATTCGCAATCGCCTTGCTCCTGGAACATCTCAAGCAGATCTTTGCATAATGAGCCTTCATGAACGACTGGAGCCGATCTTGCGAAATCACGGAGACGGATGATCCCCGTCTTTGACTTGTGCATGGATGGAGACTGCAACATGATCGGCCTCGTTTCCAATACCGGTTCTACAGTACTGGATTCTGCCATGTTCCGACTTATCATCGTTGTCGTCATGATTCAATCCTCCTATTGACAATGAATGTTTTATCGAAATTATAGACCTATTGCATTATCCCGATTTCATGGCACTGTTATCGGAATGTTAAATGTTGCGCGCGCCCAATATGTTATAATGGAAGTTGATAATCGGGTGAAGGATGGTTGCAACGATGAGTAAACAATTGGCATTAGCCTCCATTGAACAACAAGCGGACACGTTCCGCGACATAGCGATAAAAATCGGCAGGCAGCCCGAGCTTGGCCATCAAGAATATTTTGCATCGGGACTCTTGACCGACATGCTTGCCCGGGCGGGGTTTCAGGTAGAGAAAGGCGTGCTGGGGCTGGATACGGCCTTTCTCGCCGTCTACGATACGGGCAAGCCCGGCGCGGTCGTCGCCTTTCTATGCGAGTATGACGCTCTGGAAGGGCTTGGCCATGCATGCGGCCATCATCTCATTGGTACGATGAGCGCCGCTGCGGCCATTGGACTCAAGGCTGTCGCCGATGAGCTTGGCGGCGTTATCCGCGTCTACGGCACGCCGGCCGAAGAGACAAAGGGTGCTAAGGTGCCGATGGCGGAAGCCGGTCTGTTCGACGACTGCGATATCGCGCTGATGGCGCATCCCTATCACAGCTTCGAGCGCTCCGGACAGTCGCTGGCGCTGGATCCCGTCCGCTTCGAATTTAGCGGACTCGCCGCTCATGCTGCGGCGAGTCCGCATGAAGGCGTAAACGCGCTGGACGCGGTTCTTGCGCTGTTCGGCAGCGTCAATGCCCTTCGCCAGCAGACCCGCAGCGATGCCCGCATTCATGGCATTATCGACAACGGCGGCACGGCGCCTAACATTATTCCGGACTATGCGTCCGCGAAGTTCTACGTGCGTTCTGCTTCGCGGGCCTACACGAACGAGCTGACGGCCAAGGTCAAACGATGCGCGGATGCTGCCGCGCTTGCGACTGGCTGCGGGCTCCAGGTGAGCAGCTACGAATATTCCTACGACGAGTTGATGACGAACGAGATTTTGTCCGAGACGTTTATGAAAAATTTAGCGGAGGCCGGCGTCCCTCTCGAGGAGGTTCAAGAGGGCAAGGATCACGGGTCGCTTGATCTTGGCAACGTGTCGAAGCGCTGCCCGGCCATTCACCCTTATGTAAAAATCGTCGAGGACCGACTCATGCTGCATACGGAGGCGTTTCGGGACGCGGCCATGACCGATACGGCGCTGGACAGAATGCTCGTCGGAGCCAAGCTGCTTGCGGCAACGGGTTATGACGTCATGGCGGACGGCGAGCTTCGGGCGGCCATACGCGAGGAATTCAGTCAGCGGTCGTCGACAGCGTTATGACGATAGACACGACCACGAATTTAACTTTGCCAGCAGGTACGTCTGCGCATACTTTAGCTGACATAACGCCAGAGCTAACGCATGTCATTACGCAGACCTGCCTGCTCGCCGGCAAAATTATTTTGCAAAACGGCGGCGAGACGTATCGCGTGGAGGATACGATGGTGCGAATCGCCGCCGCTTACGGCATCGAGCAATCCCATAGCTTTGTGACGCCGACGGGGCTGATCTTCGCGATCGACGGATCTTCGCACGTGACGCGGCTGATCCGGATCTCGGAGCGCAACACCAATCTGAGCAAAGTAGCCATGGTCAACGATATCTCGAGACGAATCAGCGGCGGCGATCTTGGGCCGAATGAGGCTTATGCGCTGCTCGAGGAGGTTGATGCGGCCAAACACGAATATCACCCCGGACTTAAGGTGCTGGCCGCGGCCGTCGCCAGCGGATGCTTTCTTATTATGTTCAGGGGAGGGTGGAATGACTTCTTCCCCGTATTCATGACGGGCGGTTCCGGGTTTCTGTTTTTCCTGTTCATTCATCGGATCGTGCCGATCAAGTTTTTCGCGGAATTTCTGACCGCTCTGATTATTGGCAGTCTGGCGGTCGGCGCGGTCAAGCTTGGCTTCGGCCATGATCTCGACAAGATCATCATCGGATCCGTTATGCCTCTGGTGCCGGGACTGCATATTACGAACGCCGTCAGGGATCTGATGGCCGGACATCTCGTTTCGGGCTTGTCCAAAGGGGCCGAGGCGTTTTTGACCGCTTTCGCGATCGGCTCCGGCATCGCCGCTATTTTGTCTATTTTCTAGAGGTAGTTCAAAAGTCCGCTTTTGATCACGAAGTATGCCAAGAAGTCTACTCGACGTCGAATATTTCCTGATACCCACGAAAGTGAAGGGAAGCTTCGATGTCAATTCCGATTACTTTCGCGGGGCCCGAAGTTATGCGAAACTAAGCGGATGCTTTCGAAGTAAGTTTCCTCCGGAAACATTGCAGGTGCTCGCGTAGCTTCCACTACGCTCCGCTACTCAGTTTCTACCTTCACTCAATCTTCTACAGCGTTTTTGAAAAAAACGCAGCATCGGAAGCTTACGCTATTGTGCTGAAAACCGAACTTTTTGAACTTTCACTTCTAGGACAGACAGTCGGATTGTGTTGCGTTGAACTCATCATTTTACTTAGGAGCGCCTGTCGGCATGGAAATTGTCTATCAGCTCGTAACGAGCTTCATCTCGTCCGCCCTGTTCGGATTTATATTCAATTCGCCGATCCGCCAGTTGGCTCGCTGCGGCTTTGTTGGAATGTCCGGCTGGCTGGCTTATTATGTCTGCATCGAGCTTGGTCTCGACGTTATCCCGGCAACGCTGATCGCCGCGTTCCTCGTCACCGTTCTCAGCCAGCTGTTCGCCAAGCTGTACAAGACGCCGATCATCATATTCAGCGTCGCCGGCATTATTCCGCTCGTTCCGGGCGGCCTCGCCTACGATGCCATGCGGCATGTCGTCGAGGATCAATACGATACCGCCGTGCAGCTAGGGGTAAAGGCGTTTATGATATCGGGCGCCATCGCGATCGGTCTCATTTTCTCCGAGGTCATCAATCAAATTATACGGCGAACGGCTCGCTGATTAGACGGGAGGCGCCCTCATTGGACGCATTCAACGAGAAGGTCCGTTACGAGAATCCTCTGCTGTCGGTTCGTATTTTCCGAACGCAGCGCGAGGGTTCGGATTTTACGAATTGGCATTATCATAAGCAGCTTGAGCTGCTGCTTATTTTGAGCGGTCATCTGGATGTCTATCTGGAGCAGGACAGCTATCATCTGGGTCCAGGCGACCTGGTCATCATCGGGGCATCCGAGCTGCATCGGGACAAAAGCGAGAAGCTTCTCGATTACATCGTGCTGCAGTTCGACTTGGAGCAATTTTTCGACCATAGCTCCATCCCTTATATTCGTTACTTCTCGGCAACCCATGCGCCGCTTTCCAAGGCGAATTATATTTTTGAGGAGAATGCTGCAGTAAAGGCGGAGATTGCGACTTGCGTCACGCGCATACTGGACGAAGCGACAGGCAAATCGACGGGGTACGAGCTTGCGGCGAGCATCTTGATCAAACAAATTTTGCTGCATCTGCTACGGAACGACACGCGCAAAATGCTGATCGAGCAGGACAACTTCGACAAGGTGCGGCTGAAGCCCGTGCTCGACTACGTGGAGAACCATTTGACGGACCGGATTCAGGTCGAAGAGGTGTGCAAGATCGCCAATATGAGCTACTACTATTTCGTCAAATATTTCAAAAAAACGATCGGTCTCTCCTTCACGGAATACGTTAATTACCGTAAGGTGAAGTGGGCCGAACGGATTCTGCTTACTAAGGATCTGAGCATCTCCGAGGTTGGCGAGCGAATCGGCATGCCGAATATGGCCCACTTCTACAAGATGTTCAAAAAGTACAACGATTGCTCACCCAAACAATTCCAGCGCAAGATGCTGACTTGGCAGCGGAATTGATGCTCCGCTAGGACTTTTGCTCTCGCCAAGGCCGATCGCGCTTCAATAGCCCGATTTTCTCGGGCTATTGCGCTCGGCAGCTCCGGCGGCGCTTCAATAGCCCGATTTTTCCGGGCTATTGCTTCCGACAAGGCTAACTGCGCTTCAATAGCCCGATTTTTCCGGGCTATTGCTTCCGCCAAGGCCGACCGCGCTCCTATTGCCCGATTATTCCGGGCTATTGCGCTCGGCAGCTCCTGCGGCGCTCCTATTGCCCGATTTTCTCGGGCTATTGCGCTCGGGAGCTCCGGTGGCGCTCCAATAGCCCGATTTTCTCGGGCTATTGCGCTCGGGAGCGATGAAGTAAAGTAGTTTGTGTACCAACATTTGGAGCCTTCACAGGCAACAAAAAAGTAGGGTATTCTCGGGATTGCTGAGATCACCAAGAAGGAGCCCTACTCGATGACTACTATACCCGAAAATGCGTTCAATGATCTACTTGAAAATGCTGTAACTAAGCTTGTGCAGGAGAAGTTGGAGTTACTCCTGCGTGAAGAAATTAAAAATTACATTAGTAACGAACACAAGGGACCGCGTACGACGTTAAATGGCAACTACAAGCGCACTTATCAAACACGCTACGGCGCCATCAACGAGCTTCAAGTGCCTCGAGACCGCAAAGGATTTTTTCAAACTCGACTGTTCCAGCCCTACCAGCGCCGTGAAGGCTGGCTTGAGGAAGCCATTATTCACATGTACAAAGGCGGAATGAGCACACGGGAAGTCGCAAAATTCGTAGAGAGCATGTTTGGCTCGCAGTACTCGCCTACAACCGTCAGCAACATTACCCATACGGTTATGGAGGATATTGAGCAGTGGCAGAAACGTCCGCTTGAGAAACGCTACTCTGTCATTTACCTCGATGGCCTTTATGTGAAGCTGAAGCGCAACACCGTAAACAGTGAGGCGGTTTATTTGGCCATGGGCATCGACGAGAAAGGCATTCGCCAAATCCTCGGCTTCTACGTAGGCGGCCACGAGAGCTCAAATGGATGGCGCGAGGTTCTTAAGGATCTCAAGAATCGCGGAGCTACCGACATCTTGCTAGGTGTCTTCGACGGCTTGCCAGGGCTTGAAGAGGCCTTCCGTGAAATCTACCCCATGGCCGATGTTCAGCATTGCGTTGTTCACAAAGTACGTGCGACCTTTCCAAAGATCCGTGTAGCGGATAAAACAGAGTTCTTGGATGACTTGAAGCTGGTGTATACCGCCATCGATGGAGACGTGGCACGCGCTGTATTCGACGGATTTAAGGATAGATGGCGTAAGCAGTATCCAAAGGAAGTCGCGTCCTGGGAGGAACAACTCTCGACGCTCTTAACCTTTTACAAGTACCCGACGTTGACTTGGCCCGCCATCTACACCACAAATCCGATTGAACGAATGAACAAAGAACTGCGTAAGCGCCTCAAACCGATGAACAGTTTAACGAACATTGAAGCGGCGGAGAAGATCATTTATCTACAAGCCACCGACTACAACGAAAAATGGTGTGGTCGAGCGATCCGTGGCTTTGTCGATGTCGATACGAAAGCTGCTTTCGAGAAAATGTACAACGAGCGTTATGGAAACCAATAGCCTCCCGCGCCTTCGCTTGGGCTACGCTCACCATTAAAAGAATGCCATCGTCCCGATGGAAAAACCTACTTACACAAACTTCTTGACGCTACCTCGGGAGCTCCGGTGGCGCTCCAATAGCCCGATTTTCTCGGGCTATTGCGCTCGGCAGCTCCGGCGGCGCTCCAATAGCCCGATTTTTTCGGGCTATTGCGCTCGGCAGCTCCTGCGGCGCTCCAATAGCCCGATTTTCTCGGGCTATTGCGCTCGGCACTCCGGAGGCGCTCCAATAGCCCGATTTTTTCGGGCTATTGCGCTCGGCAGCTCCGGCGGCGCTTCAATAGCCCGATTTTCTCGGGCTATTGACCTCGGCAGCTCCGGCGGCGCTCCAATAGCCCGTTTTTTTCGGGCTATTGCGCTCGGCAGCTCCGGCGGCGCTCCAATAGCCCGATTTTCTCGGGCTATTGCGCTCGGCAGCTCCGGCGGCGCTCCAATAGCCCGATTTTTCCGGGCTATTGCTTCCGACAAGGCCGACCGGGCTTCAATAGCCCGATTTTTCCGGGCTATTGCTTCCGACAAGGCTGGCCGCGCTTCAATAGCCCGATTTTTCCGGGCTATTGCTTCCGCCAAGGCCGACCGCGCTCCTATTGCCCGATTTTTCCGGGCTATTGCTTTCGACAAGGCCGATCGCGCTCCTATTGCCCGATTTTCTCGGGCTATTGCGCTCGGGAGCTCCGGTGGCGCTCCAATAGCCCGATTTTCTCGGGCTATTGCGCTCGGCAGCTCCGGCGGCGCTCCAATAGCCCGATTTTTCCGGGCTATTGCTTCCGACAAGGCCGACCGCGCTTCAATAACCCGATTTTCCGGGCTATTGCTTCCGCCAAGGCTGGCTGCGGCCCCTTTTCCTTACTCGCGAAAAGCGCATTTATTTCATTACGCTTTTTATAAGCCTACGCAGCTTAACTACGCTTTCAAAACGCGCTCTCCCTCTCCCCCTATCAACAAAAAAAGCCCGGCATCCCTACAGCTTAGGGCTTGCGAGCTTTTTAGGCATAACGAGCTTGTATCCGACGCCTCGGATGGATTCGATCTGAACGGATTGCTGGCCAAGCTCCAGCTTCTTCCGAAGCGAGCTGACGTGTACGTCGACGGTACGCTGGCCGCCAATGTAGTCGAAGCCCCATACGACGTTCATAAGATCGTCGCGGGTAATGACCATTCCCGGACGCTGCACCAGATAGAGCAGCACCTCGAACTCCTTGGGCCGAAGCGGGATCGGTTCGCCGTTGACGACAACCTCGTATTTCTCCGGGTAGATCGCCAACTCTCCTACCGAGATTACCTTCTCGTTGGAAACAACGGGTGCGGGGTCTTCGTTGTGCGTCCTGCGCAAGACGGCCGATACACGAGCAAGCAACTCAGCTACCCCAAAAGGTTTGGTTATATAATCATCCGCTCCATGCTTAAGTCCCTGCACGACCTCTTCTTCCGCATTGCGTGCCGTCAGAATAATGACAGGCGTGCGCACGCCGTGCTGGCGAAGCCGGCTCAACACTTCGAAACCATTCATGCCCGGTAACATGATATCCAATATAATGAGATCGAATCCTCGTTGAAGAGCGGTCTGCAGCCCTTCGCTGCCATGATCAATGACGGTTGTCTCGTAGCCTTCCTGAGTCAAGTTGTACGATAATAACCTTGCCAAAGTCGGTTCGTCTTCAATGACTAACACTTTGTGCGACATAGGGACCTCCAGGCTCTATAGCGGCGCATCAAGCGCCGCATACACTTAAAGTTTAACGCTTAGTAAACAGTTTACCACGACTTCCACGTTATGCGATAGTCCAACATGCCTAACCAGGCCTTGCCGCCTTATTGAATGACGGGAAGATCAATCGTAAATGTCGTTCCTACGCCAACCGTGCTGCTGACCGAGATCGTTCCCTTATGGAGCTCCACCAGATGTTTGACGATGGACAAACCGAGGCCCGTGCCGCCGGAGCTCCGGCTTCTGGCCTTGTCCACGCGATAAAAACGCTCGAAGACGCGAGGCAGATCTTTTTTGGGAATGCCTATGCCGGAATCCCTGATCTGGATGCGGACTTGCTCGTCGCCATACGCATAAATGCGAATCGTAACATGTCCGCCCTCCGGCGTGTAATTAATGCCGTTGGACAACAAATTCATCATGATTTGGCGCAACCGGTCTTCATCCGCCTCCAGATATAATCCCGATTCGACGTCACGCTCCAGAACAATGCCTCTGCGTTTTGCTTCCGGCTCCAGCAGCTTTACCGTCTTGTCAATAAATCCGTCCATCTCTACGGGAGAAAACATGAGCGGCACTCTTCTCGATTCGATCTTAGACAGCTCCAGGATGTCTCCGATCAGACGATTGAGCCTTTCGCTCTCGTCGAAAATAATTTGAAGAAACGAACGAGCCGTCTCTTCGTCCTTAACGGCACCGCCGAGCAGCGTCTCCGCGAATCCCTTAACTGCGGCAATCGGAGTCTTAAGCTCATGCGATACATTCGCCACGAATTCGCTGCGCATCCGCTCCAGTCTGCGAATCGCGGATACGTCTTGCAGGACAAGGAGCACGCCGCTAAATTCTCCGTCGTTGTTTTCGCGGACAGGCACAAGATTAAGCTCCAGCAGTCGCTCCTCCGGGAAGTAAAACGTTATTTCCTCGCGCAGATGCTCCCTCGAATCCAATGCTTCCTGAATAATCTGTGCCAGCTCATATTGCTGTTTCGCTTCGGCGAAGTGCCGTCCGACAAGCTCGCGCGCGGAGAAGCCGAGCACTTCTTCCGCCCTGCGATTCATAAGCAGAATAATGCCATGAACGTCAATCATGACGACGCCGTTGATCATGTTCGCAAGTACGCTCTCCAGTTGGTTCTCGTTCTGCCTGATACGGCTCATCTGCACCTGCAGACTGTCGGCCATCGCATTGATTGCCGTGCCCAGCTCTCCGATCTCGTCTTGTTTCGTCGTCTTCACTCTCGCGCGATAGTCCATGTTTTTGATCCGCTTGGCCACCTTCGTAATCTGCTCCAGCGGCTTCGTCAGGCTCAGGGCAATTCTATAGCTGATAACGGCCGCGACGATGCACAGCACCCATAGGCCGCCAATCAAAACGACCGTCAATTGATCGATGCTGCCCTCTACCTCTTGCAGCGACATGGCTAGCCGTATGATATAAGTATTGCCATCTTCCAAAACGACATGTGGAATCGCCACGTAGATCAAGCTTTCTCCAGCCGTCTCGCTGGGACGCACTGCTTGTCCGATGCCTTTATCCATCGCTTCCATTACTTCTTTACGCGAAGCATGATTGTCCATTGTACGCGGATCGTAGTCAGAATCGCCGATGACCGTCCCGTCTCCCCGCATAAACGTCACCCGCGCATCGGTGTATCCCTTGAGCTCTTCCGCTTCCTTCGTATAATAGAAGGTTTGCTCCTCCAGCTCACCCGTCAGCCAATCCATCTTGTTGACGATAAGATGCATCTCGCGAACCATATTGTCTTCCAGCGCGTTGATATGATTGTTTTTAAACGTCTTCATCATCAGGAAACCCGCAGCCGTCACCGACAGCGCGGTCATCGTGATAATAATGATCGTTAACCGGGTTCGAAAACTGTTCATGTCCGTTCACTCCTCATGGATGGGCCGGCAAATCAATGCCAACGTTTATCGTACATGCGTACGGACCGCATTGCCAGTCTTGTTTCTGTTAAGTTTATGTAAAACATAATGATGAACGGTCGCCACCGGCTGTTGAATAAGAATCGACAGCACGACCGGTACGGCGGCAAGCGGGCTGAAGTAGCCCATCGCCAGTACGATGCCGAGGGAAATATTGCGCATGCCGGTCGCATACGATACCGTCGTCTGCGTCTCGCGATCCCGGAGGCCAGCCGTAAAAACGAAGCCGACGGCGTAACAAATGCCGACTAAAACGATGACAACAGGCACCAACAACGCCATGTCGCGTTTCAGCTCTTCTACGTACGGGGCAATGGCCGAAGCGTTAAGCGCGACAACCGAAACGAAGCAGAGCTTGGAGATCGGGGCGGCGATCGGCTTGGTTCTCACCGCGGCCGTCCCTTTGCTCAACTCGTACAAGACAACGCCAATGATCGTGGGCAGCACGATAATGATTGTTAGGTCCAGCATAAGCGGACCTGCTTTGACCTCTACCCCAGTCCCGAAGAAGGCATGTACGCCTGCCGGCACGACGAGCGGGCTGAGCAGGGAATCCAATACGACCATGGCCAGCATGAGCGGCACGCTTCCGCCGGACATGCCCACCCACAGAACGGACGACACGCCAAGCGGGATAATCGTGAACAACACCAACCCCACGACATAAGGAGAGTCGGCTCCGAAGATCGCCACGCCTGCGGCGTAAGCAATGACGGCCGACACGACGTGGGCCAGCAGGAAGGTTAGCAGCATAATGCCCGGCCGCTTCATGACGCCGCGCAGATGATTGAGCCCGCAGCCCATCGCCATCGTCAGCGTGACGAAAGCAAACAAATAGGGAACGGCCGGCACAAAGGCTTGCAGCGGACGTTCCAATAGGAACCCGAAGATGAGCGAGCAGGGAATGATGAGAAACATCCATTTTTCGAATATGGTATTAAAGGTTAAACCTAGTTTGCGTATATCCATGTTGTTATCTCCCGTCCGGCAACCGCGTATGATCTTCCTATGATAAACCTAATTCGCAATTTCGACCATCATTCGCACTATATATTGGTTTGGATCCTTGACCTCCAAACAATTATGAATCACCATGTATGTAAGGATTGGATATGTCCGACATGATGCCGCCACTTTCATTTTTAAGCTATTATATCCTGTTGAGAAGGGATTGACTATCGGGTCGCCCAGCTAGTTTACGCATAATAAGACCGGAGATCGGTTATACATCAGAGTTAGAGACGAGGATATCAGAATGGCAAAAACAGCATTAAACCGATCGTTTTATTACTTGTTAGGTACGCAAACCTCCTCCAATATGGCCGACATCCTGTATACGATGGCGCTCACCGTGATGGTCCTGAATCAGACGGACAGCTTGATCTCGGCCACGCTCGTACCGCTGATACGTGGAGCCATGGGGATGATCAGCGGCTCCGTTGCTCCTCTTTTAATGGCCAGATTCAAACTGACGCGCCTGTTATTCGTCTCGCAGCTTGGACAATTCGTTGTATTCTCGTTGTTGGTATTATATCTTTGGAATAGAGGGGATTCGTCCGTCCTATTGCCTGTGCTGCTCCTCGTGTCCGTTCTGTCATTCCTGGACGGCTGGACTACGCCATCACGCAACTCGCTGGTACCGCGGTTAGTCGGGTTGGACAGCGAACTGCTGAAGGCGAACGGCATGTTGTCCGTCAGCGACCAGATCGTGCAATTCGCCGGTTGGGGACTTAGCGGTGTCGTCGTCGTCCTGATCGGCACCAGTAATACCATGCTCGCGGCGGCTGTTATATACGGATTGGCCGCCTCGTTGACCTTGCGTATTCATGAGCCGGCAGTGGAGATTAACGGTGGCGAAAAGTCGCCCGCCAGAAGCAATCGGAACATTTTGATCGAGGGCTGGCAGCTTATATGGAGAGTGCCAAGGCTGCGCGTCCTTACGTTTATGGACGTATCGGACATGATCGCGAATTCGGTGTGGGCAGGAGCCTTCCTGCTTGTTTATGTGCAACAGGTTTTGAAACGAGGCGACGAATGGTGGGGTTTCATTAATGCCGCCTACTTCTCGGGAACCCTGCTCGGCGGAATCATCGTGGTCTCCATGGTAGAGAAGTTAAGTCGTCGTATTTATTCTTACATGCTGGTCGGCATGATCGGATACAGTTTGTTCATCTACCTGTTCGCATTTAACCAATCGCCATGGCTTGCCTTATTGTTCGTCGTCCTGTGCGGACCGTTCGCAGAGCTTGCTATGGTGAGCCGCAAGACGCTTCTTCAGCGCAGCTTGGATAAAGCAAGGCTGCCGCAATTATTTTCCGCGCAGAACGTGCTGCTCAATCTGTTCTTTTGCTTGTCGCTGCTTGGCATGGCATGGATTGCGGAAACGTTTGGCATTGTACCATTGTTCGTATTCGCCGCTTGTCTGACATCGGTAACAGTCGTGATCGGACTGCTCAACTATAAAGTATTTCATCTTGCGGAAGAGGCCGGACAGGAGTCCGCGAGCACGTTATAATTTCAATTGATGTGGAGGGGAATCAGTCTTGAAGAACAGCTCATTCACCAATGCCATCATTCAGATGCAATACGTGTCCAGGTGGAAGGAATTCTCCCCCCGTTACAAGGACAACGCCGCCAGCCACAGCTTCCGATGCGCATCCATTGCTATTATGGCCGGCATCATAGAGGAGCGTGTATTCGGCAATCCGCTCAACAAACTTCAACTCGCGGCGCGGGCGTTGCTGCATGATTTGAACGAGACGGTTACGGGCTCCATCAAATACGTGACCAAAAAAGACGCTCATGTCGCGGACCATATCCGCAAGCTGGAGAACGAGGTCAGCAAGGAGATCGTGTCGTACCTCTCCCGTTCGCTCCAGCCCCACTTCTACGACTACATCGTCGATGCCGAGGACGAATCCTATATCGGCCGGCTCGTGCAGGCGGTCGATTCCTTCGATGCGATGCTGTTCTGCATGCGCGAATACGAGTTGGACGCCAATCCGTATTTTGCTTCGAAGTACGAGCAATTGCGGACCGAGCTTGCCGCCTCATCCTGCCCCTCAATCGTCTGGCTGTTGCAGGCGCTGGACACCGATGCCGGCGTGCGGCAGTTTCTCGATCACATCCTGAACCTGGATCTCATCGAACGTTGGGGCGGCAGCTTTAATCTAATCCCCGACAACGACGCCACGCATTCCTTCCGCGTTGCCGCGATGTCTCTGTTTAACGGATTGCTCGAGACGGAACGATTTGGACGTCCGGGCATCGATCTTTACAAGCTGCTCGGCAAGTCGGTCATGCACGACATCGTGGAAGGCGTCAGCGGCGATGTCGCGTCGCCGATCAAGAAGTCCTCCTCCGTTATACGCGAGGCGTTTGAGCGTTATGAGCAGGAAGTCGCGCGCAAAATGGTGGAGCAGCTCCCTTCGTTTTTCCACGACGAAATGATGGATTTCCTCGTCAATGCGAAGGACGACACCTATGAGGGCGAACTCGTGGACATCGCCGACAAGCTCGACGCGCTCATCAAAAGCAATCTGGAGATGCGCAACAACCCCCATTACGGGGAAAAGTACTACGGACAGCTCGTGCATATCCAGCATCATTACGAGAACCCTTGCGTCATCTTCTTCCTCGCATACATTCTGCATGATCTGACTTACGACCATTTCGTGCGGTGACGACGGCTCACCCGCGGGGATTTTTACGCTATAGTCTACGACCCAGCAGCTGCCAAGCGAATTGCTAGAGCGCCCCAGCGAGCCAAGCCAAACCAAAAAAAGTCCTCCGCATCGTACATTACGATTGGAGGACTTTGTCTATTTATGGCTCAGCGAAACGTTACTCCACGCTCCAGCCGAAAGGATACGCCGGCGAAATTTCCAGGGGGAGCTTCCCCTGCGGCTTCAGGTCGCCGAGCAGCGTCTTTGCCGCGGAAGACAGCGCCAGCGGTCTGCACTCGTAGACGGCGAGGTATGCGAGTACACCAGGGTACAGCAGCAGATCCAGCGGATTGCGTACGGATACCGCCACGACGCGGTCGCCTGCCAGCTCTATCGCCTGACGGGCGATGTCGCGCTCTAGCGGATGCTTTGCAGCGTCGTAAGTAACGACGACGATCTGTTCGAATGCATCCAAGCCCGCGAGCGGGTCCGCCCCGTCCATTCGGCGTTCCACAACGTTAGCGGCGCCGTAATGACTCAGGTAACCGCCTAACGTGCCGTCGCCGGACAGCATCTCGTCAGCGACGGATACCGGCACGATGCTCGGCCATAACACGAGCGTGCTCGCTTCGCGCCGAAGCGGCAGCAAGCCGCCTTCGTTCTTCACTAATGTCACGGAGGCTTCGCTCCAACGGCGGGCGACTTCCTTGTTGCCTTCCGTGCCTATAACAGCCGCCACCTGCTCCCATGCGCCAATCGGCTCTTCCAGCCGCAGCTTCGACTTCAGCCGCATAATGCGGCCCACCGCTTCGTCGATTCTCGCCTCGGACAATTCGCCGTTTTCCACCGCGGCTGCGACCGCCTCCAGCGCCGCACGCTGCTTCTCGATCGTATGGCTGACGAGCACCATGTCGGCGCCGGCCTGTATCGCTTTCACCGAGCCTTGCGCCGGCCCGTAATGCTCGTCGATCGCGCTCATCTCCAGACAGTCGGTCACGACGACGCCGTCGTAGCCCAGCTCCTTGCGAAGCAAGCCCGTCAGCACGTTCTCGGACAACGTGGACGGTACGCCGCTCGGCTCAAGCGCCGGCAACACGACATGCGCCGTCATGATGCAGTCCGTGCCTGCGGCAATCGCCGCGCGGAACGGGCGCAGCTCGATCGCATCCAGCCGATCGCGGTTATGCGGCAATACCGGCAACGCATGGTGGGAGTCGACGGACGTATCGCCATGTCCGGGGAAGTGCTTTACCGTCGCCGCCACGCCAGCGGACTGGTAACCTTCCACGGCAGCGGCTCCCAGCTCCGACACGACCTCCGCGCGGTCGCTGTACGAGCGGACGTTGATAACGGGATTGTCAGGATTGTTGTTGACGTCAATGCAAGGCGCGTAGTTAAGCGTGATTCCGAGCTTCCTGAGCTCTTCGCCAGATACTTTGGCCGTCTCGCGCGCCGCTTCGGCCTGGCCCGTGGCGCCAAGCGCCATATTGCCGGGCATCAGCGTGACGCCGTCGACGAGTCTGGCCACCATGCCGCCTTCTTGATCGATGGCGATAAACAGCGGCGCCCGTCCTGACACGGCCGCCTTCTCTTGCAGCTTGACCGAGAGGTTATGCACTTGCTCCGCATTCTGCACGTTGCGGGTAAAGTAAATCGTCCCTCCGATCCCATACTCTTCGATCAGCGCGTTGATCTCATCCGATGGCTCGGAACCATGGAATCCGAATACGAACAGCTGTCCGATCTTCTCCTTCAAGCTCCAATTTCTCCTCCAATTGCTCTCCTTGCCCCATTCGTTCGATACGCTTCCATTCGACCGTCGTTCCCGTCCTTCCATTTCAACCCATCCTCTCAGCTGTTAGGTCGTGTCTGAAAACCCGCTCAGGGGCATCTTTCACCGCCTTTCCGCCCCCTGCTTCGTCACTTTTGCTTGACGTACCCCCGGTACGCCTTCACAAAAGTTCCTTGCATGGAACGAAAATTCGGCAAAATCTGCTCCCCTCGGAGTATTCAGACACGCCCTAGTGTATCGTATCATCCTCGACTTGAAATTTGGCACGAAAGTCCGACGGATTGTCGCCGGTATACTTCATGAACACCTTCGTGAAATACCTTCTCTCCGCATACCCGACCTCCTTGGCGATTTGGGCCACGCTTTTCCCCGTCTCCGCCAGCATCGTCTTGGCACGCTCCATCCGCTCCCGCGTCACGTATTCGATAAACGTCTCGCCGAATGTCTGCTTGAACAGCAGGCTGAAGTACGACGTGCTCAATCCCACATGGGTTGCCGCTTCTTCCACGCTCAGATCTCGGCATAGATTGCGATTAAGGAATGCTCTCGCCTCCAGCATGGACAGCTCCGACTGCTTCTTCTTGTCGATTGACCGATCCGTAACCGCGGCCGTCACCTGACGGATGAAGGTCAAGAGATCTTTGATCAGGAAACGCCGGTCCAGCCTGCGCCATAGCTGCTCCTCCTGCTCCCTCGTAAATACGGCCATCTCCTTCATCTCCCGCATAAGATGAAGCACGAAGAAGTGGAGCAGCGGCTTCACCCGGGCGCTATGTTGATCGTTGAGATGCTGCAATTGGGACGCGATTTGGTCCACCTCGATGTTTACAGCCGCGGTATCGCCCCGCTTGACGGCGCTGATCAGCTTTTCCGCCGTTACCCAAAATGCCTTGTCTTCGGCAGGTCCGCGTTCCCCATCAGTCGGATACAACGTGATCGTGTCATGAGCAGGCGTCAGCTGCATGCCGAGCTGCACCTGCTTATAGGCCGCAGACAGCTCCTCCACGCCCGCGAATCGCCTGTAGATTCCCGCGTTCAGCGACAGCTTTACATGGTTCCGGACCGCGGTCATCAGCATGTCTGCCCACTCTTTGACGGGTTGCTCTTCGAATTCGGCAGCTCCCGCCGTCTCGATCAGCACGCACCATTCTCCGTCTCTCATCTGGATAACGGCATGATGCAGTCCGTTGCCCTGCAGCTTCTCCCGCAGCACATTGCACACCGCGAAATTCCACAGCTTGCGCTCCTTGTCCGCCCAGTCCCGCCAATCCTTTGTTTTCTCCGAGCTGACGTCAAGATCCAGTACGATCATGACGAAACGCTGCGTCCGCAGCTGCTGCTCGTCGCCGGAGAACAGCCAGTGACTGCCCGAGAAATCGGTATAATCCATAATCAGATCGTAGAGTATTTTCTCGCTGGCCAGATCGATCATCCGGCCCAGCTTCTGCTGTTCCTCGTGCTGCTGCTTCGCCTTGCTGCGCTGATTCGACATCACTCTTGCAATAACGCCTGTCAGCTCGTCATAGGGAATCGGCTTAAGCACATAATCGTTGACGCCGTATTGAATAGCCGCTCTCGTATAGGCAAAGTCCTGATAGCCGGACAACATAATAATGTCGCAGGTCATCTCCCGCTCCCGGATCAGGCGAACGAGCTCCAGTCCATCCATAACCGGCATTCGGATATCGCAGAGCAGGAGCTGCACGGATTGTTGCTCCAGAAGCTGGAGCGCTTCTACGCCGTTTTTGGCAGAGCCTGCAACTTGGAGACCTAGCATTTCCCAAGGAATAACCTTTTCCAAGTTTCGGGTAATGTGAGCTTCATCGTCTACCAGGAGCACCTTGTCGCTCATGCGCTCTCACCTCTGCTTTTTGGAATGATGCATCTGATCGTCGTGCCTTCCCCTTCTGTGCTGCAGATCATCATGCCATAACCCGGTCCATAATGAATGCGGAGCCGGTCGGCGACATTGCGTATGCCAAGACCTCTCCGTTCGCCCAGTTCAGCCTCGTCTTGACTTTTCCTCGACGGACTGTAGCCCTCCGACAGCTTCTGCAGGACCTCCTGGCCCATGCCTTTGCCATTATCGCTGACCATGATCACGAGCGAGTGGGGTTCGACGGAGACGTCGATCGAGATGACGCCTTGGCCGTCCTCGTACCCGTCGAAGCCGTGCTGGATGCTGTTCTCGACAAGCGGCTGAAGCGTTAGCTTCAAAATACTATATTGCAGCGCCTCCTCCGGCACTTGAAGCTCATAGGTGAACAGTTCCTCGAAACGATACTTCTGAATCTCCAGATAGCTGCGTACATGCTCGATCTCCTGCTTGATGCCAATCTCCTCGGAGTGATGCATGCTCGTGCGGAGCAGATTGCTGAGCCGCCTCACCATAAGCATGATCTTGGCCCCTTCGTTCTGCGCCGCGAGCGCGTTGATGGACTCCAGCGTATTGAACAGGAAATGCGGCTTGATCTGCGCCTGCATCAGCATCATCTCCGCGTGCTGCTTCCGGTCCTGCTCCCTGCGAACCTCGCTTAGCAGATTGCCGATCCGCTCCACCATGCTGTTGAAGCTGTTAGCCAGAAGCACCGTCTCGTCCTTGCCCTGCGCGGTCACCCGGATATCGAGCAGCCCCTGCTCGACGAGTCGCATTTTGCGAACGACCTTGATGATCGACTTGGCGACCCGATTAACGAAAAAGACGTTGAAGAGCACGGCCGACAGCAAGCCCAGCACCGTAATCATGCCAATCCACTGCACGAATCGGACGTTCTCGTCGGTTAATGTATTCCAAGGCTGTACGGACAGCAGCACCCAATCGTTAAGCCCCAGCTTATAGGACGAGACGAGACTGTCCACGCCGTCGAACTTAATCCTCGCGCTCTTGTATTCCTGCGTTAACTGGGGCATGGAGTTGGTATACAGATCGATGCTCCCGCCATCGTATTCCTTGTTGCTGTCCAGCATGATGAGACCTTTGCCGTTCATAATAAAATAACGCGAGCCCTGCGAATCCGGATCCGGATTCTGAAACCCTTTCAGCATGCTGCTGACATCCTCGGTCTTGTACTGAGTGACCATGATGCCGATATCGTTAAAGGATTGAATGTCTTTAACGACGCGCAGCATGGTGAACAGCGGCGGATCGACGCCGGTCAGCTCCTTCTGCTCATGCGGCCCGATCCAAAGCGGGATGCCTCCGAGCCGAATGACATCGTCGTAGAGAGAATGCTGCCGCAGCTGCTCGAACGTAATCGGACGGAACGTCGTGGGATCATTGCGATTCGAACGGTACATCGTGCCGTCGCTGGAATACATGACAACATAGCTGACTGCAGGATGCTGGAACAGAATGCTGCTGATCTGTTTTTCGTCCTGATTAATGCGAATGATCGTGCTTGGATCGTCCATGGACAGATCGTTCTGCTTTAAAATATCCTGAACGACGCTGCTAATGACATTGCCGTTGGACAACTGATTCAGCTCGCGAAAAAAATAAGAAAGATTGCCGCCGATCGCTTTCATCGTGATTTCCGACTGCTCGCTGTACTTCTTCTCCAGCAGGGTCTCGGAGTTCAGGAAGGAGAAGATGCCGAGCACGATCATCGGGATAATAATAAGCGTAATGAAGGCCAGCATCAGCTTCGGTCTCAGATTCATCTTGCCCGGCCCCCTATTTGCTGTCGTCCCCGGATATAATGCCGGATCCCGCCGCATGCCCGATATGACCAAGCCCCGCTTCGCTCACCTGGGCCTGATTGGCCTTATCCTGCGCTTCCTGAATGGACTGCGCCACCTTCTCGGGCGTGCTTAGACCCCCGATCAGCTTCTGCAGTCCGACTCCGATCTCCGAAGTTACGCTTGGCTGCACAATGGCATCGAATGCCGGCCAAGTGCTTGAAGCCTGCCCCATAACCGTCAACACTTCATTAACGATGGGATCCGTGTCGGTGAGATCGGTGAACTTCATGGAAGGCAGCAGCTTATCCTCGTTCATCGCCCGCTTCTGCACGCTTTCGTTAAAGAAGTTGGCGATAAAAGCTTTGACGACCCCGATCTGTCCCTCGGACAGATTGGAAGAGAAGCCGAAGCCGTTGGAATACGACGCGTTGATGGAGCTTTGGTCGCCAAGCCCGCCGGGGATCGACGGGAACGCAAAAAATCCGATGCCGCCACGAGGAATCTCCGCATCCACGCTTGTAAAGTGGCTCATGTCCCAGGTTCCCGTAAACACCATCGCCGCTTTGCTCTTTAGCAATTGCGCTCCTTGCTCCGCATATTCGAAGCCAAGCGCCCCGCTCGGAAAGTATTTGCGCCGGATCAGCTCATTGTAAGCTTCGAACCCTTGGATAAACCCCGGGTCGGTCCACTTCGTCTCCCCCGTCAGCAAGCCGCCGAACGCCTCGATGCCCACGTATCGGACCATGATCGTATTCCACATCATGCCGATTGCCCACGCATCCTTCGCAGCCAGGCCGAACGGCACATATCCCGCCGCCTTGATGGTCTCCGCCGTATCCAGCAGTCCATCCCATGTTTTTGGAATGGACAAGCCCAGCTCCTTGAATATTTGTTTGTTGTAGAAAATCCCTTCGCTATAACCGCCGTATGGCACGCCATACACCCGGCCGTCGATTGTAAATTCGGACAAACTCTCGAACTTGTCCGTCAGCTCCAGCTCCTCCAGAATCGGAGTGAGATCCAGCATACGGCCCGCCTTTACGTAGAGCTTTAGATCCGCTCCGCCAAACACCTCGAAGATGTCGGGCGGATTGCCGACGGCCATCTCCTGCTTGAGCTTCGTATCGCGATTGACGATTTCGTCGATGCCCTCTAGCTGGAAGACAACGCCTTCGTTCTCGGCTTCCGTCTGCGCGACGACATCCTCGAGCACCCGCAATCTGGCTTTGCTCGTTTCCTTGATCTGCGTATGCCGGAGCGATAAGGTAACTTGCTTAAATTCCAGTTTGTCTTCGATTGCGGGGTTATTGCCGCTGCATGCGGAAGTCCCCATGGTGACAATGAGAAGGACAACGATCAGGATCGAACTTCTGCGCAAGCTAGTTAACCCTCCTTACTTGTCTCCCTGTATCTTATTATATCCACATTCGCATGCCTGCAAGGAGGTCCAAAAAACGATAACGAGGGGATACATTTCTATTATTTTTGCCTCAGTGGCATCCTCAATCTCGCAGCTTTTCGGTTGCTTCCCTTATTCGTTCGTACAGGGTTCGCCATTCTTCGTTGCCTTGCGGCGGACCTGCCGGCTCTCCGGCTTCTTGCTCTTCAGAACCGTTGCTCTTGCCGTTAATGGACGGAAGCGGCCCCGGATGCTTCAATCGGTCAAGCCGATTCCGCGATTGTTCCTTCTCCAAACGTCATCATCCTTTCAGCCAATCGTCCCGGAGCGCGAACAGATCCTTTAATTCTTCCGTGCTCATCTCCGTGATCCACTGCTCCGACACGCCGACAACCTGGTCGTTCAGCGATTGCTTGCTCTCGATCATCTCGTCGATCTTCTCTTCCAGCGTGCCGAGCGTAATGAACTTGTGCACCTGCACCTGGCGCGTCTGCCCGATCCGGAAGGCCCGGTCCGTTGCTTGGTTCTCAACGGCCGGATTCCACCAGCGGTCGAAGTGGAACACATGATTCGCGGCCGTCAGATTCAACCCCGTTCCGCCTGCCTTAAGAGACAGGACGAACGCGCCGCCCTTCTCATCCTCCTGAAATGCCGTAATCATTTCGTCGCGTTTCGCCTTCGGCACGCCGCCATGCAAGTATGGGACCTTGATGCCAAGCGACGCCTCGAGCGTTTCCTTGATCCGTGCTCCCATCTCTACGAACTGGGTGAAGATGAGACAACGTTCGCCTTCCGCCGCGATCTCCTCGCACATCTCCAACAGCCTCGCCATCTTGCCCGATCGTTCGGCATCCCACTTCTCTGTTTCCGTCTCGTGCAGCAAAAGCGCGGGATGGTCGCATAGCTGCTTAAGCTTCGTGAGCGTCGCCAAAATAAGCCCGCGCCGCTGCATGGCATCCAGCGTATCCAGCTTCTCCATCAGCTCGGATACGATGTTCTCGTATAACGTTCCTTGCTCGGCGGTCAAGGTCATAAAACTTTTGGACTCGATCTTGTCCGGCAGCGACAGCTGGATGGCGGGGTCCTTCTTTACGCGACGCAGCATAAACGGCCTTACCCAGCGCTGCAGTCCTTGTATGATCGTTTCGTCCCTCGTTCTCTCGATCGGCGCGACGACCGCCCTGCGGAAATCGGCCATGCTGCCGAGATAACCCGGATTGATAAAGTCGTAGATCGACCATAGCTCCGTCAGCCGATTTTCCATCGGCGTGCCGGTTAACGCGACCCTGTGGCGGGCGCCGAAGCTCCTAATCGCGCTGGATTGCTTTGTGTACACATTTTTAATATTTTGGGCCTCATCGAGACAAAGCGCGTTCCATTCCACAGCCCCGATATCCTCTTCATCCAGCTGCGCGAGCGAATACGAGGTGATGACCAGATCGTATTCTCCTGCGAGCTCCTTCAGTTCCTCGCCTTTCACGCGTTTGCCGCCGTAATGGATATGAACCTTGAGCGACGGCGCGAATCGCCGAAGCTCCTTCTCCCAGTTCCCGATAACCGATGTCGGACAGACAAGCAGCGACGCAGCTGCGGCAGGATCACCCGACGCCTGTACGCAGCACAAATACGCGATGAACTGAATCGTTTTGCCGAGACCCATGTCGTCAGCCAACACGCCGCCCAGCCCGAATTGGCGCAGGAACAACAGCCAGGATACGCCCTGCAGCTGATATGGACGCAATTCGCCCAAAAACGACGACGGCAGCTCGGCCTCCGGAATGCGGGACACTTGCTGCAACTGCGCCAGCCAGGCGCCGAGATGTTCGTTCAACTCGACCTCGGCCCGCAAACCATCCTCGCTTTCGCTGTCCAGCTCCATCTCCGAGCCGCCCCGCAGATGCATCTCCAGCACGTCGCGGAATGAGAGTCCCTTGCGCTTGCCTACCCGCTTCATCCAAGCGCGAATTTCCGCGACGTCCTGCGGATCAAGATGGACCCACTGATCACCCACTTGCACCAGCCTTCTGTTCTCCTCCGCCATTTGCATAAATTCGGCTTCGGAGAGATCGATATTGCCCAGAGCCAGCTTCCAATCGAACTGGACGATCTGGTCGAGACCGAACATCGGCTGCGCAGAGGAACCGACCGACGACTTGAGCTTCGCCCGCACTCTCAGCTTTCGGCTGCGAACCGCCTCCCACCAGGCAGGCAGGAGGACTGGCGTACCCGCCTCGAGCAGCCGAAGACTGTCGTGCTCCAGGAAGCTCCATGCCTCCTGCTCCGTCAAGGACCAGCGAAGCGTTGCCGCATCAATTACCGTAATTCCTACTTCATCTTCCGATTCTCCCGCCTCGGCAAGATGAGGCAATACTTGCGCCCACTTGGACTCTTCCTTGTTCATCTTGCCGACGAGCGGCTCCCGCCAATCGGCAGGCAATCCGTTGCCAGCGTCAAGATCAACGATTCCATTTGCGTCATAATCGCCATATTCTGGACCGGCCTCATCCTTGCGCTCAGCCTGCCACTCTCCGGCGGGATTCTTGGCAATCGCCCGCCATTCTCCGCCCGACTGATCCTGCAGCGCGGGGCGCAATCTCCAGCCCAATCCTTCGCCGGGCTCCAGCAATTGAAGCGCCACGCGGAACGGCAGCATATCCCTGCGGAAGCCAATGGCGATAAGCCATTCGTCTTCGTCGCTCCCCTTCTGCCTGAGCACGCCTTCGCCCATCTTTTTGCCAATGTCCGCCCAAGCGGCCGCCGCACCGTTATCGCTGGCCAGCAGTTCTTCGATCGCCGCGCCAAGCCACGACTCCGCGCGGGCATCGCCATGTTCGGCCGCATCGCGAAGAGCCTGCGCCCAATCGTCCGCGAACTCGGCGGCGTCCTCCGGCAAGTCGGCCCTCCAGCTCCTCCGTTCCTCGCTCCAGTGCCGCCAGTCCGGCATAAACCAGCCTCGCAGCAGCATCGTCCGGATCATGCCGGCGATTCGGATAAGGACGCCGAGCCGATCGCTCCACTTCACGTCAAGCAAACGGACATGACGGGGCTGCGACAAATAATCGACGGCGGCGAGCGGGCCCAGCTTGAGCAGGCTCTGTCCGCCGATTCTTTCCTCTTCTACGTCCGCTCCGTACCAAGAAGCCTTGTGCCATGCGAACAACAACGAGCGCAGACGTCCTTCCGTCAAGTCCTTTCGCTCGACCGCGCCAAGCAGCAGCGCCGGGCTTCCTTCTTCCATGCTCCATTTGCCGTCCACCGTCAGGTTCCGAAAGTTCAATGTTGTTCTCATACGCCGATTTTCCCTTTCCACAGCTCTTCCTGCAGCGCCCTGAGCCGTTGGTATTTCCCCATAATGCTTGCCACGTACAAATCCCAACGCTCTGCATCCTTCAGTCCCTTGTACAGCTTCTCCAGCTTTTTAAGCTGCTTGACGGCTATCCGGTAGCCCTGCCGATTTCTCGTGGCGATATTCGCCTCGATGGATTGATGATAGATCGGCAGCAGCGATTCCGGCGATTGTTTGGCAACCTCGCGCAGCGCCGCCGCATCCAGCTCCTCCATCTTTGCTCCGACGAGCATCTGGAGATCGGCCCAATCCTCATAACGCTTGACGTTAAGCCAATGCTCGGAGAGATCCCCGAAGGAGTATGGCAACAGCCCGATCATATAAGACGCCCAGATCTCCTCCTGCGGCCGATCCTCGTCCGCGCGGCGGCACAGCGTCATAAATGGGCCGATATTGCGAGCATTTCTGGCGGCATGCACGCGTTCGAACAAATACGCCATCCATTCCTTCGCGGCTTCCCACTTGCCGGCTTCCATCCGCTGAGCCACGCAGGGATAGATAAGCTTCTGCGTCCGTTCGAAGGCGCTTCGCGAAAATTGCGCGATGGCCGCATCGTCATCCCCGTCCAGAAAGTAGAACATGCCCGCCGCCGCATGCAGAAACGAATCGTCGTTCTGGGGTTCCTTGCGCTCCGCTGCCGCAAGCAGCGCCGCCAACTCCCGATCAAACCAGTCCCTGCGCCGCGACATCACTTCGCAATAGGCCAGATACAGCATCGGCCAATCGAATAATTGGCGCTCGGCGATCATCGCCCTATGCTTCGCCCGTTCCGCAAGCACCTCGGCCCAGCGCAGCTCCGCCTCGCCCATCTCAAGGGGGGCAAGCTCCGACAACAAGGAGAAACCATGCTCCAGCCAAGGCTCTGCCATACGCAAGAACGACATCTCGTGATAATAACGGCTAAAGCTGTCCACGGTCAGGATGGCCCGCTCAGCCTGCTCCAGCGTAAAGGCAATGGACGCCAGCCAGTGCAATCGCTGCATAGGCTTCTCCCAATCCCGCGAAGTCCCCTTGAGCGCCGACAAGACGGGCTGCAGGGCATGCAGCGAATGCCGGCATTTCCTGAACGATTCGCCGTACTCGGCCTCCATCCAGGAGAACCACTCCTCTGGCGAACCGGAAGGACCCGGGTTGCCGACGCCGACTTCGAACAAGGCCAATTGATCGGCTTCCTCCTTCTTCTCCGGCTTCACGAGCTTGCTCGCGGGCGCCAATCCGAGCAGTCTGAAGTACGAAGCCTCCGCGGCTTCTTCTCCTTCCCGGAACGCCACATAATAGAAGTAGACGGCAACCATGTGCTTGCAATAATCGCCGTACGGACAGGTGCACTTGCTGTAGCGGAACTGTTCGGCGTCGATGACGACCGCATACAGCTCGGTCCCTTGGACGATGCCCGTCAAAATGTCGCTCGTCGTTTCCTTCGCGCTTTGAACGTAGCCGTTTTTGAAGTACTGCCAGCCGCGCTTGATCATGATGCCTTCTATGTTTTCGCCCATTTGTCCTTCGAGCGCCGTTAACATTCTGTCGTCGAATACACGCATTGCAGTCTTCCACCCGCCTCTCATCCGTTCTTTGCATTCTTTCCATTATAACACAAAAAAACGCCATCCCGGAGGCGCGAGCCCCAGGATGGCGTTCCTGTTAAATCGTCGATTTCGCTTAAAAGTTTTTCTCTATCACCCCACGCTTTGCATCGCCCATGCTTCCACATCCCAAATCTTGGTTACCCAGTCCTCGTAAAATTCGGGTTCGTGGGACACAAGAACAACCGAGCCTTTGTAAGCTTGCAAAGCCCGTTTCAATTCGGCTTTGGCATATACGTCCAAGTGGTTGGTCGGCTCGTCGAACAGGATCCAATTGCTTTCCCGCATCATCAGCTTGCAAAGACGAACCTTGGCTTGCTCGCCGCCGCTAAGCTGATTAAGGGCCCGCGTAATATGTTCATTTTTTAAACCGCAACGAGCTAATGCTGCCCGAACCTCATGCTGGCTCATCGAAGAGAACTCGTCCCATACGTCTTCCAGCGGAGTCATCGTGGGAGCCTTGGCTTCCTGTTCGAAGTAAGCGGGCGATAAATAATCGCCCAAATACGTTTTGCCATCCAGAGGAGCAACGACTCCCAGAATCGTTTTAAGGAGCGTAGACTTTCCTACGCCGTTGCAACCTACGATTGCAATCTTATCGCCACGCTCGATGACCATATCCATCTTGGGAAGCAGCGGCTTATTGTAGCCGATGACCATTCCCTCCGCTTCGAATACGGTTTTGCCGCTCGTTCTGGATTCTTTGAAGTTAAAGGTCGGTCTTGCCGCTTCCTCCGGCTTGTCGATCCGGTCTATGCGGTCAAGCTGCTTTTCCCGGCTTTTTGCCCGCCCCGAGGTCGAAGCGCGCGCTTTGTTTTTCTGAATAAACTCTTCTTGTTTTTTAATATATTCCTGTTGTTTCTCGTAGGCGTCGATATGCTGCGATTTGTTCAGTTCGGCCATCTCCAGGAACTTATCGTAATTGGCCGAGTAACGCGTCAATTTCGTGAATTCGAGATGATAGATCACGCCCACGACCTGATTCATGAAGGACGTCTCATGGGAAATCAGAATAAACGCGTGCGGATAATTTCTTAAATAATTCGTAAGCCAGTTAATATGCTCGTCATCCAAATAGTTTGTAGGCTCGTCCAGCAATAACACGCCCGGCTTCTCCAGCAGAAGCTTGGCGAGCAGCACCTTCGTCCGTTGTCCGCCGCTTAACGCCGTCACATCGCGGTCGAGTCCGATCGCGGTTAGGCCTAAACCGTTGGCCATCTCGTCGACCTTAACGTCGATGAGATAGAAATCGCCGATTTCAAGCTCCTCTTGAATCTCTCCCATCCGAATCAATAGCTGCTCCAGCGTATCCGGGTCTGCGTCGCCCATCTGCAACGTAATTTCATTCAGCTCGTTTTCCAGCACGAGCAAAGGAGCGAAGGCGTCCTTCAGCACGTCACGGATAGTCTTTCCCGCTTCGAGCTTCGTATGTTGGTCCAAATAACCGTATTGAACGCGCGGCGTCCATTCGACCTTGCCTTCGTCCTTGAGCAGCTTCCCCGTCAAAATATTCATAAGGGTGGACTTCCCTGTGCCGTTTGCGCCTACCAACCCGACATGCTCCCCCTCCAACAAGCGGAAGGAAACGTTTCTAAACAATACCCGATCGCCAAACGTATGCGATAATTGCTCAACTGTCAACAAACTCATATTTCTTTATCTCCATTCTTTTGCATTTAACTATGCGAGTGGAATATACACGGACAAAGTCAGCTTATCCGGGCTTGTCGCAAATACGGTGACTTTGCCCTTGTATCGTTCTGCAATCGATTGGACGATCGACAAGCCGAGTCCTTGATGATCATCCTGCTTCGTGGAGAAACCTGCTTTAAACAGCGGTTTCTGGACGAGCTCCTCGGCATTAAGACAGGTATTCGTAATAATGATTTCCAGCGCGTTCCCCCTCTGCGCGACGGCAAGCTCTACCTCCCGCATGCTTTCGTCGTATTTCAGCACTTCGTCGAAGGCATTGTCGATGAGATTGCCCAGTACACGATTCATATCCAGCGTCTTGGCCCCCATGTCCTGCAGATCAAGACCGCTTACGCTGCATTCCAATGTGATCCGGTAGCTCTCCGCCTGCGAGATTTTGGAACGGATAAGCGCGGCGATCGCCGGATTGCCGATATTGATATAATCGTTGACGGAGCGGATATCGCTGGTCAATTCTTTGGTGTAGGCTACAAGCTCCTGATGTTTGTTAAGCTCCGCAAGCGCCCTGATCGTCTGGACATGGTTCAGGAAATCGTGCCGCTGGGCTTTGACGGAGTGGAACAAGCTGTTGATCTCTTCCACGTACGTCTCCTGGGCGACTTGTACGGCTTTCTCGCGGGTATATTTGTAATAGCGGAGAGCGGTGTAGGCAATCGCCAGGCTAACGATGGACAATAGAGCAATGATAAGTCCGAGATTAAGAAACTGGTTGTCCAGTTTGCTCTTAATAACCTCGTAATCCGAAGCGATCGTCAGCACGTAGCTGTCCAACTGCTTGCCGTATTCGTCCGTAATGCTGATCCCTTTGTCTTTTACGAATACGGGGATAAACAGCTTATAGACCGACTTGCCCCCTGCCTTTTCCTCCAGCGTGAGCACTTCGTGCTCCTGGTAAGCGCGGCGTACGTATTCGACATCGCGATCCAGCTTAATCGTATAATCGCCATAGATGACGGGACGCTGCACATGATGCTCCTGCTCCTCGCCGTTCTCCGTAGGCGTCCAGATCCCGTCCGGAAAGGTCGCCGGATTGATGGCCGCAATCTCCATAATGGAGTCGCTTCTGTTCTCCAGCTCGGAGATCAGACGTTCCGCTCCCGTAATCCGGTTGTACTCGTCAAGCCTCGCAAAGCTGATGTATGGATCTGTAATATAATTTGTTGTTCCGTCGTAATAGTAGCCCCACTTGTAAACTTTGTCCAGCTCCGTGGAGGATACTTCGAACGGACCGCTCCAGAAGTTCTCCATGGACTGCCCCAGCCACTCTTCCTTGACGACTTCCTTCGCGAACAGCTGCTTGAATACCTGATGCCAGGGATCCCAGCTCTTCGTGCTCTTGCCAATCTGCGAACCATCGGATGAGCGGTGCAGCACGATATCATTGCCCGTTTGCTTCAGCAGCGTAATATGGGCGATGTCCAGCTTCCTGCTCAGCTCCTGAAGCTGCTCCGAAGTCACTTTTTCCACGTCGGGATCAAGGGCGTACTGGGCGGCAATGGACGCCGCGCGAAGCTCCCGGCCGATCTGATCCTCATAATGCTCGGCGCCCATGCGAGACTGCTCGACGGCGATTTCGATCTGACTCGCAAGCGTCAGCAGCTCTTCCCTATGACTTTCTTCCAAAGTTGATTTGGTCAAGAAGTAGTAGACCGTGTTATTAACTAATATGAGCGTAACGATGACGCCGATTGCGATCAGCCATAGATTGCGTTGCATGTGTTGCATCTTGCCCCTTTACCTTATTTTTTGAGCAGCAGCCGCAGTGCCCAGCCGCGCTCCGCGCGTTTCCTGTACTTAGGCAAGGAACGATAGACGCGCAGCCCTTCCTCCGCCGAGCTCTTTGCCTCCGCTTCTTTCCCCATCCGTTTGTAGACCTCGGCAAGCCGGTAGTAGGATTCGCACGAGGAAGAATGGATGTCCTGGAACGCGCGCAAATAGCGAAGAGCCTTCTCTTGATCGCCGCCGTCCGCGCTCATCGCCGCAAGCCTCAAATAGGGCGTGCCGTATTTGACCCTCGAATTAATCTCGAGCGCGCGCAACAGGGCAGCTTCTCCCTCCGCCTTATTGCCTTCGGCCGCCAGCGCCAGCCCCAGATCGGCCCAATATTCCGCCGAATCCTCCAGAACTCTTTTGAGCGGCTCCAGCAAACGAATCGCTTCTCCGTATTTCTTTTTGTCGATGAGCAGCCGGGCAAGCTCTTGCTTCGCGGACACGTCATTTGGAGAAGCCGTCATTATGTTCCTTAACTTGCGGATTCGCGAGTTGCGCTTAAGCGGCGCCAGCAGACTGGGAGACAAGCCTACGAATCTGCGGTCTATGACATACAAAATAAACAGCAACAGAATGATGGCAAAAAACGGGTTGCCAAGCAGCCAGGACAACCACAGGAATAAAAAGGTCAGCTTGAACATGAATTCGTTCCCCCATAACGATCGATATCAATGACAAATAATCTCGTTCCATCATACCACAATCAGGGATTTTGTAACGGGTTGGCATCGTATTTCATACTTGCTTTTCGCATATTCATTCCACCGCCGCAACATACTACACGGGAAACATTACCACATCAGCCCAAGGAGGCAGACAATCTCATGGACAACAAAAGAGGCGCCAAGGACGAGCGAAGCCGCGGTCTGGCACCGGGAGAGACCGAGCAGTCGCTGACGGATCGCCAAGGGCATCCCATTACAGACAACCAGAATATTCGCACGATCGGCAACAGAGGACCTTCAACGCTGGAGAACTATCATTTTATCGAAAAAATATCGCATTTCGACCGCGAGCGCGTGCCGGAACGGGTCGTTCATGGCAGAGGCGCCGGCGCTCACGGCTACTTCGAAGCGTACGGAAAGCTTGGCGATGAGCCCGTCTCGAAATATACTCGGGCCAAGCTGTTCCAAGAAGCAGGCAAGCAGACGCCGGTCTTCGTCCGCTTCTCTTCCGTCATTCACGGCGGACACTCTCCCGAGACGCTTCGGGATCCGCGCGGCTTCGCGGTCAAATTTTATACGGAGGACGGCAATTGGGATCTCGTCGGCAACAATCTAAAGATTTTCTTTATCAGAGACGCCATGAAGTTCCCGGATATGGTTCACGCGTTTAAGCCCGATCCCGTCACGAACGTGCAAAGCATGGAGCGGTTCTTCGACTTCGTCTCCCAGTCGCCGGAAGCGACGCATATGATAACGTTCCTGTTCTCGCCTTGGGGGGTTCCTGCCAATTACCGGCAGATGCAGGGCTCCGGCGTCAACACGTACAAATGGGTCAATGCCGAAGGCAAGGGCGTGCTTGTCAAATATCATTGGGAGCCGCTGAAGCAGGGCATTCGCAACCTGACCCAGGATGAAGCGGAGAAGATTCAAGCGAAGAACTTCAATCATGCCACGCAGGATCTGTACGAGGCGATCGAAAACGGCGATTACCCGGAGTGGGAGCTGCAAGTGCAGTGGATGAGCGACGACGAACATCCCGAGCTTGATTTCGACCCGCTTGACGATACAAAGCTGTGGCCGCCGGAGCAATTCCCTATGCTGCCCGTCGGCAAGATGGTGCTTAACCGCAATCCGGCCAACTATTTCGCCGAAGTGGAGCAAGCGGCGTTCGGCACGGGCGTGCTCGTAGACGGGCTCGACTTCTCCGACGACAAAATGCTGCAGGGCCGTACCTTCTCGTATTCCGATACGCAGCGCTACCGGGTCGGCAGCAACTATTTGCAGCTCCCTATCAATGCGCCGAAAAAACGCGTGGCAACCAATCAGCGCGACGGGCAGATGGCGTTTTACGTAGACGTAGCTCCCGGACAGAACCCGCATATTAACTACGAACCGTCTTCGCTGGGCGGACTGACCGAGGCCGACCGGCCGGGGGAACCGCACGAGCCGTTGTATAATGCCAAGCTGACGCGGCAGAAGATCGACCGGGAGAACAACTTCGCGCAGGCGGGCGACACCTACCGTAAGCTCGAGCAGTGGGAGCGCGACGATCTCATTGCGAATCTCGTCGACGCGCTCGGCACGTGCACCGATCACATCCGCGAGACGATGATCAGCCACTTGACGGCAGCGGACGCCGACTACGGACGGCGAGTGGCGGAAGGTCTGGCGGCGGCCGGCAGCGCGGGCAACGGACATGTCGGCACGAAAGCCGCGAACGATGGCATGGAAATGGCGGCCGAGCTCGGCCATTCGACCGACGGCTATTGATTCCGACGAGCAACAAGCAAGAAGAGCCGCCCGGTTCGAGCTTCAGCCGGTCGGCTCTTCTTCGCTTGGGGATCGCCCCGGCCTCCTCGCCGGAATTCGGATCATCACCGTCGTCCCGATGCCAAGCCGGCTATAAAAAGTTACGCCGTAACGCTCTCCGTATTGAAGCTGCACGCGCTGATGGATGTTCCGGATGCCGATGCCCGTCTCTCCTTCGGCTTCCATCGAGGCAATGACGGCAAGCCGATCGGCCCTTACGCCCATTCCGTCGTCGATGATCCGGTATACAAGATCGTTTTGCTCGAGGGCGACGGAGATTCGGATGTAAATACGGTCGCCGCTCCACGCATGTTTGAGCGCATTCTCGACGAAAGGCTGCAACACGAGCTTGATCGTCTCGTAAGGCCATATGCGGACATCCACGTCGAATGCGACTTCGAGACGGCTGCCGTATTTTACCTTTTGGATATCCAGATAGGCTTCTGTCTGTTCGATCTCCGACGAGACGCGTATTAATGACTTGCCGGAATTAAGCGTAAGCCGGTAAAACTTCGCAAGCTGCACGACCATCTTCTCCAGCTTCTCGTTCTCCCCGAACTTGGCCAGCCGATTAATGGAGGATAACGTATTATACAAAAAATGCGGATTGATCTGCGTCTGAAGCATCTCGAGCTCGGCTTCCTTCTTCTGAAGCTGCGTCAGGTACACCTTGTTGATCAGCGCCTCCACATCTTCGCCCATCCCGTTAAGCGCCGTCGCGATCTGCGAAAATTCGTCGCGTCCCCTGTAAGCGATCCGCTTGTGGAGATCCCCTTCACGAAACGCATTTAACACCGAAACAAATTTCATGATTCGTTTGGAGAAGTAACGGGATATAAACACGCCCGCAAAAGTGAACAACACGAAACAGACGACGCACACGGCGAAAATAAAAGCGCGAACCCGGACCGCCTCCTGCTCGATGACCGTTAGCGGCACATGGGCTTCGATCGTCCAGCGCTGCTTCGGCATCTCCTCGGCAATCGTCAAATACGGCTGGCTCCGTCCCGGATTCGTTACCGCGTATTTGCCCGGACCGGAAGGCGCCGCGGCGCCGTAAGCGCTCGGACTGCCCGCGGAAGCATAGATCAGACGGCCCTGCTCGTCCTTGACCGTAATCTCGCTTCCCGGACCCAGCTTCGAGTCGACGACGCTTTCGAACAGCTCCGACTTCCGAACGCTAAAGCGCATAACGCCGACTTCTCTCATTTGCAGCAGATCGCTCATATCGACGATGCGGCGTATCATCGAGATCCTTCCGTCGTGCTCGTCTTCCTCGATCTGCTTCCACTGTATCGTCTGCCCGTATTGTTCGGGCGGAATGTCCTTATACCAAGATTTGTTTTCGATTCGGCGCAAGTGGTACAGATCGAACGTCTGCGTGTTAAAGTCCTCAAGCGCGTCCCGTTTCTCGTAACGTTCGTTGATGCTTTCGTTGCGCAAGTAGACGGACAGACGCAAATGGAGGCCGATCGACTTCGTCGCGATGTCCAGCTTGGGCAAAATAATCTGCTCCATCCGGTAATGGTTCTCTGCGCCCGTCGCGTCGGTCTTTAGATGCTGCACGAACGTATAATCGTCGTACAGCGTGCCCGATATTCGAATCATATCGCTTGTCTTGTACGCCACGTTGTCCCGAATCTGGATCAGCGTTGCCTGAATGTTCGACCTCGTCTGCTTCCTCATCGACTTCTCGTACATGGATTGCGAGACGTAGCCGTTAAGAGATACGAGAATTATAATAAAAACCAGATAAGACAACATCAGCTTGTAGCCGATCGGGAGATAACGGCGTCCGGGCTCGCGATTCGTCTTCACTGGATGCTCTTCCTGTACTCCATCGGCGTCATGCCGAATTTTTCCTTGAACTGCCTGCTGAAGTAAGGCAAGTATCTGTAGCCTACCCTGTCCGATACTTCATAAATTTTTATCCCCGGCTGCTTGAGCAGTTCGACGGCCCGCTCCATCCTCATCTGGACGAGCAGCTCGTTAAACGACTGGCCCGACTTCTCCTTGATCAGGAATCCGAGGTAGCTCGGCGAGAACGAGAATTGCTGGGCGATATCCTTAAGCGTGATGTTTTCGCCCATCCTCTCCCTCATCGTGTGCAGCACGCCGCGAATGAATTTGCTTTCCTTCGTGTTTGCTTTCTCGTTCAGCCGCTCCGATATTTCGTACAAGCGATGAATGAGCCAGGAACGAATGTCCCCGATCGTATCGAATTGCATCAGAATGTCCAAATTCCTGATTTCGATGCCAAGAAGCTCGAACAGATCCTCCTGGTTGGCGGTCAAATAGTGATCCAGCTTCCATATGATATAGCTGCTCAGATTATGTACGGTGAACTTGGAACGAAAGCCGGTTATCGATTTAAACAAATTTTCCAACTCGTCGTGAAGCAGCACCAGATTGTAATCCTTCATCGCTTGAAGCAAAGCGGCCATTCGGGCATCGAGCTCCCGGGCGTCGAACATCTCCGGCTTCGCCTGCACTTCTTCGAACTTGATCGTAATGCCCTTTCCAAAAAACATTTTGCCTTCTACCGCTTCAATCGCTTGCTTGTACGAGTTAGACAGTCTCTCCAGCCGGCTTGCGGGCGAACCTAACCCCGTCGTCACCGTAACGTCCAATCTGACTTTCGCTTCTTGAAGCAGCCCTTCCAACGTCTCCTCTAGCCGCTCCTCTTCCAGCAGCAGCGCTATCCGCTTGGCGTTGAGCCTGCAATAGGGTATCCGCCAGCCTCTCATCCCGATCGAGTCATGCAGTTGGCGAATAAAGAGGCGGGAAGTCTCCAGCAAGTCGGCCCCGGAATTGGACGAGCTTCTATTTTCAAGCTCGATAACCGCCACCCGGACCGGCCACTTTAGCTGTTCCATGTCCCGAGACACCTGCAGCTTGTCTCCGAATTCCGCCAAGTTGGCCGCTTCGCCTTCGAACAGCCTGAGCAACAGATCGTTTCGGGCGATAGGAATCAATTGCTTGTATGCTTCTTCTACTTCCCGATGTTTATTCTCTTCGTCGAGATCCCGCTTCACCTTCATGAGCGATGCGACAAGCTCGCTGTCCTCCATCGGCTTGAGCACGTAGCTGTACGCTTTTAGCGACAGCGCCTGCTGAACATAGCTGAACTCCTGGTAACCGCTGACAAAGATGATGCGAATGTTCGGCTTGCGCTCAATCGCGATTTTGGCCAGCTCGAGCCCCGACATATAAGGCATATTGACATCGCTTACAAGGATGTCGATATGCTGCTTCTCCAGCAGCTCGCAGGCCGACAGGGCGTTGTTGACGCTGCCTTTTACCTCCATGCCAAGCTCCGGCCATGGAATAAACCGCCTCATGCCTTCCAGATCCAGCTCTTCATCGTCTACCAGCAATACGTTGTACATGCCAGTCCCTCCCGTTCCGGAACATAAGTATAGAGGTTGTTCGCTCACGCGCGCAGATCGTCAGTCGTTATTTAATACGCGCAAGTTGTCCTGCCAACGCTTCGTAATATAATCCAGATACAAGTCGAAACCCGCTTCCATGGAAGCCGCGTGCGCATCGTCGAGCACATCCAGCACTTCTTCGTCAGTACGGCCGAACATGGCGGTCGCGCGGGCGTCAAGCCAAATTTCCTTGAGCTTGAGATAGATTCGCCCCTCTTCGATAGAGGAAGGCGGGATCAGCTTGATAAACGGCGTTGCGTCTCCCTGCGAGCGCCAGGTAATGTTCTGCTGCCAGTACGTAGCCCAATTCCGATCTTCTTCCGGAAGCGTTGCTTCGTATTCGCTTTTCGTCTTGTCGAGATAACCCGTATTGCCGACCCAGATCATATCGCCCGACAATGCCTGTATTTCCGCGAGTCCCTGGGGATCGGAGCTGTACTTGCTCGTGAAAGCAGGCGTTATTCCATCCTCCTTGAAGCCGTTCCAATAGCCGTCCTCGCCTGGCGGCCCCCACATCTGCACGGCCGAGCCTTCCGGGCCCGTCATCCAGTCGAGCAGCGCGAAGATCGCCTCCGGATTGTTCGCGCTCGTCGTGATCGCCGCCGCGTTCCACCCGAGCACATTATAGGTGCCTGGATAGATGCGGGCAGGATCAAGACCTTCCTTATAGATCGGCTCGATAAAAAAATATCCGTCCTCGGGATCGGCCTTTGACAGTTCCGCGTCCGCGATCATTATCATCCGCATCGGATCGGCGCTGGCGTACACGGCCGCCTTCCCCGCCATCAGCTTCTCGCTCACCTGATATTCCGTCTGCACCAGCGCATCCTGCGACATCAGGCCTTCTCTCATCAGCTTGGCTACGAACATTGCCGATTCGCGGAAGCCGGCATCCTTGTAAATAGAAGTCATCCGTTCGCCGTTTGCCACCGCGAAGTAACGAGTAAAGCTGAAGTTGTCCTCCTTGAACGAGGAGAATAACTGGTCGATGCCTTGCCCTTCCTTCGCAAGCCCCGTCTCGAACGGCACCGCATCCGGAAACATCGTTTTAACCCGGAGCAGGTACCGGTACAAGTCGTCGGTCGTTTCAAGTTTGGGAGAACCAAGCTCTCGATAAATTCGTTTATTGACGACAAAACCGGCATTGCCGTACGGCTTATTGGAATAATAGTTTGGGAAATAATAGATATGGCCATCCGGCGATCGAAGCAAATTGATGATCTTCTCCCCCGCCCATTGCCTTAAGTTGGGGTATTCGGCAATATACTCGTCCAGCGGCACGAGCAGCCCCGCTTCCCGCAATCTCTCCAGATCGGCGTCCCTCTCCCCCCATACCACATCCGGCAATTGCTGCCCGGCGACCATCTTCTGCAGCATCAGCTTGCCGTCGCCTTCCGCGCTGACCCCCTTCACATGGACGTTCAACTTGTCGCGAATCCAGGCCGAAGAAGGATCGGCCCCCCACTTGGGCATCGTATAATAGCCATAATGTGCGTAAAAGGTCATGTAGAGCGGATCCCTCCCTAGGGCGTAAAGACCGTCTTCCGTTCGCGGAGTTTCGGTTGCAGCAGCTTCGGGCGCCTCTTCCGGCGGCTCGGGCTGTCCCCTCTCCGCCTCGCTGCATGCGATTAACGAGATCAGCAGTAGTCCAATACTCAGCGGTTTCCAGACCGCCCTTCCCATCCCTTTCAATGCAGAGCACCTCCGTCCTTCCAATTCATTTACACATGATCACGTCTTCGAAGAATGCCATAATAATACCAAAAATATCTAAAACAAAATAGATTTTATTGCAAGTTATTGCAAGTTAAAATGCGAGTTCAAAAAGTTCGGTTTTCAGCACCGAGAAGGTTGTATGAAGCTAGAAACTGAGGAACGGAGCGTAGTGTAAGCTACGTGAGTACCGGAAGGTTCGGCTGAATGCAAGATTCGATGTCGAATAAGCTTCATGGTTTACTTCGTGATCAAAAGCGGACTTTTTGAACAACCTCTTAAACACAAAAAACGGGAGTTATCCCAAAGGAATATTCCTGCTCCTTTGGGACGCTCTCGTCTTGCTATAAACGAATCCTTATTCCATGCCTAGCGTCTTTTTGTTCGCAAGCCATTGCTCCGTGCGCCAATCCAGCAGCTTGTTGTATCCGTACGACTCCGCGTCAGCTTGGGCTTTGTCGAGAATTTGATCGACCTTCTCGTCGCTGCTTGCCGTAGCGGATTCCGCAAGCACTTGCGTAATGAGATCGAGTATCTTTTGCCTGATGTCGCCCAGCTCGGAATCCGGCTCCGGATTCAGCTTGTTGTTGAGCGCCGTAATATCGTTAGCGGACGGCCACGTAATGGTGCTTTGGTAACGAGCCGACCAGTTCTGCTCTTCCGGCGGCTTGGCATTTTCGTACTTCATTTTCGCCGGATCGATATAAGACGTGTTGCCAACGATCATAACGCGGTCGTTAAGCGCTTGGATTTCCGTCACTTGGGCAGGATCGTACTGATCCGTAAAGATCGGTTGTTCGTTCTCGTCGAAACCTTTCCAGTTGCCGCCCTCCGGCCCGAAAAATTGAATCGTCATGCCTTCCGGACCCGTCAGCCAATCGAGGAAAGCAAAGATTTTTTCCGGATCCTTGGCCTCCGTCGTAATCGTCGTAATGTTCCAGCCGAGACGGTCGTAGCCGCCCGGATGAATCTTCGATTGGTCCAGACCGGCCTTATGAATCGGCTTTATCATAAAGTAACCCGCTTCCGGATCGGTCTTGATTAACTCGTTATGCGCTTGCGATGCATAAGTCGTGGGACCCGAACCCGCATAAACCGCCACGCGCCCCGTCATCAGCTTCTCCAGCACCTTGCCGCGGTCTTGCGTGAACATGTCCTGCGAAATCAGCTTTTCGCGATACAGCTTGGAGACGAACTTCTGCGACTCGCGGAACGACGGATCCATAAACAGCGATGTCAGCTTATTGTCCTTGATGACGCCTTGCACGTCGCTGCTGAGCGACTTGTAGTTGTTGCCTTCGGCAAAACCTGTGTACAGAACGCCGATGCCTTGGCCGTCGACCGTGCGGTCCGGCTCGAACGGCACCACTTCGTCGCCATACTTTTCCTTAACTTTGCCGAGGTAGGCGTACAGATCGTCCATCGTTTGCAGCGGCGGCTGGCCTAGCTCGTTGTAGATTTTTTTGTTCACGACATAACCCGCCGTGTTCGTCGATTTGTTGGTATACCAGTTCGGGAACTTATACAGCTTGCCGTCCTTGGACCGGAGCAGATCCATCAATTGCGGATCCAGCCACTTTTTGAGATTCGGATATTTGTCGAGATACGGGTCCAGCGCCACGATTTTGCCGTTGTCGATCAACCTTTCGATATCCGGATTGTAACGGTCTCCGTAGATAAGCTCCGGCAGATCGCCGCTAGCCATCATCGTGCTCATGAGCTGCGCATGATTGCCTTTTGCTTGAATCGACTTGATGTTAACCTGCTTGTTCTCCTTCAAATACTTCCAGAGCGGCACATCTTCCATCTTCTCGGGGAAATCCTGCCAGCCGTAATGCGTGTAGGCAGTGAACTCCAGCGGCTCGGAGCCGAATACCCAAGGCGCGTCCTCGCTTTCGCCGGCGTTGTCTTTCTCCCCGGCTTTCGCCGTGTTCGTCGGCGACGGCTTGGCGCTGCCGCCCTCCCCGTTGCTGTTGCCGGAACAGCCTGCAAGCGCCGCCGTCAATGCAACAACCGTCGCAAGAATCCATACTTTCGGCTTTTTCAACTTTTTCATGCGGTATTTATGCCCCTCTCATCCCGTAATTTATATGTCCAAAGCGTTAACCGCCTTAAACCGAAGCCAACTTTCTATTCTTTCATGGAACCGACCATAACGCCTTTGACGAAATACTTCTGCACGAACGGATACACCGCGATGATCGGCAGCGTCACGACCATGATCGTCGCGTTGACGAGCGACTTCGAAGTAATGCTTTTTTTCGACATTCGTTCGACCGTATTGGAATCGATCCCCATCTGCTCCGAAATCAGATTCGCGTTCAGCAAACGGCGGAGCAGCGATTGCACCGGCATCAGCTGTTGATCGAAGATATAGATCGTCGGCAGGAACCAGTCGTTCCAATGGGCTACCGCCGTAAATAATCCAAGCGTAGCAATGACCGGACCGGAGAGAGGCAAAATAATTTTGGCAAAGATGCCCCAATTGCTGCAGCCGTCGATCTGCGCGGATTCCTCAAGCCCCGCCGGCAAACCTTTAAAGAACGTTCGGAACACGATCATGTTCCATACGCTGACCAGCGCCGGAATAATAAAGACAAGGAAGTTGTTCATCAGCCCTAGCGACTTGATCAGCAAGAACGTCGGTATTAGACCGCCGCCGAAATACATCGTAAACACAAAGAAAAAAGTATAAAACTTGCGACCCATCAGGTAAGACTTGGTCATCCCGTAAGCGAGCAGAGCCGTTACCAGCGTCGCGCTTACCGTACCGACGACGGTTCGGCTGATGGAAATCCAGAAGGCGTTTAGCAAGTTTTTGTCGCCGAACACGATATCGTAGTTCGTCCAGGTGAAGGCGCGAGGCCAAAACGTCACTCCCCCCTTCGCCGTGTCCATCCCTTCGTTCAACGATACGACAAGCGTGTTCCAGAACGGATACAGCGCGGAGAAGGACAACAGAACCAAGAAAACATATATGCAGACGACCATGGCCCGGTCAGCGGTTCCCAATCGTTTCAAACGCAATGTTAACGACCTCCAGCTTGCAAGATATTGAGAAGCCTTCAGCTAGGAAGGCGCTCTTGATAATTCAGTCGCTTTCTACCACAAGCTATTGCCGGACCGTCTGGCCAAATAATTGGCGAGCGTAAGGAGCCCGATACTGATGACGGCTTTAAATAAGCCAACCGCAACCGCGTAAGAGTATTTTTGATTTTGCAAGCCGACCCTGTACACGTAAGTGTCAATGACATCCGACACCGGCCTTAGCAGCGGGTTTTGCGCCAAAATGAGGATGTCTTCGAAACCCGCGTTGAGCAGATTGCCCGCCGCCAGAATCATGAAGATGATAATGACCGGCATGATGCTTGGCACGGTGATCAGGTAAATTTGTTTGAACTTGCTGGCCCCGTCGATATCGGCCGCTTCGTACATATGTTGATCGACACCTGCGATGGCTGCAAGGTAAACGATCGAACTGAATCCGATTTCCTTCCACACGTTCGTCGAGACGAGAATCGTCCAGAAGTAATCCTGGATGGATAAAAAGTTGATCGACTCGTCGATGGCTCCTGTCTTCTGCAGCAATATATTGATACTGCCGTTCTCGGTCGACAGCAGCGACATGACAACGCCCCCGACAATGACCCAGGACATGAAATGCGGCAAGTACGTAATCGTTTGCACGAATCGCTTGAACAACATATGTCTCACTTCGTTCAACATTAGCGCGAGAAGGATCGGCGCAGGGAATCCGATCACGAATTTCAGCAAGCTGATCACGATCGTATTTCGCAAAATCGTACCAAAGTCGGGCGCGTCGAAGAACGCCGCAAAATGTTTAAACCCTACCCACGGATTATCGAAAATCCGGGCTCCCGTAAACAAGTTGTAGTCCATAAACGCGGTAAGAACTCCGTACATGGGGATGTAGGCAAAGACGAAAATAATGATGATCGACGGCCACACCATCAGTTGCACATCCAGCTGTTTCATCAGCCTGGACAGAAAGGGTTTGCGGTCGTGACGCCGATCCGGCCTGTTGTAGGGCTGTTCGGTTGCTGCTTGCGGCATGCTCATCCTCCCGTTGTTGTCGTTTGATCTAATTGTAGACGGATCGGCCGTTTGCAACGATATAACGGGTTCACGAAATGTTATACTTCAGCGTGGACTTTAAATGGAAAATTGATAAAAATCGTGGATGTGTGACACTTATTCGGGGTTTGGGTTTAAACAAAAAAGACAGCACCCCTGGGATGCCGTCTTCTATTCACGTTTGCAATTTCGTCTATTGCTCCAACAGTCGGCCATTATCATGCCATAAGCCATACATTTTATTAAGTTTCGTGTTGTCCAGAAACTTCGACAAGCGGCTCTCGTACACCTCCGGCTGGCTTCGCGTGTTTTGGATCGTATCGATCCTCACTCTTCGGTAAAGCGCAGGGAAAGCGAGGAAATGCTCATAAGTTTGCGAATCTTCTTTCAGCTTTTGCACGATGTCGTCATCGATCCGGAACGATTCGAGGTTCATAGCGGGAAGCGCCTTTCGTCCTTCTTCCGTCATGAGCCCCAATCTTTCGAGTCGGCGGACACGTTCTTTGTTCAATTCGGTCCATGAGCTTTTTTTGCTTCGGGGGGAAAGTCTTTGAGCCGTCTGAGTATCGGATATTTTTTTCTTGGTGCCGTCAATCCATCCGAAGCACAACGCTTCTTCGACCGCGTCCAGGTAGAACAGCTTGCCAGGCCCCGGCTTCATGGCGACGACGACCCAGCAGCACTTCTGAAGCTTGCTATTTTGTTGAAGCCAGCTCCTCAGCTCTTCCCTGGTTGTCGCTTCCAGCAGATTTTCGATATCCATATTTACTTTGACGCCTCCTTCACGTACCAGTATAACGAATAATCATTCATCGTCGAAGCAAATCCCAACTGCCGGATCATCGTGGTAATATTGCCTCTGTGGTAGGTGCCATGGTTGGCGGCCTGCAGCAAAATTTCCGACAGCTTTGTCTCTCGGACCGTCGCAAACGGGTTATCCAGCATAATCGACTGCTCCAGATCGGACTGGCTCTGCATCCATGCCTTATATTGATCTCCCAGCTTAGCGAACCTGTCCGCATACGCTTCAACGGAATCCAGCAGTCCATCATTGAGTGCGGCATAAGAGCCCATGGCTTCCCTCATATTTGTTCCCGTTAACACTTTGTACCAAACGGCATCTATCGCATACATATGGCTGAGAGCGTGGGCTATCGTAGGAAAAGAACTGTTTACTTCCTGATGCAGCACGGAGGACGGAAGCTCCTTTAGCCGTCCCAGAATAGTTGCGGTAGCCCATGTGTGGTAGTTGAACATTTCGATTGGATGATTGCTCATTATTTTTAAGTCTCCCTTGTTTTTGTGTTGGCTTTGCCGATGTTCCTGTCGTCATTATAAAAAAAGAAGTATGACAGCAGTCTGTCATACTTCTTCATAAAGTTTTATGGCCTTGCGAAGCTGGTTCTTCAGGATGGCTCGAAGCTCGCCTGGCTCCAGCACTTCGGCTCCGCCGCCGAAGCCAAGCAGAATCGACCACAGCCATCGCGCTTCCAGAGGACGATAAACGGGAATTCTCAACATCATGCTTCCGTCATCGAGAAATTCCCTGTCGGCAAAGTTAAAGTGATCCATGGCTTCCGCCAAAGTTTCGGGGCCGACTTTCAGGACGACATCAGCCACCCCATCCTTGGACGGACGTTGCGCCTGCGATTCTTCATTTCGCAATGCGTCACGCAACGTATAGACAGTCTCCGTGACGACCGGATTCAACATGCGGGATAGACGAAACTCCCGCTCCCCCTGTCTGCTTCGGCAATACCCCTGGATATACCAATTGCCGTATTTGAAGTGGAGACTAAGCGGCTCCAACTCTCGGTTCGTCCGCTCGTTATTCCAATTAATGTAGTCAAACGCGACGACCTTGCGTTCGGAGATGGCCTTGCGAAGCAGGGGGAGCAGCTCGGGCACCGTGCGATTCGTCTCCAGATCAACCTCAAGACTGACCGTCTCGCGGCCCCTGTCGATGGTTTTCAGCCGCTCGATCGTCCCTTGCGCTCGCTCATCTTCAAATACGGAGGAGAGGCTTGCCAACACCGTAATCAAGGAAGAAACATCGTAAGAGCCTAGCAGGCTCCTGTCCATTTTATAACCGTCCATGATCCCGTACCCGCCGTTTTGGCCTTGATACGATACGACAGGAAAGCCGGCTGCGCAAATGGCGTCGATATCCCGATAGATCGTGCGCTGGGACACCCCGAACTCATCCGCAAGCGCGGCAGCCGATATCACATCGTGATTAAGCAGCTTATAGATGATGGAGATTAGTCGCTCCAGTTTCATTTGCATAATCCCGCCCGTTCCGTCGTTTTATGCGAATCGAGCTTATTTTAACATAAGAGGAACAGGTTTAGCTTCACATTTCGGAAGGGCAAGCTTAACAGAACTTCTGCTCAGAGCTTCATGTTGCTGCTGTGTCCCGGAGCCAACCGCGCATTGGGATCCAAATAGACCTTGGCATTGTTAACAGCCGTAGGCGCTTCGCCGAATCCGACGGCAATCAGCTTCACTTTGCCCGGATATGTCGTAATGTCTCCGGCAGCAAATATGCCCGACACGCTGGTCTCCATGCGGGAATTGACAGCGATGGAATTGTTTTCAATATCCAAGCCCCATTCGGATATGGGTCCAAGCGACGATACGAATCCGAAATTTACAATAAGCTCATCGACCTCGATCTCTTGCGTGGCATTCGTTTTGACGTGAGTCAAGGTCACTCTGTCGATTCGGTCATCGCCGTGGAGCCCGGTTATTTCGGATGGTGTAATAATGTTTACATTGGATGCATGCAACTTCTCAACACTGTGCTCATGTGCTCGAAAATTATCGCGACGATGTACCAGATGAACTTGCTCGGCAATCGGTTCAAGCATAAGCGCCCAGTCTACTGCGGAATCTCCTCCGCCGGAGATGAGCACCTTTTTCCCCTGGAAACGGCTAAGGTCGTCAATAAAATAGTGCAAATTGCTATCCTCGAACGTATCGGCGCGCTCTACATCCAGCCGACGGGGCTCGAAGGCGCCTACGCCGGCGGTTATAATAACAGTCTTTGCATGATGCTCGCCCTTGTCGGTTCTGACAACGAAATGCCGTTCGTCAAGCTTACGTACCAACTGGACCTTCTCTTTAAGACGGACATCCGTATGAAACAAATCCATCTGCCTGGAGAGATTGTTCACCAGCTCTTGAGCCGTAATCCTGGGAAAACCTGCAACGTCATAAATAAATTTTTCGGGATAAAGCGAAGCAAGCTGTCCGCCGAGCTGCGGCATACTTTCGATTAGCTTAACGGAAGCTTGCCGCATTCCGCCGTAAAATGCGGCAAACATGCCTGCCGGCCCTCCCCCAATAATCAATATGTCGGTAATATCATATTCTTGTTGCGTCGTAGTCACGTTTGGATGTACCTCCATCATAATGGCGTTTGGCAAGGATAGACGGCTTTCAACGTCCATCTGCTCTATAATCGGAAAAGTTTCCTTGCGTTTTCGCTGAATATTTTGCGTTTTTTCTCCTCCGGCAAACGGCGCAGTATCTGTGTTGGATCGTCGAAATCCCAATGAGGGTAATCACTGGAGAACAACAGCATATCCTCTGCGTCGAACATCTCGAACATCATGTCCAGATGCTTCAGATTGTTCGGCTCCTCGATCGGCTGGGTCGTCATAAAGCAATGATCCCTTACATATTCGCTTGGCATCCGCTTCAACCATGGCGCGGACGAGCGCAGCGCCTTGAAATTTTTATCCAGCCTCCACAATAGCGGAGGCAGCCAAGTGACTCCGCCTTCGCACAATACGACCTTGAACTCCGGATATTTCTCGAACACGCCTTCGCAAACGAGGCTGACCAGATGAGCCATGTACGTCTGCGGCAAACAGGTATGCCATTGCAAGTAGTTCGAGACGTAGCCGACGGCCGTCGGCGGATTAAAGATACCGCCGCCTTCGGCGCCGGGGTGTATGAGGAGCGGCAGCTTATGGCGCTGACAGGCTTCGTAGATCGGATGGAAATAACGATCGCCGTAAGGCATGCGGGAACCGCCAATAACACTGACGGCAACGATGTCCGGATGGGGCGCGATCCGGTCAATCTCGCGAACGGCCTGAGCAGGGTCCTGCATAGCGACGCACATGTATCCCTTGTACTTTGAACTGACCGGGAACCATTCGGCAATTACATAGTCGTTATAGGCGCGGCAGATAGCGGCGGCGTAATCGGGATCGGCGAATCCGGAGATGCCGATAATCGAATCCGAGCAGAGCAGCGCGTATTCAACGTTAAATGGATGAACATAATGCTCCAGCATAAAAGCGGGATCCGAGCCGACCGGCAATCCGCTCGGCGGATCGGCGTCCTTCCTTTTGTTCCCGACCGGAGACGCATAAGGCGCACCGGCGCTTGGCACGCCGAAGCGGGCAGCCTGGCTGCGCCAAGGCTCATCCAGATAAGGAAGCAAATCTCCCCCGCTCCGAAACTGGTTGTGTACGTCGCAATCGATTACCGGCATCGTCTCTTGCTTGTCTGTTAGCATCCTTCCGCCCCCTCCTTCTGCTTCGGTTGGCCGATTACAATGCCGATCTGTCCATCCTCCACGATAACTGGATAGCTTCGCGCCCTCACTTTATCGCTAAATAGCGATTTGCCGGTCTTAATATCGAATTCCCAACCGTGCCACGGGCAGCGCAAAATTTCCCTATCCCGTCCATAGATAAACTCATACACTTGCGATTCGAGCGTCGTGCCGCATACCGGACCTTTGCACAGCTCGGCCCCTTGGTGAGGACAATAATTGTTTATGGCATAATATTCGCCTTTAACATTATATACACCGATAGAGCGTCCCTCGATTTGTACAATTTTGAAAGTCCCCATCGGAATCTCTTCTGTCCTCGCAACTGGATAGACAGCCATCCAATCCTCCTCCTTATCGTTGATAGCATCTTAATTTTAGATCGAATGTGATCGTATTACGATTGCTAATTCAATTATTATTTGTACGATTCTAATGTATACTTTAATTAGCAATCCTATTTTAATAATCAACCCGATAAGGGAGGCGACGGAAGTTGATTGATCTTTTAGCCGTTTGTCTGGACGATATGAATCCGGATTGGCACATCGAAGAGAATCCAACCTTGACAGACATCCTTATTCTAATTGTCCATGGACGGGCTATATATAGTTTGAACGGGGAGACAGTCGAATTGAACAAAGGGGATATGTTGTTTATCCCGCAAGGCGTGCTGCGGTCAGGCGTCAATGCTCCCGAAGGACCTCATCAGAAGTATTCTTTTCACTACAAACCGTATAATCCGGGACAGTTCCCGTTTGATAGCGCCCGCACATATCGCAAAGTGAGAACGCGAAACCTCGATTTGATGAAAACAAGGTTCACGGCGCTGGAGCATCACTGGTTCCGGCGACTCCCTCATGGCGAACTGATCAGCACCGGCATCGCGATCGAACTGCTCGGTTATTACTCGCGGGAATTAGCGGAGGAAAAAATTGCTTCCGTCAAGCTGCGGCTAATGCAGGAGGTCCAGGATTATATACGGAAGCATTACAGAGAGCCCATTCGTATCGAGGATTTGTCTAATCACATCAACCGGGCGCCTAACTATATCACGCAAACGTTTAAAGTCGTAACGGGGATGACGCCCATTTCCTACATGCATCAAGTTCGTATCTACGCCGCGCGAGACTTGATCCTCGACTCCAGGATGACAATCGGAGAAGTGGCCGAATATCTTGGTTACAGCGATCAGGCTTATTTCAATCGGATGTTCAAGCGTATCATGAGTTACCCCCCATCTTATGTTCATCGCGAGATGAAACGGTAAGAACTTTAAGCTAGGTCTTTGTAACGCACCTCCTTCCTACCCTTTGGGGTAGATATGCTATAATTAGGATGACTAAAATTCAAAGCGAGGTGAAGCCGATGAAATGGGAAGAGATTACTGAATTGCATCCTGGTCGTTTCGTTCTGATTGAAGCAATTAAGGTAAGCTCCAGCAATCGTGTACGTCACTTAGAGGAAATGGCAGTCATTCAGGATTACGATAATCCGCAAGAAGCGTGGAGTGGCTATAAAGAATTGCACAAGCTACATCCGACTCGTGAGTTGTATGTATTTCATACGAGCAGAAGCGATGTGGAAGTTGTAGAGGAGTTTTTCTCAGGAGTGCGGCAGCAGCTATGAAGGTGAATTTTGAAACCTTGAATGTCGAATTTGAAAAATAGACCGAGCGATGCCTCCCATATAGGGGCAGCTATCGCTTGGTCTATTTTTGATTTACACGGTCATAGTGACTTATTTAATAGGCTTATTCGGGGCATCTCCTATTTCATCCAACCATCCCCCCCTTTAACTTGGGTGTGTTTCAAACTACATCACGACACATCAGTCAATAGTTGCTCAGGTGGTCGCTTCCCTTCAATGATTGTCACCATCAGCCAGCCTCTTGTCGTAAGTCAATTGGATCAGAATGCCGAAAGGATCTCGCACAATGCCATACGCCTCGCTGAACACAACCGGACCGAGAGGGGTAATGACTTCCGTTCTTGCATCCTGAGTGAGTGATTCGTACATGCTTTCGATCCGCCCCTTGTCCGCCGACTGAAGGCACAGCGACATATGGTTGCCTGCCAGGTATCTTTCGTCAGGAACCATCGTTTCTTCTGCCAATAGGTTTCAAATTCTGATACCATTGGTGGCGAATGTCAATGACCCCCACTTAACTATCGTTTGAAGTGGGGGCTTGTAACGACCCGATCGTACAAACGTCTTGTGCGACTCTGATCTTATGCGTTCCGAAGAACGTGGTGTTACATCCGCAGGTAAGCCTTCGCTTACCGCTGGGCAGACTGACAGCTACCCTGCAAGCCTAGTCATGCTAGGCCTGCACCTTGTAGAAGGTACTCTTTTCCCTTCAGACAGAGATTCATCGCACCGATCCGGTCATCATTGCTTACATAGCCACAGGCCAGGCAATGGAATCGATGCCCCCGTTTATCCCGGTTCCCTTTTGCCGTGTGACTGCATATCGGACAGGCTTGCGAGGTGTGTTTTGGATCTACGGCAATGGTCATCGCTTTCGCAAGCTGCGACTTGTACGTTACCATCTCGCGAAGCTGGCGGAACGCCCACGATACCGTCACATAGCGATGCTTACGCCTGACCTTTTCCGTTGCTCCCCGAATCCCTGTCAAATCTTCAAGTACAAACAGCGTATTCGCCCCATACCGGGTCACGAGTGCCCTGCTGACTTGATGATTAACATCGGTCATCCAGCGGTTTTCTCGTTCTCCGATTTGCTTCAGCCTGCGACGGGACGAAGGCGTTTGTTTGTGCTGCAGCTCCGAACGCAACCTTTTGTAGTTCGCTCGTTTTTGTTTGTGCTCTCTTCCTCGAATGAATACGGTTTTGCCATCGGTGTCATACGCCGTGGCTACAAAGTTGACGCCCAGATCAACGCCAACGACGTGTTCGATTTCCGTCAGCTCAGGAACGGTTATTTCTTTCGATACCGGAATATGCAAAAACCACTTCCGCTTTTTATACACCAGCTTGGCCGTACCGAAAGTCCACGAACCGTCGAAATAAGCTTCCATTCCTTTCGCTTCGAAAGGAACCTTGATACGGCCCTGCAGCGTATTGACGGAGAACAGCCCAGCGCCCAGGTTCAGTGAGTAATCCCGGTTCCAGACAAGATCATATTCCGGCTTCTTAAAGTGTACAAGCGTCCAGGCATGGCCGTTACTCCGAAGGGTTTTGTATTTGGCGATCACGGTTCTGAGGACCGATTGAGCCATCTGGGAGCGCAGGCCAAGCGTGCTGCGAAGGGGCTGATACGTCATTCGGTGCAGGGCAGACTGCTGGCGCTCGTTTGTCTCAAACACAAGAGCAGAGACAAAATTGCAACCCTGCCGATAAGCGATCATCGTTTGTAGCAATGCCCTCATTTGACTTTCTGACGGTTTTATTTTGAGTTTAGCCGTAATAGTCACGATCATATGTTCGCCTCCTTTCTATCCTTATTTTAGCATAGTAGGGAGAACAAGAACATACGAAATATCCTTCAGGCTAACGCCTGACGTCCATCCCCCCGTTTATAGAAGTCGGGAGTATCCTGGGCGTTTTTGATGAACTATGTGTACCATCAGGACCGGTTCACGCTTCGAGAGTTAATGACGGAGTTTGCTCTCTCCAAAAGCACCGCTCTCCGATACATTCAATCGCTTGAAGATATCGGGGTCCCTTTATATTCCGAGCCGGGGCGATATGGCGGGTACAGAATTTTGGACTCTTACAGCATCCCTCCGGTCACGTTTACGCCGCAGGAAACCTGTGCTTTGTTTTTCTCCATGAAAGGCATGGAGCTGCTGGGTTCGTTGCCGTTCAAAGCGGAATACGATGCCATTCAGCATAAATTTCTTCAATCCGTGTCTCCCAAAATAAAAAACATGCTGGAGCAAGACGGCTCCCGCGTGTCATTCGGAACGGCCCAATTAACTAATGAATGTCCGCAGCTCGAGAAACTGTTCCAAGCGATTATATATCCGTCCGTCCTGCGAGAAGAACCTCTCCCCTGGCTGCAGGATATGGATTTGAGTAACCGCCTTGACTTGGCGACCAGAAGCCAGTCCGCGATAGACTACCGAATCGAGCTTACGGGCGAAGGCAAAGCCATTTTCGAAAGGAACCATGATCCTCGCATGTCGTTAACCGAAACTAACGGCAAAAGCGTGGTATCCGGTTGGATCGAGCCTGCTGAAACGCCATATTTGCTGCAGTACATTCACCAATTCGGCGCTTGTCTACGCGGCATCCATCCCGCTTCCATCAGGGAATCCTTTGTTAAGGAACTTGAGGATTTGAAAGGCAGGCTTACGATCACGCTCATTTGATTTGGCATATGAGGTCCAAGCACACTCATTCCGATAATGGGCAACTCAAGGTCCCATCATTAGCTCGAAACCGGTGGAAGCCGCCCGGCAACAGCTAGTTCTAAAGGACAACAGCGACGTTATTTGATGAAATTTCAACGTTTCTGATTTCTAAGGGACACAGGGAGGCTGTCGATTCATTGTGAGTAACTGAAATTCCATATTCCATCCCCCCCGAACCCAGGTATAATGGAAAATATACTTGGGCCGGGGGTTTGTGCTGTGTTGAATAGACGTGTGCGTTACAAAGAGTTCGATCAAATGTCTTTTGCAGATATGATGGTATACTCCAAGCTTCCTGAGCATCCTTTTTGGAGTCACTTAGAGAAGAAGATAGACTTTTCTTTTGCAGATTCACTGTGCTCCGTGCTCTACTCGGGGCGCGGACAGCACCCATATGCGCCTTCACTGAAGCTTAAAGTCCATCTCATTCAGATATACTACGGTCTTTCCGACCGCCAGGTGGAAGAGCGCATAATTAGCGACTTGTTCATCAAGCGTTTCTTAGGCTTGCCCGTCGACTTCTTTGGGTTTGATCACAGTACGATTGGCTTGGACCGCTCACGTATGGGAACCGCCATGTTTAAAGCCTGCCACTTCTACATTCTTGCCCAAATGTACAGCCATGGCCTTTGGGGCGATCACACGGAGAAATGGATCATCGACTCGTTTGCCTCAAATCCCGCACTCTCCAAGCCGCGCACCTATCGCTTGATTCAACATGCTATGATCCGGGTCCTTCAACATTTAAAACGTAGCCATCGTGCGATATACCAACTCGCACTCGCTTCGGTTGAGACCGATGGACTCTACGCTCGTACCTCCGTACAACCATCTACTGCTGGTCACATGCTCGCTTTCAGCAAGTTGGTGGCACAAGCTTATGGTTTGCTTCAATGGTTTCAACTCGAGGATGTGTCTGCTTTGTTGCAAAAAGAACTCACGGAAAAAGAGCGCGAGACTTCTCAGCATTTGCAACGCATTCTGCAGGACATATTAGAGCAGAACAGCAGACCTGTACCGCCGACTGATGGCGACCCGATTGACTCTGCGCGGAACCAAACCGAACAAGAGATTGTGTTTGAAAAAATCCCGAGCCATGAAAGAGCAAAGGATCGTCTTATGAGCGCTGTTGACCCGCACGCTCGAGTCGGGAGAAAGAATACATCCACCGTCACATGTGGCTACAAACTACAAAATTTGTGTGGGACCAGCTCCGTTGTGCTGAATGTGAACGTCGTGCCTGCGAATGAACATGACAGAGAAGCTATGTACGCGATGGCCAAAGATGTACAAAGCTTTTTCGAAATTTCGCCACGCGCCATGTTAGGTGACACCGCCTACGGCCACGGGTTGCAGCGCACTATGCTTGCCACTATTGGCATCCCTGTAGTAGCCCCTGTCATCCTGGGCAGTAACCCCTCAAAGGGATACGACCTCGCCCGATTTAGCTATGACAAGGAAAAGGACTGCTACACTTGTCCGAACGAAAAGGATACCGTAAAAAAGCGTCATATTCCTCAAAGCAGCGGTTGGCAATACTATTTTGAAAAGACAGACTGTGAAAGTTGCCCCTTACGCTCGGCATGTACAACAGGAAAAGCAGAGCGCCGGGTATTTCACAGTGACTATTATGAAGTGTACGAGGCTGCCAAGGATTACAACGCTACGATAAGCGGCAAATTAGATCGTAAACAGCGCATGCTGGTTGAACGAAAGAACCAAGAATTGAAGAATGACTGTGGTTTAGAGAGACCCTTAACGAAAAGCCGAAAAGCGTTGCAGCTTAAAGGTTACTTGGCTGCCATGGTCGTTAATTTGAAACTCACGTTGAGGAAGCTACTTCCTCAAAGACCTGGGTTTATTCGACGTCGAAATGCCATTAGTTGCTAAGTAGAATCCGACTCCCCAGCCCTCCGATTATCCCACTCAGCGGTTCCCTCCAGCACACAATTGCCCCATTCCAGCACGCAACTCGTTCTTATCTACAGTGAATAGACAGCCTCACAGGCGACCTTATTCCCGCCAATCAAGCTACAATTCGCTTCGGATTGGCGTAATAGGGCCTTCTATGTCCGTTAGATTTTTATATTGCTTAAAAACGAACAATTAGCGTCGCTGATGTCCGTTAGCCCACCCAGCCCCCTCTCCCGAGCAAAAGAAAAAGACGACACATCGCTATGCCGCCTTAGTCATTCATGCCATTCTAAGCCTGAAGGGCTCTCGCCACGGCAAACCGGAATGGAAGTCTGGGTTATGTTAGATTTGTAACTCCCCAAGCTTAATCAGCTCGACAACCGCTTGCGAACGACCTTTGACGTTCAACTTCTGCATGACATTGGAAATATGATTGCGAACGGTCTTCTCGCTGATAAAAAGTTGTTGCGCTATATCCCGCGTCGTTTTGTCCTGTACCAGCAGCTCGAATACCTCTCGTTCACGATGCGTCAGTAAAAACTTGCTCTTGTGGTCGCTTCCCTTCAATGTGTGTCACCCCTCCTTGCTCGGGTTTTTATGGTATAACAAGGTCAAGGGATACAGTCAACTTATCATATGAAGGGGGCAGGGCATTGGTGCTGTCTATGCACAAAATAGGCGCATTAGAACGAGGTTACTCCTTGATCGCGGCATGTACGATGAGCCGATGCGTAGGGTCGACGACGGGGTCGCAGGTAATAAGCGTCAGGCGCTTGTCCTTATCATTGTAATTCAGGACGGACACGTCCGTTGGCAGTACGATAGACGTATCGTACACGATGTAGGTGAACTTGCCGGTTTTGGTCTCGATAATAATCTCGTCGCCGACCTTTACCTCGTTTAGCCGATTGAACAGCTTGCCCTTCGCCCGCATTCGATGCGCCGCGATGGCAGCATTGCCAATCTCCCCGATGGGCGCCGTCTCCTTTAAATGGGCGGCTGCCGACTTCATATTCTTCTGCGTCGCGCCTTCCAGCACCGGCAGCTTAAGCTTGATGCTCGGGATCCGGATTGTCGCGATTGGTTCAACCTTGCTTTCGGCAGGTATCGCCGTCGGTGACGGCCCACTCTCGGCGGCCGTATCCGTTGGGACAGGAGTTCCGGTTTCCTCCGCATCCAGCTCTTCGAATAGGGTCGTCAATCCGCCATATTGCTCCAGCGCCGTTTGACCGGCTTCCTCGTTGGTCTCGCCGATCTCCCACTGCGCCATTAATTTCTCCTGCTGCTTGTCATTGTACCACTCGCTTGCCTTGGGGTATGCAAGAATGACAATACCGATCAAGACAAGACTATATGCGATCCAACGTCTCATGATCAACCTCCACTCTATCCAAGCTCTACGGCTTTCTTGCTGCGATCACCTGCGAAAACCCAGCGTTTGCTTCCATAAAAATTCAGTCCCAATATAAAAATCGTAACGACAATCTTGCCCAACCAAGCCGACCATCCAAGAAGCTGCACAGCACCGCTTAACATTCCGATCGACAGTAGAAGCATGGCTCCGTTCCAGACGAGAAATCGAAGCTGCCGGCGCATGGCCGCTCCCGTTCTGCCGGACGACTCCCGCCGCTGAGAGCGGAAGGTTATGGCGTTGTTAAGCAGGTAGCTATTCGCCATCCCAGCCAAGTAGGCCAGCGTTTGTGCAACTGCATAATGGAGAGACAGCCATGTCAATAAGGCGAACATGCCGAAGTCGACAAGCGTGTTAAGAACGCCGATCAAGCCGAACATCACTAGCTGCGGCAGCCATCCCTTATTGCCTTTACCGGCCATCCCGGTTCGCCGCTTTCCGCTCGTCCGAAGCCTTTGGGCCTTCCTCAGCCGCGCCTTCTTGCTCCTTGTATCCTAACGTTTCGCGCACGATGTACAACGGCCGATCCTTGGATTCGTCGTAGATACGACCAATATATTCCCCTATTACGCCAAGAAGAAGGAGAATAATCCCGTTGAACAACAAGCTAAGACCTACGGTCGTCGTCCAGCCCTCAATCGTCGTCGACGTGAACAGCCGCTGATAAAGGATGACGATCAGATAGATAAAGCTGCCTAGCGACAAGAAGAAGCCGAGATAGGTCGCGATCTTAAGCGGCTTATGGGAGAACGAGGTAATGGCGTCAAGCGCGAAGCCGATCATCTTTTTGAGCGGATATTTGGTTTCTCCCGCGAATCTTTCCTCGCGAACGTATTCAACGCTGGTCTGCCGGAATCCGATCCAGCTGATCAGGCCGCGCACGAATCTGTTTTTTTCCTTCAGCCCGCGCAGCACATCGCACACTTTGCGGTCGATCAGGCGGAAGTCGCCCGTATCGAGAGGGATTTCAACGTTCGTCATACTCCGCAGCAGGCGGTAGAAGGCCAAGGCCGTCAGCTTTTTAAAGAGCGTCTCGCCCTTGCGCTTTAGTCTGCGGCCGTAGACGACCTCATACCCTTCCTTCCACTTTGCAATCATCTGCAAAATAATTTCGGGCGGATCTTGCAGATCCGCATCAATGACGACGATCGCATCTCCCTGAGCATAATCCATACCGGCAGAGATCGCGATCTGATGCCCGAAGTTGCGGGAGAAGTCGATTAGACGCACATTGGGATCGGCGCTGGCGATCAGCGCCGTTTTCTCCACCGTCCGGTCGCGGCTGCCATCGTTCACGAAGATGAGCTCGTACGGCTCGCCCGAGGCGTCCATCACTTCCTTCAGCCGGCCGTAAGTATGGTCGATGACCTCTTCTTCGTTGTACATCGGCACGATTACGCTATATTTGACTTTAACGGACATTTGCCATTTCTCCTCGCTTCAATAACCTCGATCGATCTAGAATAACCAGCTTGGGAACCAGCGCAGCAGGACGTCGACGTACCACTTCGGCACCAGCATGCCCGAGAGGGCCGGATAGAACATCACGAACAATCCGATCGCCGCAGCGACGTACGCATTTCTCGCCTTGGCGAAGCCTGGACGAATCTCTTCGACATGCTTCATACAATAGACCGTAGCCAGTATAATGAACGGCACCATTGCAAAATAATGGTACAGGAACGTCTCCCGCGGCACCAGCATCCACGGCACATATTGGGCCAGGAAGGCAATCCAGATCATATAAGCGGATCTGTCCTTGCGCTTGATGCTGATATAAGCCGTCGCCATCATCGTAAACAAACCGATCCACCAGATAAGCGGATTGCCCATCGCCACGATCGTGGACTTCATCCCTTCCGGCAGCTCGCTGCCGGAATAATACCAGACTGGACGCTTCATGAACGGCCACTCCCACCAGGAGGAGGAGAACGGATGGGACGAGACGAGCTGGCTGTGATAGTTGTACATATGCGTCGTGTAATCGACCAGCGCCTTCAGCGTATAGCCGCCCGACATGACGTTTAGAATCGGAATGTACGACAGAGCGTAAATGCCTGCCGGAATTCCGATATAGAACAGAAGACAGGCCGCCAGCGTAAGGATCGTGTTGCGCGGGAACAAGCGGGACGCCCGTTCCAGCTCGGCCCGATTGTAGCCGTCAAGCCCGTCGCCGCGCTTTAGTAGTCGCTTGGCCGCCCCGTGTTCCTTGTAGCGCTCGATCAGCGACAACGCCAGCATGATGGCAAGACCCGCTCCGCCGTACAAGACGATCCACTTGGAAGCGACGCCGAGACCAAAGGCAAGTCCTGCAAGTCCCAGCGGCACGAACGTCGACAAAAGAGACGAACGGTAGAAGTTCATCGTGACGTATCGATGCATGAAGTAGAACATCAGCATAATGAAGAACACGCCGTATACATCGATTGTCGCAATCCGCGTCTGCGTGAAATGCATGAAGTCTGCCGCAAGCAGCAGCGCGGCGATCGCGGCGAACGTCGTTCCTCCAAACAGCCGTCTCGCCATGAGATAGATAAGCGGAATCATCGCCGCGCCGAACAAAGTGCCGGCGATCCGCCATCCGAACGGATTGAGTCCGAACAGCTTGATGCCAATCGCGATAATGAGCTTGCCAAGCGGCGGATGCGTATTTTCGTACGCAACGAGACCTTCCAGATTTTCGTAGGCCGTTCGGGCATGATAGATTTCGTCGAAATAACTGCCCTTCATAAATTCGTGATTATAAACCATCAGCTTTTGCTCATCGAACAGATTCGTTATCGCGCCGCGCTTCGGCTCCTTATCGTTAAGAGCGACGATGGAGCTGATGGGCAGCGGCTCCTTGCTGCCGGCTTCGTAGATGCCAAGCTCGTTCATCGAAAAGCCGGCTCCCGTTACGGTCAACTTGACGTAACGCGCTTTCACGTCGAGCTGCTGGCTTTTCCATGCGAAGACGTACACATGATTATTGTCGACCTCGATCCGGTTATTCCAAACATCCGGCGTCTCGCCGAATTCGTAGGCGTAAGTCCCCGTGCCAACGCCGCCGAAGCTGGTCAGCCGCTCTAGCTGCTTCACTTCTCCCAGATCGACGTAGAAACCTTCGCCGGCCGAGGATGGATGCCAGACCGTCTCCGGATCTTTGAACGATCCCAAGTTGACGAGCGCCACGATGGTATACACGGCCGTAATACCGCCCATCCACCACCAATCCTTGCGGCTCAACCGGCGTAGACCCGCGGATCGTTCGCCGGTCCGCACACGGAACGTTTCCAACCGATCGGCATCGGCTCGCAGCCGCTCATCGGGCTGCAACATCTCCACCTGCTGTCGATTGCCGTTCCGGTAGAGATCGTGTCCAACGTACAATCCGTATAGCAGCAAGCCAATATTCGCCAGTGAACACAGGATGACCACGCCGTCCGTCGGTACATTGGTCGTCTGCTCGCTGAACTTAAGCACGTAACTCATATTGATGAAATTCGTTATCGTGAAGCCGAAGAACAGCCGCAGCATTCGGCGGTCCATAGACTGAATATACGCAAATAAGCTGAGCAGCATAACAGGGAACATGTAACGTTCGTGCATCTTGGTTACGCCGATAAATACGATGGCGATCAGGATCATCGCCACATAGAACGACCGGTCCTCGTTATTCCGCTTTACACGGGCGAACGAGAGTAGAAGAACCGCCAGCACAGCGGCCCCGATAAACAGGCCACCCCATGTCTGATAGGGAATGAACAGCCATTTGTCCGTCAGCGGCGCCCAGTTCCCGCTCGTCAACGAATACAGATTAAAGGCGTTGAGCGTCGCATATGGGTAAGAAGACAATGTCCCCTTGTACAGCTCGTAGACGCCCTTTAGCCCGCCATGGCCCCAGAAAAACGGAAGCGCAAGCAGAATGAACGTACCGAAGCCATAATAGGCGCTGACCGCAACATCCTTCCACTTTCGTCCAAGCAGCAAGGCGACAAGCAGAATTGGCATAAAAATAAAGGTTTGCGGCTTAATCAGCGCAGCGATCGCATACCAGACCGATGCCCTGCCGAACTTGCGATCCGCCATGCCGGCGATCGCAAGCGTCAGCACCAGTGCAAACACGGCGTCGACTTGCCCCCATGCCGCGGAGTCGAGAATGGCTGCGGGATTAAAAGCATAAATCAGCGCAAGGCCGATTGCCGGAGCTTCGCTCAGCTTGCCTCTCGCCGCGCGATAGATGACGGCTGCAGCCACGAGATCCGCCGCGATGGCAGGAAGCTTGTAGAGCAGCAGAGTACCGGCGCTGCCTGCCGCAAGGCCCAGCCAATCTTTGATCAGCCCTACTATGTACAACACGTAAATATAACCTGGCGGGTAGTCGACGAATATATCGGTATGGTAGAAACCCGCAATGCCCTCTTTCACCACTTGATCCGACCAGAACGTAAAGAGCGCGATGTCGTTGGCGTAACCCTCATGGCTAAGCCCAATTGCGATTCGAACCGCTAACGCGGCGGCAAAGCCTCCATATAACAATAGATCGCGAACGCTGTTATTGCCCCGCAGCCGGTCCTGCCGCCTCAGGAGCGCATTTCGGACGACCGCGAAAAAGGCCGTAAACAGTGCGGCGTACAGCAGCGTCGAAAGGATCGACACCTTAATCGGCGCCTGCTCCTGTTCTTCGCCGCCGCTGACCGGAGAAGAAGCAAGCGAGAATTCTACCGCTCCCGCCGGCGTCTCGCCGACCTCCTCGACCGACACGCCGTCGAATGCGGCGCTTCCGGCATTAATGCTGCCGTATCCCCCCACGCTGACGCCGATCGTGATTTCCTTCTGATCCTTGGCCGTTCGTCCGTAATACTCCAGGTAAGACCACTGACCGCCTGTGTCGTGAACCTGCGGGTATTGGACCGCCACTCCCTCTACGGACAGATAAGCGCCGTAAGCGTCAAGACGCAGACCCTCCGCCTTTACGTAACCGGAGATTCGGTACAGCTTGTCCGATTCGACCCGGACCGTCTGAATAAATCTGGCATGATTATCGCCATGATTCCGAATGGATGCCGCTCCTTCGCCCGATTGGGCGGAGCCAAGCTCGACCGAATATTCGGTAGAGACATCGTCTTTGATCCAGGCTTCAGTAGTCCAATTGACCGGCATCCCGCCCTCGGATTGCTCGAAGTCGCCGTTCACGATCAGATTGCCTGCCGCATGCGCGGGGAGGATGCTGCAGAGCCAGATTGCCATCAGCATCAGCGGAATAGTCAAGCGGCGTAGACCAGCTTTATTCATCTCGGTTCACATTCTCCTTCATCTATCTCATCTAGATTCTCTATAAAATATGGCAGTCATTACAATCATACAGATTCACTTTATCGAATGGAGATGCCGAGGTCAATGTCCGCGGGCAAAATACTGTTGGATTATTCCAAACAGGAGCATGCTCCCCCTTTCAAATGGTTGTGAATCTAGTACGGGCAGCCCGTTCGCGGAATACGTTAATAGAAACGTTCCGAACCGGGACGGCTCTCTCACTTCCTAAGGAGGCAGTCACCAACATGCATAAAATCATAATGAACGGCACCGGGCATGCCATGTATGTCAATCCGGGCGATAAGCGCGGCGGCAGAATGAAGCGGTACGCCGGCTTGTCTCAACCCGCCGTTACGGCATTTTGGCGCAAGGCCGTGAGCCTGCTGGAGCCAGCCATCGTGGTGGACGCGGGCGCCAATTACGGAGAGATCCTGCTGTCCGCGCAGTATCCCGTTTATACCGAGATCGTGGCGATCGAAGCCAACGAAGGACTGCGTCCCTACTTGCTTCGGTCGATTGAAGACCATCCCAACGGCCGTCAGATGAAGACGATATTCGCCTTCGTCTCGGACGAGGCGGATACCACGATATCCTTCTACGTCGACCAGTCGCACTCCGGCCTCTCCTCGGGCCACCCCTCCGGCTCGCGTGCCGTCAAATCAACCTCCATCGGCACCGTCACGATCGACAGCCTGTTCCAGGATCGTATCATTCAGGGAGGAACCTTGTTATTCAAGATGGACGTGGAAGGGTTCGAATGGCAAGCCATAAAGGGCATGAGCAAGCTGCTGGACAGCTGCGCCGGCGCGATCGGCTGCATCGAATTTAACCGCAGCTATATGATCGAAAAAGGCATCGACCTGAACGGGTTTATCGATTTCCTCTCCGAACGTTTTTTGCTTTACGCGCCGGACGCGAGTGGACGACTCATCCCGATGGAAACTCCGGTGCACGAAAGCATCGCAAGACACTTCAATGCGGACAAAACCTGCAACGACCTCGTGCTCTCCACAAGCGCCGAGCTCGTAAGCAAGCTGGAGAGCTGAAACTCGACAATAAACGGCGCCGCCAAAGGGAAGCAAGCTTCCCCCTGGCAGCGCCGTTTGCTTTTGTGAAAGGGCCGCAAAGCAGTTCCGGCCCTTCTATCAGCCTCCTCGCCCCGCAAGAGCATCCTTCACGATCTCAACGAATTCTCGCGCTCTGACACCGTTGCTATGATAACGATGGACGAAGTTATAACTCCGCTCCGTAATAGCGTTCCTCGCCTCCGCATCCGCGCGATACCGCCTCGCAAGCTCCAGTATGCCGGCACGTCCGCAGGCTACGAAGTTGTCTCCGTCCTTAAAGCCCAGCTCTTCGATGTCCGGATTGCTCTCCGCCAGCATCAGCGTCCTGCAGCCCGGAATTTCGAAAAACTTGGCAACGGGGATTTCCAGCACGCTGCCGCAAGTGAAGGCTATCATGGAACCGTTAATGGCCCGCGCGTACGTATCGTGCACGAACAGTCCAGGCCGGTAGGGCGTCCGGTGCCCGGGATGGCGGTAATGGACAAATCCCTCCTCCCGCGACATAGCCTTAAGCACGGCGGAACGGAACGGGTATTTATCCTCCATTAATCCCATGAGCGAATAAGCCGTGTCCTTGGGCAAGCCATAGTCCCGGATCATCTCCGGATTGATGCCGAACGGCAACCAGCGGAACCGCGGCCGCATCTCCGGGAACGCCTTGAGGAAGGGATATTTGCTGGCGGATAAAATAAGATCCGGCTTTGCATTCCGTTCGAAATAGTCCTTTCTGACGGCAGGCAGGTAATGGACGTCCAGCACGTAACACGCCTTCAAAATACCGACTTTGTCCAGTCCCGTAATGTGGGGGGCAAAAGCGTTTCGCCATTCGATGTCGTAATGGAAAATAACGTCCGGCCTCTCCGGCAAACTTTCCAATATGGCGCGAATATCCCCGTCCTTACTCCAGTACGTCACGTCGGCGACCTCTTCGATCGCCCTCAACATATCGAATTTATGCACATGCTTCGGATAGGTCTCGTTGAACCGCTTCACGAGCATCAGTACTTTAATCCGCCTATCCATGCCCTTGATTCTCCAGCCACTGATCTTCCGGCACATCTCTTAGTTTGCGAGCGGGATTGCCCGCTACGATCGTCCGCTCCGGCACATCCTTTGTCACGACGCTGCCTGCAGCCACGACGCCGTCCCGATGGATGACTCTGCCCGGCAAAATCGTCGCGCCCGCTCCGATCCTGCCTCCCTGCTGAACCGTCACTCCCTTGAACCTGGAAAATCTGGCAGAGGAACGCGCCAAATAATTGTCGTTGGTCGTCACGACGCAGGGGGCGACGAAAACGTCGTCCTCCAGCACGGAATATGCGCAGATGTAGCTGTTCGTCTCCAGCTTGCAGCGAGCGCCGACCTCGCAGTCGTTCTCGATGGCGGCGCCGCGTCCCACTATCGTCCCCGTCCCGACCCGGACCCGTTCGCGCACCGTCGCCAAATCCGCTACCAGGACGTCCGGCTGCAGCCGCGCCCCCCGATAGATAATCGCTCCCGTTCCGATCGTGCAGCCCTTCTCGATAAACGTCGGATGCAGGAAGACGCCGTCGCTTGTCGTCGCGGATCGTTTGGCCTTCATGGGGAGCTTGCCGATCACGGCATGATCGTGAATGCGGACATCGTCTCCAATGACGGTATCGTCGTGGATGACGGCGCCATGGCCGATCGTAACCCCCGCCCCGATCACGACGCCGCGCCCCAGCGTGACGCCATCTCCGATCCTTGTCGTTCCGCTCATCCCTCTCACTCTCCCTTACGTATATTGAATCACCTTGGAGATGATATAATCCTGCTGCTCCCTTGTCAGATGCGGCGAGAGCGGCAGCGCGAACGAATGGGCGCAAGTTTTCTCCGTTACGGGCAGATCGCCCGCCTTGTAGCCGAGAAACGTCAGCGCCTGCTGCAGATGCAGCGGACACGGGTAATAATGACCGGACGATATGCCGTCTCCCTTGAGCCTCTCCATCAGCTCGTCGCGTTGTTCGTATTGCGCGGCGTAGAGATGATACACGTGGCCCGCCTTTTCCATGACCACAGGCAGTCTCAACGGTGTGTGTCGCAATCCGTTATTATAATATTCAGCCGCCTGCCTTCTACGATCGTTCCACTCCCCCAGTCTCTTAAGCTTCACTCTGATGATGGCCGCCTGAAGCGGATCCAGCCTGCTGTTGACGCCGATTGTTTCGTGAAAATATTTTTTCCGGCTGCCATGCCGGGCAAGCAGCCTGGCTTCGTTGGCAATCCGTTCATTATTCGTTACGATGATGCCTCCGTCTCCGTAGCCGCCCAGATTTTTTGTCGGGAAAAAGGAGATGCAGCCCGCGTCTCCCATGGCGCCGACAGGACGGCCTTCCAGCGTCGCCCCGATGGCTTGACAGGCATCCTCGATCAGCTTGAGGCCATGCCGCTCCGCCAGGGAGGAAAAGGCCGACATGTCTGCCGGCTGGCCGAAAATATGAACCGGCAAAATCGCTTTGGTACGCGGCGTAATGCGCTGCTCCGCGTCTAAGGGACACATGTTGTACGTTGCGGGATCAATATCGGCGAACACGGGAACGGCTCCCCGGCGCACGATCGCCTCCGCCGTAGCGAAAAACGTGAACGCCGTCGTGACGACCTCGTCGCCAGGTCCGATGCCGGCCGCCTCCAGCGCAAGCGCCAGCGCATCCGTACCGTTCGCGACCGATACGGCATAAGCCGCGCCGGTCAATGCCGCGATCTCGGCCTCAAGCCCTTCGACCTCGGGTCCCGCGATATATTCGCCGCTGGCCATAACGCGCAGGAAAGCAGCGTCGATCTCGTCCTTCAGCTCCCGGTATTGCGCGCGCAAATCGATTAACGGAATTTTTTCCATCCTACCCCTTCTCCCTCCAGACCATGCCGCCCATATGAAACTCCTCGTTGATCGGCAGCTCCACGACAAGACCGCTCTTTATCGATTGATAGATGCCAAGCACGGCCTCCAGCGCGGGAAGAGTCGACTCGGCCGAAGCGATGGGCGACTCCCCGCCACGGATGGCGGTCAAAAGCTCGCGATAAAGCGGCGTATGCGACAGCTTGATATCCGTATCATGTTCCTTGGATAAAGTCCGTTGCTCGGAAACAGAGTCGGCGCCCTCCGAACCATGGTTATGTTCGAAGGTCCATACCGCCGCTTCTTGCAAGGCCGTGCCCTCAAAGGAGGCAGTGCCGCGAGAGCCGAACAGGCTGATGGAAGTGCCTAACGTTCGGGGATAGACGCCCGTTGACGCCTCGACAATGCCGACAGCCCCGCTTTTGAACCGCAGCAGCGCCGCTCCGACATTTTCGACGCCGATAAACTGGCCATGGATGCCGGCAAGCGCATATACGGATTGGAGCGGACCCAGCAGCCAGATCAGCAGATCGACATAATGAATGCACTGGTTTATGAACAAACCGCCGCCCTTGCTCCAATCCTCGCGCCAAGGCCCGCTTCTATAATAGGCCATATCGCGATTCCATCTCATCGCCACGGCGCCGTGACCGATCTCGCCGAACCGTCCCTCCTCAACAGCAGCTTTCATCGCGGCAATCCGCGGCGAATAACGCGCTTGAAACGACACGGCCAGCTCCAGCTTTTTTGCTCGGGCAAGACGGATAAGCTCCCTTGCCTCGCCCATGGACAGCGCAAGCGGCTTTTCGACCAGCACATGTTTGCCCGCTTCAAGTGAACGCAGCGCGATCCGGGCATGGGAATCGCTGCTCGTCGCCACGACTACAAGATCGAGCTCCGGTCGTGTCAGCATTTCATCGATATCCGTATGCAGCGTTGCTCCCGGAAACCTCGGAATTCCGGCGCGATAGGCGAAAACGCGGAGACGCTCCTCCGAGATGTCGCAAAGCGCCGCGATCTCCGCCCCGCCGCCCAACTCGGCAATTGCCGCAACATGTTTTTCCGCAATGGCCCCGCATCCGATGATCGCAATACGCATCAAAGTCATGAAACGCCCCCGCCCCCAAGCCTCATCGTAACGGCGCGCCCCCGGCGGCCTTTCGTCACATTGCGGGTATCGTAAATCAGCGGCGCATGCTCCATCATCAGATCAAGCGGCATGCCGCTGTGATACGTCGCAATAATGACGCCGTCGATGCTCGCCAGAAATTCAGGCGTCAGCTCGGTTCTCTGAAGCTTCTTCTCCCCGACCGCAAGTTCGCTGATATAGGGGTCATCGTAATAAACCTTGGTTCCTTCCAGCATAAGAAGCTTCATGATATCGATCGATGCCGACTCGCGGCTGTCCGCAATATCGGACTTATAGGCCGCCCCGTATACAAGGATGGAGGAGCCGGCCAGCGGCTTGGGAGCAACGCCTTGCTTGAGCTGCTGCACGACATACAGCGGCATTCGGTGGTTGATGCCGTTCGCCAAGCCGATAAAGTCCGAGTTCATGCCGTATTGCTTCAGCTTCCATTGCAGATAGGAAGGATCGACGGGAATGCAATGGCCGCCAATGCCGGGACCTGGATAGAAGGGATGATAACCGAACGGCTTCGTCGATGCGGCTTGAACAACCTCCCAAATATCGAGTCCCAACGTATCGCAGGCGATTGCCATTTCATTAATAAACGAGATATTGACGAGCCTGTAGGCATTTTCCATGATCTTAGTCATCTCGGCTGCATCCGTGCTGGAGACGGGATGGACGGCCGGGAAGACATGACGATACAGCTCGGATACTTTCTCCAGGCAGCGATCGCTTATGCCGCTTACGATCTTGGGGATACGATGGATGGGGAAGTCCGCATTGCCGGGATCGACCCGCTCCGGGGAATACGCGACATGGAAGTCTTCGCCCGCCCGCAGACCCGACTTGGCCAGCAGCGGCAGAAGCACTTCCCTGGTCGTACCGGGGTAAGTCGAGCTCTCCAAGACGACGAGCTGCCCCTTTTGCAATTCGGCGCCTGCTTGGGTCGCCGCCATCTTCAGGTAGGCGAGATCGGGAGTGCCGTAAGCCGTCAGCGGCGTCGGCACGCAGATGATGATGGCCTCGGCTGCTCGAGCTGCGGAATGCTGCGTTGTCGGAATCAATCGCTCTGCAATCGCCTCGTTAATCACTGCGTCTTCTATTTCGCGAATATAGCTTTTGCCATTCTGAAGCTTGCTAATTTTAGAAGCATCAGGATCGATTCCGATCACTCGAAATCCTTGCTCGGCGAATAGCAGAGCCAGTGGCAGCCCCACGTAACCCAATCCCATGATCGCCACGGTTCGTCGCTCGTCCGCAGACTCGATGTGATGCTCCTCCTTTATTGATGTCAATTCTCTCGCCTCTTTCCCAGCATGGATATGAAACAGCTAGAATACTATATGACCGGGCAAGCTGTGACGAATGGACGAAACGACAAAAAACCGCCTCCGATGGGAGCGCGGCGGCGGCTGCCCGGAGACGGTCCTATAAATACGTGTGGCTTATTCCAGCAATCTGCCGCTGAAACGATGGCCATATGGCCGAATCAGCTCATCGCTGCTTTTAGTCGTTCGCGGTGGGAAGATTCGTTCAACCATTCCGTTAAACTCCATAATATAATGCTGAACGGGGAAGCCTTGCAGGGCATCGTTCTGATATGCGTTCATCCGGCCTACGAAATCAGGGTTCGCGGAGACGTACACCAGCTCGATATTGGGCCTCATGGCTTTGAGTGCCGAAGAAACCTTTTCCGTCAGCTCGTCGTTCAATCGTTCCTGGCCTGTCGACAGGGTTCCAATCCGTCTGCCCGCCTCCGTTCCCTTGGCGCCGGACAATCCCATGTAAGTACGGCTTAGCGTGCCGATCCCGTCGCCGCTTGCTTCCTTGTCCAAGGATACCGCCACGTAGGCGTTATAATCCGCGAGCATGACGACCGCATGATGAATGCCCGCCACCTCTTGCACCAGCTTCTCGCCGAATTCCGGCTTGATTTCCAGCCGATAATTGCGATGCGTGCCAACGAGATTGTTGCTGCTCAACCTGCGGCCATTGACCCGGTTCATTTCGTTTTTCTGATCATCCGCGAATCGTTTGTCCGTCAGCAGCCGATTGCCGTTCGCATCGTAACGCACTTCATTTGTGCGCAAATTTTTATTGCCAAGATCGCCTTGTTTCTCCATAGAGCAGCCGCCAAGCATGCCTCCAAGCACGATGCATGCCGTTAGCAGCGTCCAAGCGCCGCGAGAGCGGATTATCATAATCAATCCTCCTCCTGTTCGTCATCCGATAATGATACCTTTGCGACAGATTCCAGTCTTATCGTTTGCCGAAAGGAGAGAGGTTATTCGTATGATCAGTGTTGATCAGCGTCTGCGGATCTCATTGACAGCCGTATTTACAGAAGGTATGATATTAGTATCAGATATTAGTACCAGGTGCCAATAATAAAAATATATGAAAGGTTGTGTAGACCCGTGAGCAGAGAACCCGATATCGCAAGCAAAGCCGCTTACCGATCCAACTCCCGTATTGCTGCAATAGGAACTTATTTGCCGGACAATGTCATGACCAACGCGGACCTGGAGAAGCTGGTCGATACCTCTGATGAGTGGATCGTGCAGCGGACCGGCATACGCGAACGCCGAATTTCGGCGCCGCATCAATATACCAGCGATTTGGCCTACCGTGCGGTTGCCGACCTGGCTTCCAGGTACGACGTGCAACTGGACGATGTTGATTACATTATTGTAGCCACCTCCACGCCGGATACCATATTCCCCAGCATCGCGGCTGGCATTCAGGCCAGATTTGGCATCGCTCAATGCGGAGCGATCGACATCCAAGCCGCCTGCGCGGGTTTCACCGCAGGTCTGCAGCTCGCAAACGGGCTGCTCATGACCGGGCTTCATCATAAAATATTGGTCGTAGGCGCCGATGCCTTGTCCAAAATTACGGACTATACCGATCGTACGACCTGCATTCTGTTCGGCGACGGAGCAGGCGCCGTGTTGGTGGAACGAACCGCGGATGGAGAAGGCGACTTCCTGGCTTCCTTCGCCCGGACCGACGGCAACGGCGGACGGCATGTCTACGCCAGCCATTTGTCCTCGCGAATCGGCGAATACGATCTTGTGCCGAGCGGCAAGCTTGTACAGAATGGACGCGAGGTGTACCGCTGGGCGCTTTCCAGCGTCTCGGAAGGAATTTCGGAGCTGCTTGAGAGCGCCGGCCTGGCTGCGCATCAAGTGGATTGGTTCGCTCCGCATAACGCCAATCAGCGAATCATCGAGGCGTTATGCGAGCGATGCGGCTTCACAGAGGATCAAGCGCTGTCTTCTATCGCGAAGTACGGCAATACGTCAGCCGCCTCTATCCCGCTTGCGATGGATGACGGCGTCAAGGACGGTAGACTGCAAGCGGGGCATCTCGTTTTGCTTCACGGCTTCGGCGGGGGCTTGACGCAAGCAGGCGTTATCCTACGCTGGTCAATCTAAAAGAGCAATAAGAGCCATACCATGGGTTCATGTCTCTCCATGGTATGGCTCTTCGTCTTGCCGACTTTATTGCAGTTTTACGCTGGAAATAATCTGGGAGCCGATGCCGAAATCCATGGCCACCTTCCCCGTCCGCTTCGTAATTTCGTGCGCAAGCACGACAGCATTGACGCCGCAGGAAACAAGGACGATATCGAATTCGTCCTGCCTGCTTTCGATCTTGGCCAGCGTCTCGTCCATCATTTCATACCTTTCGAAGGGCAGCGTAAACGGAATGCTCAGATTGTACGGCGGCCGAATAAGCCGCTGCTTTGTCCCTCCGGCCCATCTGGAGATCAAAATGACGCGGCTGCCCTGCTCCGACAGCATTTCCCAGAAGGGCTTGTAATAGATCAGCTCGCGATTGACGATTGCATTGCACAAGGCTTTGGGCTGCAATCCGAAGTGGTCGAAGATTTTGTCCGTAAGCGGACGTTTATGATTGGGATGCGCTCTGATCGTATTGTCGTTCTGCGCCAGAACGCCTACGATATCGGCTTCCTTGATCGCCTCCACCATACGGTCGCGAATTTCGATATTGGGAATACGAACGCCTTTGCGGCCCTCGTTTGCGATTTTCACCCAGAGCTGGCTTAGTGTCTGCTCCATCGTGTAGACCGAATCCTGCGACAGCACAAAATTTTCGCCGTCGCCGATCCGGACGAGGGAAAACGGGGTTTTATTGGACAGCGAATCCCGGATCCTCTCCACGATGATTTCCTTCGCCAGCAATTGATCGTTGGTAATATGGGATATCAATGCAATCCGCACCTCCGGGGCTTCTACATGCTTTCATGCATCAATATATGTGCCCTGCCGTTGCTTGCTTGGACCCTTGTCTTGCCGTAAACCTTGCCGGAGCAAAAGGGGCTAGTCCGGCTAGCGTCTTCTCATCCGGCTCGCCGTCCAGCAGATCGGAGATAAGCCGGCCCGTTGCCGGGCTTAACAAAATGCCGTTGCGGTAATGTCCGGCAGCCATCAGCCACTCTCCCTTGCCTCCCGCAGCTCCGATTAGCGGCATCCCATCCGGTGTAGCAGGACGCAATCCTGCCCAGCCAAACGCAGGTTTAACACCCCGTAGATCCGGCAGAAAGCGGTCGGTTGCCCTCGTTAATCGTCCAATGCCATGTTCTGTCACGCTGGTTTCATAACCGGCCACATCCTCCGATGCTCCGCAGACAACCGTGCCGTTCCGCTTGCTTACCCAGTAGGCCTGGCTGGTGAATACGATGTGCCGCAGAGGTTCGCTCCATTGTGCGGGAGAGAGATAAGAACAAATTTGGCCCCTTATAGGATGGACAGGCAGATTCAGACCCAAATGTTGTTCGTATGCCGAGGACCATGCACCGGGACATAGAACGACACGATCGGCAGCCAGCAAGGCTGGCAGACCGCTCATGGCGATTCGGCTCCCGCCGATGTCCGATCGGTGAAGCGACTCGATAGTGCCAGCGTGCTCCAGTATTCGGACGCCTGTCCGCTTGCAGGCTGCAGCCAGCGCTTCGACCAGCTTCGGCGCGTACACGTGACCCTCCTCTGGTATGTAGACAGCCCCGACGGCTACTTCGGCAAGCGCAGGCTCCAATCCCCGAAGCTCATCCTTGTCGATCAACTCCGCCCCGGCTCCCCAGCCGTTCTGCCACCGCATTCTGCCCTCGGCTGGCAGCAGATCGGCTTCATGCTGCAAGATGTTTAAGCTGCCGGATCTCTCCCATTCTACCGACATGCCCGATATCTCCTCCACGCCGCGAATCCAATCCGGATAAAGGCGCAGGCTACTCAGCGACAGGCGGAAGAATGCATCGGCCCCTTCGGGATTCTCCGAAAACGGAGCCAGCATGCCGGCGGCGGCGCCGGACGCCTGGCCGCCGATTCTGCCCGGCTCCGCAAGCGTTACCCTATGTCCGCGAAGCGCAGCCTCCAGGGCGCAGGACAAGCCGATAATACCCCCTCCGAGCACGATAACGGATTGCCCCCGCGAGTAAGCGCTCATGTCGGTCCCGCGGCAAACAGGGAACCGGCTTCGTCGCTGCTGGCGGAAGCATATCTTTTCCTCGGAATGCGTCCTGCCTCGTAAGCGATCCGTCCTGCTTCGATAGCAAGCGCGAACGCTTTCGCCATCCTGACGGGATTCCCCGCCTTCGCTACAGGCGTGTTGGCCAGAATGCCGGCTGCTCCCAGCTCCATCGCTTCCGCGGCATCCTTGGGAGAGCCGATTCCCGCATCCACAATAATGGGAACATTCGCCTCTTCGATAATAAGCGACAGATGATAAGGATTAAGAAGTCCAAGTCCCGTCCCGATCGGAGAGCCTCCCGGCATGACCGCGGCTGCGCCCGCTTCCTCCAGCCGCTTGCAAAGAATCGGATCATCCGATGTATACGGCAATACGACGAATCCTTCTTTGGCGAGCTGCTCAGTCGCTTTTAGCGTCTCGATGGGGTCGGGAAGAAGAGTAACGGGACTTCCGCTGATCTCCACCTTGATCCAATTGCCGAGTCCGGCCTCCCGCGCCAATCTGGCAATCCGGACGGCTTCTTCCGCCACTCGCGCGCCCGACGTATTAGGCAAGTAAGTCAGCTTTTTTCCTTCCAGATGCTGCAGCACGGAATCGTCTTCGGTATGCTCCAGATTGACGCGTCTAACGGCGAAGGTCACAATTTCGGCGCCGGATTCGGCAAGCGACTCCCTAAGCTCGGCGGGGCTGGGGAATCTCCCCGTCCCGAACAGAAACCGCGAGCCAAACGTTACTCCCGCGATCGTCAGTCCATTCTGCTGGTTCATCATTTTCTAGCCTCCCCCCACGAATTGAATGAGCTCGATGCGCAGTCCGTCCGCAAGCGCCGTCTCCTGCCAGCGCGACCGGGGCACAATCTCGCCGTCTACCTCTGCTACAAGCCGCTTATCGCGCTGTCCGAGCTCCGCAAGCAGACAATCGAGAGTGGCTGAGCGGGTTTGATATGAACTGCCGTTCAGCGATAAAGATACGTTTTCTTCAGCTCCATGACCGGACGTTTCCCGCTCGTTAGCAATCGCATTGACGTTGGAAGTTTCCTCTGCCCGGTCTGCTGCCTCCAGCTTCTGCAGAAGCTCACGGCAGACAGCCGCAGGATCCTCGCTTCCCACGATCGCTGACACGGCGCATAGCCGCTTGGCCCCCGCAGAGATGACGACATCCGCATTGTCCGTCGTAATGCCGCCGATCGCGACAAATGGAATGGAGACCAGACTTGCGGCCTCCGCCACGTAAGCCGTTGTCACTGCCGCCTTGCCCGGCTTCGTATTCGTCGGGAATACGGGCCCGACGCCGATGTAATCCGCTCCCTCCCGCTCAGCTTCGATGGCATGCTCCGCGCAGTGGGTGGAGATGCCGATCATTTTATCGTCGCCTAGCAAAGACCGGGCTTCCTTTATCGACATATCGTCCTGCCCCAGATGCACGCCGTCGGCATCGACTTCCAGCGCGATATCGGGATAATCGTTGACGATGAAAGGCACGCCGTATCTTCGGGTCAGCACTCTCAGTGCCCGCGCCTGCTCCAGCACTTCCGATCTTGATCCCGTCTTGTTGCGAAGCTGCAGCATGCCCGCTCCGCCGATGAGCGTCTGCTCCATCACGTCGGTCACCGATTTGCCCGGGTGGGCATCCTGTGCGGTAATGACATATAACCTGATTTTCTCCCAGTCCACTCTTTTGCTCATCCAGCCGTTCCCTCCACTCTTCGATTATGGCGGCTAAGATATTCGTCGCATATCCGTTCCGCCTCCGCCATGTCCGACGTGCCTTGCACCAGCACTCTGCCGTCCGGAAACAGCACCAGCTTCTCTGTACAAGGCGAAGGCAGCTCAGCTTTTACCAAGTAAGGATTAATAGTTACGCCGCACCCAAGCCGCTCCAAATATTTAATCTCCCGCTCCAGCTCGAGCGCGAAACCCATTGTCACTTGAACCGTGTCCCGGCCGCATAACGCCGTCGATCGCCGCCCATGCAAGCGCGATTCCCGATCACGATTATCCGGGAAGTTAACATCGTCGCTGTCTTGGAGAGGCTGCCGTAAGCCGATCTCGACCGAATGTAACTCGGCGCTGTTTGACCGTGCTTGGCAGCCGCACTTTCCGCAAGAAGCAACACCGGACGGCAGCTTATATTCCTGCACGGCAAAATTCCATACATCCGCATTCAACCATGTTCCGCGGACGGATTCCTTATTGCCCGTCAACCACTTGACGGCTTCGGCGGTCTGTAGCGCGGCCACGAATTCCACTGTCGCGGACAAGACGCCCCGCGTATCGCAGGAATCGCCTTCCTCGGCCCCATCCTCTTCGCCGATCAAACAGGACAGGCAAGCCGTCCTGCCTGGGACCAACATCGCGCTCATGCCTTGAGAAGCAGTTGCGCCGCCGTATATAAACGGGATGCCAAGCCGGAACGCCTCGTCGCAAAGCAGCAGTCGAGTAGCCGCGTTATCCGTTCCGTCCAGGATCAGATCGGCATCGGCTGCGAATATGCCAACATTATGGTAGCCCATATCGGCCACATGCGCCTCTATAATCGTCTCTCCGTTTATCCGCCGAAGCTTTGTCTCCGCAGCCTTCGCTTTGGGCAAAACCTTGCGGGCATCCTCCTCGTCGAACAGCGATTGACGATGCAGATTGCTAGGCTCCACGTAGTCCCTGTCTACAATCACGAGTCGTCCAACGCCGGCTCTTGCCATATGCTGGGCGAGCGAAGCGCCGAGCGCTCCGCAGCCTGCAATCAACACGCTGGCTTCGCGGAGGCGAAGCTGCCCGGCCTCGCCGATCGGCGCGAAACGGATTTGGCGGGAATAACGTTCCCTCCAGCCCGCGCGAAGACCGTCCTTCGACGTCGCGCTCGCGTCGGCCGGTTGCCCCCCCGCGCCGGCAATGGCAGCGGGAGCTCCGCCTCCTCCTCCGCCGGCCATCCCGTCACGCATAGATTTCGTTGCCTCCGGCCTTAAATGCGGCCGACTTCTCCTTGAGCCCCGCTTCGATCGCTTCCTCCGTATCGAGACCGTTCTGCGCCGCATATTCCCGGATGTCCTGCGTGATGCGCATGCTGCAAAATTTGGGACCGCACATGGAGCAGAAATGCGCCGACTTGGCCGCTTCGGCCGGCAGCGTCTCGTCGTGGTACGACATCGCCCGCTCGGGATCAAGCGATAGATGGAACTGATCGCGCCAGCGGAACTCAAAGCGCGCTTTGGAGAGTGCATCGTCCCGCAGCTTCGCGCGAGGATGGCCTTTGGCCAAATCCGCCGCGTGGGCAGCGATTTTGTAAGTGATAACGCCTTCCTTGACATCTTCCTTGTTCGGCAGCCCCAGATGCTCTTTCGGCGTTACGTAGCAGAGCATCGCCGTGCCGAACCAGCCGATCATCGCCGCTCCGATCGCGGACGTAATATGGTCGTAGCCCGGCGCGATGTCGGTCGTCAGCGGACCCAGCGTGTAGAACGGCGCTTCGTCGCATACTTCCAGTTGGCGGTCCATGTTTTCTTTGATCAAATGCATCGGTACATGCCCGGGACCTTCAATCATCACTTGCACGTCATGTTTCCAGGCAATCTTCGTCAGCTCTCCCAGCGTATCGAGCTCCGCGAATTGCGCATCGTCGTTGGCATCCGCGATGGAGCCTGGCCGCAAGCCGTCGCCAAGCGAAAACGACACGTCGTAACGCTTCATGATGAGGCAGATTTCTTCGAAGTGCGTATACAGGAAGTTCTCCTTGTGATGAGCCAGACACCAGGCTGCCATAATAGAGCCGCCGCGAGATACGATCCCCGTTACGCGCTTGGCCGTCAGCGGGATGTACCGAAGCAATACGCCCGCATGGATCGTGAAGTAGTCGACGCCTTGCTCCGCCTGCTCGATCAAGGTATCTCTAAATACCTCCCAGCTGAGATCCTCCGCTTTGCCGTTCACCTTCTCTAGCGCCTGATAGATCGGCACGGTCCCTACCGGAACCGGCGAATTGCGCACGATCCATTCCCGGGTCGTATGGATGTTCTTGCCTGTCGACAGATCCATGATCGTATCGGCTCCCCATCTGGTCGCCCACGTCATCTTCTCTACCTCTTCCTCGATGGAGGAGGCAACGGCGGAGTTGCCGATGTTGGCATTGATCTTTACATGGAACCCTCGTCCGATAATCATCGGCTCGCATTCGGGATGATTGATGTTCGCGGGAATAATTGCCCGCCCCCTTGCCACTTCGTCCCTTACGAATTCCGGCTCCATCCCTTCGCGTATCGCGATGTACTCCATCTCCGGCGTAACAATGCCTTGTCTGGCGTAATGAAGCTGCGTCACATTGCGTCCTTCCTTCGCCCGAAGCGGCTTGCGATCCAGGTTCGGAAATATCTCGGCGCCTCTCGTCCTGGCTCTCTCCTCGGATACGAAGCCGTTGTCCTCGGGCTTCACCTCGCGTCCTTCATATCGCTCGACATCCTCGCGATCCACGATCCATGTTTCACGAAGCGGCGGCAGCCCCTTTCTGACGTCGGCCAGGTAGCCCGTATCCGTATATGGCCCGCTCGCATCGTAGACGAGCACCGGCTCGTTCGGCGTCTCCTCTCCGCTTCTCGACTGGCTGGGAGTCAGCGCTATTTCGCGCATCGGGACGCGAATGGAAGAATGACTCCCTTCTACATAGACCTTGCGGCTTCCCGGCAATGGCGTTGTCATAATCGGCATAACAAAAAACCTCCTCATGGAATTTGTGGAATTCCACCTGGAGGCATACTCAACATATAAGAAAGTTAATGGTCGACGCCACTCACGCAGACGCGCAATGACGTTGATACTTAGGCTTGCACAAAGCCGGCGAAGTTGCCTTCGGCGACCGGCAAGCCGGTATCCTATGTCCCACTTTCCTACGCTGGCATGACCCAGATCAGGTTCAAAGGGACCAAAGCAATCGCTTTATCTCAGCCTTTCGGCGCCCCTAGTGGATTTCCTTGTTTGACTATACTTCGTGCTCGCTGCTGCTGTCAACCCTAACTTCCCCGAACACTTACAGCTTGATCTTCTGCTGGAACAGTCCCGCTTGCCTTGCCGCCATATAAATAATGACGACGAGCGGACCGATAAATACGCCGATAACGCCGACTAGCTTAAAGCCTACATAGAGGCTGATCAGTGCCGGAAGCGCGCCGATACCGACGGAATCTCCCAAAATCTTCGGCTCCACGATGCGGCGGAATACCGTAATGACGAGGAACAACACAATCAGCCCGATACCGGTATAGATATCGCCAGTCAGCAGCAGATAAGATGCCCATGGGACAAGCACGGAGCCTGTGCCCAAAATAGGCAAAATATCCACGATAATGATGAGCAGCGCGATAGCCATAGGATATTTGATGCCAAGTATGAGCAAACCGATCAGCGAGAGTATGTAGGTCATGCCGCTAAGAATAATCTGGGAGCGCAGGAAGCCGAAGATCGACTTGCGCAGATTGTTCAGCACCTGGTCCACTTGGGAACGCGACGATTCGTCGAAGAAGGACAAGACGGATGCCTTCATCGTATTAAGGCTAAAGCTGAACATGTAGACGGCAACCAGGAAGACGATAAAGAAGATAAACATGCCCGGGAGCGTCGAAGCAAAACCCAAGACCGTCGATGACAGCTTGCCTACCATCGAAGTAATCGTGTTCGTTAGGCTCATCAGATATTCTTCCAGCGTCGCGATGGCGTCCGGAGGAAGATTCTGGTACAGCCCTCTGGCGTCAACGAGCAGGTTGTCGACAAAAGTGCTTGCATTTTCGAAGTAATTCGGCACCTTCTCCAGAAATGCAATCAGCTCCGCGATAATCTTCATTCCCAGCAACACGATGAGACCGACGAGAATGACCGTGAACAATGTACTGGATATGACGGCGGACACCAGCCGGTTGAGCCGGAATCGCTTCATCAGGAATACGGTCAGCGGCTCCAGAAAGATCGCTACGATCAATGCAAGCAAGAACGGCGCGCCTACGGTGAACATCAAATAAATAAGCAGCAAACCTACCGCGATAAGCACGATTGTCCTTATAGACATGCGGGTTATCCCTCCTTCCTCTATTTCTATTCAAGCTTGGCTTCGCGCATGTGAAAATCGACGTCGCCGTAATACATATCCTTTACAAGCAGGTTGGGACCGCAGCAAGCGGCTGCGGGACAATAACAATTTACGCTTCGGGCGAGCTTGTGGTCCAGCCACTTGCCGAATACGTCGTCGAGGCGGGACGTCGAGATATTGCCGAACGCCGGCACGTCGGAGAAGTCGGTGACGAACACGTCGCCCGTGAACAAGTTGACGTTGAGACGGTTCCGTCCGTCGGGATCGTTCCTGACCGTCACGTTAGGCTCGCCCGCCAATCTTCTGAGCAGTCTACGATCCTCTGCATCGTCGCTGCATTGGTAGAAAGGCAACGTGCCGAACAGCATCCAGACCGACGGATCGCGGCGATCCAGCAGCAGCTCTACCGCTTTGCGCATCTGCTCCTTCGTAATGACGGGCAGATCGCGGGCGAATGAGCTTGGATACATGGGATGAACCTCATGACGCTGACAGCCCATCTCGAGAATCAGCTCATGAATTTGATCGATCTTTTCATGCGTCCGATAATTGATCATGGATTCGGCGGACACGAGCACGCCTGCATCGCTGAGCCGCTTGGCGTTGTCGATCATTCGTCCGTACAGCTTGGCTGCCGCTTCCTTGGAGACGGCATGGCCCGCTTTGGCGAAGCCGATCTCATGGAAGTCCTGCGCCGACGTGTAGTTAAACGAGATATGCATAACGTCGAGGTAAGGAGCCAAAAGCTCGTACCTGTTATAAGGCAAAGTTACATTGGAGTTAATCTGTGAGCGAACGCCCCGGCTTCTCGCGTATTGCAGAAGCGGCAGCATATATTCCTTGACGGTACGTTCCGAGAAGGTGGGCTCGCCGCCCGTAATGCTGATCGTCTGCAGATGCTCGACCTCGTCCAGACGGCGCAGCATGTTGTCCAGCGGAATTTTGGCTGGCTCCATCATGACCAGCGTATCGCCTACGGCACAGTGCTCGCAGCGCATATTGCATAAATTCGTAACCGTCATCTCGACGCTTGTCAGTACATGGCGACCGAATTGCTTAAGCGAGTTAAGCGGATCCCAAGGGTCATTGGAGGGAGTCAAAGGAGGCAGTATGTCGCGGGATGTTATGCCCAAATGCGGCAATATCGTATCCAGCTTGTTCATCGGTTTCATCAGCTTTCAGCACCTAACTTCCGTTCTAGAGGTTGTTCAAAAAGTCCGCTTGCCATCATATCTTCTATTATTGTAATGTGAGACGTTTGAGGAAGCAAATAAAATGGTGTAAAAACGTTGCCCGGATCGACTTCATCCAAAAGCCGACAGAAAAAAGAGGCCTTGTGGGCCTCTTGAAACAACCATCGCTGCATTGCGGTAAATGCAAGCATCAATGGCTCGGCGTTCAGTTAAATGCCTGACACAAGCGGCACGTCCGTCTCTTCGTCGTTTACTCCGACGATCATGACTGTAAGCTGCTTGGACAGATCGATCTCGTATGGCGCCTTAAGCTCTTCTCCCGCTTCGTTGCTGAGGACTCGTACCACAGGGCGGTGCGGGTAGGAGGAATTAAGATCTACGACGATGCCTCGCTCACCCGTCATTAATCGGACGGACATGCCGATGGGATAGATCGCCACCTTGTCCCGGAACAGCTGCAGCATCCGCTGCTCGTACAAAGTGCCCGTGCCCGCGTACAACCGCTCCATCGCATCATGCGGCAGCATCGGAGACCGGTACACGCGGTTTGTCGTCATGGCGTCGTAAGAATCAACCAGGCCGATCCACTTCGCGTAGTCATGAATTTCATTGCCCTTGATGCCTCGCGGATATCCGCTGCCGTCCAGACGCTCATGATGCTGGAAGGCGCAATGCGCGACGAGAAGCGACAAGTTCGGCTGATCCTTTAACATTTCAAAACCGAGCTGAGGGTGACGCTTCATAAGTTCGAATTCTTCTCTGGTCAGCTGATCCGGCTTCTTTAGTACATTGACGTTAATCTGCGTCTTGCCAATATCATGCAGCAGAGCTCCGAGACCAAGGGTCGTCAGTTCGTCGCGCGAGTAACCGCTCGACATGCCAAGCAGCGTCGAGTATACGCAAACGTTCAGCGAATGCTGGAACAGATAATGATCGACAGTTCCCATGTTCATAAGCATGATCATGGCATCTTCCTGATTGGACAGATCATCTATAATTAAGTTCATCATCGCTTTAAAGGGCTGGGCGATATAGGGGTAGGCGGAGCCCCTTTTCCTATTAGGCCGCTCCATCAGCGTGCGGAAATTCGTACGGATTTCTTTAACCGCCATTCGGAACGTATCTTCGCGGATCAGGGTGGGGGGATTAATATCCTCCGTTCGCGCATCTTCGATGTATACGTATTGAACCCCGCATTCGGCAAGCCTCGTGATTAGCCGGCTGGTAAGCTCCATCCTCTCGCCAAGCAGCACGATGCCGTCTTCCGAAAATATTCTCTTGGCCAGTCTCATTCCCGGCTTGCACTGCATAATGGATAGCAAACGCATTTTCTCGGTCCTTCCCCGCTGTGACGTCCCTAACTATACATATCGGAAATACGATCTTGTATTGTTAATTTACGTGAAAATGCGAATTTTCGCAACCATAATATGCTAATTGTTCGACAAAAAACTCCGAAATTTTCTAAATTGTGACGACATAAGCTTACAAACGAAGCCAACGTTTCTCTTTGCAGCTCCTCAGCGAAGGCTCGGAGCTTAATTCCCGCTCCAGCACATCGCGGATGAACTCCGGCAAATAATAGCGATAACTCTCCGCCTCGGCCAAAGACTCGTAGCCCACCTTAAAGCTGAACATATCAATCGAACCTACCTCGTAAAGTCTCCCGTCCTCCAGGGGCGAGCCGTTTACTCGCGCTTCGACGATACGATCCATCGGCTCCCGGCGCATGTCGAATTCTACCGTCATGCCGTCAATTGCAAGGCCTCCGAGCACCTCTCCCCGAAAGCCAAAGCCTTTGATCGGCTTGGAAGCGAACTCCTCCTGGAGCGATTGCTCCAGCGCCGTGCGCAGCTTGGACCCGTCAATGGTCATCAAGCATGGATTAATCGGCGAAGGACAGATGGCATGAAGCTCGCCGGCGGTTACTTCCCCAATCGCGAGACCGCCAAGCAGCTGCCCTGCGTTAACAATCCCGATCTCGGCATTCGTCCATCGCCTGATGCCGATCGCGAGCAGATTGGAAAGCGGATTTTCGCGTCCCGGATGAGACGGTAGAGGTTCGTTGAGAAAGGCGGCCACCCGTCCCAGACTGACGCGGCTGGATTCGCGGAACTCGTGGATAATATCCTCCGCCGCAGGTCTCTCGGCATAGGCGCCGGTGGGAATGGCTTGCCCGCGCAGCAAGGGCTCGGACCGGGCTTCATCCCAGCCAATCTCGATGCGTCCGACGTATTCGCCGAATTTCCCCGCTGCCGCGATCAAAACTCCGTTAACGATAAGCGGCACCTCCAGCAGATGGTGCGTATGTCCGCCCAGAATAAGATGGATGCCCGGAACTTCTTCCGCCAGCTTTTGATCGAATCGAATGCCGAGATGCGATAATACGACGACAACGTCAGCTCTACCCTGAAGCCGCTCCGCTTCGGCACGAATCGCCTCCATGGGCTCAGTCGCCTTCCAGCCCAGCAGCTCATAGAACTGGCCAAAAGCGGCCGTAGCGCCGATAAGGCCGATCCGAAGACCGTTCTTGACGATAATCCGGCTCGGGCACAGCCACTCTGGGCGTTCCCCCGTCTCCAGCGTGAGCAGATTGGCACAGACGACGCTAAACTCCGACACGGGGGCGTACAGCTGTTCCAACGTCTCCGGCGTATAGGTCAGTCCCTCGTTGTTGCCCAGCGTAACCGCCTCGTAACCGGCCTCCTGCAGAAGTCTGATATTAACCTGTCCGTCGCTGCCTTCCGTCTCTTGTCTCATCCGATCCATATGATCGCCGCAGTCTACCGCAAGCACGCGGCCCGCTCCCCATGTTCTTCGCTCCTCGGCGATCATGGTCGAAATTCGCGCGGCGTTCTCCAGCCGGCTATGAATGTCATTGCTGTGCATGAGCACAACTTTTATCTCCATACCTTATCCTCCGATTTGCGACATGCGTCGTTCCGTCGGCACATGAGATTGCGCCGAATTTGCAAGCTTCGCGGCCATCTCGTGATTCTCCGGCTTAATATCCATCGCCTTGTAATACAATTGCTTTATGGCATCCGGATCCCCAAGCGCTTCCTTAACGTTAAGCTCATCCACCCAGTACAGACAAGGTTTCAGATTGCCATCAGCCGTCAATCTCAGACGATTGCAGTTGCTGCAGAAGTGGTCGCTGATGGGATGGATCAAGCCAAAAGAGCCGACAGCCCCTGCCATCTGCCAATCGTCGGAAGGGCCGTTGCCTGTCACGCCTTCCTTCCGCGACAGGTTATACCCTTCTTCCTCCGCAATCTCGATCACGCGGGAAAGAGGAAGATAATGTTTCCGCCAATTCTCGTCGGCATGGCCGATCGGCATATATTCTATGAACCGCACATGAAGCGGCCGCTCGTAAGCGAGCTTTAAGAACTGCATGATTTCGTCTTCGTTGACGCCTTTGAGCAGGACGCAATTCAGCTTGATGGGATCAAACCCGGCTTCGGCTGCCGCTTCTATGCCTTCCAGCACCCTTCGCAGATCTCCGCGCCTGGCTATAAACCGAAACCTTGCCGCATCAAGTGTATCCAGACTGATATTCACTCTCTTCAAACCTGCTTCTTTAAGCGCTTGTGCTTGCTTAGCCAGGAAGATGCCGTTTGTCGTCAGCGCGATGTCATTAATGCCTGGTATGCGCGACAACCTCGAGATCAGTTCGTCCAGACCGGGTCTGATCAGGGGTTCGCCGCCTGTAATGCGCAGCTTTTTGATACCGAGCTCCGCCCCTGCTTTTACGACCTCGACGATTTCGTCATAGCTCAGCAGGTTCGTTGATTCGGTAAATTCCACTCCATCCTCAGGCATGCAGTAAAGACAGCGCAGATTGCATCGATCGGTTACTGAAATTCTCAAATAATCATGTTCTCTTCCATACCGATCCTTTAGCTCCGGCATACTGCGCACCACCTTTCCATGTACCTTACAGCATAACATTTTTTTTGCGTTTATGGTATTCTAGTAGCAATCTAAAGCCCTGTTACAGGCTGTTGCGAGGAGCTGGACATTTATGACTTATACCTGGACCATCAAGCTGTTCGCGGGATTGCCGGAGCGTCTCGGCACGGCTCAGCTCATCCTTGCTCTTGATCAAGGACAATTGACCGCCGGCGAGCTGAAATCGATGATCGCAAGAGAAAACAGCGATCATTCTTCCCTGCTGTCGACCTGCTTCGTTGCGCGCAACCACGCCTACGTAGCCGACGGGGAGGCCGTTCAAGCCTCGGACGAGCTTGCGCTTCTTCCTCCCGTTTCCGGCGGAGAGGAGCTAGCGGAGAGCGGGGACAAGAATACGTCGGACTCGCCTCGCTTTGTTGTGACGAGCGATACCATTCTTACAGAAGAAGTACTGGCCAAAGTAATCGTACCGGAACACGGCGCGGCCATCGCATTCGTCGGCACGACGCGCGAGTGGACGAATGGCAAACGCACGGTGCGGCTGGAATACGAGGCTTATGAGCCGATGGCGGTAGCGACCATGTCCCAGATCGGCGATGAGATCGCAAGCCGCTGGGCGGGAGCCTTATGCGCGATCTCTCATCGCGTGGGCGTCGTCGGACTGGCCGAGACCAGCGTCGTTATTGCCGTATCGGCCCCGCATCGCGAGCATTGCTACGAGGCCAGCCGTTACGCCATCGAGCGGCTTAAGCAGATCGTCCCTATCTGGAAGAAGGAAATCTGGGAAGACGGCTCCGAATGGAAGGGCCATCAGCTTGGCCCCTGGAACCCCACTGCCGAGCTGACGGCGGAATGAAGGAGGCGCCCCCATGGAGCTAAGCCGTTATTCCCGTCAAATGCGATTCCGGCCGATCGGAGAGGGCGGTCAGCGACAGCTGTCCGAAGCGCGTGTGGCCGTCGTAGGCGTCGGCGCGCTGGGCTGCGTCTCCGCGCAGCATCTCGTCCGCTCCGGAGTCGGATATATTCGATTAATCGACCGCGATTTCGTGGAGTGGAGCAATCTTCAGCGGCAGCTTCTATACACGGAACAAGACGCGAAAGATATGCTCCCCAAGGCAGAGGCGGCTGCCCGCAGATTGACCGCTATCAACTCTTCCGTGACGATCGAACCTGTTTGTGCCGATTTGCATGGAGATAATGCGGCTCCTCTGCTGCGCGATGTCGACTTAATTATCGACGGAACCGACAATTTCACGGTACGATATCTCATAAACGATTATGCCGTCAAACATGGTTTGCCGTGGATTTACGGCGGAGCCGTCGGCGCCTCCGGCATGAGCATGACGGTATTGCCGGGAGAGACGCCTTGTTACCGTTGCGTCTTCCCGGAAGTCCCCGCACCGGGGACTTCGGATACATGCGAGACGGCAGGCGTCATCTCGCCGATCGTCGATCTGATCGCTTCGGTGCAAGCAACAGAAGCGCTTAAGCTGCTCTCCGGCAATCGCGAAGCGCTGCACGGAACTTTATTCCAGGCTGATCTCTGGAACCACTCCTGGCTGCCGCTGTCCATCCGTAACGCCCGGCGTCCCTTCTGTCCATGCTGCGGACCGCAAGGATCGTTCGATTATCTCGATAACGAAGCTTCCGCCCCGGTAGCAGCCGCATTGTGCGGCCGCGATTCCGTTCATCTGACTCCGGGAGCTTCGGGAGCTGTCAATCTGGGAGATCTGGCCAATCGGCTTGCTTCCGCTGGCGAAGTCGTGCTTAATCCTTATCTTTTGCGTCTGCAAATGGATGATGGGAATATGACTTTTGTTTTATTCGCCGACGGAAGAGCTATCATCCAAGGGACGCAGAATTTGTCGAAAGCAAGGTCAATTTATGCTGAACTATTAGGTAATTAGTATCATTTAGAGCGTTTTCATATTGCCAATAGGTGGTTTGATTGTTACTATCTATATATCTGGTTGAGCATAATTAATCATATTAGAGGTGTCTCTATGAGGATTCATGTAACGGATATACAAGACGGAGACCAACTAAGCCACGATATATTTAATCATTATGGGCTGCATGTTCTCTCCAAAGGCACGAGGCTGTACAAGAACGAAATCTCACGGCTTCTGCAGCATCAGATTGATCAAGTCGAGATCTTGGACCGAAATCTGGTGTTGCCTTCGGGAGAAGCAGTCAGCCCTGTTAATCGTACATTGGAATCCACGGTCAATCCCAAGTGGCTGCCAACTGTGCAGCCTATATACGAGAACGCTGTCAAACGCTTCGAGAAGCTGTTCGAATCTGCACTAGAGGATGGCATCGTCCAGGAGGCGGAGGTTACGGAAATTATGCAGCCTCTGCTGGATAACCTCCAGTTGGAACGCGACGTCGTATCCATGCTGCTTTTGCTTAATACCGAAGATGACTATACCTACCAGCACTCCGTTCAGGTTGGCATGCTGGCTTATTATTTGGCGACCTGGCTCGACCACTCGTCGGAGGACGCCTCACTGATCGGCAAGGCGGGATTCCTGCACGATATCGGCAAAAGCAAGATCAGCGCCGACATCCTTAACAAACCTGGCAAGCTTACGGAGGAAGAATTCGAAGAAGTAAAACGCCACACCCTGTACGGCCACGAGATCATTCTGGGCTCGTTCCAGGAAAAAGATCTTGCCATCGGAGCGCTTCAGCATCACGAACGGATTGACGGCAGCGGCTATCCTCATGGGCTTAAGGGCGAAGAGATCCACCCCATCTCGAAGATCATCGCCGTTGTCGACATATACAGCGCGATGATATCGGCTCGCGTCTATCAGAAGGAGCGGGACCTGCTGTTCGTGCTCAAGGAGCTGTATCGTCTCAGCTTCAGCGAGATCGATCCTGTCACGACCCATACGTTTATTAAGCATATGATCCCGAATTTCATCGGCAAGCGCGTACGGTTGAACAACGAGCGCTTCGGCATTATTGTCATGACGCATCCTACCGAGTTTTTCAGGCCCCTTATACAAATTGACGACGAATTCGTCGACCTGACGATCGATCGACATTACGAGATCGAGCATGTGTATCTGTAGCCCTTTACATATCCGTTAAAAGTACGCAAAGAACCCCCCGGAGCCCGAGGGGTTCTTATATTTTAGTCTAATTACCCGATACTGCCTTCCATTTCGAACTTGATCAAACGGTTCATCTCGACCGCGTATTCCATCGGCAGCTCTTTCGTAAACGGCTCGATAAAGCCCATAACGATCATTTGAGTTGCTTCGTCCTCGGACAGACCACGGCTCATCAGGTAGAAGAGCTGATCCTCGGACACTTTGGATACCGTTGCCTCATGCTCAAGCGTGATGTTGTCGTTCAAGATTTCATTGTATGGAATCGTGTCGGACGTCGACTCGTTATCGAGAATGAGCGTATCGCATTTGATGTTCGCTTTCGCGCCGTCGGAATTGCGTCCGAAGGAAGCCAGGCCGCGGTATGTCACTTTGCCGCCGTGTTTGCTGATCGACTTGGACACAATCGTGGAGCTGGTGTCCGGTGCCAAATGAGTCATCTTAGCGCCGGCATCCTGATGCTGGCCTTTGCCCGCTACGGCGATGGACAATACCATGCCTTTCGCGCCGCGGCCGCGAAGCACGACAGCCGGGTATTTCATCGTCAGCTTGGAACCGATGTTGCCGTCAATCCATTCCATCTGCGCGTTCTCGTCAGCGACGGCGCGTTTCGTAACCAGGTTGTAGATGTTCGGCGCCCAGTTCTGAATCGTCGTGTAACGAACGCGGGAATCCTTTTTGCAGAGAATCTCAACCACGGCGCTGTGCAGCGAGTTCGTGCTGTATATTGGAGCTGTACAGCCCTCAACGTAGTGCACGGAGCTGCCTTCGTCCGCGATGATGAGCGTCCGCTCGAATTGGCCCATGTTCTCGGAGTTGATGCGGAAGTAAGCTTGCAGCGGAATTTCGCATTGCACGCCCTTCGGCACGTAGATAAACGAACCGCCGGACCAAACCGCGCTGTTTAGAGCCGCGAATTTGTTGTCGTTCGGAGGAATGATCGTTCCGAAATATTCCTTCATAAGCTCTGGATATTCGCGAAGCGCCGTATCCGTATCCGTAAAGATAACGCCTTGCTTCTCCAGATCCTCCTGCATGCTGTGGTAAACAACTTCCGACTCGTACTGAGCGGATACACCCGCCAGAAACTTCTGCTCCGCTTCGGGAATGCCCAGTTTGTCGAAGGTTTCCTTAATTTCCTGAGGAACTTCCTCCCAAGTCTTGCCTTGTTTCTCGGACGGTTTCACGTAATATTGAATGTCGTTGAAGTCCAGATCGTCCAGATTGCCGCCCCAGCGAGGCATCGGCATTTTGTAGAATTGCTCCAGCGATTTCAGACGGAATTCCAGCATCCATTCCGGCTCGTTTTTCATCTCGGAGATCGTGCGGACGATCTCGGGCGTCAGCCCTTTGCCCGATTGGAAAATCGCTTTATGCTCATCACGGAATCCATATTTATATTCTTCCATTTCCGGCATTGACTTTGCCATTCTCAATCACTCCTTTAAAGGTAGCTCAAAATGACCGCTTTTGATCACGATGTATTCCTTCGCAGCTTACTCGACGTCGAACCTTTAACTCAACCGTTCCTTCAGATGCTCACATAGCGCTGCTATGCTCCGCTCTTCACTCACTAGTTTCGTCCAATCTTCTCGGTGCTGAAAACCGGCCATTTTGAGCTTCGATTGTATTACTTGATTTCCAAATCTTAATTACGGGATTCGATGCCCTTGCGGAGGGCGTTCCATGCCAGCGTTGCGCATTTGATGCGGGCCGGGAATTTATTGACGCCCGACAACGCTTCGATATCTTCAAGCTCCTCGAATTCCACCGACTCGCCCTTCATCAAGGAAGAGAAACGCTCTGCCATCTCAAGCGCCGCTTCGAACGTCTGGCCTTTGACGGCCTCCGTCATCATGGAAGCGGAGCTCATGCTGATGGAACAGCCCTCGCCCGTGAACTTCGCGTCCGTTACCTTGCCGTCTTCAACGACGAGCTGCAGCGATATACGATCTCCGCAAGTCGGGTTGTTCAGGTTGATCGTGACGGCGTCGTCGTTCATCGTGCCGCGGTTTCGAGGATTTTTATAATGATCCATTATGACTCTGCGGTACAAATCATCCAATTGCATGGCCGAAGAACTCCTTTGTCTCGATGAGACCACGAACCAAAGCATCGATGTCCTCTTCGGTATTGTAAAGATAAAAGCTTGCTCTGGCGGTTGCCGACACATTTAGCCAACGCATGAGCGGCTGGCAGCAGTGATGGCCAGCACGGATTGCAATGCCCTTGGCATCCAGCACCGTCGCGACGTCATGCGGATGCACATCGTCCAGATTAAACGTAATGAGACCTACGCGCCCGCTCTTAGGTCCGTAAATCTCGATTCCGTCGATCTCCGACAGCTTATCGTAAGCATATGCCGCAAGCTTGCGCTCATGACGGTCGATCTCATCCATGCCGACGCTCTCCAGGAAATCGATCGCGGCTCCAAGGCCTACCGCGCCGGCAATGATCGGCGTGCCTCCTTCGAACCGATAAGGAATCTCCTTCCACGTCGATTCGTACAGATCCACGAAGTCGATCATCTCGCCGCCGTATTCGATCGGCTCCATGTTATTTAGCATCGACTTTTTGCCGTACAAAGCTCCGATGCCCGTAGGGCCGCACATCTTGTGACCGGAGAACGCGTAGAAGTCTGCGCCAAGCTCCTGCACATCCACTTTCTTGTGCGGGGTGCTCTGCGCTCCGTCTACGACCATGACGGCGCCGTTGCGATGGGCAATCTCCGCCACTTCCTTGATAGGGTTCACGACGCCAAGCACGTTGGACACATACGTCATCGCAACGACCTTCGTATTCGGCGTAATGACTTCTTCTGCATCCTGCAGCAAGATCGTGCCGTCAGGCTGCAACGGAATGTACTTTAACGTAGCTCCCGTCGCTTTGGCGGCTTGCTGCCATGGAATCAAGTTGCTGTGATGCTCCATCGGCGTAATGACGATTTCGTCGCCTTCCTTGCATACCGCCCTCGCATACCCCGTAGCGACCAAGTTCAACGCCGTTGTTGTCCCCCGGGTGAAAATAATTTGCTCGGGAGTCTCCGCGTTCAGGAACGCCGCAACTTTCGCGCGTGCTCCTTCATACGCGTCGGTCGCGCGGGAGCCCAGCGTATGCACGCCGCGGTGAACATTCGCGTTATCCAGCTCATAGTACCTTTTCATCGCATCAATGACGGAACGCGGCTTCTGCGAAGACGCCGCGCTATCCAGGTAAACGAGCGGATGCCCGTTTACCTCTTGATGCAATATCGGGAACTGCTCCCGCACCGCATTTATATTCATCCCTCTAGCTTCCTTTCGAGCAGGCGCTGAAGTTGAGTGCGTACCGCTTCTACGGAAATCTCCGATACGACCGGCGCGAGGAAACCATGAATAATCAGGCGCTCCGCATCGGATTTGCTAATGCCGCGCGACATCAGGTAGTACACCTGCTCCGGATTGACTTGGCCGACGCTGGCCGCGTGGCCCGCCGTTACATCATCCTCGTCGATCAAAAGAATCGGATTGGCATCGCCGCGCGCTTTTGAGCTCAGCATAAGCACCTTCTCCGTCTGAACGCCGTTCGCCTTCGTCGCCCCATGTTCGATCTTCGTAATGCCGTTGATGATCGCGGAAGCCGAATCCTTCATAACGGCGCGGGTGATCATGTTGCTGTCCGAGCTCTTGCCGAAGTGAACCGCCTGCGTCGTAAGGCTCATCTGTTGCGCGTTTTTGCCAACGCTGATGACTTTTACGTCGGATGTAGAACCTTGGCCCTTCATGATCGACTTCGTGTCGGACAACGTGTTGCCATCGTTGAGATCGCCGATAATCCACTCGACGCGTCCATCATTCTCTACGACTGCGCGGCGCAAAGTCATGTCGACTCCGCTCTCGCCCATGGAATGTACGGATCCAAAGCGAACGAGCGCGCCCGGCTTCACGAACACTTCCACGATGGAAGGATGTACAAATGGCGACGATACCGCCGTATTGTCGGTTACAACACAGTCGACGTAAGTGACACGACTGTTGGAGTCGGCCACGATCAGAATACGAGGAGCAAACGTTGCGTCCGCATTGTCATTGAACAGAATCGATTGGAGCGGAAGCTCCACTTCCACATTTTTCGGCACGTATACGAATACGCCGCCGTTCCACAGCGCCGCGTTCAGCGCCGTCAACTTGTCCTCGTCCTTCTTCACGGCCTGGAAAAGATGTGGCTGCACGAGTTCGCTATGTTCCTTGCATGCCGTCTCCAGATCGGTAAAAATAACGCCTTTAGCTGCCAGCTCGGCCGATAGTTGTCTCCAAGCCGTGCCGGAATTGCGTTGTACAATCAGATTCTCCGTACCTTCCGAGACAAGTTCCTGTACGACCGAAGGAAGCTCGGTCAGCGACCCGGCAGGCGTGGAAGCTGCATAACTTCCGACAGCCGTCAGGTTCCAGCGCTCGATGCGCACCTTCTCGGGCTTCGGCCACTCAATCGTTCCAGCCAGTTCGGCAGCTTCGCCGCGCAGCGCTACGAGCCATTCCGGCTCGCCCTTGCTCCGTGCCAGAGCTTCCGCGGAACCGCGGTCGGTCGGAGTCGTTAGTTGTGTACTCATTGCCATTAACCTCCTTCTCCGATTAAGCCTGGCCTACAGTTTCGTCTACGATGCCCAGTTCTTCCTTCACCCAGTCGTAACCTTCGTTTTCCAAGCGCTGAGCCAGCTCAGGACCGCCGGATTTCACGATGCGGCCTTGCATCATAACGTGAACGAAGTCAGGTGTAATATAGTTCAGCAAACGTTGATAGTGCGTAATGATCAGGAAGCCGCGATCTTCGTTGCGCATCGCGTTTACGCCGTTCGCTACGATGCGAAGAGCATCGATGTCGAGACCGGAGTCGATCTCGTCAAGCACGACGATCTTCGGATCCAGCAGCATCATCTGCAAAATTTCGTTACGTTTCTTCTCGCCGCCGGAGAAACCTTCGTTAAGGTAACGATGCGCGAACTCCGGGTTCATCTCGAGCTCTTTCATCTTGCCTTCCATCTGGCGGATAAATTTGATCAAGGAAATTTCACTGCCTTCTTCACGGCGTGCGTTAATCGCGCTGCGAAGGAAGTCGGAATTCGTCACGCCAGGAATTTCGCTAGGGTATTGCATGGCAAGGAATAGACCGGCGCGCGCGCGCTCGTCAACTTCCATCTCCAGCAGGTCTTCGCCGTCAAGCGTTGCGCTGCCTTCCGTTACTTCGTATTTGGGATGACCCATCAGCGCGGAAGCCAGCGTACTTTTGCCGGTGCCGTTTGGTCCCATGATGGCGTGAATTTCTCCGCCTTTGATTTCAAGATTGATGCCTTTTAAAATTTCTTTTCCTTCGATTTCGGCCTTCAGACCGTCGATGACAAATTGTGTTGCCATTGTATGCTATCCCTCCAAAGGTTGGTTTACTTCTTAAAGAAGTTGTTCAAAAAGTCCGCTTCTCATTACGAAGTCATCCTGGAAGCGTACTCGACGTCGAATATCGAATTCAACCGTACCTTCCGGTGCTCACGTAGCTTCCACTACGCTCCGCTCCTCAGGTCCTAGCTTCATCCAATCTTCTCGGTACTGATAACCGAACTTTTTGAACACGAACTGAAAGAAATGATTCTCAATGATTCTCAATAATCATTTTAATATAGTTTTAGTTATAAATCAATGAGCGTTCGTATCCGTTCGCGTTCTTCTGCGTACATGTCTGCGGTTAGAACGGGCTTCATTGCTGGCTCCGGCAGGCTGTCTTCCAGCCTTACCCATGACTTGCAGCCGTTATAAACCTCTCTCATAGGCGCATATACCGGCTCGTCAAGCTTGTATATCTTCATTAATAAAAGATGAAGCGGCTTCTTGCGCTTCCACTTCAACCTCTCCTCGGCGAACGTATCCGTCCAAATATGGAAGTCCCTCAGCTTGTCCAGCGTTTCCTGATCCATAATTTCGATGTCGTCCGTCACTTCCGCGTACGTGTCCAGCTTGACCCTTTCCATGCCAGGCGACCATTCCTCGAGCGTCTCGTCCATCCCGTCCTGATAAGGATGCTTAAGCAGCTCCTTGCGCTGATGCTCGTACGCCGGCATGAGATAGAAGCTGTGGCTGAGGAGCTGGAAGTCTCGCGTCTCCTCGATAATCCCCCCTTTGCGAAGCACAAGGATCTGTTTGCCTTCGCGCAGCGCTTTGACCGACACCGCCCATTCCTTCAGAGCGATCATTTGCCTTTTTTGCTCATCCATCTTAATATGTACCTCCTTGCATCTCCGTCTCCATCGTCCGCATTGGACATATCCTTCTATTGTGAAAAAAACGGCGCCGGATGTCAATCTGGAAAGAAGCAAGGTATTCCATGGCGAAAGCTAATCCATTATACTAAGAGTGGTTGTTCAAAACGATTTTACATGCTGTCCACTATTATTGACGTCTGTAACGGATTCGAAACGAAGTTCCGCGCGTTATGGGAAGAACATGCGGACGAACACCAAACACAACCCCAAACACCGTGCCGCAACTCCTTGCACGGACTCGATGTTTGGGTTTTTATGTGTTACATCATCCGTCTCAGCGCATCGCTGCCCTTCATGCCGGCTACGATTCCCATAGCCTCTGCCGTATAGGTAACCGATTCCAACGGAGCGTTTAACAGCTCTTCCAATGTGCGGACACCGACTGCTCGCCCTGCAACGATCTCCCTGTCCGCGAGCTTCTCGTTCAATAGCGTTACGTCAAGCGCCCCGCACATGATATACCCTTTATCCGTCGAGATGGATAGGAGCGTCGTCTTCGGCAACTTCACTTCGACACCGAGAACGGTTTCTCCGCCATCCAGTACGAATGGGACCATCCTCATCATATGAAATCCACCTCCTTCGGATGCGCGGATCTTATGCGCAGAATCGTATTGATTCACAGTATATGCGGGAGTTCGGACTCAGTATGGACGAATGCGGAATAGGTCTACTTGACCAAGCGAATTAATGATATATTATAGCTATTCCATCTTTATGATACGGAGGCACTACATGATGAAACGGAAGCCGCCCGGAACAAAGCTTTCATCCTTTGTATTTCAAGTTGATATTATGATCGAGGATCGTCATCACGCTCAAGCGCTGGAGAAGCTGATTGCCGGACTTAACGGCGCGGAGTTCGATGACTATCGGATTACTTCAGGTATTCGCCTAGGCGAACTCATCGACGAGAGGACCATCGAAGGCGCCGTGCCTGAACCTATACCGATCGTACCTCAGCAAGCGAAGTCCGAGACTTCTGCCAAAGCGGATTCTGTTCCGAGCGACGGCTTCGCCCCTATACGCGCTTTCATGAAGAGCAACAAGCTTATCCGGCTAATCGTCAACCGGGGACTGGGCATCAAGCTCAGCATACCTTGCCGAATTATCAATATGGACGAAGGAGAGCATTTGATCACCGTCTATCATGTGGACGAGAAGCAGGTTTACACCTTTAGACTGAACGAAATCGAGGATTTCATCGAATGAAAACGCAAATACCCTTGAATGTGATTTAATATCCAATATGTCCAGTCGCTCACTGTTGCCTAACTGACTCAGATGACACTATTTGGTTCATTTCCGCCCATTCTATGCGGTTTTGACGTAAGTAAGGTCGTCTGTGTCCGTTACGATTTGAACAGGCCCCATTTTTGCGAAATAGCGACTTTGGTGTCTGTTACGATCAACCTATACTTAACTGCGCTGCCGTCCACAATGAATCGACAGCCTCATAAATGACGTTATTCTTCGATTTTTTAGGTTTCCGAAAATCCAACAACACACTCGTACAAATTGGCTCCATTACGACCCAATAGTGTTTGTTCTGTCCGTTAGATTTGTTTGACGTTAAAAATCGGACAAATAACGTCGCTGGTGTCTGTTAGATTTCTCAACCTTTTGTTCACAAAGCTGGAAATTTCATAATTTCCTAAACAACAAGCAAAACGGCGGCGTCCCTGGTGGACGCCGCCGTTTTATCGCCGACCAGCTCTATCAGCCGGCCTTTAACATTTGTTCAATATTGTCGCTGCTGACGGGAGGACTGCAGAAGAATCCCTGCATTTCGTCGCATCTATGTTTCTTCAGGAACTCCATCTGCTCCACCGTCTCGACGCCTTCGGCAATGACCTGGATGTTAAGATTATGTGCCATCGCGATGATAGCCGCCACGATCTCCGCGTCGCTAGGATCCTGTTGAATATCTCTTACGAAAGAACGATCGATCTTGAGCCTGTCGATCGGGAAGTTTTTGAGATAGTGGAAGGAACTATATCCCGTTCCGAAATCATCTACGCTAATACCGACGCCAAGATTCGTAATCTCCAGCAAGCATCGCGTAATATGACTAACATCGATCGTCATGGACTCCGTAATTTCCAGATCAAGATACTTCGGCTCCAGACCGGTAGTCTCCAGAACTTCCGCAATGCGGCTTGCCAGGTCATGCTGCAGGAACTGCCTGATGGAGAGATTAACGGATACCGGAATCTTAGCGAGACCTGCATCCTGCCACTCCTTGTTCTGCCTGCATGCCTCCTCCAGCACCCAGTCTCCGATCTGAACGATCATGCCGCTCTCTTCTGCCAATGGAATGAAAGCTCCGGGAGCCAGCAGTCCGCGAACAGGATGATTCCACCTGACCAAAGCCTCGACACCTACCATAATTCCGCTCTTTAGATCATACTGCGGCTGGTAATGAAGCACGAACTCATGGCGTTGTATGGCCCGGTACATCTCATGTTGAAGCTTCAGCCGCTCGAAGGAGGAGTTGCTCCAGCTGTCCGAATATAACATACAATCGTTTTTGCCGTTTTCTTTTGCTTTAAATAGAGCCATATCGGCTTTCTTGAAGAGGGTATAACCGTCGTCCTGCTCGTTCCTGTTCGTAACAAGACCGATGCTGGCGGTTATATGAACGGGGAAACCTTTAAGCTCGTATGGCTCCTCTATCGACTTAAGGAGCTGCCGGGCAAACTCCAGCAACTTTTCTTCGGAATCGACCGTATGAAGAAGAAGAGCGAATTCATCGCCTTCCATTCGCGCAACCATCATATGTTCAGGTAAATTGCGCGAGATGCGTTCCGCCACCTGCATCAACAGCATGTCGCCAAATTCCCTTCCGAAGGAAGCATTTACGAGCTTGAAGCCATCCAGATCAAGATAACAGATGCCAACCAGCTTCTCGTCTTCCTTGGCTCTCGACAAGCTCTCCGTCAGCTTCATCTGGAACAAGGTGCGATTCGGCAGTCCTGTCATATCGTCATAATAGGCCATATATCTAATTCGTTCCACATTGCGTTTCCGATCGCTAAGATCATGGCTGATCATCAGCGTGCCGATGACTTCGTGATCCTGTATCATGGGAGCGCAAATCACTTGCATTTCGAGTGGAAAACCTGTTCGGTGGGTAATACTAATGTTGTTCTGCACGGTCTGGCCTTGCAGCGATCGCTCCAGACTTTCCTTAAGAAGTGCTCTGCTTGCGGGATCAATCATTCGCATCAGCGGCTCTCCGATCATCTCCGAACGCTGATAGCCGAGCATGCGTCCGGCCGCTTCATTTAACTCCAGCACGCGGCCGGAGCGATCGAGCACGGACAAGGGGACAGCCTCCGAACGCAGCAATGTATCTACGATGGCTGAGTGATAGCGTCTAAAGCTGCTTAGCGGATGACGACGCAGCCATAAGACGGCGGCCGTTACAAGGAGCGCGGCCGATACCGTCAAGGATATCCATCTTAACATCATGTCCGAGATCAAGACAAATGAAACTACAATCCAAACCGCGGACATGGCCGTTAATCCGATCACGCCAAGGTTCATTAGCTCGTTCAAGGACAGCGGGCTTCGCTGATTTCGTGCTGAAGGCAAATCTTCCGTATCTTTCGCCACACACAAACTTCCTTCCTCAATGTCGAGTCAAGCGATAGCTAGGTTTATTATAAACGAATTGGGGGCGTTGGCATAGAAATATTTGCTATAGCACTAAAAGATTTGCCGTTTTCGCTCGAAAAGGGGCGAATCAAAACACGTTATTTGCTCTTTCGATGTTGATTAAGGACGCCTGCAATGACAAAGCCCCAGCCAGCCAACATGGCAACGCCGCCGATTGGCGTTATCATGCCGAGCTTGGAGTAACCGGTCAAGGCAAGAACATAAAGACTGACGCCGAAGATCAGCATGCCTGCGAGCAAGAGCCTTGCTCCAATGACTGCCTTTTTGCCTCCGCCCGCAATCTTATCCATAAGAGCAACAAGCATTAAACCGAGCGCTCCGTACATATGGTATTTGACTCCGGTCTCGAATATGTCAATATAGTGCTCCGTTATTTTTCCTTCCAATCCATGCGCGCCAAAAGCGCCTAACGCGATGGCCAGAGCCGCATTGACAGCTCCGATTACAAAATAAGCTGGAAACATTTTGTTTTCATCCCTTCCATTTTCCTGTATAATTTTTGGCATCATTGTCCAAAGGAGAATCCACTATGACAGACAACAATCAATCTGAGAACAGGCCATTCGATAACAATCAATATCGGGAACATGACCATTCGCAACCGCACACGCAGCCATTCGGGTCCCCGTTTCAGCCCTTGGAACCGGACACCGGAATTCATAAACATTCCGGCATCGGCATCGCTTCCTTCGTCCTGGCGCTCGTCGCGGTTTTGCTGGTCGTGATCGCCATCATCATAGCGGTAGTCGGGGCCAGAGGCCTTGCCGAGGATCAGAGTCTGCTTACGGAATTAGAAAACTTCGCAAACCTTTACGGTCCCGGTCAAGAAACCGAACTCGGCAACGCCTTGATGGATTCCGAAATTTTCGGCGAATTCATCGCGACCTTTCTGTTCGCCGGAGTGCTGATGTTGGGATCGCTCGCCCTCGCTTTCGTCGGGCTCATCCTTGGCATCGTCAGTGCGGCATCCAGAAAGCGAAAGAAGACGTTCGGCATCATCGGTCTTGTGCTAAACGGCCTTTTCGTGGTCGGCACCATCGGTTTGTTTATTGCTACACTCGCCCTTGGCATGGGTTCCGTTTAGTAGTGCAGTTTCACCACCCCCGCTTCGTCATATTAGTGACGAAGCGGGGGTTTTCTCATTTGAGCAGAAACGAAGTTGTGCTGTAGCCTTCCTTGGTCTTGTTTACTTCCAGACACGCCGGGAAAGCTTCCTTTAGCTCTTGGACATGTGAGATTACGCCGATCATCCGGCCCGCCTTCTGCAGATCGACCAGAGCGGCAATCGCTTTGTGAAGAGACTCCTCGTCGAGGGAGCCGAAACCTTCGTCTATCAGCATCATGTCGATTGAGACGCCGCCTTGGTGAGATTGTATGACATCCGTCATCCCCAGAGCGAGGCACAAGGAAGCATTAAACTTCTCGCCGCCCGACAGCGACTTCACATCTCTGTTCTGGCCGGTGTACGCATCGTATACATCAAGTCCCAGGCCGCTCTGCTTTCCTCTCGTCTCCAGCCTGTCGCTGCGTTGAAGCTGGAATTGCCCGCCCGACAGCTCATGCAGCCGCACGTTGGCCATCGCTACGATCTGTTCCAGATATTCTATCAAAATATATCTCTCAAACGACATCTTAAGGCTGTTATCGCCCTTCATCAAACCGTAAATATCCAGGACGCGCTCCAGCTTCTCCTCCAGCTCCCCTGCTTGACGAGCGGCACGATCCACGGATGCCGCCAGTCTGGCGGCCTCGGCGGCGAACCGCAAGGAAGACTGCTCCTCGCCGAGCAGCTCTTCGTGTTTCCCGCGCGTTGTCAAAATTGCTCCCTGCAGGTCTTCAGGGGACAGCCACTCGGTGCCGGACAACTCGGCCTCCAGAGCGGCGACCGCCTCCGCGGCGGCGAGCACCGCAGTGCGGTAACGTTCCGTCTCCTGCTTCAGATGTTCCTGCTCCGCTTGATTACGCACGGCACCCGCGTAATCCTCCGCCGAGAGGAAGCCCGCTTTGGCCAGCTCCGAATGCAGGCGCTGTCGAGACTCCTTCTCGGACTTCTCCGCTTCCGCCGCTTGCTCCGCCGCTTGCTCCGCATGGGCCTTAGCCGCTGCCAGATTCGCTGCGGCTGCCTGAAGGCGCTGCTGGGCAACCTGCCAGGAGCGATTCAGCTCGGCTAGCAAACTCTTACGCTCCGCCTGCCTTGTCCGCAGCGCATTCGTCTCCCGCCATTGCTCCGGCACACGCTCCAGCTCCTTCGCGTATGCCGTCTCTTTCCCCGCGTTTTCCAGAGCTAGGCTCTGCGTTTCGGCACGAAGCCTGTCCAGCTCCCGCTCCAGCGTCTCCAGCTCCTTGTCGGATTTGGAAATTGCAGAACGAAGCGACTCTAGCCGCCCGGACTTTTCCTTCAGCGCATCCAACTCTTCCTTGCATGACTTCCAGGCTTGTCTCAGCTCGCCTTGAAGCAACCGCAGCTTTTCGATCCGCTGACCGTTCTGCTCCTCAGGCGGGAGTGGGGGCAGAAGCTCGGCCAGCTCGTCTAATTCCGCTTGCCAGTTGCCGGCAGCTGCGGCGGCCTGCGCTTTGGACGTCATCAGCTCTCGCTGTACGGCCGCAAGAGTCTCCTTCGCCCCTTCAAGCTCCTCCTTCGAAGGCATCTCCTCATGCATACCCGCCTTTTGAGGATGCGTTACGCTGCCGCACACCGGACAAGCGTCGCCATCATGCAGATGTTTCGCCAGCAAGCCGGCTTGACCCTCAATCCAGCGCCGCTCCAGCTCGGATACTCCCGACTCGGCCGCGGAAAGCGCCCGCTCGCCTTCTCGCTCCAGCTCCATCCAGCGTCCGATCTCGGCACTTAGCTCCAGCAGCTTCTTGACGCCTTTGCCTTGTCGCTCCAGCCCGGCAAGCGCCTCCGCTTTCTCGGGCAGCGCCGCAGCTGCCGCTTCGCATTCCTGCTGCTCCAGCGCCGTACGCTGCCGCAACTGCTTGCTTGCGGCTATAGACTGAGCCGCTGCAGCCAGTTTGCTCTGCGAGTCCAACTCCCGGCGCTTTAGCTCAGCCAATGATTCTCGTTGCGCGGCTAAAGACTCCACAACGCTCGTCAGCTCCGATAGACGATGAAGCTCCAGCTCGATCTCTCTGCGTTGCGGCTCCTTATTAGCTTCGGCATCATGGCTTGCAGCAGCTAGCAACTGCTCGCTTTCCGCAGCGGCAAGCTGCTCGCTTCTCAGACGCAAGCCTTCGTAACGGAGCTTCAGAAGCTTCGTCGCATTGGCGGCTTGTTCCGCATAAGGGGTTAGCCCGTCTGCTCTTGCTGCAAGCGCAAGCTCTCGTTCCAGCCCCTCGATCTCACCTTGCCTCGCAGCCAGAGTCTGGCGTTGCGTACGCTTAGCCGCTAGCTCCTCGTGCTTCGCATTCAGCGACAGCCGCGATCGCAGCGAATCCTGCAGCGCATCCAGCGCCGATGCCGTCTCTACTTTGCGACGTCCTGCTGCGGCTGCTGTATCCTCATAATGTGCTGCTTCCCCTTGCAAGGCCTCCCTCACCTGTACGGCATTGTAGTTTTCCTGCCGAAAGGTGGCTGCCAACGGACTGTCCTCGCGCTGCGGCAACGCTTCCTCCGCCTGACGCATGACGGCGGCGGTCGTCGCCCGGGCATCTTTCAGTTCATCCGATAGTTCTCGGTAACGCGCCTGGAACCGGCCCTCCAGTCTCTCGAACAGCTCTGTCCGGAATATGCGGCGAAGGATATCCTCTTTATTATCCGTATCGGAAGTAAGCAGCTTGCGGAATTCCCCTTGCGGGAGCATAACAATCTGGCTGAACTGCTCCTTCGTCAAGCCGATAACGGCAAGAAGTCTCGCGTTCACCTCCGTTGTGATGAACCGGTCCACCGCCGGAACCGCCGTCTCCCCCTCCACTACGTATAGCTCCGTCTTCTCGCCGGTCTCGCTTCTGTTGCCGCCCTTGCGATGCTTCATCTGGCGGAATACGCGGTAACATCTGCCCCCGGACTGAAAATCGAGCTCCACCGACGTATGCGTCTCGTCATCCGCGAAGTGACTGCGCAGCATCCGCGGATCGGCGCGGTCCTCACCGCTCGCGGTGCCGTAAATCGCGAAGGTGATGGCATCAAATATCGTCGTCTTGCCCGCACCGGTATTGCCGGAGATGACAAACAATCTGCGTTCGCCAAGCTCTGCGAAGTCGACTGTCTCTGCATCCCGGTATGGACCGAACGCGGTCATCGTCAGCTTAAGCGGCCTCACGTCAATCCCTCCTCCTCGCGTAGAAGGGCTTCGTATTCGGCGGAGAACATGGACCGTTTCTCCCGCGTCAGCTCCTGCCCTTTAACTTCCATATAAAAGTCCGCGAACAATTGCACGGGATCTCTCTCCTTGCGACTGACGGAGCCATCCGCCTCCGAAGAAATCCCTGAAGTACCAGCGACTGTATTCGCCATGGCGATTCTTCGCTCCACATGCATCGCGTTTGGATAGACGGCCCGCACCTTCTCCATGGGGAACAGCACGGGATTGTCGTTCAGCAGCGTCACGTACACGTAATCATCGTTAACGGGATGTTTCTCAAGTTCCTCTATCGACGCCTCGACTCTGCGCATATCTCGCAGCGGCTTCAGCTCTCGCTTCTCTATCGCGGCCTTGCCGGCCTCGTCGAGCTCTACGACCAGATAACCTTTGTTATGACGCTCCTCGGAGATCGAATACTTCAGCGGCGAACCTGCATAACGGATCTTCTCGCTTCTGACGAAGTGCGCCTGATGCAAATGGCCTAAAGCCGTATAATGAAAGCGGTCGAACATGCTTGCGCTGACATATTCCGCTCCCCCAATCGCCAGAGGACGCTCGGAATCGCTGGTGTTGTCCGCAGCTTCTCCAAGCGGCGTAACGAAGGCATGTCCCACAAGCACATGTCTGACATCCGGGCTCATCCCCTCGGTCAGCCTTGTTGTGATCGCCCGCATGGCGTCGTTATGGCTTCGAATGTCTTCCTCTCCCAGCACATGCCGGACGATTGCGGGATCGGCATACGGAACCAGATGGAAGTGCACCTCGCCGAATTCGTCCCGCAACACGACCGGTTTGGGCTGAGACCTAAGCTGCCCCGTAAGGTGCAAGCCGCGCCCTTCCATAAGAGCCGTTCCGAAGCTAAGCCGGTCCGGGCTGTCGTGATTGCCCGCAATGGCAAGCACGGGCACGCCTAGCTCCGCCACGATCGTTTCCAGCACGTCATCCAGCAGCTCGACGGCTTCCGTAGGCGGCACGCCTCGATCGTACAGATCCCCCGCGATAATGACGGCATCCGGCTTATCCCTTCGAATATCCTCAATAAATTGATTTAGCACATATCGCTGATCCTCGGTCATATAGACGCCATGAACCAGCTTGCCTAAGTGCCAGTCCGCCGTGTGAAACAATTTCATAGTACCTCCCCCTGCACGGTTTGCCCCGCGCTCCTGCACAAGCTCTTCCTATTATTCTATCACTCGCGGCATCTGCTAGCCATCATGCTCTCAGTCAATACTTTTTGCTAGATTTGGACTAATTTCCTTCACATAACCACCCGCGGATTGAATATATTGAATATTAACCATGTAATCAGCAAGGAGGTGCTCCGACATGAGACCAGTGGAGGCGGAAGGCGGCATGTTATCCGCGAGCCGAGGGAAGATTGGTCGGGCTCCGTGGGAGTGGCATAAATAACTATAGGACTCAGAGGTGATAAAATGGCTTCGGAACCGCTTTTTATCGTATCGCGGGAGGATTGGTCGCTCCATCGCAAAGGCTACTCGGATCAAGCGAGGCATCAGCAGAAGGTGCAGGAAGCGATTCGCAAAAACCTCCCTGATCTTGTCTCCGACGAAAGCATCGTCTTGTCCGATGGCCGCAAGACCGTCAAAGTCCCCATCAAAAGTCTCGACGAGTCACGTTTTATCTATAACTACAACAAAAAGCAGCACGTCGGACAAGGCGACGGGGATTCGCAGGTTGGCGACGTTCTTGGCGTAGATCCGCAGGCCGCCAAAGGGCCTGGCAAAGGAAAAGACGCCGGAGATCAACCTGGCGAAGATCTCGTCGATACGGAGATCAGCATCGACCAATTGGAGGATATGCTGTTCGAGGAACTCGAGCTGCCGAATCTGGAGCAAAAGCAGAAGGAACAACTGCAGACCAGGGAGATCGTTTTTACCGACATCCGTAAGAAAGGAATTATGTCCAATATCGATAAAAAGCGTACGCTGATGGAGAATCTTCGTCGCAACGCAAATGCGGGCATATCCGGAATCGGCGGCATCTCGCCGGACGACCTCCGTTACAAAACGTGGACGGAAATCGTCAAGCCGCAGTCCAACGCCGTCATTCTTGCGCTCATGGACACGTCAGGAAGCATGGGCTCGTTCGAAAAGTATTGCGCGCGCAGCTTTTTCTTCTGGATGACCCGTTTCCTTCGTCGCAAATACGAACATGTCGAAATCATCTACATCGCTCACCATACGGAAGCCAAGGAAGTGTCGGAAGAAGAATTTTTTACTCGCGGCGAAAGCGGCGGCACGATCTGCTCCTCCGCGTACCAGAAAGCCCTTGAAGTCATCGATAGCAGGTATCCGACCGCAGCGTGGAACATTTATCCTTTCCATTTCTCGGATGGCGACAATTTAACTTCGGACAACGAACGATGCGTCAAGTTGATTTCTCAGCTCATGGGGCGGTGCAATATGTTCGGGTACGGCGAGGTTAATCAATACAATCGGAGCAGCACGTTGATGTCGGCATATAAGCACATTCAAGATAAGAAGTTTATGTACTCGATCATTAAGGAGAAAGGCGAGGTTTATAAAGCGTTGACTACTTTCTTTTCAAAAAAAATGGTTCATAACTAAATCGTGACAAGCCCATTGCACTTTATCATCATTTTAAGTGTAATCTGCGGGATAAAAAAGAGCATTTCAGGCCAATAAGCTTGGAATGCTCTTTTTATTCAACTCATTCGGTTGGCAAGAACTCATTAATTGGTGAGGGATTAAGCCCTGTTTGGCCGTCAAGCCCCTTAAATTCGTAACCTTGCCTCCTGGCCTCGTCAATTATGTTGCCAAGAGCTTCGGCATTATCCTTCGACACGGAATGCAACAATAGGATGGCCCCGGGATGAAGCTGCTTGGTTACCTGCTCGAACGCGTACGCTCCGCCTCGCTGCGCATTGACATCCCAATCCTTGTAGGCGATCGACCAGAATACGCTCGTGTAACCATGACGTTTGCTGACGGCGAGTACATGATCGTTAAAGATGCCTCTCGGCGGTCTAAGGAAGGTCATGCTTTGCTGGCCAGTGAGCCCTTCAACCTGTTCTTTCACTTTCGCCAGCTCGGAGGCGATCTGACTCTCCGATAACTGCGTCATATCCGGATGGCTCCAGGAATGATTGCCGATGAGATGCCCATCCGCAGCCATACGTTTAAGCAGTTCCGGCTGATCCTTTACAAAATGCCCCGTTACAAAAAATAACGCAGGCACGTTTTTTTGCTTGAGCACGTCTAATATTCGAGGCGTATAACCGTTCTCGTAACCGTTATCGAAGGTTAGAAACAACTCCTTCTTTGTCGTGTCCCCGAGGAAAAGCGCGCCGTTTTTCGATAAAACCGGCTTAAATCCCTCCTCATCAATCGACGGCAGCGAGCCGTTAACGCTTTTTTTGAAACCGAAGTGATACGCGCCCGGCGATGCGTCAATCCTATTCCCGCCGACTGGCCAAACCGCCAGCCCCAGCCCTAATACGATAAGGACCGTCTGAACTATCCATTTAGTCAATGCGAATGCACACTCCTCTCTGTAACGATTTTCTGACAGCATTCTCTGTAAATAGCTTCCCCCGGACAGGGCTTTCTGATTACAACAAAAAAATACTGACGCCGTTATGCAGCGTCAGTATTCGTTATAAGTTCATTTAATATGTTCGCAAATGGTCGGGATGACACGATTTGAACATGCGACCCCCTGGTCCCAAACCAGGTGCTCTACCAAGCTGAGCTACATCCCGTGAAACGAATGGAGCGGAAGACGGGAATCGAACCCGCGACCCTCGCCTTGGCAAGGCGATGCTCTACCGCTGAGCCACTTCCGCAAAAAGCTGGTGCCGTCGAGAGGACTTGAACCCCCAACCTACTGATTACAAGTCAGTTGCTCTACCAGTTGAGCTACAACGGCACAATATGGTGACCCGTAGGGGATTCGAACCCCTGTTACCTCCGTGAAAGGGAGGTGTCTTAACCCCTTGACCAACGGGCCATACAAATTATGTAGCAAAAGCTACGGAGAAGGAGGGATTCGAACCCTCGCACCACTTACGCAGTCTAACCCCTTAGCAGAGGGTCCCCTTGAGCCACTTGGGTACTTCTCCAGGAAATGGCTCCCCGAACAGGACTCGAACCTGTGACAACTCGATTAACAGTCGAGTGCTCTACCAACTGAGCTATCAGGGAATATGTTTCAATGTTTGCACATTGAAAACTGGATACGAAAGTGTGCTGAATCTTTAGCTTGCTTACCGGCTGTATGACCAAGTAAGCGATTAGGATAAGCCCTCGACCGATTAGTATTCGTCAGCTCCACACATTGCTGTGCTTCCACCCCGAACCTATCAACCTCGTCGTCTTCAAGGGGTCTTACATACTGGGAAATCTCATCTTGAGGGGGGCTTCACGCTTAGATGCTTTCAGCGCTTATCCCGTCCGTACTTGGCTACCCAGCGGTGCTCCTGGCGGAACAACTGGTACACCAGCGGTACGTCCATCCCGGTCCTCTCGTACTAAGGACAGCTCCTCTCAAATTTCCTACGCCCGCGACAGATAGGGACCGAACTGTCTCACGACGTTCTGAACCCAGCTCGCGTACCGCTTTAATGGGCGAACAGCCCAACCCTTGGGACCTACTTCAGCCCCAGGATGCGATGAGCCGACATCGAGGTGCCAAACCTCCCCGTCGATGTGGACTCTTGGGGGAGATAAGCCTGTTATCCCCAGGGTAGCTTTTATCCGTTGAGCGATGGCCCTTCCATTCGGTACCACCGGATCACTAAGCCCGACTTTCGTCCCTGCTCGACTTGTAGGTCTCGCAGTCAAGCTCCCTTATGCCTTTGCACTCTTCGAATGATTTCCAACCATTCTGAGGGAACCTTTGGGCGCCTCCGTTACATTTTAGGAGGCGACCGCCCCAGTCAAACTGCCCGCCTGACACGGTCCCCGTACCGGATTCACGGTACCAGGTTAGAACTCCGATACGATCAGGGTGGTATCCCAACGGCGCCTCCACCGAAGCTGGCGCTCCGGCTTCAAAGGCTCCCACCTATCCTGTACAGATCGTACCAAAGTCCAATATCAAGCTGCAGTAAAGCTCCATGGGGTCTTTCCGTCTTGTCGCGGGTAACCTGCATCTTCACAGGTATTAAAATTTCACCGGATCTCTCGTTGAGACAGCGCCCAATTCGTTACGCCATTCGTGCGGGTCAGAATTTACCTGACAAGGAATTTCGCTACCTTAGGACCGTTATAGTTACGGCCGCCGTTTACTGGGGCTTCGGTTCACAGCTTCGGGTTGCCCCTAACCGCTCCCCTTAACCTTCCAGCACCGGGCAGGCGTCAGCCCGTATACTTCGCCTTACGGCTTCGCACAGACCTGTGTTTTTGCTAAACAGTCGATTGGGCCTTTTCACTGCGGCCCCCTCGGGCTATTCACCCTACCGAGGCACCCCTTCTCCCGAAGTTACGGGGTCATTTTGCCGAGTTCCTTAACGAGAGTTCTTCCGCGCGCCTTAGCATGCTCTGCTCGCCTACCTGTGTCGGTTTGCGGTACGGGCACCATCACCTGGCTAGAGGCTTTTCTTGACAGCCGGAGTACATGACCTTCGCTACTGCAATTTTCGCTCCCCATCACAGCCCAGCCTAATAGTCGGCGGATTTGCCTACCGACTAGCCTCACTGCTTGGACGGACTATTCCATCAGTCCGCGTCACTGCCCTTCTGTGTCACCCCATTGCTCATAACGGCTTACGGTGGTACAGGAATTTCAACCTGTTGTCCTTCCACTACGCCTTTCGGCCTCGCGTTAGGTCCCGACTTACCCTGAGTGGACGAGCCTTCCTCAGGAACCCTTAGGCTTTCGGCGGACAAGATTCTCACTTGTCTTTTCGTTACTCATACCGGCATTCTCACTTGAATACAGTCCACCAGTCCTCACGGTCCAACTTCAATCCGTATTCAACGCTCCCCTACCCAATGCAGCAAGCTGCAATGTCATAGCTTCGGTGGTGTGTTTAGCCCCGTTACATTTTCGGCGCAGAGTCACTCGACCAGTGAGCTATTACGCACTCTTTAAATGGTGGCTGCTTCTAAGCCAACATCCTGGTTGTCTGTGCAACTCCACATCCTTTCCCACTTAACACACACTTGGGGACCTTAGCTGATGATCTGGGCTGTTTCCCTCTTGACAATGGATCTTAGCACTCACTGTCTGACTCCCGGTAAGCATGTCAATGGCATTCGGAGTTTGACTAGACTTGGTAACCCTTGGCGGGCCCCGCACCCAATCAGTGCTCTACCTCCACGACACTCATAACCGAGGCTAGCCCTAAAGCTATTTCGGGGAGAACCAGCTATCTCCGAGTTCGATTGGAATTTCTCCGCTACCCCCACCTCATCCCCGCACTTTTCAACGTGCGTGGGTTCGGGCCTCCAGTGCGTGTTACCGCACCTTCACCCTGGACAGGGGTAGATCACACGGTTTCGGGTCTACGACCACGTACTCAAGACGCCCTATTCAGACTCGCTTTCGCTGCGGCTCCGGCTTTCCACCTTAACCTTGCACGTAATCGTAACTCGCCGGTTCATTCTACAAAAGGCACGCCATCACC
>NZ_CP060293.1:6472500-8591572 GCF_014303795.1 Paenibacillus sp. PAMC21692
GTCGGCTACGCATCGTCGCCTTGGTGAGCCGTTACCTCACCAACTAGCTAATGCGCCGCAGGTCCATCCAACAGTGACAGATTGCTCCGTCTTTCCCGATTCGGCCATGCGACCAAATCGCGTATCCGGTATTAGCATTCGTTTCCGAATGTTATCCCGGTCTGTCGGGCAGGTTACCTACGTGTTACTCACCCGTCCGCCGCTAAGCATCAGAGGTGCAAGCACCTCATCAACTCCGCTCGACTTGCATGTATTAGGCACGCCGCCAGCGTTCGTCCTGAGCCAGGATCAAACTCTCCATTAAGGTGTTTGACTTGCTCATTACGTTGTTGCTATCCAAACTTCCTCATTGGACAAGCCAATTTCGAAAGTTTGTTATTCGATTCAATCTTGCGATTGTATCGGGCAGTTTCGCTCGTTGTTCAGTTTTCAAAGAACAATCTTTTCTTTCGCTCCAACCAAGTTATCTCGGCCGGAATTAGAATATACCATGACACTGATAGATTGGTCAAGCCTTTTGCTAAACTTTTTTTTCAAAAAGATTAAATAACTCTTCGGCTGCCCATCTGTTCGATGTCGCATCGGACCGGATATAATAAAAACAACTATATAAAGGTGGTGTGCTTTATGAAGCTTACTGTAATGACTTTCAACCTGAGAGTGAATGTGCCCTCCGACGGGGACAATGCTTGGCCTAACCGCAAGCAGCAAGTCGCCGATACTATCTTGTCGTATAACCCGGCGATCATCGGCACCCAAGAAGGAAGATACGATATGCTCGAGGATCTAGACGGCCTGCTGCCGGCATATACCCGCATCGGCGAAGGCCGAGCAGGCTATAGAAGCGGCGACGAAAGTCTGGACGAATGCTGCGCGATCTATTACGACAAACGTCAGCTCGCCTTGCTTGAAGAAGGACAATTCTGGCTGTCGGAGACACCGGAGCGGCCTTCCGGGAAAGCTTGGGACGCCGATTACCCCCGATTCTGCACCTGGGCTCGGCTGGAATCCGTTCATCATTCCGGAAATCAACTTTATCTCTTTAATACCCACTTCGACCATATCGGCGAGCTGGCCCGCGCCCGAAGCGCGCAGTTGATTCTGGACAAGATCGTTGACATCATCCAACCTTCCGAAGCCCCTTGCATCCTGACCGGCGATCTGAATTGTCACCCCAATGATGCCGCTATCCGCTTGTTGGCCGAACAATTAACCGACGCTTATAGCGCCATTATCGAACCCTTGGGACGGACCTTCCACGCATTCGAGGGGGGGACCCCGGGCGAGCCGATCGATTATATTTTTACAAGCCCTAATGTGTCGGTAGAGGAGAGCAGCATCATAAGAAGCAACATAAACGGTCGATATCCTTCCGACCATTACCCTGTCGTCGCGAAGCTCTCGCTGTAATTCATTAGCGACTGCAACCCATTAACAAGGAGGCTCCATTTTTATGAGTAGTACGAACTTACCACATCAAAGCGAGGAGCTCGAACGACTTCGCGCTTTGTTGCCGGGCTGGGTGAAAACAAGCAAAACGATGTGCCAGGCCGGCAAAGTAGCCTCCTATATCCCGGAGCTGTCCAAAGCTCCGGCGGATGCGCTTGGCATTCATGTCATCGACTTTTCCGGCAATTCCGTAACTGCTGGCGATTGCGGACTGTCATTTACGATGCAAAGCATATCCAAAGTATTTACCCTGCTGCTTGCCTTGATCGACCGGGGTCCGGAGATCGTATTCGACAAGGTGGGGATGGAGCCGACGGGCGACAACTTTAATTCCATGCTGAAGCTCGAGCTGGTGCAGCCGAGCATTCCTTTTAATCCGCTTATTAACGCTGGAGCGATTGCCATATCGTCTCTGATCGGGGGTGACGGTCCCGAAGAGAAGTCCGAACGCGTTCTGCGGTTTTTCCGTCGGTTAGCCGGCAACCCGGAACTTGCTTACGATCTCGACGTCTACCGCTCAGAGGCGCTCAGTGCCGATTTAAATCGCTCCATGGCCTATTTCCTCAAAGATAAAGGCGTCTTGAAGGGAAAGGTCGACGACGTCCTCGACGTTTACTTCCGCCATTGCTCCATAGCCGTTACCTGCAGCGATCTGTCTCGAATGGCGCTAGTGCTCGCTAACGACGGAACGGACCCCCTGTCCGGCGAGGCGCTGATCCCTCGCAGATACGTCCAGATCGCCAAAACCTTCATGGTGACTTGCGGCATGTACAACGCCTCCGGACAATTCGCGATCGAGGTGGGCCTGCCTGCCAAGAGCGGCGTCGCCGGCGGCATTTTAACCCTCGTTCCGGGTCGATATGGCATTGGCATCGTCGGGCCATCGTTAAATCCGAAGGGCAACAGCATCGCGGGCGTCCATCTGCTGGAGACCATTTCCCAGTCCCTTGACTGGAGCCTGTTCTAGAATACAAAAACCTCTCGCCCAAACAAATCGGGATGAGAGGTTTTTTGCATTATTGTTCGAAGATGGCGTAAACCTTCCAGGAGCCGTCTTCGGTTTTTTTCATGTAATAATGGCCATCGCTTGATACGGTCTCCGCCTGTTGCTGTCCATCGTATGCATACTTGAACAACCATGAGCCTCCCGTCGACTTTACGATGGCATAACGGTCGGAGGCGGATACCAGCTCGATGCTGCGTTCCCCCGTCTCCTCGACGCTGATGGCAATGCCGTCGCCGACTAGCTCCTTCATGCCTTCAATATATTGCTCCAGCGAGGTGAGCTGGAATGCCGTATATTGTTTCCCCAGCAAGGACGACAGTCCCTCCAGTTCGCCTTGATTAATGGCTGCAAGCTCTGCTTCGTCCGCAGTCAGAATAACGGATTCCAGCTGCTCGACGCTTGGCAGATCGCCGTCCTGCTGATTCAATGTTCTCTGAAGCATGACGACGGCCTCCGCTCGCTTCGCATGTTGAAAGGGCTTGAATTCAAGCTCCGTTATGCCGTTTACGATGCCTGCCCGGTTCGCTGATGCAATGGCATCGGCTGCGAAATAACCGCTGGCGGGAACGTCCTCGAATGGCGCAGCCTCCGATTCCGTTCCATCCTCTGTCTCCATCACGTCCGTGAAAGCGCGAACGACCATTGCCGCAATTTCGCCGCGTTCAATGAGCTGATGTGGTTTAAATTCTGTCGTTGTTATGCCGTTTACGATGCCTAGCGAGCTCGCGATTTGCACAGAATCGGCGTACCACTCTCCCGACGGCACATCCTGGAAAGCAGCCTGCTCTTTTTCGCTCTTAAGTCCCAGCGAGCGTACGAGCAGCGTCACGAATTCAGCTCGGGAGATGCTCTGCTCCGGCCTGATCTCTACCTCGCCTTCGTCCGTGCGATATCCTTTCAGAAGATCGGCCACGACGAAGTTGTCGAGCTCCTGGTAAGCCCAATGGTTTTCTATATCCACGGGAAAATACATTTCAAAGGAATGCTCTGAAGCCGCGCTTGCAGCCGCAGGCAGTATCGAAGCAGCAATAAGCATCCCTGCCGCCAAAGCGACTGCGCCTTGCTTCATTGATTTTTTCATATCGAAGTCCCCCTTCAACTGCAGGATTATTGATTCCTTAATTGCGAGTTCAAAAAGTTCGGTTTTCAGCACCGAGAAGATGGAATGAAAGTAGAAACTGAGGAGCGGAGCGTAGTGGAAGCTACGTGAGCACCGGAAGTTTCGCTTGCGTTCCATATTCGATGTCGAGTATGCTTCTTGGCATACTTCGTGATCAAAAGCGGACTTTTTGAACAACCTCTAAAGAAGGATATCAGAATCCGCAAGGCAGGACTACAGGGAAATACAGGTCGTTTATTCCGAATAGAACACTTTGAAAATAATATCCTGATTGTAATTGCCAAAGCCGCTTCCGAATAAAGTAACGCCGCCAACATGCTCGGCATCGGGTTGAACGCCGATACGGACCGTCCATTGGTTCCGATGAAGGGCGATCTCTCCCAGCGTCACGTTCGACATTCGCTGCCCGTCGATGTAAGTCCCGTCCTCCTGTATCCGAATCAGCTTTAGCAGTCCATATTGATTGACGGATTCCGGCCACCAGCTGGGCGAGAACTTCCCTCGTTTGTTCCCATAGTCGCCAGGGCTCGTCCATGTGCCAAGCTCGCATGCATTCAGTTGGAAGCTAATATCGGAAGGCCAATGCTCATTGACGCCCGGCGCCTCGGAGCCGATCTCGAGCATAATCTCAAGTGCCTCCGGATGTTGGGAGGTCAGCAAATAATTCGGTATTTTGTATTCCACAAAGCCATGTCCGAACCATAAGATGCCCGCGTTCATTCGTTCGGGATCCAGGAAGTATCTTGGATCGTCGAATTGGCCGATAAAGTTCTCTCTCGTGGCGATGCCGCATGTCGGATGAATGTCGCATTCCGTATAATGGCCGATCGGAATCATGGTCTCATGCGATTTCATCGCTTGATCACGCTTGTGCGGGAGCTCGATTCGAATGTTTTGCTCCGCCAGCTCGCACATCTTGTGGGTGCCGCCATCCTTGCGCACCATACGCGTATGCAATAATCCGGCAGCCTCGAGCTTCCGGATGTGCATCGTGACAATCGCGCTGCTCAGGCCGAGCGCAGCGGCTATATCTTTGACGTTCATGGCCTCCGCCGAGAGCAAATTCAATATCGCAAGCCGCACTTCGGAAGCCAGCGCTTCGTATAACGGCAGCCACTTCGCATCCGTATTCGCCTGTATCATCTATCCAATCCCATCCTTCCGCATGCTACTATCATACAACAAAAGAGGACGGATAAGCAGCATCCCGGCTCCTTCTCCGTCCCCGTGAGAGTCGGCATTCAATTAGGATTGCAGTTTCAGGCGAATAACGTTCCATGACGCTTTGTTCAAAATGCTCTCCAGCTTGCCGCTTGCGTCCATTGTCGACCGTCCATCGGCATGGGGCCGCACTTGGTCAGGACGATGCTCCGTATTCGTCGCAAGCAGATCGTCGTTCTCGAGGACGATATGCTCTACGATTGATGCCGCGCCGAAGCTTCTCAGATCGATTTCGAACGGAATCGCTTCCTCCAGCGAACGGTTTACGGCAAACACAGTCACTTCGCTCTTTTCTTCGTTGTAGACGGCGACGGATTCTACGTACGGCACATCCGTGAAGTCTGCGCTGTCATACTTCGGCGATTGAATGAGCGGCACAAGCACTTGACCGCGTCCAAACACGCTCGCATGCATGTAAGGATAATAGATCGTCTGCTTCCATGCGGGACCGCCATTACGCGTCATAATAGGCGCAATGACGTTGACGAGCTGCGCCATGCAGGCCATCTTGACGCGATCCGCGCGCTTTAACAGGCTAATCAGCATACAACCGACAACAAGCGCGTCTTCGTGCGTGTAGACATCCTCGAGCTGCGGCGGAGCGATCGACCATGGGTCCAGCTTTCTGTCGTGATCGTGAGAATGGAACCATACATTCCATTCGTCGAAGGAGAGATGAATCTTTTTCTTGCTCCGCTTCTTCGCTTGCACGTAGTCGGCCGTAGAAATGACCGTATGGATGAACTGATCCATGCCGACGGACTGGGCCAGGAAGTTTTTCGCGTCGCCCTTCTGATTGCCGAAATATTGATGGATCGATAAATAATCGACCGTATCGTAAGTGAGATCCAGTACCGTAGCTTCCCATTCCGGGAACGTCGACATCGTCCGGCTGGAGCTTCCGCAAGCGACCAGCTCGATGCTTGGATCGACAAGCCTCATCGTCTTGCCCGCTTCGTTGGCGAGACGTCCGTATTCTACCGCCGTCTTGCTGCCGATCTGCCAAGGTCCGTCCATCTCGTTGCCCAGACACCAGGTCTTTACGGCATGCGGCGTTTCATAACCGTGCGAACGTCTCAGATCGCTCCAGTAAGAACCCGATGCATGGTTGGAGTATTCCACCAGATTGCGGGCATCGTCGATGCCGCGCGTCCCGAGGTTGACCGCCATCATGGCTTCCGTACCCGCCTTGCCGCACCAGTCCATGAATTCGTTGAAGCCGATCCAGTTCGGCTCGATCGTCCTCCATGCCAGCTCCAGCCGTCTAGGACGATCCGCTACGGGACCGACTCCGTCTTCCCAATTGTAGCCTGATACGAAATTGCCCCCCGGATAACGGACGATCGGCACCTGCAGTCCCTTCACCAGCTCAAGCACGTCCTTCCGGAAGCCCTGCTCGTCCGCGTCGGGATGTCCCTCTTCATATATGCCTCCGTATACGGCTCTGCCCAAGTGTTCGATAAACGAACCGTATATCCGATCGTCAACCTGTCCGATTATAAAGTCTTTGTCCACTATCATCTTCGCCCGTTGAGTCATACCTTTTCCCTCTCCTTTGTTCAAGTTCAAGTTCTAGTGAGTTGATAGCTCTATTAAACAACATCACATGAATTAATTCAACACCTAATTTTAACTATAATGAATTCATATTTTAGTTAATTTATTGGAATGTTAATTGCACATTCTCCTCGCAAAAAAAACCATCAACCTTATGGTCAATGGTTATAGGCATAGCGGCGGAACCGCTTCAACCGATTATATGATAGCCGGCATCGACGTGAAGAACTTCGCCGGTAACCGCTCTGGACAATGGACTGAGCAAAAACAGGGTGGCATCGCCAACCTCGTCCTGATCGATATTCCGTCTGAGCGGAGCCTTCTGCTGGATCGTCGACATTATATCGTTGAAGCCCGATACACCCTTGGCTGCGAGCGTTCGAATCGGTCCCGCGGATACCGCGTTCACACGAATGCCGAATTGGCCCAGATCCTCTGCCAAGTAGCGAACGCTGGCTTCCAGCGACGCCTTCGCCACGCCCATGACATTGTAATTGCGCACGACCCTTTCAGCTCCAATATAGGATTGAGTCACGATGCTGCCGCCTTCGCTCATCCACTTCCTCGCTTCGCGGGCCACGGCAACGAGCGAATAAGCGCTGGCGTCCTGGGCAAGAAGGAAACCTTCGCGAGACGTATTGGCATATTCCCCCTTTAACTCATCCTTGTCCGCGAATGCAATAGAATGCGCGACTCCATGGATGATCCCAACGCGCGCCCCTATTGCGTCGAAGGCAGCCTGTATGCTGGCGTCCTCCGAAATATCACAGCTTACGGTCATAAGCGGCTCAATGCCCTTCTCCTCCAGCAGCTGGGACAGCTTCTGAAAAGAACGTTCCTTCCGGTAGGTAAAGATGAGGCTCGCTCCTGCTTTATAAAGCGATTTGGCGATGCCCCATGCGATGCTTCTTTCGTTTGCTACGCCCATAACTACTATATTTTTGCCCGTCATCCAATTGCTCAATGCGATCACCTCGGATAAGTTATATACTTGAATTTAGTACCTGGATTTAGTACCAGATACCAATTTATAAATATTGAACTTATCTTATCAATCTTTAACGTTTGGTGTCAATCCGCACTTTGTCAACAAACCGGAGGACGAAGGTGATAGAATAGGTGCATCCATTCATTATAAACAGCTGAGGAGATTGCTCATGAAGATTCATCCGATTACCATTCTGCGCACGACGGGCCTGCTCGACGGGATATCGCTGCTCTTGCTGCTTGCCGTTGCCATGCCATTAAAATATGTATGGGGACATGACCAAGCCGTAACCATCATGGGTAGCGTGCATGGCGGCATATTCGTCTTGTACGGACTCTCTATTTTGTATGCCGCCCTGAAAGTGAGATGGAGCTTGTTATGGCCTCTTGCCGCATTCGCCGCTGCCTTCGTTCCGCTCGGCAACTTTGTATTGGACTGGCAGCTCAAAAAAGCTCAGTCGAAATATGCCGTGGGGTCGATCAACGTTACGCTGCTCGTATACAGCATCGTGTTCTTCTCGTTCTTCGACTTGTTTGCGCAGTTGCCCGTCATGAGTACGTTCGCCACTTCAGTAGGAGCCAGCGCCTTCGTAGCCGGGTTCGTCATCGGCTTGTATTCTTTGTCCAATACAATCGGCAACATTCTGTCCGGCTTTTTGACGGACAAGCTCGGCCCCTTCCGAATGCTCATGGTCGGCTTGCTCTTGTCCAGCGGCGCGCTGCTGCTCTACCATATCGTCGACAGTCCTGCTCTGCTCATCGCCGTCCGCATCATACACGGCTTCGTCGCCGGTTTGATCGTCCCTGCCGCCTTTACCTTTTCCGCCAATACGACGGCTGGCAACGAACAAGGCAAGAAGGTCGCTCTTACCGGCACCTTCGTCGGCCTGGCGGCCATTGTCGGCCCCGCTTTCAGCGGGATTACGGCAAGCAAGACGTCCGTGCCGTTCGTGTTTGCTTGCGTCGCGGCGCTTGGCCTGCTGCTTACCGTGCTATCCGCGCTGTTCCTCAACCATTTAAAGGCGGCGCCGAACAAACAAAGCGATGGCGCTCTAACGCCTCAAGCAAGACCGTTTATAAACGCAGGCATCGCGAAGGCTTATGCCGGCGCCTTCTTCCTCATGTTTTCCCAAGGCGTAATCGCCTACCTGCTGCCGCTCCATGTCCAATCGCTGGGGTACGACTCGAGGTTAAGCGGAACGCTGATGAGCGTGTTCGGCATCGTTGCCGTACTCGTGTTTGTCCTGCCAACCAATCGAATCTTCGACCGGGTCTCTCCTGCCATTACGATGGCTGTCGGAGTGGGACTGATGGGCGTCAGCCAGCTGCTCATCGGGCCATCCTCTTCTTCGCTTGCCCTGTATGGCGTTATGGCATTGTACGGCATTGGTTTCGGTTTCTTGTTCCCGTCCATTAACACGATGCTGATCCGCTCGACGCCGTCCGGACGAAGAGGAAGAGCCTACGGCTACTTCTACGCCTTTTTCTCGCTCGGCGTCGTGGCGGGCTCCTCTACGCTAGGATGGTTGTCCCTGGGCATACAGCAAGGGTTTTTGCTGACCGGATTCATTTTATTGGCGGTAGCCGTTATATCAGCCGTTGGCAAACGGAGCGAGCAGGCGCTCGGTTCCTAGAATCGCTTCATAACTTCTCCCCCGTCCACATAAGTATGGTATGAACCGTATTTCGGAATCCGGAGGGATATTTCATGAAACAAGAGGAGATTCGCGAGCTCGAACGAGCCATCGATGAAATAACGGAGATCGCCCAAGGTTTCGGTCTCGATTTTTATCAGATGAGGTACGAGATTTGTCCGGCCGACATCATCTATACGTTCGGAGCGTACGGCATGCCGACCCGCTTTAGCCACTGGAGCTTCGGCAAAACATTTAACAAGATGAAGATGCAATACGATTTTGGTCTTAGCAAAATATACGAGCTCGTCATTAACTCCAATCCTTGTTACGCCTTCCTGTTGGACGGCAACTCTCTCATCCAGAACAAGCTGATCGTCGCCCACGTGCTGGCGCACTGCGATTTCTTCAAGAACAATGCCAGATTCGGAGTCTCCAACCGCAACATGGTCGAGAGCATGTCCGCGACGGCCGATCGGATCCATCAATACGAGATGCAATACGGCTCGGAAGCGGTGGAGAAATTCATCGACGCGATCCTCGCGATTCAAGAGCATGTCGACCCAACCCTCATCAAGCCATATCAACTGGACAAAAAAAGGTACATCGAGATGAGCAGCAAGGAGTTGGATTCTCCCCCTGCCAAAGCTTCCGCTTCCGCAAGCGGGGGATCCTTCGACGATCTGTGGGACCTCGATACGGAAGCAGTCGCGGCTGCAGCGGCGCAGGCGGAAGCGAGAGCCCTGGAGGCAAAGCGCTTCCCTCCGCGGCCGGAGAAGGACATCGTCTGGTTCATCGAGGAATATTCGACCGTTCTGGAGGATTGGCAGCGCGATATTCTGACCATGCTGAGGGACGAAATGCTGTACTTCTGGCCCCAGCTCGAAACAAAGATCATGAATGAAGGCTGGGCTTCCTACTGGCATCAACGCATTATCCGCGAGATGGATCTGACAAGCGAGGAGACGATCGAATTCGCCAAGCTTAATTCTTCCGTCGTCGTGCCGTCCCGCCATAGCCTGAATCCGTATTATCTCGGCCTGAAAATATTCGAGGACATCGAGCGCCGTTGGGATAAGCCGACGAAGGAGGAACAAGAGCGGTTCGGCCGCGTGCCCGGCAAGGGCAGGGAGAAGATGTTCGAGGTGCGCGAGCTCGACTCCGACATCTCCTTTCTGCGCAATTACTTGACCAAGGAACTGGTCGATGAGCTGGACCTGTATATTTTTGAAAAGAAGGGGCCGGAGTGGAAAATTACGGATAAATCCTGGGAAAACATCCGCGAACAGCTCGTTTACTCCAAGGTGAACGGCGGTTTCCCCTCCCTTATGGTGAAAGACGGCGACTTCAACCGCGTCGGAGAATTGTACCTCACTCATCAGTACGAGGGGACGGAGCTGGATCTCAAATACGTGGAGCGCACGCTTCCTTACGTCGTGCAGCTGTGGGGCAAAAACGTTCACTTGGAGACGTTTGTGGAGGACAAAAAAATCGTGTTCAGTTGCGACGGAAAAAAAACGAGCCGAAAATTCGTTTAATGCGAAAGGAGCAATCTCGCGGGTCGACAATCGACCTTTGAGGCTGCTCCTTTTATTTGCCGTCTATTGAACCTCGACCGGCTTTTTCTTCGTAACGTGAAGATCGCCGGTATATAGATGGACGAACACTTCGTTAATGCCCGTACGGGTAAATGTGTAGTCTGTCTTAAAAGTGTTGTCTCCGGCAAACTCGGCATCTACGATTTCGGTCTCATCGCCGACGCGGATCTCGAAGGAAACGGTCGCCGACTTATCCAGCTCGATGCCCGTGAATTGTCCGGCCAGCTTTACAGCTTCGTTCCCTTTGGCAGGCGCCGGATCCGTCGTGACCGTAACGTCCACCGAGGCGGGATCGACGGAAGATGCCGAGCCTCCCGAAGAACATGCGGTCAGCGCAACAAACAGCACGAGAGCCAACAGTACAGGAGTAATTCTAGAGATGGGATTCGATGTCATCATGCACCAGCTTTCCAAATTAAAGTTCTGCTCCTATCTTACCATCCCCGCCGGCCGCTTCGCATGCCTACTACGGGCTATAGCTATGAACAACGGGTGAACATTGTCCGAATCGCCGCATTATGCCATGGATAAGCAAGGTCCGGCCGCAAATACTTCCCATGGCAGAAGTGCTCCAATCGCGGGATAGCGGCAGCGACTTTCGCCCAAGCTACTCATGAACCAATACTCCCATTTAGAAAGGATGTTTACGTTCATGAAGAAAGCAGGCCTGTTCGCAGCATTATTGACATGTTTCACATTGGCTTTCACGGCGCCGACCGCGGATGCCAATCGCTACGAGGGTATCGAGCCAAGCGGTAACGCCAATATGAACGCCACTCGCTACAATGGCACAGAAACGATCGGGGAAGAAATGCGGGAAGGCTACAACAACATGAAAACCGGCATGCAGCGTGCGACGAACCGGGTTGAATACGACGTCGAACGCGCCGCTAACAGCGTGGGGAACGGCATGAATCGCGCCATGAACCGTGCCGAGACGGGCGTGAACCGCGCAACCAATCGGGTCGAGAACGGCGTCCGCACCTATGATACACGAAATGACAATGGAACGGTCAACAATCGTTACCGCGCCATGAACACGACAAACAATGGCTACCGCGCTACCGCGACGACGACAAACAATAATCGCGGCTGGAGCTGGGGCTGGCTAGGTCTGCTGGGCTTGTTTGGCCTTGCCGGCATGAGAAGCCGTGATCGGGAACGCGATCGGGCGTAATTAACGAAACGAAAAGCCTCCATAACCGCGCAGCCGCGGTTATAGAGGCTTTCTTCCTTCATAATGCGTGGTTGTTATCGCTTGATGTGCTGCGGCTTAATCATCGTGCGGGCGATCTCGTCGGCGATCGCGGAAATTTCGTCGTTCATTGCGACCGACTGCATCCCGTATTGGCCGCCGTTCCGATTCGCGTTTCGCACCCGTTCCACCAGCGAATCATCCGAGGTTACATAATAATCGTATTCCGGATATTGCCACAACAGCTGGGACATCACCTGCTTTTCGACGATACGGCGCTTGCCGTAATCGTCCACCGATACGCCGACCACAACCGTGTCGCCATTTAACGCGACGATTGCTCCCTCGACACCCGGCACCTGCTCGGCGATCCGCGTCAATTGTTCGCTCCCAACCCTTGCCGTACCGTTCTGCGAACGTACGCCGAGCGGACCTATTCCTTTCGTTGCTCCCGGGCTCCTGGCCTCATAGCCGTCCCTCCGCTCCGGCGCCGTATCGCCGCAGCCGCTTTGCAGCGCGAGAATACCGGATAGGAGCAAGACGTACATCCCGTTTCTCCAAGGCATCATGGATTCATCCACCTCCGTCGTATGCTCTTAACATTCGCAGAGAGGGATGGAAATTATACATGACTTTCCTTACATCCTAAACGGCTGCTTCTAATCCGCCCTAAGGCTTTTTAAATCCTGCGTAACTTTATCCACCATATGAACGAAGGAAGCAAGCTCCTCCGACAACGCCGCTTGATTGCGCGCTTGCTCCGAGGTCTGCTCCGACTCCCGCCGGACCTCTTTCAGCTTCTTGTCGATTTCCTCCAGCTTCTGCCCAATCCCCTCCATAGCGTTACGGGACGAAGCGGCCAGCTTGCGCACCTCGTTCGCAACGACTTCGAATCCGCGTCCGTGCTCGCCGGCCCGCGCCGCTTCGATCGCCGCATTTAGACCAAGCAGATGTGTCTGGTCCGACAAGCCGCGGATAAGAATCCCCATCTCGCTAATGCCGTCAAGCTCGCCGCGCAGCTCTTCGAGCAAGATATGCGATTTATCTTGAGATTGCGAAGTCGATATCGCGGTTGTCGCAATTTGATTAGCGCCTTCGTCGAGCTCTGTTATCAATGATGCCAGCTCCTGCACGGCTCCCGTAACTGTCGTTAGCATGGAGGCACGGTCGTCTGCAAGGTCCTGGATTTTGACCTGCTCGTGCATATTGTAGGCTTCGAGTACGAATTGCGAATCCAGATTGAACATCTTGGTCAGTGCGAACACGACCTGCTGCCACCGATCTGGCAAGGCTTGTCTCATCACATCGGTCGCGATATCCAAATATATCATGTAAGTACCCAAATACCAGTCCGTCGTAAGTCCAATTCGCGAGTGCACGGCTCCGATCCGGATCCGATTTTCGATGTAAGCGTCGTCAATCCCGCCGTCGGCAAGCGACAGCCAATAAACGCGCTGCGTTTCTTTTAATCTATCTACAGTGCTGACCCTTTCGATTATGGCAACCAGTTCCGGCTCTTTCCCAATCCTGTCGTAGAAGCGGTCGACGACTTGCTTGACGACTTCCTCGAAGATTGGCCGACAGCCCTTCAACAATTGCAGATCCAACTCCGTAATTCCGGTAAAATCCAATTGTTTGCGACGTACAGCATTTACTTGTATCAATATACACGGCTCCTCTAATGTAGTGCGATCACTCCTATTATATCGGCATCCGGCAAATTTCTGTAGAGAATATTTGAGATTAAGTTCAACTTTCTTGACGACGGGCAGCCTCTACCCTCGCTTATGGAGAAGGTAAAGGCTGCGTATATGGACTATTAAATCGGAGAGGACTACTTATCGATTCAACAGGCTTCCCACATAGCGCAAGAGCTCATTCGCGCAGACCGGGCAATAGGAATGTTCGTCGATAAGCCGCTTCGATACCTCGTTAATGCGCTTAAGCTGGCTTTCATCCGGCGTTTTCGTCGATGTCGTAATCTTTACAATATCCTTCAGATCGGTAAACAGCTTCTTCTCCACCGCTTCGCGGAGGCGCTCGTGACTTGTAAAGTCAAACTTCCTTCCCTTTCGGGAATAGGATGAGATACGAATAAGAATTTCCTCGCGGAACGCCTTCTTCGCGTTCTCCGATACGCCGATTTGCTCCTCGATGGAACGCATGAGACGTTCGTCGGGATCAAGCTCCTCCCCAGTAAGGGGATCCTTGATCTTCGCCCAATTGCAATATGCTTCGATATTGTCGAGATAATTCTCGAACAAGGTACGGGCGGATTCCTCGAACGAATAGACAAACGCCTTCTGAATCTCCTTCTTGGCGAGACCGTCGTACTCCTTGCGCGCGATTGAGATAAAGTTTAAGTAACGCTCGCGTTCTTCCTTCGTTATGGATGGATGCTGATCCAGTCCTTCCTTTAAGGCGCGCAGCACGTCGAGCGCGTTAATGCACTGCATATCCTGCTTGATCAAGGCACTCGATATCCGGTTGATGACATAGCGGGGATCGATACCCGACATGCCTTCTTCGGCATACTCGTTTTGCATTTCCTTCAAATCCGCTTCCTTAAAACCCTCGACCTCCTGGCCGTCGTACATCCGCATCTTTTTGACGATATCCATTCCCTGCTTCTTCGTTTCCTTCAGCCGCGTCATAATGGAGAAGATCGCGGCCGATTTCAGAGCGTGGGGCGCGATGTGGATATGTCTCATGTCGCTCTGCGAGATCAGCTTGTCGTATATCTTTTCTTCCTCCGACACCTTGAGATTGTAAGGAATCGGCATGACGATCATCCGGGATTGAAGCGCTTCGTTTTTCTTATTGCTGATAAACGCCTTGTACTCCGATTCGTTCGTATGAGCGATGATAAGCTCGTCGGCGCTGATGAGGGCGAAGCGGCCGGCTTTGAAGTTGCCTTCCTGGGTCAGGGAGAGCAGGTTCCACAGAAACTTCTCATCGCATTTCAGCATCTCCTGGAACTCCATCAGGCCCCGGTTCGCTTTGTTAAGCTCTCCGTCGAAACGGTAGGCTCGCGGATCGGATTCCGACCCGTACTCCGTTATGGTGGAGAAGTCGATGCTGCCCGTAAGGTCCGCGATATCCTGCGATTTGGGATCCGACGGGCTAAATGTACCTATACCGACCCTGTTGTCTTCCGATATAAAGACGCGTTCCACCATAACGTTTTCGATATGTCCGCTGTATTCCGTTTGGAGCCTCATTTGGCAGGACGGGCATAGATTGCCTTCGATCCTTACGCCAAGCTCCTTTTCGATCTCCTGCCTCAGCTCATGGGGAATGAGATGAAGCGGATCCTCGTGCATCGGACATCCTTTAATCGCATAGACGGCGCCACGCTGCGTTCGCGAGTAACGTTCCAGACCTTTTTTAAGCATGGTCACGATCGTCGACTTGCCGCCGCTGACCGGTCCCATCAAGAGAAGAATCCGCTTGCGTACATCGAGCCTCCTTGCGGCAGAATGGAAGTACTCCTCCACCAGCTTCTCTACCGCTCGGTCCAGACCGAATATTTCCTGTTCAAAAAATTTATAAGTCTTGCGCCCTCCAGCGTCCTCGACCCCGTACGATTCGATCATTTCATACACGCGCGAATGCGCGGTCATTGCCGGGGAGGGATCCTGCCTGAGAAGTTCAACGTATTCTTTGAAGCTCCCAGTCCATGCCAACCTCTCGCTCTCCGCCTGGTATTCGGATATTCGTTTGAAAATGTCCATGCCGTGTCTCCTCCCATCGCTTCCAATCTCCGCTATTCCTTCTCCGCTCGGGAAACATTTCCGCGCCAGCCGCCTTGTAGTCCAACTTTTTGTGAAGTATTAAATACCTATGCTTATTTCACCTGGAAATTGACCATTATTTTGTTCGCTGCTCCGCAAATAATCGACAAGTTGCCGCAAGCCCCTGTTATAATAAGGAGATATGCAGATGCCGGAGCCTGCCGGAAGGAGTTGGGTAATAATGGCAGTTATAAAGGAAGAGGAATTGTACCCTCCTATTAAACGTTATTACGAAGCGAGGGGTTATACGGTAAAAAGCGAGGTGATGCATTGCGACCTGGTCGCCAATCATCCCGAGCGCGACGACACAGTCATCGTCGAAATGAAAAAGACGTTCAACCTCGCCTTGCTTCTGCAAGGGGTTGAACGTCTTCGGCTCCACGCCGACGTCGTGCTGGCCGTAGAACGCAATCGCAAAAAAAGCGGTGCCGTCAATCAACGATTCGGCGACTTGACGGAGCTGTGCCGGATGCTTGGTCTCGGTCTGATGACCGTCACTTTCTATAAGACAAAAGCTCCGGTCATTGAAATGTTATGCGAGCCTGGCGATCCTCCTGTTCGAGGAGCAAGGCATCGCAAGCGGGATCGGCTGCTCACGGAATTCAGGGAACGCAGCGGCGACTACAACGTTGGAGGTTCCACAGGCCGCAAGCTTGTGACGGCCTACCGCGAGAAAGCTCTGCGCTGCGCATACGTACTGCAAGCGCGAGGTCCGTCGGCGCCGAAGGCCGTAGCCGCCGCGACAGGCTTCAGCCGCAGCGGCCAGCTCATGCGCGAGAATCATTACGGCTGGTTCCGCAAGATCGATCGCGGCGTGTACGCCCTGCAGCCGCAAGGAGCGGAAGCGCTGACGCATTATGGCGACGTGCTGTCGCGCTGGATCGCCGAGACTAGCTTCGAACCGTGAATTCCCCGATCGCCTCGACCAGGCGTTCTACCCCTTGAACCGTCCGGGCTCCCTTGTTATGCGTGAAATTCAGCCGCGCCGTATTGCGCTTCGGCTCGCCGGCATAGAAGGAGATGCCCGGCACGAATGCCACGCCTTTCCCTACCGCGCATCGCAGCAGAGCCTCGGCATCCATCCCCTCCGGAAGATCTACCCACAGGAACATGCCGCCCTTCGGTTTTACCCATGTCAGATCAGACAACCCGCTCTGCTCCAACAGAGAGTGCATTTCCAGCATACGATCGCCGTATTCCCTGGAGATCAGCGCGATGTGCGCGTCGAGATCAAAGCTTCGCAGCAGTTGACTTAGAATTTGTTGATCCATCGTGCTGGAGTGCAGATCTGCCGCTTGTTTCGCTTTGGCCATCATCCTGATGACCCGGCTGTCGCCGATTGCCCAGCCCGTCCGAAGCGCCGGTGCTACCGTCTTGGAGAAGGTGCTCGTATAGATGACGGGATTGTTCTCTGCCGGGCCTGCAATGGAGAACATCGAAGGATAGTTCTCCTCGGACTTGAACTTGATGTCGCCATAAGGATCGTCTTCAATAACGAGAAGACCGTATTGCTTGCATAAAGCAACCATACGCTTGCGGCGCTCCTCGCTCCAAACTTTGCCTGTAGGATTGCTGAATGTAGGAACAGCATACAGCAGCTTGGGTCCGTACTGCTTGATCAATGCTTCAGCCGCCTCGGGGATGATGCCTTCCTCGTCGGAATCGGCGGCGACAACCTGGAGACCATGCAGAGCGAACACCTGCAGGCTGGCGAGATAGGTCGGTTTCTCTACTAAAACGATATCTCCCGGTTCCGTCAGTACGCCGATCAACAAATCGATGGCCTGCTGGGATCCCGTCGTCAAAATCATTTCGTCAGGCGTAGCCGCCATGCCTTTGGCTGCCATACGGCCGCACAGCTGCTCGCGAAGCGGAAGATAACCTTCCGTTAGTCCGTACTGAAGCGCCCCCGTTCCTGCCGTAAATACGCGATCAGCAGCTTCTCGAACGGCTTGTACGGGGAACAACTCTTCTGCCGGAAGCCCGCCCGCGAATGAAATCATGTCTTTCCCTTGAGTCAGCTTCAGAATGTCGCGAACGGCAGATGATTTTAAGTTCGCTACATTTGTCGAAAATCGGTAATCCATCGATTGTGCCCCTCTCCTGCATCTTTCGATAATTTTCTACATTACATTACTCATATCCTCTATGTTAACAATGTGTTCACAACTTTTAAAGTTTTCTTTTTCTCCACACTTGGTTATAATATCTATAGTTAACTGGAGGTGTCGATGGAATGCTTGGTTTGAACTTTTGGATCGTTATCACCGTGTTCGTGTTGTTTATAGCCGCAATCTTGACGAGCTCATACAACGACGACAAAACCAGCGGGCTATAATGCGCTTTTTTTCCGCAAGTACGAATGAAGCTTCTGAACCAAGATCAACTTGGCGCAGAAGCTTCATTTCGTTTGCGGGCATCGACCGGCAAACTTGCCGTTAGCGGCTATCGCTTGAGAAAGCCCATCTCTCCCATGCATCCTCCGCAAACATATCTTTCTTTAAACTCTTGAACTTCGTTCATGGAACCGCAGAACACGCATTTTGGGCGGTACCGCTCCAGAATGATGTGATCTCCTTGAACGAATATTTCCACGGGATCGCCTTCGTTCATCAGATACCGCTTGCGCAACGACTTCGGAAGAACGATGCGTCCAAGCTGATCTACTTTCCTTACCACTCCTGCTGGTTTCATCAGTTTCACCTCTTTATGCCTGAATTTATAGTTTTGCGAAACTTTTGCGGACCACCACAATTAATTAATACGTTCGCTATTTGTACAGATTCGACGACAGAAACAAATTTCCTTCCCCGCAAATTAAGTTGGAATTTTCGAAAAATTAATCCAAACCAATGAAATTGTTTTGTCGCAAAGCTTCATATATGACAATTGCAACTGAATTTGACAAATTTAGGGATCTCACATGATCGGTCCTCATCGGCATCTTCATGCAAGTTTCCAAGTTTTCGTCGATCAATGCTTGAGGCAGACCTTTCGTTTCCTTGCCGAACACAAAGAAGTCGCCATCCCGGTATTCGAAGTCCGTATAATATCGGGTGGCACGCGTGCTCGCGAAATAGAAACGTCCTTCGGGATACAGCTCTCTAACCTCCTGGAAGGAATCATGGTACATAATTTGTACGGAATGCCAGTAATCAAGCCCCGCGCGTTTTAGCGTTCTATCGTCCGTATCGAAGCCCAGCGGCCTGACCAGATGGAGGATCGTTCCCGTCGCCGCGCAGGTCCGTGATATATTGCCCGTATTCGCGGGAATTTCCGGTTCAACCAACACAATGTGAAATGCCATATGAATTGTTGCTCCCGTCTTCATGCTAGGGCGTGTCTGAGAACTCTGAGGAGAGCAAATTTTGCCGAATTTTCGTTCCATGCAAGGCGCGTTTGTGAAGGCGTACCGGGGGTACGTCAAGCAAACGGAACGAAGCAGGGGGCGAAAAGGCGGTGAAAGGTGCCACTGAACGGGTTTTCAGACACGCCCTAATCTGGTTAATTTAACATTCGCTTAACGTACCGTTAATCTTAAGCGAAATGTCGTCTCCCATAATGGTACTATAATTGGTGGCAAAGGAGACAAATTGATGCGAAAAAAAGTATTGGTCGTAGATGACGAACCATCTATCTCCATGTTGATCGAGTTCAACTTAAAGCTTGCCGGCTATGACGTCAGATGCGTCGGCGACGGAGAGGCGGTATTCGATTTGCTCAAGCCTTTCCGCCCTGATCTGATCGTATTGGATCTTATGCTGCCCAAGATGGACGGCATTCAGGTATGCAGAGAGCTTCGCAAGCAAAATAACGCGGTACCGATCATAATGTTAACCGCATTGCAAGACGTCACTGACAAAATCGCAGGCCTCGACAACGGAGCCGATGATTATATGACCAAGCCATTTAGCCCTCAGGAGCTCATCTCCCGGATCGGAGCCTTGTTCCGCCGTCTGCAGACGCTGCCTGGAGCAACGGAAGAGACCATCTATTCCATCGGCAGGCTTAATGTGCTTGCCGATCAACGCGAAGTCATGCTGGACGGCAAGCCGATCGAGCTGACGCCCAAGGAGTTCGAGCTGTTGCTGTTCCTCTGCAAGCACAAGGGAAAAGTACTCAGCCGCCAACAGCTTCTGCACGGCGTATGGGATTACCACTTCCTCGGCGATACTCGTATCGTGGACGTCCATATCAGCCATCTGCGGGACAAAATCGAGAAAAACGCAAGGACGCCGGAATATATTACGACCGTCCGCAACGTCGGCTACAAGCTCAACGGCCCTGCCATTACCGAAACCTCTTCGTTGGCCTGAGCAATGCACCGCATACGCGCCGAGACAAGGAAGCGCCCTCTCCTCGAATATTCGAGAGAGGGCGTTTCTTTTTGTTTTTAGCCGTTGCGCTTCTGGAAGTCGGCCATGAACTGAGCCAGCGCCTGGCAGCTTTCCAGCGGTACGGCATTATAAGTCGAAGCACGCAGACCGCCAACATCGCGATGCCCCTTAAGTCCAACGAAACCTTCCGCTTCCGATTGCTTAACGAACAGTTTCTCCAGCTCCTCGCTGCCCAAACGGAACGTAATGTTCATGAACGAACGGCTTCCCGTCTGAGCCGCGCCGCGATAGAAACCGCCGCTTTGGTCGATCGCGTCGTAGATCAGCTTTGTTTTGTCGCGGTTGTATTGCTCCAGTTGGCCAACTCCGCCCATGCCTTTAATCCAATTCAGCACAAGACCTACCATATAAACGGAGAAGGATGGCGGCGTATTGTAGAGCGAGCTTGCCTTGGCATGCGTATTGTATCTGAACATGGCAGGAATATCCTTTGGACTTTGTTCAATGAGATCGTCGCGAATGATGACAACTGTAACGCCCGATGGCCCCAAATTCTTTTGAGCTCCCGCATAAATGACGCCGAATTTGCTGACATCAATCGGTCTGCTCAGGATGTCGCTCGACATATCCGCAATCAGCGGGATATCGCCCGTATCGGGAAATTCATGGAATTGCACGCCACCGATCGTTTCGTTCGAGGTCAAGTGCAAATAGGAAGCATCGCTAGGAACGACAATTTCCGACAAGCTTGGCATTCTCATGTATTTGTCGGCTTCCGTCGAAGCCGCGACTACCGTCTCGCCAATGAGCTGCGCTTCCTTCATGGCCTTGTCCGCCCATGCGCCAGTCTTCACATATGCAGCAGGACGCCCCGCCTTCAACAAGTTCATCGGCAGCATCGCGAATTGCGTGCTTGCGCCGCCTTGCAGGAAGAGCACCTGGTAATTGTCCGGAATGCCGATCAATTCCTTCAACAGCGCCTGCGCTTCGTTGTTGACACCCTCGAACAGCGCGCTCCGGTGGGACATCTCCATAATCGACATTCCCGCGCCTTGGTAGTCAACGAATTGCTCTGCAGCCTGCTGCAGCACTTCCAGCGGAATTGCCGCCGGCCCTGCATTAAAGTTAAATGCTCTTGCCATCTTTCTCTCCACCCTTCAGCTTTGTACACGATATGGCTATAATAGCAAGTTTGAACCGCTCCTTCAAGTAAAAATGTCATGAACGAACCTCAAAGTCGAACAAAAACGATAAAAACGTCAAACATTATTCGGATTTGCACAAAACCTAACACCAAAAAACGAGCCCGACCGGGCTCGTTTTTGGTGTTGCGAATATTAGCAGCCGAAGTACAGGCTGTACTCGTGTGGATGAACGCGAATAGATACAGCTTTTGCTTCTGCGCGTTTTAATGCAACGTAGTTGTCGATGAAGTCTTGGGAGAATACGCCGCTTTCTGTAAGGAAGCCGGAATCGGCTTCAAGCGCGTCAAGCGCTTCGTCCAATGTGCCTGGAACGCTGCGGATTTCTTTTTTCTCTGCTTCTGGCAGATCGTAAATATTTTTGTCGAATGGTCCGTAGCCCAGAGCAACCGGGTCAAGGCCTTTTTTGATGCCGTCCAAACCGGCAAGCAGCATAGCCGCAAACGCGAGGTATGGATTGGCCGTGGAGTCCGGCGTACGGAACTCGATACGGCAGCCTTTAGGCGTTACCGCAGCAATCGGGATACGAACGGCCGCGGAACGGTTTCCTTTGGAGAATACCAGGTTAACCGGCGCTTCGTAACCAGGAACCAAACGTTTGAAGGAGTTCGTGCTCGGGTTCGTAATTGCGATCAGAGCCGGAGCGTGGTACAAAACACCTGCGATGTAGCTCATAGCGAGCTTGCTCAGGTTCGCATATTCTTTGTTGTCGTAGAACAGCGGCTCGTCGCCATTGAAGATCGACGTATGAACGTGCATGCCGCTGCCGTTGTCGCCGAACAGCGGTTTCGGCATGAATGTTGCCACTTTGCCCCACTGGCGGGCTACGTTGTGAACGATATATTTGTATTTCATCAGGTTGTCTGCTGTTTTGGTCAGCGTATCGAAGCGGAAGTTGATCTCGGCTTGGCCGGCAGTAGCAACTTCGTGGTGATGACGCTCAACGCGAAGACCCGTTTCTTGCATCAGGCGAACCATCTCGCTGCGGATATCTTGCTGGGAGTCCACTGGAGCGACAGGAACGTAACCACCTTTAACAGGAATCTTGAAGCCCAGGTTTCCGCCCTCTTCTTTGCGTGCCGTGTTCCAAGCCCCTTCCTCGGAATCAACCGAGAAGAAGGAAGTGTTCATGGAGCTTTCGTAACGTACATCGTCGAAGATAAAGAATTCGGATTCAGGCGCGAAGAACGCTGTTGTACCGATACCCGTTGTTTGCAGGTATTCTTCAGCTTTCTGAGCGATGCTGCGCGGATCGCGCTCATAACGCTTGCCGTCTGGAGTGTAGATATCGCACATCACATTCAAAGTTGGATGGCTGGTGAATGGATCAACAAATACGGATTCCGGGTCAGGCATCATAACCATATCGGATTCTTCGATACCGCGAAAACCAGGGATCGAGGAACCGTCGAAAGCTACGCCGTTTACGAACGTATCTGCGTCCACCTCTGTAGAAGGCAACGTAATATGATGCGCGCCACCGGCAAGGCTGATAAAGCGGAAATCGACAAACTGGATGTTATTTTCTTTAATTTGATCCAAAACCTTTTGAACTGACATCTAAACTTCCTCCATTTCCGAACATTAACTTGTGTTTTAAAGACGAACGTTCAACAATCGCTCCAAACCATGTCGTAATTATAAAACTACCTTTTCTCTCCGTCAATACTTATGTCAGGTATTTTTTATCGCAATGTGAGGAATACTCACAAGTTTAAATTTCTGTTCACAAAACGGCTTTTAAATGCAAAAAAAAGAACGCATGGACATGTCTGCCATACGTTCCGAATCCTTCTATTTGATCCATTCTACAAAAGCGTCTGCGGGAGCTTTATCCGTTGCGAACTCTTTGCCCACAAGGGGAGCCAGTTGCTCCAGCTCCTTTAACAGCTTCGCGAATTGATCCGGGAACAGCGACTGAACGCCATCGCCCGTCATGGAGTTATCGGGATCCGTGTGCATCTCGATAATAAGCCCGTTCGCTCCCGCGGCAACGGAGGCTTTGGACATCGGCTCTACCAATTCGCGTCGGCCCGTGCCATGGCTCGGGTCGGAAATGACGGGAAGATGGCTAAGCGATTGCAAGACAGGGATTGCGGACAGATCCAGCGTGTTGCGGGTATAAGTCTCAAACGTTCGGATTCCCCGCTCGCACAACATGACGTTAGGATTGCCGCCGGCAAGAATGTATTCCGCCGCGTTCAGGAACTCGTCGTACGTGGAGCTGAAGCCCCGCTTGAGCAGCACCGGCGTTTGAATCGTGCCCAGCTTGCGAAGCAGATCGAAGTTTTGCATATTGCGCGTGCCAACCTGCAGGATGTCGGCGTATTCTGCGCAGACGTCCACGTATTCCGGTGTCATGACCTCGGTAATCGTCAGGAGACCGTGTTTCTTGCCCGCCTCAGCCATCATGATGAGTCCTTCTACGCCAACGCCCTGGAAGCTGTATGGCCCTGTTCTGGGCTTGAAGGCGCCGCCCCGCAGTACTTGGCCGCCTGCGGCCTTGACCAATCTTGCGATCTCGTCGATCTGCTCCGGCGACTCCACCGCGCACGGACCGCCCATGATGACAAGATTGCTGCCCCCGATCTTGACGCCTTTTATATCGATGATCGTATCGTCCGGATGGAAGTCACGGCTAGCCAGCTTATACGACTTGGAAATTTTGATGACGTTCTCTACTCCCTGCATGGAGCGCAGATGCTCTGCAAGCGTAGGCATCGCATTGCCGATGATTCCGATAACCGTACGATCCGTCCCTTTGGATACATGAGCCTGAACGCCTGTATTCTCGATATAATGAACGATCTCACCAATTCTTTCGTCCGATACGCTGTTTTTAGTAATAACTATCATCGCTCTCTCTCCTTTTTTAAAGGAAATTCAAAAATTCCGATTTCCATCACGAAGTTTTTCATAAAGCATATCCGACATCGAATCTTGAATTCAGCCGAACCTTCCGTTTCTCACGTAGCTCTGCTACGCTCCGATACTCAGTTTCTAGCTTCATCCAATCTTCTCGGTGCTGAAAACCGGACTTTTTGAACTCTCATTTAAATTTTTTTTAAACAATCCATGAAACCAACTTTTCGCTTTCGCACTTAAAAGCTTTTAGGCTTTTAAGCTTTTATGCTTTTAATCGCTAAAGTAAATATACATGATGGGACGACGTTTCGTCAACCCCTGTCGTAAATCTTATTTTTGCAAAAAAAGCGGCAAGCGACACCGTAGTGCCCTTGCCGCCTCTCTCTCATCCCGTTATTTCGCCACCGAAGCGGATTCCGAGCTGCCGCCGCTTTCGTTGCTCGACTTGACGCGCACGTTCGGAAGCAGCTTGTTCATATTCACCGTCCGGTTGATCTCCCATGTGGATGGATCGCGATAATCGAACTGCTCCAGATAAGCGATCACTTCCTTCGTAATCGGAGTAGGCGTGGACGCTCCCGAAGTAACGGCTACTCGATCCAGGCCGTCCAGCCACTCGCGCTTGATCTCGCTGACGTCGGATACGCGATAGGCCTTGACGCCCGCAATCTCCTCCGACACTTGCGCAAGGCGGTTGGAGTTGTTGCTGCGCGGATCGCCGACGACGATACATAGCTGGGCTTCGCCCGCCTGTCCGGCCACCGCTTCCTGCCGAACCTGAGTAGCAAGGCAAATCTCGTTATGAATCTCTGCATGGGGATACTTCTCCTGCAGCCTCTTCATAATATGGCGAATATCCCACTGCGACATCGTCGTCTGGTTCGTAATAATGACTTTTCCTGCGGGCACTACCAATGATTCGATCTCCTCTTCGCGCTCGATGAGATGGACTAGGTCCGGAGCGACGCCGATAGCGCCTTCCGGCTCGGGATGACCCTTCTTGCCGATATAAATAATATGATAACCTTCCGCCGTCTTCGCGCGAATCAGATCATGGGTCCTGGTTACGTCGGGACATGTCGCGTCCACTAAGGTCAGACCTTTCGCTCTCGCGCGCTCGCGTACTTCGGGAGAGACTCCGTGCGCCGTAAAGATGACGGTTCCTTTCTCGATCTGCTCCAATATTTCCAGTCGGTTCGCGCCGTCAAGGGTGATGACGCCCTCCCGCTCGAATGCTTCCGTTACATGCGCATTATGCACGATCATGCCAAGAATATAGATGGGTCTGGGCATCTCCAAATTTTTGACCGTCTGCAAGGCGATGACCATCGCGTCGACGACGCCGTAACAATAGCCGCGAGGCGAGATTTTCACAATTTCCATGCTGCACCTGCTTTCTGCGGACCCCTCTGGCCAACCTCGCTCTAGTTTCTGAGGCTAATCCTCGTCAAGGTCCGTTCCTTCCATTATAGACGAATCAGACCTTGGGGAAAAGTCTATCGGCAGCCAAATGATAAACGTTGTGCCGGCCTGCTCCAAAGTAGTGACTTCAACAGATCCGCCATGCTCATCGAGAATCCATTTGGCGATCGACAGACCCAGGCCCGTGCCTACCGTCACCCCGCGAGATTCGTCCGCGCGATAGAAACGATCGAAGATATGCGGTATCTCATCCGGATTCATCCCGATGCCGGTATCGCGAATCATCCAGCCCACATGCCCTTCTCTACGAACCGAGCTCAGCTCCACATGGCCGGACGGCGTATACTTAAACGCATTTTCGATAAATATAAACAGCAGTTGCTGCACATAATCGTGATTTCCGTGAACGGCGACATGATCCAGCTTCGACAGATCGCCGACCTTCCACTCCGCATGGCGGGGCAAGAGCGCTGCACGGCGAGCGACATCCTCGGTCAGCGACCTCAACTGCAGCTGTTCCTTCTCCATGACATAACCGGCATCCGCTCTCGCCAGCGCAAGCAGATCATTAACGAGCGTGCTCATGCGCTTTGTCTCCGCAGAGATGTCCGATATGGCTTCGGTGGAGATGCCGAAGTGCTCCGACGAAAGCGGCAGTGCAGAAGCTGCCGCGGCTCCGCTGCCGTTCTCCGGCTTCGCCTGGCTCCACATCTTCTCCAGCAGGTCGATATTGCCGCGAATCGTCGTCAGCGGCGTACGAAGCTCATGCGACGCATCGGATACGAACCGGCGCTGCACCTTATAGGCATCGTCAAGCTCGTTGTAAGCCCGCTCCAGACGGGATAACATTTTATTAAGCGTATCCACCAGCGTTCCGATCTCATCCTGAGGACCGCCTTCCGGTATTCGGACGCTTAAGTCGGAGCCCTTCTCGATCTGGCGAGTGGCCGTAATGACCCTTTCGATCGGCCGCAGCGCCTGTCTGGCGATTAGCAGTCCTACGGTGAAGGCGATAAGCACGACGGCGACGGACAGGAAGATCAGTATCGTGCGCAGCCCGCTCATTTGTTTGTCTTCGTTGAAGGTGAACGCTCCTACTTGAAGTAGACCGAGTAGCTTACCTTTTACCAATGTCTTTTGATAAGTAATCATTTTATACTTATTCTTGCCAATGGTTACATGGGTCACCACAAACCCGTCCTGCGGACTGGATTGAACCTCTGGATAGGGAATAGAAACATTACCGAGCTGTCTGAGATTGCTAGAAGCGGTAATAACTCCTTCCTCATAATTAACAAGCTGAAGGTACATACTTTTCTCTAAAATGTTAGGCAATTCTGATATAGATTGATAGTTCAAATCCAAGGATAATCTCCCTTGCGTAATCGTTCCGTGAACGCCCAGTCTTTCCGCAGTCGATTTCAACTGATTCTTCACGTCCGCGTACGTATTCCAGTTCATAAAGACGTACAAGCTGATTCCGAACACAAGCAGCGTCGCCGCCAGAAGTCCCGAATACCATAATGTCAGGCGAAGCCGAATGGACATGCGTTACCCCGCCTCTCCTCTCAGCACGTAGCCCGTGCCCCGAACGGTTTGGATAATTCGTCTCCCTCCGCCTTCCTCCACTTTCTGGCGAAGCATGGCGATATAAACCTCCAGGACATTGGATTCTCCGCTGAAGTCAAAGCCCCATATTTTCTCCATGATGGCGTCTCTCGTCAGCACCCTGCGAGGATTCTGCATGAAAAACAGCAGCAAGTCGTATTCCTTGCTTGTCAGTTCAATCCGTCTGTCACCGCGAATGGCCTCGCGCGCGTCCATGTCGAGCACCAGGTCCTCGAAGCTGAGACGGCTTCCCGCATCCTCCAGCTTGTCGGACTTCCTGCGAAGCAACGCGCGCACTCGCGCCAGAAGCTCCTCCAGCGCAAACGGCTTAACCAGATAATCGTCGGCGCCGATATCCAGCCCCTTGACCCGATCCGTAATATCATCCTTGGCGGTCAACATCAGAATCGGCACGGCGCTGCCGCCCTCCCGCACTCGCCGACAAACTTCCCAGCCGTCAATCTGCGGCATCATTACATCCAGTATCAGCAGATCCGGATCGATGCCGAGCAACGTCTTTAGCCCTTCGGCGCCATTTGCCGCCGTCGTTACCTCATATCCTTCGAATGCCAGGCTTCTGCGCAGCATCGATATAATTCTTTCGTCGTCATCCACAACCATAATATGATGTCTCATCTTTCTCCATCCCCCTTCCCCCGTATTGCAGCAAAAAACGCAGAGAATTCATGCTCTGCGCTTCATGCCTGCAAATCAAAGCTTCGTTGCTGCCGTGGATTACTGCGTAACTCCGAACTTGTTTTTATCGCCAATCGTAATCTCGAGATCCAGCTTCTGGCCTTGGCGGATAATATTGAACTGTACCTTCTCGCCGACTTCGCGTTTCTTAATCTCTTCGATGAGCGAGGTAGTCGTCGAATATTTCTTGCCTTCAACGCCCACGATCAAATCATATTGCTTCAGATCGCCGAGATAAGCCGGAGAATTGTAATAAACGCTTTGGACCAGCGAACCTTCCGACTCCTCGATCCCCAGTTGTTTCGCATAGTCTTCCGTCATGTCTCTCAGCTCAGCACCGATGAACGGAACCGGCTCCTTCGGAATTTCCGTATTGTTCTTCAGGTTATCCAACACTTCGTTGATCGTGCTTGTCGGAATCGCGAAGCCGATGCCTTGCGCCTGCGAGCTGACGGCCGTATTGATGCCGATAACCTCGCCCTTTACGTTGAGCAGCGGACCGCCGGAGTTGCCGGGGTTGATCGATGCATCCGTCTGGAGCAAATGCTTGTAATTGCGTTCGCCCTGTTGATCCTGAATGTCGATCGGTCTTTCCTTGGCACTGAGCACGCCTACCGTTACCGTATGATCGAAGCCGTACGGATTGCCGATCGCCACGACCCAATCGCCGATGTTGATGTCGTCGGAGCTTCCCATCGGCAGTGTCGGGAACGCTTTTTCTCCTTCCACCTTAATGACCGCCAGGTCCAGATCATAACTGGAGCCGAGCAACTTCGCCGTAAACGGTTTGTCGTATCCCTGCACCGTAACCCGAATTTCATCCGACTCGCCGATTACATGCTGATTCGTGAGAATGTACCCCGTTGAATCGAAAAAGAAACCCGTGCCGATGCCCGTCTGCTGCATCTGGCTGTCTTGTCCGTTCTGCTCCTCCTTTTGCTGCGGCGATGTGTAATTGTCGCCGAAGAACTGGCGGAAAAACGGATCGTCCAGCAGGCTGCCGCCGCCGCCGCGCGATTGCACTTTCGTGAACGTCTCGATCTTCACGACAGCCGGACTCGCCGTCTCAAACAATTGTGCGATATCGTCGGGGCGAGCAGCAGCGGTGGAAAGTCCCGAGCCTGCTCCAGCCTGGGCGGACTGGCTCGCGCCGTTGCTCTCCGTTTGCGTCGACATCGTCTCGTTCGACGTAAACCAATTGCGGACGTCCGCCGTATACATCAAGCCTCCGACCAAAATGACGCCCGCGAGGAAGGAAGCGAACACAGCCTTGAACGAAGTTCCGGCCTTCTTCTCCTTCTTGGCCTGCCACCCGTGTTTGCCCCCGCCATGAGATGGCGTGAACGGTCTGAGCTGCGTTGGCTGCGGAGGTTGTGCAGCAGCCGGCCCGCTATCCATTGAGGAACCGTATCGATCGGAATCCGCTGTGCCGCTGTCTCTAGGCTCGTAATCATAAGACGAAGCCGAAGTAGAAGAAGCAGAAGCGCCGGAGTCGTTAGACATTGGCCCGTAAGAGTAATAATATGCCGGCTTTGATTCGCGGGGGGCCTCCGGTTCTACCTTAGGACTGTGATCCGCCCCTACCCCTGAGTCTGAATCGTTTTTGCTATAAGTGTCGCCGGGCTCATCGCTGCGTCCCCGGTTGTCGGAAGAAAAAAACTCATCATACCCTTTTTTGTTTTGATCATCCATTGTCGTTCTCCTCCATCCCGTTACTAGGTACTTGTTATAAAATGAATATTCGTTTTGTTATTTCTATCATGCACATTCTACCTTAAAACAAACTTAAAAACACCTGAATTCTAGATAATTTTCGTTTTGGAAAACCATTATAATTAAAGTTTTCGCGAAGGATAAGCATAATCGCAAATGCGGATAATCGCTTTAATCGAGGTTGAAATTAAAAAACTCTCTATCGAATCGAATCCGACTCGATAGAGAGCTCTGCTTTAGAAGGGAATAGCGCCCTCCACCTCGCGCATGACAGCTTTGCCGCGTTCCACCCAGCGAGGCTCGATATCGGCATCCGGGTCGATCGGCGATTGGAATTGGTCGAATACGGCCCCTACGACGCGTACGGATGCTTCCGGATCATTGCCTTCATTGTAGAGATGCCTCAAGACGTAAGGCTGTTGAAACTGTATCTGCGCGTTGTTCTCCGACAGCTCGCTGTCGATATTTCCATCGATCACCTGGAACGGGATTCGCAGCCAGACCTTATTCTCGCCGTCGAGAGCGCGGTCGAACGAGCCATGATCGTAGTCCCAGTTGCCGCCGAGCGTAAATTGTCTATCCGTAAGCAGCGCCTGAATTTCCGTAAATTTTTTCTCCTGGCCTTCTACGGTGGAAGAGATTGGTATCATGACATTACCCTCCATCATTTGGTTCCTGCTAGTGGGTAGTATGTCCAGGCAAGCTTGCCGTTATGTGCTTTTGGCCCAGCCTTTGCGGTGAGCGAGGACGGCAAGCTGCGTCCGATCCTCCAGCTCGCATTTCATCAGCAGATTGCTGACATGGGTTTTCACCGTCTTGATGCTGATATGAAGCTCTTCCGCAATCTCCTTGTTGGATTGCCCATCCGCGATAAGAAGCAGCACTTCTTTTTCGCGCTCCGTCAGCTCCTCGTCGCCAGTCTGCGCATGGCGTTGGCGAAGTCCTCTTGTCAGCGCCTGGGAGACGTCCGCGGTCATGACCGGCATTCCTTTAAAGGCTCCGTTAATGGCGTAGATCAGCTCTTCGGCGGATACCGTCTTGAGCACATAACTGACCGCTCCCGCTTCGATGGCTCCATATACCTTGTCATCCTCCAGGAAGCTGGTAAGCATGACGATCTTCATCGAAGGGTAAGTCGCCATAATGCTCCTGGTCGCTTCGATTCCATCCATCTCCGGCATCATGAGGTCCATTAAAATAATATGAGGGCGATCTTCTTCGCTCATGGTCTTGAGTTGGTTGATAGCACCAACGCCGCTTCCCGCCTCTGCAATCACTTCAAACTTCGGCTCCAGCATCAAATACGTGCGAAGGCCGATTCGAACCATATCGTGGTCGTCTACAATCATAACTTTAATGTTTTCCGCCGCGCTCATCGAATTTGCTCACCTCGGTATATTTTCGGTATCGTAACCCGGACTCTTGTTCCGCTTCCCAGCTTGCTGATGATTTCCGCCGCTCCGCCGAGCTTCTGCGCACGTTCTTGCATGGTAGAAAGGCCGTAAGAGCCTCGCCTTACTTCATCCGCCTTAAAGCCGGCGCCGTCGTCGGATAACATCATGACGACCTGCCGCTCCGTATCGCTTAGCGTCAATGTGCAATTATTCGCCTTGGCATGTTTGACGACATTGGCCATCGCTTCCTGCACAATAAGGAACAGCTGATGCTCCTTCGCCTCGCTAAGCTGATCGTTGAGCCTCCATTCCAGCAAGCCTTGCAGCTTGTTCTGCCTGCAATAGTCGGGAAACCACTTATCGAGCGCCTCTTGCAGCGTCTTGCCTTCCAGCTCCATAGGGCGAAGCTGAGCGATGAAGTTGCGCATCTGCTTCTGGGCAAGATTAGACATCTCGATCAATTGCTCCAGCACGGACGCCGCCCGCGCAGCATCCGCCTCCAGCAGCTTGGGCAGAGAGGAAGCGCACATATGGATGGCAAACAGCTGCTGGCTGACCGTATCGTGAAGATCGCGCGCCATCCGCTTCCGCTCTTCCAATACGGCCGCCTCGTTGGAAGCCGATTCCGTCAATACCTTTTCTTCACCGAGCTGTTGAAGCAGCTTCATCTTTTCTTCCATATTTTTGGAAAGTTCATTAAACTCCCTGTACAGTTGGACGAAGGAGTTCGATCCATTTTCGGGTATGCGAACCTCGTAATTGCCGTTAACCGCTTGCTTGATCGCCAGGAATAATATATCCAGACGCCCGCCGAAGCGCTGCGCGGCCCAATAGCCAAACGCAGCGCTCACAAGAATGACAATGATGATTACCCCGATCTTCAGTTCCGCATGACCAAAATAATCTCCCATGAGATTCCAGAATAGAACAGCCGCCAGCAATGAAACGGAGGAAGCCAGGACGAACATGCCGACCAGCTCCCACTTCCCGCTTCGTAAGAATCGAACCATCATCTCGTTGTCTTCACCCCACCTTAATAACGCGGGTATCGCCGATGAAAGTGCTGACGACCAGCTTAATCTTTTTGTCCGACTCGGAATATTTAGGGGACTTCACGTTCACGTTCGTGAACAAGCCGCCTTCCTTCTGTCCAAGCACCTTTACGTCACCGATGAATGCAGAGGAGACAACCTGAATGCCAAGCTCGTAATCATTGGGCACATATACCTTGACATCGCCGATAAAGGAGGAGATGTTGACTTTCGTCTCGCCGTAAGGAATATCAGCCTTCGTCAAATCCAGTACCGTGTCGCCGATAAAGTGGGAAATATTGAGCGGCTTGAGCTCCCAATAATCCTGGCCCATATGGATGTCGCCGATGAAACCGGATCGATTCATCACATTGGGGTCGCTGTGATTCCACCACTCCACATGATCCCGCTGTCCTTGATTCCAGCAATCCTTCTTTCTGCCCTTCTTATTGTCATATCCGTCGTATTGGCTATGACGCTCGTCATCGCGATAGCTGCCCGACGCGCGTTGCTCGCGAGCATGCTCGCCACGGTGCGGAACACTCTGATCTTCCGACGGGCGAAATCCCTTCTCCTCCGCTTGGGGCGGGGGAACGACCGTTGGATCGGGATGCAGCGGGGGCGCAGGCGGGACATCCTCCGGATTTTTGCCGTATGGACGAAAAGAGGTCCAGTCGCTCTCGGGAGGAGCCTTCCGCTTCGGCTTTTCCGGCTTCCAGATCATGCGGAAACCTACGATGATGACGATGATGGGAACCAGGAACGGTACAATGTCGCCAATCGACCAAGTGAACCATTGCAGGTTGTTGCCCAGGAAGACGAATCCGATGAGCAGCATGACCGCCCCCCACCAGCCGGAGCCTCCGTGGAAGCGGCCGCTAAGCAGTTGGGCCACCCCGAAATACATCAAGATGCAAGGCCAATAAGTAGAAAACAGCTCGCCTATACTAATACTCTCGAAAGGGGCTACCCCCAATTGGCGAAGCAGGAAGAACAATCCAACCGCAACTACGATCAAGCCGGTAAACAGCCGGCCGGCGAAATTACCGTTCATTCCGCACAACTCCTTATGCATGTAACATAGTTTAATCATTTGTAAACCCAGTATAACGCATCCTTCGACGATCAAGTAGGGACGACCGGTTGAATTTCATCTCCGTCTCCAGACCGAGAGACTGTCACTCAATGGGAAAGGGCCGTTATACGGGGAGACAGCCGCCGGAGCACATAGGCTGCGGCGGCTGCAATAAATGAAGCTTGAACTAGATGAGTTATCGTTACCGGACCGACATATCCGCTCCGATCACGCCGACAACTTGTCCGCCGCCATCGCGGATCGGCACGGCTACCGTCACGCACAACTGCTTGGATATAGCGGAGACATAAACTTCGGAATGGAACGGCTGACCGGCTATCGCCCGCCTCCACCATTCTCTGTTTTTCGCGTTAAGCAGTCCAGCCTCCGGAAGCGAGAAGATAAAGGAGCCGTCCCCGCGGTTGGACCAGATGGCCTCGACGTCTGTTCGCGAAGCCAGCATCGCGGTCAGCTTGCGTTCATGCGCTGCTTCGTCCAGCGCGGCGAGCTCCGGATCCGCCGCCGCACCGCTTAGCCATTGCTGTACGCCCGATATATTAACAGCTTCCGCGCTTCCGGAGCGCTTGATACCGATCCTTTCCACGGCTGTCGACAGGGCGGCGGAAGAGCGGCCGAGATTTACCCTCACCCGATCGAGCTTGCGCACCTGCTCTCGCTGTTTGTTCGCAAGCGCCAGCGTCTCGTCGACGCTGTTAATCGTTTCATTGACGGAGTTCACAACGTCCTTCAGCATTGCAGTAGAGCCGTTCATATGTATGGTCTGCTCGCTGCTGGCGGTGGCTGTTCGGCTAACCAGCTCGTCCACTTCCGTAATCTTCATAAAGATGGCGTCCATCCGCTGCTTGTTGACAGCCATCTCCGAGACGCTGCGCTCCACGGACTGCTTCTCGCGGTCGACGGCTTCGACGACCTGCTTGACCCCGCCTTCGATCTGCTCCACCATGCCGGCGGACCGTTTGACCGCATCCGCGCTTTGTTCGGCCAGCTTCTTGATCTGTGAGGCAACGACCGAGAAACCTCTGCCGTACTCCCCGGCATGCGCGGCTTCGATGGAGGCGTTAAGGGCTAGCAGGGAGGTTTGGGACACGATCTCGTGTATGAGGGCGTTGATCTCGTTAATCTGTGACGTATGCTGAATCAGCTCCAGGATATGTTGCCCCATCGTTGCATTTTGTCGCTTTAGCTCATTCATGGCATCATCGGTGTCAAGGAGCGAGCGGCAAACGTCCAGCACAACTTCCTTCGTCTCCTTGCTCTTTTCGTTTAGATGCAAGGAAGCGCCGCTGATCTGCCCCGCTGCGGAAGCGACCTCCTGCAAGGAGGAGAAAGCCTCCTCGATCCTGCTCATCGCGACGGAACTGGATAATCTGAGCTTTTGCTCCTGCGATTGCGAAGCGTCGGCAATAGACGTCAGTTGATCGATTGCGCCGTCTACCTCGTCAACCGCTGCCGTCAGTTGATCGGATATGACTACCGATTCATGGAGCAGTTTATTCATTTGGTCCTGCTTGGCATCTTGCGAGTTAACGGTTGAACCCTTGGTGAACCAGCTTGCCGTTCGCATCCTTTTTCACCGCGCTTTCGTCGAATTATTGGGTAGAGAAATAACTGATGTAAGGTTTCCCTACATTATATCCCTGTTTTCGACAATTGAAAAGAAAAAAGAGGCGCCGCAGGGGCTCCTCTTTCGTTTCTTTCATCATGTGCGCGGCCGGTAACGGCCAATCGCATGTTATTGGTTTTGTTGATTTTGCTGATTTTGTTGATTTACTTTTTGGTTTGCCGCTTTGCTGTTGGCAGCTTTAGCCTGATTTAACTCTTCAGCGAATTCAGCATCGAACTGATTGTTTTGAACTTGACCTTGACCTTGAGCGGCATTATTGTTTTTGTTTTTAGCCATTGTATTCACCTCCCCGTCCAAGTTTAGTATGGCTTCGCCACCGCAAACTATGCAGTCGTTAAGACTCCAAATACGCTTGCGGAATCGGCTTGCCGACTTGAACGGCTTGGTTGATGCTGTGCAGCCAGGACTCCGTCAACTTGCCATTGCCCCGCCTCAGCACCTGTACGCTGACACTCCGCTTCCCCCACTGTTCGTACACTTCCTTGATGGTCTCGAAATACAGATCGATACGCTTGCCCTTGATTGCCGAGCCCGTATCCGCCACGACGCCGTAGCCGTAGCCCGGAATATAAAGCAGCGTGCCAATCGGGAACAGTTTGGGATCCGCCGCGATGGTAGATACCTGGTCCCTTCGCACCTTCACGCCTGAATATGTGATGCCATAGCCGGGGTGGCCCGGACGTTTGCCCGTCGATTCCACGCCTGCCGTGTAGCCTGTCGCAACCACTTCGATCTCGGCCGGCGCCGCGCTTGCCGGTAGAGCAGCAATGGTCGAAGTCCAGACAACAACGACGGCGAGCCATACGAGAACGTTCCTTTGAGCCCATCTTAACCATAACAAAAAGCTTGTAGCCATCGGGATACTTTCCTCCTCAGAGGTAAGATTGCCCCAATGGCACAAGCTTTATTCGCTCATGTTCGGTTATTCCTTGGACGAAATTTGACCTTTTAGCAATGCGACGAGCTCGGATGTCGGCATCGACCCGATATCGCCTTCTCCTCGTTTCCGTACCGATACGGCTTCGGCTTGCATTTCGTTATCGCCGACAACGAGCATATAAGGAATTTTCTCCAGCTGCGCTTCCCGAATTTTGTAGCCCAGCTTCTCGTTGCGCAAATCGCTTTCGACGCGAATGCCGCCAAGTTGAAGCTGTTCTTCCACCTTGCGAGCATACTCCTCGTAAGCCTGCGATACCGGGATCACCTTCGCTTGAACAGGCGACAGCCAAAGCGGCAGCGCGCCAGCGAAGTTCTCGAGCAGGAACGCTGTCATACGCTCCATCGTACTGATAATACCCCGGTGAATAACGACCGGACGGTGTTTCTTGCCGTCATCGCCGACGTATTCCAGCTCGAACCGCTCAGGCAGCAGGAAGTCCAGCTGCGCCGTGGACAACGTCTCTTCCTTGCCCAGCGCCGTCTTGATCTGAACGTCAAGCTTCGGACCATAAAACGCCGCTTCGCCTTCCGCCTCAAAGAACGGAAGCTCAAGCTCTTCTACGACCTCGCGCAGCATACGCTGAGACATCTCCCACATTTCGTCGTTCTGGAAGTACTTCTCGGTATCTTGAGGATCGCGGTAAGAGAGACGGAAGCGGTATTCTTTGATGCCGAAGTCCTCGTACACCTTGCGAATCAGACCGACAACGCGCGCGAACTCTTCCTTGATTTGGTCGGGTCGGCAGAAGATGTGGGCGTCGTTTAGCGTCATCGCGCGAACGCGGTGCAGGCCAGTCAAAGCGCCCGACATCTCGTAGCGATGCATCGTGCCCATCTCGGCGATCCGGATCGGCAGATCGCGGTAGCTGCGCATGTCGCTTTTAAAGACCATCATATGATGCGGACAGTTCATAGGCCGAAGGACAAGTTCCTCGTTGTCCAGCGCCATCAGCGGGAACATGTCCTCGCTGTAGTGCTCCCAGTGACCGGAGATCTTGTACAATTCCACGTTGGCAAGTACAGGCGTGTACACATGCTGGTAGCCCAGGCTTTCCTCGAGATCGACGATATACCGCTCCATCGTTCTGCGTACCTTGGCGCCATTAGGGAGCCACAGCGGCAAGCCTTGACCTACTTCGCGAGAAAAGGTGAACATCTTCAACTCGCGGCCCAGCTTGCGGTGATCGCGTTTTTTCGCTTCCTCCAGGAAATGGAGATGCTCGTCAAGCTGAGCTTTCTTAGGGAACGCCGTGCCGTAGATACGTTGCAGCATCTTGTTCTTGGAGTCGCCGCGCCAGTAAGCGCCTGCGATGCTCAGCAGCTTGAACGCCTTGATGCGTCCTGTAGACGGTAGGTGCGGACCACGGCACAAGTCGAAAAATTCGCCCTGATCATACAGCGTAATCTCGGCCTCCTCCGGCAGGTCGCGGATCAGTTCCAGCTTCAGATTATCTTCCAGTTTTGTAAAGATCGCCAGCGCTTCCTCGCGGCTGACGACACGGCGGCGGATATCCAGGTTTTCGTTTGCGATTTTGTTCATTTCCTTCTCGATACCAGCCAGATCCTCCGACGACAGAGTCTGCTCCATGTCGATATCGTAGTAGAAGCCGTCCTCGATCACCGGTCCGATGCCAAGCTTCACGGCTTTCTCGCCGTAGATGCGCTTTAACGCTTGCGCCAGGAGATGCGCCGTGCTGTGACGGTACACTTCAAGGCCGTCCGCGCCGTCAAGCGTCACGATCTCAATCGCGGCATCCTGCTCCAGCTTCGTATAGATGTCGACGACTTTGCCGTCGAGCTTGCCCGCTACGGCGTTTTTCTTCAGTCCAGGGCTAATGGAGCCCGCGATGTCTTCGATGGAGGAGCCTGCTTCGTATTCGCGCACGGCCCCGTCCGGGAACGTTACTTTAATGCTCATGTTCAACTTCCTTCCGGGTTCTGATAGGTATCAAGCATGGCAGTACGCCGGCGCGCACAAAAAAAGCACCGCATCCCGCATAAGGGACGAGTGCTTGCGCTCGTGGTTCCACCCTACTTCGACCATTCGGCTCCACGCTGCAAGGTGCAGGCGGACGGACAGTCCTCGTATGATCTGGTAACGGAGATAACCGGTACGGCTTACTGGCCACAAGGGCGGTTCAACCGTACAGCTATAGATGGGGTATATCCGACCGCGTCAGGAAGAAGCTTGCAGCCCAGGGCTTCTCTCTCTGCACAGGCGCCATGACGGATACTTGTCATCTGTCGTCGCTGTTAGACGTAAACTATATGTCGTCATTATAGAACGTGCAGTCGGTCCCGGTCAAGCGGACAATTCAAATCGAAGTAATATTCGACGTCGAATAAGCTTCTCGAGATGCTTCGTCATGGAAAGCGGACAATTCAAATCGAAGTTTAAAAAGTCCGGTTTTCAGGACCGAGAAGATTGGACGAAGCTAGAAACTGAGGAGCGGAGCATAGCAGCGCTATGTGAGCACCTGCAATGTTTCCGGAGGAAACATACTTCGTAAGCATATGCTTAGGTTCGGCTGAGTTCAATATTCGACGTCGAATAAGCTTCTCGAGATGCTTCGTCATGGAAAGCGGACTTTTTAAACATCCTTTTAAGGTTGGATCCATTCGTCGAGGGTGCTGGCGCAGGAAGAACATTGCACGCATACGTTGACCTTGCCGTCGAAGATCGTCTCGATCGTGCGGATGACCTGCAGCTCCGGATGCCTCGTATGGACCGTAATCTTTTTGGGAGACACGGAGATTAGCGAGCTGATCACCATGTCCTCGATGTTCATCTCCGTCTCCAGCATCTCAGCGACGATGCGGTCGGCCGGCGGCTTATGTTCCAGCGTCCGGAAGCTTTCGTCGTACATCGAGAAATCGTGACCGCCCTTATGCAGTAGATGAACAAGCGGCACCTTGGAATCCTGCATCTGGACAAAATACTTCAGAAGCGAGATAAACTCCTGATATTGCTTGTCGAGCACGTATTCATCCAGAGCGTATTCCGCGATCTCGGCCAGCTCCGTACGATAGGCATGCAATCGGAAAGTCGTGAAGCCCTGCAGTTGAAGCAGCGTCTGATCCTGCAAATAAAGCTCCAGTTCCTCCGCGATTTTGCCTCTCCGGCGCAGTCTGTCGGCTTCGTGAAACTTTCCGCCGAGCCCGTCCCAATCTTTCCCTTGCAGCAGCTCATGGCAATACCGTTCGATGATGGCCGTGTCCATGGCTGGATTGTTGCGATGCTTGTGTCCTATAATGTCCGAGAGCATGGCAGGCTCCAACTGCTCGATAATGTAATCCGCAATGGCCCGAGAGGCGGATCTGTAGACGAATTGTCCGTGCAGCTTTAATTGAAACGCAGGCAGTACAGCCCGGCAGGTAATAATGCCGTTTTCCAGCTCATACCGGGCAATTCCTCCCGACGCAGGATCTGCTTCCGTGTAATTATGTAATTCATCGTTCGTATGCTCCGTCATCAAGTCCAGCAACCGCTCGGCGGAATTATGCAGACTTGCCGGCAATGCCACTGTGAACAAGTCCATTCGCACTCACCCCTTTCCTTCCGTTACAGTATATGGTCCCGAGAGTCCGTATATACAAAGAAGAGATTGGCAGCCTGGATCATTCGCAAATCTTGATTGGCATTCGGACTAATACTTTGTTATATTAATTAGTAAGTGATCAACCACATATTAATAAACGAGGTGAATCATCGATGGCGAGACCGCGCGAATACAGCGACGAACGAATACTGGGAGGCATATACTCCGCTTTAGGCAAGTATGGTTACGCCAAGCTGACGCTTGACAATATCGCCAAGGAAATCGAGATTTCCCCAGCTGCGCTTTCCAAGCGATTCGGATCCAAAAAATCAATGATCCTGTTTTATCTCGAGGCAGTTAATGAAGGGATGTCTGCAAAGTTCGCCGAATTACGCCATTCGCGGAACAGCAGCCTTCAGTCGCTGCGAACGATGTTCGAAGACTCCGTCATGAAAGTGGACGATCCCGTCATGCTCGCTAACTTGACATCCGTCTATATCGAAAGCGTGTCGGATCCCGAACTGCTGGACCGTTCTAGGCGGAGGCTGCGGATTATCGACGAGACGGTCCATTATTTTATCGGTCAAGCGTTGGATCGCGGCGAATTGCGATCGGATAACCCAGAGGCACTGGCAAGAGTATTGCAATCGGCTATTGCGGGCTCGCTCTTGATTAGACTTAACGACGATACGCAGCCGCTTAAAAATTGGGTGGAGGAATGTTTCACTGTCGTGCTGAAGTCCACACCCGCTGCCGCTCCGACCGGAAAGGAGGATCCGCATGCCCGTTACCCGCATTAACGGTACCGATATCTATTTCGAAGTGAAAGGCACAGGGACGCCAATCGTGTTCACGCATGGGCACTCCATGTATCGCAAGCAATGGGAGCCTCAAGTAACGGCCTTATCGTCCCGCTATCAGACGATTGTTTGGGATGTGCGCGGCCATGGCGACTCCGGCTTGCCGCCTGGAGAGGTCGACCCCGAGGATTTCAGCCGGGACCTGAAGGGACTGCTTGATCACCTGGAGCTACGATCCGCCGTTCTGTGCGGCTTATCCATGGGCGGACATATTTCGCTGCAAACAGCCGTACGATATCCGGATTACGTGCAGGGACTTATTCTCATCGGCACGCCATTTACGAATAAGTTTAACCGTTTCGAACGATATGCCGCTCCGTTCAGCCAATTTTCTCTTCGTTATCTCCCCTTCGGACAAACGGCGAAATGGACGGCAAGCGCCATGTCTAGCCATAATCCATCCAATCGCGACTTCGTGCTCGAGTCTTTCGGCAAGATGACGAAGGATGGATTCCTGCGGCATTGGAGCGGCAATTTGCGCATGGAAAGCAGGGACGATCTTCATCGAGTAGCTTGCCTGACATTGATTCTGCATGGAGAGCATGACAACATGGTCGGCAGGCAGCAGCATTATTTGCGGGAGCACATACGTAGAGCCGTCTTTCATTCGATTCCGCACGCCCACCATCTGACGAACCGGGATAATCCGGAAGCCGTCAATCGTCACATCGAGGAGTTTATGATGCGGCTAACGAAAGTCTAATGAAATATCCAAGCACGCAAAGAAACACCGCTTAGGAAGCGGTGTTTCTTTTAAGCTTTCGCCTGAAATTCTTATGTCGCTACTTTTTAAATTTAGATTTCAAAACCACGATTAAACCGCCGATACAAATGCCAACTATGGCCCAACCTGCAATAAACAATACCGACTCCATGGTTCATGCCCCTCACTTGGCCCAATATTAGTTTTGCATGATAAAGTCCTTATCGGCCTTGTCGGCCTCGTGGAACATGCGCAAAATATTGTATTTGGTATCGCGCTGCGCCGGGATTTTGCCGGATTCGCGGATCAGTTGCAGAATCAGCTCGATGTTTACCTTATGTGTCGTGCCTGCAGCCGATACAACATTCTCCTCGATCATCGTGCTTCCGAAGTCGTTGCATCCGTAAGATAACGACAGCTTGCCCATCTCCGGTCCCATCGTGACCCAAGAGGATTGGAAGTTCTGAATGTTGTCGAGCATAATGCGGCTTACCGCCACTATACGGAGATATTCCTCCGGCTTCGCCTTCTCGAGCTTGAGATTCGTATTATCCGGCTGAAACGGCCAGGAGATGAAAGCCAGGAAGCCCGGCGAAGGATAACCCATCGCCTTTACTTTATCCTGCTCGTCCCGGATTCGCATCATATGAAGCGCACGTTCTTCGATCGTCTCGCCAAGGCCGTACACCATCGTCGCGGTTGTATTCATGCCATGTCGATGGGCGGAGTTCATCACGTCCATCCAATCCGTCCAAGAGCCCTTCATCCGGCTGATCTTTCTGCGCGTGCGATCATCCAGAATTTCGGCGCCGCCTCCGGGCAGCGAGTCCAGTCCAGCCGCATGCAGCTGAGCTACGACCTCGTCGAGAGACAGCCCTTCGGACACCACCTTCATCTTTTGAATCTCCGCCGGCGAAAAGGAATGCATCGTAATGTCAGGGAACCTCGCCTTGATTTTGCGAAGCAGGTCGGTGTAATAAGTGAACGGCAGGTTAGGATTCGTGCCGCCTTGCATCAAAATTTCCGTGCCGCCGACGTCGATCGTCTCCTGAATTTTGCTCAGGATGACCTCATCGTCAAGCACGTAGCCTTCCTTGGAGTTCGGTGCGCGGTAGAACGCGCAGAACCGGCAATAAACATCGCATACATTCGTATAGTTAACGTTCCGACCGACCACGAAGGTCGTTATCGGCTCGGGGTGGCGTCTCTTCATTATTTCGTTCGCAACGCGGCCCATCTTCTCGATCTGATCGGAGGCAAGCAGCTCCATGCCTTCCTCCTGACCGATACGCTCTCCGCGCAAGGCTTTATCTAATATTCGGTCGATTGTGCTCATTCGCCTTCATCTCCCCCATCCGTGATAGTCATAATACTTAATCCTACCATACATTCGCGGGGCTAGCTATCATTCTGGGCGAAGGCAATCGTGACAAATTAGAGACAGAAATCAATAGAATTGATTAGTTGCCCTCCGCAAAACAGCTATGGATGCCGAACGGCTTCCGCGGAACGAATGAGTCGAAACGTCTCTCCGACCGCCAGCTTTAACAGAGGCCCGGCTTGCTCTATGCATTGCGCCAGCTTCGAGGGCTCCTTCACGATGGAGAAGCAACCCGCGAAATGCGGAGCCAAATCCGTAATACCGTCCCCCAGGCTGCCCGACATGAGAATACAGCGTGCTCCGGACTGTCGCGCGGCTTCGGCAACTCGCATGGGCAGCTTGCCATGCAGCGTCTGCCTATCGCTCCTGCCTTCGCCAGTTACAATCCAGTCGGCGCCGCTCGCCCTGTCCGCGAACCCCGCTCGAGACATCATCCAATCCGCGCCGCTTGCCGCTTCTCCCCCGAGTGCCATGAGGGCGAAGCCAAGACCTCCGGCGGCGCCGGCGCCGGGCCTGTCCCGGAGGAGCGTTCGCGAATGCGAGCTTGATTGCGATTGCGAAGCCGCTTGCAGCTGCATCTTTGCCACATGCCGACTTCGATAGGACGGCAGTTCCTCTAGCTCCTCTTCCAGCAAAGAGCCGTACAACAACATCGCTTGATCCAGCGGAGCCGCCAGCTCTTCCGTAACGCCTTTCTGCCTGCCGTATATGTACGTGGCGCCAAGCTCGCCGCATAACGGATTATCCACGTCGGTCGCGATCGTAATCCGGCATTCGGATAACCGTTCGTCCAGTCCCGCCAGCGACATGGACGCCAGCTTCAGCAGATCGCCTCCGGAGCCGTTCAATCTGTTCCCGTCAGCATCGAGAAACTCGGCGCCAAGCGCGGCAAGCATACCCATGCCGCCATCATTGACGGCGCTGCCTCCCAGCCCTATCGCGAAGCGACGCATGCCCAGGTCCAGCAGTTCCGTAATAACTTCGCCGATTCCGGTCGAAGTGGCCGCAAGCGGGTCCAGCCTGCCTGCGGGCATCATCGTAAGTCCGCATATCGAAGCTGATTCCAGCACTGCCGTCCTTTCCCCGTCCCTATCGGGAATCAACGCGACAGGACTACTGACGGACTCTCTCAGCGGACCGGATGTCCGCAAGTTGATGAGCTCGCCCTTTGAGGCATACGCGACGGCCTCAACCGTGCCTTCGCCGCCATCCGCTAATGGAATGACGTCGCATTCCGCGTCGGGATTGATCTCCCGAATGGCTTCGGCCGCGATGGTTCCCGCATCCAGCGAGCTTAAGCTCCCCTTGAACGAATCAAAAGCCAGCAGTACCTTCATCTCAACACTCTCCCGTTTCTTATGCTCCTTGCCTGACGAGCAACACCGCAAGTTCACCTTTGCTTGACGCTTGGCGCTTTCGATCGCAGTCAGTATCAATCATCGCCACGCTATAGTTGTTGTCTCGAATATCCGTCTTCGCAGCTTCCTCATCATAACATGGGCGCCCAGTTCCGTGGCAATCACCGCGTTCGATTCCCCTTTGATTAAAGCGCGTATCGGCAGCTGCTTCTTCCCGTTTCCCCCTAGTTTGTCAGTCCCAAGCCAGGTACAAAGCATGCGTCCCCTTGTCCGCAAGTCCGGCATCCGCCAGACGTCCATAGAGTTCCTTTGCCAGCGACAATCCCGGAAGTTCGATGCCCATCTCCGCCGCAGCGTCCAGCGCGATCCCCATATCCTTAATAAAATGTTTTACAAAGAAACCCGGCTCGAAATTGCCGGCAATGACGCGCGGGGCCAAATTCGAGAGCGACCAGCTGCCCGCCGCTCCGGATTCGATGCTGCGAAGCACGCTCTCCAAATTCAGGCCCGCGTGTTTGGCGTATACAAGCGCCTCGCAGACGCCGATCATATTGGAAGCGATCGCGATCTGATTGACCATCTTCGTATGCTGACCCGCTCCGGGGCCTCCTTGCAGCACGATGTTTTTGCCCATGAGCGACAGAAGCGGCTGCACCTCCGTGAAGGTGGCCTCGTCCCCCCCTACCATGATCGACAGCGCCGCGTTGCGCGCGCCGATATCGCCGCCCGAAACGGGAGCGTCTAGGGAATGTTGACCTGCAGCGGCCGCAGCTTCATGAATGCGAACGGCAAGCGCGGGACTGGAGGTCGTCATATCGATCAAGTAGGTGCCCGGCTTGGCCGATCCGATTATGCCGCTTTTGCTCAAGTAGATGTCCTCAACGTCGCTCGGATAACCGACGATCGTAATAATGGCGCCGCAGACCGAAGCCAGCTCGCCCTGCGAATCATGCCAGACCATGCCCAGCTCCAGCAGCTCTGCCGCCTTTTCCTTCGTTCTCGTATAAATATGAACCTCGTAACCTCCGTTCAGCAGATGTTTCGCCATGCTGCTGCCCATAACGCCCGTTCCGACAAAACCAACCTTGGTCGCGGCAGGACTGATCGCCATCGCTATCCTCTCCTTTATCCAATTCTTCTCGAAAATCGGTTCGTTTTTCTGCCAACCTCATCATTGCTAACTTGCGTCTATTATCAGGCTAGCTTGACCGCTCCCCATACGTCAAGTCGTTTCACTGAAACTCAGAAAGGTGATTCAAAACCCTAAAACGTCCATTCGCTCATTGCGTTACGGACATGTATGACGATATCTTTCATTTTTTTAGGCTTTTGAAAATCTAACGGGCACACGCGCCCCTATTTGTACTATCCGAGCAACTTTTAGTTATATTTCGGCCATATAGCGGCGCTCATGTCCGTTAGAATTTGATCCTTGCGTAAAACGGGCTAATCGTGTTATATGGGAAACTGTCAATTATTGTGGACGGGAGCGCAGTTAAGAATAGGCTTAAATCGGACACCACAGTCGCTATTTCGCAAAAATGGGGCCTGATCAAATGGTAACGGACAAGACAACCTTACTTCCGTCAAAACCGCATAGAATGGGCGGAAATGCATCAAATAACGTTATCAGAGATTTTCAATATCGCGAAAATGCTGCAAATAAAGGCTCTGAGGAGGCCGTCGATTCATTGTGTGTAAAACTGGAAAAGAAGCTGCAATTCATCATCGCCAACGTGTTAACGGAAGTGAGGGCCCTTATTTGGATCTTTTAGCGTGATTTTAAAATCTAACGGAACTCTGCGACGTTATTCGTGAGAAAACCAGGCAAACCGAGGACTTTTGCCCATTATAAGGGTTGTCAGTTCCGTTAGATTTGCGAAGTACTGCTTTTGCTGAAATAACGCCTTTCATTTCCGTTACAGTTGCTCCCGTTCATTTCTTGCCGGACACTTGCCCGCAATTTCACCTTTGCACAATGAATAGACAGCCTCCTGAGGTCCGTTAGCGAAAGCAGAACGTTTCAGCTCAGTTACTCACAATGAATCGGCAGCCTCTATGGGTCCTTTAGATTATGAACCAGTCCATATTCTATGGTTGTAATACCGTTCGTTATCCACTTCCGAAAAGTTGCATCATTTCCTTAACGATAACAAAAGCCGCCCGGAAGGGCGGCTGCATCTACTTGTTGTTCATATAAATGAGCTTGTCTTGTAGCTCATATCTTGCACTTGCTCCATTATGGCTCTCTATTGCCCACTATTGCTCCTCTGCAGCTCCACTTTGGCTTCCACTATTGCTACTCTGTGGCTACACTGTGGCTCCTTTGTTACTCCGTTGTTGCTCCTCTGTTGCGCCTATTACTCCTCTGTGGCTCCACTTTCGCTCCTCTATTGCTCCTCGATCTCCAGCTTCGCCGCGTCGAGCGCCTGCGACAGATCGGCAATGAGATCCTCGACGTGTTCGATGCCGACGGAGAAACGAAGGAGTCTGTCGTCAACGCCGACAGCCTTGCGAATTTCTTCGGGAATGTCCGCATGCGTCTGCATAGCCGGGTACGTCATCAGCGATTCCACGCCGCCCAGGCTCTCGGCGAACGCGATCAGCTTGATATGGCGAAGGATCGGCTCGACATAACGGGCATCCTTCAGACGGAACGAGAAGATGCCGGTGTTGCCGGAGGACTGGCGATTTTGAACGTCATGTCCGGGATGATGCTTCAATGCCGGATAATACACTTCCTCGATAGCCGGGTGCTCCATCAGATATTCAGAAATTTTCGTCGCATTGAATTGATGGCGCTCCATCCGCAGAGCGAGCGTCTTCATGCCTCTCATAAGCAGCCAGGAATCCTGCGGTCCCAGTACGGCTCCGATGGAGTTGTGCAGAATGGCCATCTCCTTCGACAGCTCCTCGCCTTTCGTCACGATCAGTCCGGCCAAAACGTCGTTATGTCCGCCGAGATATTTGGTCGCGCTATGTATGACGATGTCAGCGCCAAGCTCGATTGGGCGTTGCAAGTAAGGCGTTAGCAGCGTATTGTCCACAATGGTCAACAGCCCTTTTGACTTCGCCCAGCCGCACACGCGCTCTAGATCCGTAATCATCATGAGCGGATTGGTCGGCGTCTCGATCAAGACCGCCTTCGTGTTTTCTTGCTGCAGAGAAGACATGCCGTCGATATCGTTCGTATCGACATAGGATGCCGTGACGCCAAATCGCTTCATAACCCTCTCGAGAAGGCGGTACGTTCCGCCATACAGGTCTAGGGATACGATCAGATGATCGCCCTGACTAAAGTAAGCGAAGATCGTCTGCAAAGCCGCCATGCCGGAGCTGCAGGCGAATGCTGCATCTCCGGATTCCAGCTGAGCTGCCGCTTCCTCCAGCACCGAACGAGTTGGGTTTTTCGTGCGGGAATAGTCGAAGCCCGTGCTTTGCCCCAATTGCGGATGGCGAAATGCTGTGGATTGATAGACGGGATAGCTGACCGCTCCCGTTACAGGCTCCTTGATGGAGCCGATTTGCGCCAATTGACTTTCGATTTTCATCTGTACCTCGCAACTCCCTTACATATCGAATTAAGATACCTCTACCCCAGCCTCTCTGAGATGAGCGGCTTAGCTTTGCAAAGCTAAGCCGCTTCGGAAGCAAGGTTGTTTTTATCGCCAAAAAGAAGGATCTTCTTCTTAGATGCCCGCGCCCAGCTCGTAAGGCGTCTGCTGGTATACGTAATAGTTCAACCAGTTGGAGAAGAGAAGATTCGCGTGAGCCCTCCATGTCGACAAAGGCACCCGTTCCGGATTATCGCCCGGGAAATAATTGCGCGGCAGCTCGATGTCCATGCCCTTTGCCACGTCGCGATCGTATTCGAATTTGAGCGAATCCGGATCGTATTCGGAGTGACCCGTTACGAAGATTTGGCGGCCGTCGCGCGAAGCGACGATATAGATGCCGGACTCCTCGGATTCCGACAGAATCTCCAGCTTCTCGACGGCTTCGATATCTTCGCGGCGAACCTCCGTATGGCGCGATTGCGGAACGTAGAACAGTTCGTCAAACCCTCGTAACAGCGACACGTTGCGTTTCTCGACGGTGTGCGGGAAGACGCCGAATATTTTGGCATCCAGATTGTACTTCGGCACTCCGAAGTGATGGTACAAGCCCGCCTGCGAGGCCCAACAGATATGAAATGTCGATGTGACATGGGTTTTGGTCCACTCCATGATTTCCTTTAATTCTTCCCAGTAGTTCACTTCCTCGAACGGCAGATGCTCTACCGGAGCGCCCGTGATGATCATGCCGTCGAAATAATAATGCGCAATTTCGTCGAACGTTTTGTAGAACGACTGCAGATGCTCTGCCGACGTGTTCTTCGAAGTATGCGTACGGGGATGGAGAAGCACGACCTCGACTTGAAGCGGCGTGTTGCCGATTAGGCGAAGCAGCTGCGTCTCTGTCGTTTCCTTTGTCGGCATGAGGTTCAATATCGCGATTCGAAGTGGACGAATATCCTGGTGGTAAGCCACGCTCTCGTCCATGACGAAGATGTTCTCGTTGTTTAGTATTTCCTTTGCTGGCAAGTGATCCGGCACTTTAATCGGCATATTGATTCCTCCTTGGTGTGCGAGCAACAAAAAAGACCCCTTCTGCGTGAGAAAAGGTCGTCTGCTCGGTAAAGAAGCCGTCTCCCTTTCTCATCTCTCAGAAACATTAAGTCTCCGCAAGAATTAGCACCGTGCTATTACGCCGGTTGCCGGGCTTCATCGGGCTGGTCCCTCCGCCTGCTCTTGATAAGAAAGTAGTCTATTCAATTGTTGCTTGCTTAATTAACTTACACTTTAATGCATTCCGTTATTCCCGTCAAGAGCCTCTTTTGCATATGCTGGTATTCGGTATGTCTTCCCCCGGCATAGGCGCTATTGTTAAGGCATTATTAATCCTTGAATGTTGTCTTCCCGCCGGAGTATACTAGACAAGGATTGGACCCGCATTCGACAAAATAAAGGAGTGAATGGCGATTATGGAAGGCGATAGACCAGAGCCCGAACCGAATCCCGGCATGGAGCCGGTTGGATCTCCAAGCGAAGCAATGTCCCTTCGATTACCCATACGCTCCGACTTCGATCTTATGCAACCCGGAATGTAAGGCTTAACGAAGCGCCGCTCCCTTCTCCTGGGCGCCAGCCTGTCTCCTGCCACACGAGAGGAGTAACAGACGATGAAAATCAGACATGTAAAAAACGGCGTGTTCACAACCGTCGACAATATTGAAGAAACGCTCGTCGCGCCTTCAGAAGGATTTTTCTGGATCGACGCCGACGTGGAGGATCTTGCCGTTCTGCAGCCTCTGTTCGGCATGCACGACCTCGCTGTAGAGGATTGCCTGCAGGAAGAGGAGCAGCGTCCCAAGATCGAAATATACGAAGCTCATTATTTTATCGTTATTAATAGCATCCGATTCGACGATGAAGAAATTTTTCTGCGCGCGCTCAACATCTTCCTGGGCCGGCATTACATCATTACCGTCACGAAGCAGAAGATCAACGAGCTCCGTACCGTAAAGCCGATTCTGTGGGAGCAGGAGGTCTGCCGCCCCGACCAATTCCTTTATTATCTGGTCGACCTTGTCGTCGACAGCTATTTCTCCGTCGGGGACCGGATCGATACCCGGATCGAAACGTTAGAGGAAGATATTTTGATGCATACCAAGAAATCGCATCTTAACGAAATCATCGGTCTGCGCGGCGAAATCCTTTGGGTAAAGAAGGTGCTGGGCCCTCAGCGCGAGGTCATCTTTACGCTCAACAAGAAGGAATTGAAGCTGATCGACGATCAACTGCAGAAGTACTTCAGCGACGTGTACGAGAATTCGCTAAAGATCGCGGAGTCGTTCGAAACCTACCGCGACCTGATGGGCAACTTGCGAGAGGCGTATCAATCCAGTCTATCCAGCAGGGCGAACGAGATCATGCGCGTGTTCACCGCGATTACGACCATCTTTATGCCGCTTACTTTCCTGACGGGCATCTACGGGATGAACTTCGACGCGATACCGGGCATCCATTATCGTTACGGCGCCTATGTCCTTCTCGGCATTATGCTTCTGCTGGGATGCAGCATGTACTTCATCTTCCGCAAAAAAGAATGGCTCTAGCAGCGCTGCTGCTGGAGCTTTTTTACCACATAAGAATATAAGTTTTCGGTCCTCGAAAACGGATTTCTTATTGGCGATAAAACCTTCCTGTGAACGCGGTCGCTCATCGTCGAAAGGCCTCGATAGAGGTTTTCTCATTTTTGTCCGAAATTAAACGAACTGCGCCACCGCCAAGGATAACGACGGACGTTTCACCTTGGTTTAAGGATCATTTCCCCTTTTGCCGAAATCTGCGGTTGTAAGTTATAATAGATAATTATGCCCAGTGACATTCGGCAATGTCGAAAGGGGGAATCAACTGGACATGAACATGAGTCAGCTGGAAACCTTGCTAACCATATCCAAGACAATGAGCTTTCGCAAGGCAGGGGAACTGCTTAATTTGACTCAGCCTGCAGTATCAGCGCAAATCAAAAGTCTGGAGGACGAATTCAAGACGATTTTGATCGACCGTAATCAGCCCGTAACGCTTACGGATCACGGACAAGTATTCCTGGAGCATGCCGAGCGCATACTGGACATCGTCGAGGAGCTTAAACAGAAGCTCGATGATCTCAATCAGACGCCTCAGGGCCATATTACGTTAGGCACCACATCATCCATCGCCATTCAAATATTGCCACGCGTCTTATCGTACTTCCAGAACCAATATCCGCAGATCAAGACAACCATTCATACAATGCCTTCCTCACAGGTTATGGCCAGCGTGGAGAACGGATCCGTTGACGTAGGAATTACTTATCTGACGGAGAAAACGCCAAGTATTGCTTCCTCCGTTCTTTATTACGACACTTTCGAGCTAGTCGTATCGCCTGATCATCCCATGAGCACTCTAACTCATACAACGGTCGACAAGCTTAAGGACATACCTATGATTATGCTGGCGCCGGATACGCTCGGACGGCGGTTCGTTGATGCAATCTTCCGTAAGTACAACATCGTGCCCAACATTGTCATGGAGCTGTCGAGCAGCGAAGAGATCAAGCGAATGGTCGAGATCGATCTCGGCGCCGCGATCGTATCGAAGCTGTCCATCCCGTCGGAACTGAAGCGCGGCACGCTCAAGCTCATCAAGGTTCACGAGCTCGAGACAACCCATCCGGTAGGCGTCGTCTACAAGTCGGGCAAATATTTAAATACCGCCATGATGCAATTCCTGAGCGATCTGAGAGGCATGCCGGAACATCAATTCATCAGCAGCGAGTAGGAGTGATATCCGTGAAATTCGATCTACATACCCATCATATTAGATGCGGACACGCAGACGGCAATATCGAGGACTATATTCTGGCCGGCATCGACGCCGGCTTGCAGGTAATCGGCATATCGGATCATTCTCCTTACTTCTATCACGAAGAAGACCAGCCGTCTCCCGGCATTGCAATGGCCCGAAGCGACTTCGCGAATTATGTGGACGAAGTGCTGCGGCTCAAGCATAAATACGAGGGGCGGATCGAAGTGCTGCTCGGGATGGAATCTGACTTCTTCCCGGAATTCGCGGACGATTATCGAAGAGCGTACGACGGAGTCCCCTTCGACTACTTGATCGGCTCGGTACATCAGGTCGGCGGCGTCAGCATCTTCAACCGCAATCGCTGGAACAACCTCCGCCAGTCCAAGCACGTCGAGGAAAAAACAAGCTATTACGAGCTGATCAGCCAATCCGCCCGAAGCGGCATGTTCGACATTTTGGGCCATATTGACGCAATGAAGGGATATTACCCCGACTTCTCCCATATCCCCGCTCACGATGCCATCGATGATTGCTTGCGAACGATCGGAGAATGCGGCGTATCCATCGAGATCAATACATCGGGCAGCACCAAGGATGTCGGCGGATGGTACCCTTCCGACGAAATCCTGGAGCGTGCGCTGCACTTCGGCGTAGGCGTAACGTTCGGCTCCGATGCTCACGTACCAAGCCGGGTCGGCGACGAATGGGATCTTGTGGCAAAGCGGCTGAAGGAGATCGGTTTCAAGCAGTGGCTGTTCTACAGAAAACGCAAGCCCGTCGCGGTTCCTCTTTAATAAAGGAATGGACGATTAACAAGCCGGATGCAAGGGCATTGCCTTGTGCATTCGGCTTATTCGCGAGCATGGGATGGCTCGCATATGGGCAAAAAAAAGCGGACCCGCCAGCGGCAGGTCCAAATTGATATATGAAAAGGGGGTCTTGCAACTATAATACCCCCGGCATGTAATGGGCGTGTCACAGCAACATTTCAATTGTGTAACAAATTCGGAAGCGTGGATCCTGCCATCGTTATGGACCGCTAACGGCGGCGGAATTTGATGGCACTTACTTTTTGTTCGTATATATGATACAATAGGAGTTACAAAAAGCGGGGTGATTTCGGTGGATTATTCGACAATGTGCCCAAGATACGAAGCAGCGGCCGATTTGTTAGGCAAGAAGTGGACAGGACGAATTATACGGGTATTGCTGGGCGGTCCAAAACGATTCAAGGACATGAAAGAGCAAATTCCCGAGATGAGCGATAAAATGTTGACCGATCGAATGAAAGAGCTGGAAACGCTTGGCATCGTAAACCGCCATGTGTATCCGGAGATGCCGGTAAGGATCGAATACGAGCTGACGGCCAAGGGTCGCGACCTGCAGCCCGTCATCGAATCGATTCAAGCTTGGGGCGAGCAATGGATGTAAATTCTTTGTACGCTTTAACCGCCAAGGACAATGTCCCCGGCGGTTTTTTCGTTTTTATTCCGGTCAGGAATCCGGGCTTGGAGGCTTCGGCTCGAATAGCCTGCCATTCTTGGCCTCTGCAATAACCTCCTCCAGCCATTCCTTCTCGGCCAGACTTAACTTCAGAATACCTCGAAGCAGATGGACAGAACCGCGCGGCAGCGCCCCGGCCTTGAGCTGCTGAACGGCCTCCATCATCGAAATTCTTTCTTTACACGCCCCCAGCTGCGTCTCCAAGCAACGAAGCGCTTCTGTATGATCGCTGTGCCGTATAAACGGCAGTGCCGAGAGTACTGGATGCTGCGGGAAGGCCGTCTCCCCCAACTGCTTGTTAAGCAGCTTCACCAGAGTCTCACGGCCTTTGGCGGTAATACGGTAAATCGTTTTGTCCGGTCTGTTTTGGCCGGGAGCTTGCACGATCTCCACCGCTTCGATATTGCCCTCTTCGCATAACTGGTCGACGGCATAATACAACGATCCGTCGCGCACGTTAAAGGTGACATGCCAATTCCGCGCTTTGATCGTCTGTCGAATATCGTAGGGATGACGATCCCGTTCCATCATTAGTCCCAGCACGAGCAGCTTTACCGACATGCCCTTACCCTCTGCGCAGCGATGGTTTCGGCGGACGTCCGCCGCCCTCTTGGCCGGATGTGGATGGAGACGGCGCGGCTTGCGACCTGGCGCTTCCCATTAAAATCGCGAATACCAGCGCGGCGAAAGGCAAAATAACAGACCATTGGAACACATGGACGATGGAATCGGCGAGCTTGCCAAGCAAGGAGGCCACGATCTCTTGGCTAAGCCCCATCTGGCTCTGAACCACAGGATCCAGCAGCGCTTGACCGCCTTTGATCTGTTCGGCGATCTCGGGGCTAATATTCGGCACCTCTTGCAAACCCGATTGGAAGCTCAACTTCTGGATAACGCCGAATACGGTGATGCCAAGAGCAGAGCCGATCGTCCGGAAGAAGGTAATCAGGGAGGTTGCAGATCCTTTAGATTGCGGCGGCACGGAGCTTAACGCCGATATATTGAGCAGCGAGAAAGAAACGCCCATGCCCAGACCTACGACGATCATATACATGGTGATAACGCCTCTGCTCGTTCCTGCATCCATTCCGTACCCGAGCAACAACGTGCCTGCGAGAAGCGTCAAGCCGGAGATGACCATCACGTTGCGAAACTTGAATTTGTCCGCCACGCGCCCGCCGATCTGGCTGCTCAAGACGACCGCCAGCATCATCGGAATCAGGACGGTGCTTGTTTCCGTAGCAGACTTGTTAAAGACCCCTTGAATAAAGATCGGGATATACGTCGCCCCTGCGATCATGACACCGCCATAGAGCAAGCTGATCATCATGCTGCTGGTAAATACCCGCCTTCCGAACAAGCCAAGGTTGACGATGGGATCCTTCGCCTTGGTCTCCGCGTACAGGAACAGCGCAAGCAACACGCCAGCGCCCGCGAACAATCCGATCGTTTGCAACGATCCCCAAGCCCAGCCTTCCGTCCCTCCGAGCTCCAGTCCGAACATGAGCAGCAGAATGGATACGGTGAGCAGGATCGCTCCCGCCCAGTCGATATGCTGTTTCTTCGTGGATTTGGTTTCGTGGTACGCCTTAAGTATAAATGCGAACGCAAGCAGGCCGATAGGCACGTTAATGTAGAAAATCCAGCGCCAGCTGAAGTTATCCGTTATCGCCCCGCCCATAATGGGACCGAATACGCTCGATATGCCAAACACGGCGCCGAATAACCCCATCATTTTGCCGCGTTTCTCCGCGGGGAACATCTCGAAAATAATCGTAAACACGATCGGCATGACCGCTCCGCCGCCGATCCCTTGAATCGCGCGGAAAATAATGAGCTGCTCCATGTTTACCGCCATTCCGCACAGAATGGAGCCTGCCACGAACAGTCCCAGGCCAAGCAGGAAGAACTTGCGCCGCCCGTACATATCCGACAACTTTCCGAAGATCGGCGTCGCCACGACCATCGCGATCATATAAGCCGAATAGACCCATATAAAATATTCAAAGCCACCTAGCTGCTTGATAATCGTCGCCATCGCGGTCGAGACGATCGTCTGGTCCAGCGACGCCATGAACAGGCCTAACATCAGGCCGGCTACGACCAGTTTCGTATTGCTTTTGTTTGCGTCCATCCTCTCACCTTTCTTTCATCGTTATCTCTTGTTTATCCTTTCGTAATTATACTCAAATTCGAGTTGTTTTCAACCTCAAATTTGAGTAAACAGTTTGTAAACCTTCGGTTCCCGATTGACAACAGGGTCGGTTTTTATTATGATGAAATCAATAATTGATAATAGTTATCAATATCAAATAGAGGAATCGTTTCATCCAAAAAAGCCCCGCAGCGGGTATCCGCATGCGAGGCTTGTGATTCGGCAGCTCCTTACGAGAGCGCCGCTTTTGTATGAAGGCTGGATTACATGCCGAGCCATTTCTTAAAGAGATGCGTCGTGGTGTCTTTGTTCATCGCCGCGATGGAAGTCGTAAGCGGGATGCCCTTCGGACAGGAGCGCACGCAGTTCTGCGAGTTGCCGCAGCCTTCGATGCCTCCGTCCGTCATCAACGCGTCCAAACGTTCGTGCTTGTTCATCTCGCCCGTCGGGTGAGCGTTGAACAGTCGAACCTGCGAGATGGCTGCCGGACCGATAAAGCTGTTCCGATCATTGACGTTCGGGCAAGACTCCAGGCAGACGCCGCAAGTCATGCACTTCGACAGCTCGTACGCCCATTGGCGCTTCGATTCCGCCATACGCGGACCGGGACCCAGATCGTACGTTCCGTCGATCGGAATCCATGCTTTTACCTTCTTCAAGGCGTTGAACATACGTTCACGGTTGATGACGAGGTCTCGTACAACCGGGAACGTGCGCATAGGCTCCAGACGAACGGGCTGTTCCAGCTGATCGATCAAGGCGCTGCACGCTTGGCGCGGTTTGCCGTTGATGACCATGGAGCAAGCGCCGCACACTTCTTCCAGACAGTTGGATTCCCAGCATACCGGCGAAGTTTTGACGCCGTCCGCAGTCGTAGGATTACGTTGAATCTCCATCAAGCCGCTGATGACGTTCATGTTCGGGCGATATGGCAGCTCGAACTCTTGCGTGTACGGCTTGGATTCCGGCGTATCCTGGCGGGAAATAATAAACTTGACGGTTTTGGATGCTACAGTCGTTTCGGCCATCGTTATTCTCCTTTCTTCTTATCAGTCTTTTTTCTTATCGGTCGAATAGTCGCGTTTGCGCGGTGCAATCAGGCTGACGTCAATGTCCTCGTAGGAGATCTTCGGTCCGTCCGGCGTCCAGTCTGCGATCGTGGACTTCATGAACTGATCGTCGTCGCGGTCCGGGAAGTCCGGCTTGTAATGGGCTCCGCGGCTTTCGTTCCGCATAAGCGCTCCAAGCGTCATCGCTTCGGACAGCTCGATCATATTCCACAGCTGACGCGTAAACGCCACGCCCGCGTTGTTCCATTGCGCCGTATCGTTAATGTTGATGTTCTGGTAGCGCTGCTTGAGTTCCTTGATTTTGCCGATCGTCGCTTCCAGCTTGTCGTTGAAGCGAACAACCGTCATATTGTTCGTCATCCATTCGCCCAGCTCTTTGTGGATGACATATGCGTTCTCCGTGCCGCTCATGCCGAGAATGCGATTGTACTTGTCGGCATGAAGTTTCGTGTCCCGATCGAATACGGAAGAGGAAATGTCTTCAGCCGATTTCTTGAGGCCTTTGATGTATTCCACCGCTTTCGGTCCGGCCACCATGCCGCCAAAGATCGCGGACAACAAGGAGTTCGCGCCGAGACGGTTCGCGCCGTGGTATTGATAGTCGCACTCGCCGGCTGCGAACAGACCGGGAATGTTCGTCATTTGGTTGTAGTCGACCCACATGCCACCCATGGAGTAGTGAACCGCAGGGAAGATCTTCATCGGAATTTTGCGCGGGTCGTCGCCCATAAACTTCTCGTAAATTTCGATGATGCCGCCCAGCTTTACGTCCAGCTCCTTCGGATCCTTGTGAGACAGATCCAGATAGACCATGTTCTCGCCGTTAATGCCGAGCTTCTGATCTACGCAAACCGAGAAAATTTCGCGAGTCGCGATATCGCGCGGTACCAGGTTGCCGTACGCCGGATATTTGTCTTCAAGGAAATACCAAGGTTTGCCGTCCTTATACGTCCAGATCCGTCCGCCTTCGCCGCGCGCGGATTCCGACATGAGACGAAGCTTGTCGTCGCCGGGAATAGCCGTAGGGTGAATTTGGATGAATTCGCCGTTCGCATACTTGACGCCTTGTTGATAGACGGCACTTGCGGCCGTACCCGTGTTGATAACGGAGTTCGTCGTCTTGCCAAAGATGATGCCCGGACCGCCGGATGCGAGAATAACCGCGTCTGCGCGTACCGTTACAATATCCATCGAACGGAGGTCCTGAGCGGATACGCCGCGGCATACGCCATCGTCGTCAAGCACGGCGCCGAGGAACTCGAAGTGTTCGAACTTGTTGACCAGTCCCGCGGCTTCCCAGCGGCGCACTTGCTCGTCGAGCGCGTAGAGCAGCTGTTGTCCCGTTGTAGCACCGGCAAATGCCGTACGGTGATATTGCGTGCCGCCGAAGCGACGGAAATCGAGAAGGCCTTCGGATGTTCGGCTAAACATAACGCCCATCCGGTCCATCAAGTGGATAATGCCGGGCGCTGCTTCGCACATCGCCTTAACGGGAGGCTGGTTCGCCAGAAAGTCGCCGCCGTATACGGTATCGTCGAAGTGCTCCCATGGAGAGTCGCCTTCGCCCTTGGTGTTAACGGCGCCGTTAATGCCGCCTTGCGCGCACACGGAGTGGGAACGCTTGACCGGCACAAGGGAGAACAGGTCTACGTGAATGCCCGCTTCCGCCGCTTTGATCGTTGCCATCAAGCCGGCCAGGCCGCCGCCGACAACGATGATTTTATTTTTTGCCATTACGCTTCGCTCCTTGTCTTCGATACTAACCGATATTCGTCCATGTCAGAGCCGCATTAGCAGCTTCTTTGAACTCGTCGCCCATGAACGCTACCAGCGAAAGAATGAACAGGGCAGATACGACTACGAACACGCCCATGCAAATGTAGGAAGAAATGCGCTGCGCCTTCGGTCCGATCGTAATGCCCCAGCTGATCAGAAATGCCCACAGGCCGTTGCTGAAGTGGAATACGGCAGCAAGAACGCCGATCAGATACAGCACGAAATAAGTAGGATCCGTTGCAATCTTATTCATGGTGGAGCCAAGCTCCTCGTGCGTGATATTGCCGAGATACACTTGCATGCGGGTCTGATAGACGTGCCAGAAAACGAATACAAACGTGATCACGCCCGTTACGCGCTGAGCCGTGAACGCCCAGTTGCGGCCATACTTGAAACGTCCCGTGTTGGAGTTCGACTGGTAGGCAACGTACAAACCGTAGATACCATGGAACAACAACGGTAGATAGATCACGAATATCTCAAGCAACGGCAGCAAAGGCAAGCTGTTGATCAGTGTAACGCCTTTGTCAAAGCCCTCCGGTCCACGCTCGAACGCTTGATAATTCGTGAGTCCGTGCACAACAATGAACCCGCCCAGCGGAATGATGCCGAGTAGCGAGTGCAGCTTGCGCGAGAAATACGAATTTCCTTTCATGTTTCCTTCTCCTTTCAAAACTTTAAGAGGTTGTTGAACTCTTACTTAAACAAACCATTCTACATTGTAACGCCCGCTCGTACCCCCGTCAACAAAAGTCGACACACATTTGCCACACTTCCATCCTACTCCTTTTCAACTTATAATGGAATTGCATATTTATTATAAACTCTTATAACCTAACGACATAAGAGGTATTCCTCAAAGGGGGCCTTACGCGTGTACGAAGAAATAGACGTGTTCCGTGTCATCGTGGAGCATTCCAGCATGAACAAAGCATCCGCGCAGCTCAATTTGTCGCAGCCCGCGCTCTCCCGCAAGATAGCCAAGATGGAGGATGAGATCGGAGCCAAGCTTTTCCGCCGCATCGGCAAGCGGCTCGAATTAACTCGAATCGGACAGCTGACGTACGAATACGCGCTGGAGCTGCAGCAGCTTCACCGCACTTATCTGCACAACGTGTCCGAATATACGGCGACGGGCCGAACCTCGCTAACGATCGGCGCAAGCTTGACCACCTTGCAGACGACGCTGCCGGACCTGATCCAGCGGCTGACATCCACGCATCCCGAATTCGACATTAAAGCCATTACCGGCAAGACTCACGAGATTGTGTCCTACGTCCGCGAACATAAGGTCGATATCGGAATCGTCGCTTCGCGAATCGACGATCCATCCATTCGCTGCGTCTCGCTATTCGACGATCATCTGCTGCTCGTGCTCCCCCGCAATCATGTCATCACGGACAAAGGCGAGCTCGGCATGGATGATTTAAACGGATTGCCCATGATTCTGTTCTCGAAAGGCACCTGGTATCGTATATTAACGGATGAGCTGTTCGAATCCCACCGGATATCCCCGGATGTACGCATGGAAATCGATTCGTTCGAAGCGATCCTTCGGCTCCTCCATACTTGCCGCGCTGCTACTCTGCTTCCGAAGTCGTACATGAGGCAGCAGCTGCTGGAGGATAACGATCTGATCGTCATGCCAATCAGGGAGCTGGAGGAGGCGAAGCGGACAACCTCGCTCATCCATGTCGATCCCGGCGTACTAAGTCCGTCGGTCAAGCTGTGCATTAACGAAATCTCGGCCGTATACGCCCAGCATCCTTCCATTTAGTTATTTCCATATGAGTGAAGGTTCATAAGGCGTCTGCCGCCAATCTTATGATGAGATCGACAGGAACGTGCGTCGTTGGAACTAATGCCCATAGATATGATATGGTAATGAAAGAATGGAATCATAATCCTACCAGAGGTGAAGCATGACTGAAATGATTACTCGCAAAGAGTGGAAGCGTTACGGAATCGCCGCTATTATATGCGGAATCCTGTTTACGCTGCTGGAAATCGTCCCTATGATCGTCTCGGTCCAGGATCATCCCTACGGAGGCAAGGTTGTCGATAAGGAAATCGTGCTCGAGAGGGCGGTCTCGTTCGCCGAAGAGTCCTCCGGTTATGTTGTTCGCGACGAAAAGGCCGTCCATCAATCCGATAAGCTGTTTAGCGGTTATCTGTCCAAAGAAAAGCTGTCTCAGAAATTCGAAAAAGAATACGGCGTCAACTTCCCGACCGACACGTTCCAGGTTAACTTGCGTTTCGAGGATCGTAAGGGTTCCGGGTTTGTGTATCTCAATATGTACACCGGCAGTGTAGTCGCCTGGAATTTTAATCTCAGGGATGGCGATACCGTTGCCGAACAGGAGCAACGCGAGTTGCTGCAACAGTATTTGCAAAACAAACCATTGCCGGGGAGCCCCCCATCCGACTTAACCTTAAACAATAAAGGCGAATGGAGCTTAACGGCGAGCGGCGATCCTTCCATCGTAGGCGAAGCCGATCTACACGTGTCGTTTAAGGTGCAGTCCGTCGACGGAGAGCCGATCATCACGAAATATAAACCAACCTTCGAAGTTCCGGCAAGCTATAAGTCTTATGTGAGCGGCCAAGATAAACTTGCCGGCTGGCTGACGGGGATCGGCTACGCGCTGATGAGCGTCATTCTCGGCATACTGGCAATCGTATACGCCATTCTGTACCGCAAATTCACCTCGTTCAAATATGGCTGGGTGCTTACCATCATCTTTACCATTGCTTACGTGATTATGAATGTAGGCGTCATTGACGGATTAATCGCGTCACAAGGCGAAGCGCCGTTCGATGACAGCATCCTGCTGGTCACAATGGTCATTACCGTGCTCGTCTCCATCCCGATGGCGGCTTCCGTTTATCTGTCCATCGTCGCCGGCGACGGACTATGGAAGGCGCAAGGACGGCAGCTTTGGCCGCGACTCGGCCAGCCGGGTTATGGCGACTACGTATGGAAGAGCATGGGATTGTCTTACTTGTTCGCGATTATTCTGCTCGGCATACAGCCGCTCCTTTTCCGTTTGCTGGAGGTTCTCATCGGGACATGGGGCACAAGCGACGTCACGATGTCTCCCTACAACTTCAGCGTGCTCTGGCTTATGCCCGTGCTGGCCTGGGCTGCGGCAATATCCGAAGAAGCCGTGTTCCGATTCTTTGGCATCGGCCTGTTCCGCAAGTGGTTCCGAAACACGTTCGCGGCTGCGATACTTCCGACTTTGTTCTGGTCGCTGGGGCATGTCCTGTATCCGTTCTACCCTTCCACGACCCGCCTGTTCGAGCTTATGGTCGTCGGACTTCTGTTCAGCTTTATTTTCGTCCGTTACGGCTTTATTACGGCGATGTTCACGCATGCCATCTTCAACAGCATAGCCGTCGGCAGCTCGCTCATCATGGTGGGCGGGGCGGCGAATATAACATCCGCGATCTTCTTTGTTCTGCTGCCGGTATTGATCGCTTACGTGCTGCGGTACTGGGATAGGCGGCGCAAGGCGAAAAGTCTACCTCGTCCTTTGGCGGAGTAGCGCGTTTCTTTCCGAGAAATTCAAAAAAAGGACGAATCCGCCGATTATGTCGACGGTTCGTCCCTTAGAGCCGCAATAATGTCTCCGGCGAGCTTGTCGCCGATCGAGAGAGGCCTGAAGTCTTCGACTGAGGCCTCTTTTATTTTTTTGAGCGAGCCAAAGTGCTTTAGAAGCTGCTTCCTGCGTTTCTCCCCGATGCCCGGGATGGCGTCCAAACGCGACTCGACCATGGACTTCGCGCGCTGCTCGCGGTGGAACGTAATCGCGAATCGATGCACTTCGTCCTGAATCCGCTGCAGTAGGTAAAATTCCTGGCTGTCGCGGGGCAGCGGCACAATCTCTGCGGGATCTCCCGTCATCAGCTGCGCCGTCTTATGTTTGGCATCCTTTACAAGGCCGCATACGGGGATGTACAAACCCAGTTCGTTTTCCAGCACGTCTAGCGCCGCCGAGATCTGCCCCTTGCCGCCGTCCACTACAATGAGATCCGGCTGCGTTAACCCTTCCTTAAGCACTCGTTCGTACCTGCGTCGAATTACCTCCCGCATCGTCTCGTAATCGTCCGAGCCGACGACGGTCTTTACCTTGTATTTGCGGTACTCCTTGCGGTCCGGCTTGCCGTCCGTAAACACAACCATCGCGGAGACGGGATTCGTCCCTTGAATGTTGGAGTTATCGAACGCTTCGATCCGGCGAATCTCATCCAGGCCAAGCCAACCGCCAAGCGATTGGGACGCCTTGACGCTTCGCTCCTCGTCGCGTTCAATAAGCCGGAATTTCTCGTCGAGACTCATACGCGCGTTGTCCTGAGCCATGCCCACGACTTCGCTTTTCTTGCCCCGCTGCGGCATAAGCACTTTCACCTTCAGCCAGCTTCCCAGGGAGGAGATAACCAGTTCCTCTCCCTCCTTGTCGGTCTCCGGCGGCAGCGGCAGCAGAATTTGCTTCGGCAATGCGGGATTGTCGCTGTAATATTGCGTAACGAACGTCATAAAATCGTCGTATTCTTCCCCATAATAAGGGAAGGTCGTACCATGCCGCTCGATCAGCTTGCCATTGCGCATGTACAAAATCTGAACAGCCATCCAGCCTTTGTCCACGGCATATCCAAAGATGTCGCGGTCCATGGAATCGGACATCGTAATTTTCTGTTTTTCCATAACCGCTTCTATTGCGATGAGCTGATCCCGGTATTCTTTGGCGCGCTCGAATTCCAGCGCCTCCGCAGCCTCCGCCATCTTGCGCTGCAGCTCTTCTTTGACGGCATCATGCCCGCCACCCAAAAAGCGTGTAATCTCGCCGATCATCGTTTCGTACGTCGCCTTCTCGATTTTATACTCGCAAGGGGCTATGCATTGCCCTAAATGGTAGTACAGACATACTTTGTCTGGAAGCGTCTTGCATTTGCGAAGCGGATACAGCCGATCCAGCAGCTTCTTGGTCTGCTGGGCCGCGAACGCATTGGGATATGGGCCAAAATATTTGCCTTTATCCTTAACGATGCGCCTCGTCACTTCCAGCTTCGGGTGCGCTTCGTTCGTAATTTTGATATAAGGAAACGTCTTGTCGTCCTTGAGCAGGACGTTATAACGCGGATGATGCTGCTTGATCAGGTTGCACTCCAGAATGAGCGCCTCCATGTTGCTGCCCGTAATAATAAATTCGAAATCGTAAATCTCGGATACGAGCCGCTGCGTCTTGCCGTTATGGCTCCCGATAAAGTAGGAGCGGACCCTGTTCTTTAGCACCTTGGCCTTGCCTACGTAAATGATGACGCCGTCTCTGTTCTTCATCAGGTAACAGCCGGGTTTGTCGGGCAACAGCGCCAGCTTGTTGCGAATGGCCTCCAATACTGCCTCGGGCCTGACCGAATTTTGTTCTCCTGTTATATCCATGCTTGTATCCTCCTCCCGCCAACCGAACACCTGTACACATTTTAGCATATTTCCGGGCAAATTTGCGTTATTATTGTCGCGGATGTCCTTTACAATCATTCGAAGTTTTGGGTATACTATTATCAGTATGTAGTCATAAGCGGAGTCTTACGACGATAAGTGGGACGTGCAGCTTTGAAGGGGGACGTTACGGATGGAAAATGTCAGAGATCCGCGCGAGCATGTTAATGAAGAACCGCGTGACGATTTGATGGATGTAGTGTTTGGATTCGGCGGTATGCTTGGTTTCATGGTCGTTGTTTTCGCCGTTGCCGTTATTGTGAAATTCGTCATTTCCTAATTTCGGATGACGTCATGGGGAGCCGTATCCGCCTATGCAGGCGGTTACGGCTCTTGTCGTTATTTCCTTATATAGAGTTAAGGAGGCTTGAACTGCGCTTATGCGAACCACGCTTGAGATGATGCAGATCTTCGTCGATTTCGCCCGCAACGATTCCCGCATTCGGCTGGCCGTACTGGAAGGTTCCAGGACGAACGTCAACATCGCGCCGGACGTTTACCAGGATTACGACATCTCTTATTTCGTAACGGACATGGATGCTTACAAATCCAGCGATGACTGGCTGGATGCTTTCGGCAAGCGCTCCATGATGCAAAAGCCGGAAGCCATGGAGCTGTTTCCCTCCGAGCTTGGCACATGGTTTTCCTACATCATTCTGATGGAAGATGGCAACAAAGTAGACCTGACGCTAATACCCGTAAACGAAGCAGATCGTTATTTTGAGGAAAGCGACGGGTTAGTGGAAATACTGCTTGACAAAGATGGGATAGGTCCGCCCGGGCTAGCCGCAACCGACCGGCAATATTGGCTTCGCCAGCCGACGGCAAGGGAGTTTGTCGACTGCTGCAATGAATTTTGGATGGTTTCGACCTATGTGGCAAAGGGGCTCGCAAGAGGGGAATTGCTGTTCTCGATCGACCATCTAAACGAGATTGCCCGTCCCAACCTGCTGAGGATGATGTCATGGGAAATCGGCGCGGAGCACGGGTACGGATTCAGCGTGGGGAAAAACTACAAGTTCATCGACCGTTATCTCCCGAACGAACATTGGCATATTCTTTTATCGACTTATCGGCTGGACGATGCGGAGAGCGTGCGGCGTTCCTTGCATAGCTGCTTCGACTTGTTCCGGTCATATTCCGCGACGCTGTCCAGGCGATTCGGCTACCCTTATCCGAATTACGACAACGTCGTAAGCACTTATGTGGAACGAATCTTGCAAGGCCGCTAACGAATAAACACGCCTCCGGGGAGGCGTGTTTGCTTGCTTGCTTGCGTTATGATGCTATTGAACGGCTCTTAACGTTTCGCCGGGCTTGCCGGATTTGCCGCGCGTTCTGTTTCCCGCAGCCAGTTGATCCTGGCCGCCGGCTTCCGCAACGGTTCCCCTTGGAGCCGGAGCGTCGTACCTTTTCCTCTCCGTACGGTCGATCTGAACGATTTTTCCGTCATGGACCGTAATAACCACCTGACCGTACTCGAGACCGTTTACCTGCTCCAAGATTCTTTCTTGCCACACCTCATCCACTTCAAGCGGCTTTGCCATTACAATCCCCTCCATCATTGATTTTCCTGCCACAATTTGGGCGTTAACATTCAACTTTAATGGTTGCCGGCATGCGATGCCCCCGACTTCCACTCGACAATTCCTTTCACGATCAGCGTAATGACGGCAAGCATGACGAGCAGCGATGCGACCGCGAACGATGCGGAGAATTGATACTCGTTGTACAGAATCTCCACATGCAGCGGCAGCGTGTTCGTCTGTCCCCGGATATGTCCCGATACGACGGAGACGGCTCCGAACTCTCCCATTGCCCTGGCATTACAGAGGATAATGCCGTAGATCAAACCCCACTTAATATTCGGCAACGTCACCCGCCAAAAGATGGAGCCTCCCTTCGCGCCCAGGCTTGCCGCCGCCTCTTCCTGCTGTACGCCTTGGGCCTGCATAAGCGGTATTAGCTCTCTAGCGACGAAAGGCACAGTCACGAAAATGGTGGCAAGCACGATGCCCGGTACGGCGAATACGATCTGTATACCGCGATCATCGAGCCAAGGACCGAAATAACCCTGCGCTCCGAACATGAGCACGTAGATTAGGCCGGCAATAACGGGAGACACCGCGAACGGCAGATCGATCAGAGTGATCAAGAAGTTTTTCCCCTTGAACTGGAACTTGCTGATCGCCCACGCCGCCGCAACGCCGAACACCGTATTTAGAGGTACCGCTATGGCGGCTACGATAAGCGTCAGCTTAAGCGCCGCAAGCGTATCGGGCTCCGTCAGTCCTTTGAAATACAAGTCCGCGCCTTTTCTAAAACCTTCCACGAAGACGGATACGAGCGGCAGCAGGACGACGAGTCCCAAAAATAGCAGCGCGATCGCGATCAGAATCCACTGCACATATTTGGGTTCTGTTATGTGTTTCGGCCTTTGGGCCGTTTCTTTGTTTCCATAGACGGTAATGGCGCCAGCCACCCGAATCAGCTCCTTTGCATCTCATTTCTTAATGATGTTCGAGCAATAACTGCACGCAGGCGTACAGCTTAATCCGGTATGGCGCGTCTGCTCATCCGCCATTGCAGCAGATTGATGATAAGCAGCAGGATAAAGGATACGGTCAGCATAACCGCCGCGATGGCGGTGGCGCCCGCGTAGTCGTATTGCTCCAGCTTGGTCATGATAAGAAGCGGAGCAATCTCCGTCCTCATCGGCATGTTGCCGGAGATGAAAACGACCGAGCCGTATTCGCCGATTCCCCTCGCGAAGGCGAGAGCGAATCCGGTCAGGAGCGCCGGCATAAGCTCAGGCAGCACGACTTTGAAGAACGTGCGCCGTCTATAGGCGCCCAGCATAACCGCCGCTTCCTCCGTTTCCTTCTCCAGGTCCTGGAGCACCGGCTGAACCGTTCGGACGACAAACGGCAAGCCGATGAACACAAGCGCGATAATGATGCCTAGCTGAGTGTAAGCGACTTTGATGCCCAGCGGCTCAAGCAGCGATCCTACCCAACCCGTTTTGGCGTAAATCGTAGTGAGCGCGATGCCCGCTACCGCCGTCGGCAGAGCGAACGGGATATCGACGAGACTGTCGATAAACTTTTTGCCCGGGAACGGATACCGCACGAGCACCCATGCGACCAAAAGGCCGAACACCGCGTTGATCAATCCCGCCCACAGCGCCGTCGTAAAGCTGATCCGATACGATGCCAGAACCCTTGGATTCGTAATCGTGTTCCACAGTTCAGCCCAGGAGAGCTCGAACGTCTTGAAGAATACCGCCGCGAGCGGGATAAGAACGATAAGACTAATGTAAAAGAGCGTGAAGCCCAGCGACAGTCCGAACCCTGGAAGCGCCCTGCGGGCTTTGGAACCTTTCATGAGAAATCAGCTCCGATCTTATGAGAGAAAACGTTCATGCCTTAAGAACCTGGCGTATAAATTTGGTCGAAGATGCCGCCGTCGGAGAAATGTTTCGTCTGCGCTTCCTGCCAGCCTCCGAAATCGGCGATCGTCAGCAGCTCAAGGCTTGGGAATTGCTCGCTAAACTCCTTCGCGATCTCCGGATCCGTCGGACGGTAGTAGTGTTTGCCCGCCAGCTTCTGCCCCTCTTCCGAATACAAGTATTGCAGATAAGCTTCCGCCACTTCCCTTGTGCCGTGATTGTCAACGACTTTGTCTACGATCGCCACGGGAGGTTCCGCAAGAATGCTGAGCGAAGGATATACAATGTCGAATTTGTCCGGACCCAGCTCGTTGATCGACAGATACGCTTCGTTCTCCCATGCCAGCAGCACGTCGCCGATTCCGCGTTCTACAAACGTCGTTGTGGAACCGCGAGCGCCGGTATCCAGAACCGGCACATTCTTGAACAGATCCGATACGAATTGCTGTGCTGCCGCTTCATCGTTATTGTTCTGTTTCAGCGCATAACCCCAGGCTGCGAGGTAGTTCCAGCGCGCGCCGCCGGATGTCTTGGGGTTCGGCGTAATAACCTCGACGCCTTCCTTCAGCAAGTCGCTCCACTCTTTGATGCCTTTCGGATTGCCTTTGCGAACGAGGAATACGATCGTCGATGTGTACGGCGAGCTGTTGAGATCGAATTGCTTCTGCCATTCTTCGTCCAATAATTTTCCTTCTTCTACGATCGCATCAATGTCGTAGCCCAGCGCCAGCGTCACAACGTCCGCTTTCAAACCGTCGATGACCGCTCTTGCTTGTTTGCCGGAACCGCCATGCGATTGGTCGATTTCGACTTTTTGATTTTTTTCGGCCAGCCAATGCGCCGCGAATGCTTTGTTGTATTCCACATAGAATTCACGAGTCGGATCGTAGGATACGTTCAATAATTTAACCGGAGGAAGAGGTTCTTTGCTTGCTTCCGGTGCTGCAGTCGCTCCGTTCGATGGAGATTCCGTCGGCGACGGGCTTGCCCCGCTGTTCCCCTTATTGTTTTGTGCGCCGCATGCGGCAAGTAAAGTGGAAATGACCAAGATAAGGACGATAGAACTGACGCGCGAAAATTTGTTTTTCATAGACGAACACCCCTATTCATTTAGTTTGCGTAGGGAAGTGTAAACTCCGGTTCGTCCGGTCATTTATCCATTATTCCTACCCGTTTAGTTGGTTATGAAAGAATATTACCAGCCGTCTCCGTACACTGTCAACCATTTATTTGCAAAAAATACAAGCTTCATAAGAGATGCTTATAATTCCGAAATCCCTTGATACATAAGGGTTTGAATCGCTTACATAACATTTTCGGACTTTATTCCAATATGAGAAAATGTGCAAACATGTCCCTTTCGACGTTCCCCCTCCATTAAACGAACCGAGAAAAATTTCTTTTTCAACGATACCGAAAAGAAAGTGCTTCATGTCAGGTTACATCGAGATTAGCGAAAAAAAAAGCATTTTCCGCAGGCTGCAGCCCTCGAAAGATGCTTTTTGCAAAAACAGGTGCTCCTTAAACAACATCATATCCATTATCGGAACAAGGAGAATGGATTCGCCGACAGCCGCGCGAAGTCCAGCAGAGCCGACTGCTCCGAATCATCGATAAGATCGATCACGAGCTTGCTATATTTCCGGGCTTCCCCCTCCCTGCCCGCCAGCAGCAGAAGGGCGACCATCTTTGCGTGCAGCCTCTCGTCGAGCGGCTGAAGTTGCACCAGCCGCTGCATGGGGTTAAGCGCGATCTCGTAACGAGACTGGGATACGTATACGTCCGCCAGCGCTTCCAGGAGCGTCGCGAAGCCGAGCTCAAGCTCGGTTTGCCTGGGGGCGGCCCAATCATACCCGCTGCCTGCCAGGAAACCTTCTCCGTAGAGTCCGATGGCGCGAACGAGCGGCGGCAAGGATCGGGTCTCCTTGTATTCCCGACATGCCTGCTCATAGAGAACGACATCGTCTTCGATAGCCTCCGGCCATTGCAGGCAGTAGCTGCCCCCGGATGTTTTCGCCAGCCCGATTGCGCCCTCCAGCCCGCAAGCTTCAAGATCTTTTCGCAGCTGGTAGACGGTGGTATGAAGGTTCACCTGCGTCCGCTCCACGTCCTGCCCGTACCAGAGACTATCCAGGATCTGCGACTTGCTCAGCGTCCTTCCTCTGGCATGATGCAAATGCGCCAGAAGCTCCCGTCCCTTGGAATTGCGGAACCTCACCCGCTCCCCCTTCTCCGTCGTCACGGAGAAAGGACCGAAGCTGCGTACGGCGAGACTCGGCCGCTCCGGCGAAGCGCTATCGGCCCGGCGTCCTTGCATCCGTTTCCCGGCCCGCTTAAGCGTTCTGTCCAAATCGGCTTCCGTAATCGGCTTGAGCAAATAATCGAGCGCCTCGACGTCGATAGCATCCCTCGCATATTCCTCGTACGCGGTCAGAAACGCGACGTGAATGTCCGGGCTGATGTCTCGCAGCCTCCTGGCGAGCTCCACCCCGCTGAGCTCCGGCATCTCGATATCGAGCAGCGCCAAGTCGACGGTGTCCGGCGACGCCAGCACATAATCAAGGAACGGCACAGAGCCCGCGAACAAGCCCGCCACTTGCACATCCGCCCTTCCCTCCAGCAATTGTCCTACTCTTCGCAAAGCAGGCTGTTCGTCATCTACGGCAATTACCCGGATCAACGCGGCCCCTCCTCAAATACGTCTATTATCTTTGCTGACCGTCGGTACACGAAGCGTTACCTTTGTGCCCGCTCCCTCTCTGCTTTCGATATCGAGTCCTCTGCCGTACAACTGAAGCAGCCGCTTATGAATGTTGCGCAAGCCGACGCCGCTCTCTCCTTCCGGTTCTTTGGCGAGCAGAACCGAAGACGCCTTGGAATCGGCCATCCCGATCCCGTCGTCTTCGACGGTAATGACCGTTTCCTCTCCTTCGGCCTTGACCGCAACGGCAATCGTGCCGCCCGCCGCCCGTTTCGTGACGCCGTGCCGGACGGCGTTCTCGACAAGCGGCTGCAAGGTCGTCGGAGGGAGCAGGCATGCCGCTTCGTCTTCTACATCGTAAACGACATTAAGCCTTTCGCCGAATCTCGCCCGTTCGATCTGCAGGTAGGCTTCCGTCAGCTCCAGCTCCTTCCGGAGGGGCACAAGCTTTTGTTTGTTTCGGAAGTCGAAGCTGCCTCGCAAGTAACGGCTAAGATGAATCAGCAAATTTTGTGACGTCCGCGGTTCGTCCAGCGACAAAGAGATGATCGTGTTGAGCGCGTTATATAGAAAATGGGGTTTGATCTGCGCTTGCAAAAATGCCATCTCCGAATGGATCGCCTCTTCCGCCGAACGTCTCATCTCCAGCAGGGTACGCGCCCTGGCCCGCAATTCATGCGGGTGGAAGGGCTTCGGCAAAAAGTCGTTCGCCCCCGCTTCGAAGCCGCACATGAGATCTTCCGGGTCGTTCCTTACCGTCGTTAACAAAATCGGAAGCTCGGACAACGCAAATGTCTCCCTGATGCGGCGGCAGGTTTCGTAACCGGATAATCCCGGCATCATAACGTCCAGGATGACGAGACGAATCCGCCTCCCCATCTTCTCCAGGAGTTCCAATGCCGCCGGTCCGTTCTCCGCCGTCAACACCTCGTAGGGTTCATCCGCCAGCAACGTCCGCAACACTTTGAGGTTCACCGGATCGTCGTCGACGGCAAGAATAGCCTCTGCGGAATGGCGACCGCTTTCGCTCACGCTCGGCGCCTCTCCCTCGGCGCGAACGGAGAGACGCGCCGCCCCCGATAACGCCGGCGCGCGCGACGCTTCGGAAGGCGAAGCGGAAGCCGCCGCGACTTCGGCCGAGCCCGCATGCAATCGCGGGCTCCCGCCGGTATCGGAAGCGCGGTGGGCTGCCTCGGTTGCCGAAACTTTTGCGTTTCTGTCCGCGATCGGGAGGGTGAACGCAAAGACGGAGCCTTCGCCGACGCGGGACGTGACCGAAATGCGGCCTCCGTGCAGCTCGACCAGCCGCTTGGCAATGCCGAGCCCGAGTCCGGTTCCGCCGTATTCCTTGGCAACGGAAGTGCCCACCTGCTCAAAGGAGCGGAAGATCGTCTCCAGCTTATCCGCCGGAATGCCGATTCCCGAGTCGGCGACGGCGATGTGAAGCATCCCTCCGTCCGCCCATCCGGATACGACCACTTCGCCTTCTTTCGTAAATTTAATGGCGTTTCCAATCAGATTGTACACGATCTGCAGAAGGCGGTTCTCGTCCGCAAATGCATCGGGAAGCGAATTCGGCCATTCGAGCCTTAGCCAGACGGGCTTCTGCCCGATGTAATGGCGAAATACCTCCTCTTGGGCGGACACCGCCGCGCGAACGTCGACAGCTCTCCTCGACAAGCGGATGCCGTTATTTTTGAGCAAGGACAGATCCAAAATATCATTAATTAAATTGGACATTCTGCGGGCGACCGACACGATCACCTCCAGTTGTTCTTGCTGGACGGCGTTAATCGCCCCCGATTTGCCTTCCGACAACGCTTGGGACAAGTTCAAAATGCCGTGAAGCGGCGTCTTGAGTTCATGCGAGGTGTTGGCCAAAAATTCATCCTTCATGCGATCCGTCGCGATCAGCTCGTCCGACATCATCCCGATCGTCCTATAAGCGTTTGTAAATCGTCTGGCCAGCTCCAGCGCCTCGATAAATACCAGCAGGATGAACCCGTAAGGTACGAGCTGCATATCGGTCCAGATGATCAGGCCGTTGCTGTACAAAATATCATGCGCCGCCGCCGCGACGAAGACGAGCCAGCCCGTCAACTGCAGCAGCGCTCCCGCCCGCCCCCGCCATAATGCCAGCGCGAAGCCAAAAAGAATGGAGGCAAGAGCGAATAACGAGAACGCTTTGAAATATCCGATCAAGCCTGTGTACGTCTCTGCGGGGAGCAGGATCACCGTCCCGATGAACCCTGCGCCGATCCAGGCAAGCAGCTTGATCAGCCTGCCGCCGAACTCCCGGGGATACAACTCTCTCACGAACCATAGAGCCATCGTAACCCCGCCGTAATAAGTCAAATACTCCAATTGAATAATCATCCGAATGGGGATATCCGGAAACAACTCGACCAAGTACATGCCCCCGACCGCCCCTTGCCGGATCGCGCCGAGCAGGCAGCATATGCCGAAGTATAACGTCGAACGCTCCGAACGGCGCAGAAGGAACACGGAGATTTGATACAAGCCGAGCAAGGCGCATCCACCGAATACGGCCATATCCACGAAGTAGCTTTGTTTCTCCCGGCTCAACATTTCCCGCTCCGTGCCGAGCGTCATGCTGTACCAGATGCCTCCTTCGGGGTAAATCACATTGGCGACTTGGATCGTCAGCTCAAACGTCTCGGACGGAGGAGAAAAGATTACAGTCTGCGGTTTGTAAGCGGAACGCGTCTCCGCCTTATCCGTCGCTACCGCTCCGGCATGGGCAATCTCCAAGTCGTCCACAAAGATCCGGTACGCCGGAGCGATGGCCGGAATATGCAAGCCGAGAGAACCCTGCATGCCTGCAGCCGCCACCTGAAGCCGGTATGTCGCATAACCGCGGCCCGGCAGGCCGTATGCCGTCCATTCCCCCGGCACTTTCGCCAACAAGCCGTTATTAGCCTCGGTTATTCCGCTTTCCTTCGTCTCGAGCCGTTCCCGGAACAAGGACCACTCGCCGTTCAGACGAACCGATCCATCCCGCTCCAGGCTCCATTCGCTCAAATCCAGCACGCCATCTATCGCCCTCGGTTCTGCCACGCCGATTGCCACCCCGGAGAGTGGGAGCGCGATCGAGGCCATCAGTGCGAGAACAATCGCAATCAGCGCCGCCAGCCTGACGGGCCGCTTCTGTAACATCGTGAATTTCACCGTCCAATACGATTACTCGAAGAAACCAAAAAACGGAAACACCCAAAGCAGCGGTATCGCGCCGATCCATGCGGCCTTCGTGAATCGACGTTTGTGGTAAAATATCCAGCTGGCGATAGGCGCTCCGATCGAAGCCACTGGGAATAGATACATCATGATCATGGACAATATCTGAATCGTATTGATATCATCCGCCTGGTCCATCATCAACAACGTCATAAGCACGAAAATCGCCCAAAATATAGTGCCGAATACGTACAAAAATTGTGTGGCAAGTAAAAAGAGCGCTGTTTTGACATTTTTCATAAAGTAGCTGAACCTCGATTCATTAATTTAGATATCAGCGGAACCGATCGCAATAGGCGACGAACGCCGGAAAGCTGGTCGCATACATGTTAACGGGGCCGTAGGCCGTATCTCTTGTCTCTATTTTATCGGCAATTTTGCTATAAAGTTTATTTGTATACCGGTTCTCGGCCAATGCCGGAATACGTACTTCCTGGACGCCGTCGCTCGACGCGCCGATCTGCTCGGCCAGCACCTGCAAGCCGCGGATAAATGTACGGGTGCTCCGATGCCGCTCCACGAAAAAACAATTTCCGAGCACCGCAATTTCTTTGCGGTCAAATTTCCGATCCTCGAGCCCGAGCACAAAGCTTCCAATCCCGATGATTTCATCCGGCTCCTCCAGAAGAATCGCTCCTCTGCCGTGCCTGATGAAATGTTTGACGTCGAGCATCGCGTTGCTCACTGTGTATCCAGCAATAATATCATGTCTATTCATTAAATAAAACTCCGTATATCGACTCCAGTCTGTATTATTTTCACATATTTTTATTTTCATCCGAAAACCTCCTGCATTATTTATAAAAATATTGGAATACGTATTGCATACTTTAATATAATAGTATATATTTCTATTAATTACTTTATAAGGTGGTGAACGATATGGGAGCTCCGGCTTGCAACGCGCCTATGGCAGGCACGATAGAACGCGACGAAGCACAGTATTAAAAACCTGCTTCAGGGTGAAACGGGCTGCGCCGCCAATGGACGGCGCAGCCGTTTCACCTCGCTTTACGCATAATCGAGCTTAAGCATACGGTCGAACGCGACTGTATAAAAGTCCAGCCTTCCGCATGGTGGTTCAGTCGTTTTGGTTAATTCCGCGCTTCCGCCGAACCTCCGCCTGTTATTTTCCGTGGCGGGCGCGAAGAACACGATCTCGCTCACCTCCGCCGGCTGCTCAAGCAGCTTTCGGGTTAATAAGCGGACAGCAGGCAGTACCGCCGCGCCTTTTCTCCGTCCTCCTTCAACAAACAGAAGATGAACCTCGATCCGGCTTCGATCCTTATAGCCGTCCTCCAAAGTTCCGACGGTATGCGCCAAGACGCCTATGATGCCGCCGTCCTGTCCCCTGCCGATCAGCAGGCCGTTATCTTCGATACAATAAACCAACGAATTCATTATGGTGCACCAGTTGTATCGCAGACCGAGCCCGGCGCTATGCTTGCAAATAAATAAAGCTGCCTCTTCCCTTTCCTCTTCCGTCACTGCAATCGTCCAAGTTGACACGCGGTTCACTCCCCTAATTTTTGCAGATCGTTTAAGCCAAAACGTGCTCTCGCGACTCCGTGCCGCGATTCCCTTCCTCCTTCTGAAGCTCCCACACGCGCCGGTAAAGCCCCATATTTGCCATAAGAGTTTCGTGTGTTCCCGTCTCCGCCACGCGGCCATGTTCCAGCACGATGATACGGTCGGCGCTAACGGCATGGGTCAACCGATGCGTAACGGATACGACGGCGCCGTACCGCGCATACGCACGGATTGCGGCCCGAACGGCTTGCTCGGTCTCTGCATCAAGAGCCGACGTCGCTTCGTCCAGCAGCAACACGGCCGGCTGCCGGATTAACGCCCTGGCCAACGCGATTCGTTGCTTCTGTCCGCCGGACAGATTCCCGCCTTGTTCGTGCACGTTTGTGTCGTAGCCATCCCGGAATCCGGCAATTGTATCGTGGATGCCCGCCGCGCGGGCAGCGTCCTCGACCTCCGATTGAACCGCCTCCGGTTTGCCGATACGGATATTGTCGCGGATCGTTCCGTCAAACAGCAGCGAATCCTGGAACACAACGCCGACTTGCCGCAGCAGCGAAGACTCGTCGCAATCCCGAATATCCACGCCGTCAAACAGAACGCGACCGATCGAGGGCTCCTCGAACCGAAGCAGCAATTGCAGGATCGTGCTTTTGCCGGAGCCGCTGGCGCCAACGATGGCCGTATACCCCTTTGCCGGAATGGCAAGATCCATGTTTCGCAATACGGGTTCGCCGGGGACATAACCAAACGTAACGCCGCTCAGCGTAAGCTCCCGGCTAATCGGCGCAAGCTTCCTCGCGCCTCGAGGAATCGCGCCCGGATCCGCGTCCATAACCTCCTGCAACCTCCGAAAACTTGTTTGGGAAGAGAGGAGATACGGAATGATCGCGGCAAGGCCGAACAAGGACTGCCCGACCGTAATAAAGATCGAATTATATGCGATAAAGGAGCCGATCGAGATTTGGTCCGCGAACGTCAGATATCCGCCATAGCTAAGCACGACCGCGCCCAGAAGCGACACCGCGAGCAGCGGAAGCCGCTTCAGGTTCGCATGGATGAAGCTTCTCCTCACGCCAATAGCTAACATAGCGCGCAGATTATCCTCTACTTTCTCTCTCATTGACTCTCTCAAATCAAACCCCTTAATGACGTTATGAAGCTTGAAATTTTCGTCGATAGCCCCGTTGAAGCGTCCTAACCTCTCCGAATAAGCGGTATTGAGACGCAGCGAACGGGATTTCAACAGCCGATAAGGGAGAACCAGCAGCACGGAACCGACGATTACGGCGAGAGTCAGCCTCCATTCGATCCCGAACAGAATTGCAAGACCGGCTGCAACGCTAAACGCCGATACGAAACCGGTCGAGACCGTCTGCATGACGGCATTATGGATGTTCGGGATGTCGTCCGTGTACCGGGCTATCAGATCTCCGACCGGGAACCGCTGGTAGAAGCGGGCGGTCCCCTTCTGAATATGCCGAAATAACCGTAATCGGTAATCGAATATCAATCGGCTGCCAAGCTTCGCTTTCGCGTAATCGCCTGTTAACCCGAGCACGACATTAAGCAGTCCAAGCAAGAGCAGCGTGCCGACGATAACCGTAAGCACCGATACGTCCTTCGGCAACAGCGCTTTGTCGATCAAATATTTGTAGCTGAGCGCGGACAAGTAGTGGAACGTTAGCTCGAACAGTCCCCCTGCGGCAATGCCAGCGAACAGGAATGGTGCCGAACGCATGTATGAAGCTATGACTTTAAACAGCATCGACTCGCCTCCTTCGACAAAAACCAGATCGCTATCTCCTCCATATTACCTATACACACTGATGGCAAACTGAAAAGAAAGCGCTTCATGTCAGGTTTAGTCAAAAATCTTTTTATTTCGAGCATTATGGACATAAATGACGCTATTCTTCGATTTTATAGGTTTTCGAAAATCTAACGGACACACACGACCTTATTCTCATCATAATCGCATAAATTGGCTCCATTACGACCAAATAGTGTTTTTCCTGTCGGTTAGATTTTTTTGAGGGGTAGCGTCAAGAAGTTTGTGTAAGTAGGTTTTTCCATCGGGACGATGGCATTCTTTTAATGGTGAGCGTAGCCCAAGCGAAGGCGCGGGAGGCTATTGGTTTCCATAACGCTCGTTGTACATTTTCTCGAAAGCAGCTTTCGTATCGACATCGACAAAGCCACGGATCGCTCGACCACACCATTTTTCGTTGTAGTCGGTGGCTTGTAGATAAATGATCTTCTCCGCCGCTTCAATGTTCGTTAAACTGTTCATCGGTTTGAGGCGCTTACGCAGTTCTTTGTTCATTCGTTCAATCGGATTTGTGGTGTAGATGGCGGGCCAAGTCAACGTCGGGTACTTGTAAAAGGTTAAGAGCGTCGAGAGTTGTTCCTCCCAGGACGCGACTTCCTTTGGATACTGCTTACGCCATCTATCCTTAAATCCGTCGAATACAGCGCGTGCCACGTCTCCATCGATGGCGGTATACACCAGCTTCAAGTCATCCAAGAACTCTGTTTTATCCGCTACACGGATCTTTGGAAAGGTCGCACGTACTTTGTGAACAACGCAATGCTGAACATCGGCCATGGGGTAGATTTCACGGAAGGCCTCTTCAAGCCCTGGCAAGCCGTCGAAGACACCTAGCAAGATGTCGGTAGCTCCGCGATTCTTGAGATCCTTAAGAACCTCGCGCCATCCATTTGAGCTCTCGTGGCCGCCTACGTAGAAGCCGAGGATTTGGCGAATGCCTTTCTCGTCGATGCCCATGGCCAAATAAACCGCCTCACTGTTTACGGTGTTGCGCTTCAGCTTCACATAAAGGCCATCGAGGTAAATGACAGAGTAGCGTTTCTCAAGCGGACGTTTCTGCCACTGCTCAATATCCTCCATAACCGTATGGGTAATGTTGCTGACGGTTGTAGGCGAGTACTGTGAGCCAAACATGCTCTCTACGAATTTTGCGACTTCCCGTGTGCTCATTCCGCCTTTGTACATGTGAATAATGGCTTCCTCAAGCCAGCCTTCACGGCGCTGGTAGGGCTGGAACAGTCGAGTTTGAAAAAATCCTTTGCGGTCTCGAGGCACTTGAAGCTCGTTGATGGCGCCGTAGCGTGTTTGATAAGTGCGCTTGTAGTTGCCATTTAACGTCGTACGCGGTCCCTTGTGTTCGTTACTAATGTAATTTTTAATTTCTTCACGCAGGAGTAACTCCAACTTCTCCTGCACAAGCTTAGTTACAGCATTTTCAAGTAGATCATTGAACGCATTTTCGGGTATAGTAGTCATCGAGTAGGGCTCCTTCTTGGTGATCTCAGCAATCCCGAGAATACCCTACTTTTTTGTTGCCTGTGAAGGCTCCAAATGTTGGTACACAAACTACTTTACTTCATCTTTTGAGGTTAAAAATCGGACAAATAGCGTCGCTGGTGTCTGTTAGATTTTTTAACCTTTTGTTCACTAGTCCGGGATTTGCATATTTTCCTGCACAAAAAAACGCGAGCTACTTGCGCCCGCGTTTGTTCTCTCCCGTCACCATGACCACTTCCACATAAGGACGAACGCGATCCATCAGCCGCTGTCCCTTGTGTAGCTCGTCTCCGTCCTTGCTCGTGAAGCTGAAATGCCGCTCCAAAGCGTCCAAATCATAGTTAGACGTATAGAAGGTCGGCTTCCGTTCCATCCGGTAATTTAATATCGCGCCTAACACATGATCGCGCACCCATGGATTCAAATTCTCCGCGCCAATGTCGTCGAAGATAAGCAGATCGGTCTCCTTCATCATCTCCACCGTTTCCTTCAGCTTGCCCGGCTCATGCATTAAAGCCTTCAAGTCCTCCACGAAATCCGGCATATAGACGATAACGCCGGAATACCCCGCTTTCGCCAGCTCCTGCAGCAGGTAACACATCAGGAATGTCTTGCCGGTGCCGAACCGTCCGGCGAGATACAACCCCTGCTCCTGCAGGCCGCTCTCCTTTGTCCGGTCGATATAACGCAGAACCTGGCCGACCGCCTTGGCGCGCTCCAGATCCGTCGTCAGAATTTCATCGGATGAGTAGCCTCTCCGCAGCGCCGAATCATCTACGTAGAAGCTGCGAATCCGGCTGCGAATAGCATCCTCTGTTTGGCGGGCCAAATATTTTTTGCAGGATACCTTGCGATCGTAAAGCTGGGTAAGCCCGTTCACCGTCTCCGAGCTAAGAAGCGTGTAATGGCCCTCGTAGTCGTTCGGACATTGGTCAAGTCCCGGACAGTTCGAGCAATTCCGGTATTCCGTCACGTATTGGTAGACGCGGTTCAGGTTCAGCCGGAGAACATCCTCGTTCAAATCGGGATACTTGTCCAGCAGCTTGCCGATGAGCGGCTCGCGCATCAGCTCCGCCAGCTTGCGCTCCGCTTGCTCCGTCAAGGATTGACCCGCCGGCCACGACTTCAGCAATTCGCCTAACGATTCCATCTTCCTCTCCCCCTTCGTGTCGCCCGTTCAACAAACAACAAGCTTTCAATCAACCCTTGCCGTCCAGCTTGCGAGCCAGCTTGCGCAGTTCCTCCAGCTCCGCGGCCGAAACGGACGACGTCTCCGCTTCTCCCACGATAGGAATAGACGGCTTGCGCGAGATGCCGGGCCTTCCGGAACCTCCGCGATTGCCGGCAGCCCTTCCGCCTCCGTAACCCCCGCCCGAACCAGCGCTTGCTTCCTTGCGTTTCTCCTTGTCCTGCTCCAGTTGGGCCTGCAGACGCACGTACTGAACGGCCTTTTCGAAGGAATCCACGCCCTTCATCAGCATATTGGACGCGACATGATCGAGAAATGCCTTCGTAATCCGGCTGTCGTCCGTTCCACCGATAACATAATGGATAAGGACATTAATGACGGGCTCCGCCAGCCGATAATTCAGATCGATTCGCTCCATCACTTGCTCCAGCCAGCCGGGAATGGCGCCGGGGAAGAAGCGGCGGATAAAGCGGGTGTGCGGCTCGTTGCGCATCAGCATATTGTACTGCTGAATATCGCAGCGGCCCGCAAGCGCGTTCGGCACGGGCAAATAATCCTGCTCAGCCACCGCCACTTCCTCCGCCTCTTCTTCCACCTGCTCAGGCTCCTCGAACACCTTCGTCTTGGCCAGCACGCGCTGGCGGTCATCCTCGCGCTTCCGATCCTGGCGGTACATACTGCTCGCCTTGAGCTGCAGCTCGTCCACGTTCAGCTTGCCCGCGGCATCGAAAACGCCGGATTCATCCAGCAGACGGCATACATTTACGACCGTCAGCGCATACTTGTAGGCAACGTAGTTCACTTGGGACATGGCATCCGCATCTCCGCGAAGCCGCTCCACGTAAGCGCGATTGCCGGAAGAGCGGGGGAAGTGGAGAATAAGCTCGCCATAAGGTATGCCTGCCGTGGCAGTCGGGTCCGACCTAACCGCCTGCCGCGTAGGCGCCACCTCCGTCAGCGCTTGTTCCAGCTCCGTATCGAACGACTGCATATTCAGCTTGAACAGTTCGTAGAAAGGCACCGATATATTTTCCTTTGTTAACTCCGCGCCGGCCAGCTCGTCGGGTTCGTTCGCTCCGAACGACTCCCTGAGCTCGATAACGGCATATTTGCCGATTTTGTCCCTTAGCAGCATCGCGAGATGCATATTCCGGAAAAATTCGATCGGCGACAACGGCTGCTCCAGCTCGTATTCGTAGACAACCTCCGCCAACTCGGAGCCGCCTAGCCTGGATGTCTGAAGCAAGCCGACCGCTTCCAGCTTGGACGTCTGTTCGACCACGAATTTACGGCTCTGCTCGTTCATCTCGAGACCGAGTCCAAGAAACAGTCGCCGCTGAGGCTCCAGGCGGGAGTACCCGGTTCGGTCTTCCGGAACGCCGTGATAAAGCTGTCTATACAAGGCGATTGCGAAGGCGCCGACCATAGGCTGATAGATGAGAGACAACATTTTGTCATCTGTGCTGCTGAGCGTGAAGCCGCGAAATATGTAATAGCGATGATGTTCCGTAAACTGCAATATATTCTGGATGCGCATTGCATCGACTCCATCCCTTGCGTACTACCTATCATTCTAGCATAAATGTCGATTCTTAGGACGGCTTTGAAAAATAGAAAAATCCCCCGGATGAGGGATTTTGTCGTCAAAACATTTTGTAGCCGCCTTTGCGCAGGGCCCGAATCGCCCAGCCGCTTACATAAGCGCCAATGAGCGCTCCCGTTATTGGAATATAATAGACAAGCGTGTAAGTGCCGATGTTGGCAAACGTCGGATTGTCCGCATCCGGCCACGGAGCCCAGATCGCAAGTCCGATCAGGACGACGACAAAAAGTCCGATTGGAAACCACGTCGTCTTGAGAAGCATATTCAGAATAAATCCGATGCCGAACATCATAACGAAAAACAGCACCGTCGCGATAATAATTTGGATGGCTTCGATCATTGCCTTACGACCCCTTTCAATCATTCCTTACAATACGAGTTCAAAAAGTTCGGTTATCAGCACCGAGAAGATTGGATGAAGGTAGAATCTGAGGAGCGGAGCGTAGTGGAAGCTACGTGAGCACCGGAAGGTTCGCCTGAATTCAATATTCGACGTCGAGTAAGCTTCCTGGCTTACTTCGTGATCATAGGCGGACTTTTTGAACAACCTCTTACAGTTTAATGAATGCTAAATATGAAGTCAATTGGCGCCCGCCAAATGTCACAAGTCCGTCATTTGCTCGCATGCCGCGGGTTACGTTACAATAGGGGCAACCAAATACAAGCAATCCGAGAGGAGCAATACGCAAGATGAGCGAAGCCGCACAAACATTAGAGGGCTGGTACGCCCTTCATGACTTCCGCAGCGTCGACTGGACCGCATGGCGCCTCGCGACGGAACAAGAACGAGCCACGGCCTTGGACGAGCTACATGGATTCCTCGCGCAATGGGCGGAGGTCGAAGCTCAGAAGAACGGCAGCACGGCTGTTTATTCCATCGTCGGCCAGAAGGCGGATTTTATGATCATGCATCTTCGCGAGACGCTGGAGGAGTTGAACGAGCTCGAGACGGCTTTCAATAAAACAACGTTCGCAAGCTTCACTTATCCCGTTCACTCTTACGTGAGCATCGTGGAGCTTAGCAATTATATGGCTCAGCCGGGCAGCGACCCTCTGGAGAATCCGGAAATCGTCGCTCGCCTTAAGCCGATCCTTCCGAAGTGGAAACATATCTGCTTCTATCCGATGAACAAGCGCCGCGATGGCAATGATAACTGGTATATGCTCGGCATGGACGACCGCAAGACGATGATGCGCAGCCACGGCATGATCGGCCGCAAATACGCGGGCAAAGTAAAGCAGATCATCACGGGCTCCGTCGGCTTCGACAACTGGGAGTGGGGCGTCACGCTATTCTCGGACGACGCGCTGCAATTCAAGAAACTGATCTATGAAATGCGCTTCGACGAAGTTAGCGCGCGATTCGCCGATTTCGGAGACTTCTACGTGGGCAACTTTCTGGATAGCGAGAAATTCGCTCATTTGTTGAAGATCTAGGCTCCTTTTGTCCTTCAATCGAAGGGGCGTTTTCGCCCAATAAAAAGCGACAGTCCGACCACCGTCAGACTGTCGTTTTTGTCGTTCCGGGCGGTGCCGAGGTAGACTCCCGGATGACCAGCTTCGCGGGAAGGGATACGCGCAGCCGCGGCGCCCCCGGATTATCGATCAGCCGGAGAACCATGGAGGCCGCTTCCCGGCCGATGGCTTCCGGCTGCTGCACGACGCAGCTCGGCGGGATTCGGAACCACTCCGAATTTTCGAAGTCGTCGAAGAACAGGATCGAAAGTCCCTCCGGTATGTTCCTCCCCGCTCTCTCCGCAGCCTTAATGACCCGCAATCCGATGTCGTTGTTGCAAGCGAACACGGCCGTAATACGGGGCTGCTCCTTGAGCAAGCGCTCCATCTTCTTCTCATCGAAGGGTTCGACGATCAGACTCCGGTCCACGGGGATCAGATGCTCCGACAACGCCTTCTCGTAACCCGTCAACCGATCCTCCAGACTGGTAGTGCCTTCAACGGGAGAGGAAACGAAAGCGATGGACCGATGCCCTAGCTCCAGCAAATACTTAACAGCCTCGTATGAGCTCTGCACGTTGTCCGTGCACACGCAATTCGTCTCAACCCCGCGCAGATAACGGTCGATAATGACGACCGGGAACGGGGACAACGCCATCCGAAGGATGTCCTCGTTATAGGCTTCCCCCACCGCGGGATAGACGATAACACCGCTGACGCCGAGCTCCGAGGCTTCGGCCAGCAGCTCTTTCTCTTTCTCCGGGGAATCATCCGTGCTGCTGAACATCAGCTTGCAGCCCGCTTCGTCCAAGGTACGCTCGACCCCTCTTAGAATGCTGCTCGTAAACAAGTTGTTTACCCTCGGCATAAGCAGCCAAACGAAGGATTTGCGATGCTGCAGTCTCTCGGATGCATACAGCCGGGGTTTGCCGTTTTCGGAAACGAAGGAGCCTTTGCCTTGAATCCGATAGACGATGCCTTCTTCGACAAGCCCGTCAAGCGCCTTTTTGATCGTGATGCGGCTGACCCCGAATTTCTCGGCAAGCTCGTTCTCGGAGGGCAGCTTCTCCTCCCCGCTCCATGTCCCGCCCTCGATTCCATCCAATAGATATTCCCGAATCTGCGCATACATCGGCATGCTTTTGCCATTTCTGCTCATGGTCTCTCCCCTTTACATTACAAGTATACAAGTGTTTGTAACATGCATCAACATTTTTATTTACAATGACGTCTTTATGAACTATTATAAAGCTTAAGTTGTCATATATTCAACATCCATTTAGTTGTATACTTGTATATTAAGGGGCGTAAAATCATGAAAAAGAAAATTCATATTATTTCGCATACGCACTGGGACCGGGAATGGTACATGTCGTACGAAAGGCATCACTTGAAGCTTATCCGGCTGATGGACAGCTTGCTGGAGCTTCTGGACCGCGATCCCGAGTTCAAGAGCTTCCATCTCGACGGGCAAACGATCATCATGGACGATTACTTGCAAGTCAGGCCGGAGCTTCGCGAAAAGGTCGAGCATTATATTCGGGAAGGCCGGCTCATTCAAGGCCCTTGGTACATTTTGCAGGACGAGTTCCTGACGAGCAGCGAAGCGAACGTGCGGAATCTTCTGATCGGGCATAGAGATGCGGCAACGTACGGTCCCGTGTCCAAAATCGGCTATTTTCCGGATTCCTTCGGCAATATGGGCCAGGCTCCCCAGCTTCTGCTGCAGGCCGGCATCGACAACGCCGTCTTCGGTCGCGGGGTAAAGCCGACCGGCTTTAACAATTCCGTCGGCGAAGCCGCCTATGAGTCGCCTTTCTCCGAAATGTACTGGGAATCGCCGGACGGCTCGCGGGTGCTCGGCATCTTGTTCGCGAACTGGTATCATAACGGCATGGAAATTCCGGTGGAACCGGAAGAAGCGGCTCCGTATTGGGAAAGCCGCATTCGGAATGTGGAGCAATATGCGTCCACGCCCCATCTGCTGTTTATGAACGGCTGCGATCATCAACCGGTTCAGATGGATTTGGCCGCTGCGCTGCGGACAGCCAGGGATCTTAATAAAGAATACGACTTTATTCATTCGAATTTTAACGATTACATCGAATCTGTCCGGGAAACGGCCCCCGACTCTCTGGCTACCGTGCGCGGAGAGCTTCGGAGCCAGCAGACGGACGGCTGGGGAACGCTGGTCAATACCGCTTCCGCCCGCGTGTATATCAAACAAGCCAATCAGCACTGCCAAGCTCTGTTGGAGAAAGCCGTCGAGCCTCTAGCCGTGATGGCCCAATCCGTCGGCGCCCGGTACCCCCATCATTTGCTCACCTACAATTGGAAGACGCTCATGCAGAACCATCCGCATGATAGCATCTGCGGCTGCAGCGTGGACGAGGTGCATGACGAGATGATGGCCCGGTTCGCCAAAAGCCGTCATATGTCCGAAGGTCTTGCGGAAGAAAGCGCGATGGCCGTCGCCGATGCCATCGATACATCGGCGTTCGCGAACGAAGAGGATGCCGTTCCTTTCGTCGTCTTCAACACCTCCGGCTGGGAGCGCTCCGGCCTTGTCAGCGTCGAGCTAGAGATTCTGAGGGAGGCGCTGTACGAGCCGTCGCCGGCGGAGATCGCAAAACGTCTGGAAACCGTCCGACTCCCTCTCGGCTCCGTAATAGACGCAAGCGGCAACGCGGTGGACGCGAGCATCGAAGACCTTGGCGTCCGTTTCGGCTACGATTTGCCGGAGAATCGTTTTCGCCAGCCTTATATGGCGCGTTGTTTCCGTATTACATTGGAGGCAAAGGATATCCCCGCTCTGGGCTACGGCACCTTTGCATGGATCAAGAAGGAACGGCAGCCAACCGCTTATGCGACGGTCTCCGCGGCTTCCGAACCGGCGGCGAACACGATGGACAACGATCATTTGAAAATCACGATCCAGGAGGACGGCACTTTCGAGCTGCTCGACAAAGAGACCGGGAAAGTATACCGGGATCTGGGCATATTCGAGAACGTCGGGGATATCGGCAACGAATATATTTTCAGGCAGCCTCAGAACGAAATCCCTCTGACGACCAAAGGGCTCCGGGCGGATATCGTAAGACTGGAGCATTCTTCCTTGCGTACGGTATACGAGATCGTGCATCGCTGGGCGATTCCGGCCGGCGCCGACGACTTGCTGTCCCGCGAGACGGCGACGATGGTTCTGATTCAGGAACGCCAAGCGCAACGTACTGCCGCGAAAGTCCCGCTTGTTATCGCAACGAAGCTGACGCTGGACAAAGGCGCCAAAGGGCTGTCCATCCAGGTCAGCTATAACAACCAGGCGCGCGACCATCGCCTTCGTATGTTGTTCCCGACCGATCTGACGTCCGAGGTGCATCATGCGGATTCCATCTACGAAACGGCCGTGCGCGACAACGAACCTTCGGCGATATGGAGCAATCCGAGCAATTGCCAGCATAACCAAGCCTTTGTCGCGTTCGACGAGCCGGAGGCAGGGCTCGCGGTTGCCCACAAAGGGTTAAACGAATACGAGCTGCTGCGGGACGGCCGCAACACGATTGCCATGACGCTGCTTCGCTCGGTTGGCGAGCTTGGCGACTGGGGCGTATTCCCGACACCGGGCGCGCAATGCCTGGGTGAACAAAGCGCGGAGCTGCTGCTGATTCCTTATGCGGGTGGCAAGAACCGGCATGTAGCCGCCATCGAAGCCGCCATGCTCCATACCCCGTGGACGGTGAGGCAAGCTGCCGTGCAAGCCGGCCAATTGCCTGCCGAGCACTCCTGGCTGGACTGGTCGGGCGAGACGTTGGTGCTGACCGCCTTCAAAGCCAACGAAGAGCGCGGCGATACGATCGCCAGATGGTACAATCCGACGCTTCAACCGCAGACGCTCGTTATCCAAGCTGCCGACGCCGAAGACTGGTACCGGAGCAACGTCCTGGAGGAGCGGCTGGAAGGACTCGATGCCGCGGATGGCATCATTACGGTCCCTGTCAAACCCGCCGAGATTTTGACGTTGGGCTTCAAGGCGACGACGAAGTAGCGACTGTACGGTACGGCTTGACATACTTCAATGCTTTTCGGTATGCAGTATGCGGTATGGTGGTATGCGATATTGGCAGTACGAAAAACGTGCTGCCTCCAGTCTAACGGACATAAACAACGCTAATCTTCGATTTTATAAGGTTTCTAAAAGCTAACGGACAAACGCGACGTTATTCGCCTCATCACCGTGCTGATTAGCTTGCTTACGGCAAAATAATGTCGTCCATGTCCGTTAAAGTTCGTTCCAGTCAAAAAACGGGCAAATAGTGTCGCTGGTGTCTGTTAGAGCTTGTTCAACCGAACCATTTTTACGAAACTCGCTACAGTTCAGGTTTGACCATGAGAAAGGACCACAGTCTCCAAGTGAGATAGGGGTCCTTTTATCCGTTACAGGGGAAGTTCCCCTGTCATACGTAAGGGGACATGTGCGCTGACGATGCCCGTTTTGCATCATTCCAGTAAACGCCCACGGCGTACGTTTGCATCATCATTCCAGTAAACGCCAACGGCGCACGTTTGCATCATTCCAGTAAACGCCCACGGCGCACGTTTGCATCAATCCAATAGACGCTCCCAGCACACATTTACGCCAATCCTGTTGACGCTCACGGCGCACGTTTGCATCAAACCAGTAGACGGCTATCAGCGCACGTTTGCATTAATCCAGCAGACGCTCACGGCGTCCGTTTGTATGAATCCAGGTTCCTCAGCCGCCCGAGGCCAACAATCGCAAAATCATCGTAACCGCTTCCGCTCGGGTCGTCGTGGCCGCCGGGTTCAAGAGGCCGTCCCCTTGTCCCTGCAGTATGCCGCGCTCCACCGCCAGCGCCGTTGGACCCGCGGCCCAAGGCGCCAGCAGGTGGCGGTCCCCGAAAGCGGACAACACGGCGGCATTGCCCGTTGCGGAAGCATTCATCGCGCGGGCGATGATCGTAGCGAATTCCTGTCTCGCGATCGGCTTGGCGCCGCGGAACGTCTCGTCATCATAGCCGTTCAGCCATCCGGCCCGAACGGCTTCCGCCACGTAGGGGAGCCCCCACAGCGGAATGGCTTCGACATCCGTGAAGGATAACGCCGGAACCTTCCCTCCCAAAGCCAGCAGCGCCTTCCCCAGCAATACCGTAGCTTCCAGCCTTGTCACCGGTTCGTCGGGCCGGAAGGTGCCGTCACCGAAACCCGTCACGAACCCAAGCTCCATCGCTTCGCGAACCGCCTCCTCCGACCAATGACCGGCGACATCGGCAGGAAGCTTCGCCACCACGCTCGACCTCAATATCATGTTTGAATTAGGCGCCAGATCCTCCTTTTCCAGCTTGCTGTCTACAAGCCTGACCGATTCCAGCTTCACATATGTATCGCCGCCTCTAATACGCTGAAATCCTACCACCGCCAGCTCGAGCATTCCGTTCCTGCCGGGCGTCTCGCCGACGCGGGTATGGGCAAGCCGCAGCTCGCCGCGGGACAACTTCGGTTTCACGGCAAAGCCGGGAAGCGATAACTTTGCATCTTCGTAAGCCAGCCTTACATGATCAAACTTCAGGACAAGGTCGTAAGCATACATGTCCTTGGCATTGTTTAACGTAACGGTAACGTCTATCCGATCCCCGACTTCGGCGACGGACAGCTCGAAGCCGTCCGCCTCCTTTGCCGATGTCTGCTGCCCCGGCGCGATAGCCAAGCAGAGGATCAAGAACACCACGATTAACAAACTACTTTTCCGAGCCATAGACCTGTTCACTCCTGTTTTATTGTCCATGGAACCAATCCGATAGAATCATACGGGCAACGGCCGCCAACGATTGAATCGTGATTTCCCCTTGATCCAGCATGTCTGCCGCCTCTATGTCGCTCCAGCCTTCATCCGAAGCGGTTAACCCGAAGTACCCCGCGACGATCGACAATGTCTTTAGCGTTACGTTCGACTCTCCCGCTACAAGCGTAATCCGGCTGCCGCGGAAGACGGATGCCGCTTGCTCCAGCTGTGCGGCAGCTTCGTTTACCGCGTGCTGGGACTGGCCGTCGTTGTATGTCGAATCGGCGGTCGCAATCGCCGCGCCCAGCGCATCAGCCGCAGCTTGCGGATATTGGCCGACCTTTGTCCCCGTCGACGAGCGTTCCATCAGCGAACGGGCCTCGTCCAGAACGGAACGCAGGTCCTCTTTGTTGACGGACGGCTGCTGAACGACGGCGTTTTTAAACAATTGAACTGCAGCCGACAACGACGCCAATGCTTCATTTACGGCAAGCTGGGTGGCATCCGTCTGCGCGTGGACGGCTTCGGCAGCCATAACGGCTTGCAGCAATGCGCCTTTCGAGCCGCTTGGATATTGTCCCGGCGAGGAACCCTCGACGGCTCCTTCATGTAAATCACGGGCAGCCGCGATCGCGCTTCCCAGCGCGGAACGATCTGCTGCCGTAACTTCGACAGCCGCATCTGCCGAATCAATCGGGATCGCATGAGACTCTCCGCCGCCATCGCCGATGATTTCGAATTTCGTCAATGACACATTTGTAGTACCGACGAGGGCATTCTCCGCCACTCTGCCATGCAGCTGGAACAACTCGCCTTCTGCCGCAAGAGAACCGCCGGTTCCGCTAAGCAATATATTGATCAAACCTTCCGCAGGCTTGACGGCCGTTCCTAGCACGGTCAGCCCCGTTCGGGTTGAAGTAATCGCCGTGCCGGCCAGCTCGAGCAAGCCGTCCTCCGCTTCGAACGTATCGAACACGAACACCTGAGGATCGTATGCCGCGATTGCGTTAATCGTCGAGTAGTCAAAGCCGCTCTCCGAAACAGAGACGGACAAATTAATCGTTTGACCGGCATAGGCTTCCGCAGGAGCACTCAACTGAACAGCCGGAAGCAAGTCCGGTTCCTCGGAAGCCGCTGCTCCGTAAACCTCGATTTCGAACAATCTTGCACGTTCATCAGTGGCCGGATTGCCTTTTGTAATCGCCAGTCTCAGTCGGCTCGTCTCCACGGGAGCAAAGCGGAGATCGGCATACTCGCCGACGTAATTATCCTCTTCATTGCCGACAACCGACTTAACCGTCACCCAATCCGTACCGTTCCATGACTGAATCTCGAAATCGGCGAGCTGCATGCCTTGAGAGTCGATCTGACCGCTCCAGAGCCTGACCCCGTTCACCTTCTGCTTCGTATCCCACGCCAGCTCGAGCCAGTGCGGGCCTTCCGCGCCGGATACCCAGCGATCGGCCCCTCCGTGTTTAATGCCGTTTACGGCAAGCGTTGGCGGGAAATTGCCGCTTTCGTGGCTGGAGCTCGCGGTCACGACCGCATTTGTCGCAATGTTGGAATTGGGCTGCGGCTCCGTGATGCGAATAATCGCCTCGCCTTTAACGCCGGAACCGTCATTGGCTTCGGCCACAACCTTGACGGCGCCAGGCGACATGGCCGTCAACAAGCCGTTTCCGTCGATGGAGGCAAGCGTCGTTGTCGTGCCGTCCAAACCGTTGACTCGCCAAGCTACCGTCCGGTCATCCGCGTTTAACGGCTTTACGTCCGCCGACATAAGGAGCGTTGCCCCTGCATCGAGCATGGTTCTCCGATTCTCGGAACCAACCTGCACGTCAAAGACGTATACGGGTGAGACTTCCGGTTCAACCGGGTTCGGCTCATGCTCCCATACCTGAATCTCGAACACGCGGGCTCCGTTATCGTTCGACTGCGCGGTTGTCGTGCCTTTCGTTACCCAAAGTCTGATCTTGTCGGTATGGATAACGGGAAACGCCAGGTCGTTGTGGGCGCCGGTGCGGCCATCCTTCGTATTACCCGTCACCGATGCGGCCACTTTCCATGCTCCGTCTTCCCAGTACTGAATCTGGTAATCGCGGATTTGCCATCCCTCGGATCCGGCTCCGGCGCCGCTCCAGAGACGGACGCGGTCGATATCGTAGCTTTCCTCCCAGCTCAACTCCAGCCAATGCGGAGCCTGACTCCCGCCTAGCGTAATCCATCTGCTGCTTCCGTCCATCGAGCCGTCCACGGCCAGCGCCGGCGGATAGAGTTGATTGCTGGAGCTCGCGGTCAACGCAGCGAAGCGAGAAAGATCTTGTTTGCCCGGAAGCGGCTCCGGCGGCAATGCCGGCGGCACGGCGGGCGGCGACACCGTCCCGTATTCGTACAGCAGCATGTCATCAAAAATCACGCTGCCCGTTCCGCCTTGTTTGTAAAGATAGACAATGGCCGTCGTATTGGAGCCGCCGGTCGTAAAGACGACTTCTCTTCCCGTGAACCCGGCACCGCTGACATGGACGTCCTTGGCGGGATTGCCGTAGCTCTTTACGCCGATGACCGCGGAGCCGCCGCCTTCGCTTCTCGCGAAGCCCGACAGCTTATAGATCGTATTCGGCTTGACGCTCACCGTCTGCTCGATGCCCGATACGGCGTTGCTCAGGACGGCGGCATATTCGCCGCTGCGAGCTCCGTCACCCACGATGGCCGCGCCGCCAAACGTATTGCTCCAGCCGCCGAACTCCCCGTCTTCGAAGCCGGGATTGGCTAGCAGATTCTCGATCTCCGCCCCGGGCGGGATCTCTCCGACGGGAATGCCCGGTCCCTCGTAAGCGCCGATGTTCGGGTTTCCGACGGCCGGAACCGGATTGCCGTAGAAATCGAGTCCGCCGTTGCCCTCGATGAATTTGCCCGCGCCGATAGCGGGGGAACCTTGCAGCAGCTGATAACCCGCCAGCGTATCCCTGCCGATTCGGCCCGTGCCCGGAGCCGCAAGCAGCGGATCGCCCACAATCTTGTTGGCATCGGCATTAAGCACGTTCTGCGGATGATTGCCGTAGAACAGATTGTTGTCGAACACGTTATTTGTGCTGGAGCCGAAGTTGTAGCCGCCTGATCCCAGATTAACGATCAGATTGTTGTTGTACGTCGTATTTTTCGCCCAGCCGCCCCAGTTCAGCGTGTCGACGACCTTGGTGCCGGAGTTCGGCGGGATGTAAACGGTATTGTTGTATATATGCGTATTCTCCGGCGTTCCGCTGAAGTTGAACACGGCGCCCAGATCGTTCTGGCTAATATTGTAGCGAATGACGGTATTCCGATTGAAGTTCGCGGGCTGCGTGCCGTCATTGACCGCAAGCGACATGCCCCCGGCGTTGTTGTGGCTGTAGTTGTACTGAATGATCGTTCCTTCGCTTTTGTAATCCGAATCGTACGCCATCGCGTCGCCGCCCGGATACGTATTGAACACCTCGTTGTTCTGAATAACGGAATCCCTGGATTCGAAAAACCAGAGCGGCACATGATAACTCGTCGATCGCTTATGCGTATCGTATACGACGTTTCGTTCGATAAGGCCGTTCGTCGTGTTCAAGATAAAAGCGCCGTCGCCGCCGATGTCATAGATGACATTGTCGGCAACCGTGTTGTTGAAGGAGAACGGCCTGCTGCCGCCGTTTAGATAGATGCCCACGCTGTCCAGCGAATAGATCCGGTTGTTGCGGATCGTGACGTCCGTGACGACGTAATTCCAGCTTGGATCCCAGATGATGATGCCTCCGTTATGGGCGTAATCCATGGCCAGGCTGCCTTTGACGCTATGAATGTCCAAATATTCGAACACGAAGTGGCGGTACACCTTGGGATTGTTCCAACCGCCGCTATGGCCGGCTACATGGATGCCCCGGCGTTCTCCGGCTGTATTCGCATAATTCGTAATTTCCAGATTGCGCACTTCCCAATATTCCTGACTGTAGAAGTAGACTGCGGCGTCCGCGCCGTCCCCGGCAATTAGAGGTTTCGGCCCTTCTCCGTATTTGTCTATCGCGATCGGATTGCCGGAAGCTCCCGAACCTTTGGGATGCAGCGTTCCTTTCCAGACGCCGCCGGCTTTGAACAGGATGCGGTCTCCCGGCTGGAATACCGTGGCATTTACCTTGTTCAGCGACTTCCAAGCAGTCCCTTCGCTGGTGCCCGCCGCCCCGTCATCGCCTCCTGCAGCATCCACGTAATACACATTCCCCGTTTCAGCCGCCGCAACTATTCCGGCATCTCCTGCAGGTATCGCGAATGCCAAGAATAAGACCGCCGCAAGCAGCAGATTCAACCATCCAAGCTTTTTTATTCGCAACATTATCCGTCCTCCTATGTCATAGAGCCTGCCTTATCGGCTCAAATTAGTAACCGCTTTCATTTTGTGGAATCCTCGTTTACTCCACGCCTAACTTTGATTCGTAATAGGCAGGCAGCAGATGTACGGCAGCCGCTTCTACCTTGGATTGCATATAAGCCGAATACCGCTCCTCCACATATAGTTTCCTGACAACGTCCCGCGCCTCCTCGAACTTGGGGACCTCTGCAGCTTGCCAATCTGTCACGCGTGCAATCACATATTGGCCCGCTATTGGATCGTCGATGACGGAAGTAATCGGCTGCCCCTCCGAGGCCGCTTGCAGCGCAGTATACAGCGAGTTGTTCGACTTGAACATTCGCGACGCATTGGATTCGTTCAGCTCCAACTTCTCCTCATAGGCTGCCGCCATCCCCGCCGGATAAGCTGCCTCCGCCAACACTGCCTCCGTTGCTGCTTCCCCTGTCAATAGTCGCTCTCGAATAACCGTTGCCATCCGGAACGCCTCTTCCATTCGTTTATCGCCGTCTTTCCCTTCATAACGATACGTAATGGCGATTTTGTCATACGTCAAACTGTTTGCCATTGGCGACAACATCGTGCTTATCCTTTCGTAAAAGGAAACCAGCTCCCTCTCGTCCATTGGCGCGAACTCGCTCTCCGCCAAACTTTCCTTCGACAATGTCGCCAGCTTGCCGCGGTAAAAATCAATGAACGTCCGCTCCTCGAACTTGGCCGGGCCATAAATCGGCTCACCGTTTGCGAAGGCTTTCGCCCTGCGCGCGTTCTCCTTTTCCATCGCCTCAAGCAGGGAGGCATAGGAAACGCCGCTTGTCAGTCCCAGCTCATGCGCCAACTGCAGCTCCGCCTTCATCGCAACCGCATCCTCCAAAGCCAGCTCTCTCAACTTCTCGATCGGCGAAACTCCCCTGATGTCACGCTGCCAGAATCGTTTATCCATCACCACTCCCTCCTCTGCCAAAAAATTTTCAATGACAGAAGCGCGATGAAGCCCCGCGAAGTAAGCTAGCTCCTCGGCGGTAATGTCGTCGCCATTGACCGTCGCCACGACGATTTCCGCGGCAGGCGCCGCGAATAACGACTTTACCAGCAGCGCGGCGCTAGCTAAAACGGCCATGGCAAGCAAGGCGATCGTTGACAGCTTAACGAACGTAAGGCGTCCTTCCATGGCGTTTTCCCCTTCCTTGTAGTTCGAATATTCAGTCTATTGATTTCAATAGTGGACCAGTCTCTCAGAAGGGGCCCACCGCTTCGCGCGGCGGGCCTTCCTTTTATTTTGTCTTTTGATACCACTCGTTGGCTTCCTTCGTAATGTCTTCGCCGCCGATGCTCTTCCACTCCTTGACGAAATTGTCGAAGTCGCCGATCGGCTTTTTGCCGTAGATCATGCTGATGAACGTGTCTCCCTCGAGCTTGACGAGAATGCCGCTCTTCGACTGCATAGCCGGCGTCGGAGATCCCGTAAATTGTTGAGCGATGGCATAGCCGTTTTTCCAGCCGTCATCTACGATTTCCGCCGCTTTCAGCGTGCTTGGATTCGACATGGCCGCGCGTTTCTCCGCCGATGTCTTCGGCTCTTCGCCTCTGCTGATATTCGCCAGCATTTCCAGATTCTTAAACGGATTTTTTAGATCGATCAGCACGTATTTCGCCACGCCGACCTTGCCGCCCTGAATATCCTCTTCGGCAACGGACACGCTTCCGTCGGCCAAGATCGTATAGTCGTAATCCTTCGCCCAGCCGTTCTCGAATTCGCCGCCAGGCTCTTGCGAGACGCGTCCGAAGATGCGGTTCAAGTACAGGAACAGGGCATCCACATGGTCGAAATCCTCTTTCACGAGCAGTCCGCCGCGCAGGAACGTCGTATCGCGGGCCGCGGATTTTCCGTTCATCGTCGGCAGCGGGTAAGGCAGCATATCCGCGCCTTCCACGTTTTTCTTTAGATCCGGAATCGGCCAGTTCGGCAGCCAATATGGAGCGACGACTATGCCTACTCGGCCTTGTCCGATCAGTTCGGCCAGCTTGTTCTCGTCATGCAGTCCCGCTTCCTGCGAAATATAACCTTTGTTGTACCAATCGTTTAACCGGGTAAGACCGTCCTTCATCTCCGGCAGCGTGGAGCCGTGAACGAGCTTTCCTTCTTTCTCCAGCCACTGATAAGGGATTGTTCCATAAGGACCGAATACCCAGGTGCTCTCGCCGAGCCAGCCCGCGAACGGGTTCGGGTTGTTGCCGCCGGATCCCAGGCTCAGTCCCAATGGAATCAAGTTATTGGTACCGCCAGGTTTTTTGTCGAGGAAGGTCTGCATAACCGTCTCCAGCTCCTCGAACGTCGTCGGCGCCTGCAGTCCCAACTCGTCGAGCCAGTCCTGACGAACCCACATGACCGCGTTATCGTTGCCGGCATGCGCGAAGTTCGGCAGCGCCATCTTTTTGCCTTCGTGCGTCACTTGGCTCCACATGAGCGGATGAGAGCTATACAGCTCTTTCATGCCATCGGAGGCGTACTTCTCGAAATCATCCGTAATATCGCGGTAATGCCCCGACTGGATAAGCTCGTTAATAAGCGCCATATCCTCTGTCATCAGCACGTCCGGCAGCGTCTCCTTGGACGTGAGCATAAGGCGAACCTTCGTTGCAAATTGGTCGCCGGGCGACTCCCAGAGGTTTTTGAGCTGAATGCCCAGTTCCTCCAACGCCCACTTCGTGTGAACGTTGTTTTCCAGATTCTCTCCGTTCTTGAACTTGAAGGTACCGTCCGTCGCTTTGACTGTCGTGATCGTAACGGGCGGATCGAACTTGTGCGTCCCGTTGCGGATCGCCTCGGCGTTGGAGTCCTCCGATGGGGCAGGCGATTGCGTAGCCTCCGCGCTTCCAGTCGGACTGCTCGCAGCGCCGCTTCCTTGTCCCCCGTTGTTCGAGTTCGACGAGCAAGCCGCCAGCAGGGTAATCACCATGATTGCCGCGAGCGTAAGTAACAATGATTTTTTGGCCATGTGTCTGCCTGAACCTCCCTTGAATCTGCTGTATTGAGATGCAACCTAATCTTATTACAGCGTTTTCAGCCGGGTAAGAGATAAAGTTTTAAGATCGTATAACAAATTGTTAAGGTTCACGTCCCATTGCGCTCGCGGTAATCCTGGGGCGTTACGCCGTAATAATATTTAAACAGCTTGCTGAAGTAAGGCGGATTCTGGAAGCCCAGCTGACCCGACAGCTCGTAGATTCGAATGTCCGTCGTGCGGAGCAGCACGCTTGCTTTCTCCATCCGGTATCGCATAATAAAGTCGCTGATATTCTCCTTTGTCTCTTGCTTGTAGAGCGAGGACAAGTAAGCCGGGTGAAGGCCGACATGATCGGCAATCGCCTGCAGGGACACGTCGCCCGCAATGCGGCTTTCGATAAAGCGGTGAATATTCGGAATAAGCATGCCCTTGCCGTCTTTGACTTCTTTTACGGTGGCGGTCTCCAAGCTTCGAAGCGCCATGTCCGCCCATTCCATCACCCCGTCGAGACGGGTGAACAGGCCCTGCTCCGAGAGAATGTCGGCCTCGAAGCCGGTCAGCTCCAAGAGCGTCTTCCCTTGCAAGTGGGCCGTATACAAAAAGGCGTTCATGAGCGCGTACGCGACCTCCGTCACATGCTCCTCCGTATCCAGCTTTTTCTCGCGCATCTCCTTCTCCAGTTCGGCAAGCTTCGAGCGCGCGTCTTGCCAACGGCCCGCCTCGAACAGCCCCTGAAAGCCTGGCGGCGCATAGAGGGAATCCAGAGAACGGTATTGCGAGCGACTGTCTCTCTCCAAAATAACGATACCTTGTTCGCTGCGGGGAACCTTTCGAAACCCGTTTAACGATTTGCGGTACTGGTCCACGATCTCCAACGGGAACAGACGGGGCTCGCCTACCAGCGCGGTGACGGTCCCGCGAAGGAATCTCCCCACTTTGGCTACCAGCTGTCCGGCTATATTTTCCAATCTCATGGCAGCATCTTTATCCCATGTACCGTCCGGTTTCTCCTGAAGCAGATAACACAGATACCCGAAGGAATCCTTGGTTCCCCAAACCTCGAATTCCGCTTCGAGAATTTCGCTTGCAATGTTGCGCACGGCATATTCGAGCAACGACGGATCGGGGATCGCGGATTCCGATTCGTCGATCCGAACCATCAGCATGGAGGTATGTCTACCTGTTAAGAAGCCCAGCCCGTATTCGTTCATCCGCTCGGCGAGAAGCGCGTTCGGCAGCCGAATGCCCGACAACAGATCGTTTAGCAGATTGGTCCTCAGCATAGGCAGATGGACTCGCAGCGTATGTCGCGCCCGCTGAACGGAATCCATCTCCTCCCATTCCCGCTCCAGCAGCTCTCTTAGGCGCCCCACCTCGTCCATTAACTCCTCATCCTTCACCGGCTTGAGCAAGTAGTTGGCCGTCCCGTAGGCGATCGCCTTCCGTGCGTATTCGAACTCGCCGTATCCCGACAGCAAAATGCATTTGGTCCGGGGGTAATGCTCTTGAATATGCTTGCATAGCTGCAAACCGTCCATGCCGGGCATCCGAATGTCCGTCACGACAATGTCGATCGGAGTGGAGGCCAGTATTCCGATAGCCTCCAGCCCGGATCCCGCCTTATGAACACCCTCAATGCCAATGCTTGCCCAGTCGTTCGCCACCATGCTGCCTACAATCATCGGCTCGTCATCCACTAACAACAACTGACTCATAACCCACTCTCCTCTTCCCCGTCTCCCATTCTTCGCTTCGCCACTTCAAGGACACCCGGAGTCCTGTAAGCGCGTCCGAATACGTAAGCGACACGCCGGCTCCTGTGCCGTATCGATGCTTGAGCCGCTGATGCACGTTCCACATCCCGCAGCCCGAAGCGTCGTCCATTGGGAGCTCCAGCCGTCCCGCAAGCGCCTTCATTTCGTCGTCGGACATGCCGTCTCCGCTGTCTTCCACGGTCAATTCGTTCCAGCCGTCCGCCATTATTCCCGTTATTCGCACAAATCCTTGCCCCGGTTTCGGTTCCACGCCGTGCATAATGGCATTCTCGACGACGGGCTGAAGAATTAGCCGCATCACATTCTCGTTAAGCATCTCGTCCGGGATGTCGATTTCGTAAGCGATTCTTTCCAGCCGGTATGTATAAATTTGCAAATAATGCCGAACCAAATCCACCTCTTCCTTGAGGGTGGCCTTCTGATTCTCGACGCGGGTGGTATACCTGTAATAACCGCCCAGATGATAGGCCATCTCCTTGATAACGGCCGTCTGGCCCGCTTTGGCGCTAGCCGCGATAAACGACAGGCAATTGTACAAAAAATGGGGATTGATCTGCGATTGCAGCTGCTTGAGCGTCGCGAGGCGCGAACGGTTTTGCTCTTCGTAGACGTTATGGACCAAATGCTGAATCTCGCGTCCCATATCGTTGAACCGATGCATCATGTAGTCGAATTCGTTATGGAATTTCTGACCGATCCGGAAGCCGTAGTCGCCGATCTCGAACTGCTTCAAACCCCGAATGAGGAGCGACAACGGTTTCTGCACATGCAAATATAGCAGATAAGACGCGGCTAACCCGAGAGCGATTAACAGAAGCATGCTGACGTAAAACAGATTGCGGCTGTCGATGACCGGCGCGTGAAATTGTTCGAGCGGAACGTAATCGACCAACCAGGCGTCCAACTGGGGCAAATACGCATAACTCAAATAAGTACGCTTGCCGTCCACCGTCCGATCGGCGTTGCCGATGTCGTTTAGCCCTTCCGCAAGCAAGCTCGCGCCAAGCTCCGCGTACATCGCATCGCCGCCTTTGTCGACCGAAAACGTCTGGCCGGACGCGGTCAACAGGAAGTTGTGGCCGGCGCTTTCCGCATTGTAGTGCTCGAGCATCTCCCGCACGTTGTCGAGATCGAAACGCACCTCGAACACGGCGTTGACGGAATCGGGATCGCTCTTCGACAGGTAGGGATCCCAGATCAGCATTTGATAATAGGCTGATCTGGGATCGCCGCCGTCATGGAAGCGCCACACGCCGTTCTCCGACAGCTCCAGCAGCTTGGGATCGTAGGCGCCGTTCGGACTCGTGGAGATTCGGCTTTCGGAGCTCGGCAAATAGACGGACAGCTCGTTCGACCAGTGGCTGGAGAAACTTTGGAGATACAGCTTCTCTTTGACCAGCGACTGGTATTCGATCATGCGGTAATAATCCTTCGTCAGCATGCTGATATGCAGATCCAGAATCGAGGAATCCCGCGCCAGCACGTTCGAGGATAACGACAACCGTTCGACGTTGGACTCGATCTGACTCTTGAGGAAGAGCAGTTGGCTCTCCTTGTACGCTTTCATCTGCTTGTCGATGACCTGAATGCTTGTCGTGCTGAAGTAGGTGTAAAGAATGACGGCCGGTATTAGCAGAATAAGTATGACGCCGGTCATCTTGATAAAGATCGGCCTGCTCCGTTTCACGCGGGGTCCCCCTTAATATATTGACAGCCACCTTTAAGATGTGTTCTATACATCGATTGGCGGATGCCATACAATTTTCCCAGACAGACGGCCAACATCCGCCAATGCCAGGCACGGTATTACGCTGCGTTCGCCTTCCCTACCATCACATTCAGGAGGAAGCCTTATGAAGAATAACGACATTATAGCATCAACCGGCCGATCGTCAACCGCGCTGCGTTCAAAAATGCCATTCCGCAAAACCTGGAGGCTGCATCTGCTGCTGCTTCCCGCCGTCTTAATCGCGCTTGTGTTCAAATACGCGCCAATGCCGGGCATCATCATGGCCTTTCAGGACTTCAAGCCTTGGCTCGGCATAGGCGGTTCGCCGTGGATTGGCTGGGACAACTTCGAGCTTATGTTCACCTTAAACGGCACCGTCCAGGTTATCTGGAACACGCTGATCATCTCCGTGCTGAAAATAATTTTCGGCTTGGCCGTGCCGGTCCTGTTCGCCCTGCTGCTAAACGAGGTTCGCAATATGGGGCTGAAACGCTCCATCCAAACGATGGTTTATTTGCCTCACTTTATGTCTTGGGTTATTTTGGGCGGTATTTTGCTCGATTTGTTATCGCTCGACGGTATCGTAAATCGTCTGCTTACAACGTTGAACATAAAGCCCGTAATGTTCCTTGGCGACGGAGACTGGTTCCGCGTTACGGTTATCGTAAGCGATCTGTGGAAGGAATTCGGCTTCTCGGCCATCGTGTTCCTAGCGGCGTTATCCGGCATCAACCCGGATCTGTACGAAGCGGCCGAGATCGATGGCGCTGGAAGGCTGCAGCAGACGATTAACATCACCCTGCCGTCGCTCCTGCCCATCATGGTCGTCGTGTTCACGCTTTCGCTGGGCAGCATGCTTAGCGCCAACTTCGACCAAATCTATAATCTGATCAATCCGCTCGTGCTCGGCAAAGGCGACATTATCGACACGTTTGTGTTCCGCTCCTTCCAGGACGGACAATACAGTCTCGCCACCACTGTCGGCTTGTTCAAATCGCTGGTCGGCTTCATTCTTATCAGCGGCGGCTATTATGTCGCTTACAAGTGGGCCAATTACCGCATTTTCTAAAATCGCAGCCGGACTGTTCGTACAACCTCGTTAAGTCCGTGTTCAAAAAGTTCGGTTTTCAGCACCGAGAAGATTGGATGAAGGTAGAAACTGAGGAGCGGAGCGTAGTGGAAGCTACGTGAGCACCGGAAGTTTCGCCTGAATTCAATATTCGATGTCGAATACGCTTCTTGGCATACTTCGTGATGGGAAGCGGACTTTTTGAACAACCTCTTTAACAACCCAACGACGGAGGTAGACCCGCCATGTATTACAAAGATCCATCGTACAGAGTGTTTTATTACATCAATCTGGCTCTGCTCATCGGGATTTCGATTCTGTGCATCCTGCCGATGATCCATATCTTCGCCGTATCCCTGAGCGGGAAATCCGCGGCCGAAGCAAATCTGGTCACCTTCTTCCCGATCGACTTCAACTTCGAGAGTTACACCAAAACATTCGAAAACGATAACTTCGGCAACGCCATTGTCACGTCGATTTGGCGCGCGATAACGGGTACCGTGCTTGGCATGATCGTGACGATCATGGCCGCCTTCTCTCTATCCCGGAGCTCCGCGGAGTTCCGAGTCCGCGCGCTTTATGTCTGGTTTTTCCTGTTCATAATGATTTTTGACGCAGGTCTCGTGCCCAACTACTTGCTTGTACAGAAGGTCGGACTCGTCAATTCGTTCTGGGTGCTCATTCTGCCTGGACTCGTCAACGTATGGAATATGATTCTGATGATGAATTTCTTCCGGGCGCTGCCCAAGGAATTGGATGAGGCGGCCATCGTGGACGGAGCGACCTCGTTCCGCATTCTGTTCTCGGTGTATCTGCCCATCTCGCTGCCCGCGATTGCGACAATCTCGCTCTTCACCATGGTGGGTCACTGGAACAGCTGGTTTGACGGCATGCTCTATATGAGGTCGCAAGAGCAATGGCCGCTCGCCACGCTGCTGCAGACGATCGTCGTCGTACAGGACTTCAGCAAAACCGGCATTACGCCGGAAGATCTGGAGATGATGTCCAACCGCAGCGTCAAAGCGGCGCAAATCTTCATCGCCATGCTGCCGATTCTCGCGGTATATCCGCTGCTGCAACGATTCTTCGTAAAGGGGATCGTGTTGGGGGCGGTGAAGGAGTAGGGGGTTTTGTCCCAAAAATAAAGACTGCCCCGAGGTCCGCATTGACCTATGGCAGCCTTGAGCTGCTTTCGTTATCCATTTTTGTTGATATTGATTTGCGGTCATGGATGAATTCAGCGGTTCGAACGGATCTGCACATGAACCGAACCTGCTATTCAAACGGAACTTGTTATTGATTCACCGGCTCTTTCATGATGAATGGCTTCATCGGCGCATGACTCGGATACCTTTATCGTCAGCGTTTGTTTGACGAAAATCTTAGTTATCGTCCCGATCATCGTCATACTGGTCGTCATCATCCCAGTCATCATCGTCGTCGTCATCCCAGTCATCATCGTCATCGTCGTCGTCGTCGTCCCAATCGTCGCGGTCATTGTCGTAATCGATGTCCAGCACTTTTCCGCTTGATGCGGCAATCTCCACCTCGACCGTGCCATTCGACGTTTTTAACTTAACTTCATATTCCAGTCTGCCGTCGTCGCGTTCCGTCTCCACTCGAATCAGCTCGCCCTTAACGGCTTGCTTGGCGATCTCCACTGCACGCTCGGCAGTAATGATATTGGCGGCAGTTGCTGCAGAGCCGCTGTTTGCTGCGCCTGCAGCCGTCTTCGAATCGGATGCCGCCGTCGATTGTGCTGGCTTGGTTGTCGTCGCAGGTTTCGAAGTCGCTGACGCGGAGGAGCTACCAGTTGCCGGCGCCGAAGGCTTCACTGTTGTTGCCGCCGACTGTCCCGCGCCGTTAGTCCCTTGTGCGGCTTGCGCGCCAATGCCTGCTCCGGATACAGATTCGGAACGGTGGTCATCGTCGTCGTCATCCTCTACAATGCGCAGCACTTTGCCGCTAATCGCATCGATATACACGTCCGCCTCCCGGAAGTCTTCCTTGCGGTCGATGTCGACCTCGTAGTAGACCGTTCCGCTATGGCGCTCCAGATCGACGTCGGTTACCGTGCCGGGCACCGCCTGCAGAGCAATCTGTTTTGCCTTAGCCTTGCCAATGTAGTCTCCCGCCGGTGCCCCAGCCGCGAATGCGGCGCCAGCTCCTCCCAGAACCGCCACCAGTCCGGCTCCGATTATCCAGCTTTTTTTGATCATCATGTTCCTCTCCTTCACCCATTATCGCTTCTGATGTCTCTCTTGTTGCTTACTTACACTTTAACCGGGCAATCTGAGGGGATCATTACAACAACATTAGAATTTGATGAGAGGATCATAGGCGAGCGTTTGAAAATGAAAAGAGGCTGTCGCATACGACACCCCCTTGACTGCTGTATGAAATTTCATACTCATGTGCCTCGAACGCACCATTCCAGCGACATTGTATATGAAATTTCATACTCTTGTGCCGCGAATGCAACACTCCAGCGCTATTGTGTATGAAATTTCATACTCATGTGCCTCGAACGCACCTCTCCAGCGACATTGTATATGAAATTTCATACACATGAGCCTCGAACGCACCTCTCCAGCGACATTGTATATGAAATTTCATACACATGAGCCTCGAACGCACCTCTCCAGCGACATTGTATATGAAATTTCATACACATGAGCCTCGAACGCACCTCTCCAGCGACATTGTATATGAAATTTCATACTCATGTGCCTCGAACGGACCTGTCCCGTGCCATTATGCGACCTGGCGGAGTCGCTATCGGCGTACATGGAGACGCGTCCTAGTCATCATCGTCATCGTCGTCCCAAGCTACGGATACGATGGCGCCGGACGCCGCGTTAAGCTGGACCTCGGCCTCCCGGCCGTCGTTCGTCTCGATTTCGACGTAATAGTACCAGACGCCGTTGTCATCGTCCTTATCTACGTCCGTCACGGTTCCCGCGATCTTCGCCAGTGCCAGCGACGCTGCCCGCTCCTCGGTGATATGGACGGACGAAGTCGACGAAGGCTTGCCTCCCGGCGTCCGGGTCGGAGGTTTCCCCGTGGCGCCAATGCCGTTCGGTGACGGTGTCGGCTTAACGTTCGGCGTAGCAGCAGGCGTCGACGTAGGCTCAGGCGAAACCTCGCTGCCCGAGTCCGAAGGTTTTGCCGTCTCCGACGGTGCGGTACCTGTTGGCCCTGGCTCTACTCCCGTACCTTCATCGCCTGTGAAGCGCTCCAGCAAACGAATACTGTCAACGCTGCCCTTTGCTCCACCTACCGTTACTTCGTATATCCCCTGCTCCGTTCTTAGTTCCACCAGATATCCGCCGTCTTGCGCCGAGCTGCCAATAATCTCTCCGCCATACTGCTTCAGCACCTCGCTCCTAGCTTCCTCCATCGTAAGCCCCGCAGCGCGGCCTTCTCTCGTTGAGAACAGCAGTACAGCGCCAATGAGAAGACAGAGTGCGACGCATGCGGCCGCGACTGTCGTTCCGGTTCGCCATTTGCCAGAAGACATTGCCATCATCCCTTTCCTCTATCTGCTGTACATTGTAAAACCTCAATATTACAATTTCATGAGAAAACGGGTCGCATCACATCATCTCCAATAGAAAACGCGACATACCTCATCATTTTCATGAGAAATCGCAGCGAATCTCAAAATTAGATTCTTTTAAGTGGCCGGAAGCCAAATCGTCGCGGTCGTTCCTTCCCCTTGAACGCTTGCCAGCGTCAGCTCCGCTCCAAGCGCCTTGGCCAGCTCCTTGGCCAAAGAGAGTCCGAGTCCCGCTCCGCCGGTCGTTTCGCCGTCGCGGCTCCGCGCCTTGTCTACCCGGTAAAACCGCTCGAATACATGCGGCAATTCGTTCTCAGGAATGCCAATGCCATTGTCGCGAACAGCCATATAGAAACGTTCCCCTTCACTGCCCAAGCAAAGCTCGATAGGACCATCGCTGTATTTGCGCGCATTGTCCAGCAAAATCAGAAGGAGCTGCTTCAGCATATCGGGATCCGTTTGAGTCGGCATGCCATCCTCCCGATCGACAACATCGCCCATCCGCTCAGCTTTCCCTTGCCGATCCGGCCCCGTCCCCCGCAACTCAACCGTCACTTCCCGCTCGTATACCTTGCCGAAAGTGGCAGCTGCCTGCCTCGCGAACGGCAGGAGATCCACCTTCTCCGTCTCCGCTTGCCACGCCCGTCTGGCGGTGGCGAGAAGCAACAGTTGCTCCGTCATTCCCTTGAGCCGTACGGCTTCGGAATGAATGGCTTCCACGGATTCTTCCAGCAGCTCGGGCCGATCCGCTCCCCTTCTCTTGAGCAGGCTCGCATAGCTCTCTATGATGGTAAGCGGCGTCTTCAGTTCATGCGAAGCGTTGGACACGAACTGCTCCTGGCGCACGAAGCTCTCTTCGAGCAAGCCGATCATCTCGTTAAACGTATCCCCCATGCCCGCGAGTTCGTCCTTAGACTTGCCCTTCCGATTCAGCCTCGCGAATTCGCCGCTCCCGATAATGCGGCGCATCGTGCGCGTCATATCCGATATTGGCCGCATCAACACCCTGCCGAGCACGCCGCTGGAGATAACAACGGGCACAAGTACGGCGGCGGAGACGCTAAGCAGGACAAGCCGAAGCAAACCCAGCAGCTCCATCAGCTCTTCCATGCTCGCCGTAGCTTGCACGTTCACGATCGATCCGTCTGCCGCAATAACCGGGAGCGAGACGAAGCCATAGTTCCGCGATCCGATAACAAGCTTGTCTTCCCTTCGTTCGGGATAAAAAACCGCCCCTTCGCGGCTTAACTCCGTCTCTTCCGCCGAGGTTACAAGATATTCGCCGCCTCGTCCGTCTCCGCTTACCAAGCGCAGCATCCCTTCCAGCGGGACGTAGGCGCGCATCAGCTCTCGGATCGCCGCAGGCTCTGCTGCATTACGCAAAGAGGCAGACGCGATTTCGGTCTCCGCGGCAAGCTTGCCGATCTCCCGGTCGACCATCATGCCAGAGAAGACGTAATAGACAGTCGTATTGGCCGCGATCAACAGAACCGCAAACAAGACGGAGGAGTAGAGATGGATTTTGCTCCCCAGCTTCATGTCGCATCACGGATGACGTATCCGATTCCTCTGATCGTATGGATCAACTCTGCCCCGAACCCTTCGTCGACCTTCTTGCGGACGTAACGGATGTACACATCCACCACGTTTGTATTGCCGGCATAGTCATACCCCCAGACTTCCTCCAGCAATTGGTCGCGGCTTAACACAAGCCGTTTGTTCCGAAGCAGGCAAGCCAGCAGGTCGAATTCCCGCTGCGTCATCGCGATCGGCACACCTGCCCTTTCCACCTCGCGCGTGCTTTCGTTCAGCCTCAGATCGGAGGCGCTCAGCCATTCGCCAGGCTCCTCATCTTGAACGTGCAGCGCCGCAACTTGAGCCGCAAGCGGTGCCGTCTGTCTGAGAAACGCTCGTATGCGCGCCAACAGCTCTTCCATCTCGAAAGGCTTCGTGACGTAATCATTAGCGCCAAGATCCAGCCCTGCCACCTTTTCCTTCACCGCGCTTTTGGCCGTCAGCATCAGGACCGGCGTCGCGCAATCCACTTCCCGAATGCGCCGCAGCAGCTCCAGACCGTCGATGCCGGGCAGCATGACGTCCAGCAAAATGAGGGCAACGCCTCCAGCTTTGTAGGCCGCCCAACCTTCCACTCCATCCGGTGCCAGCCTCACCTCATAACCTTCGCTCTCCAGCTCGATTTGCAGCAGGCGCGCTATTTTGCGCTCGTCCTCTACTACCAGTATCGTTTCGCTCACCGCATATTCCCCCCGCCTCGCAGCTTATCTTCCCCCAGCATATCGCAAAAAGCCCTGCTGCGTCTAATCGGCACTCTCAAAAGCTGAGCGCGGAGTAAAGTTAGGAATAAACGGAAATTTCTGTTTCAAGGAATGCGAGGATGGTTCATATCTATATCGCTTCATTGATAGTTCTACCGTGAACCCATACCGCTTGAAGCTCTAAATCCGGCGAAAGAAGGAGAACGTTAGCTTTTTTTCCATAGGCAAGGCTCCCCAACTCGGATTCAAGCCCAAGTAATTTGGCCGGATTCCCGCTTGCGAATCGACTTACCTGTGCGATAGTCAGTCCGACTTCTTGCACCATATATCGAAATGCTTCGATCATTGTCAATGTTGAACCTGAAAGATTGCCCCCCTCCTTTAATCTGGAAATTCCGTTCTGCACGTTCACGTCAAGTCCAGCGATATGATAACTCCCATCACTTAACCCGGCTGCAGAGATTGCGTCTGTAATAAGAATGACCTGATCACTGCGTTTCAACTTCGTTAGTAGCCGAATACAGACCGGGTGAACATGATGCCCGTCAGCAATGATTTCTGCACTAATCCCGTTATGGCTTAAAACAGCACCTACAGTTCCAGGATTGCGATGGTGAAACCCCCTCATCGCATTAAATGTATGTACCGCATGAGTAAGGCCGTAATTAGCTGCTTCATTGATACATTCATAGGTTGCATCCGTATGACCACATGCAGGTACAATTTTCTGCTCTTTTAACCAAGTGATTAGAGCAGTGGCTCCTTCTATCTCTGGCGCAAGTGTAAGTATTCGAATCAGTCCCGGATAATCACTAACCCATTTTTCTAACCATTCCATCTTTGGCGTAACGATATGTCTAGGATCCTGTGCCCCTGACCACCTTGAGCTTATAAAAGGCCCTTCAAGATGAACCCCAAGCAGCCTGGCATACGGCATCCCCCCTTTCTGATAGGCAGCTACAGCACGAATGACCTTTCCAATAGCGTCGTGTGAACCGGTTACTGTCGTAGCTAGCATCGTAGTTGTTCCCCGTTGTCCATGAAAGTGCGTTATCGCATCATAAGCTTCCGTCGTGGCATCCATGAAATCATGACCATAGCCGCCATGTACATGTACATCGATAAACCCCGGCAGCACCCAGCCTCCATGTGCATCAATTTCCTCAACATATGTCCCTTTCGCAGCAATAACCTCTGCCGCTCCTTCTCTAGACCCGATATAAACAATACGCTCATCTTGCCAAGCAATGGTGCCTGCTTTAATCGTGTTATTATCCATTATGATCGTACCGTTATTTACGACCGTCATAACCCCTGGATTCGTGTTCATAGCGCATCCCTCCCCCTGATAGCATCGATTTTCATTTAATGGTAAATTATTACATCATATCCGAATGTCTTAAATTATTGTATATATGAACTACGGAGCTAAACAGATATCCAATAAGCCCCCTACAGATAGAGCCCTGACTACAAACGTCAGGGCTTTGGGAACGAAACTTATTCAATCAAGTCAGACTTTTGAAGTAATCGCTTAACAATGACCGCAACCTCTGCCCTGGTAATGTTTGCTTTCGGAGCCAACTCCGAACCGTTTCTCCCCGTAATAATTCCCGTCCTTAGACTATCTGCAATACCTTCCTTCGCCCAAACCGAGGCCTCACCCGAATCTGTAAAGGAATCTAACGGTCGTCCCGCTTCTACCTCTTCAAGCTTCGCTTTCAGCCTAGTGATGGTCATCGCTTTAGCGATGATCGCCATTGCCTGTTCACGGGTTATCTTGTCCAATGGACGGAAGCTGCCATCTTCGTATCCGTTGATCAGGTTATAGGCGTAAGCGGTATTAATAACAGGGCTGAACCAATCCTTTTCCCTTACATCCGAGAATGGAGCCGGGCCGCTCATTGGCTTCAGTCCCAGCCCCCGAACGATAATAGCTGCGAACTCCGCACGCGTAATATCTTGATCGGGATTAAAGTTGTAGTCGCCAATGCCGCTTATGACCATTCTGGAACCCAAATCATTTACGGCTTCCTTGGCCCAGTGATTTGCGACATCCGTAAACGCAACAGGGTTTGAGATCACCGCGTAAGTGCTGTTCGTCAAACTGTTCACTTGCGCATAATATTTGCCCTCTGCATAAACGATCTTCGTCGGCACGTGACGGATGGAGCCGTCTGGATCAACCACTATGCCTGTAGTGATTTGCTTAGGATCTATGCCTACTGGAATCGCGATCATTCTTTCGATGTACGTATTAAACTCCGACAATTCGGTTAGGATATCCCCGTAGATGACTCTCACTGTAAAGTTGATCGGCGGGGTCACAATAGTGAACGTATTGTCAGCAGCCGCATTCTCGAAAATCCGAATCATTTCTGCAGTCGGCATACCGATTTCAATCTGGACTCTAAAGTCCTGTAGAGCTGCATGAACACCTAGCTGTTCCGATATGGAATCCATATTGATTTGTAGAGCTGGCAGCTTAAAGTTACCATTCTTCGTTTGAATTTCAATAATAGCTCCCTTGCGCTCCATGCTCTTAACCATCTGCCCATTAAACTCAACGATAGCGACGTCGGAATTCATCGTCATTGGAATCAGAATGACCGGATGCTCTCCTTCCGCCGAGAGCTTCTCTTCCAGTTGGTTTTGATCGACCGTTACCGTTGTGATCATTTGGCCATTCACTTTGGCAGTTTTTGCTTTTCCGGCAATTTCCGCCTTGCCGTTAACCAGGATTTTTATGCCATTATTCTCTACAGATGTAACAGGCGGCGTGATGATCGTACCGCTATTTTGCATGTAATATGCCGTATACGTGATATTGCCCGTCACCGCCTGGGCAGCTAAGGCCTCCGCCGATAACTTGGTTATGCCTCCGTCGCTGCTCCATCCAATGAACGTATAGCCGCTTTCGGCTGTCACAGTCGGCACTGCAGCCGGTTTGCCTCCAGCCGTTACAGTCTCGCTAGTTCCGCTAATCGTGCCATGCAACCCGGCTGTATAAGTCACTGTGTAGCTAATTACCGGTTCCTCAGTGGTAAAGATGACTTCATAACGTTCAGTCGTCGTTCCATCCTCAGCTGTTACGGTAATAACCGCTGTCCCGGGAATCGTGGCAGCTTGTTCGATCGACACCGCGGCAAGATCATCCGCTGCCGTGGCCCCAACAACAGGAACCTCCGTCGCGTCCTTATCCAATACAACCGTGTACTCCTTCAAGTCCATCGCGAATCCATCTACTATGCTGCCATCTACTGTAATATCATTTAATCTTGCATCGTGTGAAACAGCATCATGATAAACCTCAATGCTGTCAATACGAGTTATGCCAGCTATATCTCCTACGTAGCAGATTACTCTAATTTTCGATGTCATAATATCAGCGAACATGATATTAATAACCGATTTCGTGTTATCCTTTACCGAATAAAGATTTACCCACTGTCCGTCCCTCCAATATTGAACATCGAAATCCCTCATCTTGAAATAGGATTCCGTTGTATAGACATCGATATGGTTCAATACCGTAGGCTGGGCAAATTCAACCTGCAACCACTGTGGGTTGTTATAGGAGGTTCCTCCCACTGCATCAGAGCTCCACCCCGCGAAAGATCCATGCTTGCTAAGAATCGCTTTTACAGGGGTATAATCATTGCCGTAATCCGATGACGACGCTGTTGCTGTTGCTCCTACAAATAAAGGATTCGCGATTGTAAACTGAATATTGTAATCATAGGAACCCGTTACACCAGATCCATCCAGCGCAGTCGCAACAATTTTCACATGGCCTTCCTTCAATAACGTAAGAACGCCAAATGGACTAATCAGCGCCTTGTCTGTAGGCGTAACGCCATCCTGCTCAAAGACCGCCCATTCCACTCTTTGATCCCAGGTGTTGTTTGGAGTAAATACCGGCAGCATCTGTTGATTGCCAAGGAATTCGTTTCCGCCATCAATAACGGTCAGACTTTGCGCTTTGGCTGGAGGGGCAACCTTATCTTGCCTGGTAATGATAACCGTTTTGAAAGCCGACAGTTGGCCATCAGCGTTCTGTGTCGCCGTCACTCGGACAACTCCGTTTTTCAAAGCAGTCAATAAGCCATTTTGATCAATCGTCGCCGCATCCGTGGAAGAGCCATCCACGTTACTCACTTCCCAATCCACCGATGCGGCTGTATGCTCCACATTTACGGCAGCCAACAACTGCAGCGTACCATGCTGCACATTAATCGTTGTGGATTGATTCGCACTGGATACAACTAACTTCGGCGCAAGTGCCGATTGGCTTGATGTGACCAAGAGTACCCAGTCCAAGTTGTCGGGCTTTGGCGGGATCGCCCACTGCCCGTTAACCGGCGTTACCTGCTCCGATATCAACGTGTACTCGCCCGTTCTTGTGTTGTACCACTCCGCTTTGTACACCGTACTCGCCATCTGTTTAAGCGTACCCGTTGCTGTATTAGGCTCGGCGAAATAAGCGATATACGTTTTATTGCTATCATGCAACAGATAGGAGAAATCTTTCCCCGTGAAATCGGCATAGGTCGTATCCCGGAAAGCAGGCGTTAGCTTCCACCACTGCAAGCTTTCATAGAAGTTCTTGAAATGCGTCATCTGTGAGCCGCCCGCCGCATTTAACCCATCAAACCAGCGATAGTAGGGACCATAGGGGAACCAACTATCTGTCGAATCATTGATGGCCCAGACGCCTTGTACGCCATATCCAAAACCGAAGGCCCCGTTAGAGATGGCCCTGTACGGAGTGGAACGCGCTTCATCTGTTGTAATCCGATTAAATTCATAGCCTGTTTCATAGGCAACATAGGGTTTTGTTGCGTTATACTCCCAGAAGGTTTGATAGCCATCTTTTTGTAGATTGGATGGCTGCACAGCAAACCAAGAATGATAGTCCTTGTCTCCCCATCCTGTATTCCCCGCATCGCCGCCCTCCATATGGGCGGTTAACGGCTGATGATAAGCGTCATTATCATAGATGGCCTTTGCAATCCTATGCCAATAATCATTGAATTCATGGCCTGGATCCACTTCCTGCGCAGTCGTCCACAGTACGGGATAGGCTCCAAATCTTGCTTGCCAGTATTTACCTAGTTTCTCGAGTAATACAGGATCGGTTACATTCAGTATGGATCTGAAGGTAAAAGCAGCATTCGCATGAACAAGTCCGGCATCCGCGACATATTGAAACTTCCGGTCCAGATCCTGAAGTCGCCCCAGATGCCCGGATCCTATCCCCTTGGAGACATCGAGGTAATTGCCGGTCATATATAACGGCTGGGATTGATAGACTGTAAATCCTTGACTGACACGATGATCGACCGCATATTTGAATTGCGAATCGATTCCTTCTACGTTCGATCCTTCAAAACGCTCGGAAGGCATGAACCAATGGGTATCGCCAAGATAGAAAAACGGAGTTCCATCGTTGTAATTAAAGTGGCGATCATTGTCTCCGACTTGCAGAAAACCTCGCTTATACAAATCTAATGGACCGGAATAGGGGGTAGCATTAAAAGATAGGGCCTCGCTCCTGTTAAGTCCAGTGTCATCGGCAGATGGATTAGCTGCTACCGTCATACTCCATGTTCCCGTAACAGTAGGAGCAAATCTAACCTTCCATATGCGTCCCCCATCCCAAAATGCGGGGCGAGTGATTTGAATGCCGCCCGGTCCCGTAAAAGTTGCAACGACATCCACATCTGCAAAGGGATCATTGTACGTTTTCGAACTCATCAAGGACAGCTCCATGCTGCGCCACTGCTCAATCGCCTCACGTATCACGATATCTGTGGTTGCTACAACACCCGAGCCATCCAATGCCTCGGCTGTTACGGTGACCATTCCTGCTGAAATCGCAGTCAGGAAACCTGTAGCGGCATCGATTTCTGCCATTCCCGAAGATCCCGGTTTCGGATCGACACTCCACGTTACGGACTGATTCGTCGCATTGCTTGGTTGTGCCTCGGCTTTCATCTGTACCGAGAAGCCAGGGAGAACTTCCATTGAGACCCCGCCAGTTATATTAAACTGCTCCACTTCAATCTTGTATGAAGAATAGATTTGAAATTCAAAGAGGTCTGCCCAAGCCTTCGTAACAAAGCGGACGTATCTCCCCTCCGATCCCTCCGGCAAAAGCGCTCCAAATTCATTGAATCCAGCAGCGTTTCCAGAAGTAGTATTTTTGATATATTCATACTTGTTCATCCCGCCATCGCCAACTACAACAGGTGTCCAATCCTGGGCATTGTCTGAAATATAAACGATGTTGACCCCATCCCAAAATCTGCTAAAACTCGCTTTGACGTAATTTAATGGATAGCTCCGGCCCAAGTCAATATAGAAGTCAACCGATCCATTGGGATACCCGCCGCCCGCCATCGTGCCTGAATTGCCATCCGTTAAGTTTTCTTTTTCACCTGAACCAGGGTTAAACACCATATCGCCATATGCGAATACAGGTTTGCCTTGTGAGACTAAGGTTAGCCCGCTCGGTACATCCACGTATTCCTTACTAACAGCCGCTGGAGCGTCCATCGAATACAACTGGATTTCATTGATATTTACGTAAACCTGTTCCGCTCTGATTCTTACGTAACGTCCCTCTGTATTCGCTGGAAGCAATGCTCCGAATACATTGCGATCTGTGATTGAGGTTGTCGTCGTATTTTGCAAATACTCATATTTGCCTATGCTGCCGTCTCCGGTGACTACTTCCGTCCAATTCGTGGCATCATCCGATACATAAACCGTGTTTGTATGGTTCCAATGCCGGGCAAAATGGATGGCTACATAGTTCAACTTTTTTTTCTGCCCAAGATCCAAGTACAGATCTATAAATTCCGTTCCTCCTGATATAGTGTCCAGATCGCTATCCGTTAGATTGCTCTGCACGCCATCATGAACAACCATCCCGTTGTAGGGGGTAACCGGTGCTCCATGCGAGATCAAATGCATCTCCGATGGCAGTTCAGCATACTCCTTATTTACAGCCGCTGGAACACCCGGCGAATACACCTGGATTTCATTAATGTTCACATAATCCTGGTCCGCACTGATTCTGACATAGCGACCTTCTGTATGTGCCGGAAACATCGCTCCGAATACATTGTGATCCGTGATGACGGTAGTTGTCTTGTTCTGCAAATATTCGTACTTGCCAATGCTGCCATCTCCGGAGACCACTTCCGTCCAAGTCACGGCGTCGTCTGATACATAGACCTTGTTTGTTTTGTTCCAATGCCGGTTAAAGTCGATCTTCACATAATTCAACTCTTTTTTCTGACCGAGATCTAAATACATATCTATAAATCCCGGCCCTCCTCCTGACATCGTGCCCAAATCTCCATCCGTTAAGTTGCTTTGTACGCCATCATTAATGACCATTCCATTGTAAGGTGTGACCGTGGCTCCTTGTGAAACAAGAGACGAATCTGAAGGTACCTCTGTGTACGATTTAGCTATATTTGCTGATGCTTTGCCCATGGGTATAGTTGACAGGAACAATGCGACAGCAAGGAAGCAGATGTAAATGCGTTGTTTACTTGTACTGGTATTCATTCGCAAGTTACTTAACATAAGAATTTCACTCTCCTTAGAGTTATCCGGCATCCTTCGAATAGACCTGAATTTCATAAATGTTGACATAAACCTGGTCCGCACTGATTCTTACATAACGGCCCTTTGTATTCGCTGGAAGCAACGCTCCGAATACATTTTGATCTGTGATTGAGGTTGTCGCCGTATTCTGCAAATACTCATATTTGCCTATGCTGCCGTCTCCGGAGACCACTTCCGTCCAATTCGCGGCATCGTCGGATACATACACCTTATTTGTTTTGTTCCAATGCCGGGCGTAATGGATGGCTACGTAGTCCAACGTTTTTGTTCGTCCCAAATCCAGATACAGGTCTATAAATCCTGTCGATGCTCCCGAGAGCGTACCCAGATCGCCATCGGTCAGGTTGCTTTGCACGCCATCATGAATGACCATACCGTTATAGGGGGTAACGGGTGCCCCTTGCGATACAATTACGGAGCCTGGAGGAGCCTCCGCATATAGTTTCGAACCATCTGCAGATGTAATAGCCAGCGGTGCAGTTGACATCAGCAGGGTGACGCCAAGAAACCAAATGAACAATCGTTTGAAAAAACTTACTTGAATAACATCCGTAAGCGTTAACATAACTGGTTCATCCTCCCATGGCTGTGCCAATTAAAACTCAACCTTTCAAAGAACCAACAATAAGCCCTTTAATCATGTATTTCTGTGTGAATATAAACAGGAGTATGAGCGGTAATACAGCCAAAGCAGAAAGAGCGAATACTGGACCATAGTCCATCGAATGTTTATTGGCATAAAATTGTACGATCTGCGGCATCAACGTCATCTTCGACTCCGACTTCAAATACAGCAATGGCCCCATAAAGTCGTTATATATGGCCGTCACATTGGTAATCAAGATCGTCCCTGTGGCAGGCAATAACAGCGGCAGCACGATACGGGCAAAAGATTGCAATGGCCCACACCCGTCAATGAAAGCCGATTCCTCGATTTCCTTAGGGATCGACTTCATAAAACCTACATAAATAAACGTCGCGATCGGAATTGCGCCAGCGGCATAGAGCAGTACCATAAAGGTGCGGGTATCTATTAATTGAATGCTTACTCCCATTTTGAAGATGGTCACCATTGTCGTCTGCAGGGGTACGATCATCCCGGACAAGAATAAATAATAGATAGCTTGAAACCAGCGATTCTTGACCCTGGCGATGGCATACCCCGCCATAGAACATATGACCACAATGCTAACGAGCGAGAAAGACATGATGACAAGTGTATTAAAGAAGCCGTCAAGCAGCTTAACCTTCTCAAACACAATCGCAAAGCTGCCCCAATATAACTCTTTTGGAAAAGCGAAAGGATCGTAGAAGATAGCCGGCGACTTAAAGCTCCCTACATATAAAAAGTAAATGGGATATAACAATAAGCAGGCGAACAGGAACAGGCCGACTTCAATGGCAATATCTGTGGGGTTCCGGCGTTTCCTGACCATTACATCTCTACCTCCCTGCGTCTCGTAATCTGCAATTGTATGAAAGTAATGACCATAATAATGAGCATGAGCACGACACCTGCCGCAATGGAATACCCAGCGTTGTTTTCTCTGAAGGCCGCATTATAGATAGCCAGCGCCAATGTATAAGATGCGGTTCCCGGTCCTCCCGAAGTTAAGATGTAGGGAATATCAAAGAGTTTGAGTCCTCCGACGATAATGAGAAAGGTCACAATCGTAATCGTCGGCATGAGCAGTGGAAAGGTGATTTTCAGAAATCGCTGGATTGCCCCTGCGCCATCTATACGAGAAGCCTCATAAAGATCCGCCGGAATGGATTGCAATCCCGCAAGGTAGAAGATCACGCAATACCCTAACCCCTGCCATTGCGTCAGCAAGATGATGGTAACAAACACCGTTTTCGTCTCGCCAAGCCAATCTCTGATCCAGCCACTGAGGCCAAGCTGGTTCAGCACGAGGTTCAACGTACCTTCATAGCTAAGAATTTGGCTCCACACAACCGATAACACAACCAGGCTGATAATAACCGGAAAAAAAACAGCTGCTCGCAAGAAGTAACCGGTCGCAAACTTGCGATTAAGCAATACTGCAATCCAGATCGCTAACGGATTCTGAATGAACAAACCGAACAAAGCCATCTTAAATGTATTCATGGCGGCGGCAATCATCTTACGATCTTCAAAAAGAAATGTATAATTGTCCAATCCGATAAATACCGGCTTACGTATAGAATCCCATGTTGTAAACGAGTAATAGAGGCTTCGGATAAATGGATAATAGGTAAACGTAATGAATAACAGCAGAGCAGGAAGCACAAACAAAGCGGCCGTCCTTATCCATTTTCTTTCCAAATGCGTGGCACTTCCCTTCTAACCTTATAGATAAGGGATAACCCCCCACTTATAGCGTGTGAAGGTTATCCCCGAATGTAATTGTCATTTATTCTGGAGGCAAGACGCGTGTTGCTTTGTCCTTCTCATGTTTGGTTTGAGCATCCTTCAAATCAGCAGGGCTATATTTAGCGCCCGACACGATCTTGGTCATGGTCTCAATTAAAGAGGTTTCTGCAGAAGAACTAATAAAGGCCTCAAATCCGTACATTGTTTTCCCCTTGTTAACTGCTGCTAGAAATTCGTTCATCGCCGTATTCGAATAGGTTACGTTCATACCTTCCAGAGGTGGCAATGATCCATTACCTACGCTATACGGACCCAAAATATCTTCATTCATAATGACAGCGATGAGATCCTTGCCTTGTTGTTGCAGCTTGGACTTTGCATTAAGCGATAAAGTCTCGCTTGGAGATAAGTTAATGCTGTAAAATCCATTGTCGTCAGGGAATTCAAAGTATCCGATATCAAACCTGGAATGACCTTTTTTCGTGAAATTCTCCTCTGCCGCGCCTGGCAACCACGCTCCCTGTACGATCATCGCGGCATTGCCGCTAGTAAATTCATCGGACGATTGCGGCCAGTCGATGCTAAGCGCCGTTTTGTTGAAATAACCTTTTTCCGTCAAGTTCTGCACTTTGTTCAAGATAGCTTGAATTTCTTCCCCTTCCAGACTCTTTTCACCATCGTACAATTGTTTGTTGAAAGTAGGATCAATACCGTTCAATACACTTGAGAAGAAATTGGACATAAACAACCCGACTGTCCACGTATCCTTAAAACCGAGTACGATTGGCGTCTTGTCCGCCGCTTTAATTTGTTCGCAAAGGGCCAGAAATTCAGCATATGTTGCAGGAGCAGCCAGTCCAAGATCATTAAAAATCTGTTTGTTGTACCATACTCCTCCACCATTGAGACCTAAAGTACCCCCAAATATTTTTCCGTTAACCGTAGTCGCCGGTCTTGTTCCAGGGGATAACTGGCTGACCCACGCTTGATCCGATAAATCTACTAAATAATCAACTTCTGCATATTGATTAACTGTATTCTGATGAAAGAATACATCCGGAGCCGTATTGGAAGCCAACTCAGCTTTCAAACGATCGAAGTAGGTAGCACCCAGCAAGATATCCCATTGAATTGTCGCGTTTGGATATTTTTCTTTGTACTTCTTTTCGACGTTTGCTTTGAATTCTTGCATAAACGTGCGATCATCAATGAACCATCCGCCAAGTCGAATCGTAAATGCTTCATCGCTTCCCTCAGTGACTTTTGCCGTAGGCTCGGCATTACTCGTAGCTTGACTTGTTTCCTTTGCATTGCCAGAACCGTTATTGTTGTTACTCGAACATCCTGCCATAATCACTGCAACAATCAGCATCAGCGAAATGAGCAGCCTTTTTTGTTTAACCATTCTATGAAACCTCCTTTATGTGTCTGTTCTCATTATAGATTTGGAGGCTGAGGTTTTCATTGCGTACAGATGACTTGAATTTTCGTGTATATGACCAACTATTTTTTTACTCCTTATTTATTCCGGACATCCGATACTCTTTGGGACTGACGCCCACTGTCTTTTTGAACAGATGGCTAAAGTGCGCTGCATCTTTAAATCCTGTACTGTATGCCACCTCGCTCATCTTGACATCACCGGCTAACAATTTTATTTTGGCTCTATCGATTCTGTAACTCCATAGAACGTCGCTGAAGGTTTGGCCGGTTACTCGCCTGATTAGCCGACTGAGATACGAGGGATTCAAATGCAAATGATCCGCCAATGTATTGAGAGAAATCTCGTCCGTATAATGATCTGCGATATACTGCTTCATCTTGCGAATGACGATGCTGCCGTTATCTTGACCTGAGGCTCTGATCAACTCCGTCACCTCAAGCAGGAAGGATTCCAAAAACTTCATGAGATCAGCCAAAACATCGAATGCAAGGAGCTTCATGCGGATACTGTTAAAGTCCGGATAATGCTCCTTAACCGATAACTCGCCTAGCACCTTCTCTGCACGGCTAATAATTTCCATCATGTAATGCTGAATGAATGCTTTGTTTAATTGTTTGGACAGCAGTTCTCTATAGACTTCACGCATTTGAGGTGCAATCGCGTTCTTGTCAGCTCGCCGAATCAGTTCTTCAAGGCCAGCCAGCCGCTCCTGATCCCAATCCATTGTGTCATTGCTCAGCGAAGCAATTGCGCTGTAAGAGATAATGGATTGTTTCCCCAGCAACATGCGATAATCAAAACATTTCCGCACCTCTTCCCACCCTTGCGGAAGCTGAAGAAGCGACGGCAGCAGACTGCTGATCCCGATAGATACGCTGAACTCGAAAGCCTGACGTGACGCTTCCAATACTTCCTTCGCAATCTTCATGCTATCTCCGATTAATTCCCACTCCCCGTCCAACGGTTCGAACAATAGGACAAACAGCCCGCGATGGTCCATGTAAGTCCAAAAGAGATAAGGATATTTCCGAACCGCACAAGATATAACCTCCCTCAAGGAAAGCTGCGATAGCGGCTTACCCATCGTATGCAATAAGTCCACATTATCGATTTCCACAGAGAGAACGACAAGTCTGCGAGTAGTTCGATCTTCCCGATCGAGCCATTCTCTTTTACTATCAAGATTCATCTCCTCCGACAGCATGACATTAATGGTATTCTCCTGTTCCAGCGAATCCGCCTGATCGTTATGTCGTGCATCCTGCATAACCATTTCAACCACACTAAACAATTCTTCCATATGAACCGGTTTGGTAATGAAATCGATTACGCCAAGCTTAAACGCCTGCTTCGCATACATAAAATCATTGTAGGCAGACAAAAAAATAACCGGAAGATTGAGGTTTCTCTCCTTCAACTTCTCTGTAAATTCAATACCATCCATAACCGGCATTCTAATATCCGTAATAATCAGTTCCGGCTTCAACTCCGCTACCCGACTCAACGCCTCGAATCCGTTTTGTGCCGTACCTACAATTTCACAGCCCATATCCGCCCATTCGTCAAGTCCTGCCAGATGATTCCGCAGCATATCCTCGTCTTCTACAATCATGATTCTCATGGTGTTCATCAGCCCTCCGTAAATGTCATTGGCAGCAAGATACGGATAACTGCTCCTTCTCCTGCTGTATCTATGATTTCCAATCCATATCGTGCTCCGTATAGCAGTTTAATTCTGGTTTCCAATTGATTGAGTCCTGTTCCTAATCCCTTTTTCTCATTCATTGCTTCTGTTTGAGTGAAATCTTTTGTTTCCACAATCGATCCCGGTTCTTCTTGTTTTGTAACGCCGCCTCCGTTATCGCGCACTTCAAGAATCAAATCGTAGTCCAATTCATAGGCCAATACCTCAATATGGCCCGTAGTCATGATTTGACTGATGCCATGGATAACAGCATTTTCCACTAAAGGCTGCAAAATGAGCTTAGGCACTTTAACGGACAACAGTTCTTCAGGAACTTGTACAGTAAAGGTTAACCTCTCTCCGAGTCGATATTGATGCAGTTGCATATACCACTGCACAAATTGCACTTCCGTTTTTAGCGTTATAAAGTCATTGCCTGGCGTTATTGAAAATCTAAGTATGCGAGATAGGGTTTGCACCATTTCGGGCACTACTTTAATTCCCTCTGGACTCTTTGCAATGATTCCGACGATCTCCAGCGTGTTGTATAAAAAATGGGGAGACATATACATTTTTATCGCTTTAATCTCAGCATCTTTTTTATAGAGCTCCGCTTTATAAACCTTATCGATTAAGTCTCTGACCTCTGCGATCAGACTATTAAAACTTTCGCTCAGCATCCCGATTTCATCGTAAGATCTAATGCCTTTTATCGGCACAAAAACTTCTTTTTCCGCTTTGCGCATCAGCATCGTCAACTTGCGAAGCGGCCCTGTTACACGCTTGAGCAGGATAAAGGTAAGCAGCAATACCACTCCAAGCGAAGCAATGGTTGTCCAAGCTGCAAACCTGCCCAATTGAATGATTTCATAATACAGTTCAGATCGACTCACTACGTTGAAGTACACGAAACCTGAATAAAGGGAAACTCGTTTGTTTACAACAATCTGTTTGGACGTACGAGCCTGGAATAACTCTCCGACGGATTCGGGATCTCCGGCCGACAAAATAACATTTCTGTTGTTGGTAATGAAAAAGGAGCCCTCCGGATAAGAAGCATATAGTTCTTTTATGGCTTTAGGCTTGAGCATGACAGAGAGATATCCCAGCTTCGTATTCGTTGTATAATCGATAATTTGAATGGAACAGACAAGGCGGGAATGATCAACAAAAAATGCCCATTCCGGTTTATCCCGTTGAGAGAACGGAAGAACGGTCAACGCCAAATGGAATTCGGGATCCGATGCATTCTCCGTCTTATAGATTTTCCCCGCTTCGTTATATAAGTAGATAGCGTCGATATAATTAATGCCAAGATCGGTGTTCGTCAGCACGAAGTTTAGAAATGCAATTAAATTGCTTTCTAGAGACTTTCTCTCTGCAAGATTAATCGCTCCTGTCGATGGGACCTTATCATTTTTCAGAACACTGATCATGACTCTGTCGTCTGCATAACCTTCCAAATTCTCTGCAACCGCTTTCAAAATAATATCGATTTTATCCGAGGTCTCCACGAGCGTATGGCTTCTCGATTCGAGAAGCCTTGTTTCAAATATGCTCTTGGAACGCAGGTAAAAGGTCGTGCTGACAAGCGCAAGCGGTATAACAGTAAGCAACGAATATAGAATGACCATTTTATAGAATAGTTTGGAATTAATTTTTCGCCATACCGTACGAAAAAGTGATATTGGATTGGTTCGCAATTGGTTTCTCCTTTCTATCGATGTTCCCACGCTTGAACTAATTTTATTTTAGCAGGTTTATTCGTAATTACGTAAAGGTTATTTGACGTCGTTTGCAAATGGCTTTATCTATGAAAAAGCATGCTCTCGGCGGAATGCCGAAAGAGCATGCAGGGAACTTTCAAGTCTATCAACGACCTCTCTCTTCCATTATTGCTCCAACAAAGCCACCTCGGAAATCGTACCTTCGATTGGATTCAGCCGCAACGTCTTCACTTCAAATCCGGATAAGGTTACGGGAATGGACTTCCCGCTTCTTCCCAGGATGATCGCCGTTTCGCGAGCTTGTCCCGTAGGTTCAAAGAGACGCAAGATGTACCCATCGCCACGCTCTTCGCGTTTAAATGTCGTTAATTGCACGACTTCATCTTCAAGCTCGAACGGACAACCGGGCAACTCGCCAAGGCCTGACGGGAAAAAGGATAATACGAATGGTTTCTCGCCATGTGCAAGCGCTTCGCGGTCGACGGCCTCCAACCGTTCCTTCTTGTTCCCTGCATTGAGCCAAAACGTGAATTGGCGTTCTCCTTGATCCATTCGCGGCAAAAAACGATCCTGAACGACAAGCGGTCTATCCAGTATAGGATGCGCGCAATAAGCAGGGGATCGCAACAACGTCATCCTGATTTCCCCGTCCTTGAAATCCGAACCATACACACCGTCATTAACGACCGTAAAAGCTGAATGATCGTCCACCGCCGCAACCCATTTCTGAGCGACCGCTTCATGGCCATCATTCGGCAATTCGGCTACTCCGAACATCGTCTGTCCGCGATATGCAGCATGGTCGCCGATCGAAGTTGGAATCGACCACTTCAGTAATTTGTCCTTTTCGTTCCAGAAAACTCTGACATGAATCTCGATTTCGCTTCCTTGTTTCGGTAGTTTATAGGTTTGTACAATTTGAGAATCCCGATAGAAAAACAAAGCTTCGATGACCGTGCGCACTTCTCCATCCTCGATTACTCGAACCGATGGAAGCAGCCCTGCGTCCACCCCCGAGAAATCCGTTCCTTGACCCGATGGCATCAATTGAAAACGCCCAAGGACATCTCTAAACGCGTTGACGTCCATTCTCCACGGGTCTCCGTTATCGTTAACGACAAGGGGGACGCAAGCTCCCGGAGCTATTCTATTTATACCATCTACAGCATACTCGTCGATCAGTCCCGTCAAAGCATTAATGACGACGTGCAGATCGTCGGTCTGGAATACGAACTTCCCTTGTTCCGCCGTGAGCGCAGGACTCGGCTTCTCGGCAAGCAGCTCCATTCGGCATTCGAATCGGTTCATGGACATCGGCGGCAGCTCGGCTTCGAAAACCACTTTTTTTCTCCAATCCAGATTAAGGTTGCTATCCTCCTTCTCCGGTTGGGAAGGAACGCGCACTCCGTCCTTATAGACGATCGGCATAGAATATTCTTCTTTCCAGTTCTGATCTTCGAGCATGAATTCACATTCCCATACGCCGCGAACCGGATACGGATGAGGATTATAAACAAGGATAGGATATTCTCCTTGTTCAGCGGCCGGCTGCCCGGCAGCGAGCGCAAAGAAGGCGCGCGCCTTCAGCTTGCTTAAGATCTCCAGACCGTGATCAAGCCCTCTTAGCGAAGTTTCCTCGACGCTTTGTACCGACGAGCCCGGCAAAATGTCGTGAAACTCGCTCGTAAGCAAATCCCGAAGCGCGGCTTGCAGATCATCATAAGGATAGGAAAGCCCTGCTTCCAATGCGGCCGTCGACAGCATTTTTTCCGTCATAAATAATTCGTTCTCGAGCTTCCGGTGTTTTTGTTTGATCCGAATTTGCGAGGTGTAGCAGCCTACGAATCGCGGATTCAAATCCCCTTCGAACGCCGGCAAATCTTTGACTTGCGCGAGCTCCGCAAAATAAGTTTCGGGCGTCGAGTGCACGATCTCGAAATCCTTTCTTTCTCCCTGCAGCTCAGCTATTAGCTTCAGGTCTACTCTTGATGGTCCGCCGCCATGGTTGCCGACACCCCATAAGACGAGACCAATCGGCGCATCCGCATTCTCATCCATCCATTTAACGATTTTATCAACCGATTTGCCCAGTTGACAATTATATCCCCCCCAGACCTTATGCGCCATGACCGAGCTTCCATTAAAGCCTTTCCAAATAAAATCTTGTGCCGGTAAAGTCATCTCGTCCGGCCGCATGAAGATATAAGAATCGAAACCGGCCAGATTCAATATTTGCACAAGACCTTGGGAATGGCCAAACGGATCGAAGTTGATCGCCGTCGTCGGATCATGCCCTTCTCCAAATTTTTCACGGAAATAGGTACGCCCTGCGAGAATTTGACGCACCATCGATTCGCCGGAAGGCATATTGCAATCCGGTTGCAGATACCATCCCCCCATGATGTGCCATTTGCCGGAGGCAACCAGTTTGCGGATCCGCTCGAACAACTCTGGTTCATATTCTTCGATCCATTGGTATAGTATCGCTTCATTATGATTGAAGACATAACCTTCAAATTGCTCGCAGAAGTCGGCCGCTGCGCGGAAAGTGGACACCGCTGCGGCGGCGCCTTCTTCCCACTGCCATTGCCAGACGGGGTCCAGGTGCGCGTTGCTGAGCAAATGCAATTTTTTCATTTGTACACGTCATCCTCTCTTGTTGAACTCCCCCTATTGTGTCACAGCCAAACGTGCTGTGAGAATTGCGAGAAATGACTTCGATTTGCACTAAAATGATGTGGTTAGCAGGACTCCGAAGCTTTCGTAGCGAACTCTTTCTTTACGATAGGGGGTTTCATCCAATGGGGATACTCGAACGAAAATCGCAAACGCAATTTTTGACCCATCACGCATGTCGAACAATTACCTTAAATGATGTCGTCATCGAATGGATCGATATTTTATTCGAGGACTCTTCCGGAGTTTCATACTGCGCTCCCCATTCCCATGATTGGTACGAATTCAACTATGTCGTGCAAGGGACCATGCATACCGCCCTGGAGGACGGAATCATGCATCGGATGGATCAAGGTACATTCGTGCTCATCCCGCCGGGTTTCGTACATTCCCATCGTTACGAAGCATCCTCTCCTCATGAAGGTTTATGCCTAAGATGGCGGATGTTCCAAAGGACGGCAGATGCGGATACAGAATCGAAATTAGATGCGATCGCCATCTATGACAAATTGATGCGGTTAACCATTGGAGTAACTCCTCCCAAGACAGACGAGTTCGGCATCGGAAAATATCTCGAAACCCTGCTTGCGCAGTCGGAAGCTGGCGAGCAAGCTATCTTTTTGCAGATGTCTTTTGTACGGCTTTTGCTGCGCTTAACCGAATCGCTTCCTGCTGCCGCCCTTGCCTTTTCTCCTGTCAAACCGACGAATCGGCTTGTCCGCAAAGTCGATATTTTTTTGGGAGACCTGCAAGATAGGGAGTTGGACGTAAAAAGCCTCGCAGCCTCGTTGCATCACAGCTATGCCCATGTTGCTCGGGAGTTTAAGCGTCACACAGGCCGAACCATTATCGAGCGTATGACGGAAATCCGGCTTTACAAAGCGGAAGACTTATTGAAGCATACCGATCTGTCGATCAAAGAAATTGCCGACCGTGCCGGGTTTTCGAGCGCCTTTTACTTCAGCCGCGTGTTCAAATCGGCTTACGGGATTAGTCCTACTGCATATCGCAAAGGCTGTTTTTCCGATTAAACGGCCTTTATTTGGCATACACAAAAGGCCAGAGCCGAGAGACAGATAACCTCTCCGCGCCAGCCTTTATAGAATCCTTATTATCCCTCTAGCGAAGCGGTAGCCGATAACACGCTACCCCTTTACAGCCCCGATCATGACGCCTTTAACAAAATACTTTTGCAAGAACGGATACGCGCATAGAATCGGCAGCGTGGCCACGATGATCGTCGCGTATTTGATCGTTTCGCCGATCGGCATCTGGTCTCCCGAGCTAATATCGGTCATCATGCTGCTCGTATCGTTGACGATCAGTATTTCGCGCAGGATGAGCTGCAGCGGGAACAAAGCCCGATCCTGCAAGTAAATCATCGCCGAGAACCAGGAGTTCCAATGCGACACGCCATAAAATAGCAGCATAACCGCGATAACCGGCATCGACAGCGGGAAGACGACCGACCAGCAGATGCGAAAATCACTCGCCCCGTCCAGCCGTGCGGATTCCTCCAGCTCGACCGGCACCGCCTGAAAGGCCGTTCTCATAATAATGAGATTAAATGCGCTGATCGCCGTCGGGATGATGATGGCCATTCGCGTATCCAGCAGCCCCAGCTCGTTAATGAGCAAAAACGTCGGAATCAGACCGCCCTCGAAAAACATCGTAAACGTAATCATAAACATAATGGGATTTTTCCATAACACATCCCGTCTCGATAACCCGTAAGCCGCCATGGACGAGAGGAAAATATTAAGCGCCGTACCCGCGATCACGTAGAACAGCGTATTTAGATAAGCCGTGCCGATCGACGGATTCATAAATACCATCCGGTAGGCGTCAAACGTAAAACCTTTGGGGAACAAAAGAAGCCCTCTCGTCTGAACCAGCTGACCGGGATCGCTAAACGACGCGAACAATACGAATATGAGCGGATACAGAGCAGCCAAGGAAAGCCCGAATAAAAAGGTGATATTAAATACTCCGAATACCTTCTCGCCAGTCGTCGCCCTCATCTTACACACTCCTTACCATAGTTTGGTCTCGCTCGTCTTGCGAGAGACGGCGTTGGCGATGATGAGCAGCGTGAAGCTGATAATCGCATTGAACATGCCGACTGCGGCGGCATAGCTGTAGTTCGTCTCCAAGATGCCTTTCCGGTACGTATAGGTGCCGATAACGTCGGCCGTCGAATACGTAATCGGATTGTACATAAGCAGTATTTTTTCGCTGCCGACCGCGAGCAATTGACCAATATTGAGAATGAGCAAAATAATGATCGTCGGAGCGATGCCGGGAAGCGTCACGTGCAGCGTCTGCTTCCAGCGGCTGGCGCCGTCGATTCGGGCGGCTTCGTAGATGGAAGGATCGATCGTAGCGATCGCCGCCAGGAATATGATGGAGCTCCATCCGACGTTCTGCCAGATCCCGGAGCCGATATACAACGTTCGGAACCAGTCCGCTTCCCTCATGAAAGCGATCGGTTCAATGCCAAGCAGCGAATTCAGCACATTGTTAACCAGCCCGTCCCGCGCCAGGAAATCGAACATAATGCCGACTACGACGACGAGCGAGATGAAATGCGGCATATACGTAATCGTCTGAACGGTCCGCTTGAACCAGCTTTTGCGCACTTCGTTCAGCAGCAGGGCAAGCACGATCCCTGCCGGGAACGCGAAAATCAGACTATATAAGCTGAGCAGAATCGTATTCACGAGTATTCTTCCGAAATAAAAGCTGGAAAAAAAATCTGCGAAGTTATCGAAGCCCGTCCACGGACTTCCGTTAATGCCCAGTTTGATCGCAAAATCCTTAAACGCGATTTGCATGCCGTACATGGGACCATAATGAAACAACAGGAAATACGCGACCGCCGGACTTAACATCAAATAAATCAACTTGTTTTTCGCAAAATCCTTCCGGACACGTTGTCCGAAGCTTATACGGGAGCCGGATCCGCCGATCCCAGCCGATGATCCATTGGATTTCTCTATGACCGCCATAACGTTGCTCCTCCCTATCCCCCGTTAAATCGTCCGTGCCTGAAGAATGGACAAGACCATCTCTCCAGGCACGGACTGCCTGCTATCTCTTCAAGAACCGCTCCAGCGCCGCCTGCTCCAGCTTGATGACTTCTTCGATGCCCATCGCTTTAAGCGTCTCCACATATTCCTCGAACTTCTCAAGCGGTTCCGTGCCCATGATGAATTTCAGCATCATTTCCTCGTGATATACATTAAGGTCGGTCATGACGGAAGCCTTCTTGCGCCCTTCCTCGGCTGTAAGCGTCGTAAGCGGCATCTGCATTTTCGTCGTTGCTTTCTCCCAGTTCACAAGCGCTTCCTGCTGGGAAGGCAGCTCCAAATATTGTTCGATGTAACCGGGGTCCTGCACAAATGGACCGTTGTAGCTCGCACGGAAGTATTGCGCCATCGCCTGCGTAATCGGCAGATCGTCGGGATTTTTCATAATGACGTCCGTATATTTTTGTTTGCCGTCCACCATGGTAAAGCTTTCGCCTTCAATGCCGAAGTTGAACAGGTTGTGACCGTCCGGACCATAAGCATAATCCAGCCACTTCACGATTTGCTCCGGATTTTTGGCTGCAGTCGTAATAGCCGCTCCAATACCCGTGTAGGCGAAGTCGCGCTGTCCCCATACGGCGTTTTCGCCTTTGTTGAGCGTCGGATAAGGAGTCGATACGAGCTCGAAGGTTGGATCATCCTTCATGAGTCCCATATACTTGCCGATGCCGCTGCCGGTATAGCCCACAAATGCCGAGGTCTTGCCGGTCGTTATCTTGGAGTCCATCAGCTTTGTATCCATGGCAGCAAAGTCGGGATCCAGCAGCCCTTTTTTGTACCAGCGATTCATCACGGTCAAAAATTCTTTATATTCCGGCTGCATCGAACCGTATTTGACCGTACCGTTATCATTGTAAAATTCTAGCGGTATGCCGAAAGCGCCGATAAATCCATGACCAACTTTGATGTCGGAGATGCGCTGCAAAAATTGAGCTTCGCCGCCCGTCTGTTCCTTGATCGCTTCCAGCACGGTCTCCCACTCGTCGATCGTCTCGGGAATCGGCAGACCGGTCTTGTCCAGGAGATCCTTGCGGATGATAGGACCAAAAAATACCATCAGCTTCTCATGGCCGCGAATGAACGGAAAGGAATAAATATTGCCTTCGTCGGTCATAATCATTTTTTTAATTTCGGGATGTTCATTAAGATAAGCCGTCAAATTCGGCGCATGTTCTTCGATAAGTTCGTTCAGTCTCACAATGGTTCCGGATTTGATGGCATCATCCGGTCCCCGGGAGACGGTCAACCAGTTGCGTTCGATGACGTCCGGCAGCTTTTTGGAAGCCAACATCAGATTGAATTGCTCCTCGATCTGTGCGCCTTCTCCGGATGGATGCGTCCAGGTCACCTTTGTGCCCGTAACCTTTTCCAATTGTTGATAAATTTTACTGTCGCCGAGAGTTGCCATTGTCGCAGTCGCATTGGGGTTCATATGAATCCAATAGGAAAGTCCCTCCGGATACTCAACTGCAGCAGCCTCCTCAGGCGCTTTGGTTGAGTCCGGCTTGTTCGTAGCGCCGGTATTGTTTCCTTCGCCGTTGTTGCCGCCTGAGCATCCCGCCAGCATGACGGCCGCAGCCAAGACGGCCATGAACAAGGTCAACCATTTGTTTCTTCTTAACATAAGCGATTCAATCCCCTCTCGAATGTAATGAATGAATCTTTGCAATCGTATTGCCGCAGCAACTCCTGCTGCTGAATTCATCGTAGTTCTGGAGAGGTGATTACGAATACGGTCAATCTGTTAGAATCGCTATTCAATGTTCAGATCACGCATTATCTTCTTTCTAGATGGACCTCTATTCTTATAGAACAGCCTCGTTGTCAGGCCCGCTCCCGCCAGCGATTTCACGGTATTTGCCCGGTGTTATGCCCTCCGTCTTCTTGAACAGGCGGATCAATCCAATGTCGTTTGCGAAGCCGACCTTGACTGCGATGGCCGCGACCGTGAGCTCCGTCTCCGCGAGCAGCGTCTTCGCTTCTTTCATCCGCAGCGAAGTGATGTATTCCGTCACGTTATGGCCCGTCTGCTTCTTGTAGAAGGTCGACAGATACGAAGGGTTAAGGCCGACATGGTCGGCAATCGTCGTCAAGCTTAATTCGTTGCTGTCGTAATGGCTTTCAATATAACATCTGATCCGGGAAGCCAGCAGATCGCTGTGATCGCTTCTGTCTCCCGTCACCTTCGCGCAGATAGCATGATACAGCCGCTTGAGCGCCGCGTTCATCTCCTCTGCCGTGCCGATCTTTGCCAAATATTTAAACGACTCGCCTTCGCCGCCGAAAAACGTTTCATCGTCGATATTCAGAGCGCTTAGCAGCTTGATCACCGTGCTCATAAGCTCCGAGGACAAATATTTGGCCATCTCGGGGGAAATCGACCGCGATTGGAAGTTGATCTCGAACAATTGATCGAGCACCTTCTCGACGTTGCCGTAATCACCGCTCTTGGCGTAGTTCATCAGTTGCGCTTCCATCTCGAGCGAATAATAGAAGTAATGCCGCTCCATGCCTCGGATCGCATCGTAATAGATAATGCTCCCCTGCTCTTGCATCGACTTGTGCTCCATAGCCGTCACCGCTTCGCCGTATGCGACGGCAATGCCGTGTATGCCCGATTTCATGTTGCTTACGGCAATCGTGACCGACGTACGGAATTTCCCCTCCATCTGCGACTTGATGCTCTGCAGCAGCCTGTCCAGCTCGTTGCCTTTCTCCGCGATCGACTCGGTCGAATTGAGCAGGATGCCGACGCGGTCACGATCAAGCTCGATGGCATATCCATTGCCAGCCAGCAGCTCATTGCTCAGATTAATGAGAATAAAGCGGACCAGAGTCCATTCCCGCTCCGATTCTTCTTGCACGAATCGCCTGCAATCGTCGATTTGCAATAATACAACGCCATAATAGGGATGTGGAAGCGACACGTTCATGAAGGAAAAGTCGCTTTCCTTCAGACTAGACGTATCCACGAATCCCTTCATGAGACGGGAGATAAAGTCTGCCTGAATAACAGGCTTTTGCTGCGACAGCACGCCTCGCATTTGCTTCTCTTCGACGATGGAGGACAGCAGCTCATTGCGGATAAAAGCAAATTCGTTGCGGATAGCTACTCCGCTCATATTTTTGCCTTGCAGGATGGTATGAATCAGCTCCCGGATCGGCCGATGGTTTTTGTATGCGAGATAATACGACACCGCGAAGCCTCCTGCCATGCATAACAGAAGAAGCAGCAGCGCGAGAGACTTCGTTTCGTTTACTTTGGACAGAATGATCGTCTTGGGAATGACGGAAACATAGGTCCAATCATTTTGACTGGAAGTCGTATAGGAGATAAGCATGTCCGTACCGCCTATGGTTGCCGCGAGGTTGCCGTAGCCAAGGCCCATGCTGCTTCTCAAATCTTCCACCGCGCCGGAACGGTCCGACGTCGTGCTGATCACCTGTCCGTCCGCGCCGAAGATGTAATAATCGGTCTCGCGATGATCGGATTTGCGCAGTTGTCCGAGCAGTTGGGTCTCGTCGATGGTGACGACAAGGGAACCTCTCACCTCGGTATTGTCGCCCATGGGAAGCGAGGAGATCGTCGTAATCATACTTCTTTGCTTTTGATCATATTGGATAGGTTCGGCGGGCAGATAGGTTCTCAGATGATAGCTGTTAAGAAGCGATCTGATTTCATCGAGACTGCGGTTCTGATATTCGTTGATATAACGATAGAAGGTATCCGTATCCGTGCGAATCGTCGTTGTGACAATTCGGTCGGATTGCTTGAAGTAGACATAATAATCGTCGATGAAAGGGGATAAGGTGCGGTAACGTTTTAGATTGCGGATCAGTTCGATATAGGTGTAATCGTTAATGCTTGCGCGGTTGTTCTCCTCGTACAGGAACAGCTGGAGCATGGGGTCGAAGGCAATCTGGGCTGCCAGCTGATCCACCTCGTTCATCCGGCTGTCTACAGCGAGCCGCGTCTGCTGAAGCAGCGTTTGGTTGGAATCGTAGGCGTTTTCAATCAGCGCCTGCTCCATCCGGCCGTACAGCAGCGCTCCGATCACGAACGGTATCATCAGAATCGCCATGAACGACAGCAGCAGCTTGAAGAATACGGATCGACGGAACGTTTCCCCTTCTTTTCCGGAACGCCATTTTTGGATCATGGTTTTCTCCCTCCCGCATCCACCAAAGAATGCGCTTTCAACTTTTAAGGACGGCAATCGGTTGTTTTTTCCTTCTCTTACATATTACATGGAATTCGATTGTCGCATTTGTCGTATCATTGGCAGGCCTTGTGTTTTTTTTAGGTATGAGGGGGGAATCCCCCACCCCGCTGTGGCTTGCATCCTTCTCGTGCCTTAGCAACCCATCTCGGATGATTTCCATTTTTGTCGATACTTCTGCGGACTGAGATGGAAATGTTTTTTGAATATGCGGCTAAATTCCGCAGGATCTTTGTAGCCAACCTGTTCGCCGACAACGCTTATCGGAGCCGCCCCGGATAACAGCAGCTCCTGCGCTTTGCGAAGCCTTCTGTGCCTGACATAATCAACCGGCGACAAGCGCAGATCACGCTGGAACAGCGTTCTCAAATAATTGGGTGACAGATGGACGGATGCGGCTATGGAGGCGGTAGACAAGTCCTCGTGAAAATGAGCTTCTATAAAGCGGCAAGCCTCATCGACTTTGCCGTCATAAATTGATGAAGCTGTTGACAGCTGAATGGGCAGCTGGCTTAGTAATTGGTTTAGCCAGGCATACTGCTGGGACAATACTTGCAATTGCTCCGGAACTACGGCTTCGCCGGGTTCCAGAGACAGCAGGTAGTCGAGCTGACGAATCAGCTTGCGCCAGATTTGCTGCAGGTTTGCGGAATCAGCCAGCATATGATGAATCGGAAGCTGCAGCCAGGAGGCCAGTGAAGTGCCGAGCACGTCGGCTTCATAGCCGATAGACAGAAAAGCGATGGGCCGCTCGCTTGAGCCTTGCACCTGAAGCGGCAAATAAGCTTCTGCGCAGAATAAGCTGCCGGCTTCGAGCCGATACGCGCGATTGTCATAGATCACGTCCATCGTCCCTTCTGTGACAAGCCAGAAGAAGGGATATCGGTTTATTCGTTCAAACCGCCAGTCCGGGGGCATCTTCCATTCGTAGCCCCATTTCAAATAAAATCGCAAATGATCGATCGAGCTGAAGTGCAGCTTGTCCGCCATGGTGTCACCTCCACATCATCGTTACTATTCACAAGTATATCGTTATCTCGCGCCTAACGGCAATATGCCTGATTTTGCTAAGATATATGTAGTTCCAAGAAGAAAACTTTGGCTGCAACGATCATAAAATTGTGCAAATTCACAAAAATGAAATCATCGTAGCCGCATCTGATCGCACCAAATCCGTAAGATGGAGGAGATTGTTGTCTATGAAAACAGTTGTTGAAGCTTCAAGAGAAATACCGGTCATTGCCGAGCCGGATGTGCTGATCGTCGGAGGCGGTCCGGCAGGAATCGGAGCAGCGGTTGCTGCGGCCAGATCGGGAGCCAGAACCATGCTGATCGAGCGTTACGGCTTTGTAGGGGGCAACCTGACGATCGCAATGGTCAACCCCATGTTTACATTCCATGATGTCCACGGCAAGCAAGTCATTCGCGGCGTGGCCGGCGAAGTGGTGGATCGTTTGGTCAAATTAACCGCATCGCCCGGCCATGTTACCGATCTTACATTTGACAATGCCTCCATGACCCCGTTTGACCCTGAAGGGATGAAACTGATCTTGCTTGACATGCTGGATGAAGCCGGAGTCGAGTTGCTCCTGCACTGCGCTTTCTCCGACGTGTTGGTGGAGAACGGCAGGATCACGACTGTACTGGTCGAAAGCAAAAGCGGCCGTCAGGCGATTTGCCCGAAGTATGTGATAGACTGTTCGGCGGATGCCGATGTCATTGCCCGCGCCGGTGCACCGTTTGTTAAAGGCAGGGAATCGGACGGAGCGATGCAGCCGGTAACTCTTTTTTATCGGATCGGAGGCATAGATATTCCGGGGTTGAAATCGTGGATGAAGGCGAACCGCCACTTGCTCAAGGATTCCCCTACCGATGCAGAGATTGATGAACAAAGCGCATTAGCGTTTCTGGGCATGAAAGAAGTGATTAAAGATGCGATGGAAAAGGGCGAATATCCGCAAGATGCAGCACCGCGCATCCTGATGTATGAACTGCCGCGAGAAGGCCAATTCGCAGTGAATTGCACCCGTTTGCAAGGTATCGACGGTACGGATGTACGCGATTTGACCAGGGCCGAGACAGAAACGCGCCGTCAAGCATGGAAGGTTGCGGAATTTTTGAAAAACCGGGTTGGCGGATTCGAAGACTCGTACGTGCTGGATACCGGCGTGCAAGTAGGCGTTCGGGAAACGCGGCATATCATCGGCGATTATACGATGACCGAAGAAGATGTCCTGAACAGTCGAAAGTTCGAGGATGGCATTGCCTGCGGTACCTTCGCGATCGATATTCATCCGCCCGAAGGGGAACAACAAGTATTTACCGGCTCAGGCAAAGCGGTCTACGAAATCCCTTACCGCAGCTTGCTGCCGCAAGGGCTCGATAATGCGTGGGCGGCCGGGCGATGCATCTCGGCAAGCCACCACGCGTTCGGCTCCGTACGCGTCATGGCTACCGCAATGGGCATCGGACAAGGCGCAGGAACGGCAGCGGCGCTTGCGGCTGCCGAGGGCGCTATAAATCGTCAAGTTAATGTCAAACAGGTGCGTGCCATGCTTCTGGCACAAGGGCAATACTTGCTGGGAGAGGAGATTGACGATGCATTAGATGAAACGCTTAAACTTCACCGTCATGGAGGTTCTGGAAGCAGCGCCTCCCATCATAATCCATTTAGAGAGGTTGTTCAAAAAGCCCACTTTTGATTGCGAAGCAGTTCAGGTAGCCTATTCGACATCGAATATGGAATTCAGCCGAAACTTCCGGTACTCACGTAGCTTCCACTACGCTCCGTTCCTCAGTTTCTAGCTTCATTCCATCTTCTCGGCACTGAAAACCGGACTTTTTGAACTCTCACTTATATTAAAATCATAGCTAATTATGAGAAAAGAGCTCGCAGACATGCGAGCTCTTGACAATTCCGCTTCAACCCTTGATCGAGCCCAGCAATACTCCTTTGACAAAATATTTCTGCAGAAACGGATAAAGGCACAAAATCGGCAAGACGGTAATGATAATGGCAGCAGCCTTCATACCTTCCGGAGGCACAAAGCTCAGATCGGAACTGTCCAGAAGATTGCTGTCAGGCAGTTGGATCATCTGATAGAGCTTTACGGTAAGCGGCATTAAGGAGGAATCCGTAATAAAGTACAGGGCTGGCGCGTACACATTCCACAGTCCCACCGCATAAAAGAGGGAAATGGCGGCAAGCACCGGCTTTGACAGCGGGATGACAATCCGGGTAAAGATGGTCAGGTCGCTGGCGCCGTCAATGGTGGCCGATTCCTCCAACTCGCCGGGCAGCCCCTCGAAGGATGACTTCATGACAAAGAGGTTGTAGGCGCTGATCAATCCCGGCAGCCAGATCGCCCAGAAGGTATTGAGAATATGCAAGTTTTTTAACAGCAGAAACATCGGGATCAGACCGCTGCCGAACATCATGGTGAACAAAATCAGCAGCAGTGCTATTCGCCTGCCCTTAAGCCGGGTTTTGGACAAGGAGTAAGCGGCCAGCGTTGTGGCCGTCATCTGCATGATTGTTCCGGCAACCGTAATGATCACGGTATTTTTCATGGCATTCATCAACTGCCCGTCCTTGAACAGGTTGGAGAAGGCAGTCATGGTCCAATCCACAGGCCAAAGAAAGACCTCGCCGGACAAAATAGCCGTGCTTCCGCTAAAAGAGGTAGCCAGCACATTCAGCAGAGGGAAGGTGGTGGCAGCGGCGCACAGGATGAGAATCAGCCCGTTTAGACTCCGCAGACATTTGGTTACCATAATCCATTCTCTCCCATCGCCTTGGTGATCTTATTGACGGCAAACATTAGAATAAGGGCAATAACCCCCTGAAACAGCCCCACAGCCGTGGAATAGCTGTATTGTGCGGCTTGCAAGCCCATCCGGTATACATAGGTGCTGATGACGTCGGATACGCCGAATACCGCTTCGTTTTGCAAATTGTATACCTGTTCGAAACCGACATCCGTGATTTGGCCCATCTGTAGAATCAGCAGAATCGCGATGGTTGGACGGATGCCCGGCAAAGTCACATGCCAAATCTGACGCAGCTTGGAGGCACCGTCTATTTTGGCGGCTTCATATAATTGGGGATCAATGGTGGCCATGGCCGCCAGATACAATATTGTTCCCCAGCCGGCGCTCTGCCAGATGGAAGAGAAGGTGAACACCACCGGCCACCAGCCGGAATGGGCCATAAAGTAAACGGGTTCTATGCCGAACCCCTTCTCCAACAAGGTGTTGATAATTCCGGTGCTGGGGGACAAGACGGCCACGATGACGCCGCCCAGCACAACCCAGGAAATGAAGTGGGGCAGGTACAGCAGATTTTGGATCAACCGTTTAAAGCCGTTGAACCGAACCTCATTAAGCATTAACGCCAAAATGATAGGCGCCGGAAATACAAATACAAGCTTGTACACATTCAACAGCATCGTATTGCGGAATACCTGCCAGAAATCCTGGCTGGACAGCAGGTCATTGAAATGTTTCAGACCCACCCAGGGACTGTTCCAGATTCCCTTCATGATTTGAAAGTCCTTGAATGCGATCAGTTCCCCGTAAAGGGGAGAATATTTGAAAACTAGATAAAAGACCAGCGCCGGCAGCAGAAACAGGTACAAATACCGGTCCCGACCGAGATAATACAGCAGACGGTTTCTTTTCTTCCTGCCGGGAGCTCCCCCACCGGCAACCGTCTCCACAGTTGCAAGATCCTCCATTTTACCCCTCTTCCCCATATAAAATCGCTCCGGAAAGCGCCATCATGCCAAGCCCCTGGGTGAACGGGGAATAGGCATAGCCGATGGCATTGTAATCGGCAGCCGCAGGCATGACGCAGGTGCCGCCGGAGCCTTCCGCAAGTCGACCAAACGCGTCGATCCTGTGGAGCAGGGCAGATACGGCTTGGAATGCATTGGCCCGATGTGACCCGGCAAGTACTCCCGTGGAATTCCCCTTCAGAAAGGCATAGGCAAAAGCGGCGGTGCAGGAAGCTTCCGGATAGGACGCGGGATGATCCATTACCGTATGCCACATTCCCCCTCGGTCCTGGGTAGAGAGCACGCCTGCCATATGGCTAAGGAAGTCTTCGGCGATGGAGGAAGCGGCGGCAGAGTCCTGGACCAGCTCCAGCATATCGGCAGAAGCGGCCGCAAACCAGCCGTTGCCTCTGCCCCAGAGTACTCCCATCTGGGAATGGGTGTTTCCGTTGTAACCATGCACAATCAGTCCTGTAGCTGGATCGCGCAAAAATTTGTAATGAAGCGCAAACTGTCTGACAGCTTCATCGATATAACGTCTCTCGCCGGTAAGGGTACCCCATTCGGCCAGGAACAGGCAGCCCATAAACAAGGTATCCGCCCATATTTCTCCCGGATAGCGGTTCTCCGTACAAGAATGCTCGAATGCCCCGTCCACAGTGCGCGGCGCTTCGTGAAGACACCAGTCGGCGAATTCAGAGCAGACAGCGGTGTATTTGTTCGTTCGACGCTCTTTGATCAGCTTTACGGCTCCCAGGAGCGGCGCCGTCGTATTAATGCTTTTGCCGGGAGGATTTCCCGGCAGAAAGCTGTTCAGCCATTCCTCCATATAGTCGAGATAATGGGTATCTCCCAAAGCGTCGTATGTTTTGCCCAGGCCGTAAAGCGCCACCCCCTGGCCCCATTGCCACACCTTCATATGGGCGCTGTCCCGCTCCTGCGGACGCATGGTGTACCGGGCCAGCTTGGCCAATTGCTCCTTCGCGGTTGAGATTTGCAGATTCAACATGATCCATCATCCTTTGTCGGGCTGCCATCGCGGCAGCCGTTAGTTTATGCTGTGCAGCCTTCCGCTTTACCGCAGCGAATGCTGACTTTTGTCTCCACAGGGGTCAAATAGTTGGCTACTGCGCTTTTGACGCCGGGGTCCAGCCGATCATTGCGAAGAGCCTCGAAGCCGTGCTGGAAGGCGCCTCCGTCGACGGTAATCCAGTCCTCTCCGCAGCGGTAAATCAATTGCCCGGATTTCAGCCACGACGCATGGGCGTTTATTGGTTCCAGAGCCGTTCCTTCCAGCGAGCCTTCCGGAGCGAAGGAGTATACCGTTTGGGCAAAGAGGGGCGGAGCGCTGGCGTCTACCCGGTAATGAAGATCGATGCCCGCCGGGTCAAGGCGGATGCCTACACGGACAGGCAGGACGGTCACATTGGTTTTGGCGCGCAACGGAATGGTCTCGGCAAAGTGCAGGGGATCTGTCCGGACGACCGAATTCCCGTCAAGGGCATCCCGGTAGCTGCCCTCCAGATCCATGGACAGTTCATATTCATGGTCTCCGGTTTGACGGATGGCGGCAAAGGGAGTCCCTGCCACGCCAAACCAGCCCAAGGCTAGCCGAACGCCAAGCAGTCGCGCTTGCCCGAATTGCAGATACAAAAATTCCGGTTGCCCGGCGATCACCGTTACGCTCAGTTCGCCTTGCCTGAAGCGGATTAGCGGGGATCCGGCATGGAAAGCCGTTCGCTGGTAAGGGATGGTTCCCGCCACAGGCGCAATTCGCTCCCGGTTCAGGAACACCTCGTACCGGTCGGGCAGCGGTTGAAGGGGCAGCTCGGCACTCATTTCGTTTCGGAGAAACATCCGGTACAGCAGAGCTTCTCCTCCTGTGCGAAGAGATAGAAGCGCCTCCCGGGCAAAGCTATGGAACAGCGGATCAGCATTCCGGTCGGCCATAAGGCGGAATGCCACATAATAGCCGGCATTCAGCTTCATGATCTCGCCCCGGTCCTGACGGCTGGAATATTCCGTGGCAATTTCCGAACGGGGGTGGAGCATGTACTGCATCATGCGCAAATTTCGGGTAATGGGTTCATATAGATGTGTATATCCGAACACCCGAGCCGTTTGATACAGAAAGATGGAGCAAACAGCGTTATAAATCGCATTGCTTCGTTCCGTCCATTCCCCGTCCGGGTTGATATCCAGCCCTTCGGCCAGAAATTGGTCGACACGCGCCCGCAACCGTTCATCTTCGAACAGCTCATACAGGAGAGCAAGGGCTCCGCACAATACCCATCGATGATTGGGAGTATGGATTCCACCGGCCAGAAGGCCGGGAATCGTTTGTCTCAGAAATAGCCGCAGTTCTTGGCACAATTGCGCCGGTTCGTCACCATCCATTTTATCTAATATATGGTAACACAATGTAGTGAAATGGACGGCGAATCCCGTATCCGGGGGCGAGTCGATATTGCAGTTATGCAGGGAAATACAGCCGGAAGGCAGTTGGACTCTCAATAAAAAGCGAATTTGCTGGCGGATCGTTTCCAGCATGCTGGAGCTCCGGTAATAACGGGACTCGGGATGCGCATACAGCGGCACGCTCAAGTTCAGCATAGCGTCGCTGCTTGTCAGCCCTTCAAACGGCTTGCCGTTTCCGTTCTCGGTGAAGGCGCCATGCCAGTAACTGGACGAATCCCGTACCTGGCTATGCTTGATCTTTCGCCAATGCCGTTCCATCAATTCCAGCAATACAGCATCCTCGTTCAGCAGGTTTTGCTCCACTTCTCTCTCTCCTGTCCTTATTGTCTTTTCGGCGAATCGGGATAGAGGGACAGCCGGTTCCGGCCGTGCCTCCTCCCCATCCTGCCGTAGCCGGAAATTGGTTTATTTAAAATCCGCCTTGTTGCTTTCGTACCATTCCTGTACCTTGGCTTCGATGTCTTCGCCGTTTAGCTTTTGCCACTCGCTCCTGATTTGGCTTACGCCCCACTCGGCATCCAGGTCGGCGGTCATGGTAACTTTGGTGATAATCTCATCCCATTTCTTTTGGAATTGGCCGGATATATCCGTAAATTCATCCACCGCCGGCGTGTAAGGCAAGTCCTTCCGGAATTCGACGCTTTGCGCCACGGTTATGGCTTCCCCGATGGCCTTTTGCACCTTTTGGTCATTGGGATCGCTGCCAGCCCGGGCCAGCAGGAATTCCGGAGTCAGAGTCTGCTGGTGGACAATCCGATATTCGCTGGCATAGCTTACTTCCTTTTTCAGCTTATCCGCATCCAGAGTCACGGGAATATTGTCCTTTAACTGATAATGGGTGCCCTCCGTACCGTAGCTCAGGTCGTACCAGCCCTCATCCAGCATCCAGTCCACGAACTGCATGGCCGCCTGGGGATTTTTTATGTCCTTGTTAAAAATGGTGAGCAAGTAATTGGGAACTTCCTTTTGATAGCCGTTCTTCCCGAATTTTGTGGACAGGGGAGGAAGGGGAGTCAGTTTGGCATCCGGCTGGCTCTTGTAGAAGTCCGCTGTAGGCCCGCCGTTATAGGTATCGAACAAAATGCCCGCCTTGCCGGTAATCCAAAGTTGTTTTTGACGGGCCCAGTTTTTATCCGTCACGTACTCCTTGTCCACCAGTCCTTCGGAGTACAGTGTTTTGCGCAGCGTCAAGGCTTCCTTATAGCGGTCGGTAAAAAAGGACATCGTGGCTTTGCCGTCTTCAATGAACCAATCTCCGCCCCGGGCCATGAACAGGTCGTCCAATACAGCGGAGTAGGCATTGGACATGGCGATCGCGGTCGTATCCTTTTGGCCGTTGCCGTCGGGGTCTCCGTCCCGGAATGCCTTGGCTACCTCCACCAGTTCATCCACCGTGGCGGGCTGCTTAAGCCCCAGCTTGTCAAGCCAGTCCTGACGAATCCAAATCATGGTCGCGGCCTGGGTGTTCCGCATGCTGGCAATGGCGTACGTTTGGCCGTTAAAGGTAACGAAGGGCTTCAATTCCGGATGCTTCTGGATATATTCCTTATAACTAGTGCTGTACTTCTCGATATACTCGTCGATGGGCTGTGCTACTCCCTGGCTGACAAAACGCGACAACAGGTTACGGTCGTAGGAGGTAATCAGCTCCGGCGCCTGCCCGGATGCCACCAGCACATTAAACTTGTCCGCCTCCTGATTGCGGGGGACTGGGGTCCATTTGACCTCTACTCCTGATTGCTCGTTCATCCATTTGGTCCAGCGGTTGCTTTCGTAGGTGCCTTCCTCTGCCGGAACTGTCCCCCTGTCATAGATGGACGCGGTGATGGCCATGGGCAGGTTGTTGGAATTGGGATTGGGGCTGCCGCTTGTTGCCGGCTCCCCTTCCTTGTTGCTTCCGCAGCCCGCAATCAGCAAGATGCCGCTCAGCATCAGGACAGCCGTTGCTTTGGCGCCAATTGCTTTTGAATGTGATTCGGCGTGCTTTGTTCTCAAACTCGTGTGCCTCCCTTATAATGTTTATTCCCTCTTCGGGAAGAGGGGGGGCAGCTGTTGACCAACTGACCGCTCCTCTTTGTTCCCTACGGCATAATCGTACTGCAGACCACTGCGGAGGGGTAGTTACATGATTGTTGATCAGCTTGCAGTATTAGAGTTTTCCTCCCAAAACGTAAATGTGCAAGCTTTCGGCTAATCGGCAAGCGTACGGGCATTAGTGAGTCGCAGCAGAACAACCACCGCTTCTGCCCTGGTGACGGCTCTTACCGGTTCAAACCGGTTCCCGGAGCCGCCCTCCAAAAGCTGATCTTGCACAGCTTTGTAAACCGCAGGTTTTGCCCAGGCGGCAATCAGGCTGTCGTCGGCGAAGGTGCGAGAGTCTGCACGACTTTCTACGGATGCCGTTTTGCGAGGGAGTCGCGTAAGCAGTACCGCCAATTCCGTCCGGGTCATCAAGTCCCGAGGCCGGATCGTCCCGTTCTTGTATCCTTTCACCCAACCCGCCTGCGCCGCCAGGGTCACAGCCTGCTTCGCCCATTCGCTGATCTCGTTTGCATCGGCAAACGCAGCGGCCTCGGCCTCATCCGATTGCTCCGGTTGTACAGCCCGCGCCAGCAAAACCAAAAACTCCTCCCGGGTTACGGGGCGGTCAGGGCGAAAGGTAAAGTCTTCATATCCGCGCACCAGGCCCTCCGCTACAGCTTTATGGATGCTGTCCTCCGCCCAGTGGCCCTGGATATCGCTCAAACGGAAGACTTCCTGCCCGAGAATGGGGGGCGAAGGCTCTTCGGCGCTTTCGGTCTCGCCGTTCCCCTCGGCGGCAAGGGACTGCCCGTCAGTCACAGGCGGGGTTGAGGGAGGCAATGAGCTGCCCGGGGGTTCTTCTTCCAGAGGCAGAGCTCCCAGATCGAACAAATAAATTCCGTAAGGCGCCAGCTCCAGATGAGAGGCATCAACTGCCGCTCCCGTAATCAGTTCGTTGACGCTTCCGGCGGGCTGCCCGTTATAAACCGTCTGAATCTGCTTGGCTTCCCCTGTGTAGTTAACCACATTTAGCAAAAGCCTTCCATTATGTTCCGCGATCTGCCAACCCGCATCCCACACCAGTTGGCCCGTGGAAAGGTCCGTTAATGCAACCGGCAAAGCGTTCATTTGTCCCAGCAGTGGAAGCAGCGCGGAGCGGATATCGCCGCTTCCGGCCGAGGCGGACAGGATGACGGAGCGGCTGGCAAGTTGCCCGTGCAAGTTCATGTCCAGGGGCTGGTTATGCTCATCCTTCGTCAAAGACTCTCCACCGATAAGCACCACCTTGCCTCCCGCCCGGCTAAAGCTTTCTACGGCGGTCAGTGTTGCTGCGCTGACATGAGCGGCTGCCGGCACCACCAGCAGCTCATAATCGGTCAGCTTGCCGGCGGCAGCCTGCTTCTCCGTTACAAAGCCGATTCGTTGGCCGCTGTAGGCCAACGCCTGATAAGCCCGGCGGAGTGTTTCATCGTAATGGGTGTCGTACACCCCCGAGGCGAGGGAATACAAGATGGCCGTCCGCGGGACCACATTCTGCAGGGCCGTTACTTCTTTAGCCAGACGGTTGAGGTCGTGGTTGGTCCTGCCGATATCCACTACCACATCCGGTCGGTGAAGGAGACTCCCCTCGAAATCGCTTGTGGAATCATAGGTTCGCTCCCATACCCATCCGGTGGATGCGCTTCTGCCGTGGACCGCTCCCTGCCACAGCACGGCCCTTACCCGTTTGGCTTGATCTGGCATGTACTGGTCGTCCCCGTCTTTGATAAAATGATGCTCCGAGTTAAAAATCGGCGCCTTCTTAAAGGAACGCTGCAGATCATAGAAGCTCAGCTCTTTAATGAAGCCCTCCGGTCCATCTCCGATGAGATTGTAGGCATCGTTGCCGTTAATATCGCTTAGCTCGGAGAACTGCTCGTAGTCTACACCCCAGTTCAGACTGGACTCCAGATTGGCCATCACCTTGGCCTGCACCGGAAGATCGGGAGCCATGTCATGGATGATATCCGCCATCCATCGGTGCCAATCGGCAAACAGCCGGTTATTAAACGTCACCCAGTCATACACGGCTGGGGACGGCGCGATGGCGGACGGCATCAGCACTTCTCCAAAGGAAGCATAGGCAGTATCGTAGATCCGATTAAGCTCCTCTATGCTGCCATCGTACAATTCCTCTAGATAGGCTTGCCAGAATGGCAGATAATACGGATTACGATTGGACTGGTACACTGGCTCGTTGGTCAGCGTTATACTGTGCAAGGAGCTGTAGTCCTTTACCAGGGGAATCAAGGCTCGCAAATAATCCTCGATAATCTGCCTGGACAGCGGCTGGTCAATATTAAACTTAAGGAAACCAGTATGGGTGGCCGCCGTTTCCGGATGCTTCTTAAGCACCCAATCGGGAAAATAATGGGGAGACAAGAGCAGATTGACGGCAATATGGTTGTCCCTGGCGTTCTCTAGCACTCTGCCAATATCGTTTGCCACATTGGAGACAGACACCACGTAATCCTTGTCCGGGTCCGCTCCAGGCACCTCCGGAGACTGCTCAAACCCCGGATTGCGCACCAGATTCTCCACGCTTCCTTGCTCCGTAACACGCAGGTCGTCCAGCCAAAGGGTCTGCTCGTTTTCGGAAACCAGCATCAAGGTGAAGGATAACTCCGACGGGCCGGTCTTATAGGTGTAGGCGACTTCCTGCCAGTCATAAGTTCCCGTGGGCATGGCTTTCCTCAGCGCCCATCCCGGACCTCCCGGGAACCAGGCATTTTGTACATTCTCCCCTTTGACCCAAACCTTAAACTCGTATGTGGTATTAGGCTTGACCGGAATAGTTTGGCTGGCCATAAGATATATATTGGATTGCTTCGGAGACTCGTTTACCATCCTGAGGGACTGGTTCCCGCTGCGGCTGATCGATTCATCCAGGGCGATGCTCCCCTGGGCGCTACCGCTTGTTGTGAACTCGGGGATATAACCTTCCTTTGGAAAAATCATATGCCGCGGACCGGTTTCCACCTGAATCACGTTGGCGCCGTAGTCCTGAAGCTTGCCTATATCCAGCCTGGCTTGGTTAAAACCCAGGTACCCATTCAAGAAAATCGGCTGTTCTCCGGTCTCCCCGGTGCTGCGCACTTGGGCCGTCCCTGCAAAGCCATGCCCGGATTGCTCCAGCGGGCCCGTGACATAGCGGGGCGCCGTCTGAGGAGTTTTGGTTCCGTCCAGATAACCCTGCAATTGGGTCTCCGCCTCCAGATACAGCGCCTCCAGCGTTTCCGCCACATAGAGGGAGCGGGTCAGCCTGCCTTTGGCGGCATCCTCCTTGCCATAGACAACAAAATCCCGCAAAGCCGCATAGATGACCCGCTCGTAATCCGTGGACAGACCCTGAGCCTCTGCCTGCTCGAGTAAAGCCAGCAGTTGCGGCAATCTGGCCGACAATGCGTTCAGACGAACGGTCAGTTCGGCTTCGCTTGTTACTACCACCACCTTCTTCCTGCTTATTCTCTCCATACCCGTATCCCGGTCCGTCACCGTGGTTTCCGCCCAATACGCGCCTTGGACAGGAACAACATACGTGCCTTCTTTGGTAAATGCCATACCTGCGGGAACCGTCACATCCCGGTCAAGATCAAGCAACTGGGAGTAAATCGAAACGTTCCGCGGCTCGCCGCTGTAATTGACGAGATGAAGCTTGTAGGGAATTAGACTGCCGGTTTGTCCCTCGGCGGGGGTTTCCACCCAAAAGCTCCAGGGGTCCCCGACCGGTATCGGATACAGGTTTCCCAAGAGCTTTCCGTCCTTTACCTTACCGATGCCGCTGGTCCATTCCAGCCAGCCCCTGCGGCCGCCGCCGTCGTTGTCATTAATCAGAATGGAGAATGCGATCGGCCCTTCCGACGGCATGCCGGACGCAAAGATCGCCTGCCAGGGAAGCCGGGCTTCATAATACGTGTCATTGCCTGTCCTGACCGTATTGGCGACAACCGTTTCCTTGCCAAAGGAAGCGCTGCCGTTCCTCCAGCGCCACACCTGCGTTTGACCGTCTATCAGGTTAATACCGTATTCCGCGCCGTACACTCCATTTTCCCCGAAGGCAAATTGTATGCTGTCCCCGCTCCACATATCAATGCCGGCTGCGGCAAAATGGGTATTGTCCCTTACCTTTGCGGACAAATAAAAGTATTCCTGATCATATGCAAATTTTACATTGGCGGACAGATCCTCCGCTCCGCTCCATCCGGCCACCTGGTTCTGGTTGGTACCGGAATTTGGCAGCGCGATTCCGATGTTGCTGTCCCATTCCTCCAGGCTGCCGTCAACGACAATCCCCTCGGCCTGAAACAAGGGGGCATGGGCTCCAGCGCCCAGCCGCCCGAGGAAAAGGCTCCGCTCCTCCATGAGTTCGCCTTCTTCGCCCGTGCCTTCCTCCGTCTGCTTCATTCGGACGACGTTTATTTGATCCGCCAGATAATCAATGGATGCCCGTCCGTCCCACCCGGCAATCCCCGCTCCGGTTTTGGCATAGAGGGCAATCTGCACAATCCCGCTTCTTGTAGCGGATGCCGCAAATTCCAGCTTCACTCCGTTCCACTGCCCGGCCAGCAGCTTGGGCAGTTGCACCTCGTGCACCGAACCCGAGACATCCGTCAGCTTCAAAAAGATGGGCTCATTGCCCGAAACCGTTTGGGATAAAGGATAAACATCCATTGTAACCGTTGTCATTTTTGTCAAATTCAAAGGTTGAGTCAGGTTCAATATCATGCTCGCTTGGGTAGTTGGAACCCCTTCATTGGTGAAAGTAAGCTTGGCGGACTGCTCTCCCTCCGTTCTGGCATCATAAACCGTTTCCGCTGCCGTCATACCTGCAGGCGTCCATGCCGACAACTCTTCAAAACCGTCGAGGGGCATAATTTCCGCGATGCTGTCGAAGTCTCCGTTTTGGAGAAGATTCGCGTCTGCGTTCGCTTCCTTCAAGGAGATTTCATCAAGCCAAACTGTCGATTTGTCGTCCACAATAAGGCGGACCGTAAGCGTAGTTTCGTTGGGTCCTGTAGTGTAGGTTTGCGAGACATGCTTCCAGTCGAAAGTTCCCGTTCCCAGGCTGGTCCTCGCTCCCCAGTTCACCATCATGCTGACGCCTTTGACCCCGGCGCCTTTGCCCCATAAACTCAATTCGTAGACAGTACCGGGCTTGACCGCAACCGTCTGGGTCATGTTGAGATAGACCTCGGCAGCTTTTGCCGAGTTGTACGCTATCCGCAGCGAGTGCTCTCCCTCATGGGCTTCCATAGAATCCAACCCGAAGCTTGCAGCCGGCAGTCCCTTATAGGCGAAGGACCATGCCGGAATTATACGGCTTGTGTCTACTTGAGTATTTGCGTGGACAACGGCGGCGGCCCATTGCCCCGCTTGACCTGCCGTCCCCATTAGTAGCACTAGGGCCAAGAACCATATCATTGTTTTTTTACCCATTTTTTCGCCCTCCCGAGTTGATTTTGATTGAAACCTGTTTACCGGAATGCCGAAGCCCCCTTTCTTATAGCGATGGATAACACCTCCGAGGGAAGAACGAATGCGAACAATTCCCCCATACTCAATGTAGGGCAACCCGTTGGAACCGAGTAGTCGCAGTTTGTTGTCAAAGCTTGCCGGATGTTGGATTTGCCGTGAAGCATCAAAAATGCAAGCCCTGGCGTAAAATGCAAGTTGCCTTGTTCAGGCTCGCAAATTATGATGGATGGAGCGATTACAACCAAGGGAGGCGACAGCGGGTGAAGCGGAATATGGCATACAAGATCCAGATGATTTACGCTTCCCTCTTCATCCTGATTATTGCGAGCACGGTGCTGATTTCATATATAAGCGGAACGGAGCGCCTGGAGCGCGAGGTCATCGATTCCAACTTGCAGATGCTGAACCAGATCAATAAACGAATGGAGAGCACCCTTGAGGAGATCGACCGGGCGATCATCCAGATGCTGCAAACGGGGGATGCGGCATTTTTCTTTAATACGCCCCGCACAGGCGACCCCGAGTATCTGATCCGGCTGGACGGCATCCAATCCCAGATCAGCGGGCTCAAGCGCTCCTACCCCGTCATCCAGTCCATGTATCTGTATTCCCGGGCCAACGAAATGCTGCTGTCCGAAGAGCTGTATAACCCCACTTCCGAGGAAACGGATAAACATTGGATCAGTACGTTTTATACGGAAAACTTTTATTACAAATGGACGGCAAATCCTCTCTTTATGGAGAAAAACGTAAATCGCCACACGGTTACGCTAATCCGATTTTATCCCATGGCGGATAAGCCGAAGAACCGCAAGGGCGTTATCGCCGTCAACCTGCCCGAAACCATTCTGTCGGACATGTTCTCCGATTTGCAGTTCGGCAATAGCGGCAATGTGCTGATCACGGACGAGCAGGGGACCATCCTGTCCCACGCAGACAAATCCCGGATCGGCCGAAATATCGCCGAATACAAGCTGGGCGGGCAGGTGTTGTTCGAAAAAGACAGCGGCTTCACCAGGCACAAGAACGGCAAGGCTTCCGAGTGGGTATTCTATTCCTCTTCCGCCTATACGGGGTGGAAGCTGGTTTATGTGGTGTCTCAAGGCCAAATGAGCGGCCTGTTCCTCGCCATCCGCAATATTCTCTTGGCTTTAGCGGGCATAATGGTGCTGTTGTCGGTGGGATCCGTCGTGTTGGTCAACAAGACCTGGTTCACTCCCATGGAGCGGTTCATCAATAAGGTGGAGAGCCTGTTCAGCAAGCGCGACGGGGGGACGGCGACAGGGGCAGGCAGTTTGCGGCCGGATTTCAACCGCCTGGAGGGCACAATCCGAGATGTGTTGACCGGCTATTCCGATGCGGTGCGCCAGCTTCAGGAGAGCAAACCTGCTCTGAAACTTCAGATTTTGTTTGATATCGTCACGGGCCATCGGACCCGATATGATCTGGCCAAGCCCTACTTTGACCATATCGGCCTGGAGCTGTACCTCGGTCATTACATAGTAATGATTGCCGAATTGGACAACAAGGTCCTTCTGGAGAAAATATCCGACCTGAACCCGTATCTCTACGCAGTCGGCAATGTTGCGGAAGAGCTGATGAAGGAAAGAGGCGAGGCGCTTAAAGGCGGGGCTGTGCAAATCAACGAGTATCAGGCGGTGATTTTGATCAGCTTCCTGGAGGAAGATTCGGCTGCGAACATGGAGCAGGCCGTGACATTCGCCCATTCGCTGCTGGACGCTGTCCAGACGTATATCAAACATTCCGTAAGCATCGGCATCGGCAGCTACAGCCGCCGCTTCGCAGACATTAAAGACTCGTACCAGGCAGCCCAGCAATGCATCCATTACAAGCTGGTGGCCGGACCGGGCACGATTATTACCGGAAATGACATATCCGCGCTGGACGGGGCGGGTTTGATGGAGTTGTTCGATTTGGCAGACCAATTGCAGGAAGCGGTTTGGCAGACCAATCCGGACAAGGTGGCCGAGCTGCTGTCCGCAATATTCGTTATGGCCGCACAGTGCCGCTTCGCCGACAAAACCATGGTTCAGTTCGCCCTCCAGCTCATATACCGAACCGGCAAAAAAGTAGCCGACCCGGCTCTTTTGGAACGCCTCCAGTCCGGCCATACGGAAATCGAGGGGCGGTTGGCCCGAACCGGGAGCCTCTCCGACATGCGGGAGTATTTGCTTGAGCTGATGGAGAATATGGTAGAAGCCTTGGTCGAAAAGCGCAACTCCAAAACCAAAACGGATGAGCTGATAGCCCGGATCACGGCTTATATTTCCCTGCATTACGGTCAAAGCGGGCTGTCTCTGAACCTGCTGTCCGAGGAATTTGCCATCAGTTCCAACCATCTGAGCAAAATATTCAAACAAAGCACCGGCATCAATTTTGTGGACTATGTGATTGCCATACGGATGCAGGAGGCTCAAAGGCTGCTATTAGAAGGCCCTTCCACCGTTAACCAGATTGCGGAACAGGTAGGCTATACCAATGTGACAAGTTTCATGCGGAGCTTCAAAAAGTTTTCCGGCATGACGCCCTCGGAATACCGGCAGGCGGAGCGGGCGTAGCGGAGTCGCATAATATCCTAACATTAAAAAAGGGCTGTCGTCGGTAGTGTACCGACGACAGCTTCAGCGCACGCTTTTTTAATGTCTCCAAAAAATGGAGCTTGACCAGTGAGTAGCCTGGTTATGGGGTGATTGTTTATCTGGCTTGCAGCATCCGGTAGATCAGCGCTGCCGCTTCGGCTCGCGTGGCCGCCGCCTGCGGCTTCAGCTTGCCGCCGTTGCCGTTCACCAGCCCTAGCTCCGTCAATGCGATGATACTCTCCTTCGCATAGTCGGATACTTCCGCGGCGTCCGCGAACCCGGCGAGATTGCCCGCAGCGGAGGTTGCAGCTTCTATTCTCGCCGCATTCATAGCTCTTGCCGCTATCACTATCATTTCCTCTCGGGTGATGGCAGATTCGGGACGGAAGCTGCCGCCGGGCATGCCTTGTACGATGCCAAGGCGTTCCGCTATGCCGACTTCGCCGTAATAATAGGCTTTGTCGCTGACATCCGGGAACGACGCCTCCCCTCTTGCCGACAGTCCCAGCGCTCGGACGATCATTGTGACGAAGTCGGCCCGCTTCACGCTCGCGGATGGCTGGAAGGTTGACGCCGTCGTCCCCTTGATTATTCCTCTGGCTGCCAGAACTCCAATCTCGTCGCTAGCCCAGCTGTAGCCGTTTAAATCCCGGAAAACATGCTCACTCAGAACGGGCGCATACCGGCCGATATGCGTCGTCCGGAAGACGAAGGCAGCGAGCTCCGGGTCATAATAGGCATTGGAAATCGGCTGCGTGACCCCCGACTCATCCAGATGCCAGATCGTCAGCTTCTCCAGCAGTCCAGGATCGGAAAGCTCGGCGGCGCTTGGTTTGTATGGCAACTTAACAGTAACGGGAGAATCCGGATTGCTCCACTTCAGCGTCTGGCCGTCCGAAAGCACCTTTATATCCAGGATTGGACGATCGCCGATAGCGCGACGCGCCTCATTACTCAGACCATTCACATGTTCCGCCTTCAACAGCTCGAACTGAAATGTCGCCTTCCCGCTCTCGCCGAGCTCGCCGCTGGCAAACATATCTCCTGCAGCTTCAATGCTCGCCACCTCCGACATAATTATTACAGGTTTGTTCGTCCCGTCAAAGGTGGCTTCGACCGCAGCTGTAACAGGCGTGGGAGACGGACTTATCGTAGCCTTTGGAGTTGGCGTCGGCTGTATGATCGTGGACGGCGATGTTGGCGTCGGAGAAGCTGTTGGCCCCGGCACATCAGCAGGATGGAACCGAATCTCGCTTATGCTGTTCCATGCATTCGCCGAGTTCCCATAACCGACATACTTCACGAATCTTGCGTTCATTGGCGCTGCAAGCTCGAACAATTCGAACGTGCTTGTCGTTCCGTTGGAATTGCCGGCCGGATTGAGAGAGTAACCGGTCGTCCATTGCATTCCGTCCAGAGAGAAAGCCAGCTCAAACTTCGATTTGCGGGTATGCCCGTTGTAGAACGCGATACTGACTGCTCCTACATGATGAACAGCGCCCAAGTCTGCCATCATCCATTGCCCTTCGCCGCTGGCAGACCAGCGTGTATCGTAGTCGCCGTCGAGCACGTTCTCCACGACGTTGCCATCGTCACCGCTTGAACTGACCAGGGAGACGGGCAGTACCTCCTCATCCGTATGGACCGGCACTGCCGACACAACCGCGATCGTTCTTGTCAGTGTAACGGCTCCAAGCGTGACGCTGACCGTCACATTGGCCGTTCCGGGAGTGATCGCTTCTAAGGATCCGTCCACTCCTGCCGTGAGAACTTCTGGCTGGGAAGACGAGTACGAAATCGCCGCTTCATCCATATCCGCTTCTGTCCCGTCAGACATCAGCCCCGTAACGGACAAAAAGGCTTCCGTGCCTGCATCCAGCTTTAAGCCGCTTTTCCAGCCCGGTCTCGTCCTGTCCGGCTGAAGCGCGATTTCTGCCAATACGGCCGGCGAATCCGCTGCTCGGAGATGCAGGGCATACAGCGCCGTCGCTGCTCCGTCCGCCGAAGTGACTTGTAGGGTCGCCGTTCCGGGAAGCGAATCCGGAAGCGCGAGCTCTACTGCAGCCCCTGCCACGGAAGTCGTTGCCTGGATCGCGGGTACATTTACAGTGCCAAAAGGCAGTTCTATGTCGTAGACGCGTTTGCCAGGCTGAAAGCCTGTAAGCGGATTGCCGCCTAGCTTGATCGACTGCAGCTCCGTCGGCATCCGTTCCATGCGCCTGGCAAGCTGGTCCTCGTACAACGAGGAAGGAAACAGCCGGTCGCCTTGCCCGATGCCTTCGGCGAAATCGATTGGCGCCGTTATTTTACCGGAGTGAATATCCGGGGTTATGCGGATTTCGGCATCGTTGCCGCTTGTTCCGATGATGTATCCGTAGCCGTGCTGCCTGGAGTCGACGATAATGCCGGTGCCGTCCATCGCTTCATATCCTAGCGTATTCCAGATGACCGTCTGCGAAGTCGTATGTCCGTGCTTGTAATTGGGCTGCGAGGATGGATATGGCCTTACGCTGGCTTCGATCCGGTCTCCGTACAGCTGCATGCCGTCAAGCAGGTTGGAAGCGCTCAAATATTGATGAAAGTCGATGACATGCGTCGGTTCGACCGATATAGAATTTCGTATGACGTTGCCATTCGTCCGCATATGGGAGAACGTGTAGTTGTGGCGTCCTTCCACCGCTTTGGCATTCAGAATGAGATTGTCGTTGCCGACCAGCTCGAAGAGATAGCCATTGCCGCCAGCGCCGCGGAACAACGGCTTCTGCATGACGCAATCCACAATCGTCACGTTGCGCGTATTCGACGTATGAATGCCGCTGGACAGCAGATGGTAGTCATAGTCCTCATTGTTGGAAGCCGGTCTGTAGGAATGTACGTTCCGCGCCCAAGCATCGGCAACTCTCACGAAGTTGACCGCATTGGTGCCCGCCACTTGGAAACCGGCCGTTCCTTCCTTCGTATCGTCGCTCTCTCCGATGCCTGGCGTCAGGTTCTGCACATTGCCGATGGACAGATGCTCGACTCCGACGTCCGTGACGGGCGGATTCAGCTTATACACTCTCGCGGAGTCCCGCACCTTAAGCGGATATCGCGTCGGAATATCGATCGTCAGCGTATGCGTCTCGGCATCAATCGCCACGACTTGACGATAAAACGTAATCCCTTCGTTGCCGATATACGTCGCCCACCAGTCGGCCATATCATGCTCTGCGATAAAATCGGTCGTATACCGATTGCTAATCGTCACCCAATCGCCTGTCCGATAAGCCGATGAATCCTGAACGGGAATCGTGACCGTCGGCTCCGGCAGATCGGTACGAATATTCGTTTCCGTTCCAGGTACCGCCTGGAAGCCAGCGCCTTCCGAGATGACGGTAATAATATCTTTGCCCCTCATGACCGGCTCGTCGTTGAACAGAAATGTTTCCTTTGGGCCGGCTCCCCGAAGAACGACGCCGCTTCGGTTCAGCTTCAGCGATTGGTTGTTTGTGCCTTGCGGCTTTATTCTATAGGTGCCGGCAGGCAAGAATACGACACCTCCTCCGGCTTCGCCTATATCGTCAATCGCAGCTTGAATCGCAGCCGTTGCATCCGTCGTTCCCGTCTTGTCGGCGTTATACGGCGCCTCCGTGACATCAACGATATCTCCGGGCACAACATCCGGAATAGGTTCCAGCCCTTTGCGATACCCTGCATACGAGAAGTCGTGCAAGAATCGACCTTCCCCGTCCTTATAGCCGGGATACCAATCCTCTGGATACAAGCTGCTGCGCCCGTTCTCCTCCAGCTCCTTATAGACAGGATCCGCAGGCGGCTCAAGCTCGTCTGCGCTTAATACGAGCTGCGGCGGATAGGCGCCGCCCTCGTATTCTTTGCTGGCGAACGAAGTGAAGCCATCGCTTTGCACGACAAGGCCAAGCTCTGTCTGGCCAGCCGCGGCCTTCACGTATTCCGTTACATCCAGCTCGTAATATTTGGCGCCAAGCAGCCGGTCATCCGCATTGCCCGTTGCCGCGGTAGAGAACGTTACGGGACTGCCGTTCCGCTGGATCTCCCCTCCAATAGGAGGCGCGTTGTTCCAGGTTAGCGTCGATTCACTCCATGACGTGTCGCTCAGCTCATGAGCCGATACGACCCGATTATACCGCGTATCGTTGTTGAACAAGCGAAGCGTTGCAGATCCGATATCGGCGACCTCTTCGTCCTCCAAGTCGAATTTCAGGTAAATAATCCGTTCGTTAGCGTTGTTCGAGGCAACCTGAACGGAGGTGCTTGCTCCGTTGATCTTGTCTCTTCGCGCCTCGTCTTGTCCTTCGATGAACGAGTCATCCGTCGGGATCAATATGACGTTCTCTTGAACATCTGTAACGAGCGTGTTAAGTACAGGCACCTCTGTGCCGAGTCCGTAACTCGGAGCCTCCGATCCTGCTTGACTTGTTGCAGCTTCCGGGTCGACCTCGTTCGCATGAACCGGCACTGCGATACTTGCCAGCAGTGCGAGCGACAATATCGCTGCGGTCCCTTTCCTCCGCCACATACGGGTAGTTCGGCTTCCCTTGCTTCTCATCCCCAGTTCCCCTTTCGCCCATGCCAAGTTTTGGTTGACGGGGTTTATGGTAACGGATGGGCCACGGTAACGATACTATCAATTTGTTAGATTGGGGGTCAGCGGCTCGTAATCCTCACTATCTATTTTCTAGACGAACACTACGTTTTCCATATTGCTGGAATCAACACAAGCCAATCTGGAAAAAACACAAGTCTTCATAATTGGAAATCCCCCCCCAGAAGCTCAAACGCTCCACTGCAGCCACTTCCCATGTTCCAAGTCGGTCCCAGCGACTGGTTCCTTTACAAGAAAAAAGCCCCGAACAGCCCAATCAGGCTGTCCGAAGCTTTTGGTTAGCAGTATGGTCATGCGGTCTAGCGAACGTTAATCCTCGTCCTCGTCATCCGACAACGATTCGCCGCGTTCCTTCGCTTCCAGATATTCCTGGGTGGCGCGATCGCGTGCACGGCTCTTCTCCTTAAGGCGCTCGATGGCCGGAAGGATCAGAATGTCGATCTCCTTCTGCACCGTATAAGCCAGATCGTAACGGGTCTGCGACTCCAGGTAGGAGCCAACCTCGATCAAGGCGTTATAACGATCGAGCTCGTCTCTCGTTAACAAGCCGCGGACTTGTACGCTGCAGTGGCGCATTACAGGAATTTGCCTTTACGCAGGACAAGCGGAATGCCGCCGATAATGAACAGGTAACGAAGGTCGATTGCCTTTTTCAGCCAAGCAGCTACGCGGCCTTTGTATTTCTTGCCGAACGCGATGCCAATCGCTTCGCCTTTGCCCAGGGATGCAACCGTTCCTTTGTTGGAGAACGAGAACGTCTTAAGCGGCTGATTGCGAATGGAAGCTACCAGGTTGTTCGCGCAAATAACGCCTTGCTGCATGGCGATCTGTGCAGTCGGCGGATATGGACGGCCTTCTGGGTTGAACATCAGCGAGTTGTCGCCTACGATATAAACGTTCTCGGAGCCAGGGCTGCGCAGGAATTCGTCGACCTTGACGCGTCCGCGCATCGTTTCGAAGCCCGCTTCCTCGATCAAGCGGTTGCCGCGGATGCCGCCGGTCCAGATAACCGTCTGCGACTTGATTTCTTCGCCTTCGCCAACGATAACGCCATCCGGCGAACATTCTTTGATGGCCGTGCCGATGCGGAATGTAACGCCCTTCTTCGTCAGAACGTCCATCGCATATTCAACCAGCTCCGGATCGAAGCCTGGAAGAGCCGTAGGAGCGGCTTCAACGTTGTAGATCTTGACAAGCGTCGGATCAACGTCGAATTGTTTGCACAGCTCTGGAATGCGGTCGGAGAGCTCTCCGATAAACTCGATGCCGGTAAAGCCCGCTCCGCCGACAACGAAAGTCAGGTAATCGGTGCGATGCGGCTCGCGCTTGTAACGCGCGAATTGATATTCGATATGTTCGCGGATCAAGCGAACGGAGTTAATGCTGCGGATGTTCATGGCATGTTCGCCCAAGCCAGGGATACCGAAAGTTTCCGGTTCGCCGCCAAGACCGATTACAAGGTAATCGTAAGACAGCGTTCCGTCTTCCAGTATAACCTTTTTGTCTTGCGGACGAATTTGGACGACTGTCGATTTAACGAAGTCGATCTTAAATTCATCGATCAGCTTGGAGATGCTGACGCGCGCGTTTTCCGGATTGTCCGTGCCGGCTGCAGGCATGTGCAGATGCGTCGTGATATAGTGATAATCGTGTTTGTTGACCAGTGTGACGTCGGCTTCATTATAATTCAGCTCTTTTTGCAGACGAAGCGCAGTCAGCACGCCTCCGTAGCCAGCGCCAAGAATTACAATTTTCGGTATGTTGCTCATTGTGGGATCCCATCCATTCGTTTTTTTCTTTTCAATTTAGATAAACTTGTGAAAAATTACACAAACATAATCGAAAAAGTAAGATAACTTTCAGTAGTTTGTGTCCTCATAACCATTATCATGCAAAGGAGCCAAAAACGTTTTTGGAAATTTCGACGGCGTTTGCCGTTTTTCTCCTTAGACCATCTCACATATACATCAGACATATTACAGACTTTTGAACAAAGTTTCAAGGGTATTTTATACGAAAATGTTTAGAACACTGTACAAATGAAAAATCCCTTCTAAATAATGTTCTTGCCGATCATATCATTTGACTCCTGGCCTCGACCTCACAAATTTTATAATTGCAGAAAAGTTATATATATCATACTCTCAGGCAAAGGCTTATAATGATAACCGTAACACTCAATTTACGGAGGTGCAGACAGTTGTCGGAGCAAGTAAATGAAAACGCTGTGGTTGATATTCTCATTATCGGAGGAGGACCTGCGGGGATGTTCGCCGCGTTCTATGGCGGCATGCGCCAGGCATCCGTAAAAATAATCGAAAGCATGCCTCAGCTAGGCGGTCAGCTAGCCGCTCTTTATCCTGAAAAATATATATACGATGTAGCAGGGTTCCCTAAAGTGACTGCACAAGAGCTCGTCGATCGGCTTAAGGAGCAAATCGATCTGTTCAAACCCGAGATATGTTTGGAAGAAAAAGTCGTAGCCGTAGTAAAAAAAGATGAACGTTTATTCGAGGTGACGACGGATCGGACCGTCCATTATGCCAAAGCGGTTATTATTACGGCAGGCGTAGGCGCATTCGAGCCTCGTCGTTTGGATCTTCCGGAAGCGGCCAGGTTCGAGGGCAGGAACCTCCATTACTTTGTAGGGGACTTGCAGCGCTTCAAGGACAAGCGCGTTCTGATCAGCGGAGGCGGAGATTCCGCCGTGGACTGGTCTCTCATGCTGGAGCCGATCGCAAAGAGCGTCACACTCATTCATCGCCGCGACAAATTCCGCGCCCACGAGCACAGCGTGGAGAACTTGATGAACTCCAGCGTAAACGTCGTTACGCCCAAAGAAATTACGGCTTTGCACGGTGAGGATGTCATTACGAAGGTCACGCTCACAGACGTCAAATCGAACGAAACCTCCGATCTTGATGTAGATGCCGTCATCGTCAACTTCGGCTTTGTCTCGTCTCTGGGACCAATCGCAGAATGGGGCATCAACATTCAAGGCGGCTCTATCGTCGTCGATACGCGGATGGAGACGAACATTGCAGGCCTCTTCGCGGCAGGCGATATTACGACCTACCCCGGCAAGCTTAAGCTCATTGCCGTCGGCTTTGGCGAAGCCCCGACCGCCATCAACAACGCAAAGGTATATATCGATCCAAGCGCGAAGCTCTCGCCGGGCCATAGCAGCAATATGAAACTGTAGGTTGGCCCGCGCGGCCAACTCTGGCGCAACATACATTACAAGGTTAAGGGTATCCTAAACTTGGCGATACGGGAGCGCGGTACGGCATCAGCCGTCCGAACGCGAAACGTGTAAGAGGGGCAATTGCTGCCTTTTCGTCCGAGGAGGGTACCCTTATGTTATGTCCGTTATGCAACGGAATTGTTGATACTATACAACTATGCGATATATGCGGAGGCGTGCTTACGGAATGCGGCAGATTAACGGATTGGACAGGACCTTACGAGCCTTACGGCCCACTGTCTGCCGGTCCCGAGACCGGGAGACCTTATGATGCCTCTGGAGCTACATGCATCCATATTGTCTACTGTGAAAGCTGCGGGCATCTTGGCGAGGTCATGGTGGCCGGCTGGCCTGTAGGTTGATTGTCAGGTCCGGCATGGGAAGTCAGAATTCCCGGGAAATCAGGCCGGCTGTCTGCGATTCGCGTGAGCGGCGATATCCACGCCTCTGCGCTTTACTTCAATAGCAAGCATTCGTATGAAATCGGGCTCCAGCTTATATTCAATAGCGGCAAAATAGGTGTCAATAAGCAGGTCGTCGGATAATAATTCCATCATGAAACCTCCTTTTTTCCATCTCTTCCCTTTACAATTTTTAGTGTAGCATGCGACGAAATTCGGGACAACACGCCTTATTATGCACATAGGGATGTGGATACACTGTTAATGAAGTGTGAATAGATATCATAAAATGAGCAAAATCAGATGGTACAATGTGGATAGACTTATCCACATCCCAAATAAGCTTCTATTCAATAAAAAACTTTAATCACCTTTTATAGTTCTATTAACGAAACTATTAGCATAGCTGCTAATTTAGACTTGGAAAGACGAGAAAAAGACGGAGCCTCCTCCGTCTTCCGTTAATGCGGCCTCGTATTGACTTCAAAGATCCATATTTTCCCGTTTCTATCGATCCCGTAATCGAAACCTAATTGCCCGATTCCAGGATACTTCCGCTCCAGCACCCGGGTCGATATAACCGTCAGAGCACGCATCTTTGCTTTTTTCCCCTTCACCTGCGATGCGCCGAGCGAAGCACGAATGCCTTGTCCGGCAGTCACCATGTCTCCTCCCTGGCTGAGGTTGGTCACGAACAATCCCCGTCTCGCGATACGGCCGACAAGCGAGCGATACTCCCAACCCGAACGAGTCTTCACGTATTTGACACGATAATCGATCGGTCTGCCGTTTACGGTAGCCAGTTGAATGCCCTTTTGAATCAAATAGCCCCTTTTCCCCGTTCGGCTGCCAAGCGCATGGACAAGTCCATCAAACGTCTGGAAACGCTGTGTGCGATCGCGGTACGTATGCGTAAATCCTCCGAGGTCCCTCGTTACCTTGATGACACCGCCTCCGCCGGATCCGACGATCGGCTTGACGACCACCATGCCATGCTGCTGGAGCATGCTCATTAGAGCATAAGGGCTATATTTCCGCGTTGGCGGAATATGCTGCACGAGCGACGGCTCGGCGAGCAGCGCTTCCGTCTTCGCCCACTTGCTTGCGAGCTGCCTGCCTCCATGATTATGAATAATCATTTTAAGAGCTCCTTCCCTGCTAGAGGTTGTTCAAAAAGTCCAATTTTGATTACGAAGTAACTCGGGAAGTATCTCGACATCGAATCTTGCATTCAGCCGGGCCTTCCGGTGCTCACGTAGCTTCCACTACGCTCCGCTCCTCAGTCCCTAATCTTCTTGCAACCTTCTCGGTACTGAAAATCGAACTTTTTGAACACGCATTGCTACTCTTTCTCTCTAGTATATGGCAGGAATGTCCTCCTCTCGTGGATGATCGCCTTTAGCAGAAGCCCGAATTCCATAGAGAAAAGCGCCGCGACTGAACGTATCCGTTCCATTCGCGGCGCTTTATTATCATTCCGTTTCGCAGAAAGCTATTTGTTTTGCTTTGCTTCCAACGCGGCCTTCAGTTTATCCGCCAGGCTGTTGCCAAGCGGCGCGCTCTCGCTGTACTGCTCGACGAGCCGCTGCTGCTCCCGCTTGTTTATGCGGCTCCCGTCCTTGTCGCCAAGCATCTCAATGACGTTGCAAGGCTTACATTGCGCGTATTTGCCGGCCTTGCCGTCGTGAAGCTCCATCTTCTTGCGGCATTGCGGGCAGCGCTTGTTGAGCAAAACCGGCTCCGAATGTCTGCGGTAACCGCATTCCCGATCCGAACATGCCAGCGACTTGCCGCGTTTTCCTTTGATCTCGACCATCGGCTTGCCGCATTCGGGACAGAACGACCCCGTTGCGTTATGAGGCTTGTACTCCTTCGTCTCCCGCTTCACCTCCGCAACCCAGCTTGCGGCCTGCGTGCGGATTCCTGCCATAAACTTCGCGGGATCTCCCTTTCCCTTCGCGATCCGCTCCAGCTCGCTCTCCCATGCCGCCGTCAGCTCGGGACTGCGCAATTGCTCGACGACAAGCTCGATCAGTTGCTTGCCCTTAGCCGTAGGAGCCAACGTGCTGCGGATCCGTTCGATCGTGTCGGTGGAGAGCAGCTTCTCGATAATATCCGCGCGTGTCGCCGGCGTACCCAGCCCGTGCTTCTCCATATGGGTCAGCAAGGTCGCTTCCGTATACCGCGCAGGAGGAAGCGTGCGAAGCTCCTTGGCTGCAACGGTTTTAAGCGGCAGTGAACCGCCAACGGACAACGAAGGCAACGTTTGGGACGGCTGTCGATCGCGCGCGCTCCCGCCATCCCCTTCTTCGCTGTCATCGTCGTCTTGCAGCGGCTCGCTTCCGCCGGCGTATACTTCTTTCCAGCCAGCCGCCTTCTCTATACGGCCCTTCGCGTGGAAGGACATGCCTCCGGCTACGATCACAACGCCGGTCTCGTCGTAACGGTATGGCGGGTAGAACAGAGCTATGAACCTGCGCACGATAAGGTCGTAGAGTCGCCGTTCCTCGTTCGTAAGAGCGCCTAACTGCACGTACTGCTCTGTCGGAATGATGGCATGGTGGTCGCTGACCTTGCTGTCGTCCACGATCCGCTTGGTTACCTGCAGCGGAGCTCGCAGAAGTTTGCGCGCTAAAGCCGTGTACGGCCCGGTTGCGACGCTTTCAAGCCGTCCCTTGAGCGTTGCCGTCATATCGCTCGACAGATAACGGGAATCCGTCCGCGGGTACGTAACAAGCTTGTGCGTCTCGTACAGCCTTTGCAGAACGTTCGAAGTCTGCTTGGCCGAAAAGCCCAGCTTTCTGTTCGCGTCGCGCTGCAGCTCCGTCAAGTCGTAGGCCTGCGGATGCGGCTCGGAGCGCTCTGCGGTGCGCATTCTCTCCACCTTCGCCGTTCCAGCCTTCTTGGCCCGTTCGACAACGGCCTCCGCAGCTTCGCGCGTCCATAACCTTCCATCATGGGAATCGCTTTCGCGCCATTGTCCGCCAAAGCTGCCGAAGTTCGCCGATACGGTCCAATACGGCTTCGACTGGAATTCGGCAATTTCCCGTTCGCGCTCCATCATGATGGACAGCGTCGGCGTCTGAACCCGACCCGCGGCAAGCTGCGCGTTGTACTTGGTCGTCAATGCGCGCGTCATATTTAGGCCAATCAGCCAGTCCGCTTCGGCACGGCATACCGCCGACGCGTATAACGAGTTATAATCCTTGCCGGGCTTCAGAGCGGCGAAGCCGTCCTTAATCGCCTTGTCCGTCTGCGACGAAATCCACAGCCGCTTAAACGGTTTGCGCCAATGGACGAGCTCCATAATCCAGCGAGCCACCAACTCGCCTTCGCGCCCCGCGTCGGTAGCGATAATCAGTTCATTCAGATCGTTTCTTTTGCACAGATGCGCCACCGTCTTAAATTGATGGGATGTTTCTTTAATGACCTTCAGATTCATCTTATTCGGCAGCAGCGGCAAGTCCTCCAGATTCCATGTTCGGAACTTGACATCGTATTCTTCCGGCTCGGCCAGCGTAACCAGATGTCCAAGCGCCCATGTCACCACGTATTTCGGTCCCTCGAAGTATCCTTTCTGCTTCCCGCCGCAGCCGAGCACCCGCGCGATTTCTTTCGCTACGCTAGGTTTCTCGGCCAGCACCAACGATTTCATATGTCGCTTCCCCCATCTCTTACTATCATGGTGACAAGATACCACAAGGCACGCCGAAGACGCAACGAAAGTGCAGGAATATCGTTCTCGAGAGCCAATGTCGACAGCTGCCCCAGCCTTCTCCGCGAGCCGGATTGGAAGCCCCCTCTCGTGCTGTGCTATAGTATTCAACAGCTTCAACTCTACTTCTATTCATTTATCAGATTCGCAAAGGAGCCTGATCATTCATGAAAGCTCGCACTTTGTTTACGATTATCGTCTTTCTCGCGATCTATTCCGCCATTGCCGTCTATATCGGCTGGAACGGCTGGCTGCTCATGTCCGAGCTCACCGGCTGGAGCGCTTGGCCCGCTTACGCAATAGTCGTCGCATTGATCGCGTTCGCGTATATTATCGGACGGCTTGGTCAGTCCACGCCGCTGCGGTTTCTAGCCGAACCCGCCAAATTAATCGGCTCGTACTGGCTCGCCTTGCTGCAATACGGCCTGCTACTTCTGCCGATCACGGACGCAGCCGCTCTGGCGCTAAAGCTCGCGGGAGCGGACAGAAATGTCTATGTCGTCGGCGTAGGCAGCGTCGCCGCTCTACTGCTGCTGCTCATTCTGGCGGTAGGCACGCGCAACGCGTGGAGCCCCGTCATCAGGCGATTCGACATTGCCATCGAGAAAAGCGCCGGCGACAGAAGCCGATTAACCATCGCCGTCGCGTCCGATCTTCATCTTGGCTCTGTCATCGGTCATCGCCATCTTAATCGGCTGATCGCCAAAGTAAACGAGATTAAACCCGACATCATCCTTCTGCCGGGCGATGTGCTGGACGATGATCTGGAGCCGTTCGTGAGAAAAGGAATGGGAGCGACGTTTGGCAAGCTGAAGGCGCCGCTCGGCGTCTACGCCGTTACCGGCAATCACGAATACTTCGGAGGAAAGGTTCCGGAATATGTGAACGAGATGCGCAAAATCGGCGTACATGTCCTTATGGACGAAACGGTGGTCATCGAAGACAGCTTCGTCCTGATCGGCCGCAAAGACAAAGCTTCGGAAGGCCGCAGCCGGGAGCGACGCCGATCCATCGCCGAGCTGGTAGAGCCGCTGGATGCCGCCAAGCCGCTCATTCTGCTGGATCATCAGCCGCTGGAACTGCGCGAGGCCGAGGCAAGCGGCATCGATCTCAGCCTATCCGGCCATACCCATCGCGGCCAGATGTTTCCGAATCATCTCATCACGCGGAGAATGTTCGAGCTGGACTGGGGCTACAAGCGCAAGGGCAAGCTGCACGCGATCGTATCTTCGGGGTTCGGCTTCTGGGGGCCGCCTGTCCGAACGGGCAGCCGCTCGGAGGTGCTTCATATCGAGGTCAGCTTCTTATGAACATCGGCTCAGCACGGAGGCTGATTTCAATCATACGGCTCGTCCATTGTTAGTTCAAAGGAACCGCGGCGGGCAATCGCCGAGACCTCTTGCGGGAGACGGCTGTATATTATACATGAGAACCCTCTGCCGACAGGCGAGTACGTGATTTTCGGGATCTCTCCCGACTCCGCATCCATGTACAAGTACGAGGACGAAAGGTAGTCGATCGCAAGTGATCCATCAGTCATCCATAATCGCGGAAACACGATTGCTCGTCATATCCGACATACACGGACACAAGGATGGCTGCCAGAGACTGCTGGAGGCTGCCGCGTACGACCCGATCGTCGACACGTTAATGCTGTTAGGCGATTATATCGACGCGGATCAGCCCGCAAGCTGGAGCACGCTTGACTTTGTGCAGAAGCTTGTAGAAGGAGGCGCCAAGGCCATCCCGGGCAATCAGGAGCTAAAGCTAGCCTCGATGCTGAGGCGCAGAGGCTCAGCCTATCGCAGATATGCGAGTTGGATTGGGAGCTTGCCGCTGTACATTAAAGCGCCTCCCTATTTGTTCGTTCATGCTGGCGTAAGGCCCGGCCGTACGCTGCGATCTCAGACCGTAAGCGATTTGACGGAAATCCGCGAGGAATTTTATCTTCAGCCGGAGAGTAGGCTGCCAGGCAAATACCGTATCGTATTTGGCCATACGCCAACCTTTAAGCTGGGAGCTCCGTCAGGCCTGCCATGGGCGGATTCGAGAAGGATCGGCATCGATACGGGCGCGAAACACGGCTGTCGTCTGACGCTGCTCGACCTGTCCATGAGCATCGCTTATTCTTGCCAGACCTTTGGCGGATACGTCAGCGGCAGCGAGGTGCGGATGGAATCCGTAGCCTCGCTGCTCGCGTGAGAAAACCTCTATCGAGGCCTCTCGACGATGAGCGACCTCCAGCTTTGCAAAGCAAAGCCGCTTCGGAAGCATAAGGTAGGTTTTATCGCCAATAAGAAAGTCGTTTTCGAGAATCGAAAACTAACACTTTCTTATGTGGTAACAAAACCGGCCCGCCGCCACCCTCTAGGGGAAGCAGCGGACCGGTTTTCGTTGTCGGCATAACCTTTGTTCGGTTGCTTAAACCGCCGTTACGCGAGTCAAGCTGCGCATATAGCTGCCGCTTGCCAGCAAGAAGTACAGCGTCTGCATCACGATATAGGCGCCGATCACGACAAAGGAGTACAGCCAATTTGACGAACCCATCATATTGTCGAGCGATTTCATCGCGAACAGCGCGTGCACGATGCCGACAGCGCAAGGAACGTAGAACACGATCGCGATCTGGCTGACAACGATGCGCCGAATTTCCTTGCGCGTCATGCCGATGCGCGCCAGTCCCTTATATTGGGACTGATCCTCCTGCAGCTCCGTAAACAGCTTGAAGTAGATCATGCTGCCTGCCGCGATAAAGAACAATAAGCTAATGAACAGACCGATGAACAAGATCAGCGATGTCTCCGCCTTCATGTCGACAAAACGTTCGGAACGCGTGAAGTCCTTTTCGCCCCTCATCGTCTCGGGAACGAGCTCCGACAGCTTCGCGACAGTAGGCGCCGCCTTCTCCCAGTTTTTTAGCTCAATGCCATAGAAGACGCGCTGCTCCTCCTCCGGTATGCCGGAGATTAGATCTACGAAACTCAGGTCATCCATTACCATCGTATAGAAATTGGAATCAATCCAGTTGTTCGCGACGTTGACGTTCGCGGAATCCGCGACCGGCATCTCGAATCGTTTTCCATTCAATACGCCGACAGCCTTACCGGGGCCTAACGTCGTGCCGAAATTATCGGAATACAGCAAAGTCAACTTACCGCTTTCGACCTTAATGGCCGGTTCCCCTTGCTGCTTCGCAAGTTTGTTGTAATCCGTTGCGGATATGATGAAGAGGGATAAATCAGGTCTGGACTCCTCCCAGTTCTCCCATCCGATCTCCCGACTGGAGTTTTCAAAGGTGAGATGGTATTGTTCCAAAGCTAAACCGACCGTCTTCGTTTCTCTCGATATGGAGTAACCATCCGACTTCAAAATTTCGCGAAGCTGCTTCTGATCGATGACCTCCTGCGAATGGAGTCCTTTTTCAACGTAAGCAAGCGAATAAGGCGAGCTTTCCAGCATTTGCTCCCTGCTCTGAATCTGCATAATATAGACGGTTCCCATGGCGGTTAGAATAACGGCGCTCAGTATGGAGACGACGAACAGAATTCGCGCGTTGTCTCTGATCTTGTAGCCGAGCTGGGCAAAGATCAGCATGTTCGTGCGGCCATAGTAGATGCCCTTACGATTTTGAATCCATCCGATAAACAGGACGCTGAGCTGCGTAAACAGGAAGTAGGTGCCAACGACGACCGTCACGAGAATCGGCAGCGACAGCACGACGAACGAATTGGAGTCCATCATGTATGCCATTGCATATCCCGATAGCAGGCAAGCTGCGGCAAGCGTAACAAGCCAGCGCGAGTAGACGAGTTTGCCCTTCGGCTTTCTGGCCGCCTTAAGCATATCAATAATCTCCGTGCGGCCCATACGAACCACCGTCCAGAGCGAGATGGCAAGGAACAGGGCGAAGAACCCGCCGGCGGTTAACCATACGGCTTTCAGCGGAACGGCGAAGGCGATGCTCTCCTGCATATCCAGCAGCGCCCCCAGCGCCATAAAAAACAGCTTGCTGAACAATACGCCGAGCAGAATGCCCATGCCGATCGCGAATATCGCGATGACCATGTTTTCGTACACGACGAGCTTGCGCAATTGCTTCTTTGTCATGCCGAATAACGAGAATAGACCGAACTCCTGCTTTCTCGTCTTTAGAAACGCCGAATTGGAGTAGAGAATGAACATGAACGAGAAGATGATAATCAAGTACAGGCAGAACGTCATGCCGGAACGGACCTTGTCCGCTTGCAAAATATGTCCGCTTACTACATCGGGATGATAGATGAATGCCGCATAGATATAGAAGATCATGACCGAGAATACGCTGCTGAGGAAGAACGCTCCGTACGCTCTCCAATTGCCCTTTACATTGCTAAGCGCGAGCGAACGGAACGTCATCGAAATTCCCTCCCAACACGCTTAAAGCATCCAATATTTGCTGAAAGAACGCCTGACGGTTGCCGCCCTTGCGAATCTCGGAGAAAAGCTTGCCGTCTTTAATGAACACGATCCGCTCGCAATAGCTCGCGGAGAACGGATCATGCGTGACCATGAGCACCGTAGCCTTCAGCTTCTCATTCATCTCTTTCAGCGCATCCATAACATCCTTGGCCGACTTGGAATCGAGATTCCCCGTCAGCTCGTCCGCCAGCACGAGCGAAGGCTGATGAATGATGGCCCGCGCGATAGCCGCGCGCTGTTTCTGTCCGCCGGACACCTCGTAGGTGCGCTTGTTCAGAATGGCGGAGATGCCCAACATTTCCGCGATCGGGGATAATCGCTGCAAGATCGACGCCGGCCTCATGCCTTCCAGCACTAGCGGCAATATAATATTTTCCTGAATGGACAACGTATCCAGCAGATTGAAGTCCTGGAACACGAAACCGAGCTCCCGGCGGCGGAACAGCGCCAGCTTGTTCTCCATGAGCTTTACGGGATTGACGCCGTTAATCTCGATTGTTCCCGAAGTAGGACGGTCGATCGTCGCAAGCAGATTCAATAGCGTCGTCTTGCCGCTCCCCGACGGTCCCATAACGCCTACGAACTCCCCTGCTTCTACCTGGAGGTCGATATCCTCCAATGCCTTGTATACGACATTGCCTTTGCTGCTATATATTTTGCCAAGACCCTGCGCTCTTAGTACGCTCATCGCTTTCTTGCTCCTCCTCTAATGCCTCTTATTGATTTCCATACCGTTAGTATAGACCCATACCGGAGGAGCAACCCATCGATTTGCCTTTCAAAATAGTCCCCGCAACCTTACAGTGTTGTCACGTTCGAACTCGCCGCATGGTCTCCTTACGCCATCACGTGAATGCCAGCCGGCCGGAAAGTCAATATGACCGTCGTACCCAATCCCAGCTCCGATTGAATCTTTACTCCATGGCCGAGTTTATCAAGCACCTTCTTCGTCAAATAAAGCCCCATCCCCGTCGAATCGCCCGTCGTCCGTCCGTTCTCTCCGGTAAAGAAGGCGTCGAAAACGCGACTGATATCCTGCGGCGCGATGCCAATGCCCTCGTCGGCTATGGCTAGCTCAGCCTTGCCATTATCCAGCTCGCGCAGACGGAAGGCAAGCGTCATCGAGCCCGGCTTATGTTTGCTGTATTTAATAGAGTTGCTCACCAGCTGCTGAAGAACAAAAGCCATCCACTTCTCGTCGGATTCCACCCATAGTTCTCCCTCTACCTTGGGATAGATGGAGTGGCGGATGAGCAGCCGCTTGTGATTATTTATCGTCGTCCGTACAAGCTCATGCAGCGGCAGCCTTCGAATATGCGTATCCAGCTCGAACTTGTCCAGCCTGGCCGTATGCAGCATCATCTCCAGCCCTCGCGTCAGCCGCTCCGTCTCCTCCAGCACGCTGGCTGCCATCGCCCTCTGCTCCTCCTCCGTGCTCCAGCCCCGCTCTGCTCCTTCTTGCATGTGCAAGTGAATCACGGAGAGGGGAGTCTTCATATGGTGCACCCATTGGAGGGAAAAATGGTTATGCAGCTCCTGGCTGCGACGGTGCCGGCTAAGCTCGCCAAGGAATGCGCGGTGCTGCTCCTGCAGCAGCTCCATGACAAGTCTCTGTTCGCCCGTGACGCCGGCCGTTACGATCGCGCTGGCCTGCAAATCGTTCGTACGCGCAAGTGCTTCCTTCACTTGCTTAAGGAAGTATCTTTGACGGTAGTAATCCGCCGCGAGCCAGGCAATAAGCGCGACGAGGGCCAATAATAAAAAATAATAGACGGTCCCAGGCTCCACCATGCCGGGATATCGTGCCATCTCCAGCATCAACAAAGATACGGCGAGCAGGACAATGACGATTATACATACGATATAGAGCAGCCTGTCCTTTAAGAACACCCACAGCATATTTCCTTCGCGTCCGGTAACGTAAGTATCGGAGGATGCTCCGTCATGCCTCATGCCCGTCATCCTCCAGTTGTTCCATCGACAGCTTGTAGCCTTGCCCCCGAACCGTCTCGATGAACTTCGGCAGCCCCAGCTCCTCCAGCTTCTTGCGAAGGCGGGTGACGTTTACGGTCAATGTGTTGTCGTCGACGAACTGCACGTCATCCCATAACGCTTCCAGCAGTTGCTCCCGCGGAATAATATGTCCCGGCTTGCCCAAAAGGCATTCCGCCAGCAGGCACTCGTTTTTCGTCAGTTCGACGCGTTTCTTTCTCCACTCCAGCTCGTTGCGGCTGGGATACAGCTTCAATCCTCCCGCCGAAAGCCCTGCTACGCCGGATACCGCGATGCCGGCATTGACGCCCAATGCCGCTTCGCTTTGAAAGGGACCTGCGTGCTGCTGCGTTGGCGTCGCGTATTCCCCGTAAACCCGCCTGAGCGCGCCTCTCACCTTTGCCATCAACAGTTCCAGCGCGATCGGCTTCGTAATGTAATCGTCGCCTCCGTTCTCGATCGCCATCACCTGATCCATCTCTCCCGCCCGTGCGGAGATAAAGATGATCGGCACGCTGGAGCGCGTCCGAATTTGCCTGCACCAATAATAACCGTCGAAGTACGGCAAGTTAATGTCAAGCAATACAAGCTGGGGACCAAATGCCTCAAGTTGCGGCAGCAGGTCCCTGAAGTCCGTCGCGGCTGAGGCTTCGTAGCCGTATTGCTCCATTCTGCCCCTTAGAATAGCGGCAATCTTTACGTCATCCTCCACGATAAATATTTTGTACACGGCATCCCGGCCTCCTTGCCTCATTATTCGCTCTCCCGTCAGAGGTCAAGCTCCACCATGGTCTGCGCCCGCGCCGGATAGTCCGTAATAATGCCGTCGATCCGATATTTGAGCACTTCCTTCATATTGCGGCTGCTGTTGACCGTCCATACCCACACCTCGCGGCCATGACGATGCGCCTCGTCGACCAGCTTGTCGGTCAACATGACCTGCTCGATCGTATAGAAGTCAACATCCAGAGTCGTTAAATCTCCTAACGCGAAGTAAAGAATCTGCCCGATGCGGATGTCGGGGTTCAGCGCGCGGATGAGCGACAACGACTTGCTATCGAACGACTGGATGTAGACGTCCTCCTCCATCTCGAACGCGGTCACCAGCGCCACAACCTCGCGGACTAGCGATTCTCCGTCCCCGTATGGCTTAAGGTCCAGCAGCACTTTGATGTTTCCCTTGGCTTCCGCCAGCACCTCCGAGAGCAGCGGGATCCTCACAATCTCGATCTCGCCCTGCTTCTCTTCTCCGGCCTCCTCGCCTTCCGCGAGCTCCGGCGGAATTTCGTAGGTGCCGATGGTCAGCTTGGACAGTTCATCGTACGTAAGCTCGCTGACCCGCTTTTTGAGGCCCGCCATGCGAAGCAACTGATAGTCGTGATGCAGCACGACCGTTCCGTCCGCAGTCAGTTGAACGTCCAGTTCCACCGACTGGTAGCCCTTTTGAATCGCGGTGCGGACGGATTGCAAAGAATTTTCCGGCGCCGATTCGAAGTCGCCGCGATGCGCGGACACGAGGACGTTCCACTTCGCATAGACGAGACTGTCGTTCGCCTTGTAGCTGACGAGCAGCGCAAGGCAAAGATAGACAAGAGCCAGCGATGCATACACAATCCGCTTCCGCTTTACCCTGGACAGCAGCTTCGTAATACGCCGCTCCAGCCTTCCTAACAGCAAGCTGCGCGACATCTGCAGCCGATCCTCCACATCTATGCCGAAGCGCAGACCATATTCGTAATAGAGCCTTGTCAGATAGATCAGGTTAAACGGCATCACCAGCAGTGTCAGCATATAAGCAAGCAGCGTCGACAGCGTCAGCGTATAGTGGTCCGTAAACAGTTTAAGCACATTATTGTCCAGCCATGCAGGCAAATAAGATACCGTTGTAATCAGCACGAAGCCGATGCCGAGCACGAGCCCGTTGAACACGAACAGGGCGAAAAACAAATGGAGACGCTTGCCCTTCGTCATCGCCGAACTGCTGCGGATCGCCTCGGTAATGCTCTGACCTTCCAGCACGATAAAGTGCAGGACGAATATCCAGCGCAGCACAATGTACAATGTAACCGCCACGATCAGAATATAGATGGCAATCATCAGCTGCGATCCGTTAAACACTCGCGTATTCAGAAAGATCGGTACATTAAACAGCCGGTAAAACGCTTCCGATAACGGCGAATCGACGAACGGGATAAGGACCAGCAGCAAGAAGAGAAGCTGGACCAGACCGAAGCCGAACAACCTCGGCGTTCTGCGCAGCGTCGTCCAGAGCGAATCCGCGATAAGCACGTTTTGGCCAAAATAATGCTTCTGGGCAATCGTAATGACGACGCCCAGCTCGATAAACAGCACGAACGAAGCGATCACTCCGATCGCAAGCAGGCCGGCAACGCCTTCGTAGCTGTATCCCAGCCTGTAGATGTCGTTATTAAGCAACGATCCGGTGCCGACCACCCACATCACTTTGTTGAATATATAATTAAGCAGCGGAAGAATCGCGAAGCTTGTCAGCAGCATAAACAAATATTCGAAGACAAGCAACTTCTTGTAGATAAGGCGGAAATCGCGAATGCTCCTGCCAAGCGGTGTAATCATCGGCATTCATCCTGTTCTGAAGTAGAGTCTCCTATTATTATACGCTTACAAAGGTTGTTCAAAAAAGTCCAATTTTGAATCCTTAATAACAACAAACCTCCCTCGCCGCCCGGGAGGAACAACCCGGGACAGCTGGGAGGCTGGGGCGAAAAGTCCGCCAATCAATCTTGAGCTCCGATGCTTAGCACTCGCCTTCGGCAGCCGGCTTGCCCGCGTCCTTCGCCGTGCGGAAGCTGGAGCCGCAGCCGCATGTAACGCTGGCGTTCGGATTATCCATTGTAAAGCCGCCGCCCATGGCGGACTCTTGGAAATCGATGACGAGACCGTTCAAATATTTGATGCTGTCCGAATCTACGACCACCGGAATACCGCTCGACTCCAGCTTGTGATCGCCGTCGTTCACTTCATCGTCGAAGCCCATGCCGTACGAGAAACCGCTGCAGCCGCCCTCCTTGACACCGACGCGCAGGGACAATCCCGGCGTAGCTTCCTGCTCCAGCATTTCTTTTATTTTCTCAGATGCAAGCTCACTGATTGTGATCATGCTTCATCCCTCCATTCACTTACTTATCCATAGTATACTCCAGCGGGACGCGATGCTCAAGACGCAACGCGTTTTCCTGGCCTCTAATAGACGCTGGACGAGCCTCCTAGACAACTCCCATACTTTTTTAGGTTGCCCCTGCTACGTGTGAGGTTTATAATGGTTACAGAAAATCGAATGATTTTTTTTTCGAAATGAAACGCGCTGCGCCGCCCAATTACGGCATGGCCGTTTCATCTTGTGTTATTTTTTTCACAAACCAATAATAACAGTAACTATCGTGAATCCCAAGCCTTATGCGGATGGACCGCATAATCGGGCACGGGATCAAGGAGGCGTCGCCATGAACGTAATCGTACCTACGCAAGAGAAACAAATGATGTCTATTGTCGACAAAGTGCGTCATGGAGAGCGCTTGTCGCTTGAAGACGGCGTTTTCTTATATCAATCGGATGATCTGCTTACAATCGGACAACTTGCCAACGAGGTTGCGATTCGCAAGAACGGGAAAAAGGTATATTTTATCGAGAACATGAGCCTCTACTTCACCAACGTATGCGAAGCGCATTGCGCGTTCTGCAACTTCCGCAAGGACGAAGGAGATCCGGGAGCTTATACGCTTAGCGGCGAGGAAATGATCGCCTATGTGGAGCAGCACTTCCACCCGGGCGTGCGCGAATTCCATATCGTTGGCGGCCATAACACGCATGTGCCTTTCCAATATTATGTGGATTCGCTCAAGGCGCTTAAGGCTCGTTTCCCGGAAGTTACGCTGAAGGCATATACGGCTGCCGAGATCGACTTCTTCTCGCGGATCAGCGGCTTGTCTTACAAGGAGGTCCTGCAGGAGCTAATGAAGGCGGGACTGGAGTCGCTGACAGGCGGCGGCGCAGAGATTCTGTCCGATCATTATCGCAAGAAGATGCGCGTGGACAAAGCGGATGTATCGCAGTACCTCGACGTCCATCGCACGGCGCATAACCTCGGACTGCGCACTCACACGACCATGTTGTACGGATCCATCGAGTCGAAGGAAGACCGAGTCCGCCATCTTATCCATCTGCGCGAGCTGCAAGACGAGACGAACGGCTTCCTCGTGTTCATCCCGCTCTCGATGCAGCCAATCAATCCAAAAGCAGGCATTCGCCGCCGTAATTCGGCGTTCGAGGATCTTAAGACGATTGCGATCAGCCGTTTGATGCTGGACAACTTCCAGCATATCAAAGCTTATTTTATCAACATCGGCGTTCAGTTGACCCAGGTTGCTCTTACGATGGGCGCTTCCGATGCGCATGGCACGATCGTAAAGGAGAAGATCAGCCACGCTGCCGGTGCTCTGACACCCGAAGGCATTACACGCGAGGATCTGATCTGGTTAATCAAGGGAGCGGGTCGCATCCCGGTCGAACGTGACACTTTCTACAACGAAATCAAGATTTATGAATGAGTAATCCCTATCTCTCAGGCGCAACCTACTATCACACATCACGAACTCTTGGAGTTGGAAAACGAAATGAGAAATGTAGTTATATTAGGCGGCGGCTATGGCGGCGCTGCTATCGTGAACGAATTGATTGAACATGGGCTGCCGCATGACGTTTTCATTACGCTTGTGGATCGAATGCCATTCCAGGGATTGAAGACGGAATATTACGCGCTTGCGGCAGGAACGGTCTCGGATCTCGAGCTGCGCGTGAAATTCCCGGTCGACTCCAGGGTCCAATACGCTTACGGCGAGATTACGGATATCGACATGGAGAACGAACTTGTTTACGTGGAAGGCCATGAGCCTCTTTCCTATGACTGGCTCGTCATCGGTCTCGGATGCACGGACAAATATCACGGCATCGAAGGCGCCGAGGAGTTCTCGACAAGCATCCAGACATTTTCGGCATGCAGGAAAACTTATGCGCAATTAAATGATGTTAAGCCCTATGGGCAAGTGACGATTGTCGGAGGCGGATTAAGCGGAGTGGAAGTTGCTGCCGAGCTGCGCGAGAGCCGGCCCGATCTTAACATTCGCATTCTGGATCGCGGACCAAAGGTGTTGTCGGCATTCCCCGGCAGATTGCAGAACTTCGTCGCCGACTGGTTTATGGAGCACGGAGTCGAGATGCGCGGCCATGTGGGGCTGACCCGTCTCGAACAAGGCATCCTTTACGACGCCAATTCAACGGGGCCCATCTATACGGATGTTACCGTATGGACGGCAGGCATTCAGCCAGTGGAGCTTGTACAGCGCATGGACTTGCCTAAGGACAATCAGGGTAGGCTAATTCTGAATCCTTATCACCAACTGCCCGATCATAACAATGTGTACGTCGTAGGCGACTGTGCGGCGCTGCCGCTCTCTCCGAGCGGTCAAGCCGCCGGCGCTCAGGGCAAGCAGATCGCGGAGGTGCTGCACGCGATCTGGCACGACAAGACGCCGCGGCTTGGCAAGATTAAGCTGAAGGGCGTTCTTGGCTCGCTCGGCAAGAAAAGCGGCTTCGGCATTATGGGCGGCACGCCGATTCTTGGCCGCGTCCCCCGTCTTGTCAAGAGCGGCGTGCTCTGGCGTTCCAAGCGCCATCTTGGTTAATCGAGGTCGTCCAGCAGCTTGTCCAGCGCTTCGCGATCGGCTTGCTGCTGCTTGAGCGACTCGATTATCGCCTCGTATAATTGATCCACTTCGTCGACGGCTACGATTGTTCCGTCCACCAGCGCGTAAGGACTAAGATAACATTCGCCGCAATTGCCCAGACAGCCATATTCGGTCGTTTCATAATCGTCGTCTTCTTCGAAACGGCGCATAACCTCGTCCGTGCCATGGTGCATATTGCTGGCGCAAAATTCAATTAACGGTTTTATCATCGGTATCACCTGACTTTTAGGAGTGCGGATTGCGAACCATTTTCATTTGTTTCGCTTTGTACTATAATAGGGTAGAAAGGAGTGATTTGCAATGAGTGAACAAGTTCAAGAAACAATGTACGACGAAGTGCTGGACGTACTGGATAAACTTCGCCCCTTCCTGCAACGCGACGGAGGCGACGTAGAATTGGTCGACGTGGAGGACGGTATCGTAAAGCTCCGCCTGATGGGCGCTTGCGGCAGCTGCCCTAGCTCGACGATTACGCTTAAGGCCGGTATCGAACGCGCTTTGCTGGAAGAAGTAGACGGCGTCGTAGAAGTCGTTCAAGTATTCTAAGACGCAAAGAGTCTTATCCCCGGGGTATTGCCCTTGGCGGATAAGACTCTTTTTTTCGTTACTAACAAGAATTCACAGATCCTTAATATTCGCCCGGATCGGATCGAAGCCGCCCGTGACGTCTATGACGTTGCCCGTCAGGAAGCTCGACTTGCGCTCGCAGAGGAACAAAATGACGCGCGCGACGTCTTCGCCCGTGCCCGGTCGTCCCAGAGGCGATTCCGGATCATGTTCGGTCTCCGCTTCCTCGATGGAACGCTCCTTGTTGACGCCGCGAATATCGCCGGGGCCAATCAAGTTTACGGTAATGCCGAATGGAGCTTCCTCCACCGCAAGCGACTTCGTAAACGATACCAGACCGGTCTTCGCCGCCGCATATACCGCGCGATGCGGCCATGCCCGCGCTTCGTTGGCATGGCCGAAGCCGAAGTGTACGATACGTCCCCATCTTTGCTTCCGCATATGAGGAAGGAGACGATGATCCAGCAGCATGACGCTCAGCAGATTGCCGTGCAGCAATCGAATGATCGTCTCTTCGTCGTAATCGCTAAAGAGCCTGCGCTTGCGTACGAACGGGCCCGCGTTGTTGACGAGAATATCGACGCCTCCCGCCCAAGCCTCCGCTTCGTCCGCCAGCTTGTTCGCGCCTTCGATCGTAGCGATATCCGCCTGTACGGTAATGGCTCGACGCCCCATCTTCTCGATCAATCGTTTCACTTCCAGAGCTTCCTGTTCGGATTCCAAATAATTGATGATGACATCGCAGCCTTGCCCGGCAAGCTCAAGCGCCGTTCGTTTCCCCAAACCTTTGGCGCTGCCGGTCACGAGCGCCGTTTTGCCTTTCAGCTCCACGCATATTCACCCTCTCCCGGGATTATAAGCTCTTGCTCTTGAGCAGCGAATTGCCATAGCGGAAGGTCAGCCGTAACGATTCGATGACCATATGCAAACATACAGCCAGATCATCGCCTTGCTGACCGAGATTCTCCAGCTTGATCTCCTCGCCATACATGCGTTGACTTTGGATGAGATCGTCGTGCATCTCCGAATTCATATAATGAATTTCCGTATTGCGCCGCTTGCGCAGCCGATTAGTCGCATCTTTGGTTTGTTCTTTAACCTCGTTCAGCTTCCAGGTCAGCTTCGGGTGCGCGTTGCGTTCCCTCATATGCCGTAGAACAGTGAAGTAGGAGAAATGCGGCTTGATACGTTCCGTCTTCATCTCAAGCAATTCATTGAGCAGCGTGCCCAGCTTGTCCAGAAGCGAGAAGACGCGAATGAAAGCATTTTTGTCGAAATAGACATATCGATCGTAATTCAACCGTTCCTCGGGCGACATTTCCTTGACCGAATCGGAGCTGATCCTATTCTTGAGTACGCTGGCCGCGTATTGGCTCTGTTCCAGCTCCGCAAGCGAGGATCGCAGCCCTCTCGCCCATATCTCCAGCTTGCGCAGCCTCTCGCCATTACCAGCTCCCGACTTAATGCGCGAAGAAGCAAGAGAGGCGAACTCCTCCAGCAGCTCGTACGTCTCCCGCAAGCCTCCTGCCGGCTCTCTCTCCGTCTCGCCGAACATAAATCGAAGCATGTCGCTCGCGCCTCCTTACAGCTTGTATTCGCTCCAGCGGCTGTCCACCAGCTTCACGATGTCTTCGCGCGGGAATAATTCGTCAGGGTAACCCGGCTTCATCCGCGCGTCGATAACGATCGGCAGTTGATATCCGAAGTGGTGCCGCTTGATTTCCGCTTTGGCATATATATCGTCCGCAGGATTAAATCTTGTGAATACGGTCCACAGGAAGGATGTCTGTCCCTCTGCGATATCGGCATCGTCGGCCAATATAATAAGCGGCCATTCCGTTCCTCGTGCCGACAGACGCTCCAGCAGACGTTCTGCCAGAGCAGGCTCGCGTTCGTAAGATGCCCCGGAGACAACCAGACATCCCTTGCAATATGGTTTCGCGTTCGTAATTTCTTCAATAGCGCCTTCCGTATATTGCGAAGGCAGCTTGCGGATCGGTTCTCCGACGCCAAGCATGACGGCCTTGCTTCCGTGATTAAGTTTGCCGCTTGTGTAGTCGAGCGTATCATGCGACGTTTCGTCGAAGACGAACAAATCGCTTCCCGGCCGGAAGCGCTCCAGGACCGTCTCCATAAGGACGTCGAACCGAGACAGATCGATTGGTTGATCCGTCAGCATCAGGAACTTCGTAAGCGTAAGCTGTCCTTGACCCAGGATGCTAAACGCTGTGGACAGCGCTTCGCGGGAATACGACTCCCGCACAACGGCGGCAGCAAGCGCATGTACGCCTGCCTCCGCGTAAGCCCACAGCTCTCTGACGCCCGGCATGACCATCGGGAATGCCGGAGCCAGCAAGCGCTGCAGGAATTCGCCCAGATAATAATCCTCTTGCCGCGGTTTGCCTACGATAGTGGCCGGATAGATGGCATCCTTACGATGCCACATATGGCTCACCTGGAATACAGGGAAATCATGGACTAGCGAATAATAGCCGAAGTGGTCGCCGAACGGTCCTTCGGGTCTGCGAAGATGCGGAGGCACCTTGCCGCTGATGACAAACTCCGCTTCGGCAGGCATTCGATGGCCGCCTTGCGGATCATTAACGACCGGCAGCTTCTCTCCCAGTATAAGCGACGCCATCAGGAGCTCGGGAAGATGCTCTGGCAGCGGCGCGATAGCCGATGCGATCAATGCCGGGGGGCCGCCCAGGAACACGGATACGGGCAGCGCTTCGCCGCGCTGCTCCGCTTCGTAATAGTGGAAGCCGCCGCCTTTATGTATTTGCCAGTGCATCCCCGTCGTGGAATCGTCGAAAATTTGCATCCGGTACATGCCAAGATTATGTTTTTTGCGCGATTTGAGACTTTCCGTGTACACAAGCGGCAGCGTGACGAACGGACCGCCATCCTCTTGCCAGCTTGTTATAGCCGGCAGACCGGCAAGCGGCTTCGACTTCTTTAATTCGCCAAGGATAGGAGCGTTGCTGTTCGGCACCGTTTTCATTCCGACTTTCATCATATCCCAGATAAGTCCGCGCTCTCCCCAGATCGCCTTCGGCGTCGGAGGCATAATCCGTTCCGTCGCGCCGATAATGGTCTTCATCAACGCCTCCGGCTTGGGACCGAAAGCAAGATCGACGCGGCGATCCGTGCCGAACAGATTAGTAACGACAGGGAAAGGACTGCCCTTCACGTTCGTGAAGAGCAGCGCCTTGCCTTCTTGCTCTATTACTCTGCGATGAATCTCTGCAAGCTCCAGATAAGGATCCACCGGCGCCTCGATAATAGCCAGATCTCCGTCGCGTTTCAATACTTCTATAAATTCGCGCAAGTTCGCGAAAGTCATGCTTGTCCACGTCCTTCCCTCAGCCGCCAGGAACGAATGAGAATATCCATTAATAGTCCGAATAATGCTACGATAATCAAGTTATGAACAAGACTCGTGAAGATAAACCAGTTATCATTGCCTACCGTCGCGGTCAACCATGAGCCGCTCATAATTTGGGCGACTAGCAGCAGCGTTACCCAGCCGGCGGTTTTTGACAGGGACGAGTCCTCTCCAGTCGTTTTGCGAATGTACAGGTACAATCCGGCTACCATTAAGCCGAAAAGGATAGCTCCTACTCTGTGGATAAAGACGATACCAGTCGCGCCAGACAGCTCGGGGATCACTTCCCCGTTGCACAACGGCCAGCCCACGCAGCCGCCGGCTGATTCCGTATGACGGATATAAGCGCCCAAATAAATAATAACATAACAGAAAACCGACGTCGCCAGCGCCCACTTGTACACCGTTCCGGGAACGCGCAGTGGTTTCTCCCGTGCGGGCCGGTTCGCTCGATAGGTCCAAATGACGAGCAGCATGGTAGCGGCGAAAGCGATGATCGAAATGCCGAAGTGAATTGCCATGACCGGAGGCGATTGATACCATTTTACGGCTGCCGCGCCCATCAGTGCTTGAATAACGGTAAATAGAAGCGCTCCGTTTGCATAAAACATCGGCTCTTTGTAAGCCTCGCGGTTGCTGCGGTATTTGCGATACACCGCAATGGTCACTCCTAGCACGAGGATGCCTTCCAAGGCGCTTACGACTCTGTGGGATAATTCGATAGCGGTCTCAAGCGTATAGGCGGGGATAAATTTGCCGTGACACAGCGGCCAATCATCGCCACATCCGCGGCCCGAGTCGGTATTCGTTACTAAAGCTCCGGCTAACAGTACAAGAAGCATTCCGATGCACGATGCAATCGCAAACGCGCGAAAACGGCCGGTTACCATCATTCATCACCTGTTTCCATAAAAGTCCGTATAGATCAGTTCAATTATAGCCATTGGCACGGGCAAAAGCCATGTTGAAAATGTGAACTTGCCGCTTCCGGCAAGGACAGTCACGGGATTGACACAAGCTTGAAGAGCCTTCTTTAAATCACCGCTAAGCTGCCGTGCTTGGCGCGACATATCACGCTATTCGCAAGGAAAGTCCGCATCGGATAACCATGAAGCTCATGGCAAGTTCCGAACGGACTTCCTTTACGCGCGTTTCACATATCGTTAATCGCGATTTACCGACGCGCTAACCTCAATGGCCCTGTCCACGAACTGCTGTATTTCGTCGCGTGACTTGCGAAGCTTGCTGACGAACCGTATCAGCTCTTGTCCCGAATGAAAGGCGATGAAGCTGGGGATGCCCAGTATATTCAGCTCCGAGCACAGATCGGGCAGATCATCGCGGTCAATCTCCACGAACCGCGCGCGGCCTTCATAAAAAGCAATCAGTTCCGGCATGAAAGGATCGATGAAATGGCAATCCTTGCACCACGTCGTCTTGAATACGGCAATGGTCAGCTCCTTGCCCGAGACGGCTTCGCGGAATTCGGAGTCCGTCGTTAGTTTCTGCATGTCGTTTCCTCCTTACTCGCGTGTAATCGTTAATTCCTTCCAATCCTCATACAACGTATTCCACTCGATATCCGCGCCCAGAGCCTCCGCAAGCTTGCGGGCAGGCACATACGTAACGCTGTCGATCGTCATGACGGGGTAAGGCCATACTTCGTCCACGCCGTTTACCTTCACCTTATCGCTGCCAATCTGCATAATGATGCGGGTGTCTGTCAGCTCGTCGTATACGGATACCTGGCGAGTGAGCGAATTGTAGGAGACCGTTGCTCCAAAGGCTTCCGCTACATCTCGGACCGCCACAACCGTGACGTAACCTGGCATAATAATCGGCGGGTTGTAGTAATCATCGGCGAATGCATTATAGGTTTGACGCGTAATATGCAATCTGTTCTTGAGCAGCTCATACAGGTCGGAATCTTCATCTACGTATTGCAAAGCTTCATAACCTTCCATCAACTCCATATCCAGAATGGACAGTGAGTCTTCCGTCACGACAGGGTCAGCTGCCGTAACGGTTCCGTTCACATTCCATTGTTCGGATGATGACTTGACTGTAAAGCCCGTTACAACGGATTCGTAATATTCATCATTTAACGCTTCGCCCAGCTCGTAGTTTAATTCCCACGCCTGCTTGCGAATGTCGAGCTTTGCATCTACATACACATCGGCTTTCAATACTAGCGACTCGTTCAATAATTCGTTCAAGAACTCCTCGTCCTCGGACTCCGTCCATTCCATCTCTTCGCGGGCGGATTCCAGTAGCGTGATGATCTCTTCGACCGCTTCCTCCGCCATCTCGTCGGAGGTTGGCGCATCCAGAACATCGCCTTCGAACGGATTGATCTCTCCCAGCGCTTCCCAGAAGACCGGATTCTCCTCAAGCAGCTTCAGAATGCTGCTGACAGCGTTAGTCAGACCTTCGCGATCATCGATCAGCGCATTCACGTAGGTTTTGGCCCATTCCCAGATGCTCGGTCCGTCCATCGTGAATTGCAGCTTCATCATCGAGACAGGGCTGCCGCCAACCGTCTCTACAACTGGCGCCGCGGTCAGGTTGCTTGGATTCGGCAAGTTATCGATGGCATACCCGCTAACAAAATCCATGATCTGACGACCGACCTCAGTCAACGCCCCCTCTTGCTCCGCGGAGATCCCATTACCCGGATCAGTTTCGATGTCAAACATCGAACCGATTGCTTCGTCAGACAGGTCGAATACGATTGGCGCTGTCACGCCCTCGAGCTCCAGCACCATTGCCGTCTCCGACAGGCGCAGCTTAAATGGAACGTTCAAATCGCTTAAAGATACTTTACCTTCTACCGACATATTGGATTCATCCTCAACAGCGGCGTGGTCAATTGTCAGCTTCACATGAGATAATAAACGATATAAGTCCGCTTCGTCCTCGTCGTATTCCGCAAGCGCTTCTTCATTCAGCCTGAGCTGAAGCTCCAACGACGATTTGCTTTCGCCGGAAGTTACCTTAACCGCATTTTTCAGCACCGCATTCAAATCCAGCCCCGCAATCGCCTGGCAGCCCGTAACGATCATGACCGCCAGAGCAAGAGCGGCAACTGCCGCCCTCTTAAGCAGCTTGTTCTTCATCCCGCTTCTCCCCTTAACTCCATATTGGCATCCCTATAAAACTCTTATTCTCCCATGATTATTCAAGAACAAATCACCCGAAGGTGATCCAAAAACCCAATAATGTCCAGTCGCTCACTGCCTAACGGACATAAAAAGGCCGTCGATTCATTGTGAGTAACTGAGCTGAAACGTTCTGCTTTCGCTAACGGACCTCAGAGCCTCTATTTGCAGCATTTTCGCGGTATTGAAAATCTAACGGACTCAGATGGCGCTATTTGGTGCATTTCCGCCCATTCTATGCGGTTTTGACGTAAGTAAGGTCGTCTGTGTCCGTTACAATTTGAACAGGGCCCATTTTTGCGAAATAGCGACTGTGGTGTCCGTTACGCTCAACCTTTGCTTAACTGCGCTGCCGTCCACAATGAATCGACAGCCTCATAAATGGCGCTATTCTTCGATTGTGAATCTCCTGTCTGATAGGTTTATTCGAGGTTAAAAATCGGACAAACATCAAGAAAATTAATACTATTGTACTAGACTTGGTAAATGCTTGTAAATGATTGGAAAGGGGTTATCGCCAAATTATAATGTCCTGATTAAGCACGAGAAACGATTCGAAGTACTTTCAGGAACGGTTTACGCAGTCGAGCCGGCAATGAAGCTGCATCTTCCGCTGTCACTACCTTAAGAATGACCAGCATCGCGCCATACAACGCCACCACGGCAATGGAAGCGGCAGCAGCTGCGAAGAAGTAGGACAGCTTCGGAATCCAGCTGTCGGTTAAGGACAGCATTCCCGTCTCCGCGCCCCAGCCGCCAAGCGCGGCAACAGCGATGGAGACGAGGTACGGCATCCAGCGTTTGCCGAGTACTTTCAACTTGACTATTCCGTTAATAAAGCGCAGATTCATCATCGTCGTCACGACGAAGCAGACCGTAGAGCCGATGATGAGACCATATACGCCGAGGAACGGCGCAAGCGCGACGCTGACGACTACCTTCAATACTAATCCGATCAGCGTATGCCGCATGGAGATTCGTTGCTTGCCCATCCCGTAAAGAATGGAGTTCGTTGTCATCATCGTAATCTGCAGAATTGTTCCGGCCGCAAGCGCGGCTACCGCGCCGCTGCCCGTAGGGCCGGATCCGTCTTCCGGCAGCGGAAAGAGCACTCCGATGATGGAGTATGCCGCTACCGTGAACAAAAGCGCGAGCGGTACGCCCGTGAAACATACAACCCGCATAACGACGGATGCCTGCCGCTGCACCTCGCCCATATTCTTAAGCTTGTAGGCAGCGGCAATGACGGGAATAAGCGAAGAACCGAGTGCGATTGCCAAAATAGGCGGAATGCCCGCAAGCGATATTGCCTTGGCTCCGAAGTCGGCTAACGCTTCGATTCCTGCTTCGGCCGAATAGAACTCCCCCGTCAGTCTAAGGAATAACGTCTGGTCGAATGCAAAAATCAGATTGATCGCTGTGGAAGTTACCAAGGCGGGCAAAGACATCTTGAAAATTTCAGCGTATATCGACCGGAAGCGAAGATCGGAGGATACGCTCGAAACACTTCTGGAGCGCATGAGCGCAGCGGCTGCCTCGCCATTGAACCGAGGCGTCGTCGATGCATCTTGCACCTTCAGCTTCCGCGCGAATCTCAACATAACCGCAAAGGCGCCGATTGCTCCGAACACGCTGCCGAACGTAACCGTAGCGGCCACCCAATTGTCGCCCCAGTCGAGCGCCAATACGATAAGGCCGAGACCGATGCCGAGACCGACGCGAAGCAATTGTTCCACGATCTGCGAAGTCCCGCCTGCCGTCATGAATTGCCTGCCTTGGAAGTAGCCCCTCATCATCGCGATAACGGGAAAAACTAACAATGCGGGAGCGATAGCGCGTACGGAAAGCATGGTGTATTCTTCTTTCGAGACCACCGCAAAAACGGGGGCAAGCGCAAACAGCGCCACGGCAAGAATAAGCCCGGATACGGCTCCGAACACAAGCGCGGCATGATAGATTCTTCTGGCCTCGCCTTCCTTGCCGAGCGCATATCGCTCCGATACCATCTTGCTGATGGCGCTCGGGAAGCCTGCAGTAGCAACAAGCAGAAGCACGAGGTAGATGGAATTGGCGGCATTGAAGGCAACCATGCCTTTGTGGTCTAACATGTAGGCCAATGGTATTTTTTGGAACAGCCCCAGGAATCGAGCTATCAGCGCAGCTGCCGCAAGGATAATCGTGCCTTTGATTAATGTGTCTTTTTTTACCATGCTTTTCTTTCCATTCTCCTTAACCCTGGTTAGGCGTCTTGCCGCCGATTGGTTCTAGCGGCTGATGGTTGCCTCGTACTGGCGCGGCAGCGCGCGATGGAGCCGCCCAACGGATGCCATTCTGAATGACTTGCAGAATTTGCGGATTATAATAGGTCGGGAATGTCTCGTGTCCAGGGCGGAAGTAAAAAATTTTGCCTTGACCCCTGCTGAACGTGCAGCCGCTACGGAATACCTCGCCGCCCTCGAACCAGCTTACGAAGATCAACTCGTCCGGAGCCGGAATATCGAAGTGCTCGCCGTACATTTCTTCATGGTCCAGCGTTATGTACTCCGGCAAACCTGCGGCGATGGGATGCGCCGGATTTACGACCCAGATCCGTTCCTTCTCGTTCGCTTCGCGCCACTTCAGATCGCAGCCGGTCCCCATCAGCTTCTTGAATATCTTGGAGAAGTATTCCGAATGGAGAACGATCAGCCCCATGCCTTCCAATACGCGCTGCTGAACACGGTCGACGATGGCGTCTTCGACCTTGTCGTGGCCCATATGGCCCCACCAGATCAATACGTCCGTATTGTTCAGACGTTCTTCCGTCAGGCCATGCTCCGGCTCTTCCAGCGTAGCAGTAGCAAGCTCGATGTCCGCTGCCGCAAGCCCCTTCGCCAGTGCCTCATGAATGCCGTCCGGGTACACGGTCTTCACTTCATCATGAATCTTCTCGTGCAGGAATTCATTCCATACCGTAACTTTAACCATGTCTCTAACCGCCTTCTATGTGGGGTTGAACTACCTTATTAGAATACTAGCCAAAGGATGAACAGGATGATCATAACCGCTTGCAGGATGACCTTCACTACGACGCTTGTAAATAAACCTACTAGCGCTCCCCAGCCTGCTTTGAGCGACTGCTCGACGTTTTTGCCCGCGATCAGCTCGCCGATGACCGCTCCCGCGAACGGCCCGATGATAAGTCCGAACGCCGGGATGACGAACGGACCTGCGATAATGCCGATCGTACTGCCGATGACGGACGCCTTCGTCCCTCCAAACCGTTTGACTCCCCATGCCGAGACCGCGTAATCCGCAACGAACAAGACGACGACAATCAGCGTCTGGATCGTCCAGAAGATCCAATCGAAGTCTCCGAACGAGAAGAACCAGCCGTAGACGAAGAAAGCCGCATAGATCGCAAGAACTCCCGGAAGCACGGGGTAGATTGCCCCCGCCATGCCAACGACAAAGAGCAGAACGATTAGCGACCAGCCTAGAATATCCATTACGATTCGCCTCCGAATATGTACTTCTTGATTATTTCGGCGACTCCGTTCTCATCGTTCGTCAGCGTAACGGCATCCGCCGCCTCCTTCACGACCTGCTGTGCGTTGCCCATCGCCACGCCTAATCCGGCTTCGCGTATGGCCGCGATATCGTTTAGACTGTCTCCCGCAGCGATAACCTGGCCCATTTCGATGCCGAGCAGAGCGCATAATTCTCGCAGGGCGCTGGCCTTGGATACGCCCAGTGGATTAAGCTCGATATTATGGGGAGAAGAGTTGGTAATCTCGAAAGCTCCCCATGTGTTCGTCTCTGCCAATATGGCTTCCCTTGCCCGGTCGTCCTCGGTGTAATAGCCAAACTTGAGCCAGTGGAAATCCTCGTACTTTTCGTCTAGCCCGAACCAGCGCTCCTTGTTGTAGATCCGCTGGGTCGTATACGCCCAGTACCATACCTCGGGATACTGGAGCGCCAGCTCATGCAGCCGCTGCACGTAGATGGAGCTTAGCTCCGTGCGTTTATGCAGCACATGCGGACGCGACCACACCTCGCCTCCGTTGACCGTTATCATCGGCGTAGTCAGGCCTAGCTGCTCGGCAAAAGGCAGCGCGCTCTCGAAGCCCCGACCCGTCGAAAAGCTGACGATGACGCCGGCATCCAGCGCCTTACCAATCCATTTCGCGTTCTCTGCGCTAATCTCGGAAAGCTCATTAAGCAGCGTTCCGTCCATATCCAGCGCAAGCAATTTATAATTCGTCATGATGTCAACTCCTTCATTCGCACACCTGCCTATTTTATCACAAATCGGGGAGAAACCAAATGCTGGGGAAGATAAAAAGAGATGTTCCGCCCTTGCTCGATAACAAGGATGAAACATCTCTGCAAATTATGATAGGTCCCGTATTTAGACCGCTCCCGCCCCGTTGGCAGTCGTCTCGGCCGCCAGCTTGCGCTGTCGAAGTCTTCGGCTGATCAAGCCGTGCGATGGAGACAGCAGGAACGCCGCCACAAATAATAGTCCAGCCGCGCATACGATGCAACCCGCAATGGAGGCGTCCAGAATAATGGATGCGCCATAACCTGCGAACGTGCTGGCAACGCCAACCGCTATGCTAAGCGCGATCATCATGCCCAACCGATCCGTCAGCAGGTATGCGGTGGAAGCCGGGATGATGAGCATGCCCACGACAAGGATGGCGCCGACGCTCTCGAAGGAGCTTACCGTTGCCATGGAGACGAGCCCCATCAGGATGTAGTGGAACAGAGCAACCGGAATGCCGATGGCCGCGGCCAGCGCCGGATCGAATGCGCACAGCTTGAACTGCTTGTAAAACAAACCGATAACGGCAGCGATCGCGATCAGCGTAACTCCCAGCAGCCAAACGGCCTTCGGTCCCATGCTGACGCCGCCGACCTCCCATAGATTCCAGTGCACGAACGCAATTTCGCCATACAAAATAGCATCCTGATCGAGATGCACCTGTCTGGCGAACAAGCTCACCAGAATAACGCCGATGGCGAACAGTGCCGTGAACACGACGCCGATAGAAGCGTCGGATTGAATGCCGCTTCGCTGGAACAGTCCGATCAGGAACGTCGTCAGCAATCCGAACAGCAGCGCCGCGAACATCATGACCAGCGAATCTCGCGTACCGCTGATAAGAAACGCGATCACGATGCCGGGCATTACCGAATGGCTGATGGCATCGCCGATCATCGCCATCTTGCGGAGTACGAGGAATACGCCGACGATGCCGCAGCACGCCGCTACAAGGCTGCCCGTTAGCAAAATCCAGAAGTCGCTCATCCTGCCGTCTCCCCTTTCATTCGGTCCCCGGACGCCGTATGAAGAACTTCATTCTCCTTCAGGAAACTTCGCTTTACTCTCGCCTGTAAGATGCGTTTCGCAAGAAGTCCCCGCTCCGGCCCGAGCAGCACGGACAGGACGAACACCGCTGTCGCAGCCAGCACCGTGACGGGGCCGGTCGGGAGGTTCGACACGGAGGAGCTGATCCAGGTACCAAGCGCTCCGCTCAGGGCGCCGAAAGCGCCAGACAGAATGATCATCGTGCCCAGCCGGTTCGTCCAGTAACGAGCGGATACGGCTGGCGTTATCAACAGCGCGGCGATCAATACGACTCCCACAGCCTGAACGCCGGCCACGACCGCGACCACGACCAGCAGCATAAGAAGCTGCTCCAGCAGACCAACGTTATACCCGAGTCCCTTCGCGAAGCCGGGATCGAACGAGATAAGCTTGAATTGCTTAAACAATAGCGCGCATATCGTCACGAGAAAGGCGGACATAACCGACATCGTCATGACGTCGGAGCCAACCATGGCTGCCGCCTGGCCGAATAAAAACTTGTCGAGGCCGGCCTGATTGCCATAATCGCCATGCTGGATAAAGGTCAGCAGCACGATTCCCAGACCGAAAAACGAGCTAAGGACGATACCGAGAGCGGCATCCTGCTTCAGCCGGGAGTGACGGGTAATGTAGCCGATGCCAAACGTCGCTACGATGCCGGCGAGGGTTGCACCGATCAGGAAGATGCCGATGGACTTGACGCCGGTCAGCATGAAGGCGATGCAGATGCCTGGAAGCGCCGCATGGGCAAGCGTATCGCCGACCAGACTTTGTTTCCGCAAATAAGTGAAGCTGCCGATCACGCCAGAGCTTAATCCAAGCAGCATGCAGCCGAAGAAGATCCAACGCATGTTGGGATCGGCCAGCATCGTAAAGAAATTGCTCATGACCGCCCACCCCCGCCGCCTGCGCCAGAGACGGCAAGCGATCCGGGATCGAGGAACGAGAGTCGCCCTCCGTAAGTGTGCTGGAGCTGTTCCTGCGTAAATGTCGTTTCGGTCGGTCCGAATGCTTGCAGCTCCACGTTGAGCAACAGCACGGAATCAAAATATTGTTTTACGGTCGCCAAGTCGTGATGGACCACAATAACCGTCTTGCCTTGCCGCTTCAATTCCTGCAACAAGGTAATAATCGCCTTCTCCGTCGCTGCGTCGACTCCCGCGAACGGCTCATCCATGAAGTACAGCTTGGCGTCCTGCACCAGCGCCCGTGCCAGGAAGACACGCTGCTGCTGACCGCCGGACAGCTGGCTGATCTGCCGATCGGCGAAATCAGCCATGCCGACCTTGCTCAGGCAATCGAGCGCGAACGCCTTCTCCTTCGCGCCGGGACGTCGAAACCATCCCAACCTGCCGTATGTGCCCATTAAGACGACATCAAGCGCATTGGTAGGGAAATCCCAATCGACCGATTCGCGCTGCGGCACGTAACCGATCAGTTTGCGCTGGCTCTTCAGGCTTTTGCCATACACAAGCACTTCTCCGCCGATCGCAGGAATGAGCCCCAGTGCCGCCTTGATCATGGTCGATTTGCCCGCGCCGTTAGGTCCGATAACGCCGATCAGCTCGCCTTCGTTCACCTCGAAGGTGACGCCCCGCAGCACCGGCTTCTTCTGATAGGCTACGCTTAGCCCGTTTATCGCAAGCGGCGAGGCGCCCTGCGTCGCCGCCGCGGATGCTCTTGGAATCGCATTAGATATGCTCATCGCACTCGTTCCTTTCGTCTGTCGCCAGCGCCTCGCCTTCAAGCTACTTCAATGCGCTGACAATCGTATCTACGTTATGTCTAACCATTCCGATATAAGTACCTTCCACGGTGCCGGGATCACCCATGGCGTCAGAATACAGCTGGCCGCCGATCTTCACCTCGTGTCCCAGCTCCTTCGCGCCTTCGATCACGGATTCGATCGACTTGGAGGAGACGCTGGATTCGATAAATACAGCATTGATTTCGTTCTCCACCAGGAAATCCCGCAGCTTGCTTACATCCTTGGAGCCGTATTCCGACATCGTGTTCATGCCTTGCAGTCCCTTCACCTGCAATCCATATGCTTCGCCGAAGTAGCCGAAAGCGTCATGGGCGGTTACCAGTATACGGCTTTTCTCCGGAATTTGTGCAATCTGCTGGATCGCGTAAGCGTCCAGCTCCTCAAGCTCCGCGAGATAGGCCGCTGCCTGAGTCTCGTAATAATCGGCGCCTGCAGCATCCTTCTCCTTAAACGTATCTCTGACCACCTCAACAGCCGACATCCACAGCTTGACGTCAAACCAAATATGCGGATCATGCGTCCCGCCGCCGGCAACGCTGGAGTCGCCATGAAGCAAGGACTCGTCGATGTATTTCGATACGGCTACAACCGGCTTGCTGTTTTCCAGCTTCTCGAAAATTTCTCCCATCTTTCCTTCCAGGTGTAGTCCGTTATAAAAGATGATGTCGGCTCCATCCAGCTTCTTAACGTCGCCTTGCGATGCCTTGTATAGATGGGGATCGATTCCCGGACCCATCAGCCCCGTTACGGAGACACGATCGCCGCCTACCTCAGCCGCAATATCCGCAATCATGCCTGTCGTTGCGGTAACAACAATTTTGCCGTCTCCGCCCGTCATCGTGTTTCCTTCGCTTCCGCAAGCAGCTAATGCAATAGCCGACACCGTCAAGAACAGCAGCGTCATTATAAACCTTCTCATCGCGGAATTTGTTTTTGCCGTTTTCTTCATTCCGATTCCTCCACCTTTATCGTTTTTTACCCGGGACAATCTTCTTTCCCTCAGTAATAAGATTTTATTCAGCGCCTCTTTTTTTATAATACACAAAATTGTTTCCGTAGTGCAACATTTATTTTTAAAAGGGACATCAGCGGGATAATAAAGAACAGAAAAAACGGCTGCAAATCGGCATCGTTATACCGTTTGCAGCCGTCTCTCGTATTCTCGATATTACTGTTCGTTGCCCGCAGGCTGGTCCGTGCCCGCGACATTTGTTTCTTCTCCGCCCGTGCCAGTTGCGGCATTGCCGCCGGCAGCTGCGCCGAACAACTTCGCAGCCAGAGCCTTGTTAGGCGTGCCCGCGAGGCCAAACTCCGCGTCATAAGCATCGAAGATTTGGCGTGCGATTGGAGCCGCGCCGTAGCCGCCAAAGCCCCCGTCAGGTATAACGACGGCTACCGCCAGCTTCGGATTGTCGGCAGGCGCGTACGCGATAAACACCGCGTTCTCCGCGCGGCGCTTGGATACATCCTGCTCGGATGTTCCCGTCTTCCGCCGGAACTCGTGACCGAAGTCTTCGAAACCTTGTACGCTAACCTTTTCCATTCCCGTCTCGATTTCCTTCCAATAAGCCTCCGGAATATCGATCGAATTAAGTACGACAGGCGTATACCCCTCAACCAGATTGCCGTCGGAATCTTTGATTTCGTTAACGAATTGCGGCTTCATCCGATTCCCCCTGTTCGCAAGCATAGCCGTATATTGAACAAGCTGAAGCGCCGTATAACGCCCCTGCTGCCCAAACGAAGCTTGAATCAGAGCGGATTGGGGGCTGCCCACCTCCGCCTCATGGAAATACTCGATAACGCCGCGAATTTCGTTAGGCAATCCGCTTTCCGTCGAAACGCCCAAGCCGAACTGCTTCATGTAGTCGTCCCAAATCTCTACGCTGGACTTCCCGTTTACTGAACCTCGTCTAAATAATTTGTCTCCCACCATGGCCGCCATGAACGGGTTGGAGGAATGGGCGATGGCGCGGGACCCGTCGATAGGGCCGTAAGATTTGTTCTGGGAATTTCGGATATACGTTTCATAACCCTTCTTGCCGTACGTGAACAATCCATTGTCGTTGAACACTGTCGATGGAGTGAACAATCCTTCATTAAGACCGATGAGCACCGATAGCGGCTTCAACGTCGAGCCTGGCGGCAGAATCGAAGAAGGATGCTGGTCGCGTTCCGCCTTTGTTTCATAAGGACCATACACCGTCCGGATGGTGCCGTTAGGAAGCACGTTGCCGAAGTTCTCGTAATCCTCCGGACTTATCCGACCGCCGGCCCAGATGTTGGGGTCGTAATCGGGCATGCTCGCCATCGCGACAACCTTGCCCGTATCGACCTCCATCGCTACAGCGAAACCCGTTTGGGCGTACGGCGCCCGTTCGTATTTGTTGGGTGACGTCCGGATTTTCTCCAGATGCGACATGATCGACTTCTCGGTATGAAGCTGTACGTTTTTGTTGATGGTCAGGAACAGATCGGAGCCCTTCTCGGGATTGGTAATTTGCATGGGACCGATAATCTGCTCCTGGTTGTTGACGGGATACGATTTTAAGCCGTTTTTACCGCGAAGCACGTCTTGGTACATAAACTCCAGGCCATCGAGCCCGACTTCTTCTTCCTCCAAGTACTTGAGCTGAGGATCCTTCTCTTCCATCTTCTTGGTATAGAACTCGTTATTGACCCGCACACCTTTATATTTCTTTAAATATCCGACCAGTTGCACCGCAATCGAGCTCGTATCGTAATTGCGGACGCTCTCCTCCATAATATCGACGCCGGTAAAGGTCGTTCGATTCTCCATAAAGTAGGCGACTTCTTCCTTGCTCAGGCCAGACTTGATCCGGCGCGGCGTGGAGATGATGTTCCTGGTGAAGCCGAGGTCCATCTGCCAGATAATGTCGTCGAACGTCATCGTTTTCTCGGGATCGCCGAGTTCTTTAAAGATGGCCTCCAGCTGCTTGGCCGTTTCCTCAGCCTTGACATCGAAACCTTTGCCGGGCTGAATGCTGTAATAAAGCGATTGGGTTGATGTGGAATATGCGATGGGATATCCTGTCGAATCGTAGATATTGCCGCGGATCGGCGCAATAGCGTCATTGCGCGTACTCTTTCGCAGACCTTCCGCGCTGAGCGTCGGTCCTTCGACGAATTGCAGCACCGCCAGCCTGACGATCAGCAGACTGAATAAGGCGAACGTAATGAAAAAAAAGAAGTTCAGGCGGAACGAGAAGTTGCGCCGATTGTCGATCTCCCGCTTTTGCGGATCGTCTTGCATGAATGCCCACTCCCTTCATGCAGACCTGCCAGCCTGCATGTTAACCTTTTTGTTTCGCTTGCTCGATAAATGTTCGAATCGTCTCGTCCACTTGAAGTGTAATGGAAGGCGTTCCTTTGACGGATACCTTGACTTCGTTATCTCCGGCTTTGCCCGTCAGCTCCACATTCGTCGTCTTAATCGTAAACGTGCCGTCCGCGTTCGTTTTGTACTCCGCATTCTCCGCTTCGCCGATCATCAACGATACAGCTTCTTGCTTGACCGTGTCCACCACTTTCGTGCCTATCTCTTTAACATCATCCAGCGAATAGCCGCTGTACAGCACGACCCCGATAATGATGACGGCGGCCAGCGCCCACTTCACCATTGTCTTTACAACGCGAATGACAATGAGAAGAACGACTAGAGCGATAACGAGCACAAGCCAATTTTCTTGAAAAAAGGTCGTCCATGTCTCGGTATCATACGAAGAAAAATCCAAAAAATTCATAGGGAACCCTCCTTATTATATCTCTACCACATATGCGCTACCAAATATTATAGCCTACGGAGGAGGGGGGCGTAAACGGCATTGCCCGAAACGGGAGACATATCTTGTCCGGGCAGGGCGTACAAGTAGTTAAAGTGATAGCAAGGAGGAGCCGCCTTTGAAAACCGCTTTGTGGCTGTATTTATTTCTGTTCGTCGCTTTCTTCGACTTGCATGCCCAATATCCGATCCTGACGCCGTTTGCCATCTCAATCGGAGCTGCCCCGTCATTTATCGGTCTCATGATGGGCATGTATTCCATCACGCATTTGCCGGGCAATGTATTAGCCAGCTACGGCGTGGACCGTTACGGCAGCCGGTTGTTCATCGTCTTCAGTCTGCTTGGAGCCGGGGTCATCCTTCTGTTCCAGGCCTACGTGACGGATCCGTGGCAGCTGCTATTGCTGCGTTCCGTCAGCGGCTTTGTACTTGCGTTCCTCTCTCCCGCCTGCCTCTCCTTGCTGGCGAGACTGACCAATGATATTACGGAGCAAGGCAAGCTGATGGCAGGCAACGGACTTGTCCATACGCTCGCCTCCGTCGTCTCGCCCGCAGCGGGAGCATACCTCGTCGCCAAGATCGGGTTCTCCACCGCCTTCACGATTTTGGGTTGGGTGCTGATCGGCACGGCGATCTGCGCGCTCGTGTTCATTAAGGAGATTAACGGCAAGCTGAACAGGGTGCCGCCTCCGGAAGCAAATTCTATCGGTACAGCTGCATCTCCCGCGCAATCCTTGCCGATTCCTTGGCTCATCTATTTGCTTCCGGTTGCCTTTAGCTGCGCTCAGGGCATCCTCTCTTTCGAGCTGCCGCTGCTCGCTAAGAACCGCGAGGCAATGATGACGACCGGTCTGTTGTTCTCCGTTGTCAGCATTGGAGCGCTTATTACGCTCAGCATGCTGTTTCTTAATCGTCTGTCCGCCTTTCAACGAACGTTATGGGGCGCTTTAAGCCTGGCGCTTATTTATTTTGGCATGGCTGCAGACGTGCCGCTTCCGTTAGCGGTCATGCTGCTGTTCGTCGGAATGGCGAAGGGCGTTATTTTGCCGGCATTGTCTACGCTGTTGATCGAATTGAGCGGCGGGACGAAATACGGCAGAACTTTTTCGGTGCTTTCCATCGCCTTTTCAGTCGGAGCCTTTCTCGGCCCTATGCTGGCAGGGCAACTTCGCGATCAGGTATCGCCGTATTACATCGCCTTTATAGCACTCATGCTGGCACTGGCGCTGCTGCCGTTCTACCGGTTTCGCGTAATTGTGCCGAACACCCATTTTTCCAAGACTGGGTAATCGCACAGGGCATTCGTCTCCTCCGCTCATAGGATGGGAGTATCAGGCGGCAATCGACCAGAGGCTCCGGCTCACTCAACAAGCCGTCCGATGTTAACGCTAGCGTAGAGGGGTGACTCCATAATGACAGGCGCAGGCAGAGGTTTGGGGGGCTACGGTAACAACAACGTAGGCACTATTCTAGTATTGTTTATCTTGCTCGTAATCATCGTATGTGCCGGATTCTGGTAATCCGCATCTAACGGAGTGTTCACGCGATAAGGCCGCCGCAGCGCATAATGTTTGCGTCGCGGGCGGCCTTGTATCTTTGAAGCGGCATCTAGGAAACGGCATCTTAGAAAAACTTACGAACTCTTATGTGGTAAACTGGAGCTAATATTTCGTGTTCAAAATGTTCGTCTGAAAGGGGATTAACTATGGATCCGTACATAGCCATCGTGGTTGAGGGCAAAAACGACAGAAGCAAGCTGCGCCGCGTGCTCGATGAGCGCGTGCCGATTCTGTGCACATACGGGACGCCCGGCACCTCTCAGCTGGAGAACCTGCGCAAAGAAGCCGGCGACCGACATATCTTCGTCTTTACGGACAACGATTCGTCCGGCCGGCGCATACGCGGCATTTTAAGCGATCTGTTCCCCGATGCCGAACACATCTATACTCGGCGCGGATATTACGGAGTTGAGAATACGCCCGAAGAATATTTGATCGAACAACTGGAAAAGGCGGGACTAGACGCATACATCCTGTATCCTGCGTCCAATCCCGCCCCGAACTGGGACAAATTCTGATATGGAAGTTCCTTTTTGATATTCCAGTCAACTTCAATTACTTAAGCAGTCTGTCGACCTGGTCTACGATATCATTTGCGGTTAGATTTTCGTCGCTGCCTTTAATCAGTTGACGGATTTGGTCATTTTGGTCGATTAGAGCGATGAGGTTCATATGGGAGAACGTTTCGCCGCCTGGATCCTTCATAACCGATATCCTCATCTCGCTGGCCAGCTTAATTGTTTCATCCCCGTCGCCCCTTAGAAAGTGCCAGCCGTCGCCCAACTCGGCCGAGGTGCGTTCCGCGAAATTGCGAATGACTTCCGGCGTGTCCCTCTCCGGATCGAACGTGATGGAGATGAGCTCGACATCCGTTCCGAGTTTGCCTTGCTCACGAAGTTTCTCCTGAGCTTCCGCCAACAGGAATGTCGTAGGCGGGCACACATCCGGGCAGTTCGCGAAGTAGTAGTACACGAGCCGTACTTTCCCACTCGTCGATGCTAGAGATACAGGTTTGCCGTCGATATCGTTTATCTCGAAAGCCGGAGCTTGCTTGATTACGGGCAACGGCGCTTCCGGCTTCCAAACATAAGTAAATAATAAATAGATGCCCATCACCGCGCATAATGCCAGTACGGCGATCTTGAAAGCATGTTTGCGTAAAAATGCCACTTCCAGTCCACCTTCCATGAGGCTTTGCCTGTCCTTAAATTACTTCACCGTATTCGCAATCATCGCGACAAAGACGATCATCAAATAATTGACCGAGATCAAGAAATTGATCTTAGCCCACTTCTCCGTATCCTTCGTCATCAGTCCGCTGATGGTATGTACAAGCCATACGACGCTCAGCGCCGCGGAAATAATCAAGAAATAAATGCCGGCGTATCCATACGTGTATAACAATACAACAGTTGGCAGCAGAAGCAGTACGTAAGGAATCATCTGAAGCTTTGTCCTCTTGATGCCTTTGACAACCGGCAGCAGCGGGAAGCCCGCTTCCCGATATTCTTCAACCCTTCGAATAGCTAGCGACCAGAAATGCGCCGGCTGCCACAGGAACAACAGGGCGAACAGCAGCCACGCCCCTGCATCCAATTCATTTGTTACCGCGCAGTAACCGATAACAGGGGGCATTGCTCCGGAGACTCCGCCGATCGATGTGCTCCACGTCGAGCTACGCTTTAGCCACATTGTGTAGATGACAATATAGACAAACCAGCCCAACAATCCGAGCAGACCGGTTAATACATCCAATGCAAACAGAGTGGCGAGCCCCGCGATGCCAAGTATAATGCCGTAAGAAAGTACGGCCGTTGGCGACATTCGGCCCATGGGAAGCGTACGATTGCGCGTGCGCTCCATCTTTTGATCCAGCTCGCGATCCCAATAATTGTTTACGACCGTCGCCGAGGCCATTGTCAGCGTCGAGCCGACCAACATCCATAACATGAGCAGGATGTCGAGATCCCATTTGGAAGCTACCCAGAATCCGCCAATCGCAGCGAACATATTTAACCGGAGAAGCCGGGGTTTCGTTAAAGCAATCAAATCCTTAAGCACAGAAGCTAGCCTCCCGAGTTTTACGACAAGACGCCTGCAGCGTCTCTCTATCATTAATGCACCGTTTCTAATCATACCGAAAAATATGGGCGGTGACAATGTTCGCCATCTTTATTCATGAATTCGACACTTGGATGACAATTCCACCCAAATTCGATTTTGTCACCAATTCGCCCATCCTTCCATACATTAACCATGTAGTGTAACGCCTACTCCAAACCAAATCCCAATCAGCATGAACACGCATGAAAGCGAGGACGATTAGAAATGAGTACGTTCGGATACAAGCAACAAGTGAGCACCTCCGACGCAAGCATCGGCTTGACGTCGGCTCCATATGGTTATCAGCCATACGGTTATGGTTACGGATACGTAAACCGTGGCATACAACAAACGCCTTACGGCATGTCCCAGGGAACGATGATGCCGACCAGCGCTATGATGCCTCCCAGCTCCGTTCCCAGCGGATCGTATATGACGCCAGGCGGCGGCAACATGGTTACGTTGCCGGCTATGGAAGAATCCTATGTCGAAAACATTCTTCGCTTGAATCGCGGCAAGCTCGCGACGTTCTACATGACTTACGAGAACAATTCCGAATGGAATGCCAAGATATTTAAAGGAATTATCGAAGCTGCCGGCCGCGATCATATTATTATCAGCGATCCTTCAACAGGTATGCGTTACCTGCTTCTCATGCTTAACCTGGATTACGTCACGTTCGACGGACCAATCAATTACGAGTACCCGTTCCATGGTTCTGTTGTAACACCCAGCACTCCGCTGACGGACACAACCGGCATGAACGGACAATAATCCTTTATCTATCCAGCTCTCTAAGCCAACTGTCAATCGCATGGTTCGTTACCCCTGGACGACGTTGCGCGATGTCTCAGGAAGGCGAATGAGCAGGCTGGAACGTCCATACATGAAGTTTGGCTGAACCGCCAAGTATCATCGGTGTCAATACAGCCCAAGAAGAACGCTCGCTGCAGCGTTCTTTTTTGATTCGCTCTGCCTGTGCAACATCGGCTGCTCTCCAGATTTCGACGAACAAGCCCGGCTGATCCGTCCCCTCGTACAGCTCGACGCCCTCCGTTTCCGTCAATAATAATTTCGTTGCCGCCTCATATTGCTCCTGAAATTCAGGGCTGATCCGATATTCCGCGAAAGTAATAAACATCTGGCGCAAGTCTCCTTTCGATCGTGATAAAGTTATCCCACTTCGGGCGATACTATGCTTAATCGCACATCATGAAGGAGGTTGGCATACCGCCAATGGATACAGGAACACATTTGGTAATGGGTATCGGCTTGGCCGGTCTCGCCGCGGTTGATCCCGTTGTCGCCGCAAGTCCAGTCGTTCACACTGCCGTGCTGCTCGGCACGGTCGCGGGCTCCCAAGCTCCCGATCTCGACAATCTGCTCAGACTCAAGGGGAACGCATGCTACATTCGCAACCATCGGGGACTTTCGCACTCCATTCCGGCCATTCTGATATGGTCGGCAGCGATCACCCTTATTTTGCAGCTGTTTTACAGAGGGAGCCTGCCTTGGCTGCACGTCGGAGGATGGGTACTGCTGTCGGTCGTTCTTCATGTATTCACCGATTTGTTTAATGCATACGGCACCCAAGCCATGCGTCCCTTTAATGAGAAATGGATTTCCTGGAACATTATCCATATCTTCGACCCGCTCATTTTTTCGGCTCACCTAATAGCTATTTTACTGTGGGCAACGGGGCTCGTAAATCCCGCAATTCTGTTTCCGGTCATGTACCTGTTCCTTGCCGGTTATTTCGTCTGGCGGACGTTCGCCGCTAAAGCAACGGTCCGCAGAATTCGCAAGCTTGATGCGAGCCATCGGCCGAAAGATTCGTATTTCGCCATTCCGACCATCTCGATGTCAATCTGGAATATCGTCAAGCAAAGCGAGGACGGCACGTTCTACGTCGGCAATTTAAGGGGGAGCAAGCTTAGTTGGGTCGACAAAGTACGGTGCTCCAGCCATCCTGCAGTCGAGAAGTCCAAGAACGATGCGGCCATCCGTTCTTTCCTTTACTTTACAAGCTTTGCTTGCGCCGATGTCAAGGAGCACTCCTGGGGGTATGAAGTCCGATGGTGCGATGTCAGGTACCGTCACCGCAAGCAATATCCTTTCGTCGCCGTACTTCTTATGAACAAGCAATACGAGACGGTAGGCTCTTATGTGGGCTGGCTGAGCGAGGAGCGGTTGATGAAGCGGCTGCGCATGGATACGTATTAACGTATTAACGTCTTACGTCTTCGGCATGAGCGAAGACGGGGTGATTGACTTAAGCAGGCCCCTTCCCCCACAATGGTAAGGGGCTTTTATTTGGGGGGCTTTCCAAGTCGCTTCCGCCTATCGGACATAAATGACGCTATTCTTCGTTTATTTAGGTTTTAAAAAATCTAACGGACAAACACGACCTTATTGACACCTTCAAAGCACCATTTGGCTTCAATACGACCCAATAGTGTTTTTCCTGTCCGTTAGATTTTGTTTGTTGTTAAAATCGGACAAATAGCGTTGCTGGTGTCTGTTAGATTTTTTAATCCTTTGTTCACAAGTGGACAAGTCTGGGAATCGCATAATTCCCACAATAAAAAAACCCAAGGTTTCCCTTGGGTCTCTGACGATCGCTTGTGTATAATAGTCGCTTAACGGTATCCACCGGACAATTGTTGCTCGGCGATTTGGACAAGCTTCTTCGTGATATAACCGCCAAGCGAACCTGCATCGCGGCTGGTTACATTACCATAATAGCCATCTGCCGGAATTTGAACGCCCAATTCCTGTGCTGCCTCAAGTTTTAATTGCTCCAGTGCTTGCGATGCTTGTGGGACAATAAGTTGGTTGCTACGTGACATCAGGTATTCTCCTTTCGTCCTCTGCACTTGTTTGTGTGTTGCAAGCTTGCAAACTTATTATGTGCACATCTCTGCAAACTATGCTGCAAGCTTCAAAAATATTTTACGCTGTTTCAAAGCGTCAAGGAGAGTTTCTATTATGTCCAAAACATTGTCCATGTTTTTTGCCGTATTGTCCATTTTGTTCATGAGCGCGACGGCGATATCCATCAGTTATAACGGTTGGTTCGTCCTGTTGTTCGGCATGCTGTCGCTCTTTAGCATAGGGGCAGGTTTTATCGTAAAAGCAAAACTTCGACGCAAGGCGGAGAAGGCCCGTAACGGGGAATAAGCCTTCTCCTTTTTTTCTTTTACCGAATAGTTGTCCTATCGACAGACTTTTTCGCATAGGTTATAGTATGAGTACCGATCCATATCGTAATTATTACTAATTAGTCGCGAAGAGGAAGGATGTACATATGCGAACCGCGTTATTCCGGATAGGCACGCCTGCTCTAGCAATCGGCTGTTTGATCATGATTTTCCTAATTGCGACGAATCGCGAGCTGCCTGCCGTTGCATGGGACGTCATATTGAATCCTGCCCATTTTCAATCCTTCAAAATTTTATTTATCAGCATTATTTTGGAAGCATTCCCGTTCATCTTGCTCGGTATCTTGTTCTCCGCGCTGCTTCAAGTATTCGTTACGGATGAGATGATTCGCCGTATGATGCCTCGCAACCCCGTTGCCGGCGTCCTGGTCGGAGGACTGTTGGGAATCTTCTTTCCCTTATGCGAATGCGGGATGATCCCTGTCGTCAGACGATTGATTCGCAAGGGGATGCCGGCTTACATAGGAATCGTATATCTGCTTGCGGGACCCATCGTAAATCCCATTGTGTTCTCGTCTACCTTCATGGCTTTTCGTACAAGCCCGGAGATCGCATACGCCCGTATGATCGCGGCGTTTGTCATCGCCGTTTTGATTGGACTGCTGCTGTCCAGGTTTATGAAACAAAGCCCATTGCGGACCGATGGCAGACATGCCGCTCAAGGCGTCGCCCGCTTTCACCATGATGATAACGTTCATGCGCATGATCATGTTCAGTCTAATCCCCATCCACATAACACCACTGACGTTAAGAAGGGGCGGATCAGAAGCAAAATTTCCGCTACGATGTCGCATGCTTCCGAAGAATTTTTTGAGATGGGACAGTATCTGCTTATCGGCGCGTTGCTAACAGCCATGATTCAGACGGTCGTAGGCAGAGACGTATTGGTCGGCTTCGCGGGCGAGCCCATGTTTGCTTATCCGTTCATGATGGCTTTTGCATTTATTCTTTCCATTTGCTCTACATCCGACGCCTTTATCGCTGCTTCGTTCAACGGCATCTTCCAGCCGGGACCGCTTCTTGCCTTCCTGGTATTCGGTCCCATGGTCGATTTCAAAAATACGCTAATGCTGATGTCCACTTTCAAGCTCCGGATCGTCGCCTTGCTTATAGCGCTGACCGCTGTACTGACCGTAGCCGCAACTCTCATAGCCGAGGTGATTCTATGACGACGACCCAGCATCTTATCCGCTTCCTGCTTCTTGCGGGCTTTGCCATGTTAATCGTCTATTTGTTCCGCACGGGCGACATGACGCTTTTTATCGCTCCGAAAATGGAGCTGCTCGTGAAGCTATCCGCAATAGGATTATATGCGGCCGCCATCTACCAGCTGTACGCAGCGCTCAAAGCGCGCAGAAAATCGCATGCCGCGGATTGCGATTGCGATCATCAACATTCTTCGTCGAGGACAAAGAACATCTTCGTTTACAGTCTTTTTATCCTTCCTTTGGCTCTTGGCTTCCTGACCCCTACCGGTACTTTGGGCAGCGCACTGGCCGCGAAGAAGGGAATGAGCTTCACGGGCAACGAAACGATATCGCGGTCTGCGACAGAGACAAGCTCGGATCCTGTTTCGTTGTCAACGAAAGGCAGCCCGGGCAATAATAACGACAATACCCTGGACGAGTTGTTCCCCTATGACGAATATACGGTCGATCACGCCAGGCTCGCCAAGCAGCTGTACGAACAGCCCCTCATCGAGGTCCCGGAGAGCCTATTCATCGAAACGTTGACCGCGCTTGATTTGTATCGCGACGCGTTTATGGGCAAAGAAATCGAAATAAGCGGCTTCATCTATCGCGAGGAAGATATGGGAGAGGATCGAATGGCGATCAGCCGGTTCGCCATGAATTGCTGCTCGGCCGACGCGCTTCCTTACGGTCTGATGACGACATGGCCTAAGGCTAACGAGTACGTCGAAGACGACTGGGTCAAGGGCACGGGAAAGCTTTCTATCTCGAATTATATGGGGAACGATATACTTACGGTTGAATTGACCAAAATCGAACGAATTCCGGCTCCTGCTTCTCCATATGTGTATCCCGATCTGGAATTCGGATTCTAAGGGAACATAGCTTCAGCGACGGCTGGTTCCGCACCGCAACCTTGCGGTTAATTCCGCCCGCAGGGTTCAATGATGTTAGGCCAGCCGTCCTACTCGGATTCCATCCAAAAATACCGTCAAGCCAATCTTTGAGGGGTGTAGCGGCTGTTCCATGCAGCCATATTGTAATTGGATTCATACAAGACGCTTGCCGACCACGTATTGCTGCTGGGCTTCACTGCAAAATCATATAAAATTTCGCCATGCGTCCAGTCCCTCCTGTATTTCAAAGCTTCGATTGCCAGTTGACGGAATGCTTGTACCTGCTCCTGCGTTAACCCCCTGTCCTTGCCTTCAAGCTTGCCGTCCCTGCTTTCGATAGGATGATGTTTCATCCCGAACTTCCCCACTGCATTATTGCGAATGCAGATCTGCACGGTACCGGCTGCCGCATTCGTCAGCTCACCCTCCAACTGCCTGAATACGAAGTCTACTTGTCTTGCCAAAGATACCATTTCCATACCCGATTACCTCCTTTAGTGTTTCGACATTCTCACCTGCTGCTTCGACACCATCTGACGAAATCAAACATCGAATTGTCATTAATGGTAACATTGTCCATTATTTTCATCACCGAAAAAATACTTGGTAATTTCCGAAATTTCAATTGCGCTGAACGTCCTATATAGCTGAGCATAAAGTATCATACTTGCATTTCATTTATTAGGTCGACAATTATAGACCAAATTCGGGTCCAATGTTATAATGTGGTTATTCTAATAAAAGGAGCGCTTACATAATGATCCAATGGTACTACTCGCTTTCGGTGCGCAATAAACTAGTAATAACGACGTATTTCAATTTAGCGCTATTTGCCATTATTGCGATTCTTACGACAGCGCTCGCAGGCGGCCCGTTGCTTGCCATGATCCTGATTTCAATCGTGCTTGCAATTGCCGCATACCCTACCATTGTGTTCGTGGACAAGGCCATTACGGGATCTTACGACGAGATCTCCGGCGCGGCTTATCGGATTGCAAAGGGAGATTTCACCCAAAAGATCGATATGTCAGCCAACTCCGGAGCTGGAGAACTGGGCCACTCCTTTAACAGCATGGTTGACAAGCTTCGCGATATTCTTACAGAGACTTCCAACATCATTCGTCACGTAGCCGAAACAAGTCGTGGCATATTCGATAAAAACAACAGCATTCAGACCGCCATGGAACAAGTTGCCGCATCTGCAGGGGAGCTCGCTACAGGAGCAAACGAAATTTCCGAGGACGTATCGGATATGAGCAATTCCATTAACGAGATTGAGGAAAAGGTTGGAGCCTACGCCCATTCCACCAAAGAAATGAATGCGCGCTCCGATCAAACGATCGCCATCGTTGGACGAGGCAGGGAAGCATTGGAGATTCAAGCGGAAGGCATGCAGCGCAACATTGACGCCACTGCGCAAGTATCCGCTACGATTGAAGAGCTTGCTCGCAAGGCGCAAGGCATATCCGCCATTACGACTACGATCTCCGATATCGCCGAACAAACCAATCTGCTGTCCCTAAACGCTTCCATCGAGGCGGCACGGGCAGGCGAGCATGGCCGCGGCTTTGCTGTTGTAGCTCAAGAGGTTCGCAAGCTGGCCGAAGAATCGACGTCTTCGACGAAGCAGGTATTCACGCTCGTAAAGAGCATTGATGAAGGCATTCGACTCGCCATCAACAATATGAAGGTTAACGAAGATGTCGTTAAGCTGCAGAGCGAGCACATTCGCCAGTCCGAACAGATATTTCAGGAGATCGAGCAAAGCATTCAATTTATTACGAATCAAATTTACGCGTTCTCGCAAGAGAGCGATGCCATGCTGGAGAGCGCTCGCCAAATCTCCGGAGCGATCCAAAACATCTCGGCGATTACGCAGCAGTCCGCTGCCGGCACAGAACAAGTATCCGCTTCCATGAACGAGCAGATCGCATCCGTTCAAGCCGTCGTACAAGAGACCGAACGCATGTTGTCCATGGCGACACAGCTGCAGCGCACGATTCAAGTATTCAAGATGAAATAATACGGCTTGCTCATCCTATTCAGCACCCAGACCGGGTGCTTTTTCTTTTGCCAAATAATCGCTTGCGGGACGTATGAAGGAACCGTCCTGCGGGGAACCTACCCCATACACCATGCAAACAAGCTGCAAACAACACAGAAGAACGGATGAACCTGATTGATTATCAAATTTGGGAAACTCGCAGTAGCAGCCGCAACAATCATCGCGCTTCTATTTTCAGCCGTGCCTTCCAGGTCAGCTGTCGAAGCTGCTGCGCCACAACAGCAGAGCAAACAAAACGCTGCAGTGAAAGCGAAGCAAAAGAGCAGACCGCAGCAGAAGCGGCGCCAGAAACAAAAACAAAGGCAACGAAAACGGCCTGCGGCCCAGAAAGTGGATATGTCATGGGTCTCTTTGCATAAGCAGTACCCGAACGCCTTTTTGTTAAACGGTCCACGCAACCTCAAACGTGTAGCGCTGACGTTCGACGATGCGCCGGATCCACGGGTTACGCCTCAGATTTTGGATGTGTTGTCCCGCTATCGGATTTGCGCCACCTTCTTTGTTGTAGGAGAGAGAGCATCCAAACACCCGGATTTGGTCCGTCGAATCATTAGCGAAGGCCACGTCATCGGCAATCACTCCTACAATCATCCCGTCTTCTCCAAGCTGCCGCTGAGCAAAGTCCAGCATCAAATCTGGCAGACGGATGGCGTCATTAAACGGATCGCCGGCGTAACGCCGCTCTTGATCCGCCCGCCTTACGGCGAGCTGCTCCCGCAACAGATTCGTTGGAGTAAAGGCTCCGGTTATACAATCGTGAACTGGGATGTCGATTCCGAGGATTGGAGACGGAATCCTTCCAGCGCAAGGGTGCTTGCAAATATCCGCAAAACGTTGCAGCCCGGTTCGATTATTTTACAGCATGCAGGCGGGGGAGAGGGACAGAGCCTGGATGGAACAATCCATGCACTGCCTGTTCTGATCGAATCTCTGCAAGGCAAAGGGTATGAAATGGTGACGTTGCCCGAGCTGTTAGGCAAGCGGGCATATCGTTAATTCAGGATGCTCGCAAAGAACAAAAGCGCTCCCTCAAAGGAGCGCTCATTCATTATTGCAGGATATATACCGTTACATCTTGGAATCCGAACTTTTTGGCTTGCTGAGTCGTTCCGGGAACAAAGATATCGATCCGGTTGCCCTTGATGGAACCTCCTATATCCGTTGCGGTAGCGATCATGCCGCCTGCTGGCAAGCCATTGTAGCTGTACCCTTTTACGAACAATTTCGTTCCAAGCGGAATCATCTTAGGGTCAACGGCAATGGTACCAACCTTGAGCTTATTGCCGAAGTAATCCACCGCGCCCCATTTGCCATTTTCCGATGCTGCCGCCGTATAGGCCGTCGCTTTTACCTGCAATTCTTTTTTGTAGCTATGCGTCGTGCCGCCTGGCGCCGTTACCGTCATCGCAGCAGGCGCTGCTTCCTTTTTTTGAGCAGGTACGGGAGCGGCCTCTTTGCTTAAGGCAACAATTTCCTGACCGGGAATGACCATCTCGGATCCGATTTGCAGTTGATCCGCAACCATAGTATCGTTTGCACTCATTAGTTTCTTAAGAGGCACCTTGTATTGTAGCGAAATTTGCCAAAATGTATCATTGGGTTCAATCTTATGTGTTTGTTCCGCAGCTTGCGCGTTGCCTGCGAATAGGGCTGTAGCACAAGTTAATGCAACTGTAGTCAAAGTAGTCAACATCCATTTGTTCAAAACGTTGTACCTCCAAAAAATGATTTGCTGCCGAAGGAGAGAGGCCGCTATCAATGGCCAGTCTCTCCTTCAAGCCGCATGGAATCACATCACGAAAAACGAAACTTAAAGACTAGCCAGTAAACATTTGCACCCATTCGCCATTTACATATCCCACGCCAATCTTCGTAAAGCTCGCATTCAGGATATTAGCTCTATGACCAGGGCTGTTCATCCAATCCTGCATAACCCGTGCCGGAGTTGGCTGACCGGAAGCAATGTTCTCACCCGCGGATCTGTAAGTGACGCCAAAGGATCTCATCATGTCGAATGGCGAGCCGTAAGTCGGCGAAGTATGGCTGAAGTAGTTATTTACGTCCATGTCTCTTGCCTTCTCCGTTGCGACCTTGTTCAACAATGCGTCAGTCTGTAATGCTTTAAGACCAACCTTCGCGCGCTCCTGGTTGACTAATGTGACAACCTGCGTTTGAAACTCTCCCATTCCTGTGCCGGTTGTCGGCGCTGGAGTCGGCTTCACCGTAGGTGCAGGCGTCTTCGTCGGCGCTTTCGTAGGAGCAACGGTCGGAGCCGGAGTCGGCTTAGCTGTAGGAGCCGGCGTTACGGTCGGCTTTGGCGCGGTAGTCGGATTAGCCGTTGGAGCCGGCTTCGTTGCATCACCTGGCCACTTAATTACGATCCCGTTGTACGAAAAGTTGATTTTGCTAAGGTCGATGCCATATTTGGACGCTATATCGTTAATTAGAGTGTAATTGATGTAGTTCAATTGCATCTTGAAGCCGTTATCTCCGGCTGCAGCGTCCGCCTTCGGCACGGCTAAACCTGTACCGATCATCGTAGCCGCCAACAGGCTTGCTACCCCGATCCGAATGGATTGCTTTCTCATAAATCAATTCCTCCTAATTCTGCTAGAATTGTTCGGATATCCTTCCGACGTCCCTTATCTTAGCATGAGGGGTTAACCACTTCATGACACAATAATTGCCATTCGACACAAAAAAGGGAGCAATCCATTGTCCCGCCTGCTTTATTAGAATCTACTCATTGCGCAACAAATCTCGTATTTGTGATTTAAACACAAAAGAAGACCTCCGAAACATGCCACGGAGGACATGCGGAGATCTTCAGCTATACCGAAAACTAGTTGTTTACTTTAATGAATTGACCCGTTGCTTGGGATTCGAACGCGCACAGGATTACCTTAAGCGATTTGCGTCCGTCTTCTCCGGAAACAGCAGGCGTCGATTTCGTCAGAATGCTCGTCAGGAACGCATCTACAACACCGCTTGACTCTTGTTTATCGTTCGTAGAGATAGCGCCTACTTTATGTTTCTCGACTGAACCGTTGCGCAGCTCAACGATAACTTGATCGTCCGGATGCGTACCGATTTTCATAACGCCGTTCTCGCACCAGAGGATCGTGCTGTTGTCTTCGCCTCTGTAGTATGTCCAGCTGGCTACGAGCGTCCCGATCACGCCGCTCTCCATACGGAGCACACACGAAGCGTTGTCGTCGACTGCCGTACCCTTCTTGTCAAGCGTGCCTACGAGAGCCGCGATTTCCGCCACTTCGTCATTTAGCAGCCAACGGATCAAGTCGGATTTGTGTACGCCGAGATCGCCCATGGCGCCCATAATCGCTTCATCCTTGCGGAAAAACCAGCTGCTCGCGCCATCGATGCTCCAAGCGTCAGGACCCGGATGGCCGAACGAAGTACGGAACGTCAGCACTTTGCCCAGAATGCCGGATTCAAGAATTTGTTTAGCCTTCACATGCGGAGGCATGAACCGTTGGTTGTGCCCAACCATCAGATTGACGCCATTGCTTTTAGCCGCTTGAATCATCGCTTCCGCTTCGGCGTCCGTTGCAGCCATCGGCTTTTCCACAAGCACGTGAGCTCCGGCATTGGCAGCCGCGATCGACATCGGCGCGTGGAACGCGTTAGGCGTACATACGCTGACAGCGTCCGGCTTTATTTCAGCCAGCATCGTCTCATAATCGGAGAAAGCTTTGCCGCCATGTTTGGCTGCGTACTCTTCTGCACGTTCGATAATGGGATCGACGAAAGCGACAAGCTCTACGTCGGCGTGTGCAGCATATTCGGGAATATGACGATATTTGGAGATGGAACCACAGCCAATGACGGCTACTCGAACTCTAGACAATGATTTCCCCTGCTTTCTATAAGTGGTGGTTCAAAAAGTCCAATTTTGATTACGAAGTAACTCGAGAAGTATGTCGACATCGAATCTTGAATTCAGCCGGCACTTCCGGTGCTCACGTAGCTTCCACTACGCTCCGCTCCTCAGTCCCTACTCTTCATCCAACCTTCTCGGTACTGAAAATCGGACTTTTTGAACTCGATCTAATAATAGCTTTCTAATTAGAATTGGTTCAGATAATTATTTTTCAGCCACTCCATGCTTTCCGCAACGGATTCCAGCGGCGGATTCGCGCAAGTGTCCTGCTCGACGATGAGCCATTCGACGTTGGCTTCAGATGCTGCGCCGATAATCGGCACAAGCGGCAAGTCGCCCCGTCCCAGCTCCACGGTGTCGATGCCTTTACCCTTCTCGCCCGCACGGAAGTCCTTTAGATGAAGAAGCGGCAGACGGTCGGTATACTTCTTAATATAAGCAAGCGGATCCTTGCCGGAATATTGTACCCAGCCAATGTCCATCTCTACTTGCAGGTGCTCGGGGGCAATACGCGCATAAAGGGCGTCGAATACGATCTCGCCGTCGATCTCCACTTCGAATTCGAAATCGTGATTATGATAAGCGAACGTAATTCCTTCCTCGCGGAATCGTTTGCCGAACTGTTCGAATTTCACGAGATGGCCCCGCCAAGACTCCGAGTCGCGTTCCTCGAGCGGCAACCATGGGCAGATTGCGTAATTCGCGCCAATCGTTTTCAGGAAAGCGATTTCATTCTCCAGATTCGTATCCAGCGCCTGCAAACCGATGTGGCTTCCGATTGCCGTAAGCTTCAGCTCTTGCAGCAGATCACGCAAAGTCTCCGCCTCAATCCCGCCGTAGCCGGCGAATTCTACGCCTTCATATCCCATTGCAGCAACCTTGCGGAGCGTTCCCTCGAAATCTGTGGCCGTTACGTCGCGAAGTGTGTACATTTGCAAGCCAATGCCCATCCGTTTCATCATACCGCTCTCCTTTTATATGGATTTGTCATCACTTAACTTTGTGCTTGTACAACCTCTATCATTATATACATCTTATGGAACAAAAAACAGTTGGCATATTAGCTTATTTTTATGCGATTTTGCCTTCTCTCTCGCTTCGTATCCATGTATTATGGCTGCCGGGCGAGAACATATGCAAGTTTTTCCTCCATCCTATTGCAAAATGTAATGATTACGTTATACTGTAAACACATTGGTTACGGTCATTTACCGAATTATGAGAAGATTGTAACCATTTCATCACTTTTTTTTAATAAACATTTAAGAATTGTCCTTTACACTAGGAAAAACGATAGCCATTTCGACTTTTTTCCGCTAATGGCTAATATATCCGTCATAGGATGGAGGTTGTCCATAATGAAAACCATGCTGTTATTTCAGAATAAAACCATACCCGTTTACTTAACCGATACGAATAGGCAAGCAATCGACAAATTGTCTACTGTACTTAACAGGAAGCTGACCACCGGAAAAAACGCACTTAAAAAATGTATCAGCTCGCTGATAAGCGTCGAAATTATCGGCAGCGAAGCAACGCTGCATTCCTTGTACGAGCGGGATACGCTTACGATATCGTTGTATTGATGTCCGTCGGCGTTCATATGACAAATGAGAAAGAGACGAAACAGGCTCCAGTGCCCGCTTCGTCTCTTTTTTCGTCTCCATCTCCATCTAGATCAAACTATGCGCCTTGCCCCGGTTACCCCACACGAACAATAAGGTTCCGATCCAGCCGCAGATCGACGCCGCTATAAGCAGCGTGCTCATGGACACGCTTGAAGTCAGACCAGTGCCCAGAAGCGGTCCAAGCGACCCCCTGATTCCGAATGACATCAGATGTATGCCGAATATCATGGCCTCGCGGCCAGGAGCCAACCGGAAAACAAAAGCGAGAATGCCTATATCCCATATGGCATCTCCAATCCCTTGAATCGCGTTGCCCGCCAATACGGCCGAATAGGTTCCCCATACGCCATATAACATCGGGACGATAGCATAAGCGCTTATGCCAACCATTAACGTATATTTGATAGGAAATCGGTCGATCATCATTCCCGCAATAAAAAATGTCAGCAGCAGAGCCGTAAAATAGGCAACTCTCGCATAACCGATCTGGATATTGGACAGCTCCAGCACGTTCACCTGAATGATCTGGTACAGCGGAATGGCAAACATATTCCCGAACCCTGCGAACGTGGTAGCTAACAGGAATACACCGAGCGTTCGGTTATTGCTGACAAGCTTCCATTGCTCCTTAATGTCGAAGCTCGGCCTTTTCTTTCGATTATCCGTCTCCGGAGCAGGTGCATCCCTCTCTCGATCCTCGCCCGATAGGATTGGTTTCCGTTTCTTCGATAGCTTGAGCGTATTAAACAATCCCATCGACAGAACACCCATAAGCGAAGCTGCAATAAGCGGACCGCTAGGACCGTATGCTTCCGCCCAGTTGCCAACCAGATAGGCAAGCGGAATCATCAGCACTCCCATGGAGACTCGGACGTAACCCATAAGCCGTCCCCTGATTTCATTGGGGTACATCCGGGACACCAGCGATGCGTAAGCCGGCGCCTGAATGCCCATCAACAGCTGGAACATCATGGCCGCAGCTACATATACGCCGGGTTCGGGGAGAAAAGCGGGAAGCAGCAGCAGCAATCGCCCGATGGCGTTGGGAATGATGACGAACGGCTTGGGATTATCCGCTTTTTCGATCCAACTGGCCCATAACGGAGAGAAAATGAGTCCGACGGCGGGGGCAGCCGCAAGTAGTCCAACCTGCAATTTATCCGCTCCCTGTTGAAGCGCAAACGCAATGTAGAATTGATTCATGACAACGTTGAACATGCTGTATAACAAGGTTGCGCCTACGTCGACGCGCAGATTGCGCCAGACCCTTGCCGTCATGGGCATGCCGAGCCTTATCGTCTGATACTCTTTCCTCTGGATCCGTGCCATATCTGATCGATACCTTCTTCGCATAGTTGTCGGAACGGACGGAGGACCCTCTGCGCGGGCAAAGGATCCTCTACTCAAAATGTCTCATTCGACCCGATCTTACTACACTACCGATTCTTTGTACAGAAGAACTTTGCACGTCTGGGCATCGCTTTTTCGCGCCAATGATTTCCCCGTTCCTGCCGATATGATAGACTGGTGATTATAGTGTTTGAGCTCGCGCTTTTAGCATTTTTGTATTCGCAATCTTAGTTGGGGGAATTGAACATGAACAACATTGCAGTAGGAATTGACATCGGAGGCACCAAGATCGCAATCGGTCTCATTGCCGAGAATGGTGAAGTTATCGCCAAAAGTTCGCTGAAAACCGATCTCTCGCTGGAGCCGGGAGAGATGCTGGGCCAAGTGGCAGACGTCGTAAATAAGCTTGCCAATGAACAAGGTTTAGCCCTTAACCAGTTGAAAGGGATAGGAGTCGGCGCCCCTGGACCGCTTAATACGAAGACAGGCCGTCTGACCTGTCCTCCCAATCTTAAGAGCTGGTGGGATTTTCCCGTCGTCGAACGGCTAGCCGAGCTGCTGCCCCTCCCTATCCGCATGGAGAACGACGCGACCGCCGCAACGCTCGCCGAGAAGTGGGTCGGCGCCGCTCAAGACGCCGATCACTTCATCTTTATTACGATCAGCACGGGCATTGGGGCTGGCATCTACTTGCACGGGAAACTGATTACGGGTTCGACGGGCAACGCCGGGGATGCCGGATTTTTGATCGTACATCCGCAAGGACCAATCGCCAAGGACCAAGCTTCCGGTTTTTGGGAGCTGCTGGCTTCAGGCACCGCTATTGCGAAGCAAGCCAGCGAGCTGCTTGGCAAAGAGATTACTTCCAAGGAAGCCTTTGACCTCGCGGCGCAAGGCGATCCGGTTATATCTCCGCTGATCGAGAAAGTATACACTTATATCGGTATGGGCTGCGTGTCGCTAATCAACCTGCTTGATCCTTCCAAGATCGTTATCGGAGGAGGCGTCTCTCAAGTAGGCGAACCTCTATTTACCGCCGTGCGCTCATACGTTGCCGCCCATGCCTTAAATCCCAGCGGCAGAGAGACCGTCATCGTACCGGCCAAGCTCCGGCAGGATGCAGGTCTAATCGGTGCGGCTGCTCTCGTTCACTGCAACTACTAAACCTCGAATATAGCTGTTTAATACGAAGTGGATGCTGGCTTTCACATCTACCGGCATCCCGAATCCGCCCTTCTGTCCGATACTTGCAAAGCCGTGCAGAAGGCTGCGGAATCCCCTCACCGCATGGATCGCTTCTTCTCCGCCGATGCCCAAAGTTTGCATCGCCTCGATCATTTTTGCAACAAGGCTGCTCGCCAATTCCTGCTGCAAGTCCGTACCTCCCGCAGGCGACTTCAACGTCAATTCGTACATTCCCGGACATTCTTCGGCGAAAGCAAGATAAGCATCTGCATAAGCGAGCAATCGCTCCCCCTTCGGTGCTCCCTTTTCCGTTGCGGCGAACCTATCGTTTAACAACTTCAGCCCTCTCGTCGCAAGCAATTCCTTCAGCTCCGGCAATCCATTGACATGATTGTAGAGCGAAGGCGATCGAACGCCCAGTTCTGCCGCCACCGAAGCAAGCGTAACCTGCTCCAAACCTTTTGCGTCTGCTATGGCAGCAGCCGTGTTCACGATCGTCTCCAGCTGCAGTCCTTTTCTCGGCGTCATATTATGCTCCCTTCCCCTTCCGTATCCAGGTTTGCTCGGCATCGGCAATTGCCGCAAGCATCGCATCCACAGGATGTTCAAGGAGATTGCCGTGTCCTGCCGCCAGAATGGCAGGCTTACGATCCGCAAGCCGCTTCGCGGAAGCAAGACTAGCCTCGGCATTCCAAGTTGCCAGAGCGGGAAACGGGAAAGACCATCGCATGCGGCTAGTTACCGTTACCCCGCCTCGTGTATGGAATGCGTCTCCCGCGATAAGCAATCCCGTTCGTTCGTCGAGAAAGGCCATCGAGCCCGGCGTATGTCCCCCTGCTGCTATTGCAAGCAGGGAACCGATCTTGTCGCCGTCTTGCAGCAGCACATCGGGTCTAGTTTTCACGGCCTTCGGAACGCCGCCCCGGATTGGCGTTTGAGGTTCGCCGGCCGCAAGCGACCTGTCTCCGGCCAGAAGACGCGAATCCCTCTCTGAGATATATACGTCGATGGTTCCATTGCTCGCTTTGATCGCATCCAGCGCGCCGACATGATCATCATGCGCATGAGTGAGCACAATACGTTTGATTGGTTTACCCAGTTGATCCGCCGCATGAAGGATAGCCTTCGCATTGTTCGGCAATGCTGCGTCCACTAGTGTAAATCCGTCGTCTTCCTCAACCAGATAACAGTTCACAGGGAACAAGTTTGGCAAGTAAGTCAGCTGTACGAATCCGTTTCCTTTAGTTATTCTCATAGGTTTCCCCTCCAATAAAACTAATGATATTAGTTTTATGATAAACTAATGACATTAGTTTATCAACTCTTATTTTTCCTATCACGATAAAAACCGCGAACCTCCAGGTCCGCGGTTGTCAGCTTATATTCACTTAGCGTCATATCTGCCGTATGATGCGGCATATTCTTTCATTCGATCGTAGGCCGTTCGGTCGATCGCCTTCAAAGGGTGGAACTGCGGATGGTTGGAGTTGACCTCCAGTATCCACAACTTTCCGCCTCGATCTCTTGCGAAATCGATGCCCATCTCCCGCATGCCGGATTGTCTCGCGCTTAACGTCTTTGCGATCGTGATCGCCTCGGAGCGCAATTGCTCCTCCCGATAGTTGCTTTCTTGCGCATTCAGCCCAAGCCGCCTATGAAGCTTCCGAAGCTTCCAGACAGCGCCGCCTTGATAATAGTTGGTGACGATCTTGCCTTTGCCGCCTACTTTCACAATAAAGCCGGTACATGTCCATGCGCCTCCCGGCTTCCGCTGCACCATCGCCCGTATATCGTACGGCTTGCCATCCACTTTATCCAGCTTGATTGCCTGCTGGACGATCAGCTTTCCGCGACCTTTAGCCTTTAGATGGCGGTAAGCGGCTTCCAGCGTCCCTAAGCTTCTCGACCTCTGCGACTTGTTCCACGATTCCTTAAGCAAATACCCGCCGTTCTGCCGCGAGAGTTTAGATATCCCGATTCCAAGCGAACCTACATCCGGCTTGATATACAAGGAGTTATAACGTTTGGCCAGTTTACGCATATTCGCAAGACTATACGATTCCGTATCGGGTACCATGCGCCGGGTCGCGCCATTGTTCTCCAGATATCGGCATACTTTAAGTTTGCCCCTGATTCTACGACTAGCATATCTCTTAACAGACAATAGATTCACCTCATTATTACTGTATGAGGTGAATCTATGTTGGACTGTACGATGAACTATACGGATTTAACTATTTTCGCTAGTGTTGCTCTTATTGTCCCAGCAGGATCTTCGCATAAGGCGAATCGATTGGCATCATAATAACCGGCTGATTCTTCATGGTCACGATGTAGCTCTCCAGCGTTCTGTACAAATTGTAGAATTGCGGATCCTTGCCATACGCTTTGTTGTAGATAACCGCTGCTTCTTTTTCGCCTTCCGCAACGATTTTTTTGGCATCCGCCTCAGCCTGCGCCAATAGCTCGTTCGCGGTACGATCCGCCTTGGACGTCATTTTGCGCGACTCCTCGTCGCCCTCCGACAAGTATCTGGCCGCCATGGATTCGCGGTCCGAAATCATGCGGTTATATACGCTTTGTTTGTTTCCTTCGGGCAAATCCGTCCGTTTGATGCGTACGTCAACGATCTGTATGCCATAATCGTCGCGCTGCAATGTCGTAATCACATCGTTTGTGATTTCATCATTAATATTGCCTCTTTCGGTGTTCTCGCTTATGATGGCATCGTAATTCACTTCGGACAGCTTACGTCTGACGGAGTTGTAGACCGCCTCGTCGATGCGCTGCGTTCCGCCGCTGACATTATGAACAGTCTTGATAAACTTCTCCGGATCCACGATACGCCAGATCGTATAGTTATCGACGATAATCGGCTTTTTGTCCTTCGTCAATATTTGGCCCGGGCTGCTTTCCATTGTCATCTGGTATTTGGGCAGCGCGGTCGTATTCTCGATAAACGGTAGCTTGAAGTTAAGACCAGGAGACTTCACCGTTCGGATCGCTTCGCCGAATCGGAGCACCACCTTGTATTCGCCTTCTTTGACGATAAACATTGAGCCTGCTCCGACGATAAGCAGCAGGATGACCGCCGCGATTATACTCCAATGTTTAGTTTTCATCCTCTGTAGCCTCCTTGCGAAGCAGTTCGTTCAGCGGCAAGTAATTAACCGTGTCGCCGTCGCCGTTTGTAATGAAAATTTGCGCGTTTGGCAATATTTTCTCCAGCGTCTCCAAAATAAGACGGTTTTGCGTAACGCTAGGATTGCTTACATATTCGCTAAAAATCGCGTTAAATTTGGCCACGTCGCCTTCCGCGTTAAGAACGCGGGATTTTTTCTCCGCTTCCGCCTGCTCGATCAAAGCCTGCGCCTCGCCGCGAGCTTTCGGAATCCGTTCGTTCTCATATTTCATCGCAACGTTGATTTTTGTGTTTTTTTCCTCCCTAGCGTTGGTTACGGCCCGGAACGCCTCTTCCACTTCGCCGCCTGGAGGTTCGATATCCTGGAATTTCAAGTCGATAATCTGGATGCCCGTCTCGTATTTATTTTGTAATTCGATCAGCTTCTCGCGCACAAGATCCTGAATCGCCGTCTTGCCGTCGGTGATCGCGTAATCCAGCTTCTGCGAGCCTATGACCGAACGGATCGATGCGCTTGCGGAATTGCGAAGGAACTGCTCGGGATCGCTAATATTATGCAAATAATTGCGGATGTTGTGAATCTTCCAAGTGACTACGGCGTCGGCGGATACGATGTTCTCGTCTCCGGTAATCATCATGGCTTCGTCTTCGACCGGTGTAACCGTATTGCCTTTCTCCCGGTAGCCGATCGTAATACGCTGAGTCAGCTCGGCCGGCACAATGCGCACCTCCTGGATCGGACTCGGCCACTTAAAGTGCAGTCCGGACCCCGTCTCGTGCGTATATTTGCCAAACGTCAGCACGGCAGCCCGCTCTTGCTCCTGGACGGTATAAAAAGATGATGATCCCAAATAAAACAATACGATAACCGCCACGATGCCGATTACAATATTTCTTACGGTTCCCGGCTTTATCTCCGGCGGCTTTCGATTCGGATTGGGAACCGGCGTCGGTCCCGCGGCACCGCCGCCGGGTTCCTGATTCATGAAGTTCATTCACTTTTCTCCCCTCGTATCTTAAAGTCATACAAACTAGTACGGTTAAAACCTGAAATGGTCACAGTTTTTTAAGCTTATTTTAAGGTTTGTACCGATACAACTCTCAAGCAAACGTCAAGAAGCCGCTTCTCCAAGCCGTATAATTGCTCCGGCCTATCGAAACGGCTGCAGTCGGTACAACTTGATTATTGCTTCTTGGTCTCCTTGAGCATCTCGCCGATTGCGCCAATGCTGCCCAGCGTCTCGACGGCTCTTGTCGGGATGAATACTTTGTTAGCAGGGCCTTTGGCGATTTCGCCAAGCGCTTCAAGTGAACGGTACGTCAAGACCTGTTCGTCCAGGCCTGCCGAACGAATCATCTCGATCCGGCTTTTCTCGGCTTCGGCAATGGATTGAATCGCTTTCGCTTCGCCCATCGCTTCCAGCTCCTGCGCTTGACGTTGGCCTTCCGCTTGACGGATACGGGCTTCCTTCTCGCCTTCCGCCTTCAGAATTTTACTTTGCTTGTCGCCCTCCGCGCGCAAAATCATATCCTGCTTGGCCGCTTCGGCTTCCAAGACCATGGCGCGCTTGCTGCGCTCCGCCTTCATCTGTTTGTCCATCGCATCCTGAATATCGGCCGGCGGCTGGATGTCGATCACTTCTACGCGTTCGATCCGCACGCCCCACTTCTCGGTCGCTTCGTCCAGCGCGACGCGGATATCCGTCGAAATTTTTTCCCGTCCGGACAAAGTCTCGTCGAGCTCCATCTTGCCGATGATTTGACGCATCGTCGCCGTGCTGATGTTTCGTACGCCATAGACATAATCGGAGATGCCGTAAGTCGCTTGTTCCGGTCCGGTTACCTGGTAGAAGATAATCGTATCGATCTTAACCTGTACGTTATCTTTTGTAATAACGGTCTGCGGCGGCACGTTCGCCTGTTGAATGCGAAGATCGTGATACGTGCGCACGTGGTCGATGATCGGGATTAGAATATTGATGCCCGGCGTAAGCAGTCTGCTGAATTTACCGAGACGCTCCACGACGCCAACTCTTTGTTGCGGTATGATTTTAACGGATAATGCAATAAATACGACGGCCAATACGATTACAATTAAGGTTATTATCCATTCCATAATGATTCACTAACCTCCCCATTTGTTTACTTGCAGAAAAGCGCTTCCCCTATGGACCACGATAACCGTCTCGCCCTTGCCGATCTCTTCTTCCGACTTCGCGCTCCATGTCTCGCTGCCAACCTTTACGATGCCTGGCGCATCAGGATGGATATCCTCGACAACGGTCCCCTGCAAGCCGACTAAATCGTCCACCGCGTCCTTAAAGCCCTTGCCGTTGTGAAAACGCCGGGTCAGCGGCTTCGTGAACACGGTTAACACCAATGCAACTACGCTTCCGACAATAACCTGCAGCAATATCGCCTCAGGAGCTGCGATAGCTACTACGGCGGCAGCAAGCGTCCCGATGCCAAGCCACAGCAGATAGAACGTTAATGTCAACATCTCAATCACGATCAGAGCACCCGCAGCGATTAACCAAATTAACCACCAATCCATCTCCGGTCCCCCCTCTTCAGAGCTAATGTATTCGTTATCGATGGTGCTAATTCCTCTTGTATCAAGCAAAAATGTCGAAAACGGTTCGTACCTTCTTCTTCTACGTCTCAAAACTCCGCAAGTTCCAGTTGTCGCGCAAGCGGAAAAGGCCATCCTGCAGCTGCTGTCTGCCGGCTCCAGCTTTTTTTCACTCTTGCACCTGCTCCAGCTCCTCCAGCTTGCGCAGGAACAGTCCGCGAAGCGGCTCATCCGCTCTCTCGGCAAGTCCTCTTAGACAATGTGCCGCCTCATCCCGCATCTTCTGGCGTCTTGCGATCGCCCACCCGTAATATTCCGTATCCAGGTAGTCGCCTCGATACAACGAGAGAATTTTCTCTCCCTGCTCCAACGTAATGAATTGAACGCGGTTGAAGATCGCCATCAGCTCCGCATAATCGCTGCCGATGCGGTCGTCCGTCAGGAGCCAATATCTTTCGTCTCCGAAGCGGACGCAATCCTCGAATCCGATTTGCTTAAGAATCCTGCGCAAATTATAGATCGTCGTATGAAGCAGCGTTTGAGCGCGCTCCACCGGTACCTCCGGCCACAAATCATCCATGAGTCGAAGGCGGTATACCGGCTCTCCGCCCGCATGCCATAGATAGGCAAACAATTCTTTTGTTTTGCGCGTCCTCCAGGTAATCAACTGTCCGAGCGGGCCGTACAGCTCCATGCTGCCCATCACCTTAAGAACAAGCGAAGCGCCCCCGGCTTCGTCCAGCCTGGCGCCACCCCCTTCGGATCCGGACTCCTCCGCATGATCCGGGTACAGGCTCTCAGAGCCGAATTTTTTCTTAAATCTCTCCAGCGTCTGCGACAATCGGACGGCCGACACCGGCTTTAGCAAATATCCGAACGCCCCCGTCTCGAATGCGTCTATCGCATACTCCTGATGGGCCGTAACGAATATGATTTGGGCAGTCGGGCAACGTTCGGCGATGGCGGCGGCAGCGCTCAACCCGCTAAGCCCCGGCATCTCGATATCCAGAAAAATAATATCGGGTCCTTGATCCTGCACGTATTCGAGCGCCTCCAGCACATTTAAAAACTTGCCTGAGACCGTTACACCGCCCGCCTGTTCAAGCAATATTTCCATAACGTCAATCGCGATCTGTTCGTCATCAATCAGCATCGCTTTCAGCATCGAATCCCTCCGGTATGAGTAGCTCCATCTCCGTACCGATTCCCAGCTCGCTTCTCATCACGATGGGTTGACCGAAGATTGTTTTCATTCTGTAATTTACGCTGGCAACGCCTACGCCGCCGAGCGAGCCTGCCCGCAGCCGCTCCAAGTCGTCCTTTTCGATGCCGACTCCATTGTCGGCAACCGTTATCCGCACGCCTTCGTCCGAAGTCGCCGAGCTGATGCGAATCGTTCCTCCTTCGGGCTTGGGACCGATTCCATGTCTTACGGCATTCTCGACAATGGGTTGAAGCGACAACGGCGGAAGCCATACATTTTTATGCCCCTGCAATTCGTATTGAACCTCCAGCCTGCTGCCGAAACGCAGCTGTTCGATCTCCAGATAAGCTCTTACCAGCTCCAGCTCATGCTCCAACGGGATCAGCTTCTTTTTGAAAACGAATGTAAACTTGGCTCGAAGATAGGTCGTTAAGTGATGAATGGTTTCGCGCAGCTTGTCCGTATCCTTATAGCTTAATCCTACCAAAGCGTTCATGCTATTGTACAGAAAATGTGGCGTAATCTGGGCCTGCAAAAAGTCCATCTCGCGCTTCACCGCTTGCTCCGAGGATTTCTTCATGGCGAGCAAGGATTGAATTCTCGCCTTCAGCACGGAGGGCTCGAACGGCTTATGAATAATATCGTTGGCTCCTTCGCGAAGCGCCGCGATGATGTCTTCCCGATGCCCGAGCGACGTCATCATGAGCACCGGGAGCTCGGCGAGACTATATCTGCCCCGAATCGCGGAGCACAGATCCAGTCCCGACACGACAGGCATGAGCAGATCAATGACGGCCAGATCCGGGCGTTTGGAGCCGCTCAGCCAGTTTACGGCTTCCTCGCTGCTCCGCATCGCGACATGCGCGTAACCGAGCGATTGGACGACGTCGATCATCATTTTGAGGCTCGCGCCGTCATCATCGACGATAAGGATGGTAAACGGCGATTCCAGCCCCTCTTTGCCAAGCGGCATAAAAAACAACTCTTCTTCCGCAGCCGCGCTTTCCGACTCATAGAGCTGCTGCAATTCCATCTCCGGAGCCGCGACGTTAAGCGTAAAGGAGAATACGGTGCCCTCCCCGGGGGCGGAGATGGCCTGCAGTTCGCTGCCATGCAGCTCGACCAGCTGCTTGACAAGGCGGACGCCCAGTCCGAAGCCGTCCGTTTCGTACAGCTCCCGCTCCTCCTGCGACAGCTTCGTGCCGAACAAGCGGTCGATATAAGCTTTCGGCATGCCGGAGCCCGTATCCTCGATCGAGATAACGATAACGTCTTCTTGCGCGACGGCCCTGATGACGACATAACCCTCGGCCGTATATTTAAGCCCATTTTCGATCAGCGTATATAAAATTTGGCGAAGCCTGTTTTCGTCAGCCATTACGAATGGCAGCATATTGGGCAGCTCATTGCGGATTTCCACTCGATCGTTGATCGGGACGATTGCCAGTGAATTCAGCACGAAACGGACCATCATTGCTACGTCGACAGGTGCAAGCTTGAGATGGGTCTCCCCGTATTTGATCCGATTAAAATCCATCATATCGTCTACAAGCGTCGATAATCGGCGTCCGACCGCATGCAGCAGCTGAATATTTTCCCTATGGGGATCGAGCAGCGGATTTTTTTTGTCCTCTAGCAGCGATTGGGATAGATGAATAATGCCATTTAGCGGCGTATGCAGCTCGCGCGACGTTTTTGCCAGGAACTCGTCCTTTTGCCGATTTTGCGCCATGAGACGTTTCGTTTGGCCTTCGCTCTTCTGGAAAGCCTGCTGGAAGCGGTCGCTCATCAGAAACGACTGGGAAAACACGAGCAGCAGCGGCGCTATGAGCATGGAAAAAGGATTATCCAACGCGAATTGATATCTGATTTGCCCGATGATCCAGGCGAGAACGAAGTAGGATCCGCCTAACACGATATAGATCAAGCCTTTGCGGTTCTCCCGCCTTCCAAGCAGAAGCTCGCCCGCCACCACGCAGAATATGATGGCCTGCAGCACGATGTTGATATAGAACAGCATGGAAACGAAGGAGTTTGGCAACACAGCCTGCAGGCAGATGTAACTCACGCCGAATATTCGGAGTCCGCGGAACCATCTGGATTCTCGAATCCCCAGATACCGATAGGCGTACATGGAGAACGAGAGAAATGATATAAAAGGAAGCATGATGAGCAGCTTCTGCAGCCATGCGAACGGGAAGTCCGGCCAGAATGAGCCGAGAACGATTTCGTTATCGATCAAAGTAAACAAGCCGATCGCCAAGCAAAAAATGCTGAAATGCATAATATACGGTTCCTTGCGCCATCGCTTGGCCATTCCCGCATAATACAGCCCGAACACCAGCATCGTGGATATGAGCAAAATATCGACTAAACGAGAGTTGTCTCTGCGCGCGATAACATCTTCCGTCAGACCGAATTCCGGCGGCTGCACAAGTCCGCCACGCAAATTATTGTAGCTCGCGACCTGGATCAGAATATCCATATAGCCCGATTTCGAAGCCGCCGTCGCGAAGACCGGCATATTGCTCGGCATGTATGTAGCCGCTTGATCGGAGGGCTGGCCGCTGCCCCCGGAGTCGTCGCCGCCGAGGTAAACATGATTGGACAACCTGATTTTTTTGCCTCGCAGGCTGAACACGTCATCTTTGCCGATCTTTACGACCAGCCTGTACGTTCCGTATCCCGCGCCATCCCTGCCTCCGCTGGACATGATCCCTTTCCAGTCTCCGGGCACCGCCATATATTTTCGCTGCCTACTCAGCTCCTCCGGCCGTTCGCTAAAGTCCGCAGGCGTCAACAGCATTCCTTGATAGAACTCCCATTCTCCGCGCAGCAAAATAACGCCTCTCTCAGTAAAATCCCAATGAGAAGCGTCTAGTGCTCCTTTCTCGGCCACCGGCATGGCTTCCGGGTCTTGAAACCAGTTATAGACCGTCAACAATGATCCCACTGTCAACGTGATAATTAATATAAGTATGCTCAGTACGCGTATGTTCATAGTAAAGATTATAGCATATTGACGAGTTCCATAGCCGATGTCTGTTAGATTTTTCAACCTTTTGTTCACAAGTCTGGAGTCGCATAATTTCCTATGTGCAACAAAAACAAAAAGAAAGAAGCCCTTGCTTCGCAAGGACTTCTTGTTGGATGCGGTAGAGAGGACTCGAACCTCCACGGGTATACACCCACTACCCCCTCAAGATAGCGTGTCTGCCATTCCACCACTACCGCATATTATAATTGATGACCGACCCCGACATGCCAGCGTTCTCCGAGGGATGAAGAAACTGGTGAGCCATGTAGGACTCGAACCTACGACACCCTGATTAAAAGTCAGGTGCTCTACCAACTGAGCTAATGGCTCTCATGAACGGAAACGACTCCACGCAAGAGCGCCTTCGTAAAAGGTTGATGGTGACCCGTAGGGGATTCGAACCCCTGTTACCTCCGTGAAAGGGAGGTGTCTTAACCCCTTGACCAACGGGCCACATGCTGCAATAATGCATACATTCGCTTTTTTGCGACAAGAATTATTGTATCACCTTGTCTGCTCAATTGCAAGATTTAATTTCTTAATTCCTCAGTCCGCAAGTACTTGAACAAAATAAAAAGACCGATTACGTCTCGGCCTCTCGATGCCATGCGATGAGTCCTTCGGCAAAAAGAATGTGGCGGAGAAGGAGGGATTCGAACCCTCGCACCACTTACGCAGTCTAACCCCTTAGCAGAGGGTCCCCTTGAGCCACTTGGGTACTTCTCCATGAACTGGCTCCCCGAACAGGACTCGAACCTGTGACAACTCGATTAACAGTCGAGTGCTCTACCGACTGAGCTATCAGGGAACATCAAAAATTAACAGTGACAAGTAATAATTTATCATGGCGTCCTGGACTTGTCAAGCGCTATCAATTTTAATTTTCCACGGCATTTGCCGCAGGCGTAACGGTCGGGATCCAGCTTTCTTTTGCGCATGTATTCCATTCCGCAGCTGCCGCAGATCAGCTTGTACTTAAACGCGGCCGGCCCTACCCTTTTCCGCTCCGGCAAAGCCTGACAGTACCTGGAGCCGCCGACATGGGCGAGCAGCGTACGGAAGTCATGGTCGCGATGCCGGTAACCACGCTTCATCAGGTGCAGATGATAATGACAAAGCTCGTGCTTGATGATGCGCTCCGTCTCTTCCTCCCCGTACGCGGCAAGTTGATGCGGACTGATCTCAATATGATGGGTAAGGGTGAAGTAACGTCCTCCCGTTGCCTTTAGCCGTCCATTAAACGTCGCCTTGTGCAGGAACGGCCTGCCGAAGCACTCCAGCGAGACGCGCTCTACCCATTGCTGCAACGTATTGTTATCCATGCATACAACCTCCTTGACTACTTGAATTTTAACGCGGCTATAGGCTACACTGTCAAGTAGGAACGCCGTGCGAACGGCAACTGAACGAGGGGAGATCACGGAACTTATGGCTATCATGAGATATGTGTTATTGAAACAGGAACAGAACATCAGCTTTGTCGAGATGCCGGCATCGCATGCTTATCAACTTAGCGCGCTGAATTTGCGCCTGCATAAAGAGATCGACAAGCTGACGGCCGACCAGGTGCCCGTCCTGCCTTATGCGGTAGCGGAATGCGATAATGTGGAGCTGCATGATTCCTCCATCAAGATCGTATCCGGACTGGACTATCTTAATAGTCTGGAAAAGGAGTTTGCCGGCGTACAGGAGAAGTCCTACCCGCTGATTTCGCTTCTGACCGAAATACGCGCGCTGCAAGCTCAGCTCGAGCAATGGTACGAGGAGTACGAAGAAGAGCAGCTTGGCTAACCTGACTCGATATCGGTTGGACCTGCACGGATATTCGCCTATTGCCATATGTTTATAGAACAACAGGCGATACCGGGAGGAGGGCGATGCGCATGCCACAGTGGCTGTGCAACCAACTGATGCGCGCATTTCAACAGAAGGACCGCAGGCAGATCAAGCTGCTGAACGATTGTTGGTATTTCTACCGAACCAAACAAGGACATAAAGAACATGGCAGCGGTACCGTTATCCAATGAATCTGCCTGTCGTCCATAATTCGAGAAAACCCGGCTCTCCCTTATTGGGCGGCCGGGTTTATTCGTCGTGGAGCAGTTATAAAGAGATTAGTCCATCTTTCCGCCGTTAAAGTACGCGATGTTCTCAATCGGCAGACGCGTGGACGGGTGGCCCGGCGACGCCGCTTTGCCGATCGGAAGCATCAGTGTTGGCAGGTAACGATCCGATATGCCGAGCAGTTCCTTTACGCCGTCGCGGTTGTAGCCGCCCATCGGCACCGTATCGTAGCCTTTGGCGCGCGCTGTCAGCATAAGCTGCATGGCGACAAGCCCCGTATCGAACGCGACCAACTCGCGCAGACGGTCGGCAGGCAGCGACGAATACATCTTGGTATAGTTCGCGATCATATTTGTTTTCACTTCTTCCGACATATAACCTGCCTTAACGGAAGCGCCATAGATGTCTTCGGCCAGCGTGTACATCTCCAGATCGGCCATCACGATGATAACGGCCGAAGCTTCGGCAACCTGACTTTGGTTAAACGCGATCGGAACCAGCTTAGCTTTCAGCTCTTCGTCCGTGATGACCATGAACCGCCAAGGCTGCATGTTCGCCGAGGACGGCGCCTTCGCCGCGATCGTCAGCATCTCCAGCAGCTCCTCGTCTGCAATGCGAACGCTGTTGTCATATTTGCGCACGGAGCGTCGCTCCCCTACCACCTGGAAAAACGGAATATTATTATGTCCTGTAATCGACGTCTGGACTTTTACTTGAGAATCGATCAATTGAGTCATGTTTTGTCCTCCTCATTACTGCAACTGTAATCACATAATGTACAGTATAAATACCAGACGAACAATTGTCAATCAACTAACTTTTGGTTACTTGGTTATTTATTATGGGCCAATGAGATTCAAAAAAAAATGGCGGTGCCTGGGAGTTGCTCCCTGCACCGCCGCAACGCGGAAGGTTAATCCGGTTTTCTCATCGTCAGGCTGACTCTGCCCTTCTTGAGGTCGACACTCAGCACCCACACCGTAACGGTGTCTCCAACCGAGACGACATCCATAGGATGTTTTACGAATTTGTTGCTGAGCTGGGAAATATGGACGAGTCCATCGTTCTTGATGCCAATGTCTACAAATGCGCCGAAATCGATAACGTTCCGGACCGTTCCCTGCAGCTCCATACCCGCGCTCAAGTCCTCGATCTGCAGCACATCCGTGTGGAAGATCGGCGGCGGCAGCTCCTCGCGGGGATCGCGACCGGGCCTCAGAAGGCTCTCCACGATGTCTCTCAGCGTCGGAGCGCCTACGCCGAGCTTAACGGCCAGCGAAGCAGCGTCGACGTTCTGAAGGGCATTTCTGACCTCTTCGCTGCCAATGCGCTTCAAGTCCAGTCCAAGCTCGGCGAACAGCCCGTCCACAACGGCATACGACTCCGGATGGATCGGGGTCTGATCCAGCGGATTCGACGCGTCGGGGATGCGCAAAAAGCCGATGCACTGCTCGTAGGACTTCGCCCCGAGCCGCGGCACCTTTTGAAGCTGCGTCCTCTTCGAGAAACGGCCGATCTCTTCGCGGTACTTCACGATATTTTTGGCGATGGTGCCATTGACGCCGGCTACGTACGACAGCAGCGACGCAGACGCCGTATTGACATCGACGCCGACATGGTTAACCGCCGATTCCACTACGCCGCCAAGCGTCTCGTCGAGCCGCTTCTGGCTGACGTCGTGCTGGTATTGCCCAACGCCGATCGCCTTTGGTTCGATCTTTACCAGCTCCGCTAGCGGATCCTGCAGTCTGCGCGCTATGGATACGGCGCTGCGTTCCGCGACGTCCAGAGAAGGGAACTCTTCGGCCGCCAGCTTGGATGCCGAATAGACGCTCGCCCCCGCTTCGCTCACGATAATGTAGCGCAGATCGGGTCCGCTCCCGCCCTTCCGCTTGCCGATCAACGAGGCGATGAACTGTTCGGTCTCGCGCGAAGCCGTACCATTGCCGATGACAATAAGCTCCACCTTATATTTATCGATGAGTCCGTTAATCAGCTTCTCCGCTTCCGCTACCTTGTTGTTCGGCGGCGTCGGATACGATACCGCTACCTCCAGCAGTTTGCCGGTATCGTCGACAACGGCAAGTTTGCAGCCCGTCCGGAACGCCGGATCCACTCCGAGAACGATATGGCCGCGAACTGGCGGCTGGAGCAGCAGATTTCTCAAATTCGCGGAGAAGATCGTAATGGCGTGTTCCTCCGCCGTCTCCGTCAATTCGCCGCGGACTTCGCGTTCGATCGACGGTGCAATAAGACGCTTGTAGGCGTCCTCGATTACGCTATTGAGAACCGCCGATATTGCGGGAGCCGTGCCGCCGCGCAGCAGCTTGCGCTTCATCTGCTCATGAATGCGGTCCACCGGCGTATCCAGCGATATACGAAGCACTTCCTCCCGCTCGCCGCGATTAATGGCAAGCACCCGATGCGGAGGCAGCTTTTTGACCGGCTCTTGGTAGTCGTAATACATCTCGTAGACGGACTCCTCATCGGCCTTCTTTACCTCGGATCGAAGAAGCGATTGATCGAACGTAAACTTGCGGATCCACGAACGGATCCAGGCATCGTCCGCTATATTTTCCGCAACGATGTCCATGGCTCCTTGCAGCGCCTCTTCGGGCGTCGATACGCCTTTGTCCGCGTTCACGTATCGCACGGCTTCAGTAAGCGGATCTCCTTGCCGCGGCTGCGACCACAGCCAATCCGCCAGAGGTTCAAGTCCGCGCTCCTTCGCGACGCTGGCTCTGGTCTTGCGCTTCTGCCTGTAAGGTCGGTATAAGTCCTCCACTTCCTGCAGCTTCGCAGCCGCCTCGATAGACGACTTAAGCGCGCCCGTGAGCTTCCCTTGCTCGTCGATGAGACGAATAACTTCGCGCTTGCGCTCCTCCAGATTCCGCATGTACTGCAGCTTCTCTTCGATCGTTCGCAGCTCGTTCTCGTCCAGCTCGCCCGTCATCTCTTTCCGGTAACGCGCGATAAACGGAATCGTGTTGCCTTCGTCCAAAAGACTTACCGCCGCTTTCACCTTGCTGACCGGCAAAGCAGCCGCCGCGGATATCGCTGCTATAATTCTCCCGTTCTCCGCTTCCTTTTGCTCGTCCGTAAGCTTGATTTTTGTTCCAGCTTCTTCTATATCCACTCCTGATGCACCTTTCGACCATTCTGCCACTATCGCACGCACCGTCCTTGTTATCGTTACCCTGTATAAGGATTATTCGCCTTCTCGAATCCGATCGTCGTACGCCCGCCATGCCCTGGATAAACAATGACTTCCGGATTAAGCTTGTACAGCTTCGTCCGTATGGAATCGTACAGATCGGCCTCACGCCCGCCGGGCAGGTCCGTACGGCCAACCGACAGCTTAAACAGCACATCTCCCGAGAACAGATGGTTTCCGCATAAGAAGCTTACGCTGCCTGGCGAATGACCCGGCGTATGCATCACTTGAAACTTGTGGCCGATCATCGCTAACGTCTGTCCTTCATCCAGCGCAAATTCGGCCGGATCCGTCGATAATGGCGGCGTAACGTCCTGCCAACGCATCGATCCGTTCTTGCGCGGGTCCGTTAACCAGTCTGCTTCGAGATCATGGATGTAAACCGGACATCCGGCGGCTTTGCGAACCTCATCAACCCCGCCCATATGATCGAAGTGGGCATGCGTCAGCAGAATCGCTTCGATTTTCGTATTTGCAATGCGATCAAGCAGCCGCTTGGGATTCATGCCGGGATCGACAATGATGCCTCGTTCCTGCTCGCCATCGGTTACCGTTACCAGATAACAATTCGTCTGGATGGGTCCAAGCGAAAACGTCTCGACTTTAAACTCGGTTCCCATCGCTCTAGAAGCTCTCCAGAAGCTCGCGGAGCTCCTTAATGACTTCCGCCTGGTAGCCTGGCCCATCACCGTAACGCTTCATGATCTCCGCTCTTGCAATCGCCAGATTGTCCTGGTAGTCGGCAGCTTCCCGATCCGTATTGTCGCGTTTAAACGCCACCATTGGCTCCTGAATCCGAGTTGGCCTTGGACCCCATTGCCCAAGTACGGCGCCGCCTGTGTCCGCAAAAATCACGATAGGAATGGAGCGCCCGCCCATTGTCAGGAATTGATCCATCGTATCCAGATTTTCTTCCATGATGAGCACCTCGGTCGGGATGCCCGTTACTTCCAGCGCGCCGAATACGGCCGGCACGTTGCGAACGACATCCCCGCACCAGTCGGCCATTAAGATGAGACAACGCAGATCGTCCCGGTTGTTCATGGATTCGAACAGCTCCCGGTCCTCGTCGGAGGGCCAGCTGAACTGCTCCATCCAGCCAATAAACGTCTCCTTGTTTTTGGTCATCCCATCCACGAATTGCTGTGGGCTAATCCCCTTGCCCAGCTTGTCTGCCACACTTTTACTCATATGTAATCCGCTCCTTCATTTAATGTACCAAACTAAAATTTCCTGGCCCTGCGAATGTAAAGGAAGAGAACAACAAGCACCGCCAGCGCAATAATCGCATACACGATATAGGAATATACGTCCATAAATTCTACGATTTCATGCCAGTTTCCTCCAACCGCCGTACCGACAGAGACAAGAATCGTGTTCCAGATCAACGTGCCGACCGTCGTAAAGAACAGAAATGGAACCAGTTTCATACCAGACATGCCGGCCGGCAATGAGATCAGGCTTCGAATAAGGGGCACCATCCTGCACAGCAGCACGGCCCAATAACCATACTTGTCGAACCAGGCATCGGCTTTGCGCACATCTTCCTTCTTTACTCGCAGCACGCGTCCCCAGCGGTCGATAATTCGCTCCAGCCGTTCAACGCCAAGCAGCCTTCCGATTAAGTACAAAATAATGGCCCCGATCAGCGAACCCAGCGTCGCAAAGAGGATGACGCCTATTGGCGTTAGATTCGTGTACGTCGTCATAAATCCGCCAAAGGTCAAAATGATTTCCGACGGAATCGGCGGGAACAGGTTCTCGACCGCGATCATGAGCAATATGCCCATATACCCGTATTGCTCCATAAAATCGGTTATCCAGCTTTCCATCTTCACCCTCCACTTCGAATATCGCGGTTCCTCCTCCTCTAGCCGGGAAGCCGCCTCTGTTATTCTATCATATCGCAAGAGAAGCCTTCCACTCTAACCCTATCCTATGGTCCTGTCCATTCGGATATGTTCGGTTAAAAAGGGAGAAATACGGGCAGGACGGACAGTCCGAGTCATAGCGGTGACCACTGGACGAATGCCCGCATATTTTGGAGGGAGAGGAGTCGGTTCTATATGAAACCCCACGAGCAAAAGCACGCAGCCGGCTTGCCGTCCGCGCGCAAAATTCGCAGGTCATGCAGCAATGAGCTGTACCGCACGGCGAAGCGATTGAAGCTGTACGTGTCCAAGGAGAAGATGGAAAAAGCCGAGTCGCTGTACTTTCGTCAAGTGGCGCAGAACCTGCTGTGGATCGTCGATCATAAAAACAATCGCAAGGCTCAAGCAGACTGGTGGACGGATAATGTCAGCGAGGAAATAGCCGCTCTATGGGAAGTCGATCGCAAGAAGCTGTGCGAAGCATTCCGCGAAGCGTACGGGGGATAAACAGACAGCCCGCCGTGGAGCTTGTCGCTCCGCAGCGGGCTTCTCCCTCAAGCTTTACTTGCTTTCCTGCAGTCGATCAACCGACACCGTCACCGTATTAACCGGATTATTGCCAACGGTTACCGTCGCCATCCCGTTTGCTTCATCCACGTTCTCGATCCAGACGGAGTCGCCTTCCAGCTTTACGCCAATCGTATCCTTCGATTGGTATATTTGTTTCGCGCGCGTCGCATCCACGTTTTAATTAACCCCTTCCCATTCCGATGTCATCGTATCGGTCGTCGATTCGTCGATTTTTCCGTTGTGAATAGTTACGTTTCCGCCGCCCAGGCCTTCATTTACCATCCGGTCAATGTCCATATCGTAGACCTCGCGTCCTTCATTATTCGGCTCGACCGCTCCGCCATCGATACCTGATATTTGCTTGTCCTCATACATCGCAGCTTCCTCCTTAACATGGTGAGATGGTGGCGAGACGCCTTGACAGAAATATGCCCGAACGGCACGAAATTCATACCGCGGCCACAGTCATATTCGCTCTTCACAGGAGCGGCGACAACAGATGCAGCAGCGATTCCGCCGTTTTCTGTTTGGCTGGCCGACGCGAGAACTCGCCCGCATCAACAGCAACGCTGTCACGTAGATCATTCATGAAATCTTTCGTCAATCGACCTACGGGATCCGCCCCTTCAATTAAAGCCAGCAGCTCGTAATTGCTGTACAAGCTGCGCATATCCAGGTTCGCCGAGCCGATGGACGCGAGCCGTCCGTCAATAATCAAAACTTTGGCATGAATGAAACCTTTGCCATATCTGTACACCCGAACACCGGCTTCAAGCATGTCTTGGACGTACGAGAGCGTAGCCAGCAATACGAGCTTGGAATCGCTGATTCCGGGAATAATTAATTTGACGTCTACTCCGCTTCTAGCGGCGATTCTCAAGCTTGCCGCAATGGACGGATCCGGAATGAAATAGGGCGTAACCGCGTAAATCGTTTCCTTTGCTTCCGACATCGCCGCAAACAGGGCTTCCGAAATAACGGCATCGTGAATACCGGGCTTGCCAGGCACCAATACGATCCTGTCATTCCATTCGGCCTCCGGAGCAGGAACTACATCCCTTGACGTACTTCCTGCATCCACCCTTATGTTTTCTCCCGTCGCTCTTAACCAATTCTCTTGAAATATGGCCTGCAATTGACGGACGCATTCCCCCTCAAGCTTGAGATGCGTGTCTCGCCAAAACCCAAGCCGGGGGTCCAAACCCAAATATTCATCGCCGATATTAATGCCGCCCATAAAGCCGACGGAACTGTCGATAACTACGATTTTGCGGTGATTGCGAAAATTCAACCGTTTCTTTAGCAAAAACTCGCGGGGAGGAGAGAAACAAGCCGACTGTGCGCCGGAACTATGGAGTTTCTGCAGAAAATGTTCAGAGAGATGCAGACTCCCGATTCCGTCATATAATAACTTCACATCAACGCCTTCTCGCGCCTTGCTCGTTAAAACTTCCAGAAATCTGTTGCCGATCCCGTCGCACCTGATCGTGTAATAATCCAGATGGATGGAATTGCAGGCATGCTCTATTGCATTAAGTATGGTTTGAAATGTCGTTTCGCCATCCTGAAGCACTGTAGCCCGATTGCGATTTGTCGCCGGATAAGGAAGATGCTGCTCCATAAACGCATGAAATCGATTCATGCTGGCGCTGTTTCCAATTTTTGAAGCGGCGTGGCACTCCGACTTCAATGACGTTAAGGGCTTGACTCTCTTCAACCTTCGGCCAAGCAGCCAATAAGCAGCAAAACCTAAGTATGGACAAACCAAACATAAAAAAATCCATGCCGCAAGATGACTCTGTCTTCGATGTTCCAGCCATGTTATCGCGCCGATCTGGGCAATGTAGATGATGAGTGCTGCAATGGCCAGCATAAGCCAAACATACACGCGGCTCCCCCTTCTTTCCCTCGCTCTGCCGTAACGTTTAGTGTGCCTCCGGAAGCGAGATTTATGTGAGAAAGGATAACTTTGCAGGCATGTTTTATAGCTTCCGGGAATAAATAGTCATAGAACGTTCTGCAAAATGATTACGACGGCCGGAAGGAGTAAACCAGTGACAAGAACGCGGAAGCCAGCATGGTCCTTTGTTGTGATGCGCGGCCCGGACAAGACGGTAAGACAGTTCAAGGTATCCAAACGATCAGTCGTAGCAGCGCCAATGGCCGCAGCCCTTGCCGTGGCAGGTACGGTCGCGGGCTTGCAGTTGAAGGCGGCGTACGAGCTGAGACAATTGGAGTCCGAGCTATCTAATCAGTCTGCCGCATTCACTCAAACGATTGCCGGAATGGATGCCGTCATCGCCGGGAAGGATGAAGCGATCGTCACCTTGCAGCAAGAGATTTTGAAATTGTCGCGACAAACAGAAGATATGAAAATAAAGATGCAAGAGCTGGGCGAGCTCGAAGAGAAGCTGAAGCTTTTCATGGAGAAATACGGCGGCTCTGTGCCGAACACAGCTTCTCCTACAGCCTCAGACAGCAGTAAAACAAGCGCGTCGGGGAAGGATGCCGCCTCATTCCTCCCTTCGTTTTCCGCTTATTCTTCACTTTCAGACAAAGTTGCGCGATCGCCCATCAGATATCCCGTCATAGGAAATTTAGACGGGATCGTTCACCTTGCCAAGAACACCTCCATCGACCTCAAAGCTCTAAGCCGCATGGTCGACGCCATGGAAGAGTCCATGGCGCATACTTTGAAGCAGGCTCAGAATAGACGCATGACAGTGGATGCCTACCCATCTTCCTGGCCCACCCGTTCCAAGCAATTGACGTCCGGCTTCGGATACCGCCGCGATCCGTTTACCGGCCATGCGACTTTCCATGCCGGGATCGACATTGACGGCAAATCCGGCGATACCGTCTTTAGCGCGGCGGAAGGAACCGTATCGGAGACGGGATACGATTCGCAATACGGCAACTACATTATCATCGATCATCTGGGTCATCTCCAGACCGCTTATATGCATCTTTTGGCCATTGACGCGCGTGAGGGCGATACAGTCGTGCGAGGAGAGAAAATCGGACAGCTTGGCTCAAGCGGCAGAAGTACGGGGCCTCACCTGCATTTTCAGATTATGCAGCGAAGCGAGCCAGTGAACCCGCTCAAGTACCTAGCCTCCCGTACGTAACCGTGAGCAGCGGATTCAGGCAGCTTCCATCAATGACGAATGCCGAGGAGGTAATACTTATGTTTAAGGAGAACAAGCGTGTCGTCGCTACGGATACGTTAATCGGACAAGGAACAATCGTCGAAGGCAAGTTGATCAGCGAAGCCAATCTCAGAATCGAAGGCGAATATCGTGGCGATATCGAATGCAAGGGCGATATCATTATCGGGGAGTGCGGAATCGTTCGCTCCAATATTGAAGCTCGAGATATTACGCTTGCGGGAAAGCTCTATGGCGATATCGTGACCAAAGGCCGCTTGATCATTACGGGCACCGGCCAATTGAGCGGAAGCGTTGCGGCACATGCGTTAATTATTCAGGAGGGCGGCCAACTGAGCGGACAGTGCCGAATGGAGCAGCCAGCAGAATCCAAACCACGCTCGGGCGCGGCTGAATCCTCCGAAGCAGCCAATGCCAAAAAAGATGAGCTCAAAAACAGCGAATCGCAAGCCAAATCCCGCCAAGCGGGCTAATTCATAGCGGGATATTAAAAGCCGTCTCTCGGCGGGTTCAACTAAGTGAACTCGTTGAGGACGGCTTTTTCATTGGTTCCCGGATTAATTGTTTTTTTACGCGGCCACGTCCCGCTTGTTAAATACGTACCAGGTCAACGCGATAAAAATGATATAGTACACGGCTAGTACCGCAAGGGAAAATCCTAACGTCATCCCTTCCCTCATAGAGAAATCACCCAAATATTGCGTAAGATTCAAGTGGATAAAGAGGATGTAGTCGACCCACTTATAGTCCAGCAACGCCAACAATTGCATAAAGTTATTGACGACGAGCAGAAGAAACAATGCCATGCCGATGGCAAGACCGCTGCTGCGGAATATGGTCGACAACATAAAGGACAACGTCACCGTCACGATCGAAGTAATTAACGTAAGTCCGTAATACTTCAGCAAGTACACGAATGGCGAGTCATCGCTTCCCATCGGCAGAATGCCTCCGCCGGCATCCGCCGAATCGTTGCCAATACCGAACATGACCCAATTGACAAGCAATGTACTGCCGAATAACACGATAGCAAGCGTGACAGCGAACAACATGACCGCTATGTATTTCGATAACAATATTTTGGAGCGCGACCATGGCCTGATGAGCAGAAGTTTGATGGTGCCGGATGTAAATTCCTCGGCCACTGCCCCCGCTGCAACTACAACCGTAAAGATCGTGACCAGGAAGAACAGAATGGAGGACTCCATGAACGCGACTTCCCACATCGATGTTGACGACCGCTCGCCGAAGGCCAACCACAGGGCGGATATAATAATCGTTAAGCCGATAAGGATGCCGAACATAACGTAGGTTCGTACGCGCAAATAAATTTTCATGTTTTCATTGCGAATCAATCCGCCGAAATCACCCAATTTTTTCGCCTCCAGTCACTTCCAAGAATTGATCCTCGAGAGACTTCACGTCCTCTCGAATGCCGTAGACCCGAATACCCGCTTGAACCAATGCGGCGTTAGCGGTAGCAATGCCGTCCCTGTCTCCATAGATGATGACGACACCGGAATCCGCTTCTTGAGCCTTTTCCGCCAATTCGGCACTCTGTCCCGCTGTCTGAAGCGCCTGAACGGCTTCAGCCGGCCGATCTACCTGGAACAATACGCGGCGAGCGCTAAGCGCTTGCTCCCCATCCTGAAGCGAACGTACATCGATCAGCCTGCCGTTTTGAATAATGGCGACCCGGTCGCACATGAGCTCCATCTCGGACAGCAAGTGGCTCGATACAAACACGGCGATGCCTTCGTCCTTGGCTAGCTTGCGCAAATAATCGCGAAGCTCTCTTATGCCGGCAGGATCAAGACCGTTCGTCGGTTCATCCAATATTAGCAGCTTAGGCCTGTGCAGCATCGCTTGCGCAACGCCCAAACGCTGCCTCATGCCAAGCGAATACGTCTTCACCTTGTCGTGAATGCGAGCTTCGAGCCCAACCAGCGCCACTACTTCCCTGACCCGGTGCTCCGTTACGCCCGGCATCATCCTGGCATAATGGACCAGGTTCTGATACCCCGTCAAATATTTGTACATCTCCGGGTTTTCTACGATCGCTCCTACATGTTTAATGGCTCCCTCGAATTCCTTCTCGATGCTTTTGCCGTCGATCAGAATTTCGCCAGACGTAAGCGACATTAGCCCCACCATCATGCGGATCGTTGTTGTTTTACCTGCGCCGTTCGGCCCCAGGAAGCCGAATACTTCGCCGCGCGGCAGGTCCAGCGTCAAGTTGTCGATAATCGTACGTGTTCCAATGCGCTTCGTTACGCCCCGCATCTGGACAATGGTTTCCATCACCGTTATTCGTCCTCCTCTTCATCGCAATCTTGTTTCAATAGTTAGCTTGTTCCAACCATTCCAGTATATACGAAGCAGAAAACGTTTGGTAGCGCCCCCCTTTATCCAAGCGGGTACAAAAAAACTCGCGGTCAGGTAAATACCCGCCGCAAGCTTCATTCTCTTATTTGCCGCCGGTACGAGCAAGCTCTCGTTTGTTCGCTTCGAAGGCTGCCATGAGTGCTTCTCCGCCTTGAAGACCGGAATCTTCGGCTTTTTGAATTTGCTGAAGCATACGTTTGTAGTCTTTCGGAATAACCTTAACGAACTTCTCGAGGGAAGCTTCCCAATCTCCCAGCACCTTCTCGCCGATTGCGCTGCTAGTGTAACGTACATGGTTCTCGATCAAGCCGCGAAGCTCCGCGACATCCTGATTTTCCTCAACACGCTCCAGCAGCACCATCTCTACGTTGCAGTTGCTAAAGAATTCGCCTTTGTCGTCATACACATAAGCTACGCCGCCAGACATGCCGGCGCCGAAGTTGCGGCCCGTGCCGCCCAGAATGACGACTCGACCGCCCGTCATATATTCGCAACCATGGTCGCCCACGCCTTCGACAACAACGTCGGCTCCACTGTTCCGTACCGCGAAGCGTTCGCCTGCAATGCCGCGGATATACGCTTGACCACCCGTCGAGCCATACAATGCGGTATTGCCCGTAACGACGTTATCTTCTGCCGCAAATGTCGCTTTCGGCGATGGAGCCACAATGATCTTCCCTCCGGAGAGACCTTTGCCGAAGTAGTCGTTCGTGTCGCCTTCAACCGATAGCGTAATGCCTTTCGGGACGAATGCGCCGAAGCTCTGTCCGGCCGTACCAACGAAGTGGTACCAGATCGTATCTTCCGGCAATCCTTTCGCTCCGTAACGCCTTGTGACCTCGGAGCCCAAAATCGTGCCAACGACACGGTTCGTATTAAGAATCGGGAACGTGCCGCGTACAAGCTCGCCGTTCTCCAGCGCCGGCGCCGCGTTCGGAACGAGTTGCTGCATATCAAGCGACAGCTCGAGACCGTGGTTCTGTTCCTGAACATTGTAACGGAACGCCCCTTCCGGGATATCCGCTTCGTACAGGATGCCCGACAAGTCAAGGCCCTTCGCCTTGTAGTGTTCAAGCAGTTGCTTCGTCTCCAGGCGGTCTACGCGGCCGACCATCTCCTGGATAGTGCGGAAGCCAAGCTCGGCCATGATCTCGCGCAGTTCCTCTGCGATGAAACGCAGATAATTGACGACATGGGACGGATCGCCCATGAACTTCGCGCGAAGCTCCGGATTTTGGGTCGCCACGCCCACAGGACAAGTATCCAGTTGGCAGACGCGCATCATGATGCAGCCCAATACGATAAGCGGAGCTGTGGAGAAGCCGTATTCCTCGGCGCCCAGCAGCACGGCAATCGCAACGTCGCGCCCGTTCATCATCTTGCCGTCGGTCTCGATGACGACGCGGTCGCGCAGCTTGTTCAGCATAAGCGTCTGATGCGTCTCGGCGAGGCCAAGTTCCCACGGAAGACCCGCATGACGGATGGAACCCATTGGCGAAGCGCCCGTGCCGCCATCATAACCGCTGACCATGATTACGTCCGCGCGGCCCTTGGCAACGCCTGCAGCAATCGTGCCGACTCCGACTTCGGATACGAGCTTAACGTTGATTCGGGCACGCGGATTCGCGTTCTTAAGGTCGTGGATCAGCTCGGCGAGATCCTCGATGGAGTAGATATCGTGATGCGGCGGTGGCGAGATGAGGCCTACGCCTGGCGTAGAGCCGCGAACCTCGGCTACCCAAGGATATACCTTAAGGCCGGGCAGCTGCCCGCCTTCGCCAGGCTTCGCGCCTTGCGCCATCTTGATCTGAATCTCGTCCGCGTTAACCAGATAGTTGCTCGTTACGCCGAAACGACCGGAAGCGACCTGCTTGATGGCGCTGCGACGGGAATCGCCGTTGGCGTCCTTTACGAAACGTGCGGGATCTTCGCCGCCTTCGCCCGTATTGGACTTGCCGCCCAAACGGTTCATCGCGATGGCGAGACTCTCGTGCGCTTCTTTGCTGATGGAACCGAACGACATCGCGCCCGTCTTGAACCGTTTAACGATGGACTCTACGGATTCGACTTCCTCAAGCGGCACGGGCTTGCCGTCCTTTCTGAATTCCAGAAGCGAGCGAAGCGTCAGATGTTTTTTATTCTCGCCTTGGACAAGCGCCGAGAACTTCTTGTAGAGCTTGTAGTCGTTCGCGCGGGATGCCATCTGCAGCGTGTGGATCGTCTGAGGCGTAAAGAGATGATCCTCGCCGTCCTTGCGCCATTGATAGTCGCCGCCGGAATCCAGTTCCTTCTCGGAGCCTTCCTGTTCCGCGAACGCGCGGTTATGATGCTTGAGCGTCTCTTCCGCGATGACATCGAGGCCGATGCCTCCGATGCGGGAAGGCGTCCAGGTGAAGTACTCGTTAATGACGTCCTCGCGCAGGCCAAGCGCTTCGAAGATCTGGGCGCCGCGGTACGACTGGATCGTCGAGATGCCCATCTTGGACAATACTTTAACAACGCCTTTGGTCGCAGCTTTAATGAAGTTCTTTACCGCTTTCTCATGCGATACGCTTCTCAGCATGCCTTGACGGATCATATCGTCCAGCGATTCGAACGCCAGATACGGGTTCACGACATTAACGCCGTAGCCCAGCAGCAGAGCGAAGTGATGCACTTCGCGAGGTTCGCCGGATTCCAGCAAAATCGCAACCTTCGTACGGGTGCCTTGGCGGATCAAGTGATGATGCAGACCCGATACGGCAAGCAGCGCCGGGATAGCCGCATTCTCCTTGTCGACGCCGCGGTCGGACAAAATAAGGACATTATGGCCTTTGTCGATGACGCGATCCGCCGCTTCGCACAACGTATTCATCGCGGAACGAAGGCCCTCTTCTCCCTCGCTGGCGGTAAAGAAAATCGGAAGCGTGATAGACTTGAAACCTGGGCGGCGCACATGGCGCAGCTTGGCAAATTGCTCGTTGGACAAAATCGGAGTGTCCAGCTTGATATGACGGCAGCTCTCCGGCTCCGGATTCAGCAGGTTGCGCTCCGGTCCGATCGTCGTGCTCGTCGAAGTGATGATCTCTTCGCGGATGGCGTCGATCGGCGGGTTCGTGACTTGCGCGAACAACTGCTTGAAGTAGTTATACAGGCGCTGCGGACGTTCCGACAGTACAGCCAGCGGAGCGTCATAACCCATGGAAGCAATCGGCTCCTGGCCGCTGCCCGCCATCGGCTCCAGCACTTTGCGAATATCCTCGAACGTATAGCCGAATGCCTGTTGACGTTGCTGGACCGTATCATGGCTCGGCTCCGGAACCTCGGGCGCTTCCGGCAGATCGTCCAAGCCCACAAGATGCTCATCCAGCCATTCGCGATAGGGATGCTCCGCCACGATGGATGCCTTGACTTCTTCGTCGGAAATAATGCGGCCTTGCTCCGTGTCGACAAGCAGCATCCGGCCCGGGCGCAAGCGATCCTTGTAAAGGATATCCTCCGCCGGAATTTCTACGACTCCGGCTTCGGAGCCCAAAATGATATGGTCGTCCTTCGTTACGTAATAACGCGCAGGACGAAGACCGTTGCGGTCGAGTACGGCGCCGATTTGCGTGCCATCCGTGAATCCCATCGCCGCCGGCCCGTCCCATGGCTCCATAAGCGTGCTGTGGTATTCGTAGAACGCCTTGCGGTCAGGGTCCATGCTTTCGTTGCCGGACCAAGGCTCCGGCACCATCATCATCGCGACATGCGGCAGCGAGCGGCCGGACAGATGCAGAAATTCCAGCGTATTGTCGAACATGGCCGTGTCGGATCCGTCCGGGTTGATGATTGGTTTGATCTTCTCCAGATCGTCGCCGAACAGCTCGCTCGCGAACAGCGTCTGGCGGGCATGCATCCAGTTGACGTTGCCGCGAAGCGTATTGATCTCGCCGTTGTGGATGAGGTAATGGAACGGATGCGCCCGCTCCCAGCTCGGAAATGTATTCGTACTAAAACGGGAATGCACTAAAGCCATGGCGGAAACAACCGATTCGTCATTTAATTCCATGTAGAACGAACGGACCTGCTCCGTTGTCAACATCCCTTTGTATACGATCTTCTTGGAGGAGAGGCTGGAGAAATAGAACATGTTGCCCCCGTCCTTGCCCGCATAACGGATCGCGAGCTCAGCCCGCTTACGGATCACGTAGAGCTTGCGCTCGAAAGCAAGCGTCTCGGAGAGAGAAGCATTTTTGCCGATGAACAGTTGACGGACAAACGGCTTGACGGCCAGCGCGGATTCGCCCAGCTTTTCGTCATTTGTAGGAACCGTGCGCCATCCGATCAGCGTCTGGCCTTCCTCGGCGATAATGCCTTCCACTTCTCTCTCGATAGCGGCGCGTTCCGTCTCGTCATGCGGCATAAAGATCATGCCTACGGCATAGTCGCCTTCCGCTGGAAGGGCGACGCCCTGCTTCTCAAGCTCGGCGGAGAAGAATGCATGCGGGATTTGAAGCAGGATGCCCGCTCCGTCCCCCGTGTTCGGTTCGCTTCCCTGACCTCCGCGATGCTCCATGTTCTCGAGCAGATGCAGCGCCTGGCGAATGACCCTATGCGATTTGACCCCTTTGATGCTGGCTACGAAGCCCATTCCGCATGCGTCTTTCTCGAATTGCGGGTCATATAATCCTTGCTTAGGCGGCAATCCCAAAGTACTTTCTTTCATTGTAGTCTGCAACCTCTCTATCAGAAGATTTTTGGATAAGCGTATAATGGAGAGAAAAAACGCGGTTCGATCACTTATTAGCTTCATTTTTGGCTTGGATTATCATAGAATGGTAGGGGACGAGGCTCAACCGCCTGCTCCTTTCCATCCGGTTGCCATATACCGTTACTAAGCGATTATTCTATGATTTTAACATCAGGGCAAATGGGAAGCAATTTAATAATTCTATTAGTACAAAGAAGTTATCAGTTAGTGCAAGTTCAAAAAAAGTCCGGTTTTCAGACCTTTTGAACAAGCTCAGTCAGGACGGCTTTCGTCGAATTCCATTTTATCAAAAGGACGTGGACGGATTGTATAGTAAATTCAGGAACAAGCTCAAAATGACCGCGCTTGGCGCGGCATCCGCAGCATTGCTGGTGCAGGCGGGTTCGGCGTTAGCCGCTCCGGCATCGGTAGGCAGCACAGTCTCGTACGACATCGTCGTGCTTGGGGATTCCATCGCCGCAGGATACCAGGCGGGCTTCACGGAGCAGTCCGTGCCTTACGGCTTTGCCGAGCATGTTTTCGAACAGGCGCTGTTTCAGGGCTTGCGGGCCGAGTATGTCAATTACGGCGTTTTGGGTCTGAGGACGGAGGGATTGGCCAATTGGCTGGAAGCCGCGATCGCGGGAGAGAAAGTAACGGAAGCGGATGTGCAGGCGGGTTTGAGCGACAAGGATCCCAGGGCTAAACAGATGTTAGCCGAAATGACTGACACGCTTGCCGAGGATATTCGGGATGCCGAGACGGTGCTGATCTCGATTGGCGGGAACGATTTTCTTGGCCTCGTGTCGGAGTTGGGGACAAGCACGAACATAGACAATCTGTCCGCCGACAAGAAGGGAGCGATTCAATCGCAGCTGCAGGCGTTGATCGACAATTTCGAAGAGAAGCTGGACACTATTCTCGCGATGATCGGCAACATTCAGCCGAATGCCGATATCATCATTGCCAATCAATACTTGCCTCTCCCGTCTATAACGATTAAAGGCGAGACGTCCTACGTGAAAGTACCTTCCTCTACGGCGTTGTTCCTTAAGGGCGGACAAACGGAAGTGAACGTAGGGCTGGATCGACTTGTCGACACCTACCGGGACAAGGGCTTGAGCATCAAGATATCTGATGCTGCCACAGCCATCGAGAAGAGCATACTATCGAACATTTCCTTCGAGGAAGTGAACGTTGACGGAGTAATAAAGACGGACATCCATCCTACCAACCAAGGCTACGCCGCGCTCGGCAAGGCTTATTCCGAGCAGCTGTGGGGCGAATACAAGACGGTGCTCCCTCGCGCTGCCGGCGTCCCGATATCGGTCGTCGTAAACGGCGAGGAAATCGTCTCGAAATACGCTCCGGTTATCCAAAAAGGACGGACCTATCTTGCTGTCCGCGACATTACGGACGCCATGGGCGCCGAGCTCGAGTGGGACGCCGCTACTGCGACTGCAACCGTATCGCTGGATGGACGCACGGTCGATATTACGGTCGGCGCCGCGACAATCCGCGTAAACGGGGAAACCGTTCCGCTAAATGCCGAGCCCGCCTATCTGCAGCAATTCCCGGGCGAGAAGAAGACGTATCTCCCGCTCGCCGCGCTGTCCGAAGGACTCGGCTTCCAGGTGGAATACCGCCACGAACAGAAAATCGCATTTATCAACAAATAAAAATAAGCGTTCTGGGCAATAAAAAGTTCGAAAACAATGGTGCGGAACTCAGCGATCTTATTTCTGCGATTCGTAGCCTTCTCGGGAGGCTAACGGAACTCAGCGCCGCTATTCAACCAAATTGAATCCCGTTTCATGTGAAATGACGGCAATAGGGTCTCTTAGTTCCGTTACCGTCCAAAAATGGCGATATTTCGGCGAATAGCGTCTCGCAGTTCTGTTAAGCGCTGAATATGAAGCCAACGCATCAGTCCAGCCTGGGAGTGTTGCCTCACCTAAGCAGTTTGGAGCAACCCCGATCCGGTCCAAGCAAGCACCCCATCTACTTCAAGCAGGATTCGCCTTTGCCGAAGAGGTATTGGCCCTGTATCATTAAAGCTTGTAATCCTTTTCGAGCTGCCGGATCGATTCCAGCGCCTTGGCCGTCCAGCGATTAAGACGGTCAAGGTTTTGGATCGACCGCGCTACCGCCGCTTTCAACGATTCGGCATAATCCGGCACTTCGCCGGAGAACGGCTCGAGATCGCGAAGCAGCACCTTTGTCTTCTCCGTGTAACTTAGAGCGCGGCGCTCGTGAAACATGGCGACGTCGGGATTATACGGCTGGTGCAGATCTCCTTGATCGGGATGCTCCAATACCGCCAGTACCTTAACCAGCGCTCGCGGACCGTCCAGCTCCAGCAGCTCGGCCGCGTAACGCCCGGATCTAACCTCCGCCTTTACGATATCTCCAACATGATATTCCTTTGCTTCTTTGTTCATCATCATGTTCTCCCCACTCCTTTCACCTTGTATGGTAAAATAACTTGTATTTTTAAACAAGCTTCATATCCATGCTTGTATTAACCTGACACCAGAAGTAATATGGAAATAGAAAAGTGGGTGAGGATATGCGCAAGAAGAGAGTGCTTCTGCTTTCGGAAGGCTTTGGGTCAGGCCATACGCAAGCAGCATATGCGCTCGCTGTTGGGCTAAAACAGCTATGCCCTAGCATCTCCGCCAGGGTAATCGAATTAGGGAAATTTTTAAATCCCGTCATAGGGCCATGGATCGTTTCTGCCTATCGCAAGACGGTAAGCAGCCAGCCCAAGATGGTTGGGCTCATGTATCGCAGCAATTACAAGAAGCCGACGAACCGCTTCGCTCAGCTTGCTCTGCATCGCATGTTTTATACGCAGACCTCGCAAGTCATCGCACAGTTGAAGCCCGACTTGATTATATGCACCCATCCCGTGCCGAACACTGTCGTAGCTAGACTTAAGCGCTTAGGGCTCGACATGCCGCTATATACGCTCATTACGGATTACGATGCCCACGGCTCCTGGGTCAACCGGGAAGTGAACCAGTATCTTGTATCCACGTCCCAAGTGAAGCAAAGGTTGATCGAGAAGGGGGTCGAGCCGGAGCGTGTCAACGTAACGGGAATACCCGTGCACCCGAGCTTTTGGAAGCAGCATGATCGAGCGGAGGTAAGACGCGAATTCGACCTGCGCGACATGCCGACCGTACTGATCATGGGCGGAGGCTGGGGAATTCTCTACGAGGACAACGCCCTCTCCTATATGACCAAGTGGCGCGAAACGACACAGCTTATTTTTTGCGTCGGCTCCAACGAGAAGATGAAGGAGAAAATGCTTGCGGACCCTATGTTCCAGCATCCCAACATCCGGATTACGGGCTTCACGCGCGAAGTGAGCAAGCTGATGGACGCAGCCGATCTGCTTGTCACCAAGCCGGGAGGCATGACATGCACCGAAGGAATGAGCAAGGCGCTGCCGATGCTGTTCTACGAGCCGATCCCGGGACAGGAAGAGGAAAACTGCGAATATTTCATTAATAACGGATTCGGCGAAATGCTGGACTCCAACGATACCGTCGACAGATGGTTCAAGCTGATCCACGACCGCGAGCAATCCAGCCGCTTCCGCAAGCTTCTGATCGAGAAGCGCGATGAACAATACGATGCCATAAAATGTCCAAATGCCGTTCTGCAACAGATGCAGTAACGGCATTATTTTTCCATAAGCAAGGGCAGATTAAGATGCAAGAGACCAATCCGAAGAGGAGTTGATGGAACATGCATACGCCAATGACCGACGGGAAAACCATTATTCTAAGACTGGAAATCGATACGGACGTCGCGCAGTTCGGCAAAGCCGCCACCGCGATCGAGCAAGTCAACGGCGACATCGTCGCAATCGACGTCATACATACCGACAGGAACAAAAGCGTGCGCGACCTCACCGTAAAAATAACGGAGCAAGGCGCATCCGAACGGCTGACGGAGGCTCTGCAGCATGTAAAAGGAGTACGTCTGCTTCATGTCTCCGACCGTACGTTCCTGCTTCATCTGGGCGGCAAAATAACGATACAGCCCAAGACGCCGATTCAGAACCGCGACGATCTGTCCCGCGTCTATACGCCGGATGTTGCCCGCGTGTGCGAAGCGATCCGGCAGGAGCCTTCCAAGGCGCATACGCTAACGATAAAGCGCAATACGGTAGCCGTCGTCTCCGACGGGAGCGCCGTTCTGGGGCTGGGCAATATCGGTCCCTACGCGGCTATGCCGGTCATGGAAGGCAAGGCGATGCTGTTCAAGCAGTTCGCCGATGTGGATGCCTTTCCCATCTGCCTTGACACGCAGGATACGGAAGCTGTCATCGCCGCGGTCAAGGCGCTTGCCCCGGCTTTTGGCGGCATTAATCTGGAGGATATCTCCGCTCCGCGCTGCTTTGAGATCGAACAGAGGCTGCGCGATGAGCTGGATATTCCTGTCTTTCACGACGATCAGCACGGCACCGCCGTTGTCTTGTACGCGGGACTGCTGAATGCGCTCAAGCTGACAGGCCGATCGTTGTCCGAGGCGAGGATCGTTGTCTGCGGCATCGGCGCGGCGGGCACCGCCTGCACAAAGATGCTGTTAGCCGGCGGGGCCCGTCATGTCGTCGGGGTTGACCGGGCCGGCATTTTGAATGCGGACGAGCAATATGACAACGCGACATGGCAATGGTACGCGGAAAACACGAATGCCGAACGCTGCAAAGGCGGGCTGGCAGAAGCGCTTGCGGGAGCGGACGTGTTTATCGGCGTCTCCGCAGGCAAGCTTTTGAGCAGGGAGCATATTTTGAGCATGGCGCCGGAGCCTATCGTCTTTGCTATGGCCAATCCGGAGCCCGAGATCAGACCGGAGCTAGTCGAAGATATCGTTGGCGTATTCGCGACGGGGAGATCGGATTATCCTAACCAGATCAACAACGTGCTGTGTTTTCCCGGCATCTTCCGCGGAGCGCTGGACAGCCGTTCGACGGTCATCAACGAAGAGATGAAGCTCGCTGCCGCGGAAGCGATTGCCTCCGTCATCGGCGAAGACGAGCTTAACCGGCTATATATCATTCCGAGCGTATTCAACAACAAGGTTGTCGAAGAGGTTCGCCGCCGGGTAAGCACAGCGGCCCGAAAGAGCGGCGTCTCGCGACGCAATCTCCGCGATTAGCTCACCGAGCTCGGCGCGTAGAGCTTGGCGCGTAAAGCTCGGTGTGTAGTGCTCGGTGCGTAATGCTCGGCACGTATGCTCTACGCGTTAAGCTGGCGCATAGAGCTTGGCGCGTAATGCTCGGCACGTATGCTCGGTGCGTAAATCTGGCGCATAGAGCTCGGCGCGTAGTTGGGCTGCCATTCACCCCTACGGGCGAATGGCAGCTTCTAAAGCATACGGTCTCCCGTCCCGTCTAATGGACAAACAAGTCGCTAAACTTCGATTTCGTAAGGTTTTTAAAATCTAACGGACACAAGCGACTTTATTTGCATCCTTCCAACGCCAAATTAACTGATATCGACCAAATAAAGTCTCTCCTGTCTGTTAAAGTTTGTTTGGGACAAAAAACGGACAAATACGTCGCAGGTGAGATGTCGATTCATTTGTGAGTAACTAAGCTGAAACGTTCTGCTTTCGCTAACGGACCGCAGAAACTCTATTTGCAGCATTTTCGCGATAATGAAAATCTAACGGACTCAGATGACGCTATTTGGTGCATTTCCGCCCATTCTATGCGGTTTTGACATAAGTAAGGTCGTCTGTGTCCGTTACAATTTGAACAGGCCCCATTTTTGCGAAATTGCGACTGTGGTGTCCGTTACGGTCAGCCTTTACTTAACTGCGCTGCCGTCCACAATGAATCGACAGTCCCCTGGTGTCTGTTAGATTTTTCGAAAAAGGCCAAAAGTGTCGCTCATCACTCATCACTCATCGCGCTGTCTGTTCTATCACCTTACTCTCGATTAAGTGGAAAAACGCCCTCTAGTGTCCCCGTCTACGTCTTTGCTTACGCTTTAGAGGGAAATCCTACCTCTAATCCAGGTCGAATCGCTGGATTCGGGCAGAATTCACTAAAAGAAAGGGAGTTTTTACCTTTAAATCGAATGGACAGCCCGTTTTATTCAGATTAAAGGGAGTTTTTCCCTCTAGTTTCCGATGCAGGTATATGACTGACCACCCTTCACACTTGCTGCGACAGTGCGGATAACCCGATCGAATTCTCTCGTGGAAGAGCAATCGCGCTGTGATCAAACCTCTAACCGTGTTATTCAAGGATGAGCAACCTCCAGCTTTGCAATGCAAAGCCGCTTCGGAAGCATGAGGCAGGGTTTAATCGTCAATAAGAAATCCGTTTTCGAGAACCGAAAACTTTACTTTCTGATGACGTGGAAAAAAGGGGCCCCTCCAAAAGCCAATTTGTGATTTTTCGAGCCCCACGTCAATTCGTTTTTTTTCAAGAAAAAGGACCTCACCACTTTACAGTGGAATTCGAGGTCCTTTTACATATAAATCGGAACGTTCCCCTATCATTCGAACACTTTTTGGGACAACCCCTTAATAATCGCTATCTAGCTGCTGCGTATAGGCGACTTGATGCTTTCCGTTCTTCTGCGGCTTAACATGATGGCCAGACCGGCAAACATCATAATCACGCCTGTAGCGACGAAGATCCAGTTCAATCCCAGGAATAACCCCAGCAGACCTCCCAGCAGCGGCCCAAGCATGGAACCGAATTGGTTCGCGCTCGCCGTCAGGCCGAAGGAACGACCGCGGAATTGTTCGTCGGTGTTCTGCACCATAAGCGTATTGACGATAGGCACGACGCCCGCCATAAAGAGGCCGAACAGAAATTGCACAGCGGCGAATACCCACAGCACTTCCACGAAATACTGCATGCAGACGACCGTGCCCGCCGTGAGCAAACAGAACACGAGAATGCGATAATAGCCCTTTCTCTCGCCTAATCTGCCCCATACGGGAGAAGCGATAATACCCGCTACACCGATCAAGGACAAGACCAGACCGGCAGACAACATGGCTCCCTTTTCTCCGCCAAGATCCGCGATATGAAGGGCAAGCTGAGGCTGTATCATATTAATGGACAACTGGAACACGACAAGCACGAGCAGCATGCCCATAAGTCCCTTGTTCCGGAACGCCATCCGATAAGTGTAAGGCTCCAGTTTCTTAACCCCTGAGCCCTCCGAAGGTTTAGCCGCAGGCGAGTTGCCTTCCTTAACCCAAAAGATGACCGCGACGCTCGCTGCCAAAATAATGAGGGATGCCGCAATAAAAGAGTGGCGAATGCCGAACAACTCCGCCAGCGTACCGCCGAACAGCGGCCCTAAAATGCCGCCTGTCATCGTTCCTGCCTGCATCAGGCCAAGGCTTGAGCCAAGTTTCTCCTTTGGCGCGATCGATGCGACAATCGACATGGACGCCGGCACGAAACCGCCCACGAAACCTTGCAACATCCGAACGCCGACCAATTGCCATGGCGTCTCCACAAAGGCGAACAACGCATAAATGGCCGCCAGACTGACGCCCGCCCGAATAACCATTTTGCGCTTGCCGTATTTGTCGGCCATCATTCCCCACAGCGGCGCCATCACGGCCCCCATCAGGAAGGCCGAGGAGTGAACGATACCCGCCCACAAGTTGACCGAGCTCTTGTCTACTCCGAGATCGTAGAGGAACAACGGCAAAAAAGGGATCGACATCGTATAGCTGGAGCTGCAGAACAAAACGCCAAACCACAAAATCCACATCGTACGTTTCCACGGTTCTAAAGTCATATGCTGTTATTGTTCTCCTCTCTCCACGCGTGAAATCAAATAAAACTTGTCCGCAGCCGATTTACAATACTTCAACTATACGCGTGTCGACGCCTTACTTCAAAGCCGAATTAAGCAGGAATTGCAAGAAAAACCCGCTTCCATAGCCGAAGAAGGCTGATTATCGAAGTATTCGCATAAAATAAATTGAAACCAACTGCCAGTGTTCCACGTATCACCGAAGTGTTCCTGTGTGTTATACTGAACAGGCAGCCCAAGGTGAAACGACGTCGCCGAAGCGATGCGTTTCAATCCATACAAAGGAGCCTACTTCATGTTTCAAGCCGTCATTGATTTTCTGGAAGACTACGGCCCCTGGGGATTATTCGTTCATTCCTTTCTGGATGCGGTGATCTTTCCGATCCCTGCCTTTTTCCTTCAAGTATCTTTAAGCATTCTTAATCCTTCCAACGCATTGTGGCTCGCTACCTTCGGATACATCGCATGTCTGCTCGGTACGCCGGTTGGTTATCTTATCGGCAAGGTCATGGGCAAATCCGTTCTGTATCGCTTCCTGAAAACGGAGTGGATCGACGCTGCAACTTCCCGGTTTCAAAAAAACGGAGAAGCTGCCATCCTTATCGGTTCATTTACCCCGATTCCGTTTAAAGTATTCACGATTTTATCGGGATGCCTGAACTTCCCGTTATGGCGTCTGATCGGATATGCTGCCCTGGGAAGAGCCGTCAAGTTCTATGCCGTTGGCGCGTTGTTCTACTTTTACGGCCGTGCAGCGGAGTCAATGGTTAAGGATGTATCGTTGTATATCTTCATCGGCGGCGTTCCGCTGATTGCTCTCTTTCTGTTTATTCGAAGCCGTATCCGCAAGCGGAAGGAAGCAGCAACTGCTGCCGCGGAACCATCCGAGCAAGCAACCGCTAAGACCAAGGCCGTCGCAAGCACATCCGACAGTACCGATCTGGGAAGCCAATTGTAATGGCAAAAAGCTATCCGTATTCCGCTCTCAATATCGAGCGGAATCGCGAATAGCTTTTTTTAAGCAAAATTTATGATTTACTGCTGCTGCTTGCAGAAGCTTGTCCCTTTACAGGGCGCTTCCGCCATACAGGAACCGATATTCCCAATGCGTGCCCGTGATATCGTTCGTTCTGACGCCGCCGCTTTCTTTGGAATAGGTATGCAGAACTTTGCCGTTGCCGAGGTAGATGGCTACGTGCGTGATTCTCTGACTCGACTTGTTTACGCCGCTGTACGACGATTTGCTGCTGCCCTTGTAGGACATGAAGAACATAAGATCTCCACGTTTAAGCTGGCTGATGCTGGTGACGGCATTGCCTTTGTTTTTCACGTACGTGCCTTGCTGACGCGAATCGGCTGGAAGCGTTACGCCGAGAGCTTGCTTGAAAATATGCTTCGTGAAGTCCGAGCAGTCGAACGTTGCCGTCGTATTGCGATTAGAGCCAAATTCATATGGCGTTCCCAGATATTTCATCCCCGTCGCGATCATCTTCTCGACGGAAGTATTGGTTGCTCCTTCCTGGGAAACCGAATCGCCTCCCGTAGAGCCTCCGCTGCTGCCAGTTTCCTTGTCGGAACCCGAACCCGTGCTTGGTTTGCCATTAAGCGTAATATATTGCGACTGCGAGGAGACATAGCCTCTCACGCCATTAGAGTCCATAACCTCGTACCAATTGCTGCTTGGCTGGGAGATAACCTTTACTTCCTCGCCAGTCTTCAGATAGCGGACTCGCGTATACGAAGTTCCCGGTCCTTTGCGGAACGATACCGATTTTTGGATAACCCCTGTCAGCGTAGCAAGCGCCGGAGTATCCGTTCCCGATTCTGTACCTCCGCTCGGCGCTTTCGAGCCAAGTTCCGTATATTTCGAGGATGATGAAATGTAACCCGTCTTGCCATTCGTATCGCTGACTTTGTACCAGCTGCCAGACTCCTCCAGTATGGATACTTGTTCGCCTTTCTTCAGCATCCGAATGACCGAAGCCGTGCTGGATGGGCCGGACCGCAAGTTGACTCCCCATATCACTTCTGCAGATTGCGCTGCATGCGCGACTGGTGCCGGCAACGCAGCCACAGACCCGAATAACAACGCGGCGGACAATGTTGCAGTAACTACTTTATATTTGACTGATGTGTTCAAAATTGTTTACGCCTCCTCTGGTTTCTTGGTTGAACAATGCCTTGTTTGGCGCCCACAATCATTGTAAGTTGGCGCTCGCAGGACAGGCATCGTCCCAAGTTCCTAAAAGGCGGGGTCCCGGCATGGGTGCAGCGCATTACCCTTTTTTGCTAAGAAAAAATTAATAAAAGGCATCCCCGCCCATGGGGATGCCTTCCTTGGAAATGGATGTATAACGTCTCGCCCTTACAGCCGCTTCAAGGGCGGCACTGTGAATAACCTAATAAAACATTAGGACCTTCTCATAAGGTTGCTGGGACTTTAGAATCATTTTTCGCCGTTTGACCAGAGGCATGGTCTTAATTACCAATAGGACTCTCGAGCGGCTCGACATGGACATGCACGCTTAGAATGTTGTGCTTTCGTCCCAGCCTGTGCTCGATCTCGTCGCAAATACGGTGGCTTTCGATGAGCGTCAGCTCCGGATCCACCTGTACAATGACGTCGACAAGCACGTTGCTGCCATGAATGCGCGCCTTGATGTCCTTAATGGTCTGGACGCCCTTCGTGCGGGCTATCGTCGTCCGCAAGGTATGCAGCTCCTTCTCGTCGAAGCCGTCCGTCAGCGCATGCGTAGAGCTGTAGAAGATGCCCCAGGCCGTCTTGCAAATGATTAGTCCCACGGCAATCGCTGCGACCGGATCCATCCAAGGCATGCCGAACTGCGATGCAATGATGCCGACGGCCGCCCCGATACTTACGAGGGCATCGGACAAGTTATCCTTGGAGGCAGCAAGCAGCGCCATATTGTTGATCCGCTTCGCGAGCCTGCTGTTGTACATGTAAACCGCGCCCATGCATACGGCAGAGAACAAGGCTACCCATGCCGTTATCAGATTCGGCGTCTCCTCATGCCCTTCGAACAACGATTGGCCCGCCGTTATAAGCACCTGCAAGCCTACGCTTGCCATAATAAACGAGGCGACCAGCGCCGCGATCGTCTCCGCCCGGAAGTGTCCGTATGGATGATCTTTGTCCGGCGGCTTCTGCGAGATCCGCAGGCCGATCAGGACCGCCACCGATGCCACGATGTCCGTCAGGTTGTTAAACCCGTCCGCGACAAGGGCGCCGGATATGTACCAATAACCCGCTCCAAGCTTCAATGCCGTCAGAGCAAGATAAGCGCCGATACTGACCCAAGCACCTTTCTCGCCTTGTTTGATTTCATCATACTGATTCAACTTTCAAGCCCTCCTGCCACTCTGCTATCGCTTGTTACCATTATCTCTCTAGGGCGTGTCTGAAAACCCGCTCTGGGGCATCTTTCACCGCCTTTCCGCCCCCTGCTTCGTCACTTTTGCTTGACGTACCCCCGGTACGCCTTCACAAAAGTTCCTTGCATGGAACGAAAATTCGGTAAAATCTGCTCCCCTCGGAGTATTCAGACACGCCTAATATCTAACGGTTATCATACCCGACGTATATCGTGTGGGTCTAGAGAAACAGTGTTGACCAGATGCGCGCTTTTATGCACGAGGGCAACACACTTGGCTTGGACCACATGGCTTTCGACAAACAACAAGCCGCCCGGAGATCGCTCCGAAGCGGCTTGGTCGAAACCTATTTTTTTAGACCGAATACATACGCTCGCGCAGTTCTTTGATTTCCGCGCTCTCGAGATACTCGTCATACGTTGTCATTCTGTCAATGATGCCGTTAGGCGTAATCTCGATAATGCGGTTGGCTACCGTCTGAACGAACTGATGGTCATGGGACGTGAACAGAATCGTGCAGTCCGTATCGATCAGGCCGTTATTGAGCGCCGTGATGGATTCCAAGTCCAAGTGGTTGGTAGGCTCGTCGAGAATAAAGACGTTGGCGCCTTCCAGCATCATCTTGGACAACATGCAGCGAACCTTCTCGCCTCCTGACAATACGCTGGCTTTCTTCATGGCTTCGTCGCCGGAAAACAGCATGCGGCCCAGGAAGCCGCGGAGGAACGTCTCGTCCGGATCCTTGGAATATTGGCGAAGCCATTCGACCAGGTTCATGTCCACGCCCTCGAAATACTTCGAGTTGTCCTTAGGGAAGTAGGCGCGGGTCGTCGTTACGCCCCACGAGTAAGAGCCTGCATCCGGCTCCAGCTCGCCAGCGATCAATTGGAAGAACGTCGTCTTCGGCGTGCCGTTAGGCCCTACGAATGCGATTTTGTCGCCCTTGTTGATCGCAATCGTCATGTTGTCGATGACCTTTTCGCCATCGATCGTTTTGGTCAATCCGTCCACGAGCAGCAGTTGCTTGCCTGCTTCGCGCTCGCCCTTGAACAGGATGAACGGATATTTCCGATTCGACGGGCGAATGTCGTCGAGCGTGATCTTGTCTAGCAATTTTTTACGGGAAGTCGCTTGCTTCGACTTGGATTTGTTGGCGCTGAAGCGTTGAACGAACGCCTGCAGTTCCTTGATCTTGTCTTCCTTCTTTTTGTTCTCGGAACGCTGCAAGGCAAGAGCCAATTGGCTGGACTCGTACCAGAAGTCGTAGTTGCCGACGTACATGACGATCTTGCCGAAGTCGATGTCCGCGATATGCGTACATACCGTGTTCAGGAAGTGACGGTCATGGCTGACTACGATAACAGTGCCTTCGTAGCGCGAGAGGAAATCTTCCAGCCAGCGAATGGATTCGATGTCGAGATGGTTGGTAGGCTCATCGAGCAGCAGAATCTGCGGCGATCCAAACAATGCTTGCGCCAGCAAGACACGGACCTTCTCGCTGCCGTCCAGCTCCGACATCAGCTTGTCGTGCAGCTCCGTCGTAATGCCGAGGCCGTTAAGCATCTCGGCGGCTTCCGATTCCGCTTCCCAACCGTTCATCTCCGCGAATTCGGCTTCCAGCTCGCCTGCGCGCATGCCGTCTTCGTCCGTGAAGTCCGCTTTGGCATAAAGGGCGTCTTTCTCCTTCATGACTTCATAGAGCTTCTTATGGCCCATGATGACCGTCTCAAGCACTTTGAAGCCATCGTATTCGTAATGGTTCTGCTTGAGGACGGCCAGCCGCTCGCCTGGCGTAATATGAACTTCGCCGGAGGACTGTTCCACTTCGCCCGACAGAATCTTCAGGAAAGTCGACTTGCCCGCGCCGTTAGCGCCGATCAAGCCATAGCAGTTGCCCGGCGTAAACTTAATATTAACGTCTTCAAAAAGCGGTCGCTTCCCGAAACGAAGCGTAATGCCACTTGTACTAATCATTTCTCCAATCCCATCCTTTACACATTATGCTCGCACTATTATAGCATAGTCTGTACTGGAAACGAACGCACAAATGACAGAAACCTCCCCGCCGTACGAAGTTTACTTCCGCTCGCCGTTCCCGGCAAGCTTCCATGTCTCTCCGTGCGGAAGGACGATGATGCGGTTTTCCTCCAGCTTGCGTCTGCAGCGCTCCGCCTCCAGCCGCTCCAGCGCTTCCAGCGGCGTATCGTCCGCGAGCTTGAACGCGCCGTAATGCATGGGTACGAACCAGCGGGCTCCGGTATCCTCGAAGGCTTGCAGCGCTTCCTCCGGCGTAACATGCTGCGGTCCCATAAACCATTCCGGCTCGTACGCGCCGATTGGCATCAAGGCCACGTCGATGTCAAAGCGGCGGCCGATTTCCTTAAAGCCGGCAAAGTAGCCGCTGTCGCCTGCAAAGTAGATCGTCGGCGCATCGCACACCATCGGTCTGCCGTCGCAAACCGTCATCTCATCCGCCGAATAACCCGCGGCGATCTCACGCCGCATGATCTCCGACTCGCTAGACGACGTTCCGCCTGTGCCATGAAGCGACACTTTCCTGGAAGTTCCATCCGGCCTCAACAAGCCCGGTCCCGAATCCGCCCCGCTTTTCTGAATAATCCAGCCGCCCCAATGCGAGCTGTTCGTATCCCATGGGTTGCGGCGGGTCCAGTGCTGGGACGGAACGAACGTAAAAGTCGTTTCGCCGATTCTCGCCGACTCCCACCAATGCAGCTCCTTTACGCGCGAGAACCCCTTGAACCGCAGCTTGGAGCTGAGTCCGGCAGGAACAATAATTTGTTTGGCCCCGCTCAGTCTGCGAATCGAGCCGATATTAAGATGATCGTAATGGGAATGCGAGATCAAGATAACGTCGATAGGCGGCACCTGATCGATGGGGATGCCCGGCGGGGCAAGACGTTTCTGGAACGCCATTTTCCCAGCCCATACGGGATCCGTCATAATATTAAGACCTTCGATTTGGATAAGGAAGGTGGAATGTCCGATCCAGGTAATCGAGGGCAGCTCCGTATTTCCTTTCAGAAACTCGATATCGGGTTCCACGTTCGGCACTTGATACGAATAATCCTTGTTCTTTATCTTCCTGACTCTTTCCTGTCTCCACCTGTTGAATTGCTTATATGAGTTTTGCTGCACGACTTTATTCTGATTAGAGAAACGCCTGATACGCACACTGCCGCCTCCTCCCTTGCTTCTGTCTTACCAATAAGATACCAAGGGCAGGGCATGGTTTGCAAATAAAGCTTTCTTCATAACAAGCCCAATTTGAGTCGGTATTCCATGCCATTTTTAGAAAATCGATGCCATGCGTGGTATAGTAGGAGGAAAGGAGGTACGCGTTTATGAAACTATTGTCGATAGAACCGACGCCAAGCCCAAACTCCATGAAGCTCAATGTAGACGAGTCGCTGGCGCGCGGAAGAAGATTAACATATACCGTCAAGGAGGCGGATGCCGCGCCTCATCCCTATAACGAACTGTTGCGGATTGACGGGGTGCGCAGCGTGTTCCGCACGGCCGACTTTATTGCGCTCGACAGGAAGCCGGGCGCCGACTGGGCCCGAATATTAGGCGAAGCCCGCGAGCTGTTGCAAGGCGACGGCATCCCGGCCGACGGTACCGACACAGGCAAAGGCATGGGCTCCGGGTACGGTGAAGCTCAAGTGCTGGTTCAGATGTACAGAGGCATTCCTATGCAAGTGCGAGTGCGGATGAACGACGGAGAGACGCGTTCGGCGCTGCCCGATAAATTCGGAGAAGCGGTAGGCCGGGCGGCGGGCTCCTCCATGATTCGCGAACGGATGCTGGAGGAATTCGGCGTCAGGTACGGCGAGCCCGAAGAGATAGCCGCGGAGATTGTGCGCGAGTTGGACGCGTCTTATACCGATGACAGGCTGGACGCTCTGGTAGAAGCAGCGCGAACAGCCGGCACGGACGGACAAGAATCGGCGCCCGTCGCTCCCCGTCCTGCTCCGCTCAGCCTGGAGGAAGCGACTGAGGCGTTTGGCGCTCCGGACTGGCAAAGCCGCTATGCCGCTCTGGACCGTTATGTCAGCGCTCCGGAAGGGCTGCCGCTGCTGGACCGGGCGATACGCGACGAAAATGCGTCCGTGCGCAGGCTGGCCGTCATCTACCTCGGCGATCTTAAGTCGCCGGAGGCGATGCCGCTCCTGTTCGAAGCGCTACAGGACGCTTCTGCTTCCGTTCGCCGCACCGCAGGCGACACCTTGTCCGATCTCGGAGATCCCGCCGCGATTGGACCTATGATCAAGGCGCTCGGCGACAAAAACAAGCTCGTGCGCTGGCGCGCGGCCCGCTTCTTGTACGAGGCAGGCGACGAGACGGCCGTGGAGGCTCTCAAGGAGGCGGCGAAGGATCCCGAATTCGAGATCCAGCTGCAGGCGCAGATTGCGCTGGAGCGCATCCTGCGCGGCGAAGAGGCTGCCGGTTCCGTATGGCAGCAAATGACGGCAGCGCGAGGCGGTCAGGGTTAAACTCCTGAAGTTTTTAGACACAAAACCGTCTGCCGGAGTCGGCAGACGGTTTTGTTGCTGTTGCCTGTCAGTTAAGTTCGAATCGCCGACGTCCATCCCCAAAAAAACGCGTCCCGATCCCAAGCCGCTTTGCCGCCATGCAGCTTCTTGAACGCCTTCTTGACTTCCTTGTCGATGGAAGCATGACCATTGTCGTTTACGTAAATATACTGTTCGCCATAACGAGACGTAATGTGCTCAACGGCAGCTGCTTGATACAAGATCCCCGCATTTTTTAGTTCATTGAACATCCATAACGCAATTTCGTCCGCCACCGCGTGATTATCGCTCATGTCTATTCCTGCCTCTCAAGGGTATTCCAGTTGGATATTGACAATTAAGGAATCATCGCCGGCGTAAGGCTCGTAGCTCGCCCGATAGCCGACAGCCACCGGGGCATCATCGAAAGCTTCCTTTAGCGCTGCGGGAAAGCCGTCCGCATCCGTATAACGGAATTGCAGGCTGCCTGCCCCGTCGTGGATGGCGCCGGCGATCGTCGTCTTAAGCGCGTCCTTGCCGCGCACCGTATTTTTCTCTTCCAGCCAGTGAAGTCCGATAGCAAGCTTAAGCTTCGCCGCTAGACGGGCTTGCTCGCCGTTGCCGCCGTTCTCCATCGCCTGCAAGGCGTCCGCATAAACGTTTTCAGCCGCCGGATATTCGCGCGTCCACCCATGGTCGAGGCGAAGCTCTTCATCCGTTTTCAAATAATAGCTGTAACGAATCGGAGAACCCGGCTCGGCTCCAACCGGATCGTCCCAAGTCAAGTCGAGGTGGTACCAGATCCCGTCGAGCTTGACCATGTTCCAGGCATGTTCTCCCGTATTGACGGTCCCTTCGGCGATCCGCACTTCCAATCCCGCCTTCTCCAGCATCCTGTACCCCAGAAGCGAATAACCTTGACAGACAGCCGTACCAAGCGTAATCGCCTCATATGCGGTGTAATAAGAGAGCGACTGATCGTATTCTACATGCGTAACGATCCAGTCATGGATCACCTTGACCTTCTCATGATCGTTCATGCCCGGAGTTATCAGCTTCGCCAGCGTAGCTTCAACATGGGCGTCGACCTCGGCCGACTGCTCCTTCGTCTCGCGGAACTTCGCTTCTATGGCAATCGTCGACTTGTTGCCCCAGCTCCTGATCGTATACAGATAGGACTCCAGAATATAGGCGGAATAATCGTCATGCATAAGCGCTGACCGAATAATGTCCGTCATATTATCCGACAGTTGCTTCCGATTGCCCGTGTAGGTGACGGAGAATTGCCCGGAACGGGCTTGAAATCCCGCGGCCAATTCCAGCTCCAGCTTGTCGTAAGGGCCTTCCCCGGCGACGGACGACTCCTTGACCGTTCCGTCCAGCGTATTCAACTTCACTTGTTGCTTGCTTACGGCCGCGACCGGCTCGTCCGGATCCGATATGGAGGGAAACAGATCCAGCTTCAGCTCCAGACTATAAGCCGCCAGTATAATTATGGCCAACACCAGAAGTCTCGACGTTACGTTTCGCATACCCGCCTCCTTGCTCTTGCTCTCTTCCTTCCATCATATGGCTTGTATGACCGTTTCATACTCGGAAGGGTTCAATTGATCGAGATTCGCAAGCCATGGCTTTGGTAAGTGGCGGCAGTATTCATAAGTCCCGTACAGCCTCGGTGAACTGACGAGCCCGCTCCGTCACGAGATCCAATTTGCCTTCCTTCACCCAATCCAGCGAGATCAGCTTGCCGCCCATCCCGACCGCATTCGCTCCCGCCGCGAAATAATCTCTAATGTTGCTCAAGTCCACGCCGCCCGTTGCCATAATCGGAACGGCGTCTAGCGGGCCTCTGATCTCCTTTAGATAACCAATGCCCAGCGTGCCCATAGGAAACAGCTTGACTGCGCGAGCTCCGGCCTTCAGCGCCTTTACGATTTCCGTCGGGGTCATAACTCCCGGCCAAACCGCGACTCCGCGTTCATGACCGTAGGCGATCACCTCTTCGTCGAGGTTTGGCGAGATGAGAAATTGCGCCCCCGCATCGATTGCACGCTTTGCATAGTCGACATCCAGAACGGTTCCCGCTCCGATGGATGCGGCATTTCCATATTTCGTGCGCCAGCGTTCGATAATGGTCGTCGCTCCGGCGGTATTCATCGTAACTTCCATTAGCCGTATTCCGCCCTCTATAAGCGCCTCGGCAGCTCCATCGGCCGTGTCGTCCTCAATTCCGCGCAAAATAGCTACAATCTTGTGCTCCAGCAGCTTCTCCAGCATCTCGTTTATTGATGTTGCATTTCCCATCATTCATTCCCCCATTCGTTATAATCCTTTAAACTCCCCAATATTGTCCAAGAATGCGAATGAAAACATTCGGGAACGGCAGCTTTTCCATATCGGCCTTACCGATCCATCGGTATGTCATGCCATCCTGACCAGCGAACGTTGGCTCCACGCTCTCCGTCATAGTACTCGTCGTTGTCGACGTTGTATAGGCGGATAAGGACTCAGCCGCAATATCTCCGCCGCCTCCGCGGCTATCCATTGAACCCGGGAATCCGATTAGCCCCAGATCTGCTCCGAACACCCTCAGCCGCCAATGAATATGACTGAACACATGCTCGGCATCCATTACCCATTCTTGCGGTCGAATGAACAATCCGGAAGCTTCTTCCGTCTCCCGTACCAGTGCCTCCGCCATGTATGGCTGCTTCTTCGGTGCATCAGCGGCGAACATCGCCTTAGCCGTGTCTGGCAGCAGCACATGCGGGAGTTCCCACATCTGGGCCAGCAGCCCCGTGCGGGGACGCTGCCTTACGAGCACCTTGCCCTCTTGCTCCACGATCGCGACGACCCGGTATTCGTCGCGTGGAGGCTTTGCTTTCGTCTTGATCGGCAGCACCGTCTCCTTGCCCGCAATCCGGCCCGCGCAATGCTCCATGACCGGGCAGGTCAGACAGCCTGGCGACTTGGGCGTACAGACTAACGCGCCAAGCTCCATTAGCGCCTGGTTGAAATCACCCGCGGCTCCTTCTGGTATGAGAGTGACCGCAAGCTTTTCAATTCCGACTCGCGTAGCCGGCTTGGCGATATCGTCATCGAGACAGAAGTATCTGGACAAGACGCGCATTACGTTGCCGTCAACCGCCGGATACGGACGGTTGAACGCGATGCTCATGATGGCCCCGCTCGTATACGGGCCAACGCCTCTCAAGCCGGATACGGCTTCATGGCTGTCCGGAATAACGCCGCCGTACTGCTCCATCACCATCTTCGCGCCAGCTTGCAAGTTGCGGGCGCGCGAATAATAACCGAGCCCCTCCCAGCGCTTGAGCACTTCTTCTTCCGGCGCCTCGGCAAGAGCCTGCACGGTCGGGAATTGCGCCATGAATGCCTGATAATAAGGAATGACGGTATCCACCCTTGTCTGCTGAAGCATAATTTCGGACACCCATATCCGGTAGGGATCCTGGTTCTGTCTCCAAGGCAAGTCTCGCTTCTGAAGCCTGTACCAGGCTAGCAGTTCTGTGCTGAAATATGTTTTTGCATCCTGTAATTCGGTTTGAGTCATAGCTGTGCCGTTCCTTCCTAATGCCCCGTCTGTTATACGCAGGGGTTGTTTCATCCATTCGTCTTTGACTATACTCTATTAGAGGTTGGCCGAAAAGTCCACTTTTCCAATATGCTAGATGTCGAAGGAGGGGCCGAGATGAAACCCGGTCTGGGAAATAAACAAATAATTGCAGTGTCGTCATGCGTAATGCTGCTTGCTATATTAGCCGGTTGCGGCGGCCCGATGCAGGGCTCGAAGACAAGCAAAGCATTAAGCGACGCCCCGCCCGAGACGGCGGCGCTGTTCCAATCGCGCTGTCTTTCTTGTCATGGGAGCGAGCTGCAGGGACGTGTAGGCGAGAAGACGAATTTGCAGCAAATAGGAGCAAAACTCTCCGTTGCTGATATTGCTTCGCGAATCAGGGACGGGAGCGATGACGGCATGATGCCTGCATTCGGCAAGCAGTTAACGGAAGAAGAGATCGAGGGGCTCGCCGGATGGCTGGCCGGGAAACAGTAACGGGTTGGCAACTGGAGTGGCCAACTCCGTAAGCGCAAAGACTTCTTGAGGGTTACATCATTTCTCAAAACACAAAAAAAGCCGGCCTCCCTTAGTCCAGGAAACCGGCTCTTCGCGCAGCGGTATGCCGACCGCTTCGATTCGAAGCTTTCTCTAATCGCGCGGACGGTGCATATGTCCTTTTGTAGGTCCAGCAAGTATGTCCCATATGCGGATGCATTGGGAACACATCGCCTGGCAGCAGCAGCAATGACCCGCCCCACTCATCGTGGTATATGCCTTCGAACTGAACCCTTTGTCCGGATTTATATCTGCGTTTCGTCTCGGGACCAAGGTTGCCGATCTTCTGACCGTTAGTCATAAGCATAAGCAACTCCTTCCGCATCATACTTGTAACATTACATTCCAAGTATGGGCGGAAGGTTACCGCTTTATCCTCTCCACGACGACAAATGCCGAAGCAATGGCGCGCTCATGCGTAATCGTGACGTGAATCTCGATATATTCGGGATTAAGCCCAAGCCTTGTCCAGGCTTCCTCCGACAATCCGCATATCGGTTTGCCGTCCTCGTTTCGGTAAATATCAATGTCATGGAAGCCAAGGAGTTCGCCGATTCCGCAGCCGAATGCTTTGGAGATGGCTTCCTTCGCCGCGAATCTGCCCGCCGTGAATTGATGCAGGCGGGCCCCTGCGTATGACTTCGCCAGCTCCCGCTCGCCATCCGTCAACACGCGCTTTAGAAATCGTTCGCCACGTTCACCGTCCAGCAGCGATTCGACGCGCAGCACATCCGTCAGGTCGTGTCCGATTCCAATAATCAAGGCAACACCCCCGAATGTATGTGCACCTAAATACCCGGAATTCCGGACCTCTTGTGCTCCGTCTTCAAATATTGCTTTTCCAGCTTCTCCCGGACTTCCTGGGAGATTTGCTTGCCTTCGAGATACGCGCTGTTGTCGTCGTATAAAATACCAAGCTCGCCTTCATCCGTCTGACCGTCCCATAGACCGGCGGTAGGCGCTTTGTCCAGCACGCTTTTCGGTACGCCGATATGAGCGGCGATCTGGCGAACCTGACGCTTGTTGAGCGAGCTGAGCGGAGTAATGTCGACCGCACCATCGCCCCACTTCGTATAGAAGCCCGTAATGGCTTCGGAAGCGTGATCGGTGCCCACGACCAACAAATTCAGATCGAATGCGAGGGCGTACTGCATGACCATTCGCGTTCTCGCTTTCACGTTGCCTTTGCCGCCTCGGCTAATATGCCGCGGAATGCCTAGCTGCTTGAAGCTGTGTTCGACCTCCAGGGCAATCTCGTCAACAGCTTCTTCGATATTGGTCTCGGCCTTATAACGAAGATCAAATGCAGCCGCTACGGCATAGCTGTCCGCAATGTCGGATTGGTCACCGTAAGGCTGAAAGACGCCTAACGTCAAATATTCCTTGCCCGACTCTTCGCTCAATTCGTCCGTCGCGATCTTGCACAATCCCGCAGCGACAGCGCTATCGAGGCCGCCGCTAATCGCGATCAGCAGTCCGGACGTGCCGGATTTCAACACGTATTGCTTCAGGAAGTCGACGCGCTTACGCACTTCGGCTGCTGGATCAATAGTCGGCTTAACGCCGAATCGTTCGATGATTTGTTGTTGTAGGCTCATCATTTAGCTCCTATTTCGTGCAGTATTTGTCGAAGGCATCCGTCAGATCTGCCGCGATATCCGCAGCGGAACGATTTTCAATTTGGTGACGTTCGATAAAGTGCACCAGTTCTCCGTCTTTCATCAAGGCGATGGAAGGCGAGGATGGCGGATACGGCGCAAAATATTCGCGGGCTTTAGCCGTCGCTTCTTTGTCCTGACCGGCGAATACCGTGAACAGATGATCCGGCGTCACTTCATGATTCAGCGCATCAGCCACGCCGGGACGGCATTGTCCCGCCGCACAGCCGCATACGGAGTTAATGACGATCAGCGCCGTACCGCTTGCGCCCGGAACGTTCTCTTCGACCTCTTCGGGCGTGCGAAGCTCCTTGATACCCAATTTCGTTAAGTCGTCCCGCATCGGTTGAACCATATCCAGCATGTATCGTTCGAATGACATAGACATAATGAACACTCCTTTATATTGTGGTGATTTTTGCTACTATTATAACGCTCCTTACGAAAATAAAGCAACCGGAGCACTTGCTCCGGTTGCCAGCTTCATGATGAGCGGCTGAGACTATTCTAAATGGGAGGCCGGTTAGGACCGCTAAGCTACTTAGCATGTCCGCCTGAGCTTTCCCTTATGTCGAAGGAGACGACAAACGTCGTTCCTTCTCCTTCCCGGGTCTGTATCTCTATGCGACCGTTATGTCGTTCTGCAATGCTCAGGCATAAAGGCAAGCCTAAACCGGTTCCGCGCGTCTTGGTCGTATAGAAAGGCTCAAACAGATGGTCAAGCTTGTCCTGGGGAATACCGACCCCTTCATCAGCAATATGAATTCTAACCTCCTCGGCCGTCCAGGCCGTATGTATGCGCAAAACTCCTTTGTCTCCCATCGCCTCCATCCCGTTGCGTGCAAGATTAAGCAACAGTTGCTTCATTTCTCGGTCATTAAGCAGCATATCGGGCATATCTTCGCATAAGTCAATTTCCAGCGTCTGACCGCGCAGATTGGCATCGGCGCTAATCAGCGGGACTAGATCGTTGATAGTGTGATGCAGATTCGCCCTCTCCATCTTGAGCTCCCGGTTTTGCGCAAGCGATAGAAAGTCGCTGATAATGAGATTAGCGCGATCAAGCTCCTCCATAATAATTCGGAAATATTCGAATTGACTCTGGGGGCTGCGCTCTTGAATCAACTGAACGAAGCCCCGAATAACCGCCATCGGATTGCGGATTTCATGCGTAATGCTGGCTGCCATTTGACCAACCAGGCTGAGGCGCTCCATCCTGCCCCGTTCGTCGCGCAATTGTCTAAGCTCTGTAATATCGCTGGCAATTAGCGCTGCTCCCGTAATCCGATTGTCTTCCATCTCCCTTAGCGTAAGGGTCGTCAGAATAAGCGTCCAACCTTCGTCATCGATCGACAAAGTGGGCGTATCCATGCCATCCAGCGCCTTGTGCAGCAGATCGGCGCCTTCTTTCATTCGCTGCGGATCGAAAGCTTCCGGAAACGGCGTATTTTTGAGCCTGGCCACCTCTCGGAATTCCTCCTTGAAGCCAAGCAGCTTGATCGATTCCTCATTGGCATGGGTTATAAAGCCGTTTCCGTCCACGATGAGTACAGCCAGAGGCGCGTTATCGATAAATTGCTGCAGCTTCTGCACCTCGTTTCCGTAGCTGACAGACAGCTGACCTACTTCGTCGTAGAGCTGCTGCTTCTCCTTGATGCTCTCGATCATATAGATCGACAGCCAAAATGCGAGCAGCAAGCCTACTATCGACAATGCTACTTCGAAGCCTGCCAACAAGGTCCATTCCATCTGATACGCGTCCGAATAATATTTGGTCAGCACGATACGAACCAGCGCCACGATTCCTACCATGACGAGGCCCATCCGCTCCTTGCTAACGCTGGAGGCGTTCTCAAATTTCCGAATGACCGTCAGCAGCATGATGGAAAATACGAGCAGCGAAATAATAAAACCGCCGAATTCGTAATAATTGTCCAGCGTCGGCAGCCTCAACAGCACGCAGAGGACAAAAAGCGCCCCGAAAGCTCTGTAGCCTCCGTACAGGGATCCCACCAGAAACGGAACCGTGCGATAATCGACGTCATAGTCAAAAACAAGCGAAGTTGTAAGCGCGCACATCACCATGGCTACGCCGCTTGCAATCGCGATGAATGGCTTGAAGCCCTTCCAGCCCCGCTCCTTGTCGTGCCAGAGCAGAAACGCGAAGATAGGAAGGACCGATAAGAAGAATTGCAGCAATAAGTCCTTCAGCAAAGATGGCAGGCCTCCTTATCGACGACGTATAATGCTTTCTATAATTTGTCGTTCATCCATGCCTTAATACAGGCGATGGCCTCTCCGCCTTGAAGATCGTTATGCAGTTCATGAAGTCCATCCTGCCACGAGTTCCAGTCGCAGCCCTCCCTCATTCCATCCGCCAGCTCCTTGCTTGCGGCGTACGAGGTTACCCTGTCTGCCGTTCCGTGCAGAAGTAGAAGGGGTACATGAAGCTCGTTGCCGTGCTTGATCGCCCACTCGCCGGCATCCTGAATTTCGGTGAATGCCCTTGGCGTAATAGTGGTATGACTCAGCGGATCCCCCTTCATGGATCGGGATCTGGACGCTTCCGTACCGTTCTGTCGGAACAGGTCTTCCTCCTTCAGTCCAGTGGACATCGGCAGCGCGGGCCAGAACGTCGCCAACCTGCGCCCGAGCCATTCTTTTACTGCAGGAGGTTTGAAGGCGAGTCTTAGCCATGGGCTTGTCAGCACAAGCCCTGCAAGGTCAGGTTTAGTCCGGATCGCGCAATTTAACGCGATATTTCCCCCCATGCTGTGACCGTACAAGAAGATCGGGATCTCGACATGGCGTTTCGCGCATTGCTCTAGCATCAACGTAAGATCGGCGATCGCCGCCTCCATAGACAGCATATGCCCCCGCTTTCCTTGCGATCTGCCGTGGCCGTAATGATCGTAGGCGATAATGGCGTATCCGTCTGCCGCCAGCTCCTTTGCAACATGCGCATACCGTTCGCCATGCTCGCCGTGCCCATGGGCCAAACAGATGACTGCTTTAGGCTTGCCTGCGGCAGGCAGCCATTCGCGCACAAATAAATCGTTTACGCCGGTACCGAGCACTCTCCACTCCGTTCGACGAACCTTATCCGAAGCTTCGATTTCATCATCTGTTATGCCTTGCTGCACATCATCCCTATCGTTATAGCTGCCACGTTGACTCATCCTGTTACAGCCCCTCGCATTCATGTATAATAATTAAATTATACTGTAAACGGCCGTCGTGAATAGAGCCTTTTTTGGTTATTATGAATAATCGTTAGGAGAATAGATATGAGTTACGATGTAATCATTGTGGGCGCGGGTTCGTCGGGATTAATGGCTGCCGTATCCGCCGGAGAATCGGGCGCGAAAACCCTGCTTCTGGACAAAGGGGACAGGCTTGGCAGGAAGCTCGGCATTTCCGGCGGGGGGCGATGCAACGTGACGAACGCCAAAGAGCTGGACGAATTAATAAAGCATATCCCCGGGAACGGCAAATATTTGCACAGTGCGCTTGCCGTTTTCAGCAATCGGCATATTATGGACTTTTTCGAGAGACTGGGCATTGCTCTTAAAGAAGAAGACAACGGCCGCATGTTCCCCATTACCGATAAAGCCAAGACGGTTGTCGATGCGTTAGTAAACAAAGTTCGATCGCTAGGCGTAGATATCCGGGTCAATAGTCCGGTAGAACGCGTGTTATACGAGGGCGGCAGAACAGTCGGGGTGCAATTGAAAACCAAGGAGATTATTAAAGCAGGCAGCGTCATTGTCGCCGTGGGAGGCAAGTCCGTTCCTCACACGGGTTCGACGGGAGATGGATACGCGTGGGCGGAGGAAGCCGGACACACCGTTACGGAGCTGTTCCCGACCGAGGTGCCGCTTACGTCGAGATCCTCTTTCATTCTCGGCAAAGAGCTGCAGGGGCTCTCTCTTCGCAACGTCGCACTGACGATCTTAAACGCCAAGGAAAAACCCATTATCAGGCATGAAGGCGATATGATCTTCACCCACTTCGGCCTGTCGGGTCCAATCGCGCTTCGGTGCAGCGGATTCGTCGTCAAGGAACTGCGAAAAAACGGCGGCGGCGAAGTAAAAGCTATTATCGATCTCATGCCCGAGCGGACAGCAGATGAGCTGTTCTCCGAGACGTTGGCCCTGTGCAAGGCCGATAGCCGCAAAACGATAAAAAACGTCCTGAAGGGTTATTACCCGGAGCGGATGCTGCCTATTATGTTCCTCAAGTCCGGGCTGCGGGACGATATCACGTACGATAACATTCCCAAGGGAGCTTGGCTTGCGCTGGCGCGGGTTGCCAAGGCATTTCCGGTACGCATCAACGGGACGTTGTCGATCGAAGAAGCGTTCGTGACGGGCGGAGGCGTGCATCTAAAGGAGATCGATCCAAGGTCGATGCAGTCCAAGCTGATGCCCGGACTGTACTTCTGCGGCGAGGTGCTGGACATCCACGGTTATACGGGCGGCTACAATATAACAGCCGCGTTCACGACCGGGTATAACGCCGGAAGGCACGCGGCCGAGAGGGCCATGGAGCTGGCACGGTAAAGATCGACATGCACGAGCGAGGGCTCTCCTCGACCTTGGAACCAAGGTTAAGGGGAGCCCTCTTCTTTCGCCGCATATGAGCGGGACGGCATGCCGGCCTAGATGTGGACGTCGCCCGAAAAATGATTGTAGCTTCCGTCGTCAGGCAGCAGTTCTTCGCTCGTCATAACGCTGTCTTGATCCCTGTTGCGAGCCCCCTCCGCGTCTATCCAATCCTCATTGACGACATGGGCGGGAATAGTGATTGCATCCAGCGCGTAGGCAGAGCTGGTCACGGCTTCTTCGGCAATATGAGCTTGTTCTACGAGTTGCCCGCCATGCGCCTGCGCAATTTCGAGAGCCGACGTCAAGTCGCCTCCCTCCACATGAATATGCATGCGGCTTTCATGATGCATAACGGGATCGTAGCCAAGCTCCAGCAGCAATTCGCGAGCCATCGCGGCGCTGCTGCTATCGCTGAAGTCGAACATTATCGCCGATAAGTGGGACAACCTGCATCTTCCTTCCGAGTGTAGCTGTAATTGGTCATTTCCTTCTTTTAGAATGCCAAATCACGTGTAAATCATGCCTGCCTGATGCTCGGAAAACGCGAATAAGCCGTTGGTTCCCTGATCGCAGGGAATCAAACGGCTTATTGCTTATCATTCGTCGGGGCTTTCCTCGGCTCTTACGCCCGGTATGCAGCGAGCGTTTCGTTAAGCTCGCGCGTCGCGCCGTAAACTTGCTGATAGGCACGGAACAGGCCAACGTATGCATTCGTTGCCTCTTGGTTCGGAACGTATTCCGATGCGTACTTCACGAACGCCGCGGAACATGCCTCCAGGCTGTCAAACCAGCCGCATCCATAAGCTGCGAGCATGGCCGCTCCAAGTCCCGGTCCCTGCTCATTTTCCAGCGATACAACCGTCGCGCCAAAGATGTCGGCCTGCATCTGGAGCCAGACGGGATTCTGCGCTCCGCCCCCGATGGAGACGATGCGTTCCACCTTCTTGCCGGCGCTGCGGAACATATCTACGGACTCGTTTAGCGAGAAGGTGATGCCCTCCATAACCGCCCTGGCAAAATGCTTGCGCTCATGCGAGCCGTCGATGCCCACGAAGCTTGCGCGGATCAACGAGTCCGCATGGGGCGTCCGTTCGCCGACCAGATACGGCGTGAAAAGCAGACCGCCGGCTCCCGGCGGCAGCTCGCCAACCTCGGCCAGCAGCTCGTCGTAGGACTCTCCAGGCGCGAACGTTTTCTTGAACCAGCTGAGGCTGTAGCCCGCCGCAAGAGTTACGCCCATGGCATAAAAAGAGTCTTCCTTCCCGTGGTTGAAGAAGTGGACCTTGCCTCCGAAGTCCTTCGACTTGTCATCCTCGTAAGAGAGAATGACGCCCGACGTACCAATGCTGCACAGCGTCAGACCTTCCGACAGAATGCCGGACCCGATCGCGCCGCAAGCATTGTCCGCCCCGCCTGCGAATACTTTGGTGTCTGCGTTTAAACCGGAACGCTCTGCTGCTTCCGGCAGCAGCGTGCCCGTCAGCTCATGAGATTCCACAAGAGGAGGCGGAAAGCTTGTCGGCAAGCCGAAAGCCTTCAGCACCTCATCGCTCCAGCGTTTCTCCGCTACTTCAAGCAGCAGCGTGCCCGCCGCGTCGGAATAATCCATATGGCGATGTCCGGTCAGCCGATACCGTACATAATCCTTCGGCAAGAGGAATGACTCGGCCGATTGGAACAAAGCTGGCTCGTTCTCTCGAACCCACAATATTTTGGGCAGCGTGAACCCTTCCAATGCGGGATTGCGAGTCAATCGAAGCAGCTTGTCGCCAAGCACCCGCTCGATCTCCCGGCACTGTTCCGTCGTGCGTGTATCGTTCCACAAAATGGCGTTGCGAACAGGCTTGCCTTCGCCATCCAGCAGCACCAATCCATGCATCTGTCCCGAGAAGCTGATGCCTTCGATAGCGCCGGCATCGATGTTTTCATTGGCAGCAAGCTCGCGCAGCGCTTCATACGTCGCGTCCACCCAATCCTCGGGCCGCTGCTCGCTCCAGCCGGAGCGCTCATGATAGAGCGGGTAACTGCGCGAAGCTTCCGCGACAACCGTCCCCTCCTTGTTCACAAGAAGCGCTTTGACCGCGCTGGTGCCGAGGTCGATTCCGATCACGTAACTCATATTCAGAGCCTCCCGTTTATACGCTAAAAATAACTTCGCTTAACATAAGACGAATACGCTCTTGACGGCCGGACTCGTTTACGATCGGGTTGTTTTGCAGCGCATATTGCTCAAGCGACTTCAACGTAGCGCGGCCGGCTACAATGTCGGCGCCAATGCCTTCCTTGAAGCTGCGGTAACGGTGATCTACGATGCTGTCCAGCGTGCGGTTCTCGATCAGCTTGGCAGCTGCTTTCAGTCCCCAAGCAAAGCTGTCCATGCCCGCGATATGTGCAAGGAACAGATCCTCGTCTTCGAAGGAGCCGCGGCGCACCTTAGCGTCAAAGTTAACCCCGCCGCGGCCCAGGCCGCCGGCTTTCAGCACCTCGTACATCGTCAGTGTCGTGGAGTACAGATCCGTAGGGAATTCGTCCGTATCCCAGCCCAGCAGCAGGTCGCCTTGGTTTGCGTCAAGCGATCCCAGCATGCCGTTGATAGCCGCCGTGCGGATCTCATGCTCGAATGTGTGGCCGGCAAGCGTAGCGTGATTCGCTTCCAGGTTCAACTTGAACTTGTCTTGCAGACCGTACTTCTGCAAGAACGAGATTGTCGTTGCCGCGTCAAAGTCGTATTGATGTTTCGTTGGCTCTTTCGGCTTCGGTTCAATCAGGAATTGAGCATCGAATCCGATCTCGTTCGCATAGTCGATCGCCATATTGTACAAGCGGGCAAGGTTATCAAGCTCGAAGCCCATATCCGTGTTCAGCAGCGTTTCGTAGCCTTCGCGGCCGCCCCAGAATACGTAGTTCTCCGCACCAAGCTCCTTGCCTACTTCCAATCCCTTCTTCAACTGCGCGCCAGCGTATGCGTACACGTCGGCGTTGCAAGTCGTGCCTGCGCCATGAACAAAGCGAGGATTCGTGAACATGTTAACCGTGTTCCAAAGCAGCTTTTTGCCGGAAGCGTTCATAGCTTCCTTCAGCAACGCCACGATGACATCGAGGTTTTTGTTCGTTTCTTGCAGCGTTGCGCCTTCCGGAGCGATGTCGATATCATGGAAGCAGTAGTAAGGAATGTTCAGCTTCTCCATGAATTCGAAGTTCGCTTCTACGCGGGCTTTGGAACGATCCAGACCGTCGAATTGATCCCAGCCGCGCACCATTGTGCCGGAACCGAACGGATCCGTGCCGTTAGCGTTGAACGTGTGCCAGTAAGCAACCGCGTAACGAAGATGTTCTTCCATCGTTTTGCCAAGCACGACCTGGGACGGATCATAATGTTTAAATGCAAGCGGATTGTCGGAGCCTTTCCCTTCGAATGCGATTGCCGGAATGTTTTTGAAGTAACTCATAAGCAATAACTCCTCCTTTGGGATGAATGCGTTTTCCTTCTACATGAAGAATAACACAAACATACTTTGTTTGTCTATTAAACAAACTAAGTATTATGGTATACTTTCCGTACGAGAACCATCGACTACGGATAATCATAGACAGGAGAACGTTACACGTGCCAACGAAACCGACAGGCGACCTAGCCCTCATCAAAAAAATGAACACTTCTATCGTGCTCGATGCCGTGCTTAAGCATGCGCCGCTATCGCGTGCAGCCATATCGGAGCGGACTGGGCTAAACAAGGCTACCGTATCCAGCCTTGTACTGGACTTAATCGATGCCAATCTTGTCTACGAGATCGGACCGGGAGAGTCCAGCGGCGGACGCAAACCCGTCATGCTTTTATTTAATGCGAAAGCAGGCTATGCGGTGGGCATTGATCTCGGCGTCAACTATATAAGAGGCATTCTGACCGATCTGGCGGGAGGAGTCATTGCCGACACTCATCTCGAGCTTGGACGAGCCAATCAGGAATTACCGCTGGAGCAGTTGACCGGCTGCATCGACGGCCTTATGAAGCAAGCGCCGGATAGTCCCTATGGCATCGTAGGCATCGGCGTCGGCGTGCCGGGCATCGTGGATGATCAAGGCGTCATCCTGTTCGCTCCGAATATGAAGCTAAAGCAGGTTGCCTTGAAGCAAATGCTGGAGAGCCGCTACAGCCTCTCCGTCACGATCGACAACGAAGCGAACGCAGGCGCGCAAGGCGAGCAAACCTATGGAGCCGGTCGCGGGATTCGCAATCAGATCTACGTGAGCGTCGGAATCGGGATCGGCACCGGCATCATTTTAAACAAAGAATTGTTTAAAGGCGCTTCCGGCTTCTCCGGCGAACTTGGCCATCTGTCCATTCAGTATGACGGCAAGCCCTGCAGTTGCGGCAACCAAGGCTGCTGGGAGCTGTACGCCTCCGAGAACGCCTTGCTCGAGCAGGCTTCATCGCTTGGTTACGCAAGTCTCGGTCAACTGCTCAAAGCCGCGGAGCAAGGGGATGAGCGAGTACGGCAATTATTTAGCGACATCGGGTCCTATCTGGGTGTCGGCATCGCCAACATCGTTAACGTGTTTAATCCCGATGTTGTCATCGTCGGCAATCGCATGAGCAGCGCCGCGACATGGATCGGCCCCGCTATGCGCGAAGCCGTCGCCGCCCGGTCGCTTCCCTACCATCGGGCGCAGCTAAATATATTATTCGCGGAATTGCAGGAGCAGTCCGCCGTAAGAGGCGCCGCTTATTATGCCATTAGCGATTTTTTCGCCAAAGTGCGAAGCGTGTAGTTTCGTTTAAATTCCGTTTACATGAGGGATGTATTCTTCTAACATAAAGACCAACTATAACAGGGAGAAAGCTCACTGTTTGGAGGTGCGTTAATTGGGATACATTTTGGTCGCTGACGATGACCCTCATATACGCGAGCTTGTAAGGCTCATCCTGGAAAAAGAAGGGTATTCGGTCAGCGAGACGAGTGATGGAGCAGAGGCTATGGCGCTGATGGAAGCTTCGCCGGCCGATATGGCCATCATCGATCTGATGATGCCGAATATGGACGGATGGGAGTTATGCCGCCGCTTGCGCAAGGATCATGACCTCCCTATCCTGATGCTTACGGCCAAGGGAGAACTGAACGACAAGCTTCGCGGCTTTCATATCGGAGCGGACGATTATCTCGTGAAACCTTTCGACCCAGCCGAATTAGCCGTGCGGGTAAGAGCTCTACTTAAGAGATATCGTATTGCCTCTTCTCAGCAAATAGCGGCTGGCGGGATAATGATGGATCGCGGAACCTATCAATTGAAAGTGAATGGCGAACCTCATAACATACCTCCCAAGGAATTCGAGCTTTTGTTCATGCTGATGAGCCATACCGGCAGAACGCTGTCGCGGGGTTCTTTGATCGAATCGGTGTGGGGCTACGACTTCGATGGCAACGAACGTACGCTTGACGTGCATGTTAACCGCCTGCGCGAACGATTCGCCGACTGGAATGCCTCGATCAAGATCAGTACGATTCGCGGACTCGGCTACCGGCTGGAGACGGAGGCGGCGGGATGAGAAGAACGGACAAGACGAATCGCAAACCGTCGCTTGGCCTCTTCATTTGGAAGGGCGCAATTGCAATCATCGCAGTCATCTTGTTCTGTGCCGCCGTCTACACGAGCGCTTACTTCCTGTTCATGTGGTTCTATGATTACCGAGGACTAAACTGGAACGATTATTACGTTCATTTGGCAGTATGGGGGCTCGGCGTTCTCTTGTTCGTCATCACGGCGCTGCTTATTAACTTTATTACACGCCCGAAGCAGATGATTGTTTGGAACGAGATGCTTATCGCTTTTCGCAAAATCGCCAAAGGCGACTTTAGCGTCATCGTCGACCAGGAAGGCAAATTCCGCAATCACTCCCAGCTTGGAGAGTTCGTCGACTCCATTAACGAGATGACGCAGGAGCTGAAGCAGGTGGAGCAGCTCAGGCAGCAGTTTATTTCCAACGTGTCGCATGAGATCCAATCGCCGCTCACCTCTATTCGCGGATTTGCAAGCATGCTGCAACAAGACGGGCTGACGCGCGAAGAACAACAACATTATTTGTCCATCATCGAAAAGGAGACGATTCGCCTCTCCGGGCTTAGCGACAACTTAATGAAGCTGACTTCGCTCGAGTCGGACCATATCCAATGGGACATGGCGCCGTTTAGTCTCGACAAGCAGCTAACGGATATCGTCCTGGCTAGCGAACCACAATGGCTGGAGAAGGAGCAGGACATCGAGCTCGAGCTGGCGGAAGTTATCATGCACGGGAATGCGGAGTTGCTTAGCCAGGTTTGGCTGAATCTGCTGCATAACGCTATCAAGTTTACGCCTCCCCATGGACGAATCACCATCCAATCGGTAAAGAACGAAGGTACGATTACCGTACGGATCAGCGATACGGGAATCGGTATACCGCGCGAGGATCAGGCCCGCATTTTCGAACGATTTTACAAGGGGGACAAGCAACGCACGCGAACCATGGAAGGCAACGGGCTCGGCTTATCGATCGTCAAGCGAATCGTTGAGCTCCATCAAGGGTCGATTCGAGTGGAGAGCGTCCCCGGCGAGGGAACGACTCTCGATGTCAAGCTTCCGCTGCAGCCATTATTGCCGGCTAAATCCGTTATTTGACCCGATGAACGCCAACCGTATCGGATATATTCCCTTCGAAAATAATGGAGACGTTGGTTGTCTTGGTCGTGCCATTGCTATAATAGGCGACGAATGTAATCGTTGCGGGACCGTCCGGGAGCTCCTCCATCGCATCGTCCCACATCTCCCCTCTCCAAATGCTGCTCGTTGATCCTACTGAGCTAAGAGTTGTCTTCCGATTGCCGAACGTCGCCTCCACCCTGATCGCTTTCGTTGCGGTCGGGGTCGCTGTCGTAGCCGCCTGCAGCATCAGTCTCTCGCCTGCCCAGAACACATTGTATCCTCTAGGCGACTCCAGCTTCCCGCTTTCCTTCAAGTTATAAGCCTGCCTTCGCTCATTCCATGCATCCGTATGTCCTACGTTCCCTGACACCGTCAGAGGAAGCACTTGAATAGTTTGATTAAGCGTAACAGGCGCGGAGCGCCCGTCCGTCACGGTCTGCCGCATTCTCCATGCTCCCGTTTCAGTCATTCGACTAACCGGAGCAGCAGTCGAATAAGGATAGGTCAAATTATAGCTATAGCTTTGACGAACACCGGTTGGGCTCGTCAATTCATAGGCCACTGTAATCGGATCACGATCCGGATCGCTCGCCAGGCTGCGGAATGTCGCCGTATCTCCCTCGTAGACTGGATTCGGCGACCAACTAAACCCCGGCGTCGGCGGACGGTTATTCATTACAACGACAGTCTTCGCAACCGTCTGCACATTGCCATTCGGCGTTCTTGATGTCCATTCGAACGTATAGGAGCCGTCAGGTATCGCCGCAATTGTCAATTGATTGCTCCAGCTCTTGCTTCCGATCCCCGTCGTGGAGTTCGTCGTCGAGGTTAATGTGATCGTCCGTTGGTATGGCGTGCCTTTGAAAGCTGTAACCGTCGCCGCGTTGCCGTTCACTGCGGAATCCGGATATTTGGTGGTGGAAGCCGCGAGCCTATACGATTCTCCAACGGTTAAGGTAAGAAGATTGCGGCTTAAGCCATTAAGCGAATCGATACTGCCGTTAAGATTAATCGGAGTACTTACGCGAACGTTATACGTATTCTCCGCATAAGAACCTGCCACGGACCCGTTAGCCCGTATCTTGAAGCTGTACAAACCATCCGGCGTCGTATTAGGAATAACGAGCGTCTCATCATTCCAGGCAATATCGTTGCCGCTCCTGCTTCCCGTAAAATACGGAACGGACTTATTAATATAACCTCCCATAGAAAGAGAGAGGGCGACGGAATAGGGGAATCTGGTCCATAGTTCGTGAGCTACAAGCTTCTCGCTTGCAGGAATGTTATTCAGCGAAAAACCTTCATCTTGCGTCCGCAGGTTAGACTTCAGCTGAACGGGAACCGTCTCTGGCAGTACATAGGTCCGCACAATCGGATCCGACCATTCTCCTTCGATATCCTGGACTCTATAGTCCAAGATGTAAGTCCCCGAAGACAGCTCGGAAGGAATTCGCGTCAATACTTCGCCGCTTCCTTGCTTCGTAAGCTTGATCGATCGCACTTGAATGCCCCGATCAGTCGCCGCTCGCGTTATATTATGATCCAGATCATAACTGGCATCGATCCATGTCGTCTTGTACATATTCGATGCAGGCACGTAGTCGAAATCCAGGATGACATCTGGGATGGGCTTGCGATGCACGATCACTTCAACGACGGATTCGTTGGAAAAATAGCCGTATTCGCTGAAATTCGGATCGGTCGTCGGTCTATCCTTTACGCGCCGAATGAACTGATATTTGCCCGGTCTGCTTAACGTAACCTTGGACTGATACGCAAACCAATTGTTATTGTTTTTGACGGCGATGAGTTGCTTTCCGTTAATGGTTTCAAAGCCCATGCTGTTGTCATAATATTGAGGATCCTGAATGATTTGAAGCTGGTCGCTAACCGTCGGTATAGGGTCGGACTCATAGTCGAATGTCGCTGTTCTCGTTTCGATTTCATCTCCAACCAGCTTTAGAACTTTAGGTACGGCAGGATTGCTTTCAGCTATGTAACTGATGACGGAAGCTACAACATCTTCTATCGTCCCCGTATTAGAGATAAAATGGTCATGCGATATCTGCGATCGGAAAACATTCGAACCCACGATGATGAGTTTCGCATCGTTTTTGTTAATCACATTTTGCAAATCCGAGAGCTGCGACGCCTGGTTGTCAGAGATGTAGATCACATATTTGGCTGGCACGGATCTCATAAATGAATTGTCGTACCGTTGTCGAATAGCCTTGGATATGCTCCCGCTATAGAAGCCAGTATAGCTATCGTACGATACTTCTCTAGGTTCCCACACATCATGAGTCCAATAAACCGTCCCGCTATAGTAGGCTGTCCACCCCCGTGAACACGAACCATTCGGAGTGCCTGTTGGTCCGCAGCTCGGACCATTTGGCGACTCGCCAGACCGGCTGATAGTACCTGAGTATTTACCGTCGCTATAATACTGAGAAGATCCGCAATTATTCCATGAACTCGAATCTAGGTAATTGCCTTTAGAATCATAGTAGGTCGTTACTGTACTCGGACAAGTTCCTGTACCGGTTTTGGAGTCCGTCACTGAGACGAATTTACCCTCATCTCTCGTATAAGGACTGTTGGATGTGCTGTATAGCGACAACGTGCCTGAATAACCATTCGATGAATAGTAATAAGTGCTGCTGGGGTAAGAAGTGCCAGTACCATTGCTTGTACTAGCAGATATAGTATCTGTATAGGTCTTCATATCCCAAATGCTTAGATTCGCTAGCATGTTCGCTTGGGTGAAGGCATTCGTAAGAGTGACGCCGTTTCCTCGAATATAATCTGTCGATGATTGCTTTAAGTTGGAATCCAACATGAAATAAATGTCCAAATCGGGCTTTTGCGTTGGAATGTCCAAGTATAAGTCGCTTGAAGGAGAATAATTGTCGACAAAGAAATACGATTCTATTGTTTTCGTTTTGTTGTCACCAGGCGCAATAAATTCCATTAGCCGGTCTTGGTTTGTACTTTCTTTTGCATAACCGACGATTTTATACTGACCAAGCTTCTCGAATACGGGAAGTTCCGAAAGATCACCATTGGACTGGAAGACGATTTCGTCCATGGCACCATCGTTGTTTGAATCGTAGTGGACCTCTAATCGTTTCTCCGCAATAAAGTCGCCATCCGTGCTAACCGCTTCATAAAAGAGCTTGAGTTGATCCAAACGGCTAATTTGGGTTTCGTAAGCATGAGCTATTACTGCTGGTTCATGGTCGGGCAATATTTCATAGTCGACCACATATGGGTCAGAATAACGAGTAATGGATTTTCCATTGCCATACGGAATGACCCGTTTTGCTGCTATGCTGATTTGATAACTGCCCGTTTCCTTATACATATATTGTTTTTCCGATGTGTTGGATTCACAAAAGCCTACTCGGCATTTTAAATTCAGATCATTTGGTTTGACGAAACTAAACGATGTGATTTCAAGAGGCGCGTTCTGCTCCACCCATTGATCGTTGCTTGCTTTTGACTGGTCAAGTGCGATCATTGTTCTGTTTTGCTTATAAAGTCCTTCGAGTTTAATAGCAACGTTTGGTTTCGACTTATGAACAACCACATGTTGAATCTTAAAAGATTCGCTTCCGTCCGGTGCTGTAAAAGTTGTCTTAACCTCGCGTATTCCAAGCTTGTTTTCTCCGAAAATATAATCCCCTCGGTAAAAGGCAGTTGCGTTGATCTCAGAACCATCTATAAACACGCGTTTTGTAAACTCATCATAACCTGCAGGATCTTCGCAACCTCGATGAGGAATTATATTTGGTTCGCCATCAGTCACGGGAAATGGAACTACATCATACCAATCAAGCGGCCAGTCCGCTTCTGGCGTAATAAACTGTGGCGGTGCCGGCCAAGCTTCCTGCTCACAGCTGTACACATATGGTACTTGTGTAATGACAACAGTACGAATCCTTTCAGATGATTGATTAACGGCAGCATCCTTATCTACAATCTTTTGTTTGATTTCAAACGACTTTTTTACAGGCTCCGTTACCATATCTGCAACGAATTTCGATGCCATAAAGTTGTAGAGCCATTGTTCGACAGCCTTTTGATCCAAATGCCCTGCTTTTGGCGCTTTTACTTCGGGTATGGCAGGATCGTATTTACGAGATACTGTTGTTCCATCATCTTTATTTTTAATTTCGAACTCGTAGTAATCTGCATCAGTACCATAAGAAAAATCTTCATAACCTACCATTAGGCCAGTGAATTGGGATTTTCGATCAAATTGAATCTCAGGGATGACGCCAAAATCGCTGAGCATTGGCTGTTTTTCCGTGGGTTCGAATTCAATTTGAAAATTGCAATATTGTCCTGCGGTAGACGGTGTATTGTATGTATGGTTCGTGTAGACGATGAAGGCTCCTGCGTGGGATTTGTACAACCAAACGTCATCGCTGGTTTTATCGAGCTTCGAAGTATCTACTTCAATCGTGAAGGTCGCACTTGATTGATTGCTCTTCAATACAACCCCATCGCTGTAATTGTTTGAAGCTTTCTGAATATATTTACTTGCATTTGGATCTTTCATGTCAATCCGCCAGTAATCAATGTCCTTGCGGGTATAATACTCCGCTTCAGTAGCACGACCTCCAAAATACATGTCATCTTGAAGCGTGCCGGTTACTATCATTTCTACTTTAACGGTTTTGCTTTTGCCGATCGGTATGGGATCTTTGCTCACTGGCTTTGCCGTACAAAGTGCTGGTGTTTGCTTTTTTTGTTCAGGTGCAAGTTTGGGTAAAGCGTATGTATGATACCACGTAGAGTGCGATTCCCAGCTATAATGATACATATTCCCGAACCCGCCCGCTCTTGCGGATGGCTCTTGGTCGATGGACATGTAGTTTCGGGGGTCGGTGTTCTTCGCATCTTGAGTAGACAAGACTCTGTATCGATCGACATATTTTACGCCTTGTGTGATGTCAAAACCAATACCGGCCCTAATAAATTCCGCAATATAATCAAAGTTTCCTAGTAGTATCTCATCTTCTCGACCTTCGTAAATCGCGCCCGGTGTGTTTGGTCTGTATTTATAATCAGCGGGTAACTCCGCCCAAGGTCTATAAACCCAATGTTTAGAAGCAAGTGCATTCCCAGAATCCGAATCAACAATGAAATGTATATTCGAAAACAAGTTCCCGTCTCTCGTGTAACCTAAATACCGATATTCTCCCCGAACATTCTTGCCTGTCTTGGGATCTATACCCACGAAGTGTCCATTATTATAATTAATTGTAGAAGGCCCACTTGGTTGATATCCTTTTTTGAACTCTTGCATCTTTGCAGGTACTGATGAAATATTGCCGTATAGCTCCAATCTACGTTGTCCAGCCACGGGATTTGTGCTTCCAGAGGGCCACTCAGTTTGATAATAGTATTGAGCGTTAAATTTGTATCCATCTTCGTTACACGGCGGTACTCCTAAAGGAATATATCCATCAACACTTGGTATTGGGTTATATCCGCAACGATTGGAAAAACCATTTATGGTGGCAGGGGGAGGGGTGTCGGCAGCAGAAGCTGTTTCGACTGTCCACTCCGTAAAATTAAATAAGGAGAAGAAACATATAATTGCCATTGTTGCAAATATAGTTCTCTTTAATTTACGCAAAGATAGCCCTCCTATAATTAGTATTTAAGCTTGAGTTCATAACGTGATCCAATCTCACGATACGAAAAGATCTTTCCGTTAAAAGTAAAGTCTTTTTTTGCTGTATCAATGATGTAAGCCTCAACTATTTTTCGCAGTTCCTTTCCTTTACCATCTCCCGCAAGTAATTCGTAAAGTGCATTTAAATAGTCGTTACTAGTTTTAAATGACGAAGTAATAGGATAATTAAATCCCATTTCTCGGCTACCATCTCTTTTCACAAAAGCTACAAGTTCATCTTTTGGTCGCAAATCAAATTGTCCTGTTTTAGAGTAGTAATCATACTTATCAAAATCATCTTTATTTGAAAACACCTCAATTGTGCTTCCACCCAAACGATTTACATAACCTTTTATAACATGTTTTTGGGCTAGTTCTAACATCTTGTTATACGTGTCCAAGGACTGCTTATCATTGTACAAATATATTTTTCCGTCATTAGTTGTATAGTGCTTGCCTGATAAATTAAGCTGAATGGGTTTTCGTAGCGTTTCATCCCTTAACCTTAAAACCATAGTTAATGCTTCTGCCCTTGTAACAAAACGTTGAGGATAGAAATAGCCACCGGGATACCCATTTATTAAACCGGAAATTAGAACTGTCCCTCTATGGATTCCTGTATGTTGTGTGAAGTTTTCAAGATCACTAAGCCCACTGTTTTGAACAACATATTGTGAGTACTCATGATCGTAACTGTCTACCAATTTATCGAACCACGATCCTAGTAAATAGGATGCTGCATCACGCTTAAGTTGTTTTTGATACATATCAAATTTTTTTGAAAATACAAGTTCAGATGGAATGACATTAATATTAAAAAGGAAATTCAAATATGGGGCTGCCCAGTATCCAGAGGAATCGTTTTGAAACTGGAATTTTGTAGTGTTCATAGCGTTTCTAATGTGATTAGAATAGAGAGGGTTGTTTTTTTCCAAGAAAGCCAACCACTCCGGATCAAACTCCGTCTTTCCATTTTTCGTCACGCTATGAGCGCGCAAAATCATTACGATAAACTGGTCAGCTTTTACAATATCGTTCGGCCGGAACGTCCCGTCCTCGAATCCCTCAACAAAGCCAGCTTGATACGCTTGCAATATAGCATCCTTCGCCCAATGCTCCGCTATATCCGAAAAAGGAAGTGCAGCCCCCCCGGCTGCATCCTCGGCTGCGCCATCCTGCTCTGCACTAGCTGCTCCTGTTCCTCCAAACGTCAGAGAAAATACCAAACTGATCGTTAACATCCATTTCATACGCTGCATTCCTTGCTTCCCCTCTCAACTGGTCAAATAAGATTCTAATCGCGATAACACCTTTACCGCTTCCGCGCGGGTTACTGCTCTTGCTGGCTGGAACGTTCCATTAGGATAGCCGCCAAATATCGCAAAATGACTCGCCAGCGATATCGCATCCTGCGACTCACGCGATAATGACGACGTGTCTTTGTAGGTATGCTCTTTGGGATGTTTATCATCTATAAGCCTCATAACGTCCGCAATCATCAACGCTACATCTTGCCTTGACATAGGCTCCTTTAAGCTGATAGGCATATGTACGCCAAGATCATCAATCGCCGCTACATAAGGCTTGGACCATACAACACCATGATCTGCGGCAAAATCATACTCCTGCTGCCCTAATAGGTTTGCTCTCTCTTCGTTTGTCATTCTCCAACGAAATTCTCGTCTCCATTGCCGCTTCCCATTCGGTAGTTCATCGGTAAGCGTCATGACGAGCAGTTTCGCCAGCTCTTCGCCCGTCACGGCTGAATCAGGTCGAAACGTGCCGTCTCCATAACCACTTACAATTCCTCTGCGTACATAATCGGATACTTCCTCACGGCCCCAATGCCCCACCATATCCCGAAACAGGGGAATATCCACGGACAAATTGTAATAGCCGCTTTGCGGGGCTGTAATCGTAAAGGTATATCTGCCCGACGCCGCCTTTTCCATTCCCCAGCTAACGCGCCAGTTTTCCTGGCTGTCTAATGTCGTCCTCTTCCCCTCCAGGTTGTCCACGCGATGACCGTCCGGCAGTTGAACCGTCACCACAAATTCGCCCTGACTGCCTTCGATCATGAATTCGACATAGTCGACTTTATTCGTCAATTCGTATTCCTTCACGATTGTGACAGTCTCGGATACTTCGGCAGAAGCCTTCCTGATACCGTTACTCATGCCTACACAGGCCCCGAGCAGCAGTGCAGCCAACCCAAAATATACAATATGTCTATGTTTTAACATGTTTTTACACTCCCTGCCAATTGTTTTTTCTTGCATAACGACAAAAAAGCACGCCTCTCCCTGAGTTTTCAAGGAGAAAGCGTGCTTCGCTTCCTGTAAAAGTTCTCTCTATTTCGACGAATATCTACTTCGATGGTACGTCATTGGCTCAGCTTTTGTCAATCATTTCCTCAAAGTAAATTTGCGATTGCCGCGTTTATACTTCTCTGCGGTCCTTAGGGAGCATTATGGCCAGCAGTCCGATGACAGGCAGGAAGCTTGCGAGCGTCATAACAAACGCCATCCCTTGAGCATCGGCCACATTGCCAAGCACAACCGACCCCAACGCCCCCATACCGAAGGCAAGTCCGGTAATCATGCCGGATGCCATACCGACTCTGCCCGGCATAAGCTCCTGGGCATATACGACGCTGACGGAGAAGCCGGATTGCAGAATGAAACCCATAATCGCCATGACCGGATAAACCCAGAACAAAGTTAGATGAGGCAGCAGCAACGCGAACGGAGCGGCTCCGAGAATAGAGATGAGCATCATTTTTTTGCGGCCGATCCTATCCGCCATCAATCCGCCCGTAAACGTGCCAAGCACGCCGAAGATCATGAACAGGAACAGCGGAATTTGTGCAGCCTGAATCGTCAGGCCGTATTCGTCCCTTGCATAAAATTGATAGAAATTGCCGATTGCGGCCGCATACCAGGATCTTGCGAATACGACAAGCAGGAGAATGGATAAAGCTATAACGATGACTTTGCTTCCCGTACCCGCTCCCGCTCCTGCTGTACCAGCGGATGCTGCTTTTTTCTTCGGCACCCTCCCGCCATGCTCCGCCAGCCGAGCCGTATACCACGGCACAACCTTAAAGCATATTGCAATGGCTACCGCCGCAAGAAGCATGCCCCAAGCCGCACCACGCTGGCCAAGCGGTACAAAGATCGCCGCCGTCATGATGGGACCCAGCGATTGCCCGAAGTTGCCGCCGACCTGGAAAATCGACTGAGAGAAGCCCCGGCGATTGCCTGCCGCAAGATGCACGACGCGCGAGCCCTCGGGATGGAAGACGGCGGAACCGATGCCGACAAAGACGACAGAGAGCAGCAGCAACGCATAATTCGGCGCGATTGCTAGCCCCGCCATGCCTGCCATGCTGCATAACATCCCTGCAGGCAGCATCCATGGAGTCGGGCGTTTATCCGAGAAGATGCCAACGACCGGCTGCATGATGGAGGAGGTCATATTTAACGTGAAGGCAATCCACCCGATCTGGCCGTAAGAGAGCTTCAGCGTATCCTCAAAAATAGGGAACAGCGCAACGACGACCGTCTGCATCGCATCGTTAAGCAGATGGATAGAGCTGATCGCGAACAACATGGTGTAGATGGTCGCCTTCTTTACCGCGCTTGCGGTTCCGTCGGCTCCCATAGATCTTGATGACAAGGAACAGGACCTGCCTTTCTTGATAGATGATTGTTGTGTTGTGTTGATTAAGCGAAGCGAATGCACACGGGAGATGGAAGCTCCAACTGCTGCCCCGCTGGGGCAAGCTTTCCGCTCACCGGATCCCTACGGAATACGACGATGGTTCCGCTCCTCTGATTTGCGACCAGCACATAGGCTCCGTCCGGCGTAATGCCGAAATTCCGCGGCTGCTCTCCTCCACCGCCGATATGCTGTATATTTGCCAGCTCTCCGCTCGTCTCATCCACGCGAAAAACGGCAATACTTTGATGGCCGCGGTTGGAGCAGTATAGAAACTTGCCATCCGGCGACAAATGGAGATCCGCCGAATCATTATAACCGTCGTAATCAGCTGGAATAGAAGAATAGGTCGCCCCTTGCGCCAGCGTTCCGTTTTCTTTGTCGATATGCATCAAGGTTACGCTCGACGCCAGCTCGTTCGTCACATAACCGACGGGAAGGTCTGGATGGAAGACGATGTGGCGAGGCCCGTAGCCGCCTGTCAGCTTGCACTCATGACGCTTGCTCAGCGTCCCGTCCGATTCTCGATAGGCATAAGTTATAATGGCATCCATGCCAAGATCAACGGCGCACACATAGTTCGTTCCGGGCATAGGGGCGATACAATGCGCATGCGGCTTCTCCTGTCGATCCGCGACGGGTCCCGGCTCGCAATCGTGCTGCATCAGCGAGCTAATCTGGCCGATGTCGCCTGCATCATTCAACTGCAACGCCGCAATATTGCCGCCGGTATAATTGGCCGCGAAAACCGCCGTTCCGCCCGCATCGACGCTTACATAACAAGGATGCTCGCCGGCCGTGGACGCGCTGCTTGATACGCTGCCCAGCAAACCCGTAGTGGAATCAATCGCAATTGCCGCCACGACGCCTCCTCCGACTCCGCCTGACTCTGCAACCTCCTGAACGGCGTACAGCTTCGTCCCATTGGGATGAAGCGCGAGGAAGGATGCATTGTCGAAGCCATCCATCTTCTGAAGAATCGTCAGCCTTCCGTTCGACGGATCCAATCGACATACATGAATAGTAGGCTCATGGCTCTCTCCGTAGGAACCTACGTACAGTATTCCGTTATCCCGTACGTATCCTTTAGAACTCATTTCGTTCATCCCTTCCCCAGTTACATCGATTCATTAACAACTAAAGTGAACATAGCACAAATGTCACTTCCAGAACAAACACTTTTTTTGTCAATACCTCTTCACTTTTATTGGGAGATATGTTATGATGTAAGCGCTAACATTTCATGAGTTCAATTCTTATAAGGGGGATTTGGGATGATGAGTGTGGCGCTTAGCGAGAGGAACGTATACGAGAATTTTGATCAAGAGTCGGATGTCCTGTACTTTAAGTTGGGCAGTCAAGGTCTCGTAAGCTTCCATGGCAGAAACTACAATAAAAAGAAGAGTATGTCTGTAGAAGAAGTTCGCAGCTTAATGAAAGAAAAGAACTATTTTCAGATCAGTTCGGATTGTTTCATTAATCTGAGCAAGATTAGATCCGTAGCGGACGGAACGGTATTTTTCGGATCGCAGCATACCGATTGCAAAAAGCTTCATGTGAACCGTCGCAAGCAATATGCAATCGAGCAGGTTTACCGGCAGTTCTCGCATAATTAATCCACAATTTCATGCAGCATCGGCATGGACAAACAACCGCTCCCTTCCAACTTGGAAGTGGGCGGTTGTTTGCTTCGTCCGGCGCTGGTATGCTAGAGAAGTGAACTTATATAATTACCTCATAACCGCGTAATTGAAATCAAGGAGGATAATAGGCAATGACGAAGCAAGGACAAACATACGAAGGGCAATTCCATGATGAAGGCGCCATCTGGCTGAAGTGGGGCTCCTACGAGGCGGCGGTGCTGCCGAAGGTAGGCGCGAATTTGATCGCATTCCGCGACACGGCCAAAGGATATAACCTACTTAGAGAACCTTCGCATGAAGAAATGAATGAATTCCGTGCCCGCCCTATCGTGCATGGCATCCCGGTTTTATTCCCTCCGAACCGATATGAGGATGGTACTTTCACATGGAACGGCCGCACCTATACGTTCCCGGTGAACGAAGAGAACACGGGCAATCATCTGCACGGCTTCCTGCATGATGCCGCTTGGAATGTCGATGACTTCGGCGTAAACGGAACCGAAAGTTATGTACAGTGCAGCATTACGGTTGACGAATCGCACGCCATTTATCAATTCCTGCCGCATCGCTTCACCCTTCGCCTGCGTTATTCGCTGAGCGACAACGGCTTGCTTCAGCATGTTATGGTGATCAACAACGGCGAAGAAGCGATGCCTTCGATGATTGCATTCCATACAACGATTAACGCGCCGTTCGTGCCAGGCAGCACGTCTGATGACTATACCTTTACGATGACGACAGGCAAACGTTGGGAGCTAAATGAGCGTATGCTGCCAACCGGCGGTCATCAAGAGCTTCTCGAGGAAGAAGTCGCGATGCAGACAACCGGCATCTCTCCGTTCTGGCAGCCGATGGACAACCATTACACAAGCGCTACACGCGACGGACGCAACAAAATGGAGCTTACGGACAATCGCGCCGGCGTTACGCTGGTATATGACGTCGGCTCGGCCTACAAGCAATGGATGATCTGGAACAACAAAGCGACGCCGGGCTTCTTCTGCCCAGAGCCGCAGCTTAACCTCGTGAATGCGCCAAACGTTAATCTGCCGGCGGAAGAGATCGGTCTCGTAACGCTTGCGCCAGGCGCCATCTGGGAATCCACCAGCCGTCTTTACTTGCGCTAAACAGCCAAGTACGGAGGCGCTCTACCGCGCTGTCGTCCCGGGGCTTTATGGAACGCTAACGCGAGCTGCAATGCCAATAAGGACCGAACCTCAGCTGAGGTTCGGTCCTATTTACGTGCTATTGCTTCAGAAAGTCGCTCCGTGGCGCCTCGTAACCCGATTTTTCGGGCTGCAGCTCCGAAAGTTGCTTCGCAGCGACCTGTAACCCGATTTTTTCGGGCTACAGCTCCAAAAGTCGCTCCGCATCGCACTGTAACCCGATTTTTTCGGGCTACAGCTCCAAAAGTAGCTCCGCATCGACCTGTAACCCGATTTTTTCGGGCTACAGCTCCGAAAGTTGCTACGCTGCGACCTGTAACCCGACTTTTTCGGGCTACAGCTCCGAAAGTCGCTACGCGGCGACTCGTAACCCGATTTTTTCGGGTTACAGCTCCAAAAGTCGCTACGCAACCGTCATCCTTCGTAGACGCGGATTTCGACGATCTGGGCATACGGACAGCCGTTGGTCGACTCCGCCACGACCCTCAGCTTATCCGTTGCAACCGTCTCAGGCAAGACGTGGACGCGCTTGCGGCGGCGGTTGTCGGTCTCCCTATGCAGCACTTGCCAGTCGCCATCAACCCAGGCTTCGATGCGATAGTCCTTGACGAGCTCCGGCATGGTCTCGAAAGGCGTCGTATGGTGATGCAGATTGATCAAATCCTCGTTCACATCGTCGTTAAAAGTGAGATGCACCTCGACAGCGCCGACCGGCTCCGACCAGCTCAGCTCCAGCCATGGCTGACGGCCGTCCGTGATGATGTCCGACGACCAAAGATGCGGACCGCCGTACGGTCTGACGTAGCCGTCCGTCGCCTTCTCCGCCCCGTAAGCAGAGGTTTCGGCGTTTAACCTGATGCAGAACGGCTGTCTGACGATGCCGCCCATACGCCATTCGACGATCGGCTGGAGCTTCTCGTCCGTGTCGAAATCCTTCATCGCTTGCTGCTTATATTCGAAGCCCAGCACTCCGAATAAGGGCTCCTCGGATAATCGCAGACTTACGAAGTCGTTCTCGCGGACAATAACAAACGCATTTTCCGGCTGCGACGGTCGCCATGACAGCGGGATGTCCACCCATTGAGCCTCTCCTGCTTCTAGCGCCACTTCTATAACATCGATCCGCTCGGCGGGAATGTAATTCTCGAGGCGTCCGGTTCCCCACAGCTCCACCGTCAAGCTTGTGTTCGCGGATGCGTCCAGCAGCAGCGAGAACCCTTCTAGCGCCGGCTCGACCGGGAACAACATGCCGACCTGAGACTGGAGCGGATACGCCGTTGACGGACGCTCAACAGCGATTCGCCGCAAAGTGTCGGAAGCACGCACGGCGGCATTGCGGGCACGATCAAGGGAATCCTCGTTGCGAAGACCAATGATGGAGGCATCCTGCTTCAATAATTGCTGCTGCACCGCGCTCCAGGCAAGCTCTCGCGGCGCTACGCCTTGACTTGCGGCCAGCGCCGCGCCCGTTCCCGCCGCTTCGCCGATGACGGCGCAGGTCGCCATGACCCGCGTCGTGCCGAACGCGATATGGGATGCGCTGATGTTCCTGCCCGCCATCATCATGTTCGTCACGTTGCGCGAATAGAGCGAGCGGAACGGAATATGGTAGATGCCGTCCATATGGAAGTGTTTCGACCCTTTGCTCTCCGCGTACATGCCTTGGGGCGGATGCAAGTCGATCGACCAGCCGCCGAACGCGACTCTGTCCTCGAACGGAAGCTGCGCTACCACGTCGTTCTGGTTCAAAATGTAATCGCCCTCGAAACGTCGGTACTCCCGTTTGCCCGGCAATGCCCCGACCCATTCCAGCGTAAGCGTCTCGGCTTCGAACTTGCCCGAATTTTTAATGTAATCCCAGATGCCGTAAATAACCGCCCACAGCTCGTCCCGGATCTCTTCGTTGTCGTGGACCGTGTCCTTCTCTCCGCCCCACTCGATCCACCAGTAATGGCATCCGGAATCGCCGCTGCGGATGACGCGTTTTAGCGGAATGGAAGTCTGAGTAATGTCTTTGGCAAAAGAAGGGGCCAAATACCGAACCGGTCGTCCCGTATCCTTGGTGTAAAAAAGTATCGTGCTGCCCAGCGTAATATTGTCCCCTTGCTCCGGCGCCCATGCTTCGCCGAATTCCGCATGCGCCTCTCGTCCGATTCGGAACGCCGCGCCCGCCAGGAAGCCAAGCAAGCCGTCGCCCGTACAATCCAGGAACATAGGGCTTATGAACGTAATGCGACGTTCGGATCCCGCCATCCAGCCGGTAACGGACTTAATGATCCGATTTTCCCCTCCGCCCGCAATCGCCTCGGCGTCAACCTCATGAACATCCGTGTTCAAATACAAGTCAAGCGTTGGTTCCGCTTTCACCTTCTCCAGCAGCAGCGCGTCCCAAAGATAAGGATTGCCTTCCGGATTACGATACTGATTCTCCACGAACAGCTCGCCCATAATTCCGCTCTCGCGGGCATATCGGTTGACGCCATGCCCCGTGGCGCCGCATACCCATACGCGCACCTCGCTGCTGGAATTGCCCCCTAGAACCGGTCTATTCTGTACGAGCGCTACTCGCTGCCCCAGCCTGGCTGCCGCGATCGCCGCGCATATTCCGGCAAGCCCGCCGCCGACTACCGTAATATCATATGTTTTCGTTTCTGTTCTCATCTCTTGCACCCTCCATTTCTGCGTATCCTTAATTTCATGTTATACTAAGATCGACACGTATAAAATAGACTTTATTTCATAATGAATATCCAAAATTTCGAGATAGGAGGATCATGCCTTGACATCCTCATTCCGCATGCCGGCGCTAAGCGAGCATACCTTCTGGAAATCCAAAAGCCAATTTCTTCTGGACGTCGATACGTACGAGGATTGGGCGCTGTTTCTTGTCGAACATGGCTCTTTCCGTTATCTTGTAGGCGAATCAAGCGGCGTAGCTTCCGGAGGAGACTGGATTCTGTGTGCTCCGAACACGCCTTTTCAACGCGAAGCGCTGACAACGCTCGACTTTCACTTTATTACATTCGCGTTAGAGCCTTCGTACGAAGTGCAATCCGAGCCTCCATTGCCGTCGGGCCGTTATCGTCCGGAAGAAACGCCGCGCCTCAGGGATACGCTGAACCAGCTTCGAGCCGGCATCCATGCCATCCATCCCGCCTATGCCCAGACGCTAAGGCAACATTGGATAAATGAGCTCTGGCTACATCTGTACGCCTCCGTCCACGAAACGTCGACCGGACTTCTGCGGCAAACCGCCGACCCGCTCATGAGCCGGGCGTCGGAGCGAATCCGGGAGCAGTCGAACAGCCCTTTCGCTTTAAAAGAGCTGGCCGCCGAGCTCGGATTGACGCCCGTTCAATTCACGCGCCGCTTTCGCGCTGCATACGGTCTCAACCCGCTTCAATTCGCAACCGATATCCGGATGCGAATCGCGAAAAAGCTGCTCGCCGAGACGAATCTGACGCTCGACGCCATCGCCGAGCGTTGCGGCTACGAGAACGGCTTCTACTTGAGCCGGATATTCCGGAAACAAACGCAGACAACCCCTTCCGAATACCGGAAGGAGTCGCTGAAGGCCAGGCCGATTTTGTTGTAGTTCTTTTATTTTCATCTGTTCTCGCAGCCCAACTCGGATTTTTTTAGTTCTCCTCTTCTTCGCCTTCGGGAGGCAAAAGCATGATGCGCCCTTCGCTTAATTCGACGCGAACTTTGTTGGTGTTTTTTACGCCGATGGATTCCAGGTAACCAGCCGGCACCTGAAGCCTGCCGGCTTTGTCCAGTATCGCATATTCCACATGCGACTCCTCTTCGGCCGCTTGCTCCAGCGCCAGCTCCGCCATTTCTTCGACGTAGGAGCGCCTGCGCAGCATCTCCGAAGAAATCTTGCCATCGCGTATCGCCGCGACGCGGTCCACTTTCTTAGCCAGCTCCGGATCATGCGTGACGATAACGATCGTAATGCCGATGGAACGATTAAGCTCGCGGAACAGGTCCAAAATCTGATTCGACATCTTGGAATCGACGGAGCCCGTCGGTTCGTCGGCCAAAAGCAGCTTGGGATGATTCGCGAGCGCGATGGCAATAGCGACCCGCTGCTGCTCCCCTCCGGAGAGCTGATACAGCTTGTTCTTCTCGCGGTGGCTCAGTCCTACGGCCTCGAGCAGTTCCTTCGCTCTCCACCGTCTGCGCCGTCCCGTTAACAGGATGGGGAGCTCTACATTTTCGAGCGCGGTGAGATACGGAATGAGGTTGCGGGCATTATTTTGCCAGACGAAGCCGACGCTCTCCCGCTTGTAGCGCACAAGATCGCGTTCGGTGAACTTGAGCATATCCTTGCCGTCGACGGTCAGCTTGCCCGCCGTCGGCCGATCGAGTCCGCCCAGCATATTGAGCAGCGTCGATTTGCCGCTTCCGCTGTTGCCGATAATGGCCATCAGCTCCCCAGATTCGATGCGGAGATCGAGACCTTGCAGGGCGAATACCTCGAGATCGGCTGTTTTGTATATTTTCACAAGTCCTTCGCAATGGATCATCGATTAGTCCTCCCCCAGCTTAAGCGCTTGATGCACGCGCAAGCGCGACAGCATATACGCGAGAATGCCCAGCCCGATCAGCAGCATGAGTCCTACAAGTATATAGATGCGGATATAGTCCGCAGTTTCGAACTTGACCATGAACGGCGGCACCAGACTGCCGGGATTGAAAGCGATCTGGAAGTTAGGCACATACAACCTGCTCGCCAGATTGCCCACGAGAACGCCGAGAAGCACGGCCACGCCCGATGTGAGGAGCTGCTCTACAGCCAACATGGAAATCAGGTTCCGGACCGATAAACCGATAGCTCGCAGAATGCCGTTTTGCAACGTTCGGCCCCTCAGCGACAACACCCAATAGAGCAGGAAACCTACGAAACTGACCAGAATCGCCAGGACGAAACCAAGCGTAAGCACGCCGTTTAGCGCGAGCAGGAATGGATCGTTTTTGGCCTGGACCAAATCTTCCCGCGTATTGACAATACGGGAGACCGACAGTCCGCCCTCCTCGATTCCCTCATAAACCTCCGATGTCGATACATCTTCGAGAAGCTTGAGCCACACATCGTATGGCTCCAGCGCCAGCTGCACCTGGATGCGCGGCAGATGCCCAACGATCAGCATAGGAGCGTTGTCGGCTGCCTTGTCGCTGACGTTGACGGAACCTAGCGGCGGGTTGGGATTAAATGTCGGGAAATAATCAATGACGCCGTATACCTTGAAAGGCTGCTGGGAAACCTCCTGCCAGCCAATCCAGATCGTGTCGCCGGGCTGGATGTCCTTCTGTTCGGCAAGCGTGCGGGAGATCAGGACGGAGCTCGTATCCGGGGCGATCAGATTCAAATAATCATTTAGCGTATAATCCAGCAAACCGTCGCGGAACCAGGTCGTCATTCCGAATTCGTCGGTATCGATGCCGATAAGCGTTGCCGTGCCGGACACTTCGTTGGCGTAAAAGCCCGCATCCTTTTTCGTAAATACCTTGGCCGCATGCTCCACGCCGGGGAGCTCGCGAAACGGCTCGAACGCCGGCTCCAAGTAATGGATCTGGGCCGGCGGCGTTGCGGGGGCGCCGCCCGGAGGCCCGCCCGGGCCTTCCGGCGGGGGCGCATCGTTTACCCAATTGACGCTCAGCACCATGTCGGCGCCGTTGCCGTAACGAATCCGGTCTTCCGTATTGGAGTTGATCGTCCGGGCCGCGGAAGCGCTGAATACTCCAGTCGCAATCGTCATAATCAGGAAAATCATAAGGAATTGATACTGGCTGCTGGAGCGTCCAACCTGGATGAGCGTCGCGTATAACGACGGCGGCCACCACTTCTTGCCGATCCAGTAGATCCCTTTAAGAATCCATGGATACAGTCTTAGCAGAAGCAAACCAGCCCCCATAATGAAAAGCGCCGGCACGATAAATTGCAACGGGTCGATCGCCAGATCCTTTGCGCTCAGCCCAAGCGTCTGCAGATCCTCCTGCCGCTTGCGGAAAGTGTACAAGCCATAGATCGCCAGTCCCAACGTAATGACGTCCAGAAACATTTTGTGCCATAGCGGGCTGCCCGTCAGCCTTGCGGATTGTTGTTTATGATTGACGATGCTGACTCGCGTCGCTAGCACGATCGGAATGATGACGATGACGAGACAAGAGGCGGCTGCCATCGCGGCAAACCGATATGCCTCTTCCGTAATCCGAACGGGCAGACCAACCCTTTGCACAAAGGCCAGAAAACCGTTCGAAGCGCCCAACATTTCCGTTAACACCGCGCCTAGCAGCGGTCCAAGACCGAATGCCGCGCCGCATAACAGCAGCCCCTCGGTCAAATAAGCACCGATCACTTGCCATCTCGAGGCGCCGCGGCTGCGGAGTACGGCAATCTCGTTTTTTTGCCTTCCGGCGATCAGATTGGACACCATGAACATATAGAAAGCCAACATGAGCAGAATCGGCACGTTCAGCGCCCACATAAGCGTACGCAGCTGCTCCGCCCTCTCTAGATAAACGCTGATCGTATTCAGCGCACGCGTCTCCGAGCCCATCTGGTACAACGCGAAGCCCTTCATGATCTCTGTTCTCATGGATTCGTGCGCCGTTACAAACGGCTCAACCGTCTGCAGCTCCATTTTCGTATAGTCCATGACGATATACCATCCAGCCGCGCTTAAAGGCAATTGTCCCTCGCGCAGCAGCAGGCGCTCCCCCGTCTCGAACGGCATGAGGAAGGCGCTGTTCATGTCGCTCAGATTACCGTAGCGGAAGTAAGGATCGTCATCCTCCGTCTTCCGGATAACGCCAACCGGCTTCAGTTGAATGTTGGCCGCCGCTTTCTTGTCTTCGATGACGAATACTTTGTCCAGCACTGTCTTGTAGTGGCTAAGTCCGTTTTCTGTCAGAAGCACCTCGTAGACACCGTCGACCGGCATCTTCGAGGGCAGTCTACCGTCCTTAAGCGTCACATGCTCCTCCAGCCCCTCGTATGACTTGATGGTCACCCATTGCTGGTTGTCATCGGAGAGTGGATTGGGATCATCCGCTCGCTTCATGCGGAGCGACATGGATTGGAAACTCCCCACAAGCTCCTGCACGGGCAGCCCGAACGAGCTTGCGCCCGTCGTGCGCACGTAACCGTCGATTCTATCGTACTTATTGTTAATCTGCTCCGGAGTCTCCTTCGTAGCAAATACATTGGAGTAGTGCGTCCCCGGATACTGTCCCGAGTTGGTCTGCAATTTTTCCAGATCCTTGACCAACATGCGGGACAGTACGGCCTCGGAGTAGATCGGCATGCTGCTGACGAGCGCCACGGAGATCAGGATGCCCATGAACAGGCTGCCGAGCAGCCACTTGTTCTGCACCATCTTGCGTATAATCATGACGAATAATGCCATAGACAAGTCACCAAGGCGTCCGGCAATACGAATTCGCCGATATTCGCGGCGATCCGCATGCTGCCGCAGCTCGCGCTACGGTAGCACGATCTGCATGCCTTCCTCCAGCCCTTTCGTAATTTCGATATCCGTCGATCCTTTAATTCCCGTCTCTACGTCAACCTCGCGGATCTTGTCGCCTTCCTCCAAAATCCGCACGAACGTGCGTCCCAGATAGCTGCGAAGACCGCTGCGCGGAATAATGATAACGTCGCTGCGTTCCTGCAGCAGCACCTTTACATCCGCGCGAGTGCCGATTTCCGCATCATCAGGCAGCTTCTCGAGTTCGACGAAAATCATCTTGGCGTTGCGATCCTTAGTGATCGGGTCGTCCGAATACGGAGCCGACGACGGCGTCTGAGTCACTTTGCCCTCCAGCAGAACATTGCCCGCGAACGTCAGCTCCGCCTTGGAGCCGACGTTGACGAGGCTGACGTCCGGCGAACCGTCCGTCTGGAAGGCGATGCGCAGCTTGCCGGGATCCGCTACGACGACCAGCGTCTCGAATTCGCGGACGGCATCTCCCTCCTTAAGCTCGGCTACATATGTCACTTGACCATCCATCTCGGCAGTCAGCAGCTTGCCAGTAAGCGCTGCAGCCAGCCTCTCGTGTCTCAGCTTGTCGATATCGTACTGAAGCTGGGCAACTCGAATCCCGTCCTTGTCACCTGCATCCTTGGCCGACTTTAGCGCTTGACCGGAGCGAACCAGATTCAGCTCCATCTGCTTTAGCTCAATGTCCATATTGCCGGTATCCAGCCGTATGAGCGGGTCGCCATTCTTGACGATGTCACCTGCCTTGACAAGCACTTCCTTGACTACGCCGCCTCCAGCCTTGAATTGTACCGAATCGGTGAAAAAGGACTCCAGCGTGCCGTTCCCGCGAATTTCCTGCGTAATTCTACCCTTTACAACCTCGACGGTCCGGTAGTTTTCCTGCGGCGGCTTGACGAGCGGAGGCTTGAGCGGCGCCTCTTCGGCAGGCAGCAGCGAACAGCCTGCAAGCGACAATGCCGCAGCCATCGCAGCCGTCAGGACGACGATTTTGCTTTTACGTTTAGCTCGAAACGACAATGACACCATCCTCCAATTCGTACACGCGGTCTACGATCTCCATAATGGCGGGGTCATGCGTCGTCATGATGATCGTCATTCCCGCCGTCTCAACCAAATCGCGAAAAATTTTCATAATTTGCAGCCCCGTCCGGCTGTCCAGCTCCGCCGTCGGCTCATCCGCCAGCAAAAGCCTCGGCTTGTGGGCAATCGCCCTCGCGATCGCCGTTCGCTGCTGCTCGCCCCCCGACATCTCGAACGGTCGATGGGACATGCGGCTCTTGAGCCCAACCTGCTCCAAAGCTCCCTCTGCCGCCGACTTTCGCTCCTGAGCCGGATACCCGGACACTCGCAGCACGAACTCAACATTTTCATAGGCAGACATTAATGGGATAAGGGCGAACGACTGAAAAATAAGCCCCATCCGCGTTCTACGGACGCCGTCCCGCTCCTTGTCCGACATCCCCGTCAGGTCATGACCCTCGAACAACACTTGACCGCTATCGGGCCGGTCTAGCGCGCTAAGCAGATTAATGAGCGTCGTCTTGCCGGAGCCGGAGCGCCCCTTGAAGGCGATCAGCGCCCCCGAAGGGATGGCGATGTCGACTCCTTTCAACACTTGCACGGCCGCTGATCCGCGCCCGAACGACTTCGTGATACCGCTTCCAATTACAATATCGGATACCGCGGGTACGCTCTCTATCGGTGCCCCCTCCAATCCTATGTTGCATTATCATCTTTTTCCATTTTATATCCGTGCTGGGACTTACACAATATCAAAAACTTCAGAAATGGTGTGTAATTTATCGATGGTAAAGACTTGATCGGTGGCAGCGACTTAAAGCCCGGAAAATATGCTACTGGTGAGAATTAGATCGGTGACAACGACTAATAACTCTGAAAACGTGCTGCCGGGAAGGATTAGATCGGTGCGAGCGACTTAAAGCTCGGAAAATGTGCTACTGGTGAGAATTAGATCGATGTCAGCGACTTAAAGCTTGGAAAATGTGCTACTGGTGGGAATTAGATCGGTGACAGCGACTTATAACTCGGAAAATGTGCTACTGGTGGGAATTAGATCGGTGGCAGCGACTTAAAGCTCGGAAAACGTGCTACTGGTGGGAATTAGAACTGTGGCAGCGACTTAAAGCTCGGAAAACGTGCTACTGGTGGGAATTAGAACTGTGGCAGCGACTTAAAGCTCGAAAAATGTGCCGACAGAGGGAATTAAGTCGATGTCAACGACTTATAACTCGGAAAATGTGCAACTGGTGGGAATTAGATCGGTGACAGCGACTTAAAGCTCGGAAAACGTGCTACTGGCGGAAATTAGATCGGGTGCGAGCGGCTAATAGTTCGGAAAATATGCCGACAGAGGGAGTTAAGTCGATGTCAGCGACTTGAAGCCCGGAATTGCTCGAAGTTCAGTGCCCCTTTCTCAATAGAAAAAGCATCTCCGGCCAGACAGAACCGGAAATGCCCTCTACTTATCTATGGAATTTGAATGTTTAAGAAGAAAATGACGACCGTAATCGTGAGAATGCTGAGCAACGTCGATAAAAATACCGCTTGCGAGGCAAACTCCTTCTCGTTGTCGAATTCCACCGCGAGCAGCACGCTGCTCAGCGACGTTGGCACCGCCGACGAAACGATAAGCGCGGCAGCCGTAAGTTTGTCGAGCGGCATAATTCCAACGGTGTTCCATAGCGTTATGATGCCCCAGGCAAGCAGCGGACCCGCCACCAGCCGTAACACGACAGCTATGGAGACGTCGACGGCAAGCGTCCGCTTGATGCGCCACTCCATGCTTCCCAGCTGAACGCCGAGCGTAATGAGCGCCGTTCCGAAAAACGCGTCCGCCAAGTAGGTTACCGGCATTTGCAGTGCATCCGGAATCGGAACGTTTAGCCATCTGAGCGCCAACGCACCCGGAATTACATAGATGACCGGCATGGACAGAATGGTTCGCCATACTTGCTTCATATCCGCCTTGTGCGCGTTCACATTGTAGATGCCCCATGTATTCGGTATGAGCGACTGGACGACCATGACGATTATTTGAACCGCCAGCGTGTGACTTAACCCGCCGAACGCCAATTGATTAAGCGGTATACCGTAGTTCGCGCTGTTGTAGAAAAGCACGCTGTTCTTCATGGCGCTTCTCATGCTTGCCTTGTAGCCCTTTACGCGAATAACGATCTCGACGATGGCATACTGCGCGAACATGAAGATCAACAGAAACAGGAACACTTTGCCGATTAGCGATAACTCTAGTTTCTGATTGTACAGCAAGTTAAACATGAGCGCGGGTGAAAACAGATAAAAGTTCAGCTTGGACAGCGTCTTGATATCGAGCTTGAATGCCCGCATCAGCACGATGCCGAGTCCGATCATCACGCCCATCGGAAGTACGTTATTCGTTAGAATGTGCATAAAAACCGTCATGATGATCTCTTCTTTCCAAGTCGGTGATGCGCTAAGCATGTCAGCGTGATGAATGGGCCAGCCGTGCAATTGCCGCTATCGGCCTTAGTTCCCCTCCAACTTCGAGGCAAACCCTTCCCCGCGAGCCTTCCTCCCTCTACGACGGAAGATCCCCAATAAAGTCTACCAGCATAAACGACTCCTGACTATACTTTTGGCCAAATTCGCTTGCGAAAAAAACATCCTGGCCGCTCATGCTCTGCATTCCCTTTCCTTGCCAAACATAGTCTGACAGATTTGCTGCGTTCAATATTCGATGCTCGTCCTCATAAAGCTAGCTCTACGTCTACCTTCCTCCCCCGGACAGAACCCGCCTTCTGATCCGCGGCAACGCTCTACTCCAGACTTGCCCCAGTCTCGTAGCCAGCACCGGCTCCTGCCTCCGCTTGCGGGAATTGCAACTCGTACAGTCGGCTATATCGTCCTTGCCTGCGAAGCAACTCTTCATGCGATCCGCTCTCGAGAATGCGGCCTTGCTCCAGCACGTAAATGCGGTCGGCCTGCTGGATGGTCGACAGTCGATGGGCGATGACGAGACAAGTGCGGCCCTTCAGCAGAACGGCGAGCGCATCCTGAATATGCTGCTCCGATTCCGAATCCAGCGATGCCGTCGCTTCGTCGAGGATAATAATGCGCGGATTTTTCAGAATGGCTCTCGCAATGGAGATACGCTGCTTCTGTCCCCCCGACAGCTTGACTCCGCGCTCTCCTATTCCCGTATCGTAGCCGTCCGGGAACGCGCTGATAAATGTATCCGCATTCGCGGCTCTCGCAGCCGCGATAACCTCCTCATCCGAGGCGTTCGCGTTGCCGTAACGGATATTTTCGCCGATTGTTCCGTTGAACAAGACGATGTCCTGAGACACGATGCCAATCTGTTCTCTTAACGAATCCAGCTTAACATCCTTCAAGGAGTGGCCGTCTATAGTGATGTCGCCCGACCTCGGATCGTAGAAACGCGGAATCAGATGCGCGATCGTCGTTTTGCCGGAGCCTGACGAACCGACCAGAGCCGTAATGCGTCCCGCTTCCAGCTCCAGATTGAAGCCGCTCAGCACCTTCGCATCTCCCGAATAAATAAAATCCACATCGCGGAAAACGATATGTCCGCGTACCGGCGGAAGCACAACCGCATCCGCCTTCTCCACGATATCCGCTTTCGTGTTCATCACTTCCATGATGCGTTCGTAGGCGGCTGCGGATTGTTGAACCGAATTAATAATGCGGCTGAAGTGGCGAATCGGATTCTGCAGCAGCCGCAAATACGCGATAAACGCCACGATCGTGCCGACGGACATATCGCCCCGCATCGCCAGCCAAGCTCCGAACACGAGAACGATAGCCAGGCCGACGAAGTTAAGAAAGTCGATGATCGGCTCGTAAGCGGCCCTCAATCGGACAACCTGGATGTTGGCGTCCATATTGATGCGCGTCCTTTCGGAGAACCGTTCGGACTCGTATTCCTCCTTCGTAAAAGATTTGATCAGCCGAATGCCGGTCAACGAATTCTGAAGATGATCGCTGACGTCCGCCACCGACTCCTGCACCTTGCGGAACGATGACCGCATCCGCCTGCCGAACAGGCGCGTCGTCATAATCATAAGCGGGAACGTCGCGAGCAGCAGCAGCGTCAGCCGCCAATCGATCCACAGCATATAGACGGCGATCGCCGTAAAAGTGAAAAAATCGGTAAATAGCTGCATCATGCTCGAGGAGATAAGCTGCTGAAGGATGCCAACGTCGTTCGTGACCCTCGACATCAGATCCCCGGTTCGGTTGCGGTCGAAAAAAGCAATGTCCAGATTCTGCATATGGCGATAAAGATCGTTGCGGAATTTGTAAAGCACCGTCTGCCCTATGGTCGCCATTAGCGACGTGCTCAAGTACCGCAACAAGCCAAGCGCCAGAGCGGAGCCGAGCACGCCTGCTCCGATGTAGAACAGCTTGTCGTACTGCTTGCCGGGGATAACCTGATCGATCGTATACCTCGTAAGCTGCGGAACGATAAATTCCAGAAGCGACACGCCGATGACGCATACGACGGCCAAAGCAATCGCGCGCCACTCCTGACGCGCATGCGAATAGATCCGGGCGAACATGCCATAGATGCTGGCGGGCTTCGCCTTCTCGCCGGTGCCGAACCTGCCCATGCCCATACCTCTGCCGGGACGGTAGGCGCCTGTCGGATTGGCATTGCCGCTCATTCCGCTACCTCCCCGGGATCTCTTCCCGCCTCATCGCTTACAGATTCAACAACTGCTCCCACGATCTCGGAATCCGTCTCCCCCGTAATCCCCCGCAGTTCGCTCCTCAATGCCGCGAGCGTCTCGCGAAGCCGCGTTGCAAGGGCCGCGTCAGCAAGCGCCGCCCGCTCCGCCGCTTTAAGCAAATGGATCAGCTCCTTGCCGGCAGGCGTCAGCCTGCGATTGCGTCGCACACCGCCCGGCTCCTGCGATTCGCTCTCCTCTTCCTGTCCCTCTCGTTCTCTCTCCCTGGTCTCCCATTCTCCCGATGCGCCGGCTTCGGACGTTTCGGCGCGGCTCAGCTCCTCTTGTAAGTAGCTTCTGCCTTCTTCCGTAATTTGAAAAACGCGTTTGCCATCCTTTTTGAAAGGATCGATCAAGCCTTGATCACGCAGCATCTGCAGCGTCGGATAGATGGAACCCGCGCTGGGCTTATACGTGCCGCCGGACTGATCTTCAAGCGCCTTCATCATTTGATAGCCGTGCATATTCTCTTGCGTAAGCAGCTCCAACAGCGCATATTTCACGCCGCCTCTGGTGAAGTAGCGCCTGCCGGAACCGCTCGTGTCGCGTTCGTTGCCCAGATGGAGAAACAATCGTTCCTCCGGTTGCCAATGCTCGCCCATATCGCGAACACCTCCAATGCGATATATCGTATTATTTAAAATTCTATACGATATATCGTATTATGGCAATGAAATTTCTTATTTCAAAATAGATAAAATATTTTTCAATTCTTGACGGGCAACCTCGTCTAATCCTTGCAGTGGCAATGGAAGATTGGGAGTGTCGGTTAGTCCCTGCATTCCTGCTATTGTTGCAACTACGCGCAGACTTCCATACTTTTGAAACATCTGCCACAGTGGTTCAAGTCGTTTAGATTGATTGTCTGCATACTCGGATAACCCAGCTAGAGCCGCTCGTGTAATTCCTAAGCATATATCGGGATACAAACCACCAAGAACAGAGTACCAAGCATCACATCCGGCATTAAGGCCCATCGCACCAAAAGGATCTCCGCTAACACCAATTGTTACATCCCTTGGAAGAAGGGTACGTAATTGTTTCACTCTGTCCTTAGCCTTATCTAATTCATTGGGAACTCCAGGTATCTTGATTGAACGGACTTGTTGTAAACTTGCTATTTTACCATGAAGTTCATCACTGAACCGAAAGTGAGTAGTAGTTGGATTATCGTACACACACAACGGCACAGACAGTGATTTCGATACCATTTCATATAGCGAATACACCTCAATATCGGTTAATTGCTGATAGGAAACCGGAGCAAGAAGCACGCCGCTCGCTCCTGCCTTTTGAGCGTCTTCCGCTAATTGGAGTACATCGCGGGTTCGCAAAGCGCTAATTCCAATAACGATAGGGATTCCTTCGGAATATTCGACCGCAAGTCGAGTAACACGTAAACGTTCTTCGCGACTGAGATAAACATAGCTGCCAGTCGAGCCTAATACTCCGATCGAATCTACTTTTGCCGAGGTTAGACGTTTTAAAAGACGAGTAAAAGCCGCTTCATCTATTCCTGTTTCATTCATAGGCGTTAAAGGAAATGCAGATAACCCGGTAAACATAATAATCACCCTCCCTTTTTTACCTCGTAAATCAAGACAGTAGAATACTAATATGGAAAAAAGTTAGTTGAGTGTTTTAGTCATTATAAAATCTAATTGTTCTTCATCGCCCATAAAGAAAGAGTGGCTTCCTGATTGAACAAACCCCATTTTCTTATAAAAAGCAATTGCATTTTCATTTACTTCCCAAACACCTAACCAGATTTTCTTTTTGTAACGTTCGATTGCGGTTTCTATCGCCTTATCCAGCATGTTCTCTTATTATAAAGGCTACATGCCATGTGATACAGAGTTACTGGCTTGCATAGCCGATACTTACAAATTCGATGCACGATTCAATAACTACTTTAACGGTCTCCAAAATGGAACGGAGGCCCTCTGGCGAGGACCTCCGCAAGTTCCGTTTCTTACCCTTCTACCTTGATTGAACGCTCTCCTTCGCGGCAGCGTCATGCTCCCCCTGGGAATGACGATAAAGCTCCTCGTAATAGCCGGCCGCGTCCAGAAGCTCTTGATGCGTCCCCTGCTCTACGATCTCGCCCTTGCTCATGACCAGAATGCGGTCCGCCCCCATAATCGTCGACAGTCTGTGGGCGATGACAAGCGTCGTGCGGCCGACGGCAACCAGATTCAGGGCATTCTGAATCAGCTGCTCGGTATGGGAATCGAGATTGGCGGTCGCTTCGTCGAGAATCAGAATTTTCGGCTTGAACACGATGATCCGCGCGAAGGAGATCAACTGCCTCTCCCCGGCGGACAACCCGCTGCCGCGTTCGGACAGCCGCGTGTCGTAGCCATCCTTCATCCGCCCGATGATCTCGCCCGCTCCGATAAATTCGCAAGCCTCGATGACCTCTTCGCGGGATATGCCGGGATCGAACAAACGCACATTGTCGAGCACGGTGCCCGAATACAGGTAAGGCTCCTGCTGCACAAGCCCGACGATTCGATGAAGATCCCGCTGCGGCATCTCCCTCACGTCGTGGCCGTCAATGAGGACGCTCCCCGCGCTCACGTCATAGAATCGGCATAACAGACTGATCAGCGAGCTTTTGCCCGCGCCGGTCGTGCCGACAATGCCGACAAGTTCTCCTGCGCTCACATGAAGATCGAGGCCCTTGATAACGGGAGCTCCGTCGCCATATGCGAACGTGACCCCGTTGAAATCGATTCTCCCTTTTATCTCTTCCCTCTTAAAGGGAACGGTCTCCGCCTTATCGTCTACTTCCGGCTTAATGGCGAAGATGCTCCAGACCCGATTGATCGCCACCGTGGCGGACTGCAGCGTATTCCATTGCTGCGTAATCGTATTGATCGGCTGGAAGAACATGCGAATGTACGTGATGAAAGCATACAACACGCCAAACTCCAGCTCCTGACCGAGCACGGCCCGGCCTCCGAGCCAGACGACGAAGGCGATCGCGATGTTGTTCAAGATCTCGAACGTGCGGTTGAATACGACATTGGTCCGGATTTCCCTTACGTTCGCGCGGAAATAGGAATCGTTCCGCTCCCGGAACTGCCGCTTCTGCTCCTCCTGCTGATGAAAGACCTGGATCAGGTTCATCCCGGACAAGTTCTCCGCCACGAAAGCTACAAGCCGGGACAGCCGGGTTCGGGCCATCTGGTACGTTTCGCGCATGAAGGAACGAAAGGCGACCGCGATGCCCGCTATAATCGGAACGAGAATGAGGCAATACAGCGTCAGCTGCGGGTCGAGCTGGAACATGAGCACCAAAATGAACAACAACGTCAATCCGTCGCGGAACAAGCTCAGCACGACCTGGTTAAAGAATTGGTTGATCGCCTCCGTATCGCTGGATACGTGGGTAATAAGGCTGCCGCTCGGGACGCGGTCGAAGTAGGACATCGACAGCTTCCCGATATGCGCGAACAACCGCTTCCGTATGCTGGCGACGATGCTTTGGCCGGCCTTCTGGAGCAGGTTATTTTGCAAATAAGAGAAAATCAGGCTTAATATCGACAACCCCATATAAATGCCGCAAACAAGCAGCAGCCCCTTGTAATCGTTCCTTCCCGACATCAAATTATCGTCGATCGCGACCTTGACCAAGTATGGCTGAAGCAGCTCCGCCGTAATGGCGATAAGCGTACAGACGATAAATCCCGCGAACGTCAGCCGATGTTCTTTGATATAACCGGATAACGCCTTGAACGTCGAGATGTACTTCGGCTTGACCTGAGGCGCGGACAGATCGGCCTTCTGGTCCATCTGCCAATTGTTAATGGCCTGCGCCATTCCGCATCGTCCCCTCTTCCTGTATGTCGTGCAGCGTCCGGTACAAGCCGTTCCTGGCGAGCAATTCCTCATGGGTGCCGCGCTCCACGATTGCGCCTCCGTCCATGACGACAATGGCGTCCGCATGCTTCAGAGCGCTGATCCGGTGGGCGATGACGATCGTCGTCTTGCCCCGGCGAATCTCGCGGATCGTCTCCATGATCTCGGTCTCGGTCACGGCGTCCACCGCGCTGACGCTATCGTCCAATACGAGAATCGGCGCGTCCTTAATGATCCCCCGGGCCAGGCTGGTACGCTGGCGCTGTCCGCCGGACAACGTGACGCCGCGCTCGCCGAGCCGGGTCTCGAACTTCTCGGGGAACTCGATAATATTGTCATAGACCCGCGCAAGCTTCGCCGCCCGCTCCACTTCGGCCAGCTCCGAGTCGCGCTTGTAGAACGCGATATTCTCCCGAATGGTAGAGCTGAACAGGAAGCCGTCCTGCGGCACATAGGCAATGCCTTCCCGCAAACTCTTGAGACTGAGACGGCGAACGTCCTCCCCGCCGATCCATATCGTGCCCGGAGGCGGATCATAGGTGCGGAGCAACAGCTTCATGAGCGTCGTCTTACCGCTGCCGGTTCTGCCAATGATGCCTAGAGTGGTGCCAGGAGCCACGCTCAGGTTAATGTCGCGCAACACCTCCCGCGAAGCCAATTCGCCGCTCAAGTCATTGCCGCCCGGGCCGAACTTCCGATTGCTATCCGCCACCACGGCACTCCGGCCCTTCTTGTCACCGGTACCCGAGACACTGTCCGCCTTCATGTCCCTCTCACCTTCGACAGTCGTCTCGGGCTCTCCGTAAGCGAAGGTCAGCCCCCTTACCTCGATGCCCGCACTGGAAGAATCCAGCCCCAGCGCCTCGTCGTCCTCGGTGATGTCCGGCCTCTGCGACAGCAGATTGTTAAGCCGCTCCAGCGAAGCGCGGGCCCGCTGCACGACGTTGATAACATTGCCGATCTGCTGCAGCGGGTTCATCAGCATGCGGATATACAGCGTAAGGGCGACGAAACCGCCAAGGGTTATCGTCCCATTGATCGTCAGGTACCCGCCGAACGCCAACGCGATGATCAGCGACGTCGCCCCGAGGAAAGGGACAAGCGACTGGAAGAAGGAGGAGACGCGCACCAGGCTGAGCTGCCTGCTCCGAATGCGGTCCACCGTCACCCCGAACCGCGCCCCCATCACTTCCTCGACCGCAAACTTCTTCGTCACGCGTATGCCGCCGAATTGCTCCTCCGCCGATTCCGTCATCGCCCCGAGCGCTTCCTGCACACCCATCGAACGTTTTTTGATCATGGGTCCGAACCAGGCCACCACGACCGGGATGAGAAGCAGGGGGAAGATGCTGGCCGCGACCAGATAAAGCGGAACATCCGTCAAAAGCAGCATAACGACGGTCGAGATAAGAAGCATCGACGCCCCTGCCGTCTGATTGACGCCCATGGAGATCGACTCCCTCACGGCCGTGACGTCGTTCATGAAGTAGCTGAGCAGCTTCCCGACACCGTTGCGGGAGTAGAACCGTTCGCTAAGCCCCGCGAAATGAATAAACAGCTTGCGGCGGTTCATGAATTCGAAGAATCGGCCCGTGTACATGACCAGATATTGCGCGAAGCCTCCGATAATCGCGTACCCCGCCCCGATCGCGAGCAGAATCCAGCTGTACTGGATGACAGAATCCAGAGTCAAGACTCCTTCCTTCAACTCGTCGGTGAAATTCCCCAGTACGCGCGGGAAATTGACATGCACGATGCTGGCAATCAGATGGAGACTGATGGACAAGACGTAATACAACCAGGTTTTACGGAAAAAATCGGCCAAAATGCGTTGTGAATCCAACCTCTGTTCACTTCCCGTCTCAAGGGCGTGCATGCATACACGCCCTAAAAAATTATTCTACCAGCCCCGTTCGCTCCACGCCCTCCACGAACCACCGCTGAGTGAATGCATACAGCACGAGCAGCGGCAGAATGATGAGGAACGCCGCTCCCATTTTGACTGGTTCAAGGAAAGCTCTGAGCCCTCCCTCCTGCGCTTCCATCGCCAATTGGGCATTTAGCTTGGATAAACCGACGGACAGCGGAACATCGGATGCGCCGAACATGTACATGGATGGGAAGTAGGCATCGTTCCACGCCCATACGAACGAAAACAAAAAAACGACGATGATCGCCGAACGCGAAATGGGAAGCATGACCCGAAAGAAGATGCGGAGCGCGCCGGCTCCGTCGATGCGGGCCGCCTCCTCCATCTCCTTCGGCAGCGTGGAGAAAAACTGGCGGAAAATCAAAACGAACAATGCGCCCTTAAGCCCGTGTCCGAATAACGCCGGCACGATAAGCGGCCAGAACGTGTTGATCCAGCCCAGCTCCTTGAACAACAGGATGGACGGCAGGATCGTCACCTGCGGCGGCATAATGAACGTGAACAACAGCGCGGCGAACCAGAACTTTTTGAACGGAAAATCAAGACGCGCGAACGCGTAGCCGGCTACGGCGCACGAGAATACTTGCAGCACTGCGGACAACGTCGATACGGTTAAGCTTACGCCAAAACTCTTCGCATAGTCCAGCATTTCTATCGCTTCCGACAGATGTCCCCCGTACACGCCCGTTGGCACCCAGATGACGGCGGGGTCCAGCAAATCCGGTGCTCCCTTAATCATCGTGGTGACCATATAGAAGACGGGCTTCAAATAAATAAAAGCCACGTCGATCAGCAGCAGGTACATAAGAAGGCGAAACAGCAGTCCTTTGTCCGCCTCCCTGCCTAGCAGCTTAAACTTCAGCCCGGCGAGAATCCCCTTTCTGCCAAACCCGGCTGGAGAGGACCTGCGCCTTGTCTTGATCCACGGTATACTTTCAAGCGACAGCTTGGCCATAATGCCCTCCTCTCTATTGACGTCTAGGCGATAACGAAGCGTTGATTCGCGAGTAGATCAGCAGCGCAAGCGCGACGAACAGCAGCACGATCATGAAGTAGATCCAGGCAAGCGCGCTGGACAGGCCATAGTTCTCCGTCGTCACCTTGCTGATGATGGGGTTGGACGGATACGTAAACAGATCCACGATGGTAAAGATCACGTTCAGGAAAATAAAGGGCACCATGCCCGGAAGCGTGATCTTCCAGAAGGTGCTCCATGGATCGGCGCCGTCGATGCGCGCAGCTTCGTACACGGTTCGCGCGATGGTCTGGCGGCCGGCGAGGAAGATCAGAATCTGGACGCCGGAGTACCAGAGCACGAGCACGAAGGAGCCGATGACATTGCCGATCGGTCCCGCCCAGGAAGGCGGCAAATAGCGGGCCAGCATATAATCGATCCGAAGCGACGAAATAATGCCGAGGGACCCTTCGCCCTGCGCGATGAATTCGCCGATGATCTGCCCCGACGCGAAGATGACCGGCAGGAAGAAGATGACGCGGAACGCCGTTCTTCCCGCGAATTTCAGATTAAGCAGGATCGCGATCATCAAGGAGAATACGATAATGATCGGGATCATGACGAGCGCTTCCCTTAGGAACGGCACCAGATCGTCATACAGCAATCCTCCGTCGGCGAACAGAATCTCGCGATAATATTGCACACCGATGGGAGTCGTCTGCACGCCCGTCACCGTAATCCGCACCTGATGGAAGCTCATGTACAGCGAATAGAAGAGAGGGAACGCCACGAACGCGAGGAAGCCTAGGATCCACGGCGCGATAAACATCGAGCCTTCCAGCTTGCGTTGCACCGTCTTCTTATTCATAGACCTTTCCCTCCTTCCTGATGTCTTCCTTCCTGATAGCGAAATCGGAAGCGCCTACGACGTAGCCGTCTCCTTGATATGGCTCCGCGTTGTAATTGACGATAACGGCATGACCGTTCTCATAGACCGTTTCCTTGACGCCTGGCGCGAGCGTCGCGTGATCGACGATGAACGCGTCTTGGACATCGCGCAGCGCCTCGTTCAACCTCTCGTACTGTTCGGCCGCCACGTCGATCCAGTCCTTGTAGTTCATACTGTAATACCAGACGGAATAAGCCTTCTTGAACGCTCCGGACGCTGCCGCCGTGAACACGTAAGCCGGGTATGCACCGTACTCCACGCTCTTTAAGTAATCGCTTTTGTATTCGTCGCGCAGATTCCCCCACTCCGATGTATACGTCACAAGTCCATGCAGGGCGATCTGGGCGAAAGGAACGGCTTCGTCTACGAAAATATCGTAGGAGTAGTCGTCGGCTATACGATGAATATGGGAAATGCCGGGCAGCGAATAGAACGAAGCGTTCTCCGCCGCGGCATATCCGATCGTCTCCGCCGTTGCGGCGAGCACGGCTTGCTGGCCGTCCAGCACCTCCGACCTCGTCGCCTGGTTGCGGCTGTTGAAGTCGGTATTCAGCGAGCTTCCAATGCCGCCAGTGAACAAAATTCCGTCCACGCCCAGCTTCTCGTACTCCGGCAGATCGCCCAGCGCCTTGCGGAACGAATACAACGGGCTGACGATCGGCACATCTTCTTCCTTGGCCGGCAGCGGCTGATAGAGCAGCGTGCCCGCCAAATTCCGAAGGCCGTCGTTCAAGCTCCAGAAGCCGCCCCGCCCGCTGTTGTTGAGCGAGTAATTAGCGGCCAGGAGCAGCTTGCCGCCGAGCTCGCCTGCCGTATTCGCCAGCGACTCCAGCCCCTTGTTGCCGCCGATTCTCCGATCGGCCGGGAGCACTCCGCCATGCGAGCTGTAGCCGTAACGCTGCCAGCCGTGATAGATGGCCGTAATGCTGCCAATGCCCGCATCCGTCAGCTCGCGCAGCATCCTCTCCGCTTCTCCCGTCGTCGTGCCCACGATGTAATCGTCCCATAGCGGACCTTGCTTCAGATCCGCCGCCACGATGTCGGCGAAGAACGGAATGTCGCCGTCCCCGGAAGGCAGGCGCTGCAAACCGCGTTCCTGAATCAAATAATCGCGGAATTTCGCGGCCATGGCGGGATAGCCGACGTCTTCTCCCTCCAGCAAGTAATAACGGACGCTCCGCTCCGCGGCTTCGAACCGCTCCTTGCTGAACGTGTAGAAACCTTCGACGCCGCGGCGGTCGGTGCTTTGGAAAAATTTGATTCGGTACTGCCACTCCGCCGTGATCCAGTTGCCGTTGCCAAGAGAGCCCGCCGGCGCCGCGAACAGCTTGGCGTATTCCTCGCCTTCCGTCAGCACGCCGAGGAACGATTGTTTGCCCGACTTTAAGCCAAAGACGGGCATCTTGACTTCGCTTCTGTTCGTCACCTCGTTGTAGAAGGCCAGATCGGAGCCGTATACCGGCTCCCGATAGACGGACTTGTCGTTGCTCCGGTTCTCTTCGAAGCGGGCAAGCGCGCCCGATCCGTCCGGCAGCAGCAAGTAACCTTCCTTGTCGATCGACGGCTGCGAGCCGAACATCGGATAAGCCTTCAGGTTAAGGAGACTTAGCGCTCCTTCCGTAATTCCGCCGTCTATGATTCTCACCTCGACGTAATCCTCCCGAAGCGTCACCTCGACGGGAATCTTGAAGCCCGTAGAGTTAAAATGGTAGGTCGCGCGGAAACCGTCCTCCATCTCCTCGAACGCCAGGACGCCGCGCTCTTCCATCCAGTTCGTCAGCTTCGTCTGCGACTTGGAACTGGAAGCGTCGATATATTCCAGCATGACCGGCGACAGCAGATTGCTGCGCCAGACGCCGCTTGTCGCTTCATCCTCCCAATAGGCCGGCTCCGGGTAGGAACGCCAGAAGTTGCCGCTGTCCTTGCTCTCCGCCTTGAAGTGTCCCGTCTCCGCGTCGGCCCATAGAATTAGGGAATCCGACTCGGCTACCCTCGCGAAGCTTCCCTCGTTCGGCAGCCTGGGTTCGATTGGAGAAGACAGATTCGTCGAAGCGGAAGCCTCGTCTTGGACAGCTTCCCCGGCTGCCGTTGTCGCGTTGCCCTGCTCGCCAGCTGTTCCATCGCGCTGAATCAGCCAGAACATGGCACCGAGAAGGAGGATGATAGCGACGCCAACCGAAGCCAATGCCAGAACCCTCCGTTTCATCGAATGGCCACCTCCTGATAGATGGAATAGATAAAGCCGATGAGTTCGCTGGTCAGGCTGAACGTGATGAAGATGAGAATAGCCATAATGAACATGGTGAGCACGGTCAGGAACAAATTTTTGACGGTCTCCCCGACGCTGTAATTCTGAACGCCCTGCACTTGCCAGAACAGCAGCAGTCCCGCCCAACCGTACAAGCCATATTCCAGAAATCCGTAAATAGACGCTTCGTTAAGCGTCATGACTCCGGACAAAACGGTGAGCGGCACGCCGACGATCGCGAAGGGAAACATCGCATACGCGCTCGCCGTGTAGACGTCCCGGAATCGTCCTTCCCCTTGATTAAGCGAGCTGACCAGGTAGCTGGCGACGACGAAGCCCAGCCAGACGACCGCGAATTGCAGCAGCGGCGTCAAGACGCTGGCATCTACTATAATAGAAGGATTATAGATGAAGTTCGTGCCGGAGCGAATGAAACCGTACGAGGCAAGCGCGATCAGCAGCACCGCGCTCCCGCCGGCCACGCTCCCCTTGCCCTCGTGCCTGATGCCGTAGAAGCCGTCAAGCGGGTGGCGAATCAGATACGACACAATGCCTAGCTGCGTCGACATCGCCTTCCATCCTCGCCAGAATTCTCTCCGCTTCCGGACACGCTCCTTCCCGTATCGCCGTCCCAGCTTCTTGGCCAGCAGGAAGATCAGGAAGAAGACGATGGCGGCGTTCATGAACAGCCCGAATTGGCTTTGGAACCACAGCAGTCTGTTCTGCCAGAAGGAATCGGAGTAGCCCTGCGCGAGGCCGATATCCTTGAACAGCCTTTGCGCCTCGGCGTAATCTCCGCGCTTGTAAGCGGCCTTTGCCAATCCCAGCACGGCCGGGGCGTAATAGGCATTCTGGCGATATACTTCCCGCCATAACGGCTCGCTGTCTTCATAACGTCCGTCCTGCGTCAAGCCGTTGGCCTGGTGCACCAGTGCTCCGAATTCCGTCAACTCATACTTCTGAATGACGTTGTTCTCGCTGTCAAGAATGTACAGATTGTTGGCGGAGTCGTTCGCGACGGCCGCCGGGGTCTTTACGAGGCCCAGCTTCGTCGTCGTGTCTCCCGCGGCGCCGCCCCAGAAGAACAGCAGATTGCCGTTGCCGTCGTATTGGCTGACGACGTTCAGCCGGGAATCGACCACCGTCATGTTGCCGTCGGCGTCCACGGTCAGATCGTTTAATTGCGGAGCCGTCTGCCGTACGGCGTTCGGGTCCCGTATCGTTTCTCCAAAGCGGCCATCCGACAACGAATCGGCGAACTCCCCCTTGCCGGACAACTGATCGAGACCGGCGATGTTCAGCTTTTTGAGCTGACCCTGCCCTACTTCCTTGGTGACCGTATAGATGAAGCCTTCTCCGTTCTGATCGACGCTCGTAATGGATCCCGGCAGCTTGCTAATCTCGCGCTCGTACATCTCCCGCGTATACAAAAGCCGCTTCACGCTATCGACGAAGGAGAAGCTTGTGCGGTTGGCGCCGAAGAAACCTTGAAATTCGCCCTTGGGATCCAACTGAAGCAATCCTTGATAACCGCCAAGCGTGGCGATGTACAGAAATCCGCGTTTGTCGACGACGAGCTTGACTGGGTCGAACTTAAACGAATCCGGGAGCAGCTTGGAGTCCGGCCTGCCGTATTCCGCGAGCACTTCTCCTTCCGCGCTGACGCGGAGCACGCGATTATTGCCCGTATCGGCAATGTACATATCGCCGTTCTCATGCACGAACAGCCCTTGCGGACGATTTAGCGGATTATCGGGAAAGGTCAACATGCGCACGAGTTCTCCGCCGCTGTCCAGATGTACGATCCGATTGTTGTTCGTATCCGCGATATAGAGCTCATCCTGAGCATCGATAAACAAATCCTGCGGCTGATTAAGCGGAGAGTGCTTCAGCCCCCCCTCGCTTTCGGGGTCTGCGATGAACAGCTCCCGGCCAAGCGCGCCTTCGGGGCGATATGCCGTCTGAATGCGATATTGCTGATGATATTGGTCTTTGTAGTACGTCTGGTATGGCACATCCGCATGAGCCTTGCCCGGATAAACCGCAAGAAATGCGATCGTCGCCGCTGCGGTCAGCTGCAACGCGCGCAGCGCTAGCCGTCTCTTCATCTCTTCTCCCTCCGCTCTTATTTGATTCCGGAATGCGCCATCGTGGCGATCACCTTGCTCTGAAGAATGACGAACACGATGAGATTCGGCACGAACATAATAAGGGAAGCCACGGCGGCCGCGCCTTGCATCGCTACGTTGTTCGCGAGATTATTCGTCAAAGTCGACAGGAAAAACGCGAAGCTCTTCATCTCGTCGTCCAGCATGAACAGCGCCGAGGTTTCGATATTGCCCCACGAATTCTGGAAGGCCAGAATGGCGACCGTCGCGATGGCAGGCATGCAGACCGGCACGACGATGCGAAGGAAAACGACGAATTCGCTCGCCCCGTCGATCCTGGCCGCTTCCAAAAGCGAATCCGGTATTTGGTCCACGAACTGCTTCAGCAGGAAAACGCCGATCGGCATCGCCATTAGAGGCAGCAAATGTGCGAAATAGGTGTTCATGATGCCGATCTCGCTGACGACCAGATAACGCGGAATCTGCACGACCTCCGGCGCGAACATCAGCGTCAGAAGAATGGCGGCGAACACGAAGCCCGCTCCCGGGAAGCGGTGCTTGGAGAGCGGGAAGGCGCACAGCGCGCTGACGCCCGTCACGAGCAGCACCGCGAGCGCCGATACGAACACGCTGTTGAACAGGTACCGTATCATAGGGACGGTGGAGCGCGCCGTCACGGCGAGCAGCTCGTTCACATTCTGCAGCGAAGGCTCCTGAACGAAGAACGTCGGCGGATACAGGAACAGCTCGTGGTAGGGCTTGAAGGCATGGTTAAAAATATAGACGATCGGCAGCAGCATAAATACCGACAACACAATAAGCAATAACGTGAGCAGCTTCTGGAACCCGTCCATCGCCGACAGGCGGGGACGTCTCCGTAGCTTCAGCAGCGAGCGCAGAGCGTTCATCTATTCATCTCCCTTCGAGCCGAACAAGCCCCAGCTTAATTTGTTGGACGCGTACATTAATAGAAGCAGGAAAACCGAGATAGCCGCCGCATATCCCATCTCGAACCGGATGAAACCAAAGTCGTCGATATGGTTAATGATGAGATGGCCGGAATAGGCGGGCGTCGGATTGACGCCGGACAGCTCCACGCCGATTGCGCCAGTCTTAAAGGTCGTCACGATCGCCATGACGGCGCCGAACAGCATCTGCGGCTTCATGGACGGAATCGTGATATACCAAATTTCCTGGAGACGGCTCTTCATGCCGTCGATGCGGGCGGCCTCGTAATAATCCTTGTTCACGTTCAGTATGCCGGCCAGCATCGCGAGGAAACCAACTCCCATGCTGGACCATAACGTCACGCCGATCATGGCATTCATCAGATAGCTGGGATCGGTGACCCACAGCTGCGGCGTGTCGATCCAGCCGAGCCTGAGCAGCACGCTGTTGAGATAGCCGATCCTATCTCCCGTCAGCAAGGGCAGCCAGACGATGGACATAGCGATGCCGATCGTAAGCGACGGCGTATACATCGCCAGCGCGAACCACTTGCGCGTGACCGCAGGAAGCTGCGAGATGAGCCAGGCGAGCAGGAAGGCCGCGATGTAGCCGCCCGGACCTACGATAATGGCGAACTTGAACGTATTGGGCAGCGCGTGCTTCAGGAACAGCAAATCCTGCGAGATGAGATATTGAAAGTTCTGCCAGCCAATGAAACGCGGCGGTTCGATGGCATTGAAGTAAGTAAAGCTTAACGCGATCGCGGCAAGGACGGGAACGACGATAAATGCGACGAAACAAAGCATGAACGGCGCGATAAACAGATAGCTCAGGCGATAATGCCACATTTCGTTCAGCAAGGTTCTGAAGCGGCCGGCGGAACGCATTGAGATAGGCTCCGCATGCGATTCTGGCAGTGCGCCTTGCCGGGCGGGAGCCAACGCAGCCGCCAGCTCCCCCGCCCCATCGCGGCTTCTCTGCAGATGATCTCGGCGCTCTCCACCTCCGGGCTGGCTGCTCTCGGCTGCGCGAGCTCCCGGTCTCGTCTCGCTCAGGGCGGCCGCGCCTCCCCCTCCGGTCTTACTTGACATATCGATTCACCTCGTTCCATGGCTCCTTCACGATTGGGAAGTCCAACGTCTTGAGGGAGTTGCCCTCCGCGTCTACGAAACCGAACTCTTGCTGCTTCCGCAGCAGCTCCCGGTTGATGTCCAGAATGGACGCCTCCAGCGACGCCCTGTAGTTCATGCCGTCGATGACGGAGCGCACCCACGCGTTGTTGAGCTCGCGCCCCATAAAGTATCCCCCGGGCGGATTCTCCTTCTCCTTGTACCAGGCCCACTGCCGCAGAATAACGTTGGCGTCCTCCCGCTTCCAGGGCAGCTGGACGAAAGCTTCGATATTGGCAGTGTTCCAGCGGAAAGACACGCCGTTGATCGCCTCCAGGTCGGAGCCGTAACGCACTTGCGTCTCCGTGGACACCCACCATTTCAGAAACTCCCAGGCTTCATCCTTCTTCTGCGATTCCTGAAAGACGACGCCGGTCGTCTGCTGGCCACCCGCCCAACGCTTAATGGAGCCGTCCCCCTGTTCGACGCCCGGAATGAGCGCGATGCCCCAACGACCGTTCAGCTCCGGCGCCGCCGCGGAGAGCTGCACGTACATGTTGTAATCAGAGATGCCGATGGGCATCTTGCCGCTCCGGAAGTGCTGATAGAAGCTCGGCACTTGCTTCTCCAAGGCATACATATTAAACAAGTCGGTCCACTGCTTGAAGGCGGCGAAGCCCCCCGGCGTATCCAGTCCCGTCGCGAAGCCGTCCGGCGTATAAAATTCCACGTCGTTCTGCGAGATGAACGGGAGGAATTCCCCCGGATCGATATAGAAATTCATGAAGTGCTGCTGCAGCGTCGGCAGCAGATCGTATACATCCTGCCACGTCTCCGGTATGTCCAGCCCAAGCTCCCTCATAATATCCTTGCGATAATAAAGCACCTGGAAGGATTGCGTCTCGGGCACCGCGTAGTACCCCTTATCGTAGTAAAGCGCCTGCCAGGAGCCTGGGCTATACTGATCGTAGATGTCCCCGAAGTCATCGAACTGGGACAAATCGTACACGCTGCCCCGTATCGCATAGTCGACGGGCAAATCCTGGTTAAGGCCGAGCGCCACATCCGGCTGCAAGCCGGCCGCGTTCGACATGACGAGGAGCTGCGGGTTCGGCAGCAGATTGACCTTTACTTTGATGCCGGTGAGCGGCGTAAACGTCTCATCCGCAAGATCCTGCAGTTGAGTCACGTAATCGCGGCCGCGCAGCACCCAGACGTTAAGCTCCCTGTCGTCCATCTCGCCAAGACTTTGACGCGTGTTAAAGGAATAAAAGAAGTTCGCAGCTACTCCAGCCGCCTTATCCGCCCACGATGCGGTCATATTCGGAAAGCTCTTGTCGCTCGGAGCGATAAAGATCTCGTCAAGCTGCAAAGGCTGCTTGTGCATATTGACCACGAAATTGTTGATCTTCTCCGTAATGGAGGATATTTCGTCGATATGGTACGGAATTTCGTCCGGAATACGCAGCAGGCTGCGGATATCGCCGGCCGAAGAGCGGAAGCCTTCGCTTGCGCTGTCCTTGCGGCCGTTCACTTCTTCCATGCCCGCCGCCAGCGCATCCAGATTGGAAGCCGCCTGCTCCAGCTGCTCCCGCAGCCCCGGCAGATCGCGATCGATCTTCCAGGTCCGGTTGCGGTCGGTCTGGCCGCTGGTCATGGAGCTGAGATCCTGCTCGATGTCCCGCAGCAGGGCGCTCAAATTTTCGATGCCCCGCACGATAGGGCTTACCGCTGCATGCGTCAGCGCGATCGACAACGTGTGCTTGCCCTGCTCCAAATATACGAGGAAGGGTTCCCCCGCATCGTCGGACAAGACGACTTCCTGCCAATCGGAGTGATACGGGAATCGATACGTCAGCCATTCCCGGAACGGCACTTCGCCGTCGATCCGGATCGTGCGGAACGAAGCCTTCTGGGAGAAGCGGTTCTGCAACGCCCTCAGCCCGATCTTGTAATAGCCGCTCTCCGAGACGTCGAACTCCCAGCCTACCTCCTGGTTCGGCCAGTCCCAGCGCACGCCGCCCATCGTGTTATAGGTGATGCGTCCCTCGGCTCTGGGAATGGTGCGCCAGTCGCGATCCCACATCATGACGACGGACGGATCGTTTTTCCATGTCATTCGCTCGGCTTGAATCGTCAGCACTTCGGCGTCCCCCGATGCGGCTGCGCTATACGCCGCGGCAACCTCCCCGTACGAAAGAGGAGTACGCGGCGGCTCAAGCGTCAGCTCGGAGATCGCGATGGGCTCGTAGCCCTCCAGCCGGATCGTATGCGTGCCCGGAGTGAAGTGCCAGCGGAACGGTTCGGCGTAATTCGCTCCCGAATCGGCAAGCGGATGGGTTGACCATCCCGTTATATCCTCGGCTACGGGGCGGATTTCATCCCCGTCTTCGTTTTTTTTCAGCTCGTCCTTGTCCCTCCACAATCTGTACAGCGTAATGGAAGAGGCCTCGCGGAACGGGCGAGCGCCGTCTATCGTGACATCCAATACGATTGGACGGGTGTAGCCATTTCCCATTAGCGGATGATAGGACGCGTAAATTTCATATAAGCCCTCCTCCGCCACAGTCACCTCGTACTCCACCCAGTTCGTATCCTTGGATTCCCATATCAGGACGCCGCTCTTTCCCTCGTATTCGCCTAAGGTCAGCGCGCTGTCGCTTGATCTGGCGGATGGCGTACCGGCAGGGATCGTTATGCGAGACTCGGCGTTCTGTATGCCTTCCGACTTAAACCCCGCCAGCACCTTGGCATAGTAGGGCTCCAGCTCCGCTTCCGCGATGGAGCGGTCGTCCCATTGCCGGAAACCCGCGAGCTCGCCGGTCGGCTCGTAAGTCCCCGACAATCCCTTTGCTCCATTCGCCGGCGCCATAAACGCGGCCAGCAGCAGCAGCAGCAGCACGGCGACCGCCAGCGCGATCAGAATCCCGTAAAATACCCTTTTGCCGCCATATGTTCTCGTCATTCGTTATCTCTCCTTTCCGCCATGACTTCGCCGTCTTCAATAGAACTTTTCGAACGACCTCATTTAGTGCGTCAGCCTTTGTCCGCTGTCAGCATCGAAGAACAACGCCTTCGACATGTCCATGACGATTCTCAGCTTCTCGTTCTCTTCGCAGCGATAGTAAGCCTCAACGCGGACCACCAGCGGCTTATCTTGACCGATATCCAGATGCAGGAACCGATCGGCCCCCATCAGCTCGCTGACTTTGTAGATGCCCGTCAAGACGGAGTCCGAATACAGCCCCTCGGGGCCGATATGCTCCGGACGTATGCCAAGCGTAATCCGGCGGCCGATCTTGTTATGCTTGCGCAGCAGATCGGCGGAATCCTTCGGAATCCGAAGTCCGAACCGCGAGGTGTTGAAGAGCAGGTTGCCGCCGGGCTCCTCAACAACTTTTCCTTCCACGAAGTTGATCTGGGGAGAACCGATAAAGCTGGCGACAAACGTATTGCTCGGCGTCTGATAGACGGCCTCCGGCGTATCGATCTGTTGAATGATGCCGTCCTTCATGACGACGATCCGGTCCGCCATCGTCATCGCTTCGATCTGGTCATGCGTCACGTAGATGAAGGTCGCGCCCAGCGACTTGTGCAGCTTGATCAGCTCCATCCGCATCTGAACGCGCAGCTTCGCGTCCAAATTGGATAAAGGCTCATCCATCAGGAACACCTTGGGATCGCGCACGATCGCCCTGCCCAGCGCGACGCGCTGGCGCTGGCCGCCCGATAGTTCCTTCGGCTTGCGATTCAAGTAAGGCTCTATCTCCAGCACCCGGGCCGCGCGGCGCACCGCAAGATCGATTTCGTGGCGCGGCTGCTTTCGCAGGCGCAGGCCGAATGCAATATTTTCGTAGACGCTCATGTTGGGGTATAACGCGTAATTCTGGAATACCATGGCGATGTCGCGGTCCTTTGGCGGCAGATCGTTGACGAGTTGCTCGCCGATGTAGACCTCGCCCTCCGTAATGTCCTCCAGTCCCGCTATCATCCGCAGCGTCGTCGATTTGCCGCAGCCGGAGGGGCCGACGAAGACAAGGAATTCCTTATCCCTGATGTCGAGATGGAAGTCGTCCACGACGTTCTGCTTATCCTTGCCGTATCGCTTATACAAGTGCTGAATCGATATGCTTGCCATCCCGCCCGCCTCCTATGAGATGCAAAGGGACCGCCGCTTGCTTGGCGACGATCCCGCTTCGCTTGCTTACTTGCTCGTATTGTTCAACGTCTCCAGTTCCTTCTCGATTCCTTCCTGGGCCACGCGCAGCGCCGTATTGACGTCCATGCCGTCGACGGCGATACTGCGTTCCGCCTCCGTCAGGAATTTGCGCACTTTGCTTTCGAATTTGTGAGGTTTGATCGCGTTGCGCGGCGGCGCTTTGAAAATATTCTCGACCGTCTTGCCTTCCAGCACCGGAATATCCTGTCCGTACACTTCCTCGAATTGCTTTCCTTCCACCGTTGGCACTCGTCCCGCCTTCGCAAGGGCAAGCTGCGATTCATCCGTCAGCAGATTCGAGATGACTTGGAAGGCCAAGTCTTTATGTTTGCTGGCTTTCGTCACGACGAGCGAATGGACGTTGACCGCTTTGCCCGTGCCGAGGTTCTCCTCGAAATTCGGGAACGGCGCGAAATCCCAGTTCAGCTCGATTCCCTGCTGGCGCAGCTCCTCGAGAGGTCCCAGCAAGTGGGCGATATTGTAAGCGACAATGGCCAGATTCTGTTCATTAAAGAAAATATCGTCGTCGTTCGCATATTGGTATCGACCGTCGGGACCGATATATCCTTGCACCTCATAGCTCTTCTTCAGTTGCTCGAACACTTTGCGCCATTGCGGCGTCGTCACGTCGGCTTTGCCCGTCTCCGGGTCGATAATGAACAGATCAAGTCCGGTCGCGATGTTGCTGGAGCCGAATAGATCGATGCCGACATAGTCCACGCCATTGTCGCTGCGCGTTACCGTTTTGCCGACCTCGATCGCTTGATTCCAGCTCATTTGCTCATTCGGCGGATACGAGGCCCCGAACTTGTCGAAGATGTCCTTGTTATAGAAAATAACGGGCAGGTTCACGGAGAACGGGATAGCCGCCACTCCCTCTTCCGGCGAATACTTCTGAACGACGTCCAGCACGACCGGCTTAAGTCGGCTTAGATCCACGTTATGTTTCTCGATATAAGGCGCCAGATTCTCCACAAGATCCAGGTCCTTTAGCGTCGTGGCAATTGAAGTCGTCGACACGAACATAATGTCGGGAACCTCGCCCGACGTAATGAGCGGTTCAAGCTCAACATCCTCAGGCGCGTCCACCCACTCCAAGGTGACATGCGGGAATTTCTCCTTCGTCTGCTGCAGCAGCGTCTTCTCGAATTCCGCTTGCGTGACGGTAATGCCCGCCCGAAGCACCTTCAGCGTGACGGGCTCCTGATTGTCTTCCCCCTTCTCCGTGGCCGTCGGCGTCGTGCCGCCGCTTGTATCGGCTCCCGAACCGTTTTTGGTTCCGCCGCTGCATGCCGCAAGCATCGTGATCATCATGATTAACAACATTAGAATAAGTCCAGCCCTTTTCATCTTTCATTCTCCTCTTGTGGGTCGATTTTATATATTAATAATTCGCATTGAAATAGTTGGAATTAGTTAAATGAAAAAAGGACACGCGAGCGAGGCCTGCTTCGCTCCGCTCGCGAATGTCCTTATGTCTCGTATTGATCCGTTATTTAATTAAGCACCAAATCGCAAGCTTCTTCCGGCATCCACCGTTTATCCTTGCCCTCCCATTTCACATTGCAGCCGACCGGGTTGGTCAGCGGTACGGCAACTTCCCGCCCTGCCAGATAGTCGTCAAGCGCGTTCTCCAAATCGTGTGATGTAATTTTCTCCGCATCCTTGGGAGAGTCGACCGCACGGCCCGTATAGATCAGCTTGCGCTCGGCATCGAACACATAGAAATGCGGCGTGCGAAGCGCTCCGTAGGCCAGTGCCGCTTCCTGCCGCGCGTCGTGAAGATAAGTCCACGGGAACTTATGCTCATCGATGCGTTCAATCATCTTCTCGTAGGAATCATCCGGGTTAGTTGTTGCGCTGTTCGCATTAATCGCGACGAAGGCGACGCCCTCCGGTCCGTACTTTAATGCCGTCGTCCGAGTCACCTCGTCCGAACCTTTGACGAAGGGGCAATGATTGCACGTGAACCATACGACAAGCGCCTTCGCATCCGCGAAATCGTTTAAGGTATAATGTTTCCCGTCGGTCGCAAGCAATTTAAACTCCGGTGCGTTCTCACCAATTTGTACTGTGTATGCCATTAAAATCATCCCTTCTCCATTTCAATGTTGTATAGCCGCTTCCGCCATTAGGGGGAAACAAAAAGAGACATGACTGCCCGATTCGGGAAGCCGTGTCTCTGGTTGACCAGTCGAACGCTTCTTTTATATTTGTGAGAGTTCAATTCAATATTCGATGTCGAATACGCTACTTGGGTTACTTCGTGATGGAAGCGGACTTTTTGAACTACCTCCATCAAGCTTGTTGTTCCTCCGCATATAGCACCGTCGACAAATAACGTTCTCCGTTGCTCGGCACGACGGCGATGACACGTTTGCCGGCGCCCAGTCTCTCAGCCAACTGCAGCGCTGCATAGATCGCGGCTCCCGACGAGATGCCGCCCAGAATCCCTTCCTTCTTCGCTGCCAGCCGCGCCGTCTCGAAGGCTTGCTCGTTCGTCACCTGAATCACTTCGTTGTAGATGTCGGTGTCCAGAATAGAAGGAACAAAACCCGCTCCGATGCCCTGAATTTTGTGCGGGCTTGGGCTTCCGCCCGACAACACCGGCGATGCGGCCGGCTCCACCGCGGCGATAATAATATCCGGGAACGCGGTGCGAAGCACTTCTCCGGCTCCCGTGATCGTGCCCCCGGTACCGATGCCGGCGATGAAACCGTCCAGCTTGCCGTCCAGGGAGTTGATCGCCTCCACGATCTCCGGCCCCGTCGTCTCCCGGTGAATCTTCACATTGGCGAGATTGTCGAATTGCTGAGCAGGGAAGTAGTCGGGATTTCGGTCTAAAATTTCTTTGGCGGTCCGAATGGCGCCCTTCATCCCTTCGGTACCGGGCGTAAGCACCAGCTCCGCTCCGTAGGCTCGCAGCAGATTGCGCCGCTCGAGACTCATCGTCTCAGGCATGACGAGTATGGCTCGGTAGCCTCTCGAAGCCGCCACGAGGGCGATGCCGATTCCCGTATTGCCGCTCGTCGCCTCGATAATCGTAGCGCCGGGCTTCAGTTTTCCTTCGCGCTCCGCTTCCTCGATGATGCTGATGGCGATCCGGTCCTTCACGCTGCTGCCGGGGTTAAAAAATTCAAGCTTCAAATAAATTTCCGCGCTGCCCTCGGGAACGATTTTGTTCAAACGAACGAGCGGCGTATCTCCGATCAAATCGGTGATATGATTGACGATGCGTGCCATTAGAGCTTCCCCCTTCATGGTTTCGAAAATAAAAATGCGCCTCCTTAATAAAAGGAAGCGCATCTCCGTTTGAACGGTTGATTGCTTAATACCCACTATTCCAAGTGACTTTGTAAACTTTTTTATTACTATAACATGAGTCGTCTTTGTTGACAATACGTAATTATTTATTTGTTTGGAGAGACGATACGCCTATTGATAGCCCTTAACAGTCATGATACCTTATTACCAAAATATCCGACTACACCCGTAAGAATAGTGTGTATGTCGAATGGACCAGTCATCTGGACGTCTGCCGCAAGCGCGGCGAATGTCCGGATGGCTTATTTTATTGTCAGGAGAGGTGGAGATGGTTATGAGCGAATCACTGCAAAGTTCCGGAGGAATGTCGCTGTCTGCCGACGTACTTATTATCGGGGGAGGTCCTGCCGGCACTTGGGCAGCCTTGTCCGCGGCAAATGAAGGCGCCAAGGTCGTGCTTGCCGACAAGGGTTATTGCGGTTCCAGCGGCGCAACCGCGCCGTCCGGAACGGGGGTCTGGTATATCCAGCCCGATGCCGAGGCCCGATTGGAAGCGAAGATGAGCCGCTACGAGCTTGGCGGCCAGTTGGCCGAGAACGCCTGGATGAACCGCGTGCTGGACAAAGCCTACGAACGCATGCACCATCTGGCGGAGCTGGGTTATCCCTTCCCGCTGGACGTAAGCGGCAAGAGCGTTGTCCGAGGACTGCAGGGGCCGGAATACATGAAGCTGATGCGCCAGCTTGTTCTGAAGGCCGGCGTGAAAATACTGGATCATAGCCCCGCGCTCGAATTGCTTGCCGACGAGCATGGCGTAGGAGGAGCGCGCGGCATCCGTACGCAAACCAGCGAAAACTGGGAGGTTCGTGCCGGCGCCGTCGTGATCGCGACGGGCGGCTGCGCCTTTCTAAGCAGGGCGCTTGGCTGCAACGTATTGACCGGCGACGGCTACTTGCTGGCCGCCGAGGCTGGAGCGGAGATGTCCGGCATGGAGTTCTCCAATGCCTACGCGATCTCTCCGAGCTTTGCGTCGATTACCAAAACCGCTTATTACCGTTACGCCTCCTTCTATTACGAAGACGGCAGCATCGTGGAAGGCGCAGGCTCGCAGCGCGGCCGTTCCGTCATCGCCCGCAATCTCCTTCAGGGCCGCCAGGTGTTCGCGAGATTGGATCAAGCGCCGGAGGAGATCCGGCCTCGGCTTCGCGTCGGCCAGACCAACTTCTTTCTGCCGTTCGACCGTCTCGGCATCGATCCGTTCCGGGACATGTTCCCCGTCACGTTAAGGCTGGAAGGAACCGTGCGCGGGACCGGCGGCATCCATATCGTGAACGAGGATTGCGGCACGGCCGTACCCGGATTGTATGCCGCGGGCGATGCCGCAACGCGGGAGCTTATCTGCGGGGGCTTCACGGGAGGAGGCAGCCATAACGCCGCATGGGCGATGTCCTCGGGCTCCTTCTCCGGCAAAGGCGCCGCCGCTTATGCAAAATCGCTGGGAGCGAGATCCTCGGACCGCGCCTTAAAGGGATTATCCACCTCGCAACTGACCCGACAAGAAACGTCGACTGGAGGCAAGACAGGCGACATTGTCGAAGCCGTCAAAGTCGAGGTGCATCCGTACGATCGCAATCTGTTTCGGACCGAACAAGGACTGGTCTCTTCATTGGAGAGACTGGATCAACTATGGAAGGAAGTCCGGGCAACGCCGGTTACGCTCGATAACCGCGCCTACAAGTTCCGCGAAGCCGCGGCCATGACCGCAACCGCCCGCTGGATGTATCGTTCCGCCCGCTTCCGCACCGAAACGCGCGGCATGCACAAGAGGGTCGATTATCCTTCGCTGGACGGCAGCCAGCGGCACCGGCTCATTAGCGGCGGACTGGACGAGGTCAACGTTAGAACCGAAGAGGTTTCCAAGGAGGTCGTGCTGGCTTGATCGAGATCGTAAGCGAGTCGAAGTGCATTCAGTGCAACCTGTGCGTATCCGTGTGCCCCACCAATGTGTTTGATAAGGTGGACGGAGATATCCCCGTTATCGCTAGACAAAGCGATTGCCAGACCTGCTTTATGTGCGAGCTTTACTGCCCTGTCGACGCTCTGTATGTATCGCCGAATTCGGAAGGCGGCGATCTGGTAGAGGAAGAGCTGTTAGAAGAGAACGGCCTCCTGGGCAGCTATCGGGAAAAGATCGGCTGGGGATCGGGCAGAACGCCGATTACCCGCCATCCGCTCATGCTGGAGGGCCGCAACTGATCCTTTTGCGTAACCGACCGTTAAATCGGAGGCGTGCTTCGTTCCTGGAAGCGCGCCTCTTTTATTATGATAGCAATAATCCAGAGCCATCCATTACGACGAGGAGCGTGTTGCCATGCGAATATCCAAGCCATCCCTGATTACGTCCATCTTCCTGTCCTTTCTGATGATCGCCGCCTGCTCGCAAGGAACGGGAACGAACCCCCTCGAGAACGTCGAGCAAGGGAAGGCGGACGATCCGGAGCCTGTAACGCTAAAATTTTACGTTAACGGAATCAATTTGTCCGACACCGAATTTCGGCTAATGGTGGAGGAACCAACCAAAAAGAAATATCCGCACATTACGGTCGAACGCATCGTTCCGCCGCAAGGAACCGGCTTGCCCGAGCTCATCGCATCCGGCGAGATCCCGGACATCATTTATGCCAGCGTCGGTACCTATTATCAGCTGCGGGATTTAAATCTCGATTATTTGCTGGATGATCTGATAGCCAAACACAAATTCGACGTCAACCGCATTAAGCCCCACATATTGGCATCGATTACCGACTACAGCGAGGACGGCACCAGTCTCCACGCGCTTCCCTTTAATGACAACGACACGATTCTCTACTATAACAAGGACATTTTCGATAAATTCGGTGTTCCCTATCCTCCTGATGAACAGATGACTTGGGAAGAAGGGCTTGAACTGGGCAGGCAATTGACTCGCAACGATAACGGCGTTCAATACATCGGACTCGAGGTCGCATCGGGCCCCGCGCATCTCCAAAGCAGCCTGGCACTCGGGGCGCTTGACCCCGATACGGGGCAAGCCGTCGTCAACACGCCGGAGTGGAAGGAGGTATTCGAATTTCAGAAAAAGGTGTTCGAGGTACCCGGCACCGTACAGGGAGAAACTTATCTGTACAATAAAGATGCCTTTATAACGGATCGAATATTGGCGATGAGGCCGAGCTACATCGCCAACATGGTGGGCACGCTGGAGGAGCTGAGGCAAGCGGGAGATCCCATCAACTGGGACATAGCGCCGGTGCCGAATTTCCCCGATGCGCTCGGAACGAGCAAGGAGGTCAACATTCACTCGCTATACATTTCCAGCCAAAGCAAACATAAGGACGAGGCCTTCCAGGTCATCGCAAACATTCTGTCGGACGAGGTGCAAACGATCTTGTCGCGGAACGGTCGGCTGCCTTCCATCGCCAATGACGAGATCGACCGCCAGTTCGGAGCCGACGTCCCCGATCTGCAAGGCAAAAAGATCGACAACCTCTTCAAGGCGCGAGGCGTTCAGCTTCACAAGCCGCACGAATACGAATCCAAGGTGGCCAAGTTCGTCACGGAGGCATATCAATCGCTCGCGTTGGACGGCGTCGACATCAATACGGCATTGCGGACGCTCGAGGAGAACATTAACGCCGAGGTCGCTAGGCTAAAGGCTACCTCCAACAATTGAGGATGCAATCGACCATCGCCAACCTGTTAACGGAAATAAGAGACCTTATCGAGACCGTTTGGCGTGATTTTAAAATCTAACGGAACTCTGCGGCGCTATTTGTGACAAATCCAGCCAAAACGCGGACTTTGGCCCAGCATAAGAGCTGTCAGTTCCGTTAGATTTGTAAAATGGTGCTTTTGGCTTAAATAATGCCTTTCAGTTCCGTTACTGTTACTCCCGTTCATTGCTTGCCCTTATCGCGGCTGTATGCGTACGTAATAAATAAAGGCCAGCATCGCGGGGTGTCTCAAGTCCCGAGCCTGGCCTTTTTTTTCATTTTGAATCATCAAAATTCATCCCCTGTCATCATTACGGCGTTTCATTCATTTCCCTCAACTCATCAAGCAGAGCCAGCCAAATAGAGGCATCTCGCTCTTCTTCAATCGTTCGCTCCGTCTTGTCCCTAATGGTCATTTTGTAAGTGCCGCGATACTTCGTGGTAATGGCTTAGAGCAGCATGTTGTTAGCAGGTATTATTTTCTATACATAGGCCTAACGGCATGGTATAGTCGATTTGCAAGGATTGGTATTTTATCCAGTCGCAGTGGCGAAGTTCGTAGATAAAACGTTATACGACAGGATGAAATTTATGTTTGATAACTATTTTTCAGGGAGATGAAATATGAAAAAAAGACCACTACCAGTTACTATTATTTCAATTCTAATCATGCTAGTAGGAGTTTTTGCTATCATTTCTTACACATTAGCTTTATCAAAAGGGGCACAAATAAATGAAGGACTTAATCTAAAAGTTCCTGGCATTATCAACATAACTATAAAGTACATTGGAGCGGTACTGTTAATAATCGGATCGACTCTAATTCTCAGGGGCAATAATTGGGGGAGATCGCTTGTAATAGGCTGGTGTGTCTTATCATTAATATTATTCGGAGATTATGTGGGGCCGAGAATTATTTACATAATAATTATGTATCTTATGCTATTTAATAAACGAGCAAATGCCTTTTTTTATTCTAACCCCGATTTAAAAAATAAAGAAATGTAAGTGTCTCGGAGTCCCGTGGCTCTTAAGACTGCCGCGCTCAGCGTATCCTGCGCTTGGCGCGGCCGTCTCTGCAAATCCAATTAAACATCTCATCTTTTCCCGTAATAACCTGATACTTTCCGTATACCTGCCGCCATATCTTCTATGTCTTGATCGGTGAAAAACTCGTTAATCGGCAGGCGAATTGCAGTTTCCAAAATTTGTTCGGCAACCATACAGTCGCCCTCTTTATATTCTGCAGACGACAGTTCGAAAGGAAAATGGCTGCCAGGATAGGCTTGTCTTTTTTGGAATAAGGGCTGCATATAAACAACCTGCGGAATATATCCCGCGGAGCATGATATCCCTTCCTCCGCGAGCGCTTCCACGAACTCATCCCTCGTGCAGTCGAATTGCGCCTCGTCGATACGCAGCATGTAGAACCAGTATGAACACCAGCCCCCATTCGTCACTTGATGCGGATGAATCCCCGGCAAATCACTAATTAATTTCGTCAACCAATCGCCGTAACGATTACGCTGCTCACATATCCAATGCAGTTTTCTAAGCTGGGCAACGCCAACTGCGCCCTGCAACTCAGTCATTCTATAATTTGGAGCGACTTGATGCAAATCCCTAATCACGCTGCCCTCGAAACGTAGATAGTTTTTGTCGGCAAACGCATGTGTCTTCTGATAATCTTCCTTATTACCGGAATTTACCGTCACGATGCCTCCGTCCCCTGTAGATATATGTTTGAAGTCATTCGTGCTGAAGCACCCGTAATGACCAATCGTACCAACCCGTTTACCTTTGTAAAGGGTCAAGTAGCTCTGGGCGCAGTCCTCGATCACCTTTAATCCCCTACGCTCCGCGATGTCCATAATCGCATCCATATCACACGGATTTCCCGCAAGATGGACAACGATAATCGCTTTTGTCCGGGAGGTAATACTCGCTTCAATCGACTGCGGGTCCAAATTGTATGTGTGAGGATCCAGATCGGCAAAAACCGGGATCGCATTCTGATATAAAATTCCGACCAACGTCCCTTGATCCGTAATCGGACTCGTAATCACCTCATCGCCAACAGTAATGCCGCAGGCGCCAAGCGCCACGTGAATCGCCGCTGTCCCTGACGATGCCGCTACGCTATATTGCACACCGTAAATCGCATTAAAGTCGTTTAAAAACTGTTTGACCTTGTTTCCATTATGATAAAACAGCGTATTTTGCTCCAGAGCTTCCACCAGTTCCGCAACTTCGTCCAAACCGAATCTTTTACCGCTGCCAAACTGGATCTTCTTTACCTTTTCTCCGCCGAATATTGCCAACTTGCTCGTATCCATCCTCTTTCCACTCTCCTATAAATTCGCACCTTCAAATTTTGATCAGTCTCTTATCCAGCTTAAACAAGATGGATTTCCAAGCGAAATACAATTCACCGGTATTCGTCAACACAGCCGCTTCGGCAAGTCCCGGCAACGGACATATTCGTTCCGTCAACCCTGTTCGAACATTTAGTATCATTAGTTGTTCGCTGCCGAAGACCGCAGCCCGATCACCCTCCAGCATGACCAGAGCGCCAATTGGCTGTCCTATCCCGATCCGATTAACAAAGGTCATGGAGGTCGTATCGAATACATAGATATCATGACTTGCCGGTACGAGGACACGGGCTCCGACAGCAAGCACGACCCCCAGCTTAATCCCTTGCGGGAACGAATGCTTGTAGACGATACGTCCTTCCGGCGACCAGACAGCAAAATGGCAGTTTATTTTTTCATTGTAAGGCAGCCCACTGGCGTATCCATTCGTCACAAAATACAAATATTGGTCGTCGGCTGCCAATCCGCACACTTGCTGACCGGGAATGGGATCATACCAGTCCAGCACTTCATGCGTACCTGGATCGATACGAGATAAACCGCCGCCGTACTTTCCGTATTTCGCTGACCAACCCGTCCATATGCCGCCATCCGGTCCGACAATCGTCCGGCCTGTCGGTCGGACCAGCTCTGGAGCAATCGAACGGAGCGTCTTGGGATTAAGATTATTAATCTGGTCCCACGGCTGTAAAGGATCGTATACGATATGATCTCCACCGGAATAGGCGGACATATACAACTTTCCCCCGGCAAACTGCATCCCGTACACTTCTCCAGATCCATTGCAAACGATTGAGGAATTCCAGCAGCTGCCTTCTTCCTGGTCATAGCTAAATATCGTCTGACCGAAAGCGGTCGCCCCCATATCCGCCCATCTTCGTCTGAGGTAAGTTCATGGATGGTTGTCGGCGGGGCAGGCACAGGAATGCGGCGCAAATCCGTCTGTCCGGTACCCGGGTCGAATACAAAATACTCCTGTCCGCGAACCCCTGCCAATTTCCCGCTCGCCAGCTTGACTGTCTCACGCATGATATTGTCCGCAAGCGCAACCTTATGCAGCTCTAATTGTTCAATAAACCTTTCACCGGAAATCCGGGCAAAAGTGCCCGGATCAAAAAACTCAAAATCCCCGTGAAATTCCGTGCAAATAAATTCATCCGTAATCTGCCTGATCTCAGCCTCCTGATTGCCGAATTCGAACAAAGAACCACTATCGATGTTGTAAGCCCGCAAGAACGGGGTGTCATATCCGCCTTTAATGACAATATGGCCCGGAACTTCGCCATACACCGTTCTACTGTACTGATCGAGCGGATTGTCGGATACGCGCCCCAGATTTTCCAACGTATGATGTTCCGGATCATAACGCAGCAGAACACAGCCGGGATACGTTCCCCCATACACCATTCCATCCGAACCAAGCGTTATATTCCATATATACAGTTCGTTTTCGTCTTTTAACGGCTTCGCCCATGTCCGTGTTTTCAAGTCGAGACTAAGAAGGTAGCCGTAACTCTCGCAGGTGCTGACCTGCAGCCGCTCGTAGCGGTCCAAATACAAGATTCCCCATGCTCCGGAATCTCCGGGAAACCGCAGTTCTTCTCCCTCTCCCGTCTCCGTGTCGATGATCACCAGATTACCGGTAGAACCTTCGACATAATTGGATAAAATAAACTTCTCGCGTCCGTCCATAGGATCGATGATTACGATCATACCCAGAATGTTGAAATTACGGCATGGCTCTGCCACAGCAGAGTACAGCCCAGTTGGCGCATTTATCATCTAAATAACCACCTTCTCTTTTTACAGTCACACACCTTATACGCCCTGTTCCTCTACAACAACGGTATGTCTGCCGATCGGAATAACAAAGCTGAGCAGCTGCTCACCGGAATTGTAGGATACATCGCCGACTCCCAACGGTTGACCGTCTATTGTCACTTCGACCCCAGCCGTTGCGGAATGAATGTCGAATATCAACTGCGTGTCGGTTTCAACTGTCCCGGTCCATACTGCGCCTTGTGCGCCATATTCGAACACAGCGTTAAATGGCGCTTGGGCCTGCAGGAAGGTCACGCTGTCATACTTGACAAACTTCCCCTGCGTTAAGGATATTCCCGCCAGAGTTCCACCCGATTCCTTGGTCACAACCGCCTGGTCAGCGTCGCTTTCGACGTCAAGCGCTTGATAGCTGCCAGTCCCCGTCTTGAACAGTACAAGATCGAGGAGGGGATTGCTCCCGCTGCGAGCCACCGAAGCTCCGATCACACCTGTTCCCTGAATCAGTTCGGCATCAAGTTCCTTCTCAAATTCCGGTGCCGGCAATTCGGTTTCCCCAAACTCAATCAACTTGATTGCATCTATTCCCATAAAGTAGTTACCGGAAGCCGCATTCTTGCCGACAATTTCATACCGAATCGTATGCGTTCCTGCCTGGAGCGTTACATCACCATGGCGGAACGGTGCTGCCGCCTGAACTTCTTCATCGTATCCGTCAAACACGCTGCCGATCAGTACATCGTCGAGGTATGCTTGAACCTTTCCATACAACGGCGATTGGATAAACAACGTATCAAGGGAATACGTCCCCGCCGTCTCGACATCAAATTCGAACGTCATGTAATCCCCGATTTCTTCCGCACGATAAAATACAAGCTGCGTATCCACAGCTTCTACCACCTTCAAAACTTTGCCGCTTGATTCGAATTCAGGCAGCAGATTCGTCGCCCGGTACAAACCCGGAATATGAATGGGTGCGGCCTTAATAACGGTCATATACTTGTAGTCAGTCGCTGGAGCCTGGCTCGTTATTTTTGAGAAGTAGCCGTAGCTTTCCGCACCTGTATACTGCTGAGTCGTAATCGGCAATGTGCCGGAACTAAGGAACTTCGCCGTTAGCGACGCCCGGTCATTGTGTATAAACAGGTTATTGCCTTGCGTTGTCTGCCCAGGCGCCGCAGCCTCCCCGTCCACGGCAAATTCCGAAAGCCTGCCGCTGTACAAAATCCAATCGAACGTTCGTGGAACATTCGCTTTCAAGTCGTCAAAAATGACGAAGTACTCCGAATTTACATACACGACATGACGATCAAAGCGCTCCAACTTCGGATTTCCGTATGCGTCCGCCGCCGAGCCTTTGATGTAATCGTATGAGGGCGATAACATCCCCTTCGCAAGACTTCCCCCGCCCAACTCCGATTGTCCCTGGCCATCTACCAAAATCGTGCTGTGGCCCATACGGGTAGTAAATTCATTTATGGGACCGGGAGAAAAGTCTTGATAGCCGGGATCGGCCGCTATCCATGACCGGTTTGTCGCAATCTGGAAGCTGTTCTGATCATAATGGTTATGTCCGAGCTTGGAATTATTGCTTACGAACGCAAACAATGTATCTTTTTTGTCCCAGCCGGAGCGAAGCGCGGCCCATCCAATTTCATCAAGTACGGTTGAAGAGGGCATATCGCTTGGTTCGGTAATCGTCGACTGAGGATTGAAATACAGAAAACGCATGAACGGCGTGGATTCGGGCCGCGTTTCATTGAGATACCATCCGGAATGGCCGTTGTCTAACCAATTGTTGATAATGCTCATTGTTGGTCCGAAGTAGTTGTCATACTGGGAATCAGAAAATGCAGCAAGACCGCCGCCCCCAGGCGCAAGGAAATAATTGGCCCAACGGACAATAAAATCATTTAGCAGCGGATGATTGATAAATTCGGTTAATCCCGTCGTCCGTGAAATGCTGTCGATCGCCATCAGCATATTATCCATGGAGTAGCTTGAATATAATAGTCCTTCCGACTTTCCGGAATTCATCCGTTCATCCATATACCAATTCATGTAATTAGTCGCTCGCGTCAAATACTTCTTGGCATTCGGCAGCTTGCCAAGCATAACCGTCGCTCCTACGCCTAACGCGGAAGCGCGCAGCATCTCTATATTATTATCAAGTCTATAAGTCGAATCTACATATAGCGGGATTAATCCGTTTGTTTCAAGCGCCGTCTCGACCTGGGTCCGTTCAGTGCTTGTGAGTTGATTGTACAATACGTCATAAGCCATGCTGACTCCCAGTGTGATATGCGCCGTGTCCAGGCATGTATAGCCCGCATCGCATTCTGTAGTACTGTCATTCCAGGATTCCCATCCCGCCATTGCCAACATATACGCCTTCGCCTTGTCGGCGAAATCCTGATCCTGCGTTACGGCATACGCCAAGCTGAGTGTTTCCAACCGGACCTCGATCGCCCGGCTCAACGCCGTCCAATATGGATATTGACCTGCGTTGTAACCAGGGGGATTTGCGAGCGGCCCGGGCTCTTGCGGCGGCAGCGGGAAAGTAAGCGAATAATCATTGTAATAATCTATCGTAACACTCGTTTCATTTAAGTAGACTTGAGCTTGTTTCTCTAATATTTCCCACAATTGATTGCCGGTAAGTCCATAGACCTTATTAACTGTATCGTTCGCTTTAGCTCGAAGGTCACTAAGCTCGCTGCTTGTGAAATATAACCGAGGATGATCATTTACGACCAAAGAAAATTCACGAACCGGCTCAAACGCCGCGAGTCCGAACTTTGCTTCGTCGAAGTAAACCGTTCCTTGGTTAACGCCATGAAGATAAATGAGAATCGTCGCATATGCAGCATCCGGCGGCGCCACCCGATTAAGTTTGATCTCCTGCCATGAACCGATCGTTGCATTTGTTCCAATTACGACATCGATTCGCTCGTTCTCGCTATTCCAATATTCCAGGTACAATTGCGATACCCCGGAAACGTTATAGGCCATGACGGAGGCTTCGTATTCCTCCCATGGCGTTACCGGTTGCTGCATGGAGCGCAGGCCAGTCGCATTTACGGCAGATGGATCAACCAGTTTGACACTGTGTGTTCCCGAATAGACGGTGCCGGACTCCGCTTGATACAGACCGTTTCCTTCAAAATCGATCCAATTCGTTGGTTTGTCGGCAAGAACTTCCTCAAACCCGAAGTTCGAGCCTTGTGCGTTAACAAATCCGAACGCAGCTTCATCGAAGTATGCAGTTCCGACGTTGACACCGTGCAAATAGATAAGTATTGTCGCGTAAGCTGCATCCGGCGGCGCCACCCGATCAACAACGAGCTTCTGCCAAATTTCGGTCGTTGAATTCGTTCCAATCCCTACATCGATCCGTTCATCCTCGCTGTTCCAGTATTCAAGGTACAATTGCGAAACGCCGGCAACATTATAAGCCATGACGGAAGCTCTATACTCTTGGTTTGGCATGACCGGCAGCTGCTTGCTGCGCAGACCCGTCGAATGGATAGATGATGGATCATCGAGCTTCACGCTGTATTCGCCCGAGTAGACGATGCCCGTCTCGGATTCATAGCGGCCATTGCCTTCAAAGTCGCTCCAATTCAACGGTTTTCCATCGAATTCTTCTTCAAATCCCAGGTTCGGACCGAGTGACGATGGAACTGCCTGCAACGATGAACTATCAAAATAGGATGTGCCTACGTTCGTCTGGTGCAAATAGAGCAATACAGTCGCATATGCTGTGCCGCTCGGCGCTTCCCGCATAATGTCGAGTCGATTCCACTGGTTCTGCGACGGATTGCTAACATATTGAACATCGATGCGTACATCAGAGCTGTTCCAGTACTCCAGATAGAAGTGAGACGTCCCCCCCACATCGAAAGCGTATACGCTTGCGCGGTAAGTCGTCCCAGGCGTAACCGGAATATGGGAGCTCTGCAATTCCATCGACGTGACTGCGCTCGGATCGTCCAGCCTGACGCTGTAGCTGCCGCTTCGCACAAATGCACCATTGGATATGGACTCGATAGAGCCAGTCCCTCTTCCTGTCCACTGCTCCGGCAAATCATTTGAAACAACCTCGAAATCAGGGTTCGGCATAAGCTCGCCATCTGCATCAACTTTCAAAGGTCCCGTCGTCAAAACAAGCGAATTGCAAACGATTAACATAATCAAGAGTTGATAGATAAACTTCTTTTTCATCATTTTTCTACTCCCCTTATGAATGATCTGCTTGCGTTAACTGTATTGCTTACCCTTTTACTGCCCCCAGCGTGGCGCCTTCCATAATTCTGCGTTGGAATGCCATATATAAAACTAGCGAGGGTATCATCGTAATTGTTACACCTGCAAATAAAGTGACCCAATCCGCGTTGAACTGCAATTTCATATTGGCTTGATACATGGTGACAGCAATCGTATATTTCGATGGATCGGTTAAATAAATGAAAGGCCCCAGGAAATTGTTATACAACCCCAGAAATTTAAAAATCGCAATTGTCACGATTCCGGGGGTAGACAATGGCACAATCACTCTTAAAAAAGCTTGAAAAAAAGATGCCCCGTCAATTATAGCGCTTTCCTCCAATTCTTTTGGAAGCGATGCCATAAATCCACCCAGCAACATGAGTAAAAATACGTTCTCGCCGAAACTGTCCAGGATGACCAACCCGGTTAAGCTGTTGATCAGATGCAAATCCTTCATCAGTAGATATTGTGGAATCAACGCGTTGATTCCCGGAAGAAACAATGAAAACATAATCGATGCCCAGATGAGCTTCTGAAAGCGGAACTTCAGCCGAGTCAATGCGTAAGCATTCAACGTTGTCATGAACGTGCCCAGCAGCAAGCTTGCCCCGACATAATAAACGGTATTGAGCAACGTTGTGCTTAACTCATACGAGGTCCAGGCCCTAACATAATTTCCCCAATTCATTTGCTTCGGAAATGCCCATACATCCTGAAAAAACTCGACATTCGTCTTGAGTGACTGGTACAACACCCATATTAGCGGAAATAAAATAGTCGATGCACAAACGAGAAGAATGAAGCGCCAGACGTAATCCATCGATGAGGCTTTCTGTTCCATATGATCTAGTCCTTTCATCCAATCTAATATTCAACGTCATCTTTCGGCATAAATTTATCAAGCAACAGCTTGGCAACAACCAGAATAACGAATAAGAACATGCCGATTGCCGAAGCATAACCATAATTGTGATAACCCTTGCCAAAGGCAAGATTAAACATATACAAGCCGATAACATCCGTTGAACCAGCTGGACCGCCGTTAGTTAAAATGAGTATCATCTCGAAACCTTTGAATACTCCGAGAATCGTAAATAATACCCCGACCCGGACTACTCCCCTAATGAGCGGAATCGTAATTTTAAACAGCCGCACATAATGGCTTGCGCCTTCAAGAATGGCTGCTTCATACATGGATTTGGGCACAGCGCTCATCGCATTCATGAATATGATGATATACAAACCTATGCCAGACCAGACCGATGGCGGAATAAGCGCCCACAGCGCCAAACTTTCTTCTCCCAGCCAATATAATTCACCGACATTAATGCCGATTGCTTTCAATATCCCGTTTAACAAACCGAAACTACCATCGTAGATGAACGCCCATAATAGAGAAATTACTATAATAGACAGTACATTGGGTAAAAAAAACAGCACTTTATAAAACTTGTACTCTGCAAATGAGTTTTTGGATAACAAATAAGCGATAATAAGTGAAATAACAATAACCAAAAATGGAATTGTCAGCATCAAGAGGATATTATGATATAATGCCCTCCATACGAATTCATCTTTGAACATATTGATGAAATTATTAAAACCTATATACACGGGCTCATTGAACCCGCTCCAATTTAAGGTAGAATAATAAACACCCAGGGCATTCGGGTATAGGCCAAATAGCAAATAACCAATATAACTCGGCGCAATGGCTATTATAATAAATAGCATTTTTTGAAATGCTGTTTTTTGATACCACGACTGCTTGTATGCAATCCCGATTCCGGATGTCAATTTAGCCTTCAATGAACCTTCCTCCTCGTTGATGAACCTGCCCGGAGATTATCGTCTCCGAGCAGGCCCCATATATATGCTGTTCCTATTGCTGTTCTTTCCAAGCTTGCTTCATATACTCATCGGCTTTCTCCAATTCGGGAAAAGGTTCTTTCTTTCCTGTGACAATTCCCGTAGTTGCCTCCGCTATGACCTTAACAGCTTGACTGACAGCAGAACTGCTCATGGTAGTCCGACGTAGCGGCTCATAAAAGACGACATTATTATTGGCCGCGTAACTCGCAACAGCACCGGGTACGGTATCCAAAGAAGCTATACGAGCCGGATCATCCCCAAAATCCAGACGTGTCGGATATATACCCGCTTTAGCCAGTTCCGTGAGAACCTCGAAATCATAAAGGAATAACAAAAATTCTTTCGACCATTTCTTGGATAGTTCAGGTTTATTCTTCCAAACGATCATTGAGTTGGTGGAAGCTGCGGATTGAATGTAAATTTGAGCGTTCGGATCATTGCTCACCGGCAACCCCATGAATCCCCAGGAGAATCCTTCCGGCGTAGACTCTTTCATTTCATTGCCGATCCAATCCCCAGATGCTACCATCGCCGCTTTGCCCTGCAGCACTTGCATTTGCGATTGCGTATGATTAAGAGCTGCTACTCCTGCCGGGAAATAGCCTTTCTTCCCTAATTCAAACATCCGGTTGTATTCCTTTTTAACCAAATCATGCGTATATACCGGTAAGCTTAAGCTGCCATAATGCTCCTCGTATTCCTTAAATGTACCTTGTTCAGCGGCCAACGCCCACGGAATCATGTCGAAGACAAAGCCTGTCAAGTACTCCGGATAAATTCCCGGGAAAGTAATAGGTATGATCCCGTCTTGTTTGATCGTCTCCAACAAAGCGACGAATTCATCCCATGTTTTCGGATTTTTATTCCAGCCCTTCTCGTTGAACAAATTTTCATTGAAGAACAATCCCGCCGTATAAGATCCCATCGGCAGGCTGTACGTATGTCCGTCAGGCGCCGCCCCAATAACGCTCTCAGACAATACGGATCTTAATGTTTTACCCGGTTCGCCGATTAATTCGCGATCAAACAAATCTTCAACGGGTTCAATTTTCCCTGCATTTCTTATCTCCTTCATGGTTTCGGCGCCTGAAAACGCCGGATAGAACAAGTCATACATTTCGTCGTCGTCATTCGCTGCGATTTTGGGCTCCAATATTTGGGCAAGTGCCGGTGACGATGTAATATCGAACTTCACATTCGGGTACCTCTCACTGAACTTCTGTACGGCAAATTCGAACCATTCCTTACCATAGCCGCTTTCCCAGAACCCGACTTTGAGCGTTACTTCCTCATCTATCGAAAGTCCGTTTTCAGGATATACCCTCGGCTCTGCAGACTTATTCTCTTCTTGTGTTGCAGTATCCGTGGTCGGCTGACTCTCCGGGCTTGATTGTGTTTTTGTCGCCCCGTTGTTCCCATTGCTACTGCATGCAAACATAACCATCGACAAGGTCAAAACAATTGCAAGAACAGCTGACAATCTAATTCCTTTTTTCAAGAATAATCTCCCCTTTTCCGATTCTGAAATTTGAATTCATACGAGTACTATCATGATTCAGAGAATTGTCGGCAAAGTTGTCTCTTGGCGAAATATCGCTTTTTTGCATTTCACGCCAAAGCGTATCTCCGCATCGGGATACGTCGTGCAATCTCCATGCGGGATGGGCAGCCAAACCACTGGTTCAAAATTCGATTTGAGATCGTCGGTTTGAATTTCATAGCAAACTTCAAATATGTTCGTATTAAGCGCTTTCAAAACAAGTTTTCTTTTATATCGCTCCCACTGTTGAATCTCGTCGCCCGTCCAAAAAGCAAATCCCCTCTTTCTGGCTTCCGTCACGACCTTCCGCAAAGCGCTTCGCACTTCCTCGGAATGATGAATATGCCTTTGATGAAAGAGAAAATGAGCTACGCCTTTAACCAACGCTACTTGATCCAGAAAAGGAATAATGACAGAACTATCCGCTAATGACGGCTCTTCTAAATCTTGAGTCAAGAAGCTGATTTCAACAACATCATAGAGACGGTTCTGCTCATCGACCCACGCGATAGGAAAATAAGGATGACAGGTGCCAAACAAAAAGCCTATATTCCCTCGTTTGCTTGGACCTCTTGTTTGATCGGATGCAATGCCGAACTCCTCGCACCACGAAAAAAGCTCACCCCAGCCTTCTATTCGGGTATAATGATTTTTATTGCTGGCAACGTCAGTCGAGGATATGGATTGATGCAACCAGCTAATCTGTCTGCGGAACTCCTCCTTAGACCACACCCCATTATCCAGATCGAGCGAGTTGTAGTGAAATGCCAGCTCATGTCCGTCGGCCTTTACTTTCTCATAGACGGCTTGGCTGTAACCCGGCTCCATCATGCACCAAGTCGATGTAATTCCCAACTCTTCAAGAACGGATAACGCAGTGATGGCATGATCGTCCATATTCTCATCGCTGTCATGGGAAATTAGCGCAACGGAGGGAATCCCTTCAGGCCAGTAATCCATAAAGGGCAACACTCCTCCCTGCTCAACTGCTCGTTGAAGCAAGTGGGAAATGATGACCTCCCTCCATAAATCTGCATAGGGATATGCAAAATAGGGAGCGCCCGTTTCCGTCTGAAGTCTGTCGTTACTCCAATCCATCTCGTAAACGTCATCGGCCTTCAATATTCCGTCATTAACCGAGGCGCTTCCATCCTCTGCAGGAATACCATCCGCAATAACCGGCTTGCTTCCTTGCTGGAACTGTACAATCATCGTGATTGGATCTACAGCCCAACGATCGATCCTGCCACTGCCCACTTGTGCATGTATCAGTGCGGCTCCGCTATGTTCCCCATTGGGGCCTCCTATGTGCAGACTTCCAACGCCAGTGACTGCTCCAGCATAATCGGACTTGATCTTCCATGGACTAGCTTGCAAATATCTCATTGCATGCTGTTTATTAAAAAGCGGAGCAAGTTTCGCATATCCCGCCCCTGTCTCTCCCGATTCTTCGCAGCCTATTCGATCCTTAAGACCGGCTAAACCGCCGTAAGCAATAACCGTACCTCCCTTCTCTGCAAAATTCCAAATAGCCTCTTCTGTTTCTTCCTCTTCCGAGGCTACAGCTACAATCAGAATGTCCAGATCATTTAGTATCTTGTCCGCACAATGATGAACGGTAAGGAAAGGAATGCCTAAATGCTCGAAAACCTCCCTTATATAAAGCTGAAAAACATTGTGACCTCCTTCCCATAGAGCTCTGACTGCCTTCTCTTCAATAAATACACCTACTCTTGTTAAACTCATTGCAAATTCTCCCCCATTTGGTTACCTGTATCATACTTGTTATGTTATACGAAAAAATCCGTTTCGTCAACTAAATAACACCGTTGCTGTGGGGGAAATTCACATACAACGGTGTTATTATTTATTCATCCCTAATTAGATCCATCATTCTTGACAATAATCGTTTTGAGCCGTTCAACTACCGTCTCCGGCCTTTCCATTCCAGCCCAATACATGCGCATCTCTTCATTGACTTCATTGACTATCTCCATATTTTCAAACACATCGTTTATAAACAGGTATCGATCCATTCTGTCATCATGTAATTGCAGGGCTTCGATTTCGTTCGCGTCCCTCGTTTGACGGTTAACACTGTTATAGATTGATAAAAGCCCGGTTTCTTGGGCCAAACTTAACTGAACCTTCGGCTCCAAAGTAAATTGGATGAAAAGTTTGGCCAGTTCCGGATTAGTGCTGGACCTGCTCATAAGCATCCCATTAGCTATCATTAACCCGCAGCTATTGCTGTTATCGGGGAAGTGAGCCACTTGCGGTTTAAAAACATAGTTAGGGGAAGATAAAGAAAGCGTAGTCGTTAAAATCATTCCTATCCGGCCTTCCTCAAATAAACGTTGCGCAAAATCCTGATCGCTAAGAGCGTAGATCGGACTTACTTTATCACGGTAAAACAGGTTCTGGAAAAAGCTAAGGAAACGTACCAATAAATCCGTATTAAATCCGCCAGGATCATCCGTGGAAAAGCGGACACCTTGATTCAATGCGAGCGCCAACCATCTATTAATAGATGAAGACAAGGCTAATCCGTAAATATCAACCAATCCGTCATCGTCATTGTCCTTGGTAAGTCGCTTCGCTGCTTCTACAAGCTCAGCAAGAGACCATGTCGATTTAGGACACTCAACGCCGTTCTGTCTGAATAATTCAGGGTTATAGGCAAGAAAAATGGGAGAATACGTAAGCGGTGCTGCGTATACTTGTTGTTGATGTGTAAATGCTTGCAAAAGCTTCCTCGGGATATCTATATTTTCAAATATTTTTTCCTCCAGGGGGTAAAAATCATCAAGGTAAATTGCCGGAAAGGAGCTGTCAAGAATAATCATCAGGTCAACTTCAACTCCGAGTCCCCTAATATCCTCCAACACCGTATTTGCACCGAGCGGTACGGACAATACCCTGATCGTAACGCCGGGATAACGTTCCTGAAACATTTGAATTAATCGGGGCAGAGCTCTGTCCGAATATGCAGATGGAAACGGCGAAGCAATAAGCAGAGTCTGCTCTTCGCCTTCCGGAACAACCAGATTTGGGGACACGATCGTTCCTTTGCCCGCCATCTTCACGATTAACCCTTCGCCCAGCAGTTCGTTCAATGATTTCCTCACAGACGTTCTACTCATCCCATACTTTTGACACAAATCATTTTCCGATAATAAGTACTCGCCTGACTTAATAAAACCTGATAAAATTTGAGAACGCAATATGCCAGCTAATTCCATATAGCGAAATTCATTTTCCCTTTTCACACTCACCCTCCTAATCAACCGCTCCTACCAGTATAATACTTGTATTGTTTCTGGGAAGCAAGTGTCCTGGCAATTCTGGAATATGACCTTATATAATAGTAGGTTCGTGCTGTTCCATGCACGCTAACAGCCCGACTTGTGATCACGTCACAAGCCGGGCCGTATTGTAATTGACATCAGTCGTGCCGATCATCCCTCAGGAAATAATTTTACCGTTGCGCCGCTCTGCCGGCTTTCGTTCGCGCATTCCAGGAATCGTATGATTTCGATCGTCTCTTCCGCTTCTACATCCGGCTTCCCAGTCTGGAATGAATGCATAATCCTGCTCAGCAGTCCGGCGTAGATCGAGTTGCCTTCAAGGCGAATATCGACTAAGCTCGCGGTGGATTGCCGATGTATCAACGCGCCGTACTGCCAGTTTCCTTGGCGATTGCCCCTAACCGTTCCGATCCGTCCGTCCTGCCATACGCCAACCATGCAGTCGTACCCTTCATTGCTTGTAACGGTAACCGATACGCAACCCTTCCCCATAATCCGGTAAAGCATCTCAACGGTATGAATTCCGTACCAGTAATACCCCGGCAGTGGAGGTTCGAACTCGATCGGACCGTAACAATCGGCTCCCAGAATAGCCTCGGTATCATCCCGCTGCAATTCGGCAACCAACTCATCCGTATAACGAAGCGATGAGCAGCTCATGAGGGGCACTTGGTAGCGAGCGGCAATTTCGAACATTTCCGCAGCCTCCGAGCTGCTGACCGCAAACGGTTTATCGATAAACACGGGCTTGCCGTACGGGGCAATCCGCTTGAATAATTCCAGATGAACTCTTCCGTCCACAGACAGAATCATCACAGCATCGCATTGCTCCGCGACTGCTTCGGCTGAATCGACAATCGGCACGCCGAACCGATGCTTCAGTTCATCTGTAATCCGTTCCACTCTTCCATAGCTTACAGCCAGGTCAGCGGATGGCTCGCCTGGATACGCAGCGACGATACTTCCGCCTGGCACGTGTCCCGGCAGGAGCGAGTCACTCAGCAGAGCGGCAAATTCAGGGGCATGTGAGGTGTCTAGTCCGATCATGCCAAGTTTAAGAGAATGGGACACGAATCAGGCCTCCTTCTTCTTCAATTTGGCAAACATGTTCCATCCGCCCAGAAGGGAGGGATTCCCCTGATCGGACTCCAACAACCTCTCGTAATTCAAGGCCGCTTTGCGGTAAGCGTTTGCGTATTGCTCGATTTCCGATTTCCGAAAATGCTTGAACCAGGGAATCGTAAATAATCGGGCGGATATCCCTTCCGTCACCGGCAATCTCGAGTCCAACTGTCTGACGTCGCGATGGCTGGTCGCTATCCGTGTCGGTTTTCCGTGACTGTATACGTCTGCGGTTTTGTTCAACAGGTGAGTGTGCAGGGGAATATTGCAGCCGGGATAGCAGTCTTCCACACCTTCCGCTCGCACGGCTTCGGTAAATCGCGTAATAGACAATCCCCCGAGTTCTTCGGGAACGTAATGACCCCGAGCGGCGTACCAACCGCCCATATAGATGCCGGATCCCTTCTCCGGACGATGCGCTCGCAAGCCCGGCACATCCTCGAGCAGGTCCCAGAAGTAATTCATTGCCAGGCTGATCTGCTCATGCCTGGCATCGTAATGGCGAAGCTGAACACGCCCGACTGCCGAGCTAAGCTGGTGCATGCGGAATTTATATCCCCCGAGCGGAAGCTCGATAAAGGGCTGCAAGCTTTTCGTCTCGATTCGTTGGTCGTAGCGCTCATAATGCCCCAGCGCAATCGCACGCTCATAAATTTCGCGATCACGCGTCACAAGCATGCCTGCTTCGCCAACTGCAAGCGCTTTGCCCGACATCATCGACATGCCGGCGACATGACCGATCGTGCCTAATTTCTTCCCCTTATAAATACCGCCGTGCGCGTGCGAAACGTCCTCGATTACCTTTACTTGATACTTGTTCGCGATAGCCATAATTTCATCCATAGCGGCTGGATGGCCTACGTAATGGACAACGACAATAGCCTTCGTGCGTTCGCTTATACAGCGTTCGATGTCCTTCGGATCCATACAGAGCGTAACAGGGTCGATGTCTGCGAATACGACAGTCGCGCCAAGCGAGTATGCAGACGTGCACGACGCCCAATACGTAATACTAGGACATATAATTTCATCGCCGACTCCGACGCCGCAGCCATACATAGCGGCAAGCAGCGCATTCGTTCCGTTATTGAACCCTAGCGCATAGTCCATGCCGAGCCAGTCGCGAAAATCCGCTTCAAACTGCTCCGTCACCTCTATACCGGACATCGCGCCTTTGCGTAGAACGTCCAACGCCGCTTCCTCATCCTCCTGCGTAATAATCGGCCATGTAAACAAATCGCCTTGTTCGGTAGCTACGGCTTTCGTACCCCCAAATAACGCCAACTCTTCGCTGCTCATGCTGCTCATCCTCTCCAAATGCTAATCGATTTTGCCCGTATGATCCGTTCAGAATCGCAAGCGAGCAAGTCAACTTAAGTGTACGTGACCCCGAACCCGAAATTCTTTACCTTTCTTCTCATTGACTTACCGTATCCGACAAATTAGCGGGCAAACTCCTCAATCCCTATCCCGGCATCATATATCTCGCATTACCCTTTGACAGCCCCGACTGTCGTTCCCGAAATCAGTTGTTTCTGGAACACGGCATAGAACACAATAACCGGGACCAGCGTAATTATAGAGGCGGCAAACAAGGTCACCCAATCGGCCTTATACATCATCTGAATATGCAAGTTGCTGATTCCTACCGCTATCGGATATTTCTTCTCGCTTGTTATGAAGAGCAGAGGCGCCAAGTAGCTGTTATACACGCCCAAGAAATTAAAAATATTGATCGCAATCAAGCCAGGCTTACACATCGGCAGCAACACACTGACGAACGTTCGGGTATAGGAGCTGCCGTCGATATACGCGCTTTCCTCCACTTCCTTCGGAATGGTCTTCATGAACCCTGTCAACAGAAAGACAGAGAAAGGAATTGCCGTCGCTGTTAAGTAGATGCTCAATCCCCATAGGCTATCGGTTAAATGCAATTGCTTCATTAAAATGTACTGTGTAGTGATGGCATTGATCCCGGGCAACATCATGCTGATCGTAATCAGCCAGAAAATCGGGCGGTTCATCGTAAATTTAAATCGGGCAAGGATATAGGATGCCATTGCGGCCAGGGCCGTCGCCAGTAGGAGAGATACGGCGAGGATAAACAACGTATTGCCCATGTACGTCATAATGCCAGCGCTCTTCCAAGCCTTAACATAATTGCTAAACTGCAGCTTGTTCGGCAGAGCCCATATATCCGCATAGAACTCCTGATTCGTCTTCAGCGACTCATATAGAAACCAGAATAGTGGAAGTATGATCAGTATCGCCCAGATCAACAGGCCGATTCTGATGAGAATATCCCAGTAATTCAACTTGTTTTTCATCTGTTTATCCCTTTCTATGCTCTGCGATGGCTAATACTGAACAGAATCTCTTTTCATCACTCTCGTCAATATAATCGTCACAATCAAGCTGATAAAGAACGTAGCGACGCCGATCGCGGAAGCGTAACCGTAAGCAGGAACAAATGCGCCAGTTGCGCCAATCAGCCGCGGCATCATATAACTCATCATATATGAACCGAGTAGCTCGGTCGAACCAAGCGGACCTCCCCCGGTTGTAACCAAGATTAGCTGGAAAGAACCGAATACATTAATGATTGCAAAAATAAACGACACCTGAATCATGTCCCATACGAGCGGAAGCGTGATTCGGAACGTTTGAACCCACTTACCCGCACCGTCCATAGCGGCTGCTTCATACAACGTTTTCGGAATTCCGTTGATCGCTGCAATCATTAATACCATATAGAAGCCTACGCCGACCCATACTTGCGGCACGATCAGCGCCCAAAGCGCTGTATCCACATTGCCTAGCCAAGGGAAAGACTCCAGTTGACGGATGCCGATCATTTCAAAAATACTGTTCAGTATGCCGTTTCGCGGACTATAAATGAACACCCACAGCACACCGACCAAGGAAACCGCCATAATGTTGGGAAAGTAGAACAACACTTTATAAAATCCGGCTTCTTTAAAATTCCGTTGACTTAATACAATCGCGAAGAAAGTTGCGATCGCGAACGTCAGGATGGGAATGGTAACGAGGTAAATCAGGTTGTTCCATAGCGCGTTGTGAAAATAGGCGTCATGATACAGATCGTTAAAATTTTTGAAGCCGACAAATTCCTTGACGGTAGACAATCCGTCCCATTGGAGCAAGGAGTAATAGAAGCTAAGTACGTTCGGGTACAAAATAAACAAAAAAAAGAGCACGAGAGCGGGCAACAAATAAAAGCTGATGGTTAAGTTTTTTCTTCGCTTGATCGTTAGAAATTCACTACGCTTCTCCATTCAGATCCTCCCGGGAAACGGTAATAAAAATAGAGGGTCGTGCATAACGCCCTCTATTTTTTCACACCGTTATTGTTGCATCTTGTTGCGATTGCCAGCTTATCGCCCGCCGACTTCCGCCCACACCTTCTCGATTTCGGCATCCGCCGCAGCTCCGACTTGTTCAGGCGTCTTGATTCCCATATACACTTCGAGAAAACCATTGTTCATGACCTTTAGATCCGCATCCGTATATTTGGGATTGGCAGCGAGCTTATCCGGCGGCAGTTTCGAGTAAGCAAGGTTTAATTCTACATTGCCCGTCAGCAGCTTCATCACCTCTTGATTGAAAGGACTGGCGAATTGGGTCAGAGATTCATCCTTCTGAACAGACTTCACGACCGGGATCCCCCCGCTTTTGATGAACTCTGCTTGTACTTCCTTGCTGTAATAAAATCTCAAGAATTCCTTTGTCCAAGTTTTGTTCAATTCCGGTTTCTTTGCCCACGCCCATATCGAGTCGCTATATCCCATAATATACCGGGGATCGACCGACTGATCGTTGGTCGGCTGAATCATAATGCCATATTCGAAATCCGCGGGCGCCGCATTCTTCATCTCATTCTCAATCCAGCTGCCCGAAGGAATCATAGCGGCATTACCTTGCAGGAACTCCATCTGGCTTTGCGTATGGTCCAGCGCTTCAGTCCCATTCAGGAAATACCCTTTATCCTTCAATTCATTTAATTTAACTAGCGGCGCGATATTGGCCGGATCGGAATAAATGCCCTGCTCCCGCTTTACATACCTCTCTTCCCAACCATTGTGATAGATGGATGCCATGTTGGTCAGCCAAGGCAGATAGCCTACCGTCCCGGCAAATGCGATTGGCGCCGTTTTGCCTGAAGCCTTAATTGTATCGAGCAATTGCAGAAATTCTCCCCACGTCTGCGGATTCTCATTCCAACCATTCTCCGTGAACATCTTCTTGTTATAAATAATCGATATCAACGAGATATCGGCAGGCAACAGTCGAAGCTTCCCGTCGTAGACAAACAGCTCTCTTGACGATTCCATCATATCCTGGCCCATGGTCATATTCGGATCGTCCCAGGTCGGCTTGCTCATCAAATCCGACAAATCCTCGACAACGCCGCTTTTGATCAGGTTGGGGTTAAATCCGGCTCTGCCGAGCATCAGGTCAAACATATCGTCATCATCGTTTGCTGCCACCTTGGCGCCGACAATCTCCGTAATCTTCGGGCTGGTCGTCAGCTCAATCTTCACATTCGGGTAGATCTCCATAAATCTACCAACCGCAAGTTCGAACATTGCGGTGCCGAACCCTTGATCCGGGGCAGCCATCTTTAATGTGATCTTATCGTCCGGGGATAAACCTTCCGGATAATCGGATGATTGGGTTGATTGCGGCAATGAAGACGCACTGTTACCCGGCGAAGCAGACTGACCTTCCTTGTTCTCATTGCTCCCGCAACCTGCCAGCACAGTCGTTAACAGCAAGCAAATGACAGCGAGCAAGGTAGACGTTTTTTTGATTTTTTTCATACCTGGACCTCCCTCAGTTTCTCCAAAGCACTTGTAAGCGATTTCATTATAGCACTCATTCGACTGTGGATTCTTTACCTATTATACGTTTGACTTAACGTATTCGACGAAACCTGGCCACGATAATCCTCCGAGAGTGCTTGAGCAAGCTGGCCGATGATGATGTCCTCGATCTCTGGCACAAAATTGCCGTGCAATCCGAAAAAATAGTTGCACTCCGCTTCGTACCCGCCTTCCCGGAGCATCTTGCGAGTCGGCACATAACTAAACACGCCATTCGTGTAGCCGAGTACGATCATGCCGTCCTTCCCGCGGCCAAACAACCGCTTGATCAATAGGGAGTATTCAGTGGATACCTCGCCCTCCAAGCTAATTAAGCGTGTCTTATCATCAAGCTGCCATATTGAAATGTAGTATGGAATCCGATCCTTGATCGTTCCTTCCTTTATCGCTTGGATGGAACGCATGCCAGCACTTGCTTCGAAAGTCCCATTCTGAGGATCGTCTATAATAGCCCGGAAATGCGCTTCTGCGAAACGCTCCGTATAAAGCAAAGGCGACCGCAGATCCGCCTGGAAATGGCAATCAACCTTTCTGAATTGCCCGCTGTGCATGAGTTCGCCGACTTCTTCCGCCAAGACGGTCCCTACTTGCCGAATCTCCCGGCTGTCGCTACCGGTGAAGCCGTGCTCCGTCGTGTTCATCCGGGGCTTCAATTCTCCTGCGCAGCCTTGCAGGAACATAGCGACTGCACCCGGATGGTTCATCTCCAGAATCTCGGAGGTATACCCGGCAAAGTCGTTCGACAGCAAATAATTATTCGAGCTCATCGCCGTTGTATGGCACCCATAGCTGTATAAAATCCCTTGGACCGCGCCGGCACGGTCAACCAACTTCAGCACGAACAAGTCCCGGTCGAGCTCTCCCTCAAAGTATGGAGCCCAATCTACACCCCCTTGCGCGTTTGGCCTTCTTCGACTAACCGCAAAGTCGGACTCCGCGCACCCGATCCAAAGCTCTCCCTCTTGCATACGATCGTAGCAATCGCTCACCATGCGCAGCAGCGTATCCCGCAACGTATGGAATAGCGCCTCATCCTCCGTATAATCCAGTTCGCTTTCTTCCTCGGCCCAGCGGTTCTGGGCAATGCTGTATCCTCCTCTGCGAAGCGCAGGGTCAACTCCCGTCAAGAAGAAGGAATGATGCGTGTGGGAGAAATTAATCAGTACCTCTTCATGCTTGAGACCAAAGCGCTCCCGCAACCCCTCCTTGATGCCGACAATAAAGCTATGATCTGATCCGAGCGCGTCGATCGTCACGATTAGCAGCGGGCGATTCGCCACCAGAAGCGCCGTCTTCATGTACAGGGGGTCAAGTACACCTTCAGACTTGCGCGTTCTGTCGCCGAAGCCATGCATAACGATCGGCTTGTCAGGCGTAATATCTTCTTTAGCCAGGCTAAATTGCATCGCTTTTCCTCTTTTCCCCAAGCTGGCCGCATACGGCCTATTCGGCCGCCGACGTCACTTTCGTGTTATTCTTGAAACGGCAAATTTGCTTATATTCATTCGGGGTCATCGACGTCAACTGCTTGAACATGCGGTTGAAATGGGTAACGTTGTCAAAACCCGTCCGGATGCTGATGTCAATCACCTTGTTGTCCGTTTTCTTCAAATATTCCTTCGCTTTGGACACTCTAAACTCATTCAAATAACGAATGAACGACTTGTTTGTCATACGCTTAAATACCGAGCAAAAATAAGAATGGCTCATCAATGATACGCGAACGGCATCCTCCAAACCTATTTTTTCGGCATAATGCGATTCTATAAATTCGATGACCCGGCGTACCGACTCCCGATGCTTGTCAGCAAGTTCTTCCTTCGGCGGTGCTTGGAGAGCAGCTTCCCGGCTCACCAAAACAAGCAGACGCAGCATGATCGATTTGACCATCAGCTCGAACCCGCTTTTCTTCTCGCGGAACTCCTGCATAAACTCATTCAGCAAGTTCTCGATATCGATTTCCACTTTGCCGGATAAGCTAAGCCGCGGCTGCACGACCATGAACGGCTCGATATACATAAAGTCCATGAATGATCCGGCATCTACATCGGAACTGAATTGCTGATTAATAAGTTCCGGCAAAAATTCGATTTCATACGCTTCGCAGCCCGCGCTGCCGCTTGCGACAACGCTGTGGGGAACATAAGGCGGGATCGCAAACATATCCCCTTTGATCAACTCGAACTCCTGACCGTTGATGCGATGCTTAAGCTTGCCTTTCGTAATGTAATACAACTGAAAATACTTGTGCCGATGAAGGACGCCTTCGGAATAGTCCAGCGTTACGGTTTGAATAAAGAAAGGATAACTGCCGTGAGCGTTCTCCTCAATCGTATAGAGCAATATATCCCGATATTCCTCGATATCAAACTGATCGAATCGCATAATATCACCACTCCTTACTTATGACCTCCAGACCGGAGTCATCCGGCCGATTGCATCCGTGCCCGTTCCCCATCATTTCTCTGCCTTCGCGAAGACAATTTCACCCGTTCCCTGTCTCACGTCAAGAACAAACTCCATGTATGCACAGCCAAACCGGCTCACAAGCCGGATGCCGTTGACCGAACATCCTTGCGATTGACGAATCGCCAATTCCTCGCTCTTCCCTACCGACAGCAGCACAGTTAAGCCGCAGACGTCTTCCTCCGACGCAATCGTTACCGTCAGCGCATCGTCGGCGTTCCTGCGTACTTCCATCCGCACTTGGTTTCTTGTTTGACGCCAACGCCATATTTCCTCGCTCGTCCACCATTCCATGCCGCAGTTGCGACCATGCTCCGCCAGCTTGACCAACACTTCCCCCATCGCGCCCTCCGTCATCAAGCCCATTGCGGCCGGATGCAGAAGAAAGTGGGTGACGCCGTATACATCCCGGCAGCGTTCCAGCAATGCGAACGCCTCGAGCTCCGTGCAACGGTCCGCATCAGGCGGATCCCAAGCCAGCGTCGGCATGCTGATCAGATCGAAGCAGCGGTTACCGTCTCCGGCGCCGCTCATCGGCGCATACGGATGACAGGTTCCTGCAAGAAATCCTTTGTTGCCCCGCTTCGTGCCGCCTTTGCTTTGCTCCACCTTGATGCCCGCGCGCTCGCACCAATGATAGAACTGGACATCGCCCTCCCATCGCAAATAGTGGTTCTTGTTCGAGACGATCGGCCGGCCGGGAAATTGCGCCTGCAGCATCGTGTGCTGAACCTGAAAATGCGCTTCCGACCAGCAGCTTTCGGCAATCTCCTCGCCCATTGCATTGTAATGCAAAGCAACCTCGTGTCCGTCAGCGACAATTCGATCGTTAATCTTCTGTTCATACCCGGGCATGATGATGCACCATGTCGATCGAACATCGGCCCGTTTAAGCCAATTCAGCATCATCTCAGCCTGTCCTGCATCATTCCCGTCGGTGTCGTGGGAGATATGGCCGATCGCTGTTATCCCGCTCGGCCAGAACCACTTCTGAACTATCCGCTCTCCCGCATGATGCGTCAGATGAACGAGAAGCCGGTTTAACAGACAGCGCATCTCGTCAATAATCGGGTACAAATAAAACGGAGTCTGTTCCACTGCCGCGCGGTCTCGAACCCAATCCAGCACGCTGCCGTCGTCCGTCTTCAGAATGCCTTCGTCAATGCCTCCGGTGCCGTCCGGGGCGACGACGCCGTCCACAATCACGGGCATACCCTGTTGAATCAAAGTAACCGTTTTCATAAGATCGAAATTAAGCATAGCCGCAAGACCTTGGCCCCGTTGCACCAGCGTCAACGCCGGTGATGTCGTTCGTACGCCGTTCCTGCGCGTCAACGTTCCGTACTGCCGAATATCGGAGTCGACGCCTTCAAGAAACTGAGCGCCGAAACAATGAAAGGAGCTGCTTAAACTTTCCGCTATCGGCGCATCGCCCCATTCGATCCAGCCTTCCGTTATGCAGCCCTCCGTCTTGACGCCCAGCAGCTTCTCGAGACCGTACGTCCCTCCAATCGTCAACAGGCTATTGCCGGATTCTACATAAGCACGACAAGCGCCGCCCCATCCGTCATGTTCAATGCCGCCAATGACGATTGACACTCCCTGCGGACGGACATCGATCCAATCTACGCAATTCCACAGCTGATATCCAATGCCCATATCGTTTAATATTTCTTTCAAATAAGGGGCGTAGCAGTCCCGCCCTTCCCGGTTCAGCCGTTCTTTATCTTCCGGATTCCAGATCACATGCAGCATTTCCGTTCAACCTCCGCTGTCCCTAATTATTGCCTGTACAATTCCAGATTTCCGGCCATCACGTTGCACAAACGTTCTCTCACCCAAACTATATATACCCTATTTTGTATTGTCAATAATTAACTGCAGAGACTGCTCCAGCGAAATTCATGATTTCGGAGCAGTCCCTTTTAGTTAGGTCATTTGGCTAGCATCAGGTTATAAATCGTTTGAGCTGCTTCGGCCCTGTTAGCCAATCCTTTCGGAACAAACGCATTTCCGCCTCTGCCATTGATCAGCCCTAAAGCCGTTGCCGCATCCAAGGATTCCATTGCCCACCCACTTGTTTGATCCCGATCCTTGAATCCGGCGATCTGCTTAGGCAACAAGAGTTGGCCGCTGTGTTTCAACCCATAAGCCCGTACGAGCATAACGACCATTTCTTCACGGGTTATGCTCCACTCAGGCGCGAAACGATAGTCTCCTTTTCCATTGACAAGTCCCGTGGCGGCAGCGGTGGATACCGCATCGGCATACCAAGTCGATGGATCGACATCCGAGAATGTTTGCCCTTCTACCGCTTCAAGTCCGAGCATGCGGATGAGCATAGCAGTATACTCGGCTCGCGTCACCTCCCGGTACGGCTCATACTTCGTTGGACTTACCCCATTAATCATGTGCTTAGCCGCTATTTCCTTCAGCATGCGGTAAGCCCAATGGTTTGTTTCAACATCGTCGAACTCCTTGTCGTATGACAGCACGATCAATTTCCCCGGGGCTGACAACTGCAGTTCTATCGTACTTCCCGATATCGTACCGCCCAAATATTCCAGTTCTCCATTCTCGCCGAACCTGTAGACGCCGAGCAGTCCCGTATCCGCTTGCGGATCGAAAGCAAGGCTAACCGTAACCAGAGATGCAAACGACTCTCCTGCCGATCCGGCCGGCATTTGAATGTCATACACCTTGCTTACTGCCGTCAATAAGGCATTGGCTCGATCGCCTGCCTGCGCAATTGCCTGCATCTGGGCATTTCCCGGATCGGATTGTACGATTGTTGCATCAGGATTCGAACCATCGTCCGAGCCATTCGAATCTTTCGGATCGCCCGGATCTACCGGCACTACTGGATCGACCGGCAAAGGACTAACAACCTTCTCATGCGACAAAGGAATACGGAAATTAGCATTCTCTGCGATATCGTACTTAAATCCTTTGCCGTAATCATTGTCATCCACGTAACTGCGTATCAGAGTCGTATCGTCGATAGAGAGCGCATATCGGCCGTCGCCCATGTCCGTAATGCCTTTGATCGTGTACACCGCATTGCGCTCCCCATCATTTTCAACATAGATGGTGCGATTAACAAGATCACTTAACGTAAAGCCCTGGACATCCATGTCTACAATGATTTCATTATGAACGTTCAGTTGTTTCGTAAAATCTATGACCGTTCCCTGTATACTTCCGATCGTTTGATTGATTTCCGGCAAAGCAATCTTGCCGATCACAGTGCCGTCATTCACGTAGCTATACACGGTTTGACCTTCCTGTTCGGCATACATGCCGAACGTGCCTTTGAATTGCAGCTTGTCGTCAATCGTGTACACAATATCCGGATCAAGCGCACTGATGATATAATCAACCCTGCCGTTAGCAAGAGTTACTTTTACTGCCCTGACATCCATATCCTCCACAACCGTACTTCCAGACTTAACTTCTACAGATGTGATCGCGCTAATAAATTGTTCGTCCTTGTACGGCTGAATAACAGAAGTAAACGTGCTGCTCAAATTTTCTCCTGTCCGCTTGGCTATCATATAGCGCAAGCTGTCCGGATTATTACGATCGGTTCGACTTGGGATCCCATCGGCTAAAGCGACTTCATCCGTCGACGTTAGCATTGTTAAGCGAAGATGAATATCCTCTGGTTCGGCTAACAGTTTCCAGGTGTCCTTGATGTCCCAATCTACGCTGAATTGATCAGCCGGGCTCGAGTCCCGTTCAACACGCTGCAAATAATGGAAGCCGGAACCGCGATACTGATAACCGCTTCCTTTCGTATCATCCGGGCGAATGCCGTACTCCGTATCGTCCCCTTCATATGTGCCCGTCTCTTGAGCGGTCAGGGACAACCCTTCTACCGTCACATCCCCTTCTGCTGCATGGAAACTGAAGTGATGCTCGCTGCCGCCTTGAACACGGAAAAAGTCAACGACATACGAGTTCGCTTCATCCACCCGAATCATCGCCGAAGTACGTTTGTACAGATCGGTCTGCGGATACACTTCCGGCGCTTCAACATCCATCATTTTAACCATTGAGCCCTCATCAAACTGTCGCGGTTCACCAACCCAGTGAGCGGTTTGCATGGACTGGTCGACCATAACCGTATTATGCGAAATCGTATTGCGTATCCACTCCGTAAAATGCGTGTCCGTATCCAACGTCGATTCGGGGTACCCCAGATCCGGCATCAAATCCAACCCAAATGCTGTCAGGCCCAAGTTAAGCGTATCTCCATGTCCATGACCGTAGTTACGACCATAATACATCCACAGATCGCGCAACGTATTGCGGTCAAGCTGTTGCTCGTACTCTGTGTAATCGTCTGCTCCTAACAATCTTATCTCATGCAATGCCATATGATATCGGTTTACAAACGATTGCTTGCCAATTGCTTTAAATGTAATGGTGTGCGTGCCGGCCTGCAGCTGATGCTTGCCTAACGACTCTAGATTTTGGCTGTTGCCATAAAAATCAAGCTGTTTAATCGGTTGATCGTCAAGCGAAATTTCGTAAATCCCCATGCCGCCGTACCAAATCGTCCTGGCAGGTTGTATCAGCACATCATATTCACCTGCACTCGACACATCAAACCTAAAAGTGATTTGGTCACCCACATTCGCAGCCGCGTATTCAAGCAGACTATTTTGAACCTTCACACTCGTGCCAGGAGACATCTCTATTACAGGAAGTTCGACGAAACTCTTGCCTAAGCCCGCTGTCAAGGGCGGGTTGTCGCCATCGCGCAAGATTGTTGTCCCGTAGCCGGACAACATCTGACTATCTAATCGCAAAGTGCCGTGCTCGGCAATCACTGATTCAATATCACGCTTCAATTTCTCCGGATCTTCGGAGAAGATGCTGTCATGAATACCCGTTGTTCGGTTGCTATTTAGAAAATAGATAAGCTGGGCAAAGATGGGGTCGCCGTAGTTTTTGAAGGCTTCAATCATCTCCTTCATTGAAAACGCAAACCAAGGGTTGCCTGTGCTGCTGGCATCTCCTATATTGGCCGTAAATCGCTGGCTCAGCATAAGCGGATACAAACCCGAAAACATCTTGCGAAATTTGACATTATCGTACAGATCTGCGCCGATGAATCCGTCATACCCCTTTAGTATATCTGCAATCTCCAGATAAGCGCCTAACCAAAGCTGATTGTATCCAGGCGAGGATTCGTGTCCAACCCCATCGCGATCGACAGCATTGACAAAGGTAACCCCCATATTTCCCCCAGTCACCTGATGAGGCGGACCGACCTGATAACCGGATTTGTAGTTGAAATCCATCCATTCCTGTGTCTCAGGCAACTTGTCATAAACGACGGCGGCCATTGCCAGCGCTCCCTGGTGGATCCCATTATTGCTAGCAATCTGCGCCCGTCTTATACCAGGATAGATTTGCCTGATGATGCCGTCCTCAATGTTTTTTCGGATGCCCGAGGCAGAGCTTTTATAAGGTCCTAATTGAAACGTCTCTGATTTAGCCGATAAAAATTGAATTAATTCCGGATCATCCATCGCAGGGAAAAATGCATCATAGGAACTGATAAAATCTTTTGCTAAGATCGGTTCCCATATGTTCCCTACTGCTTTTCCCAGTCCTGTAAAACCGTCCGAGTTGATATAATGCTCTCTGCCGTGTTCGGATATGTCCAGACTCGGATATACATCCGCTATTCGATCGATCAGAACCGTACCTGCGCGCGCATACTTTACATCACCGGTATACAGATAAGCATCCCGAAACGAGCTCAGCGCCTGCTGGATGAAACTGCGGCCATTATAGCCCCAGAGTGCCCAATGCACATAATAAGCAATGAAAGTGTAATAGTTCCCATCCTCATCCACCCAACCGTAACCATCATCGACGCCCCACAGATGGAGGGGGTCATCCGGATCCGGATGATCGGTATTGAACAGCAGCGTTCGATCGGCAAGCTCCGGATCAAACAACCCATTCATATCCAGGCCGCTATTATAGTAGCTTTCAAAATCATTGGTAGGAAAATACTGGCCGCTGCTAGGGTCCAACACTTTCCACGGATGGTTGACCGGATCAAACTGATAAGGATAGATGCCATATGCATCAATGTCTCTGCCAGTCAGAGGGCTCCCTTGCTCCTGGTTGACAAAAATACTTCTCGGCAAGCTTTGGGGAGGTACGATCGACCATAAGTAGTCAAGCCCTTGATCAAGATAATAGTCGGCCTTGTCTACGGCATCTTGGTGCATGCTCGCGGCCCATTCATAGGTTTGGATATTGGTTCTGGCCGCCAGTCTCTCTTGTTCGGTATACAGCGTCACTCTCTGTTTGGCAGGAGCAATCGATTCAACAACCAAGTTGAAGGAATCCGTATAGCTTCGCCCTTCATACTCGATTTCGGCACTTAAAGTCGTCGATCCGACTTGCAGCGCTTTCAATAATCCGCTAACCGGTTCCAGCACAGCGACCGTCTCGTCGGAAGAAGATTGTGTGACCGTAGCGCCGATTGCAGGAAGCTTTTGTCCGTTTGTCAACTCTACTTCCAGCTCCAACTGAACAGATTCGCCTGGCATCAGACGTTCCGGCTTGTTTTTCCACTGGATCCGAGCAACGTCAAGCGGCTCGGTTCTTGGTTCAAGCACAAGCGTTAAAGGAAACATATTGCGGCGTGTATGCCCGGTCTCATGACCCTTGGCCCGGATCGTCAAGTCGTGCATACCGCTGCTCAAGTATACGATACCGATATCTCTGATCTCGCTGGCCTTCCATTGCCCCCATTCATACGGACCATAAAAGTTAAAGTCTCCTACTGCCTCCCCATCCACGATCAATTCGCCAATTCCGCCAAATGGCTCCATCAAGATCCCCTGAAACTTCATGTCATAGAACCCGGCTTCATGCACATAAAACCGGAAAGATCGAGCATGTCCGTCAGCATAGGCTTCTATATTAGCCGATCCATCTGAAAAATTGACGCCAATCTCATACTCCCCATAAGGAGCGCCTACCAGATGCCATTTATCCGTTCCCGGCACCAGATCGTCACGGCCAAAGGAATAGACATGCCCAGGACTCACCGCCAGATCCAAGTTCGCGACATATTGCTGACCGTAGTATTCGATCGTTGCCTGGATAGTTGCCTCCCCAGTACCGACTGCTTCGAAACGACCAGTGGCCGCGTCAATCTGAATGACATTCTCATCCGTGCTGACGTATACGGCTGTCGTTTCCGGCAAGCTTAACTCCGGCCCGCTCTCAAGAGCGGCAATCACTCCCACGGTGCCGTATGAGCCGACATAAAGCTTCTCTGAGGCATACTTCAGCAGAAACTCTTCTACGTCCAGTTCGCCTTCATTGAAGAAATAAGTCACGCTTTCGAGCTGATCCACGGCCTGGTTCCCCGTCGCATCCGCCGAAGCTGCCGGGTATGCAGGAGTAATAAGCAGCAGTATGAGAAACCAAATGATACAAACGTTAATCTTGCGTTTAGTAGATGGAATTAACATGTTGTTGTTCCCTCCGCTCTCATATTTAGTTCCCTTAATACAGTATTTTACAAGCTTTGCGCCATCAATTCTTAACCTATCGTTTATCAGGGTTAACAAAATGTACATTTCATCGGGGACAACCGGAAACTATACAGGGGTAAAAATGAGCAAAAAAAATCCACAGACATAGAGCTGTGGACAATAGGAGGAGCTGTAAATCATATAACTAGCGGTTATCTTCCCTATACTCTTTGGGAGTCATGTACATGAGTTGTTTAAATGTTCTATTAAAGTGAACGACATTGTCAAACCCGGCCTTACTGGATACGTCAATAATTTTGACATCCGGCTTTTTCAAATATTCCTTGGCTTTAGATACTCTCAACTCATTTAAATATCTGGTAAACGACTTGTTTGTCACACTTTTGAAAGCAGTGCAAAAAGCAGTGTGAGAAAGCAATGCAACTTTTACAACGTCTTTCAGGTAGATTTTCTCCGAATAATGCTCCTCTAAATACTTGATGGCCTTCAGTATGGATTCCTTGTGCCGATTGACAAGCAGATTCTTCTCCGAAGCATTATATTCGTGTGCCATGACTCTGCCGACAAGGGCAAGCAATCGCAAAATCAAGGATTTGAATATGAGTTCAAACCCTGGCTCTTTCCTGCTTAATTCGCAAATTAATTCATTCATAATGCTTTCTACATCCGTCTCAATTTTATCGGCAAGATTGAACCTTGGCCTTACCTTGCTCTCGTTAACCATAAATGGCTGAATATACATAAAATCCATAAACGATTGCAACTCCGCTTCGCTTGCGAAGCTTTGATTGATCAATTCCGGCTTGAACTCGAGCTCGATTGCCTCGTAGTTCACTTTCTCATACGCGGCAATGCTGTGAGGGACATAGGGAGGGATAACGAACAAATCTCCTTTAATTAATTCATATTCTTTATTATTTATGAGGTGCTTCAGTTTGCCTTGCGAAACATAATAAATTTGGAAATAATCGTGTCTGTGCGGAACATAATGAGGGACGTAATAATGCATGTCATAAGACACTTGCTGGATAAAGAACGGATAATCGCCATGGCCATTCTGGTCGATTGTATACATTTCTATACCCTGATATTCCTCTTTATCGAGTTGCTTGAATCGCATACAAACACCTCTTACGTATAGATTTCAATTGTTAATGACTCTGAGCTATTTTCCCCTCACTCATAAGCTGTTCGAGCACATAATGGCAGTTCATTGCCTTTTCCTTCAAATCCTGGGCTGTATAAAAATAATGATTGGACGCCTCGAAGCCGATTCGCGAATCCTGTTTAACCAGTGCATACAACGCCAACGCATTATCTAATTCCGTTTGGGCGATATCGATAAGAACGACGCCAAGCTTAGATTTCTTTTCCCAGTCGGTTGCGGCAAGATAGCGTTTCCTGTTTTTCACGAATAAAATTTGCATGTAAGCGCTGTAGAAATGCAAGTAAGAGGCGCTGGCAATCCGGTACAAATCGTCGAAATCCGCTTCGGTGCTAGCTGTAATATGCTTCCTTGCCTTATCGAGCAGCTTCAATCCTTTTTTCCAGCCGGTTGACAGCTTTTTGAACTGATTGGCAAACACGGTTTCCGAATATTGCGCACGCCACCGATCAAGATCATCATAAGGAATGCCTACCATCGTAGCTTTATAGTTAGTAGGTTCCATATAAAGCAGATTCGCCGGCCCTATATTTTGAGGCGCCAAATAAAGCACTGAGACATCAAACGGAAATTGCCGGAACGCTTCGCTGAAAGCAAGAGATGCCTGCGTAATTATTTTTCCTGTGGCGGTTCCAAATTGATCCTCGAGCAATTCGTCAATGCCTCTCGCTTGATCACCCTCCGCTGACCAATAATGCTCCGCGGCTAGTCTCAATGTGAGGGAAGGATAGCCGCCCAGCGTCCAGCTTAGCATTAGCCCGCTTACCCCCGATGCATTCAACCGCCGTAGATGCTCTTCAATCAATTGAAATACCGGCAAGTAAGGAACAGCCGACAGCTCCCATGAATTATTGAATTGCACCTTTGCCGCCGTCTTTAATCCGTTATCCTTTGCCATCTGCCAGACACGCGCTGTTTTTTCGCTCGGACCGACAACAGAAATGGAATAATCGATTACTTTGCCTGGTGTGTTCCCAATATTCGTTTCTTTTTCATCCTCGCTGACGGAGAGAATCGTAACATTGCTTGGCAACTGCTTAATCGCCGACAATATCTCATTATCGTCCCAACCCAGAGATGCGGTCCATGCCCATGTGTAGCAAAGCACCCGGGCAGCAGGAGCTTCCTTGGCGACGGCATTAGCTACCAAATGGATGACTTCTGAAATAACGGCGCTCGGACTGCGCTTGCTGCAGCGCGGACAATTCGTCTTGCCGCCATAAGCTTTCGAGTAGCAGTTCGTCAAGTTCTCAGACATCGTTATAGCGAATATACCGCCAAGTCCGGGAACCTCTCTGAATAAGGCGGACACAGATTCGCTCAGAATAGCTTGCACCTCCGGAACGGATGTGCATAGCGCGGCATAACCTTCCTCCTCATGCCCTTTCCAATCTGGTTTATTCTTGAAATAGGAAAGCGGCATGGAGCGTGGTTCATTGAAATACAGATAAACGCGAATACCGTATTTCAACGCTTTTTCAACCAACTTCCTTAGTCCTTCTATCCTTTGTTCCCAATTGACCGACAGCTCCGGAGCCGCCCGCCAAGGAGCGAGCTGATAAAGAACGCTCTGCATCCAAATCCCGTTTACGCCTACTTCCGATAAACGCTCCAACTGTTCATCCGGGTAAGGATCCAACTCCGTCTCGAGCAACGGATCGCCATACACCGCGCTATAGGAATAAATATAGCGGAGATCGAACTTGTTGGTCCGCTCATATTGTCCCTTCTCAAAGTAAGGCAACTCCGACTTTTGGATCGTTTGCTCGATCCATTGCAGACCGCGCATTATACCGTCTTCATCGGACGCCTGAAGGACAATTTCATCGTCCGAAACGATGAGCGTATAGCTTTCCTTCGCTAATTGAGCGGCAGAATCAAGCTTTAATTGAAGAACCGGACTCTCCGTATGCGAGGCTGCAACAGACCACTCGACTCCCCAAAGCTTTGCATGCTTGTCGACAAATCGCTGCGCGTAGATATTTATATTGCCTTCACCCTTGTTCTCGTCATGAAGAATCTGAATCGTCCATGGCACATCCAGTCTGACTTCGCTTGCCAGCGGCCCCCTTCTTGGAGAAATCCTTGGCAAATCAGGCTGCTTGAATCGTTCCAAGAAATCAAACGGCTTCTCCTGAAAAGTAGAATCAAGTTGTTGCTCAATGGGATCGAAAGTTTCCGACACACGCTGTTTCCACTCAAGAGTGAGCTTCTTCTCTTGGGGGCTTAAAGGCTTGTAGCGTAAAGGCGTTACAAACGGCTTTAAATAGCCCAGCTTTACCCACAAAAAGTCATCCTCTTTTAGCGTGAATTCCAGCTTTTCCTCAGTCCAATCCAGAAGGATTAAGATCTGCTCGTATGTAAGCAAATGCCAATTGGCCCGTATGATCGTGATGTAACCCCTGGAGAGCCACTGTGAATCTACATTCTGAGGCACCTTCAGTCCCATATGACCGGCCGCTTCTTCGATTTGATGAACGGTTGCTCCCAGTACAACGGCGATGCGTTCCGTAGGCACCAAGCCGTAATTTCTCCAAATGACTGCCTGCATGCGCGTTGGAAAATGTGGAAGCGGGATCGGAATCATTTGCGGATTTGCTTCAAATTCATGTATCATGGTTCAATTTGCTCCCCTCACATCAATATAATCAACAATGAAATAACCCCCAACAAATATTTGATTTTGTTGAGGATTATTCAAGAGATATTACAATCCGAAAAACTTCACGGCATTCTCTCGGGAAATCTTGTTAAATACGGTTTCGCTTATTTTTTTCGTATCGCGCCATTGAATCAGCGTATCCACCAAAGGCACAGGCATCGTCTTCGTACAAATATCGGTTCCGAAAAATAACCGGTCCTGGAATTCGGTCAGAAACTTCGGGCCATATTCGGGATCGCGAGCAATTGCGTTATGAGCCGTAAAATCGGATAAGTCGCCGTACAAATTCGGATACCTGCGGAACAGAATGGGTACGACACCTTCTTCCTCGATCGGTCCGCTAGGCACTCTTCCCACTTGCCCGCCTTTCAAGTCGAAAATATACGAGCGTTCTCCCGGGGTCCGAAGTCGGCCAATTTCCGCCCAGAACACCGGCCCATGCCCGAACATGATCAAGTCGGGAAATCTTTGCAGCGTATGCTCGAGCTGCGGCAAGCCTGGATCGTCATATAAGCCGAAATCGCCTGTCTTCTGATCGGAACCGTCAAATACGACCGGGAGCCCTACCCGCTCTGCATGCCGGAACAGATTTTGCACCAGCGGATCCATCAACGGCACATTAATCATGATCTCCCCAATCCCCTTGCAGCCCTTCTCCTTATAGTAGGAAAGAACGCTGTCGAGCGGCGCATCAGCCGAATTGGTTAAGATGCGCGGATCGATGTTGCAGTACGGGATGAACCTGTCGGGATATTTTTCGGCCATGTCCAGAATGTCCTCGTTTGCTTGCGGGAAATAGATTTCGGGACTGACGATCGGGAGCAGTACCCCCTTCTCAATTCCGAGCTCGTCATAGCGCTGAATCAGTTCCTCCGCCGTGCAGAACTCGACGACGAAAGGCACCGGCTTTCGGTAAGCATGGGCATGAATGTCGATAAACATAAAATTCCTCCTTGAGCATTCGTTTTACAAGCTATAAAACATCATTCTTCAACCATGCAAGAAATTCGTCGTTGAACCATTGACCCGGATTTTCCTTAAATGCCGCCAGTACATTGTCGACATACTCGTCGGCCTTGATGCTCGTGAACAGCGAATTGCCACACCGGGCATAACGAATGAGGCCAAGTTTGTCCAGCATCGCTTGCGTCTTGACGGCATCATGGAACGGCCATACTCCCGGAACGTTATGCCTCGCTACCTTCGACATGGCTATGCACTTCTTTCCGGGATCGTCGATCGAGCTGCAGTAATGCTCCACAAGCGCATATTCTGCAAAATGCTTGAACGTATTGTACACCGTATCAATGCCGATAAAGACAATTTTCGCTTTATGTACATACATCTTCTGCCACGGTGACGAATAGGAGAAACAATAGTCTCCGAAAACGCCCATTCGCGGACCATAGGCGGAATGCTCGCCGGTAATCTCGGCGGCATTGCTCCCCCATGCGGCAACCGAATGCGTCGCCTGATCGCTTCGGATACTGTCAGGAAGCAGTCGGAATGTTTCGCTAATGTGTCCAACATCGGAAGGTGACGTATGGATATTCCAATTGCGATAAGCATTGGCGAAGTCCTGCTGCACAAGCGTCGGAAACACGACGGTTCCGCTTTCCGTTACCGCTTCTTTTATGGCATCGATGACGCTAAGGGAGCCGCCGGCCACTTGGCCGAAGCTTCTCAGCGAAGAGTGAATGATAACAATATCTGACGGGACAAGGCCAACTTCTTGAAAAGCGCGGACGATATCCGCTTTGGAAACTCGAGGCATCAATTCGGAACTCATATCCCTACCTCTTCCTTATGAAATTCTGGCTGGACTCGTTAATGATCAGCGTCGGTTCCAGCACAACTTTTTCAAACATTTTGAGATCCTTTTTTTTCTCTTTCCGCATAATGATTTCGGCGGCTATTGATCCGATCTTATAGGCCGGCTGGATGATCGAAGTAATTTGCGGCTTGACGAGGCCGGTGTCGTCGCTCGCATCGAAGCAGGCGGCCGCGATGTCGTGAGGCACGCTTAAACCTTTTTCCATAATCGCTTCTATCGCGCCGTAAAGCAGATAATCATTCGCGGCGAATATCGCCGTTGGAAGCTCATCCTGCAGAAGCCAGTCTTTCATGATCGTATAGCCGCTTTCCCGCTTGAACTCGCCGATTCCGATCCATTGGTCGCGAACCGGAAAGCCGCTTTCTTCCAAGGATTTACGAAAGCCCTGCAGACGTTCCGCAGCCGTCGATTGATTTTGCGGACCTGTAATGATCGCCAGCTTCTCGTGGCCTTGATCGATCAGATGTTTGGCCAGATTGTAGCCGGCTTTCACGTTATCGATCGTGACAACGTCGAAATCATCTTGCGTTTGCGGCAAATTATCGATGAATACGAAAGGAATTCCCGACTTATTGTATTGCTCGAACAATTCCATGTTTCCGCCGACTGTGGCGACTACCAGACCGGTTACCTGTTTTTGAAGAAGAAGCTGAACGTACTCCTCTTCCTTCTGAATATCCTCGTCGCTGTTGCAGACGATAACGGAATGATCATTTTCTCTGGCGATCTTCTCGACGCCCTTAATGACTTTTGCATAAAAGCGGTTCGAAAGATCGGGCACGATAACGCCAAGGATGTTCGCGCTTTTGCGCTTCAGGCTGCGGGCGATTTCGTTTGGCTGGTAGCCTAATTCCTTAACCGCCTTCAGGATGCGTTCCCTCGTATCCTTGTTTACTCTTCCTGTATTGTTCAGCACTCTGGAGACGGTGGAAATGGAAATGTTCAAATGCTTGGCGACATCTTTAAGCTGGACTGACAAGAAAATCCCTACCTTTTTGAGAAAACGTTCTCGCAAAATTCATAAAAAAAAGATACCGATGAGATGTTTTTGATCAAAACAATTGGAATACTGCTGATAGCGTTTTCATCACTTAATAAATAATAATTCTCTATTGAATTTCGACTTGCTTCAGCGTGGTTTGTAATCGCTTTCTCAAAAGCGATTTGTTCAGCGAGAACAGATTAGGTGATTCAAGTTGCACAAACGTTCTCTCAACTTGAATATTACATGATCGAGATTTTCTTTGTCAATACCATTTTGCATGGAATTACCCTGCTTCTAATCGAACAACCTTCTCCGCAGCTTCTTGGTGAATTATATTGCCTATTTCTTATCTATTCTTAATGTAAACGTCAAATAGCCCCCATCCCCGTTGTCGCCGGATGGAGGTTATTTGCGTTGCCTTTACTCTGAATTATACGGCTTTGCCCAACCATTCGTTCAGGAAAGCAGCCGTTTCCTCGAATGCGGCGTTCAGCTGCTCCGTCGCCCCTTCGTACGGATGCGTCACGCCAAACGTATGGTTGGCGCCTGGAATGGACACGTACTTCTGTCCCGGAGCCAGCTCTTTCAGCCGCTCCACGAAGTCGAGCAGCCGCTGGCTGTCGGCATCTCCTTGCACGATAAGAGCAGGCTGCTTCAGACCGACAAAATGGTTCGTCACTTTGAAACGTTCCGAATTCTTCTCCTGATCCAGTGCTACTGCGCGCTGAACGGCCGTTAGATCGGGATCCGTGGAAACGTTGACGGGTGAAGCGCCGCCGTTCCATACAATAACCGCCGACACCGCTTCGGGATGTTCGCCGGCATGGATAATGCTGCTGCCGCCCGACCGGCTGTGGCCGAGCAGCGCAACCTTCCCGGCATCCGCCTCCTCTCGCAGCGGCAGCCCTTCATTCTTGATTTCTCCCAGCAGCGCCTCAAGATCCCTTAATTCTTGGCTTACGGTGCTCGCTTCCGCTACCTGCGTTTCGTCAAGCCCCTCTTCTTTCGCCGTAATCCGGGAGAAGTCGAAGCTTACGGCGTAATACCCCAGACCGGCCAACCTCTCGGCGACTTCCGGCCAGAACGCCCAATCCTGGAAACCTCTGAATCCGTGGGCAACGACCACGACGGGTTTGCGGACGCCGTCCGGAATTGTCCTAACTCGCCCTCTTACTTTCAATCCTTCGCCCAACCCAATTTCGAATGTTTCAGATGCAATCGCTTGCTTCGACATTTCTCCTCGCTCCTCTTCTTAAAATAAAAAAAACAGAAGTTTCGTCTTGCTGGCAAGACAACCTCCGTTTGAACGGTCAATTCCATTTTCAATTACAACAATACCAATTATATTACTTGGTTATTTGATAATATGCTATCAGCATGCTTTTCCTTTGTCAACCCGTCTCTTCCCACATTTTTCCCCTTAGGCCTACCCTTATAATTTGTTCTTGACCTCATCAGAATGGGAATGTATGATACCGATATATCCAAGTAAACTAATATGAATAATGTATATCGGTTTGCCTATCAACCGTTTGAGCGGAGATGCCTACAGTCGTAGCGCATCTTTTTTTATTTGCGCCTAAGCCTGTAGTGGCGTCATACACCATGCATACCCTTATACGCACAAAGGAGGCAGAAAGGAAATTGATCGAGCTGGTTAGCGAGGAGAAATGCATTACCTGCGGGATATGCGTCAAGGTGTGTCCGACCTTCGTGTTCGATGCCGACGATAGCGGCCTTCCCGTTATCGCGCGCCAAGAGGATTGTCAGACTTGCTTCGTCTGCGAAGCCCATTGTCCCGCCGATGCGCTGTACGTTGCGCCCTACGCCGATACTCCCGTATCGGTAGACGAAGCCGAGCTTGCCGCTTCGGGAGTTCTGGGAAGCTGGCGCGCAACGATAGGATGGGGACCCGGCCGCACCAAGCTGGCGTCTATTGATTCTACCGAATTCATTAATCGTATTCTTCCGCCGCGTCCGCAGCAACGGACATATTGACCGGCTTGTTCGTTCTTGGAGCGACAAACTTGAGATTTCAATTCCCATATGAAGAGAGGGGTATTACCCATGAAAAGAAAATCAAAGACAACCGCGCTAACTATGGCACTTATATCCGCATTCGCTTTATCGGCTTGCGGGAGCGGATCCGACAACGCTCCGTCATCCACTGCAGGGGCAAGGCAACGGATCAGCCAAGCGAGACAAAAGCTTCGGAAGCTCCCGTTACCGAAGCCGCGCCGGAGCCCGTTACGCTCAAATTTTACGTCGGCGGCGGAACGCTGACCGATACGGAATTCAAATTATTTTTCGAAGAACCGACCAAGGAAAAATTCCCGCATATTACGCTCGAGAAGATTGTTCCCGCCGATGGGGTAAAGCCGGCCGAGGTATTAACCTCGAACGATGTGCCAGACATTATCTATCAGACTAGCGGATCCTACTATACGTTCCAGGAGCTTGGCGTATTCGCCGACCTGACTCCCCTGGCGGAGAAACACGGGTTCGATACCGAGCGGCTAAAGCCGGTATTGCTGGACTCCGTCCTGAATTTCTCCAAGGAGGGAGAACTGTTCACGCTCCCCTTCTCATCCAACGTCGCCGCGCTATTTTATAACAAGGACATCTTCGACAAATTCGGCGTTGCCTATCTGCCCGATGAACAGATCACATGGGATGCCTTGCTCGACATCTCCCAGAAGCTGACGCGTTCCGATGGCGGCGTCAACTACGTCGGCACCGATCTGAACAACGGCCCTGCCACTCTGCAAGGAAGTTATGGCATCTTCGCTCTTGATCCGGAGAGCGGCGAGCCGACGCTTCAATCCGAGCAATGGCGGCGGGTGTTCGAGACCGTGCAGAAGAACGCGCAGCTCCCCGGGTTCGTCCAAGGCGAACAATATCAATATGACCGTGACTCCTTTATCGTCGATCAGAATCTTGCCATTCGACCGACGCTGCTCGCTAATCTGATCGGCCCTCTGGAAGAGCTTCGCGCCCAAGGCAAGCCATTGAACTGGGATCTGGCTCCAATCCCGAACTTCGAGGATAATCTGGGGCAGGGCAAAGTCGCCAACGTGCATTCGGTATCCATCTCCAGCGTCAGCAAGCACAAGGACGAGGCGTTCCAGGTGCTCGCCCATATTTTGTCGGACGACGTGCAGCGGATTCTGTCCCGAAACGGCCGTGTGCCCGCCATCGACAATCCGGAGCTGGAGAAGGAGTTCGGCGCCGATATCGAGGTGCTGAAGGGCAAGAAGATCGAAAATATATTCAAAACGACGCCTCCCGTTTTGGATCAACACCGTTTGGAGGGTGATATCTCCAAACATGTAACACAAGCGTTCGCGGATATCGCGCTCAAAGGAACCGACGTCAATACGGCGATCCGAGCGGCCGAAGAGGCCATTCGCAAAGACTTGGAAACGTTAAAGATTACGAAACCTTAATGCAGAGAGGAGAGGAAAACATGAGCGAACTGGGACGTAAATTGACCACGGACGTTCTCGTGCTGGGAGGCGGCCCCGCGGCCGCTTGGGCGGCGTGGAGCGCTGCCTCCCAAGGCGCGAAAGTCGTACTTGCGGACAAAGGGTATTTGGGGACAAGCGGCGCGACCGCACCCGGGGGCACGAATCTGCTTTATTTGCCGCCCGATCGGGAATTGAGAGACAAAGCCGTGGAGCAACGATACGTCGGCGGAGGTTATTTGTCCGAGCGCTCATGGACTTATCGCGTATTGGATCAGGTCTATATCAATCTGGAGCGCATTGAGCAATGGGGCTACCCGTTCGTGCGCGACGAGCATGGCGTTCCGCAGCGCGGGCATCTGCAGGGACTCGAATATATGAATTTGATGCGAAAGGTCGTTCTGAAAGCCGGGGTCAAGGTACTCGATCAGCATCCGGCGCTCGAGCTGCTGGCGGATGAGCACGGGGTCGGCGGAGCCCGAGGCGTATGCCGGCCGGACGGGACCGACTGGGAGGTCAGAGCGAACGCCGTCGTCGTCGCCACCGGCGGATGCGCCTTCCTGAGCAAGGGACTCGGCTGCAACGTGCTTACGGGCGACGGATTATTGATGGCCTCCGAGCTTGGCGCGGAGCTGTCCGGTATGGAATTCAGCCGAGCCTATGCGCCAAGCGCGGCGTTCGGCACCGTCACGCGCGGACGATTGCTCGGTTGGGCGACGTATTACGACGAGGCCGGCAACGTGCTCAATTCGGACGGCAACCGCGGCCAAATTCTGCACAAGGCGGTTAGCGAAGGCCGGACGGTCTATGCCATGCTCAACAAAGCCGACACCCCGGAGAAGCAAGCCATTCTAAGAAGATCACACGCGATCTTCTTCCTTCCTTACGATCGGGCCGGCATCGACGTGTTCACGCAGAAGTTCCCGCTTACGGTCAGGGGAGAAGGAACCGTCCGCGGCACGGGAGGCATTCGGCTCGTCGGCGAAGATTGTTCGACTACGGTTGCCGGCCTGTATGCAGCGGGAGACGCGGCTTCGCGCGAGCGACTGATGGGCGGCATGTCCGGGGGCGGGGCATTCAACGCTTCGTGGGCCATATGCTCGGGCACATGGTCCGGCGAGGCGGCGGCTGCTTACGCGGCGGCGCAGCCTGGCCACGCAGGTCAACGCAATCTGCGGCCCGTAGGCCGATTCGGACTGCAGCCCAAGTCGGGCAGCGGCGACAGCGAAGCCGCCGCGATCGCAGACATCCAGCGTCCGAATAACGCCGAGCTCCTTAAAGCGGTTCAGCACGAAGTATCGCTCAAGATCAACTACTTCCGCCGGGAGTCGACTATTCGGGAATCGTTGCAACGTCTGAACGCGTTATGGCCGATCGCCGGCAGCGCCGCCGGTTACGAGGGCTTCCAGCAGCGAATTAGAGCGCGAGAGATCGCGGCCATGACGGCTACCGCGCGATGGATGCACACCGCCTCCCTTCAGCGAAAGGAGACTCGGGCCATGCATACGCTTGCCGAATATCCCGAGCAAGATCCCTCGCAGCTGCACCGCATCGCCCTATGGGGGCTGGATCACATCTCCGTGCGATATGACAAAGTACCTGTCTAAACGCGAATCAAGAACTCAGTTTGTTACAAAAAAAGACGCAGGCATCATCCCTGCGTCTTACGATCTCCCTGCATCTTTTAGTCTTCCCACTCCCCCCGCTCATTCGCTACTTCGTCTTTCCCAGCGTCTCCAGGTCTTTGTTTATTTTGTCTGCCGCCGTGCGAAGCGCCGTGTTGACATCCACGCCGCGAATGGCGAGATCCGCCGCGGCTTCGCCGATGTATTTTGTAATTTTGCGTTCGTTCGCATTTTCCGCATTCAACTCGCGCGGGTCGGCTTTGAAAATATTTTCGATCGTCTTTCCTTTCAGCACTTCAATATCCGCGCCGTATTCCAGCTCAAGCTCCGGATTATTTAGTACGGAGACGCGGCCGTTCCGGCTGACGAGCCGTTGTACTTCATCGGACAACAATTCGTTCAAGACCTGATAAGCCTCGTCCTGATATTGACCGCCTTTCGTTATCGCGAATCGATGCACGTTAATCTCCACGCTGGTGCCGAGCGCTTCTTCGAAGTTCGGATGCGGCGCGAAATCCCAATTAAGCGTGACCCCCTGCTGCCGAAGCTCCTCCAGCGGACCGACAAGCTGGGCCAGGTTGTGAGTATAGAGCGCCAAATTCTGATCCGCGTAGAACACGTCATCCTTGTCGTCGTGACGGTAATCCTCCCCTTGCACGAATCCCGGAATGGCATACAGCTGCTCCAGCGTCTTAAAAACCTTGGTCCATTGCTCGTTAGTTACCGCAGCTTGCCCCGTGACCGGGTCGATAATATCGAGCGACAAGCCGCTACCTAGCCGCGTAGGAGAGAGATCGATGCCGACATATTGAACGCCTCCTTCGGACCTGGTCAAGCGGCTAGCTATTCCGATAATCTCGTCCCATGTTTTTACTTCATTAATATACGGTTCGTTGAATCGATCGAAGATGTCTTTATTGACGTACAAGACGGGCAAGTTGATCGAGAACGGGAATTGATTGCCTTCGGAGGACTGATTGATCGCGCTGACGACTTCCGGTTTCAACCGGCTTTCATCGTATCCGTACTTTTCCTTTAATGGCGCGAGATCCGCGATCAGATCCTTTTCCTTCAACTCCGCGTAACCGCCGCCGAATATAAGATCGGGAATCGTCCCCGCCGTTATAAGCGGTTCAATGGGATCGCCCTCCGGAATGTCGAGAAGCTTGATCTTGATGTGAGGAAATTTTTTCTCCACCGGCTTGAAATACGTCTCGACCTCCGTGTTCGTCAAGGTAACTCCGCCGTATTTGAATATCGTCAGCTCGATTTCCTCCTGCGTGGTCTCGGTTGCTTTCTCTGTCGGCGATGCAGAGACCGGAGCGTCTTCGTTCGTGCTTCCTGCGGCCGTCTTGCCGCCTGTTCCGGAAGCGCATGCCGATACGACGAATAACGTCAACACGATTAATCCAATCCATGATCGCTTCATACATATCCACCTTTTCATATAATTATAGTTGGTTTTAATTGAATAAAAAAAGGAGACAGCGTCCCGTCAAGGTACGCCTATCTCCTCCGTTTACACGGTCGTGATCCATTTCTCGCTATGCAATTGCAGCATGACTCTTTCATTGTCCGTTCATTGCGCTCTGCCGATCCCGGACCTCATCCTTCTTAGAATAGGCGTCGTATCCGCTGCAGCCATCGATACTTTGCCGCCGCTGCCGAATCCGATCACGGCCCGCCAACTGCCAAGCAGACCGCGCTCGATCAAATCTTGTTCGTTCACTTCCACCTTCTCGTCGGCATGATGGGCAACATAAAGCGCGTCGGCGGGACAATGGGCTTCGCACATAAAGCAGGTCTGGCAGTCCTCCTGCCTGGCAATGACCGGCAAGCCTGAATCATCGCTGTCGAAGACGTTCGTTGGACATACTTTCACGCATAACCCGCATTGAATGCAGCGGTCCTCGCTCACCAGCTCGATCATACGGATTGCCGCTCCTTTACGATGACCGGCGGGATATGACGGCCTTGATGCCCGGGAACTTGCTCCGCGCGAAACGTGATGGTATCGGTCCCGGACAATAACAACCGGTGATTCAACCGGTCGTCCAGCTCAGGGTATTCCTGCATCGTATGCATCCCCCTTGTTTCCTTTCTAAGCAGAGCGGCGGTATACATCCATCTGGCATTCGCGACCAGCGCGGCTGCTTCCCGGGACTGCACGCGATTGGTCGCGGTAGGCCCGACTTCTCCTTGCACGAGCGGCCATAGTAGATTCAGCCTCTCCAAGGACGCCTTCAACACCGGCTCGCTCCGGAAGTAATTAATGCGAAGCGGAAACATCTCCCGCTGCACGCGCTCAATCACCTCGCGAACCGGAATTTCGACGGTTGCGGATGCGGTATGGGCAAGTCCATGCCTGCCTGCAGCCTGCAGATTGCGCTGTCGCGCTTCCTTGGCTTGCTCCAGCGCGTATTCCGCTGCCCCTTGGCCCGACCAGGTTCCCGACGCAATCGCCCACGAAGCGTTATAGGCGCCTCCGCCGGAGCGCGCTCCCGCCGTCTTCTCCCGCGAAGCCGCATCGCCGGCGGCATACAGACCTTGAACCGTCGTCGAACAATCCTCGCCCGTAATCCGAATGCCTCCGGTTCCGCGAATCGTCCCCTCGTATCTCATCGCAATCGGGAACTTCTGGGTGAAGGGGTCGATGCCCGCACGATCGAACGGGACGAACCACAGGGGCGTGGAAGCTCTCAGAATATCCCTTTTCTCTTGCGTGTCGGCCTGGGTAAGCATGGCGTACACCGGACCCTTGTCGAGCTGCACCGCAAAAAAATGGTCTCCGCGCGGGCCGCCCTCGTGAATGATCCGACCCTCCTCGTCGTAGAAGGACGCGAATCCCAGCAGACGGTTGCGCGTAATCGTGCCGAACGCTGCCGTGGTCGCGTACTGCCGGCTGAACTCCATGCCTGACATCTCCACGCCAAGCTCGGCTGCCATTAACTGTCCGTCGCCGGTCTGAACATTGCAGCCCAGCCCTTTGCTAAGGAACGCGCAGCCGCCGGTCGCGATAATGACTGCGTTTGCCCGCACTTCCCAGGAACGGCCGTTCAGCCGGTTGACGCCGCGAGCTCCTCCTACACCGTGCTCGTCGGCAAGCAGCTCCAGCGCCGGGTGTTGATCCAGAATTCGAACGCCGGCTCTCCGAACAACCCTCCGCATTAACTCCATGTACTCCGGCCCTTGCATATGCGCCTTGTATAAGTTGCCGTTATCGTCCAGCGGGAAACGATAGCCCCACTTCTCCACCAGCTGTATATTGATATACGCCTGCTCCATCAATCGATAGATCCATGGCCCCTCGGAGAGAAAACCGCCCGATGCAAGCCGCTCTTCCACCGCCTGCTCCCGCTTTCTCTCGTCCGGCTCCACGTACAGGAAGTTCGTGCCGCCTGGCGCCGTCGCACCGCTCGTTCCCAGATATCCCTTGTCCGCCAGAATCGTTTTGGCGCCGTGCGAAGCCGCGCTCCATGCCGCCCATGCGCCTGCAGGACCGCCGCCGATAACCAGCACGTCGGCGGTTAACGTCTCTCCTTCGCGGCCGCTCACTTCCTTCTCGTTCCGCCGACCTGCGATTTGGGAACATCGAATCTGCTGCGCTCCGTCCGGTCGATCTGGACGATTTGTCCGTCATGCACCGTTATTTGCACCACGCCGTAAGCAAGACCTTGCACTTGCTCCAATATTTTTTTCAACCACTCATCCGTCACTTCTACTGAACGTCCCATCCACGTTCTCCCCTCTCGCATTGGAATTAATCGATTAGTCCATCCGTCTTCACCGGAAGGATGCTGTCGGCCAAGGGACGCCTTCCGTTCGGTTTCTCCTGCTCGCGAAAGGCATCGTCCAGGCTGCCCGCTTCCCCCTTGTAACCAAGCGCGATTACCGCATGCAGCGCAAGATCATCAGACGTCTGCAACGTCTCTCTGGCGATATCGTGATCAAACCCTCCGATGGCTCTGGTAGACAATCCCAGCAATCTGGCCTGAAAGGCCAGCGTAGCCCATGCCGCGCCGGCGTCAAAGGCATGTGCGCCGTTCGGATCTCCGTTGTCCCGGACCTTGACGGATGCAAGCAGCAGCAATACGGGCGCCTTTGTAGCCCACTGACGGTTGCGCGGCTTCAGGAACTTGTCGAATGCGGCATGCTCCTCGGCCGTCCGGGCTACATAAAATCGCCAAGGCTGTACATTGCCGGAAGAAGGCGCCCAGCGGGCAGCTTCAAGCACCGTGAACAGCACTTCGTCGCTAATAGAGCGATCCTCGTACGATCGCGGAGACCAGCGGTTAAGAATAAGCGGATGTACCGGATGATCGGGCCGGCGCGCCTCGGCGACCTCGGCGTTATAGGCAAGTTCGGATAATGATGCGTAACCTTCCAATGGGTTGGCGGATATACTCATGCTTCACTCTTCCTCTCGATTATATGGAATGATAAATAACAAGCGGCTCTACCCCGTAGTCGGAGATCCGACATCGGAGATGCCGGCAGCCCTGATCGGCCTGGCCGGCAAAATTCGATTAATGAACGGCGTCTTGTCGACGGCAGCCAGCTTCGTCCTGCCCGGTCCCCAGCCAATCGTCGCCCGCCAGCTTCCCAGTATGCCGTCGGCGGCAAGCCCCTCTTCGTCCACGGGAACCGCCTCGTCCGCATACGGCGACACATACAGGGCGTCCACCGGACAGTAGGCTTCGCAGATAAAGCAGGTCTGGCAATCCTCCTGCCGCTTTATGACAGGCGCATGATCCGTCTTGTCGAATACGTTCGTCGGGCATACTTTAACGCAAATGTTGCAGCCGATGCATCGTTCGGCGCTTACTAGCTCAATCATCCGATTCCCGCCTTTCTCTCCGACGGCTCGCTCGACGACGCCGGCCTTGCCGCCGTCAGGAATGATCGGTCTCTTTTTACTTCAATATGCTCCAGACCCGAGACTAGCAGCCTGTGATGTTGATGAGGGTCCAGCTCCGGATATTCCTTCAACAAATGAAGACCGCCTCCCCTCGTTTCCTTCCGCGCCAATCCCGCCGTATAAATCCATCTGGCCGTCGCCGCCATTGCCGCCGCTTCCCTCGCATGAACCCGCTCATGAACATCGCCGGGCGCCTGCCCGTTCACATGTTTCCATAAACCGTCCAGCTTCTGCAGCGCCGCGGTCAATCCCGTCTCGGTGCGGAAATAATTGATTTCCAGCGGCAGCACTTGATCCTGGATCGCCTTGACGAACTCCCTCGTTGCGACAGGCTCGGCTCCCGATGATGCTTTATTGGAGGAAGCACCAAGCCCGTATCGCCCTGCGGCTCGCAATTCGCGGCCCGCAGCGGTCTCCCGATGAGATAAGGCATGCTTGGCCGCGCCCTCTCCAGCCCATGTGCCGGAGCAGATCGCCCAAGAAGCGTTAAAGGCTCCGCCCCCGGAGGCCGCGCCGGTTATTCGCTCTCTCGTGGCGGCATCGCCGGCTGCATACAAGCCCGCGACGGTCGTGCCGCAATCGTCGGTAACGATGCGGAGGCCTCCCGTCCCTCGAACCGTCCCTTCATAACGAAGCGTGAGCGGGAACGGCTGAGTAAATGCATCGATTCCCGCTCTATCGTAAGGAAGGAAGAAGATAGTGTGCGACGAGCGTAAGATGGCTTGCTTTTCTGGCGTATCCGCCTTGTTCATGATGGCATATACCGGCCCCTGGAGGAGCCGCTTCGCCAGGAAATCCCCGTCCCGCTGCCCTTGCAGTTCATTGCCGTATTCATCGTAATACGTCGCCCAGCTAAGCAGACGCGAACGCGTATTGGAGCTGAAGGCCGGCGCCGGCGCGTATCTTCGCGAGAACTCCATGCCGGACAATTCCGCTCCGACTTCCGCGCCCATCAAATATCCGTCGCCGGTCAGCACGTTGCAGCCTAATCCTTTGCTTAAGAAGGCACAACCTCCCGTAGCGATAACGACCGCGTTAGCCCTTATTTCCCAATCCTTGCCGTCCTGACGAAGCACGCCTCTCGCGCCGCCCACGCCATGATCGTCTACCAGCAGCTCCAGCGCCGGCGCATGATCCAATACTTTGACGCCGGCCTTCTTGACCACCTTGCGCATAAGCGCCATATATTCCGGTCCCTGCAAGTGATTGCGCTGGGGAACGCCATCTTCATCCCTGACGAACGGATATCCCCACTTCTCGACCAGCTCCAGATTGATGTACACCTGATCCAGTACTCTATGAATCCAGGCAGCCTCGGACAAATATCCGCCGGACTTCATTCGTTGCTGCACAGCTTGCTCCCGCAGTTCCTCATCCGGAGGCAGATAAAGCAGATTGGTCCCGCCCGGTGCGGTCGCTCCGCTGGATCCGAGATAACCTTTGTCGACCAGCGCCACCTTGGCGCCTTGCGATGCCGCGCTCCATGCCGCCCAAGCGCCAGCCGGCCCCCCTCCGATCACAAGCACATCCGTTGTCAGCTTCAAAGCCGTTTCCCCGCTCATTGCAACGCCTCCATGTTCGTGTTGTCGCAGCGTTCGTCGCTGCGTTATGGCCTTGTTTTCTCCCAAGCTTCAATGATCCGATTGCTCTCCTCCTCCGCGCCCCGCAGAGCGGAATTGACATCCTTGCCATTAAGCGCGATCTCCTCCGCAGCCTGGCTTAGCACCTCCCCGAGTTGATTATCCAAAGGATGCGGCGGATTGTTGGGTTTGGCCTCCAGTTTAAACACATTCTCGATCTTTTTGCCCTGCAAAACGGAGACATCCGCGCCAAATTCCTTCTCCAGCTCAGGATTGACGATAGAAGGCACGCGGCCATTGCGCGCGACCAGCCTTTGCGTCTCGTCCGACAAAATATTGGCGATAACAAGAAATGCATCGTCCAGATGTTTGCTCTGATTGGACAAAATGACGGAATGAATGCTTCCGCCGACCTTGTTGTCGCCAAAATGCGGGGCAGGCGCGATGTCCCAATCCAGATCGATGCCCTCCGCCTTAAGCTCCTCCAGCGGTCCGACCATGTTCGCTAGAAACGCGGGCCTGATCGCAAGCCGGCGGTCCTGCATGAAAGTAACGCGGTCGTAGCCGATCTCGTTGTTCGATCCGATGAAGCCCGGAATTTCATACTGTTTCTTCAGCAGCTCGTAGATCCCGTTCCATTCCTCGCTCGCGAGCGTCGATTTTCCAGTAGCGGAATCGACATTGCCGATGTCCAGGCTTCTCACGATATTGCCGGGTCCGCCAAGATCAACGCCCACATACTGTACTCCGTTATCCTGAATCGTCAGCTTTCGCCCAAGCTCCAGCCATTGTTCCCAGGTTTGCGGTTCGTCGGAGGGGTACGGTATATTGAACTTATCGAATATCTCCTTGTTGTAGTACGTAATCAACAGATTGAAGGAGAGCGGGATGGCGATCAGCTTGCCCTCCTGCGTAAAGCCTCTGATCGATTCCAGAATGGCCGGCTTGATGCGGGTTGTGTCGACATTATGTTTCGCGATCAGCTCATCCAGATCCTGAATAATGCCGATATCAAGGAAACGGTAGTACGAGGGTCCGCTGCTTGTATAGATAATGTCCGGCACTTGTCCCATGGACAACAAATCCTCCGGCGTCGTATCGGCTTCCGTCTTGATTCTCTCTAGCGTAATATGCGGATATTTAGCCTTGGTCGGCTCGACGATCAGTTTATTGAACTCCGTATCCGTAATCGTGTTCCCATAGTTCCAGAACGTAATCGTCACGGGCTCCTTGCGGGTCTGCTCCCCGACCTGCCCTTTCGCACCCCCGCCGTTCCCCGTCGTTTCCCCGGATGGAGGCGTCGACTCAGCGGCGTTTCGCGTAATGCTCGTATTGCCCGTTCCTCCGCAAGCCGCCAGCATCACCATCATGATCGCTAGCAGCAGCGCCAAACCTCTTCGTTTCTTCATCCTCCAGCCTCCTCGTCCAGTCGTAGCCGCGCTCCCGCACAGCATATCAAATAAAAAAAGATGCACGCCGCACGGCTTCCCGTCCCTCTTCGAACCTAGGGGCAGAATGCTATGCAAGCATACATCTCCATTTGTATGGTCAATGCCATCGATATAACCTATAAAGCCAATTGATTTACTTTGAATTATATAAAACCAATCTTAGCACCCTCGAAAGAAACTGTCAACAGGTGAAAATACACGGATGAAAATGCCGATTCTCGAAGATTCGCCGCGCTATTCCCAATGAATAAACGAACTTAATCAACGCAGTTTGAGGATGATGCTTGCATGTGCTTCTTAACAGCTGAAGATCGTTATCCACAGTCCGGTATGTCGCATAATTTACTAAACAAGGCAAAAAAAATCCCGCTGCACGCGCCGCAGCAGGATTCCCTAAGCCGTTCTCAAGCCGGTTCGATATCGCACACTTGCCGTTCTCATACTGTTCTTACGCCATTTCGATATTACACTCTTGCGCCGTTCTAATATCGTTCTTATGCCGTTTTTTTGCCGCCAGCGCCCGACACGCGTTCTAACTCGGATACGAGCGTATCCAGCTTGGCGTATTCGTCGACCATCTCGTTAATTTTGGCATGCTGCGTCTCCATACTCGCCTGCACCTCTTGAACGGACGCCATGTTCTGCTGCGTCGTGGCTGCGATGCTGTCGAGCTCCTCCGCCAGAGAACCGTAACGAAGATGCAGGCCGCTCGTGCTGTCGCCTACCTGAAGCGCCTGCTCCTTGGCTAACCTGGCGTTATCGTTAATGGTGCCGAACGTATCAAGCGCGCCTCTCGCCGCCGCATCGCCCCGCACCACTGCTTCCTGCCCGCGTTCTACATGGCCATACACATCATTAATGCCTGTGCGGATCGTCGTCAAAATTGCGCCGATCTCCTCGGCGGAGCGGCGGGAATGATCCGCCAGCTTCCGCACCTCGCCGGATACGACCGCGAAGCCCCGGCCATGCTCGCCGGCGCGCGCCGCTTCAATCGCGGCGTTCAACGCAAGCAGGTTCGTTTGCTCGGATATGTCCCGGATCGTATCGACGATATCGGTCACTCGATCGTTCTGCTCCTGAAGCGTGCCCATCTTGTCGACCGTGCTCATAATCATGACGCGAAGCCCTTCCATCTCGAAGGACAGAGCTTCCAGCTGCGCCTTGTTGCGCTCCGCCAGCTCCGCATTGGAATCCGAATATCCGCGAAGCAGATTCGCTCCGTCCAGCAATCGTTGGATGGCCTGCTCGATTTCTTGAGCGGATTCGTTAATGGACAAGACGCTGCCCGTCTGCTTTTCGATCGCTGCCGCCATCTCGACGAAGGTGCCTGTTACTTCGCGGGAGATAACGCCTGTGGAGATCACATGCCCTTGCTGGCCGGCGCTGAACGATGTCAGCATCCCAATGGATCCGCGCAGCTGCGACAATACGCCTTCCGCCAGCTCCTTCGACGCCAAGGCTTCGCTTTGGCGGGCGCCGACTTCGCGCTGCAGCTTCTGGCTGTAATGCGCGGCTACGGACAAGCCGGCCGTGGCAAACGCCAGGTACAGGAACAACAGCACAAGCGAATCCGAAGGGAATAAACGCTCCTGGAAAAATGGATCCGCGAACAGATATGACGAAAGCGCAGCGCCCAATACCCCGGTTACGATGATAGGGCGATAATCCGAATAAAGAGCGATGATCGCCATATTGACGTAGACGAGAAAGTAGGTGCTGACAATGGGGTTAGGATCCATCAGAATCAGCATCGCTACGATAATCGTCAAATTGCAAGGCATGATGTACTTAACGAGGCCGCTGCCGACTTCCCGATACGTCATGAACGTTACGACGGTGCCAAGCGCGGCGCCAACGCCCGCCAGAAGCAGGATCATGTCGGCGCCAAGACCAATCATGATATCCGTCAAAATGCCTAACAGAAGCATGCCCCAATATATTTTGACCAAAAGTCTATTGCGCTTGTCCAGTTCCGATAGCTGCTTCATGAGCCTGCTTTCACCTCTATTGTTGTATTCATAACTTCGGGATTAGACAGCCACTCGTAGCGTTGTTTGTTTAGATACATTTCCGACATGTCAAACAAGACGGGCACGACATAATCCCCTTTGTAGAACAGTCTTTCTCCCAGACGCTCGACCGGTACTTTGAACGAGATCTTGAGCGCGCGAAGAAATACAGGCTCCAGCAGGGAAACAAAGTAGTCCATTTCATGCTGTTCGGCGCTGTACACGGCGGAGGACAATATCCAGGGCAGCATGTTACCTTTGCCGCGGTATGAGCCTAATATGGCAATCTTGTCGATCTCCGCGACACGTCCCTCCGAAGCGATCACTTTGGGATGATCCCGGAAAGGGGCGATTTCGTTAATGGGACTGCTATCCCTGTCGTACGGCTTAATCTCCGAGGTGCCAACGCAGTAGCCTTCTTCATTCATCACAACGAACCGATCCAGGACATGGTCCGCGAATTCAAGTTCATATCCCTTTTCCCGCCAAACCGTCGTCCAAATGCCGTTAAACATGGCCAATTCCAGCTCATTCTCCACACGTTTAATCATCGATACGATACGTTCTCCTTATCCAATTATATTGATCTCTATTTGGAATGATATGTATATCGTATCGGATTACTTAACAAAAATCATTAGTTCCAAAGCATGGTTTACAAAAATTTCAAATTATCCACCATCCTCGTTATCCCCCGAAAAGCCGCATGAGCAAAATGCCTGCGAGCGACATAAAGATGCCTGCGAGCTCCGTTTTGCTAAACCTCTCCTTAACGACGAATCTAGTATAGAGCAGCACAAGCGGCACGTTTAGAGCGACGACCGCAGAAACAAGACCCGCTTTGCCGAGATCGAACGCGGGCACGATCAGCAGCATGCCGGCCGTATTCGTCAGGCCGACCGCAAGTCCGGTCACGAAAGTGCGTCGGATGCTCCAGCCCGCAACAGCCCGGTTAGCGGTAGATGCCGCTGCCTGCTGCCCATCCGCTGCCTCGACGGAGGCAACCGCCGCCGGCGTTGGCATCGACGAAGACACCGTCGCCACAGAATCGGAAGCTCCGCTGGATGGGGATGACAGCGCCCTGCCGGCAGTCTCGGAGGCTGCAGCTTGAGCACGGGCGTGCATCATGGCCGCTTCCCGGCGGAGATCCGCCAGCCACCACAGGCCGAAGCAGAGCATCCCCGTCGAGAACATAAAGAACAACGTCGGCATGAGATCGGCTCCCAACAGCGTCGACCATTTGCCCGAAAGATCGTTGCACGCGAACAGCAGCATAGCCAACAGTCCCCACTGGGCTCCCTGCAGATTGCGTAGCGACAGCTCATTAGAGTATCGGACAAGCAACACGCCTCCCACGATAACGGCAAAGGCCGCAAGCTGGGCTCCGTTAATCCGTTCATCCCAAAGCAAGTAGGCGGCAAGGACAACGACGACCGACGGCAGAGCGGTAAGAATCGCGACGAGCGATGCCTTGCCGACGGCAAAACCTTTGAACATGCTGGCGTTCGCCCCGAAGGAGAACAATCCCATCTGAATGCCGACCAGCGTGCTGACCGTCCAGTCCGCGGACGTCGCCAATGCGCCTCCAAGATTGATGATGGCCCCGATGGCGAATACGCCGCACAGCATCAAATTCCGATTGACCGGCTTTTGGCTGGTCCAATGATAGAGAATCCCTCGCAATCCGAATGCAATGGCGGCAAGCAGAGATAATGTAAGCCACATCATGATGTAATAAAGCTCCTTCCTTGATTTCACAATAATATTCGCTGCTGGATCGACATCCCCGTAAATGCGAGTTCAAAAAGTTCGGTTTTCAGCAGCTGCGGTATGAGACGAGACTTCATCCCTCGTCCTGAGAAACGCTGGCATGCAATTGCCGGTAAGCTTGGGGAGTGAGACCTTCTGCCGTCCGGAACTGCTTTATGAAATAACTGGCTTGGCCGTAACCGCATCGCTCTCCCACTTCTCCGACCGGAAGCTCGGTCGTCGCTAGAAGCAGCTTCGCGCGTACCATGCTGCTTTCCGTCAGGAACACATTAGGCGTCCTTCCTGTCGCGAGCCGGAACAGCCTCAGGAAATGATATCGGCTATAGCCTGCCAGAGCCGCCATCTCGCCAAGGCTCCAGCTCTCCTCGCAGCGGTCGCGAATCCCGTCGGCGGCCACCCGGATGGCGTCGCGCTTCCGAAGCTGGGATGGAGCCTCCAGCCGCTCCGTCTGAACCGCAAGCAGCGACAGCGTCTCGTAGAGCAGCGCGGACAACGCCGGCTCGTCTGCGAGCGTTATTTTGCGGCCCAGCCCGTACATGCGCTCCGACAACTCGACGAACCGTTCCCGCGCCGAGAAGGAGAACAGCCACATACCGTATTCATCCGCTTCCCTGAGCAAAGGCAGCGGCAACCCGGCCGCGAAGTGGATCCACCGGATATCCCAGGGCTCAGAAGGATGAGCGGCATATCGCTGATACGCCTCCTTGCCGTACAGGAAGCCATCCCCCGCCCCCAACTCGATCCGTTCTCCCGTCTCAAGCACAAAGGAGCCGCGCCCGCCGAGCACAAGATGCAGATTGTACTCCTTGAGCGCTCCTCGCTCTCTGTGCTCGGCGTGCTCCGGTATGCCGGCATATCTGCCGAACATATCCGGATAACAAGCATAATGCAGGTATGATGGTTTCGGCACAATATAATGCTGCCTCACCTTCTGCCCTCCCTCTCCGCGATACTGGAAAAATGCGCAATTTTCTCATATGAAAAGCAATATGTTGTCATATACCGTTCATGATCAATAAACTTAAAATTAACATGAGACGTAGAATACCGCAATATCCTCATATTTTTCCCGCAGGGAGGTTCTTATTGATGAGCAAGCTTACCCCACTGGACCAACTTAAGCTAGGCGTCTGCTACTATCCAGAACATTGGCCGGAGCAGCTCTGGGAAGACGATTACCGCAGGATGCGCGAGCTTGGCATATCCGTCGTACGCGTAGGCGAATTCGCCTGGTCGATCTTCGAGCCTGAGGAAGGCGTCTTCTCCTTCGATCTGTTCGACCGCGCGCTTGACCTCGCCCATAAGCACGGCTTGAAGATTATACTCGGAACGCCTACGGCGACGCCGCCTGCCTGGCTTACGCAGCGTTATCCCGAGGTGCTCAACGCAACCTTTGACGGCGTGACCATCCAGCACGGGCTGCGCCGCCACTATAACTATAGCAGCACGAAATACCGCGAGTTATGCGCAATCATTACGCGTACGATGGCGGAACATTACAAGGATCATCCCGCGCTCATCGGCTGGCAGATCGACAACGAGTTCAACTGCGAGACCAGCGAATTTTATGCCGATGCGGATCATGCCGCATTTCGTCAATGGCTAAAAAAGAAATACGGCACGCTCGACGCGCTTAACGCAGCCTGGGGCACCGTCTTCTGGAGCCAGACCTACTCCGACTGGGAGCAAGTCCATCTGCCCCGCCAGACAACGGGAGGCAAGCAGCCGAATCCGCATCTTGCGCTTGACGAGAAACGATTTATTTCCGATAACACAATCTCCTTCGCGGCCGTGCAAGGCAATATTCTGCGCGAAGTTGCGCCGAATCACTGGATTACGACCAACGGACTGTTCGGCCATCTCGACAACCATCGCATGACCGACGAGCTGCTGGACTTCTTCAGCTACGATTCCTATCCGCAGTTCTCGACCATCTATTACGACGAGAAGGAGGAGAACCGGCTTGCCGACCGGGGCTGGAGCCAGTCGCTTGGCGCAGTCCGCTCCATCTCGCGGAACTTCTGCATCATGGAACAGCAGGCAGGTCCGGGAGGCTGGGTGAACAAGATGGACATGCCGTCGCCCAAGCCGGGCCAGATGCGGTTATGGACCTACCAATCGATCGCACACGGAGCGAACATGGTCGTCTATTTCCGCTGGAGGACGGCAACGTTCGGCCAGGAAATCTACTGGCACGGCCTTAACGATTATCATAACCGGGAAAATCGCCGCATTCGCGAAGCGCGGCAGATCGGCGGCGAGCTGACCGCCTTCGGCGAGCGCGTTGCCGGCACGACCTATGCGGCAGAAGTCGCGATCGTGCGCGATTACGACAACGAGTGGGACGGCGAATACGATGTCTGGCACGGAACTTTCCGCTGGAAGAGCAACACGGAATGGTTCAAGGCGATGACGCGCCGCCATATTCCCAGCGATATTCTCTTTATGCGGGCGACGACTTCAATCGAAGACTTGCGTCAATACCGCATGCTCGTTTACACGCATCCTGCCATCATGACCGACGAAACGGCCGCGCTGCTGGAGCAGTACGTTAACGAGGGCGGCATTGTCGTCTTTGGCTGCCGGACCGGCTACAAGGACATGCGCGGTCACTGCTATATGCGTCCGTTCCCTGGCGCCGCGGCCAATCTGTGCGGCATCTCCATCGAGGAATTTACGATGGTAAAGGGATCGCGCGCTCCGATGTTTATGGCTTGGAGCAAAGCCGGCATGTCCGGAGAACCGGTCGTCACAGCCGCGAACGCGTTCAACGACGTTCTGTTGCCGGAGTCGGAGAACGTGCAGGTGATGGCAACGTACACGAGCGAGCATTACGCCGGCAAACCTGCCGTGACTCGCCATTCGTTCGGCAGCGGCGAAGCCTGGTATTACGGCGCCGTATTCGATGAAGCCGCGGCCGCTCTCGTCCTGGATGCCGCAGGCATCTCATCGCCCGTGAGCGACTGGCTAGAGCTTCCGCCGCAGGTGGAGCTTTCCATCCGGCAAGACGAGAGAGGCCCTCTTTACTTCCTGCTCAACTACGGCGAGGAGCCTGCCGCCATCGCGGTTAAAGGGCTCAAACGCGACCTCATTAGCGGCTCCGAATTGCATGGCGATGCCGTGATCGAGCCGTTTGGCGTCATGATCCTGGAGTAGCGGCAGGCACAGCGCACCTCACATAGACAAGGGACTGTCCTGACGGGACGGTCCCACTTCTACTTTCCCGACTATATGCATCGGATTATATTTAAATATACATTGACGCGGCAGCCGACTGCCCTTAAAATGTAACATGGCGTAGAAGTTTTAGCCCCACAATCATTCGAAAGAAGGTTACGCATTCATGCTTCGCTTCAAAACATATGCGATCTGCGTATATCTCGTCTTGATCTATTGGATTTCACTCCATATTCCACATATGAATGCCTTGTTCTTTCCGACGCTGGGCGCGTTCAGTCTTTTGTTCATCTCCCGACCATTCGGCAAAGCCGAGGTTGGAAGAATCGCCTTGGGGGCTGTCTCCGCTTCGCTCGTCGGTTCCCTGCTGGGCTATTGGAGTGCCGGAGCGCTCTCCCTGCTGGCTACGCTGTTGATCGTCCTTGCGCTTATCAACATCTTTAAATGGAACGCCCCGCCCATTCTTGCCGTGGCGCTTATTCCTTACTTCACCCAGCCGCCGGTCTTTTGGGCCATCCCCTTGTCCGTGTGCGGAGCGCTTGCAGGCTTACTGTTGACTTTATCCGTCGCCGACTATTGCGAACAGCTTATCGTGGAGTCCCGCTGGCTTGGCGCCAAGCAGTCCAAAACCGAGTCCGACACGGCGGCCTAAGATTTGTAGTAACTCTCGATCAGCTTGTCCATGACGACGTTCGTGCGAATGCCGCTCGTCCCGTCGCTAGGGCTGGCCGGGCCTCCTCGCAGCTCATCAACGATCATTCCAATAAGACCCTGCTGTATATGCGGCGGTTTCTCGAAAGTGAACTGCTCGCTGCCTTCCGCCGTCTCCAGCGTAATGATCTCGTTGCCGAAGGTGTCGAACAAAATGCTCCCCTTCTCGCCGACGATCTCGTTTACGTCGACAGGTTTGTACGCGCTGAAGCACCAGACTCCGACGCCGCGCACGCCCGACTGAAATTCGAAGCTGCCCGTCACGATATCCTCCGCCTCGTACAACCCCGCTTGATTACCCGCTCCCCCTGCCGCCTCGGCGATAGGACCAAGCAAATAATCCATTATATCCAGCGTATGGCTGGCCAAATCGACGAACAAACCGCCTCCGGATTCCTCGGGGTTAAGCCGCCAAGGCAGCTGCTCTCCCTCATTTACTCTGGCAGGCTGGTATTGCTTCATGGAGACGAAGCAGACACGGCCGATAGCCCCACTATCCAGCAGCTCCTTGATTTTGCGGAAATAATCCAGCCCTCTCCTATAATAAGCCACAAATAGCGGTACGCCCGCTTCGCGGCATGCGTCAATCATTGCCTTGCATTCCGCCGAGCTGCGCGCCATCGGCTTCTCTACATAAACAGGCTTGCCTGCCGCCGCGCATTGCAGCACGTATTCCATATGAGAAGAAGGAGGCGTGGCTACGTAAACCGCGTCCACCTCGGGATCGTTAATTAGATCATCCGCATTGTCATACCACTTGGGCACGCCATGCCTTGCCGCATAGTCCGCCGCGAGCTCGCCGTTGCGCCGCATGACCGCCGCTAGCTCGGAGCCCTCCGTCTTCTGGAAGCCCGGACCGCTCTTTACCTCCGTCACATTGCCGCACCCGATGATCCCCCATCTTACTTTATCAAGCATTGCCGCACACTGCCCCTCTCGATTACAACGTTAGAATTTTTCTAATAGAATACTCATTCGCTGTCTCTTCCCTTTTCCCTTCTTATCGGTCTCCAGACGGAGGAGAAAAAGGTTCCTTGGACGGTTTAGCAGCCTTCCTGTTCCTTATACAATCAGAATAGATGTGGGGTTCAGGCGACGCCTGACACAATACCTGAAGGAGTGATATTGCGATGCCCGTATTGGAAGTTTCGCATTTAAAGAAGTCGTTCGGCGCCGTGCATGCCGTCGAAGACATCAGCTTTACAGTGGAAGCCGGCGAAATATTTACGATCATCGGCCCTAACGGCGCCGGCAAAACGACAACTTTGGAGATGATCGAAGGTCTACTCCCTCCGGATGAAGGCGACATCGCGTTCGGCGCGATGAAGTGGTCGCGCAACGAAGAAGCGATCAAAAATGACATAGGCGTGCAACCGCAGTCCAGCGCTCTGTTCGATCTGCTCACCGTGGAGGAAAATCTGAAGCTGTTCGCCACCTTTTACGACAAATCCCGGCCGGTCGCGGACATTTTGGAGATGATTAACCTGACGGAACATAAAAACAGACATGTTAAGAAGCTTTCCGGCGGACAAAAGCAACGGCTGGCGATCGGTCTCGCGATGGTCAATGATCCGGACATTATTTTCCTGGACGAACCGACAACGGGTCTAGACCCGCAGGCCAGACGCAATATTTGGGATATTATTCTGAGACTGAAGCAACTAGGCAAAACAACGATTTTGACGACGCACTACATGGAGGAAGCGGAGAAGCTCAGCGACCGGGTGTGCATCGTGGATCAAGGCAAGGTGGTGACACTCGACACGCCGAGCGCCCTGATCGACCGACTCACGAAGGAACGCGAGGTGCGTCTGTCTTTTCTGGACGGCGAAAAAGCCGCCATCGAGACGGAAGCGATCGTGCAGCGGCATCCTGCCGTTGTTCGTACGGTGCGGGAAGGTGCCGCGCTTCAGATATGGACGACCCAGCCGGAGGATACGCTGTATGAGCTGTTCGGCTATACGAAGGATTGTGGTTATCGAGTCGAACAGATTTCGATCCGAGAGCTAAGCCTCGAGGATGTATTCATCGCCTTCACGGGCAAGGAATGGAGGGACTAAGCATGGCGGCCAAGCAATTCGGTGCAATGTTCGGAGCGCATCTCAAGATGATGTTCCGCGAGAAGCAGGTGTGGTTCTGGAGCGTATTTTTTCCCGTTATTTTAATGGTGTTGTTTATGATTATTTTCGGCGGAGGGGGCGGCAGCTCGGAGTTCAAGGCGAAGATCGCCGTCGTCGACGCGTCGCCGAACGTTTCCTCCGGCATGCTTCTGGAGCAGATCAAGTCTATTCCGATTTTCGAGCTAACGGAAGGGGAGCCTGTAACGCTGGAAGCGGGCCAGACGCTGGTCGAGGAGAAGGAGATCGACGCGTTGATCGTCTTGCCGGAGGTGGAAGGGACATCCGAGGTTGGACTCATCGTCAACCGCGAGAACGAAGGCGGCGCCACCACGCAAGCCATCTCGAGCATCATGAGCAACTTCGTCCAGCAAGCTAATTTAGCAATTGCGGGCGTCCCTCCGACTTATACGCTGGAGCTAGAATCCATCACGACCGCATCCGAAGATACGAGCTACTCCGACTTCCTGTTGACCGGCATGATCGGGTTGTCCATTGCGCAAGGCGGCTTGTTCGGCATGGGCGATCTCGTCGATATGCGCAAGCGCGGACTGCTCAAGCGGCTTCGCATGACTCCCGCTCGCATGGGGTTGTTCGGACTATCCAGCATGCTGGTTCGTCTTATGCTCGGCATCATACAAATCACGATTCTCGCGCTTGTCGGCGTCTACGGCTTCGGCGCCACGCTGCATATTAACTTGCTGAGCCTGTCCGTGGCGTTTTTCGCCGGCGCTCTCGTCTTCAACGCAATGGGCTACTTGTTCTCCTCCTTCAGCAAAACGATGGAAGCGTACATGGGCATGGCCAACATTACCAGCATGCTGATGATGTTCCTGAGCGGCATCTTCTTCCCGGTCGCCAACTTGCCGGAATGGCTGCAGGTTGTGCCGAAGGTGCTGCCGCTGTCCTACTTCGTCGAAGGCATGCGGGACGGCCTGATTTATGCGGAAGGCATCGCCTCGTCCAGCTTCTGGATAGGCATGTCGATTATGGCGGCTTGGGGCATTGTCTGCTTCCTGATCGCCTCGCGGCTGTACAAATCGCAATCGATCGCGGCAACCAGGTAAACTGAAAAGGGCAGTCCCGAGTCTTTGGTGACTTAAGGGACTGCCCTTTCTTGCTATGACTACGATTTCATCTTTTTAACTCTTTCAATGATTTCCGATATGGCGCTCATGCTGACCGGCTTGCTGATATAAGCATCCATACCTTCGGATAGATATTTTTCGCTGTCTCCTTTGATTGCGTGGGCCGTAACCGCCACAATATAGGGACTTTTCTTGCCGTGTGTCATTTCATTGATTATCTTAGTGGCCGTCAATCCATCCATCGAGGGCATTTGAATATCCATAAAAATGATATCGTAAGGATAATGTTTAACAGCTTCCACCGTTTCATTTCCGTTTTGTACGATAGTCGTTTTGTGTCCGAGTTTCTCTATCATCTTTTTTAACACAAGTTGATTCACTTCATTGTCTTCTGCGATTAGAATTTTCAAGGACGGTTCGGCTGCATGATCGACAACGTCAACTTGTTGGAGCCACATATCATTTTGTGACGAGTCGGAAATATTGAATTGGGCCCGAAAGTTGGCTGTAAACAAAAATGTTGATCCTGGTTGATCTTTGGAAGCTTCATGCCAGATTTGACCGTCCATGAGCTCAACAAGCTTTTTGCAGATCGCTAATCCTAAACCCGTTCCCACCGTTTTCCTGGTCATAAAATGATCCGCTTGATAAAAGGGTTCAAATAAATGAGCGACCTGTTCCTTCGAAACGCCAATACCTGTATCCCGGATCGCAAATTGAAGGCGTACCGTCCCCTGCTCCCGCGACACGGTATCAACGACGATCGAAATCGAACCTTCAGGCGTAAATTTTATGGCATTGCTAAGTAAATTAATAAGAACTTGTCTTAACTTCGTACTATCTCCATAAACCATGTTAGGAACCTTAGGGCAGACGGATGTAGTAATCTCCAAATTTTTCTCAAGAGCCTTGGACATGACGATATAAAGCGTTTCCGATAATATCGTTCTCACGTTCAAAGGTTCTTCGATTAATTCGGTCTTGCCGGATTCAATTTTGGAGAAATCCAAAATATCGTTGATAATGGCAAGTAGCGTATCGCCGCTTTTTTTAATAATGTGTACATATTCAAGCTGCTCTTCATCCAGCTTCGTTTCCAAGAGCACATCCGTCATGCCGATAACTCCGTTCATGGGCGTACGGATTTCATGACTCATCATGGCAAGAAACTCGCTTTTGGCTTTATTCGTTTTTTCAGCGGCTTCCTTCTCGATGATCAGCTTCTTTTGTTCTGTCATGTCTTTCGCTATGAGGTAAAAGCCCATGGTATGAGTCTGGATAATGATTGGAGCGAGCGTCACCAGCACTTCAACGGAACGACCATCCTTGTGATCGATGAAAGTGATGTCTTTTTCAACTTTTTCGATTTCTTCATGATCGTTTAAAGCCAGAAGCAAACTGGATAATTTTTTTTCGCCAATTAATATGGACATTTTTTTGCCGATTAACTCTTCGATGAGATATCCGGTCATCTGCTGCACCATATTATTGCCATTCATAATGATGCCGTCTAATCCAAAAGAAATAATCGCATCGTGATTGTATTTTTTTAACGACGTGTATCGTTCGATGCTTTCCTGCAGCTTTAGTTCCGCCAGCTTGTTTTTGGTTACGTCGATAAATTGGGTAATGTAATACAAAGGTTTCCCGTCATGATCACGGACTAATGAAACATGTACGGAGGTCCAAACGATGTTTCCATTTTTATTAAAATACCGATTTTCCAATTCAAATGACGGAATGGCGCCATCCAATAATTCGATTAATAAATCGCTGCTGTTGCCGCTATCATCAGGATGTCGGATATCATCTATGGTAAAGGACTTAAATTCTTCTTCTTCGTAGCCGAAAATTCTGCAAACCGCAAGATTAACATTCATCCATTTTCGATCCAGAGAAATTAAAGCGATCCCAATGGGAGCATTTGTATAAATATGTTCGAATAAAACCTGGGAATTAAATACCTTTATATCCTGCATCCACGCATCCCTCCATTTGAAATAACGCGTTAGCAGCCTCATGTTTTCACCTTGGCAGCTAATCCTATATTAACATAGTTTAAGCTGCCAATTTAATTTAGCTGGCACAAACACTCGATTCTTCAACATTGCTATAAGTTAAAAAACGCATGAAGTCCACGCTCAAACGCGAGCAATGGTCTTCATGCGTCCAGGACCGGAGCCATAAGAGGCCGGCAAACCGCTGGTTATTCGTGCCGCAGATGCTGCAGCGTCAAGACGAACAACTGCTCGACATGATCGTCGTCGAGCGAATAAAACACCGTCTTGCCTACCTTGCGCCGCTTGACGAAGCGCATATTGCGCAGCAGCCGCAGCTGGTGCGAGACGGCGGATTGCCCCATCTCCAGCACTTGCGTCAGATCGTGTACGCACAGCTCGGATTGCAGCAGCGCATGAATAATTTTTACGCGCGTCGGATCGCCGAGCGCCTTAAACAAGTCTGCCAATTCCGACGCCGACGTATCGTCGACCAGCTTGGCCTTAACTTCAGTAATATCCGCTTCCGTGCCGGCGCATGTATCGTCGCATGCAGCCGTTGACGTTACATTGTCCATTCGGGCATCCCACCATATCGTTCTTCGATTATGCCCCATTATACCATGAGTGCGGCCAATGTCACACGTTGCGGCTACCTGTACGCCGGCACCAGAATCACCGACTCGCCTGCGCTTAGCGTCAGCCTGAGTTCGCGGGATGCCATTGCCTCCCTTCTTATTGCTTGCTCTGCTGCGGCATTGTCTTCACCGCCCGCTCTCATGCGCGATTCATCATCGACTGCAAGCTCCGCACCTTCATACCGGATCAAATAATTGCCGCCTTTCTCCGAACGAAGCACCGCTCTTGCAAGCGCCCCGCCGCTCCATTCCAAATCGACGACACAACCGCCTCTACCCCGCAGTCCCGATATTCTCCCATCCGGCCAAGCCTGCGGCAGCGCCGGGAGCAGCAGGATCTCTCCGCGATGCGACTGAAGCAGCATCTCTGCTAGGGCGGCCGTGCCGCCGAAGTTCGCGTCGATCTGGAATGGCGGATGATCGCCGAACAGATTAGGGTGCACCGACTTTGAGAGTAGGGCGGACAGATGCTGGAGCGCAGCCTCTCCATCGCCGAGCCTTGCCCAGAATTCGACGATCCAGGCACGACTCCAGCCCGTATGTCCTCCGCCATTAGCCAGTCTGCGTTCCAATGTTGTACGAGCGGCCGCCGCCAGTTCCGGTTCGCCGCGCGGCGTAATTTGTTCGCCCGGGTGCAGCGCGAATAGATGCGAGATATGACGATGACCCGGCTCCACTTCCTCATAGTCCTCCGACCATTCCATCAAGCCGCCGGCACGGCCAATCGCCGGCTTCGGGAGCCTGACGATCGCGTCGGCAACCTCCGTCCGGAAGTCGCGCTCCCGCGTGTCGCTGCTGAAATCCAGCACATCGATCGCTTCCAGGCATGCAGTAAACAACGCATGCGCGATCTGGGAGTCCATCGACGGACCGACGCATAATCTTCCTGTCTGACCGCTCGGCAGACGGTACGTATTCTCAGGAGACAAGGACGGAGCTGTCACAAGTCTGCCGTCAGCATCTTCCACGAGGAAATCCAGCAAGAACAGCGCCGCTTCCTTAAGCGTCGGATAGGCCCGCTCGCGCAGGAACGTCTCGTCCATGTTATAGCGGTAATGCTCCCATAGATGCAGCGCGAGCCAAGCCCCGCCCATTGGCCAAATAACGGCTGGCATGTGTAAGCCGATAACATTCGTCTCGGCCCACAAGTCGGTCGCATGATGTGCCGTGAAACCTCTTGCGCCATAAATCTCTTTGGCCGTGACGCTTCCTCTCTCCCTCAGTCGATCCAGCAAGTCGAATACGGGCTCGTGGCATTCCGCCAGATTGCAGCTCTCGGCCGGCCAATAATTCATCTGAAGATTGATATTCAGATGATAATCGCTTTCCCATGGCGGCGTATGACTGTCATTCCACACTCCTTGCAGATTGGCAGGCAGCGAGCCCCGCCTTGAGCTGGCGATAAGCAAATATCGGCCGTATTGATAGAAAAGCGCGAGCAAGCCGGGATCGGCGCCTCCTTCCCGGAATCTTGCTAGCCGCTCGTTCGTCGGCAGCCTCTCCGCTTCCTCTTCTGCGCCCAGCTCCAGCGATACCCGCCCGAACAGCTCGCCGTAATCCCGGATATGATCACGGCGTATGTCCTCATAACCTTTGTTTGCTGCCGCGTCCAGCGCATTGATGCAGGTGTCGACGGGATCCTTGCAGCGAAACGTTGTAGCAGCCGCAATATACAGCGTCGCCGCATCCGCGCCGTTAACGGAGAGAAAATCGCCAACGACGCAAGCCTCTCCTCCTTCGGCAACGACTCGTGCCGCCATGCAATACCGGACGCCATTCGGACCGCATTGCCCGGTCATATAGACCGTTGGCGACTGCTCCAATCTCCCGGCTTCGCCTTCGAATGGCCTGCGAATAAGATTGGCGTCGAACGTTAATGCGCCCGGCGTCCCGGCTGTCAGGCGAATGGCAATAACGCCATCTACATGACTGGCCAGCACTTCCCTACGATAATCGCGGCCATTCAGCTCGTAACCGACGGTAACGATTCCTTGATCCAGGTCAAGCTCTCTTGCGTACTCGCTTGTCTCGCTAATCGACGAATGGAAGCTGAGCTTGAGATCTCCCAATGTCTGATAAGGCGCGATATGCTTCGGCGTTGACGTTAGCGACAGCCTGGCCTTCCGCTCCGCCTCATCCAGCTTTCCTTCGAACAGCAGCCCCCGAATCTCGGCGAGCGCCTTCCCCGCTTCCGGATTAGCCCGCTCCATAGGGCCGCCGTACCATAACGAATCCTCGTTAAGCTGAATGCGCTCCTCGAGAACGCCGCCGAATACCATTGCCCCAAGCTTGCCTGATCCGATCGGAAGCGCCTCTATCCATTCGCGGGCAGGCTTTGTATACCATAATCGATTACGTGTCGTCGACAAGTCCAACATCTCCTCGTTTTGTGATTTCTCTCATTATATAAACTTTGCGAATGGACAAGGAGTGTTTTACAGGACTTTGACGGGTAAATTATTGACTTTTATAATGATAGTATCAGGAAGGACAGAAGGAGGGGCGGAGATGTTTACATTAAAAGAGAAAATATACCTGCTCAAGCTGCTGCAAACGCAGAAACGCAAATCATGGCTGGGAATCGGGCGGAAGGATCCCGTGCACGACAGGCTGGTGGAGAAGCTCGAGCAGATGGTCCGCAACGAGCAGGTCAATAAGGAGCATCTGTAAGCCGGCTGTAACCTGCAAACCAGATCATCCGCGACATGTAGCCAAAGTCAGTTAGTCAGTCACAAGAAGGGACAAATAGAATCATGACAGGGAAGACTCATCTCATCATCGGGGCGGCCATTGGCGCCCTCGCGTTTGTCGTACATTCGCCGGACATGGAGGACAGCCTCCTGTATATAGGCGTCGCGGCATTTTCCGCCTTGGCCCCGGATCTTGACGGTCCAAGCATGCTTAGCAGCAAGCTGACCAAACTAAGCAAACGAATTCGGGAGCTCGCCCTATGGGGCGGCATCCTGTATCTGGCGATTACGGCCTACTTGTATTTCAGCGGTCAGCCGCTGTCTCCCATTTGGGCTGGGGGCAGCATCGCCGCTATTTTGGCGGGTCTCGTTATGAAGCAAGGAGCGATACGAAATGCCCTTGTCAGCGCCGTCGGCATTTATTTGATCTATCATGGTTACATCCACGAAATGATATGGTTGATCGGATTGGGCGCCTTCGTCGTATGGGCGCCATGGCTCAAGCATCGCGGGATGACGCATACCGTCTGGATGCTTCCCGTCTGGTTGTGGTTAGGCTGGGGATTGGAGGAGCAACTGAAAGCGCCCGGACTTGGCATAACCGCCATGCTGGGTTACCTCTCCCATCTCGTCGCCGACACTCTGACGCCAAGCGGCGTCAAATGGCTATCCCCGCTGGTCAAGAAGTCGTTCAAGTTCCGTTGGTAATAAAGCTGCAGGCAAGCCCCGGTTCAAACCCGTCTTACGAAAGACGCGCTTGAACCGGGGCTTTTTATTTTGATCGGATGGTTTCTGACGTTCTCTGCAAATCTCTCTTTTCGGAGGTTGTCATGTCTCCGCCATTGCTTTCGTAGAATAGTAGTAGGAAGCCGCAATAGTTCAAATCGTTTTGGAGGGATTGCAATGAAAATTACGTCCGGAGGATTCGAGGTCGTCTATCATGGCAGGGTATTCGCCTATGAAATGAATCCGATCGAAATCGTGTTGTCGGAGGAAAACGATCCGCTCTCATTTGTTTTTTGCATCGAATACATACAGGAGCAGGATGATTTCACAACGGATATCCGACTCGTTAAATACAATGAGGTACGAATTACATGCGTCAACTTCCCGAGAGGCAAACCGATCGGAAGCTCGGACATGATTCATCTCGGCATTTTGAATAATCGAAAGCTTTCGCTGCGCTATGAGATTACCGTTAATTCCGATGCTTCTTCTTGGGCGCTGACCTTTACGTTTTATGCAGGCGAGGGGGTTCCTGCCCATGAATAAACTCGAAATCCAGGACCCCAAAGTCGCCAGCAAAATCATAGCGGCAAATGCGGAAAGCGAGAAACGCAAAGCGGAACTCGGTTTTCTCGGCAAATTTTTCGGATCGGGCGACAATGTTCGTCTGTATATCGTAGGCACGATCGCATTATTTGTCCTTCTCATTGCGCTCGTCTATACGCTGACGCCGGAAACCTACCGTTCCCCCGGCTTCGGCTTAAAGGAAATGTGGACGTTGGTCGTGCTTCCCGTCGAATCAACCATTATCGGCTATTTGATCGGATCGAGATCGAAGGATAGCGGCGGTTAGGGGTATTTTATGAACAATTAAAACCGCTCCGATACGACCTTCGGCTGCGTAAACAACAGCAGGTAATCTCTGCCGCCCGCCTTGGAATCCGTGCCGGACATATTAAAGCCGCCGAATGGATGAACGCCGACGAGCGCCCCCGTACACTTGCGATTGAAGTACAGATTGCCGACGTGGAATTGCTCCCGCGCTTGCTCCAGCCGGCTTCGATTACGCGAGATGACGGCTCCGGTCAGTCCGTACTCCGTATTGTTCGCAATGTCGAGCGCCGCCTCGAAGTTCGCTGCCTTGATAAACGCCAGCACCGGCCCGAATATTTCCTCCTGGGCGATAACCGCGTAGGGCTCTACATCCTTGAATATCGTCGGCTCGATGTAATAGCCAGAGCTGCTGCCCATGTTGCCGCCGCATACAAGCGTTGCTTCCGATCGGCCGATCTCGATATATTTCAGAATCTGAATGTAAGCCCGCTCGTCGATAACGGGACCGATGTACGTCGATTGCTCCGCTGCCTTGCCCATGCGAAGCGCAAGCGTCCGCTCCACGACTTTCCCCAACACTTCGTCATAGACCGCCTCGTGCACGACCGCTCTGGAGCAAGCCGAACACTTCTGGCCGGAATAACCGAATGCGGATGCCGTAATGGCGTCCGCCGCCAGATCCAGATCGGCGTCCTCGTCGACGATAATCGTATCCTTGCCGCCCATCTCCGCCACGACTCTCTTGATCCATTTCTGATCCGGCCGCGTCGCCGCTGCCTTCTCGTTGATGCGCAGGCCAACCTCGCGCGAGCCTGTAAAACAAACGAACCTCGTCAGCGTATGCTCCACCAGAAAGTCGCCGATTTCTCCGCCCGCACCCGGCAAATAATTGACCACCCCGTCCGGCAGCCCCGCGTCTTCCAGCAGCTCCATAAATTTGGCGGCGATAACGGCCGTGGGGCTTGCGGGCTTTAGCACAACGGTATTGCCTGCCGCAACGGCCGCCATCGTCATCCCGACCATAATGGCCAAGGGGAAGTTCCACGGCGGAATAATGACGCCTACGCCGAGAGGCAGATAAACTAGCTCGTTGTCCTCTCCGGCAAGCGGCACCAAGGGCTGACGTTCCGACAGGCGTTCCATCTCCCTGCCGTAGAACTCCATAAAGTCGATCGCTTCCGCCGTATCGCCGTCAGCCTCGGCCCAACTCTTGCCTGCTTCGTAGACCAGCCATGCGGAGAATTCATGTTTGCGTCTCCGCAAGAGAGCCGCTGCCTTGTAGAGCACTCTTGCGCGAGCTTGGGCCGGGACTCGCTTCCAACCCTCGAAGGCCGCCGCGGCTGCCTGTATCGCTTTATGGGCATGCTCCTCATCGCCTTGAGAAACCAGGCCGATCATTTGCGTAAATTGCGACGGATTCAACGATTTGCGTTTGTTCGTCGTTTCGATCCAGTCCGCTCCAATCTTGAGCTTGTATTCCCGCCCCAGCTCGGCTTCCACCTGCGCAAGCGCAGCTTGAAAGTCCGCGATATTGTCGCTGACTCCGAAGTCGGTAAACGGTTCGTTGCGGAACGGCTCTCGCATACGCTTCTCCCCTTTGCCGATAGAGATAAAGTTCACGCTGTTTGTTTGAAACAGCTCTTCTTGAACTTTATGCGGCGAAAGGGGCGAGCATAACAAATACCACATACATTGTTCAAGCTCACCCTTCTTTATTTGTCCCGTCCGCTTTTTTCGGCAAGATACGCCTTCTGTACTCCATCGGGCTCAAGCCATAATAATCTTTGAACAGCTTGGAGAAATGGATGCTGTTGTCGTAGCCTACCTTTTCGGCAATTTCATAGCTCTTCAAGGAGCTGTTCAACAGCGCCTTGGCATTTTCCATCCGGATGACCAGCAAATAATTCCAGACCGTCATCCCAGTCTCCTGCTTGAACAAGTTAGCCAAATACGTCCGGCTGAACGACACGGAATCTGCGATGTCCTGCAGCGAGATCTTCCCTGCATAATGCGCTTCCATATATCGTTTGACTTGCTCTACCATCAGATGGGAATGATTGCCTCCGATGCCTCGGAGCACAGTGAACATTTGCGTTGCCCCTTCTTCCAGCCTTCTACCCGCAGCATCCCGGAACACACGAAGGATGTCCGCATTGGGAACGGCTTCGCGCGGCGCTTCATCCGAATCGTTCGAGAACGACAGCTCTCCGGCTCGCTGCAGCGCCATGGCCTGGATCAACTTGCCCCATACAAATTCCAGCCATGCCTCGGACAATTCCTTTATCAAGTAGAAACGATGGCCAACCCACGGCTCCATCGTACTAAGGGTTTCCTCGATTAACGTTTTGGCTTCATCCACACGCATTGCCTTCAGGATCGTTATCCATCTTTCCACCAGGAAGGCGTGTTGCGCAATATGCTTCATCAGAATGTCCGTCGCCTGATGGCTCCGGCTTCGACGCAATCGTTCCACCGAAACGTTCAGCGCCTGATTCAATGCGCTTTGTTCGATCGGCTTCAGAATATAATCAATGGCGTTCAACTGCAGGCTTGTTTTGACATACGAAAAATCGTCATAGCTGGAAACGACAATGCAAACCATCCAAGGATAACGAAGATTGATCTGATGAATTAATTCCAGGCCGTTCATGTGCGACATCTGGACATCCGTAATGCAAATGTCAGCATAAAAGCTATCCAGCCAATCCAGGCATTTGTAGCCGTTGGCAAAAGCCTCCGCAGCTCTGATAGCGGGATAACTGCCCACTTTCCGAGTCAGGCTCCTGCGAATCAGATGTTCATCGTCGACAACAACCGCATAATACGACATGACGCGCCTCCTTCCTGCCGAGCTAACGTCGCAACGGGAATCGGATCTCCACGACCGCTCCGTTATGACGATTGTATACTTTCATGCCTGCCAGTTCGTCTTCCTGATAATACATTTTCAGACGAAAGTGAATATTCAGCAGGCCGACATTGGGATGGGCATATTGCAGCGGGAACACGTTCATCTGCTGAATTTGTTTATTGATCCAGTCCAGCTTCCCTGCCTCGAAGCCTGAGCCGTTGTCGAAAATGCGAATTTCAATATAATCGGCGCTCCCCTGCTTAAGCTTGCGGACGGCAACCTCGATTCGCAGCGGCTCGTCGAGCGGCACCTTTCCGTGCTTGACGCTATTTTCCACGATCGGCTGCACGATGGCTTTCAAGCATTCGGCTTCTTCCGTCTGCTCTTCGATATCAATTTCGTATTCAAAATCATCGCTCAGCCGTATTTTCATAATATCCATAAAATTGTTCAGATGGGCCATTTCATCACGGAGCATAACAACAATGCCATTAAACTGCGAAGTATAGCGAAGCATTCGGGACAACAGGATCGTAATTTTTTCGATCTCCGAATTCCCCGACATATGGGCTAAAGAATTGATAGATTCCAAGGTGTTGTACATAAAATGCGAATCGATCTGGGACTGCAAGGCAGACATAACCGCCTTCTCTTGCTTGATCTTCGAATTGGCCAGCTCGTCCACCGTATTATTCAAATCGTCCAGCATTGATTTGTACGATTTGCCTAGCTCCGCCACCTCGTCATTACCGTTGATCGCGATATATGAGTCCAGCTTGCCGTTTCGCGTGTTCCGCATCATTTTGCGAAGCTTCTCGATCCTTCCTGTGAACGAAGACGATATGCCTGCAGCTATCAATACGGCTGCCGCAAGTCCGGCAAGCGCAATGATGACCGTCGTTCGCCCGATATAAGAAATAATCGAGACGAATTCGCGGTAAGGCAATACAACGACCGTCACCCAATCCGAGGAAGGAATGGAGCGGTACAATATGATTTCTTCCGTCTCCTCTTTGAGGGAATATCCTTGCGTCTGTCGCCCTATTCGTTGCTGCATATCCTCCGAGAGCGGCTTTAATACAAGGTCGGGGTCATGGTGAGCCACGATTTGGCCAGCCTCATTGCTTATAAAGCCGTAGCCTTCCTCCCCCAACCCCATCTCGTTGACGATGTCCAGCGCATGCTGCAAATCAATGTCTATTTTCATATAGCCGTCATGCTTGCCGCTCCGTATTGCTTTATAAAGCGTCAATACGGGGATCTCTAGCGACTCTCCGCTCACCGACACATATTCGCTGCTGAGACGCAGCTTCTGGACAAAGCTTTGATATGCTTGCAAATCCATTTCGTCCGGGTCAAAGCCATGGTTCAGCCTGAAACCGTATTTGTTCGCAAAATGAAAGGCGTTGCCGTTGTCGTGCACCAGACTGATGGATATGACATCCGGATATTGAAACATATACGGCTTCACATAAATATCGATCATTTCCTGAAAGTGATAGTAGGCATCCAGACGTCGCTCCGCCCCCATTTTGAGCCATTGCTCCGCGGCCGGAGACGAGGAGATCAGCAGGAACCATTCCGAATATCCGCTCAAATATCTCTCCAGATTCAAATTGGCCTGCTTCAATATATGATCGCTTAATCGAATGACGTCGTTCTGGACCTTGCGGGTGGTCTGTTGATAAAATAAATAGCCTGTGGAACTGACAACAAACAAAATAAGTAATGAGATAACCGCAATCAGCTTCCGTTTCATTTTTTTGCCAAACCAATTTACGATATACACTTTATCGACCACCCGCATCGAGCCGCTAGGGCGTGTTTGCAAACTCCGAAGGGAGCAGATGGTGCCGAATTTTCGTTCCATGCAAGGCGCTTTTTCGAAGGCGTACCGGGGTACGTCAAGAAAAAGCAACGCAGCAGGGGGCGAAAAGGCGGTGTCAGATGCCCCTAAGCGGGTTTGCAAACACGCCCTAGTTCAGCTTATTTTTTGTTATTATTATACCAGTTCGTCATTTCGTCAATAAGTTCTTGGCCGCCCATCGCACGCCAGGACTCCGCGAACTGATCCCATGTCTCGTCGACGGGCGCTCCATCGATAATGATTTTTGCGGCTGGCTCGTGATATTCGTAATAGAGATTGAATAAATTTTGCCCTACTGCCGGCATGCCCATCGTCAGGCTCGGAATGCCTTCCGCATTGGATATTTCAATGGCCGCCTGCATTTTCTCTTTCATCAGGCCCGTATATTTGGCGGCAAAAGCTTGCTCGTTATAGCCGTGCATTTTGAATTGCTGACGCCATTCCGTTTTCTGCTCCACCTCGGATTCGGCTTTGTAGAAATAAGTCCCGCTTTCTTCCGCATAGTTGATTCCTTTGACGCCCAGCTCCGTGAACAGCTGCCCCTCTTCGGTGTACAACCAATCGAAAAACTTGATGATGGAAGCCGGGTCCTTGGCCGTTTTCATGATCAGATACGACTTGTCAACCGGGAATACCGTTGCACCGATAGGCCCGTCGTATCCCGTTCCACGCGGTGTCGGAATCGTGATGACATCCACGCCTGCGTCCGGTAAGCTTTCCGTCAGGCTTTCTTGCCACTTGTATCCGTCGGAAGGAACATGCCCCCAGACACCAGCCAATCCCGCATTGATTTTTTGCGACCAGATCGGCGTGGAGTTTACCAGAAATTCGGCATCCAGCAGTCCCTCGCGGTACATGATCTGCATAAATTCCAGTCCTTTTTTGAAATTGGGATGAAGGAAACCCGGAACGATCTCGCCGTTTAGTTCAATTCCCTCATAAGGCGATATGCCCCACATGCCCCAAATGTTATCGCCGGTCCAGGAGAAGTTCTCGCGCATCGTAAACGGGATTTCATCCTTTTCTCCGTTCTGGTTCGGATCGCCGTCCCTGAATTTGCGAAGCATGTCCAGCAGCTCATCCGATGTTGTCGGAATGGCGGTAACGCCTACTTTCTCCATCCAATCCTTACGAACGTACAGCACGCGGGAAGAAGGCGTGTGATTGGGCTGCGGAATCGCCATAATTTCTCCGTTAACCGTTACGGAATCCCATACCGATTGCGGAATAACCCGCTTCATATTGGGGCCGTGCTGTTCGATCAGGTCGTTGAGAGGCATGATCAGACCGTTCTCCAGCGCGCCATCGCCCTGGGAAAGTCCGTACCCGAGATAAACATCGGGAAAGTCGTCCGATGCAAATTTCAGCTTCAACTGATCGACATAGTTGGCGTGCGAGAAAAACGTGATTTGCGGGTTAATGCCCGTCTTCTCCGCCATATACTTGATTGTCCGATCCTCCAGCAGATTGCCCGAAGGCACCGGCTTGTTCACGTCCGACACATACAGCTTGAAGCTTGGCGTTTCCTTCGGACTTGCCGTTTCCGGCTGTTTGGCGTCATTACGCGCATTGTTTTCTCCCTGAGTATTTGGCTGCTCGCCCGAACAAGCCGTTGCAGTCAACGCAACCGCAAGCACCAATGCACCCATCGTCTTAATTCCTTTTTTCATCTGAATTCCCCCTCAATTACTCCATTTTATTATGTCAGGCTTAAGCCGTGGACATCAAATGAATCTTACTCCTTCAAGGAGCCGAGCATGGCGCCTTTAATGAAATGCTTCTGCACGAAGGGATACACCAAAACGATCGGCAGAGTGGCCACGATAATGGTTGCCATCTGCAACCCTTGCGGCGATACGTCCATGCTGACTAGACTGCTTGCACCCGTCTGCAGATCGCTGGTGTCGAATTGGGCCATCAGAAAGTACAAGTACAGTTGCAGCGGCCTCAAGCTTGTGTCCGTAATGTAAAGAAGCGCCGAATAATAATTGTTCCAATGGCCGACCGCATAAAAAAGCAGCAGCGTAATAACGATCGGCATGGACAGCGGCAAGGCGATCGTCCACACCATTCTGTACTCCGACATTCCGTCGACCCTTGCGGCCTCGAACAACTCCTCGGGCAACGAGCGGAAAAAGGTGATGCACAATATGAGATTAAACGCGCTTAGCGCGCCCGGTATAATAAGTCCCCATATGGAATTAAGCAAGTCCAGATTTTTGACCAGCAGATAAGTGGGGATCATCGGCGCCTGGAAAATCATCGTTACGATAATAAACAGGATAAACAGCTTTTTCCCCTTCAAATAGGACTTGGACATCGGATACGCGGTTAGCACCGTCAGAAACAGGTTGATGCTGGTCCCTATGACGACAATAAGCAGCGTGATCGCAAACGACCTCCAAAACGGCTTGCTTTCAAATACCAGCTGATAGTTATCCAGATTGAACCCGACGGGCCACAGCCCGACCTTCGAATGGATCAGAGCGTTTGTATCGCTGAAGGAGCCCGCCGCGACATGCAAAATGGGAATGGCGACCAAGAGACAAGTCAGCAGCATAAAGATGATATTTCCCGTATCAAATGCTCTTTCCGCCAACGTTTTTTTTATTTTCATGCGAATATCCTCCCTAATATAACCCTTCGCCCGTCGTCGATTTGCTCACCCTGTTCGCTACGACCAGAAGCAGGAAGCCAATGACAGACTTGAACAATCCGATGGCGGTTGCAAGACTATATTTGCCGCCAAGAATTCCGATGCGGTAGGAGTAAGTATCGAGGACATCTCCTACGCTCATGGTCATCGGATTAATAAACAAATAAATTTGCTCAAAACCCAAATCCATAATATGACCGATTTTCAGCAGCAGCAAAATCATGATCGCGGGCAGCATGCCGGGCAACGTAATGTGGAGAAATTGTTTGAATCTTCCCGCGCCATCCATTTTGGCCGCTTCGTACAGCCCCGGGCTGATGCCCGCAATCGCTGCCAGAAAAATAATCGCGCTCCATCCCATCTCCTTCCACATGCCGGTCGCGATGATGACTGTGCGGAAGTACTCCGCCTTTTGCAGGAAGTTGACGGCCGTTCCTCCGAAGCTCTCGATCGATTGATTGACGATTCCGGTGCGGACGGACAGCAGCATGTACACAAACCCGAATACGATCGTCCATGACAGAAAGTGAGGCAAATAAACAACCGTTTGCACAACCCGCTTGAAGACGATATTGCGTAATTCATTCAGTAGAACGGCCAGAAGAATCGGCGCAGGAAACGAAAATATGATTTGGTAGAAACTGATCACCAACGTATTCTCTATCAATCTTTGCAAGTTTGGATACGAAAAAAATTGAATGAACCATTTGAGCCCTACCCAGTCGCTGTTCATAAACCCGCGGAAAATATTAAAATCCTGAAACGCGATGACGCTGCCCAATAGCGGGACATACTTGAACACCAAAAAATACAGCAAACCCGGCAGCAGCATGACATACAAAGCCCGGTTTTTAACCATAAAACGCATACCTCTCCGCACCACCTGTCTTTAGTCTCTCAATATAGCTAAATGATACCGTTTGCACTCAAAATCCAACAATGAGGCGATGTTTGTATTTGATGTGAAATGTTAAGATGTTGTAATTAAAAAAACTCCGAATCCGCGGTTGTACGGATTCGGAGTTGCATGAGAAAGTTCTTATGCGGTAAATAAAGTCAAGTCGTTCCTCGTATTCTGTATGCGGCCAACGCAATATCTTTTACGTCTATCCGGCCGTCTCCGTTCAGATCGTACCGCGCCGTTGCCGCGTCGACGGCCATGCCGGCATGCTGCGCCACATCCGAAATATCCGCATCATTCAGCAGACCGTCCCGATTCGCATCTTCGGGCTCGTAGACGCCTGCCGCCCATACCCTGTCCTGTCCGACAGGGAAGAATCCGCCCGTAATATGCGCATCGTCCGCAAGCAGCAGACTGCGGCCGTCAAGTCGAACGGAGGCGCTTGGGTCGCCGTTCAGCGCCGTCAAATGAAGGATAGCAGCTTCCCCGTCCGAACGGATGCTCCTCGCCCCTGTCAGCGTCAACACCAGCTCAATGCGTCCGGGCACCGTCTCCCGATAGAACAGTTCGCCGTCGCGGAACAAGCTGCCGGCAACGACGCCGTCCCAATGAAATACAGCCGGATCGTAATGAATCGTCGCCTTAAGCGCGTACAGCGAATTCGCTTGATCGGTCAGCAGCGCCATTGACGCCTGCCGGCCCGTCACAAGCTCCGAATCCCCTTCCAGGCTCAAAGAACCTGGATGTACAGGGGCATTCGCTCTGGCAATCTGAATTTTTTTGAGCTCGGTGGCTTCCGCGTAATAAATATTGCCGTCTTCGCCCAGCTCGAATAATGGCGTGATCACCGGCAAAGAACGATGCTCCATCGTCGCGGTATCCACTATGGTCAATTGGCCGTGCAGATCGGTATAAAGCAGGCCGTCGCTTCCCCAGCGCATATGAATGGGCCGCCATTTCCCGTATTCGGTCACGCCCGGATAAATGACTTTGCTTTTCGCCACTTCCAGCGTATCCGGATCAAGCGCAAAAATAATGCCGTCGGCAGCCGCCCACAATAAACCGTCCGGCCCAAAGGTCAGGCCGCTTATCATGATGGGGGCTTTCAAAGCGCCCGGAATGTCCGGCTCGAATTCGGAGATTTTGCCCCCGCCTTCGACATCCCAGACAAACATCTTGGCCGATGTCTCGGTAGGCGTGCTGCCCTGGCCGCCATGAATCGAACTGGAGCCGTAAATTTTGCCGTCGCGATAGGCTAGGCCTACGATGCTTTGATTATTGACCACATGGCGATACACGTCCGTTTGCAAGGATAACGTGTCATGAACCACCAATGCGCCGCCAAGCTTGCCGTAATCCGGAATCGTTCCGACAAACAGCTTGGTCCCGTAAGATTCCATCACATAAGGACGATCTTGCTCATTCCCGATATGAAAGGTCAAGCGAGGATTCTGATCCGGCTGCGACGCCTCCGTCTGAAGCGGCTTGGTTGTATCCCATTCATGGACGTAGGCTCCCGGATAAACGCCGAAATAAACGCGGTTGCCGAGTACGCCCATGCTTTCCGCCTGCCCCATCGGGAAGGAAAACGACGAGGCTGTCGCCGGATCGTAGCGCACCCCGGTAGAGGACATGAACGCCCCCATATAAAGAGCTCCGTCAGGACCTTTCTCCAGCGAATGAATTTCGATCGGTTCTCCCTGTACGACAACCGGAAGTTGGCCGGAGCGTCCCGATTGCGGATTCAGCTTGGCAACCGTTCCATTGTATTGAATGGAGACAAGCGTTGAACCATCCGCCGGCGGATCTCCCGGAAAACTCACCCATCCTGTATGGCGCAAGCCGACGGAATAGGATATTCCGGTAGTCTGGACGGTTCCGGTCGTCAGATCGAAGGACGCAAGCATGCCGTCCCAGACAAAATACGTTTTCCCGTCGTAGACAGCCGACATATGCAGCCCTTTGACGCCGGTATAAACATCATTCAGCCATTGTCCGTTTATCAAGTCGTATATAATCAGACTGTCAATGCCGTTCCCGTACAAATAAGCAAACAAATAATCTCCTCTTGCATCGAGGCCGTACACAAACGGATATTCGGCTACACCTTCCAAAACGGGCAAGGCAAGCTCCTCTTTGGCTCCCGTGGCGGGATTCAGTTGGATAATGGCGCCGTTCGGTCCAATTCCGGCGTACACTTTGCCGTTATAGTAGGCGATGGACCGCGCGATCTGATTGCCCGGCACCATGGAGCCGTAATCGGTAAACTGCGAGGTTGCAGGATCGTATCGGAACACCTTGCCGCTAGGCGATGTCCCCCCGTATACGCGTCCTCCCTCGTCGATCTCGATATCGTAAATAAGCGATTCGCTGGCAATGGCTACGCCGAGATCCGTCAACTGCCCGGTAGACGGCGAGTAGCGGAACAGCTTGGATGTGGCCGCAATATAGACGTTGCCGCTCTGGTCCACGGCATGTGACCAGGCATTGACGCTTCCGTTTAATGGAAACGACTTCAGCAGAGCATTATTGTGCAGATCCACCACGTTGAATACGGCCGGATCGCCCGAAACGGTCGTATACATAACCGCAATCCCGTTTTCATAGCCGTATGCGGCATCCAAGGTGGCCACATTCTGCACGGGCGAGCCCAAGCTTTCCGGCTCTCCGAAACGGAGATCCGCGATGGCGGTCGCCGATGCCGCCACAGGGACAACATCTTCCTCGGCTTGCCAGGTTGCGCCTGCAGCCGCTTCGTCCTCGTCCATCCATTTGTACGCAATGGTTTCCATATCCGCTCTGTCGATGACTCCGTCTCCGTTTACATCAAGATGACGCGTTTGATCCGTCAAGGCGGCCCCTGCCCGCTTCGCCGTCATCATCAGATCTGTCTGATCGATCCGATCGTCCCGATTGACATCCGCCGGATCGCCGATGACCTCAATTCTGATCGTCTGATCGCTTGGCAGCGTATAGATACGTCCGGTTTGACCGGCATCGCTTTTGCCCAGCGTGGAGCTTTCGGACAATGTCAGTTCCCCTCTCCCCTGACGAACGGCTTTGAAACGGATTTCCGCTACGCCGCCGTCTCCATTGACCGCATTGCCCGTGTCTGCCGACGCATGGACGACGAGCTGACCCGGCGCAGACGTATCCAATGAGCTTGCGCCCGTGTCGAAGGGGGCGGTGAAATTCACGTCCACGACCTCGAACCGACTCGAATCGTAGCCGACAATGGCATTGACAGTCTGCAGCTGCGCGGCATAACGTACGCCAAGCGATACTGTCAACGTCTCCTCGGACTGCAGGACGGGATCCGCTTCAATCGCAAGAACACCCGGTATAGCCTGCTCCTGTGCAAACCTGCCGGTTATGCTGAAATCGTCGTAATAAGACTTAGCCATCCACAGGGGAGATATCGAGGCGAAGATACGGACATACGCCGCGTTTGCAGGTGCTTGCCCCGAAACTTTCACCTGTTGCCAGGCCCCAAGGCCTGTCTGCTTGTGGTCGACAATATCGCCGACGCCGTTGCCGCCAGCATCAAAAAAACGCATATAAAAGCTGGATCGTCCCGATTCGATAAATAACATGCCGGTCGCTGTGTAGGTCTCGAGCGGCTTAACCTGAATCGGCACGCTGCCGACGGCAACCGTCTCCGTCGTGGAGCCGTCCGTCAATTGGAGACTCCGGCTTCCGTTGTAGCTCCTCTCATCGCTTACGGAAGCCGTCACGCCGGCAGTCAATGGCTGCAGAAGGGTCCATTGGCTGGCGCTTCCATCCGGCTCGCTTTCTTCAAAGCTTGAATTAGGCAAGTCATAGATTCCAAACACAAGATCGTCCGATACCGGATCTGCACTCGCCGTTAAATCACTGTTGGCGAACGGCCACAACACCATCAACGCAGCCATTGCCGCCATTAATCGCCTGCTCCAGTTTCTTCTTGTCACGCTGCGTCTCCCCCTTTCTCTGCCGCTTGATCGAGAATATCCAGCATATTGGCGAAAATAACCGCCGCCTCGGAGCGTGTAAGCTTAGCGGAAGGCCGGAAAAGGACGCTCTCCGCATCGTCAATCAATCCAAGCGCCTTGGCCTGGTGTACGGCCGACCTGGCCCAGTCCGCAATCCGATCTTCGTCCTTGAACGACTTCTCTTCGAACTCCGGCGCCATCCCCGATATGGCATAAGCTCTCATCATCATGACTGCCATCTGCTCTCTGCTGACCGCTTCATCCGGAGCGAATCGCCCATTGTAACCCTGAATAATTCCCGCTTTATGCGCCGCCGCCACATAGTCGGCATGCCACTGACCGGTATGGACGTCGGCGAAACTGTTCGAATACGGCTCCCGCTGCAGCCCGAACACAAGCGTAATCATTTTGGCGAATTGCGCCCTTGTCATGACGTCGTCCGGTGCGAATCTGGATTCGCTTTTGCCTTCCATCAGTTGAAGGCGACTCAACCGTTCAATCGCTTGGCGCGTCTGTTTATTGACATGGCCGATGTCCCGATACGGCATGTCATATCGCAATATGGCGTATTGACGATAGGCAACCGTCTCCAGACGGAACATGTTTTTCGTACTGTCGTTTTTCGCGTTCGCCATATAACGCCATCGTCCCGTCTGCTCGTCCCGAGCGTACAGACCAAGCTTGTCTGCGCTTTCTTCGCTGAAGCCGGTCAGTTGAAAGCGGATTCCGATATTGTAATCATCCATTAACTTAATGAACGGTTCGGAGAACGTCACGGTTTCCCCCAAGATAACGGCATCAATCAGCAAATCATTATGCGGAGCGATTGCCAGCCGGTGGCGTTGCGCCTCCTGGCGAAGCTCCCGAACCGTTTCGAGCCTTTCCCGCACAAGCTCGGGCAGCTTCGCCGCGTCCTTCCATTGCTCCGCCGATATCGAAAGCAGCCAGTCGGCAAGCTTGTCTATTACGGACGGCAATTCGGTTGCGGCAGAGTCGGCAATGACAACCTGGCGATCCGACAGCAGCTTGATCAACTGCTGCGCAGAATCGACTGAATAAGGCTGCGTCTGCCATTGGGTCAGAAATTGCTTGTCCAGTACCTTCCCGAATGGCCCCGGATTAACGGCGGAACCGTTCGTCGGCTCCGTAATGCTCAGAGTAATGCTCCCTTCCACCGTTAGCGGAATTTCCTTCATGTCCTTGTACCCGAATTCGTTGAAGCCCTGTTCGGAGCTGACGGCTGCCGCGCTGACCAGCCGTATCTCCCCGGTTCCCGCTTGTTTGGACACGAATTCGAATGAAGCCAGCGTAACGCTTGGCTTGTGTTCTGCATCCCGAATATCTTTTCGAATCAACGGGTAATAGTTAATGCCAGACTGGCCGAACCATTCGTTCCCGCCTCCGAAGAACTCATAATCCTCCGACATAGAAAACCCTTTCATTTCGAACTTGGCGCGATCATACGCCAGTTGAAATTCAATCCCGTACAAATCGCTGACATCCTTCGCCTTGATCTCGACGGTATAGGATTCCCCCACTTTAACAGCAGAGCTTTCTCCGGTAAGCGTAACCAACGTATTTCCGTCCCCTTCGGCATGCGCAACCGTAAACCACATACACAACGCGATGAACACCGTCATAACCACAGCAAATTTTGTTCGCAACCCGAACACACTCTCCTTTCATTCGTCTGTTAATTCTCCGTTAGCGGACAACTTGAACGATTGCCGGACGTATTCGTCCGCTTGTAGAAAGTGTACCGCTGCTATTCGGTTACCAACAATATAGCGATGTTAGGATTTCAACTGATATGTTAAGATGTTTGAACTGCGGCAAGGAAAAACCGCTCAAACGTCAAAATTCAGGATTTTGACGTTTGAGCGGTTTCCGTTTTCCTTTTGCGATATCGTTTATTCCGCAGTCGGTCCAAACAGTTCCTTATGGCATAAGGATCTCACCAGTGCCAATTCTTCCTCTTCCAATTCCATATTGATGTATCCGCCTGTAGTGGTTTTCTGAAATTCATATTTGACGACGCGTTCTTCGTTGTTATCCTGCATATAAACAACCCGAAGCGATACCCCTTCGTCATGATAAAGCTCGTCATCTTCCTCCACTTCCAGCTCCAGCACAAACTCATACCGTTCGCCGGGCAATATGTTAAACGGGTCCTTTAATTTCTCCACCGTGTAGGATGTCACAGTAAACACGGGCCATCAACTCCTTCTATCGTTATAGATTCACGTCGCCAATAGCAAAGGGCAGCCCGATGCCTCCTTCCGAAGACCCGGACTGCCCGTCCCCCTTCTACTCTTCTAGGGGCTTTGATGGCTAACCATTTTTTGATTACTCCGCGCTCAGCGTCTCCGTCAGCGGAGGAACGATCTGGGATTTGCGGGACACGACGCCCTTAAGCAACGCTTTGTTGTCGCTCAGCGACACGTTGAACGCCTTCTCTACGCTGCTTGCCTTGGAGCCCAGCGCAAGACCGATAGAATCGTTGTTGAGAATATCGGTTACGACGAGCAGGAACAGGTCCAGCCCTTTGGAAGCGATAATGCCGTTAAGCGCTTCTTCCAGCTCCACCTGACGGCTCAGCACGTCGTTCGTGTCAACCGCGTTCACTTGCGCGATCTCTACCTTGTAGCTGCCCATGGAAAATTCCTTGGCGTCGATAGAGATTAGCTGCTCGATCGTCTTGTCGCTCAGGTCAGCGCCAGCTTTGAGCATGTCCAAACCGTAAGCATCAGCGTCTACGCCCGCGATTGCAGCCAGCTCGCGAGCCGCCGCAACGTCTTGCTCCGTGCAAGTCGGGGATTTGAACAGCAGGGAGTCGGAGATGATTGCAGAAAGCATAAGGCCCGCGATTTCCTTGCGGATCTCGACGCCGTTCTCCTTGTACAGCTTGTTCAGGATCGTCGCCGTGCAGCCAACCGGCTCAGCGCGGAAGTACAGAGGACCCGCCGTCTCGAAGTTGGCGATACGGTGATGGTCGATCACTTCCACGACGCGTACTTTGTCGATATCGTTGGCGCTTTGTTGGCGCTCGTTATGGTCAACCAGAATAACGTCCTTGGCTTCGTCAGCTACGTTTTCGACCAGGCGAGGAGCCTCGATGCCGAAATAGTTGAGCGCGTATTGCGTCTCGCCGTTGACTTCGCCAAGGCGTATTGCTTCAACGTCCGCGCCAAGCTTGCTCTTAAGCTCTGCATAGGCTATTGCCGAAGTAATCGTGTCCGTGTCCGGATTTTTGTGTCCGAAGATTAACGTTTTTGCCATGATTCAAACTCCCTTAATCGTTATTGATCCGCTGGCTGAGGACTCCGCCTCCGCGCCGGACCTGTGAGAAACGTTCTCCACTAATTTCGATTATAACCTTAAGTCCACCGTATTCCTATACCTTTACACCGAATTATGCAAAAAAGTAGTGACCGTATACATAAGTGCGAGTTCAAAAAGTTCGATTTTCAGTACCGAGAAGGTTGAATGAAGATAGGGAATGAGGAGCGGAGCGTAGTGAAGCTACGTGAGCACCGGAAGTCCCTGATGAATTCAAGATTCGATGTCGATATACTTCTTGGACTACTTCATAATCAAAATTGGACTTTTTGAACAACCTCTATAAGCATACGGTCAACCTGCGTCCAGCGCCTCTGCTAGACGGTAAATCGCTTGTTCAAATAATCCAGCTCGGTGGATATATGGCGCAGCATCTCAGCAGATGACGCCACCTCGTCCATCGAGGCGATCTGCTCGCCGGAGCTTGCGGCGATACCCTGGAAGTGAATGGCCGCATGGCGCGAAATTCGTTCCATCTCCTCGACGGAAGCCGCTACTTCCTCTGACTCGGCGGTTACTTCCTGCGATGCCGCGGATACCTCCTGCAGCTGCTGGTTGACCAACTCCAGCCCATCCGCAATCGCATAAAACGCTTGGCCGGCTTCTTGCACGATATCGAGGCCGGAACGAACCTTGTCCGTATTGCCCTCCATCTCCGAGGCAAGCCTCATCGTCTCTTCCTGCGTAGAAGCGATCAGCTCCCCGATCTGAACGGCGAAGGTCTGGGACTGCGCAGCCAGCTTGCGCACCTGCTCCGCGACGACTGCGAAGCCCCGGCCCTGTTCGCCGGCATGAGCGGCTTCGATCGCAGCATTAAGCGCGAGCAGATTCGTCTGTGAGGCAATATCCGCCATAACGGAAGTAATCTCGCCGATCTCGATCGAACGAGTTTCAAGCCGCTTCATGGACTCGAACATCCGGTCCGCTGCCGTGCCGATCGCGTTCATTTCCGTTAGCGCGGACCCTATAAGTACGCGCCCCCTGTCGGAATGCAGCTTCGTCTCCAGCGCCGCGTCGGAGACGATCGACGCCGACTCCGTTATCCGCGACATGCTGCGGGCGACGCCCTCTACCGCTCTTGTCATATCGGACGCTCGGCTTACCTGCGTCTGAGCGCCGCTCGAGGCATCGCCGATGCTTGCCGCGATCCCCTTGCTCGCTTCGCTTGTCGATTTGGCATGCCGCGACACATCCTCCGAAGCCATCAGCAGCCGGTGCGAGCTGTCTCGCATATTGCGGATGGATGTCCGCGTACTTGCGACAAGCTGCTGAAAGGTTTGTGCCAATATGCCGACCTCGTCCTTGCGCGTTACCTTGATGTCGACGGTCATATCGCCTTCTCTCACCTTCGCGACTGACGAAGTCAACCGCTTGAGCGGACGGGTCAGATAGCTCGCGAGCGCAATGACCAACAGAATGCCCGCAACTACGATGGCCACGGCGATGTAGATCGTCGTCCGGGTGTTGGCGGACATTAGCGCGAACACATTCGTCGCATCAAAATCGGCGCCGACGACCCCGATCAGGCTGCCGCTATTATCCATGAGAGGCACATAAGCGGTAATCGTTGCGCCATACTCGTCGTCAGACAAATCTCCGATTACGGACTCGCCGGACTCGAACGCGGAGATCATGCCGGGATATTCATTTTCTTCCCTTGTTCCGATCGGTGAGAAGTCATCTTCTGCTACATCTGCCGGCGCACCGTCCACCATATAATAGTAGTAGTTTCCCCCGTTTTCTTCGCCTTTCGCAAGCGTATACAGATATTTAAGTCCGTTCGCCTCTCTGAGCTTATTAAGCGACTCTCTCAGCTCCCAATAATATTCGCTCTCCCCGCCTTCCGGCGTTAATTCCGCGTAACTGGCAGGATCGATCGTTTTCGCCGCGCTCTCCGCCACGAGCTGCGCCTGCGCGCCGAGCGAATTCTCGACCAGATTCATGGATGAGCGATAGATAGTAAAGCCAAGCACGGCAACCGCCGCAAAGATAAGGCATGAGAAAAACAAGACCATTCTCGTAAGTAAAGAATTCAAAGCCTGGTGCCCCTTCCCCGAATATACGATTATCTGACACTATCTTACAGGATTCGATCCGGGTTGCGCTACTGAAACTTGCAGAATGGAACGCTTTTCGCTATCTATTGGCGATGCTATGCAGTCGCTTATCCGCTCGGAACGCGTTGTACAGTAATAGGGGCCTGATCAGTTGTTCCATATGAAGCTCTGTAACGGATAGTACTAACGGCTACCTTGGGATATAATGCAAACAAAATCATCACGCCGACCAGTGAAGCTACACAGGCGGGGAAAAACGTCAAATAGTCCCCCACCATGTAGGATGGAGGCTGTTTGACGTTTACGATACTCCGGCGGGCTCTGTAACCCGATTTTTTCGGGTTACAGCAATCGAAGTTGCTCCGACGAGCTCTGTAACCCAATTTTTTCGGGTTACAGCACCTGAAGAATGAATGTTTGTCATTCTGTTTCTGTGTTTTGTCATTCCGTTTCCGGTTATGGCGTGCTTTCCATCAAACGAACCAGCAGCGTTACCGCCTCTGCGCGGGACAGCGGGGAAAGCGGATGAAATGCGTTGTTCGTTTGCCCTAGCAGCAAACCGCGCTCCCTTGCCGCTTCGACGGCCCCTTTACTCCAGGCCGGAATAAGTCCGTCGTCGGCAAAGTCCGTCCGCTCGGTCGGCTCAAGCTTCAGAGCCAGAGCACGCGCAACAATGACCGCAACCTCCGCGCGACTGACAGGATCATTGGGACGCAAGGTACCGTCCGAATAACCGGTAATCCAGCCGGCCTCTACCGCCCGCAGCAATGCGGAACGAGCCCACTCGCCAGCCTTATCCAGATCGGCAAAGGTTCCGCTCGCTTCTTTTCCTTTGCTCTTGATCGTCCGCTGCAGCATGACAACAAATTCCGCCCGGGTCACTTGCCGATCCGGTCTAAAGGACCCGTCCGCGTAACCATCGATAATTCCTTTCTCCCGCGCCGAAACAATAGCTTGATAAGCCCAGTGCTGGCCGACGTCAAGGAAGTCGCGCTGACCGCTCGTGGAGGGATTCGACTGCTCCGAATCCTTATTACCCGGTTCCTCCGACGGGTCTGTCTCCTCGGAAGGGTCTGTTTCCTTCGGATCGTTTTGTCCCGAACCGCCGCTAACAGGAATATATACGTATTCGCTTCCGCCGTCTTGCTTGATATGGCTGGCCGACAGCTCGAAAGTAGCGAACTTCACCACTCGTCCAAGGGGATCCAGCTCATAGGCCGCGATATGTTTGCCGGAAGCCGCCGCGCCGATTTCGATTCCAGCCGGGGAGGCAGCGGGAGCCTCCGTTGCATGCTCTACATTCCCTCCGACGGACGGTACAGGAACGGCTTCGTCTTCTAGCGATACGGCAAGAGTGTTCCCGTTCGCTATTAGTGCCGATATCCGGGTGGTGCCCGTCGCCGTACCCGGAGCAACCGTTACAGCCAGTTCCGGCGTCAAGAGAATCGTTACTGTTGCAATGTTGGAATCCAGATTGCCGTCGTTCGCCCGGAATGTAAACGTATCCGAACCCGTTGCCGCCGTGTCTGGCGTGTAGGTAAACGCGCCGGTAGCCGCGTCGACGATCGTAACGGTTCCTTTCTGTCCATTAGAAACGATGGAATACGTAAGCGAACCATTTTCATGATCTGTCGCTTGCAACATGCCGACGGCAGCATGGTTTTGCAGCACGTTCATTGTTTGATTAAGCGCTGCGGGAGCGTAATCGTCGGGCTCTTGGTCGATGGCGAACAATTTGCCCTCGCCTGGCAGGAAGTCGCCTGCGCGCAGTACGCCGGTTAAGTAGTTATAGTCCGCTCCAACATCCACTCCGCTGGCCTTTGATACCTCCGTCACCTTCCCAGGGGCGGTCGACAATGTAAAGGTGCCGGATTGGCCTCCTTCTTCGTTGCGGTTGACGACCATTACATACTTGCGATCGTTCTCGTCCCGAAAGTAGGAAATAATCCATGGCTGCTGCGCATCCGCAGGCTGCCAGAAAAACTCTCCCGGCAACGCATTCGTCTTCGCCGGAGCTGCGCCCGTATGATACACCGCCAGCGACTGCAGCCTGTTCAACGTATCCCCCAGCCCAAGCACTTCCGCATTTAGCTCCTGCGCCCAATAGTAGGATGGATTCCGATTGCCGTTGGGATCGATAATGGAGCCGTTAAAGCCGTCATAAACCGGATGCCAATACGTAAAATAAATCAAGCCTTTTGAGCCGTAAGCCAGATTGGTATAGATGTTGTGGCGAAGATCGTCTTTGCTTGGCGATCTCAGCCAATTGCCAATGCCGACGGACTGCACAAACGTCCAAAAATCAATTTCGCCGGCCAAGGATTGTCGCCGTACAATTTCCAAATTGTTATAATACTCATCCGATACGGTGCCGTCGGAATAATACGGATAATAATCGTGCAGCATGACATCGGGATCGGCTCTAACCCAGCGGTAGACGTAATCCTCATAGGAAAAAGGTTCGACGTCCAGATTAAAGGCATGCCAGAAATCGGATGTCAAGGCATTGCCGCCAGAATAGGCTTGACCGCCGGCATACCATTCCACGCCCGGTGCGGATCGCCATACGCCAAAAAAATTGTCATGACCGCCGTTGTGCGTCAGCTCCATATAATAGGAAGCGTTAGGTTGAACCTCCGCGTTAAGCTCAAAGGTCTGATGCAGCGATTGCGACGTAGGCGCGCCAAGCGTAGCCTGCGCCAACTGCTGGCCTTTGCTCACAGAATCGTACAACGTCAAAGTGACAGCTTCCCCCGGTCCCCATTGATCGTAAGGAATCGCCCATTGCACGGTTCTAATTTCATCTTCGTATGCTTTGGTTGTAAAGGTCTGTCCTACCGGAGTGGAGGTGCTAAGAACCGAACCGTCGCGATTCAACTCCATGCCGGTCAAGCTGACGTCCGCGTCGCTGGGCCACAGGTTGACCAGGGACATGGCGTCGGTGTCCAGTCCGCGCAGCGTCCTAACCATGTTGCCGAGCTGCGGCATCAAAGTGGAGTTCGGCTCGTCATAAAGGTTGTAGCCCATCAGAGCGGGATGATCGCCATAATCGTCCACGATCTGCTGCAGGGTTTCGAGCGACGGCTGGCCTCCGTTTTTGAAAGCGGATTCGGAAAACAGCACCTTAAATGCCAGATCGCTGCCCGTCTCCAGTACACCGTTGCTGTAGGCGTCGCCATCCGCATACGGATTCAAGTCGCTAAGCCGAAGTGAAGCGCTTACCGGATTGTCGCTCGTTAGCTCCATATAATATTGCGTCCCCATCTGCACGCGCGTCAGCAGCCAAAATACCGTAGGTTCGGCGGCGGGAGAAGCCGGCGTAACAAGCGAGGCCGATGCAATCGTCGTTCCTTTGGCCGGGCCGTCGTACAAGGTCAACGTCAAGTTCGTATTGGCCGGCCACGTCGACTGGTCGATATCGAGCGTAGCATAATTGAGTCCCCAATCCGTGCCCCGATTCGGAGCATAGAAAGTTTGGCCCCACGATTGCGACTGGCTGACCGCAACGCTTCCTTCTCCCTCGTTCTGTTCGACGGTTGGTTCGTCCCAGGCAAAGCGCGCATCGGATACCAAAATCTGCAGTCCGTTCGCCTCCGCCAAATCCAGCGCGTTGTGATTTACATCGTAATAATGATTGCTGTTGCCGCCTACGATAAAGTTGACGTTCATGCCGGCAATATCCTCGTATGTCGCCTGATTCGTATGGATGGGAGCCGGAGGATTAAATATTCCGATATGAAAAGGATGGGTCGGCGGGTTCGTGCCGCCTGAATCTTGGGATGTCTGTCCCTCGGCAAAGCCGTAGGGCATCATCGAAACAAACATGGCCGATGCCGCGGTTGCGGCAACAAGCTTGCGCAGCTTGGAATAACGGATCATAAATGTAACAACTCCCTTTCAAGTGGTTGTTGAAAAAAACTTTATCCTCGGATTTCTAACGGTCACGAGAGACGCTTACAGCGCCAAGTGGACGGTATTCCGCCACTTTTGACGCGCTAATGCTCTGATTTGACCGTTAGAATCGTGATGACGGAAAAAAAATATCTAAGGCGCTCGTGGCCGTTAGAATTCCCGCGGCCGGGTCATTAAACTGAAGTCAACGATCTATCGCCTAGAAGCACAACGAAACTTTATTGCCTTGCGCGAGGATAAACATGGAACCGGAAGTCGCATGGACATCGTCTGCAGCTATTGCGACCGCGCTATCCTGCGTCTTCATTAGGTCGTCCTCAGCTGATGCTAACTTGCAGTCCTTCGTCTCCAATGGATCGTCGATCAACATAGCCCCATTTACGTCCACGCCGTAGGACATGCCTTCGTACATATACTTGATCCGATCAGCCGAGTAATGGATCTCGGCCGTGGCGTTGCCCCAAACCAGCTGCAAGCCCCAGTCCGGGAAGTCCGACCGAATCGTAATCGACCGTTCCTCCATGGCAATCGCCATCTCCGTTCCGTCCGCGAGGATCAGCGCCAGCGCCAATCGGTCGCAGTCGGCTTCGACTCGTTCGAGTCTATCCACTTCCGCAGGCGAAAACTCGCCGTTCCCGTTTCGTACGACCGGCACAATGCCGGGCCGGACTTGCCCGTCCGTCCATCTGCCGGCGTCCATGACCGGCAACGTATCGTACCAACATTCCTCGGTCTCGCACACATCCCGCAGATAACGCTCCTCGTAGTTTTCGTCGAACAGATGGACGTCGCGCAAACAAAATTTTGACCCATCCTTTAGAAGATTGACCCGGTAGAACCGGCTGCAATACCAGAGCGACTGCTTGCCAGAATTTCGCCAGTCCTTGAGCGCGATAATCGACGAAGCCGGCGTAACCGGATACGTTTCCTTGAACCACGCCCCCGACTCCGCCAACGTTTCTACCCGTACCCGTTCCTCTCGCTGCCAGTCTGCTAGCAAAGCAATCTGATCGATCAAGCCGGCCGATATACGCTCCCAACCGAATGAATTCTCCTGACCGATCTGCGTGTAGCCGAAGGAAAGCTGCGGCACGCCAAAGCTGGTGTCGAAAAACCAACGCACCCACTCCGGATTGCCTCCTCCTCCCTCTGCTCCCGTATAGACGGGCTCAAGCGTAATGACGGATTGACCATAACCGTAATCGGCAGCGTCATATTGGTAGATAGGATCGCTGCCGAGCATTCGGAACACGGGCACGGGAATTTGCCCCTTTGCAGTCTGGGCTGGCATAAATCCGTTTAGGCGGCTTGGATAATACGCCTGGTTGTAGTAACCGCCCCAGAGCGTGTAACCATCGGTGCCCCATTGATCCTTGCAGTTACAGGAGGCGACGATGCCATATCGATCGGACAAATGGCCAAGCAGATGCGCGTCCATAAACCAGGAGCCCGCTGACCGCGGGTAATAGCCGAATTGCCGGTGGAATTCCTCCATGAACAAGTCCGCCAACAATACGCGCTCATCCGGCGTATAGCCGATCGAAAACCCGACATTCGCATGCCAATCCCACGGATAGCGGCCATGCCAGGCCAGGCCGGCCCGATCGGTCAGCGGCTGCACGACTTCAAACCAGATGCCGATTTCATGCCGGTCGTCCAACTCCTTCAATACGTCCGTAAACTGCGGATCGATCAAAGCATCATATTGAATAAGCCAGGTTGCCGGCAGTTCGTATTGATTGACCAGCGCAATTTCCCGTTTCAGCGTATCAAGCAGATCGATTGGCAGCCGGGGCTCGACGCCCCGGACAAAGTTAATAATATTGACGCGATTGTTGGCGTTGTTCATCGTTTTCGCTCCTAATAATGTTGAATTAGCGGCCCACTGCCTCCGCTTTGTCGCTAAATACGTTGCGCGGCATCGATCGCGTTACCTCAATTTTCACCTGGCCGGCAGGCGTCGCCATGTAAGCCGCATATTGCTCGTTAAACTCGGCGATTGTTTCTTCGTCGTGGCCGCGCACCTTCATCTCGTTCAGGAATTGATTGTATACTTGCTCGAATTCCGCCTCCGACTTGGCCAGCAGCAGCTTGGCATAATATTGCAGGCGAATGTCGGTTTGAACCGGGGTATACTTCTCAACCATCCCGCCGACAAGCGCTTTTGTACGGAAAGTCGCCGGCAGCAAGCCGAATGTCCCTTGCTCCTGATTGATTTGCTCCGCCTTGTACAACATGGCGTTGGTAGCAATCCATGGAGCTTCGAGAGTCGGAATATGCGTGCTAAGCGTACTGCCCAGTTGCTTCCACCAGAAAAAACCTTTTTCCGTCACATTGGTCATGCCTTCGCCGCCCCAGAATTCCGGTCCCTGGAACACATCCTGATTAACGACAACTACGCCGTCCTCCATCTTGTAAGCGCCCATCGATTCCTGGCCGTATTCCATCAGAATAAATGCCTCCGGCGTTTGCAGCCAATCCAGCCCCTTCATCAGAGCGTCCGGATTTTTGGTGTCTTTGCCGACACCGGTTCCCAAGCCTCCGAATGGGTTAAAGTTTGCGTATTGGGCGGGCTTGATATTGTCGACGGTCGGCAGCTTGACCGGCACGAACCAGCCTTCCGGGAAACCTTGCTTCTCCAGCTCGCTATAGGTAATGGAAGATGGCAAATTATTGTTAGCCAAAATCGTTGCGTTCGGGCTATCCCAGCCGTTGGAGATCATGGCGCTAAAACGCAAGGAATTCGTTTTTTCCAGGAACAGATCGCGTTTGTGGAAAGCCGTTTCCGGATCTAGCAATCCTTGCAGATGCATCTTGTTCAGCCATTGAAAGCCGCGTTTGAAACCTTCGGTCCGATAGTCGGGTACTTGCGTGCCGTCACCGCCCTCGTTCCAAGCCGCCACGCCGAACATCGACATGACATATTCCAGGCCGGCAAAGTTTTCTCCGCCGAGCGACAACGGAATAAGATCGCGGCCTTGCGAATCCTTTAATTGCTTAACGGCCGTCAGGTAAGCCTCAAAACCTTCTATTGTGCCAAGGCTGTCCACGTTAAGACCCGCCTTCTCCGCAAGACCGCTCTGAATCCACAATCCCTGCGCGTTGCCCTGCCATGCCGAAGGCTCCTCCGGCTTCGGCTCGTAGCCCATCGGTACAAAATAAATATGGCCATCGGTCGCGCGCCAGTTGTCGATGATGCGCTTGTCGATTTTCGCCAGATTCGGATATTCGTCAGGCTGATTAAAATAATCGTCGAGCGGCAGCAATCGGTCTTCGTCAATCAGTCTGGACCAGATCGGGCTCTCTGGACTCAAGATAATTGCATTCGGGAAATTTCCGCCGACCAGCTTCAAGTTGACCTGCTGGGCAATATCGCTGCCGTTGCCAATCTCGATTTTTTCAAATTCGATGCCCATCTTTGCCAATACTTCTTTAGTAACGGGGCCGTTAAGGTCAATCGGCGTCGTTTGATGCGGATGATAAAGCGTATACTTTTCTTTGACGGCCGGCGCGCTGCTTTCCTGTTCCTTGGGCTCGGCGGTGGCATTGCCCGTCGCAGGGCTATTGTTGGAAGTACATGCGGCCATAAGCGAGATGACAAGTCCAAACACAATGCTTTTAAGCAAATATTGTTGTGCGCGTTTTCTCATGTCTGCGTCCCCTTTACGTAATCTTCTTTATATAATCGGCATCATCCGGAGCAAACCTAGCGCGACAATGCTGCGGGCCCTGCATCATTATCATAGTGGCTCCCCGGCTATCCGGCTATACCATTGGCGATTGTCTTGCATGCAGCACTTGTTACCCTTACTCTTTCACAGAACCGATCAATACACCTTTGACAAAATAACGCTGCAAAAACGGGTACACGAGCAAGATGGGCAGCGTTGTCAGCATAATCGTCGCCATGCGGACCGACTTGGTCGTTACGGCAGCCGGATTGTACATGCTTGCCTCGCGAGCTGCATTTATCTGGCTGGCGCTGATCATATTGGACGCCTCCACCGAGCTCATCACGCGCTGCAAATAGGTAGGCAGCGGCTGCAAGTTGATGTCTTGGACGTAGAACGTGCCGGTAAACCAGTCATTCCAGTGGCCAACTGCCGTAAACAATCCCAGGGCGGCCAGCAGCGGCATCGAAAACGGCAATATTAGCGTAAAATAAATCCGCACATAGCCTGCGCCGTCAATTTTCATCGATTCCACGACCGTTTCCGGGATGTTGCTTCGGAATGACGTGCGCATGACAAGCATGTTCCATACGCTAAACAAGCTCGGAAAAATGTAAACCCAAAACGAGTTAATTAGATTTAAATCAATCAATTGGATATAGAAAGGGATAAGTCCCCCGCTAAACAGCATGATGAGCAGAAAAAAAAGCGTAATCGGCCTGCGGCCCGGCAGCTCCGAGCGCGACAACGCATAAGCGACCATGGAGGTGACCAGCAAAGAACCTACCGTGCCGATGACCGTCCGCAGCACGCTGATCCAGAAGGCGCCCGCGATAATGCTGTTGGACAGCACCACGATATAGTTGCCCAACGTAAATTCGCGCGGCCACCAATAAATCCCGCCCATCATGGCATCTTGCCCCTCGTTGAACGACAGCACCAGAATGTACCACATGGGATAAGCGCACAGGAACGAAAAGAGCAGCATGCAAAACGTGTTCACGACTGTAAATGTGCGATTGCCAAACGTCTGACCGAGTCCTCGGCGTCCTTCTACCATATGCCTTCTCCTCCCGCCCGTTTTGACAAATAGTTGCTGCCCAGCAGCAAGGCGGTAGCCATGACGCTGGTTACGAGCCCGATTGCGGTTGTCATCGAATATTGAGCTTGGCCGATGCCCAGCCGCAATATATACGTATCGATTACCTCGGCCACTCCAATGTTGGCCGGATTAATCATCGGATAAATCTGGTCGATGCCTGCGCTGAGCAGACTCGGGATCTGCAAAATAAAAACGATGGAGATAATCGGCAAAATGCATGGGAGCGTAATGCTCCACATCTGGCGCCAACGGCCTGCTCCATCCATCGAAGCGGCTTCGTACAATGCCGGATTGATGCCGGCAATCGCTGCCAGATACAGGATCGTGCCCCAGCCCAGCTCCTTCCACATGCCGCTCAGCAGAAATATCGGCCTGAACCATGCTTCGGAGCCCATAAAGGGAACCGGCTGCAAGCCGATGCTTCTGAGCATCGAATTGGCCCCGCCGCTGTCCAGCGACAGAAAGGCATCCAAAAACCCGATAACGACAATCCAGGAAATGAAATGCGGCAAATAGCTCATCGTTTGGACAAACCGCTTGAAGGCAAAGGACCGGATCTCGTTAATAAGCAGCGCAAAAAGAATCGTTGTTGGAAAAACCAGCGCCAATCTCAGCCCCGTGAGCAGAAACGTATTGCCGGTCGCCCGCCAGAAATCGGCGCTCGCCGCAAATTCCTTAAAGTTCTGCAACCCCACCCAGGGACTGCCCCAGACGCCTTCTCTGAAGCCGTAATCCTTGAAGGCGATCTGCAATCCCAGCAGCGGAATGTAATTGAACAAAATAACCAGCACGATTCCGGGAATAAGGAAGAAGTAAAGTGGCAGCAGCGCTTTCCACCTTATCCAAGACCATTTCACCACATGTTTTCCTCCTTGATGCGAAAGTTGATTCATGAACCTGAAATAAGTATAGTCAACAAACGTAAACGCTCTCAATAATCGATTGGCATGAAAAGTGCTGCTTTCGCACGAAGTTGCTTTTCTAAAATCAAGTAGAAACGGCTGCGTCGTCCTTCGGCGGCACAGCGCGTTTCATTGCGAGAAATAGAGAGAAAGTATGGCAGCTCCAGCCTGCCGAGCGGGGGGACGAACGGACTCGTATAGCGGGAAATATAGCGGGTAAACCCGCGTAAAATGCGACTTTGGCTGTAGAACGCCGCCTTACAATCCGAACTATTCGGGTTGCAGCTTCAAAAGCAGCTCCGCATCGCCCTGCAACCCGATTTTTTCGGGTTGCAACTCCGAAAGTAGCTCCGCAACGGGAACAAATGTGTATGAAAAAATGAGTACAATGCGTCGTTGTCGGGGGCACGAGGGCAAATGTGTATGAAAAAACGAGTACAATGCGTCGTTGGCGGGGGTACGAGGGCAATTGTGTATGAAAAAACGAGTACAATGCGTAGTTGGCGGGGGAGCGAGGGCAAATGTGTATGAAAAAACGAGTACAATGCGTCGTTGGCGGGGGTACGAGGGCATATGTGTATGAAAAACCGAGTACAATGCGTCGTTGGCGGGGGGACAAGGGCATATGTGTATGAAAAACCGAGTACATTGCCACGTTTGCGGAGGGACGAGGGCATATGTGTATGAAAAACCGAGCACAATGCGACGTTGGCGGGACACGAGGGCAATTGTGTATAAAAACCGAGTACAATGCGACGTTGGCGGGGGCACGAGAGCAAATGTGTATGAAAAACCGAGTACATTGAGTCGACAAAAAACCGCCGCCCCCCTCTACGACATCCAATTGCTGGATAGAAACGCTCCAGCGATTGAGATACCCTTTATGAGAAGCTGGCGGTTAAGATGCCCCTTGCGAAAGAAGGGCGATTCAATGGCGCGAGAGCCGTTATTCGTTGTCCGGCATACTTTGAAATTGCCGGTAGTCTTTGGGCGTAAAGCCGGTCATGCGTTTGAACAGATTGGAGAAATGGCCGAAATTTTGATAACCGACCCGCTCCGCCACCTCGTACAGCTTTAAATCGGGAGCGAGCAGCAATTCCTTGGCGCGGGCAACTCTTATTGTGACCAGTTGATCGGTAAAGGAGGTGCCGAGCTCCGAACGCAGCAGCGCGCCCAGATAGTTGGGACTCAAATAAACGGCGTCGGCCACGGACCGCAGACTGAGGTTGTTCATGTAGTTGTCGTTCATGTAGTCGATCGCGCGCTGGACAATGCTTTGAGCATGGCTGCGCTTGCGATCGCCGATCAGCTGATCCCAGTTATACAGCGGTCCTTTCACCCCGAGCTTTCGCTGATTGACAGCACTTACTGCGTGGCGGTAGCTGTTTGCCAGTTCGGACGGCGAAGCGGCGTCCCCGCCGATGCCGATGGCAATGCCGGGCACTCCGGCTTCCCTCAGCGACTCCGCAAACCGCTCCAACGCGTTCCCGAACCATCCGTCCCGCATCCCTGCGCGCACGATAAAAGCCATTTGCTGCCGGGCAGTCATCACATGAGCTTCCACCTGTCCGTCAAACGCCATCTGCGCGCAATCGCCGATTACCTTCGCCCACTCCCCATCATCCTCGGAGCAAACCGCAACGATGACCGCGCGGGGGGCTGCATCCGCAAACAAACCATGCTGCGCCGCTTGCGTTTCCAGCGAGTGGTCCTCATCCTCGTTCAGCAAGCCGTGCAACAAATCGTCCAAGAAGCTTGCGCGCTCCTTGTATGCGTACCCCTGCAGCTTCGCCTGCAACTGCCGCTCCTGTTCCAGCCCGTCGGCAATTTGAAGCAGCACCTGCTCCAGACGCGCGAAATCGATCGGCTTGACCAGGAAGGCCTCGACACCAATATCGAGCGCCGTCTTCGCATATTCGAACTGTTCGTAGCCGGTCACCATGACTACCTTCAGCTTCGGATTCCTATGCCTCATGTCCGCCGCCAGCTCCAGACCGCTGCTGCCCATCAGCCGAATATCGGTGATGAGCACATCCGGCGTTTCGAATTGCTTCAGCGCCTGTTCCGCGTCCTCCGCTTCGCCAATGACGTTCATCCTCAGCTCCTGCCATCCCACATGTTTGATAATCGATTGCCGTTGGCGAATCTCGTCGTCCACAACTAACACCTTGATCATGTCGTCGCCCCCTCTGGTTGAATGTTCGGCTGCGGTATTCTCAAACTTACGACCGTTCCTTGTTCAGGCTCGCTTGCGACCGTCATTTCGAAGCCGACTCCGTAGAAGCGAGTGAGCCGCTCCCGGACGTTGTACAATCCGAATCCTCCTCCGCTCTCTTGCATCGGCGGGTTCATCAAATCTTGGAGCTGAGCCTCATTCATCCCTTTGCCGTCGTCTTCGATGCGAATAAACAGGAAGCGCTCCGCAAGTTTTGCGGATATCGTTATTTCCCCTCTGCCCCCACGATGAGTAAAGGCGTGCATCAGTGCATTTTCTACGATGGGCTGCAATGTAATTTTTACGATCTCGCAAGGGAGCGTCGCCTCGTCAATATCGTAACGAACCGTCACCTTGCCCGGATAACGCCACTCGTGGATGTCGAGGTAAGCCTGAATATGCTCCAGTTCCTCGCGAAGCAGGAGCACATCGCGTCCCTGATTAAGCGCCAGTCGAAAAAACTTGGCAAGCGCGTCCACCGTTCCGCTGATCTCCGCCGATCCAACATCCATGGCCATGCTTTTAACCAGAGCTAACGTATTATACAAGAAATGGGGATTGATCTGCGCTTGCAAAAGCCGCAACTTCTCCGTCTCGGCGGCGCTTCTGGCCGCAGCGTTTTCCAGCATTGACGTTTCCAGTTGCCGGGACATCTGGTTAAACGTCTCCTCGACATCGCCCAATTCATCCTTGCCATTGATTCTGACCGTCAGGCCAAGCGTTCCTTCCCTTACTTTGCGCATGCTGCGAATCAGCACATTAAGTCGGTTCGTAATTCGTTTTCCGAAGCTGATCAAAACAACAAGCGTCAACACAACGAACAGGATGCTTGCGGCTATCGCGGCTTGCCTGACGAGCTGCAGTCTCTCCCATAACGCCTCCTGGCTGACAATCGTTATGATTTTCCATCCAAGCGATGTCGTTTGATAGACGATCAGATGGTTTTTGCCGTCAATGCGCTCGGTATAGGAGCCGGATTTACTGCTGTAAGAATCGTTTAAATACGTTAAATCGGCTATGGAATCCCCGGTTTTGAGCCCTCTGTAGTCAATCAGCGCCTTGCCGTTTTGATCCGCGATGACGATCCAGCTATCTTCGAATTCCAGCGGATTGGCGAGATTTTCGAACAGCGCCTGTGTTGTCACTTCATAATCGATAATGCCGTAATCATCGTTACTCATGTAATCGACAAGCCACTTGCCGATATGAAAGGCCGGTTGGGGATTGTCCGCATCAAAGTACCAGTAGAAGGGCTGACGGGATTCGGACATTGCCGCAGTCCAGGGAAGGCGATCGGCCCTCTCCAGGTTAAAAACAGCGCCGCCATCCTCGCGAAGCGTCGGGTTGCTTTTGTAGAAACGAATCGTTTTGATGGGGAAATAGGAGCGGACGCGGCTGATCGAAGCGTTAATCTGCTGCAAGGCAAACACTTCGTCCTGCAGCTCCGAATACGTCTGCGTCAGGGAAGCCGAGAGTCTTGGATCCACAGCCATCTGCATCAGCATGTTCTGATAACCCGTCACCCGATATTGTACGTTCTCGTGCAATTGATCCACTACTTTACCCAGCATGTCCCTCGTTTCGCGCTGCGCAAGCGGCAGCGTAATGGAGAACAAACTAATGCCTGCCACGAGCACGGGAACGATTAGAAACACGATTAATACAATAATCAATTTTTGCAGCAATCTGATCTGAGACCACATCTACGATCACCCTACCCCTTGCCTTCAATCGGTTAAGCGCATTGTAAACGCTCGCAGAATCGTCGTCAAGACATCCGGCGAGCCGGGGCTTCGCGCAGGACCGCATTAAACTCGGCTACGGATAAAGGTTATTAAGAGTTTGATTCAAAACGGATTGCCGGTACTGGTGCGGCGACGTGCCCGTTTTCTTTTTGAACAAACGGTGGAAAAATTTCATATCTTTGTAGCCGGATAAATAAGCGATTTCCTGCACCTGGAACTCCGTATGCCGGAGCAGCTCGCAACTCTTTTCGATGCGCAAATTCTGAATGTATTCGACGATCGTTTGCCCCGTGGCACGTTTAAACAGACGCTGCAAGTAGGGAATGCTGAGCGATACGAGGCCGGCGAGAGTTCGCAGCGCGATCGGCTCTTGGTAATGTACCGCGATATGTTCGAATACCGGCGACAGCTGGCGCAAGGATAGAGACTCCTCGCCGCCCTTATCGTTACGGTGCATCGAGATCAGCAGTTGCATCAGCAGACTAAGCAGCGCCGCCTCCGTTCCTGGAAGACGCAAGACATGTTCTCGATACAGGCTTTGCATTAGTGTGCGATATTCGTCATTGCGATCGGAGAACGAGGCATAACCTCTCTCCCCCCTTGTCGTCTGTGAGAAGACTTCATCCTGTGCAGGAAATGCAATTCCTAAGCGCTCGATCAATTCAGGCGCGAACAGGCAATTGTATACGATAAGCTCGTTGCCGTTCCGTTCGGTGAGCGGGCGATACACATGGGCGGTACCCGTCGGAATAATAAACAGATCGCCCCGCTTCACTTCCAGGCTATCTTCGGCAATATAGTGCATGCCCCGTCCTTCGGCAACAAAATTGATCTCGACAAAGTCGTGGCAATGGAGCGGCAAGGAAAAAGCCTCCTTCTCCCGATTGACATGCAGCGGGAACTGATCCTCATTCCAGTAAATGTTTCCCTGCAAGACAGGGTGAGATCGAGGCTCTTTCATTTTGAACACTCCCCAGTGAAGGTATTGTAGTATGTAATCCACCTATAAATATAGCATAACAGCCCCTGTCGCGGATCAACTCTCTGGGCTACGATAGCAGAAACGACACTTGATGCAATCGCAAAGGAGAGAGTGACATGGCGCTCATACATCACCTGCACGTCGACGGACAAGATTCCCCAACCGGTATAGACGTGACCGATCTTCAAATATCCTGGCAACTGGATTACGCGCGAGGGGAGGCGCAGCCTGTTGCAGCCCAGCTCCTCTTAGCTACGCGGCGAGATCTGCTTTCCCCCGGCCAAACCGATATCTGGGACAGCGGCATGATGACCGGACGGCTGACAGATTGCCGATATGGCGGGCCAGAGCTGCAAGACTGCACCCGTTATTGGTGGAAGGTACTCGCCAGAGACGTGAAAGGGGATGTCATCGCATCGGAACCCGCCACTTTCCTGACTGGTCTGAACGATGCGGAAGCTTGGCGCGCTCAGTGGATCTGGAAACCGGGCGAATTGCAAATCAACGATTTTGCCTATTTCCGCAAAGATATCGAGCTGCGAGGGCCAATCCGCCAGGCGCTGCTGTTTGCTTCGGCTCATCATGCCATGCGCCTGTTCATCGACGGAAGCCGAATCGGCGGCTATGGCTCCCCCGCGCCGACCAATCCGGAACAGCGCAAGCTGTATACGGCCTATGAGGTAACCTCGTCTCTTCGTCCCGGCAAAGTATGTCTGGCTGCGATTGCCCACTATTTGGGAGGCGGCGGTCAAAACTATGTCGACGGCTTGCCCGGCTTCCGCCTGCAGCTCGAAGTGATCTACGAAGACGGCTCAAGCGAAACATTCGGTACGGACGAATCTTGGCAGATCGTACAGGAAATTCCGCATGCTTGCGGAACCCCCTACCAGCAAAACAGGCGCGTATCCGCCATCGAAGATTATGATGCCCGCAAGCTGGATCCGGCGTGGAACCGGACGAACTTTGCCGCAGAAGCATGCCAGCAGGCCGTGCCGTCGGGGATTCCGGCTCATCGCTGGCCGATGAAGCGGCAGCGCCTGCAGGAAGGCGCCGAAGCGGAGCTGATTGTGCCTACCCTCGTCAAGCAAGCGTTGACGCCGGGGGATGACGGAGCGCCGGAGACGCTTCGGCAAGTGTTCGACGCCGGTCAAATCCTGTCGGGCTGGCCGCGGATTACGCTGTCCGGCATCTCGGGAGCGACAATTCGGCTGCGGTACTCGGAGGACCTGGATGAGCATGGCTTTGTCAAACATCATGTAAGCAACGAAACATCCCATCATTATTACGATCAATACACGATGCGCGGCGATGAATTGGAAATCTGGCAGCCGGATTTCTCTTACAAGGCGTTTCGATATATCGAGGTGACAGGTTATCCCGAAACGATTCGGCCGGGAGAGCAGTTGTCGCTTGTGCTCGCTTATACGGGAATGGCCGAGCTCGGCTCGTTCGACTCGTCCGACGAGCTTCTGAACAAGTTGTACGCCGCCTGCATCCGCACGCAGAAAAACAATGTGCTGGGCCAAATCGTCGATTGTCCGCATCGCGAGCAGGCGCAATATCTCGCCGATTCTGATCTTCAGGCGGAGACGCTGCTCTACAATTTCGATGCCAGGGCAGCACTGGAAAAGGTGCTTACTGATTTCGCAGGAGGGCAGCTGGATGACGGAACCTTCCCGTTTGTCTATCCGACGAACTACGATAAGCCGGACTTCAAGCTGCAAATTCCCGAATGGGATCTGCACTTCTGCTCCCTGCTCTGGAAACTGTACATGCATACCGGCGACGATCGCCTGATCGTAAGGTATTACGATACAGCCAGACGCATGGTCGACTACTATCTCGGCATTCGCGACACAAATTCCGGCCTTGTCCCGCTCGACAAAGGCTGGCATATCAGCGATTGGCCGTATCCGTCCGTCGATCACGGCTCCAATTCGCTGGAGCAGGAGAACAGCTCCGCACCGTTTGCGGTGCAAAATATGAAGCTGCATCTGGGAGTCGACGTCCTGTCGCGGATGGCCGGCCTTATCGGCCGGGACTGGGATGCCGCGCATTACGATGCCGAGGCGCGTCTGCTGCGGGAAGCGATAGTCGAAAGTTTGTATGATTCGGCTGCCCGCCGGTTCCGCTCCGGCCTCGGTACCGGCCAGATCCATCAAGGCATCAACGCGCTTGCCTTGCATCTCGGACTTGCGCCAGCCGGCGACGCCGCCGATATCGTCGATTATATCGCGAACTCCCCGTGGGAAAGCCGCACGGTATTGTCGCTGCCGCTGCTGCGGGCACTCTTTGAGAATGGACAAGGCGAGGCCGCATATCGGCTGATAAGCAAAGAAAGTTATCCCGGCTGGGGTTATATGATCAGTCAAGGGGCACCTACCATGTGGGAAGGCTGGGACGATATCGAATCGCATTGCCACGCATGGAACGGTTATCCGGCCAGGATGCTCCAGGAATACGTGGTGGGCATACGTTCGATGGCGCCTGGCTTCGCAGAAGCCGAGATCGCGCCTTTTATGCCGGAAGGTCTCTCGCACGCGAGTGCTGCCATCTCCACACCGTTGGGCGCCTTGTCCGCCGGGTGGGAGCGAGGAACGCAAGAGTCGCCTAATGAGTATAGGCTGACGCTTCATGTGCCGACAGCCATGAAGGCCAAGCTTGTATTGCCAATGTTCAAGCCAGATGGAAGCTCCAATGCCGTCTTGCTGGAATCGGAGCAAACACTATGGGCCAACGGTACAGCATGCGGACTTACGACAGGCGTCCGTGGAATCGAATATGTGAACGGATGCCTGGAGGTTCAAATCGAATCCGGAACTTATGATTTCGTTATGAAGGGCGTATAACTTAAATTCATATACTCGCAGCGTCATCCGGTCAACCAATGACCGGATGATTGCTGCAGCAGAACAGCCAGCCCGGCGTCCGGGCTGGCTGTCTTTATTATAGGCTTGATGAAGCTACATATTCAGCACCGACTTCAACAAGCGAGTTTATTGGGGCGCTGGCAGCCGTGGATGAGCGATTGTGTATGAAAAAGCGAGTTCATTGGGGCGCTGGCAGCCGTGGATGAGCGATTGTGTATGAAAAAGCGAGTTCATTGGGGCGATGGCAGCCGTGGACGAGCGATTGTGTATGAAAAAGCGAGTTCATTGAGGCGATGGCAGCCGTAGATGAGCGATTGTGTATGAAAAAGCGAGTTCATTGAGCCCTTGGCAGCCGTAGATGAGCGATTGTATATGAAAAAGCGAGTTCATTGGGGCGATGGCAGCCGTGGACGAGCGATTGTGTATGAAAAAGCGAGTTCATTGAGCCCTTGGCAGCCGTGGACGAGCGATTGTGTATGAAAAAGCGAGTTCATTGGGGCGGTGGCAGCCGTGGACGAGCGATTGTGTATGAAAAAGCGAGTTCATTGGGGCGATGGCGGCCGTGAATAAGCGATTGTGTATCCAAAAAAGCCAACCCGTCAAAAGACGAGTTGGCTCGTTACTGCATTATGTTACCCTCTGTAACGTTTCAGGAATTGCACGGCCAACTCGATGTCCTTCTCCGGGCTCGTGCCTACTTCGCGTTCGATGGTGAGATAACCCTTATAGCCGATATCGTTTAAAGCCTGGAGGTAACCGTTCCAGTCGACTTTACCCTCGCCGAGCGGCACCTCGCGGAACGTCTCGCCGGTCTCCGCCTGCTGTGCGATGACATCGTGGTCGAGACCCTGCGCCTTCTCGTAGCCAAAGAAGCCATATACATCGCGCGGATCAATATTGTCCACCAGCTTAACGCCGTCCTTGGCATGCGTATGAACGATATAATCCTTCAGCGTGTACACGCCTTGAACAGGATCGTCGCCAGTCACCATGACCATGTTCGCCGGGTCGAAGTTGACGGATACGCCCCTTGAGCCCAGCGTGTCGAGGAACGACTTCAGATGCGCGGACTTCTCCGGTCCCGTCTCGATTGCAAAGAACGCGCCCATTCCAGCCGCGTAGCTGCTCAACTCCACGCAAGCCTCATGCATGGAACGGTAGACGGCGCTGCTCTGGTCATCCGGCACGATGCCGATATGCGTCGTTATAATATTGGTGCCGAGGTCCAGGCCAAGCTCCATAATCCGCTTCGACTTCTCGATCTTTTCGCGGTTGACCGACGCATCCTGGAAGCCATGGCCGCCGAGATCGCCTACCAATGCGGAAATTTCAAGACCTAGCGATGCGATATAATCCTTCAGCTCCCGACGGGCAGATGCCGACAGGTTGGCGGGATCCATCTCGCCGTTGACGGCATAGATCTGCACGCCGTCGGCGCCGACCTCCTTCGCCTTGACTAAGCCATCGCGAACGCCTAACTTAAAGCTGTCGACGATAACGCCGATTTTGTTCGTCATAACTGGTTGTGCCATTGTCGCTCACTCTCCTCGATTAAACAATTTCGTTCCATATGCGTCTGACATTGTCGAGCGCAATCTTCGTCCCATTGCGGCATTCTTCCATGCCTTCGAACTCGATGGAAATAAAGCCGTCATAGCCGCTGCGTTTTACGATGCCTAACACGCCAGGTATGTCGATGTCGCCTTGGCCTGCGATCGCGCCACGCAGGTATTGGCCTCCCGTTGACTTGAACCAGCCTTCACCGGGATTACGATTTGCCGGACGAATATAAAAGTCCTTAACGTGAACCATCGAAGCCAAGCCGATATTATTTGCAACCGCCGTCAAAGGATTCTCGTCCGCGCACAAAAAGTTGCCTATATCGAGCGTCGTGCGGAAGTTGTCCCTTCCAACCGAATGGACAAGCGCTTGTACACGGTCGCTATGCTGGATGAAGTAACCATGGTTCTCCACGCTGGTCGTTATGCCGAAGCCGGCTGCGTAATCCGCGATCGTCTGACAAGCTTGCGTCAATTGCGGGAGCTGCGCCAGAAAATTGCCGATGGACAGATCCTTGGAGGAAGCAACGTCATGGCGCATCCGCTTGATGCCAAGCGCCGCGCATACGTCGACTTCCCGCTTGACCCGCTCGACCTCGTCTTCGAATTCCGCGCCACCCTTGTCCGCAAAGTTCGCGCCGATCGCGTAACTGGACAGCTCCAGCCCGTTTGCGGCAGCCGCGTCACGGATCGTTTCGATCAGCGACGGATCTTCGATCATGCTAAAGCCAAGCGGCACGATCTCCACATGCTCGGCTCCGATGCTGGCAATGTAGTCGATGACGCCAGTTAACGAGAGCTCGCCCGAGGAGAATGCCCTGTGCAGGCTGTATGTGCTTACTCCCAGCTTCATAGTCTCACCTCAGCGCCTTTTTCCGCCGATTCGTAGATGCCGCACAAAATTTTCATCATTTCGACGCCATCTTCGACCGGACTGATCGGCTGCGTGCCGTTCTTTACATTGTCGACGAAGTGGTTGATCTCGTTCTGGAAAGCCGCCTCGAATCCAAAGCCCTTGTGATCCGTCTGCGGGATCACGTTGACGATACGGTTGTTGATCTCCGTCACAAACGTTGTCTCCGGCTCGATCTCCATGCCGCCTTTGTCGCCATACAAGCGAATCGCCGTCTCGTCCTGCTTTCCGTGGAGCGTAAAGCTGACGTCAACCATCAGGGAAGCCCCGTTTTCGAAACGGATGAGCGCGTTGGCCATATCTTCGACGGTATTTTTGCTTGCGTCGTAGTCTGCTGCTTTATAGAAGGAAAGATCCTGGACATTGGAGCGGTTGCCCAGCTTGCGATAAGTGTTTGCGCTGACGGAAACTGCCTTCGGACGCCCCATCATATACCAGCAAATATCGATGGCGTGGACGCCGATGTCGATCAACGGGCCGCCGCCGGAACGTTCGATATCCGAGAACCAGCCTCCGGGATTGCCGAGACGGCGCAGTATCGACGCTTTCGCATAATAGATTTCACCCAGTCGCCCATCTTCGACAAGCGAGCGAAGCAACTGGCCGTTAGGATCATAGCGGCGCACATATCCGATTTGAAGAATTTTGCCCGTCTCCTCGACCGCCTTCTGAATGTTAAGCGCTTCTTCAACAGAGCGGCAAAGCGGTTTCTCCACCAGCACGTGCTTGCCTGCGCGAACCGCAGCGATGCTGATCTCCGCGTGCGTATTGTTCCAGGTGCAAATGCTGACGGCTTCCACGCCGGGATCCGCGAGCAGATCGTTGTAATCCGTATATACTTTGACCGCGCCGTATTTCTCCGCTGTTTCCTTGGCGCGCGCCTCGTTCAGATCGCATACCGCGTAGATGGTAGCGTCGGGATTGTTCTTATAAGCGTTTAAATGCAACGATGAGATTGAGCCGGTTCCGATAACTCCGATTTGTACAGTTGACATTTCCGATCTCTCCTTGTCATTTCGAGAATACGGGGGGTGTAAATTCCCGTTAGCCTTTGGCATGTATACACTTCCGTATTATAATGGAACCAGCCATGTAAGCCATGCAAAGCCGTGCGGATTATTTGTACATTTGTGCTCTAAGAGGTTGTTCAAAAAGTTTGCTTCCGATTTCGAACTAACCGAACCTTTTGAACACGTACTTTAACAAACTGGAGGAGAGCGGATGACCGATTCATTCGATAATTTCGAGAATTTGCGCGAACCCATGAACATGCCGGATCCCCGGTTCCCGATCAAAGTGCATCGTACCCACTTCGAACATGCGGACACGACGCTCTTTGCGCACCACTGGCACGCGCATCTGGAATTCCATTACATCGAAGCCGGCGAAGCCGTTATGGAGTGCGGCACGACGGCCTATGAGGTTCAGCCGGGCGATCTGATCGTCGTCAACAGCAACGAACTGCATCATGGAGTAAGCAGGTCGTCCGATTTGTTCTACTATGCCCTAATCGTGGATACTTCGCTCTTGCACAGCCAGTTCGAGGACGCCGCCGATACGAAGTTCATCGCGCCTATTATTCAGAACCGCATCCTGTTCCGCAACCATATCAGGGGCAACGCGGAGTTGAACGCATGTGTCCTATCCATCGCGCATGAGCTTAAGACCCGCTCCTTCGGCTTCGAGCTTGCGGTCAAATCGGAGCTGTACCGCCTGTTGACGCTGCTGATGAGAGGGCATGTCGCAAGCGTTCTCACCAAGGATGAATATGCGGAGCGGATGAAGAACATCGAACGCTTCGAGCCTGTTCTGCACTATATCGATCTCCACTTCAATGAACCGCTGGGCGTCGAGCTGCTCTCCGAGATTGCCGGGCTAAGCCGCTTCCACTTTAGCCGGGTATTCAAGCAATTGACGGGACGTACCGTCACCGAATACGTAACGGCAACCCGCCTCGACAAGGCGGAATACATGCTTCGCCATTCGCCTCTGACCGTATCCGAAATTGCGGCCGCGACGGGGTTCAACGATATCTTCTACTTCAGCCGCACGTTTAAAAAACATAAAAAACAATCGCCGTCGAGGCTCAGGGACCTCTAATTGGATCGCGCCTGAAATCGGCCTCTCTGCACATTTGTGCATTTTTCCCCAATTTCTCAAACAAACGAAGCCCTTGCACAGCAAATTGTACGAAAATACACAAATTCTCGCTTCCTATCTTCGATAGGTACCTCTTTGAACCCATATTCGTGTATATATGTACAAATGTACGAATAAATAGCTCTTCCCTCCTCTTAATTGTGTATTTTCGCTCAATTATTGTACCGTTTGTGTAAGCTCCCCATCCCGAAAACTTTTACATTCTAAAAAAAAGGGGCTGTATCACCCACAGGTGATTACATCCCCTTTTATTTAAACTTATAGAAATCAGTAATGCCGGATGCCAATTACTTCTTCACGTTCTCAGCTACCCAAGCATCCAACTGCTTCTGCAGCTCCGCTTGCACTTTCTCGGCGCCGGCGTTTCTCAGCTTCTCCAGGTACTCAGGCAAATACTTGTCGGGATCCACCGTACCGGTCATCAGAAGCGGCTGATATTCCGCTTTTACCGCCATCACGTTGGCGTATTCCGCTTTGACGTTGGTGTCGTCGAATGCAAAGCCGAAGGTTGGCTGCACAAACGCCGATTCGTTAAGCTTTTTCGTTTCCTCCCAAGTGTCCGCCGCCTGTCCCTCGACCAGATAGCCGTTGAATACGTTGCCGAACACCCAGTTCTGGGCTCTGTATCCGGCATTGGCGCCGATCTTGACCGTATTGTCCTCCACCTTCTCGTAATGCTTCCCTTCGATTCCGAAGCTAAGCAGGTTATACAGTTCCGGATCGTTGTTCACCAGCTCGATCAGCATCATTGCGCGATCCGGGTTCGCGGACGTGCGGCTTATCGCGGTCAGCGTCGTAATATTGGAGGTGCGGCGGGTCGTCGCTTCCGTAAGCGGAACGCCGATCACGTCGTACCCTCCGTTGGAGGCTTTTTTCTCCGCTTCGTAGCCCGGCTTCATGGCGCTTTCCAGACCGGCCGCGTATTTGCCGTTGTAGATGGAGTCTATCTGCTTTACCGTCGAGGCGTCGTCATTGATATAGCCTTTCTCGAACCAGCCGCGCATCAGCTCCACGAAACTTTTATACTCCGGCGTCTGCTCCAGCCAGTTGCTCTGGAACGTATCGTCGCCGATCCGGACGCCGCTGTCGTCGAAGCCGTACATAAACGGCTCGAACACTGTGCCCGGGCCCGTCAACATCAATGGCACGATGCCCTTTTCGTTTTCCTTCACCTGCTTAAGGAACGGCTCCAGATCCTCCAGCTTCTTGACGCTGCTCGTATCGAAGCCGTATTTGTCTACAAAATCCTTCCGCAGGCTTACGCCATAACGCGATGTGATCGTCTGATAGTTCGGCACCGCGTAGATCTCGCCCTGATACTTGGTCGCGTCCCATGTAAACGAAGGGATCGCTTTCAGCGTCTCTGGCGCATGCTTTTCCAGCAGCTCATCCAGCGGGATAAATGCGCCTTTCTTTACGTTTTCGTCGTAATTGAATGCCCAGTTGGCGGTCCAGACCAAATCGAATTTTTCGCCTGCTGCGCTCGCCGTATTCAACTTTGTCGTATAGCTGCCGAAATCGACCGGCCGCAGTTTTACGGTTGCATTGATTTTTTCCTTCACGATTTTGTTGACCTCGTCTTCGATCAGCTTCTGATCCGGCGATACTTGCGATACCCCGTAATACCAGATCAGCTCCACTTCGGACAAGCTCTCGTCCTCGCCGCCTGCGCTCCCGTTGTTGCTCGGCTGGGCAGTCTCCCCGCCATTGCCCGCCGGTTTGTTTCCTTGACCGCCGCCGCTGCAAGCTCCCAGCAGCAGGGCGCCGCACAATAGCAGCATCGACACGTATTTCATCTTTGTCATGGTTATTCCCCCTGATTTGAATTTAACCATCTCCATGCCGGTTAGCCCTTCAACGAGCCGACCGTCATCCCTTGCACGAAGTATCTTTGGAAAAAAGGAAACACGAACATCATCGGTCCGGCGACCATGACGACCAGCGCCATCCGCACGGATTCGTTCGGGAACTGGCTCATGTCGATGCCAAGCCCCTGAATGTATTCGCTGTTGTTGCGAAGGAAATCCAGCGTGTTCATAATTCGCACCAACAGCAACTGCAGCGGCACCCTTCGGTCATCATCGATGAAGAGCAATGCGTTAAACCATTCGTTCCAATAGTTGAACGCGATAAACAGTCCCAGCGTCGCAAGCGCCGGCGTGGACAACGGCAGGATGATGCGGAAGAAAATCCGCCATTCGCCGGCACCGTCCATCTTGGCCGACTCTATGATTTCATACGGGATTTTGCTCATGAAACCTTTCATGATCAGCACGTAGAAGGGTGACAGCAATCCAGGCAATATGATCGCCCATAACGAGTTCTTAAGGTGCAAATATTGCGTGACCAGAATATAAAACGGCACCAGCCCGCCCGAAAACATCATCGGAATAAACACGAATACCGTCAGCGGAGAGCGCAGCGCGTAGTCTCTTCTGGATATCACGTAGCCGATTATGCTCGTCAGAAGAATGCTGAGCAGCGTGCCCGCGAGCGTAATGAACAAAGTGTTGCCGTACGCCCGAAGAATGACCATCGGCGTCTGCAGCAAATATTCGTACGCAAGCGTGCTGAACCGGCTGGGAAGAAACGAATAGCCGAATGACGCCAGCGCGCTTTCATCCGTCAGCGAGACGGAGACGATCAGAATGAACGGTGCGACTATGAGCATGGACAGTACGATAAAAAAAGCGTTAAAAAAGATATTGGCCATGCCGCCGCGTCGGTTTGCGTAAGTTTCCATCGGTCGTTCCCCTATCCTACCATAACGAGTTTTCTTCGCTTATTTTTCGAACCGTATAATTGGCCCCCACCACGAGCAGCAGCCCGACCACGGACTGATACAGGCCGACGGCCGTAGCCATTGGGATATCGCCGCTGACGCTGAGCGCCCGGTACACGAACGTATCGATAATATCGGTGGTGTTGTACAGAAGAGGCGAATTGTTCGAGACAAAGAAGTGCAGGCCGAAATCGCCTCGGATCATGTTGCCGATCGCCATGATCATCAGAATAATGATGAGCGGCGACAGCATCGGAATCGTGATCTTGCGGGCCATCTGGAATCGGGACGCCCCGTCCATCTTCGCCGCCTCGTAATAGGACGGATCGATGGCCACAATGCCCGCGTAATAGACAAGCGCCGAGAAGCCGATCGATTTCCACAGATGAGCCAAGGTCAGGATAAGAGGCCAATAGTTGGCTTCCAGATACCAGCGGACCCTGTCAAGGCCGATAGATTCGTACAAGCGGTTTAGAAACCCGTAATCGTGGCTCAGGAACATTTGCGCCAGAAACATAACGACGACCCAGGAGACGAAAGTGGGCAAAAACATCGTGGTCTGATAATATTTGCTCCACTTCCGCGATATCTCGTTGAGCAAAATGGCCACGATCAGCGCGCCGAGCGTGGTGACGACCCAGAACCATAGACTGTACAGCACCGTATTGCGGGTCACGATAAACGCCTTTTCGGAAATAAAGAAAAATTTAAAATTATCGAAGCCCGCCCAGTCGCTGCCCAGAATGCCCTTGTCGTACCTGTAGTTTTTGAACGCGATAATCGCGCCGAACATCGTCAAATAACTGAAAACAAAAATGTACAGGACCGACGGGAGAGCGAGCAAGCTGAGCTCTCTGTCTCCCTTGCCGAAACGGAAACGGCTTTTTTTCATAGTTGTTCACCCCCTTATCCATGATGGATCGCAGTGCCGTCTTGTCACACATCATGGCATAAGGAGGAGGTAAAGATAAATCTTAAAATGGATACAAAATATCAATTACAGTACCAATTTTTAAGCAAAATGATGATTATAGAAGTTTCAGCAGATTATAAACGACTTGTGCCGTTTCATCCCGATTCGCGAGACGCTTCGGCTTGAATTCGCCGTCCGGGTAACCGGTCATCAGGCCCAGTCCGACAACCTCGCTGATGGGAGTCCGCGCCCATTGCGACGCGGCCGTCAAGTCCTTCGGCCCGCTCACGCCAGCTTCCAATCGGCCCTTACCGGAGGCGTAGGCGTAAGCCCGCAGCAGCATGACCGCCATCTCCTCCCGCGTAATCCGTTCGTTTGGCGCAAAGACATCCTCCTGACGTCCGGATACCAACTTGGTCTCGTAGGCAGCCGCAATGACTTCCGCATGCCAGTCGGACGGTCTTACATCCCGGAACGGAAGCTTCGCCGATCCTTCGCTCTGCAATCCTAGCGTCCGTACGAGCAATGCCGCAAATTCCGCCCTTGTCGTCGTTCCGTCAGGATCAAAGCGATCTTCCGACTTGCCGGTGACGATGTGTTTCGCGGCCAGCGCCTTGACGGCGCCGTTCGCCCAATGTCCCGACGGCAAGTCAGCAAAGGCCGCTTCGTATTCCATCACGGCGTATACGCTAAAGTGAGGCAGCTCCGCCGACAGCGTCCGGCTGGCCGGATCGAACTCGCCTCCGACATACTCCCACTTTCCGGCTTGATTCTCATAGTAGATGCCCAGCCATTCCTCATTGACGTTAACGCCGGATGGCTTAACCGTGTATGCCAATGGAATCGGCGCCGGGAAGTCCGATAGATAGCGTGGCTCCTCGCCTTCCGCCAGCGCAAGCAGTTCAAGACGGTACGGAACTCCGACCATTTTGTAGCTTGCAGAAGGTTTCGACGCAACATTTTCTTTGGTCAGAGGAACCATCTTGATCGCCAGCTTGGCATTCTGCGGCTGCTCCTCCGCAAGCTTCCTGAGAAGCTCCGGCTCAAAGGTAAGCTTCAGTTCCCCGGACCGTACCTCAATCGGATGCTCGAGCAACTTTAGAATCCCTTGCGACAAAATCACGCCGTTCTGACCGGGCTCCAGCTCGAAAGCAATGATGCCGTCCCCGCTCCCCGAGGTCAGATCGCTCTCGCGGACAACGACCAACTCTTCGTCCGGCTCAGGCTTGGGAGTTACGATTGGGCCGGTTCCCGTTCCAGGGTTCGTCCCCGGGTCGGTGCCAGGGTCCGTTCCAGGGTCTGGCTTGCGCGACGGTTTCAGCTCGATGGCATCCTCCGCTCCCGCATAGTTGTATACATTGAGGTAGCCTTCGGATGGAATCGGGTTGGCCGGATCGGTGTCCAGTACGTTAAGTACAGCCTTCCCGTCCACCTTCAGGATAAACCGGACGCCTCCTTCGACATCGATGGCCCCGATTTCGATCAGATGCTCTTGATTGGGCAGGACGGATGTATTCGGGATAATGTCCACCATCGTTTGTCCCGGCTTCCACGTCTGGAATTCGATAACATCTTCCTTGATGACGACCAGATAACCTTTATTTTCTTTCACCCAGGTTGGATCCCCGGTCCGAACCGATCGCAGCGCGAATCCGTACCAGCTGGAGTTGAAGTCGTCGAATTTCGCCTTGAACGTAATCAATCCGCTACCGAACTTCTCTCCTCCATAGCCGAATACGCCATCCCCGAATATACGAACCGTACCTTCGCCGAATTTCACCGCGTCTGCTGCCGTCCAGCCCTCTGTATCGCTGAGCTGGCGGTCCAGCTCAATAACGGGATAAACGGGCGCCGCTACCGTGACGACGATGGCGGCTTTAACGTCCGCATTCTCGCGCGATGCAACCGTCACGACAGTCGTACCCGGCGATACCGCTTGGATCGTTCCGCTGCTGTCTACAGTGGCCGTCTCCGGATTGCCGGAGCTCCAGACCAGCTTCTTGTCCGTCGCGTCCGGCGGCGACACCGTTGCTTTCACTTTCACCTTCTCGCCCGGCTCCAGCGACAGCTCCTGCCGATCTAGCACAACCTCCGTTGCAGGCACCCTCGCCAGTTCGAAGACGATATCGTCGAGCTCCAGATAAGCGAAACCTTCTACATAGAAGCCGACTTGCCCGGTTGGGTTGTAAGACGTGTTCTCCCCTTGCAAGCGCAGCTCGCCGTCAACGAAGACACTGATGTCCGCGCCTTGAGCAACCACCTTGATTTCGTATTCCTTATTCGGCAGCAGATCGTCGCTATCGAAGGTCGCCTCCTCCTGCGACTGCCACTCCGAATTCATAATCGACCAGGATGAGCCTGTTAGGTTCTTCTTGTAGCTGATATATCCCCGCCCGCTCGCGCTATCGCGATCATACATGAGCAATGTCGCTCCGACCGGTATCTCCTCCGGCGTTCTGAGCTTGTAGGTCAGCTTGTAATTGGAGAAGTTGACGGGAGACTTGGTGCTGGCCCCGTCGACGAGGCGATACCAGTGATTGCCGTCACCATCCTCCTCGATACTGTGATTGGCGTCAACAAGCCATCCGCCGCCGCCCGACTCGAAGTCGACGGCATGCAGCACATCCGATACGATAACCGTTGTTGCGGCGTACACATCCGAATTTTGCGCCGACCGCGCCGTGATGACCGCTTCTCCCCTGCCCGTCGCCGTTACGAATCCGCTGTCGTCCACGGTCGCTACATCAGGGTTGCTTGAGGACCATAACACCGATTTATTGGTGGCATCATCCGGCTTCACGACTGCGCGAAGCAGCTTTTGTCCTCCCTCGTTGAGATGCAATATATCCGTTTCAATCGTAATGCTCTCTACCGTTTTCCGCGGCAGCGAGAATTTTACGTCATCGAACCACAGATTCGCAATTTTATTCACATAGAAGCCGACCTTGCCGGACACGCTATGTGCCGGATTCTGGCCCTCGATGACCATTACGTCGTTCACATAAACGCTGATCGACGAACCCTGGGCCACCACGCGGACATCATAGATCGTATTCGGTTTCAAGAACCCGCCTGCGACCTTTTCTTCTTTTAACGTCTGCCATTGCGCATTGTAAATAATCCAAGTCGAATCCGTCGTCGTTTGGCGATATTGGATATACCCGCTCCCCTTATCGCCGTTGCGATCATACATGATCAGTTCAGCACCGTCCGGAATCGTTTCCGGCGTCTTCAGCCGATATTCCAGCACATAATCGGAAAAGAGGCGAGGATGCTGCGAGTTCGCTCCGTTAACGATGTAATACCAATGGTTGTTCTCTTCATCCTTCACAATGCCGCGATTGGCATCGACCGGCCAATCGTTGCTGCCCGACTCGAAGTCGGTAAAATGCATGACGCCGTCGCCTTCGGTCACCGTAACGACAGTTTCATCCTTCAATTCCGGATTAGCCATCGACACTGCCGTAATGACAGTAACGCCAGGCTTTTCCCCGAACACCCGGCCGTTTGCATCCACCGACGCAACCGTTACGTCGCTGCTGCTATACGTGACGGCGGGATTGCTCGCGTTCCATGGCACCACCTCGGCCTGAAGCGGCACCGTCTTGCCGATTTCCATCGTCAGATTGTCCGTTGGCAAGTAAACGCCCGATACGGCGATAGAGTCTACCCCATGGGGGAGCCCTACTTTGCCTTGGGTACCGATCATCTCGAACGGAATGGCCTCGAAGTCCGGAATCTGCTTGAACACTTCCGCATCCGGCTTCAGACTGAAATCTCCCGTCGCCAGATCGACAAAGCCGGGATCAACGTTAGCTACCCAATTGTCCTTGTGGTTCATCAGATTGTTTATATCGCGTACGCCATGCTCGTTTGTCTGGCTCGAACGCGGGAGCGTCGGATTATAAATGACATTTCGTTCGAAGTTATTCGTCGTCGGTTGATAACGATCCTCTTCGAAAAACTTCAGAAGCTCGGGATACTTTTCCGCATAAGGCGTGCCTATAAAGTTGTTGTTTTCCTCGAATAGCTTCTTCCATACGGGCATATAATCCCGGTCGACCCGGTTGCCCGGTTCCTTGCTCATAAACATCTCATAGTTGTCGTAAGGTACATAAGTATCTACAAAGATATTGTTGGAGGTATAAATATAGGCGCCGGTACCGCTTTTGATCGCGCTGTTCCCCATCTTGTAGAAAATGTTCCCTTCGATGGTCAGATCCATCGTCATATTGTCGGGATAGACGCCTTCGACGCCATGCAGATTCTCCCCGATATGATGGAAGTAGTTGTGCCTGACGATCGTTCCTCTCTCCTCGGGATCCATGCCTGCATTCATGTAGATCGCGCCCAGGTCCTGGAATTGCTTGCAGATGTCGTAGATGTTGTTGTATTCGATCAAATGGTCGTTGCCATACACGATGATGCCGGGATGAGGCGCGTCATGAATTTCATTGCCGATCGCCTGATTGCCGACGCCAGCGAACAGCACCCCGGGATTGTAAGCCTTGTGATAATAGGCAAAATCATGAATATGCGAATTTTCCACCCGGTTGTTGCCGGGCTCCAGCGTCTTCGTATCCCCGCCATGCAGGGTGACTGCCGTCCCTCCGACATGCCGGATATGCGTCGAGACGACTGCATGGTTGCGCCCGTCCAGTTCTCCCTCGATGCCGTCATAGGCGTAGCGGCCTGGCGAATTGATCAGCACACCTCCGTTTGTGAAGTTGCTGATCTCGCTGTTGGTGATCGTAATATCGCTGCCGCCGAGAATGACCGCCGCCGTATCGCGTCCGTACTCCATCGCCAGCTCTTCGAACCGGATATGCGAAGCGCCGATCGCGCGGATCATCGTCTCCTTCAGCATCGTTACAGTGATATCGCCTTGTCCGTTTCGAAACGCGGCATTGGGCATCAAATACAGGATTCCGTTTGTGCGGTCAATGTAATATTCGCCGGGAGCGTCAAGCTCCTCCAGCAGATTTTGGGCAAAATGGAAATCCGGATACCAGTTCGTGAGCAGGCCCGACATTTCGCCGTATTGCAACGTCATGGTTTTTTTCGCCGTATCGATGGCCGCGACTTTGTTGTACGACCATTCCCAGCTGTAGCCGAATATGCCGTCCAGCCAAATATCGTCTGCCTGGGACCAATACTTCGGCCTGTCGTGCGTATACGCGAAGGTGCCTCCGCGCTTCTGCAGGTCGGCATCGTCTACCGTCGGTCCCGGATCGAGGATTTCTCCCATCTGTACGGTACCTTCGTTCGGCCAACGGGCAAGCGTCATCCCTTGTCCGTCAACGTACAGCTCCATCGGCGGCACGAGACTGACATCGTTTGCCTTCCAGTAGCCGTGACGGCTCATCTGGCCATAATCGGTAATGCCGAGCGAAGGCAGATTGACCTGCAGCACTTTACCGCGCGCTTCTTCGTCGATGATCCGCCCAAGCACCTCTTGATCGCTGACGGGCTCGAAGCTTTCGTGATCCAGCTCCTTGCCGCCCGTCAGACGAACCGTTTCTCCAGGGTAGGAACGGTACACGATCGGGGAATCGGCCGTTCCCGAATCCTCCTCTTTTAGCTCGAACGTCGCGTTTCGCTCGTAGACGCCTTCCCGCAAATAAACGGTAATACCTCCGTCGGGAAGCCCTCCATCGTTTTTCATAGTCCTGATTGCATCCCGCGCCCCTTCGAGCGTTAGCAGCGGCTCGTCCTCCGTTCCGCTATTGGAATCGCTTCCAACCGTAGATACAAATAAAGCCGCCCCCTCCATCTGCTCTGCTTGGTCTGCTTGCGCGATTGCGACGGGCATGCCCATCGCGAGCATGCACACAATCAGCCAAGCCGACAAATACTTCTTTGCCACAGTCTTCACCCTTTCGCATGGTTCATATTGGCCTGCGACATTATTGTGGCAAAGGGAGGCGGCGAACGAAATCACAAAATCGATGAAACGTCCTTACTTTTGTTTCGTTTTTTGTCAATTGTTCCAATTTCCATAACTGAAACAAGATTTTTTATTTGCCAAGAGCCGCATTCAGGCGGTATTCCTTGGGCGTAACCCCGTATTTTTTCTTGAACAGGGTAATAAAATAGCTTGCGTTGTTAAAGCCCAGACAATCGGCGATTTCCTTTACGTTATAGCTGCTGCCAATCAACAGTTCGCACGCTTTGTCCAAACGATAACCGTTTAGATAATCGCCGACGGACCCTCCTTCGTATTGCTTGAAGATCCGGCCCACGTACGCGGGAGACATCTTTAGGTATGCCGCGATGGACTGCAAGCTCAGATTGATGTCCGAATAGTTGTTTTCGATAAACTCCTTAATGGTATCCACGATTATAAGGTTCCGGTCCTCCTTGAGATGGGACGGATCCTCCTCGCACAGCTGCTGCAGGAAATGTCCGATGATCTCTCGCATAGCGGTCAATGACTCGGCTTTGATCACCTTCTGATTCATATTTTGCAGCTCGACCGAATTGGCGTAGGAGGCGAACGCCGGCTCGCGCATGATTGCCTTGACGAGCAGCACGACCTGAATGACGGCGTACGTCATGTAATCGTAATGAATGGACGCAATCAGCTCGAATACCCGCGACAAATGTTTGTCAATGGCATCCGCATCCTTCGTCCTGATGCTGTCGGCCAGCTTTCTCTCCAGCTCCGCAGGCAGGGTAAAATCGCTTCGCTCCATATTGCCCCGCACGTCGTCGGGCGTAATGATCGTCTCCGGTCCCAATGCGAGACGATACAAAAGCTGCTGCACGGTCCATTCGTAGACCTGCGTCAGATCCTTGTAATCCTCGACCGCATCGCTGACGGCCGCCGAGAAGGTTCGCTGGCGGTAAAATTGCTTGAAGATTCGCCGGGCCTCCGCCAGCAGTTGCGTTAATGCGGGTTGGTCGGCCTCCCCTTCCATGACACGGATAATGACTACAATATATTCGTTGTTCATATCGACTACCCGGTTCGAATAATGCCGAGCGACCGTCTCCTCCACAATATTGCATGCCGCGAACCGATACAGTTTCTCTTGCGTAGCGGATTCCGGCGTTTTTTTGTCCGTTATGGGCTGCTCCAGAGAGAGAACGGCCAATTGCCACACGGTTGCGCCATCTCCTCCCGCCTCAAACAGTCCCGGGCTCGCTTCGGCGCAATGATGCAGTTCCTCGGCTGTCATGGTACGGCTGTCGGTTAACCATCGCCGCAAATAATAATCGCTGACGATTTGCTTTTTCCCGCTTTCCTCGCGATTAACCTGACGCAGCTTATCGAGCGTAAGCCGATACACGTCGGATATAAAGCTCATTTCGTCATGGCTGCCCGACTCCGACTCGTCCGTCCGCACATCATTGCGATGGAACAATTCGAACAGCTTCCCGATCGGGCGATACAGCCGGCTTGTAATGACCAGCGACAGGATGAAGCTTGCGACCAGAAATACGACAATGAGCGCCAGCGTAATATCGCGCAGCGTCTCCGCCTTGCCCATGACCTTCTCGTACGGCAAAATGTTCATGACCTTTAATTCGCTTACATCCATGTTCATTTCCGAAATGACGTATTTCCTTCCCTCGATTTTCTGAATCGAGAAGTCATGCGTCGAGTCTCCCGCCGAATGGACCATACGGTCCAGAAGCCGCTGCACATCGGCGGCATACGGCGAACCGATCCCCTCCGTTTGCAGCAGCTTCCCCTGCTCGTCGAGAAGCACCATGCCGTCGCTATTGTCCGTTACATTATCCAGACTCTTAATATTATCGAAGATCCACTGCGGTCTAATATTAACGATGACGGCGTTCGGCAACTGGCCGCTTCCCGGATGATTTTCGGTCAGGATAAACGAAAAGAGATCCACGTCGGGACTGCTCTCGTCCAGCTTGAAAGGAATCAGCTTGGCATCCGCATATCTCCCCATCGATTCCAGCTGCTTCGTCAACTGCTCCTGCAGTTCTGTCCAGTTAGTGCGGCTCCATGCGCCCGATCCTCCGCTGTAAAATTTTCGCTCCGCACCGTTAACAACGACGATGGAATCAATAAACGAGGTAGAATCCGCCAGCGTGTCCATCTTCCGAATCGTCTGGAACTTCATCACAGGCTCCGGGACCGCCGCATTCATCAGATAGACGATGTTGGGATCCATGCTGGCCGTTATCCCGATGTTGCGTACGATATCCGTAATATAAGTAATGTTGTGTTTGATTTGCGCCAACACTTTGCGGCTAGAATCCTTCTGCGTTTGCAGAATGATCTGCTGGGAGTAGAGGTAGAACGATACCGCCGCGATAACGAGCAGCCCAGCCATGGATAAGTTGACATAGAAAAAAATCCGCTGTAAATACTTCCGGTTAGCCATGGTTCGAATGATATGCATAGTCCGACAACTCCGCTCCGGTGGATTCGGCAGGCGTGCGAGTAAGCGGATGAACGCTCACGAATGTCGCTTCGCGCAGGGAACAGCCGATTATGTCAGAGTGTACCCTCCCCTTGCAAGTCAGGTCAAGGCGGAACGCAGCATTTTATAACAATGTACGGAATTTGGTATGGAGAATGCTTACGTGCCAATGCCTGCTGCCTATGGCTAAGTCGGCTAGACCCATGAGGGTTGCAACAAACGTTACATCAACAGTGCGATTGGATGTTTCTCATAGTAGATCAATTATTTTACAGCCTCTTTTTGAGAGAGTGAGCCAAAAACGCAATCCCTACCTAGTTGTAGTCACATTCTCCCAATAATTGTGTTAATTACTTTTTTCTATGTCACTTTACTTTTCTTGAACATGCCTAATTCCGTTCGCAACGGGGGTACTTCTCTTGATGAACCCCTTTTCTTTCCTGTGGATGTTCGTGTAGGCGCTCGGAATAGAGCGTTTAGGAACTGGATCCAAGGATGAAACATATGAATACGGAACAACTCGAGGACGCGCCAAACGCTTTTCTTCGTTTCTAAGTGTAACTGCATGTACTGTGCAAGCATAAAAGTGATCAGCGTGAGGTAAATCTGGTTCCAAATCGCTTGTGGTTTGTAGCTATGCAGTTTCTTCAGCCTTAGATGTTGTTTGATCCATTTGAAAAAAAGCTCGATTAACCATCTGCATTTGTAGATATGAGCGACTTCTTCGGCCGTGATGTCTAGTCGCGAGGTTAGCAGACGGTAGAAACGCCCCTGCTCATCATAAAACTCCACGAGTCGAATGCGTTCTTTCATGGAGCGGAAATCGCCGCCTACGCTAACGATCGCATCTCGGGTGATGGAGCCATCTGGCGTTACTTGCCTTTCTTCTACAACGGTGGTCAGGGCACGATCCCGCATACGCATGACGAAACGAATGCCTCGCCGGATCCAGTTATCCATGTTTTTGTAGTTATCGTAGCCACGGTCCATGACATAGGTCACGGTGGACTCGGTCACAAGCTCAACGGTAGCCGCTCGATCTCCGACGTTTAACGTCGATGGGATCACGGCATCGGGATAAACGACATCAGGCGAAGCAGTCAAGAGACGTACGTGCAGTTTGACACCGCTGGACGTAGACGAAACTCTGGCCCAGTCTCCAAGCACAAGCGGCAATTTCACCTTGGATGAGTCAATAAGAGCTAGGCGCCCAATGCTAGGTGAAATGCCCTTCAGATTTGCCGTCAGCTTCTGGATATGAACCAAGCCATGGAGGAAGAGTTCATGCAGCATTTCCGTTGGAATCTGGGCCAATTTACGCGAAAGTTGTGCAGCGCTAATGCAGGGTAGATCGAGAACGGATCGTAATTCGGAGTGCGCGTAGATTTGTTCTTCCATCTCGACATAACTCTGCCAATTATTGAACTGAGCAAGAACGAACACCAAGATGCTTTTGCTAATCGTAAGCTTCTTCGCATAGCGATCGGCGTAGAGTAGACGATCCTGTACATCCAAAGGCAGTAAAGAAAGTAGTTGACGAACGACAGTGTTTTGGGTTACGTTATCCATGGTTTGGACTCCTTGTTTAGAGGTCGTGGACAACGTGCTACGTCTCTAAATGTAGGAGCCTTTTTCTGTTTTGTCCATGAAAAACGTGTAGGTAATTACAAATATAGTAACTTCTGTTTGAATCATGTGAGGTTTACTGCAACGTTAATGGGCTAGACCGACTTAAATATGTGAAACGGCTCGGGCGGTGGCAGATAAGTCGTCGTGACCGACTTAATTATGCGATACGGCAGCGGTGTGGCAGATAAGTCGACGAGACCAACTTAATTGTGCAAGCCGGCGGGTTTTTAGGCAGATAAGTCGACGAGACCGACTTAATTGTGCAAGCCGGCGGGGTGGGAGGAGGCTAAGTCGGTGATACCGACTTAATTATGCGAAACGGCGGTTTTTTAGGCAGATAAGTCGGTGTGACCGACTTAATTGTGCAAAGCAGTGGGTTGGAAGGCAAATAAGTCGGCGAGACCGACTTATCTGTGCAAGGCGGAGGTTTTTTAGGCAGCTAAGTCGGCGAAACCGACTTAGCTACGCAAAACGTTGGACAGGCGGTTGACGTCTCTGACGCGATAATATAGCAGATGCGTTACGCGTTATAAAATTGAACGAGTTCCTTCGTCACGTCCTCCAGCTTGCCATCAACGAATGTCTGACGCTGCGGCTTTTCGAACAAGGCTCGAATCTCGGCCGGGAACTTCTGTTCAATGCCGCAGAGACGGATCGCCTCGTCGAACTTCGCGGGATGCGCAGTAGCCAGCGCAATTGTCATCTCGCCCTCTTCGCTGCAGCGATCTGCCGCGGATACGCCGCAAGCGGTATGCGGATCCAGCAAGTAGTCGTGCTTGGCTTGGTAATCGGAGATCGTGTCGAGACATTCTTGTCCGCCGACGCCGTGCGCCGCGAATTCCGCCTGCACCTTGCGATGCGCTCCTTCGGGAATGCTGATCTCGCCTTCCGTCTTGAATTGGTTCATCAGACGTTCCACTTCGGCCGCGTTTTCGTCAAGCACGTAATACAGATAACGCTCGAAGTTGCTCGCTACCTGAATATCCATGGACGGGCTGTACGTCATGCGGAAGTCGCCCGGCATATAGACGCCCTCGTGGATGAACCGCTCCAGAATATTGTTCTCGTTCGTCGCCAGAATGAGCTTGCCTACCGGCAATCCCATCCGCTTCGCTACGTAACCGGCAAAGATATCGCCGAAGTTGCCCGTTGGCACGCTGAAATTGACCGGCTCCCACTTGCCTGTTGCCTTCGATACCTGGAAGTAAGAGTAGAAATAATAGACCGTTTGCGCCAGTATGCGCACGAAGTTAATGGAGTTAATGGCCGCCAGATGATTGGCCGACTTGAAATCCAAATCCGCGAACAGCTCCTTGATCATACGCTGGCAATCGTCGAAGTTGCCCTCGACCGACAGATTCAGCACGTTGTCGTCCTGTACGGTCGTCATCTGGAGCTCCTGTACTTTGCTGACCTTGCCCGTCGGGTGCAAAATACAAATTTTGATGCCTTCCTTACCCTTCACGCCTTCGATGGCGGAAGCGCCGGTGTCGCCGGAAGTAGCGCCCAATATATGAATTTTTTTGCCTGTTTGGTTTGCGACATAGGAATAGAACTGACCCATGAATTGCAACGCAATATCCTTGAAGGCGAACGTCGGTCCATGGAACAGCTCGAGCAAGTACAGATCGTCGCGGATGCGGCGAACAGGCGTCACTTCCGGATTGCGGAATGTGCCATAGCTCGCGGCGATCATCGCTTTAAGATCCGCTTCGGGAATTTCTCCGTTGGTGTAGTGCGAGAAAATCGCGAACACCAGCTCCTGGTAGCTGAGCGATTGCCACTCTTTCAGCGTTGCTTCGGAGATGACGGGAATCTCGCTTGGAACAAGCAGACCTCCGTCGTCCGCAAGTCCCATCATAAATGCTTCGATAAATCCGATTTTGGCAATTTTGCCTCTAGTGCTGATATACTCCATTGTCGTCCTCCTACTTGCCGGCGCACCATGCGCGGAATAGCTCTTTTATGCATTCTATCACAGATGGGACGTGATCCGCGACCCCTTGATGCATCTCGCCTGCACAGTAGCAAAAAAATCCATCCGGCTCCCTTCTTGCAACATTCCGGGAAAGGGTACCGTCTGTAGCGGTGTGCACGCAATATTATGTCAACAAATTACAACTACCAAGGAGATGGACACAATGAAGAAAAAAAGAATGTTGAATATGCTGATGATTCTCGCCATGGGAGCCGCGCTCGCGGCTTGCGGCGCGGACAACAATAAGGGAAATGCCGAGCCTACGAATACGGTCGCTCCAACCGAGACAGTCGCTCCGACCGAGACTCCGGATGCCGGCAACGGGGCTGGCTCGGAGAACGGCGATGGCGGCGAAGAGGGCGGGGAACCTGCAAAAGAAGGCACTTCGCGCTACGTGATGGACGCTCTCGTTAAAGAAGACGAACGCCCCGCGTTTATTGAACCGGACGCAGCGATGTTAAAGGACATGTACCACCTCGACGAAGCTTTGTTCCAGGACTACGTCGTGCTCATGCCTATGATGAATATTTCGACGACGGAGTTCGCCGTCTTCCAAGTGAAGGACGCCAAGGACATCCCGGCCGTTGAGGAAGGCATCAAGAAACGCGCGGAAGCGGTGCAGAAATCGTTCGAGCAGTATCTTCCGGATCAATACGAAAACGCCAAAAACTATAAGCTCGTGACCAAAGGAAACTTCGTCATGTTCGCAATTGCCGAGGACGCGGCCGATGTAGCCGCCAAATTCGAAGAAACCGTGAAGTAATACCGCCGTTATGGTATTCAGCAGCCTGCTGTTCCTGATTTTGTTCCTGCCCGGCGTTCTGATCTTGTACTATTTGTCGCCTCGGCGAATCAAAAATCTGATGTTGTTCCTGGCGAGCCTCGTGTTTTATGCATGGGGCGAGCCCATCTACATCGCGCTTATGCTGTTCTCCACGCTGACCGACTACCTGTTTGGCCTGCTGCTGGATAGAAAAGGCATGAGCGACAGAGGTCGGAAAGCCGTGCTGATCGCGTCCGTTATCGTCAACCTGGGCGTGCTTGGCTTCTTCAAATATGCCGATTTCCTCATCGCGAACGTAAATGCCGTGCTCGGCACGGCCATTCCGCCGACCGACCTGCCTTTGCCGATCGGCATATCGTTTTATACGTTCCAATCGATGAGCTACATTATCGATGTTTATCGCAGAGATAGTAAAGCCCAGCGCAATTGGATCGATTTCGCGACGTTCGTCTCGCTGTTTCCTCAGCTTGTTGCCGGGCCGATCGTGCGTTACAACACGATTGCCGAGCAGCTGAAAGATCGCCGCGTCGACGCCCGTATGTTCGCGGAAGGCGTGAGGAGATTTTGCATCGGTTTGGCCAAAAAGGTGCTGCTCGCCAACAATATCGGTCTTCTCTGGAACGAGGTGTCCGCGGCCGACAGCTTGTCCGGTCTTCCCGTATTGACCGCGTGGCTGGGTATCATCGCGTTTGCTTTCCAAATTTATTATGACTTCAGTGGATATTCCGATATGGCGATCGGTCTGGGACTGATGTTCGGCTTCCGCTTCAACGAAAACTTTAACAAGCCGTACACGGCGGTCAGCATGACCGACTTTTGGCGGCGCTGGCATATTTCCCTCGGCACCTGGTTCCGCGAATACGTCTACATCCCGCTGGGCGGCAACCGAAAGGGAATGACGAATCAGCTTCGCAACATTTTGATCGTGTGGCTGCTGACGGGCATATGGCATGGAGCAAGCTGGAACTTCCTGCTGTGGGGACTGTACTTCGGAGTCATTTTGATTGCCGAGAAGCTGTTTTTGCTTCGCTTGCTTGCGCGGCTGCCGCGCTCAATCCGCCATTTGTACGCTGTGTTGCTCATTTTGATCGGCTGGGTTCTGTTTGCCTTCGAGAATATCGGAGACGTTGCTGCTTATATAAGCGCCATGTTCGGGGGGAACGGCATTTGGTTCGACCGTCACAGCCTCTATTTGCTGTATACGAATGCCATTTTGCTTCTCTTGCTTGTGCTGGGCTCGCTGGAATGGCGGCATTTGATTCGCTCCGTCCAGGCGCGCCTGAACGGTGGAATTCAAAACCGTTCGGCTGCAGATGATATAACTGGCAGCGATGCAACTCGGACAGCTGTCAACGGCAACCCCGCATCCGTAGTGCTCCCTTTGCTCGGTTTTGGCTGGCATGCGGTTTTGCTGCTGATGTCCGTCGCCTATCTCGTGGATGCTACCTTTAATCCGTTTCTTTATTTCCGCTTTTAGCCTGGGAGGCCTCATCTATGTCCGGCAAATGGATTGATCGCATATATATCGGGGGTTTTCTTTCGCTGCTTATCGGATTGCTGCTGTTTTTTATCTTCGAGCCGAAGACGATATTCTCCGAGCTTGAGAATCGCAAGCTTCAGGAGAATCCGGAGCTTTCCTGGAGCCGGATTTGGTCTCAGCAATACGCCAAGGATGCGGAGCTGTACGTGACCGACCATTTTCCGTTCCGGGCCGAGTTTATCGCAACGAAGTCCCTGCTGGAGCAGGCACGGCTGCAGAAAGAGAACAACGGAATTTTCCTGGGAGAAGACGGTTATTTGTTCGAAAAGTTCGGAAAACCCGATTTGGATGAGTTAGGCTCCTACGTAGACGCGATAAACAAATTCGCCGCCAACCATCCCGAAGCGCGGCTCTCCTTCCTGCTTGCGCCCAACTCCGTGGGCATGTACCCGGATCGTTTGCCTTGGATGGCGGAGGCGTATTCTCAGCGGGAAGTCAATAAGTGGATCGGCGGGAAACTGGGCGGCGGATTGGCGTTTCTCGACGGCTTCGCTTTTCTGGACCATGCGGAAACCGGGAGCAAACAAGACGATCGCCAGCTCTATTACCGCACCGACCATCACTGGACGACATTCGGCGCTTATCTGGCATATCGGGCGTATGCCGAATCATTGGGCTGGAAGCCTCTCGCCGAAGAGGACTTTCATATTCGCACTGTTTCCGACTCGTTCCTGGGCAGCTATCATACGAAGGGGCAATACGGCGGTCTGCGGCCCGACGCCATCGAAGTATACGAGCCTAAAAATCCCGTAGCGTACGAGATGCACATCGTCGATACCGACGAGACAAGAGACAGTCTGTACGACGACAGCTACTTGGGCAAAAAAGACAAATACAGCTACTTTCAAGGCGGCGTCCACGCGCTGGTCACGGTAACAAACGAGATTGCATCCGAGGATGCCGATTTGGAGAAGCTGCTGATCCTAAAGGACTCCTACGCGCACAGCATGCTGCCATTCCTGACAAATCACGTAAAGGAAATCCATATGACCGACATCCGCTATTACAACGGCAACATCGGCGATTATATGGAGGAGAACGGCATCCAGGACGCGCTGTTCCTCTTCAACACATCAACGTTTGTTCAGGAACGGAATTTGCTGAAGCTGAAGTATTGAGTCGAGGCTGCTCCTTTATTGTGAATGAGAACATTATAGTCGGAAACTCCGCCTCAGCTGCAATCGAAAACTGTGCACTGCTGGCGTAGTGAAGTTCGATCAAGACAACATCAACTTACAACCACCGAACATACAATGCCCACAACGCTATGAATAAAGATCATTCAAAGGAACATTAAGTAACAGGAGACAATAGCTTATTAAAACATGGAAGTAGCCGGCTGACGACCGGCTGCTTTTTTTGTTGTTCAGGAAACCGTAACGGAAATGAAAGACGTTATTTCAGCAAAAAGCAGCTCTTTTAAAATCTAATGGAACTGACAGCCCTTATGATGGACAAAACTTCGCGGTTTGCCTGGATTTCTCACGAATAACGTCGCATAGTTCCGTTAGATTTTAATATCACGCCAAACGATCCATATAAGGGCCCTCATTTCCGTTAACAGGTTGGCGACGATTGATTGCGGCTGCAATTCCAGTTTTGCGCACAATGAATCGACGGCCTCGGTATGTAGCGTCACGGCCGGAGTAGGATGGATCAACATCAAATGTTTAATAACGATGGAAACAAGTGTACTAACATACAAAGGCCATGAGGGGGCGATTTATCCCATCGTTCTTTTAACGCACCAATTGAACCACAAAAGTACAGAGAAAAGGAGCTGACCCCGTGCAATTAGAGAGCATCTACCATTCCCCCAGCCACAGATGGGCGTATGCCTATGATCCCGAGACGTTCCATTTGCGTCTTAGAACCAAACGTAAAGATGTCGAGCGAGTTGTTGCGATTGCTGGGGATAAATACGACTGGGATCATCATTGCCAAGAAATCGAAATGGACCACATCGCCGCGGATGGCCTGCATGATTATTGGGAGGCCGTCATCCGGCCGGAATTTAAACGATTCAGCTACGGATTCCGTCTGCACAGCGGCGAGGAGACGATCTGGCTGACGGAAGAAGGCTTCTCCTCCGAGCAGCCTGCGCCTGCCGGCGGGTATTTCGAAGGACATTACATCCATGCCATCGATTTATTCGACGCTCCCCAATGGGCCAAGGAAGCCGTCTTCTATCAGATCTTTCCCGATCGTTTCGAAAATGGAGACGCGTCCAACGATCCGGAAGGCACCTTGCCTTGGGGAGAAAAGCCGGAGAGAGATTCCTTTTTTGGAGGGGATCTTCAGGGCATCATCAATCGCATCGGCCACTTAAGCGAGCTGGGCGTAAACGCCGTTTATCTGACGCCGATCTTCCGCTCTCCCTCGAATCATAAATATGACATTACCGATTACCGCGAGGTTGATCCGCAGTTCGGAGACAAGGAACTGCTTAAGAAGCTGGTCCAGCAATGCCATGAGCGCGGCATCCGCGTCGTCATGGACGCCGTTTTCAATCATGCGAGCGAACAGTTTCTCCCGTTTCAGGATGTCCTGGAGAAAGGCGAGCAGTCGGAATACAAGGACTGGTTTCATCTGGGCGGATTCCCGGTCGAAGTAAAAGATGGCGTCTCGAACTATGACACGTTTGGTTTCTACGGCCATATGCCAAAGCTGAATACAGCGAATCCTGACGTCAAGCAGTACTTGATCGAAACAGCAATCAACTGGATGAAAGATACGGGGATCGACGGCTGGCGGCTCGATGTCGCCAACGAAGTGGACCATCACTTCTGGCGCGACTTCCGCAAAGCGGTTAAAGGGGTGAACAAGGACGCTTTTATTATTGGCGAAATCTGGAGCGATTCGCTGCGCTGGCTGCTCGGCGACCAGTTCGATTCGGTCATGAATTATCCATTGACGGAGCTGATGCTGGGCTTTTTCGCCGATCGAAAGCTCTCTTCCGCCCAATTTGCGGAACATGCGAACAAGCTCCTGATGCGATATCCGCAGCAAACCAATGAAACGCTGTTTAACCTGTTGTCGAGTCATGACATTCCGCGTTTGATGACCCGCTGCGAGGGCAATGTCGGGAGAGTAAAACAAGCCGTCGTCTATATGATGACCACCATGGGCTTACCTTGCGTGTATTACGGCGACGAGTTTGGATTGGACGGAGGCGACGACCCCGATTGCCGCAAATGCATGATCTGGAACGAGGAAGACCAGAACCGGGACCTGTTTGACTTCTACAAATTAATCATCGCGCTAAGAAAAGAACATGCCGTCCTGCGCAGCGGCCGTTTCCGCGTATTGTCGGCACAAGCTGACGGCGGCTCTCTTATTTACGAACGGCTGGACGACAATGAGCACTTTACGGTATGGATCAACCGTTCGGATGAATTCGTCGAGCTTCAACACCCCATGATAGAAGGCGGATGGCAGGATGCATTAACCGGCGAGGGGATCGACAATCCGGACGGCAAGCTGGTCATCGGACTTGAGCCGAATGGATACCGGATCGTATGGCGGAAGATCAAATAGCGCAACGGTCAAACACCTAACTTGTTTCAAATACAGGAAATAACGTGTAAGTAATGGTTACCAATACAAATGGACGAGGGCGTGTCTGAATACTCCGAGGGTAGCAGATTTTGCCGAATTTTCGTTCCATGTAAGGAACTTTTGTGAAGGCGTACCGGGGGTACGTCAAGCAAAAGTGACGAAGCAGGGGGCGGAAAGGCGGTGAAAGATGCCCCTGAGCGGGTTTTCAGACACGACCTAGCGATACCAACCCAAATAAAAAAGCTTGGAGGACGAGATAATGACGCAAATGGTTTGTATGGCCATGCTCCTGGCAGGCGGCGAGGGCAAACGGCTGGCACCGCTTACCGCTTCACTTGCTAAACCGGTTGTACCGTTTGGAGAACGGTATCGGATGATCGATTTTCCGCTTAGCAACTGTTTGAACTCGGGCATTCGCAGGATCGGAGTTTTGACCCAATATTGCGCCGACACGGTTCACCGCCATATCGGGGATGGTGGCGCTTGGCTTAATGCTATACCGACCAAGCATCTGGGCGAAATTGCGATGCTGCCGGCTTCCGAACATTCTCCGAGCGGCTGTTACACAGGAACTGCCGACGCGATTTATCGCACTTTATCCTACATCGAGCCCCGTAATCCGCAACATGTTCTCATTTTGTCCGGCGACCATATTTATCAGATGGATTACCGCCCCATGCTGGAGGCGCATATCCGCAGCGGGGCTTCTGCTACAGTAGCGGTTAAGCGGGTGCCCTGGCATGAAGCAAGCCGCTTCGGCATTCTGAATGTAAACGATAATTACGGCGTCGTTGAGTTTGAAGAGAAACCATCCCGTCCAAGAAGCAACCTGGCTTCTATGGGCATCTATTTATTTCGTACGGACAAGCTGAAGGAGGTGCTGGAGCAAGATGCATCCAACCCGGCTTCCAGCCATGATTTCGGCAAGGATATTATACCGAAGCTGCTGCAGGATGGCGAAAGCCTTAACGCATATCCTTATGAAGGCTACTGGCGCGATGTAGGCACGGTAGACAGCTTGTGGGAAGCCCACATGGAGCTGATCGACGGCACGCTCCGGCTGTCAGAGTCTCATTGGCCGCTTCTCTCGGGCTACGCGCCGGCCTCTGCCCGCCGCGATCGCCGCAACGGGATCGCGCCTCATGACTGCATCGTCGATCCTCATTGCCGGATGGAAGGCGCCGCGCAACGTTCGATTATGGGCACGGGTTCGGAAATCGGCAAAGGCAGTCTTGTCTACGAGAGCGTCATTATGCCTGGCGCAAGGATTGGACGCAACGTCCGTATTCATAATGCGATTATCGGCGAAAACGCCGTCATCGAGGACGGCGCCGTCATCGGTGTTCCGCAGGGGGAGAGGATTACGGTCGTTGGACCGGGAGAGCGTGTAAGCGCGGAGCGCATATCGGTGCCTCAAAGCCGCGATACCTTTGCGGCATTACTCTCTGGCGCTGGACGCCGCGATCGCGAATTGCATGCAAGCAAAGCTTTCGGGTATTAATACGATACGAAGCTTTTCCGAACACGCAATAACATGCCGGCAATTCGGCACCAAATACAAAAGCCGTGCCCCTGTCATCAGGCGCACGGCTTTATCGTTCCATCCTCGATCCCGTTCAGACTACCTTCCGCTCCACGATAAGCTTCATATTTTCGGCAATGGAGTGATGGTACGTTCCCGGCTTCTGCCCGGTTATGCGCGAAATATAAGCGTCATGGCCGACCGCTCTCTTTAAGATGCCGCCGATCCGGTCCCGCTGACCCGGGCGATCCCCATAAATTTTCAACAAGGCCATAATGGCATGGGAGAAAAATTGGAAATAAATTTCGTTGAATTTTTTCGGTTTAAAGATATCGCTGGTATCCACACCTTGGTAAATCGGCTTGTTCAGCTCCTCGGGCTCGCATACAAGCAGCTCCAGCTCGTCGATGCTGCCTTCGTCCCTGAGCTTGCCCAGCAGATAAATTGCCATATAACCGCGCATCTGATTGTTCTTGCGGCAATCCTTGAGCTGGAAAGCGTCCCGCTCGGCCAACATCCCACGCAGCTCGGGCAGCGCCGCCTCGTCGCCCAGCAGTCCCAGCGCGAACGCGCTATGCTTCCGAAGATAGGCGTCATCATCGCTCAACCATTCTCGAAGCGCGGCTCCGACCTCGGCATGCCCCAGCCGGAAAGCGGACCAGATGGCGATCCCCGGCGAGTCGGATGCAAGCCCGCTGCGAATTTCCCCGAGGTCCTTCAGCCATTTGATGCGCTGCGGCGGCTTGCGATCGGCTGGATACGCGATCTGATATCCCTTGTCGTTAGCGGGATCGTAACAGCCCGTCTCGGTCAAATAGCCGACCAGTTCCTCGTAAGGCACGTCTTTAACGGGCACGCCCTTGCCGATCGCCAGCCAGGCCGCCGTCGCTGCCGCTTCCCCGCACTTCTGCATGTCGCGGTTCATCCGGACGCAGGTGGATAAGCTATGGTCGACCGCGAGACAACGGCCGGCAGCCATCAGTCCGTCGAATCCCCGCGGAATCATTGCGCCGAGCGGCACGGGCACCGTCACATTGATCGCCCCGAGATTGCTGCCTACGAACCAGTCGGCAAGCTCCTCGGATTCGAAGGCGTGATCTCTGCCATGTTTGTCGATATCGGCATAGGCGTAGAACAAAGGCTTATCGGTAACCCGATCCGCGAAAAAGCGATCCAGCGTGATCGTCTCTTCCCCTTCGATCAAACGCCCTTCCCTGATGCCGAGCAGCGGCGCAAGATACAACATGCGCCCCTTGCCATCCTCGTACTTTTCCTCCAGATGCTGCGAATGGGAGAATAAAATCGCTCGGGACAGCTCCACGCCGTCTCTCTGATCCGTGCAGCCCGAATCGAAATTAATCCAGCTCACCTTCCGGTTCGCCGCATAAACCTTTACGCTCGTAAACGGCTGCGTTCGATTATCGAGCTCCCGTCCCACGCTCGTTGCGCAACCCGCCATGGAACAAACCTCCGCGTCGCCCGTACAGTCGATGATAATCTTGCTGGCGGCGCTCCGGATGCCGCTTGGACCGATCCACTGTATGCCCGTTGCCCGTCTCCCGTCGAGATACACGCCAGTAATGGAAGCCTCGAAAACAAGCTCGGCTCCTGCAAGGACCGCTTCCTGCTCCAGCACGTATTTTTTGGCTTCCACGTTGTAGGCGCCTGACTTCGCGTAGACCGATTCGCTCAGCTCTGCCGCTTCCCGGTCCAACGTCTCGTAGAGCCCGCCCTGCGAGCCGAAATAATATCCGTTTACAGAACCGGAAGTGCCCATGCCGCCCATGCTGTTCAAACGCTCGATGCCAAGCGCCTTCAGCCCTCTTTTCGCTGCCGCGATCAGCGCCATGGAGCCCGATGTCCCGAGTCCCACGACGATAATATCATAGGCAAGCGGGAACTCGACCTCCCCGACTTCCTCGGCGACAGCCTTGCCGTCTATTCGTCGAGATAGCAGCATCTTCAGCTCACCTTCCTTCCCGTTGCTCTGATGCCGGCCTCGTAAGCCTCGAGCGGATTGCAATAAGCCGCGGACGTCAAACGCTGGATACGTCCCTGCTCCGATGAGTTGCATGCAGCCACCTCTACCTCGAAGCATGTCGCCACCGCGCAAATCCGCCAGTCCAACCACTCCCCCGTCCTGTCCGTCCAGACCCGGTTCAGCTTGCTTCTTGCCTGCACCCAATCGTCCTCGTTTCCGATTACAAGCTTGAGAATTATCTCTCCGTCAAGCTTGCCCTTCACGATCTCCGTCTCGGCATCCGGGACGACAAAAGTGTCTGGCATGACAGCTTCAAGCGGCGTCTCCCCGACATACAGCAGCATGGCGTTAATCCGTCTGGCCGTTTTATCGGCGTCGGCGTCCATAACCGCTTCCGTCCGCGTATCGATGAGACGATCGGCTCTAACGACGCTTCGTCCCGAAGCATGATGAATCGTCACTTCCACATAATCGTTTTTCTCTTCGACATGGAGTACCTCCGTCAAAAGAAGAACGCGAAGCCCGGACTCATAAATCCGGTTATACAACACGGGAGCCAAGGCGGGAAGATGGACGAGACCATCATCGGACAAGATCCCTCTCTCCCTCAGCTCCTCTCTCAACGAGGCGCCGGAAGCCGATAACGCCGTATCGTTCCAGCCTCTCCCCGGATTAAAGCTATTAATAAATTCGTGACCGACAAGCGCCGTCCGCTCAATGACCAAAGTGCCGTCGGTATCTTCCAACGCTGCGCCCAAGCCGGTAAAGGTCGCTCCAAGCACAATGGTTCGATAATGACTGATTTCGGTCCCCATGGGTTCTCTCCTCCGCTAGTCTTGCGCGTTATGGATATCGCGATAAGCGCTTGGCGTAATCCCCTCGTATTTCTTAAACAAGCGGATAAAGGTGCTTATGCTAAAGAAACCTACCCTATCGCTAATATCCTTAATATAAATGTCATCCTGCAGCAACAGTGCCTTGGACTTCTCGATACGCCATTTGTTGATGTATTCCGTCAGCGTTTCACCTGACTGCTCCTTAAAGTAACGGGAAAGGTAGGACGGGTGAACCTCGAATTGCTCCGCGATCATGTTAATGCCGAGGTTATTATCGCCATACCGTTCTTCGATAAGAGCAAGCACCCCATCGTACAGCCGATATTTGCTCTTTTTCCTCCGCTGCTCCGCCAATGCGCATATACGCTGAAGAAACTGGGACATGCGCTCGCGCATGACCATTACCGTGCTTCCGCTCGACAGCTCGCGGATCGCGGCAAGATTCTCTTCATAGAGCTCCTCGCGAGAGAGGTTTGCCTCTATGCCCGCTTTCATCATCGTGCTGCACATATCGAACAGCAGACAACGGATCAGATCGGCCGATACGTTTTTCTGCTCCAGATTACAATCGATGATTTCATCCAGCGTCGACTTGGCCGCCTCGTAATCGCCGGCATTGACGCAATTAATAAGCTGCTGCTCCTTCTCGATGGAATAGACGTAGGCCAGCTCGCGAACAGTGGTCTGCTCGTACCATATAATGGACTGCCCGCTCTGGAGCATGCGGTATTCCATCGCCTCCAACGCTTCTTGATACGCTGCGGGCAGCTCCTGGGCAGAATGGCGCATCGAGCTTATGGAAACCGTAAACAGAATACGGAATCTGCTGCCGATAAAGCGCTGCGCTTCTTCGGCCACGCCCTTTAAATAAGCCATTGCGGCTTCCTGGGACGTCTCGGGATTAAAATTGACGATACACGCCAGCATGTCGTCGATATCCGTCATCCAGCCTTGATGTTCCTGGCCCGCCAGCTCTTCCACGATGTTCGTCATGACAAGATGGACAAACTCCCGCTTCTTCTCGGCATCCTGCTCGTCGATTCGGAAAAAGCCGCTATAGTCTTCCAGATAGAACAGCATGACGGCTACGCCGCTGCCTCTCAGACTGAGGCCGTGATCCGGCAATACTTCGGCAATAGGAACGCCGTCCTTGATCCTTCCTTTGAGCAGCCTGGCAAGCAGACTGGAGCGGAGCGCCTGATTTTGGCGTTCGATCGTCTGATTCATCAGCTTGTAGCGATCAAGCGTGTTGTCCAGCGCTTCCTCCAGATAGTCGTATTCGGTTCCTTTGCTCCCTCTCGAAGGTTCGATTTCACTGCGCGCCGCTACATTGCGAACGAGCCGCTGCAGCGGGTCATAGTTCCGTTTGGCCATCCATACAGATAAGATGGAACCAAGTACAGCGGCAATCGCCAGCATGAGAACGGATAAATTGCGGATGTATTCCGCCTTTTGGCTATACAATTCGGACGGCAATGCGTAGATGATCTTCCAGCCCGTCGTCTCCGACTTAATGTAGGACAACGTCATCGGCTTTCCATCCCAATCCTCCGTTACCGTGCCCGAGCTGTCGTTCTTGCTCTCCGGAAGCTGAAAGCTGCGCTCTTGCGCGCTTGCTTGTTCGGAGGAGGCAAGAAGTCTGTCCTCATCATCCAAAATGTAGACGCTGCCTTGATTATAGGACTGCAAATTCCGGATGGATTCCATCAATCGACTTTGATTAAGCTCGATGACCAGCGTCGTCCCTACAGATTCTCCTTTGCTTGGAAAGTGCAGCGACTGCGCGTACATAATGCCCGGCCGCGCGCCCTGGCTGAATTCTCCCAGGCTCATAAAGCGGCCGCGATGCTCCTCTGCAAGGTTGCTTCTCCAAGACGTGAGCGACAAGTCCGATTGATTATAGTTCAACTCGTAATAGAGTTCGTCTTCGTAATAGGAACTGTCGGTCAATACAAAGTTGCCTGCGCTGAAATAAATATAGAAGTGGTCCACGAACCGATTCGCGATATTGTACGATTTGAAGTCGGCGATGGCATGCTTCATATTAAGCCTATCCTTGGCGTCGATGTTTTGCTGGTTGCTTATGATCGATCTGACTTTCGGGTTAAGCGAGATCATCTCGGACAATCGATACACGTAATCCGTGTAATTTTCGATTTCCAGCTTGAGCTGGGAGAGCAAGGCGGAATTGGCCCGATGAATTTCGTCGTTGATTACATGTCTCGTTTGCCAGTAAGTGGCCGTCATCATTATGATCGGAATCAGCAGCACTATGGCATACGATTGCAGCCATCTCCGCTGCACCCCTTTCATCCTCCAACCCCGCATCCCATCACGCTCCGATTCTTCGCTACCCTTTTATTGACCCAATCATAACACCTTTTACAAAGTATTTCTGCAAGAAAGGATATACCGCCAAGATCGGCAACGTAGCCACGATAATAGTTGCATATTTGATGCTTTCGCCTACTGCCTCTACATCCGATGCCGAAGCGTCGCCCGACATGTAAGCTGTGCTGTTTTGGATCAATATCTCGCGCAAAATCAATTGCAGCGGGAACAACTCCCTGTCGCGAAGGTAAATCATGGCGCTGAACCAGGAGTTCCAATGGCTGACTCCGTAAAATAGGACCATCACGGCCATAACCGGCAGCGAAAGCGGGAGGACGATACGGAAAAGGATGGTGAAATCCTGTGCGCCGTCCATACGGGCAGACTCGATCAAGCCATCCGGAATAGCCTCGAAGGATGTACGCAGAATGATGAGGTTCCATGTTGAGATCAAACCCGGAATGATGAGGGCAAGCAGTGAATTCCCTAAATCCAGCCAGTTATTGACAAGCAGGTACATAGGAATGAGTCCGCCCGAGAAAAACATCGTGAAAACGATTAACAACATGACGGTTCGGGTCCATGGAACGCCCTTGCGCGAGAGCACGTAAGCTCCCAGACTGGTCATGAATAAGTTAAGCAGCGTTCCTCCTAACACGATGACAATCGTATTGAGATATCCGCCGATAATATTGGGATTCTGGAACACCTTTACGTAAGCATCCAAATTAAAGCCTTGCGGCGCCAGCAAAAGACCGGTGTGGGAAATCAATTGTCTAGAATCGCTTATCGATGACAGCAGTACATAGATAAACGGATATAAGGTGATCACGATCATGAATAACATGAACAGGACAAGTATGGCCTGGAAAATACGTTCACCCTTTGTTTTTTTGACGGATGTTGTCTCCATCTGTAAGGCCTCCTATTGGCAAATTACCGCTTGAATGTCATTACGCGCCGTTACCATAGGCTGTTCTCGCTTACTTTCTTGCTGAATCGGTTTGCCGCGAGCAGCAGCATAAAGTTGATGGCCGATTGGAAAAGGCCGATTGCCGTCGCATAACTGAATTCATTGGTCCCGCCCAAGCCTTTCCGGTACACGAACGTGCTAATAACGTCTGCCGTCACGTACGTGCTGGGATTATACAGCAGTATGATTTTCTCGAAACCGACATCCAGCATGTTGCCGATCTTAAGAATGAACAGAATTGTGATGATGGCAGCCAGTCCCGGCAAAGTAATATGAAGCGTTTGCTTCCAACGATTCGCGCCGTCTATGCGGGCAGCTTCGTATAGCTCGGGATTGATGCCTGATATGGCCGCTAGATAAATAATGGAGCCCCAGCCAACGCTTTGCCAAATATCCGAAATGACGTATACCGCACGGAAATATTCGGGGTGGCCGAGCAAGGCTGTACGATCCATGCCGAACCAGACTAAAATATCCGTAACTACTCCTTCTCTGGCTACGAATTGCGTAATCATCCCGCAGATGACGATCATGGAGATGAAGTGCGGCAGATAAGTGACGGTCTGCACCATGCTCTTGAATTTTTTTCCAGCGATCTCGTTGATCAGCAAAGCGAAAAGAATAGGCGCCGGGAACGAAAACAACAGCAAATAAAGATTGATGAGAAGCGTATTTTTGAGCAGCCTCCAGAAATAATAGCTGTCGAAGAAACTGATGAAATGGCTGAAGCCCGCCCAGGAACTACCCAGAAAACCGTCGGCGATCCGGTAGTTTTTAAATGCAATAATAGCTCCGTACATAGGAACGTAATGAAAAATGAAGTAATAAAGTATGACCGGGGCGATCATGAAATACAAATATTTGTGCCGCCGGTAATCCTTCGCAATGAATCGCATATGATGCCTCCTTTATGCCTAACCAGCCGGAGAAGCGCATCGGCAGCGCTTCTCCGACCCGATTCTACCGCTGGGTGTAACGTTCGTAAGCCGATTGATAAATTTCAATCGCGCGATCGATCCCCATCTTCTTCAATTGCGCCGTGTAGCCGTCGAACTCGGCAATTGGCGCCGCGCCCATCACGAACTGCATAAACATCTCTTCGAAGTATGTGTTAACCTCTGCCATGATGGAGGATAACTCCTGTCCTTCGCTGTCCGTCGGCGTTACGCGAGGCAGACGGGTATCCTTCAGGTTGTCATAATATTGGTTGAAAACGGTAACCGCATGTTTCTGCTGATCGAAGCTGTAATATTGTTCGGTGTAACGATCATCGCCGACAAAACCAGGGGATGGCGTAGATACGCGCAAATATTTGGCCATCGCATCGCCGATGGACAAGCCGTCCGGATTGTTTACGATCAGATCCGTATACTTGGGATAATCGCCTTCGAGCGTGTAGGTCGTGCCTTCTATGCCGAACGACTTCAATAAATTGCCTTCCTCGGAGTACAAGTAGTCCAGCCATGCGGCAGTACGTTCCACGTTTTTATTCGCCGGCGTAATCCCCGCGCTGTTTTCGCCGCGGTAATCATAAGCCGCCGTGAAGAATCGCGGCTCGTCTCCTTTGTTCAGTACCGGATGCTGCGCCGCCACCAGATCGTAGTCCGGATTGCTTTCCTTGTTGGCGTTCAAGTATTTGCCCATGGCCGATCCGATAAAGGCCGGGAATGCGCCAGCCGAGCCGTTGGTCGCTTTAGCATCCTTGGCTGCTCCGTCTTGCGTAGCGAAGTCGGGATCCAGCAAACCATCCTTATACCATGCGCTTAGCTGGGCGAGATAGTCTTTGTAGCCCGCCTCGATAGGACCGTATTTCACTTGGCCGCCGTCAAGGTAGAAACCAACGCCGATGCCGAACGCTCCGTTAAACCTTTCGCTTTTGAATTCAGCGAGCGTCATGGTCAGGGGCGTCTTTGCGCCTTTCTTTTCTTTGAATTGGGTGAGGACGTTCGTCCATTCCTCGATGGTTTCAGGAACCCCAAGCCCCAGCTCATCCAGCCAGTCCTTGCGCAGCACCAAGCCGCCGCTAACGTTGGAATTGCCTGTACCGAGGGCGGGAAACGCGTAGATCGTTCCGTTATCCGTGCTGATCTCCTTTTTCATCTCCGGATTGGCGTCCAGGTAAGCCTTGAAATTCGGCGCATGCTGCTCGATCACGTCGTTCAAAGGAATGATGACTTTATCCGAGATCGCTTTTTCCGGTCCGCCGGGGTATGTCGTGAAATTGTATTCGATAACGTCCGGCAGCTTGCTCGATGCAATCAATAAATTAAATTGCTCGGCCTCGGAGCCGACGGCCGGATGGTCGAACTTCACGCTTACGTTGGTCCGCTTTTCCAATTCTTGATAAAATAAAGATTCGCCGTATTCTTTGAGCGATCTGGCCGCGCCTGCATTTAAGCCAGTCCAATAAGTCAATGAAATGGGTTCCGACGATGCGGACGAATCGCCAGGCGACGGCGCCGCGGAATTGGTCGGTGTGCCCGTGTTCGGTGCGGAATTGTTGTTATTACCCGTGTTGCCCGAGCAGCCCGCGATAAGCGCCGATGCCAGCACCAGCATCACGGCTTGCTTCCGCCAGAGCGGACTTCTTGTGTTGTTAGCCAATGTAGATGACCTCCTGTTTATATGGGTTTGAACCGGTCCTGATTGCGCTCCGGATTCGACCTTAGTGTATCCCGGCTGCGGAGCGCGGTACAATCGACAACTCTTGATTGTGTAAGCGCCTGTTAACCTGGTCATGAGATGGAAAGCCGGGTTATTAGATAACAATCCTCTATCTTCAATGATAAGATCGAATCCGCAGGTAAGGCTTATTCGCTGCATTCTCCTTGCTGTTTAAAGTAGCAAAAGCGCCCGCCCCATCATTCAAAACAGCCAAAGTGGCGATTTGGTCTCCCGTTGCTTCGCCTTTAACGTAATCCGTTATATCGAATTCGCGATACATCGGCTGGTTATCCATCATTGCCGATAATAATAAAGCTCCAAGCGCGGGCTTATTGTTCCAATTCAGACTAGACTCGCTCCAGCTGTCATCCGCAACTCTAAACAGTCTGCTGTTTCTGGTCTGATCTGCATCCGTTATGGCTCCGTACAAATATAGCTTTGCCGAATCCATCTCGCCTTCTATTTCACTTAAATCGAACTTTAAAAAGGTTTGACGATTAAAGTTCCCGCCGGCATTATTTAGCTCCAGCAATACTTGGCTTCCATAATTGTCGGCAGCAAAGGTTCCGCTTCTTGCATGCGCATCTTCGGTTGGAAGAAGATCCGTCACTATTTCTTCATAATAGACGCGAATCGCAATCATCGCCGATTTGGTTACGCTGCCCAATGTTACAGAGGCGGTTAGATGAACGGAACCTGCCGCAATGGCCGTTATTTGGCCCGTTTGATCAATTGCGGCAATGGATGGATCGTCGCTGCTGTATGCGATGTCGGCTTGGCTTAAATCGACCGGAGCGCCCGTCTCCAGCTCCGCTTGCACTTCCAGCACGGCGTTTTCTCCTACGATTAGAACGGATTCTTCGGAATCTAAACCAATGGATACATCGAAGTCCTCCGGCTCGAACAAATAAGAGCTGACCCGCAAATACGGTTTATTGTTCGCGCTTTCTCTGCTGTTAAACGATGTGTATTGACCGGTACCGTCCTGCATAATGGCTAAGCTTGCGATCTGGTCGCCGGCATCTTGGCCGAATATATAATCCGTTATATCAAGCTCATGATACGCGGCCGCCGCATCCGTAAATGCCGATGCCAGATAATCGACTTGCGCGGGTTTGTTATTCCAATTTACGGCTGTCTCCGTCCAATTGTCATTTTCGACGCTATAAAGCTTGTTTTCCTTTGGATTGCCGGAACCGTAAACATAGAGCTGCGAAGAAAAAATCTCGCCTATAATCGGGCTTAAATCATATTTCAAATAGGAACGGCGATGGAAATCTCCCCCGCCTCCATTGACTTCAAGCCTTGTCGAACTTCCATAATTGGTTTCGGCGTAGGCTCCGCTTCTGACGAAAGCGTCTTCAAAGGGGTGCAGATCGACAACGATGGCTTGACCGTATGGGATACGTATCGTTACCGTTGCCGCTCTTGTAACGGCTGCATGTGTTACGGTGGCCGTAAGATGGACGGTGCCTCCATTTAATGCCGTCACACTGCCGGTCTGATCGACAGTGGCAAGCGTTGGATTATCGCTGCTGAATTCCACAACCGCATTCGATAAATCAAGGGGTTGACCATCATCCATACTAGCGGAAACCTCCAATGCGGCGCTATCGCCGACAAGCACGACGGACTTGTCGGCCGTCAAATGAACTTGACCCAATTCCGGCCCCCCGAATCCCGGTGCAGGGGCTGCCGTGTCGTAAGCCAGCTTGAAACTGTGAGTGCCGCCGCGCGAATCAGCCGTGTTGACTTCGACTTTGATGTTCGGCGTCGTACGCAGAACGGTAACGGATGGATCCGCGCTGATGACCGATGTTCCAACCTTGTCGATTTCGAACACAAGCTTGTCGCTCGTATGCGTAGGGTCGGATACCGCAAACGTCAGTTCTCCGGCGGCATCCTTCATCATAACGGATGACGGCTGATACGACCACACATCTTCATACATGCCGCCTTCCCAGAAATTAATGCCCGTGAGGCCAAGACTCGTTTCCGATACGGCCTGAATTTCGCTCGTGTTTTGCATAATTTGTATGGTTGGATTTTGGCTGTAGCTCTCCGTACCCGCCTCGTCCCGGTTCGGCAGCAATACGTAAGCATAGGTAGCATCATCCGGATTATTGCCATGATCGAACCATAAAGAAAGATAGTTTCGTGTAACCAGAGGATCCGGGCTTGGCAAACTGGATGTCGAGATATCTCCCCATCGTCCCGATCTTGCTTCCCTCAAGCTCTTGATGGTCGGCGAGTCAGGGAAATAGTAGCCGATGTCCGAACCCGGCACGCTTCCTCCCAGATGAGCCCAGTTAACGCCCGTCATCGTCTCCGACCAGCCAAGCGCATCCGATTTCACTGTCCCGTTAACGGTCAACGCATTATCGCCGATGGCGTTCAGTTTTCTATTTTCGACAATCGTCTCGATCGTGCGGTTATCCGTGCTTGTAATTCCGGCGCCGAGCGCAACCACTTCATCGTCAAACATAAACCAGGACTTTTTCGCCGTTAAGGAACTCGGAGTAATGACATCGCCGTTTGCATTAAGATCGCCCGATGCCTTCAGATCCATGCCAACCGCTCCGTAAAGCCCATCGAACACAGAACCGCCTACCCACGTATTGGGACTCAAATATTCCTTTTGATATGGGATGCCGGTCACCGTTCTCGCAAGCGTGTCCACAGTCGTTCCCGGCATCCGATAAGGATTGACCGTAGACCAAAATTCTTCGCTGTATTGCGACAAGTCATTGTTATACAAATAAGTCATTCCATCGGCCGTGTACCACGCCTTCATGTTTACATTGCTGATCGACTCGTAATTATAAATGCGGTTGGAAGACATGCTAAGCCCGATTCCGAATCCCGGCCTAAGATGAACGGCCCGATCCATATTGGAGAATTGCTTATGCTCGATCAACTCTCCTCTGGGGACTATCGAATGATCCGCCATAATCTCTTTCGCCAATATCGTATTGTCTATGGGACCGCTTGCATAAAAATTTCTAAACGTATCCGCCTGAATCCAATATTTCAGCATGCTCTTCATTCTTGCCGCATCGGCTGGAGGAGCAAATTGGGATATACGAAGAATAGCCGCCATCGTCAAATGGCCAACGGCATGATCCTGGAACGAATATCTGGAAATCTCTCTTCCGCGAACCATATCCATCATTGCGCCCTTATAAATCAGGGGCTCGAAGGATTGATAAACCCACTCGTAGATATGACTTAAATTCGGGTCCGTCACTTCCCATCTTGACCCATGCAGCAGGTCCACGATGACTGCGATCTCCCCGAGCAGCGACTTTCCGTATCCACCGTTATAGGGGTGCTTGATATGCTGGATAAAGGAACCGTCTCGATAAAAACCATCTCCGCCCTCCGAGTAAGGAAGGATCAGACTGACACGATCTCTCGCGATTTCCAATAATTCCTCGGACTTTACGATAATGCCGTGATAAGCCATAATTTGCGTTTTCCACATCAGGTTGGCGCCGGTCATCAATCGGATGTTCGGATCGGACGAAAATTTGTAGACGGCATTCATATAGTTTGAAATTTGCGTGTTTGTGAACTCGTCGTACATTAACATGACGACAGCAGTTATGCTTTGCGGCGCCCCGATCTCCCAATGATACCAGCTGTTGTCTACGGTTTCCCATCCGGAGGACAGCGTATCGTTATATCGATTATCATGCAGCCAATCCATGGCCGATACAATGTCGTCTCTAAGCATGTTATTCCCGTACAAGGACGAACCTATCGTCGAATAGGCAACCGCCATCGCTTCGACCCGAGAGTAGCTGGATGCCATATGGTGCGATCGGATCGGATTGTTAAGATCGTTCCATAAATAGGTGCGTGCCGGATCTTTAATTAACGTATCCCAGTGAAGCTGTCCCGTATTTGATATTCTGGCCAGCTTGGTTGCGATATCCGGATCATTGACATCGTAGGAAGTATCGCCTACGAATTTAATTCGCAGCGCATCGAATTCGTCTAACGTTACCGCATTGGCCGATGTTTGGCTTGACAAGCTTCCATAAGGATTAGGGATGGCGGCCGTCATAAGAAGCAGCACCGCAATCAAAATTTTACAGATAAATGATTTCATACACGAATATCCTCCTGTCAATCCTAATTTTGTAAGTGCTTTCAAGATTTGAGTCGACATTCCCTCCTACCATTTGCACCCCTTTCTAAAAACCGGATCCGCTATAAATTTCTGAACCCATTGAAACAATCTGACTTATCTAAGCAGCTATTACTGAGTGTAGCCCCGCTTTTACGGCCTGCACAATCGACAACTGTTGATAACGTAGGCGTATGCTAACCTGGTCATGAGATAGAAAGCCGGGTTATCAAATAACAATTCCTTGCGCATGACGCCATTTTCCAGAGCATGAGCCAAGATGAAAAAGCCGTCGCCCTCTTTTCCGGCGCAGCTTGTTTCATACCGAGATTTAACCTGTATTTCAAAATAACTCGAGCTGCTCAGGCTCGGGAGGCGGCAGCTCAAGCGGATCTCCTCCGCCCGGCTTTCGCAATCCCAGCATGGACATCATCGTCTTGGCATTGCCTGCGGCATGCCCGCCGGAATTGTTGTTAAAAATGACGGCAACTCGTTTGCTTTGCTGCTCCAGCTTTTGCAGCTTCGACTTCCACTCCGTCAGCTCCTGCTCCGAGTAATGGTACAAATATCGGACCTCTCTCCAGTTCGGTCCGCCGCCATTATTCCAGTTCGCGACATTTCGTCCATGAAACCGGACGATCGTCGTTTCCGCATCCGTCGTCTCCAGCACCTCGGGAATGCTGCCGATCCCCGCCTGAGGTTCGTCGCAGACGCTATGAATCCAGCCTTCCTCCCGCATAAAATCGAGCGTCCTCTCCCGCATCCCGCCATCGAACCAGCTTTGATGCCTAAACTCGAGGGCGCAAGGAAAACCCTCCATTCTGCGCTTTATCTCTCGCAGCTCCCTGACATTGCGGCTCGTGCAGTCAAACCAAGGCGGATATTGGAACAACGCAGCCGTCAATCGCCCGCTGCTTTGCGCAGGCTCCAGCATGCGGCAAAAAGCATCCGCCATCGCTTCGGGATCGTTGCTCGCCGCCGCCTGCCCCCGTTGGTGCCCCGTCATGCCTTGATAGGCTTTGACGACAAAGGACAGGGTGGCAGGCGTGCCGTTAACCCAAGCCTCAAACCGCTCGGGCGGCTGTATGGCATAAAACGTGCTGTCCACCTCGACAACGGGAAAGTGGCTGCCGTACACGTTAAGCTTCTCTCCTTGCTTCGTTCCGGCGGGGTACAAGGTATCGTGATCGCCCCACCCGGCAAGCCCGATCATTATGGTCATCCTGTATCCCTCCTTCGTGCCTAGATATATGTAAATGCCGAGAAAGTCGCCGCTTGTCCGCGATTAGCCCCATAGTCATCCACTAGATTCCATACCGTTGCATTTACGATATAAAATCGTTTGCCCGTACTCGAGATGCGTATGCCCGTATAATCGTCGACATACCCTCGTTCAGCGACTTGCGCAAGGAAACGCGCCCGCTCTTCGCGCTCCATAGGCTCAGCCGTCAGCCGCGACGGTGTCCGGACGAAGGTCTCCATATCCATTTCCCAAAGCGCTCTCGCCGCTCGGTTGCCATAGTTTAGCACGGGGTCCTGCTCCGTGTCGTGAGACAGCACGATGATCTCTGCCTCCTCGATGACGGCCGCGGGATCGGCTCCGTCCGGGACGCGAAGCAGCTCCTTGCCCGTGAGCCGACGGTAACTGTCCAGCAGCAGCCGGGCATGGATCTCCCTCGTGCCGCTTCCCCTTATCTCCTGTGTCAACGTCCTATCTCCCCTCTTAACCTGTTGATTCCATCATGCCGTATCTGGAAGGCTATATCAAGTGCAAGAGCAGTGCGGAATAGTTCCCACACGGCTCGATTCGTCAGCTTTCCCCTATATTCACCCACATCACGCGAATCTTCCCTTCCAAACAGGTCAGGCGCAAACTCTGGGTTCCTTCCGAATGGGCAACTCGACAAACAGTTTGTCCTGTATGCCAATCGCGCTCTTGCACGTCCAGGATAACGGCGCTCCCGTCGTTAAGAGCCAACCGAAGCTTCCCGCTGCCGTCTATCGACTGGAGTCGCAGAGCCACATCCAGCTTCGGGTCTTCACCCGTCCGCTCTCCTTCGCTGCTTCGTTCAAAGTCGTAAACAAACCAGTCTCCGACAGTCATCTCCACGCAAAGCCATAAGTCGGGTGTCCACTCCTCCCCGCCTCCGTGCGCGAAGGAAGCCGTCTCGCGATCACTTTGGGCGAACGAGATGCGCGTTCTGTCCGAGACGCGAAATTGAACGCCCGCCTGCGCAGTGGATGCAGACTCAGCCGCAGCGCGGTTGACGAAAGTTGGCCTCTCGGCCGAGCCAAAGCCAAAGCTTGTGCCTTCTCCCTTGTAGCCGTAAAAAACGGCAGGAATACGTACAGGCGCTCTACGCATAAGCGCCCGGACGACCTCGGGCTGGTAATCGCAACGTTCCAGCGCCATGTTGTCAAGATATTCCCATAGAATGGTCCTCGCGACAGTCGGCTCCGGCTTCTCGCCGCCTTGCAGATAGTCGACGAGCAGCGGCCATTCCTCCGGCTTGCGGATGGAGCAAGGCGAATTCGTTGTGTCCATCTTTTTCCACGTCCAAAAATTCCACGAAATATCGTGGTCGTCGAACATCCGGAAGGCGCCCGCGTACCAATCCTTGTTGTTCTCCCCGCCTTCGCCCATAAAGATGGGCACGTTCCATCGGTCGCGAAATTCCAGGTACTTCGCGATGCTCTCCGTGTCGGGATTGTTCCAATACTTGTGGAATTGGAGCAGCACGTTGCGGTCGACAGGATCGTCGCCGAAGGCATGCTCGAAGATGGACCAGTCCGTGGACCAATGAACGCCTTCCAGAATGATCATATGCCGCTCATCCGCCTCGCGGATCGCCGCGATCATCTCCTTGTACAACGGCATCACCCGATCGTTGTAGTTCGAGAACCAATCCGGGAGCGGCTCGTTGAGCAGGTCGTATCCCGCGACGATCCATTCGTCCTTGTAACGTTCGGCGAGCGCGCGCCAGATCGCGACTGCTTCTCGCGCGCGGATTTCGTCCGTAAAAAGCTCCGGCCGATCCCGCTCGGAGTCGTCGATATTCGTACCCGTCTGCCCGCCAGGCGCACCGTGAAGGTCAAGGATGACATACAGCCGATGCTCTCTGCACCAGCCGATGACGCGGTCGAGCAGCACGAGCCGATCTTCGCGAAGCTCAAGCGGCGCGCGCGTCTCGGATTCGTGGTCCGGTGCGTCTCGATTGCTGATTGAGTCCTCTCCTAACGGATAGATATTATGACTGGCACGGTCCGTTGACGACGTAGCCTCAACTTGGGTCGATGTCTTGCCCTTGGTTTCATTCGGGCCAGCTGCTACGTCGACATGCGCTTCGGCTCGGCCGCCCCGCCCTTCTCCCGTCAGAAATCTCGCGTTGATCGGCACCCGCACCGAGTTGAAGCCTTCCTCCGCGATCTTGGCGACATCCTCCTCGGCAATGTATCTGTCATAGTAGGCGGACCAGAATAGATTCGCTTCCTCGGAACCGACAAGCGACTCGATCATGGCTTCGATTCGGCGAGGCCGGTCGCCTCCTTCGGGGAATCGCCACATATAACCTTCCGGCAGCAGCCAACTGCCGAAGCCAACGCCCCTCAATAAGATGGGCTCTCCTCTGCCGTTAACCAGCCTAGGGCCGTCCGCTTTGACGAAACCGTATACTTCTTCGTTTCTTATTGCGCTCATCTCTATTTATCCTCCCTACGACTTGATCGCGCCTTCCGAGATGCCATGCAGAATGTATTTCTGCAGCAGCAAATACAGCACGATGACCGGCAACATGGCAAGCACGAGCGAGGCGAGAATCGCGGACCAGTCGTTATTGTATTCGCCGAACAGCATGTTGGTGGACAGCAATAACGTATAGCTTTTAAAATCGGTCAAAATAAGAAGCGGCAGCAAAAAATCGTTCCACATCCATAACATGTTCAGAATCGCAATCGTGGCCGTAATGGGCAGCAGGAGCGGCAAAATGACGACGAAATAAAGCTTGAATTCGCCGCAGCCGTCGATGACCGCAGCTTCGTCCAGTTCCTTCGGCACGGACTTGACGAAACCGTGATACAGGAAGATCGCTACCGCTACTCCGAGACCGATGTAGAGCAGGCCGAGACCGACGGCGGATCCTTGCAGCCCCATGTCGCTGCTGATCCGAACCAGCGAAATCATGATGGAATGGAACGGAATCAGCGTCGACATGACGAACAGTCCGAACAGAAAGCCGCTGAGCTTGCCGGGCGTCCGCGACAGCTTGTAGCCCGCCATCGACGCGAACAGGATAATCCCTGCAAGTCCGACCGCCGCGACGACAACCGTGTTCCACAAGCTTCGCATGTAATCCGTCTTGCGGTAAGCATCGGCGTAGTTACCGAATTCCAGCGTAGTCGGGAGCGCCAGAATGTTCGTCAGCATCTCCCCCTGCGTCTTGACGGAGTTCAGCAGCGCCATGTAGATCGGGAACAGCGTCACGACGGCCGCCAGGATCAGAAACAGGAACATGAAAGCGGAGCCCAGACGGCGCATGGTTTTGCCGCTCCTGTTTTTGGTGCTGTTGGTGGTGCTGTTGTTGGTGCTTTTGTTGGTGCTGTTGTTGGTGTGAGCATTGGCATGGTAGGAATGCACAGATGCGCTCATGCTCTCACCTCCCTGCGCTTCATGACGGCCAGTTGGATGATCGTGATGATCATGACGATGCCGAACAGAATCATCGCCTTCGCGCTGGCGTAGCCGTAACGATTGGAGAAGCTGAACGCCTCTTCGAAAATGTTGATCGCGATAACCTGCGTCGATCGGCCCGGCCCGCCCCCCGTTAGCGAATAAACCGCGTCGAACACTTTGAACGAGCTGTTCAGCGTAAGGAAAACGCCGATTGTCAGAGCCGGGTAGATCATCGGTAGCGTCACGTGCCGGAACAAGGTAAACTCCCCTGCGCCGTCGATCGAAGCCGCTTCCTTGAGCGTTTTCGGCACGCCTTGCAGCGCCGCAATGTAGATGACCATCAAGTATCCGACCCCGCCCCATAACGACAACGCCAGAATGGAGAAAAACGAATACTTGGGATCGCCGATCCACGATTGATCAAGCAGCAGCCAACCCGTTTGATCCGCCAGATAGGGGAAGACCCGCGTGAAAATAAACATCCACATGAAGCCGCCGATGATCAGGCTAAGCATGTTAGGCATGAAAAAGATCGTGCGGAACCAGACCTTGCTCCGTCCCATGGCTTCGATGAACAAGGCGAGCAGTATCGCAATCGCATTTTGCAGCACCAGCATGAACGCGACGAATTTGAACGTGAACCATAATGATTTCAGGAAAAAACGGTCCCCCATCGCCTCGACGTAATTGGAGAACCCCACCATGCGGTAAGCGGGGTTCAGTCCGTTCCAATCCGTCAAGCTGTACCAGATGCCCCCGATGGCGGGGGCTAAAGTAAAGGTACAGTAGAACGCAAGCGCAGGGAGGACGAATAGGAGCAGCATCGCGGATGGCTTTAACTTTCTGGTTCTCGTTGTCATCATTTCTTTTCACTCCCGGTCCGATCCGGACGGGTTCTCCCGCCCGCTGCGCAGTCCTAGTTGCTCTTGACGGCGGTCTGCCATACTTTGTCGAGCGCCGCGATGATGTCGTCTTGCGTCACGTCCTTGATGTAATAGCTCTGGAGCAGCTTGGCCGTCTCGTCCGTCACGCCGTTTGGCAGTTTGAGATCCAGATAGGCCTTGCCTTCGGAGACGTAGGCGCTCGCTTCGTTGACCCAAGGGAATACCTCGTACTGATGCACCGTTGCGATAGGATTGAACTTCAATTCTTCGAACAGGGCCGAGGAATCTTTGTCGTCCAGAATGTAGTTAAGCAGATCAAGCGCTACTTCTTTGTTCTCGCTTGTCGGGGACAGGGCGAGCGAGGTGGATGTCGCCAGGTTGATCATCGCGCCCTCCGGATTGTTGCTGACCGGAAGAGGGGCGACGCCAAAGTCCATGTCGGGATTGACTTTCAGAATCGTCTCCGCGTTCCACGAGCCTTGCACCCACATGGCGGCTTTGCCGTTTGCAAACTCCGCCGAGCCTGCTTCGTTGCCCGTCTCGAACGGCTTATCCGTACCGTTTGCCATAATAATATCGATAATGTCGAATACCGAGCGCACATCGCCATAGGAGGCGGTGCCTTCGTTCATCTTTGTAATCCAGTCGGGATGCGCCGAGGATACCGTGCCGCCTAGCGACAAAGCCATCATCAGTTGCGGAATCCAGGATTCCTGGAAGGCGAGCAAAAACGGCTTGATTCCCGCAGCTTGCAGTTTCTCCGTCACGGCCTTCATTTCGTCGAGCGTTTGCGGAGGCGTCAGGCCCTGCTCCTTAAAGATCGTTTTGTTGTACAGATATCCCCACGACAGGCTTTCCAGCGGCAGCGCGGCCACCTTGCCGTCGTATTTGACCGTCTCCGTCACCGCTTCGTACAGCTTGCCGACGAACGGCTGGCCCGTCAGATCCGCGACGTATCCGGCGTCGTAGTAGGTTGGAATGTCGTTGGCGTGCAGCGTATACAAGTCGGGCGCGTCGCCCGAGGACAGACGCGATTGCAGGATTTGTTTCGCCTGGTCGGCGTTAGGCATTTCCAGCTGGATCGTGACGTCGATGTTTTTCTCCGCCAGCTGTTTCTCTTTGAACTGGGCAAAATATTGCTCGAACTGATCCTTGAATCTCGGGAAGCTCATAAACACCTTCAGCTCCACCTTCTTCGGCGGCTCCGTCGTCTTGACCTCGCTGGTCGGGCTGCCGCCCGTGGTCGGCTTCGCGCCGTTGTTCGCTCCGTTGCCGTTATTCCCCGAACTGCAAGCCGCCAGTACCGCGATTACCATCGTCAGCGTCAGCAGCAGATGAAGCGCTCTTTTCATTGTGAATTCCCCCTATGAGTTAGATGCAGCTTCAGTATAACGAAGAAATTAAGCGCTTTCTTTCGAGGATTTTAACGTCGCTATTTGTACAATATTGATGTAGGGCGACGTCGCATTGTACTCGGTTTTTCATACACGTTTGCTCGTCCCCGCCTGCCAGCGCCCCAATGAACTCGCGTTTTCATACACATTTGCCCTCGCGCCCCCGCAGCAGAAGGGAAATAGCACTTACTCTCCCTCTTTGCGGAGCTCTCCCGGCGTGATGCCGAAGTGTTTTTTGAACACTCGGTAGAAATACGCGATGTCTTCATACCCCGACAGTTGAGCAGCGTGCTTGATAGGCAGACGATCCACTGCAATGAGAGAACGTGCCTTCTCCATCCGTTTGCGCATGATGTAATCCGAGAGGTTCTCGCCCGTACGTGCTTTAAACGCGCGGCTGAGATGCTCCCGGCTGATCAGGAATTGCCCCGATACCGTCTCCAACGAGATCGCGTCCTGAAAATGGGCGTCGATGTAGGCAACGACATCCTCCATATCCAGCTTGCTGCGGGACTGACGCAAGGAGAGCAGACCATCGACGGCCAAAGCGTATATCTCGCCAACAGCCAGCACAGCCTCTTGCGGAGAAGCTGTGCTCCTCAATGTAACGGAGCCCGTGGCCGTGTCGATTTTACGGTTCTTCTTTATGTTTGAGGAGGAATCGCTTCCCGGAAAGATACCGGCAACAAAGTCTGCAACGGTGGCGCTACTCCTGTTCGTGCCCTGATCTGCACCTTCGTCGGTAAAAGAGCCAGCATCCATGGATCTGCTCTCGTTCACGCCCGGGCCTAAGGCACCGTCGGCACCGGCAACTGAACCAGTGTCGATGACCCTGCTTTTGACCGCGCCCGGACCCACGTCTGCATTGGTAACGGTAGCTGCAGCGGCGCCAGTTCCGGAACCAGCATCCTTCTCCGCATCCCCGGCCCCGGCGACGCCCCTGTCAAGGAGCAGCTGCTCCAGCGTCACTTCCTGCTCGGACAGGAACTGCTCCAGCATGAATAGCAAATCGCTCGCGATCCGGGATGAGCCGCCGGCTTCCGCCACGCTTGTCTTTGCGCTTGCAAGATCGCGGGCAAGCGTCTCAAAGGCGCCTGCGACCCGCCCTTTGTCCAGCGAGAGCAAGCTGGCATAGATGCGGGCGCGGTGACCGGCGTAACGCTGCACGTCTTCGCCGCTCACGAATATGGAGGAGCGGGTGCCCGCTTCGCGGTCCAGCTCCTCCTTGCATCTCGCAAGAGCAGCATTCAAGTCCTCGGGGCTGATCGGCTTGAGCAAATACTCCATGGCTCTGGACCGGATCGCCCCCTTCGTATAGATGAAATCGTCATAACCGCTCATGACGATCAGCTTCGTGCCGGGATGGCGCACATATAGCGCCTGCAGCAGCTCAGCACCATCGATGCCGGGCATTCGCATATCCGTTACAACGATATCGGGGAGCTGATCTCCGATTTGCCGCAGCCCCTCCGTGCCATCCTCGGCTTCTCCCGCCACGCGGAGCCCAAGCTTTTCCCACTCGCCAAGCGACTTAACGACCTCCCTCGACCACGGCTCGTCGTCCATGATAAATACGTTATACATGCCGCTCCCCCTTCTCGCTTGCGCCTTCGCCAGCCAAGCCGTCGGCCGGCATCGTCAGCACGACTAGCGTGCCCTTGCCTTCCGAGCTGAACAGCCTGACTCCGTACCGTCTGCCATAACGAATTGCGATTCTCCCGTGCACATTGGAGAGACCGATGCCGCGCCGGCTTCGCCCTTCTTCGGAAGCAGAAGCGGACGAGGATGTCCGTTCGCCTGAAGCCAGTTCTTTCCGCAGGTGTTCCAGCTTATTCCGTCCCATTCCGACGCCGTCGTCCTTCACCATCAGCACCAGCCGCCCGCGAATCAACCTTGCCCTTACCTGCAGCGACCACTCGCCTTCCTTGCCTTGCAGGCCATGCTCGAATGCGTTCTCTACGATCGGCTGCAGCGTGAACTTCGGAATGTCGACGCCACCCGTACCTTCCTCCGCATCCATCTTGACCGAGCATCGCTCCGCGAAACGCTGCTCCTGAATAAACAAGTAGTTGCCGGTATGTTTAAGCTCGTTGCTTAGCTGAACCGTCTGCTCCATCTCCGAGCTAATGGAATAACGAAGAAGATCGCCTATCACATACGTGACTCGATAAATTTCCGGAGCGCCCTTCGCGAGCGCCATTCCTCCGATCATATGCAGCGTATTGTTGAGGAAATGCGGATTGATCTGCGCCTGCAAAGCGATCAACTGCGCGTTTTTGACATCGATTTCGTGCTGGTACTCATTCTCGATGAGCGCCTTCATCCGGGCCATCATGAAGTTGTAGCCCGCCTCCAGCAAACCGATCTCGTCCTTGCTCTGCACGGACTTCATCTCGAAGTCGTGAATATGCGACTTCCTCATCGTTTTCGCCAGACTGACGATAGGGCGGCTGATGCGAAGCGATACGACGATAGACAGCAAAATGGAAACCGCCGTAAACAACACCCCGGTCCATAGACCAGCCGTCATTGTTCTGTGTGCGATGGCATCGATCGTCGCGGCCGGTATCGCCTTGATAACCTGAAGCTCACCGCCGCTGACCCGCTTAGAGAACACATAATCGTGTTTCGTCCTGACGAACGCCACATCCGAAGAGCGCGGCTTGTCTCCTTCCAACACGCGAAGCAGCTCCGGGTCGTCCGGCAATGGCGAAGAGCCGGGAAGCAGCTCGCCCTCGTCGCTGACGAGATAGATCGCGCTTTCTGGCTCCGATTTCAACAGTTCTCCCGCCTGCTCCCATACTTTGCCGTCAATTCGTACGGAGATCCCGCCGATCAACTTCTGTCCCTGGAATTCGTTCATAGAATGGTACGCGCTCAGCATGTCGCCGGACGCCTTGAAATATAAACCTGCCGGTTCGCTCAACATACGGCTCCACGGACTTTCCCTAATTTCCAGCGAATGGGTGATGCCGCTATTGGCATAATTGACGGAGTACGCCCGCTTCGTGGCATGGATGTACAATGTCAAATTGTCGATCTTGCGGGAGAACGAATAGTAGGCCGTGTTCATAGCCGCGAATAAAGCATTCTGCAACCGATAACGCTCCCCCGCTTCCATATCGTCGATACTTGTCAAATCGCCAATCAGGTCGGAACGGATATGAAGCGCATAAAACAACGTATCCACCTGCTGGATCAATTCGTCCAAATATTGGCTCGCCCAGATCATTCGGGATTCGTTGGCATCAATCATCTCCTTCTCCACGGAGCTTCTCGTATTGTTCGTAGCCTGCCAGGTTACCGTAATAACCGGCAACGTCGTTAACGTGATCATAAGCACCATTAGCCGGAAGCGGATGCTGATTCGTTGCAGCGGCATAGTCTCCTCCTGCTCCCGCGATCCGGGACGTACTGTTAATCATTCTCTTCTATTTTGAAGATTCGATATTCTGTAAGCGTTCTCCTCCCAGATCATGCATCCCACAAGATCCGCTACACGCTGCTCGACTGAAAGAAACGGATTCGGGTAATCATACGCGCAAGCCATGCGGATTGCCTTGATGACAACGCTCTCATTTTCCAACAATAGTATACTGCAAGCGCGGGATTCGCTCATTCGATTCTGTTAACCTGCCTCATTGCACTATATTGATGGAGCTCCGGCAAAAAATAGAGTTGTGGATTGGCATTTGAAAGTATTAGACTGTAGATTGAGATCATACTGCAATATAGAGCCTATTCAACAAGGAGACCATATGAATAACTACGATTTTTTACCTATCATACTTGGAAGCGACGAGAACGCATACGGAAATGTCAGACTGATCCACGAGGCATACGGAATCAAACCGCTGCTGCTGTGCAGCCGCCTGCTTATCCCGACCATGAACAGCAAATTGTTCGATCTCGTTCGAATCGACGATTTCGACCGTGACGACATATTCCCTGGCGCTCTGCTGTCGGTTTTGGAGGGGCAAGCTTCCAAGGGCCGCAAGCTGATCGTCATCCCGTGCTCCGACTATTACGCCGGCATGCTGTCGCGTCATTACGACAAATTTAAAGGGCTGATCGCCAACCGTTTCATCTCGCACGAGCTGCTCGACACGTTGGATACGAAGGACAAGTTCTACAAGCTATGCGAGCAGTACGGTCTGGATTATCCGAAAACGATCGTCTGCGAGCCTCATGAGCGGGAGAAAGCGCTGGAACATATGGATTTCCAGTTCCCGATCATCGTCAAGCCCGAGAACAGCAACGCCTACGACTATTTGCACAGCCAGTTCGAAGGCAAGAAAAAAGTGTTTTTCTTCAAGTCGAGGGACGAATATTTTACAATGGTCCGCAGCATGAACAAATCCGATTATATGGGCAAGCTGATCATCCAGGAATTTATTCCCGGCGAAGACAGCTCGATGCGCGTCATCAACAGCTTCTCCAATAACGAGGGCGTCGTCAAGATGATGTGCTTGGGCCAGCCCGTGCTGGAGGAATACGCGCCGAAAACGCTCGGCAATTACGCTGCGATCATTTCGCGCTCCGACATGGCTATTTATCGCAAAATCAAGGAGTTCCTCGAAAAAATCGGTTATGTCGGCTATTCCAACATCGATATGAAATACGACAACCGTACGGGCAAATATATGCTGTTCGAAATCAACCCTCGGCTGGGGAGAAGCAGCTTCTTCGTGCGTGCGGCCGGACTCAACATGATCACCGCTATGATCGACCAAGTCGTCTATGGCAAAAACACGGATTGCGTCTACGGCAACGGGACCGGCCTTTGGACCAATGTCCCTAGAACGGTACTGCGCAAATATGTTACGGAGCCGGCCTTGGCGGCCGAAATAAAGGGGCTGTACAAGGATAAGAAGGTGCTTTACTCCATCTGGTACAAGAAGGACCTAAACCTGAAACGGATCATTCGGATATCTCGTTACTACTACAGCCACGTCAAAAACTTCAAACATTACTACTTTGATAAGAAGCAGGCGAATGCTCTGACTGAAAGAGCCCCCTACTGACGTTCTGCTTATGCTTGAAGTATCGGCGAGCCCACGAAGAGAATGACCGTATACGCTCGAAAGAAGAACAAAATCCGCTCGACTTTCCCCAACGGACAGGAGAAGCGTAATTCCTTGATTTTATTAGTTTTCTAAAATCTTACGGACATATTCAACGCTATTTGTACCATTTGAGTCGCTTTTTGTTTCAAATTGGTCAGATAGCGTCTCTCCCGTCCGTTAGGTTTTTGAATATAACTAAAATTGTTAAATAACGCTTCTCGTGAGGCTGTCTATTCACTGTAGATAAGAACGAGTTGCGTGCTGGAATGGGGCAATTGTGTGCTGGAGGGAACCGCTGAGTGGGATAATCGGAGGGCTGGGGAGTCGGATTCTACTTAGCAACTAATGGCATTTCGACGTCGAATAAACCCAGGTCTTTGAGGAAGTAGCTTCCTCAACGTGAGTTTCAAATTAACGACCATGGCAGCCAAGTAACCTTTAAGCTGCAACGCTTTTCGGCTTTTCGTTAAGGGTCTCTCTAAACCACAGTCATTCTTCAATTCTTGGTTCTTTCGTTCAACCAGCATGCGCTGTTTACGATCTAATTTGCCGCTTATCGTAGCGTTGTAATCCTTGGCAGCCTCGTACACTTCATAATAGTCACTGTGAAATACCCGGCGCTCTGCTTTTCCTGTTGTACATGCCGAGCGTAAGGGGCAACTTTCACAGTCTGTCTTTTCAAAATAGTATTGCCAACCGCTGCTTTGAGGAATATGACGCTTTTTTACGGTATCCTTTTCGTTCGGACAAGTGTAGCAGTCCTTTTCCTTGTCATAGCTAAATCGGGCGAGGTCGTATCCCTTTGAGGGGTTACTGCCCAGGATGACAGGGGCTACTACAGGGATGCCAATAGTGGCAAGCATAGTGCGCTGCAACCCGTGGCCGTAGGCGGTGTCACCTAACATGGCGCGTGGCGAAATTTCGAAAAAGCTTTGTACATCTTTGGCCATCGCGTACATAGCTTCTCTGTCATGTTCATTCGCAGGCACGACGTTCACATTCAGCACAACGGAGCTGGTCCCACACAAATTTTGTAGTTTGTAGCCACATGTGACGGTGGATGTATTCTTTCTCCCGACTCGAGCGTGCGGGTCAACAGCGCTCATAAGACGATCCTTTGCTCTTTCATGGCTCGGGATTTTTTCAAACACAATCTCTTGTTCGGTTTGGTTCCGCGCAGAGTCAATCGGGTCGCCATCAGTCGGCGGTACAGGTCTGCTGTTCTGCTCTAATATGTCCTGCAGAATGCGTTGCAAATGCTGAGAAGTCTCGCGCTCTTTTTCCGTGAGTTCTTTTTGCAACAAAGCAGACACATCCTCGAGTTGAAACCATTGAAGCAAACCATAAGCTTGTGCCACCAACTTGCTGAAAGCGAGCATGTGACCAGCAGTAGATGGTTGTACGGAGGTACGAGCGTAGAGTCCATCGGTCTCAACCGAAGCGAGTGCGAGTTGGTATATCGCACGATGGCTACGTTTTAAATGTTGAAGGACCCGGATCATAGCATGTTGAATCAAGCGATAGGTGCGCGGCTTGGAGAGTGCGGGATTTGAGGCAAACGAGTCGATGATCCATTTCTCCGTGTGATCGCCCCAAAGGCCATGGCTGTACATTTGGGCAAGAATGTAGAAGTGGCAGGCTTTAAACATGGCGGTTCCCATACGTGAGCGGTCCAAGCCAATCGTACTGTGATCAAACCCAAAGAAGTCGACGGGCAAGCCTAAGAAACGCTTGATGAACAAGTCGCTAATTATGCGCTCTTCCACCTGGCGGTCGGAAAGACCGTAGTATATCTGAATGAGATGGACTTTAAGCTTCAGTGAAGGCGCATATGGGTGCTGTCCGCGCCCCGAGTAGAGCACGGAGCACAGTGAATCTGCAAAAGAAAAGTCTATCTTCTTCTCTAAGTGACTCCAAAAAGGATGCTCAGGAAGCTTGGAGTATACCATCATATCTGCAAAAGACATTTGATCGAACTCTTTGTAACGCACACGTCTATTCAACACAGCACAAACCCCCGGCCCAAGTATATTTTCCATTATACCTGGGTTCGGGGGGGATGGAATATGGAATTTCAGTTACTCACAATGAATCGACAGCCTCCTCGTGTCTGTTAGACAATAAACGCTTATTGTCTATAGTTCCACTCGGTTCGTTATGCACGCTTCTTCGTCGCTCATCCCGCCAAATTGCCGCCTATGTCCGTTAATTTTCCGCCCCCACCCGCCGGCACAACTGCCCGTTTTGCAGCTCACTGGGCGTTTTTGATACCCAATCCCCACTTGGGCGAAGGGCTCTCCTAGGGTCACGTCAACGCACCAAAAAATCCCCGGCTAAAAAAGCCGGAGATTTCTTGGTTTTAATATGGATTTAAATCTAGCTTTACTTGAAACGCTGCTTACGTTACTTCTCTTGGTACAGCTTCTCCTCGCCGTTCGGCAAGTACAGGTAGTCATGATCCTGCGAAGCTTCCTCCACTTGCTCGTATGCCCAGTGAGTGCTCGGCACGTCCGGCCAAGTAGGATCCGTTACTCCCGTAAGCGGACCTCTGCCCAGCAGGCGATTTATAATCGTTACAGCCTGCGCGCGAGTGAGCAGATCATTGGTGCCGAAGGATCCGTCCTCGAAACCAATCATGATACCGGCCTCGCTGACAATCGCGATAGCCGTTGCCGCCCAGTGGTTAGAAGATACATCGGCGAAGGAAGAAGATTTCGCAACGCTCAAATCGGCTCCCAGCCATCTTGCCGCGATCATGGCCATCTCGGCGCGTGTAATGCGGTCCGATGGGCGGAAGTTGCCTTTGTCGTCGCCGACAAGCAATCCAAGTTCCTTCAATTGCTCGATGTAGGAAGCCGCCCAGAAGCCTGCCGCAACGTCTGGATACAGTCCTTGATAAGCTGAGCCGTCCTCCAGACCTTTATTGCGAGCCAGCATGGCCGCCATCTCTGCTCTCGTAATCGTATTCTGCGGGCGGAAGGTTCCGTCCGGGAATCCGTTCACGTAAGCCTCGTGATGTGCCGGATTGGCAATCGTCAGTTGCTCGAACGACGCGAGCGATCCGATGAATGCGCCTGCTCCTTTGTAGGACACGATGGCCTCATAACCTGCAGAAATGCCGTCTTTCAGCTTAATGGCGACTTTGCTGCCGTCAATGCTGACTTCTTCGATCTCGGCAGCTTTACCGCCGATTGTCACCGTGAAACCGGACTTGTCGATGTTGTAGCCGGATTTGTCCAGCTCCAGCACGATCGTGCCTGCTTTCGGATCAACAGTCGTTGTTTTGATTTGCTCTTTGCCGTCCTTCGCTGGTACTTGCGGCGTACCCGTATACGGTACGTCTGTCAGTTTAATGATGGAGAACGTACTGAACTTATCGATGTCAATGCTGATGCCGAATGGCACGCCGTCTTTGTTCACGATCGTTCCCGTACGTACGACCTTCTCTCCGTCGCTATGCTCGATGTAGACGCGAAGCGAGCTCAGGAAGCTTTCCACATTGCTGGTTGGCAGAACAATGCCGTTTTTCGCGAACGGGATCACCAAAGTCGTCGAATATCCGCTGTAATTCGTTTCGATGGTCATCGAAGAACCAAGGACCTCCACAATTTTGCCTGCTGTCGCCGATCTGACGACAGACTCGCTCGGGATGCTGCGGTTCAGCGCCTCTTGCCGATTCTCATCCTTCAACGGAATCAGGCGGAAGAAGAGATCTAGGAAGCTATCCTTCATATCGCCGAGCACGCCTGCAGCAATCGTCAGAATGCCGTAATCCGTGCGAATTTCGAGCGAGTTGCCATTGCCGTTAAGAAGCTCCACCGATTGTCTCGGAATCTCAATCGCGAATTCGTCGGCAGCGTCGCCCGGCAGCTCATTTACGTAAATACTGGAGATGCCGTTCGACGTTCCATCAGTTCCCGTGAACACCCCTGCTGCAATGGCATCGAAAATGACTTTGTCGATCTTTAATCCGTTCGTCATGAGAACTCGATCAATGCCAACCTTGTTAATCGCATCGTCTTCCCCATTGGTTACGTCGATCTGGCGAACGCCGGGGCTTACCTCTTTCGTCAAGCCTGCAGCCATAACATTAAGAAGGAAGGTCCGGCTCTTTGACACGCCGTTCTTGGATACTGTCGCAGTCAAAATGACGCTTTCGTCATTGGCTTGACGGTGTACTAAACCTTTAATTTCCGATTCTACTGGAGTCGTGATCTCGATGATGTTCTGCTTGCTGGAGCTCCAAGCAACTTCGGTATCATGAGCTCCAGCCGTTACGCCGAAAACCGGTTCCGTCACGCTTTCCCAAGTGTCCGGCGATGTAAAGCCAACGCTCAGTCTGCGCAAAGCATCGTCGATCGCTTCGTTCGTATTGAGCGCGATATCGATAACGAGCGGATCGCTCTCGTGTTTATTGGGCTCCGTAAATGTAACTGTTATTTCCGTCGTCACAATCTCTACGTCTGTAATCGCAACGTCATTTGTCTCACCAGAGCGGTTAGTGCCTTCTCCGATTTTTTTGCCTTTGTTGTCATAAATGGTTACCGTCGTTCCCGGAGGAACGTTGCCTATCGTTACCGTATCCTTGCTGACATCGATAGACTGGAAATCAACATTGGACGATGTCGGAGGCGCCGACTGCGGAAGCGCCGTTATGAGTACGCGTTCGCTTACCGTTTTACCTGTCTCTTGCAGGGATACGTTAAATTCATCGCGATCTCCAATCGAAGGAGTTACATGGAATTCGAAATCAAGCGATGAAGCTGTCGTATTCTTGCGGGTCGCAATCAGCTTGCCCGTCTCGTCATAGATGCGGGCCGTCGCGCCTGCCGGTACTTTGGCTACCGAGATCATGCTGGTCGTGGCATTCGCCTTCAAGTTGGATAGCAGCGGAGCAACGGTTTGGTCGATGACGACCGTTACTTCCAGCTTTTCACTTTCCAGCTTTCCATCTTCGCGAATGGACACAAAGATTTTTTGGTCTCGAGTCAGCTTAGGAGTTGTATCAATAATCAAAGTAGATGCAGTCGTTCCACCGCCTGTTCCTTTGCCGATCAAGTTGCCATTAGCGTCATACACATAAACCTCGGCGCCAACAGGGACATCGACTACTGTGACGGTGCTCGTCGACGAGCTTGCCTTCACCTTGCCAACCGTTAGCTTCCCGCTTGGAGAAGTCGGCGTGACTTCAATTTTGTCGCTCTCGTTGGCATCTTTGCGCGTGATCGATACTTGGATCGTTTCAGCATTTCCGTTGCCCAACTTGTGAGGTTCGTCTATTGTCACCTCGACTTCTTTCGCCTCGGTACCATTGTTGGTAGCCTTGCCAATCTCGACTCCCTTACTATCGTATACCGTAATCGTAGCCCCTGGAGGTACGTCGCGGACGATGACTTTGTTCGTTTCCGTATTCGCCGCAACATCGCGCGGGTTTAATCCGGCGCCGTCATTTTTGCCTGCAGTAACCGTCGTTGGTTCACTCTCGGACTTGTAAAGTTCATTAATTGTAACTTTAACTTCCTGGTCAGGCTCTAAGCCGCCCTCAATGTCGACGGACAACGGCCCATTTTCCGTTCCCTTGTTCGTCGCTTGGCCAATAATCTCGCCTTTCGAATCGTATACTGTTACGGTTGCGCCTGGCGGAACATTTGGAACCGTCACCGTATCGGTTGTCGCGTCGGCAACCAGATTCTCATCCTCATTAGATGGAGAAGCGCTTGGCAGCAATGGTACCACGACCGGCTTGCTTTCCAGCTTGCCCGTTTCCTGGATCGTTACCTTTACTGTATCGCTGTCTGGGTCCAAGCCATTTAGATCAATTTCTACAGTACCATTAGCATTGCCCTCACCGCGTCCCAACTCATTACCATCTTTATCATAAACGATAATCGTCGAGCCTGGTGGCACGTTCGGCACAGTCAGCTTGCGATCTGTTCCGTTGGCGATGATATCCTTTTTATTCTTATCGTCAAGCGGTCCTTCTGACTTGTCTGTCTGTTCCAGTACAGTCACTTCTACTGGGGCGCTTTCGTTAAACTTAGGCAGCTTGATCGTCACTTCAATCTTCTGGCCAACTGTCAGCGCCGGATCGATGGGTATGACGAAATCCTCTTCAGTTGCTCCGTTGTTTGTAACGGTACCGATCACGATATCGCTATCCTTCGCGTAAACATTGATCGTTGCCCCTGGCGGCACATCCCGAACCGTTACCTCATTGTCGGTTGCGTTAGCCGTAATGGAGTCACTGCCTAGTCCACCGCTGGAAACGTTGACCGCGGCAACCTCTTCCGATCTTTCGCTTTCGGTCTTGTAAGGTTCGGTTATGGTTACATAGATGTTTTGGTCGGTAACAAGTCCCGCTGGAATCGTAACCTTTACCTTGCCGTTGTCGTTATTCGTTTCCGTGCCGATCTCATTTCCCTTTGTTGCATCGTATACTTTTACCGTCGCCCCTGTCGGCACGTTGATTACCGTAACCGCATCTTTAGATGCATTTGCGCTTACGTCTTTAGAGCCTGGAGCCTTGCTTTGTTCAAACGTCGGAATAACAACGGTCGGGTTGCTTTCCAGCTCGTCCTTTAATGTAATCGTTACTTGGACGGTGCTGCCAGGATTCATACGAATAATGTCCAGTATCAATTCATCCGTACCATCATCCGTTTTGGTGCCTTTCCCCAGCTCATTGCCGTTCGAATCATAGACAATGATCGTTGCTCCGACAGGGACGTCGGACACCGTCAATTCGCCAGTTGTTCCGTTGAATGCAAGGTTATCCTCGTCTAACGAATTGCTTTCTTCCTTCGCTTCAACATTGATAGGTAAGCTCTCTCCGTGTTTCGGACGCTTAATCGTCACTGAGAGCGTATCGCCGGCTTCAAGATCACGAGTGACATTGACGATCACATGATCTACCGTATCATTGTTGTTCGTCGCTTCTCCAATCGGGTCCTCGCCATCATATACGGTAATCGTTCCGCCAGGCGGTACATTCCGTACACTGACCGTGTCATCTGTCGCGTTAGCTACAATATCTTTCGGATCAAGTTCTTCGCTTGGGTTGCTGACAGCCTTAAATTCCAAACCATCGCTTTCAGCTTTGCGGGGCTCTGTAATCGTGACAATAATAATTTGGTCAACGTCAAGGCCGGATGAAATTTCTACTTCCACCTCTTGCACCGAATCCTGATTGTTGTTAGTAGCCGTTCCAATGACTACTTTGGTATCTTTTTTATATACCGTTACGGTTGCGCCTGCCGGCACATCTTCTACCGTCACCGTATCGGTTGTTGCGTTCGCGCGTACGTCCCCTTTGACAGGAGCGCTCTGTTCGAAATTAACGGCAACTTCAACCCGCTCGCTCTCCAGCTTGTCCTTGTCCGTAATCGTCACAAAAATGTTTGTGCCAGGTGGAACAATTACAGGCTTTATCACGACATCGCCGGGATCCTTAGGACCCGGATTGGTACCTTTGCCCAACTCATTGCCGTCCTTATCGTACACGGTGACAATCGAATTTAACGGCACATTCGGTACCGCAACCTCTTCTTTTATTACGTCGGTGACGATATCTTCGACGATTTCATCGTTCAAAGGCGAGGTCTGCTCCACTGCAGTCACGGCAACCTGTTCACTTTCGTATTTGTTAAGCTCGGTCACCGTCACGAACAGTTCATCGGCTTCTTCAAGACCAGCGACTGGAACGGCTGTTTGACCGCCTTTGGATACGATAGTACCGATCAGGTTTTCGCCATTTGTGTCGTATACCTTCACTGTTGCGCCTTCCGGCACATCCTTTACAACAACTTCGTCTTTCGTAGCGTTCGCCTGAACGTTGGCCGGCGCCGCGGTTGTATCGAACGAAGCCGTTACCCCAACAGGGTAGCTCTCGATATGTCCCATTGTTTGGACAGTAACGCTCACATTCTCTCCATCAGCAAGTCCCGGTTCATCGATTTCAACGGTAATATTGGCCGCCGAACCGCCGTCCTTCTCTTTCACGCCTATGAGTTTGCCGTCCATATTGTAAACGCGGACAACCGTCCCCACTGATACATCGCTGACATGGACTGTATCGGTCGTAGCATTCGCCTGGACATCGTCCTCCTCGAGTGCCTGACTTTGTTGCTGACCCAGCGTCGATACTTTGACGCTTTCGTATTTGTTCACCTCGTGAATCGAGACCATGAACTCGTCCTGCGTACGGATATCCGACGGACGCATGGAGATTTCCACAACGCTGCTTGCTCCCGTCCGATTCACTTCGGATGCAAGTTCATCGCCGTCCAGGTCGTAAACAATAACGCGAGCCCCACTTGGTACAGACTTGACTGAGATCGTATCTTTATCGGCATTAGCGATAGGATTTACCGGCGCGGCGCTTGTTTCGAGTTTGGCTTGCACATCGGGATTTGTCGGATAGCTCTCCAGTTCGCCTTCCTCCTGAATGGTCAGCTTAACCATTTGAAGATCAGCCAGGTCTATTGGCTGCAGCGGAACGATCAGAGTTCCTGTTTCCTCTGTTTGTTTGGCTTCGCCTAACTTTACATTCGTAAGCGCATCGTACACACGCACGATTGCTCCATTCGGAACGTTGTCTATTTGAGCTACGTCCCGGGTTGCGTTGGCGAATATATTATTATCATCATTTAAGATATCGCTGCGCACCTTTGGCGTTACTCTCGTCGCATTACTCTTGAATTCTCCGCTTCTTGCAATCTTGACCAGAATCGGTTCATTAACCGAAAGTCTATAATCCCCTACATTGGCCAAATCAATCATCACCGTGCCGTCTGCATCGGCGGCAGCCTCGGCAACAAAGTCGCCGTTTTCCTTGTAGACAGCAACTACAGAGCCGGCTTGTTCGCCTTCAATCGTTACGATATGATCTGTAGCATTTGCGATGACATCCTCCGGATTCAATGCTACGGATTGTACGAAACTTTTCGTGACGGATGTGCCGCCGTTATGAGTAACGACTGTTATAACGTTTTCTCCATCCTTTAGGCCGCTTGTATCGTCGAACTTGTAGCGAAGTTTGCCTTCCGAATCGGTCACATGTTCGCCTGGTATTACTTTTCCATTAATCGTAATCGATACTCTTTCATTAGGCAGATTAACGTCTGCGCCACTGCCCTTGACGCGGATGTCGAGTCCATCCCCCTCAGGCGTCGCTTCCGCCGTTACTGTGCTGGGACCTTGCTTATAATTGCCATCAGGCTTAAGTCCGCCCAGTACGTACGAATCCTTGAAATACCAGGCGAGGATGTCGTGATTCGCGGTCGAGCCGCCGGTGCTCGCGCCAAATCCGACGAATACGTCCTTATTCGTAAGAAAATTGCCTACGTTGTGCTTTAACGTACTCGCTTTGGTTCTATCGGCCGTCTTGCCGTAGCTTGCCGTAACAAGACCGTTAGCATCGTAGTCCACCCAAATATGTACGGTTTCACCATGAAGCTTAAAGACGGTTCTGTCAATTGCTCCATTTTCATCGCTTGTATGTCTGTTTTTACCGTTGGTAACGATGGCCACGTGATTGGCGTTAATATCTTGATGACCGCCTTCAGTATTATGCCAAATATCGAACTCCACGCCGATGGAATTCGGAATGCCCGCATAGCCTACTCCGATACCTACCTGTCCTATTACAGGTGTTGGATTGTCCTGAATGATGAAGGTCAACCCGTCCGCGGGACTGCTTGTGCCTCCATGCAAGTTCATTACAAAATAAGTGCTGAATCCGCCTTCCAGCTTGATTTTGTTCGTCCGAACGACGATTCCGCTGGCGCCACCCGTAGCTGGCACAACTCTTAATTTGCCGTTAGAGGTCGTGGCCGCATTGTTCCTGCCAGGTATATTCAATACCCGGGTACCATCAGTGGAGACATTGGCATCCCCCCCTGTATGGCTGAACTTATCCATGCCCACATAAATGGGCAATACCATGGGTTCTTCGGGCGCCGCCGTCGCGGGTCCAGGAATCATCGTCAAGACCAGCATTATTGCCATGACCAGAGCTATGATTCTTTTGGCTAGAGGCGCCTCATAAGTTCGTTTCTGTCGCATTGTTTGTCCTCCTACTAGTTTCGCCGAAAATACGATTGGATCGTTTTCGCCGTAGTAGGCCTATTATACTAGACCGCTATGAACAAACTCTGAACACTTTCACCTTTTTCTTACAAAATAACCTCTTTTTCGATATCGTTTACGACAAAAAAGCCGCTCTGCGGGAGCGGCTTTTTGCAAGCTTGTCCAATATTGTCGATACCGGGTTCATTCTAATTCCGGCGATTGAAAAGCTTTGTTGTAACACTTGCGACAAACGGGTTTATAATCCTCATTGCCGCCGATTTGAATCTGCTCTCCCGAATTGACTGGCTGGCCGTCGCGGAAGCGGATGACCATCGTCGCTTTGCGGTCGCAGTACCAGCAAATCGTCTTGATCTCTTCGATCTTGTCTGCTTGCACCAATAAATTATAGCTGCCTTCGAACAACTGGTTCTGGAAGTCGTTTTTCAGACCGAACGCCATGACGGGTATATTAAGCTCGTCTACAATACGAGCCAGCTCCAAAATGTGATGCCGCTTAAGGAACTGTGCCTCGTCGATCAATACGCAATAGATGCGGCCCGTCGACTCGACCCTAGCTTTAACGTTCTCGAACATGTTCGTATCTTCATCTACCGGAATCGCTTCCCGCTCGAACCCGACGCGAGAGCCTACCCGGTCCGTGTTCCCTCTCGCGCTGAGTGATGGAGAATAGATAAGAACCGCCTTGCCTTGCTCCTCGTAATTATGGGCTACCTTAATAATTTCGAACGACTTGCCGCTGTTCATCGTGCCGTATTTGTAATAAAGCTGTGCCAACCTGCGATCTCCTCCACTGTCCGACTCGTGGATTTTATTATACCGCTTCTACCTGCTTCTTGTCTTTATCCTGCTTGCTGCTCGACAGGAACCAACCGCAGAGCGCAATTGCTACAAGCACGGCATAGAACGTCAGCTTCCAGCCCGTCGATTCGGCAAAATCATGCGGAATGACATGCAGCGAAGGATGCGCCAGAGTATGAACAGCCAGCTTGACGCCCACCCAGCCAACGATACAGAAAGCAGCGATCTCGAGGCCTGGTCTGCTCTCCAGCAGCTTGACAAACAAGGTTGCAGCGAAACGCATAATAATTAATCCGATAAAGCCGCCCAAGAAGATAACAATGAAGTGTCCGCCATCCATGCCGCCGAACTTCGGCAATCCCGATGCCGGGAGCGCAACCGCAAGTGCAACTGCCGCAAGAATAGAATCGATCGCGAACGCGATATCCGCCACTTCAACCTTGAAGACGGTCATCCAGAAGCCGCTTTGCTTTTTCTCCTTGCCGGCCGACTTGTCGGCAGCAACTTCACCCTTCTTGACAACCACTTTCCGGAAGATGTGATTAAGCGCGATAAAGAGAAGATACAGAGCGCCGATCGCTTGCACTTGCCATACGTCGACGAGGAATGAGATAACAAATAACGACAAGAATCGGAATACGAATGCGCCGGCGAGTCCGTAAAACAATGCGCGTTTCCGCTGCTCGTCGGGCAGATGCTTAACCATAATCGCAAGCACGAGCGCATTATCCGCGGCGAGCAATCCTTCCAGCGCCACTAATACCAGCAGCACCCAACCATACTCCAACAATAATCCTAATTCCATTTCCATGCCCTCCACATTTTTAATATTTCCTTCCGTAGTACCTCTTACACGAAAAAAAGACCTTTGCCTCTCAACGCGATAGATTTTACGCGTTTGATGGCAAAGGTCTCGCTAACAATACCCTATCGGCATTGCCAATAAAGCCGGAGAAGCAAGCTTCTCGTAATGACGACTTTACTGTTGCAGCTACTCCCCTTTGAAGGGTGATCATACGTTTCCGTGTTGCACAGGGATACATACGGCGAGCAGATTCAAATGGTTTCAATATTTTTTTACCATAATAAAAATAATATGATTTCGAGAGGCTCCGATAGAAGTTTTTTCATTTTTTTTGCAGCCAAGCGAAAAGTGCTGCTATGATTAGAAACGAAAACATTCTCATGCGAAGGAGTGCCCGACATGCCGCTACAGGAATTAGACGAATATCAATTGAAGCGACTGGCCGCTGCGCAAGTAGGCAGAACTGCAGTCCTGTTTACAACGCCGTTATGCGGCACCTGCAAAGTCGCCGAGCGGATGCTTGAAATCGTCGAGGCGGCCGGGTGTGACTATCCTCTGTACAAAACGAATATTAACTTCACACCCCGGTTGCGCGACGACTGGCAGATCGAAAGCGTTCCGTGTCTTGTTTTGCTAAAAAACGGGAAGGTTATATCTAAAGAATATGCTATGCGTTCGGTGGACTATTTGTATTCGCTTATGAAATCGTCCAATTAGCCGAGCGCCTAGATACAATATTATGCTTTAGTTCATAATATCTGATAACTGCTTCGTACTCGCGACGAGATGGATGCCTGTCATTGTTCGAAGCGATCCTGACACAATGCCTGCAAGTTGTCCGTTCTCGTCAAGAACCGGCCCTCCCGACATGCCGCTCGCGATCTGGGCGGAAATCAGAATCCGCTCTCGGTTATTAATTTCGGCTGCCGGAGCATTCACGATTCCTTCCGTAATGATTGGCGTGTTTTTGAGAGGATAACCGATCGCGAATATCCTCTCGCCGTGCGGAACAGGATCTTTTCGCAGAGGGATGGAAGAATACGATTTGCCTGAGGCAAGCTTCGGCATTGAAAGTTGAAGCACGGCAGTATCGGTCTGTTCGTCGTAGGACGTTACCTTGACGTTCTTCACGACAGTACCGTCCGCCAGCGTTGCTTCAAGCGACGCCGCCCCCTGCACGACATGGTAAGCGGTAGCCGCCTTTCCGTTCCCCGATAGGAGGAAGCCGGTACCAACCGATCGCAGAGTTCCCGATTCCGTCACGTTCCTCAGATAGAATACGGCATTCTGGGCTTCACGATAAACTTCTTTCGCAATCAACGGTTCCGTTTCAAGCGCCTCTGTTTGATTCATATAGGTTGTCAGACCGACCAAAGTAACTGCGATTAGAAGCATCCACCAGATACTCATCTTTCGGTTCATTGGCGATTCCCCCTTCTCCTTTTCATCGAGATGGCCCCCGGCCTTCATAGCGACCGGGAGCCAACTTGTATCCTCGTCTCAATCTCTTAGCGCTTCGCCGCTCCCATGATTTCATCGTAAGCCCAATGATCTTCAGGCACGTCATGGAATCGAATCGACGCATTGGCTTTCGTGGCCGTATGCAAAATATTGTTCAGCAGCACGATAGCCTCGGCGCGCGATAATAGTCTGTCCGGACGGAACGTTCCGTCTGGATAACCATTCACGTAACCAGCCTCCACGAAGACTCTCACATAATCCCCCGACCAATGTTTCTCCGTATCTGAGAATGGCGACTTGCCGCCCTTCCCGATATCCAATCCCAAGATTCTGGAGAGCATGACGACGAACTCCGCTCTCGTTAAGCCTTTCTCCCCTTGGAATGTGCCATCCGGATAACCTTGAACGATTCCTGCCGAAGCAAACTTCGCTACCGCGCTTGCGTTCTTCCTGGTTACGTCCCCGAATGTGGAGGCGATCGGCGTTGCCTCAAAGTCGATTAACAGCGCCAGCGCCGTAATTAATTCCTGGCGAGTAATGGCTTCGTTCGGACGGAACGAGGTTCCTTTGCCCGCCATGTAACGAATCTCGGACGCATTCTTCTTCACTTCGTAGTCAGCCGGCTTCGTAGTGTAGCGAACGCTATATACGGTGTCGTCTTTGCTCGTCATGAACTTAATCGTCATGTCGCCCGTTACCCAAATTTCGCCCGTATAGACAGAACTATTCTTCGTAGGTTCCGTGCCGTCAGTCGTGTAGTACACGATGGCATCATCCGGAACGGACAGCTTCACGATGCTATTTACGGCAGCTTGTACAGCTTCTTTGCCGTCAAGCGGGATATCGCGATCGCCTATCGTCATCTTCGGCTCCACGGGAGCAGGTGGCAGCATCGGTACTCCGCCTCCGCCAAAGACGGCTTTGAGAGTCCATTTGCCCGTCGACGTCGCGCTTAATTCCTTGTCATCCGCAAAAGTGATCGCCCTCACCGTTGTCGTGGCCTTAAGCTCCAATGGAACTTCATATACTTTCGTTCCTTCTTTGCCCGGCACCGGTTCGGTTCCGTTGACCGTGTAATAGATAATTCCATCCGGTTCTGTCGTTGTCAGCCCGACAACGAGCGTACCTTCGAACTGTCCATCGGGTTGGTTGAAGGCTGGAGCGGCGGCCGTCTCCTCAAACAGAAGAGCCGTGCGACGAATCAATACTTCGCGTTTTGGTTGTCCCACTGCCGCAACGCTCAAGACAACGTCGCCGCTAGGCGCGGTCACTCTGCCCGCCATAGTTGCTCCGGAAGCCGTAAGACTCGCACCTGTCGCGCTCCAAGGAATATCGGAAATTCGCGTTAGCGAGAACTGGCCGATGGCTCCGTAAATTGTCATTCCGTCTGGCAACGCGATTGCAACCGCGCTTACACGGGAACGAGTACTGTCAGCGAATGCTTGCAACTGCGGATAATAGCCAGCCGCTGCTTTCCAATCAGCGGACGCGAGACCATTAGGCAAAGCATTGGTCGATAGCGCAGCACCGTTCACGCCCAATGCCCCTACCGTGCTTCCACCCGCAACGCGCTTGCCCGTTCCGTCGTAGAATGCGGTGTCCGTCTTCAACATCTGACGGTTGTAGAATCCGTCCTGAATCGTAGCTGCATCTTCTTTCTGACCTGCGATACCTCCAAAGAAGGTCTGGTTGCGAGCAATCTTGCCATTGGTCCCAGCCACGGCTTCCGCCGCGTTTACAACATCTGAGATGCTGCCGCCAACAGCATGTCCGACGATACCGCCGGCTCTTGTCAAGGCACTGCCGGAAGCTGCAACATTACCCGAGAAGAAGGCATTGGAGATGCTTCCTCCGCTGATTCCAGCGATACCTCCGGCAGCAGCCTCACCGGCATCTACCGCCGTTACCTTTGCATAGGAGAATACATTCTCGAGCTGGCCGGATGCAGCATGATCGCCGGCAATACCGCCAGCCGTTACTCCGCTCACGGTTCCCGTCGATGAAGCTACCGCGATGGAACCCTTATTGATTCCCGCGATTCCGCCAACGACTCCCCCGTTAACCGTACCCGAAACGTTAATGTTTTCGATCTCTCCGTCGAGTTCATTGACGCCGGCCACGATGCCGACTGCATCCGTGTTCGCCGAACCGGAAGAGAACTCGGCGTTAACGAATTGCAGGTTGGCAATCCGACCGTAGTTGACTGTCGCGAAGCCCTGCGGACCGCTTTGACCTGCCAAACTCACGCCGGTAATGGTATGTCCGGCTCCATCGAATGTTTCACGGAAATCCTCGAAAGGCGTCCAGATCATTCCCGTCAAATCGATGTCCGCTCCAAGCAGAATATCGGAATCAGGCGTCTCCGTAGCTGCACGGTTGTACAGACGATAGAAGTCCAAGCCCGTCGAATCATTCGCCAGCAGCACTGCCGTGAACAATTGGTAAGGGTTCAGAATGAAATAAGGATCTTCTGAAGCACTCATTAACAATGTCGTATCCGTACGCAATTGCCAATCGCTAAGCCGTAGCTCCGCGAGCTTGTTCTCGTTCGCAAGACCGGACAAGCTGCCGAGGTTGTGCCCGATTGCCGGGATGGCCGCCGCATGGCTCGACTCCTCGATGCTGCCTCCGCGATATTGGTAGCCTAAGAGCGCGCCCCTATAGGCGCTTGCTCCTGCCGCGGCAAGCGAAATCGATTCCGCATGCGCATATACGTTATCGAGTTCCCCGTCGTTATAGCCGGCAAATCCGCCGATATACGCGCGAGTCGCATGATTAACGCCAGTTGCGGAGAGTGTTGTTTGGACGGCATTACCTTTCTCTACCCTTGCCCCGCGCTCAATGGCACCGGCAAACCCGCCTGTACGCGTATCGAAGCCGGTATTGCTTACGTTACCGGAAGCATAAGCTTGTGATACGTCATAACGATTGATTGAACCCGCAAATCCGCCAGCAAGCGCGGTTGTTTTAATGTTGGAAGTTACGCTGCCCGTCGCATAAGCCCATTCTAGCTGCGCTTCAGGCAACGCCGAGTTGTATCCGAGCACGCCCGCGAAACCGCCGACTTGAACAGAATCCTCTTGGTTTGCGCTTGTTACTCCAACGGCCAAATTCGTGCTGACATGACTCATGTCCGTACCGCTTGCTTCGCCTACGAAACCGCCGACATGCGCGGCTGGAAGCTCGGGGAGCCTGGTAACCGGCTTCGAAACTTCGATCCCCGCATCCTGCGCGGAGGTCACGAACGTGTAATGGATAGAGCCGCCAGACGCAAGACCTACTGCTCCGCCAACATAATTAATCGTATTTTCGTTGGCATATGCTCCGCCATGCGTATCCGTAGATACGATAATGCCGTTGCTTATGCCTACAATGCCGCCAAGCGCGGCCAATTTGGCGCCGTTAACCGATACGGTTGCGTCGGTTTCGCTGAAATAAATCGAAGCGCTCGATTTCCCTACGATGCCGCCGATCGCAATCTCGGCTGTAGTGCCACTCCCGCTTGCTTTAATCTCTATAGCAGGAACGACCGCTTCATAGACGCCTACGTAATAAGGCAATTTCGAACCTAGATCAAAGTATAGATCGCGATCGGTTGCCAGCATCTCGCCTGCGATGCCTCCGATTGCAGACTGTCCGCCGCTCGCCGTGAATGCAAAGACTGGCTGTACGCTGGCCTCTCGCAACAGGCTGTCCTGGCCTTCGCCAGTAATGCCGCCGATATTGGCTTGAACGCTTCGAGCCGTCAGGTTGCCTTCAAATGATAGATCAAAAGCCGCAGCATTAGTAATGGAGCCGAAAATTCCGCCGACTGCACCTTCCTCCGCTCCTTCCGGCGTTGTCAAGGATACGCCGTTCGCCTTGAGAGATTCCACGTCGTAATGATCCGCTGCTTGTCCTTCCTTCTTTCCTATTACGGCACCAACCGTGTTTCCGATGACAGGCGCTGCATTCTCGTCTGCCGACAATGCCAGTCGTTTCACCGTGTTGCCGTCATCCGACACTCCTACGATGCCGCCGGCAACAGAATTCGCGCCGATTGACTTAATGCTGCCTTCTTGCAGTCTGAATGTAATATCCGTCAACTCGCCGTCTACGTATTGACCGATAAACCCTCCCGCAATGCCGCCAATGCCGCTAGCCGATATTTCATTTTGAAGTACGATGTCGAAGCCTGCTACATTGCCTGCCGATTGACGGCCGACATGCCCGCCGATCACCGCCCCGTTAGCTGAACTCCGAACCGTTCCCAGCAGAACAAGCTCTGTCCAGTCCGACGGTGTCAGGTCGCTGCCGTTGTCGCCGAATAAGGCGCCGCCTGCGGCTTCCGTTCCGACGGCTTCAATAATCGCACCTGCACGGAAAAGAATGGTGATGTCTTCGATGGAGCCCGTATTGCGTCCTGCCAGGCCGCCAACCGACTGTCCCGTTAATGTCGTCTCTTCCGTTAATTCTACTTTGATGTTGGACAAAGAACCATGGTTGATTGCGGCTACAGTTCCTGTATACCCGTTGCCAATAATCGTGCGAGGCTCAAGGACGACATGATCCAGTACGCCCGACTCGCCGATGACTCCGAACAAGCCGCTCATATCCTGTCCCGGTTCTACGGAAAGCCCGTCGATCAAATGTCCGCCACCGTCGAATGTTCCCTCGAACGGAGTCGTTTCGCTTGCGCCCACGGAAGTCCAGTTCTCCGATTGAATATGAATCGGATTAACAACGCGAATGGTTTTTCCAGCGAAATCCTCGCGCTCTCGTCCCAAAACCGTTCCGTTAACAAGCTGCGCCAAGCCCGCCAGTTCGGCTTCGCTGCGAATCTCGAATGTGATCGCATCCGGATTGCGAGTGTACCAGTTCAGACTGGCGTTTACGCCCGGCGTCGCGCCTCCGCCGCTGTTCGCCTTGCGAATCAGCTCAGGGTACAAGTATCTTGCGTTCACGGAACCATAGCGCCATACCGCAGTCTCCTCGTTGCCCGCTTCGGCGAAAATCCATCCGGATAGTGCCGGGAAGGCCGTACGATCGCGTAGCGTTTCTTCCAGCAACGTGCTTAGACGAGCCGGTACGTTCAGCCAACGAATATTGCCCTCTGCGAAGTCGGGCAAATCTTTGTTAATGCCTGCCGCGTCATCCTTCAAGTAATACGTCTTATAAATCAGGTTCGTGCTGGTATTGTCATATCGTCCCGCGAAACCTCCGCCTTCGGCGCCTGCCGTGGCTTCCACGCTAACCGCGGAATAGCTTTCGGCAATTTCGCCCGCTACGATTCGGCCTGCGAAACCGCCTGCCAAGCTTCCCGTCTTGCTGGCCAGAACCCGCCCTCCGGAATAGGAATGACGGATCGATCCGCCGAGCTGTTCGCCGACAAGCCCTCCTACAAGACTATAGTCGCCGCCGGCGGTCACGTTGGACACGCTGTACGACTTGGCGATGCGGCCTTCATTCACGCCGACAAGACCGCCGACAGCGACCGCCTGGGACGAGGTGCCCGTGGCTTGCGATGTTACATCGATATCGATGTAAGAAGATAAAATTGAACCTTCATTCAAACCTACAAGACCGCCAAGCGTAATATTCTGCCCCTGAACGGAGAGATTTGCGTTGGCATACGTGTAGTACAATGTGCCCGCTTCGATATTGACACCCGTATGACCGCCAACGATGCTGCCATCGCCTCTGGCGAGAAGCACGCTCTTGTCGATAACGCTGTTATTCGCTACCAGGCTGCCGTTCACGCCTACAAGCCCGCCTACGACCGCATTCGGACCGCGGCTATCGATCAGCGGAGAGCTTGCGTTATTGACATTGCCAATCAGCCTCGTATTCTGAATCGTGCTTGGCGTAGATGCCGGATCGGCGCCTGCATCGATCGATCTGGTATCGTTGACGCCTATCGCTCCGCCAAGCACGGCTTCATACGCCGCTGCCAGACCGCGAATGCCCAGCGTCTCCAAATAGCTGTCTTTGATGACGGCCGTACCCGTACCCTCATAGTAACCGGCGATGCCGCCAACTTTGTTCTGCGAACCATTGATGCTGATATTGACGACCGAACCATAGATGGAGTCGATTGCCGTATGGACGCCGTGTCCCGTAACGCCGCCTACGAGCGCGTTGCCGGCATTCGTCGTTGTCGTCACAAACAACTGTTGAAGATTCAGATTGTCCAATCCGCCAATCCCCTCGATGCTGCCGCCTTCCGATTGTCCGGCAATACCGCCCGCGTATATGTCAGGCGCATTGATCGTCAGGGTAACGTAATCGGAATTTTCCGCTTTCGTTACGGGATTGGTAATCGTAGTATCATTGGCTACGCCCGCGATTCCCCCCATGCGAACGTTCGCCGCGTTAGCCGTCAGGAGAGGTGCTTCCAACGATAACGAAGTTGCATTTTCAATAACGGGGTCCGTCGCTGCTTCATCAAGCGGTTCCGAAACGCCGGTAATACCGCCGATGATCGCCCCTTCTGCATTGGCTACCAGTGCCATGTTTACGGAGGTTACGTCCGCAAGAGTCCCATGATGGGAAGCCGCTATACCGCCGCCTCGGTTCGAAGCTCCTTCCAGAGCAATACTGCCGTCGGTTGCCGTAGTATTGACGATCGTACCGTCATTGCGTCCCGCTATTCCGCCAGCCTCAATATCCTCGCCGAGTGCCGTAATTGTCGCACGAAGACCTTCTATCCCCGTAGACTCCACAGTCTGAGCGCCCTCGTTCCAGCCGATAACGCCACCTGCAACAATGTCGTCGCCTGATGCATCGACAGTTATATCCGTCGTTTCCGCAACGACTGACGATGAATCGCTGCGGCCGATCGCGCCGCCGATAACGACATGAGATGACTCTGCCGCTACAGTAAGCGACTCCACCGATACCGGGGACTCGATCGTACCAGCGATAGCCGTATCCGTCAGTTGTCCCGCAATGCCGCCAAGCGTATAGCCGCTGCGTCCCGTCTCATTTAACAATGCCAATCGGGCTGCCGATGAGCCTGTGATCGTCAAGGAATTGGTGTTGACGCCAATGACGCCCCCCGCGATGAATGCAAGCTCGTTGCCTGCGACCGCATCGGCTCCAATAATAACCGTATTGTCGATGCTGGCCGTTCCATCGCCGACAACGGCATTATTCACGAGACCTTGCGCTTGCGCCGCTACGCCGCCTGCAATGCCGCTTGCCGTTAGAAGCGTCATATCCAAATAAGCGATATTCGCTCCGTCCAGTTCGCCGTTCAGGTAACCTGCAACGCCGCCAAGCTTGCCGTCGGAAACGATGGTGGCATATTCCTCTGCGGATTTTCCTGCCGATGCATTCTTAAATAGACCAAAACCGGCGTAACCCGCGATGCCGCCGGAGTAAGTGTATGCTCCGCCGCCTCTTGCATCCAATACACCGTTAAACGATAACGATGTCAGCTCCGCCAAGCTCCCTTCCGGCTTCGCGTAATAGCCGACAATGCCGCCGGTCGCAACATAATCGTTTTCGGTCGAAGTCGTTGCCGTTACTTGGATGTCGCTGCCAAACGTCAAGCCCGCCATGCCGTGATCCGCTGCATCGGCAAGTAGCGTGCCGATGTACCCGCCGGTATGAATCCGGCTATCGCCATTGACGATAATATCGCCGGTACTGCTAACGTTGCCTGCGGCTCCGCCTATGCCGGCGAATGTCCGGTTGCCCGCGATGCCTCCCGTGTATAAGCCCATATTTCCTTCTACCGTGACGGCTCCGCTGTTTCCGTACACGCCAAGCACAACGCTCTCCAGCAGAATCCGGTCTCTCGAGAAGCCGACGAGACCTCCGGTGTAAACTTCGTTTAGAATGCCCTCTGAAACTTTAGGCGTTACGTTAATCGTTCCGCTATTTCTCGCTCCTGTCGTCCACTGCACTTGTTTCTCCGCATGGCCGACAAGTCCTCCCGTATGCACTTCTTCGCTTCCCGTTGCGACTATCGCAACCGAAGACGAGGTATCATTCGTGAAGACAAGCGTCGTATTGAGATATCCCGCGAAACCGCCCGTATATACGTTCGATCCGCCGTTATTCGTCACGCTTCCGCTATTCGCGAAGTTCAACCGGACGGGGTGCTCTCCCGTCTCTCCCAACATCGCTCCGACCAATCCCCCTGCCGCCGACTCGATCGCTTCGGGAGCGTCGATCAGCACGGCGCCATTGTTCGTCGTAGACAAAGAGAATGTAGCGATACCGTCCGTCTTGCCGACGATGCCGCCCGCGTAACTCCAATGTCCGTTCCGTACCGTTACAGCGCCCGTATTCAGAATCGGAGTTTCATCCTGTTCCATTCGCAAGAAACCAGCCGAATGGCCGACGATGCCGCCGGCAGCCATGTCTCCGTCAAGCCCGACCTTCTCAACCGTCACGTTGCTGTTATTCGTAACCCGCAGGACGGTAACCCCCTGCGGGCCGCCGTAACCGATGATCCCGCCTGCAGCCGCGTCTTGGGCGGTTGCTTCAAGCGATCCCGAATAAACGGATCTGGATACCGTGCCTTCCGCATATCCGGCAATGCCGCCAGCATAGACGTCTTTTCCCGAAGCGTTTACCGTGATCGGCACGCCGCTTTTAATGTCGTAGACCGTGCCCAGGCCGACAATCTTGCCCACGACGGATCCGGCATAGACGGCATCTCCGGTAGCCGTTACATCAATCGAGGAACTCGCCCCGTCGATGGAAAAGCCGCCGATTGTTGCGTTTTCCGCGTTGCCAACCAATCCGGCATATGTCACATCGCCGAGAACGTTCATGCCCGAGACGGTGAAGTCTTGTCCAACAGGCGTGAACAATGTACCGCGGAACGGATTGTTCTCCGTGCCGATAGGCACCCAATCATGCGCCGACAAATCGATGTTCGCCGCGATCTGCAGTATTTTCCCTTCAAAGCCGTTAACGCTTCCCGCGTTGACCAGCTTGGCTATGCCTGCCAGCTTCTCCGCGGAGTCAATCGTATACGTGTCATTGCTCGGATACGAATCGTACCAGTCCGTCTGCGCGTAATCCGTCCATTTCGTGCCGCTTGCGCCCGCCGCGAGCATCCATACGCCAAGCATTGCCGCTACCAACGCGCCAACCAAAGACAAGCGGATCGTCGTCTTGCTCTTCCCCTTCATTCATACACCGCCTTAACAGAATAACCTCATGCAAGAACGGCATTGGCAGGGCCCCATCAGGTGCCCTGCCTCCGCCTCTTCTAGTTTTTATCCTTCGTAATTGTCAATGCTGTTCCGTCAGCCATTGCTGGAGACGCGTTGCGATTAACGCAGCTTGCGCGCGACTCAGTACGCCGCCCGTATTGAGATTACCGTTCGAGTCACCGCCGATAATGCCATGCTTGACGGCCAGTGCAACGGATGCTCTTGCCCATTCCGGAACGCTGGATCCGTCTCCGTATCGAGCCAGCAAATTCGCAATCTCCGATTCCTCCAGTCTTCCTTTAGCATCGTATCGCTCTAGCAGTCTTCCGATCATGGCCATGCCTTGCAGGCGGGTCAGCGTCTGAGCAGGCGCATAACTTCCATCTTCCATGCCGGTAACCAAACCTAGCTTGCTTGCGATGCCGACGCTGCGGTTATACCAAGCGTCGGAAGCCACGTCCGGGAATGAAGCGTTCGACCCTTGCGTCATCAAGCCGGCTGCACGAAGCAACATCGTCGGGAACTCGGCGCGGGTTACGCGGCCGTTAGGATCGAATTTGCCTTGGCCTTTGCCCATGACAAGAAGCTTGGAGGCTGCTTCCCCGATTCCCGCTTTGCCCCAGAAATCGTCGGGAACATCGGAGAATCCTGTCGTTCCAGCTAGGAAGTACAGACTTCCCAGTCCTGTCAGCGCGACGTCCGCATATGCCTTGCCGTTAACCATGACAAGCTCCCATGGCACCGGAGTCCAATTGCCATCCGCCGACACGAGCATAACGGAGGTCAATTCTCTCAGGCTAACGCCATTCGGAATTGCGATGCGAGACCAGCCTTGCCCCTCCCAATCGTCATCGTTCACGTTAATCGCAATGCTTACGCCAGCTCCCTTGCCCAGTAGCTTCGCTTGCGCGGAGCTCGCAATTACGCCGGCATCGCGAATGCCTTCAATGCCGTTTGGCGTGATGGCAATATCCAGGTCTCCTTGCACCTTAAGCAACTGTTCCGCGCTAAGCGTCAACTTCGCTCCAGGAAGATCGATAACGACCGACTTTCCAGCCGCTGCGGTTGCTTGGACCACATCGCGTTCGACGCGGATCAAATACCCCGTGGACTTGGCGTTGTCGGAGCCGATACGCAGATCGCCATCGTTATCCTTGACATGCTCGGACTTAATGACCGCCGACAACATATCTCCGATCCACTGCGCTTCAACTTGCGCTTCGTTGATGGACAGGGAACCCGGCTCAACCGATTCTTCGCCGCCCTCTTCGCCTTTTCCAGGACCGATCGGCCCAATTGGGCCACCTGGACCTCCCGGACCGAAACCGCCGCCCGGCGTCCAGACAAGCGCATTAATCGCATTCGAAGAAGAAACGGCTTTTTTATCCAAGGAAGTACGTTTGGCAACGATGATTTTGTCGCCCGACTTCGCTTCGATCGCCCCGCCTTCCGGCAACAGCGTCCAATTCGCGAGATCATCGCCGAATGCGGGTTTGGAAGGCGTCGCGCCGTCCGAGAACAAACGGTAAACCAATTGATAGCCGAGCGTTTCGCCTGCATCCGTCACAACGACTCGAGTACGCCCACTCTGGCCATTAACCAGATTTGCGTAGGCCGAGACGGACTGAAGCGTTGTCGGCTCTACCTCTTGTACCTGAATCGGAAGGTAAGACGTTAATGTTACGTCCTCCGATACGCGGTAGGATACCTCGACTAACGATGCTCCGGTCGAAAGACCAAGCGCGGAGCCATCCTCGTCAAGCAACACGCTCTCTCCCGTCATTAGGCGGTATTCCAGCTTGGACAACTCGCTACCTTTAATCGCGACCGTTTTGAATAGCTGCTTGCCGTCACCCGATTTGCCATCCGGATAACGAAGTCCAGCTTCAATTGCTTTCTCTTGGCCAGGGGCGACTGTCATGCTCCTGAGCACAAGACCGACTGGTACGGCAAAACCATCGTTGGTCACGTTGACGATAGCGCTGTTCTCGTTGCCGGCTCCATCCTTCGCCAATAACGTCAGCGCGATGTTCGGCTCGGACGAATTGACCGGTACGTTGCCGCTGAAGCTGCCATCTTCCGCCGGACGGATCGTTACCCCTCCGACCATCAAGACGGCGTCGTTGCTTGTCCTTCCTGCAACCCTTATCGTTCCGCTCGATGAACGGGCTCCCGTCTGTGGCTCCGTAATGTACAGAACAGGCGCTTCCGTATCCACGGTTACGTACAAGATCGTAATTCGTTTATCTTTGGTAACGGTGTTCCTCGCCATTAACTCTACTGCGTAGATACCATCAGCTTGGAAATGATCGAAACTCAGCGTTCCTCTGCTTCCGCTGCCCGAATTCGTCAGCGCAGCGCTGCCGATCGTTTGCCCGTCGAATTTCGCCTCGATTTCGATGTTCGGCTGGTCGGAAACGATCGTAACGGTCTGTTTCGTCTGATTCGTCAACAGCTCCATCATCGGGCCGAACCCGGTATCGCTCGATAAACGCAGTTTCGGTTCAACTGGCTTAGGCAAAAGTGTCAGCGCGCTTGCCGTTGCCTCCGCGAAATGATAGTTCTCGTTTTTGTCGACCGACTTCGGAGGTTTCGTCGCGGAAGTGACGCCGACCATGTAACGAGTGCCGGTTTTCAGCCCCGTGAATTTGGCTTCTCCGTCCGTTCCGGCGGATACTTCGGTCCAACCGCCGATCATAATGCCTTCATAGCGGCCGGTCGACGCGTTCCAATAAGACGCCAGTTCGCTTTCCGTAAAGAGCAATTCTCCGAAGTTCTCATACGGCGCCGACTTGCCATCCCGCATCGTTTCCGCATGAATGACATAGCTGTGTTCGTAGCCCTCATGTCCTTGCTTCTTCGCCGTAGGCTTGAAGGAAAGGGAGAACATGCCGTTCCCTGCCGGTTCCACGCGTACGTCGCTAACCGCGTTCGGAGCAAGCGGGTCAATAATTTCGAACTTCTGAGCGGAAGTCATCGTATCGAACGTCGCATAGGATTTCAGCTCGGCCCTTAAGTAGTAATCGCCTTGCTGCAATAAACCGCGTATATCCTCCGTATCGCCAAGGAGTTGTACCTTGGTCACGTCAATCGTATGACTGCCTCTGCCGCCGGTTCCAACGGGGAGGTCCTTCGCAATCAAAAGCCCTGGATCTCCAGGCTCCAGAATTTCTGCGGAATCCGCCCCCGGCTCTGACGTAGAGACGGAATCCTTGCTCAAATAAAGACTTACCGTGTCTCCGTCCTTTACGTTGCTCACGTTCCAGGAAGCATTAAACTTGTTGGAGTCGTTAGAATCGATAGCCAGATCTACGCTTGTCAACTCTGGAAGAGTCGGCACGGATAGAAGCTTGCTGTCGACAGGCGTCTCGGAAGTCAGCGTCCAAGTTCCCGTTGCTTTTGCTTGCGGCACGATAACATATAGCTTGCGGGAATCCACCCCGTCGCTTGCCTGTTTGGCAGGAATCCATTGCGTAAAGGCGTTGGCCGACGGATCCGTGTTATCGTTGTCGATGATGATCTGGTAAGGCTTCCCCGTACCGTCCTTAAGCGTCAGCTTCGGAAGCTCTGCCTGATCGTAAGTGATCTCGATCAAAGCGTTGCCGCCTACTTGCGTCATCGGAATCTGATGAGTCCGGCCGCCGTTGGTCGTCGTAATGCCGCCAATGCCGACGTTCATCGTGCCTTGGTCGATCATCGTGACGCCGTTGCCCAGTTCGCGATACACGATCTCTTGATTTTCTTGTTCAGGGGACAACCATGATGTTGCCACGGTCTCAATGCCCTGTCCGATTACCATAAGCTGCGAGCCCTTCTCGGGATCCTCGAGAATCATATGCATGAGTCCATCCGGCAAATCTTCGTTGGACGTACCGAACTCGACTCCGCCGCCCCAATAGTACGTAATGCCGAGGCTGATGAACAAAATGCCCACGCTGCCCCAGATTTTGTCGTTGTTAACGCCAAAGAATACGCTCGATAGCGGCATGCCGCCTACGATTGGAACGCTGCTCGGCACCTGAACCTTCGCGCCGATGAAGCCTTCAAAGTCGATTCTGTTCTTCTCCAGGTTCTGTCCGACGAATATGCCTGCTTTGCCGATAATGACATCCCAGCCCATAACGTCGACCTCGGCTCCGACCCGTACGAACCATGGAGTGACCCACTGGGCTTCAAGCAACGCCTCCGTAATCATCGGCATCAAGTCATCCCCATCTGGATTCGTGGAGAAGTCCAGCTTGCCCACAATCTTGATGCCGGTTCGTTTCAGCGTCAAGTCGATATCGCCAAAATTATATGCTGGAGCGATACCGAATCTCAGGGATACCCCGGCCTCCAGCGTCAGCGGGAACGGATCGTCCTTCGTACCGCCCGCGATCGTGTCGGCCAGCTCTCGAATCGCGCCGCGAATCGCCGTCAGATAAGTGGCGCCCGTAATCAATACGCCTGGTTTTGGAAGTGTCGAGCTGAAGCCGATCACATCCGGCAGAATTCGGCCGTCATCGACCTTCTTCAAGGCAAACTCGACTCCAACCTCCATCATGTTGCTGAGCTCGGCATTGAATTCCAGTCCGTAATAGTTGTTAATGCCCTCTACCTTCTGCTCGTAGTGGGTAATGTCAATCTGACCGCCTACGCCTTCCGCCTTGCTGTCTGGCTTAAGGAGACCCATCTCCTTGTCCAGCTCGAACTTCAAGCTGGCGTCAACGCCGACAAAGCCCTTGCTGTTAAAGATAACGTCCTTGATCTCCGCATCCACGACCTTGAACGAAATGCCCCCGCCGAACGAGATGCCTCCTTCACGCAATATAAAGTCGTTGAATTTAAACGTAAATCCGCCAAGAGACAGAGGCATTACAGTAAACAAGGATTGACGATTGAAGTATACGTCCTCGATCATAACCTGACGCATAGGGTTCAAACGGGAGCCGATTGCGCCTTGCGCCCAAGCGAGAGAACCGTTAAGCGTATCATCCTCCGGATTGTCGTTCTCTTCTTCGTCTCCTTCTTCCTCTTCTTCTTCCTCTTCTTCCTCTTCTTCCTCTTCTTCTTCCTCATCTTCGCCTCGAGGCAAGCTCTTTTGGAAGCCGTTATAGAAGTCTAGCGTCCATTCGCCCCTGTGGAATACGAATCCGCTGCCCGCTACGCTCAATGTACCGTCGCCTTTGGCAAACAGCGTGTCAAGCAGAGGAATGTCCGGATATTTCGCGCCGAACACTTCCAGATTGCCCCTCGCGAATACAAGGTCCTTGCCTTGATAATTGACGGCATCATTGATAATGGCAGGTTCCGTCGAGGTGTCAATGATAACCTGCAGATTCTCGTCCTTGCCGATTTCTCGAACCATGCCCTGAATCGTTACCAACGATTCCAGTTCGTCCCGATCCTCGAAGAATTCTTCCATCTCTTCTTCGGATTCGAATGCCCTGTAATTGTAGAGCGGGAATTCTCCGAATACGTCCCCATTGTTGGTTGCGTCAACGAACAGATCGTCTACTTCATGATCAGGGTCGACCACCCGGCTTTTCAAAGCCATATCGGCCCAAGCCGGCACAAGCGCCAACTTGGCGCCGTACAGATCGGCTCCCGGCTTGAACGGCTTGTGGTACATGATCTCGTTGATTTCCTCGAGTTCCTTTTCGCTCATATTTGAAGATACGAAGGACAAGTCTACCAGATGTTTATAGATGACTAGCAGGTTGGCATTGCGGATACGAGCTTCGTCGTTTTCCGTAACAAGGAAGGTCTGGGATGTGACAATGTCGTATAGCGCAGCTTTCTCCTTTTCTATCTCCGCATCTACGACTTCATTTTCTTCTTCATCTGTGCTTCCATTTCCGCCGGTATCTTCACGGTAATCAATCTCCACTTTGTATTCGCCAATCGGCAATTCCGGTCCGAGATCGGCTTCGATCTCGTTGCCGTTCGCGTCCACCAAGGAGCCGCCGCGGTAAGTAATAATCATATCACCCGTAGACCCATCATCGGTTGGTTGGATGAGCACGGAGCCCTGCACAGGAACCTTGTATCGCGCACCTGTAACAATTTCTTCGAAATACAAGTCGAAGTTGGGATCTGCATCATCGTTCCCAGTCTCATAGGCCTCAACGTTAGACATATTAAGAGTGATATACTTCTCATCCGTCGCGAACGCTTCGTCCGGCGATAAGCCATACACGTACGTCGCGCTTGCTTCCCCAATCGGAGGCAGCAGGATGAAATTGGCTTTGTTGGACTGGTATTGGGCCATGATACCTTCATCTACCGGCTCCGCCACCTCTTTGCCATCCTTATCTTTAACAATCTTAACGGCATCCGGGCGATCAGTAGCCAGTTTTGCCATCGTCTCTTTACTGCTAACCGATAACATATATTGTTTGGTCGTCGGCCAAGGTCTTCCTTTGGCTTGAACCTTGTATGTTACCGTTATCGTGTCCCCTGGCTTGTATTTCGGTATGATGCCCTGCTCCGCCTCTTCGAATGTTGGAGTCTTTTGTCTTGTAATATTTTTTGTTCGCACGTTTTCCAACTGCGCGCTGCCGTCGGGATTTCGTACGATATTGCCAAGCTCGTCAAGCCTTACGAAGCTTAAGCCGCTTTCCAATGTCATATCGATAATCATATTGGTATGTTCCATATTAAACGATGGAAGGTTCTCAATTTCCGCCGTAATGTCGAAGATCCCTTCGTTTGCATAGGCGCTAGCATCATCAAGTGTTGCAATCTGCATTACGGGATCCATGTAACGGATCGAGAAAACCTTATCGGGCGCTATAATCTCTCCAAGACCGTATACGGTCTCGAAGGATTGTGTTTTACCATTAGCGAGAGGCTCAGGCAGCCAGTAGAAAGCTACTGCGGAGTCTGCACTCCCGTAATCGTTGGTATCGCGCGTGAAATCCAGGTTCCGATTAACCTGGTAATCCCACTTGGTGTTCGCCAGTCCGTTCCAATGGCCCACGATCATCTCGTCCACGATGTTGGTCGCGTTCTCGGAGAAGTTATTGAAGCCGTAAGCAATTACATTGGTCGCCAAAGGGTTCGTGTAATCCAGCTTATCTCGCATGACCCAATATGCCGGTATCTTGTTATTGGCGATATCCTCAGTCGGAACGCCGATAGCAGCTGGATCATGCACGAGCCTATGTTCTACAGTTAGCGGCGATTTGTATATGGTTCCATTCTGGAATTCCGGACCATCCTTGCCCGCTACCATTGTGTCAAGCAGGATCCTGGTTCCCACCTCCACTTGGGCGCCGCTGCGGTTCGATACTTCGTAACGCACGTTTACATTGCCCGCGTTTTTGAGATCGGCCGAATTGGAGTATAACATTAGAATTTGTTTGATCTGTACGCCTTTAATGGACCAGATCGTCTCGATCTGCTGCGTGCCGTTCGTATTCGTTACAATTCTCGGCTTCGTCGTTTCAGAGAAGAAATTCACTCCGAATTTATATGGATTACCGAAAATATAATCTGTGCCGTCAATTCGGAACGTCGTGAACGACGTCTCCGGATCGTCTCCGCGGAACAACATATTGACATTATCGTCGTTCTTGCGAATCGGCTGACCGTCTACCGTACGAATGCCGAAGCGGCCTGTGGCGTTGTCCACGGTTATCTTGATATAACCGTTGGACAACTGCGTAGTATTTGGCGCAACTGCCGCCTCGATAGCATACGTGATCGCGCCGCCATGCGTAGTGATGAATAAAACGAATACGAGCGATGCGATCAGAATTTTTTTGACTAACTTCACCTTGGCACCTCCAGCCATTCTTTCTTACTTGACCGAGCTAACGAAGAACGTCGCGAATTCGCGTTCGCGCTCCTGCGTGCGGACGATAATCGTATACCAGCCCGCTTTCGGGAATTCCACCGCGAAGCTTTTGGAAACAAGCTCATCGTAGGTAAGCTTCGTCGCTACCGTCTTCAACTGTCCTTCTCTGTACAGACCGGATTGGTACAGAACATCGAACGTGCCCCATTCGTTGATCATATCGGTTCCGCCTACGTTCATACGGTTGAATCCGCTAATCGTGAACGTCAGTTTGTTGGAATCGAACAACGCTGTCTGACCTAGAGACGATGAGATCAACATGCCGTTAGCAAAAATCAGAAGTCCATCGCCGTTGACGACATACACTTCTTGCGTTACGGAAGAGGAGTTTCCTACTTCGTCGGTAGCCGTATAAGTAATCTCTTTGTGTCCCAGGGTGCTCAGATCCAGCTCTGTGACGGTTACAGTCACATTCGCAGCTTCGGAAACATTGTCGCTGACCGTGTATCCGCCCAGATCAACCTTCGCATCAAAGTTCGCCTTGTTTCTGACGACCCCGGCAAATGGCTGCGACAACGTGATGGACGGCGGCGTATTATCCAATCCTTCAATCTTGACTGCTAATTTGTTTGTCAGTCCAAGAATATCCGTCAATGGCACTACGATTGATCCATTGCCCTCGATTATGCGAGTTAACGTATACTTCCCTTCGTTATCGCTAATCAAGTTCGTATATTCGCCAGCTTCGTTCAATGCTGGCTTAACTCCGCTGAATACAAGATTACCCGGCATGGTCTCGCCGCTAATCGACAACTGGACCTTGCCTTTCGCATAACGTTTGCCACCGATCGTTTTAATCATACTCTCCGGCAAAGGAACTCCATTCACGTCCACGAACGTCGTCTCTACGCTAGCAGGAATCGGCGCGGATTCAACAACGTAATTAATGGTGTCGCTCACTATAGTCGTATTGCCGAAGCTATCGCTAACCGTAAACGAGTAAGTGCCGTTTTTGTTCGTTACAATTGAGGACTGACCGCCGACCACGTTAAAATCCTTTCCTTGCGGATCGCTTTTCTCCACCGTCAGTATCACTCCGGAAGCCAAGCGCACATTTCCGTTTTCCCCCAATATCGTACCGAAGGAGACGTTAGATCCTGCTTGTCCTTCGTAAGTGCGTACAATCCGAACGCTCGGAGCGGTCTTGTCGATATTCGATACCGTCGCTACGGCCATCGCTTCGTTGCCCGCTTCGTCGGCAAACCGGAAAGTAAATGAACCATTATCGGTAAACGTGTAGGTATTGCGTCCATTGTTGTTCAGAACCCGCACGGCTTCATTACTTTCGAGCTTAACAACGGCATTGCCATTCGTAGGCATCACGCTCATGTAATAGATGCTTCCCACAGGAGGCGTATCGTCGATGTTGTCGACGACTACGTAGAGCTTGTCAGTCCGTGAAGTATCGCCAAGATCAGTAAGATCGAAGGCATAATAGCCATTTGCCCTGACCTTGAAAGTATTGCCGCGCTGTTCGACTCCGGATGGCGGATTATCCGCTGCCGGCTTGACTCGAACGCCGAGCGGCGGCGTAATTTGAATGTCCACTCCAGTGGAGGATTTGACCGGCTTGGTGTTGCCAAGCTTCGCAAGCGCGTAAACAGGCTCCCGGTCAGGCAATTCCCCGATGATCAGGTCTTGTAGATCTCCGCTCGGACCGCCATTCTTTCTGAATTTAAGTTGAATTTTCAGAAGTGTCGTATTGTCGGTTGGCAGCTCGACCGATACAAAATTCGTATAAGGCTGCCATCTGGACCAGATTGTCCCACCATCGGCAGAGATCGAGTATTCATATCCGCGTTTATCAGGCGAATCCAGATCTAGCTTTATGATGCCGGTATAACCATCGTTCGAATCTCCGTAGAGATGAATCAGATTAGTCTTTCCACCTGACGGAATCTCGGAGTTATCCATCGCTAACGCGAATAGTCCCGTAGAGGTAATCGTCATATTTCCTGCCGCGTCCGCGGCATATGCGAATAAGCGGAAATTCACGGTTTCGCCCGGTGCGATAAGACCTTCGGCATCAATCTCGACTAGACCCGAAGCTGGCAGGTCCAGCCATGCGCCAGAGAGTGCATCGGGATCGGCGCTTCCCTCTTTAACCCATTGATATTTACGAATGTTGATTGCAGCACGGCCCGCTTCCTCGGCCACGGCAACAGTCACTTCATGCTTCTGCTGCGGATAAGGCACGGCCGTGCGGCTAAATCCAACCGTTGGCGGCTGGTTGTCAAAGTAATAAGCCTTGGCGAACGTATATAGTCGGCTGCCGTCGCCAGGGTCGGCAACGACATGAACGTATACCATGCCGTTCAAAGCCGGATCGATCGGCAAGACGTAACCGTACTCGCCGCCAGCTACCGGCGCAGTTACGGATTCCGAATCGCCTGCTTCTCGGATGATGATTGGTTCTACCGTCGTGTAAGCCCCATCGTTGGTCGGACGGGCAACGCTGGAAGTAACGGCATACTTGACGTTAGCCGGAACAATGCCGCTGAGATAAAATTCCACTAGATGCGTGTTTACGTAATTTGGGTCCGAAGCCGGCAAGAATGCGGATCGGACCGTGGACGTGGAATCAATCGTAATCGACTGATCCAGCGGCACTGTTACTTCGTTGCCCGCTTGGTCGGATGATTTCACGAATAGCGTGTAGTTCCCGTCCTCATAGACTTGGTTCAGCGTTGAAATCGTTGCGATACCGCTGCCGTTCGGCGTTAAAGCCTGCCAGCTTGCGTCGCTTGGTTGCTCGTCTGTTTTGACGAATTGGAAGGCTGCATCCCGAAGTCCGCTATGAGGATCCTCAAGCCGAACGGTGATAACGGCTTCCGCCGTCGAATTGCCGGCAATATCCGTAAACGATACTTCCGGTACGCGATTATCAAGCAAGAATGGCGTCATGCCGTATTGCCAGTTGGAATCGTCTTGCTTGAAATCGTCCAAACTCCAAACATCCAGATCGGCGTAATCGCCGACCGCTGCGAGCGCCTTTGAATCCGCATATATAATTTTGTCCGCTTCGGAACCGTCGCGTTCGTCCTTCCAGGCCTGATATTGATCAGGATGGTCGGCGATATAGGTTTTCATCTTTGCATACTGCGCAAGCTCCCTTGCGGAATCCCACGTCATGTCTGCTGTCCATGCATGCATATACCAGACGCCGCTGTTTTCGGGGAGCAATGCTTCCGACGGCGGAGCAATCATGCTTGTTTTGTTGTTGACGACCGCCAAATTCAAGTCCGCATATTCGCTCGGATACAGATCCTCGCGCGGCTGTTTTCCCGTAAGCGAGAAGCGCTTAAGCGCGGCATACTCGTCGATCCCCTTGTCTCCGAACGGATTGGCTTGGCTTTGGCTCCACACGTAGTAAACCAAACCAACCGACGGCGCTGCTTCCCCCGTCATGTTAGACGGCCTGTATATACCGCGGCTCGGAAGCACAGTAGGCATCTCGATCCCCGGAATAGTCGGCTCGAGAGGAGGCACCTTGATAACGGGATCGTCTGCCGCGATCGTCACCTTGCCGTTCTTCCGGTACGTATCGGCCGTCGCTCCCTCATCCTCGAAGAAGAAACCGATCGTTGGCGACGTGTTATCGATCATCAAGTTCGCCCAATCAATGGTAGAGTCCATATAAGACGTATCGCCGTCGACATGATTTCCTTTGTAATTCGCCGGTTGGAACAGCAGGTTGCCCGCATAATCCTGAACGACCAGCGTATCCGTAGGCTTGTTGTCATGCGCTAGCATAATGACTTTGAGGAGCGGCGTCTCGAGATTAATATCGTCTGTCAACGTCGTGCTGAACAACCAGGTTTTCGTTCCCACGCCTGTTCCAGGACTTTCCTTATAGTAGGCTTTCATGCCGTTATTAAATTGAAGGAACATTCCTGCGGGGTCCCATGAAGAGGTATGGTTGCGCCAAGCGGTAACCTCTTCCGTGAATTGAACTGCGAAGTCGATCGTATCATTGTCGTTGATTGTCACTCCGGTCAGTATCTCAGGTTGAATTCCGTTGCTCGTTTTTGAGTATTTCGGACGAACCGCATCAACAATGACGCGGAATCCGCTGCTGTTAAAGTTAAATGGGTCGTTTAAGTTTTTCCCCCGAAGATGTTGATCGCTAGCGCTATCCGGGCTAATATCCACATATTTAATGATTGCACCGTTACCTGCCGCATCAATGAATTCCGCTTCCTTCAGCTTTTCTCCAAGCGGCATTCCGTTGTTTGCATCGGTTGTACCGCTAATCGCGGGCTCCAGTGGCAAATTGCCGCTGGTATGGTAACGAGTCCCCGTATAGTTGTATGTAATCGATTTATAATATTTTTTCAAACTGTTTTCAGTACTGTCATACTGTTGGTTAATCAGATATTGCTGTTGCCCCTGGGCAGGCAACCCCGTTCCGTCTTCGTTAACGAATAATTCGTGACGCAGGAAAGCGTCCGTATCCGGAGGCAATACATTGCCGGTCTTTGGTACAATACCGTAAGGACGAACAGGCTCGCTAAACTGATAAGTCAAGTTAATGTACTCATTTTCTTTGACATATAGTTCTTGTTGACCTGTATTAGGATTGGTTCTTTGCAATCCGTTTCCACCGAACGTATAGGCGGTTAGAACTGGAGCGACTTCGTCCTTAAAGTGAACATACATTCTGTCAACTCCGACTGGCTTTTCCTGAATGTGGTCTCGCACGCCAGCTACGCGGATCTTAATCACCGAGTCGGCCGTTATGTTGGCTGTCAAGCTGCGAGAACCTACTCCGCCGTGCCATGCTTCCTCTTCCAGCCTCTCCACTTCGATGCCATTGTTCTCGACGATCATGTGCGCGTAGGTCCCTTGGTAGTTATAATTTGGGAAGCCTTCTTCGGACCAAAACAAATTAGCCCAGCCCATCTCAACTTCAGCGTGGCCACTGGCGGCAAGTTGCCTGAGAGTTTCATTCTGTCTTACATTTATTTCTAATTCAATCCAACCACCTTGGCGCATCCTAATGGTGCCACCGCTTAATCCGGCAGTCTCTACAACGTGAGTTCTATAAGAAAACCCCGGAGTATTTGCTGCAAAGTTGGAAAACATGTTGCCCGGGTCTTCAGACTGATTGCCTATCAAGGCATTACCTACCAAAACAGCCACATCCGGGATATTGTCCTTTACCGCAGCACTCACTTGTGAGATAGGCCACAACGACAAGACCAGACTAATCGCCAGCAGGATCGATATTCCTTTCCTGCTCTTCTGCATCAATCTCAACGCCGACATTCCATTTCTCCTTCTTCCATTTCGACAGGATTTGCTAGATCCGGACGAAATTCGATTTTTTTAAAAGTATATCAGTGCGCGTTGAACACATACTGAACAAATGATGGTCATTCAGACCCAATTTACGCATACTCATGGTCTTTTGGACTATTTTTTTTCAAAACTTTAAATAAGTTTTTGTCAAACTGGTATGGTGTGTAAGGAATTTGATAATCAGAGTTGTCTGGTAGAAGGAGCCATAGATGCTGGTTTGTTGAATACGATATACTGAACTCGTGCAATCGTGGTGTTCAGAATATGTTTAACGGCCTCGTGTATGATAGAAGCAGAGAACGTCAAAAAATGTCGATAACGCCAACATTGTAGGGAAATGGCTCGAGGCTTTGGTGTTGAAAGGTGGAATTCAAGATGCTTTTTATTTTATGGAACGCACTCGGCGGCCTACTGTTTATAATGTGCTTATTACTTAGCTTTCGTATGATGAGGGGCTCCAAATACGAGCAAGAAGAGGTTAAACCCCGTCGCAAAGACATCGCCTGACTATTGAACTATTCATTCCAACGTCTAGTTTTCTCCTCGCTTTTCCAACTTCACTCTTACTCTCGCTTTCTAACAAATAGAATAAACTTGCCTTTTCCTCGTTGATTTTTCTCGTGGATCTTTTTTCGTTCTACCGCTGCCGCTTGCAATCCCCTACCTCCGTTCAGTTGTATCCTCCACCCCCAAACCTTTATAGTAAAAGAATCACTATTACAGCTAACAGTTAGGAGATTCACGATATGCCCGAATACAGACCGCAGCCCACGCAACATCTCCAGCCTTCTGGCCCATGGCCGCCGCCGCATCGTCGCAGCACCAGAGGAAAAAGCAGGAGAATTCGCAATTGGCTGGTTCTTCTCTTCCTATTGATGTTTGTTGCCTCCATGCTTGCAGTCCGCACAGACGAACTCGGCAGAATACTGCCGTTTATACAAAAAGACGCACCGCCCGTAACGGGTCTTCATCCCATCGTTTTAGCCAAGAGCAACGAGCTTGTGGAAGAAAGCGCAAAAATCGGCATCGAAATTCTTATTACCGACGACTTCCGCAGCCATGTCGATCAGGATGCATTGTTCGAGCAGGGACGGACGGCCAAAGGTCCCATCGTCACGCATGCGCGGGGAGGAGAATCTTTTCACAACTACGGACTCGCGATCGATTTTGCCCTTAAGACCAAGAAAGGACAGGTCATTTGGGATATGGAATATGACGGCAACAGAAATGGGGAACCAGACTGGCTTGAGGTCGTAAACATAGCAAAGGGGCTGGGGTTCAGCTGGGGCGGCGACTGGAAGGGCTTCAAGGACTATCCTCACCTGCAGATGGATTTCGGTTATTCGATCAGCGAGCTGCAGAGAGGGTATCGTCCGTAAAGCTTATTAATCTCCTAAAGTGCAAGTTCAAAAAGTCCGGTTTTCAGCAAAGTTATAGCCCTCAGCCTCGATTTCGATTACTATAGTAGGAGATTATGTTGGGACGATTCTCCAACTATTTAAAGAGGTGACAGTAATGGCATTAATCGATGTTGTCAAATATGATGGTCCTTCCGATGTTTATGCCTGGAAATTCCCGGATCAAGAGTTGGGAACATGGACCCAATTAATCGTTAATCAATCCCAGGAAGCCATCCTGTTTAAAGGCGGCAAAGCGCTGGACAGCTTCGGACCTGGCCGGCATACGCTTAGCACGGCGAACATTCCTATCCTTAATCATGTCATTAATCTCCCTTTCGGCGGCAAATCTCCTTTTACGGCCGAGGTCTGGTATGTCAACAAAGCCAGCTCGATCGATATTAAGTGGGGAACGAGTACGCCGCTGCAGATTAAAGATCCGAAATACAATATTATTGTTCCGGTGCGCGCATTCGGCCAGTTCGGACTGACCATCGAGGACAGTCGCAAATTTTTGCTCAAGCTGGTGGGCACGATGCGCGAATTTAACAGGGAAGAGTTGAGCCGCCATCTGCGCGGAGTCGTCATGATGAACATTACGGGGATTCTGACGAGTTATTTGATCCAGAAGGGAATCAGCACGCTCGAGATCAACGCGTTCGTACGGGATCTTTCCACGCACGTGGAGCGCGAAATTGCGGTGGAGCTTCAGGATTTCGGCATTAAAGTACATAATTTTTACTTTGAAAATATTAACGTGCCCGAGGACGATCCTTCCATCTCTCAACTGCGCAAGGTGCTGAACAAACGTTTGGAGATGGATGTCGTCGGCTATTCTTATCAGCAAGACCGCTCTCTGAGCATATTGGAAGGAGCCGCGAACAACTCCGGCGGCATGCAGCCGTTATTTATGAGCGCCAGAATAGGAGATTCGCTTGGCAACGCATTTGCCCCCCAAATGACGCAAATGGCAGGAGCCATGGACGTGGCGCCGCCCGGAATATCCTGTTCGGACTGTCACACGATGAATATGCAAGGCGCGATGTTCTGCAGCGGCTGCGGCAAAAGTTTGACAGCCCCTGCGGCGCCGCCCCCTCTCACGGTGCTTCCGCACAATTGCGACAAATGCGGCAAGCCTCTGGTCGCGGGAGCGAAGTTCTGCGCGCATTGCGGCGACCGATACCACGCCTGCCCGTCTTGCGGCGCCGATACGCCGGAAGGCAGCTCCCACTGCAGGGAGTGCGGAACTTCGCTGCCCAAACCTTGCGTGAGCTGCAAAGAGACGATTGACGGCAGCGCGCGCTTTTGCAATCATTGCGGCGCCGGGCAAGCGCAAGGAGGATAAGCCGACATGAGGTCCAGAAACTTTGCGCCGATTGCGGCGTTTATCATCTTCGTTGCCATAGCCGCCCTTACATTGTTTATCGTATGGACCGCAAGCCCGCATCCAGCAGGAGATGTGCGGTCTCTGGCCGCGCTGTTCGCTTTGCTGCTGGCAGAGACAGCCGCATGGCTGTACGTCTCTCGGCTTCTCCGAGGCGAGCTTCGCTCCTCTATCGCGGCCTTTGCGGCATTTGGCTATGTAGTTGCTGCTTATTGGCTGGGTACCATTATTGCGGCTTTTCTTATCTTTCTTCCGGCCGTGCTCTACTTGGGCATCCAGGCGCTGCTGCTCGTCGGAGCGACTCTAGCGGGAGGCATTCTGTATTTGTCGAACAGGCACATCAGCGGCGGCGAGCGCAGGGACGAACGTCGTACCGCCGATTGGAATGAGCTGCTAAGCGACGCTCAGCGAGCCAGGGATATGCTTCAGCTATGGAACGAGGGAGAGCGGCGCATGCTGGCGAAGGAGATGGACCAACTGGTCGACTCCGTCCGCTACAGCGATCCTGCCACCGTGTCCGAGCTTGCCACCGTCGAATATACGCTTCAGATCGATTTGCGTCTGCTAACGGATAAGCTTGAATCCCGAAGCGGACAGAGCGCCGCCGAGCAAGCCGCCTCCGTTCCCGAGCTGCGCCGCGCCATCATCGGTCTTAACAATGACATCAAACAAAGAAACCGGCAGCTAGCGGCAAGCAAAGGTTAGGAAAGGAGAAACGACGTGCGCGTTCTCGGAGCTATTATGTTTATCGTTGGGGTATTGGCGACCGTAACGATGTTTCTGCCCGTGCTCATATTTATTTTTATTGAAAATGACGACATGGCTACTAAAGTTGCGGCAGCTATTATTTTATTGATTTTTTTAGGAACCCCCTGTTTTCTGCTTATTTTTTTCGGAGCCCGATTGTTTCGAAGAAAGAAACCAGCAGTTGAAGCTCCTCGTCCCTACGTTCCGGAGCCTCCGACGGCTGCTCGGCCTGCAAGACCGGCACCGGCACCTCCATCCGACTCTTATTCGAGCTATGAACATAGCAATAACGCATCGGATCAAGTGGATGAGTGGTTGGACACTTTAAACAGGCGGGCCAAGGAATTGAACCAACAACGAAAAGCATCTTCCAGGTCGACTTCGGAGACTTCGGCAGCCCCTTCTCCTCCTCCCGAGCCAAAGACGGCCGTATGCAAAAACTGCGGCGCCTCCAAAAATGTGGCCGGCGGAGAAAAGGCCGTTTGCGATTATTGCGGCACTGTCCTGAGCTAAATGGCGCTATCTGAGAGAGGAGGGACATCATGCGCGTATGGGGCACGATTATGTTAACGATTGGCATTATTATAGGAGCTCTGATCTTTCTTCCTGTATTCATCGGCGTTCTTATTACCGAAAAGGAGACGCAAAACGTCAACTATTATTTAACTTTTACGGTTATTTTCTTCGGTGTTCCCTCCCTTCTTCTTATTCTGTATGGGAGAAAGCTTCGCCGTAAAGGGCAACTGGCAGCAGAAGAAAACTTCCGTCAGCAGCAATTGCGAAACGGTGCGTCGGAATACGCGGCATTTGGCGACAGGGCAAGGCAAGCTGTACGCCGACCGGCTATGGAGACCATGCAGAACAAACATAACGTTCCGCAAACCGCACCAAAGCTGGTTGTACCGAAAGTAACTGCGTCTCCTAAGACGGTCATATGCCGAAACTGCGGCGCATCCAAAAATATGGTCGTCGGACAAGAAGCAGCCTGCGATTATTGCTCCACCATATTAAAAGCCTAAGGTGAAACGGCTGTCGCCATCCTTTAGTGGCGCAGTAAGTTTCATTTCGAGAATTATAGGTCAAGTATGGGGAAAACTATTAAAAAAGGAGCTTTCCAATAAGTCTCAAAAATAAAAAGGTTGGGCGAGAAAACGCAAGGTTTTCCGCACAACCTTTTTGTGTGCCTGCTTTTTCAGGAAAGTGGCGATGTTGGTGTTTGCCACTTAACACTCAACCAATACGGGGTGTCCAGCATTCCGTTTTCACTGATTTTTTGGATAGCCATTTTGCCAGGTGCCGGCCTGTTTGGTGAATTGTATATGAATTTTCATACACGTTTGGCCAGGTGTCGGCCTATTTGGTGAATTGTATATGAATTTTCATACATGTTTGGCCAGAAGCTGGCCTATCTGGTGAATTGTGTATGATTTTTCATACACGTTTGGCCAGGAGCCGGCCTGTTCGGTGAATTGTATATGAATTTTCATACACGTTTGGTCAGCCAGGAGCCGGCCTATCATACACACTTACCCCGGTGAAGCCACTTGTGTTGAATTTTGTATACAAGCCTCCGTATAATCGAGCCATAAGGACAACGGGCTACCTTAAAAGTTCACTTCTCGGACAGCCCCTTCTTCTTATAAGCCCGCAATAATTTCGTACGACCGAACGCGCGCGGCGTGATCGAAGATATGGGCGGCGATCATAATCTCGTCTGCGCCTGTCGCTTCGATGTATTGGGACAGCTTCTCCTTCACCGTCGCGGGACTGCCCGCGATGGAGGAACCCAACTGCTGCTGCAGCATGTATTTCTCCTGCTGCGTCCACAGCGACTCCATATCTTTGACCGGCGGCGGCAACGGTCCCGGTCTCCCTCTGACGAAGCCCAGAAACAGCTGCTGCATGGAGGTAGCCAGATAAGCGGCCTCCTCGTCGGTGTCCGCTGCCACGACGTTTACCGCGACCATCCCATAAGGCTCGTCCAGCACGGCTGACGGCTTAAAGGAGCTGCGATACAGCTTCATAGCCGGCACGGTATACGTTGGCGAGAAGTGGCCTGCGAATGCAAACGGAAGGCCCAATTGCCCCGCCAGCTGCGCGCTGAAATCGCTGGAGCCAAGCAGCCAAATCGGGATGTCGGCGCCTTCGCCCGGAATGGCGCGAACGGCCATCGCTTTCTCGAAGCTCTGCGGGTCCAGAAACGCTCGCAGCTGCTCCAGCTGATCCGGGAAGTTGCCGCCATTGGTCCCTCTCTCTCCCCGAAGAGCGGTTGCCGTTAGCTGATCCGTGCCTGGAGCGCGTCCCAGCCCGAGATCGATGCGTCCCGGGAACAGCGCCTCCAGCGTTCCGAATTGCTCGGCAATGACAAGCGGTGCGTGGTTAGGCAGCATAATGCCGCCGGCGCCGACGCGAATATGCGAAGTGCCGCCCGCTACATGGCCGATGACGACCGATGTGGCGGAGCTTGCGATGCTTGGCGAGTTATGATGTTCCGCCAGCCAGTAGCGATTGTAGCCCCAGCTCTCGGCATGCTGCGCCAAATCTAGCGAGTTGCGAAGCGACTCCGCGACCGTCCCGCCTTGCACGATCGGTGCAACGTCCAGAACGGAAAACGGGATGCCATAGGAGGCGTGCGGCTTGTTAGGCTGCGACTGAGGTTCTTTTTTGGCCATTATCATTATCACCTGCTGACTTTAGAATACTGTAATTTTATTATATACAGTTTATGAAGTCAAATTTTCCTTATCGACTTTCCTTACAGGCGGAATCCAGGGAGCGAACAGGATCGAAGCGACTATAATGCCCAGCAGAGTGCCGGAGATGGACGAAACCACGAACATGCCTAGCTGATTCGCGCTGCCGAAATAAGTCCATTTAACAATTATGGCGAGAATAGCGACCGCAAAGACCACGCACCAGTATCCCGTTTTCAAGCCTCGCGAGACGGAAGGTTCGAAGGGAACATCGGCAGAAGCTTTCTTTAATGTTGCAATCATAAATAGGATAATAACGCTAAGGCCAAGCAGCGAGCCTCCGTGCTGCAATAGCTTATAAATAGGAAATCCGAGAAGCTCCTCCCTCAGCACCCCCCACCTGGATACGAAAAAACCGGACTGGTGCGTAAAGGCATCCACAAACACATGCGAAAAAAAGCCGATCGCAATGGAAACGAGAAGCTTCAAGATATCCCCGAGCTTCCTTAGACTCCATTCTCTCTCCCGAATCAAATTCCTCGCTCTGCTATCTAATCCGAATCGGCTTGGCAGACAAGTCGACAGAGGCTCTTTGATCAGGTAATGGAAAAGTAGCGCCAAACCACAACTGACAGGCAGCGCAAAAAGATAGAGCCCTTCCAGCGAATGCCCGATCGTCTCTCTTGGCTCGAATGCCCAAAAATATTCGAAATCGGGCGACATGCTTCCCAGCACGAGTCCAGTCAAACTAAACAAGCCGGGCTTTACCAGCTTGAGCGGAGCCGCATACAGCGGATGCGCGAACGTAAATGGCATATCATACCTCCCAGGAATGTGATGACTGTCTCCTTATTGTCCTCTCATTGTACTATAATGAGATTAACTGTTGCGATGGCGGGACGCCTTAATCCATATCCATTACCGAATGAAGCGTCAAAGGAGAACATCATGTCCGTTTCACTTACTCGAAATCAAATTATAAACCTGTGCGGCCTGGACAACTATGAGAAAGGCGCCGCCTATGCAAGCGAAGGCAAGGTTTCCGTAGAACGCTCCGGCAGCCGTTATTCGGCGACCGTATCGGCCAGTAGGCCTTATGTCGTGCATGTCAGGCTTGGAACGGGCGGCAGCGTCGAGCCGGAATGCGGCTGCTTGTCCAGTCTGGCGGAGGATCAGCATTGCAAACATATTGCCGCAGCGCTTATCTCTATCGTCGAAGCATCGAGAAAAGGCCGGCTTCGTACAAAGCCAGCGGAGAGCGCAGGCGCCAAAATCTATTTGCAAAGCGCCCCGGATCGCGAGCTCGTCGAGCATCTGCTTGGGCTGTTCGGCGAAGATGCCGCCGTACCCGTCAGCTTCGGAAGTCCCTTGCGCGACGACCGGATGGGGCTTAACGTCGAATTCGGCATCCTGCTGCTCCCCGCCAAGGACGGCAGGCATACGATCGGCCTGGATATGAAAATCGGGCTGCAGAAGCTTCATCCCGTCCAGCATTTGGCGGGTTTTCTGCGCAGCGTCGAAGAACAACGGGAGTGCCAGGCGGCCAAGCTCTTCCGATATACCCCCAAGCAGCATCGCTTCTCTCCCCAGGACGAGCCTGTCATCGAAGCGCTTGTCTCTTTACTAAGAGAAGACGAACGATACCGCTCTGCCATGGCATCCGGGGCTCTTCCCTCTTCGGGACCGGGACTGGAGGGCAACGAGCGTCTCCTTGTCGTTCCGCCGCATAGCTGGGCGAGACTTCTGGCCGTGTTAGCCCAAGCATCAAGCGCAAAAACGGAAGTGTTTGACGTTCAAGGAAGAGAACGTACCAGGCAATCGACCTTCGGCAAGCCTGTGCCAGGTCCTTCGCATGGCCGCTTGCCTCTGCAGTTCAAGCTTGATCGTTCCCGTGAGGATGAAGGTTATTCCCTTACGGCCAGCGGCATCAGAGAAGCGATCGTGCTGGAAGCTTACGGAATGGCCTTTATGGGAGGCGTCTTCTACCCGCTCCCCTCCGCCCGTCTTGTTCAGCTGGCCAAGCTGAAGCGGCTGCTGTTTTCCGGGATCCGCGATACGGCCGACGAAGAATCGGTAACAATCGCTGCGGAGCAGATCGACCGCTTTATGGACAAGGTCGTGCCCAGCTTGACGAAGCTCGGGGAGCTGCAGCTCGCCCCTGCTGTCGCGGATAGAATCTGGGTACAGCCGCTAAAGGCGCGTCTCTATCTGGATCGGATTCGCGGGAGACTGCTGGCCGGGCTGGAATTTCAGTACGGCGATATCATCATCAATCCGCTTGAGAACGGGGATAAGCCTCGCGGATCCGAGCGTATTCTCATGCGAGATTCCGAGAAGGAGAAGGAAATTCTGAGGTTATTCCAGCAGGAGGGGTTCGTAAAAACAGAAGGCGGATATGTGATGGAGGGAGACGACGACGAATTTCTGTTCCTTCACGAGATCGTCCCGCAGCTGGAAGAGCTGTTGACCGTCTATGCAACAGCGGCCGTTAAGCTCCGTATCCTTAATGAAACGATCCCGCCCAAGCTGTCGCTTACCTGGGACGAAAGAACGGACTGGCTGGAATTCAAATTCAAGATGGACGGCATCTCCGCGCAGGAAATCAAAGCGGTCGTGGAGGCGATCGAAGCGAAAAAGCCCTATTACAAGCTGGCGACAGGCGCCTTGTTGCCGCTTAGGACGGAGGCGTTCGAAGCGATGCTGCGCGTCATGAACGGCGTCGGTCTGCATCATCTTGCCCTTCATGGCGATATGGCCAGGGTGCCGATCGGCAAGGCTGCCGCGCTCCTGGATATGCCGGGGTCCGATGCGGTAAAGCTGGGGCGCTCCCTTAAGGAGCTGCTGGACAGCCTACGCGATCCCGAGCGGCTCGATTTCCCTTTGCCGGAAGCTCTCGGCGGCATCTTGAGAGATTATCAGAAGATCGGCTATCAGTGGATGAAGACGCTCGCCGCCTATCGGTTCGGCGGCATACTGGCCGACGAGATGGGACTCGGCAAGACGATTCAGAGCATCGCCTTCTTGTTGTCCGTCGCGGATGACATCCGTGCCTCCGGTCGGCCGGCTCTGATCGTATGCCCCGCTTCCCTGATGTACAACTGGCGAGGCGAGCTGTCGCGATTTGCACCTGGCTTGCGCACGGTTATCGCGGACGGAAGCAAGGAGGAGCGGCTGGACGCCTTGGATTGGACGATTGCAGGCTGTGATAGTGCCGGTGACGGCTTCAGTCGTGGAAAGCCCGATTTTGATAAAGACGGCAAAGGCGACGGAAGGCCTGACGTCGTTATCGTCTCTTACCCGCTGCTGCGGCGGGACTGGGAGACGTATGCCGCGCATTCGTTCCATACGCTCATCCTGGATGAAGCCCAGGCGTTCAAAAACGTAAATACGCAGACGGCCGGAGCCGTACGTTCGCTGAAGGCCGAATACCGCTTCGCCTTGACGGGCACGCCGATCGAAAATCGGCTCGACGAGCTGTGGTCGATCTTCCGGACCGTATTCCCCGCGCTCTTCCCGGATCCTCGAGGCTTCGGAGAGCTATCCCGCGAGGAAGTCGCCAGGCGCAGCCGTCCGTTCCTGATGCGCCGGCTTAAGTCCGAGGTGCTAAAGGAGCTGCCCGAGAAGATCGAGACGCTTCAGACCAGCGAGCTGTTGCCGGAGCAGAAAAAGCTTTACGCGGCTTATCTCGCCAAGCTGCGCGAAGATTCGCTCAAGCATCTCGACAACGGCGACGAATTCGGCAAAGCCCGTATCCGCATATTGGCGGGCATTACGCGTCTTCGCCAGCTATGCTGCCACCCTGCCTTGTTCGTCGAGGGTTATCAGGGCAGCTCGGCCAAGTTCGAGCAGCTTCTGGAGATCGTCGATCAATGCCGCAGCGCGGGCAGACGCGCGCTCGTGTTCTCCCAATTCACGGAGATGCTCGGTTTGATCAGCCGCGAGCTTGGCTACAAGGGCGTACCCTACTTCTACCTGGATGGCAGCACGCCGGCCGCCGAACGTGTCGAGCTATGCAGCCGATTCAACGAAGGGGAACGCGATCTGTTCCTGCTCTCGCTAAAGGCGGGCGGCACGGGGCTTAACCTGACGGGGGCGGATACGGTCATTCTGTATGACCTTTGGTGGAATCCGGCGGTGGAGCAGCAGGCAGCGGACCGTGCGCACCGGATCGGTCAGCGCAATGTCGTTCAGATTATACGGCTCGTCTCCGAAGGAACCGTGGAGGATAAGATGGTGGAGCTTCAGCAGCGCAAATTAACCCTGATCGACGATGTTTTGTCGCAGGACGGCCTCTCCTCCTCCTCGCTGACGGAAGCGGATCTGCGGGAACTGTTGTCGCTCGGCAATCGCTAGACGGTTGCGTCTCTACATTTCGACAGCTTTCCCTTATAATAGACAATAACAGCAACACTAACGGAACGGTCTTACTTCGCAATTGGGAGGAACGAATGGAATGACTGTCATGCACGATCGCGCGGCTCTTGCCAAAATCACGTTGCCCTCCAGAAGAGGCAGATTCGTGACTCGGGAACGGCTGCTTCAGGCTCTGAATCGGTCCCTCGCCGGCAGGCTTACGATTGTCCGCGCACCGGCCGGCTATGGCAAAACATCGCTTCTCGCAGAATGGGGAAAACAAGCCGGACGACCTGTCGCGTGGCTCTCGCTGGACGGCGCCGACAATGACAGCAACCGCTTCTGGCGATGCCTGACGCATGCGCTGGCTGCTTCCGTAGACGAGCCTGTCTCAGAACGTTTATATTTGCTCGCGGAGGGAATGAACTCCGTGTCCCGGCTGACCTATATCGATGCTTTGCTGAACGAGCTCACCCAGGTCTCAAGCCCTCTCCTGTTTATTATCGACGATTATCATGCCATCACAAACGAGCAGTTGCACGAGCACATCGCTTATTTCATTCAATACATGCCGGAGAATCTGCATCTCGCCATAGCAAGCAGGCAGCCGATTCCATTCCCCACGATGAAGCTTATGATTAGCGGCGAAGCGGCGGAGCTGACCGTCTCCGAATTACGTTTTACGCTGGAGGAGACAGAGCTCCTGCTGTGCGACTCCGTCCCGGCCCCTGTCGATAGCCTCATCGAGCTGTTAGATCGGACAGAGGGCTGGATTACCGGCATGATGCTCGTCCGGGTGATGCTGCGATCCGGTCAGACCATGGAACATGCGCTACGCTCCTTCAGTGGCCACGAGCGCCATGTGTCCGATTATTTATTTCAGGAAGCGGTAGCCTCGCTCCCTATCGAGCTGAAAGACTTCCTGCTGCGCACATCGTTGTTAACAAACTTCGATGCGTCATATTGCAACGAGGTGACCGGCCGGGATGACGGTGATGTCATGCTGGAGCAAATCCATGAGCTGAATTTATTTCTGCTTCCGATCGGCGAGCGTTCCGGTTATTTCCGGTATCATCGACTTTTCTCCGAATTCTTGGCGGAGACGTTCCGGATGGAACAGCCGGAGGAGTGGCGGCGGACGCACGGCAGAGCAAGCGTCTTGTTCGCCAGGCACGGCATGCTTCATGAAGCCATCGACCATGCCTCGTTTGCCGGTGAATATGACAAGATGGAAGAGCTGCTGGGCAGACACATCCCCGATGTCCTGCGCCGCGGCGAACTGGTAACGCTGCTCCGATGGTTCGGCAGCTTCCCGGACGATTATTCGCTCTCCCATGAGATGTCGCTGCTCCATGCCTTCGCGCTCGTGCTAACGGGACAGCTTGCGCCGGCGGAGAATCTGCTCCAGCGGTTGGAGCGGGTGCTGGAGCAGGCCGGCGGCTTGCAATCAGAGAACAACGAAGATCTGAAGTCGGGCATCCTGTTCGTCCGATCGAATCTCGTATTCATCAGCGGCGATTATGAGCGTTGGCTGGCATACAGCACTGGCATTTTGGATGAACTTGTCCCGGAGAATCCGCTTTTCTACAACTTTAACTACAACCTCAAGGAGCCTTTCGTCCGTAGAACGGTAATGGGGATGAACGGCGTATTATCGCCGACGACCGAGACGATCGCGGAGCTGTTCAGCGGCACGCTGGATTCCCACGGCTGGGACCGCTCCCTTATCAATCTGTACGTCAAACAATCATTGGCGGAAGGTTACTACGAATGGAACCGGTTGAAGGACAGCCTCCGCCTGTTGAGAGGTATCGAGCAAGCGGTGGCGAGCCGCGGCATTCCCGGTCTGCTCATTCCGCATCGGCTTACCGAAGCATCCGTCCATATGGCGCTCGGGGACATAGCTCAAGCGGAGCAAGTCGTCGAGGATGCGTTGCGATTCGCGTCCGGTCTTGAGGACAAACATTGGCTTATCGCGGTATACGCATACCGGACGAGATTGGAATTATCCATTGGCCGCTTGTCACAAGCGAAGGATACCGCCAAACATATGTCGGTAACGGCCAAGGAGCTTCCGATATACGCGAAGGAGTACGAATATGTAACGCTTGCCCGCCTGCTGGGACGTCAACGCAAGGAGAAGGAGGCGTTGCGTCTCCTGGAATTATTGAAGCCGCAGGCCAGAAGGGAAGGCCAGTTGAGCAGTCTTGTGGAGCATGCCGTGCTGCATGCCCTCTTCGAATACAAGGTCGGCAACCGGAACTCGGCCTTTACATCGCTTGAAGAGGCGCTCATAATTGGCGCCGAGAACGGATATGTCCGCAGCTTCGCGGATGAAGGAGCGGAGATGACCGAGCTTCTGCACCGCTACAAAGAATACGCCGTGGCCCATGGCCGCATTTATTATCCGCGCAGAGGCCGAAAGAGCAGCGGAGATGCGCTGCCTGGAGTAACAGGCTCCTACCTGGATGAACTGCTTGCCGCCTGCCCGGCTCCTGTTCTCCCGCAGACTAAGAAAGGACGCGCCTCGAAAGAACCGCTCACGCGCAGCGAGCTCGAGCTGCTGCGCCAGTTGCGGAAGGGAGCCTCCAACAAACAAATCTCCGCCGCCCTGCATCTGTCGGAAGGTACGGTGAAAGTCTATTTGTCCACGCTGTACGGCAAGCTCGGCGTCTCCTCCAGAACGCAGGCGCTGATTGCCGCACAGGAGCGCAAGCTGCTCTAGAACCTGGCGGACGAATTTCAAATAACTCTGATAGTCCCTTTGAGTGTTGCCAGTCTGCCCATAACATCCATTCGGATGGACGCCGAATAACCCGTTAAGCCCTGAGGTGCACGTGTCATCTCTTCGCCTAACGGGTTATTTTGTTGTGCATTTTGCTCAATATACGGTAGTAGGGTATTCTAAAGAAGTGAGAGCAATATGGATTGATATCGAGATGAGGATGATAATATGGAAATAATAAATTCATCTATAAATCAGTTTCTGGAACAGATGAAATTTGCTTATCGGACCAAGGATCAAACGGAGCAGATGAGATGCAACGGGTCTACGGGCGATGGGTTCGTTATGCGACTGGTTCCCAGGCCTGATATGCTGATCATAATAACCAATTGCACATTAGCTGAACATACGCAGGTCAACTTTGCTTTTGAAGAAGCGATGGTCGAGTTGATGATATGTTTTCAAGGAGAGGGATCGGTTGAGGCAGCAGGAGTGCATGGCACAATGCGTCCCAATACGATAACGCTTGGGCTTATGAACGACATAAAGGGAACGTACTTTTTTGCCGGAGATCGGTCGATGATTACGTTAGGCATTCATATTTCGGCTGCTACATTCGATCGTTATCTTACAGGGTTAGACGGATCTCGATCGACGGATTTCAAACAATTGATCAGCAATCGGCCGCTGTTTCAGCTCCAGCAATCTATTCTTGATACGCCGATCTTACAGTTGGCCAGTCGAATTATGAATATTCCCTACACCCATAATATCCCTAGTATTGCGCTGGAGAGCCTAGCTCTGGAGATACTATCCTATTCTTTTCAGTCCTTCGTATATGGTTCGAATCGTTCTAACCTGCCGGCCGCGATAACCAAAAGCGAATTACAGAGGCTGCAGCATGCTAAAGAAGTGTTGCTGCAGCGGATGGATAATCCGCCCTCACTGCTGGAGCTGTCCCGCATCATTGGGATGAATGATTTCAAGCTGAAGCATCACTTCAAAGCAGTATTCGGAACGACAGTATTTGGTTATCTGCGAGATATACGGATGGAGAAGGCTATACTGTTGCTGCAAGATGGAATGACGAGTGTAAGTATGGCCGCTGCGCATGTAGGGTATGCCAACGCGAGTTATTTTGCAAGTGCATTTCGTAAGCGGTATGGGATGAATCCAAGTGAATTTCTTCATTACGCAAATAATATCCGCTGAGCATTGCTGCTATCCGTGAGAAGGTAGCATCCATGTTATCCGTATTCTACACTAAAGCAACAGGTAGAGTATGCGTAGACAAGGATGGGATAAGATGGTGAAAATAGTGGCTGACGATGCAGCGGTTTATAAACTTGACGGAAAAAAAGCCGTTCCATGGATTTTGTTCGTCATGTTCTTCGGCGTGTTAAATGAAACGGTGTTTAATATATCAACACCCAAGGTAGCGGCTCAATATGACTTGTCTTCTACAGGAGTCAGTTGGATTATTACCGTCTTTTTTATTACCTTCGGTATTGGAACGGTCGTATATGGGAAGCTTGCCGATATGTACAGCGTACGTTCGTTAATTGCGAATGGGCTTGTCATTTATGCTCTCGGCGCTTTGGTAGGATTTCTTATGCAGCAGTGGTATGCGGCCGTCATTATTGGAAGGGCTATTCAAGGTGTGGGAGCTTCGGCAATTCCTGCGTTGATTATGATTGTGACAGCCAGATATTTTACACCGTCGGATCGTAGCAAGTTGTTTGGCATTCTGGCTTCGACCTCATCTTTTGCCATCGGCATAGGTCCCGTTGTAGGCGGCATCATCTCAGCTTATATTCATTGGTCAGCTTTATTTCTACTTTCGCTCATTCCGCTGCTGTCCATCCCGTTCTTCCTCCGAAAGTTTCCTGTTGAGGTGAGACGAGCAGGAAGTATGGATATACCGGGACTTCTGATGCTTGCCGTGAGTGTGACCTCATTTGTAATCTGGTTCACAGATCCGTCATGGCTGTTGCTGCTGTTGGGAATAGCGGCACTAGGCGCCTTTATATGGCGGATACGCACAGCGGCAGAACCCTTCATTCAACCTGAACTTTTCAGAAGCCGTTCTTATCGCACGGGACTGCTGGCAGGAACGCTCTTGTTCGTCGTAATGACCGGAATGCCATTTGTTCTTCCGCTATTCTTAAGCGGCGTACATGGATTCAATACAGATCGGATCGGCCTCATGTTGTTCCCGGGTTCGATAAGCGCGGTCGTCTTTGGAACGCTTGCCGGACGGTTGGCCGCGAGAAAGGGGGCCAACTATGTAGCGTATATCGGACTACTGCTTGTTGGAGCAGCCTTGCTCGGAGTCATGTTTATGATGACACAATGGATTTGGTATATCGCGTTCATGTTGATCCCCCTATATATAGGTTTCGCATTCGTCCAAACCGGGCTCTATGACAAGCTGGCCCAAGTTATTCCACTGGAGCTGATGGGTGTCGGAATGGGGCTCTTCGGGCTTGTTTCTCAAATATCTGGAGCGTTCGGAACGGCTGCGATTGCCCAGGTGCTAAACAAGGAGTGGCTTGGCCTCAGCATTGTTCCGATGTTTGACCTGGGTGCATCGACAGCCTATTGGAATTTGTTAATTGGATTTATAGTGCTGATTATCTTAGCCTGGCTGCTCTATCGGTTGGCATTCGGTTACAAAAGGGATGTTAGTTGACCTACTACATAACTGTCAACAGATCAGCCAATTCTTTATAATCGGCAACGATGTGGTGGGGCTGATCGTCGCTCTCCGGCTGAGCTCCCCGGTAATTGAACCAGACGACGGTCCAACCCGCGCCCAAGGCGCCGACTACGTCGTTGCGCCAGGAATCGCCTACATAAACGCATTGCTCAGGCGTCGTTCCCGTAGCCGCGTTAATGTGGCGGAATAGCCGAATGTCGGGCTTGTCCCACCCCGTCTCGCCGGAAATAAAGATACGCTCCGGAGAAACGAACTCCTCTAGCCGCATAGCCTCGATTTTGCGTCGCTGGTGGTTTCCTGCTCCATTCGTGATCAATCCTACTGCGATGCCCGATGCCGCCAACTTGGCAAGCAGTTCCCGCGAGCCAGAGAACATCTCGATGTCATACTGGCAGCCGATATAAGCCGCCTGCACCTCCGCGGCCTCTTCGTCGCTCAGCTGAATGCCGAACTCGGCCAATGTCAACTGAAAACGCCGCCTTCTCATCCCTTCGGTCGCCGCTCCCGCTTCCATCGCTCCTGCGCCGCCCAGCTCTAATGACAACTTGTCGCTATAATATCGGAGCCGGTGATAAGCTTCCTCGAAGGGGAAGTCCGGCCTATCGCTCGTCAAACCTTGTATCGCCTTCCGAAACGGCAGTAGGTGGTCGTACAGCGTATCGTCTACATCAAAAAATACCGTTGTATGCATAGTAGCGCTTCCCATCTTTCCTTCTTTCCTTCTTTCTTTCTTTCTTCTTGTTCCAGTATATCAAATATCCCTTAATCCCGCCCTAACCTCCACTACCCCGCCTCAATAGCTGAGGCAGGGTAGAAAGGCAGGGTACTCGGTCAACAGAAACGTCCATTACGCAGCTTTCCCGGCTCAGGTTATCAGGTCAGAAACAGCATCTACGCCGCATCAGGCCAGACATCCACGGATATCAAGCCGACATCAGCATGGAATACGAGGCTTGCGGCCCCATCGAGGTTGTGCCATAGCTTGGAGACTGTACGCTCCAGCCAATAACCTCCAGCGGTCCCGCTGAAATCTGAGGCACATACAGCAGCCGTATTAACTCGTCGGTTCGGCCAAAAACGTAGGCTTCCCGGACTTGCCGCACCATCGCTTCCGTTTCTAAATCATCCGTTCTCAAAACGTGCCCCTTATCGTGTTCGCTATCTTGAAGCAACGCCGTCCTTATGTCCCCAAGCGCACGACGCGCTCTGTGCAGCGCAGCTTTTACCGCTCCTTCGCTTGTATCCAGCAAGTCTGCAGTCTCCGCGATGGAGTAACCGAGCGTGTCTCGCAGCATGAATACGGTTCGCTGGATCGGCGACATCAGCCGATAGATCGCGGCGATCGCCCGATCCGCTTCCTCCGTATCCGCCTGAGGCGGCTGACCGCCAGTCTCTTGCAGCTGCCCGATACGTTCCCGCAGCATCCGTCTTCGGCGGCATTCGTCGACCCAGCCGTTCTTGGCTACCCGGATTAGGAACGCCTCCGGATTAACGTGACTCTCTATCTTCCGGCTCTGTATCGCCTTCAGCCATGTCTGCTGCGCGAGGTCCTCCGAATCGGGGATAGAGCCCGTCAGCGATATGCAGTACCGGTACAACGAGGCCTGCAGCGCTTCCAGCTCCATACTTGCATCCCGTCTCTCGATCCCTCTACCCGCAATGCCATCTTTGCTTATCATTGTCCAGCCTCCTTCACCCGCTGCAAGCGAAGCGGATATCGTCCTTATGGGGTAAACGAACGAATACGCTCAAAAGTTACTCTCCTCGTTATACTTATATCCTATCCCGAACTCGCGTATCCTTCCAGCCCCCTGGATCGTTTACCCGGCGTAATCCAATTCCAACCTACGGGAGGTTACCCCATGAACATTCCAATACCTTACGTCGTCGAGCAGACGAACCGCGGCGAGAGATCGTACGATATTTATTCGAGACTGCTGAAGGACCGCATCGTCTTTGTCGGCTCGGAAATTAACGATGCCGTTGCTAACAGCATCATTGCGCAGTTGCTGTTTCTAACGGCGGAAGATCCCGACAAGGACATCCATATGTACATCAACAGTCCGGGCGGCTCCGTGACGGCAGGTCTTGCCATCTATGATACCATGCAATACGTGAAGCCGGAGATTAGCACCATCTGCACGGGCTTCGCCGCTTCATTCGGCGCCATTCTTCTGCTGGCTGGCCAAAAAGGCAAGCGATTCGCGTTGCCCAATAGCGAGATCATGATTCATCAGCCTCACGGCGGCACCCGGGGACAAGCGAGCGATATCGCCATTACCGCCAGACATATTCTTAACACGAGGGAAAAATTGAATCGCATTACCGCAGAGCGCACCGGTCAGTCGTTGGAGAGGATCGAGCGGGACATGGACCGAGACTATTACATGTCCGCGGAAGAAGCTGTCGAATACGGCATCATCGACAAGGTGATTTTTCAGCGCTAACGCCGTTCCTGCAACCTGATTCCATCAACTCTTTCTATCAAATCGTCTCTATCGGGACAGATCGCCTTCGGCAAAAGTACAAGCAAATGCTAGAGCTGATTCATAGCATATAGTACTTTTACAAGAAGAAGGTGAAAGCATTTGGCTAAGAACAAATTGTTGTTCAGTACACCCGCTGAAGGCGTATCGATCCGTACGGGCTCGAGCAGAGTATTGACTCGAAAAGACTGTCACCATCATCATCATCATCACCATCACAAAGACCGAGGCATCGAAGTAAAAAAATATGAAACCATTCGCCTGTTCGCTGAGAATCGTGGCACATCCGCGACGTCCGTTACTGTCGCCATGACCAGCACGCAGAACGGTAGAACCAACAACTATAGGCTCGCAAGAGTGAGGCTCGCTCCGGGACAATCGTATACCGACACGTACAGGGTGCCCGGCAGATATGTCAACATTACAGCCTACTCAACGGGATACTCCGGCGGCTGCGGCGGAAGAGGCAGAGGCAGAATCGACACAATCGACGTGCAGCTTTACGGTCGCAAATAGAAGGTGCGTTCGCGGCATCACCGCAAAGGTGAAACGGCTGGCGCCGTCCTTTGACGGCGCAGCTCGTTTCATTCCGAGAATTATAGGTCAAGTATGGAAATAACTTATACTTTCTTATAAAGTGAAAAAGGTCGAGCAGAGGTGCCCCTTTGCTTCGACCTTTTCCCTTGTTACCTGTTCGAAATGTTCTCTTTGGTGCGTTCGTATTGCGCTATTATTTGGACCACAGTTCCACGCGGGCTTTGACCATGTTCGAGAATTCCTCGTTCAACTTGGCCACGCCGGCATCGTCCAAATCCTTCAGGAAGGCGTCATAGATTTTGTCGAAGTCTTCCGGCTTCGCCAGGATCGCTTCGGGAATACGTTTTTTCATAATGTCTTGCGTCTTCTGGAAAATAACGTTGGCCTGCGATCCCGTCTCAAATGGAAGCGTCCAAGCCGCTCCGTATTTGCGCTCAGGGAACGCGTCGTTAGCCGGCCACAGATCTCTGTACGTCGTTGCACCGTAAGCCGCCAGCGTCTTTTTGTCCGCTTCGGAATAAGCCGTGACGATCTGCTCCGGGAAGTTCGTTGTATAGTAGTTGCCGCTTGGATCCATAACGCCGTCGCCATAACGGGCGGAGATCAGGTAGTTGCCGATGCCCGTCGTTTTCTTGAACGTATTGTTGTCGTTCGACTTCTGCGCTTGTACATCGGCAGGAATAACGCGTTTGCCGTTCTCTACGTTGTAATGCTTGCCTTCGATCCCCCAGTTGACGAGAACCTGGCCTTCATCCGATGCAAGGTAGTCCAGGAACTTGATCGTGCGGACCGGATCCTTTGCGTCTTTCGTGATCGCGATGCCGTAACCGGACAGGTAACCCGTTCCTTGGAAGGAATGGTCTTGGTAAGTCTCGTCAAGCGTAACCGGGAAACGTGCGTACGTGGAGTCGAATTTGCCTTCGGCTTTCAGCGCGTTTTCGGCATCCGCATAGTCCCATTGTTGGTCAACCAGACCCAGAACGCGGCCGGAAGCGATTTTTGCTTTGTATTGGTCATACTTCTGGACGAAGCTCTCGGGATCCAGCAAGCCGATATTGTTCATGTGGTTCAACCAACGGAAGTATTCGCGCTCTTCGGGACGTTGGTAATGCATGATAGCTTCGAACGTTTCTTGGTTGATGTAGAATTCGCCGTCATCCGGAGCGCCCGTCGCGTAGAACGCGGGGTTCGTTACGGAGATTAGGATCTGCCATTCGCCGCCGTTCAGCGACATGCCGATTGTAGGTTGTCCATCTTCGGTTTTCGGATTTTTTTCGATGTAGGCTTTGATTGCGTTCTCGTAATCTTTTACCGTTTTGATCTCGGGGAATCCCGCAGCTTCAAGGACCTTATGCTGCAACTGGAAGCCGCCGCCCGCTTCGAAATAAGTGTGGCCTACACCGTCTTGCGGCAATACGTAGATCGCGTCGTCTTGCTCGCTCCAACGAAGACGGTTGAAATATTCGCCATAAATTTTCTTGAGGTTCGGAGCATGTTCTTCGATCAACGGACGAAGGTCGATCAGCGCGCCTGCGTCAACCAGCTTGCCCGCGTTGCCCTTCGGCATAACGAGGTCCGGGTATTCGTCGCTTGCGACCATCAGGGCGAACATGTCGGCATCGCTGCCGCCAACGGGGAACTCTTGTTTAAGCGTTACGCCCGTTTTGGCCAGAATCTCTTGGCCGACTTCGCTTTTCATGTCATCCCAGTTCGCGTTTACGTCGCCGGATGCAAGGCGAATCGTAATCGGTTCAAGCGATTCCTCGCCTGCATTGTTGGAGTTGCCCGAATTGCCGCCGTTCGCCGCGCCGGTATTTCCGCCATTGCCTCCATTGTTGCCGGAGCAAGCCGCAAGGAAAATGAAGACGAGGACAAGCAGCGCGCTGAACATCATTTTAGCTTTCTTTTTCATCTGAGTGTTGCCTCCCTTTTAATAATGTACCTAACTATATAGAACAGGATACCCCGTCACTACCATCATGGATGTTCAAAAAGTCCGCTTTTGATCACGAAGTTACTCATGGAAGCATACTCGACGTCGAATCTTGAACTCAGCCGGAACTTCCGGTGCTCATGTAGCGCTGCTACACTCCGCTCCTCAGTTCTCGGCTTTCGTCCAACCTTCTCGGTGCTGAAAACCGGACTTTTTGAACTTCATTGGATTTTCAAAACTTAAGACCTTGAGACCTTTAAACTAAACACCTTCAACCTTCAAACCTAAACACCTTCAAACCTTCTATCCTTCCATCCTTCCATCCTTACAACATTAGCTTTTGACCGCGCCTAGAGTCATGCCCTTGACGAAGTAACGTTGAAGGAACGGGTAAACCATCAGGATCGGAACCGTGACGACGATGGTGATCGCCATCTTGATGGATTCCGGAGATACCGAAGCGATAGCTTGCTGCGCGTTCGGATCGCGGTAGTTGTTGCCCGATTGCGTCGACTGCAGCACCTTCATAAGTTCGTACTGCAAGGTCGTATTTTCCGCCTTCATGTTATTGAAGAGGTAGGTATCGAACCAAGCGTTCCAGTGTCCCACCGCCACGAACAAAGCGATCGTCGCCAGCACCGGCTGGCATAGCGGCAGGATGATCCGCCAGAAGATGGTCCAGTCGTTCGCGCCGTCGATTTTGGCCGATTCCTGCAAGGCGATAGGCAGATTATCGATATAGGAACGGACAACGAACACGTTCCATACGCTCAGGATAGCCGGAATGATATATACCTCGAAGGTACCGATTAAGCCCAGATGTCTCATCAGCATATAGCCCGGAATCAGGCCGCCGGAGAAATACATCGTCATCGCGAACAGGACGGACATCCACTTTCTTGCTTGGAAGTCGCGGCGGCTCAGCGTGTAAGCCATCATGGAAGCCGACAGGACGCCGACGATCGTGCCGATGACGGTCCGCAGGACGGAGTTTTTGAAGCCCGTGAGCAATCCGTCGAACGCGAAGATCGTCGCGTAATTGTCCAGCGTGAATTCCCGAGGGAAGATGGTAATGCCTCCGCGCACCGTATCGACCGAGTTGTTGAACGAGATGGCGAGAACGTTCAGGAACGGATAAAGCGTGACGATACCCGCAATGACCATTAGACAATAGAGGCCGATGTCGAACAATTTGTCGCCGTATCTGCGTTGTGAAACATTCATGCAAAGGCCTCCTTATATCACCGATTCTTTGGTAATGCGTTTGTAAATGTAATTCGCCGCAAACACGAGGATGATGCTGACGACGGAGTTGAAGATGCCAATGGCAGTACCGTAGGAGTAGCGGCTGAGATTGATGCCGTAGTTCAACGCGTATAACTCCAATACCTCGGAATAATTGCTGACGAGCGGGTTGCCGAGCAAGAACTGCTTCTCGAAGCCGATGCTGATCAGATGACCGATCGAGAGGATGAACAGAACCATAAAAGTTGTCCGGATGCCGGGCAGCGTGATGTGCCACATTTTGCGGAAGCGTCCCGCTCCGTCCACCGTCGCCGCCTCGTATTGCTCTTGATCGATGCCCGCCATGGCCGCCAGAAAGATGATGGAGTTCCAGCCCGTCTCTTTCCAAGCATCCGATGCCGTGACGATGCCCCAGAACCACTCGCCCTTGGCCATGAACTGGATGGGAGCGTCGATGATGTGAAGCGCCATCAGCAGTTGGTTGACCGCGCCGCCGTCTGTCGATAACATCTTGTACACCATACCGGAGACGACGACCCATGAAACGAAGTGAGGCAGATAAGAGATCGTTTGGATCGAACGCTTAAAGAATTGATTCTTGATTTCATTAATGAACAGGGCGAAGATGATGGGAACCGTGAAGCTGACGATCAGCCCCATAATGCTCATGCCGAGCGTGTTCCGCAATACGAGATAGAACCTTTCGTCGGTGAACAATTCGATGAAATTATCGAGGCCGACCCATTGCTGGTTGAGGATCGAGAATCTCGGCTTGTAGTTCTGGAACGCCATCAGCCAGCCCCAGATCGGGACGTAACTGAACACGATGATCCACGCTACGAAAGGAAGCGACATCAGATACAAGTACCGGTGCTCGATCATCCTCCCGAGAAAACGCTTACGCTTATTGACTGCCGACGAGCGGCCGTGTTCCGTGGACGGCATTGTTTTCATCTGGCATGTTTCCTCCTCTGCTGACGCCATGCGACCTGCTTTTGTTGTTGTCCTAATCTTAACGGAAAATACACATCCCCCGACACCGTCCATATCGGTCATAAAATCATATCAAAATCGGCGATGCTCCCCACTGCTTTTCGGTCACGCTACTACGCCGGGCTTGCCGTGTGCCGTCTTTACGCCTAGCTTATCGTGTGCCGCCTTTACGCCTAGCTTGCCGCGTCACGCCTCTAAGGGACAACAGCGACGCTATTCCCTCCAAAATGAGCCATCGCCAAATCTAACGGACCTCAAAGACCTTATTCGCGTAACTGCACGGGACCCGAGGGGATTTTCGACCAAATAGCGCTTCTCTTGTCCGTTAGATTTCGGAAATGGGCATTTCCGCCGAAATAGTGACGCCTATGTCCGTTACAGACCACGACTCCAGACGCAGACCTCGAAGATCCGGCAGGTTGACGGCCAGGCAACGCTCGCATACAAAAAAACCTCCAAAACCACACGGGGAGTGGTTTGGAGGCTTTTAACCGATTCGCGGATTTTTCGCACGGGCACTGACAGACACCCGTGTATTCCAACAGGGTAAAATGGAGTGGGGGTACGAAGCCGAAACCTGTTTGATTACGTTCGGAATCGTGGAGCCGGATTCGGCACGGCGTTCAATAGAACCCCGCGAGATACAGATTCGGATCTGGACGCCAACTTCCGTCATCGAGCTCTCCAGAGTTCCCGCCAGGAAAGGGTTCCTGAGCCGGCGGCAGCATTTTCTGAACCGAGTGCACCATAGCCTCAGCACGGTACAACGACGGTTTAACGTTCCGCTCCCCACCAAAGCAAAGCTACTTTTCCGCCCCGCTCTTGAACGACGAGGGGGACACGCCTTTATACTTCTTAAACTTCGCATGGAAATAATCGACATTGGCATAACCTACGCGCTCCGCGACCTGATGCACCTTGTGGCCTTCGCGCAGTAGCTTGATGGCTTGCTCGATACGCACCTTGTCGAGGTAGGTGTTAAAGCTTTCGCCCGTGTGGCTTTTGAACAGCTTGCCCAGATATCCGCTGTTGTAATTAAAAAGCTCGGCAAGCGTCTCCAGCCGAAGCTGCTCGCTGTAATGTCGCTCGATAAAGTCCGTCACCCGCTTCATGGTGCCGCTGCTGTCTGTGCCTCCGATCTTGGCGGTAAAATCCGTCAGCCGCGTCTTAAGCTCATCCAGCATTTCTTCATAGTGGTGGGCCAAGTACAGCCTCGTTACCATATAGAGATCGTCCTTCAGCGACAGCTGAGGGTGGAAGGCTGCGGCTTTGTTCAGCATAAGCGTCAGCAGCTGAGCCCAATTGCTTTTGAGCGTCTGCTCGGAATCGCCCAGCCGGACAAGCTCCTCCGCGAACTCGTCGACCTGCTGCAGCACGTCGTGTCCATTGCCGAGATCAACTCTGTAAAATAATACTTGCGCCATCTCTTCGATGCTTAGCGGCTCGCGTTTAGCCTTCGCCCCGTTCTCGTCCGATGGCTGCGAACTGTAGATTTTTCCGCTGCCAAGCAAGAAGCGGCGCCTGAGCCGCGCCTTCGCCTCGCTGCTTGCGCCGGGCAATTGTGTTAACGCCTTCATAGTAGGTCCCGCTACAGCCGTGAAACGAATCCGGCCGCCGCATGTTTCCTCCAGCGTCTCTTGTATCGGGGTCATGTCGCCGCGCAGCCATGGACCGTTCTTGAGCAGCAGACCGATATACGGTTCCGTCGAAAATACCCAGCCCAGCCCCCGATCCTCGATCAGCTCCGTCAGTTTTTTTTTCGCTACCGCCTTCATCGTGAGAGAATGCTCCCGACTATATAACTCGATCAGCAACAGACGGCTGCCCGCAAGCGAAGCTTCCGACCCGAACAGGCTGGGAATATCGATATCCGAGAACTTGATGACTCTCGCTTCCTCTACCTCTACTTCAGCCTCTTCCCTTAACTCTTCCTCTAGCTGCGCCTTGCCCTCCGCCAAGCCTTGAAGCAGCTCTTCCCGAAGCAGCGACGCATTACGTTCGCTCAGGCCCGAGCCGACATCCTTGCGCAAGCCCAGTTCCTGCGAGGCGCGCTCGACATAGCTCTCCAGCTCGTCCTCGTCAATCGGCTTGACGACATACCCGCTGACGCCGTGAACAATGGCTTGCTTGGCATAATTAAAATCCGCATAGCCGCTTAAAATAAGAATGCGGCAATCGGGATCGCTTTGCCGGATGCCTTCGATGGCCTTCAGACCGTCCATGACCGGCATTCGGATATCAATCAGAATCAGATCCGGGCGCAGCAAGGCATGCTGCTCGATGGCATCCTTGCCATTGGCGGCCGTCCCCGCAATCTCGAAGCCAAGACGCTCCCATTCGATCAAGGTTTGCAGTCCTTGCCGGATCATCGGTTCGTCGTCCACGATCATTACCTTATGCATGACGTAATCCCCCCGTCGGAATATTGAACGTAATACGCGTTCCCTCGCCAAGAACGCTTTCTATTCGCAACCCGAATGATTCGCCATAAATCATGATTAACCGTTGATGTACGTTGCGAAGGCCAATCCGATATTGTTCTTCTTCTTCCATATCGTCGAACGAACGAAGAATGCTCCCCATCCGCTCCTCGTCGATGCCGGAGCCGTTGTCCTTGATCTCGATCCCGACACCCTCCTCGTTCCGATAGACGCGGACGGATACGAAGCCGCCCTGCTCGACATGGTCGAGACCATGCACGACGGCATTCTCGACAAGCGGTTGAATAACGAGCGGCGGAAGCTCCGCCGAAGCGCAGCTTTCATCGACATCCAGCAGGAAGGAAAGCCGGTCGCCGCCGTAACGGAATTTCTGAATTTCCAGGTAACACCGCACGACCTCGATTTCGTCGCGGATCGCGATGCGTCGATTGCCGACCTCCAGGTTTTGCCGAATCATCTTGCCGAGCATCCGAACGACGACGGAAATTTCCTTTTGGCCGTTCATATGGGCCTTCATCCGGATGGATTCCAGCGCGTTGAACAGGAAATGCGGATTGATCTGGCTCGCCATCATCTTGAGCTTGATCTCCCGTTGGCGGAGCAGCAGCTGCGCCTTCTGACTCTCGGAATCCGCAACCTCGTCCATTAATCCTCTGATGCTGACGACCATATTATTAAATTGACGGGACAACATGCCGATCTCGTCGTTGCCGCTGACGGAGGAAATGACGTTTAAGTCGCCCATCGCCACCTTGTTGAGATCCTTGTGAAGGAGCAGCATTCGCTTGGAGATTAACGTTGAGGTCAGATAGATAAGCCCCCATGCAACAGCGAGACTGACTAACATGATGGCCAGCCCAAGCAAGCTGATCCGGTTCGCTCCGCCGACAATGCTGTCCACGGCGAACACGGAGACGACCCGCAGTCCGTTCCGGCTCGAAGTCGGAATAAGCTTCTCGATAACGACGCGGGAAGGTTTGCCATCATATCGGAATTCATAGGTCCCCTCCGATTTGCCTGCTATGGGACTGTTAAAGGTCGCGTCATTGATGTTCTTGCCGACAAGTGCGCCGTCCTTCGCCGCTACGATGTAGCCATTGTCCTCGATGATCATGGTGTCGAACGCTTCCTGACGCATCATGCTGCCCAGCACCTCGGGGTCGATCGTGATGACGAGCACTCCGCTTGTCCGATATAGCGGAAAATTGACTTTGCGCACCAGACTGAGATATTTCCGATTGCCCTTGGTCTCGTCCCCGACGTATTGCCAGCGGATGCCGTCTTCGGTCATCGCTTGATGGAACCAAGGTTCGCGCGTCTTCTCCGGCGTGATTCGGAGGAATTCCCAGTTGTCCAGCATCGTCGGGTTCGTATAATAGAAGCGGATATTATGAATTTCGTTATACAGCTTGACGGAATCGCGGATGTCTCGGTATTCCCGGTATGCTTCTACAACCGAATACGTTGAAGCATACTGCGTATTAACGACGTTCATCAACCGAGCGTCGCTGAGTAGATTATCCGAAACTTCAAGCGGCATGCGGACGATGTTCGCAATCTGCGACTTCACCCTGTCAACGTTGCTGCCTACTTGCTGCGTGGCTTGATCCAGCACATTTTGGCGAAACGCCAGAGTCAGAAATACACCTACGATAAGAACCGGGACGAACACGACCAGAATGAAGGAGACGATCAGCTTTGGCTTGATTCGAATATCATTTGTACGGTTCGCAAGCCGTCTGAAAAATTCAATGAACATGCTGCTATCGTCTCCTTGCCGCCATGCCGGCTAATATTTCCTCCATTCTAGCATAACCGTGATGGCTCCGCTTTCCCGCTTAAACAAGTTTGAAGTGGCTTAGCTTCACTTCTCCGGTCAAAAGGATACGCACGGCTCCGCCATCGGCGTGCGGTGTCAGCTTAAGCCCGGTCGGCAGCGGAATTTCGATATCCTTCCAGATGCCGCTGTCATCCGGAGACAAGTCGATGCCTCCTAACACTGCACCGCCAACTGAAGCATGCGACACCGCCAGGTATCCTCCGCCAGCACCAACGAGAACTCGACCGGCAAACACCCGCGCACCGGAAAGCGCCTCCGCGTCTAGCTGTTCGAAGCTGATCCAGCCGCTCCCCCCGGACTTCGGCGTCACGCATGACCCGCCTTCCTTGCACTCGTCCAGCATGATGTTCTCATAATCGTCGTAATTGTCTCCGCGCGTCGTGACGGTCAGATCTCTCGGAGCAATCGTCGTACCGCCGGCAAGCCTTGTCGTCTCGGATACACGAATGTCCGCGCTGGACGCGCCAGCCATAAACACATATTCGGCTTGCTCCAGTACGAACCGGTCGCTGGTCACATCCCACATCGCCAACTCCTCGGCAGAAATGCAGAATGCGATATTCTTGCTTGCTCCAGCCGCAATACTTACTCTCCGAAATGCGATCAGCTTCTTAAGCGGACGGCGTACGCGAGATCCTTCTACGCGTACATACAGCTGTACAACCTCATCCGCGTCAATCGCCGAGTCGTTGGTCACGGTTAAGGTTACGGACACCGCTCCTGCCGAATTTACATCGTTAGCCTGAATCGTATCGTCTTTAACGCTTAAGCTGTCATACGCAAAGCGCGCATACGACAAACCGTGGCCGAACGGATAGAGCGGCTTATCCTCCAAATACAAGTAAGTCCGTTTCGTCTTCATAATGTCGTAATCCATAATATCGGTCAGCTGATTTGCGGATTTATACCAGGTCATGTTCAGACGTCCGGCCGGCGATTCTTTCCCGAACAAAATGGCGCCTAGCGCGTGCCCCAGCTCCTGTCCTCCATGCGACGTATACACGATGGCCGGTATCTCCTTCTCCAGCTCCTCTCCTAACGTGAAAGGATAACTGCCGACGATGACGACGACCGTGCGAGGATTGGCTGCAAGCGCAGCGCGGATCAGAGCTTGCTGAGCATGCGGCAGCTCCAAGCTTTGGCGGTCTATCTCTTCTTTGCCGTTGATGAGCGGATTGTTGCCTACGACGACGATCGCGGCGCTTGCTTCCTTGGCGGCCAGAGCAGCTTCCTCCAAGCCGTCCCTCTCGACGTTCTTGAGGACGCGAGCCGTTGCAGGATGCGCTTTGTCTTCGCCATGTACCGTTAGCGCTCCAGCAGCCTCGGGGACGATTATGCCCTTGCCATTCCACGTCGCAAGCCCGTAGCCGGATTCACCATCGCCTTGCGGGGCGAGCCCAATGATCTCCTTCACGAACCAGCCGTAAGCTTCGTCGGCATTCGCCGCGAGATGGGTATCGTCGCTGCTGGACAACAGCTTGCCGTTCGTCAAGCTGCGCAGCGTGTGGCTGCCCCAGCCCCAATCGGTCAGCTCGAAGCGCTCCGTCTTTGCTGATGTTTCTGCGGTGGTGGAGAGCTTGGCCCCATCCTCATCCAATACGAGCGCACGCCCGTCAGCTGTTCTTAGCGAGACGATGTCGTTGCCGCTGTGGAACGTGACGCGCTCCGAACCTGCGGCTGCCACGATGCCTTCGAAAGGCGTCACTTGATAAGCAAGCGTGCCGGAGTACCAGTCGCGGTATACGACATCGCCAAGAGGACCCAGGACCGCGATGCTGCCGGCGTCATCGTTATCGAGCGGCAGCATAGGGTCGCCGCCAGGCAGCGGATCGTTTTTCAACAGCACCGTCGATTCGATCGCCGCGCGGCGAGACAGCTCGCCATGCTCGGGATCGCATAGTTTGCTTTCGGGCGTATTGGCGTAAGGGTTAACCTCATCCGGATCGAATTCGCCCAGCCGAATCCGCACTCCGAACGTGTTGCGCAGCGCTTCGTCGAGATCCGCTTCCGCTAGCAGCCCTTCGGCAAGCGCCTCGCGAATAGCGCCGCAGCTTTTCTCCTTGTCGTCGGTAATACTGTCGATCCCCGCCTTGACGGCATGGGCGACGGCTTCCTTATACGTGGCGTAATAATGATGATCGTTCACGATGCCCAGCAGATCGCCCGCGTCGCTGACGATGAAGCCGTCCATGCTCCACTCCCCTTTGACCACTGCCTTGACATCCCCGTGAAGGATCGTTGGCGTGCCGTTTACGGAGTTGTAGGAGGTCATCATCGACTTTGCCCCTCCTTTGACGAACGCCGGCTTGAACGCCGCCTGGTAATACTCCTTCATATTGCGCGGATCGATGCTGGCGGAGCAGCTTCCCCGGTTGATCTCGTTATTGTTCCCGATAAAATGTTTCAGCGTCGCCACCGTCTTGAACAGCCGCGGATGATCGCCTTGCAAGCCTTGCACGAGCGCGGCTGTAAGCTCACCTGTCAATACCGGGTCCTCGCCGTACGCCTCCTCCGTCCGGCCCCAGCGCGGGTCGCGCTCCATATCGACCGTCGGCGCCCACAGCGTAAGTCCGTTCGCCTCGGGATTGCGCTGGTAAAATACCCTTGCCTCGTCGCCGATCGCGGAGCCGATGGCCTTCATTAGCTCCGGATTCCATGTGCAGCCAAGACCGATCGGCTGCGGGAACGCCGTGGCTTCGCCGAGCCACGCCATGCCGTGGGCGGCTTCCGTTCCGTGTTTGTAAGCGCGGATTCCGAGTCGCTCGATAACGGGCTGGTATTGCATCATCGATTCGATCTTCTCCTCCAGCGTCAGCCTGGAGACGAGATCCGCTGCGCGCGCCTTGGCATTCAACTCTATATTCATAAATGGATAATGATTCACCGGGTTCATAGTTGTTCCCCTTTCTTTATGAAAAAACGCTCTCCTGCTTTGGTCGCAATGGGGCGTTCGTTATCGATTTCGCGTCCTTCGGCATCCAGGATGACATAGGCGGCATCCAACTTCAGCCGTAGCTCGGAGCCGTGGAAAGACGTAATCGTAGCCTGCTCCAGCTCTCCTCCGCTCCATTCGATGCCGATCTCAAAGCCGCCTCTCGCCATCAAGCCGCTTACGCTTCCTTCCGCCCAAGCATCCGGCAGCGCAGGCAGCAGTTGTATATTGCCGCCGTGGCTTTGCAGCAGCAGCTCCGCGATGCCCGCCGTGCCGCCAAAATTGCCGTCGATCTGGAATGGCGGATGATTGTCTAACAGATTAGGTAGCGTAGATCGCGACAGGAGCGTTTGGATGAACGTGTAAGCCTCCGCCCCGTCTCCAAGACGCGCGTATAGGTTGATCAACCATGCGCAGCTCCAGCCCGTATGCCCGCCGCCGCCGCGGATCCGCTTGCTTAGCGTCAACTTGGCCGCCTCGGCCAGCTCCGGGGTTCCCTCCGGCGTGATGGCGTCTCCCGGGTACAGTCCGTAGAGATGGGAAACGTGACGATGGCCCGGCTCATGCTCCGCGAAGTCGCCTCCCCACTCCCGGATCGTTCCTTCAGCCGTAATGACCGGTTCCGGCAGCCGAGCGGCAGCTGCCCTTATTTGCTCCAGCAGTGAACGCTCCTCTTCGTCGTCTTCGGCCACGCCGATCAACTGTGCCGCTTTAAGCAGATGACCAAACAGCTCGCGGATGATTGAAATGTCCATCTCCGAGGAGATGGCGACGCTGGCGGCTTCCCCTTCGTGTGTCAGAAACTTGTTCTCGGGAGAGGTCGACGGACTGCTTCCCAGCTCCCCGCCAGGCATCTCATGCAGCCAGTCCAGGCAGAACAATGCCGCCCCGCGCATGACTGGATAGGCTTCAAACGCCAGAAAGTCGGGATCCGGGCGGTGCAGATAACGCTCCCAGCAGTGGCGGGCCAGCCACGCGCCGCCAAGCGGCCAGAACGCCCAACTGGGATGTCCGCCGGAAGGGCTGGACATCCGCCAAATATCCACGTTATGATGCGCCGTCCATCCTCTGCAGCCGTAATGAATGCGCGCCGTACGAGAGCCCGTCTCGCTGAGCTCCCTGATCAGACGCATCATCGGCTCGTGGCATTCCCCTAGATTTGTGGACTCCGCCGGCCAATAATTCATCTGAACGTTAATATTTGACGTATAATTGCTGTTCCATGGCGGTTGAACGCGTTCGTTCCATATGCCCTGCAGATTGGCGGGCTGCGTCCCTTGCCTGGAGCTTGCGATCAACAGATATCGCCCATATTGGAAGTAAAGCGCCTCCAGCCCGATGTCTCCGCTTCCGTTCCGGTAAGCTTCCAGACGTTCGTTTGTCGGCAGGCCGGCCGCCGATTCGGAATCGGCGGCTACGTCTTTTGCCTCTTGCGACGCGTCTCCCCTGCCAAGCTCGAGCGATACTCGGCCGAACAGGGCACGGTAGTCATCGTTATGACGCTTAAGGAGCGTCTCGTAATCCATGGTTCGCGCCTTCAACTGACATTCCGAGTTGCGTGCGTCCAGCTCCTCGATAAGTTGGCCCGGCTGCTCGTCGAAGCCTCGGAAGCTGCTGGCAGCGCACAGCCGCAATTCGGCGGTGCTGGCGTTCGTGATTCGCAGTCGCCCTTCTTCGTCGACTGCAGCTCTGCCGTCCGTAAAGACCTCGAGTCTTGCATTGAATATAATGCCTCGACCGTCTTCGTATTGAACAGCCCATGGGTGATCGCCATGGTAATTGTCCGCGATATGGACAGGACAGCGCCCGCTTAGGCGAAGATTTGCCGAGCCCGCCGCCCTTCCGAGCGCTGCGGATTGTTGCGCCCTATGCGGACTCTGCAGAGTGACCGTTAGCGACAATGCTCCAGGTGCCGAAGCTTCGTAACGGCTGACCAGCAAATCATCCGGAGCGCTGACCCAGTTGACGCGTCTGTAGTCGACGCCGCCGTAGCTGAATGCCACCGAAGCTGTCGCTTCGCAGATATCCAGCTCGCGTCGATAGCCGTTCGTCCGCACCAAGACAATTTCCTTGCCGTCCCCGTTCAGCTGTTCTATGATCAGGTCGCCCAGAGGCTGGTAGGCCTGTGAGTTGACGCCAAGCATTTTATCTCCGATTAATGCCTCCGCTTCCGCATAGCGCCCTTCCGCCAACAGCTCCCTAGAGCGCTTTAAGTAGCGCAGCGCCTCGTAATTGTTCGTATCCCGAGGGAAACCCGACCATAACGTATCCTCGTTTAGCTGAAGCCGCTCCGTCCCGATACCGCCGAATACCATCGCGCCCAGTCTGCCGTTGCCGATCGGCAGCGCCTCGTTCCAATCCGCTGCCGGCTCGTTGTACCACAATTTCATCGTCTCATCACCTCCGTCCAACTTCCCTTACAGTCCATCATAACGAACGTCGACCAACCGCAATACCGCTTTCATTCCACATAAAATCATATGGAAATTAGACATGGCCAGCACGGAAACTATTCCGCCAAATTCCCTTCTTATCGAAAAAACGGACAACAGAGCCGCTATTGCCTCGATTTAACGCTTATGCGCGCTTCAACCGACCAATAACGTCCCTGTGGTCCGTTACAATCGCGATACTTCTCCGCCCAAGAACGGCGGGGATATCCTTGTTGCTTCCGTCTTCCAAGGGTAAGACTAGCCCTTCAGCGTTACAGCGAAGCTCTCGCACGCGCCACCCGCCGGCACCTCTACTTTGCTTCCTTCTTGGCCCGCGATCTCGAACGCGAACGCATGGCCCGCCGAACGCTCCACCTTAACGGTGACTTCATTGCCATTGCGCGTTGCAACTGCGCTTAGCGAGACGCCGCCCTTCGTATCGTGCGCGGTCGCGGTTGCCGACTTGCCGTCTTCCAGAGCGAACAGCTTTAGCGTCACGCCATCCGCATATTCGTAGTCCGGCACGTTGTCGTTCGCGCCGATCGCAAGTAGCGTATTCGGCCTTACGAATAGCGGCAGGCTCATAAAATCATGGGTCTCCTTGCGCCACGAGCCGCCTTGCACCGTCTCTCCCGTAAGCAGATGCGTCCAAGTGCCTTGCGGCAAATAATACGTGACCCGACCTTCTTCGTTAAAGATCGGCGCAACGAGCAGGCTGTCGCCAAGCATATATTGGCGGTCGATCGTCTCGCAGCTTGGGTCCTCGGGGAATTCCAGCACCATCGCGCGCATGGACGGCACGCCTTCTTCCTTTGCCTGCACGGCCGTGCGGAACAGGTAAGGCATGAGCGAGCACTTGAGCCTTGTGAAAAATCTCGTTACGTCTACCGCTTCCGTGTCGTACGCCCATGGCACCCGGTACGATCTGCTGCCATGCAGCCTGCTGTGGCTGGAGAGCAATCCGAAGGCTAACCAGCGTTTAAACACATGCGCCGGCGCCGTGCTCTCGAAGCCGCCGATGTCGTGACTCCAGAAGCCGAAGCCGGACAAGCCGAGGGAAAGACCGCCCCGCAAGCTTTCGGCCATGGACTCGTAATCCGCATAGCAGTCCCCGCCCCAGTGAACCGGGAACTTCTGCCCGCCCGCCGTAGCCGATCTCGCGAACAACGCCGCTTCGCCTTGGCCGAGCTTATCCACCAAAACGTCGAATACCACTTCGTTATAAAGGTACGTGTAGTAGTTGTGCATTTTAAACGGATCGGAGCCGTCGTGGTAGACGACATCGGTCGGAATCCGCTCGCCGAAGTCCGTCTTGAAGCTGTCCACTCCCATGTCCACCAGCTCGCGCAGGTAGGAGGCGTACCACTCGCAGGCTGCCGGATTCGTGAAGTCGACCAGCGCCATGCCCGGCTGCCACATATCCCATTGCCAGACGTCGCCGTTTGGACGTTTCACCAAATAGCCGTTTTCCTTGCCTTCTTTGAACAGTCTGGAGCGCTGGGCGATGTACGGATTGATCCATACGCAGATCTTGAGTCCCTTCTCCTTCAAACGCTTCAGCATACCGACGGGATCGGGGAAAACGCGTTCGTCCCATTGAAAGTCCGTCCAGTGGAATTCTCTCATCCAGAAGCAGTCGAAGTGGAAGACGTGAAGCGGCAGATCGCGCTCCGCCATGCCCTCGACAAATGACATAACCGTCGATTCGTCATAGTTGGTCGTAAACGACGTCGTCAACCAGAGGCCGAATGACCATGCCGGCGGCAGAGCCGGCTTACCCGTCAAGTCGGTATAGCGGCCCAGCACTTCCTTCATGCTTGGCCCGTCTACGATAAAGTAGCTCAGCGATTCGCCTTCGACGCTGAATTGCACCTTCTTCACCTTTTCCGACGCAATCTCAAGCGAAACAAGCTCCGGATGGTTGATGAACACGCCGTACCCTTTGTTCGTCAAATAGAAAGGAATGTTTTTATAGGATTGCTCCGAGCTTGTGCCGCCGTCCTTGTTCCACAGATCGACCGTTTGGCCGTTTTTTACGAACGAGGTGAAACGCTCGCCAAGTCCGTATACCCATTCGCCAACGCCCAGATCAAGCTCTTCGCGCACGTACGCCTTGCCTTCGCCTTCGGCTTTGATATAGGCCATGGACTTCTGGGCGCTGCCCGTCAGCCGCTCGCGGCCCCGGTAAAAATCAACGCGCCATGTGTCTCCCTTGCTAATGCGCACGCTAAGATTGCCCGTCGTCAGCGTTGCCGCCTCGTCCGTCTCCTCGATGACCGCGTGGCCGCCGTCGCTTGCCAGCTCGAATGCGGGACCGCGTTCCACCACGCCCGCATGGTTAATCAGCTTAACCCCGATCACGCCTTCGATCGGCGAGTGGAACTGGACCGTGAGCAGCATCGTGTCCAGCATATTGGAGCGCGACAGAATGGGCCGAGGCGACGCGTAGGCCGTTAATTGCCCTTCCGACTTCTCGAAGTCATGCGCCTGCACCGCGCTTAGTACCTCGTACCCTTTGCGTATCATCCAGTTGCCGTCTGTAAATTTCATGTGTAAAGCACCGCCTTTATTTTGATGAACAACCGTTTATTGTTACAGTTGCTCCCATTCATTTCTTACCGGACACTTGCCCGCAATTTCACCTTTGTACAATTAATAGGCAGCCTCTTGGTGTCTGTTAGATTTTTTAATTTGTTGTTCACAAGTCTTGGAGTTGCATCATTTCCTCTACAAAGAATAAAATAGAATTATATTATACTTGCAGTATACTGACTAGTAAGCGTTTCATCTAACAGAATTATGCCTGTTTATAGCACGATTCTGATGCATGGGAGGGGGATGTATAATGGATCGTTCGCAGAAGGAATCGCTCAAGGAGAATCGCCTGCATGGAACGGAAGCGTTCCCTCTGGCGGCGTACCGCATCGGTCCCATCCCCCCTGGAGAGCCGGTGCTGGAATGTCATTGGCATGCAGAAGCGGAATGGTTCTATATGCTGGAGGGAGAAGTACTGTTTCAGGTCGGGACGGACTACTTCCCCGTCCGGGCGGGCGAGGCCGTCTACATCGACGGCGGGGATATACATGCCGGTCATGCGCTTGGGGATTCCCCGTGCTCGTATTGCGCCGTCGTCTTCGATACAGAGCTGCTTGCGAGCGCGGTGATCGATGCCGTGCAGGAGCGTTACGTCGTTCCGCTGCGGGACAAGTCCCGCACCTTCCCCCGCCATCTGAAGCCGGGGACGGACTGGAGCGATGCCGCACTGGGCTACTTGTCCGGCTTGATCGACGCAAGCGAAAGACAGCAGACGGGATACGAGGCCGCGGCGAAAGGGCTGTTATTTTTGATGCTGCACCAATTTGCATCCTCGGAGCAGCTCGTTAGCCGAAGCGACCACGGGGGCAACGCTCCACTTCAAATCAAGCTTGAACGGCTTAAGGCCGTCATCGGCTATATGCAGGAACATTACGGCCGACCGATCCGAATCGCCGAGCTGGCAGAGCAGATTCCGATGAGCGAAGGACAGTTCAGCCGCTTCTTCAAAAGCATGACCCACCAAACTCCCGTCGAATACTTGAACGGCTACAGAATCAAAAAAGCGGCCGAGCTGCTGCTCCAGCCTGACGCCAAGATCGCGGCTGTCGCCATGGACGTCGGCTTCGATCATATCAGCTACTTCGTAAAGGTGTTCCGGAGCCGTATGAAATGCACGCCGTCCGAATACAGAAAATCGCATATGATTGGCTAGGCCTGAGCCGGTGCCGGGGTTATAGCTGCCGGAACATTCGCCGTCGCTCAAATCCAATCTCTAGCATGTCCCGAACTTCCCATTAGTAATGAAGGAGGCCTTATTAATGAAACAAAACAAATACGACGAAGAGGAATTTTTTGATGCTTATGGCAAGATGGAGAGGTCCTTGAAAGGTTTGGAGGGCGCCGGAGAATGGCATGTACTGCGATCGCTGATTCCCGAGCTTCGTGACCGGAGCGTGCTGGATCTGGGCTGCGGCTATGGTTGGCATTGCCTGTACGCGCATGAGCAAGGCGCAAGCGACGTAACCGGCATTGATATTTCGGCGAAAATGCTGGAGAAGGCGTCAACGTTGGCCCAAGGAACTGGCATACAATATATGAGGTTGCCTATCGAGGATATCGTGTTCCCGCCAGATCGCTTCGACGTTGTCATCAGCTCTCTGGCTTTTCATTACGTAGAGGATTTTAGTGCAATCTGCGAGAAGATCTACAATTGCATGAAGCTTGGAGGGACGTTCCTCTTCTCGGTCGAACATCCCGTCTTCACCGCCCGCTCAGAGCAAAGCTGGGAGTATGGAGAGGATGGCAAGGCGCTTTATTGGCCGCTGGATAACTATCAGTCGGAAGGACAACGCGTCACTTCATTCTTAACCGATAACGTCGTGAAGTACCACCGGACGCTGGCAACTTACATAAACGCGGTCATCCAAGTCGGCTTCGTCGTGACGGCTGTCGCGGAGCCGAAGCCGGCAGAGGATAAGCTGGACATCCCCGGTATGCGGGACGAGCTGCGTCGACCGATGTTTCTCATCATTTCCGCCACGCGGTGAAGCGACTGTGCCATTCTATGGCGGTGTAACCCGATTTTCTCGGGTTACAGCTCACAATCTCGCTTCGCGACATGCTGTAACCCGATTTTTTCGGGTTACAACTCACAATCTCGCTTCGCGGACATGCTGTAACCCGATTTTTTCGGGTTACAGCTCGCAATCTCGCTTCGCGGCAGGCTGTAACCCGATTTTTTCGGGTTACAGCTCGCAATCTCGCTTCGCGGCAGGCTGTTACTCCACTGGCATTCGTACCGTCCAGATCATTACCCGACTTCTGCTACCATTGTATTCGTTAGCGAACCCAGCTTTTCGATCTCGATCGTCACGACGTCGCCTGGCTGCAAATAAACGCGCTCATCGACTGGCTTGCCAAGGACAACACCTTCAGGCGTACCCGTCAAAATGACATCCCCTGGCACCAGTGTCATTAGCTGCGAGATATAACTGACAATTTCATCGCAATAAAAGATCATGTCTGAAGTGTTGGAGGCTTGGCGAACCTCTCCGTTAACGATGCATTTGATCTCCAACTGATTAGGGTTGCCGACTTCGTCCGCCGTTACCAGATAAGGACCGAGCGGCGAAAACTTGTCACAGGATTTGCCCGTCAGCCATTGCGACGTACGGAACTGCAGATCCCTGGCGGACAGATCGTTGACGTTGCAATAACCAAGCACATAGGACAACGCGTCTTCCTTGGCCACGTTTTTGGCCTGCTTGCCAATCACGATTACCAGCTCCGCCTCGTAGTCGACCTCGCTTGATACCTTCGGCAGCGGAATCTCATCTCCCTGACTTGCCAGCGTATTGCTGAATTTATTAAAGAGGACGGGATAAGTCGGAATCTCTGCGCCGGTTTCCTCCGCGTGTTTGCGGTAATTGAGCCCGACGCAAATCATTTTGTTAGGATGAGTAACGCAAGGTCCAAGCGTAAGAGTCGACTCCTGGCGAATATAAGCAAAACGGTTGTCCGCGCGGAGAGCAATCTCGACAAAGGTCCGAAGCTTATCCATTGCATTCGCACCGCCTTCGATAACCGCCTGCAGCGTGACAGGTACTCCGTCTTCTACGTCCATGCCTGATACGTTGCCCAGTGCCGCGGCTATGTCCAATATTCCCTCTCCTTCCCCGCTATGTACGCCAAGCTTATACGTCTGATCCTCGAAAAAGGTTAACAATTTCATTATCCATTCGCTCCCTTGTCAAGTTGTGATTGTGTTTTGCTATCGCTAAGCATCTTTGCCAAATACGGCACCGCCGTCGATATAAAGCGGCGATCCCATCATAAACTTGGACTCCTCGGAGGCCAGGAATACTGCTGCGTGCGCCACATCCTCGGGCCGCCCCATCTCGCCGCTTAATTGACGTTTTTTGAGAGACTCAATGGCCGCTTCGGGATCGTCATACGATTGCTTGAGGTAATTCTCGACAAATGGTGTCAAAATCGTGCCCGGAAGCAAAGCGTTAACGCGAATGCCATAGGACGCGTAATCCACTTGCATCGATTTCGTTAGCGCCAGCACCGCCCCTTTGGTCGCCGAATAAGAAGCGCGTTTAGCCAGTCCGATCTCCGCCACGCAAGAAGACATATTGATAATTACTCCGGACCTGCGTTGCATCATGGAGGGTAGTACATACTTGCTCGGGAGATATACGCCTCTTATGTTGACTCTCATGACTCGGTCCCAGACATCCGGCTCCACTTCGTGCAGGGCGCCCACTCCGCTAATGCCCGCATTATTAAACAACACGTCGATTTGGCCGTGACGCTTGATCGCTTGTTCGACCATCGTTTCTACCGAGAACGGATCCGTCACGTCCGCAACGATTAACGATGCCGAGCCTCCGGCAGCCCGAATCTCCTCTACCGTCTCTTCTCCCTTGCCTTCATCCAGATCGTTAACAATGACCGTCGCCCCTTGCATGGCAAAGGCGATTGCGGAACACTTGCCGATCCCGGATCCCGCACCTGTAATCAACGCCGTTTTATGCTGCAATCGATGTCCCTTTATGCTCATGATAACCTTCTCATCTCCTTTTGGTTTATTATAATAAACCGTGTTTTCTATATTAAAATAGTAACACAGTCATTCCGATTCCACAATAAAAAAGAGGCCGTTATAAACGGCTGCCTCGTAGATCAGTAGGTTGAGCGAATCCGTATAAGTCTCTCTCTTGAATCTGAACAAATGTCAATGCTTTACTAAGACCAACGGTCGTGAAGCACATGCCGCTTTGATACTTAAGTGTATCGAAGCGGCATTTTTATGTTTAAGCGAGAAAACAGGAGAATACATCACTTTATAGTGGGAGGATGGGTTTGTGTTTAAAAAAGAATACGAATTATGGTTGCAGAAGCAGATTAATCAGGAGAAGAACCATCGTAGAAAAGAATTATTACAGAAGGGACTAAGTCATGGATCCTTTGAGATGCTCCGGCTGATCTGGTATCCTGTTGTCGGTAATTTCGATCATTTATATCCCGAATGGGAGGTCCGTGATTTTAATAACGGCTACCGCTATCTTGACTTTGCCTTTTTGCGGGGCGGTGTCAAGGGCAATATTGAAATACAGGATTATCGATCCCACGCCAGAGATTTGGATACACTTCGATTTAAAGACTTATGTCGACGACAAAGTTTGTTATCGCTCGATGATTGGGTCTATATGCCGGTCGCATATTCATCAATACGTGATGAACCAGAGTTTTGCAAGCAGTTAATATTATCGTTCGTTGGCAAGTTCCTATCAATCAATGTGGATGCCGGGTTAAATGGCCTGGAAGCGGAAACGGTACGATTCGCGCGACGGAAGCTCAGGCCGTTTACACCGAATGAACTCGCCGTACATCTTCGAATTACTGACCGTTATGCGCGAATGTTGCTTCATCGTTTAGTCGAGGGGCAACAAATAACAGTCGTTGGCGGAAACATAAGATTTCGGACGTATCATTTGAATATGGGAGGGCTGTTGGGGCCGTCGGAGGACTATGAAAGACCAGAATAAGAGCTTGCGGAACTGAGGGACGTTATTACTCGCAGAGGAACTTGGAAAGCCGGTTGAAGCTTGCGGAACTGAGAGACGTTATTCGTCGAAAAAGAGGGCTTTTTTGATCCATAGCGGAACTGAGCGCCTTTATTGCTTTCAATTTTAATGGAATCACCAGTAAAATAGGCGAATAGCGGCGCTCAGTTCCATTAGCATTAAAATAACGGAAGAATCCTCCAAATAAGGCCCCACATTTCCGTTACACTCGCAACTCGAGCAATTCAACTGGAGTAATGCAACGGGAGCAATACATCTCAAGCAATACAACTCGGCAATGCAACTCAAGCAATGCAACTGCAGCAACGCAACGGGAGCAATACATCTCAAGCAATACAACTCGGCAATGCAACTCGAGCGACGCAACGGGTGCAATGCAACTCGAGCAATTCAACTGAAACAATGCAACTGAAGCAATGGAAGTTCTTTACTTGCTTGCATGGCGCCTGTCCGACACTTGACGACGCCAACCGCAAAGATCAATTTAAACGCACTACTCGCCTTGAACGCAGTACTCGCCCTGCGCGCCGCGCTCATGCCGTTTGAAACCCAATGATCATGCCTACCGCTTCCTTTACGCGAATGGCCATCTGTCTTCGCAATACATGAAAATCCACCCTCAGCCTTTGGCAACGGGCAAACGCGTACTGAGGCAGTTTATCCGCAACCGGGCAACAGCTGGAAAGGCCAACACCCCGAAAGGCCCGTGCCCGTCTACGCGGGTCTTTCCGTCAAAACGATAATCTAGCCGATAATTGCTTAAGCTCTTTAAGCACATTGGATCCTTTAGTCTCCCACCGATGCTTGAGCATCGAACAACTGACGGCAGAAACCACTTGTCCGCCTCGGGTGATCGGAACGGCGATGCAGCAGAAACCTTGCACCGCTTCCTCCAAATCCTCTGCGTACCCTCTTTCTCTTACTATTGTCAGCGCCTTCTCTAACGTGTCGAGATCGGCGATCGTATTCGGAGTCATTCTTTGTTGCCAGGCATAGGCGCTATACAGCTCCGCAACCTGCTCGGGAGATCGTGCGGCTAAAAGCACTTTTCCCAGCGCCGTCGAAAGAGCAGGCAACCGCATGCCCGGTTCGGACATCAGCTTGACGGGACCGGGATACTCTTCTTTGGCCAAATACAGCACCTCTGTGCCTGCCAGCTCCGCCAGTTGTACCGTCTCCTCGATGACGCTTTTCGTTAGCGCCGCTTCTATATGAAAGGAGTCGATTAGATCATGATATTGAACGTATCCGCTCACGAAGGAGCCCATCGCTGGGCCAAGCCAATACATATCGTCTTTGTCTTTACGAACCCAATTTAATTTCTCGAGCGTGTTAAGCACGAAAAACATCGAGCTCTTATTAATTTCCGTTCGTTTGGATAACTCCATAAGCCGCAGCTTGCCTGGATGCTCTGCCACAAGTCGCAGCACGCGATCTGCCCTCTCAATGGCCGGCACCCAATATTTATTATCCGTCATTACTGCCCGCCTCGATTTCTTAGCCAAATATAGCTATTTTTGCGAACCATTATAACAAGTCCAAATCCCCGATTCAATAGCTCTCACCCTTTTGGACCGCCAAAATAAGAAATCGTTTTTTCAATGAACAATTTGGTTGCTTGACCTAGATACCGGTCCGATTGATAGATGACGCAGAGATGCCTCTCAGGCGCCCCGCCTTCGATTTTTATACACCGGAACGCCGGATCGTTAATGCTTTCAATCAGGGCAATGGGCTGCACAGTCGCGCCGATATTGGCCTTTACAAGCTGCAGGATAGATGTGACCGAACCCGTCTCCATTATCGTCTTCATGACGAAGCCGTGCGACTTAAAGGTCATGTCCACGATCGTTCTTCCAATCGCGCCGATCGGGTACATCACCATGCCGATCTCCTTCAGCTCGGCGATCGCAATCGAATGGCGATCTGCCAAAGGATGATGCTCCGATACCACTAATCCGTATTCCTCCGTACAAACCGGAATCGTTACGAGCCGCTCATCCTTTACGGGCATAAGCCCGACGCCGATATCCGCCTGGCCGTTCAGGACGAGCTGCAAGATTTCAATCGATGGCGTTATGCTAAGCTTGATTTGGGGATATTCTTGATGATACTCGATCAGAAGCTTGGTGATCCGGTAATCCAAATCCGAAGGCAGGACCCCGACGGATACCGTTCCCAGACGAAAGCTTTTTAGATCATGGATGGAGTCTCTCGCATATTGCATCCTTCGCAAGATGTCTTCTCCCTGCTCTCTCAGCATTCTCCCCGCCTCGGTAAGAGCGATTCGTTTGCCGATTCGATCGAATAACGTTACCCCGAATTCATTCTCTAAGGCGCGAATTTGCAGGCTAAGCGTCGGCTGGGATACGCCCAGCTTCTCCGCCGCTTTCGTTACGTGCAATTCCTCGCTGACCGCCAGGAAATATTCCAGCTGACGAAACTCCATCGTCATCCCCCTCAATCATTGTCTTAACCTATCATCATCATAGTTTTCATTGTATTGATTAATCGGTATGATCGCAATACACTAGATCATATTCCACAAAGAGCGAAACAGGAGGACCGCCATCATGCGCAAAACAACATTGCTTCTTCTAGCGTTATTTCTCGCTTCCCTTAATTTGAGGCCTGCGATTACCTCCCTCGCTCCCATGCTGGAGACGATTCGGGAATCGCTAGGCATTAGCGGCACGACCGCAAGCTTGCTCACCTCCATTCCGGTTCTGTGCATGGGCTTGTTCGCGCCAACCGCCGTTATCTGGAGCCGGAAGTGGGGATTGGAGCGCACGATCATGATCGCGGTGACGCTCATAGGTATCGCCACGGCCGGCCGCTACTTTGCCTTTTCGTCCGGCATCCTGCTTGCCAGCGCGTTTGCTGCGGGCGTCGGAATCGCGGTGGCCGGTCCGCTACTATCCGGCTTCATCAAAAAAAACTTCGCCGACAAAGCTTCCTCCATCGTCGGCATCTATTCCATGGCGCTGGTCTTTGGCGCCGCGGTCAGCGCCGGATTTGCGGTACCGTTGCAATCCAAGTTCGGCAATTCCTGGCAAGCGTCCGCCGCCATTTGGGCCTTGTTCGCTTTTGCCGCCCTGCCGCTGTGGATCTACCTGACCAAGAAGAACCGGATCGCGCTGGCTTCGCGCCCCTCCTCTTCGGGAGGCATCAGGCTGCCAATACGCAATAAACGCGCGTGGCTGCTCACGCTGTATTTTGGCCTGATGGCCTGCGAATTTTATTCCATCACCGCCTGGCTGGCCCCCGCCGTGGAGAGCATGGGCTACGATGCCGGTTTTGCGGGAGCCATGTTGACCTTGTTTACGTTCATCCAAATACCGGTCAGCCTGCTCATTCCGTTTCTCATGTCCCGGTTCCCGCGAAGGTTGGTATGGCTGCTCGCCTGCGGATCGCTGGAACTGATTGGTTTGGCTACGCTCGCTATGTCCGGCAACCCCTGGTTCTCCACGATCTTGCTTGGTCTAGGCGCCGGGGGACTGTTCCCGATCGCGCTGATGCTGCCGATCGAGGAAACCTCCGATGCGGAATCCGCGAGCTCCTGGTCTGCCTTAAACCAATCCGGCGGATATGTGATTGGCGCGATGGGCCCCGTTCTCGTCGGCTGGACGCATGACGCAACCGGCGGCTTCACGCTCGCCTTCGCGGGACTTGCCGCCATTGCCGTCGTGATGATGATCGTGCAACTGCGGATTGGCAACAGAAAGCCGGTTCCTACAGCAAAGCGCAGCGCCGCCTAACGACAATTATTGCCGGGGAAATAGTCCTTTCGGCATATGCCGCTCTTCTAAAAAAGAGCTCATCTCCTACTTTGGTTTCGTAGGAAATGAGCTCTTTTTGTTTAAACGGAGCAGTCTTATTGTCATCGACACTTTGAGCAAGCTCCTATGGATGATGCCGTCATACGAGTCTTCGCGATGGTTACACCATCACTTTACAAATATCGTTCGTAAATTCCACAGGATCCTGGAGTGGAAGTCCTTCGATCAGCAGAGCTTGGTTGTATAGCAGCTGCGTATACAAATTAAACTTCTCTTTGTCAGAGCCGTGTGCGTTCTTAAGCGATTGGAACACGTCGTGGTTAACATTAATTTCCAGAACCTTGTCCGCTTTCACATCGCCGCTGTCCGGCATCGCTTTAAGAATTTTTTCCATCTCGATGGAAAGCTCGCCTTCAGCGGAGAGGCAGACGGGATGACTTCTCAGACGTTTGGAAGCTTTGACGGACTTCACTTTGCCGGAGAGCAGCTCTTGCATGCTGTCGAACAATTCCTTGTTCGTGTCCGCTTCCGTTTCGGACTCCTTGTCTTTTTCATCCTGCTCGAAACCAAGATCTCCGCTGGAGATGGAGCGGAACTCTTTCTCCTTGAAGTTCATGATCATTTTGATCGCGAACTCGTCGATATCGTCCGTCAGATACAGAATTTCGTAACCTTTCTCCAGCACGACTTCGATTTGCGGGAGCTTTTCGATCCGCGCGATCGATTCGCCGGCCGCGTAATAAATGTACTTCTGATCCTCCGGCATGCGGGATACGTATTCTTCCAGGCTGACCAGCTTGCTCTCCTTGGAGGAGTGGAATAGCAGAAGCTCTTGCAGATCGGCTTTGTTCATGCCGTAATCGTTATACACGCCGAACTTCAGCTGACGGCCGAACGCTTTATAGAACTTCTCGTAGTTGTCGCGATCATCCTTCTGCATCCCTTGGAGCAGGCTTTTGATTTTGTTCTTAATGTTCTTCGCGATCAGCTTCAACTGGCGGTCATGCTGCAGCAACTCGCGGGAGATGTTGAGCGAAAGATCCTCGGAGTCGACCATCCCCTTAACGAAGCTGAAGTAATCCGGCAGCAGATCGGCGCATTTGTCCATGATCAAAACGCCGTTGGAGTACAGCTCAAGACCTTTGGCATATTCCTTCGTGTAATAATCGAACGGCGCGTTCTCCGGAATGTACAGAATCGCGTTGTACACGACGGCTCCGTCGGCGCTGATATGAACATGCTTAAGCGGCTTGTCGAATCCGTAACGTTTCTCCGCATAAAATGCGGCGTAATCCTCGTCCGTCAGCTCGTTTTTGTTCCGGCGCCAGATCGGCACCATGCTGTTGAGCGTCTGCTCTTCGATCGTTTCCTCGAACTCGCCCTCGCTGCCTTCCTTCGGACGCTGGCTCGACATATCCATCTTGATCGGATAACGGATAAAGTCGGAATATTTTTTAATAATCGCGCGCAAACGATACTGCTCCAGGAACTCGTCGTACTGCTCGTCCTCCGTGTTCTCCTTGATGCGAAGCACGATCTCCGTTCCGACCGTCGCTTTCTCCGCTGGCGTAATCACATAGCCGTCGGCGCCTTCGGAAACCCATTGGTACGCTTGCTCGCTGCCAAGCGCCCTTGTCGTCACTTTCACTTCGTCGGCCACCATAAACGCGGAGTAGAAGCCTACGCCGAACTGACCGATTATGTTATGACCTTCCTTAGCTGCATTCTCCTGCTTGAACGCCAGCGATCCGCTCTTCGCGATAACGCCGAGGTTGTTCTCCAACTCCTCCTGCGTCATGCCGATGCCGGTATCCGTCAGCGTCAGCGTGCGAGCCGACTTATCCGCCGTCACTTTAATGAAATAATCTTCTTTATTGAACACGAGGCTGTCGTCCGTCAACGCTTTGTAATAAATTTTGTCGATGGCATCACTCGCGTTTGAGATCAGCTCCCGCAAGAAAATCTCCTTTTGCGTATAGATCGAATTAATCATCATCTCCAGCAGTCGTTTGGATTCCGCCTGGAATTGCTTCATAACCATGAATGCGCTCTCCTCTCAATTGTGGAACTATGTAATCGGGCTCCGTCATCGGCTTGTCCGACACTTCGTGTTAGCACTCATTCGTCAGGAGTGCTAATCCCTCCTTTTATATACCATATCTATAATTTTGATGTCAACTCTTTCGTTGGTTCTTTCATTGGCTTCCGTTAGTATCACTGTTATCCGTTTGCCTCTCAATCGATTCTACTTCTGCAGATGCAACTCCTTTATCCTCCGTTTGAAGCCAAGCATAGTTTTCTAAATCAGAACAAAAATCACCCTTAAGGGTGATTGGAAGTTATGTCTGCGAGTACGCGTCTCCTAAAAACCAATGACAAGGCAGAGGCGCTATTTTGTCGATTTTCGACATTTTCGTATTAAAAAAGTCCTTTTTCGATTCGGTTAACACCGCCCTGCGAGTGGAGAGCGAATGGGCTATTTTAGCGGAAATATCCGCTTTATTGGGCTGAGCCACAAGGTTGTACTGCTAACGGACAGGAGCATCGCTATTCTTCGATTAGATGATGTTACTAAAATCTAACGGACACACGCGCCTCTATTTGCGCCATCCGAGCGGCATTTTGCTATAATTCGGCCATATTACGGCGCTCCTGTCCGTTAGAATTTGATCTTTAAGCAAAACAGGCTAATAGTTTCCCGTGAGTCCGTTAGCTTCTGGACCGGCCCTTTTTCTATATGGCTAACTTTCTTATTTGGCAAAAAAAGCTGCCGCATCAAAGATGCGGCAGGCATAATTATTCCAAATAATGTTTTTTTGATAAATTTCCAATATCGAATCGAACGGACGATCCTCAGTCAACGTTTTCGCTCTCGCCCGGCTTGATGCCGCGTTCTTCGAATACGCGCATTGTCACGAACAAGCCGCTGATCGACTTAGGAAATCCTGCGTACGGCAAACAATTCATAATGGCCTCTATAATTTCATCGGGCGTGAGCCCTGCGTTCAGTCCAGCGTGAATGTGGAAGTCCAGCTGCGCATCGGAACCGGATGCGATCAGAGCGGAGATCGCGACGAGCGACCTCTGCTTTAGGTCCAGACCAGGCCTGGAGTAAATCATGCCATACGGGAACGATACGATCATATTTGCGAAATCCGGACTAAATTTTTTCACCTTATCAACCGTATCTTGCAGAACATCCGGGCCAACCATCTTGCCCAGCATCTCGATTCCTTTGTCATAAGTCTCCGAACTCATCGTACTCCCCCTTCTACCTATCTCTCAAGCAAAACCTTTTATGGTATGTTCTTGCGGCGGTTTACAGCCGAAATTACGCCATCGACAACAGGCGCGTCAAGATCGGCGGGATTTCCAGCGGATCGACCATCACTTCGATCACTGTCGGTCCGTTCGCGGTTAGCGCCGCCTGAACGGCTTCACGGATATCTCTCGGGTGGTGGCAGCGATAGGCCGCTGCCCCCATCGACATGGCGAATCCGCTGACATCGAGAGGATGCTCATATACCGCGCCTACGGAGCGCCCCGTATTGTAGGACATCCCCTTATCCACCATGTCCAGTCGGCCATTGTTCAAAACGAAAAAGATAACGGCCGCGCCATGGCTGACTGCCGTCGATATTTCGGTTCCTTGCATCAGGATGCAGCCATCGCCGGTAATACAGACGACCGGCTTATCCGGCTGCGCAAGCTTCGCGCCAATGGAATAACCGATTGCGGCGCCCATCGCGATAAATACTTCATCGAAATAAAAGGTACCCGTGCAAGGCATATCCAGATGCTGCACGGCATAGAAGGAGTGGCTGCCCGCATCACCGAACATAATCGCATCCTCGGGCAACGAAGCGCGCAGCGCGCGAAACGATTCTCCTGCTTCCATCGGGACACGCTGGTAAAGCTCCGGATCGTAGCCGGGCAGCGACTTCAATTTGTAATCGTCCGGTCTGCCTTTGGCGCCGGCCGTATGTATGACTTGACTCAGGTTTGCCTTCAAGTCGCCAAGCACGATCTCCGTATATACATCCACCGACTTGCCCGCGAATGTCAGATCATATTCGAATTGCAGCATATGCTTCGGCTTCATCTCTTCCGTAAAACCAGACAGCTGCATGTCGCACAGCTTGCTGCCGATGACGATCATCAGATCGATCCCCGATACCATATAGTCCATCGCAGTCGGTGATCCGCCCAACCCGTAACCTCCATGGTACAAAGGATGCGTTGTCGGAAAAGCGCTCTTGCCTCCTGGTGCGGTGACGACGGGAATACGCCAATGTTCGGCTATGATACGTATCTCCTCGAACGCTTCCGCCATCACTGCGCCTTTGCCGAGGAATAACACGGGACGGACTGCCTCGTCCAGCATCGCGACCGCCCGATCAACGCTTCGGGCGATGACCGGCGATGCGTAGTCCGGCATCATGACCTGGAAGTCCTCGATCTCTTCCATTAATACATCGAACGGGATGCAAAGATGGACAGGCCCCTTCTCCCCATGATAGGCTCTTTCGATAGCATGTCTTAGATATAGCGGAAGCAGATCTCCGCGTTCGACCCTTGCGCTGAATAGTGTGACCGGCTCGAACATCTTAACAAGATCCATCCCGAATTGGCTGGAATCCTGGCTGAGCGCCTTGCCTGTATCCTGCATGGAAGGTTGTCCGGTAATAAACAGCACGGGAACCCCGAATTCCTTGGCCTGCCCGGCGGAAGTAATCATATTGGTGCCGCCGGGCCCCGATGTTGCGATAGCTACGCCTAACGAGCCGCTCGCAAGAGCGTAACCCGAAGCCTCGAAGCCGCAGCCCGTTTCATGACGGCCCAGCACATATTGAATTTCCTGACTGTCCAGCTCCAGCATGAGCGGGGAAATCGATTTGCCCGGGATGCCGAATACATGCTTTACACCCCAGCGTTTGAAATGTTCTACTATGATCGAATATACCTTTTTTTTCATTTGGTCTCCTTCATCTAATACTCGTAATGGCCATACGGTTTCAAAATGCCTTCCAATTGCTCGGCAGGCAGCGGCCGGTGGAAGTAATATCCTTGCACCTCCCGGCATCTCAGCCGCTTTAAATAATTTAATTGATCCTCGGTCTCCACGCCCTCCGCGATGACGTCAATTCCCAAGTTGTAGGCCATGGCGATGATTGTAGACACAATGTCGGCGTCGATGGAATCCGTCATAATATCCCTTACGAACGACTGGTCGATCTTAAGCCTGTCAATCGAAAATAACTTCAAATAATAAAGATTGCTGTAGCCCGTGCCGAAGTCGTCGATGCATACATGGATTCCCAGTTTTTTGAGATCTCCAAGCACTTCGATCGCAAAATCAACATCCATCGTCATCGATTCCGTAATTTCCAGTTCCAGCAGCGAGGGATCGAGCCCCGTCTCCAACAGGATTTTCTGCACGGTCTCCACCAGATCACGCTTTAAAAATTGCCTCGTAGACAAATTGACGGATATTTTCATCGGAGTCACGCCTTGATCGATCCACGTCTTATTTTGAAGACATGCGGTTCGCAGCACCCATTCTCCGATGGGCACAATTAATCCCGTCTCTTCGGCGATGGGGATAAACTTGGAAGGCGAAACCAGGCCCAGCGTAGGATGGTTCCAGCGCAACAGCGCCTCCGTTCCGATAATATGTCCGGTCTCCAGCTCGATCTGCGGCTGATAATGCAAGACGAACTCATTGTTCTGCAGCGCCTTCCGAATGGAGCTCTCCAGCGTGAGCTGCTCCATGCCGATACTGGTCTTTGCGGCTTTATAAAGGGCGTAATTGTTTTTGCCCCCGTCCTTGGCCAGGTACATCGCGATATCCGCGCGTTTCATCAGCGTCTCCGCATCTGTTCCATCTTGGGGATAAAAAGCAATGCCGAGACTTGACGTAATGTAGAATTCGTATTCGTCAATCTCGAACGGCGTCTCGAATGCCTTAATGATGTCATCCGCTACCTTGATAATCTCTTCCTGACTCTTCATGTCCTTTACGACGATCGTGAATTCATCCCCGCCCATGCGGGCCACGAAGTGCTTGGAGTTGCGACAGCAATTTTTAAGTCGTCCCGCGACCAGCTTTAGCAAGGCATCCCCGTTGTTATGACCAAGATTATCATTGATTTTCTTGAAGCTGTCGAGGTCGAGGAACATTAAGCCGAACGGGCTGCGCTCGCCCTCTTGCGAGTCCAGGAGCTTCGTCAGATGCTGTGTAAAGAAGCGGCGATTCGGCAAACCGGTCAGATCGTCGTGATACGCGAGATGATTAATCTGCTTCTCGGCCTTGGATCTCTCGGTGATATCGCGAAATTGAGCAAAGGCTCCCATAATCAGGCCCTTCTGGTCATAGATCGGGAAGGCGTCGAACAGGCAGACGAGCCGCTCGTCTTGATTCTTCTGCTTAATGCTGATCTCCATATCCTCATAGACGATGCCGTAATGGAGAACCTCGTTGATGTATTGGCTAATCTTAAGCTCGACGATCGACTTGTGAAGCACGTCCTGCTTCTTTAGATCCGTAATATACTCGGCGAACTGATTATATTCGGTAATTTTGCCCTCGCGGTCGGTAATGATGATGCCGTTCCTCGTCGTCTCGATGACCACTTGATTAAGAATATGTAGTCTTCTGTTCTGCTTTTTGAGCAGGAGCTCGCGCTCGATGGAATCCACCACCGTGCACAACATCGCCAGCAGGAACGGATTATGCTGGTCGATCGTCGTCATAATGGTTATCGTGCCTAAGAGGCTGCTAACATCCGTGTGTTGGAACGGAACGGAATAACAAGCACTTTCTTCCAAGAAGTGAAAGTAATGATCCCTCCCGATCAACTGGAACGGCTCTCGATGATCCAGTGCCAGGTTTATACTGTTCGTGCCGGCTTCATGCTCCGTGAAGACAAGTCCGACCTTGATGCCGGACTGGCTGACGATGGTTTTGATCGTCTCGTCTCCGGCCATCTCCAGAATACATCCGTTCTCGTCCGAGATGAGAATCAGCAGCGGCAGCCCCTTCATGAGCTCCAGCATCTTGTTGACAAAAAAATTAATGACGGACAAAATCTCCTCGTACTCCATGCGCTTGCTCGCGAGCTCCGCTTCTGTCAGTAAAGTCGTGAACGCCGGCACGACCTCGGGGTTTATGCCGAGCAGCTTGCACCTGTCTTGCGATTGCCGCAGCCAAATCTCGTTATTCATCTTGATCCTCGCTTCCAACCATCCATCTATGAAATCACAAGGTGAAACGGTTGCGCCATCGTTGGGCGGCGCAGCGCGTTTCATAAAAAAAACATAATCTATGAAAAAAGCCAGCCTCATAGACTATGCAAGGTTAGTCGATCTGGCTGACGTTAGGCAATGAGTAATAAGGGTTTAAGGGATTTATAGACTTTTTGAACTTGTACCTATATCTTTCATCTATTTTACTTCACGGATTGTCAACGTTCAACAGTAATATGCAGGAATTTGCATGAAATTTGGGGAATTGGCGATTTTTTCAAAAATATCGACCCGAATACTTTCGCTTTTATTTGTTTGGCGCCGAACGCGTCACCTGTGATACCATAAAAAAGAGAATGATCACGAATGGAGGACATCCTTCATGCAGTTGGATTTGACGCCGTACATCTCGTTAATTACGACCTCGGGCGTGCTTAACACCTTTCTCTGCTTATACGTCTTTTTCAAAAAAAGAGAATTCCCCGAAGCCCGGCTGCTAGTTTGGTGGACGGCGCTGCAATCGGTCTATATCTTCGCCTTCGCCTTCGAGCTTGCCAGCGATACATTGGAAGAAATAAAGAGATGGGGAGTCGTCGAATATATCGGCATCGCCTTTACGCCCGTAGTGGGACTGCTCCTTATCATGCGTTATATTGATTGGAACATATCGAGAAGAACAGCTCGCGCGATGTTTATCATACCGGCCATCACGTTCCTGCTCGTCGCAACGAACGAGAGTCATCATCTCTTCTACAAGGACGTTTACCTCCGTTCCGACACGCCCACGCCCATGGCCGACATCGTCATCGGAGATTGGTATATCGTACATGGAGCCTATACGTTCGGTTGTCTGTTCGCAGGCGCCATCCTGCTGCTCAAGCAGTGGTTCAAGACAAAAAAAACCTTCCGTATCCAATTGCTCACTTTGCTCTGCGGACAGAGCTTGCCCATGATCGGAGCCTTCCTCTATCTGATCGGCGCTACTCCATATGGCACGGATCCCGTACCGTTCATTCTCAGCATCACCTCAGCCCTGTATATATGGGCCATTCTATCTACGCGCCTCCTCATGATAGTACCTATAGCCAAGGAGAATATATTCGAGAGTATGAGAGAAGGCGTCATCGTGCTCGATCGGTCGGGACGTCTGATCGATTATAATAAAGCTGCTTCCCGGATGATTCCCGCGCTCCGCAGAAGTTTGCTCGGCAAGAGGCTTGTCGATATATGGGAAAATCTGACCGGCTTGCCGCACTATGGACTAAAGCGTCCTGGAGCAGATGAGACGGTGCAGGAGCTGCAGTGGGAGAGCGGCGGCGTCCTGTCGATTTACCAGGCCAAATTATCGATCGTCAGAGGCCGGGGCGGCGATGTGATCGGAGATCTGCTTATGCTGGTCGATGTTACAGAACAGAAGCGGCTTGAGGAGCAGCTTCGTCATATGGCTTATTACGACGGCTTGACCGGCATCTATAATCGAACGCAGTTCATCATTCGCGCCAAGGAACAGCTCGAGCTGTCCGCATTGCGGGAACGCGCGACCTCCGTCATCCTGTTCGATATCGATAACTTCAAAGCATTTAACGACTCGTACGGTCACGAGACGGGCGATGATGTGCTGCGCCACGCAGCCGCCATCTGCCAGCGCGAGCTGAAGCCGGACATGCTGTTCGCGAGATATGGCGGCGAGGAATTCGTCGTAGCGCTGTATGGCGAGTTGCCGGAGAACGCGGACTTGATCGCGGAGCGGCTGCGTATCGCCCTGTCCGGCAATACGCTGGACTCTTCTGCACACGGAAGCCTCACCGTGACCGCCAGCTTCGGCGTCGCTTCTTCGGCGGACAGCGCCGCAAGTTTGGAGACACTCCTTAGGGAAGCGGACGCTGCCCTGTACGAAGCGAAGCGGGGCGGACGCAACCGGGTTTGCCGCTATCAAGGACGTTTGGCGGCGACTTAGACAAACAAACGAGGGGCTGTCTCAATGGTCAATGATAGACCTTTGAGACAGCCCCTGTTTTAGCCGCGCACTGGCAGCTTAATGAGAATAGCGCGATATTACATTGTTGAGAAGCGATGCCACGTATTGCGGTCCTTGCGCAAAATCGGATTCTTTGACTACGAGCTTCACAAAGCTTTCGTCCGTATCCATAGCTTCGGCGAACAAACCGAACAGATTTTTCGCACGACGGTCAATCTGCAGCAGCAGCTCCAGCTCGCTGCCTCGATTGCGCAGGAACACGAGCTCCACCTCGTCCAGCTGTCCGCGATAAGCACCGCTGTACGGCACCCATTCGAACTCTTGCACGAACGGAGAAGAGTCTCCGATTCGAGGCGCGTAGACCGTTTCCGCTTCGCGGAGCTTGAAGCCCAGCGATTCGATCGCCTGCAAAACCATGTGCATAGGCTGGGTCGGCACAACTTCGATATAATCGTTGTCCGTAGGATCCACGGAGGAGCGAATATCCGCCGACGTCTTGATCCACACCGGCGATCTGCCGATGGACAGCGGCGTATGCGGAGCCAGGTAGAAGCTGAAGCCGATTTCCCTGTTCTCGCCCGCGCGCACCGTTATAGCTGGAGAGACGCGTACCTTGCCAAGCTCCACGTTCTGCTTCAACTTGCTATCGTTCACTTCTTTGATGTAATAAGTCATGATGGATAAATCAATGCCTTCGATCTGCTGATCGACCGAACCTCCAAAAATGCGCACTACACCGCGCACCTCGTCACCGGGACTATAGGATGTGCGCTCCAGCAGCGTATCCACCTTCGCCGCCCCAATTCCCACGCTTGCCATCATGCGGTTGAACAATGACATGGAATCCACTCCTTCTCGTATCATTACCTCATAACCAACTATTACGAAACACCCTAGCAAATGGTATCAGCAACATCATAACAAATTTTCACAATTTGTGAACGGTTACTTGAACAGACTTTCCGGCAGACTTTCCGGTAGACTTTCGCGGCAGGGAGTCTTCGTATATAATTTTCGGAAAACGGGTGCGCTCGGAGGGGAAGATCGATTTGACCAATAACTCCATTAAGTTGCTTTATATCGAAGACGACACGGAAATAGGAGAGCTTGTAACGGAGCAGCTCCGCTCCAAATCATACGAGGTGAAATGGCTTAAAAGCGGCGAGGAGGCTTTGCGGGAAGCCGAGGGCTGCAGCTTGGTCGTGCTGGACGTCATGCTGCCCGGGCTTGACGGCTTCACGATCGGACAAAGACTGAAGAAAGCATATCCGGATCTGCCTATCCTGATGCTGTCCGCTCGAACGTCCATCGATGATAAGCTGCAAGGCCTTGAATTCGCGGATGATTATGTGACCAAGCCATTCCATCCCGACGAATTGTCGGCCCGGATCGAAGTGCTCCTCCGCCGCGGCGGAAGACGCTCCAGCGAACCGACCAAGGTAAAGCATCTGCTTGTTTATGAGGCAGAAAACCGGATCGAGCATGCGGATACCGGAGAAGAGCTCGCCCTCGGGGGCAAGCAGTTCCACATCTTCATGTTTCTGTTCCGCCATCTGGGGCAAATTCTGACCAAGGAGCAAATCTACGAGGCGGTATGGGGCGAATCTTATCTGGATGGGGATAAGACGCTTATGGTACATATCCGGCACTTGCGCGAGAAGATCGAGAAGGACCCCGCTTCGCCCGAAGTCGTCGAGACGATTCGCGGGCTGGGTTATCGGGTACGGGCATGAACAAACGCAACGATTCGCAAGCTTCCGTACGCAAGTCGCGTCTCCTGCCGGGCTCGCTGCAGGGACAATATTTGATCATCGTGCTGGCCGCATTCCTGTTCATTCCCGTCATTATCCCGCTTGCCAGTCTCACCTACACCATCGTTCAGTGGAGCTCGAAATCAGATATGGAGAGCGGCGCCAAGTATGGCGGGACGTCTGGTCTTTTGTCGGATTGGCATGCGCATGCCGCCAATATGGAAGGCAAGTCGGATGCGGCCATCGACGAAGCTCTCATCGAGCTGAAAAGACGCTATCCCGAAGCCTCCATGTTCTGGGTCGATGCTAATGGCGCGACAAGGAGTCAACTGCCGCCTCAGCTCGATATTCCGGCGCAATGGACGCCGGAGGAGGCCATCCGGTTTATGAAGGCAAGCATCGGGAAAGATCCTTATACGGTCATCGCATTCCTCGGGAAGGAAAATGCCGGCCCTTCCTTTATGACGATTCGAATACCGCGCGAAGTGATCTCCACGGGCAATCCGAACGGCTCCGGGACGCCGTATTACATCGCCTTCGTCTTTGTCATGTTCTCGGTGTTCGTAGCCATGTCGCTCTTGTTCTTCCGCCACATCCGCAGACGGCTCCTTCGCCTGCAATCCGCTATGGCGCAGCAGGATGAGCACGGCATCCCGGAGCCCGTCGCGATCAAGCGCTGGGACGAAATCGGAGCGCTGGAATACTCCTTCAACGGCATGGTCGCCCAGCTCAGGGACAGCCGGCAGCGCCAGAGCGAAGAAGAACAGCTGCGCAAGTCGCTCGTCGCGAATCTGTCGCATGATCTGCGCACTCCGCTCACGATTATGCAGGGGCATCTCTACCAATTGCGCGAGGAGCCGCTTAGTCCGAAGGGGCAGCAATCCGTATCGGTCATGCAGGGCAAAGCCGAAGGGTTGGGCGAGCTTATCGACAACCTGCTTGCCTATACGCTCATGACCAGCGGGCGCTATAAGCTGACCCTGGAGGCTGTTGACATCGTCCGGCTGGCGAGAGAATCCGCCGCAAGCTGGTATCCGCTCTGGGAACGGGAAGGTCTCGAGGTCGACGTTCGGCTACCCCATGAGCAGCTGATATGGCAAGGCGATCGCGCGGGCTTGCAGCGCATACTGGACAATTTATTCCAGAATGTCGTTCGCCATGCCCGGGATGGCGGTTATATCGGCTTAGCGTTGGAGAAGCGGCACGGACGGCCATGCCTGGTCGTCTCCGACAAAGGCCGAGGTCTGAACTCCGAATCCTCTGCCACAGGGGCAGGCGTCGGACTAGCCATCGTGGATTATTTGGCCGACAGCATGGGACTCGTCCGCGAAACGGCAAGCTCGGAGGAAGGGACGCGGGTGTATTTGTACGAGAAGACGAAGACGAACGACGGGCGCGGCTTTTTTTAAACGAAATTTAACCTTCGCCGTACACGGGACTTAACCTTGAGACGTTAATCTGGATCTCGAGGTGATCGACTTGAAAGAATGGATAATCGAGACAAGAGGTCTCGGCAAGAGGTACAAGGGGCGCTATGCGGTGTCCAACCTGAATCTGCAAATCGCAAAAGGAGAAATATACGGCTTCCTGGGACCAAACGGCGCGGGCAAGACAACGACGATCCGCATGCTGCTCGGTCTGATCAAGCCATCCGGAGGGTCTATTCGGATCTTCGGACGACCGCTGGAGAAGGACCGGCTGTCTATTCTGAGGAAGGTCGGCTCGCTGGTGGAATATCCGTCGAACTATGGACATCTGACCGCCGTTCAAAATCTCGAGGCGATTCGCCGCATCATCGGCGTGCCTGCGAGCCGAATCGATGAGGTTCTCGCTATCGTCGGATTGACGAAAGAAGCGAAGCGGCCGGTTAAAGGTTATTCGCTCGGCATGAAACAACGGCTAGGTATAGCGAGCGCTCTGCTTGGCAACCCGGAGCTGCTCATCCTCGATGAGCCCACCAACGGCCTCGACCCGTCCGGCATACTGGAAATTCGCGAGTTGATCAAGGAAATGCCGCGCCAATACGGCATTACCGTGCTCATTTCCAGCCATCTGCTGAGCGAAGTGGAGCAAATGGCTAGCGTCGTCGGCATCATCCGTCGCGGGGAGCTGGTGTTCCAGGATACGATAGACAGCTTGCGCACGCAGTCGCAGAGCGCCGTCACGCTCCGCGTCTCGGAACGCGAAGACGCCTTGAACGTGCTGGCGAACCGCGGTATCGAAGCCGCGATCGGCGCGGGCGACTCCACGCTGTCGCTTGGCAGTGCCGAAGACGCCGCCGTAGCCCTGGCCGTCAAAGAACTGGTGCAATCCGGCCATGCCGTCTATCGGGTGGAAGAAGATCGCAAGACGCTGGAGAAGCTGTTCCTCGAAATCGTCGGGGAGGATGGAAGCTTATGATCGTTCAAGCGATAAGATCCGATCTGCTCAAGATCAATGGCAAAGGACTGTGGTTCCTGACCTTCCTCGCCCCGGTCGGCTTAATCGCGATGCAAGGGCTGAATTACGGTCTCCGCTACGATTATATGATAAAAGCCTACGCCGACGATCCCTGGGGCGGCCTGCTGAACAACATTTTGATGTTCGTTCCCATCGCGCTTTTGATGGGCATTACCATTCTGAGCTCCATGCTGGCCAATGTCGAGCATCATACAAGCGCGTGGAAGCAGTTGCTCGCGCTGCCGATTTCGCGATACGCGGTGTTCGGCTCCAAATTCGCCATCGTGGCGTTGCTACTTGCCGTTGCCAGCATCGTGCTCGCGCTCGGCGCCTTCGGACTCGGACTGCTGCTCGGCTTCGATGCGGCGGACTTCCCCTTGACCGATGCTATTAAGCTGGCGGCTTATCCCTATCTGGCATCCTGGACGCTGCTGACTCCGGTGCTGTGGATGTGCGTGACTTACCGCAACCAGTCTCTGCCGATTACGATCGGAATCGTTGCCGCCTTGATTTCGGTGTTCCCTCTCTCGGAGTGGGTGCCCACCAACTGGCCGCTTGCTTCCTACAAGGCAGAAAACGGTGAAACCTTCGTCCTCGCGGGGCTAATCATCGGACTTGCGATTTTGCTGCCGGCAGCCGTCCACTTCAATCGAAAGGACGTGAACTGAGATGGGATTCCGTTCTTTCCTGGGGCTGCTCGGCGCTGAACGATTAAAGCTTAGCCGCTCCTTGATTTGGCTGCTCGTCCCCATTAGTCCCCTGCTGGCCGCGCTGATCGGCGCCATGTCGAATTTGACGGACGTACCGGAAGCAGCGCGATACGATCTGCTGCAATCCAACGTCTTTATGCTCCATGCCTTGCTTCTGTTGCCCATATTGACAGGCATCTTCTCGTCCTTCGTGTGCAGATACGAGCACAACGGAGGCGGATGGAAGGCAACGTTTAGCTTGCCGGTATCGCGCACCGCTTTGTACGGCGCCAAGTTTATCATGGTTGCTTCCTTGCTTGCCGCCGTGCAGCTAATCATGATCGGCGCGCTTCTGGCGGCATCCGCCGTACAGGGAATTACAGGCAGCATCGACTGGCAATCGGCGCTCGTCTCCCTCCTTACGGGATGGATTGCCTGCTTGCCTCTGGCCGCTTTGCAGTTGTGGGCTTCCATCGGCTGGAGCAGCTTCGCCGCGCCGCTGGCCATCAACGTGTCCATGACGATTCCGAACATACTGATCATCAACTCCGACAAGTATGGACCGTTTTATCCATGGGCACAGCCGGCGCTCGGTATGCTTGTACAAGGCGGCGAGCAAAATTTCGGCGCCTTTAATCTGCCCCTCGAGAACATTCTCGTGACGGTAGGCTGCAGCTTCGTGTTGTTTGTCGCTGGCGGACTTCTTTATCTTCATCGAAAAGAGATTTGATTGTTTTGAGCGACCTCGCCGGGACGGGCTGCTGGAACAGACGCGATTAAGCAACATCCCGTTCATGAACGGAGAGAAAAACCGTCAGGATTGATCATCCTGACGGTCCTTTGCGTTTGAGTATGACAACATGGTCCGAGCATTAAAGACTTAACCGATCTATTTAAATGAGTGCGACCAACGGAACGGAACTGAGTGCCGCTATTTGCGCCATATCAACTGGTTTTGGAAGCCTAACGGAACTGATCGCTCTTATTCCAGCCCAACCGCCCGCCATCCCCCTTTTAATCGACTGATTAGGCTTCTGAGTTCCGTTAGCCCCGCCATCCCCCCTCCATTTGGCTGAATAAGGGCGCTGAGTTCCGTTGTATCTTCATACACGTAAATACACAAGTTCGCAGACACGCGATAGCGACTACGACTGAACCGGTGCAGTCCCTACACCCTCACCTGCAGACGAACCAGCGACAACCTCTTCCCGCCAGCTCCTCTTACTCGCTCCTACGTTCGGAACAGTCCGTAGCCGTTTAACGGGACGATCGGCGCAGTGTCCTTAAGCAATCCCGCCGATTGACCGCGGAACGCGATATCTGCTAGCCATCTGGTAAACGGCGCGACGTTCATCTCCGCCATCTCGTCAAGCGTGAAAAAACCTGCGGCATCCACCTCATAGTCATCTGGCCGCGGCTCGCCGCCGACATAGTCCATAGCAAACGCGATGTAGACGTTGTGAATGTCCCTCGGCTGATCGCGCAGCGCAGCGACGCCGGTAACGACGGCCTCTATCCCGCTTTCCTCCATCACCTCGCGCACAATCGTTTCTTCGATGGGTTCCAACTGCTCGATGTATCCGCCAGGATTGGTCCAAAAACCTTTGCCTGGATTTTGCGCGCGGCGGACGAGCAGCATTTTGTCGTCCTTCTTCACGAGCGCCCCGACGCCGATGCTATAGCTGCCCCAGTGCACGAAGCTGCACGTCGTACACGCTTGTCGCGAATGACCGTCCATCTCCCTGTATTCCATCGCGCTCCCGCAGGCTGAACAAAACTTTACTTCCACTCCCATACCTTCTCTCCATGTCGTCGATTATTGCTTTCACTATGTTTGCACATTCTTAAACTGTTGGTCAAACATGCCGTAATATACGCCTCGCCGCTCCATTAGCGCGTCATGCGTACCCTTCTCCTGGAGCTTGCCCCGGTCGATAACCATGATCGCGTCTGCGTCCCGGATCGTATTGAGCCGGTGCGCGATAATAAACGTCGTCCGGCCCTTCATCACCTTGAGCAGCGCCTCCTGAATATGCAGCTCCGTCCGGGTATCGATGCTGCTGGTCGCTTCGTCGAGGATTAAAATCGACGGCTTGGCCAGGATAACTCTGGCGATCGCGAGCAATTGCCGCTGCCCCTGGCTCAGATTGCCGCCGTTCTCGGTCAGCTCCGTACCGTAGCCGTGAGGGAGCCGCCGAATGAAAGTATCGGCATTGGCCATGCGCGCCGCCTGCAGCATTTCCTCCTCCGTCGCATCCGGCTTCCCGTACAAAATATTGTCCCGAATCGTGCCCGAGAACAGATACGTATCCTGCAGCACGATGCCAAAGCATTGGCGCAGGCTCTCCCTCGTATAGTCCCGAATATCGCGACCGTCGATCAGAATGCGGCCGCCCGTCACATCGTAAAAGCGCGTAAGCAGATTAACGATGGTCGTCTTGCCCGCTCCCGTCGGCCCTACCAGCGCCGTGCTGCTCTCTTTTGGCGAATCGAAGCTGACATTGTTCAAGATCGGGACATCCTGGCGATAACCGAAATTGACATTCTCGAATACAACATGTCCCTTAGGGTTAGACAGAACTATCGCGCCAGGCGCATCGGGTTCTTCTTCCTTTTCGTCCAGCACCTCGAACACCCGCTCCGCGCCCGCTACGCCTGACAGCAGAACATTGTAGATTTGAGCCATCTCGTTAAGCGGACGGACAAACTGCCGGGAATAACCCACGAAGCTCGCGATCAGACCGACGCTAAGATGTCCGTTGACGGCCATCACGCCGCCGACGATTGCGATGGTCGCGATCCCGATATTGTTTATCACGCCGAGGAGCGGCATCAGGAAACCAGACCAGATCTGCGCTTTGAGCGACACCTGAAGCAGCTTGCCGTTCACTTCCTCGAACTGCTGAATCGACTTGGCCTCGTGATTGAACGCCTTTACGACCTGCAAACCCGTGATCGTCTCTTCGATATGGCCGTTAAGCTTGCCCAACTGCGCCTGCTGCTCCTTAAACAGCACCCCCGTCCGGCTCGTCACGAATTTCGCAAGCAGGTAGACGAGCGGCACCGTGATCAGAGTAGCAAGCGTCAGCAGCGGGCTTAAAACCAACATCATGACAAGCGAACCGACGATGCCGATGAAGCCCGACATTAGCTGCACCGTCGATTGCGATACCGTATTGCTGACGTTGTCGATATCGTTCGTCACCCGGCTCATTAGCTCTCCATGCGACCTGGAGTCAAAGAACCGCAAAGGCAGCTTCTGCAGCTTGCCGAACAGCGAGCCCCGCAGCTGCTTTACCACACGTTGGGACAACCCTGCCATCAGCCAGCTCTGAAGGAAAGACAAAGCGCCTTCGCTGACATATGCAGCAACTAGAACAAGCAGAATGATTTCCAGCAGGCCGAAATCGACGCCGCCATCATCCGCCGCGCTCATGGCGTCGATGGCGGATCCAATCAGATAAGGCGCCGCCACAGCCAGCAGGGAAGTCGCAATGACGAATGCGAAGATAACAATAAGACGCTTGCGCTCGCTGCCGAAGTAACGCCAGAGCCGAAGCATCGTCGCTCGCATTTGCTTCGGCTTGACCGGCTTCCGGCCTGCCCCGCCCGCACCGGGCCTGCCGATCCCCGGAATAGCCGGCGGCACCTTGGCTTCGCTTGCGCCACCTTGACCTTGGCTTCCGCTCGAATTAGACGACATCGCTCTTCAGCTCCTTCCCGATCTGGGAACGATAGATTTCCTGGTACACCTGGCAGCGTTCCAAGAGCTCATCATGCGTTCCTTTGTCCACGATCTTTCCTTGATCCATGACGATAATGTTGTCCGCATCCATCACGGAAGTAATTCGCTGCGCGATGAGCAGGCAAGTCATGCCTTGCGCATAAGTTTTGAGCGCGGATTTGATGCGAGCCTCCGTCACCATATCGACCGCGCTGGTGCAATCGTCGAGAATAAGAATGTCCGGTCTGCGGATCAGCGCTCTCGCGATGGAAATTCGCTGCTTCTGACCGCCGGACAGATTAACGCCGCGCTGTCCTAACAGCGATTGATAACCTTCAGGCAGCCGCTGGATAAATTCATGCGCCTCGGCAAGCTTAGCTGCCTCCATCACTTCTTCGTCCGTCGCCTCTTCCTTTCCCCAGCGGATATTGTCCATAATGGAGCCCGTGAACAACATGGTTTGCTGCGGCACGATGGCGATGCGTTCCCGAAGCGACGACGGATCGAGCTCTCTGATATCCGTATTGCCTACCCGGATCACGCCGGAGTCCGCATCGTAGAAGCGGGGAATCAGCTCCACCAGACTGCTCTTGCCCGAGCCCGTGGAGCCGACGATGCCGATCGTCTCGCCGGGACGGCATGCGAAGGTCGCATCGTCCACCGCCGGGCTGCCTTGTTCGCCGCCGTAGGAGAAGGTGACGTTACTGAATTCCACAGCGCCTTTGGCTGTCGGATTCCAATCGCCCTCTTCCCGCCAAGTCATGCCGTTCTCTTGTTTGAATACCTCGCCGATCCGCTGCGCGGACGCCTTGGCCCTGATGAACATCGTGAATACCATCGTCAGCATCATGAGCGCAAAAAGGATCTGAGTCATATAGTTGACGAAGGCCACGAGATGCCCGACCGGCAGCAGATCGGCATTTAACCACCGCCCGCCAAGCCAGAGCACCGTCACGATACCGAAATTGACCGTCAGCATAATCGCGGGATTAAAGATCGACATCGCCCGCATCGCGTTCGTCGAGCGGGCGCGCTGCTCCTCGTTCGACTTCTCGAATCTCTCTTCTTCGTAGTCGAATCGGTTGAACGCCTTGACGACCCTGACGCCGGATAAGTATTCGCGCACCGTCGCGTTCACCTTGTCCAAGGACTTCTGCACGTTCATGAACCTCGAGAACCCGATTCGAATATTAAGCGCTACCAATACAATGACGATGGGAACAATAACAAGCAGAATAATGGACAAATTCCAGTTGAGCCGGATCGCCATAATAAGCGCGCCTATCCCGATAATGGGAGCCTTTACGAAAATCCGCATCATCCCGTTCAGAAAGTTCTGCACGAGCGTTACGTCGTTTGTCAGTCGCGTAATGAGCGATCCGCGGTCGAATTGGTTCATGCTGTCGAAGGACAACGACTGGATTTTGGCAAACAGATCCGAGCGAAGCTCCGCTCCGAATTTCTGGGAGACATGGCTCGCCACAACATTGCGGATGGAAGCCGCTATCGCCCCCATTGCGGTAATGAGCAGCATAAGCCCTCCCATTTGGAGGACATGGTTCATATCCTTCTCCGCGATTCCCTCGTCGATGATGTTCGCGAGCAACGTCGGCATCATCAGATCCGCGCCTGCTTCGATCGTGACGAACAGGATGGCGAGAAGAAAGCTTTTCCAATATTTTCGAATGTAGCGACCGTAAGGCATTGGAGTTAGTCTCCTTTCCTTGGCAGATGCGACGACAGCTTCTCCATCAGGGCCACAAGCTGCCGCTTCTCGTCTTCGTTGAAATGGGCGAATGGCTCCTCGAGCGATTCCAGCCAGGCCGCTTCCATGCCGGCAATAGTCTCTTCGCCGCTCGGCGTCAGCTTGACGAGCTTAACCCGCGCGTCCTCGGGACTGTTCTCCCGCACGACGTGTTTCATCAGCTCGAGCCGATCGATCATCTGGGACATCGTGCTCGCCCGCACGTCCAGATGGGCCGCGAGCTGCCCGATCGTCCTTCCCTCCGTGCAGCGCAGATGGCGGAGGAGCATCCATTGCACGCGCGTCAGCTCCGGCTGGTTCCGATGGAAAGCCTCCGAGCGCAGGTAACGCTGAATGCGTTGCATGTGGCCGACGAAATGTTCTAGCGTTACGCGGCTGTCCGGGTTGCCCCTTTTAGAATCGTTCAAGTTGCTATCCTCCACGTTCTCCCCTCCCGCTTCGATTGTTTATCGCTAAACATATTATATAGCGAACCTAAATAAAATTGAAGATGGGGCTTTAAACTCCACCTGCGACATATTCGCATCAAAGCCTGTAATAATGTCCGCGATAGGGTATAACATCCCCTCCGATTGATCATCTGGGACATCGTGAATATGCTTAAACAGAGCCCCAGTTCTAGAAAATATCTAGTAGACGGGACTCTGCCTTTAGACCTTCTCTTTTTTAATATGGCTTTCGCAAATTCAAGCTCAAGGGCACCGCATCGTTTCTTTGCTAAACCACTCCCACAGATTCGTAATTGGCGAATTCGATAACGCTTGTGTTGAAGCAAAAATCAGCTTGCAGCCATGAGGCGGCATCGTAACAACAAGATCTTGAACCGGATGCTGCGAGTTGATCCCAAAACGCCCCTCCCGAATATAACAAACAGACATGTCGATTAGCTTCTCAAGCTGATATTTCACCGTTAGCTGCTCCTCCGACGGGTTAAAGAACAGCAGGAGGGCGCGCTCTTCTTCCGGCCAGACATGCGTCAACACCAGTTCCTTGCCCGGCCCGGCCAAAAGCGGCTGCTTCGCTTTCATCGCGCCTCTCGGTTGAAGGAATTGGAACAGCTCTAGCCGCTCCGGTGACAGCTCGTGCAACGGATCCGACGTATACACCGCCCCGCCAGATACGGCCTGAAGCAGAGCCAGCGACTCGATTTCAGTATCGGTCAATTGAATATGGAAATGTCTAAGCATGACGGCATCGGGATCGTTTTGCCAGAATACGTGATTGAAATAGTTGCTTCCGCCGATTTCACGAATCATGTTGCGCGGACCAAAGCTATTCTCATTCCATTGCGCTCCGACATCATCGGCTATCCTCATCGCATCGACATATCCGACAAAAGGCAAGAAGGGGGCAATACAGCCCAGCCAATAACTGTCTTCGCCTATTTCCTCGCGGATTACATGCATGAATTCACGGAAATACTGAACGGATGTTTTACCTGGCGTATGCCGCTTTACTTTACTGCTATCCTGCAAACCCCAGAGCATAAAATCGGTTTTAAATAACCGCACACCCTGTTCTTTGAAAGTCCGAAATACATGGCGCATATACGCCATCGCATCCGGATGGCTTGTGTCGAGAACGTAGTACTCTTCATCCGCGTATCCCCAGGCTCTCGGCTCATTATAGCAGCGCCATTCGACAACCGGCTTATCCTCAAGATCGTGCAGGACCCAATCCGGATGTTGCCCGTAGAGCTGACTCCGATTGCCTACCATGTACGGGCCGATCCATATCCCCGGCGCGTAGCCATACCTTTGAATGTCAGCGAACGCTGCCCCCATTCCTTCTGGCCACATCTCATTCGTAATCAACCAATCTCCTGCGGAAGGGAAGTAGCCCGCATCAATCTGTATCGATTGCAGTGGCAAATCAGGAATCGCCGAGAAAGCATTCAGGTACTCACGCAGGCGCTCATGAGTAAACCGATGATACCAGTAATACCACGAGCACCAATGATAGGCAGGTTTACGATGAGTCCTGGCTCCCATCGCTTCCGCTATAACGCCAGCCGCTTTCACGAGCCCTTCTTCGAGTTTGTTCTCCCCGCGGAACTCCATGTCCGGAAGCTTCCAGGACCCTTCCCCCGATACGCGCTCCATTCGAAATCCTGCCGTAAATTGTGCGGCTTGCGTAATAGGATCACTAATCTGCACCTCATACTTAAGCATGTATGAGTCATGATTGGCCGCGGAACTGAGTAGATAGGCTTCGTTGTCATGCAGGGCAATTATTCCGAAGCTTTCCGTTCTTTGATATGGCTCCTTGAGCAGTTGGCTTACGGTCGTTAATCCAGATGGCCCGCCTATTCCTAGTCCTTGACGATAAATATCGGAAATGCTTCCAGCATCGGCTCTAAACACAGGATGGAACCAGAGAGGAACTGTCTCAAATCCAAATAATTGAGAACGGATGGCTACTGCACCATCGACATGCGCAAAACATAATGAAATTCTCTTCTCTCCGCCAGCTAATAGGTAACCGATTTCACTGCTGTCTTGACGACGATCTACCGTGACTTGAACAGGTCTAACCGGCCTGCCGTCTATTCCAGGGAAACAATCGGCCACCAGCAAGTCTCCCATTTGTATGTCGAACGCTCCGTGATCATATATATGCACCTTTATCATCTAGGTCATCCTTTTACATGGTTTCTTCTCCATAGATCTCTATCGCACCGATCCGCGCAATCCCCATCATATCTCCCTTGTAGCACAATATACGCAACTGAACGCTCGATACGGGAGCAAACGTGAGGATGACCTCCGTCAGATTGTTGTCTCGCACTTCCGCCAACACCGACCATTGTTCCCCATCCCAATTCTCAATATCGAAGTCGCGTAATTGAAGTCCAGCCCCGGTTGTGTACAAATCCAATCGTTTGATCACTGTCGGCTTCTGCAATGCAATCGCCAACCATTGCGGACGTTCTGGCGACGGGAGCTCTCCATCATGTTCCGGGACCTTGGTGGTCCAGCCCGTGAAGTTGCCCCGCTCGCTCGCAATTGCTCTGCTTGGACGATAGCCGTTGACCCAGTCGGAGGAAGACGCCGAAGCCACGGCTCCTCTCAGCAAAGGGTTCACAATTTCGTCGTAATGGTTCGGCACATCATAATCATAATCGGCCGTCAAGCCCGAACCATCCATTGCCGCAGCAACAACTTTCACCGGCCCGCCCTCCATGCAGCTTAGCACTCCGTACGGGCTAATATAAACTTTGTCCGTCGACGTTCTCCCATCCTGCTCAAATACAGACCAAACGACCCGTTGGTCATGTGTATTCGGTGGACTAAAACGCACAAAAAACTGCCCCCCTTCTCGATCTATGGAGATGGATTGTGCAGCTTGCATAGGCTCTCTGCGATCTTGAGCAGCTATAATAAACGTCCTGCTTGCAGCTAAACCTCGATCGGCAAGCTCCACGGTGACCCGAACGTTGCCGTTTGCACGAGCCATCAACACCCCTTGAGCATCGACATCGGCCGCTATCGTCGGCCCACCATCGAGGTTCGTAACGCCCCATACAGGATGGATTACTTCTCCGCCTGGCAACATAACAGCAATCAATCGCAATATTCTGTCCTTGCCGAAGATGATTGTCGCTTGATCCTCGGATCGAATGGCCAACCTAGGCTGTATGCCTGACGCATCGCTGACTACGAGTAGTAGCCAATCTTGTTTGTCCGGCTTAGGCGGAATAACCCATTGGCCATTTTCGGGATATATAGGACCAGGAATAGCTTTGTAGAGGCCTGTACGTGGATCATACCAACTCGCCTCATATGGAATAGCCGCCATTTGCTTGAGAACTGCCCCGTTCACATCGTCTCCGGTGAATAACGCTACATAGGTACGATCCCCATCCACCATAAGGAAGCTATCCAAACTCTCGCAAAAATCCCCGTATTCCGTATTTCTGAAGCAAGGCTTCAGCCTCCACCACTGAAGAGATTCAAAAAACTCCCTAAAATAGGTCATCTGCTTGCCCGCCTCCGCATTCAAACCGTCAAACCAGCGATAATACGGACCGTAATGGAACCAATCTTCTGGAGAATTATTCAACGCCCATACCCCTTGCACACCGTACCCGTATCCATATGAGCCGTTAAGAACCGCCCTGTATGCCGCTGTTCGTGCGCCGACCGTGGGTTGGTTATTATGCTCGTACCGTGTTTCGTAAGCAAGATAAGGCTTGGTACCCTCCCCTTGCCAGAAGCTTTCCATGTAATCCTTGGACAAATCCAGCGGTTGAAGTGCAAACCAGTTGTGTCCTTCCTCGTTCGCCCAACCGGAGCTTGCATTGTACTGCATATGAGCTGTCATCGGATGTTTGTAGCAGTCATGACGATGGATAGCCCTGCCGATCTGCTTCCAGTATTTTGGGTCCAGTTGGTTATAGAAGTCAGGATCGATCTCCTGGGCAACCGTCCACAAAACGGGGTAGGCACCATAACGGGCCACCCAATAGCGGCCAAGCTTGGCCAGCAGGCTCGAGTCCGTGACCTGCAGCATGCTGGAAAAGGTCAGTGCCGCGTTGGCATGTACAAGTCCACAATCGGCGATATAAGCAAACTTCCGATCGAGATTACGGAGCAGCTCAAGCGATGATTCGCGTATGCCCTGATCACAGTCCAAATGCGGTCCCGATGTCACAAGAGGCTCGGATTGATAGACCGTGAAGCCTTGGCTGACTCGGTGATCCACCATATGATGAAACTGCGATACGACTCCGACCACATTAGAGCGTCCCTCCGCTTCCGACGGTAGAAACCAATGTGTATCGCCCAAATAAAAGAAAGGCGTTCCGTCGGCATAGGTAAAATAACGATCTCCTTGTACAACTCGCAAAAACCCTCGACGATACAGCTCCCATACGCCCGTATAGGGTACACAATTGAAGCTCCACGGCACATCGACATTTAAACCTGCATTATGTTTATCGTTACAAGTCACCGTCAGGGACCATTTTCCAATAACGTTAGGAGCAAATCTAATTTTCCAGCTCGCCTCTCCATCCCAAAAGGCTGGACGGACCAGCACACTGCCATCGGGGCCCCGAAACGTGGCAGTTACCTCCGCTTCAGCGAACGGGTCCCCATACGAAGCCGTACTCATTAGTTCCCACTCCATGCAGCGCCACTGCTCAACCTCTCGAGTCGCGCTCTCCCATCGTAGCTGCACACTTGATTCCTCCCCCCTCATATACACTCCGATCATATATTGCTAATTGCACGCTTGCCTCCTATCGATTCCTTATGGCAGAGAAGCTAAAAAAGCTATTCGACAACGCGTGCCTTCGCAACGCATGCCGTTCCCATGTACAATCTCAAGCTCCGCCACGTGTTCCCCCTCGTCCAGTTCCTCTGCCAGCACCTCGACATGGTACAACCCTTCGAGAGGACACCACTCTGCCCGCTCCGGCTTGATTTCCACCGGCTCGGCGCCGTCGATGCTGCATCGGAAATCGGCGTACAGCCGTCCGAATTCGAATCCCAATGCCGCCCCCCTTCCACGGAAACGGAATCTTAGCTTCGCACCTATCGCCGATGTTGTCAGCATGCGGTCTATCCAAACGACATTCGCGCTGCGCTGAATCGTCCAAGGACCTTCAAGCTGCACATCGTAGAACGGAATAATCTGCGCCGCCCCCCAATGCCTCTTATTCAGAGGCTCCGGCAGCGCTCCATCCGGTACAATTCCACCTCTTGATGTTATTAGGGTGCTTGTTGCCGTTTCTTCATGGACAGCTATATCGCCGGGTGCTTTCTCTAGCTCTTCCTCCAAGAACGCTATGACGCTCTCTGCGTAACTGTAGCTGCCGCGATGCGTCGGATGCAGGCCATCCGGCAGCCATTCCTCCCAATTCATACGTCCCCTCTGCACTTCATTGAAAGCGTAAAGTCCCATCCATACCGAACTCAGAAGGTACAGCTCTCCTAGCTGTTCGAGTTCTGCAATAGAATCCGGCACGCCGCCCGTTATCATCTCTGCATACATCGCTTGCAGGTATGTATAGACAAGCACCACATCGGCTTCGCTTTCCACTAACAGCCGCCGAAGCAGCCCCTCTCGAGAGCGCTTGCGCCGTTCTTGGTCGCCGTAATAGTCGTTGACCGCGTATTCCACAAACACAATATCGCATTGATGACGCAGAATATCCCGCTCCAAACGAAATATGGCAAGATTGCTTCCGGTTGCTCCAATGGCTGCATTTTCAACTGTAAAGCGAACATTCGGGTAACGCTCCACCAGCCACGACACGATTTTCTCAGGCCAGTTATGTCCCGGTCTGGCTTCCGTAATCGATCCTCCAAGAAATCCTAACGTAACCGAGCCCCGGTCAATTGCTTTCCGCAACGAGGATAAAGGTGTACGTTGCTTCCAGATCCGAGCAGCGGTTTGATCCCGCTCCGGGTCGAGCCTTCTATTCATTATTTTGTTCATGAATACACAATCTCCTTAAGCAGAAGTTTGTTGCGAATCCAGCATCAAGTCACGTAAGCAGGAAATGTCGGATCCGACATCTCCAGCTTTGCGTTCGGCCTTGACGTTCCTGCGCCTATACGATATGTTGACTACTCATACAGCTCCAATTCACGGATCGCCGCCCAATTCACGCTATCCGTAATCGTGATTCGAACGTAACGGTATGAACCTGACAGCGTATCGGCAGTCATTTGCCCCAATACGCCCGAAGCCGTATGGTCGGCCAGTACCGACCAGCTGCTGCCGTCCGTCGAGCCCTCCAGTTTATATTTCCACGAGTCCAGACTATAAAAGTGAATACGAGCTTCAGATAAGTCGTGCAAAGATCCTAGATCCACATTCAGCCACTGCGGCTTCGTACCATCCGAAGCGCACCAATAAGTCGAAGCGAGACCGTCCAGCGCCTTGTCTTCCTCGTAGCCAATCCCGCTTATGGACGAAGCCGTAGCGAGCTTGCCGGAAGCCGCATTCGGCTTGCCGTAAACGTCGAATTCACGGATCGCCGCCCAATGTCCAGAATCTGTAATCGTTATGCGTACATAACGGTAGATGCCGCTAGCCTCGTCGCTTGCCGTCTGCCCCGTTACTCCGCTGACCGTTCTGTCAGCCAGCGTCGTCCACGTTACACTGTCCAACGATCCCTCCAGCTTGTATTTCCATGTCGTGTGTCCGTAGAAATTCATAACGATTTTCTCCAGCCTGCTTGGCACGCCCAGATCGACTGAAAGCCATTGCGGCATGGCAGCATCTTCCGCGCACCAATAGGTGACGTCGTTGCCATCTACCGCTTTGCCGCCGCTGCACCCCGTGCCGTTATCGCTCGAAACCGCCGTTGTTTTATTACGCGAGAGCAGCTCGGACTCATCGTAGCCGAGTATCCGGAACTCGGATATCGCGACCATTGAGGGGGCAAGAAAACCGGTCACCGTTATGCGCACGAATCGATAATCGCCGGTTACGCTGTCCGACATATCCCTGGCCGTTCTCCCCGCCGCGGTATGATCCGCCAGCGTCGTCCAAGAGACCTGGTCAAGCGAGCCCTCCAGCTTGTAATTCCAGGTATCCTCGCGATTAAAGCCGGTTTCGATCGACTCCAGCTGCTTAATGCCGCCAAGATCCACCGTCAGCCATTGCGGGACAACACCTGAACCGGCTATCCAGCTCGTATCGTAGAGGCCGTCGACAGCCAATTCAGAGCCGAAGCCTGCACTGCTGCCGGATACAGTGATCGGTTTGTAAGCCGCCTGGTTCGTCGCTCCTTCATTGCTTGCGGTCGGCTCACTGCTCACAAGAAGCATCCATTCATCGGATGTAGGACGATTGGGAACCGTCCAAGTACCGGACGGGGCCTTAAATGTATCGAGAGCAGTATACTGACCGTTACGCGGATCGTACCACTTAGCTGTATAGGTTGCGGAGGTCGACATATTTTTTAGAGTGCCGGTCGATGTACCCGACCCGAAAAAATAAGCGACGTAAGTTTCGTTGCCGTCCGTCGACAACAGGCTGTGCTCTGGCGTGACAAAAGCGGACCAGGTACTGCTGTCAAATCGGGGCGTCAGCTTCCACCATTCCAGACTCGTATAAAATTGTTTGAAATAAGCAAGCTGGTCTGCCGTCCGCAAATTGGCCCCGTCGTACCACCAATAGTAACGTAGCGGCAATTCGTATTCGGTTCCATAGTCCGCAGGCTCTCCCGGTTTGGAATAGATGTCGTTCCATACGCCCGCAGCGCCGTAACCATAACCAAAAATGCCGTATTGGAAAGCTTTGTAGCCCGCGCCCAGCGCACCTTTGGCATCGGCCCAGAAGTTTTCGTATCCAGTTTCGTACAGAACTGCCGGCTTCGCGATTGGCGCCTCCCAAAACGTTCTGGCCGTACTCATTCCGTCCATGCCGATGGACATTTGGGTGGCCCACCCACCGTGATACGGCTGGTCCACCCACCAGGAATTCGCCGCCGTAGTCACGCTCGTTCCTTCCATATGCGGCATGATTAAATGACCGTAGCTGTCATGATCCGCAATGCCTTCGCCCACCGCAAACCACTTCTCGATCGTTGAGGCGTCGTATGCACCGTACAGATTTTTATCTATTTCCTGGCCGATCGTCCAGATCACCGGGTAAGCTCCATATCTTGCAACCCAATATCGGCCGAGCTTGGCCATAAAATCTTCTGTAAAGACAAGGGGGAAATTCGCCGGGTCTCCCACCCAGGACACTTGGGCCGCCGCATGCACGAGACCCTGCTCCGCAATATAGTCGAATTTACGATCTAGGTTATGAAACCCCGCCAGATCGGCAGCGGTAAAGCCGTCAGTCAAATTGGCCACAGCTTCTTCGTCGCTTCCCGAGTGGCTGCCTCCTCCATGGGGTTGCCAAATCGGCTGCGACTGATAAACGGTGAAGCCCTGCTGTACCCGCTTGTCGACCGTATATTTGAATTGGGAGGCCACACCAGGTACATTGGAAGTGTCGAATCGCTCATGCGGCATGATCCAGTGTGTGTCACCCAGATAGAAAAAAGGCGTCCCGTCTGCATAAACAAGATATCTTCCGTTGTCGCTAGCTTTCAAAAAACCACGCTCGTAAATGTCATGACTACCCGTATAGGCGTTGCTCTGGATCGTAAGCGAAATACCGTGAAGTCCCGTGTCCGACGGGTCGGAAGCTGTTGTCGACATGGTCCACAGACCTGTTGCCGTCGGAGCAAATCTGATCTTCCAGGTGCTTCCTCCATCCCAGAATGCCGGACGAGTAATGAGCGCTCCCCCAGGTCCGTAGAAGCTTGCTTCAACAACTACATCGTTAAATGGATCGGAATACGCTTGGGTACTGGTAAGCGTAATTTCGGAGACGTTCCAAACCTCAACCGAATAATCGGCTGCATATGTCCGATTGTTTTCAAGCATTCCCCCCATAACGATGATCAGTGCCAACATGCTTACCAGAATCATGATATTTTTGCTTCGTTTCACCATGCACAAGCCTCCTTAATGTTGGATAGTCTTGCGGCGCTCGCCTTAGCAGCCCGGCTAGAAGTAAATCTCCTTTCCCGTTGCCCCGGATTCATAGATAGCACAGAGCATTTTCATCACTTCAACGCCATCCTCGACCGTGCTGAGAGGTGTATTCCCTGTCCGGATGCAATCGATGTAATGATCGATTTCATTCTGAAACGCCGAGTAGACATCAAGGTGAAGCGTTTTCAACTGAGGCTGGAGATTAAAGATCGTGTCGTACTTCTCCGATACCACCAAAAGAGCTGGATCCACTTCCATTCCTCCCTTGTCGCCGAACAGCTTCAGATACGTTTCATCGTTTTTGGCATGCAACGTAAAGCTGGCATCCAAGACCAAGGTTGCCCCGTTCTCGAAGCGGATGAACGCAGTCGCCAGATCCTCTACCGTGTTGCTACTCGCGTCGTAGTCAGCCGCTTTATAAAATTCCAGCCCTTGAACATTGGCACGATTACCCAGATCATAATGAACGGAGCCGCTGACCGACTTGACCTTGGGCCGGCCCATCAGATACCAGCTGAGATCGAGAATATGAACACCGATATCGATCAACGGTCCGCCGCCCGAGCGCTGCTTGTCTGCGAACCAACCTCCAGGATTGCCCAGTCTGCGCAGACAAGAGGCCTTGGCATAATACACATTGCCGAGATCGCCGTTGTCCACAATTTTTTTAGCGATTAGGGCATTGTTGTCGAAGCGCCTAACGAAGCCCATCTGAAATATTTTCCCGCTCTTTCGCACGCTTTCTTCGATTTGCTTCGCTTGCTCCACCGTCTGGCACAGCGGCTTCTCCGACAGCACATGCTTGCCGGCTTCCAACGCTGCAATCGCAAATTCAGCATGGGTATCGTTCCAGGTGCAGATGCTGACGCCATCGACCTCCGGATCGGCCAAAAGCTCTTTGTAATCGGTATAAACGTTTTTTATCTGGTACTGTGCCGCTACTTGTTCAGCGCGTTCGCGATTGACATCGCATACGGCTATCACCTCGGCATGCGTATTGGCGGTATAACTGCTGAGGTGCATGTTCGAGATGCTTCCTGCACCGATTACGCCTATTCCAATCTTCCCCATTCGTTGTAGCCTCCCTGTTCTATTCCCCGTGATAAATTACGCTTCATTCCACATTCTGCGGGCGTTATCCATACCGACCTTGGAACCATAATAACAAGGACCGTGCCCCTCGTATTCGATCGAAATATAGCCCTGGTACCCGGATTGCTTGATCAAGCGGATGACCTCATGCTGATCAATATCCCCTTGACCGACGATCGTGCCTCGGAGAAGATTGCCGCCCAGCGTTGGGAAGAAGCCTTCTCCGTAATCACGGTTTCCTGGACGAAGATGAAAATCCTTGAGATGAATCATCGAAGCGATCGGCAGGTTTTTTTTGACCGCTGTCACCGAATCTTCGTCCGCGCACATAAAATTGCCTACATCGAGCAGCGTACGGAAGTTCGGCCGGTCCACCGCGGAAACCAGCGCCTGAAGCCGGTCGCTCGCTTGTACGTAATAACCGTGGTTCTCCACACTCGTCGTCATGTTATATTGGCTCGCATAGTCGGCGACTTCCCTGCATGCTTCCACGAACAAGGGCAGATCCCGATTGAAATTCTGAATCGTCGATTCTGGAATGGGTCGCGAGCCGATATCATGGCGCATATGGCTCGTTCCCAAAGTATGGGCGATATCTACCTGACGTTTCACGCGGTCGATTTCGTTGCGATAGCTGTCTTTATCTGGCTGCAGGAACGTGGCGCCAATCGCGTAATTGGAGATGTCGATTCCGACCTCCTCCGCCTTGCGCCGGATCCGTTCGGCCAACCTCGGGTCTTCGTCTAACGAAAATCCGATCGGCACGATCTCGATATGCTCACCCCCATTGTCCGCCACCCATTGCACTAAATCGATAATGGTCGTACCGCCTTCTCCTAGAGCTCTATGCAAGCTGTATGAGCTGATCCCCAGTTTCATCGGACTTCTCCTCCCTGTAATACGTAGTCTCAGCGACCGTTCGCCGTGACGGCTTATCTCGTCGCATTAAACCGATCCGCAGCTGGAATGAATATCTCATTGATCGAAGCACCATCGAACAGGATTTGATCCAATCCACCATCGATAGCAGTCACGTATTCGCCATAATCGACAACATTCATGCCCTGTGCGGCGCAGCAAGGCTCTCCGTTATACAATTGTTTAATCGCATCGATGTTTTTGCCCTGCCAAGCCGAAGCATTCGTAAACAAATACTCCTGCAGCTCCGCGCTCAGTCCCCACGGCGAATCCCCCCAATCGATGGAGAACTTTAAGCCTTCTTCGGACATTAAATATTTGTAGTACAACAATGATTCTTCTTTGTGCTTAGAGGCGCTCAGCATAACGAATGGAGCAGTCAACAGCAAAGTCGCTTGTTTCTCTGTTCCGTACGGCAAAGAAAGCACATCCCATTCGAAAGGCGCATCCTTGTAGACGCCGGTCATCCATGGTCCTTGTACGGTGAACAGTGCTTTCCCTTGCATAAAGGCATCGCTTAACCCTTGCTCGGTCGCTTGCTGGCGGTTCGGAACGACATGATGTTTGGTTTGCAATTCCTGCACCCATTGCACATCCGCCAATACGGCTGGCGTATTCGCCACGCTTTCGGTCCCTTCGGCGTTCATGAACGAATGGCTGCCCGCGCTGCCATTAGCAATGGCTAGACTGCTCGTTAGAATACGGGCTACATTCGGAGAGGAATCCAAACCCCACTCTCCGGCTGCCGGGTCGGTTGCCTGCTGTGCCATTTTCAGCAAATCGTCGTAGGTCCATTCCGCGGCCGGCATCTCCAGACCATGTTTCTCCAACAGATCCTTATTGACAAACATCAGGAAAGGAGCCGCATTGGAGCCCGGCAACGCCAACTGCTTGCCATCCACTTTAAAAGTGTTCATAAAGCTAGACGGGAAAGGAAGATCACGAAGATCGGGATCGTTCTCTATATAAGGAGTTAAATCTTCGTACAGCTCCGCGCCGGATGTCAGCTCTCCTGGCATAATCATATCTGCAGGCGTGCCGGCAGCTTGTAATGCGACAGCTTTCGCAACGATTGCGGCTGCCCCCTCCAGCACCGTCTCGAACTTCACTGTGATCCATGGATAGAGCTTGTTGAAGTTCTCGAACATGGCTTTTATATTCGGTTCTTCTCCCGTCCAGTTCGTAACCAATGTCAGCTCTACCGGATCGCGGTTTTCAGGCGCCACAGTCGCTTCGGGAGTATCTTCAGTCGGTTTAACCTCTTGAGTGGCTGCAGGAGACGGCGGTGTATTCTCGCTGTTGGCGCCCGAACAGGCAGAGATGGATAATGCAATTAATAATACTGTCAGAATCAATGCAAGTTTGTTTTTATAGATTACTTTTCTTTTCATTTGTATGACCTCCAAATTTTATTTGTATTCCCGCTCTATTCCTGCTGCTGCGATTACATCCTCCTCACCTCCCGTTCATTGCCTCCGTCGCTACTCCACCAGCCCTGTCCGTTCGATACCCTCGGTAAACCAACGCTGCGCAAACATATATAACAACGTTGGAGGAAGCAGGATCAGGAATACCGCCGACATCTTTGCTCCTTCTGTTACCGGGTTTTGCTTGATGTTAAAGTGGGTCATCGTATTCCCGGTCAGAACCTGCTCCAAACTATCCAACCGGATCGACAAAGGAGTAAAGTCACTGGAAAGAAACATGGATGCTTCGTAATACATGTTCCAGTACCATATAAAGGAAAACAAGAATACAACTATACAGGCCGACGAAGCGAGCGGCAGCATAATTCGCCAAAATAGCCGATTGACCGTCGCACCATCCAGCTTGGCCGCTTCCTCCAACGCCTTCGGCTGCCCAAGGAAAAACTGCCGGAAAATGATAATAAACAGCGCACTTCGCAGTCCCTGCCCAAATAAGGCCGGAATCAGAAAGACGAAAGGCGTATTCAAGAGTCCCAGCTTCCCATAAATGACGAATAGCGGGATGACGTAAACTTGAGGAGGAATCAGAAAAGTCAACACGACCAAAAAAAACAACAGCCCGCGTCCTGGAAAACGAAGCCTGGCCAAGCCATAACCGGTTATGGCACATACAATGACTTGGATGATGGAACAAAACAGCGCAATGACGAGCGTGTTCGCAAACGCACTCGGATATTCAAGTCCTACCCAAGCCTTGGCGACATTACCGAGGGTCCAGTCACGGGGCAAATACTTGACCGTCGGATCGATAAGATCGCTTAAGCTTTTAAACATGGTCGATACAACGTATAACAATGGCTGCAAGTAAAGAAATGCGACAATGCTGAGTACGGCATACAGCAACAGCTTGGCGATGAGACCGTCGTTCGTATGCTTGCCTAGCAGCACAAGGCGTACACGCTGTCCTTGCTTGCGCCGAGCGAATGCAAGCAACGGCTGCATACGAGTTTGCAACTTCATATGGGATACTCTCCTTTCACTTCGCTTGACGCGTCCGGCTCGTAAACCAGACAACGATTAACATCAGCACGAGCACGATGGCAAAGTACATCCAAGCCATTGCACTGGAATAGCCGTATCCGGTTTTCTGCAAAAACATATGTTTGCTTACCAGTTCCATGATCGGATTGAACGGAAAGGTGAACATGTCTACTAGCGTGTACAGCGTGCAAAGCCCAATAAACGGCTTCATGCCAGGCAGCGTAATTTTCCAAAAGCTCTCCCAAGGCGAAGCACCGTCAATACGGATTGCTTCATAAATAGATTTCGGAATGGTCTGAAAACCGGAAATAAAAATAAGAATCTGCACGCCTGAATACCACAAAATAATAACTGCCTTGCTCATTACTCCCAGAACTGGTTCAGCAAATTGTCTTCCCACCGCTTCATATACAATACCTTCCAGTCCATATTGTGCGATGAAGGGGAGCTCCCCCTGCCCTTGACTAAACAGCTCCATAAGCACCTGTCCGGTTGCGAATATAACCGGTAAAAAGAATAAAGCTCGATAGAACGTACGCCCTCTGAACTGTTGAGCAAGCAGAATCGATACCAGGAACGAAAAAATAATAATAAGCGGCACCATTAATACAATTTCCTGAAAATACATCAGCAACTTTACAGAATATTCACTATCCTCCACCAGCACTCGCCGGAAATTTTCAAGCCCGACGAAAGTATACGCCATGCCAGTCGATTGAAATGATACGTTATTCACGCTCATAAACAGCGACCATCCAATCGGAAAAGCCATAAAAACGATAAATCCGATTGTCCAAGGGAGAAGGAACAGATAACCCGCGCTGTAGTCCTTCCATTTGTATAAAAAGCGTTCTCTTTGGGCATTGAATTGTCGTGCCATACTCAATCCCCCCCGATTACTTGAAATGTAGAGGCGTTATAGTCGACAATGACCCACGCACCTCCCTCGTATTCTGTCTCATACACACCGTCCTCCAGCCGACGATGTGAGACGATTGTTTTCCCCTGCAATGGGGCAAGCTGACTGAATGCCCGATACTCCTCGACGATTCGATCCTTCCATTTGGCGAAATGTGTGCTATACAGATCATTGTCCAACGTATAGCGAATGGAGATTGAAGGCTCATGGGTTACAACAAACGATGGAATAGCTCCGTATTCAATCGCCTTCAAGAAATGATCGTCATAACGAGCGCGCATGTTGCCCGGTGTAAAAGAATATGGAATCAAACCGTGAAGGACAATGGGATAAAAGGGAACCGTCTCATCCACGTTTAAGTCATAACTCGTTTCGAAAGGCAGCTCTTGAATGAGTTCTGTATGGGACAAAATATAATCGCTTCCAGTTTCAGCCACTGCTTTTCCTAGTCGTTCGCGAGCATAATTCATAGCCGCGCCAAACAGATGTGCAGTTTGCTCGCGTGTGACCCCCCGATCAGATTGACGATCGCTATAAATCCGCTTGCCGAATTCTGAAAATGCGACACCATCCGCTCCCAGCTTCTCCAGCCGATTAATAGCCTCATACGCTAAACCAACTGACTGGCTAGGCGTCATCACAAACATTCCCGAGTACGTAAAAACAGTGCCATCCATTGCTCGAATACCATCGGTCCTCGCTGAGATGCCGGATGCTTTGTCGCTGTACCAAATAAAATTTTGATCAAACAACACTTTGTATCCAAACGAATGGGCCATGTCTATAAACTTTTGGGCTCCGGCAGTACCGCCCAGCTTCCTTTCAACAGGGAAGATATCGGCAACGCCAGGTTCTCCCCCCTGCTGCCAGCCCTTTAAAATAACCTCTATGTTATCAATTCCCTCGGCTTCTAATTGTTCAATGATTTGTTCTGCCTGACCAAATGTAGTGGCTGTTTCATACTTGTCACCTACTGGCGACTCGCCCGTGCTGCCGCCAACAATGGTTAGAAGCAACGGCATCTCCAACGATGGTCCAATAGATGCGCTCGAGCGCTCTGTAATTGCTTCTTGATCTGGCAACTCTCCCGCTTCCTGCAAATATTCCCGATAGGAGTGAGCCATCTGCACATATCCGGCCCCCTTCCCATCAAGCAAACGGTATTCAATTACTCGATCACCAGATATTCGTTCCTTCTGGATCGTATTTATGGGGGGAGTAAGCTTGCTTAGCTTCTGGCCGTATTCCTCACGGTAAATCCATTCCGCGACAGCCGTGTTGTAACTCGATACAATCCCTGCCGGTTGTCCTTTAATACGGCTTTCGAATCGTCCCTCCTTGAGCACTGCCACGAATGCTTCATCCCGATGCTTGATACCGAAGACAGGATAAGTGACCGGACTCTCGCGCACATTCTCAGTACTCGCTGCTCGAATTGTCCAGTCTTCTCCATATGCGTTGTAACGATAGCCCCGGCCGGCAATGGTTCGATCAGCGTCAAAATAGATCAGGCCGCCAGGGCCATCCGGTACAAACAAATAACCTTCCTGCTCTTCATTACGAGTTGCTCCAAAGAAAGGCAATACCTGTAGGGATACAATGAAATTCGCACCCTCCTCCCGGATGCTCGCATCTGGTACTCGAACCTCCATTCCGGAAGCCGTAAGGCGATATTGAAGACTAAAGCCGATGGCTTGCTTGTTGAACCAATAGTTTACCTGCAGCCTCTCGTCGTCGAGCTGGTAATCGATGGCCAAATCTTTATCTGCGTTATTGACAATCAACCGCTGGCTCTTGCCCTCTTCGTGATATTCCAACATAAATGGCGACTTCAAATTTGCAAGCAGTGTACCTTTAACCGTCTCGCTCTCTAATTTCTCCTGCGGCGGATTGCTTCGCCATACATAACCGGTCTCGTAATTGAGGAGCTTGATCGCGCTCGTAATCGAATGGATGGACAACGCATACTTTCCATTATCGATGGCCACTGCATAACCTTCACCATCTATAGCTCCTGGTTGCCAGGATGAAGCGTCTGACAACGGTTTCAACTCCGGCTCAGCGAGTGCGAGGCCCATCTCCCGAAGCGAAGGAATTCGCTCCTGACCAGCAGAGATCAGCCATCCTCCGGCAAGCAATACAACGGCCGACGCTACGGCCAGCATCAACTTACCTTGCTTCGTTCTCGTCATACGTCTCGTATGGCTTGCGACATGAGCCTTGGCTTTCTGCTCAAACTCTCGATTGACCTGCGGCTGCTCATCCATACTGGATTACCTCCCGCGAGAACTCATAGACAAAGTTGTAAACGTTGTAGCCGAGCGCCGTCAAAATTGTGAGCATAATCCAAATGACTCCAATCGTCAGCAGAGTTACTGCCGAGTTTCGTATAGCTTCCATGAAATCGAAATTGTGAATGACCTGGGTCATGACTAACATAAGCATGGCTATCCACATCCACATGACCGTAAGCAGTGAATCCGCTACAACCCTCTCTTCCAGTACGATCACATTCGTCAGAACCAAATAGATCGGCATAAACGCGATATAAGGGACAAACGCGAACGTACTTGCCTGCATCACCTCTCGGAACCGCCCTTCCCCATCCTTGACCGTACTCACGAGATAATTGGCCACTGCCCAGGTCAACCAGCCTCCGAGCACGATCAGTATCGGCCATATCGGGTCACGAAGCTCCACTGGTGTCGGATCGAAGGAAAACCCAGTCCAATACGTCCTTCCGATGGTGAGCAGTATAACCCCAAGCATAATGGTCATTAACGTCACCATGGATATACGGCGTTCCTTCAAGCGATAGAAGCCCTCGTATGGATGCAATAGCAGATATCGAAAGTCTCCCCACTCTTGGACATAAGTCTGTATTTGCGGTCTCTCGGTGATTCTCTTCCACCATTGTTTCGTAGCTTGCCTGCGGAGCGACAAGGCCGATGCGGCCCAAATCATTATGATGATGGCAATCGCCTGCAACAAGTTCTTCTGGATCCAATCTAGACGCACTTCCCAGAAGGCATCCGAATAACCTTCGGGATCTGTCCCTTGCTTGAAGTAGGTCAATGCTTCATCGTAATCCCCTTCCTTCAAGGCCGCTTTACCTAGTCCGCGATAACCGGCGTCGAGCATTTCATTAAGCGCGATAGCTTGCTCCCAATGCGATTGTCCATCCGTATAATATCCCTTGTCATATAAGTCCATTGCACGCAGCACCGAATCACCGAATTCGGTTCGTTCAAAAACTTGCACTATATTCAACTTACTGTCTGCCACCCACAGCTCTTGACGTGAATTAAGTGCGATAGACGTCGGAAAGCTGAATAGGCCAAGCCGCTCTGAATCTGTGCTGATACCTCCAAAACGAAAGAGCGCCTGACCTTGAGGATCGTAGATGTTAATAGCTCCATCGCTATGTCGATAAACGGCATACATGAAACCATTGGCATCAATTGCTACATCAACTAATTGATCCAGATTCTGAAAGCTTCTATTTTTCAGCATATCTACTCCGCCAGCGTTCAATTTCTTAATCTGGCCGCTGTTTACACCCGAGTTAGCCGTCAATAGAAAACCATCGGACACAGGCGTTATATTGCTGGATTCTCCTGGCCGGACTGCGGTTACTCTTGCTAACTGCTCAGCAGACAGAATCTGACGCTGCATCCATTGCGTGAACGTGATCGTCGACCTATTAGCTCCGAAGAAGCCGGTAAAGTCGCCATTCGCATTCATGCGTACAATCCCTTGATAGGAGCCTGCTGATACGATGTATAGTGTTCCTCTTGTATCCACGACGATCTTTCGGGGCACAAAGAAATAGGAATCCGGCAGCAGCTCCGTTACTGGTTTGCGATACTCCTTTAGGAAGCTGCCCTCGTTATCAAATACTGCAATTCGCTGATTTCCAGTATCCGCCACATAGACGGTTCCATCTCCCGTGACGAATACACCCTCAGGCTTACTGAGCCTTCCTTCCCCTTCCTCAGGTGCAATCTGTCTGGCAAAGTCGCCATCCGGATTTAGAATCACGATTCGATTGTTGCCAGTATCAGCTACGTACACTTGATCGTTATGAGATATAAATAGATCATTAGGTTCCGAGAAGGCAGGTTGCCCCTCTTTTCCTTTGCCTGTCATTGCAACTACCGGTGTATATACGGGCTGGGTCTCCCATACATCATGCTGATCCGGGATAAAATACTCGGTCCAATATGGCAATGAGGCGAATGCCGGCGCCGGACAGAGCAGGCACAGAATGCCTATCAAACCGATTAATCTTCTAGCTGTCGGCACTGTAGCTCCTCCTTCCTGTTTGCTTAGCCGAACGGTTATTCTTTAATTCCCGAGCTGACCATCGTTTCCATTACACGATTCTGAAACAGCAGAAACACCAGCAAATTCGGAATAAACAGCAGCAGTCCAGCCGCAGCCATCATGCCTTGGCCGGAGACGACATTCTGTGCGGCATTGCCTAAGGTCTGCACATAATAAGGCAATGTCTTAAGTGTTTCTTCATGAATAAATAAGGTAGATGCTTCCACATCGCCCCAGGAGGCCTGAAAGGTAAGAATAGCAACAGTTGCTATGGCTGGAGCGGTCAGCGGTATAACAATCCGCGTAAACAACGTCCATTGCTTCGCTCCATCTATCTTTGCTGCCTCCAGCAGAGAATCCGGTATTTGCGTAATAAACTGAATCAGTAGAAACACCGATACAGGCGCTGCGATAAAGGGAAGAATATGCGCGAAGTAAGTATCGCTGACCCCGATTCCGCTAATGATGAGATACCTCGGAATTTGCACCGTTTCCGCCGCAAACATGAGCGATACATAAATCAGTGCCATAACTATTGTGCGAAAGTGAAATTTAAATTTGGCGAGCGCATAAGCTGCCATCGTGCTGACTGCCACAACAGCGATTAAAGTTGCAACAACCACAAGCATGCTATTAAACAAATAACGCGTAAACGGCACCAGGTCGCCGGAAGTGGAGCTCCATAGCCGCTCGAAGTTTTGTGATGTCGGCTGACTGACAAGAAACCGCGGCGGGAATAGAAACAACTCGTTAAGCGGCTTGAATGCATGATTGAATAAAAATACGATGGGCAACATCATAAATGCAGCCAAAGCCGTCAGTCCCATCAACAACATCACTTTGTTGAATCGCAATTTTCGTAACGTTAAAATCATCGTTATTCATCCTCCTTGGGCAAGAACAACCGGTAACAGAACCGGAGCACCAAATAACTGATAACGAGGAGGATAACGCACAACGCGGAAGCATAGCCGAGCTCGAACCGCAAAAACGCATAATCGTCTATATGGTTAATCATCAAATGGCCCGCATATTGGGGGGTAATCATCTGACCAGTAAGCTGTACGGAGATTCCACCTGCCTTGAGCGTGCCGACAATCGCCATAATGGCGCTGAAGAGCATTTGCGGTTTAATCGCCGGAATGGTGATATAGAACACCTCTTGCAACGGATTTGAAATACCATCCATCCGCCCTGCCTCGTACATCTCTTGATTAACGGTTTGCAGTCCAGCAAGTATGGCCAGGAAACCAATACTGAAACTTGTCCATAGCGACACGACGATCATGACTCCGAGCAAGTATTTCGGATCCTGCAGCCATAACTGCGGCGTATCGATTAAGCCCAGATTCAACAGCCAATTATTCAAATATCCAACACGGTCGCCGCTAAACGCGGCCCCCCATACGACAGACAATGCTACCCCGCCAGCCAGAGAAGGCGCGTAAAACGCCAGCGTATAATAATCCCGAATACGCTTAGGCAGTTGGTGAATAAGCCAAGCAAATGCAAAAGATAAAATATAACCGCCCGGCCCAACAATAAGCGCGAATTTGAGCGTATTGGCCAGCGCAAACTTCAGAAAGATCAAATCCTGCGAAATAATGGCGATAAAGTTGTTCAGACCCACAAGTCGCGGGAATGTGAAGCCATTAAAGGATGTCACGCTGAGCAATGCCGCCAATAATACAGGGATAAAGATAAAGATTATAAAACTCAGCAGGAAGGGAACTAAAAACAGATAGGCCGCCCGATCTCTCCACATCTCCCGTACAAATTTACGCAATCTGAGCTTCCAATCCGCACCGGCTTTACGATGGGAAGTGGAGGGAGGGACTGGAACATCAACTGTTTTCATCGGCTATCCCTTCCTTCCCTCACCACAGGGTCGGGATCATCCGGCACCTGCAGATCAATGTCTATAGGCAAGCCGAAGTCATCCAGCTTCCTTCTAATTTCTCGCTTCAGACTATTATCGCCATCCTCCAGCGCTTCTTTGGCAGGAATGCCTCTCAATATCCGATCATTCCATGCAAAGTCCATCACACGAGGCAAGAAATAATGTCCAGGCACAATCGGAATATTATTAGCCCAGCGGAACTGCTCTCTTAGTACGCTCAGTTCCTCCTGTGGCCATGGCATGTTTAAGATCGCTTCTACGTTGGCAGAGTTCCATCGATATTCCAGACCGTACAGCGACTCCACGTCTTCACCATATCTCAGCTGAATATTAGCTGAAGTCCACCAATCCAGAAATGCCCATGCCTCTTCCTGCTTTTCGCTTTGCTTCATAATCATCGCTCCTGCCGTCGACTGCTGCGCCCAACGCTCCGTTTCTCCGCCTTCGCCAGACATTCCAGGTATAGGTAGCATCTTCCAGTTCCCTGCAATATCAGGAGCAGCCACATTCAACATGACGTAGAATGAGAAGTCCGCAATACCAATCGGCACGCTGCCTTTACGGAAATGCTCGATTAACGAAGGCACATCCATGGGAAACAAATATTTGTCGAACAGCTCCGTCCATTCCGTGAAAGCATCCAGCGCAGCCTTCTCTCCCAGCATTGAAGTATTACCTTCCGACGAATAAAAAGGCGCCTTATTCTGCAGGAAGAAAACGCTAAAGTCTTTGGGCGGAAAATAAAACGCCATCCCCTGTTCCTGTAATGTCGGCAGCATTCTGTAAACATCCTCCCATGTGTCAGGAGGAGTAAGTCCAAGACTGTCCAACACATCCGTACGATAATACAACGCGCTAAAGTTCTGAATTTCCGGAAGCCCATACGTGCCGCCATTGTATTGGTAGCTTCGCATAACACCCGGCTGAAAACGCTCTTCTACCTCTTCATAACCTGGAAATTGCGATAAATCCGCTACTGCATCACGCATCGCATAATCAACCGGCATTTCTCCTGAGACACCGAGCACAACGTCGGGCTGATCCCCGGCAGCATTGCTCAATATAAGCGCATTGGGATTCGGCATAAGGTTGACGTTAACCGTAATCCCCGTCTCTGGGGTGAAATATTGTTGAATCATCTGGTTCAATACGTCGACATAATCGCGACCGCGATGTACCCATACGGTAATCGCTTCTTCTTTATTCGTTGATTTGTCGCTATACGACATAAAGAAGGTTCGGGCAAAATCAACGGCTGAGTACCAGACAAATTCCAAAGCCCCGGCCTCTGGAAGCATCGTCTCTTGACCAGGCAACCGCACCTCGATTCGATCGAGTAATACCATCTGGCCGTCCAACTGATTCAACCAAGTTGCCAGGCTGTTCTGAGCTACTGTCAGCTCCGTAAGACGATTAGGGATATCTTCAACGTGATTGTCATAATACTTAAGCGTATCCACTGCAACACGAATAGCAGAAGCTGTATCTGTCTCCGTCTGATACAACCCGTTCAAGTAGGCCGCCGTTTTCTCCAACCGTTCGATCATCTTTTTCAAATCTTCGTGAATGGGCGGATAATACTTGACGATGTCCCATGTCCGGTTCTGATCCGTATTAGGCGTATCCCGACCAAAACCAAAGTTGCCTGTCAGAGTCCGGAGCTTGCGGTCCAACTCGCTCATCTCTTTCAGTGTTTGTCTTAGCGCCAAAGCCGCCGGTTCAACCGGAGCTGCATCAGCTGTCATTCGCAGTACATGGTTGCCTTTGGTCAAATAAAAAAGAAACGGCATGCCATCCTTGTCTTGGACCGTCAGTGGGCTAAGACGCCTATTCGAAGGCAATTCATAAGCATACATTTCACGGAAGGGCACCTCGCCGTCAATCGAGATTGTCCGGTAAGCCGAAACCTCTCCCCGCCATGTTTGCAAATATTGAATCGCAAGCTCATAGTGACCATCCTCAGGCACCTCGATATCCCATTCCAGCCAATCCCCTGCTTCCTTCCAGCGATCCCCGCCGATAGCATTGTATACAATTCTCCCCTTGGGGTCTGGCGTTACATTGGGCTCCCGCAGCGAGACCGACTGTATGCCGGGCTTGGACTTGGCAGCTGCTTGCTCCGCCTCGTAAATGCGGGACCAATCTTCCTGTTGTCGAGTTAAGGTTGCTCCGCCATGCAAAACTCTGTATTCCTCATATGAAGGAACAACCTTCGGAGCTGTCAGTCGAAGCTCACCCAGCGCAACCGGCTCACGCCCTTCCGTCATGCGAATCGTATGCCGCCCTTGCTCCAAATACCATTGCAGCGGTTCGGAAGAAGTTCTGAAGCTGGCTGCTGCTATTGTTCGCAGCCCCTCCAGCTCCTTCTGCACGGGCCGCATCTCATTGCCCAAGGCATTGCGGGTATATGGGAATTGACCATCCTTCCAATATCGATCCAGTATAATAGCCCCCGCCTCCCGGAAAGGCTGTTGGCCGTCAATCTTAAACCCTCGCACGACGGAGGAGAAGCTTCCAGGAAGCGGCTCGTAATCCAGCTCCAGGGTGTATAATCCCGTTTCGCCCACCTCGAACTCCCACTCCACCCATCCTGAATCATTATTCCAATGAAGCACAGGCGGGTTTGAAGAAGTTTGAGCGATCTGTGCTAGCTCGGCATCTGGAGAAGCCGCAATATAACTCACTGCGGGAATAGAGATTGACGAAGCCTCTTTCGCGGGTCTAGCCTCCAACGCCTGGTACCTTCGCACAACATCCTGATAATAGAGAAGCTCGCCTTCTTGCTCTTCCATAAAGCTGCCGCCAATCGCCAGCTCCTCAGCATCGATCACCGTGTAACTGCCAACATCGGAAGACAGCGAACGGAACAATAAAAAAATGGCGGCGACCGCGATGAAGAGCACTATCGTAACGCCAGGCTTCCTTGCCGATCCCGTTCGGAACACGGTCATTATGAATCATCCCCCATCCGGATGGCCTGCCCATCATCGGGATGAAATAAATGGGCTTTATTCATCAGGATCATCACTTCTACCTCATCACCGCTCGTAATTTTTGTGTGCGCTTCCATTCTGCAAACCAACAACTGCTCGCTGCCGATATTGAGATAAACGTAGGTGTCGGAGCCCATGAGCTCGACAATTTCGGCTTTACCGTTAACCTTCCACTCTTCTAGATCTTGCTGATCAGTAGATTTTGCTGCAACGTGTTCCGGGCGGACACCCAGTACCGCCGTGCGCATCATTCGCTCGCTATTATTCAGTGCTTGCTCCATTCCGGGCGGAATTGCAAGACGCAGCCGCTTCGTTTCGAAATACAACACTTCATCTCTTCGAACGATCCTCCCATGGATGAAATTCATTTGCGGACTGCCGATAAAGCTGGCCACAAACTGGTTCGCAGGTTCGTCATAAAGCGTTTGCGGCGTTGCCACCTGTTGAATGCAGCCGTCCTTCATCACCACAATACGAGTCCCCATCGTCATAGCCTCTGTCTGGTCATGCGTAACATAAACAAAGGTTGTTTGCAGTTGGCTGTGCAGCTTAATGAGCTCCGCCCGCGTCTGGGCCCTAAGCTTGGCATCCAGATTGGACAACGGTTCATCCATCAAGAAAACCTGCGGTTCTCTAACGATTGCACGGCCAAGCGCAACCCGCTGTTTTTGACCGCCGGAAAGCTGATTTGGGCGCTTAAGAAGCAAATGAGAGATTTCCAATATTTTAGCGGCCCGCTGTACTCGCATTTCAACTTCATACTTCGCTACCTTTCGCAGCTTGAGGCCGAGCGCCATATTTTCAAATACAGTCAAATTAGGATATAAGGCATAATTTTGGAATACCATAGCGATATCACGGTTTTTGGGAGATACGTAATTGATGTATTTATCTCCAATATAGATATCTCCCTGCGATATATCCTCTAACCCCGCCAACATACGCAGAGTGGTCGTTTTGCCGCAGCCCGATGGCCCTACCAGCACAAGAAACTCTCCATCCTCCACGTTCAAGTGAAAATCGTTGACGGAAGGGCGTTCTTCTTTTCCGTAGTATTTATAGACATGCTCGAATGTTACAGCCGCCACTTCAACACCCCTTTTCGTCAAGCATTCCTTACTCTCATCAACAAGCTTATCATTCACACATTCGCGCTCGAATGGCTCCGTTTTACTTTATTAGGGGGTTAGCTTTACTTTCGACCTAGGGAACATAGTCTACAAAACGCAAAAAAACCCTGACTGCAATTCGTCAGGGCCATTCAAACCTATACGATCAAGGTTTTCTTTTATTCGCTTTGTCTCTATAAGTGAATCATGATAGATCGCCGTAGCGTCTACTTCTCAGTCAACGGACTTAAACACATCTTTGACCGCATCGAGATAACCATACCCATACAGGTCATCCGGTTGCAAATAACTGGTTTCCGTCCATTCGTTCCAACTGTTAATTACGATCAGTGGATACTGATCTGGATGCGCATCAGCATATTCTTTGGCTTTTTGGAACGCTCTTCTCACATTTTCCGGTGTGTTGTTCTTCACGATGCCCGGACGGAATTCTTGGAATCTTGGATTGTTGTCCCAACCGATAGAAATGTGCGGATAATAGGGAATATCAAAGGTTTCGTCAATACGTTTCCATTCGCCGAGAACATCCTCCATAATCTCATTGTAGTCTCTATCGATATCGACAAAATGAATGAATTGATAATGGGACAAGCTATCGAATTCGAGAAACTTCACGATCTCGCTCGTCGTAGCCGATTTCCCCCCATCAACCCCGCTCAGATTGAAATCCCGCTCGCCCCACAGGGTCAATTGCAAGTGAAGTCCCGGTAAACCCGCTTGCACCGCACGCTCTCGAAACCACGCAAATGCAGCTTTAGTTGCATCTGCTCCCCCCAACCCCTCCATTAGAATGGCAAGGTCGTAAATCATAAATACGGGTTTCCCATCCTGCGTATAGTAAGACGGATGCTTGAAGTACTTTTCTATCAACCTGTCTGCAATTTTTTCGAATTCCTGCCGATCCACCGCGGCATTCCAAATGATATTATCATCCTCCACATCCGAGATCCGAACATCCCATATGTTCGGGACATTGTGATTTGCCCACATGAGGTAAAATTTCACTCTATCGTTATTGCTGGCTTTCAGGTATCCGTTATTCAGACACTGCTCCAGAAACGGCCTCTTGTCGTACCAATACCAATCATAGATGAATACATTAACCCCATGGTCGGCAGCCGCATTAATTTGCATCTCCATTACATAGGGATCGGCTTCATTGACATATCCCCAAAGCGGCTTCCGCGGCCAATTATGTTCAGGAAACTTCTTTACCGCATTTTTTACCGACTGCCATTCGCCATATCCTTCCGGCCAGAACATTCTGGTTCTGGGTTCATCCCCCGTATAAGATGGCCAAACATATGCAGCTACATCATACTTCTTCATATATTTCCCTCCGTTTGCCTGCAGTTAATAGATTCCGATAGTTACTCGGCATCGTAACTCATTGTATAATGGACAAAAGGATTTTTTATAATGGGAAACAGGACACATATCCGGAATAAATGACAAATTTAAGGGGTGAATATATCAATGATCCCTAATCGAACGAGGAAACATTATCCGACTAATGAAGTTTTAGCTGATTATGAATTTCTGACTGTCATGGATGTCTATGAGAATTACTGGCTTCTTGAGCATACGCATGATTTCCCGGAGATGATTTGTGTATTAAGCGGTCATGGAACACAATATATCAACGGAACTGCAGTCACCGCGAAGCAAGGGGAAATCTATATTATCCCCGTTGGAATCACACATGTCTTTCGGCCGAATGCAAGCCCCTCAACCACAAGCAACCTGCATGTGAGAAATGTTATTCTCCGGCCCGAATGGCTGCTTGAACTATCTCGTATATTCCCAGATTCGGAGATAAGAGAGTTGATTTCTTGGTTGTTGGGTAAGCCGGATACGACTGAGCGGGAAAGAACTCCATGGCTTAAAATCATCGATGCGCGATCCGAATTCCGTTTGCTAACCGAACATATGAGAACGCTCGTTCAGCAGAAGCCTCCCTTATTCCAGACTCTTATAATCGGGAGAGTGGCCGATCTTCTCTCTAAGTTATGCTTGACGACCGATACGGGGAAACTCCAGCAGTCTGAATGGCCCCCTAAGCTAGATATACATCCAGTAAAGCTGCAAATTCTCGAAACGATTCAGGCCCTGCCACTGTCTACGGTATCCTTAAAAGAAATTGCACGAATGACCAACCGTAGTGAACGTCAGCTCTCCAGATTATTCCAACGGCATTTCGAAACTCCTTTTAAGAGCTATATACAAGATTATCGGATTCAGACAAGTATGAAGCTGCTCAAAGAATCCTCACTAACTGTGAAAGATACGATGAACCGGATCGGCTTCGAGGATGCCAATCATTTCTATAATCTCTTCAAAAGCAAGACAGGGATGACGCCTGGACAATATCGGAAATTTGCAAAAATGACATCAAGCTCAATATAGGGCCGATTATTGCTTCAACTGCTTGAGCACGGCAAGCTTTTCTTCCAATTTTTTCTGAGCTGGAACTAGATTCACACGTTCAAAAGGGACACCCATCAATATATTTTGAGCCTCTTCCAGTAACAAGTTATGGGATTCTGTACTTATAAATGATGTCCAGCGCTGGTTCGTTTCCGCTTGCTCGGCATATCGGAACACTTCTTCCATAACCGGGTTGCCAAAGCTCGGTCGTAATCCCTCAATGGCGGGAAGCAATCCATTTTCCCGTGCAAAAGGAAGATAAGCATCGTCGCTGAGCATCGCCCCTATGAGCGCCTTTGACTCCTCCTGCAACTTGGATGCAGCATTAACCGAAACGTACTGGTCACTTACAAATTCAAGATCATAGTACCCGTTCTCGTCCGATATCGGGAAAAATCCCAGCTCAAAACGTTCGGCATCAGAGGATATTTTGCTTTCCACCGTACCAGGCAGCCACGGTCCCTGCATGATCATTGCTGCCTGCTGTGAGGTAAAGAGCTCCAACGATTGCATCCAATCGATGCTAAGCGCATTTCGATTCAGATATTCCCGTTCGTATAGCGTCTCGAAAAATTGCATTGTGCTTGCAACCTCGTCCCCATCTAATCGGTTTCGTCCTTCAGTCAGCCCTACCCCATAACTCAGATCCGCACCGTATCCGACCGATTGCAGCAGTGTTTCAAAATGCATAACCAGCGACCAACGATCTTTGTGTCCAGCGGCGAGAGGCAAATAGCCGTCTTTTTTGAGTCGTGCACAAATCTCCAGCAACTCTTGCATATTTTTCGGCGCCTTCAATCCCAGCTGCTCGAACAACGTTTTGTTGTACCAATAACCTCTTATGCCTACACCCATGGATGCAGCATACACCTTGCCGTCATAAATCTTAAATTCATCCTTATCGGAATTGTATGTCAAAAATTGCTGGATCTGCGGAATAAACCGAAAGGCCCATGGCTCGCTGCTAAGATCCGATAAATACCCGGCTTCGATCATGGAAACGACTTGCTGATGGAAAATTACATCCGGAGCCGAGTTAGAAGCCAACTGGGTTTCCAGCTTGCCAAAATAAGCGTTTCCGAGCGTAATTTCCCATTGAATGGTGGCGTGAGGGTACAGCTTCTTGTATGCTTGCTCCGTATTGGCTTGAAATTGCTTCATAAATTCACGGTCGTCAATAAACCACGCACCCACCCTAATTGTAAATGCCTCAATGTTACTGCCTTCCTCCACTTCTCGAGCGTCACCGCAAGCCGTTGCAGCCAGCATCCCGACCGACAGTATCATCACCAAGGCTCTTTTGACGAGCCATTTCGGGCCGCCTCTAAACACCTTCTCCACTCCTTCCCTTACGAATATCTTCTCGATATGCCGACGGCCCCTTGCCGTACTGTTGCTTGAAAGCCTCACTGAAATGCTGCGGATCCTTAAAACCGACTGCGTAAGCGACCTCATAGGCTCTGAGATCCGAATGAATCAACTTTTTGCGAGCCTCTTCCAGGCGTATTTCTCTAAGCAAATCCCGAAAGTTACGATCCGTCTCTTTTTTTATTGATCGGCTAAGATAGGAATAATTGACGTTGATTTTCTCTGCAATCATTTGCAAAGTCAGGTCCTCCGCATAATGATTTCGAATCAGCCGCATGACATCCATAGTCAGGCTTGAAGTATAATCCTCTTGTTTCGCTCGAATCAGCGATTCGGCTTCTTGCAGGTAACTGCCAAGCAGTTGCATCATCTCCGTCAGTATGGTGCAACTAAGCAAATTCTCACGCCGCTGTACAAAATCTGCTGAGGTGGGTTCGATACCATATTGTTTCAGCTCAGCCTCCAAAATTTCCAATATTTGTATATTCGAACTTTGAATATCGGTTTTATTGAAGCCATCAAGCAACATCCGCTTATAATAGTTTCGCAAATAATGGTTAGCTTGCTCCCACTGACCGGCACTGATCAATGCACCAAACTCTTGTCTCGCTATTTGACGACGTTCTTTTTGTTCAAGAAACATACGGTCCAACGCCTCATATGCAATAATCGAGCCTTTTCCCAGCAGCATACGGTACTCCATACAGCGGTTGATTTGACCGATTGCCACAGGCAGCTGCAAATAAGACCTCATTTTTGCGCTAATCCCGATTGATACGCTTTCCGCACCACCGACTTGAAGCTCGGATATGATGTTCCGCGCCAGCCCGATCTCCCGTCCCGTCTCAGAACTGGATTCTCCATCAGCCTCAATAGCCTCGAATAATAGAAAATAGATGCCGGATGCGGACAGTGCGGCCCAATACGTGTACTGGCTTCGCTCAATTTCCATCTCGATTCTCCTCTTCAAACCGAGTCGGGAGCTGCGAAATCCATCAGTAGGCACAGCAGCGTCTGCCTCTGCATAAAGTAGAATATAGGAGCGGTCGACAAACTCACGCTGCGCAAGCCAAGCCTGTTTGGCCTCATCCGAATTGGACTTGCTGTAAAAGAAAGCAAAAAACTCATCCTGCCACACCCAGGCGCTCTCGTGACGAGCCGAAGGCCGAAGCAGTTTGACACTGTCGACCAACGCCTGGGGATGAAAGGGCTTTGTAATAAAGTCCATAATACCGAGCTTCACAGCTTGTTGCGCATATTCAAACTCATCATGGGCCGTAAGAAAGATTACGGGCATTCCCGGCCAGTCTTGTCGGATATGTGCAGCCAATTCGAGTCCATCCATCACGGGCATACGAATATCCGCTACAACTAAATCGGGACGCAGCCGATCGATTAATTTCAGCGCTTCGGCTCCATTAGCCGCCTTGCCGACAATTTCATAACCGACCTCCGCCCATTGCGGCATATTAGCAATAAAATCTAGAAGTTCCTGTTCATCATCCGCAATAATGATACGCATGTTCGTTACTCGTCTCCTTCAATGACAATCGGCAGTCGAACGGTTACCGTTGCATAGTTGTCGTTTAGAACTATGACTGCGCCGTATGAAGCGCCATATTGATATTTGATGCGATCGTTCACATTTTTTAATCCCGAACCGAAGCCCCGCTTGCTCTCCCCCGGCCGATTTGGGATTAGATTACTTTTTACAGTATTCTGGGTTTCTTTATCTTCAATTGAATTTTCGATTGTAATAACCAAATCGAAATTATCCTCGTCGACTATGATTCGGATCTTGCCACCTTCCGCACAACGGTCAATCCCGTGAATAATGGCATTTTCTACCAGCGGCTGCAACAGAAGCTTCGGAATACTAATCGAATGAAATCCCGGTGACAGTTGAATTTCGTAAGCCAACCGGTCCTTGTAGCGATATTTATGAATTTGCAGATACATCTCTACGATGGACATTTCTTTGACCAGCGGCACCGTGTTGTCGCCAGTCGAAATTGAAAATCGCAAAATATTTGTAAGGCGCTGGTTCACATCTGGAATATGGCGTACACCTTCGGGAGTGGCGGACAGAACATTAATATAAGCCAACGTATTGTACAGGAAATGCGGATTAACATACATCTGTATCGACCTTAGCTCCGCCTCGTGCTTCAGAAGTTCCGACTTATAATTTTTCTCGATCAGCTCACGCGTAAGGTTGACCATTTGATTATAACCATGGCATAACAAAGCTACCTCGTCACGAGATGACACCTCATCCATAAGCACATACTCTTCCCTACCCGCACGCCGCATTAATCTTGTTAGCTTCGTTAGCGGAATTGTAATCCGACGCATCAACCAGTATGTAATCAAGATAACGCCTGCCCAAGCGAAGAGTGTGACATAAAAGGAGAACAACGTTTGTTTCTTCATGATCGCAGCAGGCTTCGCATCAGCCACATATACATACTGCAAACCCGAGAAACGAGATTTCTGAATCAATTTGACAACGCTTTCATTGAACTTCATCGAAAACAATGAACCGATTCGCTCCGACGCCGTCCCTGATAAAATGAGGTTATCTTCGTTCAGAAGCTGAAAATTCGCGAGCTCCAGATTGCCGTAAAGAGCCGTTAGCTTGTCGGTGTCAAGCGCCAGCACCAGTATTCCAAGCTGTCGCCCCGTCGGATCCTCAAGTTTCAATCGGCATACCATTCTGTTCTTATCGGTAAAATACGCCCATTGTGGAGTATGATCGTATTCCGCTGGCATAATTTCAAACGCTTTCAAATATTCCAGCGGGTAACCGTCTCCGATTTGGAAGAGAGTATCCGTTCCATTAATCAAATGCAGGGAATCCACATAATCGCCAATCGTAGCAGAAGCTTCCTCCAACCTATATCGGAGTTGCTCCTCTAGGGCCTCTTTCACTTCCAACTTTCCCGGTTCAATACGTTCCATTAAATACGAATGTAAAAGCTTGTTTCTGCTAAATTGGTACAGCTCCTGAGCATACGCTGCCAACAAATCATCCACGTGGCTTGAGGCCCGATTAAGAACCTGTTGCGCCTCCTCCGTTGACCTCCGTTCCAGCAAATCCTGTGATCGCGAGTAGAACGCCAAACTAACAACGGACAGCGGGATTAGCGTCAACAATGAATAGAGCACCACTACTTTGTAAAGCAATCTCGAGCGGATCCAGCCTAGTAAGCTGGATGTTATCGTCATTCTGCCTCTCCCCGCATTTCGTGAAATAAATTACCCCAATTTTATACCTTATTGGACAAAAAATCTAGCTGCATTTTTCTTTATACATGACAAGATTTCGGAAGTTAATGTTCTTTTATTTGTAATATAATGTTACTACTTTCGTCAGGCTTTTTATTGAAGTGGGATTGGGTAAATCCGATTTGCGATGCTCCATTAAATGCAAAAAGACATCTGTCGGATTACCTCCGAAACAGATGTCTATCCATTCTTAATTTTCAATTCGATAGATCCGGCACCCGGCTCAGAATGGCTCCCATGGTAAAGGACACGCACGGGATATGATTCGAATGTACCGTCATCTCCGAGGTAAATATCTCCGACAGCAAGTAGGCCTCACCATTCAGCTCATATCGTTCGAGCGCGCCTAATGCGGGATCGACGATCCAATATTCCGGAATGCCGTATTGTGCATAGCTTCGCGACTTATCTAGCTTATCTCTTCGAAGAGTGGAGGGTGACAGGATTTCGACGACCAGATTGGGCGGTCCTTCGACACCGCGATGGCTCACGATGCCTAGTCGACTGCGATGTATCATCATCAGATCAGGCTGACGCACCTCAACCGCGCTTAAGATCAAATCGACGGGCGCGCTTAGAATCAGATAGTCCGCATCGCAAGTGTCCGCCATTCGTTTCAATATTTCAGCGCTAATAATTTGATGGGGAACGGAAGGACCAGGCGACATTAACTCCAGAACACCGTTTGCAAGCTCATATCGGTTGCCGTCATCCAAAGAAGCATAGTCCTCGTACGTGACTTTATCTTCTTTCACTCTATCCGGATATGAATTGCCCTTGCGCTTAATCTCCTTGTCACCCATCATGCCGATCCGCCTCCCCATTACAATCTCATTGGCTACAAAAACGAACGTACATTCTCTATCAATTGTATCATGAGCTCGTATGGCGGACAATTCCTGTCATTCCTTCGCTCTATCCGCCCGAACCCATTCTTTTAATTCTTCCATGCTGTCAGGGTACTCATCCGCCAACTCGGCATGCTCCATTAAGAACCTCTCTCCTTTTTCCGACAGCCTGGCCGGCTTTAGAGAGAAGCGATCTCCGACTCGCAATACCCGTTCCAAGTAACCTTGTTTCTCCAGCAGCTTTACCATTCGTTCGAATTCGATATCCTTTATTCCATACACTTGTCCGCTAATCGCGGTTCTTTTGTCTTTTATTTCTTTCAGAATGCTGAATCCTACTCTCATCGTTCTCCCCTCAACTTAAAGCAAGGAAGTCCACGGCCTTCATCTATGATGGCAGTGGACTTCCATTTGGATTTAAAAGAACTGACCTTTAACTTTCTGTATTATTATCACTCATTTATCGTCTAGTCTCAACATAAATCCCCGTCCCCGCAAAATAAAGCCCCGCTTCCTTAACCGGGAAACCAAACGTCTTGCTCCACTCCTCAGCGTACGCAAGCACTTGCGGACGATAGAAGTCGATAAACGACTGCAGCCTCCCGTCCGGCACGGCGTCCGTCTTGAAGTCCACGATGACCCAGCCGTCCTCCTCCTCGAAGAGGAAGTCGATGACGCCGCGTAGAAGAAGGTCCGTACCCGCGTACCCCGCTCTCACTGCAGCGTTCGCATGATCCCCTACGCGTATCGGGTCTATCGCTTCGATAGATACCCGCTTCCGGATCATGAGCGGCACTTCGAACAACCGCCGCTTTGCCCGCAAGCTTCGCTGCCACAGCTCGCTCCCGAGGATGGCTCGAACGATTGCCGCAGCATCGGCGATATGCTCGGCCGCAAGCCCCTCTTCTTCGGCGAACATCCTGACGCCAGCCTCTACTCTCTCCTCCTGCAGCCCTTGGCCTGCGAGCTCGATCGCACGATGCACGACGCTGCCGAAAGCGAGCCCCCTTCCCGTCGCCGTCCATTCCGGGATTTCTCCACCGTTTTTCGTCTGCCCCGTTACCGATGTCAAGCTGTAGGTTGGAGCAGACAACCGCCGCAGTCGCTCATCTCGTTTCTCTTGTATCCGCCCCATATCCGGCACCGTCGTCACAGCTTCCTTGCGTTCCGGTTCCAGCTCCGGCACGTCCAGCTCGCGCACCAGATCCATGCCATGCATAAGCGGCGTCCACGGGCACTTGGCGGGTTGTTCCGGGTACAAGCTGACGACCAGCATTTGTTTGGGCCGTGTAGCCGCCACGTACAACAGCCTATCCTTCTCCGCATTTGCGAACAGCCGCTCCCGCTCATTCATGTCACTCCAACCTGGAGGCTGCGCAACGACCTCGCGACCGTACTCCCCAACTTTCAGGCTCATCGTAAAATACCCCTTGGCGGTCTCCCCCGATCGGTCGATATATTCCGTCGCGTCATGATCCGTCTCGCCGCTGGGGCAAGCCAGGAAAACGACCGGCGCTTCCAGCCCTTTCGCCTTGTGCAAGTTCATAATGCGTACCGCTCCATTGCCGCCCGCGTACAAGCTGGAAGTTTCCATGCCGCGATCCGCCAGCAGCTCGCCGATCATTCGGCTAAGCGCCGGCCAGCTGGCCGCAGAGCCGGCGTCGTTTTGCAAAAGCTGCATCAATCGCACGAGCGTCCCCGCGCGAACCGCTCCCGCTTGAAGCGTCGAAACGTACGGCAAAATGCCCAGATCCTCGATCATTGCCGCGAATACCGACATCGCGCTCGAATCTCCGCGAAGCCAATCCCGATACATGCGAAGCTTCGAAAGCGCCGCACGAACGGGACGGGCTTCCTCGGGGCACGCCTCCGCATCCGGAATGCCATGGAGCGTTATTCGTCCCGCCGCCTCTTTATAGGCCCATAACGCCCGGTCGCTCACGCCGAACAACATCCCCCGAAGCACGCCTAACAAGGCGGCGGAATCGCCGGGGTCATCGAGGTAACGGGAAAGCTGCCAGAGCGCAACCAGCTCTTCGTAGACCGTCCGGCTGCCCGACGTATCGGATGGCACGCCGTACAGATCCAGCTGCTCCGCGTACAGATGGATAAATTCGCGCGTCTTCGTCAGGATGAGGAAATCGCCCGGCACCGCGGCGCGGCTTTCCCCGTCCCTCTCCGCGATGCGAATGCCGCCCTTGCTTTTGCCTGCGCCGCCGCAAGCCCATGCGATATAAGCGGCGATCCGCCCCGCGTCGAGCTGAGCGACGGCGGCTTTGCCCCCGGCTATTTTCGGATACGCAAGCGCGAACACGCCGAACGGCGAGCTTTTGCCCCCGGCTGGATTAGCCGCTCTCGTCTCCATATGCACATAGGCGGCTTGATGCGCCGTTTCCTCCTGCGGCAGCTTGCCGACGAATTGGCCTTTGATGAAATCGCCGATGGCTTGCGCCGACCGGAAGTTCGCCGTCAAACGAAGCACCGCCCCGCATCCTTCGATTCGCGCCTTCACTTCATTATAGATAGAAATATCGGCCCGCCTGAACCGGTATATCGATTGCTTGGGATCGCCCACGACGAACAGCGAGCCAGGCCGCGGCGTCAATCGGCGCCAATCGCGTTCATGATCGCTCCCGGCTGTTTCCCCCGTCAGCAAAAACATAAGCTCCGCCTGAATCGGATCCGTGTCCTGAAACTCGTCGACAAGCAGCCTAGTATACCGTCCCGCATAATAGGCCCGAACCTCCCCGTTCTCCCTGACAAGCTTCGCCGCTTCCATAAGCAGATCCTGGAAATTCAGCTTGCCTGCCGCGAATCTTTGCTCCCGGCATTTATCAAGCGCAGGACGCACGAAAGCAATCAGCTTGGGGTACAAATATTCCCGCCACTCCTGAAGGAACGGGAACAACACATCGCGCTGCCATTGGGGGAAGCGCTGCTTCATCTCGCTCGCTTGTTCCTTGGAGGTCCACCTGTTTAATGTCACGTCAAGCTTCCGGTCGAACGACTTGGCGAGCTCCAACACGAACATATCATTCTTCAAATTTTCGTACTTCAGCTTCTGCAGGCTTTGGCGCACCAGCTTCTGCACCGCATCCCAGCCGCTTGCCGGCTCGGTTGTTGGAAGAAAAGGAGCAGCGGCATCCAGCAATGGAAGCAATGTCGCTCTAATGCGCTCGCAATCGGGACGATCCCGTTCCTCCGCCGGCAGGTCGACGTCCATGAAACCCGATACGCGATCGTATACGTCCCTGAGCGTATTTACGTCGACGCCAAGGCCGATCAGCTCCTCCAGCTTGCGGGTCTCCGACTCGTTTAGTGCAGACATATAAGTGTCCCAACAGAGCTCCCGGAACGACTTGTCGCTTTCCTCATCCATCTCTTCGAATGAAGGGTCCAGCCCCGCTTCGATCGGACGCTCGCGCAGCAAGGAACCGCAGAACGAATGAATCGTGCCGATAAAAACAAGATCGAGGTTCGCAAGCGCTCCGGCGTATCGTTGTGCGCGAAGGGAGCCCGCGGCAGCAACAGTTGATGCGTCCAAGACAGCGGCGGGGGCGTCCGCGGCAGTAGCCGGGGCGCCCGCCGACGCTTGCCGATAGGCATTCTCCAGCGCCAGCCGGAATCGTTCCTTCATCTCGTCGGCCGCCTTGTTGGTGAACGTGATGGCGGCAATCTCTCCCACGCTCACTCCTGATTCGATCAAAGCAAGGAGCCGCCCGACGAGACTTGTCGTTTTGCCCGAGCCCGCTCCCGCCTCCACTAAAAGCGTCGTGTTCAGATCCGTCAAAATGCGCTCGCGATCCTGCAGATCCGCCATTCTTTCCATCCCGTTTGCATCAGCCATAGCTCTCCACCTCCAGCAGCGTACCCAGCAGTCCTCCATTGCCTTCCAACTGACGTTTCTCGACCATTCGCGTCGCATGGGCGCCGCACACCGAAGCATAGTCGCACCATCGGCATTGCTGAATATCGGACGCCGGGATAAACAAGCCGCTCTCGCGGGAGTCGAGCAGCCCTTTGATAACGACGGCAAGCTCCGATCTGCGATTCTGCTCCCTTCGCACGAATTCGCCTCGCCCCTTCGCGGTTGGAAATCGGTAATCGGCCTCCGTGACCGCCGCTTCGGCATCGTAACCGGATGTCCGCAGCCACTGCTCGGCCGCAACGGAGTAGATCGCATGCTGGAGCTGCGTCCCGCCGCTGAAATATTCGGAAGGTTTAAACTTGGCCGGGCTTCCGGTTTTGTAATCGATAATCCGGTATTCATGCGGTCCGATCCGATCGATCCGGTCAATAAAACCTTTTAGCCTGAAGCGCATCCCGTTCGCCAGCTCGACCTCCATGGGCTCCCCATCCTCCGTCTTCAGCTCCAGCTCGAAAAATAGCGGTTGATCGGCATTAACGGATTCCACCTGGTAGAACACATCCGCATCCCGCCGCAGCTCCTCGGCTTCCTTATTGAATACATGGCTGCTCGGCGCAGGAATCCGTGTCGCAAATGCCGACAGGACCTGTTCGAGCTGCCGGTACAATCGCTCGCGATCGTGCACGGCTGCTCTCGCGCCGCTCCCCGTCGCTTCCTCCATATACCGCCGATACGTCTCGTGAAGCAAGCTGCCTTTCTCGTTCGCCTGCAGCCAGCGCGTTCGATCCAGCTCTGCCGTCTCCTTGGGAGGTAAATTCAACACATAGCCGAAGTAATATCGCAATCCGCAGCTTGCGTACTGCTCCAGCTCGCTGACGCTGATATAATCGCGCTTCGGCACAATACCGGGGAGCGACTCGCCTTGGCGGCCTCCCTGCTCCATCACTCGATTATGCTCGCCGATCCAGCCGTCATATGCCGACAATCCGTCCGCCTGCCTAAGCGCGACTGCCCGATACCCTTCCGCCAGCGCCGGATAACTTCCGCGTATGGCTTCGCGTCCGTCCAGCCGCTCGCCTCTTGCGTTCGCCAGCAGCTTCGCCCAAGCGTCGATTCCGTTTAGCGGCAATCTGGCAGACTCGGCATTTGGCGGGGCATGATGGGCGGCATTCTGGGGTCGATTCGCTTGCCCAATATGGCCTCCGGCAGCCCAGCGCATATCCAATACGCCGTACGGTTCGCCAAGCGCGTTCGACAAAGCGCCAAAATCTTTGATCGCATCTCCCCTCTGGAGCCGAAAAAGCTGAAGCATTTCGAAGGCAGCGCCATGACTTTTCTGTTCGCCGGGATCGTAGGACGAATAGCTGAGCCACAGCTCGCCCCGAAGGAATCCAATTCGGGATTCGCGCTCCAGCCTTTGGGCGCTTGCCCGTTCTCTCCTTGTCGTCAAATCCGGCGATAGCCGGATTCTCTCCTCGTCGAGGAGCACGGGATCCTGCCTGGCCGATACGCTCCAGGAGCTTTCGTCCATGCCGGGAATCCAGAACAGTCCGCGTCCGCTCCATCCTCCGCCCGACAGCGAGCTGACGTGAATCGCTCCAGGCTTCGGCGTCGGCGATACGCGTATGCGAATGCCGTCAAGCATCCCCCGCACGTAACGGATCGCAAGTTCCCTGGTCATGCTCCCGGATGGAGACTTGGCATGCGTAAACGCCAGCTCGCGCAGCGACGAATGTACGCCGGCATCCTCCGGCGATCGTCCCGCCGCGTAGATCGCCACGTTGCGAGCCAGCCAGTTCAACAGTTCGAAAGGATGCCATTGGTCATTGTCCGGCAGTGAGCCGAACCATTGCAACGCATGGGCATGCAAGGCGGCGCCTTGTTCCCTATCCCCCTCGGCCAGTCCCGAAGGCTCCAGCAACGAGATATATCGGTCCTTGCCCCAGCCGATTCCGGATTGCTCGAGCAGACGGATCCAGCTGTTTTGCGTGAAACGTTCGTCTTCGATTCGCAAGCGCCCATACCGGAGCAGCTCCGTCAGCTTGGATACGGGATATCCTTCCTGTATCCAATCCAGCAGACCAAGGGCTGCTTGCCCCGCCGGGCAATACCCGATCGGCAGGCCGCTCGACAAAGTACAGGCAAGACCCAGCGCTTTCGCGTGATCGTATACGATAGGCGCGTAACGCTCGTAATCCGCCGCCATAATCTCGATGCCGTCAATTGAATCGGCCTGCCCCAGCATTCTTCTCAGACCTTCCCTCACTTCCGCGATGGGCCCGGAAGCGCTGAACAACGCAAAGGAGTTTCCCGCGAAGCCTGCATTTTGACCGAATGTCGCCTCCGCTTCTAAAATCTCTAATCGTTCTCCCGCGATCCGCACCGTCATCTCCCGCTCCGCCCGCATCCATCCCGTCGGCTCAATCGCCAAATACAGCGTATCCTCGTTGTCCGGCGTTACGAAATGTACGAGTCCCGCGAAATCCGTGGTCCGCTGCTCGGTTAGATACAACTCGTATCTCGACAGAAGCTGCCGCATATACTCGGCTTTGCCGGAATGCGTAAACGCTTCTGCCCGTATATCTGCAGCCGCAAGCCGCGCAAGTCTAAGTTCGCCCAAGGAGCGATTTACTCCATCGACGATTCCGGGCTTCAGATTGCCCTCATGGATGTAGCCGGTCGGCGCGTCAGTCGCCAACTCCTCCATCAGCATTCGTACAATCCAAAAGACTTGCCCCTCCTCAAGCAGTGTAATGCCATTCAGGAACAACTCCAGCTTCGCTCTCTTTGCCGCAAGTCCGCGCACGGTCTCGATCTCCACATTCGCAATCGCGCCGGCACGGGCGCACAGTCTCTCCAGCAGTTGCTGCCCTTGCGCGTAGGAATGCGCAAGAAGCACCTTGCGTCTAAGCGGCTCCCCGGTTACTGCCGCCAACAGTCGATCCATCAGATCCTTGGGCATGACGGTCACCTCAACTTTGCAGGAATGGAAATTTCTCTCTTCCATTCTAACATTTGAACGGAAAACGTCACATGCCGAATTTGAATCGGGAGGTCTGATTCATGAGGGGGCCGGGACGAGCGTATGTGTATGAAAAAGCGAGTACTTGATAAAAAATAACAACCGGCAAGCCCTTACTCTTGGGCTTGCCGGTTGTCGTAATAAAATGACTATAAGTTCAGAAACCTGAAATTAAGAATCGCTAATTGCTGCCAGAGAAGCTGGCGCGCATTACCGCTTGAGCTGCACAATCGCGTGAATATGCAGCTTCGGCACGGTGAAAGCGACGCCGTCATCCGTGCGGCGCAGCGGCAGCTCCAGCCCTTCCGGCTGCAGAACCGCCTGCTTGATCGAGCTGTCGCGTACCGTAACGCCAATGTCGTGCATCGGCGTAATCGTTTCGATCGGCGCATAAAACGCCGTGCTTTTCTCTCCGACCTGCACGCTTTGGTACTGGATAAGATGCAGGAACCGGTCGTCGCCGCGTTCCATCAGGTTCGCCTCGACATGTGCCGGAGCTTCCACCGTAAACGGCTTCTGCGTATCGTAGGCGTTAAGCAGATTGCCCACGATGCGGCGCACCCAGAAGTGGTTCGAATGCCAATACGACCGGAATACCGGCGCGGCGATGTAAAGCGCTGTTCCTTCTCCGTAGCGGTTAACCGTAATCGCCGGATAATCGCTTTCAAGCCCTGCCGGCGGCAGCGGGTGGCGGAACGCGCGGTTGCGAGCCGGCACGGTGAGCGGCCACTGGATACGGCTGCGCGTTTCGGCCGTCGTCGGCGTTACCTTGAGGAACGGCTCCTCGACCAGTTGCGGGATGCGGGCAATACCTTGCCACAGCTCCTCGTCTTCGGTCATATACGCAAACGGATACGGCGTCCGCTCCCGATACTCCACGCCGAAGACGTCGGCAAGACCGAAGCGCAGGAAGCCGGCCTTCGACAGACCCGATGCACTGCTGCCAGGCACTGCGCTGTCGCGAACAGACACCGCGCTTGCCGAAGCCGCCTCTATTGGCGCGGCGGCTGTCAACGCGGCGCCTGTTGTCGACGGGACAACAGGCGCCCGACCCAAAGTGGCCGCGCCTTCCGCCAGCAGCAAGCCGCCGCGCGCGACGAACCGGCGAATACGCTCCTGCGCCGCCTCGTCCAACTCCACCGTCTCCGGAAGCACGACAACCTTATAGCCGTCCAGCTCCGGGAATGCGCTGTTGCAGTAGATGTCGAACTGGTGATGTCCCTCCAGCAGCATTTTGGCCGCGCCGAACGTGGAAGCGTCATCCTTGTCGTGATACCAATTCGTCGTATTGTTGCCGATCAAAGCAATGTGCGCCACGCTCCGCGCTCTCAGACAATACGCTTCGCGCTGCTCGACGAATTCGAACGCTTCGCCGATTACGTCGTAAACGCCCTGTTGCAGCGTTCCGTCCGGCAGCACCTGGTCGCCGATATTGACAATGCCGCCGTTCGCCAAAATCGTCGCGAACTCGTATTTGAGCTGCTCCGGCGTCTTGCAAGACATAAGGCCCCAGCCTTCCGTAAACCGCACGGTCATGATCTGCACCGGCACGTCCAGCGTGCGAATATGGCGGGCGCGGATGGAATGGTTGTAAAACGTGCCCGTCGCCGACGGCTGCGATTCCCACAAGCCGTAATCGCTCGTCAGGTTCAGCTCCTCCGGCTCGCCCATTCGCCAGGCGCCGTTGCAGTTGACCAGCACCTCGGGCCGGATCGCCTTTACCAGCTCGCGGATTTCCTGCATCGTGCGGATCGCCGTGCGGCGGCCGAAGTCCCTGACCGTCTCCGGCTCGTCGCGGTACAGCTCCGTCGTCAGCTCTCGCCCCGTCTCCTCGCGGAATTTTTTGCGGCAGTACGCGCAGAAGCATGTATGGTTATGCTGGTACGGAATATCGAACAAGTAGCCGTCGAAGACATACTTCTCCGTAATCTCGCGCACCTGCGGAATAACCAGTTCCTCGCGGTAGGGACTGTTGAGGCAAGGCAGCTCCCATACCGTTCCTTCCGAGCCGCGAACGTTGCCGTTCTCGTCGATCTGGTACCAGTCGGGATTCTGCGTCACGGCGTAGGCATCCGTGCCCAGCGAATAATAGGCGATAACCTTAAGATCGTATTTGCGCGCCTCCGCCAGCACTTCCCCGAAGAAGTCGCCTTTAAGCCCGTTATGTTTGTGTCCGTAGTAGTTGTCGTAGAACGCATTGCCAAAATGGCATTTCGTAAACACGCCGATTACGTTGGCCCGGGCGCGCACGAAAGTTTGCACAAATTGTTCGGCATCGAACTTCGCGATCGCGCCGACCGGAAATTCCGGCATATGAAAGTCCACATGCACCTGCCTTGTATAATCCCAGAACCAGTTTTCTCCGTCTCTTGCCATTGTTGTCATTGCTCCGGCTCCTCTCCTGTTGATGAACGTCTCCCTACAGCCCCAGCCGTACCGCCTGCTCGGGCGGCGCGCCCAACTCCGCGAGCTTTTCGCGCAGCGCCCCTCGCATGACGGCGAGCTTGTCCGGATGAATCGCCGCCCGGTTTACCGTTTCGCCCGGATCCTCCGACAGACAGGTCAGCCATGTCGGCTCCGGCCATGAGGCCGTAACGACGGCCCTGCGGCCTTCTTCGACGGGACCGAGCTCGTATTCGATAAATTTGGCGGCATGATGGCTGTACCAGTACAATGGTTTGTTGCTTGCTATAGGCGTCTGATGAAGCATCCATCGCCCGTCCGTCAGCGATACGCTGCGCCCGTACATGCCGGTGATCGCGTAAGAGCGCGTCGGCGCATCCGGCGACATGACGGCCGGTACAAGATCGACGCCATGTATCCCCTCCGGACACGGGATTCCAAGCACGCTAAGCACTGTCGGGTAGATGTCGACAAGCTGCGCGAGCTGCTCGCGCCGTTCGCCCTGCGGACCTTCAGGATGCGCGATTACAAGCGGCAGCCTGCTGCATGAAGCAAAGTGATGCGTCTGCAGCTTGCCGATGCGGCCGCGGTCGCCGTTGTAAGTGCCATGATCGGTCGTGAAGATCAGCACGGTGGACTCCCACAGCCCATGCTCGTCCATCTTGTCCATCAGATGGCCGAGCCACTTGTCGGTCAAGACAACCTGCGCCGCATACCTCGCCTGCACATGTCTCAGCTGATCGGGCGTCATATGCCGCTCCCATTCGTCATACGGCACCATCGAGTTCCAACGTTCCACGTCATAGCCGCGCGGGTCGAACATCTTCAGCAAATCTTCCGGCGGATCCCAAGGTTCGTGGGGATCGAAGCAATCGATGTGCAGATAAAACGGATCATGCGTATGGTTGCCGTCCAGCCATTCGGCCGCGCTGCGGAATACGCGCTCCGCAAACGGAGCGCGCTCCTCCGGAGGAAGCGCCGCGAGGTTGCGGAAATGCCGCTCGACCTTATGCGTATCCCCATCCGGCACCTCGAACTCGACGGGATCGGTCTTCCAGGCGTCTGCTTCGTGTCCTCTCACAAACTCGAAGCCGCTGTAGCCCATATGATAGTTGCCGGCGCCCCGCTCCCACAGATGGAAGTGGTCGGTCACAAGGTAGCTGACCGGCCGTCCTTCGCGAAGCTGCTGCGCCAGCGACTGGTTGGACGAGCCCGAGATTACGCGCGGCAGATCCGCGTCATCGTCCTCGAGCGGTCCCCAGCCGCGCTCAAGAAATTCATAGCGCCCCGTATAGATGTCGCGGCGAGCCGGCATGCAAGGCGTAGAGCCTGCCCATGCCTGGTCGAACACGACGCCGCGCTTCGCCAGCCTGTCCATATTGGGTGTCGGCACGACCCAATCGGGCTGCTGCGCATGCGTCACGCCGGATAGCGGAAGGCCCCCGTGATAGGGGCCGCAATGATCCCGCCGCAGCGTGTCGCAGACGATGACGATGCAGTTCATCGGCCGCGAAGCGCTCATGGCCGGCTTATTTGGAACCGTAGCCATTGTCCTTGTTCCAGCTGTTCTGCGTGGCTGCCGCTGCCATGTCCGTCGTAAGCGTATTGTTCATTTCCGTCGTAAATTTCTCCAGGTCGATCGAACCTTCCAGATACAGCTGGCCGATTCTCACGAGATCCTCATTGAGCTTCTTGTCGATATGGGCCGCGTAGAAGTTGACGAGGATACGGTCGCCGACGAATTCGAAGCCTTTGAGATTGTCAGGCAGCTTAGCGCCCGACAGCGTCGTCGTCAGGTACAGCTTGTTGCCAAGAATCGACGCGACATCCGGCGAGGTCAAATATTTCAGCACGTCTACAACGACGTCAAGCTTCTCGCCCGTCACCGTCTTAGGCACCGTATACACGCCGTCCGGGTAGCCGCCGAGCTCGTAGTAGCGCTCCGAAGCGTCCGGATGTTCGGCCTTCGTCAAGTAAGGAAGCGCGAACGTGCCGTATTCGAATTTGCGGCCGCTGAAATCCTGAATCGATTTGAGCTCGAAGTTGCCCGCCATCATCATCGCCACGTCGCCGCGCAGGAACATCTGCTTCGCCGTGTCGCCGTTGACGCCGTTGTAGCCTTTGGCCCAATACTGCGACCAGTCCTTGATGATCGGGAATACCCCGTTCCACTCCGGGCTCGTCAGGTCGATCGTCTTCTCGGAGACGGCGCCGACGATCTCGTTGAGTTCCAGCTGCTTGTTTCCGTTATAATCGTACGAAGCCACCTTATCGGCCGCGATCTGGTTAGTCAAAATATTCGTCGCCCACAACAAGTGGTTGTCGCCCGGCTTCGAATTGGCAAAGGCGAACGGAGTAACGCCTGCGTCTTTCAGCGTTTTCTGCACGTTCAGAAATTCGGTCCATGTTTTCGGAACTTCCAGATTATATTTGTTAAACAGATCCTGGTTGTAGAACACGCGGATCGCCAACGTTTGCAGCGATATGCCCGCAAGCCTTCCGTCTACGGGGTTTTTCATCTCATTAAATACGGTTGGCGCAAAAGTATCCTTCCATACCTTATCCTCGTTGTACGGGTTCGGCTCGTCGTAGCGCGCCGTCAAGTCGGTCAGCAGATCCTTGTTCAGATCCTCATGCGTCCAAGTATAACGGCTTGGGAAAATATCGGGCGCCGTGCCGCCAATCAACGCGGTAGTCATCCAAGTGCGCGCGGCGTCGCCGTCATTGGGCGTATACTCGATTTTAAACGTGACATTCGGATGTTGACTGGTATAACCGTCGAGAATTTCCTTCCAGACCGTCTTCGTCTGCTCTTCCTTCGGCGTCTCCATCGCGAATCGCAGCTCGACCGGCGCTTTGTCTTGACCCGGCTCGGCGCCGTTTGAATCCGGTTTGTTGTTTCCGTTGCTGCTGCAGCCTGCAATGACGACCGACAACGATAAAGCTGTTACGAGTAACGATTTGAACCAACGATTGCTTTTGCTCATGTGCTGAACACCCCTAGTTTATATTCCTAACCTTTGACCGCGCCGGACGTAATGCCGGAGATAAAAGGTTTGGTAGCGAGAAAGAAAAATGCGAGCAGAGGCAGCGACGAGATAACGTAACCCGCCAGCTTGACGCTGATGCCTTGGTCAAGAGTACCGGTAACCGTCGACAGCGCGAGGATGACCGGTTTTACCGAATCCCCGGTTGTGGCAACCAGCGGCCAGATATAGTTGTTCCATCCCGCCAGGAAATTCAGAATCGCGACGGTCGCGATTACGGGCAGTGACAACGGCATCACGATGCTTGCATAGATGCGCCATTCGCTGGCGCCTTCCGTATCGGCTGCGTCGAGCAGGCTTTTCGGAATGCCTTCGAAGAACGCCCGCATGAGGAACGTCGCCATCGAAGCGCCGAACGCCATCGGCGGGAAAATCTGGCCTTGATACGTGTTGAGCATGTCCAGCTTCTGCACCAGCATAAACTGCGGAATAAGGAGCAGGAAGCCGGGAATCATCATCAGCGATAAAATAAGCAGGAACAAGGCGTTTTTGCCGGGATAATCGAAACGAACGAACGAATAGGCGGCCAGGGACGAGATTATGATGACCCCGACCACGATACAGGACGAGATAAACACCGTGTTCCAGATAAATGGCGCGATCTGGCGGAACGCCGACGCGTAATTGTCTCCGTGCAACGGGAACGACGGCGTCCAGAACTCCAATATCATTTGGTCAAAATGTTTGAACGAGCTAATGAGCAGCATATAAAACGGGAATAGTGTAAGAACGAGCAGGAAAACGAGTCCCGCGTACACTCCCCACGACGTCTTGCGGTCCGTCATGACGGCGATTCCTCCTTCTGTGCGGATATGGCGCGATTTGGCGCGCGCGGCATGAGCCTGTTTCACCCGTTGCGGTCGCACGGTCAATCGATTTTGTCCGTGTCGCGGATAAACCGCTGGTTCACCCAGGTCAGTAGCAGCACGACCGCAAACAACGTCACTCCGATAGCGGAAGCATAACCGAGCCGGCTGTAAGAAAATCCTTGGATGTATAAGTACAGCGCCGGCGTCATCGTCGACGTGCCGGGACCGCCGTTCGTCAGGACGAGAACATTTTCAAAGCTTTGAATTTGATTAATCAGCGTAAGCACGAGAATCAGCTTGATCTGGCTGCGCACAAGCGGCAGCTCGATGTGTTTGAACCGTTGCCAAGCGTTCATGCCGTCCAGCTTTGCGACCTCGAACAGTTCCCCCGAGATGGCCATCAGACCTGCAAGATAGAGCAGAAAATTGATGCCTCCGATCCAAGGGAAATTTACGAAGACAATCGACGTAAACGCCGTTTTGCTCTCGCCAAGCCAGGCATGCGTCCATGATTCCAGGCCAACGACTTTAAGAAATTCGTTTAGTACGCCGTATTCGCCCGCAAATATCCACTGCCATGTCAAAAACACGATGATAGACGGTATAACGAGCGGCACGACAAACCAAACTTTGAAAAACTGCTGCAGCTTCCGGTTCGTTACATGAAAGACCAGCACGGCCGCAATTAGTGGCACGATTAGTTGAATGATGACCGCCGCGAACGTAAATCCCGCGACGTTGCCGAGTGAATCCAGAAACGTGGCGTCCCGGACCAGCTCTTTGAAATTGGCCAAACCTACGTAAGACTTGACGTTTGCCCCGTTCCAATCGTACATCGACATGCGCAAAGCGTCGAAAAACGGGATGAATTTAAAGGATGCCAGTACGGCAAACACGGGAATCAAAAACAAGTATCCCTTCCAATTGCGGCGCAAACGCGCCAATGAAGCGCTCATGATGCGTATCCCCCCTCCTGTCGGCTTCACGCCGATCTCTTATCCATTCCCTTGCGGCGATGTTCTCAGTATAAAGAAAGCGGTTCAATTTCATAAGGGCGCATTCTTTGACAATAGGAGGGTCGTTTTTTGGCGTATCTTGCAATCGGTCCCGCAAGCGGTATACTTGTGGACAAAGGAGGGAGCTTGCTATGAACGTGCTTATTGTAGACGATCAGCGGCTGTCGCGCTCCCGGCTGATCCAGCTGGTGGACTGGCAGGGGCTTGGGATCAAGCTGGCCGGCGAAGCCGCGAACGGGCAAGAGGCGCTTGAAAAAATCGGCGACACGGATGCCGATCTCATCTTGACCGACGTGCGGATGCCGATCATGAACGGCTTGCTGCTCATCGAAAAAGCTCGCGAGCAATACGGCGACGATATCGGCTTTATTGTAACAAGCGGCTACGACGAGTTCGAATACGTGCGGCAATCGCTGCGTTTGACGGTAGCCGATTATCTGCTCAAACCGGTCGACGGCGGAGAGCTGAATGCGGTGTTGTCGCGAATCATCGAGGCTCGCAGGGAACAGACGGCACGGCAGGAGGCCCAGTTGCGTCACCGGCAGGAACAATGGTTGTATTATGTCGTGGAGGGCGTGTTCGAAGGAGACACGGCGCTAATGGAAGCGGAGGCAGCCGACGCCGGCTTTGTCGAAGCGGGGCGGGCGTACGCCGTCGCGGCGCTTGAGCCGGATGCGGGTCTTGGCGCCGATGTCTTGGCCAGCGCGCTGCCTGCCGGGGCGGTGCGGATCGTCATCCGCACTCGCGGCGCATGGCTGGCGGCGATAGCGCTGCCTGCGGGGAAAGCGGACGATGCCGGCTCGCGTTGCCGTGCAGCCGGTTTAACGATATCAAGTTTCGAAGACAAGCTCGCCGAGTGGCCTCGATTGATTCGCGGAACAATCGGTCGGACGGCTGAAGACGGCGTCCGTCGATCGACGGACGGGCGGACGGATGGGCAGACGGGTGAACAGGCGGATGACGTAGTCGCAGGAACGAGAAGCGGGTCTTTCGCCAACCGGGGGACGGAGGCGGATTCAGACGGCGGCTACGGCGGAATTGGAGCGGAGCGCCCGGACGCTGGGATGCCGGATATCCGGCAAGCGATGCTGGAGATGAAAGCTTATATCGACGTGCACTTCCGAGAGTCGCTTACTCTCACGGAATTGGCCAAGCGGCTGTATATTAGTCCCGGCTACTTCTGCTCGCTATTCCGACAGGCTACAGGGGTGAACTATTTGGAATACATTGCCTCCTTGCGCATGGATTTCGCTAAGCGGCTGCTGACCGAGGATCCTAGCCGGCGCATCAACGAAGTGGCGGAGCTCTGCGGCTATCAGGATCTGAAGTACTTCCGCAAGCTGTTCAAGCGCCATCACGGCATGACGCCTATGAAGCTCAAGGAGGAAGCTCAAGGAGGAAGCCCAGCATGATCCGCCGCTCGATGCATAAGCTGAGAAGCAGCATTAGAGCCAAGCTGCTTCTCACCCTCGTATTAATCGCGGCTTTGCCGCTGACCGCGATCGGAGTCATTCTGTACAGCTCCACCGTTCGCTCGTCGGAGGAACAGACGATCCGCAATCGGCAGCAGGAAATGCGCATGCTTGGCGTACAGCTGGCCGCTTTCGTCGAAAGGATCGAACGTTATACCCGCGCCATCTACACGGGCGAAGTGCAAGCTTTGCTGAACGAGGGTCCGCCAGAGGATCTCGTCCGATATAAACGATGGGAGAGCGAGCTGTTCCAGCGATTCGACGAGTGGTACGGATATATGAACATCCAAACGCCTGTGAACAACGTCGTCTGGGTCTCGGCCGACGGGCGCATCGTATCCAAGGAACGCAACATCGAACCCTACAACTCCTGGATCAAACAGCCCTGGTTCGACAACGTGATGGCCCAAGGCGGACAAGCGGTCGTGGCGGGCCCCTTTCATCGTCTTGAGCCTTACGGCCAGCCGGATCGATTGCCGTACGCGGTCGTCATCGGCCGCAAAATCAACAATACGCAATCCACGGCTCCGCTAGGCGCCGTGCTGGTCGAGCTCAATCTGAGCACGATCGCCGCGCTGATGGCCGAGACCGACACTTCCAACGTGCTTGTGCTGGACAATGCAAATCGAATCGTCTACAGCAGCGATCTGGACGAGATCGGATCGAATTGGCTGTTGTCCACCGACTGGGATAATCTTTCCGGCAAGCGGCTCCTCTGGAAAGGAGAGGAAATGTTCGTCAATCAGACGTGGCTGTCCGGCATCGGCTGGCGAGCCGTCAGCCTCGACCCGGTCAAAAAGCTACACACCTATGCCGATTCGTTCCGCAATACAACGATTCAGGTCGGGCTTGTCGCGCTGGCGTTCGCCGTATTGCTGGCGGTGCTCGTAGCCAGACGCGTATCCCATCCCCTGCGAGAGCTCAAGGAGCGGATGAAGCAGCTCCAGTCGGGCCAATTCCCGCCTGCCGTGGAAGTGCACAGCACCGACGAAGTCGGGCAGCTCGCGCACGGCTTCAACCGGATGAACGAGCGGATCGAGAATCTGATCAAGGACGTCTACCACTCCGAGCTGATGCGCAAGCAAGCGCAGCTTCAGGCGCTTCATTCGCAAATCAACCCGCATTTCCTGTACAACACGCTGGATGCGATGAGCGCGCTTGCCATCATCGAGCGCGTCCCCGTGCTGTCGCAAATGTCGGTGATGCTGGCCGATATGTTCCGCTACAGCATTTCCTCCGGCGAGTCGCTGGTGTCGCTGCGGGACGAGATCGAGCAGGTGCGCCGTTACTTCGAGATCAACCAGATCCGATACGATTACCGATTCCATCTGCATATCTCCGTACCGGATTCGCTGATGGGGACCCCTATCCCCAAGCTGACGCTGCAGCCGCTCGCGGAGAACGCGATCTACCATGGACTGGAGCTCCGCCCGGATGACAATGGTTTCCTCGCTGTAACGGCTTATGTCGCCGACGAATTTATCCGGATCGAAGTATTCGACAACGGCATCGGCATGTCCCCGGAGACGCTGGAGGCGCTGCGCGCGAAGCTGGCGATGGCAGCCAAACACCCTGACGCCGAACATATCGGACTTGCCAACGTGCAGCAGCGGCTGCAGCTTCATTACGGCACGACCCACGACATCGAGGTGGAGTCGAAGGAAGGCGCCGGCACCAATATCGTGCTGAAGCTTCCGCTTCCGAACGAGTGACGTTCCAGGAAGGTCCGCTTATAAATACGGAACAGGGCTGTTAACGCCCGGCTCTGTAACCCGATTTTTTCGGGTTACAGCTCACAATGTCGCTCCGCGCGGCTCTGTAACCCGATTTTTTCGGGTTACAGCATCCAAAGTTACTCCGCTACGCCCTGTAACCCGATTTTTTCGGGCTACAGCATCCAAAGTTACTCCGCTACGCCCAGTAACCCGATTTTCTCGGGTTACAGCATCCAAAGTTACTCCGCTACGCCCTGTAACCCGATTTTCTCGGGTTACAGCATCCAAAGTTACTCCGCTACGCCCAGTAACCCGATTTTTTCGGGCTACAGCTTCCAAAGTTACTCCGCTACGCCCTGTAACCCGATTTTCTCGGGCTACAGCATCCAAAGTTACTCCGCTACGCCCTGTAACCCGATTTTCTCGGGCTACAGCATCCAAAGTTACTTCGCTACGCCCTGTAACCCGATTTTTTCGGGTTACAGCATCCAAAGTTACTCCGGTGTGCCCTGTAACCCGATTTTTTCGGGCTACAGCATCCAAAGTTACTTCGCTAAGCCCTGTAACCCGATTTTCTCGGGTTACAGCATCCAAAGTTACTCCGCTACGCCCTGTAACCCGATTTTCTCGGGTTACAGCATCCAAAGTTACTCCGCTACGCCCTGTAACCCGATTTTCTCGGGTTACAGCTCACAAAGTTGCTCCGTGCGGCTCTGTAAACCGACTTTTTTGGGTTACAGCTCACAAGGGGCTCGTGAATGGACAGATGTGTATGAATTATCATCATACACAAACGGCAACACGGGTTCGTGAGTTACTAAGGGGTTGTCCCAACAGTCATCTAGCAAGACTGTTAGGACAACCCCTTTCGTTTCCGCGCGATCACGATGATCCTTAATGAAGCAGTCGTGCTGATAATTTGACTCATCCTGCTGCGGTTTCTTAACATCGCCGCCTGCTCTGCTCGTTCTGCTCGTTCTGCTCGTTCTGCTCGTTCTGCTCTTTCTGCTCGTTCAGATCTGCTCTGCTCTGTCTTGTTCTTTCCTCCTGGCCCGCTTAGCCATAGCCCGCTACCTCTTCGCGTTCCAATCGAAGCCGATCCGGTGCTCGCCTACGCGGGTGCCGGATCCGTTGACGATTTCCACCGGACATAGTTGCAGCAGCCGCTCAATCGTCCGCTCATCCTCGTAACCGATCTGCATGAGGATAGAAGCGACGACGAACGGCCACTTGTCCTCGCTGCCGTCCATCACTTTAAAGGCGAAGCCGATCCCCTGCTCTTTCAACGCGAAGCAATAGATGCCTTTGGCCCCGCCCTTGGCTACAATGTTGGAATCTTCCAGCAGCGCCGGACAGATAAGATCGCTGCCCGACACCCACAGCGGACGCGCATGCATCGCTGCCGTCAGATCCGCCGCGGCGGCGGACAGCTTTCCGTCGCCGACCGTCTCCGGACGCGCCAGCCGCAGAAACGCCCGCGCCATATGATAGATCGGCATGCCGAACACCGGCAAGCCACAGCCGTCGATGCCGATCGCGATATCCTCCGCGTCGATGCCGGACAACACTGACAGGAGGCCGATAATCTCCTGCTGTAGAGGATGCGACGGCTGCTCGTACCCTTGCTCCGGATAACCCGCGGCTCGGCACACGGCGAGCATGCCGAGATGTTTGCCGGAGCAGTTATGGTACAAACGTCGCGCGGGCGCTTCTCGCTTCAGCAGCTCAACCCGGCTTGGCCCGTGCAACGGGTAGGCCGTGCTGCACGCCAGTTGCCGCTCTTCTACGCCGATCTTTGCCATCAACGATTCGAGCGTCTCGACATGGAACGGTTGCGATCGGTGCGAAGCCGTCAAAATCGCCTGCTCGTCCTCCGTGAGCTTCAACTGCCGGTGCAGCCCTCTTGCAAAGAAGGGCAGCGCCTGAAAAGGCTTGGCAGCCGACCGCATGTAAGTTACATGACGAGGATTGCCGATCTCCCTTACGATTGCGCCATTTAAGTCGACCGCAACAAGATGGCCGACATATTCGCACTCGACCAGCGGCCCCCTATGCTCTTCCACGAGCAGTCCTGCTTTCTCCGTCATTGCCCCTCGACCTCCTCATTGATGTCTGTCATTCGTTCTGTCCGCCGCGAAGAAGACGCGCGCATGCCTCCACCCGTTCGGGATCGATCGGCGAATCCTCTCTGCCGCCAATCCTTGCTCCGGTCCCGAAATGAACCTCGTTTACGCCCTCGGCATCCTCCAGGAACGCTTCGAGCTTCTCTACCGTCAAACCTTTGGCCGCGATTAGCTTCAGCGGCGTAACCGCCTGCAGCTCGCGGAACTTATGTCGCGCGTTCCATGCGCCGTCGGCGTGGCCGCCTGACGTCAACACGCGGTCGACGGACGGGATCCGCTCCAGCTCGCGCAGCGCTTCTGCGATGTCCCGCGCTTCATCGATCGCCCGGTGGTAGGTCACCGGCAACATCGGCGCTTCCGCGCATAGTCTCTCCACTGCGGCAACGTCGACTTGCCCATCCGGCGTCAGCACGCCAAACACCAGCCCCGCCGCTCCTGACTCGCGGATCATGCGTATATCCGCCGCCATCGTCTCCAGCTCGTCCGATGTGTAGACGAAGCTTCTGCTATGCGGCCGCACCATCACGCGCACGGGGATGCGCACGGCTTGCACGGTCCGCACGATCGTGCCGTAGCTAGGCGTCAGGCCGCCTTCCGACATGGCTGCGATCAACTCGATGCGATCGGCCCCTGCCCGTTCGGCCGCCAGCGCTTCAACAGGCGAGGTCGCTATGATTTCCAATTTTCGCAACATGATTGATTCACCCTCAATTTAACTTTCGTCGAATTTCGATCCTTGTAGCAGGGCTTCTGCCGCTATTTGCGGCAATCCCGCTCTCCTTACCATAGCGAATGCATATACCGTTTGCCAAGGGGACGTTTTGTTCTGGTAGAGGGGCATTTTTTGGAGCATGCCGCAAGCATTGCGGAACTATTGGAGCGCCGGAATATGGAGATAGCGTTAACGGATTGGATGATGGACTCCTTCGCGCTTGCGCCTCTCACAAAAAATCGTCAAAGTTGTCCGGTGTCAATCCTTGGGCAGCGATGCGCTACGGCGCAACGGCGATCTCCCATGATTGTGCCCCTGCCTATAGGAGCGAAGGATCCAACCAACCATTGCCTTGTATCAGCCCTTTCACCCGCTTGATCGTATCCGCCTTTCGGAACGTGCCGCCCCGCTTCATCAGGAAGAGCCATCTCAGGATGCCAAGCGCCTCGAACGCCTCCAGCTCCTCCCGTTCCATCGGGTTCTCTTCCAGATAAGCGGAACGGAACAGGGCCGCGTTCCTCTCGGACAGATAGATGCGCATGAGAACAAGCGACCAGGCAAAGTCGTACCGGGCATCTCCCCGCTGGACGTTCGTCCAATCAATGACGGTTAGCCGCTCTCCGTTCTCCACGATGTTGTTGAGATGATAGTCGCCATGGATGATGGCGTCTCTCCTAAGTCCCGCCTGAGGCAGGATCGCGTGCAAGGCTTGGTCGATAGGCTCGTATTGTTCGGCTTCGGCGAAAAAATAGCTTTTAAACTCGTAGCTTGGCAAGAAAGAATCGATCTCCGTTTCGATGCCGATGCGATGGATGGCCGATAGAAGTTTGGCGAGCTCCGTTATTTTCTTCGGATCCGCCTTGCGGATGCTCGTTCCGTCGAAAGTCGTGAGCAAGACGGGGTTGCAGTCGGCATCCTTGCCCCAGCCGAGCGGACGGGAAACGGCAATGCCTCTCTCCGCGAGGATTTGCAACAAATGGTACTGGACATCGACGCGCGGCTTCGATTGTTTGTTCCACACCTTCCATACGAAGCTGGCATTGGCGGAACGCAGCTCTTTCACTTCGGCTTCGAAGCCCTGCGCCATTTCATGAACGGTCACGCTCTCTCCCTGATGGATGAGCTCCTCGATTTCCTCGTTTCGTGCTGACCATTGCACGGTTGCCAGGGGGTTCCCCACTCTACATCGTCCTTTCATGGTGAATACGGGCCGGCGTCCCATCGCTGTTCCGTCCTGACCTCGGTTGCAATCTGTCCTTCACCAATTCGAGATCGGGGGACTTATCCCCTTCCGGGGAGGCTCATGAATTGTGCATAAAGCCGGCGAGACCGACTCATTCCCGCGCAGCATATGAAGCTGCAGCCAGCCGAATTCTCGCCAATGCCAAAAGGGCCGTAGTTACCGGATCATCCGGTTTCTACGGCTCTTCCCTTTAACTGCGATTAGACGCTCGTTCCGCTCCCGATACGTTGCCGCTCCCCATGCGTCCCCGCAGGGCAATGGAAGCAGCGAGCAGCGCGATGACGGCGCAGATCAAATACATCGAGGAATACGACGCGAGGTCCGCGACCGGTCCCATGACGATGCCGCCGAGGGATACGCCGAGATCAGCCGTCGCGATGAACAGCCCGATCAGCACGTTGCGCTCCGTCTTCGGCAGCACGAAGCTCAAGTAGGTCGTCAGCGTCGGATACAGCAGCGCCTGCACGGTGCCCATCAGCGCGGCGCCGGCATAGAACAGCGCCGGTCCCCCCTTCGCCGCCAGCCCGACGGCAACCGAAGCGGCGACAAGCATGAGCATCGTCCCTCCGACGAAGCGGTTGCTCCACTTGCCGTCCGACGGGATGCGGGACCGGAGCAGGAACCGGGCGGCTACGACAACGGCCGCCTGAATGACCAGATAGACGGCGGCGCTCACTCCGTTGATCTGGCGGGCATACAACGGCACGAACGCCGTCACCGCTCCGAACACGAGCGAAGCGGTCAGCATGAGCGTCCCGCAGCGCCGAAGATGGGGATTGCGGACCAACTGCCCCATGGCTTGCCACATCTGGACGGCCGGATTGCCTGGGGGAGCCGCTTCGCCATCGCCCTTCTCCTCCGGAGCGCGATGAATCCTGGCCGTGAACCCGACCACGCCGGTCAAAATAGCAATGGCGACCATCGACAGCGTAAATGCGTGCATCTCCCCCGTCCGCCACATGCCGATGGCAAGCAGCGGGCCGAATATGCCCGGCATATAGGAACATAAGGAATACATGGAGATGCCTTGCGAACGATCCTTATCCGGCAGCGCGTCGATGATGCCGAGCTGCAGCGCCATGGAGAAGAAGGCGGTGCATACTCCTTGCAGCACGCGAGCGAACAGGTAACCGCCGAGACCCGTGAACGAGTAGACCAGCAACGCCAGTCCGTTGACGATCAGAATGATCCGCAGCACCCGGATGGGGCCGTAACGCTGGATGACTTGTCCCGCCCAAGGGCGGAAGACCATCGTCGTCAGCAAGTAAGCCCCCATGATGATGCCGATGGTCGTATTCGTCGCCCCCAGCGCCTCCCCTTGGAGGGGAATGATGACGTTCAGGATGGAATTGGCGCTGAAGTAGAGCAGCGTAAGCATATAGAGCCGAATAAACGGCCAAGACAGCGCACCTTTCACCGACACGTTCTCCTTTCCGATCAAGCTGGGACAATCCGCGAGCGACGCCGCCATCCTTTATACAATCACCTTGCGAAGCAATGCCTTGGCATAATCCGTCTCCACGTGCCCTAGTTGCTCCGTCTCGACGGTTTCCACGATTTCGCCGCTTTGCACGATCATGATCCGGTCGCACAGATAAGCAGCCGCCATAATGTCGTGCGTGATGAAGATATACCCCATACCGTAAGTATCTTTTAGCCCCTTCAGCAGCTCCAGCACTTGCATCTGGACGGACCCGTCCAAGGAGCTTATGGCTTCGTCCAGCAGCATGCATTGCGGGTTCGACGACACGGCCCGGGCGATGCAGACCCTCTGCGCCTCTCCCCCGGACAGCTCGTGCGGATATTTGTCCAAATACGATTCGTCCAGTCCAACCTGGCGCAGCAGCTCCGCGAGCTTCCTCGCATCCCATTGGCCGCCTATGAGCTTCAAGGGCTCCAGCAGCGCTTGGCGCACCGTGTAGAAGGGATGGATCGACGAGGTATAGTCCTGGAAGACGGCGCTGATCGTTCCGCGTCTCGCACGGCGGTCAGTGACGGGACGTCCTCCCCACGTCACGCGCCCTTCATCCGGCTTCTCGATGCCGAGCAGCAGCCGGCCGAGCGTCGACTTGCCGCTGCCGCTCTCCCCGATGATGCCAAGGGACTCGCCCTTGTTCCATTCCATATGGATCCGTCGCAGCACTTGCCGACGTTCTCCGCCAAGCCAGCCGTTCCCGCGGTACGACTTGCTCACGCCCTCAACCTTCAACAACGCGAGTCCCCCCCCATCAGTTGCAAATAACGGCTCCGGAGCGCTTCCTTGGACGAAACCAAATAACGGGTATAGGGATGGCTCGCCCCGCCGAAGATCCCGTCGATTCCCCCGCGCTCCACGATGAGCCCGTCCTTCATGACCAGCACTTCGTCCGCGATTCGGCGCACCACCCCCAGATCATGCGACACGAATACGATGGCGCTGCCGATTCGTCCCCGCAGCGCCACGAACTGTTCGACCACTTCGTATTGCGTGACGGCATCCAGCGCCGTCGTCGGTTCGTCCGCGATAATGACGTCGGGCTCCAATACGATGGCAAGCGCGATCATGGTCCGCTGCAGCATACCGCCGGACAATTCGTGCGGGTATCGCCCCATTACGGCGGATGGATCCGACAGTCCTACGCTCATCATGGCGGCAGACAGGCCGGCGACCATCTCGCTCCGGCTCCAGTCGCCATGCAAGGACAACGCCTCCAGCAGATAAGCTCCGACGGGACGCGACGGATCGAACGCGCGCATGCCGTTCTGCATGATCATGCACATCCGTTTGCCCCTGTAAGGGCGCATCTCCTTATCGGACAACCCCGTCAGATCGACGCCGTTCAACGCAACGCGTCCGGTCTGGCGGATAACGGGACGATTGAGCCGCATGAGCGCTTTGCAGGTCAGCGACTTGCCGCTGCCGCTCTCGCCGACGATAGCCAGGCACTCCCCTTGCGACAGCCGGAACGAGCTATCCGGCACCAGCACCTCGCCGCTTCCCCCGTCCCATATTCGCAAATGTTCCACTTCCAGCAAGCTCATCGGCTTCAGGCCGCCTCCTTCTTGCGCAAGCCGCGCTTGATTCCGCCGGCAAAGACGGAAGTTCTCTTGCCGGAAACGGCAAGCTTGGGATCCAGCGCCTTCTGCAGCGCGTCCGACAGAAAGTTGACGGCGGATACTACGGCAATGATGGCCAGCCCCGGCGCGAGCATGAGCTCCGGACGCGTGAACATGACCGACCGCGCTTCGTTCATCATCATGCCCCATTCCGCATGCGGCGCCTCGATGCCGAGCCCCAGGAAGGAGAGGCCGGAAATTTGCAGGATCATGGAGCCGAAAGCGCTGCTCGCGATGACCGCGATTTCCGGCAAGGCCGCCGGCGCGATATGGCGTCTCATGATGCCGAAATGCCCCATTCCCAACACTTTGGCGAATTTCACGTAGTCGGCGTCGGCGTATTGCATCACCGCGGTCCGAATGACCCGCGCGAACCATGCCCATTTCATGACGACGAACGCCAGCAATATATTCGCGAGCCCCGCCCCCAGCATGCCCACGATGGCAAGCGTCATCACGTAGCCGGGGAACGACAGCATGGCGTCGCAGACGCGCATCAGGATGGCGTCGATCCTCCCCCGGAAGTAGCCGGCGACAAAGCCGAGCGCGGCTCCGAAACACGCGGCGGCTCCAAGCGCGGCCAGCACCCAGAGCACGCTGGGGCGTATGCCGTAGATCAGGCGCGACAGAATGCAGCGTCCCAGATGGTCGTTGCCCAGCCAATAGCTCCAGGAAACTCCCGCGAACCGGAGCTCCATGTTGGCTTCGTTCGGCGGATGCGGGGCAAAGAGCGGGGCGAAGAGCCCGATCAGCAGCGTCGCCGCGACCACGGCGAGACTCGCGGCCGCCAGCCTATCCTTCAACAATCGCTTCAGCAGCTTCATCTAGAGCTCCTTCCTTAACCGGGGATTCATGGCCGCGTTGAGCACGTCCGATCCCGTATTGAACAGGACGAACGCGACCGCGAGCACGAGAACGTAGGCTTGAATGATGGGGAAGTCCCGGCCCAGAATGGAGGTGACGGTCAGCGTGCCGAGACCCGGCCAGGCGAATATATTTTCCACGACGACCGTGCTGCCCAGTATGATCGGTATGGCGAGACCGAAGACGGACACGGCCACCTGCAGCGAATTGCGAAGCACGTGCATGGTAAGCCTCCTCTCCGGAATGCCGCAGGCTCTTCCGTACAGGACGTAATCCTCGTTCAGGTTGCTCAGCATGGAACTTCGAACGACCCGGAAGTAGATGCCGGCGTAGCCGATCACGATGACCGCCACCGGAAGCACGAAGCTGCTCGCCGAATCCATTCCGCTCGTCGGAAGCAAATCCAGCTTCACGGCGAAATACCAGACCAAGAGCGCCGCCAGCCAATAGGCCGGCATGGAGGTGAGCAGGAAGGAGACGCCCCTGACCGAAAGGTCCAGCCACCTCCCCTCCCCCAAGGCGCACAAGACGCCCAGAACGATGGAAAGCGCGATGATGAACAGCGAGGAGACGATCGTAAGCTTCAGCGTGTTCATCAAGGCCGGACCTAGCAGGGACCATATCGGCTTGCCCGTTATGTAGGAATCCCCGAAGTCCAGCTGAAGGCTGGCGAGCAGCCAATCCCAGTACCTTGCAAGCAGCGGACGGTCCATGCCGAGCTCCGTCCTCGTGGCCGCGATCAGCTCTTCGGTGATCGACGGCACTCCTTGCGCATGCAGCACGACTTCGGCGGGATCCATGGGCGAGAGCCCGTTCAATATAAACGTCAAAAACGAGATGACGACCAGGAGCGGCGCAAGAGCGCCTACCCGCTTCAACACGTACAGACCCACGTCTTTTCCTCCTTTCTCTTCCCTTTCTCCCTTGCCCGTCTAACCGCAACCTTTCTGCTCAGGCCGCAGCCTTATTCGAAAGCCATTCGTTCAAACGGCAGTTCGAATTGCGTTTGCTTGAAGGAGATGCCTCCCAGATCCGAAGGCGCCACGACCGTCACGCTGCCGTTCGTAAGCGGGATGAACACGGCCTCCTCGTGCACGATCGTCAAAATATCCTTGTACAAGCCTTTCCTGGTCTCTTCGTCCGTGGACACCATGACCTGCTCGATCTTCGCGTACAGCTCCTCCGCCCGAGGGATGCCGCTCGTCGTGTGGAGATAGGCGTTGTCCGACGCGAAAGCCGTAATCGTGCTCTGCGGGTCGTAAGCAAGCCCCCACGTCTGGTTGAATAACAGATCGTAATCGCCCGACGATCTTCGGCCCGCGATCGCGGAGGATTCCTCGCCGACAAGGTCCAGCTTCATGCCGATCTTGAGCACTTCGCTCTGCAGCAGCTCCGCCTGCGTCTTCTGCGACGACGAGTTCACGTCGTAGTACAGCTTCATGGTCAGCTGTCGTCCGTCCTTCGACCGGATTTCGGCATCGCCGGCCGCCGTCCAGCCAGCCTCCTCCAGCAGCTTCGCGGCCGCATCGGGATCGTATGCCCTCTTCTCCAGTCCGACGTCCGCATAGTTGACGTTGGGCGAGAACAAGGCGTCGGCCGGCGTTTCCGTGCCGCCGAAGATGGTTCGGCTGATCGTCTCCCGGTCGATCGACTGCCAGATGGCTTCCCTGACGGCCTTCTCGCTGACGGGACTTGCGGTCTGGCTGCTGTTGGCGACGATCATCTTCGTATTCATGGGCTCGCTTCGAACGATTTGGTAATCGCCCGAATCCGCCAATCGCTGCATGGCGTCCACATCGATGCTGTCCGTTCCCCGGTCGTCCGTGAACACGAAGTTCACCTCGCCCTTCTGAAGCGCCAGCAGCGTCGTCTCCCCCGCAGGCAGTACCTTTGCCGTAAGCTTCTTCACGGCAGGCGCTCCGCCCCAATAGTCTTCATTCGCCTCGAAGCTGGCATATTGCTCCGTCACTTGCTCTTCAAGCCTGTAAGGGCCCGTTCCGTGATAACCCGTCACGCCGTCCTTCGTTTCCCCGTTCAGGAAGTCTTTGGGGGAGATGAATACGTAGGGCCGGGTCATGGACAATTCCAACAGCGTCGGATAATACGTTTCCGTCAGCGTCAGCTTGACGGTGAATTCGTCCACCGCGCTTACCTCGGCCAGCTTCGTGGACAGCTTGATCCAGGCGTGCTTGCTTCCGTTCCGTTGCACCGCGTCGATGTTTTGTTTCACGGCTTCGGCGTTGAACGGCTCCCCGTCATGAAACTTCACGTCCTTGCGCAGATGGAACGTATAGCTCTTGCCGTCCTCCGAGATGTCCCAGGATTCCGCCAAGAGCGGCTTGATGCCTTCCGGCGTATTCTCGACGAGCGATTCGTAGATGATCCCCTGCGCCGGCATGGATCCCGGGTACAAATGCGGATTCATGTCGTTGATGTCCTTGGCCGTCGCGTATACCAGCTCGCGAACCTCCGCCTCTGTGCCGGCGCTCCCGCCATTCCCTTTGTTCCCGCTGCATCCCGCCAGCATCGCGACCGCCAGAACGAATGCAAGCAGCACGACAATCTTGTTTCTTCCCATATGTAGAACGCCTCTCCCCACAAAAAGTAATGATTACAATTTTTCAACCTCTTTCGCCTCTTATCGCGTTTCCCTGTGAATCGTATATTTTTTGAGACGGGGAGAATATTTTCTGAACTCCAGCCGATCGGGATTCGTACGTTTGTTTTTGGTCGTCGTGTAATTCCGATCTCCGCACTCCGTGCAAGCCAACGTAATGGTCACTCGCATGATTTGCTCCTCCTTTCCCTTGATCCGGTTAGTTCAGCTGCTTTCGGATTTCCGCATAACGCGCAACCGTCGCTTGCCGTTTTTGCTCCTTGACGACCTTCGATTTTTTGGCCATTCTCATCATCTCCTTTTGTTTAATCGTAATAATTACATTTTATTAATAGTAATTAATACGATTTAAATTGTCAACCTATGAGAATGAAAAAAAAGGCGAGCGCATCAAGGCGCTCACCCATTTCCAGCTATATTTCTTTGCGCCCGAGACGTTATTCGCATCGTCGCTTTATGATTTGACGTTTCCAGCCAAGACCGGCACACGTCCGCCACCCAATCAGGCCGGGACTTGGCCGCATCATTTAACCAATTGGCGACCGAATCCTGAACGTACTTGGACGGGTCGGATTTTAACGGTTCTAGCAGCGGAAGCCCCTTCTCGGGATATTCCTTTAATTCCGTTATATGACGAGACCAAACACCTCGCGGACGTGTCACTTCAACGGCAAAACGTCTAACATTGGCATCCTCTGCCTGAACCCACTCACTCAACCTATGTATAGCGTGATTCAACTGCTCCGATACGGATTGACGGACGGCCATCCACGCGATTTCACGTACTCCGAAGTGACTATCCGCAGCAAAACGACGCATCTGATTTAGCTTATGATCCAGATCGAATTGGCTTAATCCAACTATGAAAGCTGCCCAACAGCGCACACTGTCGGAACGGTGTATTGCCAATTTTTCGAAATGCAACGAGTCCCCGTCGGTTTGTAGACCGATGGTTGTAAGCCACTTGTTTGCGATAGCAGGTATTACTTTCATAGTCGATTGTCCGTTTACCCTCTCCAGCTCCGAAAGCAGTGATTGGGTGTGTTGATCCAAGCCTAACTCGAGCAGAATCCGTTCGAGCAATTGAAAATGATCAACTGCAAGCCATTCCGTCAAGTTAACCGTTTCGATGCACCCGCTATTTAATAGATGGAGGACTTCCGGTTGAATTTCACTGGCCCTAACAGGTCCTGTCCGATTTTTGACCTCGCTTGGTATGGAGAAAACTTTATCTGTATTCATTTTTCATTTTTTTCCACTCCGGTATACTTTGGCTTGTAATTTTGGGGATTCATCCATTTTTCTTTGCTCCTTCATCATAGGGACAAATGCAAAAAATAGATGTAATGTAGATTACAAAACCCACAGCATCCGAAATTAATTCCGCTCGGGGGCAAGCAGATCATGCCTAACCGCTACGGTGCGGAATCCTGTACGGATTGCGCCAATTTCCGCAAGCTCCTTGAGCGCTACAGAGACAGCTTCTCGCGAAGCCCCCACCAGGCTGGAGATTTCCTGATGAGACAGATTCATCTTTATCCGGCTGTAACCGTCGTCTACTGTCTGAACTCCAAGGCGTTTGGACAAATCAACCAAGATGTAAATAATCCTGTCGTGCAAATTCCCGAGAGCCAGATTCTGCGCGAGACTGCTCAAATGGGATAAACGTTCGCTCATTGCCTTTATCATATTCATCATAAAATGCGGATGGCTAACCAGGTAGCTTTCAAACCGATCTTGATTCATCACGCAGATATCGCTTTCTTCAACAGCCTCGATAAATAGATCTTTTGTACCTAAGGAAATATCCTTCATATCCCCAAAAATATTTCCCTCGCCCAAAATATCCAAAGTGAAAGGTTTCCCCTCCCCATTGATGCGATACAACCGTACCTTCCCTCTCTTAACAAAATACAGCGATTCCGTGTTGGAGTCCGGCGTCTGGATCAAAGCCTGCTTCGGAAAGGTAGTAATGATCGTGAGCTTGTCCATCTCAATTAAGTCCTCCCTGGAAAGGGAATTCATCAAATTAAATTGGGACAAAAATTGAATCCGATCCATACTAGTACAGCTGTTCAACATCACTCAGTGGCCTCCTCCAACACTACGCCCGCTTCTTTGCAAGCGCGGAGCAGCCCCTCATCTGGAAGGCGATTCGTTATAATTCGATGCGCACCGGACAGGGGAGCGAATGAAATCAGAACCTTCGCGCCAAACTTGGTATGATCCAGCACAATATTCGTCTCCGTCGATTGGCGGATGGCGATCTGCTTGACTTCCGCTTCATTGATATTGGAGTTGCTGAAGCCATGCTCGACGTTAAGGCCTGTCGCGCCTAGAAAGATTCGGTCGAACGCCATGCCCGACATGTTTTGCGCTGCGATCGGGCCGACGAGAGAGCTCGTAGCCTCGACCAGCATGCCTCCGGTCATCAGCACGGGAATTTGTTTGCCGGACAGCTCGGCCGCCACATTCAACGCGTTCGTAACGACCGTTATATTCATGCCTGGCGTCAAATATTTAGCCACCTGCAATGTTGTCGTCCCGCCATCGATAAAAATCGAATCCCCCGGCCGAATCAAACTTGCGGCATGACGGCCGATCCGAATCTTCTCTTCCGTCAGAATGCCCGCCCTCTCTTGCAGAGCGATATCCTTGCCCACAAAAATGACTCCTCCGAAGGTCCGCTTGACCGCGCCGGTCTCCTCCAGCTTCTCGAGGTCGCGGCGGATTGTCATCTCCGTCACCTGGTAGGTTTGCTTCAGCGCCGCAATACGAAGCTCACCCTCCCGGGATATATGCTCCAGCATTTGCTGCTGTCTCGCATTCAAGGTTTGGTATATGTTCTGCCTCATTCGTTCCTGGCCTCCGATAATCTGGTTTCCCGCTATGCCTTCATTATCTCCGGCAACTACCCAACAATCAACTCCAACTTGTACGTTGTCGACTCCCCGGGCTGCAGCATAAACGGACCGCCATAACGCTGCTCGGCAGCTCGTCCCTCCACTCGGCAATTCGCCGGCTCCAGTCCAAGCACATGCTCGCCCGCCCCGGGCATCCGCCATTGAACAAGCAGCGGCAACGTATCCGCCGACCAACGCAATGTGACGCTGACCGGCCCCAGCACTCCGCCCGTGGGAAAAGAAGGATTGGCAATGGTCGCCTGGGCCATCCCATCCGCGTCGATTGCTTCGTTGCGCAATTGATGATAGTAGACGGTTTCCGCAATAGAGGCGTCCGGCGTTTCCCAGCGAGCCGCCCGGGCTAATACATCGGTCATATCGCTGATGCCGTCCATCGCGGGGGCCCCGCTCTCTCGAACCTCGCGATCGGCGGCAGGCAATACAATTTCCGTATGCTCTCCCAACAGCGGATAGCCAAAGTTAAAGTGATACAACATCATATGCGACGCCGGCTGGAAGCCGACGTTTTCCACCCGGTCGCTTATAACGATCCGGTTGTCGCCGAGCTTCCCGGTCAATTCGCGCGTAAGTCTAAGCTTGCTGCCAAACATCGCGGTCTCCTCGACAACGCCGGATACTCCCCATATCCGCTCATCGTCGACCCACTCCTCGCGGACGCTCACCAGAGAAGCCGGAGTATGATGGGCTCTGCCGTGCAGGCCGTAGCTTCCGGATTCGTCGACGGAAGGAGAACCCGCATGGGATAACCCGCAAGTCATCAGCAGGCCGCCGGAAGCGGTGCGAAGCCAATTCGTGCCGTCAGCGTCGTAATGCCCGGGATGAACATCGCCGTTCGGCGATTGCCAGGACAAAGGAACTCCCCAAAGCTGTGCCAAAGAGATGTCCATCCCTTTAGACGGAGTCACCTCGAACGCAAGACCGGCGCCTGTACGCACCTCTATGATTTCCACTCCCGCGGATTTGCCTTCCGTCAACGTCATCCGCCTTACTCCGCCTATTTGCCCCAGCTGTCCCACTCTGGCTTCTACCTCGCGGCGACTCCGTTTTTCTCCGTATAGCTGCATGCCGTTCGCTCCTTTGCCCAAGTACTTCTTCGATGAAAGGCTCCCCGGACAACCCGATTCTACTCGTCCTCAACCGTCACGGGCATTCTTACAATCGCAGGATCTGTAAAGATGTCCAGCTCATCCCGGCTGGTGCTGGAAAATTCCGATACGACCGCGCCTTCGGGTCCTCCCTGGAACCAGTGTTTCGTCCCGGGCGCAATCGTATACTGCTCGCCCGGATGGAGAACGATTTCATGAAATACCGTATAATGCGGCTCGCTTGCCGCAGGTACATTCGCCTGAGTGCGCGGAGTCGCTTCTCCTTCTACATACAGAAACACTTTCCCAGAGCGGCAGCGGAACGTCTCCATCTTGCCCGGCAAACCGTCCACGTCCGGATGAAGATGCTCCGGACATGTCTGCCCCGGAAATAACACAAGATCCTTCGCGCAATACCGATCCGTGTTCACGTACGTAATCAGTTCCAGTCCTTGCTCCTCCAGATGGCCAAGTCCGAAGCCCGCCACCTCGATCCCCGCGCGCTCCTCATCGGTCAATACGATTCCCGCTGCCGCAAGCATCTCCGCTGCGCGGGTTTGCGCCTTCCTCACTTCGCTTCTTCGTAACGTCATCTTGTCGCCGCCTCCTCCATGTTCAGCTTAGATCGTTCTCCCAAATCCCATACGATTGGCGGTGTGTCCAGCCGGGCAGAGGTAATGTCGCCTCGCGCTGCGTCCAACCCGATGCAATCCGACCCTGCACAGTCTCCCAGTCCGGAATGCCGCTGACCGCATCCGCTCTCTCCACATTGCAAGCTCCGACGCCTACCGCCCCTAGCAGCATCTTTTCGATCGTCAGTCCCTTGACCAGACCTGTAAGGAAGCCGGCAATCGTACAATCGCCCGCTCCAGTCGTACCGACGACATTGACGGAATAACAAGGAGCCAGCAGTTCCTTGTTCAGCCAATTATCCAGCCGTTCCGCATCGGGCGCGCACTTGCCCAAGCCGCGCAATCGCTCGGCGCTTGCCGTCGTCCGCACATACAAGCCGTGTTCGCCAAGCTTGATGCCAACAATCGCCGCTCCCATATCCAGCAGCTGCTGCGAAAGCGAACCCAGCAAAGGGCCTTCCGCCCAAGCCAGCAACTCCGTCGTGCCGTGCCGCTCGCTCAGCTCATTGTATTTGTCCGGCCGCAGCATATACAAGATCTCCTCGAAGCTCGGCAGGAACACGTCCACATACGGCAATGTTTCGGCGAGAATGGCCGCCCAATCCGCTTGCCCCGCCGGAGAATCGGGATCCGGCCTGGCGAGGTCGAGCGATACCGTCAATCCTTCCTCCTTCACGCCAGACAGCAGCGTCTTTAGCTCTGCTCCCTGCCGTTCGTACATCCGTCGCATAAGAGGCGGATAGCCGAAGTGAAACAGCTTTGCCCCCCGCAGCGACTCCATCGCGACATCCTCCGCCGTAAACGTATCGTTAGCTCCCGTACAATGCAGGAAGATCCGGTCCACATCGGGCGGACTGATGACAAGCGTATAGGAGCTATGTTCGTTCGGAGCGACAATCAGGCCTTCGGCAAGATCGTCCCCGTATTCACCAAGTATACTCCGTATGGCATCGCCGAACAGATCTTCCCCTATCTTGCCCATGAGCTTGACGGAGATGCCAAGGCGATGCAAGGCCAGCCCCGTATTGGAGACGGCTCCCCCAGTCGACAGCTGAGCCGGGCCAATGTCAACCAGCTTGCCGGGTGCAAGCAGATCCCCGATTCGCCCATGACCCTGATGCCCGCCTGGAGCATTTTTGTGTCCGCCATGAATCGCGGGGATGACATCCAGGCAAATATGTCCGGCTACGACAATATCCGGATTTGCGGCGCCTCGGCTGCTCACGCCAGCGTCCCCCAGTCGACAACGGCCGTTCCGCCTGTCCGCCCGGATTCCAAAGCCGCAGTGAACAGGCAATGGCTACCCGCCGCTTCCTCAGGCGTCGCGCAACGGAAGGGCTGCGAAATGCCTTGTTCGCCATGAACGACCTCGTCGCAGAAGGCCGCCCACATCTGCAAAATGGAATCCGTAAATCCGAATTCGAAGATCCCGCCCGTAATCGTGCCATAAGCGGATTTGTATGGCGCATCGACGATATGCCAAGCCTGCTGTCCGCCCGGCTTGTAAGGGAGTGAAGCGACCTGCTTCGGATTTTTGGTCGTAAACTCGGCCGACAGCTCCGTTCCCTGGATGCGAATAAACCATGTATTGGCATGACCCGGCGCAATTCGTTTGGTAGACAGAACCATCGGGAACTGCCCCTTGTCCGACTTCACCTCGCAAGCCAAAATCGCATTGTCCCAAGTCTCGCAAGGAGCGCTTCCGCCTTTTCCGTCAGGACGTTCCTCGACGATCTTGGACAGCAATGCCCGCACGCTCTCCGGCTTCCAGCCGAATCGAAGCGGCAAGTGAAGCACATGAAGCCCCAGATCGCCCATGCAGCCATATTCGCCGTTCGTTGCAATACGCCGCTTCCAGTTGATCGGCTTGCCCGGATCAAGATCGCTCGAATGCCAGAAGCCGGCCTCCACCTCGATTATTTGGCCGAATTTGCCTTCATTGACCCATTGTACGATCTGCTGAGCCCCCGGGTAAAACGGGAATTCGGACGAGCTCCGCACAACGACCTGCGGATTGTCCCGAATCGCCGCCATAATTTCTTCGTTCGCGCTGCGGTCGATGCCAAACGGTTTCTCGCCGAGCAGATGTTTCCCCGCACGAATAATATCGATATAGATTTGTTTATGAAGATTATGAGGCACGGCGCAGTATATCGCTTCAACCTTTGGATCCGCCAGCAGCTCCTTATAATCGGTATACGCTTGCTCCACAGTAGGAACATTGTCCTGGAACCACTGCGTTGCAGCCGGATTCGCGTCGCATACCGCCACAATGCGGGGCTCGAAATCCACGTCCGTCAGATGGCACCAGCGCGCCGCCGCGCTTGCGAATTCCTTGCCCATCAGCCCGCAGCCGATGACGCCGAACGAAATGATCGTTTTACTCATTGGTTGTTTGCTCCCTTCAGAATAGCCAGCGCTTGCTCCGCCGCAGCGCCTTCATGCACAATGCTCATCAGAGCGGCTGTCATGCCTGCAGGATCCGGATGCTGAACGACATTGCGCCCATACACGATTCCCGAAGCGCCTTGCTTCATCAATTCGACCGTACGATTGATAATCTCTTCGTCGCTTGCCCGTCCGCCGCCTCGAACCAATACCGGGATGCCGGAAGCGATCTCGATCACGCGGTGATACTCCTCCACGTTATCGCAAGGATCCGCCTTGATGACATCGGCGCCAAGCTCCACGCCTTGGCGGACCAAAGGCATGATCTTTTTAATGTCGCCGTCCACCATATAGCCGCCTTTCTCTTCGTTCGGCAGCATCACAAGCGGCTCAACCATCAGCGGCATGCCATACTTCTCGCATTCCGTCTTAAGAAGCGTGACATTGCGCACGCATTGATGATGCAGCTCCGGCTGTCCCGGAAGCAGCAGCAAATTCACGCACACGGCGACGGCGTCGAGCCGAACGGCTTGTTCGATCGCGCGGTCGATCAGCTCGCTGAATAGAAAACGCGGAAGCACGTTTCCGTAGATGTTCGCCGCATCCGTTCTCAGGACAAGCCCCGGCTTATGTTTGCCTGGAATATCTTGCAAATGCCTCGCCTGGCCTGCGCTTAACTGAATGCAATCCGGCCCCGCCTGAACAACCGTCGCAACGGCGTTTTTCATATTTTCAATGCCCGACAGGAATGAGAACTCGTTAAAAAAACCATGGTCAATCGCTACATCAAAACATTTTCCTTGCTCGCTAAACATCCGGTTTATTCTTGCTTTTGTAGACATGTCGATAACCTCTCCTTTTCGTTTGTAAAGTTTTATGTTCGTTTATAACATTATGATATACAAAAAGAACATGGATGTCTACTGGATTTTTGAGAGGCATCAAACTTTTCCAATTCGATGCTCTCACAGCTTCCGCAACCTTTTCACCCAAAAAACGTCTAGTGAATGTAGAAAAAATTCACTTTACAGCCGAGGTGATCCATCATCCATCCTTTTAAAATGAAACAACCTTCACTTTTTATCGGGAAGGTTGCACTCGCTGCCACAATCGTATTTGGCAGTACCAGTATGGCACCAAGCATAACTTCTCATCATGTCATACACTCAGCAGCAGCGGTCAATCCATTGACTTCGGAAGAGGCGGTAAAAGCTGCCCGAGATACGCGCTTAATTCCCCAGGATGCTGAAATTCGCTCAACCCGTCTTGAAGCAACCAGAAATAGATGGGTCATCGTTTATGCTCATTCGGATACAGAAGGCAACTTTCGCGATGGAACTTTGGAGTTGAACGATTCAAACGGAGACTTGTTGTATTTTTCCGAGAGATTAAATTATGAACGACTTTTTGGCGATATGATGGCGCCGCCGTTTGATCCCGCTGAACAAAAAGTCAGTTTCTCCGAAGCTGTCGGGATCGCTCATGATTATGCAATCTACCAAACATGGCCAATCGAACATCAATGGAAAGAAACGGTTATTCCCCAATCCGAGTATTCGCTCAGAGCCGTAAAAAGAGATTTGCATGCCGTATCGCTTAATCGCGCTTATAAAGGCGGAAGGTACCTTGCCGATAAATTTGACGTTTATGTCGATCGTAAAACCGGAGAAGTGATGGGACACGAAGTTCACTGGAGTAAAACCAACTTTATTATTCCGGGAGACATCATCGCTTCCCAGGCCGCAACTGCAAAATACAAACAATTTCAGCCTGTGCTGGACTGGACGGAAACAAACAATAAGAGGCTTGCCTATTCTTTGGATGGTCTAACCGGTTATCTGACAGAGAGTGAAAAAAACAAATGGAGTCCGAAATATAACCAAAATCTTGCCAAGAAGAGGCTCCTCGCCCTGTATGAGCTGGAGATGGTGTTTACGCCAGACTTCAAAGGAAATGCTACCGCAAAATACGATTTCGTCATAAAACAAGATGTCCCGCTGTTCTACAGCGGCGTGGTCCCAGCGATTGATGCCAATACTGGCGAATGGGTCGATTTCCTGGGAAGCGCCATAAGCCAACCCATTCCTCCCGCAAGCGAATGGCTCGTCGATCAAGCCGTTCCAGTCGGCCAAACGGGTTACAAGGCTGCTGTTACCTGGAACAATGAACTACTAACTTTGAACAACGAACCGTTGATTCACAATGGCTCGACGCTAGTGCCGTTTCGAGAGCTATTAAACAAGTTGAATGCCAAAATCGGGTGGGATCCGGAGAAGCGCAAAGTAACGGCCAGCAAAGATGTCACATCAATCGAGTTTACAATCGGATCATCGACTGCATACATTAACGGCAAAGCTCGCCAGCTTGGAACACCTGCCATTATTCAAAAGGGGCATACGTATATACCCGCACGAATTGTTCTGGAGGCGTTCGGAGCCAAAGTCGATTGGGATAACGATTCGAGACTCGTGTTAGTCAATACGGATAAAGCAATTCCGAAACTAACCCCTCTTCAACTAAAACAATTCCGCTTCCAAGCGCATATTAATTGGGCGGAGAAGCAGTAACAAAAAGAGCCGCTCCATTCGCAAATGTTCATTCGCGGCTGGAGCGGAACTCATTTAAACAATCGATATCACTAAGCAACCTCCCTCCGTTTCATCGTATACAACAGAAGCCTCATCGCCGCTATCGACAAAACCGCCATTACGACAATCGCAGCATACGCATATAACACCGGGTATCCGAACAGATTGAGCACTTCGAATCTATCGAACAAATCGCTTACTCTCATTACATTCGTATAGGTGAAGTCCAGTATATTCTCATACATGCCCAGGTCTATTTTGAAAAAAACAACGATCGCAATCGGCAAAGAAAAAATGGCTCCCGATACAAGAATCGAAAGGATGGTATGCCTGCACCATGCGGAAATCAGCAGCACAAGCAGTGCGAAACCAACTGCTCCTAATGCATGTATGCCCAACTGTATGAAAATATAAGTCAGCATATCAAAGTCATACGGCGAGTAGCGATACTGGAACAACTGTTGAAGCGGCGCGCTCCAACCTCCATCTCCGTATACAAAGATTCGCTGGACGAGATTGAACACGCCCCAAACTACAATGACAAATGCGGTATAAATGAGCGCGGCTGCGATTTTGGCATGAATCCCCTTCCGCCTGCCATGCCTCGTGCTTAACTGCAATTGATCCATTCCCGTCATATATTCATTCGAGAATATGGGGGCAAGGCCAATCAATAGCAGCGCTCCCGTAAGCATGGTACCAAAGGTTCTAACAAAGTCGATCATTTCAGCCGGTGCCTTATGATAATACAGCTTATTGACATTTACGTTTTCCAGCATCCGCAAATGCAACGCATCTTTTCTGTACTCGAAAGTTTGTTTCTCTATTTCGGTCAGATGACTTCGCAGATAGTTAATGCTCATATTGTTTGTTTCATCGAGCCGTTTCGCCACGGCTATCTGTTCATATACACCTTGCTTCCTCATGTCTTCAATCCTGGGGCGATTCTCATTCCAATTTTTCATCAGCTCATCGTGAGCTGCTTCAGCTTGCGTGTATTTTTCGCTAGTCAACTCTCCCTCCCAGTCTTTATAGGAAACGGATTCCCCTACCACATACTGGGCACTGAGGCTGATCATAACAAGTCCAAGAAGTACAACGTAAACGACGTATATGCTTTTTTGCCGAAAAATTTTATTCAGCTCAAAGGCCAACAACGATTTCATCTTACTTCGCAGCCTCCTCATCAAAATAATGCAAATAAAGATCCTCGAGGTTAGGTATCGCCTCTTCTGCATGAGGAGAGGGCTTGTTCTCCGAAAGGATACGAAGCTCCGTGCCATTTTCTCTCACCAGCATGCTGCTCACCTTGTGGCTGGCTTGCCATGCCGCCAGTTCATTCGGACTTGCCATAACGGTCCAGACTTTGCCGCTAAGAGCGTCCAGCAGATGCTGCGGCTCTGCCTTTTTAATCAGCATGCCCCGTTTCAAAATAAGCAGTTCCTTGGCTATATACTCGATGTCGGATACGATATGCGTAGACAATAATACGATTCGATCGGCCGCGATCGTAGACATCAGGTTCCGGAATCTGATCCGTTCCTTAGGATCGAGGCCTGCCGTCGGCTCGTCGACAATGATGATTTTCGGATCGTTTAACAGCGCTTGGGCAATGCCAACTCGTTGCTTCATGCCGCCCGACAGCTTGCCTACCTTCGTGCGCCGCTCCTCTTGCAAGGATACGGCCTGCAAAAGCTCGTCTATCTTGGCTTTGGCTCGCCCCTTCTCAATTCCCTTAAGCGCGGCTATATAGAGAAGAAATTTTTCGACGGTGAAATTTTTATAATAGCCCATGTGCTGCGGCAAATAGCCGAGCAGATCGCGATACTTCTCGTCCAGCAACTCGATATCAACGTCGTCCAGCAGCACTCTGCCCGAGCTTGGTCTGGCGACAGAAGCCAGTATGCGCATTAGCGTTGTTTTGCCGGAGCCATTTGCGCCGAGAAAAGCGTATACTCCCTCCGTCATTTCGAAGGATACGTTATCCAGCGCGCGCTTTGCGCCGTACTGCTTGCTTACTCGTTCAATGGACAGCTTCATAGTAGGCAAATCCTTTCTTTAATCGTTGTATTTGCTTGGCGATAAAAGCTGCCACAAAAACGGTTGCAAGTCCGGCTATATAAGGAAGCTCCGATGCTTGTTCATAATATTCGAGGCCGGTAAGAAAGCCGTAGGCAATAAACAGCCAAATAACGAGCGCAATCGGAACGGACAGCACATTTCGAACACGGCTGGCAACGGCCAGTCCAACGCTTACCGCAACCGCAAATGGCGCAGTCCAATACATGAGGAGCTTCGATAGCAGCAGCGGCTCGCCTAATAGTCCAAATACGCCGATCAATGTCAGGCAAAGCAGTATATTATAGGCGCAAATAACGATCAGCTTCATTAACAGCAGTTGCTGAGCCGAATATTTGCAGGAGATTTCAAGCTCCAGCAGCCCTTCATTACGTCCTCGAAACACTTCAAGCAACCCAAGCAAAAAAGGAATCGGCGAGAGCAGCAGCATGATTTTGTAAGGATCCCCCTCCCAGACGTACCATACGAGCAGCCCCATACAAAAAAACAACAGGTTGGCCAGCCAAAATAACGGTTGAAGCTGCATAACGTGCAGTTGCCTGAAAAAGGAATACCTGCCCCGTGGCACAGCTGCCTGAGTTACATAAGGGCGCATGGCGTCAATTGTGCGCGTAATTGCGTCCTCGCTTGGATATTCTACCGTGAACTCCTCCAGCTTAAACTGCTGAAACTCCTTATCCAGCTCGATCAGCTCATCATCGTGATTGCGAGCTCCGAGCGAGCTAGTTGCTTTCTTTTTGCTCATGCCGATCTCTCCCTAACATGGTTTTGAGCTTCCCAAGCCCTTGCCTGAGCCTGGCTTTGACCGTATTTTCGTTCGCCCCCGTTACAGAGGCGATTTCGCGTATTTTCAAGTCATGATAGTACTTCAGCAGAATCGCTTCGCTTTGCGTCTCCGGCAGCTGACCGATCGCTTCTTTCAGTTGTTTTCTCGTTTCCTTGTTTTCGAAAATATAGGGTATGTCGTCCCCGTTGCTTGGGCGCTGGGCCGCATGTTCCTCGTATGATTCGGTGCCGGCGGTCCGGCGATAGGCGGCCGACCGGTAATAATCGCGGCAAATGTTTACCGCAATCGTATACAGCCAGCTGCTGAAATTGCCTTCGTTTGCATACGTTGAAATGTTCCGAATCATTTTAATAAATACATCTTGCGTCAAATCGTAAGCCATATGGCTGTTGCTTGTTTTACGATAGATGTAGGCGTAGATCCGCTTGTAGTAACGCTTGGTCAGCACCTCCATCGCAGCCTGGCTGCCATTATTAATTTCCTGTATCAACTGCTCGTCAGTCGGCAATATCATCACCTCGGCTAATAAAGGATGTTCAAAAAGTCCGCTTCCCATTACGAAGTAATCCTAGAAGCATACTCGCGTCGAATATGGAATGCAGCCGAACCTTCCGTTTCTCACGTAGCTCTGCTACGCTCCGATACTCAGTTTCTAGCTGCCTCCCATCTTCTCGGTACTGAGAAGCAAACTTTTTGAACACGTACTTAATGGAACGGAATGGGTAGATGAAAAGTTGTAAATGGTTTTAAAATATACGATAAACATTCGTAAGAATAAAAGCTAGGGCGTGTCTGAATACTCCGAGGGGAGCAGATTTTGCCGAATTTTCGTTCCATGCAAGGAACTTTTGTGAAGGCGTTACCTAAGGCTACGTCAAGCAAAAGTGACGAAGCAGGGGGCGGAAAGGCGGTGAAAGATGCCCCTGAGCGGGTTTTCAGACACGACCTAGTTTCTTTGCCAGCACAGAGGTTGCGGCCTACAGCTGCTCGTTCGCCTACTTTTTGGAGCCATAAGCGTTATTAACGCCTATGGCTAATAATCAGAGTTACTTTTCGGTCCATCGGCGTTTTTAACGCCTACAGCTGCTCGTTCGTCTACTTTTTGGAGCCATATGCGCTATTAACGCCTATGGCTGCTAATCAGAGTTACTTTCCAGTCCATCGGCGTTTTTAACGCCTACAGCTGCTCGTTCGCCTACTTTTTGGAGCCATAAGCGTTATTAACGCCTATGGCTGATAATTAGAGTTACTTTACGGTCCATCGGCGTTTTTAACGCCTACAGCTGCTCGTTCGCCTACTTTTCGGATCCATAAGCGTTACTAACGCCTATGGGACGTTAATCAGAGTTACTTTACGGTCCATCGGCGTTTTTAACGCCTACAGCTGCTCGTTCGTCTACTTTTTGGAGCCATATGCGCTATTAACGCCTATGGCTGCTAATCAGAGTTACTTTCCGGTCTATCGGCGTTTTTAACGCCTCTCTGCACATTTGTGCATTTCTCCCCAATTTCTAAAACAATTGGAGCCCCTGCACAGCAAATTGTACGAAAATACACAAATTCTCGCTTCACATCTTCGTTTGGGGCCTCTTTGAACCAATATTTGTGTATATATGTACAAATATACGAAGAAATGGCATTTCCCTCGTCTTAATTGTGTATTTTCGCTCAATTGTTGTACCGTTTGTGAAACGATCCAAGGGCGCACACTAGCACTAGCACCAGCACTCCAGCACCATCCATCCGCCTCCAATCTGCGCCCAGCACCAGCTACTCCAGCACCATCATCCGCCTCCAATCTGCATCCAGCACCAGCACTCCAGCACCATCCGCCTCCAATCTGCGCCCCGCACATAGCCGTTATTTTGGAGTAAGCTGCCGAGATTATCTGCTTCCGAAATCAAAATTCATTAAAAAAGAGGCCCAAGCATCTCTCTGCTTAGGCCCCTCTATTTCACAACGATTCCTTAATCACCCGCTTGTAATACAGGACGGAGAGGATTCCGAAGACGGAATACAGCGCCGTGTACAGCACCATAACAATAAGCATGGGAGCCGTAAGCTCCGTGCCGAACAGGAACCAGCCGGATTTCACGGCAAAGTAACCATGGCTCAAGCCGACAATAAGCGGAATGCCGAAGTTAAACAACTGCTTGTACGCGATTCCGCGAAGCAAGTCGCCCTGCGTAAAACCAAGCTTGCGCAGTATCGTATAATTCGGCTTCTCCTCCTCGCTCTCATCCATCTGCTTGAAGTAAAGGATGCAGCCTGACGTGATCAGGAACGCAAGTCCGAGAAATCCGACGATGAACATGATCAATCCCATATTCAAGCGTCCGTTCATCATAAGCTCATACTGGGAAAACGACTCCTCGGAAGGGGATGGCTGCGTATCCGCATAGGCCTGCCGCGCCTCTTCCATCCGCGCTGAATCCCGGATGTTCACGCCGTAATAATCCAGATATTTCTCATTTTGAATAGCCGGATCAAAACTTTGCAGGAGCTTCTCGTACACGCTGTCATCGACGATCGTCGTCGGTATTCCCTGTCCGTATCTGTAAAACAAGACGCTTTGTTCCTTGGTGCCGACGAGCTTTTGTTGAAGGCTGCCGTGAAGCCCCATGAATTGAAAATCGCCGGTCGACTTTAGCGACATGAAATTCTGCATCGCTCCGCTGTAGCCCATAAAAATCGCTTCGCTCGGCTCCAGCTCTACTCCCTCGACCATGGCCTCGCTGAGTACCGGGGAGATAAACGTGTTGCCCTCCAGCGAGTCGAGCACGTTGGAAGACGCGATGCCCGAAACGTCGATTTCCATGTAAATCGGTACTCTGCGAATAACGTCGTAGGAAACTTTCCTGGCATCAAGCTCCGCGATAAAACGATCCTTCGCCTCAGTGTTCGCGAAGGCAAAATCATTCGGAACATCTCTTTGCGCCTGCGCTTCGGCCGAGTAATAAGAAATATAACTTAACGACAATAATCCGATGGCTAGCGCGGATACGGTCGTAATGACGGTGAGCAGCAACGCGTTCGACTTCATCCGAAACATGATGGAGGATAGGGACAATACTTCCCCGATGGACAAATATCCTTGTTTGCTTCTGCGGACGGCGTTGAAGATGACGCTGACCGAACCTTTGTAGAACAGGTAGGTCCCGATAATGACCGCTGCCAGAATAAAGATCATCGCCATCATGAGCTCGCCCATTCCCATGAACCGTCCTTTGAACAGCTCTGCGGAAACGTAATAACCGACCAGGATGAAGACAATGCCGCATAGTCCGAACACGAGTTCCAGCACGGACCGCTTCTGAGTCCGCTGCTGCGCGACGGATACGGCGCGGAACAAGGAGAGAATCGTCTGCCTTCTAATGAATGCATAGTTCATGAGCATGATCAGGAGGTAAATGGCGGCAAACACGATAATCGTCTGAACGAGCGCTTCCGAAGAGAAACGCAGCTTGGCCATCTCATCGACGCCGATAATGCGGAACAGAATCATCAGAATCAATCTGGAAACCGCGAATCCGGCCGCGATGCCGACGATCATGGATCCGAAATACAGAATCAGGTTTTCGGCGGTCATGATTCTGAAGATGCGTTCCTTCGTCAGACCGATCAGCTGGAATAACCCGATCTCCTTGCTTCTTCGTTTAATGAAGATCGTGTTGGCATATAGCAGGAATACCGCAACGATGGCCACGAGCAGCACGGACGCCGCTCCGAGAGCCGCCGCTCCCTTGACCGAACCTTTAGCTTCGTCCATGGACGGATCGTATTGCAGCGTAACGAACGAGAAATAAAGAGCGACGCTGAAAATGAGCGCGAATACATAAAGAAAGTAGTTTTGAATGTTTTTTTTCAAATTCCGCAAGATGATCGTATTCAGACTCACCCTTGAACACCGCCCAGCACGCCTTGGGTTTTGATGATGTCGCCGAGCAGCGTCTGCCTGGATTCCTCGCCCTTGTGAAGCTGGCTGTAGATTTGGCCGTCCTTGATAAAGACGACGCGGCTGCAATAGCTGGCGGCTACCGGATCGTGCGTGACCATAATGATCGTCGCGGCGTGCTTCGCGTTCATGTAGCTGAGCTTATTCAGCAGGTCGGATGCCGACTTCGAATCAAGCGCCCCGGTCGGCTCGTCCGCGAAAATAATGCCGGGATCGTGCACGAAAGCCCGTGCCGCTGAGGTTCGCTGCTTTTGTCCTCCCGAAATTTCGCTAGGATATTTGTCGGCAAGCTCGTAGATGCCCAGTTCGGTCGCAATCTGCTTGAATTTTTCAATCGCGGCCTGTTTGGATACATCTCGGATGGATAACGGCAGAAGCACGTTTTCCTTCACGGTCAGCGTGTCCAACAGATTGTATTCCTGAAAAATAAAGCCGAGGTGATGCTTTCGGAATTCCGCGAGCTTCTTTTCCTTCATGCCCGTAAACTGTTTTCCCTGGATCTCGATAGTCCCTTCGCTCAGTTGATCGATGGAAGAGAGCACGTTAAGAAGCGTTGTTTTGCCGGAACCGGACGCTCCCATAATGCCGACGAATTCTCCTTTGGTTACCTTCAGGTCGATCCCCTTAAGCACTTCCTGCCTGTTGAATTTATTGCCGTATGTTTTGTGAATCTTTTTGGCCTCTAAAATAATCATGGGATTACACTCCTTCTTTCGGATGCCTTTATCGTACCCCAACGGAACCTGGATTTCCTGCGATTTAACGAACAAAATAAATAAGCATGTGACATTGTTGTCACATGCCCATCATTACATCAAAATCGTTGGCGACGGGGAACAACAGCCGGAACGTCGTGCCGCTGCCGTAGGTGGACTCCGCCTCCATTCGGATTCGAAGCGAACCCGCCGCTTTTTGCGCCAAATAGAGTCCCATGCCGGTGGCCGCGCTATCCTGATGCATCGTCGTGGACGTGAACCCCCGTTCGAATATGCGCGGCAAGTCCTTGGCGCTAATGCCGCGGCCTTGGTCCTGGATCTCGACGACGACATGCCCGTTCTCCTCGTAGCTCCTCACCTTTATATCGGAGGACTCGCTGTATTTAACCGCGTTGGTTAACATTTGCCTCAATATAAATCCCAGCCATTTGGCATCGGTCAGCACCTGCTCGGCTTGGAGGGATACGTCAAAGCCGATCCTTTTTTGCATGCACCAGGATCTCAAATCCTTAATTTCCTGGAACAGGATCGGCTCTAGCTTCGCGGACTCGACGTACAGGTCGTTCTCCATGAAAGGAATCCGCCTTTGATGCAGCTGCCGATCCAGCAGATAATGGATGCGAAGCCATTCGTATTCCAGCTTGCTTTTGGCCGATTCTTCGGTTAAACGGTCGATCACGAGCCGCATGGCGGTAAGCGGCGTTTTTACCTCATGAATCCAGGCCGTCAATTCGTCCTTCTCTTGTTCCAGCAGCAGCAGATGGCCGGACGCCTCGCTCTTGTAATGGAGAGCTTGCGCGGACATGGACTCCTCCACCACCCGTTCGAACGGGCTGCCGGCCTCCTTTAGAGATTCCGGTCCGCAAGTGTGATCCCAAGCCTCCAACTGCTTGATGAATTTGGTTTCCTTATAGTATCTGGCAACAAGAAAGACGATGCAAACCATCGAGGACAACAACGTCATGTACAAGATCGGCATCAGCGGGATGGAAACGTCAATGGACGCTATGAACAGAGGCAGCAGGTGGACGACGGCAAGCAGCAGCAGCCAGCTTCGTCTTTCCGCGATGTATTTGCGAATCATGCCCCCGCCTCTTCCGTTGCCATGTAACCTTGGCCGACTTTCGTCTCGATATACGGGTCCAATCCGATGCTTTCGAGTTTTTTCCTCAGCCGGTTTACATTGACGGTAAGCGTATTATCGCTCACGAACTGCTCGTTGTTCCATAGGCTCGCGATCAGCTCGTCGCGGCTCACGATTTTATTTTTGCGTTCAACGAGATAAGTCAGAATAAACATTTCGTTTTTTGTCAGCTCCGCCGTTCCCTCGTCGTTCGCAATCGTATTTTTCATGTAGTCGACGGCGGCCCCCCGCCACGTTTTCAGCTGGGTCGGCTCATTATTGTAGTTGTATGTTCTGCGCAGAATCGCCTGTATTTTGGCAATAAGCACGTCAAAGTGGAACGGCTTCTGCACGAAGTCGTCGGCTCCGAGCTGCATCGACATGACCATGTCCATGGGATGATCGCGGGAAGAAAGAAAGATGATCGGCACATTGGAATGCGCGCGAATCATCCGGCACCAGTGGAAGCCGTCGAATTTCGGCAGTTGGATGTCGATGATGACAAGTTCGGGCCCCGCCTCCGCGAACTCCTGCATAACTTTATCAAACTGCTTGACGCCGAAGACCTCGTAGGACCATAAGGACAACCGCTCCTTGATTTCCTGGAACAATGTCGTATCGTCTTCTATGAGCATGATTTTGAACATCGTTGGTCACCACGTTTCTTAGGCAAACTCTTCTCGCTTACCTTACATTTCGCTCTTGCGATTCATATTATAGTAGACGCCGTTCAGCATGCCGTGCAGGATGCCCGCAATGGGGAATACGGCCCAATTGACGTCCCAGCGATGATAGACAAAGCCAGTGAACAGGAATATAATCGTCGCCAGCGGCCATATTACAGCTCCCACGGCTCCCGAAATTCTTTCCTCTTCCTTCTTGGCGGCAGCGAGAATCGGCTCTTCCAGAAGTTTCGTATATGCTCCTTGAATATTCCCGTAATAAACAAACAGGAACACCGCAACGGCCGCCAACAGCAAGAAAGCGGCAACGCCATAAGGAGCGAATTCTTCGTTGACATAAGATGCGGCGAAGATCAAGATGGGTGACAGCACGCTCAGGCAGACCCCTGTTATAAGAGAGAAACGATAGGTCGGAGCGAAATGAGCTTGACCTTGCCGCAGCTCCATCTTGAGCGCATAGGATAATTGAAAACCTTGCTCCAAAATCTTGAACCGGCTGAGCTTCATGCCGCTGTTAATGAACATCCCGACTCCCACGGCGGCTAACATGAACATACCGATCAGCCCCAACATCGAACCTCGTTCCGAGTAGGCCGTTGTTTCGAATAGCGTATCCAGTATAATCAGCAACGCCACACCGCTTGCGCAGAAGAAAATACCTAGACCTACCCACAGTCCGGCGCTTCGCTTGGCAGCCGTATAAGCGAAAGTCTCATGCTCCGTCAGCATAGGTGCTGCCCGCTCCGGTTCGACTGACCGAATGCCAAGTTCGGAAGTCACTTCCTCGATATTGCCGAATTCCGATATGACGATGCCGATTGCCTCGTTCTCCGACTTGCCAGCCTCCTTCAGCTCCCTGTACTTCTCCTCCATCCCGGACAACAGTTCCTGCTTCATGCGCATGACTTCCAGTGTCTTGGGCAGATTGGCAAACATATGGTCCAAGTAGACGCTGATCGTTTCCATGTTCCTCACCACTCCTTTATAAATTGATTGACAACAGTCTGCGTAACCATCCATTCTTCGCATTTCTCTTTGTAGTAGGAGAGACCCGGCGGAGTAATCCGATAATACGTGCGCCGTTTGCCGAGGCTCTCATCCCGGTAAAAGGATTCTATATAGCCGTTCTTCTCCAGTCTAGCGAAGGCGGAATACAGCGTGGTTTCCTTCATGACGTACTTCTCCTGCGTCAGCTGCCGGATCTGCTTGGATATCTCGTATCCGTAGGATTCCCCGCCCAGCAGCATGTAGAGGATCATCGTATCGTTATAACCGCGTATAACATCACTGCTGATCACTTCCGGCATCCTCCCCGATTACTTCATCTGTCGTAGTAAATGCAGTATAACATAATTACTACGACAGGTGAAGTAGCGAGGCACGAAATGTTGGATTTCTTTCGCTTGCGGTTCCCAGGCGCAACTTAGGAAGCCGCAAAATCATACTTCGACTAAACGTCTCTCATGTCCGTTAGAACTTTCAACGCCACTAGCCCATGCCTGTTGTCTCCGTTCAGAAGCGCCGCCTCGTTTTCTCCCATGAAAAAGAGGACATACCGTTTGGGTACGCCCTCCGACAATGGGTTTTTGTAACCGATCCTTCATTACCTGCTACTCGACGAAGTCATCCTCATGCTTTTGCCTGGCAAGCTGAGACTTGGGAAGCCCCGACTCCCTCGTCTTGATCCTGCAATAAGAACAAGAACAGTGAATCTTGCCTTTCGCAAACTTCCCCGTGTGTTTCGCGAACCATCCGATTTGTTTGGCAAGTTTGCTTTTCCGCAGGATGATCCAATAAGCTCGATCGTCGGTCAGGGAAGCCCGGCGCTTGAGCTTTTTTAAATGCCGAAAAACGCAGCCGCCGTCTTCGTCGTCGCCTTGGCGACCTCTTCGGCAGGTCTGTCGACGCACCGCGCCACGGCTTGCAGAATATGCGGCAGAAACGCGGGCTCGTTCCTTCCGTCCGCCGGCTTTTCCTTCAAGTCCCGCGGAGTCAGGAACGGCGCGTCGGTCTCGATCATCAACCTGTCGAGCGGAATGAGACGGACGAGCTCCTTGAGATGCCGGCCCCTTCGTTCATCGCAAATCCAGCCGGTAATTCCGATATGGAAGCCCATCTCGAGGTAGCCCTCCAGCTCGGACCGGTTCCCCGTAAAGCAATGGACCACCGCTTGTTTCACCGCATGTTCCTTAAGGATCGCCACAAAATCCGGGAATGCCTCGCGTTCGTGCAGAAACAGCGGCATGTTAAGCTCAGTGGCCAGCCGAACCTGCTCCGCAAACCATCGACGCCGGACGTCTCTCGGCGAGAAATCGCGGTTATAGTCCAGGCCGCATTCCCCAATGGCTACGACCTGCGGCAGCGCCGCCAGCTCTTTTAGTTTCGCAATTGTCTCTAGCGTACAACTCTTCGCATCATGCGGATGGATGCCCGCAGTAGCGTACAGCTGTCCGCGGTATCTTGCCGTATAGCGGGCAGCGTCTACGCTGTTTCTTAAACTCGTTCCCGTAAGGATAAGCGGGGCAACGTTGCTTGCTATCGCCCTTGCGACAACCTCGTCGCGGTCTTGATGAAAGTTGCGATGCATCAGATTGACGCCGATATCAACGATGGGATGATTCGTCATTTCCGTCCTCCTCCCCCTTGCTCTCTGCCACCGAGCAGCACTCCGGCGGCACATGATCGGCCAGCCATACTTCGTTCCCCGCATAATAAAACGGAACGCCCGACTGCTTCGCTATCAACGCGTCAATCTCCAGCATGACAAGCTCTCCTCTGCGGCTTCCCGCGAGCGTAGCGAAATGAGTGCCTTCCGACAAATGGACATATTGCCGGGTCATCGGTTTCAGCCCTTCCTTCACTATCGTCGGGAGCGCCTTCCGATTCGTTCCGTGGTAGAGAATGGACGGAGGGTCGGCGGGTGCGTAGGCGACTTTATTATGGCTGTGGCCGTATCTCGCTCTGATGCGGCCGTCCTGTATGTCAAATCGTTGCTTGTCCGAATGACGGACCACCTGCTCGATATCCTCTTGTTTCACCCAATCCCATCGGGGCTGAGCCCGAACGGCTTCCAACAATATATCCAACGGACACGAGCCGTCCACAGGATCGAGGACGACGCCGAATTGCTCCGGTGCGTGTCTAAGCAGCTTGGTGATCATCTTGCTGAGGCTTTTTTCCGCCGATTCATCTATCATGATCCACGCCTCACTTCCTTATGGCTATCATACTAATCTCGATATTCGCATTATAACCTTTGCTTTTGCCCGCGAGGAGGGATTATTTGGTTTGAAACAAACATTACGAACGAACGCAAGCCTCGCGGCACAGGCGCGCCGGCTTTATCTCCAACCGCCCTCAACGCCTTGCTTGCGGTAGTCGGAGGGAGTAAGCCCCGTGTCCCGCTTGAAGAGCCGGTTGAAGGAGCGGTAATTCTCGAATCCGATTTCCTCCGCGATCTCGAACGTCTTGCGATCCGTCGTGAGCAGCAGCAGCTTCGCTTTCTCCAGCCGAAGCTTGTTCAAGTATTGCACGAAACTATCGCCCGTCGTTTTCTTGAACATGCTGCTGAAGTAAGGCACGCTGTAATTGATGGACGCCGCGAGTTCCTCCAGCTTGAATGGTTCGTGCAGATTTTCGTGCAGCCTCTGCACGATCTTGGCAATCCAAGCATCGAGCTTCCGATTGTCTCCCTGCAGCAGCTTAAGCTTGCGGAAAAAGGCGACCGTGGAATCGTGTACGGCGTCGAAGGTCTGGCATTGCTCCAGCCTTTTGCGGAAAGCCGCTTCCAGATCGGCCATCCCCTCGGCTTCGTTGGTGAACTGGCTGAGATCAAGGAAAATGCGGAGATACAGCGACTTGATCTGCTCGGGCTCCCAGCCGTGTTCCATAGCTTGCTTGCGGAAGGAGCTTCGTTCATGCTCCACCGCGGAGGAAACCAGATGCGACTCCAGCAGCGCCCCCTTCAGCACCTTCCCCCAGAAGCGGATGTATTGTTCCGGGATATGGACATACGCGATACGTTCCGGCACGGGGGATCCGCCCCCAAGATCTGGAAGGCTATCGTAAAAAAACGGGTAAGCGGCGGACACCCACGCTTTCAGCTCGCCCATCCGATCCCCCAGCCCCGACGGGAACCTCCTGATTATGGCGAGCGAGTCCATCTTCAAATATTTCGAGAAGGAATCCACGACCTGATCCAGCAGCGTCTCGAGCGGTGACTCGTTTGTCGGGGCAAAGATCGCGACGAACCTGCCTTTGTCCAGCGCGATCACTTTATGAGGGCCCAGCGCGCCGAGCAACTCGTTGAGCACGTTCACTCCCGCGAACTGCCATAGCTTGAGTTCCTGCGGCTGCTCGATCGAGAAACGCAGCGAGCTGCGATCCAGCTCCAGCATCAGCGCAAACGACTGGGAGCCGCGAGCCGGGATGCCGATTCTCTCCAGCGATTGCAGCCATTCGTCTCCGGCTGCCGGATTTCGGAGCATCTCCAGAAACAGGTTCTGCTCGATCACGATTTCGTTGGACCGCACCTTCTGCTCCAGCTCCAGCTGTTTCTCTCTCGTCTCGTCCCGGCCGACGACCTGCTCCGTCAGCTCTTCTAGCGTACGAGCCAGCAGTTCCGGATCGTTCAGGCAATCATCCTTGATCAGATAAGCAGCCGCCTTGAGCTGAATGGCCTGCTGCGCGAACTGGAAGTCCTGGTGGCAGGTCAGAATAACGACTTGCGGCATCGTCCCGCCGCCGCTCTCGATCGCCCGTAGCATCTCGAGTCCGCTCATGCCCGGCATCGTAATATCGGTTACGACCAGCTGCGGCTTATGCCGGTTGTACAGCTCCAGGCCATCCGCGCCATCCTCCGCCTCTCCCACAAGCTCGAACAAATCGCCGCGTTCCTCGATCATTCCGCGAAACACCGTTCTGGCGGGAATTTCGTCTTCGACGAGAAGTACCTTATAGCCGCTCATGCTCTTCCTCCTTGATCACGATTTGATCGGCCTGCAATTCGATGCGAATGAGAAGCCCCTCTCCCTCGCAACTGTTCAGCTCCATGGCCGCCGACTGGCCAAACATCAGCTTCAGCCGCATCTTTACGTTCTGCAATCCGATGTTTTCGCTTGACTCCTCGCGCAAGAGATGTACCCGCAATTTCTCCATCTCCGCTTCCGGCAGTCCGAGGCCGTCGTCCCGAATCTCGACGACGATTCGTTCCCGTTCCCGATCGGCGAATGCCCTGACGGAGATACGTCCGGTCTCGGACTTCTTCGGCAATATGCCGTGGAACACGGAGTTTTCGATGAGGGGCTGCAAGCTGAGCTTCGGGATCTGCATCCTGCCGAGCGGCTCCTCGATCTCGTAATCCAGGACGATCTGGCATTTGTAGCGCATATTAAGCAGACCGACATAATCCTTCAGATAATCCAGCTCTTGACCGAGCCGGACGGTTTGGTCGTAATTTTCCATGGAATAGCGCAGCAACCCGACGAAGCGCCCCATCAATGTGTTAATCTTGTCATAGTCCTTAAGCATGGCGAACATTCGAATCGTATTCAAAGTATTGTACATAAAGTGCGGGTTGATCTGCGATTGGAGCGCCCGGATTTCGAGACGGCGCTTGAGCTCCTCCGAATCCTGCAAATCGTTCACCAGCTCCTGGATTCGGATGGCCATCGAGTTGAGCATGCGCCCGAGATCGCCGATCTCATTGTTCGCGAACGTGTCCACCCGGGCGTCGAACTGTCCCTTCTTGATCGCGTTGACCTGCCGCTTTACCGCCTGAAGCGGCCGATACAAGTGATAACCGAAGCCGAGAACGGACGCGGCGCCGAGAACGATTAAAATCGCCAGAAAATATACGACTGTCTCCCGGATAATGCCGGTATTCTGGGTCAGCTCTTTGGACGGGATCTCGGAGACGACAATCCAGCCGTCATAGGTTCCGGTCTGCTTGACCGAAATAATCGAAGAGGCTTCAGCGAATTGATTGGGCTTGCCAAGCTCCCGCCAATGCTCGAGGATCGTTGCGACCCGGCCCTTGTCGTCCTCGTCGCTCAGCTTGCTCGTCGTGGCGATCGGACTTCCGGACGGCGTGAGCAGCGTAATGGAGCCTCGCGAGCCGAGCTGGATATTTTCGATCTGCTGTTGAAACTGGTTGTTCTTCATGGAGATCATAATAACGCCCTTCATCTCCTCGTACTTATTGTACGGAATCCGCGCCATATAGACGCTGGAATCGCGGAGCATCTCCATCTCCGGCATGGAGCCCTTGTCGAGAAACAGCTCCGTTCTGGGGGAGCTCAGGAAGTGTTCGATCAACGGCCCGTTGATCGAATGCTCGATCCGGGACGGGGCTTCCGTGGAGGACAAAATTTCGCCCGTAATGGCGGAGTATACCTGCAGTCCTTCCACGTTGCCGATCACGACCGAAGCCGTGGTAAGCACCGAAATCAGCTCCCGCTTCAGCACCACGTCTTCATAATACAACTCCGAGGGGGAGACGAGCGCGTTCTGAATCGAGGACAAACCCGAATATTGCACGCTCAGCTCGCGGAACCGGTTCATGGACAGCTCTACCCGGTCGATGAGCTGATTGACCAGTTGGGCGTTCAGCTTGTTCACTTGCTTCTCCACCGTCGAACTGGATACCGAGATCGATATATAGGCAAGCAAAAGCAGCGGAATAATCGAAACGGCGAGCATGATCAAGATCATGCGGACATAAAAACTCCGCGTCAAAAAACCAAAAAAAGGTGACGGCATCCTTCTATCCCCTTCGTCAAACATGGTTGGCACGAGCGCCTCATCTCGCGCTCCGTGTCGCCGAAACCGCGTTTTAAACGGCCGCCTTCGGCTAACCTAAGTATAGTACAATCTATCCGGCCAATGATACTCGTTACGCTCATCATCTTAAAAACGGTGACACTTTCGCTTGTTTCCGTCATGTCAAAGATGACTGCCGCTCCACTATAATCGAAATTGTAACCGCAAGGAAAACTTTGAAACGGGGGATAAACATGCAAATCAAAAAAAATCTCGCGCAAGTCGTAACCGCATCCGTGTTGTTGACGACCGTGCTTGCCGGCTGCTCCAGCAACGGCAACAGCAACGAAGACGGAACGACCAGTCCAACCAATGCCGCAAACGGTCAACAAACGGCCGCTCCAAGCACAGAGCCGACTACCATCAGAGCGATGACCATTACGTTCGGCGATCCGCCGTCCGTGGACAACAATCAGGCGAAAGCCGATCTCGAGAAACGCGGCAATGTCAAGCTGGATATGACCTTCGTTCCATCCGAGGCCTACGGAGACAAGCTTTCCGTCGCCGTATCGGCCAACGATTACGATCTGCTGCTGATCGACAGCGGCAAGGACAACAAATATACCAACCTTGTTAAGATGGGCGCCTTTCACGACCTGACGGATTACATCGAAGGCACGCAAAACATCAGTCAGATCGAAGAGGCGGTATGGAACAATACGAGCGTACAAGGCAAAATCTATGGCATTCCAAGACCGCGCGGCCTGTACGGCGGCGGGGAAGCCAGCGTGATGATCCGCAAGGATTGGCTGGACAAATACAACCTGGAGGTTCCCAAGACCATCGACGAGTTGACGAACGCCCTTCAGGTATTCAAGGACAACGACCCTGCCGGCGGCGGAAATACAGTGCCTTTGACCGTCTATGGCTCAGACGGCGTAGCGGGTCCCGGTCCGTTCGGTTCCGTCTTCCCGATGCTGTTCGCTTTCGGCGTGCCGCATATTTGGGCGCTTGACGACAACGGCCAGCCCGTTCGCGACTTCCAAACAACCGAATACAAAAACTATCTCGAATGGCTAAAAGACGCATGGAGCAAAGGTCTGATCGATAAGGACGCTCCCGTGCTCAAAAACCAGCAGCAGGCTCGCAACAAGTTCCAGGCCGGCGTAGCCGGCGCGTTCGTAACGAACGTTGGCGACATCTCGGAGACAAACCTCGAGAAGATGAAGCAAGTTGACCCGAACGCCGAAATCGCGGTCATTGACGTGCTGGAAGGCCGCGAAGGACAGAAAGGCGTAGCGCTGATTGGCGGCTACTACGGCATTTGGGCGATTCCTAGCTCCGTGCCGAAGGAAAAGGTTCAAAAAATTATCGACTTCCTGGACTTCACTGCTTCCGAAGAAAATATCGCATTCTCCAAAGCAGGCGTTATCGGCGTACATGCCAGCGACTTCAAGGATGGCCTTCCGGTACAAACCGAGGAGCAGAAGGCACTCTTTGATCTGGAGAAACCAAGCACATTTGTACTGGAAAACCGCGTAGATCCTTACATCTATGCCAACTCCAAGGTTCCGGAAATTTTGGAGGCGCAGAAAGCGTCGCTCGACGTCATTGCGAACTACGGCATTGCGAATCCGTTCTTGAGCTACAGCTCGGCAACGGCGGCCAAAAATCCGGATACTTATAAAAAAATGAGCGCGGTCATGACGCAATTTGTCCTGGGCGAAGCAACCTGGGAAGCCGTACAGAAGGAAATCGACGCGTGGACGGCAGGCGACGGCGCGGTTATCGCCAAAGAACTGCTGGAAGAATATAACGCAGATCAACAATAAAGACAAAGTCTGCACAGAGACAAAAAATAGGGGTGCGAGACCCCTATTTTTTGTCCATGGATAAGGAGGAACGAGAGCTCATGGTGAAAAGTCATCGCTTTAACCGATTCAGTCAACTATGGCCCTTTTATTTGCTTGCCGCCCCGGGCATCTTGTATTTTCTGATTTTCCATTACGTTCCCATGTCGGGACTGTTGCTTGCATTCAAGGATTACAGCCCGTTTATCGGCATGATCAAGAGCCCATGGGTCGGCTTCGAGCATTTTCAACAATTTTTCAGCACCAACAACTTTTTTGTCCTCTTAAAAAATACACTTATGATCAGCCTGCTTAGTCTCGTCGTCTATTTCCCGTTTACGATCCTGCTTGCGATCATGCTCAACGAGCTCCGCTTAAAAATGTTCAAGCGCGTTTCCCAAACAATCGTCTATCTGCCACACTTTCTGTCTTGGGTCGTCATCTACGGCATTACCATTTCTTTTTTTGGCCCATCCGGGGTCATCAACCACTATTTGGAACAGTGGTTCGATACGAGCGCGAACTTCCTGGTCAGCAACGACTGGTTCCGGCCGTTGATCACCTTCCAAGCCATCTGGAAGGATGCGGGATGGGGCACGATCATTTTTCTCGCCGCGCTGGCAGGCATCAATCCCGAGCTGTACGAAGCCGCCAAGGTGGACGGAGCCAACAGGTTCCACAACATTTGGCATATTACGCTGCCGGGAATCAAAAGCACCATCGTTATCTTGCTGCTTCTAAGGTTAGGATCTTCTCTGGACTCCAACTTCATGCAAATTTTCCTGATGACCAACAGTCTCAACTTGGATGTCTCGAACGTGTTCGACCTGTTCGTCTACCATACCGGGCTGCAGCAATTCAATTACAGCTTCGCCATTACGGTCGGCATGTTCAAATCCGTCGTCAGCCTTATTCTGGTGCTTGGCGCCAACTATTTGGCCAAGCTGATGGGCGAGGACGGCATTCTCTAAGACAAAGGTGGGACATCACATGAAACTTCGCATCACTTGGTTCGACAGCGCGCTGGCAGTCATCATCCTTCTGATCAGCTTGATGGTCGTACTGCCTTTTCTATATATCATCGCGGTATCCTTCAGTCTTCCGGGTCAATCCATGTCAGGCGCGTTCTTCGTCTGGCCCAAGACTTGGACGCTCGATGCGTACAAATATTTGCTTAACGCCCAAACGTTTATGACCTCGGTCAAAAATTCCGTTTATATTACCGCGCTTGGCACCTGCGTCAATTTGATCGTATCGTTGTCGCTGGCATACGCGCTCTCCAAAAAGATCATGCCGGGACGGAAACTGATCCTGCTGTTCATCCTTTTCACGATGATTTTCCATGGCGGCATGATTCCGAGCTACCTTGTCGTCAAGGGACTCGGACTGCTGGATTCGTATTGGGCGATCGTACTGCCCGCCGCCTCCAGCGCCTTTAATATTCTGGTCATCCGAACCTTCTTTCAGAGCCTTCCCGAGAGTCTGGACGAAGCGGCGCGCATCGACGGCGCGGGCGAATTCCGCATACTGTTTTCCATCGTGCTTCCGCTGTCCAAGCCGATCATCGCGACGTTCACGTTGTTTTTTATGGTCCAATACTGGAACGAGTTTTTCTCGGCCGTCATCTACATCAACGACACGACGAGGTGGCCGATCCAGCCTCTTCTTCGGCAGATGGTCGCCATCAGCTCTTCCAACATATCCGCTGATGCCGCGCTCGACGCGCAGATGGCCGCCAATCTCGGGCCGAACGTACAGAACGCCGCCATTCTGCTGGCCATGCTCCCTATCGTCATCGTTTATCCGTTCTTGCAGAAGTATTTCGCCCAAGGCGCTATGCTGGGCTCCGTCAAAGAATAGCAGTTTATTGGAGGTATACAAATGGGATACAAAGATCTACGGCACGACCCGCGCTACACGCAGCCGCTCCCCTCGGACGAGTCGTTCCTTCGCGACGAACTGGATCTCGAACGTCCCGGCATGGAAGGCGTACGCGAGAAGCTTAACGCCGGCGATATCGCAGGCGCCCGGGATGCCTATCTGGCGCTGATCGCATCCGGAGCGACGAAACGGTATTACTTCGAAGCATCCGATCTACCCGAATTAGCCGATTACTCCCGCAAACGATACGCGGATGACCCGGAAGCCGTTCTCGCACTCGAAGAGGCGGAGCTGCTGCTGAAGAGCAACTTCCCCCTCTTCAAGGGAAGACGGATTATATTTCCCGAAGGAACGTACGACTGGAACGGCTGGCTGTTCGACAGCTCCCAGTACCAGCTGCATCTTACCCGCTTCGGCTACCTGAAGCATCTGTCCCGCGCGTACGCGCTCACGGGCAACGAAGCCTACCCGCGTTGCTTCAACGACATGATGAAGGATTTTCTTATCGACAATCCGATGCCGAAGGACGGCACCTTCCGCTCCGAGCATTGCACATGGGATCCGCTGTCGGTCGGCGTCAGGCTATTCGTGTTGCCGGAGCCGTTCATGGCGATGTTCGGCTCGCCTTCCTTCGAGCCGGAGGTCAAGATGATGATGATCAAGTCGTTCCATCAGCACGGCGTGTATACCCGAAATTACCACGCATCCCACGGAAACCACGTCTGCATGCAGCTTCGCGGCTTGATTACGCTGTCCCTGCTGCTGCCGGAGCTGAAGGACTCCCGGGACTGGCTGGCGTACGGCATGAAGGAGCTGCCGGGCTACATCCGGCAGAACGTATACGAGGACGGCGTGCAATTCGAAGCCAGCCCCAACTATCATCATATCGTCATGAGAGACTTGTACGAGCTGGTCGCGTTACTGCAGAAGCTTGGCATCCCGGCGACGGAATACGACCGGACGCTTGAGGCGATGTTCGACGTGCTCATGCATCTTATGACGCCGGACGGACAGCTCCCGAGGTTCGGCGATACGGACGTCCAATCGTCGCATGATCTCCGCGCGGTCATGAGTCTTGGCGCGTACTTGTTCAATCGACCGGATTACAAATATCTCGGCTACGAGGAATTGCCCTTCTCGCTGCTGTGGAGAGTCGGCCCGGGCGCGCCCGGAAGCTACGCGAAGCTTGAGGCCCGAGCGCCGGAAGCGACGGCGGCGTGTTTCCCCATCGGCGGTTATCTCACTTCCCGCCAGGATTGGGGCGGCGAAGCGCTGTATATGGCGGCGCGCGCGGGAGTCGGCGTCGCCGGGCACGCGCATGCCGACACGCTGAGCGTCATCGCGTTAGCCGGCGGCCGGGAGCTGCTCGTCGACTCCGGGATCGGATTGTTCGAGTGGAACAAGGAGCGCAAATATGTCATTTCGACGCGGGCCCACAATACGGTCGTCGTCGACGGCGGCGACCAGCATGTCCGCAGCGCCCATTGGAACACGCCGCAGACGGCCCCTTGCCGCATCTGGGATTTCCGCAGCACGGAACGGTACGATTATTGGTTTGCCAGCCATTACGGCTATACGCGGTACGACGATCCCGTGATCCATTCCCGCAAGGTGCTGTTTGTCAAAAACAGGTATTGGCTGATCGTGGATCTTCTCGAAGCGAGGGAGCTGCATACTTACGAACAATATTTCCATCTGCCTCCCGGCGCGGCTACCGCCGACTTCGGGCGCGGCCGCGTTTGGACGGACCGAGAGGACGGCGGCAACGTGCTGCTGGCCTACCCGGAGCTGGCTTCCGCCCAGCTTTCGCTGGAGTCGGGCTTGTATTTCATCCATGGGGAATACCATGACAAGCCGGTCGTCAAACGGACGTTGCAAGCCACGGGAAGGGCGGTTATGGAAACGGTCGTCTTGCCTTGCGGTTCCGCGACGCCAAAGCTGGAGCTATCGCGGATCTCCGCCGTCTCGGATGGCGCGGAACTGGACCGCCTGGACGCGACCGCCCTTCGTATCGAGGGCGACGGCTGGACGGACGAGATCTGCCTCGACCACCGCGGGCTGCGGGTCGCCGATTATCTCGACCATACGGGCAATCCCGTAACGGAAGGACTGCTGCCGAAGCCGACGGTTCGCGAGATCGAATACGGCGGACGGCGCGGCGTCGACGATGTTCTGCTTCATTCTCTGACGTAGCATGCTATATTTTCCTGTAATTGAATAAACAAAAGCCCCGGACTCGCGACTTGATCGCTTGCCCGGGGCTTTTGCAACTATCATTATTGGCGAGACGCGTCCCGCTTCATTACCCGAATGCCGTTAACAGGCAACGGGACGAGCGTTCCCATGGCTTCGCCGCTTTCGAGATCGACGTAGGACCGTCCGTCCAGCGCCACCTCCGCCGCCTTGTCGCCGAAATTCATCAGGAAAACAAAATCCGAGCTGCCGTCCGTTCGCTGCTGCGCGGTAACGCCCGCCGGCAGCTCCGTATCCAGCACGCGCGTTACGCCGGCTCGTGCCGTCACCGCTCGATAGAATTCAAGAAGGAAGTCGCCTTCAAAACGACTTGCCATATAATACGCCTTGCCTAGTCCCAGGCTATTGACCGTGAGAGCGGGCCGCTCCGCGTAGAAATCGTCGGTGTAGCAGCCTAACGCTTCCGCTCCCTCCAGATGAATCAGCTCGCACAGCTCGCGGGATTCATACCGGCCGGACAGCCCCAGCGGATTGCCTGCTATCAGGGACAAGCCGTTGCGCTCGTGATCTTGCAGCGCGTCGATCTCCTCCGCCCAGATGCCGAGCGTCTTGCGGAGCGGCCCGGGGAAACCTCCCAGATGGCATAGGTCATGCTCGTCGACGATGCCCGACCAATAGGTAACGACAAGAGTTCCGCCGCGCTCCACGAACGACTCCAGCTTGCGTCCGGTCTCTTCTCTGCACAGGTAGAGCATCGGCGCAACGATCAGCTTGTAAGGCGCAAAGTCGGCCTCGCTGCCGATCACGTCTACGGGAATGCCCTGATGCCAGAACGCGCGATGATGGTCCTGCACCGTCTCCTCGTAATGCAGTCCGGCATTGCGCGGGCCCTTCGCGTCCTTGACCGCCCAGCGGTTCTCCCAGTCGAAGAGGATCGCGGTTTCCGAAGGAGTAAGCGCCCCCGCCACTTCCGAGAGGTCGGCCAACGTGCCGCCCAGTTCCGCTACGTCGCGGAAAACGCGGGTATGCTCGTGACCGGCATGGTCGACGACCGCGCCGTGCAATTTCTCGCTGGAGCCCCTGCTTTTCCTCCATTGGAAATATTGCACGGAATCCGAGCCGTGCGCAACCGCCTGCAGGGAGGACAACCGGTGCATGCCCGGCTTCTTCAGCTTGCTCACCGCCTGCCAGTTGGTCATGCTGGGCGTGCTCTCCATTAATAGAAACGGCTTGCGCAGCATGGAGCGGAACATGTCGTGCATGAAGGCGAACGTCGAAGCTACCTTGACGTTATCCGGCTCGCTATGCCAGTCCGGATAGGCATCCCATGAGATGACGTCCAATATGGCGGCGAATTTGCGATAGTCCAGCGTCTCGAGCGTATACATGTTGGTCGTAACCGGCAGGTCGGGATTGGCCCATTTGACGGCATCGATCTCATGCTTGCAGAAGGCGACCGTCCCATCCGTCACGAAGCGGCGCCAGTCCAGATTCAGGCCGTGAACCATCCGCTCCCCGTGCGGGGCAGGGGATTCGATCTGCTTCCAATCCGTATACGTATGCGCCCAGAAGGAGGTCCACCATGCCAGATTCAACGCGTCGAGCGTGCCGTATTGGCGCTTCAGCCAGCTCCGGAACGCCTCCTGGCACAGGTCGCAATGGCATTCGCCCCCGTATTCGTTGGAAATATGCCAGCCGACGACCGCGGGATGCGCCGCGTAACGCTCTGCCAGCTTGCGATTGATCGTGGCGACCTTCTCCCGGTAGACAGGGGAGGTAAAGCAGTGGTTATGTCTCCCCGCATACAAATTGCGAACCCGGTTAGGTCCTACCCGAAGCACCTCCGGGTAGCTCTCGGCCAGCCATGCGGGACGCGCGCCGCTCGGCGTTGCCAGCCAGGCGTATATGCCGTTGTTGCTGAAGCGCTCCAGCACCTGGTCCAGCCACTCGAACCGGAATTCGCCTTCGGAGGGCTCCAGCGCCGCCCACGAGAAAATGCCGATCGCCATCACGTTGCAGCCGGCAAGTTTCATTAGCCGTATGTCTTCCTCCAGCACGGCGGGATCATGCAGCCATTGGTCGGGATTATAGTCGGCTCCGTGCATGAGCACGGGAAGCTTCGGGCTTACCGGCGCTTTTAAAATTGTCATATACGTTCCACCTCATCATCTTATATTTCGCTTATACCTTGATCATAGTCCATAATGGAACGCCGATCATTGACCAGAACCGTCAATAAATCGTCCAATCTTATCATATAAGGAGTGTCGTAAACGATGATGCCATTCTTGTTCGCCGACAACGCCAATCTGGAGCATCGCCTGCCGCTGTACGTCCGGTGCGTGGGCAGCCATGAACAGAGGGAGATCGACAGGCTGGGCCGCGGCTACCCTGCGCATCAGTTGTTCCTGACCCGGAGAGGCAAGGGGAGCTTCCGCATAGCCGACGGGCAAGAGTACGGGCTGTCGGCGGGCATGGCGCTGCTGATGCCTGCGCATACGAGACATCTCTATCAACCCGATTCGTCGGAGGATGCCTGGAATCTCGGCTATATCGCCTTTGGCGGCAGCGCGGCTGACGGGCTGCTCTCGGAAGCCGAACCGGTCGCCGTCCACACGCCAAATTTTGAAGAGCTATGGCTGAAGCTGGAAGGCATCTGGCATACGATACAGCAGGACCGCGAGCATGCCTACAACGCTTCAAGGCGGATGTACGATCTGCTGATCGCTTGGATGGAGGGGCAATACCCGGCCGCGAAGGCGTCCAGAAAGCTCGCGCCGTCGGATCTGCCCAATTCCGCCTTGCAGGCGGCCGTGCAATGGATGCACGACCACCAGGCCGAGCGGCTGCTTCTGTCCAACGTAGCCAAGGCGGCCGGGTACTCGGTTCAGCATTTTCACCGCCTTTTCGTCTCGGGCTACGGCATGACGCCTCAGCAATACATGCTGCAGCTGCGCATGAACCGGTCTTTGCAGCTTTTCAAGGATTATCCCGGCATTACGGTGGATCGGGTCGCCGAGAAGCTCGGCATGGACGCCAGCCACTTCATCCGGGTGTTCAAGCGCACGTACGGCAAGACGCCGAAGCAGTATGCCCTTACGGGCAAACCCCCGAAGCCGATGTGAAGCTCGCCTGAGCAGGGCGCGATCAAGTTCAAGTCTATTGGCAGCGAGGAAGTGCAAATTAGAGGCACACCATAAATAGGACTATGAGAAAAACAGGCTGTCCAGCAGCCAGTTTCCACTGGTTTCTGGACAGCCTTCTCTGGTGATCAAGTATTCCTCACGGTTACGCTCCTGATTGCACTGGAAGTCACCCCGGCATCATTAACAAGCTCCACGCGATACTCATACGTACCGGCTGGTCTGCCATTGATCTGTGTCTGTGCTGTCTGCGCACCTGGCGTTGCCGCAACAAGAGACTGCTCGTCGATCAGCACTCCGTTCTCGTACAAACGATATGCGGTTCCATTCGTTCCCCACCACATATTCATTGTAATCTTGTAATTGCCGTCTCCATCCCAATTATCATCAGTGAGAACCGGAACACCCGGCGCTGCATCAGTCACTGTGACTGTCAATATATTGCTGGTCGTCACTCCAAAACCGTTGATCAATTCTGAGCGATACACATAGCTACCGTTCGCCCGGCCGCTAATAGCGGTTGCCGTGGTTTGCACTCCCGGCGACTGATCGCTCAGTAATTTTGTTTCTATTAATACATCATTCTCATACAAACGGTAAACAACACCATTGTTTCCCCACCACATATTCATTGTGATGGTATAATCGCCATCGCGAAGCCCTGTATCCTGACCATTATTATCGGCCAATATCGGCTTGCCCGGAGCAGCATTGCTTGCCGCAGTACCGATGACTTCAACCAACGCCGCCTCTGCTGTATGCGTGCCGTAGGCTGCACTAATGACTGCTGTACCTGCTGTCTTATACAAGACGATCCCGTCGAAGAGCACTTCAGCAACTGTATGATCTGAACTTGAATACACAACCTCTGTGCTTACATTTTCATCTGTACCGTCACTGTAAATAGCATGAACCGTTATCCGTCCTGAGCCGCCTGCCGGGGCAGACAAGTCCAGACCGCTCAACTCCAGACGAAGCAACTCCGGTTCTTCATTCGTTTTCACAACAACCAGCTCATACGAATCCGTCAATCCCTCATATGTCGCAGTTATCGTCGTTGTTCCCGCAGCCTTAGCTGTAACAACACCGCTCGCACTTGCTTCTGCTATCTCCGGATTGCTGCTTGCATACGCAATACCGTCAGCATCCGTTAAGTCTTCGCTGCTGTCATCACTGTACGCAGCTATCACTTGCAACTGCACAGTCTCAGTGACTTCCATCGAAGCAAGGGGACCCGCAATTTGAATACTTTGCAGTATCGCCTCTTCCTCTTCAACAACGATTTCCAATCTCATATCATCAAACCACACCGGAGAACCATCATATGCCGGTATGCGGAAGTACAGTTGTAAAATTTCGGTCTGGCTTCGAGGCGTGATTTCTCTTTCATAATACACCCAATCATCGACAGCTCGAACACCCGCTAAATACGTATAGAGAATGGTTTGACCGCTTGTATTCGTCTCCCGTATCCCGAATTGCCCTTGCCCTGACGGACTGTATATCCAGCCGCTAACGCGATATGTTGCACCGGGCACAACTGCAACATTGTTTGATCGGCTCTGCTTTACCACGCTCGAATCCGGTATAAATTTAAACGAATAGGTTCCGCTATGCGCTTTTTCGTCCACGCGTTTGGCACCGGTACTCCCCACTGTCCAGCCAATCGGAATCGTCGGATCGTTGGGATCGCCATTCTCAAAACCCGGATTTCCAATCAGGTTGCTGGTATACTCCGCTTGAAAATCGATCGTTTTTATCGGCACTCCGCCTATCATGATTACCAATGCAGCATCATACCGATCTTCTTCCAGTTCCGGAGTAATGGTCAGATTGCCTGAAATGGTCAATTTCTGACCGGCTGGTATCTGAACTGGGTTGTTGAACGCCAATTGCATTCCTTCAGGCACTATACCTTCCAACGAGAGTTCAAGCGGCTGCGTTTCTTTGTTGTGCAAGGTAACCGCAATCGGATGCGCTCCTCTGACACTTACACGTATAACCTTTGAATCCAATTGGACGGCAAGAGATTGGTTTAATATTTTATTGCCATCATTATAGAGGACATCGACAAGCTCGTTCGGGCCCCCCTCTTCCATCCTCTGTTCCAATAGGGCTAAGAATTGAGCTAACTGTTGTATATAAGACGCCAGTTCATTTTGATCATAATGACCTTCCGCCAGATCGAGATGCTGCAGCAAGGCTGACGCCAACACTTCTTCTTCTTCAGCCAAACGATCGACGAGCGGCCTCAAATCTCCCACGGAAGATGCGGATTGATAAACAACTACATCATCTAAATGTACAACAACATCTTCCGTATTGCTGACCTGTGTATTGATCAAAATGCTGGTAAGATCGCCGCCATTAAAATGCTCCGGCAATTCTTCCAGGAAATTCACAGTTGCCCATGTTCCGGCTGTATCTGCAAAAGCGACTCTGTCCGATCTATATACAAGTTTTTTTCCGGCAGTATTATAGGCCTCGATAACAATTTGCAGTGTTCCGCCGCTCTCCGAGCCCTCAGGGGTATAGTAACGAACCGAAGATGCCAGCAATCCTGGCGTGACCGGGATCGTCTGATACACCCCGCCAGCTTGCGTATTCTCAAAACGCATACTGCTATTTCCCTGCTCATCAGTCACCCTCGTAATTTGTGCGGATTGATGCGGATTCCAAATGTTCCAGGAATCGGGCTTGGTGCCGCCCCACGTAAAAGAAGGATTCATCGACAAGGATGTCACTGAATCAAGCGCCAGCAGCAATCTTGAAAACTCTCTCAGTTTAGGCGTTTCAAAACTCTGCAATAGGGATTGCAACGCATTCGTTATCATCCCGCCCTCGGGCTCATACTGCTCAATATATTTCACCAAGTTCCAAAATTCATACGCGTTCCATCCCGACCAACTCTCTCCAACCGGAGTGGCAGGATATCGCAATGCAGGGATCTCTTCGTATTCTGCAAGCAACTCATTACGGCGTTGAACCACGTTCAACCGAAATTCCAACGTCTGCTCCAACTCATCCAATATGTCCAGAGCTTCCTGCTCCGTTGTTGGCATATCTATTTTACCCGGATAGCTCAAAACTGAAATTTCATAGTATTCAAACTGATGAAGCAACTGCTCCGCCCGTAATTTTTGCTGTTCCGTTTCTGCTTTGGCGAGCACCGAGTCAAGTAATTCTCTGCTCCTCCGAATCTCATCTTTCGCCAAAGCAAGGTATCCATTTTCATTAAATGATAAGTAAATATAATCCTTGGAAATTTGGAACCAACCGCTATTTACCGCTTTCTCATACCAAAATGTTTCCCATATTTCAAAATATTCTTTTAGATCGGCAGCAGCTTCCTCGCCAACAGCGCGTTCATACCAATGTTCCAAAAGTTCATCTACATCTTGATCCCGATTCCATTGCAATTTTGCAATAATCCATGGCTGAGGTCCATCTCCCAGTACAGGGTGCATATCCCAATGATGCACCAGAACATTGTTTTCTTCTGCATATTCGTACAAATCAGCCAGTAAATGCGGATACACGCGAGGCAATGGGTAGTGGTAACTCAACATATAATCATACCAGCCCAGTTGTGAAGCAACCTCGCCCCACTGATCCATCAGATCCTGTTCTTTTTGCCTGACCTCATCATCCATCCAGGCAAGACGGTCTTTCGTAATTACCGGAATCACTCGTTCATTCAATTCAAATTGAGGAGGCTCTGCAACTTGATCGTAAGCGTAGACGCCAAACCATTTATCCGGATGTTCGACAAGCACGCGCTCAACCACATCATTAACCCATTTATAATAGATTTCAGACATATGGGTTCTGCCGTAAGAATTTATCCTGTCAGGTCTGTCCGGATGACCGGGCACATCTTCACAATAACCTTGTTTGTCATTGACGGCCAAAGAATACGAGGTTGCTTCAGGATTTCGATCAAAATAAGCGTTAATTCTTTGAACAGCTACGTCCACCGTTCCCGGTACAGTAAAGCAAGGCTGCCAACCGTGTATCACTCCCGGTGCCGGAGGAGTATTGTTTGGATAGAACTCCGGATTGGTTTGCCCATATATTTCTACTGGAAACAAAGCATACAGATTATGCCCCAATGCAATGGGTTGTTCCGATACCGTCCTGTTCCGTACCAGCCACTTCTTGCGAACATCTCCGTACTTGCTTGTACTTCCCATATTTATCGTGCGGCGCAAAGTCATGAAAGTGGGTTCATCGCGTACATCTTGCTCGGGAAGCAACACTTCATTTAGTTGCGGCACATCTTCCCAGTCCTCAGTGGGCATCAACCAGGTTACTCCCACATAACGTTCAAGGAAGTCAACTACGCCGTTGCGTGTTCCGATTGATGTCGGACCCACAATGGTAAGGGAATCACCGTCCGGGTGGATGAAAAAACCGTCCGGATGCAAATTTTCCAATCCGTCGGCAACATGCTGATCTGCCGGATAAGAGCCGGCGCCGATTTGAATGCGAACGACGGACTCATCATAAGCCGACTCATCAAACTGACCTAGCTTATGCACAGGCAGTTCTACTCCTGTTGACTTATATAAATATTCGACCAAAGTGTCGGCGGCATCTTGCGTTACGGCATCAGCATCGTCCGCAATAAGAATAACAGCATGAGCTTCACTGTCACTAATAATCACCGTCCCTGCTATCTCTTCCGCATGCACATGTGAACGGTCCATCATTGTAAGCGATAACAAAATTATGATTAAAAATACAAAGAAAAATAGTACGACAGAAGGCTTCTCTGATACTCTCTTCAAGTTCATCATTTTTTTCCTCCCTGTAATACAATATCGTTACTCTCAAAACACCCATGCGATCCCCTCAGATCAAGTCATATAACTTTCGTTTCCCCTCCCTTGCTCTTTTGGTGGACTGATCATTTGCTCGCAAACATAAAAGAAATCGTTTTCTTTTATGTCAGTACAAACCCACTACTTTAGTTGTCTCCTCCAACCTGCTGAATACCCCCTAGTTTGATAGCTTATATCCCAATTTTTTAATTCAAAGATATACTCTTCAAACAGAAAGCACTCCGCTATAAGTCCTTTTTGACCAAATTGTGGTTAGAAATAACAGAGAATAAAGTAATCGATTTCTGAAATATATTACCATGAAAGCGCTTTTTTGTACATGTTTTTTTTGTTTTTCGTGATCAATTTACCAGAAAACATGCGATTATAATTTACAACAAAAAAACAGGGTCTGTTCCACAAGTCAAACTTCCCTTGCTATCGAACAGACCCATCGAATAGTTATTAAGTTACCCTGTGAACACCGACTCTCCTGACACGACAGTCTCTCTGACCAAAATCTTACCGCTCTGTTCATCATAATCGAACAACGTTAAATCGGCCGGACTGCCGACTTGCAATCGCCCTGCCTGCTCATCCCGCATCACCTTCGCCGGTCTTAACGTCACAGCTTCGACCGCTTCTGCCAATTCCATATCCGTATAACGAATCGCATTAGCGATACCAGTGTCGAGAGAGGCGGCGGAACCCGCCAAAATATCCGGATTCGCTGCCGTATGCAGCCAGCCGTTCTCATGCAGTACAACTTTACCGCCGATCAGACTGCTGTATTCTCCAGGAGGCATGCCTCCGAATTGTGTGGTGTCGCTCACCAGGATGCTTTTCTCCCGCTTGGCTCTGAGCATGGCCTTCAGCACCGGCGGAACCAGGTGGTGGCCATCCGGAATAAACGCCGCCCATAGCCGATCATCCGCCAATTGATGCCAAATGTAATTCGGATGGCGCGGCAGCATCGGATGAGAGCCATTGCCAAGATGCGTGCAAAGCGTGGCGCCGGCGCGAACAGCACCATCCAACTGCTCGGCAGTTGCCGCCGTATGCCCGATAGCCACCACTACACCGGAGTCCGCCAAGCGTTCGATGAACGCTATAGCCCCAGCTCGTTCCGGCGCCAAGGTCACCATGCGGATTCGTCCCTCGGCAGCATCCTGCAATCGCATGAATTCCTCCCAGTTCGGGTCTCTGGTATGAGCCCGCGGATGCGCCCCCCTGCTTCCGTCCTCACTGGATAAATACGGTCCTTCCATATGAATGCCGCTTATCGAAGCAGCCGCATATTGATTTGTACGGCTATAGTCGGCAATAACCGACATCGCTTGATGCATCCGCTCAAAGCTTCCGGTGATCACAGTAGGCAAGTAAGTGGTCACGCCTTTGGCATGCAGCGTTCGGGTCACGCCTTCCACGTCCTCAATGGTCGTCCGCTCTGCATTCAAGTCATATCCGCCAAAGCCATTCACTTGCAGATCCGTCCAACCTGCCGAAATCCAAGGCAATGACTGGTTCAACAGCTGCTGGCCTACCGCCGATGGCGAGGAAGGGGCGGCTAACGGGGTCACCCCCGTAATCACACCGCGCTCCGCCTCAACTTGCACAGCTTCGCCTGTAGTTGTCAGCTTCCCTTGCCATTTCATCTCCATAGCCTCCGCTTCAGCACCACGCATAAATGAGCGAAGAAGACTGTTTATCCAGATACAAGCTCCAATTGGCATGGGTTTTCATAATCGTGGCTGGAGTATTCACGTCAACTTCATTCTTCAACGTGTCTTGAATCGCACGCGCTTTCGATTGACGAGGCACAACCGATATAATATTGCGGCTCTTCAAAATTTGCTGCACCGACATCGAGATGGCTTGCTTCGGCACGTCTTCCATCGTTGCGAACCAGCCTTCGCCAACCTGCTGCATTTTACAAGTGTCCGATAAATCCACCACTTTGAACGGCCGCTCATCCTCAAAGTCTGCCGGCGGATCATTAAACGCAATATGCGCATTCTCTCCAATGCCAATCAACGCCAGATCGACCGGAGCCTTGCTGATTTCCCGGTTCAAGTGGTCAAGCACTTCACTGGTATCCCCTTCGCCATCCACCAGCCAATACGTTCCTATATTTACATGCTGCAAGAAGCGTTCTTTCAAATATTTGCGGAAACTGGCGGGATGCTCTACCGGCAACCCGATATATTCGTCAAGATGGAACATCTCCACCTTCTCCCAGGCGATATCCATTTTCACAACATGCTCCAAAAATTCAAACTGCGATGCTCCCGTCGAAAGCACAATTCTGGCTGTGCCATTCACCGCTATCGCTTCATTGATGATTCTTGCACTCTCGCGAGCTGCCTCCAACCCGGATTGATCTGCTGATTCAAAGATATGAATTTTCACTATAATTGCCCTCCTACATAAAATTCCTCTAGCTGCACCATTCTTTTTTCTACTCTGGAACGTTCTGCGGCAAACGCAATCAGATGACTCTGTACCGATACTTTGGCTGATGTTCGTCCCTCACTCGTCCCCTGACCCGATTCCGCAGTTCGAACAGTTCGCCCAAAGTCCTGTACAAGCCGAGCATCGCCGCCGCCATGACCAACATGTCCATCCGCTTCCTCAAGCTTGATTACATCGGTTCGGTCGGCTCCGAACGTACGAATCTCGATTTCATTCGTTTCCATCGTCGCCCGAATCTCGCCCGTTGTTCCCATCAGTTTAAGCGTGCGGTTGCATTTCTCCGTAAATGCGGTCATCGTAAACACGGCTGTCACTTCATTATCGAATTCCATCGCCACGACTTGATGATCGACGACATCATTGTCGCTTTGGAATACACAACGCCCGAATGGACCTTCTTTCATTGCTTGATACATCGTTTCGAAACGGGGATCGGCACTTGCCGCTTCCGCTTTCCACCCGCCATTTTCGATCATATACGTATCCGGCGCGTAATAGACGCACGAATCGGCTACCGGACAACCATCGATACAATATTTAGGAGCCCCTTCCGGAGCATTCTCTTTGTTGAAATAGGACAGATGTCCATAAGATGAAACGCTCAAACACTTTCCGCCTGCGAACCATTGAATAATATCTGTATCATGACAGGATTTGGCCAGAATCATGGGACTGGAATTGTCCACACGATTGAAATAGCCGCGCACGAAGCTATGAGCCTGATGCCAATACCCGACATTCTCATTGTATTGAATCGACATCAAGCGGCCAATCCGCCCTTCATCCAGCAATTGTTTGATCGTCTGGAAGAAAGGCGCGTAACGCAGCACATGGCAAATAGTCAGAATACGATTATGTTTATCCGCTACACGCTCAAGTTCCACACATTCTTCCCAATCCGGCGACATCGGCTTCTCCAACATGACATGATAGCCCGCTTCCATCGCCTTGATAGCTGGCACATAATGATCTTTATCTCGCGTGCAAATAAATGCCGCATCCGCTTGCTTGCCGGCAGCAAACAGCTCATCCCACGTTTTGAAGCACCTCTCTTCCGGGATATCAAATGCTTCTTTTGCGCGATTGCGCTTAACATCATCCGGTTCAGCCACAGCTACAATCTTCATCTCATGCGATCGCTTGCTGGCATATTCGCCGTACCTGATCCCTCTAAGACCCGCACCGATCAATGCAATTGTAATTGGCTTCATCGAGCTCCCCCCATTTCCTTCCTTATCCTGAACCTATAGCTGATCTATTTGCACGTCATAATATTGCAAAATTCCAGGTATAATCACGCTCATTACGTCGCGGTCATCCACTATTCCCTGCGCCAACCAATCAGACAAAGCGATAGATCGCGAGTTGCCGTCTGCCGACAAAGATACTTGGTGAAGTCTTGCATCCAGTTCGGCAGCCAGTTCAGCATAAACGCGAAACAAACCTTTTGCGTACAGTTCAATCTGACCGCCGCCGTTGTTGAACAAAGAAGCTGCAAAATCTGCTGCCCGAAGCACATCATAAGTACGCAGCGCCGCCAAGCTGTCGCCCAGCCAAATCAATTCATCCGTAAACTTATGAAGCATGCCAAAGAATCGGTCATTGGATCGTCCATAAAGCAAGCCGGACGGTTCATGCGGTCCCACGGCAGATACATTAAGAACCAGTACCGTACGCCCCGAAGCGCACATCGATTGAATCCAGCTCCACTGCCAATCCAAATTGGCCGTACCGCCCGGCCATAACGCAATTGTGATTGGTGTTGAACAGCTATGCCCATCTGCAACTTCCGCATGCTCGCTTGAGCTGAACAAATATCCGCTGTTCATGACTTCCGGCTGCGACCACCATAACGCATACCTGATACGCAGACCATCGCGAGACGGCAATTGGACAAAACGAGCGTTCAACTCGCAACGTTCACGGTCAGCCAGCACGATGCGCTTCAACCATTCTCTGGCCGCACCCTCATTTTCAGCAGAAGCACGGGTCACTGCAAGCCGCGCGGCATGAACTGTGAAGGAATCACTAACCGTCTTGGCATCCGCATATTCCCGATTCGCCTGACCGCTAGCCGTACACTTCAATTGCTCAGCCGTAAGCGGAGCAAGCTTGCTTCGCTTCATCTCGTTTCGATACAAATTCCGTTCGGCTTCATTACGCCCCAGCAAATGCTCAGCGAAGAAATCCGCCGCCTCTATAGCCAGCACATCTGTGTATTTATGCACGGAGTCATCTTCGGCCAAACGCAATCTTTTCCCGTATCCGAGCATTTCCCAGAACCGACAGCAACGCTGAACTGTGCGACGTGTTGCTTCAATCGGGAAAAAATCATATTTCACGGCACAGACAAGCAGCGGCTTTGGCGCAAAAGCCAGAAGCAGATCCTCATGATCAAATCCAAGGCCGCTTAGTCCCGGCCATACTTGCTCCGCATCCTGCACACCTCCGGCATGCATATACTGTTGTCTGTTCATAATAAAGGTCGCAGGCGCAGCGGCAGCAATCCGCTCATCGCATACCATCATCATCGCCGTCTGCGTCCCGCCCCCGGAATTGCCTGTCACTCCGATTCGGGTATGATCCACATCCGGACGCGATTCCAGGTAGTCCACCGCACGCATCGCATCGTGAATAAAATAACGGGCAACGCTTTGCCCGAGCGCATGACACTGAACGCCCAGACGCTGATGTTCTGCCGTACCCCATACCTCTCGCCCTTCTTCATCATGCAGCAATGTCATACGTTCTCCTTGACCAATCGGGTCAACAGCGAAAACGATGAATCCTGCCTGCACCATACGCAAACACACCTCATGGTAAGTGCTGTCATGTTTGGCTTCCAAGGAATGACCGCTCAAAAACAAAATAGCGGGCGAGACTTCGGCTCTCTGCGCAGGCAGATACATATTTCCCGTCACATATTCCTTCGGTCTTGATTCGAAGACTATCTTCTCCACGGTATAGCCTTCGGCAACGACTGTATTCACAACAACAGCGTTCAAAGGAGCATCAATGGCAGGCAAGCCGCCAATCGACCTGATGAACGCCTGCTTCATTGCTTGTCGGCGTTCTTCCAAACTCTCGCAGTTATCTATGCGATCCCGCTGCTCATCGCCCGCTTCAAAAGCTTGATCGGCACGCTTATAGATATGTCGCGGCAACTGCTCCTTTGTCCAATACAACGAACACACATAACGTTCAAGCTCCATGATCTGTTCTGTCATCTCCAACGCTCCCGTGCATAGGTAATTGAACCCCGTCGTCTTGTCTTAGTGATGCAACAACCGAAAGTCAGGTACCTGCAACAGTTTTCCTTCCGCAATAGAACGGTTCGCAGTCGCTCCGATCAAGCAAGAATACGCTCCCGCCAAACTGTCCGCTTGTTGACCGAGCGGGTCTTCCACACCGCCAGCGAATATCGCCGCGCGCAGCTTGGCATCGCCGCCGCCATGCCCGCCAATTTGCGCGGACACCTCAATAAGTTCTGAAGTGCCATCCAACTTATAGTGTTTGATTGTGTCGACACCCACCGCGCTCATATTGGCATCACGATATATATTGCCGACTTCCAGCCTCCCCTTGCTTCCATTAATAGTCGCTCTCCACCCCTCGTACGGACTGTAAGCTACCAAGGAATAATTGAGGAATACCCCGTTCTCGTATTGCAAGTTGACGCTCATCGTGTCATAAATATCTACACGTTCATCGAACACGCAGCGGTCTCTCCAATAGCCGTCTTCATGCTCGGCTTCTGCGTAATATTTTGTCATGAACGGATCTTGCGTAATATCCTTGTAAAACTCGCAGGTTGCTGTATATTCACACGTCATGCAACGCTCGCCTTTTGGCTGACCTTGATCACCGTATACTTGCAGGGCGCCAAAAGCTTGAAGCTGCTTCGGTCTGCTGTCCACCCACCAGTTGATAATGTCAAAATGATGCGTGGACTTGTGCACCAGCAAGCCGCCGCTGTTCTTCATCTCGGAGTGCCATCTTCTGAAATAATCCGCACCATGATCGCGGTCAAGGAACCACTCCAAATGGACATGATGGACCTCGCCAATCGTCCCGCTCATGATTAATTCTTTTATTTTTGAAAAATAAGGCGCAAACCGCAAATTAAATGTCACCGTTACTTTTTTGCCGCTCTTCCGCTCAGCCTCCAGAATGGCCCGCGTCTTTTCTTCATCAATCGTCATCGGCTTCTCGGACACAACGTCGCACCCGGCTTCAAGCGATTCAATAATATATTGATGATGCGTGTAATCTGTAGTAGCAACCACAACGACATCCGGTTTAACTTCACCAAGCATATGATGGAAATCATTATACACAGGCACTCGACCGCACTCTTCGCTTAATAGTCTCGCACGCGTCTGATTGGTATCAAACACACCTTTAAAATCCACATACTCCTGCAATTCCGTGGCCATCGGCTTTGCGAACATATACAGCGACCTTCCGCCCGCACCGACAATCACGTATTTTTTCTTCGTCATGGTGACCCTCTCCTCGTCCTAACCTTTCATACCTGTAGATGCAATTCCTTGCACGAACTGCTTCTGCGCAACCAGATATACAATCAATACCGGCGTTGTCGTAATCACCGCACTGGCCATAAGCAACGCCTGATTCACATTTTCTGATTTCAAATACAAAATCCCCAGCGGCAGCGTATATAACTCTTTCGATTGCAAATAAATAAGCGGTCCCAACGTATTATTCCAGGCGCCCATGAAAGTGAACACGCCAAGCGCCGCAAGCGCCGGTTTGCATAGCGGCAAATAAATTCTGGCGAATATGCCCGGAGGACTGCAACCATCTATGACAGCCGATTCATAAAGCTCTTTAGGCAGCGCCTTAATGTATTGATGCATCAGGAAAATACCGAATGCACTCGCCAGAAAACTTGGAATAATAAGCGGATAATAAGTGTTCAGCATGCCGAACTGTTTCCAAATAAAATAAGTCGGGATCATGGTCACTTGACCAGGAATCATCAGAGTTGCCAACATAATAGTGAAAATAAGAGAGCGTCCCCTAAACTGAAACATCGCTAAACCGAAAGCAACAATGGCACAGGACAGCAATGCTCCGATCATATCCAGGGTGACAATAATAAAGCTGTTCAGCGTATAACGCCCAAAATTGACTTTATTCCAAACTTCCGCAAAGTTCCCAAAATCAATTGGATTGGGAATAAGCTGCGGCGGCATCGCTGCCACTGCCCCGCTTGTCTTCAACGATGTTGAAACCATCCAGACGAAAGGAAAAAACATGACAATAGCGCCAACTAATAAAAACAGGTAAATTATGATTTTAAGCGGCAGGGGAGTGGTCTTAGTCATAATGCACCCACCTCTTCTCAAAGCTGCGTTGGACTAATGTCACCGCAAGAATGACAAAGAATAGGATCCAGGCCATTGCTGATGCAGGTCCCATCTTGAATAGCACAAACGAGTCTCGATACACAATCAAGTTCGGCACCACACTTTGTTTCGGAATACCGACTTGAATACTTCCGAATAAACCAAGGAATACATCGAATGCTTGAAATGCAGAAATTGTAGATAGAATAACAACCAGGTAAACCATTGGCGTCACAATCGGGAAGACGATATGAGTCAGTTGCTTCCAGCCGGAGGCGCCATCAATCTGCCCTGCTTCCAATACTTCCTTGGGAACATTCTGCATGCCTGCCAACAAAATAATCATCGATTGTCCCAAGCCTTTCCACACGCTTACAAGCGCAACACTGGTAATAACGACAATCCACGAACTACTGTCCAGCCAACGAACAGGATCAATATTCACCAGACCGAGAAACCAGTTAACAACACCATATTGATAGTTAAACATCCAGGCCCAAACAACGCCCCCTGCAAGCCATGGAGTTACGACAGGCATGAAATAAAGTAATCTAAATAGTGCCTTGGCGCGAATCGCCTGATTGAGCAGGAAGGCGATCAGGAAAGCAAAAAATGTTTGAAGGGGTACGAAAATAAGCGCAAATGCGAATACATTTCGCATAGCAATCCGAAATTCTTCCTTATTAATAATGTTAATCCAGTTCGTTAACCCCACCCACTTGGGAGCATTAAACAAATCGTACTGAGTAAACGAAATATACGCGGAAAAAGCAACTGGAAATATCAGAAATACAACAACATTAATAACAAACGGCAGCGTAAATATATAACCCCAGTAATTTTGTTTACGCATGAAGTACCTGCCTTTCTATACATTGAAAGGTGCTAGTCCTAGCGAGCCAGCACCTTTCAACCATATAAAACTAGTTAATTATTGATTCTCATCCAATACTTGTTGCACACCCTTATGGGCGGAAGCCAGAGCATCTTCCACACTTTTGTTTCTGTGTACAATCGCTTCATTCACTTCTTGCTGAACGAGCAATCTCCACTCTGCCCAGCTAGCGTTCTCATCCAGTGTTGTACCACCTTCGGACACACCTTCTGTGAACCCTTTCTTATTCAGCGGTTTAGTCGTGCTGTTGTCAATCACACTGTAAGCAGATTGTTTTACTGGCAGTGATGCGCCGCTTTCGGCAAGAATTGTTTGCGCTTCATCACCAAGATAGAACTTCAGGAACTGCCACGCCGCTTCTTTGCTGTCATCCGATGCCCGGGAAGAAACCAGCCAGGAATTCGTAACCATCGGCACATAGCGTTTGCCATCTACCGCTTTCGGCACCTTTACAACATCCCAATCCGTATCCGGGAAATTCGTGTTCATAGCCACTTGCTGGCTGTACTGCATCATATACAGGGGTGACTTGCCGGTTGCGAACACTTCCAGCTCGCCGCCATTTGCTTTTATATAATCACCATTCGTAAAATAGCCTTCTTCAATGCCTTGACGCAATTGATTCAATCCTTCAAGCGTTTTTGGATCATCAAGCATCGATTTGGTTTTAGTGTCATCAAGAACCATGCCGCCAGCTTGCTTTATCCATGGAAACCAGCCTGTTGTAATAGAAGAACTGCCAATGAAACCAAATTGTTTTGTGTCTTTGCCTTCTTTAACCGTCAGTTGCTTAGCTGCTTCTATCAAATCCGCATATGTCCAGTCATCTGTCGGCAAATCAACACCAGCCGCTTCGAATGCGCTCTTATTGTAAGCAAGCGCCACTGAATTGATGCCGTGAGGAATACCCCACACATTGCCTTCCAGTGTCCCCGCCGCGAATAAAGCGTCAATATATTCCGAAGCATCCAGATCACGCTCGATATAAGGCTTCAAATCTTCAGCAACTCCGCGTTTGCCATAACCAAGGATCGTGGCGTTCTCTTGAAACCACACATCAGGCATGGTATTGCCTGCGATTTGTGTTGCAATCTTGGATACAAAATCTCCCCAAGGCGCTTCTTCAATCTCCACCGTAATATGCGGATGTGTTTCAATGAACTTGTCAATAATCTCTTTCTTCGTAACTTCATAACTGCCCGGCAATCCAATCTTTAGCGATAATTGCTTAGGCGGTTCTTCTGACGGAGCAGAGGATTCCCCCCCTGGCGAAGGAGCGCTTGATGGCGAAGCAGTCGAACTACCGCCGCCAGACGAGCATGCCGTGAACACTAACACCAACGCTAACAACATCATCCACAAACCAATCCTTCTCTTCAAACCATACCAGCTCCCTTTTCGTTTAATGAACCATGTTTAACGTATATTTCAGAAATCGTTACTATGTTTAGAAAAAAGTTTAAGCAATCGATTTCTGTTTAAATTGTATCATGAAATCCCTTACATAGCAATTTTTTTTGAAGAATCGCCTTTTACTCGCGCATTCCAGGTTAAAAATTTGATTCTATCCCGGATTTTTAAGTAATCGAGTACTTTTTAGACTTGGATTATAGCACACTAATTTCTATAATCCCTATCTAAATGCCCCTTCGCTCTGACGAATTTACTGCCTCCGACATTGACCGACTGAACTTCGTTCCAGCAGTTCAGGCTGCAGAATAATATCGAACGACGGAACGTCTTCCCCATTCATTCTATCAAGCAACATTTTGCAAGCCAGTTTCCCCATCTCATAATCCGGCTGTTTGATTGTGGTCAGCTGCGGATTCATCATCTGGCCAAAGTCAATGCCGTCAAACCCCATCACGGATATATCTTGCGGTACTCGAATATTTTTTTCCGATAATTCATTAATGACGCCGAACGCCATCATATCATTACAAGCAAATATCGCTGTCGGCGGGTTCGAGGCATCCAGCAGCTTTCTCGTCAGGAGCTTGCCGGTATCGAATTCAGACAACGCATCATCCGAGAAATTTGTCTTCGACTCCTCCAGCATAGGAGTTAGTCCTTCTGCTTTCATGGCCTCCATATAACCATTCGATATACTTTTGCGGCTGGGACGGTCAAGCTTCGAGGTCACATAACCGATCTGTTTATGTCCTTTCGATAGAAGATGCTTCGTCGCCAAATATCCGCCTTTATGATAATCGAATTCGATCTGACTGATCCGATCTTCTTCAATTTTTTGATCAATTGCTATGACTTGAACACCGGCTTTGATCATACTTTTGAGCTGGGATTTATCGCTGGAGATCGAAGATATAATAAGCCCCTTAATTTGTTTCTCCATAATGGTTTGGATATACTCATCCTCCAATAAGGGATCATGAAGCGAATTGCAGGCGATGACAGTAAAATTATTGTTCCGGGCGATCTCCTCGATTCCGAACAAAACCGACGAGTAGAACGGATTCATGATGGAAGGAACAATAACCCCAATTGTCGTACTTCTGCTTCCTTTCAGCTGCCTGCCAAGCAGATTGGGAACATAATTCATTTCCTTGGCAAGGAATAGTATGCGCTCACGCTTTATTTTGCTAACCGGATAACTGCTATTGCTGAGCACTCGCGACACCGTCGCCGATGAGACATTCGCCGCTTTGGCTATATCATGTATTGTTGTTGGCTTACTCATGGTACCCTCCGTTAGAATCAATATTTGATGACATGTATTGTCCCCTACACATAATTTAGTCCTACCGTGTATGGGAATGGCAATGGCAATCCAGTTATTCCCGATCCATCGGCGGCAGGCATGTTGAACAAAGCTTGAATACGCTGCTCATCATCGAGCAATTCGAGCCGTCTTGTCAGTTCCGCGGCCGATCCTCCTCTAGCTCTCAGATAAGGATCCAATTGAGCGCATAATTGCTCTAGATTGACCAGATGAACCAAACCCGAATTCGGCAGAGACTCGCCGGGAATGGTGGTTAGGCATTCCTGCAGTTCGTTCTCATACCAATTCACTTGAAGTTGCAGCCGCTTCACTTCCTCCGTTGCGATAACATGAGCATAAATAGCGCATAACGCCTCAACGCCGCCAGCCCACTCTACTACAAATGACGGACGCTCTGATTCCTTGCCGTTGCCCGGTACGGCAATAACAGCAAAAGCCGCTTCCTCCCCATCATGTTCCGCGACCCATACCTGATGGCGAAAACTCACATTGCTGGCATAAGCCTCGTTTTGAATCAATGCGGCCAAATCCGTCAAGCTTTGCTCATAGCGGCTGGACCTGGACCTTGCCAATTCGGTCAGTCGAAACCAATCCGTCGGCTGCAGCTTTCTCACGTGAATTCCGGAAACGGCGCTCTGACCATTCCGAGCAGGCATATGGCTTGCATCCAGCACATATCGTTTCATGCTGCCGAACGGATAACATGCGGCACGCGCATAAATGGACCGATGACCCGACACCAGAATAAGCGACGCCCCTGATGCCTGAGCGTGCTCAATGACTGCGGACATCAGCCGGCTCGCGTAGCCTCTGCCTCTTGCTTCCTCATGCGTGCACACCGCTCCAACAGAATAGATATGCAATCTTGCTTTCTCAATCTGTATAATGGCTGGAACAAATCCCATAAAAGCGACCAGCTTGTCGTCTTCGAAAACACCGAACGACTGTCCCAGGCTTGGCGAGAAGACAACAGGATAGGCTGTTCCCATAGAAACCTGTCCATTAGTGCGAAACACATGATCGGCCAATTGTATCGCCTCTTCTAACTCAGCAGCACCTTGCAGCAAACATATGGTTGCCATGTCTGTTCCTCCTGAATCTATAGATACGCTTCTATAGCTTCCTTGATTATAGCAATAGAAATCGCACGGAAGCAATCGTTTTCTGTTTTGTTTCTATTGAATGCGGACAACTCACCCACTCGGCATTTGTGATTCGCTGCAGTTTTTTTAGATATGCAAAAATATCCCCCTAGGTCTGACCGAGGAGGATATATTCATGGACGTTTTTCGAATGAACTTGATTAGAAGTAACCGGCTTAACCTTCCCAAGAGTAACCTAAAGCTTGAAGCCATGCACGGGCAATAATCATATGACCGCTTTGTGTAGGATGCACCCGATCCGAGGCGATTTCCAATGAATAATGGTGCTCCAAATATTGATCGAAGGCCTGCTGCACATCAACCAATATTGCATTATGACGCTGAGCGACCCTCTTGGCCGCTTTTCCATAGTTGTCCGTCATCTCGCGAAGTCGATCGCTGCTATTTTGTTCTATAAAGAATGGCGTCATTAGGATCACGCCTTCCACCTTGCTTTGTTTGGCGGAGGTAATCAATTCATCCAGAGTATTTTCATACTCTTCTACCGAGATATGCATCTCTCGCAAGTGGCGGCGATTGAAATATCGCATAACATCGTTAATCCCAATCATAACGGACAGCCAATTCGGAGATAAATCCAATACGTCGGTTTGCCAACGCTGTTGTAACTCACGAACAGTATTACCGCTCACCCCCATGTTGACGATACGGATTTCATGCAAGGGATATGTAGCTTCTATTATTGCATTAATGAGGGAAACATAACCATGACCCAAAGTGTCGCCTTTGCCTTCGCCTATCGGTCTTGCTCTGTCGCAATCCGTAATCGAATCGCCAATCATTACGAGCTTGGAACGTTGAGGGATAATCATAGCGGTTAATCTCCTTCTTTTAAATGCGAGTCTAGAAAACCGGCAATATATGCCGCTTGAAGCCGTCTGACTTCTTCCGTGAAATGCACATGATCGTTATAAGCAGATTCACCGAAGATGCGCGAGAACCGATATAAATCCAGGATGGGTACATCGCGTTGTCCAAAAACCTGATCGGCAATTTCGTTGTAAGCAACTACATCCCGGTGGTATCGGAAAAAAAGCTGACTCCGCTCATTATGAATCCGGTCCACTACATCCGTCGTTCGAACCCATACGGTTTCCTTCGCCATTCTGCTTGATAAAGCAAGTATCTCTTCCAGATTCGCTCGATACTGTTCAGCCGTTATTTGGATGGAGCGAGTACTCATATCCGTCTTGATATCATGCAGCCCGCAATTGAGTAACAAGAGATCATAACGAGTTCCCTTCTCATCTTCCTTCTGCAAATATTCCAGAACTAGCGAGCTGTCTCCCCCGTTCGCTCCTGCCGGTCGATCCAGATCGGCAAGCGCTTCTTGTTCGCCTCTTTTGCGGTCATAGCGATAAGCGCCTTCAACCATCCATTTTAAATGAGGACCATACTGAATGGATATACTGTCTCCAATAACAAACAAAGATCGCATGTAAAACCCCTTTCTATTTTTCGTAATTACGTCAGTAAATATTGCTGCGATGCCTAATGATAAAAGAATAGCTTAGAAACGAAAAAAAGTAATCGATTTCTCGAATAGGTTATCACAAAACGCTTTCTTTTACACACTTTTTTTCGAGACCTGTCCATTATTGCGAAACACATCAATTGAGCCGCAGCTCATAAAAAAACTGTACAACGGGATGCTTTAACTTCATATTATCGGCCATGTTCAATAATCGTTTTTTTCCTACGCGTCTGTCCATCAAAGCCAGAACATTTAACAAAATATCATTGCTCTCCATGCTTTCTTCTATAGGGCTGGACAAAAATTGATTGGCGACAACGACAAAATTGGATTTGCTTAATGCCGACTGCGCCGACAAAAGCTCCTTTGCATGCTCCGTTATTTTTCTATTTCTCGCAATGACGATCAGGCGATCCTCCGGAACGGCCCCTTTGGTCTCTTTTCTGATTGCTTCGATTTCCTCATGGTTAACGGGTATTCGGATATCCGGATCATTTTTAATCTCCAGCTCTGTTTGATACCATCTAATCAAGTTCGTTGTATCCGTCATATTAAATACATTCTTTTTATCGACTGCAATATAACAAAGCCCTGCTTTGTCAGGTAAATAACGGTAGCTGGTCGAACGGTATTCGAACCTTCCGTTCAACGCAGGACTAAGAAAACTCTCCAGATTTTGTTTTAACTTGCTCCAGGACATATGCTCCTCCTTGTTCTTCATGCAATACTCTACAGATAGGTCGCACTTTCACTTTACCAAACAAAGCGGTTTTTTACTATTTTGCAATATCGTCGTCAACGTAAAAAGCGTCCGCTAACTGATAGAATCAGTAGCGAACGCTTCCGTTCGTGCGATTGCAGTCTTAAGGAGTCCCATCCTTTGCAATATGAAGTAGACGATTGACAATCATTGTAGCCATCGGCTCATGTCCATACCGTTCGATCAACTTCCAGGTCACGACCGTCACATAACCTTTGCCAAGCGGATGGCGAACGATCGAACCTCCGTTTTGTCCAAGCCATCCCTGGAAGTAGCCGGAAATAACTTCCCCGGCTTCCGCGGTGCCCGGATTGCCAAACATATTAACCGTCCGTTTTACGCCTACCTTCTTATAATCGCCGAATGGCAGCACATAGTCCGGATACAAACCTTCCAGCTCCCAGCCCATCTCGGGCAGCAGCGGCAGTCCATCGAAGCAACGGGAATCCACGTAATTCATGGAGGATGCTCTCGGCCAGCTCTCGCCGGGAGCGAGCTGCCTAAAGGTAAATGGGCCAGACGCCTTAAGTCCGTCACCCTTCTCGGCCAGGAACAGCACGCTACCGCCCTGACGCGCAAAGCTCTCCGCGTCCTTGTCCAGGCAGTCCGTCACCATGACGGCCTCGTCCGTTAGGGTATCGGCCGTATGCCAACGGTTGGCTTCCAACGCTGCCTGGAAACTCGCATTTAACCCGCGAATCGCCACGGCGGACTCCCGATCGGCGTTTACTAGCTGCTTCGGAGTGAAGGTCAGTTCGTATTCGTTGCGGGCCACGCAGCTTCCTTCGACGATCCATTCCAGCACCAGACGCTCCGCGAGTACCTCCTTGCTCTCAGGCACGGTAAACGCAATCGCGCCGGGAAGCTGCTTCCATACGTCGTCGAGCTCAACTTGCACCGTGCCTTGCATAGCGCTGTTCGCCAAGGACCACTTGACCTCGCCCGACATCCGTTTTCCGTCGTCGTTAGTCAGCACCAGCTCCCAGGAGACTTGTTCGCCCGACCATAGATTCGCACGCTCCACCTCGGCAAATACGCAGCAGGCGCCATTGAAGTCGATCAGGCGATCGAAACCTTCCTTAGGCTGACGCAGGAAATCCAGCCATCCGTTCGTTTCCCACTCGATGTCGGTAAATTCGGTGACAACGTAGCCGCCGATGGCAGGACGCTTCCGCATCTCCTCAATTAACGACTTGACCGCGCGGAACATGCGGCGCTGCGAATGAACGGCTAATGTTTCGAAATCGCCGAAGGCGCTGGCTAAGCCGAACTTGTCCATATTGTCCAGAGCCGTCGTAGGTTTCTTATAGTCGTCCTGATGGGTCTCTTCGCCCTGATTGATAAACCACCAGGGTTCGTTGCCGTCATAAAAGTCTTTCAACCGCTCCACGCTCGGCAGTCCCCAGACGCCGAATTCGGATACAATGATCGGCTCCCCCTGGGATCGATACGGCGCTACAAAGTTTTTATCCGGGTTGCCGATCAACAGCTCATCCAGATCCTCTCTCCACTCATCCAACTGCTCGGGGCAGGCAAAGTAGCGGTGATGGTCATTGATGTCCGTTTTGATATGCGTCCATCCGCTGTTATCGCAGATCAGGCGGGTAGGATCCCATTCCTTCAGCCAATCGTAAAGCTCCGCGACATGCTTCTGCTTCTCGGGATCAAATTCCAGATCCCATTCCAGGCCCCATTCTTCGTTATAAATGGACCATATAATAATGGAAGGATGATTGTAATCCCGTTTCAGCATCGCTTCGATCTCCGACACAAATCTGGTTCTCGCCGCTTCGGTCCACTTTACAAAGTTCGGCGGCTCCGCCCAGATCAGCATGCCTAGTCGATCCGCCCAATACAAGTACTCCGGGATTTCCACTTTGATATGTTTGCGCAACAGATTAAAGCCCATCTGCTTGGCCAGCTCGATCTCTTTGCGTATCTCATCAACGGAACCCGCCGTGTAGATGGAATCGGGATAAAAGGCTTGATCCAGCGCCCCCCGAATATATACAGGCCCGTTATTGACATAAATGCGGCCGTCTCTTTGCTCTACCTTGCGCATGCCGAAAATCGTAACAAACCTGTCGATGACGCCGCTCGCATCCGATAAGCAAACTTCGATCTCGTATAAATGCGGCGCTTCCGTCGACCAGAGGAGCATTCCGGGAACCGGCTTGTCCCAATTCACTTGAATCGAGCGGTTAAGCCCCTCGGAGCGGATCTCTCCCGGTTCGCCCAACTCGCCACTATAGCTGGCCGCCTCGAAGGTGTTCTCTTCGCCCAGCGCATGAGGGCGAATCGTATAGTCAAGCTTCAAGTCATGCCGGCCGCCGACAAGCAGCTCTGCCCGCAGTCCCAGCTTCATGCCGTCCAGATCAGGCGTGACCAACACGCTTTCTACGTAGGAGGATGCGCGCTCTTCCACCTTAACCGACTGCCATATTCCGCTTACCCGGGTATACCAGCTGCCTTGCTTGCCAATCGGAATCTCCGCATTATCCTTCGGATCGAATACGCTCAGGACGACCTGATTTTCCTCTTGCATCAACAGGGCAGGAATGGAGAGCTCGAACGGCGTAAAGCCGCCTTCGTGTTCGCCGATATAGGCTCCGTTCCACCATACAGCGCAGCGGTAGTCTACCGCGTCAAAGCAGATGCATTGCTGCTTGCCGCTGTCGCGGCCGGGCAGGCTGATCGTCTTGCGGTACCAGGCCACGCCGTGGTAGCCGACCAGCTCTCCGCCTTCCCGCTGCCAGATATGAGGAACAGTTACCTTTCTCGACTCGTTCCATGGCTGTTCATTGTCGTACCAGCTTTCTCTCTCTCCCGCTTGAAGCGGATCGATCAGAAATTGCCATTCTCCATCCAAACTCCAACTTTGTCTCATTTCTCTCTCTCCTCGTCTCAAGGTCCGGTTCCAGACAGATGCATTTCCTAACACGTATTTCGAAATTAAAATAATCTTCATCCTTATTATTATATCATTCATCGTTTTATTTCAAGTATTATTATAATAATAAAATAAAGAAAACAATTCGAGCAAGGAACGTTAGCTCCTTGCTCGTCTCGGGCCGTATTTGATTTTCATCAAAAAATCCTGCTCGTAATTGCCGAACTTGCGTCCAAAAATATTGATTCCCCCAACGTTCGCCGCATTCTTTTTTACGCCTAATCGCACGGAAATGTATGGTTTGTCCAGCATCGCAAGCTCGTCGACAGTTACTTGAGAGATCGGCACCCCGTCGATAAAGCTGCCTTCGCCGCTGATTCTCCAGCTCTTTAGCAAGCCGTATTGCGTATTCATCGTCCTCCACCACGAAGGTGTCAAAAACCCGCGTTCGCCGCCGAAATCGCCCGGCGATGTCCACGTTCCGACCTCAATGCCGTTGACCCAGCAAGTAATATCGGACGGCCAATCCAGCTTATGATAGGGCGCTTCCGAGCACAGCTCAAGCGAAAGCTCAAGCTCCTCTACCTGCGTTCCATACGGGATGCGGTTGGGAAAATGGTATTCGACATAACCCGAACGGAACCACAGCAGCTGCGCGCGCTTGCGCTCCGGCTCATAAAAAGAGCGCGGATCGTCCTGAACCAGCAGGATGCCCTCTTCGCTCAACAAGCCGCAGGTAGGCTGTATGTCGCAATGGACAAAATCGCCGATCGGAAGCTCGACGATAAAGGAATTGTCCTCCTGCTTTCCCCTGTCCGTCAAATTGATAATAATCCGGTCATACTTTTTGGAATTGACTTTCTGGCTGCCCCGTCCCGGCACAATCTCCGTCGAGATGATGCCCGCATCTTCCAGTTTCTTAATGTTAACCGCGGCCGTTGAAAAAGGAAGCTCCATCCGTTCGGAAATTTCATTGACATTAAGCGGCCCTTCACTCAAAATCCTCACAATTTCCATCCGGTGCTCATGGGATAATGCTTTGCATATTTCCAATGCTTCTTGCAAGGTGAGCTCTAAAGTTCTCATAAGGACCTTCCTTTATAACAAGTTTTATTATTATAATAGTAACTGTACTGATAAAAGTTCAAAATAGCAAGCGGAGGGGAATAGTAATCATCCCAACAAAATGATAAACCTAATGGAGGTTAACGCGATGGAAAAACAGACCGGCCTGAAACTGCTCGAGCAGACGAAAATTATTGCTATTGTTCGGGGAATTCAGAGCAAGGATGCAGAGGATCTGGCTCAGGCGCTGCTGGACGGCGGCATCCGAGTCATGGAGATTACTTTGAACACGCCCGGGGCGGAGGGGATGATTCAGACGCTTCAAATGAAGTTCGGGGAGCGCATGTATATCGGGGCCGGCACGGTGCTGGATTCGGACGACGCCAAGCGGGCGCTTGACGCCGGGGCGGATTTTTTCGTGACGCCGAATACCGATGAAAGCGTGATCCGATTCGCCGTGGAGCACGGAAAAGCGATTTTCCTGGGGGCCATGACGCCAACAGAGGTTGTCCGGGCTTGGAAGGCCGGCGCCACGGCGGTTAAAATTTTCCCGGGAGCAAGCTTGGGACTCGGATACTTCAAGGAATTGATGGGTCCTCTTAACCATATTCCCATGGTAGCGGTTGGCGGCGTTCACGCGGGCAACCTCGGCGAGTTTCTGAGCGTCGGCTGTTCCGGCGTTGGCGTTGGCGGTTCGTTGGTGAACCTCCAAGCAATCGCATCCGGACAATGGGATCAAATACGGGACAATGCCAAGCAGTTTATCCAAGCTGTCGATGAATCAAGGAACGCCTAGAGAAACATGTGAAGCTGTACTTTTGTCCTTAACAAGCTAACAAGCAAGAGCTGCCCTGGAAAGTCCGTTTCCACAGACTTTCTAGGGCAGCTCCATTTGTATCAGTCGAGTGGCGTTATGGCTGGTTATGACTGAAACGGCGGGAGCAAACGATTAGCTGTCGCAAACCGGAATAAAAATCGAAAACATACTCCCTTTTCCCCATTCCGAGCTCACCTTTATATAGCCGCCTTGCTCCGTAATGATTTTCCTGGCCAAATATAGGCCAATTCCCACTCCGTGCGTATCAACCGCATCGGCTCCGCGATAGAATCGTTTAAAGATTTGGCTTACTTCATGCTCCGGTATGCCCTTGCCGTTATCTTCGATGTCAATTCTCGCGAACATCTCGTATTTATGAATCGAAACTTTGATGACGCCCGCTTCATCCGTATATTTTACGGCGTTGTCCAGCACATTTACGAGTGCTTCTCCGGTCCATTTTACATCATGCTGCAACTCGATACTCTGCTCGCCGCTAAATTGAATTTCTACGTTCTTCTTCTCTGCGTGAGGATACATTTGTTTGATTGCGGCAAAAACCGTTTGGCCAATATCGTGCTTCTCCGTTTGGATCTTAATAATGCCGCTTTCGAGCCGGGACATCTTGATCAGATTATCCATAAGCCACGTCAGCTTTTCCGTCTGGCTTAACAAAATACGAGTAAATTCCTGACGCTTATCCGCAGTCAACCCGCTATCCATTAATAAACCATTATAGATGGTCAAGTTGGCTAGCGGCGTTTTCAACTGGTGGGCAATATCCGAGATGAGCGATTTCACTTCCTCGCTTTCCTCTTTGTACCGCTGCTTCTGCATCCTTAAAATTCCCGATAGCTTAAGCACTTGCTCCTGCAGCTTGGACAACAGATTATCTTCTGAAACGGGAAACAATTCGCTGTCCTGTCTATCGATAATAGATTGAATCGTTAACGAAAGCTTGGACAGGATCGAGGACATTTGATTTCGAATGCCCAACATAAAACCCGTAAATATGCCAGCCGCCGCCAAAACGAAAAGAACCGACAGCGCAATAACGGTCCGACTGGCCTCATATTGCATTAATAAAAAAATAAATAGGCTGCATGCGATTGCATACAGCGCCGAGCTAGCGATGATAATTCGGGTAAAGGAGCTTCTCAACCTTCACTCCCCCAAGTATATCCGATGCCAAAAACAGTCTTGATATAGACGTTTTGTTTCGGATCGTCTTCAATTTTATTACGCAATCTTTTGATATTTACGCTTAGCGTATTTTCATCCACGAAGATCCCATCCAGATCCCATAACTTTTCGAGTATCATCTGTCGGGTTAGCACCATCTTGTTATGTCGGGAAAGGATCGTTAAAAGTTTGAATTCCGTTGTGGTCAGCTTAATCTCCCGATTATGTTTATACGCCTTCATCTTATCATAATGGATGATTAAATCCTTATACGAAAACAGCTGCGGATTTTCTTCTCCCCCGCCTCTGCGAAGAATCGCCTTAATTCGCTGGCTTAACACCGCCATGCTAAACGGCTTCGCGATATAATCATCCGCGCCGGATTCGAAACCCGCGATCATATCCTGCTCTGTATCTTTGGCTGTTAAAAATAGAATCGGGACCGTCGAGATTTGGCGAATTCCCTTACACAACTCCATACCGCTCTTATCGGGCAGGTTAATATCAAGAATAATGAGATGAACCTCATGGCTGCGATAGGCGATCAACCCCTCTTCACTTGAGAAAGCGGATAAAATATCGTAATTTTCATTCCCTAGCGCATAAGCCAGTCCTTCATTTAATAGCCGATCGTCTTCGACAATGAGAATCCTCGCTATGACGTTCACCTCCTTCTTTAACTCGCTTCTCTCAAACGTTCCACGATGCTCATCTTCTTTGATCTATTATAAGCGATTATCGGTACGCTTAGGCAAGCTGCGAACACAAACACCAGCGCGATCAGCAACGGAAGGGTTGGGAACGTATAGATGGCATAATCGGCTTCTTGACTAAACACATAATAAGCACCATAGCTGATCAACGACCCTAACGAAATAATCAGCAACGTTGATATAACTCCATAACCCGTTCCTTCGAGCAATAACATTTTGCGCAATTGACGTTTCGTCATCCCGATGCTTTCCATCATTGCAAACTCATGCTTGCGTACCACGACACTCGTTAACATGGTACTGATGAAGTTGAGAATGCCGATAGCGGCAAGAATCAGCGTAATAGCTCCTCCTAGAATGTAGAAGATGATCTTGGCAGACTCCATTTTCTCCGCCCATTGCAGCTTTGATGTCAGCTCAATCTCGCGGTCGCCTGCAATCAACGCCTCCAATTGCTCCTGAATTCGCTCATGCCCGCTCTTCTCGGCCTGGATGTTCATTTTATACAAAAGCGGATCTTTAATGATTTGCTTAAAAGCGTTATGACTGACGTACACATTAGGCGCCAGCCCGCCGAACGAAACCTGGAATTGCGGGCTTACAAAGCCGCCTATCTCAAGTTCCCGCTCGACACCATCCTCCTTGAAGTTTAACGGAAAGCGATCCCCCCTATTAAAAAGCTCTTCACTTGCGCTCAGCAGGGCAATCTCGCCTTTCTCGAATCGTTCGACATCAATGGGCGTTTCAAGGCTTTTGTTTAGCTCAGTTACATATTGGGTATCGATCCCAATCAGCACGGACCAAAACATTCCCGAATCCTTTAATTGCTCGTCCGTGGGTCGCTCCATCCCGTATCTCATAACGATATCATCGACGAACTTTCCAAACACTTCGGGCGTATAACCGAGACTGCCGCCCCTATCGATATACGTTTTCCTGACGTCCTTAATCCCGCTCATTTGCCGAACGGACTCCGCCAACTCCTCCGTCAATTTCTGTTTTTGCTCTCCTTGAAATCCGAAATCGACCGTCTTGTTCACTAATTCAAAATCATTATCAACATAGCTGGCAATAAAATTGTCCGTGTCCATGCTAAGCACAAGCGTATTGACCGTCAGGAACGTAGTGAGACCTATAAACAGCGACAGGAATACGGTTAATGCCCGCTTTTTATCCCGGAACATATTGCGTAATGCCATTCGATATAGTTTGGAGCCATGTCTCCCTTTCTTCGTTGTCGTCCTCACATACTTTGCGGCTTCAACCGGGGAAATCTTTGCTGCAATTCGGGCCGGCTTCCTGCATCCGGCCATTGTCGTCAACCAGGCGAACAACGCCGCTCCCGCATAGATAACCGGATGAAATGAAATCTCGACTTCCGTATCCAAAGTAAAGGCCTCAATCGCCAACGGCACCGCAACTAATGCTGTGATCATACCTGCTGCAACGCCTATCGGTATCCCGATCCACGCCAATCGGACAGCTTGGCCGTTCACCATTTTTATAATCTGTTTCCTCGTCATCCCAATCGTCTTTAACAGCCCGTAAAATTTTGTTTCTGTAGCTACTGAAATATATAGCACATTATAAATGAGCAAATATCCGCTAAACATGATAAACACAATAATGCCGGCGATACCCAACGCGGTTGTCATTTTCGAGTTGTTCTGGCTTTCTGTCGTCGAGTAGCTCACCAAATTCTGATCCTTGTTCAGCTTCAGATCTTGTTCCAACCTGCTCATGTTTTGGTCAATGCTGCTTCCGCCTTTAAAGGCAATGGATGCTACTGTACCTTTGTCGCCAAAGCCCGCGCCCACGGATTCGGCAAATTCACGCGATACAATAATCACCCCGGCATTGCCTGAACGCAGTTGAGAATAATCCGTATACCAGCCGCTTAGAATGAAGGATTCCGTGCTCTCCCCCGCTTCGCTTCGATACGTTAGAGGCAAAGTCATCCCGATCGTCGGCTCTGTGATATTTAACTTGTCCAATATCCAGGTCGGGACGATCACTTCGTTGCGCTTCTCCGGATAAGAATTTACTTTGTTTCCCAATAGAGGCGCTCTCATCTTGTCCCATTCGGACTCGTCGTACACGTGCATACTGATATCCAGATCACCCATCTCTTGCGTTGGGATCACTTGGCCCACTTTCGTATCGAGTCCTACATGGCTCACATACGGAAGCTGCTTCAACCGTTCAATCTGTTCTTGTGAAGGATTGGATAGTGCCACATCCGCTGTCGTGCCAATCATTCTTATCTCCTGCATGTCGAAGGTTTTTATAAAACTCATGCCAAGAGTAAATACCGTTGTGAGCAACCAGGTGGTTAAAATGACGGCCAAGATGACGTAACGGTTCCTTGTCCGGTTTGCTTTTAAGCTTTTGCGAGTCAGTTTTTTAATGATATTTTTATTGGAATTAGGAAACATCATCCTTGTTTCCCCCCAACCACCTTACCGTCGCCAAGGCGGATGATCGTATCGGCAAGCTGTGCAATTTCTTCGCTATGCGTAATCATCACCATCGTCTGATTAAATTGTTTACTCGTTACCTTAAGCAGTCCGATGACCTCCTGGCTTGTACGGCTATCCAAGTTGCCGGTAGGCTCGTCCGCGAGAATAATAGAGGGCTTCGTAGCCAATGCGCGAGCAATAGCAACCCTCTGTTGCTGTCCTCCGGACAATTGACCGGGCAAGTTATCCAGCTTCCCCGCCAAACCTAACGTTTTAACAATATGCTCCACATACGATTTATCGATCGTATTGCCGTCCAGCTCAATCGGCAGCACAATATTTTCATATACATTAAGGATCGGAACAAGGTTGTAATGTTGAAAAACAAACCCGATCTTCCTGCGCCTAAATACCGTTAGCTCGTCGTCGTTCATATCGAATATAGACTTCCCGTCCACGATAACCTGTCCGCCGGTCGCTCGATCCAGACCGCCCAGCATGTGCAACAACGTGGATTTTCCGCTCCCCGAAGTACCGACGATAGCCGCAAACTCTCCTTCTTTGATCTCTATATTTACGCCATCCAGCGCCTTCACCTGATTGGGCTCCTTGCCATAGATCTTCCTTAAATCAACCGTTCGCAAAATACTCATCCCGATCCACCCCATCCTGCATTTTTAAACTATAGTCTGAATGATACTCGCCACTTCTTACATTCTCGTGACAGGGATGGCCAAACACAAATGACCCACAAGAGGGTCACCTTTTTCAAGGTGTCCTTCTTATGGGTCACAGTTCAATCGAATCAAGTTTTTTGAATTTTTACGTCCAGTAATCGTTTATGAATATTAATGGCGACAATCGCCATTTGCGCGCGAGTCAACTCCGCGTCCGGGCGTATGGTTCCATCGCCGTAGCCTGCGAATATTTTATACTTCACACCTACTGCGAGCGCATTCCTTTCCGATACGGACAAGGCTGCAACATCTGTAAACGGCGCCAGCCATTCATTAACCTCCGCCTTGGATAAGGTTGTATTTACTCCGGAAAGCTTTAGCGCGGCAGCCGCAATTTGAACGGCGGATTTTCGCGCAATATTGCTGTTTGGCGGCGATGCTGTTATCCCCTCCGTTAAGCCCTTGCTTTCAGCCGTTGCCATTGTTTTGCCAAACCATTCATTAGTCGTTGTTTTTGCGTCGGGATTGACGGCAAAACCTAATGTGCGCATAAACATGGCGATCGACTCGGCTACGGTCACGCTGTCGTTCGGTCTGAACGAGTTGTTATAACCGGAAACAATAAGCCGGTTTGCTGCCTGCGCAACGGATCCTGCATACCATGCCGATGATTCAACATCGTTAAATCTTTTGTTTACCGCGACAGGGAAATAATCTCCGTTACTGCTTACAAGCAACGTAACGGCGCCTGTTGCGCGGTCAATCACCGTAGGAACGGGAACGACCGTTCCATCGCTTTCCATATACGCGTATGTCGTAACTTTAGCTGCAACTGCGGGAGAAATCGTTAACGATACCGGCTGCATCGCTTCTGTGCTCCTTAGCGTAATTGTGCTGGCAGGTCCGGCGACAGTAATAGCCGCATCCGTTTTTGGAGCGTCCTGCGCAATTTGTTTCTGGCGCTGAGTCGACGTTCGACTAACTTTCGGCGTCGTGCTTGGCGCAGGCGTTACAGTAGGCAATGGGCTAGAGGTCGGGGTAGGCGTTGGCCCCGTTCCGCTTGGCGGACCGCCATTATTTGTGCCGGGATCCGGCGTTGGCGCATCGATAACTGCAACCGTTGCCGTACCGCTCTTTGTGGTATCAACAGTCGATGTAGCTGTAACGGTAATGGTAGAAGCAGTTTCTGCTGCGCTGACCGTAACAATTCCGTAAGAGCTGATTGTGGTGCCGGCGTTAAGCGCAACATTGCCCTCAATCGTCCATGCAACAGTTTGCGCCGGATTGTTTATTCCTATAACCGACGCTGAAAATGCCTTCGTACCTCCCTTCTGCATAGTCGCGGTCGAAGGTGAAACCGTCACGGATGTCACGGACGTGGCGTATGGCGTCGCAGTAATCGCCAATGTCAGCGTAACCGTTGTTTGCGGCGTACCCCCTTCCTTGCTTAGGGCTACTGTAAAGGTGTAGCTGCCGTCCGTTCCCCTCTCATCGCTCTCCGTGCCCGCGACCGCCGCCGTAAACGTATCGTCCGAAACCGTTGCGGTCACGCCGTTTAAATTCAGGCTGCCGATGAGCGTTTCCACTGCCGATTTCGCCTGAGCGATGTCGGCTACATCCGCCTGTTCAGCCCTATAGGTTGTGCTTTCCACTGCAGCTTTGGCCGCATCGATGATCTGATCGACCGGTATTTCGACCTCATTAAGATTAACAATATAAAACACGTCTTTTCCGTCCGTGCGACTTATTCGCACAACTGCGGTTTTTTCTTCGGCGGTCGCTTGAATAATGTCAATCTTTGCGCCAGCGGCTATCGAATCCGAGCTAAGCGTCGCCGCTACCGTCGGGAGCGGATGATTTGCCGCCACATCCCACGTGTAGTTTTTGGTGCCGGGTTCGAACTCTGCAACCGGCACGCCGTCGACCGTCAGCGTCTCCAGCACCATCAAATCCGCGAGATCGTCATGCAACTCGCCAATGACGGCGAAGTCCAGAAATTGCATCGGGCCCGGCGAAGATCCGCTAACTGTCCCAGGCGGCCCGGCGACCGACGAGAAGAAGTTAAGCTCGTTTACGACCATCACATACCGCGCGGTAATCGGCTTGCCGTCATTGTTGGCCAGAACATCGGTTGCCCGGCGCCCCAGCGTGTAGTTGGTTCCGAGAGTGCCTCCTTTTAACGCCTCTTGGGTTAATGGATTCCAGTTTGATGCGGCGGACGTGCTTTGGCTATTGACGTTAGCAGGCTGGCGCCCGCTGCCCGCAAAGTAATTCCATGGACCGCTGTACCCCACCAAATTCTCGACGCCAAAAGGATTTTTCGTCGGCCAGTTGTTGGCCTCATAATACTGGCGATCCGGCTCCGGTTGTCCGGCCGCGAGCGCCGGATCTAGCGGGTTATAGAAATTATTGTAGGATTCTATAAGCGACTCATAGGCCTCCGCGTCGTTTGTCCACCAGGCGGAGCTGTTCCTTGAGCGCCCGGGAGAGCCCATCGTGCCAAATTCTATTTCGATGCGCGAAATATCGATCTGCCTGCCCAAATCCAGGGCAACCCAATAGCGCCAAGGGGTTCTGCCCGCGTTCATCTCGAACGACGAGCCGCTTTGGAAAAACGCGTACCCTTCCGAAGTCGTCATGGAGGTGCGGTCTTCCTCAAGGACGTTCCCCTTCGGCGCCTCCTCGTTATGCGAAACGATTTTGATATCCGCGCCCATCACGGCTTTACCCCAATCATGCACCGTGGAGTTGTTGATTTCGAAGTACGGCTTGTAATAATCGGGATAATAATTGTCGGGAGCGGCGGGTATTGTGATGCCTGATGCTTCCGAAGGCTGCAACTCGCCTAAAATTCTATAGGTCCCCGGGACGGTCGGCCTGTAGCCGGACGTATCCCACTTGACCGGGACTTTAATGGTATGGCCGTTGGATAAGGTGACGTCCAGTTCGTCCTTTAGCGTTAAGTCCGTAACCTTGGTGCCCAAAGACACTTTCATCTGGTTTTGATGCTCCCAGCCCATGATGCGCAGGTTGCCGTCCCTGTCGGTCGGCTTGTAGCCGTTCGGGAACACGTATGTATCGCGGTCGCGCTTGATAATCGTGATGTCCGCCATGTAAATCGTCGATGACTGCCACTCTTGGCGGCCAGTGCCGGTGGCGGGGAAGCTGCCGTAAATGCCCCACTTGGAACGCCCGAAATTAACGTTGTTCCCCTGATCGTCCTTCAGGGTATTGTAGTTCCCTTCCCTGTATACAGGTCCGGGGCCGGATGGGTTGGGTGCGGGAAGCTGCAGCTCCGTGTTGCGCCTTAACATATCGGCTTCATTAAGCGTTCCCTCTCCGAGCAGCTCGCCTGTATCCGTATCGGTTACCCTTACGTAGAGATGCCCGTAATCCGCCGTTTCGGTTGTCAACTCGATATCGATCCAGCGGTCTACGAACTCTTCTTTGGACAGCGTAAGGAAGGTTCCCGTGTTTGTTCCCCCGGCGGATTGCATGCCGCTCGGCGTCGAATTGTTGCGACTGTGTTCGAATGACAGGGTGCCGCCTGCTCTAAGCCCAATGCCTACAGTCGGAGATCCGTTGGCGTTGCCTTTGGCCTCCTTAATCTGATAAATATAATTGTAGTTGTTGGGAGACCAGGTTCCTATGGCGTTGGCACCGACCTGCTTTTGCCGCTTCACTGTTTCCGAGGGAACCAGCAGCCGCCAAAAATGGGTCGTTACCGTTCCCGGACCGTCATTGGCGACGACGTTGTCCGGCGTGTAATTGGTTTTCATCTCCAGTCGCTGGGTCGTGCTGCTGGCCGCGCCGCGGTCTCCGTCCTCGTGCCCGGGAGCGGCGGCAGGCGCGTCGAACTTGTGGATACGGATAATATCCGACTGGAGTTTATCGAACCCGGAGATTTTACCGGCTTTTGTCATCGTGCCGTCGTATTTTACGTCCACCCCGTAGGCGTCAATTCTGCCGTCGGAATTGTCCTTGGCGATCGTCTGTACGTACATGTTATCGCCGTACCAAGCGAGCGGAATCTCTCTGTCATCCTTGGGCAGATCGTTCGAAACGCCGGCGGGCTTGAATTTATTGAGGTCGTTTGCCGTATGGACGTAGACATCCGGCCCCCAGAACGAGTCGTACCAATCTTTCCCGCTATAGGAGGACGGCTTCATCGGCGCCTCAATGGAGTTTAAGCCCGTGTCTCCATAGCCGATATAAGTGGAGCCCCAAGTGTCCATACCGTGCTCGTTCGCGCGGATGTTCATCGGCGCGACCAGCTCGCCCGGCTTATTTACGGCCTCCGTTTCCCCGCCTTGCACGCTTCGGGTTAATGTAAAATTCGATAAGGCCTGTATGGTTACAGTGATCGTGTATCTCCTTGTGTTTTGACCGTTTGCAACATCCAGGTAATAGGTTCCGCCGGTCCAGCCCGGCACGACTCTATTCCCCTGCGAATCCTTTAGCCCAAGCTCGTAATCGCCATTGTTAATGCCGGCAAGACGGACGATTTCGGCGCCGTCGCTCTCATAAACCTTGACAGTCGAGCCCGCGTTGACGACCGGGTGCAGCATCTGATAAAACGTGCCGTACGGCAAATCAATCGTAATGGTGCCCGTGGTCCCCGATTTGGTTACCGCCTGGCCTCTGTAAGGCTTCGTGAGCACCACGTCCAAAGGATCGTCCGGGTCGAGCGTTTGGTTTGCCGCAGTCGAGTAGATATCCGTACCTGCTGCCTGGACAGTTGCATCGGGCAACACCATGCCGCCGAAAACCTGAAAAACAAGCGTTAATGTAATCAGAAAACTAATCGGCGCAATAAAGATTTTCCTTTTTCGCATGTTATCGTTTCCTCCTCCATAATAGGCTTTTTCAATGAAACCAACTTTGCATCAATGCAATGGTTCAAAATCTTTTGTAAAGCGCTTTCAATCTCTTATCCAGTATATTTTGAACCTTGCGGGGTCACAATGGACTGCGTTTGTATTCGTTTGTCATTTTTTTAGAATAATAATCGGCGCGGTCGCCATAAACAGCCTTCAACGTGGAAAGACGCCTCCCGCACCACGATTAACGTGATACGGGAGGCGTCTCTTTTTGCCCCGTTCTGTAAATCATGAACAACCGTTAAGCTCTACGAAACGGCAGCCTTCAGAACGTTAACGCTTCTCCTCGATCGCTCCGATATCCGTCAGTACCCGCAGCAGCATAACCGCCGTCTGGGCCCGGGTCGCCTGCCGCTTGGGAGCCAGTTCCGTGCCGCTTACGCCTTGCACCCAACCGTTGCCGACAGAGATTGCGACCGCCTCCGCCGCCCAGCCGGATACCTGATCTCCGTCCGCGTAACGCCGCAGCACGGCGATATCCGGCGATTTTGCATCGCTCTCCAGCAACAATTGCACGAAGCGGACAATCAGCACCGCAAGCTCCTCGCGCGTTACCGGATCGTTCGGACGGAAGCTCCCGCCCGCTCCCTTTACCAATCCCAGCTCATAACCCGCTGCTATATACGAGGCAAACCATGCTCCAGCGGGCACATCGGCGAACAGCGAGCTTCCGCCTTTAACCGAAACCAGCGCTTCCGCACCGCCGTTCCCCCGCAAATGCTGGACCAGCAGCTTCACAACCTCGGCTCGCGTAATCGCCCGATCCGGAGCGAAACGATCCGCCGATGTGCCGTCGACAATATGCCGGCTGACCAGCACCTCGACATCGAGCCTGCTCCAGTGGTTGTCGAGATCCGCGAAGGTACGATCGTACAGCATGACGGCGTATTCGCCCGGTTGCGCAACGGTCGACGCTACCATACGCTGCCGCGTATCGACAATGCCGCCGACATAACGCCATCCTCCCGGCGCCGCGGCATCCTTGCGGTACAAGCCAAGCTTGCGCGCATCCGCTTTGCCAAGCGGCTTGCTCCTATATTGCAGCGCCAGCCGGAACGGCTTCGCAGGCACGGCATCTTCCGTATCGATCGCATAGGAATCGGAGACGGGCTTGTAGCGCTGCGAAGCCGACGGTTCTCCAAGAGGATTTCGGGTTACGACCAGCCGCGTACCTTCCGCGAACACGCCATCCCCTGCCCTCAGCACGAACGCCCCGTCAAAAGCGGTATATTCGCCACCTTCTGCTTCCATCCGCCATTCCTCCGCGTCTTCCGTCGGAGTCGGTTCCGGCTCGCCGCCCGGAGCCGAACCTCCGCCGCTTTGGCCGCCTCCCCCGCCCCCGCCCGTTGATGCGGCGGTGCGCGCCTTCAAGTACATGGGACTTGATACATTCCCGCTTCCGTCAACGGCCGATACAGCAAACGTATAATCCGTCGACGGCTCCAGTCCCTCAATCCACGCCGTACGCGTACCGGCAGCCACTAGCGTCTCCCGAATGAGGGCAGGATTGTTGTCCGGCGTCCATACGATCGTTGCCGACGACATCTGTCCCGGCTGGGTCGGCTCCTCCCAAGCGAGCTGCACTTTTCTTGCCTCCGTCGCCGTCGCCTTTAACCCCGCTACGGGAGGCGGAGGCGATACATCAACTTCGTCGCGCGCCCCCGCAAGCCTTAGTAATGCCGCCTCCGATTCATTACCCGCCGCATCAATCGCGATTACGCGGAAATCGTAATCCGCCGACGGCGACAGCCCAGTTGCCTCCGCCCATTGCCGTTCCCGGCCGATCTCCAGCGGTTCGCCGCTGTATGACGTTTCTTCGGCCTTTTTCCACCAGAGCTTCACCGCTGCGAAATCGCGATCCCCGGGCCGCTCCCAGACGAGGACGGCGCCGTTATCGCCGGTCAGGCTGCCGTTAAGCCCGCTTACCGGCGCCGGAGGCGTCGAATCTTCGACAATCGCCGTTACGGCATGCTGCACATCATCGCCAATCGGAACGCCTGCATAGCTGAATATGTCGCCGCTGATGACGACCGTATAGAGAGCCCCGTCGGTCAACGCCGCATCCGGCGTAAATTCGGCGGTCATTGCAAGCGTTCGGCCATCTGCGGTCTCAGCGTCAACAGGGCTTACCGTTCCCTGCACGCTTGCTCCGCCGGCAGCCGTCAGCGTGATGGCATCTTCCGCGAGCGACTGAATATCGATCGGCTTCGTAAAGCCTGCCAACACGCCGCCGCCCGGCACAGCTTCCACATAAGCCACTTCAGGCGGCAAGTTCGACACCATCCCGATGTTGACGTCAAAGTGAGGCGGCGGAACTTCCAGCTCGTCGCTAAACGTAGTTGCATACCCTTCCTTCTCGTATTTGACCTTCCAGCGGCCCGGCGGAACATCCCAGCCATATCGTCCCTGCCCGTTCGTCCAATGCGGATTCAGCTGCTCATACCATTCCGCGTCCCATATTTCCCAAACGCCGGTGCCGGCATTTTGCTGTAAGGCCGTCGCTTTGACGCCCTCCAGAACATTGGACATCATGCCCTCGTAGACAAATCCGCTAGGGTCCCAAATATAGCTCGGCTCCGCTACCGGCGGATCGTAAGGTTTCACCTTGCATTTGTTCTCCTTCAGGTAACGCTCCAGCGTATCCAGCTCTTCGGCAGCCAGCTCATCCAGATGCAAACCGATTTCGTACGTGACGTACCAGAAGCCGATACCGGGCAACCCGGCTCCCTTTACCGTGCCCGCTACGCCGATAGCGGTTTTAAACGCTTCCTGCATCGCAATCATGGCGCGGACCTCTTCCGCGAAGCTCGTGTAATACTCTCTTGCCTGCGCATCGCAAAGCCTTCTCGCGTCTTGCGCGGCGCGTTTCGCCCGTTTGAACAGATTGCTGTCATCGTCGAGCCCTTTGGCGTTTACGACCACATCTCTTGCGCCGAGCAGTTGATTCGCCGTTGTAAGAGCAACTTCGAAGGTCGATTTGACCGCCGGCGCGTTCAACGAAGCCAACCGGCGTTGTCCGGCCGCGTCTCCGTTAGCTCCATCCGCCTTCGCCGAAGGCAGCTCCGACCTTGGAATCGTTACCGTAACAGACATGCTGGCGCTGTTGTTATGCCATTGCCTGCGAACGGAAACATCATACACGGGCACTAACGTCCGCTCCACCCGTCGCTGCTCCGCCGCCGAAGGCGCAAAGCTGTCGATCATGGAGCTTGAAGCGCGAATCGTAGCGACAAGATCGTCCGACAAGCTCACATCGGCATATACGCCTCCAGCTGGCACAACCGTGCCATCCGGCTCTTGTTCGCCGCCCGCCGCGGCCCGTTGCAGCTCGAAATCCTCATAGGCAACAGGCACAATAAAGCGCAGTTCGTCTTCCGTAGGTTCCTCCGTTTCCGATATGACGGCATCGGGCTTCTTGCGGTAAGTGACCCATACCGGTCCCAGATTGTAGGATGCGGGAACAACCGCTTCGTATACATCGCCTCTCAGCGTCGCCGATACCGACCGGTCGCCGAGATGCACTTCAACATCGTATACACGTTCCGGGCTGCGAAACTTCATTTGAAAAATAAACGGATACGATGGTATGACGACGTACGGGAATACCGCTACGCCATCATCCGGCCGGAACGTCACCAGCCGGCCGTCCATTTGGCGCATCGCCACCTCCGCAAGTCCCGGATCGGAAGGATCGTAAGCGACAGTGGTCCCCTCGCCCGCCAACATCTCCCCTTTCCAGACAATGCCAACCCTCAGCCGATGCTTCTTCCTGGCATTCTCGACCAGTACGACAGGCAGGCTCCATGTACCGAAGGAAGAAGCGGTCGTACGTCCCAACTCGGCAGCTCCATCGTATACGATCACCTCCGCACCCGCCGGAGCGGTGCCGCTCGCTTCAATGCCCGGCTTCGTCGTCAGCTGCGGCGCGCGAATCGTTGCAGGCGTCACTTGCAGCAGAGCCGTGCCGATAATTGCCTCTTGCGCTTCCTCTCCAAGCTTGTAGCGAATGCTCGCCTGTATGGGGAGATCCGGCTGCGCAAGGGATGATCCGGCTTTAAGCTTCAGCTGGAATGCGCCTTTCTGGCGATACGCAATATCGCCGAGCGGTACGGTTACCGTCGTTCCGTTAAGCTCGGGTGCGACTGGATTGCCGTTCAGCATCGCTGATCCCGGCAAGATCTCAACCCCCTCCGGCAGCTTGAGCACCAGCATGGCATCCGTGACCGCATTCGCATTGTATTGCGAATGCTCGTAGAACGCCCGAAGCGAGAGCCGCCCTTCCGGCGTCGTCCATTCCGACGATGCTTGCAGGCCGTTGAGGGTGAAATCGCCGAACGCTCCCGGCTTCCGCAGCTGTATGACGCCAAGCTCGGCGGTATCGCCCGGACGCGCATGAAACTCGACGATCGCAAACTCGCCGGATGAACGGATAATCAACCGTTGGCTGCCGGTAGACGCCACGGGCAGCGTGAAGCGGGAGTACCCCCGGTCCATGATCAGCGAATGACCGGTCATGCTATTGTCCTCGTTGCGGTACAAAGACGCATTCGCGGAAGTGACCTCCCGCCCGTTCGAGTCGACTAACCTGAACTGCGCCTGGCCTCCGGCGTTTTCCAGCCGAAGCTCTACTTCCCCAACTCCGTCCTCGCCGATTACGGTTTCATTGCACGCTTTCGGCAGCTTTGCTTCCACGCCGTCCGCACATACCCTTACCGTGTCGCCCGCGACCGCTTCCACGGTTGCAGGCGGTCCGTGATTCGTTATAGCAGGCGTCGACTTAATGCGATAATGAACGCCGCTTGACCAATCCACCTCCAGCGGCCCTTGCCATCCTCCGTCTATTTTCGCATACAGCCGGATGTTCAGCTTCGCTTGCTCCTTCAAATGCAGATCGGCCTGTACAGGCTCAGATCCACTCGCCAGCACGGTTACTCGCTGCGACGCATATCCGCTGATGTGGTTGCCCGTTGCGCGCATGACCGCCTCGCCTTCCGGCAAGGACAACGTGTATGCGCCTTGCGCGTTGGCGTTTGCCGTATAGGTCTTGGACGCTCCGTCCAGGGCAACGGTCGCCGTCACGATGGAGCCTGCCGCCGGCTTGCCGTCAAGCGCGTATACCCGTCCGGATACAACGGCCTCGGGTCTCCTTCGGAACGCCGTATCGAATGCGATCTCCTTGCCCGCAACGATCAGATCGATCCATTCGGCGATAAAAGCCGGATCCTTCGGCATCAGCTTCACGCGGAGCTCCTGGTCGGGCACAGTTGTCAATGTCGCGTTTAACGGTCCGTAGCTGGAGCCGGACAGCACGGCATTGCCGCTGCCGTCGCGCACTTCGTAGCTGTATTGTCCCGCTCCCGTGGCAGAACCAAGGAGCCGGACGGCAAATTCCGGCGACAATGTCACAATGGCCGTGCGGCCCGGCGAAGGTGCCTCCCGCTTGATGGACAAAGGCGGATTCTCCCGCTTAACCGGCCTGCTCGAAATGGTGTATACGCCCGGCAACGGCGCATTGAGCCTGTATATCAGCGACTCCGCGTCGATGGCTGCGCTGGTCCAATGACTGCCCCAATCGTAATCGATGGCCGAGGCTTCCAATGTCCCTCCCGCCAATTCCTGGTGCCAGACCGACTGATCGGGCACATTCAACCGAACTTCGTAGCGGCCGGCAATCTCTTTGTTGACCGGATAAGGCGCTCCAAGCCAATTTCCATCTATCTGAAGCAGCGCGGAATCGATACGCGCGATTCCCTCCGTAATCGGAAAAACACCCTCATACTCCCCCGCGTTTAGCTCTGCGAGATCGATAATCCGCGAAGCTGGCCCCGTCTTCTCCTCCGATATCCACTCCGTATAGTCGATCCGCGCCTTGAGCGCGAGCCCGGACTGGCTGCGCACCTTGACGACAGCATCGGAATCAAGCACCGGGAGCATGCGTTTCTTGTTGCCCGCCTGTTGCGAATAGTCGATCCGGAACGACAGGACCGTGTTCGCCAGACTTCGCAAAGGGACCCTCAGCACGGATGGGCCGAGCGTCAGTGTGACGGTCTGATCCCCCGCGGGAACATAATCTCTCTCCGGAAGCACGCTTACGACAATTTCATCGCCGGCGTAATGCTCGCCCGGCAGAACCGCCGCTCCGCTCGCATCCGTCACTCCTTCGTGGATAATCCGGCCGCCGTCCTTCTCCTTGAATACAACCGGTATCGAAACCAGCGGCATCCCGGTCCGTTGATCATCGACCTGTACTTTCAGCGACGCGGGGAACACCGGCGTCAACTGAACCTCAGTCCCGCTGCCGCTGCTTACAGTCACGCCATCCCTGCTTGCGAGCAGCAAACCTCCTGTCTTGCTCTCCATCGCAAGCCGTACTTCTCCCGGCTGCAAGTACCGCTCGTAGCGCGTGACCGCCGACTCCAGCGGGAAGAGGGTACTGCTTCCCCCGACCGTAATCGTCAGGTTGGCCGCCCCAAGCAGATCGGCTCGATCCGTCGCGATTTCCACTACCAGCTTGCCTGCCACAAAAACCGGAAGATTGGCTGCCGTCCTCGCCTCGTCCGCGCGATCCTTCGGATACGCGATGATGCGGTCGATCCGCGCCATGCCTTCTTCGACCTCGAATACGGCTCCATAATAACCCGGCGCCGTCTCGATTAGCTCGACTATGGCTTCCCTGGGCACAGCTTCTCCGTTGCCGCCTTCCGTCACCGACCGGTAATAGACGATCGCCTCCACGTTCAGATCCCGCTGACCGATCGCCTGGATCGCTACTTCCGTGTCCCACTTCAACAGTCCGTCGACCTTTCCGTCTTCCGCAACCGACCAGCGAACGCTTTCGATCCCTTCTGCCGGAGCCTCGTCGCAAGCTTCGAAACATACGCTATAAATGCCGTAACCGGAATAATTGCTTTCGCCGCGCAAGTACACGGCCTTGCTCCCGTCGCCGCTCAAGCCCACTTGCGTGGTCGACTCGCGAAGAGCCCCTATCTGCCGGAAGCTTCCCTCCTGCACGTCGAACCTAACCGCTCCGAATCGGGATCGGATGGGCAGCGGGGCTTCCGTCGGGTTAAGGATTCGGTAATCAAACGCCACATATCGCCCGTCATCCGATAACGAAGGAGTGCCCATATAAGCGCCGATATTGCGGTTCTCCGCCCACGCCACCGTATGCTCGCCCGTCTCCCGGTCATACAAACCTACCTGCTTCGCCATTTTGTCGGTATACGCCACATAACGTCCGTCCGCGGACACGGCCGCCACGCCGATGGAAATCTCGCCGTTTTCCGTGTCGTTATTGCGTATCGGAACAGAAGCCGTCTCACCCGTATCCGTATCGTACAGATACAAGCGGCTGATGCCGGCGCTCGCCCCGCCAGGCGCAAGCTCGGGGGCCGCGGTGACGAACACCGCGTATCGACCCGCCCCGCTTATTGCCGCCGCGCCGCTCAGTTGCGACAAATCCCCGCCGTCCGCCTGCTCGCTGATCCGTGCAATGCGAATATCGCTCCAATCTGACAAATCCGCCACGAAGACGTCCTGGAGCCCGTTGGCGTCCCCCGCCATCAAAGCGCCGGAGGCCGATTCGAACAGCAGCTTGCCGCCATCGTCGCTCAGCGACAAACCGGACAACCGCCCGGACGCCACCGCCGCTACACGCACCGCAACCTCATTCGTCCGATCGTACACATAAAGAGAGATTTCCGTCCGATCTTCATTGGAATCCTCATAGGCAACGAATCTGCCGTTGCCGCTGACCGCAAGCCCTTGATCGATATAGGCCTTGTTCATATTCCCGATCACTTGCTTCGTGCCGGCCGCAGCGTCGTATACAACAATGCCTTCCCGCTCCGGATGCCCGGAGTAATAAACGGCCGTGCGGCCGTCCCGGCTTATTGCCGGCAAGGTGTAGACTTCTTCTTCGCCGCTTTCGATTGCCGTCAAGTACCGGTGAGAAGTCGCGGCATGGATCGGGAGCGGATCCGAGCGGTTCCCGGCTTTGTCGATGGCATAGAAAACATAATCCACATATGCCGCCTCGGGCAGGCCCGCCTCAAAATATTGCCGATCCGCCGTTTCCGTCACCAGCGTGCCGTCTCGCCGCTCCAGCCGGTATCGGTCAATCGACGCATCCGGAACGTAATTTCCATGCTCGTCGACCCGGTATGGCGGCTCCCACTGCAGCATCACTTCATTGTAAGCGATGTTGAACCAGCGGATATCCATACTGTACGCATCCGGCTCCGTCAGGTCGACCTCCACCGTCGCCTTGTCGGACAAGGCGCTCCTCTCTCCACCCAGCTCCGCCGCCGCGGCAAGCTCGTAACGCCCTTCCGTAAGCTCTAGCGTCATGCCGAATCTGCCGTCTCCAGACGCCTCCACCGCATCCGTCGCGACCGGGGTTTCGCCTGGCCGGTTGTAATAGACGGTGACGGTCGAGCCGGGTGCCGCCGTTCCGCCAACCTCCACTGCCCGCTCGTTCGTAAACTCCGGCAGCGGGTCGATGATCGGCGGAGCAACCCCCGTGCCCGCTTGACCGCCTTCGGCCGCCTTCACGCCGCCTCCCGCAGGCAGAACCAATTCAATCAGCAGAGCCGCCGCAAGCACGCATGCCATCATTTTCCTGAATATCACCTTTGCCTCACTCCTCTCGCCCTCCGTTATCCATTCGCCTCATAATTGCATACAGAATAATCCAATTGTAAGAGAAGGCCATCGGCTGCAATAGTTACAGGCCGTCATCACTTTTGTCACCGATGTCACTATAGTCCCAGACCGGAACGGCAGCATGTGCCTGACGCAAAAACGCTCACGTCAATGACGGTGATGAAAACACCGGCACAGAACGTGAGCGTTACTATCGGACGAGTCCGATTCGCAAATGATGAGAGATTTTAATCGATAAATTCGACATATTGCAAAAACCGCCTTAACATCACAGCGGCTTGCGCTCGAGTCGCAAAGTTAGAAGGCGCAAATAAATCATCTGCCATGCCCGAGATGATGCCTGCGTTTACGGCTTGAGCAACCGCCGCTTTGGCCCATGGGGATATAGTCGCATGATCCTCGAATTTGTCCAGAACAGTCGGCGCTTGATCGGGATGGATCGGGGCATAGCCCAAAACCGCCAATGCATTACTCAGCATAACGGCCATCTGTTCTCTTGTAATAAAGCGGTCTGGCGCAAATTCATTCTCCGTAACCCCCTTGGCCAATCCAGCCCTGACGCCTGCTTCAATGGCCGCCGCATGCCAATCCCCTTGGGCTACATCATGGAAGATGGCGCTCTGCGCGGATTGCCCGACATTCAAGCCCAAACCGCGCACCAGCAAGGAAGTAAATTCGGCTCTTGTAATTGAGCTGTTCGGCGCAAATTCAGTAGCGGATACTCCGTTTACAATAAGTTTGGACGCCAGCAGTTCCACGGATGTTTTCGCCCAGTGACTGTCAAGATCGGAATAGGATTTATTATCGGCTTCCATAATCGCGTAGATGCTGTTGTGCGGTACTTTGATCGCCATTTCCGGCGTACCGTCATCCCTTGCTCTGGTCACGGCCGGTGCAAAGGTCAGCGTTCCCGTAGCGGGATCGTACAAGACGGCAACGATAGGTCCGTCTGAGCGGCCCTCGTCCAGCACGATGGCGCGAACGATATATACCCCGCCAAAATCCCTGATTTCCTCGATTCGCCCATCAGACGAAACGGTCACCTCATAACTAACGGCATGACTGATCCGTTTAAGACCTGCGTTGTTCGCGGCACGCTCCAGCGACTCTTTTTGTTGTCCGGCAATTTGTGCGATCGCTATATTCACATGTGTGGCAGACGGCTCCAAGGGCAAAGCTTTAACCTGCAGCTCATAGCTTGAAGCGTTTAATCTGACTTCAAATGTGGCGGCGGGATAGGCCGCCTTCAACTTGAACAGCGAAGAAGCGGGAAACTGCACTTGCACGGCCTGTTCAGAATCGTCGACTACTATGGAGACAAACGTTCCAGCCGCCTTGCCAAGCGCATCAAGCACCCGTTCAAGGATTTTGTCAGTCAATTCGACATGCTCGACAACAGTGCCGTCATCAAGCGTTTTCTTGCTGATGATCGAAGAATCAACAATCAGTTGAATACCGAAATCCGTATAATTCAACTGCAGTTCCTGGTTTTTGATGGGCACAGGATAGAAGACAGGGTTCCAGATATTCGATATCCGAATTTCCGCCACCGCTTCATTCCCTGCCGCGTCCTTTACATACACGGTATAAACGTCATTTTCCGTAACGATAAACAACCCATCGGTCATGATATCGGTTCCGCTCGTCCCGTCGGCGAAATCGGCGACGGAGCGGCTCCCCGGCATCCAATTCAGTTTCGTAATCCAATTGATATCGCCATGAGCCTCAGCCAAGGCGCTTACTGAAACGGACCGGCTCCCTTCTGCGAGAGTGGGAGTCAAGGATATTTGCGGCAACGTTTTAATGATATTGCCAATCTCGATTGTCGCAACGAAGCTGTTCCCCGCTTCGTCCTGTGCGAAAACCGAATATGTGCCGTTGGCGTCCGCCCGGAAGCTATCCTCGCTCAGCTCAATGCCTTCTTCTGCAAAATACGCCTTGGTTCTCAGCCCTTCCGCCCACTTTACCGCTGCAATAGCGCTGCCCGTGCCGTCTGCATTCACCGTTATTGCGATGGCTTCGTTGGTCGGCACAGTATTCGCAGGCTCCTGCGTTAACAAGATTTCCGGCCGGACAGCATCGATAACAATGCCCGTTGTCGCCCTTGTCGGCAAATTCCGCTGAACGGCAATATCCGTATCCGCAACATGGATTTCGGCTCCGTCCGGCAGTCCGATTTCCGTTCCGATTTCAATTGCGTTGTCATAGGCCAAGCCTTCCTGCACGTCATACGTAAAGATCAGCTTGTTTCGTTCGCCGGCAGGCTGCCCGGCATAAACGGCGTAAACGGTGGTGGCATCCGCCCCTTCGCCGATCATTACAGGAATCGTTGGCGCTCCTGCGACATCCACATTGCCTGCGTAGCTCACAATAAACGTCAATGTATCGCCGATGCCGTAATAACCTGCTGCCGGCACATCAAACCCGGTCAACTGCGTCATTCCGGCAACGATATTGTCAATCTCGATTGTCGCAACCGCGTTATTGCCTGCTTCATCTTTTGCAAATACCGAATAGGTTCCGTTCTCGTTCGTCTGAAAGCTGTCTCCGATCAGCACAGTGCCTTCTGTGGCAAAATACTCCGGCGCTCTCAGTCCTTTCGCCCACTTTTTCGCTGTTAATGCGCTGCCCGTGCCGTCCGCTTCTACTTGTACTTCAACAAAATCGATCGTTGGCACTGAAGGCTGCTTCGTTAACGTAATCTCCGGACGGACGGCATCGATAACAATGCCCGTTGTCGCCTTTGTCGGCAAATTGCGCTGAACGGCGATATCCGTACCCGCAACATGGATTTCGGCTCCATCCGGCAGTCCGATCTCCGTTCCGATCTCAATGTCGTTGTCATAGGCCAGGCCCTCCTGCACGACATACGTAAAGAGCAGCTTGTTTCGTTGACCTACTGGCTGTCCGGCATAAACGGCGTAAACGGTGGTGGCGTCCGCCCCTTCTCCGATCATTACAGGAATCGTTGGCGCTCCTGTGACATCCACATCCACATCCACTCCATAGCCGACCGTGAAAGCAAGCGTATTTCCGATACCGTACAAACCGGCTTCAGGTACTTCAAAGTCGATTAATTCCGGGGCGGGAACCTCAATAATTAGCCGATATTCACCGTCAGGCCTGCCGATGACGCCTGTCGTTGTCACCACAATCTCATTGCTTCCGACTGCAACGACCATCTGCTCCGAGACCGACTCCGTTGTGCCGATTGTCACCTTTGCATTGGAATCGGCCGGAGCCGTCGTAATCGTAACGGAATTCGTATAACGATCGGCCAACAATTCGTATACGCCTTGATTCGGCGAGAAAGCGCCGGAAGTCCAGGTCAATTCGGCATCGCCGGCTGTTGCTGCCAATGATTGAAGCTTCACGGCATCAAAGCTGTCGACAAACATCGGATAAGTGGTGCCTTTAATCATGGCCCAGCTATCGTCCCAATCCCAGCCCTCATAAGTCGCGGGAAGCTTCATGTCCGCCGTTGATTTTCCTTCGCCGCCGCCGGAAATCAAGAGCGAGCCGATTTCGGCATCCCAGTACGAATCGTCGACGACCCCTGAAGTGGTTCCGCCAATCAGCCCGCCCGTATGCGCGTTGCCGCTCACGTGCCCTGCGGCATAGGTAAAGGTCACGTTAGCCGCTCCGCTGTTTAACCCGACTAAGCCTCCAACATGCTCATCTCCGGCAACGTTGCCCTTTACATAAGCGTTCGAGATGATTCCCGTATTGCTGCCGACCAGGCCGCCAACCCGGTTTCCTCCCGATATAGCCGCATTCTCGAGGCCAATATTGCGGATGCTTCCCGAAGAGGCTCCGAATAATCCGGCGTAGTCATCCGAGCTGTCGACGGTCAAGTGGCGAATGACATGCCTGTTGCCTTCAAAAGTCCCCGCAAACGGTTGACCGCCGTCTCCGATCGGGTTCCAGTCCAGACCTGCCAAATCCAAATCGTTCATTAGCTCATAGATGCCGCTTAACGCATAAGGAGCGGTCCCGATCGCCGCCAGCTGAGAAGCGGTCGTGATGCGGTGGGCGTAATCTATTCCGTCCTCGCGAATCACTTGAAGCGTATAGGCTGTTTCGAACGGATTAGCATCGGCTCCTGGTACGGCTACGTCGGTCGAAACCGTGATTTCGACGTTGTTTGCGCCGGGAACCAGAGAAATGACTTTCGAGTCCAAATCCTCGCCGTCGATCAATACGTTTGCGCGGCTGCTGCCGGAGGATGCCGCCACCTTCACGCTATCCACTTCGCCTGTTACCCGGCTCGAATACGTCGCTATATGGGGGGCGAACTCCGGCTCGTATACCATTTCGCCATCGTTGATCGCCAGCTCGTCCAGCACGATCTGATCCAGCGTGGTGCGATGCATCGGGAAGGTCATGCCCTCCAGAATGCCCCATTGTCCCTGCGCGGAGAAGTCCCACGAGAGGAAGCTGGCTGCATGCTTCATTTGCGATGTTGTCAAACCTGTTCCAATCTCGGAAGTGCCGGTCAAGCTGCTATTGTAGTAGGATTCCGTTATGCTGATGTTGGATCCTTGCTTGTGGCCGACGAGCGCTCCGACTTGACTTGACTCGGGACCGGTTACTATAGCGGAAACGTAAGAAGAAAGAATCTGGCTGGGCGCTGTGGGAACTCCAGTGCCATAACCGGCCAATCCGCCGATATTTTGCACGCCTTTCACGGTTCCGGTGACATAGACATTTTCGATTGACGAACCATTAAATTGTCCTGTCAATCCACCGACATTGCTTGTCCCCCCGGTTCCCAAAACATTTACGTTGATCAAACCCACGTTTCGAATCGTGGCTTTTAATATGGAACCAAAAAATCCGACCGCGCTTGAGCCGTGAATGATTTTCAGGTTGGAGATCGTATAACCATTTCCGTTAAACGAACCCCTGAATGAATTCATTTCGATTCCGCTTCCCCCAATCGGCTCCCAGCCATCCCCGTCATTGTATCCTGCGCCCGTCGGGCTTAAATAGTCTGACAAATCGATATCTGCGCCAAGCGCATAATGCCCCGCCAGATTATTCCGCATTGCATCAAGCCCGGGGGCGTCCGTAATGATAGCCGGACATGCGGCGCTGGATCCTGGCGTTACGCCGTCGCAAGCAGAAGCCGACACGCGCCTTTCCGGACCAAAAGGCAACGCAACGGTCGTGAATAAAAAGACAACCAAAAACCTAGCTAGCCATTTGCGATTCAAATTACTTTTCATTGTTCCCCTCCAAGTATGTTGTTCCAAACAAACATGACTTGGGACTGCTAGAGTCTACCATATTCCGCCGCTACGTCAGGATGTGTGTCTAGTAATCCCGTTTTTAAAACTAAATCCAATTATACTATATTCTAGAATTGCTTAGCACGATAAAATGGCAAGGGAGCTGTCCGAGAAGTGAACGTTTAAGGTAGCCCCGTTGTCCTTTTGGCTCGATTATATGGGTAGGTTTGTTCAAACGTGTATGAAAATTCATACACAATCCACCAGATAGGTCGGCACCTGGCCAAACGTGTATGAAAATTCATACACAATCCACCAGATAGGTCGGCACCTGGCCAAACGTGTATGAAAATTCATATACAATTCACCAAATAGGCCGGTATCTGGTCAAACGTGTATGAAAATTCATATACAATTCACCAAACTGGCCTGCACCTGGCAAATGACTATCCAATAAATCAATGAAAACGGAGCGCTGGACGCCCCGTTTTGGTTGAATGTTAAGTGGCAGGCATCTACCGCGCCATTTTCCTGAAAAAGCAGGTACACAAAAAAGTTGGACGGAAGACATACCGCCCAACTTTTTATTTTTGAGGCTTATTGGACAGCCCCGATTCGTTTGCTTTCGCGTATTATTCCAGATCCAAAAGTCGAATCAGCAGTACGCAGCCCTCGGCTCGCGTCAGCGGTTCGAGAGGCGCGAACCGCTTGGCGCCGCGTCCCTGTAGCAAACCATTCGCTACAGCGACTTGGACCGAATCCATCGCCCAATCGGGGATCTGCTGCGCATCGTCAAAGTTATGATGAGTCACATCATTCGCAGGATCGGCAAGTTTACCGGCATATTTCGCGGCCCTGACAAGCATAACCGCCATTTCCGCACGGCTGATTTCCCGCGCTCCCCTATACGTGCCGTCTTCGTAGCCCTTTAACAACCCTGCTTCGACCGCGCTGTATACGCCGGAACGCGCCCATTCCGGCAGTTGCCCGTCATCCGCGAATGGAACGGCAGCGCCGCTCTCCGGAAGCTCCAAAGCCCGTGCAAGCATAACGGCAAATTGCTGGCGCGTCACCTTATGCTCCGGTCGGAAGGTTCCGTCTTCGTATCCGTTTACAATGTTGTGCTTAGCCGCCAGCCTGATGGCATCAGCTGCCCAGTGCCCCGCAATGTCTTGCCACTCCGGAAAATTCTCCGCTTCCTCCGTGCCATTGCCGGATTGTTCAGTTCCTTCGGCTTCTTCGGCACCATTGTCCTCATCATCATTTGAATTGCCTTGCTCACCGCTGCCGTTCCCGTTTCCGTGGCCATTTCCATTGCCGCCGCCTGATTGCTCTTCCTCCGCCGTCACTTCGAGCAAATAAGGCGTCAGCGGCTCCAATACGATAGCTGTACCACCCAGCGATTCTCCGCTTATCAACTCCTTAATCGAGTCGATCTCATAAGGGGCATCGAGCGTAACCGTAACGGGCCCTTCCGAATAGTTGACGATATTGACCAGCGTGCGGTCATTATATTCGGCCGATTGCCAATGCACGCCGTAGACGGGTTCATCTGAGGCAGCGGATGCGTCGTTTAACATAATGCCGGTCAATTCCAGATCATCCAGCACCGGCAGCAGCGCCGAACGAATCGCTTGCGCGGATGAACTCGCCGCCAGCGCTGCATCCGCTCTGTCGAATACGCCGGTACGAACGCCGGTCGACAGCAATTGATCATGTTCGTTGCGAGACAGCGCGTTTTCGCCGATCACGATCACGCGGCCCCCGTTGCTGCTGAATTCGGAAATTTCATCGAGCGTGCTCGCCTGCACATGCGTTGCATTGGGCACGATCAGCAGCCGATACGGATCCAGCCCACCTGCGGCAATCTGCTTCTCAGACACAAAACGAACATGCTGGCCGCTATAGACCAAAGCTTCATAAGCGCCATACAACGCATAATAATACTCCTGAGTGTACAGCCCGGACGGCCAGGCATACAAAATGGCCGCCTCCGCCGGAGCATTCTGCAAAGTGGTCACTTCATGCGCCAGCCGATTTAAATCATGATTGGTGCGGCCGATATCGGCGACAACATCCGGCCTGTGCAACAGACTGCCAGCAAAATCGCTGGTTGGATCGTACGTGCGCTCCCATACCCAGTTCGTGGACGCTGTCTTGCCATGCACCGCACCCTGCCACAGCACCGCTCGCACTCGCTGCGCCTGTATCGCGGTGTAGTCGTTGTCGCCATCCTTGATAAAATGATGCTCCGAATTAAAGATCGGCGCCGGATTGAACGAACGCTGCATATCATAGAAACCAAGCTCGCGAATAAAACCTTCCGCGCCGGAAGAAATCAGATTATAGGCATCATTGCCATTAATATCGCTTAATTCGGAGAACATCTCGTAATCGATTCCCCAATCCAGACTGTTCTGCAAGGACGCCATCACTTTGACTTGAACGGGAAGATCCGGGGCGATTTCATGAATAATGTCCGCCATCCATTGATGCCATTCGGCAAAAAGTTTGTTATTTAACACAATCCAGTCATAAACTATCGGTTTGCCTTCGATATTTTGAGGCATCTGCACCTCGCCAAAGGAAGCGTAAGACGAACTATAGGCTGCGTTTAGAAGCCCAATGTCGTTATCGTACAGCTCCCTCAGATAATCCTGCCAGATCGGCGCATAATACGCATCGCGGTCCGTCTGGAATACCGGTTCGTTGCTTATAGTTACACTGTGCAACGACTTAAAATCTTTGACCTGCGGAATCACATAACGCAAATATTGTTCGATTATCTCCTCGGCAAACGGATGCGAATAAATAAATTTAATAAATCCGTTGCTGTTGCTCCTCACCTCCGGATGATTGTTTAATAAAAATTCCGGGAAATAATGCGGCGACAACAGCAAGTTGACTGCAATATCCTGCTCTTCCGCCATCGCAAGCACGTTAAGCACGTTGGCCTCCAAATTCCTGCCGGTCAAGAAATAATCAGCGTCGGGATCTACGCCGTCAAAGTTCGGCAACATTTCGAATCCGGGATTCAACAACAGATTTTCGGCAGCGTCGGTCTTCACCATCGACAGATCGTCGATCCAGATCGTTTGCGCATTTTCGGACAAAATGATCAAGGTAAAGACGGTCTCCGAAGCGCCTGTCGTATACGTATAGCTTACTTCCTGCCAGTCGTAGGTGCCGATCGGCAGCGCTTTGCGAAAATTCCAGTTGGGGCCGCCGGGGAACCAGGCTTGCTGCACGCCGTCGCCTTTCACCCACAACTTGATGGCATACGTTGTGTTCGGCTCCACCGCAACCGACTGGGATACGCTTTTATACACATTGGGCTGCTTGGGCGATTGATTGACAATTTTCAACGAATAGTTGCCGGAATGCTTGATGTCCGCATCCAGCGCAATGCTTCCCCGCGCGCTTCCGCCGGTACCGTAATCGTTAACATATCCCTCTTTTTGGACAAAAACTTTATTTGGACCGGTTTCAATTTGAATGATGTTGGCGCCATAGTCCTGGAATTTGTGCAAATCCGCGCGGACCTGGCCAAAATGACCGTAGCCGTTAAAAAATATCGGCCGTTCCTCTGCGGCTCCCGAGCTTCTGACCCTTGTATTTCCCGTATAACCGTAACCTTCGATCGATAAGGCGCCGACTTCGTCCGGCGTCGTATACCGCGGCGCGGCCAGCGGCGTCTTGCTGCCGGAGAGATAGTCCGTCAGCGCTGTTTCGGCTTCCTCCAGCAACGATTGCAGCGTATCGGCCACATATCTCGCCCGCTCCAATTGCCCGCGGCTGATGTCCGTCCGGCCATACGCAATAAAATCCTTGGCGGTCGTATATTTTACCCGTTCGTAATCTGTGGAAATAGAGTGCGATTCCGCTTCGGTCAGCAAGCTTTCCACTTCGGACAATGCCGCGTCCAATTGATTAAACCTCAGCTGCAGCTCCGCGGCGCTTGGCAATACCGTGATCCGTTGTCCCCGCTCCCGGATTTTTTCGTCCCCAGGGCTTGTTGCGACAACATCCAGCTGATACTGTCCTTGCGTATTGAATTGAACCTGTCCGCTTTCGATCCAGATCTTTCCTGGCGGAACGCTCGCCTCCTTGTCCAGTCCGATCTCGGGCGATTGCAAGCGCACGGTGACGGAGGTCGTGCCGTAATTGGGCACAAATATTTTATAAGGTATGCTTTGGCCGGACTCCGCTTCCTTAAGCGTCTCCATCCATAAGCTCCATTTGTCGCCTGCGGGTACGGCATCCAGTTGTGCAAGTTGATTGCCGTCCTTCACTCTCCCTATCCCGGATGTCCATTCTATCCAGCCCCGTCGGCCGCTGCCGTCATTGTCATTGATCACCATGGAGAAATGAAATGACTCTCTAAAGCCCGCTTCGCCGTAGATGGCCGCCCACGGAATAGCCGCTTCGTAATAAGTACTGTCGTCTGTCCGGCTAACATCATAATTGACGCTGCTCTTGTCCATTGTTGCGCCGCCGTTGTTCCAGCGCCAGATTTGCGGCTGGTTGCCCGCCGCCAAATTAAAGCCGTATTCGGGACCGTACACTCCGTTGTCGCCAAAGCCGATTTGCACGCTGTCTCCCGACCACATATCCGCATTGGCAACCGGATGATGGACGTTGTCCCTCACCTTTACCGCCATGTAGAAATATTGCTCGTTATATGCAAACTTTGCCTCTGCCGATAAATCCTCCGCACCGCCGTACCCGGCGATCTGGGTTTGCTCCGGCCTGGAAGGATGCGGCAACGAAATGCCCGTAAATGCTCCCCAGCTCTCCCAATGATCCGGCTCTCCGCTCAATGCCATATCCTCGGCATAAAAAATCGGCATATGCGTCCGACCTCCAAATCCCGCCGCAAAATCGGACCATTGCTCCAAATGAACCCCAATAACATATTGAAACACAGCTTCCTCGCTGTCGATCATGCCCGGCATCGAAGCAATCGCGCGAATCGTCGTGTTTTCATGTATCGCGATAGGACCGGAATAAAGCAGACGGGTAGCCGAGTCCAGCGGGTCGCTATTATCCATCGTATAAACAATGTCGGCTCCCGCCGTCGCAGTGCTTAACGTCACCTCGGTTCCCTCCGGCACCGTCCCAGAAGGCATTGAAGCGCTTACGCCATCAACTTTAAGCACCTCAAAACCGCCGTTTCTGATCAGATTTGGCGCATTAACATCCTCCTTCTTGCGCAAAGTCACCTCGTCGATCCATACTGCATCCGCATAGTTCTCGATCAGGATCCGAACGGTAAGCTTATTCTGATTGGAAGCTGTCTTAATCGATTTGCTGACCGGCTTCCAATCGAAAGTTCCGCTGCCTGCTCCGTCCCTCGATGCCCAATCAAAGCCGAAGGTGACGGCATTAACGCCATTGGTTGACTGTAAATTTTCTCCTTTAATCCGCATGTTCAATACATATTCGGTATTGGGCTCGACATCAACAGCCTGATTGATGTTAAGAAATTGATTTGATGTTCTGGGCGACGAATATTGTACATGCAACGAGTGCGAGCCGCCGTATTTCACCTGATCATCCAGCCTGTAAGCAACAACGGGCGGCGGTGAACCGCTGGTTCCGATAGACCAGTATGTCGGTTTTGCACTCTCCGTCATCGATAAAAGATTGTCCGACGCGTTAGCGCTAGCAGTTCCTGCAGGAGCCAGTACGGCTCCCACCAGCATCGCGCAGATGATCACAATAGCTGTACATCTGTCCAAAAAATTGTTCATATGCATCACAAACCTCCCCATAATAATACCTCGCTTTAAGCGCCATCTCGTATCGCAGGATTACGCTCGCGATATTCCGAAGGCGTCAGCCCGGTCAATTTTTTGAAAATGCGTACAAAGCTGTTAACGTTCGTATAGCCGACTTGCTCGGCGATATCGCGTACCTTGCCGTCTGTCGCGGACAATAACTCCTTAGCTTTGGCCAAACGAATCTCCATCACGTAATCGATAAAGTTGATCTCCGCCTTCTCTTTGAACAGCTTGCTCAGATATGGCACGCTAAGTCCGAATTCGCTCGCCAGCAAATTCAGCGACAGATCGCTGCGCATATAATTCGTCTGGATAAACACCAGCGACTGATCGATCAGATCGTTCCGCTCGCGTTGGCTTCGCTTGTCCCGGATCAGCCCGATCAATCCCGTCAGCCGATCCAGCGCGAAACGCTCCAACTCGTCCAACTGCTCGTAGCGGTTCAACATCTCATATTGGTTCAAATGATCGTACATATCCTGCTCGGGGAACAAGCTGCCGGCGTCTACGCCGATATCGACCGCATCCGTAGCGGCGCGCATCAGACATTGGACGATCAGTTGGGCGATCACCTCTGGCGGCACCTGCTGCTCGGCAAATGATACGAACCAGCGGGCAAGCTGCGCTTTCAGCATCTCCCCGTCGGCAGCTTTTACGGAAGCAACGATCGTGTCGATCGATGCGAACAGCTTGTAGTAGCGCGGACTTTGTTCATTTACAATATCGTCCATTGTGATAATGGCGTTGCCGCCCAACACCAGCTTGTATCGCAGCGCTTCGCAGGATTCCCGGTACTTAGCGGCAATATCGCCCGGCGAATGCGCTACATTGCCGATGCCGATCGTAATCGTCCGCCGGAAATATTCCTGCACGAATTGCTTGAGCAAATCGGCTACCGTAACAGCGCGCATAATATAACGCTGATCGTCATCCCCTTCGTCAAAGCTCATAATAATCGCTGCTTTGCCGTGCTCCAGCTCGGCGGCAATTCCTTTGCTCTCTGCATTCACCAACTCCTCCGCCGCATTGCAAAGAGCATACGTATACAGACGTACATCGCGTTGCGAGGGGATTGCACTCTTGTTGTCCAGCTCGATACTCATCACGACGAAGCGGCTGCCATATAAACGGATATTGAACATATCCTCGTACGTTTGCAGCATTTCAGTACTTTTGCGGCGGCCCGACAGCAGCTCGGCAACGAGTTGCAATTTGATAAACGGTTTGCCCTCCGACACCTGCCGCGACAGTTCCTCGCGATCGGTAAGTATCCCCTGTACCGTATGCTCCAAATAATGAAAGTCGTCCGTATAGCGCCGGCCAGCCATCCCCGCTTCCGCCGACTTCTGCTGCCCCGTCAGTTTGGAGCGTACGCCCCGCACAAAACGATTGATCGGAAGGTAGATCCATCTTCCGGCGAAGGCCGTCGAAGCGGCGGCGATGACAAACAGCAGGAGCGACAAGCCGATCAGCGTATTGCGGATAACGCTCATTTGTTGCGACATCTGCGACGCCGGAATGACGCGCACGATCCGCCAGCCGGTATAATCCGATTCCATATAGAACACCCAGGACGGCTGCCCGTCAATCCGCGCCGCAAAATAACCGCTTGCGGCATCGCTGCCGAATATCCCCCTCACGAACGGTAATTCGCTGATATCCTTGCCCAGACGGGTTTTGTCGTCATGCAGCGCCATAACGCCTTCGCCGTCCAACACGAAGGTTTCTCCGCGGTCATCCGACTCGGTATTCCGAATCAAACTGTAGAGCAAATCCTCCTTGACATTGACAGCCACCGCGCCTTTGCGCCCGCCCGGTTGATGCACCAACGGATAAGCGCGTACCAAAGTGACTACATTGCGGTATACCGACTGGCGCGCGTTAAGCGCAATTTTGCGGGTGGTCAACCATTTGAACAAGCCGGCCTCCTCTTCGAACTCCGGAATCCAGCCAAAATCCTGAACATTATTGTTGAGGTCGGAAGACACGCTTCCGGTCAGCAGGCGCTGTTTCGTATACGAGTATAAATCCATAGAGAAGATGTATTCCATGCTGCTGGACGTGCGGTTAATTGTATTGACCACATGAAATTCGTTGTTGATATTCACATCGGCGTTTCGTCTTTCACTGAAAAAACGGACAACGGCATCATTTTTCATAAATTGAATCGCGGTTTTGTCGATATGCTGAAGCGTCAGCTCCAGCTTATGATTCTGTTGTCCGAGCAGCTCCATGTTGGTCGATATCAGCTGCTCCTTGAGCTGCTTCGTGAACAATTGATAGGAAATCGCCATCGCGGCAAAAACAAGCAGGAACAAGATGATGGACACCGCGCCCCAAGCAATCCATAACCGTCGGTTTTGCCGTATATTCATCCTCTTGTTCCCCTTTCCTCAGAAGCTTGCTTTATTCTCCTCATACCACCGCTGCGCGATTTGCTCCGCTTCCGGGCCGCCAAGACGCTCCCATTCCTTGCGAATTTCCTCTAGCGCCCATTTGCCGCTATATTTGTCCCCTTGCTGCGTAACCGCCTCCGCACGGGTTTCCCTAATAAATTGGTCAAGCGACGAACGGATATCATTGATTTCGTCGAAGTTTGGCTGATAGGGGATATCTCTGCGGAATGGATGCTTCAGCGCGGTAGTCAGCGACTCCGAGTTCAGCTTCGCGATGCGCTGCGACAACTCATCATCCGCCGCCATAATGGACAAATACTCCGGCTTGACAACTTCCTGGCGCAACACGGCGTATTCCCCTGCGTAGCCGACTTCCTTGGAAAAAATGTCCGCATCCAATTTTTTAGCTACTCCGTCCACCATTTCATAATGCACGCCTTCCTCGCCGGATACCAACGTTCTCCAGTTTTCGAACACCCAGTCCAGGTATTCGATCGCCGCTTTCGGATTGGCTGCATCCTTGCTCATGGCAACGAACATAAACGGAGCCGATTCCTGATACGAGCCATAATGTCCGTAAGGGCTGGATACCATCTCCAGCGGTACCGGCTCAGCGGCAGGTACGTTGGTCAACAGGTCGCGATTCAAGTTATCGATGTTGCCGAGCCCCCACTGTCCCATCAGAATACCTGCCCGTCCGGTCGACCACAGCTGCGCCGCGCGCTGATTGTTGCTGTCGGTCAAATATTCGCGATCGACCAGCCCTTCCTCGTACAGCTGCTTCTCAAGCTGCACCACATCGCCAAAACGATCCAGCGTAGCGCCGTATTGCATCTTGTCGTCCTCGACATACCACATATTGTTGAAAGCGCCATAACTTGCGGAATAGATGTCAAAGGAATTCTGCCCGACAATCGGCGCGATGTCGGGATAACGATCCTTAAACGCCCTCGCCACCGCAATCAATTCCTCAATTGTCGTAGGGCTCTGCATGCCAACCTCATCCAGCCAGTCCTGGCGGATCCACATCCCATGGTTGGCGATGGACGTAACCGGGCGTTTCGTTGCAACCGCATACATTTTTTCCTCGAACGTCAGATACGGCAGCAAATCCTGGTTTTCCTCCAAATATTGTTTGTAGCTTGTGCTGTATTTCTCGATATACTCTCCTATTGGCTGCAAAACCCCTTGGGTCACCAGCTTGCCGATATAGGTGTGATCATATTCCCAGATCAGATCCGGCGACTGTTTGGATGCGATCAGCACGTTAAGCGAATCCTGTGCCTGGCCGCGCGGAACCGGAACCATCGTTACATCGATGCCCGACTGCTCGCGAATCCAATCCACCCAACGGTTTTTCTCGTACGTGCCTTCGTCGCTCGATACCGCCCCCCTGTCGAAAGCGGAAATACTCACCTTGCGCGGCATAGCATCGAACGGATCGGCTTCCGGCGCGGTTGACTCGCCGGAACTTGCCGTCGGACTCGTTCCTCCTATTGGTGTGCCGGACGTGGTTTTGCCTCCGTTCGAGCATGCCGCGAGCAATACAACGACCGCAAACGCAAGCAACAGACCTTTCATTGTTTTTCTCATGCTTTGACCTCCTGCATGTATGGCGTCAAGACTGCTCCCCTTTTCCTGTTTGACATGTCGAACTGCTGCAGCGGCTCTTGTACCACGAATGTAGCACGCCGCTTGAGTGCCTGAAACCTCCACTTTTTACCTTGCTATTCCATGCGTCACCTATGCGGACATTCTTTTTTTGAGATGATATTCCTTTTTTTCGATGAAGGACATGCAACGACGCGCGAACTAGAAAGGCGTACCCGGCAAAAAGTGAAACTTTCGGGCCGGAAACATCCGTGTTACTTTGATGTGGAAACGTTTATCATGCAGAAGGGATGCGAAACGCCAATGAGCTTAAGCGAAACAACAGAGGGTTACCCATCGGCCAAAGAGGAATTGGAGCTGTTAAAGAGAAGCGTCTCCATGCTGGAGAGCGAGTTTAATCCGGAGCTAAATCTGTTACGCGTCAAATATCACACCAACGGGTATCACACCATGCTGACCGGCGTGGAATACGTCCATTCAACACGCGCTTCCGTCGAATACGCGCTAGCCCTGCTCGATACCGGGCTGCCGGAATATGAGGCGAAAGCCTTCAAGATTATTGAACAAATCATATCCCTGCAGGACTGCGACCCGTCGCGCGATACGTACGGCATCTGGTCGTACTATTATGAAGAACCGCTGGACAAGATGGCACCGCCGGATTGGAACTGGGCCGACTTTATCGGCAAGGTGCTGGTGATGATCGCGATTCGTCATGGCGAGCGGCTGCCGGAGATGTTGGCGGGGCGGCTGCAGGAGGCTGTCTATCACGCCTGCGAATCCATTATTCGCCGTAATATGGGGCCGCATTATACCAATATTGCCATTATGGGCTCCTTCGTCGCGATTGCCGCCGGAGAGCAATTCGGGCATAGAGGCTATCTGGAATATGGTTTGGGGAAATTCGAAGCTTTTCATGCCTATACGAGAAGATTAAACACGTTCCAGGAGTACAATAGTCCGACTTATACCGTAGTCGCCATTATCGAGCTTTCCAAAATCCGATCCTATTGCCGATCCCCGCGCGCTATTGCTATCGCCGACGAAATGCTCCGACTGGCATGGACGATGGCGGGAGAGCATTATCACCCGGCTACTGGGCAATGGTCGGGCCCGCACAGCCGTTGTTACCACACGCTGCTCACCGATGCAACTCACGCCTTCCTCCGGCGTTGTCTTGGCAAGGAATGGACGGAACTAGCCGCAGACTATCCGGTTCATTTGCTGGAATGGCATCGCTCCGGCGCCAGCTGTCCCGACGACTTGCGCAGCCTGTTCCAAGAACCTGCCGACAGGGAACTGCGGGAAATCTATTATCGCGGAGAAGACGGATACGAAAAGACCGGCACGACATGGATGACGCCCTCCTATTCGGTCGACTCCGCCAGCAAGGAAGTCATGTGGAATCAGCGCCGGAACCTGCTGATCTACATGGACAACGGCGGCAAGCCCGCTTATGCGTCGCTGCGAATGCTGCACGATGGATACGACTTCTCCGCGCCGGTGCTGACGGCGGTTCAGGACAAAGGCCATGTGTTATGCGGCATGCAATTTTCGGTTAACGGAGGTGATACGCATATCGGGTTGGACCGGATCAATGGCTCGATTCAAGCCGAAGATTTGCGCCTACGCCTGGAATTCGGCGGCGCCTTGGAAGGCATGGAGCTTAATGCCGCGCAGGAACACGCCGTATTGACGATCGGCGGCACTCGCGTATCGCTGTCGTTGCTCTCGCTGGTGTTTGACGGCGATGTTCCCGAGGTGGAACCCAAGTGGACGGTGACGCGCGAGGGAGACTTGCTTGCTCTGGATCTGTTGTTGTACAGCGGCTCCAGACGGCTCATCGACTTCGCGGGCATGCGGCGCGCGGGCATCTGCTTTGCCGTGTCTGCCGAGGCTGCGGAAGCGGCAACCGCGCATGACCTGGCCGGGATGGAAGCCTCCGCGGATGAAACAGACCTAAGAGCCGACTGGTCTCCTGCCGGTCGCAGGCTGTCGATGATGCTGCCACTCAAGCCCGATCGTGTGGAGACGCTTCGCGGGCAACAGTAAAATGCATCCCACTTGGGAAAAATCGAAATGGCGGTTACAGGGATGTTCACCCTGTAACCGCCATTTCGACTGATGGGATATTATGGACCACAAGGACAACGGCAACTCACGTTGTCCTTGATAAAAAAACCGCGGCAACCCACGTTGTCCTTGATAAAAAACCGCCTATACCGTTTTTCCTGGCTTGAACATTTTCCCTTCTTCAAGTTGATTTTCTTTCGCCGTGATTTGATGGGGATCAATTCGGTATACCCGAACCGGACCCCCAAATACTGTTGATCGATATTTGTCCACATGCTGCTGGGGAAGCGGTCGATTGTAGTACCCGGGAACATACTTATCAATCATTTCTTGCAGCATACGTGTTGCTTCATCCAGATCGTCGACGGGATGTGCCTTGCCAAAAATCATCACGCTCATATATGCGGTGTCCGTCTTGGCTGGTACGGGATCTGTAATTGTCCCGTATTCTTCACTAACCGTAAAACAAACCTCGGGATTTGCTTCCATAACCTGATTTCGTCGCCCGCCTGCGGCCCCATGAAAATATAGCTTCCCGTTTGTCCAAACAAAGTTAAGCGGAACAACATACGGCAAATGACCGTCGGCCATGCCCAAGTGTCCAATTCGGACTTGTCGAAGAAATGCCTCGATTTTATCCTTGTCCAGCACTTCTCTTATTTTGTAACGTACCCCGTCCATTTGTTCACTCCTCGAATTGAAGTATTGAGTAAGTTTATCAATTATTGGAGTGAATAGAAATGTCCATAACTATACAAATGGAGCAATCCATATTTACATCTGCTGCACCATTCGAACCGCTATCGCAGCAGCTTCCGCTCGGGTGACCGTTCCCAGCGGCTTGAACTGGCCGTCCCCAGTTCCTTCCATCAAGCCGCTTGCCAGCACCTGCGCTACATATCCTTGTGCCCATAATGGGATTTGCTTTGCATCCTTTAAGCCGTTCAGTTGCATTTCTACACCGGCACCTTGACCTGCTGCCTTACCGACTGAAGCGCTGATGCGCGCCAGAACCGCTGCGAGCTCGATCCTTGTCATTCCTCCCTGCGGTCGGAAGCTGCCATCTTTGTAGCCCGTAATCCACCCGTCCGCTACAGCTCGCTGTACCGCCTCCAGCGCATACTTGCCAATCTTCGCGTCGTCCGTGAAGACTACCGCTCTTTCGGCAGGTTCATCGGCTGCTTCTGAATGACCTTCCAGCAACTTCATGCCTCTTGTCAGAATCGCAACCAATTCCTGGCGGGTAACCGCTTGGTCAGGACGATACGTATGATCCGGGAAGCCGGTAATAAGTCCTGCCTCTACTGCACGCTCAATCCACGCTTGTCCCCAATGTCCGGCGATGTCTGCCAGCTCTTTTTGCGGCTTTGGCTCCTCCTTCGCGAAGACTGCCACAGCAAAAGTACCTAGCTCTTTGATGTCTGCTGTAACGCTCAGCTCGCCAGATTTGCCTCCTACCTTCACCCATGCTTTTTGCTGCTCATCGTATCGAGCAAGGACGGCCTCCTCGCCTGTTTTCAGTTGACCTTCATAGGCGATGCGAAGTACAACCGGTTTGCTTAGCTCGGCATTCCCATCCTGATTTAGCAAGTAAACAGGGCTTAGAAAACGAACCCCTTTCTGAACTGGCAGTTCTTCCTTCCTCTCCTCGATCTTGAAGAGTGCGCCGACTGTGGTCGCACCTTTGGGGATGCTCAGCTTAATTCGCTGGCCCTTGCTTACTTCACCGCCCATGCCTGCAGGTACATACAGTTCCCCGTTAAAGGACTCGTTAGGCGTCACTCCTCCCGGAAATACAGGCGGATCGGTCGGCTTCGGTTCGCTAGTGATAGCCAGCTTGACCGTTGCCATATTGGAATAGCCATAACCGTCATAAACACGGAATCGAAATTGATCCTCTCCCGATGCTGACACTTTGGCAACATAGAGAAATTCGCCAGTTGCAGGATCAATCAGCTCAATCGTTCCTTGCTTAGTCGCAGTTACAATTTCATAGGTTACTGCACCTGCTGAAGCAGCCTCATTCTTAAGCATGCCGCGCAGTTCCTCCCCTGCTTTCACACGATATGAAGCGTCAACTGCAACCGGAGCAGGCTTCGTATGCATCCACTGCATGGTGCGGAACAGGCTAGCTCTCTTCGTAAGACCGATCCCCGATCCCCATTCCATCCAGCCTCGTCGGCCCTCGCCGTTGTTGTCATTAACAAGCAAGGAGAAGCTCATGACTTCATTTCGGAGCGGAAGCACCGGCGCAAGTTCAGACCATGGCAGCGACATTTGATAAACGGTAATCTTTTTCTCCTCGTCACGTTTTACGACTAGCTTGCCAGACTTGATTGCACCTTTATCAATACCTGGCGGAGCAGCGAATCGATACATTTGCGGGCCTTCGGGCGTATCGGACAATCCAATTTCATACCAGCTGCTGCTCTCGCCAGGTACACCTGATGAAATCGCAAATTGCAAGCTGTCATTATTCCAAATCTGGTTGCCGGTTGCCTTTGCAGAGTGAATCTCATCCTTAATTTGTGCTGTCAGATAGAGATGATCACGGTCATAGTTCATCCACATCTTGCCGCGAACATCGATCTTGCCGCTAAAGCCGGATAACAGTACTTGCGTTCCTTTTTCCAAGTCGATGGTTGGAGCTGTTGCTTCAAGCTCCGGCTCAATTTCTCCATTCACCTTCACCGTTCGCTCTGTAACCGGGTTAAAACCGAAATTACCTTCGTATCGATACGCATCACTATTACTAAATTTTACAAGTACGGAAGCCTTGTAATTATCCCCGAATCCGAAAGAAGGAAGAGGAATGTTAATTTGCTTTGACGCCTGAGGTTCGATACTGGTATTCAAAGCCTGCTTACCGGATTGGTTCCCAATACTCCACTCCACTTCCTGCACATCAAGTGCGTGAAGCTTGCTGAAGTTGGCAACATCAATATGAAGCGATTGCTTATACTGTCCTTCCGCGCCTTCCGCTTGCTCCATGATCGGCCGTACTTTTACTTCCTTGGCTTTCTCAACCTTCAGCTCATAACCAAGCTTACCGACCTTTTGGCCTCCTGCCATTAAATAAACCGGAATGTATCGATAGCCGTCACGCGTGTCCATTACTGTAATTTCTTTGTTAATCGTTTGGCCAGGCTCTATCGAAATAGGGTGCTCCTTCCCTTCAACATCCATAGTAAGGGAGAGCTTCGATTTGCCCGTATTGGTCATTGAGATTGCGAATTGTCCTTCATCCCCTACAACGGTAGCTGCGCCGCTAATTGTAATATTAGGCTCAACAGCAATTTGACCGATGTGGCCTTTCACATAATACGGCTCTCCAGTAAGGGAAAGCATTATCTTTCCGTTGAGCGGAGAATACAGCTCGGTATTGCCCATCATATCCGTGATCTCGATTGGAGCATCCGCCGCAATCTGGATAACGGTATCCTCCGTTGCCCAGACCACTCGAACAGGCTGCTGATCCTGGACAAAGCGATAGCTGTGAATCGGCGCTTCGACTGCCTCTACTTCCTCAAATTGTGCGTCGGTCAGCTCTCGCGTCATTACCGCATAGCTCAGATAAGCCGGCTTGGCTGTATAGGCCCCCAACAAGCTTTTTTCATTTCGGATCATTCCAAAATTATCTTCGTTCAAATCCGCTATCATGCCATCGTCCATCAGATCGTACCACATCATTTTTTCCACGCCGCTGCTTAATGCGATGACATGCCCACGCAGCAGGTAATTTGCTTGCAGCTTCTCATTGATTCCGCGTGATCCAACAAAGGTTGGCCATCCAAACTCCGTCAGCCAAATCGGAACCAATTTTCCGTCATTATACTTTTTAATCAATGTTTTCAGATCTTCCAGCTTCTCTGCTAATTCCTCAGGAGCGTTGGGGTACACATATTCTTGTACTGCAATAGCATCAAGATAATCCATGCCTCCCAGCTCGAGCACTTTTTCGATCCAGTCTAGACTGATGCCGGCAGATACAATACCGACAATCGGCAAGTCCGGATGCTCCGCATGTACGACCTCGTAGGTTTTCTTCAATAATTCAAAGTAATATTCCGGTTGTGAATTCGCAGGGCTATTGCCGCGTTTGCCAAATCCGCCGTTAAACTCGTTGTACACATTCATGGCGAAAATCTGGTCCTTATACTTCTCCACATATGCCTTTGCGTAATTCGCCATGCCTAGTCGCCCTTCATCTGTATAAGGGGTTCCGTTATTATCGTAAAATTGGTTATTATAAGCGGCAACAAACAGCAGCGGAATGCCTTCCAGCTTCAATCTAGCCATATAATTTTCGAGATCAGGAAAGTAGGTATATACTCCTTTTTCTTTTTCAATATATTGCCACTCTATACCATCACGAACAAAGCTGGCGCCTGCATATTTTACAAGCTTCACAAGATCTGCATTCCAGCCGTATCCTATGCGATGCAAATGCGTATTCATCCCGAACGGTGAATCGCCATTCGCTGGTGCTGTGAAAGGTGTAAGCACAGAATAGGTTGTTTCCAACATTATCGGCAAGCTGCCGCCTTTTTCGGCCCGTGCTTCGAGCGTGAAATATCCTAGCCCACGATCGGGAACTGTAATCGTCGCCTGCCCATTATGAGCTTGTGCCGTGCCTTCGGCGACCTTCGTGCCATCCAGATTGAAGGCTTTCCAGCTCACATTCGGTCTGACAGTCTCAACGATGAACTGAACAGGCTCATTATTCAAAAACACATTGCCAAGCACAGTCTGTTTGAACTTCGTGTCTGGCGGAGTAACGGTTAGAATCGGACCATCCTGACTCCACTCTCCTGCCGCATTTCCTGCTTCTACTTTATAGGTATAGCGTTCGCCAATAATAAGACCTTCAACAAAGTAGCTCTCCTCTTGGCTGCTTATGGTATCCATTAATGTTCCATTTTGATAGATCCGATATTGCGTAACGCCTGTCGGATCTACCGCTGCCCCCCATTGGAACGCCACTCCTTCCTCTTCCATGCTCTGCAGTTGCAAGGTGCTGCCCGTTGGCCAGCTTGGAGCTGCCGCATTTGCACGTGAGCTGTTGATGGATAAATAAGGCCGATTCTCTGTATTTTCCTTACTATTAATAATTGCTACGAGTCCGACATCTGCTAACTGTACTATACCAAAGCTGGCATTTGTCTCTCCTTTGCTCATCTGATCCTTTACATAGGTGGTAACATCAACCTGATGCCATTTCCAAGTCGTATTCGTCGGAACCTTGTTCAAGAAATGTATAACATTCGGTTTCGTGATCCAGGTCATTTCCGCTTCTTTCCAGGAATGATCCTCCAATCCATACACAACCATATCGATCTCACTGCCGCCGCCATCTGAAACAGCTCCATAGAAGTTAAGAGTTGCAGTGCCGACCTCTTCTGGCAGCGCTTCCATTTCGAATTTCATAAAAGCTTGGCGAGTCACATTAGGGTCGGCCTTCATATTTTTGACGATCAGCTTGTCACTCGTGCCATAATTCGACTGACTTGCACTGCCTGAGTTAACATGGGTGTCCTCAACAACCGGAAGTCTAACAATGCTTGGCATAGTTACGACTGCTTCCGGTCCATCCTGTGACCAATTGCCAGATGAATCTCCCGCTTCCACCCTAAAGGCATAAGTTTGCTTTTGTGCCAACCCCGCTGCATGGTAATGCTTTTGAGTTACTGGCACTGTGGCGATCAGCACATCATTCTGATAAATCCGATAGGATACAACCATTTGATCGTCTATAGCCGGTGTCCACTGCAATTCAACTGTATCATCTGCAGTCTGAATCGCTTTTAGTTCACTGCCATTTGGCCAGACAGGTGCTTCATGATCCACTGGCGCCCTATATTTCACTTCCACATAGGGTTGATGACTGTCACTTTCCTTACTGTTTAAAACGACGGCTAGTCCTTGCCCTCCCGGCATTTCAGGCTGAACAAAGGCAATACTAACCTTCTTATCTGCTGCCAGCTGATCTATTGCCAGATCTGTAATATTGGCCTCATAACCCCTTGCTTCTTTGCCCAATGTAATAGAAGTCATTGCATCGGATGTATAGGAAGGCTTGTTGTTCCAAGTGATTGTCTCTTCTGTCCAATCATTGTTTGTTGCGCTATGAAGCTGAATACTTGCTTGGCTTCCTTCCCCGACAGCGCCGTACACGACCAGCGTGACGGATTCTACTTCTCCGGAAAAATCGGTGAAGTCAAATTTCATGTAGCTCTCGCGAGTTAATTCCGGGCTCCCCTTCTTGACTACCAAAGACTTCTCTTTGCCAAAGTTGCTATTAGCAAAAGCATTCGAGGCTCGCACATATGAATCATCCGATGGTGATATCTTGAGCGTATGAAGCTCTGTTGCTCCACTTTGTATGACGTCTCCCGTATCATTAGCATAGACAGACATGTTGTTTATCTGAAATAGCGTGCAGATCATGGCCAGAATAAGCAATTGGACTAATGCTTTGGTTGAGCGTTTCCTTCTCCTCATCTTCCGTCCTCCTAGAGTGAGATCATTGGACTGCTGTCGCTTCACCTGCAGCAGCTGCAGGTGAAGCATCTTTGATAGCCAGCTCCTTACAAATTGCCCTTATTGGCTTCGTACCACTCTTGAACCATAGACTCGATATTTTCTCCGCCAAGACGTTTCCACTCTTTACGGATCTCATCTATCCCCTGCTGCGGCGTCATTGCGCTCCCGCCTGTTACGACTTTCGTTTCAATTTGCTCGGCAATCGGCTTGAACGTGGCAATTAATTGGCTCAGCTCAGGGAGATCCGGGTTATAGGCAATATCTCTGCGGAAATTATTTTTAAGCGCAGTTTCAATCGATACAGACTGCTGCTTGGCATACGCTTGCGCTACATCATCCTGCGCCGCCAAAATCGGGAACCACGAAGCTTCCGGACTCCATTGATGAACGACGGCATACTCGAATGCATATAAAACCTCTTTGCGGAATTGTTCGCTATCAAGCGTTTGCGGCACGCCCTCTACCAGCTTGTAATGCTCATTTTCATTCCCTTTTTTCAGCGGCAACCAGTTATCTTCAATCATCCAATCCAAGTAAGCAATCGCATCCTTAATTTTTTCCTCGCTCATTTCGCTGTTGAACATAACATAGATGTTGGCCGGTGTTTCTTGATACAATCCTGTTTTGCCATATTGTGTTGCGAACGGCTCGAGCGGAACCATCTTCGCATCCGGTACATTCGCCATCAAATCGCGGAATTGATTAGGCATATCCCATGCGCCGAACATAATCGCCGCTTTGCCCGTTACCCAAAGCTGGTTGGCACGTTCAAAATTGTTGTCCGTAATGTACTCCTTATCAATCAGCCCTTCGTCAAAAAGCTGCTTTTGAAAGGCCAGAGAGTCGCGATGGCGATCCAGCGTTCTGCCGTTAACCAGCTTGCCTTCCTCTAAATACCATTGATCCGAAACCGCTTGGAACAACGTTCGCATAATCGGGTTTCCGTTGCCGTTAAATGCAATAGGTGTCATTGTCGGATCGTCTTCCTTTATTTTACGCGCTACTTCAAACAGCTCTTCTACAGTTGTAGGAGCCTTTAGCTGCAAGCGGTCCAAAATATCCTGGCGAACCCACATCGCATGGTTGGCAATAGCATCTACTCCACGCTTGGAAGCAATCGCGTACACCTTGTTGTCCACGGTCAAATAAGGCAGCAAGTCCGCATTTTTCTCCAAATAAGCTTTGTAGGAGGTGCTGTACTTTTCAATATACTCCCCGATCGGCTGTATAGCGCCCTGCGCCGCCAATTGCGTCATATAGTTGCGATCATATTCCCAGATAAGGTCGGGAGCTTCGCCCGAAGCGATCAAGGCGTTCAGCTTGCTTTGCGCCTCGTTTCTAGGTACCGGAATAATCTCTACCTCGGTAGGGGAATTTTCGTTGATCCACTTCGTCCAGCGGTTACTTTCATAGGTACCTTCATCTGCGGCAACCCATCCGCGGTCAAACACCGAAATGCTGATTTTTCCTTTTGGTTTATTGGGCTCGTTTCCTTTATTATCCGTTTGCTCGCCCGTCGGTTTTACGCCTTCATTTGATGGCTTAGGCGTCTCCTTATTGGAGCTGCATGCAGCCAATATCGACAGCAGCATGATTACAGTCGCCAATACAGCACCTGTCTTCTTCCATTGCATCATATTTCTATCCCCTTTTTTTCAAAATTAGCCTTTCACTGAACCAATCAAAACGCCTTTAACAAAATGCTTCTGTAAAAACGGATAAACACATAAAATCGGCGTTATCGCAATGACTATCGCGGCAGCTTTAATCGCCTCCGGCGTCAACATCGCTTGCGTAACCCCTTCGGATCCGCCGGCAGGGTTAAGCAAATGCTGATCCACCTGCCTGATCATCTGATAAAGCTTGAGCATGAGCGTCTGTTTATTGGATTTTCCAATATAGAGCATCACCTGAAAATAATTGTTCCACCAGCCCACCGCATAGAACAGAGACAGCGCAACTACAATTGGCTTGCACAGCGGCATAATGATTTGCGCAAGTATCCGCCAGTCCCCTGCACCGTCGATCGCCGCCGACTCTTCAATCTCTTCGGGCAGCCCTTCCATAAAGGTCTTCATAACAAACATGTTGTAGGTGCTTATTAACGCAGGCAGCCATAGCGACCAATAGGAATTCATCAACCCTAAATATTTGACCAAAATAAAGTTAGGGATAAGACCCGACACAAAAAGCATGGTAAACGTTATAAACATTAACAAAGCACTTCGGCCAAGCAGCCGCTTCTTCGATAGAGGATACGCTGCAAGTATCGTCAGCACGATATTCAGCAATGTGCCTACAAACGTAACCCATATCGTATTTTTCATAGAAATGAACAGCTGTCCGTCTTCAAATAAACGCTTGTACGCTTCGATATTGAATTCGACAGGCCAAAACATCACTTCGCCTGATGTAATCGCTCTGCTGCTGCTAAATGATGCTGCCGCCTCATACCAGAATGGATATAATGTAGCCAATGAGAAAAGGCCAAGAAAAAGCGCGTTTATCGCTCCTCCCAGTTGCGGCAGCCATCTCTTTTTGTCTGTTCTAGCGTTCATAGCTACCACAACCCCCGCTCTCCAGATACTTTAATCATTCGATTTACGCTAATAATTAGAATTAATCCTACAATTGATTGGAATAAGCCGATCGCCGTCGTATAGCTGTAATTCATATTTTGCAATCCAACCCGATAGACGTAAGTGCTTATTACATCCGCAACGTCAAGCACAGAGCTGTTTTGCAAAACCAAAGTCTGTTCCAGCCCCACGTCCATCATGCTGCCCATGCGCAAAATAAGCAAAATCGCTATCGTACTGCGAATACCCGGCAATGTAACATGCCATATTTGCCGAAGCTTGTTGGCACCGTCGATTTTGGCAGCCTCATACAGCTGCGTATCTATGGCCGCCATTGCCGCGAGATATAGAATCGTCCCCCATCCCGCTTCACGCCAAATTCCCGATAATGTGTACATAACCGGCCACCATGAAGAATTAGCCATAAAATAAATCGGATCGATGCCAAATACCTTGTTTAATAGCAGGTTGATTATCCCGGTACTTGGCGACAGCATCGCAACCAGAATACCGCCCAGCACTACCCAGGATATAAAATGCGGAACATAAAGAAAGTTTTGCACGATGCGCTTATACCATTCTCTGCGAACCTCATTTAATAGAAGAGCCAGAACAATCGGTACCGGAAACCCAAAAACTAAGCTGTACACATTCAATAACAGAGTATTTCTTAATACACGCCAAAAATCCGCACTTTCAAAAAGCAATTCAAAATGCTTTAACCCTGCCCACTTGCTTCCCAATAAGCCGTCGGCGAATCTGTAGTCCTTGAATGCAATAATTTCGCCACCCATAGGAAGATACTTAAACACGATGTAAAAGACGATTACAGGCAACAGCATCGAATATAAATACTTGTCCCTGATCAATCTTTTCGTAATTGTGCCGTTCTTCTTCGTTCCGACGGGCACTTGGTCCACCGGGATCATCCCCTTCATTGCAATCCTCCTCCCTGCATCGATTAAGCTTGGCTGGTCATTCCGCCTCGCAACTCGATTGTATGCAGCTAGGCAAGATTGGCGAAAGAGACTCGTTTTAAAAACGTGTCATTTCTTGCAAAAGCTAGGTTACAATTATTAATTCAGGTTCATTTTCTTATGATTTAAGCGGCTTTTGCTCTCTAAACTCTGTAGGCGTCAGTCCTGTATACTTCTTGAAGGCTCGCAGAAAGCTGCGCGTATTCGTATAGCCGACAGCTTCTGCGACATCATTGACTTTCATGCTCCTGTCGAGTAAAAACTGCTTGGAAGCCGCAATCCGAATTTCAATTAAATAATCGATAAAATTCCGCTCCGTATGCTCTTTGAACAGCTTGCTTATATACGGAGGAGACAGCTCGAACTTATCCGCCAATTGATCCAGTGAAAGCTCGCTCTCATGATAATGCTCCTGAATATAGCTAAGTATGCTGTCTACCGTTTTATTTTTGCCGCGACTGCTTCTCTTTTCCGCGATATTTGCCGCTATTTGCTCCAACACGCTTTCAACTATGCGTTCGATGTCCTGCCAATTGTCGCAGGCCGTAATGCGTTGATGTAAATTGCCGAGGCTTGCAATCGTCTCTTCCGGGTCTATGCCGATAAAAGAGATCATTTGCAGCGACTTCATAATCAGTTCAAACGAAAGCTGCTTAATCAAGTCGGGAGATAAATTGCTGCCCAGCGCATCTGCAAACATCTCCTTCACGTACAGCTTCACGCGTTCGTCATCCGACAGCTTCAACGACTCCGTAATCCGTTCAGCCTTTTTGACGATGTGGTAGTAATCCTGATTTTGAGAGGTGGAAATATCCTCTATCGAAATGACCGCATCGCTGCCGAACAGCAGCTTATATTGCAGAGCTTTAAGAGATTGATCATAGGATTTTGGAATATCCGCCATATCCGGATAGCAGCGTCCAAGCCCCACTGTTACGGAAAGCTTGAACTCCCGCTCCATCGCCTTCAGCAGCAAATCCAGCACAGCCAGCGCGCGCAAATGGTTTTGCTCCTCATCGCCTTCAGCAAAGCTGATTAGAATAACCGCCTTTCCGCCGCCCAAATCAACGGCTATTCCGGCATGCTCCATATTAATCAGCTCTTCCGCCACATTGCAGAGCATAAATGTATAAAGCGCCAGGTCTCTGCTGCTTAGCTGCTCCCCCCTCTCGATTTCAGCGCTGCAAACCATATAGTACCTCGGGTACAATTTGATTCCGATATACTCCAACTGATGCCCAACAGCAGCATACTCTGTTTTATTGCCAGTAAGCATATCCATCATGAGACGCCACTTCAGCACAGGCTTAAAATCCCGCACCTGCCGCTCCAGATGCTCGCGATCCAACGAAATTTGATCAAACATCGTCTCCAGCGAGCTAAAACCGTGCAAACGCCTTGCGGCCTCCGTCTGCGGCGTACGGTAGACGCCGAACATTTTGCCGGCCAGGCGCTCGATCGGTTTAAACGTCGTATGGTTAAAATAAAAGAGCACCAATAAAGCAACGACAATCATGCCCAGCGCAACGACGATGAGCAGATCCCGAGTCGATGAGATCGGCTTGTAAACATCGCTATTGGGGATGACCGTTACTATATTCCAATCGGTGTATTCCGACTTCATGTAGAACACCGAGTGCTTCGTCCCATGCCAGTCAATCGTAAATTCGCCCTTCGCGCCGCCTGCCATGATTTGTTTCGCAAACGGAAGGGAATCGGCGCTGCCATATCGTTGCGAACGGTCGCTATGCGTGACAACCTGGCCATCCTGATCCATAATGATCGTTTGGCCGCTGTATTTCGATTCGTAGATGCCTGCGATCATGCGCTGCAGCAGCAGCTCGTCTATATTGACAGCCACCAGTCCCTTGCGAAAACCTGGCTTGCTAATCGCAGGATAAGGGCGGATTAAAGTGACAACATCCCTGGAAACAGCCCCTTCCCATATTTGATGAGTAGGCAGCCATTTTATATAGCCATCCATATTAATGTGATCCACTAGCCATTCTTCGTTATTTTCCGAACGGGGCACATACAACTTGTTCATCAGGATGTTACCGCTTACATCAGAATAGACATAAACCGAGGTCAACTGTGTATTGGAATGGGTAAAGCTTGTTACTTTATTGAATAGGCTGTAAAAGTTGACATACTTCTCCGACTCGTCGATATAGCTGTCATACATGAAATAAACAAACTCCATCTCATTCATAAGCTTCAGCAAATTTCTTTCCGTCTCCCGGAAGGACAGCTCGATTTTATTATCGATCTGATTGAGCAGCGCATAGTGAACATCCTTCAAGTCTTTCTCCAGCCTCCCAACTGTGCCTATAAAGGACAGCCAAAAGCTGAGTGCAATGATCACCATTAATACGATGCTGTAGGTGAGCTTGATTCTTCTCGAAATATGAACCGACATATAGTCCTCCTTTAGTCCGTGATGAAATAGATCGTCGCTCAAAATGAGCCAAGCCTTCCGAACATCTTACGTTTCGAAAGGCTTGGCGCGCAGTGCAACCCTTTATAGGCACTTTTTGAGCTTGGATTTGGTATACTCGTACCCCAACGCACGATCGTATTATGATTCAATACTATTTACTCTTGTTTATGTTGTCAATTTATTTCTTTTTAGTTTCGAATACTTTTCTTTTAGGAAACGTTTGAACCAAGACAAAAAAGAAATAGAACGGTTCTCGACCCTCGACATTAGCGATGTACAGGTCTTGAAACACGTTCTAAAAAGGGTAACGTTGCTGCCGGCGATGCAAACATCACGTATTAACGCTATGTACGCGTTTGTAACGGACTTCTGGCAACCAGCATATATCCAGCCCCCCGAACCGTAATAATTCTCTCAGGATTGGCAGGATCAGCTTCAATTTTTTTGCGTAAGTTGCTGATGTGCACAGCGACCGTTCTCGTATCCTCCAGACTCTCCATTCCCCAAATGAGCTGAAACAACGCATCACTACTAACGACACGATTGACGTTTTGTGCCATATAGGACAGTAGACTAAACTCTTTTTTCGATAAAAAGATGGTTTCGCTGCCCATGTTGACGGACTGGGCGTAGAAATCCAGCGTCAAACCCGGCAACTCCAGCAGTTGTTCCCTTCTGCCCGTCGACACTCTGCGAAGATGAGCTTTGATCTTGGCCATGAGTACGCCAGGACTGAAAGGCTTAGTCACATAATCGTCGCCGCCATAAGATAATGCGCTGATTTTCACCTCGTCTTCCTCGCGGCTGCTCAGGAACACAATCGGCGCATCCGTGCGGCTGCGTGCGTTCATGCACCAATCTATGCCATTTTCATTAGCCAGCAGTACATCCAGTACAATCAAATCCGGCTCGAACGAAGCAAGCAGCTTTGTTGCTTCTGTCCCGCTGTGGCTAGAGGTGGATATAAAGCCTTCCCGCTCGCAATACACCTGGATAATCTCGCATATATGGGGATCATCATCGACGATCATTATTTTGTATGTGCCCATCCACCGTCACCCTCCCTCTTCTCGAACACACGGAAGCGATACATAGAAGGTCGTCCCCGTCTGACCATCGCTTTCCGCTCGAACCGTCCCTCCATGCGCTTGTACGATTTCCCTGCAAATCGCCAACCCGAGCCCGCTGCCCTCTACTCCCTTATCCATGCCCGGTCGATCATACCTGTAATTGCGATCGAAGATTTGCTCGAGCTGCTCTGGGGGAATACCCATGCCTGAGTCTTGCACGCTAATGATCGCATAGCGGGTATGATCCACCTCGTCCACAGCTAGCGCAATACGCACCACCCCGCCACTAGAGGTGAACTTCATTGCGTTCGACACCAGATTGAACAAAGCCTGCTCCATTCTTTGCGCATCCATCTCGACAACAGGCATGTTGGGTCCTTGATCCTCCGTATCTCCGGTATCCAGCTTGAAATGGAGCCCTGCGTCGCGCACAACCAGCTCATATTGTTCATAGAACCGTCGCAAAAAGTGAACCGTATGGACCGGCTTCATTCGGTACGAGACTTGTCCCGTCTCCAAATGCGACAAGAAGGACAACTCCTCGATCATGCGGTTAATCCTTATCGTGTTATCCCGGATATACTCCAGGTACTGTTTATTGCGCTCGGGCTTGACCATGTCCTGCACAGCCTCGACATATCCAAGCATGCTGGACAGCGGCAAACGAAGGTCATGCGTAATATAGGCAAGGAGTTTTTTCCTCCCTTGCTCGGATTGAAGCAACTGGTCATACGATGTGCGGAGATCGTCATGAGCTGCGGATAAGGCATGTGTACGCTCCTGTACGATCCGTTCCAAATTCATATTCATTTCTGTCAGCTTGTCGTTAGAGTCCTGCAGCTCGCGCGCAATTCTTTCTTCATTGGATGCCGCCCTCGTAAATCTGGAAGATAGCAGAATCATCTGCGCGATCGAAAACACCAACAGGCCTAGAGGAGATGTATTCCCGATTCGTGACCATTCGTTGTAATACAAAAAGTCGTTGATAACCGTCACTAAAGCAACCACCGATGCCAGCAGGAAAATCAGCGCTCCCTCCATGCGTCGCAAAGCGGCTAGGCCCAGCCCGACCATCAGATAAACCATATGCAGAACAACGATCACACCGATCATCAGTAACATTTTGGTATATAGAAGTGCAGGGGTCACCACAACAACGATACAGAATGCGCCGGTAACGATTCGCGTGCCAAGATGAAACCAACGCGACACATAATTCGGAAAAACGCTATCAAAGTACATCGTCATGATATAACCAATACTGCAAAGAATCAGATACTCGATCTTGAACTGCAATCCCCATGGAAAAGATGGCCACAATTGTGTGAGCAAGAGCTCGCCGACCAGCAGGGATCGGATACCGGACAACGTGGTGAACAGACCAAAATACAATGGAGCCTTGTCTTTGCGTCGCAGGATGAACAACAGCAGGTGATACGCGCCAATCACCAGCAGGCTCGCGGTGATGAAGACCTCAGCCGCGATATCCAGATTTCTCCTGACCGTTAATACATCACTGCCGCCAATCTCGATATACTTAGTGATGCCGCCTCGCTTATGATGAAAGTTGGCTACTTGCATAACCAGCTCCACCCTCTCATGCTCGGGCTGGAAGAACACCAGCTTCGTTGCCAGAAGCGGGGTCACGCTGCTCTTGTCCTGACCAACCTCACCGACTTCTGCCAGCAGCTCACCGTTCACCCATAATTTATACGCATGAAAGATGGTCGGCAGCCGCAGAGCAAGCCTCTCGTTCTTATCCTGCTCGCTAAGCTCAATGACCACACGAAAGGTTGCGAAGCCTGTACCGCTCAGCTGCTGACCATCTAACCGATAACCTAGCCAGGAGCTCGGTATGCTGATCCAGCGGTCACGATTTCCGTCCTTCGCTAAGCGATTCTGTATGTCCTCGGGCGACAGCAGCTCTTGCCAGTAGAACGCCCACTCCCCTTTTAAATTTAGCGGGTTCTCACTGACATGAACCTGCTTTAAATCCAGAATGCCTTTTTCACTATGTAAATTAGGAGATTCCGGTACAGAGATGACGGCATAGCTTATAACCAAACCAACAACAACGGCAGCAACGATATGAAACAAGATCGTACGAGAACCGAATCGGAGAATACCCTTCATTATGAAACAGACCCCAATCTGCAAGAGCACCATAAGTAAGTTGATTATCTAGATCATATCATCATTACAGGAAAATGTGCCCTACAAATATCTGCGAGGCGTTGAACACCAACATTACGGCGGGATCCATGTTTTAAACGCACGAAAACCGTCCCACGGACGGTTCATTAACGTGCAAACCCTAAGACTCACCGATGCGGATCACTTTTGATCGCCTTGCCGATTATCCGTAGACAGAGCTGGATCTTCTACTTCGTTAAAACACAATAGGCGATACGATATTTCGTAAAACAGCGACTACGCTCCAGCCGGCGATGTTGCTCGTTCTGGAATAAATATTAAGATCCGTTTTTACTTCTCCGCCTTCAATCTCTATCTTATATTCATCTCCTACAAAGCCAGGAACCGCATCGATATTGAGTGTAGTCCGTTCAGGACCCGCGCTGGCAAGTGCTGTAGCAACCGCCACGTTAAAATGAAAAGGGAGCATTTCAATGGCTTCCTTCGTATTTCCGCTAAACACTTGCTCCGGCTCCGTTATATTCATGAGCTCTTCTTTAAAGAGCGGTGTGTAAAACAAGGAGCGTAACGATTTTTTAGATGTCATGGTCGCTTTGATAGGACTCATCAGGGCAGCAGTACGGAGAACATCAAAACCCCCGACAGCGCCACTGGCGATGTATACCTTTTGATTATTTTCGGCTGCAGTCTCTCTTACTCTATTATATAATGCCGCATCCGCAAAAGCTCCTATAGACAGTACGACCAGGCTTGCTCCGCCTTTCAGAATGGTTTCGCTGTACTCTCCGACTGCTTGCGGCGATGCAGCTTCTGCGATAATATCCGGCTTTAATGCCAACAGCTCTTCCATACTGTAACATGCCTTGCAATCGTGACGTTCGGCAAAAGTCGTTGTCCGCACGGGATTCCTTCCAAATGCACCAACGAGCTCATATTCAGGAAGATATCCGTTATGTAAAGCGTTAGCCACGATCTCATTTAAAAATCCACAACCCAAAAATGCCAGTCTCTTTTTTTCCATCGTTTCTTAACCCCTCTCCTATTTTCGCCTTTTATTGACATGTTCAGAAATTTTTCAGTTTAGTATGATATTATTGTCACTTAGCATTCTACATTATACGACAATTTTCCGTCCTTAAAGAAGAGTGAGGGATAGCTGGATGAATGAAGTCTTTAGACAAGAAAAGAAATACCTGATATCTATTGATGAATATGTGAAGCATAGTCACTTTTTAAGTCAACTGCTGCATCAGGATCCTCATAACGGAGCGGATGGATATATGATCCGATCCCTTTATTTTGATACGCTGGACGACCGGGACTTTTTTGAAAAAGTAAACGGGATTTACATCAGAAGGAAAATACGGCTTCGAGTCTATGATCCTTCCAGTGAGTTTGCCGTTCTTGAAATGAAACAAAAACAGGGCCCCTATCAAAAGAAACGTTCCTTGCGGATCCAAAGAGCTGACGCTGTACTATTATGCAAAGGCAACTACTCGCCTCTGCTAAAGTATCCCGAACCATTTGCAGCGGAGTGTTATGCCTATATGAATATGTATTGTTATCGACCGACTGCAGTTATCCAGTACAATCGCAAAGCGTTTATTGCAAAGGAAAACAAAATCAGAATTACCTTTGACAACCAAATCGAAGCAACGGAAAGTTGTTTCGACATATTTTCCGATCATCTAAAAATGAACCCCGTGCTCGATCGTTTTAACGTCGTCCTCGAGGTTAAATATAATCATTTTTTACTCAGCTATATCCGTAACATGATTAACCAGTGCACTAAAAGCGAATTAGCAGTCTGCAAATATGTCCTGGGAAGAAGAAATTTATTAAACCATTTATCGTAAAGGCGGTTAACGTTTATCATGAGAGAATTTTTATCGAACATGCTGGAGCAGGGTAAAACATTGGATTTAGAAGGGATTTTAACAAATTTAGGAGTCTCCATTATAATTGGACTCGTTATTTTTCTGTCTTACTGGATTACTCATTCCGGTACGATTTATAGTAAGAAATTCAACGTTTCATTAATAATGCTCACTATTTTAACGACAAGCGTCATGGCAGTTATTGGAAATAACGTAGCTCTTTCCTTAGGTATGGTCGGTGCGCTGTCTATTGTTCGTTTTCGAACGGCGATTAAGGATTCCAGAGATACCGTGTACATCTTTTGGGCGATTGTGGCAGGCATCAGCAGCGGTGCCGGCGAGTTTATGGTTGCTTCCTTAAGTTCGGCTGCCTTATTTATAATCCTCCTCTTCTTGGGAAGAATAAAAAACGACAACAGAAGGCTTCTTATCATCAGAGCAGCCAAAAGCCAGGAAAGAAATATCGAATCCGTGGTGTTCTCCTATTTCAAATCAAAAGCGAATTTAAGAGTATTAAACTCGACAAGGGAATCCGTGGAGTTAATCTATGAGTTATCCGGCAGAACACTGGCCGAGGCGGCAAAGGGAAATAAAAGCATTACTGAGGTTCTCTATGAAATAGACGATGTTGAATATGTCAATGTGGTCACTCAAAATGATGAGATCGATGGTTAACGGTAAAATAGATGAATAAAAAATGGATTTATTTTGGCGTGATCTGCCTGGCCCTATTCTTTACTTTCTATAGTTCGGTTGCCCTGTCGGACACCATTACGAGAGAACATCAGCACTTGTCGGCGCTCCCGCCTCAAACCTGCGTCCAGAAGGCTCAGGTTTTCTGTACACATCTGCCGATTGTTTCTATTAATACCAATGGAGCAAGCATACCTGGTGCGAGAGGTCAAAAGGAAATGCTTAGAAGCGATTTAAACCTATTTGATACGCAAGGCGAAAATAACTATCTTACCGATGAACCTGCACTTTCTACCTTAGCCGATATCAGATATCGAGGAAATTCGTCGCTGCATTTTGATAAGAAATCGTATCTTGTCAAACTGGTGCATGCGGATGGAACGGAAAATGAACAAGAGGTAGCAGGCATGCCTGCCCATGACAATTGGGTTTTAAATGGTCCCTTTTTGGACAAAACCTTGATGCGTAATTATTTGAGCATGAACATTTCCGCAGAAATTATGGGGTATGCGCCCAGGGTTCGTTTCGTTGAACTTTTTGTCAATGACCAATATCAAGGTGTTTATGTGATGATGGAGACGATTTCCCAAGGGACGGAACGAGTAAATATCTCAAGCTACAAAGATGGTGATCCATTTACCAGTTATATCTTAAGGATAGATCGGGGCGACACTCCGGAAAATGAATTAGATAACTTTTCCAAATATATCAAACGGATACCTCCGAACACCGAAACGAATCGATATATGATGAATGTGGAGTATCCTGCAACGCGAAAGCTTACGCCAGCGCTGAAGGAATATATTGAGCGTGATTTTAGCAAGTTCGAAAAATCGCTTTATTCCTATGACTATGATGATGATGATTATGGCTATGAAAGCTTTATTGACACGCAGTCTTTTGTTGATTTTTTTATTATCAACGAGTTTTTTCAAAACTATGACGCCGCTATATACTCTACTTATTTCCACAAGGATATTCGAGGAAAAATTCATATTGGACCTGTCTGGGACTTTAACAACGCTTTTGACAATTATATGGAGGCAGTCCATGATGGCACTGGGTTTGCGCTTCATGATCGAACTTGGTATTTTATGCTTACCAAAGAAAAAGCCTTTGTCGATGCAATTGTCCATCGATATAAAACGCTTAGAAAATCCATATTAAGTGATGATTATCTCATAAACTATATCGATGAAACGGCCGCTTACTTGGGCGATGCGCGTCATCGTAACTTTGAAGTTTGGGGCTACAGCTTCGATCCGTCAAAGCTCACATATCATAGCTTGCTTCAACCGATCGAGCGCAATATAAAAAGTTATGAACAAGCTATAGAGCAATTGAAGGGCTTCATTAAAAAGAGAGGCGGTTGGATGGACGAGCACATCGAAACCCTCTACCAGTACAGCCATGAATCTAGCAACAAAAAGTTTAATCATTAGCAGCTAACTTAGAAAGGAGGAACGCTAATTGAAAAAGTTTATTATCATTTGCGTATCCATCCTCCTGTTGTACTTTATTGGCGATTATCTGTATTACAATAAGGGAATTTATATTTCTTTTTCCACCGATAAGACTGTAACAAGTTTTACAAAAACGGAGGGCAAAAAGATCTATGTCGATCACGGTATTGGAAAGGGCTTCGAGGAATTCCAAATTAAAGGCGTAGATATGGGCGTTGGGATACCAGGTTATTTTGCCACAGATTATGCGATCGATAAAGCTACCTATCTTCGCTGGTTTCAATTGATTCAAGAGATGGGCGCGAACACCGTTCGGGTTTATACGATTTTGGACGATACCTTTTATGATGCCGTAAGTGAGTATAATACAGGAAATGAAAATCCGCTGTATATTATCCACGGGTTATGGGTCAATGATTATGTTCAAAATTCCCGCGTAGATGCCTATGATGAAAGTTTTTTAGATCAGATGATCGAAGACTCCAGGCTTCTTGTCGATGTTATCCATGGCAATCGAAAACTGGAACTCGGAAGAGGCCATGGTTCTGGCAGCTATACAAAGGATATCTCTCCATGGGTAATCGGTTATATTCTGGGTGTCGAATGGGAAGATATTACCGTTGCCTATACGAATCGCATGCAGAAAGACAAAAACATCTATATAGGGAAATACTTTAGTACCACTGTAGATGCCAGTCCGTTCGAAGCAATGTTGGCACAGGTTGGAGACAAGATTATTGCGTATGAAAGCGACCGATATAAGCAGCAGCGTATGGTTGCATTTTCGAATTGGGCTACTACAGATCCATTTGATTATCCAGATTACATCTCCAATTATTTCTATAAGATAGCCAAGGTGGATGTCGAGCATATCCAGCCAACCAGAAATTTTCTGTCGGGCACTTTTGCTTCCTATCATATTTATCCTTATTATCCCGACTATCTTAATTATATGCTAGATAAAGAAAAGTATGTGGACAAGGCAGGCAAAATAAATACGTATTACGCTTATTTAAAAATGATTAATGATCATCATACGATGCCAGTAGTCATCTCGGAATTCGGTTTTCCTACATCAAGAGGAATGGCGCAGAAAGACTTTAATACAGGGCGATCTCAAGGAAGATTGTCGGAACAGCAGCAAGGACAGGCCATTATTGACAGTTATAACGATATTATGGCCGCAGGCTCGGCAGGCGCTGTTATTTTTACATGGCAGGACGAATGGTTTAAACGCACCTGGAACACGATGCATGCGGTGGATTTGACAAAAACACCTTATTGGAGCGATTACCAGACAAATGAACAGTATTTCGGTCTGCTATCCTTTGATCCCGGCAAAGAGAAGAGTATCAGCTATGTAGACGGTGATCTATCCGAATGGAAAGATACAGATAAAGTAATAGACACCCCTACCTCTTCTCTTTCTATGAAATATGATGAAAAATTCATCTATTTTCTTGCATGGAATAAGGGTTTTACAGAGGATGACACACTCTACATTCCAATCGATACGACTCCGAAGACGGGCAGCAATTACAGCCAGAATGAAGATGTGAAATTTGAGCGTGATGCAGACTTTCTGATGGTTATCAACGGAAAGGAAAATAGCCGTGTGCTGGTTCAAGAACGATATGAAGTGTTACGCGCTATGTTCCGGCACGAAGTAGAGGGCAAAGATGCTTATTATGATCCTCCTGATAAAAAGACGCCTATTTTCAAAAATATCAATCTGATTCTGCAAACAGCACTGTTAGATCCAAAAGAAGCAACGCAACCTAAAAATAATGCCCAAACTAAAGCGTTGAATATGGAGATCTATGAAACCGGAAGACTGACTTACGGTAATGCCAATCCTGAATCGCCGGATTTTAACTCGCTTGCGGATTTTCACTTTAGCGGTGAGTATATCGAGCTAAAAATTCCGTGGCAACTTTTCAATTTTTCCAACCCTTCGGAAATGATGATTCATGATGATTACTATGAGCATTATGGCGTGGAAAATATCAGAATCGACAGGCTGTATGCAGGAATCGGCAAAAAAGGGGAAATCAATCAACGAATTGCGATGAAACCTTATGCATTAGACGGTTGGGGACGAAAAGTAACCTACCATGAACGATTGAAGCAATCTTATTATGAAATTCAGAAAGTCTGGGTAAAGAATGAGTAGGGGTGATACATACACATGATCATTACAGTCGAAGAGATCGTTTATATTTATATAGGTGTATGTATCAGCATGCTCATTTTCAATGTTTTCATTATTTTTTTCCGCAAGTCGCAATACAAAAGGTTTAAAACTCGTACCCAAGATATCTCAAAACTAATCGATGTGCAGCTTGAGCATATTGCCCGCAAACAACCCATTAAACGAACGATACAAATCAAGTTGGACAAGATGTTGACCGCGCCAAACAAGCTGATGGCTTTTCATGAAGCCATAGAGGCTGCCCTTGAGCAAGATGCCGTAGTCGTTCAACAGTATCTGCTCTTAAGCCGCCCCCTGTTCGGCAGCCTGGCTGTAAAATATATGCAGAAGGATGATATAAGAAAAGCCTATTTTGCCTATTTGATGTCGAGATACAAGGTTTGCAAGGATATTGAGCAAGATGAGATCATTAATAGCATGCTGCAGCTTATCGATACCAAATCAGCTTATTGCAGGGAAAATTCGCTCAAAGCGCTTTACAGCTTTGGTAATGAAAAAAATGTGTTATCTGCGATTATGTTAATAAATAAAAATGAAATATTCCATCATGAAAAATTGTTATCCGATGGTCTATTATCTTTTGAAGGCGACAAAGCTCGACTCGGTGCCTTGCTGTGGGAGCACTTTAACGAATTTAACAATGACATTCAGGTTTCCATCGTGAAATTTTTGCATGCTGTTTCGGATCAATTTAAAGAGGAGCTTTACTCCTTGTTAATACGACAAGAAACAAACAAGGAAGTTAAAGTGGCTATCATTCGCTACTACGGGAAATATGTATATGAACCTATGTATCACTTTTTGCATACGACTTTGACAGAGGCTTCGGACGACTGGGAGATTATAGCGATATCAGCAACGGTAATCCGAGCATATCCAACCCCTGCATCTATAGAAGCATTGAAGATAGCCATGCATCATTCCAATTGGTACATTCGGTTTAATGCTGCTGAGACTCTTAATGTATTGCGAAAAAATTACAATGAGCTTGCATCCATATACAATGGTACTGACCGCTTCGCAAGAGATATGCTGCTGTACCAAGACCAGCGAACCCGTATCAAAGCACAGGCTCAACAGCAGGAGGCAGTGAGGGTATGATGGATTCCATCAAGTTATTATTCGAATATGTAGCCATTTTTTTCATTTGTTATATGCTGGTGTATTCTACATTTTTATTTTTGTCTGTTACGGTCGGAACCTCCGTGCTTTACAAACAGCTGCAAAGGCGGCAAATGAAAAATGAGCTCCAACATGACTATTATATTCCCATTTCGATCATTGTACCTGCTTATAATGAAGATGTTACCGTTGTAGATACCGTCATATCGTTGCTGAATTCTAAATATCAGTTATTTGAAATTATTGTCGTCGATGACGGATCAAAAGATAACACATCACAGGCCTTGATTGATTACTTCGAATTGAATCCAATCGAGCGCCCGATCCGCAAGCTGATTCCATGTATGCCTGAGGAGGCTTGTTATCTCGGCTATCGAGATAATATCCAGATCACGCTGATTCGAAAGAAAAATGGCGGCAAAGCGGACAGCTTAAATATGGGAATTAACGCTTCACAATTCCCCTACTTTATCTGTATGGATGCAGACTCCATGCTGCAGGATGATGCACTTGAAAAAATTATTCAGCCTGTACTTGAAAACCGCGACGTTATTGCTTGTGGCGGACTTATCAACATTGCGAACGGTGTTACGATTATAAATGGAAAAGTAATCAAATATAAACTGCCTAATAATATTTTAATTATTATGCAGGCATTGGAATACAACCGCTCTTTCCTGGCATCCCGCATTTTTTGGGATCAATTTAATGGAAACCTAATTATTTCTGGCGCCTTTGGCTTATTTAGAAAAGATATGGTCATCAATGTCGGCGGTTATGATCACGATACTCTAGGCGAGGACATGGAGCTTGTAGTAAAGCTGCATTCCTTTTGCCGTTCTCATCAAATCCCTTATTCTATTAAATACGAACCCGATGCCATATGCTGGAGTCAAGTACCAGAAACGATGTCGGATCTGATTAAGCAGCGAAGACGATGGCATCTCGGACTGTCCCAAAGCCTTTGGAAGCATAGAAATTTAATTGTAAATCCAAAATCCGGTATTGTCGGTCTAACATCTTATTCTTACTTTCTGTTTTATGAATTATTATCACCTTTTATTGAGTTGTTTGGATTGCTGACCATCATGCTGGCCTTCTCGGTTAATATCATTAATGTACAATTTATGATTATATTTTATTTGATATACGCAGGCTTTGGCGCAATCCTTTCCCTGACTGCTTTCTTTGCTCGTATCCATACACAAAATTTAAAGCTTGATCTAATTGATGTCTTAAAGGTCATCAGCCTATGTTTGCTGGAAAATGCGGGTCTTAGACTCGTTATTGCATTTGTTAGAATGACTTCTTTTTTCCGATATAAGAAGAAGAAAAACCATTGGGGCGAAATCACACGCCAGAAGATGAATATCGATCTCTAAAAATTGGATCGTATTGAATTGAGGAACTGATGATGACAAAAATGTTAGGGAAGCATTCATCGATAATATTATTAACATTGTTGCTCTTATTGGGTGGTAGTCCAGTAACTGTAGACGCAAATACGAACAGCGCATCTGTAATAGAAGGAAATCAGGCCGCATCAAATACGGAAGCGGTCGTTTACGTAGCAGGTAATCCGGATCACTATCCCATGGAGTACTTTGATAAAAAAGATCAAACCTTTAAAGGTATTGCGCCTGAGCTGCTCGAAATCATATCGAAAAAAACAGGCATTCAATTCATCTATATGGATGAAAATGTCGAACAAAATAATTTGATTGAAAATCTTCAAGTAGATATGGTATCCGCCTTTGCCTTTAACCAGGAGCAAATCGACAACTATAACTTAACGCTCAGTGAGAAATATTTCTCCATCCCCAAAGGGCAAGGTGCAGACGATATTTATATTGCTTTTACACCAATAGCGGATCCAGTAATGATATCCCGTATAACTGACGCCTTGCAATCCATTACGAGCGAACAAAAAGAACAGCTCCTGTGGTCGAAAATACCTAAGGAGCTCGAGACTGCACATAAAAGAACGGATATCATCATCCTGGCCTTATTGTTTGTTTCCGCTGTTCTTGTAATCGTTATGATCTTTATCGTTCTCAAGTATAAAAAGCGTTGGATCCACGTGCTTCAAACGGATCCAATAACGGGCTACGGCAATCACATTAAACTTTTTAAAGACTATGATGCATTTATTACGGATGATAATCGTGTCAGTTACAGTGTTGTAAATTTAAAAATCGACAATATCTCTTCGATCAGCGAAGTGCATGGTTATGTAGAACGAGACCTTACCCTCACGCATATCTCACAAATCATACAGTCGCATCTTAGCGAACACGAGATGTTTGCCAATGTATCGGAAGACAGTTTTATAATAGTGATGCAATATCTCTCCCAGCAACAATTAACGAAAAGACTGGGACCGCTATATTTGGACATCGAGAGCTTATTAAAGCAAAAAACGAAGGATGATGCGACAACGCTTAGGTCTGGCATATATGGTTTGGCGATTTACGATAAAGAATTAAACCTGGCCATCAATCATGCTATACAAGCTCGGGAATATGCACAGAGCAATAACCTTAGCTATGTCTTTTATGATAAGGCGATCTTCAAATCGATCCATTTGGTTAAAGAATTGGATCAAGAAGCGATTACAGGTCTTGATAACAATGAGTTTATTCCATACTTTCAACCAATGCTCGATTTGGACCAAATGGAGATTGTAGGATTTGAAGCCTTATCACGTTGGCAAAATAAAAAAAGAGGTCTGTTGTTCCCGGATCAATTTATCCCCATCCTCGAAAAGAATGGGCTGCTTGGCAAAGCGGATATCGCATTGTTTCGCAATGTATGTCAATTGCTGGGTCAAAGAGTTAAGGACGGGCAGGAGCTGATCTACGTTTCCTGTAATTTCTCACGTTATAGTATCTATCAACCTGACTTCTGTACAACCTTAAAAGAGATTGCCGCAGAACAACAAGTCCCTGCAAGCTGCTTGCAAATTGAAATTTCCGATACGATTTCCGCAGAAAATATGCCTGAGATTATAAGCAAAGTATCAGAATTAAAATCCTATGGCTTTACAGTAGCCCTCGATCATTTTGGAGGTGGCTATTCCTCCATTATGGAACTAAAAAACTTTGCTATTGACATCTTAAAGCTGGATAAGGAAATGATCAAAGATATTGAACATCCAAAAATACAATCCATCATGGGCAGTATAGTGGAAATGTGTCATGGCATTGGCGTAGAGGTTGCTTGTCAAGGGGTAGAGACGGATGCACAGCTGCAATTGCTTAAACAAATAGATTGTGATTATGTGCAAGGTTACCTTTTCTATCAGCCTATGCCTTATTCTGAGCTGGATAAGCTTATGCGAGGAATGCAGATATGAAAAAGCTAATTTATTATACTGGATTGACACTGATCCTGGTTATAGGAATTATCCTGATTGTTAATCGTGTTGCGCAAAAGTCAGCTGAAACACACAGCAAGCATAGTATCTTTTCTTGGTCAGATGAAGTCGTATTAGCCGAAGAGCGCCCTGCATTGCTATCCATTCTTGATCGGATGGATATTGGAGCCATCTATCAATCATTTTCCAAAGAATTACTTGCATCACAAGAAGCAGAATCTTTTCTTTTACAAATGAATGAACATACGATTGATGTATTTTACCTGACTGGAGAAGCCAGATGGGGTTTGGAAGCAGACGGAGCATCTCTAAAAGAAGAAATCATGAAAGTAGAGCTGCTCAATCAAAAAGTAGACAAAAAAGCTAGATTAAAAGGTCTTGTTATCGATGTAGAGCCTTATCTTTTGGAGGAATGGGATGCAGCTGACAAAAAGGGAAAAGTAAAAATAATAGAAACATTTATTGATGGTTTGGAAGCAGCTTATCAGGTGGCAAAGGATAAGGATTTAATTATGATTGTTACAATTCCTAATTTCTACGACAGATATTCTCTGTATGAACTGGATCGCTTGATTTCTTTGGCGGGCGATGGGATTGCCGTCATGAATTATGATCGTACAGACGAATATTCTCAAATCGAGAACGAAGTTCAATTTTCCAAAAAGCATGGCAAACCGATCGTCAATATCGCCGAGCTGCAACAGCCAGGAAAACATAAACTCGAAGATATCAACACCTATTATAACGCCGGCCTTGATGAGCTCCAAAAGTCTTGGGCCAGTCTGGACGAACGCTTCAAGTATCCCAAATTAAGCTTTTCCTATCATTATTATGATACTTTGAAGGAATTGCTCAAGTAGTAAGATACGTGAGCCGTGCTCATTACTTTCTGCAAGAGAACAAAAAGTTGGACGGAAAGATTCCGCCCAACTTTTTTATTTTCGGGACTTAAAAGACAGCCCCTTCCGAGGAAATTAATCGCCAATCCTTCGTTGCTTTCATTGGTCGATTGTCTCGATGAGGCCGGCCTTCGATAGCAAACGCCGAATCACAACCGCCGCCTCCGCACGCGTGATGCTGTCCTTGGGCGCCAGCATATGCTTCGCCCTTCCGGCAAACAATCCCCAGTTGACATTGTTGGCAGCTGCCGGGACGGCCCAGCCCGACACTAGTTTGGCGTCCGTGAAACGTTCAAGGACCGCCATATCGCTCGGGACAGCGGTAATCTTCTTATCATCGGCCAGAATCATAGCTCGGCTGGCAATGACCATCGCTTCCTCGCGATTAACCGGATTGTCGGGACGGAAATTTCCATCGTCATATCCGGCTATCAACCCGCTTTTCCAAGCAGCTTCCAGCCAGCCCGCATACCAAGCCGTAGCATCGACATCGTTAAATACACTATCTCCCTCTATTGGCTTCAAGCCCAAGCCGCGAGCCAGCATAACAGACAGTTCAGCTCTTGTCACTGCTGCATCGGGCTTGAACTGACCGTCCGCGTAACCGGAGACGACTAACCGTCTAGCCATATCCTCGACCGCCTCTTGTCCCCAATGACCCTTCATATCGAGAAAGGCAATATCCGAAATCGCCAGAGTATATAGGCTATTAGTCAGGCTGCGAATTTGAACGAAATTGTGGTCATCCGTCGTGTCAAGGATGGCAGGGACCGGACGTACTTCGCCTTGTTCATCGACAACAAATGCCGCCGCCTTATCGAATCTCTTCTCCGCTTCTGACGGAAGTTTGATTCCTCTCTCCACGTAAAAATCAAAAGTATCAACAGGGTCCATTCGCCCTTCCTGTCCCAGCATCAACTCGAAGCGAATCGGCGAACCGATCAATTCCAGTCCATTCCGCTTGAGGGACTTCGCCACCTGACTTCTCTCGGATTCTGCCACTTCAGAAATAACAACTCGCAGCAACAACCCGTCGCCGTCCGCCTCCGCTCCGCTTAGGAATTGTTCCTGCAGTTGCGCCGCATTCAGCGTGTAGTAAGCGCTCGATGTTTGCAGTGTAATAAAAGCTTTGCGGTTACCCAGCAATTTTAGCGACTTTCCATCCAACTCCAGCACAGCTTCGGAGGTATCCAGATCCAGCGCAATTTCAATTATCGGCCCTCCATCCCCCACTAGGCTCGACAATAGCTTGTCATAGTCCAACAAGTAAGTTACGGAAAAACCATTCGACGATTGATCGCGCTTCTCTCGGCCCAGATCGGCGGTGCGCCCGTTCAATAGTAGCTTTACCCGTTCAGGCTCCGTCTCGCGAAAGTACGATTGCCCGGCAGGCAGGACATATTGAATCTCACGCACAACCGTTTCCTTGCTTCGTTCTCCCCATTCGTTAGCCCCGGTCAGCAGGAAGCGGTAAACTCCCTCCTGATCCAACGGCACCTCAATCACGAATTCGCTGCCATCAGTCAAGTGTTTCGTTGCGGCCAGCTTATCCCAGCTGTCCACCGAACCGTTGCCGTTGGAGTCCTGCCATACTTGCACCAAAGCTCCGTTCATTGCCGTTCCTTCAATTGTCACATTCGCTTGGCCAACGGTTCCGGTTGGCTCTGATACCGTCGTCACAACAGGCGGAGTCATAACGGCCTCCCGACGATGCGGGCCGATGTAGAAATAGGGAATATCCGCCTCCATTAGCGAGAATTGCGGCAGCCGCTGCACACTTGTCCAGCGATAGGGATCGGCCGATTGCCCCGAAGACATTCCCTCTGGTCGTACCTCCACCACAACAAAGGTGCGCATCGGGCCCATATCAGCTTGCACAACTGCAACTCCTGGCTGCAGCGCAGCGATGACACCATCGCTGCCGACCGTTACCGTATCGTTGTGATTGGTGGACCAAGTTACCGTTTCTGCAGGTTGCCGCAAGTGTCCTTGACTGTTTAATTCGGTGACCGTAAGCGTATCTTGGCCGTTTACAGGCAGTACCAGATGCGGACGATCGGCGATGAGCGCCACGGGTTTGCCGACATCAGGCGGCAGCATTCGGAAGGCCAGCTCTGTAAGAGCGATCTCCAGCGACGATCCTTCGCCGTTTTCTTTCCACAGATAGATATCCGTTGTCTCCAACGTCTCGCCTGCAAAAGCCGAAATATCAATCTCAAACGTAGACAGTGCACCATCATCGGCTACTGTATATTCTTGATAGAAGGGATTGCTGCCGGTAATGCTCGTATCCCATGATCGCATAAAAAACTTCGCTTGACGCTGCACGGCTCCGGACTCGCCCACAAATCCGAACTTTCCTGTCAAATAGACAGACGGTTGATCCGGTACCTCCAGGCTGATCCGGCCGTTAATGCCGGTGCCGCTATCGCTTCCCGCGAGCACAATGGGATGTTCATAGCTGTTGCCATCCTCCATGACCACGCTCTCCGGCCTCGAGGCGCCGCCGTATTCTGTCCAGCTGCCGAATGGGAAGCCCGCATAGGTCGGTTCCGCCGTCCAGCTTCCTTCCTCTTCATACACGTCCAGCAAGTCCTCATACACATAACCATCATCGCTTACATGCACATATCCTCTGGTTAACGTATGATCAGTTACCAGCGTTATTTGAGCTGTCCCTTCCTTGAGCGCCAGGAATTGACCCGTATTGTCCACTTGGACGATATCCGGCCGACCATTGTAGAAATGGGCATTCTCTTCCTGGAGCCATACGCCGCGAGAACCGTCGCTATACACCTCGTTGATCTGCAGATGACCGCTCGTTCCCGGTTTCACCGTTGTGTTAACCTTATCGAATTCCAGATGCGTGACGGAATTGACCGGCGTCTCATCTTCATACACGAATTTATAGTCCGTCAGCAGCACTTCCGCATCCTCCCAAGAGGTTGCGCCTTTGTGACGCACATTCAGGTCGATCCTGATTTTCTGACCCGCATAAGCGGATAAATCCACCTCCACGGAGGTTCCCTTTCCCGTCACGGGCAAATCCTTCTGTACCACGAATATATTGCTGCCGCCGCCTTCCGTATATCCCTCCATAATAACGGAATTGTATACGCCCTGCGTCGCTCCTTGCGGGTATCGGAAGGTTGCAATCGCCTTTACCTTTGTTTTATTGGGCACCTGCAGGGAGTCCAGCGATCCGCTGATCTGTTCTCCGTTCTGCAGCGGCGCATAGCGGAAAACTTGAGTATAGTTCTCTCCGTTTTCGGCTGTAGCCGTATCCAATTGTTCGCCTATGCCATATTCGTTACCTGCTCCGAAGGTGAACGGATGCCAGCCGTTGGCCATCGACCAGGTGCTCCAGAAAGCCGTCGGCATACGCTGCATGAGAGACTCCTCCAAAGGCGCGCTGATCGTCAACAACGCGCTTGCGACAACTCCGCTTGAGGTAGCCGTTATAACCGTCTGCCCTTCCGCAAGCGCCGATACTCGCCCTTCCGAATCGACAATGGCGACATTTTCGTTACTGCTGCTCCAGAGCGGAGCTGCTTCAATCTCATCCTCGTAGAAATAATAGCCCTCCGATGTAATCCCGGTCAGTGCAAAGGAGATATCCGAGCCCACAATTGTTTCAAACTGACGGTCTGACAGGCTTTCCAGTTGCTGCTCCTTCAGTGTTTCGCCCTCCAGACGGAGCACAAGCCGGTCCAGATCGGTAGCATATTCTCCCTGTCTGTTCAGCTTCAGATCGGCAGGGTTGCCCTTGAAGAAAGCGAAGGTAGCCGCGCTATCCGTTGACAGCTCGACATCACCTTCCGAATCGGGAAATATAAACTCGCCAGCTATAATATCGTAGCGAGGCGATGCATCCGGGAACCGAATCGTTTCTGTGCCGGCCTTCGGCAATGTGACGAATACAAAGGATTCGTTGGCATTCACCTGCTTGCCGCTTCTCGAATACAAATGAACGCCGGCTAGATCAGCCAAATTGCGATACAGTTGCTCCGATGAAATAGAGGGTGAGCCGATCCATACTTCCGCTCCGCCTGCATGCTCTTTATATACAGCGGTAGCATGTGAGCCTGTCTGTCCCAATAATTGATACCCCGCCGCTTCGTATCCAACTGACGCATACAGCGGTATAGCCGGCGCTGATCCGCCGATGGGATCGGATGCGTCTATTCCCGCCAGCAGCGGCGACGTGCTGCCTCCAGCAGGCAGAATCTCGAAGCTCTGCGTCCCGATCTCCACGCTCGGCACACCGGTTACCGATGCCATATGCCCTGCGGAACGACTGTCCACTCCATCTGCATCCCGCTTCCAGTATCCTGCCGCATACAGCCAGACGAGCGTCTTGCCCGTTTTATCCCAATTCTCCAGCTGCGCAAGTCGTTCGTTATCCCAGGCATAAGCATTAGCCATAATATACAGCTTGTACGGATCGATTTTGCCGGCTAACACATCGGATAGCAGCACGATATCGTAAGGCGCTCCAACGGCGGACAACTCCTCCCGAATGAGCCTTACCCGTTCATTGACCGGCGAACCCCCGGCAGATTGAATCAACTGGGAGAACTCGTCCAGGACCAGCGCGATTTCGGTTGTTGACTGCCTCGGTAGATCAACGGCTGCTTCTGCTAGCTGATTCATCAGTCGAATGTTGTTCATCATTCGCGCGTTATGAAACCCGCCATACCCGGCGTCGTCATACCAGTGAATGCCGTAGTTTTTGGACAGCGTAAATCCAAAATTGCGCCACAAGAGAGCAAGCGATCCCTCAATGTCGTTGGCCAATGGCGGAGCGCCATGGGTATCGGTCCCCATATGCGTCGCATAGTCGTCTTCGCCCACGTATAGCTTGCCGTACAAGCGAGCCGAGTCCATCGCTCCGTGGACACTTGTGAAGCCGTCATCCAGATCCCTGTGCGTATAGTCCAGCGGCGAATACAGCAGATCAATATCATCGTTACGAAGTAAAGTCTCAAAATCCAGCATGCCCGACAACGGTCCGTATTGTCCGAATGCCATCGTGTAGCCGCCGTATACGGCAGCGAGCTTCTGGCCTTCCACTTCTTCCTTCACAACATGGGACAAGTAAGTCATCCGCTCGGACACAATCTCGTTGTGGTAGACGGCATAATCAATCAGGTCGCTCTGTGACCCTGGATTTAGGAACGGATCACCGGAAGCCTTCGATGGAATGTCAGCGCTTTCAAACGTGACATACGCATCGTTCCACGCTTCTCTTAGCTTGGCGACATCATGATTGTACCTCTCTTGCAGCCATTGCCGGAACTTCGCCGTATTGCTAACGCTGCGATCAAAATCCCGATTGGCCCAGGTATCCACATAGAACCACTCTGCTGTACTGCCCGCGCTTAACATGTACCCCAAAATGCGATCGCCGACAGGACTTGCCTCATACCTGCGAATTTGCTCCCGCAGCAGCAGCTCCGCCCGATTCTGCCATTCATCCGAGCCGTAGGATATCGCTCCCCAGGAAGCCCCTGTGTCGGTATGCACATCCGAACTGTTTTTGTCGTCAAAGCCGAACGGGGTATTGGATCCCATCCAGATCACGGGCAGGAAGTAGGCGTTGGGGTCCTGTTCGGCAATCTCCTGCATGTGCGGCAACCACACTTCAAGCGTCGGATAGCCGGTCGTATGTCGCGGCTGATAGATCCGAATACCCGCATAGTCGGCGGATTGCGTCATTCCGGGATACCAATCCCATTGAAACCAGCCGACTAGCGGCTGCGGTTGATTGTTAATATGCAGGGTTGGAATACCGTCGATACTCTCAACCGACGCATTCTCTACCGCATCATAATCGTTTTCCTCCGCTGCCGCTCCGGCCGTCTCGCCCGCCAAAGGCGGCAGCAAGCCGACCGTAACGATCAGCGCTGCCAGAAAGCTTGCAGTTAGTTGCTTAAATCTCATACACGATTCACCCCAATATTGTATATTTGCGCTTTACCCCTTAACCGCTCCCGCTGTCATTCCTTCAATAAAATAACGGGAGAAGAACAAGTAGACAAGCAAAGATGGTAAAGTTACGATTGTAAGTCCCGCCAGAAGCACGCCATAATTGGTGTTGTATTGCGATTGAAAATTCAACAGTCCTAGCGGCAGCGTCTTCAATTTGTCATCCGTAATTGTAATCAAAGCCCAGAAAAATTCACTCCAAACTCCCACGAAGCTCATAATGGCAACGACTGCAAGCACAGGCACAATCAGCGGCAGATCAATAGACCAGAACACCCTCATGTAGCCCGCCCCGTCAATTCGGGCCGCTTCGTCCAGCTCCTTGGGCAGCGACAGTACAAAATTGCGTATCAAATAGATGGCCATGCCGATCCCTCCCCCAACATAAGCAAGGATAAGTCCGGGATGCGAATTGAGCAGGTCCAAATCGCGCAGCATCAGAAAAATCGGAATGGTTGTCATCTCTCCGGTTATCATCAGAGTGGCCAGAAATCCGACAAAGAGCACCGAGTGGCCCGGCGGTTTCCACTTGCCGAGAGAATACGCCGCCAAGGTTACGACCGCAAGCGTAAGGACAAGCGAACTTATCGTCACGAATGCACTGTTGGCAAAATACACCGATACTTTGCCGATCACAAAAGCCTCCGCATAATTCGACCATTGCGGCCCCGACGACGACCACAGCCCGGACGGCTGCATCATGATTTCACGGGTTGTCCTCAAGGAATTAAACACCATGTAGAACAAAGGGTAAACGATGATAAGGAAAAGTCCGCATAACGGCAGCATACGAAGCGTTCCGAATAATCTGTTGTTTGTCATTGCTCGTCCTCCCTTGCGGCTATTAGCCTGCGGCTAATCAAGGTTAGCGTCAAAATAACAATGAACAGGATTATTCCCATCGTAATCGCTTCGCCGAACCGGAAGGAAAGAAACGCGCGTCGATAGATCATGATCCCGAGCACAGTGGTGCTGTCCCCCGGACCTCCTCCTGTCATCATGTAGATAAGGTCAAACGCTTTCAAGCCGCCTATCAGCGATAGAATAAAATTAACTTCCGTAATCCCTTTTAGCAGAGGCCGGAATATGTGCCAGAGAAGTGTGCCGCTTCCTGCTCCGTCCATCTTGGCACTCTCTATAAGATCTTTCGGAATCGCCAGCATCGCAACAATATAAAACGTAATGGTCATGCCGATGAACTTCCATGTATTTACGATCATAAGCGTATTCATCGCGGTCTCGGTGCTTCCCAGCCATCCTCTTGCCCACGTCTCAAGCCCAATTGCTCTCAGCACTTCATTCACCAGACCGAAATTGGGGGATAACAGATTGCTCCAAAGGAGGCTAACGACCGCTCCAGGCAAAATGACGGGAATATAAACGGCGACGCGCATCAGTTTTCGCCACCGATCGGATACGAGCGTATAGATGAAAAATGCCAGCAAAAAGCCGAGTATAGTCTGCACAATGGTCGTCACAAAAGCAAACCGCAATGTGCGTCCCGTTGCCGCCCAAAAATGATGATCGCCAAACACATTTTTATAGTTGCCCCAGCCAACCCAAAGAAATCCGGCATCAAACCCATTCCAATCCGTAAAGCTGCGTACAACGCTTGTCAGAACGGGATAAATGTAAAAGGCAGCCAGCAGTGCGACTGCCGGCAATAGAAATAAGTATGCGAGCGTATATTTGCGCGCTATCATGTATGTCTCCACTCCTTTATGGGCGAACCGGCAATCTCTCCAAGATTGCCGGCTCCCCATACCGCTAGTCGGCCTTGCAGCCTGAAATATTCCGACCTATCTCGCCCAACCCAAGGGCTGACGGCTATTGGCTGCTCTCAATAGCTTTTCGGTGATCCGCTTCCATCTTCTTCGCCGAAGCGGTCACATCCGCATTGGCGTTCAGCAAATATTCTGCGAAAGCCGCCTGCAATTGCTTCGATAGCTCCGCCGGATTATAGGTGAGCTTCTGCACGGGATAATCGGTTGCGCTTGCCGCAATTTGATCAATCAGACCATCCAGCGTTTCATCACCTGTATTCAAGTTTTGAAGCACAGGCATGGATTTGCTTTGGGATGCCCACAGCTTCTGGACTTCTTCGCTGGTGAGATGCTTAAGGAACTCAACCGCTTCATCCGGATATTGCGTCGATTTCAATACGAAGAATCCATCTGCCGTTAACGGCGCCTGAATTTTCAAGCCTTCGGCAGCCGGGAACAAGAAAGCGCCAAGCTCGTCGTCGATCTGCTCTTGCAGCGTAGGGATTTGGTTGTTATTGCCGAGAATCATCGCTGCGCGTTTAGTCAACAGAAGATTGGCAATTTCGTCGTTGCCTACCGCGAAGGCGTCTTTGCCGAAATATCCTTTAGAGAACCATTGCTTGGCGAGCTCCATTGCTTCGATATATTCCGGAGATTCATAGCTTTCTTCGCCTGCCAGCCATGCGCCTTGCGCTGTGCCGTTCTTGACAAAATTCATACCCGCGAAGGAATCCTTAAGCATATCGATTTGTCCGTCTTTGCCGCTGGCTGCAAGGGGAATGATGCCGTTTGCAGCCAGCTTTTCCATGGTTTGCTCCATTTGCTCCCGCGTTTGCGGAACTTCTAGCTGGTGGTCGCTAAACATCTTTTTATTGTAGATAACAACCTGGAAGGATAACTTAAACGGAATATTGGACACAAATGGTTTATCCGCGTTCACGACGCTTATATCGAGCAGGTCGCTGCGAATAAAAGACTGCTCCCAGGCCGGATCTTGCTGCAAGTAATCATCCAACGGCATTGCGGCGTCCACCTCGTTGACGAATGGAGCCATCCAATGCGTCCAGCCAAAAGACACGTCCGGCGCCTGATTTGCAGCTACCTTGGTCTGCATAACCTCGATTGCCTTGTCCCAGGGCACAATTTCCGGCTCGACCTGGATATGTGGGTTTTTCTCTTCGAAGAGACGAATTGTTTCATTCATAATCGCTTCATATTCTGGCCAGATATACAGAAACTTCAGATTGACGGGATCCTTTACCGCCTCCGGAGTTGCATTAGACGCAGAGTTTGTGGAACCAGGCCCGGCATTCGACTGCTTTCCTTCATTGCTCGCGTTATTGCCGCAAGCCGCCGCCAGCAGCAGGCCTATCAACAGCAGGCCTTTCAGCAGCATCGGTAACGATTTCGTTCCCATTTCTTTTTTCATTGTCATTCTCCCCTTAGATAACAATTTATTTTTAATGCCTTGGCATCAAAAATCATGTGAAAACGCAGTCTATCACGCTATATTGAAGCGCGACCGCCCCGAGCCAGTTCGACAACCCGACCATCCGGCAGCTCCAATCTTGCCGGAATTTGTTCCGGACAATCGATCTGGCAAGCAATTGTCCCGTCCTCCCGACGCCGCCATGACACGTGCACGACACCATCGGCTGTCGCCACTGCTCCTTCGGCCCATTCCAGGTAAGACGTATCCGGCCTTATGAGAATCCCCCGGCTGCCGGGCTCCATGGGACTCACCCCTAGCACGCAAGCGGTAAACTCATACAGCGGTACAGAGCCCCAGCCATGGCAATCGCTGCGTTGCGATACAGGGTCCTCTACCCAAGACGTTAAATTCATCGCCGCAAGATCTCGCCAGGTATCCCATAATCGATAGCTCTTGTCATACAGGCCGGCTTTCTCCAACGCACGGAACAAATAAAAGGACATCGCATACGAAACGGTCGGCAAATCCCGCTGCTCCAGCATATGGCTCAGCAATTCACCCGCTTGCCCATCCGGCACCGTCCGGGTTAGTACGGCAAAAATTTGACAATGCTGCGAATACAGCTGCACGGTCGGCCCGTCGGCAAACAACCTCCGCTCAGCGGACCAACAATTGCTCCGTACGGCCTCTTGTACCGCTGCGGCGCGATTCATATATTCCTCAGCGGTGGAGTGCCTGCCGCAAACCTCATTCAACTCAGCAGCTGTCTGAAGCGCCAATACATAAAATAAGCTGTAGGCGGTCAGCGGACCGTACTCATTTGCCGTCGGCACACCTCGGCCTTCGCGCCATTCCTCCACCCAATCAACAAAAGACCATACAGATCGAGGCATTGCCCCCATCAGACCACACGCTTCTACATGCTGGGCAAACCAGTGAAGCACCGCGTCGATCGTCGGCAAGTAACGGCGGACCAGCTCGGCATCCCCGAAATATCGATAATGATCAGCCACCATCATGATCCAATAGATCGAGAATCCTGGAATAACTTGAGGGTATACCGATGGATAACGGCTCTGAATCATCCCATTCGGCATAAGTGAACTGTGAAAATCGAGTATGGCTTTGCGCGCCAGCCGATCGTCCGCCGATATCTGATAGGTAAAAAGCACCTGAAGACGAGTATCCATAATGTATTGAAGCTGCTCATAATAGGGGCAGTCCTCGTACGTTTCGTGCATGCAACGCCGCAAAGTATTGATACTAATTTCCCACAAAAGCAATAACGTCGGGTCCGAGCTGGCGAAGGACGCCTTCACCTCAAGCGGATATCCGGTTTCACGATAATTGAAGCGGTGAAGGCGAATATCTTCCTCTCCGGCCCGTACCGTCAATCTGACATAACGAAAGGTGCGAAATTCAAACGGCTCGTATCTCTCGTAGTTCTCCTTGCCGGTCTCCCCTAGTCCCGCAACGATATAACGATCGACCTCGCCGTAAAGGCATCTTCCTTCAGGATCGTCCCGTATATCCTTATTGCGCCGGATCGTCGATTCCGCTTCCCTCTCATAACATTCCGAATACAAAATCTCTACCGTTGTTCCTCTCCCGCCGGTTAGGTCCAGATAGGGATATCCGGTAGTCAGCCCCCCCGCATCCAATTCGACTTCCAACGTCTCACCGGCTCGTACCAGCCATCCGCTTCCGTTTGAGTCTCCATCAAGAAGGTAGAAATCAGGCAACGCGTTCGAAGGAAGAATTCGCTTCACACCTGCGTAACCGTTTTCAATCTCATACAATGGTGGAATGGCACGAGCCTCAAGCGGCCATGGCGTCAGTTGCCCATACAGCACATCCATAATTTCCGACACCATTACCGCCGGTCGCCAGCCCTGGGCTTTATCCCGCATTTTTAGCCAGCCGAACGGCAGCAGACGACCGTCAGTTTGCTCTGTGCCTCCGACATAAAGCGTATCCTGCCCTCCCGCTACGAAGCGGGTAGCCGCGTCTCTCAAACATTCCCAACGATTATCTGTCGATAAATTAATGGTTGCGCTACCATTTATCGCGATCAAATTTCCTTCCAGCAAGAAAACGCCTTGCCCCGAACGCCACACGGATGCCGGTCCACCGATTCCAAGACGGAAAGGCTCGCATGGGCGGTAATGAACGACTTTGGCAGCCAGCACATTCATCCCTTCGACAAGCTTATCCGTAATATCCACCGTTTCGTAATAGCGAGTGAATCGGTCCCCCTTGCAAGGGCCCACACTAACTGATTGACCATTCAGATACAACCGATATCGGCTGTCGGCCGATACGTGAACGACCAGCCTGGAGGCAGCCGGTTCGGCCACCTCGAAGCAACGGCGAAAATAAACAATCTCGTGTTCTTCAGACCTTTCCCGGACATCCTCGGACTCGCTCCAGATCCATTGTGCCTTCCATTCTTCCGGTTTATGGTTCAACTCTTCTTTTCCTCTCCTCTGCCCCGTAGAGCGCTTGTACTTTCGCGGACTTGCAATTGCGATTTTACGATGAGACTGGGCAGGTCTTCCTGGGCGTTCATAATTTGAACAAGTAGATCTACCGACTGCTCACCCAGCGAATATCGCGGATGCACCACAGACGTCAGACTCGGATAGCTGTACTGCGCCAGTTCAATTCCGTCGACGCCGATAATGGACAACTCGTCAGGAACGCGAATCCCCAGTCTGTGCGCGGCCTGCAGCACTCCCACGGCCAAAATGTCATTCGCCGCAAAAATCGCCGTAGGCCTCTCTTCTACCTGCAGCAGTTGATATGCTCCCTGTTCTGCCTCTTTTACTCTTTCCTTCTCAATCAACCGGATATACTCACTCCTGAGCGGCAGCCCTCTGGCCAACAAAGAATCCTTGTATGCACGAAAGCGATCCATCCAGACGCTCGCATCGCGGTTTAGCGACAGATGACCTATTCGTGCATGTCCCAATTCCAACAGATGCCTCATCGCGATCAAACCGTCCAAATAATTATCCGTCTGAATCACCGGCAAGGAGGTATGGGCTGGGGACGGATTAAACAGCACCACCGGCACCGTATGATTTTTCCGAAAGTGCAGCTGTTCCAGCTCTTCAATAAAACGTTCCTGCATTCGAATGGAATCAAATTCGAACGAGGTGAAAATAATTCCATCCACTCTCTGCATCAATAACAATTCCAGATTGCTCTTGGCTCCGACATAATCCAGGCCATTACAGATAACAACACTTTTGCCGAACTGCTTCGCTTTCGTCTCAATCCCCAGTATGTAATCTGCATAGTATGGATTGGCAATATTGGAGACTACTACGCCTATCATATTGCTTTGGTTGGTCGCAAGACCGCGAGCGAGCTGATTCGGACTATACCCTAATTGTTCAATAGCCTGCTGCACCTTGCTTCTTGTTTGCTCCTTGACGGTATGTGGTTCGTTAATCACCCTGGACACCGTTATCGGAGCAACGCCGGCCAGCTTCGCCACATCCTTTAACGTAACCAAATTACAAGCTCCCCTTCCACAACAGAATGGTTGCGCTACCATTTCGTTAGTGCTATCTTAGCACAGGTTTTGAAAGATGGCAATATCTTCGTATATCTTCGTGCAGTCCATAATATATTCTGACTTTTGACTACCGTATCTCCTCCTTTTTTTCTAAAAACGCAAAAAACTCGGAATTATGTCCCCGAGCTCCTTGCAAGCTATGCAATTTCAACCCATTTTCGAGTACAATGTCACGGCCGAGATTGATCCCATCTATCTATTCCAGTCCGCAATTTCCCGAAATATATCCTCCATTACAAAACCGACGCACGGAATCTTATCCGATACAACGGTATCCTTCCCTTCGAATAGATTCATAAGCTCATATCGTCCGTCTTCGAGCAAATGGTGCTGCTCCAGCGTACGAGCTTCGATGTCGACGATCCAATATTCCGCAACTCCATGCACGGCATAAGCCTTACGCTTAACGAGCTTGTCTCGCTTATGAGAGCTGGGCGACAAAATCTCGATGACCAAATCCGGCGGTCCTTCAATCCCTCTCTTCGTTACAACATGCCCGCGGCTGCGATGAATCATGAGAATATCCGGCTGGACGACCGTCGTTTCGCTCAGAATAACATCGATTGGCGCATGAAACACTAGATAATCCTTTCTGCAGCTTTGCTTAAAGATAAACTCTAATTCTCCGCTAACAGCTTGATGCGTCGTCGAGGGGCCCGGCGACATCAACTCCATAATCCCGTCAACAATCTCATAACGCTGCCCGTCATCCGGCCATTCGGCATACATTTCATAAGTGACCGGAGGTTCCAGCACTTTATCGGCCGTTTTTTGTTTCGGATTACGGTCCATAACATCCGCTCCTCTCCATGTAAAAAGCACCTTCAATAGCAACACAAATACAATGTGTGTCTACGAAGGTGCTTCCTTGTTATCCCTATTATGATCAGTCCTGTCGCTATTGTCAATGAATCCATCGACACCACGCTGACACCATCCCGGCACCAGAGCAAGCAAAGCTGCCCAACGTTAAGTCAGATTTATTTACATAATATTAAGCTGCAATTTATGTTTCAAAAATAATCCATCCCTACAATAAACATGATCACAACATAAAGGAGAGATTTATTTTGAAAAGAAGATGGATTGGTCTGGGCGTAGCAGCCATCATGGTTTCTTCTTTAAGCAGCCCCGCAGTTGCACTTGCCTCCGAATCTTTCGATTTAACCATCATGCACCTGAATGACCATCATTCGCATTTGGAAAGTCAAACTTACGATCTTAGATTAGACTATGACGACGCGCAAGATGACGAAAAAGTACGATTGGAGTTAGGCGGCATGTCTTACATATCGTCGTTGATTAATGAATACAAAAACGACGGCTCCTTGTATTTGCAAAGCGGCGAAGTGAACGGAACGCTATATTTCAGCCTCTACAAGGGCGAGACGGACATAAAGGTGTTAAACGCCTTGCAGCCTGATGCTTACATGGTTGGCAATCATGAGTTTGACGAGGGCGACCAGCGCCTTGCCGACTTGTACGACATGGCAACATTTCCGGTCTTGTCAGGAAATATTAAACCGACTAAAAAATCCCCGCTCTTCGGAAAACTGAACAAGCCGTACATGATTAAAGAAGTAAACGGCGAGAAGGTTGCCATTATCGGCGTTGTAAAAATTGAAAAAACAAAGGAATCCTCGCTTGTTAGCGACGATGTTGATTTTATTAACGAAATCGAGTTTGTTAAGTCCGCCGTTGAAGAAGTAAAGGAGCAAGGTATCAACAAAATTTTGATACTGAGTCATCTGGGTTATGACTTTGATCAGGTTTTGGCAGCTGAAACCAGCGACATCGACTTGATTATCGGCGGAGATACTCACAACTTGCTAGACTCTTCGGGTGCGATGCAAGATCTTGGTTTGCCTGTGACCGGCGAATATCCAACGGTTGTTACAAATGCGGACGGAAAAGACACTTACATCGTCCAAGCATGGGAATACGCCAAGGTTCTGGGTAAAATTGATTTGACATTCGATGAGCAAGGCGACGTCATCAACGCAGCGGGGAAGCCCATCGCTCCCGTTAACGGTCCTTATCAGATTAACGTAGACGGGAAGTGGGTTGACGCGGACGAAACTGCATTGGCCAAAATCAAAGATGCGATTGCGAAAAGCCCGGTTTTGGTAGAGGGCACTACCAATCCCGTTGTGGAGGAAATTATTGAACCTTACCGGGAAGCGGTAGAGGCGGAGATGGCGACCGTCATTGGCACAGTGAAAGAAACATTGACCAACGATCGTATCCCCAAACCTTTTACAGCTATGAAAGATGCAAACGGCAGCTTTGCAGCACAAGTTGTTGCCGACTCTTTCTTGTACGGCTTGCCGCAAGCAGACCTTGCCATCCAGAACGCTGGCGGCGTTAGGTCCACCTTTTTACAAGGCAATTTTACAATGGCCGACGCCTACACCATGCTGCCGTTTTCCAACACAGTGACTACGCTTAAAATAACCGGCGAAGAAGTAGTCAATGTTCTGGATGACGCCATTCGCTACTCGCAGGGCATCACGCAATCCACCGGCGCCTTTCCTTATGCGTCGCACTTGCGATATGACGTTTATTTAAATGCAAGCGACAACGTCAAGAGCGTATATAACGTAGAAGTAAAAGATAGAAAGACAGGCAAGTGGTCCCCCATCGACAAGGATAAATCTTATGTTGTAGTTACAAACTCCTTTACGGCTCTTGGCAAAGACGGCTATGTCACGTTTGAAAAGGCTATCGAAAGAGATCCAAATGTAAAGGAAGAAACTCATATTGAATATGCCGTACCGCTTGTTGAGCTGTTTACAAAATACCTAAACGGCGGAGAGCTTGTTAAACCGAACGCGGACAGCTACTCCATAAAATCGGTAAAAGAATGGCAATCCGAACCATCCGAAGGATCGGAATCAACCGAGGCGCCTGACGGCGAGTCCACGGATCCAGCAGAAGAAGTAAAAACATATACGGTAGCAAAGGGAGACACACTCTACAGTATTGCGAAGAAAACCTTAAAGGACGGAAAACGCTGGAAGCAGATTTATGAATTGAACAAAACTACGATCAAAAATCCGAACTTCATTTATCCAGGACAAGTAATCGTACTGCCGTAAGGAAAAAGCCGCTCTTCCGTAATGGGAGAAGCGGCTTTTTTCTGTTTTGAAGTCCACTACACTAACCACCCGCGCTCAATTGCTTTTTCCGTCGCCTGCTGACGAGTCTCCACACTCAGCTTTTGAATAGAAAGGGACAAGTAGTTGCGGACCGTGCCTTCCGTCAAAAACAACTCCTTCGCAATTTCACGGGTCGATAACCCCGATCCGGATAATCGCAGCACATCCCGCTCCCGCTCGGTCAACGGGTTGTCCTCCTTCAGAAACAACACCGCTGCCAAGTCGGTGCTGACGACTCGCTCGCCTTGCATAACTTTGCGAATGGACCTAATTAAATAATCGATCGGCTCATCCTTAAGCAAATAGCCTTCGACCTTCAAATTCATAGCCTTCTGGAGAAACCCGGGACGTGCAAAGGTCGTGACGATAATGATTTTGACGGATCGCCCCTCTTGCCTAACGATCTCCGCCACCTCCAGACCCGTCCTGCCCGGAATCTCAATATCAAGCAGACAAACATCCGGCTCATGACTGCAAATCGCATCATATGCCGCCAAGCCGTCCTCCGCTTCAGCAACGATCTCCATATCTTCCTCCATAGCGATCAAGGCGGATAATGTTCCGCGCAAAAGCTTTTGATCCTCTGCAATGACAATTCGAATCATGTTGACGAAACCCTCCCATTGCTAACTAGCGGTACCTGCAACACGATAATCGTTCCTTTTCCTGGAGTTGCCGATAAATTTGCTTCACCTTGCAGCATAAACATCCGCTCCTTCATGGATGGAATGCCGTTGCCCGCCCCCTGCTGCAAATTTCCGTTCCCATTGTCGATTACCTTAACGATGTAATGCTCCCCGTCCGTGTATAGTACAATGGTACAGCGGCTCGCTCCGCTATGCTTCATTATATTGGTTATCGCTTCCCTCACGGAAATCGCCAGCATCGTTTCCGCCACATTGGATAATGGCGGCATCGCTTCTTTGCGCCAATCGGCAGCAAGTTCAATGCCGACTTTGCCGAGCATGTCCCTCGATAATTCAATCTCCTTTTTTAAAGATATAAATTTCATATCGCTCACAAGTTCTCGAACCTGCTTCAAGGCATGGCGAGAGTTATTTAAAATATCATGCAGCTCCTCCTTGGCTTTCTGGGGATTTTTATCTACCAGCCTCATGGTAAGCTCACTTTTCAGCTTGATCATGGTCAGCGTTTGTCCAAGCGTGTCGTGCAAATCTCTGGCAATTCTGCTCCGCTCTTCTTCCTTAATATAACGTTCCAGATGGGCATCGGCGAGTGCCAGCTTCTCTTTTAGAATGCTTGCATTTTCCCTTGTATGCACCACAATCGACAAAGCAAGCTGAGCCACCATAACGGGAAGTCCCAAGGTGGCAACAAATGCAGCCGGATTGTCCGCATCCAACCAGCTGAACAGGGCGAACATCGCGACAATGCCCGCCATTCCTCCGGCAATCATTCCTTTGCTGCTCGCTCTTCCCAGCAAATCAGCAAATACAAATCCGTACAACAGCAGCCAGTTGCCGAAATAGCTGCCCATTACCGCAAGCAGCAAACATCCGATAAGACAGGCGCAAAGCAGCCTCCAGTCCCGATGCCAGAGCGCGGCATAATAACAGGCCAGGAACAGCAAAAGAAAAGCCAGTCGCCCCCACAGAAGCACGTCTTCCTCATGAAACAGCACCCGATAAACGAGCACCATGATGATAAAAACATCAACCATCAAATATCTTTCGATCTGATCGGCAGGATATATTTTTTTCAGCAAAACAAACCCACCCACTCCATTATTAGTTCCGATTATGACTTGCTTATCAGACCGGAAGCGAACCTTCTCGCGGATTCCATAGGACCCAGCCTGAATCGCTTCAGCCATAGAGTTGCAAAAAGAATCTGAATGCAGCTTACGGCAATCCATAAGCCGGCAATCGCCGCGGAATTCACCTTGCCGCCTAGTCCGAAGCCCCATCCGTAGAAAATGACGGCACACATGACATTTTGCATCACATAGCAGCTTAACGACATTTTACCTACCGCTTCAAGCTTGCTCCACAACCACCATTGTGAGTACATCTCATACAGCTTCGCAATCAATCCTAGATAGGCAAGCGACATTAGCGGCGCAAACAAATACCGGATGGGCAAATCAAAATATCCGCTCGGCACAAAAATCAGCAAATTAAGCGGAATACCCGCATAAAGACCGATGCGAAGAAGCTTTCGCCGATGCCGCCGCCCCCGTTCATCCATAGCAAACACGCCCGACCTCATCAGACGGATCCCTAGCAGGAACAAAAACAGATTCATAGGAATGACAAGAATCGCCTCGGAGCGCAGCGGCAGAAAATTCGCAAGCCTGTTAGCTGCCTGTTCTTGCCAACTGCCTTCCCTATATAATAACACTGTCTCCTTCATGTCCCCCATTGAAAAATGAGCGCCAGAAAACGCAAGAGATACGAAGTAAAATAGAATGAGCAGCATAACTGTTCCATGCAAGCCACCCACTATTTTCATGGCCAAATTAATCGCCTTGTCACCATTCTTCACGATAAATGCAGCCAAAATCGCGGTTATGCCGTAGCTCATCAGAATATCGTACTCCATGACAAGTGTAAAATGAATAAACCCCTCCGCCAATAAAATAAGGGAAGTCCATATATACATGCCAGGCCACGCGTGTCCTTTTCTCAACGTCTGCCGATACTTCATCTCCAGTCCTACCCCGAACATAATGGTAAGCAGCCCGAGCAGCTTTCCATTAACAAGAAAGAGGACAAACACTCGAACAAAATCCTGAATTGAGCTCCACCATTCTGTATTTGTAAAAGTAAACATATAATTCACGTCGCCCAGATGGGCAAACAGCCATATATTCGTGCCAAGCGTTCCGAGCACGGCGAATCCTCGCAATATGTCCAACAGCCTTAACCTGCCAGCCGCTTCCTTCAAAGTTACCATCCTTTCGCACCAATAAGTTGCCTTTATCATATATCCGGCCTCGACCAGTGAATATTCACAGCAATCAGCAAATTAATATGACAGTGTCATAACGCTTTCTAATCATTTGCAGAACAATTTACACTCCACTATAATGATAAAATTAGACCACATACAATGAAAGTGATGATACCATGCAACTGAAGAAAATAAGTCGCGATCTGTTGATTTTGATGTTAGGCTCTTTTTTATTTGCGCTAGCCGTCAATGTGTTTATTATTCCCAATGAGCTTGGCGAAGGCGGCGTAACCGGAGTAACGATCATTTTGTATTATTTGTTCCAATGGTCGCCAGGTTTGATGAACTTGATTATAAATGCCCTGTTGCTCCTATTCGGATACCGATTTTTGGACAGACAGTTAATTGTTTATACGATTATTGCAGTATTGTTCAATTCCTTGTTTCTTCATTTGACGAGGGATTGGAGCATTGCTTCTAACGAAATTATCGTCAATGCTATATTTGGCGGGGTATTGACCGGCATCGGCATCGGGATCATTATCCAAGTTGGCGGAAGTACGGCGGGAACTACCATTCTCGCCCGTATCGCGAATAAATACTTAGACTGGAATATTAGTTATGCTCTGCTGTTTTTCGATTTAATTGTTGTTTTCGCCTCCTATTTCATTATTGGGGCTGAGCGCTTGATGCTCACCATTATTATGCTTTATGTTGCAACTAAAGTGATGGACTTCATTATTGAAGGGCTTAATCCGAAAAAAGCAGTTACCATTATTTCCAATTATCAGGATCAAATTGCCGAGCGAGTGACGCTTGAAATGGACAGGGGCGTTACCGTGCTTCAAGGAAAAGGCTACTATTCTAAAGAAGCGAAAGAAGTTCTATATATCGTCATTACGAAACAAGAGCTCCCCAGTCTGAAGAAGATAGTAAAGGCTACCGATGCGGATGCCTTCCTAACGATTCATGATGTTAGAGATGTGTTCGGCGAAGGTTTCATGAAGTTGAGCAAATAGGCTGGCTTAGATCAAAAACAACCGGGCAGTTCGTCTTCCGACGATCATGGCCCGGTTGTTTTCATGACAGGTCTCTTCCCGCTGTTGAACGAATTAAAAAGTTTGCGCCGTATCCATATCTTCCAAAAATAATATCGACTTGCCTTCTTTGATATCCAAATTCACTTCCAAATAGCGACAGCCGAACCTTTCCACCTGCCGCATACCATTCAAGCTTGCATCGTTAGCAGCCGGATGAAGTTTGACTTTGTCCGTTACATCTGCCAACAAAATCGCCAGGCTCCGAACAGGCGAACCGGACTCTATTATTACTTCCAGCACACGCTCCCGTTTTTTCAGACACTTTATCCGAACTTGTCTTCGCAGATGAAACCACTGCCCAATTTGTTTGCTGGTCCACCACGCTATTCCTCGTTGCACCCCGTAATGCACAAGCTCAACGAGCATCTTCCCAACCCGATCTTCGTCTTCAATGCCCGCGGCTGGATGAAATAAAAAATGACTTATGCCATTAACGGTGATCGAACGCTCCAATAAAGCCCGCGCCTCCTCGGCTGTACAACGGTTATCCATCGGCGGATCCCACGCAAGCGTAGGCACGCTTAGCGTGGATATGAGACGATTCTGTTCCGTCGCGCTGATCGGCAAATAGGGATGGCAAGTGCCTACCAGAAAACCTTTGTTGCCCCGCTTCGTTCCTCCGCGGCTTTGGTCGACGCCAAGTCCTGCCCGCTCACACCATTGATAGAACTGGACATCTCCCTCCCAACGCAAATAATGATTTTTATTGGATACGATGTCCTGATCGGGAAACTGTTCTTTTAACATGGCCAGTTGAGCGTTGAAATGTTGTTCGGACCACCCGGACTGCGGAATTTCTGTCCCCATCGCATTATAATGCAGCGCCACCTCATGGCCTTCCATGACAATTTGCCGATTAACCCCCTCCTCGTAACCGGGCATAATGATACACCAGGTCGACTTGATCCCGGCTTCCCTCAGCCTTTGCAGCATGCTCCTTGCATGCGGCGCTGAATTCAAGTCCGTGTCATGAGAAATAAGTCCGATGCCATCAAGTCCGTCAGGCCAAAACCAGGTTTGCGCCAAATTCAATTGCAGTTTTCCGGTCAGTTCATGCAAAATGCGTATCCACACAATCCGCCACTCATCCACGACAGGATGCAGGTAGTAAGGAATCCCGTCTTGCACCGAACGGTTCCGATCCTGCTGCCAATCCAATACACAAGCATCATCCGCTTTCAAAAAACCTTCATCAAGAGGCGCTGAGCCATCAGGAGCGGGATAGCCATCCCGGTATACGGGAATTCCATGTTGAATCATATAGAAAGTTTTCATCAGATTGACCGTTAACAACGCGGCATAACCTTTGCCTACCTTACGAATCGTAAATGCGGGATCAGACCGATTTAGCCCGTTGCGTTGTACGGTCACTCCCCATGCTTGCACATCCGCAGCCGAAACTTCCATGCCGATTGCCTCGAAAAAGTGAAACGAGCTTTGCAACCCTTGAGCCAGCGGCGCTTCGTCCCACCGAATCCAGCCTTCGTTCACCGGTTCGAGCGTTGTAACTCCCAATAAATCTTGCAAGCCATACATGTTCCCGACAGCAAGCAAACCGTTGCCTTGTTCGCAATAATCCATACAGCTCTTAGTCCATAGTTCGCTTTCCGTACTTCCTATAACGATTGTAAGTCCGGACGGCTGTTGAAGCAGCCATTGCTTATGATCCCATTTCTCATAAGATAGTCCGATATAATCCATCATCTCGAATAAATAGGTCGTAAAGTCGTGCCTGCCTTCACTCCATGCCCGCTTGCATTCGGTTTCATTCCATACAATGTGCAGCATCGTAACTAGTTCCTTCTTTCGTTAGTTTTTACGAGTGAAAGGAAAATCCGATCTTGCCACGTTCGAAACGCGGACTTCATCTATAAAGCCATTGAAAATATTGCCGCCTCCCCAACCGTTCGAATCTCTGCCGATCGCCAGCCATTGGTTATCGGTTTGAATCTGGTACGTGTTCAATCCGGACAGCGTAGTCGAGGCTTTCAGCTCCCCGTCCACATACAGATTGATCGTTCGGCTCGCAGCGGAATACGTCATCGCTACGTGATGCCACATCCCGATCGACAACGGGCTTGTCGACACCGCCGTTCTCAAAGCGCCATCGACATAGACCGTTGCGACCAAATAGCCGTTGCCATCCCCGACCTTCAGTCCGTATGCATAGCCCTTCTGCAATAAATATCCTGTGCATGGAGCGCTATTGCATTTCACCCAGCCTTCGATCGTCAATTCATCCGTTATATCCAGGCTGCTGCTATCTTCCACTCGAATATAACCGGTTCCGCCGTTCGTCGTCAGCGCATCGCCGAACTTGCTGGACGTCCAATTAGCGGTTCCCGTAACGGCACCATGGTTTGCACTGCCGGAAGAATCATTGAGTACGCCTCCTTGACCTTCATCAGCATGGAGCAACAATGCGGTGTTAGCATCCGTCGTGTAGGGCTTATTCAATGAGAAATCCGATCTTGCCACGTTCGAAATGCGGACTTCATCTATAAAGCCATTGAAAATATTGCCGCCTCCCCAACCGTTCGAATCTCTGCCGATCGCCAGCCATTGGTTATCGGTTTGAATATGATAAGTGTTCAATCCCGACAGCGTAGTCGAGGCTTTCAGCTCCCCGTCCACATACAGATTGATCGTTCGGCTCGTAGCGGAATAAGTCATCGCAACATGGTGCCACGCCCCGATCGACAACGGGCTTGTCGACACCGCCGTTCTCAAAGCGCCATCGACATAGACCGTTGCGACCAAATAGCCGTTGCCATCCCCGACCTTCAGTCCGTATGCATAGCCCTTCTGCAATAAATATCCTGTGCATGGAGCGCTATTGCATTTCACCCAGCCTTCGATCGTCAGTTCATCCGTTATATCCAGACTGCTGCTATCTTCCACTCGAATATAACCGGTTCCTCCGTTCGTCGTCAGCGCATCGCCGAACTTGCTGGAGGTCCAATTAGCAGTTCCCGTAACGGCACCATGGTTTGCACTGCCGGAAGCATCATTCAGTACGCCTCCATGACCTTCATCCGCATGCAATAACAATACGGTATTAGCGTCGGCCTCATAAGCTGCCTCGCCGACAATAACATAGCTGCCGATTGTTTGGAAGCTGATCTCTTGGCCGTTCACTTGCACGCTTGCGGCGGAAGGCGCATAAACTTTTAAACTTTCGGAACCGGGCAAGTTCAACGAAGTATCGATCTCCAGCGCCGTTCCGTCATAGACCACCGTCAAGTTTGCCGCCACATGCGGCGAAAGAACGGTAACGAGTTCATCCCCGGTCGATGTATCTTTTAATACGGAGCCATTCGCGAGCGACATGCTGAACAGGTTCCCGGTCGCGTCTTTGCGAATAAAAGCGACTTCGGCATCTGTTGCATAATCGCCAAACGTCTTATCGCCGCTGTCCGGCTCGCTAAGCGCGATATAATCGGTTCCTTCGCTTCTGCTCACCGTCATCGCGGAACTTTGCGAAGCGGAAGCCGGACTGCCGTTTATCGTGACGGGCAATCGATTGACGGTGACGGAGGGAACGGCACCGGCCGGACTCGGATACATGACAAAGTCCATATGATCCGGGAGGTTTGCGGCTTGTTTTACATATTGCACTTGCGGAGCAGCTTGCTTGTCCACATAGAGCGGACTATACCACCCGCCGATTTGCGGGAAATCGCGAATGGTATCGGAAATCCGCACGTCATCCACATTACCGGATAGACTGTTCCCGTAATAATCCGTGCCGATTCGCAGTTCAAAGTCGCTTGCGTTAATCGCATAGCTGCCTAACCCTTGCGGCAATACAATCGTTCGTTCTTTCTCTCCGTTAACATACAAGTTTAACTGCCTCGTCGACGCCGAATAGGTCAACGCAAGGTGATACCATTGATTAGGCACAGTTGCCCTATAGGACTGAATCGTTCTGACAGCTCCATCCACATAGACCCAAGCAGTTGGCAAACCGCCTGTATCTACGATTGCCAGACCGTACGCATTTCGTTTATTGACGCCATAATTCAGTCCTTTTGTACCATCCCACTTAAACCATCCTTCAACCGTTATTTCATTCGTAATGTCCAGACTGTTGCTGTCGGGAACACGTATATAATTTGTTCCATTTACCGCAACGCTGTCGCCGAACTTTCCGCTTTCCCAGTTCGGTGTTCCGACGAATGTGCCATTGTTGCCATAGGATGAAGAATCGCCGGCCACTGTTCCCGTACCCTCGTCGAAACTCATGAGCAGACGGGTATTCGCATCATTGGCATAAGCAGAGGCAGGAGGTGCCGAATCTTGTCCTTCCGCATAACTGACTGCAAGCCCGGAAGGATCGACAGGTATAATTTGAAGATTGGCATCAGAAACGTTAGTAGTCGTTGTCGCTTTCGTAATCGGATCGATCGATATGCCCATCGGCTCGAATTGAAACCGGTTCTGAAGTGTATGAGTGCCTGTCCCCGTAACGCGATCCCGTATAATCCAATAATCCGGCTTGGCGAAGAAGATCGCTCGCTTCTGAATGGCGCTTTTATCCAAAGCCGGCCCGTATCCTTCGGCATATTGTCCGCTGGCATAATCGAATCCGGTACCGCTCAGCCAGCTTGTATCGGTGACGGGAGCCGTTACCGCAAACGGACCCGAGCGGCTGCGGTTCTGTCCCAATCCATCTACCATCATCGTATTGTGCGCAACCGTAGAAGCAAAGTATCGGGTCCACTTGTCCCCGTCATAGGTAAACAGCCCCGGGTCGGAAATAAAGTTTTTGCCGTAGGCGGACAGATCGAACGACAGCTTGTCCTCATGATAGTGGGAAACGCCCATCGGGCCGGCATCGAGCGCCAGATATAGCGCGTTCGCATCCCATCCGCTCCTCATAACGTATTGGCCTGCATAGGGGAAGCCGTATGAAGTGTAGACGGGTGCCAAGCCTTCCGTTCCTTTGGTTGCGACATATTTCATATCCTGGCGATTGAATAAAGCCGCCCCCTCCAGCAGTCTGCCGCGCAACAATGTCCGATTGCTGTCATTGATCAATGGCGCTGTTCCATCCGGCTTCGCGATGTACATCAGATACTGATACATTTTTTCCAAACGGTCCTTGTATGAAGGCGGGAAGTTATTCCACTGATTCAGCTGCTCCAACCTGTATGGCGTCAGAAATCCATTTGCAATCGTGGCTACCTGATACAAAGTGGTTAATTCGATTTCCGCGCCGTCGGGATAAACCAGATTTTGGATCAAGCTGTTCAACATCGTAACACTATAGCTCTTCCATTGCGCGGAAGCTTGAAACTCGGGAAACAGCACCGCAAATTGATACAAGTCGATCATTTGAGCAATTGCTCCATTATCCCCGGTTTGATGACGATGACGCAGGTCCTCCGCCTGTTCGTACATGGATTTAAGCAAGGCTACGAGCGCTTCGGATGTGAGCGAGCTCGAATCTCGCACGCTGTTGAGCAGGTTAATCCAGTTCTGCAATCGAATTCCTTCCGTCAGCGATTGCCAACCTGGGTGGACAACGGCGCTGATCGGCGATTCTTTCGCATAAGCGGGATCGGAGGCAAATTCGTTTTCTCTGAAATGGTTATCCTTATACCAATCCAACATTAGATCAATCGTCTCTTTCGCGTAGACTTCTTCTCCTGTATACCAATAAGCGTCGGCAAGCGCGCCGGGATAAGGAGAAGGCCCTGTCAGGGCAAAGCTGTCCTTGACGATGTCGGCAATCGCAATGCCGTCGACTGCGCCGGTAAATATGTGGCTGGATGATGAGGCATCTCTTCCGATTGCCAGCGAATTTGTGCTGTTGTTAATTTCGTACGTATTCAGCCCGGCAGGCAAAACCGTCGTTTGATTCAGTACGCCATTCACATAGAGCTTGATTTCTTGCGCAACCGCGGAATAGGTCATCGCCACATGATGCCATACGCCGCTGGTAAGCGCCTGATCGGCCACCGCTTCCCGCCATTGACCGTCTACATAAACTCGCGCCGCCGGATGGCCCGATCCGTTGACCACTTGCAGGGAGTAGGCGTTGCCCTTATGAATGCCGTACCCGTCATAAGAGGTTCCGTCCCACTTAAACCAACCTTCCATGCTTAATTGATCGGATAAATCCAGACTGTTGCGATCCGATACCGTCACATAGGTACCGCTATTTACGTTCAAGCCGTAGTCAAACTTGCCATTCGTCCATGCCGGCGTACCCTGGATCGCGCCATGATTCGCTTTGCCCGATGCATCGCTCGCAATCGCACCTGCATTTTGGTCCAAGTGGAACGCAAGCATGGTCGTCTCCGCCGGGGCGGAAACTGCGAAATAATTTTTTACGGCAAGCGTGGAAGTGGAACCGTCCGGCGCAAAGGCCGCCCAGTTTACATCGCTGCCCATGTCGAATCGCTGGCCGTCTCTCTGCGTCAAATAATGCTCCCGCATAAGGTCGGCCATGTAGGTATCATAATGAACATCCGCCGGCGGTCTGGCACCGTTACGATCTCCCAATTGCAACGGCGCTGTTCTGGCCTTATAGTAGGCTAGCAAATTCGCTTTGGCGAGCTCCGGATCGTTGGCTTGGACAGCCGACTTTACACTCGCCAAACCCGGAGCATCCAGATTTAATTTGCTAAAAAATTCGCTGTCGGACATATAGGCATGAATGGTTTCGAATCCGGGATTCTGAACCAGATTCGTTGTTGGCGCTTCCGCGCTTGCGACCGAAACGTCATCGAACCAGACGCTGCCTTGACCGGTTTCCGAGACCAGCTCGATCCGTACTTTGGCTGTACTAACCGGAAGCGTGAGTGTAGCGCTGATTAACTGCCAGTCATGATCGCCGGATTGCCCGACGATCGTTTGTTGCGAATCGGCATAATTCGGAACGGGGGCGCCCCATCTGCTCAAATACATAACGTTTAGCTTTGGCGTTCCTGTATAGCCGCCCGAAGTTTTATGCCATACCTGGAAAACATATGATTTGGAGGTTGTCAGCGGAACCCATGGTTTGTCCAGCACAACATAGGTTCCTGTCGATGCATTTCCGGTCATCAGATTGGAACGGGTTCCCGATTTTGAAGTCGAATCGACCAGTTCATTGGTCCCTCCGTCCACATTCAGGGACCACTTGTCGGGAATATTCGTCCACGTTTCCGGACTGGACACCCAGGCAAATGCAGAGTATGCGAATAAGATGCTTAACAAAGCAGATACGATTAGGGCTGTTGCCGTTTTTGTCATATCTCTTTTCACTTTCAACACCTCGCACAATGATTTTAATGGAGCATTATGTCATGTCCGTCCGATCACTTGAAATACTTTGACGATGCCGGTGATGATTTCATCCAGATCCCGTGTTTGCAACATCGCGCTGACAGGCAGGAACAGCGTGCGATTTACAAGATCCTCGGCACGTGGGCACATATTCTCCGAATAACGAACCGGCTGCTTGAACGGATAATGAAATGGATTATGACGTGCTTCCGCAGTACGCTGCCAAAAAATTTGCGGAAAACGATATACCGCTTTACCGCCGTATAACAGAAATGTCCGAATATTCTCCGCTTCCAACGCATGATTGACCCGCTGCGCTTGGACAGCCGAAGGAACAATGATTCCGAGGCTGTATCCGATATCGCCATCCTTATCGACGTCACAACGGAACTGCATATCAGGAAGCGCGGCTTCCAGCGCATGACGAATCGTTAGGAAATTCGACTTCATGGACGACAGAATGCCGTCCAACTTACGCCACTGTTCAAGCAGAACGGCTCCTGTCAGTTCGCTCATCCGGTAATTTTGCCCGCAGAAAGCGTTGATCTCCTCGTCCCTGTCGCCGATCCCATATCGACTCTGTTCTCTAAACTGCCCCTGGTCATGATAACGCACGGCCCGCTCGAACAATTCCGGCGAACGGGTTACGATCGCGCCGCCTTCTCCAGAGGTCAGCAGCTTGTTCATTTGAAAGCTGAATACGCCAATATCTCCAATTGTTCCTCCTGGCTTTCCACGATACTGCACGCCGCATGACTGGGCGACATCCTCGATAACGGGAATACCGTATTGACGGGAAAACTGCATCAAACGATCCATCTCGCAAGGATGTCCCATCAGATGCACGGCGATGATCGCTTTAACCTCTTCGTCGTATACGCGTTCCAGATCATCGACGTTTATGTTCAAGCTGTCGTCGACATCAACAAATACCGGAACCGCCTGACAAGCGATCACCGCGCCGGCTGTAGCGATAAACGTAATCGCCGGTACGATCACTTTATCGCCATAACCGACGCCAAGCGCTTTCAAAGCGGTAATCAGCGCCGCTGTACACGACGTCACCCCCAGCGCATACGGCGTTTGCAGACGGGCGGACATTTCATCCTCAAACATCGATACAAACCCTTGGACATTGGGACCATAATAACGAAACGGAGAATGCCCTTGTATCACTTGCGCGACACGTTCTATCTCCACTTGATCCATTGCCATCGCCCCGGGAAAGTGAGGAGGAAGCGGCTCCATTCGCGCCGGCTTCCCCCCGTTTATGGCCAGTTGTTTCACTCCGGCTTCATCATGATTCGAGGGGAATTTATCCTTTGACTGCACCGATCATTACCCCTTTTATGAAATATTTCTGAATAATGGGAAACAGGATCAAGAGAGGAATAACGGAAATGATAATGGTCGCGTATTGCAGACTGACTTGTGCGTATTCGTTAACGGCCTCCATCCTTTGGTTTTCCATCAGCGAACTCGTACTAATTACCATATCTTTAAGTACTACCTGTAGAGGGTATAGCACTTTCTTATTTAAGTAGATAAGCGGAAGAAAGTAACTATTGTAATGATACATGGCAAAAAATAACGACAATGCCGCCGCGAGAGGTTTGGATACCGGCATGATGATTTTAAACAAAATACCGTAAACAGATGCCCCGTCAATCATCGCGCTCTCTTCGATTTCCTTCGGAATCGCCTGGTAGAAAGTAATCGTCATAATAATAAACACGCTGTTGATGGCCACTGGCAGAACAAGCGCCCACATCGAGTTGTACAAGCCGAGCTTGAGAATCAACAAGTAATTCGGAATAATGCCGCCGTTAAAAATCATTGTGAACACAATGATTTTCATAAATAGTTTGCGGCCAAAAAACTCTTTTTTGGAAAGGGGATAGGCCGATATCATCGTCAACAAGACGCCGACCGCAGTGCCGATTACCGTATATTTTAGAGTATTCAGAAAAGCAAGCCCTATCGTGCTGCTGGACAGCATATACGAATAAGATTTCAAATTAAATCCGCGAGGGAACAGAAATACGTTGCCTTGCATAACCTCTATCTTGGCGCTTAAAGAAATGGCCAGCATATAAAAAAACGGGAATAAAATCGAAATACACAGCAGGCTCAAGAGAGCGGCATTTATACAATCGAACCATGTAAATTTTTTTTTCAATATGTTCCCTCCCTTCACCAAATGCTTACTTTGGATACTCGTTTGCTGAAGTAATTCGCGCCGACCAGCAGCAACAAAGAAATGACCGACTCAAATAATCCGACCGCGGAAGCAAAACCGTAATTCAACTGTTGGATGCCTACTCTGTACACATAAGTTCCGATAACATCCGATACTTCGTAAGTGGCCGGCGTTTGCAGCAGCAACGCGCGTTCAAACCCGATCATGATAAGGTTTCCGACTGTAATGATCATCATCACCGCAATCGTTGCGGAAATGCCCGGCAGCGTGACATGAATGATTTTTTTAAATCTGTTGCATCCGTCGATTTCCGCCGCATCAAACAGATCCTGCGATATTCCCGTAATTGCCGCGACAAAAATAATGGAGTTATACCCTAAATGCTGCCAGTTCAACGTAAAGATATAAATCGAACTAAACCATTCCGATTGCGCCATAAAATATTGGGGCGAAATCCCGATCCATCCGATCATACGATTGATTAGACCGCCGTCCGGCGACAGAAAGCTCCAGGCCATGCCGCTGACCACAACGATAGAAATAAAAAAGGGCAGGTAGCTGATGGTCTGAACCGACTTCTTAAACCATTGGCTTCGCAATTCGTTGAGCAACAGCGCGAACACAATCGCGATCGGATAAGTGAGGACCGACAGCAGACCGAGTGCCAAGGTGTTTTTCAGTATGACTAAAAAGTCGGGATTGTTAAAAAAATTGATGAAGTGTTTGAAGTAAATAAATTCACTTCCGGCAATTCCCTTTGAAATTTTGTAATTCTGAAAAGCAGTAACGTTCCACAATACGGGCGTGATCTTAAAAACAACTAAATAAATCAGGCAAGGTAAAAATAAAATCATTAAATGCCTGTCTCTGTACAAATGCCGCCAATGATGCAACCTATCATTCGATTTAGTCTTAACGGTATCCATCTCTCTTCCTCCAAGGCGGATCGAGCGGAAGTACGACAATCGCAAACTCCCGCTCGATTATTCAAGCCTTTCTAAAGTGATTACTGGTTGTTATATCTTTCATATGCCGCATTGTAAATATCGACTAGCTTCTGATAACCCAGTTTCTCATTTTTCTTCACCCATGATTCCCAATCATCAATCGATTCGGTTCCCATAATGACTTTAGTGGAATATTCAAAAACCGCTTTCAACAACGCATCTTCGATAGGCGTTTTTGTCGAAATTTCATCTTCCGTAAAACTCATGACCGGTTGTTCTTCCTGCCAGAACGGATCTTGCAGCAATTCGACGGCTTCCATATATTTCGGAGATACGTTCTTGGTAACGCCTCGCGGGTCCGACCTGTTGAGGAAACCCGTCATATTCAATCCGTACGCTATCTCGAGCTCCGTTCTATTCAACGCCTTGCCTTGCAGCTCAGGATAACTGATCGTGCCATCCGGCTCCACCTTGAATGTAACATCTTCGACACCCATGGAAACCAATGTGCTGCCGGACGGGCTATATAAGTAATCAATCAGCTTTAATGCATCCTCTATATTCTTTGATTTGGAGGACACGCTAATGCCGAAATCGAGCACTCTGGCTTCAGCCATGACTTTTCCTTTAGGTCCCACAAAGTAACCGGGAGAAAGCTCAAATCCTGGTATTTTCTCGGTCGCGCTGTTGACAAGCGAGTCGATTCGGCAGAAACAGCCCTGGAATACAAAGCCGGCGTCCGGTTGCAAGATAAGCGAATCAAATCTGTCTGCCCTGCTGGTCATAAATTCGGGGTCCATCAACCCTTCTTTATAAAGCTTGGCCAAATAGACGAGCATATCTTTATATTCATCGCTTATCGGCCCATATTCCCATTGGTTACCTCCGTCCGGCACAAACATCTTGTGGAATGTACCCCAGCTTTGACTGAACAGTTGAACGATCTCCTCGCCATAATAGTTAATCAACGGATAGCTGTCGGGATAGAGCTCCTTCAGTTTCTTCAGCGCTTCGTAATATTCATCGGGGCCGTTAGGCAAAGCGATATTGTGTTTATCCAAAATATCTTGGCGGAATATCATGCCGTAATTGACTTTCGGAGAAATCTCATGGGCCAAATAGTTAAACGTATACAGATTGCCGTTCGCATTCCTGAATGACTTCATTATTTGCGGATTTTCTTCAAGCACCTTGCTGTAGTTCGGCAAAATATCCAGGTATTGATTTATTGGCACAAACATGTCCTCTCCCAGCCTGCTGATCATTGTCCCTGATGTCGCCCCCACAATGTCCGGCAAGCTGTTCGAAGCAACCAACAAACCAAGCTCTTCCGTTGGGTCGGTTGACTTGTATCTTTCAATTTGCACATTCAAGTTTGTTCGCTTGGCCAATTCTTGGGTAAAGAAATTTTCCGGCAGCGGGGAATCCGGATTCGTTGTAGTAATCGCCTTCAAATTTTTGCTCTCTTGCGTAATCGGCAGCGCCAGACCTCCGGTATCGCCATAATCAACGACCGGCTGATCCGAAGGCTGCGATGCTCCTCCGTCTGTCCCCCCCGAAGTCGGCGGAGACGTCTCTTGTTGCTCCGCCGAATTGTTACTGCATGCCGCCAATAGGCTCACCAGCATAAAAACCATAATTAGCAACACCGTAAAACTTCTCTTCCTCATCTTCAAAATGGATGACCCCTCTCAACGTTTGATTGAGTTATGTTGGATAACAACTCACATCAAACTATACATAAACATGGGGTAAACGAAACATATCTTAATTATTAGATGGGTTATCTTATTCTCGTTTTTCTATTAATTATTCGAATTTAAGGCCTGTATTTCCCTATTAAATAAAACAAAAGAGGCGTTTTCACGCCCCTTTAAGGATTTATTCCATTCATCATCCGTTACTTTTGTTTAAAACGGTCAAATGCGGCTTGCTTGATACGAATCTCCTCTTCGATCCCCAGCTTGTGCAACGTATGAATGTACTCCTCGAATTTATCCAACGACTCGATTCCCATAATGAATTTGTTCAGCATCTCATCTTGATATCGAAGCAGATCCGTCATGATCGCGGCTTCCTGCATTTGTTCTTCCAGCGTCAAGGACAGCTTGGGTAACAAGCGATTATGATCGGCCTTCACCCAGTTCTCTTTGGCCTCTATTTGCTCCGGAAGCGCATTATATTGCGAATAGCCTTCCGCGCTGTATTCGAACGGCGCTGCCGAACCCATTCTCGTATACTTGGCCAATGCTTGACTTACAGGCAGTTGATCAGGGTTGCGCAGAATCAAATCCGTAAACACCGGCTTGTCGTTCACGATTGTATAACTTTCCCCTTCAATACCGAAATTGAACAGAAGATGTCCTTCCTGACTGTATCCGTAATCCAGCCAAGCCGCGATTTTTTCGGGATTTTGAGCGTTAGCGGAAATGGCAGCACCGAAACCTTCGTATTTATCTTGCTTTTTGGCAATCACTTGATCTTCAGGGCCAAGCTTTGGGAATACCACGCCCATGAGTTCGAATTCCGGATGTTTATCTTTCATCATGGCCGAATACTTCCCGATGCTGCTCGCAACCCATCCATTAAAAGCACCAACCTGATTGTTTTTGACTTTGGCGTCCATCACGTTGATATCCGTCGTCAAATAATCCTTATCAATCAAACCTTCTGCGTACCACTTGTTCAGTAAGGCCAAATACTCCTTAAATTGCGGTTCATACGGGCCATACTTGACTATCCCATTATCCTGGTAAAATTCCGTCGTAATGCCGAATGCGCCAGCGAACGCATAGCTGATAAAAAATGTATCCTTGTTGTATATCAACGGAATTTCATCTTGGATACCATTGCCGTTAGGGTCTTCATCCCGGAATGCAACGAGCATGCGCTCCCATTCTTCTATGGTCGTGGGCGGCTGCAAACCGAGCTTATCCAACCAATCCTTGCGAATGATTAATCCATTAAATACAGAAAGACTCGGATCATCGGCAATCGTCGGAAATGCGTAAATATTCCCTTCGTCCGATGTAATTAATTTTCGGATGTCCGGTTTTTTCTTCAACAACTCGGACAAGTTGGGAGCATATTGTTCAATCAGTTCGTTCAAGCGAATGATCTTTCCATCCCTGATCAGCTTGTCCGGTTGCGCCATGGACCAGTTCGAATCAATAACATCCGGCAGCGTCCTTGATGCCATAAGCATCGTTAAATTAAATTGATCCGTCTGCTGCTCCACGGTATGGTGTTGAAACTGCACCTTAGTGCCCGTAATCCGCTCCAATTCCTTGTACATACCCATTTCATTATAACTTTTCAATACCGCATGTTCTTCCGGATTCATGGCAACCCAATACGTAAGCGAAGACGGATATTTCGAAGGATGAGCGGATTGAAGCCGGTCCGAATAAGGGGCATCCGCGCCATCTTCTTCCGTTGTGCCAGCGCTTCTATTGAACAGGACATATAAGACAAGCAGCGCAACGCATAACAACACCACTACCGCTGCGCCTTTCTTCCCGTGCAGGGCCATCAACCGTCAGCCTCCTCCATCATATTCGTCAACCGGCTCGCTATTTCTCTGTACTTCCCAGGCGTCACGCCTTCATGTTTCTTGAATAACCGGACAAACCCGATATCGTTGGCATAACCGATCTTTCCGGCGATTTCCGCCAGAGTAAATGATTGTTCGATCAACATTTTTTTAGATTCTTTTATACGAACTTCAGCAATAAAATCCGATATTTTTTCCCCGCTATGTTTTTTGAAGTACGTGGAAAGGTAGGATGGGGTGATTTGAAAATGATCGGCAATTGAGGCTACGCTTAAGTTCGCATCTCCGTAATGATGTTTGATATATACGACAATTCGCTCATACATTTGATCTTTATATTTATTTTTTTCCTCCTGCATGTGTCTGCAGATGTCTTCATACAACGCTTTGATGAATTGCAGCATGTCCATTGCGGTCGCGCAGGAGGACAACCTCTTCACGAGTTCCGACATATCCTCATACGCATTATGTTCATTCGTCTTCAGACCATTCCTCAGCTTTAACACCGAGCTCAACAAATCGTAGAACAAACATTTCCCAAGTTCCGGCGATATATCACCCAACAGAAAATTGGTTTCATAGATTTGATCCAGCATTTTCTCCACTTGATGATAATCTCCGCTTTTGGCATAGTTCATCAATTGAACTTCCGTTTCTATTGCAAACTGATAATCACGCTGCTCCAGACCGCCAAGCTGCTCGTAATATATCCCCTCATCGGAATCGAACACCAGCCGGGAATCGAACGCAACAAGGGCTTCGCGATAACATCGTCCGATTTCCGTCATGCCGGGATGAAATTGACTGACCGCGATCGTAATTTTCAGCTTGAAGCGTTGCTGCGCATAATTCTTTACATTTCTGACGAATGTATGGCGGTCGGCCAAGGTTTGATCGTCAGGAGCGGAAACATTGAACAGTATGCCCAGTCGATTGCGATCCATCTCTACCACGTAGCCGTCTTCACCAATCAATTCTCGACTTAAATTGGAGAGAATGAATCTGACTAACGCCCACTCCCGCTCTGTATCGTCCGCAACGAACTGGCTGCAATCATCGATTTCAATAATATGAACGCTAAAATAATCCTTCTTAAAATGTACGCCCATGAACTGCAGCGCATCCTCGTTAACATCCGACACATCCACGTGGCCTTTAATCAACCGCGCAAGAAAATTGGCTTGAATCACAGGCGTTTGCTGCGTTACGGTTTCCTTTAAATGATTCTTCTCTTCAAAAGTATTGGAGATCGCTTGCTTAATAAAATCAAACTCGTTAATGGCGAGATTTTTCGTGTAATTGTTCTCCTCCATAATCGTCTTGACCACATCGCGAATGGGATTATAATTGCGCCTTGCCAACACGATGGAAATAATGATGCCCGCAAACAGCAACAGGAGAATGAGTGATAACGCCCAGTTCTTCAGCATGATAATTTGCTTCAATACGACTTTCTTCGGCAAGACCGATATATACTTCCACCCGTTGTTATCCGTCGTATGACTCAGGATCATCGATTCATTATTTTGACGGAATGAACTGTAACCGCTTTCCATGTTAATCAATGGAATGATTGCCTTATTCAACTCGTTCTCTTTGGACGTTGACATAATAATTTGTTGATGTTCATCCACGATGTAAATATCGCTGTGATACAGTTTCTCTATCTGCTCGATCAGTTGGTCAATCTCCTGCTCGTTGATCAGCATGACCAAATAACCCGATATATTGGATATTTCCCCGATCGGAAGCGATTGAATATATGTAATGACCCTGCTGGTTTTCTCTTTCTCCCTGACCTCTGCAGAAGGCAAATAAGTTCTAAGATGATCGCCGGTAAACAGTTCCCTCTTGACTTCCTCCGTGCTTTTCCCTGAAAACCGGAATATATCGTCGAAATACATGTTCAAATCTGCTTTTCCTGTCGCCGTCAAGATAGAGTCCGTGTTTTTGAAATAAACAAAAAAGTGGCTGATAAAGCTGTTCGTATTTGTTACGCTGCGAATACTGTTCATAATTTCCAGAAGATTGATTTGATTTTGGGCGTACTCTTCGTCTATATGATTTAATGACCATTGCAGCTTAGGATCGCTTGCGAACTGCAAGGCGATCTTATCCACTTCGTTGAAGCGATTCTCGGTAACGAGCTTGACCTGCTCCAATAGCCCCAAGTTGGCCTTATTTTCATTGATGATCATTGTATTCTCTACCCGCTGGAAAATGTATGCCCCGATACAAAGCGGAAAAAGCAATATAATGATATAGGAAATAAGAAATGTTTTGAAGACGCTCCTTCGGCGACCCTTATCCATCCATTTCATAAAACGTCCCCTTCCATGTATAACTAAAATAACATGGCAAACAAGGAGATACAAGGGATTGCGTTATTGAATCCCCCTCATAAAATCCCTGAATTTTTCAGCGATTTCCTTCGAATGGGAACGATATAGATGATGTCCCGCGTCCAATAAAATCATTTCTCCATGTAAAGACTCTTCTATTTGCTTCTCATGTTCAGGGATCCATTGGTCCGTCACGGGGTGATTCGCTTGGACAAAAAATAGGACAGGTAAATTCGATGGAAAAGTTAGCTGTTCTGCAGCTTTAAAGTTGGAATACATACTCTCTGCCTCATTTAATAGAGTTGTATTATACATATTTTTGCGTATCAGAATGTCCAATTGTTCTTTAGTTTGTTCATCATAGGGCAGCCCTTTATAAGGGTCAGCACTCAGTTTCAATTGTAGACGGGCAAAGCCCAAGTTTCGGAACCATTTAATCGGCTCTGTTACTGACGAATCAATCTTCTGTTCACTCAGCGATGGAACACTGCTATCCAGCCCGATAAAAGCTCTCACTTCGTCTGGATATTCGTTCACGTAACTCAGACTATAGAGCCCCGAAATAGAATGACCCATGAGGATATAACGATTAATATGGAGGTTCTGCAACGCTTCATGAATTTCGCTTACGATATTTGCCGTACTGCGCTCCTTCTCGGTCTGATCACTTAATCCGTAACCAAAAGGCTCAATCACGACGACTTTATAATTGGGGGATAGCTCTTCTATTAATGGCTTAAAGTCCAGTACGGGTGCCGCTGTTCCAAAACCGGGTAGAATCACGACGGTTTCTTCTCCTTGCCCCTGAATGGAAACATTCATTTGTTTCCCATCTACAGATACATGTTGACCGTATTGCTCCATTCTTTTTTGTTCTGAATGACTGCTGATTTTGTTAACCGTAAACACGATAGCAACAAAAAGCAGCATCGCTATAACTATTGCAACGATTATTTTAAGCAAAATGTGTAGCACTCTCTTAGTTTTTGTAACACTCCGTATTTCCTTCCCTGCTGCTTGTATCAAACTCATCCACTCCTGTCGTCATCTGTTTAATGGCGTAGCAGACCGCTAGTGCAAGTCTAACCAATCAAGATGTCCTTTCCATGACGACAATATGAACTGAATATGAACGAAGCAAAAAAAAACTAACTATCGGTTGGTGCAGTTTTTGGCAAGGTGACAATAAAGGCCGTTCCTCGGCCAAGCTCGCTTTCCACTTGGATATCTCCTTGATGAAGCGATACGATCTGTTTAACGATGGTAAGCCCCATGCCGCTGCCGCTATACTGGCGACTATGGGATCGATCGGCTTTAAAAAACCGTTCGAAGATACGTTTCTGATCCTCGGGGGAAATACCAATTCCTGAATCGGATATTCGGACTGTCACATTTTTGTTATCTTGTTTCATGCTGATGGCAATAACGCCGCCATTCTCGGAAAATTTGATGCTATTGCCGATTACGTTTGTCCATACTTGACTCAACAGATCATAATCAGCCATGAACGGAACGGACTTCAAATGGAGTTCAAAGGAGATGCTGCGCGCAGACCATTGCGGCTGGAGTGCCACGATGACCCTCCGGATTTGCTCATCAAGGCCGAACCTGGCGGGCCGAAGCTGCTGTGACTGCGATTCAAGCAAACTCAGTTTGAGCAAGTTGTCGCTCATCTTGGACATCCGATCTGCTTCAGCGATAATAACGTCTAGATAACGGCTTCGCTCTTGATCTGAGAGGCCATCTTGCTTAAGCACAAGAGCATAGCCGGATATGGAGGTGAGCGGGGACTGAACCTCGTGCGACACGTTCGCTACGAATTCCCTGCGCATCTGCTCAAGCTGCTGTAGATCGTGCATCATTTCTTCGAAACTGCGAGCCAAAGTACCCAGTTCACCTTCCTGCTTAATATTCAGCTTGATGTTATAATCTCCAGCTGCTATACGCCTTGTAGCTATAGTCAGCTTTTTGATCGGACTTACCAAGAAGACAGAGGCAACCAGCATCAACAAGCTTCCCGCAACCAACGAGCAGGCTGCAAAGATCAAAGCCCACTTGAAGACCAAGGAGGCGGAAGGGGGAGTCATCATCTCCAAGAATATCGCCTTCGTTCCCGCTTCCGTTTGCAGCGGCAATCCTAAAAGGATCGCAGCAATGCCATTCGGATTGTCTTGAACAACACCACCATTTAATACTTTATTTAATTGCTCCGTCGTCACAGCGGCAGGCTTGTGCCCGTTAAGATTCCCATAGGACTTGAACTGCCCCGTTGCTTCGTAAATTCGAATATGATAAGCGTCGAGCTGCTTCATGCTACTAACGAATAAGTCCGCGTCGCGTAACGGAAGAGCCTTGTAAATCCGTACGACGTCTTGGCCGAAGTTACGCAGATTGATTTGAGCGTTTTCATTCAATTTTTCTTCGAAGATCCAAGTCGTCACAAAAAAAGAAATGACCGTGCCCGCGATGACCGAGACAAGAAAGGTCAGGACAACACGTATATACAGTGATTTGATCATTCATATACCTCAAGACGGTAGCCAAGCCCACGCACCGTTTCGATCCGAAAATCGGGTGTCGTCGCGAACCGTTCGCGCAGGCGTTTAATATGAACGTCTACAGTTCGATCATCTCCGTTGTAATCGATCCCCCAAATTTGATCAATCAACTGCTCGCGCGTATAGACTTGCCTGGGTGTTCCGGCGAGCGTATACAGCAGTTCAAACTCCTTGAGCGGCAATGTGAGCGACTCCGTACCCATCATCACTTTAAAAGTCTGCCGATCAAGTATGATGTTGCGTAATTGAATTGTCTGTGCGGAGCCGATCCGATATCGTTTCAATAATGCTTTGACGCGAACCGTCAATTCTAACGGATCGAATGGTTTCGTCAAATAATCGTCCGTCCCAAGTTCAAATCCCATCACTTTCTCCCATGTTTCGCCTCTCGCGGTCAACATCAGTATCGGAAGATCAGGATTGGCTTTTCGGAGCTCCTTGCATAACGTCCATCCATCCATTATCGGCATCATAATATCGAGCACGACAAGATCAATATGCGCCCCGGCAAAGACGGTCAGTGCTTCCTTGCCGTTCGTAGCTTCGACTGTTTTGAATCCATCGTTACGTAGAAATAAACAGACGAGTTCGCGAATGTTGGCATCATCATCAGCAACTAGTATAGTCGGCATCTTATCCCTCTTTTCCATTCTTATAGCCGCGCCCGGGTAAAAGCTAAAGGCACCCGATCAGGTGCCTTCGATGTCCTTCATATTGCGCTTATTCCGACAGACTTGGGTCGCGAAGTGTTTCCTCCAGAGCGGAGGTGTGCTCATCGCATTTTCGTTATCATATCATGGGTGTTTCATTCGTGCAATTTGCCTTTTAGACGATTCTAACCCTAATCCGCCGCAACATATTCAAAATCATAACAACCGCTTCCGCTCTTGTTGCTTCTCCACAAGGATTAATTCGTCCCTACAAATGTCGGCATATCAGCAGACATTTGAAATTTGATTAATATAACTATAGAAGCTTATGGAAACGACATGCGGAGGAAACAAATTCACCTGCACCTGAATTTCCGATTTTGTTTAATAAATTTAAGGATCGGAAATCGTCGCTTTTCAGTTCAGCCCGCTCCGGCCACGTTCTCGCAAACGCTTTTGCTTAAAGTTTCATATTGCTGCTATGTCCGGGTGACAGCTTGGCATCCGGATCGATGTAGACTTTCGCGTTGTTGATGGCGGTCGGCGCTTCTCCGAAGCCGACGGCGATCAGCTTCAGCTTGCCCGGATAAGTCGATATATCTCCGGCCGCGAAGATGCCGGGAATGTTCGTCTCCATCTTCGTATCGACAACAAGCGAACCGCCTTCGACGACAAGTCCCCACTCTCTGATCGGTCCGAGAGAGCTGACGAATCCGAAATTGACGATGACCTCGTCGACCTCCACCAGCGTCGTCGCTTGGGTTTTCAAGTCGGTCAGCTCAACCCGCTCGATACACTCCTCTCCATGAAACGCCGTAATCTCGGTCGGAACGACGACGTCGACTTTGGATTGTAACAGCATCTCAACGCTATGCTCATGAGCCCGGAATTTATCGCGGCGATGAACGAGCGTCACTCGCTCCGCGATCGGCTCGAGCATCAGCGACCAATCCAGCGCGGAATCACCGCCTCCGCTAATGAGCACTTTTTTGCCGCGGAATCGCTCCAAATCTCTGACGAAGTAATGAAGATTCGAATTCTCGAAGCGCGCCGCTTCCTCCAGTTCTAGCCTGCGAGGCTCAAAAGCTCCGACACCTGCAGTTATAATGACGGCTTTCGATTGGTGAATTGCGCGATCCGTGATGATCTCAAACGATCGTTCGCCGAGCTTGCGCACAGCGAGCACCTTCTCCTCAAGTCTGACGTCGGTTCGGAACAGCTCCATCTGCTTCTTTAAATTGTCGACGAGCTCCTGGGCCTTCACTTTAGGAAAACCGGCCACGTCGTAGATGTACTTCTCCGGATACAATGCAGCAAGTTGGCCGCCGAGCTGCGGCATGCTCTCTATTAGCGTAACCGACATCTGTCTCATGCCGCCGTAGAAAGCGGCGAACATGCCGGATGGACCGCCGCCGATAATGGCTACGTCCGAGTTCGTGATGATGTTTTCGTACATTCTAATACCTCCGAGGCTATTCTTTATTCTCTATTTTAAATCAACGCAAATGCGTATCAGATCATGATGATATGAACTATGATTTCTTCAGTAAAGGTTGGGGTAATTTAGCAAACCCGGTCGAGCTTCGACCGGGTTCCCTCATTAACCACTGATTTTTTCATCTATTAGTTCATCCCTTGCTCACCGTCACACCACAACGTTATATCCCTTTTTCTGAATGGCTTCCTCAATATCGGAAATCTGGACTTTTTCTTCGTCAAACCGAATATTGATCGTGCCTTGCTCAAAATTCACGTGCCCTTCAGCTCCGATTGCATGGATCGCGCTTTCGATTCTTGGAACACAAGAACGGCAATTCATGCCTTGTACTTGAACGGTTGCCTCTTTCATTGTTTTCACCTCCTTTCAAGTGGATTCCTTAATCTGCGGTTACATAACTGCCGGCCCGTTTGTTTCCCCAGGCTTAGGAGAACGGATAAACAGAATGGCCAGGATAGCACCCGCGAAAGCGAAAATCCCTGACCACAGGAACGCTTGCTGGAATCCTTCGTTTAATGCAGTAACCGGATCAGCACCAGCTTGGGAAGCTGTACTTGCTGCAGCAATCGCAGCCATGATGGCTAGACTTATCGCTGAGCCGATCTGATAACTTGTATTGGCAAGGCCGGATGCGAGCCCAGCCTCTTCCGGCTTGGCACCCGACATGGCGGCCATGGTAGCCGGAATATAAGCAAGCGACATACCGAGCGCGCCTAGCAATGCGGCTGGAAGTATATGTGTTGCGTAATTGCCATCAACCGGCGTGTTTGTTGCGAAAAGCATTAACGATCCACCAAGGGCTATCAATCCGATGACCAAATTGGCTTTCACGCCAAACTTTCCGATCAATTTGCCGGAAATGAACATCATACAGATGGCAGTGAGTACTGTCATCGGCAACAAACCGAACCCACCTGCTAAAGCTGAAAACTTCAATACTTGCTGCATATAGAGATTAAGGAAAAACCATAACGGAATCCACCCGGCGGACAGCATAAAGAGCGAGATATTACCTGCAGCCAAGTTTCGCGCCTTAAAGATCCCGAGCGGAACAAGCGGTTCTTTTTTTACGGCCTGAATGATCAAGAACAGGATAAACAATGCGCCACCCGAAATTAGTGTCCATAACGTGGTCGGTGCGCCCCATCCATTGTGTTCCGCAGTAACAATGCCATATACCACCAATACCAATGCTGCTGTTACGAAGATAGAGCCGATAACATCGATGCTTCCTTTTCCCCGTACCCCTTTCGATAAAATTCCAGGGGCTACAAGCATGACGATGATACCGACCGGTATGTTAATCAGAAATGTCCATTCCCAGCTTAACCACTCGGTTATAACACCTCCTAGAAATACGCCAGCCGATCCGCCGGCAGCAGCCGAAGCGCCCCAAAACCCTAATGCTTTACCTAACTCCTTGGGGTTGCCGCTAAACAACATCATGACTATGGTTAATGCTGAGGGGGCAATTAATGCGGAACCGAATCCTTGCAATGCACGCCCGATGTTAAGCGACTCCTCGTTCCAAGCCAAGCCCGCAAGCAAAGAGGCTAACGTCAGGATCGCAAATCCCCACATGAACATGCGCCGCTGCCCAAACAGATCGGACAAACGACCCCCGAGTAACAATAAGCCGCCAAAGAAAATGACATATGCATTAAATACCCATTGTAAATTAGCTTGTGAATAGCCTAGAGCTTCTTTTATTGCGGGCAGCGCAACCCCAATAATCGAGGTATCCATAATAACCATAAAGTTTGCTAAGCATAACAAAACCAGTGCTTTCCAACGCTTTGGATCCGGTTGAGAAAGAGCTTGATTCACCATAAATATACTCTCCTTGTAAAGTATCTTTTGAAAACCTGTTAAGTCAGTTTTCCGAACCGGCAGGAAAATTTTGAAAGTGAATTTGCTCCGACGGCCGTCAAAAGCGAGATCAAAATTATTCCAAAAGTTTCATTTGCCGACAACTTTATAGTATAGCCCCCTACCCTATTTGTCAATTTGTTTTTTTAAGCGCCGTGAAAGCCCAGCGAATGAATTGGTCGGACATAAACGACACTATTCTTCGATTTGTGTCTGTTAGATTTTTCAACCTGTTGTTCACAAGTCTGGGAATTGTATAATTTCCTATAACAAAAAAGCCGACTGTGCTGAACACTCAAGCGTTCAGACAATCGGCTTTATCCGCCCTGTCGGCAGGCTATGGCAGGATCTCTATTAAGGTTTTGTGCTTTTTACAATATTTCTTTAGTTAACTTGATATCCATCCAAGGTTGCCAATTAGAATCGTCACTTAATAATTCCCATTTCCCCTTTAAGGTGTTACCATCACTGCTGAATTCGCCCGTAAAGCGTTCCAATTCACCATTAATCGTCCAGAAACGATCTTGTAGATTTGCTAGGTAGGCACCTGCGTTTCCTTGATTGTCGAAAGAACGAGTGAAATACGTCTTTTTCGAAGAATCATAGCCGATGATCTCCGTTGTTTTGACTACCTCATTCCCCATATGTCCATCCACTTTATGAATAAGGAAAAACCCCCCAGGTAGCCATTCGTAAGTGTCCACTGCAATTAGTCTGGCTGCAGGGCTGGATGAAGTAGCCTTAATTTCCCCTTCCGTATTCCACTTACCGACAAATATCTCTAGAAGTCTGTGCTCAGGACCAGGAACAGGTAAATGCTGTAGATCTTGGGTTTTGTCATTCATTGTCATGAAATCATCCTCTTTTCTTTGTTTTTATAAGTTTATCTTTGCAAAGCATTGAACCCTTAAATGTCTTTGAAATTGACCTGTATTTTCACCCCCAGAATAGTGTTTTTAATTGTGCAGGCCTATTATAGCAAAAATATCCATGCATCATTTCTCATGGATTGCTGTTTAAAATCATATTTATTTATAAGTTACTCGATTGAGAAACCTTTCCATCAATAGTGGAAGTGAAATTCAAATTGGAGGATCGTCCACCTGATTCGGTTATGATAGGATCTTTTGTTCTCGTTCGCAATGTGCTATGTGGGAGTATGAAGTCTACGCAAAGATAAGGGGCCGACCGCGATTCTCCCACAACGGTACAGCCCCCAATCATTCCTAATATTTCATGTACATATCATCGGCACGAAAGTTAAGACTTGAATTATAGAAATAGAACTGGTAGCGCAAGATCCTGGTATTAGACAGGAGGGCGCCCGACTTATCGAACGCTGCCCAACTTGGTCCCACGGACAACATATATTGATCCTGTTTCAATACGTTATAGTTGATATCCAATTGAAATACGCTCAAGAGTATGGAGTCCGTGCCTCCCACGGCCATAAATTTCCCGCCGAATTGGACCGTGCCCGCAGTCCCTCCGGGGATCGTCACGTCTTGATAGACACTGTTAGCCCCTGTACATGTACCGCCGCAGTTAAATTCCATGTACTGCGTTCCATCCCAAGAATTGTTCGGCGCCCGATACACAACCATGTTCGTACTCGGCGCAACTTTCGTCCAATTGGATGCATCGGCTGTCCATAGATCGCTGTTCTTCAACAAATTTTTGCTCTTCTCCAAGCGATACCAGTATACGCCTTCGTAGTTCGGATCCGCCGACCTCCGGCCGTAGGACAAATAGATGAAGTCGTTGGTCGGATCCTTGAACATCCCCATATAGGCCGCGGGGCAATAACTTTGACCTCCGGTCTCTACCTTGCTGGAGTAGACGATCGGATTACCGGCCGGGAACGGAGTCCAACTGGTATTCGTAAGCGAGGTGCTTCGATAAAGCCCGAAATCCCAGTTTTGATTCGGCATGCACGACAAATTGATATCGGCAGCTTCGACCAAATTGTAATAATAACCGCCCTCCTGCAAAATGACCCCCTTCCCGCCGCCAATCGATACGCCGCCGGACCAGTCTTCGCGCCAGCTCTGGGAATCCAGGCGATCGAAAATCGCATCATTCGGCACCCCTTGGCTCGCGTCTCCGGCGATCCACGTCTGAAAATCCGTCGTCTTGGCGAGCCCTTGGTAGCCTCGAACGCCGTCATAACCATGGAAGACCACCCAATAATAGGTGCCGTCAAACTTAAAGATATTGTAGGTTCCTTCGCCGTCGACCTTGCCGGGACCGCCGGCCAAGGTCGAACAATCATCGATTGAGACATTACAGATTGAATTCCAGAGTTCTCCCGGATCGACTGTCGGATTGCCCCCGGTTGGCTGGATCGTGAAGGCGCCCATCGGGTTGGAGCCGGACCGCTCGAGTTCGCATCCCCTCGAGGTCACGCCATCCCAACATTGGAACAGATAGTGCCACTTGTTCTCGATCGGATTGTACCAAGCGTCTCCATCGGTCGCATAACATGAATACGCTGTTCCGGCGGTTGGCGCGATGATCGTGACCGGCGCGGACCACGTCAGCCCTTTGTTAGTCGACTTCCTCACTTGGGTGCCAAGTCCGTCGTTATTCGGGCAGCCCGCGTTATAGGTTTTAATCAGTATGCGATTGAAGTAATACCAGGTGCCGTCGGGCATGACTTCGGTGTGGTTGCCGTAGGAATAGTTCTCTTGCCCCGTACTCGTGAAGGTATCCTTTTTGAGATAGACCCAACTGGCATTTCCATTCCAATAATCATCCATCGTGCCGGGAATTCCTTCCCCAACGGCTGCTTCTGCGGTGCTCGATAATGGGGGCACAGTGGGAATAAACCCGCATAATGCCAGCGTAAATATCATGACGGACATAACCATACGTTTCATCATTGATACCATCTCCTGATCATTATTGGATGTTATTATCGGCTATATATTCATCCAACTGCTTCTGGGCTTCGGCCAGCACTTTCTGCATGCCGGCTTTGTTTAACTGATCGAGAAGCTTCTGATAGTCATCATCGGATTGTACAACGCCTGTCATCACCGGCATGGCAAGCTCCTGCACAACTTTCTGGATTTGCGCATATTCCGTCTTTACGGGCTCCGCATTAAACGAGAAATTCATGAGCGGATTGTTGGCGATTTCTGCCGTCTTCCAGAACTGAAATGCCTCGGTAAATTCGGCCGGATCCGTTGTTAACGCCCGATGATACGCCGTATTATAGATAAACCAAGGTGTCGGGTTGTAAGGCCGGTTCGCCAAATCGGTGTCCGCGGGCAGCTCAACCAGGTCCCCCTTGAGCGTGTAATGCTTTCCTTCGATTCCGTACATAAACAGATCGTAATTTTCCTGGTTTTTCAATAGCCAGTTCAGGAACATCATCGCCCGTTCCGGATGCGCGCTCGTTGCGGAAATTGAAGAATAGTTGTTGGTCGGCGTTAAATTCGTCAACGGCATATCCTTCTTGAACATGACCAATTCCAGCTTGGCCCCCGGGATGTTTTGTTCCAACTGCGGCACCATGTTCGACATGCTGAACAAATCGCCTGTCACAGCGCCGGCTTTACCGGATGTGAAATTTGTTTGATCGTTTTTCTCCATCAAAATGTCCCGGGCGAACCAACCGTTCGAATACGCTTTTCTTCCCCAATTCATCGTTTGCTTGAACCCGTCGGTTTCAAAATTGTTGACGACTTTGTACGGCTTGGAGTAAATATCGATCGTAAAGGGCGGTTGAGTGTCGGAACCCCATGTAAACCAAACTTTCCCGTTATACAGTTCTCTCTCGGTGACGGAACCAAACCGTCCTTGATTCGCGACCAACGGGGTCATGCCCGGCTCGTTTTTTTTGACGGCATCCAGGTACTGTTCGAGTTGAACAAGAGTGGTAATTTCCGGAAATCCGTATTTTTCCCTCAAATCCTTGCGAATGATCACCCCGGCGCCTAGTTCCGCCCGCGGATAAATAGCGGGTATCCCGTAGATTTGGCCGTCTATGGACAGCCCGTTGAATTCGGCCTGGGGAATCACTTTTTTCAGATCCTGTCCGTAATTATCCAGTAGCTCGTTCAGCGGTATCGCCTGTTTGCGGGCAGCCGCGGAGGACAAATTGCCGAAAAAGTCGAGATAAATATCGAATGAAGCCCCGCCTGCCGCCATCACTTTAATTTTCTCCTGGTAGTCGGCCCACGGGATATACTGCACCTTCAGATTGATATTCAGTTCCTGCTCCGACCGTTTGTTGATTTCGGCAAGCACCTCAGCCTGCTGCGGCGGCTGATCGCCGGCCAACAGCAGGGTTAAATCCACTTTTTCCAGCTTGGGGGTTTCGGATGCGCCGGCTGTGCTGGAGGCAACGGAAGAAGTCGGCGTATTCTGCTCATTTTTTGTGCTGCAGCCCGCTGCGACTATAGCCGCCAAACAACCGATGACGAGCAATTTAGCGAATTTTGACACCCTTTTCAATTGAATCGCTCCTCTACTTATTTATCGCTAAACCGGCTAATGCCGGATAAAGCCTATCCTTTCACCGATCCCACAATCAAACCTTTGATAAAATATTTTTGGATAAACGGATATACGAAAATGATCGGTCCGACCGTGAGCACGCAGGTGGCCATTTTGATGCCTTCCGCCGGAAGCTGCCCTACGTTGGTTACCATGCTGTCTGAGGATGTCGCGTACAGCACGGTGGACAAAATTTGTCTCAATAGAAATTGCAGCGGATACAACTCTCTGTCATTGATGAGCATCAGCGCATTCCACCAATCATTCCAGTAACCGAGCATGTAAAACAACGTAATCGTGGCCAAGCCCGGCAAAGCCAACGGCATAATGATCTGGAAAAAAATTCTCAAATCGCCGGCTCCATCGATTGTTGCGGATTCCACTATCGCATCCGGGATCGCCCTGAAATAATTCCGGATCAGAAAGACGTTCCATGCATTAACCAGCAGCGGGACAAACAGTGCCAGGATATTATCGACCAGCCCCAGTTTGCTTACAATGATGTACCACGGCACAATGCCGCCATTAAAAAGCATCGTAAAGTAAACAAATAAGGCGATTTTGTTGCGGTATCTCAAGTGTTTGCGCGAGATGGCGTATGCCAGCAGACAAGTCACAAGAACGGACAGCAACGTTCCCAGTAATGTGATCATGATTGATATTTTGTAGGCTTGGAGAAACGTTGATCCGTTCATAAACAGCGTGCGATACGCCTCCAACGACCACTGATCAGGAAACAACTGATAGCCGCGGAGAGAAATGCTTTTTTCATTGGTGAGCGATACCGTGACAACCAAATAGAAGGGAATAAAAGCAGCCAGGGACAACAGTGTCAAAATGCCGTAATTGAAAAGCCTGAAAATTTTATAGCCTGCGCTAAGCTGCAAGATCATCCACTCCTTAATAAAGCGCCATGTCTTTGTCGTATTTTTTGACAAGGAAATTGGAAGCCGAGACCAGCGCAAAACCAAGCACCGCTTGGTACAAACCCACTGCCGTGGCCATTCCGAATTCCCCCGATACTCGCATGGCCCTGAACACATAGGTATCGATCACATCAGTGACGGGCAGCAGCATACCGTTGTCGCCCACCAGCGAATAAATCATTAGGAAGTCCCCGTAGAATATTCTGCCGATGCTAAGCAGCAGCATGATCACAATCGTCGGGAGAATGCCGGGAAGCGTCACATACAGAATGCTCTGGAATCTGTTCGTCCCGTCGATTTTCGCGGCTTCGTACAATTCGCTGTCGATTCCCACAATCGCGGCAAGATAGACGACAACAAAAAATCCGGTTGATTTCCACAAATAAGCCAGCACCAGAATCATCCGCCATTTGTCCGTTTCATTAAACCAAGCCACCGTCGGCAGGTTCATGCTCTCCAACAGGGAGTTTAAAGTGCCATGATCCGAGAGCAGATTATAAACAAAAGCGCTTACAATAATCCAGGATAGAAAGTAGGGAAAGAATAATGCAGACTGAAACCATTTCTTCGCCGCCGCGCTCCCGATCTCGTTTAACAGAATGGCGATCGTCACTTGGACAACAAGACCAATTCCGATGAACAGCCCGTTCAAGAATAGCGTGTTAAAAGTCGTTTGGGCGGCATAAATCGATTTGAAATAAAATTCGAAGTTTTTTAATCCGATCCAAGGGCTGCCGAAAATGCCGTCTTGGATATTGTAGCTTTTGAAAGCGATTAACAATCCGTACATGGGAACGTAGTTAAAAATCAAAAAGAAAGCGATTCCCGGCACGGTCATCAAGTACAGCATTTTGTTTCTCATCATTTCCCTCAAAAACCCGTCTTGCCTTCTCTTTCGGTTCGTAACATAGGCCATAGCGGCCCCCCCCTCCTTCTCGCCCCGACATGACCTTATCGTAATCGGGATACCATTTCGGGGTAAATCCAAATGTTTGATGATTCTTTCGGTTTTTCAGGAAAAACGGCTTATAATTTTTTCGGATTTTATCATTTTCTGATCTTAATGGTTCGTTTTCCGGTGCTCGGAGCGATACTGATTCGGTGTCATGCCCGTATGCTTTTTAAAAATGGTCGTAAAGTAGGCCGGATTGTTATAACCCACACTGGCCGAAATTTCAACGATGGGATGAAGGGTTGTCGCAAGCAACCGTTTGCTCGTCTGCATCCGTAAATCCGTAATATATTCGTTAACCGTCTTGCCTACGCTTTCACTGAAGATTTTGCCGAAATATCCGGGAGAAAGACAGGCTCTTTCCGCAAGCTGCTCGATGCCGATATCGCTTCTGCGGTAATTATCGGAGATGTAGTCCAGAATATCCTGAACCGTGGACGTTTTTCTGTTTGACCGTTTGCTCTCGAGCAGCCGCATGATCTTCTCGCACAAAGTGATGAACCATGTCTGCAATTCCGCCAACGTGTCCACCTGATTCAATTCGCGGTAGATGCCGTTGAACTCGAGCTCCTCGAAATCCGAATCGAACCCCGTCTCCACGGACTTCAGCAAATCCAGCGAAAGTTGGTTGAAAATAAGCAGGATATAATGCTGAGGGTATCCCCTCATCCCCTCCACGATGCCTTCCAATTCCCGCTTGACCTGCTCCATATTCGACAGCATGCATCCTTCGATGAGCCGCTTCTTTCGCTTGTCGAGGGAAGCGAAATCCACTGTCCGTTTACGTTCGATGATGTCGTTGTACAATACGGAATTTTGGCCGTGCGCGAACCGGTATGGCAGGAGCTCCAGACAGTTGCTGTAAGACAAGTAGGCGTCCTCCAGACTGCTTACACACTGTCCGATCATCACGGACACCGAAACGCCCAAAGTCAGCCGGATGTTTTGTTGAATATCGGCCGCCGCGCTTTGCGCATCGGCGCAATATGCCGTTTCGTCCTCCACGTCCACGATGATGGTATACATCTCCTCGTCGAAATCAACCGGCTCGAAAGCAAAGCGCTGCGGCAGAAGCTTCCGCACGATGAGTTCGACGGAAGTTTTGATTTCGTTCTGCTTCTGTCTGTCGTGGAGTTGGACAAACCGGGAATAATCGTCCAGGCAAAAGGCGATTACAGCAACTTCTCTGTCCTGCATATCCTTCTCCATTTCGATATGTCCGGACAACAGGCGCTTCAAATGCTCTCTTTTCAAAATGGCATTGCTGTCTTTGACCGAACGCTCCAAATGATCCGCATGCTCCAAAACATTGGTGAACGCGTCGGAAATATAACGGACGTCGTCCGATGACGCGCGATCCGCGCCTAGCAATTTGCGCGTAAAGAGCTGGTTGTCGATCGTCTGAATCAGTTTTCCGAACGGCAAATAGATATTCCTGGCCGCCAGCAATGACAAAATGATGCCTACGAACAGAATCGCTCCGCAGATGATCGCGATTGTAAGCAGAAGGCTCCGCTGCTTGTCGAACAGCATGCTGTACGACGAGACGTTGATGAAAGTCCATGGAAGCGATTCTGAGCGATAGTAAGATACGACCGCCTTGTCCCCGTCGATATGCCTCACTTGATAACCCCAATCGGCATTCGAGGACAAAATGTCGGAGATATAGCTCTCGCCGCTCCTATTTTTACCGAAGTTCCGGAGGTTGGAGTCGCTGACGACCAGGCCGTCTTCGTCGATGACCGCCGTGTAGGAGTCCCCGTCTTCCTCCGCCAGGTTCATGCTGTTCAGTACATCTTCCGATTTCAGATTGATGACGAGCGCGCCGTCTGCCGGAAGCTTGGACGAACCCTCGTCGGAACGTTTTTTTTGACCGACCCGATCCGTAAAGATGACCGAGATGATTTTCTCTTCCCCGTGTCCTCCGCCAGGCTTTTGAACGGCTACGGAACGGGGAATGAACCGGAAGGTTTGCCCGGCATCCACTTCGGAAAGCGCTTTCAATATTCCGGGATCTTCAAATAAGGGCGTATTGCGGGACAAGTCGTACTGGATGTCTCCCGTTTTGGCATTATACAGGTAGATGGAATGGATGATCGGATTGGAAGTGACAATATTGGCGATTTTCAGCGAGATCGTATATTTTTTAATTTCCGGCACTTCGCTGCTGTAGATGACGCTCATTACCTCCGAATCGCGCAGCGTCTGCAATCCCAGAGAGAAAACATACTCCCTGATGAAGCTCATATGCTCCGCCTCCTGACGCAAATTCTCCCTTTGGTTCAATTGAATTTCTTCCAGACTGCTTCGGGAAAATTGAACGTACAGCACACCGGACAGAAGCGTGATGGATATCAATACGATAGCCAAATAAGAAATAAAAAATTTGGAAAACGTCCTGTTCAAACGGATTTTTCCTTTTCCGGAAAACCTGCTCACATGATCTCCCCCTTGCGTACTTTGTCAAACCTGTCCCTCTTGTCTGTCGGCCGCATGCGGCGCCGGTCCGGTAGAGGCTCTTACGAGCAACTGAGTCGGCAGAACGATTCTGGTGCGCGTCGATACCGTACCGTTACATAAGGAAAGCACGAGATTCGCGGCTTTCCTTCCGATTTCCTCCTCCTGCTGGATGATACAGGTCGGCGGCACCCGCGAAAGATCGGAATTCTCGAAGTCGTCGAAAAATACGAGAGAGAGATGCTCCGGCACTGTCATTTTTGTCCCTTCGAGAGCGCGGAGAATACAAGCGCCGACCCAATAGTGGCTTGCAAAGATGGCGGTTATTTCCCGGCGTTCCGCCAGGAAGGTACGGATCTTCTCCTCGGCATCCTCCGTGCCCGAGAGGGTCAGCTCATGCGTGCGAGCCGATGGTAAGCTTTTCATTGCACTCGAGTAGCCGTTCTTCCGATCTTCGAGGCTTGTTGTGCCCGAAAGCTCCGTGGAGGCAAACGCGATGTTGCGGTGCCCCAGCTCCAGCAGATGGCTGACGGCTTCATAGGCTCCCCCTTCATGATCGGACAGCACGCAATTCGTTTCCACGCCCCGCAAGTAACGGTCGATGACCACGATCGGGAAGCTCGTCAAGGTCAGCCGCAGAATTTCCTCATTATAGCTCTCGCCGGCGGTCGGATAGATGATAATGCCTGACACGCCTGATTCCACGGCATCGACAAGCAGCCGCGACTCCTTGACGGGGTCATCGTCAGTCGCTGCAAAAAACAGCCTGGCTCCCGCTGCCTGTACGACCGCTTCTATCCCCATCAGCAGCCTTCCGGTGTACTGGTTACTCACACGCGGCATAAGAAGGGCGATGATCGGCTTCGTTGCGGCGGACCGTACCGGATCATAGAGGATCGGTTTTCCGTCAGCCGATACGAATGACCCTTTTCCTTGAATTCGGTATACAACTCCCTCTTCCGCAAGCAGATCCATGGCTTTCTTGATCGTGATCCGGCTGACTCTGAATTGAGAGGATAAGTCGTTCTCCGAGGGCAGCATTTCGTTATGCTTCCATCTGCCTGCCTTGATGCCGTCCAGCAGGAACGAGCGAATTTGCATGTAAAGAGATTCCGATTTTCTCTTATTGGCCATTGAATTCTCCCATATGATCATTTTTAATACAAGTATACATGCTGCTTTAAAATCACTCAATACCCCATTAGATTTTCCGCTGTATGATGCAGCTTTTGCATATAATATGACCGTTCACAAGTTGTATACTTGTAATATTATAATAGGATTATGCAAAAGATTGTGCAGGTCATTTCCCATCAGAAAAATGTTTAATTAAAAAAATAACGGCGTCAGGGAGTATCCCTGCGCCGCTATTTTTCGATTTTTATCTACCGCTGCCTTCTTCAACAGATTGTGAGAATGGGAAAGCCACCCGCCTCTAGTAGTGCATAGACTTTGTCGAAATCGTTTCACATCCGTTAAATAACGCAAACTTGTGGAAACAATCGTCCAAGGCTGATCGCAATTGCTTGGTTTGCTTTACGTCGTTCTCATACCATATGTTTTTAACGTCGAGCGTCCCGGCTTTTCGCTCGACGATTACCTCGGCTCGTCCTATAAAGCTCTCTCCGAATAATAGCGGCAGCACATAATAGCCGAATTTACGTTTAATTGCCGGTGCGTAAATCTCCCAGGTGTAATCGAAGCCAAACAATTTGTTGATTAGTTTTCTGTCCCACATCATATTGTCCAGCGGGGCAATCAGCTCGCAACGAAATTCCGGCGCCGGATTTTGCAGGACGGCTTCAATAAGCGGCAAATCTTCCGCGCGGCAGTACAGCATATCCTTTATTTGTTCCACGGTAACAGCAACAATGCGATCCTCGTGCAACAACTGGCGGAAAACCTCGTTTCGCTGCTCCGCCTTCAATCCCCATATGTTCAGCCAGGCGTCGGATGCGCGATTCCATAAAAGGCCAACAGCGCCGATCCTGCGCAATACCCGCCACTTGTGATGCTCGAGCTCGTCAGGCAGCGGCTCCGGCGCATTCAGCAGATTTGGCTGTATATACTTCTCGGCGATATCGTAATACTTACGGGTACCTTTTTTGTGATGGATAATCAACTCGCCTGTCGAGTACATCTGCTCCAGCACCGACCGGGATGCGTTGTTTCCGCCGCTCCAGTGGATAGCCGATTGCCAAACGAAATTTCCATCTAATTTTAAATCATCCGAACTAACCGCACCGTGATTTTGGATGTGAGTCCGTACTTGTTCTGTCAACGCCCCCATTTCGGGATAACGCTTGGCATGTTGCCTTGCAGCTTGCCTGTATCGCTCAAAATACGGCCAGTCTTCGAGAGGGATAATGGCCAGGTTCTTGTCGGGATAGTCGACCAGACTTCTATCTTTATACAGCAACTCGTCGAGCATGCTTTTGGTGAATCCTTTGATTCGCGACTGCAGTGCCAATTCGGCGTTTTTTCCGCAAACATCGATGGGATCGTATTGAATACAGCCGACCTGCTGCACAAAATCCAATACTCCCTGCTTTCCAGTAAATCGATATTCGCTCAACAGTCCGTGCTTTAATAACAGGAATTGCCGTGCCTGGCGGTTCGTCAATTGGATCATGTGCGCATCCGCTCCTCTTTATTTCGACAAGATAAAGTTAGGGAGATTTTTTTCAAGATACTTCATTCTTTCCGAATAATCTTGTTTTGCATGAGCTTCCGAAAGTATATTGTTGGACACTAACAAGTCATAAAATGATTTCAGCATCTGGGGTGATATTGCGGAAGTAATCATCATTCTTTGACCGTCGATCAGAACAGAAGATATTTTTTCAGGCTGTACAAGTTCAATCTGTACGCCGTTCCTGTCGATTATGAAATACATCTCTTTTACATTTTCAAACACTAAATGTTTTACTTCTGCCCCGTTTGCCAAGCGAGTCTGAACTTCTTTCATTGAATAGCCCGGAATCGGATCGTTTATCAGCAGCCATTTTGCAAATTCTTTTGCATCGATTTCATCTGTATCATATTTTTTCCAAACCGCGCCATTATCTTTGCTTATCTGTATTGTGTTATCCATCATGACACGAAGATATATTTCGTTGTCCATATAAACTGCACGATACTTAGAAGCCATAAGGCTGTCTATCAACTTCGGTACATCATATTTTTTGTTGAATGTTAAATCGTGCGGCATTAAATCCGTAGTGGCGGCGCCTTGAGATAAGGTGGGCACTATTTTGGTTGTGATGGCACCTTGATATAGTGAGGGCTCACTATAGGCTATAGGTTCGTCGACACCTTTAGCAACTTCCGTTTTATCCATTGCAGAAGTTGCAAAGATGATAACGGCACCGGCTGCAAGCCCAATAGCGAGAAGCATCGTGGTGATCGTGATTTTTTTGGTTTTCATGATCGATATAATCCTTTCTTCGGTCGAGTTTTTGGAAAAGCTACTAATCATCGGCGACAAACCGATTTTCTTTTCTTCCAGACGTACAAGTGCCCTGGCATAAGTAGGTTTCGTGTCTTCCCCCAATTTTCGTATGACTGTTTCATCACAGGATAGCTCAATATCACGGTTGGCAAGAATATACATGACCCATACAAAAGGGTTGAACCAATGGACGCATACGCTAGTGGCAAGAATCCATTTTTTTAGTATGTCGAATCGCTTGATGTGCGTAAATTCGTGGGTCAGGATAAGCGCAAGCTGTTTCTCATCGTCATAATCCAAATTTTTCGGCAAGAGTACAACAGGCCGGAAAATACCGTATGTAAGCGGAGTTGAAATATGATCTAGTTGCCTGATTTGAACATCTCGCCATAACAAATTTGAAAGCTGCCATTTTCCTATAAAATCGTTTCTAATAGGTACAGCCATTTTGTAGATTTTGCGATACCTTAAATGCGGAATGATAAAAAATAACGCACATAACGTAAAACCAACTAACCACACCCATACAAAAGGCGATATTTGTGAAGCCGTCTTCAATGGCATAATCGGAACGGTCAAATGTTCTGTTATTGGTGGCATGATAACCGCAGATCCATTAATAAATGTTGAACTTTCTGGCGCGGAAATCAATTTTGGCGCTGTAAACATTCCGCTTATATGTTCCGCTGCCGTAAAAATGCTAAATTGCGATTGAACTGAAACAGGTACAAGCAATTGAATTAATGCAACACCCCAAAGAAACATAAAAGTCATTTTGGGCAGCTTGTGAATAAGCAAGGAACGCAAGAAAATAACTGCAAGAATAAAGACGGAAGCCGAGATGCTTATTTGAAGTAACGACATTCCCTCACCTCATTCCATGCTATCGATAAGATGTTTCAAGCGGCTAATTTCTTCTGTCGACAGTCGTTTCTGTCCCAACAATGAAGCAATCAGTCTGTCGGGGGCGCCATCATACATTTTATTTATCAGCTCCGTTGTTTCGTGTTCTTGAGCCTGCTCTCGTGTAACAACCGCATGGCAAACGAAATTAGGCTCATACCGCTCGATCGCCCCTTTATCAAGGCATCTCTTGATGATGGTATACGTTGTTGTTTTACTCCAACCTACTTTCTCTTTTGCAATTTCTGCAATTCTTTTTGCGGGGGTATCGCCTTCTTTCCACAAGATTTCCATAATATTAAGCTCGCTATCGAATAACTTCATAACCAAATGAAAACACCTCGTTCATATATATTCTACTGCTGTAGAATCGCATATGAACATTCTACTGTAGTAGAATTGTTTTGTCGATAGAGAGCGACGACTGGCGTTGCGAATGTGGGGGCAAGTAAACGAGTTGGAGCCCGTCAGGAAATTCATGACGGGCTCTTGGAGTATTATGGCAGGTTCATGATGAAGAATACTTGTGGCGGCAGGGTTCCGTTCAAGGAGCATAGACTTCCGGATTATCGTTTCTCCAGGCGCCTATGCAGCCAATCAAACAGGCCGTGTAGCTTCTCATCTCTCTAGCGGATTCATTATCCTCGTAATCCATAACAATGTTTATGCCGGACTTGCGCCATGCCAATATTCGGCCTGAATAGCCAGGGCGCCAACACTCCTCATCCAATGCAGGCGGTCCATATTCGCGTATGGATTCTTCGGGCGTTGAGCTCATCGTCATCCCCCCGGGCAGGCTTCCGGGGAACGGAGCTTTAATTCGATCATCTGCCCCTGGCGCAAGAAAATGCATGGCGCCAATGATCCATCCATCTTCAGCTGCATATTGGAGCCCGGTCAAATCATTTATTTTGGGTGCGCGATAGACATCAATGCGTAGCGAGGCTTTCGCCGACCAGATTATATCGTCGTTGAAATAGCTGTTCGGTGCCGGCATCCGCTTGACGCCGAATGATTGCAGCAAAGCTTGGACTTGTTTGGGCTCGTACGGATGCCCAAGCAATTGGATGAGCTGCTCGGATGCTTCTTTCATGCTTGCATTTCATTCCTTTCGATTGGAAAAAACTTTTATATCTTGGGTTTTAGCTGCTTAATCACTGACGTGATCAGTATGATCATACCGACTCCAAAGCCTGACATGGATAAGGGAGCAAGTAAAAATCGCATGATTTCCCCTTGTACAAAAAAGCTAACAAGCATGACTACCATACATATAACGGTAAAGATGCCGACTGTAAAAGTCCCAATAAAATCATTCAAATTATGATTTTCCTCACGAGCAATAGTGATTCTATTGTCTTTAAGAATAGGCAGCTCCAGTAATTTCGGGATATAATCCTCTAACTTTCCCTTGACCTTACTTAAACGTTCCTTGGCCAATTGTCCTTTATTAATCTGGCTGGCGTATGATTGACTCGCTGTTGATAAGGAATATGCTTCATTTACGGATGACAACGTCCCGTCTAGAGTAATGATTGCTCTGAATGCACCGGCAACGGTTGGTTTTAATGACAGCCCCGCCTCGGTAATCAACGACATCAGCCGTCTCATCATGACACTCGTAGGATCATGTGAAAAAGAGGCTTCTGACAGAAGTCTACTGAGGCGTCGTTCCATCATATCTTCATCGAATAAATGTCCTTCCTCACAAACCCTCGCCAAGCCATGCGCCATCTCTTTCGTATCATTATTGCTGTAACCAACCAAGAAGCTTAACAGACCGCCTCGTTCATCATCTGATAAATAGCCAACTGAACCAAAGTCAATAAGCGCAACTTCCCCATCCGTTGTCAACATGATGTTCCCGGGATGCGGATCCGCATGGAAGATACCTATCATCAGGATTTGATCTAAAAATGCGTGCATGATCATTTCTGAAACATCGGTTGTCACTTCTTTCGTAAAACGGTTTCCTTCGATATATTCCATCGTTAGTATTTGTTTAGTCGAATACTCGGAATAAACTTTAGGCACTCTTAAAGGGATTCCATGTTCTTTAAATGCTCTTTTTAACATGTTTGTATTCAGCGCTTCGATATCAAAGTCGGTTTCTTCGATAAGATTATTTTTAAATCCTACTGCGAGTTGTATTAAACCGAGTCTTTTGATTTTAGAAGAACGCTCTGATAGCCATGACACAAATTGAATTAATAAATCCAAATCCACTGTCATCTTTTGCTTAACATCAGGTCTTAAAATCTTAACGACGACTTTCTCTCCGGTTGACTTAAGCCTAGCCAGATGAACTTGTCCGATAGAAGCTGCTGCGATGGGTTGCATCTCGAAGGTTTCATACGTTTCATTCATGTTGCCAATTCTGCTATCAATGATTTTTTTTAGCTCCTCTTGACTGAGCGGCTTTACTTGGTCATGCAAATTAGAGAACGCTTCGATGAAATGACTAGGTAAAATTTCCTTTTGGGTTGATAATACTTGTCCAAACTTAACAAAAACTCCCCCCATATCATCAAGAATTTCGGCAATAACATGTGGGAGTTTCGCATGATCTTGCTGAATCAGATGACTCAGCCCTTTTCGCGAAGCAATCCAGAACAAACGAATCATTCGCCTGAAGCCGCGAATTTTATTCACAATATATAGGAACGGGTTTGAGGTTTGCAGTATTTTAAAATTGAAAAGGCAAAGAAGCATATATGTATAACAAGATATAAATATAATTAATAGCGGGTAATAGATAAACATCACTCTAAAGATCTCGGGATCGGATGGCGTAGAATTTTGATTGAAATAGGTAAACGATAGTACAAGTGTCACGGTGGCCGTACCAAATAATATAGCAACCATCAGCTTGAGCTGATCGTTTTTAAACGTATGGATGTTTCCTATTAAAAAATACAAAATGACGGCAACGACAATGATGCTGGTCAAGTAAAATTGCTCAAGAACTTGAACCAACACACTAACAACCAGCGCGCTGACTAACGATCTAATGACTTTATGTTTCTTGTTAAATAACGTAGCAAGAACTATGAATACGATGAAACACACAAACCATACAATGAAAAAGAACATACTCCATCCCCTCCGGAACTTCCCTATCACTACTATAGCACACGCGGCTATTAATCTCTCCAACCACGCTAAACAAGAGGCTCCCCAATTATCTAAGATAACTGGGAAACCCCTTGACTAATTCATATGGGTAGTGACTTCGCAGAGCTATTAACTATTCATTATAATGGCCAGCCTGGGAATCCCCCACCGCCACCGTCATCCGAGTAGTCGCCAAGAATCATTCCATAGGTACTGGCGGTTACCGCTTTGCTTCGACTATGCTGCAATGCGTCCTCATACGCTTGGCGTTCCATCGAAAGGCTCATTGCTGGATTGTATAGATTGAGATCTTGTCGTTGTAAGCAGTCCATTACAATTTCGTCACATGCAACGATGCCTTGGTAATAGTATCCATCTGCATCTAACTTCTAATTTATCATGGTAGATTGTTATGTAAATGAAATGTAAAGAAAACTTTATGTTCGCGCTTGCAACGCACCAATAGTAACGGGCATATATCCTGTTCCTGAACCGTAACAATTCGAATAGTAACATGATTCCTCTTACACGATTATTCCAATTTTCTACAAATCTTCCATGCAAGAAATGTCATATTTTGATATAATGCTAGTGTGCAACAGACTTGGGTGGGGAAGTATCGCCTCCAGAGCGGAGGTGATGCTCATGACATTTTCGTTGACTGAAGTGATAATGATCGGCATGTTCTTGCTGGCTTTGCTCACTCTCATGAATAAACGAAAATAACCCGCCCAGGTTGACCGCCTGCGGGTTATTTTCTAGCTTTGACTGGAGGTTTCCCACCCAAATTGTTGTGCAGGGAGTCGGATGGCGGTCCGGCTCCTTAGTTCTATCCTAATCATATCACGGGTGTTTCATTCATGCAATTTGCCTTTGAGACGATTCTGACTATGAAATAGTGTATATCGTTGATCGATTTCAGCTTTATTTACTAGCGAACTCTAGCGCTCTAAGCAGAACGACCACCGACTCGGCTCTTGTTGCCGTTTGATTCGGAGCGAACTTGTTGCCGCCGACGCCTTGAACGAGCCCGTTCTCAACAGCCGCTGCAACTGCCGCTCTAGCCCATGCCGGGATCTCGGCGTCATCCGCAAATCCAGTTGTCGCCTTGGAGTTGTCGGCGAAACCAAGCGCATTCACGATCATCGTAACCATCTCGACGCGGCTGATCTTCGCGTTCGGTCTGAAGCTGCCATCGGAGTAGCCTTTCACGATTCCAGCTTGCACAGCTTGAGCGATGCCTTGTTCCGCCCACGAGCCGATGGCTGCCTTATCGTTAAACTCCAGCTCGGCTCCGTTTCCTTGCAAGTTCAGCATGCGAGCCAGCATGACTGCAAACTCGGCGCGGGTAACCTCGCTCTTTGGCTTAAATGTGCCGTCGGCATAGCCGCTGATAATGCCCTTAGCCGCTGCAAGTTTAATACTTGCTTCCGCCCAGTGGCCTAGAATGTCGCTAAATTTGACTTCAACGATCTCTTCAGGCTTAGGTTCCTCTTCTTCGGTTACCGGAGCATTTACATTTACAACGCAAGTTGCAGTCCTATTTCCATCTGTGGTTGTTACTGTGATGATTGCCGTGCCGATGCCTTTTGCTACAACTCTACCTGCACGATCAACAATTGCAACATTTTCGTTGCTGGATTTCCATGTCACCTGCATAAAGTCGGCATTACTCGGACTAATAGCTGCTGTCAGCTGAGATTCATCGCCAATATTCAGTTCCAATGTCTGCTTATCCAGACTTACACCTGTAACATGTATCGGAACATATATCACTTCAGGTACTGGTATTTTTGCGGCAATAAATCTTGCTACAGCACTTTTTAAGTTTACAGTTGCATTATCGATGTCTTCCTGGGTCTTTGCATCCGCTTTGGCCGTTAATGCAGCTGTTATTGCAGCTTCCAAGGCATCTTTTGCACCTTGCGGATACTGCCCGGGATTTGTACCGATTCCTGCCGTGTCTATTAAATCTGCAGCTATTTTTATTTGATTATCCAATTCCGTTGTATCGATTGTCTCTGATGGCATGCTTACAGTTACAACAGAGGTTGCCGTTTTATTTCCATCCTCAGTTGTCACTGTGATAACAGCTATACCCTCTGCTATTGCTATAACCTTGCCGGTGTTATCAACTGCTGCAATTCCATCATCGCTTGATGTCCATGTTACATTCTTATTAGCTGCTCCCGATGGAGTGATAGTCGCCTTTAATTGATAAACACCGCCAACGTTTAATTGAAGCGTTTCTTGATCAAGGCTCACTTCCTCGACTTTAATATTCGGATCAACTATTTGTGCAGCCTTAAAGCTTTCTACTGCGGCTTTCAAGCCTTCCGCTGCACGATCAATCTCTTCCTGGGTCTTTGCATTAACCTTTATAGCCGATGCAATGGTTACTGCAGCAGTTAAGGCATCTATTGCCTCTTGCGGATACTGCCCGGCTTCTGTACCAACCTCAGCATTGTCCACTAGTTCCACAGCTGCTACTATTTCGCTGTCCAATGCGGATGTGTCGATCATTGGTGATTGAGTACTTTCATTTGACGGAATACTTTCGTCGCTCAGCCTGTTTAATGCAGTCACAACATAATTACTTGTTGGTTTCCCTGTCTGATCGGTAAAGCTTTGCAGACCTGTCTCAGTCTTACGAACTTTAGCAATCAGTTTAACAGGATTGTTAATGTCTACAGCCTCATTATCTTCAAAACGATATAGTGCATAGTACGCTGTATTTTCATCATTATCCTGCCAGCTAATTGTATGGCTCCCGTCTTCAAATGTCGCACTTACTAATACCGGAGCTTCAGGCGCGACTCCACCCTTCCACGGCATTGCCGGCATAAGGGCTTTGTTCGCCCATAAGTCGTTCTTAATCAGCGATGCAGCAGAAATAGCGTTAGGAGAATTAACTTTAAACGAGTTATACGTAAAAATCATAGTACCGTCTATATTGGGGTTTGCAGCATTAAACTTAAGCTGGCGTGCAATTTCCTGATCCCCAACACCCGGGGTATTCCAATATTTATCAGTAGTTCCTTCATCAGGATTTAGCCAGTACAAACCTACACCCATATATAGCTGTGTTTGTACATCAGGGTTGTTTTTAAGCAAATCGGACCACCATGATGAAACAACTCCATACCCTGCAGCTGAATTTGCAAATGTCCAGTACACCTGTGGGGTTATATAGTCGATGATTTCTTCTAAAACCCACTTCTTGGTATCTGCATAAGCACGGTCATAGTTTGGTATTCCGGCCGAAGTTTCAGAACCGTCCGGATGCCCGTCTTTCATGTTGCCCCATACGCCTGCCGGGCTAATCCCGAATTTAACCCACGGCTTTGCTGCGTTTATTCTATTATGCAGATTTTTAACCAGCGTATATGTGTTATTTCTGCGCCAATCCTCAATCTTCGGAAACTCGGTTTTGTCGGCATAGGTATCATATGTGCTCTGATCACTATACCCGGCATCAAAACCGCCATTGCTGCCAACATAGAAATAATCGTCAAAGTGTATGCCGTCAATATCGTAATTCTCGACTATTTCCATTACGGAGTCTTCAACATATTTCGCAGCTTCCGGAATGCCTGGGTCAAGGACAAAGCGGTTTGTGCCAACCTTTACCCATTCCGGATGCTTGGCATAGATACTATCAGGCACCTGGCTCAACATATTTCCTACTGCATTTAAGTCCGATAAAGGCTTTCCTGATTCGTCCTTATACATGGCCGCCGGCATGGAAACGCGGTATGGGTTAGCCCACGCATGCAGTTCGAGATTTCTTTTATGCGCTTCTTCAATTGCGAACTGCAGCGGGTCGAATCCCGGATCAACATCCTGTTTTCCTGTCAGCCAGTATGACCATGGTGCAAGCTCTGATTGATAAAATGCATCTGATGTCGGCCTTACCTGGAACATCACTGCATTGGCACCTGTTTCCGCAAGATCATCAAGAATTTTTATAAGGTCTGCTTTTTGCACCGCCGCACGGGCTTGCGTGTCTTCAATCTTCCATGAATCTGTTGATGGCCAGTCAATATTAACAACAGTGCTTATCCAGGCAGCACGCATCTCGCGTTTGTTTACCGGCGTTTCCTCTGGAACATTATACTTATCCCATGGAGCTGCTATTCGTGCTGCAAGATATTTTGCTACCTCTGTATTTAATGCGTCTACAGCCGCATCAATAGCATCCTGGTCAGCATGAATATCGCCTACAACTACTTGTGCTGCTGCAATTGCGGTTGTAACAGCCGTTTTTGCATGTTGCGGATACTGTCCGCCAAGTGTCCCTATTACTGTTGAATTAACCTTAGCCTGTGCATCTGCTATAGCCTGATTCAGTTCAGTTTTATCAACATTTAATGGAACCATTGCATCCTCAAAAGCCTTAATTACAGCATTTAGATCTTGTAATATACGATCAATATCTGTCTGGGTTTGTGCATCAGCTTTAGCAGTTGTTGCAGCCGTTATTGCCGATAACAAATCATCCATTGATTGTTGCGGATATTGTCCAGGTTCTGTTCCTGCATCTGCTCCATCATGCAGAGCTTTAGCCTTTGCTATCGCAGCATCCAAATCAATTGTCACTAAAGGTGGAACCACCATTTCGTCAAAAGCAGCAACAGCTTGTGCTAACGCCGTTTTTGCCGCCTCAACCTCTCCTTGTGTTGCGCCTGCATTTTTATATACTGTGTTTGCTGCATCTATAGCAGCTTCCAGTGCTGCCTTGGCTCCGCTTTGATATTGTCCTGGCAGTGCTCCTTCAACTGCGAGATCATGTTTTGCCTTTGCGGCATCTATCGCAGCTTTTAAACCTTGAATATCAATTAGCGGAATTTGTGAAGTTTTAAAGGTGTTAACTGCAGCATTTAATGTTTCTGCTGCACGATCAATATCCGACTGTACTGTGCTGCTTACCAAAGATTGTGCAGCAATGAGAGCATCATTCAAAATTGCTGTGGAGCCTATAGGGTACTGGCCTCCCTGTGTCCCTTCCACTGCGCCAAGAAGCAAGGATTTTGCAGTTGCAATAGCTCCTATCAGTCCTGTTTTATTTAAGGTTGCAGCCGGAGTTACATTATATATTGCAGTAAGGTCGTCCATGTAGATCGTACTGTTTACTCTGCCAGCAGCAGAGGTTTCAACTAATCCAGGCATAATATTTAGTAAAAGGCCCGTTGATGCATTAAAAGTTGCTTGTGGTACATCATAGGTTACAAAATTCCAGCCTGATTTCATCACGGAATTGGCTGGCAAGAAATTGGCAGTTGTGGCTGAAGTACCGTCTGCCTTTCTTATTTCTGCACGTAAGCTGAAAATCGTCTCATCATTGCCATAAAGCCAAAAACCAATTTTGTTTGGTGTATTCTCTCCGGTAAATTTCAATTTTTGGTTAGGGTAGGATGCACCTTTTACATAAGCACTGGCTGTCCCGGTAGTTCCCGCAAAATTATAATCAATCTTAAATGATCGATTTCCGTTTTTCACGTAATGGGGATCATTATTATATGAAATAGTGGGCTTAGTGCTTCCTCCATCATTAATCCAGTCAACGATGCTCTTTCCGCTGCCATGGTCTTCATAGTCCTCTATGATCTGATGCCGCTCGTTTACAATCTGTGCAGCAATATAGGCATCCACTGCTGAGTTAAGCAAATCGGTAGCACTATAAAGATCTGCCATAACGGCTGCAGGATTGTTCATAACGCTAGCTGCAGCATCAATAGCGGCATTAAGCCCCATGCGCTCTGATAAAGGATGCTGCCCGTGGCCCGTACCGGCAGTTGTGCTGTCATAAAGGCTTTGCGCAGCTGCAATTGCCCCGCTTATTTCTGTCGTATCCTTTGTTTCGCTTCCATAAACAGCCACAAGATCATCGATATAAATGGTGCTGTCCACCTTATCATTGGTTGATGTGGCAACGATACCGGGCAGAAGTGTTATAGTAAGGCCCGTAGTTTGATAGGACGGAGCCACCGTGTACTCCAGATACTTCCATCCAGTAAAATTCAGCGTATTAGAAATGTTTTGATTTGTATTAGTGGAACCGGTAGTAATTCCTGCACGGAACTCTGCCCTTAGAGCAAAAGTTGTAACATTATTTCCATATACCCGGAAACCGATCTTTTGCGGTACTTCCCCGGGTTTAAACACAAGGCCCGTACCTTGGTTCGGTCGAACATAAGCGCTTGCAGTACCTGCAACTTTGGATAACTTATAATCAACCTTCAAGGAACTATTTCCACTATGTTTTATAGCGGTATCATAGGACAAAGTTGGCGGTGTGCTGCTGGCACTGTCGCCTGTCCACCTAATCATGCTCTGGGCAGCGCCGCCGTTAACAACCCCATTTTCAAAGTCGTCCAGCACTATGACTGCAGCTACTTCAACTGTAGCCGTAACAGTAGTGGATGTACCGTTTATTGTCCCTGTAACCGTAAATCTGTGTGTCGTTAAGCAGTCAACAGCCGGATCCACACTTGGCCAGGTTACTAAAACAGTGTCCTTCGTGCCATCATCATAGGTGACCTTAACGGTATTTGGAAGCTTTGGCGCTACGCCGATACCTGTCTTCACATATACCGGATCAATGCTTGCTATGTTTACAGCGCTTTCAACAGTTACCGCAGCTTCTACCTTCATTGCGGCACCTTCAACTGTTCCCTTAACGGTAAAGTTATTCATACTAGCGTAGTTTTCCGCCGGAATATCATCCCAGACTACTGCTACACTTGAGCTTGTACCGTCAGTGTATGTGGCATTAACGCTAGGGGGAAGTATTGGAGGTATTCCCACCCGAGTTGAAACAGCTATAGGCGCATATAAGTTAACTGCCGGATATACGATATAATTGCCTTCTGCTTTTAGATTTGTTCCATCGACTATTCCCTGTATGCCTTTCACGCTTGGATTTCTGTATTCATCGAAAGGTGCTGCGTTTTTATAATCTTCAGGATCCGGTGTTTCCCATACAACAGGAAGTGACGAAACTGTATGGTCTGTATATATTACATCTACGGTAGCTGGAAATACCGGAGCCGTATTTTGTTCTGTTCTTACAATAACAGGATTAATATATTTGATAGCCGGTGCCACAACTGAAACATGAGCTGTTACATTCATTTCTGTTAGTGTTCCGTTAGTATGAATAACTGTCCCGGTTACATCAAAGCTATTTCCGGCAGCGGAATAAAGATTGGCGTCAGTTACTTTGTCCCACTTTACCATCATATTAGCCGGAGAACCTGATGTCATATTAACCTTTACGGATACCGGAAGAACCGGGGCTGTACCGACTGCAGTAGTAAGGTCTGCATCGATTGCGCTAACCGGTGTCGGTGCATTTGGCGAGCTCTCGTTCTGGAGGCGGTCAAGTGCAGTGACAACATACTGTACCTTGCTTGGATCTGATACAGCTGTATCGGTATAACTTGTTATATCCTTACCGTCACTATCAACAGTCTTACCAACAACTGCAATTATTTTCGTTGAATCTGACGTATCAAGATTTTCATCCTGTGAAAATCTATAAATCGCATAATATGCAGTGCTGCCTGTTTCATCGCTAGATGTCCATGCAACTTGTGTAACGCCATCTACAGCCTCGGCAGTAACGTTTGTGGGCATCGCTGGAGCAACGCTGCTCTTCCAGGTCAATTTTGGAGCTATCGCCTTATTCGCCCAAGCCGTTCTTACTCCCTCTTCTACAGCTTCCTTTTTATAAATTCTCGAACCTGGAACAATGTTGCTGCCCTGGTATAGGAATGAACCATCGATCCCGCGGCCTGTCATTTCACTTATATAATTTGTATTGAGTTGTATCTCCCTGATAATCTCGTCTTTGGCATAGGGATCTAAAAATCCTGTTTCAGTTGAATTGGTTGTATCATTTACCCTATACAATCCCATACCCATATAAAGCTTTGTATTGGGATTTGTAAGGTGATCCGCCCACCATGTTGCTATTACACCGTAGGGAGCCACATCACGGCCAAAGGGCCAGTAAACCTGTGGAGTCAGGTAGTCGATCAGCCCCTCGTTCCCCCATCTTAATGTATCTGCAAAGCTCCTATCATAGTTTGGTCCACCTCCGGCAGTTGGAGAACCGTTAACATGCCCGTCTTTCATATTGGCCCACATGCCGGCAGGGCTGATTCCAAACTGTACCCAAGGTTTTGCTGAACGAATTTTTTGGGAAAGATCGCTGATAAGCTTGTATGTATTATTTCTTCGCCAATCGCCTATGTCTGTAAAACCGCCCTTATACTTTTCAAATGTAGCTTTGTCATCATAATCATAGGCTTTGCCTTCATGGTAGAAATAGTCATCGAAATGAACGCCGTCAATATCATACTTATTAACAACCTCCATAACGCTATCCGCTATCCATGCTTGTGCTTCAGGTATACCTGGATCTACTACATACACACCATCATAGGCTTTTTTAATCCAATCAAAATGAGTGTTGAAAATACTCTTTGGCAGTGCCTTGAGTTGAGCAACCATGGCATCATTGATCGCAGTTGCAGCACGATATGGATTAAACCATGCGTGCAGCTCTATTCCGCGCTTGTGCGCTTCATCTATTGCATATTCAAGCGGGTCAAAGCCTGGATCGCCGCCTGGTGTCCCTGTCATAACGATAGACCAGGGAACGAGATCAGATTTATATAGCGCATCGGAAGAGGAGCGAACCTGAAACATAACTGCATTCAAATTGCTGGCAACTGCCGCATCCAAGATATTGCTTAGTTCTTGCTTTTGCTTTTCCACCCTCTCTGTAGCATCAGAAATAGCTAACGATGCCGAGGATGGCCAGTCTGAGTTGTAAACGGTTACAATCCAAGCCGCACGCATATCTTCCTTCTTGGAAACATCCGAGTTTAAGTACTGTTGATAGGGTGTCCATGCATCTGAATCCGGAGGAGTAACCCCCGCCGCCGAAACGTGAATAGCAGGTAACATGGATGTTAGCATGACTACTATAAGCATCCAGCTGCATATTGCTTTACAACGCGCAAATAAACGATTCATTTTCACTGCTCCTTTTATTCATTTTGGTATTTCTCTCCAAGCCACTGAATAGATTCGCCTTATTTTTCTCCCGATCCCTCCCTATATAGTAACTTCGACAGCTTAAAATCGCTTTGCGGATCCTAACTGAATATTATACAAATTCGAATGTTTCGTCAATAAATTTCACAAACAAATTTTATTATGAAATTTTATTTCGACTTATAAAATTATAAGACAACTAGCCCTACTCTGCAGAATGCGGCATCCGTTGCATAAGAAAAGCCCAAGCGCTAACACGCTTAGGCTCAAATATAGAAGGTAAATGCGGCTCAGTTATATAACTCTGCACGGGTGATGACGCGATCCGGTTGGACGCTGCCATCCGAGTAACCCTGAACAATTGCTTGGAAACTCACTTCGATGCGGACAACTTGGAACGCCCATATCGGCGTACGCGCAGAAGCGCCTGCTCCCTATGCCCCATGAATCGTTCGATCTCGCACAATCTGGCGGCATACTCGCCGACCAGTGCGCTTGCTTCCGATGTGCACGACTGATAGGTACACGTTTTGAGGAACTTGCCTACCCATAGCCCTCCGGTATACCTTGCCGCTCCTCTGGTCGGCAGCGTATGATTGGTGCCGATCACTTTGTCCCCGTAGGCCACATTCGTTTCCGGCCCCAAGAACAATGCGCCGTAGTTCGTCAAGCGTTCCAGGAAATATCGAGGATTCTCGGTCAGCACCTCCACATGCTCGTAGGCCAGCTTATCTGCTTCAATTACAGCCTCTTCCAAGCTGTCTACCACTATGATAATCCCATTATTATTCCAGGCCACCCTTGCAATGTCCGCAGTCGGCAAGGTCATAAGTTGTCTATCGATCTCGAGCAACGTTTCATGCGCAAGTTGCTCCGAAGTCGTAATTAGTACCCCGGGCGAAGTCGGCCCGTGCTCGGATTGACCGAGAATGTCGCAGGCTACCATTTCCGCGTCCGCCGTATGATCGGCAATGATCATTACCTCCGTCGGGCCCGCGAACAGGTCAATGCCAACTTGGCCGTATAGCTGCCGCTTGGCCTCGGCCACGTAGGCGTTCCCCGGACCGACAACCATATCCACCGGCTCGATCGTTTCCGTGCCCAGCGCCATAGCCGCCATCGCTTGCACTCCGCCGACAATATAAATCTCATCCGCTCCCGCAAAATCCATAGCGCAAACCGTGGCTTCTGGAATTTCGCCATTTATCGGCGGCGTGCAGCAAATGACCCGTTTCACACCGGCTACCTTGGCGGTAAGGATGCTCATATGGGCGGACGCCACCATCGGATATCGTCCGCCCGGAATGTAACAACCCACGCTATTGACAGGGATATTGCGATGCCCCAGAACGACTCCGGGCAACGTCTCTACCTCCAGATCGCGGATTGTAGCTCGTTGTTTTTCTGCAAAATTGCGTACTTGATCCTGAGCAAAACGAATGTCCGTCTTGGTTTGCTCGGGTACTTTGGCGATGATTTCGTCAATTTGCCGTCGGCTCAGTCTGAACTGCTCTGGAGACCAATTGTCGTAATGCCGGGAGAACCCGCGCACCGCTTGATCTCCGTTCTTTTTTACCTGTTTAAGAATGTCGCACACCGTTTCGTAAACCCTCTGATCCTGCTCTTCCGCTTCCGCTTGGCTTTTTCCCGTCTTCAGATACTTTGCCATTTGCAATGATCCTCCTTCATTCTGACCTGTATCAACGCTCGCTTACCGAAGAAGCTCGAGAGCCGGTTCGAAGCTTAAAATCCACAAACTTCACGGGAATGCTGCCGTTAGCTGCGGATTGAACGGATAGTGGAAATACCGAGCTCCAGGTAACCGCGTCGTAGACATCGATAGCCGGCTTTCTTTGTTCCTGAATGGATGACACAAACTCCTGCATGACGAAGAAATCTCCGCCCCCATGTCCCTAAATTCAGCGAGAGGTTAAGCTGTGCGGTCCCTTCACCCAGTCGTTCCGATCGGGCGTAAGAAAGTAACGATCAAGAAATTCGTCCAAATCTTCCTCCAGCATCCCCAGAACGGTTTGAATCGGTTCTGCCGAACGTTGGTTTTGTTGATCCTCTTTCAATAACGCCGTCAGTTCGGCAAGAAGCCGCTCCGGCACCTCCCGATGGTCTTCGCGATAAGAGCGAATGATGCGAACCAGATTCGTTTCCCGTAAATGATACGCATAGGACATAGCCCGTCTTTGGAAACCGTCTAACTCGTCCAAGTTTTTCTTTAATACGTCTCGAAGCGACGCGGAAACCCTTTCAAGAGCATTCCGTCCTGTTTGAATGGCCGCTTCCGCCCGCTCAGCGCTCAATTTGCATCGAAGCTGAATATCCTCGATCATCCAAGGGTCCGGCTCAAGATCGTCGGTTTTCATGAAGATCGACCTACGCGTGGATTCCCATGAGGGGGTATGGCATTGCTGCCCCCGGATAAACGCGGCAGTCATGGAATGCGACACGTCGCAAAGACCGATTTTGCGGACAAACCAGGAGACATCCCACGGAAACAGCTCGAACGATTCCGAGCTCAGACGCCAGAAAGCCTTCATTTCTTCTGCTGCCATCCCGTAAGGTTCGGCAAGCTTCTCCAGCGCTTCGTCGTCCCCGATGCAGGGATTCCGAAAGAACAGCTCCGTAACCCGTAAATTCGGATCGGGCTTGATCATATCTATGCCGAAGTATTCCTTAATCCCCACTGCGCCGGGAGTACCGGCTATCGCCCTGAGCTGGCGCAAGGTGACAAGCGGGTAAGCGATATGTTCGTAAGGCTCGACTTCCTCCGTTGCGGAAGTAAAGAACCCTTCCACGACAAACGGGATATTCCGTTTGACCGCAAGATTGGCGGCATTTTTCAAAAAACGGTCTACCGGAAGCGTAACGGTAACTTCGGCAATATTCGAATGCAGCGCCAGACTGACGCAATCCGCGTCTAGCTTCTCGATCGACTTAAGCACCTGTCCCGCCGACAATTCCCATGGCTCCCACCAAAGACGTCCTCCGGTCAGCCGCTTCCATGTTCGGGCGAGCAGATTAACGAAAGGGACGACGCGCTCATCCAGAGGAATTCCCCTGCACGACTCGCAGTTTCCGAACTCGTTGCACAGCCAAGCGTCCTGATCGTAGGTGTAGAGCAACAGATCGTCAACCCCGGGAAACTCCTCGTTAAACCGTTCTAGCAGTGCTACATACCTGTCGGGCGTTACGCCGTCCAGCAAGCAATTTTCGAGGGGCAGATCTCGATAACCATCCTGTCCGTTGTAAGGGGCGCCAAAATGGAAAATAGAGCGCATTCCCGCCTGCTTGCATAACCGTATACGCTCTCTGAGATCGTTTCTTCGCCGCTCCCATGCGCCCGAAGAGGAATCGCCGCCTATCGGAATCTTCTGCTCGTATTTAAGCGATGCTTCGCCGGATAACGCTACGACGTCCTCCAAATTTAACGGTTCGTCGTGCGGACGCCCTCCCCAGGCGATATTCAGCTGAAGAGCGTTAAATCCGATTTGTTTCATGGACATTACCGTCTCCTCCGTCCATGAGACAAACTTGACGGGACTTCCGATCAATCCGATTTTGAACTTCAAATTTGCCATTGAGTAGCGTTCTCCTCTCTTCTCTGCAGCGGGTTCAAGATTTAAGCGCTCCCGACGTAATTCCTTGCACGAAATATTTCATACCGAACATAATGACCAGTATCATCGGCAAGCTGCCGATGATATAGGCGGCGAAGGATAATCCGAGATCCGGCCTGCCATTGGTCGTCATATTAACCGCTTGGATCGTAAAAGTAAGATGAGGCTCTTTCAATATAATCAGCGGCCATAGATAATCGCTGTAAACGCTAATAAAGGTAATGATCCCCAGGGTCGCAATAACTGGCATACTCAAGGGAAGCGCGATGCGCAAGTACAAATAAGCTTCTCCGGCGCCGTCCATTCGCGCAGCTTCGAACAGCTCTTCCGGAATTCCTTGAAAGAATGTCCGGCAAAGAATGATTCCGACCAATTGCGTTCCCGATATATAGGGTAAAATCAAGCCCCAGAAAGAGTCCGTCAAATTTAACTGTGAAATAATCGCGTATAGCGGAACGATATTCAACATGGACGGAATCAGCATCACGCTGATAATAAGCATAAAGAGGATTTCTTTGCCCGGGAAACGGTTGCGGGCGAAAGAGTAACCGGCCATCGAACTAATGAGGACTGCCCCGGCTACCGTAACGCAGCAAATGAACAGAGAGTTGCCGATGCTCCCGGACACGGCGCTCCAGGCCGTAGAATAGTTCTCCCATTTGATCTCTCCCGGAATTCCCCAGAAGTCGATCACAATATCGAGATGATCTTTGAACGAAAGGAACAATAGCATGGCAAACGGAACAAGGGTAAGTAGCAGTAGAACCGAAAGGCTGAGAACGACGCCGACTTCCGCAACTCTGTAATTTCTCATAGCCCGGATTCACTCTCTTTCAGACTTGAAAATTTTTGATACCAACAGCGTTAGGAGGAGAATGCTCACGAACAGGAAAATGCCGACCGCGCTGCCGTATCCATAATTGGAGTTTTTGAAGGCCGAGTTGTACATGATGAGCGACGGCACCGTGGTCGATACTCCCGGTCCTCCTCCGGTCAGTACGATAATTCGCACAAAGTCCTGCAAGCTGCCGATGATCGTCAGCAGAAGCACGACTTTGAACTGCGGCGCGAGCAACGGCAGATGCATTTTAAGAAAAATATTCCGAAACTTGGCGCCGTCCATTCTGGCCGATTCGATAATTTCCTTGTTGAAGCCCCCGATCGCTGCGAGAAAGATAAGAAACGGCAAACCTGTGATATAAGGAAATCCCATGAGAATAACGGCCCATATCGCGGTGTCGCTCTCCCCGAGCCACGGCCTTGCCAGAGAATTCAGACCTGCGAACGACAAGAAATGATTCAGCAATCCGTTGGAAGGGTTGTAAACGGAAAGCCAGATCAGAACGAAAACAATTCCGGGGATAAGCATCGGAATCACGAAACCCGTACGATACAGATATTGAAGCTTCGTTTCGCGCAAGGACAAAATCAACTCCGCCGCCAATAAGGGGAATACGATGCTTTTGACAATATCCGTGACGGTAAAAAGAAGTTGATTGGATAGCGCGATTCGAAACGTATTGTCGTTAAACATGCGAATATAGTTGTCCAAACCGATCCATTCCGCTTGAGCTAAATTCCAGTCCGTAAAGGAATGATAGATGGAAGTCAGCATCGGATAATAGAGAAAGATCAAGACGAACAGGAGCGAAGGAACGATAAAAAAATAAGCTTTTAACCAATATCGGATTCTGTCGGGACGAAAGGGCTTGTCGATCATAATCTCACTCCATGTAAGCAAGCCGTCGAGGGAGAACACATCGTTCTCCCTCGGCCTGTATGATGAATTCCGTTTGCAGCTTATGGATTGGTCTTCGGATCCAGATCGTATTGTTGAGCCTTGATATAGATATCCATATCCCGGTTCAAAATTTTGTCCTGCTCGGCCAAAAATTCTTCCAGCGATAGTTTGCCTTCATAGTATTTCAATTGAGCGGATTGCTTGGCTTGATTCGTGTCCGAGGAAGGAACGGCATTGGCGATCGCGTAGCCCATGCTGCCATCGACTTTGAAGCCCGTAAGATATGCGTTGACTTCGTCTGGCAGCTTCACCCCAAGCACCAGGCTAGGACCTTGAACGAACTGTCCTGCCTCAAGCGTCGTCTCGAACACTCTCTGAGCGACTTCCGGCGAATAAAGATACATCATGAAATCCTTCGTCCGGCTCTCTTGCTCCGGGTCCTTCTTATCCGCGATTCCGAGCAGATGGCCCGGCACCAGAATGCCTCGCGGTTTTCCCGGAAACAGCGGGTCGGCCTCGGCGAACTCGGGGAATTTAAACGTTCCCCATCCGAAGGATTTGTCGCCCAGCTTCTTCATATCGTCGAGCAGCGTTCCCACTTGCCAACTGCCGTTCCAATAAATCGCCGCTTTCTGCGCAATGAACAGTTGGTAGACGTCCGGATCCTGCATCGTTGCGTAGCCGGGTTGGTAATACGCGGACAATTCCTTCATGACCGTCCAGATTTTGCGTTGGGCAGCCCCTTGCATATCGTATTGCTTGTTTTTGAGAGCAAGCAATTGCTTTTCCGGATCGTAACTCGCGCCGAAATCGAAGTTTCCATTGTCGGCAGAGTAGGCAATGCTCGTATTCAGTTTATGGATTTTCTCGTCGTAGCGAGCATCTTCCGGCTGAATTAACAACTCCGGGTAAAGACTTTTGGCGCTCCAGTCGAGAAACGCCTGTGTGATCGTCGACTCGAAGCCGAAAGGCATCGTAATCGGAATATAGCCGGCATCTTGCAATTGCTTGCACGCAGCGAGCAATTCCTCCCACGTTTCCGGTTCGGAAATTCCCAGCTTTGCGAAAATATCCTTGTTGTAGTAGAATCCTGTGCCTACCAGATCGAATGGGAGATAGGCAACGTCCCCGTCCCGGCTATACGTGTTCTGATGGTATTCGGGATCGATTCCCTCGAATACGGTTTTGTCGCCGCTGTAGGGATTCGGTTGGTTCACGTAATCGTTCAGCTTCAACAGCCAGCCTTTATCGATCGCATCGGCCGAGCTCGTTTCCCCGATCAAATTAATGTGAACGATATCGGGAGCATCCTTCCCTCCCGCCGCCATCTTGGCTTTGAAGTTCGCTTGATACGTATCGTTATCCTTAATGACATCGATGACGACTTCGGTTTCCGGATTCAGCTTCGTGTACTCTTGGGCTGCCTCCTTCAATCCATCCGTGTAATAACCGGCGATCGTGGCGAATGTGACCGTACGCTTTTCTTTGCTTGCAGCGGAGCTTTGCGGTTCATTCGATTGCGACGCATTCGTGCCGGAATTCGAACCTGAACAGCCTGCCGCCATCACCAGGACGAGCGAGAGTAGAATGAACCCGATCAGCTTCTTCCTCATTTCTGTGTTGCCCCCTATATTCGTATTGAGTTAACCTAATTCAATCTTAATTTTGAATCGCTTTCATTTATATACAGAAAATCATCGTTTTCTTTAACAGAATCACTTTCCTTATACTTCGGTATGTTTGAACTCGCCCGGCGTAAGACCTTCTATTTTTTTGAACACCCTGCTGAAATACGACACGCTTTCGAATCCGGCCATATCGGAAATTTCGGAGACGGTTTTAATGCCCTCCCGAATTAATTTTTTCGCATATTGAATACGAACTCTGGCGACATATTCTCCGGGCGTAAAGCCCGTGCATTTCTTGAAATTCGAGATAAAATAGTTCAAGCTCAGGTTGGCTTTCAAGGCAAGTCCCTCTACTGTCAGCTTGGAGGCAAACGAGCTATGAATATGTTCAATAATGACCGCGATATGGGGATCGGCAATTCCGGTACCTGTCCGTTCTTCCTCTACCGTCACTTCTCTGTACAGGTGCGTGATCATCGATTGAAAATAAGACCGCGAAGCCAGCAGCCAGCCGGTTTTCTCGGCCCACACTTCCTCCAAGATCGACTTCATCAGACTTTTGATCGTGTAGTAATTGCGGGGCTTCATCAGAATCGGCAGCTCGGGAAGCGCCTCTTTGAACGATACCGCGCCTTTGAAAACGGAGATTTCGTCTCCGGGCGACAGAGGCATGATCGGGATCGACTGCTCCGGCACCAGCAGCTGATAATGAATCCAAATATATCTAAGCGGCACGCCGGTCGCGGAGATATGATGGGGCGTATGCGCAGGAATATGGATCACCCTGTTTTCTTCCGCGAGATAAGATTCGTCGCCGATATGATACGTTACGCTGCCTTTGAGAACCATCACGATAAGATGAAAGGGAAGCGAACGCACGTAGTGAGTGCGGGAAAAGTCGTATTGCACGTTAAGTACCTTCCCTTGGTGTACGGCCTCCGGGTACTCCCACTCCTCCTCCCGATCCTCGTAACCGACGTGATAGATGATAGGCAACATTAAACTATGATGTTGAACATGCAGCTTCTCCAACTTCATTCATCTCCCGGCCTAACAAAAGCGGCGGTGCAGACGATCATCTGCACCTCCATTTTGTTTTCGTTCTTCACGGATTACCGCCGACTTTCGGCTTACGGCCGAATCACGACGGGGAACCGGAAATCTTTTTGTCGTCCGCCCAAAGCTCACTCAGTTGAAACACGTAATTGTTATTGTCGTCTTGACCGAGCTGTGTTGCGTAAATACGCACATGCTTAGCCGTCACGGGCGAGCTGAACGCGAACGTCTCCAAGCTGCTGCCCGGGTTCGAATAACCGGTATAGGCTTGACCCGGAACGTCCGTCCAGTTTGCGCCGTCCATGCTCGTTTGAATTTTGAAATCCACCGGAAATCCGCTGCCGCCCGGCCGCGGCTTCAACCGCACTCGCTCGATCGTATGGGCTTTGCCCAGATCAAGCTGAATCCACTCGGTCGCATTCGCGGTATGCGCAGTACTGGACCATACCGTTGCTATATCGTCGTCGATCGCTTGACTAGCTTCCCACCCGCTGCTGTAAGCGGAAGACGCCGAGATTCCGACGCGATCGGCCACGTCGAAGTCGCCGTCCAGCGACTTCAGTTCGATCCAATCGATGCTGGTCGTCCCCGTCGCGTTCGTCGCCGGGTCGAACCGCAAAGCCGTAATCGTGCCGTGCCATTCGGGATGGCCGGTCAGATCGACCTCGTACGTCGTATAATTCGGGTCATTGGCAACGATCGTAAAATCGACGCGCTTGCTCTCATCCATGCCTGATAGTACGGTCGCCCAATACAGTTGCGCGGTCGTGCTGGCCGTACCGTTCTTCATGCGCACGACGAACCGCTTCTTTTTGGCCGCATCGACGTTAATCGATTGGGTCATGCTCGGATCGTTGCCGCTAATCTCCGCGTTAAACGTATCTCCGACCACCTTCCGGTCAAGGAGGTGCGTGAATCCCCCCCATTCCTGTTCGTCGCCGTCATAGTTAAAGCTCCAGTATTCATCCCAGTTGAACGTCTTGCGAAGCAGCAGCCATGGCGCTTGTCCGGTGCTATCCCATATCCAGTGGGCATCAGATCCGCCCGGGAAGTTGACGACGGGTCCGCGAGTTGACGAACTATACGCCCCTTGGCTGGTCGCTTGCGTCCAATTGCCGTCCGCCAAGGCCAGGCCGTCGTAACGATCCTCTCGTTCACTCCTGATTTTCCAGCTAGCGTCGGATACAATCTTGCGTCCGTCCGGCAACGTGAAGTCGGCAAGGAATCCGCCGGTCGAGCCGGGAGCGTTCACTGCTTTGACGGTAATGACGTTCTTGCCCTTCAGAAGAGGCCATTTATACCGGACGGAATCGTCGTCACCGTTATGCCCCCCGATACCGCGTCCATTAATGCTGACCGGGTAATAGTCTCCCGAAGCCCAGCCCACCATCGTATCATACTCGATAGTTTCGAGATTAACGCCCAATCCCGCTTCCCGAGTCAATGTCACGTTCTGCCCGGGACTGAGGCTAACGGTGATGTCGAACAGCCCGCTCACCGCCGTTCCGTTGACTTCCCAGTCCGTATACGGGCTTTCGTTCTCCAGCACCTGAAGGCGCACAGACGAATTGGAAACTGTAAGCTTTAGGTTCATATCCCAATAACGGAAATTCGTTACGCCGGCTTGCGTTAATCCGGTCGACGGCATATTGGGCTTAATCTGCAAGCCGTCTTTGTCCATCTTGATGCCCATGAATCCGCGAAGTAGCGCGACGGGGACAAGGGCGCTTTCCGGGAATTCTCCCCAAGTGCCGACGCTGCCGGCATAAGTGTGCTGCACCGTTTCGCCGTTATACAGCGTTTTGCCACCGCTGAGATGGTCCAGCGCATAACGGTCGATGATATCGGAGAAACGGCCGTAGGCATTGTTGGCGCCCAAGTATTGCGCGCGGCTGGCGATTTCGTAGAACGTAGTGTACAGCGCCGCGCCGCCGTCCTGAATTTGGTCTCCGTAAGCTCCGTAATTATCCCACGCCGATACCCACCACCCGCCTTGCGCTTTGCTCGGGTTGGACGTAACGGTCGCGCGGGGAGCGAATACGAACTTGCTGAACACGTCCGCCTCTCCGGAGGAGGTCGTCACCGTCTCCGCCCAATTGAAGAAGGTCGTCGCTTTGGTACTGTCTCCCAATCCGTAATAGAACGCGGCAACGTTCAGATAGATTGGGCCGTAGTCATGCTCTACTCCGTTCACGTCGATCGTCTGAATGTAGTGGTTCGTCCGCCAGAAGGTCGTGTCGTACGCCGCCTTCAAGTCGTTCGCATAGCCGTTCAGCTCTGCGGCTCTGGCGGTATTTCCGACCAGTTGTTCCAGTTCGGCCATGGCCGTTAAGGCCGCATAGCCGTGCATGTTGCTGTATGCATCGATATGCCCGTGCGGCAGGATGTCCCAATAATCGCTCCCGTTCTCCGTTACGCTAATGCCTTCATGATCGGACTGGGTAATGATGAAAAGCTTTTTCGTAGGATTGTAATAGTCCAGCATATAAGCCAGGGCCGCGCGCATCCGATCGATCTGAGTGGATAGCAGTTCCCGATCTCCTGTCGCGACATAGTAACGGTAACCGCCTAGAATAAAGTTGGCGGGCGTATCGATATGATGAAGCGTGTCGCTGCCGTCACCGGGGAACGGCCACCCCTTTGAGTTGTCCCAAGTCCAGGGATAACCGTCCGGGTCTTGCCGCTGGACGAGCATCGAGTACTTCTCACCCGTTCGCCATGCTTCGTCTTGCAACCAGTCACGAATCGTACCCATCCACTCCCGCCAGGTCGGGCCGCTGCCGATATGCCGCTCGTAATTGCGCTCGTAAAACATCTCGGTGAGCGCGCTCGTCATCGCGGCGTCAGTGCCTTCGAACACAGGAAAACCAGCGGGAAGCCAATCGTTGTTCGGCTCGACCGTGAAGTTCAACTCGCGAACCAACGTTTCGCCCGTATTCAGCACGTACGGTTTGAAATAAGGAGAGCCTGTCCCTTCCGCCGCAAAAAACGGGAAGGTCATCGAATCGATCCCGACGGCCACTTCCACGGTCGGCTGATTGTATTCGATACGCAAATCGTAATCATGGCCATTCGCTCCGTGAATATAAAGCGGACTTTGCCGCAACTCGAACGCGGGGCTGTACGTTCTTTCCGCGCCGCGCTTGTAGACATAGCTGGAATGGTACTGGTTATCTCCCCCGATCATGTAGTCGAACGGCACGCGGTTGCGCACCGTCACGTCAAAGCCGGGATCGTACCATTGCATCGGCATAATATATCCTATATTGTGAAGGGGAATGTTGTTCGCATTGGACGTAATCGTGAACGTGTTGCTCCACTTGTTGCCGTCCAATTCGATCACCCAGTTGCCGGTCACGTTCAACGTGCCGTACGCCCCGAACGTAATATTGCTCAGCGTCAGCGTGTTTCCGGAAAGCGTGGAGGTAACCGCGGTACCCAACCCCGGCAGGGTGTTCGTTCCGCTGCTCGCCGTCAAATATAAGTTGCCCGCAAGCAGGTTCTCACCGTAGCTCCCCGTACCGGTCGGATCGAACTGAACGAGATCGATTACTCCGTAAATTCCGGAAAGCTTTACATAACCGTTGGCCAGATTGTAGCGGTCCGCCGTTGTATTAAGAATGCGCATATAATCGATTTCGAACGTGCCGCTGCTTCCCTGACTCGGATCGAAGCGGAGTTCGGTAACCGTTCCCGTCCACGACGCGGGAAGCTGCACGCGAAGCTCATGCCACTCGTTGTCCGTCTGAACGGTGATCGGCAGGCTATAGGCTTCCGAGTAACCGTGTCCGGTCGTTTTCCAATACAGCTGCGCCGTTCCGTTTCCCGTGCCGTTTCGGTATTGCAGCACAAGTAACTTGTTATCGGTCGCGTTTATGGACACCGCAGGACTTGTTAACTGCGAATCCGCGCCGCCGAGCGTTACTTGCAGCATACCGTCGGTGACGGAAGAACTCGCGATATCGTTGCCGGGCGTCCACCCTTCGTAATTGCCGTTCGTCTGCCAGTTCCACTCCGCAGTCGCTTGCGCCGAGCCATACTCGGGACGGACGAGAGCAGCGAACGTAAAAATTAGGGCCGACAGAATGAATGTTCGAATCGCCTGTTTCATTAAACCCCTCCTAATGATGAGTTGCATGGATAGATAAAACGCTTTCATATCTCATTATAGGAGGTTAATATCGTCCAATCTTCTCCTATTCTCGTTATTGTTTGCACAATACTACGATATTCGGCCGGGTATCGACAAACCGATTTCATCACTCCGAATGATGGACATCGGTCCGCAATTTGTACGACTTATACTCGCTTGGGGGTATGCCCTCCAGTTTCCGAAACATTCGGCTGAAGTAGGAAAGGCTTTCGAAGCCGACGCACGCGGCGATTTCTGTCAGCCTCATGTCCGTGTCGCGCAGCAGCATCTTCGCATGCCGGATACGGAAGCGGAGAATATATTCGTTCGGACTGATTCCGACGATTTTGCCGAATCGCGAAATGAAGTAATTCTGGCTTAAGTTTACGAGGGCCGCGAGGCTCGATATGGTCATTTTGGTATCATAATGCTGATGGATGTGGTCCAGAGCTCTTTGGATCGCAGGGTCGGACACGATCGCAGGACTGCTCCGGTCTGTCGCTTCGCGGAACAACGCGGTCAGCAGGCATTGGAAGTTGGCTTTGGAGGACAACATAAATCCAGGAGGCTCGAGCATGAATTCCTCGACTGTCGTCGTAAACAGCTTGCGAACCAAATTCGGATTTCTGGGTACAATTATTGAAGGAAGATCGACTACGGCTTCCTGGAAAACCGTTTCTCTGCCGTACCGCGCTACTTGCTCATCGGGATACAACGGCAGCAACGGCTCCTCCTGCGAGGGGAGCAGCATTTTGTAATGAATCCAGATGTAGTTGGCGGGCTGATCGGCGCTGATATGATGCGGTTGATGGGGCTGGAAGTGCACGACCCCATTCTCTCCGATCGTCGTTCGAAAATCGCTGCAGGTGACGACGACTTCGCCCTGAAGGACCATCATCAGCCAATGATAAGGAATTGTTCGGACGTAACATGCGAGCTCAGAGACGTAACGGGCCTGAAATAATCCGCTACTCATTTCACGTTGCGGATAACTCCAATGCCCGTCCCGGATCTCCCAACCTGCGTGATAGAGCATCGGAAGAAGTAAGTTGGCGGTAAGAAAGCGTTCTTGCGTGAAAATTAACTGATTATTGGCGTTCATATCCGGAATGCTCCCCGTGTTAGGATGATGTATTCGATGCAAATTTACGATGGTGTTTGTCCAGAACAACATCTTTTCTATTCGACATGGTTTTTGCAATATCCTTTAAAATTCAAAATGCCGTATCAGAGGGCGCGGAATGTGAGTTACGGATAAACGCCAGGTCCAATAATAATCGCCGCTGTACTTCAAATACTCCAAATGCTGAAACACCAATGACTTATCAAAAAGCCGTCTTCTCTCACAATCGAGTCCAAAGAACGAAAGAATTCCTCCAAAGCCAAATTTAAGCTACGCGAAATTTTATATAAATTGTCAATGGTTAGGTTTTTCTCTCCCCGCTCCACTTGCCCAATATATTTTTCACTCAATCCGGCGAGCTCACTCAATTGTTCCTAACTGAGTCCTTACGAATATGTCGAACTCGCTCCCCGAGCAGCTTAACATCAACCACCTCTAAAGAAAGCTTAACCGAGGTGCAAAGAAAATGACGCTGGGTTGATAGTTACCCAACGTCTTTTAACGTTGACTGTCTCGCCTGCTTCATAAGCTTCACTATCCACAAGCACCGAACCGCCTGTGCTTCCGTTTGCGTTATACGTCATCGTTTACGTTGGGTTCTCCGTGCACTGTGCATAAAGCGTGACGTTCGCTGCTCCCATCGTCAGTGTCGCGCCAGACGCATAGTTCGTGCCACTTCCGTTAGCCAGCGTATTCAGCCCGCGAACGTGTGGCCTGTCTTCACAGAGTGCCTTGCCCCAGCACGACAACTGCCTCGCCTGCTTCATACGTTTCACTGTCCACAGGTACCGAACCGCCAGTGTTTCCCCTCGTCCCCTTACTTTTTATTCGAATCAGGGCGCCGCGGATTGACCATGCCAAAGATATGATACGGTGTTATCCCATTTGCAAATAGGCTATCTATCAACTTGACCAATTCTTCCAACGATAGATCTTTGCCGTTGCGTATCCAAAGGCGAAACATAGATATTAATGTTGATATGTAAAATTCAATTATGTATGGTGCCAAGACATTATTTGTTGGAAAGTCCACAATCAATCTCTCAAAGGGAATTTCTCTTTTCAGGCGTTCAACAAAATGAACAGAACCATAGTCGCCCAAGAGGGCTTTAAGGACTGAAATCTCCTCCGCATTTTCCAAGCATTGAAGTGCATCTTGGAAAGTATGTGTAGAAAACTCTCTGCTTGCCATTTCCTCGTTAATGGATTTCATGACACGTTTTTCAACGTAGTCCAACAACTCATAGATATCCGTAAAGTATTGATAAAATGTACTGCGATTATATCCTGATTGGTTAGCAATCTCTTGAATCGATATTTTTTCAATTGGTTTTTGGCTATATAAATCACAAAATACATTTAACGTCAAACTGCATGAGGAGCTGAGCCCGAATTATGATCTCATTATTGTGAGTGTCAACACGGAACAACTTCCAGAAGCAGCACAATTACTATTAACTGTTGCCGGAACCACCCCTGTCCTACTATTCAATAACGTTTGGCAAGATTTGAAATCATCGATCTCACCATTGTCTATGAACAATGTTGTCTTTGAGTTTCCTGGAGCAGGAGGCGGCATCGCGGACAATAGGCTTAGAGGTGGCTTTTTGAAAATGCTATTTCTGGAAAAACCACGGGCAGGCACTGAACATATTAACAACAAGGTCAAAGAACTATTTGAAAGCGCCCATTTTAAAATTAGTTGGGTAAAGGATATGCAAAGCTGGCTATGGAATCACTTTGCCATGAATGCGGCTATGGAAACCGAGGTGTTGAGACGGGGAAGTTTTCCAGCACTCATGAATCATAGCGACTCATTCGCAAATGTTGGCAAGAATATGAGGGAAATTGTCCCTGTACTTAAAGCAAGAGGCGCAACCGCGACCTCTACCTCACCGTTTGATATGATGAGGGCTGTATTCAATTTTATTTACAAGAACATAATAGCGAACATTGAGAAGGGCAAACAATGGTATATAAAGTATATTAGCCTCACTCCCCGTGGACCGAATATGTATACTTAACAAAAAAAGAGAGCTTCTAAAGCTCTCTAAAGGCTGGATGGATTGACCCTTATTATTTCTTCGTTACTTGCTTGCCGGAATTCAGTTGCTCGCGTTCAGCATCCGTATAGTCGGCAATTTTATTTTTAGCTTTTACGCTGCTCACATTAATTTTGTACTCTTTTTTCAAGTAAGCATGCATTTTCTTCATATCCTCTTCATTAAGCTCCACCAATTGCTTCTCACCGTCGATTTGGGCAAGAATAATGCCGATTACTTCTCCAGCAAGTGAAGTATTCGCTTGAATACGAGCACTTCCGTAAGCTGCTGCTGTAGCACCTACGTTTTTACCAGCAACAATAACGTTCGCATAATCTTTCAAAATAAATGAACGCAGCGGCATACCGTATTTATCCGGATTTCCTAACCCTACGCCCCAAGGGCTGCTCTTTATCCCTTGATTATCGAGCGGATAACTCGCAATGCTCACGTTATCCCAGAACATTTCGCCGCCCATTACATCCGTAGCTTGCAGAATATAATCGGTTTCATAACGGTCAAAATCACGAATATACAAATAATCAGGGTAGCCGTTTACTTCGGCGTTTTCCCAGCCTGGAAGCATGTCACGCAAATGGTCAACAATTAGATCAGTCTCTTCCTGACCTAGTTTAACGGCTTCTGCAATACGCTCATTGTCAGATGGAACAACATCATAGATAAGCAACGCATTGATCAGTACCTCACCATTCAGTTGGTTCAATGCATTCAGACCACGCAAGAAAATATCGTCTCGTGTAGACTCATACTCTTTGCCCACATTGCCAAATCCCCAAGTAAATGTATCGGTTACAGTCGTTTCCCCTCCATATTTCTCAAAACGTTCTTCTTTTCCTTGTGCCATAACTTCACTCTTGAACTTATTCCAGTCTACGTCTTTAAATTTCATCATGATAGAGCTTGCCATATAATCAACATCTGGAGCATTAAAAATCGTTTCAACTCCTGGAAGACGTTTGCCGCCTAGTAAATGAGTCAAAGCAGTAAAGTCAGTGTTTTCCACAAAATAATCCGCCGTTACTGTCTTCTCTTCACCAGCTGCTGTTTTGTAAGTCAGACCGCTCACCTTCGTGCGACCGTTCTTCTCATCTTTTTCTTTCTTCACATCCACAATCGTAATGCCCAATTCCAACGGAATACCGTCCATCACTTCATTAAAATAGGTAGTAAAATGCTCAATATTGCGAATTTCTCCCTTTTTAAAACGATCAAATAATTTTTTAATGCGTCCTTGCGTCATTGTTTTCTGTGCATCATCCGTAGGCTCATCCAGAAACAGCATTTCTCCCTGTATCAATTGACCGCCCGGCTTTTCACGCGGATCAAGTACAAGGACAGACAGTCCTTCATCTTTAGCCGCTCTTGCCAAATACATGCCTTCAATCTCCGTACCGATAACAACAACATGTGCGTTTTTGCCTTCCGGTAAAGGTTTTGGATCTTTCTCTTTAATTGTCGCATTATCCGAAGCAACAGGCTTCTCTGTTCCTTGGCCGCCCTGCGAATTCGTTCCGTTCCCTGTACTGCATCCCCAAATAAAAACCAACACAAGTAATAACAATATTAGCTTCTTCACTTCCACACCTCATGTACTATCATTTAAATAGACTCAGAGTCTTTATCGTCGTCTTCTACATAAAGATTGCAAAGTCAACTTCATATAAAAGAACAAAAAGAAATAACTTCAACGCGCCTCCTTTCATGGGCTTGTTCCCATTCACTATACCATTTTTGTTTTCAGCTAGTTCATAATAAACTCTTATTATTCTTTTAAAAATTGTCTTAAGAATATTACCTTTTCCTTTAGATACATGAAAAGAACCCCTCGATTACATAATCAATAACTGTTGGTTTTTATTTCCGCCAATACACCTCAACTATTAGTCTTTCCTGACCAACAATGAGCAACACTCCACATGTGTTGTTTGGGACATGGGGACACACCGCCTTCTGTCAGGCCGATAGAAGTTGTACACCTCAACGTAATCGTAATCCTCGTCAATGTAAATTGATTTGCACCGGAACGCCTGCAACAGCCGTTGTCTGGGTGCTCATCGTCAGCTCCGTACCCGAATTATCGTTGATCCAGATTGGAGCGGATATCGACCAGTCCCCATCCGTCTGCTCAGAAGAGAACTACTCGTATGTAAATTTCTACTTGTACTCGATCGGATTAAAAACCCGCCCAGTTTCACATTGTTAAGAGACTTGGGCGGGATCTGTTAATCAAGCTGAAATTCGATTTCCTACCCTTTAACCGCGCCTATCATGACGCCTTTGACGAAATATTTTTGCAGAAAAGGATACAGCAGCAATATCGGCACAGTAGCCACGATGATCGTCGCGTATTTGATCGTTTCTCCGACTGGCATCTTGTCTCCGCCGCCGACGCTCGTCATCATCGAGTCTGTGTTGTTCGTAATCAAAATTTCTCTAAGCACGAGCTGCAGCGGGAACAACTCGCGGTCACGCAAATAAATCATCGCCCCGAACCACGCATTCCAATGCGCCACTCCGTAAAACAGCACCATCACAGCCACAACCGGCAGCGACAACGGGAGAACGACCCGGAACAAAATCGTAAAATCGTTCGCTCCGTCCATCCGCGCGGATTCTTCAAGGCCGGCAGGTATTGCCTGGAACGACGTTCTCATAATAATCAAGTTCCACGTACTGAGCAGCGAGGGTAAAATGATCGCCCAACGCGAATCGAGCAGTCCTAGATTGTTAACGAGCATATAGCTTGGAATAAGCCCGCCGGAAAAAAACATTGTAAAGACGATCATGAACATGATCGGATTTTTGAGCAGCACATTTTGCCGGGAAAGCCCGTATGCGCCGAAAGAGGTAAGCAAAATGTTCAGCGACGTGCCGACGGCGACGTAGAAAAGCGTATTCATATACCCCGTATAGATCATCGGATTATCGAACACCATCAGGTACGACTCCGCGCTCAAGCCGATCGGCCTGAACAAAAATCCTCTCGCTTGCATCAATGCCGCCGGATCGCTAAAAGAAGCGAAAAGCACGTATAGTAAAGGATAAAGCGCCGTCAGCGACAACAACGACAGCAGCAGCAAATTCACGGATTCGAAGACGGTCTCGCCGAAGCTTTGTCTAATTCGCACGTTCCTCCTCCTTACCATAGCTTATTTTCGCTCACTCGTTTGCTGAAGCTGTTGGCCAGGATGAGCAATGCGAAATTGATCAAGGAATTGAAAAGGCCGACTGCCGCGCTGTAGCTCATGTTTGTCTCCAAAATGCCCTTACGGTACACATATGTCCCAATCACATCTGCCGATTCGTACGTTGCGCTGTTATACATTAGCAATATTTTCTCATCGCCGACCGCCATCATCGAGCCGACTTTCAAAATAAACAAAATCACGATGATCGGAATCATGCCGGGAATCGTAATATGCACGATCTGCTTGAACCTTCCTGCTCCATCGACCTTCGCCGCTTCGTACAGCGTCGGATCGATATTGGCGATCGACGCCAAATAGACAATTGAGCCCCAGCCGATATGCTGCCAAATGCCAGAGCCGATATAGAGCGTCCGAAACCAACCTGGCTCACGAAGGAAAGGAATCTCGTCCAGTCCAAGCGAGGTCAGCAGGTGATTGACAAGACCGTCCGTGGCCAAGAAATCGGTCATCATCCCTACGACAACGACGATAGAGATGAAGTGCGGCATGTAAGTCAGCGATTGCACGGTCCGCTTGAACCTAGGCTGCCGTACCTCATTAAGCATGATGGCGAGCAAGATCGACGCGGGAAAAGCGAACAACAGCTCGTAAAGGCTGATCAGCACCGTATTGCGAACAATTCGGCCGAAGTAATAGCTGTCGAAAAACTGTTCGAAATATTTGAACCCGATCCACGGACTGTTCCACATTCCGCCTGAAAGCGAATAGTCCTTGAATGCGACTTGAATTCCATACATCGGCCCGTAATGAAACAGCAAATAGAAAGCCACGACGGGTGCAAGCATCAAATATACATACTTGTTCCGTTTCAGATCCTTCCCCAAGTTTGAAAGCATGCGAAAATCTCCTATCTTCCGTTACTTTAATCCGAATTAACGCGTGGATGAATCCGAGCAACCCGAGTTGACTTAGTTGACCTAGCAACCCGGGTTGCCCGTACCGACTCTCCTACTTGCCGGAATTATACCGATCCAGCGCGGCTTGCTGGATTTTGGTCGCTTCGTCGATCCCCATGCTTTTCAGCGTCTTGATGAAGTCGTTGAACGTATCGAGCGATTCTGCGCCCATGATATACTTCGTCACTTTCTCATCATAGAAGGTGTTCACGTCGTTCATGATCGAGGAGAACTTGGAGCTTTCGTCGGGTGTAAGCATCACGATAGGCATCAGCTTCTTGTTTTCCGGCTGCATCCACAGCTCGATCGCCTGCTTCTGCTGGGGCAATTGGGCATACTGCTCCATATAACGCCGATCTTGTACGAACGGTCCCGTCGAATACGCCCTTATATATCTTCCCATCGCATGGGATAGCGGAAGTCCGTCGGGATTTTTCATGATCAAATCGGAGTAGGTGGGATATCCATCCACCATGTTGTAGCTCTCGCCTTCGATGCCGAAGTTGAAGAGCATATGCCCTTCCGGCCCGTATGCATAATCGAGCCACTTGACGGTCGCCTCCGGGTTTTTATTCGAAGTCGTAATCGCCGTAGCCATTCCGTTATAAACAAAATCCTTCTGGCCGAGCTCCGGACGATCCCCCGCCTTAAGCACAGGATACGAAGCGGCAACGAGGTCGAACGATTTGTCTATGTCCTGCATCAGTCCCATATACTTACCGATCCCGCTACCGCTAAAGCCGATCATCGCGCCCAGTTGGTTCCCCGTAACCTTCGAGTCCTTCAGCTTTCCCTCCGTCGTTGCAAAATCTTTATCGATCAACCCTTCCTTATACCATTGGCTCATCTTTTTAATAAATTCCAGAAATTGCGGCTGAACCGCCCCGTACTTGACGACCCCGTCCTCTTGGTAAAAGCCTTTGGCCGTAATCCCCCAGGCGCCAACGAATGCATGGCTGTTGTTAATCCCGCTAAGCTCGAGCAGGAACGGAATTTCATCCGCCTTGCCGTTGCCGTTCGGGTCTTTCTCTTTAAAAGCGCGGAGTACAGTCTCCCACTCGTCAATCGTGGTCGGAACCTTCAAATTCAGTTTGTCGAGCCAGTCCTTGCGAAGAAACAGGCCCTGTGCGGTCAGCAAATAATCGTCGCCCCGAATAAACGGAAACGCATAAATATTGCCTTCTTCCGAGGTAATCATCTTCTTGATGTCCGGTCTTTCTTTAAGCAACTTCGAAAAATTAGGCGCATATTTCTCGATCAGCTCGTTCAAACGGATGATGCGCTTTTCCTTGATGTAGTTGTCAGCCCCCGGCACGACCTTCCCCCAATTGGCTTCCACTACATCCGTCATATTGCCGGACGTCATCATCAAGTTGAACTGGTCGTCCGAAGAGGGATGCATAAATTCCACCTTCGTCTTCGTAATTTCCTCCAGCTTCCGATATACGCCGACCTGAGACAAGTCCTTCAGCGTAGCGCTCACATTCGGATCCAAATAAACGAAATAACTCAGTTTGTCCGGATATCCGACCTCCGTCGTCTGCGACTGCCCGTCGACAGGTTTCTTTTCCGTTTCTTTGCCTGTCTCTTTCCCGCCGCTGCAGCCCGCCGCCATTAAAGCCGCCAGCAAAAGCGAGAGCGATGCCATCCCTATTTTTTTTGTACCCCTCAACATACTCGTGCCTCCCTGTGTGCTTTCCGCTATGATAACCGGCCGCCAGCCGATTTCATGAGTTAGCATATCGCGGCCGGCTTTGTTCGGATAGGATGAGGTTTATGCTTTCGTTAACGAATATTAAGAATGGACGCATTCATTATTTAATCTTCGTTAATAGAATTAGGCTGCCGCAGCTGCTCCCTGTATTTTCCGGGTGTAATGCCTTCGATTTTTTTGAAAACGCGATTCAAGCTAATGTTATTTCCGAACCCTGCCATTCCGGCAATCTGCGCCAAAGCAAGCGGAGACTCCGCCATGAGCCGCTTGGCCTCCTGCACCCGAACGTGCGCAATGTAGTCCGTAATGTTCTGTCCGCTCTGTCTTTTGAAGAAGGTAGATAAATATTGCGGGGTAATGTCCAGTTTCTCGGAAATGGTTGTCAGACTGAGCATGACGTCGTCGTAGTGTTCATCGATATGCTTCGTGATCGCGCTTAGCAGCCGGTCTCGATGGTCGGTTCTGCCCGCAGCGAGATAGTCACAGACCCCTATATACCAATCCAATGCGAGCATGTGCATCTCTTGAAACGTCTTGCAGTCGCCAAGCCGCAGAATCGGATTGATCCCGTCGCCGAATACCGAGCTGTACTCGATATTTAGGGAATGCAGCGTCTTGAGGAGCGTTCCGATGATTTCATAATATAGGCATCTGCCCATTTCCAGCGTAATGCTGTCAGCCTGCAAATTCGTTTCGTACAATTGGGCGAGCGTCTTCGCAATCTGCTCGTGCTCTCCGCTCTTCGTGAAATTCATCAACTGCACTTCCATTTCAACCGGGTAGTAGTAGTAGGCGGAAAGCTTCGTCTGAAGCGACTCGTAAAAAAGAATGCGGTTCTGCCTGGCAATGAGCTTGTAGTCGAGCGCCTTTCCCGCTTCCCTGAAGCAGTGTCCGAGCGAATCGACTCCTTCCCGCACGCCGCTTACCGCGATTGTTATGAACATCCGAAAACTGGTTTCCGCCGTTTGGCACAATTCCTCCGCAAAAGATCCGGCTGTTTCGCTTCCGTGCTCAGCCTGTCCCTCTTCATTCATCACGACAGCCAGACGCCTCTGGTCAAGCTCCAGCACGTATCCTCGACTGTCCAGCAGTTCTCCGGCAATGTTCCCGATTGCAAATCTTGCAAGAGCCCATTCCTTCTCGTTCTCTCCTTGGACAAAACGACTGCAGTCATTAATTTCCACGAGCAGCACGCGGAATCGGTTCGAAGCGAAACGGATGCCCATATCGGCCAAAGAACTTTCCGTTAACGACGAGGAATCCACCTGACCGCGAATCAGACGGCCCAAAAAATTGGCTTGCACTACGGCAGTTTTCTGCGTAAGCGCCGCTCTCAGCTTTTTCTCGTCGTTGAAAGCCGTTTGCATCGTTTCTTTAATAAAATCGAACTCGTTCCACGCATCGGTTTCCGTTATGCTTTTTTTGTTGCGAATAAGACTGACCAGCTCCTTGACCGGACTGTAGTTCCGGTAGGCCAGCAAATAAGAGATGACGGCTCCCCCGATCAAACAGAAGGCCAACAGGAAGAGCGCGCGCATTTTCAGTTCGTCGACGACCTCCAGAAATGCGTTTTTGGGCACGACCGTCATATACTTCCATCCGTTGCGATCGGAGGACGTGTAGGAAACCATCTGCGCCCGCCCTTCGGATTTCATTTCCGTCAAGCCGGAACGCTCGGTCAGCCTCGGAATGATCTCGCGGATCGAATTCGTCACTTCTCCGGTGTTCATCAATACTTCGTTACGGTCATTGACGATATATACCGATCCCTTGCTTCCCCATTCGATTTTTGCGAGAAGCTGTTTGAATTGCTGCTCGTCCACAAGAATGACAAGTGTCCCTTTATTTCCGGACATCGTATCGATCGGCAAAGATTGCACGAACGTAATCGCGTTACGGGTCATTCCGGCATGGCTAACCCGTTCCGCAGGCAAATAGCTTTTGTAATAGTTCGTTTCGAACAGGCGCCGTCTCCATTCACCCGCCGTCATATCTTCATAGCTCAGAGACAGTCGATAAAATGTTTCGGGAGATGTCTTCATATTCGCCGTGACGATTTGGTCGCCCTCTTTGACATACACGTAATAATCCAAAATCATGCTGTCCGCGTTGCGGAATTTTGTCAAATCCTGCATGAACTCGACGAACTTGTATTGATCCGCAGGACTTTCCGACGCGCCCTTGCTGAGCAGAAATTGCAGTCTCGCATTCAGCGTGATCTGCTCCGCCATATACTCGAGCTCCTTCAGCCTGTTGTCCGCAACCAACATGAGCTGTTCCATCATCACGAGGTTCGAGCGGTTTCCTTGATCGGTCATATTCCTCTCGATTTTCCCATACATGACGACCCCGATCGTGACCGGCAGCAAAAAAATAAGCAAATAGGATGAAAACAGCGTAATAAAAGCGCTATTTTTATTTTTGAGCAAGCTTCGTTTGGCAGCGCCCTGTCGCATATCATCTCTCCTCTATCCGCATCTCGTATAGCTGATTATACATCGGTTTCCAGCTATATTTCTCCAAATTTCGCAAATTTCCGCCCGAAAACGGCTCCGCGCTTCCTCATCCGTAACAAACACGAACCGCTATAGCTATCCACCCGAAGGATAGCCATAGCGGTTCACCCGCCTGAAGCGAGGCGCGCAGCCGCCGGCCGGCTATTCGCTTGCCGTGCGTCGAAGGGGAGGCCTGCTGCTGCCAAAGCGCTCCTAGCTCCTCATTGCTGCCTGCTTTTGCGAAGCTAATTGGTTACGTACACGATCATCGTTTCGCTTGCCGTCGATCCTTCCCCGTTCACAATCTCGCAGCGGTATGTATATGCGCCGGGCGCTTTATTGCGGATCGCGGTATGCGCGGACTGCGCCTGAGGCGTTTGCGGAGTCAGCGTTTGCGTATCGATCAGCACGTCGTTCTCGTACAAAAGATACGACGTACCGTTCGTTCCCCACCACATATTCATGCTGATTTGGTAATTGCCGTCGCCGTCCCAGTTGTCGTTCGCAAGAATCGGCTTGCCTGGCGCCGCTTCCTTGACGGTAATGGTAAGAACATCGCTTCGAGCGGAGCCGTATTCGTTAATTAATTCCGCATAGTAGCGATAAACGCCATTCTTCCGGTGCTTAACGGCGGAAATCGCGGATTGGGCATTCGGCGTCCGATCCGCCAAAAGCTGAATATCGATCTGAACGTCGTTCTCGTAAAGCTTGTAAATTGTGCCGTTGGCCCCCCACCACATATTCATCATGACGTTGTAGTTGCCGTCGCCGATGCCTGAATCGTATCCGTTGTCGCCGGACAGCACCGGCTTCGCGGGCATCCCCACATTTCCGTATACGTTATCCGTTACGGCAGACTTGATACGTAGATAAGGCTTGTTTCCCGCATGGTTAGGCCCGTTAAGAACGGTCATCAGCCCGATTCCGCTTTGCTTAAGCGCCAAGCTTGCCTTTCGGTCGCCCGCCGCCTGCGAACGGATGTAATCCGTCAAATCGATTTCGTGCCATTCCGCCGTTCCGGTAAAATGCTCCAACGCTAGCTGCTGCCCGACTGCCGGACTGTTGTTCCAATTTAACCCGGCCGCCGTCCAGCTATCTTCGGAGACCTCATGAACGCCCACGTCCACTTCGCTACCCTGCGAATCGTTCACTTGGCCGTAAACGTATAGCTTTGCTTCATATACGGCCGTCTGTACGGTGCTAAGGTCGAACTGTAAATACGATATCCGGTTGTAACCCGCGGCCCCGGCTTTAACGGCTAGTACCGTATCCTGAGAAAAATTCGTAACCGCATAATCCCCGTCGCGAACGTACGTCGCTTGAACCGGTTCGAGCTTGTTTTGGTCCTTGGACTCGAGGAAAAGGCTGGCCGTTTTCGCAAACCTGTCCTTCGTAACCCGGACGCTTACGCGTGCAATGCCGTCTCCGACGCCTTCCGCGATCCCTTGCGGCGATACGGCGACAATGCCGGGATGATCCGAGATATATTCCACCGTCGCCCCTACTAGATCCGCGGGCGTATTGTCGCTCATAAATGCTGCCGTGGCCAATTGTACCGCTTGGCCGATATCCAGCGACTCCTTCTCCGCGGAAAGCGTGACGCGCTGAAGACGGTTTGGCGTCGCCGGTACGGTGAACTCCCGGTCGTATACTTTCAATTCCGTTATGCTGTTGAATTTGTTCTGCGAATTTCCATAACCGATAATCCGCAAATATCTGGCCGTCTGATTGCCTATATTGTAATTTTCTGACTGCATCGATTTTCCGCTGCTCGTGCCGCTATATACCGTCGTCCATGCCTGCCCGTCGTTCGATACGGCGATATCGAAAACGGCCGACCGTTCATTCCCCTTGAACCATGCGATGGAAGCGCTCTTGAATGTCTTTGCGGAGCCGAAATCGTATTGTATCCATTGTCCGTCGCCTTCCGCGGACCAACGGGTGTTCAGATCGCCGTCCGCCACATTTGCCGGAACGTTTCCGTCGTCGCCGCTCGCCGTTATTGCCGCCGCAGGGACGGTTTCGATCGGTGCAGCTGCCCTGTCGATATGAACCGCATAGCGAGTTGCATCGGCTGCGCCCGGATCGGTTACTTCAATCCATGCCGTTCCGGGAATCGTGGCCGCTTGCGTGACGACGACTGCAGCGCCGGGATTAGCCGGCACGGCCTCGACATGCGGGACAATTGTTTCCTGCTCGGGAACAATTGCATCGTAGGTAAACGTATTCCCCGCGAATCCCGCAAGCGGAGTACTGCTAAGCGTAATCCCGCTCAATTCGGACAGCGTAAGCTGATCATTGGCCCAAGAGGACAATTGGGCAAGCTGCGGCAATACGGCCGGTGGCGTCTCCCACTCTCTTAACGGCACCATCAGCACGGCGAGTTGCAAGCTTTGCGTATTCTGCGAATGAATCGCCAGCTTGACGGCTCCCGCATTCGCGTTCTGGCCTTGGCCGGTCGGCGACTGCGGCAGCGGCTGTGCGTCCATTACTGTAAATTCGCCTTGCGCGGAGACGATTCTAGCCCATAAACGTTTGCCGTCCTGCCTCAATACAGCTGTTTTGCCTGCGGCATCGATCGATTCCACCTCGGCGGCCGTATTCATGAACCACCACATATCGGCGGGCGCGGCCATCTCAACCTCGTCCTGAATCAAAACCTGCCTCCTCTCGTCGAGCAGCTTGATCCCCCTTGCCGCCTTGCTCGCCCCAGCGTATAACGGCGTCAAATCGGCAATTGCGAACGCCTCGCGGTCATTCGAACGGAATGACGTTATTCGGGACGCTTTCAGAGGATCCTGATCAGCGGATGTTCCCGGGTTTACGACGAGCGTATTGCTTCCTTCCGCCCGGTTCCGGTAATAGGTCCAGCGCTGCGCATTCGCCGCCCCGCCGTCAAAATACCCGGGCAAATTATAATCGTCGCTCCATAACAGCGACCCCCAGCGGACGCCAAGCGCGTCAAGAACGAAGGAGCCGCCGTCCAAACGCTTATGGGCAGGGTCCTCATGAGCACCTTTAAAGCCGACAAAGAGCGCATTCGGATCCTCCCAGGAGCTGCGGAATGTCGCGGTTTCGACATTCGCGAAATAAGCGTCGCGCGGCATATTCGCCGCCTTCGGTCCGGTATACGCCATCGGCTTATACCATAACAGGCCTTGCGGCGCCGCGCTCTGGCTGCGGAACCATTGAAGCTCCGGCTTGTTGTACTGCCCGGCCATCCAGAACAGCTGCGGCGTTTGGGAAACGCCCGAGGTGCCATCGGCGAAATTGAACGTTTGATTGACCGGGCTATCCAGATAAATCGGGAAAAGTCCCGCCTCCTCGAGACCCGGTTTCAAGGTTTGGCCGAAATCCGTCCCGAGCGCCGTTTTCAAGCCGGCAAGGTGCACCGTCAAGTACTGCGTCGCATAGTCCCAATATCCGTATCCTTCATACCAGCCGCCATCGGGGGCCAACTGGGGAAGGACCGCTTGAATCGAATCCAGCCCCGTGCGCAAAAGTTCTTCGGCCACGAATCTGGCGGACGGCTCGTCGCCGATCGCCAGCGCTCCCATCGCAAGCCCTCCGTTGGAAACAAAATTCCAGTTTCCCAGCGCCACGGACCATCCTTCGCGATTGCGATAGCCGTCCAAGCCAGGGGTCAAGCCAAGCTGCAAAATGGCATCGCGAATCGTTTGCTTCCGCGCCTCACTGAAATAATCGTAAAACCAATCGTAACCGATCGCGACCCCGTGCGTCATTTCCGCCGTATCCAGAAAATGCCGCGGATTCCAATCCGGAAAGCCGGCGACGGCCTCCAGTTCCCTCCAGGCCCTTTCCGCGTAGACGGAATCTCCGCCAATGCGGTACACCATTCCCAGCGTGTACATCCGCTGTATAACCTCACGGCTCACTTCGAGCAGACGTAGACCATCGGGGGTCTCATACGTGACGACAGGCTCGTTAAGCAGCCGATCGGCCGCCTCCTTCACCTTCGTGTACCAGTCTGCAGCGCGGGTATCGGAAGCTACGAGCTGGCGGGTATACAGGAAATCACTCGCCGTTCCGAGCAGCCTGGGATGCTCGCTTCTCAGCATGTCGGTCAAATAAAGGCCCTGCGAAAGCTTTGCGCTGTCAAACCAAACCGTTCCCTTGGCCCCCCAAATGAAATATTCGACCATCACTTTTGCCGTACCGGCAGGCGTATGGAGATTGTGCGTCACCTTCGTCCAGTCGCGGGTGCCTTTCCAATCGCCGATATGAGTCGTATCGCCGATCTTCGCGCCGCCGGCATTGAACAAAATATAGCGAATCGTTACGCCTCTGTCATTCGAAACGATATTATCCGTTTTGAGCCAAACGCTCAGCTCGTAGTCTTTGTCACCCTGCACGTTCATCGTCTGATTGATGCTGGCTCTAGCCGAAGTGACGGCCCTCAACCTGGCGGAAGCGCTTCCATCTTTGTGCACGGCCGAATCGATTGAAATTTCAGGCGTGCCTTCCGGTACGAACTTTTGCCAATTAGCGGGAAAACCGTTTACCGCCGATTCGAAGCCGGGGTTGACGATCTGGTTCGCCGGTTCCCATGGTTTCGCGGTCGCTTCCGCCGCTTCCGCCGCTTGCGCCGTCCGCTCGCCCACTCCCGTATGCAGAAGTCCGCTGAACGCCGTAGCCACGACGATAACCGCCGTCAATACTTTCGCCAAATGTCCGCCAATCGAAGCCGAAAAGGACAACTTCATCTTTACCCCTCCTTGAACATATATGATCTTTGTTTCGACCCTAAATATAAAGGATGGCCCGCCCGAATCATAGTTCTTTTATTATGCACCGGCTAACGCTTCTAAAGATTGCCCATTAACATTTTTACATCTGCATATTCAAAATTATAGAATATCGAGGAGGCCTATGCTCATGCGCATAGGCCTCCCCCAGATCGGACGTGCTGAGCATATATCGGTAGGATACCGTGTCCGCCTCCATCACGTTTTGCTTATCGCAGCCGCTTAAAGTGTTGATGTAAATTCTTCTTTAGTTTAAGTATCTCAATATTATTTATTAGTGTGTTTTCATGTTTGGAATATGCCTGTAATAATTGATCAACGTATTGCATTCTTAATTCTTCATCTTCAATATCTAGTTTTAGCGAACTGTTCCGATCCCTCACAAGTAACAGGGACATGGAACTAGAATTGATTTACATAACCCTGTGCTCCACATTAGTTCCAGTAACCACTGTGGAACGCAAAAAAATTAAAGCCCAAGCGCCAATAGCGCCTGAGCTTCATCTGATAGGTAAATGTGGCTCTAGATCAACGCGTTCTCACCAGCGACACACAGCTCTCCACATGACTCGTCCAAGGGAACATATCCACCGGAGTCACTTCCACCGTCCGGTAACCGCCGTCCTCCAGGACGCGAAGGTCGCGTGCGAGCGTGGAGGGGTTGCAGCTGACGTAGACGACGCGTTCCGGCTGCATCTTCAGGATCGTTTCCAGCAGCGCGGAGTCGCAGCCCTTGCGCGGCGGGTCGACGACGATGACGTCGGCCGTGGCGCCTTCCTTGCGCCAGCGGGGGATGACGACCTCGGCGGGCCCTGCTTCGAAGGTGGCATTCTCGACGCCGTTCAGCGCCGCGTTGCGCTTGGCGTCTTCGATCGCTTCCGGTACGATCTCCACTCCGTATACATGGCCGGCCTTGCGTGCCAGGAACAGGCTGATCGTACCAATGCCGCAATAGGCGTCGATGACGTTCTCGTGGCCCGTCAGCGCGGCGTACTCGACGGCTTTGCCGTACAGGGCAACCGTCTGGGACGGGTTGACCTGATAGAAGGAACGCGCCGAGATGGCGAAGCGAATGCCGTCCAACTCGTCATAGATCACGTCGCTGCCCCACAGCGTGCGGGTTTCGTCGCCGAAGATGACGTTCGTGTTGCGCTCGTTAACGTTCTGCACGATGCTCTTAAGGCCCGGCAGCTCCGCGCGAAGCGACTCGATCCACTCCGGCTGGCGTGGCAAACGCTGTCCGTTGGTGACAAGGACAACCATGATTTCACCAGTAACGAAGCCGGTGCGCACCATGACATGGCGCAGTACGCCTTCTCCCGTCGTCTCGTCGTACGGCCTCACGCGCAGGTAACGCGCGATCCGCTTCACGACGCGCAGCGCCTCGTCGTTCCGATCATGCTGGATGAGGCAGTCGTCCATGTCGATGATGCGGTGCGTGCCGCGTTCGTAGAAACCTCCGACCAGCTCGCCGCTCGCGATTGCCGTTCCGATGGGCACGGCTGCCTTGTTGCGGTAGCGCCAAGGGTTCTCCATGCCGATCGTAGGATGGACGACGATGCCGCACTCTTCTCCATCCCCCGCAACCGTCAGCTTGCCGATTCGCGTCAGGTTGTCGATGACATGTTGCCTCTTCCAGGTCAACTGGGCCTTGTAATCGAAATGCTGAAGCTGGCAGCCGCCGCATTCTTCGTAAATATCGCAAGGTGGGTTCAGCCGATCCGCGCTTGCCGTTAGAAGCTCGTCCAGTTCGGCGTAGCCGTATTGTTTCTTCTGCTTCGTAACGCGCGCGCTGATCCGCTCGCCGGGCAAAGCACCGGGGACGAACAGCGTATAACCGTCGACTCGGCCGACGCCTTCTCCGTCATGAGTCATGCCGCTGACATCCAGCGTCACTTGCGCATGATGCGCAAAAGGTCCAGCCGGCGCCTTCGCGGAAGCTTCCCTCCCGCGACGTCCCGTTCCCGAATTTGCCGTGGCAGTCCCCGTAACCGCGGCAGTTCTCCCCTCGGCTCCGCGCCTGTCTAAGCCCATTCTCTGCTCGGATCCACGCTTGTCCCGTCCGCTTCCGCCACGTTTCCCGCCAGCCTGCGATCTACTGCCTTGCGACTTTGCACCATGGGCTCCCGCCTGCACTCTGCCGCCCTGCGGCTTCGCTCCTTGAGCCCCTGCCTGGCCTCTGCCCTTCTGTCCTTGCTTTGCTTTCTTCATAACACCGTTCTTCCTTCTCTTCCTGCCCGGCAGATCCGCGCCGCGCCTCTCAGCGAAAAACAGCTAGCCGAACGCGACTAGCTGTACACAGCGACTACCGGATAGGTTTATGTGGTCCGCGGCACGGGCCGCGGCGTTCTATTGTAGTGAGGTCTTTCCCTGTACCGAGGTTTTACTGATACGTCGACACTCCGCTTTCGTCCGCGAATATCCGAAGATGGGATGGAAGAACGGAGAAGGTGCACGGCAGCGCCCCGCCGTATTCGCCGTCGAGATTGATCTGCACGTAATCCGGCGTCTTCACCTTAAGCTCGTTCGTGCGGAAGTGGATGACATGCGAATCGCTCAAATGTTCGCCGCGCAACGCGAGCGTGACCAGCTTGATAAATTCGGCCAGGTTCATCCGCTTGATAAGCAAGACGTCCAGCAGCCCGTCGTCCAGCTTGGATTCCGGCGCAAGACGCTCGAAGCCTCCGACAGAGTTGCTGTTGCAGATGAGAAACATCATGAATTCGTCATGGAAATCGCCGACGCCGGCCGCTTCGAACTTCAGCTCCGTGGGACGCAGACGCGTCATTTTCTCCAGACCCTTCATATAATAGGCCAGTTGTCCGATCATCGTCTTAAGCTTGCTCGGCACGTCGTAGGTCAGCTCTGTCAAAGAGCCGCCCCCGGCAATGTTAATGAAGTAACGGTCATTGGCTTTGCCTACGTCGATGGGTCTCGTATATTGCCCGATAATGAGATCGCAGGCGTATTCCCAATGTTTCGGGATGCCGGTCGCTCTCGCGAAATCGTTTGTCGTGCCTACCGGAAGTATGCCAAGAGGCGGTCGATTCGGCTTGTTCGCCAGTCCGTTGATGACCTCGTACAACGTGCCGTCTCCGCCAGCCGCGATGATCATATCGTAGTCTCGATCGGCAGCGTCTGCCGCAGCGAGGGTCGCGTCTCCTTCGCCGATCGTCGCATGACAGGTCGCCTCGATCCCGCCCTGGTCAAGCCGCTGAAGAATGTCGGGAAGCCTGCGCTTCATCTCTTCCCTACCCGAAGTGGGGTTATAGATTAGTCTTGCCCGTTTCATCGAAACCTCGCTCCTCCTCATGAAATGTCTCCTGCTTATGTCAGGTATCCGCTGTCGCGCAGCCAATCCGTCATCTGTGCCTTTATCCATCGGGGTATAGCCGGATGGGGCAGCATCGCCCTGCCATTGTATCTGTAATTCAACCCTTGCAGTCTGGATGGGATAACGTGATTGCAAAAATACCCCGGGCTCAAAAACAACGGCACGACGATTACTTCGCGGTCCCGTTGTTCTGTTTGAAGCATCCTCAGCATGTCGGCCGCCATATCCGGCAGCAGCATGGCAGAATCAGCGCGTCCGAATCCGCCCAGCAGGCGCAGCCGTTCCGCAAGACCGGACAACCCCGCTTGCCAACGCTCGTGGAACACGGGCTCCTTGCTTCCGTGTCCGATAAGCAGCAAAGCCTCTCTGGCAGGGTCGGTAGATAACTCCGCAATATTCGCCAGCAGCAGCTCGGCAATCTCAGGATCGTCGTCGATCGGTTTCCCATAGGTTACGCGCGCATTTACGCGGAACGTCCCCAGATCGCCCTCCAGCTTCGACAGCGGCGGCAGACCGAAGGCTTGGCCGATCTCGTCCACATGCGTACTCCCCGATGAGACAAACAAAGGGACAACAAAAATATCGTTCACGCCTTGCCGTTCCAGCTCGTCGATGCCATCCTGGATCAACCTTCCCGCTACGATCTCCAGGAACGACGAAACGACGGGGACTTTGGCATCCATTGCAGCCGCATTCACCGCTTCGTCAACAAGCTTGATCCAGTTCTCCTCGCGCGAGCCGTGGCTAACGACCAATATGCCGGGTGTATGCATCCGAAACGCCCCCTTATTTGCCGAGACGCTCCAATGCCATCTTGTAACCGTCGTTGCCGTAATTGAGGCAACGCTTTACGCGAGAGATCGTTGCCGTGCTTGCGCCCGTCTCCGCTTCGATCTGGTTGTATGTACTCCCTTTGCCCAGCATGCGCGCTACTTCCAGGCGTTGAGACAAGGATTGGATTTCGTTTACCGTACAGAGATCGTCGAAGAAGACGTAACATTCCTCTACCGACTTCAAGGTAAGGATCGCCTCGAATAGTTGGTCAATTGCTTTATCGTTCAGCTTCTTCAGCTGCATGCGCATTCACTCCCATAGTCACTATAAATTCTATTGTATCCTTTTGTCGGCGTTTGTTCAAACACAACCGTTCCCCTTCGCTGTAATTAGGAAGAATGTACGGGCTAATAACTATAAATTTATTAGGGAATCGGGACATTCGTCCAATCCAAGCGTTTGCCTATGCCATAAGCTAGTAGAAAAGAAGGGTTGTGATCCGTTGTGAATCCTTATCAAACTCCCGGAGCTGGCGGGCGCGGCAACAGCCACGGGAACGGTACAAGGAACATGCAAGTCAGCGAACAAGGCTTCTCGCATCGACAAGGCCAAAGCATGCTGAACCGTCCATATAGCGGCTTGCATGGCGGCTTCCAATATGACGACATGCCAACAAGGCAGCATCAGCCGCAATCGTACCCGACATATCCCGTCATTGTCCACCAGGAATCACCGCGAGAGGGCCAGTCGAACCTGTTGCCAACCGTCTTGCCGCCGACGCAGAACAGTCTGCTGCCGGCTCCCCCACCGTCCTCAGGAGGAGGCGGCAAAGGGTTCTCGCTTGCGAATTTGCTCAAATACGCGAATCCAACCGAGATCAAAGGTTTTGTTGACCGTATGGGCGGGCTAGATGGCATTCTCTCGACGGTGACCAAGGTGCAGAAGGTCGTCGGAAGCGTCTCCCAGATGGCTCCGCTCATGAAAGTGTTTATGGGCTCCTTCGGCAAGAAATCCCAGCCTGCACCAATCGACAACGGAGGTTCCGGACTGTCTCGTCCGCGACCTCGCAAACGCCGCACCACTAACAGCGGAAGCGGAAGGAAGTCGTCAGTGAAACGCCAGAGCCGCCCGAGACGCAGAAGGTGAGAAAACCTCTATCGAGGCCTCTCGACGATGAGCGACCTCCAGCTTTGCAAAGCAAAGCCGCTTCGGAAGCATGAGGTAGGTTTTATCGCCAATAACAAATCCGTTTTCGAGGACCGAAAACTTATACTTTCTTATTTGGCAAAAAAAATGTAACGACACAAGGGACATTCCGATCATCGTCTAGTCCGGAGAGGATAACGATGAGGGAGTGTCCCTTGTTTGTTGAGAAAACCTCAATCGGGGCCTTTCGAAGAAGGCCGACCCCGTATAGAGGCAGGTTTGTGTTGAAGTGTTGTACGGCTCACAGGAACAATGTTTTGATGATCCAGAAGAAGAACATCGCAAGCACCGCCGTAATCGGGATCGTAATGAACCAGGCCACCACGATTCTGCCCGCTACGCCCCAGCGCACGGCCGAGAAACGTTTCGCGCTGCCTACGCCGAGAATCGAGGACGTAATGACATGCGTCGTGCTGACGGGAAGGTGGATTAACGTTGCCGTTAGGATAACAACAGCGGATCCGATATCAGCCGCGAAGCCGTTGATCGGCTCGATCTTGAATATCTTGGTACCCATCGTCTTGATGATCTTCCAGCCGCCGACTGAAGTACCGAGCGCCATCGCAGTTGCAGCGGAGAGCTGCACCCAAAACGGAATATGGTCCGTGTTTTCTTGGACCCCGGCAGCGACTAGCGCGAATACGATAATGCCCATCGCCTTCTGCGCATCGTTTGTACCGTGCGAGAACGATTGGAACATCGCCGTAATGACCTGTCCGCCCCGAAAGCCTTTGTTGATGGTATGCGGGCTACTTTTCGCGAACACGCGCTTAAGAATCCACATCAGCAGGAAGCCCATTGCGAACGCGATAAGCGGAGACAGAAGAAGTGCTTTTAGAATATCGATGAATCCGCTGGCATTCAGCGAATTCATACCCGCTCCCACGATTACCGCTCCGGCCAATGAACCGATGAGCGCGTGCGAGGACGAGGACGGAATGCCGAACCACCAAGTAATCAAGTTCCATGCAATAGCAGACAGCAAGGCGGCTATAACGATCTCGATGCCGAACTCCAGGTCTGCCGGGTTGGCCACGCCGCTGCCGATCATCTTGGCTACGCCCGTAAACGTAATCGCGCCGAGGAAGTTCATGACTGCCGCCATAAGGACGGCAAGTCTTGGCTTGATGGCGCGAGTCGATACCGAGGTCGCGATCGCATTGGCCGTGTCGTGGAACCCGTTAATAAAGTCGAAGGCTAGCGCCAGGAAAACGACGATCCATAATACATATATCTCCATGTGTACGACTCCTGCTCCTCTGGATTAGCTGTTACGCATAATGATCGATTCCAGTATATTGGCTACATCCTCGCAGTAGTCGGTCGTCTGCTCAAGACGCTCGTAAATTTCCTTGCGCTTGATAAGCTCAATAGGATCCTTTACGTTAGCGAACAGACTTGTCACGCTGACGCGAAGCAGATCATCGGCTTGATTCTCAAGTTCGTTAATGGCGATTGTATGCTCTCTCATCGCAAGCAGCTTCTTTTGCGTGAGCAATTGAATCGCTTTGCGAATCTGATGAGTAGAACGTACGATAACGTCGGCGAACAACGTAATATATTCGTCCTTCTCACGAACATTGTACATTTCGAACCGGGAAGCGCATGCCTCGATTCCGTCCAGGACATCGTCCAGCGAGGTCGTGAGGGCCATGATGTCCTCGCGTTCGATTGGCGTGATGAAGGTTTTATTCAGTTCTTTCAAGATGGTGTGCGTAAATTGATCGCACTGGCTTTCCAGCTCTTTCATTCGCTTGGCGAATGCCGTCAAGTTCGACAGATCCGACACGCCTGCAGCGAAATATTCGGTGGCTTCAACCAACGTATCGCCCATCGCTTCGAGCGTTGTAAAAAAATGTCCTTTTTCTTAAACATGTCAATCCCCTTATCCACTAGAAAATGGTATGCCGATGCAAGACAAAAACTCGCCCTAACGTAGTGTACACCACAATTGTTAAGGGAATGTAAACGTCCTTGAAAAATTTAAACATATTTTTTCGCGTACCACAATAGTCAAACGTAATTTGTGATGAGAAAATCTCAACGAAAACGCTCCTTTTGCGATAAATAACAGGAAAAGAGGATTCCGCAGCGGAATCCTCTTTTAACGTTCCGCCTCCTTAGCTTATCCAGCGCTGGCGGATTGTACCCATGTCACGTGCTCGGCGAGCGCCGGCTTGTTAGGCACGATATGTATATAAGTTTTGCCCGGCACCAGCGAGATCTCGGCGCCTTCCTTCGTTGCGAACCGGATCATGTCGTCCGGAGCAGACACCCAGTCGATATCGATCTTCTTTCCTTTCTGGAACAGGTAGGCATTGCCTCCCGACACCAGGTCGACGGACAGTCTTCCGACATCGTCAAGCGTCCTGTGCTTTGTCTCGAATACAATCAGATTGGCCGCGGCAAGCGTAGCGTTGTTGTTCAAGTCGATATGTGGTTCGCCGTTGATCGACCGGCTGTACAGACCGGAGGCCTCATCGTAGATATAGCCTACCTTATAGCTGTCCATCAGGAATTTGATCGTAATGTCGCGCGCATCTTCGGCACCGGACGCGCCGGCGACCGTCCCGTTCTCCGAGAATTGATAGACCGGGACCGGCTTGTCATCGCTGTACTTCTTCTTATCCGCGCCTTCGCGAAGCTTCTCCAACGAGGAATACAAATTATGCGGAGCTTTGCGGTCCTTGCTTCTCCAGAAGTACGAGCCGGCGTTCGTGATTTCGTCGAGATAAGGTTTGCCTTGCTTCTGCAGAATGCCATAAGCCTCCGGACTCCCGCCCGCATGGGCCATTACCGCTCCATAGCTGTCGGCGATATCGATCAAATATTTGCGGTTGCTGCGAATAGGACCAATCGTGTCGGAGAGCGACTCCGTGCTTTGGAAGATCGCGACAAGCCTGGTAATGCCGCCTTCGGCGAGCACTTCCCAGATGACATCGGCTCCCGTCAAGCCGGACTGCGGCCTGGCCGCGGAGAAGTTGTTGATCATAACGGCCATCGGTCTAAACTTCGCCTCTTGCGCAAGTCCGATGCCGGATAAAGGCGCTGTGTAGGGAAGCGGCGCAACAGTCGGAATTGGAGTTGCTTCCATCGTCGGAGAAGCCGTCGGCTCCGGCGGTACGTTAACGGGAGCAGCATTACTGCCGCTGCATGCAGCCGTCATCACGATTGTTGCCGCAAGCATGGCTGCGAGACTTCCTCGCAATCGGTTGTTCATGAATAACCCGCCTCTGCTAGAAAGTTGGTAATCATAGAATCTTTTACCGTCTATCTATTATTTAAGCACAGGTTAGGGCGAGATGTCTCGACAAAAATTATCTTTTTTCCGTCAAATCGACCAGTGAAGCCAATCCTGCTGCTTGCGGTCAAGGCCTGACAGCCACTCCGCGGTCACGCGAATCGCCTCTTCCTGATGCTGGTTGGAGGAGTAGGTATGGCCCGCCTGGAAAATAATCTCTTTGTCGCACAGCCCCTCGCTTCTCGTCCAGAACACCTTTTGATACAGGAAGCTGTAGTCGACGGGAATAAGCTCGTCGCTAGTGCCATGAACCAGCAGCACCTCTCCGCCGAAGCGTGTCGCCGATTGAAACGGCTGATGCTCCATCAGGGATTCGAAGAACACAGTCTGGAGAGAGTAACCGGCATAGTCGGTTCTGCCTTTCGTGACCGCCTCGTCATAGCCGGCTTTCCCGACAATTCGAACGATGTCGGTAAAAGGATAACCGACGGCGGACCACATGATAAGCCGCTTGACCCGCTTATCTTTCACCGCGGTCAACAAGGCGACGGCGCCTCCCAGGCTGTGACCCAGCAATACAATACGGGAAGGATCCACGCAATCCATTCCATAAACATAATCTATGGCTGTCCTCGTCTGATCGATCATGGCATTGAAGCCAAGCGCCCCGTAGTCCCCGTTGCTCTCCCCGCAGCCGCCATAATCGAAGCGAAGCACGTAGGAGCCTTGCGCCGCAAGCTCCCTTGCCGCCTTTACGAATAGACGGTCCACGCCGACCCGGCTGCCGATAAATCCATGGCATATGACGATGGCCTGACGTTTCTCGTCCAGTTGATGTCCTCTCGTTGGATAGTGCAGGGTAGCTTGCAGATCCAGATCTCCGTGCTTAAGAGTCAATTGCTTCTCCATGACCATTCCTCCAATACAAAAAATCTATATATAATAATTCCTATAAGATAACTATGAATTAGATGCATTCATCCTAACATTTCCACGGGCAGACTGTCAACGGGTATCCCGCATGGAGTTGGCAATTGCAGCGCACACTAATACAAAAAAGCCGATCCTCCCGCAAGAGATTCGGCTTGGCGTGCAGTAAAACAATATCAACATCGGAGGTGAACGAAATGCCTGAAATGCCATTGTGGATTGCATGGCTTCGCGACAACTGGCTGTCGATTATGTTATGCGCCGGCGTTATTATCGCCGTCATATACGTAATAGCCAATCGGAAGCTGCTTTTCTTTAAGGAGTAGACTGCCTCAGCTCCTAGCTTCATTCAATCTTCTCGGTACTGAGAACCGAACTTTTTGAACACGAACTATAAGGTATCGTAATCGTCGCGATCGTTCCCGCTCCCCGCTCGCTGTCGATTCGAAGCTCGCCGCCATGAAGCTCTATGATTTCCTTGCAAATCGCCAGCCCCAGGCCAGATCCGCCTTGACCGGAGCTGGCTTTGTAGAATTTCTCCGTAACATGTGGCAGATCCTCCGCTTCAATCCCGCAACCCGTATCCGAGACCGTAACCCGCGCCACTTGCAACTCTTCCGATACTGTAGTCGCCACGCGAATCGTCCCTCCCGGAGGCGTGAACTTGAACGCGTTGTCGATGAGATTAATAACGACCTGCTTGAGACGGTTCGCGTCGCCGCTGACGACAATCGGTCCCGCCGCGTAAGACGCCATCAACTTCACTCGCGTCCCTTCTTCCCGCACGGCCAACTGTCTGACCGTTTCCTTGACAGGGCCGTTCAAGTCCAGCACCTCGGTGTGCAGCTCCATAGAGCTTGCGGACAGCTTGGAGAAGTCCAGCAGATCCTCGACAAGACCGGTGAGCCGTTCCGTTTCCTTGCTAATGATGGAGAGACCGAGCTTGACCTCTTCGTCGTCGCGGTCCGGCTCGCTTTCCTTCAACGTTTCGCTCCAACCCTTGATTGAGGTAAGCGGGGTTCGCAGCTCATGCGATATCGACGATATAAAATCATTTTTAAGCTTCTCCCGTTTGTTCAGCTCGCTCACCATCACGTTAAAAGTCTCGGACAGTTGACCGATTTCGTCCCCGCTGCGTTTCATCGCCCGTTTCGTCCAATCTCCCTCCGCCATATACCTCGCCGCCCGCTTCAGCTCCTGAATCGGTCCCACGATGCGCTGCGCCAGGAACAGGCTTAAGCCCAGAAACAACAGGATAACGGATATTCCCGTGATGACGGCCATCTGGATCAGCTGCCCCACCATGCTGTCCACCCGCTCCAGCGACGACGTATACCGCAGCAAAGAAACGACGCGCGTATCCCCGCGCAGCGGAATCGTGACGGATGTCACCCGCTCGCCGTAATAAGGATCCACGCCGCTCCAAGTACCTGTTTGTCCCCCCATTGCGCTTCTAACGTCGGCCGACGAATAGCGAATGCGGGGAGCGAATCCGTCCGAGTCAATACGCAGTTCTCCTTCGCTGCTCAGCAGCTGGATTCGAGTGGGACCGCCGTCGGCCATATTTTGAAGCAAATAATCGGCCTGGTCATGCAGACTAAGCGAAGTCAGCGACCGGCTGTGCTGAGTAAAGGCAGATTCGGCGCGCTGCTTCACGGAGCTCTGCGCGCTGCCGTAATAATAATTCCAGATGAGTATGACGAAAGCTGCTCCCAGCACCGCGACTACCAGCGCAATCAGCAGCAGATAGCTCCATACCATCTTCGCCTTAATGCTTCTCATTCCGCAGCTCCCCGTCTCCAGCGATAACCGAACCCCCAGACCGTCTCGATGAACGCCGGTTCCGAAGGACTTGCCTCCAACTTCTGCCGAATGCGCCGGATATTGACGTCCACAACCTTAAGATCGCCAACATAATACCGACCCCATACCTCGGTCAAAATATGATCCCTGCTCACGCTTTTCCCCGCGCTCTCCATAAGCAGCCTTACCAGCGCCCACTCGGTAGGGGTGAGCACGATCTCCTGGCGGTTTTTCCATAACCGCCGCTGAGATACCGACAGACGGAACGGACCGCTGACGACCTCATCGGACGGACTCTGGCTATTTTGGATACGGACCGGCAAGCTTTCCTCAGGAATTGCTTTACCGCCGGATTGCGTCAATGCTCCGTCGATGGCGCTTGCTGATTCCGATGCAACAGCCGATTCCGCCTGAGAAACGGCTTCTCGATCTAACGCGGTCACCGGCTGCGGCTCCGCATGCATCCGACGATAGAGCGACTTGATCCGGGCGACTAGCTCGCCAGGGCTAAACGGCTTCTGCACATAATCGTCGGCGCCTAGCTCCAATCCTTTGATCTTGTCCTCTTCTTGCGACTTCGCCGTCAGCATGATGATACCCATCCGGGGATATCGCGCTCTAAGTTGCTCGCATACTTCGAACCCGCTGATTGTAGGCAGCATGACATCAAGCAGCGCGATATCGAACGGTCCGTCGTTTTCGGCGCAAGCAAGCGCTTGTTCGCCGTTCTCCGCCTCGGTGACGATCATATCGTTGCGCCTGAGATTAATGCGGACAAACCCCCGTATCGATTCTTCATCCTCCAGCAACAAGATTCGCATTGGGTAATCCCCTCCTTCCTCCGCCTATTCCGAGAATTCGATCCGAATCCGCTCCAGAAACTGCTCCTTCTCTTTCAGCATCTCCTCGGCCTCCGCCCTGGAATGCGCAGTTAATGAAGTCGCGTCGCCGAGCGTTTCATCGTACAATACTGCCGCATATAGGTTGCCACCGTACGTGCCCAGCGTTCGGAAGGTCCGCTTCTCTTCCCGCCACACATGCTCCACGCCATCCCACTGGTTTTTCGGTACGACATGGATGGAGACGAGATCGGCCCTCTCCGCAGTGTCCGGATTGTAGTATTGAAGCGCGACGACTCCATAGCTTGCTCTTGGCGGTTTCTCCAGCGTGTACTTCCCTTGCCAGGCCTCAGGAATGTCGAGAAGCAGACCGTAGCTCTCGTCTACGTATTGCTCTGCTATCTTCCGGAATTCGTTCCTGCCGTCCCATTGCAGCCACTCCGTAATCCACAACGAATCGGAATAAGGGACGCCCTCTTGTCCCGGGGCCTCCCATGTCCGCTGAAGCTCGATGATACCGTCGCCGTTCATATCGCGGCTGACCGTTGGCTTGCCGGCAAAGCCGTAGCCCAACTTTTCCTGCTCGGGCGTCGGGAATACAAGCGACAGATCGCGCCCGTTCCAGGCATACATATAAGTGAGCATGCTGTGCGCGCCAGTGCCGCCCTCCAGCAGTATCCCTTGATGGCGTGGAGAGATGCTCCCCATCTTTATGCGCTCGAACAGATTGACGCCTTCCGGCAGCGTTGTCTTGGCTCTTGATGCCAGCTTTCCGTCTTCCCACGTGTAGACGGCCAATTGAAAGACGGGCATGATGAGCTCCGCCGTCGTACCGGAGAAGGAGGTTCCGCTTATAACCGCGAGCACCTGCTTGCCGTCGCGATTAAGGTCCGCTGTATCGGCGAGACTAAACGGCAATGAGGCTGCCGGCACCATCGTCAGCTTACCCTTATCGTTGCGCGCCGCCTTGTTAGAGAACGAATACATCTCCAGCATCGACGGACTGTCGAACGCGCCTGCCCAGCCTACCGCGAGCTCCATGACGCCGTCTCCGTCCATATCTATGATGCTCAGCCAAGTCATCTCGCGAGCAAGAGGCTGCTGGACGAGCAGCCATTGCCGCCAGCCATTGTCCGTATGACGCAGCGTCATAATCTCCGGCGAGCTGTATTCATTGTAGTAGGTAACGACCGCTTCGTTTTTGCCGTCTCCATCCAGATCGATTAACCGGACCGCTTCCATGACATCGTTGCTATGCGGCAGCATGAGAATGCTGAACTCCGGCAACGCCTTCGTTACAGCTGCCAGCAGTTGCTCCTTGTCCTCGCCGATTTCCGGCTTCAGCAGCAGATCTGCAGGAGCCGCCGTATATTGGCAGCCGGCAAGCATCAGCAAGCTTAACATCGCTCCCAGCGGCATCAGCCTCATGAATACCTTCAAGCTGCCGCCGCCGGATTTCCGGGAAAGGCTTACGGCTCCTTTGCTCGTAGCGCTCTCGCGGTATGCAGTTGGAGAAGTCTGGCTGGCATGCGGCATAGCTGATGATCTCCTTCTTCTCTTCTTAGGGTTGTTCAAAAAGTCCGCTTTTGATCACGAAATATACCATGAAGTCTATTCGACATCGAAGATGGAACGCAAGCGAAACTTCCGGTGCTCACGTAGCTTCCACTACGCTCCGCTCCTCAGTTTCTACTTGCATTCCATCTTCTCGGTGCTGAAAACCGAACTTTTTGAACCTCACTATAGGAGGTTGTTCAAAGGTCAGGGCAGCTCGTCCACCGTAACGAGCGTGTAACCCAACTTATGCAAGTCGTCGATAATCCCCGGCAGAGCCTCGACCGTATTCTTAATATGCTTGCTTCCGAATGAATGCATTAATATTATACCATTAGGCTTCGTGTCTTGAATAATCATCTTGCGCATGTCGGCGGGAGAAGTCCCCGCCCAATCCCTCGTGTCCACCGTCCAGCCCGTGTGCACCCGGTCTTGCGCCTTAAGAATCTGCTTTACCGTATCCGACATCGACCCGTATGGAGCCCGGAACAATGTCGGTTTCTCGCCGATAACGTCCCGGATCGCCTCATCCGTTTTATTAATCTGCTCCAGGATGACCGATTTCTCTTGTTTCTTGAGATCTTTATGATTTTGCGAATGATTGCCGATCGTATGTCCTTCGTCCGCAATGCGCTGCAGCACCTCGGGATATAACTTCACTTGCTGGCCTACGACAAAGAACGTCGCTTTGACCCCTTTTTCCTTCAAAATATCCAAAATCGCCGTCGTATATTTTTTATCAGGACCGTCGTCGAAAGTGAGTGCCACCAGCTTCTTGCCATTTTCGCCATTTCCTTGCTCTGCCGGAACGGATGGTTTGTCCGGCTGACCGCCGGCATTGGCGCCTTCGCCAGGCTTGCCTCCGAAATTGCCGGAGCCCGTTCCTCCGTTAACGGAGCCATTGCCGTTACCTGCTCCGGTTCCCGCACCAGTTCCCGTGCCGCCGCCTGCTCCGATTCCAACGCCGTTGCCCGTACTGCCATTCTTTCCTCCGTCACCATTCCCGTTTTGGCCGTTTGCTCCCTCTGTTCCGTTGCCGCTGGCATTATCGCCACCGGTGCCCGCACTTCCTCCCGAGCTGCCGTTGCCGGAGGAGCCGCCCTGATTTCCGCTTCCCGTTCCATGCCCGTTATGCTGCTCGCCAGAGCCGCCCTGGTCTCCGGAGCCTCCAACGCCGGTCAGCGTACCGTCCTTATCCGCTGCCCCTCCGCCTCCGTTACCCGAGCCTGAAGCCGTTCCGCCTTGGATCGTCTCTCCGCCCTTAACGACGGACGGGATGATTGCCGACATCCCCATCGACATCGATTTCCCTGCCGCGCAGCCGGCAACCCAGAAGAATACCGCCACAATAACCATTAATAGAACCAATCTCCGACGACGACGTTTTTTTGTCCTGTCCATCCTTCTCACCTTCTAATCTGCTGATAGTTTAATCTTATCGGAAGAATAGATTTAGAGAGTTACAAAAGAGTAACATCATTCGGGAAATAATGACAAGAAATATTGACAGGGGGAATGGAATCAAGCAGACGGTTAAAAGCCTCCATCTGCAGCATACCCTGGCGGACCGCAGCCAGCCTTTCCTCGCGATAAGGGTACTGGTCGATGGACAACCAGCCTTGGTAGCCCAGCAATTGATCTCCCAATTTACTAAGCCAAAGGACTCTTGTTGATGGAAAATTATTCATTTATAATAATCGTTGATATTTTCATAATTTTCAGCCAGGAGTGTGAGCGTATTGAAGAAAAAAGCATTTGCAGCCATTATAGGTGTATCCATGCTGGCCAGTATGGGAACGGGGGCATTTGCGGCGACGAAGCTGCAGGAGATTAAAGCCTTTCTAAATCCTGAAATAAAGGTACAGGTCGACGGAACTTACGCTGATCTGCGTGACGTAAACGGCAACGCCATTGCGCCGATCATCTATCAAGGCGCCAACTATTTTCCTATCCGCGCTGTGTCCGATGCGCTTGATGTAGCGGTTGATTATGACGAGGCAACCAAAACGATTATTTTGGGCGAGAAGGTTGATGGGACCTCTATTGCCAAGGGATTCGATGATATGTATCACACGAAGGACCCGGTCCAAACGACCTATAAAGGCAAGGATTACAAAGAAGCTTATTTCAACAGCGCTTCCGGCAATCGCAGCGTCAGCTTTATGCTCTATCCGGATAAAAACTATCAAACGTTATACCTTCAGATTGCAGCTGTCGGCGGCGATTTGACAGACTTTACGATTAAAGACTCGGAAAACGATATTATTCTGAAACAAGAAAATGTCATCAAATCCGAAAATGGCCTGGTCACCGTACAGGTTGATATCGGAGGCGTCGAAGAGCTGTACATCTACGGAAGTGCCGATAAAGACACAGCTGTCTTTATTCCTTTGACTACATCCTATTATAAATAAGATTTATCTTCCTAACGGATAACAAGAAATAATTGGCAGTTGTTATCTCCAAAGCAAAAAGACCTCAACCCCTATGTTAGGGATCGAGGTCTTTTTATTTTGAACCGTTCAGTAGGGCAGCTAGCTCCTAACGAAGAGCCTTCGCCGCGATGTCCGTGCGGTTCTGCATCCCCTCGAAGGAGATGACGCTAACCGCCTCGTAGGCGCGCGCGCGAGCTTCCGCGATGTCGCGGCCGCGGCCGACGATGCCGAGTACGCGACCGCCGTTCGTCACGAACTGGCCGTCCTTGAGCGCCGTACCCGCGTGGAATACAAGCGCGCCTTGCGCTTCCGCTTCCGCGATGCCCGTAATGACGCAGCCTTTCGGATAGGAAGCCGGATAACCTTCGGATGCCGCTACGACGCATACCGCCGCTTCGTCGCTCCATTCGATGTCGAGATCGCCCAGACGTCCGTTCATCGCAGCCAGCACAATGTCGACAAGATCCGTCTTCAGCCGCGGCAGCACGACCTGTGTCTCGGGATCGCCCATACGAGCGTTGAACTCGATCGTCTTGGGACCGTCCTTGGTCATCATCAAGCCCGCAAATAATACGCCGCGGAACGGACGTCCTTCGCTGACCATTGCCTTAGCCGTTGGAATGATAATGTTCGTGATGGACTCCTCGATGATCGCCGGATCGATATGGGGCAGCGGCGTGTACGTGCCCATGCCTCCCGTGTTCGGTCCTTTGTCGCCGTCAAAGATCGGCTTGTGGTCCTGAGCCGGAACCATTGGTTTTACGGTTTCGCCGTCCACGAACGCCAGGATCGACATCTCTTGCCCTTCGAGGAATTCCTCGATGACGATCTGGTTGCCCGCTTCGCCGAACACCTTGTCGACCATCGCTTCGCGCAGGGCCTTCTCAGCCTCTTCCATAGAGTAGGCGACCGTTACGCCTTTGCCGGCAGCAAGACCGTCCGCTTTGATAACGATAGGAATGGACTGCTCGCGCAAGTACGCGGAAGCCGCCTCGTAGTCGGTAAACGTCTCGTACTTTGCTGTCGGGATGTTGTATTTTTTGAGCAGATTTTTCATAAAAATCTTGCTGCCTTCAATCTCCGCGGCCGCCTTGTTCGGGCCGAACGCCGGGATGCCCGCCGCTTCGAACGCGTCCACGATACCATCCGCAAGCGGATCGTCTGGACCAACGAATACGAGATCGATCGAAGCTTCCTTGGCGAAACGGGTCAGTTCGTCGAACTGGGATACCGGAATCGGCACGCATTCCGCGATTTGCGAAATGCCTGCATTTCCTGGTGCGCAGAACAGCTCCTTCACTTTATCGCTTTTCTTGAGCGACCAGCAGATCGTATGCTCGCGTCCGCCGCTGCCAATGACTAAAATACGCATAATGAGTGCAAGCCCCTTTTCACTTTGGAATCTGGACGGCGACGATTGCCGCTCCCTCCCTAAGCCGTATAAGCCGTCGACTAAGGCGGTGTATCCAGGTTATCTCTGAGGATCGTCCGAATGAGTTGCTGTGTGCTGCGATTGATTCTGGAGCTCGCGCTCAAGCAACCGTCTATCCAGGCATGGCTAGATGGCAAGCCGAGCGCACATCTGTAATTGTCGTAATTAATGCTTGAAGTGACGAACGCTGGTAAATACCATTGCTATGCCGTTCGCGTTCGCCGCAGCGATGGATTCTTCGTCCTTGATGGAGCCGCCGGGCTGGATGATCGCTTTGATGCCGGCTTTCGCCGCAAGCTCAACCGTATCGCCCATCGGGAAAAACGCGTCGGAAGCCAGTACCGCGCCGACAGCTTTCTCGCCTGCTTGTTCGATCGCGATCCGCGCCGCGCCGACGCGGTTCATTTGGCCTGCGCCTACGCCTACCGTCATGTCGTCCTTCGCGAGCAAAATCGCGTTCGACTTCACGTGCTTCACGACCTTCCATCCGAACAGAAGCTGTTTGAGCTCTTCCGGAGTCGGCTGCCGCTCCGTGACGACCTTCAGATCCGCTTCCGTGATGCTGTGCACGTCGCTCTCTTGAACGAGCATGCCGCCGTCAACGGACGTGACGACCCACTCGGATTTGCGTTCGGCCGCAGCCGTCAGCTCGCCGAGCTTGAGCAGGCGGATGTTTTTCTTCTTCGCAAGAATGTCGAACGCTTCCGGCGTGTAGTCCGGCGCGATGATGATTTCCAGGAAGATGCCGCCCAGCAGCTCGGCCGTATCGGCTCCGATCGTGCGGTTAGCCGCGACGATGCCGCCAAAGATCGAAGTCGGATCGGCTTCGTACGCTTTTTGGTACGCTTCGTGGATCGTGGCGCCGATGCCTACTCCGCAAGGATTCATATGTTTGACCGCAACGACCGCGGGCTCGTCGAATTCCTTCAGGATGGAGAGCGCGGCGTTCGCGTCGTTAATGTTGTTGTAGGACAGCTCCTTGCCGTGCAATTGCTCGGCCGTCGTGACGTTGCCCGTTGCCGCCAGCGGCTTGCTGTAGAAAGCTGCTTTCTGGTGCGGGTTCTCGCCGTAACGCAGATCCTGTACCTTCTCGTAAGTGACCGTGTACGTCTCGGGAAGCGGCTCGCCCGTTTGTTTGGAGAGGTAGTCCGAGATCAGCGCGTCGTAAGCCGCCGTGTGACGGAAAACTTTTGCGGCCAGACGTTTGCGCGTCGCGAGCGTCGTATCGCCGCCCTCTTTCAGCTCTTCCGCAACGGCAGCGTAGTCGCCGGCGTCGACGACAACCGTAACGAACGCGTGGTTTTTGGCTGCGGAACGAAGCATGGTCGGGCCGCCGATGTCGATATTTTCTATTGCGTCCTCGTAGCTCACGTCAGGCTTGGCGATTGTTTCTTTGAACGGATACAAGTTAACGACTACCAGGTCGATATACTCGAGTCCCAGCTCTTTCATCGCTTTCTGATGTTCTTCGTTGTCGCGAACCGCCAGCAGGCCGCTGTGCACGGCCGGGTGCAGCGTCTTCACGCGTCCGTCCATAATCTCGGGGAACCCTGTTACATCGGAGATGCCGATGACGGGAACGCCTTCCTTCTGAAGCAGGTTGAACGTACCCCCGGTCGAAATAATTTGCACGCCTTGCTCTGCGAGTGCTCTCGAAAACTCAACGATGCCCGTCTTGTCGGACACGCTGATCAACGCTCTGCGAATAGCCACTTTTAACGTCCTCCTTGGATTGGTTGGATTGGATTGAGTTGAATAGGATTGCTTGTTCTCTTATTCCTATTTGGCGATTTTAGCGCTTTGAGCGCTATTGGCGCTTATGGATGCAGGTTCTATCCTTTCACGGCCATACAGCTCCCGTTGCCCGTTAACGGGCAACAGCGATGCTGATTGCGTGTTTTCTAACGGACAACAACGAAGCTATTTACGCGATTTCTGCCGTTTTTCAACTTTAACGGACAGGAGAAACGTTATTAGAACGTAATCAAGGTTAATATTGCCCAGATCGTGCAAATAAGGTCGCCTGTGTCCGTTAGATTTTAGAAACCTATCAAAATCGAAAATTAGCGTCTTTCTTGTCCGTTAGGCGGGACATCTCACGCATTTATGATTCATAGAGCGTCAATCAACTGCTGGCTGTTTTTGGCTCTACGTTCTGCTTCTGGTTAAACTATGATACTACTACGATACGGTGACATGCCGCCCCTCGAGCTTGACTCGACCAGCCGCGATTGCGCCGACCACATTAGGCAGCAGTTCCCGTTCAACGGCTTGGATACGGGGAGACAATGTTTCGATGCCTTCTCCGTCGCCGACAGGGACAACTTCTTGCGCGATAATCGGACCGCTGTCTAGCCCGCCGTCGACATAGTGTACCGTAACGCCGGTCACCTTTACGCCGTAGTCCAGCGCCTGCCCAATCGCATTTACGCCGGGGAATGCCGGCAGCAGCGACGGATGCACGTTGATCATCCGGCCATAATAAGGCTCGACGATTGTAGGAGTGAGAATGCGCATGTAGCCGGCAAGCACGATGAGATCCACGCCGCGCTTCGTGAGTTCGGCGACGATTTCCGTTTCGTAAGCTTCGCGGTTCGGGTAATCCTTGGGTTTGAATACGAAGGCGTCTACGCCTGCCTGGCTCGCCCGTTCGACGACCGACGCAGACGGCTTGTCACAAACAAGAAGCTCGATGGTCACATCGAGCTTCCCCTCCCGCACCGCATCCGCAATCGCCTGGAAGTTCGTCCCTTTTCCCGAAGCGAATACCGCAATGCGCAGCGGCGCCATTATACTTCCGCTCCCGTAAACGTAACGACGCGGTTGCCTTCCGTAACCGTGCCGATTCGGTAAGCCTTCTCTCCAAGCTCTCCGGAGACTTTAATCGCCTTCTCTGCTTGGTCGGCTGGCACAACGATAACCAGACCGATGCCCATGTTGAACGTCGTAAACATGTCGCGGTTCGAGATCGCGCCCTTGTCTTGCATCAAGCCGAAGATCGGCAGGATCGGCCACGAGCCATAAGCGATGTCTACGTTCACGCCGTCAGGCAGCACGCGCGGGATGTTCTCGATAAAGCCGCCGCCTGTAATGTGCGCCATGCCTTTTACTTGCACTTCCTCGATCAGTTTAAGGGCTTGCTTCACGTAGATGCGAGTCGGCTCGAGCAGCACGTCGCCCAGCTTGGCGCCGTCTAGCTCGTCCAGCTGTTGATCCAGGGAGTAACCTGCTTCTTCGAGCAGCAGACGGCGAACAAGCGAGAAGCCGTTGCTGTGGATTCCGCTGGACGCGAAGCCAAGCACCGCATCGCCGGGAGCGATCGTGGAGCCATCGATCATTTTTTTCTTGTCGACGATGCCGACCGTGAAGCCGGCGATGTCGTATTCTTCTTCGGAGTACATGCCAGGCATCTCTGCAGTCTCGCCGCCGATCAGCGCGCAGCCGGATTGGACGCAGCCTTCGGAGATCCCTTTGACAATCGCTTCGATCTTCTCGGGAACAACTTTGCCGCATGCCAGATAGTCGAGGAAGAAGAGCGGCTCTGCGCCTTGCACGATAATATCGTTCACGCACATCGCTACCGCATCGATTCCGATCGTGTCATGCTTGTCCATTGCGAACGCCAGCTTCAGCTTCGTGCCGACGCCGTCTGTTCCGGATACGAGCACGGGCTCCTCGTATTTGTCCTTGTCCAGTCCGAACAGGCCGCCGAAGCCGCCAAGCTCCGCCAGAACCTCCGGACGGTAAGTGCGCTTCACGTGTTTTTTCATCCGTTCGACCGCTTCGTTGCCCGCGGCGATGTCGACTCCAGCCTTTTTATATGCTTCTGACAAAAGGTTCCACTCCTTATTTCGTTCTCAGAAAAGTATCTTATCCCGCAAAATGCAACTCAAGTGAGCAAACTCGCAGGTTTGGTAGACTAACTTTCGTCTCGTAAATAGGTCGACTACGCCGACTTATTTGCTCCGCGCAGCCGCTTGGCGCGGCATTAAGTCGGTATCGCCGACTTATTCGCTCTACGCATCCGCTTTGCGCGAGATTAAGTCGGTATCGCCGACTTATTTGCGCCGCGCAGCCGCTTTACGCGAGATTAAGTCGGTTGCGCCGACTTATACGCTCCACGCAGCCGCTTGGCGCGGCATTAAGTCGGTATCGCCGACTTATATGCTCCACGCAGCCGCTTTACGTGAGATTAAGTCGGTTACACCGACTTTTTTGCTCCGCGCAGCAGCTTTGCGCGAGATTAAGTCGGTTGCACCGACTTATTCGCTCCGCGCAGCCGCTTTACGCGAGATTAAGTCGGTCTCGCCGACTTATTTGCTCCGCGCAGCCGCTTGGCGCGAGATTAAGTCGGTTGCACCGACTTATTCGCTCCGCGCAGCCGCTTGGCGCGAGATTAAGTCGGTTGCACCGACTTATTCGCTCCGCGCAGCAGCTTTGCGCGAGATTAAGTCGGTTACACCGACTTATTCGCTCCACGCAGCAGCTTTGCGCGAGATTAAGTCGGTTGCACCGACTTATTCGCTCCGCGCAGCAGCTTTGCGCGAGATTAAGTCGGCATCGCCGACTTATTCGCTCCGCGCAGCCGCTTGGCGCGAGATTAAGTCGGTTGCACCGACTTATTTGCTCCGCACAGCCGCTTGGCGCGAGATTAAGTCGGCATCGCCGACTTATTTGCTCCGCACAGCCGCCACTCCGCCGCACGGAGCGCTGAAGCAGCTGTCCTAGCAGCTGCAGCTTTTGTCCGACTCCTCATTAACCGGAGTCGGGTAATCGTTGTCGAAGCAGGCGAGGCACATGCCGCGGTTGTACGCACCGTCGTTGCCGCCCACGGAGTCGACGAATCCGTCATCGCTCAGGAAGGATAAGGAGTCAGCATTGATTTCCTGACGGATTTCTTCGACTGTGCGGTACGAAGCGATGAGCTCCTTGCGATCCGGCGTGTCGATGCCGTAGTAGCAAGGGTTCTTGAACGGCGGCGACGTAATTCGCACGTGCACCTCCGTAGCTCCCGCTTCGCGCAGCAAGTTGACGATCCGGCGCGACGTTGTGCCGCGCACGATGGAGTCGTCGATCATGACGACGCGTTTACCCTCGACGACTTTGCGAACAGCGGACAGCTTCATTTTGACGCCCTTTTCGCGCAATTCCTGCGAAGGTTGGATGAACGTCCGGCCCGTATACTTGTTTTTGATAAGCCCCAGCTCGTACGGAATGCCCGTCTGCTCCGCGAATCCGATCGCTGCCGAGATACTGGAGTCCGGTACGCCGGTTACGACATCCGCGTCGACGAACGCCTCGGTAGCCAGCTGACGTCCCATCCGTTTGCGCGCGGAGTGGATATTGATGCCGTTAATGTCGCTGTCCGGTCTCGCAAAATAAATATATTCCATCGCGCAAGTCGCGCGGCGTTCGATCTTCGCGTAACGATCCGTGCGTATGCCGTTCGCATCCAACACCAGGAGCTCTCCCGGCTGAACGTCGCGAACGTACTCCGCGCCGATTGTCTCGAACGCGCAAGTCTCGGAAGAGAACACGTACGCATCGCCCAAACGCGCCATCGCCAGCGGACGAAGTCCGTTGGGATCGGAAGCGACGATCATTTTCTCATTGGTCATGATGAGGAAAGCAAAACCGCCGACGATTCGCTGCAACGCTTCCTTGGCCGCCGTCTCGAAGTCCTTCGAGGAACGGGCGATCAAGTGCGCGATCACTTCCGTGTCGCTGGATGTCTGGAAGATGGAGCCGCTCATCTCGAGCTCGTGTCTAATCTCGGGCGCATTCACAATATTGCCGTTTGTCGCAACGCCGAGATCGCCATCGCGGTATCTGAATATAAGCGGCTGCGCGTTGCCGAGTTGGCTCGAGCCCGATGTGGAGTAGCGGACATGGCCGATAGAGCGATCGCCCTTCAGCATGTCCAGCTTGTCCTTGTCGAACACTTCCTTCACTAACCCCATGCCGCGATGGTAGTTAAACGCATTGCCATTGTCCGTATCAACCGTACAAATTCCGGAGCTCTCTTCTCCGCGATGCTGCAGTGCATGGAGTCCATAATAAGATAGTCCTGCGGCGTCGGGATGACCGAACACGCCAAAGACTCCGCACTCCTCGCGCAATTTGTCAAAAATATCGTCCCGACCAATACCCTCGTTGTAATGATCGCCGGTCCAAAGCACCTGGCCATCTAATGTTGCACCGTCGCGTACCCGGCCGCCGAGAGCCGTGCGATTAGGCACAGCACTCGCTTGCGCAGAACGGTCGATTACTTCATGAGACATGGAATCGCATCCTTCCAAACCTTCTCCAGTTGTTGTACCGGCGCTGCGATGCCGGATTTGCCATTGACGTTAATGGTGAGGCTGCTACCCGATACTTTCCCGATGACCTCAAATTGAACGCCTTGCTTGCTCAAAAGGGCTGTCAATGCGTCCGCCTGCTCCGGTTTCGCCGACAGCAGAATGCGTGATTGCGATTCGCTGAACAGCAGGTGGTCCGGACGAAGGTCGCTGGTCAGCGATACTTCCGCGCCAATGCGGCCGCTGATACAGGACTCCGCCAGCGCTACCGCGATGCCGCCTTCCGACAAGTCATGCGCCGAAGCGACGAGCCCTTGCTGAATAGCGCCCAGAACAGCATCTTGAACTTGCTTCTCGACGTCGAGATCGATGACCGGAGGACGTCCCGCAGGAGCGCCGCTCAGCACGTATTGCAGCTCGCTGCCGCCAAACTCCGCTTTCGTGTCGCCGAGGAGCACGATGACGTCTCCTTCGGACTTGAAGCCTTGCGTCATGATGTGGTCGACGTCATGCACCAGGCCGACCATGCCGATGACCGGCGTCGGGTAGATCGCGCCTTTGGCATTCTCGTTGTACAAGCTGACGTTGCCGCCGATTACCGGCGTATCCAGCTTAACGCAAGCTTCGGACATGCCATCCGCCGATTTCTCAAGCTGCCAGAAGATTTCCGGCTTCTCCGGGTTGCCGAAGTTAAGGTTGTCCGTAATTGCCAGCGGCTCCGCGCCGGAGCATACGATGTTGCGCGCCGCTTCCGCGACCGCGATCCGTCCGCCCATCTCGGGGTCAAGATGCACGTAACGTCCGTTGCAATCCGTCGTCATCGCCAGCGCTTTGCGCGTACCGTCAACGAGAACTACCGCTGCATCGGAGCCCGGGCGCACGGCCGTAGCCGTACGAACCATGTAGTCATATTGGTTATATACCCACTCTTTGCTCGCAACCGTCGGGGAAGCCAAAACTTTCTCGAGGGTGCCGTTCAGATCCGTAATTTCGTCAAAAGCAGCCGTGTCGATCGCCGCGCTCTCGCGGAACGATGCAGGCTCGCTGGACGGTTTGTTGTACACCGGACACTCGTCGACGAGCGCTTTGACCGGCATGTCGGCTACTTCTTCGCCTTGGTGGAACAACCGAAGACGTCCGTCATCCGTCACTTTGCCCACTTTTGCGCAAATAATGCCCCAACGATCAAAAATTTCCTTCGCTTGCGCCTCATGCTGAGGCTCGACAACGAAGAGCATACGCTCTTGCGACTCGGACAACATCATCTCGTAAGGCGTCATGCCCGTCTCGCGCTGCGGCACCTCGTCGAGGTACAGCTCAAGACCGTTGCCTGCTTTGGAAGCCATCTCCGCGCTGGAGCAAGTAAGGCCAGCCGCGCCCATATCCTGAATGCCCAGAACGATGCCGGAGTTGATCAGCTCGAGCGTTGCTTCCATAACCAGCTTTTCCATAAACGGATCGCCGACTTGAACCGCCGTACGTTTCTCTTCGGACTCCTCGGAGAGCTCGACGGACGCGAATGTCGCGCCATGAATGCCGTCGCGCCCCGTTGCCGGGCCAACGTAGAAGACGGGGTTTCCTACGCCTTTGGCGACGCCGCGCTGGATTTTATCATGGTCGATCAGCCCGACGCACATCGCGTTGACGAGCGGATTGCCTTCGTAGCTTTCGTCGAACATCACTTCGCCGCCAACCGTTGGAACACCGATACAGTTGCCGTAGCCCGCGATGCCGCTGACGACATTTTCGAACAAGTATTTAACGCGTTCATTGTTCAAGTTGCCAAAGCGCAAGCTGTTTAGTATGGCTACAGGACGCGCGCCCATAGAAAAAATATCGCGAAGAATGCCGCCGACGCCCGTCGCCGCGCCTTGGTAAGGTTCAACAGCAGATGGGTGGTTATGGGATTCGATCTTAAACACGACGGCCTGGTTGTCGCCGATATCGACGATGCCCGCGCCTTCGCCCGGCCCCATCAGGACGCGTGGTCCGGTGATCGGGAATTTTTTCAGAATAGGCTTGGAGTTCTTGTAAGAGCAATGCTCCGACCACATGACGCTGAATACGCCGATCTCCGTGTAGTTGGGCTTGCGGCCGAGGAATCCGCAAATCAGTTCGTATTCGTAATCCGTAACGCCGAATTGCGTGTAAATGCGCTGATCCGCGATTTGCTCCGCAGTCGGCTCCTTAGCTGTTAATTGCTGCGCCATGTTGTTCCCTCCATGCATTCAAAATCGATGTAAACATTCTCAGTCCGTCTTCCGAGCCCAGAATCTGGCTTACCGCGCGCTCCGGATGCGGCATCATGCCGACGACGTTGCCCGCTTTGTTGCTAATGCCCGCGATGTTGTCGACGGAGCCGTTTGGATTTGTTTCGCCCGCGTAACGGAATACGATTTGATTGTTCGCTTTGAGCTCGGCCAGCGTTTCTTCGTCGCAGAAGTAGTTGCCTTCGCCGTGAGCGATCGGAATATCGATAATCTCGCCTTGCGAATATTGATTCGTGAAAGCCGTATTGCTGTTCACCACTTCAAGAGGAGTACCATGGCAACGGAATTTCAGGCCCGTGTTGCGGATAAGCGCGCCAGGGAGAAGATTTGCTTCCGTCAGGATCTGGAAGCCGTTGCAAATGCCAAGAATATATTTGCCTTCGTCTGCCGCTTTCTTCACTTCGTTCATGACGTTCGCGAATTGCGCGATAGCGCCGCAGCGCAAGTAATCGCCGTAGGAGAAGCCGCCTGGCACGAGGATAGCGTCGTAGCCGGACAGGTCCGTAGCGGTGTGCCAGACGTAGTCGACCTGCTCGCCGATCGCTTCAACTGCCTTGTAGCAATCGATGTCGCAGTTGGAGCCGGGAAATACGAGAACCGCAAATTTCATGATCTTAACCCTCCAGCTCGAAGCGGTAGTCTTCGACCACTGTGTTCGCGAGCAGCTTCTCGCACATCACTTTCAGGCGGGCTTCCGCTTCCGCGCGATCGTTTGTGTCAAGCTCCACCTCGAGATATTTGCCGATGCGCACTTTGCCAACTTCCGCGAACCCCATGGAATGGAGCGCGCCTTGTACGGCCGTTCCTTGCGGATCCAAAACGTTTTCCTTAATCGTAACGTAGACGGTTGCCTTCATAATAGCCTCCTGAATGTGTTTATAATGGTAATTCGTTGAACATGCTTGTTGGATAGTTGTTGCTGTTACTGTGTGGTGCTCGTTTGGTGCTTCTATATCCGCTTTCTACGACAGCTCCTGCCCCGTCAAGCGACGGTATATCTCGCGGTAGCGCGCCGTCGTGGCCGCAACGACAACCTCCGGCAGCGGATCCGGCATGCTGTCGCGGTCCCAGTCCGAGCCCAGCAGGTAAGTTCGGACCGGCTCCTTGTCCATGCTGTCGATCTCCACGTCGTAAGCGTAGCTGCCTTCCGACCAGAAGCGCGACGAGTCCGGCGTGAATATTTCGTCGATCAGGATGACCTTGCCGTCGATCAGGCCGAATTCGAACTTGCAGTCCGCGAGAATGATGCCGCGCTCCTGGCAATAGTCATGCGCGAAGCGATACAGAGTCAGGCTGCGGTCGCGCAGCTCCTCGGCCAGACCTTCGCCTACCAGCTCCGCCATCCGCTCGAACGGGACGTCTTCGTCATGGCCGACGTCATTTTTTGCGGCCGGCGTAAAGATCGGCTCAGCGAAATGTTCGTTCTTCCGCATGCCCTCCGGCAGCTTGATGCCGTTGATCTCGCCCGTGCTCGTATACTGTCTCCAGCCGCCGCCCGTAATGTAGCCGCGCACGACGCATTCGATATCGATGCGTTCGGCTTTGCGAGTCACCATGATGCGGTTCTTAAGCAGCTCCGGCTCCGTCACGATATCGCCCAGCAACGCCACGTCGGTATGCACCACATGATTTTCCTGCAGCTCCTTCGTTACCTCGAACCAGAAAGCCGACAGCCGATTCAGCACATTGCCCTTATCGGGAACAGCCGGGTCCAGCACGTAGTCGAACGCCGAGATCCGGTCGGTCACGACGATCAGGAAGTGCTCCCCGAGATCGTACAGCTCCCGCACCTTGCCCTTATAAACCAGCGGCGCCTTTACGTAATCGACAGCCGTTGATAATGCCTGCGGTCTTGCGCTTGCGCTCATTCCATTCATCCCCTCGTTCCTCGCCTAGTTCAAGCCCAGTCTTGCGAAAATCGTATCAACATGCTTGAGATGCCAAGCAGGGTTGAAGCAGTCGTCGATCTCCTCGGAAGACAGCACCACCGTAATTTCCGTCGTTTCTTCCACGATGGATCGGAATTGGCGCTGCTCTTCCCAAGCCTGCATCGCACGCGGCTGCACCGTGTCGTACGCTTGCTCGCGGCTGAAACCTTTGTCGATCAGCTTCGTCATGACGCGGCCGGAGAACGGAACGCCGTAGGTCGCGCTCATGTTGCGTTTCATATTTTCCGGGAACACCGTCAGGTTCTGAATAATGTTGCCCAGTCTGTTTAGCATATAGTTAAGCAGCATCGTCGAATCAGGCAAGATGACTCGCTCCGCCGAAGAGTGGCTGATGTCGCGCTCATGCCAGAGCGGCACGTTCTCGAATGCCGTCAGCATATGGCCGCGAATGACGCGGGACAGGCCGGACATGTTCTCGCAGCCGATCGGGTTGCGTTTGTGCGGCATCGCCGACGAGCCCTTCTGGCCTTTGGCAAACGGCTCCTCCACCTCGCGGAATTCGCTCTTCTGAAGCGCGCGGATTTCCGTGGCGAACTTGTCCATCGACGTCGCGATCAGAGCCAGAACGCCTACATACTCGGCGTGACGGTCGCGCTGCAGCGTCTGCGTGGAGATCGGAGCGGCCGTGATGCCGAGCTTGTCGCAGACGAATTGCTCAACGAACGGATCGATGTTCGCGTACGTGCCGACGGCGCCGGACATTTTGCCGAATTGAACGTTGTGCGCCGCGTGCTGGAACCGCTCCAGGTTGCGCTTCATCTCTTCGTACCACAGCGCCATCTTGAGACCGAACGTCGTCGGCTCGGCGTGTACGCCGTGCGTGCGCCCCATCATCGGAGTGTCCTTGTACTGAATGGCTTTCTCGCGAAGAATGCCGATAAATCTTTCGATATCCTTAAGCAGGATTTCGTTAGCTTGACGGAGCAAATAGCCCATCGCAGTATCGACGACGTCCGTGGAGGTCAGGCCGTAATGCACCCACTTGCGCTCCGGTCCTACCGTCTCGGATACGGCCCGGGTGAACGCGATCACGTCGTGACGAGTCTCCTGCTCGATCTCGTAGATCCGGTCGATGTCGAAGCTGGCCGAAGCTCGCAGCGCTTTAACATCTTCCTGTGGAATAATGCCAAGCTCGGACCAAGCCTCGCATGCGCACAGTTCAACCTCCAGCCAAGCTTTGAATTTATTCTCTTCCGTCCAGATGGCTCTCATCTCGGGTCTGCTATAACGTTCTAACATGATGGCATCACACCTTCCAAATCGTAGTTTCTTCTATCCATTGCAATGCCGCCTCCACGTTAGGGGCCAGCACGTTCACATGACCCATCTTCCGCTTGAATACGGCGTCCTTTTTCCCGTACAAATGCACCTTCGGAGCAATGCCGGCATGAGTCGCCGCATCGTCGCCTTCCGCCAGCCTTTCCAGCAGCGGCTCCACATGCTGCCCCAGCACGTTGACCATGACGACGGAGCTCATCAGCGACGTATCGCCCAACGGCAAGCCGCAGATGGCGCGGACATGCTGTTCGAACTGCGACGTGCGGCAAGCCTCCATCGTGTAATGCCCGCTGTTATGCGGACGCGGCGCGAGCTCGTTGACGTACAGCCCGCCGTCCTCCGTCACGAACAGTTCCACCGCGATGAGTCCGACGACGTTCAGCCCTTCCGCGATCCTTACAGCTAGCCGCTCTGCTTCCGCAATCACGTCTTCGCCGACGCGAGCCGGCACGATAGACAGATGCAATATATTATCGACATGAATATTTTCCGCAGGAGGGAACGCTTTTATTTCCCCTTTGGAGCTTCTTGCCGCAATGACCGAAATTTCTTGTTTGAACCTGATGAACTGTTCCAGCACAAGCTGAGTGCCCGCGCGGGATAACGTCTCGTAGGCTTCCGGAATTTCATCCTCGCTGCGAATGACCCATTGTCCCTTGCCGTCGTAGCCCCCGGTCGCCGTCTTGAGCACGCAAGGCGTTCCGAATGCGGCAACCGCATCCCGCAGGCTATCCTCGCTTGCGATCTCGCGATACGGCGCCACGCGGACGCCAGCCGCTTCGATCGCCCGTTTCTCGCGGAGACGATGCTGCGTCGTGTACAGCAGCTCGCTGCCTTGCGGCACATAGGATCGCTCCATCAGCTTTGCGGCCACGTCGGCATCAACGTTCTCGAATTCGTATGTGATGACGTCCGACGCTTCCGCAAGCGCCAGAGCCGCATCCATATCGTCGTACGCCGCCACGATCTGTCGGGATACTTGTCCCATCGGGGAATCCGGCGTGGGATCCAGAGCGACGAACCGGTAGCCCATTGCGCTGCCAGCATTAGCAAGCATTCGTCCGAGCTGTCCGCCGCCTAAAATCCCGATCGTGCCGCCAGGCAGAATCGTCTTGGCGCCATCCGATCCAGTCGTTGCGCGCGTCATAACGTCTCGCTGCTTTCCAGCACTTCCTGCTTCACGCGATCGCGCCTGGATTGCACGCGCGCCGCGATGTCGGGCTCGAACGCTCCCAGCATCTGGGCTGCCAGCAAGCCGGCGTTCGTGCCTCCGGCGTTGCCGATCGCGACCGTCGCCACCGGGATTCCGCCCGGCATCTGCACGATGGAGAGCAGCGAGTCGAGGCCGCTCAGATTCGAGGATTTGACGGGAACGCCAATAACCGGCAAAGTCGTCTTCGCGGCGACCATGCCGGGCAGATGCGCGGCGCCCCCCGCTCCCGCGATAATGACCTTAAGGCCGCGCTCCGCGGCGCTTTCCGCGTATTCGAACATCAAATCCGGCGTGCGGTGCGCCGACACGACCTTCTTCTCGTACGTAATTTCGAGCTCCTCCAGGATGTCGCAAGCCAATTTCATTGTATCCCAATCCGACTTACTGCCCATGATGACGCCTACCTTAGCAGACATTGGTCCAAACCCACTTTCCTTTTTTATAGAATACATTGGTTCCAGGAAATAGAAAAAAGCCCCAGAGAGATCGGTTGCCGATCTGCCGCAGGACCATAGCCGAGAACGTCCGCCATGGAGGGCGATATCGTTCTTTTTCGATGAATCCGGGCAGGACCGCGCAATCCACCAGCCTAAAGACAGCATAAGGCTGCCCCATGCGGGAGCAACCTGTCATGCAGCCCCTTGGCAAGGGCGTTGCGTCAATGTTCCGTCTATCGTTCCTATGAACTTGCCGAATTTCCGATTCATCTAGCTCGTAGTCCAGAAATTAAGGTTTCCAGGTAGAAACATTCGGGCCAATCCCGAAAATATACGAGTTAATAGGTTGTTCAAAAAGTCCGCTTTCCATTACGAAGTATTCCCTGAAGATTACTCGACATCGAATATTGAATGCAACCGAACCTTCCGTTGCTCACGTAGCTCTGCTACGCTCCGCTACTCAGTTTCTAGTTGCCTTCAATCTTCTCGGTACTGAAAACCAAACTTTTTGTACTTTCACTAAAAGGGACAGCCTTTCGTCCCAAACCTTCTCTAGTTTAAACAATCGTTCTTCCACTGTCAACAAAATACGAACATTATGAAGCTTCTATATTTTAAAGTTCGTTTTTTTCTCAATATTGCTCAATAGCCCCGTCATTCGCCTCTTCTTTGAGGCTCGAATCCCCATTTCTTCCATCCTTCGTCTAGGTACATGCTCTTCTGAATACATATAGAGATAAGGTTTAACGGGACGTACCAAATATACAAGGAGGTCATTGTCTTGATCATTCATACCGTCAAGAACGGGGACTCGCTATGGAAGCTGTCTCAGAACTACGGCGTTCCTTTATCGCATATTCTCGTCGCAAACGGCTTGTCTGAGCAAAGCATATTGGTCATCGGGCAGGCTGTCATCGTGCCGACGGAGCCGTCTCCCGCTACTCACAAGGTGCTTGCGGGCGAATCGTTATGGCAGATTGGCCAACGATACGGAGTCACGCTCCAGGAGCTCGCATCCGCCAACGGCATTCGGAATCCCGCCCTTATTTATCCCGGCCAGATGCTGAAAATTCCGGCCACGGCCAAGCCGGTTATCGAAGTCAATGCCTATACCGAGAAGCTGGAGCAGAACGGCGTGGCCATCGTGAACGAAATCGGAGAATATTTGACCTTTCTGAGCCCGTTCAGCTATCGGGTTCAGCCCGATGGAAGTCTCAGGCCGCTGGACGATACGGCCGTCATCGCCGCGGCATACGCAAAGCGGGCCGCTCCCATGATGGTGATCACGAATTTCGTGGACGGCAACTTCAGTCCCGATATCGCCCATGCCGTCGTAGCCGAACAGGAGGTTCAAAATCGCGTCATCGCCAATATCGCCGGCGTTATGGCGCAGCAAGGCTATATGGCTTTGAACGTAGACTTCGAATATGTACCGCCTGCCGACAAAGAGTTGTATAACGCGTTCCTGCAAAAGCTTGTCGACACGCTGCGCCCGCAAGGCTATCTCGTCTCCTCCGCGCTTGCGCCCAAGCTGTCCGCCACGCAAACGGGCACGTTGTACGAGGCGCATGATTACGAGGCGCACGGACGCATTCTCGACTTTGTCATTCTGATGACCTACGAATGGGGCTGGTCCGGGGGACCGCCGAGAGCCGTCGCTCCTTTAAACGAAGTGCTAAAGGTCGTCAATTACGCGCTTAGCGTCATCCCGGCTGACAAGATCGTCATGGGCATGCCGCTGTACGGCTATGACTGGACGCTTCCATACGTCTCGGGCGGCCGATGGGCGCCGACGGTCAGCCCCTTCGCGGCCGTGGAGCGAGCGGCGAAATACGGCGCCGAAATTGAGTACGACGAGGAGTCTCAGTCGCCGTTCTTCCATTATTATGACGAGCAGGGCAGCGAGCATGTCGTCTGGTTCGAGGATGCGCGCAGCGTCCAGGCGAAGTTCGACGTCGTAAAGCGGCTTGGGCTGCGCGGAGTGAGCTATTGGGTGCTTGGCGTCTCTTTCCCGCAGAACTGGTTCGTTCTAGGCGAGAACTTTACGATCAAAAAATACGTCCGGTAATTCGTAAGAGAAGGTAAAGACAAACAAGGCTGTCCCATGAGGTCATAAACCCGAGGGCCAGCCCTTTTTGTTGCCATTTCGAGGTTGAAACAATCAGATACGGGTCACGGTGTAGCCCATCTCTTCCAGAAGCGCGACTACCCCGTCCTCGCCGGGCAGGTGCAGAGCCCCTACGACGACAAAGAACGTTGAAGCCTCCTTATTGTTCAAGTAGCCATCGATGCCTTCCGCCATTCCCACGTTACGGTCCCTCAGCACAGCGTTGTAATATTCCTCGTTCGACTTCGAATCTTCCGCAAGCTCGGTCAGCATCTCGATATCCCCGTCCACCCACATGGAAGATAAATCCTGCACGCTGTCGCTTTCGTTATAGAAGCCATAGACGGAACCCATGAGCATCCCTTCCTGCAGCTCGGCCGAGAAATTATCGAACATTCTGTATTGCAGCTCCGCCGACTCCAGCTCCAAAATCGGAATTTCCTTCTTGATAGCTTGATCCATAAAATATTGATCGATGCCAAGCTCCGCTTCGAATTCCGAATCCTCTTGAAGCCAGCTGTCCAGAACAAACGATGCGAACCAAGGTTTGAGCGTATCAAGCGTATTGGTTTCCAGCTCCAGATCCGTCAAGAGCTGCACGACTGCCTCGTATCCTTCGGTAGACAAATGATTGCGAAGCGTCGTACCGTCCCTATAGTAACCAAGATTACCTAGCAGCTTCTCATAATCAACCTCTTCGGATTCTCCATTCACTTCCACTGACAAGAAGTCCGCTTCCTGGAAGGCATCCGTGATTTCGTCGCGAAGAGGATACATCGCATCGTTGCCGACGTGGATGGAACCAAGCAGATAAACGACGTTTTCGCCGTTTTCCACCTTGTACATAAAACCGCGGCTCTCTTGGATCGTGTCAATGAGGACCGCGCGAATGTCCTCCAGCCATTCGATCTCGTAGCCGGATGCGCTAATGATAAATCGCAGCGGCACGTATGTAGTCTTGTTGAGGATCTTGGGTGCAGCGTCCAGCTCTTGCGGCTTGGAATTGACATACGCCGTCTTGCGGTCGATCTCCAGGATGATGGTTGCCTTCTCGCCGGTCGCCGTAACGACCCTCAGCTTTTCGTTCCAGTCCAGCTCGAAAGCCAGCTCCTCCAGCAGCATGCGTACCGGGACGAAAGTAACGCCGTTTTCGATAAACGGCTTCTGTTCGCCGAACTTTATCGGCTGTCCGTCAATCCAGATGGAGGGAGGCGTTGGTGCGGCCGCCGATGCGCCGATGGCCAAGCTTAAAGATAGTAATAGTGCTGCGATAAATGCCGTAAAACGTTTCATCTGCCGGCTCTCTCCTCTATCTATCGAATAGGTCTTTGGTCTTATTCAAACCAAGACAACTCCATTCTATCAAATCTTTTCCATATTTGATAGAGTGGAGATGGTAAACAGGAGCGTCGCTAAAACGCAAAAAAGCCCTACCCCCGCCACCAGGCGGGAGTAGGGAATTCCTATGCAAATTCTCCAAACGATCAGCCTTCCAGCCAAACCGTCTTCTCTGCGATTGGCGCGCGCTTCTGCGCAGGAGGCGCCATGTCCGGGTAGCCGAGGTAGATCAGACCTGTAATCTCTTCCTTGCCTTCCGTTAAGCCAAGCGCGCTGCGCATCAACGGATTGTACATCGGCTCGCCCGAGCGCCAAATCGCACCCAAGCCGTGGGCGTGAGCAGAAAGCAGCAGGTTCTGAACGGCAGCTTGGGCAGCCGCCAATTCTTCCGAGTAGACGGCACGCGCGTCATCCGACTTGGAGTACACAGCCGCGATGACAACGGGCGAACGGTATGCTTTGGCCCGCTCCTTCTGCAGCTTCGCCTCTAACTCCTCGGCACTCATCTCGGGCCAGCCCGCCTTCGCCACATTGGCGTACCCTTCGCCAAGCGCCGCTCTTCCGTCGCCCGTCATGACGATGAAGCGCCAAGGCTGCGTGTTGAAGTGGCTGGGCGCCCAGCTTGCCGCTTCCAGCAGTTCCTCGATGACCGCGCGATCCACGGGATCGCTTTTCACTCTGCCGATGGAACGGCGCGTGCGTATGGCCTCCAAGACATCCATAGACTTGCGCTCTACATGCGCATTCGTTGCGGGTGTTTCCATGCTCATTGCTCCAGTCTCCTTCTGTGCCCATGTTTAATCATTATTTCAAATATAGCTTGCATTTGTTATTGGATCATTGCAAGAATAAACGGCTTCGCCGCAACAAGGTGAAACGGCTGTCGCCGTCCTTTGGCGGCGCAGCGCGTTTCATGCCGAGAATTATAGGTCAAGCATGGAGATATCTTGTGCTTTTCTAGCCATTGAACAAATGGGCGTATTCGCCATATCCTTCTGCGACAAGCTTGTCCTTCGGCACGAAGCGGAGGGAAGCCGAATTAATGCAGTACCGCAGACCCGTAGGCTGCGGACCATCTTCGAAGACGTGGCCGAGATGGGAGTCGCCTTCCTTGCTCCGCACCTCGACGCGAACCATGAAGTGGCTCGAATCCGTATGCTCCGTCACCGCGGCTTTCTGAAGCGGCTTCGTAAAGCTCGGCCAGCCGCAGCCCGCGTCGTACTTGTCCTTGGAGCTGAACAACGGCTCGCCCGACACGATGTCGACGTAGATGCCGTCCTCCGTATGATCCCAGTATTCGCCAGTGAACGGACGTTCCGTCCCGTTCTCCTGCGTCACGTTGTATTGAATGGGGGTCAGCTTTTGCTTCAGTTCCTGCTGGTCCTTCTTTGCCGACCAATGCTCCGCGATGAAGGCGTCGCGGCCGGAGCCTCTGCGGTACATTTTGTAACGGAACGGATTCTTGTTGTGATAATCCTGATGGTACTCCTCTGCAGGGTAAAAGACATCTGCCTCCGTAATCTCCGTCACGATCGGCTTGTCGAAGCGGCCGCTGCTTGCAAGCTCGGCCTTGGAAGCCTCGGCCTCCTGCCGCTGCTCCTCCGTGTAATAGAAGATACCCGTGCGATATGATTCGCCGCGGTCGTGGAACTGGCCGCCTGCATCGGTCGGATCGATCTGCTGCCAGAAGATGCCGAGCAACTTCCGGAACGGGAATACCGCCGGATCATAAGTGATCAGCACGGCTTCCGCATGTCCCGTCGTTTCGGAGCAAACCTCCTCGTACGTCGGGTTGACGGTATGACCGCCTATATAACCGGATACGACCGAGACGATGCCCGGCATTTCCTCGAACGGCGTCACCATGCACCAGAAGCATCCGCCCGCGAATGCGACCTTCTCGTACTGGTTCGATTGTTGTTCTGCCATGGTTGCCACCTCACCTTTCTGCTAACATGTCTCTATTATAAACCAACATTTGCACTTTCGAAAACCAAGGACGCCGCCGCCCCTCTTTGTTACAATAAGATGACATTCGCAACCTTTCGGCATAAAAAGCGTCCTTACTGGTAGGCAAAACGGGACAGGGGCAATATTGCACACAACGGTTCGTTCATCCGCGGCGACACAGAATTCAGGCTTGAGAGGTGAATGAATAGATGAATGAAGTAAGTTTGGAAAGCAACCTTGCAAGCCGTCAGGAGCATGCGACGCGCAAGCGCAGAAGCGTAGTGTCGCTCGTCGTGTTCATATCCGTATGGGCGGTGCTCATCGGCGGCGGCTTCTATATGGCGAAGTGGTACACGGATCGGATGCAACAGGATATTACGGCGGATATCGAACGGCAAACCTCCGCTCAACTCCAGGTGATGCAGCAGGCGTACGACGCCAAGCTTGCGGATCTGGATGCCGGCTATGCAGCCGAAATGACGGAGCTTAAAGGCAAGATCGACGCTTTAAATGAACTGCTTACGTTTACCAAGGATAACGCTGATACCAAGACCGATAATAGCAACAAGCTATATACGCAGCTTAACGAGGTCAAGAAGCAACTGGACGAATTGAAAAAGAGCTTGGACGTGCTTAAATGAACATCACGGCCAAAACGTTGAATCGCACGGCGCTTCTCGCCTTGTCGCCATTCGTCGGCATCTTGATCTGGCTTATCGCCAGTGGAATGGCCGTCCAGCTCTCGGGACTTGACGGAGCGGAGTTTGCCTCCTCCGAACCGCTCGCCAGACCGGAGGCTCTGTTATCGGAAGCTTACGGCGGACTGGATGCCGCTCGCGAAACGGCTATAGGAACCGGAGAGTCCATCAAGAAACAGCTCGACTTGTACAATAGAACCAACGCGGAGATGACCGCCATTTCCAAGCTTGCCGCCACGCAAGCGGCAAGGCCGCTCGCTATCTACGACGCGAAGATTACGTCGAAGCTCGGCAAGCCTTCCGCCACGATCGATACGGACAAGCTTCGCGCTCAGCTGTTCTATCTGAGCAACGATTCGTTTAAGAGTTACGCGGTCAAGATCAAGCTGAAGTCAGGCGATGCCATGAAGATGGTGCTCGGCGGTTCCGAGATCGGACAAGCCCAGACTACGATGCAAGCCGTCCAGTCGCATAAGGCGGCGGTCGGCGTCAATGCGGGCGGCTTCGCCGATGGCGGCGGCAAACGTTATCCGCTGAGCAACACGATCGTGGACGGCAAATATGTGACCGGCTTCGAAGCTTCTTATTCGGATTTGTTTTTTGTCGGGATGAACGATAAAAACAAATTGATCGGCGGCAAATTCGCCAGCAAGGACAAGTTGGACGCCCTGAAGCCAAAATACGGCGCTTCCTTCGTCCCTGTCTTGCTGCGCGGGGGAGCCGCCCAGAGCATACCGCTCAAGTGGCAGGTCAGTCCTCGCCGCGCGCCGCGTACCGTCATCGCGAACTACAAGGACGATCAACTGCTCATTCTCGTTACGGACGGGTACAATGAAGCAGGGAGCTCCGGCGCGACGCTCGGAGAACTCCAAGACTTGCTAAAAGGTTATGGCGCGATAGACGCTTATAATCTGGACGGAGGCGGATCCTCATCGCTTGTCTTTAACGGCAAGCTTATTAACAAGCCGTCGGACGGATCGTTGCGCAAGCTGCCTACTCATTTTTTGTTTTTCAAATAAAACTGCCCCGGAAAAACGGCGGTCGCGCTATCGTAATTTGAGCGCGATCGCCGTTTTTTTAGCATTCCCGTCTACATATATGGCTTCTGCGATCTCGTCCGCTAACCCTGCATCCTTTGCTGCCGTGTTGTACAGCGCGGCATGCGGCTTCACATGCGTTCCCCGCACGAACTGCGCAAACTCAAGTAACAACACTTATATGCTATAAAACAGATATTATTTATTGTTTTACGATAAATTATATGATAAACTCAACCTAACATTAAAGAACCGAGGTGTTGTTTTTGAAACGAGAAACGTTATTTTTAAAGGCAGCCGTCATCGTGATGGGAATTCCGATTCTTGCTTTATGCGTCTTTGGCCTTCCGGCGATCGCGAGCGATCCCGCCGAACGTTATCCCGCATATTGGCTGTATGCCGTCATCGCTGGTATATACGCTGCGGCAATCCCCTATTTCATCGCGTTATTTCAAACCTTGAAGCTTCTCGCTTATATTGACAAAAACCTGGCGTTCTCGGAGTTGTCCGTTACGGCACTGCGGAACATCAGAAATTGCGCCCTCGCCGTCAGCGCCTTGTTCGCGGCTTGTCTGCCTTTCCTCTATTTCATAGCGGACGTGGACGATGCTCCGGGTATGATCGTAGTTGGGATGGTACTCGTATTCGCTCCGCTCGTCATTGCGGTTTTCGCTGCCGTGCTGCAGAAGCTCCTTAACAACGCCATTGCGATTCAAGCAGAAAACGACCTAACGATATGAGGTGAATGAAATGGCTATAATCATTAATATTGATGTCATGCTTGCGAAGAGGAAGATGAGCGTAACGGAGCTTGCGGAGAGAATCGGCATTACGATGGCGAACCTGTCCATCCTGAAGAACGGCAAGGCCAAGGCGGTTCGCTTATCGACATTGGAAGCAATCTGCAAGGCGTTGGACTGCCAGCCCGGAGATCTGCTGGAATATAGAGCGGATGAATAATCATCGTTTCACAGCAAAAAAGCGGCACCATAGACATGATTTCTTGTCCTTGGCAGCCGCTTTCTCATGGATCCATCCATTGTCCGGGTACGAGAATCGTCAACTCATTAAGATACTTCAATGACTTCTCTCACATCCGTCGCGGTTCCTTCTGCAGGATACGTATTGGTGAGCTCTCCCGCGATCTCGACGTTGACCTCGTCTCCTACTTCAATACCTTCCAACAGCGACTCGTCCGATACGGTCACCCATACGGCATCCGGCTTCACGACGTCGAGCAGCTCTTCGAGAGCTTCCTTCGTCGGCGCCAGCTCCAGATCGGTAATGTCCGCACTCTGCACGACTAGCAGCTTGGGCACATCAATGGCAACGACTCGCCCTTGCTTGTAATCCCACTCTTCGTTAGCTGGATCCGTTGCCCGTTGTTCTTGGTGCTGCTCCTCCTGCGGCTGATCCTGGACGTTGCCCGCTCCTGTCTCGTCCGAACACCCCGTAAGGAACAGCGCCCCCGCCAATACCGTTACTCCAAGCTTAATCATATGGATCACCCTCCATGTACAAGAAGTATGTTGCATTCTCTTACATAGGCTTACCCCAACATGAGCGATGAGAAACAGGCATTAAAGAACTACAGCTGCTCGCTCGCCTACTTTTTGGCTCCATAGGCGTTTCTAACGCTTATGGACGCTAATCTGAGTTGCTTTCTGGTCCATCGGCGTTTTTAACGCCTACAGCAGCTCGCTCGCCTACTTTTTGGCTCCATAGGCGTTTCTAACGCTTATGGGCGCTAATCTGAGTTACTTTCCAGTCCATCGGCGTTTCTAACGCTTATGGACGCTAATCTGAGTTACTTTCCGGTCCATCGACGTTATTAACGCCTACAGCAGCTCGCTCGCCTACTTTTTGGCTCCATAGGCGTTTCTAACGCTTATGGGCGCTAATCTGAGTTACTTTCCAGTCCATCGGCGTTTTTAACGCCTACAGCAGCTCGTTTGCCTACTATTTGGCTCCATATGCGTTTCTAACGCTTATGGACGCTAATCTGAGTTACTTTCCAGCCCATCGACGTTTTTAACGCCTACAGCTGCTCGCTCGCCTACTTTTTGGAGCCATCAGCGTTATTAACGCCTACAGCTACTCGTTTGCCTGCTTTTAGTCGCATATTATCCTAACTCCTTAACGACAAAAAGGGCTGCCATCGTACTTGAACAGAATATTGCCGTTGGCGGGATCCATCCCGATGACCCGGCCGCGTTCGGCGACCTGGAAGAGGATGCCGTCGGCATAGACGAGTCCGCTGTTGACCGAATATTGCTGCAGGTCCGAATCGGTAGCGCCAGCCCGCAAATCCTTGATCCAATCGACCGTTCCCGTCGCTGCATCGAATGCGTATAGGATTCGTCCGTGATGCGTCGCATAAAATACATTCGTACCGTCCGTCGCACCGCCGCGCGAAGAGAAGCTTTTCCCTGTGGAATCGGACCAGGTGACCGCTCCTGTGGCGGGATTAAGTCTGCTGATCTTGCCCGGCATAGGATTGATGACCCATAGCTGTCCGCCTGCATACAGCGGCTCCACGTCGGCGATGACGAATAACGAATCGTCCGTGTTGGCGTTGCCTCGCCAGTACAAGCTGCCGTCGCTTGCATTAAGCGCATACCACACATGTTTGTCGCGTACGTTGGCATACAGCTTGCCGCCCACCAGAATTGGCGTCTGGCGCAGCAGCCCTTCGGTCAAGTAGCGCCACATCAGGGTTCCGTTATCCGCATCAAGAGCATAAATGTACAAATCGCCGGCGCCGAAATAAACGATGCCGCCCTCAACAAGCGGATTGGAGATCACGCTGCCGCCTGTCGCGTATGTCCACTCGGGCACTCCGGTGTCCGCATTCAACGCGTATAACTTCTTGTCATGGGAGCCGATCAAAATAAGGTCGGACTGCGGCGCCGCGCGTTCGTAGACCGCCGGCGATGAGAGGATGTCTCCGCCCGTCTGGTACGACCATGCGAGACTGCCGTCGCTGTCGTTGATCGCATATACCTTGCCGTCCTCGGACCCCGCGTATACGCGGCCTTCGTGATAAGTCGGCGGCGCTTGTATCATGCCGCCCGTCTTGTACGTCCACTTGGTCGCAACCACTCCTCCGCTCCACTCGTATTCCTTATACGTTTTCCAAACTTCATCGTTCAAGTCGGTCATTCGTACAGCAACAAAGTGCTTGCCATACGGTATTTCCGGCGAATAGGAGGAGATGTCGATTGTCCCTGTCCACGTTTGGGTGCTCCCCAGCCTGTTCAACGTCGTCCATCCGCCGTAATTGTCAATGTTGGCTTGAACCGATACGATGCCGTCCGGCAAGTCGTTCATTTGAACGGCCACGTTAACGTCTCCGTTAGACAGGGCCGAAGCGGTTGTTATTTCCCACGAAGGCTTGCGCTTATTGCGCATATCTCCCTCGAGGTACGCTGTTTCATTGCCCGTTGCCGCATCTCTGCGCGTAATATAAAACTTGTTGGGCGTGATTTTTACCCGGATATACTCCTGGTACTCCTTCAGTTGACCGATAAACACCCATGGCACGCCGTTCTCCACCGACTCGTCCCAGCGGTGCATATGCCCGCTCAAATAAGCCACGATGTTATAATTCCGGAATCGATCGAGCAATTCTTGTTTGGCCGTCACGTTGCGCAAAATTTCGAATGGATGATGGGCGAAAAAAATGATCGGCGTATCCTGGGACACGTTTGCCAGATCCGACGCCACCCAATTCAGCAGCTTGGGCGACAGCTTGCCGTCGTTCTCCAACGTTACCGTGGAATCCAGCAAGACGAAATGCACGCCCCCGTAGTCGAATGACTGATAAAGCGGTCCAACCTTCTGCTCGTAATCTTTTTTGCCGTTGGAATTCCACCAGCGCACATCATGGTTGCCCGGCACCTCGTACAGAGGAAATTCAATTAACGCTCTGTCGATCGCATATTGGTCGAATTCGGCCGGGACGCCATGGTCGGTCACGTCGCCCGTATTCACGATAAATGCCGGCTGGACAACGGTATTTAGATCATCAATGACGGACAGGAAGTTGTTATGTCCAACGAGTTCGTGAACGTCGCTGATCATCGCGAATTCGAATGCGGTCACATCCCCGTACTCCACTGCGAAATGGAGCAAATCGGTTGCCCTCGTATAGGCAGGCGTAGCCGACACCGCAGAATTGTATACTCTCGCCCGGACCTCCGAAGCGTCGGAGATATAGCTCTCCAGGTGCAACGGATCGGTGACGGTAAAGCGGATCGTCTCCTCTTCTGTCCGCGTCTTCATCGTTTTCTGCACTTGCCAGGATCCGGTATCGAAGTTCCAGAGGGATATATACATGGGATTCGTTGCGCTTGTACTGCTGTTCATCGTCATCGACACGGTGAGCGAAGTCACCTTGCGCTTATCAACGCCGGTCAACCCCGCTTCGCTTGTCCAGGCTATTCGCTTGCTCGCATCGCTTGCGATTACGAGCTTGTTCAAGTCGCGTTGCGCAAGACTCGCCGCGTTGCCGCCGGTCGCGGTGCCGAATTCGACAGTCGCCGCGTCGGGAGAAAACGTCTTGTAGCCAAGGGTCGGCTCATAATAGACGGTAACGTTTAAGTAGTCGGAATGCCGTACGAACGCGCCGGATCCGGAATTGTAGAGACGCACGCGGATATCGTTGTTAGCGGAGACGTAGCGCCCGATCGCGACTGCGTCCGATACCGCCCATCTTGCCGCGGATCCTTCCAGCCGCGCCGGCGTATCGTACACGACCTCCCAGTTGCCGGTCTCGTAGTTCCAGAGGGACAGCCACTGCGTATTCGCTTCGGCGGAATAGTTTCCGTCGTATTCGACAACTAACGTCCGGATCTGGTCGGCGGCTTGCTCCAGGGTGAATTGCGTTTGCCAGTCAGCCTTGTTGGCCGCAGAGGACACGGAATAAGCAATGCCGTCCCGATCGGCTAGCTTGGATGCATCATTGGCCGAGACCGTTCCTTCCGCCAGACGAACGGTGTCCGCATCATAAGAAGCTGCCAGCAGGTTCGCTGCATCACTGTATTCATAGAGGATATTGATATAATCCGAAGAAGCGGTGAAAGATGCGGCGGATGTCAAAGTGTGCCGAACACGCACTTCGGATGACGAGGACACGTAAGGGGCAAATGCGGTCGGGACATTGGACGAATAGAGAAGCTCGCTGTCGGTAATGCCGGTTGTCGAACTAGCGACCACATCCCAATTAGACGTGCCGAAGTTCCATAGCAAAGTTTCCCGAGATACACCGGCTAGCGATGATTTGCCATCGATCGGAATAAGAAGACTTCGAAGCCGGCTTTTCTCCGCTCCAAGCGTCGCCGAGAACGAGTAATCGACTTCGTAGCCCGCGCCGGCAGCACCCGCTTGTATGACGTAATAGTTCTGATCGTTGTTCCGCAAAGACTGGTGGCTGCCGCCCGTCACCGTCCCGTCATGCACGGTAATGGCGCCTGGAGCAAGCGATCCCGTCACCAGCGGATTGGCGGCAAGCTCGGCCGCATCCGCAGTCGTCGGCGGCAACACGTACAACATCGCGGCCAATAGGACCGTTGCAAGCGGCGTGGTCCAACTTTTGCTCCTTCTTCCCGACTTTCGTAGAACGTTCATTGTCATTCATTCCTCCCCGTACCCGTTTCTAATCGAGCTCGATTACCACTCGTATTGCTTCATCTCCTCTGCCGTCTCCGTGTTGTCGAAATAGGCCTGCGCCTCTCGGAGGCACTCCTCTTCCTTCTCATCGCACCAAAAATGCGTCAAAATAAGCTGGCCGACGCCGGCTGCCCGCGCGGCATAACCGGCTTCCCCCGCCGTCATGTGAGGCAGAGCAACGGCGCCTCTCCGCGCCGTTGTCGCCTCGCATAGCAGCACATCCGCTCCCTTGGCAAATTCGATCAAACCTTCGTGCAGCGTCGTATCGGAGGAATAAACCAGCCTCTTGCCACCTCCCCAAGAAATTTCCACTGCATAGGTTTCGACAGAATGCATCATTGGGGCAAATCGGAAGTGCAGATCGCCGATAACAAGCCGAGTACTCTCGTTGATCGTACCGGTGTCAAATGCTTCTGGATAATGCAACTGACCCGCTTCCGCTCCCGGCGAAGCCGGCATATAGACGGGGATAATCCGCTCCATTGCGCCCAGCGCCCGCTTCGTCTCCACGGCATACTTCATTATGCGCAGGTCCCCGCAATGATCGTCGTGAAGATGCGACACGACGATGCCTTCCAGCCGGTCGAGCGGACATAGCGTCTGCACTCGGCTCAACACGCCGTTGCCGCACTCCAGCAGAACGAAACGTCCGCCATGCTCCAGCAAATACCCGGAGCATGCGCCACCCGGCCTCGGAAACGTGCCGTTGTTCCCCAGAACGGTCAGCTTCATCGCGCGTTCACCACGATGCAGCTCAGCTCCGATTCCGGCAACGCCATTCTCAGCCTGCCGTCGAGCCACTGCCAGGAAACCTCTCCTTCTTCGCCTCCCAGCTCCGCCGTCCATAGTTGCAGCCCGCCATCGTCTGCACTCTCCTCGACAGCTCCGACGCTCGCCGCCTCGACCTCGAAGTAACCCGTCGCCTTGCCCAGATTGTCGATCACGTACAAATGTCCGCCATCCTGCAGTGTCCAATGGCTGACCTTAACGGTCTCCGAAGCGCGGATGGACGCGATTCCGTCATCGTCGACATAGACGCCCTGGCGAACGAATGGCTGCAGCTTGCCGCGCAGCTTCACCGCCTGTTCCATAAAGCGGAGCGTGATATCATCCGCGTCCTTGAACTTATCCATCCCGATCCAGAATACCGCCCCTAAGAGCATCGCCCTAGCCGTATCTCTCCGAAGCTGCTCGTACCGCTCGCTGCCGGACAACCCTCGCCTGGGATTGACCATGTTGATTTGGACGTATTCGGGGAAGGTATATTTGTACAAATTAAAAAATTCGTCGTACTTCTCGCCGTTCCAGGTCAAATTCCCCCACACGTTGCTGCCGTAGATGTCGCCGCAATTCTCGATCATGAGAAAGCTGTCCGGGTTCATCTTCCGCATTTCGGGCAGCAGCTTCCTCAATACCCGCAAATAACCGGTATTAAATTCGTCCGGCCGAACGTGGGAATGTCCGGAATCGTAACACGGATAGGGGTCGGCGGAGCCCAGTTGATCGAGATAGATGCCGGTTGCGCCGTAGCTGCGCACCATCCATCGCGACATGTCGAGCAAATAATTTTGCCATTCGTCGTGAGAGGGACAAAGCGCGACGAAGCGGTTCGGGCCGTATTCTTCGTGCATCATCCCGCCTTCTGGATCCTTGATCGCCCATCGCCGGCCCAGCGTCGGGAAAAAATCCGAATCCACGTCGAAGATTCTGGCATTGATGTAGAACGTGACGAAGCCGTTCTGTTCCTTCACGTAGCTGCAGCCTTCGAACAGCTCCCATGGCGTGCCCAGCTCCATGTCGGGCTGAAATTCGGGATAATCCCGGTCGAAGCCCTTGCGGTTCCAGGAAGCGAGCAGCATATGTCTCATATCGAATGCCGACTTGCCTTGATCGAACATCGCGGGAATATCGGCAAACCGCTTGTCGATGTTCTCCTGCCTCTTGAAGTTGTAGCATTGATGAAGAACATATTCATCTTGCAGGAAGGAAGGGTGCTCTGGCATCGCGATATGGCCATCGATCCACTGTCTGTATCGTTTGGCTCCCCAGTGCCAATCGCAATTGGTGAGCGCAAGGCAAAATTCGCCGGAATGCCACTTCTCCCCCGCGCCGACGTGCGGGAATTTGCGGAAAGACAGGCCCAGCCATGGCTCCTCGGGTCCTCCTGTCTCGACTCGCAAGCCCGTCAACGGAAACCGCTCGTCATGCGAAGAGAAATAAAGGCCTTGCTTCCGGTCGTGCAAATACATCCATGTCATGGAGGCAAGTCCGCAATAATTGATTTCCCGATAATAGCAGTCATCCGAACGGAAGGACTGCGCCCGCCAGAAATTCATGTATTTGTCCGAAGCGTAATGCAGAACGGGATCGCCAATCTTCTCCCCGGCATGATGCGGGTACACGAGTTGGTTCTCGCTTCTGTTCGAGCCTAGCTGCATACCGCCGAGATACGGGAATAACACCTCCGTCACGTCATAGTCCGCATCTTCGTTGCGGAGCTCGAGACTCCAATAACATTCTCCGCTGGCCGGAGCAAGACGAATTCGGACGACCGCGCCGATCGCCGCATTCCTCCCCGGCACGTTAAGTACGTTGCCACCGCCCCCGTCAAGTTCGTTGCTCACCGCTCCTCCAAGCTCGTTGCCGCCGGCCACGTCCAGCTCCCTGCTCACCGCTCCTCCAAGCTCGCTGCTCCGGATGCCGCCGGGATCGGCTTCGAACGTCAACTCCAACATCTTGGAGCCGTCCGCAGTAGCTGCGGATTGGCAGGACAGCAGCCTTATGCCCTCCAAAGGACTTGTGGGACGCCCGGTTTCTCCGCGTTTTGACGTCCAGAGCGCCAACAAAGGCCGAACCTGTTCGTGCTTGACGCAGTCATCGCCAGTCTCTTTGTTAAGCAGCGATACAATGCCGAGACTGCTTTCGTCGAAAGTTACGGCGATAAAATCGTTCTCCAGCTTGTGTTGCATGGCGTCAATACCCTTCCTTTTCGTAAGTGGCCCATGCTTCGCTGTTATGCGTGCCCGCGCCAGGCATATGATTGCTCTTATAGATGCTCGGCTTCTTCCCTGCCGCTACGAGCAGCTCCACCACTCTCGCTTCGATCGCCCAGAACAAATACGAAGCCGCGATGCCGGAGGAAGGACATAAGCCAATATCCAATTCGTCCACATGGAGCACCGTATCTCCGACATTGGAGCAATTGTCCACGACGATGTCGGCGGCTTCGAACAACCGTTTGCCGCTCTTGTGCGCCGAGGTCAGGAAGCTCGAATATTCGACGGCGGTAATCGCAATGACGGTCAGTCCGAGTTCTCTGGCATACAGAGCCATCTCCACGGGCAATACATTGATGCCCGACACCGACCCGATCATCAAAATATCGCCGGAGAGCATATTGCTTTTGTTTACTATGAATGCGGGCAATCCTTCGATCTCATCCATAAAAGCCTTCTTGCGCGTCCGCGTGATGTCCGCTTCGCGGTAACGCGTCGGATTGGAAACATCGACGGCAACCCGCACCGGACGCACCGCCATCATGCCGCCCGTTCTCCCCACGCCTTCGTACATCAGCATATGGCCGGTATCCAGCAGATGCCAGATGCCGCCGTTCTCCAGGCTGCCGGCAATGGCGCGCGCAGCTTGATCAATTGCATTTAGTTGCGTGGACTCGATTTTGTCGAGCACGTTCCTCATGTTCTGAAAGTAGGTAAGGGGTAACATGCAAATCCGCCTCTCGATTGAATTCTATATGCCAATTCTCAGGTCAAAGCAAGGTCATCTTTAGACTGCTCAGCAGATCGTCGCTCCAGGGCACGCCGGCAGCGCGATAAGCCAACATCAATGCGCCTGCTGACGGGGGACCGAACGGCGTCCCGATTGTAATGCTTGGACATTCTCTGCGCAATGACGCGGTGAAGGCGGATAATAAAGGATCTCCGAATACCGTCATCCCGCCGGTCAAAACAACCTTGTAACGGGCATCGTCCATATCCAGTCGCTTGATAACGGCCTGCGCCAGCTCTGCCAACTGCTCCCCCGCCTCGAAGATCAGCTTCTTCGCAACGCCGTCGCCTTCGCATGCAGCCTCGCGCACGAGATAGGTCAGACTGCCTGTGTTGTCCGCCGAGATGACGGACTTAAGCTGCGCGATATCCGTGACGCCATAATGCCGCTTCAGCTTGTCGCTAATCAACGTGTTCGGTCCTCTGCCTTCATGGGCAAGCGCGGCGGCCCGCAAGGCGCTTGCCGACACAGCATAGCCGCTTCCGGGATCGCCGATGATGGGCCCCCACCCCCCGACTACGAAATTATCGCCATGCTCGTTAACGCCCATTGCGAACGAACCGGTGCCCGCAAGCACCGCGATCCCTTCCTTGGCGCCAAGCGCGCCAAACAGCGTGCTCTCCATGTCGCTGTCGTATAAGACCGACGCCAAGCCCAGCTCATCCTCCAGCAGCCGCGACAGCTCCTCCCTATGCTTTTTCATCCCCGGGATGCAGCAAGCTGCCTCCGCTATACGGCCCGGGGATGCCGAAGCCGCCTCCAGCGCGCCGCGGACGGCTGCCGCAACCGCATGCGCCGCCGCTTCGAAGCCGACAAAATTCGGATTCGAGCCGCCGAAGACGGCTCTGCCGAGGCAGCGGCCGCCCCTGTCCGCGACGACCGCCTCCGTCTTTGTTCCTCCGCCATCGATGGCAAGGAACAGCATAGATTCGCCAAAATCGTTAACCATCGTCACTTGCCGCCCGACAGTACAGAAGCCGCGTTTTTTTCGACCGCGTCGACTGCCTCCTGCACCGACTTCTGGCCCAGCCACATCAGATCGAATTGTTTGGCAACTTCCGTGTTAAACGCTGCTCCGTGCACCGGCGTCGGGAACGGGACGCTATACGACAGCGCTTCGATCAAATAGCGGTTATCGGGATGCTTCTCCAGGAACGACTTCATATCGACGCCTTGCACCGCCGGCAAGCCCATGCCCGTATCCAGGGCGATTTGCTGGGCTTCCTTCCCGCTCAAAAATTCAAGTACGCGCCACGACAAATCCGGGTTATCGGCCCCCTTCGGAATGACCCATGCATTAACGAAGGATGTGCTGAGCTTCTGCTTCCCTTGCGGCAGCGGACGAATCAAATATTCGACCCCTTCTTTCTCGAACGTAGCCGTATAGGACAAGCCTCCCGCGATCATTGCAACCTTGCCCGCCACAAACGTCGATACGTCGTTGGAGCCGAATTGCTGAGCCTGGCTTTCCGTAGGCGCCGACTTATCGACATGCACGAGATCGTGCAGGAACTGAAGCGCCTCCACGCTCTCCGGCTTGCCCAGCATCGACTGGCCGTCCTGCGTCACGAGCCCGCCGTCATTTTGCATGAGCCAAGACGTATAGCCGTCCGCGTATTTCGGGAAATAAAAGCCCCATTGGCCTTCGCCCGACAACTGCTTCGAGATCGCCCTAAAGTCTTCCCATGTCCAGTCTTCCTTGGGATAGGCCACGCCGGCGTCATCGAACATCTTTTTGTTTAAAAACATGACTTTGCTCGTAATATCCCTCGCTACGGCAAACGGCTTGCCTTCAAATGACAACGCGTTGGAGACGACGGGATACGCGCTTGAGAGATATTCGTCCGAAACGTAGCTTTCCAGGGAAAGAATCGCTCCTTTCTCCGCGTATACCGGAATTCTGTCCATAGCCAGCATCATCACCTCAGGCATCTCGCCTCCGCCCGCGATCATCGTCAGAACCTTGTCTGCATAACCCGAGCCGATCTGAATATATTCCATCTCCAGATCCGGATTCAACTCTTCGAACTTGGCCTTCAGTTGCTTGAGCGGCTCCGACTGGGTGAAGTCCCACCACGACAGAACCTCAACTTTGGTTCTTTCCTTCGGCGGCTCGGGCTTCTGCGTCGCCGCACTCTCCTCCGGTCCTGCAGAATTGCTGGGACTCGGCGGGGTATTTCCTCCGTTATTGCCGGAACATGCGGTTACAATCACCATCAATGCCGTCATCAATGCCACTAAGGATAATTTCGTTGCTTTCATGGCCAAAAACCTCCTCGATTGATCAAATGGAATACTTCCGGATCATGCTCAACCCATCTTTTTATATCCTCCAAACCAACAACCCATCCCATAATCCTGTCTGTTCCGTTCGCATCACATCCTCTCAAGCCAGTTCAAGGCCTCTAACGAATAAGTAGCCCAAGCCGTTTACTTGCCGCTGAGTCCGGAGGTCAGCATGCTCTTGATGAAGTGGCGCTGGAACACCAGAAAGATGATAATCAGCGGAAGGATCGACATGGAGGCGGCAGCCATCAGCATGCCCCAGTCGTTGTTTGTATTGCTTTGCAAATAGGTGATCCCGACTTGAATCGGCATCTTCCAATAATCGTTCATAACGACTAACGGCCATAAGAAGGAATTCCATTCGCCCACGAACGACAAGATCGCAATGGTTGCCAGTGCCGGCTTCGCATTGGGCAAAATGATTCGACGCCATATGCCGAATCGGCTGCAGCCGTCCATAATCGCGGCTTCGTCCAAATCTCTCGGTATCGCAAGATAATATTGCCGCATAAAAAATATATTAAAAACCAGCGATGCGCCAAATATCGACGGAACGATAAGCGCCTGATATTCGTTAATCCATCCGAGCATTCGCATAAGCGAATAATTCGGAATCAACGTAATGTGACCAGGCATCATCATCACGCCCAATAAGATCAGAAATACGGCATCCCGCCCTTTGAACCGCAGCCGCGCGAACGAATAAGCGGCAAGCGAGCTCAGCGCGATATTGCAAAAAGGCACGATAATAGACAGCATCAACGAATTTAGCAAAAATCGGTAGAACGGCAATACCGTCCATACTTGAACATAATTATCGAACGTGAACGGTCTGGGCAGCAGATCGAACGGATTTCCATTAAAGATCTGCGCGTTCGTCTTAAAGGAGGCCGTAATCGCCCAAACGAACGGGTAAATCATGAGCACGGCAATAGCCGTTAATCCCGCGTAGAGAATGATCCGGGATATCGTTCCACGAAGCTTCATCCACTTGTCTCCTTCCTCTGGTGACTTACATACGAGCGCCTTCGCTTTTTCTTCGATGCCAGAACTGGATCAACGTCAATACGAACAAGATAAAAAACAGCACCCAGGCCAGCGCGGACGCATAACCCATTCGATAAGACTGGAATGCCTCCGTATAAATGTAGTAGAGCAGCGAATTGGTTGTACCGCCGGGACCGCCTTTCGTCATTGCCAGAATGGCTTCGAAAATATTAAACGATTCGATCATGAGCAGAACAGTGACGATAAATGTCGTGTTTGCCAAAAGCGGCACGGTTATGTATCTCGTCTTCTGCCAAGGGCTGGCTCCGTCAATGGAGGCTGCTTCGTACAGCTCATCCGGAATCGTCTGAAGTCCCGCGAGGTAAAGGATCATATAATAGCCGCTAATCTGCCAGATCCGCATCAACACAAGCGCGGGCTTCGCCCAAAATGTGCTTTCCAGCCAGCGGGGCGGATTATCGATGCCGATATACGACAATACGGTGTTGATGCTGCCGATATCCGGATTGAAGATCCAGAGCCAAACGACTCCAATCGCAATCGTTGACGTGATGTGAGGCAAGTAATAGGACGCTCTAAAAAATCCCGCCCCTTTTAGCGGCCTGTGGATCAAGATGGCCAGCGTCATGGCGCTTACAATGCCGATCGGCACCATCGTAACTACAAAAAACAACGTATTGCCAAACGTTTGGTAAAACTCGTCGTCGCGCAAAAGCATGCCGTAATTGCTAAATCCCGTCCACTTGGCGGGAGTCAACAGATCCCAATCCGTCAAGGAAATAAAAAAGGAATACACCAGCGCTCCGTAAGTAAATACCGCAACTCCAGCAAGAACGGGCAGGATGAACAGCCAACCCATTAATGTTTCATTGTCGCCCCATCGTTGTCTTCGTAAGACCCTCGGCCGCTTCGCGCGTTCGGAAGCTGTGTGCTGCATGCAAGCAACCTCTCCTCTCGTTATGAGTCATTTTTCTACTTCTGCATATCCGTACGGACGGCAAGACGAACAAATCCATCCGATCGATGCAGAAGCTCTTCCGCCTCCTCCGGCGTTACGCGCGCAAGCAGGCTTACGACGGCCGTCTTAATGCGCCAGTCTGCGCTCTCGAGCGCAAGCTCCGACTCCTCTTGTCCGGCACCGGTTGCTTCCCTGACAATTTGAACGGCGCGTCTCTTCAGCTTCGAGTTGGAGGGCTGCATATCGACCATCATATTGCGATACACATGACCCGTACGAATCATGCTGGCCGTGCTCAACATGTTCAAGACGATTTTTTGCGCGGTTCCCGCCTTCAGACGCGTCGAGCCCGCAAGCAGCTCAGGACCGACGATAACCTCGATGGACAGACCGGAAATTTTCCCCATGACCGTCTCCTTATTGCAAGACACCGAGATCGTCGCAGCTCCCAAACCTGCCGCATATTTCAAAGCGCCTATGCAATAAGGCGTGCTCCCGCTTGCGCTCAAAGCTACGACACAATCGCTGCTGGCCAATTCGAGGGCGAGCAACTCGCGAGCTCCCGCTTCTTCGTCGTCCTCCGCGCCTTCAATCGGTGCAAGAAATGCATCCGGACCGCCTGCAAGCAGGAACGATACCTGCTCGGGAGAAGTGCCGAATGTCGGGGGACATTCAAGCGCATCAATAGCCGCCAGCCTGCCGCTTGTACCTGCGCCGACATAGATCAATCTGCCGCCTTTGCGGAATCGGTCGACGATAATGTCTACTGCCTGCGCAATGTCTGGAAGCGCCTTCTTAAGCGCCGGCATGATGGCATGATCTTCGTCGTTCATTAGTTGCAGAATCTCCAAGCTATTCATGGCATCCATGTCCGAAGAACGGTTATTTCTCTGTTCGGACACTTCTGCTTTAGATTGTCGCTCTCCCATCTCTTCTTCGCTCCTTCTCTTAATCCGCGATGCGGAATCGAGTCTAATTCATCATACTTCATATGAATCTATACATCCATATGTATAGACCACTTTAACGATAACTTCATATTCTGCGGAAGCGCCAGGCATAAAGCGCGGGCTTCCGCCGCAAGCCGTCTTTCGATTGTACGTTAAAATCGCGTATCTCTTGGTCATGTATCAACTCCTCCAGTTGCTAAAGCGGTTACAATTAAACGTTTATCGCCAGCTCTTATCGAGCCAGCTCCGAATGGAATTTGTAACGGTCGCCCGGATAAACGGATTTGACATATTCAAAGGGATGGCCGTCGCTATCGAATGTGACTCGTTTAATCAACATCATAGGAATGTCCGCTCTCACCTGAAGCAGATTTATTTCACGCGCCGTCGGCATCCCGACCTCGATGGTCTGACTTGCTCTCGCAGGCGCAACGCCGTACCGCTCGGATAACAGACGGTATAACGACACGCCTTCAAATGATTCATGCGCCAATTCCGGGAAGCGATCCACTGGAAGATGGGTCGTCTCCAGCGCCATCGGTTTCTCGTCAGCAAGCCGGACACGGGTAAGAATGACCGTATTCGTATTTTCCTCGAGCCCTAGAACTTGCCGAACGTTTGACGGAGGCGTCGTCACATCCACATCGACAACATATGCCCCTGGCTTCAATCCTCGGCTAGCCATGTCTTCGCTAAAGCTCGTTAATTTGTACAAGCCTTGATCGATTTTGGGCTGGGCTACAAAGGTTCCTCTGCCTTGCTCCCTGATCAGCTTCCCTTCGTTAACCAATTCCAGGAGCGCTTGCCTGACCGTCATTCGGCTGATACTGAACATCTCGCTCAGCTCCCGCTCGGACAATATGCTGTCTCCGGGCTTTAACTCCTCTCTTTCGATTTGTTCGATCATATGCTGCTTCAATTGAAAGTAAAGCGGTATGGGAATGTTCTTGTTGAGCTGATACTTCATAATCAATAACCAACTTTCTTTTTTTGCTAATTTGTAAAGACGTATAGACCACTTAACATTAATACATATTCGCTATTCATTTACAAATTCCTTTTTGGATTACAAAATATTTTTTTGTACTTTTGGCACGTTGAAACGCCTGACGGCGTCCCCTTTTCGGACGCTATTGTTTCGGCGAAACTTATATAGAATGTGGGAGCAAACTCATTTACACTAATCAGAGTTACTTTCCGGTCCATCGGCGTTTTAAACGCCTACAGCCGCTCGATCGCCTACTTTTTGGAGCCATAAGCGTTACTAACGCCTATGGACGCTAATCAGAGTTACTTTTCGGTCCATCGGCGTTTTTAACGCCTACAGCTGCTCGTTCGCCTACTTTTTGGAGACATAAGCGTTATTAACGCCTATGGGCACTAATCAAAGCTACTTTCCGATCCATAGGCGTTTTTAACGTCTACAGCTGCTCGTTCGCCTGCTTTTTGGAGCCATAAGCGTTACTAACGCCTATGGACGCTAATCAGAGTTATTTTCCGGTCCATCGGCGTTTTTAACGCCTACAGCTGCTCGCTCGCCTACTTTTTGGAGCCATAAGCGTTACTAACGCCTATGGACACTAATCAGAGTTACTTTACGATCCATCGGCGTTTTAAACGCCTACAGCTGCTCGTTCGCCTACTTTTTGGAGACATAAGCGTTACTAACGCCTATGGCTGCTAATCAGAGTTACTTTCCGGTCCATCGGCGTTTTAACGCCTACAGCTACTCTCAGTATCTGCAGTCCGGTATGTCGTATAATTTGCTAAACGGCAAAAAAAACAGCAGCGCCGGTCCAGCGCTGCTGCTTTCCATTTGATTATTCGCCGCCCATAAATACGTAACGGCAGACGATCAGTACCGCCAGTATCCACATGAGCCAATGTACTTTGTATTTGCCTTTGCCAGCAATATTTGCAACGGATGCGAGCAAGACGTAGGATACGATACCGAAGGAGATACCGTTCGCGATGCTGTAAGTGAAAGGCATCATCGCAAGCGTCAGGAATGCCGGAATCGCATAGACCATATCGGAGAAGTCGATCTCCTTTACGGATTGCATCATCAGCACGCCGACGATAATCAGTGCCGCCGCAGTCGCCGTTCCGGGCACAAGCGCTACGAGCGGCGAGAGGAAGATCGCCAGCAAGAAGCAGATGCCCGTCGTTACCGCCGTCAAGCCGGAACGTCCGCCTTGCGCGATACCCGCGGAGCTCTCGACGAAAGCCGTTACCGTGCTCGTTCCAAGGACAGCGCCGCCGCCAACGCCGATCGCGTCGATCATCATCGCTTTGCCCACAACTTTTTTCCCCTTTTCGGGGTCCTTCATGATGCCGGCGCGGTTAGCCGTGCCGACTAGCGTACCGAACGTATCAAACAGCTCGACGAAAGTGAAGGTCAGGATAACTGTAATCAAGCCTACTTCCAGAACGCCCGCGAAGTCGAAATGCCATACGTTCATCGTGGAGAAGTCGGGAATCCAGGTTTTCCCTTCAAGCGCTTCGCTAATGTTAACATGACCTGAAATCAGCGCGATAACCGTAGTACCCAGAATACCGAAAAGAATAGCTCCCGGCACGCGCAGGACCATCAGAATCGCGATCAGAGCGATCGCAATGACGGTAAACACCACATTTTCATTGTGGAAGCTTCCGAGGGAGATAAGCGTATCCCCGTTCTCGAAGGCGATAATGGTCATCAGACCGCTGTTCTTAAGACCGATTACGGCGATAAACAAACCAATGCCGACCGTAATCGCGTGCTTCAGGCTGTCCGGTACGGCGGTAATGAGCATCTGGCGGATCTGCGTGACCGTCAGGATGATAAAGATAATACCGGAGATGAACACCGCCGTCAGACCCATAGCCGGGGATATCGGAGTATCCGTGGCGGCCGAAGCGAGAATGACCGATGCAAAGTATGCGTTAAGCCCCATGCCCGGCGCGAGCGCAACTGGGAAGTTCACGAACAAGCCCATCGCGATCGTGAAGATACCTGCTGCCAGTGCCGTAGCCAAGAAGACAGCCGTCCAATCCAGACCAGTCGGCGACAAGATTGCCGGGTTGACGGCCAGTATGTAAGCCATCGTCATGAAAGTCGTCAGTCCGGCCATGACTTCAGTTCTGACATTTGTTCCCAGTTCCTTCAAACGAAAGAAACGTTCCATTTTGAATAACCCTCCCAAAATTGTGTTGGAACAAACAAAGAAGCCTAGTAAAAAATGCATAATGGCATTTCTTCTAGGCTCTGCAAAAAGGGAAGAAAACATTCGCCGGACCGCAGCGAACTTGCTTTCTTCACCCTTTTCGTAGCCTGATCATTTACGGTGACCGAGTAGAGACTCTCAAGCCGATTCTTGAGATTATACGAAAAGTTCCTATGCGGTTGTTGTCTTCCGACTTTAATTCTAATGAGAGAGCAAACGTTTTGTCAACATTTTTCACGAATATTCGACTCGAAATTTATTCCATTATTCGTAAATGGAACGTTTTCATTTAAATTCCAGTTGCCAATTGATCGGAACTGCCTACTCGATGATCAAAGGCAGCCCTACAGCAACCAAAATGATGAGAACAACAATGATCCACACGACCGGTCTTGCCATATTCATCGTCCATCCGATGCCGAACCGCTTTTCCACAAACAGCGCCGGGTCATTGGGGTTAAAATAGATAACTCCCAGCTTCCAATGGCGATCGTGATCTGCGGCCGACGCAACCGTTGTTTGCGGCTTGCCTCCGCTCTCCGACTTGAGCCGGCTTCCGCCTTGTCCCGTTTTGACGGACAGCGCCATGGAGGACACCACCAACAGTCCCACCACCAAAATCGTGGCTAACGCAGAAACATTGCCGGACCAGTCGAGCAACATCCCCACAGGTATCATGCCGATGGCTGCCATAATCATAAATCCGAAGATGATCAAATAAGCGGACCAGATTCGGCGGAACCTCAGGTTGCGATGCAACGATCCTTCCGGATCGGATGCTTCCGCCACTTGTTTGCTGCGCCCGATGACGACATTCGTAAAGACGAAAACAATCAGAAGGAAGGCTTGCACGAAAACGGGCCAAAGGACGGAAGTGTAGCTTTTTGCCACGCTGCGTGTCACTTCTCCGTTAAAATCGTATTTCATCGGCATGAGCTCCGGGAACCGGTCGTAACCGAGCACGCAGACGAGTATCGTCCCCATAATAAGCAGCAAATGCGGGATAAACCAGTAATGAGGCTGGGTAAGCTTTTCCGTGCGGAAGGCCGTGCTGACCATAATGCGCTGAGGCGCCTCTTTAAGCCATTGCTCTTTTTCTTTGATGGCCTTTACGGCTCGATGAATCTTGTAATAGATGCCAAAGGAAACGATTATATACAATACGGTATGGGCGGCGAGCGCGATTCCCCAGGCGTTGTCGCTGGAGATCCGGAACGTAAAAATCATCAGCGAAGCCGTCAGCAACACGCCGAGCCCCCCGTTCCACCACAAGTAGCTTTTGCGCAGCGCTCTGATGTCCGGATGGTTCTGCCCTTCTTCCGGAATCGTCACGCCGAAGCTTTCGATCCTCCTCGTCAGCAGCGGAATGACGGTTGTCGTCAGCACGACGGGAATCATAATAACAAGTACCAGCAGCAACATCCAATTATTAGCCATTCGTATTCTCCTCTCTCCTCATGTCTTCGAACACTTCGTGGCATAACGCGCCGAACTGCTCCTTCGTCAATCCCCGACAGATCGCATCCGCGATCAGCGGCTTCAGTTGTTCATTCAGTCGTTGATGGTAAGATTCGTCGGCGGGGGGCATTGTGTCCGGATGTACGACGACGCCTTGCTTCCGGTTAATCTGCACGTACCCCTCCTGCTTCAAAATTTGGTACGCTTTGTTCACGGTGTGAAGGTTGATGCCCAAATCCGACGCGAGACTTCGAACCGATGGCAGCGGCTCGCCGGGACGCAGCCGTTTCCTTGCAATGCCCTCCACAATGGCATTAACGAGCTGCGTATACAGCGGCACCTCCGATTGCAGATCGATTTCCAATAGCAATGGCTTCACCTCCGAAAATATATCGATTAGTTGTTATATATCAACTATAACAGTTGGTACTATAAGACGCAATAGGCAAATGAAATACGCAGACTGTTGGGCCAAAGATGACCAACATATACGCAGCCTATTGACAGCTCGAACAATTAAACGGAATTCCTCCCTCTATTGCTGAAGTCTGCTGTCTTGAAGACGAAATAAAGGGAAAAGTGCCCTATATTCCAAGATATTTTAGGCTCCGCACGTGATAGGCCATGGATTAGATGGAGAAATTCCCCTTATTGTCTCAGTACCAGCTTCTGACGCCAGAATAGAGGGACTTTTTCCCTTTAATTCGCTTCGGCTATAACTCCGCTGCGCTCAACTTTCCCATCACCCCGCAGTTTACTACCCCATCATTGCAACCTTGCCGGTCTGCGGCAAGATGTTGCTGCCGAGCTCAGTCCGTGGACATTCGGTTGAAAGTAGGTCCGGGAATGCGGGGAATGCGGGGATTGCGCGAGCAAATAAGGGCACAAAAACCAGCTAATACTTGTCAAGCATTTAGTATTGGAGTGGGGCAGTTTAATTGGTATACTGATTTCTAGGCACGACAAATAACCTTCATTGGCGTGAAGGTTATGGGTAAATTTGGTTTTTAGTTTCTGTAGGGCTGCTTTTTACTAAGGATGGCGTACACGTGATGGAGAAGCTTGTTGGCGCAAGCGATCACGACCACCTTGTATGGCTTGCCCTCTTTTCTTTTCTTGTCGTAATATTCTCTAATCCTCTTGTTGGTGCTTCCCCGGATCCCGCATTGCACAGCTAAATACAACGATCGGCGAAGTCTCTTTGAACCCCGCTTAGTAATTCGTGAACTTGTGGCGGTAAATTTCCCGGAACTAAAGATTCCAGGGTCTAATCCCGCATACGCCACAAGCTGTTTAGCGCCTTCAAATTGTCCTACATCTCCAACTTCCGCAACAATTGCTGCAGCTAATTTATCCCCGATCCCAGGTATGCTTTTCACCAGTTCTACCTCAGGTAAATCAAATGCGAGTTCATTCATCTGTTTCTCAAGATCACTTAATTGCTCCGTGAACGAAAGCAACAAGGAAACCATACCACTTAAGGCTACGGTCTGAGATTGGCTTCTAGGCTGTGCTCTCCAATCTAACAAGATCTCTCGAAGTCGTCTTGCTTTCTCATCAACCCAACGTCTCGAACGGGATTTTCCAGCGCATGCCTGAATAGTTTCAACAAGATCCCCATCATCGCCCTCTAAACAACGCTCCAACACGCTTAGCGACGTGACAGAGAACAGGGCATAAAAGATCTCCTCATAAGCCGGAAAGACCTGTTCGAGCAATGCTCTCGCGTTTAACTTCGCTTGGACGAACATTCCCGTCACAAACTCATGCTGCCTGGTCACATGCTGCAGCTCTGTAAACGTTTCGTCCCATGTACGATGCGGTAAAACGTCCCCGCGGTAGTACATATCGGCTAGATGCCAAGCATCCGCAGCATCTGTTTTTACCTTCCTAAGTTGAGTTCCTTTCGCACGCTTAGACTGTAACGGATTAACGATGAAATGCGTCCATCCACTACGTTCGAGATAAGCTACAAGCCCCCGATGATAATGTCCTGTCGCTTCAAGAATAACTACAGGGGCAATTGCCATCCTCGCCTGTAACTCCGCTAAGAGCTCCCCTAGCCGCTCGAATCCGCTATCCCCGTGAGAGATGCTCTCCAACTTCCCGTACGGTTCGTTCCTCCTTGTAAAAGCTTGTACTACGCTAGATCCTTTCGCTACATCCACACCTACGACTGGCTGCATAACAACCTCCCTAATAAAATTGCCGGCACTCCCACGATGGTTCCAAACCCATAGCTTCGCTTGTGATGCGAGGTCGTTGCCTCTACCAGCTCAAACATGGTCATTGGGGGTAGTGGGAGAACAGTTTTTGTGACGGGGTCTGACCCCTAAAAGACGCACGTTCTCCCGGCTACCGCCATCGTATACCGACCATAAAAAAAGGCCAACCAGTAATAACTGGCTAACCTGATAATACGAAAAGACGTCCGGCTTGCCAAGGCCAAGAGCCTCGACAAACCGAACGCCAGGGAAACGCGCCACCGTTATTCGTTTTCGTTTTTAAAGAAATTCGGCAGATAGGCGCGATTCGCTTCCAGCATCTCTTCCAGCAACGCCTTCGCAACCGTCACGCTCGGCACCAGCGGATGATGGACGAGCGCCTGCAGGGCGATGCCTCGATCGCCTGTAATCGCCGCTTGGATCGTGAGCGACTCGTACGTCTTGACCGCATGAAGCAATCCCGTCACATGTTCCGGAATGGTGCGCAGCGGTATCGGCGTCGGACCTTGCGCCGTCACGACGCAGTTGACCTCGATGCTGGCATCCTGCGGCAAAAACGGTATGATGTTGCCGTTCTTCACGTTCAGCGTCTGGATGTCGCGCTTGTCCGTATACAACGAATGCATCAGGTTTACGGCCGCTTCGGAATAATAAGCCCCGCCGCGCTGCTCCAACTGCTTCGGCTTCTCCTTCAGATGGACGTCCTTGTACAATTCGAACAGCTCCGTTTCGACGCGGCTTACGATGTCGGCGCGCGTGCCGTCCTTTTCCATCGACGCCGTCATGTCCGCCAGCATCTTGTCCGTCATGTAGAAGTAACGCAGATAATACGTCGGGATGGCGCCGAGCGAGCTCAGGAAGTCCGCATCCCAATCCAGCGCGGTCACGTTGGAGGCCGTATACTCCCGGCCTTTGCCGATCAGCTCCGGCAGCTTGTCTTCGCCGTTTACGTACGCCGCGGTTACCCAATGCAGATGATTAATGCCTACAAATTCCGGCAGCACCTCGCGTTCGGTCACGCCGTATTCCTTGGCCAGGAACTTATAGAAGTTGATCGGCGAATTGCAGAGACCCACCGACTTGACCTTCGTATGTTTCAGCACGGCTTCCGTTACGATGCCTGCCGGATTGGTGAAGTTGAGCAGCCAGGCGTTGGGAGCGAGCTCCTCGATATCCTTGCAGATGTCGAGAATGACCGGAACGGTGCGCAGCGCCTTGAACATGCCCCCGGGCCCCGTCGTCTCTTGGCCGATGACGCCGTGACTGATGGGAATATGCTCGTCGCGGCGGCGCGCCTCGAGCAGGCCGACCCGCATCTGAGTCGTCACGAAATCCGCGCCTTTGATCGCTTCTCGGCGGTCCAGCGTCAGATGAACCTCGATCGGCAAGCCGGATTGTTCCACCATCCGTTTGGCCAGCGCGCCGACGATGTCGAGCTTATGTTTGCCTTGTTCGATGTCGACGAGCCACAGCTCGCGAATCGGCATTTCGTCGTACCGTTTAATAAATCCTTCGACAATCTCCGGCGTATATGAGGAACCTCCGCCGATCACGGCGACTTTGAGCGGTTGTTTGTTCATTGCAATACCCTCCTATAAAGTGATTTTTCGTAATCTTGCGTCCATCTCCACGTCTATCGACAATCCCGCGCTGTCCATCGCGCTCATAACCGCGCCGATCACGGGGTCGATCGTAAGCTTGACGACGGAAGCACCCGGCGCCTCGGCGCGGATGGCCTCCCGGATGGCGTCGACCATATGCGGCGAGCTGCCTCGCATCATGACGCTGCCCGTCAGCACGACGTCGAACGTATCGTTCTGCATGCCCAGCCTGCGAATAAGCGCCAGCACGGCATTGGCATGCTCGCGGCCCGTTTCCTCCAGAATGCGGATCGCCACGTCGTCTCCTCCGGCTGCCGCCTCGAATACGAGTCTCGCCAGCCCGGCCGGCGGACGCAAGCCCTTGTAGAGCGCGTCGTCGTACATCGCCTCCACGGACGGATAACCAAGCTTGGCCGGGACGGTCTCCGACAGCACGGACGGTTTCTCGCGCCCTTCCCAAGACCGGATCGCCGTGCGGAACGCATGAATCCCGAGATCGGTGCCGGACCCTTGACCGTCCCCGAACATATAGCCGAAGCCGCCATATTGCAGCTCGTCTCCCGCAACGTTGCGTGCTGCAGCGTTAAAGCCCGTTCCGCTGATGATCACTGCTCCGTAGGACTGATGCGTGCCCGCGCGCATGCCGATCATCGTGTCGCAGGCGATTGCGTACCGCTCATAACCGAGCGAAGCGATCATCGGCCGAAGAATTTCGTAATCCGGTTCTCTGTCGGCTCCGGCCAGCCCGAAGTACGCGAACGTCACTTCCCGCTTCGATACTCCCGCTTCGGCCAGCGCCGCGTCGCAAGCCTCCTCGATATGGGTTCTTGCCTCTTGGAACGCCGTCTGATGGTTGCCGTTGCCGCTATGTCCGCGACCCAGCGCCTCGCCCCGTTCGTTTACCAGCAGGGCATGCGTTTTTGTTCCTCCCGCATCTATGCCTAAGTATAGGATAACCTTCACGCTCCTCGTTCATGGGGTATTGGTAGAGATTACTCCTGTATTAGCTCCACTTTAATAAAAAAAACACCGTCCCTCTACGCTAAAGGAACGATGTTCTGATATGATCTTACTGTTTTTGCTCGAAATCGGGATATTTAATCAAGCCCTCAGCTCGGAGGGCAGCTTGCCGATATGGCTCTTGAACAAACGGTTGAAGTTCGACAGATTGCGGAATCCGCATTCCGCCGCAATATCGATCATTTTGAGCTCCGTCGTCTCGATCAGATCGACCGCCCGCGACAGCCTGAGCTGGATCAGGTAGTCCATTGGCGAAGTGCCGACGATGCTTACGAACAAGGCGCTGAACCGCGACGGGCTGAGATGGGCCAGCTTCGCGAGCTCGCCAAGCGTCCAGCCCTGCGCTATATCGCCTTCCATGGCGCGCAGCACCCGGCGGATTGTCTCCGTCCCTCTGGCAAGGCCTGTCTTTACCCTGGATTTGTTGACAAAATATCGGTTTGCGTAAGCTAGAAACCTTACGAGCTGCGACCTTACAACGGCCTCGAAGTGAGGCTCTTTGCGGCCGTATTCGTCCTTCATCTCCTCCAGCAGCTCTCTCAGTCTGGGCAGCTCCGGATTGCCCCGGTCAAGCACGTGATCGAACGTTCTGCCGGTTCCCCGAAACGGCAGCAGCAGCTCCGTATCATACCTCTGTTCCAGCGCGAGATAGGCCGGATCGAACATGATAACGCCAATCACTAGCCCGTCCGTATCGAATGCGCGATGCAGATCGCCCGAGTGGATGAGGACGATGTCGCCTTGCATCAACTCGTACCGGTTGCCGTTGATGAGGATGTAGCCGACGCCGCTCACAATGTGGTTGATTTCCAGCGCATCGTGCCAGTGAAGCCGCTGGAAAAGCGGGCTTACGCCCTCCGTTTGCGACACAAGCAACGGAAAGTCCTGCGGCATCTCGATCCGATCCCGGATGATCGGCGGATTCGGTTTCATCGTCCCTCTCCTCTCCTTCCTAATTCTTTATAGGAAAGTATAGCAGAGTCGTACGAAGCGTGTCGCCTGATCCGTGGGCGGCTGCACCATCATTTGGATCGCGCTGGCAGTCTTTGCTGTTGAGATCGCGCCCCGAGTCCATTACAATGGAAACAATACTTACTTAGTTAAAGAAAGGACTTTCTCCATGACCGAACAATCCAAATATCAAATCTTGTTGTATTATAAATTCGTTCCGGTGCCCGATGCGGAGCAGTTCGCTGCCGAGCATCTGGCCTACTGCAAGGAACTGAATGTGAAAGGCCGCATCCTGATCGCGGACGAAGGCATCAACGGGACGGTTTCCGGAACAGTCGAGCAGACCGAGCAGTATATGCGGGATATGCACGCCAATCCGCTGTTCGCCGATATGGTGTTCAAGGTTGACGAAGCAGAAGAACATGCCTTTCGCAAAATATTCGTCCGCTACAAGAAGGAGCTTGTAACGCTCCGTTACGAGAAGCCGCTTGATCCCAATACGCTCACAGGCACGCATCTGTCTCCCAAGGAGTTCCACGAATATTTGCAAAGAGAAGATGTTATCGTCTTGGACGGACGCAGCGACTATGAATACGATCTCGGACATTTCCGCGGAGCGATCCGGCCCGATCTCAAAACCTTCAAGGAATTCCCGGAATGGCTTCGCGAGAATATGGCGGATCTAAAAGACAAGCCGATTCTGACCTACTGCACCGGAGGCATCCGTTGCGAGAAGCTGACCGGCGTCATGCTGAGCGAGGGCTTCACGGACGTCTATCAGCTAGACGGCGGCATCGTCACTTACGGCAAGGACGAAGAGGTAAAGGGCAGACTGTTCGACGGCAAGTGTTACGTGTTCGACGAGCGAATCTCCGTTCCCATTAACCGCACGGACGAAAGCATCGTGGTCGGCAAGTGTTACCATTGCGGAACTCCTGCCGAGACGTACATCAACTGCGCCGACGATACCTGCCACCGCCAGCACATCGTATGCCCGGACTGCGAAACATCGCACAATGGCTTCTGTTCCGCGGAGTGCGAGGACAATGTTAAAATCGGTTAGTGTATATAGACATGCAAAAAACTCTCTTCCATTGCCAATGGAAGAGAGTTTTTTTGCAAATGCGCTTCAATTCGCTTCTTTTAAATTACGTTCAGCCGGCGTCATTACCCGTATGGCTCCTGCACGTTCATTCCACGTTATGTATTGTTTCTCCTCCAGAGCCCGAATAGCCGTTGCAATTCGCAATTTCGATCGACCGGTCAATCGCGCCAACCGATCCATATCGATATGTGCCGCTTCGAACCGGTATAAAGCGTAAAACATCCGGAACAACTTACGCGCTGTCTCGTCCAACATTCCGAATCACCTCCACGTCCACAATACGTTTAAGGTAAAATAAACGGATAGACTGAGCTGAGTAACAGTACGCTTTCATTACATCCTTTACTATTGAAATAACCCGTATGTTCCGAATTGAAACGTTGCCGTTCCGGTCATTATATATGAGCTGAACGGTCTTGCCGACGTATCCTTCCATAGAGCCCACCTCATCGAGTATTTGATAGTACGTTCATTATACACGAACACTTGTTCCTGTTTCAAGTCGCAAAAATAAAATCCGCTAACGCAAATAAACCTCCTTCGTTCTTTCGGGTCGAACCGAAATCGAAGGAGGTTACATGGACTCATTCGTTTATTTTGCCGATTGCTCCTTTAATCTTACAACGATAGCCGCAGCTTCTGCGCGGGTAACGATACCGGCTGGCTTAAACAGCCCTGCTCCCGTGCCTTCCATCAACCCGCTGGCTGCAACTCGGGCTACATACGATTGCGCCCACAAAGGTATTTGCTCCGCATCGCGAAACTGGCTAAGCCCTGCATCGCCTCCAACATGATCCGTTCCGGCTATGACACGCGCCAGCACTGCGGCCAGCTCAACCCGTGTCATGCCTTTCTCCGGACGGAAGCTGCCGTCGTCGTACCCCGCAATCCAGCCTGCTTCCACAACAGACGTTACTGCATCAGCGGCCCATTTACCGATCGTTTCTTTATCAGTGAAACTTTGGGCTTGCCCAGTGCCAGCTTGCGGCGTCAGAGTCCGTGCCAACATCACGATCAGTTCCTGACGGGTCACAGCCTGATCGGGACGATAAGTTTGATCGGCATAACCCGTAACAATACCCGCTTGCACTGCCTTTTCAATCCAGGATTGCCCCCAGTGGCCGGCGATATCGTTCAGTTCTTTCGTTGGCTGCGGGCCGGCCGCCTCATCCTTCGAAACCATGACAGCATAAATCCCCAGTTGATCAACCTCGGCAATAAAGCTGTCGCCGTCCACTTTGCTCTCTACTTTAATCCACGTTTTTTGTTTAACATCATAACGCATAAGAGTTGGTTTTTGCTCTTCCCCTGATTTGCCTGCATCGAATGCGATGCGAAGGATAACTTTCTTTTTGAATGCGCCTGCCGGATCCTGACTTAACTCGAATACCGGACTAAGCAGGTTTTCTGCTTGCAAATCCTGCAGCTTTTGCTCTTCCAGCTTGGCAATTGCAAACTGCCTGCTCGTATCTGTAGCTCCGGCCGGGATTGTCAGCTTAATTTGCCGGCCAAGGCTGACCTCCCCAGCCCCTCCGGCTGGCAAGAATAACTGTCCCGAAGTAGATTCCGTCGCTCCCGGATAGACAGGCGGATTCACGACTGGCGATGCCGCTATTGTAATGGTCGCAATCGCCGTGTTCGAGTAACGATTGCCATCGTGAACCCGGAATGTAAACGAGTCTTCTCCAGTTGCGTGACCATGCGGCGTATACACGAATTCCCCTGTCGCCTCATTACGGAGTTGCACCGTCCCCAGCTTACCGTTTGCAACAATTTCATACCTTAAATCCGACATGCCCTCAGCTTGCAAAGTACCTTCTAATTGTTGATCTGCAGCTCCTGCTTTAAGATTAAGGGTAAAGCTGCTGTTATGGGCAATCGGCGCCGCTTCCTCCCCCGTCAATGGCAGTTCCAGCAATACCGGTTCATGAGCGACTAGCAGCAGGGATTCGCCTTCCGAATGTGTCTCGCCGGTGATAAGATTTTTCCAATTGGTCACAGTCTCGCCGTTAACGACAACGCGCACTGTTTTATCGCTCCATTTGTAGTTCGTCGCATTGATCAGCAATTTGCCGTTATACTGGACGGAACGCCACTCCGCCTCGAATGCCAGCTCGTTGCTAGCGGTATCGATTAACTGCACATGAATTAGCCCCTGCTCCTCAAACTCGCCTGTCATGGCATTGCGCAAATCGAGCGATGAAGAAGCGGCAGGGAAAATTAGCGTCTCTTCATGCTGTAACAGAACATCGCGCTCCACAGTCGGCAATGGACGATCATACTCATCATAAGTTAATGATTGGTCACCGATAATGACGAGTTTGCCTCCATTGTCCACAAAGGGTTGCAAAGCATCGAAGGTACTTGCCTGCACATGTTTCGAATTTGGGATAAAGAGCATTTTGACGTTCGCAAGCGCCCCGCTCGCGATCTGATTCTCAGATACAAATCCGACCTTCAGACCGTTGTAACTAATTGCCTCATAAGCTTTATTGCTTGCGGCAGGATGGTCAACGTCATACATGACAGCCGGGATCGAATAGAGAATAGCCACCTCGGTTTTATCCTGTTGAAAAGCCGTTACCTGATCGGCAAGCCGGTTCAAATCAAGATGCGTCCGACCCACAGCTGCGATGACATCGGGACGATGCAAAATACTGCCTTTGAAATCGCTGTTTTGATCGTACGTTCTTTCCCAGACCCAGATCGTTGCCGCGCTCAGGCCATGAATGCCTCCTTGCCACAACACGGAACGCACATGCGGCGCAAACTCTGGAATATAGCGCTCCTCGCCGTCCACGATCATATGATGCTCTGAATTGAAGACAGGAGCCTGCTTCATCGAAGTCTGCAAATCATAAAATTTCAATTCGCTTGTAAAGTTTCTGGTTGGGCTGCCATAAATATTGTAGTTATCATTGCCATTAATTTGGGAGAGTTGGCTAAATTCCTCCGGATCTACTCCCCATGTCAAATTGCCAATCTCATCTAGTGCACGATTCATAATTTTTGCATGCAGAGGAATATCGGGCGCCATTTCATGGATGATATCCCCCATCCACTTATGCCAATCAGAAAACAATTTATTATTGAATTTCACATAATCATAGAATGCAGGTGTTCGGGTTACTCTGTCCGGCAGCGCCACATCGGAAAAGCTCGTATAGCTTGTGCGATGCAAGGCGTTAAGAGCTGCAATATCGCCCTCGTATTTCTCCTCCAAATAAGATTGCCATGCCGGCGTATTCGCTTCATCCATGTTGGAATGGTGAACGCTTTCATTAGATAGCGTAATACTATGCAACGATTTGTAATCCTTGACTAAAGGAATGACCAGCCGCAAATAGTCCTCCATCAATTGTCGCGCCCGCGGGTTGTCAATCGTGAATTTGATCCCTAAACTGTTGCTGCGAAGCTCAGGCCACTTCTCCAAAGCCCATGCCGGAAAATAATGCGGCGACAGCAGAAGCGTAACCGCAACATCGTTTTCCTCGGCTGCTTTCAGAGGTTCAATAACGTTTTTTTGAATAGGAACAATATCCCCAACATAATCGTCGTTGCCTAACTCAACGAATTTATTGGCATCAAAACTTCCATTGACCACCAGATTCTCGCCGGATCCATTTTTGACATACATGCGCACATCGTCAATCCATAGATTTTGGGTCACATTTTCTGAAGCAATCATCAATCGAAACTTGCGATCATTTTGCCCGCTCTTATACTCATAAGTGAACTCCTGCCAATCAAAGGTGCCTTGCGGGAACGAGGAGCGATGTACCCAACCCGGACCTCCCGGAAACCATGCATTGTTCACCTCTTCTCCTTTGGCCCACACTTTGATTTCATAGGTCGTGTCCGGTTCAATATTTACTTCCTGCCAAACATTTATATATTTCCCAGGGCTTTTAGGCGTCTGATTGCTAATGCGAAGCGACCCGCCGCTATCGCCATGACCGATCACCAAATCACGTACTGCTTGAGCGGATACGCTTGATTTATCGATATTCCAATCCGTAAAGTTTTCCTTGGGCTTAATCACCGAGTTAGGTCCAATCTCTATTTGGATCGCATTAGCCCCGTATTCCTTAAATAAAGGAATATCTTTTTTCGCCTGTGCGAAATGGCCATATCCCGTGAACAACACGGGTTTACGCACAATTTCATCACTTATCGAGGAACGAGTGTCTGCAATAAAAGCCGTTTTGTCGATATCAATAGAACCTGTGACATATCGATTCACCGCAAACGGTATCTTCTCTCCGCTTATATACGCTTGCACATTGCCGGCAGCCTCCTCATACAGCTTCTCAAGCTCTTTAATTACATAGGAAGCCCGATCATAATATTGCCGATCAATATCCTCTAGTCCATAAGCAATAAACTGATCGATAATCGTATAATTTACCCGCTCATAATCAACGGCAAGCCCGGCTGTTTCAGCCGTCGTCAACAATGCTGCGAGCGCCGGCAACTTTAAACGCAATTGCTCAAATTCCACTGCCAGATCCTGCGGATTGGCCAACACATTAATCGCGAACTGATCCTGCTTTACCAGATTGCCTGCTAGTGACTGTGCAGATACAGAGAGTGTGTAACTGCCCAGCTCCCTCATAGTAAGCGGAAGCTCCTTTTTCCACACTTTTCCGCCCGGTATCACTACCTCATAGTTTTGAAGCCCTAATATTTCAGAGGTAACGGCCAGTGTAATGGTTTCCTCGCCAAAGTTAGGAATTGCTAGATCGTATTGTTGATTGAAACCAGCAGCGAACTCAGTAGGTCCATCCAGTACGACTGTCCATGTTTCGTCTTCCTGGAGCAGCAGCAATTCAGCCATATCCTTCGGGTTTTTCCCTCTGCCGATCGCTCCCGTCCATTCAATCCAGCCCCTTCTGGCGTTACCATCATTATCATTGATGAGCAAAGTCATCGATACTTTGCTGTCGGGTTTATCTGCCAAAATGGCCTCCCAGGGCAGCTTGGCTTCATAATTTGTCGTGGTACCGTTTCTGCTGACATGATATTCCACCGCCTCCTTGGGCAGCTTTGCCTCTCCATCACTCCATCTCCAAATTTGCTTTCGCCCGTCGTTAAGTACGTTGAAGCCATACTCGGGCCCATACAACTCTGTATCAGGCGTAAACGCAAGTTGCAAACTGTCCCCTAGCCACATGTCGCCGTCTGCCACTCCGTGATGGATGTTATCTTCAACCTTGATCGCAATGTACAATGCATCATCGTCGTAAGCAAACTTGGCCTCTGCCGACAAATCCTCCGGGCCTTTCCAATCCGACATCAATACTTGCCGTTCTTTATCACCAGGCAATAAAATACCGGTGGACGAATGCCATTTGTCCCAGTTGCCGTCAACTTCCAGCGGCGCCGTTTTTCCAATCGGGACCTTCCGTCCTTTTCCGGCGGCTGCTATGTAAGCTTCAAAATCCAGCAACTCCTCTCCTTCCGCTTCAGCAGCAATCGTATAGTTGAACGCAATCGGCTCTATTTCCCCTCCATCACTTGTTCGCGCGTAAGCTTTAATCCGAACCGCCTTATCAATCATTATGGGCTGTTCGTACGCTTTCGCCGTCGCAGAATGATATGGATCGCTTCCGTCAGTCGTATAATAAATGGTTGCTTCCTGTCCTTCTGCAGCCAAGGAAAGCTTCGTCCCTCTCTTTACTTCTCCTGAGGGAGGATTGGCTGAAAGTACAATCGACTTGCCCTCGAAACTTCCATTTCGAATCAGATTGCCGTCGGTTCCCTGCTTAACCATTCTCACTTCATCTACCCATAAATTCGTGGTCCGCCCCTCCAGCAAAATCATAAAGTCAAAGGAGGTTTGGTTTGATCCGGTTTTATAATTGATGCTGAATTCCTTCCAGTCGTATGTTCCTGTCAAGTTGCTCCGAAGCGCCCAGCCTGGTCCCCCGCCAAACCAGGCTCTCCCTACGGAGTCCCCCTTCGCCCACAGGCTGATGGAGTAGTTTGTATCTGCTTCCACAGGAATGCTTTGTTTGGCAAAATAATATTTATTCGGCACACTATCCGCGTTAAACTCGAACTGCAACGCATATTTGCCTTGATGAACGTCAGGCTCGCCGACCAGCTCATAACTGCCGGCGGACACTCCTTCAAACTTCCAGTAGTCGACTTTCTCCGGTGCGCTGTCCGCAGCAAACACTCTAACGTGGGACAGGTTCGTTGCTAGCAACGATACAATCAAACTTACTGCAAGTATCCATCTTCTAAACTTTACTCGAGTCATCTTATCCCTCTTTTCGATTCAATTACGGATCGGTCACAGCTTTTGGTTAAGCGCTTTCACTTTTCGGCATCTAACACATTTCTCTTTCTGCTGCTCCGGCAAGAACATTCGTATTGCCGGAGTAAACCAACAGCAGAACACTTACTATTAGACATTTGGTTTGTTATAGAGTCGTTCACCCTTTAACAGCCGAGCTGGAGAATCCTTGAATAATATACTTCTGGCCCAGAAAGAAGACGATGAGCAGCGGTACGACGCCTGCGGTGGCGGCGGCCATCATCATGTTGTAGTCCACGCCCGCTTCCAGCATAAAGTTCTGCATGCCAAGCGGCACCGTGAACAGCCTTTTGTCCAACAGGAAAATCAGGGCGTTCTCATAATCGTTCCATGTCCATGTGAAATCAATAATGGCGAAGGTCGCCAGGACCGGTTTGGAAAGCGGCAGAAACAACTGAAAGAAAATCCGGAAATGGCCCGCGCCGTCAATAAAAGCCGCTTCCGATATTTCATGGGGAATGCTCATAAAAAACTGCCGGATCATGAAGACGCCAAATACCGTAAACAAGCCCGGGAGAATGAGAGCCCAATGGGTGTTGTAAATATTCATCCAATCAAACATAATAAATTTCGGGACGAACAGCACTTGCTGCGGAATCATCATCAGACATAAATAGAGGAGAAAAACGGCGTCCCTGCCCTTGAACGGAATGCGGCTGAAGCCGTATGCGGCGAAAGCGGCCAGCAAAGGCGCTCCAATCATCAGAACAAGGGAGATTTTCAAGGAGTTTAAATAAAACATCGCAAATCCGTCTCCGGTCGTCCAGACCTTGATGTGATTGGTCCAGACCGGGTCGGTCGGAATCCACTGAATCGGATAAGTAAACACGTCGATTGCTTTCTTGAAGGAAGTGCTGATCATCCAGATCATGGGCGACAGCAGCAGCAGGCTGGCTAGCGCCATCAAGATCGTGTTAAAGGTTTTGGTCGATTGTTCTCTGACTTTTCTGATTTTTCTGTCTTTAATAGCATCCATGTTGCGAATTCCCCTCCGTTAGTAATGGACCCACTTTTTCTGGCCTGCCCACTGAATCAATGTAATAAACAAGATAATCAGGAACATGGTCCATGAGACGGCTGACGCATACCCCATTTCGTAGAAGCTGAACGCTTTCTTATAAGCGAAAATGGAGAAAACCGTCGTACTATTGGCAGGGCCTCCCTGAGTGATGGCGTAGATCATGCCAAAACCTTTGATGGAGCCGATAAAGCCGGTAATCGTCAGAAATAACGTCGTCGGACTGACCAAAGGAAAAATGATCTGGCGCAGCAGTTGCCCGAAAGTCGCTCCGTCTATCCTCGCGGCCTCCAGCTGCTCCGAAGACAACTCCTGCAGCGCAGCCAAATAAATAATCATGTTGTACCCGATGCCGCCTGCGGTCATCATGACCAGCACCGCATACATCGCCGTATCCGGCGAAGCGAACCACAGCGGCGGATCGGATATGCCCACGGAACGCAGGAACGCGTTAATCGGGCCGTTTGTTGGCTGGAACAGCACCATCCAGACGAAGGCAATGGCAATTCCGCTCGTGAAATACGGAGCGAAGAAAAAGGCCCGCAGCGTCTTCTGAAAGTAAGTCCTGTTGTTAAGCATGACCGCGATCACAAAACCGAGCATGATTGAAATCGGTACGGGGATCAACACCAACAGGGTGTTTTTGACCGATACAGCAAAGAGATCGTCTCTCACCATCATCCTGAAATTATCCAATCCGATAAAACGCGGGGGTTGCCCGCTAGCAAATACCCAATCCGTAAACATCAAGTAAAAGGAGAACAGGGCCGGAATGAGCATAAACACCGTCATTCCGATTAGATTGGGAGCAATGAATACATAACCAATCAGCCTCTGCCGCTTCATCCAGTTCACGATCGGTCACCGCCTTTCTCTATAAGTTGGAAGAAACGCAGGCCTCTAGTCCGCGCTTCTCCCGAGCATTTCCGCTATTGCGATGACGTTTTCAAATTTCCGTTATGGACCCGCGCCAATTCCTTGGCGCCTTCCTCCGGAGTCAGCTTTCGGGAAAATACATTGTCGTAGATGGCCTGCTGTTCGCTTCCCGTCTTCCGATCCAGACGGCTTAAGCCCAGCGGAAGGTCTCCGAACATAACCCGCTTGATCGAATCCAAATCATAGGTATCCTCTACGCCTTTAAACATGAGAGCTACAGCCTCATCGACAGGGAAATCCTTGGATGCAGGCACTCTTCCGCCAGCCGCCATCGGCAGCATGCCGCTATCCGCGTACCATTTGATAAACTTCTGCGCGGCTTCCGGATGTTTGGTACGGGGATTGATCGAGATCACGTCGCCCAGACCGCCGGCGTTAATGTAATCGGATTGATCCTTGTTCACTCTGGGAGCCGGCGCTGCCGCCACCTTGAACGTCCGTGGATATTCCGCCATATTGTTCGTCGTGCGGAAAACCTGGTTTGTGGAAAACAGCATGGCCGTTTCGCCTTTTACAAACATCTGGTCCAATGCGGGCTTGGACGTTATCTGCTCGGTATGAGGCATCAAACTTTTGTCCGTGAACATCATGTCCGTATACACTTGCAGCGTTTTGACCGTCAGCGGATTATCGAAAGCCGAGGTGCCGTCCGGGTTGGTCAAGGTCAGGCTCTTTTTCAGCATGGAACCGTTGATAGGCACATTGAAGTAGTAATCGCTTTGCGCCAATCCCCAAACATTGTCATCCTTCAGCTTGGCTGCATATTCCCGAAACTCGTCCAGTCCCCATTCCGTTGGGACAGGCAGTCCTTTGGCGTCGAGCATATCTTTGTTAAGCCAGACTAAGGACGGCCCTTTCGAGGTAGGTACGCCGTAATATTTGTCGTCCACCTTCCACAAAGCGGCTCCTTCGCCCATTTTTTCTTCCACGCCGAAATCGGTGAAACCGCCTACATCAAGCGCGTTGCCCGCTTTGACCCGCTTCTCGTAGAGGCTGTAATCATAGCTGACATACATGTCCACGGGCTGACTCGAAACAAGCGCCGTATCCAGCTTCAGATTGCCGGCTTCGTCATTGACGAACCGCACATACTCCACTTGAATATCCGGATTTTCTTTGTTCCAGTTGTCGACGACTGTCTGAGGCCCGTTCTCCACCGGTACAGCTCCCCAGAAGGTGAGCTTGATTGGATCAGCGTTGGCCGTCGCGCCGGGTTTGGCGCTCGGGGATGATGCCGGCCCCTCCGTTCCGCCGTTTCCATTCCCGTTTCCGCTGCAGCCGGCAAGCATGAGAGACGCCACTACGGACCATGCCACGCCTGCGGTCAACCACTTTCTGTTTTTCATTGTTCTTGCAACCTCCCTAATGAGATGTTTGTTACATCCCAACTATATCAATTGGCTCCCGGGCCAATAAGGGACGAAACTTGCCGATTAGCCGTACAAAACTTACTTATTGTTGTCTCTCCTGAAGGAGCTGGGCGTTTGTCCGGTCATACGCTTGAATGTTTTGATAAAGTAGGCATCGTCGGCAAACCCCGTCTGGCTTGCGATTTCTTCCACGCTTAATTTGGAGTAAAGCAAAAGGCGTTTGGCTTGCTCGATCCGGATGTTTCTCAAATAAGCGATAGGAGTCAGCCCTGTTTTTTTGCCGAATATGGTGCTTAGATAGTCCACGTTGATAGCGACCAGCTTGGCCAAGTCGGTCACCTTCATATTTTCCCTGTAGTGCTCCAGCATATATTGAATAACCCGGTTAACCTCCGGATGGTCCGTATAGCTTACTTTCTCCTCCTGCTTCCGCCTAATGTGGTCCTGTATCGTCTGTTGCACAAGCGCTAGCAGCGATTCGTGGCTCTTGGCTGCGTTGACGAACGCCACGTCCTTGTACAAATCCGTGCCATCCTCCGCATTCCTTCCGGCTATCATTTCCAATACATGCAGCAAGCGGACAGCCAGTTGTTTTACGTCGATATGCGAGAACGACATCCGCTTCATGCTTTCCCAAATCAAGGCAGCCGTCTCGGCGCATTTGGCTGCATTGCGTTCCTCGAAAGCGCGCACCAGCGCTGCCTCCAGCTCGCCGATTGGCGGCAGCGCCGTCTCCTCCCCGACAGGCAGCTCCATGATGCCATACCAGCTGGCGTTCAATTGGTTGAGCACTCGCCGCCACTCCCGGGCGAATTGTTCCAGACCGCCGTCCACTGCCGGTTCGCCGGGACGGCAGAACCCGCTGTCGCAAGTCTGGCCAGCCTTGTCGGGGAAGCTCCAGCAGAAGAAGGTCGTCTGCCCGCCGTCGCAAAAGGATTGCACCAGCAGATACTCCTCCGTCAGGATTCCCGCCTGATGGGGAAGCGCGGGATCGGCTTCGCTCAATACGGCTGCTATATGAAGCCTCAGGCTATGGAATTTGCCGGCGGCTGCGGGCAGCGCGGTCGGCGCTGCATGCGCAGGCACGCGATTTCCGCTGATTTCCGCCCAGATTCTATAATACAGCGGATACAGCGCCTCCCCCGCTTCCTTCAGCTCTCCCAGCAATTCCTCCCTGATCCTGGCCAGATTCTCCAATAGAACCTCATCGCTCAGCGATAGCTTCAGCAAATAATTAAAAGCTCCGTATTGAAGCGCGTCGCGCGCATAATCAAATTGGTTCATGGCCGTCAACATAATAAACCGGCTGCGGATTCCGGCCTTCCGCGTTTCCTTAAGCAATTCGATCCCGTCCATGCCCGGCATGACAATATCGGCAATGACCACATCCGGCTTCCACTCCAAAATGGCCTCCAGAGCTTCCCTGCCGGTCCCCGCTTCGCCCGCAACGCAGAAGCCGTGGCTTTCCCAGTCCAGCGTTTCCCGAATCGCCTCGCGGACATACCCCTCATCTTCCACCAGCAAAACCGTCCACATGGCCACTATCCCCCTTCTCCGAATATGGCGCGGCGATCAGTAATGGCAATCGAATCCTGACCGTCGTTCCTTGCTCCCCGGATATAATCTCGAGATTGCCCTCCCGCTTGAACAGCAGTTGCAGCCGCTCCCTCAAATTGCTCAGCCCGATCCCGTGACCGCTGCGCCTGCCGGGCCTTGCAGCCGCCTTCTCCATGCCAATGCCGTTATCCGCCACTTCCAGCACAAGCTCGCTTCCCTCCGCGCGCGCCCTGACCCGAATGATGCCGCGACCTTCGGAAGCGTCGAAACCATGGACGATGCAATTCTCGACAAGCGGCTGCAAGCTAAGCTTGGGGACGAGCGCGTATTGCACCGCCTCTTCCGCTTCATACACCATTGTAAATTGCTCCCGAAAGCGTAATACCTGAATCGATTCGTACGAACGCAGCAGCTTGATTTCTTCCTTTAAGGCAATCAACTCAATATCTGAATTGAGACAGGCTTCCAGGATGGACCCGAGCGAGGTGCAGATGCCGGCAATATCGCTCTGCTTTTCTTTTCTTGCCATCCATTTAACCGTGTTCAGGGTATTCAGCAGAAAATGCGGGTTCATCTGAAACAGCAGCATCTGGAAGCGGACAACCTGCTTTTGCCGCTCTTCCTGTTTCAGCCTGTCAATAAGTTCGATGACATCGTCTATCATCCGATTAAAGCTTTCGCCAAGCGAACGCACCTCGACAGTCGCTCCCGTGCCGACGGATATTTTTACGTTCAGCTTTTTGTCCGACGCTTCCTCCATACTGCGCTTCAGAATATTGAGCGGCTTTGTCATACGCGTTGCCAAAAAGAAAGTAACCAGCACAAAAACGACCACCAGCACGCCCAAAAACAAATAAACGATTAATCTGAGCCGCTGAACCTCCTGTTGCAGCTCGCTTAAGGGCATTTGGCTGACCACATACCAGTCCAGCTCTTCCAAATAGCTGTAATGGACCATCGTCAAAGCTTTTGAATCCTTGTAGTGTCCTTCCTTCTCCCGGGCTGAGATCATTCTGTCCATATCGCTCGGGCCAAAGGAGGTATCCGCGTTCTGCAGCACGATTTCCCCCTCGCCGGTAAAGATAGTCAGATCGCGGCTGGCCGGGCTGTCTTTTAACGTGTTACGGAACCATTCCTGTATGTTGATGCTGATGCGCGCCAGCCCGTATTTCCCCCTGAGTTGGTCATCGAGCAGCGTGTACAGGCTGAGCAGCTTGTCCCCCTGGCTGTCCTTTATATCATTCCAGTCATCGGCTACCCAGCGGTAAGGACGTGCGCCAACCTGCAATCTGTCCTGCCAAGCTTGCAATTCCGCCAGATCATTGGTCAGCTGCGCGTTGGGGGCGTACGATGTATATACATGGCCTTTGCGGTCAATAAAACGAAAATAAAGCTCCGTTTGATGGAAAAAGAAGCTGTTGTTGATGCCGAACATTTTGCTCTCGATCACTTTTTTTCTGTGGAGAGGATCGTAGTTATCCGGGTCGTGCATAATCTGAATCAGGCTTTCGTCCTGACTCAGCATGGTATTGGCCTTATAGGCAAACGCCATCATATCGGTGAGAGAGGTATGAACCTGCTGCATGCGCTCGGACATGCGCTCCATCATATCCTGCTGCCGGATGGATTCGAAATGCTGGAATAACCAAAAAATGGCGATGCACAAAGGAAGCATTAAAAGGAGAATATATGCCGTAAAAAGTCTGTATTTCAACGTGTTCGGAAGCCACTGCCGCCATTTCCGCGCCATCTCCGACTCACTCCCCGCCGATATAGTCATGTCTTCAACTCATACTTTTTATTGTAACATGCCTTAGAGCGGGGACGGCATGCCGAAAACTTGCAACTTCGTATGACAATTCCTAGAACTGAACAGCTTGCGATACTCCTCCTAATCCCCTTGATCATGAGAAAATACTCCCTTCTATTTGCCGAACAACGCAGATAGAAGGGAGTATTTATATGGAGCTACCGCTATTATTATTTTCCGGCTTCCATTTTCGATAAAATTCGGCTTTTTGGCAGCATCCTATTTTGCGAAACAGGCATTTTACTTAGGATTCTTATCCCTATCATTTTAAAGAGAAATTTCATAATCTATCTTACACTGATATGGAGGGTGATAAAATTGGCAAATCGAGATGTTAGATTGTCCCTGTTTATGGATAATAACTTTTCTGGAAGAAGGATTTTATTTAGACGCGGTGGAGTAGCTATCAGAGACTTAAATGCATTTCGTTTCAATGATGTGCTCTCTAGCTTTAGATTGCGCAATGTTGTAAGTAGAAGACAAGTCACGCTTGTACTATTCTCAGATATTAATTTCCAAGGCTCTGTGCGTATATTCCGCGGCAGTCAGAACGTAGCGAGTCTCCCAAATTTTAACGATGTAACTTCTTCCCTCGTTCTCGTAGGACGCAGACTGACGAATTCTCAGATTAACGAGATTCGTCGCACGGGCAATCCGCCAAGAGATGTTTTAACCATTAGCCAATGAAGTTGTTGCCAAATGCCGATCATCATTGATCGGCATTCTTGTCATTTATAGGAACGCATTCTTGACATCCGATAAGATGTCAGAGGACAAGAACATATAGGCATTAGAAACCGCATAATGTTCCAAGCTTTAAAAACAATCGATAGTTTACCTCGAAAGCATAAATATCTGGACCACTTATACCTAATAAAAACTTCATTCGCTGCCCTATCTGCTTACCAGTTTGTAGAGACATCGTTCTATCCACAAGCGACAGCTCCACAACTTCCTCGTCCAGCTCGAAGGTTCCCGCTTCCGTCCAGCGGAAGCCTTCTTGTCCATGGGTGCCGAACGTCTTATTGACCCGATGCCCGTCGACCTCCACCTGGAACGTTCTGGTCCCCGGCATATTTGTAGCGTAATCCCGATCACGAACCCAAACAAAAAGCTTGGATAATCTCTTAGTGAAAGAGATTTCCAAGCCTGTTAATTGCATTTCGTTTATTCCCACTCGATCGTTGCTGGCGGCTTCGACGTCACGTCGTAAACGATACGGTTGACATTGTCGACCTCGTTGACGATACGGACGGAGATTTTCTCCAGCACGTCCCAAGGAATACGCGCCCAGTCGGCCGTCATGCCGTCGATGGACGTTACGGCGCGGATGCCTACCGTGTAGGAGTAGGTGCGTGCGTCGCCCATGACGCCAACGCTCTTCATGTTCGGGAGCGCCGTGAAGTATTGCCAGATTTCGCGGTCCAGACCCGCTTTCGCGATCTCGTCGCGAAGGATCGCATCGGACTCGCGTACGATGTGCAGCTTCTCTTCCGTTACCTCGCCAAGGACGCGAATCGCAAGGCCCGGACCCGGGAACGGCTGGCGCCATACGATGGCATCCGGCAAGCCGCACTCTTCGCCGACTTTGCGCACTTCGTCTTTGAACAACGCTTTAAGCGGCTCGACGAGCTTGAACTTGATGTCTTCCGGCAAGCCGCCAACGTTATGATGGGACTTGATCGTTTGCGCGGTAGCCGTGCCGCTCTCTACGATATCCGTATACAACGTGCCTTGCGCCAGGAATTCGAAATCGTCCAGCTTGCCCGATTCCTCCTGGAATACATAGATAAATTCGTTGCCGATGATTTTACGTTTTTGCTCGGGATCGTCAACGCCTTTCAGCTTGTCCATAAAGCGGTCGCGCGCGTCGATCTTCAGTACTTTCATATCGAATTTGCCGACGAATGTTTCCATGACGCCTTCCGCTTCGCCCTTGCGCAGCAGATTATGGTCGATAAACATACAAGTCAGTTGATCGCCGATCGCCTTGTGAAGCAGAATAGCCACTACGGACGAATCAACGCCGCCGGACAATGCGCAAAGCACTTTTTTGTCGCCGACTTGGTCGCGAATTTCGCGAATCGTATCGTCAATGAACGTTTCCATCGACCAATTGCCGTCGCAATCGCAAATGTTGTACAGGAAGTTGCGGATCATCTCGTTGCCGAACTCCGAGTGGCGCACCTCCGGGTGGAACTGAACCGCATACAGCTTGCGCTCCTCGTTGCTCATGCCGGCGATTGGCGCGTGCTCCGTGCTTGCATCGACTTTGAAGCCTGCAGGCGGCTCGATGACGAGGTCGCTGTGGCTCATCCATACCGTCTGCACGCGGTCAAGACCGTGCGCAATGTGGCCGCCCTCCGCGAATTCCACTTGCGCTTTGCCGTATTCGCGTTTGCCCGCGCGTTCGACTTTGCCGTTTAGCTGGTGGGACATCAGTTGCATCCCGTAGCAGATGCCGAAGATCGGCACGTTCAAGTCGTAGATCGCAGGATCTACAAGCGGCGAATTTTCTTCGTATACGCTAGCCGGTCCTCCCGAGAATATGATGCCTTTCGGCGCCAATTCGCGGATCCGTTCCACCGGCGTGTTATATGGCAGCAGTTCGCTGTACACGCCCAAATCCCGAATGCGGCGCGCAATCAGCTGGTTGTATTGTCCTCCGAAATCGAGAACAACGATAATTTCATTTTGCTTCGTCATGACCGAGCCTCCCTCAATTGATGCAGTAATTATACATAAGCCGCTCAAATAGAGTCAAGGTGCGAAGCGCGTTCTCGGGTGCTTCCTTCGACAAAAAACATCCCTCTCGCATATATTCGAGAAAGGATGTTTCGTCGTTTAACGCTTTTTCTCTATCCGTGCGCCCAAAAAAGACGTTAATTTGCCCCCGCCTGCTCCTTCGCTTGCATCTTATTGGAAGCAGCTCGCATCTTGCTTCCGCTTCTTTGCGAACGTTTCAACAATAAACGGCACATGCTGCGCAGCTCTTCCGCTGTCGGCGCATTGCGCAATGCTCCAGGCGGCTCATAATAGGAAGCCTCTAGCCAATTCACCAATCGAGAGAGACGATCGCGCCCGCTTTGGTCCATCGTCTCGCCTAACAGATCGGCGGTTTCGCGCAATGTTAATGCGGTCGACAGCTGCGCAGCACCGTAATGCTTGATCGCCCGGCTCCGAAGCAGCTTGATGACAGTCTCCGCCGCCAGAATCAACCCGGCTCTCTGGCGTGCCTTCGCCGTATGCAGCCGGGCTGAAGCAGCGGCTTCTGCAGCCGCCAAGCTGCGACTGCGCGGCTTCCATTCGACAGTGCGATCCTGCTCGGGATCGCCCATGCCCGAATTTTCTCGACGCGGCAGCTCCGCTTGGGTGTCCGCGCGTCTTAATTTTTCGCGCACCACAACCGGCAAGCTGCGACTGCGCGGCTTCCATTCGACAGTGCGATCCTGCTCGGGATCGCCCATGCCCGAATTTTCTCGACGCGGCAGCTCCGCTTGGGTGTCCGCGCGTCTTAATTTTTCGCGCACCACAACCGGCAAGCTACTCGCACGCTCGATGTTTGAAGCCGGCACGCTGTTGCTTGCTGCATCAGTTGCGCGCACCGCGCCCCACGGCGGCTCGCCGCTCGCAGCGCTCCGCGCGAGCACAGCGCTCGCCGCGCCATAGCGCCGCAGCGCGCCCCGCAGGCGCAGCCGCTCCCGCTGCGCCACAGCCGCGGCCGCGGCTGCCGCCGCTAGCGCGGCCCCGCCTGCGGCGGCAGCTGCGCCCGGCGACGCCGCCGCAGCGTCCCAGGCGCCGCGCGCCGCGCGCGCGAGCCATGCGGCCGCTAGCGCCACTGCAGAGGCGGCCTCCTCAGCCGCCGCCTCGAACCTCGCAAGGCCGGTCGCGCCTCCGGCTAGCCCGGCCGGCACAGAGCCGTCCGCGTCCGCCGACGCTCCCGTACCATCGCCTGCGGCTGCCGAAGCGATCTCCGTTGCGCCGCCATAGCCGGGGGTCGGGTCGAACGGCACCCATCCCGCCCCGGGAAAATAAACCTCAACCCAGGCATGCGCATCCGATCCGCGCACTTCATAGACACGCTCGGCCGCCGCTCCCGCGCTCCCTCCGCTGCCCGTCAATGCGATCTCGCCCGTAGCATCGCCTGGCGTGAAACCCTTGACCCAACGCGCCGGAATACCTTGCGAACGCAGCATAACGACCATTGCCGTAGAGAAATGGACGCAATAACCTTGACGCTGCTCGAACAGGAAGTGGTCGACGAAGTCGCTTCCCTCCGGCGGCAGCTCGCTGCCCGACTTCGTGTAGCCATACGTGGTCTCCAGGTAGAGCTCCACCGCCTTCACCCGGTCGTAGAGGTTAGTCATGCCCGCTCCAGCCACCTCGGCCGCCAGCGCGGACACCCGGCTTGGCAGCGATGCCGGCAGCTGGAGGTACGGCTTAAGCTCCGCCTCCGTCAGTGCGCCGCTTGACAGGGCCGTGTTTGTCTCCCGCGATTTTGCGCCAGGCCTGCCGCCATCATCGACTGCTTGGACGGCGCCGCCGCTCCCCAGCGAACGCAACGCCTTCTCCTCCGTCACCGGCATATAGCTTGTAACGGTATAACGCTCCAGCTTCGCCGTCTCGGAAGGCGCATACAGCGCGTCCGCCGCCTCGTTAACCAAATAGCTGCCCAGCTTGCGCCTTGGATCGGCCGCGATAAGCTCCGTCACTTTCCCGTTTACGCCAGACGCAATAATCGGCATCTCCGTCGCCGGTTTTTCCCACACTAACGTTTGCCGAATAGGCCGGCCAAGCAAGGCACCGGCACCGCCTTCACTTCCGTTGCCCGCCGCTCCTGCCGACTCCGTACCTCTGCCCGTTCCTAAAATAGGCTTCAGGGTAAGCGCCCTTTCATCGCTGATCCACCCCCTGCCGTCGTACGTGGATTTGGATTCGCCGCGCCAATACGCGCGTACGGGAGATAGTCCTTTAAACATGATGCTATCGTCGCTGCTGAGCGGCATGCCTAACTCGCTGTCGTCAAAACCGTACCCGGTCAACGCTCTGCCAAGCTGTCCGCCGTTCCAGCTTCTCATCGTCGCCACGGCTTTGCCGTCGCCTCCGATGGATTGAAAGCTCTGCTGCAGCCGGTCCGTCATGACCGTCGTCCACTTCGCGGGCGCCAGCTCGCTCTCCCTGTCCACGGTCGCCAGAAGCGCGCCGCCTGCGATAACCAGCGTGACAAAGAGCGCGCCGGCAAGCCAGCTTTTGTCGATATCCTTCAGTCGCTTCTCGCCGATGTCCAGCACGCGCCGAACTCTCGGCACAGCCACGATCGCGGCCAGCAGCAGTCCTTCCGCCGTCGTGCGCAAAAAACCGGCAAGAACGTCCATACCGAGCCAGATGTGCAAAATGCCCAGGTACAACATCGTTGCCGCCGCAATGCCAAGCGCCGCCTGCCTGACCCAGACAAGCGCCTGCAGCGCCGGCGCCAGCATAGCCCAGCCTGCGAACAGCATAAGCGTCCGGAGCTCTCCCGACATGGCCCAGAGCCCGCCTTGTGCCATTAGCCCGATATTTTCTCCGATCAGTCCAGGGAAAGCCAGGAACCATTCCGCCGGGCTTTGATCCTGTCCCTTGTACAACCACATGATGCAAAAAAGGCATATACAGGCATGCAGCAGCACGGATAACATCCATGGCATGCGGATAAGCCCCGCGGCGAGCATGCAGCATATAATAACCAACAGAGGCATGGGATGATAGATGACCGCCCATTCGCTCGCCCCCGTCCAAGGCAACAACCATTCCGCCAGCAAACCGAAAAGCAGGAGGCTGGTCAACAGCCTGTACATCAGCGTTCCTTCCGAATGCCGATCATGAACATTATCCGAGGGCATAACGATCCGCCCCCTTCCCGGCCTTGAGCCATGCCGCTACGGCTTCTGCAGGAGGCAGCCAGCGAACACGCACGCCAAGCTTTTCCAGCTCCCTTTGGCTGCTCTGCATCTCGCTCGTCACATCAGTGCCCTCCATAACCAGATGGAGTGCCGGTCTCCCGGCTTGCTCGGCGGAATAGGCTGGCAAAGGCAGCCATCGATGAGCTTCCTTCCAATTGCCGCTGAACACATGCACGGCCCCTCTCGCCGGCAGCGAAGCATGGCCGGGCCAATCCCGCCCGCTTCCTTCCGTCTCGGCCCGCAAGCATGCCAGCAAGCCAAACAACTCCTGCAGTTGGTTCGTATTGGCGGAAGTCCCGTCCATTTCGAACGTCCAGCCAGGCGTTACGATCCTGACAAGCGCTCCGGCGTCGAATAACGTTTTGGCTTCGAAGGCAGCCCAAGAGAGACAAGACTCGAATCTGGCATCTTGACCTCCATAAGACTCCGCCAACGTATCAATGTACATGGTCGAGGACGGATATTGCTCCAGCATGGCCGATTTGACGCGCAGCCCTCTCCCCCTGGCAGCGGCCCGATAGTCAAGATGGCGAATGGAGTCTCCCTCGCGGTAAGGCCTGCTGTCCGGCCCGGAACCGGATACGGTTCTTTTGCTCATGTCACGGTCGCCAATCCTGCTGCCCCATTCCGCGGAAGCCTCCGAATCATTGGCTGGTTCGTCGCCGATTGCCCCTGTTATGGGCAGCATCGTTAATCCGGCTCCCTCCGGCAAGGACGGCCATACCCTCAGTTCATCGCGTATGATCAGCGTTGTCCGAATAGCCGTTAATCCCAGCCAATCGCCAACGGTAACCGTTATATTCCTGAATGCGTAAACGCCTCTGTTTCGGAGAGGAAGAACATACCTAACGACGCTTCGAACCTCCGAACCCGGAATCCCCACATTGCGGTAAGTCATCGTGGAAGGAGACATCAGCGATTCATTGCAAATATCATCCTCCACGGCGAACCAGACAAAAGGAAACCGCCAGCGCCTTTCGACTTCAACGGAAATGACGGCTTCTTCCCCCGCGGCTTTCCCCTCGCCAGGCAGCGCCCGAACGATCTTCAAACCTCTGGATGCCGCAAGTGGCAGCACGCCGCTGAACAAAGCAACGCCGAGCAAAACGGCAAAAGCGTACCATTCGAGCGCGCCGCCGCGTATGACAGCCGCGCCGCCGCAGCACGCCAGCGCCAAAATAATGACGCACCAGGCAACCCGGCGCGTGCGGTAATAAGGCTTGTCAACCTCGGGCCACCCGCCTGCCGCATTCGACTTCCTTCCATCTTGCTCCGCTCGCTGCTTATCCCGCTTCCTTCCGTCTTGCTTCGCTCGCTGCGTCCCCCGCTTCCTTCCATCAAGACCGGCTTCCCCCGGATTTTGTTTGCTCGCTCCTCCCGGCATCATCGGCGCCCCCTGCTATTGTAGACGGCTCCCGCTTCCGGCGGGAAAGGCGTCGATCGAACGATAGAGGCCATTAGTCCGCTTGCGTCTCTGCCGCCGGCTCCCGCTCTTCCCCTGAGCGCAAGTCTATGCGACAGCACAGAATCGGCGGTACCCAGCAAATCGTCGGGAATGACATAACCTCTTCCCTCGATATATGCGGCGGCCTGCGCAGCGCGAAGCCAATCCCTGAGCGCGCGCGGACTCAGTCCGAGTGCAATGTCAGGCGATCTGCGGGTAGCGTCCGCCACCGCGACCATATACTCCAGCAGCGAGGAATGGACATGAGCCTGCCTGGCTTCGGCTTGCATCTGCAGCCATTCCTGCGGCGCCATGACAGGCCTGATGCGTTCAGGCTCCACGCGTCTTCCCAGCGCATATTGCTCCAGAATACGTTTCTCGTCGGCAATGCCCGGGTATCCGATCGACAATCGCATCATAAACCGGTCCATCTGCGCCTCCGGCAGCGCGTTCGTCCCTTCGAAGTCTAGCGGGTTCTGCGTCGCGATCAGCATAAAGGGTACAGGAAGCCGTCTCGTTTTCCCCTCTACCGTCACTCTCCTCTCCTCCATCGCCTCCAGCAGCGCGGATTGCGTGCGCGGCGACGTCCGATTGATTTCGTCGGCCAATACGACGTTCGCCATAATCGGTCCGGGACGGAATTGCAGCTCGCCCGACCGTCCGTCCAGGACGAGACCGCCCGTCACATCAGCAGGGAGCATATCGGAGGTAAATTGAATACGCTTGAACTCGCCGCCCACCGTTCGGGCTATCGCTCCTGCCAGCATCGTTTTGCCTACGCCGGGAATATCCTCCAGCAGCACATGTCCGCCTGCCAGCATGCTGGTTAACATTTGTTTTATAAGGGCACCCTTGCCGACCAACACCTGCTCCACCTTGCCCTGAAGTCTGTGCAGCAGCGCCTGCGGCGGCTCCGCCCAGGAATGGCCGGGACTGCCTGTCGTTTCTACTTGCTCGTAATCTGTTCCTATAAATTGAGGGGTTATCATCGTACTGTCGCCTCCCGAAAAATAAATCTATCTATTTTTCAGTCTCGCCAGTATCGCCCCTGTTTAGACCTGCTAGATTTCCTTGTCGGTCTTACTCTGCTCCGCATTCCCGGACTATCGTTAATCTCGCATTTCCTCTACTGCCCGATCCAGATCTCTCTCCGCTCCTTCGTCAATACATAATCCTCAATTTCCATCCCGAACTGAGCCAGCGTCGCCCGGATTGGTACATCCAGCTTCGCCTCGTTTCCCTGTCCCGATGACGCCTGGTCCGTCAGCCAGAACCATTGTCTGCCGTCCAACGTCACTTCGATGACGCCTTCCTTCTCGTCGAGCTCGGCCTTGCCGCCAAGCCATTCGCTCAGCTTGGTCAGCGGAACGCGTATGGTGCCGTTCTGCAGCGTATATTCGGAAGCCTGGAGCTCCAGACTTTTTTCTCCGCGATGAATGATAAGCGCCGGTTCAGCCTGCTTCTTGATGCCTCCCTTCCGATCCAGCCTGGAGGCGAACGCTGCCAGCGATTGCTTGTCCGACTCGGTAACGCTCCCCCTGCTCCACTTCGATTGACTCGCAACCTTGAACTGCATAGGATCAACCCCATCGCTCAGAGCGGCAAAAGAATAACCCAGTTGCTTATAGTAAGCAATGATAGAAGGCAGCGCCTTCACCGTCTCCGCGTGACCGCCGCTGTCATGCATAAGCACATTAAGCGTGTTTGCGATTTTGGATGCGCGTATATTCGCGATTATTTCCGATGCCGGAACGCCAACACGCTTGGAATCGCCGCTGTCGACGTTCCAGTCATGCACCTTGTAGCCCGCCGCCTTCATTGCGTCGAAGTATCCCTGGTCGAAGTTGGCATACGTGCCGCCCGGCGCCCGGACGAGCGTCGTTCGGATGCCCGCGGCCTGGAAAATCGCGTCATCCGTCCGCATAATTTGGTCCGCGAAGTTCCGGAAGCCGCCATACAGCTCCCTGTAGACATGATTGTATGTATGATTGCCGATGGCATGACCTTCGGCAACGATCTGCTTCACCATATCGGGCTGGCGCTCCACCTGCTGACCCAGCAGAAAGAACGTCGCGGTCACACCCTCCCGCTTCAAAATACTCAGCACCTCAGGAGTATGCTTGCTCGGGCCATCGTCGAACGTCAAGTAGACGATTTTCTCCGGCTGCTTGGAAGCCGGAACATCCTGGGCAGTGACCGTTCCCGTGCCATCCGTCTTCGTGCCTCGGGATGTTTGGCCAGACTCCTCAACGCCGACCGATCCATCATTGGTCGATTTTGCAGTCTCAACTCCGCTATTCGCTCCGTCGCTGGTCGACGCTACTGTGCCCTTGCCGCCATTCGCTCCGTCGCTGGCCGACTTTATTGTACCCTTGTCGCTACTCGTTCCGTCGCTGGTCGACTCTGCTGTACCCTTGCCGCCATTCGCTCCATCGTTGTTCGACTCTACTGTAACCTTGCCGCCATTCGCTCCGCCGTCAGCAGACTTTGCCTTATCAGCGCCTCCTTGGTGTGCCCCGTCATGAGTGGTACGGTCGACACTCTCCCCGCTTGCAACGGTACTGATTCCTTCCATCTCCGGTTGAGTCTCATCGTTTCCTCCTCCTGCTGCTCCCGCTTTAACTTTCTCCAAATTAGTCGTTTCCGCTGTATGGCCATCTCTATCATTAGGCGAAGGAGCTTCTCCCGCTTTGCCGTCCGGCTTTGCAAGCAGCGTCTTCGCCTCGTACTGATAAGTAACTGTCCGCAGATCCCCGACGTTGCTCGCCGCACCCGCCGCTTTCCCCTGCCAGCCCAGTCCGCCGTCCAATTGCATAACGCCGAACCACAATATCGTTACGCATAAAGAAGCTTGTACTACTCGTCTCATCGGAATGCACCATCCTCTATCGTGTTCCTTCTTATTACCGAATTGATAGAGTATATGAATCAGCATTCCGCCTGATGCCTGCAATCTTGCGGCTTTTCTCGCATTATCTATACCAAGCAAAAACGCCCTCCGAAGTAGGTTCGGAAAGCGTCTTATTGTATATATTAGTCTGTCGGTCTCGCCGACTTAAAAGCCATCAACCGTGCGTAACCGCAAGTTTAAGTCGGCCATACCGACTTAAATGCCACCAACCGAGCGTATCCGCAAGTTTAAGTCGGCCGTACCGACTTAAAGTCCACCAACCGAGCGCATACGCTAGTTTAAGTCGGCCATACCGACTTAAATGCCACCAACCGAGCGTATCCGCAAGTTTAAGTCGGCCATACCGACTTAAATGCCGCCAACCGAGCGCATACGCTAGTTTAAGTCGGCCATACCGACTTAAAGGCCATCAACCGTGCGTAACCGCAAGTTTAAGTCGGTCTCGCCGACTTAAATGCCGCCAACCGACCTCATCCGCAAGTTTAAGTCGGCCATACCGACTTAAAGGCGATCAACCGTGCGTAACCGCAAGTTTAAGTCGGTTTCGCCGACTTAAAAACCACCAACTGTGCGCATCCGCTAGTTTAAGTCGGTCTCGCCGACTTAAAAGCCACCAACCGACCGCATCCGCTAGTTTAAGTCGGTCCCGCCGACAATCTCGCTCGCCTCAGCAACCGCCACCGGCCCAGCTAACCGCCTCTCCGCTCGCACCGCGACGCTTAAGCGGCTACTTACGCTTAGTTCTCGCGTTCAGCGTTTTGGCGGCCTCCAGTACTTCGGCTGCGTGGCCCTTCACCTTGACCTTGCGCCATTCTCGGACCAGATTGCCCTTCGCATCGATCAGAAAAGTCGAACGCACGATGCCCATATACTCCCGGCCGTACAGCTTCTTCAACTGCCAAACGCCGTACTGCTCGCATACCTTGTGCGCCTCGTCCGCCAGCAGCAAGTACGGCAGCTCCTTCTTCGCGATAAAGTTCAAATGCGACTTCACGCTGTCCGTGCTGATGCCGAGCACCACCGTATTGTGGTTCTCGAACCCGCTATAGTTGTCCCTCATATCGCAAGCCTGCTCCGTGCAGGTCGGCGTCATATCCTTTGGGTAAAAAAACAGAACAACCTGCTTCCCCCGCAAATCCATAAGCGACAGCATCTCGCCAGTCGAAGCAGGCAGCTTGAATTTAGGTGCTTTTTTGCCTATTTCCAGCGTCATCGTTTCTCTCTCCTCTCTCAGCCCATCCGCAATCTAAGATCCCGCCCCGCGATACCGCTTCACGCCGTGATTCCATAGAGCAAGGCCGAGTCCGAATACGATCAGTCCCATGACCGGCGTCAGCAAAGCAAGCTGCGACAAGTCATCCGCTTTTTTCTCCAGGAAGAACGATGCCGGGATAACCCCCACGAACGCGAACGGCAGCAGCCAGGTGAGGAAAAAGCGGATGATTTTGTTATAAATGTTCACGGGGTAACGCCCGTAATTCTGAATGTTGTAGATCAACGGCACGATGCCCGTCGGGGCGTCGGAGTAAAAGGATATCGCGCTCAGCGCCGTATACATCCCCGCATAGATCAGCACCGCGCCAAGGACGAGCAGCAGCAGCACCAGCACATCAAGCACGCCGAACGGCAAGCCGAGCTCCGCCCAGCAAAGCCCCATAATGATAGCTCCGACCAAGGAGCCGATCAGCGATGGCGGATCAACATTCTCCAGCAGCACCTGGAACAGACTATGCGCGGGACGCGTCAGAACGCGGTCCATCTCGCCTTTGACAATATAACGTTCGCTGAAGTTCCAGATGCCAAAGAACGTGCTAAAGACGCCATACGGAATCATGAAGAAGCCATATACGAACACAACCTCCGCCTCCGACCAGCCGCCGAGCGTTGGCGTGTGCTGGAACACGACGAGGATGAAGATAAGGTTCATCCCTTGGAACAACAGGTCGGAGATGACCTCGATCCAGAAGTCGGCACGGTAGGTGAGCCTTGTTTTGGCATAGTTTTTGATATACTCCCAAAATAAAGCCATATATCGAATCATGTCTTAACCCCCTTGCACGAACAGCCGCTTGCGAGCCGCACGCCATGTCAGCCCGATCGGAACGAGCAGCAGCAAGAACCAGAACGCTTGAAGTCCGAACACTCCCGCGGCTTCGCCGATGGGGGTCCGCCCCGTAAAGACCGAGCTCGGCAAATACGTGATGGCCTGGAACGGCAGCCACTGCATAATCCCCGACAGCCAGCCCGGGAAAAAAGCGATCGGCACGACGACGCCCGAGAACAAATCGACCATGACCCGCTTCATCCGCATCATGCCCTCGTTGTTCTCGACGAAAAAGGCGAACAGTCCCGTCAAAATATTAATCTGCGAATTAATCAGGAAGCTGAAGAACAGCATGACCAGATACACGAGCCATACGACAGGATCGGTCGGAAGCTTTACCGGGAACAGCAGGCATACGATCGCCAGCCCCGGAATCATGAACAACATGAAGCGGAACAAACCTTCCCCGAAGCCCTGCATCATCTTAACCAGCAAGTAAGAATAAGGCCGAATAAGCTGCACGGATACGCTGCCGTCGCGAATCTCGTTAGCGATTTCCCGATCCAGATTGTTGAAATAAAACGCCCGAGCCATCCACGAAACCGCGATGTAAGTCGTCATTTGGGGAACGGTGAAACCCGCCAGCGACTCCTGACTTCCATAGATAGCCAGCCACAGAAAGTAATACGCCCCGATATTAATGGCATAAATTACGATGCCGCTGTAATAATTAACGCGATAAGCAAGCATCATCAGGAACCGGATGCGAATAAAATCCAGATAGGCGCTCGTCATGACGAAGCGATCTCCTTTTTTGCCGCTGCCGCCTCCGCGGAGCCGGATTGGTAGATCGCGCGGACGATCTCGTCCGTGTTCGTCTCGAAAATTTTAATGTCGCGAATATCCGCTCCCCCGACGACTCTTGCCATCGCGTCGGATACGCTGACCGAATGAGGCACGAACAGCTTGGCCGTCACGTCGTTTTCGACACTCCAAGACACATCCAGCCCTTCGGTCAATCCGCTTAGCCTGGCAATCGGCGTATGGGCGGCGAATTGGAACTGGATCTCGCGGCCTTTGCTCCACCTGGCTTTGAGATCCTCCAAACCTCCATCATAGATGATTTGCCCGTCGTCGAGCATAATGACACGTGAACATAACGCCTCGATATCCTGCAAATCGTGCGTCGTCAGCAAAATCGTCGTTCCTTCTTCCTTGTTCATCTGCATAAGGAAGTCGCGGATTTCCGTCTTGACGACGATATCGAGGCCGATCGTTGGTTCGTCGAGAAACAGGATCGACGGATTATGCAGCAGCGACGCCACCAACTCGCAGCGCATCCGCTGACCGAGACTCAGCTTGCGGACGGGGCGGTTCAGGAGATCCCCCAGTTGCAGCCTTTCGACGAGATTGTCGAGCCGCTTGCGGAAGTCGGGTTCTGACACCCGATATACCTTGCGAAGCAGCTGGAACGATTCGATAACGCCGATATCCCACCAAAGCTGGGAACGTTGTCCGAAGACGACGCCGATTCCGTTCACGAACTTCTCGCGATCTTTGAACGGAACGTAACCGTTCACCTTTAATTGACCGGCTGTAGGCACAAGAATGCCTGTCAGCATTTTGATCGTTGTCGACTTGCCGGCGCCGTTCTCTCCTATGTATCCGCAAATCTCGCCCTGTGGAATCCGGAACGAAATATCTTTTACCGCGCGGACCTCCCGATACTCTCGCTTGAACAGATCCTTGAAGGCCCCGGAGAGTCCTTCTCTATTCTTTTGCACGCGGAAGTCCTTGCGCAAATCTTTGACATCAATAGCTAACATTGCGTTGTAGCAGCCCCTCTCGCTTCGACATTTCCTGGGAAATAGCGATTATATTGTACCCCAAATGATAAAACTTGCAACTATATGCGCCTGAGCTTTATAATTTTATGATATGTAATCATACCTCAGTTATCGTGGGTCGTAAACGGAAGGTTACAGGGAAGTCCTATGCAGCCTTAATCTATAGCAGCGGCACAACCATGATCTGAATCAACTTGGCGTCTATTCGAAAGGAGACCTATTAAACGCAATGCGTACGCGGTCAGAATCCCCTAAAAAACAGTCACGTTGGAAGTGGCTTATCATTACTTTATCGATCATCATCGTCGCCGTAGTCGCGGCCCTCGTCTATTGGGGAGTCGGCGTCTACAGCGCGCTAGATGATTTTAAGAAGGAGCCGGAAAAGTCCCGGTTCACCGATGTCACTCCCGAGAAGCCCGTCGAGGTTCCCAAGTGGGAAGGCAAGGAGCGCGTGAACATTCTGCTGCTGGGCGGCGACGTCCGCGACGCGGACGAGAACGGAATAGCGCGGTCCGACTCCATGATGGTCGCATCGTTCGATCCCGTCACGAAGAAGGCCCATCTTTTTTCCGTGCTTCGAGATACTTATGCGAGAATCGAAGACCACGGCAAGGGGCGCATCAACTCCGCCATTACAATGGGAGGACCTAATCTCGCCATGAAGACGGTTGGCGACCTGCTTGGCCTCGAAATCCAGTATTTCGTCTACACCGACTTCGAAGGGTTCAAATCGCTCATCGACACGATCGGCGGCATCTACTTCGACGTTGAAAAGGATATGCGCTATACGGACAACGCGGACGGCAATCGCTACGACATCGATCTGAAGCAAGGCTACCAGCTGCTGGACGGCGATAAGGCGCTTCAGTACGTACGCTTCCGTCACGACGCCATGAGCGATTATACGCGGACGGAGCGTCAGCGTAATTTCCTTAAGGCTGTTGCCTCCGAGCTGCAGTCCGGCTGGAACCTGATCCGAATGAAAGAAATTCTGGAGAGCGTTTCGCCTTATATCGAGACGAACTTGACCGTAGGAGATATGCTGAAGCTAGGACAGCTAGGCGTAGAGAGTCATGTCGGCGGTACGGCTCAGATACCTCCGATGGAGCTTGTCAGCGAAGAGCATGTAGGCGGCGCGTCCGTCATTGGCATTCGCGACGAAGACGCGCTGATCGGATTCGTGCAGGAAATCCTGTCGACGGACGAGACGATCCCGGTTCCTACGGAGTCGCCCGCAGCGGACGGATCATCGGAGGGCGATGGTGACGGCACGAATAGCGGCTCCGGATCTTCCGGATCTTCAAACCGCTCCGGCTCGAGTTCTTCCGCCCGCTAACGGGGCGCAAGAGCAGCCGCCACTCAAGATCATCTGCTTAAGAGTGGCGTCGGGCCCTGCAAACCTATATCGCGCAAAATGAATAGAGCACCTATGTGCTCTATTTCCTTGTTCCGGCTAAGTTGTAGGCGCTACGAATTACTATTCGCCCTACTTTCGGCGCTCTCGAGCTACATAGGCGTTTTAAACGCCTATACGCCCTATTTTCAGCGCTCTCAGCCTACATAGGCGTTATAAACGCTTATACGCCCTACTTTCGGCGCTCTCGAGCTACATACGCGTTATAAACGCTTATACCGCCCTACTTTCGGCGCTCTCGAGCTACATAGGCGTTTTAAACGCCTATACGCCCTATTTTCAGCGCTCTCGAGCTAGATAGGCGTTATTAACGCCTATACGCACCAATTTCGACGCTCGCGAGCTCCAGCTTTTTAACCTTATTAACTATTCATCTCCACTCGAAAGGGGTTCTCCTACTCATGACCATTCATCGTCCCACCTCCGATCGACTCTATCAAGAAGCGCTTCAGCATATCGTCGGCGGAGTCAACAGCCCTTCCCGCTCTTACAAAGCCGTCGGCGGCGGCGCGCCCGTCTTTATGAAACGCGCCGAAGGCGCCTACTTCTGGGATGTCGACGACAATCGATATATTGACTATCTGGCCGCTTACGGCCCCATCATTACGGGACATGCCCATCCGCATATTACGGAGGCCATTATCGAGTCCGTGCGCAACGGCACGCTGTACGGCACGCCGACCGAGCTCGAAATCAAGCTGGCCCGCATGCTCAAGGAAGCAATCCCTTCCATGGACAAGGTAAGGTTCGTCAATTCCGGCACGGAGTCCGTCATGACGACGATCCGGGTAGCCAGAGCCTATACGAAGCGGAACAAAATCATCAAATTCGCGGGCTGCTACCATGGCCATTCCGATCTTGTCCTCGTCGCGGCCGGTTCGGGTCCATCTACGCTGGGCATCCCGGACAGCGCGGGTATTCCGACAAGCATAGCCCATGAAGTTATCACCGTTCCGTTCAACGATCTGGAGGCGCTTAAGGAAGCGCTGGAGCGCTGGGGCGACGATACCGCCGCCGTTATGGTGGAGCCGATCGTCGGCAATTTCGGCATGGTAATGCCGCATGAAGGCTACCTAGAGGGTCTCTGCAAGCTGACGCGCGAAGCAGGAGCACTAGTCATCTATGACGAAGTTATTAGCGCATTCCGCTTCCACTACGGATCGTCGCAGACCTATCATGCCTTCCCTGATCACAAGGCGATCGAACCGGATCTCACCGCACTGGGCAAAATCATCGGAGGCGGCCTTCCCATCGGAGCTTACGGCGGTCGCCGCGAAATTATGGAGCAGGTCGCGCCGCTCGGCCCCGCTTATCAAGCGGGAACGATGGCCGGCAACCCTGCTTCCATCTCAGCCGGCATCGCCTGCCTGGAAGTGCTGCAGGAGCCGGGCATCTATGACCGGATGGATCGTCTGGCCGCCAAGCTGGCCGACGGAATGAGGGAAGCTGCGGCGGCGAACGGAATTCCGCTGACGGTTAACCAGATCCGCGGTTCGTTCTCCGCACACTTCTGCGATCATCCCGTCACGAACTACGACGAGGCGCAGGATACGGACGGCGAACGCTTCGGCGCTTTTTTCCGCGCCATGCTGGATCAGGGCATCAATCTTGCGCCGTCGAAGTATGAAGCCTGGTTCTTGACGACCGCGCACACGGATGCCGATATCGACGCAACGATCGAAGCCGCCAGAAAAGCTATGGCGCAGCTGTAATTTCCGCACCGCGTGCAAATCCCAACGCGCGGTTAGGCGGTACGGGAGTCATGACCCATTACCAAAAGAAACATTCCATTCGGGAGAGGAGTTGCTTGGACGATGAAGGAAGAGTTGCTGACTATTGTGAAACGATTGGACGAGCGCCGCGAGACGGCGCCGTTATCGCCTGCCCAAGTATGGGACGCAAGCCTTGACGAGGATATCGTAAAGCTCGGGAAGAAGCATCCGCCTGCGAACAAGCAGGACATCGCCCTGATGGCCGGCTTGCATCTTCGCAACGACAGTCTGGATCGTTCCCACTCGTACGCTCAACAGATCGAGGACGATGCAACGGGAAGCTACTGGCATGCGATCATGCATCGGATGGAACAAGATTTCTGGAACAGCAAGTACTGGTTCCGCCAAGCGGGCCGCCATTCCGTCAAGGAGCGCACACGATCTGCTATTGCGAAGTGGTTGTCAACGCAGCCTGGCCTGGACGACCTTTCCTCGGCTCCCATCGTTAACGCCCTTAAACGATTCCGGGACGACGACGGCTGGAATACGGACGACTTCGTCGACATCATCTCCATGCAGGAATCCGGCAAAGCCACCGAGGATACCCGACTTCTGCTGGAGGAGCTTCAGCGGATCGAGTTGATGGAGCTGTTCCGCTACACGTTGGAAGCAGCGAATCGATAACGCCGCGCCGCGACAAAGAGCCTGTCTCATCAATGAGACAGGCTCTTTGCGCGTCAAGGGCTCATCAAGCCGGATAATCCATAACAACCAGCCGATCTTCCGCCTCCGAGGAGATTCCCCCGCGACCGTCGGTGTTGTTGGTGATGAAATAGAGCTTGTTGCCGACCAGCTTGACATCCCGGATCCGGCCCTCGTCCTTATGAATGATCTCCATCTCGCCAGAAGATGGCGTATACCGGTAGATCGCCTCGCCTCGGAGCGTCGCGATGACCAGCCTTCCCTCGTCGTCGATAACCGTACCGGATGGCGCGACCGCGGGGTCTCCCGTATGGTACACCGGAGGCGTCAGTCCTTCCTTCTTATCGTCTCCATAGACGGTCGGCCAGCCGTAATTGGCGCCAGGCTGGATGACGTTAATCTCGTCATGTCCGCCAGGATTGCCAGACGGGCCATGCTCAGTACTATACATGCTGCCGTCCTTCGTCCACGCCAGCCCTTGCGGATTGCGGTGTCCGAACGAATATACGTATGAGTTCGTGAACGGATTGTCGGTCGGGATATCCCCGTCCAGCGTCATCCGCAATATTTTGCCGGCCAGACTGTCCCGGTTCTGCGCTTCGCTTCGATTTTCCGCATCGCCCGTCGTCGCGTAGAGCATGCCGTCCGGCCCGATCGCGAGCCTGCCGCCGTTATGGTTGGCGCTGCCGGGAATCCCCTCCAGAAGCGCCTTCTGCTCGGACCATTCGGCGCCTTCCCGCTTAAGCTGGACGATGCGGTTCAACGCCTTGCCTCCCTCCTCGTATGTATGGTACACATACGCGAGTTGAGACTGGTCAAAGTCCGGCGCCAGCAGGAGGCCCAGCATACCTCCCTCACCTCGATGCAGCACGGCCTTCTCCAGCCTTACGTTCTGACGCTTCTGCTGCCCGTCGGCGATGACGACGATATTCCCCTCACGCTCTGTCACAATGAACTCGGATCCATAGATCGCAATGGACCAAGGAATTCGGAGCTTCTCGGCCAGAACGGCGTACGATTCTCCGTCATCGCTCTGAGCGGGTTCCTCGCTAGCGCCAGGCTTCTCCGTGGGCGCCAAACTCGGTTCGATCGTCTCCGTCGGAGACGCAGAAGGAGACGGAGACGATCCTCTCTCTTCATTATCCGCCCCGCTGCAGCCAGCTAAAATCGCAAGGCTAAGCATCCATGCCAGGGTAGCCATCTTCGTTCTGGACATCATAACATCCCTCCTGAGAGTTAACAGATTTTTATTAAGAGGTAGTTTTTATCGCCAATAAGAATTTATTTTACAGCAAGCCGAAAACGTTTAAGTCTTACGTGGTCAAATAAGGGAAAAACTCCCTTTAGTTGACTGCCCTTTCGTTTCTTCGAGATGCTAGAAGGAAATTCCCCCTTAGAGGGCGATTATCCCCTTGTTCTCTTTACGACTGCGGCACTCACATCATGCTCGATCAGCGCGCAACGTTCGTCGCCCCCTCTAACAAACAAGGACAACATAGCGCCTTGGCGTCTCTGTTGTCCTATCCTTCGAGCATGATTAGCTTCATCGGCTATATGGACGGAATGTCCCATTATCCGACCGCTTCCGCCCCGGCCAGCTTGTCTAGCAGTTCAGCATGCACAAGCCCGTTCGTTGCGGCTATATTCCGAACCGCAAGATTATAGGGACGGCCATGCGTGTCCGTTACCAACCCGCCGGATTCCTGTACGAGTAGCACTCCTGCCGCAATATCCCAGCTGCTGAGGCCGATCTCCCAGAAGCCGCTGAGCCTGCCGGCTGCGACATATGCAAGATGTATCGCCGCGGATCCTGCGATCCGAAGATTGCGCACCTCCGGCGCCACGCTCTGGATACCCTTTAAGTTAAGCGGCAGGGCATAATGATGATCCGCCGGCAGTCCGGTCGCAATCAGGCTGCCGCGCAGCGTCTCTTCTCCGGAGACGCTCATTTTTTTGCCATGCACGTAAGCGCCTTTCCCCTTCTCCGCCACAAACAATTCGTCCTTGCACGGATCATAGATGACGCCTACGATGACTTCACCCTGATAGGCTAGCGCAATAGAAACACAGAAGAATGGGAAGCCGTGCACGAAATTAGTCGTGCCGTCGATAGGATCGACGATCCATAAGTATTCCGCGTCGCTCATCTCTGCAAGCGCTCTCGACGACGCTTCCGGTCCAGGCTCTACGCCTTCTTCGCCCAAGAAAGAATGATGGGGGAAGTGCGTTCCGATCAAGTTGCGGATCAGCCGCTCCGAGCCCTTGTCCACCTCGGTCACAAGGTCGTGAGCCGAATATTTGAGCTCCAGCTTGGAGTAGCCGCCCAGCTTGGTCATAATCCATTCGCCCGCCTTGGCGGCGCAGTTGATGGCAACCGCGGTAAAGCTCTTGCCGCCAATGATCGAGCCGTTACTGCTTTCGTTCAAGTCTATCACTCTCCCAGCTATAGAGGTAGTTGTCCATTCCGAATTCATCTTTTTCCGTTCATATCTACTCATCTTATTATAATACGTCCGTTGCCCGTGACTGGTTTCATCGTAATCCATCGAATGCCTGCTGTTCGTCAGACGGCAGATATACCTTCGAATATGAGCTGGATCGCAAGCGCCAGCAGCGTAATCCGGAGCAGCCACAGCAGCTTGTTGCCGCTCAGCTTCACTGCGATTCGTGCGCCGATCCGTCCTCCGATCCAGGCTCCCGGAACCAGCGCAGCCACTAACAGCCAGTCAATCTCGCCTAAAGCTACATGCATGCCGCTCCCCAAAATGGCAGAGAGGAAGATGACGAACATGGACGTTGCGGTCGCTACATGCGGCGGGAAGCGGTAGAGAAGCACCATCATAGGTACGAACAAGGAACCCCCGCCTATGCCGAACAATCCGGAGATCAAGCCGACGCCGAATCCAATAGCCAGAGCCGACCATAGACCGTATCCATACGTATGAACGTTTCCTTGCGCATCTGTGATCGAACGCTGGATAGGCCACTCCTTCGCAAACGGTTTCATATAGTCCCGTCCGATCAATAGACCTGCCAGAAGCAGCATCAGCGAACCGAACAAGAGCTGGAACACGCCCGCCTGCATAAGGCCGGTCAGCGCCGCGCCCAAAATGGAAGCGGGACCGCTCGTAATAAAGAAAAGCAGGCCGCTTCTGAAGTCCACAATTCCCCTCTTCGTGTAGCTTAATGTTGAAGCAAGCGCCGTCACGATCAATACCGTAAGCGAAATACCGACTGCCGTCGCGTGTTCGATCGGTTCGCCGATCAGCGTCGGGGCGAATAAGAGCAGGCCGGGAACGATGATGATCCCCCCGCCCAACCCGACGAGACTGCCGAAAGCGGCAGCCACAACGCCCAGCAGCATTAACAAAATCCATTCCATTCTTTGAAAGCCACCTTATCTATTCCGAATCGCTTATGGCAAAATTCTCAATCGTAGAACCATGCCATTATTATCCGTTCGGTTCAATCTCCACACAGCCGCCGTCCAGCACCTTTACCCCTTCGCCTCTCCGCTCCAGCTCCTTCAGATCCTCCATCAGCTGTAACAGCGCCGCGTCCTTGTGCTTCGCCTCCAGCATACAATCAAGCGCCGACGTCGTTCGCGCCGCTTGCCGCAAGAAGGCCAGCACGGGCTCCGCAGCGACCAGATCGGCATGGCCGCGCGGATCGGACAGGCTCTTGGGACTGGAGACATGAATCTTGGGAGGCAACTCCCGCTCAGTGCCGAGTCCCAGTCTGTCCCGCTCTATCCGCCAGGTTTCCGAGATGCGGGGCCAAAGCGCTTCTGTAAGCTCGTCTTCCGGAATGTCGCCTGGATTAACGGCGTGATGATGGATGTCGAGCACCATGGGCACGCCTGCCTCCTCCGCCGCTGCCAGCGTCTCCTTTACGTTAAACGTCTTATCATCGTTCTCGAGCGTCACGCGCCGCTTTATTCGATCTTCCAGCTCTCCGAATTGGCGAACGAAACGTTCGGCCGAAGCAGGCTTGTCTCCATAAGCGCCGCCCATATGGATGTTATTTTTGCTGCGCTCGTCCAGCCCCATTGCTTCAAGCATCCGTACATGGTACTCCATATCCCTGATGGAGCTCCGCAGCACTTCGGGACGCGGCGTACTGAATACGCAGAAGTGATCGGGATGGAAGGAGACACGTATGCCTTGCTTCCGTGCATAATCGCCCACCTCGCGAAAGGCCTCTTGCAACGCCTGGAACGGGTCCCAGTCTAACAATGCATCATGAGTGGCGAGCGGAATCAGCTTGGAGGAGAACCGATACATTCGAATATCGTGCGCCATACAATGTTTCAGAATCCGCAGCGTGTTCCCCAAGTTCTCTTCTGCCAGCCTCTCCAGCCTTCTGAGCGCCGCATCGCGATCGCCCAACTTCGAGAAGTTGGCATAAGTCTGAGTACGGGAAGGCGAGGCGTTCTGGACGACCAGACTCATGGCGACGAATCCGAACCTTACAATCATGGTTTATTCCCGCTCTCCGAAAAACATTTCGTGCGCAAGCGCTGTCTGCACCCTGGATTCTTCTTCCGTCAGCTTGCGCACAAGCTCCATCTCCACTTGGGTGACTTCTTCTCCCTGGAAATTGATCTCAGCGATCGACGCCAGTATGCGTACGATGGCAATTGCCTGGTTGCCTGGCGTATAGGCGATGACCTTTTGCCCAGTCGGGAAAACGCGGAAACCGCTTTTTACCATCTTGCCCTTGCCGTACTCCAACAATTCATATAACTCCTGCTCCGACTTAAACTTGCATACCGAGTTAAACTCCGTCTCGAATCCCATATGTATGCCTCCCTTGTATATCGATTAGCTGTAATCATAATTGCCCTATATGGACGGGTACAGCCGAGACGCTTCTTGCGCGCCCCGGCCGCTGCCGAAAGTCCCTTCCTACTTTTTGAACTCGCATTTATTGCACGCTTTCTCCCGTGTAATCGATGCGTTGCTTGGCAGCATGGCGTTCGACAGCCAGATCGATCAAGCTGGTAAGCAACTTTTTATATGGCAGTCCGGATTCGCGCCACATGAGCGGGTACATGCTAAATGGCGTAAAGCCCGGCAGCGTATTGACCTCGTTAATGAACAGCTTGTTGTCTTCCTTGCGCAGGAAGAAATCCACGCGCGATAGTCCCGAGCCGTCGATCGCCAGAAATGCCCGCACGGCCAGCTCGCGTACTTGCTCCGCGATCCCTTCCGGCAGCTCGGCCGGAATGATCATGCTGGACTTGCCATCGATATATTTTGCCTTATAATCGTAAAATTCATTAGAAGGCGCAATTTCGCCGGGCACGGATGCCTTCGGTTCGTCGTTGCCGAGGACGCTAACCTCGATCTCGCGCGCGTCTACAAACTCCTCGACGATAACCTTGCGGTCGAAGCGCAGCGCATAATTAACCGCCTCGATCAGTTCTTCTCTGTTGCGAGCCTTGGACACGCCTACGCTGGAGCCCAAATTGGCCGGCTTTACGAAGCAAGGATAACCAAGCGACACTTCGCATTCCATAATAAAGAAAGAAGCGTCCTTTTCCCACTGCGTGCGGTTGAAATACCGGAAGACGCATTGCGGCAGTCCCTCCTGCGCGAATACCTTCTTCATCATGATCTTGTCCATCCCTACGGCAGAGGCGAGAACGCCGGCGCCTACATAAGGGATATTCGCCATCTCGAACAAACCCTGGATCGTGCCGTCTTCTCCGAACGTGCCGTGCAAGAGCGGGAACATGACGTCGATCGGCGCCTCGGCCGACGTATCGCCGCTAATCGCGATAACGTCAGTCTGTCCGCTAATATGCGCCTCTCCGCCGGGAACGATTGCCGTATGGCCAACTTGTCCCGAACCGTTGTCAAGCGCTGCGAACAGCGGTGCCAGCGAGCCGGACGAGCCGTTTTCGCTGGATAGGAATCTCAGCGCCTCGGCCGACTCCGGCGGAGACAGCAAAACGGGACCGCTCTTCCATTCGCCTTGCTTTGTAATATAAAAAGGTTTGATTTCGTATTGTCCGTAATCGAACTCGCCCATTACGGCGAATGCCGTCTGCAGAGACACCTCGTGCTCTCCGGATTTCCCCCCGTATACAAGACCTACTCTAACTTTGCTCCCCATGGCAATCCTCCGGTACGTTTATATATTTGCGCTCAGGTCGCCTGCGCTGCCATGCCGAATCAACATCAGATCATATCGGAGATATGGAAGAAACGATATCTTGTCGCAGGCGTCCAAGCATAAGAATCGCGATAATCCCAGTAACGGTGCCTGCTGGCGACCGTATTGGCGTTCACGAGCGGCTGGCCTGCGGAATCGAAGGCGGTGACGATGGTGCTGTGCTGGAATCTCCCGTCGCCATTCCAATCATAAGTAATGACGTCGCCGAGCCCGAGCTCGCCCGCCGATTGCACCACAGTGGCGCGAAGACCGGATTTGCGAGCGGCGCTCAAAAACGCCGTCATGGAATTGGCGACCGCCCAGCTGTAGCTCCACCACTCCTGGCCTTTGTTGCGGCCCTTGTACCACCATCCGCTGCCCCTTCTACCAGTATAGTCCATCGTTGCATTGCCTGCAAAGAGACATTGGGAAACGTAATTCGTGCAATTCACCTCGAACAGCTCATAAGCCGGGTTGCCTTCGTTCCACCAACGATCCGCATAGGCGGCAGCCAAATCCCTCCTGTAACGAATAGCTGCCGACCGGAGTTTGAAACCCGGCATTAGGTCATAATTTAAGTAAGGCATTGACGGCGCGATCGACGCGGCGTCAGGAGCGGCTTCCTGCTCCTCTTGCCATTCATGAACGGATGCCCCGTACTTGGGACGGCGTTCGGCAATGACGGGTTCGATCTGCATGACTTGCCATCCCCCGTCCGCAAGCCTTAGCCAGAGACGCTCGACTTCATAACGCTCTTCCATGTAGAATAATCCAGACTGTTCCATTCTGCGCTTTACGTGCAGGCGCAGCAGGACGGATACTTCGCCGGCAGACTCGTTTACTCGGATCAACTCGGCTTTCGTCTCGCTCCCGGCCGGAAGAACGCCGCGGAACAGATCCCGCTCGCGAAGCCTCTGCAGCCGTTTGCCGAAGCGTTCGCCGTGGACGGGATCAAGCACGTAATCCGTCAAGACCCGGGCATGCTGATCCGTCTCCGCTTGATTGTACAAGCGGACATAATGCTGAATCGCCGCCTTCCAGTCCTTCTTTCCCTCATGCGGCTGAGAGACAAGTCCGGAGGACTGCAAAAGCGAGCTGAGCTTCGCTTCCTTCTCCGAGGCATTGGCTATCCTCTCGGGCGCCGGCTCGGAGCGCGGCCGTCGATTCGGAGTCCCGGCTGTCGTCGACGTTTTCGCGGCGCGCTTCTGCCGCCCGCCGGCGGCCCCGATTCGGCTGCTTGGTTTGGACATCGTAATCCCTCCTGGCTATCAATATCCATGAACAAGGTGAAACGGCTGTCGCCGTCCTTTGAAGGTGCAGCGCGTTTCGTTCTAATGGCACCGAACGCGTTTGCAAGAAGGGAGTCACCGTCCTCGCGAGACGCGCATAGAACAACTGGTTCATTATATGACGGAGCCCGCGAAATCATGTGAATTGTGGTCATAATTGGACTTTACGATGCCCTGTTTTAAAGCTATACTAGAGGCATAAGGTTTTTGAAATCGTGTTTCACAGAATGAAACAACGATCATTTTTTAAGAAGAGGAGAATAATGATGTCCAAACAAAATCAATATTCTGTTCGCACGACGCTGGAATCGGGCGGCAAATCTTATGCCTACTACCGTCTCGGCGGCCTGGAAGAGCAAGGCCTGGGCGACATTTCCAAGCTTCCGTTTTCCATCAAAGTTTTGCTGGAGGCAGCCGTTCGTCAATTCGACGGCCGCGGCATTACTCCCGAACATGTAAAGCAATTGGCCAACTGGGCAAACGGTCGCGAAGACAAGGAAATTCCTTTCATTCCTGCCCGTATCGTTCTTCAGGACTTCACGGGCGTACCGGTCGTCGTCGACCTTGCGGCAATGCGCGACACCGTCAAAAAAGCCGGCGGAGATCCGAAAAACATTAACCCGCTCGTGCCGGTCGATCTCGTAATCGACCACTCCATCATGGTAGACGCCTTCGGCAGCCCTCAAGCGCTTGAGTACAACACGAAAGTCGAATTCGAACGCAACGAAGAGCGTTACCGCTTCCTGCGCTGGGCGCAGACGGCATTCGATAACTTCCGCGCCGTTCCTCCGGGCACGGGCATCGTTCACCAGGTTAACCTGGAATACCTTGCTTCCGTAGCAGCTACAAAGACGGTTGACGGCGAGACGGTCGTTTATCCGGATTCCCTGGTCGGCACGGATTCCCATACGACAATGATCAATGGTCTTGGCGTAGTGGGCTGGGGCGTTGGCGGCATCGAGGCGGAAGCCGGCATGCTGGGCCAACCGCTGTACTTCGTTATGCCAGAGGTTATCGGCTTTAAGCTGACGGGCAGCCTGGCGGAAGGTTCCACGGCTACCGACCTTGCTCTCACCGTTACCCAGATCCTCCGCAAAAAAGGCGTTGTCGGCAAGTTCGTCGAGTTCTTCGGACCCGGCCTCTCCAACATCAGCCTGGCGGACCGCGCTACCGTTGCCAACATGGCTCCGGAATACGGCGCTACGATCGGCTTCTTCCCTGTCGATGGCGAGACGCTGGACTTCATGCGCCAAACAGGCCGCAAAGAAGAGCAAATCGCATTGGTAGAAGCTTACTACAAAGCACAGGACATGTTCCGTACGGACGAGACTCCCGACCCCGTGTTCACCGACGTAATCGAGCTGGATCTGTCTTCGATCGTTCCTTCCCTTGCTGGACCGAAGCGTCCTCAGGACCGCGTCGAGCTGACGTCGATGAAGGAAGCTTTCAATGATATTATCCGTACTCCGATCGATAAAGGCGGCTACGGCCTGTCCGACGAAAAGATCGCTGAGCAGGTTCCGGTACAGCACAATGATGGCGTTCAGTCCAAAATGGGTACTGGCGCGGTCGTGATCGCCGCGATCACCAGCTGTACGAATACATCCAACCCTAGCGTTATGCTCGGCGCGGGTCTCGTCGCGAAAAAAGCCGTCGAGCGCGGCCTTACGAAACCTGCCTATGTAAAGAGCTCCCTGACTCCAGGCTCTCTGGTTGTAACGGAGTACCTGAAAAAAGCCAATCTGCTTGACTCGCTCGAAGCGCTTGGCTTCCACGTTGCCGGCTACGGCTGCGCGACTTGCATCGGCAACTCCGGCCCGCTTCCTGACGAAGTAAGCAAGGCCATTGCCGACAACGATATGACGGTAGCTGCCGTATTGTCCGGCAACCGTAACTTCGAAGGCCGCGTCCATGCGCAAGTAAAAGCCAATTACCTGGCTTCTCCACCGCTTGTCGTTGCTTACGCGCTTGCAGGCACGGTTAATATCGATCTTACGAACGATCCGATCGGTCACGACCAAGATGGCCAGCCGGTGTACCTCAAGGACATCTGGCCAACGAACGCCGAGATCAAAGACGCTGTCGCAACGGCTCTGAATCCGCAAATGTTCAACGACAAATACGAGAACGTATTTACGCAGAACGAGCGTTGGAACGCCATCGACGTGCCGGAAGGCGAAAGCTACGAGTGGGATGCGAAGTCGACATATATCCAGAACCCGCCGTTCTTCGAGAACCTGGGCTCCGAACTGTCCGATATCTCCGATATCCATTCGGCTAGCGTGCTTGCGCTCATGGGCGATTCCGTTACGACGGACCATATCTCCCCTGCGGGCAACATTACGGTTAACAGCCCGGGCGGCAAATATTTGATCGACAACGGCGTAGAGCGCAAGGACTTCAACTCCTACGGCTCCCGTCGCGGCAACCATGAAGTCATGATGCGCGGCACGTTCGCCAACATCCGGATTCGTAACCAAGTGGCTCCGGGCACGGAGGGCGGCGTAACGACTTACCTGCCGACCGGCGAAGTCATGTCGATCTACGATGCATCCATGAAGTATCAAGCCGAAGGCAAAAACCTTGTCGTTATCGCAGGCAAGGAATACGGAACAGGCAGCTCCCGCGACTGGGCAGCCAAAGGCACTTACCTCCTGGGCGTGAAAGCTGTCATCGCCGAAAGCTTCGAGCGGATTCACCGCTCCAACCTGGTCGGCATGGGCGTTCTCCCGCTGCAATTCCAGGAAGGCAATGGCTGGAGTACGCTTGGCATTACGGGTCGCGAAACGTTCGACATCGTCGGCCTGTCCAATGATGTTAAACCTGGCGAAACCGTAACCGTTAAAGCTACCCGCGAAGACGGCACTACGTTCGAATTCCCTGCGGTCGTTCGTCTGGACTCCCTTGTGGACGTGGACTACTACCGTAACGGCGGCATCCTCCAAACGGTGCTTCGCCAAATGATCGCGAACATGAACTAAGAAATAAAGATTAAACAAAAAGAACCTCACAACACTATTTTGGTGTGTGGGGTTCTTTTTTCATCCCGGGCTTACTTGCTCATCGTCCCCATCCGCTTTGCCGATTCTTTGATGACCGGGGCATATCCGCGCATCGTCTTTAGCGTCATGCGGCTGGAGGGCCCTGAAACGGATAACGCCGCAGACAGATTGCCGGATCGATCAAAGATGGGAGCCGATAGCGCCGCGGCGCCGGCTTCGCGTTCCTCGAAGCTTGTCGCATAACCCAGCTCCGTCACCTCTGTCAGATTCCTCGAGTATTGCTCCTTGTCAAAAGAATCCGGCCACTCCAGCGATTCGAGGATACTGTTCCTTACCGACTCCTCGGAGAAGGCAATCAACACCTTGCTTGACGCGCCGGCATAGAGCGGCAGCCTGACGCCAATCGGCGCCACGCGGCGCACAGCCTGGTTGCTCTGCACTGCCTGTATGCGAATCCGCTCCGAGCCGTCCCGCACGTAGATACTGACGGTCTCGCCCAGTTGATCGCGCAGGCGCACCATCTCCGGCAGCCAGATTGTGGCCTGGTCGTCGGAACCCGACAAGTTGGCCGACAGCTCCCACATCCGCAATCCCAGATGGTAGCGGTCCGTCGAACGGTCGCGCTCGATAAAACCCTTCTCTTCGAGGGTAGCGAGCATCCGATGCACGGTACTTTTGTGCAAGCCGACATGTTCCGCAATCTCCGTCATTGCCCAATCGGTTCGATGCGTAAAGCACAATAATATATCCAACGCGCGGTCAACGGCTCGCACGGTCGATTTCCCATCCTCCACGAACACGCACCTCCTCTACTTATAATATATATGTCCCCATTAAGTTTCAATGAATGAAACCGAATTCCATAATGATTGAAATCTATTCTCATTAGTATACATGAATCGCTCCATGGACGTAAAGATAATTGAATCATTACAAAATGATTACAGTCTATTAACATCCCCCTAACAATGCCTCGACATGAATTGACAGGCCGCCCGTATAGGACTACGATTAAAGTACTATACAATTAATAGCGCTTACATCGTCTTCATAACATAATCGCTTTTACAGAAGGAGGGCATGACGATGAACGCAACTATCGGAACTCCGCAGCCGCTTGAGAGCGTTGGACTAAGCGCCGTCCCTCAAGCCTTGCCCCTTCCACCTTTTCTAAAAACCAGTCTTGTTGTAGCCCAGCGGCGCAAGCATAAATGGATTGCAACGATTGCAGCTATAATTGCCATGTTTTTTATCGCGATTGTCATTTTCCATGGTTATGTAGCGTGGATGCTGGCTTATCCTTATGTTGCCCCGCTTGCCTCCAATCCCAAGGAAGCGATCGGCATCGATTACGAGGAAGTTATATACCCGAGCCATAGCGGCGAGACGACCGTCAGCGGCTGGTATCTTCCCGCTCCGGCAGTAGATGGATCTAGCGATTCGAAGCGTACCGTCGTCTTTAGCCACGGATACGGCGCGAACCGCGAGGAGAGCTGGGTGCCCATGTACGATCTCGCCAAGCTTCTTCACGATTTAAGTTACAATGTCCTGTTATTCGATTACGGCTATGCCTCCAAACAATACAAAGCTCCCGCTACAGGAGGCCGAGAGGAATCGCAGCAACTGCTGGCTTCCGTCAACTACGCGCGTTCCCGCGGCGCGGAGGATATCGTCGTATGGGGATTCTCCATGGGTGCGGGCACGGCGCTCCAGACGGCGCTCGTAACGGACGATATCGACGCGATGATTCTGGATAGTCTGTTCGTCCCGAGCTCGGAAGCGCTGTTCGATAATTTGAACCAGTTCGTGGAGCTTCCGAGATTCCCGTCGCTCCCTCTCATCGAGACGATGATTCCGCTCTGGACTGGTACGGACTTCGGATCCATTCCGGCGGAGGAAGTAGTAGCGCATCCCTACGATATGCCCATCTACATCATACACGGGACAAAGGACGCCAAGGCGTCTTACGAGACGGCGCAAGCGATCTCGGCGAACCAAAAAAATGCGATGTCCCGCTCCTGGATTGTGGAGGATGGACAACACGAAATGATCTTCCGGAAGCATCCTACAGAATACATCGGCCGAGCCGCGATGTTCCTCAGCCAGGTCGATTCCGTCATCGCGGCGGAGCATGAAGGCGAGCCCGCCGTCCAAGTCGCGGCTGCCGAATAACAGAAAGGAGCAAGGAGCATGCCCTGATAAATGCGGGCAGCTTCCTTGCTCCTTTCATGCGTTCCTTCAAAAGATTTATTGCTTCAGCAATGCCAGAAATTCCGAGCGCAGCGGCGAGCTTGTTCTGAACTCGCCTCGAACGGCAGAGGTTACCGTCTTGCTGCCAGGCTTCTTTACGCCTCTAGAGCACATGCAGAGATGTTCCCCCTCCACGACGACCATAACGCCATGGGGAGAAAGTTCTTGCTCCAGAATATCGGCGATCTGCGTCGTAACTCGCTCCTGCACTTGAAGCTTTCGCGTAATCGCATCGACCAGACGCGCCAGCTTGCTAAGTCCCGCGATCTTGCCGCTGGGAATATAGCCGATATGAGCCTTCCCGAAGAAAGGCGCCATATGATGCTCGCATAGGCTGTAATAGACGATGTCTCTGACGATGACCAGCTCTTCGTGCTGCTCGTCGAACGACACGCCGAGCACTTCGCGGGGATCGACATCGTAGCCCGCGAAAATTTCCTCATACATCCGTGTAACCCGCGCCGGCGTTTCTAGAAGTCCTTCCCGCTCGACATCCTCGCCGATCAGCTTCAGAATTTCCTTCACATGATGTTCGATTTGCTCCCGGTTGCTTGCCACTTTCGAATTGACGTAATCCTTCCGTCCCGCCATTCGCCACCGCTCCTTCCGCTCACTGCCGGTCCCCCGTTATTTGCGGGGAAACTTTTGATTTTTCATCATATTTTGAGCTTTCGACATTTGTTGTTTGTTTAGATTGTAGCCCATTTGCTTCGCCATCTTCTGAATCATCGCAGGATCGTTTTGCATACGCTCGATCTGTCTGCGAAGATAGAAAACGCCGATAAGAAATCCACCAACCGCTCCGAGAATCAAAGTAACGATCGGGATTACGATATTGTACCATTCCATGCCGTTCACCTGCACCTTTCCATATTTCGATAACACTTACAAAGCTGACATCCATGTATCATAGCATGTCCAAGCCCTGCGGCGCAATGAATTCGCACAAGGTAAAACGGTTGTATAGTCCCCTTGCAGCCCAGCGAGTATAATTAGGCGAATTACGCACGTTCTTGCTCCCGTATCGCCTCTATTGCCGCTTCGATCGAAGCAATGGCTTCCTCGTCCCGTTCCCTCATCGAAGCCTGTTCCAGAGCTTCCGCCGCGGCCTCGCCGCCGATCCGGCCAAGCGACCAGGCAGCCGTCCCGCGCAGCACCGGCCTGGGATCATCGTGGAGTACACGAATAAGGTCCGGTACGGCACTTGCTTCCTTAAAGTTGCCAAGCGCGATGACCGCGTTGCGCTGAATCGGCTTCCGTCCGCGCCAAGCGGAGGAGGTATGACCGTAACGCTCCTTGAACTTCTTGTTCCCCATCGTCAACAGAGGAATGAGAAGCGGCTTGGCGAGCTCGTTATCCGGCTGCAGCTCGGGCTGATTGGTCCAGTTTTTGCCCCGGTTGACGGGACATACGATCTGGCATGTATCGCAGCCGTACAGACGATTCCCGATCTTGCGCATAAATTCGTCCGTCACCATTCCCTTCGTCTGGGTCACGTAAGAGATGCAGCGCTGAGCGTTCAGTTGGCCCGGAGCGACGATCGCCCCGGTGGGACAGGCGTCGATACACTTCGTGCAAGAGCCGCAGTCTTCCGTTACGGGCTCGTCGGGGGGCAGCGGAAGATTGGTAATCATCTCGCCCAGATAAATCCAAGAGCCCAGTTCGGGGGAGATAATCGAGCAGTTTTTGGCGCTCCAGCCAAGCCCTGCCCGCTCGGCAACCGCCCGATCCGACAGCTCTCCTGTATCCACCATGCTTTCGACTCGTACGTCCGGAACGCGCTCCCTCAGCCATTGCTCGAGCCTCGCCAGACGGTCGCGCAATATTTTGTGGTAGTCCTCGCCCCATGCGGACCTGGACATGATGCCTCTCCTGGCGCCGGGTTCCGACTTCGGCGGGTCGATCAGCTTGGATGGGTACGCAACCGCTATCGCTATAATGCTTTGGGGGCGATCGAAAATCAGCGACGGGTTCGTGCGTTTCTCGATATCTTGCTCCTCGAAGCCGGATTCATAGCCGAGCTCGCGATGGCGAATGAGGCGTTGCTTGAGCGTTACGAATGGGTCGGACGATGCGACGCCAATCGCGTCGATGCCCAAACTTTGCGCAGCCTCTTTCATCTCGTCTTTCAACGCTTGCCACTCGTCTGTCATCGCCATCGGCTTATAACCGTTTGATCGCTTCGCGCGCCAACTCGTCGCAGCGATTGTTCCATTCATTGTCGCTATGGCCTTTCACCTTTACATACTCCACCTTGTGCTTGCCCATCAGCTCCCACAGCTGCTTCCACAGATCCTGATTCTCCACGGGCTCCTTCTTGCTGTTCTTCCAGCCGTTGCGCAGCCAGCCATGAATCCAGCCCTTCTGGAAGCAATTAACGACATAGGCAGAATCGCTGTACACTTTGACCGTGCAAGGCTCCTTAAGCAGCGCGAGTCCCTCGATCACGGCCTGGATTTCCATTCGGTTATTCGTCGTCGCCTTCTCCCCGCCGGAAATCTCCTTTTTATGCGCACCGTAAAACAATACGGCTCCCCAGCCGCCGGGGCCCGGATTGCCCGAACAGGCTCCGTCTGTATAGATCATGACATCTTTCATTGGTAACCCCCCATTCTTTCTAGCATAGATCTTGATATATCCTGACTTTTACAACAGCCTCAACTGCGGGATTGGCCATAATATCGCTTCCGCCCGGCCTATGATTAGTTCTCTTGGTACGGCATGAAACGTTCGGCTATCCAGGCTCGCCCGCTCACGCCGATTGTCCCCCATCACGAAGAAATGCCCTTGCTGGATAACTTCAGGTCCGTAGTTCATACCTTCGATAGGCGAATCCGTATACGGCTCGTCCACCAGCTCGCCGTTAATATACAACTGCTGCCCCGCTATCTCGACCCGGTCGCCCGGCATGCCGACGATTCGCTTTACGAGATATCGCAACTTGCCCTCCGATCCCGACGGGTCCTCCAGCACGATGACATCGCCCCGGCCAGGACTCCCCAGCAAATAGCCGATTTTGTTAACGAACAGCCACTCGTCTTGTACCAGCGTAGGCTCCATGGAGCGGCCATCCACGGTTGAGAGGTTAAATACGAAATAATGTAATAACAATACAAGTCCTAATGATAAAAGTATCGTCTTTAGCCAATCCATCAACTCGCGTCGCAGCTTCTTCATTGTTCGGCTTCTCCAAACCTCGTAAGCCATTCCTCGTAGTAACGTATCACCAAGTCGTCCTGAAACGGCTCCCTACTGTTTTCAATCCGCGACAACAGAGCATTCAGCCCTTCCCGCACCTTATCCTCGACTTGTCTTGGATAATGGTACAACTGCTTGTGCTGTTCGTATTCGTCCTGATCGACGATATAACGGCTTCCGTCGGCCGTTCTAATGACATCAAGATCATAGTCGATGTACGTCAATACGCCGCCCTGCAAATAAGGAGGGGATGCCACGTTGCAATAATAGCGCACCCCGTTTGTCTCCAGCAGCGCAACGACATTAAACCACTCGCCGGGGATAAAGAAGGACACGGCCGGTACTCTGCTGATCCACTGCTTGCCGTCGGATTCCTGGATGGGAGTCTGTCTGTTAATGAGCACGATCATCGATTCGGCCCGATGCCCGGGTGCGAGCGCATCGTCCGGCACAAGCCAATTCTGCTGCCATAGCCGGTGGATTTGACCATTGTGTTTGAAGCTTTTAATCACGCATCGTTCATATATTTCCATGCTGTTCATGCTCCTTGCTAATGGTAGTTCGAACGCGCATATATAGTAATAAGAAAAGCATATCCGAGCGCCAATTGCAACGGCGATGCTGGATATGCCCCTAATATACCGTCCTTGAAGGACTAACTCTCTATTTACCCGGCAACAATGCTAAGCTTCTGGAACGCATGGAAGAAATCCGACGTTTCGTACCCCATCGATTCATACAGAGGCAGTACAGGCTCATTATGTTCGTCAGCCGTAATAAGGATCTTGCTGACGCCACGCTGTTCGAATCGTCCGCGCAAACCCGTTACAAGGGCCTTGCCGATGCCGATCCGTTGATGCTCGGGGGAAACTGCGATGCGATAATAATACCCTTTGTTATTGTCGATCGTGCCGATAATCATGCCCACGATCTCTGATTCTTTGACAGCGACAAGCACCAATTCGCTATCCCATGACAATTGGCGAGCAAATGCTTCCATCGTTTGCTCATAACATTCCTCGGTAAGCACTTCCTCAAGCAATGCAGTAAGTGGTTTGTAATCGGATAATTGGAAGGAACGAACGTTCATACCTTAACACCTTCTATACCTTGTCATAGTCGAGTACTTGTCTATCATACGACGAATTCCGCCAAAATCACACTAAAAAATTTAAAATTCTTAAAAAAATCTATATAAATCGCCCATTTTCTATTGAAAACGCTTAATATTAAGCGCTTACACGATTTATCGCTTATGCAATTTTCATTTTTTCCATAATTATGCGTTTCTTTTGCATAAATCAAGGAAGCTATGGGAAATCTACAGGTTGATGTCGGCGGGAAAATCGCGTTCAAGCATTGACTTTTTCAACAACGATGTTGATTTATTCATTCCGATAGAGGATAATGGGAATGATTACACACTACATACCATTTAGGAGGACCTTATCAATGGCACATCAACTTCCTGCTCTGCCTTACGCGCACAACGCTTTGGAACCGCACATTGACGCAACGACAATGGAAATCCATCACGGACGTCACCATAACGCTTATGTAACAAACCTGAACGCTGCACTGGAGTCCGCTCCCGAGCTGCAAGAGAAATCGATCGAAGATTTGATCGCTGATCTTGCAAGCGTACCTGAGTCGATCCGCACGGCTGTCCGCAACAATGGCGGTGGACATGCTAACCACAGCCTGTTCTGGGAAACAATCGGACCGAACGCGGGCGGCGCTCCTTCTGGTGCTCTTGCAGCGGCTATCGAGAGCGAGCTGGGCGGCTTCGACACGTTCAAAGCCGACTTCGCTAAAGCTGCGGCTACTCGTTTCGGCAGCGGCTGGGCGTTCCTGGCAGTAGCTAACGGCAAGCTGAAAGTATACAGCCTGCCTAACCAAGACAGCCCGATCATGGAAGGCGAAACGCCAATCCTCGGCCTGGACGTTTGGGAGCATGCTTACTACCTGAACTACCAAAACAAACGCCCTGACTACATCGCAGCGTTCTGGAACGTTGTGAACTGGGACGAAGTGGGCAAACGTTACGAAGCAGCGGTTAAGTAATATCCGCTTGGGCTATACAAAAAACGTCAACCTTCCGGATCACCGGCGGTTGACGTTTTTTTGTTGGCGCTCACGCCCGCCAGCGCCCCGTTGTACTCGCTTTTTCATACACATTCGCCCGTCCACGCCTGCCAGTGCCCCATTGTACTCGCTTTTTCATACACATTTGCTCGTCCACTCCCGCCAACGCCCCGTTGTACTCGCTTTTTCATACACATTCGCTCGCCCCCGTCTGCCATCGCCCCATTGTACTCGCTTTTTCATACACATTCGCCCGTCCACGCCTGCCAGTGCCCCATTGTACTCGCCTTTTCATACACATTCGCTCGTCCACGCTTGTCAGCGCCCAGCTGGAGCGCCTTCCGTTTTTCACAATTACCTAATCACTGGCTGCTAAAAGTTTAATCTCACGAACATTAAGAATTACATCCTTTTTTCTGAGAATTTGTGGTTCCGTCAAAACCACTCTTACACTGTCTCCTATCTTGTAATCATCATATTTTAAATCATTCCCTTGTATATCTTTGAACATAATTTCACTAACGATTTTTATCACACAATAGTATCCTATATCGTCACCTGGTCCATCATCAATCGGACAACTCACATAAAACTCTTCATCATCAATTTTGGAGATAGAAGTATCGAAAGATTCTATCTTTTCTTTGCCACACCCTACTAAAATTACACTCACAGCAATTAGAAATATCCAGATTTTTTTATTCATGTTATCCTCCTTTAAACTTTTTACAAATAGACTTACGCATCTTATTATACACATCCCTCAGGTATATATTTCCATGTTAAACCAGCGCTCTTCTTACGGCTATACATGACCTTCTCGATTTCTGGCTCCCGGGATGTGAATGCGGGCAAACACCTCGGCTTCGTTAAACAGAAACAGATTCATCTCCACGTTATGTTTCAAATTTGACAAACAGGGTTAATGAATGAACAAGCAGCCGATCACCTAGCCGCATAGTCGGTAGCAACTCCCATCGACGCTGCAAATCTATGGAAAGAGGTGCTTTCGAAATGAGTACAACGAATACTTCTTACCGAACAGGTGAATACGCGGAACGGGAAGGCGATTACATCTGTGAGGCGGGACGCCGTCTTACGCTGAAAGAAGGCGACAAGTTCCCTTACTGTCCCATTACAGGCCTCGACACGAACTGGTACTACGCAGAATCCTAACAAGCAGCCTTCTAAGTGAGAACAAATAAGAATATCCACAGCGGAGAAGAAGCTGTCCCAAAAGCAGTTTTATTCGCTTGACGAGACAGCTCCTTCATGAAAGAAACAGCAAAAACAAAGAAATGGCGGTGCTCGGGTTCAATCCCTGCACCGCCATTTCTGTCTTTTGATCCATTGATGCTTTCTTGAGTGAACTGGTTTTCTGTACCGATCTGCACATTGTAGCCAGGTTTAAATCTTCACTTAACGTGTGCCTTGCGCATGCTCCTCCAACTTGTGGAACAAATCCTTGAAAATCGCATCCCGATTGACCCCATAGGCGCAGCGAATCAAATGACGGCCGTGATCCACGCTCCAGGTCACCTGATCCGTCAGCAACGGACTATGCACAAAATCGGTCGGGACATACGAAGGATCCAGCAAGTACGCGACAGCTGACAAATCCCAAATAACCCGGGAATATCCAAAATGATCGCCGCTGCAGCCTTCATAGCGTTCCGCCAGAAAATCGCCAATTTCCCCTCTGCCTCGCACATAACGCTCGATCTCCGGCAAACTTGTAATCAGATGAGAAGCAACGCCGGCGCATGGAATGAGGACGGACGGTACGCCGCTGTCCAGAATGACCCGCGCCGCATGTATATCTTGAACCAAATTGAATTCTTTCGTATCCCTCCATGAGAGCGCGTGACCACCGAGCCAAACGACAACGATTTTGCGAATAATGGAAGGTTCCAGCAAAATCGCCGACGCAACATTCGTGATGGCGCCGATCGCGACAACGTACAACGGTTCGTCATCGGGCATCGCAAGCGCTTTGGCAACGAGATCGCGCGCCGCCGGGCTGTCGACGGGCGTATTCGCGCCGGGCAAATAGCTTTCCGAGCCGCGAAATACGACTCCCTCTTTCATTCGCTTCAGCCTGGTCAGAATGTGCACGATTTCGTCGTAGCTTTTTTCCATCCCGTCCTTGGGTCCGTTGGACAGCTCATTGAAGAATGGAGCGGCATAGACCGCCTCCAGCCGCAGTCGTTCCGGGGACAGAAGCGCATGGGAAAGCGCGAACTGGTCGTCAATCTCGTTGAAAGCGTCGGTGTCGAGCACCATGCGAATTATTCCGTCGCGGGGTTTCAAGCGTTCCACCCGAAAGTTCTCGTCAAGCTCTGGATACATAATATGCGCCGCCTTCTTGTTGGTCATTGACCTGGCCTCCCTAAAATTATATGATTTGGTTTAATGATTTTATTTTCAACCCAATTGTACAGAAAATTAAGGTATGATGGTTACACCATCCGGCTAATTTATTTTATGATTCGGCTATATTACAAGGAGAGGACAAATGAGATGAGCACTCGCACAGACTTCATCTTTCAAGCTTGGCACGAGGCCGGAACATCGGTTTCCATGCACCGGCATCGCTGTTATGAAATTGTTTATTACCGGCAAGGCAGAGGGTCAACCCGCATCGGCCGGGATGAATACGTCTATGAGCCCGGAAGCTACGCTGTCGTACCTCCCGACACGCTTCACGACGAGATTCGCCGCGAGGCTACGGAAGTGCTGTGCGCCGGCTTCCGGCTGATCGATTCCGAGTTTCCGTCTTCCGTTCGGGAAGGGTTATATAACGATGATGACGACTGCACAATTGGCAAGTTGCTGCTCGCGATGCAGCACGAAATCACAGCGAAGCCGCCGCTCTATGCGATTCGGCTTAATCTATGTATAAGCGAGCTTCTCGTTGCGCACTTTCGTCTTTGGGGCGTAGCCGAACGGGACAAGCAGGATCGGCCGCTCTATTTTGCCCGCAACTATATGGACGAGCATTATCAAGAGCGGATCGATATCGCCAGCTTGGCGCGCATGTCGGGCTATAGCTACGATAGATTCCGGCATCTGTTCAAGTTGGCCTACGGTGTATCCCCGTTGAATTATGTATTGGAGCGACGAATCAACTTGGCGAAAAAACAGTTGGAGCAGACCGAAGTTACGGTATCCTCCATTGCCGCCGGCTGCGGCTTCTCGACAACCGCGCAGTTCTGTACATTGTTCAAGCGGGAGGCAGGATTGAGCCCGCTGAGTTATCGAAAAATATCGAGAATGGCTGACTTCAAATCGTCTGAACATGCAAGTATGTCTTCGCGCCCTGTGGACGGCGGGGATTCTTTGTAGTCAAAGATATGCAATGTATTGAAAACACCGCCCGGTGATTGCTCCCTGGCGGTGTTTCGTTGTCAAGATATCGACTGCGGCATTGGAGGCAGTTGTGGAGTCGCTGTTATCTTATAGATCAAGACCAAGCTCAAGCGTTTTGTTCAGCATCCGAACAACTATCGCCACCGCCTCATTACGGCTTGCTTTATCATCAGGCTTGAATTGATTGCCGCCAGTACCGCTGACGATGCCCGCGTTATATAGTTGCTCGATGGCCTGCTGAGCCCAACTGTTCGACGTATCCGAGAAGGAGCTCGTCGTAGCCGAAGTCATGCTCATGACACGAGCGAGAATTGCAGCGATCTCCGACCGGGAAATCGCTTGGTCAGGTTTGAAGAAACCGTCACCGGCACCATTCAGAATACCGGCATTCCTCAAAACAGCGATAGCCGAATCGGCCCAGTGACCTTGCGTATCCGTGAAAGCGCCATTGCTTGTTGCATGAGATATGTCCATACGCAAGGCTCTGACGATCATGGTTGCGAACTCGGCGCGAGTTACATTAGCATCGCCATGGAACTGCCCGTCCGGCTTGCCGGCAATAATGCCAAGTTGTGCCGCAAGTTTTACGCCGCGTGCGCTCCAGCTATTCGACTTGACATCAGGAAACGCGATCGTTGGAGCTGAAACAAGAGCTTGCTTGATCGCCTTCTGCACATCAGCCGGGCTGGGAACCAGGCTCGAATTTAAAACAGGATGCGTATCCGTCGGAACCGTCGGGAGCGACGGAGCCGGCGTAGACGTCGCAGCAGGCTCAGAAGTCGGGATCAGCGCGCTTAAGGTCGCCGCCGTATTGGCTGCATTTACCGTCACGGTATACGTCACTTTCGTTGTCCCGTCTTCCGCGGTTACAATGAGCTTCTTGCCGGTTGCCAGTGTGGTGGCGACGGTCGTGCCGTCTTCATCGTACACGTCAAACGTGGCATTCGCCGCCGGTGTGATTGCTGCCTTGAACGCGTCCAGCGATGTGCCATACGGGATGTTCGTGATCGTTTCATCCGTGGTTCCGGCCGTGCTTACCGTCCCGATGGTCGAGGTTAGCGTTGCCGCCGTGCTTCGCACAGGCCCAAATTTTACCGCAGGCATTCTTGACGAAATATACTTATTAAATTCTACCGGATGCGCAGCGTTCGAAACTTGAACCTGCGAGCCATTGTTGTCCAAGTATGCAAATCTTATCGTTAATTTAATTTCTTTTCCGTCTTCTATCGCCTCTTGGATGGACGGCACATCTTTAAGAGGGATCAAGCCTTCGCCCTGATATCCCTTGCCGTCTGGTTTCTCCCAAAGATTCAGCTTAAAGTCGTTTCTGTTTGCATACACGGAGGATGAAGTTCGCACATCGACAAGAAAAGAGCCGCCCGATGCAGTTCCGCCCATAAATATTTGTACGCTTGAATCATTGGTATTTTTGACAATCTCCATTGGATCATCCGAAGCAAGGTTGTCTGTCGCAAAAATCTCGACGCCGCTGCCCTGCCAGTAATTTCCCGAAATCCAGGACAAATTATGATCGGTTACGTCATAGTTGAAATAAATGTTATCATCATCATGTGCGAGCTTGACCTGATTAACCTTAAATTGCTCAGGATCAGGATTCGCCACGCTCAGCCCGGAACCCGTAAAACCAACCATTTGGACAGCGTTGCCCAAAATACCCCAATCACTTATATCCGTATCCGCAACATCGATGGCCCCGTTAGGAATCTTCTCTACATAAGCCGTTTGCGGGATTGCCTCGCTGCCGATATCGCTTGAATCAATGCCCTCGTTGGAAATCAGATTAAACGTGTCAAGATCCAGACCGGCGCCAACCGAAAGCGGCTTAAAGTCGGATGTACTGTTCGGTATAACACTGTTTTTTTCCACTGTTACATTTTTGGAATACGCAAGGCCGATACCCGAGTTTAAATGGGCGCTTTTGGCATCAAGCCCGGACTTTGATATCAGATTGTGGGCAATGTTGACATCATCCGAAGAAATAATATAGACACCTGCATTTCCCGTATTGGCAATAAAGTTATTCTCTATGGCAAGATTATTAAAAACGCCAGTCGCACCGTACATGCTGTTGCTTGCCCAAGCCACAGCCGATATATCACCATCCGTTCTAATATACGACGGTCCAAAATTATTGCCGACCATTTTATTGTTTTTCACTATAACATCCCTTGAACTGAGTGATTCATACCAATAATTGCTGTCTGTATAGATAAAAACCGCGCCTGAACTGTTATTTGCAAATGTATTGTTTTCTATCCTTGCATCTCTTGTTTGAACCAATACGCCGCGAGCCCGTTTATTGCGGACAAGGTTGTTTTTAAATACCAGCTTGGGCGTGCGGGTAGCGTTGGCGATTACATCTCCGATTGCAACCGTATCGGGGATCGGCTGGTCGACCTGTATGTCAAAGCCGTTGCCGCTTGCATGGTCCGTTATGCTTACAACGTTGGCGGAAAAAGTAGGTTTTAGCGTGGATGCACGTTCAAATTCGAGAGAATCTCCTACTTCGGGTTTAAAATTGTATCCACGTGGATTAAAAGCATAGACCGTTGTGCTGTCTATTTTTTGATTAATGGTGAGATAAGCGCCATGAGCGTTCAAAGCATCGTCCCCGGTGTTTTCAAAGATTGAATTTGTCACCTGTAAATCTCCGCCGCAATCCATACAGTGCATGCCATCCGCAGTTGTTGACATCATACGATCGGTATCGTCACGAAGTTTGATATTAAATCGGTTAAAGTAAAGATCTTCGCTGGAGTAGCCCAGGAAACCCATTCCGGGCGCCGTGTAAATAGTGACGCCTTCAAATTTCATGTTGTTGCTGTTCCTTGCAATTATCCCATCATATTCATAGATATGGTGACGGAGAATGGCAATGGTTCCTACAGGAGCGACAGCATGATCCGTTTTAAACGTTATGAGCAGTTTCTGACTGCCAAGATATAGAACCCGATCCACATCGCCGTAGATATCGTTGCCGTTTACCCGCGGAGTGTTTGTGGCAGGGTCATATTCAAGCAGACCTTTAACGGCCGTACTCGCATCTACCGGATATCCATTATCAACCTGAATTTCGAATGTCTTCCCATCGCTTTTGGTTATGACACCCATCGAAAACGGAGGACGTCCCCAATCTATGCTTATTCCGGCAGTCAAAATATTCGTGCAATTCTGAAATTCGATCGCCCGAAAATCCCCATGAAAAACAAGCGATGTCGAATTGCCGGCAAGTACGATATTGCTCATGTCCTCGAATAAAATGCCGACCGAGGGATCCTGATCGTTCATGCCTTCGATAAAATCGAGTTGGCCGCCTGGCAGGTTTATTTGAGTAAGTTCTCCGTTGAATGCTTTGGCGGCAGCAATGACGCTAATCATTGCTTTTGTGTCGTCGTACTGGTCATCGGCCACAACCCCGTAATCAACCGCATTAACGATATGCATGACTTCCGATGGTATCGGGTACAGCACCTGATTATTTAATGCATCGGTATTAACGCCAACATTCCACGGATCGGACAGACCGGGATTATCCAACATTTCCTCTCCTCCACTTGCGTATGCTGTACTGCTTGTCATTCCAATCGCTGAAATAATAAGAAAAGTGAATAAGCGATGAGCTATTCGAACTTTTTTTTTCTTCATTCCAGTGTCTCCTCCAAGTGAGCGTTTATTTGCGGCATCATTATGGCTTTCTGTAAATCCGAAGATTATCAACAAGCACCTTTCCGCCATTTGACGATGGGAACATAATTATCATCGGATAATAGTCATTGTAATCATCAAGCCTAAATTCGCCGGTAAAATGAGTGATAGCTCCCGTAGTATCCACCTGTACGGTCTTGTCATGCGAGTAGCCCGCCGTATCGGATCGGAACACCAGAAATAACGAATCCGGCGCATTAACCGCCTTATAATCAAACGAAACCTCATAAATTCCATTGTTGGCAAGGCCGAGATTGGGGAATGCGGCTACGGATAAGTTTCCCGGCGGCAAATCATTAAACAACATCAACGCATTTCCGCTGTCTATCGTCTCATCAACGGCTGCTGAAATATAAGAATAGTCAAGTGTATGATTTATAAATAGTATATTTTTAGCGGCTGTCGTATCATCTTCAAAATCCTCTGTAAAGCTTTCTCCCGGATCAAGCCAAAGCTTGGTATCGACGCCGGAAGCAACACCGCCAACAGCCTCGTCACTCCACACTGTCACCCTATTGCCTTTACTTGTCATTGAACGCGGCACAACCTCAAAACCGATATACTTTCCATTCAGTTCCGATGTGAGGTGCAGATTGCTGCTGTTTTCACCATTAATCAACGTTTTATTGAGGCCATTACGGTTAAGAGCCGCATACCACTTTATTGTGGTGCCGCTTTCAACATCGTCATCCGGATTTAAATAGATATAGGAGCCTGTAATCGTCGAATCAATCGCAAGATCACCGGTGATTGCAGCATCAATGGCGAGCGGTCTGGCATTCATACGGGTTATTTTTATATTGTCGACTGATATTTTACCGGGAGCTGCCGCAAAGATCATTGCATAATAATCCGAATAAAGACCCAGTTCCATGGTTATGTCTATATGCCCGGCAGCTCCATCCGCTCCCGAAAACTCTACAAACCGGTCACCGCCCGTACCGCTGCTGTCGGCCCGAAATTGAAAATAGAAAGCAGAGGAAGCTTTGATGATTTTGTAGTCAAATTCAACTCTGTATGTTCCTCCGGCAACAACACGCATATTTTTAAGAAGCGCCCCGATGAAATTCCCCGCCGTACTGTCTACAAAAAGGGAGTTGCTGCCGTTGACTGCCACTGCGGCATCGCTTGTAATGGAGACATTGGCATTGCCGTAAGAGGAAGCTGCCAACCCCCTGTTAAAATACGATGTCGATTCATCAAAGCTTTCGGTATAACTTCCCCCTACGCCAAGCGGGATTCTGCTCTGCTTTAGCTGCGACCATTCAGGATCAAGGGGCTCAACTACAACATTGCTGCCTGCGCCTCTCATTCCTTTCATAAGATTATCGTTGAGCAGGTCATCCACTCCCGGAACGCCGTCATTATTACCGGAACCATAAACGGATAAAGTAAATCCCATGATTATCATTAAAAAACAGATTCCCAGCAATACTGCTTTCTTATGCATCAAGACTCCTCCTTGTATAATCGTATTTGCAAGATCCGGGGCAGGATTTCAAGCCTGCGCTCTTGCGGCCTCATCCTTTCACTCCCGTCGTCACGATCCCTTCGATCAGATAGCGCTGTCCGAGGAAGAAGACAAGCAGAACCGGGATCATGAACAGATTGGCGCCGGCGACCGCGACTTGCTGGATGGTGATTGGGGTGCCCTCGAGCTGATAGCCGATCATGCTGAGCGCCGTCGCGAGCGGATAATGATCTACCTTGAGGAACATAAACGGCGTCATGAAGTCGCCCCAAGCTCCCTGGAAATTCATGATCGACACGGTAGCCATGACCGGAAGCGAAAGCGGCAGGAAGATGTTCCAGTACGTGCGGAAGATCGAGCAGCCGTCGATGCGCGCCGCCTCCTCCAGCTCTTTGGGGATGGCGGAGAAAAATTGGCGATACAGGAAAATGAAAAACGCATTCCCGCCAAGCCCCCAGAACACCCATGGCCAATACGTGTCCAGCAGGTTGAAGCGATGGAACAGCACGTAGGTCGGAATCTGGGTGACGATGCCCGGAAGCATCATGGTCGAGAGCACGATCAGGAACAGCCCCTTGCGTCCGGGCGCCTTGATTCTGGCAAACGCGTAGCCGACAAGGCCGCTCGTCAGCGTCGTCGTGACAAGCCCGATGACGCACAGCACGACCGAGTTTTGAGCGAATTTCCAGAAGTCGATCATCGTCACGGCATCACGGTAGTTGCTCCAATAGAAACCGTTCGGAAGGACGCTCGGAACCGACATCCACTTCTGAAGCGAGGCCACGATGGATAGATAAAGCGGAAACAGGAAAACGATCGAGCACGCGAGCAAAAAGGCGTATAGCAGCCAGCGTCGCGCATTGAAACTTTTTGTCGACATATCCACGGTTTACCCCTCCTGATCCGTCTCGTAATGAACCCAATATTTGCTCGTGGTGAAGATGGTGACGGAAAGTATCAGAATGACCACGAACAGTATCCAGAGCAGCGCCATGCCGTAAGCGAAACGCTGAAAGGCAAAGATTTGCTGGAACGCGTGGACGACATACAGATAGTTGGGACGGATCGGCGTATTGAGCAACCCCGTGCCCGACAGCAGAATGGGCTGCAAATAGATTTGCAGGGAACCGATGATGCCCATGATGACATTAAAAAAAAGAACCGGCGTCATCATCGGCACCGTAATGGCGCGAAATGATTGGACCGCCGAAGCTCCGTCGATCGAGGCGGCCTCGTACAAATCGTTCGGAATCCCCTTGAGTCCCGCCAGATTGATCAGAATGCCGCCGCCCGCTCCCCAGAGCATCATCAGGATCAGCGATGGAGTTGCCCATTCGTACCCGAGCCAGTTGATCGCCGGCAGGTGGAAAAATCCGAGAATGGCATTCAGAATGCCGTCATTGGTGGAGAACATAAACTTCCAAATCATGATGGCGGAAATAGCGGGGATGATGGACGGCAAGTAAAAAATCGTTCGGAACACGCCGACACCGCGCACTTTGCGGTTCAGCAGCAGAGCGAGCAGCAGGCCGATGATCACTCCGAGCGGCACGTTGATCAGGGTCACGAGCAGCGTTCTCCCCAGCGCGTACATCGCGTCGGAATCCGAGAATACCGTCTTGTAATTGGCCATCCCGACGAATTTGAGACGGTCGATGTTAAAGCCAAAATAATTCGTAAAGCTTAAATAAAGCCCGTACAGAAGCGGATATAGGCCAAAAAAAATAAACACGATGAACCAGGGCGAAATCATCAGATAGAAAGCGGTCGTTCTTCGGGTCGAATCCCTCATTCTCGTTCACACACTCCTTCAATAAAACGGGAGAGTTCCGTTCGGGCGAACTCTCCCTTTCTGTCTGCTGTGACTTAGGGTGCGACGGCCCCTTTGGACTCGGAGATCATAATATTGGCGTCTTTTGTCATGCTCTTGACGGCATCGTCGACCGTCGACTTCTTGAAGTAGACCGGCGTCATATATTTCTGTATCAACGTGTTTGCATTGCTCAAATACGGATTGACCGTCAAGTAGCCGTTTGTATATTGCAGCTCGCTTTGCAGGATCTCATATGTCCGCTTGTCGAAGTCCATCTCTTGCGGCATCAGGCTCATTAGCGAGCCGGTAATCGGAACGCCCCATCCTAATGACGCGCGATCCTGGGCCGGCTTGCCGACGAAGAACCATTCGAAGAACTTCCAAGCTTCTTCCGGATGCTTCGTGTTCTTATTAATGATAAGGCCGGACGCGCCTCCCGTCGGAGATACGCGGATGCCTCCTTCCGCGATCGGAGCAGGCAACATGCCATAGTCCTCCAGATGCGTCTTCGCCTTCTCGTCGCCGCGAATGACGCCGGAGAACCAGTAGCCTGCGGCGATCATTGCCACTTTGCCGTCTACGAACTGAGGCATGCCCGGCGTCGTGTCGTTGTTAATCGAATTGGGGCCGATTCCGGCTGCAACGGCGTCAGACCATAGATTAAAAAACTCTTTGACCTCAGGCGTATCGAAGTTGATGGCATCGAATCCGTTCGCGTTCAAATCTGCTCCTTTGCTCGCCAAGAATTGCAGCAGCATCGGGTATCCCGCTTCTGTTTTGTCGTTATCGTACAAGGCGAGGCCGTACTGCTGAACCTTATTGTCTTTCACGATCGTCAGTTGCTTCGCCAGATCGAACACTTGATTCCAGGTCATCGGCACGCCTGCGTCAGGAACGGGGACGTCCGCCGCATCGAACAACTGCTTATTGTAGAACAATGTGAAATCGGGCGACCAGTCCTTGGGCAGGCCATAAATCGGTCCTTGTCCGACGGTTTTGCCGTCGAAGCGGTAGACGTTGGCGACCGGCAACAGATCGTCGGCTTTGATCGCGTCGCTTGACTCGATCCGGGACGTAAGGTCCATTGCGATACCTTTGATTACGTATGAAGGCAGCTCCGTAACCCCCTGCACCCGAATCAGATCCGGTGCGTCGCCCGTTGCCAGCTGGGCGGCCAGTTTGGTTGGGTCCGTGTCTTCGCGCTGAATCTTGATGCCGGGATTCTCTTTCTCGAATTCGGCGATTTGATCCTCCGTGATTTCTCCGGCTTGCAGATTCATCCTCACCGTGACAACTTCTCCGCTCGCCTTGCCGCCGCCAGTCTGGACCGTCGCCGCATCCGGCGAGCCGGCAGGCGAATTCCCCCCGCTTTCGGATGCGCATGCGGATGCGCCGACTGCGACGAGCATAGCCATCAGCACCAACACTGCTGTTCGTTTCATACTTTCTACTCTCCTTTGTGGTCTTGGTAGACTAGGGCGTGTCTGAAAACCCGCTCAGGGGCATCTTTCACCGCCTTTCCGCCCCCTGCTTCGTCACTTTTGCTTGAAGTACCCCCGGTACGTCTTCACAAAAGTTCCTTGCATGAAACGAAAATTCGGCAAAATCTGCTCCCCTCGGAGTATCCAGACACGCCCTAACAGATGTCTGAGAGAAGTATATCAACCCCGGGATTACGCCGGTATCCGGTAATCTTCCGATTTCTAATAAATTCTTCATCGAATGGGTTCCGCGAGCGGAAGATCCATGCGGACGGACGTCCCCTTCATTCGCGCGCTGGAAACTTCCATCGCCATGTCGTCATGATAGAACAGACGGAGCCTGTGATAGACGTTTCCGAGCCCGATGCTGCCCTCTTGCCCGTTCCACTCGCCCAGACCTTGTCTCATATCCGCGTTCAGCCAGTCCAGCCTCTCCCGGCTCATGCCGATCCCATTGTCGCGGATGTCCAGCAGCAGCCTCCCGTTCGTTTCGGACACGGCGATGCGGATCAACCCGCCTTCCTCCCAACCCTCAAAGCCGTGCTTGATCGCGTTCTCCACGATCGGCTGCAAAATAAAGCGCGGAACTTTGGCTCGCCGCAGCGGCTCCGGAACGTCCAATTCCAGTTCGAAGCTGTGGTCGAAGCGGATTTGCTGGATACGCGCATAATTGCGGACATGACCCAACTCCTGTTCGAGTTCTACCTCGTCTCCCCCGCGCGTAATGCTGTAACGGAAAAGATCCGCAAGCGCCTCCACCATGACGTTGACTTCCTTGTTCCCGTTTCTCAGGCTGCGCATGTTGATCGCTTCGAGCGTGTTGTACAAAAAGTGCGGATTGATCTGCGCTTGCAACATCTGCAGCTCCGCACGGGTTTTCATCGCGATCAGATCGTTCTCGCGAATCTTGTTGTTGGCGTTTTCTTCGGTCATTTGCAGATTGTGTTGAATTTCCATCTCCAGTTGGCGCACCATCTTGTTGAAACTCTGGATGATGCTGCCGATCTCATTGCGGCCCTCGAATGCGACCTGCCTCCGCAAGTCCCCGTTCCCGACCGCGTCCATCGTTCCGACCAGCGCCTTGATCGGCCGCACCAGTATGCCGGAGATCGCCATCGCCCCGCCTACGGAGAGCATAAATACAATAAAAATAATCAGAATATACTGCGATTGATACTCCCTGCTTCGGGTGAGAATGTCGTAATCGGCATAGGCGATCGAAATGCTCCACTTCGAATCCGGAATCGGCTCCGCGAACCGAAGAAATCCTTGCTGGGACGCCTCGGGGTACAAGCGGGATTGATAAACCGTCTTCCCGTTCTCATCGGAGATCGAGAAATAGGTGCTCGTCAGACCGTACCCGACGTTCTCGAAAACGGATTCCTTGGGAACGAGCAGCAGATAGGTGGCTCCGCCTCCGTCTTGGGCTTGCGGCATCCTTTTGACGACGGCGGCCGTCTTGTGGTCGAACACATCCACGTATTCGGAAATCCAGTACAGATCGTCCTGCTCTTTCAAATAGACGGATTCCGTTTTGAAAATATCTTTGTTGTTCGAATACATCGAAGAGTAGATCGCGTTGCCCTTTTCGTCCAACAGAACAAAATAGGATACCTCATTGAGCCCTGGGAACATGGAGATCGTGATGGCGTCCCAACCGGGAGAAGAGGTGTTGACCGAACGGTCGGCCAAATACGTCTCGAACTTCTGGCTGACGGACAACTGGTTCATCAGGCTTTCCAAATATCTCACCCGGGTTTTGATATTCATACCCGAGAAGTCGCCGATCTCCTTGAGCGATGCGTTCATCTGGCTCTGGGCCGCCTGGGTGGAAAATCGGGAGTAGAGGAAGCCGTCGGAGATGGTCGGAATCATGACCGCCGTGCACAGCACCAGCATAAGTTTGGTGCGCATGGAAGCGGCTTGGAAGCGGCTGCTGCCAAGCTGTTCGGGAATGACCCGGAGCGCCTTCTCCCCTCCGATGGACTGGCTTCGAAGCAGTTGGGAGATCTCGCGGAAAGGCTTGAATACCTGCTTCATGTAGAACCAGCTGATAAGCAGCGTCAGCACCATCGCGGCGGCCGACAACACAATCATCTTGACGAACAGCCCATGCTCCGAGAAATACCGCTTTCCTTCCTGCACGGAATAGACGATTTGGGATTTGAAGGGGGCCAGTCCTACTATCCGGCTCGCATAAGCGGCGCCGTTCAGTTCGAAACGGTACTGGCCTCCGCTCAGCGCCTGTCGCGCTTCTTCGTTGCTTGCGCTGGTCCAGATCAACCTCCGGTCCGGGGACAGGATCGAAAAGATCGATTGGTCCGAATAGTCCGGAGGCAAGCCGGATTCGAAAAAGCCGTCGGCCAGCACGATCACAATCAAAACACCGTTCAAGCCGCCATTTGTCAGGATCAGCCGATCCTCGATATGCGAAACAAAATCGCGCACCGCGTCGGCCTCGGCCGTGCCGAGCAGCTTGCTGCGATAGGACACAACATTGTCGAAGTCATCCTTGCCATAAGACGTGAATTGATCGTGATCCTTCAGGATCAGCTGGTCCAGCTTTGCGAATTGCAGCGAGTCTATGCTCAGATGCCCAAGCTCCTCGAAGCCGGAGGAGCCGGCCCGCTTGCGAAGCGCCGCCTGATTCTCGTCGGCTCCGATCAAGTAGATGGCGTTCACCGTTTGCGGAGATATATACAGAGTGTCGATCTTATCCAGCAGAGCCCGCCGCTCCGCCGCCTCGGTATTGGCATCGCGAAGCGGCATATTGCTTTTGAAGTAGCCGCTGAACTCCGAAGTCTGCAGCAGCTGAAGCAGATTGTTGATGTCGTTCATCAAATACAAGGAGCTCTGCTGATATTGGCTGAGCACGTTCTCCGACCTCTTGTCGCTGATGCTGCGATCGATCGAATTCGCATAGGTAAGGCCGATGTTCAGAAGCACGGCCTGTGCGATGAAGGTCAACAGCACCGCCAGAAGCACCGTACGGCCCAACGTTGGACTGAATCTTGCGAGCAGCTTGTCCACCGTTAGTCTCTCCCGTCCACGGAAAGGCTGCTGCGATATTCGAACGGCGTTTTCCCCGTATGCTTCTTAAACACCGCCGCGAAATAGGCCGGATCGGAATAGCCGACCATCTCCACGATCTCGTACACTTTCTTGCCGACATCCGGCAGCAGCTCCATCGCACGCTGCATGCGAAGCGATGTCAGATGCTTCAGAAACGTGTCGCCCGTCTCCTTGAACAGGGACGACAAGTGGCCGGGAGAGACATACACATGGGCGGCCACATCATGAAGCGTAAGACTGCGATGGTAGTTGGCTTCCATATATTGCTTAGCCTGGGCAAGCACATAGGATCTGCCTTCCGCTTTATCCGTTCCGTCATTCGCCGCTGTTTCCGGCTCTGCCAGAGCGGTTTCACCGGATGGGACGGGCCTGTGCCTATGCAACTCATCGAAAACAACAACGGCGCCCGGCTCCGGGCAAGAAGCCAGCGACTGCAGCGCGGCCGTCGCCGATGCCGGAATAGCGCCGGGGACCCGCGCAGGGAAGCCGACGCCCAGCGATATCGTCGATTTGAACAAACCCATAAACCGATCCAGCTGTCGGATGACGGAGACGAACGCTTCCGTTCCCGCCCCGCGGACCGATAGCAGGTAGAACATGCCGGCTGCTTGGTCGATCCAGTGGTACCCGCTCCCGTGCGCATCCCAGATGTCGCCGAGCAGGTTGTCCAGCGCGAAGAGAATCAGCTTCCGTTCACGCTCCGGAACGGAAGCCTCCGGCTCGGCAAACCTGTCGAGCATGCCGACCGCCACCGCAAATCCGCCTTCCCCCAGAAGGACTTCGCCTTCCGAGCTTGCTTGCTCCAGTTCGTCTTCGGGAATCGGGGAGCGGAGCAGCCGTTGCAGAAATTCCTCCCGCAGCTTCTTGGCCAGAAGCTTCTCTTTCCGTTTTAGAACGGCTGTGCGGTACTCAATCTGCTTTTTCTCGTCCAATCGGGCCGTCAGCTTGCGGAACGACTCCGCCAGGTCATCCGGATTGACCGGTTTAAGCAAGTAATCCGCCGCACCGTTCAAGATCGCCTGCCTTGCATAGTCGAAGTCGCTGTAGCCGGATAAGATCAGCATTTGGGTAAACGGAAACTGCCGATGAATCGCCTCCATCAGCTCCAGCCCGCTCATAAACGGCATGCGGATATCCGTCAACACGATGTCGACGGGTTGTCTTGCAACAAACTGAAGCGCTTCCATTCCATGCCGGCACAATCCTACCAACTCGATGCCCAAGGAGTGCCAGGGCCGTTCGGCCAATCCGTTGCGGATTTCCTTCTCGTCGTCCACGATCAGCAATTTATACATCAACTAATCCCCCTCCGGATAGTAACCGTCCTCTAAGGCGGAGTCCCGCCCGTCATTTCACCTATTTTAGTGGCGGATCCGCGAGACTGTCAATCTGAGGATGGAGCTACGCACCAGTCTCCGGAATTCGCACGGAATAGGCGATAGTGCATATGATACTTTATGATATTCGCCTAATTCGTTCAGATCGAGATCGGAGGTCAACATGACAGACATAAGCTCAAGCATCAACACCAAGGATCAACATAATAAAATGAGCATCCGCTACGCGGCAACCAGAGGTTGTGGCTGCGGGGGCAACATTCGCAGCAGCGAACGAGGCTTGTTGCCCCTTCTATTGCCTGGACTGGGACTGGGAGGTCCAGGTCCCTGGGGACCCGGACCAGGACCTTGGGGGCCCGGACCAGGACCTTGGGGACCCGGACCAGGACCTTGGGGGCCCGGACCAGGACCTTGGGGACCTGGACACGGACCTTGGGGGCCCGGACACGGACCTTGGGGGCCCGGACACGGACCTTGGGGGCCCGGACACGGACCTTGGGGGCCGGGTCACGGACCTGGCGGTGGACCGGGGCACGGATCTGGCGGCGGGCCAGGACACGGACCTGGCGGTGGACCGGGGCACGGACCTGGCGGCGGGCCAGGACACGGACCTGGCGGTGGACCGGGGCACGGACCTGGCGGCGGATCAGGGCACGGGCCCGGCGGTGGACCGGGAGGACGCCTGCAATTCCCCCTTGAAGAAGCACATGATTCCGACAATGAACCGAACATGTACGACACCGATCAGACCACTCGCCCGCCTCATGGTTCTGGCGGTTCCGGACACGGGACGGGGCATGGCTCTGGGCACGGGCAAAGTCACGGCTCCGGTCATGGGCACGGCCATGGATCCGGACACGGACACGGGCCGGGGCACGGTCATGGACCCGGACACGGTCATGGATCCGGACACGGACACGGGCCGGGGCACGGTCATGGACCCGGACACGGCCATGGACCGGGGCACGGTCATGGACCCGGACACGGCCATGGACCGGGGCACGGTCATGGACCGGGGCATGGACCAGGACACGGACACGGTCACGGGCCTGGCTGGCATGGTCCTGGGCTGGGACCATGGGGCGGACCGGGCTTTTGGCCGCCTGTCCCCCTTCCGATTCCTCTCCCCATTCCTGTTCCGGTATCGGGTCCAGGACCGGCAATTGCCTCTGCGCCTCAAGCCTTCGTAACGGTTGTCATCAATGGCGGGGCCGCGTTTCCGGGAGTGACGAACAGCTTCACGATTCCATATCGGCAAGGACTTACGATCGGAAGAGCGCTTGCTTCGACAGGCTCTGTCGGCTTCTCAGCAGGCGACCAGATCGTCAGCATCGGCGGTGTTCCGATAAACGGCAATGTCGGTTATCAGATCAAGCTGAACGGAGGAACCGTACCGGCAACATTATTAAATTACACGATTCAGCCTTCCGATACCGTTGCATTAGAGCTTTACGCTTTATGAGCCGCCGTCCCGGCTGCTAACCTCTTATCCTGCGAGTCATCTTCCGCCAAGCAATTAGGGCATTACACCAAACAGACGCCCCATCCTCCCAGTCAGGGTAGGATAGAGCGTCTGTTTTTTCATTGCCTAAGTTGATCTCGGCATGCTAACCGCATGTCCCCACTTAAAGCTTCACCGACAACCCGCTCGCTCTGCTCTCTTCCGCCGCCTCAAGAAACCGGATGATCTCCACCGTCTCCGAAATCTCAACCGCGGGTTTCCTTGTTTGCAAGAAAGGGATGACCTGCTCCAGCAAGCTGGCGTAAAAAGGTTTTGGCGCGGAACCGACCTGGACATAAACCGTCTCATCGAGGCGATGAATATGCGCACCGAACTCGTCATTGCCATTGAGATTGCCGCGCAACGTACCGATTCTCCCATCCCGCCATCTGCCTTTGATCAGCTCGTACTCTACCGTAGATTCCACCGATACTTCCTCGCAGCCAGGACCAAGGATGGCGTACAGCATCTCTGCTGCATGAATACCGTACCAAAAGTAATGAGACTGCGTAGCCTGAATATGCAGCGGACCAAAAGCTTCCGCTCCCGAGATTGAGGCAGCCGCTTCTCGACCAAGCTCCGCGCTAAGCGCTTCTGCGTATCGCAGCGAAGAAGAACTCATGATCGCAACGCCGTTAACGTCGGCGATTAACGCGATTTCCTTGGCTTCGGATGTCGTTAACGCCAATGGTTTATCAATGAATACCGGCTTGCCGTACTTCGCGATGGCCCGGAATTGCTCCAGATGGACCCGTCCGTCGGCCGACTCCAGCATAATCGCGTCGCACTCTTCCGCCACCTCTTCCAGCGAATCTGCGATACGCACGCCGTATTGCTCCCGCAGCTCCCCCGTATATCCCTCTACCCGATTGAAGCTGAGCGGGAAGTCCGGAGAGCCTCCCGGATACGCGGCGACAACTCGCCCGCCGGTCACATGATAGGGATGCGTTGCGTCATGCAACAGCTTGGTGAATATGGATACGTGCGAGGTATCGAGACCAATCATACCGATTCGAAGATTATTCATACGTCTATGTTAACTCCTTCCCCCATATGCTGCCTGAATATCGCCATACGCCCAATGATCGCTCGGCACGTCGGGCCAGAGAGGATCAGCATGAACATTTGGCTCTACGCCAAGCAACGCGTTGATCATAACAACCGCTTCGGCTCGTGTCAACGGCCGATCCGGACGGAAGGTGCCGTCTTCATACCCCTTCACGAGTCCGCTCGACTTCAAACGCGTTACGGCGTCGCTTGCCCAATGTCCCTCCATATCATGGAAGGATGCCGTATCGGATGGCTTCGCGCCGTCTGAGGCCGTCTCGTCGAGAGCCAGCGCCGCCAATACGACTGCCATCTCAGCCCGCGTAACATCCCGCTCCGGCCGGAACGTTCCATCCTCATACCCTCGCACGATTCCGGATGAAGCCAACTCATCAATATAACGCTTCGCCCAGTGGCTGCCTGTGAGGTCGTAGAACGCCACCGTCTCGCCCGTCGTCCAATCTTCGCTTTTCGCTGTTGCGTTCGTCTTAGGAGCCCCCCATGCACGCACGATCATGGCTGCCATCTCGGCAGGCGACACTATTCGGTCGGGACGGAACGTTCCATCCTCATACCCTTGCATATAATGCTGGGCGTCAGCCTCATTGACCTCCCAGCCGCTCACGACCGCTGCTGAGAATGTGCTAAATCGATCGACAGTAATGGAAACGTAGACCTCGCCGGGCTCCAGTCCATATACGAGCTTGCCTTTAACCAGTTCCATGCTCCCATCGCTATGCTCGATATATACGCCCAGTTCGCTTGCCGAAGTAGAAGAAACGATATCCGGATCGAGCGGAAGCAGAAGAGTGACAGGTTTGCCCCCGACATCCGTGTCAATAGCGACCGGTGTTCCAATTAACCGGATCCTGCTCCCTCCAGCACTCTCCGCGATGCCTGCATCGTTATTGGCCGCAGCTTCCAGCTTCAATCTCTCCCCGCTCGTACGCAGAGCCTTGATGCGGAATGACAGTTCTTGATTTAATCCGAGCCAGCTATCGCCAGACAGGGAGATTCGAATCTCGGCGCCGGAAAGGACCAGGGATAACCCCGCTTTCGACAGAAGTTCGGAAGCGGACTGATCCAGTGCAAGCACCCACTCTACTGCCGCTCCTCCCGTTTCGGGCATACGAATGTCAATAACCGACGCGCCGTTTGCATTCTCCGTCAAGCGGCGAGCCAGTTCCTCTCCAATAGCCAGTCTGTCTGACAGTTGACCGTCCGGTTGCTTTGTGCGAATCACATGGAAGTCAATGCCTACAAGCGATCCATTAGAGGTTGTCCCCTCTACGACTATCGTCTCTGTGCCGCCCGTTCCCGAAGGAGGTCCGACCGGTGATTCCGGCTCGCTCGAACCGCCGGTAACGGACACAGAAACTGCATTGGACGTCACCGTCACCCCGTCAAGCGTCACTTGAACCGTCAATTGGGCAGTACCCGCTCCGACAGCCGTAACGAGGCCGTCTTCATTTACTGCTGCTACAGCGGAATTACTGCTTGCGTATGTCGTAACGGCGCCGGACAAGTCCTTCGTTGTACGTCTCTGCTCCAGCAATCCTGTCGTTTCGAGCATTGCCGTTTCCCCAGCCTTGAGCTCGGTCTCCGATATCGTCAGCTGCGCCCCCGTCAGATTGAGCAGCAACTCTTCAATCGTATATTTATACAAAATAGGCGTCTCCGGATCTGTAAACATATAAAAGTTTCCGAAGTCATCCTGCGTCAGCTTGCGCACGCCGGTCGCTAATACTTCGATTTCTTTCGACCTGGCATCCACCTTAAAGAAATTGCCGCCTACAGTGGCGTATACATTGCCATCCGTTCCCGTCGTCATCGAACCGTCGATCCAGCGGCCTCGAGCATTCGGAAAAGCAGGATCCCTATGCACGATTTCCCTCGACTCGATGTCAAAAATAAATATAGTGCCGTTCGCGAGCCCCCACACATTGCCGTCCGGGCCGATATGCAGCGCCGTAATGGCTTGTTTCCCTGCTGCTGGAACAAGCTCGAGCACCTTTTCCTTTGCTGCCACATCCCAGACGAACAGCTTGGCGTCCGTTTGCGTCGTCGCCCCGCCTTGCCCCCCGTGTATGGAAGTGCCGCCGTACAAATAACCATTTTTATACACCAAAGAAAGAATGCTTTGATCCGGAACAAGATTGGGGTAAATGTCGGGCTCTCCCCTGCTTTCCAGATCATAGACGGCAAGCGCTCCGCCCAGCATGCCGTTTTTCGGAACAGTTCCGACGAACAGCTTGTTCATATCCTCCGAACCCGCCATGCCGAACGGACGATCCTGATTGATGTCGCCCATGGTAAACAAACGACTCGGATTCAATTGCTCGGAGTTGGTGCGGTCCCAGGGTTTGGACAGGTCATATTCAAAAATGGCGGCACCCGGATAAACGCCCAGATACAGCTTGTCGTGAACAACCGTCATCCCTTCGCCTTGCCCAATCCCTTCATAGTACATGCTTTCGCCTGATGAAGGCGCATACACGCCAAGATTGCCCTGCAGGTAGCCTGCGGAATATATTTTCCCGTTCGGCCCCTTCGTAATCTCATGAATATTGACAGGCTCGGCCGGCACTTGTACGTCAGTCAGCTTGACTGAGCCCGTTTCCAAATTATATTTGAACATCTTGCCCGTGTTGCCCGACAGTCCAACAAGGCTATACCCCGGGAAACCAGGCTCATTTAACTCGACATAAGCATACGCGATTGCGGCGCCTTCGATCGAAGCTCCCGTAGTGCGGTAACTGTCCGTGTCGAGGTTATACTCGAACAGCTCTCCTCCGGTTCCGGCGAAATAAATTTTATTCGCAATCGGCGATACAGGAGAAACTCCTCGGGAGAAGTTAATGAACGTCGTCGAAAGCTCGCCCGTATCTTCATTCTCGAATTCGATCATGTCGCCGCTCTCGATATCGATAACAAACGTTTCGTTCGGGTTATTGGCCTCCTTGCGGGCAAACAGCTTGCCGTCTGCGATATTTAAATCATAGACGGACACAATTTTGCCGAAGCCCTCAGGCAACAAATCTCGTTTGGCTCCCGTGGCAAGATCATACTCCACCAGGCGCGGAACATTGCCGACGCCTGCATAGATTTTATGCGTCGTTTCATCGTAGGCGGTTACGCGAGTCCACCGTTCTCCGGACGTTTGAGTCGACAGCGTTCCGTAATCGGTAAATCCTCCTCCATCCGGATCATAGGCATATAGATGAGCCGTTGGGTAGGTGCTGCCATACATAATGCCGTCTTTGCCGGCGGCCATCGGATACAGGACGGAATCCTTCGACGCCAGCGGATGACCCAAATTGATCAGTTCGTCCGAATCCGGGATATATCGGTACAGCAATCCGAGATTATACGCTCCCAGGTAAACGGAGCCGTCGCTAGACATCGTTACGGACCAGGCGCCGGACGTATCCGGCATCGGAAGACTCTTCACCACTTGTTCCGCCTCGATGTCGATCACAGTGAATATAGAAGGCGCCCCCGCAACCACCGTATATATGACATTGCGGCCATTGTTGTCCTTGCCGATAGCTCCGCGCATCAAAGTCGCTTTACGAATCTGCGGGCCCAAATTTTCTCCCACCAGCGTAATCGAATTGTCCGGAGTAGGCTCCTCCGGAATATCATGCGCGCCTCGCAGCAGCTTGATGTCGTCTACATAATAGGAATAATTTTTAGTAGGGCTTCCGGCAAACAGGATTGCCGCATATTCCGCATCATCCGGTATAGTACCTGTCACGTACTGGTCGAACCACACGTCAACCGGTTCGGATACAATACTCCAGTTTTGTTTGCCCGTATAACTGCCGTCCGCCCGGAAATAACGCATATACATATCGGCTGATCCGGCCTCGATCAAAGTGCGGGCTTTGGCCGTATACGTTGCTCCCGGCTCGACCGGAACAAGGTCGCTGATCACATTAATGAACGCCCCCTGCGTGTTCCGAATGTGCAAGCTGTGCTCCCCGGAGCTTTGATGCGTATCCGTAACAGAAAAAGAATCGGCATCGGCAGGTTTCGTCTTGCTCCAACCCGGGATGGCGCCATCGACAACAGGCTGCTCCATGCCGCCGTTGACCATCTGTTTCATGATATTGACCTCGTCTACATAGAAAGTAAAAGAATTTTTTGCTCCGGTTATTAGCGCCACTTTAAGCTTGTGCCCGCCCGGCTGTACGGTAAACGGCTGCTCGATATATTGCCAATCCTCTTTGGGTGCCGTGATCGCTTGATACAGATGGAAATCCCGTCCATCGGCGCCTTTTACGAGCTGTCCGTTCGTATCGTAAACGTATACATAAAAGCCTTGAATCGATCCAAGCTCCAGGTAGACCTGGGTCGAAAACAAATAAGACGTGTTTTCCTCCACATTTATCAAGCCGGATTCGATATTTATCGCCGGCTGACCTTGATCCTTGACCAAATGAGCCTTCAAGCTCCGCTCTCCAACATGCGCTTGCTCGTTGCTTATGACTGGATTGCCTGATCTGATCAACCAATCTGGAATTTCGCCAGCTTCTCCCGCGTTCTCAAAGCCGGCGTTCGCAATATGGTACGTTTCGCTCCCGGAGCCATGAGATACCTTACCGGTCACACCCATGGACATTGCCGCGAGCAAAAAGCAAAGCAGCAACATCAATGGCTTGGACTTGCTTGTAAACATCATTATAAACACTCCTTTCGAAATCACGCGCCTACTTCGCTGTCTGCCTTTTTCGTCCGCCGCACCAATAGATACGTGTATATTACATGTATACAACTGATCCTGGCAGCAGTCAAGTTATATTTTGTGACATAATTAATTTTAGTAAGCGGTTGCTTTTTCCACACAAAAAAAACATGTGAGTGTTATTGACACCCTTTAAAAAGCAATATTGATTAGTAGACAGGTAAAAATAGGTAGGATTAGGTGGGGCTATCGTAGGCAAGTTGCTAAACAGAAGATAGGGGAACATCCCCTTTTATACGTAAAAGGACCTCGAATTCCGCTGTAAGTGGGAAATGAGGTCCTTCTCAAGGCGAAACGGCTGTCGCCGTCCTTTGGCAGAGCCGCGCATTTCATTCCGAGAATTATAGGTCAAGTATGGACATAACTTATACTTTCTTATAATTTTAAAAATCCGACTTAATGCGGGGGGCTCAAATTATTTGCGTATCGCCTTGCCTTTGCCGGATATCAGCTTAAGCTGGTCGTTTTCGTAGCCGATCCGATAGCTGACTTGATATTTGCTCAGTGCGTACTTGCCGTCCTTGCGTTCGTCGACGGATAAAATCGCCGTTACAGTCGCTTCGTTGTCCTCTGGAGAAGAGACGTGCATATCGTCAATGACGACGTTACGAGTTGTCAGATATCCCTCGCGGAATTTGACATAGCTCGTCCCCTCCTTCCATCCTTCTCCAAGCAACGAATAAGCATACACGTAATCGCGATTGTTCAGGCTGTCGTAATAATGATTCACCAAATATTCCGCCATCTGATCCAGAGAAACATCTTGTTCTTTCTCATCGTGCGTCTCCACAACCTTCAGATTGGGAAGCCTGTCCATCGGCTGCCTGGACCATCCCTCTGCCATCGACAATACGTTCGAGATCGGTATGCTAAAGCCGATGCCTTCATCCTCCAGGCCCGCCGAATTAATCCCTAGCACGGCGCCGGTATTCATGTCGACAAGCGGACCTCCGCTGTTGCCGCGGGCGATTGGAGCGGAGATTTGATATAAATCCTTGTACGTGTACGGCGCGATCTGGAAGCTTCGTCCGACGCCGCTTATAATGCCTGTCGTGACCGTGTTCTGGAAGCCCAGCGGGCTTCCGATCGCCATGACATCATCGCCGACTTCCCCGCGCTCATATCGCATCATGGACAGCGGCTGGGTGCCGACAAGCTCCTTCACCCGCACAACCGCCACATCCGTTTCGGTGCTGATTCCGATAACCTCTCCATCGAGATCGCGCGCATCAGCCGTCTTCACTCGCACGTGACTGACTCCTTCCACGACATGGGCGTTCGTAATGAGATCCCCCTCGAGATTGTATAGAAAGCCGGAGCCCTGCAAGCCCGTTTCCGTCTCGATCATGACAACCATCTTCTGCGTTTCAAAAATAATATCCTTTAGCGACTTCTTTACTTCGCCTACGGCGATAAGCGGAGTGCCGTTTAATTGACCCGGCACTTGCTCGTTCACCGCGTAACCCGCAGCAGCGCCTCCCGCCAGAATAAGAAGGGAGCCGATGAGCGCAATCCGCCATTTGATTCCCATATCCATGCTCCTTAATCCAAATACCAAGTCTTATTATCGATAACGGCAACGACATCCCCCTCATAAATGCCGCTTACTGTCGCCGTAAATGTCATCTCTTCGCCCGGTTCGATATATTCCGGCGTTGCGCTCGCCGTTCCGCTTCCCAGCACTTCACCGGTCGAACTCTTAACGGAATAAGTAATTTCGACGCCGTAAATCGGTCTTGTCGCCTTGTTTCTGAGCTTGCCGACAACCGAAAGGTCGCCGAAATCATCCAACGAATGATCAATGCTTATGACCTCGATCGCGTCCGTCTGATTAATCAAATCTTCCTCCGCCGCGTTTTCCATCGCCTGCTGAATTCGAAGCTGCTCCGCTTGCTCATAAGCATGTTTCTCTTGCTTGACGCGCTCCTTAAGAGCTAGCAGCTCCACATCCTCCTTTGCCCAAGTCAACGCTTTGTCGCAGGCTGACAACGCACCGGAGAAGTTTTTTCGCTGGAGCAAATACTCCGTTTCGGCAATCGTTATCTTTCGAATACTGTCCAGGATAAGAGCGCGAAGCTCCTCCGCCTCCTGCCCGATCAAGCCGTTCACGACGTTTAACATTTCTCCGTGCTCCTCGATCGTCTTCAAGGTGGTCAGATCGCCTGCCAGCTCCAGCAGCGTAAGCTCCATAGAAAAGCCGTCCGCCTTCTCCTTCAGCTTGTCGTAGATAGGCTCCTTGTGTCCGTTCAGCTCGGACTTCAGATGCTCAAGCTCGCTCAGGGCAACCTCCGCATCGCCTTTGTCCAGCCTTTGCCGAATTTCAACGGACAGTCGTTCGAGCTCCGCCGCGTGATGAACCGTTTCGTTATCGTCGATAATCGCGCGAAAATCCGGCCGGGCTCTTATCGCTTGCTCGAGCAGCGCGATCGCCTCGTCGTACTGGCCGCCCAAGGCTGCCGCCCTTGCTTCGACCTGCAGCCGCAGCACGTCTTCGTTCGTTTTCAGTTCATGCTTGTAGAAAAGGAAAAGCCCCGACGCAACGACAAGAGCCAGCGCCGCGAGTCCAAAGAAGACGGGCCCGAGCGTCTCGCGCTTTTGTACGGCTTGCGTTCCTCCCATCGTCTCGACGTCCCCCGGGAGCTTCGTCTCTTTCGTATCGATACGATTCCCGTCCGCTATTTCCAGCGATGCCGCACTCTCCTGCTCCGCCAATCCGACAGCGCCGTGATCCCCTTGTTCCGCTTGAATCGTTATAGCATGAAGCCTTCTTCCGCATTGGCTGCAGAACCTTGCATCCCTTGCGTAGCTTCTTATACATTGATGGCAATACAAGTAAGTCATCTCCCAGCCCAGTAACTCTCTCTATCTCTCTATTCTAGCTCAAACAGTAAAAAATCACCATTTCAAAATAGTGGCAGGCTTTCGACATCAGCGCTCTCCCTGCAACCTGCCGCAACAAGGCGAAACGGCCGCGCCTTCCTTTGGCGGCGGGATGCGATTCGTTCCGAGCAATATATTCGTATATTTGCAAAAAGACAGCCGACGCGGCGCTGAGCCATGAGCGACTGTCTTTTTGTGCGAGTTCAAAACCTCCATGACTTGACGGCCGCAGCCTGTCACGAGTCTTCGAGAAAGACAATGTACAAACAGTCTTTTCTCTTAGACAGTCGACCGAGCCGTTTTAAGATTCCTTCGGCAAGCCCAGACTCTCCAGCATATAACGCCTCACATCCGCGGACAAATCATCCCGCTCCAAAGCGAAATCGATCGTCGCTTGCACGAAGCCCAGCTTGTCGCCGACATCGTGCCTGCGGCCATCGAAGCGAAAAGCCGTTAGCGAAGACAACCGGTTCAGCTCTTGCAAGCTGTCGGTCAATTGAATTTCTCCCCCTTTGCCAGGCTTCGCGGCTTCCAGCAATCCGAAGATGGACGGATGCAGCACGTAACGCCCGACTACCGCATAATTGGATGGCGCTTGACCTGGCGCCGGCTTCTCGATAATATCTTTGACCCTGGCTACCCGGCTCCCTTGTTCGATGTCCACGATACCGTATTTATGAGTTTGATCCCAGGGCACTTCCATAACCGCTACAACGGATGATTGCTCCTGCTCGTAAATTTCGATCATTTGCTTCAGGCAAGGCGGGTTCGAGGTCAAAATGTCGTCGCCGAGCAGTACCGCAAACGGTTCGTCCGCGACGAACCTGCGAGCGCACAATACGGCATGCCCAAGCCCGAGCGGCTCCTTTTGCCTGACATAATAGATATCCGCGAGCTGCGAAATTTCTTTGACGATGGCAAGCATCGTCTCGTTATTGCGCGCTTCCAGCTCCGCCTCCAGCTCGAATGACTTGTCGAAGTGATCCTCGATCGCACGCTTGTGCCGGCCGCTTACGATGACGATGCTGTCGATTCCGGAACGAACGGCTTCCTCCACAATGTATTGAATGGCCGGCTTGTCGATCAGCGGCAGCATCTCCTTGGGCTGCGCTTTCGTTGCCGGCAGGAACCGCGTGCCGAGTCCTCCCGCAGGTATGACGGCTTTCCGGATTGATGTACTCATACGCAATTCGCTGCTCCTCTCTTAAAGACGGTTGCGACTGGCAATCAACGTCTTATTCTCTGTCTCCATCATACTCGTTTTGGGATGAAATCGCCAACTAGCAGCCGTGGATTTTGATGGCTTGATCCATTCTATCGCAGGTAAGATGAAGGTTAGATGAACTGTATTGACTTACGTTACAGTTTGTAATAATTTTAAGGTAACACATACGCAATCACGAATAGAGAGAACATCATACTGGAGGTAACGATTATGCACAAAACCATTATTATCGGAACAGGTCCTGCAGGCTTGACGGCGGCCATCTATCTCGCCCGCGCCAACATGGAGCCCCTCGTCATCGAGGGCTGGCAGCCTGGCGGCCAGTTGACGACAACAACGGAGGTCGAAAACTTTCCCGGTTTCCCGGATGGCATCCTCGGAAGCGAGTTAATGGACAATATGCGAAAACAAGCGCAGAAGTTCGGCGCTACGTTCAAGATGGGCTCCGTCAAGAGCGTCGACTTCGGCAAGCGGCCTTATACGCTTGAAGTTGAAGGACTTGGGCAGCTGCAAGCAGAATCCATCATTATCTCGACAGGCGCGTCCGCCAAGTATCTCGGCATTCCCGGAGAGCAGGATAATATCGGTCGCGGCGTCAGCACCTGCGCCACTTGCGACGGCTTCTTCTTCCGCGGCAAAAAGCTGATCGTCATCGGCGGCGGCGACTCCGCCATGGAAGAAGCAAGCTTCTTAACCCGCTTCGCCACCGAGGTTCGCGTCGTAAACCGTCGCGAAGAGCTGCGCGCTTCGAAAATCATGCAGGATCGCGCCCGCTCCAACGAGAAGGTAGCCTGGAGCCTGAACCGTACGCCGCTTGAAGTCGTAGCCGGCGAGAACGGACTGCAAGGCCTGAAGGTCCGTAACAACGAGACCGGCGAAGAAGAGCTGCTGGAAGCGGACGGCGTATTTGTCGCTATCGGCCATACGCCGAATACAGGTTTCCTTGGCGGACAGATCGAGACGGATGCTCAAGGCTACATTTTGGTGAAGCCGGGCACTTCCGCGACGAATATTCCCGGCGTGTTTGCCTGCGGCGACGTGCAGGATACCACCTATCGCCAAGCGATCACGGCCGCTGGCAGCGGTTGTATGGCCGCTTTGGACTGCGAACGTTACCTCGAAGCGCAGGCCCACGAAGCGGCGGCGCTCGTTTAATTTTCGAATTCGCGTCTGGCTCGGACTTATTCAGAGAAGGATGCAGCCTCGGCTTTAATGCGGAGGTTGTATCCTTTTTTTCGTGTGCGTACAACCAGCCTTTTCACACCTTCGCTTGCCAGCGCCCCATTGTGCTCGCTTTTTCATACACATTCGCTCGTCACCGCCTGCCTGCATCCCATTGTACTCGCTTTTTCATACACATTCGCTCGTCCTCGCCTGCCAGCGCGCTAGCGAATGCAAATAACGATTAAAGCCTTGACATCCAGCGTCTAATTTGTAATAATTATAAATAAGGAATTGATCTAATTATAATATCCAATCTCTTGCAGCCCCAATGCATACACCCGATCACAGAAGAGCACACTAGTCGTTGGATTGAAATGATATGTTTTCCTATTGCAGGATATTCGAGGAAACAAGGTTTCACTGCCGCTATTCCGGTTTACTTATATGAAATAACCAATCTCAACAATCGAAAGGATGAAAAAACATGACTACCAAAACAACAAAAACCGTACAACAACATCTCAATCGGCAGATCGCCAACTGGAGCGTTCTCTATATTAAGCTTCACAACTACCACTGGTACGTAAAAGGCTCGCAGTTCTTCACGCTCCATGCGAAGTTCCAGGAGTTCTACGAGGAGGCGGCGCTGCATGTCGACGAGATCGCGGAACGTCTCCTTGCGGTGAAAGGCAAGCCAATCGCGACAATGAGCGAGTACTTGGAGGAATCCACCGTTAAGGAAGCCAGCGGCAAAGAATCCGCTGAAGGAATGGTCGACCAACTCATCAAGGATTTCTCGACGGTTATCGACGAGCTTAAGGAAGGTATGGAAGCCGCACAGGAAGCCGGCGACGAAACAACGGCCGATATGCTCCTTGCCATCCATACTTCCCTGGAGAAACATGTGTGGATGCTGAACGCGTTTAATGGCAAATAAGAGCGAGAAGATAAACCAGCTGAGCCCTCCTCTCTGGTGGCGCAGCTCGCTTTCACTTACTTCCTGCCCCGCGAAAGTAAACGGAATTGGCGTCGAAACTTCCACTTACTTTCTTGGCTATCAGGAAAAGGTACAAGAACTTAATAAAAGTTTTTAGAATTTCAAGAAGACGAGCACCGCGGTTTAAGCGCGGTGCTCGTCTTTTGGCTGCCACATAAGAATTTCCCTAGCTTAAAGGAATTCATGATTAACCCTACTCGTCATTGCTCCGAAGACCCTCCGCCGCCTTCAGCTTTAAAGCCGCTCTTGCGGGCGCAATATTGACGAGCACCGAGAGCAGCAGCAGCCCGAGCATGATAGGCAAAATGATCTCGTAGGGATAGGACGACTCGAACGCCATATAATCCGGCATATCCTGCCTTGCAGCTTGCGTGAATAATCTAGCGCCGCTGGCGCCGATGCCCCAACCGGTCAGCAGACCGGCTACGCTGATGACAATGCCTTCGAGCATAAACATCCAATAGATTTGTTTGCCAGGCACGCCGATGCAGCGCATCATCGCGATCTGTCGGCCTCTCTCCCTCACTGTCCGATATTGAACAACCGCGAGTCCCATTAAGCTGATGATCCCGGAGAATACCGCGCAGCCTACGAAACCATTGCCTAGCTGCTTGTTCATCAGATACTCCGCGCTATTATTCAGATAAGGCACCGTGAATCCCAGCACTCCGTTAAGCGCGAATCGATCCTCCAGTTGCTGGGCGAGCTCGACGTCCCGGTAATCGAAATCGAACAAAACGAAGCCGAGCGCTTTCTGATTTTCCCATTTGAAGCCATACGGCCGAAGCTCGTTAACGACATCAGCATGCATAAAAGTCGCGCCGTAATAATCGATGGCGTGTTGATGTGCCTCATTCTGGAGGAATCCAGCTACGGTAAGTGATTTCTCGAACAACAGCACTTTGGGTTCATCCATTGCTCTAAGCTTTTTGTATTCATACACCGGGAACGCAGCAGTGTCGCCTGCCTTTAGTCCGGGTTGAAAAACATCGTCTCTCGTCTTGTAAAAGTGCGGCAGCATAATATAATTGGAATCATTTAAAACCGCTTCCCATGCTTCCTCGTTGCTGCCGAATCGGGGATCGCGTTCCGCCAGCGGCGGAAGCTCTCTCTTCAGCAGTTCATCCGTTACAGGCACGACGGCTTGAGCCAGACCGCCCGTAGTCATATCGATCATAAACGGCTCAGAAATCATGTATGCTTCCATATTTCCGGAGATAAAGTCATCCTCGGCCGCCGCGGACAAAATATGATCCCGCTCCGACTCCGACTGGTATGGAGCATATCCGCCATTGCCCAGCACCGTCTGCGGGGTCTGGCTGACGTCGCCCGATGCCGTTATCAATCCCATGATGGTCACCGTAAACGTCACGATCATCATGATCAACGCGAATAATAACGCTGTCGTGTACGTTCTTCCGGATTGGCTGCGGGGATATTTCGTCGCAAGCATGACCGAGAGAGGCGGAATCCCCAGCCACCCGAACAGCCTGCTAAGGGGCCCGCTCATAATGGACAGCAGCCGTATGAGGAGGAACAAGAGGAAGCAACATGCGCCTAACCACGAGACGCACACCCACAGCATGTTTCCCCCGTTCATATCCGGTGTCTCGACAAATGCCAGATAAAAGTGAATCACCGTGAAATAGACCCCTGCCCCTGTCAGTACCCATCCGAAAAAACGATGCCTGTAGCCTTTTCGTACCAGCCGCTCTCCTCCGCCGCGCAGCGCTTCGACTACCGGGAATCGGCCAGCCTTGCGTGCGGCGAATGCGGATACGACAGCCAGAAACACGAAGATGGATAGAAAGAGTAATATCCCTCCAACAATCGAGAGATGCGGATGAATTGGAATATGCATGCCCGTCATCCGTTGCAAAACGTCGCTGTACGTACCGTAAAACATGGATACCAAACCGTATCCTGCGCCTATACCGATAAACGAGCCTACCAAAGCGCTAAGCAACGACAAGAGCAATGCTTCTGCCGCGAACATGGCGCCAATCTGTCCGGGAGACAATCCGATCGCTCGCAGGACGCCGTACATGCCCCTTCTCGACTCCGAGATCATGACGAGCACTTGCCGCATGAAGATCAGACTGGACGCAATGGCTACCAGGCTGATTATCCCGATGATGATAGTGAAATTTAATCTTTCCAGCCTGTCACGATAATCGGCCTTCAAATAATGAATCTCGTAATTCAGCTCCGGCAGGATGAACATCGCTCTGTCTGGCAGGGAATCATTAACCGTCCCCGCCCATATAGCGGGATAGATGCCCTCGTCGATCTTCGCAATCTCGCGCGCAAGCGCCTCCGATACGATCGCCGTGCCGCTATAAGCGCCGTAATCCCGGAAGCCCGTCAAACCTTGCTCCGACGTTATTTCGCGAACGCGCAGAAGCTTGGAACCGTCCGAGGTGATGAGTTCCAACGCATCGCCGGCCGCAACGCCGAGCTGCGACGCCGTCTCCTCGTTCAGAATGACCTCGTTTTCGCCAATGCCGCGACTCCACAGCTCGGCTCTTGCAGAATCGAAGCTCGCCGCCTTCTCCATGGAGAAGCCAAGAACCAGCACCGACTTCAGCACTCCGCCCTCTTCGCCATTTGAGTCAAGAGCCCGGAGCGTCGCCTCCGCCCCGATATAAGGCAAGATCCGATAATCGTTCGATTGTTCGTCCACATATTTCTCCAGCACGGCGACTTGTTCTCCCGTAAATCCCGCTGAGAGCTGCTCCTCCGGCGTCAGCTTCGAACTGATAGGGCCCAGCCTCGTCTCTATCCACCGTTCTCCGCTAATGCGGACAGAATCGTAATTAACGAAGCTGACCGCGATGAGCATTGCGCCGATCGCCCCAGCCGCGATCGTTAGCAGCGTCTGCTTCCATTGCTTGCGGAGATTGCCCCACGCCATCCCCCATACGATGCCGGAGCCGATCATAATCCGTTTCCTCCGTCATGAACGATTCTGCCGTTCTGCATCCGGATTGTACGATTCATGCGCGACGCGATGCCCGGATCATGCGTGACGACCGCGACCGTCGTTCCGTAATGGCGATTAAGCATTTCCAGCAGTCCGATGATTTGCTCCGCCGTATCCGTATCAAGCGCGCCTGTAGGCTCGTCCGCCCATAAAATGTCCGGTCTTGCGACAATGGCCCTGGCTATAGCGACGCGTTGATTCTGACCGCCCGACAACTGAGCCGGATAGTTGTTCTCCTTGTCCGCAAGTCCAACCTCGGACAAAGCCTCGCGCGCTCTGAGCCGAGCCTTCCCCGTGGGCAAGCCGGCTGCAATAAGCGGCATCGCCGCATTTTCCCACGCCGTCAGTACGGGCACGAGATGATAAGACTGGAAGACGAAGCCCATCTTCGCCAGCCTAAGCTTGGCGATTTTGGCATCATCCCACTCATGGATCGGCGCGTCGCCGATCCATATTTCGCCGCTGTCGCCGGATTCGATGCCCGCGAGAATGTGGAGCAGCGTCGTTTTGCCGCAGCCGGACGGCCCCGTAATGGACACCATCTCTCCCTTGTCCAGGTTAAGAGATACTTCTCTAAGCGCCTTCGTCGCCGCGATCCCCTTGCCGTAAGTTTTGGATAATCCTTGTACGCGAATAAACATGCTTTTCACCTCTTGTTCTGCTAATGACGTAACTGTAGCAGAACATTATGCACTCCTGATGAACCAAATGTGCAGATATTATGCAGAAAGGGCGGGCATCCCCCAACCTTCCATTATTCCTTCATGACCGGCAGCGTTACGACAAAGCTGGCTCCCTCGCCATAACGGCTTCGTACCGCCGTCTCCCCGCCATGGGCGCGAGCGAACTCGCGGACAATGGCGAGTCCCAGGCCAAGCCCCGTTCCGCGTCCTCTGCCGGCTTTGGCTGTCTCCGTTCCCCGATAAAAGCGGTCGAACACCCTCTCCAGCTCCTCCTCCTCGATTCCCGGACCGTCATCGCTGACCGTAAGCTGGATCATGCCTCCCGCTAACGCTAAATCTACCGTCACCAGAGATCGGGCATGACGGAACGCATTGCCGACAAGATTAATTAACAATTGCTTGATACGTCCGCGATCTCCGTACATCGTTGCATCGTGAAGTCCAGTGATGACATGCCGTATGCCGCGTTCCTCACCGGCCGCCGAAAGCGTCTCCAGCACCTCTTCGGCCAGCTCTGTCATAGAAAACCAGGACTTGAACAGCGGCAGATGTCCGCTCTCCGCAAGCGCCAGCTCCTTCAGATCGCGGACGAGACGGCTTAACCGCAGCGTCTCGTCATGAAGAACGGCAAGCTTGTCCGGCGCCAGCGGAGCACCTGACTGCAACGCATGATCCAACGTTGCACGCATAATGGCAATCGGCGTCCGCAGCTCGTGGGCGATATCCGCCACCATCGTCGTTCTGACCGTCTCCAGCTGTTGATTGCGACGCATGAGGTCGCCAATTTCTCCCTTCAAAGACGTCCAATCCCGCTCTTCGGTATCAACAGGCAAATGGCGATGCTGCGCCATATACGTCTTCAATTCTTCGGCAAGACGCCGATCGGCCTGATCTTCCGTCCGATTCAGCTTATGCTGAAGGATCAGACCGCAAGTCAATACGAATAACCCCGTCATGCATGGAACAACAAATCTTATGAACCATGAATGACCGAAAGAGGTAATGCTCGTCTCGGTATAGCCGACAATTCGACCTCCCGTCATAACCGGCAGCTTGCGTCCGCCGCTCCATTTACCGCCCCGCGAAACCTCTGCTACTTTCTCGTAATGATCATCATCGCCTGCATAGATTCGAACGGCGAAATCGGAATCCGCACCATACACATACCCGTCTCGCACAAGCCGCTCCTGTAATCCGTCAAAGCCGCCATTCAACTCGACATACATGACTGCATAGCCGTTCCAATACAGCTCTGCCCTCTCCCGTTCCCTGCTCTCCATGCCCAGAAGTACAATCTGTACGATCCATCCTGTAAGCAAAGCCGTCGCTATGCTAATCGCAACCAGTCGCAGCCGCTTTGCTAACCCATTCCGTCCGCGTCCACTAGTCAAGCCGTTAGTCTGCGCGCCGGTCATCCCGGTCACCTCGCCTCTTCGGAAAACCGATACCCGATGCCATAAACAGTCTCGATGTAAGGCTTCTCCGCTTCGTGATCGCCAAGCTTCTTGCGCAAATTGCGAATATGCGAATCAATCGTCCGCTCGTAGCCGATATAATCGTCGCCAAGCGCTTCGTCCATGAGATGGGTTCGCGTGAACACTCGTCCTGGATGAGAAGCAAGCTTCCAGAGCAGCATAAATTCCGTGCGAGTCAGCTCCAGACGGCGATCCTCGAGCTGCGCCGCATATTTGTCGTTATCCAGCAGCAGCAATCCTCGCTGTAATCGCACATCTTCGCGATGCCTTCCGTCCTCCCGGACGTTCCCCTTGGATGTGCGGCGCAATACGGCTTTCATTCTAGCGCCTAGCTCCCGCAGACCGAACGGCTTTGTCAAATAATCGTCAGCCCCCAACTCCAGCGCCAGCACCTTGTCAAACTCATCGCCTTTAGCCGTCACCATAATTATGGGCAAGCCCCATTCCCGCTCGTTGCGCTTGCATAAATCCAGCCCGCTCTCTCCTCCGGGCAGCATCCAGTCCACCAGCAGCAGATCCGGCTTCTCTTCCCTGATGAGCGTCTCAGCTTCCGACAGCGTCGCCGCACCGTGAACCTCGATATCTTCCCGCCGCAAATAATCCGCGCATTCCTTGAGCAGCTCGGTCTCGTCTTCGATCCATACGACCTTCAATCGGCTCCCCCCCCTTAATGAGGCTGTTCAACTGTCACATAATGTAGAAGATTATTCCACAAATTCGCTCCGATGTCGATTGATCTTGCATCCGGTTGCAACACTTCGCTTTTCTGGCACGTTCTTAATGCATAAGGCAAGGTGAAACGGCTACGCCATCCTTTGGCGGCGCGGCGCGTTTCATTCCGAGAAATATAGAGAAAGTATGGCGAAATGCTTTCCTATATTTTTAATAAGACGAACAGGAGGGTTCCTTTGAAAACAATAGGCAAACTCATTCTGCTGGCAGCTTTGCTGACCGGCATTGCGATGGCATACCTGCCCCAAACAACGTTTGCGTGCAGTTGCGCGGAACCGAAGCCTGTTATGGATGCCGCCGAAGGGGCACAAATCGTATTTGCCGGGACAGTGGCTGATGTAACGGAGACCAAAAGCAAACGAGGCTTTTCCATTAAAAATATCCAGTTCGAGACGGGGACCGTGTACAAAGGTGAGGCCGGCACGCGCATTACGGTGTGGACCGGCAGCGGCGGCGGCGATTGCGGTTTCTTCTTCCAGAAAGGCATGTCCTATCTGGTTTATGCCTACGCTTCCGGTCCCGACGGGAACGGAGACGAACCGGGCACGGGGATATGCACTCGTACGAAGGCCCTTTCGCAAGCTCAAGGGGATCTTGATCTATTAGGCCAAGGAGTGCCGCCGAACAAGGATCTCGATCAGCCCGTTGCCGATTCGGCGAAAGATTTTGACGTCAGGCTTCCATGGCCCGCGCTTGCCGGCGCCGTTGCGATAATAGCGGCAAGTATCGCGATTGGGTTGGTGCTGAGAAAGAAACGCCGCGCCGGACGTTGATACACGGCCAAATGGGATTCCGCTTGCCGTTGCATACGTTTGAGCGCGGCTTTCGCCTTCCTTTAGCGGTGCAACAAGTTCAAATAAGGATAAAACTACACTCGATATAGAAAACGATGGGAGAAAGCAGTGGAGGAAGCTCGAGGGACGGTAAGGCAGATAAACAGCTACGTTCGACGGCACCACACGGCTCTGTAACCCGATTTTTTCGGGCTATTGCGCTCGGCAGCTCCGGCGACGCTCCAATAGCTCGATTTTCTCGGGCTATTGCGCTTGGCAGCTCCGGCGTGGCTTCAATAGCCCGATTTTCTCGGGCTATTGCGCTCGGCAGCTCCGGCGGCGCTCCAATAGCCCGATTTTTTCGGGCTATTGCGCTCGGCAGCTCCGGCGGCGCTCCAATAGCCCGATTTTCTCGGGCTATTGCGCTCGGCAGCTCCGGCGACGCTTCAATAGCCCGATTTTCTCGGGCTATTGCGCTCGGCAGCTCCGGCGGCGCTCCAATAGCCCGATTTTCTCGGGCTATTGCGCTCGGCAGCTCCGGCGGCGCTTCAATAGCCCGATTTTTTCGGGCTATTGCGCTCGGCAGCTCCGGCGGCGCTCCAATAGCCCGATTTTCTCGGGCTATTGCGCTCGGCAGCTCCGGCGGCGCTCCAATAGCCCGATTTTCTCGGGCTATTGCGCTCGGCAGCTCCGGCGGCGCTCCAATAGCCCGATTTTCGGATTACAGCCCACAAAGTAGCTCCGCGCGGCTAACTTTGGTGAATTATAGCGGAATCTTCCACTTTATCAGACGGTTGTACCCGAATTCGGCTCGATATGGTGGATTTCTCCACTATATTGAGTCGATCCGGTCGGCTTTGGCAACTCGATTGTCGGTACCACCGACAAACTCGTGCACGATTTGGTTTCTTCTCGAGATAAATAGAGAAAGAATGCGAGATATTGCTTTCCTATTCCTATATTCCAATGAGAAAACCTCTACCTTGGCCTCTCGAGATGAGCGACCTCCAGCTTTGCAAAGCAAAGCCGCTTCGGAAGCATGAAGCAGGATTTATCGCTAAATCGAATTTCGGTTTTCGTATGGTCGAAAACTTTTAAATTTTATTGTGGTAAAAAAACTCGCCATACTCGCTCCCGTTGAGGGTGCCGAGGTATGGCGAGCTTCTTCATTTGCTTTCGCAACGGCGTTTGCCGTTTGGTGTTTGCCGTTTGGTGTTTGCCGGTTGCCGTCTGACGTGCCATTAGGCGCTTGCCGTTTTCCGCGCGGTTTCCATTGCTCGGCAACGGTTTAATTCTTTAATGCCACCGTGCAAGCGCCCAACTTCTGCTCGCCCCAGAACGCCTGGAGCGTATCCCCGTCCCGAAGGGCGGCTACGCCCGCGGGCGTGCCCGTGAAGATCAGATCGCCGGGGCCAAGGCCGTAGTTCGCCTCGATATGGCGGACAAGCTCGGTCACGCCGAACAGCATGTCCTTCGCGCAGCCGCGCTGAGCGACTTCTTCTCCGCGCTGCAGGATGAACTCCGTCCCTGCAAGAGCTGCCTCGCCCGGGTACGGAATCCAATCGCCCAGCGGGGCCGAACTCTTGAATCCTTTGGCCGCGAGCCATGGATGCCCCTTTGCCTTAAGCTTTGACTGCACGTCGCGAAGCGTCAAGTCGAGTCCCAGTGTCATGGCGTCAAACATTTCGTCAACCGGAGCGCCTGGCTTGTACCCTTCTCCGACGCGCAACACGATCTCCAGCTCGAAATGCACTTCGCCGACGCCACCAGGCAGTTCTACCGTGCTTCCATCCATTGCGGCCACCGCGTGGCTGGGTTTCGTAAACACCATCGGCGACTCCGGCACCTCGTTGCCCAGCTCCAGCGCATGCAGCCGGTAGTTGCGGCCGATGCAGTAGATGTTTTTGATTTCTTTGGTTTCGACGCTATGTGCTCCCATTCGAGTGGCCTCCTTTAATGAGAAAAACTTTTATCGAAGTACTTCAGTGATGAGCGACCTTCAGCTTTGCAAAGCAAAGCCGCTTCGTAAGCATAAGGAAGTTTTATCGCCAATAAGAATTAGTTTTTCGGTACGCCGAAAAACTAATTCTTATGTGGTAAACAAAATCGCTATAGTGAATATCGTTGGTTATGCCGTATTGCGTATTTTGGTTATGCCATATTACGTATTATCAAGGTATGTTGCCTAGCTCCGCGCGTCATGAATTGGATCAGCCCTTCTTCTGCGCGGCAATCTCTTCCGCGAGCAGATTAAGCTCCGTCCACCGCTCCATAAGCGATTCCAGCTTTTCTTCCAGCTGCTGCTGCTTGGCGGCAAGCTCTTGCAGCCGCACCGAATCGCTGCTGGCGGCTTCCATTTCTACTGCTACGGCGGAGAGCTCCTCCTCGGCTTCAGCGATCCATCCGTCGATCGCTTCGTAGTCCTTCTGATCCTTGTACGACATCTTGAGCGCGCGCTCGCGACCGGATGAACCACTCGCAGCCGCACTGCTTTGTGAGGCAGAAGCTCCGCTTGCGGAGCCGCTCGCCTTGCCTCCATTCGCGCCAGAGCCTGCTCCGCCAGCGAATCCGCCCGACTTGCTAGTATTCCCTCCGCCGCCGGACACCGCCGAGCTGCCGCCTCCAGTTCCTGCAGCGGAGCGCTTGTCCGCAAACTCCCGGTATTCCGAATAATTGCCGGTATGCTGCGTAATGACGCCGCCTTCTTCGAAGGCGATAATGCGATCCACCGTACGGTCGAGGAAGTAGCGGTCATGGGAGACGACGAATACGACGCCGGGGAAGTCGTCGAGATAATCCTCCAACACGGTCAACGTTGCGATATCGAGATCGTTTGTCGGCTCATCTAGCAGAAGCACGTTCGGCGCGTTCATCAGTACGCGCAACAGCTGCAAACGCCGCTTCTCGCCTCCCGACAGCTTCGAGATCGGCGACCATTGCAGCGCCGGAGGGAACAGGAACCGCTCCAGCATTTGGCCGGCGGAGATCGTCGTGCCATCCGCCGTCTTCACCTGCTCGGCGTCCTCGCGAATATATTCGATAACGCGAAGACTTTCGTCCATCTCCTCGCGCTCCTGCGAGAACCAGCCCAGCTTTACGGTCAAGCCGCGCTCCACCGTTCCTTCGTCCGGCTCTATCTTCCCGGCCAATATGCGAAGAAGCGTCGACTTGCCGCTTCCGTTGCGTCCGACGATGCCGACTCGATCCTCCGGCACGGCGATGTAGCTGAACCCGGAGAAAAGCTGGCGATCTCCGTAGCTTTTGCCTACATCCTCGGCTTCGACGATCTTCTTGCCCAGCCGCGAGGAAGCCACCGACAGCTCCAGCTTGCCGTCCGCTCCCTTGGGTCCTGCCGCCTTAAGCGCCTCGAACCGGTCGATCCGCGCCTTCTGCTTCGTCGTCCGGGCCTTTGCTCCCCGCCGAATCCACGCCAGCTCATTGCGCAATAAGTTCTGGCGCTTCGCTTCCGATGCGGCCTCCCGCTCCTCGCGCTCCAGCTTGAGCTCCAGAAAGCGGCTATAGTTCGCCTGGTAGAAATGGGCTTGTCCGCGGTCCAGCTCGATCACGCGGTTGCTGACCCGATCAAGGAAGTAGCGGTCATGCGTAATCATGAGCAGCGCGCCGCGCCGCTTTTGCAGCATCCCCTCCAGCCAGGCGACCGACTCATTATCGATATGGTTCGTCGGCTCGTCCAAAATCAGCACGTCGGAGGGCAGCAGCAGCGCCGCCGCCATGGCAACCCGCTTGCGCTGGCCGCCCGACATCGTCTCTACCTTGGCGCCATGATCGTAGATTCCCAGCTTGGTGAGGGCCGTCTTCGCTTCGTTCTCGAGTCCCCACGCGTCCAGTTCATCCATCTTCGCGTTCGCCGCGATAAGTTCCTGCTGCAGCTTCTCGCTGCCCGCATTTAGCCCAATAGCTTCCATAGCCTCCGCATAAGCTTGAACCGCCCGCAGTTGCGGGGAGTCCCCGCCAAGCACATGCTCCAGCGCCGTCTCGCCGGCCGCGAATACGGGGTCCTGCGACAACATGCGGATGACAACCCGGCTTCCCACCGAAACGGTTCCGGAATCCGGCTGCTCCAGCCCCGCGATGACCTTCAGAAACGTTGACTTGCCCGTGCCATTGACGCCGATGATGCCGATTTTGTCCCCGTCCTCAACACCAAACGTGACATCCTCGAACAGCAGCTTCTCGCCATAGCTTTTTGTTATATGTTCAACCGATATCAGATGCATATGCAAACCTACTTTATATTTAGTATGAAACGAATGGAAACCATAAGTATCATACCATAATCGGCAGCAGCCACGCGACGCTTGTGAGCGCAAGGCTCGATCACTCCAAAAAAATAAAGAAAAGTATCTGGTCAACGACCAAATACTTCTCCCCAGCGTACGTCTAATTCATTTTCTCGCGGCACACCGCGTTTGCGCAACTAATCGATCACCCATCGGCCACGAGAAACTTGATAGGTAAACCGCTTCGCTATTAAACTTACGTTTTCCGTTCATTAAGCTGTAATGGAATATCGACTAACCTCGCGCCGCAGCGTCCGCGTAAAAGATGACCGCGAAAAACTTCGCCGTCTCCTCGCCATGATTGCGGTACGTATGGGGCCGATTCGCGTGGAAATGAACGGCGCTGCCTGCCGGCACTTCGTAGCGTTCATCCCCGTGCTCCAGCTCCAGGACGCCCTCCTGGACGAATAAATACTCCTCTACGCCGTCGTTATGAGGCTCGGAGTCATGCTCGCAGCCCGGCTCTATAACGACCAGGTAGGATTCGAATTTGTTCCGCAGCCGATACGGGAACAGCGGAAATGTCCGGTACGCGCCCTCTTCTTCCGCAAACGACTCCAGATCGCCCGGCGTCGCGATTGTGACGTCCGAATCTACCTCTTCGATCAGCGTCGTAAAAGAGATGCCCAGTCCGTTTACGATGCGCCACAGCACCGAAATCGTCGGATTGGAATCTCCCCGTTCGATCTGGCCCAGCATCGCTTTGCTCACGCCGGTCATCTCGGCGACGTTGTCGAGGCTGAGGCCCCTCGACTTCCGGATGGCGTGCAGATTTTTGCCAACCTTCTTATGGATCGGCTCCATCGGAATCGGCCTCCTCGCATTATCGTTTTGTCGTTTCATTCTAGCCTAACATGAGCAAAACTTCAATCGGAGCAATGCAAGGACTTAGACACTTAAAAATCCTCTATTCGAGGCCTTTCAGAGATGAGCGACCTTCAGCTTTGCAAAGCAAAGCCTCAAATTCTATTGTGGCAACAAAATCGAGCCTCCCTCGCTACTAAGCAGCTTGCGGGAGAGAGTCGTCAGCATCTCGTCGGTCGTCCGGTCCAGATCATATGCGGGCCGGAACCCCCACTCCTCGCGCGCGGCCGAAGCATCGATCGCGTCGGGCCAACCGTCCGCAATCGCCTGGCGAAGGGGATCGATATGGTAGCGGAGCTCGAAACCCGGCAGTTGTCTTCGGATGCTGGCCGCAATCGCTTCGGGATCTATGCTCATGGCCGTTATGTTATAGGCACTGCGGCGCTTTAGCCGGGAAGCGTCGGCTTCCATCAGCAAAGCGACGGAATCGATCGCGTCAGGCATGTACATCATATCGAGGAACGTTCCTTTCCCGATATATGAAGTATAATTTCCGTTTTTGACAGCTTCGACGTACATCTCGACGGCGTAATCGGTCGTTCCGCCGCCAGGAGGAGCGGCATGCGAGATCAAGCCGGGAAACCGCAAGCCTCTTACGTCTACGGCATACTTCCTGTAATAATAGTCGCTCAACTGCTCGCCGGCCGCTTTGCTAATCCCGTACATCGTTCCCGGACGCAGCGGCGCGTCCTGCGGCGTGCCTTGCCTGGGGGCGTCCGGTCCAAAAGCGGCGATCGAGCTCGGCACGAACAACTGACAGCTCAGCTCCCGTGCCGTCTCCAGCGCGTTCAGCAGCCCTCCCATATTCAGCTGCCAAGCGAACAATGGCTTCGCTTCGGCCGTGGCGGACAGGAGTGCCGCCAGATGGATGATCGTGTCGGCCCGATGGACCCTGGCCGCCTCATAAAACGCCCGGCCGTCCGTAACGTCCAGCAGCTGGAAGGCTCCGCCTTGCGCCGCCTCGCTCCGGTCTTCCCGAACGTCCGTCGTCAAGACTGCGTCACTCCCGTACAATTCCCGAAGCCTGACCGCGAGCTCGCTCCCGATCTGTCCAAGCGCACCGGTCAACAGTATTCGTTTCATCCCGCACTCCTCCTATCCAATGATTCCGAGTTCGCGGCCCGCCTTCGCGTATGCGGCGAGCGTACGGTCGAGCATTTCCGATGTATGCTCGGCAGTCGGCATGTTTCGGATGCGCCCCGTTCCTTTTGGCACGGTTGGGAACACGATCGCTTTGGCGTATATGCCTTCCTCGTACAGCATGGCACTGAAACGCTGCGTCTTCTCTTCGTCTCCGATGATACACGGAGTGATAGGCGTCTGAGTCGGGCCAATGGAAAATCCCAGCTTCCGGAGACCGTTCTGCAGATAGGCCGCGTTGCTCCACAACCTCTCCTGCAGCTCCCGGCTCTCTTGCAGCCGATCGATCGCCGCGATGCTTGCCGCAACCGCTCCCGGAGGCAGCGACGTCGAGAAGAGGAACGGCCTGCTGCGCGCCTTGAGCCAGTCCGCAACCGATTCGGAGCATGCCACGTACCCTCCGACGACGCCGACGGCCTTGGACAGCGTGCCGATCTGCAGATCGACGCGGCCGGATAACCCGAAATGCTTCACGGTACCCGCACCGCCGCCGAGTACACCCGAACCATGGGCATCGTCCACATAGGTGATCAGGTCATAGGTCTCCGCGATATCGACAATCTCGGGAAGTTTCGCGATGTCGCCATCCATCGAGAACACGCCGTCCGTGATGACCATGATCTTTGCGTATTGGCCCGATTCTCTGGCCTCCTTCGCCTTTCCTCGCAGATCGTCCATATCGGAGTGGGCGTACCGGATGACTTTCGCCTTCGTCAATCTGCAGCCGTCGATAATGGACGCGTGGTTGAGCTCATCCGACAGAATCGCATCCCCTTCGCCCATAATGGCCGAGATTGCCGCCATGTTGCAGTTGAATCCCGACGGATACGCGACAGCTGCTTCCGTCCCTTTGAACGCCGCCAGCTTCTCCTCCAGCTCGACGTGGAGAGACAACGTCCCGTTAATCGTACGGACGGCGCCGCTGCCGACCCCGAATTTTAACGTAGCCTGTACGGCAGCGTCCACGAGCCCCTTGTCGGTCGCCAAACCCAGGTAGTTATTGGAAGACAAGTTCACGAACGACCGGCCTCCCATTCGGATAACCGGACCGTTCGCGCTCTCCAGCGGCTCGATCGTATTGTATAACCCCCGGACCTTTAGATCGGCCAATTGAGCGTTTATAAACGAAGACAAAGTAGAGCTCCCCATTCGAATTCCCCCATTCGTCGCTTGGACAACATGTATGCGATAGTATATTTTATTACACTATCGCATTTATATGTTATACTACACAAAAATACGACATATTGCAATATAGCGTTTTCATTCGAACTCCTTTGAGCCACGAATCTCTATTCCGAACCGGCTCTCGGACGTCGTAGAATCTTGGAACACCGCTAGATATAGAGGCTTGCGGAAATGAGAGACGTTATTCGTCGAATTATGGTACTTTTTTAGCAGTGACGGAACTGAGAGCCTTTATTGCTTGGGATTTGTTTGAAATCACCTTAATTGCAGGCCAATAGCGGCGCTTAGTTCCATAAGCATTAAAAAAACGTTGGAATTCCCGAAATAAGGTTCCTCATTTCCGCTACATTCAAATCGGGGTATCGCAATCGGCCGTGCTATTCAGACTGTAATAACACAACAAAAAGGCCTCCGTCTGTAAAACAACGGAGGCCTTCCCGGTATTCAATATTCAAATATTAGCGTTTGCCGATCATATTCTCCGGACGGACGTACTGGTCGAACTGCTCCGACGTCAGAAGGCCGCTTGCGATTGCGGATTCCTTAAGCGTCAGCCCTTTTTTGTGCGCGTTCTTTGCGATCGCCGCCGCGTTTTCGTAACCGATATGCGGGTTGAGCGCCGTAACCAACATCAGGGACTGGTCCAGATTACGTTTGATGACTTCTTCGTTCGGCTCGATGCCGACCGCGCAGTTGTCGTTAAACGAAATCATGGAATCCGCCATCAGCGCCACGGATTGAATGAAGTTATACAAGATGACCGGCTTGAACACGTTCAACTCGAAGTTGCCTTGGCTCGCCGCCATGCCGATCGCCGCGTCGTTGCCGATAACCTGGCAAACCGCCATGGTCATGGCTTCGCTTTGCGTCGGATTGACCTTGCCCGGCATGATGGAGCTGCCCGGCTCGTTCTCCGGAATGGAAATTTCGCCGATGCCGCAGCGAGGACCGCTCGCCAGCCATCTGACGTCGTTGGCGATCTTCATCAGGTTCGCGGCCAGCGCTTTGATCGCGCCGTGCGTATAAACCATTTGGTCATGGCTCGTCAAGGAATGGAACTTGTTGCGCGCCGTTATGAACTTCTTGCCTGTCAGTGCCGTAACTTCCTCGGCTACCGCGACCGCGTAATCCGGATGAGCGTTAAGGCCCGTGCCGACCGCCGTGCCGCCAAGCGCCAGCTCGCGCATCGTGTCCACGCTCTGAATGAGCATCGCGCGCGTGTTGTCCAGCATGGAGTACCAGCCGCTGATCTCTTGGCCGAACGTAATCGGAGTCGCGTCCTGCAGGTGGGTACGGCCGATTTTTACGAGATTGTCGAACTTCTCCGCCTTCGCGCGCAGCGTTCCGTTAAGCACGTCCAGCGCAGGGATGAGCCGGTCTTCGACCGCGATGACGCCCGCGATATGCATAGCCGCCGGGAATGTATCGTTCGAGCTTTGCGAGCGGTTGACGTCGTCATTCGGGTGAATGCGCGTCGCGCTGCCGCGAGCTTCTAGAATTTGGTTCGCGCGGCGCGCGACCACTTCGTTGACGTTCATGTTCGTTTGCGTGCCGCTGCCAGTCTGCCAAACAACGAGAGGGAATTCCGCATCCCACTTGCCGCTTAGAATTTCGTCGACGGCTTCGCCGATGACCGCTGCCTTCTCCTCATCAAGCACGCCAACCTTCAGGTTCGCGAACGCGGATGCTTTCTTAACGATCGCCATGCCGTAGACGACCTCGAGCGGCATCTTCTCACCGCTGATTTTAAAGTTTTGCAAACTGCGCTGCGTCTGTGCTCCCCACAGCTTATCCGCGGGAACTTGAATTTCGCCCATCGTGTCCTTCTCAATCCGATAATCCATTACAGCAACGTCTCCTTTGCGCTAAAAATGATTCCTTCTTGCAATACATGTTCAAAAAGTTCGGTTTTCAGTACCGAGAAGATTGAAGGCAGCTAGAAACTGAGTAGCGGAGCGTAGCAGAGCTACGTGAGCAACCGCATTGTTTCCGGAGGAAACATACTTCGAAAGCATATGCTTAGGTTCGGCTGCATTCAATATTCGATGTCGAGTAAACTCCTAGGATTACTTCGTAATGGGAAGCGGACTTTTTGAACTACTATAGTAAACAACCTCTTTCATTTATAACGCTAATCGGACGCAGAAGCAAGCCGGAGCGTTTATTTCAACACCCATTCCTGCGCTCTCTTGCGCTCCTGCCAGAACCGGCGGTATAAGCCGTCGCTGGCGATCAGCTCGAGATGATTGCCGAATTGCGCAACCCGTCCCTTGTCAATGACGGCAATCGTATCCGCATGACGCACCGTATTCAGCCGATGGGCGATGATGACCACCGTCTTGTCGCGGGCCAGCTCCTCGAACGCCTCCTGTATATGCTTCTCGTTGTCGGGATCCACGCTAGCCGTCGCTTCGTCGAGAAGAATGATCGGCGCGTCCTTCAGCATGGCTCTGGCAATCGAGATCCGCTGCTTCTGGCCGCCGGAAAGCAAGCCTCCTCCTTCGCCGACCACCGTATCGTAACCGTTCGGCAGCTTCTCGACAAAGTCGTGGCAACGGGCTTTGCGTGCCGCCTCCATCACTTCCTCCATCGTGGCGTCGGGATTGCCGTAACGGATATTGTTCGCGACCGTGTCGTTGAAGAGGTACACATCCTGGAACACAAAAGCAATCTTCTCCATCAGCTCATCGGATTCCAGGCCCCGCACGTCCGCGCCGCCAATCGAGACAGCTCCTTGGCCCGCATCCCAGAAGCGCGCGATCAGGTTCAGGATAGTCGTTTTGCCACCTCCGGAAGGACCGACAAGCGCCGTAATTCCCTTCTCCGGGATAGTTAGATTCAAATTCATCAACACGGATTCATCGCCGTAGCCAAAGGTCACGTCGCGGAAGACGATGCCGTGGCCCTCTGGCTCACGCCTTTCGGTAGCCGGCAGCAGCTTGACGTCGTCGGTCAGAATAATATCGTTCATATGATCGACCGTCGTCATGAACATGCGACGGAACACGGCATAATCCATAAGCGGCAGCGGCTCGTAGAAGCAGATCGCCAGAATGAGGAACGCGACGAACTGTCCGGGCTCGAGCGTTCCCTGGCCGATCAACGCGCCTCCGACAAGCAACACAAGCGCAAGACCAAGCTCGAACGAGACGTTGTACACCGCCGTAAACGGCGTTAGTTCTTTGTTAATGGAAATGCTGGCCTTCTTGTAGGCCAGAATCGTCCGGGAATAGCTTTGCATCCGGCTGCCCGTCAAGCCTAGCGAACGTATGACCGCAATGCCGCGAATGTATTCCAGAATGCGGCTGTTGGCTTCCTGGCGCGCATCCGACAGCTTCCGCATAATGTCCTTGAGCTTCCGCTCCGCCAGCCAGGTGGCAGCGAGGCTAATCGGCACGCCCGCCAACGATACTAGCGCCAGCCGCCAGTCGATCCACATCATGGCGGCCAGAATCATCGGCGGGATAACCCAGCCCTTAATGAGGCCGACCACGATGGAAGGCATAAAGATGTAGGTGCCCGCATCCGACTTCACTCTCGATTCCAGCAGGGAGGCGTCCTTTTGCAGGAAAAATCCGTAAGGCACTTTGCGAAGCCGGTCTCCCAAATACAAGCGCATATGCGTCAGGAAGTGGCCGAACATCGGAAAGGACCACTTGTTCGTCCAATAGTAGAAGACCGCCTGCCCGCCGAACATGGCGACCATCCACAGGACGGCCTGCCAGGCATCTTCCATGCGACCGGACAATGCCGCATACACGGCGATCGCCACCGCGATGGAGCCGAGCGCGACGAACACGTTCTCCAGCACCGAAAACGCATATACGCCCCAGAGCTTGCCTTTTTTCTCATCGCCTGCGAGCAGCATGGATTGCTCAAGGGAGGACATCTCGTTCAAGCGGCGATGCGGATCGTCGATCTCGTCAGCCTCCCGCTCGTGCAAAACCCCCGAGCTGCCATTCGTCTCGACTGCGCTGCCCGCGAGTACCGTCTCCGGATCCAGCCGACGGGCTCTCTCACCCGTACTGTCTCTTGCAACGACAGGCTCCTCCCGCTCAAGATCCTCCGCGCCGCTTTCGTAAGCTTCCCACATGCGCCGGTACAACTCGCTCGCCAGCAGCAGCTCCTCGTGCGTCCCTTTCGCGACGACCCTGCCTTCGTCGACGACCACGATTTGATCGGCGTGCACGATCGTACCCAAACGATGGGCGATGGCAAGAATCGTTTTGCGTTCGCCGTCCGTCGTTCGGGTGAGGGATGCCAGCGCGTCTCTTATGCGCGCTTCGTTCTCAGGATCCACAAGCGCCGTCGCTTCGTCCAGGATAATAATCGGAGCAGCCTTAAGAATCGCCCTCACGAGGCTGATTCGCTGCCGCTGGCCTCCGCTGAGCGCCATTCCCCCTTCTCCCACCTCCGTGGCATACCCTTGAGGCAGCTCCGCAATAAAGTCGTGGCAGGCTGCCCGTCGGGCCGCGTCCATCACTTCCTCATCGGTCGCCTCAGGTTTCCCGTACCGAATGTTGTCCATGATCGTTCCGCGGAACAGGTAAGCATCCTGGAATACGAACGACACGAGGGACATAAGCTTCTCCTCGTCCATTTCGCGCACATCGACTCCGCCTATCACGACCGAGCCGTCCGTGACATCCCAGAAGCGGGGCAGCAGGCGCGCGATCGTCGTTTTGCCTGCGCCCGAAGGGCCCACCAGCGCCGTAAACGTGCCGGCAGGCACCTCCAGCGACACCTCGTTCAGCACCGGCTGCTCGTTATAGGCGAAGCTGACTTCCCTCAATGCGATGGAAGCGTTCTGAGGCTCGCGTGCGGCTGCCTTATCGACGGCTGGCATCTCCGCTTCTTCCAGCAGTCGGCTGACGTTCTTGAGCGATGCGGACAGACGGAAGGCCGTCATGCCGCTGGAACGAAGCATTTTAAACAGAGCCGCTCCCACGCCGAGCGACATCAGGATGAAGAACACTAGCGCGGGAACCGTCAATTGATCGCGGCCGATTAGCCATAATCCCGACGGAACGACGATCAGAAGCGCCGTACGCGACAGCAGCACGGCTAGCGTCTTGAAGGGCATGCCCTTGCGTTCGATCTCCGAGCTGACGTCGGAGAATTCCCGAACGGCCTTCGCGTACGATTCGAAGGCTTCGCCGGTTCGCGAGAAAGCCCGGATGACCTTCATGCCGTATACGTAAGTAAGTATGGCGCTGCTGACTGCGGCGCCCGCCTTGCCGAATCCGGCCTGAATCGGCTTCAGGCGCGTCATGACGAACGAATAGCCGATCACCGTCACGGCGATGAACGCGAACACGGCCAGCCCCATCCGCCACTCCAGCGCGAACATGATGGCGAATGACAGAATCGGCAACGCAGCGCTTTTCGTAATATCCGGCAAAAGATGAGCGATCCCTTCCTCCAGCCCCTCGACATCCTCGTTAACCGTATGTTTGATTTGGCCGCTGTCCGTCCGGTCGAAGTAACCGAGCGGAATCTTGGCCAGCTTGTCGGCCAGTGCCATCCGCACTTCATAGACGACGTCATAGGCGACTCGGTGCGTCCAGTCCGTCGATATGGCGGTCAGTACGCCCTTAAGCGCAACGGCCAGCAGGGCGAGCCCTGCGAGCAGCATCAATTCGGAGCTGTCGGCCAGCAGAGTTCCGTTCACCAGCCCCACGCAAATGCGATAGATAATCCAATAAGGCACGAGCCCCATCAGCGTCGCCAAAACGCCTGTCGCGATGGAGCCGGCAAGCGACATCTTGCGCTTCATCAAAAACGGCTTCAGCCGGGCGAACGGCGTCGGCGGCTTCTTATTGGCCGCCTTTTTTCCTTGGCTGCCTTGGGGAGTCGAACCGGACTTCGAGCTGGCAGATGATTCGGAATTCTGCGATGCTGCGGGTTCCTGCCGCGTCTCGCTATTCCGGGTTGCGGTGGTCATAGTTATCACCCTTCTAATATTGATAATGATTATCATTATAATTCTAATGCACAGGCTCGGAAAATGGAATGGATAATTTGCCATTAACGGGATGGACTTGTGCCAGCGGGCTGGAGCTTGGCTTGCCGGCCGCAATTCGCGCAGTGGACGGCAGCGCCTGCGAAAACCGGAAAAAACGCGGGGGATTTTTCTCTTTTTAGAAGCCGGTCATTCCCTTATGCTTAGTGTCGAGATCCATGAACAGCCGCCTATCCGGCGACATAAAGAGGTGATTCCGCTATGAAATCCGTTATTCAGCTGTTGCATTTCGGCTACCATCAGGCTATGAGCTGCCTGTTTCCCGTCGCCATCTTCGGCACTTTAGCGCTGTCCGGCATGGTGGATTGGCCCTTCATCCATCGTTACGACGCCATTTTGCTCGTCTTGCTCGCCGTGCAATTCCTGATGTATCGCAGCGGGTTGGAGACGCTTGATGAGATCAAAGTGATTTGCGTATTCCATCTCATAGGATTGGCTCTTGAAATTTATAAGGTGAAGATGGGCTCGTGGTCTTATCCGGAACCCGGGTTCACGAAGGTGTTTGGGGTACCGCTCTACAGTGGTTTTATGTATGCGAGCGTAGCGAGCTTCATGTGCCAAATTTGGCGAAGACTGCGCATGGACATGACCGGCTGGCCGGGGCTTCCCGCCGCCGGCTTGCTGGGAGGCGCGATCTATTTGAACTTTTTTACGCATCACTTTATTCCCGACTTCCGTTGGTGGCTGACGGGGCTTGTGCTGATCGTGTTCTGGAGAACATGGATTCTGTACCGGGTTCGCGGCGTCACGTACCGAATGCCCTTGACGCTTGCCTTCGCCATCGTCGGCTTCTTTATCTGGCTGGCCGAGAATATCGCGACCTTTTTCGATGCCTGGAAATATCCCGACCAGCACCAGTCCTGGCAGCTCGTCGGCTTTAGCAAGATCAGCTCGTGGTTCTTGCTGGTCATCATCAGCGTCATCATCGTGGCGCAATTAAAGCATGTAAAGGCGGGCATGCACCCGAGGGGGAGCGAGAAGTGATCGACAAAGCGTCAGTTTGGCGCAGACTTCGTCCGCTAATGGACGTATGAGCTTATCACTGACGATGTCTGTACGTTGCCGATGATTCCTTCCCGCTCTCGTCCGATACGGACGAAAGAGCTTTTCACTAACGATGTCCGTACGTTGCCGATGACTCTTCCCTGCTCCCATCCGCTAACGGACGTATGAGCTTTTCACTGACGATGTCCGTACGTTGCCGATGATTCCTCCCCGCTCTCGTCCGCTAACGGACAGGGATGATCTTATTTCGACCTATTGACCTGCTTTGGAGATCTAATGGACACTGGTGACTCTATTGCACCAAAAATGACGCATTTCCCGCTGCTTTGAGGCTAATAAGGTTTCTGATGTCCGTTACGTTTCGCAACGTCCCTTTTTTGACGAAATAGCGACGCTGGTGTCTGTTAGGTGCCGCGACTCCCCTTAAACTGATGTGCTCGCACGCCAAGCAAGTTCAAAAATAAGGATTCATCACTGTCACGCGATACCGTCTGGCCACTTCCAAGCTTGCTAATCCATTCAAGCGCAAAAAAGCGCCCGGCGAAGCCATAAGCTTCGTCAGGCGCTTGTTGCCATCGTATGGGGACAGTCTCGTCGGGCCTACAGCCCTTTGGCTTCGCGGTAAGCGGCCATATAAGCGGCGGCCTTCTGCTCGATGATCGAGAAGTCGCCCGTCTTCACCGCGTCCTTTGTCAGGTCGGAACCGATGCCGACGGCAACAGCGCCCGCCTTGATCCAATCCTTCAGATTGTCAAGCGACACGCCACCTGTCGGCATAATATTCGCCTGCGGAAGCGGTCCCTTGATGGACGGAATAACGCCAGGCGAATACAGATTGCCAGGGAACAGCTTGACCACGTCCGCGCCAAGCTCGAGCGCGTTCTGAATTTCCTGGATCGTCATCGTCCCCGGCATGACCGGCACTGCATAGCGGTTGCACAGCTTGATGGTATCCGGATTCAGCGCGGGGGCAACTACGTATTCCGCTCCTGCCAGAATCGCGGCGCGGGCCGTCTCCGGATCCAGCACCGTTCCCACTCCGATGATGGCGAAGTTGTCCGCTTCCGGAGATACGTCGCAGGAATATTCCTTGGACAGCTGCTCGATCGCGCGAAGCGCAAACGGTACAGTCATGGTGATTTCGATTGCCTTGATGCCGCCCTTAATGGCGCGTCTCGCCATCTCTGCTACTTCCTCCGCCGAATCGGCGCGAAGCACGGCCACGACTCCGGCATCCGTCAATTGCTGCAATACTTTCAGCTTTTTCAACACGCTAGTCCCTCTCCCTTTTTCGTACGTCTATGTTCGAAATTGTTCGTTTTCTCTAGCGTCATTATAGAGCTTTTCCGTAAATCCGGCAACTAGGAGCCTGCGTTCGTCACTCGCTCGGTAGTCTAAACAAATGAAATCCAATTTTAACCTCTGGGAATTGTCGTTTAACAAAAGCGCCTCGAGACGCGCTACTCCTTACAGCTTGTAGTCGATCTCCAGAAACTTCTCGACTTCCTTCTCCCAACGCTCCGACACAAATGACGTGTGCAAGTCATGATTGTTGTAGGCGTCATATTCCTCCTGGCTGTCGAATTCCATGGCGAACCCGAAGTCGTAGTCGTTTTTGACGCTGACTTGCTTGTACGCCTTGAATCCCTTCACTACGGGGATGGAAGTGAGAATTCGTTCGCCGTCCTCCAGGAACCGGCGCTCCGCTTCGGAGCCTTTCTCATGCTTCAGCGTGAAAATAACGGAATGCAGAATCCAGCCGCTTTCATTGCTCATTATGTAACTCTCCCTCTTGTTTAATGGAATTCTTGTCTATTTCATTATAAGGTGGATGCCCGGTTAAGGCGAATGGCATCAGCTATTGTTGTAAACGGAATTTCGACCTCCTCCTATCCGGCTCGTCCACTATTTAGCTATACTTGTCATATATCAGGGACGGAGGATGATCAGATGTCTGCCTTTCAACTTAGCCGAAAATGTTTAAATCGGACGTTGCTCCATCGCCAGCTTCTGCTTGAACGATCCACTCTGTCGCCACTCGAGGCCGTAGAGCAACTGATGGGGCTGCAAGCCCAATCGCCGAAACCGCCCTATTACGCTTTGTGGAGCAGGCTGCAGGGTTTTGAGCCATCCATGCTGTCGGAATTATTGCTCGGCAGGGATGCAGTGCGCATCGCGCTTATGCGATCTACCATCCATCTTGTGTCCGCACGCGATTGTCTTTCCTTTCGTTCGGTTCTGCAGCCGGTGCAGAATCGCTTGCTAATGGGGACGCATGGGAAATCTCTAGCCGGCGTAGACATGGAACTGCTTGAGGATCGCGCTCAAAAACTGATTGCGGCAGGCCACGGTACATTCGAAGAGCTGGGCAAGCTGCTTCGGGAGCAATGGCCTTCTGCAGCGTCCGGCTCGCTAGCGGCAGCCGTCCGCGGCCGCTTGCCGCTCGTTCAATTACCGCCAAGGGGCGTATGGGGACGTTCTGGCGCAGCCACGCATGCAACAGTAGAAGAGTGGCTCGGAGAGCCGCTGGCGGAAGGAAACGAGTACGCCTTGCTGGAGCTGATCCGCCGCTATTTGCGCGCCTTCGGCCCCGCGTCGGTCAAGGATATCGGCGTCTGGTCCGGACTCTCCAAGCTGGGTCCCGTGCTTGAGAAGCTGCGCCCCGAGCTTCGGACATACCGTGACGAAGCAGGCCAGGAGTTGTTTGACATGGCCGACATGATATTGCTTTCGGAAGATACGGCAGCCCCTGTCCGATTCCTCTCGGAGTTTGACAACATGCTGCTATCCTACCAGGATCGAAGCCGGATCATGGATCCGGCCTACAAGCCGCTCGTATTCACGGTGAACGGCATCATTAAGTCCACCTTCCTCGTCGACGGTTTCGTAGCAGGGCTGTGGCGCATTGAGTCATCGAAACACGCCGCTATCCTGCACCTTCGTCCGCTGGGACCGATAAGGGATGAAGATCGTGGATTGCTGGAGGAGGAGGGCGGCCTCTTGTTAGCGTTCGCTGAGCCCGAACGCGAGCCTTCTATCGTCTGGGAAGCCGATTAGACGATTCCCCCTTGATTTCCGCTAACGAGACGTTATAATACTCTATAACGTCAGTGAACGGGACAGTAATTCATCGGAGCAACGTTGCATAGCGAGCCGGGATGGTGGGAGCCGGTCAACGTCCGTCGAACGAAGAGGGCCCTGGAGGCGGCTTTCCGAGAGACTTATCGTGGTCTCAAGGTCGGTCCGGTTCGGCCACGTTACGGCCAAGACAAGATCCGAACGCCATTGCGCATTCGGATAATCAGAGTGGCACCGCGGGTATTCCCCGTCTCTAGCAGAGACGGGGATTTTTTGCGTTCATGCGGCTGGCCGCCTCGAATTAGGAGGAAAAAACATGATCAAAGAAAGACTGGTGGATGCGCTAGCCCCTCTTCTCCCCCTTGCCAAGGAAGAAATTACGCCCCTGCTGGAATTCCCGCCGAACGATGAGCTTGGCGACCTGGCTTTGCCATGTTTCGTGCTGGCCAAGAAGCTGAAGCAAAGCCCGGGGCAGATCGCCGCGGCTCTTGCGGACACTATCGTCCATCCTCTCTTTCGCGCCGAAGCGGCAGGACCGTATTTGAACTTCAAGCTGGATCGATCCGCATTCGGCGCAGAGCTTCTCGAGCGTTCGCAATCGGAAACATTCTGGCGGCCAAACATCGGGGAAGGAAAACGCGTCGTCATCGACATGTCGTCTCCGAACATTGCCAAGCCGTTCGGCATCGGGCATCTGCGTTCCACCATGATCGGCAACGCGATCTATCGCATGTTGGACGAGGTGGGCTACGACACCGTAAATGTCAATCATCTCGGCGACTGGGGCACGCAATTCGGCAAAATGATCGTCGCCTACCTCAAATGGGGCGACGCTTCCGCGATTCGGGCCAGCGACAACCCCACGAAGGACTATCTGTCGTTGTATGTGAAATTCCACGAGGAAGCGGAGCGTCATCCCGAGCTGGAGGACGAAGCCCGGGAGTGGTTCCGCAGGCTGGAGACCGGGGACGAGTTGGCGGCGGGGTTGTGGCGGGATATGATCGGCGAAAGTCTGAAGCAGTTCACTAAGCTGTATGAGCGGCTCGGGGTTACATTCGATCATGTGCTTGGCGAAAGCTTCTACAATGACAAGATGGAGTCGGTCATCGAAAAGCTTCGTTACCAAAGCTTACTGGAGGAAAGCGATGGCGCCCTTGTCGTCCGGCTGGACGAATTCGGGATGCCGCCTTGCTTGCTCGTCAAGTCCGACGGTACCTCGATCTATGCCACGCGCGACCTGGCGACCGCCATCTATCGCCGCGACGTCATGAAGGCTTCGCAGCTGCTTTATGTGGTGGGCGGCGAACAATCGCTGCATTTCGAGCAGGTATTCAAGGTGCTCGGCAAGATGGATAACGTATGGGAAGGCCGTTGCAAGCATATTCCATTCGGGCTGATGAGGATGGAAGGGCAGAAAATGTCCACTCGCAAAGGGAAGGTATTATTTCTGGAGGATGTGCTTAACGAGGCGGTGGCACAAGCGAGACGCATCATTGAGGAGAAGAATCCCGCTCTCCGCGACAAAGAAGCCGCAGCCGAGGCGATCGGAATCGGCGCGGTCGTGTTCGGCGATTTGAAAAACACGCGCACGCTCGACGTCGACTTCTCGCTGGCGGACGTGTTGAACTTCGAGGGAGAGACCGGACCTTATCTGCAATACACGTATGCCCGGATGGCAAGCATTCAGCGGAAGGCGGCGGCGGGGATGGCCGAGTTGCAGAACGATGGAAACAAGTCTGAATCAGACGATCAGCCCGCAGCAAACACGACGCCTTTATCTCCTGACAGTCTGTACGTCAACGGCCCGCTGACTGGAAGCCGCTCGCACTTAGCTGAACATGATCACGTGTGGCCGCTGCTCAAGCAGATCTCGTTTTATCCAGCCCGTCTGGCTCAAGCTGCCGAACGACACGAGCCGTCCGTGCTCGCTCGTTATCTTTTGGAGCTGGCGCAATCGTTCAACCGGTTCTACCACCACGTCAAAGTGCTGGACGGCAGCGTTTCGGAGCAGTCATTTAAGCTCGGCCTCGTCCTGGCGGCTTCCAAGGCGCTCGGCAAAGGATTGACGCTTTTAGGCGTTAGGACGCTCGAGGAGCTCTAAGTGACGAGACCAACTGCGGCTGCTGCAAACGCCCCGTGACGTCTGAGCGCTAACGAAGAGGGTCTGCCCCACCAGTCATTACTAGATGACTGGTGAGGCAGACCCTTCGTACATGGCATGACGCGGGGCCTTCGGCTGATCGTGTATGATTTTTTATACACGTTGCCGCTGGCACAAGCCCTTACGGCTGATTGTGTATGATTTTTCATACACGTTGCCTCTGGCGGTGGGCCCTTCGGCTGATCGTGTATGATTTTTCATACACGTTGCCGCTGGCGCAGGGCCTTCAGGCTGATTGTGTATGATTTTTCATACACGTTGCCGCTGGCACAAGCCCTTACGGCTGATTGTGTATGATTTTTCATACACGTTGCCGCTGGCGCAGGACCCTCCGGCTGATCGTGTATGATTTTTCATACACGTTGCCGCTGGCACAAGCCCTTACGGCTGATTGTGTATGATTTTTCATACACGTTGCCGCTGGCGCAGGACCCTCCGGCTGATCGTGTATGATTTTTCATACACATCGACATCGCCACTGGCGTAGTGCCTTAAGGCCGGTTCCCCTGCGCGCTGCGGCGGCTAACGCCCAGCCGCATCCTCGGCTCTCTTTGGCCCGCGCGTAAACAACGCGTAACACACGACGGCCGCCGCGATCAACGCCATCATGACGATTGCCAGCGGCAGAGCCGTCCCTTCGCCGCCAAGACCTACGAGCGGCGCTGCGATTCCGCCGAAGACGAAGGACAGCATGCCGAGCAGCGCCGAGGCGCTTCCCGCCGAACGTCCTTGATCTTGCAGCGCCAACGATGTCGTCGTCGCGCTGGTAATGCCGATGCTGGACACGACGAAGAAAAAGCCGGCAATGACCATCGGCAAGCCGAGACCAAGCAAAACGGCGGCCATCAGAATAATCGCGCCGAGGCTTGCCATCGACAGACCTGCCGCAAGCAGCCTGCGTGCAGGCACTTTGCCTGCCAACCTACCCGCGATTTGGCTCGCCAGGATGATGCCTGCGCCATTAAGCCCGAACACAAGACTATATCCGCGCGGCGTCACGCCGTACAGCTCTTGCAGAACAAAGGACGATCCTGAAATATAAGCGAACATGGCAGCCATCATAAGGCCCTGCGTGAACGCGTAGCCCATAAAAACGGAATTGCCCAGCAGCTTGCGGAACGTCGCCAACGTATTGCGCAAACCTCCGCGAGATCGGCGATCGACAGGTAGGGTCTCCCGAAGCCCTACGTAAACGGCTGCCAGCATGAGCAAGCCCGACGCGCTCAGAACAGCGAATACACCCCTCCAGGACGTAAACGTGACGATCTCCGCTCCGATCATTGGAGCTAAAATCGGGGCAGCCCCGTTAATAAGCATCAGCAGCGCAAAAAACTTCGTCAGCTCCGCGCCGGCATACAAGTCTCTTGCGCTAGCTCGGGAAATTACGATACCCGCTGCACCCGCGAAACCCTGTACGAAACGAAGCAAAATAAAAGTCCATATGCTCGGAGAAAACACGCATAGCAATGAAATGACGGCATATACGGCCATGCCGATTAACAAAGGCATCCTGCGCCCTCTTACGTCGCTGATCGGTCCAACGATCAACTGCCCGAGCGCGATGCCGACCAGGCATGCGGTCAAGCTGAGCTGCGCAAGCGACGTCGAAGCGTTAAAATCATCCGCAAGCGCCGGGAGCGCCGGCAAATACATATCGATGCTAAGCGGGCCTATACCCGCAAGCAGGCCGAGTATGACGGCTATGAAAAGACGTCTGGATTTAACCCCGCGCTCGGCAATGGTGTTGGTGGAAGACATGATGGTGCATACTCCTCTCTTGCTGCAGTAAATCTCAGCTTTCATTGTAGTCCCGGCAGGCCGCATTTGGCAATCGCATACCAAAAAGAAGCATTCGGGGCTGATTTCTGTTAAAATGGAAGCGGCGATACTCATAGCGGAGGTTACAGCATTGGACTATATTGTATTGGATATCGAATTTAACGGCCGCAAGTTTGCAAGCGATCTGCCCATGGAGGTCATCGAGATCGGCGCCGTTCGGCTTAACGAGCGTCTCGAGCTTGTAGACGAATTTACGGCTTTTATAAAACCGGTTTATTTTGCAAAATTGAATAGCTTTATTCAGAAAAAAACGGGCATCCCGCAGCAATCCATCGATACGGCGGAACGGTTCCCGCGCGTCATCGGAGCTTTCCTGCAATGGCTTTCGCGCAGCGAGTCTCCGCTCCTTGTCACTTGGGGCGGCGAAGACTTGAAGCGAATCGTGCTGGATACCCGCATGCACAAGCTCGACGACGCCTATTGGTTAAGCGTAAATTACTTTGACCTGCTCAAAGGCTTTCTGCGTTATCGCGGACTCACGAACGACGTAAGCGTTGAGGCAGCGCTGCAGGAACTGGGATTAAGCTCAGAGGGCTCCGCCCACCGGGCGCTGGACGACGCGCGGATGACGGCGGATATTTTCCGCACGGCATTTCCTCACCTCGACTTCAGCTTCACGCAGAAATACAAGGATATGCACTCCAATGCCAAGGAACGACGGCTGGTCAAAAATGCGATTCGGCTGCTCCGCTCCCAGAAGAAGGAGCCGACTTGGGAAGCGCTCGTGGAGCATGTGTTCAAAGACAAGGTGAAGCTGGATAATCCCAAGAAGGTAGCGGAATTGCAAGCTTACTTCGAGGTCGAGGCCGCGAAGAAACCCAAGCCGCCTGCACCGAAGCCGCGCAAAGAAGCTGCCTCCGACAGCGAAACTGCTCCTATGCAAAATGTCAGCGGTGAAGCTGCTCCTGCACAAAATGCCGGCAGCGTAACTGCGCCAACGCAAAATGCCGGCAGCGAGTCCCCAGCCGACATTGGAGGCCCCGATGCAATCAGCGGCGAAACAGCTTCGAACGCCATTGCGGACAATACCGGCGAGCAAGTCTAGCTCCCCCTGCTTACGTACAAAGGAAACAGGCCGGCCTGCTTTTTCCGTTCCATAGCAATTAAAAAAATGCAGCTGTTCTGCGAGAAGTTGGTTATTCTCGCGACGAATAGCTGCTTTTTTGCATCCGAACTTCAATACCAATTTTTTTTAGCGCAACCTTTCCTTTCTAGCCACGTCTATTTGTAGAGCAATTATTCCTCATCAATGGTAGGAGTGGAAAATGATGATAACACACAAATTAGCCAAAACTCTGCTAGCCGTTTCGCTTTCTTTTGGAGCCGTGCTGGCCGCAGCTCCCGCACCTGCCGCTTATGCGGCGGAAGCCGCCGCGGTTAAGATCGATACCGCCGCCCAAGCCATCGATCGGGCCAATGCGCTTCATCTTATTCCCGCAGCTGCGAAAGCAGACGCCAAGCTTGTTGACGGAATTTGGGAAATCACGTTCAGGGGAGAAAAATCGTTCCCTAGAACGACTAACCCGTACTTGGCTGGCTTCATTAAATTGCAAGCAAAAGACGGCAAGGTTACGGAGTATGCGGCAAGCTTGCAATCGGATTACGTCGTGGAGTATCCCAGCGATCCTAACGATGAAAGCACCTTTAAGTTTACTGTCGAAGAAGTACGGGATATCGCCTCCAAATTCGTAGAGCAACAAAACTGGACGCTGGATGTCCAATGGATGGACGATCCATATCCCATCTCCGATTATATAGCAGGCAGAGAATTCCATACGGCCAGAATGCATATCATTCGCTACGACCGGTCCCACAACGGAATTCGCGACGGATCAAACGGAGGTTATGTGACTGTTGACCGAGTAACGGGCGACGTCCGAGCATATTCGGTTTATTGGAAAGAGCAAACCTATAGTCCGAATTCCGCCCAAAATGCCGCCGGCCTAATTTCTTTGAATGAAGCAGCCAATCGCTTCTATTCCGCTGTTGATCCGTTTTTGAAATGGCAGGCTATTTACGATCCCGAGCAGCCAAGGCTTATCCATGCGCTGCATCCTCAATATTTGATGACCTACGACGGCAAGTTCCCGAAGGAATATCAATGGGAGAATCCGACGATTCCGGAAAAAATCAAACCCGCCTATTCCAGCGTTTTGGCCAAAAAACGATTGTTGTCGATGTATGATTTGAATCTGGAATACGTGGGAGGCAAGCTGGCCTACAAGCTGCGCTTGAAGCCGGAGATCAACTTCTTCCAGGAAGGTCTGCAACCATCCATCGACGCGAATACGGGCGCATGGCTGGATTTCTTAAATCATCCCCTTGAGAAGCCTCTGCCCGACGCAGGAGAATGGCTCGAGCAGGCTGCTCCATTTGTCAAGGTAGGATATGCTGCCGCGTTCCTCTGGGATAACGAGCTGCTGCGACTAGAGAACGAACCTTTTATTCAGAATGCCTATACGCTTGTCCCATTCCGGGAGCTGTTGACAAAGCTGGGAGCCAAGATCGGCTGGGATCCCGTGGCGCGCAAAGTAACCGCAAGCAAAGACGGCACGACCCTCGTGCTGACCGTAGATTCCGATACAGCCATAATTAATGGCGAAACGAAGAGGCTGGAAGCGCCCGCGCGGATCAAAAACGGCAGGACCTACGTCCCTGCAAGACTTGTACTGGAGACATTTGGGGCGGATGTCGGCTGGAACGACGCATCCAGGCTTGTCATCGTAAAGACTGCCGACAACGTGCCAAATCCATCTGCAGATGAGCTCAAGAAGCATCGGTTCCAGGCACAGCTCAATTGGGAGAATAAAGCGCTCAAGTAAGCGGACTTAAGCTAGCGGACTGTAGACACTCCGAATCGGGGATAACACATGAGAAGAAGAACGGGGACGCTCTTGGGAGCGTTGATTGTCCTATTGACGGTCTGGGCCGGGGCTGCTACATATATGTGGCTAAAGGCCGATAGGCATCAGCATGCGGAGTGGAACAACATCCTCCATCGCCGACAATACACGGGACGGAATGAGCTCCGGAGCCGACAAAGGGAAACAGGAGTTTATTTGCAAAAACATTCAAATTCGCGAAAACTCCGAGCGTTATGTTTATGCGTTGGAACAGTGCGCCGGCGAAGGCGACGAAATCCTGCCCGTTTTCACCTACAGGAAGGATAGCATCGCCGAAAACACGAAAAAGCATCGCTAGATTCGTTAACGCTCGGCTATTCTGCTTAATCGCAATGCTCTGCTGAAAATCCATCATTGCCAACCTGTTAACGGAAATGTGGGTCCTTATATGGATCGTTTGGCTTGATATTAAAATCTAACGGAACTCTGCGACGTTATTCGTGAGAAATCCAGGCAAACTGCGGATTTTTGCCCATCATAAGGGCTGTCAGTTCCATTAGATTTGCAAAGTGCTGCTTTTTGCTTAAATAACGCCTTTCATTTCCGTTACAGTTGCCCCCGTTCATTTCTAAGCAAACACTTGCCCGCAATTTCATTTTTGCAAAATTCATAGACAGCCTCTGCCTGTCCGTTAGATTGGGGAGAAGTCAAAAAACGTTCAAATAGCGTTGCTGGTGTCCTTTAAATTTTTCATGCCCCACGTTTAGTCGGATTTTTTTGAGAAAAAGGACCTCATCTCCCACGTTTACAGTGGAATTTGGGGTCCTTTCACGTATAAATTGGAACGTTCCCCTATTATTCGAACACTTTTGGGACAGCCCCGTCTTTCTTTTTGCCTTTACACGCGCCGCCGTATCCTCGTCTCTCGAACAACAAGATCAAGGCAGCGCCACGCGCCTCTCGAGAATCGGTGCCTTCGATCTGGTTTAGCTTGCTTAATAAGTGATTATCATGACAGCGCATTCATCAGCAATAACCATTTTTGCCCAATCGTCCATTAACCAAAAATTGCACTGGCAAACATCCCCGTCCATAAGCTATATTCAACTATGGAATTCATTACACGACCGAAAGAGAGACAAAACTCATGAATCGCGGCACGAAAGGCATTCCCGCCTATGAACTGCTCTATGTAGTAGGCATTATCGCCATCTCCTTCTCTTCCATCTTCGTCAAATGGTCGGAGGCCGACGTCGCCGTCATAGCGATGTACCGGCTGTATCTCACCAATCTGCTCTTGCTGCCGTTTGCCTGGAAATACCGTCGCGAGCTGTTCGCGCTTACGAGGAAGCAATGGCTGATGCTGGGTGCATCCGGTCTGATGCTGGGGCTCCACTTTCTGCTCTGGATGGCATCCCTGCGCCTGACGACCGTCGCAAGCTCCACCGTCATTCTTACGCTGGAGCCCGTCCTTGTTATGCTGGGCTCTTACTGGATCTATAAAACAAAAGCCAATTCCGCCATGCTGGCCGGCATGGGCATCGCCATCATCGGCTCCGTTATGATCGGGGCCGGCGATTTCAGTCTGTCCGGCGACGCGCTGGCGGGCGATATTCTCTCCTTTCTGGGGACTGTCGCCGTGGCTGCGCATATGCTGATCGGCAAAGGTCTCCGCGACAACGTAGGAGCGTTCCCTTACAACTTCTGGGTGTTTCTGTTCGCCGCTACCGCGCTGGCCGTCTACAACGTCGCTGTCGGCAATCCGTTTACGGGCTACTCCGGACAAGAATGGGGACTGTTTCTGCTGCTCGCCATCGTGCCAACCCTGTTCGGACATTATTTGTTCAACTGGCTGCTCAAATATATGAACGCGACCGCCGTGTCCATGTCCGTGCTCGGTGAGCCCGTCATTTCGTCGCTTCTCGCTTGGGTGCTGCTAAAAGAAGCGTTGACCGGCTATCAGTTGGTTGCCGGCGCTTTCATCCTGTCAGGCGTATGGTTGTTCATCCGCCGTGGTCAGGACCGCGCCGAGCTCGCCTCCAAAACGACCGCTCGGAGCTCAAGCATTTAACGACCGCTCTTTGTTTTTGATTCCCGTCGATTCGACCGTAACATGCAGCAATTCCCCTTCCGCCAAAAGCCGCACGCCTTCCGAATTGGATGGCTTGCGGCTTTTGCTGTCCATTGGATGAATGCTTCATTTCGTAGTTTTATTACTGCAGTAGAGATAAGTCTATATAAATGCTGTCTCTATACTTCTCGAGGAGCTTCCGTTGGAAGTCGCCGAATTCTCGGTAATCTTTGATTGTGCCCTCGTCAATCAGGATAACGGCCAACTCGCCAAGCAGCACCGACCGCTCGTAGTTCGCCCTGGTCTCTTCGCTGGACCAGAACTCTTCCTCCGTCAGCCCAGTCTTCCCTATTCGCTGTTTCATCAGCTCAATGACTGGCCCATGGTCGGGATCCGCTTCCGCCAGCGCCGATCTTTCGGCATCGATTACTTCGTCGATCTCTTCCCTCGCGGCAGTTAAACCTTTGTCCCGGGCATAGGCAACGGCAAGCTCGGTCGCCGTTAACTCGTCCAATATCTCCTTTTCGCTCGGCACCTTCGTATCCGAAACCGCGGCAACCAGCTCCACGTTTTCCTTAAAGGAGCGGAATCGTTCTACCGTAATGGCAACGCCTCGCCCCTCCACGAGAAGCCGCTGCTTGTTATCGCCGGACCTCGAATCAATGATCAGCATCGCCGACAGCAGCAAAACGGCAGCCAGGCAAACAAGGATGACTATGCGCTTCTTCTTCAGTTGCAAGCACCTCCACGATCTTCCTATCGCTATCGAAGTGCTCCTCTTATACGCAGTTTTCCGGCTGGAAGCTTCAAAAAAAGCTGCCGCACAAGCTTTTGCTTCAATTCCAGCCATCCGCAATAACGCGCTAACGGACATCACGGACGTTATTGTGCCGATTGTTGCGTGCTTAAAAACGTAACGGACACAGATGCCCCTATTTGCGCATCTCAAGGCAGGTATAGCCGCGATCGCGCGAAATAGTGTCGCCTATGTCCGTTACTATCGTACAAGGCGAAAAAACGGTTAAATAGCGTCTCTTATGTCCCTTAGCCGAGTCAGCTACCGGAGTTTCACACGCCTGCCGGTCCACCGTTCGGCATTGTTCATGTGAAACTATCCTTCTTACAACAACCACAACAGCAAAAGACTGGCCGCCGCCAGTACGAGATGAATCCAGCCGAAAGCCTTCGCGGTCCTGTAATCCTTGCTCCCCCTGTCCGCCATCGCGACATCGATCGTGAGCAGGAACAGGCCGCAGGCTGCGCAAAGCAGACAGAGGTAACCCGAAACGCCGATCGTCAGCACGCCTACTTCCATATCGGATCCCCTTTCTTACATCGCGTTCATACCAACCCTTCTGATCTTCACGTTCACGTCGATATCGAATTCAAGCCGCTTGTACATCTCCTGCCACTTCTCCTTCGATCCGATGTTCCTATTCCAATAACCCGGCTTCTTCGCCCGAACCTGCTCGCCGAAGCCGAAGATGTCGGAGCCCTTGAGTTGGGTCTGCTGGATGACATTCTGGTAGAACACGGCGGAGGCCTCGCTCTGCACTTGCTCGATTCGCCGTATCGTTTCGGGATCGTCGATGGATAACTCGCCGTCGATTTTCTCCTCCAGATTGGCCTCAAGCTCCACCAAAATGCGGAAACGGGGCAGGCCGTCCTTGATGTCCAGTTTGATTCTGGAATAACGGTGCGTGACGTTCGTGGTAACCGTCTTGTGGGAATTGCCCTTCTCCAGCTGGACGATTGCCCGATAGCCCGCCGGGTTGACTCCTCTTATGCCTAGAAACCCCGAAATCTCCGCCGGCTTGGTCGTTCCGACCAAATAATTGCCGCGGAAATACGCGAGCCCTTGCACGCCCACGTTTTCGTTCTCCTTTATATCTATATAAGGCAGAAATCCTTCCTGACCCAGCTTCGACGAATTGCTCCAGAACTGTCCAATGTAATTCTTCGGAAACTTTCCCATGCGGATCGAATTCTCCAGAGTCGACATCAAATATAACGTAGGCACGCGCTCCAGCTTGGGAGAAGCTTCGATAAGTTTCTCCGCGCGGCCCTTGGCCACCATCATCCAAGCCATTCGACGAACCTCCGGGTTGCGCCGGAAGAAGTCGTTAATATTCTCGATTCCCTTTTTGGCAACGGCTTCGGATAATACAATGACTCTCAGATGGCCGAAAAAAATACGAGCCGAAATTTGCTGCTGCAGGTTCATGAACGCATCGTCGACGGTATGGCCTACGACGCTGATGACCCAGACGGTATCTTTCGTTTCCCCATTGCCTCCCCCAGCTTCGCCGGGACCGAGCGGGATGCGGCCGGGCAGAGCGATTTGAACACCGATGCGGACCATCCCTTTGCTTGGAGGAGGAAGGGAGCCCTTTACATGCGATACCTCTTGTTCCTCTTCTTCGCCCTCTTGGTCACTGACTTCATCGATGGAAACGCCCAGCACGACCGCTCTGTCATCGATCTCAAGCCTGTCCCAGCAGCCGGCGAGCAATGGCATAAACAGAAGCAGGACCAATACGGTCGCTATCAGCCTCGTCTTCGCCACGCCACTCATGCCTGCGCCCCTTTCTTCCTTCGCGCCAACGCCAAAAGAAGCAGAATAAAGGGGTAGACGATCGTCACCAACAAGCCGTAACGTCCCACGTCTTCAATAATGCGATACATATACTTGACGTTCTGCGGAAGCATCGCCATGAAATAGATGAAGGGCAGCATGACAAAGGACAAGGTGCGGTGCTCCTTCATTCCAAAAAGTTGTTTCATGGCATAGATCGTCAGGAAATAACTGGACAGCAGCGTCGTAAAAACGGCAGTTACCCACACCGCCAGGAAGGCTGCGTCCAATCGCTCCAGCACGTTGGCGGGCAGCGAAGTCGCTTTCGCGAGCTCAAGAGTGGGCCATAACAGCATCTTGATTTCTTCCGAGCCGAACACGCTGACAGCCGCCGTGACAATGATCAGATATAAGCCTCCTGCTATAACGATTCCAAAAAAGCTTGCTTTCATCGCCTTTTCTGGTTTGCGCATGGACGGAATGATCATGGTAATGATAAAGGAGCCTTGGAACAATCCGCCAACCGTCAGCATACCCAATACTACCTTGCCGGAATGGGTCGAGATGATGGGCTCCAGATTAAGCAACTCGGCATTTTTGAGCGATAGGAACGCGATCAGCAGGCACGGGACAAGAAGGAAGGGGAAATAGAAGTTATGCATATACGCGAACTGCACGATCGACTTGCGCACGGCCGCAGCCGCCAGCAGCAGCATGCAGATAACCGTCACTTCTACGGGAGTCGTCTTGAGAACCGTCGTGACGACCACTTCGCCGAATTCCCGTGCGGTCAGCGATGTCAAGATCGCGAAAAACAGAATGATCACGAAACTTCCGATCGCCGCTCCCCATTTGCCCAGCACGCTGCTGCTATATTGGATGATCGTCTGATCGGGAAAACGAATGCCCAGCCAAGTGATGACCGAAAGTCCCGCCAAAGCAACGAGCATGCCGAGCAGCGTGACGAGCGGCGCGGCAGAATCGGCCGCATTCGCCGCGAAAAGCGGCAGGGGCAAAACGCCGACGCCGATTATGGTGCTGACAAGAATGGCCGTAGCCTGGAATACCGTAATGGAACGGTTCGAATCAGGGGATTGGGAATCGTTCATGGAACAGATATCTCCTTTCCGCTTTCGTTGTTGGGTTAGTTCTCAGCTTGATTGGTCCCCGTCTGGGCGCTCTCCGTCCTGATGTTTCTGCGGAGGCCGAAGCTTGACATCATCCTGCGGAGCCAGGAAGGACGGCCTTCTATTCATCCAATTTAGCGGACTGCGAATGAGCACGTCTTTCATCCCTTGAAAGTTGCCTGGAACAATCGGGCTAAGATAAGGGACGCCGAACGATTTTAACGAAAGCATGTGGTTGGCGATGAGGATCAAACCGATCATGACGCCGTAGAGTCCGAACGTGCCCGCCATGAAAATGAGAGGAAACCGAAGCAATCGAAGCGCCAGCGCTGCGTTGTAAGCCGGGGTGGCGAAAGAACCAATCGTCGTAAGCGCGATGATGACGACGGTGATGGGGCTCGCGAAACCGGCAGCTACGGCCGCTTGTCCGATAACGAGCACGCCCACGATGGAGAGCGCGCCGCCTACCTGCTGCGGAAGCCGTATCGTCGCTTCGCGCAACACTTCCATGGACACCTCCATGATAAGCACCTCCACGACCGCCGGGAATGGAACGCCAGCCCTGCCGCCAGCCACCGCAACCGCAAATTCCGTAGGAATCAACTCGGGGTTAAACGAAATGACGGCTACGTACAACGCGGGAAACACGAGGGAGAAGATTAACGCTACAAGCCGAGCCAATCGGATGGCGCTCATTAGCAGAAACCGCTCTGTGTAATCCTCTACCGTCTGATAGAATTGAGCGAAGATTGTCGGCACGACAAGTGCCAGCGGGGATCCATCCACGAGGATGGCGATCCGGCCTTCCAGCAAATTCGCTACGATTTTGTCCGGCCTCTCCGTGTACTGCACCTGCGGAAACGGGGACCACTTGTTATCCTCGATGAACTGCTCCAAATATCCGGAATCCAATATGCCGTCGATGTCGATGTTCGAAAGCCGGCGTTTCAGCTCCTTTAGAAGGTTGGGATCCGTAATATCACGCAAGTAGCAGAGGGCAACCTTGGACTTGGTTCGCCGGCCGATCTCCATGGATTCCACCCGCAATTGCGTGGATTGCAGCCGATAACGAATCAATCCCAGATTAGTGCCGAGCGTTTCAATAAAGCCTTCGCGCGGACCTCGTATAACCTGCTCGGTTGCCGGCTGCTCGATGCCTCTTTTCTCGATGCCCCGGGTAGATATAAGAAGAGCCGCCTTCACGCCTTCGATCGCGATGACGGTATCACCCGCAAGCACCGCGCTCAATAACCTGTCCATCATTTTCTCGGTTTCGACGCCGCAATGGTACAACGTCTCATTGACGAGAAACTCCGCCAGCTCCTCCCTAACAAGCAATTCGGGATTTAAGTGACCGGGCACATTCATAAGGGGCCTCATGATCTCTTCGTTCAGCATCGTCTGCTGCACCATATGGGAGAAGCAGTATATGACCGCGGGATAATGTCCAAAGATGCGGAAGCGGCGAACGGAGAAGTCGGCGCTTTCGCCGACTGTCTCCTGCATGATGGTGTCGAGCTGGACGAGATCGCCGTTTAGCTCCATCCCCTCGTATTCCTCCAGCGTATGGTTGACGCTGATCGACTCGGACTGTTGCCTATTCGATTGTCCCTTCCTATTTAGCGAATTCATCAAATCACCACCGACGGCAAATAGATGCCCAAGATTAAGTTATCTCGAGTAGTCTCTGCCATCCGGGGAAATTCTATCCATGGACCTGGAAATGGGCAAGAGGCCCTTGCAGTCATTCGCCGCATGGACCTCTCTAGTCGTATAGAAATAATCATAGAATACGTTTGCCCATAAATGCCGCTGCCAGCGCTACTGCCAGTCCGGACGTTCGGCTTTCTTTATCTTTCAGCGGATTCACTCCTACGATATCCATAGAAGCGATGGCGCGACTGGCCGCTAGTCCCTCCATCCCGAGCCGCGCTTCCCGGAATGTAAGTCCGCCATGCACGGGCGTCCCTACGCCTGGGGCCTCTCCAGGATCCAACGCATCCATGTCGAGACTTAGATGAATGCCGTCCGAATCGTTGCCTGCCAGCAGAAGCGCGCGCTCGATAACTTCCTGGATACCGAGCCGATCGATGTCCATTATCGTAAAACAATGAATACCGTGCGTGCGAATCAAGGTTTTCTCCCCATCGTCAAGTTGCCGGATGCCTACGAGAACGATATTCCGATTGCGCAGAAGCCGTCTCGTCTGTCCGATATCCGTCTGTTTGAATGCAGCGAGCCCCGAAGCGATCGCCAGCACCATCCCGTTTGCGTAGCCGGAAGGAGAGGTGTGCTCCGTGTTCAAGTCCCCATGCGCGTCCACCCAGATCACCCCCAGCTTGTCGTATACGCGAGACATGCCGGCAAGCGTACCTATCGCTACGCTATGGTCACCGCCAAGCACAAGCGGGAAGCTTCCGTACAGGGCGGCCCGCGCCACGCGATCCGCCGTTCGTTCGCACATCGCCCTCACTTGCGGCTCATATTTGATGATCCCGTCCTGTCGGTTTCGCGGAGACAGGTTAAGACTGCTGTTCGCATAAACGGACTCCGAGTTCGTATGCGCACTGGCGGCGTCCCGATACGGTTGTTCCATCCGTACCTCGTCACAACTCACCCCATGCGGCGCCAGATGCTTCAATTCATCCAGCAAACCTGCCGCCAGTATGCTCGCCGGCCCCTGTTCCGCACCGGCAATGGCGCCTCCCAAGCCAAACGGCACCCGGATTACCGATATTTTATCCCGCGAAATGTTCATGCCGCTCATCCTCCCAAGATGACTTTACAGGCAGCTACGGAGTGGCAGATTCCAAAACTCGCTTGATGCGGATAACGTCCCAGTCGATAGATAACATGAACCGATTGCCCTCTAGATCGGTGACCCGGATCCCTTCCCACTTGCAATAACAATGGGCATCGGCTTGTAATTGCAGGCTCTATATTACTCGGCCAGCGTCATGGCGTCCCATGATGAAGGCTTCGGCGTTGGCATGTTCTGCGAAAGTCCCCCTCGTCGCCTAATGTGTTATTATCCTATTCACGGGACAACGCCTGCGAACCATAAATCATTATTTTTTTTGGCTGACGGGCAGCTTCACGACGAACGTCGTACCGATCCCAAGCTTGCTCTTAACTTCAATTGAGCCCCCATGAACGGCGACAAATTCTTTGGCAATGGCAAGTCCCAGTCCCATCCCCCCGCTATTACGATCGCGAGCATCGTCGCTGCGATAGAATCGGTCAAAAATATAAGGCAGATGCTCCGGCGCTATGCCCGGGCCTGTATCCGCAATGGCTGCAACGACCACCGGCGCTTCGCTGCCAGCAGGTTCAAGCTCAGCGCTGATCTCGACAGTGATCGTTCCTTCGTCAGGCGTATAACGCATCGCGTTCCCGATCAAATTTAGGAATACTTGCGTCATGCGATCCCAATCCAGCCATAGCTGAGGGTTGCCGCTTCGATCCTCCAGGACGAGCGTCATCCCGCGCTCCTCTGCTTCCTCGCCGTATCGGTTCAAGATCCGTCCCAGCAGTTCTTCCAGCGACCCCGGTTTACGATCCAACACAAGCTTGTGCGCTTCCGCCATCGACAATTGATGTAGTTCGTTAACCAGCTTGCCGAGCCGGATCAACTCATCCTGCAGCGATAACAGCTCATGGGGCTCGGCGGCTCTCCCCTGCTGCTGAAGCAAGTCCAGCTGGCCTTGCAAGATGGTCAGCGGCGTCCGCAGCTCATGCGCAACGTCCGCCACCAGACTCCTTCTGGCCATCTCCGTTCGCTCCAGTTGAGTCGACATCGCATTAAACGACTCGGCAACTTTACCGTATTCATCCTTGCCGAGCACGGGCACCTGCGCGCCGAGTTCTCCGCCGCCCAACCGATCGATGGCGGGCACGAGCGCCTGAAGGGGAGCTGTCATCCGTTTGGCAAGCCAATAGGCCACGATGAGCGATACAAGCAGCAGAATAACCGAGAACGCCAGCAGGATCACCGTTACAGAGCTTCCGATCCCGTATTGGAGCTTGGTCAGATTAGCCGCCTCGGGATGGTAATAATACAGAATGCCGACTTCGACTCCATTCGCTACGAGATCATGCTTCTCCCCGAATGTTCGAATCTCGGCTTCATTGCGGGTACCGGCAAGAAGCAGCAATTCCCGATTTTTCGATATCAGGAGAAAGCTGGTCTCGAGCGGCCATGCGTCTTCGGATGTGATCAGGTTCGTTGCATCAATGCCGCTCCATGTGTTGTCGTGAGCGTTATAGTAGTCCAATAGCCGGTCCGCCAGATGGGCGATCTCTTCGTCGCGATTCGCGATATCCATATATTTTAACGCCCCGTTTACGACGAAAACGGCAATCAGGATATGAATGAGACTCAGACTGCCGACGAGCGCCGCCATCGCGAGGAACAGCTTGCGCCGAACGGTCATGAGGATGCACCGCCGCCGAATCGGTAGCCGAAGCCGTATACCGTTTGAATATAAACCGGGCTTGACGGATCGGCTTCGATTTTTTTGCGGATGCGGCTAATGTGCGCGTCGACCGTTCTCTCGTCGTTGAGCAGATCCTCGGCCAGCGCAGCCTGAAGCAGCTGCAGCCGGCTGTACACGATGCCCGGCTTCGCCGCCAGCGTCAGAAGCAGCTTCAGCTCCGTAGGCGTCAACGTTATTTCCTCGCCCTGCTTCCAGACTCTGCATTGCGATTCCGAGATCGTGAGTTCGCTCCGCTGCAGAATCCTCTCCTTGTCGCCTCCCGCTCCTCCCTCCATCCGCCGAAGAACCGCTCGGATTCGCGCATGCAGCTCTCTTAGGGAGAAAGGTTTTGTCAGGTAATCGTCGGCGCCCATCTCGAGCCCTACGATTTTGTCCGTCTCGTCCGTCCGGGCCGTTACCATGATGATGCCCATCGCAGTCTCGCGACGCAGCTCCCGACAGACGTCGATGCCGCTCATTTCCGGCAGCATCCAGTCCAGAATGGCAAGCTCTGGCTTATGTTCCTTCGCCAGACGAAGCGCATCAAGGCCAGTCTTCGCCGTTACGACGACATAACCTTCACCCTTCAGGTAAGGCTCCACGAAGTCCAGTACCTTCTGTTCGTCATCTACAAGCAGCAGCGTATGCGCCATGCAAGATCCTCCCTTTGTTGAAAATATAGAAACGAGTCGACATCCTTTTTCGATTTTTCCCGGAATGTAACGCGCTTCGCCACGAAAAGGCGACAGTCGTTTCACCTTGTGCTTCTAGGTTGTATGTTAGAGCTCCGGAATCGCCTTGTCAAAAAAAGAATAACCTTTCTCCGCAATTTCACGGAATGCGAAAAACTTCGTCACAAGTTCACAACATTTCATTGCTACAATCGGTACATCCACTTAGGAAATGAGGCGAAATCATAGATGAAACGACTACGATCCCCGCTGGTTCCGATGCTCTGCATCGCCGCCCTCTTGGCGCTGCTCCCCCTCGTAACGGCGGCCTGCGGCATGTGTAAGCTGAAATATCCGGAGGAGATCAATATGGCCGATATGAGCGGTCATGCCGACCATGCCGGGCATATGAACTCCGGGAGTGGCACGGCAGGCGATGGGGGCTCCTCCTGCGCAGACATGACGGAGGCGTCGTCCTCCGCGCCAACTTCGTCCTTTGAGATGACGGCCTATAAGACGAAGGTCGATATCGGCGGCCGAACCGTCTCCGCCTGGACCTTCGACGGGACGACGCCCGGTCCCGAGCTTCGAGTTCAACAAGGGGACCGCGTCATTGTCAAGCTTAACAACAAGGATATCGACAGCGGCGTCACCATTCATTGGCATGGCATCGTCCTTCCTTGCTCGCAGGACGGCGTCGCCGGCGTGACGCAAGATGCGATCGGCCCCGGCGAATCCTTTACGTACGAATTCATAGCGAGGCATGCCGGGACGTACTGGTACCACTCGCACCAGCAGAGCTCCGAGCAGGCTCAGAAAGGCCTGATAGGCAGACTGATCGTGGAGCCCCGCGAGAATTCTCTTCGGTACGATAGGGACTACGCGGTCACGTTGCAAAAGCTTGCCGACAAGCATTGGCTGACCAACGGCAAGCGCGAAGGCGACACGCTTGCCGCGAAGCCCGGGGAGCGTATTCGGCTCCGCCTGATCAACAGCGCAAGCGAGGTGCAATGGATGGGCGTTGCTGGAGCGGATTTTCAAGTCGTATCGATGGACGGACAGGATCTAAACGGTCCGGACGTCATCCGGGACCAATGGATTCCGATCGGAGGCGGGCAACGTTATGACGTGCTGCTGACCATGCCTCAGAGCGGCCAAGTCCAGGTGTACAGCCGGAATAAAGAAGCGTTGAGCGTTACGCTTGGGGAAGGGGCGCTACCCGCCCGGCTCGACAAAAAAGGCGCCGAATTCGATCTCGCCTCCTACGGCGCGCCGCTTGATGACGGCATTACGGCCGACATGACGTTCGACCGCGAATACGAGCTCGTACTCGGTCTTCTGGACATCAACGGCAAGCGATTCCATGAGATCCCTCCCCTTATGGTCAAGGAAGGCGAATGGATCAAAATCACGCTTAAGCACGAGTTCGGCGCAGAGCATCCCATGCATATGCACGGCCATTTGTTCAAGGTGCTGACGAAGAACGGCAAACCGTTGACGGGAAGCCCTGTATACGCCGACAGCGTTCTACTCTTTCAGGGCGACGAATACGAAATCGCATTCCAAGCCAACAACCCCGGACTATGGATGGAGCATTGCCACAATCTCGGCCACGCGGCGAACGGCATGTCGATGATGATTAATTACGAAGGCGTCACGACGCCGTATCGCGTTGGTACGAAGTCGGGCAATTTGCCGGATTAGTGTTAGGCCGAGCTGAAGTATGTACATTTTGCGGAGAGAAACGGGACGCGTATCGTGGGCATTTTTTTGGAGATATGCCGCCCGTACCGTAGGCATTTTGCAGAGATATGCCCCGCGTATCATGGGGTATTGTGCTGAGATATCCCGCGCGTATCATGGGTATTTTTGCTAAGATATGCCGCGCGTATCGTCGGCATTATGCAACGCCTGCATTTTGGGATATAAGGAACGGGTAAATGGGAGTAAACATTACTTTATAATGGGGGAAACGAAAATGTTGAGAAAAACGTTGTTTGCAATCGCAGGATTAATCGTAGGTTTTATAGGCGGCATTATCGTCAGCGAGGTTATCGCCATCACCGCCTACTTGACGTTAGGACAATCTGCTTGGCTGAAGGGATTAAAGTATCTCCCATGGATCCTCTCGATCCTTTGCGCCGTCGCAGCCTTTATTTGGGTCCCCGCCAAGAAGCAGCCGCGCAGGGCGACTTAGCCCGGGCGCGGGGCACGGCGCTGCTATAGCCCGATTTTTTCGGGCTATTGCGCTCGGCGGGGCCGGCAGCGCTGCTATAGCCCGATTTTTTCGGGCTATTGCGCTCGGCGGGACCGGCGGCGCTGCTATAGCCCGATTTTTTCGGGCTATTGCGCTCGGCGGAGCCGGCGGCGCTCCTATAGCCCGATTTTTTCGGGCTATTGCGCTCGGCGAGGCCGGCGGCGCTCCTATAGCCCGATTTTTTCGGGCTATTGCGCTCGGCGGGGCCGGCGGCGCTGCAATAGACCGATTTTTTCGGGCTATTGCGCTCGATGGGGCCGGCGGCGCTGCTATAGCCCGATTTTTTCGGGCTATTGCGCTCGGCGGAGCCGGCGGCGCTGCTATAGCCCGATTTTTTCGGGCTATTGCGCTCGGCGGGGCCGGCGGCGCTGCTATAGCCCGATTTTTTCGGGCTATTGCGCTCGGCGGCCCTTCGTACTTTGCTGCCGCAGTTTCAAGTAACTTGGTTACTCGTGATTACAGCTAGGCTGATGCATGAAACTTTCGTATGATGGGTGCCGCAGTTTCAAGTAACTTGATTACTTTGCTAAAAGGGGGATTGTGCTTAGTTCATTTCTTTAGCATATAACACAGTTCATAGCCGGTTGTAAATATTTCTCCCCCGCCTATTCCCAAGCTCATCTGTTAGTACATACGCGTGAACACGCTGTTTGCCGGTCCGCAGCGGTTTGATTCGATGTTTGGCTTGAAGATTCTTCAGTACTTTCCGACTCACGTCCTCGCCTCGTTTTAAACAATCTTGCACATCCTTCAGATAGATTGGCTTGTTGATATAAGCAGCGTAAGCAATTACCTTCTGTTCATAAAGAGATAACTCTTCTCCCTCTACTGCTCCTAGCGCTCCCAATAACTCGAACAAACTCGTTCTGCATTTATCCGGTCTCTTGCTCAGCTCGTCCCAAGTAAACGGGTAGTACAGATAACCTTTGTTTGTCAATGTACGTACTCGATGCCTTTCGAAATCGAATCTGTCGCGGGTAATGTTCTCCGCATGCGCGACAAAGCCCTCGCTCTCAAACGCAATGCCTAGCGGCTCATAGAATGCGTCAATGTAAATCGAAACTCCCGTAAAGGTAACAATCTCGAATTGCATCGTAAAACCTTTAAACGTTCGAAACGCCGGCCACAACACCTCTTGGAACATTTTCTTTTCCGCCAACAAATCCTTCTGGAGCATCTCCAGCCTTTTGCCGGTTGCTTCACAAAGTTGTTCTCTCGCAAATTGATCAAATAACGCGCCGAATGACATTCGCTTCAACTCCCTCAGACAAATAAAAAGGCGCCGCTATCTCAAAAAGAGACAACGGCGCGTGCTTCGCGCTAAGATGATTGATTGTTCCATTATACATGTTCTTATTTTACTATGGAAGAAAAATCGTAAGTCTTCTTCTTAACGAAAAAACTCCGCCCCTAAAGGATTGGAGTGCGTGCAAACCTATAATAGTCGCAAGCTTCAAGATCAATCACCCCATTGGCAGCCAACCCGATATCAGCGCCCCGCCATCCGGACCGTTGCCCGCCTCAAGCTCCCCGCCGTGTTTCCTTATAATCCGCCGCGAGATGGTCAGACCGAGCCCGGTGCCGCCTGTGGAACGATTTCTCGAAGCCTCCCCGCGATATAACGGCTCGAATACCCGCTGCACCTCCTCTGGCGCGAAACCCGGGCCCGTGTCTCCGATTGCGAAGTGGACAAGGCCGCCGTCCCGGTAACATTGAACAGTGATGACGCCCCCGCCTCTTTCGGGCGTATGCCGGACGGCATTCTCCAGCAGATTGACGAAAGTGCGTTCCAATAAGTGGTCTTCGCCGGATATAAAGCAATGACTCTCCAATCCCTCTGCGGCAAATAAAATCCCCCTTTGCTCCGCCTGCGGCTTCAAGCTGTCCATCGATCTCCGGAGCACGGCAGCCAGATCAACGGACGACGCATTCGGCTCCGGCTCCACGTAATCCAGCTTCGCGAAGTCGAACAGCTCCTCCACCAGCCGATCCAGTTGCGCGGACTTCTCCTTGCATACGGACAGGTAACGGGCCATCTTCTCGGGCGATCGGGCAATCCCTTGCTCCAGGCCTTCCAAATAACCTCGGAGCGCGAATAACGGCGTTCGAAGGTCATGCGCCAGCGCCGCGATGACGAAGCGGCGTTCCTCCTCAAGCTCCTTTTGCTTCAGACGGGATTGATTGAGCGCCTTCAACATGACGTCGAAAGCGTCCCGAACTTCGGCGATCTCGGTCAAGCGAACCGCCGGCAGCGTAATCTCCCGTTCTCCGGCAGCGACCTGCCGGGCCGCCGCGCCGAGTCCTTCCAGAGGCTTAAGCAGATACCTCCTCATTCTCATCGCCACGACGAACAACGCTAGCAACAGTCCCGCAATAAGCGCATGAACGGGCAATACGCTCGTTTTGTCTACGCCTCCCGTCGCAATCCGAATTGTTCCATACTCCAGATAATACGCCCCCAAGTAGAAGATCCAGGGAAGCAGCAAAAAAAAGAACAGGCATAACAACAAAAATTTGCGAATGCGAAGTGTCTTCATCTCAGCCTCCTTCGAATCGGTAGCCTACGCCCCAAACATTGACCAAGTGCCGCGGCTTGTCCGGGTCGGGCTCGATTTTGTCCCGCAGCCGGCCGATATGGACTCTTACCGTATGCTTGTCCCCGACGCCTTCCCAGAACTTCTGCAGCAATTGCTCATAGGAGAAAACTTGGCGGGGATGCTCCGCGAACAACGTCAACAGCTCATATTCCTTCGGCGTGAGCATAACGTTTCCTCCGTCGATGACGACCTCCCTGGCTGTCAAATTCAGTTGAATGCGTCCGTAGTCCAAGATGTTCTCCGCGCTTAGCCGCTTGCTGCCCATACGGCGCAATACCGCTTTCACGCGGGCCACGATCTCTCCCGGCGAAGCGGACTTGACGATGTAATCGTCTCCTCCGAGCGTCAGCCCTCTGATTTTGTCCACGTCGTCGCCGCGCGCGCTTAAAAAGAGGATCGGCACGTCGCTGTCCCTCCGAATCCGTCTGCACAAATCGAAGCCGTTCTCTCCCGGCATCATAATATCGAGCACGAGACAGTCTATGGCCTGCTGTTGGAATATCCTCCACGCCTCGGCCGCATCGCAAGCGGTCATCACTTCAAACTTTTCGTTCTCTAGGAAATCCTTTATCAATTCGACGATGCTTGAATCGTCGTCTACGACTAGCACCGTTGGCAATACGCTCATATCGATCCCACCTTCCTCTCCTACTTTACCACGATTCCCGCGATAACCAAGTTGACTTGCCGCTTTGTGACGGATTGTTCCTGTTCTGTGACCCCTTGCATGCTTGGTTCGAGATCATTTCTTGTTATGATTTTCTTCGAGAGGTTGTTCAAAAAGTCCGCTTTTGATTACGAAGTATGGTCGCGTTGCCTACTCAACATCGATATTGAATTCAGGCGAAACTTCCTTCAATCTTCTCGGTGCTGAAAACCGAACTTTTTGAACATGCACTTTGAGCAAAGCAAGTCGCAATAGGATCGCATTTTTCGAAACGGCTTCAGCCGCTTCAATATCAAAGGGGGATTTCAATTCATGTTATCGGTTCAAATCGTGTTATTTGACGGCTTCGACTTGTTGGATGCCATTGCGCCATACGAAGTGTTCTGCGCTGCCGCCATGTATACGGATGACGCGATTGTCGTAGAACTCGTCACTGCAGAAGGCGGCAGATCCGTCGCAAGCGGCGTAGGAGGGCTCGAGATCGAAGCGACCGGCAGATTGGCTCCGGAGAAAGCCGGCATCATTGTCGTCCCCGGCGCTTCCGGGGACGTCGCGGGCGATGGTCCGGACTCCGTCCCGACCATCCTGGCTCGCGCCATGGGCACGGAATTGACGGGGCTCGTCGAACGGGCGCTTGAAAGACCCGATGTCGTCGTCGCTACGGTATGCGGAGGTTCCCTTCTGCTGGCTATGGGAGGACTTCTGGAGGGCAGGCCTGCAGTGACGCATCATTTGGGCATGGACGCGCTGGGTGCGACCGGTGCCGCTCCCGTGCAAGCCCGCGTCGTGGATGACGGTAATCTGGTTTCCGGCGGAGGCGTTACGTCGGGTCTGGATGTCGCGCTGCATCTGGTGGAGCGCGAGCTGGGACCGCGTATCGCGCATGCGGTAGAGCGGTTGTTCGAATACGAGCGCAGAGGTACGGTATGGCGGGCAGCTGGGCCGGAGCCTGACGCCGCCAAGCTGCCAAGTTCTGTTCGCCCCGGCGAACCCTCGCCGCTCGCTGCGCCTAACTCGGACGAACACGCACCGTTCGCTGCGCTCAACTCGGGCGGACACGCTGTTGTTCCGGCGAGCCGGAGTTCCTCCTCCGACCTGGCCGGCAACTGGGAGACAATCATCGCCACGCCCGTCGGGAAGATGCCTGTCCTGCTTTCGATTATCATTCGGGACGGAGTTCTCCAGGGGACAGCCACGCAAGGCGACGAGACCGTGGAGTTGATCGATCCTGACTGGCAGAATAATAGGCTGACCTGGTCTCTTCGCGTGACGAAACCGATGCGCTTGAATCTGAAATTCGAGGTTGCGGTAAACGGAGACGTGATGACCGGAATCGCCAAAGCAGGCATTCTGCCGGCATCCAAAGTGACGGGAAAAAGGGTAACGCCTGGTGAAATCGCGGGAAAATCTGAGGAAAACCATCAATGAGAAAAGGAATATTTTCTTACAAAATGTTGGCTGCAATCGCCATCCTGTTCATTTTATACGCGCTGATTCGGAACTACATCATCGATCCCGGAGCGGAAAGCTTCCTAAGCCATAAGACCGGCTTGAAACGCGAACTGAATATGCCGATGTGGCTGAATGTCATGTATATCCACGTCGCGTTTGCGTGCCTGGCCATGGCGTCCGGGCTGCTTAACTTCTCGTCCCGGCTGCTCGAGAACAACCGGAAAATTCACCGTGTCAATGGCTATACGTATATCGTATCCGTTCTCTTCGTCGTCCTTACGTCCGGGTACATGGCACCTTATGCCACCGGGGGCAAGATCAGCAGCATGGGATTTAACTTCATGAACTTAATATGGTTGTTCGTCACGGTTACGGCCCTTGTCCTAATCAAGAAAAAAAGAATCATTCGCCATCGGAACTGGATGGTCCGCAGCTATGCCTTCTGCTTCGCGAATATGGCGATCCATCTGGTCTCGACGTTGTTCCATCAGGGCTTCGGCTTTAGCTACGCAGACAGCTACGCCATCGGCGTATACGGCGCGCTTGCGCTGCTGCTGATCATCCCGGAGGCGCTGATCCGAACGACTCTGAAGTCAGGCACATAAGCGAAGCGCTCTTCTATGGCAAAGGGCGGCCCCTGATGATGGGACCGCCCTTGTCATACCATTATTTAGTGAGTCCCCGCAAGCGTCAACCTCTTTGGTCAATTTGGCAGTCGAGCGGCATCGCGCCTGATCGCTTGCAGCCTCATCATCGTCGATTGGACGCCTGCCCCCAAGAAGGCGGCGCTTCTGAGGTTCTTAAGGCTCAGCGATCAATTTTACGACCTTCACTTCATCCGGATCGAGCGTTAAAGTGAATTGCCCGCCAACAAGGGAAAGCGGCATGCCTGCCGTCAATTCCTCGGCAGCAATCATCGTGCCCAGACCCATGGCCTGGCCGTCGAACGATATAGTCGACGTAACGGCCGAAGTTCCTTGGTTCATGAACGTGAGATACACTTCGTCTCCTTCGCCGTATCGTTCCATCGCGACCGACGGGGAGTCGGCGCTTGCCAAAGTGAGCGGCTCCCAGCCAGCCTCGGCTACGGCCTCAACCATCGGCACGTAACGAATGAACAATGCCCGGTCGCGATCATAGAAGCTCGCATTCTTCCAATAGTTCGTCGCATTGTCCGCCGTGGCGCTGAACGCGCTCGGGAAGATGCCGTAAAATAGCAGCTTCTCCATGTAGCGCTCCATGTACGCGTTGCCGAATTTGCTGAAATTCGTGTTCTGGAGCATCAAGTATGGCTTCGCTCCCGACAACGTTCTGTATTTGCTGAGCGTCTCGTCCGTGTCGGGGTTAAACGTGTCTCCCGCCCCGAGCCAATTGCGCTCGTTGCCCATCGCGTCCAGCCATGGCATATACATCGAGTAGGCGTGAGGCGTTCCGTTTGCCATTAGCAACCTGCCGTCTCCGTGAAGTTCGTCTGCCAGGCGCACCGTTGCTTCCCAACTGGAGAATGCCCGGTGTATGGCAGGCCGCTTTGTTACTTTGGAGAAGACCAGCGGCGCAATCGCGTATTCGAAGTGATCCCGATTATAGTTGAGCGTATAAGGCCAACCGTCCAGGGTGTCCAAATATTCGCCGTCCGGCTTCGGACCGGTCGTGTTGTAGCGGGCGTCCATCTTATCCTCGCTAAAATACATCTCGTAGCCGTTGGAATCGCCCGGCAAGTCCGGATTGGCGTTGATCATCCAGAGCGCGCCTACGTTCCATGGAGTATCCAGCCATTGCAGGTACGGATCTCCGGCCGGATTGCGCATGGCCGCGGCTTGCGCCATCTGCGCTTTCTCCTCCCCGAGCAAGGCTGCCGCGTCCCTCGCGTTCTCCGCGGTCGCGACCGTCTTGGGCGATTGCGGGTCGATGCTCTGCCACCAGGAGGACAGCTCCTGATAGTGGAATACCAAAATGTCGTTGGCGTTGGCATAAGCCGTATCCACGGGGTCGTCGTCGCCTTCCTTAAAGCGGAATCCGAAGTCCTCGTTGTCCGGTATGTCGGAAATGGAGGCAAACGGCATCCAAATGCCTTGCTCCGGTATCCGGACCTCGTAAAACTCCGGGAACAGATCCATGTATTTGTCGAACGCGCCGCGGAAGCCCTGTTCCCCGTCAAACCCGTAAATTACGAATCCGAAGTCCGCTGCGGAAGGGAAATTCGCGGTATCCGGCGCAAGGCCAAGCTCGAACGTAATCGTCAGTTGCTTCGTGCTGCCGTTGTAATCGAGCCGGTAATGCGTCGGATTGTTGTAGTCCGTGCCCAACGACAAACCTGCTCCCGTCGTCGGATTATAGATTGCGGAAATGGGATAGATAGACAACGGCCCCGTCTCGAAGTCGGGAATTTGGCTGTTGCTGTATACGTTTCCGGCCTGTCCCGTCTGGATGGTTCTCTCGCCGCGGATGTAATCGCCCCACTTCCACCCCTCCGCGTTAACCGGCAGGGCAAAGGTCAATGTCACGGCCCGGTCGTCGCCGCTGAGATCCGACAATCGGCCGGATACTTTAATCCCTTCGGGCAACACCTCGAAATCGGCTTCGATCTCGAGGTCAAGCTGATCCGCGAGACCATTAAACGAACCTGGGTCGTTGCCCGCCAATCGCTCGAACGCATAGACGTCGGAATCCGATTCGTGATCGCGGACCAGAAATCCCGATGCGACGCCGGCCGAAGCCAGCTCGCCGCTATTCCATTTCAACGAAGAGACGCCGCGTTCGCCCAATGACAACTCCAGTCCGTCCATGGTCTGAAGCGACGTATAAGCCGTGCCTGCCTGAAACGGCAGAGGGGTGACCAGCGCATCTTCGAATACGGCCGCTTCCGTCGTTATTTCCTTTACGGAGAAGTCGTCGAACCAGACATCCCCCCGGTGCCCGTCCCGGAAAATGCCATAAACCGATATCGTCTGGACCGGCTTCTGCGGCTGGAAGTATAGCTGACCTCTTGTCCAATCCTGCGTGCCCGTGGCAAAAGGCGCCGTCAAGGCGAATTGACTGGTTCCGTCCGTATAGAACACGTCCATGTACAAAGCGTAACCTCGATCAATGTCTCCGGAAACATTGGCGGCTTTGCTCCAGCCGCTGAAGACGATCAGCTTGGGCGTGCTTTGGTTGACATGAAGCGTCTGATAAATGCCGGATGCGTCAGCCCCCGAAGTGTTGCTTAGCTTGACGCCCCGGCTTCCGCCCCGCCCGCCGGCGGCTTCGATCGTATAGCCGTTGCCGAACGAACCCCAGCCTTCGATCGCGGTTCCGGCCACGTTCTGAAGCGTGCCGTTAGCCAGCAGCTCCGTGCCCGTCGCCGCGGGATCCCGTTTTCCCATGACCGCCCCTCCGGCGACGTGGTCCGGCAATTCCTCCAGCGAAAAATTATCGAACCAGACGGTGCCGCTCCGGCCGTTAAACAACGCATAGACGGTAACCGATTTGACCGGCTTGGCCGGAACGATGTACAGCTGCTGCGGCTCCCAATCATGCGTGCCGCCCTCGAACGCCGCGTATAATCCCCACTCTTGGCTGTCGTCGGCATACGTTACGTCCGCATAGATCGAATAGGAGGATCCCGGCGAGCCGCTTGCGGAATCCGCTTTGCTCCAGCCCCTGACGAGCAAAGGTTTGACGGCAGTCCGGTTAAGAGTAGCAGTCCGATAAATGCCGTATTCCGAGCTCGTCCCGGAACTGCTGATTTTAACCGCCGAGCTGCCTCCCCTGCCTTCGCCAGCGGCAACTGCGTAACCGCTCTGCCAAGAACCCCAGCCGGCGATCTCGCCGCCGTTCGACGATTCGAACGCGCCGCCCGGCAGCAGATCGGCCGGCAGCTCCTCGACGGACAAGTCGTCGAACCAGACCTTGCCGGTCTTGTTGCGGAACAAAGCATATATGGTGACGGCTTTAACCGGCTTCTCCGGATCGATATAGAAAGCTGCCTGCTCCCAATCGTGGGTCCCCGTCTGGAAAGCTTTCGCCTCGCCGTACAGATGCGAATCGTCGACGTAAGTCAGGTCCACCCATAAGGAATAATCGGTGGATACGTTGCCGCTTGCGGTTTGGGCTTTGCTCCATCCGCTCACCTTAAGCGGCTTCGTCTCCGTCCGATTAAGCTCGATATACTGATAAGCGCCGCATTCGCCAGTCGTTGCCAGCTCGCATGTCAACGAGCGGGTTCCGGAACGGGCGACAGAGCTATCGACCGAATAACCGGCGTACCAGCCCAACCATCCGGAAGCTCCTCCTCCGCTCAAGGATTCGGCGCCGCCGTTTGTCAATAATTGTGTCGAATCATGAGGATAATCCGGTTCCGAATAATAGGCCTCGGTCGATGAATAAGGAAATGCCATTAATCCAAACACGAGAAGCGCGCAAAGCAACGTCGATACCAAACCTCGCATACGATCGTTCACGTTTTTTCCTCCTCAATAGTTTATGATCAAACTTTCCTTGGCCCGCACAACGACATCCACTGCCAATATCGCCCTGCCGCCAGCAACGCGGCACTCCATCCCTCCTTTATTGAAATGTACCGTCGCCTCGGAGACTGCCTCCAATCGCTTGCTTCGAATCGACTTCAAACGCAGCTCGCCGCCCAACACTTGCAGCGCAAGCCTTCCCGGCACCATCTCTACAGAGCCCCAAGCGTTTCCGGCAGCCCAAAAGGAGCGGAAGAGCTCTCTCTCGTTCGTTGCGGGCGAGAATGCGATTTCCCCATCGTTCATATCGAACTGAAATCCGCTCATGGCCAGCAGCAGCGCATAAGAAGACATCGCGCGGGCGTAATGACTGCCGCATTCGAATTCGTTCCATGGATTGCGCCGCTCGCCGTCGTAACGTTCCCTCACCGCGCGGACGACAGACAGCCCTTCATCGACCAAACCTTCGTAGATCATGTGGCTTGCCGCCTGGTATTCGAAGCCCGTCATGCACTCATCCGCGTAAGGAACCGGCACGAGCGGCTGGCCGCCTCTCGGCCACGTGCACACCAGCACGCCCCGCTCATCGTTGAGGGCGTATACCCGGTTCGAATTGGCATGCTCCCGCATCGACGCGAAATTATAACGATAAATACTGGCAAGCGCGCTTCGAACTTGCGAGCGGTCGAATATGTCCCCCAGTCCGGCCACTCGAGCGTGCCACTGGCCGATTACTTGGTCGATATGGCAGCCTTGCCCGATCTGATATTTGATCTCTCCAAGCTCCGGGTCGACCGGATAAGCGGGATCCGACAGATCCAGCAGCTGATGGTAATATTCGCCGTTGAACGCGTTGGCGTCGATCCAGCTTTTTCCCTGCCGGTACATGGTTTCGTACTGATCGGCATCCCCGTCGCCGAGCGCCCGCCCCATGCGTGCCGCGGCCAGCAGCGCCGCCTGGTAATAACCGTTAAGATACGAATTGGGGCCGTATAGCTCGACGTCCAGCGTATGATGCTGGGCGCCTTCCAGGATACCGTCCCGATTGCGATCCCAGCCGTGCTCGTTATCCGAAGCCCAAGCGAACTCGAGCGCCTTCTTGACGGCAGGCCACAGCTTCCTCAGCCAACCCGTATCGCCGGACAGCCTCCATTCGCGATACGTCCGTACGATAGCCCCCATCTGACCGTCGACCGCCGCGTGGTAATCGGACTTCTCCCGTCCAAGGGGCAGCATCGTCCGGAAAGCCATCTTCCCATTGGGATACTGGTTATAGGCATAATCGAGCGACCGCATGGAACGAGCCAGCGCGGGGAACAGGAAGGCCGTAGCCTGCTCGTAATTCCATACATGCGTGCACGAGCCTTCGCATGAGCCTTCGTCCGTGTGGCAACCTTCGAAACCGTACAAAGAACCGTCCGTTAGCCGCATGACCGTCGGAGACTTAAGCGTCGACAGATTGGCGGATACCGCCTCGATCACAGCTTGCGGCAAGGTCGATTGAAACAGCGCCTCCTTGAACGACATCGTTTCCCGGAGCAGCCGGCCGTAGTTGGCGTGCGCGTAGGCGGCCGCGGACCTCGACCCTTCGAACTCGGTAGCGTAATAGTTTTTCCATTTCCCTTCCAGCAAGCTGCCCTCGGGCAATGGATTCCAGTCGTTGACCGCCCAGGGAAAGTGCCAAGCCAGAACGAATCGAAATTCCGCCCGCTCGCTGGGCCGGAGCGTTCGGTGACCGACCACGCTGCAGGTATCGAAGTTTTGTTCCACGACCCGGTAGGCGTCAAGATCCCGAGGCTCCGCATATTCGCGTTCGGGCAAGCGGCCCGGCCGCAAAAATTCCTTCCAGAATACCGTGACGTTGTCGAACCATTCGCCGCGGTACCAATAGGTCTGCAAGCTCGCGTCGGGAGCGTCGGTCGACAGCGTGATTTCCCCGTATTCCGGATCCGCCTGGGGTATGGCCGCCGTGGACAGCGTGACGCCCTTCATGACATCGTCCTGAAACGGGACGTTGACCGATCCTTTCGTGAATGGATTGGAGACGCAGCCCGCCAGCGAAACGTCCAGTTCATCCTTCGACCGGTTCTCCACCTCGTAGACGAATATCGCGACGGGGAGAGAGGAGTCCCGCTCGTTCATCGGGATAAACGGATTAAACGCGGTCAGCTTGACGGCAAGCGGAGAACCTTCTTCCTTGAAATCGAGCTCGGCGATCGGGAACTCGCCCCGAAACGTTGAGTCGCGAAAGTGGGGAAAGCCGGCCATCTGACCGCGTCGCGGACCGAAGCCATAACCTTCGAATCGCCCCCTGCCTTCTCCCGAATACGGCGGTTGCTTGTCTCCTTGGACGACCTTGGCCAGCACGGTGCGCCCCTCCCGCTCCGCTTTGACCGCAAAAAACGAAAAACCGTTAAGACTGAATTTGGCCGGACGGTTGCGAATTTGCCAGTCGATCAGTCCGCCGTTGCCCGACAAACCGATGCTTCCCGTACCGATTCCGCCGAGAGGAAATGAAATCTCCCCCGTATTCGCGCCCGTATATACAAAACCTTGCTTCAACTTTCCCCGCCTCCTTGGTCAGCCTTTGAGCGATCCGGCGGTCATGCCGGCGATAATATACTTTTGCAGGATCAAATAGAACAGGAGCAGCGGCGCGATGGACAGGAACAACATCGGAAACAAACTGGTCCAATCGACCGAGAATTGTCCAATATTTCTGAAAACTTCTAGAAGCAACACGCCTTTATCCCTCGACTGAAGGAACAGAAGCGGCGTAATAAAGTCGTTCCAAGTCGCCAACACATTAAGAATCGTCACCGTCGCGACGACCGGCGTCAGCAGCGGCAGCGTGATGGAAGCGAAGGTTCTAAACACCGAGCACCCGTCTATTTTGGCGGCCTCCTCAAGTTCGAGCGGTACCGTCGATTCGATAAAGCCCTTCAGCAAGAAAATAGAGAAAGGCAGGCCATATGCGATCTCGATCAGAATGACGCCAGTGAGGGTGTTCATAAGCCCCATCTCGGATATGAGCTTGAACAGCGATAGAATGCCCATCTGGTAAGGCACCATCATCCCAGCGAGAAAGATGCCGAAAATAACGCGGGAGTAAACGCGGCGCCTGCGCGCAAGCGTATAGGCCGCCATGGAAGCGAACAATACGATGCCGGTCACGGCGCCTGCGCTAATGATCAGATTGTTCGACAGCGCCTTGCCGAATTGCATCGTTTGAAGCGCGTTCGCATAGTTGGTCCATAACCAGCTTTGCGGCAGTCCGAGCGGATGAAGCAAAGCTTGCTCGGGCGTCTTAAACGTCGTCACGAACAAATAATAGACGGGAATAATAAAGACGGCGGCCGCGATCCACATCGCCGCTTCTCCAAGCCGGAGGCCGAATCGCCGTTTCAAGCCGCTTTCGCGTAATCGTTCCATCTAACGCTCCCCCCAAAGTCTGACCAGCCTGAGCTGCAAATACGTAATGAGGCCGACAATGCCGACAAACAATATGCCGAAGGCGGAACCGAAAGCGTAGAAACCTTCTCCGAGCCCTTTCTTGACCATTAACGAAACAATGGTTTCCGTGGCATGGCCGGGCCCGCCGGACGTCAGCGAATAAATAATATCGAATACTTTGAGTCCGCTGATCATGACCGTGACCGTGCAGAACGTGATCGCGGGCGCCAGCAGAGGCAGAGTAATGCTCCGAAACGACTGCAGCGGACCGGCTCCATCGAGCTGGGCGGCTTCGTAATATTCGGGATTGATGCTTTGCAGATTGGCCAGATAGATGACCATGTTGTAGCCCGCCCACTGCCACACTTGGGTAAAAATTACGGCGTAAAGCGCAAGATCCGCATCCCCGAGAAAATTGATTTTGCCAATTCCGAGCGCCGCGAGCCCTTGGTTAATGAGCCCGAAATCCGACGTGGAATACAGGTAGCTCCATAAAAATCCGATAATCAGCGGGCTGAATACGGCGGGAAGGAAAAAGACCGAACGCAGCAGCGCGCGCGTCTTGAATCCCCTGTTAAGCGCCACGGCGAGCGGGATGGCAAGCGCGTTGATCAATACCGTCGATATGAGCGCGTAGACGAGCGTGTTACGGATGCCCGTCATATAGATCTCTTCGCGGAAGATCGCCTTGTAATTTTTCCAGCCGACAAATGCCACATCGCGAGGGTTAATGTCGGACCAATTCGTAAAGCTGTAGACGAACGTGCTAAGCGCGGGATAAATAAAGAACAGACCGTAGATGGCGAGCGCCGGCAACAGGAGCAGCGCGTAAGTCGGCTCCAGGCGGCCGTTCATTTTCCATTTTGTCAAACCCATCCGGTTCGCTTCCTTTCCTGATCCATTCTAGGGCGTGTAATAAAAAGGGAGGCGCACCGTCGTTTGACGCCGCCTCCCGTGGTTTTATTTGTTTCTAAGCGATTCGGCTTTTTTGTCGGCTGATTCCAACGCCTGCTCCGGCGTTGCATGCCCTCCGACGACGGCCTGAATCATTTTGCCGAGCTCGTCGATGATGGGATTGCGCAGCGTACCCCAGCCGTTAGGAGGGAAATACACGTTGCCCTGCTCGAATGCGGCTTGAGCGTCCGCGTATTCTTCCGGCATCTCGAACACGACGCCTTTCAAGTAGGAAGAACCGCCTTTGTTGTCTTCCCAGTATGCCTGCTGCCCTTCCGGAGTCGACAGCAGCTCCAGCACTTCGAACGCGGCCTCTTTGACCTTCGACTTCGCATTGATGCCGAACGCGACTCCCGGTCCGCCGACCATCCAGCCCGCTCCGCCTTTCGTCCCCAAATTCGGGAACATGCCGATGTTCATGCCGGGATTCTTCTGCTTGAACGTGTCCATGTACCAAGGACCGGATTGGAACATTGCCGCTTTGCCGCTCGTAAACTCGTCGATCGCCTGTTCTTCTTCCAAGCCGAGCATGTCCTTGGTAAAGATGCCTCGTTCCAGATACTGCGTCCACGTCTGGAGAGCCGGCAGCAACGCTTCCTTCATCGTCGCTTCGCCCTTGCGGAACGCCTCGTCGAAGTCCTTGCCCTCCGCCGTGCCGATGTGGTCGTTCAGCGCCAATGCGATGAAGGACTGCATGGCGACGTTCGCGTTTTTGAGCCCGATGGCTTGCGGTTTGATGCCATTGTCGAGGAACATCTGGGCGACGGCAAAATATTCGTCCAGCGTCGTCGGAACCGTCAAACCGTATTGAGCGAATAAATCTTTGTTGTAATACACGCCGTTGAACCAGCTTGCTTGCGGAAGTCCGTACAGCTTGCCTTCGAAGGTGACGTAGGAAGTACCCGAATCGTGGTACTTGCCGGCGAACCGCTCCGTTAAATCTTCGAAGTAGCCCAGCTTTACCGTCGTGTCGTCGATCAATCCGCCGACGATATCCGGCCCTTCGCCAGCGGCCAATTGCGTCTTGATGATCGTGTCATATTGCGTCGCGTCAATGAACTGGTACTCCAGATCCACGTTAGGCAGCTTCTCTTCGATCAAGGCCAGCAAAGAGGCCATGCTTTCTTCTTTGTTCCAATAGGAGAGACGGACCTTGGTTTTGGCGGCCGTTTCATTCGGCTCCTTGGACGAACCCGTTCCGGCCTCTTGGCCGTTCTGACCTGCCTCCGGCGATACAGGCTGATTATTCGACCCGCATCCGGCCAAGACCGTAGTGGTTGCCAGCAGCATGGATACGACGGTAAACATCATTTTTTTCACGTACGGCACACATCCCTTTTATGTTCGAATTGGAGGCTGCGATCCCGGGCATCGCTGTTTCTTTCTGCAACTTAAGTATAGGACAGGGACAATACGGCCGGATATATAAGCTTTTATCGATATCTATCAGAAAATCGCTAAAGTGAGGCGTCAGCGTTCAGCGGCATGCGGACCGTGACGGTCGTGCCCTTGTCGACTTCGCTTGCCAGGGATACCCCATAAGGCTCGCCGAAGGAAAGGCGAATCCGTTCGCGGACGTTCCGAAGACCGTAACCCGGCGAATGTTCGGACAGCAATCGCATAAGCTCGTCCTCTTCGATTCCCACGCCCGTGTCGCGTATCTCGAACACCAAATCATCCCCTTCTTTGAAGCCCTTGAGCGTAAGGAGACGCTCTCCTTCAAGCTTCTCCTTCAGACCGTGGTCGATCGCGTTCTCGACGAGAGGCTGCAGAATCATCCGAATCATGGCGTGCCGGAAGATGGTTTCGTCCAGCTCGTACACGACTTCGAAAGCGTGACCGGACATGATTTGTTGGATTTCGACGTAAGTTTGAACCATTGTGAGCTCGTCCCGAACGGAAATCTGTTCCCTTCCTTTGTTTAACGCCGTCCTGTAAAATTTGGCAAGCAGCGTGACGGTTCGACTCACCTCGAACGCCCCTTTTCCGATCGCCTGCGAATTGATCAGCGACAGCGAGTTGTACAGAAAGTGGGGCTTGATCTGCTCTTGCAGCGCCACCAGTTCGGCTTCCTTTCGGGCGATGCGGTTGACGTACGCCTCCTCGATCAACACGTTGATCTGCCGGAGCATATGGCCGAATCGATTCGTCAACTGTCCGATCTCATCCTTGGACGCCGCGGAAACCATGATGTCCAGCTCGCCTTCCTCCACCCGCTTCATTCTCTCGTTCAGTTTCATGAGTCCATGCAGGAGCGTGCGGGAGAAAAGCAGCACAATGACGAACAACACGGCAACGCAGATGACGATCATTACGAAGGTCGCCTTTAGAATATCCTCCGTTCGCTCTCCGATATGGCTTGTACTGGCATAATAGAACATGGACCAGCCCGAATCGGAGATGTTTCTGCGATAGCTCAAATAATCCCCATCGACCGCCGATTCTCCTTCGTCCTGTTTAAACGTCGAGAATATGGCGTCTCCGGTATGGCTCTCTATCGCGATGCGGTCGTCTCCGCCCACTTTCCCGATCACTTCGTTAATCAAACGATCGAAATCGAATTCGATGTACAGGATGCCTTGGCGAATGCTTTGCCCCGGTTCGTAAATGTTGCGCGTGGCAAATAGCTTCTCGCCGTCGCTCCACCAGCGTGTTGCCGTATCAAGGACGGTCTCTTTGTACCACTTCGCCTCTTGGACAAGAGAAGCCGGCTGAATAAAGTTGCCGAACGGAGACTGGCGGTTCTCCGAATAAATGACGATTTCCTTCATTTCGGACATAAAAAAAAGATAGTTCCAGAAGATCGGCTCCACGTCCTCGTTCATTTCCACGGCGAATTGATAGACGTCGATCTCGCGGTTCGTAACGGCGTTTATGACTTTAGGGTTAAAGACGATGGATTTGATGGGGTATTCCTGCCGCTCGAACCGGTAACCAAGCTCGGAGGAAAGCTGATTGGCCGCCGTCACCGCCGACGTGTTCAGTTGGCGCTTTAAATCTTCGTTAGCGCTCCCGTACGAATAAACGCCGAGAACGCTAAGCGGCAGAATGATGACGATGCAATAGGACAAAATCAGCTTCTGGCGGAGAGGCATGTCGCGAAACGCGCGAAGCAGCCCTCTCATGGCCGCTCGCCTTGTTCCCGGTACTGCACGGGCGTGCAGCCGAACTGCATTCGGAACAACATGGAGAAGTAGGAGGGATTGGGATAACCGACCGCTTGGCCGATCTCGGCGATTTTCGTATGGGTCGTCGCGAGCAGCCTCTTCGCGTTCTCCATCCGTACCGAAATGATGTATTTGCCCAGATTTTGGCCCGTATGGTTTTTGAACAAATGGCCGAGATAACTGGCGGAAAGAAAGACTTCCGAGGCCAAATAATCCACGCTCAGTCCGGAATCTCCATAGCGGGATTGGATAAGCGCCTGGACGTCCCGGACCACCTTGCGCGTGTTCTCGTCGGATCCGCTCCCTGTTGGAAGTTCGCTTCCCCTTTGCACACCCTCATCGGATGACGAGCGGTCATCGAAACCCGAGGCCTGAAGCTCCCGGTACTTCCGGCATTTTTCGATCGCCTTGTCCATGACGGCGGCGAATTCTTCTCGATCAAGCGGTTTCAGCAAATAATGGATGGCTCCGAGGTCGATGGCTTCCTTGGCATATTCGAACTCGCCGAAAGCGCTGTATATAATGAGCTGAACAGACGGATTAAGCAGTTTGGCGTGACGCGCCAGATCGAGGCCGTTCATGCGGGGCATCTTAATATCGGTAAACAGGATGTCAAAGCTGTCGGAACGAAGCAATTCCAACGCTTCCTCGCCGTTCGAAGCGGTCGATACTTGCAGAGGCAAGCGTAAATTCTCGATAATGGTGCGTATCGTCTGCGTCTCGATTACTTGATCGTCTACAAGCAGAATAGCATACGTGGATTCCAAAACTTCGCCACCTTCATCCCAAGATGCTCAACATTATAGCAGGAGGAAGAAGGGTTGGGAAGACAAGCCGTGCGGCATCCACACAACTGACTGATACGCGCGAACGCCAAAAAGACGAAACCGCATGGGGCTGCGTTTCGTCTTTAATGGCTTATTTCATGACCTTCCTTGCCCACTTAAGCTTCCCTTTGTAGGGTGGGAACAGGAGGCCCGGCTCAAAACGCGTCGTGCGCTTGAGCAGGCTCTTTCGATGAGAGAAAAGCTCGAAGCTGTGCTTGCCATGGTACGCGCCGATGCCGGAGGAACCGACTCCCCCGAAAGGAAGATGGTGGTTGACGATATGCGACAAGGTGTCGTTAACGCAGCCTCCTCCGAAGGAGAGCCTGCCCATCACTTCCCTCTCCGCCGTTGCATCCTCCGTGAACAGATACAGCGCAAGCGGCTTGCTGCGACCGCGAACGAAATTGATCGCCTCTTCCAGATGAGCAAAAGTCAGCATGGGAAGAACCGGACCGAACAGTTCGTCTTCCATCGCCGCGACGCCTTTCCCGTCCTCTAGAGCCTTGCCCGCGTCAATCAGCGTCGGAGCCAGGTACAAGTCGCTCCGGTTTCGCTGGCCTCCCCATACAACGCGTTTCCCGTCCGCTTCTACGATCGCCGCAAGCCTGTCGTATTGCCGCTCGCTTACGATTCGCCCGTAATCCTCGCTTGTTGCGGGATCGTTGCCGTAAAACTGCCGCACGGAGTTCTGGAGCAGCTCCGACAACCGCTCCTTTACCGACTCGTGCACGAGGAGATAATCTGGCGCGATACAGGTCTGCCCCGCATTGATCAGCTTGCCCCAGACGATTCGTTTCGCCGCAAGCTCCAGATTGGCCGTCGCATCGATGATGGCCGGACTTTTGCCGCCCAGCTCGAGCGCAACCGGCGTCAAATGGCGGGACGCGGCCTCCATCACGATTCGCCCCACCCCCGTGCTGCCGGTAAAAAAGATATAGTCGAAAGGCGCATGGATAAGCGCCGAAGTCACCTCTTTGTCTCCCTCCACGACTCTCACGTAGGCGGGATCGAAGGTGTCCGCGATCAGTTCCTTTATCGCGGCCGACACATGCGGAGTTACCTCCGACGGCTTGATGACCGCGCCATTGCCCGCGGCGATCGCTCCGATTAGCGGCTCCAGCACAAGCTGAACGGGGTAATTGAACGGACCGATGATAAGGACGGTCCCATAAGGCTCATAGACCAGCCTGCTGCGGCTGCCGATCAACGTCAGAGGCGTCTTCACCCTGCGCGGCTTCATCCACCTCCGGATATGCTTTATCATATACGTAATACTGCCCAGCACGAGACCGATCTCCGTTGCAAAAGCTTCCGCTTCGCTCTTGCGCAAATCCTTGTACAGCGCTTGAAACAACGCCGCCTCATGCTTCGCGATCGCTTCCTTTAGCTTGCGCAGCTGCTCGATGCGAAACGCGGCGTCCGCTGTCTCTCCGCGTTCGAACCAGCGGCGATGCTCCGCCAGGATCGCCTCTACGTCCAGCCCGCTTTCCCCCGTACCGCTGACGTTATGTTCATGCGGCATAGCTTTGCCCCCGTTCTGCCAAGTCTATTGTTTTCATAGACGCGCTTTTTTATTTTAGTTTAACACTACAAGCTTTCTAACCGCTACTTGCTGATTTCCAGCTCCTTGTCTCAGTTGCCGTTCTCGGTACGATGCAAAAAACGCCCATCCCCCCAGGGACAGGCGCTTGCTTTTGTTATGGCCGCGATGCTTCTGATCAACGCTTCGGCAGCAGCTTCACGTATTCATCGGACAGCTTCATTAAATTAAGGATATAGTCGTAATCTTGACGATACTGGCTGAAGTCCGCGACGGGCTCCATCGTTTCGATATCGTAAGCTTTGCCGTCGTCGAAGCCTTCGCCCGGGACAAACAAGATATCATCGTTGAAAAATGAACCTGTCGGCAAATAATAACGCATGCCGATGACATTCCTCGTCGTATTGATCAAGTCTTTGCCGAAGACGGTTGCGCCCTTCTCCTTGAGATCGAGACCAAGCAGATTCGCTATCGTAGGCATAATGTCGACCTGGCCGCCGACTTGATCGGAGGTCTCGCCTTGCACGCCCGGCACATGAACGAAAAACGGAATATTAAAGCGGCCGATCCGGTCATCATATTTGATGCCGAGCTCTTCTTCGACGAATTCGGTCGGATTCTCTTTCGTTTGCAGACCGAAGTGATCGCCATAGACGACAAGCATGGTGTCGTCCCACATTCCGCTTTGCTTCAGATTCTCAATCAGCAGACCTAACGCATAATCCGTGTAGTTCGTCGCTTCGATGTAATAGCCGAGTTGCTTCTTCTCGAGGGAAGCCGGAATTTCGATATGCTTGAATTTGGCCGGTACCCAGAATGGATTATGGCTGGATGTCGTTATGAATTGGGCGTAGAACGGCTGGCCTTTCTCATGATGCTGCTTAAGCACGTCGAATCCGACCCGGTACATTTCTTCGTCCGATGCGCCGAGCGCATTAAAATTATCATTGTTGAAAGCGGGTTTATCATAGTATTTCGTAAAACCCAGCGCAGGATACATTTGATTGCGATCCCAGAACGTGACATCGTTAACATGGAATGTGTTGCTTACATAACCTTCGGACGCAAGCAGTCTGGGCAGTGCCGGGACGGCGCGGTCGCCGTAACCCTTGGACATGGCTTCCGTGCCTGTCGGATAGATGCCCGTGTTGACGTTCCATTCCGCATCCGAAGTATTGCCCTGACCGATCTGCTGAAATACGTTGTTGAAGTAGAAGCTGCCTTCATCGGAGATCAAGTCGTTTAGAACCGGCGTCACCTCTTGTCCGTTAACGGTCAAACCGACCATAATATCCTGGAACGATTCCAACTGAATAACGATGACGTTTTTCCCTTTGGCCGCGCCGAACAGCTTCGGCGTGCCTGCTTCTGTCGCTTCTCCGCCAAAATGTCCGCCCACAAGCTCGGCGAGCGCTTCCGCTGTTTTATTGGGATCGCCATCCTTAATCGCCTGGTTCTCCTTGCGTTCGTTAATGGCTGTAGCTACTTGATAATTCAGAACGCCAAGTCGCTGCGCCTGCACCAGCTCGTTGGAAATATGCAGGTCAGAGCGGATGTACAAAACCGACGCGCCTAACGCCACAACAAGCGCAATGCCGACATAAAGCGGCTTGCCCGCTCCGCTGCTTCCGTGTTTGGATGCTCTGCCGGGCATTCCGATCAGCGCTAATGCAATCATGACCACGAGATCAAGGAACAACAAGTAAAACTTAGGGTTGATAGCAGACTTAACGCTGTCTCCAACCTGACCCACCTGATCAAGACCGCTCAGTGCCGTATACGTCGGAATACTTCCAAAGAAGGAGAAATATACGGTGCAAGCAAACAATATAAACGCAAGCAGTCCATTAACGGCCCCGAAAACGAGCGGCTTCCAGCGGCTTGTTGTGAGAAGTTCTGCGATACATAAAATGACAAGAACGGCAGCCGCGTCTGCAAGCAGACGATCGATCTGCACCGTTCCGAAATTAAATTGACGGAATAAGACCATCTTTAACATGATAAGAACAAAGGTCGCCCAGAACGGCGAACGACGATATACATTCAGTATGGCATTCATGTTTCAATCACGCTCCTTGCTTGATACCGTTTAAAAAAAGAAAAACCGTCATAAAGACGGTTCCTCGAATCATAAATGTTAATTTCATATTAACGTAATTTCGAATAGAAATAAATAGGGAACTCCAGCCAGTCACTCTCCCGGACCACTCTCCTCCATATCCAAGACGACTCCGTACGCAATCCAAGCCGATTCCATACTCAATTACGTGTGATAATGGTTCAATTTTCCGCATCCCCATGCCACAGCTTGCGGAACGAATCGCTGGACTCAAGCAGCGCTTCCGCGGTGCCCTCCGCTTCGATTTTGCCGTCCTGAAGGACGATAATGTGATCGGCTCTTGCAAGAGCCGCCTTTCTGTGGGAAATGACAAGGCAGGTGGCATCTCCCCGTTCGCCGAACAGCCGATCCCATAGTTTTTCCTCCGTCTCTACATCCAGCGCGCTGGACAAATCGTCGAAGACGAACAGCTCCGACTCCCGTACCAGCATTCGTGCCGCTGCCGTGCGCTGCGCCTGACCGCCGGACAGCTTAACGCCGCGCGGGCCGATCGTCGTCTCAAGCCCATCGGGAAACTTCGCCAGATCGTCCTCCATGACGGCCGTGCGCAAGGCTCGGTCCAGCTTGACTTCATCATCGGGCTGGCCGAGCAGAATATTTTCGCGAAGCGAATCGCTGTACAACCTTGGAACCTGCGCGGTGTAGGCGCTTCTCGGCGGGATAAAGAAATCTCCGAGCTCCCCCTTTACCATCCGTCCGTTCCATCGCACGATGCCGCCATCCTTGGGCAGCAGCCCCAGCAGGACGCGGGCAAGCGTTGTTTTGCCGGAGCCGATCGGTCCTGTCACGACCGTAAAGGAGCCTCTGGGCAGCCGCAGCATAATATCCTCGATTCCTCTCCCCGTCTCCGGATAACGGTAAGTCAAGCCCGTCGCTTCCAGCAGCTCCAGTTGTTCGAATGAAGGGGAGCCCGACTTGCTGCCAGACTCATGATCGACGCCAGCCGTTTCTCCTCCCAGGCCAAGCGCCCGATGCGCCGTCAGAACGGAGGCCGGAGCGCCCTGCAGCATAAAGGTTAGTCGTCTCAGCGCCACGCCCATCTGCTTGAAGTACGTGAGGAACTTGCCGAAGTTGGAGATGAACTGGGTAACGAACGTTAAATAATAGACGAACAGCGCAAAATCGCCGACCGTGAATTCCCCGCCCCTCATCTTCTGTCCAGCCAGCAACAGAATCAATCCTGTGCCAATGTTAACGGTATTGGAGAAGATGGAGTCCAGCATTTCGGTCATCAGCTTGTCCTTCAGCATGGTGCGCCTGCGATTCTCTCCAAGTCCCCGGAAGCGGTCGACGACGCGTCCCTCCGCGCCGGCCACTTGTATGGCCTGCACGTTGCCGAACATCTCGCTAATCGCCCCGGTAACCTTGGACGTCGCTTCCCGGCTCGCCTCTCTGTACTTTTGCAGTCTGGCCGTCGCCAGCTGCGCCGCGATGACTACGAGCACAAGGGGCAGGAATACGAGCAGGGTCATGCCCGCATCGATCCCGATCAGAATATAGCAGGATACCGCGGCGAAGCACGTCATCCCGAATACATCTACCGACCAGCTGACGGCCTCTTCCGTCTGATCCACATCATCGCGGAAGTAGCTGATCCCTTCGCCGGGCGAGCAAGGAATCGCCTTGGCGCCGGGTTCCTTGAGCACATGCTCCAGCAGATTCCGTCTAATGAGCATGCCGATTCGAAAGCGGAATTGCACATCCGTAATAAAGCCGAACCAGATAAACACGCTGCGGGCAAGAGCAGCGGCAATAAGCAGCATAACAATCATACCTACGCCAAACTCCGCAGGCTGATCGGGTACAAGCGAATCAAAAAACGCTTTGGTCAGGAGGCCGGGAAAAATCGGCATCAAATAAATAATCGTCCAAAGGATAGCGTTGGCGATGTACCAGCTCTTGCGATAGCCGATCAAACGCATCATATAGGTGAATGTGCTCAAGCCGTCACCTCCTCCAATCCAATTGCAAGCATGCGGCTAAACCGCGATGAAGGATCGCCCGCCAGCTTTTCGCGATCCCCGCTCTCCGCCAGCACGCCTCCATCCATAATGGCAATTCGGTCCGCTCGCTGAATCGTGGACAGCCTGTGGGCAATAATGATGCATGTCCGCCCTTGAAGAAGCCTGTCCACAGCCTTCTCCAGCCGCTGCTCCGTGAGCGGATCAAGGCGGGATGACGCCTCGTCCAAAATGACAAGGCCCGGGTTCTGCAGGAAGACGCGCGCGAACGCAAGCAATTGCCCCTCTCCTGCCGACATGCTTCCGCCGCCGGAATCGAGCGTTGTATCCAGACCATCCTTAAGCGAGCGCAACCAATCGCCGAGCCCAAGCTCTTCTAGCACGGCGCAAATCGCCTCGTCCGTAATAGAAGGATCGTAGAAGGTTAAATTATCGCGGACCGTGCCTTGAATGATCTCGATATTCTGGGTGACGATCGCGACCGTGCTCCGGAGCTCGGATAACTTCATGTCGCGGATATCGGTTCCGTTGAGGCGAATACCCCCTTGCTGAGGATCGTAGAAGCGCAGCAGCAATCTCGCTATCGTCGTCTTCCCGCTGCCCGTACGCCCTAGCAATCCCAACACCTCTCCAGGCTTCAATTCCAGATTGAGACCCTTGATGGTCGGAGACTCTCCGTAGCTGAACGACATCCCGTTAAACGATACCGCAACTGGACCGTCCGCAAGCTTGACGCCGGGACCGTCCTTAATGCCGGACTCCATCGCCATCAACTCGCGAATGCGATGCATGCTGGCGTCCGCCTTTTGCAGGTCCTCAATCTGGGTCCGGATCTTCTCGATCGGCTTGGCCAGCAGCTCCGTGTAGAAAAAGATCAAATATACGGTGCCGATAGTAATGGCTCCCGTCTTCCACAGATATGCGCTGATGACGAACGCCATAACGTTGCCGAGCGCAAATACGATGATCGTCGTGATCCACATCGACGCGAAGCCGAGAAACGCCTTCTGTCTAAGCGGCAGCATGCGGCGGATCAGCCCGTAAAATCGACCCATGACGTAACCGGAAGCGCCGTTCGCCCGCGTATCCTCCGTCCCCTCCAGATGCTCTCCGGTAAAGCCGTAATACTCCGCGTTAATGCTTCTCCAGTCACGCCACACCGGCGCGGCGTATTTGCGGATATGCTGCACGATAAACACCGCGAACGCGACGAAGAGCAGCATGCCGGCGCCGATCCATACGTTCTCGCGAAACAGCAGGACGATGATGCCGATCATAAGGAGCAAATTGCCGCCCAGATGGATAATGAAGCTGGAGAAAAAATTGGCCAAAGCGTTGACGTCGCCATCCACACGCTCGATAAGCGAGCCCGACGTATTGGACTTATGAAAGTCCATATCCAGTCGCAAACAATGCTCCGCAAGATCGCCGCGAAGCTTGTTCGTTGTTTTCCATGCAAGATTTTCGCCGACATACGTCGATATGATCGCGATGATCTGCTGCATGATAGAGAAGCCGATAAATAACAGTGCTGCGTACATCAGCTTCTCCAGAGGCTCGTCCGAGCCTGCCGTGTCAATGAAATAGCGAATGACTTGCGGACTGGCGAGCTGCAGGCCGATCAAGCCGAACAGCAGCAGCGTCAGAGCGATCAGCGAGCCTCGGTGCGGGAACAAATATTGCCCCAATAACTCGGCATATACCTTCATCCCGCCGGCTTTTGTTGTTTTGTTCATGATCCTCACTTCCTACTTTCTCCCATTTGACAAACGTACGTTCCCCCATTCTATCATAAACTCTATGTTTTAGGTTGTATCTCCTAAGATGATTTGATATTTTTGAAGTACTATAGTAAAGCGAGGAGACGAAATAACGATGGGCATCAAATTGGTTTCTTGGAACGTGAACGGACTTCGCGCTTGCGTCGGCAAAGGTTTCCTGGACTACTTCAAGGAGATGGACGCGGACATCTTCTGCCTCCAGGAGACGAAGCTGCAGGAAGGTCAGATCGAGCTGCCGCTGGGGGACGAATACTACCAATTCTGGAATTACGCGCAAAAAAAAGGGTATTCCGGCACCGCCATCTTTACGCGATACAAACCTCTCTCCGTTCGTTACGGCATGGAGACCGACGAAGAGCCGGAAGGCCGCATCATTACACTGGAGTTCGAACAGTTCTACATGGTTACCGTCTATACGCCGAACGCCAAGCGCGACCTCTCCAGGTTGGAGTACCGGGTGGAATGGGAAGAGCGATTTAGATGTTATTTGAACGAACTGGACAAGCTGAAGCCTGTCGTCGTATGCGGGGATCTAAATGTCGCGCATGCGGAGATCGATATCAAAAACGCGAAATCCAACCACGGCAACTCCGGCTTTACCGCGGAAGAACGTGGATGCATGACGAGCCTGCTGGATTCCGGTTTCGCCGATACGTTCCGCCGGCTTTATCCGGATCGCTCCGACGTATACACCTGGTGGTCCTTTATGCCGAAGGTGCGCGAACGCAATGTCGGCTGGCGGATCGACTACTTCCTCGTGTCGGAGCGGCTGGTCCCGCTCGTCAAGGACGCCGGCATCGACGCACATATTATGGGCAGCGACCACTGCCCCGTCACGCTGGAGCTGGAGGAGTTGCAACGCTAAGCTAATGTTTCTCCGCCATGGCCGCCCATAGAGGCCACGCTTCCAGGTAGGCCGTCAAGTCTTGTGGATGATGCAGCAGGCAGATCGCGATTCTGCAATAGAGCTGGAACGCCGTCTCGAGAATCACTTCCTCTCGTTCGACCGTCCGTATGTTCAATTCGTTGTAGGCGCCCAGCAGCGTTTCGACGTTCAAGTCGTCCGGAGACGAGCAGAACGCGTAAGTAAAATCGTAAACAATCGGCCCGGCGATCGGCGACGGGTCGATGACGCCCGTCATTTTGCCCGCGTTGTACACAAAATTATGAACGCCGGTGTCGCCGTGCAGCCAGTACTTATCCTCCTCGCCCCAATCCCTCAATTGATGATCCCATATTCGTTCGACCAGTTCATGGTCCTTCGCAGGCAGGTAGTCGCCAATCCGTTCCGACGCGAAGGCAAGGCTTCTCCTGTTAAATTCGCGCCAAGACTCGCAAGGCGAATCCGGTCTTCCATATCCTTGGAACGATCGTTCCGGCGTATAATGATTAAGCAGACCTCGCGCGAGTTTGCTCATCCAATCCTTTTTGCCGCCGCGATTGACGTGCGTCGTTCCACGCTGATACTCATACAGCAAATAACGGTGCTCCTGATCCGCATATAGCAGTTTAGGCAGCAAGGGGGCCTCTGCATAGCGGCTAAGGAATTGCGCCGTTTCCCGCGTATATTCTGCCTCTTCGAGCTTTAGCACGTACGAAGGCGCTCCGTTCCTGGTCAGTATGTACACTTGTCCCTCCGTCGTTCCTTTGACTGCCTCGGCAGCCAGCTCCTCCACCCGGCCTACGATTCTCAAGTCTGACAATTGCTCCAAAATTTCACGCAACGAGCCGTTCATCTTCGTCCCCTACTTTCCATGTCGTCCAGCCTTAACCTTCCAATAGATTAAGTATAGCCCATTCTCCAAGCGACGCCCGGTAAAGTTTAGCTATAAATTTCCTCTCACCTTGCGGAGACAGCTTCAAGGGATTTAAAGTTCTAATAACGATTCATTAACGACTACGGTTCGAAAAATGAAATAAACCATGCGCCGGAATCATGATGATTCCAAGGCATGGAAAGGGGAAGATGATGAAAGAATACCAATGGCAAAACTGCCCGCCGAACGTTAGACGGCAGGCAGAGCTGGTCACCAATTATTTGCTTGATTATTTAGGGAGCGCGCTTGTCGGAGTATACATCCACGGCAGCATCGCGCTTGGCAGCTTCTTGCCGGCCAGGAGCGATCTCGATCTGCTGATCGTCGTCGATCGCACGTTGACGGCCAAGGAACGATTCAAGCTGATGATCGCTTTCCTCAGCCTGCATCGCCAGCCTCTGCATGTGGAAGCCAGTATTGTGCGCAAGTCGGATATGGACAACTGGACATTCCCGACGCCCTACGAGTTCCACTTCAGCGAACATTGGCGGAAGCGGTTCGAGGCGATGGAAGCCCGCGAGGACGACTCGTTCTGGCAGTTCGAAGACGAGGCGACGGACAGCGACCTGGCCTGCCATGTCAAACTGGCAAGACAGGCGGGAATCGCCTTATACGGTCCGGAGCCGTGCGACATTCTACCGGAAGTACCCCATGATGATTTCTGGCAATCCATTCGTACCGACGCGGATTATTACGCGAAGCACAGCGGCGATCTGGAGAACGCGGGCATCTTGTCCCTGCTTCGCATCTGGGCTTATAAGGAGCTTGGCGAGATCCTCTCCAAAACCGACGCTTGCCGCTGGGCAGAGGGCGCGCTTCCAGAAGAGCTCCGCCACATTGCCGTAAACGCGATGAATGAATATGCGATGAACGTGGTCCCCGCCCGCTACAACCAGAACGAGCTCCTCGCCTTCAAAACCTACTTATTGAATCGGATAGATGCAGCTGTTTCGGTTGGTTGGACAGGGGTTCAACTCCCCTCGCCTCCACCAACCAAATCCACAACCGCATGAGGTTGTGGATTTTTGCTATTCCTCGATACTAACTGCCCAATTAAATTCTACATGTTCCTAATGGACAATCAAGATTGCAGCACTTCAAACCCTCCATTAAGCCACCATCCCATAGCTCTTTTGTTATAGTTACGTCCTAAGATGTATTTGGGAGGTTAGAACATGGTACTGAAGGTGAAAAATTTGTCGGTTACATACGGTCAGAAAACGGCCGTCGATCGCATTAGTTTTCAAGTAAAGTCTGGGCAAGTAATAGGTTTACTAGGTGCGAATGGGGCAGGAAAATCTTCAACAATTGCTGCAGTGCTTGGTATTGAAAAAAGCACTCATGATGAGCTTGGCATCGTTGGCAAATCACCGATACGCAATCGAAAGGAGGTATTTGAACAAGTAGGGGTGCAGTTTCAAGAAACCAATTTCCAAGATAAATTAACCGTTTCCGAAGCATGTGGACAGTGGCAGGCACTTTATCAAACATCGGCTGACGTACCTGCTTTACTACAAACCTTTGGGCTGGCAGGTAAGGAGAAGCAACTTGTTAAACTACTTTCTGGTGGGGAGCGTCAGCGACTAGCCGTACTCCTTGCCCTCATTCCTGAACCGAAGCTTGTGTTTTTAGATGAACTGACAACAGGGCTTGATACTAAAGCTCGTCGTATGCTGTGGAAGCAGCTCTTAACCATGAAAGAAAATGGTTTGGCGATTGTTTTAACATCACATTACATGGATGAGGTTGAAGCGTTATGTGACGAGGTATTGATTCTACGTGAGGGTCAAACCGTCTTTCATGGAACAATTCAGGAAGCGTTAATCGCTAGTGGGAAAACAACGCTTGAAGACGCATATTTACTTTTTGCAGGTGAGGGGGAACACTGGGGATGAGTACAATGTTTACACTTTTGAAAATAGAAGGAAAGCTAGTATGGAAAGGTATTGATATTTTAATTTTCGGTATATGCTTTCCGATCATTTTGGCGGCCCTGTTTGGTTACTTGCTTAGTAAAGATGCATCGGCAGGTTCTTCTAACTTTGAATTATCTTACTCGGCTGTTATAACTATTGGCGTACTAGCAACGGGTGTAATGGGTCTACCGCTAACCATTGCTGATTATCGACACCGAGGCATCCTGAAACGATTTCAAGTGACGCCAGTATCTCCTTTACAGATTTTATTTGCACAAGGTCTAATTCAACTTTCCTCTGCCCTTGTTTCATTCGTAGGTGTTACCCTGGTGTACTACTTATTTTTTGATTATCGATTAGCGGGTTCCTGGTTTATGTTTTTGAACGTATATGCTTTCGTTATTTTAGCCATGTACAGTATTGGTATTTTCATTGGCAGTGTCGTACCTGATCAAAAGGCAGCGAATATGTGGAGTTCTGTTGCCTACTTTACCATGTTATTGTTCTCGGGTGCGACGATTCCATATGAAGTGATGCCGCGCTTCGTTCAATGGATAATGGATATCCTACCTTTGTCACATGGTATTCATTTATTAAAAATGGTAACTACAGGTGAAGCCATGGCAGGTATGGCGGTGCCCATGTTAATATTAGGTATTTGTACGGTTATCAGCTTGATTGGGGCGTTCAAATTTTTTAAATGGAAGTAGGGTTACGGGATGTACAAAACCAAAGAAATCGCAGCATTAGTTGGGGTACATCCCAACACCGTACGGATTTATGAAGACTGGAACTATATCTCATCTGTTCCGAGAGGTGAGAATGGATACCGCATTTATTCAGACTTGCATCTATTTCAACTAAAAGTAGCTAGAGTCGCATTTCGTTGTGAAATTGTTCAAGGACTCATTCGGGCAAAGGCAAGAGCTATTGTAGAAGCTAGTGGTAAAGAGGATTTTGCTCAAGCACTGGAATACGCACAAGCCTATCTGTCACATTTAGAAAAAGAATATTATCAGGCATTAGAAGCTATTGAGCTTTCGGAGCAGTGGATGTGTGGATTGGAATCTGCATCTATTCAAACGTATACACGAAAAGAGGCTGCTCAGGTACTGGACCTTACGTCTGAAGTTATACGAAATTGGGAGCGGAATGGATTGCTAACAGTCCCTAGACTTTCAAATGGATCTCGCTCATATACAGAGAATGAAATAAAGCGATTGAAAATTATTCGTACTTTAAGGGCAGCACATTATTCAATGAGTGCAATACTTCGGTTGATGAATAAAGCAGAGATGATGAGGGCAACTGATATAAATATTAAGAAAGTACTCGAAACACCTGAAGATCATGAAGATATTATTTCGGTGACAGATCGACTGACCATTTCATTAGAGCAAGCCATAGAGTCTGCAAAGGAGCTTTTATTGTTACTAAGGGTAAAACTAAACTTAGAATGACACTTTAGCTTTGAAGTTCAGAACATGTTTCCGCGAATTGTGGATTTGCACAGCCACGGTCCACCTCCACCAACAAAATCCACAACCGTGTGAGGTTGTGGATTTTGCTTTTCCTCCGCCCTACTTCCTTAAAATTGAATCAAAGGTCCAACAATTAAGTCATACGTTTTCCAATAAATTCAAAATAGCTTGAATCGCTTCGGTACGGCTTGTATGCGCTTTGGGATCGAACACCCCATTGCCTTTCCCTTGCATCAAACCAATCGCCAACACTTGATTAATATCATCATGAGCCCATGTTGCGATGCGGTCGGCATCGATAAATCGATCAAGCGCTCCGCTTGCGTCGGACGTTTGGCCTGTCAATCGCGCATAGGCTCTGAACAACATGACTGCCATCTGCTCCCGGCTGATTGCACTCTGCGGATCAAAGCGGTTCTCCGTGCCTGAACAAAGTGCCAATCGCTCCAGCGTCGCTGGAATAATTCCCATATGCCCGTTCGCAATCGTCAAGCGCATACTCATGCGTAATCATGGCCTGAACCGAGATGCGCCGCTCGGCCAGCAGCCGGATATATTCGGCCGTATTCCGTCCTTCCGTCCACCGTACGTAACCGACGGGATAATCGATATTATCCCGCTCGTACCGTTCGTCGTAACGTCCCGGCCCTCCGGCGCGCGATATGAGCACCTGCGCTTCCTTGGCGAACATCTTGCCGCGGTTGAATTCCGTGCTCAGGTCGCCCACCACCACAATTTTGCCGCGATCACGCAGCCAGCCGAACGACGCGTCAATCAACTCCGATCCCGCTCCGCCGGCGCACAGTAATACGGCATCGGCGCCTACGCCGCCTCCCGTCGCTTCCCAAAGCTCGGCCTCCAGCTTTTCTCGGCTATCATATACCCGGGATAACCCGTATTTGCGCAGCATATCTGCCCGTCCGGCATCCACATCCAGGGCGATCGTCCGGTACGCTGCGGCATGAGCAATCTGAGCAATCAAATTGCCCAGGATGCCAAGTCCTGCCACAATGGCCGACTCGCCGAAGGCCAACCTGGCGGTTCGCAGCGCATGGATCGCTATCGCTCCCAATCCTGCATACGCGGCTTCCCGGGCATCCACATGCTCCGGCACCACCGCCGCCAGATTGGCCGGCACCGACAGCCATTGCGCATGGCAAGTATAGGGAGCGCCGTAACAGGCGACCCGCTGTCCTTCGCGAAAGCCGTGTACGCCTTCTCCCACTTGCTCTACAATTCCGACCGCGCTGTATCCCAATATGCGCGGATCGTCCGAGCTGCCGCGAACCATCCCAAGCTCGGTGCCCGGACTAATGGCGGAATATTCGGTCCGCACGCCCACATGTCCCGGCAGCAGATTCGGCTTCTCGATGTCGGCGACGGCAACGCTGCCGTGTTGCGCGGCAATCGCTCTCAAATTCCGCACTCTCCTTTGTGTCGCCCGATATAAGGGGGTTCTGTTATTCGTTAGACAGTTTTCTGTATTCGCTCGGCGAGGTGCCATAATATTTTTTAAAGGTCGTCGTAAACGTCGACGAATTCATATAGCCGATTCTCTCTCCGATTTCGGCAATCGACAGTTGCGAATCCTTAAGCAGCTCCCTCGCATGGGCCAGTCTTATTTTGTTGAGATATTCGACATAATTGACGCCGAACGTTTTCTTGAAGTAGTTCGAAAAATATTTCGGAGTGGTTTCCGCCACCGCGGCAATTTCATCCAGATATAAATTCCGCATATAATGCAATTCAATGTATTGGGCAATGAAGGACGGGTTCAGCTTGCGTCCGTTCTCCTCCTGCTTGGCATGACCCGCCAATTGTCTCGCGGCATCGAGCAGCGCGTTCTCCATTTCGGCATAGTCCTGCGCTTGCTCCAGCCGTTGCATAAATTGCCGCTCCAGTTCGTACAGCTCCTGACCGGTCTTGGCCGAACCTTCCGCGTGCCCGACCATGTAGAAGAACATGCTGTTCGCCAGATGGATCATCTGATGATAATGAATACGCCGCTCGGCATTTTCCCTGATCGTCTCCCGAATCAATTGCGTCGCTTCATGCAGCTTGCCGATCATCAAATAATGGGATAGCTTCTCCATCTTCTCGATCGGATAATAGGCCAACCGTTTGTACTGGATTTCCGCCACATCCATCACCGGACTGGCATCGTTGACGGCACGGTACAGACTTCCGTCTTTAACGGACTGGTAGGCGCGGCGGCAGTTCGGCACATTGGAGGTATAGAGAGCGCTTACGCAAGCCCACAATGAAAATCCGGAAAATTCCTCCTTCTGCAGCCGGGTCACGGATATTCTCAGTTGTCTGATCAACCCGCTGCGCTCCTGCAGCCGCTCGACGCCAAGCATAACGATAAATTGCATTTGTCCGGCGTGGAATGCGTTGGCTGCCACCCCGTCCCGGCCAAGCCCCTGCTCGATCCGTCGCCCCATTTCTTCTATCGTCCAATTCTCCGCCGCTTCGTTCGCGAGCCGGCCAACTTGCACAAGCGCCATGATGAAGTGCTTGTTGCGGTAAAAATCGGCATAGTAGGTCTGCATTCGGATATCTTGCTCTGTCTCATGCGGCAATCCGTCAAGCGTCTGAAGGAACGTTGATCTGCGCAGTTCCTCATCGGCATATGCCGATTGCCTCCGATTGTCTTCATTTTCGGATTGCAGCTTGACAATGCCGCTTAATATTTTGCGGAAATCGTTACCCTTGCTGTTGCCTCCGCCCAATTGCTTCAAAATTCTTTTGACGGGATTGTTTAAATAGACGCTGAGCAGCAAAGACAGGATGATAGCGCATACACCGGCAGTCAACATAATCTTTAAATTGGCTCCGGCCACGGCATCCACATTGGAGAACTGGTACGGCAGCCGTTCCATGTAGATAAAGTCGTTATACTCCGACTTCAGAATCCGGTATTCGTAATCCTGGCGCTTGACCGTCACTTCGCCGGCATCGCTGAAATAAGCGTCGCTCAGCGCATCCACCAAATTCCAGTTGTCGTCGGTGCTCATCAGCATGTCGCGGTTCTGGTCCAGAATCATCATGGAGCCGCCGGAAAAGATCGGACCCTGGTTCACTTGCTTGAGCAGCGCTTCCAGATCGATCAATACCATAACGTTTTTACCGGACGAACGGAGCTTGTTGCCTCCGGTAACAACAAGCAGCTTTTTATTTTTGTGATGAATCGAGTTCTCGCCGGTATTGACCTTAAACGGCGATGCCGGAAAAACCTTGTACGTTCTCTTGCTCCGCATATAATTTCGCCAGTAATCGGCGTTATAGGTCTCATGCGAATATTTCATATCGAAGAAATAATCGAAGCGGTTCGTGCCCCTGGTGGTAATGACAATATCCGAATCGTCATAAAACACCGCCACCTCTTCGATAAAGTCGTAAGGAGCCGACAAATTGGCGATATGCTCGATCATCGTGTAAGCAATGGACATATCCGTGCTGTCATCGATCATCGAGCGGAGGCTGTCCGTTCCGGGCATAATGTGGATGGTATGGATCAAATTATTGACCACCCTGAAGCTGTTGTCGAAGGCCTGCACCGTCGATTGCATCATCAGCGAATTTTTGTCGGATACTTCCTCATAGATGCCCGATATCGAGTTGCGGTACACCATATAAGTCGAGACGAACATAAGGACGATAACCAACATCAAAGCCAAAAATATTTGCATAAGCCCCAGGCTGGTCATTCTACGTCTCATTGCGCACGCCCCTATCGATACGATGTCCCATTATTTTAACACATTAACCTTTCTCCGAGCCGAGCATCACTCCTTTGGCAAAATACTTTTGAGCGAACGGATACACGATTAATACCGGTATCATCGCGAGTACGATCGTCGCATTTTTCATCGCCTGGGGCGCAAGAGCCGCTTTGTCCACCAGACCGGCAGTCGAACCCTCGTTAAAAATAAGCATGCCTCGCAGTACAACCTGCAATGGATACAACGCCTGATCGTTTAAATAAATCATGGGCAAGAAAAAGCTGTTCCAATGCCCCATAAAGTAGAACAGGCCGATTGACGCCAACGCCGGCTTTGATAACGGAATGACGATATTGAACAGAATGCGGAACTCCGATGCTCCGTCGATCAACGCCGCCTCGCGGATCTGGGAGGACATATTCTCATAAAACGTCTTTAGAATAATCAACTCGAAGGTCCAGATCGCATTCGGCAGCACGAGCGCCCAGACGGAATCGATCAGTCCAAGCTGCTGCACGATCAGGTAATTCGGTATGATGCCTGGGCTCAGGAACAAGGTTAGCACAATCATCAGCATCCAGAACTTCCGGAACACCAGATCCCGGTTCGCGAGCGGGTAAGCGGCTATCGCAGTCATGAGCAAATTGACGAATGTCCCGAAGGCGGTATAAAATATCGTGTTCAAATAGGCTCTGGGAATTTTATCGTCCTTAAGCACTTCCGCATACGCCTCGAAATTAAGCCCTTTGGGCAGCAGCCATACTCGCCCTTGCGACACGCTGGCCGTATCGCTCAGCGAAACCGCGGCAATGTACAATACGGGATACAGGGTCGCTATAGCTACGCCAATCAGTATAATCGCATTGATAACGCCAAAAAACGTAAACCTGGCCTGGCCTACCATAATCCGCTCCCTCCCAGACGCTTGCTGATAAAGTTGGCTCCCAGCAGCATAACCATGGCAACAAGCGCTTCGAACAGACCCACCGCCGCCGCATAACTGTAATTGGATTCCAGCAATCCTTTGCGATAGACGAAAGTGGAGAATACATCCGCCACCTCGTAAGTCATCGGGTTGTAGAGCAGCAACACCTTCTCGTAACCGATACGAATCATCGATCCGGTCTTCAGGATAAACATGATAATGATCGTCGGCAGTATGCCGGGAAGCGTTACATTCCATATGCTGCGAAACCTGCCGGCACCGTCCACTCTCGCCGCCTCGTACAAGGTTGGGTTGATGCCCGCCACGGCAGCGAGGTAGATAATGGCGTCGTAGCCGGTGTTGGTCCATATTTCCGAAGTAATATAGACAGGCCTGAACCAACTCGGATCGACCAGGAAATAATGGCTTTCCAAACCAAACGATTCCAACAGCCGATTGACGATACCGTTTGTCGGCGACAGAAAATCAATGATCATGCTGCTGATAATAACGACCGAAAGAAACGCCGGCAGATAACTGAACGTCTGTATCGATTTTTTGAACCGGGCGACGCGCACTTCGTTGAGCAGCAACGCAAGAATGATCGGGAACGGGAAAGACGCAATCAGGTTGAAAAACCCGAGCGTTAACGTATTTCTGAACAGAAGAAAAAAGTCGTCGCTGCCAAAAAGTTTAGAGAAATGCTTGAACCCCACCCACGGACTGTCGAAAATGCCTGTAAACACGCTGTAGTCCATAAAGGCTATGGCCAATCCGGAAAGCGGTCCATAACGAAATATCAAATAGAAAACGAGGCATGGAATTAATAGAATCAGCAGCTGCCGGTCCCGCTTTATCCGCTTGCGGAGATCGGACCAATAGGAGCGAAATGTCGCGGTCCGACGAATCATTTGGAGCTGTCGAACCGTGCTTGCGCCGCATTATAGATGCCGATATATTCCGTCTCGCCGATCTTGGCCGCATTCTGCACCCAGGCTTCCCATTCGCTGTTGCCGTAGGTCTTATTCAGAACATACTTGGAATTAAATTCGGCAGCCGCCTTTTCGAGCGAAGTCTGTATTTCTGCAAGTCTTGCGTTTTCTTGATCCGTAAAATTAAGAACGGGATCAAGCGGCTCGAATTTGTTGTCCGAAAGCATCAAATCCTGGGCTTCCTGCTCTTTTTCGGTGAAATTGTAATAGACGCTTCGTCTGTCGGGAGCCAGATACATGCCTTCCATCCACATGCCGTAACGGTCGTTCAACACATTGATATCCACCGTCGGCAAATCGGAGAGCTCCGGATACGATGCTTTGCCGCTCTCATCCCAGTTAAAGTTGACTCCCTCCGCGCCTATGGTGACCAATTCCGCGCCGGACGGGCTGCTCAAATAATCCAGAAGCTTGAGCGCCGCTTCCTTATTGGCGTTATTGGCCACCGTTATGCCCCACGAGGCGTCGATCTTCGGCAAGGTGCGAATGTTTCCGGTTGGCCCGATCGGGTTGGCATAACGCAGATCAAAGTTTGGATTGACGTCTTTGATCTGGTTATAGAACAAGTCGAGCCGTCCGATCCAGTCCCAAGTAACGAAGGATTTATCCGTTGTCATCTTCGCCGTCCACGAGTCGGGGGTATCCGTCAGAAACTCGGGGTCGATCAATCCTTCATTGTACAGTTTTTTAATAAAATCAAGCAGCTCCTTGTGCTCCGGTTGAATCGAAGCAAACTTCCAGACCTTCGCCGCTTCGTCAAAGTAGGCCGGATAGCTGTCTCCCGCTATCCCCCATCCGTAAGCCAGATCCTTAAAGATCAGCTCCTTCGTCTTAGATGCGAACGGGTAGGAATCCGGGTACGCGGCTTTCATCGCCTTTAAAACCTCATAGAATCCGTCCGTATCCTTCCACATTTCAAGACCTAATTCTTTTAAAATATCCATTCGCGCCATCAGCCCGTGGTTAACGTCTCGATTCATATTGTAGATCGGCCAAGCGTACATCTTGCCGTTCTCGTCTCCGTAGGATTTGATCACCCATGGGTTCTCCTCTACGTACATCCGGTTGAAGTTGGGGAGAATGTCGAGATAGTCGTTAATGGCAACAACAGCTTTCTGCCCGCCAATCTGCTTTAACTCGGCAGGCTTCAATCCGTGGAAAATATCCGGCAGCTTGCCCGAAGCTACGGTTACTCTCAACTTGTCCTGATAAGTAGAGTTGGAGAATGCCTGAAAATTAACTTTAATGCCTGTTCTTTTTTCGATTTCCTGAGCGACCAGCTTGCCGTTCGGATCCGACTCTCCAGTGAGCATCCAGGTAATGGTTGTTGGTTTATCCACCAATGGAAGCGTCAATCCGCCGGTATCGCCATACGTATTCGGCTGCTCCGTGCCAGCGCCGGAATCGGATGGCGCTGCGGACGGCTGCTGCGTAGCGTTTGTGCTGCCGTTATTGTTATTCCCTGCGCATGCGGCCAGCGAGGATATCAGGAATACGCAAGCGAGAATGGCACTTAACCTTCTTTTCATTTCTTGTCCTCCCCATTTCATCTATTTGATACTTGACGACCGTTTGGCGACCGGTACCGGGTCCCTTCGGTCAACCACATTCTATATTCAACTTTCTTTCAGCGTAAACAAAGCGTTTTCATTTGTCTGCAATTTAACGCCGCAGACTTGTTAAATTCCTGTTAAATCCCTGTAATAGCAAGGTTTTAGGGGCTGTAGAAAATGCTAAAGAGGTAGAAATTCATAATAAAGTCCGGACTATATTAGTGTAAGATACTCTTACAATAATACAATCCGGACTTCTTTAATTCTCAAGTATTAACCGAGCGACAAGACGAATGTCATCCAAATCAATGGTCATGTTGCCATCCAGATCTAGATGGGCAATCTCCGCCCAATCGGGATCGGAGTCGTTCTTGTCTTGTAAGGAGGCCATCATGGACAAGTCGCCAATACTAATCGCGCCATCGCCGTTCGCGTCGCCGGCAACGACGTCCGGCGCCTCCATGATCATAGCCGGCGCGCTTGGCACGCTCTCATGATGCAGACGATTCGCGGCGGTAACGACATAACCGGTTGTCTGCTCGGCATCGGCAGCCTTGTCCAGAAAGCTGTGGGTCGTTCCCCCGTCCGATTTTCGGACGAAAGCCGCAATGGAAGACGGGTCGGCCAGGTCGGGCATCCCCTGCCCATCCATCCGATAAACGACGTAGTATGCGTTCGTATTGCCGCTGTCTTCCCAAGTCACAAGTACGCCTTCCGGTTTCTGTTCCGCGCGGACATCCGCAGGGACTTCGGGCATCGGGCTCGCGCCGCCTGCTTTGGCCGGAATCATGGCCGGATATTGGAAGACCGTTTCCTTCAACTGATTCAGAATGTTAAGCGGATTGGCTAACAAAGGTTTGCTTGAGTAGAAAATGCCGCCTTTCACCTCGTCAAACATGCGATTGTAGCGAATTTGCTTAATCAATTCATCCGGCTGCTGCCATTGATTATCGGAATTGTTGGCAATCTTGTAGGCGGATTGTCCGATATAAAGGTCCACGCCTCTATCCTTCACTTCATCGGCCCACCATTCTACCAGCACGTCGTAATCGGCAGCAGCCATTTCGGTGCTCCAATAGATTTGAGGCGCGATATAATCAATCCACTTATTCTGAATCCAGGACCGGCTGTCCGCATAGACCGCATCGTACGATTGAAGACCATTCGTCGCCGAGCCGGTTGGATCCGTCGAAGCGTTGCGCCAAATGCCGAACGGGCTAATGCCGAACTGCACCGAAGGTTTCTCCGTTTTTATCTGCATATACAATTGCTCAACGAAAGTATTGACGTTGCTTCTGCGCCAGTCGCCCTTATTGCCGAATCCGGCTCCATATGCCTGATAAGCCGCTTCGTCATCAAATTGCTCTTCTCCTACGGGATAAGGATAGAAATAGTCATCGATATGAACGCCGTCAATATCGTATTTTTTTACAACCTCGATAATCGTTTCAGTGGCGAATTGACGCACGCCTTCGATACCCGGGTTCAAATACAACCCGCTTCCATAAGGCACTACCCAGCCTTCCGCCATTTCCCTAATCGGATGATCGGCCGTCAATCCATTCATATTGGGACGCGTATTGGCACGGAACGGATTGAACCAAGCATGAAACTCCATATTTCTTTTATGAGCTTCCTTGATTGCGAACTGCAGAGGATCATATCCCGGATCCGTGCCTTGCGTTCCCGTCAACCACTCCGACCAAGGAAGAATGTCGGAGGGATACAAAGCATCCGCGCTCGGCTTTACTTGAAAATCAACGGCATTTATGCCGATCTCCTGCAGCCTGTCGAGCATGCTGACCAGTTCTTGCTTCTGCGTCTCTTGGCTTGTATATCGATTCGACGGCCAATCGATATTGCTCACCGTTGCAATCCATGCCCCGCGGAATTCCGTCTTCGGCGCGGGATCTTGCGAGCCGTCCGCCATGGCCGGACTGGCATTCCCGAACGCCAACAATAACGAAAGAACACCTGCCGCCATTGTCAATATACCGGATCGTTTTAATAGACCGCTCAGCCTATTATGATTAATCGTCATTCCGCTTCTGTCCCCTCTCATGATGCTCACTCCGTCGGAGGATTCATATAGTCCATCATCGAGATAATGACTTGAACCGCTTCCGCCCTTGTCATAAGTCCGTTAGGTTTGAACATGTTGTTGCCTCTTCCTTGCAGCAATTTCTCCTTCGCGACGGCAGCAATAGAAGGCTCCGCCCAGAACTGCATGTCGGAAGCGTCGCTAAATGTGGAACGATTAGAGGAATTGACATCCAGCTTTACGATGGATGCCATCATCACCGCCATCTCGCTGCGATTAATGGAGCGATCCGGACGGAACGTGCCGTCATCATAGCCGTTAATAATACCTTCGGCCGCTAATGCCGATATGGCTTCTCTCGCCCAAGACTCTATTAAAGCCTGATCCTTGAATGGCAGCGACGCCATCGAATTCGCTTCATATTCGAAAGCCTGATAGATCATAACGGCAAATTCATCACGACTTACTTCTCTGTCCGGACGGAAGGTTTCGTCGCCATACCCCTTTATAAAGCCAAGCTCAACCGCGCGCCTAATCTTGTCTTCCGCCCAGTGTCCGGAAATATCCGTAAATGAAATCTCCGAATTTTCCTTGGGCTCTTCAACAAGTCGAATCTGGATCCGTTCATTCACTTCATGCCGGGTCGAAGAAGCTGAACTTGTCGCAAGCTTGACCTTGTTCAGCTTTATCCCAACCTCTTTTCCTTCGCCAATCACCTCGAATATGACCTTGCCCAGCATAACCTCTCCACTTGCGCCGCTGACGTTGCCCATTTTCGTACTGACGAGCAGGAACGTCCCATCGTTTGATGTTTCTATCGGATAGATCAGGCTCGATATGCCGCTGCTTGCCTTCTTGAATTGAAGCATGCTTGTATCAATACTCAACTCCATTTCATATCCGTATAAATCTATTATATTGTGGCCTGTTATCGTAACCTCGACTTCATCTCCCTTTTTGGCTTCTTGCGTATTGATTTCTATATCGAATGAAACGGATGCCGCATGCGTGATTTGAACACTACTATATAAAGTTATAAGAATAGTGATGATTGCCAAAGCGAAGGATTTAAGCTTCATCCGGTTTATCTCCTTTTTGAAAATGCTTATAGTTGAACGAAAGGAAGCACAGTGGCTCCCTTTCGTCCGCATTGATGCCATTAAACTACCGCTTATGCTTTGCCCAGAATGCGGCGCGCTACGTATACAAGGTCTTCCAACCCGATCTCGCCGTCATCGTTGTAGTCGAATGCCGCGTACTTCGTTGCCCACTCCGGATGTTTGTCATTCAAGCCATACGCGCCAACGATTGACGACATATCTCCAACCGTGAACTGGCCATCCTCATTTACATCGCCTGGCTGCGCAACGTTAACGGATGATCGGAATGCTGCCAATGCAGTGCTCAGATCCTCTATAGCATCGCTAACTTCTGCTTCTGTCGCGTCACCGTTGATTGCCACCAACTGTGCCGCATCAATTGCCGCTTTCAGAACAGCCTTGGAACCGATAGGGTATTGACCCGCGGCCGCTCCTTCTGTTGCAGCCGTATGGATGCTATTAGCCCCCGCAACCAACTCTAGCAATTCCGTTTTGTCGACTTCGTCCAGTGCCGTAATCATGACGGAATGGTCCGCCCCGGCTGCCGATGTTTCCATACCTTCCAAATTGCCGATCTTAACGCTGGCAATGCTGATTGTCGTGCTGGCGGACTCATCTACGCGCAAGGCCTCAAACTGAAGTCTCGCTAATTGCGTGTTCGATGCATCCGCATCTTCCGAAATATCGAATGCAATGAATCTGACCGTTCCCGTAACATCCTGGTCATCCGCCAGCAGGATCCAGCCTTCCTTCTCCGATGGCTCGCCAAATCCAACGAAACGAACCTTCTCTTCGTCGAAGGTGACGACAACGTCTTGACCTGCTACCGGACCGTTAATTCCGTTCAATCCATATACAAGCTCGAAGGAAGCACCTTCTGCCACTTCACCGACGCCTGTCAACAATGCCGAGATTTCAGGATCTGGAGTCACATCCGGACGAGTAACCGTAATAATCGCTTCCGCGAACACGCCTGCTGCAATCGAGCTAGCCGCTCTTACTGTCGCGGTTCCTTCTTTTAACGCGGTGACTAGTCCTGTTGTCGATACGGACACGACGCCTTCTTCCGAAGAATCGCTAATGGTCCAATTGATTGCTTGATCTTCAACCTCATCCGGTTTAACGGTTGCAGCAAGCTGCACGGTTTCACCGATTTCAAGTTCAGCCGCTTCCAAGTTAAGCTCTACGCTTTCCGGCTGCGGCGCAGGCGATTCGTCTTTCATCAATGTAAAGGAATCAACGGTTCTGCCTGCCACTGTCTTCGTAACTACATTCAGCTCATTGCCGCTCGCTTCGACAGTAGCGTACATTTGCGTTTGCTCTGTATCCGTTACCTTCTGCCATGGGTAAGGGTTCAAGCCATAGAACTTATCGCCCGTAGCGCTAGGAATCAAATAGGTTGTACCTTGCCCGTCGGCAACCGGCTCTCCGTTCTTCATCGCATGTGTCCGCAAGTAAATATGATCATGTCCGTTCAATACGAGATCTACGCCGAACTCGTCGAGCACCGGAACCCAGTGGGTACGGACATTCTCCGTCATATAGGTGCTTCCGTATGGAGATCTGTGGAACACGACGACCGTCCATTTTTTGTCATTCTGCGCGAGATCCGCTCTTAACCATTCCTTCTGCTGCTCAACCTCGTATTCCGTATTCAGCATGACGAAATGAATGTCATTGTAATCGAAGGAATATACGGTTCCCTGCATATCTTCGCTGTCATAGCTGCTGTTCGGATTGTTGAAGTGGGCGAGATAGTCCTGATTCTTTTTGGTTCCCGTCACCTCGTGATTTCCGACTACGGTAGCTATAGTCGTATTCATCAATCGTTCTTGGGCAGTCTCGAACCACCAGTTCCATTGCTGCTCATTATGTCCATGGTCGACAATGTCGCCAAGGTGAATGGCAAAATCGGCATCGGGATGTTCGGTTGCAGCTACATCAAATGTATGTCCCCACTTCTCGAAACCAGCCAAGCTTCCGGCTTGCGAGTCCCCGAACACGAAAAACTTCGTATCTGCATTTCCTCCGGCCGCTGTTGTAAATGTACCTTCATCGCCGAAGTTCGCCGCACCGTCGCCGACGCGATACACGTATTCTGTTCCGGCTTCAAGACCGGAAGCGGCCGCCTTATGCACCTGGATCGTTCCATGCGATGTCGTGTTGTAGCTATGATTCGTTCCCGTGAAAGTCGTCACATTAGCCGCGTCGAAGTTTGTAAACTCCGACTTCTTCGCAACCTGTACAACCGTTGTTTGAACGGAAGGATTCGTATTCCAGTTAAAGCGACGCTCGCTAGTCGTATCGGCGCCGAATGCAACGTTGACATTGTAAGGCGTTACCGAACCTGCAAAAGGAGATACAGTAAATTCAACCGGTTTACTATGCTGTTCGCCTTTGACTGCCTGCAGCATAAGCGTCTGTACTGTTGCCGTCAGCTCCCTTGTCTGCAGTTGACCTTGTTCATTGGTTACGAGTGCTCCACCGCCAACTGGAACGCCGCCGGATGTAATGTGTGCTCCGGCTACGGGTTGATCGTTCTTATCCGTAACGGTGAAGGTCGTTTGTTGCCCATGAGCGTATCCTTCATCCCATGCAAGCGCCAATTCATGATCAAATTGGAATTGCAAAGCCGGACCAACGAAACCTTTCGTTGTTTCCGTGCCTGCCTGAACGATGCCGCCCGATACAAAGTCAATCTTGCTTCTGTTGCCGGATGCGTCTGCTTTCACTTGATAGCTGATTTGCGCCAGTACGTCCTCGTCCGTCAGTTCCAACGCATCGAGATCATCGAATGTGACACGTACAGCGCCTGTACCCGAATTGGCGGTTCCCGCCGCATGCGCTTCCGTCAGCTTCGCGCCGGGCGTTACGCTCCAGTTCGCGGTTGCGGTCGGATCGAATTTCAGCTCCAGATGTCCGCCCTTCATTTGTTCGATAGCCTGGCCTTTGATGTCGACCGTATAAGTATGACCGACCAACAATTCTGCCGGCGTGGCGTACTTGAATTGGGATGATCCCGTGTCTACGATAAAGGACCACTCTCTGATCGTTTCATTGCCCTCATAATCCCGGACAGCCAGCTTGACATGATGAATGCCGTCATCAAGGGATTCGCTTGGCAAGTAGCTGATTTGTCCGTTTGTAACATATAGATGATGTTCAACAAGTTCGCCATTCAGGTAGAAACGAATCTTTTCCTGATCGATCAATGTATTCGCGGGATTTTGTACCGGATCGTATCCCGCGTCTTCGCCGTACGCCAAAATGGTAGGCAAATTATTATTAATGATAGCGTCCGGCGCCGGACTCATGTTTTTGATGATTGGCGCCGTACGATCTTCGGTCACATTCCCGTAGATTAATCTGATATCGTCGACGTAGATCGTTCCGCTTCTCTTCTTTGTATTATTCGTTTGCATAATTCGGACAGGCTCATCGATTTTAAGATCCAATGGTCTTCCTGTCAGTATATTGGCTTCGACATACTTCCAGCCTGTCCAGTTAACGCCGGTAGTCGCTGGAGTTAAATCTATCCCCATTACAGCGCCGGTAGCCGAGCTTCCGTCGCGGAACTGCGCCCGCAGCCAGTCGCCTGAATTATCGCCGTATACCCACATGCTTATCTTCGTCGGATAACCTGACACTGGAATGTTGTTGCTAACGCTATTTGCTTTCAGATATGCTCCCGAGGTACCTGTCTTTCCTGTAAAATCATATTCCAGCTTCAAGGAGTTTGTGCCGGAACGAACATAATCCGGATTTGTTTCCAGGCTCACTCTAGCGGTGTTGTACAAAGCTCCTGCCGTTTGAAGATATTTCTGGTAAAATGCCGTATTGTTGGCGTAGCTTTCGAAATCCTCGACGACTACAGGGGCCAAACCAACATTGACGCGCATTTCCGTCGAAATATCGCCATAGCTGACGATGATCTTCCCGCTTACATTGTTCGTGCTTGCGGCAACGAATATGCCTTGCTCATTAATTGTTCCAATCGGACCTTCCAGGCTCCAGTTCAACTGATCCGCATCCGCTTTGATGACTTTGCCATCAAGCAGCGCCGTTGCGGGAATTGTAATCGTTTGGCCTGGGTTTACCGAACGTTCTTCGGTAGGAAACTTCAATTCGGTCAACGAGTCGACAACCTCGACCGTCGCGCTTCCCGTCAATGTATCGCCATTAACGGCTATCGTAGTTGTTCCCGCTGTATCGGAAGCTTGGAATACATGTTCAGCGAATGAACCGATCGCCGAATTGGCGGCGCTCCATGCAACCTCTTCGCCAAGCGGCGCCGGATGTCCGTTGACGTCAACGGCCTTTGCCTGATAAGCAAGCTTGGAATTAACGAGCACGCGATCGAAGTTGGGAGTGACGGCAAGTTTAGCGGCCATACCCGTTTCCGGCGCTTTGCTGACGAGCAGCAATCCGTTCGCATTGTTGCGCTCGCCGCCGTCGGAGCCGCTGTTGACCATGCGTACGGCGCTATCGCCAGGCATTCTGGCAGCTAAAGTAGCTGAACCGCCGCCATCGAGATTCATTGCATTGACGACGCCCATATCTTTTAATATTTGGCCTACTTCTCCTGTCGTAACGCCTTCGCTGAAGCCGGGCTGACGTCCGTCGATCTCGAACAATACGATGCTGCCATCGGCTTTCGTTCCAATTGCGGAACGCGGATGAACGGCTGTATCGCCGGTTTGAACGACTCCGTCTCTCAAGACCATCGTATTGCCGCCGATTGCTACCACGACATCGTTCCAAGGGCTGTTGAATTGGAATTGAGCCGTAATCTCATCGTTAACCTCCAAGCCTGCGAGCGCGGCTCTTGCGGTTCCGGAAGCCGACAGCACAATGTGCCCATTCGGAATCGGCGTATTGCCTTTTCCATTATGTACGGCCGTTACTTTCAATTGCATCGTTTCCCCGCTCTTCACTTCACCGGACAATACTTCCAATACAACTTCATCGCCATTGCTGTCCGATTGCGTGCTTGTATTGAATTCAGGGGTAAACAAAACCAACTGATTGTTGTCTCTCAGGCGGTTGATATGCGTAATGCCGTGAGTCGCGCCTTCGATCGTAACCGTCTTCGTCAACGTCGGGGGCTGGCCATACACGCTGGTACCGTCCGACGTTAATCCGAATGCATAGTGCGTACTGCTTGAAGGAGTATTCAAAATCTTGCCGTCGGTTATAAACAAGCCGAGCGGGATGCCGTTGGAGACCGTATAGAAATCGCCATTCACGCCGGCGATTACCCGATTGCCCGGCGCATCCACATCCTTGGCCATATTAGTCAAGCTTCTGAAGCCCATGACATGGCCATTGCTTGTGCCCGCCTGCAATTCCAAATGCTCGTTTTTCGGATCGAACTCGACGAAATGTATTTTCTCCAAACCACGATCTACCTTCATGTCATACCAGTTATATTCAACACCGGGCACCAGCTCGACAGATCTTGCATCCAACACATCGCCGAATTCCGTTTCCGGAATCGGTGCGGCGGCAGCCGAATTTTGCAAATATGGAGTAGCTACCGTCAGCAACATAACCAACAGACAAATCCATTTCGCGCGGCTCAACCTTCTCGTTACTTTCGAGTGATCATTCATTCTTCATTTCCTCCCGCATGTTTTATACTAGTTCAGAAATGACTAGCACCTAGGAAGAAACTATAGTATTAGATTATTAAAACAAACGCCTCATTTAGTTAAGAGATTGTCAAAACGCCCGATTTAACAATAACAACATTATGGTTTTATATGTATGATACGGCTTCTATTATACAGATGAGGAAAATACTCCAAGCGAATTATGAACTTTCGTAGCTGCGGATCGGGTAAATTAAAAAATCCACAACCGAATGTGGTTGTGGATTTTGCTTAATGGACTAACTATGGTTGCCTCATTGCGGAGTTCTAAATCGATGTTTTTCAGCATGCCCCCATCGTTCAGCGCAAATTAGTTTAGACTGCTATATTCCACTCTTTTAAATGAACCTGAGCATCTCGCTGATGAGCGGATGGATGACCGAAACATGGCCCTCCTCCTCGAATTTGCGGAACGAGAGTCGCAGCCGCCCCTCTTCCGCCGCCAACGGAAGCAGCCGCTGGTATAACTGCTCCGCATCCTCCACCATACCGGCCTTCTCCCGGCCGCCGACCCCGATTAAGAGCGCCGCGCGGACTTCCCCCGACGACAACCTCCGTTCGAGCTCCGGCAACCGATCCAGCAACGCGTGATTTTTCCACCAGATGGACGGACTGCCCGCAATGTAAGTCTGGAAGCTGTCCGGGTTCTCCGCAAGCGTCCGCAGCACGTAATACCCTCCAAGAGAGTGGCCAAACAGCGTCTGCCTCGTGCGGTCGACGGGGTACAACGCTTCGATCGCAGGCTTCAGTTCCTCTTCGATAAAATCGGAAAAAGCCGTCGCACCGCCGGTAACCGGCCAATCGGAGCCATCCGGTCGAACGGGAAGCTCCGATGGATCGGCATGGTCCGTATAGTCGAGAAATCGTTTCTCGGACACGATCGGTCCTTCGGCGTCATAGCCGATGCCGACCACGATGGTCGGGCAAATCCCTTGCGGTCCGCGTACCTGCAGACGCACCGCTTCCGCGATGGAAGCGAACGACGCGTTGGCGTCCAGCGTGTACAACACCGGGAAACCTTCCGGCGGGGGATCGCCCGCCGGTATCGAGATGAAAATACGATACCTTCTCCCGATACGACGCGACTGGATTTCGTGTTGCTCGGTACGCGGGACGGCATAGCCGTTCGCTTCGCGGGACATAACCGGCTTTAACGCCGCGACAGCCTCCTTCGCCGCCGGGGCGAACAGCCACTGCAGCGCCCGCGGGAGATTGCCCGCCATGCAGAGCGCGTCATGCGTGCCGCCCTCCTCCAAACGGAAGCGCAGACGGTCGTCCGGGAAACCCTTCTCCTGCCACAATCGGCGCGCTTCCAGCGTTGCTTCTACCATATGGCGCTGAATATTCGCCTTGTAAATACCCTCTGCGTCCCCCACCGACATATAGATTCGCAAGTCGTCGCGAGGCGCGCCGTTGTCCCGCAAGTATGGCATAACGCCTTCGTACCAGAAAGAAGCCGACAACAGGCCTAGCAGTCCAAATGAATCCGGCCGCCATAAGCCGCCAAGCAACGATACCAGGCCGCCGAAGGATCCACCGATCAACGCCGTATGCTCCCGCTCCGGCTTCGTCCTGAATTGCCCGTCGACGAACGGCTTCACCATGTCCGCGAGTTCGTCCAGGTAGGCGCGCGCGCCGCCGCCGAACGCCGGATACGCCGACAGCAGCGGCGGCGCCGGCCACGGCGTATATTCATCGTTGCGATTCGGCGTATGTACGCCGACATAAAGCACCTCTTGCAGTTTTCCTTGCAGGGTCAAATGCTGCAGCTGATTGGCTACAAGCTGGAACAAATCGCCCCCATCCTGCACGTAGGCGACCGGATATCGCCGGTCGCGTCCTGCCTCCGTCTCATAGGACGGAGGCAGGAGTATGGTAAGTTGGCGGCCGTTCGCCTCCATATTCCGAAACCAATTCAATGATCGCACGCTCCCGTATTCGCCCGCCTGCCGCTCGGACGGGGTAAATTAGTACCGCTGGCCATTCGCTTGTTCGCCTTCATCGTCTGGCCCGGATGAGCAAAAACACAAAATAAGGAACGCCGATAATCGATATAACGATGCCGACCGCGAGTTCCGCCGGGGCGAACACCGTCTTGCCGATAAAATCGCCGACGACGACCATCGCCGTCCCGATCAGTCCGCTGAGCGGCAACGTTGCGCTATGGCGCTCTCCTACAAGCCTTCGAGCCAAATGCGGAGCGATCAGCCCTACGAAGCCGATGCTTCCCGACACGGCAACGGAGGCGCTGACGAGCGCGATGCTGCAGGCGAGCAAAATATTTTTCTCCCTCTCCACGTTCACTCCGAGTCCTCCAGCCGTCGGTTCGCCCAGTTGCAATAGGTCCAACACCCGCGACCGTCTCCACAACAAGATCGGCATCGCAAGCAGCCACGGCAGCATCGTCACGACGAACTTCCAGTTGGCGCTATAGATACTCCCGGCGAGCCACACCGCGGCCATCTCGAAGTCGTTCGGATTCATCTTAAGCGAAACAAAAATCGTAACCGCCCCAAATCCCGAAGCGATCGCTATTCCCACCAAAATAAGGCGTTGCGGATCCAGGCTGCCGTTATGCCTCGCGAACAGATAAATCAGGGCGGTTGCGAGCAGACCTCCCGCGAGGCCGAACATCGGCTTGAGCATGACGCCCAGCCAACCCGACGCCGCTATCGCTCCTTGGGTCAGAAACATGAACAGGACGACCGTCATCCCCGCTCCGGCGTTAATGCCAAGAATGCCGGGATCGGCAAGCCCGTTCCGCGTGACGCCTTGAATGACGTTGCCCGCCATGCCGAGCGCGGCGCCGACCAGCATGGCCAACACGATCCGGGGCAGACGGAACTCGAACACGACAAGATCATGCTCACGGACGGGGTCAATGCGAAGCAGCGTCTTCACCACGTCGAGCACGGACATATCGAACATGCCGTTCGTTACGCTCAGGTACATCGCGGCAAGAATAACAAGCGCCGTCCCGCCGAACGCCGCGCCTATCCGGATGGACGAACCGCTACGCATGTTTGCCGCCTCCTCTCGTCTTGATCAGGTAGAGGAAGAACGGAACGCCGAACAATGCCGTCACGACGCCGATCGGCGTCTCGAATGGCGCGTTCAGGAAACGCGAGATCAGATCGCACAGCCCGAGAAACAGGGCGCCCATCGCGGCGGATAACGGTATGATGCGCCGATAATCGACTCCGACAAGAAATCGCGCCAGATGCGGGACGATCAGGCCGATGAAGGCGATTTTTCCCGCCAGCGCAACGGCAGCTCCGGTGAGCACCACGACGGCGAGAATAACGAGTCCTCTCGTCAGCGCCGTCCTTTGTCCAAGACCGGAGGCTATATCCTCGCCGAGCGACAACACCGTCACCGACTTCGCCAGACAAAGCGCCAGCAGAAGCCCGGCCGCCACGAACGGAATCACGATCATTAGCAGCTCGGGGTCTATTTGATGGAGCCTGGCGTTGTACCAGAAGCTGACGCTCTGCGAATACTGAAAGTAGCTCGCGGCAGCAGCCGATACGCCGCTCAGGAAGGTGCCGACGATCGTGCCGAGAATGGCTAGTTTGACCGGCGACAGGCCACCCGGAATAAGCCAGGCCAAGCCGAACACCAGCCCCGCACCGAGCGCAGAGCCGATCACCGAGACGATAATGAGCCCCGTCGAACCCGAATAGGGCAGGAAAATCATCGCGAACGTCACCAGCAACACCGAGCCGTCGGAGACGCCCATGATCGATGGCGAAGCGAGGTAGTTGCGCGTCATTCCTTGCATAAGCGCCCCGGACACGGCAAGCGCCGCGCCGATGAACAGAGCCCCGACCGCGCGGGGAAGCCGGGCATGGCGGATGATCTGGTGATCGACATTATCCGGGTCAAAGTGGGCGACGGCCTGCCATACCGTAAGAGCCGTAATATTCTTGGAACCGTACAGAATGGACAAAATGATCAATAGCAGGGCTGCTGCCGGCGCCATCACGAGGATGACTGCCGGCAGTACGTTGTTGTGTCGCATATTCACACGCCTTATCGGATTCGGTTATGGAGTAAGCTTGGCTACGGCCGCCTTCAGGAATTCGATCTTGCTATAAGCCGTGCCGCCTTGCGCGAGCGGATCGACAACGTTGATGAAGAGATTGCCGTTCTTGAACGCCTCCGTCGTCTTGGCGATTGGATTGTTCTGCAAATCTTCCAGGGCTTTAGGAGCGTCCGCGTTCTCCGTCGGCTCGAACTGCAGGAACAGAAAGTCTGGATTGATCGCGGCAAGCTGCTCGGTTGTGATCTCTTCCTGCGCTTTCGCCGCGGCGACCGCATCCGGAGCCGTCAGTCCCAGTTCCTCGTACAGGATCGGGTTAAAATATACGTTCGTCGGGTAGATGAACATTTTGCCGCCTTGGCGAATACGAACGACCGCGACCTTCTGGTCCTTTAGCTTGTCGCCAAGCTGCGACTTCGCCGCTTCGAGATCGGCCTTGTATTTCGCTACTTCTTCTTCCGCCTGCGCTTCCTTGCCGCTCAGCTGGCCCAGCAACTTCAGATTTGCTTCCCAGTTCGTCGAGATATGTGAATACAGAATTGTAGGCGCGATTGTCGCCAGCTTCTCCGTTACTTCGGCAGGGAACTTTGTGGAGCCCAAGATGACATCCGGCTTCAGAGACAGGATTTGCTCGAAGTTCGGCTCCGTCTTCTCTCCCACCGATACCGCATCCGTCGTGATCGACTGGAACAGCGCCGGGAATTCGCCGCCGAACGAAATCGCGCCAACCGGCTTCACGTCGAGCACGATGGAGTCTTCCATTGCTTCTACCGCGCCCGTGATTACGATTCGTTCTACGTTCGCCGGAATTTCATATTCCTGGTCCAAATATTTAATGACCTGCGTGCCTGTCGCCGTTTCTTCCGTAGGCTGCACCGTTGCTTCGGCCGTTGCCGTCTCCGTTGCCGCCGGGCTCCCCGCCGGCTCGTTGTTGCCGTTATTTCCTCCCCCGCAAGCCGTTATCGCAAGCGACAACGTAAGCAGCAGCATAAGACCCGCCATACCATTTTTCAACTTCATTGCCAGCACCTCTCCTGTTTCTCTAATTGATATTGATTATCATTAGCGATTATAGGATATGAATGCTGTTTCGACCATGGATTATATCCAGATCGAACATGGAAATAATCCAGATTACTCAACTATCATAGTAAACGCCATCTCCAGACACCGCTCGATTGCAATCGGCGAATATTCCCGCCATGGATCGGAGGGCAGCAGTCTGAGCCGGTTGTCCCTCACTACGGGGAGCGCCTGCCAATCCGACGATTCGCGCAGCGTTCTCCACCGTTCAAGCGTCTCGGATTCCTTGCGGATCAGCATGAACGCCCAATCGGCGTCCAGCCTGCCGAGCTCCTCCAGCGTAATCGGACGACCGTGATCCGAAGGCATATAAGGATGCAGCGATGTGAAGCCCAAGCCTTTCACCATCACATCGTGAAACGTCGAGCTGCAATCCAGGTACAGTCGGTCTTTGACTAGGCGGATTTGCAGAACGTTGCGCCCTGGTCCTAGCGTTCCAGTGCGAACGAGGAAGCATCGCTCCTCCGCTTTTCGCTCGTAGTCGAGAATCCACTGCCGTGCCTCGGCCTCGGCGTCCAGCCTGGCGGCTAACGCAAGCAGAACGGACTCCCAGCCAGTCTCCTCGGAAGGCAACAAGAACACAGGCGCAATCTTCGCAAGCCGCTGCCGCTCCCAGTCCTCCGTTTCGTTGGCGCATACGATCAGCTCCGGCTTTGTTCCGACGAGCTGCTCGATATTCGCCATGCGGCGATGATTCTGGCGGAAGGCGTCCAGATGAACCGGAATATCCGCCCCGTAACGCTCGATGTACAGCTTCGTCCACTTCGGATGCAACGGGGCCGCATACGGAATAATGCCGAGAGCCAGCATATAGCCGATGATCGAGGAGGAGCCGTATACGACGATTCTCTTGCTGCGAGACTTCATATAAGCCGTGGGTGACATGCCGGCGAACTTCTTGAACCTGCGGCTGAAGTAAAACTCGTCGGCAAAGCCGACCTGATGAGCCACCTCCTTCATCCGCAGCCCGGAATGGAGCATCAGTTTTTTCGCACGGTTCATTCGAATGTTCGTCAAGGTGTCGATCGCGCTGACGCCGTACGTCTTTTTGAACGCATCCACATAATATTTCGGACTCAGCTTCGCAATGGAAGCCAGACGCTCAATAGATAAGTCTTCATGGAACCGTTCCTCCATGAAAGCCTTCGACCTCTCCAGAGCGGACTCGGTCGACGCCTTGCTGCCAACCCTCTCCGCCGACAGCAGCGAATAGATCAGCTCGTTCATATCAAGCTCCGCCCGCCATCTCTTAAGACCGTCTTCGCTTCGCCAATTCTCATAGATGGAGCGGCATAAGTGGGCGAGCCTTCCTTTCACGGGAACGTTCAGCTCATCCTTGCCTTCGAACAACATTTCGATCAGATGCGCAGCCGGCAGAGCCGCGAGGGGCAGTTGCTCCTTACCGGATTCGATTGTCGCCTCGAAGTGCAAAATGGCCGCTGCCAGCTCGCCGCCCCGATCCGACAGCAGGCCGAATGTGCTGTCCGGACGCACCGGGTAAGCGCGGTCTCGTACCAATCTCAGCGATCCGGCATCCAGTTCCAGCTCGCCCTCGCCGCGAATCGGCACGATGAGCGCGGGAAGCAGCGTTAATTGCCGCTCCATCCTTTCTCCTTCCGCCCCGGCAAACAGTTCAACATCGATCAACCGCACCCGAAGCCGCTCCAGCGGCACGCCCCCGTTCCTTGCTGTTTTCAACATCGCTGCTCCCTCCCCTATGTCGTATGGTCATGACTTGTTCTCCCAGTCCGATCATAGATCAAATGATTTGCGGTATTGGCTCGGCGTAATATGATGTATCTTGCGGAATACGGCGGAGAAGCGTCCGGCGCATTCGTACCCGCAGGCTCTCGCGATATCCCGGATGCTCATCTCATCCTTGGCCAGCATCCGCATCGCTTGCTGCATCTTGCCCTCGCGGACATAAGCGGCGATCGTCACGCCGTAAACCAGCTTGAACGAACGCCGCAGCTTGCTCTCGCTCATCGCCGCAAGCGCAGCCAGACGAGATAAGTCGGGCGGCTCCAACATGTTTCGGTCGATTGCATCTTTAACCTTGAAGATGCGCTGCTTATTGTCCCACGTCACATGGTCGGCGCGCCTCTTGTCGATCAGCTCCGGTTGTTCCTGATTGCGCTTGATCAGCATCAGAATTTCCCCGCATTTAAAATAGTAATAAGGCAGCGGCGTTACAGCCTTCCGTATCGACCATTTCAGCTCATCCATCGCGAGCAGCACATCCGGCGTATTGATCTGAGGCTCCGTCCATAGCCGGGCTTCGCCTGGTTTAAAAGCAGTCTCCGGGCCGCCGCCCGCAAGCAGTCTGCCGTGGATATATTCTTCGAACACGATCATCGCGTCGAAGCATATAAGTTCCTCATCGGAATAATGAATCGCAACCGGCGTTCCCGAGCTCGCCACGACCTGATTCATTGGCTTCAGCTCCCGGTCGCTCCGGCCTTGTCCGGATATCGTTATTCGTCCTTTGCTGACGCTGAACAGCCATAGACAGGGCTTGTCCGTGTCGAATGTATAAGACAGACTTGTTGTCGTTGAAAACCATGCACTGACGCAAAACAAACCTGGCTCGGGGCTCATCTGTATGATCCAGCCTTCTCCCCGGCTCTCCGGCATGTCGTAACACCATCCGTTTCCAAAGCGGCGCCTTTGCATCCCGAATTGCCGGGCCATTGATTCAAGACCGTCGACAAACATCCCTTTTTCGTCTTGAATAAAGCTTGTCCTTCTCGCCTTCGAACTTCCCACGTCTATCCTCGCATTCGCTTTTCCGATTGACTTCCCCATACCTTCTGCCTCCACACAATATGCCAAAGTGATATAGTTCTATGCTGATTTTAACTGATTTTGATTATCATTAACAGCTATAAATCTAATAAAATGCGGATGTTCCGGGCTTTCGCTTCTCTTTTCCACTTGTCCAGGAGCCTTTCGTCAGCGATTGACTTCCTCGATGACAACAACCTATTATAGCTTTGAATCATTTATTTTTTTGAACTACCTTTAGAAGGAAGGAAGATAAGCGCGTGCAGACTTTACGTCGTTTTTTCTCGTATTACAAGCCCTACAAGTGGCTTTTCACCCTTGCTTTCGGCAGCGCCATCATGGCCGCGCTGCTGGAGCTGACATTCCCGATGGCTATCAATATCATCATCGACGACTTGCTTCCCAAGGGCAACTGGATGTCGATTCTGTGGGCCGGACTTATTTTGCTCGGGATCTATTTACTGAGCTCCGTATTTCATTTTGTCGTCACCTATCATGGACACAAGCTCGGCATCAATATCGAGACGGACATGCGCCGCAATCTGTTCAAGCGGGTGCAGAAGCTGTCGTTCCGTTTCTTCGACAACAACAAAACCGGACATCTCGTCTCCCGCATGACCAACGATGTCATGGATATGGGCGAGGTCGCCCACCATGCTCCCGAGGATCTGTTTATCGCCGTCATGACGCTGCTCGGCGCTCTGGGCATCATGCTCGGCATCAACTGGCAGCTGGCTCTCCTAACGTTTGTCATCGTGCCGCTTATGATCTGGGTATCGCTGCATTTCTCCCGCAAGATGAACGCGGCCTTCAAAAAAATGTTCAGCGACATCGCCGATTATAACGCGCGCGTCGAAAATAACGTCAGCGGCATGCGGGTCGTGCAGGCTTTCGCCAACGAGCCGTTCGAGATAGAGAAGTTCAGCCAGAACAACAATCAGTTCCGCTTGACCAAATTGATCACGTACAAGGTTATGGCCTGGCATTCCTCTATCAGCTTCGTCATGCTGAAGTTCGTTTCCCTGTTCGTCATCGTCTGCGGAGCCTGGTTCGTCATTGAAGGAAGAATGAGCAATGGCGACTTCATGGCGTTCATCCTGCTCTCCAACGTCTTCCTGGGACCGATCCGCACGATCAATTCCCTGATCGAGACGATACCCAAGGGGCTCGCGGGCTTCCGCCGCTACGAGGAATTGATTCATACCGAGCCCGACGTAAAGGAGAAGCCCAATGCACGCAGCATCGGCCAACTCCGCGGCGATATCGTGTATCGGAACGTAAGCTTCGGTTATGAGTCGGACAAGTCGATCGTCAGCAATCTGAGCATGGACATTCGCGCCGGCGAAACCATCGCGCTGGTCGGGCCGTCGGGCGGCGGCAAATCCACGCTTTGCAGTCTGCTGCCCCGCTTTTACGACATTGCGGGAGGGCAAATTATGATCGATGGCCTGGACATTCGCGATATGCCGCTGCGCAGCCTGCGCGAGCAGATCGGCATTGTGCAGCAGGATGTATTCCTGTTCGACGGAACGATTCGCGAAAATATCGAATATGGCCGGCTCGGCGCAAGCGAGCAGGAGATCCGGCAGGCTGCGGAACGCGCCCAGCTCGCGGAGATGATTGACTCCATGCCGGACGGACTCGATACGCTGATCGGCGAACGCGGCGTCAAGCTGTCCGGCGGACAGAAGCAGCGGCTGTCCATTGCCCGCATCTTCCTGAAAAATCCGCCGATCCTGATCCTGGACGAAGCTACGTCGGCGCTTGATACGGAGACGGAAGCTTCCATCCAGCAAGCTCTGGCCGAACTGTCCAAAGGACGCACCACGCTGGTCATTGCCCACAGGCTAGGCACCGTCCGCAACGCTGACCGCATCTTCGTCGTGGCCGAGCAAGGCATCGCCGAGAGCGGCACGCATGAAGAGCTGATCGGCCGGGATGGCATCTACCGCCGGCTGCATCAGCAGGGGCTGACGGGCTGAAAAGCTGCATCTTCTGCATCAGCAAGGGCTGACAGATTGACGGGCCGACAGGATGCTGGGTTGATGGGCTGATGGGCGACATTAAAAGGATAATTGCCCCTTATTTGATTTCTGAGCTGGCGTTTTACGATATTATAGGGAAAACTGCCCTCTAATTAACTGCGAACAAACGGATGTGGCGCAAATCCCCAGAAATAAAGGGAGAATTTCCATCTATATACGCTAAAAAGCCATTTCCCTCGAAATTAGATGGAGAATTTCCATCTATTCCGTAAAATAGCTGCAGCGGACGATGTGAAAAATGGAGAAGGAATGCCAGAATAATAGTCTTTCCAACAATTGAACATGGGGCTGTCCAATAGTCGTAAATGACTTAGGGACAGTCCCCTGTTTAGTATTGGATCGCTAATTTCCGTTAGATTTCATCGGCTGAACATCCGCCAGTGCAACCTCACCGTTCAGATTAGCAAGACCCACGCGCATGTGCCTACCCAACGCCCATGCTCGGCGCACCGCAAAAAAAAAGCGAATTGCACGAAAACGTACAATCCGCTCGAGATTTTCAAATAAATGAAACTAGCTATAAACCTTCCCAACGTAAAACTCCATCAGATCCCGAACCAGCGAGAAAACCTCCCCCACCTTTAGCTCTTGGGAATCCTCGATATCCGACAACGTTGTCTCCGCAAGCCATCCTTTGGAGACGACATCGTCGAGTGCGGACTCCGGCGTAACAGACAAATCCGTTGTCAGCGCGATGGTGTAAGCCAGTTGCTCCAACGTAAGCGGCAGCTTGGCCGGTTCTTCGAGGTCGGCGATGGCCACGTACGGATTGCCCAGGAAGTGATCGGCATGAGCGATCTTAACCGTCTGCATGATATTGGCGAATTGACCCGCCGTTGCGATGCCGTCAAGGTTAAAGGTTTCGTTATGATCGCCGCCGAACGTCAGCGCCATGCTTACGGCGGCCAGCAGCCCCTGATAATGTTTGTGTTTGGCATATTCCGGCGTCTCGAATTTGACCGGCGCAAGCTCCATGCCCTGTGCCATTAAACGTTTGCGCAGCTCCGCGATATCCGCTTCCGAACGCGACAGCTCGCGGAACGACAAGCCAAGCTCCGCTGCCAGCTTCGTCGCGGCGCCTGCCGCCTCGCCGGTCGCCATGCCCAGCGGGATGACGCGGGCGCTTCCGTGCGGAATCGTATCGAAGCTGGCTGCGCGACCGACGACAAGAAGGTTGTCCACCGCAAGCGGCACGATAGCGCGGAACGGCACGCCGTATCGTTCCGGCGCCGCGACGATGGCCCCTTGATCCTGCGCGTTAAGCCGCTGGATATCGATTCTGTAAGAACCGTAGGCGATGGCATCCTTAAAGTCGCGGTTGTCCACGACGTCGACAGCGGTCAGACGATATTCGCCCTCAAAATGACGAGTCTCCCGCACGTACAATTCCGGTGCCACGCCCGCGTACTCGACGTCCTTAAGCTCCTTGTACGTCTTCTTAAGATAATCCACGATCAGAGGCGCTTCTTTGGCTCCAATCTCAAGCGCTTCCTGCACGGATTCCGGATTCAGCGGATCAATACCGAAAATATGCATCGCGTTGATCAGTATCGTGTCGTCGTTTTGCCTGCCTACGTTCAATGCCCGAATGCCGACCCGCTCCGGATTCGAAGAGACGTATTCCCTCGACTTTATGAACCCCCATGCGCTCATGCTGTCGATGCCCGTGCCGTCGCCGATGTTCGCGAAGGAATCCCACACCTGCTGGGTCACGCCGCTCATCTTAAAAACAAGCGTGACGGCCTGCTGGTCTTGCGGCCTGCCGATATCCTCGCGCCCCACCGAATACGGAACGCCCGCCGCGGCGGCGATATCTCCGTCCTGCGTCGCATCAATGACCGCTCCAGCACGAACGGCATATTCTACGCCGCCTTCTGTTTCCAGGCGAAGCCCCGTAATCATTTGGCCCGAGCCTTTGTTGCCCGTCTCCATGATGGGCTCCAGGAACTTCGTCTTCATGAGGAGATCGATATTCGGCTCCGCCTTCACTAGCTCGTAGAACGCGTTAGCCGCCGTATTGACGTCGAACGAAGTCCCTTCGATCATGTCGTACCATTCCTGAAAGATCCCCTTGTTGAGAAAATTATGTTTGCCGGACAACTTGGACTGCTCCGGCGAATAGTTCAAATCCAGCGAATTCAACCAGCCCAGCGTCATGAGTCCGCCCAGAATTTCGCGATTCCGCCCATCGACCAGCAATACGCGCTGATCGTTTCGCGCCGCGGAAATGGCAGCCACGATGCCCTCGGGATCCGTGCCCGCCACGATGACATCATAGTTGTCTTCGGGCTGAGTGATGGATTCGACTTGCAACAAAGCCTGAGGCTCATGCCGATTCACCGTGTTATTCCGTTCCTTGTACCAGATCCAGCCTGCCGCTGCCGCCGCAATGACGACAATTAATAATATCGCCGTAAGTAGTGCCGTTCTTTTCTTGCGCATCATTGTATAGGTTCCTCCTGCAACTCCCCGCTTGACACGGGACTAATTGTCGATGACAATTGACTTTGGCTTAAATGGAAAATATAAGAACATCACCTGTCGGGGGTATTCATGAATTCCAACATTACAGTTCCGAAGCCGCAATCGCGGATTGCAGAGCTTGATCTGCTGCGAGCATTCGCCATTATTGCCGTCATTGCCATTCACTCCACATCCTTCGCCACCATCGAAATGACTGCTTCTTCGCCAGTCGCCTACTTCCTGTACATCGCCGCGAATATCGGAATGAATTTCGCCGTTCCCGTTTTTCTGTTTCTGAGCAGTCTTGTTTTGTTCAAGCGATACGGCAACATGCCTTTCACTGGACAGACATTTATTTCCTTTTATAGGAAACGGGCGACCCAAATCATTATACCATATACTGTATGTTCGGCAATCTACTATATCGCCGTCGAGGTTACGAGAGCCGGATGGGATCTTCAAGCCTCCCTCCTGCCCGATTTTCTCGAAAAGCTGGCAACGGGGACCGCTTACGCTCATTTTTATTATATTTTTATCATCATTCAGTTCTATGCGCTGTTCCCGTTCGTTCTGCGACTGCTTCAGGCATTCCCTCGTCTTGTTTCTTGGGGAATTCCGTTCGGGATTGCCGTACAAGCTGCCTTCTATATCGCGGGCCAATTCGTGGATATTCCGAATGCCGCCAGCTGGTTTCTATCCTACTTCGGTTATTACATGTTGGGCGTATTCGTCGGCATAAAGTATGACGAGATCCGGTCTGCAATTGTTTCGTTACGCGGGGGTCTCGTTCAACGATTCGGGCTAGCTCTGCTCTGGGGAGGCTGGCTTGCTTCCGGGCTTGCCTACATCGTCTTGTGGTACAAATTTAGAATAAATACGATTACGCCCCAAACGTGGACATTCTACTTCGCGGGGAGCATTTACGCCTATTTGTCTGCTCTGACGTTGACTTACGGAGCCTTAATCCTGGAGACCAGATGGACGCATACGCGCGTTGTACGTTTCCTGAAGAAGCTTAGTCCGTATGCCTTCGGCATCTATTTGCTGCATCCGCTTCTGCTGGCCGCATATCGCGAGCTTCGTCCCTTGCACGCCGAACCTTATCTCTACCATATCTGGTACATTGTCGGCTTCCTGCTGGCTTTATTCGGCACTTGGGCAATCGTCGCCTTCGCGCAGCGTTACATCCCATTGGCATGGATTGTGTTAGGCAGCAATGAAGTTAAACAAGCGCGCTGAATAATAACGGCGAGCCGTCGAAGCGACTCGCCGCTCCCATTTTCAAAAGCTAATAGCCAACCTCCACGGACGCGATGACGACATATGCCAGATCATTGACGTCATCCTTGTCCGTGAGCAAAATACCGCTGCTTGTCAGCATGCCTCCGTCCACAACTTCGAATGTAACTTGTCCGTAAGGCAGCTCTTCTCTGACCCTCTCCAGGTCAAGCTTCTCTCTATCAGCAGGCACCGCCAGCCTAACGTTCACCTTCATATTGGCCAGATCGCCGCCAGGAAGCACGGACCGAATACCCGGCATCGAATTATGATGGATGGCGTTCTGCACGGCGCGCACCGCCGCCTTGGTCACGTTTTGCCCATGCAGGTCGATTCCCATTCCGATTTCTACGAACATCATTTTATCCATTGCCGCCTCTTCCCTTCTCAGCTTCATAAAACACTATCACTATCGTAACTTTGCAGATGGCAGATCGCAACCTTCCTGCATAATTGACGTCTTAATAATTGGTAATATTTATTTATTGTGGCGGGGAGTGGAATCCTTGGAAACAAGCAAAAGAAATGCCCGGGTCTTGGCGGCGGCTGTATTCGTGACGCTCTTGCTCAGTTCGTACGCAGGCGCTAGCCATGAAGCTGGAGCTTTGGCCGTAAACGGCAACACCGAGCAATCAGCCAAAGTTGCCACGCTTGCAGCGATCGCCCACGACAAGAGTCCCATCAAGAAACTGGATACAGAGAGCGCCGCGATTAACCAAGCGATTGCTTTAAAGCTGATACCGCAGCAAGCAGACCATTATACGGCTAGACTAGCCAACGATATTTGGACAATTCAATACACGATGTTAGATTGGGATCGTGAAGGGACGATCGGTTTAAACGCAGAGACGGGGCTTCCTGTCAGTTTGGATGAACGTTTGGGCAGAGTGTCCGTCCACGATGACAACGTACCGATAGAGTTCCTGGGCGAGGAAAACATTACTTACACGGAAGCCGTATCCATTGCGGAGGCATATACCAAAAGCCAGGGCTGGGATCTGGACACGGATTGGACGCTGTGGCGTTATCCGCACAGCTACTATTCCTTGAGGTTCGAAACAGGCGTCTACCATCGCGTAGAGTTTGTTCGTTCCTTTGAAGGCATTCGTTATGATAATAACCGGTTCATCATCTACGTGGATCGGGAATCAGGCAAGGTCGTTGCACATACTCTGACTTGGTCAGATACTGAATTTATTACTCCAGATGACATGATTACACTCGAGGAAGCGGCATCAACGTTTTACCGCAAGGTGGAGCCTGTACTCGAACCGGGATTTTGGCCAACGGACGATGGCGACTATCCACCGCAGTATAAAGCGTATTCCAGCTATACTATACATGCCAACGGAGATTGGGCCGTGGACCATAACTCTAGCACCTCTGCGCCGATTAAGGAGATCGTTGCCGCCTACCCCCGGGATATAGCAAAAAAGAGGCTGCTGTCCTTGTTTGATCTGGAGCAGCTTTATTTGGACGACTCGCCTGGTCAGGCCTCGCTTTACTTTCAACTACGCGTCAAACCCGAGGTTCCGATCTCCCCCTGGGGCGATCATCCTTTCATTTATGCACATACAGGCGAATGGCTGGTCCCTGTCCCAGATGGCTCAGCCGGAGATTTACCGCCAGCAAGCGATTGGCTGATTAATCTCACAGCCCCAGCTAGCGCCATCGATTACAATGCTGCCGTCGTATGGAACAGCAAGTTCCTCCCGCTTCGCGATGAACCGGTTATTCGCAACGGTTCCACGCTTGTGCCGTTTCGCGAGCTGCTGGAGAAGCTTGGCGCTTCCGTACTGTGGGACCCGGCGAAACGCAAAGTAACAGCCAGCAAAGGCGATGTCACAATAGAGATGACTATTGGATCCGGCTTAGCGCTTGTGAACGGCAAATCGCAGACGATAGGCGCTCCGGCAACAATCGTGAATGGCCGCACCTATATTCCGGCACGAATGGTTCTGGAAACATTCGGTGCCCATATTAGCTGGAACGAACAATCGCGATTAGTGCTGGTGAACACCGGAGAGACGTCAGAAGCTCCTGCCTTGAACGAGCAGGAGATCGGCCAGCTTCGTTTCACGGCGCAGATTAATTGGGAAGAGAAAAATATTCGCTAGTCTATTTGCCCTTTAACAGCCGGTATCGGGTATATCGATACCGATTGTTTAAGGGCTTTCGTTTGTTTTGTAACAGTGTCGCTTCCGCGAACACCAACATTCGATCGAGCTACTTATGCGCGACCTAAGGGGTCATGGACGCACAAATTTCAAAAATTGTGCCTATTTTGTAACATTACGTGAAAATATTCACGTACACTTCATTTATACTAAAAATGTGACCATCTCTGTAAAATTATCCGTAAGCGCCACCGCTTGCGAATTACTCATTCGTGCTTGAGAGGCAGGTCCTTAAATGAAAACTTCGCGGCTTTTTGCCTTTTTGCTTGTAACGATATCTCTCTATCTCGTCTACGTTCTGGTGGACAATTACGTCCTGGACCCGCAGGCGGAGCAATTCCTCGCGCTCAAAACAGGAATAGACCGCGTTCTCAACCTCCCCGTATGGCTAAACGTCATGTACGTGCATGTCGCGTTCGCGACGATTTCCACTGCGTCGGGGGCGATGAATTTCTCCAAATACATTCGAAATCGATTCCGTGGGTTTCACCGCGTCAACGGATACATTTATGTTGTGTCTGTCATGCTCGTTGTCCTTACTTCCGGTTACATGGCCCCCTACTCAACAGGCGGCAAACCAGTCAGTGTCGCTTATAATATGATGAACATCGTATGGCCGGCCTTCACTGTCATTGCTATTATGCGCATTAAAAAGAAGGACCTCGTCGGCCATCTCCGTTCGATGGTTCGCAGTTATGTCTTTTGTTTCACCAATGTGTTCGTCCACACGATGACGTTCCTCGCAGAGCAAGGGCTGCGGCTTCCGCATGAGACAAGCTACACGTTCGGCGTCTTCTCCGCTTTCGCGCTTAACTTGTTAATCGCCGAGCTTATCATCGCGATTTTTTACGCGCCGAGCCGTGTTGCCAACACCTCGACTTATATTAAGGGAGAAATACAGCCTCAAAAGTAGACTGAGGACGGCGCGCAACCAGCAGGGCTTTGGTCTCCTGAGCCCTCGCATCTAATGATTTATGGTACGTTGATTGCAACACTAACTGGGCGCTGTGGTTTCCATTAAGTTGTTGCCGGCTGCGGGCGCTGTGCTTGCCATTACGTTCTTGCCAACTGTAGGTGCTGTAACCTCCATTATGTTGTTGCCGGCTGGCCGATCCTCAGCTTTCCCCTACAATTGTACAAATCTACACAAATTCACTTACGGAATCCCATCTAAAGCCGTAAATTGTACGAAAATACACAAATTTTCGCTTCACATCATCGTTTTTGAGCTCTCCGAGCCTAAATTTATGTATATTTGTACAAATTCATAGAAAACAAGCATGCACCTGGTACTATTTGTGTATTTTCGTACAATTGTTATCAAGCAAACTCCACGATGCGGTATCTATTATGTGCGCATATAGCCGAAGGCTAGTTGAATACGTGCCTCCTTCCGTCAATTCCCCCCCTTGCATCCTCACGTGCATCCCTCCGCGACTGCTTCCGTGCATACTTTCGTGCAGCCTTCCGTGCCTCCATCAGCTCCTCCCTCCGTGCATACTTTCGTGCATACTTTCGTGCATCCTCACGTGCATCTTCCGTCCCTCCTTCCTTTGGCAGCGCAGCGCGTTTCATTTCGAGAAGGATCGATCACGTATGGAGAATGCTAATGTTTTTCTATAATAGCAGCAAAAAGCGCATCCCGCAGGATACGCTTCTTGTCGTACTTTATCACACCGGCCATGCGGCAAAAGCCGCTGCTCTCCAGAGAACCGCTCGCCAAAGTCGACGCCGCACCCTCTACATAAACGTTAGCCTAAATCGGAATCCGGTACTCCGAATTCAGCTCGATAATATGCTCGCCTTCGTTATAAACCCAACTGAAGTGGAACGTGTTTCCCTCGTACTTGGTGCGTTGCCGAATGTCGGGAACGATCGTCGTGTTCATGTGGTCGATGATGATCGACTCCATTTCTTTTAGCCGCCGCAGCGTCTCGCTTGCCAGCTCCTCCGCTCTATCATCGGGCAGAGAAAGGCGGAAGTAATGCTCCGCAACCTCGGAAGGCGGCAAGCCTTCCTCCATCTCGTAACCCGCACCGCGCAGCACTTCCTTTACCGTCTTGATCCAGTCGGCAGTCAAATCCATCGTGATTTCGTACATTATCGTCATGACTCATTCCTCCGATTCTCTTCTTACGTTACCCTATCATAACGTCTTCGGAGGTTGCAAGTGCATTCGCGAGTCCATCATGGAGGCTATTGCGCTGACGCATGACACAATCAACAAGTCCTGCTTCAGATACTTCCCGTTTTCCGCTCGATCCGGTTCAAGAAGCGAAGCCGATCTAATCCGACTGTTCCTGTTATGCCTGCTCAGTGTCTGGCAGCGGCTTCAATCGGACGAAAGAAGAAAGCGCCAGCGAAATAACCAGCAAAACAAACGGCACCACGCTGATGAGGACGCGGAACGTCAACTCCGGATTGTCGCCGGGATTATCGCCGCTCTCGTAGCCTAGCAGCACGCCAACAACGAGGACGGAAAGGACCGAGATCAAGCCGCTGGAGCGCGTAATGAAACCGCTGACCGCCGTATAGATACCTTCCCTGCGCCTTCCCGTCTCTGCATAATCCAGATCGATAATATGGCTGTTCACGACAGGCGGCGTTACCAGGAATCCAGCGAGGCCGAAGCCGACCAATACGCCCGCCGCAATTCCGGTAAAGAGATTGCTTCCGAACCATAACGGGATGACCGACAGCGCGTAAGCGAGCAGCGACAATCGCCATGCTTTGACGCTGTCCATTCTTTTAATGATCCAGAACCAGACGGCAACAAGCGGAATCACGGAAACGAAGATGGAAGCCAGCAGCAAGGCCACTTGCTCCGAAGGCACTTTCAGCACGTATTTGGCGTAGAAGGGAATCATGGAGCTCAGCAACCCGTTCACCGTCTGTGCGAACGAATTGGCAATGTTGAAAATCCAGAACGGCTTATTGGTCACCGTGGCCGCGAACGACTCCTTGAGCCCCATGCGCGGCGTCTTGCGAGCTTCTTCGTCCTCCTGCGTAAACCGAAGGAACAGGATCATTAATACAGCAAACATGCCGCCGAATATAAGTGCCATGGGGCCGAAGCCGAGGCCGTCGTACAGAATCGGTCCCGCGACCGAAGCGATGAGAATCGCGACGATCTGATACCCTTGCTGAATGGCCGAAGCCTTCTTGCGCAGCGTATTCCCTCTATATAACTCCGGGAACAAGGAGCCGTAATTGACCCATATAATCGTCGCCACTGCTTCGAACAACACAAGCGCGACCAGGAACCAGACGAACAGAGCCGTCTCGGACAACCCTTCCGGCACCGCGAACACCAGATAGAACATAAGGAAAAAGAGCGGAATGGAAACGTACAGCCAAGGTTTTCTTCGTCCGAATCTCGTATCCGTCCGATCGGATAAGTATCCCGCCAAAGGCTGGTTGACGGCATCCCAGATCATGAACACCGTTCTCGCGAACGTCACCAGACCGATGGCAAGCCCCAGTGTTTCCATATAATAAAACACATAAAAAGCGCTAAAAGCATGGCTCGGAATCATCATTGCCAGCATCCCGAATGCATACATCCATGGCGAATTGATCGCTCTGTTTCGTGCCATCCTTTTTCCGCCCCCCATGATTTGGCCAGATTATTTTTCTGTTTCCATCATGATGTCGGTTCTCCCGCACTCAATAAGGCAGCTCGCTCCCGCTCAAATACGCATACAGATTGGCAAGCGACATGGTGTAGCCTTCTTCCGTCTGCGCGGCCGCCGCTTCATCTTCGTAACCTGTCTCGCGAATCGTTACCGTCGATCCGCCCTTCTCCTCCTTCACCAGGAACGAAGTAACCATGTCCGATAACTCGCCATCGAATTCCCAGCGAACGGAAAATTCCGACCGCTCTTCGATTCTCTCGATAACAGCCTTCAATGAGACGACCTCGGAGCCGTCATGATAATCGTTCGGCGTGTGGTGGAACCACAGCTCGGCTCCTGCCTCCAATTGCGGGATATCCCAAGGCGAGCCGGGAGAATACCATAACGACAATTCTTCATCCTTCGTGACCGCTCTCCAGGCCCGGTCGGGACCGGCTTCCACCCAAACGGAACATTCGACCGTTATGTTCGACATCCGATGCTCTCCTTCTCCATTCATTAATTAAACTTCGAACCAGTCCGGGAAGCGGCGGCGCAGATGCGCCAACTTCACTTCCGCCTGCTTGGAGCCCCCGCCCTCATGGCCGTTGAACGGATAGAGAAAGATCTCCTTCTCGCCGACGATCCGATTGTATGTCGCATAATACATTTGGGGAGGGCAAGTCTCGTCCTTAAGCGCAACGGATGCCAGCACGGGACACTGAATGCGCTCCGCCATATTCATCGTATCGAAGTAGCTGAGATTGTCCATCACCTGATCCGTCAGCTCGGGATGATGGCGCAGAAACTCCGTCACGGAGCCGAACGCGCCGTGGTTTCCTTCGATGCGGGCGACGATATTGCTGTTGCTGGGCACGTCCACCATGGCCAGCTTCGCGCGGTTGTCCAGCGCGGCGATCGCCATGCCTAGTCCTCCTCCTTGGCTGCCTCCGTCGATAACGATGCGGTCCGCGTCGATCTCTTCCTGCGCGCAGGCGAAATCGATCGCCTTGAGACAATCCATATACACATGGCGGAAATAATATTCGTATTTATTATGTACGCCCCGACAGGCCACGTTCGACGAGTAGCCATGCGTATACTGGGCGCTGTTGCCCGTTTTGCCGCCCTGATCCCTGCAATCGACCGCAAGCACCGCCATACCCATCATAACAAAGTGCATGTAGCCCACAGGATTTCCCCTGCTGCCGTTGAAACCGTGATAATGGACGACACAAGGGTATTTCTCCTTGCTCAGGAAGGCCGGCAAGATCAGCCATCCATGGATTCGCGTCTCGTCCATGCCGTTGTACGAAATATCGTATACGCGCACCGACGGGATCGGGTAGTCTATTTCCTTTCTTTCCGGCCGAAGCGGCACCTCTTGCGCCTCCGCAATGGTCTCCTCCCAGAACTCGAAGAAATCCGACCTTCTTGTTAACTCCGGCAAATACTTCTCCAACTCTTTTCGTTTTTGTTCCACATAACCCACTACCTTCGCTTCCCCCTCATTGAGGTTGTTCAAAAAGTCCGCTTCCCATTACGAAGTCATCCAAGAAGCATACTCGACGTAGAATATTGAATTCAGCCGAACCTAAGCAGATGCTTACGAAGTATGTTTCCTTCGGAAACATTGCAGGTGCTCACGTAGCTTCCACTACGCTCCGCTCCTCAGGTTCTAGCTTCATCCAATCTTCTCGGTACTGAGAACCGAACTTTTTGAACATGCACTCATAATAACCTTTCTCGTTATGTCATTTACTTCTCTCCTTTCCGCTCCCAATCCTGCTTGCTTAGGAAAACTTTACGGCGGCTTGCCTTGATATTTGCCTGTGTTCGTTAGTCTTACTCTCACTACTACTTCGGCAAGCGATTTGTTCGACAAAACAAACTTGTCGCCCGTTGTCTCCTTGCGGAAGCGGCTCGGATTGCTCCGGTACAGCTCCTCCAATAAGCCGAAGGGATCCGTTTCTTTTTTCACTCCTTCCCGGAAAGTCGTCTCCACCTCCCGGGCGATGGCTTCCTCCGCAAGTTTCTCCATCTCCTTGATCGATGCCTCATCCATTATCTCCATAACGAACCCTTTCACTTTTACCTGTATCCTGAATTGGCTCCCTTCGCCCTCCGAGATGGCCTTGACGCTCGATCTTGGATGCGAGAGCATGAGCACCGCAAGCGGTTTTCCTTCACGGCGTATGAGCAGCGGAGTACGCTCCAGATCCTCTTCGATCCACCTGAGACCATATAAGTCCTCCACGGGCATCCAGCTGGACATTCGATTGTTTCGAAAAAAATACATTCCCGTCAACCTAATCATCTTTTTAGGCTTTTCATCCTCTGTCCATTCCCCCCCATCAATTCCGACTGAAGGTATGGCTGCCGGTTCGCCGGGCTCATTTAGATGGGCAATGACCCGATTGGCCTTAACGGGCAGTATAAACGCTTCTTTGGAGGCGGACTGAGTGCCGGTAAACATCATCGTATATAACGGAGCCATGTTTATGATCGACTTTTGCATGAGCACATCGCGTATGTTCTGCTTCGTACCATAAACGTAGACGGTATAACGAACCTCGCGATAACGGTTAATCGCGCTGTATATATCCTGCACGCCTTTCTTGAGCGCCTCCTCCGAGATGACGAGCACCTGCACATGTCCCCAGAACAAGCGAAGCTGCGACGTTTCTCCCACCCTGATAAGCGCCGATGCCACGGTATCTCCTTTCCCCGAGCCAATCCATACGGGCTTTGCGGGGCCGAGGTCTACCTGATCGGAGTGCGCGACCGTCGAGAAGTTGATCACCTGCGCGTAGGCGATCCATTCTCCGTTCTTGTAATCGATGCCGATTGCTGTCGCATAAGCGTTGCTTTGGATATCGGGCATAGCGGTGCATGCGCCGGAGACCAGCAGCATTATCAGGACGGATGCTGCTAGAGCTAATCTTTTCAATGTCATTAGCTGTCGCCCCCCTGATTATCGCTATCAATCGTTTCCAGCGCCATAGGCCTTTTCTTCATCTTGCTCCAAGGAACGCGCAGGAAGGAAACGACGAGCTGCTTAAAGTTAAGCGGGGACAACGGAGTCAGGTACGGCACGCCGAAAGGCTTCAAACTGGCCATATAGCCCAGCAGCAGCACCATGCCGAGAATAACGCCGAACAAGCCCAGGAGCGCGGACAGCAGGAAGAAGAAAAACCGCATTAAGCTTACCTGAGTGCTCAACGTCTGATTGACGAGCGTAACACCGGATACGGCGGTAATCGCGCCGACAACGACGACGGACGGAGAGACGAGCCCCGCCCGGATGGCGGCATCTCCGATAATCAAGCCGCCGATGGACGTGAGCGTTTGTCCGATTGCGCTCGGAAGGCGGATGCCCGCTTCCCGGAATATTTCCAGAAGCATCAGCAAGAGGAACATCTCCATATGCGAAGACAGCGGGATACCGAGCCTTGTTACGGAGATCGTCGCCATAATGCGGTACGGAATCTGATCGGGATGGAACGACATCAGCCCCACCCAGATCGCGGGCAGAAAGATGGAGAGGAACAGGCTGATTCCCCTGATGATGCGCGCGAACGACACATACGTATAATTGAAATGTGCGTCCTCCGGCGATTTTAGAATGAGGGAAATCCCCGCCGGAGCGATCAGCACCATGGGCAATCCATCCACGACGATGACAATCCTTCCCGACAGAAGACTGCTCATGACGTAATCGGGACGACCTGTGAAATCCATCACCGGCAGCAGCTTAAACTTCGAATCCGACAGGTATTCCTCCAATTGGCTGATGCTGAAGATGGCATCCACGTCGATGCGGCTAAGCCGATCCTTCATCTCAGTCAAAATAGTAGGATTTAGAATGTCGCGAAAATAAAGCAGCGCAATCCGGGTCTTCGAACGACTGCCCAAAAGCATATGCTCTACATGGAATGATGGCGTTCTAAGCCGCTTGCGGATCAGCGCGATGTTGACCGTAATATCCTCCACGAAGCCGTCTCGCGGACCTTTGACCGAAATTTCCGTACTGGATTCGAAAGGCGTTCGCGTCGGCTTATCCGCAATCGCGATGAACCCGACCTCTCCCGTCGCGACGAATAACAGCAAAAGATCCCCTTGGAAGAGCACCTCCGCCAGCTCATCGGGACTCTGATCCGTTTGGACGAGCGGCAGGACGCCTGACAGCTTCTTAAAGGGATCCTCGTCCATCCCTTCCCGGTACATCCGATCCAGCTCCGGCAGGATATAGTCGCCGATATCGCTCGTACGTGCCAATCCTTCCGCATAGGCTAAGACAACCTCCACTTCCGTTTTTTCTCCGAAGCGGCAGGTTTGAAACAAAACATCGTCGCTTCCACGGAACAGTTCCCTAAAGCTCTCTTCCGTCCAGTTCTTTTCCTTGCTCCCGACGTTGCTTGTCATGTCGCTTCCTCCTTGCTTTTCTTCCTTTTTGGGAATAGGGCTGCCGCCATCCACAGAAACGATAAGGGCAGCAGAACGGCCAATGAGATCGGCATGTAATACCAGGACATCCACTGGTAGAAGTCATATTCATTAATAGGGTATATAGCGATCAACGCATAGCTGGCCATGACGGCGATAACGATGATATTTCTTAGGTTCTTCCGCTTAAATCGGAACAGCTCGACAAGCAAGAAAGCCGAGAGACTGATGCGAATGCACGCGCCCGACAGCCATTGAAAGATCGACAGAAAGTCGAGATGCTCTATATATTTGCCGATCTGGACAAGCCGCCATTGTTCGTAGGGAGAGGTCGTCTGATGCATCGCTTCCGCCGGACCGAATTCCGTAACCGCCGCCATGAGCGGTCCCATAGAGATGATCGTGGAGAACGCCACATATAGCAGCAATTGCCAGAGCCTGACCTTCTTCTCAAGACGGTGCTGCAGCAGCATAATGACGATAAACTCCACGAACCCCGCGCCTGTATATACCATGCCGTTCGCAACAGGCCCAAAACCATTCTCCAGCACAGGCCGCAAGAGCGAGTAATCTTTATTGGGCGCGTTAAACGAGCTGACAAAGATGCCCAGCCCAACGACGATGGGAAGCAGTATGCCGGATACGACCGCAATGACCGGCAGCCCCCAGAGGCATATAGCCGCGCAGAATAATACCAGGCATCCAATTATTAGCAGCTTAGGAGTTATGGGCAAATAATTCGTAATCGTCCATGTCGAGGTATGGGCGACGGTCAATCCTCCGACCAAATACAAATGAATCGCGACCGGCACCATAAGCGCAATAGCAGCGGGACGAGTAATTCGGGCGGACAACCAGTCCAACCAGAGCTGTTGACCCGACCGGCGCATCATCCAATAGAGCAGCGCGACCCACAACATGAACAATGCCCCGCTAACGAGCGCCGTAATCCAGGAATCCCGTCCCGAAACGTCCAACACCATGGGGTTGACGATGACATGGCTGGCCAAGCCGTTCATAAGCGAAAACATCATAAACAATTGCACAAAGTTGATTTGTCCCGTACTTTTCATGGGTTCGCCTCCGTATCGCAGCCATCCAGATTTTAGCATCGATTAGTATAACCTCTGCCACTTTTTTCTATGCCGGTGGCCAAGATGAAAAACAGAAAAAGCAGCCCGCCCTCTAATGGAGGATGAGCTGCTTTCGTATCATGATCATATCGGACCAACATTCCATCTTTATAGGTACTTCAAGGCCCGCGCTATCAGCCGGCGGTCGGAATCGAGGGTCCCGCCGAGAATTGGCTGTTGTACAGATCCGCGTAGAAACCCCCTCGAGCCAACAGCTCCTCGTGAGTGCCTTGCTCGATAACCGTGCCTTCTTTCATGACAAGAATGAGGTCGGCGTCCCGGATTGTCGACAGTCGGTGAGCAATGACAAAGCTCGTTCGACCGGACATCAAGTGATTCATCGCCTGCTGGATTTGAATTTCGGTTCGCGTATCCACGCTGCTCGTCGCTTCGTCCAGAATGAGAATGGACGGATCCGCGAGAATCGCCCTTGCGATCGTCAAAAGCTGCTTCTGGCCTTGCGAGATGTTGGACGCCTCTTCATTAAGCACCGTATTGTAGCCATCCGGCAGCGTGCGGATGAAATGATCGGCATGCGCCGCTTGAGCCGCCTCGACAACTTCCTGCTCTGTCGCCTCTAGCCGGCCATAAGCGATATTGTCCCTAATCGTGCCGCCGAACAGCCACGTGTCCTGCAATACCATGCCGAACAGGCTCCGAAGCTGCCCTCGCTCGAGCTCGCGGATATCGTGTCCGTCTATCGTTATCGCTCCATCGCCAACCTCGTAGAATCGCATTAACAGATTGACAAGCGTCGTCTTGCCCGCCCCGGTCGGTCCGACAATCGCGACGGTCTGACCGCTCTTGACCGAGATGTTCATATCCTGGATGAGCGGCTTCTCCGGGTTGTAGCCGAAGCTTACACCCTGGAATTCCACCTCTCCATGCGACCTGACCAAGGCAGGCTGCTTGCCCTTGGCTTCCGGAGATTCCTCGGCTTCGTCCAGAAGCTCGAACACCCGCTCTGCCGAAGCCAGCGTCGATTGAATGATGTTGGCAATGTTGGCCGTCTGCGTGATCGGCATCGTGAATTGCCGGGCATATTGGATAAACGCCTGAATGTCGCCGACGGTAATCGTCCGCTGAGTCACAAGGACGCCGCCAACAACGCAGATGCAGACATATCCGATGTTGCCGATGAGATTCATGACCGGCATGATGATGCCGGAGATGAATTGCGCCCGCCAGCTGGAATCGTACAGCTTGTCGTTCATCGCTTCGAATTTGCGAATGGATTCCTTCTCGCGTCCGAACGCTTTTACGATGGTGTGTCCTGTGTACATTTCTTCGACGTGGCCGTTGAGATCGCCAAGCTGAGCCTGCTGGTTTTTGAAATGAACCTGGGACCGCTTCGCGATCATCGCGATCGCGATGAAGCTAAGCGGCAGCGTAAGAACAAGAATCAACGTGAGCAGCGGACTGATCGTCAGCATCATGACGATAACGCCAATCAGCGTCACGATGGATGTTATGAGCTGCGTCAGGCTTTGCTGCAAGGTGTTGCTGATGTTGTCCACGTCGTTGACGACGCGGCTTAGAATATCGCCGTTCGAGCGGGAGTCGTAAAATTTCAGCGGCAGCCTGCCCAGCTTGTCGTTCACTTCGTTCCGCAGCCGGTATACGACCTTCTGCGCGACGCCGGCCATCAGATATTGCTGCACGAAGGCGAACAACGAGCTGATCACGTAAAGTCCCGCGAGCAAGCCGAGAATTTCGACGATGCCCTGGAAGTCGATCTTCGTGCTGGTTACGATGCCCTCGAATAAAATATCCGTCGCTCTGCCCAAAATCTTCGGGCTGAGAATCGAGAATACCGTGCTTAAAACCGCAGCCAGCAGCACGGCCAGCAAAATGATACGGAACGGCTTCAAATAACCGGAAAGCCGCTTTAGCGAGCCCTTGAAATCACGGGCCTTTTGCCCTGGAATGCCCATTCCTGGTCCCGGGCCGAAGCCCATGGGTCTGCCGCCGGGTGGGCCTCCTCCGCGAGCGCCAGCTCCTGCATTGTTCTCTTTGCTCATGCGCTCTCCTCCTCTGACAGCTGCGAGGACACGATCTCGCGATACACGCCGCTAGTCTCCATCAGTTCCTTATGCGTGCCGATGCCCGCGATTCGGCCTTCGTCCAGCACGATAATGCGATCCGCGTCCATAACGGTGCTGACTCTCTGCGCGACGATTAATACAGCCGCATCCGCCGTCTCCGCCCTGAGCGCGCTTCGCAGCTTCGCGTCCGTCTTGTAATCGAGCGCGGAGAAGCTGTCGTCGAACAGGTACACCTCCGGCTTTCGCACCAGCGCGCGTGCGATGGATAGCCGCTGTTTCTGTCCGCCGGATACATTCGTTCCGCCCTGCGACAGAACGGAATCGAAGCCCTCGGGCATCGCCGACACGAAGTCGAGCGCCTGAGCGGTTTCCGCCGCTCTTCTTATCTCTTCGTCGGTCGCATCCTCCTTGCCGTAGCGGATATTCTCCGCGACCGTTCCCGAGAACAGCACCGCTTTCTGCGGCACTAGCGCAATTCGCTCGCGGAGCTCTTCCTGCGTCCACTCCCTGACGTCCTTGCCGCTGACGCGGACGGAACCGCTGGCGACATCGAAGAACCTCGGGATCAAATGGATAAGCGTGGACTTCCCGGAGCCTGTTCCGCCGATGATCGCCGTTATTTCTCCACGGCCAGCTTGGAACGAAATGTCGGATAAAGCCGGCATCTCGGCGCCTGGATAACTGAAGCTGACATTAGCGAATTCCACGACGCTGCCGACGCCAGCTGCCGCTTCTTTGACGCCGCCCTTGGAGCCTGGCGCTTCCTTGACACCGTCCTCGGAGCCTGCCGACGCTTTGATCTCAACGCCGTCTATATCCGTCACCGACGGCTCAAGCTCCAGCACCTCGTTAATACGAGCCGCGGATGCAGACGCTCTCGGAACCATAACGAACATCATGGAGAACATGAGCAGCGAGAACATGATCTGCATCGCGTATTGAATAAACGCCATCAGGTCGCCGACGCCCATCGCTCCGTTATCGATACGCAGACCGCCGAAGTAAACAATCGCGATCGTGGACAAGTTCATGATCAGCATCATGACCGGCATCATAACCGCCATAATCTGATTCACCTTGATCGATGTCTGCATAAGATCGGCGTTGGCCTCCGTAAATCGCTCGTTCTCGTGTGCCGTGCGGTTGAACGAACGAATGACGCGGATGCCCGTCAGTCCTTCGCGCAACACAAGGTTCAGCCGATCCAGCTTCTTCTGGATCGCTTTGAAGTACGGCATCCCCTTCGACGTAATGAGCCAAATCGCTCCCGCAAGAACCGGCAACGCCACCAGAAGCACAAGCGTAAGCTCGGCATCCTTGTACAGCGCCATAATGATGCCCCCGATGCACATCATCGGCGCCATGACCATGAGGCGAAGCATCATCATAAGAACTTGCTGCACCTGGTTAATGTCGTTCGTCGTGCGGGTGATAAGCGAAGCCGTGCCGATTCGATCGAATTCCTGCAGCGAGAAGTGCTCGGCATGCTGGAACACCTTGCCTCTCACGATCCGTCCGAAGCCGGACGAAATCTTAGAGGCATATAGACTTGCTAGAATCGAGACCGCGGTACCCAGCAACGTAATGAGCAGCATGTAGCCGCCCATCCGCCAAATAAACGGCTTGTCTCCCTCAATGACACCCCTGTTGACGATATCTGCCATCAAGGTCGGCAAGTACAGCTCCGACAACGACTGAATCAGAATAAGCGTCATGACCAGCGCAATCGCGACCCGATACGGCCGCAAAAATCGGAACAATCGCAGCATCTTCCTTCACCATCCCCTAAGCTCGGTATGTGCCCGTTCCATGAGAAACGAGGCGACTATCATGCCAATATTTTAGTAGTAAACAAATCTTCTCCTATTATATCGGTTCCGCTCCAAGAAATTCAATGTGCCTGCCGAAACCGAAACGTTCTCCCCGTCCGGCCTTATCCCCTAAGCTCCGTCATATCGCGTACCTCGGTCGCTAACGGACACAAACAACGCTATTTCATAAATTCTAGCCCGAAAAAGGCTAAAAGATATGGAATAGCGTTTCGCTTGTCCGTTACATTTGCCAGATCGCCGAATTGATCAAAATAGCGTCTCTCTTGTCTGTTACAACGCAGCAAAAAGGCTCTTCCCGGTTCAAATGAACGACAAGTAACATCGTTCCATAATCACATAATCCTTCCCGCTTTTGCTGAAGACGGCGCCTGTGGCACGCAATCCGAATTTCTCGTAAAACACGGCTTTATCGATTCTCGCATTACAGAAAATCCGCTTAACGCCCGCCTTCTCCGCTTCCCCGATCACATACTTTAAAAGCCGGCTCCCGTACCCTTTGTTCTGATGCGCCGCCAGCGTCGCGAATTTTCTGAACTGCGCTTGGTCTCCTTGAGCAAAGAGGGAAACTACCGAAACCAGCTCGCCTCCTTCGAATAGTCCGTAATGTTTGCCCAGTCCGTCATCATACAGCTTGATGAAGTCGAACTCCTTCTCCGGCCACATAACCTGATGACGCAGCAGCCAAGCCTGCTCTTTATCGATCAATCTAATATTAATATCCAAGTCCCCCACAACCCTTCATATTGTGCTCGGATTCATTCCCTACATTTTATCACACGGAAGCTCATCCGTCGGACACCTTAGCGGAGGTAGAGCGTCATTCCGGAGCAGCGTGTTTTTTACGGAAAACAAAAACGCGTACCAAAAAGTGTCTACACCACTTTCGTACGCGTCTCTATCTATAGCAGCTTGCGAATCCGATAAATCGCCCAGACAACGGACGACACGACCATGGCATCAAAGCAAACGTTAAACAAAAAAAGATGTTTGCCCATGTCGGCCTGCCCATCGCCCAATATCGGGATAAGGAAAGCGAAGATGCCGGTAAGCGCCATCAGCAGGAACAGCTCTGCCTTGATTCGCGCTCCAAGCGCCCTCGCCTTGAACCACTCCAGGCAAGCAACAGCCATATATGCCGCAAAAAAGGCAACGACAAACCATAACTCGTTCGGAACGTATCGATGCTTGAATTCGCTCCACCCGCTAAAGCGAAACGAAAGCGCCCCTCGCTCCTTCCCTTCCGACTTCTCGTAATTGCCAAGATAATAAGGGCGGATGCTCATGCCGTTCTCCGCCGCATACGCCATCTTCTCTACCAATCGGCCGGGATGGCTCAGATAGAAGCCCAGCACATCGAAATGCGAAATTCGGTCGTAGAAGTCCTCTTTCAAGGAAGGATCGTTCTGCGGAATCGCCGTCCCTGACTGAAAATAATTCGTGCCCGCCAGCACGGACAATCGCTGCGGCAGCCCCAGCTTTTCCAGATCGCCTTCCACATCGGGCGAGTTATTTAATATGCCGAAAAACACGGTCTGATAAATATTAATTTCTTTAAAATCTTTGGGAGCCGCCGCATACATCGTCACGGACGCCAACACGGTAAACGCGGACAACCCGACTATCCATGCCCGTATACGCCTCCCTTTGCCGCCAAGCCCGATATATCTAAGCCCCAGCAGGGCAAATCCGATTCCGATCGGCGCATTCTGCGTCTTTGAGCAAGTCAAGAACAGCACAGACGCATAGAAGAGCAGAAGCAGCGAGACTGTCGGTTGCTCCGATCTTGCCAGCTTCAGCCCGAATCCGATCGAAAGCAGCAAGAAAATGAAGGAAACAGGTTCCCCGAATAATGAATTGAAATAGGCCAAATAGCCGACGTCGCCAAAAACAAATACCATGAGCAGAGCAAGCAGTGCCGAAACAATCCGAAACTCCGTTCGTGCAGCAGTTATCGCAACATACCCTGCAGCCAGTAACAGCGCGGTGTAGATGCCTCCCAAAATACGAATATCGAAGGCTTCGCCGTTCGCAATTCCCCCTATAAATCTCGCGAGGACAACCAATAGAATTTGCGTAGAAGGATAAAATCCCCGGAGAAACCCGTCATATGCGAATAAGGCGTGGGCATAACCAAAAAAACGATCTTCGTAAGACTCTCCAGCATCGTAATAATTCAAGCCCGCCGTCCCCATAATTCGCAAAAAATCGCCGTTGTCCGCCACCCCGATAAATGGCCCCGCAAACAACAGCACGATTGCAACAATTCCCGCGGCGGCAACGTACAGCCACTCCGCCTTTAACCATTTCCCCATACAGCACATCCTACTCGTTAGACTATTATCCCTGGATTTCCCATTTAAGTCTAACACAAAACGGTTGTTTCTTAAACTCGCTTATATTGCTTCCTTTCTAGCTGCCTCTTCACGAAAACGACGATCGAAAGCAACGGCAAATAACCGAACAAGATCCCCATCCCCGAATAAGAAACCAGCCAGTTGAGCGTATGGCTGCCGGCCGGACTCCGGAAGAGACATACGATCGCAAAAACGAGCCCCGCGGACAACCATAAGCCGTAACGGGAGTTCAAGCTCGTCGATCGTTTTAATAAGCGGGCTCCGCACCATAATGCAATGCAAGCCGCCGACATGATAACCAGAAACCAAGTGAACACATAGACATAATCGAACCTCTCGAGCACGGTTATTTTTATGATTTTGGAGAGATAAAGGGTTGGCCAGATTACGTTCTCGAGCTGATTGAGATTGAAGTAGGAGAAAGTCACGATAAGAATGATCAAATACAGCACGGTCGTATGAGCGACGCCGATATGCGCCCAACGCCGGGATTTGCCATTGTCTTTGATGTAAGGGTAATAGATGAGCAGAAATTCGATGCCAAGAAATACGAAGACTGATTGTTTGGTCGACTCCATATATTGTCGGAAGCCATGGTCGAACATCGGCAGGAAGTTGTCCCAATGCGCCCATTGGAGCGGATAATACAAGGTTGGAATCAGGAGCGTCGGCAGAATAACGGAGAAGAAGGCTACGCCGGCGATGACCCGGAAGCCTCCCGAAACGATGTAAACACAGACGAACAACACAAGAGCCGCCGTGTCGAGAAGACGGCTGTTCGGGAACGCCCAGACGGAGATGATCTCCGCATAGGACCGGAGCTGCGCAGCTGCAGCCATTAGACAATAGCCATAGAATAAAAACGTCAAAGCCGTCCCGGCGTATCTTCCGAAGAACATGCCGTGCAGCGATATCAAATCTCCGTCCTTCGCATAGCGCAGCACGTAAAACATGAGCGCCACCGCGACATGGAACGCCAGCCCTGTCACGATTAGTGACAGCCAACTGTCCATCCCCGCCCCCTTAGACAGACCGATCTGGAAGTTCAGGACGCCGATGCCCGTCTGCGAGGCATGAAGGACGAACCATAGAAGATACGGGGATACCGTCAAGCTTTTTTTCGCGGTGCTGCTCACGTCGTTATTCACCTCGCTAATTGCCAATGCTGGATTCTTTCAGCATTACTTCAGATACTACATTCAGCTTCACCTTAGGATAGACGTGAGCGTAGAATTCGTCTTCCTTCCAGGCTTTGTCGCGCGCCCGCACGAAATCGCCAATGCCAAGAGGATCGATGCCGCGCTCCTGCAGCTTCTTGAGAAGAACCAGCAGCTTCCGATTCACCTCCTTCTCGACAGCTTGTTCGATATGCTCGAAGTCCTTCTGCTCCCGAATGTCGACACGCTCCTCTTGATCCTTTAAGAAGCCGTAGATCTTCGTATGAAAGGTGATCCCGATACCGCTGTCCGATCGCGTCATCTTCATCTCGCTGCCGCCCGAAACGAGATTCAGCACGGCAGGAAAATCCTCCTCCGAATCATCGAATCGCACCGTGAGGAAACCTTTCTCGAATTTGGGCTGAAGCAGCTTGAACGCGACGGTGTCCAGCTTGTCAAGCACCAACGCCAGCTTGTCCTCTTGGAACAAAGCCATTCCCTTCACTTCAATCACGCCATCGCCACTCAGCCCGATATACGGTACAAAAACGTCCCTGCCATCGCCATAATAGTTGAACATGAACGTATGAAGGTTGGTAGCCGGCACGTTGCCCGCCTTCTCATTCTGCTCAATAATCCTGTTGGGAAGTTTGTCGCTCCTTTGTTTCCCCAGTTGTTTCAGTAAAACTTCCGTCGACTGCTCCGATACGGCCACTATCAGATAACTGTTAATGAGCGGGTCCCTGCAGATGGAATGAATATATCGGATCACTCCTTTTTCGGCGAGCGACTTGCTGAACAGCAGCATCCGCAGCTTGCCCAGCCGCAGCGGTTTCGTCTCGTGCATCTGCATCTCGCCGAATACGAGCTGCGTGGTTTGTCCGATGCCTTGCGTGAACTTCAGCTTCTCCTTGCGATCATAATCCGAGTAGATGGCATTCCCGACAATTTGGCGGCCGCGCTCGTCGATACCAAGTATGTTGATCATGGTGATCCGGTCAACGATAAGCTGTTGGTTGCAGCCGGACAGCAAGAAAGCCGAAACGACGATCCATACAGGAACGACGCGGAGCCTCTTCCGATTAGTCTTCATCCGGCTTCTCCCTTCTCGCTGCGGGACTGTATCGCTTCAGTTTCTGAGGTCTCAGAAAGATGCTTCGAGTAGTCGTGTATAGATACGAGGCACGTATGACGCTGTCCGTGAAGTTTCCTCCTCTAAACGGGAACAATGGCACGAGATAGGGCATGCCAAGCGACTTTAAGCGCAGCAGATGCCCCATGAGCAGGACGAAGCCCGCAACAATGCCAAGACCGCCCCATAATCCCGCAAGGAAGATAAACGGGAACCGAATCAGACGGATCGTGTTGGCCATCTTGAAGATCGGCGTAGTGAACGAAGCAAGCGCCGCAAGCGCCACGATGATCAACAGAATATTGCTCGTGAGCGCAGCCCGTACGGATGCTTCCCCGATGACTATGCCGCCTACGATGCCCAGCGTCTGGCCGATTTTCGTCGGCAGCCTTGCCCCGGCCTCCCGCAGGAGCTCGATCGTTATTTCCAGGAAGATAACCTCGATAATCGGCGGGAATGGCACATGCATTCTGGATTCGATCAGGGGAACGAGAATATTGTCCGGGATCACTTCGAAGTGGAACGTCAGCACGGCAACATAAAGAGGCGTAGCGAAAATCGACAAAATGACGCAAGTCAGCCGAATTAGCCTGAAGAAGGAGCCAAGAATCCAGGGCAAGTAATAATCCTCGGGCGATATAAAAAAATCCAAAAAATTCGAGGGTCCCGTAACGGCATACGGCGACCCGTTCGCCAGAACAGCCACTTGGCCCGAGATGATGGCATACGTTACCCGGTCGATCCGCTCCGTGGACAGGAAAAGCGGGAATGGCGTGTTGGAATGATCCGAGATAATCTGATCCAGCTGCGAGCTGTCGAATAAGACATCGAAGTCGATATCCTCTAGCCGCTGCCTGATCGTTCCGACCAACTCCTCGTTCGTCACGCCTTGCAAATACACGACGACGACCCGAGTCTTGGAGACCGAGCCAATCGTGAGTTCCTCCACGACGAGCTCGGGCACCTGCATTTGAGTTCGGAGCAAATGAACGTTTACATCGACGCTCTCGACGAACCCTTTCTTGGGACCAACGACGCTGAATTCATTCTCCGTCTCGTTATTCTGGCGCAAACCCAATGAATCATGATGCACATCTACCAGCAAGCAAGGCTGATCCTTGTGCTGCAGCAGAATCAGAATGCATCCCGCCAAAAGCGCGGTTTCGACTACTTGGGGATCATGCGTAAATGTCACGTTCTGGAATGGCAAGCATGCACGCAGCGCGATAGCGTCATCCACCGCACACCTATGCTCTTGAAGTGGCTGAAGGAGCCATTCAGATGCCTTGGAGCCATCTACAAGCGAGCTAAAATAATAGAGTGTTATAAGCTCCTCGTCCGCCAGCGGCGTCATTTTTCTAAAATCGCTCGACTTGGCTGCCTGCCCCAGCACCTCTTCCATCGTTGAGCGGCATTTGCCGATTTCTTTGCCAGGCAAATCTGACTTCGGAATTTGTCTCCCTCCCCGCGAAGGAAATCTTTCCAATCTAATATGCGATACAGGAACCTGTCTTATTCCAACAGAAAAAACGTTATTTCCCCACGGCAGCGCGGATCGCGATGCCAATACGAGAAATAACGTCCTCTGTTCCGCTCTTCAATTCAAGCCCCCGCTACCGCTACCCAATGCCCTCTCGACACTTCCACGAACTGCGATCTGTCCAGTCCATACGGGTCCGCCTTGGAAGCTTCCTGATTGATGACAAGCTTCTTCTGCGACTCCACCTTCGGATCCGGCACCGGGATGGCGGCCAGCAGCGTCTTCGTATAATCATGTAGCGGATTGGCATACAACTCCTCGCTCTCCGCCAGCTCCACGATCTTTCCCTTGTACATGACGGCTACACGGTCGCTGATATGCTTCACCATGGACAAGTCATGGGCGATAAACAGATAAGTCAGACCCAGCCGCTGCTGAAGCTCTTCGAGCAGCTTCACGACCTGGGCCTGGATGGATACATCCAGCGCGGATAACGGCTCGTCGCAGACGATGAAGTCCGGCTCGACGGCAAGGGTACGGGCGATGCCGATCCGCTGCCGCTGGCCGCCCGAAAATTCGTGCGGGTAACGCATGGCATGCGAGGCGTTTAATCCTACCATGTCGAGCAGTTCCTCGATCCGCTTCTGGCGGGCGGCCTTCCCCTCATGCATACCGTGCACGTCAAGCGCCTCGCCGATAATATCGGCGACGCGGAGCCTTGGGTTCAGCGAAGCATAAGGATCCTGGAAGATCATTCCCATATGGCGGCGCATCCTTTTCATCTCTCCGCGATTCAACTGTTGGAGCGGAATGCCGCGGTACAGCACCTCGCCGCCCGTCGCTTCGTTGAGCCGCAGAATCGTACGGCCCGTCGTCGATTTGCCGCTGCCCGATTCCCCTACGACGCCAAGCGTCTCCCCCGCGTGAACATCGAAGCTGATGTTGTTGACGGCCTTAAGAACCTGCCCCTTGCCGAGATCGAAATGCTGGCGCAGCGACTTCACCTGCAGGAGCGGCACATCGTCTTTTTCGCGCTTCACAAGAGGAGCGAGCTTCGGCTTCTTCTTTTCGTCGAGACGCGGCAGAGCATTGAGCAGTCGAATCGTATAGGGATGCTTAGGATTCGCAAAGAGCTCCTCTGTCGTCGCCGTCTCCACAATCTCGCCGTCCTTCATAACAACGACGCGGTCGCACATGCCGGCGACAACGCCCAGATCATGCGTGATTAATATAATGGACGTGCCAAGCTCCTGCTGCAATTGCTTCATCTGATTCAGAATCTGTGCCTGAATCGTTACGTCGAGTGCCGTCGTAGGCTCGTCCGCGATAAGCAGCGAAGGCCGGCAGGCCAGCGCGATGGCGATCATGACGCGCTGACGCATCCCGCCGGAGAATTCGTGCGGATATTGCGAATAACGAGTCTCGGCGTTCGGTATCCCTACCTTCCGAAGCATCTCGATCGCTTCATTCCGTGCTGCCGACTTGTTCATTCTGCGGTGCTTGATGAGACTTTCCTCGATCTGCTTGCCGATTCGCATCGTCGGATTGAGGGACGACATCGGGTCCTGGAAGATCATGCCGATCTCCTTGCCTCGAATTGCTTCCATCTCCGAATCGCTTTTGTCCGCCAGATTCATCCCCTGGAACAAGACCTCTCCGCCCTTAACGATAGAAGGCGGCGACGGCAGCAAACGCATAATCGTGCGCGCCGTGACGCTCTTGCCGCTGCCGGATTCTCCGACGATTCCCAGCGTTTCGCCCTTGCGCAGCTCGAAGCTGACGCCGCGAACCGCCTCCACTTCTTTATCTCTTACATAGAAAGAAACCGATAAATCTTTGACTTGCAGCAACTTATCCATGATGTCACCTTTTTTTTTATTTTTTTCGCGTGTCGCGCATCTTTTCTGTTTTGTTGCAAATAGCTATAATAAATAATATATGAAAATTTTATTTCAAGCTATTATTTCATTCCTTTAGTATCTAATTGAAATTTTATTGACTTTTCGTAACCCTTAAAATAAAATCTACTATATCGATCGGAATTATGCAAATTAAAATAGATAAAAGTGAAAGTTCAAAAAGTTCGGTTTTCAGCACCGAGAAGATTGAAAGAAGGTAGAAAGTGAGTAGCGGAGCGTAGTGGAAGCTACGTGAGCAACGGAACTTTCGCCTGAATTCAAAATTCGATGTCGAGTAGGCTTCCTGGGATACTTCGTGATCAAAAGCGGACTTTTTGAACAACCTTTTAAAGGAGCGGAATAGTTTGACTGGCGATGCTGCTGCAACGGGATACGGCTTCATTGATCGTATTGCCTCCATCTATAATAAACTGTTCGTTAACCCTGCCTATCGCCCCTTGTTGCTGTTGCTCGGAGCGCCGATCACGTTGATCCTGTTCGGAGTGTACCAATACCGTAAAACAAGAGACGGCTCGAGCAGGCGAAAGCAAGAGATTCGCTCCGAACTGGCGGCTTCCGGAATGAAAGAGCGATTGCTGGCGGAGGCGATTGACCGGCTCACGCGCAAACATCGCTTCTTCGGGCAGTCCGTTACGAAGGAACAGCTCAACGCCGAAGCGGTACGGTTGGCGGAAACCAAGTTTAACGTTCTTGTCGAAGAGCGGCTCCATGAAACATTCGCCGCCGGGAATTCGCGAGGGCAATTAACTTTCTCGGAAACCTATCGCGAACTTATGGGTCATCCTCTCTTCGCTGCCCTTTCGTTCGTGTTAGGTCTTCCCATGTACGTCCTGATGGCCGTGTATGCTAACCCCTATGCGAAATATATCGCCGAACGGCTGTTTATGGCCTTGTTCGTCATTCTGGGCGTCTCTTTCCTTGTCTTCACCATTCTGTACATCTCGCCCATGAGTCCCGCCGCCAATATCCTTGGCGAGACGGCTACTGACGAGCAGATTGCCGCTTTTAATCGTCTATACGGGTTGGACCAGCCTTATTTTGTCCAATTATGGAACACGATTAGAGATATTTTTACCTTCGATCTCGGTCGTTCATTCGCCGGCAACGAAGACGTAACGGTATCCATCGCGAACAAGTTTCCGGTTACATTGACGCTAACGCTGATCTCCACAGTGATCGCCGTTATTATTGCCTTGCCTATTGGCATTATATCGGCGACAAGGCCGAATTCTTTTTTTGACTATACGTTTATGTTCATCGCGTTGCTCGGACTGTCCATCCCGAATTTCTGGCAAGGCTTGATCTTCATCTTGAACTTCTCGATCAATTGGTCCTGGCTGCCGGCAACCTATAATCCGAACAACTGGCTTTCCGCTATTATGCCAATCGTCGTGCTTGGTACCGGTTTGACTGCCGCGGTTGCGCGAATGACGCGCTCGTCCACGCTGGAAGTCATTCACGAGGACTATATTATTACGGCCCGGGCCAAGGGTCTTGCTCGCCGCAGCGTATTATGGAAGCATGCCGTCGGCAATGCGCTGATCCCCATCATTACCGTTATCGGCCTTCAATTCGGCGGCATGCTCGGTGGAGCGGCCGTTACGGAGAAGGTATTCAATATTAACGGTATCGGAAGCTACATCGTCGACAAGCAGTTCATTCCGGATATTCCGGCCATCATGGGCGGCGTCGTCTACACGGCTATTACGATCTCGATCGTCAACGTCATCGTTGACCTGATGTACGCATTCTTCGATCCGCGAATCCGCTCCAAGATGAAACAATATTAAATTGTGAGTTCAAAAAGTTTGGTTTTTGAACAACCTCTTAAAGGGTGCTTATAGGATGAATATTACTTTGACTAAACAAGAGCTCAACTTCCGGCTGAAGTCGGCGCCCGAGTATGGACAAGCCAGCTTTGCGGGCATCATTACGCTCGCGCTGGGACTTGTTCTACTACTGAACAGCTATGTACCTGATGAAGGTGCTTTCCGTCCTGCCGTTCTGGCCGTTGGTGTCGCCTATCTCGTCTTCGCAGCCCTGCAGTTTGTCGTTTGGCTGCTCATTCGCCGCAATCTTATTGCCATAGGCGAGATCGCTGCCGGTACCCGAATATTGGGCTACTTGCTAATGCTTAGCTTGTTCACTGCTAATGTATTCGCAGCCACCGCAGCGTTCCAGCTTGTAAAGAAGCGCAAGACGGCGGCTTACACGCTAGCGGTGTATACGCTGCTTACGACCTTGCTCGTATTCGCCGTATCGTCGCTAAACCTGTTCAAGCCCTATGTGTCGAACGGCTTCCTGCCCGGCATGTTCCTTCTGCTGGTATCGGCCGTCGTTCAGCTCGTTGCGCTGCTTCTCATCGCCAAATCCGCGAACGGGACCAGGCTTCCCCGCTGGATGTGGGGCGTAGCTTTGATCCTGATCGCCACAGCCGCTACGGGCAACCTGTTCGCCTTGTTCCTTGGCCTTCTCCTGATCTCGAAGCTTCGCGACAAGGGTTATACGTCCGGCTCCAAGGTTGGCGATATTATCGACCGTTTGTCCCGAAGCTCAACTTCGATGCTGGGCCTGCTTTTTATTTTGTTCCTGCTCGCTTTGTCCATCAGCAGCTACCTGACCTTCGATTACGGCATGGCTATCGATAATAATTATGCAGCGATCTTCCAGCCCCCGAGCTTGGAATACCCGCTGGGAACGGATAACTTCGGACGCGATCTGTTCTCGCGCATCGTATTCGGCGCCCGGATCTCGCTTGTCGTAGGTTTGCTATCCACGCTCATCCCCGTTATTATCGGCGGAGCGCTTGGCGCAATCTCCGGCTACTACGGCCGTCAAACGGACAACATAATTATGCGGGCTCTGGATATCCTGTATGCGATTCCCGGCATCCTGCTGGCTATTGCCATCATCGCGGCTTTCGGCGCCAGCACGACCAACCTTATTCTGGCGCTAAGCATCGGCGCGATTCCGACCTATGCCAGGACGATGAGGGCAAACGTCATGCTCGTATCTACGCTGGAGTATGTACAAGCTGCAAGAGCCTTCGGTTCCAGCGATCTGACGATTCTGTTCAAGCATATCGTCCCGAATTCGCTGGCGCCGATGATCGTGAAGTCGTCACTGACGATCGGCACGGCCGTCATCTCGACGAGTAGCCTCAGCTTCCTGGGTCTCGGAGTAGAGCCGCATATCCCGGAATGGGGCAACATACTGAAACTGGGCAGCGCCTACCTGGAGACCCATTCCTATACGGCGATCTACCCTGGCCTGGCGATTATCGCCCTCGTGCTGTCGTTTAACTTCCTTGGCGACGGCCTGCGCGACGCGCTGGATCCGAAGCTGGATTAGCAAATGGCCTGTCTTATTAACTAAAATCGCCAAAGTCGCATTCCTTGTCGTAACCTCATTCATATTCCATCGACTTCTATGATTCGAAACCATGACTGGACGATGAATGAATGTGAGTTAACATATACAAACATATCTTGTAGGAGGGGAACACCATGCAGAACAAAGTCAAATTCGGAGCGATGCTGCTGCTCAGCTTATCCATCGTGTTAAGCGGCTGCAAGCTGACCACCAAAAACGACGTAGCAGAATCACCGTCGCCTACGACCGGCTCGGAAGTCGTCGACAACAACAAGGTAGACATCGAGGTGCTCGGCATGAGCGCCAATGAAGCGGATCTTAACATCGTCCGCGATCAGCTGAACAAAAACGGCTTCAACGTCAAGCTTAACGTACAGGCCGACTACAGCAGCTTCAAAGCTCAACAAGACGCAGGCAATTACGACGTATCGTTGTCGGGCTGGACAACGGTAACAGGCAACCCGGACTACGCGGTTCGCTCGCTGTTCAAGACCGGCGGCGACTACAGCATCATGTCCGATGCCGACATCGATGCTCTGATCGAGCAAGCGGCAGCTCAAACGCCGGAACAATTCGTAGCGACGTACAAAGATTTCGAGCAAAAGCTCGTATTCGATAACGCTTATATCGCTCCGCTCTACAGCTCGCTGAAATCCCAGGCGCTGAACAAGGACGTGCTGAACCCGGATTCCGTTCGTCTGTCCAAGTCCCGCTCCCTGCCTTGGGAAGAGCTTGACTTCAACGATACAGCGAAACGCGACAAAGACGCGCTGGTCTTGCAATCGACTATGCCTACATTGACATCGCTTGACCCGATCAAGGGCAACGACGGTTCCATCAACATCATCAACACGAACCAATACGTTCGCCTCGTTAACCTTACGGACGACGATAAAGTGACATCCGCAGGCTCCCTGTCGCTTAATCATGCTATCGCCGACGGCAACTCCGACTACTTCTTCATCCTTCGCGACGACATCAACTTCGCCGCCGTTAAGGACAAGCTGGCTGTCGACACCGGCGAGCGCGTAGGCGCGGACGATGTCATCTTCTCGCTTGACCGTGCGAAGAACAAGGATTCCGTTCCGGATCACCGCACATACACGCTGCACGAGCATATTAAAAGCGCTGAAGTCGTTACGGACGTAGCCGCTCTGGAAGGCATCAAAGTATCGGGCAGCGACCAAACGGTTAAAGCCGCTCTTGAAGAAGGTCTGGATGCGAAAATTGCCTCCCTTGTGTCCGACAAAACGCAAGCCGACAACGGCGCAGGCAAATACCAAGTCGTCAAAGTGACAACAACGGAGCCGTTCCCGCAAGTGCTGAACTACCTGGCTCACCAATCCGCGGGCATCGTATCCAAGAAACAAGTAGAAGCAATCAACACATACGACGTGGCGAAGTTCGACCCGAACAAGGACATTCCTTACGGCGACCAAAACACGGTTACCGAAGGCAACGCGTACAACAATACGCTGTACACTAGCGGTCCTTACATCCTGTCGTACAAAAACGATTACGAAGCGATCTTTTACAAAAACCCTGCTTACATGACTGGCAGTGATCACGCTCCGAAAATCAACAGCATTAAAGTCCGTTTCATCAAAGATGCCGACAGCACCCTTGCGGCGCTTCGCAGCGGCGAGATTCATCTGTACTACGCCGTGTCCGAGACGAAATTCGACATCGTGAAGGGCGATAGCAAACTGCAACTGCAGACGCTGCCAAGCAACGCGGTATCGTATCTGCTGTTCAACACGAAAAACCGCGCGGTCGCGGAGAGCGCGGATCTGCGCAAAGCCGTATTGTACTCCATCAACCAAGAAGACTTTATCACCTACTACGGCGGCAACAAATTCAAGGCAATTTCTACGCTTAGCCCGATCGTGGATACAGGTCTGGAGCTTAAAGCCGACGCGGCCAAAGCGAAGGAATTCCTGAACGCTTACAAAGCGAGCAAATAATTGGCACGATAACAGAGACTGCTCCCGGCCCTCCAACACCTGGTCGGGAGCGTCTCTTCGTTTAGGGACTTGTTGATCATCATACATGAAGGAGCGATTGAACATGACTCAACCAACCGCAACTAAACTTTCGCAGTGGGACGCGCTTCAGCTCGAATCGCTCAAGTCGCTTGGCTGGTCGAACGAGGAGTTGATCTCGCGGGTAAACAGCGGCGACCTGCCGAAGGACGACAGCAAATTCCAGTTCGACTACGCCGGCTTGAGGACAGTTGCCTCCGAGGAGCCGGATACGTTAAAGGCAGCTGTAGAAAGCGGCTACCAGATCAAATACAACACGATCCGCGGCATCCATAGCTGGATCCTCGTCGCATTGAAACAAGATGCGGAGCTCATCCTTGATCCCGGCTCCGAAGCGGTCGCAGCGTCGCTGACGGCGGCCGAAGCCGCATCGCTCGCCGGCGTGCTCTCGTTCGGCTGGGCGCTAACCGCCGTGGACGATGCCGGTACTGCCGGCGCCGATGGGCGTACGGCTTATCGGGTGTCTCCTGCGGGATAATAACATGCACATACACAGAGACGACCTTGCGCTCCTTCTTTAAGGAGTGAAAGGTCGTCTTTTATCGTTGATCTCATCTTCAAATGTCCGCTTGGATAATAGTCATTAACCTTCCGCATCCTCCGCCACGCTGGCGTCCGAACGCTGCTGCCGCATGCGAGAGACGTACAAAGCAAACGACAGAGCGACGCCTATAAGTACAGCCATAGTCAAGTTCGTAAATACAGTCAGCAGAAACGTCGTCGCCAGCACCAGCGATTCGCCGTTTCTGGCGCGCAGCATCCCCATAAACGCGCGGCGTTCGCTCATGTTCCAGGCGACAACCATCAGGATCGGCGCCATGCTTGCAAGCGGGATGCGGGAAGCGTACCCCGCAAATGCCATCAGCACTCCCAGCACGACCAGTGCATGCACGATGCCGGATACCGGCGACGCCGCGCCCGACTTCACGTTCGCAGCCGTTCGCGCGATTGCTCCCGTTGCCGGAATCCCCCCGAATAAAGGCGCGACTATATTCGCGATGCCTTGACCCACCAGCTCGCGATTGCTGTTATGGCGGCTTCCCGTCATCCCGTCTGCCACTACGGCGGACAACAGCGATTCGATGCCGCCCAGCATGGCGATCGTCAACGCGGGAACGAACAGCTGTCCGGCCAGCTCCAGCGAAAGCTCGGGAATTCGAAGCCCGGGCAATGCATTCGGTATCTCGCCGTACAACGAGCCGATGGTCTCGACTCTCCCGTCGAACAGCAGCACTGCCGCCGCGGCGGAGATCAGCAAACCAACCAAAGAAGCCGGCACTTTGGGCAAGTACCGGCGTGACAGCAAAATGCCCGCGAAGCCGATCGCGGCCGTGGCGATGCTGTACGCATTGACGGAAGACAGATGAACCGCCATCTCCTTGATGCTTAGCAGAAAGCTTTCTTGTTTATCGATCCGGTCCAAACCCAAAAATGCGGGAAGCTGTCCGGCAAAGATGATGACTCCGATTCCAGAAGTAAAGCCGATGATAACCGGCTTCGGCATAAATCGTATGAAGCTCCCCGCCTTGAGCAGTCCCAGGGCCACGAGAATCACCCCGGCCATCATGCCCGCCGTCAGAAGCCCTTCGTAGCCGTACTGCAGCGTCACGGCCAAGAGAACAGGAACGAACGCTCCGGTAGGCCCTCCGATCTGGTAACGCGATCCGCCAAACACCGAGATGAGCACGCCCGCAACGATTGTCGTGTAAATCCCGTACTCCGGCTTTACTCCGGAAGCAATAGCAAATGCCATCCCTAACGGAATGGCAATAATCCCTACAATGAAGCCGGATAACAAATCGTTCCGAAACGACCCCGCGCGATAATCCGCGTATCTCCCCGACCCTTTCATTTGTACAACCTTCTTTTCTTCATATATTTAAATATTTGAATATATATGAAATACTACCGCCTCGCCGTTAGATTGTCAATCGGAAGTTGCCTATTATCAGGGCTCCTTCCGAATGACCTCCAGCAGCGAAATCGCGTCAACGAGATGGTTGTCGAATATTTGCTTTGTAATGGCGAGCATATCTTTGATCAGCGGATCGCGGAGCGAGTATATAACCGTTGTTCCTTCCTTGATGCCATATACAACATTTTTGCTTCTTAATACAGCCAATTGCTGCGAGACGGCCGATCCTTCCGAGCCCAGAATGGTCTGAAGCTCGTTAACGTTCCGATCGCCCTCGCATAATACCTCAAGAATCCGTATTCGCATCGGATGAGCGAGAGCTTTGTAAAAATTCGCTTTGAATTGAGGAATTTCTTGATTCACGGCAGCTGCCCCTTACCTGTTTCTTCTTGGTCATCTTACTCCATCATACCATAATTCGGCTTTCAGGTTGACCAATCGCTCCAGAACCTTTGTCATTTTCGCGGAGTTGCACTATACTTGAATAGTTATATTTGAATTTTTGAATATTTGATTTCATGGAGGTTTGACCGGTGAGCGAACAGACAATCGGAGCAAGGAAGGCGACGAACGATTCCCCGGAGGGGGGACATACCGTTACTCTTACCCGGAATGCGCTAATCGTGGACGGCATGAAGACGCTCGGAGAGCTCGGAACGCATCATATATGCAACGTTTGCATCAGCTACGGAGGATCTTGCTGCAGAGGCTGCCCGCATCTCGCCGACGGATTGGGCTGCGGCCAAAGAAATACCAGCTGTACGGCATGGTTATGCGGATTTCTTAAATATTATTTATACGAAATTGGCGTATTGGATGAGTGGCAATCATTCTGGGAGCAAATTCCGGGTCAGGATTACAGAGAGGACTTTACGCCGGAGCGAGTTGACGTCAATCTGGCCATGCCTCGCACGAATGTACGCCATGAACGGCTTGGCCTGGCATTGGCAGCCGATCTGCGCCAAATAGAGCAATCGCATGTCGCGATCGGCTTTATTTTGACGCTCCGGGAAAAGCTCGACAAAACGATGGATCAATTGATGCATTGCGGCACGGACCGCAAACGGCGTATTCGACTGCAAAGAAAAATCAAAATGATGACGGCCGATTTCCGCTCCTTCCATCAATCTTTAGATTCGTACCGCTCTAATTCGATCATCGAGCGGTGAAAGCCGCTCTTAGATTTCGTTCTCCCTTGCCAACACGCTATCTAAATAAGCGTCCAGGCGCTCCATCACCAACTCGTTCGTCAATTTGGCAAAGCCGAGATCGATCCATCCCTGGTAGACCTCCGGTTCTCCAAAGGCGTAGTCGACGAGGGTGGCCAGATCCCAATACGGATGATAGACAAAGTTGTCGCCTGCATAACGCCGGTAACTGTCCAAAAATGCGTCGGCGGCTTCCACGCCGTGAAGCTGCGCGAGATTGACCCGGCAATGGCCGACATCGATGCCCGCCGGGCCGATGCAGCCGTTTACCCAATCGACGACGCCGCTGACTTCACCGTCCACCCACAACAGGTTCGTCGGATGGTAATCGCGGTGAATAAATCTCGGGATAAACGCCGGCTTCGGCCCGAGAAGAATGTCAATGGCTCTCTTCCAGCGGCCCGGAACGGACGTCCAGCCCGATGCATCGAACTTCGCCGCATCGCTGTAAGCGCCATACGTCCACGGGAAGCCATCCGTACTCGCGCCAACATGCAGCCGCGTTAGCGTACGGGCCATGCGATCCGTCCACGCCCGCACATCCTCAGGCTCCAGCACGACGCGGCCATCCAGGTGGGTCATCAGTAATGTCGGCAATCCGCATTCGCTTCCCGTCTCATCATAAGCAACGACGTTCGGAGCATCAATATCCGCCGTGCCTGATGCCTTCCGCAAGCTTTCTGCCTCGTGTTTCGCCAAATCCGGCTCGCTCTCCAGCCACTCCTCATCCGTGTATTGCCTCAGCACGAGACGGTGCGCCTCGCCTCGCACGTCAATGATTACACGATGGATCGGCGTCGACACTCCGCCCATCAAACGTTCAATCGATTTTATTTTTGCTTCAGGATGAACCGCCCGCTCGATCCATCGCAGCACATGTTCTTCGATCATCGCTATCATAACTTGCCTTCTCTCAGCGATGAAACCGCCTTGTCGATACGACGGATGCGGGTTTCCTCCGACTTCGCCCCTTCGATTTGCAGCACGATTCGGCGCTTGTTGCTATACGACAGTCCTTCGAAAAACGTTCGGGCAGCCGGTACGCAATCTAGCGCTTCTGCGAAATCGGCCGGCACTTCCAGTTCCCTCGGTTCGGTATCCAATTCGAGCGCGACATCAACCTTGTCCCCGGCCGCGACGCCGGCGGCATTCCGGTTCTCCGCGCTAAGCGGCAGCATGTACTTCCCTCCGTACACGGCGACCGTGCTGCGGTAGGTATGCCCGCCAATCGTTACCTTTACGGCAGGTTTCTTTCCTTGCCCGAACGCCTCTACCGCTTCGGCCGGCACTTCGAATCCGGTAGCCGTTTTGCCTCCCAACTCAATCACTGTCGTAAACTTCATTCTGCCATCCTCCTTTCGCCTTATCTCAAAATCATACGAAAACATTCCGCTTAATTCAATTGATCTTTGCAAATGCAAAAAAAGAGAGCGAAACATCCCCTTTTCGAGGAAATTCCGCTCTCCTTATTTACGCTTGTGACAACGACCTACTTCACAATCTTAACCTCGTTTAGCGCGATCAGATCATCCGCAGTCAAGAAGGTCACTCCGTCTTTCACCACGGATGTTGCGAAAAGCTCGCGCGTCTCGCCATCCCCCGTCGTCACTTCCGAGCCGCGCGCCGTAAGACTGTACAGCACATTATTGCCGTTCACCACCTCGATGCCGCTTGTCTCCGCGTTCCACTTGATCTCGTAGCCAAGCGCTTCCGCCAGCTTGCGCAGCGGCAGCATAAGATGACCGTCTGCCGCATACGGTGCCTCATCCTCGGTAAGCTCCAGCGCTTCCCCGTTCACCGACAACCCTTGCAAACCTGCCTCTACGTATCCCGCGTATTCATAAGGGAACGCTACGACCTTGTTCGCCGTGCCGACATCCGCAGCCTGCTTTCCGTCTTCCGTCACGGCTTGCGACCACACCAGCACTTTGCTTCCCGGTCTAAGATGGTCGACCGTAATGATGTTTTTCGTCAGGAACGGAATCAAAGTTGTATCCGTTGTTACTGTAAAGTCAACATCCTGGTTTGTCTTTAGCACAACGCTGCCGTCCTCCCCCTTCTCTACGCTCTCGATCTCTGCGTATGTCGGGACGGCGAAGTCTGCCGGTATGCCGGCGAGGATCAACTCGGCGCCCGCGATCGGCGGCAAACTCTTCGTCATGGCAGGACCTGCATACGCGTACAGAGTCTCGTTCTCGCGAATGTCCTCCAGCTTCATAGGCAGTCCGTCGACCGCATTAAGAATACGGGTATTCTCTCCAATGTTCAGGACGATCGACGGAAACTCCGCGTTTTCGTTGCTATTTTCGAGAGTAATCCGTTTCTCCTCAATAGAAGCGGCTTGGCCGTATACGCGAACAGGCGCCAGCTTATTCTGATGCGCGATCACATAATCAGGCGCGCTGATCGGCACGATCTCCCCGTTAATCGGAGCGCTGATCGGAATAATTTCACCGTTAATCGGCGCACTGATCGGTACGATCTCCAGCGGCTGCGCGGCAGCCAGGGATGCTCCGCATGCGAGGCAGGAAACAGCTGTAAGGGTCACGAAAGCTTTTTTTATCGTTGTATTCATTGTCATCTATCCTTTCAGTCGGTTAGTTGGAATTCTTTCGAGTATGTCTCCAGAAACGTCTTGCTCAATTCATAGTTGCCGTTGCCAATCGTAAGCAGGGACAGAGCGGGCACGAGATTCATGACGATGGATGTTCCGTCCCGCAGCACCCATCTGGCCTGAAAGGCTCTGTCCGACGATCGCGCTTTAGCCAGGCGCTCGTACTGTTCGTCCGTCAGCTTTTCCGCAGGGATGCTCTCGCCGATCAGGTTGGACCACTTTCGGATATCCTTCCTTGCGTCCCAGACTCGCATAACCGTCGTCCCTTGATGATCCAGCCACTCTATTCGCGTTGTTATCCGACTAAGATCGGCTAACGAGACGAACTCTTTGGCGTCGATCACTCCGTCGTCCGTCTTGCCCGACAACTCAGCGATATAGTATCGGCCTTCATAGGATACTGCCAGCCTAAATGCGGGGGCGTAGCCGGGCAGCGCATATATTGTGCCTCCGTTCATGTACGTCGTGGCCAAATCGCGGCTGCTGTACCCCTTCGTTCCGCCGTTTTGGATGTCCGCCGCAATATCATATTGCAGCGTACCCAACACGTCTTGCTCTTCAATCTTCCAGCCGGAGAGATCGTATGCCGCACCATTCTCCAGAAACGTGTACCGGCTGCCGTTATAATTCAGAAACTTCCCTAACGTTCCGGCATGGATCGACTTGCCTCCCCTAGGAAGGCCGAATTCTGCGGCGAAAGGAGCAACGGCGATTGTCAACTGCGGAATCTCTTTGTTTTGCTTCTGTTGCAAGGCAGGCAACCAATAGAGAGAAAACAACAAAACGACGAGTGCGGGCAGTGCGATCCGATAGCTTTGCTTGAGGGCAAATCTGGGCTTCGCCGCCGGGTTCAAAATCCGCTCCAGCATGCGATCCGTCTGCTTATCCGTAGGTCCCATCCGGGCAAGACGGTCGATCAGCTCCTTCTCAGTCATCGCCTTCACCACCTATCTGCAGCTTCAGAAGTTTCCTGCCCGTATGTAGCTGCGTGCGGATCGTCGCTTCCTTAATGGAGAGAAGCTCCGCAATTTCCTTCGTGCTGTACCCTTCGTAATAAAACAAATAAATAGGCAGACGGTATTTTGCAGGCAGGGCCAGCACTTCGCCGAGCGTCTCGTCATGCCTGATTTCCTCCGCGAGCAGCCTCTGGTCGGCCTCTTCCAGCGTCGTTCGCATTCGTCTCCACCAATGCTTAAGCATATTGCGGCAATGGTTGCGGGCGGTCACGATGAGCCAAGCCTTCTCGTGTTCGTTGTCGCGGAAGGTCATGTCCGACTGCATCAGCTTCAAGAAGGCGGTCTGCGTCGCTTCTTCGGCATCGACTACGTTCCTGAGCAGCATGAAACTGACTTTATAGACGGTGTGGGCATGCCGACGGTAGATTTGAGCGATATCCTTGCCCGTACGCTGCAAGGGATCCTCCATGCTGAATTGCCCCCCTTCTATATAAACACAAACGAACCGGGGGAATTGTTTGGTGCAATTTTTAATTTTTTTTTTGGGGGAGTAGATGAAACAGTTCAAAGCCATCAAAGAGGAAACGGGTGAAATCCTAAGGGGACAATATGAGTCCGCCAGACAACAAATGGAGCCTTACATCCCCTTTATCCAAGATAATCTGCTGAATGGCCGACCGCGAACGAGAATATTTATATGCCTGAAAAGTACGCCTGCTGTCATGCATTCTAAGTTCATCATTTTGGATTTTGTTGAAATGGAATGTTTCGCTGATAAATGGCACGGTTTTTCGGAAAAGCAAATTAAATATACAGAAGTTCCATTAAACACATTTATCGGAGTCGTTAAATCTTTAACTCGTGACAAACTGGACTGGTTCCCGGCTATGGTCAAGGATCATCCCAAGATGCACGAGCTAATTCAAACGCTGATGGCTGCTGGATTTCGGATCAGCGTCGGTGATTCAGATAATGATGTGGAAATCACGATTCATCATAATTAAAAACACAACCTACAGCCGCTATATCTTAGCGGTTTTTTTGTATGTGCGGAGTTATGGGAGTCAACAGCAGAGGAGCAACTTTGATGGCTGCCAATCTTCCCCGCACGCTCCTTTGCCTGACCAGCATCGGCCGAAACAGCTCGTATAATGATTGTATCTCCGTACCTTGGGGTCACCTCACGAAACGGAAAATAAAGTACGTTAAGCCGTCGATGTGTCCGATTAGGTTCATAGAACCGGCGACTGATCTGTCAGAAAATAGTGAAATAGACCCTATCCAGACAATTTTGAGACTGCGGTTGACGACAGCTTAAGGTGCACTTCAACCTGGACTAACAAGGCTTAATAATTCGTTAGCGTACGATTATTTCCGTTTCGTGAGGTAACCCCATATAGGTGTAAGCCAAGGTCAATCAACAGTCTGAAGCCCGTGCTAAAATCTTGCTCGTCCATCCAGTCATCGAACGGGTTAACCCATGGCGCGGGTCATGGAGGGATGAATCATGGCAATGCCAAAGCCCAGAAAAAAGCTTGAAGGAATGGAATGTGGGAATCGTCACGAATGATGCTTCCAGAGCATGTGCGAGCGCATAATGCTCAGCAAGCAGATCAGAAGAAGCAGCCGCGTACTCCTTGGATGAACAGGAGAATGAGTTGGTCGCGAGAGCGCTCGGAGACAGCTTCAGTATGAAGGTGTCCGTCCGGGTTCTTTTATACGGCGAGTTCGAGCAACGCGAGGTCAACGGAGTCGTTGAGCGGCTGGATCAACTACGTAGGCGTTTCATGGTAGATGGTGAATGGGTTTCTTTTGCGGATGTCGAGGGCGCCTCGGCCGGAGAAAGTGCTAGCGTCCGCTAATGCGTAGCATCATTAATCTCTGGGGCTACTCCCAAAGAGAAATAAAAGACTCCGGCGATATGGCACGCGGACAAGCTCGTAATATCGCCTGGCGGCGATTAAAACTACTTCAGGAGATAGAGCCATAGGGAAGCGATGTTTCAGCCTAGCTGTTCGAGAATTTTCGCTTCGCTCATGTTCTCCCCCTGCATTCCTTTGGTATATGTATCCGATGCGATCACTATATCACTGCTTTTTTGTTCCGTCTATCATCAGGATCCCGGTCAACATCCCTACTGTATATATAAAGTTGGGAATATCACTTTAAATTTTTAGTTTACAGCACTTCGCTTTAAGCGCAAACTAGTATTCCTGCCCTCAGTCGATCAGAATCGTATCTATAATCAATCTTTCCATCGCACATGGGTTAGATAATGAAAGTGGCATTCTGCGCCTTAAAATGGCGTTGGAGGCTTCAACGTTATTTTCCTTCGCATCGATGGACGTTTACAAAAAGTTCAATTGCACATACTACGTAAATATACGCTAAGGGCTGAAGTTATTTCGAGTGAAGTATAAAGCCCATGCTGATCGCACTTTCGTTGTTCGGTATCGCAGTGGTTATAAAAATACATCTACACATAAATACAGTTATACACAAGTGCAGTTCAAGGTGATTTGGTTTACCTCGATGCGCTGGACCGGGACTGTGATAACTGTACAAAAGAAAATAAAGTTTTAGACTGACGATGCTTTATTAAGCTAACGAGCTGCAAAGTGGGTAATAGATGGAGTACTACAAATGTTAGAACTACTCATTCTTTGGGTGTGGAGCTATAATCTATGTAATATTTGATATTACATTCTAGACACGATTTAGTTTTTTAAGTGGAGGTGGAGCAAGTTATGCGCTTTTTAAAATATCTATGTATATTAATTGTATATGTCGTATCGTATTGGAATGGCTTTCAAATGTACAAGAATGCTCTTTGGGCAATCTCGGGGGAACGACTGGGTGGGGACACTCATGCGACGGTACTTTGGACGGTATTTGCCTATGTTCCGACAGGCCTCATATACCTTTTTATATGGTACATTATCAGGCATATTGTGAATCGTCCCTTCCTCCGCTATTCCCTATATCCGATTTGTTGTTCGCTAATTTTTTGGCTACCAACTTTATTCTTCGTGGGAATGCTTGGTGGCGGCAGTTTATTTTCATCCGAAGCCCAGCTATTGCATATAATGTTTGCCTCAACCGGGATAACTTTTGGTTTGGGTTTTAGTTTAGTTTCAATAGTGTTCAATAAAAGTGACAGGCAGAACAATTAAAATATGAATATCCATTTGATATTAGCGCTAGCGCCTCGTTAACATTAAATAATTAAATCTATAAATTCCAAGGGTGAACAAAACCGACCGTTAAACGGTCGGTTTTGTATTCATTGATATAAATTATCCGGATACATTTACAGAACGCTCCATATCACCGAAAAGAGCAGAAAGGTTAGTTTTTTGAAAGGTATATAGGGCTTTAGGTACATTGGAGTCTACTTTTTTCCATATCTCATGGCAAGGAAAACCATCATGCTTACCAGTAACAGAAACCGTCCCGTTACTGTTTATTACTACATTGTACTCCCAGTCAATATTCGGAGACCCATCTACTGCAGGATTATTGGATGCCCCTCTGAGGTATACAGTCGCTTGTGTCTTTGCCGAGTTCATTGAAGCAGTATAAGTCATTTCGCCTGTATCCGTTAACAAGGTAGAAATCGTATCCGGTGAACCGTTAAACCAAACAATTCTTTGTCTTGTTGGACCAACTTCCGAATAAACATTAACTGCCCCAGTCGCGAAATTAGCAACAACATGTTGGGCCATTTTATACTTATCAGGTTGATCTACAGAATCATACGTAAATCCACGGTTATTTCCTTCAAAAAACATACCATAAGTCGGAGTTGATTTAAACAAAATCCAATCATCATCAATGAAAGCTGTTGTACGCACTCTAACTATATTTGCCATAATCACCATCTCCATTTTCAATTTATTGAGGAGAGACCATGGGACGTAAATATGGAGAGCGTCCTTCTCTCCATATCGTTTATCTCCCTCATTAAGATAGGTAATTACAGAAACCAATCTACAACCATTTTTAAAACTTGCTTATTCTAACAGGAATTGATGATGACCTCCGTCCATAACGTAAAGAAGGCTGTCGTCAATGCCTGTTCCAGAACCTTCTTTTGTGGCAATTGTGAAGTCCGTGGGCTCCAGGTAAAGAAATTCGGGTTTGAACAGTCGCTTGAAGTAGCAAGCGCAGTGGCCAAGCGAACCTATCTCTTATGCCACGACGTTCATTACACCCTGGTTGTGCTTTATTTATAAATTCTTCTACAACTCGTCTAGATCGGGGCTGACCAATCAAGGCGCTGCCGAAAAAACGACATTGTGGGCAGAGAGCTTCAGCCAATTGCTAAAGAAAACGGATCGGACGGTCTTCGAGTCTTATGCCTGTCCCTCATCTTTAACAGGGAAGGGCCTCTTGGTATCCTGGAACAGTTCAATTAAGGCGAGACGCATGTGTTGCAGGGCATCTTCTTGAGGCATTCGAATAAATCGAGTATGCCAGAGCATTTCTGGTTCAAAGAATTCTAAAAGTTTCAGCATAGCGTCCGGATCTTGGTTTTGGGCTTGGCTCACCAAGCTCATAAACTCATCTTCTGTGAGAGCGACTTGAGGGTTTTCCTTTTCCACTTATTGACCCCCTGTTGCGATATATTTAATTCCTTTGCCAATTGTGTTTCGGTTTGGTTCTTTATAAAAAGACCATGAATGATCTTACGCCCAATGCCAGGCTGAATTTCAGCCAGTAGTTGCTGAACAAATATGCGATTATCAACCATTTCGAAAGGATGATAATACGGATGATTGTGTTCCATCCATGAACACTCACGCTTGCGTGTACTTCGTGCTTTATACTGCAAACGCCAGGCTATTCGTTGCAATTCCTTCTTGTAATAGTTTACGTCGCTCATAGTTTACCCCCTTTCATTGGTTTCTTTAAAGTATGTGAATTACTAGAAATCGGAACGGTGTTTGTACAATACAAGGAGATGAAAAGGGCCTTTAACAACCAAATTAAGAACATACGTCCTTATTTTATCTCTGTTTCTATGGTGATTTTGTCGGATTCTGTCGATCCGTTTAAATTAAAAAAATAATTTTGAGTGATCAGCCAACAATGTGGCCGGATTGTGATTTACTGCTGTATCGTCTCCTTATCGAATCGGGGGGTTCTTAATACAAATCAAACGATTGGTTACGTAATTCGCTAACAATTAGTCATTATAATGAAGTTAAAACTACTAGCGGGGTGTTTTGAATTGTTCAAATGGCTGAAGCAAAAAAGTTTGCTCGCAACCAGCTCGATCGTTTTATCCGTTCTCTTCCTGATCATCATTGCAATTATGGCAACGGTCATGTATCTTGCGCAGAAAGAAGCCGCTTATCACGAATTCGAACAGCTTGGCAGAACGCTGAGGGCTCAGACGCAAGCCAACATCAGTGTAATTGAGCCTATGGCAAACGCAGTCAACTCGGGCCAACCGATCCCGGACAACGAAGGTTCCATTACAAAAAGACTGCTTAACGGCATGACAGACGATGACACGATTACGAACGCCTATTATTTTTCTGCTAAAACCACAAGCCTGAACGGATCTCATCAACTGTATTTTCTCCAAATCAGCGACTCCTTTGGCGGTCCCGAAACGCTGACCGCGCCTTACGAAGCTGGCAGCATCATTTTCAACCACTTCGACGAAGCCCTTTCAGGTAACCACGGGTTAAGCGCACCTTTCGAAGATGGTTTCGGCACTTGGATTACCTATTTGGCGCCAATTCTGAATGTCAAAGGAGAGCCTATCGCCGTATTTGGCATAGACTTCGATTATGACAAAGTCGAAGCGCGCATGAGTACAATGCTCCTTCGCGCGGTTGCCCTGGGCCTCATTGCCGCCGCGCTTGCCATCGGCATCATGATTCCGCTTCTGCGCTTGGCCATCCGCCCTCTCCAGAATCTAAGGAACAACGCCAAGCTGGCCGCAGGCGGAGACTTGACCGCCTCCGTCCCCGTAACTAACGGCAACGAAATCGGACAGGCGGCGGAATCCTTTAACGAGATGATCGGCAGTCTTCGGAGGCTCACGATCAACATCCAGCAATCCGCTCGAGAGGTGGGGGATTCGTCTCTCAATCTAAAGGAGACGGCTACCCAAACAGCGCAGGCAACAAACGAAATTACGGAGTCGATCCAGAACGTGGCAGTCGGCACGGAGACGCAGCTGATCAGTTCGCAGGAATGCCAGACCGCGATGACCGAGATGGCAGTAGGCATTCAGCGCATCGCGGAATCATCCGGCGTCGTGTCGGAGCTGGCTATCGATACGGCGAAGCTGGCGGCGGAAGGCGGCATCATCATCGACCGTACGACGGGGCAGATCGAACGGCTGGAGCAGCACATCATCTTCGCGGCGGAATCCATGCGCGAGCTCAACGAATACAGCAATCGCATCGGCGACATTCTGTCCCACATCAGCGAGGTAGCGGGCCAGACGAATCTGCTTGCGCTCAACGCTTCGATCGAAGCGGCGCGCGCCGGCGAGCATGGCAATGGCTTTGCCGTCGTTGCCACCGAGATTCGCAAGCTGGCCGAGCGTTCCAGAGAATCGTCGGAGGAGATCGCGGAGATACTCCAAGCGATCAGCACGCGCTCGGGCACGCTGTCCAAATCGCTCGAGACTTCGGCTTCCGAAGCGAGAGAGTGCACGAGTCTGGCTGGCGGCTCCGGCGATTCGTTCCGCTCCATTCTGGTAGCCGTCGAAGAGGTCAGCTCGCAGGTTCAGGAGGTATCCGCGGCTTCGGAGCAAATGTCCGCCAGCAGCGAGCAAATCGCAGCTACGCTCGAAGAGCTGGCCCGTATCGCGCAAACTTCGGCAGGCCATTCTCAGCAAGTCGCTGCCGCATCCGAGGAGCAGCTTGCCTCCGTCGAAGAAGTCGCCGGCGCAGCCGAGCAGTTGCGCACGCTTGCCTCTGAGCTTAATACAGCGGTGAGCAGGTTCCGGGTGTAACGCAAAGAGGGTCAACCGGCTATATGCCCGGTTGACCCTCTTCGCGTTCCCCGATTATTCGCTCTCCACTCGTATCGGCGGACTTATCATTCCTTCTCCTTGTTGCCTTTCATAAGCCGAAACGGTGTACACGCCGCTTTGCAAACCTCCCGAAGTTTCGCCCTCGAAGACGTTGCGATCCGTCATGGCGATCAACTGATGATCCCTGTAAATGTTATACAAACAGGCTCCTTCTACCGTCTCCCACTGCAGGCGGCTGATTGCGCCATCCGCGATTATAGGACATTGGGCTCGCCTGACGGATGCAGTTACCGGTATGCACTCCCATTATGAACGATAGGCAGCCAGCCATTGTAGCTGAAAAATCAGCTACAATGGGCACCAAAGTGGACCTGAGGCGCAAATGTAGCTGAAAAATCAGCTACAATGGGCTCCAAAGCAGGCCTGAGGCGCAAATGTAGCTGAAAAATCAGCTACAATGTGACCCAAAGGGTGCCTGGTACGCAAATGTAGCTGAAAAACCAACTACGTTGAGCTCACCGGGCGCATAGCAAGCTCGGATAGCACCAGATCGGCTGGAGCAGCCCCTGACGTTGTAGGGCTATGTAGCCATAAAAGCAACTCCCTCTGCCCAAGGGAGTTGCTTCTTGTTTTTTATCGGCTTTTCTATCATTGCTACAGCTTAGTACACCCGTCTTTTCGTCACAAGCAAGTCATATAATTGCGTTGAAAGTATCGACAGGTTCCTCTCGGATGTGCGCATTTATTTGAGACCGCTCGTACTAATGCCCTCCACGATATGCTTCTGGAAGAGGAAGAACACGCCGATGACGGGCAGCAGGCTGACGATGGACATCGCGAACATCGCGCCCCAGTTCGACAACGTATCCGCATCGAGGAACATCTTGAGCGCCATCGATACCGGGTAGAGAGACGGCTTGTTCAGATACAGCACCGGCCCGATAAGATCCTCCCATCTCCAGTAGAAGGAGAAGATCGCGGCCGTTGCCAGCGCAGGAGCGATCAGCGGAATAATGATTCGGTAGAACAGCTTGAACTTGCCGCAGCCGTCGATCGTCGCCGCTTCGTCCATCTCTCTCGGGATGGTATGGATGAACTGCACCATCAGGAAGATAAAGAACGGCATGCCGAAATACGCCGGGATAACAATAGGATTGATGGAATTCAGCCAGCCCAGCTTGGAGAAGAGAATGTATTGCGGGACAAGCACGACGTCATGCGGCAGCATAAGCGTAATCATCATGATCGTGAACCAGAATGCGCTGCCCCAGAATTTCAGCCTAGCGAATCCGAATGCGACGAACGCTGAGGAAATAACCGCGCCGATCGTAGCAAGCACGACGAGCACCAGCGAGTTCCAGATGAAGGTGCCGAACGAATAGCCGCCAATGCCTTCCCAACCTTGCGTATAGTTGCTCCAGATCCACGGATCCGGAATGAGACTGTCTGATGTAACGAAGATTTTGTCGCTCGGCTTGAACGAGCTCATGAGCAGCCAGATGACGGGATACACCATGATGAGAGCTCCGCCGGCCACGAACAGATGATAGATCGTCCATTTGAACGTTTTGGCAGGAGAGAGCTCGCGAGACTTGCCCTTCGGTCTCTTGCTCATCCCCATGCCGCCGGGAGAAACGGATGCCGTCCGCCCTGAAGATTGATCGGCCATCGCTTACCCCTCCTTCGACTCGTAATGCACCCAGAACTTTGATGACAGGAACAGGACCGACGTGAGCACGGCGACGATGATCAGCATGACCCAGGCCATCGCGGATGCATATCCCATATCAAAGAATTGGAAACCTTGGCGGAACAGATACAGCGAGTACAGCAGCGTACCGTCGAGCGGTCCGCCCGTGCCTTTGGAAATAATGTATGCCGGCACGAACGTCATAAACGCCCCGATCGTCTGCATGATCGCGTTGAACAGGATGATCGGCGTCAGCATCGGAATCGTAATTTTAAAGAACCGATGAAAGGCATTCGCCCCGTCTACGCTGGCTGCTTCGTAAAGCGGACGCGGAATATTTTTCAGACCAGCCAGGAAGATCAGCATGGACGAGCCGAACTGCCAGACGGAGAGCGTGATCAGCATCCAGAGTGCAGCCAGCGGATCCGCGAACCAGCGTACGCTGTCGAGACCCAGCGAATTCAGCAGCAGATTGATGATGCCTTGATCGCCGTAGATGTTGCGCCACATGATGGATACCGCGACGCTTCCTCCGATGATGGAGGGCAAATAATATATAGTACGGTATAACCCGATTGCCTTCGAAGCCGTGTTCAGTAGCATGGCGACCATCAGCGCGAACGCCAACCGCAGAGGCACCCCGATGAAAACATAGAGGAACGTGACCTTAAGCGACTGCCAATACTTCTTGTCCTTCGTGAACATCTCCACGTAGTTATCGAGCCCGATCCAGCCGGGCGTGGTAAACAAATCGTAATCCGTCATCGACAGATACAGCGACGCGATAATGGGAATCAGGGTGAAGGCTAGAAACCCGATAATGAACGGGCTTATGAATGCGTAACCGGTCAGCTGATTTTTCCATGCCGTTCTCATACTATCCAACTCCCGCTGACTTAATAAGATTGTTCAAAAAGTCGATACTGAGAACCGGACTTTTTGAACTGGGATTAAGAGCCGCGGCGACCAGCCTTGTGCCTGTCGCCGCGGAGCGTTATGCCTGTTTGACTAACTCCCTATTTGTTCTTGCCCAAAATAGCGTTCGCTTCTTCGCGGAATTGCTTCGCAGCGTCTTCAGGAGTCAACTGCTGGAAGTCCATTTGTTCCGTCAGCGTCATGAACAGCTGGATGATTTCCGCCGTGCCGACCGGATCCGGAGGATCCATCGGGGAGCTGTTCTCTTGCGCCCAGGAAACGTAGTCGAATACTTGAACCTGCGCCGGAGCGAGGTCCGACTTAATGGCATCGATAACCGTCGAATTGACTGGCACGCCGCGGTCGCCTTTGATCAGCTTGTTCGCTTCCACGTTATTGACCCAGAAGTCGATGAACTTGGCTGCTTCTTCCTTCACCTTGGAGTTCTGGGAGATGGAGAAGTACATGCTTGGCTTCAGATACAGCCCTTTTTCTCTATCGGGACCTGGCATATGCGCCATCTCCAGCGGGCGGTTTGCCACTTGCTGAATGCCGACGAATTGGTTCGTCCATTGGAAGATGCCGACCTGTTGGCCTTTCACGAGCATGTCGTCTTCTACGCCTTTGATCTGCGCCTTCACGTCCGGAGCAGGCGTGTCGCCGTCCTTCACGAGCTGAGCCAGCGGCTTAAAGAAGTCGACGAACAACTGATCGTCCTCATAGCCAAGCGCGGTGCCTTCCGCGTTGTAGAGATGCTGACCTTTCGTACGGAGGTAGTAGCCAAAGAATACTTCCGGGCGGAAGCCGTTGTCGAAGTACAGTCCCGCTTCCTTCGCTTTGCCAGCCAGTGCATAGTAGTCGTCCCAGTTCCAGTTTTCGTCCGGTTTGTCTACGCCAAGCTTCTTAAGCAACTCGGGGTCATACTGGAAGTTGACCGCGTTGACGCCGATGTTGAAGCCAAACAGCTTATCGCCGATGCGACCGCCGGATATCGCGTTCTCCGAGATGTTTGCCGTATCAATGCCCGCGTTCAGGAACGGAGTCAGGTCGGCCAGTTGTTTTTTGGAACCATATTGCGCCAGGTAGGAAATATCCATCTGCAGAATATCGGGAAGCTCGTTAGCCGCCGCTTGCGGAGCAAGCTTCTTCCAGTAATCGTCGAAGTTGGCGTATTCAGGCTCGATCTTTACGTGAGGGTTCTGCGCCTCGTACATCTTGATGACTTCCAAAGTGTAATCGTGTCGTGGCTGCCCACCCCACCATGCCATGCGGAGCGTTACGTTTTTGGGTTTATCCGTCGCCGCGCCTCCGTTGCTTGTGGATGTACTTGTCGGATCCGCCGAATTGCCGTTCCCTCCGGCGCAAGCTGCGAGCGAGAACGCGACCGTACATGCAAGAACTGCCGTTAACCATTTTCTCATGTCTGGCTCCCCTTCCGTGCTTCACTTGTTTTGTAAGTGTTTACATTGCTAATTTTATAGGCTGAAGCCCTTTGAAGGAATGTAAATAGCAGGTCTCTTTGTATAAAAAACAGAGGTTCCGTCAAGGCAACCTCTTGTATTCGGAGGGCGAAACGCCCGTATATTTTTTAAATACCTGGCTGAAATATTGCGGATTATCGCCAAAACCCAGCTTCTCCGCAAGCTCGAACACTTTCACGTCGCCGCCGAATCCGATCAGCTCCACGGCCCTTTCCATCCGCGCCTTCATGACATAATTGGAGAACTTCTCTCCCGTTTCCTTGCGGAACAGCTTGCCTAAATAATCGGCGTTCATGTAGAGAATCTCGCTCGCCACCCATTGCAGCGACAAATCCGGATTGCCGATATGCGCTTCGACGATCTCGTGGATCTGCCCGATGATGGAGGAATGCCGGCGCTTCTGATTGTCGTAGTTGCTCTGACAGATCAACCTCGCCTTCTCCTTCACGAACGTCTTTAATCCTTGCATGGTCGCGATGCCCTCCAACCGGCCAAGCTCCTTCAGATGCTCGTTCATGGACGAAGGATCAGCCTGACGAATAAGAGCTACGTAAAGAGGGATGAGATAGGACTTTACCGTCAAATCATCAAAGCGATGCTCCTCCAGCGATCTAAACACCTCATCCAGCTCCTGCATGACGGCATCCAGATGGCCGGACTTCGCAAACAGGCATAAACGGGCATCGTCGTACAAAAATCCGCTCTCTTCACCCGTTGAAGGAACCGGCGTTGCAAATGCCGCTATCAGCTTCTCCTGCTCGGGAGCAAGCCCGCTTTTGTCCTCTCCGCCCTCTCCCGTATCGCGGACCGTGATAATGCTGCCTTCGCCGAGATAAAAGCGGAAGCTCATACATCTCAACGTCTCCAGATACATGCGGCGAGCGTCCGTAAGCGGTCCGGGATCGCTGACCGCGATCGTCGCGTCAAGCCGGTAATACCCTTTGAACGTGTTGCGTATTTCGTGCAGAACGGCCAGCAGCCTTTCTTCAGCGTAGGTGTTACGGACGAGCAGCAGCGCCTGATTGCCAATTGTTGTGCTCAGCACAAGATTGGACCGCTCGATCAAGTCCTCCGCGATGTTCTTGAGCGCGAACAGCTGCTCGAATTCGAATTGTCCTTCGAGCTGCAGCAGCAGAAGCCGGGCCTCGGCATTTTCCACCTCGATGCCAAACAATTCCTTGTATCTCTCCCAGTCTCCGCGCCCATACATCTTGTTCGTGACAAGCTCCTTGAGGAACTGCTCCTTAGCGCTTGGCAGCACCTGACGGAGCTCCTGCTGCAGATTTTCCAGGAACTGCGTCTTCCGCTTCTGCTCGCCCAGCCCCGCGACCACCTCGGACAACGCTTCGCCGATTGTATTCTCGTTGCACGGCTTCAGCAAATAATGTTTTACGCCATATTGCATCGCCTTTCTCGCGTAATCGAATTCGCCAAAGCCGGACAACATAATAAAGGCGATCGACGGGAACAGCTCCCGCGTCCGCTCCGCCAGCTTGAGCCCGTCCATGCCCGGCATCCGGATATCGCTGATGACGATGTCGGGGGCATGCTCCTCAATAAACGTCAGCGCTTCCAGCCCGTTGCGCGCCGTTCCGGCCAGCTCCGTTCCATATTTTGCCCAATCCATGAGACCGGCAATCCCCTCCAAAATAATTCTTTCATCGTCGACAATCAGCACTTTATACATGTGGATCCCTCATTTCTACGGGCAGAACGAGCGTAATCCGCGTCCCTCCGCCTTTATTGTCTCCCACCTCGAGGCCATACCCTTCTCCGAACAGCAGCCTGATCCGTTCATCAATATTTCGGAGGCCTATCCCTGTTCCTCGAGGCACCAATTCTCCCGAATCCAGACGGGCGAGCACGTCATGTTGGATGCCCGGACCGTTATCCGAGACCGTAAGCCGCATAATGCCGCCGCTTTCCTCCGCCTCTACAGTAATAACGCAAGTATCGATCATCGGCTCCAGCGCGTATTGAATCGCATTCTCCACGATAGGCTGCACCGACAGCTTCGGCACTAGACAGTCATTCAGCCGAGCCGGGATATGACTGCGGAAGTCCAAACGTTCCTCGAATCGAATCGCCTGAATCGATATATAATGGCCGATCGTCGCCATCTCTTCCTGAAGCGGAACAAGAGGCTCCTTGCCGCTGATGGAACTGCGAAGCAAATAACCGAGCGATTCCACCATCACGGAAATTTGCTTATGCCCCACTGCCTTTGCCGACCAGTTGATGGATTCCAGCGTGTTGTATAGGAAATGGGGGTTGATTTGCGCCTGCAGCGCTTTGAACTCCGTATCCTTGATCGCCAGCTGCTTGACGTAATTTTCATTGATCAGTTCGTTGATGCGCTCCACCATAATGCGGAAGTTGCGGTGCAGCAGCCCCGCCTCGTCCATGGCCGGTTCTCTCTCTCCCGGCAGTAGCGCGTATTCGAAGTGTCCCATCTGCACCCGCTTCATTCGGTCGCTAAGGCGCTCGATGGGACCCGTCACGGAACGGGAGAACCACAGCGCCGCCATGAGCACCAGCAAGAACACAATGAGGTAAATGACAAACACGGACTGCTTGGCCGTCTCCGTCTTGCGGAAGATCGCGTCATAAGGCTGAATATTGAGATAAGTCCAGTCCATGTAGTTCGACGGTACGTAGGTGATGAAGAAGCGCTCGCCGTTCACTTCTCTCATCTCGTAGCCGCTTCCGTCTCTATGGGAGACGTTCAAAGCGCTGACATCGATGCTCGGGTTGGTGGGGTATACGGACTGCCCGTCCCCCGCCAGAATCGCGAACATGCCGTCGCCTTGATTCACGGGACCAGCCAGATCGCGAAACAGTCTGGCCAGATCCAATCTGACCGCTAGCGTACCCAAAATATCCAGCTCGAGATTCCGCACTTGACGGATCTGCCTTCCCGCAATTAAGGCGCCATCCCCGTTCTCGGGAAAAATGTAGCTGATCCCGCCGATATTCCGCTCCGTCTCGGCTATAACCTCTTCTATCCGCCCGGCTGACAGCATATTCGCATTGGCGCCGTGCTTATACTCCCGCTGGTACACATCAATAAGGTGGAACGACAGCACGTACTTCGCGAAGCCGCCGATCGAAAGCAGCCGCTCCTGCAGACTGATCGCCACCAGAAAGTTGTCGTAGTCCGAGCCGCCTTGCTTGATAACGTCCAGATATCTCTGTATGGAGCCGTCGGTCGCGATCGTAAACGTGAGCTTCTCCATGTCGCGAAGCTCTTTCTCCACTCCTAGCGAGGCGCTGTTAAGCGCGCTGGCCGACTGCCTGTAAATCTCGTCGTCATAGGCTTCGAACGTGAAGCGCATGACGAAATAGGTCGCGAGGCCAATGACCAGCATCATCAGCGAGATGAGCCCGACCAGCTTGTATTTGATCCGCAAGTTCGAATAAAACGCTTTCAATTAGAGCTCACCTCCCTCTGTTGTCCCGGCTCCCGAGCAGCCTATGGTTCGTCCCACTATTATAAGGAGGAAGATGGCGACGTGCAATCGCCTATCATTTATTCAACCAGATTACGGAAATTATCGTTTATAACTCGTCGCGATCGGCTTCATAAGAGGTGCTTTCTCGAACTTTTTTTTCATTGGCAGGATTGTTTAATTCACTGCACGAATACCCTTAAATATGGATAGTTTGCGATGTTCATAAATAAAACGTTATAGGAAATATCCGCAAAATACTAAGGATAGGAGTTTTTCTCTATGGATTTTCAACAAATCATTGAAAAATTGGAAGAAACCAGAACCGAGTTGCTCGTAATCCTTGCAAGTATGAATGGTAATCAAATAAATAAACAAAAAGACCTTGAAAGTTGGAGTATTAGTCAGGTCTGTCAGCATCTCTATATCACAGAGGAATTGTATGTCGTAGCAATAAGGAAGGGATTAAAGAGCAAAGAAGATTCATTTATAGCAAACAAACCAGTAGAACGTCTATTAGACAGAAGTAATAAATTAGAAGCACCTGAAATTGCCAAACCATCTAATGAAGTATTAGAATACCAAGTGATTATAGAAAAGCTGAACAATTCAAGACAGAAGCTACATGAACTTTTAAGTACAATTGAAGATTCTTCAGTGCTGAGTAGAAGACATTTTGTACACCCTGTTTTTAAAGAGATGTTATTAATTGAATGGCTCGAATCCTTGTTCATTCATGAACAAAGACATATTCAACAAATTAAAGAAATTATAGACGAAAGAAAAGGATAGAGCCTACATTAACTCTAACAACAAGAGAAAGTAAAAACCCACCCAACGGTTAGCGCCAGAGGTGGGTTTTTTAATCCTGTTCGACTTTGAAGGGAATAAACCATCCAAGCCAATTGTTAAGCCGAGTGTTAGCCGCACTCGGCTTCTTTAAAAGTATGATAACACTTGGAAAAAGAAGTGAACCAGGTAAATCTGTTCAGCCAGACCGCACTCAATTTCCCGTACGGTACTTTCGTTCGCTGTGAGAATCCTGTTTCGTGCGCTCCTTGTCCTTCTCGTCTTGTTGCTCGATGGTCTGGTCCTCAACCGGGATCGGATCGACCGTGCGCTCGCTGACAAACTTATCGAACAGACTCTCATTCTCCGTCGGAATACCTTCCGGATTGTCGCGCTTGCCCTGCTGCTCGCGCCGGTTATCGGCGCTTCGTTCGAATTCGTTCATTGCCGTCACCTCCCAAGCAGATTGTATATCTACTTACCCCTTTTTCTGCTGACCTCAAACCTATAGCAAGAAATATTTCCCCAGTCTGGATATCTTCTGACACCTAGCCCTGCTCCGCAGCCTTCCCTGCCGTCTCAGCCTTCTTGGATCCATTTAATAGAACTACGCCGCCGATGATAAGCAGTATGCCGCCAACCGTGTAGGCGTTCCATGCGTCTCCCCAAATCCATACGCCGATGACCGCCGTTATCGCGGTGCCGACGCCCGACCAGATCGCGTAAGCGAGACTAAGCGGGAGCGTCCGGATACTAATCGACAAACAGTAGAAAGCAAGCGCGAATCCGATAACGACGCCAAAAGACGGAAGCAGCACCGTGAATCCCTCCGATAACTTCAGCATGGAGGTGCCGAATATTTCCGTGACGATGGCGAGCGACAGCCAGCCGTATCCCTTCAGCAAGGACTGCTTCGTTACCCGTTCCATCAATGCCCGCCTCCCGTTAATTTCATTACGACAACGCCGGCGATGATCAGAATCAGCCCCAGCCCCTTCTTCCAGTCCAGCCGTTCTTTGAACGCGATAACCCCGATCATGGCTGTAAGCGCCGTGCCCAGGCCGGACCAGATCGCGTAAGCCGTGCCAAGCGGGATTACAGTGAGCGCCAGCGACAGACAATAAAAGGCGACTCCCATGCCAAGTACAACGCCCAGCGATGGCATGCGCCGCTTGAAGCCGTCGGACAACTTTAGCATGGAGCTGCCGAACACCTCGCTGACGATCGCGACGGCCAGCAACAAATACGCGATCGTCATGTTCGTGCCTCCCCCTCCGTCCACTGCGTCAGCCTGGCCTGTACTTGGCTTCGCAGCCCGTCGTCCAGCAGCCCGAAGCCGAACAGCTCCGCGAACCAAAGTCCGTCGGTCGCAAGCCGGATAATCGTGGACAGCACGGGATCCATTCCGTCAGACTGAATTTCGTTCTGCCACGAATCGTATTGCTCCCTAAGCGTGCCCAGCAGCTCCGGCCTTGCGAACAGCGCGGCGATTAGCGCCGTCGTCAGTACATCAGACTCCGATCCTCCCCGGAACGTCGAAGCCACATAGGCACGACTCCACTTCCCCGTCTCACGCGGATCCTGCTTCACCCGGCCTTCCATATCGGCGACAAACGTATCCGTAATGTGCTCCACCAATCCTTTGATCAGTGCTTCCTTGCTCGCAAAATGATGCAGCAACCCGCCCTTGCTAACGCCCGCTTCCTGCGCGACCGCGTCCAGCGTCAGCTTCGCCGCCCCTTCTTCCTTGATTATTCTGGCGGCAGCCTCCAGCAGCAAGGCGCGTTTGGAATTCGACCTCATGTCCGATCCTCCTCAGGTATTTGTTAATGTTAACTATACCGTCTGGACGGTTTTTTAATCAAGGGTAGGATCAATTTATTGCAGCAAGCCACCTTCTAGTGACGGTTTCCGCAAACCCACCAAGCTTCGGAAAGCATGCGGGAAAGAGGGAGCACCGAAAGTTCAAAAAGCTATACGTTGCAAATGCTAGAGCTACCCGACACCATTAATTCGCATCCGTTATTGCAGTGTACACGGTGCTCTTCCTCGCTCGAGGATGCTGCATGCCAGGGGTGCGAGATGCGCCAAGTCTTCGATCTCCCACAGTCACGATTTGTCGTCATCAAACGGAGGATAAATGCTGCCCCCATTACCATTCTCTGGAGCAAGACAGCAACGACAAAATCGTATGATTCGGACAAAAATTGAATCTCTAATCTCTATAAAGATCAAAAATCACCCTTACGGGTGATTTTAAGTTTCGGATGCATACTCGCGTGCCTCGAATCAACTATTCCGGCGCCATTGTATATGATTTTTCATACTCGTATGCCTCGAATCTACCATTCCAGAGCCATTGTGTATGATTTTTTATACTCGCGTGCACAGCGAGGCCTATGATGTGTATTAATAATGAAATCATGAGAGTGGATTGCAATGTGTGTATGATTTATAAATTAGTTCAATGAAGCTTCCGCAACAAACGTGTTGCGCAAAACGCCTATCCCTTCGATCTCCGCTTCGACTATATCTCCCGGCTTCAGCCACACCTGCGGCTTCTGTCCCATGCCGACGCCTGGAGGCGTGCCCGTGCTGATCACATCGCCCGGCTTCAATGTCATCGTATTGGACAGGAATGAGATCAAATAAGGAATATCGAATATGAGCTCCCTTGTATTGGAATTCTGCATCAATTTCCCGTTCAGTCTCAGCTTGATAGGCAGGTTGCCGGGATGAGGAAGCTCGTCCGCAGTTACGATCCACGGCCCGATCGGAGCGAAGCCGTCGATCGTCTTGCCGCGCGTCCATTGCGGCTCATTAAGCTGGATATCCCGCGCGCTTACGTCGTTGAGCACGGTATACCCGAACACATAATCCATCGCTTCCTCACGCGATACCCGCTTCGCTTCCTTGCCGATGACCACCGCAAGCTCCACCTCGTAATCGCATTGTGCGACCTCTGCGGGAATCGCAATGCTCTGCTCATGCGCGGCGATACAATTCGAATATTTGGGGAACAGCACGGGCACGGAAGGCACCTTCATGCCGGACTCGATGACATGGTCATGATAGTTCAGACCGATACAGATAATTTTCTCGGGATCGGTCAGCGGCGACAACAACACAACCTCTTCCAGCGGCCATCCTTCGGCTTCTTCCACCCATGTCGCAAGCTCCCTCTCCGACGGCTCAGCTTCCGACAGACGCGCGATAAATGGCCGCATCGTGCCGTCCGTGCGAAGCGGTCGAACGATATTGCCTTCGCCCAATACGCCAATTTTCAGCTTTCGTTTCTCGTCTCGTTTCTCATAAAATTGCAGCAGTTTCATCTCTTTATTCCTCCTTCATCTATGCCTTGCCCGTAGTCCCTTCTGCTATTAAGGCTTCAGCAAAATCTTGGCGATGCCGCCGGGACTTCCAAGCAGCGTCTCAAAGCCGGCCGCCCCTTGCTCAAGCGGCAGCACCCGCATCCATGACGACAAGTCCACCCGTCCCTGCTCCAGCCAGTCGAGCGCTGCTGTAAAATCTTGAGGCGCGTAAGCAAACGCGCCCCGGCACGTTATTTCGCGTCGGATGATATCATTAATTGGCAGCAAGCTATCTGCTTCGTGAAGGCCGGTAAATACGACCTTGCCGCCTGACCGAACCGCTTCGACGCAGCGTTGACGGGTAACGGACGCACCGACCGCGTCCACTGCCGCATCGAATTCGCCCTCCGCGGCAACGGCTCCTTGCCCGCCCATCGCGCTCGCAATCGCGAGCCGCTCTTCGTTAATGTCCACGATGACGATATCTTGCAGTCCGCTGATGCGTGCTGCTGCCAGCACGAACAGACCGATGGGGCCCGCCCCATAAATAAGCAGCCGGTCTTGCGGCTTCCACTGCAGCAATCGGCCGATATGCGCCGCGCACGCAAGCGGCTCCGTCAGCACTCCGTCCCCGAGAGAGATGGAATCCGGCAGCCGAAGCACATTGTCCGCAGGCACCGCGATAAATTCTGCGAATGCTCCCGGACGATGTGCACCTAGCAACGCCCGCGACTCGCACAACTGCTCCTGCCGGTTCAAACAATACGAGCATTCGCCGCAAGTCACGAGCGGATTGACCACCACTCTGTCCCCCGGCTGCCAATGCAAGGCACGGCTTCCCGCGCGCTCCACGATGCCGGTAAACTCATGACCCATAATAAGCGGCGGCTTGCGGAGCGAGTTATGTCCCAAATATCCGCCAAGCTCGGAGCCGCATATGCCGGCATAGGCGACTCGCACGAGCAGTTCATCCGCCTTCGGCTCAGGGATGTCCGCTTCCCTCATATTCATCACGCGCGGTCCTTCATAGATTAATGCTTTCATGAGCTAACCCACCTTTGAACTCTATTCGCAACGGTTCTGCCCGAATCAACTCATCCCGTTTCCGAGGTTTTAGTTCACCCGATAACGGTTCAGAACTTCCTCGTCCATTTCTACGCCCAGCCCTGGACGGTCAACCGGCACAGTAACGTATCCGTCCTTGAACTCGATCTCCCGACTGACCAGATCGCGAGCGAGCGGAGAAGAAGACACCGTATGTTCAATCATAAATCCATTCGGAATAGCTGCCGCAAAATGAGTGCTGGCTGCTACAAGAATGCCCGTCTTGAACGCATGCGGCACGACCTTCTTGTGCCGGTCATAAGCAAGATAAGCAATTCGTTTGCCCTCGGTCAGTCCGCCTACTCTGCCAAGGTCCGGCTGAATAATGTCCAGATGCCCTTCGTCCAGCAGACGCTGGAAAGCCAATCTGCCGGCTTCCTGCTCGCCGCCGGCAATCATGATTTTGGAGCGATCGGCCAGCTCGCGGTAACCGTTAAGATCATTGGAGTGCACCGGCTCCTCCAGCCAGTATACGCCATACTTCTCGTATACCTCGGCCATGCGCAAAGCCCCCTTAAGATCCCACGCGAGGCCGGCATCGATCATAATATCGATGTCATCGCCAACGGCCTGCCGGATCGCCTTGATCTGCGCTTCGTCAAACCTGGCGTTGCGGCCGATGGGCCCCCAGCCAAACTTCATCGATTGGTAGCCCTGCTGCACATAACCTTCCGCCATCGCTACCGCTTCTTCGATCGTCTCCGGCATCAGAGCGCTGGCATAAGCTTTCAGACGCTTGTTAAAAATGCCGCCCATCATCTCGCAGACAGGCCGATTCGACGCTTTCCCTACAATATCCCACAAGGCCATATCTACACCGCTGATGGCGTGCAGTGCGGGACCGCTTCTGCCGAAGTAGATGGTTCCGCGATACATTTTGTCCCACAAACGCTCTATTTCGAATGGATTCTCGCCAATCAACAAACTTCTGAGACCGGTCGCAATCGAGTGAGAGGGCGGCGTGTCTACAACGGCCTTGGCTACGAGCGGAGAAGAATCTACTTCTCCGATCCCCGAGATCCCTTCGTCGGTATGTATTCGAATGACTAACGTATCCTGCGTTCCGTCGCATTGGCTGGCATCAAGATCAGGCAAACGCAAATAAATCGCTTCGACTTCCGTAATTTTCATGGTTGATTCCCCGTTTCCTTATGAATGATAATGCCGGCTGCTTCAAGCAAATCATGCCGCAGCGGCGTAAAGGTTTCCAGCACAAGCGAATCTTCGAGCGCAAGCACGTCATGAGGTACGTCGCCAGGCACATAAATTTGCTCACCGGCGTGTACTATCCTTTCTTCTCCGCCAAGCCTCATCCGAATTTTGCCTGAAAGAACGAAGCCAAGCTGCTCATGCGGATGGGCGTGCTCGGCGCCATACCCGCCCTTCTTGAAATCGATTAACATGCTCATCATCCGCTCTCCGGGTGAAAGCACCTTGCGGCGAATGTCCGGACTGATGGACTGCCACTCGCCATCTGTTCGATGTGGTTCCGTCATCACATTTAGCCTCTCTTCCTCATCTCCCTTATCAGAAGGTGATGGATAATCCGCCGTCTACCGGCAATATGGCTCCCTGAATATAAGAGGCTTCCTCCGACGCGAGAAATAAAATAGCGCGTGCGACCTCATGCGGCAAACCGGGCCGTGCGAGGGCGATCTTGCGTTGCCCCACATAGTAGCGCTTGAAGTCCTCCGTCTCCAGCTCATTGACGCCGCCAATGACCGACAACGCCGTGTCGATAAAGCCGGGCGCTACGCCGTTAACGCGGATGCCGAGCGGCGAGAGCTCCAGCGCAGTGCCGCGAGTCAATTGGTCAAGCGCACCCTTAGCCGCATTGTAGTGGCTTGACTTCATCAGAGCCCGCACTCCGTTGATGGACGACACGTTGACGACGGCTCCGCCGCCCGTTCCCTTCATCGCCCGTGCCGCATACTTGGTGCACCAGTAAGCCCCGTTTACAATCGTATCGAATACGGCCCGCCATCGCTCCGTGCTTTCCTCCATAAAATCGCTTTCATAGAACATCGCCGCATTGTTGACAAGCACGTCGACCCGTCCGGTAAGCGTCATCGTCTGCTCGATCAATCGCTTTACGTCTTCCTCGACGGAAACATCGGTCGCAATAAAATGTACTCGTTCCCTGTAACGTTCCAACCGAAGCAACGCCTCGGTTCCGCTTTTGACGCTGCGACCTGCAAGGACCACATCTGCGCCTTCGGCGGCAAAATGTTCGGAGGTCTCCAGGCCGATGCCCGTTGCCCCGCCCGTAATTATGACCGTTCGGCCGTTAAACCGACTCATTGCGCATCCCTCCGTTGCTCCCGTATCCCTTGCGCGTCAATGCGGCAGCAGGGATCCTGTATAGTTGCGGGGATACGCCTTGGCCCGCACGAACCCTTCTGCATAACGAACGCCGCTCTGAATCCCGCGGAATCTCGACATCACTTCGATCATCTCGATCGCATTGGAGCCATATTGATCCTGCAGCCAATCGCCTACCTGACTGACATGTTTGCCCAGCATTTCTTTTTTTGAGCTCATGGTCTCCGTAATATCTACGTATTCGTCCGGGTGGAAGCCGATGCCCACCACACTGTCGACAAAATAGACAACGGGAATTTTTTTTAACGGTTCGCTCGCCGTAACGATGTTGGGTACGGTTGTCATAATCGCCACATCATTCGCCACCTGCCCCGTTACCGTATGGTCGGGATTGTACAAATCCTGCGGCCAGTGCGTTAACACGACGTCGGCTTCGCTGCTGCGCATCGCTTCAATAAAAGCCAGTCTGACTTCGGCTGTATCGAACAGAAACTCGTCCGGATAATTTAACCAGAGCAGCTTTGCGCCAATGACCTCGGCCGCTGCAATCGCCTCCAGTCTCCTAATTTCCGCAATTTCAGCCTTAGGCAATACGGGAGACCCTACTTCTCCATTTGTTGACACCGCTATCGTCACCTGATCGCCGCGCGCGGCATATTTGGCCAACGTCCCGCCGCACAATATTTCTGCATCGTCGGGATGAGCCACTATGGCAAGTACATTCATTTCCTATGACCTCCTCCTGTTATCGTTGCTGGTAATAAATCCATCATACTTTCATATATCGTAGATTGTCAACAATCTTCAATTGATCGTTGAATGAATATATAAATTCGCGTATAATACTTATTAGGAAATAGAACTAAAGGGAGAATTAGATAGATGAAGCCACATCAATTCAAAAGTCAGGAAAACTTGTCCTTGCGGCAGCGGATCTTCTCCGATATTCGGGACGCCATCCTGCGGGGGCATCTCAAGCCCGGCGACAAGCTCCGAGAACAGGACATCTCGGCACAAATGTCAGTCAGCCGCGGGCCGCTGCGCGAAGCGTTGCGCGATCTGGAAGCGATTGGACTTGTCGTCAGTCAACCTTACCGGGAAACGGTGGTCGCCGATGTACAGGTGGATGAAGTCGTCGGGCTGCTGATCCCGATTCGCCTGCAGCTGGAGCTATTTGTTCTAAAGCAGCATAACAATCAGCTGGACGAAGAGCTGTTCAACGATCTGGAGCAGATCGTTGCCGACATGAAGCAAGCCGCAGAAGAGCAAAACTTATTTGCGCTTGTCGAAGCGGACATCCGTTTCCACGAGCGAATCATCGCGCTGGATAAAACATCCTATGCGCAACAGATATGGCTCAGCATTGTAAATCGGCTCCGTCTGCACTTTATTAAAAACACGGGTATTTTCCCTGATCTGCATAAGGTGCCGAAGGAACATCAGGAGTTGATTAAAGCCCTTCGCTCGTATAATGAGACAGCTGTAGCTCAGATTTGGGGCAGCCATATCCGCGACGAGGATTGCCTGTTGTGTTTTAATCAAAGCTAGCTAGGAAGGAGCATGTGCCGCTTGGCCACTCAACTCGAAACGCTAATGAACCGCCATCACGGTGAATTTACTGCTTTGCAGGGGATGGACGGTTCTTCCCTGCTGGTGTTGCCTAGAGGCGGGAGACTTCTGGGCTTAGTACCCAGAGGATCCGATGCCCCCCTTCCATTTTGGACGCCTGCCCAAGCCGCTTCTCCGGATCATTGGAATGTAGGCGGAGACCGTACCTGGATCAGCCCCGAGCTGGAATACTTCATGGATTCCGAAGGCCAGTACAGTGTTCCCGGCTCTCTGGATCCCGGCAACTGGTCGCTGGAGTCGCTTTCCACAGAAGAAATTCGACTCGGCATGGATGGCGTGCTCCATCATCGCACCTCGGCCATGCCCATCCAATTTCAAATCAAAAAACGATTCTCCCCTGTGCCCAATCCGCTGCTCCATAATGGCTCCACGGCTTCGCTGGCCGATCCTGCCGTCAGCTATGCAGGCTGCGAAACGACAACCGAACTGTCACTGGAACCGTTGGGGAATGCAGACTACCGTGCTACGGCAGAAGGCAACGGTTATTGCAACCTATGGAGCATCCTGCAGCTCCCCTCGGACGGCGAAGCGCTGATCCCTACTTTTGGCGGTGCGCAGCCGCTCACCATGTTCGCCGACAGTCAGCCGGAAACGCTTGAGATCTCGCCTAGCGGAGCGCGTATTCCATGCGGCGGGTCGGCCAAATTCAAGCTGTCGTTCGACGCGATTGCCTCAACAGGACGATTTGGCTACATCAGGCGTCTCAGCGAAGACGTAAGCACGCTGATTATTCGTCAGTTTGCCGTGCATCCCGCAGGGATTTACCCGGACTATCCTCCCGATCGGCCCTCCTATCGCGGATCGTGCGTGCAAGTCTTCAACGATGGCGGGCAGTTCGGCAACTTCGCAGAGCTGGAGTATCATGCGCCTGCCCTGCCGATTTGGAAGCCGGGACAAACATCCGATCGTTCTGAGCTGTTTTACTTTTCAGGGCCTCCTTCCTCCATTGAACGTATTGCAGAGCATATGCTTGGCATGCCTGTCATGGAGAGGGAGTAAAGTAACAATGACCGGAGTAGAGTTCGTCCCATCACCGCAACCGCCTATAGTCTTTGACCGTCGACTACAATGCTCAAAAGGGGCTGTCCCAAAAGTCATCGTCAGTTGACTAAAGGCCCCCCCTTTTCTCTAAATTGTAAAACAAAAAGAAACCTTTCCTTGGTAAAATGGAGGTACCACCCAACCACATACCAAAGGAGAGGTTTCTTTTGTACATTCAATATACCATGGACCAACTTCATCTGCCAATGGACTTGGAGGACGACATTCCTCCCAATCACCTCGTTCGTGTAGTCAATGAGGCTGTCAATCGCTTAGATGACAAGATCTTCAGGGATGCTTACCCCGGTGGAGGAAGAGACAGCTACCATCCCAAAATGCTCACCAAAGTCATCATTTATGCCTATACACAGCGGATCTACTCTTCTCGGCAGATTGCCAAGGCGGTCCGTGAAAATATCATGTTTATGTGGATTGCCGGCAGACAACGCCCAGACTTCCGGACCATCAATCGCTTTCGCTCCGAGCGGATGAAAGACATATTGGAGACGGTCTTCACTGGTGTGCTTCAATTTCTTGCTGCTGAGAAATATGTGAAGCTTGAGCATTACTTTGTAGATGGCACAAAAATCGAAGCGAACGCGAATCGGTACACGTTTGTCTGGGGTAAGGCAGTCGTGAAGCAGAAAGCGAAGCTCCAGGAAAAAGTAAAAACGTTGTTTGCCACCATTGAAGCGACTGAAAAACAAGAAGATCAGGAGCAGGCCGGACAGGATCTTGCGGAGCTAGGCGAAGCATCCGAGTTGACCAGCGAGAAATTGGAATCGGCCGTTCAGCAATTGGAAGCCAACCTGCAAACTCGGCCGAAGGATAAGCCCCTTAAAAAAGCGGTACGCGCCCTTCGTAAGGACCTGTTGCCTCGTCTGCAGAAATACGAGACCCAGCAAGAGATTCTCGGAGATCGGAACAGCTTTAGCAAGACTGATCATGACGCCACATTCATGCGAATGAAAGAAGATCATATGCGTAATGGTCAGCTTAAGCCTGGCTACAATGTGCAGATCGGAACAGAGAACCAGTTCATTATCGGGTACAGCTTGCACCAACGTCCGACCGATACGCGATGCCTAAAACCTCACTTGGAGAAGGTCAAAGCAGCGCTCGGCAAGTTGCCGAAAACGGTTATTGCGGACGCTGGATACGGTGGTGAGGAAAACTACGCCTATTTGGAAAGCGAACAACTGGAAGCATTAGTGAAGTACAGCACCTACCATAAGGAAAAATCGAAGAAATGGAAGCAAGACATCAGTAAGCTGGATAATTGGCAGTACAACGAGATCGAAGACACGTGGACGTGCGCCGCAGGACGAAAACTATTATTCCGTTATGAAAGCAAGGAGAAATCGGAAAGTGGGTATGAGCTAAGGAAGCGGCACTATCGGAGCGAGAGTTGCGAGGGTTGTCCGTTTAAGGAATTGTGCACGAAAGCGAAAGGAAATCGCGAAATCAGTGTAAGTATGAAGTATTTAAGTTACAAGCAGCGAGCACGCGAGAAGCTCAGAAGTGAGGACGGGTACGCCCTCTCGGTTCGAAGGATGATTGAGCCGGAAAGTGTATTCGGGCAAATAAAGAATAACCGCGGATTCAGACGTTTTCTGCTTCGAGGCCTGCCAAAAGTGAGCCTAGAGGTCGGGTGGCTTTCGCTCGCCCACAATTTGCTCAAGAAGGCGGCAATAGACCAAAAAGCAGAAATGGTGGTGCAGGGATAGCCTCCCTAGCACCACCATTTTTCCATTTTAGACGCTTCATTCATCAAGTGAGCTATTACATAAGCGAACGATCTTACTTTTGAGACAGCCCCTTTCGTGAATCTGTTTCGCGACCGTTATCACTCCTCGACGTGCCTGTCCTCAACCGGGATCGAATCGACCGTACGCTGGCTGACGAACTTGTCGAACAGGCTCTCTTACTCCGTCGGAATACCATCCGGATTGTCGCGTTTGTCCCGCTGCTCGCGCGGATTATAGGCGCTTTGTTCGAATTCGTTCATTGCTGTCACCTCCCAAGCAGATTGTGTATCTACTCACATTGTGAAGTCTCGATTGTATAGTTTGCTCCTATAGTTGTAGGAAAGCTGATGATTCCGTCCTCCAACTGTTTTATCTGAACGGCTTGTCCTTCAGCTAGAACGGCCATTTGGCAGTCCATCCTTACACGGCACACTTTGCCTAGTGCTGAGTAAATGTTTACGCGCTCAACCTTATTCTGTCTCCACGTAAAACCGACTTCAAATCCGTTCCTCGCGCGTAAACCTTTTACTGAGCCCGACGGCCATTCAATTGGCAGTGCGGGAATCAAACGGATAGCATCGGTGTGGGACTGCATTAACATTTCTGCAATACCTGCGGTAAAGCCAAAATTCCCGTCTATCTGGAATGGTGGACCTACGTCAAAGAGATTTGGATAAATCCCCATGCTATTATAATCCGCTGTATCTTCTTCTCGGACTAGATTGAGTATACGATCTATTAACTTTAACGCGCGATCCCCATCGCCGAATCGTGCCCAAAGATTTATTTTCCAGGCCAAACTCCAACCCATGCCAGTATCACTTCGACGTTCCAAAGATTTTTTTGTCGCCTCATAAAGTTCAGGTCTTTTCCTTTCAGTAAATAAATACCCCGGGTATACCCCATATAAATGAGATACGTGACGATGATGAATGTCTTGATCTTCAAAATCAAGGAACCACTCTTGAAGATGACCATCTTTGCTAATCGTGTATGGGCGAAGTTTCTCAATAGTTGCTTTAAACTCTTCCCTCAGCTCCATATCTACATTAAGCAAGGATGCTGCTTGAATACAATTTGTAAATAATTCCTCTATCAACAAAATATCCATCGTAGATCCTTTGCTTACAGCTGCCAATTGACGATCAGAGGTAACAAATTTATGTTCAGGAGAAGTTGATGGTGAAGTAACCAGATAACCATCAGGTTCCTCGCATAGCCAGTCGAGACAAAACAAAGCCGCTTCTTTCATAATAGGATAACCTGTCTCCCGAAGATACGTTACATCGCCACTAAATGCATAATGTTCCCAAAGGTGCTGACTTAGCCATGCACCTGCCACGAACCAACTCGCCCATACCGGATCACCATCTCCATAATCGCCTACTGGAGCCGTTTGACACCATATGTCGCTGTTGTGATGAGCGACCCACCCTCTGGCCCCGTAATTTACAAGTGCGGTTTTTGAACCTGACTCTGAGAGATTACGAATAAACTCCAACAATGGCTTATGGCATTCCGACAAGTTACAGACTTCCGCGAGCCAATAATTCATCTGAGTGTTAATATTTAATGTGTAATTTGCGCTCCATGGCGGGCGGGTCTCTTGATTCCATATTCCCTGCAAATTTGCTGCTTGTGTTCCAGGTCGTGAACTTGAGATAAGCAAGTATCGGCCAAATTGAAACAGTAACTCTACCAACTTTCTATCTTTGGCTCCGTATTCTAGTATTCTTTTATCTGTTGGGATACTTTCATTATCGTCACATCCACCAAGATCCAATTCAACCCGGTTATACAATCGTTTGTAATCCGAAATATGTTTGCCCAGCAACTCTGTGTAACTCAGATTATGAGCAGCATTCAAGTAATCCTCCGCTAAGCTGCTTGGCTCTACACCCTCGGTGAATGGATTTCGATCATAACCATTAAAACTGGTTGCTCCGCTAAAAATTAGCGTAACACTTGAAGCACCTTCCACATGCAGGCCGTCGTGATTAACGGAATGTGTGCCACCATCTAGTTTCGCACATATCCGACCGTCAAAGCGGATTCCGCCGTTCCCATATTGAATAGGTTGTTCTTTTTCGCGGTAATAATTGGGATCAACGTGGATAGGGGCTTGTCCCTTAATGATGTGACGTCCCAACTCAACAGTTGTCTGGCTGCGAAGCGGGCTTGAAAGATTGGCTTTAAAACTTATCATTTTTTGACGATCCGCTTCAATACGTAAGACGACTACATTATCCGGACTCGAAATAAAACAAGTTCGAGTATATGTAACGGTTCCAATCCTATAACGAACTACCGATGTTGCCGTCTCCAAATCCAGTTGACGCTCGTAATTGTTAGCCAAAGCTCCATGATAAAAATGGATAAACAGATCGCCCATGGGCATATAAGATTGTGTATAAGGTCCCATGGCTTGTTTGCAAAGTTCATCCGCTTCCACAAAATTACCTTGATTAATTAGCTCCCGAATTTCTGGTAGTACTTTTTGTGCGTTCGAATTTGTCGTGTCCTTCGGTTCCCCTGACCACAAAGTATCTTCATTTAATTGAAGTCGCTCCGTTTCAATCCCTCCGAACACCATTGCACCTAGCCGCCCATTTCCTAAGGGAAGCGCTTCCGTCCATTTATTTGCTGGTGTAGTGTAATGTAATTTCAATGCTTATCACTCTCCACTAAATTTGGGTATGCTGAATTGTTGTTCGGGCACATTTTTGAGCTTTTTATCACACTTGTTTCGTTACCCCTGTAAAAAAGCATATGTCGACTTTACTTCATACCCGTTCCTATGCAACTCTTTTTCGAGCTCTAGACCTGTATTTTCGTCCCTTCCCGTGAAGACTACTTTAGCGCCTCGTTCTGCGAATAATCGTGTACAGGCTTCGCCTATTCCTTTAGTGCCTCCAGTAACAATGGCGACTTTTCCTTCCAACTGCTTGTTCATAAAGTTCCCCCTTTCTTTTAATAAATCGTATGATACATTAATAAAATTCCCATAAAATGACATCTTATTATTGAATGGTGATTACATAATCAAATTGTATACAGATTGGACATTACACTACATGAACGTCCCTAACCATTGTTTGGATAATTCATACCAATTTGATCCGCCTCCACTGCGCCCTCTCTATCCATCTAACATTTGTCCATCCGTAACTAATATCAGTCCATATGGAATCCACGACACAAAAACCAGCTAATACTTGTCAAGCATTTAGTATTGGAGTGGGGCAGTTTAATTGGTATACTGATTTCTAGGCACGACAAATAACCTTCATTGGCGTGAAGGTTATGGGTAAATTTGGTTTTTAGTTTCTGTAGGGCTGCTCTTTACTAAGGATGGCGTACACGTGATGGAGAAGCTTGTTGGCGCAAGCGATCACGACCACCTTGTATGGCTTGCCCTCTTTTCTTTTCTTGTCGTAATATTCTCTAATCCTCTTGTTGGTGCTTCCCCGGATCCCGCATTGCACAGCTAAATACAACGATCGGCGAAGTCTCTTTGAACCCCGCTTAGTAATTCGTGAACTTGTGGCGGTAAATTTCCCGGAACTAAAGATTCCAGGGTCTAATCCCGCATACGCCACAAGCTGTTTAGCGCCTTCAAATTGTCCTACATCTCCAACCTCCGCAACAATTGCTGCAGCTAATTTATCCCCGATCCCAGGTATGCTTTTCACCAGTTCTACCTCAGGTAAATCAAATGCGAGTTCATTCATCTGTTTCTCAAGATCACTTAATTGCTCCGTGAACGAAAGCAACAAGGAAACCATACCACTTAAGGCTACGGTCTGAGATTGGCTTCTAGGCTGTGCTCTCCAATCTAACAAGATCTCTCGAAGTCGTCTTGCTTTCTCATCAACCCAACGTCTCGAACGGGATTTTCCAGCGCATGCCTGAATAGTTTCAACAAGATCCCCATCATCGCCCTCTAAACAACGCTCCAACACGCTTAGCGACGTGACAGAGAACAGGGCATAAAAGATCTCCTCATAAGCCGGAAAGACCTGTTCGAGCAATGCTCTCGCGTTTAACTTCGCTTGGACGAACATTCCCGTCACAAACTCATGCTGCCTGGTCACATGCTGCAGCTCTGTAAACGTTTCGTCCCATGTACGATGCGGTAAAACGTCCCCGCGGTAGTACATATCGGCTAGATGCCAAGCATCCGCAGCATCTGTTTTTACCTTCCTAAGTTGAGTTCCTTTCGCACGCTTAGACTGTAACGGATTAACGATGAAATGCGTCCATCCACTACGTTCGAGATAAGCTACAAGCCCCCGATGATAATGTCCTGTCGCTTCAAGAATAACTACAGGGGCAATTGCCATCCTCGCCTGTAACTCCGCTAAGAGCTCCCCTAGCCGCTCGAATCCGCTATCCCCGTGAGAGATGCTCTCCAACTTCCCGTACGGTTCGTTCCTCCTTGTAAAAGCTTGTACTACGCTAGATCCTTTCGCTACATCCACACCTACGACTGGCTGCATAACAACCTCCCTAATAAAATTGCCGGCACTCCCACGATGGTTCCAAACCCATAGCTTCGCTTGTGATGCGAGGTCGTTGCCTCTACCAGCTCAAACATGGTCATTGGGGGTAGTGGGAGAACAGTTTTTGTGACGGGGTCTGACCCCTAAAAGACGCACGTTCTCCCGGCTACCGCCATCGTATACCGACCATAAAAAAAGGCCAACCAGTAATAACTGGCTAACCTGATAATACGAAAAAGAGGACCTTCTCCCGTTTGAGAGAAATAGTCCTCCACTACTTTGATTCTGTAAACGATCATTGATGCTCCGCGCGATATGTGCTCGGAGGTGTGCCTGTATACCGCTTGAATTGCCTGCTAAAATAGAAATAGTCGTGATAGCCGGCCTTTTCCGCCACCTCCTGAATCGACGTATCGGCCGTTCTCAATAATTGACAGGCATACTCCATCCTTAATTGGGTCAAATGTTCGGTAAAGGTCCTCCCGGTCTCTCGCTTGAACATCTGACTGATATAATTGGCATTGATGTTAAACGATCGGGAAAGGCTCTGAATGGACAAATCCTGGCAAAAGTTTTCGTTGACGAAGTGAAGAATGGACGTAAACGTCCTGTTTTTGATATCCTCAGGTTTTAGGCTTAGTTTGCTTCGGTTTAAACTCTCCGACAATGCCTGCTTTAACTGCCTCACCATGTGCCCCGCATCCGAAAACAAGACGGTCAGCTTGTCATATGTCAGCAACAAGGGCTCTTCGGATTCTCCAATCCTGTTCAGAAATACGATAGTATCGTTGTATACCGTCAACGCATGCCTGATATTAAGCAACCCTTGGGAGAAGTGCCTCTCGATCCCGGTTAGCGCAGCAAATATCGCAGGCACATCCTGATTTGCAATCGCTCCTATTAGTTGGGTCAGTGCCTTGTCAGGCACTTCCGTATTTTCCGATTCCAATCTTTCGGCATTTTTGCCTACTGTAAAATAACGATAGGCGTCCAGCTCCGCCCTCTCGATCGCTCCCTTCAATCGGGCGACATCCCCGATATACCCTCCGTCTCCAACAGTTGAACCCGACATCTGAGCATGCGTATACCACTCATCGGCTCGGCCGGGAGGGTGATCTGCGATGCAGTACGCATATTTGCGATAACCGATCCGCAAAACCAGCTCACCCTGCGTTCCGGGATTTAGAGCCAGGCGCTCCTGCCCGACCGATACAGCCACTCTATAACGTTCCTGAGGCCCGATGCAGATACCAGCCTGCTCCAGTCTGGAGCGCAATTTATCTACGCCCTGATCTGTTGCGTTTTCAAGCAAATCCAGTATTTCTCCTTCGTCAATCGGCCGTGTCTGATCCAGCATAGCTGCGGCTTTATGCAGAAAGCTGGAGATCTCAAGTTCATCGAACGGCTTGAGACAATAACCTATCGCGCCAACATTAAGCGCCTTTTGCGCAAAAGCAAACTCGGCGTAGCCGCTGACGATAATAAACAGCGTAGAGGCGTCAACCGCTTTAGCTTTCTTAATGAACTCAAGTCCGTTCATGCCTGGCATGCGGATATCCGTAAAAACTAAATCCGGCTTCAACTGCTGCACCGCCCGAACCGCATCATCCCCATTGTAAGCTTCGCCTACAATTTCAAACCCGCAGGCCTGCCAATCCACGCTAGCCTTTAAGCTTTTAACTACAAATTCTTCATCGTCCACCAACAACACTTTATGCAAGTAGCTCCCCCCCGTAAGGCATCAGAATGCTAACCTCCGTGCCGATTCCGAGCATGCTGACAACACGTACACCATATAAATTGCCATAATTTAAACGAATACGGTCATGGACATTAAACAAACCTATTCCTTCAGTACACTCCTCCCTCTCGCCAGAAGCTTTAAATCCTGGCTCGGCCATCAGACGCGCCTGAATATGCTCGAGTGTATCCCGTTTAATGCCCACTCCACTGTCCTTTACCGACAGATAGAGAATATCTTGGCGGACATAAGCTTCGAATCGCAATTTACAACCGCCAACCTTTGGCTCCATGCCATGAAAAACGGCATTTTCCACTATCGGCTGCAAAATCATACGTGGGACTTTATAGTCAAGAAGTGTTTGATCGATCTCATATTCCATCTCGATCCGGTCGCCAAAACGAATTTGCTGAATGTACATATAATTTTGTATCATTTGAATCTCTTCACGAAGCGGTATCCTGTCCGCACCCTTAATGCTGTAGCGAAACACCAGCGCCAGCGCCTTGGAGATTCGAAATATTTTATCGGAACCTTCATCGGCGGCAATGCCTTTAATCGATTCTAATGTGTTATAGAGAAAATGCGGGTTGATCTGACTCTGCAAAAAGGCCAATTCGGATTTTTTCTTAACAAGTTCCGCTTCATACAATCTCACATTGCTTTCGAGCAGTTTGTGAGTCAAATCGTCAATTTCGTCCAGCATCGCATTAAAATGATTGGTTGTGGTCATCATCTCGTAATACCCTTCGAGCTCAATCCGTTTCTTCAACGTCTTCAATGTGCCCGATCTAATCTCTTTCATAAACCTCAACAGCTTCTTGAGCGGATACAAAATATTATTGATAACAAACAAAAAAGGAAAGGCAAGCACCGCTAAAGAAATGCAGAACACCAGCAATTGCTGTCTGCGTATTTCAGCCACTTCGCTTAGGAGCGCGCTGGCCGGTACTTTAATAATGACCCGTCCGCCGAGATCCGGAATTTCCCCTGTACGAATAATATCGCTGTCATCGCCGTCAAGAAGCTGAGCCTCGTCATACTTGCTCCCTACCGAAATCTCATCGTTGTTCGTATAAAAAACGACGCCGTTGCGGTCGATCATGTACACTTCGCTGCCGCTCATTCGAATCACTTGCTCTTGTTCCCCTAGCATCGCGCTAATGTCCAGTACAAGCAAAAGCGTGCCGATGGGAACCTCTTTGTTTTCGAAATTGGTAATGGAATAAATGCGGGTCCCGGCAATAAAAACATGCCTCATCTTGCTATTAAAAGGAATCGTTTGGAGCGACGTATAATAATACATTTTCCTCTCCGGAATTTCTTCGCGGAACGGGAGCAATTCATTAATGTCGCCGCTAGTATTGAAAACGGTTCCATTATTGTCGATCATAGCAATGTCCAGTATGCCATCCTTCATATCGATCATATCCCCGATGTAGCTTTTGAGCTGGGTGTATTCCACAAACTTGCTGACGGAATCCGTTTCGTTTAAGTAGCTTTGTACAATCGGCGAATTATAAGAGATTTTTTCCAGGAGACGTTTGACCACATCGCTATTGGAAGCGATGGTCTGGTTAATCTGGGAGATGGATTCCGTTACATATTCGCTATTCTTCTCCTTCATGACTCGGGAGACCTGAATAAAATTGCTTAAAATAATAAAAATCATAACAGCAACCACAAAAAAGGCGAGAATGGACAACTGCTGACCAATCGGCAATTTTTTGAAATATTTCAATGTCTTCACCGCCTCGCCGTTCATCCTATTAAAAATATAACAAAACGTAGGAAATCCCGCTACATAAGTAAATCAATAGCTTGCGAGAGCCGCCTTGCGATAAACTCATTGACGAAAGGTGACGGATGAATGGGGTCGTCGAATAATAGTTCATAATCCAGTATTCCGTCATGCACGCAGCTCTCGAAATATTGCGCGAAATCAATAAAACCGGCGCCGCTTGCGCGAGCAAACTCCCTTGCCGTTTCGTAGTAATCCTCATAGCGGATAGGAGCCGACGGTTCATTTTGAAACATAATCCGTTTGTCCCCCGGCGTCGTCAGCAACAGAAAGTCGGTTTGCTTTTTTCCATCCTCATTTAGATGTCGGCTTAACTTGTCTGTTAGGTCATGCAAATGGCTAGTAAATACCGCAAGCGGCGTTTGACGAAGATACTCGTTGACAATTGGCGCCTGAATCACGACCAATGTTGGTGTAAAGGGAACATATCGAAGCAATTGATCCATATGCGCCTGAGACTCATCGTTATAACTTGGCGTTCCATCCCCCAGCCATTGACCGACCGTATGACCGCCCATCGAAAAATTGCGAACATTGTTGCCGTCGAACACTACGCCACGCAATGCGACAAGCGGACATGATAATGGATCATGCCCCGGTTCGAAAGCTGTCGCTTTCGTATTGGCTCCAGCATGGACAAAACGAAGACGCCCCTTTTGTTTTTGTCCAAAATCGATGCAATAAACGACCTCTGCCTCCCCTCCGGCAAAGTATGTATCTAATACAATGCGTTGACCCTGAAAGACTTCGACTTCACCGCCAGCTGCGGGAGTATGCCTCCCTGAAACTAGCCGCGTAACCTGAGGATAACCTTCTCGTGGAGGATAAACGTATCCGGCCGCAAGTCCCTTGCTTCCCCCGTAAGGTTCGAAACTCACCTCCAGTCTCGCTCCCCAGCTACTCGCAACCACACCGATATAAAGCTTAGTAGCATACGCGGTCATATCCCAATTCAGAGCAGACTCTCCTAATCGACGTTCGGGCAACGCGATCAACTCTTCGCTGAACTTGTGATCCGCAGCCAGGTAACCCCAGGTTTCACGATCATCCTGCTCGCTGGCTCTAGGCGCATAGATACCTGCAGCGTCGTATTTATCACTGATTGGGCGTGTCATCCGTACAACCTTACCGCCCCCGCTGACTGGAGCGAATCCTGCCAACGGGTGGCTATACTCCACCTGACCCGACTCTGCTACATACCATCCGTATTTGCCAATGATATGTTGGCGCAGCTTGCTGAAGAAACCATTACTATGGGGGGCCGCCATATGAGGGCGGCTGGCCGAATGATCATCATATTCCGGCGAGCCCTGGCCCCATCCATGGCTGTCCCCCAGCAGCAGCACTTCGGTATCCGTTGTCACATGCGTTCTGCGCCTCCCTGTTAACGAAGGGAAGTTTTCCGCCGTCAAATTGCATGCATATTTCGCAAAAAAGTGGAGTTCATCCATCGTTAGTTCTCCTCTGTTTTTTGCTTTTATCTTACTGTCTCTTTCGATTAATTGTCAACAATCTACTGTCTTCAATTACCATGTTTTTATATCTAAGTACACCTCGTTCCAGTTGTCATAGAGCGCATCCTGACAAACGAAATCCAATACCGTTTCAGCCATAGACGATTTAGAGAAGCTATGTACTAGCTCAGCTAATTGTTCATCTGACTGATCAAGCGGACAATGCTTATCATAATATTGACCATAGTCATCTCTACCCGGAACACTTACCAGGAGGCCGCCAATATTCATCCTGTGCTTATCTAGCACAGCTTCAAGCTGTTCGCCTAATGCAATACTATGTGCCAAATTAAAGGCAAACTTAAGGTTATGAATCTGCAGCTTGTTCACGAAATCTACAGTCTCCTCCGTTGACTTCAGCAGTCGACCCTTCGTGCCATTCTGAAGGTAAATTGTAATCCCGTGCACCGCAGCATCTTCACAGATCCCCTTTAACGAAGCCGCCATCTGTTCTATCGCATCTACCACTGTAATATGATTTTCCGCATTGCGATGCAGAATGAAGATAGCTTTGTTACAGCCAAATAATGCAGCCTTTTCGAACGTTAACGCAATTAACTTTCTGTTTTCCTCATAACGGTCTTTAATATTATTCAAAAGCGACAGATGCGGATAATGATTAAGCATGCTAGAGAAATCAATAATGACTTCAACCTTGTATCGTTGTATAGACGATGCTTCCTGTCGCAGCCACTCCATATCCTTCTCAATGAAATAAGAAGCATCCAGCTTAACACCCTGAAAGTGATGCTTGAACGTAGGCTTGGTCAATAGCTCTGTCTTCAAGGAACTAATGTTTCTGATTGCCAGAAACTTGCCTTGCGTAGAATCACTTGTGAAGCTGACCTCTTGTGTTTGAAATTCCCACCCACTAGTCTTTAAGCGGAATATTCGGATGTCTGCTGGCTTGATCATCAAGCTTCCTGAGCCTTCCTCAGTCTGCTCCTCATGATGAAATTCCTTCGCATAATATCCAATCAAATCCTCCGGCAAGCCCGGAACCGCCAGCTCAGATTCTATCGAAAATCCATACTTATTGCTAACAAAATCAAACTTTTGAGTAGAGGAGCTATTATTCACAATCGCCGCTAAGAAGGAGCCGTCTTCACAAGTATTTACTATGCACTGAAGGCTATCATTCGTTATCTCAATAATTTTCATTTCATTTAAGCAGCTTCCTAGATATTTCTTGACCGTGGATAGGAAATCATAGTACATAGGCAAATCTTTACCATCCACATTGTCTGCAGCGGTCATAATTTTCTCTGTAACGATATCTTCACCTACAAGATATTTGGTTTCTCTCTCCTCCAGCTTGCACTCCTGCAATTTGTTCATGTTCAGCCCGAAGGGAGAAGCAATAAAGCTAACCTTGCCCTGCTTCAAGGCGTTGCATACAATGAATGGCGTTCCTGTATCCGACAATCGCGCAACAATTTCCACTTCATCATTTGGTTCAATGCTGTATGCTTCAAATGCTTTTTCTTCAAGATCCTTACTTCTGAATTGGATCGTCTCATCCGAAGTGTAAGCTTGCAACTCCCCTAGCTTTTTGATTCCGACAAAGTCTAATACCTGATTCACGTACTCCTGAGGCAGTTGAGCTGATAGAATGACATCTGCAGTCGCAATCAAATGCCCTCCGCCTTCTACAAATGCACGGAGCTTTTCATAAAGCTCTACATCCAGAGTGACTTTGCCAGCTAAAATAACCGTGTGATAGCTGTTCAATATTTGCTGATCCGCATCCGAGAAAATGACATCCGTCATATCTCCATACGGTGTAGCAGTCAGAAAGCCTCTCTCATCACGATAGAAGCCTGAATTTTCGTAGCCAGGAAATAGCATTGTGAACAAAGCATGCGTCTGATAATCGCCTTCCTCATAAGGAAGATTCCCCCAAACCTTGTAGTACTCATGGGTATATAGATGTCTTGGCGGTGTCCAGCCATTAAAGAAGTCCATCAACACTGCAGCTGGCGTGTACATTATGCCAGGATATCCATTATTAGCAACGAATTGGACAGCCTCGGTTTGAATTTGTCCAATTGGTGTTAGCTTAGTTCCGGTGTCATCCTCACTATCCGGCATCGTAAAGCCCCATTCCAAGCCAAGAATATCGCAATTGTACATGTATTCAATGTAAATAAGTCTGCGCAGCAGGCTTAAGCTAGTCCCCGCATCGGGTCCAAATTCATAGCCATTCTCCACACCTGCTCTTTCATAATCCTTGTAGCCAAAGCGATTCCAAATTGAAGCATTGCCGAACCATAACAGACCGTATTGCTTTCCTGCCCCTCTTAAATAGGAGTACCATATGTTGGCATTCGGGAGCGCCTGCGCTGTTTCCGCTCCGATTATAATAGCGTTGCCTTCCTTGGCAAAATAATGACAAAAGGTCAAAGAACAGACGACAGATGTCTGATTATCAAAATGATTCCCAAGCTGCTCGAAGTGACGCTGAAAGTGTAAATACTGACTCTTCCTGTTACTATCTACCGGACAAATCATTGGCGTATAAGCACCAATATATCGCCCATCCTGCTCACCATTATCGAAGCCCATGAACTTGCTGCCCAAAGACTTCCTAAGATAAGCGGCGGCTTGCTCCGGCACTTCATATTCACCCCATGACGACCGGTTTGAGAACGAGCCCGGCACATATCCCCAAATATCAAAGATATAAAGTCCTCTAGCCTTAACCTCATCAATAAATGAATTCAAATTTGAAGCATACAAAAATTTATAAAACAACCACAAAATCTCTCCAAGCTTATAGTGCTTCGTATAAAGGTCTAGTTGTTGATTGAAGTCTTTAATAGCTCCCTCATCGTCTAATTCCATTGCACGCATAGCCGAAAAATGAATTTTGTTCCCTAAGTCACTGCGCGTAACCGCCTTTGCAAATCTTCTTTTATATTCAATATGATTTTCCGGTTCCACTGTAAAAACACGAATGTAAGACGTTGATCGATCTTTTAAGTCTCCCACGTAGATCCTCCTCGTTAATCCAATAAGTTATTTATTAAAACCACCCTGAATATGAATCACATTCAGGGTGGCTCCATTCTGTTACTCCACTTGAGCGTCCAGTAATCGGAGTATGACGGTCAATGCTTCTGCTCTTGTTGCCATGCCAGCAGGATTGAATCTGTTGTTTAATTGCCCTTGCATGATTCCGGCTTGTTGTACAGCCGCAACTGCGGCCTTACCCCAACTCGGAATATCCTGATCATCTGCAAATCCCGTTGTCGATGTAGCTTCTAACGTAAGCCCGAGTGCTCTTGCAACGATTACTGCCATCTCCAATCGGGTAATGATAGCTTTCGGACGGAAGGTATTGTCGGCATAGCCCGAGATGATTCCCGCCCAGGCAGCTTGGGCAATGGCTTGCTCCGCCCACGCTCCGATAAACTCTGAATCTGTGAAGGCTATAGCCGCACCCTCTGACTCTGGCTTTACTCCGCGCATAAGCATGACGGTGAACTCTGCACGTGTGACCAGCTGATTCGGTTTAAACGTACCATCCGAATAGCCCGTAACGATTCCTCGGCTAATTGCATCTTGTATGCCTGCTTCTGCCCAATGTCCAGCCACATCATTTAACGAAGGTGCTGGTGTCGCTGTTGGCGTCACTGATGGCGTCGGCGCTGGTGTTGCAGTCGGTGCTGGCATGGCTGTAGATCCCGGTGTTGATGTTGGTCCTGGGGTCGTTGCCGGTTCCGGCGTCGTCCTAATATTACCTTCCTCCAACTGAAGCTGTCTAAAGCCTACCACCAGATTATTACTATCTAACTCATATACACCAACATACAATCCCACACTTACACCATAAAGATTTGCACCGGACGTATACGGATTCGTTACTCCTGGTCCTATCGGTGCAGGGTTGCCTATGAAAGGGATCGCGATCGGGTTAAATGAAAATTGAATGACTAGCTTATTACCCGTCTCTACTTCAGCATTAAAGCGACTCGTTCCAATCGCACTTCCCTGCGCTACTGTCGCAGCTAATTCCGTCGCCGGGGTCGGCTTTATATCGTCGATTGTCAGCTGCAGCAGCTTAAAGCTAAGCACTTGATTATTGCTATTCACTTCATAAACGCCTATATATTGACCTGCGCTTACGCTTATGTCTGCACCTGATGTATACGATTGTATGACACCAGCTCCTGCAGGTGCTAAATCGCCAATGTACGGTACGGCTATGCTATCAGAAGACAGTTGAATAACAAGCTGATTGCCTAACCTTGCAACAGCGTCTACCTTGCTCGTTTGTGCGGCATTGCCCTGAGACACCGTGGCAGACAATTCTTTAGCAGGAATCGGTGCGGCTTTAATATTCTCTTCCGTCAGCTGCAGCAGCTTAAAACCTGCCACCTGATTGCTGCTATCCACTTCATAGACCCCTACATACATACCTGCGCTTACATCGCTAATATCCGCCCCTGAAAGATACGGGTCTACAACTCCTGTTCCCGTGGGTGCAAGATCACCTACATTAGGCACGCTCATGCTGCGTTCAGACAGCTTGAGCACCAGACGGTTTCCTGCATCAACGGCTGATTGAATAGCTGCGCTTCCAGTTGCCGAACCTATGATAGCCTGAGCCTCTTTAGCTGATACAGGGTTAGACTCCGGATTTGAAATTGATATAGAAGCATTATCAAAGGCAGCTTCTGCATCTCCCCAAACCGTAAAGCCGGTTTTACCCCCAACGATTGGCTGCTCTTGGCCCGGATGTGTTAATTCTCCATAATACACATCAATGTTATCGATCCTAATCCATACATTCTGATCGATGTATTCGATATCGATCTGATGCCACTCGCCATCCTCCGTATTTGACGCAGAAAATGACCTCTCAACCCATTCTTCCAAATCTTCATTAAATGTTCGCATCCTGACAGCGCCACCGGACTGAAAGCCGATCCATGTGTACGATTCCGGAGAGGCATAGCGGAGAACTGCGCCTGCTCCCCCTGAGCCCGTAAACTTCATCTTAAAGGAGTAAATGCCGTCCTCAACCATTGGAGAGTTGTTGTCAATAGCTAGAAACTCCCCCCCCTGAATCTGTAGTTCCCCATTGGAAACAGCTAACTGCGAGAGCTGATTACCTTTCACAATTTGCAAATCATCCTCAAGATTATCGTTAAAATCCCTTGTGTACTGCTCGGCGCCATAGATCTCAAACTCGCTAATTTTCGGTGAATTTGATTCCGCTCCAGTAATGACAAACCTAATTTTATTGGTAAAAACAGTATCCGTTTCTATGACAGTTAGTGGAATATTCGTACCACTATAGAGCGGCAGGAATTTACCCCATGGCGCTGAGAAATATTCGATTCGGAAGGAAGTAACTTTGTCCCCCTCCGCTCCCGCTTCCTGAATAACGAATTTGTTAATCGGCAAGTATTCCCCTAGCTCATACTCTACCCATGCTTCGCCATCTGCCATATCAATACTACCGACAGCTGTATTTATATTTGGAGTCCAATAACTGCTTTGAACACCATCTGCCGTGAAGGCTCCTAATACTAACGCTTGATAGGTAATCGTCCCTTGACTGTCGATCATTGTAGATGTCATGTCCTTAAGAACGGTAGTCCAGTCTCCGTCAGGAGCGTTTTCATTCGTAATGGTTCTAAACTCAGTACCTGTATACGATTGAGTTGTGCTATTATATCCATCCTCCGTATGCGATGATGCCGTAACCTTGGCATGCAGACTAAGATTTGTACCATGAATGACCTCACGATTATTGCTATTGGATGGTACAAGAACATAACCTGTTAATGCTTTCGTGTTAAGCGTTACCTGACCACTATTCACATAAATCGTATCTACGTAGCTTCTTCCTTCAGAGGTCAATTCAAATAAATCAAGCGTACCATAGCTGCTCCAGCCTTCAGGAAGTTTCCATGTATTGGCATGACCTGCCTCTACACCATAAACAAATATACGATCCGTGCCATCAAACGCTGGAATAAAGCGATCGGTACCTCTTGCTATAACAACATCATCATTAGTCACTGTAATCTTTTGGGTTGCTTTGTCATACTCGTAGATGACGTTATCTCCCCAACGTGTATAGGTGCTAGTTTCCGTATCTTCATATTCTTGGATCCCATATTGAGCTAAATAACCGTTAAGCAAGCTGTACAAAAATGTCATCTTCGTAAGCGCAATTGCACTTCGGTTTTGGTCATATCCAATATTCACATTTCCATTTCTTTCTGTATCGCTGTATATCGTACCCCAAATATAATCCTGCGGCTGAGTTTGATAGGTACGCGTAGAGTGGAATACAGTTTTCCCTGCATTGATAAAGCTATCAAGCACGGCCGGTGCACGATTTTCTACCTTAAAGATATATCCCCCATTAAGTCGCTTCTCGGCATCGTAATATTCAGTAGCTGCGTAAGTACCAAGAGCCGCCCAATGATCAATTTCTCTCTTTTTGGCATAACGTTCTTCCGCCTTCCCATACTCACCCTTAGGATAATCGATCATGACATCCTGATAGATAATTAGCGGCGACCAGAAACGATCTACAAAATCATCCTGGCGGTTAAATGGATAACCCGCCTTCACATCCGTATAATGGCTAATCTGGTATGCATCCCAACCAAATACAGTAGTACCATATTGTAAGCCGTCTGTTGCTATTTCCGCATTTCCATAAATATGCGGAGTATTCCCTCTCAAATAGGCATTACTATTCGTCGTCATATCCGTCATATTCACGTGGAAAGATAAGTCTCCGCCATAGACTTCCATAGCTGATTTGGCTTCAGCCATCTTGGCATCCGTTCCCAGTGCCGGATTGTAATAAATCTCATTTATACTAGGCCAGCCATAATCATGTCCCCGGCCGTTCCAACCGACATATTCATAGGATTGTTTCCCAACCCCATCCGTCATATTAAAGGTTTGTCTTTGAGCTTCCTCCAAATGATCCAAGCTGCTATTCACTACAGTAAAGCCCTTAAAGGTGGAGGATAACCCGCCTGGACCCGGAAATGCTCCATGCGTCTGATGCCAGTTTCCACCATTAAAGAAATCTCTTAATTCCTCAGGCATTTGCGGAATCTGCTCTCTGATCCATAAAGCCCCATCCTGCCAATCCACTTGACCATTGTTGTTGCTGTCCTGGCCTATATGAATTTGACTCTCATACCATACCTCATTCACTACTCCTAATTCACTCTCATTCTGTGGACGATGGCCATCAACCAATCTGTGATAATAAACGCCATCATAAATATCCGCCGTCTTAGCGGCATTGTCATTATAACGAAGCCGCATCGTATAAGGACGATCAAAAGAGCTCGGCGTATAGACGCCTCCAACAGCTTTATCGTTCCATACAAATGCGTAAGCAACCTGCTCCATAAAATGCCTATCCCTAAATAAATCAGAATTATAAACGATATACGCATCGTACATATCCTGCAATGTCCATATAAAGTCACTTGTTTGATTATAGGTATAGCCCAAGGTAGGCGATTGAACTCCGCCTATATTGGATACTGCAACTCCAGTGTCAGCCATAGTGCCATCATTGACACTCATAATCGGATACTTTAATTGCACACGGAACGGAGCGCTTGCATCATCACCGGTAATTTCCGTGATCTTTTTGGTCAACGTCGTCCCTTCAACCATAAAGAGATATTTTAACGTAACCGCTCTCATTGTTAACGGACCTGCTCCATCAAGATCCACGTCATTGACCGTAACGATATATTCCGCGCTATTGGCTGACTCTACAGCAAACGTAACTGACGCTGCATAATCGACATCGTTGATCGATATTTGATAATCTGAAACGTTAGCCTGTAGTTCGCTTCCATCGATAAAACCATTGTTGTCTTTTAGGGTGTACGTAATGACTTGGGGATAATTCGGATCCAGTTCCACGACCAGAGCATTACTTTCTATCGTATTGCCTATGTGCAAATCCTCATCTGAAGCATACGTCGGCTGGATACTTCCTAGTGATAGTGCAAGCAGCGAAAATGAAAGAAAACCGGCGAGACCTTTCCTTATTCTAATCCACTTTAAACCTCTCATCTTGCAACCTCCCAATAGTTATTCCCATGCTATTGTCTTAAAGGTATGTGTTTCTGATGAATGGGTCGCTTTCAAACACATTAAGGCGCTTAGGAGACCATCATTTAACGGGGTTCCCGACTTCTCTTCTCCTTTCATAACCTGGATAAAGTTATGGACAAGAATGGCATCACCGCCTCCATGGGACATCTGCGAGGAGTCCAATTGATACGTTTCGACCCTGGGTGTATTATGCATATAAACTTTGATCGCTTCGGTATAGAAATCAAATTCTAAAGTGCCCTTGTAACCCAGCAGTCTGGCTCCTCTTGCCTCTGCGCCCTTTCTGGCAAAAAAGTTCTGAGAATAGCTCACATGCATGCCGGTTTCATACTGAATGATCGCACTGCCAGAATCCTCATTGCCGGTATCCGTGGCAAATGAGCACATCCCCCCCTGAATGTACATATCAGGCTCGGACTTGAAATGCTTAAGCACATAAGGGCTTTCCGGACAGCTCTTGTATTCCTCGCAATCTTTGCAATATAACCCCGCAGGCTTATTGCCCTTAAAGATCTGCTTGGATTTCATCGCGCAAATCGCAACCGGCTTAATGCCAAGCAGGTGGTTGATATAGTCAAAGTCGTGCGTAGACTTCTGAAGAAACAACCCTCCCGTTTCCTTCTCGTCTCTATACCAATCATGGAAGTAGACGCCGCCATAGGGCACATTATTGATCGCCTGCACATGCTCGATCGTTCCTAGCTTGCCTGAATCCACGATTTCTTTCGCCGTTCTTACAAGTGCCGTATTTCTTAATGGGAAGGAAACAATGACCTCGCTCGCAGAGCGTTCGGCGGCTTCTTTGAGCGAAATCAGATCCACCATCGTTGTGGCTACGGGCTTCTCCAGGTACAGGGGCAAATTACGCTGCAATACTTTCTTCGCCATTACCGTGTGCAGGGAGCATCTGGTACCGATTAATACGCCATCCAGTTGCTCCTTGTCCAGCATCTCATCCGCATCCTTATACATCGCTATGGCTGCAATGTCTCTCCCTTTGGCGGCTAGCTGCGCACTCACCTTGCTCCAGTTAATATCCGTAATGGCTGTCAGCTTAACCTCCTCGTGGGATGCAAGTAAATATTCCACGATGTTCTGAATTCTAAGACCGTATCCAATGACACCTATGCGCATGATGATTCTCCTTCTTATAAAAAGGGGGATGCAGCATTATGATCTCGACCGCATCCCCTTCATCTTAGTTGATCCCTAGCTCCGCTGCCTTAGCGTTTACCTCGGCAATGGCTTCTTGAAGCCCCTTGGCATCATAACTCTTAACCGCATTCTGCCACATCGTAACCGCATCTTCTTTGCCCAAAATGACCTTGTACAGATCATCCATAGCCGTAGCCGTTAATCCGCCAATGGCGTCTTTGGCAGGAGTGGATAGCAGCAGGACATCAAAGTTAATCGGGGTTGGTGTACCTTCAGCCTTCAATTTGTTAAACGTATCGATTTGCAATTGCTCGTATGCAGCCATCGTAGGATTCGTATTTACCGTTTGTTTGCCGGAATAGATAAAGCCTTGATTCCATGCTCCCAGGTAGGAAATGACGCTGATAATCGGATATTTCTGTGCCAGAGATTCGTCCTGAGTAAGCAATGAGACCGCCTTTCCGCCTTCCATCTTGTAATCTACGCCTTCAATGCCGTTTTTAACAAGCACGGCAAACTCCTCGGAGGCCATATAATCAATCAGTTGCAGGGCGCGGTCGAATTTGACGTCATCCAGATCGGCTCTAAAGAACATTTCCGACCAGTATGGCGTTTCGACAAACGTATATTTTTTTCCGTCTGCTGCCGGCCACATGGACATAAGACCGATTCCATCTGCCGCGGTCACTCCCGGGTTCGCTTTCTCGAACTGATTCAACAGATCAAGGCTGGTAGGGCCTCCATATACGGCGAATGCCTGCCCGTTCAAGAACTTATTCGGACCGTCTCCAACCTTCTGAATCGCAAAATCCTTATCCAGAATACCCTGCTCATATAAGGATCTCAGCTCTTGCACGCCTTGATTTACCTTCGATGAGACATAAGAAGGTATCCACCTGTTGTCTTCTTTCACCCAAGACTTAATATTGGCCATCTCAGGATAGCTGCCAAGGAAGTGGGTCAGTAAAGTCTGATTGTTATTAACAGCCAAACCTACAGCGTTAGGATGTTTGGCCAATACGGCCTTGGTCATGGCTACAAATTCGTCGAAGCTCTTGGGATCGGATGTATATCCCGCCTCGGCAGCCCAATCCTTGCGATATCTAATGGGTCTGTCCAACACCCAATCATCTGAGTTATCATAGGTCAGCCTTGGAATCATGTAATATTTCCCGTCTAATTTCAACGGCTGTACAGAAGGTAGTTCCAAGATCTTGGCAAGATTTGGGTATTTGCTCATGTCCTCGGGAAGCGGTTTTATAATGCCTTGCTCCGCCCACGTCACATAAAGACCGGGGTCATCCGTTACCAAATTATTGACGAACATGTCAGGCAACTGATTGGAAGTCGCCCAAATTTTATACTTCTCGGTCCAATCATCCCAGGTGACCTGAATCGGTTTAAGCGTCAAATTAAACTTTTCCTGCATGTTGTTGGCAATCGTGTCGTTTTTTGCGCCTGGATCGTCAAAGCCTTCTTGAATATTCCAGGTTGAAACGGTAAGCTCGATCTTTTCCGCATTGGGATCTGACGTGGGAGCTGCAGTTTCACCAGACTCATTGTTGCTGGCTGTTGGGCCAGTTGATGCCGCTGGTTGGTTCCCGTTATTGCTACAAGCTGAAACAACAAGCACTAGCAACAAGCTTAGCAATACAGACGATTTAATAAGCTGCCTTTTCATTGTGGATCCTCCCTTTTTTTTCTTATAATCCTGTATAATAATAGCTTTCGCTAGTATTAACCTTTGATAGAACCGATCATGATGCCAGAGGCGAAGTACTTCTGGATAAATGGGTACACCACGATAATAGGTACGGCAGAGATAATGATCATCGCGGATTTAACAGAGTCGCCATAGATATTTTTAATACCTGCCGCAAGCTGTGCCCCGGCCGTATTATTAAGGATTTGATTGACATTGGCAATCGCATTTCTTAACACAAGCTGAAGGGGATACAGCTTCGAATCATTGAGGAACAGCATAGGCAGCCACCACTCATTCCAGCGTTCGACTGCGTAGAACAACATCATTGTAAAAATAATGGGCAATGACACCGGGACCACAATTCGCATTAAAATCAAGATGTCATTCGCGCCGTCCATCTTGGCGGACTCTTCCAGCTCAGGCGAGATGCCATTAAAAAAGTTTTTCATAAGAATTAGGTTAAAAGCGTTAACCGCTACGGGAAGAATCATGACTAGCAAATTATTTTGCATGTGAAGCTTTTGAAGAAGCAAATACGTAGGGATTAGTCCGCCTGAGAAAAACATCGTAACAATGATCGCATTAAAGACAAAGTTTCTCCCTGGCAATGTTTTTTTGGATAATGCATAGGCCCCTGTCGTCGTAACGATCAAGCTCACCGCAGTTCCCAGTACCGTTACAATGACCGATATAAACAGCCCTCTCGTCACTTTGCCTTCCATAAACAAGTACTTATAAGAAGAAAGATCAAACTGCTTCGGCAGTAGAAATACCTTGCCGCCTCCAAGATCGCTAATGGTAGAAAAGGATAACATAAGCGTCTGGTAAAAAGGAAATAAAGCAAGAACAGCGCCGAGTCCGAGGAATAGGGTAATGGATACATCAATGACACTAAACTTGCGCTTCACCTACAATCCCTCCTCTTTCCAAACGACCTTGACGATATAATTAGCTCCAAACAAAAAGGCAAAATTTATGACTGACTTCAACACTCCCACCGTCGTTGAAAATCCGAATCCGGTCGAATCCAGGAAGGCGCTTCGATAAACAAAGGTATCTATAATATCCACATGGCTATAAACGATAGGGTTATAAAGATTAAAGATCTGATCGAATCCGCCGTTCATTAGATTCCCCACGGCCAGGATGAGCAGGATCGCCGCTGTCGTCTTTACAACCGGCCACGTAATCGCCTTCATCTGCTGGAACCTGTTCGCGCCGTCTATGGAAGCTGCTTCATACAGCTCGGGGTTTATACTAGCGATTGTCGCCAAATACAAAATGGATGACCACCCGGCCTCCTTCCATATACTTGAGAGGAATATCATCGCTGTAAAGCTGTTAGGATCGGTTAAAACTGATTTTTTCTCCAATCCAAATGTAACAAGGAGTTGATTCCATAAACCTTGATCACTAAAGATGCCGATAATAATTCCGCTTAAGACAACCCAGCTTATGAAATGCGGAAAAGTAAACACGGTTTGGAAAATCCGCTTCAGCTTGCTTTTGGATATTTCATTCAGCAATAAGGCCAAAATAATGGGAACCGGGAATTCGATGACCAGTCGGCCCAAACTGATTAAGACCGTGTTTCGGAAAGCTCCAATAAAATCGGGATTGCCCAGAACGGCCCTGAAGTTCTCAAAGTTGTTCCAGGGACTGCCCATAATCCCTTTGGCGTAATTAAAATCCTTAAAGGCAAGAACGACCCCGTACATAGGAGCATAAGCAAATACAGCAAAGTAGATCACAACAGGGGCCAAAAGAATATAGAAGTACTTATGTCTAGCAATCTCCTTCAGCAATCGATTTTTCGGATTTCGCGGTACGCCGCTGCTTCGGTCCATCATTTGTATAAGTTTTGCCAATAGAAATTCACCACGCTTGCTTTTATTTTGTCTGTAACCAAAGTATAAATAAAACGCTTCCATTCGAACATGAACGCTGCTTAGAGCTTGCATGAACAAATCATCTGTATTTCATGCCTCGCTCTCCGATCTGTCATCACAGCTAATGATTGTCCATGTAGAACGAACAATTGTCTATCTCAAAAGCGAAGATAGCCGCAAATAAAGCAAAGGTCCCCTCCTCCTAGAGAGGAAGGGACACCTGAATGGACACTAGAATTCAAGTATAACCTGTGTAATCGAACCCGATACCGCAATGACAACTGATTCCCTATCCGGATTATAGCTGCCGTTGCTCGCACGCCATGCCTGCTTCTCTTGCGGATGCGGCAAACGTATTTCAACCGTTTCAGGGAGTCGTTCGGAATAAAACTCAATCGTAGCCGTCATACTGCCGTTTTGGATATTGGATTCGATCACCATGGAGAATTGCCCAAAATAACTGGCAGCTCGATGCAGGGAAATCGTCTTCCCATGCTCCATCCATGCCCTCGGAATACCCGGAAGCAGCTTTAGGCTCTGTCCCTCCTCCATATAGAGCATCCACCGGCACTGCATAAGAAACCATCCTTCTTCGTGAGTCTTATGCGGACTCGCATGCCAAAAGTGCTCCCAGAAAGTAAAGATTTCTCGATCAGCCAAACTAGCCAAGCCATTATAAAATGTCTTGAGAAACGCCTTCGTCTCTCCACGCTTAAGATGGATCCATGGGTGAATGCTATAATAAGGCTGACTTAATGCCACATTGCGTAAACAAAATAATTCATTATGGAACTGCAATAGAAATGTCGTCTCCTGTTCATCGGGCTCAAGCACTTCCTGAATGACCAGATATAACGGTCCTAGCAAGGAGTCTCGGGCAGCAATAGATCCATGCGTGCCCCAGCTCCCTCCGTCTGCATACAACGCCAGCGGTCCCGTATACTCCGCCCAAGGCGGACATGTCGGGATCCAGCCCCCATCGCCAAGCGGAACAACCGGCGATCGGGCTATGGCCTCCTTCAGCGATATACGGATGTCCTGTTTCATTGCATCAGCATCCTCAAGAATTTGCTGGGACAGCGCCTTATCACTCAATGACAGCATCTCGGCTAACCGCTTTAAGCCTACAAAAGCAAAGCCATTAAGCATATAAGAACGGAAGTGATCCTCGGGATCCGCTGTTTTCCCTTCCAGCATCCCATAGCCCCTTCCCCTCAGCTCCTCGCGCAGATTCCGCTTACGCCAATCCATCAAAAAATAATAAGCTTTGATGAGCTTCGGCTTTATTTTATCCACCCATGCTTCATCCCTGGTATAGCGGTAATGCTCGCCCATACTCCAAAGAGCAGCACCCGTCTCCAGCATATAGCCGCCAAAATTTTGAATGAAACCGCTTTCGTGCTGCTTATCCAGAAAAAATTGAAGCGACCTTTCCGCATTCGTATGTGCCCCAACGGAGTCCAAATATTGAATGATAGGAGAGCTTTCGGACCCTATTCCCGTATATACGCCAATCATCGGCACTAAGGGCCCCTCGGGCTCCAATCCATAGCTAATCAGATCCAGATGCATAAATCCCGCCTGCATCATCTCTTGAATCCGCTGCTCCGGGAGCTTTATCTCCATCGTATTTTGCAGCTTGGCTGCCCAAAAATCGACGCATTCCCGATGTTTTATCGTAAAGTCCTGTAATCCAAGCTGCATGGCCCGGCTGCGACTAATGGGCTGATGCGGGATATAAAATTCGTAGACCACCGATTCGCCCGGACTTAGCAGTATAGCCATTTCCTCTTGCGGCATCGGACGTCCATTGATCTTGGATACAACAAATACACGCTCAGAGCTAAACATGCCAAGTCCGGCCTCGCCATCAAACGTTCGCTCGATATTAACCACAAATGGATTTTTAAACCACGCATACCTTGGAACGCGTGCCTGATTGGTTGCAATGGTCTTCGAATAAAAGACAGTCTCCTCTTCCGAGGGCGGCTCTAATTTTATAAGCCCTTCATATTCCGCACGCTGCTCCGGCGTAAACATATATCCTACACCATGCTGATCTGCCTTTAAATAAGGAGTCCCCTTAAGTGCCGATACCGATAATGGGCTTCTCTCAAAGGAAACGAATGCTGTATTCTCATAGTGGATGTCTTGATCTTGTATGACAGCCTCAACGATCGGAAAAATGCCATTATCGAGTCTGCGAGTCAACCGATGCTCGCAACCCAAGCCTCTCCCCAATAAGTAGCTGTACTGAACGGCTGTCCCGCCGGTCTCCTCCAGGTGCACCCGCTCACCCGCATTTCGCGGCCGAATGTTATCCCACATACGATCGATGTCGCTTTCGCCGCCCCCCCGATAATCCGACTCGAAAATACGTATATCTCTGGACAATCCAAGCCATACGGGAGTCATTAGGGGGCGAGTGGCATTCGCCGCCGTTTCGTAGCTCTCTTCTGGCTCGTCCTCCAGCCGTTCAAGATTCGTCTGCATCCCCTGGTTATGGATAGTCTTGACGATTTGTTCATAGTCGCTAGCGTTCTCGGGTACTGTAACGATGACTTCGTATTCCTTTATATAGATTGGATAGGCTTTAGTCACGTCTCTCAAGTAAAAGCTAAAGGCATGCTGATCCGTCCTAATCGATAGGATAGTCGAATGGGCGCCCAACTGAATGCTCTCATTGATGACTTGCAGCTCTAGTCTGCTCGCGGCATCCATTTGAAAAGTTTGTTTACTAGAGTCATAAGTGCCTTCGCCGTAGATTAAACCTCCACTTTCAATGTCTCCATGTGTAACCGTAATTGAACCATTGCGCACCTTGTTTTTCCACAGAATTGCAACTCCCTTCAACGGAAGCACCTCCAAGAATATCAATTAAGCAATAAGTTCATTGTAGTTACAATGTTTAAAACAAGACATAGACGCCAATTAGACGGCACATGCACATTACTTATCAATCCTATGTTCGAATGAGCCTCATCCGCAATCCAACTAACAATTGTCCATGTAGATACAAGTGCACTCCATCTTAAAGATTAAGACATCCGACAGTCCGTTTTTTCGTTCCACTCGCGAATATGCTGCAGCCATGCTCTGGAGGCGTGGGACAAATAATGCTGCCGACTCCAGATGATCGCCAAATCCCATGCGATCGGCGGATCCGTTTCCGCAATTACGCTCACGTTTTCCGGATCGAGTTTCTTAGCCACGGTAGGCGGAAGAAAGGCAATTCCGAGCCCTGCGCCTACCATCTCGCCGATAAAATCCCACTGCGAGCTTTCGAAAACGATATCCGGCTCAAAGCCTTCTCGAATACAGGAGTCCCGAACGCGGTCGTACAAGGAGAAACCCTCCTTGAACAAAATAAACGGCTCCTCCCGAAGCTCCGATAACCGAACCAAACGTTCCCTCGCCAGAGGATGATCCGCATGTACGATAAGCGACAGACGTTCCTTGGCCAAAGGAAAGGCGTCGAACAGCGACTCGTCTACAGGCAGCACGACGGCGCCAAGATCCAGCTTCGCCTCCCGAATTTGCTGTTCCACCACCTTTCCTCCTTCCTCCAGAAGCTGAAGCCGGACGCGCGGGTAGGTTCGACGAAAATCGGCAATTATAGCAGGGAACAAGCTTGCTCCGATTACGGGCGGCAGCCCAAACGAAATATTTCCTCTCTTCAATTGTTTCCCTTCATTTAGTGACGACTGCAGATCACGGGACATGGCAAGCATCGCCCGAGCGTACCGTAAAAAAACATCCCCGTCATCTGTTAACTGCAGATGCCGCGTCGAACGGTTGAACAGCACCACGCCTAACTCCTCTTCCATATTCTTGATCGCCTTGCTTAACGCAGGCTGCGAGATATGCAGCTTCTCGGCCGACCTGGAAAAGCTCCCCTGCTCCGCCACCTCAACAAAATAACGTAAATATTGAAGATCCATATGCCATCGCCCTCATCATTTATTCTGTTTTGTAATTAAAGATATGAATTATATCTATTTTACATATAAATAAGACTTCTTTACAATTAAAACCATCCTAAGAGTCGAAGTTCAGGGCGAATGAAAAGGGAGAGTGAGACTGGGCATGAAAGAACAGGAAGTTATCATTGTAAGCGCTGTCAGAACGGCCATTGGCAAATTTAACGGTCAGTTCAAGGATATAAGTGCCGTCGATCTGGGAGCGGCCGTCATTGCTCCGGCAATCGAACGGTCAGGCCTTTCCGCTTCCGATGTACAGGAGGTGTTTATGGGCAACGTGCTGCAGGCGGGACTGGGTCAGAATCCGGCCAGACAAGCGGCGCTCAAAGCGGGACTCCCCGTCAGCGTGCCCGCTACAACGGTCAATCAGGTGTGCGGTTCGGGATTGATGGCGGTACAGCTGGCCTATCGTTCGATTCAAAGCGGCGAAGGCGGAATTTTCATTGCCGGCGGAATGGAGAATATGAGCCGCTCCCCACACTTGCTGCAAAATTCCCGCTCCGGTCTTCCGATGGGCGACCGGATGATGAAGGACAGTATGATTGTCGACGGATTATGGTGTGCACAGAACGATGTCCACATGGGAATAACCGCAGAAAATATTTGCGAGGCATATAGTCTGGAGCGCGAGGAATTGGACCGTTACGCGCATCGCAGTCAGATGAAGGCAGCATCGGCGGTGGCGGCCGGCCGCTTCCGGGATGAAATTATTCCGATAGAAATACCGCAGAGCCGGGGCCCCGCTCTCGTAGCCAATCATGACGAATACATTCGTTCCGATACGACGATGGATGCCCTGTCGAAGCTCCGTCCGGCGTTTGCGAAGGGCGGAAAGGTGACAGCCGGGAACGCTTCCGGTATCAACGATGGCGCAGCCGCTCTTGTGTTAGCGAGCCGCCGGGAAGTCGAGGCGCGCAAGTTGACGCCATTAGCCATCATCCGATCCTGCGCCGTTGTTGGTGTAGATCCGGCCTTCATGGGACTTGGCCCCATTCCGGCCGCCGAGCAGGCACTGGCTAAGGCCGGTCTCTCTATGTCCGATATTAACGTAATTGAGGCCAACGAGGCGTTTGCTTCGCAAGCTTTGGTATTCGCAAAACATTTCGGGCTGGACGACAGCCGACTAAACGTGGGCGGCGGCGCAATCGCGCTGGGCCATCCTATCGGCGCCAGCGGCGCGCGCATTGTCGTGACGCTGCTGCATGAGATGGCTCGCCGGGAAGCTCGTTACGGAATGGCGGCGTTATGCGTCGGAGGCGGTCAAGGCATTGCCATCATTTTGGAGCGGGGAGTTGAACAACGATGATGCAGAAGAAAGTATGGACCTCGTTTGCAGAGGCCGTAGCCGATATTCATGATGGAGCTACTTTGATGGTCGGCGGATTCGGACTTGTCGGCATTCCCGAAAATCTAATCGCAGCTCTTGCCGAGCGCGGCGTCAAAAACCTGACCGTCATCTCGAACAATTGCGGCGTCGACGACTGGGGACTGGGAATTCTGCTGCGCAATCGGCAAATTTCCCGAATCGTGGCCTCCTACGTCGGAGAAAACAAAGAATTCGAGCGTCAAGCTTTGTCGGGAGAAGTGGAAGTCCAATTGCTGCCGCAAGGCACGCTGGCCGAGAAAATCCGGGCCGGGGGAGCAGGCATTCCCGCTTTCTATACGCCTGCCGGAATCGGTACGCCGCTGGAAGAAGGACGCGAACAGCGGGTATTCGGCGGCAAAGCCTATCTGCTGGAGGAGTCCTTGACTGCGGACTTCAGCCTGATCCGCTCTGCGATAGCCGATCGGGCAGGCAATCTTGCCTACAACCGAACGGCCCGCAACTTTAACCCGTTGATGGCGGCCGCAGGCAGGGTCACTATTGCGGAAACGGAATCGCTGTTGGACGACGGCTACCTGGATCCCGAGCATGTGCATACCCCGGGCATTTATGTACAGGGGCTTATCATTGGCAAACAGCAGAAACGGATCGAGAAATTAACCGTGTCGCATCCCGAAGGAGGGCCTTCTTTATGACCATGCCAAACCCGCGCATCAAGATGGCGCTGCGCGCCGAAAAGGAAATCGCCGATGGATTTTATGTCAACCTGGGCATCGGCATGCCTACCTTGGTAGCCAACCTCATCTCCGACGGAAAACGTGTATCGCTTCAATCCGAGAACGGGCTTATCGGAATCGGTCCTTACCCCTTGCCCGGAAAGGTAGATCCCGATTTGATCAACGCCGGCAAAGAAACCGTGACAGCCCTGCCAGGCGCCTCTTTCTTCGACAGCGCCGAATCATTTGGCATGATTCGGGGAGGACATATCGATCTGGCCATACTCGGCGGCATGGAAGTGTCCGAAACCGGGGATTTGGCAAACTGGATGATCCCGGGAAAAATAGTCAAAGGCATGGGCGGGGCCATGGATCTTGTTCATGGAGCCAAGAGGATTGTTGTCATGATGGATCATGTCAATAAGGACGGCAAACCCAAAATTCTTCATCGTTGCACGCTTCCGCTTACCGGACAGGGCGTAGTCCATCGCATCATTACGGATCGCGCCGTCATGGATATAACTCCGCAAGGACTCGTTCTCGTCGAAGCGGCGGCAGGTTTTTCTGTTGACGATATCCAGGCGGCAACCGAACCTCATCTGGTGGTGTCGGACCATCTCGTTATAGACGCTTATTAATCGGAGGGGGATTTTCTTGGACAAAGGACTTAACAATCAAAGTCGCATCGTATTGGTTACGGGAGCGGCCGGCGGCATTGGCCTCGCTATAGGACGTCGCTTCGCCGAGGCCGGCGCCAGGGTTGTGTTAACCGACCGTGACGGTCCGGCCGTTAAACAAGCGGCGGCCGAATGGCGCGAAGCCGGATGGCATGCGCTTGGCTTGCCTCTGGATGTAACATCCGAAAGCGAGATCTCGAACGTTATCGAACAGGTTCAGCAAACATGGGGCGGCATTGATATTCTGATCAACAATGCGGGCATGCAGTTTGTATCCCAGGTGGAAGATTTCCCGACCGCGACGTTCGAACGAATGCTCGCCATCATGCTAACCGCTCCGTTTATGCTGATCAAACAAGTTGTTCCAGGCATGAAGAAGCGACGTTTCGGCCGTATTATCAATATCTCGTCCATCAACGGATTGATCGGCTTCGCGGGCAAAGCCGCCTACAACAGCGCAAAGCATGGCGTCATCGGCCTGACCAAAGCCGTCGCGTTGGAAACAGCTCCCTGCGGCATTACCGTCAATGCGCTTTGTCCGGGCTATGTGGATACCGCGCTTGTTCGCAACCAGTTGGCCGATGTAGCGAGACTGCACGGCATCACGCCCGAGTCGGCGCTGGAGAGCGCGATCTTGCCGCTGGTGCCGCAACGCCGGCTGATCGATATAGCCGAAGTAGCCGAATATGCATGGTATCTGGGCAGCGACCTGGCCCGCGGCATAACCGGCCAAGCCGTTGTCATCGACGGCGGCTACACGGCACAGTAGACGAGAGTTCGCGCCTATCGCCTGCTCCGCACCTCTTCCCGATACTCCTTAGGCGTGACGCCCGCTTCGTTTTTGAAGACGCGGTTGAAGTGGCGAATATTCGAGAAGCCCGTTGTCTCCGCGATGCCCAGGATCTTCTCGTCCGTCGATGCCAACCGCCGCTTCGCTTCCTCCACGCGAAGCTCGGTCAGCCGCTCGACGAACGTCTTGCCGGTACGCTGCTTGTAGAGCGTGCTGAAGTAGGCCGCATTTAAAAACACCTTGTCGGCGAGATCCTTAAGCGCCAGCGGCTCGTGATAATGTTTCTCCAGGTACCTCTCCGCCAGTTGGATGGGGTCGCGATCCGTCGGCTTGCTTCCTTCCGCGATGCCCGACGTCAGACTGCCCAGCAGCATCACGCATACTTCGATCAGCTCCGTGCTGGATGAGATCGAACATATCTCGACGAGCAGCGTCCGGATATCCTTTTCGCCAAGCCAATCCCGAGTCAAGCCAAGCTCTTCCGACAGCTCGTAGCACTGGATAAGCAGCTTGCATATCTGCTGGTGCACAAGCTCCGGCGTCCCCGCCTTGGCGCACAGCTCGCCGATGGTCAGCTCCGCCAATCGCTCGGCTTCGTCTCGCCGCCCTTCGTGGATCGCCTTATCCAGCGACTCCCAGGACCACTTTTTCACCTCCGCCTTGAGGAGATGATTCTGCGCCGCGTTGCGGTAATCGATAACCTTGTCTCCTCCCACGACGAGACGGTACAGCAAGGCGATCCCCGCCTCGCGGAACGGCACGGTCATGGATTCGAACCCTTTTACCGGACGTCCGATGCCGATTGTTACGGTCAGATTGGAGAGAGACTTGATCTGTCTTCGGATGGATTCGGCGAGTTCCAGAAGAGCTGCCATATTCGTATCCGGCATGTTTACGAGCGCCGCAACCTCCGACTCCGAGAACACGAAGCTGAATCCCGGCATGCGGTGATCCAGAATTTCCTGTACGAACTGTTGAATGTAGAGCTGGAACAGCGACGGATCGGATTGCGTATACCGCTCCCGCGCAACCGATTCTTTGTCGAGCTTGATGACCAGGCAATTAAAATACGGCTCGGACAACTCGATGCCCAGTTGACTCAGCAAGTCGAGATCCTGTTGATGCAAGCTGCCGCGCATGATGCCGGCGGACAAAGCGTCCGAAGCCTGCTGACGAAGCTGGCGGTCATCCTTTAACGCTTCCGGAACCGGAGACGCTCCTCTCGTACGCAGCTCCTCCTTCAACTTATCCAACACGCGCGTCAGCTCTTCGCGCTCCACCGGCTTCATGATGTAATCCTTGGCGCCGCTGCGCATGGATTGCTGCAGGTACGAGAAGTCCTCATATCCGCTAATGACGACGCATTGCAGCTTCGGGAACCGTTCCTTTGCGATCGTCTGCAGCTGGAGACCGTCCATCTTGGGCATCCGAATGTCCGTCAGAAGCACGTCCGGATTGAGCTGCTGAAGCAGCTCAAGCGCCTCGTAGCCATCCTTCGCGTCGCCGACAACCTCCCATTCGGAGTCCCACGAAGCGATCATCGCCCGGAGTCCCCGCCGGAATATCGCCTCGTCGTCCACTACAACGATTTTAGGCATTCGTCCATCCTCCCCCGCTGATCTATTGCTCTCCGCCGTCGGTCATGGCCGGCAGCGTCATAATAACCCGAAGCCCTTGATACGGCATGCTCTCGAAAGCCAGACCGTAAGGTTCGCCATAATGCAGTTCGATTCGCCGATGCACGTTCAACAGTCCATTGCCCGTCTTGCCTCCGAGATCCTTGGCATGCTTTAGCCGCTCGCGCAGCATCTTCAGTTCCTCCGTGCCGAGGCCGATGCCGTCATCCTCCACGACGATCGTCAGCACGCCCTCCGCTTCCCGTCCGGATACTTTGATCCGGCCTTCGCCCACACCCTTGTCGATGCCGTGGTTAATCGCATTTTCGACGATGGGCTGAATAATGAGCGGAATGACCTTGCAGCCAAGCGCCCCTTCGTCGATGTCGGTCTCAAACGCGATGCGCTCCTCGTATCGGATCTTCTGTATACTCATATATCCTTTGACGTGCACAAGCTCGTCTTGCAAAGTGACGGCTTCCCTCCGGCTGCTCAGGCTATAGCGCAGCAGCTTGCCGAGATTGTTCGCCATCGTCACGATTTCCCGGTTCCCCTCAAGCTCGGCGTACATGCTGATGGAGCCCAGCGTATTGTACAGGAAGTGCGGATTGATCTTGCTCTGCAGCGCGGCTATCTGGGCATCCTTCTCCCTTATCTCCGTCTCGTAGAGCAGATAACCAAGCTCGCTCAGCTTGGACACCATCGTATTAAACGTGCTCCCCAGCTGACCGACCTCGTCGGCCGACGTGACGGGGAACGAGACGTTGAGTTCGCCTTGCTCGACCTTTCGCATCAACCGGCTCAGCTTGCGCAGCGGCAGCGTTATACGGAACGCGAGAAAGACGGAGATCAGCATCGCCAGTCCGATGCAGATGAAACCCGCAAGCGCGATGGAATTGCGGACGATCAGACTGTCCTTCATCAGCTCCCGGACCGGAACGGCGCTTACCGTCGTCCAGCCCGTTATATCCGAGGTTACATATGCGACAAGCAGCTTCTCCGTATCTCCGCCGTCAATATGAAGCATCCCTTCTCCTTGCGGGGAGCCGAGATCCGCGATTGCCGGCGCTTCGTCCCGCGTAATGACCGGCTGGCCGCCTCCGTCAACGATATACATGGACTCCTTGCGGACGGGGTCGGCTTGCAGCAATATTTTGCGGACGGAGGCCGGGTCGATATCCAGCACGATATAGCCTAGCGTCTCGCCGGTGTCGAAGCTGCGAAGCTCGCGGGCGATCGAGAACACCTCATACGACATGCCGCTCGTCGCCTGCACCTCGTGCGTCGTGATAAAGGTCGGCTGCCCGTAACGCTCCTTGGCCTTCATGAGCCACTCGGCGCTTTCATCCAGCTTATACGTCGTCACATATTGGCTCTCGGGAAGTACGACGTACGAGGCCCCTTTCTCCCCGAACAACGAGATGCCCATTATATCGATTCGGCCATTGATAAAGATCGACGAGACGAATTGGTTGAGCGCCTCGATCTCCTTCAATTCCAATCTCTGTCCAAGCGTCCGCCGCGAGCTGATAAAGCTCATGATATCCTTATTGGAGTAGGGGGACAGCGTCAATCGGTTTAATTCGTTCATATACGTGTCGATGTTAAGCGTAATCTGCTTGACGGTCTGCAGTTGATAGCTGCCGACGTTTTTCTCCATCGCCTTCTCAAAGCTGCCGAAAGTATAAAGTCCCATAGCGGCGAGCGGAACAAGCACGAGCAGACAGTTGATCCAGATCAGCTTGCGCGCCAGCTCCTGGTTCCGGAATCCTTGCGTCAGCTTCCGGATCATTCCGCATTCTCCCCATGTCCGCTCGCCAGTGCATTTACCTTCCTAACCGCATTCTCAAGCGTCTGCTTAGGCGTCTGCTGCTTGTAGTTCATCTTCTCGAACTCCTGAATTAACAATTCGATCGCGGACCATTGCTTTACATGCCGCGGCCAATAAGCGACATAATTGGCGACGGCGGCATAATCGCCCCGATATTCCTGATCGGTAAACGCCTTGCTTTCCACGACCTTCGTCATGCTGGGCACATGACCGGCTTGCGCCCATTGTTCGCCGTGCTCGACCATCCACCTCGAGAAGGTCAATGCCGCATGGCGTTTTTCCTCCGTCATGCCGTGTTTGGTCGGAATCGCCAGCGTATGCGAATCTCCCCAGGCCGCGGAATGATCGTATAGAACGGGAAGCGGCACTACGCCGAAATCGAGCGACTCCGCATGCTCGAAGGCGCCTGTTCCCCACATGCCGAGCATGATGACGGCAGCCTTGCCATCGCGAAACAATTTGAAGGAATCGTTGATATCCGGCGGAATTAAACCCGTTGCATATAGATGGTTGACGTACTCCAGCGCCTCCAACGCCTTGGCGTTGTCGAACCTGGCCTGCATGCCGGATTCGCTGTAGAACGTCCCGCCTCCGTTCATCTGATTGTACAAGCTCCACCAGAACCAGACGGAATCGATCCGCGTACTCGGCATCGCAAGCGGCGCCACATCGGAAGCTACAGCAGAGCGAATTCGCTCCAGAAATGCCGCGAAGCCTTCGGGTCCCGGATCGATGACCGGCCTCCCGGTCGTTTCGTCAAGGACGCCGGCCGCGCGTAAATGCGACTTATTGTAATACATAACGAGCGCGTGCGTATCCAGCGGAACGCCATAGGAGCTCCCGTCATATTCCGTTGCTTTGCGAATATGGGGGGTAAAGTCATTCCAGTCAAGACCGACCTCCCGGGCCGACTCCGTCAGATTCTCGATGTAACCATTCTGGACGAATTGCGGCATGCTCGTCGTATGAATGATTGCGACATCGGGCGCATTGCCGGCCAGTATCGCCGTTCGAAGGCGCGAATAATAATCATCGAGCCTGGTGTTGGTCTGCACGATTGTTATGTCGTCCTGCTGAGCATTGAACTGCTCCACCATCTCGGTCATAAACTGGTTGTCGCCGCCGCTGAAGGGGGTCCAGTAATCCAGGCGGATCACGTCGCGCTTGGGCTCGGGCTGCGGAGAAGGCGCCTCGTTCCGCGCGCAGCCTGCCAACGTCCCCGCGAGCAAACCTCCCGCAAGCAGACATGCCGCAAGCCTTCGCCAATCTATTGTTGAACCCGCAGATCTCATCCCTTCGAACCCCTTTCGGCTGTGGCAGCTCATGATTGTACGCGTTTGTTTTACCGCTATCGCACGATGTCGATATAATCAATAGATACCCCTTCCGAGGCAGGCTTTAGTGTAATAGAATTGGCGCCTTTCCGCAACTTCAGCCGGAGCTCCGTAACAGGGTATTCGCTGCGGGCAGTCGGCGGCAACTGCACGGTCTCCTTCTCGCTGCCCGATGTCTCCACATGCAGGGCAATCTCGCTTGCCGATGGATTGCTTGCCGCGATCCGCAGCGTAAATGGAGCCGTCTCCGGTACAATGACGGATTCGAACGCAAGCTTGCCGCCCTCGCCCTTCATGACCCCTGTGCCCGAAGCGAACGGATTATCTTCGGCAGCCATGCCTTCGCCGCCCTGCGCGTACTCCGCTTCATAACGCGGAATTTCCAGCGCGGTCACGCGAACGCCCTCCGGCAGCTCTCCATCCGGAATGGTCGCGACCACGCTGCGGCTTCCCTCCGCAAAGCCGATAACGGCGTAGACATAGCCGGTCTCATCGCCTGCAGGCGCCGGCAGAGCGACTTCTACCGGCTCGCCGCCGGTCGCTTCCAGCCGCACGACTGCGTCAGCACCGGTCGCATTGCGATAATGCAGCAGCAGCGGCGCTTGCCGAGCGGCTCCGGCACCCAGCGGCAAGCTGTCGAAGAGCAGACCGCCGCCTTCCGCCGTTCCCGCGTGTTCGGCCAGGAAGATACCGCTGCCGGAAGGAACCGGAATCGCGGTATCCGGCGACAACGGTTGCCCGAAGCTCGGCAATCCATTCTCGCCCCATGACACGCGCTGCGCGCGCGCCTTCCGATTGTTCCAGCCGTCGGCAATGCCGCTCGTCGCATGGTACACGATCCAATCCTCCGTGCCGTCGGGCGACTTCACGAACGAATTGTGTCCCGGGCCGTACACGCCGGCTTCGTCGTCCATCGCCATAAGCGGCAGCGCGGATTTCTCCCAATCCGCCGGTTCCAGAGGATTGCCGCCGGGCGCCAGCGCCAGAATCCCGATGCTGTAATGCGGCGTCCAGCTGCCCGCTCCCGAATAAGCGAGGAACGCGCGTCCGTCTTTGCTCAGAATCGCCTGTCCCTCGTTGATGTAAGGAGGTCCTCCCGCCCGCTCCCACTCCAGATCGGGAGCGCTCAGGAGCACGCGCGGACCGCTGATCGTCAGCGGATCGCTCATCGGAGCGATATAGGTGTTCTGCGCGATGTTGACGTCGGCCTCCCAGCCTGACCATACAAAATACAGCTTCTCTTCATGCTCCATGACGAGACCGTCTATCGCCCAGCGATTGGATTCATCCGTAATTTGGCCTTTGAAGGTATATTCTCCCATGGGATCATCGGTATCCGCCTCCAGCGCGTACATCCGATGATTTTCGTTCGCCCCGTCGTCGGCCGCGAAGTAGATATACCACTTGCCGCGTATATATTGAATCTCCGGGGCCCATAAGTTGGCGGAATAGGCGGTATTGACCGGCGGATACCAGACCGTCTTGCGCTCCGCGTGCTTAAAGTCCAGCGTGCGCGACTTCATGACCATGACGTCCGCGCCGTTATGCGTAAACGTCATATAATAGTAGCCGTCTTTGTAGACCACGCTGGGATCCGGCGTATCCATCCCGGAAATCGCGTTCTTGAATGTCCCTCCATGCCCCGCGTACGGGACCGTTTCTTCATCATTATCGTTCATCCACCCGTTCACCGTCCCTATCCAAATAGCGGCAAGGGCGGTCAGCAAGACCGCCCCCAGCCCGAAGTATATGCTCTTCGATCCCCGTCTTCGACCCATCCGCATACTCTCTCCTTCCCTTATTTCACTCCGGCTTGCGTAATCGCCCTGACGAACGAACGTTGTCCCAAAATAAATACGATCAAGACAGGCAACGTCGCAATCGTCGTCATCGCCATCAGCTTGCCGTACGCCTGCGTGTAGCTGCCCTGCGCCATCAGAGCGATGCCGGCCGTAATGGTCCGCATCTCCGGCGAAGTTGTCGCGTACAGCGGCCACACGAAGTCGTTGTAGATCCCCATGAAGGTAAAGATGCCAAGCGTGACCATAATGGAAACGGACGCAGGCAGCAGAATGCGGGAATAGATCTGCCACTTGTTCGCCCCGTCAATGCGGGCCGCCTCTTCGATCTCCTTGGGGAAGGAGATGAAAAATTGATAAAGCAGGAAGACGCCGAAAGCGCCTGCGGTATAAGGCAAGATCAGTGCCGAATACGTATTGATCAGTCCCAGCGCGTTAAATTCCATATACATCGGCAAAAACGTCAGCACGCCCGGAATCATAAGCGATGCGACAAACATCGCGAACAGCGTTCGCTTGAACGGCAGGTCGGACAGACGAGCGAGCGCGAATGCAGCCATCGAGTCAATCAGCAGCACGATCGCCGTGCCGATAACGCCCACCGACAGTGAGTTCGTAATCCAGCGTACGATCGGCACGTTCATCAGCTCGCCGGACAGTCCTTCCATATAATTTTCGATTGTCGGCTTCTTCGGGATAAAGTTCATCTGTCCTGCCAGCGCCTCGAAGTCGTTCTTGAACGAGGTCGAGAGCATCCAGACGAGGGGAAGCAAAAAGATGGCCGCGATGACGGTCGCCAGCAGTATCAATAATAGCTTGCGCGTTCCTTGCATCCTAGACGCCACTCTCCTTTCTTCCGTAAGTCAGCCTATATTGCACGACCGAAATGATCATGATGAGCAGCGCCATCATAATGGCCATCGCGGACGCGCTGCCGATTTCTTTGCGAATGAAGGCCTGGTCCAGCACGTTCATCAGGAGCACCTTCGTCGAATCGCCTGGCCCCCCGCGCGTTAGCAGGAATGGTTGCGCATAGACGTTAAACGAAGCGATCGTCGAGGTAATCATGACGAACAGCATGACGGGACGAATCGACGGCAATGTAATGTGAGCGAACTTGCTCCACGCCGTCGCGCCGTCTATAGAAGCGGCTTCATAATAGTCCTCTGGCACTTCGTTAAGCGCGTTGATGAAAATAATCATATTAAACCCGATCGTCCACCACAGCGTCGTCGCGATTAGCGATACCCATGCCCAGGGCGTATCCGTCAGCCACGGAATCGTATCAAGGCCCAGCTTCATCAGCATGCTGTTAATCAATCCGGCGTTCGTGTCGAACATCATGAGCCAAATCACCGCCATAACGGATGCGGAGATGGCGTAAGGCATGAAGTAGAAAGTGCGGAACAACCCGCGTATGCGGCCCGGCAAAACGTTGACGAGCATCGCGAGCCCCAGCCCCACCGCTATAAGCAGCGGCACGGAAAACAGCACGAACTGGGCCGTCGCCCAGAGGCCTCGGAGGAAGACGCTGTTCTCGTAAGTTCCTCCCGAAAAAATCGCGATATAGTTGGCAAGCCCGACGAACGGATGCTCCTCGGACAACAATTCGAAGTCATGTAGGCTGATATAGATGCCGTACCCGATCGGGAACAGCAGGAACATGGCGAAGCATAGCGTATACGGCAGTCCGAATAAAGCAGACGTTAACCTGGACGTCCAGGACGTTCTCATAAATGCAATCCCTCCAACGTTACTGACATGTCTCTTGTGCGCATAAGAAAGGACGGAGCCAGTCCTTGCCTCCGCTCCGTCCTTCCCGCTTTCGGTCGTCTATCTTACTTGCCGATCGCTTGCTTGGACTTCGCCGCCGCGTCGTCCATCGCCTTCTGGGCATCCTTCTTGCCCAGCAGCGCGTTGTTCAGCTCGCCCCAGATCGGCTCGGAAATCGTCGGCCAATTAAGCACGTTCGGCGCGAATTGCACGTAAGAGAAGCTGTCCGCGATCGCGCTTTGCGGCAGCGCCTTGAATTCGGCGCTCTCGATCATCGGCTTGGCGGCAAGCGCTTGACCGGATTCCGCCCACTCCAGCGAATTGGAGGAAACATACTTGAGGAAGTCGCCAATGCCGGCGATAATTCCCTCGTCCTTTACGTCTTTCGGAATTGCGAAGTTATGAGAACCGCCAAACACGGCTTGCTTCGCCTTGCCGATTTGCGGCACAGGCGCGACGCCATAATTGAGACCCGCTTCGTCGAATTGCGATTTCATCCATGGACCGTTGAATTGAATGGCGTTTTTGCCTTGGAGGAACAAGGTGTTCTCTCCATCCTGCTGTACATTGCCCGGCGATACGCCCTTGTCGACCATTCCGCGCAGCCACTGGATCATTTCGACCGCTTCGGGCGAATTATACGCGACATCGGTACCGTTCCACAGCTCGCCGCCGTTCTGCCACACAAGTGTCGGGAAGATAAATTGCTGCGGCCAGAGCGTAGGTACGACATAGCCGTAAACGCCCTTGTCCTTGTTCGTTGCCTTTTCGACCGCCGCGTCGAATTCCTCGCGATTGGTCGGAGGGCTTGTAATGCCCGCGGCTTCCAGCAGGTCCTTGTTGTAATACATAACAAGCGGGTGAATGTCGAGCGGAATGCCGTACAGCTTATCTTCGATCGTCGCGTAATTGACCGCGGCTTCCACGTAGTCCGTCTTGTTAATACCGGCAGCTCCCGCCAGCGTATCCATCTCCTGCAGTTGTCCCTTGCTCACGTAAGTCGGAATTTGATCCAGATGCATGATCATCAGATCCGGACGTTCCTTGCCCGTGCTGAGCGCCACGTCAAGCTGCTTGTAGTATTCGCCGTTGGGCTGGATAACGAAGTTGATCTTGTAGCTGTCCTGGGAAGCGTTGTATTTGTCGACGATCTCCTTCATAAACGGGCCGTCTGCTCCGGAGAACGGCGTCCAGAACAAAAACTCGGTTTTCTTGCCCTTGCCGTCGCCTCCCGAAGCGCTCTCCGTCTTGCCTCCGGCATCGCCGCCATTGCTGCAGCCCGTTGCGACCATTGCGAATACCGTCAGTACGGATAACCAAGTTGTAGCTTTTTTCATCCTTTCGTTTCCCCCTTGTAGATGATTCTCCCAATGAAACTTGCTGCGCCTCCAAAGGACAGTGCGGCCGTTTCACCTTGGTTCCCATCATACCTTTGCGGGGAAGGCGAAAAAATGTCTTCTTTTTGTATACTATGGACAATTTTTTAGGATCCCAGCGCCGTCCATTCCAATTGGCTCAATATGATCTTGCGTTCCGAGGACACCGCGATCGACCGCCATGTTTCCCCTTGTACGGACTCGGATAACACAGTCTCGCCGTCCATGCTGATGTGCAGACGTTGTCCCGCATGACGGATAAACCACGTGCAGCCTCCGACAATCGTATTGTCATGGAGGATGACGGAGCGGACCTCGCCATTCGCCGAAACAAGCGATAGCTCGAGCTTAGCGGAACCCCCGTCCAGCTCGAAGCGGCAGGTTGTCGCCTCTTCTGGAAACGGGTTGTTAAGACGGAGAGACGTTAATCCTGCGGTTGGGCAGCCGATCAGCGCCGTTCCTGCCGCGCTCCAATCGCCGGCCGACACTTCGCAAGCCGACAAGCAAGCCGCCGCTCCAGTCTCAAGGAAAGACAAGCAACCTGTTAACGAAATGCCGGCAAAGCAGGCGAACGTGTAGTGAGTGACGAGACCGTATCGCTCAACTGTAGAAGCACAGGAGGCGGACAACGTCTGCACCCCGTCCAGCTCCACCTTGACGGCGTTTCCTGATGTACGAATCACTAGCTGATGGTATACGTCGAATCGGAATCCGACCGGAAGAACGCGGCTTCGCTGCTCCAGCCTAATGCCGCGCACCGTCTCGTAGATGCCGATCGTCCGTTTGCCCGCGTCGAACAGCACCTCGATGAGGCTTGCCTGGTCCCCTGCTTGCAGCACGGCACCGTACAAACCTCCCATGTGGCTCCGCTCCCAGCGTACGTTCAGTTCGAAAAGCGCATGGGCATAGGAGGGCTCGACAAATGCCCGGCTAATGCCGAACTGGCTTGCTTGAAGCAGGCTGCCCCCGACAATCCGCCACTCTCCTCCATCGGTTGTCCAGCCGCTTCCGATCTCAACGCCTTCTGCCGTATTTGGACGATCGAACAGATCCCTGAACGCGGGCATTGCGGGCGCAGGCACTTCCTCCCAGCTCGGTCCCGGCACCATCATTCTGTCCCCATGCCACAGCAGCGGATCCATCCGCAGCTGTCTTCGTTCTTTCTCGTCCGCCGCATCATCCCCGCGTACTTCGCGCCCATGATAGACGATCCAGTCGTCGACGTTGTTCGGCGCCTTTGCGACGCTATTATGGCCAACGCCTTCCACCTTGTCGTTCTGCCTTAGCAGCGGCTCGTAGGTGTCGTCGTCCGGATGCTTGCTCCACTCGAGCTCCGTCAACGAATGATCCGCCGCATGATCCGCCGTGCTGTATCCGACATAATAATACGGACTGGTATAAGCGTTGCCGCTATACATAACGTAATGTTTTGCGCCTCTTCTCAGATGAAAAGCGCCTTCAATCGTATGCCAGTTCCTTCCGTCGCCGAAGCGATTTACGGCAAATACCTCTTCGTCCAGCGTAGGCCTGACGATCAGCTTCGGCTTGCCCTCCGGCGTTAAGGGATCCAGCAGCCTGTCCGCCAGAATAACCGTCCCCGCCCGATGAGCATCGATACCGTAAGTTTCGTTCGTAGAATAGAACAAGACGAAACCTCCGTCCGTATCGCGCACGACATGCGCATCGATAGAGAACGTATCGAACAACGTCTTCCGATATTCGAACGGGCCTTCCGGACTCTCAGATACCGCGACCCGCATAAATTGTTGATGCACGTCGTCTCCCCCGCTTGGCATATTGGAAACATAAAGATAGAATTGTCCGTTATCGTACATGACGGCAGGAGCCCAATAACCGCTGCGTCCCTCTTCCTGATAGGCGAATCCTTGAAAAGTCCACGTCTTCATATCCTTGGAAGTCAGCAAGGAAACGCCTGCTTCGGCGGTCGCATACGCATAATATTTTCCGTTCCACTTGAGCACGTACGGGTCGGGATGGTAAGCGGGAGCAGACGACGCTGCGGAATCTCTTAAGCTCTCGTCTTTAACGACGAGCGGCGGATTTGTATACATGTTCATGATGGTATAATTCCTCCAATTATAATAGGTTAGGTTTAAGCTTATTATAGCGGACTGGACGGGGCTTGGAAGTGAACGCTTTTTTGGACGTTATGGACATATTTACAGGTCATGCGCGCGCCGGTTGACAACAACCTTGCGACATGATACCTTTAATTCAAGATAATTAATATTAAGATTAATTCCCAAACCAAGGAGCGTGTTCTACATGACAACGACTTATAGACCTATCGACAGTGTTCGCAGCGGCGCGCCATTCCATATGGTCGGCGACGGCTTCCGCGTATCCAACTACTTCCCTTCCGGCAACGAGCTCGGCGAGCGGATCAGTCCCTTTATTCTGCTCGATTACAACGCGCCTTACCATTTCCCGCCAAGCGATTCCGCCAGAGGCGTCGGCGCGCATCCTCACCGGGGCTTTGAAACGGTCTCCATTGCATACGAGGGCTATGTAGAGCATCACGATAACCACGGCAATCACGGCATCATCGGTCCCGGGGATGTCCAGTGGATGACGGCAGGCTCCGGCTTGCTGCATAAGGAATACCACGAACGAGAATTCGCCAAACGCGGAGGCGTATTCCACTTTATCCAGCTTTGGGTTAACCTTCCGCGCGAACACAAGATGCATCCTCCAAGATATCAGGAGCTGCTGAAAGCGAATATGGGCCGGGTCGCCCTGCCGAATGACGGCGGAGAGGTTCGCATTATTGCAGGCGAATACGAAGGCACGCACGGTCCCGCAGAGACCTTTACGCCGATCACTTTGTTCGACATCGCCTTTAAGGCAGGCGGCATCGCCGAATTCGAGTTGCCGGCGGGCTACAATACGGGAGCCATCATCCTGCGCGGCAGCGCCAGAGTTAACGGCGAGCGCGAGGTCGGCGAAGGCGCATTTGTGTTGTTCGACAATGCCGAAGGCGGCATCGCCATCGAAGCCTTGAGCGACGACACGCTAGTGCTCGTGCTGGGCGGAGAGCCTATCGACGAGCCGATGTTCCAATACGGGCCGTTCGTCATGAACACCCGCGAAGAAGTCATTCAAGCCTACGCGGACTTCCAAGCTGGCAAAATGGGCAATGCCGATTTCTAATCGCAAGGTCCTCCATTACAGAAAGAAGAGCCGTCTAAAGGTGTTCGCATGATATGTGGCCGTCCCGAACATCCCGATTTATACGTGAAAGGACCTCAGATTCCACTGTAAAGTGGATGAGGTCCTTTCTTTCAAGGTGAAACGGCTATGCCGTCCTTTGGCGGCGCGGCTCGTTTCGAGAAAATAATCCTCTATCGAGGCCGTTCGAAGATGAGCGTCCGCGTTTAGAGGAAGATTTATCGCCAAAAAAGGCAAAAGTGTCGCTCTTGTCTGTTCGATCACCCTTCTCTCGGAATAAGTGGAAAACCGCCCTCTAATATCCCCATCTACGCCCTTGCTTGCGCTTTAGAGGGAATTCCTACCACTAATCCAGGTCGAAAAGCTGGATTCGGGCAGAATCCCCCCGAAGAAAGGGTGTTTTTCCCTCTAAATCGAGTCGATAGCCCGTTTTATCCAGATTAAAGGGAGCTTTTCCACTAGCGTTGCATCAAAGCTTACACTGCAAATAAATTTTCTAAAAGTAACTAATTTTGTAATTTTGTGTTCCTTTTTCATGGACAAAGCATGAAAAAAACTCCATTGTAATGAGGTAGGATACCGATCCATACACCCAATACAAAGGAGTAGCCGTAATGAGTGTATCGGATAAACAGGTCGTTCGTCAATGCCTTTCTCTTTTACCTTTGCAAGATTTTGTTGCCCCTTTTCTGGATTACCGGAAACAGTTCAAAACGGTTCAGCTGCTCAAACTTTTTATCACCGGGCAATTGCTGAACTGGGACTCCCTTCGTACCATAGAAAGCGCTATTCGCTCGGATGAAGGGTTTCAGGCTGAGTTTCAAGTGAAAAGCATCAGCAAGTCTCAGCTTTCACGTCGCATGAATAGCCTGCCCGTCGAGATTACACAAGCTTTGTTTGCTGCCGTGGTGCATGCCCTTCGAGAGCCGATCAAACCTTCTTTAAAGGGAAAGAAGCCCGTGTTGGCTATCGTCGATTCCACAAGCCTTCGCATGCCGCCTGTCTTAGGCGATTGGGCGTATGTGACGGAGAAACAAAACAGTGTAAAGGTCCATACTCGCTTGGTGTTTATCGATGAGCATACCGCGTATCCTGACCATATCGTGCCCTCCACGGGCAACATAAGCGACTTTTCAGGGTCGGATGATCTTGTTGTGGTCGATCCCAACGTGCTTTATGTCATGGATCGCGGTTACGTTTGTTATGTCAGGATGGAGAAATGGGTGACGAACAAAATCGATTTCGTCATTCGGCTTGCGAATCATCACTACGCCGAGGTTCAAAGCGAAAGACCGTCCACGGGTGAACGCTCTACCATCGTTCGCGATGCCGTGGTTATCCTCGGTAACCAGCCTAAAACTAAAATGAGAACACCACTACGCCTCATTGAGTTCTACGATGATCAAGGCCGGTTTTATCGGATCGCAACAACCAGACATGACCTACCTGCAGAAGAACTGATGGACGTCTATCGCAATCGCTGGCTAATTGAACTGTTCTTTAAATGGCTGAAGCAGCATCTGAAGTTCGCCAAACTCTACAGCTATCAACCGGACGCGGTGTGGAATCATATTTATCTAGCATTGGTCGGATACGGATTATCGTATCTGGTTAAACGTGAGCTCCATACGACGCATTCAACATGGGATATTCTCCGACTCATTCGCTTGTATGCGACGAAGAGGTGGTCGGCCTTTCTGACAGAAGTACACAGAATCCCAAAAGCCTGTAAGGTAACCAAACGAAAGACGGGTCCACCTAAGCTGCGAGAAGCCACGGAAACGCCTGGTGTGCGAGTACAACAGCCAAAGAAAAGAAATAGGTAATTTTTTTTGGAAAGGTAGCCTACGCTTAGGTGGAGCTGTCTTTTAATTGCAGGTAACATAAAACTTTGTGAAAATCAGCACGTTGTAGTGTTACAACGTGAGTGTGGAAGCATTAATGCAACGCTAGTGGAGCTTTTCCATCTACTTTCCGATGCGGTATACGATTGGCCTCACCTCGCGCTTGCTGCTACGGTGAAGATACCTCCATCGAAGTCTCTCGGGAAGAACAATCGCGCTATCTTCCTTCAAAGGCTTTGAAGACAGCCCCTTCATTACTCTGCAGAACTCGCGGCCGGCTCCGGCTCGGGCACATGCAGACGTTTGGATAGAACAAACAATACAATACCTGTTAGTACCGTTACGATTCCGCAGCCGAGGAACCAGCTCTGGATGCCGTACTTGTCCACGATCGGTCCCGCCATGAGCAGGCCGATCGGCGAGGACAACAGCATGATGCTCGTTACCAGCGAGATAACCCTTCCCAGCATCGCCGGATCATAAGCGCGTTGAATCATCGCCATATACGGTCCGTTAAAGAATGGGGCAGCCGCTCCCATGAGGAAGGACAGGATTACGAAAACGACAAAGGCCTCCCGGCTGATTACTCCGCTTGCCACGCAGGTGACGCCCATCACGACCATACTCATAACGATATAGGAGATGTCCTTCCACCTGGAGGCGACTACGGATAACAGCAATCCTCCTATGATCATTCCCGCCGAGAAAACGGCCTCCACAAGGCTGGCGCTGTATCCGCCGCGTCCGAAGTGGGACAAAGTCATAAACGGGAACAACGTGCCAAGAGGCATAAACGCAATCGAGAACACCGCGGTAGCCACCGTAATAATGACCACCGGCTTCACTTGTATAAAGGTTTGCCAACCCAGCTTGAACTCTGCCAGGAACTGCGGTCTCTCCGCCGCCTCGGACTTCGGCTGAGGAATCTTAACGAGCATCAGCATGATGTTGGCGATCAACGCGCCAGCCACGTCCAGCAGCAACACGGCTCCAAGCGAGGTTGCGGAATATACCGCAATGCCAAGCGCGGGGCCTAGCACGGTCGAAGCCGAGAACACCATTTGCTGCCAGCCGGCCACGCGCGTCAGTTGATCCGGCGGCGCGATCAGCGGAATAGCCGCCTGGAACGCAGGCGCGTGGAAGGACGAAGCGATGGAGCGCGCCATCAGGACAAGATAGACGAAACCTAGTCCGGGCTCGCCGAAGTAATAATACAAACCTAATGCAAGACTGAACAGCGCAATCGCTCCGTCAGCTGCGATCATCGTAAGTTTCCGGTTCCATCTGTCGAGCCAGACGCCGATAAACGGTCCGAGCAGCGCTTGCGGCAGAAAGCCGACGAGGCTCGCGATCATGAGCACGACGGCGGATTGCGTCGTCTCCGTCAGATGCCAAATAATCGAGAATTGTACCATCGAAGTGGTAAGAATCGAGAAGAGCTGTCCGCTAAAGATGAAGGCGAACTTTTTTTTCCAATCGGTATACATGGAGAGATTCCTCCTTCTTTTCTGGGCTTGGGCATGGCCGTATGAACCATCTCGTTACCTTAACCTCAAGAAATGGATTCCCCAAAAAAGCATATACAGCACCCCCATACGCTGCCGCTTGGCCCGGTATCGGGGCGAGGCACGCGAATGAAAACATTCTATCAAGCATGAACCAAGGGAGCAAGGTATTAAATGTCTTAATCTAATTCTTACTTGAAAACTCCAGCCACCTTGAAGAGGTGGGGGATTCTTGGGTTATTGCTCCTTATGGAGCAAAATCGCATCGATTTTTTCTTGCGAAAAATCGTACGCCAAGCGATCCCTGCGGTTCCCGCAGTTCCTGCCACCGTATCCGAATAAAAGGCGATGCTCAGGACAACCCTGACATCGCCTTTTATTGTTATAAGCGGACCACGCGGATCAGGAGCAAGCCATCTCCCGAGGCACACTTCTGCCGACCGAGCACTCACTCTCAGGCTCAAACGATTATCGACTCATTTTTTTACCAATGCGACATCATCCAGATAGACGGTCTCGCCTGCCCCAAAGCCCAAAACCGTAAACCCGACCAGCGCTTTGACGACTGGCTTCCCGTTAAATTGCTCCGGAACATTCACCGTCCATTTAACCTGTTGCCACTGACCGTTGCTGATCGTCGCAGAGATGGGCGTTCCATAAAACTCAGACTCATCCAATACCGTACCGTCCGCCGCCATAGGAATGACCAGCATCTGGATCGTTCCGCCTGTTGTCGATCCGACCGGTGTATACAAGTACACACTGTATTCGTATTGTCCGGAACTGTTCAGCTCGACGGTCTGGAGCGGCCAGATCGGCCCGGGCACTCCGGACAGCTTCAAGCTGTGTTGTCCGGTTCTGGCTTGTTCATCGCTTCTCACCGTGACACAGGATGCCGGCTGTCCGCCGCATCCATATGCCCAAGGCCGGGCATGTGTATCCTCCCCGTACCCGATTTCGAAGGAAGTATTCTTCAACACAGAAGCTTGCGGATCAGCCGCAATGGCAATTTCCGGGCTCAGCAGCATGTCCTCTCCTTTATACGTCACCCGATATTTCACCGTTTGCGCCACGTTAGCCGGCGTTACGCTCTGCACGGTTAGCGTAGCTGTATGCGTAACCGAATTCCAACTGACAGCAGTTGGCTGCTCCGCCACTGCCTCCTGACCGTCAACAATCGCTTGTACGGTGAAGTTTGCCGCAACAGGCGCTTCTTCCGGAGATTTGTCGAAGACAGCTTGCACCGTTCCGTTCTCCCCGGTGACTGTCGTTAAGGACATATAATCAGCCGGCAATTCCGTTAATGTAAAATCATCCGCATATACCGAGCCTGCACCAGCCGCTTTGTAAATGACGATCGTTACATGAGAGAATCCTTGGGGCGGCGTAAATGTAATCGAATATTTCTTATACGCTTCAGAATCAACCGTCACATGAGCGCCCGTCAGTCCAACTCCGGGAACGTCCCAAAAATTTATCCCGAGCAAGTTATGTTCCTGCGCTCCCGAAACTTTCGCATAGAAGGTAAGCTTATAAGTTTTTCCGCTTTGAACGAATACATCCTGCTCGACGCTACTCGCGTTAACCATCACGGCTTTGCTGCCGGAGTGCGCGTCAGTCGTCAGATTAGCAATCGTGTCAGGGAAATCGAACCACTCCGACAATCCGTCTTCAAAGCCCGGGTTCTGGACTGCTGTTCCTTCTACCGACAGCAAGACCAGCTTCATTGCATTCCGGATGTTTGAGGATGGCGATTGCTCTGCCAGTTGTTCAATACGTGCTGCGACCTCGCTATTCGAATGAGCCTTGATCCAGCTTGAAAGCGCCATTGTCTCTTTGCTCGAAACAGTAGCCCAGGTGAGCGGACCTTTATATTGGTAATACAGGGAATGGAAATCCGAAAATTCCGAAAGGAGCGCCTTCCTTTGATCCATCTTGTCGTTCCTATTCAGGATATTGTCCAGGATGACCGATGCTTCAGCATCAGTAGTCGGCGCGGCAACCTCGGCGCTCATGTCCACATAGCTCAGCTTCGACAACTCATAAAATTCAAACATGCGCAGCAAGTCTTGCGCCCGCTTCTTCTGTTGCTGCGTCTGCGCCTTGGCAATGACGGACTCGAGAAGCAGTCGGCTGTCGACCATATCTTCCAGGGTTACATCTCTTAAATAATCCACGGAGAGCAGCTGCAAATAGTTCATTCTTTCAGGATCGTTTTTCCACAATTGATACCATTGCGTATCGAAAATATCCTGCTCCCAGAATTGTTGCCACTTTTGATAGTAGGCCTTAAGATCTGCGGCTGCTTCAGGTCCGACCGCTCGTTTATACCAGTCGTCGAGCAACACGTCAACATCCTGTTGCGGATCCCACTTCAGCTTGGCTGACAAGTAAGGCTTTGGCCCCTCTCCGAAGTTGGCATAAAGCTCGCTGTAATAAGCATTTACTCCGATGGATGCCGCATAACGATATTCGTCCGCCATAAGCTGGAAGGCCGTTCTCGGCAACACGTACGGCGTACCGAACAAGTAATCGTAGAAGGCTACAGTTGCTCCTGCTTCCCCCCATGCTTCTGACAAAGCGTGCCCTATCTCCCGCATATCCGGGTCTCCCCATGCCATACGTTCATCGGTAATATAAACAATGACTCTCGGATCAAGGGTTACGTTGGACGGCGGATCGGTAATATTGATATAAGCATACGTGCCAAGATACTTTTCAGGATGCTTAGCGAAAACGCCTCTCGATACTTTATCCACCCAATCGAAATAACTATCGGACATGTCGATCAAGCCAAGGGAATTTCGTTTTCCCAAAGGATCCGCCCCGCAAAAAGACAACGTATCGTTTATCCCTAGCGAGTAGGACGTGGCATCCGGATTCTCATCAAAATAGGTATTAATAATACGAATCGATTCTTCGACGATCCCTTCCGACTGGAAACAAGGATTGTCGGATTCAAATCCCAGATCCGGCGTTCCCGGCTCATAAAATTGCGGGTATTGGCTCACTGGAAGCATTCGATACAAATTGTGCGTAAACCTTACTTTGTCGTTTATGCGCAGGTTTCTCGCCCACTCAAAGAGAATAGGCCTTTGCGGAAGCTGCTCTTCAAATGCACGTGAGAAAAATGCCGGCTCCTGCTTCACCTCATCGCCGGTTGGGATGGACAGATTTGCCGCCTGCGGAACATCCTCCCAATCTTCTCCGGGCATTAACCAACGTACGCCGACGTAACGCTCCAGAAATTCATTGACGCCGAACTCCGTTCCCCATGATGTCGGCCCGGCAATCGTGATTCGTTTGCCATTCTGGTGAATCACAAATCCATCCGCGTCCATTGTACTACCCAACAATTCGGATCGCTCCTGCGCAGTCAACCCATTCTTGCCTAAATATATCTGAATTCCATCGTACTGTTCCGGCAAGTCCTGCTCGATCGGCTCTCCGTTGCCGCTCACGGGTGCATCCGTATCAGTGGCCTCCACCTTAACTAACGTAGCGTCGTCCAGATAAACTGTCTCTCCGGCCGCGAAGTCCTTGAACGTAAACCCGACCAGTGCTTTAACGATGTTTTTCCCATTTACAGTCTCCGGAATGTTCACCGTCCATTTTAACTGCTGCCAACCGCCGTTGCCGACGGTCGCCAGCGTGTTCGGTCCATAATACCGAGGTTCATCTATTCGCGTGTTATCCTCCGCAATTGGAAGAGCAAGCATATAGATTATCCCATTTGTCGTCGAGCCTGCCGGCGTATAAATATACGCGGTGTATTCATACTCTCCGGAACCGTTCAACTCGACGGTCTGGAGCGGCCAGATCGGCGCGGTTGCTCCTAACACCTTCAAACTGTATTTTCCGGTTTTCGCTTGTTCAGCGCTTCTCTCCACGAGACAGGTTACCGGATTTCCGCCGCACCCATATTCCCAAGGCCGGGCAGGAAGTCCCTGATAACCGGCTTCGAAGGAAGGATTTTGGAGCAAAGACCCCTTCGGATTGGCAGGAATAATAATCGTCTGGCTGGAAAATGGATCCCCGTCTTTGTATCTGATCTGATATTTCACGGATTGCTGAACTGTCGCCTTTTCGATGCGCATAACGGTTAATGTTGCCGTCTTCGTTGCCTCGTTCCAGATTACGCTAGCCGGTCGCTCGCTCACTGTCGCAACGCCGTCCATAATCGCCTGAACTTGGAAGTCTGCTGCAACAGGCGGAGCGGTCGGCGGGTCGACAAACTCAACTTGAATCGTTCCATTCTCCGCCGTCACTTTGTCCGAATTCAGACGATCAACGAGCAACGGCAACTCTACGCCTGTCGATTTTTTGACATACTTGATCAGTTTGCGGGCAGCCTCTTGCGTCTGATCGTCGGCTGTGCCGCTGATGACCACCGCAGCCATGGCGTTTCCCGCATCTACAATCTTCAGCTCGGTGTCCGTTTCCGGACTTGTCGGCGCAGTCGCACCCGACCCGAACGAACGGTCCTGCCGATCCTTATCTACCAGCTTTGCTTCGATCGTCACCGTAATCTGACTGCCGAAATTCACTTTATCCGGCCATTTACTCAAATTGGAACCGCTAACAAAAATGTTCGCAATGTAAATCGTTCCGTCGCCCGTTACGGTGGCGATCGCGTCGAAAGTAAACGTCTCCACGATTGTCCCCGTTTTCAACACGACATTAACTCTAGCGCCTGCATGATGAACTTGCCCGAATCGGCCAAGCAAAACGATTTCCCGCGATTGGGCGGAATCCCTTACATTGACCTCCACGCCGTTAAAGCCCTCACCCTCCCCGCTCAATTCCCCTTCTTCCAGAATACCTCCGCTCAGCATGAGAACAGTGTCTACATGGGTTGTACCAGAGACGAAGATCCGGACCGGACTGCCGTACTTGTTTACAACAAGCGTTCCCGTCAATCGGGAGTCCTTGATCTTCACGCTGTTGCTCCCACCGCCGAATACATATGTTTTACCTTTAACCGTTACGCCGTCAAGCACAATATCTCCGTCACCGACACCTTGCGTAATGTAGAGGTCGCCGGCGATCACGAGATTTTTCAGTTCGACGTCGGCGGTGGTCACAACCACATTGCCTGCATAATCCCGCTCATAAGACCCTTTACTCCGAACGAGAGAACCCATGACGTTGTCGATCATTCGCACGGTCTCCGCTCTTGTGATACGCTCTTGCGGAGCGAAGCGATTCCCGTTTCGCCCGCTAATGTATTGGCGGTCGTGCAGAGAAGCAACTGCCGCAGACGCATAAGCGGAAATGTTCGTTTCATCGCTGAAGGCGGCCCTTTCCCCTGCAGACGGGGCATCCTCCAATTGAAAAGCGCGCGCAAGGATAACAGCCGCATCCTGCCGCGTAATGGCAGCTTCCGGATCGAACCTGCCCTTTCCCGTTCCCTGAATCATGCCGGCGACATACACATTCGCAATCGCGCCGGCATACCATGCGCCGCTCTTAACATCCGCGAACGGATTGGCGTCTGCCGCCTGCTCCGGCAAATTAAATACGCGATGGATGAGCGCTGCGAACTCGGCTCGCGATATCGTATCGTTCGGACGATAGTTTCCAGCGCCGTCTCCGGTTAACAGTCCGTTATTCGCCCATTTCGTCATCGTATCCTCCGCCCAATGTCCGGCCAGATCCGATTGAACGATAACTTCCCCACTTGCTGCTGCGCGAGCGGCAGCCTGCGCCCACAGCGATGCGAACATACTTATGGCGAGGACGATCGACAGCATCCGCAGGTTGACTATCTTTGCCATGCATGTATCCTCCCTTAAATAATTAAGCGCTATATCGCTGTCGTCAATACGATAAAATCCCAGGGCTCGACGCTGTCGATCGTCACTATTGTTTTATCCTGCTCCCTGCGGATGCGATGATCCGGCACAGCCGTTGCTTGTCCGCTGTGGTTCAGACTGTACAGACGTTCGATCGGCATGGCGATTTCCGCTTCGAATGTCCCGGTCGGATCATAATTCGCGTTAACGAGCACCATCAACATGTCCTTTCCGTTGTCAGACCCCTTCACGACAGGAACCAGTTTCGCTCCGCTCTTGAACGCCGTAACAGGCAGCGAATCCCGGCTTATCCATTGCAAAGCGCGAAGCAGTTGCTGTCGTTTGGCCTCCGAATAAAGACTCATCCACGGCGCATAGCCTTGCACCGCCACCCGTCCGCCCAGACTGTTCTCATACAGCGTGAACGTGCCGCCCAAGTTGATGTCCGAGTAACTAACCAACTCGCTCAGCACTTGAATCTTAGCGCCAGGCAGCGGTTCAAGCGCATAACCGCAATCGGAATAGACCGTTATCCTCGCATCGCGCTGCTCGCCCGCATAAGAACCGTTGAGCGGATGGTCGGTCAATTGTTCGAAAACACCATTGTCGTAAACCTTCGCAATCGCTACGCCGCAATATTCGCCCAACCCCAGCCCGATTAGCGATTCCAACGCTTGGCCGTCCACCAGTATATTTCCGGAAAGCATATCCAACAGTTGTTCCCTCGTATAGCCCTGCGCCATTTCTCTGCTTAAAATAGTGATGCAGGCAGCTTCGGGATTCATCGACATCGGAAACCCGATCTCGTGCAGCACATTGGCCCGCTGCGCATCCTGCGGCACGCCGAACCAGCCTCGCTCGCCAACCTTGCGCTTCGCCTCGAATTTGGCCGACATGGCGGGATAGAGTCCGCGGTTCGGCCATGTTCCGGCGATACGATCCATCGCCTCCCAAAGCGGCTTCATCGCGGCCATCGCTTTAAGCCAATCATCGTATTCGCCGATGGCGCCTTTCTCCAGCTTAAGCGTGTGCGCCGCAATGCCGTTCATCCCGCATGCGATCATAATCGTATTTTCGGTCATCATGACGCGAACCGACTTCTTCAGCCGCTGCTGCGGAAAAGTCTCCAACTCGTACTGTACGTCGGCGATAAAGTCCGGGTAAAGCGCGGCTTGTCTTGCGCACTCCAGCCCTTTATCGAGCATAGAGGCCGGTGTTCTGTCATCATAAAATCCGCCGCCGGGCCTTCCTTTCACCGCTCCGAGCGCCTTCATCCACCGGTCGAAGGCGGCGCCCGAATACGTGCGCCATTCCAGCCCTCCCGTCATCAACCCTAACTCGATGCCCGGATTTATAGCGTGAACCGACTGCCTTATAACCGTAAACATTTTTTCCAGCGTCTCGATATTATGTTCGACCCACAGCTCCCGTTCGACCGCGCCCGCCGGCGAATCAAGCAAAGCAACGAGCCGCTGCCGATCGTACGCGGTTCCGTGCTTCGCATTATAGATGCCCAGACAAGTATCGCAGAAACACGGACAGTCAGCCGGCTGATGATGGTGAATGCGCGCATCGTCATCCACCCAGATGAAATCAAGCCCCGCTTCGGCCAGCAATCGATATTTCCCCATCATATAACGCTTGAACGATTCCGTGTTTGGACAGAACGAGCCATTTGCTTGCTGGCCGTCATGGCCAATCATAGGCTCGCCCTGAAAGAACGGCTCCCAATCCCAGGCATCGTCCAAATGGCCGATACTGATCGAATTGACCCCTACGCGAAAGCCGTCTTGTTGAAGCTTGCGCACCCTTGGCGCCAGCCAGCCGCATATGCTTGCAAACTCGTCCAACGGCGTAAATCCGCTCATTCGCGACTCAACGATCAGCGCCAGTTCATCAACTACTCCCCGATAAGGCAACAGCAATCCGCGAAGCTGCTCGAACTCCTGATCCTCCTGAAACCGCGACGGCCAAATTCTCATCGATAATTTCATCGTTTGTTTTTCTCCCCTCAGCTACTCCTTCACGCTTCCAAGCACGATGCCTTTCATAAAAAATCGCTGCAAAAACGGATAGGCGAGCAAAATGGGCAAAGACGCAACGAAAATTTGCGCAGCCCTCCCTGTCCGATCATTTACGCGAAAAAACTTCTCCGCTTCCTGCGCCGTCATTTCAGACAAATTTTTCGAGATGACACTTGCTTGCAGAAACGTTTGCAACGGATACTTCTCCGGCTGATTCATATAAATAAGCCCGTCAAACCAGCTATTCCAATGGCCAATGATCGTAAACAGCAGCACGGTTGCCAGCGCAGGCAGCGAAACCGGCACATAGATGCGCCATAGAGTAGTCCAATGATTGGCGCCGTCCAGTCTCGCCGATTCTTCCAGCTCCTTCGGAAGATTGCGGAAGAAGTTGAGCAGGAGCACCGCATTAAACACAGGTACAGCTGACGGAATAACTAATGCCCAAATAGAATCAATCAGCCCCGTTTCCTTGACCACCATGTAACTAGGAATAAGGCCGCCGCCAAAAATAATGGTGAATACAAAAAACCAGGCGTACACCGTACGGAATCGAAACTGTCTGCTGTCTTTGGACAGCGGGTACGCCAGCAGCGTGATTAGAAGCATGCTGATTGAAGTCCCAAGCAGGGTCCGCTGCAAGGTTATACCAAACGATTGTAGAAATGCTTTTTTCGTAAACACAGTTTCATAAGAAGCGAACGTAAAATCGACCGGCCACAGCTTAACCGCCCCGGCCGACACGGCCTGCGCCGAACTTAGTGAAATTGCAAACACATGAATGAGCGGAAACAGACAACTGAAAGCCAACAACGTCAGGAAGACCATGTTGCCTATCGTGAACAGCCGATAGCCGAAACTTTGTCGATACGACGGCATGACGATCACCTTCCTTAAAAAATTCTATAGTTGGCCAACCGATATGCCAGGAAATACGACAACGAGATCAGCACAAACGAAATGACCGACTTGAACAAACCAACGGCGGTAGCTACGCCATATTGGAACTGCTGAATACCGAGACGATAGACGAATGTGTCGATAATATCCCCTGTCTCGTACACTTGCGGACTGTAAAGATTAAAAATTTGATCGAACCCGGCGTTGAGCACATTGCCAAGGCTGAGCACAGCCATAAGTATAATAATCGGCGTCATACCTGGCAGCGATACGTGCCAGATTTGGCGCCAGCGTCCTGCACCGTCTACTTCCGCCGCCTCGTACAGCGTCGGATTGATCCCGGTCAACGCTGCCAAATATACAATCGTTCCAAAACCGAACTCTTTCCAGATGTCAGACATGACAATTGTAAATTGAAACCAGCGATTATCCCCAAGAAAATAAATCGGCTTGAAGCCAAACCAACCAAGCGCCTGATTAACAATTCCCGACGTCGGGGACAAAATATCGATCAGGATGCCGCCCAAGATGACCCAGGACAAAAAATGCGGCAAATAGATCAGTGTCTGAAACGTTCTGCGAAACAAGGCTTGTCGAACTTCATTCAGCAAAATCGCCGACGTAAGGGGGACAAGCAGGCCAAATGCTATCTTCATTACAGCAATCGTGACCGTATTGGCAATAATTTGCGGGGTATCCGGCATTAGAAACATATATTGAAAATTATCCCACCCTATCCAAGGCGAGTGGAATATGCCTTTAGCGGGCAGAAACTTCTTGAACGCAATGACAGCGCCTGCCATCGGCCCATAGCTGTAGATCAGAACGATGATCAAGCTGGGGAGGACCATCAGATGCAGCAGCCGGTTTTGTCTCCACTCTTTTCGTAACAGTCTGCTCTCCTCCTTAATAAGGAAGAGAAGGCTATGAAACTTCCCCTTCTCCTCCCCTTAATCCAATCTTATTGTTGTGATTTGTACCATTCATTGACTTCAACCGTAATTTGATCGCCACCGAGCTTCTTCCACTCGGAGATGAAATTGTCGTATTCATCCACGGACAAGGCGCCCATAATAATTTTGGTAACCACTTCGTCTTCCTTCGCATTCAGTACGCTCATTTTGTCACCCATCGTCGGCGTAGGCGCACCGCTAAATTCATTGAAATGGAACAAATCCTTATTGTATGCGTCGAACATCAGAGCCATGCTGCCGCCTTCACCGGCAATCATATACTGAAGCCAGTTCGGGAAAGTAACCTCGCCTTCGAGGTACTTCTTGACTGCCTCGTACCTGGAATTCCGATCCACATCCGTACCAAGCAAAGATGTATCTCCGGTTGCCAGGGCGCGTGGGATTAAGTCTCCCGATTGAACATTTGCATCCTGAGAGAAGGCAACAACGGGATTTATTTCCCAGAAAAACTTGCCGGTGTCCTTATGCGCTTGGCCGAACACGAGTACATTGTTCTCCTCATTCGGGTGAAGCACGTAATCGATCCATAAGTTCAACAGCTTGATAACCGCTTCCGGATTTTTCGCTTTCTTGTTGATGACATAGTAGTTGCTGACAGCTGCGGAAGTCAGGCTTAACGCTGGATTGTCATCGATGGATGGAATGGGATAAACACCCCAATCCTGCACGAGTTTGTCATCTTTCACAGCGCTTCCGAAAGCGGCGCTATGCCAGAATGCGCCGTAGAGTAAACCAACGCGGTCGTTCGCAATCATTTCCAGTTCTTTACTTTCATCCTTGACGCCGAACTCGGGATCAATCTGTCCCGCCTTGAACATGTCTTGCAGTTGTTGCAGCGCCGTCTTCATGTTCGGATCGAGACTGCCGTAAATGAGATTGCCTGAGGCATCCTTCACCCATTGTTTCGGGTACAGGTGATAACCGGCGAAATACCCGGACAAGTTCAGCAATTTGGACAAGGACAAGCCATACGCCTTGCCATTGCCTCCCGTGTCGCGTTTCGCAAACGCTTCCGATATTTGGAACAAATCCGTCATCGTCTTAGGTTCAGGCAAATTCAGTTCTTTCAACCAGTCTTTACGAACCCAGACGTAGTTCATGGAGTTGTACGGGCTGTCCGTCTGGGGAATCGCCATCATCTTGCCGTTGAAAGTGGCTGTTTTTATTTGTCGCCCGCCATCCTTCGTAAATTCGCTTTTCGTGTCCGGCGAAGCGGTTTTATCCCATATTTCCGTAATGTCCATGATCATATCGTTTTCAATCAGCGTAGGAAGATCGGCAGCGCTGACTTTAAAGAAGTCAGGAAGATCATTCGAGGCTATCGCAATTTTCAGTTTTGCGTCGTATTCATTATTTACCGTCCAGTTATTCTTGATTTTGATGCCGAGCTTCTGCTCGTAATAATCGTAAATCGTATTCTTGTCTATGTTCTCGCCCGGATCATACGCTTGCTCCGCACCGATGCTGCGAATCGTCGTCAGTTCGATCGGAGGATCGTATTTGCCGAGCGGGTCGATCGCTTCCGGGCTCGAGGCCTCGCTTGCGGAAGGCGACGCTGAAGATTCCGGCGAATTGGCCGCGCCATTGTTGCCGCTGCAAGCGGTCACTGTAAGCAGAATCGCGGATAACAACACGGCTAGTCCGCTTTTGACATAACGTTTCATAGATACTCCCCCTGGTTGCATAATGGTTTCCTTGACTCGTTGTAATTGCTGTTAAAGCGCATTCCTCCCTCTGCTACAAGTATATAAAGTCGCGCATACCCGCAACCAGATTCACCTGTTGACATCCCGTTACATTCCTTGACCACTTCTCGCAGCGGCGGCGGCGGCGCGGCTACGAATCCCGATACTCCTGCGGCGTCATGCCCATATTCGCTTTAAAGAAACGGATAAACGACAAACGCGAGTCATAGCCGACCATCGCGGAAATTTCGTAAATTTTAAAGGCCGATTGCTTCAGCAGTTCCTTCGCTTTCTCTATCCGCGCCATATTGATATATTCGGACAAGCCGACTCCGGCCATTCTTTTGTACAATCTCGACAAGTAGGAAGGGTTGAGGTGAACGATGCCCGCAAGCTTGGCGAGAGAAACATCTTCAGCCAAATGGCTGTCGATGTACTCGTTAATGAGGAGCACTACGCTATGTTCGTCCTCTACGACCGTTTGATCGCGATTGTCGAACAACAACTCTGCCAGCTTCCTAAAGTAGGAGCGAAGCTCCTCCCAAGACAAATTAACGTCGGCATGCGACAGGCGGTCCAGGCCAATCTGTGCGACCAGCTTCCCGTCCAGCGGGTATTGATTGAAGTAAGAAAGAAACACGGAAGCAAGCCCATGATACACTTCCAGCTTGACGAAGCCGGAACGGTTCTCGTCCGCCGCATGTTCGATAATCTCGTCAAGCAGGTTGTCGAAATCCGCTTTTCCGCCGTTCTCCAAGTAGTGGCTTAGCAGCCCGATTTTTTTCATTTTGCGGTTGGCGAGCTTCGTCTTGGCCGCTTCCAGCGAAGAGCGCGGGACGCGGGGCCCAGTCAGGCTTCTCAACCTCACCTCGCTTCCTGTCCCCTGCTCTCCCCATAGCAACGATAGCAACGCGTCATAGGTTTCCGGAAGCGATTCCCATCGTACAGCGGCGGGGGCGATCGCAAATGACACCTCCAGGCCGACCGCCTCGCGACAGTTAGCCTGAATGGTATCCAATTCGCCGTATACCTTTTCGAACCAATTTTTTTCCGCTTCGTTTTGCGAATCCCCGCCAACCTCCGCGTGCGAACCGGTCGGCTGCAGCAACCAGGCCACATTCGAGCCATCCACCTCCGCCGCTGCCAGCCTGACCGTCAATTGCAGTTTCTCCGCCGCGATGTTCTGAACGGCGTACAGCATCAGTTTGCGTCCTTCGCGCGTTCCTTTGCCGCCCCAGGAGTCGATGCGTCCAAGCAGCACATACACCGGCAACTCCGCCGACAAGTCGATCTCCAACTCGCGAAGCCTGGTTCGTACGGAGGCCTCCGACAGCGGCCCCCTTCCCTTGAGCAGTTCGTTAATATATTGCTGCTGCAAGAGCAAGACCGCCTTCCTACTCTGGAAACTCGCTTCGAGCAGCTTCCGGTTTGACGCGGCTTGCGCGTCCAGCTCCGCAATCGCTTTGTCGATAGATCGCACGATCCCCTCGTCGCTCTCGGTCTTCAGCAAATAATCGAAGCCGCCGCCGGAAATCGCATCCTTGACGTAGTGAAAATCGTCGAAGCTGGTAAGGAAAATGACTTTGCACTGCGGCCAGCGACGCTTGATTTCATGCAGCAGTTCCGTTCCTTCCATCCCCGGCATCCGAATATCGGACAATACGATGTCAATCCCCGTTCGGCTAAGCACATCCAGCGCCTGATAAGCCGAATACGCCTGATGCAGCTCCAACTCCGGCTTCTTCTTGCCAAACATCTTTACTAACCCTTCCACGATTACCGGAAGGTCATCCACGATCAGCATTCTATACATCTTTCTCCGCCTTTCCGCTGCCATCCCGTTTCAGCCGAATTTCCACGCACAAACCGCCGAGCTGCGACCTCGTCAGCGACAAGCCGCTGCCGCTGCCGAACATCAGTTCAATTCTGCGATGCACGTTAATGGCGCCGGTCGTCTCCTCCATAAAATTGCCGCTCCCCGACAATTTCGCCGCCAGTTCCGCCAAGCGGGCATCCGACAGCGCTTCGCCGTTATCCTCGATCCAGATTGACAGATACCCCTCCGACTCGGAGGCGTGCACCCAAAGCTCTCCCTTAAGAACAAGCGGCCCGAGGGCATGCTTGTAAGCGTTCTCCAATATAGGTTGCACAATTTGGCGGGGCACGAGCAGTTCGCTGTACGCTTCGGCAAGCGGTTCGAACTCGACGTCAATGCAATCCCCGTAAATAATCGACTGCATGCCCACGAACACTTGCGCATGCTGCATTTCTTCCCGAAGCGGAATCCGATCGTCCGCATTGCGCGTAATAAACCGGAAATAATCGCCCAAATACAAGGTGAACCGATAAGCGCGGTCGCTCTCGCCCCCTTGAATCAAGCGGTTCAGGCTGAATAAGCAGTTGTACATAAAATGTGGATTGATTTGCGATTGCAGCCGTTTAAGCTCGGAGCGCTGGCTGAGAATCTCCTTCTTGTACACTTCGCTGATCAACTCGTCCAGCCTGGCTACCATGCTGTTGAACCGATGGTATAAATAGTGAAATTCGTCGCGCCTCGCGCTGACTTCAACCGGAAGAAGATTGCCGTCTTCCACCTTTCGGAAAGCGGCTACGAGCCGGCGCAACGGATGATGAATGATGCGGAAAATGGAAATCGAAAGCAGGAAGACGATGCATAACGAGAAACCGAGCAACGTCCATATCCACCGTTCATAGCGGTGCAGAGAGCCGAGAATGTTGTCCTCCGGGACGTAAACGAGCAGAACGGCGTTCAGAACGGCCGATTTATGATAAGAAACCAGATAGGGCGCATGATCGAGCACGGTGGAAGTCATGCCCTTCGCCGCCGTATCTCCCTTTAATTGTCGCTCCGCAAACGTCCTCATTGTTCGTGCGACATCTCCGTCTTGCTCATTGGTAATCTCCCAGTTTTCATCGATGTGAAACAAAATCGAATTTCCCTGGTCTGGACTGACAATGTTTTTTAAGCTTTCGCGCAGCTTGTCCGCCGACAACTCGACGACAACGACGAACACAGGTTTCCTAGCGGACACGCTCACTGGAAAGCGTAAGCTCATAAACAACCGTTCGCCAATGGCCATGACCCTGCTCGGGTCCACATTATCGGACAGTTTCGCATACTCATCGGGGGGAATGTCAGACAAATAATCGTTCGAGACAATCGTTCTGTTGCTGAACGGGAGGAGCACCTTCGCCTCGTCAATAAACATACTGGAGGCTTTCAGCATATGCAATCGCTTCTGAACGGCAAGCACCTGGCTCGTGCTCTCGTAACTTGTGATCGTATCTTCCGAAATCCCGACTTCCATGAGTTCTTTATCGATCACAAACTCAAACATAAGCTGGCTGATGCCTTTAAGCGCATTCTCCAGCGATTGGATATAGAACGCGTCTCTGCTCTGCACGGACCTGGATATTTCCTCATAGATCGTACGGCTGCCTTGCTGGTTCAGCCATAACGTCATCATCGAAAGTGGCACCAAAACAGTCAGCAGAGCTGTAATCAGCTTGGTGGAAATCGTAAATCTCATTCGTTTCATCGACAAAAAGAACATAAGCCCCACCCCCTCCTCATTTCATTGTATGAAGTGTATCCCGGACATCCAAGTTACATCTTTTTACTTCCCGTTACTTCTGTTGACTCGTCATTCCTCATCGGACATCTCATGACGGGGGACGCTTTTCATTCCAAGAATTCTAAGCCCGGATAAGGTGCGCAACTTCTAAATTCCTATAATTTAGAAAAAAGCACGCCCCAGGCGTTGTTGCGCCTATCCGAGCGTGCTTCACTCATCTCTGTTTCGTTCGACTGATTCATCTTCGTTGAAGAAGAATCACTTGTTATGGTACAGCAAATCTTTTTGAAGGGACCTAAGCAGTAACCAAAATTCTTACATAAATTTGATCTTTTTAAAGCATTCTTTTAACAATCGTTTGTTAAAGTTGGATTTGTAAAACGATTTCCCGAACGGGAACAAATCCATGGCGACGAAGGAGATTAATAATCATGTCAGCTCAAGCTGAGCCCGCTATTATGTATACGCCCCGGTTATGCGACAACGAAACGATTGCCAACAAGCTCATCTACCGTATTAGGCAACATCAACTGTCCCCCGCCGAGCTGGACGGTCTTCAGGCACGCTGCAGAAGCGAGCTGCGCCAATTGCAGCAGGAGCTGGACGGCCTGTTGAACGAGCTGAGGTCTGTCTTGAGAGAAGAAAGCGACATCTCAACGCACCATTACGAACGTTACGAACGAAGCGCTTAACCCCCTTCAAGCTCCCACCTTTGGAAGTTTCGAATGCTCCTGCTTGACTCTCGTGTAAAAAAGCGCCGAAGAAGCGCATAACAAGAACAGTACGATATACAGGAACGTGACGCCGCGAAGCTCCACGATCTGCCCTCCGATCAAGTTGCCCGCGATTCCTCCGAGCCCCCAGGTTACCGCCGCGTACAAGGTCTGATAGGTCGCCTTCGTTCTGGCGCCGGCAAGACTATCCACAAACTCCACCGCCACGCCGGCGAAGAAGGCGAAGGCGATTCCGTCCAACAACTGCGTAGCCAGCGTCATGTACACGTTGCTGGTCAGGAACAGAATGAGGTACTTCAGCGCATACAACGATGCCGCTGCCGCGAGCAGCAGCGATTTCCCGAACTTGTTCCCCAGCTTGGCTGCCCACCAGAACATCGGCACCTCGATGAGCGCTGCCAGCGCTATCGCCGTTCCCAAAAACCGCTTGTCGAAACCGTGTTCGTCGAAGTAGATCGGCAGAAACGTCGCGCTCGCCGTGACGGCCAGCATAGTCATGAAGGAAATGAGACAGAAGAACAGGAAGGTTCGGTTCCTCACCACATCCCCCAGTTGCTGGAATACGCTGATACGCGCCGAGTTCGTATGGGTCACCGGCAGCAGAAACACGATCGCCGCAGTCGGAAGCGCGAGCAGCGCATACATAAGGAATACATGATCGTACCCGTGTTTCTCGTAATAGAATCCAACCGCAAATGCTCCGATGGCATAGCTGAGCGCTCCCCACAACCGTACGTTGCCGAACGCGAAGCCCTGCGTTCTGCCAATCTGGACGGCGGCCGCATCACTCATGGAGGGGAGCGAAGACTGGAACCAGGCAAAGAGAAGCGATACCGCGACGATAGCCCCGAACGCATTCGACGTATAAAACAGCAGGCCTGAAGCCGGCGTTATAAGCACGAGCAGGAAAAGAAGAACTTTGGTGCGCTGGAGCCTGTCGTTAAGCAGTCCCATTACAGGCTGCGCAATGACGCCTACGAATGCCCATAGAGAAAGAATATATCCAATCGTGGAAGGGCTGAAGCCGCGATCATGAAAGTGTAGACTCGTATAAGGCAGCAGAACGCTGGACATCAGGTACATAAGGAAATAATAAGCGGATACGATTCTCACTGGGAACGCCTTCTTCATGATGTATTTGAATTTTCCGGTCAATATGATGTAGGAAATATCCAATTCATTGTACTATGATTTTAACGTTAACCCAATAAACAATTCTCGGCTCGAAATCGGTTCCTCCGGCGAAATGTGCATAATCCATAGCATTTGCTCATAACATTGTATGGATTAACCAAGATTCGGAGTGAAAGAATTCCCGGTCCCTCCCAGCCGGGCTCTCTCACGACCGTCCCCAAGGAGGCAGTATTCGTATGAAGACGCTCAACCTTATTAGCTTGGTTCTAGTCATTATTGGAGGGCTGAATTGGCTGTCCGTCGGCTTGTTCGAGTACGATGTCGTCAGCGAGCTGTTCGGCGGCCAGGCCGAGATCGGCTCGAAGATTGTATACATCGTCGTCGGCGTGGCGGCGCTATATGCCATCTCCCTGCTTCCCAAAGCTGCCAAGGATTAAGAGCTTCCCTCCGGTCTCCGCCAAGAGGAAGCTCCGTTCCTGCAGTCCATGATCCATAGACAATTGTGAAAGCACTGCATCCAAATAAAAGGCGATGCTCAGGACAGTTCCTGACATCGCCTTTATTGTTAGTCCCTAGGCCCGTCGGACTTGTCCCCGAACCGGCACCCGTGTCGACAACAAAAAACGACGTTGCGGTCCGGACTTTCATCCTTCCAGCAACGTCGTTGGATCTACGCAGGTGTATACGTTTACAATTTGGACTTCATATCCATGAGATATTTGATGACTACGGCAAGTGCGCCCAAGTAATAACCGACAAGGACGACCCAGCCCGTCACATCCATGGCTGCAAGCCCGGCAAGCATGAAGAGCGGAAGCACGTAATACACCATATCCTTCAGGTAGCCCAGCACAAGCTCATGAGAGAGTTTGCCTCCCGACATCGATTTGAACAGCCCGATTACCAGATCGAGCGCCATCGAACCCATTACGACCCACATCGCGACTTCCATCCAATGAGTAAGCGTACCAAACATTTTGCATCACCTCCTCGCTACATCGTATGCCGATGTTCGCAAGGTTGTACCTTAGGCGGTATCACGATTATTAATGCTCCCCCACACATACTTCCGCTTACGTGTATGTCACTGTAAACAGGTCAATTCCTATGCCTATTATTATTATTGCAAAAGCTATTAACGGATTTACTTTTTTCTCATTTAGTCCGATCTTCTCGCAGATGTAGACCGACAACCCCATAAATGCAAAAAAACACACTGTGATGATGTAATCCAATGATGTTGGGTTCATTAATTGAACTACACCAGATGCTAAACCCAATAGAAAAAGAAACAATGGGATCCTAAGCTTTATCGAGTTTACAAACATATTATCCCTCTATTTCTTCATGAATTATTGCGTTGAACTGCCTATTCGTTCAAGTATACTTTGGTAATAATCGTCAATAACCAGCATGGGCTCCTTTATAGACTGCAAAATGATTTCTAAGTCCACTGACTCATCTTCTGATTCCGCATGTATTGTTTTATAAATGGTAATAACCGCTTCCATCTTCTTTTTTTCTTCACTACTAATTGCATACGAATGCTGTTCCAGAAACTTATTGGTCATGCCCTCTATAAAGCCGTCCACACGAAATAAGCTGTATTGTAGTAAACTCCAATCAGATGCTTCCTCCCCCATATGCACGGTTGAAATGGCCTGTAGTTCGGAATGAATGCTTTTACTTTCACCCCTAACAATCCTCCAATTGTTGTACAACTCTTTTTTCACTTCACTGCTATTTTCCTGTTCAATTGGCAACTGAACAAATTCCGTAAGCCTGTTTGCCATATTATTCCCCGCAACAGATATAAACGAAAAACTTTGATCATTTCTAACTTGAGTTTGATTCAAATTCTGCCTGTACTCTAAGTGTATATAGACACTATAAATAATAAAAACCCCAATAAATAAAACAAAAAATCTGGTTATATTCTTTTTCAAATGCACCTTATTCATATCATTCCCCCGAACAAAGAGTAGATTTTATCTATGTTCTACTTCGCTCTATTTCGAACATTTCCTCCCAATTCCAATTATGTTGCCAAATTCGTCTCCCCGAACGTCGATAGAGCTTGGACCATTACCGTTCAACCGAAGTACGTAAGGGCTGCCGGGGTCTATGAAGACAACCCGACAGTCCTGTCGAAATGGAAAGGCGTTAATGTTGGGCAACTTTACAAGGCCAGCCGCTGACCCTGCTCCAGCCGTTTGATCTGGCGCTCGCCCGTATCCGCCAGCTCGCGGAATTGCGTAATCGTCTCTCGCATTCTAGGCAGCGCCTCCTGCTTGTAGACGCTGATGGAATCCAGCGCCGCGATAACGTCGGTAAAAGCCTGCTTCAGCGTGTCGACGGAAATGCTGGACTCCAGGGACTGCTTATGAATCGCGGCTCCCTGCTCCTTGAGCATTCTGGAGGTGCCGCTAATCAACGTATTCGTCGTTTGATTCAGAAGCTCGATCTTGCTTAGCACGATACGCTGATTGTAGAGGGCGCTTGCCACCGTTACCGACGTCTTAAGCGCGGACACCGTCACGTTTCTTGCCCGATCAACGCCTCGAATCAGCTCCTTGTTGTTCCGCATGACAACCTCGATCGCCATGATTCCTTGCTGGTTTACGACCATCATCTGCTGCAGGTCCATCAGCCGCTGCCTGAGCGGGAACAGCACCTCCTCCGCGATAAAGCGGATGCGGTCATCCTCCTCTTGCCTCAGCCTGGCCGCTCCGAGCTGCGCTTCGATCTCCTCGTCCATAAGCATGCCAAGCTGTATCTCCTTGCGGAGCCGCTTCGTCAGCTCGCGAAGCGCCTGCTGCTCGAATTCCAGGGTCGTATTATCGTTGCGCAGCACCGTCTTGCCCTTATCAAGCGATACGATGATATCCGAAATAACGGCGTCGGCCCGTTGATATTTGGCAAAGTAGCCCCGAAGCGGATTGAAAATCTTGCCCAGCATGCCGTGCTTCGCGAAGTCGATGGCGCCGGGATCGAGATCCTTGAGCTGAAGCTGCAGCTCCGTCAATCCTTGCGCGACTTGCCCGCCTTCGTCGCCCGCTCTGGACAACTGGCCGACGGTCGTCTGGAGCAAGCCGTTCTTCTCTGCGGAAGAGCGCATGGTAGCCATGCCGAACAGCTCCAGCGAGGTCATGATGTCCTTGCGCTTCTCGGGCGCCTCCGGATCAACCTCCAGAATCGCGGCAACGTTGCTCCGCGCGAGCGTCCGAAGCTGCTCCACCTCCTGCGGAACCGGCTTCACCTGCTCTTCGATCGCAGACCGTATGGCCTCCGGGCTCACAACTTCCATCGAGAATGACATTGGATCCCCTCCGTAATTCGTTCTCCTACATTTGTGCGTTCAGCAGATTGCCGATCTTGTACACGACATCATCCGTGTCGGCATTCATGCTGACGGCTTCGTTAATGGCAGAGATGCTCTTGAGCGCTTCCACATTGGCGTTATAGCCGATCGTATAGATCGGGATGCGATACGCTTCGACCAGACTGCGGATATCGTCCAGCGAATGGCCCGTATTCGTCTCCCCGTCGCTGAGAACAAAGATAACCGGCTTTGCTTGAGGGCGCGCGACCAACGCCTCGCGAAGCAGCTTCATGGCTACCGCGATGCCGTCGAAGGTAGCCGTCTCGCCGCCGGCACGCAAGCTCTCCACCGCCCCCACGAACATCGATTGCTGATTCGTATCGTATGTACCGATGGGCAGCTCGACCCTCACCTCGCTGGAATAGGAGACTAACCCGATGCTGTTCTCCCTGCCGAGCACCTTCTGTCCCGCCAACAACGATTCCTTAAGCCGGTTTAGCGGCTCGCCGTCCATGCTCCCGGACACGTCCGCCACGAATACGGCGGCAACCTCCTGGCCCCCGTTCTTCTTCTCTTTCCATAGCTTCTGGGCAGGCTCAAGCATGGAGCCGTCGATCGGCTTGCTCTCCGGCCGGTACTCCTCCAGACCGTTAAAGCCCTTGCGCGTTCCCTCTTGCTGCCATCTCTCCCTCGTGACGAACTCCGCGAAGGACAAAAGAATGTCCCGTTTCTGCACCGTCAAGTCTCCCAGACCATACAACGGACTGTCGTGCCTGACGCCGAACGGCGTGAAAACATACTCGCTGCGCAAGTCAGGAGAGTTCATATAGGTCTGATATTCCAGCACAAACGCGTCCAGCATGCCCGACTTTGCCGCCTCCCGCATCTGCAGAGTCGTAGAGGCGATAAAGGGCACATTGGCCTGGAACCGCTGGAAACCTTGAACGGCCTCCTCTCCAAGCGGGTTCCCTCCTCCATACGTCTCCAGAGACGTCACCAGGAAATTTAGCCCCGTCGAGCTGGCGAAGGGATCGGTATATCCCATCGCGAGCTCGTTCTCCGCGAGCGCGTCCGTCAACGTCTTAACGCCGACGAAGCCGTACTTCGCCACCAATTCGTCATGCTTCGCCTTTTTGGTCACGATTCCCGCCACGTTGCCGACGAGTCTTTCCGACAGGAGTTCGATTGGAATGCCGTCCTCTTGAATCATGGCTCCCCACAGCTCATTCGACGGCGTAAACGCATCCGGCACGTATTTTCCCGAGCGGATATAATCGGAGGCCGTACCGGAGGCGATGTTGCGCAGCTTTACCGATACGCGCTCTCCGTTCAGAACAATACCGGCATCATTGAATGCTTGCGCCGCCTCCGTCAACCAGCCGTCGACGCCTTCTCCGCCTTTCTCCGTCGACGAGAAGATCTCCGCATAGCTGCCTGTTGCCGGCTGCACCGTTACGGGATATTTCTCGATATCCGGCAGCGAATCGCCTACCTGGACGGGAGCGAGGTCAACGATCCCCTTTACCGGCTCGGCTATCGTCACGTCGATGCGGCGAACCAGCCTATCCAGTCGTTTATCGGCGTCGCTCGCTGACGCTTCGCCCGCAGGCTGCCCCCAGTCCGAAGTGAAAGCAATCCCGAAGTAGACGGCCACGAAGACGAATATCGTGATTGCTCCAAGCAGCATTGCCGTTCTTCCTCCGCTTCTGCCGGCCATCCCTATCCCCCCTTCACGGCTTGTAGTATTTGGTCTGGTTGATTAAGATGTCGATGTCCTTCATGCACGGCATGAGCAGCACATCCCGGTAATCCGCGCCACCGAGCCTTGTCAGTTCCGCAAGCAGACCGTCCAGCTTGAGCAGAATTTCTTCGTTCGCCCCCAAAAAACCCGCGGAATCAGCCGACCACCCTGTTGCCATCGCTGACGCTTCTCTAAGGCGGAGCAATCCCAGCAATTCTCGTACATGACCGTAGAACAACTCCTCGACCGCTGCAATAGCCGATGCGAACCTTTTGTAGCTCAATTCTGTCGGATTAAACCGTTCTCCCAGCAATCCCAGCAAGACGTTCACCTTCTTCTCCATTCGCTCCAGCTGAGACAATGCGGCGTCGCTTTCCCGTCTGAGCGCGCGATTGCGGCGGAAACGAACGAATGCGAGCCAATATGCCTCCGGCGTGCGCAATTCCGGCAGACGCGGCGCGGAGGGCGCATCGCGAAAGAGGATGGCATGGCTGCCGGTCAGAAGCACGACCGGACTCATGACGAGAAGCGTGACGACGAAGGCGGTCTCGAAGGAGCTTCCTCCCATCAGCCTCGCTCCGCCCAGGCCGGGAGACAAAGCCGCGACGTTCAGGCCGATGGTTCCCGATAAGAGCAACGCCAGCCTCCATGCTTTCGACCATTCGCCCATTAACCGCACCTCCCGCTACTACTTAACCTATTCCGGTTATGAACCGCGATATACCGAGCATAACAAGCTCTTTTGATGGACATGTTTACATTAATTGGGATGTTTTCAGATCTGTACGTTGCTCTTTTGATCTATGTTCCCTATTTTTTGCCCCTTTTTTCAGTGAGACCGTCCCTGCAAGATTCGTAGATGGATCGTATAGGGGAACGCCTGCGACGTCTTTTGACAATGCAGCGGGATTTAATGCAAAAATTCTCCGCGGGAGCTCCGGGCAAGTTTCCGGTAAGAAATGAACGGGAGCAACTGTAACGGAAATGAGAGGCGTTATTTCAGTAAAAAGCCGCACTTCGCAAATCTAATGGAACTGACAGCCCTTATGATGGGCTAAAGTCCGCGGTTTGCCTGGATTTCTCACGAATAACGTCGCAGAGTTCCGTTAGATTTTAAAATCACGCCAAAAGCTCCATATAAGGGCCCTCGTTTCCGTTAACAGGTTGGCGATGATGGATTGCAGCCTCATTTCCAGTTTTGCACACCATGAATCGACGGCCTCCTCTTCGCTATTCAATGATCGACCACTTTTCTACTTTTGGTAAAATTAACTTGACTTCATGTATAGTTTATTTTACATTGTGTATATCGAACTTTACTTATCATGCGTCGAGGAGGCGTTCCGTTTGTCCTTTCAAGAGAAAAAAACGCTCTTTTATTTGCTCTGCACCTTCCTCATCTTCGGCTCTTATTGCTTGTACGTCTTTCAAAACGCGCCCTTCGGCATTCTTGATCAAGAGGCTCCTTTCCGCTTTTGGGGCCTCTTCGTCATCGTGCTGATCCCGGTCACCATCGTCGCGAAAATTATTCTGCATATCATCTTCTCGATCATTAACCGGATGGTCACGAACGAAGACGAACCTTCATTCGCCGACGAGCTCGACAAGCTGATCGATCTGAAGGCGACCCGGGTTACCCATTACACGTTCAGCATGGGTACCGTGCTGGCCATGGGCACGCTCGCGCTCGGCATGACGCCGAACACGATGTTCGTCACTTTCGTCGGCTTCGCCTTCCTGTCGGAGGTCGCCGGGTATATCGCGCAGTTGTATTACTATCGCAGGGGAGTCTGACATGGGCAAAAGTCTGATTGGCAATCATGTGCGCAAGCTTCGCTTCAACCGGAACGAGATGACGCAGCAGCAGCTCGCGGATCTGGCAGGCGTCACGCGGCAGACCATCGTCACCATCGAGAAGGGCAATTATTCGCCCTCGCTGGAGCTCGCGTTCCGTATCGCGCGCGCCTTCGACGTTCCGCTTGAGGAAGTTTTTTATTTCGAGGAGGAATGAGGATGAAAGCGATCGTCTGTACGAGATACGGCTCTCCGGACGTCTTGCAGTTGCAGGATGTCGCTAAGCCGGAGCCGGGGGATAATGAAGTTCGCATTCGTGTAGCGGCCGCTACCGTCGGTCCGTCGCATTGCGCCTTCCGCAAGGGAGACCCCTTCATCGTGAGGCTCGTCTACGGGCTGAAGCAACCCAAGCAGCCCATCCTGGGCACGGAGCTTGCGGGAGTCGTCGACGCCGTCGGCCGCGACGTTAAGCAGTTTCGCGTCGGGGATCGCGTATTCGGCATTAGCGCGGCTACTTCCGGCGCCCATGCCGAATACAAATGCCTGCCGGAATCCAAGCCGATTGCGGTGATGCCGGACGGCATGACGTTCGCGGAAGCCGCCGCGATCTGCGACGGTACCCCCACGGCGCTGACCTTCCTTCGCGACAAAGCCAAGCTTAAGCACGGCCAGAAAGTGCTGGTCAACGGCGCCTCCGGGGCGGTCGGGCTGGCAGCCGTACAACTCGCCAAGGTATTCGGCGCAGAGGTAACCGGCGTATGCAGCGGCGCGAACTCGGCGCTGGTGCTTGCAAACGGCGCCGATGCGGTTATCGATTACACCCGCGAGGATTTTACGCAGAATGGCCATGCGTATGACGTGATCTTCGACGCTGTCGGCAAACGAACATTCCGCGATTGCAAGCGATCGCTCACGGCCAACGGCGTCTACCTCTCCACCGTCCCGTCCATGTCGATTTTATTCGCCGTCCTCCTCTCCTCCTTGTCGCGAGGCCGCAAAGCCAAATTCGCAACGGCCGGCCTCATGCAGAACAAGGATAACCTTCACTATATAACCGAGCTCTTCAACGTCGGGAAGCTCCGCGCGAATATTGATCGAGAGTATGCGCTGGAGCAAGTTCCGGAAGCGCACGCTTACGTGGATACGGAACGCAAAAAAGGGAATGTGGTTATTACGTTCTGAGCGCGTGTAGAATAAGTTTTTAAGTTTCATAGGCGCGAGCGAGTCTGCAACGTAACGGACAGGAGCGACGTTATTCTTTGATTTTCTATAGTTTCTAAAATCTAACGGACATACACAGCTCTATTTGTGCCATCCGAGCATCATTTTGCTTCGTTCCGACCAAATAACGCCGCTCCCGTCCGTTAGATTTGGATTCCATCGAAAAAAGCGCAAATAATGTCGCTGATGTCCGTTACGCGTTTACCGATTCAACTTCCTATAGCTCCGCACCGCCAGCGGCAAGAAAATCACCAGGAGCAATACGGGCCAGCAGGCGGCGAGCAGCAGGGCATGCTCAGACATCCAGGTCTCGCCGCGCAGGCCCGGGTTGCCAAACAGCTCCCTCGCCGCCGTCGATGTAGCCGACAGAGGGTTAAACTCCGCGATGGCTCCCAGCCAAGCGGGCATCGTCGTCGTATCGACGAAGACATTCGACAGGAAACCCACCGGCCATACCAGCAGTTGCACCATGGACACGTTATGCGGATTCGTCGCGTGAAGACCTACGAAGATGCCGACCCACAGCAGCGAAAATCTCAGCAGCAGCAAAAGGCCGAACGCCGCAAGCGCATGGTCAGCGCCTTCATGCCAGCCCCAGCCGAGCAATAGACCGGTCGCGATCAACACAAGCAGCCCAATGACCGAATTAAGCATATCGACCATACATCGACCCAGCAGAACGGCCGAAGCATGAATCGGCATCGACCGAAATCGGTCCGTGACGCCCTTCGAGGCATCAGTCGTTACCGCCATGACGGTGCTCTCCACACCGAAAAACATTGTCATCGCAAACATGCCCGGCATAAGAAATTCGAAGTACGAGCCTCCCCCGGGAACCGCCATCGCACCTCCGAACAGGTAGCCGAACATAAGCAGCATCATGACAGGGAACAGCCAGCCGATCATAATCCCCCAAGGATTGCCTCCCCAATGCAGCAGCTCCCGCTTCGACAATACCCATACATCGGTGAAAGCATATCGGATACGTGAGGCGCCCGAGGGTTGAATATTCTTCACGTTACGTTCCATCGCAATCATTTGGATTCCTCCTTATTCGATACTCCGTTCTGTCCCGTAAAATGAATGAATACTTCGTCCAAGGTTGGTCTGCGCAGAACTATATCCTCCGGCTCCAGCCCCGAGTCCGCGAACGCGCTTGCCGCCTTTAGCAACGAGCCCGTACGGTCGGTTACCGGCACGCTGATTCGGTTCGCGGCGTTGTCTACGAGAACGGAAGCTCCGCCGATTTCGCGCAAAATACGTTCCGCCTCCACCGCATCCTCTTGCCTTAGCAGCGTCACTTCCAAGCGGTCGCCCCCGAACGAAGACTTTAGAGCCTCGGGCGTGCCCTCTTTGATCACTTTTCCGTCCTTCAGTATAGAGATCAGATCCGCAAGCTGGTCCGCCTCCTCCAAATATTGCGTCGTGAGCAGTACGGTTGTCCCCGCTTCTTTAAGCGAGCGGATCGCCCCCCACACCTCTTGTCTGGCGAGAGGGTCCAGGCCGGTCGTCGGCTCGTCGACGAACAGCACGTCCGGCGACACGATCAGACTGGCAGCGAGATCAAGCCGCCTGCGCATCCCTCCCGAATATTTGCCCACGGCTCTGCCCGCCGCTTCCGTCAGATCGAATTGCATCAACAATTCCTCGGCGCGCCTCCTTGCGTGCCCCTTTGACAGTCGGTTCAGACGTCCGAACATCTCCAGGTTCTGATAGCCCGTCAGTTGCTCGTCGACCGCGGCGTATTGTCCAGCCAGCCCGATCCTTGAACGGACGAGATGCCCCTCCTTGCTAACGTCGTACCCCGCGACAGTGGCGCTGCCTTCGTCCATGCGGAGCAGCGTCGTCAATATTTTGACCGCGGTCGTCTTCCCGGCTCCGTTCGGACCCAGAAGTCCGAAGATACTCCCCGCAGGCACGTTCAGCGTGAGACCGTTCAGCCCCGGTCCCTCCTTCGTTCTCCCGTAGTGCTTCTTCACATTGCGAGCTTGAATGGCATACGCATGGGCTCCCATTGCTTGCATTCTCCCCTTCGAATAGCCAGAGCAGCGTCTGGCCTCGTGATTACGGCACGTCCGGGAATGCGGCTTCGAGTCTAGCATCTCTGCCGCAAACCATTATCGTACACTGTACGGTACAGTGTATCATCCACCGCTTTTAACTGTCAATGCACGCGTGTATAATAGTGTTATCACATCATCGGAATGGAGATCTGCCTTCAATGCCCACTAATGGACAAGGAAATGACTATGCCCGCAGCTTGAGTCTCTTATGGGGCTCTCAGACCGTACCGGGCCGAAGCGGCTTAACCGTGCAAAAGATCGTATCTGCCGGCATGGAGATGGCCGATGAGAACGGCATCGAGCAATTGTCGATGCGCAAGGTGGCGGAGCGTCTGGGAGTTGGCGCCATGTCGTTATATACCTATGTGCCCAGCAAGTCCGAGCTGCTGGACCTGATGCTGGACAAAGCTCAGGCGGATCTATATGACAGCGGCGGCGATATCCGGGGAGCATGCGGAGGAGAGTGGAGCGAGGCGATACGCTACATCGCAAAGACCAACTGGGAGCTGTACCGGAAGCATCCCTGGATCGTCGACCTCTCCGGCAGAAGACCCGTGATGGGTCCCCATGTTTTGCTCAAATACGAGCTTGAGCTATGCGCGCTGGACGGAATCGGCCTCTCCGATATCGAGATGGACTCCACGCTTTCGCTTCTGCTCATGCACGTGGAGAGCTGCGCGCGGCTTCAATTCAGCATGCAACGGACCGAAGCCTCCTCCGAGCTGGACGATAACGAATGGTGGCTCGAGTTGTCTCCCGTGCTTGACAATATAACCGACTGGAGCCGTTTCCCCGTATCTTCCCGCGTGGGCAATGCCGCAGGCGAGATGCATCAAAGCGCCTATAGTCCGGAGCATGCCTATCTATTCGGCTTGGAGCGCATTATCGCCGGCACGGCCGCGTTGATCGGGAAAGCCACGTAACCTTGCCTTAAGCGTGCATCAGTGCAGTTCGCCCTCGGCTCATCGTCGACAGCCCCATCATCTTTCAAAAATGCGGAAGCGCTGGAAATATTCTATTTAATTCCGGTGTTTCGTATTGTAAGATGAAAGGCAGAGCATATATGGGGGGATTGGCAATGTGGACACGCGCGGAGCTAAAGCAGAGAGCTAAGAATGTATTGAGGACAACGTATTGGAAGGCATTCCTGGTCAGCATCATCCTGTTGTTTGTAGGCGGGGGAGGCGGCGGCTTCGGGGGAAATTTCAGCTTGAATCTAGGTTCGAACGACTGGGGCGACCTCAGAGAATCGTTTAGCACCGTCGATAGCGGCTATAGCGAAGACGATCTGTTCGACGAAGAAGATATAATCGATTCTTTTGTCTATAACGATGACTACGGCACTTCTTCCAGTATCGAATGGAGCTTCTGGGGACCGTTCATCATTATCATGGTCATCGTATTTATCATTGTGCTCTTGTTCGCGCTCGCATTCCGAATCTTCCTGCTGTCTCCATTGGAGGTCGGGAGCAGGCGCTACTTCAAGCAAGCTGCCGAGCAGGATGCAAATCTTAACAATCTGGGGTACGCGTTCGGCAAGGGGCGATATGTGGATATTATTAAATCCATGTTCTGGCGGGGGCTGCTAAATTTCCTATGGTACCTGCTCCTCATTATTCCGGGAATTATCAAATCGTACGCCTACAGTCTCGTGCCTTACATTCTGGCGGATAATCCCAACATCGGCTACAGGCGGGCGGTGCAGCTTAGCAACCAGATGACGCGAGGACATAAATTCCGGATCTTCGTGCTCGATCTCAGCTTTATCGGCTGGTTCCTGCTGGGTCTGCTGGCTCTCTTCGTCGGTTACCTCTTTGTGCTGCCTTATTATAACGCAACGAAGGCTGAGCTTTATCTGACTCTGCGCAAGGAAGCATTGGAGCGCGGCATGACGGCTCCGCAAGAGCTTCGGCTTACGGATGACCTTCCACCGATCTACGTATAGCCATCTTATGGAAAAAGCCTTCCCCCCTGCTAGCGGAGGAAGGCCTTTTTGGTGCGGACGCGTCTGCGTCGATTTGGGCGTGTCTGAATACTCTGAGGGGAGCAGATTTTGCCGAATTTTCGTTCCATGCAAGGAACTTTTGTGAAGTCGTTACCTAAGGCTACGTCAAGCAAAAGTGACGAAGCAGGGGGTGGAAAGGCGGTGAAAGATGCCCCAGAGCGGGTTTTCAGACACGCCCTAGTTGCCGGACAACTGGTGGATGGACCATGTAGTCGGTGTATTATTTCCGATATCCAACGGAAAAGTCATACCGTCGTCGAAGTATTTTAACTCCAGAACATCCCCCGCGTTCAAATAAACCTCCCCATCCAGCGTAACGGTCGCGCTGCCAAGCGGCGCCCTAAGCGATAGAACCAGCGCTACGTTCACATTCAAAATCGGAATGACGCCGGATACCAGCGTGGATTCCATTGGCGATACGCGTTGTACTGCGAAATATGGATCAATACCCGCTCCCAGCGAGATGGTAACCGCTGCCGTCGTCTTGTAATTCACCGTAGCCTTAATAGCATATCTGCCTGTGGCAGGCACAACGAATTGGCCGGTAGCCGGATCGAATCCCAGGTTTGCATAAAACGGAGATGCGACATTCCAGCCGCTGAGCGTCTGGGTATTCGTAACCGTTGTCGGAACTAAAGATGCCGAGAATCCCTCAGCGGTATAGTTCGCTCCAGCCGGGCCTGCGGGACCGGGATCGCCCTGCGGGCCTGCTAGACCCTGCGGTCCTTGCGGTCCGACGAGACCAGGCAGGCCTTGCTCCCCTTGGGGGCCCGCCGGGCCAACAGCTCCATCTGCGCCCGCTTCTCCCGCCGGGCCGGGATTGCCCTGCGGACCTACTAGACCCTGCGTTCCTTGCGGTCCGACGAGACCAGGCAGGCCTTGCTCCCCTTGGGGGCCCGCCGGGCCAACAGCTCCATCTGCGCCCGCTTCTCCCGCTGGACCGGGATCGCCTTGCAGACCTTGGAGACCTTGTGGTCCTTCCGGACCGATAAGCCCCGGAAGGCCTTGCTCCCCTTGAGGGCCTGCCGGACCCACCGGACCCGCCATACCCGCCGGTCCCGTTGAGCCGGACGGACCGGTCGCCCCAGCGGCCCCCGCATCGCCTTTGTCGCCCTTCTCTCCCTTCTCTCCTTTGTCGCCCTTGACCGCACCAAGCAGGAGCTGCACTTGCTGTAATCCCTGATTCCAATTCACGCTGGCTCCGAACAGCTCCGCCAAGAACCGAATGGGCACAAGTTGCTCGCCGGCGACGTTCTGCATAGGTTGTCCGAGCGCAACCTCGATACGGTTATCGTTAACCGCGACAGACGCCTTAAGCGAATTTTCTAAGAAAGTCACAACCGTATCGCCTTTTTTGACCGTAAGCGTGCTCGTCCTCTCGTTCCACGAATATGTAGCGCCAAGCAGCTCCGCGATGTCTTGAACTGGCGCTATCATCGTCCCTTTCTTTACAACTGCATTCATGTTCTCCTTGACGACTTTTCCGTCTACATTGATGGATACACCTGCTGCTTGAGCAACCGGCGCGAACAGCAGCAGCACGGTAAGAAGCGTTAAGCTCGCAACCTTATGCCATCTCCGTCTTCTTAATCTACTTTTTAGTCCCACTCTCTTCATCTCCCTATTAAAAAATGTAAATTCATCTCCTGTTTCAAGTAACTTTCGTGCATAAAAAAACCTTTCCAATAGATCGGAGAGGTTGACCTGTCCATACTTCCATTTCAATTGAAGGAAACGATCATCGCTAATCTTTCTTCAGTTTCAGTTATAACATATCCTTTAGTAGAATTATGTAATGCAGGTTACAAAAACAAAAAAAGAGCCAATAATAGCATTAGGCCGAAACGGTTGGTCACCATAATGAGTAGACGAATCGAAATTCTAAAAGCGTTCGGTTTGCCCGTACCTGGGCAGACTGAACGCTTTTCATTTGGTTTCAAACCGGAATGCCTCTTCTTCTGCCTTTCGGAAGATTTTTTAGTATAATGCTTCTATATAGTAGCTTTCGATTCCCCACGCGCAGGAGGTATCACAGACCATGGTATATATCGCATTATTGCGAGGCATCAATGTAGGCGGCAACAACAAAATTAATATGAAGGAACTGAAAGCAACGTTCGAGCGGGCTGGTCTCAGCAACGTGGTTACGTACATTAATACCGGCAATATTATTTTTACGGATGACAGTCGCACCGCCCCGGAACTATCCTCCCTGCTGGAGGAAGCCATCGCTTCGGACTTCGGACTGTCCATTAAAGTCATGGTCCGTACAATCGAGCAGATCGCAGCCATCATGGCCGCGCTGCCGGAGCATTGGGCCAATGACGGGGAGATGAAAAGCGATGTGCTTTATCTGTGGGAGGAGATCGACAACGAATCCGTACTGGAAGGGCTAAAGCTTACCCCCGAGATAGACCGGGTTATCTACATCCCGGGCGCAGTTCTATGGTCGTACGATCGACAGCATGCAGGCCGAAGCGGGATGAACAAGATCATCGGCACCAAATTTTATTCCAACGTCACTGTTCGCAACGTCAATACGGCTCGCAAAATCCATGATCTGATGAAAGCGGCGGCCGAGCTTTGATGGCGGCATCTTCTGGGCATCACGGTCGCGGAGCCCAAGCCTAAAGAGCCGCCAGAGTGGCTCGTTCGCGCCGAAGGCAGTCGTTCCCATGTCAGCCTTTACGGCCATACTGCTTGGCATACGACATAATGCGGCGGTACAAGCTCTTGTCCTTCATGTTCTTTAGCGGGTAGAACTGCGGACTTGTATTGACCTCCAGAATCCAGACGCGGCCGTCGCCGTCCATCGCCACATCCAAGCCCAGTTCCCGGAAGCCTTTCCCGCGACGGTCGAAGACGCCGCCTACCTGGCGGCCTAGCCGCTTCAGCTCCGTCTCCTTGCTCGAAATCCGACCGGCTCCGAAGCCCGCGCCCGCCATCGTATGCCGGAAGTAGCCGATGCTTCCCCCTTGCTTGTAATTAGTCGCCACCTTGCCTGGACGGCCGATCTTCGTAAACAGCGCGGTGCTGACCCACTTCCCTTGATTCGTCTTTTGCACCATTACGCGCGTATCGAACGGCCTGCCGTTTGACTTTGCGAGCGAAATTCCTTTTTGCAGCAAATAGGAACGTCCCCCGATTCTGGATTTCATCCGTGCATACAGCGAGTCCATGCTGCCTAGCCGACTTTGTCCCGTTGCATGCTGCAGCAAATATCCGCCATTCTTCTTCTTCACCCGCATGATGCCAGCTCCGCCGGAGCCGCTCGTAGGCTTGCAATAGACCGTCGCAAATCGGCCCATCATCTCCTGCAGATTATTTCGGCTAAACGGCTTTGTCGCCGGGACATAGGCACGGATCTTGCCGCTGCCCATCAGCCACTTCGTTTTGACCCATTTGCTCTTGTATGTGTTGCTTCTATACTTCATTTATCGTCCATCTCCCTTCCTTCCCTAGCATATGGATGGCTCTCTCTATCTGCTCGTGCGGGAGTCTACTAAAAAATAATCATCGTCCCGCTGCTTCCAAGCCTGCGGAATGATGATTATCGTCATAGCCTTCAATTATACCTTCAAGATTACAAACCTTTCCCGCCAATAGGACGTATCGGCACGGAGCCGGTTCCCGCGATCAAAGGCATGCAGCTCTGAATCAAAGCTCTCACCTTCTCGTTCTTCAACGACGCGGCGTGGGCTTCTTTGTTCTCCCACAGCTCCATGATCCATAACGCATCGGGATCCTCCTCCGACTCGTTTAAAATATAGAAGAGGCAGCCATCCATTCCTTCCAAAGTCTCCGCGCTTTCAAGCATCCGTCTCGCAAGCTCATCCCTCATTCCAGGATGAGCCTTCAGTTGTCCAAACATCGTAAATTTATCCATCTTCTTCTCCCTCTCCTCGTAACTCCAGATTCGTTAACATCGCCCCGTAATGCTCCGCCATGGTTCTGCACGCTTCCGCCATGCGTCTGGCCAGAGGCACCGATTCGATGGTCAGCGAGGTGCTGTAAGGCATTAGGAAATAAGGCACATACGTCGACAACAAGGCGCTATCCAACCGGAAGACGGCGGCCTCCGGCTGACGCTCGGCCAAAGCATGGCCGAACAACCAGTGCCGGCATAATTCGTTCAACACTTGCTCTTGTCCCCGAATGAGAACAGTCTCCATGCTCCGACTGTCTCCTTCGGACGGAAGCAGATGCGACAGCAGGAAATCTCTAGCGGAAAATGCGGCCGGCCGATGGAAGCCGAGATCCGTTGCATGCAGTCCGGTCATTCGGTCGACGCGGAAGCTGCGAATGTCTTCGCGGTATCCGCAATAGCCAACCGCATACCAGTTGCCCTTCCAGTACACGATTCCGTACGGGTCGAACAGCCTTGCCGGTACCTGGTCGCCTTTGCCCTTGTCATACGCCATCCGAAGCGTTTGCCCTTGACCCGCGGCATCCTCCAGCATCCGAAGGAATCGCTGGTACTTGTCTTCTAGGGGAGGCGAAATGACGGACAAGCCCTGCTCATGCCGCTCCAAAAGATCCAGCTGTTTCTCGTTCGCGTATTGCTTCAGCTTTCCTATCGCCCGCTCCAAAGCGACCGAATGCGGATAACCGGCTTCCCTGGCGAACACGGAGGCATGGATAAGACTCCTCTGTTCCTCGTGATCGAAGAGCAGGGGCGAGTCCTTGAAGCGGCTAAGGATGCTGTAGCCGCCGCTGGGGCCGCTGTCCGCCACGATCGGCACGCCGCTGGCGCATAGCGAGTCGATGTAGCGGTAAACGGACCTTACATGAATGCCAAGCTCCTCGGCCAATTGCCCCGCGGTCATACGTTTGCCGGAGCGAAGCATCCATAGGATCGCCAGCATATTATCAGCTTTGCCCATTCCAACCACCCTCCCCTAATTCGGTAGACGGTTATATGTCTAGTATAACCGACTATCCCTGACAAAGACGGTCAGGGATAGTTTCTTAAATCTATAATATCTACCCTCTGGCCTGTATTACTTGGCCATTGCTGCCTTTGCGAATATCCATTAACGCCGCCGCGGTATCATCCAGCCGTTCCCGAATAAGAATGGCTTCCGCATAACGAGCCGGAATTCCCGCATAACCGCAATAAATGCCTGCCAGGCCCCCCGCAATGGCACCGATCGTATCGGAATCTCCTCCAAGGTTGGCCGCCCGCTGCACCACTTGCTCGAAGCCGGTCGACGCGGCGAGCAGATAGACAACCCAAAGCATCGTATGGACGACGAAACCGCCAGGCTCGCAATTCGGCGGGTCCGTCAGCGCAGGCTCGTATTCCGTGCCCTTCACCTCCGTCCAAAGAGCATCGCGCAGCTCCTCTCCTTGCAACAGTCTGTATGCGATGCGCGTATAGATCGCGCATGCTTCGTCACACCTCGAATCATAGTGCGTCATGCGGGATTGCAGGCGAGCGATATGCTCCGCTTCGGCCAATCCCGGATATGCCAGCGCAGCGGGCAGGCATCGCATCAGAGACCCGTTGCCGGCGCTTTGTCCCATCATCTGGTCCGTGTACAGGGCGGCTTCGAACCAATTCCCTTCGTAGTGCTCGATGGCATAGCGGATTATGTTGCCGACATCCTTCGGCCGCGTTCCGTACCACTCCAGAAACTTCTCGCCGATTGGATCGAGCGGCTGGCGGGGCTGCAGCAAGATGCCATCCGCCACGCATAACGTCATCATCGTATCGTCCGTCACCTCGCCTGGCGCAAGACGCCAGACTCCTCCGCCGATGATTTCCGTCAAGAAGCCGTGTTTCTCTTCAATCTCCTTTACGCTCATGAACTCAGTCGTCCCTCCGAGCGCATCGCCAATAGCTACGCCATATAAGCCTCCCTTTAATCGGTCAAAAACTTTCGCATCCGCCATATGCCGCATCTCCTTCCATGAAACCTATTCGACCTTCAACAATGTTCATAGCGGATCCAAACGTTTGAGTGCCTCCGCCACTTGCTCCTCCCGCTCCCGGAGAGTACCTCGCAGGATCTGGAACGGCACGCCTCTCTCCCTGAGATCGTTTACGATCGCCAGTTGGAATTCCTCGCGCTGCACCTCGCCCGAACGATCCCAAGTATCGTCATAAGGAATATCCGCATCGCATACGAAGACAAGTCCGTATCTCGTCTCCGCTATCTCGGCCAGCGCTGTCAGCCCCGGGGTGGCCTCGCCGTGGTAATATTGCGAGAACATATACGTCGTAATGGCATTGGTATCGACGAACAAGACGTCCCGCGACTCTTGAAGCAAAGCCTCCTCGCGCGCTATATGGCCGGTCGCAATCTCTTCCAGCTGCTCCAGCGTCAGTCTTCTGTCGATCTGGTGCCGCTCCCAATATTCGCGGCCGTACTCCGGCATCCACGCTGTTCTATAATGCCTCGCCATACTTTCGGCCAACGTCGTCTTGCCCGTCGAAGGCGCGCCCAAAAATACGACCTTGGTCACCAAGTCTCGAAACACGACGGGATGCAGATAATGCCGGTTTTCATAAGGGGCGTCCCTCACTGCCGTACCGGATACGGGAACACTCAGCCGCTGGAGATCGACTTGGCGGTTAACGGCGTTCAGCGCGACGCTCATGTGCTCGCCGTACGGCTCGCTGGAGTAGAAATGCGTGACCTTGCGCTCCCCGAGCAGACCCAGGACGTAGTCCTCCTGAGCTTTCATAATCTCCGCCGTATAGCCGGTCTCCTTGGGTCCGTCCCAAGCTTCGATGACATCCGTCCCCGGATACAACCTGCGAATCCAGTCGGCGCGGACATGCAGCGGAATCGAAATCGTCTCGGGGCAGTCATAGATGATCACAATGACTTCATCCATCTCCTCGAGCGCGGTCTCGATCATGTATTGATGCCCCTTATGGAGCGGAGCGAACTTCCCCAGCGTCAATCCGATCCGCCGCTCATCCATGGGTGGTTCCCCCCTTCATAGCTCTATCGTAATCCCGCTTCCACGAAACATATCCGCTCGTCGCAATGCCGAGGAAGATGACGTACAGGAACGCCAGCGCATAAAGCTCCTTGTAGAAGTACATCGCGACCGACAATACATCCACGGCGATCCAGACGAGCCAGTTTTGCAAAATTTTCGAAGAGAGCAGAAATTGGGCAATCAGGCTGAGAGTGGCGATAAAAGCATCCGCGTACGGAATCGAAGCGTCGGTGTGCGTGTGAAGCAAGTACCCCCATAGCGCCGTCACGGCGACGGCCAGCATGCCGAGAAGAATCGCAAGCGGCTTCGTCAAATTCCGCGTCGGGCGTACCTTGGCGTTTTCCCGTTTGGTCAGCCAGACGATCCAGCCGTAGATGCTCAGCACGAAGAACACGACCTGCAGCATCATGTCGGCATACAGCTTCACCTCCAGGAACATGAAGAAGAAGCAGCCGACATTAACCAATCCGACAGGCCAAGCCCAGATATTCTGCCTGGCGGTCAGCCATACGCTGAGCAGTCCCGTAGTTGTAGCGACGATTTCCAGCGTCGTCGAGGACGTGAACCAGGCGATGGCCAGCATCGCGGCGAATAATAGCGGCAGGAGCCATTTGTTGTTCATGATAAGCGCCTCCTTATATTGTCGATATGATAATATCAAAAGCGAGAAGAAAATCGCCTAGCCGTAAATAGACAGCCCCGGCGAATAATCGGTGAATCGGTAAAGCTGGGCAGCACGCTGAGAATAACGATTGGACGACTTGGGCCGGCCTTCGGAATCCCGCGCTTCTTCGATAATGCCTTGGCGGCTTTGCGTGGACGTAATCTTGCGGATAAAGTTGGGCTCCTCGAACGTCGGTACAACGGTCTGTATGACCTGGTACAGCTCGCTGATCGTAAATTCCTCGGGCAGAAACTCCCGCGCGATCGTCGTCGTCAGCATTTTCTCTCGAACTCTCGCAAGCGCGTCGCGAAGCATGTCGCCATGATCGAAGCCAAGCTCCATGGCAAGCGCCTCCTCCAGTGGGAACAGGCGGACATCGGACGCGTCGGTATCCGCTCTCCGATTGATAAGCTTGTGCTCGTGCACCAATGCGAAGTAAGCATGGGACAGAATCCAGCCTCGCGGATCGCGGCCGGGCTTGCTGTAAACGTTGAAGTATTCCATATGCACGTCCGTTACGCCCGCTTCTTCCCTCAGCTCGCGCTGCGCGCATTCGTACATGCTTTCCGTCTCCTTGCAAAAGCCGCCGGGCAGCGCCCACTTGCCTTCGTAGGGCCAGACCTTCCGCTTGATCAGCAGCACCTGCAGCTCTCGCGTCGGCAATGCCTTCTTCGGCGTCGCCTTCTCTCTGGACGTTATCGTAAAGATGACGATATCGCTGGGAGCGCCGTCCGGCGTACGGAAGTTTTCGGGCGAATAGGCGTCGGGATGTTCTTCGTTAGACAATTGAATTCACCTGCTTAACTAATTTGTTCTCGTTCACGGAATGTCAATTTGATAACATCATTATGACATAATTGATTGAAATGTCAACCCTTACCTTCATTGATCCAATACATGCCTTGACAGGAATATTCCTCGTGACGTATATTATGGACATGAACGAAATATTACAAGCCATCGCTGAACCCACGCGCCTCCGAATCGTCGAGCTGCTGCGGGACGGAGAGCTCACTGTTGGCGATATAGTGGAACGATTAAGCCTGAATCAACCGCAGGTGTCGAAGCATCTCCGCGTGCTTCAGGACGTCGGCATCGTCACGATGATTCCAGACGGAAACCGCCGCATTTGCAAGCTTCGTCCAGAACCGCTGCAACAGATGGACGCATGGATCGGCACATTCCGGCGAATCTGGGACGAACGACTGGATCGGTTGGGCGATTATTTGCAAGAAATACAAGAAGGCTCGAAGGAATAACGCGTATTAGGGCCGGTAGCCGATCATCAAACACAAATGGAGGTATGAACATGACAAGCACAGAAGGACAATTGCGGATCATTCGTACATTTAAGGCTCCGCGCCAATTGTTGTTCAAAGTATGGACGGAGACGGAACATTTGCGCAAATGGTGGGGTCCAAAAGGCTCGACGCTGCATGTCGCGAAGCATGAGCTGAAACCGCAAGGCCTCTTTCATTATCGCCTGACAAGCCCGGACGGCCACCAGATGTGGGCCAAGTTCATTTATCGCGAGATTGATGCGCCTGAAAAGCTTGTCTTCCTGAATTGTTTCTCGGATGAAGAAGGCAACACGGTACCTGCTCCGTTCGGTCCCGAGTTCGTCGATTTCCCGCTGGAAGTGAACCATGAAATATTATTTGCAGAAGCAGAAGGAGGAACAACCCTTACGATCACCGTCGGTCCCCATAACGCGACGCCAAAGCAGCAAGCCTTCTACCAGAGCATGTTCGAGTCTATGCGGCAAGGCTTCGACGGCTCCTTCGACGAGCTCGAAGGCTACCTGGCGGAGCTTCAATAAACGGCAACAGGACCGCATGCCTCGCATCCGCGACGCTTACGGTCCTGTTTACGTTCAATCCAGCAGCGAAACCTCGGGATACTTCCCTTCCGCGGAATACCAGGTCAGCAAGCTGCCATCCGATGTCCAGCCTAACAACGCTCCCGCCCCTGCCCGGGAGGCTTGTTTCTCTTGCAAGTCGATCAGGAAGGTGCCCTGCCCGGCGATGTGCGAGGCGAAATATCGGTCGCTTTCGCCCCCCGCCTGCGGCATTGGCAATACGCGTATTACTTCCATCTGCTCGCCGCTCCAGCCCGGGATCGCTCCTTTTAAAATCTCTATCGCGCCTTCGGGCATCGTTACGCTTGCTTCTTCGGCGAGCAATCCTTTTTTAACATCGTAAATCGCCTTGCCGCGTCCCATAACCAAATCCGAACGGCCAATAAGCGGTACGGCAACGGTATCCGAATCCTGCCAAACCATCGGATAAACGAAATGCCATCCGTCGCTATGTCCGATGTAAGCCGCCTTCTCGTGATGAGCCAACCGTTTTCCCGTCGCATCAAAAATCCACAAATCCGCATACGAGCCCAAAAAGCCCTCCGAATCCGTCAGTACGGCAACCTTGTCGCCATCCGGCGATGACGCAATCCCATAAATCGAAGCTTCCTCCGAATGATAAATTCGTTTCTTTAAATCGGCCGCCGGATCCACCAGATAGACAAATTCCAACCCTTTAGCGATATAGTAGGTTTCCCCTTGCGCGGGAAAAGCATACAAATCCCGAACGCCGCTGTCGCTCGACCTGCTCGCCGTCAACTCCGGCCATTCCTCGAGGTCTAGGCGAGACACCTCTCCCGTTTCGGGATCCAGCCGATCCACTTTGCCGTCCCGATCGTACATGTTAATAATTCCGTCTTTCCCCGGGCAGCATGACGTACCGACATACACCGCCGAGTCGAAGGCATGCTCCTTAACGAGGTTTCCTTGAATGTTGGTCCATCTAATCCCGCTCCATGCCTTGCCCGCATGCACGATGACCGCTCTTCCCTCGTAAGGCAATACAGTCTTAACCGGCTTGCCTTCCGACGTCATTGTTCCTTCCAGCATAAATCCGACAGCGCTCTCCGGGGGCAGCTCCGTAAACCGGACGACCGCGCGTCGATTATCGGTCCATTCCACCGCATAACGATAGTCAAGCGTTCCCGAACTACTGGCATCATATATCGTCGATTGGATCGCAAGCTCCACCGATTCCCGATCCATATCCCGGTTGCCGATCAAAAGGACCGTATCGCTGTCTTCATCGATGGTGACCGTCAGTTCGGGCTCGCTATCATCCCGATCTCCCTGGAGTATCAACTGAACCAATTCCGACGTTAATGCCCAAGCCTGGGCGCCGGATTCGTTGGTCTCTTCCGCATACACCTTGCCGCTGGGAGCCGAACCATTGGTTTGGCGCAAGTCGTTCAGCGAGAGCATCAAACTTTTATCGCTTCCGACCAGTTCGAGTTTGTACAGAATGCCTGATTGCTCCGGATCGCCAATATAAGAGAGCTCCGCTGCTTCAAGTCCTGCCACGATGGCCTCGATCCCGCCAAGATCGCGATGTTCCGTCACAACGCCGCTCTCTTCGTTAATGACCTTAACGACTTGGATCTCCGAAGGAAAATTCAAGCTAGCCGTGTTTTTATCTATTTCCCCGTTTTTGCTACAAGCTTGTACGATAATCATGGACAGGATCAGAACGAAAAATATCCGCTTCCGACTAAACAATTTCAATACAACCGCCCCTTTCTGCATACAACCAGCCACTATCTTCCATCTATTGGACGCTCCAACCGGCTTCAAAGTTGCTATGCTTGCCGGGAATCTGTTCATGACGGCCTGTTATCTGCGCAGATAAATAACCCCTAGAAGCATAAAGAGCCTTGACCGATCCGCTATTGCAGCGGTGGACAGGACTCTCGTTTAACTCTTGCGATTTGATGGGGCAGCATCTATACAGTGACGGAAGGCATAGACGCAAGGGCGAACTCCACCGCTGCTTCCGCATGGATGCGCGTCGTATCAAACAGCGGCATGTCGATATCCCCTTGTTTCAGGAGCAGCGGAATTTCCGTACAGCCGAGAATAATGCCTTCCGCTCCCCGTGCCCGCAGACGTTCGATGATCGCGATATATTCCGCCTTGGAAGACGCATTTAATTCTCCCTTGCACAATTCGCCGAAAATAACATCATGCACTCGGATCCGATCTTCCTCGCCCGGCACGATAGCTTCGATGCCATGCTCGCGCAGGCGATCCGTGTAGAAGCTTTGCTCCATCGTGTAACGGGTCCCGAGCAAACCTACGCGGCGAAGTCCGCTCTTCTTGATCTGCGCCGCCGTCGTCTCCACGATATGCAGCAGCGGCACGTTTACCGCATTTTGCACCTCGCCCGCGACGACATGCATCGTATTCGTGCAGATTAGTATCGTATCGCAGCCGCCGGCTTCCAGCTTTTTCGCGGCATCGGCGAGCAGCTCGGCGGCCCGCTTCCATTCTCCTGCCTTTTGCAGCTGCACGACCTCCTCGAAGTTGCAGGAGTACAGCAAACATTTGGCCGAACTCAGACCTCCTGCCCGTTCGCTGATGCCTCGATTAATATATTTGTAATAGTCGGCCGTCGACTCCCAGCTCAGCCCGCCGATTAATCCAATCGTCTTCATCATTCCCCGCACGTCCCTTCCCGCTTATATAACTCCAGCATAACATGGTATACTGGTTTCCATAAGGACCAGGAATGACATATATTCATAGTACCAGTTTTAATGCCAAGACATATGTAAGGAGAGGTTCCGCACATGTTATGGTTTCCCGTTGACCGTTCCGCCGAGTCTTCGCTGACCGTTCAAGTATACGAGCAACTTCGGCAGCGCATCCTGCGAAGCGAGCTTGTCGAAGGCGAGCGTCTGCCCTCCAGCCGCGAGCTCGCCTCCTCTATCGGCGTGTCGCGCAATATCGTGCTGGAAGTCTACGATCGATTGCTTGCCGAGGGTTACTTGGAAATACGTCCACAGTCCGGCACCTACGTGGCGGCCGGCTCACATTTCCCGACCATCGCCCAGGCTATGTCCAGCGACGTCGAGGGGCAGTCCGCTGCCTCAATCGCAAGGCCAACCCCTCCTCCGGGCATGATCGACTTTCGGGCCGCGCATCCCGCCGCGGACTACTTCCCCCGCGCTGCATGGGGCAGGCTGGCGAAAGAAATTTGCCTTTATGCGCCGGAGCGCGCTTTCGGCTATGGCAGCCCGGAAGGAGCGTCCGAGCTGCGCAGCGTTCTCGCCCGCTACTTGCTGCAGGCGCGAGGCGTCCGCTGCCACCCGGAGCAGATCGTCATTACGACGGGCGCGACGCAGGCGCTGCAGCTAGTTACAGGCCTGCTCTCGCGGGACAAGCGGGCGCGCATTGCGGTAGAGGATCCCGTCACCGACGAAATGCGCACGATTTTCGCCTATGCCGGGGCTGAGTTGCTGCCCGTCCCCGTCGACGATACAGGCATCCTGCCCGAGGAGCTCCCGGCGGGCGAAGCTCCCGACTTCGTCTTCGTTATTCCGTCCCATCAGTTTCCGCTCGGCGGCACGCTCCCCATCCAGCGTCGCATCCAGCTCATCGAATACGCCATACGGAGCGATTGCCTCATTGTGGAGGACGATTACGACAGCGAATTCACGTACGAAGGCGTGCCCGTCCACTCCATGCAGGGATTGGACCCGGAACGGGTCATCTATGTCGGCACCTTCAGCAAAATCTTGTCCCCGTCGCTCCGCATCGGCTACGCCGTCCTGCCCATCCGGTACGTCGAAGAATATCGCCGGCTAAAGTGGTTCGCCGACCGCCACACCGCCATGCTGGAACAGCTTATTCTCGCCCGCTTTATGGAGGAAGGTTACTTTGACCGGCATATTCGCCGCATGCGGAAGATCTATCGCAAGCGTCGCGAGACGCTGGCGAGCAATCTCCGCAAGCATCTCCCGCAGGCCCGCATTCTGGGTGAGTCCGCGGGCATGCATCTCGTCGTGGAAGTACCGGGAATTCGCTTCACCGAAGAACGAATGGCGCGAATTGCCCTCGAGGGCGTCCATGTCTACGCAGTGGAGCATTACGCGCTTGTGCGCGGTCGGCACGAGAACCGGATCGTCATGGGCTACGGCGGCTTAACGCCCCAGGACATTGCGGACGGCGTCGAACGGTTGGCCCGAGCGATAGAGGCGGCGGACTGACTGCAAGCCCTTCTCCGAGAAGTCCATTGATTTGCCATCGCAAAGGTCTGTTATAGCAGCTTACGGAAATGAGAGACGTTATTCGTCGAAAAATGCTGCTTTTTGAGCACTTGCGGAACTGAGCGCCTTTATTGCTTTGGAATTGACAGGAATGCCCCTCAAACAGGCGAATAGCGGTCCTCAGTTCCCTTAGCATTAAAAAAACAAAAAAAATCCCGAAATAAGGGCACTCATTTCCGTTACAATCTCAACTGGAGTGGGCAAAACGTAAAATATGATTAGCTGGAGACGGGAGTATGGGAGTATGGGTAGGTTATGCCGATGGGCGGACTCGTGTAGAGGGATGGATTATCTGCAACCGGGTAACGTCTACTCGAGTTCCCATACGCGGCACGCTTAATGCCAAAAAAGCAATTTGCACCGGCTTCGCCTGCGTACAAACTGCTTTTTTGATCTCATAAAAAAGGGGCTCTTACTTGTAGAACACTTTTTCCACGTTATATTTCGCTTGCCGCGTGTTAAGGATGTACGTCTCATACAGCTCCCGCTCCAGCGGACTTTCGTTCACGAACACTTCGATTTTCGTTACCTCTTCCTGATGGTTCTTCATCACGGATACGGTATCCTCGAAGTGTTTTTTGATTCGCTGTCTGAGCTTCCTCGCTTTGCCGACGAACAGCAGCTCGTCCTTGTCGTTATAGAAGGCAAAGAATCCGCCATTCTCCCGCGTAATCAAGTGGAAATCGGTAAAGCCGTAAATATGGCTGAGCTGCGGATCCTTCTGCTTGAGTATCGTAACATCCGGCTCAGGGATCGTAATATTGATCATGTTCTGTCACTTCCTCTTCTCACATTAGACAGAACCATACTATCACAATACCGCCCGAATGTTTAGAGGAAACTTCGAGCGGCAAGTATTAGACTGCCGCCACATCAATGCTAACGGGCCGTTTAGTCCAAAAAAATGATACAATAAAATATAAGTTTAAGATAAATAATGAGGTGGGAATTTTGGGGAATTGTGCAGATGTTTTAATAGTCATCGATTTGCAAAATGGGGTATGTTACAACAAAGAGCATTTGTTCGAATTGGAAAAATTGCTTGCTAAAGTAAATGAAAGAATTCTCTTTTACAGAAATCTGGATAAACAAATTATTTTTGTTCAACACTGCGATGAGGAACTAGTACCTGGAGAGGAACATTGGGCTATTCATGCAAAACTTGATGTTCAAGCACAGGACTTTTTAATAAATAAAATACATGCAAATTCATTCTACAAAACGAGCTTAAAAGAAAATTTAGATCAATTAAATGTAAACAGTATAGAATTTTGCGGTGCCCAAACTGAATACTGTATGGATGCTACTATTAAATTCGCTCATGGACTCGGTTACAAAAACCTTATGGTAAGAAACGCAACCTCCACATTAAATAACCCATTTATGTCTGCAGAAGAGACGATTAATTTCTATGAAAATATGTGGAGTCATAGATATCTGGAGTTTATATAAGCTGAAAATTAAAATGAACGTAAATTACGCTAACGGAGAACGTTATTTCAATGATACAGCGACAGTCTAGGACTTTATTTTCTCGTCCGTGACTGCCGCTGTTTCAATTGCTGAGAGCAGTCTAAAACTTATCGTTCCCATTGCCAAAAATTCCGCGTCAGATTATACTCAGCTTAATGACTTTAATTCCAATCAAGAAAGTTGGTTTAATGGTGAAGGAAATTCCTATTCCATACGTAAGGAGCAATCAGGCGGGAATCGTTTTGTCACTAATTGCCTTCTTCATCACACAGTCCGTTTTGATTATCGCCGTTTTGTTCTTCATACAAGCAATCGGCCTCGCCTTCGGCGCAAAGGCCAATCTATTCGTCCGCATCGCTCGCCCGTTCTTGGGCAGCCTCGTATCACGTTCCGGCACCGAGGCTGTCGAGCTCCAGCGATTTAACAACTTGCTCGCAGTTCTGTTCTTGACCGCTTCGCTTGTTAGTCTGCTGCTAGGCTTCGGCACCGTGGGCAATATCTTTGCCGCCATGATGGGCGCCGCGGCGCTCGCCGCCCTGCTCGGCTATTGCATCGGCTGCACGATCTACTTCCAATACAAGCAGCTCCGCGCTAGGAGATTGCGGCATGGATCTCAATAGGCCTCGTGGATATATGCAACTAGCCAGCGTTATGGCGAAATGATAAGAAATCCTCTGTCGAGGCCTTTCGAGGATGAGCGGCCGCGTTTTGAGGCAGGATTTATCGCCAAATAGAATTTCGGTTTTCGAATGCTCGAAAACTTATAAATTCTATTGTGGTAAAAATTAAAACCGGGAGCATACGCCGCTCCCGGTTTTTTCGTTATTTGACAAACGCCGCTACGATTTTCGCGATCTAGGCGTGCGTAATAGGACCTAGAGATTGTTATGATCATTTGAATGTATTTAAAAAGGGGAGGAATCCCCCATGCTTCCATCGAATGTAAGAGAAAACGATTCCAATACTGAGGTAGCAGGAGAATGCGATGACTTTTCCCATCTGGATCGATCTTGATTTTATCAAATTGCACCCGCACACGGTATTCGAAGCATTGGCTTACTTTGTCGGCTTTCGCGTGTATCTGCTTACCCGCAGCAAAGATAAGCTTCCCGTTGTGCAAGGCATCTGGGTCATCGTCGGAGCGATCCTCGGAGCCGCGATCGGCTCCAAGCTGCTGTATTGGCTGGAAGATCCCGTAAGGACGATCGAGAACTGGAACGACTACGTTTATATGATGGAAGGCAAAACGATTGTCGGGGGACTGCTTGGCGGGCTGATTGGCGTGGAGTGGATGAAGAAACGCGTCGGCATCACACGTTCCACAGGCGATGACATGGCCCTTCCCATCATCCTGGGCATGATGATCGGACGCATCGGCTGCTTCATGACCGGTCTGGACGATCACACTTACGGCATAGCCACGACCTGGCCGATCGGCGTCGATTTCGGCGATGGCATTTCGAGACATCCGACACAGCTGTACGAGATCGTCTTTCTTCTGGTGCTAGGCGTAGTTCTGTATCGCAAGAAACGTCAAGGCGCAATGCCGGACGGCATGGTTTTCCAGCTATTTATGACGGGTTATCTGCTATTCCGGTTCACAGTCGATTTTATCAAGCCGACCCCGCATCCATATCTCGGGCTAAACAATGTCCAATTGGCATGCATAGCCGGCCTGATTTATTACGGCTATTTGATGAGCAGCAGGCTCAGAAGGCCGCAGCATTCGCACAAGGAGGAATTGTAGATGACGACGAAGAACAGGCCTTACCTCTTCTACGAACTGACGAACAGCATTTGCTCGAAATGTCTGCGCAAGGTGGAGGCCAAGGTCATTATCGAAAACGACCAGGTCTTCCTGCAGAAATATTGCGGGCATCACGGACGCGAGAAGGTGCTGATCGCGAGCGATGCGGCTTATTATAAGCGATGCCGTGAATTTCTGAAGCCTGCCGAGATGCCCATGCACTGGAATACCCCTATTCGTTACGGCTGTCCGTACGATTGCGGATTATGCCCCGACCACGAGCAGCACAGCTGTCTGACCTTGCTCGAGGTGACCGAGAGATGCAATCTGCAATGCCCGATCTGCTATGCGGAGTCGTCTCCGCACAAGGAATCGTGGCGCACGCTCGAGCAGATCGAATTTATGCTGGACGCCATCGTCCGCAATGAAGCGGAACCCGACATCGTGCAGATCAGCGGCGGCGAACCGACGATTCACCCTCAGTTTTTTGAAATACTGGATCTCGCCAAAAGCAAGCCAATCAAACATATCATGGTTAATACGAACGGTCTGCGCATCGCCCAGGATCGCGCGTTTGTGAAGAGACTTGCCGAATACACGCCCGGATTCGAGATCTACCTGCAATTCGACAGCTTCCGGGAGGAAGCTCTGCGGGAGCTGCGCGGCGTCGACTTGCGTGACGTCCGGAGGAGGGCGCTGGACCATCTGAACGAATTCAACATCTCGACCACGCTCGTCGTTACGCTCAAGAAGGGACTTAACGACGACGAGATCGGCGACATCATCCAATTTGGACTGAAGCAGCCCGCCGTGCGCGGCGTCACGTTCCAACCGATCCAGGCAGCAGGACGACTGGAGGAGTTCGATCCGGCGAAGGATCGTCTGACGCTCAGCGAGGTTCGGCAGAACATAATAGATCAATCCGGCATCTTCCGCGAAGAGGACATCATCCCCGTCCCCTGTCATCCCGACTGCTTGGCAATGGGTTACGCATTGAAGCTCGGCGAAGAAGCGCTGCCGCTTACCGGCCTGATCGATCCTCAGATTCTGCTGGAGGGCGGACGCAACACGATCGTATTCGAGCAGGATCAGACGCTGAAGTCCAAAATTTTCGAGCTGTTTTCGACCGCCCATTCGCCTGACTCGTCGGCCCTGTCGCTGAAGAACTTGCTGTGCTGCCTGCCGATGGTATCCGTGCCCGAGCATATCGGCTACGACAACGTGTTCCGGGTTATTATTATGCAATTTCTGGACCCATACAATTTCGACGTCCGATCCGTCAAGAAGTCTTGCGTCCATATCGTGCATCCCGACGGGCGAATCATTCCTTTCGATACCTACAATATGTTCTATCGCGGCGATCAAGAGAAAAAGCTGGAAGCGCTGAGAGCCGAATTTGATATGAGACCGGGAGGGAAAGTCTATGATGACTGGAACGAATGACGGGAACAACAAGCCGCCTGGGCATACAAAAGACGTATGGCTCGGCATCGGATTGCTGGCCGTGCTTCATCTGCTGCTGTTTCTATTTCCCGTCAGCTTCTTCTTTATAGGCGTTGTCCAAATCTTGTATTTGTTGCCCGCGATCATCATATGCAGAAAGCGCGGAGGCATCGTACAAGGGCTGCTTATCGGAGCCGGCGTCACCTTTCTGCTCAATGCCGCCTGCTTCGGCATTGTTATGACCATGACGTTTTCGTAGCATCGAGCTTCCCGCAAGTTGGCTGGCTGCACGAGAGAATGGACGACAGCTTCATTCCAAGGACGAGCGAATGTGTATGAAAAAGCGAGTACATTGGGGCGCTGGAGGGCGGAGACGAGCGAATGTGTATGAAAAAGCGAGTACATTGGGGCCTTGGAGGGCGGGGACGAGCGAATGTGTATGAAAAAGCGAGTACATTGGGGCCCTGGGGGGCGGGCACGAGCGAATGTGTATGAAAAAGCGAGTACATTGGGGCGCTGACAGGTGTCGACCGAAACAGTTGCGCATTTCGGCTGCTTTGACGATCCATTTGTCAGTCTCACCGACCTAACAAAATAGCCACCAAGCAGCGCCGAAGCGCTCCTTGGTGGCTTGCCACTCCCCTATGCGCGGAACAGTCCTTGCAGCGCGGACAACTCAACTTCCGTCGCCGGCTGGAAGGCGTCCGACTTGGCATAGCCCGCGATGCTGCGAAGCAGCTGCCTGCCTTCCGGCGTCTCTGCCAGCCCCCAGGCTTCGGCGCCGCAGATGAGCAGCTTGCCGTTCAGCGCGCGGCATTCGAACAGCAGGCCGAGCTTATGGTTGCGCTCGACATTGTCGATCGTCGCCACGATCGGGCTAAGCTCGCGCGGCAATTCGTCGAGGACGAGCGAGCGCGAACGGGAAACGATGCTCCACCACGGATACGTGGAGTACGTATCGCTCGGGAAGCCCTGCAGCGCAGGATGCTCGTTGTCGATCAGGAGTCCCATCGTGCCGACGGGCACTGGTTTGTTCATGCTCTCCGAGATGGAGCGGAACATCGGATAGTTCCAGAAGTCGGTGCAATACGTGCCTTCGATGCTGGCCGCCAGCGCATCCGGCTTCGCGAACAGCACGACATTCTCGCCCTTCTCCAGCAACGACGCAGCTTCGTCCGTCAGTTCGTCGAACACATGCAGGCCATCCAGCTCCGGACCGCCTTCTGCAGATGGGAACACCCACAGCGCGTAAGACTTGCGCACGTCGGTTCCCTCGATCCAGAGACGGAGCTCGAGCTGACTGGCAGCATCCAGCGAAGGCAACACAGCTTCGAACGCTCCTAGATCGATGTACGGACTCCCCTCGTCAACTGCAGTGCTCAGCTTTCCTCCTGCAAGTACCTCACCGCCAAGACAAAGCTCCCACTGCGCCTCTGCTGCGCCAAGCGCCTCCGGTCTGAACCACACTAGCTCCGCGCTGGCTCGGAACGTATCGCCGGATACCCAGACGTAGGATTCGAACCGCGCCAGCAGCACAGCGTCGGAGCAATAAGTACGCCATTCCTCCGGCTCCACCAATCCCTTGGAATCCATGAAGGCATCCAGGACGCCCACGAGCGCCGTGCCTTGACCACTGAAGTCCTGCAGGTCAAGAAGCTGGAAACCTGCAAGCTGCCGCGTACGGAAGGCCGCCTCCAGTTCCTCTTTGTAACACTCCACGGCGAGCTTGCCGGAGCTCTGAAAGAACTTTTCCGCGAGATGCCCCATCCCCTTGATCTCCAGCCGCTCGCGGAACAGCTCGAAGTTTCGCGCCTTAAGCGGTCCATCGTACTTCTCGATCTCGGCATAATTGGGATACATGCCAAATTGCCCGATCTCATGGGACACGACGGGAATGGACGGGATAAGCTCGGATGCCGCTTCCGCCTTTACCGTGATTGCCTCGGTTCCGTACTGAATTTGGAGCTCGCCGCCTCCATCCGTGCCGCCGTCCCCGCCGAGGCCGCTCGGAACGATCTGCTCGTCGTAATCCTTCATCGTGCTCGGCTTATCCGTCTGAATATGCCCTAACGGCGCATCGCACATCGCATAGGACCCCCGGAACAGACGATCTCTGGAGAAACGAACGCCGCAGTAGAAGTCGTCTTCCTCTAAAATAACCGGCACGAACTGGAAGTTGTTAGAGCCTTGCGTGTAGAGCGGGCGGCTGTCGTAAGCCTTATATCCGCGCATTATTTCCGCGATCCGGCTTTTGCTGCCCCACAGCTCGTTGCCAAGCGACATCATGACGAACGACGGATGATTGCCGAAGGAGCGTAGAATTTCGAAGCCCTCCCGGATCAAATATTGCTGCTCCGCTTCGTTATGCTTCTCGTCGCCTTCCTCCGTTACAGTGCCCCAGAACGGCAGCTCCGGCTCCATGTAGATCCCGAGCATATCGGCGGCTTCGAACGCTGCCTCTGGAGGGCAGCAGGTATGAAAGCGATAATGGTTAATGCCATATGATTTCGATATGCCCAAAATGCGAAGCCACTCTTCCAGCGTCGTCGGAGCATAACCCGTTAGCGGGAAAATCAGCCCGTCATGCTTGCCCCGCAGAAACGTCTTCGCGCCGTTGATCGTGAATTTATCGCCGTCCGCCTTAAAGTCCCGCAAGCCCGCCATGATATTCCGCTCGTCTAGCAAAGCACCTGCATCACTGACAAGACGCAGCTTCAGCTCGTAGAGATTCGGGGAAGCGTCGCTCCAGAGCAGCGCATCATCGCCAAGGGCGTAGACAACTTCAAGCTCGCCGCCCGATACAGCCACCATAAGAGGCGCAGCTCGATGGATTCCGCTCTCCGTTCCTTCATTCGACTGCGACTCGGCCACATGGACTCCACTCTCCGTTACTTCAATCGTCAAAGTCCCTTGCGGCACGCCCGCCACCTTCGCCCGAACCGTAAAAGTACGATTTGCAGCATCCGGGTATACTTGTACGTCGTCCAGATAGGAGTCGCCTGCAAACTGCAGCTCCAGCCGTCCTGTAATGCCGTTCCAATTCGTCTGCGTGTCCGCCGACGTCATATGTCCGCCTTTGGTCGGATAAGAAGTGTTGTCGACCCGGATCGTGATGCGGTGCTTCCCTTCCGTCAGCAACTTGCCGAGCTCGTAGACATGCGGCGTGCACAGGCTGTTCCGCGTGCCGATCTCCTCGCCGTCGATCCAGACGGTCGTGACCCGCGTACGCTCCAGATAAAGCATGGCGTTCCATCTCGCTTGCTCCGCAGTAATATCAACCTCGCGCGAGAACCAGGCATAGCCCTCGAACTTGAAAGCGTCCGTCAACGAACCCGCCAGCGCCTCCTCGTTCGCCGGGCCTTTGCCGGCATGGGACGTCGTTCCCGGCAACGTCATGACATCATCGAACGGCTCTGCCTCGTTTCCTGTTTTCTCCGAATCCAGCCGCAGCCGCCATTGTCCTTCCAGACCAATCTTCGTAATCATCTCGTTCCCCAGCTCCTATTTATCCTGTTAGTGGTAGTTCAAAAAGTCCGCTTTTGATCACGAAGTATGCCAAGAAGCTTACTCGACATCGAATATTGAATTCAGGCGAAACTTCCGGTGCTCACGTAGCTTCCACTACGCTCCGCTCCTCACTTTCTACCTTCATCCAATCTTCTCGGTGCTGAAAACCGAACTTATTGAACACGTATTTTAGTGGTAGTCCCTATATTCCTGCGGGGTATATCCCGTTGTTTTCTTAAAGAGGTAAGTGAAATAAGCCGCCGTTTGGAAACCGACCTGCTCCGCCACCTCATAGACGCGAACATGCGGGTCGCGCAGCAGCTCCATCGCTTTGTTCATCCGCGTCTCCTGCACGAATTCGGACACGGTCTTCCCGGTTGACTTCCTGAACAACACGCTCAGGTAGCTCGCGTTCAGATGATGAAGCTCCGCCAGCTGCTTGACGGTTACATTCTCATGAATATGGGCTTCGATATAGTCGGAGATCTTCTGGATCAAATTGTGTTGCTGCGAGTTCTGCTTGTTTTGCTCCGCCTCCGCGTACCTCTTAACGTATTCCATCACGACATCCTTGACCTGCGGCACCGTCGTGCAGTCGATCAGACGCTGCCAGACCGGAATGTTGAGATCGGCCATGGCATCGTCCTGCAGCTTCCGCTTGCGCGCCAGCTCGCTAAGCAGACCGAGCCCGAACGCCTGAATGTATGTGAAGGGATGATGAGCGATAAGCATATCCAGCACGCTGCTGGTATATTCGACCGCCTTGCCGGCTTCGTCGGCCTTCTCCAGCATTCGGACGATCTCCGGAATGTACTCCTCCCTGACGCGGTGCTCCAGAAATTCCGTCTCGTCCAGCCGCTCCTCGTACAGCACTTGGCCGCCTTCCAGCAGCCGCGCTTTGGCCATCATATATTTCACGCGTTTATACGCGATGGGGGCCTCGCCCCAATCCTTAAAGATGCGGCTAAGTCCGACCGTCACCGAGGAGCCGTACTGCTCTCGAATCCACTGCTGCACGAACGCGATGCCCTTCTCCATGCGAACCTGCTCCTCCGGCAAGGGGTTGAGATGCACGGCGACAACCTCCTCCGATCCCATGCTGGCGGCGATGACGCCGGGGAAGTCCGCCAAGCTGACCTTTACCGCCTTCAGGAATCCGCTCCCTCGCACGATTCGGCTTTTGGCATCCCGGCCGCCATCCATAAACCGGTCGTAGCCGAAGGAGATGACGCTGATTCCCCGCATCAGCGGGGGCAGCTCCAGCAGCTTGATCCAGGATTCCTTCGTATCGTCGTCCGCGAGCCCTTCCAACACAAGATCATGGACGAAACGTTCCTTGACGACATCCAGACTGCCGGACACCTTCTCTTGCAGCTCGTTCGTCTCCGCTTCGATGTCCCGCTGCTTCTCGATCGCCGCGCGAAATGCGGTCAGCTTCGCTTCCACTTCCTCGGTCTTGATCGGCTTAAGCACGTAAGCCTGTGCGCCGACATGTATCGCTTCCTGTACGAACTCGAACTCGTTGTAGCCGCTGATAATGAGCACCTGCAGCCGATAACCCAGCTCCTTGCACCGCGACACGAGCTCAATCCCCGTCATGATCGGCATCGACACGTCCGAGATGAGCACGTCGACGTCATGATTCCGCAGCAGAGCAAGCGCCGCTTCTCCGGATTGAGCTGTCAGCGGCGGCGCGTAGCCGATCGCCTCCCACCCGACATGCCTGACCAATCCTTGTATATGCGTTGGCTCGTCATCCACAATCAAAGCCTGTATCATACGCCATCTCCTTTCCTGATTTCCGGCTGCTCCAGATAAGCGGGGATGTCGATCGCCACGAATGTCCCTTCCCCTGGGGCGCTGTCGATTGTCATACTGCTGCCGCTGCCGAAATAAAGCAGAAGCCGCTCTCTAATGTTGGCGGTGCCGAAGCCATTGCCGGAGCCGGTCCGCTTGCCCTCGCGCAGCGATTCCAGCGTCTCCTCGGACATCCCTGCCCCGTTATCGTGAATGACGAACCGGATGCGATCTTGCTCCTTCCTGGCCGAGATCCGAATGAACGCATCTTCCTTCTGCATAATGGCGCCATGCACGTAACAGTTTTCGACGATGGGCTGGAGCAGCATTTTGATCGTGTAGTAAGGCCGCGCTTCCGGGTCGATGTCCCACTCGATCTGTACCTGCTCCGGGTAGCGGAGCTCTTGGATATCGAGATAAGCTTCGACATGCTGCAGCTCCGTCTCCACTCTTGTCACGTTTACCCTGTTGTCAAGCGCAAGCCGGTAGAACGTCGTCAGTGCGTCGATCGCGCGAATCTGTTTCTTATCTCCCTGATCCATGGCACGCCATCTGATTAAGCTCAGCGAATTATAGATAAAATGCGGATTGATCTGCGCCTGCAGCGCGCGGAACGAATGCTCCCGCTCCTTCAGCCTCGACTTCGTAATATCGTTGACCAGCGTCCCGAGCTTGCCCGTCATGGAATTAAACAAAACCTCCAGCTCGCCAAGCTCGTCTTTGTCCCTGCTGGTGACGGTTACATCGAATTCGCCTTCGGCAATGTCGTTCATCCGGCTGCCCAGCTTGCGAATCCGCCATACGACGTTTTTTAGTACAGTCATGACCATAAACATGGACAACAGCAGAAAGAAAGCTATAGCGCCCACGATACCGTAGGCTATCCCCTTGGATTGCCGCTCCAACTGGTCCATGTGCAGCACCGCGGCCACGCTCCATCCCGAAGCCAGCGTCTCGACGATCATCTGTTTGTCATCCAGCATGACTCCTTCCGAGAACGCCCCTTCTCCCATGCCTTCGGCTTGCTTAAGCTCAGGAATACGCGCAGCAATCGTCCCAATCTGATCCTCGCTGGACGAAGCTACAATACGTCCGTTGTGATCCATAATATAGATATCGCCGGCCCCGTTGAAGGGATTGTCAAAGAGGTCTCCGAACACGGAATCGTAATCCAGCAGCATATAGGTAGCGCCGACGACGCTAGAGCCGTTCGTGTTAAAAATCTTGTGCGACACCAGAAGCTGGTCGGTCTCGCCCGGCACGTTGATCCACCGCAAGGGCTCGCCTGACGCCAGCGTCTCGCTGTACCAATCCGTCTCCGTCCGTCCGGCGAGCGGTCGACCCTCCGGCTTCCACAGCAGCCTCCCGTCCTGGACGAGAGTGTCGTTCGTGTGATAGATCCGGAACATGTCGATGCCTGGCAGCAACTTGCTTGTCGATAAGAACGACCGGTCGACGTATTCCAGCGAGAGCAGCTGGTCGGACATGTCGGCATGTTCTCTGGACAATCTCGCCGACAACTCCCCGTCGGTCGCCGTACGGACGGCCAGGAGATCGTAGGCTTGCTTTCGGAAATCGATGTTCTGAGAAGTCTGGCGGACCGCTTCCCTGATCGTGACCATGTAATTGTCGCGTACGCTCTGCAATGCGAAATATCCCGCGCCGATACCGAGAATAACGGTAGGCACGAAAACAATGAGCACGTATAGCAACATAATTTTTCCGCGGAGATGGAGTCCCCTCGTCACACGTATCGCCGTTCGTTCGATTAATCGCAGCACCATTGCTCAACCACTCCCAGCCGTATCATTCCGTTTAAATAAAAGTGAAACACTCCCCGCGGGAGAAAAGGCAAACGGAGCAACCCCCTTTACGGGATTGCTCCTGCTTGCCTCTATGCTATTGCTTTGCAATCATAGTGTCGTAGGATTTTTGCCATTCTTCCTTCAGCTCGCTCCAATGCGCGCGTTTCTCCAACGCATCGCGGAATTGGTTCCAAACCGACTCGAATTGCGCGGCATCCTTCGCCATAATCAGCTTGGCTCTGTACTCTTTACGTACGTTCTCAAGCTCCGGTCCGTATTTCTCCCATAGACCGCCCGGCTCCGCTTTCACCATGTCGTATAGCTCCGCGCCGCGTACGCCGCCCATCGCGCCGACTTCGGACGTAAATTCCGACGTACGTTTCGCTCCGGCTTTGTCGGACTCGCCGTAGTTCCACCATGGGTACCAATCATTATTATACGACGAAGCCATGTATAACTCAGGTGTTACTGACGATTTACGCGCCGTGTCGCCGCTATTGCGTTCTGCTTTGTACGCTTCGTCGATATATTTCCATTCGCCGAGAGGCTGGTCGACCCAATCCCAGAACACGCCAGTCGGACCTTCGTTAATGACATGTTGCTGCTCTGCATTCGGCTGCAGCGTGTAATCGAAAAACTTCAGGATAGCTTCAAGATTTTTGGTGTCTTTGCTGACATACACGTCGTATCCCGGGTACGGGTTCACGACTTGGTTGGCGCCGACTTTGTCTACGCCTTCCACTTTCGGGAACGGCACGACTTGATAGAACCAACCCGGTTCCGTCGGTCCGTCCAGCGTTTCCCACAGCGTCGCGTCGACATTAAAGAAGCTGCCTACGTTCAGCGCGGTGCGTCCGGATTTGTTTTTCTCCTTGTAACGCTCTTTTTTATCCGTTACGACCTCAGGGTCGATCAGCTTGGCCAGATACATTTCGTTAAGCCATTGGTAAGCGGCTTTGTACTGAGGATCGTCATATAGAAGAACATGCTCGCCGTTTTTCTCCTCGACCGGGATTACGCCGCCGGCGCTGCCCGTCGTTACGCCGAACGCGCTCAAAATGGCGTTTTCGTCGTTCCAGCCGATCGTATCGCTCGGATCCATCAGGAAGCCCATCGGATTAAGCGTTTTGCCGGCATCATCCTTCACGCTGCCCGCTGCCTTCAAGTATTCCTCCACGCCTTCCAGCGTAGCCAGATCGTCCAGCGTCATGCCCACTTTCTCCAGCACGTCCGTCCGAACGAGCCATGTTTGCGAAGCCCAGCCCGGCCACGGATTGTCCGGATTCTGATCGAACCAGGTCGGGATCGACCAGATCTGGCCGTTCTCGTCCTTCATTTCCTCCAAATATTGTTTCGGAATGGAAGCGAGTCCCGGATATTTGTCCGGCATGTCGAAGTATTGCTCCAACGACATGATTTTCTTCGAGCGCTGCATCGCGCTTTCCACCGTCTCACTGCGACTAAAAATCGCCGCATCCTTAAATCCGTCCGTGTTCAGCCTCAGGTTCAGAGCCGTTGCCGCATCGCCTTGCGTCGCTTCCAGCGTTACCGCTACACCCGGTTCTTTCTCCTTCCAATGTTTCTGAACGGAGCTGTCGTTGTTGATCGTCGCCGACCAGCCGAGCCACAGATTAAATGCCGTGTTGCCTCCGGCTGCCGCATTGCCGCCTGTTTCCGATGGAGCTTCGTTTGCTCCGCCGGAACAGCCAGCCAGCACCAGCGTAGTTGCCAGCGCCGCCGCGATCGTACCCTTGCTTTTTAGTCCCCACTTCATGTTTGTCTGCCTCCCCTTGCGATTGTGTAACGATAACGGTATATGGTTGGATCATTATACCCCTGTAAGTCCTAGCCCTTAACGGAGCCGATCAGTACGCCTTTGACGAAATACTTCTGCAAGAACGGATAGACGCACAGGATCGGAATGGCGCTTACCATAACGACGGCCATCTTGATCGACATCAGCGTAATATTCTGCTGCGAGCCGCGAGCCAGCGCTTCCTGGTTATTGTTGGAGCCCATGACGGCCGACAGGTCGGACGCGTTGAGCAATTGCTGCAGGAACGTCTGTACCGGAATCAAGGATTGATCCGTGACGTAGAACGCTCCGGCGAACCAATCGTTCCAGTGCCCTACTGCGGTAAACAAACCCAGCGCGGCCAGCATCGGCTTCGAGAGCGGGATGATGATCTGGAACAGGATCCGCACGGGACCCGCTCCGTCGAGCTCTGCAGATTCGATCAGCGCCTCCGGAATGCCTTGCAGGAACTTCAGCATGACGAACATATTCCAGGCCGAGAATGCCGTCGGAATAATGTACACGAGAAACGTGTTCGTAAGTCCCAGATTAAACAACTGGATATAGAATGGCACCAGTCCGCCGCTGAACAGCATTGTGATCAGAACGTAAGCCAGGATGCCTCTGCGGAACGGCAAGCCCCGGTATGACAAGCCATAGGCCGCGATCAACGTCACGAGCATGCCAACGATGGTGCCAAGAACCGTCCTGGCGATCGTAATCAGATAAGCGCTGCGGATAACCTCGTTGCCAAGCACGATCTCATAGTTGATGAGCGTGAACGATCTCGGCCATAAGTAGACGCCGCCTTTTGCCGCGTCCGCTCCATCATTCAGGGAGATTGCAAGCATATACAGAAACGGGTAGATGACGCTGAGACAAAGCAGCGATAACAACACGACAATAACGGTTTGTCCGACCTTTTCTCCTACTGATAGTCTCATGAGTTACCAAAGCCCTTCGCCGTTAATTTTGCGCGATATCGCGTTCGTCAAAAGAACAAGCACCAGCGCAAGGACCGATGATAATAAACCTACGGCCGTTGCCATCCCGAAGTAACCTTGCTGCAGACCGCTTCGCAATACATACGTATCCAGTACGTCCGATACCGACATATTCGCCGAGTTCATCATCGGGTAGATCTGATCCATGCCGACCGTAATTAAGCTTGGAATGCTCAGAATGAGCACGATCGTGATCGTCGGCATAATGCCCGGCAGTGTAATGTTGCGAATCTGCGCCAACTTGCCCGCGCCTTCTACCTTCGCCGCCTCGTAAAGCTGCGGATCGATAGCCGTAATGGCTGCCAGGTACAGAATCGTATTCCAGCCGACTTCCTTCCACAAGCCGCTCCCGACGATCATCGGTCGGAACCATTCTGTCGAGCCCAGAAAGAAGATCGATTCGTTGCCCGTCTTCTGAATAACATCGTTCACGAGTCCGCCGTCCAGCGTCAGGAACGATTGCAGAATGTACGCGACGACGATCCAAGAGAAGAAGTGGGGCAGGTAGCTCACGGATTGCACGAATCTTTTGAATCCGGAATGCAGAACCTCGTTAATCATTAATGCCAATAAAATTGGAGCCGGAAAGCCGAAGATGAACTTCAGCACTGAAATGTACAGCGTGTTGGTGACAACGACCCAGAACTGCGGTTCTTTAAAAAAGGCGAAGTTATCGAAGCCCACCCAAGCGCTGTTCCAAATCGACGACCCGATCTGAAAGTCCCGGAAGGCGATCTGAATGCCCGCCATCGGGACGTAGTTGAATAGAAATAGCAGCGCGACTGCCGGTAAAATCATGGCATATTGCCAGCGGTATTTATAAAATCTTCCCATCCGGTTCCCCTCCCTGCTTTAAATGATAAGCCTTTCGAGATTGGGGAACCATATAACAACGATTGGTTATCTATCGAAATCATTAGTTGTTTCTTATTCGCTTGCAGGTTGCGTTGTCAGTATGCCCAGAAATGACCAAAACAAGGCGGGGCTTAGCGCTCCGCGCGGCCCTGTAACCCGATTTTTTCGGGTTACAGCTCACCATGTCGCTACGAGCGGCTCTGTAACCCGATTTTTTCGGGTTACAGCTCACCATGTCGCTACGAGCGGCTCTGTAACCCGATTTTTTCGGGTTACAGCTCACAATATCGCTACGCACGGCTCTGTAACCCGATTTTTTCGGGTTACAGCTCGCAAAGTCGCTCCGTGCGGCTCTGTAACCCGATTTTTTCGGGTTACAGCTCACAAAGTCGTTCCGAGGCGCACTGCAACAACTAAAATAGCCGCGGCTTCCACCATTAGGTGAAAGCCACGGCTTAAAACCGCCAATCGTTAATATTATACGTGCGGGGCGACTCTCGAGATCTCCTTGCCACAGTCTCAAAGAGTCCCCAATCAGACTAAGACTTAAAAGACAGCCCTTCTTCCCGGAGCGCCTCACGGAGCTTCGGCATGCAAGACGGACCAACACCGTGAAGCTTCAAAATTTCCTTCTCCGAATAAGCGGAAAGCTCCGTTAGCGTGGAGATCCCCTGCGTCTCTAGCGCGCGCCGCACCGGCGCAGCCAAGTTTGCCATAAAGCCGGTCTCAGGCGCATTTCCGCTCTCGCACTTCGGACAAGTGTTGCACTCGCTGCTCTTATAGTAGCGATGCCCTTTCTCGCATATTCTTAGCGTCTTCGGCGCTGCAACCATTATCGTACTCCTCCTGTCCATTGAAGGTGCGCTCTCCGCTGTCGCTGCCTCGGAAGCGAAGCAGCCTTGCCATGCTGCTGCATGTATAAACAACCGTCATGCGTAACCGCCCAGGCACCGGGAAAATTGCGTGGAACGAAACAGAAAATGTTTGCTTAGCCGTAACATACCCTTCTGCTTTCATCAGCTCGGCGATCAGTACCGCTCCGCCAGCCGCCCACGCAGCGTATTGTGCGAGAGACCACGAACTTGTTGTGCGAGAAACCACGAACTTGGTTAGCCTTGCTTTGCCGTAATATACCCTTCAGCCTTCAGCAGCTCGGCGATCAGCACCGCTCCGCCGGCAGCGCCGCGCAAAGTGTTATGCGACAGACCGACGAACTTGAAGTCGTAGAGGGAATCTTCGCGCAGGCGGCCAGCGGATACTCCCATGCCGCCTTCGATATCACGATCCAGTCCCGTCTGCGGACGGTTCTCTTCTTCGAAGTACGTGATGAATTGCTTCGGTGCGCTAGGAAGCCCGAGCTCTTGCGGGCGACCTTTGAAGCTGCTCCAACGATCCAGAATTTCTTCCTTGGAAGGTTTATTCTCAAACGATACGAATACCGTCGCCAGATGGCCATCCGTTACAGGGACGCGAATGCATTGCGTCGTAATATGCGGCGCGCTTGCTTTCACGATCTCGCCGTTCTCTACGCTGCCCCAGATACGAAGCGGCTCCTGCTCGCTTTTCTCTTCTTCGCCGCCGATGTAAGGAATGACATTGTCCAGCATTTCCGGCCAATCTGTGAAGTTTTTGCCCGCTCCGGAGATGGCTTGATACGTCGAAGCGACGACCGTCTTCGGACCAAATTCATTAAGCGCGTTGAGCATTGGCACATAGCTCTGAATCGAGCAGTTCGGCTTGACCGCGATAAAGCCCGTCTCCGTTCCAAGGCGCTTGCGCTGAGCCGCAATGACGTCCAGGTGACCCGGGTTAATTTCCGGAATAACCATAGGGACATCTGCCGTCCAGCGGTGTGCGGAGTTGTTAGATACGACCGGAGTGCCCGTTTTTGCATAGGCTTCCTCCAACGCTTTGATTTCATCCTTCTTCATGTCGACCGCGCAGAAGATGAAGTCGACGCCGGAAGCAACCTCTTCTACCTTCGAAGCATCTTGCACCACAATGGACTTTACGCCCTCAGGAATCGGAGTATCCAGCTTCCATCTACCCTGCACGGATTGCTCGTAAGTCTTGCCCGCCGAGCCCGCGCTCGCCGCGATTGCCGTTACTTGAAACCACGGATGACCATCCAGCAGTTGAACGAACCGCTGACCTACCATTCCCGTACCGCCTACAATGCCGACTTTCAATAACTGTGTCATCTGTTTCGTTGCCTCCTCTATAGTAGTAAACCTGAGTCCTCTATACCTTCATTACATGTTTATTGCGCATATTTCGGAACCTCTTGCTTTAAAATGCGATTCCGGTACAGCCCGCTTATGTGCAATTTCCGTTTACAGCCAGTTTATATGCAATTCCGCTAACTGCCGGCATATTTCCAATTCCATTTACAGCCAGCTTGCTGCTCTGCCTATTGAATACGCAACTCCGGAACTTCTATGCTCATCATATAGCGAAATTGCGCGGATGCCTAGAATCAAAAAAATCCCACCCCCAAGACTATTATCAGTCTCAGGGGCGAGATTGAACTCTCGCGGTACCACCCTAAATTCGCGTATACGTCGCCGCATGCGCCTCTTCAAGTACGACGCGGGTCTCCCCTCGTTTATACTCTAGCTCTGTAACAGGAGCTCCTGTCGCATCACCCCCCGCCCATTCGGGGTTCAGGTTCCGACGCGCTGCTCGGAGTCTTTCTTCGATAAAGTCTTCTTTGCTCCATTTCACCGGCCGGAGCTCTCTGATAAAGAATACATTTACCTACTTGTCTCGTCATCGCATTTGTTGTCATATATAATATCAATTTCTAGCCCTTAGGTAAACCACTATTCGCAATTTCCTCAAAAAATATTGAAAATCACATGTTCGAACAGTGTTAAATTTTTCTTGGCTGCTTGACCCGTGGATGTTACACTGTAAGATAGTTCTGGAAATGTCCACATTTTGTAAGGAGGGACTTAAAAAGTGAAAAGAAAAAAAACGATGATCCTCGCCGGGCTGGCTGCCGTGCTCGCCTCTTCCGCGCTCGCATTCGGGCCGGATCAAGCCGAGGCTAAAACATCGGCGGACTTCACCGATCTAAAGGATTTGGACGCGGCTACCAAGGCCAAGTTCGATGCCATGATCAGCGCGGGCATCTTCGATGGCGTCAGCGATGGCACGTTCGGCTTGAAGGATGAGATGAACCGAGCCCAGTTCGCCAAAGTAGCAGCGTTGATCTATGGACTTGATGTCAATAAGGATGCAAAAACTTCATCCTTCTCGGACGTCAAAGCCGACGACGCCGCCAACGGTTACGCTCTTCCGTATATCGAGGCTATCAAAAAAGCTGGCATTACGGATGGCATGGGCGATGGGAGGTTCAACCCGGCCGGCGACGTTACCAAGGAGCAATTGGCCACGTTCTTGGTTCGAGGACTAGGCAAGAACGATGAAGCCAAAGAAGAACAAGGAGTCAAGGATGACACCGTATCCGAATGGGCCAAGGGTTATGTGGCGCTGGCTTTGGAGCTTAAGCTGCTTAGCAATGGATCAGACGGCAAATTCGGAGGGAACTCGAACGCCACAAGAGATTTGCTCGTGTTAGGCGCTTATGAGGCCAAGGAGCAGTTTATACCTCCTGGATCGGTAAAACCTTCGGCATCGCCTACACCGACAGCGACGCCTACGCCCACACCAACGGCGACGCCGTATTACCCGCCGGTGTCAACACAGACGCCTACAGCAACACCAACGGCGACGCCGACGCCTACTGTTGCGCCTATTGAGAACTATGTGCTCAAAATGGGATCCGAGTCTAATTCCGTAGCTATCGAGGCTTCTTCTCAACCTAACAATAGTCTTTTAATCAAGCGAAGCAGCACGGCAATTAGCACGCCGATCGTAGGTTATAATGCCTTCGAAAACGAAGTCGGTTCCGACTATGAGTCCGGCGATGTCATCGTAGATGTACCTCTCCCTTATCACATTGGTCTCTATGAAGTGACTAGCAATGGCGTGGTCGTTAAGTTTAGCAATATTGCATTGACGGCGCCTGCAGATATTGACGATTCTGCATACGACATAGAGTCAATCTATGAAGAGAATAAAATCAAGCTGACACTTAACAGTGTTCCCACCGGTGCAACAAAGTGGCAATTCAAGATGAGCGGATCGATGATCGGGACACCTCCTGCCGGAGCAGTTTTCGGCGGCAATGATCTTGTTGCCGGCATAAACGTCATCGAACTCGAAGTTGGCAAAAACTTTCTCGCTATCGCTGCCGTAGATGACGATGGAAAAGTCGTCTCTTACAAATGTGTAGATATCAATGAAGAGTCAGGGACCGAGCAACCTAACCCTACCGATCCAGTGGAACCGGATCCAAACAATCCTGTGGAGTCATATCCTCCTGTAAACCCGCCAGTGATTCCTTTTCCTCCAGTTTATATCCCTTGACTCATATAAAATAGAAATAGGTTTTTCTTTACAGCATGCCCGGCTCTCCCCAACGAGCCGGGCCTTTCTATTTCACCGCATCAAAAAATGCATTAGAATAATTGATATTACTAATATCTAATATAAGGAGTACTAATTTCATGATTAACCTCGAATGGTATCGCGTTTTTTATTGGATTGCCAGAACCGGCAGCCTCACGAAAGCCGCCCTTCGGCTGCATATTACGCAGCCAGCGGTCAGCCAGACCATCAAGCAGCTCGAGAACGCGCTTGGCGGTCCGTTATTTTTCCGAACGTCCAGGGGAGTCACTTTAACGAACGAAGGTGCCATCCTTTACCGCCAGCTGGAGCAGGCCTTTGCGGCCATCGAGGTTGGCGAGAAGTCGATCGCGGATATGAACCGGTTGCATAGCGGAGAAATTACGATCGGAGCAAGCGACACGTTGTGCAAGCATTACCTGTTGCCCTACCTGGAGATGTTCCATGAGCGGTATCCCGGCGTCCGCATTGGCGTAACGAACCGGACGACCCCGGAGACGCTCGCACTGCTCAAAGAGGGCAGGATCGACTTCGGCATCGTCAGCTTGCCGGCATCCGACCCCACCATCCATTTCAAGAGCAGTGTTCCGCTGCAAGACTGCCTCGTAGGAGGCAAACAGTACGCGGAGCTCGCCGCCGGACCGCCTCTCACGCTGGAGGCGCTTGGCGGGCTTCCGCTGTTAATGCTGGAGGAAGGCTCCAGCACGAGACGTTTCCTTGACGCCTATGCATCCGGTCACGGCATTTCGCTCCAACCGGAATTCGAACTGGGCAGCGTGGATTTGCTCGTCCAGTTCGCCCAGAGCGGCTTCGGCGCAGCCTTCGTCATTCGGGACTATGTAAAGAAGGAGCTGGATTCGGGCTCTCTTGTCGAGATTCCCCTCCAGCTCCCTCTTCCCGAGCGACATATCGGCATCGCTACCCTGCGAGGAGTCCCGTTATCCTCTGCGGGCAAAACGTTCCTGGACATGCTGCCCTAAGGCGAGGCCCTTCAATCCGAAGGGCTGCTCAGGAACCGCCGATACCGCTCTCCGTCATGTCCGACGACTTCGGCCAGCAGCGATTCCAGCCGTTTGCCGCCCTCTTGCAGCTGTTCCATATACACATCCGCCCGTATGGCGCCTTGATGAATAATAAGCGCCCTGTCGATGACATGCTCGATCTCGTCCACCAGATGGGTCGTGATCAAATAGGTTTCGCCCTCCTGCAGACTGGTCACCATCAGCTTCAGGAAGTCGCGTCTCGCGAAAACGTCCTTGCCGAGAAACGGCTCATCCATCAGAATAAGCTTGGCTCCCTTGGAGAAGCCGGCGCAGATTTCCATCCTTGCCCGCTGGCCTCTGGACATTTTCCCCATCCGGACGTATTCGTCCAGCTCGAAAAATTTCAGCAGACGCTCGTAACGCTCCCGGTTGAACTTTGGATAGAAGTCGGCAAGAAAGTCCGCGTATTCGGAAGCGTTCATATGCGGCGGATAGCTGCCTTCTTCCGTAATGTAGGCGACCTCGCCATACTGCTCTTGAACCGGACGACCGCGCCACGACACCTCCCCCTCCTGCAATTCGCCCAGCCCCACAATGGCTTTCAGCAGCGAGGTTTTGCCGGCGCCGTTAAGACCAAGCACACCTACGATTTCGCCTGTCGGGATCGTCAGGCTGCCGATGGACAGCGCCGCCGCGGCCCCTTTGCCGAACGGCTTATAGAGTTGCTTCAGCTCCAACATTCATGCTCCCCCTCTCTACTTTGCATTGCCGATCCGCAGGCCGCCGATCTCGCGATACTCGCTGCGTTCCTGCTGGAAGTGCGTCGAAGCCAAATATCGATCCTCGATGACATCGTCGTTCACATCGGTTTGGAGCTCGCCGGCATACAATTTCTCGCCATTTTCATACACTTCGATCATGACCTGTTGGTCATACAAACCTTCAAATAAGGTATACATTTCCGGCTCTACGCTGGAGACCTTCATGACGTACAATCTTCCATTCCGGAAGCTGAACCAATTGTTCGACGCTCCCGACGGGGAGCGGTCCCGTCCCTCGTAACTTAACTCCTGCTTGTTGATGAGCTTTACTTCATCCTTCATGGAGATGCTTGCGATCATATGCCTCGTTTCATTCTCCGGCGACCCCGTATTATAAAACTTCAGATTCAACACGCCAAGATCCTCATCGACATATGCTTCATAATCCTCGTAATAATCGTCAGCCTTTGGCGGTTCCGTTCCCTGGCCCAGCATATAAACATATTCGGCTAGCCGAACCCGACCAAGCGAATCTCCCGTCTCGCTGTCATACGCGCTTACCACGATCTCGCCATCCTCCAAGGAAATAAGCGCCAGCTTGTCTCCGACAGCCTCCAATCCCAGAATTTCGAGTCCCTGCCACGCTTCCTGCCGATTCCCTTCCATGTTCAGCTCGACCAATATGCGCGTCTCGTCTTCCTCGGGCTTCTGCATGCTGTTCCGATTCCCGAAGCGCAGCACCTCGTAAATGCCGCTCTTCCCCGTATATTCACGGGTAGTAGGAGGAACGTAAAAAATACGTTCTCCGACGAAAGCCAGCCCCTTCTCCTGATGGTTGGAAAACGAATAGCCGTCCCCCGTCCCTTTGTACTGCAGAGCCGTTTCCACCAAAGCCGTTCCTTTCACGTTCATTCTGTAGCCTTCTTGCATGCGCCAAGCCTGAATTTCAAACCCGACTCCGGCATAGAAACCAGGATAGATTTCATAAGCCATATCTCCTCTCGGCAGCGGCAAACCGGGAGAATAATTAGCGACCGGCTGTTTAGGCTTGTCAAACACGACTGTCTCTTTGTCTATTTTGTCCTCCGTTAGCTGAAAGCTCATCCTGTGATAACTATCCTGAACATAACCGGACAAAACAACATCCCGGAGCGCGGACCGATCGCCGTAGAGATCGACCAGCTCCAGCTTTCCGTTATTTCTGGCCCCCGAGATCTGAAAGTAGAGGATAACCAATATCGCCAGCCCTGTCGCGAGCAGCGGTAGAGCGGCATGCCGTTTCAGCAAGCGCTTTACTCTTGCAACTCCGTCCCTTCTCATACGATCGCTCCCCTTCTCATCAACCGAATGCTGTGCCCTGCGAACCACAGGACAAAGATCAGCAAGGCGACGCTGCTGGCGTTCAAGTTAAAATCCGTCAAATACGAATGCGGCAAGCCGATGCGATAGATCAGCACTCTGATGACGAGGAACAGCGATCCGGCAACAAGGACGAGCCCCCAATACCGCTTGCTGCGCTCGCACAAAGCGCCGTAATAGATGCCGGTCGTCACCGCCGTGCCTATGCTGATCGTGGACAGTAGCCCCTGCCAGCCAAAAGGCAGGATCAAGCGCAAATAATCGGAGCGAATAACGGCCAGAAACATGCCATTAGCGGGAACGCCAATGCCATTGGTCGCATGCAGGACCCTATCGTCCAGCAGCCCGAAGCCTAGCCAGATCCCCAGGACCGAAGCCGCCCAGAACACCAGCATGCTAACTGCGAAAGCCGCGAGCTTGCCCAGATACAAGCTTTCTCTGCGGACCGGCAACGTCAGCATCGCGTACATGCTTTTGCCGCCCCAATAGCCGGAATAAATGGACTTTAGAAAGAGAGCGAGCAAAGCAACAAAGTAGACAAGCAAGGACGCAAGCGCTCCCGATTCGGCGAAAAGATGCTCGTACCGCCGGATTTCCGCATAATCCTTCCCCATCTCCGCATGCAGAAACAGCAGCGGCGTCACGACTGCGCCAATCGCGAGCAACAGCGTCCCGCGAAAAAGCAGACTGAATTCGTATTGCCATAACCGATACCATGATTTCAATGTTATCCCTCCATGTACTACTCGACTAATACATGTTACTCAAAAAAATTGCTCATTCTACTTCCCAATGCTCGCTCACCAAGTCGATAATCTTCTTGAAAGACAGGTTCATCTCCTTGGCGGATGCGATAAATGACAGCACGAGCCCCTGGGTCAACTCCTCCTCCAGCCTGGCCAGCATAAACGCATCAGCGAAGATGACACTTCCCTGATTGCCGCTCGTATGAACATAACCTTCGTCTTCCATCATCTTAAAAGCTTTCTGCACTGTATTGGGATTGATGTTGAGCTGCGCGGCTATTTCTCGTCTGGACGGCAGCCGCTCTCCGGAGGAGACGTTGCCGAGGACAATCTGACGCTTGATGTATCCGGCAATCTGCATATAGACCGGCTCCTTGCCGTGCAGCGCCAATTCGTGGAATGAAAGCACGTTTCCGTCACCGATCCTTTCTATTTTTGTATTATATGTGTAATACACGAATGTTGTAAAGCCTCTTATTCGCACACTTCACTTAAGGCAAATAAGCGCCTTCCACTGCAACGACGAAACCAGCGGCTCCATCCTCATATTTGACGTTAATCTCTTGGCCGGGTTGAAAGGCAGGGATATGAACGGAGTGTATGGCGGTTCTGACGTCGATTCGTCTGGTACTGCCGTCCGTCATTAAGACGTCCAGCTCCAGGATCACGACGGGTTCGCCGCCAAGCCTCGCATTCGTAGGTTCAATAGATCGAATGACAGCTCTGGCGGACGTTCCTACCGTCAATACCCTTTTAGCCGCGGTTCGTTCCTCCCGGCCCGAATCCCGAAGTCCCCGGCGCAGAAGCGGCAGCGTTATGAATAACAAAGTAAGCAGCGAAAATACAGCGATCGCAATTCCGATCCATGTCGCATTCAAGCCGATCACCTCCATTGCGTATAAAATTCAACTTATTCTTTTACCCCAATCCTAACAGTTTGAAACAAGAAACAATTATAATAGATTTAATATTAATTAAAAGTTGGGGGATATCGCAAAATGAGGAAAAAATATTTTATGATCCTGGTTTTTTGTACTTTGTTGTGCATTCCAAATCTGGGATCGGCCAATGCAAGCTTTTACTTACCCGACTCGTCAAGTATCGAGCTTCAATGGGAGTATACAGAAACTCCGCCGAAACGTCCCTATCCCCGGCTTCTTAATTCCGCTCAATACTCCGTAAAATGGAAGCTGGATAACCCGCTCATGTTCGAAATCGTTGAAGACCGTAACGGCATCATTTACATTTCAGATAGTGACAATAGGGTTCTAGCCATCTATCCTAACGGCCAGGAAAAATGGAGCACGCAACTCGCCTCGGACCAAGATCTTTCCGTTTTCAACTTACATCTAGGCAATGACGGAACCCTATACGCCTATAGTTCCGACACTTTGTATCAGGGGGGCGGAACGACGGTTTTTGCGCTGTCCGAAGATGGAGCTATCAAGTGGAAGCTCGAATCAGACAATATCTTTAGCCGTTTTGAAGGCAAGTTTTCAGGGGATGTTTCCGGCAACTTGATTTATTTCACGAACGAAGGGCTGGTTTCAAGAAACGCAAAAGGCGATATTAATTGGATTAATGGCGACATTACGACTACTCCCCCTGTCGAGTATAACGGCCATCAAACAAAAGTGTATACGGATCTTCAAGGGAATATTTATGTAGATAACAACAAACAACAAATTATCTCTTTGGATCAGGAAGGAAACGAGAGATGGACTTCGCAGCCTCAAACGTATCTCGATTCCTTTAATGTTTTTCATCCTTTCTTCTCCGATACAGGATTTATCTATATGCTGACGGAAGAAGGGCTTCATGGCTTGGATAGCCGCAACGGTCAAAACAAGAACGCCGCCTCTTTATTCGATTACAAAGATATTCGCTCTTCAGGCATCCCTACGGACGGGCAGGGCGGGTATTATATCTCGATAAGGGGATCTATAAAAAAGATAGATGCGAATGGCAACTCCAATTGGATGTACACTCCTAGAGAAACCGAAAAATACGGAGTAGGCTCGTTAAAACCTTTAGCTACGGACAGTAAGGGGAATGTTTATTTTCCGACCGGCGTCGGTAATATAATCGGATTGGACCGCGAAGGCCAGGAAATATTCGCGTTCCTTCGAAACGGCTTTTGGCACAGGATAACCGAAATCGTCATCGGCGCCAACGACAATATTTATTCCATTAATCATGATATCGGCATTGTCGCGTTCGGCTTAAAAGGCGTACAAGTGTATTCCGATAATTTGCCGCTTCCGTTATCCGTAAAGCCTATTAACGAAAAAGGAACGATACTGGTTCCATTCCGGTCCTTGTTCGAGGCTTACGGTATGAAAGTGGTTTGGGATTCCAGCAGCAAAAAAATAACAGGCTCCAAAGAAGGTCTTCGTCTAGAGCTCTCCATTGGCTCGCGCACGGCCTATGTGAATGGAAATGCGATGGAGCTGACCGAAGCGCCTCGAATCGCGAACGGCTCGACTTATGTCCCCCTTCGTTTTATAGGGGAGTCGCTTAACAAAAAAGTGAGCTGGGATGGTAAAAGCCAATTCGTAAATATCGATATATAGGGTACAATCCCGACCAAATAACGTCTCTCATCTAAACAAGAACAAAGACACCCCGCATGCTGCACTTTTAGAGTGTAGCTGCGGGGTGCTTTCATATGGTTTGTAAAAGAAAATAATAGCGAGTCGTTTTAAACAACGCCCTGAGCGATCATAGCATCAGCCACTCGGACGAAACCAGCGATGTTGGCGCCAACGACAAGGTTGCCCGGATGGCCGTATTTGGCCGCTTCCGTTTCGGCATTGCGGTGGATGTTGCGCATGATGTCATGCAGCTTCGCGTCTACTTCTTCGAAGGACCACGACAGACGCATGCTGTTCTGAGCCATCTCCAGCGCCGATACGGCTACGCCGCCGGCATTGGCTGCTTTAGCAGGTCCAAATAGTACGCCTTCATTGATAAATACGTCGATCGCAGCCAGCGTAGAAGGCATGTTCGCTCCTTCACCTACTGCGATAACACCGTTAGCGACAAGCAGCTTCGCCGCATCTTCGTCGATCTCGTTCTGAGTCGCACAAGGAAGAGCGATTTCGCAAGGAATGGACCAGATGCCTTCGCAGCCCTCTGTATAAGTCGCGTTCGGACGGGACTGAACGTATTCGCTAATCCGCTTGCGTTCAACTTCCTTCAAGCGTTTCAGGAGAGACAGATCGATACCTTCCTCGTCGTGCACGTAACCGCCGGAATCGCTGCAGGCAACGACTTTAGCGCCCATTTGCTGAAGCTTCTCGATCGCGTAGATGGATACGTTGCCGGAGCCGGAGACAACTACCGTTTTCCCTTCCAGTTCCAAACCCTTCCCTTGAAGCATTTCGTTAACGAAGTACACGCAGCCGTAACCGGTCGCTTCCTTACGCGTCAGGCTTCCGCCGTATTGCAGGCCTTTGCCTGTCAGAACGCCGGCTTCGTTGCCGCTGCGAATCCGCTTGTATTGACCGAACATATAACCGATCTCGCGCGCGCCAACGCCGATGTCACCGGCTGGAACGTCGATGTCGGGTCCAATGTAACGATACAGCTCCGTCATAAAGCTTTGCGTGAAACGCATGACTTCTTGCTCGGACTTGCCTTTCGGATCGAAGTCAGAGCCGCCTTTACCGCCGCCGATCGGTTGGCCGGTCAGCGCATTTTTGAAGATCTGCTCGAAGCCGAGGAACTTGATAATGCTTGTGTTAACGGAAGGATGGAAGCGAAGTCCGCCTTTGTATGGACCTAGTGCGCTGTTAAACTGTACGCGGAAACCGCGGTTCACTTGCACCTTGCCTTTGTCGTCCACCCATGGCACGCGGAAATAGACAACACGATCCGGCTCGGTAATCCGCTCCAGAATGTTTTGCTCGATGTAATGCGGGTTCGCTTCCAGAACCGGAACAAGAGAATCCAGAATTTCTTTTACCGCCTGAAAAAATTCCTTTTCGCCTTGATTGCGGTGGATAATCAACTCGTAGACGGATTGTACATAGTCTTTCGCCGACTGCTGCTTGGTCAATAACTCATTCACTTATGTGGTCGCTCCTTTGGCTCCAAACGTCGGACCTTAGTACAGGTAATCCGAAGTTTGCGCTATGAATAGGGTAAAGCATATATATTGCGACAATCGTGATTCATGCGGTATGCCTTACAGCAGCTCGCGGCGAAGCTCTTCGGCCGACTTTGGCGACAGATAGGACAATGGTACGTCGAATACTGTGCGCGCTCCCGTCTGGCCCTCCTTGCTCATCCGCTTAGCTGCTCTTGCATAGGCCACAAGCACGCTTGCTGTAAACTCAGGGTTGCTCTCCAGCTTTAGGCCGAAGTCGATAATTTGTTTTGTGCCCGATCCCGTTACGCCGCTTCGAATGACGAAGCCGCCATGCGGCATGCCGCTATGCTCGGACTTCAGCTCATCCTCGGTGATGAACGTAACAGTCGTATCATAATCGGCGAAGTAGTTCGGCATGGATACGATCGTCTCTGCAATGGCATCGCGATCCGCGCCTTCTTCTGCAACGATGTAACATTGGCGAAGATGCTTCTCGCGCGTCTCCAATTCAGGCGTCTCGCCGTTGCGAATGCGCTCGATGACCGATTGCACGGGCACCGTGTACTGTACGCCTGCTTTTACGCCGGGAACGCGGCGAATCGCGTCGGAATGTCCTTGGCTGACGCCCTTGCCCCAGAACGTGAAGTCCTTGCCTTCCGGCAGGATGGCTTGCCCCAGCAGTCGATTAAGCGAGAACAGCCCAGGATCCCAGCCCGTTGAGATTATACTCAGTTTATCGCTTTGCTCTGCTAAAGCATTAACCTTATCATAAAATTCCGGTATTTTGGCGTGCGTGTCAAAGCTGTCTACCGTGTTGAACATGCTAGCCATAAAAGGCGTTTGCTCCGGAAGATCCGTCGCAGAGCCGCCGCATAGAATCATGACGTCGATTTTGCCGATGTACTGCTCAGTCGCCGAAATATGCTCAAACTTGGCGTCGCCCGAAGCCATCTGATCCGGCTGTCTGCGCGTAAAGATCGCAACAAGCTCCATATCCGGATTTTGTTTAATGGCCAGTTCGACTCCTTTGCCAAGGTTGCCGTATCCCACGATGCCTACTTTCACAATTTCCATTTTGCTCCTCCTAAAATAAAGCACACACCCCTACAATCCCGTTTAGGAGTTTAGCCAAGATTTTGCCGCTCTTGCCGAAAATGAGTTCATTTACCTCATAATATCGTTTTATTTTAAATAATCTATCGCAATTATGCAAACAAATAATTAAATCCTGCAAACGCAGGTAATCTGACATGAGTTAGCGATTCTAATCCGAAGCAAATGCCAGTGGAAAATTGATGCAATGCCGACGTGATGACCGTTTTTTCAATTTCCATTTTCGGATGCATAAAAATGCCTGAAAAATGTTGATTTTACATCTGCATTTACTGACTAGACGCACTGTTTCGCAATTTAAAAAGACTAATGAATCGGTGTAACCCATCCAGGTTTTCAACCGAATAACATCAGTTACCGGCTTAAAAAAGCGCATACAAAATGGCATTAAAACGGCTAGCAAATGTACATATATTCCTCTCCCGCCTTAATTTTAGGGTCATTCAGTTACTCGTAGAGTTAAGCAACATAACATATATCTACAACCATGTTCATATTCAACTTATATACACTCAATACAGCACGTTATCTAACACGTTTTGTTCGGTTCAACTGAACAAATTTACTATTTTCTTCCCAAAAAAACAAAAAAAAACGTCCCTGGAAAGCTTAATTAGCCCGATAGGGCCTACATCCAGCCTGTTTCGACGCCTGTTCTCGCACATTTTGTTCCGACAATTGCCACAATTGCGGACGGCTTCGGTTGCCTTTGACTTTGATAATAATGATGGGAAATCGTCTCCGAGTTCTCGAGCTTGTAAATTCTATTGTGGTCAAATAGACTGAAACTATTGGATTCAACTGTTTCTATTATGGAGGTAAACGACATGGTGGATGCCCCCCTCTACGGAAGGCAAGCGCCTTCTTCTCCCGTCATTAATGCATTCGTATCCGCCGACCGTTACAGCCTACACGCTGAACTGCGATTGCCGCATGAGCACGCCGTACTGATCGTCGAATCGGGAATGGGCGCCTTAACTTTGAACGGTCGCAAATATCCCGTCTCTTCGGGACGTTGCTATTACGCGCTGCCTAACATGCCCTTTTCCATTGAGCCCTATTTCAACGAATTTTCTGCCATTCTGGTCCGATTCGACAGGCTCATGCCCTTGGAACGTAGCGCGGAGGGCATTCGATACGCCAGAGAGAACGGCGGCTTTGCCGATTGGGGAGAATTGGCTTCTCCAATGCCAGAGCGCATGCTGCAGCTCGCGCGGGATATGGCGGATCTTGGTCATAGCCATGACCTGCTGGGCGTTGCCCGGAGAGAACGCTGCTTCCACGAATGGATGTACGAGCTGACAGCCGCCAATACCTATTCCTCGGACATCGAGTCAGACAACGGGGAAGTTATAAATCGTGTCATGAAATACATCGATTTGCATTACCACGAGAATTTAAAGCGCAGCGCACTTGCCGGGATGGCGGGGTTCAGTCCTGAATATTTCTCTTCCTTATTCAAGCAAATCAGCGGTCGCAGTCTGACGGATTACATAACAATGCTGCGTATCCGCCACATTAAAGAAAGGCTTTTGTTCGCAGGAGCACGGTTAAGCGATGTCGCCAAGGAAGTCGGTTACAAGGATGAATATTATGTCAGCCGGCGGTTCAAGCAAGAGGTCGGCATCTCTCCTACGCAGTATGTTCTTGCGGACAAAAGAATCGTCTCGCTTAATCCCCATCTGACGATGCATATGCTCGCGCTTGGGATTGTTCCTGCCGCCACTTCCGCCTACCCCTGGGGCTTCGGCGAATACGACAGTCTTTTGAGGGGCGCCGGATGCGAATGCCGGGACTGGACGACTGATTTCACAACCGATGAGCTTGCCGTCCTTCGTCCCGATCTCCTGATCGGCATCGACAACCTGGATCACGAGCGCCTGCATGCATGCAGGCTATTGGCCCCCACGCTTGTATTGCCCTGGTATATCGGCGATTGGCGCGGCCACTTCCATATACTCTCGCAAGTATGTCGGCGCTCCGTCGAGGAAACGGAATGGCTGTCACAATTCGATAAGAAGGTCGATTGCGTAAGGTTGGCCATGTCGGAAAGCGGCATGGCTAGCCTTACCGCTACTATCGTAAACATCAGGGATACGACTTCCTATGTTTACCTCAACAGAGGCATGGGCAGCCAGGTTGTTTATAAAGAGCTCAAGTTTAATCCGCCGCCCGACGTCAGGACAGCCATAGGAGATCGCGCTTCCGCTGCAATCGAACTTTCCGACATTCTTCCCCGGTTCGAGGCTGATCTAATGATTGTAGTTACCGCATCTTCTCCCCTTGCTGCAGCCCGAACGCAAGACATGCTGGCCAGCGAGCCGTGGGTGAAGTATCGCAAGCAAGGCGGTCTTGTCCGCCATGCCGATATGAGTCGCTGGCATGGCTACGATCCGCTGTCTATCCAGTGGCAGTTGTTGGATGTCCAGCAATGGCTGGACAGACCGGAGTAACTTCCTACAATAGTCCAAACAACTTCTTACACTAGACTATGGTCGCCCAAAGGTACCTTTGGTATGATTCTTTACGACAATGAGAATCAATATCAGGAGGTAATACAAGTGAAAGCACAACAAAAGTTATGGATGACAAGCCTCTTATTGCTGGCAGTCTTCCTGCTCGCAGCTTGCGGGAATAACAGTTCGAACGCGAATACGGCCAGTCCCTCGACGTCGTCTTCGCCATCGCCCACAGTCGCATCGACAGACACAACTGGCGGTTCCAATGCAGCAACCAATAGCGGAGAAAACGAGACCAGAGAATTCGAACACGGCAAAGGCGTCACCGTCATCCCCGCTAACCCGGAACGTGTCGTAGCGATTCAATATACTGGCGCCATGCTCGCGCTAGGCGTCAAGCCCGTCGGCGCGGACAACGAATGGGCCAAGTACCCTCTCCTGGAACAAGAGTGGGCAGGCATCGAGCATGTGGGCGATCCTTGGACAGGCTTGAATCTTGAGAAAATCGTCGAGTTAAACCCCGACCTGATCGTGACGCATGTCGAGGACACCTACGAAGCCTTGTCCAAAATAGCGCCAACCATCTGGATTCCTTGGCTTCAATACGATCCGCCTGGTCAGATCGCCCTTTTCGGAGATATTCTGGGCAAGCAGGCCGAAGCGGAGGCTTGGCAGAAACAATTCGATGCCAAAGTCGCGGAGACGAAGCAAACCGTCGGCTCTATCATCGGCGAAGACAAGACGGTTACGATCTTCAACATTCGTCCTGCCAATCAGTTTATCTACGGCAACAAAGCAATGGGCGGCTACGTCATCTATGACCTGCTAGGTCTGAAAGCTCCGGAAATCGTTCAGCAGGAGGTCATTGACAAAGGGCTCGGACAGCTGGAAATTTCGCTGGAGCTGCTGCCGCAATATGCAAACTCCGACTATGTCTTCCTCTCCGTGCTCGCAAATGACGGCGGAACCGAGCGAGCTGCCGAAGTGACTGAAGGAGCGATTTGGAAGAACCTCCCCGCGTCCGAGAACAATCGAGTCTTCGATCTGAATTGGGATACGTACTTCACGACCGATCCGCTCTCCACCATGAAGCAGCTTGACGCTTTCGCCGAACTGCTGCAAGCTACGCAGCAATAGGAACGCAGGCTCTTGGGCGAGCGAGTACGGTATGTAAGTGGCTTGCCAGCACAGTGGTTACAAGACTTGCACATTTTGGATTCATAGACGCTATTTTCGCTTATGCTGCTAATCAAAGTTACTTTCCGGTCCATCGGCGTTTTTAACGCCTACAGCTGCTCGTTCGCCTACTTTTTAGAGCCATAAGCGTTACTAGCGCCTATGGCTGCTAATCAGGTTACTTTACGGTCCATCGGCGTTTTTAACGCCTACAGTTGCTCGTTCGCCTACTTCTTGGAGCCATAAGCGTTACTAACGCCTATGGACGCTAATTAGAGTTACTCTCTGGTCCATCGGCGTTTTTAACGCCTACAGCTGCTCGTTAGCCTACTTTTCGGAGACATAAGACCGAGCCGACGGCTCGGTCTTTACTTGTGCGTACCAATTGAGTTACAGAGACTCCATTACATCCATCATTCGCAGCATCCTGTACAATTCCGCCTAGCTCGATCCACTTGCCCAGGGTTTCGTCCAAATGTGAAATGTAAAGCCGTATTTGATCAAGTTCGTTAGCTGCAGGTCATGCAAGCACAAGAAATGCCCCAAAACCATTGTTTGCCGCACAAAAAAAGCACACATCCGCCGCACACCTTATAACAAAGTGTTGCATGAATGTGTACTTTCTTTGGAAAACGACGATTAGAGGAATTATCTCATGACGAACAGATAGAACAGAATAGCGATAACGAACCGGTAGATCGCGAACCACTCCAGACGGAGCTTCTTGATCAGGTTAAGGAACGTCACGACGGCGACCATGGCGACTACGAACGCGGCGATAAAGCCGATAAGGAACAGCAGCAGATCATCCGAGGTCAGCATGTCGCGGCTGTCGTACAGATCCAGTACCGTCGCGCCAAGCATGACGGGAACCGAGATCATGAATGTAAAGTCCGCGGCAGCCTTCTGGCTTGTCCCGAGCAGCAAGCCGCCAGAGATTGTAGAGCCCGAGCGGGAAAAGCCGGGCCACAGCGCCAGACATTGGAAGAGGCCGATGCCAAGCGCCTGCTTGTACGTGATATCGTCCGTCTCTTCGGCGGTGATCTTACGCTTTACACGCGCCGCGATGATAAGCAATATGCCACCGGCAACGAGGCTGATGAGCACCGGACCGGATCCGAACAATACGCTTTTGATAAAATCGTTGAACAACAAGTACACAATCAGTGCCGGAATCATCGCCAGAATCATATGTATGGCGTTCAGCTTCTTCTTCTTGAAGTCGAGCTTTACCATATCCTTAAGCATCGACATATACCGTTTCCAGTACAGCAGCAGAACCGCCATTACCGCGCCTAGCTGTATCACGATCATGAACGTCTTCTTCGCTTCGCCGTCGAAGCCCAGCAAGTCTCCTGTCAAAATGAGATGGCCCGTGGACGAGACCGGCAGGAACTCCGTCAATCCTTCAACAATACCCAATATAATCGCATTAATAAAATCTTGCATGCCATATACTCCGCCTTTCCATACAGTCTTCCTCTTGCCCGTCTAAATCCCAAACTCTATTTAGAGGTTGTTCAACACACGTATTATTAGTTTAGTTGAAGAACGGGGCAACAATCAATCGAAAATGAATGACAGAAAGCTTACAATATTGTAACCCGTACAGTCCCTTAGGAAGATGAATCGGCGCCAAGCAGCTTGTAATAATAGCGGGTTGCTTCCAATTCCCCGTTCGCGGACCGCGCATAACGAGGAATGGTTCCGGCATGGACGTAACCGAGGGATGCGTATAAGACGTTGGATGGATCCCCCTCCCGCGTATCCAGAACCAGAAGGGACCGCCCTTCCTGCCCGGCTCTCTCCTCCGCCCGCTCCATCAGCAATCTTCCGATGCCCCGGCGCCGACTGTCCGCATGGACCATCAATTTGGCAATCTCCGCGCGGTGCAGCCCGTTCGGCTTCATGCATGACTGCAACTGCACGCTGCCCACGATCGCGGATCCTGCCTGGGCTATCCATAACGCGACTCCGGGCTGCAGCGCCCCGGCCCAATACTCCTTAGCCGAGCTTCGGCTTAAAGGGGGCAAGAAGCCGATGGATGCCCCGTCCTCCACCACCGACATCAATAACCCCGACAGTTCCTCGATGTACGGCTCTATGGAATCAACGCTTACGATCTCGACCCTATCCTTCATGACGTCACTCCTCCTTTCCATTCAGCAGCTCTGTTATGTCATCTGCCGGCAGCGGCTTGCTGTAGTAATAGCCTTGCACGTTAAAGCAGCCCTGCAGCTTTAGCAGTTCTACTTGCTCTCCCGTCTCCGCTCCTTCGGCAATAACATCCATTCGGAGGATACGCGCCAACTCGATTATCGTTCGGACGATAGCCAAATTCTCCTCAGAGCTTGTGATGTCCTGGATAAAAGAGCGGTCAATCTTAAGTGTATGCAGCGGGAGTCGCTTTAAGTAGCTTAAGGACGAGTAACCGGTGCCGAAGTCGTCCATCGCGATAGAGATGCCGCGCCGCTTAAGCTCGCCCAGCGTCGCCAGCGTATGCTTCTCATCCTGCATGGCTATGCTCTCCGTCAACTCCAGCTCGACATATTGCGGATCGAGCCCCGTCTCGCGCAGCAATGCCGTGACGACCTCGATGAAGTCCTGCGCCTGGAATTGCAACGCGGAAATGTTAACCGCAATCTTGACGGGATTCAGTCCTTCCTCATGCCACGCCTTGAGCTGCTCGAAGGCGGTTCTCATAACCCAATTTCCGATCGGCACGATCAAGCCCGTGGATTCCGCTACCGGGATAAATTCCGCTGGAGATACGAGCCCCACGCCTGCCCGATTCCATCGCACCAACGCCTCCAGCGTCGTAATCCGACCGGTTTGCGAGTGGTATTGCGGCTGATAATGGAGCAAAAACTCTCCTCCCGCCAGCGCCTCCCGCAGCCCCTTCTCCAGATCAATCGTCTGCTCGAAGTCCCTTCTCATCTCCCATGAGAACGTTCTGACCGGGTTCGAATTGTCCTGCTTCGCCTGAAGCATGGCTGCATCCGCATATTTCAGCAGCGATTCCGGATGCTCTCCGTCATTTGGGAAAGCGCTAATGCCGATGCTTGCCGTAATAGAAGCTTCATAGTGTTCCAATCGGTAGGGCTCGGACAGCCGGGATACAATCTTTTCCGCCAGTTGATAAGCTTCTTCTACATAAGTATCCGGAAGCAAAATCATGAACTCGTCCCCGCCGAGCCTGGATGCGATATCCTTCGGACGAATGCATGCCAACATCCGCTCCGCAGCCTGCTTGAGCAGCAAATCCCCGTACGAGTGGCCAAGCGAATCATTTACGAACTTGAAGCGGTCCAAGTCGATACACAGAATCGAGACGCTGCGATTGTCCGGCTTAGCCCTCTCGATGGACTGCTTCAGACTTTGCTGGAGACTGTCCCGGTTGAACAACCCTGTTAACGTGTCGTGATAAGCAATATGCCGGATCAGCTCCTGGTCGCGTTTATGCTCCGTGATGTCCGTGCGGATCGAGACATATTGATAGGGCTTATTGTTTTTCATAAACGGCACGATGAAAGTTTTTACCCAGTAGTGCGAGCCATCCTTCGCCCGGTTCTTGACCTCGCCGGACCACACCTCGCCCGATGCGATCGTCGCCCACATTTCCCGAAAGAACTGCTTGCTGTGATAACCCGAATTGAGAATGCGGTGCGTGTTGCCGATCAACTCGTCATGGCTGTACTTCGACAGCTCGCAAAATTTATCGTTGGCATATGTAATAACGCCGCGCGCATCCGTCATGGCCACAATGGAGGATACGTCAAGCGCGTATTTGATCGCGGCGAGTTCTTTGATGCTGCTGGATATCCCGCTGTTGCCGTCGTCCAGGGAGTATGTGCTATTCAATTCGGTTTCGCCTCTATCCTCTGTCTTTTTTCGTTTCTATGTTGTGTTCTATATATTTTCCCACTAGAATGCCGTTATTTCAATCTCTTTCACACAATATCCCTGCTCGCAAAGTATTGCCTAGTGCCAAAGGACCAGGATTATGCTACTATATAATTGTCTAATCTAGCACGGAATGGTAAAAACGAAGATAGATTCCCACTTAGCAGAGGGTGTTTGACAATGGCCGAAACCGCCGATCACGTGCATCAATCCAAATCCACCGCATCTCCTGCCCCCGCGGGGCGCAGCGCAAGTACGCCTCAAGCAGCTCCCGGACAAGCCTTGTCGAACTTCAGGCAAGGCAGCATGTCGCCTGCCGACGTCATGCAGTTGCAGCGTTCCTCCGGCAATCAGGCAGTGCTGCAGCTGTTCCGGGATCGCAGCGCGGCGGCCCCGGGCACGCAGGCCCCGATTCAACGGCAGATCACGCGTCCCGGCAATATGTTTCAATCCACACGAACTCCGCCGGCCGCTTCGACCGCAGCAACGCCTGCCGCTTCGGTAGCCGCCCCCTCGACTGCCGCTTCGGCAACGCCGGTCGTCGAGACGCCCGCTCGGGCAGAGTCATCGGCGTCTTCCCCGGCCGCCGACGTCCCGGCAGTCCGGACACCGCCGAATCTGCAAGGCAAAGGCGGTTATGGCGAGGTCTACAGCTGGCTGAGGGCGCAGGCCTCTTCCTCCAAGAAGACGGATCTGTTCGGCTTCTTCGATACGCTAAGTCCGGAACAGAAGATGAGCGCCATCCGCTCCATGGCGGGCGGCGCCAGAGTGATCTCGGTCGACGCCGTCAAGAAAAAGATGCTGTCCGGCATTATCAGCAAGTCCGTCGACTGGGACAAGTTCTCCGTTATTGTTAGGGAAGCGAAAAAGATCGACACCACCAACTACAATGCCGATCAAGATCGCGACTACGCCAGCTACGCGGCGATCGGCACATCCAGCGCGGCAGGCGGCGTATCCGGCTCCTCCACGATCAGCCAGACGCTTGGCGCGGCCGGCGCCAAGGGCACGGCTCTCGTCTCCGCTCCGATAGCGGGAGGACTGGGCGGCGTTGCCGCGGTGTCGCAAATCTATAATGCGAGCCAAAATTATGACGGCGCGCTCAGCGCAGCCGGCAAGGCGCAGGTCGTCGCGGGCGAAGGCGCCGGAGGAGCGGCTGACCTGGCGAGAGTCACCGCTGGTACGGTCAACAGCGTTAGACAGGTATCCGGCATGGCGCTCAATGGCGCCGCTACCGCGGCTGCCGGCGCCGGCGCAATTATTGGCGGCGCGGCTTACATGGCGGGAGGCGCGGCCGGCTATATCGAAGGCCGACGCAATGTCAAGCGCATGGGCGAAGTCGAAGAGCGGCTGGCCGGGCAAAGCGGAGAGCTGGCCGAGCAACAGCGGCTCGCGGCCGGACTCGGCAAGTCGACGCAAGAGATGAACAAATCCAAGAGCGGCATGACCGCCGTCAAGGGCGCCTTGATGGTCGCGGGCGGAGTAGCATTGCTTGCGGCAGCGGCATCTCCGGCCGGACCTATCCTGATCGCGCTTGGCGCGATATTGGGCGGAGTCGCGGCTATCGTGAAGTTTTACAAGAAACACAAAAGGAAAGAAGCGTTTGTGGACAAGGCGCTTAAAGTCGACGAGGCCATGGCCTCGGAGTCATACAAGGGCCTTGCCAGAGACAAGGTTCGCCAGTCGTTGCTTGAGAAGCACGGCTTCAACAGCTTGGGGCAATGCTACAATCAGCTCGTCACCGACCTGGCCGGCATGCTGTATGAGAGCGGGGTCGTGGGCGACGACCAGGAGAGCCGGGCGATTATCGAAAACATCGGCCTCAAGATCGACAAGGCGAAGAAGAAACCGGGCAAAGATCTGATCGCCAAGAAATTGCATACGTAGAGGAGAATCGCCATGACCGAGTCATTATCGTTCGCCCGCTCCGTGTTGAGCGGCCTGCACGACTATTACGGCAGACACGGCATCGCCGCCAAGCTGGCCGAGCCGGACGACGAGGCTCCCTATGCCTCGCTGCTGATCCGATTCGACGAGATCGGCTCCGGCAATGAATCGGTGCTGCTGGAGATGAGCTTCCTTCCAGGATTAGAAGAAGCAGAGCAGGCCGGCGTCTATCTGCTTCAGACGTTCGCCGTACTCCGGGACCGGACGGCCCAGGAGCGCTATACATCCTTGGTACAAATATGCGCGAGCCTCAATCTTACGCTCCCGATCGGCGCTTTCGGCGTCTCGGAGCCTGGAGGAGCCTTATACTTCAAGCATAATGCCATGCTGCGGGCAGAATGGTTGGAGGGTGAGTCGGGCGTTCAGCATCTTGATCGGGTCAATGGCCTGGCGCTTCACCAGCTTCATCTATACTCAGATACGCTTATAGCCGAAGTCTGACACAAAAACGGGGTTGTTCAAGGGTCGATATGACTCTGCGGACACCCCCTATTTTTTTGGTATCGGCTTTCCTACACCCACGCCTCGTTCGCATAACCGCGCTGCTCCCAATACCCGATATGTTCCCCTTCGATGAGCTCGATCCGGTTAAGCCACTTGACCGATTTATAGGCATACATACCCGGCATGATAAGCCGCACGGGTCCGCCTAGATCGCTCGGAATCGGATTGCCATCGTGCATGACGGCAATCATCGCATCGTCCTGGGCCAGCTGCTCCAGCGTAATGCCGCTAGTATAAACACCGTCGCCCGAGTAGAAGATCGCGGACTTTGCCTTCCCTTTTACACCAGCCAGCGCCAATATCTCCTTGACCGGGATACCCTCCCATGTGTTGTTGTAGACCGACCACCCCGTCACGCAGTGGAAGTCGCTAACCTGCACCGTCCGCTTAAGCTTAACGAACGTATCCCAGTCCCATTCCAGCGGCTTGTCTACGAGTCCATCGATGCGCAATGACCAGTTCTCATTATTGAACGAGGGGATGGGCGTTACAGTGTACACGCGGAAGCTGCCCTGCGCTCCTCCGCCAATGGGAGGCGCCGAGTCTGGAAGAGGCTCCGGCGCAGGCAGCATTACGTTCGAATCGTTCTGGATCAGTTGCTCCATGTTTCTGCCATTACCCACGCTGCCGAGCTGATCGCCGAACCACTTCAGAAAGGACGGACCGACAGTCACCGCAAGACCGGCGCCTATTGCGCCGCGAATGAACGCGCGGCGCGTATATAACGGCTGCGGGGCCGCCGGATGGTAGACGTCCCTCTCTGCAGGCGGCAATTGCATCGTGCGCCGATTGGAGTCTTTGATCCAACGGGCTCTCGACAAGGAATGGTAGATGATATAAGGCAAGCCGATCCACGTCAGGAGATCGTGAGTTACGAGCGCCGCGTTCGACAAGCGAGGTCCTGCCAGCTTGAACTGCCAGAGGATAACGCCTGACAGCAGCCATCCGAATAGAAAGGTTAGCACGATATAGACGTTAAGCTTCTGAATGGGCTTGCCCTTCAGCCTTCTCCAATGCTTGCCCGCAAGCACGAGATAATAGGCAATAGGCAGAACGGAGGCGATTCCGACGGCGATATGAAACCACTTGAGCCAGACGCGCCCTTCGCCAAGGACGCCTCGCCAGAAGCCTCCCAACAGAACAAGGCCGGATAAGGCCAGCAACAGAACGATCCACCCATTCCAGGCATGGATGGAGACAAGCTTCTTGCCGTACCCTTGACGCAGCTTTTTCAACAGTCCAGTCATACTGGCATCTCCGCCCTCCGATGGTTCATTATCTGCTTTCATTGTACCGTAATGCTCCCACAACGCGAAAGACCAGCTCCGCGAGAGTGATCATTCCCCAGGCTGGTCCTTCTTCTGCTGTTCCATCGGGATTGCAAAGGACACCGTCGTGCCAGTCCCCGGCACGCTAACGATAGTCAGGCCTTGCCGGTAACGCTGAGCAAGCCGTCGGTTCGTATTGGCGATGCCAATGCCTCCCGTCCCGCCGAAGACATGCTGAAGCAGACTGTCCGCATCTTGCTGCGTCATCCCCTTGCCGTTGTCCCTCACCTCGAACAACGTATCCTGCCCCCGCCGGATGATCCGGATGACAACCGTGCCTCCTTCCGCGCGACTCAGCGCCCCGTGCTTGACGGCGTTTTCTACGATAGGCTGCAGGCTAAGCGGCGGCAGCATGAGATCGATGTTCGCATCGATCTCCCACTCGACGGACAACAACGACCCAAATCGTTCTTGTTCGATGTATAGATAGGAACGAACAAGCTTCAACTCATGAGCGAACGGCACCATCTCCCCCGCGTTCAGGAAGTTGAAGCTAATCCGCAGATAGGATGTAAAAGCTTCTGCGAGCTTCCTCATCTTGTCCGGGTCGATATCGCTTAAGGCCAGAATGGAATTTAAGGTGTTGAACAAAAAATGCGGATGAATCTGCGCCTGCAAATAAGCGGCCTCGAGTCGCAGTCTCTCCGTTACGGAACGCTTAAGCGTTGTTAACGACCAGACGCGGTATTTCAATTCCAGCGCGTCTACAGGCTTGGTCAGATAGTCGTTCGCTCCAGCGGAAAACCCCGCATAGATATCCGCCTGTTGGCTTCTCGCCGTCAGGAGCAGTACAGGCAGCTCGGAGATGGAATACCGCTCCCTGATCGCTTTGGTCAATTCATAACCGGACATGCCCGGCATCATGACGTCGGAGATGACAAGATCCCACTGGCCGTTCTCCAACTGCTTCAGCGCTTCAGCAGCGTTTGCCGCTGGTGTGATGGTATAAGAATCATTGCCCAATATGCCAGCCAACACTTGAAGATTGACAGGATCATCGTCGATAGCGAGAATGTTCTGCTTTACGCCATGCGTTCCCATTTCAGGCGGAGCCAGCTCTATCCAGCTGCCGCTCTCCTCATGTGCCAGGAGTGGACTCTCTTCCGCCGCCCATACATGATTCCATGGCTGCGCCGCCGCATCGGGATCTCCTGTGCCATCCGGCGATTGACTATCTGCGAGAGGCAGCGTGAATTGAAATTCCGTTCCTTTCCCGGGCCACGAACGAGCGGTAAGCGTTCCTCCATGAAGCTCCGCAAGCTGCTTGCAGATGCCGAGACCAAGCCCGATGCCTCCGTTGTCCGAATGCCCTTGCTCGTACGGGAGGAAAACGCGGGCAAGCGTCGCCTCGTCCATGCCGGCTCCGGTATCCGTTACGCTAACGACGGCTCGTCCCTGAATGATCGCCGCTTCGACGAAGACCTCGCCTTTTTCCGTATACTTAATGCCATTATGAATAAGATTGAACAGAATCTGGGCTAGCCGCTTTTCGTCCGCCATGACGACCGGGAAGAAGTCCGGTATTCGCGAAGCCAGCTTGACGGGTTTCTGCTCGACAAGATAGCCCAGCATGCCAATAACGCCTTCCGCGATGGATTGCAACGGGATCGGCCGCATCTGCAGAACGACGTGTTTGTCCTTTAATCGCACGAGATCCAGCAAATCCTCGATCAAATGCGACATACGCCTGCCGATCGTAATGAGAAGCTCCATATCCTTGTAGCTTCTGTCCTCGATCGACTGGCGTTCCCTTAGAGCAACCGTCTGGGCGATATTAATAATGCCGTGGATCGGCGTCCGAAGCTCATGCGACGTGTGTGCAAGAAATTGGTCTTTCAGCTTGTCCGACTGCCTGAGCTGTTCATTAAGCTTCGCGTTCTCGGCCGCATTGCGGAAGTACAGCTTGAACCAGTAAGAAGAGAAGCCGATGATGGCCGCAATAACATCGAACGGATAATATTCCGTGTAATTCATGCCATACGTATTAAGAAGCCCCCACACGATGCTGGATATGACGCCGATCGCGGACAGCAGCAAAAAGATGGACCCGCTGTGGTTATTTACCACCATTTTGCCTATGAGGTATAGGAACCAGACGACAGGCACGACGTAGAAGAACAAGCCTACGCGGAGGCTCGACAAATAATGAACCGTGTCGATTGGCAGCACCATAATCGTAATAACGTATGCCACGAACAGCCACGAGAATAAACGAAACAATCGTCCGTCCGACACGCTCCCCGAGAAGATTCGCGTCAGCATCAACATGAAATACGTCAGCATGACATAAGAAATGCTTCCAAGCTTCACCACCCAGGTGTAGTTGACGGGCAGCCAGTGCAAAATAAGCTTGTCATGGATTGTAATGATAGACAGCGCAGATGAAAGCATCATCATGAAAAAGACCAGAAACGCGTATTGCTTGCGATTGAAGATATATAAAATGATGGCGTAAATGCCATGCAGCATCAAAATAACGAATGTCATCAGTTGAAAGCCGATGGAATACCAGCGTTCTCCGTCGATCGCCGCTTGAGAGCCGAAGCGGATCGGAACTACGATTCCGCCGCGAACCGGGTTGTCGTAATTGGAGACGCGGACAAGCAGCTCGATGGAGTCCTTTCCATCAACGTTGGAGTAGGTTGCGGTATAAGACCAGCGACTGGGCTTGTATTGGTCTTTGCTTAAGCCGAGCTGTCCGAATGCCGACTGGGTCTCTCCATTTACGACTACCTGCGAGGCGGCCTCGATTCGTTTGATCCAGAAACCATACGTCTGCTCGGGCTGCTCTTTAAGCAGAATGGTCAGCTTATACGTGCCGGAGCCGTATGCCTCCCCGTCAGGCATGGCCTCTCCCCAGCTTCCAGGCACTTGCACATACCGGGGTTCGCCGAAAGGCGTTCCTTCCAGCTGGCCAGGGTAGAATGCCCATTCGCCGTCAAGCAGCATGGAGGGTGATTGTTCGAAGTCCCAATGCCCAAGATCGATGACGCCTTGTCGAATGGGAGGATGCTCCGGTATAGGATTCCATGCTTGCCATAACCATCGAAAGCCAAGCAGAAGTCCGAGGAAGAGTATCGTCATGATAGCGGATCTTATTAGCGGGTAGTCTCGTAAAGTTTTCATACAGCTAAGATTCGACATCAGGAGCGTTACTCCTTTATACGATTACGGTAACGGGCCCTCATAACCCCATATCGCCTCAAACCAGCAATATTCTGCGTAGGTGCGATCTTGAGCTGACCGCAGCCGCAGACCGTATGCTGAATGTCCTGGATGCGAACAGCCGAGTCACGGCTCAGTTATGCAAATGTGCAGAACTTCACGCGCAGCTTCAAGCAAGTGATTGTCGTAACGCCTGGTGAGTATAACAAAAAACAAGGGGCTGTCATTTTGGGACAGCCCCCTGTTCAATGCTCCGTTCCGATGAGGAGGCACGCCTTGCGGCATCCGATAACTCCCCTCCCCAGGTTTCGTCTTGCGCCAGCAGTATGCGCTAACCGGGTGGGACGACGTTTTATGACCATTCCACGTTCTGGAACGTATTCGTCTCGGCGGACTCGTTTGCCTTCAAGCAGAGCAGCGCGCTCAGCAAGCCGTCGCCCAACGTCGTCCGCGAGCGCTCCTTGCCCCGGACGGCCTGCAGGAAATTGTTCACGAGTATCCCGTCTCCGCCGCCATGTCCATCCAGCGCATTGGCATCGATGGCATGCGTCTCCACCCGCGCCTCATGATGCATATAGACCTTAAGCTCATTCGTATACCAGTCGAACTCCAACGTTCCCTTGTAGCCGAGCAGACGGGCGCCGCGCCTTGCCGCTCCCCTGCGCGCAAAAAAGTTCTGAGAATAGTTGACATGCATGCCCGTCTCGTATCGCAGCAGCGCCCCGCCAGAATCTTCGTTGCCTGTATCTTCCGCAAAACAGCAGTAGTCATACCCATAACGATTATGCGGCTTCAGTGCGCTTTCCTCGCAGGTTCTATTCTCTTCGCAATTTGAGCATTTCAATCCCGCCGGCTTCGTTCCCGTAAAGACCCGCTTCGACTTCATCGCGCATACGGCAATCGGCTTAAGTCCGATGAGATAGTTGATATAGTCGAAGTCATGCGTCGCCTTTTGCAAAAACAGCCCGCCCGTAATGCGTTCGTCCCTGTACCAAGAATGATAATACACGCCTCCGTATGGGACGTTGTTAACCGCCTGCACATGCTCCACCGTACCGATCTTCCCGGAATCGATAATTTCCTTGGCCAGCCTGACGAGCGGCGTATTGCGGAGCGGGAACGAGACGACTACCTCCGACCGAGAAGCCTCGTATCCGGCCTTTAGCCGCGACAAATCCTCGTATGTGGTTGCGACCGGCTTCTCCAGATACAGCGGCAAATGCCGGCGAAGCACTTTCAGCGCCATATCCGTATGAAGGTCGCAGCGCGTTCCGATAATAATGCCGTCCAATTCGCAGGAATCCAGCATTTCGTCCGCATTGTCAAAAAATTGCGTATGGCGAGCTTCCTCTCCAAGCCTGGTTTTTAGTTCATCACGTTTCGGATCCGCTATCGCAGCGATGCTGTAGCCTAATTCATCCGATTGAAGAGCGGGAAAAATACTGCTAACCCGTAGTCCGTAACCAATTACTCCCAATCTCATGTTCCGCACCTGGCTTTCCATAGTATGAATTGAAAAACTTATTTATAATCGATTAATTACGGAAATAATAACATGGATATTAAGGGAAGTATTTGCTTGTTTCAGTTCATTAGTTGTATATTATCGATATATATTAACGTGGAGGATTGCCTCATGGAACGAAGCTTGCAACAGAATCTCTCTTCCGACATACAGGATATGAATCCAAGCGTCCACTGGACACAGCATCAATGGGTGCCTCCCGCCCTGCTGCCGGCAAGAAGAATTTACGATTTCGAGATCATGTATGTTTATTCGGGAGAAATGTGCGTCCATTTCCCTCTTTCTGACGAAACCGAAACCTATCTGCCTGGCGACCTGTTGTTCCTCCATGCCGCCATGCCTCACCGCATCGAGACCCGGGCTATCGAAAAAACGCATCTGCTCGGCATCCATTTTGATTTCTACGATGAATTCGAGATCTCTCCCGAACTGTTCGTCGATGTCGATGAGAGGGATGTACGCAACGATCGATTTTGCCGGCCGCCGCTTGACAGCGAAGGGAACGACCTCTTTGCCCGTCGCTATGCTTCCGTACCCGAAGACATTGTCCGCTTGATGGAGAAGGTTTGCGAGGAGTTCACCCTGGAGAAACCTGGCTTCGGCGCGGCCTGCAAGGGAGGCATGCTGTTGATTGCGACTGCTCTGTCCAGATTGCTGCCTATCCCGGAGCGGACTGTTCCCCAGGCCTATCAAGACGCGTTTAAGGAGCTGACGGAAGAGATTGCCCGCGCCTTACACTTTCCTTGGACTAGCGACATCATGGCTAATCGTCTGAACGTAAGCCCGGATTATTTCATTCGGCTGTTCAAGAAACATTACGGGACGACCCCGGGGCAATATGTCAGCAGGCTTCGCCACCAGGAGGCCAAGCGCTGTCTGAGGGAAAGCGATCTGAAGATCGAGCAGATCGGCCTGCTTATCGGATACGAGGATTTGCATCACTTCAGCCATGCGTTCAAGCGATGGCAGGGCGTCTCCCCTCGCGAATATCGCAAAATGTCCTCTCTCTTGTAGCGCAAACAACAAAATCGTCCTGACGGTGATTCGATCGCTCCGTTGTGCGAGGGTGTCCTTCTAACGGACAGGAGCGTCGCTATTCTTCGATTAGCTGATGTTTCTAAAATCTAACAGACACACGCAACCTTATTTGCACCATCCGAGCAACTTTCAGCTATATTTTGGCCATATTGCGTCGCTACTGTCCGTTAGAATTTGATCCTTGCGTAAAACGGGCTAATAGTGTTGCGTGAGTCCGTTAGATCTGAGCCGGTCCAGTTACTTTATGGGCCATCGGTGTTTTTAACGCCTACAGCTGCTCGTTCACCCACAGTCTGGTATGTCGCATAATTTCCTATACAACAACAAAAAAAACGCAAGCCACCCGGACTCTGCCGCAAGCTTGCGTTTTTCTCTGCTTTTTTCTCTGCTTTTTTCTCTGCTTTTTTCTCTGCTTTTTTCTCTGCGCTTTATTTGCGTTTTTCCGTTGTCCATGAACTCTTTGCACAACTATTCGTCGCGCTGTTCATACGCGCATTCATTCGCAAACTGCTCCCGCTCCTTCATCCGTATAACAACGGCGGTCAGCGGCTCCAGCACGATCGCCTCCCGCGACAACCTAAATCCTGCCTGTGCCGCGACTTCGTTGGAGCCAGCCGTCTCGCCATCCACGAGCACCTCGCCCCGCGTCAGGTCCGCTTGCAGCGACAACCTGATCGTCCTCTCGCGCTCATCCGCGTTCACGAAGACATAATATGCACCCGTCCCGTCGGTCGATTGACAGCGATAGGCGATCACAAGGTCGAATTCTCCGATATCGGGAGAAAGAATCATCGTCATATGACGATTGACAGATTCCATATCGCCGAGACGGAACGCGTTCGTGCTTCGCCTCAGCTCAATCAGACCGGCTGTATAAGAACGGGTCAGAACGTTTTCCGGAAATATCGTTCCGTCATCCGTCGCTTTGCTCCAATCAAACTTGTTGATGGCATCCGAGGAATCGTAGGAGTTGTGCACGAAGTATCCGATGATCTCGCCATGAACGTTATAGTGCGGATGGGCGTGGGCGGCCGGCGCCGCGCTTCCTCCCCATTGTTTCGTCCTGCCGAACTCTTGACCGGCTTGCATAAAGATTGTCCCCTGCGATGTAAAGAGCAGCACGTGGCCAAGCCGAAGCCTGCGATGGATGCGCCTTGCGTCCGCAGGAATTCGCGGATCCGCCCGAAGCGTCACGGCAATGACGTCGTGCAGCGTCAGGTTATCATGCGCCTCCAGGTATTGCACCATATCTCCAGGAGAATCAGCCGGCGTATTGTACGGCTGCGCCTTCAAATTGCGGAACAACGTGTCGATATGGCGCGCTCCTCCCATCAGGAATCGCGGCTCGCCTTCGCTGCCGAATCCGGACTTCAGCTCGTTTCGGAATTCGTCGGAGAAGACGCCAACATCGTCCGTTTTGTTCATCCAATCCTGATCTGCGCCCATTCCCGCGAGGGATGGTTCCCCGATATGACCCGCGAAGGTCCGCCAGCCTTCGCCGATAAATAAGGGCTTCGGATGAATGGCTGCCGCCTCGTCGAATGCCCGCTGCACCGCCGGGTACGTCGCATCGCCCATCATGTCCCAGCGCATGCCGTCTATTTTGTACTCCTGAAACCAATACTTCACGGAATCCACCATCAGCTTCTCCGCCATCTTGTGGTTGGTGGCCAGATTGCTTCCGAAGCCTCCAAGCAGCTCGCCAGCTTCATTCCGGTAGAAATAATAACCCGGCACGATATCCTCCAGCAGCCATGCCTTCGCCATATGCGTATATACGACATCCAGAATAACGCCCATGCCTGCACGATGGATCGCGGCAATCAGCTCCTTGAGCTCCTTCACACGCAACTCAGGGTCGCACGGATTCTCGGAATACGCTCCATCCGGGCAAAAATAACCATGGGGATCATAACCCCAGTTGTACTGGTTATTCTCAGTGGAGTCGTGTAGTTCGCGCTGCGACATTGCGGCTTCGTCGCCATAATACCAGGCCATAACGGGCAGTAGCTGCACATGCGTAACGCCAAGCTTTCGGATGTAGTCCAGCTTGTCGATAAACGCCCGGTAAGTGCCCCATCTCGCATGCAAATCTCCCTCGATGGCAGGATCCGACGTAAAATCCCGGATATGCGTCTCGTAGATGATGGCGTCTTCCCTGCGCTCGTAACCTTCGATCTCCGCGAGTCCGAGTCCGCCTTCCGGCTCCGTCTCGCTCAAGTCGATGATAGCTGCCTTGCCGACGGCATCGCGATCGGCTCCGAGAGGCAGCCCCGCCGGACTGACCCGGAATTCCGCCATCGACTTCGCGTACGGGTCCAGTACCCTGCGCGTCGTCCTGCCGTGCGAAACCTCGTACTGATAGTAATATCCTCTCAGATCCGCGATGTCCAGCATCTCCGGCGTTGCCGTCACGGACCATACGCCTTGCTCGCCTCGCATCAGTTCGGCGGCGCCGAGTTCCCGTTCCGCATCGTCTTTATCGTAGAAGCGGACCGCCACCGCGTCCGCCTTTGGCGCCCACAGTTTCAGCCTGGCTGCGCCTTTGTCGTACGTCGCGCCCAGATCATCTCCGCCATAATAAAATTTTGCATCCAGTTCAGCCCAATCTGCGCCTGCAGCATCGGAGTCCGGTTTGCCTTCATACCACTCCGCCACTCTCTTGGATGCGGCATCGTCGTGAAAAATAAACGTGACCTCCTTGGGGGCGTCAAGCTTAAACTTGATATTGCCTCCTCCCAGCATCCCGTTGACGCCGTAGTTTTCGGTCCAGCCGCCATTTATGGCAACTTTATATTCATAATGACCGGGATTCAGCGGTACTTTCAGGATATGCATTTCTCCCCCGATGTTGATCATTCGGAGCTCTTCGGCGTCCGTAGACCAGTCGCTGGCGATGCCGGCTTGCGTCCAAAAGTTGCCTGCGACATGCGCGACTCTCCCCGCGGATCCCGGCTTCCCGGTATGTAATGGATGATTCATGAGAATGGACAAGGACTCCACACCCTTTTCTGGTAGTGTGCAATCTATCAGCGCTCGTAGGAGATTAGTAGATTGTTATCTGTAAGTATGGTCACGTTGCGGAGCGATTAAACGAATGTGGCTTATCCACCATCCAGCACGTCTTGTCCGCCTTATTGATATGATCGTCAATCGGACGGGGTTTGTTTAGCTTTGCCGAAAAGGCATGTCCGCTGTTTCTGCAGATGACTTCATATTCTTTTTCGACTGGATATGACAATCTTGTCCTTTGCCTGCTATTTTCCGCTATAATAGGAATGATAGCCTCTTACTTCCCAAACCTATCAACCTTACCTAAAAGGGGGCAACGACATGTCCATTGACATTCTCCAACGAAATCATGTTAAAGTGCTCGGAAGCGGCGACCAAACGATCGTCTTCGCCCACGGCTTCGGATGCGACCAGGAGATGTGGAGACACATCGTGCCGGCCTTCGAGCAGAACTATCGTATCGTGTTGTTCGACTACGTCGGATCGGGAAAGTCGCAAATCGACCTTTACGATTCCACTAAATATAATGATCTGCATGGCTATGCGCAGGACGTGCTGGACGTGATGGAGGCGCTGGAGCTTAAGGATACCGTCTTTGTGGGACACTCCGTAAGCGGAATGATCGGCATGCTGGCATCCATCCGCAACCCCGAATATTTCTCGCGGATGATCATGATCGGCTCGTCCCCGAGATACATGAACGATCAGCCGGACTACTTCGGAGGTTTCAACAAAAGCGATATTGACGAGCTTCTCGAGATGATGCAGCTTAACTTCATCGGATGGGCCAGTTACCTGGCGCCGATCGTCATGCAGAATTCCGACAGGAAGGAACTAGCCGAGGAGCTCGAACGAACCTTCTGCTCCCGGGATCCGCATATCGCCCGGCAATTCGCCGAAGTGACCTTTTATTCCGATTACCGTTCTAGTCTGGAGAAGGCCTCTGTTCCCTCCCTCATCCTGCAATGCTCGGACGACAGCATCTCTCCTGTAGAGGTCGGCGATTACTTGCATGCGCATCTTAAGAACAGCAAGCTTCGTCAGATGACGGCGAAGGGGCATTATCCCCAGTTAAGTCACCCGGACGAGATGGCGCAATGTATGAAAGACTATTTGGCTGGCGTGTAAGCGCTGAGAAAGGCATGACGAAATGGACGCAAGATTAGACAACGCTCCGTGCGGATACTTCTCGATTACCGATGCCGGCATTATTCGAGAGGTCAATCAGACCTTGTTAAACATGTTGCAGCACGACAACCCCGAGTTGGCCGGCCGTCATGTCGAGTCGGTCTTGTCCGTCACGAACAAACTCCTGTTCCACACGTACTTCTATCCGCACATCCAACTGTACGGTCAAGTAAACGAGATGTATATGTCGCTTCGCACGAATAGCGGAGGGGATGTGCCCGTCCTGCTGAACGGCATCCGAAGGACGCGGGACGGCGAGAGCCGCATCGACATCGTCGTCGTAGAGATGCGCAAGCGGATCGAACATGAGAAGGATGTTCTGCAGACCAAGGTAAAGCTCCAGGAGCTTTACCAAGCGACGAACGAGGCGAACAAGCGGCTCGAGCTTCTTAACGAGGAATACGAACGGAAGCAGCAGGAGCTCATGCTGATCAACAGCAGGCTCGAGTCCATGGCAACCACCGATCCGTTAACGGGGCTTCGCAATCGGCGGTACTTCCAGGACAACTTAACGACTCTTCTCGCGGAGCACCAAGACAGCGGACTGCCCCTGTCCATGCTTATCATCGACATCGACCACTTCAAGCACATTAACGACACGTACGGCCATCCCATCGGCGATCTCGTGTTGACCAAGCTCGCCGAGCTTCTCCAATCTATGTCGCGGGAGACGGATATCATTGCGCGGTTCGGCGGCGAAGAGTTCGTGGCGATTCTCCCCGAGACCGGCAAGGAACAAGCGGTGGATATCGCTGAGGCGTTATGCCAGGCAACCGCCGCCACTCCGATGGGCGATTACCGGATCACGATCAGTTTGGGCGTTGCTACGGCTGAAGTCGGGGAAACGAATGGAACGCTTGTCAAGAAAGCCGATACGGCGCTGTATGCGTCCAAGAGCGGCGGCCGGAACCGCGTGACGCATGCGGAGGATCTTTGAAATAGAGGACAGCGGCACGGCGAGGACCGTCGACGGCGGGAGTTGCTGACATTGAAGTTTACATTGACGTTGACTGAAGTAGTTCGTTGCAGCAGTTCAGGCGGCTCGGGATAAATAGAAAGGACAAGGTCGAGTAGTTGGATGCGGAGTTGGATGAGTAGTTGGATGATGACCAAGCGGATGACAAAGAGAAGGGGCTGTCCCAAAAGTCATCGTCAGTTGACTAAAGGCCCCCCCTTTTCTCTAAATTGTAAAACAAAAAGAAACCTTTCCTTGGTAAAATGGAGGTACCACCCAACCACATACCAAAGGAGAGGTTTCTTTTGTACATTCAATATACCATGGACCAACTTCATCTGCCAATGGACTTGGAGGACGACATTCCTCCCAATCACCTCGTTCGTGTAGTCAATGAGGCTGTCAATCGCTTAGATGACAAGATCTTCAGGGATGCTTACCCCGGTGGAGGAAGAGACAGCTACCATCCCAAAATGCTCACCAAAGTCATCATTTATGCCTATACACAGCGGATCTACTCTTCTCGGCAGATTGCCAAGGCGGTCCGTGAAAATATCATGTTTATGTGGATTGCCGGCAGACAACGCCCAGACTTCCGGACCATCAATCGCTTTCGCTCCGAGCGGATGAAAGACATATTGGAGACGGTCTTCACTGGTGTGCTTCAATTTCTTGCTGCTGAGAAATATGTGAAGCTTGAGCATTACTTTGTAGATGGCACAAAAATCGAAGCGAACGCGAATCGGTACACGTTTGTCTGGGGTAAGGCAGTCGTGAAGCAGAAAGCGAAGCTCCAGGAAAAAGTAAAAACGTTGTTTGCCACCATTGAAGCGACTGAAAAACAAGAAGATCAGGAGCAGGCCGGACAGGATCTTGCGGAGCTAGGCGAAGCATCCGAGTTGACCAGCGAGAAATTGGAATCGGCCGTTCAGCAATTGGAAGCCAACCTGCAAACTCGGCCGAAGGATAAGCCCCTTAAAAAAGCGGTACGCGCCCTTCGTAAGGACCTGTTGCCTCGTCTGCAGAAATACGAGACCCAGCAAGAGATTCTCGGAGATCGGAACAGCTTTAGCAAGACTGATCATGACGCCACATTCATGCGAATGAAAGAAGATCATATGCGTAATGGTCAGCTTAAGCCTGGCTACAATGTGCAGATCGGAACAGAGAACCAGTTCATTATCGGGTACAGCTTGCACCAACGTCCGACCGATACGCGATGCCTAAAACCTCACTTGGAGAAGGTCAAAGCAGCGCTCGGCAAGTTGCCGAAAACGGTTATTGCGGACGCTGGATACGGTGGTGAGGAAAACTACGCCTATTTGGAAAGCGAACAACTGGAAGCATTAGTGAAGTACAGCACCTACCATAAGGAAAAATCGAAGAAATGGAAGCAAGACATCAGTAAGCTGGATAATTGGCAGTACAACGAGATCGAAGACACGTGGACGTGCGCCGCAGGACGAAAACTATTATTCCGTTATGAAAGCAAGGAGAAATCGGAAAGTGGGTATGAGCTAAGGAAGCGGCACTATCGGAGCGAGAGTTGCGAGGGTTGTCCGTTTAAGGAATTGTGCACGAAAGCGAAAGGAAATCGCGAAATCAGTGTAAGTATGAAGTATTTAAGTTACAAGCAGCGAGCACGCGAGAAGCTCAGAAGTGAGGACGGGTACGCCCTCTCGGTTCGAAGGATGATTGAGCCGGAAAGTGTATTCGGGCAAATAAAGAATAACCGCGGATTCAGACGTTTTCTGCTTCGAGGCCTGCCAAAAGTGAGCCTAGAGGTCGGGTGGCTTTCGCTCGCCCACAATTTGCTCAAGAAGGCGGCAATAGACCAAAAAGCAGAAATGGTGGTGCAGGGATAGCCTCCCTAGCACCACCATTTTTCCATTTTAGACGCTTCATTCATCAAGTGAGCTATTACATAAGCGAACGATCTTACTTTTGAGACAGCCCCTTTCGCCCATGCAGAGATATTATAGGAATTTCTCCCTCTATTTCATGAGCATACGGGACTATCTGCAATTCGATAGCTATTAGATGGCATATTTCCCTTTATCTTCGCAGAATAATCTATAAACGCGAGATTAGAGGGTCTTTTTCCCATTGTCTTTAAGCATGAAGGTTTAAAACCCACAACAGCTCACCTGGCAGCCCTATTCGAATTGATCCGTCATATCCGTCCAGTTGCTCCAGTCGGGCAACTTCTGCTCCCCCCAATACTGCAGGAACATCCTAATGACCTCGTTGCTGTCCACGGTGGAATAGCCGTAATGCTTGAAGGTGCCGTCGTCGTTGACCAGACGAAGCTCGACCACAAAGCCGTTGCCCTCGCCTTCCGCCGTTGCCGCTTGCAGATAACTGCTGCCTTCGACCGGCTCGCTGGGGTCGAGAACAATGAAGTCATCGGAGTCCAGCGCAAGGATAATATCCGTTATAAGCGAAGCATTAATCGCTTCATTCTCGAAATTTGCCCATTGCGAGGTAATTCGGTAGGTCAATGTACGGCCACCATCTTGCGGTGCGTTCGTTGTTTCGCTCATCTTTGTTCCTCCTCGTGAAGTTGTTCCATTTTACCCGTTTAGGAGATCGTATTGTCCCGTCACCGGGTTGAAGATAAGAGTTACCGTTTCTTCAGTTTCCTTCGCTTGAAACACATATCCCGCATTGACGAACCAGTTCGCCCGCGGTTCGAAAGCCATCAAATGAGACTTTTGGATATCATGATATGCAGAAGTGGCTTTAACCTCCGCCAATGCTTCATGGACATTGAATGCAGGTTTATATAGCAGAAACAGAAAAACGGCCAGCGCAGGCAACAACAAGGCGATATAGCGTATCGTTAGTTTAGCGCGAGTTCTCTCTTCGATTTTGCGATAAGACAGTGCAACCAGCCAAATACTGAAAAGACACAAGTATATGATCATCTGGAGATCGAATACCCCCAAATAATCCATTTGATTACGAGCGATCAGATACACAAGAACGCCAATCGCATACACCGCTGCCACGATTGTCATGAACCAGCCCTTACGCAACATTCGGCTCATACTCATTCCCTTCCTCAGGATCAGTCTTAAGACTCTCCTTACACGACGGTATTGCTGATCTCTATTCTATAACCGTTTTGCTCAGCGGTATCCATGATCTCGTATATGGATTTCCATGCTGCATCGTTGAACAAATACCACTGATCTTCGGTTACATCATGAAGCAGCATAGGCGGGTATTCCGCTAGCAGCTCGGCCGGGAATGCGTTAACGATGGAATAAACATCGTAACGAAGCAAGCTCTTTCCTTTTTGATCCAAAAAGTCAAACTGCGCGCCTTTATAATAGGATCCCAATATATCCATCGTGTAGCGCCACGAATAATCCTTCGGCGCTTCGACCTTGTCTCCTTTGTTTTCCGCAAAAATATGATAAATGGATTGGTTTTGCATTGGACTCGTATAGTGAGAGACAACGCCCCCCATTGTCATGTGGTATTCGTGCTGCAGTACTCCTACTTGTACGCCATCGATTAACAAGGGCGGAGTGTCGACAGTAACTACGTTGTTCGCGTAATTGACATTGCAGCCAAACGCTTGCGCGATGAAACGCAGCGGCACGAACACGCGATTATTTTTTTTGTAAGGCGGAACATCCAGCTGTACCTTGTCGGCATTAATCTGCGCCGTGCTGCTGTTAATCGATAATGTCACTTTCAGATCGCCTTTGGTAACGACAACCTCGGGATTCAACCATTCGACGCTTGCGCCTAGATTCTCGCTAATGACTCGTACAGGCACCATCATCCGTTGATTCTTGATTTCGGGCTTAACATCGGATGCAACAGTCACTCCGTCAATAATAATTGGTTTATCAGCTGCATACACAGTCGACGCCGTCATACTTAACAATACGGCAATCACAATGGCTATTACGGTTTTCTTCATGACCTGACAGCTCCTCCTCCGCATATTGATCTAACCCTCTGCCTCTGCTCCCAATACTAAGACGTGTCTGGATAAAATTAGTTGCACTTCTTCTTTGGACGAACAAATTTTTAAGGCTCACCATTTCCCGTAGAGAAACTTGTTGCCGGAGTTGCACATGGCATGGCCCGAACATCGGCCTCACTACACATTTGTGCATTTCTACCCAATTTCTTAAACAATTGGGGCCTCCGCAAAGCGAATTGTACGAAAATACACAAATTCTCGCGTCACATCGTCGTTTTGGGCCTCTCTGAACCAAAATTTATGTATATATGTACAAATGTACGAAAGAAATGCCCTTACCTCATCTAAATTGTGTATTTTCGCTCAATTGTTGTACCGTGACGGTGAGGCCTATCCGGCACAAAATGCTGATGTCGGAACTTGTTCGATGACCTCGATGAGCTCGATTAGATTCGTCAGTACAAAGGCCATAATAACCTGCCCTCCGGCAAGCTGTCATGGCCTTTTAATTGCCTTATTGGCTCATCCTGCGTCTCCTCCGCGCTGCCGAACGGCGGCGATTCGTTTCCCAAGACTCGCTCCATGCCTTAAACAGCTCGTAGTCCTCCACAACCTGCCGCGAATAGGCCACAGCTCTCTGAGTCACATCATCGCAAAATGTATCGGTATCCTTGCCGATGGCCCGCGCGATCTCGTCCTCGCTATGATAGCTCAAAATGCCGCTCTCCACGTCCGCATCCGCCCGCGCATGCATCTTGGCCGTAATTTGGCCCATGGTCTCCGCCGTCTTGACCCAATCCTTGTGCTCCCTCAGCTTGATCGGCTTCAACTTCTTCTTGTACGGCGACCTCTCCCTGGCGTAGAAGTGACGGCCGTTTAACGTCAAGTGGCCCAGGAAAGGATCCGCTTCGTGGTGCATCGCGCGTTGCGTCGTCGCGACCCGCTTGCCCTGATGGGCGAATTCATCCCAGAACGATTCGTCGTACGGCATAAAATAGACCGGTACCGGCGCGCGCACTTCCTTGATCTCGATAATGATGTCGTCGAGTCCCTCGTTCTCTTCTCCGCCCTCCATCAGCACATAATACCGATCGAGCCCGATCGACGCCGTACCCGAGCCGTGTTTGACCGCGATGTCCTTAATATGGTAAAACGATGCCGGAAGCCCGAGATTGGCAGAAAGTTCATTCATATATTCGTTCCAGCCGCCTACGATAAGTTCCCTCTCCTCATTCGTCGGCTTTTCGATCTCCTCCGACCACCGGAACATTCGCCGCCCTGCTTCCACCAGCGTTATTTTCTCGATAAAATGGCTGCTGGCCAACTGCTCCGTCTTCCTCAGCAGCTTGCGGACGGGACCTTTGGTCGTCGCTTCATCGAAAACAAGATCCCCGGGATCATCCTTGCGGTCGGCGTACCTTCTTATCTGATCCGCATAAGCCGTCAAGTAGGCTCTCACCGTATCCGTCTGTTCTTGTTCGGACAGATCATTATCGGCCATTACCAGGTACAGGCTGACGGACATACGGAGAATATCGTACAAATAGGAGCCCGTGCATCCCTCGTCGAAATCGTTAACGTCGAATACGATGCGTCCGTTCCCGCTGCGAAAGGCTCCGAAGTTCTCGAAGTGCAGATCGCCCTGTATCCACGTAGGGCGTTCCGGATCGGTATGATAGGGCAGCCATTCGCTGCCTACGTCGAAGTAAAACAAGTAAGCGCTGCCGCGAAAAAACAGATACGCGCTTCCCCTCATTTTGCTATACTTCAACATTCGCTTCTCGTCGCTCAGTCCCATAATTTCGCCGTCGAATTCCTCCAGCACCCGCGACAACGTCAACCCTCTCAACTTGCGCTTTGTATGCTTGACCACTTCCGTGATATTCTCTTCCAGCTTCATAAGTCCACCTCCGCGATTGCGATAATAATCATGTTCATGATTCCCATATTATAGCACGTCCCGAAGACAGCCTGTCATAATTGATCACTAAAACCAGCTAATACTTGTCAAGCATTTAGTATTGGAGTGGGGCAGTTTAATTGGTATACTGATTTCTAGGCACGACAAATAACCTTCATTGGCGTGAAGGTTATGGGTAAATTTGGTTTTTAGTTTCTGTAGGGCTGCTCTTTACTAAGGATGGCGTACACGTGATGGAGAAGCTTGTTGGCGCAAGCGATCACGACCACCTTGTATGGCTTGCCCTCTTTTCTTTTCTTGTCGTAATATTCTCTAATCCTCTTGTTGGTGCTTCCCCGGATCCCGCATTGCACAGCTAAATACAACGATCGGCGAAGTCTCTTTGAACCCCGCTTAGTAATTCGTGAACTTGTGGCGGTAAATTTCCCGGAACTAAAGATTCCAGGGTCTAATCCCGCATACGCCACAAGCTGTTTAGCGCCTTCAAATTGTCCTACATCTCCAACCTCCGCAACAATTGCTGCAGCTAATTTATCCCCGATCCCAGGTATGCTTTTCACCAGTTCTACCTCAGGTAAATCAAATGCGAGTTCATTCATCTGTTTCTCAAGATCACTTAATTGCTCCGTGAACGAAAGCAACAAGGAAACCATACCACTTAAGGCTACGGTCTGAGATTGGCTTCTAGGCTGTGCTCTCCAATCTAACAAGATCTCTCGAAGTCGTCTTGCTTTCTCATCAACCCAACGTCTCGAACGGGATTTTCCAGCGCATGCCTGAATAGTTTCAACAAGATCCCCATCATCGCCCTCTAAACAACGCTCCAACACGCTTAGCGACGTGACAGAGAACAGGGCATAAAAGATCTCCTCATAAGCCGGAAAGACCTGTTCGAGCAATGCTCTCGCGTTTAACTTCGCTTGGACGAACATTCCCGTCACAAACTCATGCTGCCTGGTCACATGCTGCAGCTCTGTAAACGTTTCGTCCCATGTACGATGCGGTAAAACGTCCCCGCGGTAGTACATATCGGCTAGATGCCAAGCATCCGCAGCATCTGTTTTTACCTTCCTAAGTTGAGTTCCTTTCGCACGCTTAGACTGTAACGGATTAACGATGAAATGCGTCCATCCACTACGTTCGAGATAAGCTACAAGCCCCCGATGATAATGTCCTGTCGCTTCAAGAATAACTACAGGGGCAATTGCCATCCTCGCCTGTAACTCCGCTAAGAGCTCCCCTAGCCGCTCGAATCCGCTATCCCCGTGAGAGATGCTCTCCAACTTCCCGTACGGTTCGTTCCTCCTTGTAAAAGCTTGTACTACGCTAGATCCTTTCGCTACATCCACACCTACGACTGGCTGCATAACAACCTCCCTAATAAAATTGCCGGCACTCCCACGATGGTTCCAAACCCATAGCTTCGCTTGTGATGCGAGGTCGTTGCCTCTACCAGCTCAAACATGGTCATTGGGGGTAGTGGGAGAACAGTTTTTGTGACGGGGTCTGACCCCTAAAAGACGCACGTTCTCCCGGCTACCGCCATCGTATACCGACCATAAAAAAAGGCCAACCAGTAATAACTGGCTAACCTGATAATACGAAAAAGATGCCCCCCGAATACATCCCCGCAGCAACAGGTTCGTATCGAAGAAGCATCTTTATCCACTTTTCTATAACTGCGCGATCATGCCGCCGTCAGCTACCAATGTAGCTCCCGTCATAAAGGAATTGTCGGGGCTTGCCGCGAACATGACGACCGAAGCGATTTCTTCGGGCTGACCCACCCGACCGATCGGCTGAGATTCATTCCACTGGCGCATGATATCTTCTCTGGGTGTATCCAGATTTTTTACGCTGCTTTCCAGCATCGGCGTCTGCACCGCACCCGGCAGCACCGTGTTGGCGCGAATATTTTGTTTGGCGTAATCCAGCGCGATGGCCCTGGTCATCCCCGCGATCCCGGCCTTGGACGCGGCATATGCGGAATAACCGTCAAGCGTGGCAAGCGCATGCACGGAACTGACGTTTACGATCGCGCCTCCCCCTTGCGCCAGCATAGCCGGTATGACGCCTCTGCAGAAAAGGAAAACGGATGTCAGGTTATTCGTGATTACGCCATTCCACTCGTCGAGGCTCATATCCGTTAACCGGACTTGAGGACATACCGCCGCGTTATTGATCATCACGTCGATTCTGCCGAATATGCGAAGCGTGTCCGCGATGACCCGGGCAACATCGCTTTCCGAAGACACGTCGGCCGCCATCGCCTCGGCGCTTCCGCCGCCATCCCCAATCTCCGCCGCAACGTCCTGTACTTTGCCAAGCGTACGTCCGACGAGGACAACATGAGCGCCCTCGCGCCCGAATCTCAGCGCGATCGCCCGCCCGATGCCGCCTCCGCCTCCCGTCACGATTACGACTTTATTTTCCCATGTCATATGCGCACCTCTTGTCCTAACCATGATCGGCAGCAAATGTGTTCCGCAGCGTGCCAATTCCTTCGACCGTCGCTTCCACGACATCGCCGGCCTTTAGCCACACTTGCGGATTTTTCCCCATACCCACGCCAGGCGGCGTTCCCGTGCTGATGATATCCCCAGGCTGCAGCGTGATTGTCCGCGATAGGAACGAAATCAAGTAAGGGACGTCGAATATCAGTTCCTTCGTACTTGAATGCTGCATCGTCTCGCCGTTTAGCTTAAGGGAAATGCCGAGCTGCCCAGGATTTCCTATTTCGTCCCCGGTTACGATCCAGGGGCCAGTCGGCGCAAAACCGTCAATCGTCTTGCCGCGCGTCCATTGCGGTTCGTTTAACTGAATGTCCCTTGCGCTGACGTCGTTTACGATCGTGTAGCCGTATACGTATTCCATCGCGGATTCCAGCGATACCTTGCTGGCTGTCCGTCCGATAACGACCGCAAGCTCGACCTCGTAGTCGCATTGCGACACTTCTTCCGGAATGATAACCTTATCGTCATGCCCGACAAGGCAATTGTTGTATTTCGGAAATAACACCGGCACCTTGGGCACCTGCATGTTCGATTCTACAACGTGATCGTGGTAGTTCAACCCGATGCAAATAATTTTCTCGGGATTCGTTACCGGCGGAAGAAGCTTCACTTCGTCCAACTTGCAATGTTCGACCTCTGCCAGCAAGGACGGGTTGCCGGAATCCTTAATGATATCCATAGCGGTCAAACCTTCGCGCAATACCGCGATTTCGGAACCATCCTTCAGCAATCCGACCCTCAAGCGACGTTCTTCATCCTGAAGCTTATAGAATTGCAACATTTTCATTATAATCGCTCCTCCTTCTTTGAGAGGTGGTTCAAAAAGTCCGCTTCCCATTACGAAGTATTCCCTGAAGATTACTCGACATCGAAGATTGAATGCAGCCGAACCTTCCGTTGCTCACGTAGCTCTGCTACGCTCCGCTACTCAGTTTCTAGCTGCCTTCAATCTTCTCGGTACTGAAAACCAAACTTTTTGAACTTCCACTCTAATTATGCAAAAATATTTTAGCGGTTTTGCCCGGACCCGCGATCAACTTCTCAAAGCAGGCCCCTCCCTCTGCGAGAGGCGCCGTCTCGGTCCATGCCGTCAAATTCACTCGGCCCTCGGAAATCCATTGCAGCGCAGTCTCGAAGTCCTCCCGCGAATAAGCGAATGCGCCTTTCGCTTCAATCTCGCCGCGGATCATATCGTTAACAGGCAGCGCGCTCTCCGCTTCGTGAAGCCCCGTAAACACGACTCTCCCGCCGGAACGCGCCGCCGAGACGCTTTGCTGCCGGGTAAAACTCGCGCCGACCGCGTCAATGACGGCATCGAAGCTTGCCGTCTCACCTATTTCCTCAAGCCGGGTCGCCGCCATGCCTCCCAGCTCGCGCGCGATTTCGAGTCTCGCCTCGTTCAAGTCGAGGATCCCCGGATTCCTCACCCCATACGCTTGCGCAGCTTGAAGCGCGAGCAACCCGATCGGACCGGCTCCATAGATCAATAACCGATCTGCCGGCGTCAGCCGCAGGAGCCGACACACGTGTACGGCGCAAGCAACCGGCTCCGTTAATGCGCCTTCCTCCATCGTTACATTGTCCGGAAGCCGATAGACATTTTCGGCCGGCACGGCAATGTACTCGGCAAACGCGCCTGGCCGATGGGCGCCCAGCAGCTGTCTGGCGCCGCATAACTGGGACTCCCCGTTCCGGCAATAACGGCAGCTGCCGCAAGTCACGAGCGGATTGGCCGTAACCCGCTCACCGGATGTAAAGCCATTTGCGCGTTCGCCCGTCTTCGCCACGATGCCCGCGAATTCGTGTCCCATTATAAGCGGCGGCTTGCGCAAAGAATTGTGACCGAGATATCCGCCAAGCTCGGAGCCGCAGATGCCGACCCGCTCCACGCGGATCAGCACCTCGTCCGGTCCCGGCTCAGGAACGGCTACCGACCGTACGTTCATTTGTTTGGGTCCTTCATAGACAAGGGCTTGCATGTTCATATTCTTCTGCCTCCTCCTACTCGACGGGTTCCCGCTTCTCCCAATTCTGCTTGAACAACGGCAGCCAATGACCGGGGTGATACGGATATTTGGCCGCCTCCTCCAATTGAAGCTCTACGCCAAGGCCGGGACGGTCCGGCGGCTGCAAGTACCCGTTTTCAACCCTGAACGGAGGGGAGAAAATGTCCTGCGCCCACGAATGATTAAAGTCGTCGAATATTTCATGAAGGAAAAAATTCGGCGTAGCCATGTTCAAGTGCGCGCACACGATGGAGCACACGGGGCCTTGAGCGCTGTGCGGAGCGGTAACCCCGTTATGCGCATGTACCATGCCGCAAATTTGTTTGGAAGCGCTGAGGCCAAGGAACTGCGGCTCCAGCTGAATAATATGAACCGCGTCATGTTTGAGCAGCTCCGCAAACTGTTCGCGGTTGTAATAATCCTCTCCGCATGCGATGGGAACCGGGCTTCTCCGCGCCACTTCCACCATGGAGGAAATTCGATAAGGAGGAACGGGAGCCTCGAACCAGGTCGGCTCGTAAGGCGCCATTGCTTCCGCGAATTGCAGCGCCGTATGCACGCTGAACCGATTATGTCCCTCGATCAGAATGTCGACGTCCGGTCCGACTGCATCGCGGACGGCGGCGATATTGCGGATCGCGCCCGCGAAATCGCTTCTATCCACCGTTCTCCAGGCTGCCCCGAACGGATCGAACTTCAGCGCCGTATACCCTTTGTCGACAACCTCCTTGGCCTGGTTGAAGAAGCTCTCCTCGTCCGCTCCTCCGCGGTACCAGCCGTTGGCGTAACAGCGCAGCTTGTCATGTGCTTTTCCGCCTAGCAGCTTATACATCGGTACGCCAAGCGCCTTGCCCATAATATCCCAACATGCCGTCTCGATCGCGGCAAGCGCCGACCCTTGCACCTGACCTCCGTCCGAATAAACATCCCGAATCATCTTGAGCGAGATGGTCTCCACATCGAAAGGGTCCATCCCTATAACGAGATGTTTCAGCTCGTGAATGGCCGCTTCGACCGTTTTGGCGAAGCCGTTCAACGTTCCTTCGCCAAGCCCCGTTATTCCCTCGTCCGTATCCACTTGAACGAACAGCCAGTTTTTCCACGGATTGCCGACAATATAAGTGCGTATATCCGTTATTCTCATGCCAATATCCCCCCACATGTAAGCGTTGAGACTAACTTAGCATGGCGATTTGGGATCTACAAGATGTCTCACTTGTATACATCAAAGCATCACTTTTTCGACAAAATGAATATGCTGGCTGATCAGTCGAACGGTTAGCGCCGGGTCGTTGCCTTCTAGCGCTTTCCGAATTTGTTTATGCTCCTCCAGACTGCCATACATTCTGTTCCGGTCGCGGTAAAAGGTTGTCCGGACGGCTCGCAGAAATTTATCCTGAAGACGGGACATCGCCTCCGAATATTCCTCGTTGTCCAGCCCCGACACGATTAACTCGTGAAATTGCCGATCGAGCTCCACGTATTCGACGATATCACGGGTTTCTACCGCCTCGGCCTGCTTCGCCAGATTTTCGTCCAATCGCTCAAAATAAGGGCTGTCCATCTTGGCCGTCAATTGACTCGCTGCAAACGTTTCGAGCGCCAGGCGCAGCTGATAGACGTCCAAAATTTTTTTTAGCGACATTTCCTGTACGACAAACCCTTGGTTGGCCACAAGCTTGACCAATCCGATCATTTCCAATCGATCAAGAGCCGATCGGATCGGCGTTTTGCTCATCTGAAGCCTTTCGCATAGCTGCTTCTCCGAAATAAACGTGCCTCCCTCCCACTCTCCGCTGACAATGCCATGCTTGATAAGTCCGAAAGCTTTATCCCTTAACGTCGTTCCTGTCGTCATATCGCTCAGATCTTCCTTTCCGCAATTGCCTATTATATGATGATCATACTTGATACACCAGGTCGAAAGGAAGATGAACATGGGCAAGCCCACCCTGCGGCAGCTGGCATACGACAATATTCACTCCTGGATCGTGAACGGAGAATTGCCAAGAGGTTCCGTGACTTCGGAGATCGAGCTCGGCAAAAGGCTCGATATGAGCCGCACCCCGATTCGTGCCGCGCTCCAACAGTTGGAGCTGGAGGGTTATGTTCGCATAGCCTCCAAGCACGGCATTCTCATTCTGGATTCTTCCTCCGAGCGGGTCGGCGACCTTCTCGAGATGATTGCGTCCATGATCTTGTTTGCCGGCATCCTTTCCTGGCATACGCGACAAGAAGAGCTTCTCCTGTTTTCCCGCAGCCAATCGGAACGCCTTGCCGTTCTCTTAAGGGAAAATGATGGCGATGCCGGGAACCGGCAAGCGTTTATCGATTTCGAATACGGACTGCTTCGGGACTTGATTGCGATGTGCCACAACAAGGAGATGGACAAGTCCTACCAAACCGCGTCATCCAGGTTGTTATGGCATCTTAATGATCGCAGATGGACGGCTCCCTATAACGGAACGACATCGGAACAGTTGACTCGCTTCGTTCAGTCTCTCGCCTTGGGGATGGAAGCGTTCCGCGAAGCTTTATTCGCGTATCTGCACACGTTGAAACGTACATGGTCGTAGCTCCAAAATCGGTTCTACATTTTTCACTGGTCATTTCGACACGAAATTACGAGCATATCGCAGGATGTTTTCGGCTGCATTAAGCTATGCAAATCTTTTACCTTCTGAGCGCTTTATATGGGGAAAAATGCTCCGACATGAAAGTTTTCATACCGGTTTTCATCCGATATACTTAAATAAACCGATTGAAAACACGATGAAAGGGTGATTTCGCTGAGTTATGTAGACTTGTTGGGACGTCGTAGCACGATATTGAAACACCGGATGGATGATTTGATCAAGAAGAACAACTCGCAAGGATTAAGCGCCCAGGAAAAGAACTTATACCAAACCATTGTTAAAGAATGGCATCAAGTCGAGAGCGAAATCAACTCCGCTCGCAAAGAATCATAGCTTTGGCTCACATTAAAAGGACGATACCCAGGCATCTATGATGCGAGGGTACCGTCCTTTATTCGTGCTGTAAGTCGATATTTTGCCGTCTATAAATCCGAGATCGATGCCGCTACCCTTGCGTTGCTTCTTTGACTGCCGGCTTGCCAGCCTCGATCAATCGTTTGTTGCCTACGAAGAATATGGTCAGAACCACGATTAACAATCCCGTTCCCGCAAGCAGCCATTCTATTTCGATCACATCCGCCAGCGGGCCGAAGATCATCATGCCGATTGGCATCATCGAAGTCGAGATCATGCCGAACACGCCAAAGATGCGGCCCATATAGTCCGGATCCACCTTCTCCTGCAGCAACACCGTCGTCGGCGTATTCGCCATAGGCATTGCTACTCCGAACAGCCCCATGATGATTAAGTAAATCCAAAAGACAGGCATAATTCCGAGCAATAACGTACACACTCCCATGACCAGGTTGGCGAAGGCCATCGTGTACACCTTGTTGCGGAAACCGCCCCATGATGCGATAATCGCTCCACCAGCCATCATGCCGACGGAGAAAGCAATTTCAATAGCCGTTAACCGCCAATATTCCTCCCCGAAGCTTCGCGCAACTTGCAGCGGCGTCAAAAATGCAGCCGGTGCCATCAAGACGAAGAAAAAAGCGAAGAAGATAAAGAAGGGCTTAAGAAAGCTATGATTCTTAATGTAGGTTAACCCCAACTTAAAGTCATCCATATAACTAGTCGATTGTTTATCGGTCGCCTTCTTGTGCAAGGGAATCTTGAGAAAGAGAAGTAAAGTGAGGATCGCAAGGATTGCGGTTACGACATCGATAAAAAGAATCAACTCAATGGTTGCAAAGGTGAGCAATGACGCGCTGACAATAGGCGCAACGAACATCATAAGCGCCTGAAGCGTCCCGTTAATGCCGTTAACTCGGGTCAACTTGTCCTCTGGTACAATCTGAGGCAATATGGCGCCTACTGCCGGCGTTTGGATACCCGCTCCCAACGCGCGGACGGCGGCGATGACAAACAGCAGCCATGTCGCATTATATCCCATTAGAAAAGTGATCGCGAGAATAAGCGTAACCGCCGCAATCATCGCATCCGCAATTATGATGAGATATTTGCGGTTGAAACGATCCGCCCATACGCCTGCGAACGGCGACAACAGAAAAGTGGGAATGAACCCGCAAATAATAAAGAGCGTCATCATAAGTCCTGATTTGGTGGTCAGCGTGACATGCCACATAATCGCGTATTGAACCAAGGCGGAACCAAATAACGATATCGTTTGACTGCTTAAGAAAAGAATGATGTTTCTTTTCCAGTTCTTTTTTTCTTCCTCATGCGTCATCTTGTGCCCCTTTCTGGAGATACCCGAATTGATCATCAAGAATTTCTCCGTTTCTTATAGTAAGTCATTACCAAATTACATGCAACTAGGGCGTGTCTGAAAACCCGCTCTGGGGCATCTTTCACCGCCTTTCCGCCCCCTGCTTCGTCACTTTTGCTTGACGTACCCCCGGTACGCCTTCACAAAAGTTCCTTGCATGGAACGAAAATTCGGCAAAATCTGCTCCCCTCGGAGTATTCAGACACGCCCTAATTCCAATTCCCCGTCGATCTGTCCACATCCGTTTGCATCATGACACCCATGGAGGTGCTGCTACGTATTGCTTGGAATTGAGGTTAGAATAGTAATAGGTTAAGGAGGACAAAATGTTTATCGTCATTGGTCTCGTATTTATCGTCTTGTACGCACTGATCGTATTCTACATAGGTTGGAGCGGCTGGAAGTGGATGAAGCCGGCGGTCTCACGCAGGTTCCGGCTATTCTATATCATCGCGATCGTTTTCCTGGCCAGCTCTCTTTTTCTCTCCAGAATCGTCGAGGGCTCAACCATACTAAGCGTAATCGGCAGCTATTGGCTAGCCATATTTAGCTTATTGGTTATGCTCCTCCCCCTCGTGCATCTAATCGTCTGGCTAACCAAGCTGACGAGATTGCCTCGACGCTCCGTCCAGAAGTGGTCGGGTATCGTTACTTTGATCCTGCTGGTCGGCTTGCTGGGTTATGGAAGCTACAATGCGTTTAGCCCGACCGTGCGTTTCTATGACATCCAAATCGACAAGCAAGGCCCGGCAAATGGCGTGCTTCAAATCGTAATGGCCTCCGATATGCATTTTAGTTATCTATCCGGCAGAAACCATGCAGAACGAATGGTAAAGGAAATTAACGCGCTTAATCCCGACATCGTCTTGCTGCCCGGCGATATTGTGGATGACGATATTATTCCTTACAAAGACAAAGGGATCGGCGACGTGTTATCGGAGATCGAAGCGCCTCTCGGCGTGTTCGCCTCGCTTGGCAACCATGATCGGTTCAAGGGAGAGACCGAGGAGTTAATCGGACTTCTGGAGGAAAGCGGCATCGATGTGCTGTACGACGAGACAATCCAAGTGGATAGCTGGCTGACGCTGGTCGGACGGAAGGATTACAGCGATAAGGAAAGAGCCGGGCTGGCCTCATTAACAGACGGCATTGATCGCTCTGGACCCATTTTTATGCTGGAGCATCAACCGGTTGAATTCGACATCGCGGAGGAGCAGGGCATCGATCTCGTGGTCTCCGGACATACCCATTATGGACAAGTCGCGCCTGGCAATCTGATTACCGGCATGTTGTTCGAAAATGATTGGGGCCTTCTGCAGAAAGGGCAGCTGCATTCCATCGTTTCTTCCGGTTTTGGCTTCTGGGGCCCCCCGATCCGGATCGGATCGCAGTCGGAAATCGTCTCGATTCGTGTCCATTTCGCCAATTCGGGCAGTTAACGCAGAAGGGTCAACACGGTTAGCCGGGTTGACCCTTTAATAGCTTCGATAGAGGTTCTCTCGCCTCCGTTAAACCAATCAAAACCATCCAGGCTCCAAGTCCATACAAGGCTGCTCATCCGCAATGCCATCTATATTCCAGCGCAGCCAATGACGTTGCTCTTGCGTCCCGCTACCCCATTCCTCCCATAAAATCGCGCATAAATCGATGCGTCTCTTCTCGATAAACAAAGGAAGCTGCTTCATCCAGTATGAATCGATGCGGCGAATCCGATTGTATCCCTCCATAAAGCCGGCAAAAAACCGGTTAGCCCTTTCGGTCGTCTCTTCCCTGCTTGCCGCCGGTTTGCTCCATTGCGAGAAGGTCGATGCATAGTAGACAGCCATAGCAACATCCTGAACAAAATAATCGTAACCGCAATCGTCAAAATCAAACGCTAATATGACCCCGTTATGCACATAAAAATTGCCATGATGCAGATCGCGATGGCATAAGCCGTAGCTGTCCTTCTCTCGGGGCAGACGCAGAATTTGTTCCTCGCGCTTCTTGAAAGCTTGGTACAGCAACTGCTCCTCTGCAGAGGAGGCGTCGGTTGGCTGGTAAGGCAACTCATCCTCCGTAATCCGATCCGGTTCGCCGGCAGGGACAGAATAGTTCACAGCGCACTCATGCATGAGCCCGGTAATACGCCCCCACTCTTGGAACAAGGAATCGTTCCATTCCGATTGGCCTCCATGGATATGCCCGCCGGGCGCTTTCTCAAACGCAGTCAGCAAGAATGTGCCGCCCTCGTAAGGAATACGCTCCAGAAGCCGACCTCCGGGCGAAGGAAGAGGTTTGCATACGTTCACGTTATGTTCCGCAAGATAGGCGACGAAATTCAGTTCCGCCTGCAATTGCCTCTCTGTACGATGCGAGTCGTGCGTCACTCGCAGAATGGTGTCCCGACCGTTGTCATTCATGGCGTAAACGAGATTCTCGAACCCGCCGAATTTGGAGATATCGTGTTCGGCAATGCCATAACAAGCTGCCGCAGCCCCAAGATGCTCCAAAGTAAATTGTTTTTGCCAACTATTCAACTTCCCGTCTCCTTTCCGTTTTTCGATCCATTTTGTTTAACATTCTGTCTTTCGCTTGCTCGCGTCGTTTGGCGTAAGCCATCTCTTTCTCCAATTTAACATAGTTCTGATATCGTTTAGCATCGAGCTCGCCGCTCGCGATTGCGCTCCGAATCGCGCAGCCGGGCTCTCGTTCATGCTTGCAGTCCCGGTATCTGCACGATTCGCTTAAAACCATTATATCTTCGAATGCGGCGCCGGCCCCATCGTCCGATCCATTTAACTGCAGCTCGCGCATACCCGGCGTATCGATAATGATTCCGCCTTGAGTCAGCACGATCAATTCGCGATGCGTGGTCGTGTGTTTGCCGCGTCCGTCCCCGTACCGGATATCGTTTACCCGCTGCAATTCCTTGTCGGCCAGGGCGTTGATGAGCGTTGACTTGCCAACGCCGGACGAGCCGATCACGGCCAGCGTATTCCCTAACACAAGATAAGTCTGAAGCTCATGCATGCCTTCGGTGTTTAAAGCGCTAATGGTGTGGACGGGTACGCCCGGCGCAATAGCCTGCACTTGCGCAGCTTGCCCTGCCGGGTCAGGGCTCAGATCCGATTTACTCAGCACGATAACCGGACTTGCCCCGCTTTCCCAGACAAGAAGCAAGTAACGTTCCATTCGTCGAAGATTAAAGTCCTGATTAAGCGCCATGACGATCAGTATCTGATCTATATTGGCAGCCACGATCTGTTCCTCCGTCACGGCTCCGGCGACATTGCGGGACATCTTGCTTTTTCTGGGGAGAACAGCGTAAATAATCGCACGATCCGACTCTTCCTTCATGACCACCCAATCGCCTACCGCAGGAAGATCGGCCCTCTCCATCGCATGATATCGCAGCTTGCCGGCCAGTTCGGCCAGCTTCTCGCCGTTGCTTGAGGCCACATCATACAGTTGCCGATGTTCTTTGATCACACGCCCTACCGAATAGCCGCGTTCCCGGTACGGTTCGTAGTGTTGCTGGAACATGGGGCCCCAGCCTAGTTCAACTAATTTCAATGATTATTCCTCCAATTTTCCATATCTTCTCTAACCATTACAACCCGTTGCAGCACAAAAAAGCCGCGACAAATGAAACTTTATCGGCGGCTTTACAATGTCAGATCATTCGTAAAATAGACATAGGAAAGCCCCGGAATCCTGCACTTCGGTTTCCGGGGCTATTAACTCATTCGCTCATTCGTCCAAACAGCTTAGAATAGTGAACGGTGAGGAACGCCTCCTTGAACCAAAGCATTTTTGATCATTTCAGCCATTGTCCTCACTCCTTTCAGTCTTTGTGAAGTAAATATAGCATACAGATCGTTCCAATCATAGACCAAGAACGAGTATAAACAATTAGTTGGAAAGGAATTTAATCGCTTGGAAAAAGAGGTAATATCGTTTAAATTGTCGAATTTTAGCATCTATGATCGATTACCACTTTAAAGGATGACATAAATGCTTCGAAAATTATGGGTGTCCGCCCTTATTCTTTTTACTATCGCTCTGATGGCGCCTTGGCTAACATCCGCGATGGAGCAGCCTAAAGTTCCTTCATCCGGAGAATTGCCTGATCCCGCTACGTCTCCCTCCCTCAAGGCCGTTAACGGGATGCTCTCGCTAAATGACTGGGATTTCGCAAGAGACGGAACGGTCCAGTTGCAAGGGGACTGGTTGGTGGAGTGGGAAACGATGGGAGATCCGAACCCCAAAGTAACGGAGCACTCCTTTGGAACAGTCAAGGTTCCAAGCTCATGGGGAAATCTTCCCGAACCTAGATCGGATTACGGCCTTGCTACCTATCGATTGCGCGTGTTGCTGCCCGAGGAGTGGAGGACTTCCGATCAGGTCCGCCCCCTGGCGATCTATATGCCTGATGTAGCGACGGCTTACACTTTATGGATAGACGGTCAACAGGTATTGAAGGTAGGTCAAGCAGGAGCAAATAAGGAAGAAATGGTAGCCAGCAACGTGCCTCGAACCGCTTCCTTTGCCGTTAATCGGGATTGGCTGGACATTACGATTCATATTTCGAACTTTGTCCAACGCAAAGGCGGGCTTTGGACGACTCCCTTGCTTGGCACCGCAGATCAAATCGCGCGGTATCATCAGACAAAATTAATTGTCGATAATGCACAGGCAGGCATCTTGATTGTAATGGCGATCTTCCATATCGCTTTGTTCTTCTGGAACAGAAAAGAAAAAAGCCCTTTCTTTTTTGCTATGTTATGCCTTGCTGTAGCTGTCCGAACCCTTTCATCCAGTCAAATGACACTTATCTATTTCTTCCCGGAATTTTCATGGGAATGGAACACAAAGCTGGAGTATATGTCCGTTCTTGCGGCAAGTCAATTCACGCTCCTCTACTTTTTACAGATGAATGCTAGAAGCGTCGTACTTCCTCGATTGTCCGCTATCTTTATTTGGTTCGGAAGCTTTTATCATTTATTTGTGCTGGTATGCCCGGCGTCCGTTTTTACGGCAACCATGAATGTTTTGATGACTTATCTTGTACTGATCTCCTCCTACGTCCTTGCCATTGTCATTCGCGCCTCCTTGCAGCGAGAGGATGGAGCCTTGTTCAATCTGATCGGAATGAGTGTGTTTTTTATTTGCGTACTAAATAATGTTTTATACTATAACTTTATTATCGTTTCGATAGATATGACTGCCATCGGCATGCTGGCCTTCTTGATTTTACAGTCTCTTAATGTTACCAATCGCTTTGCGAAGGCGTACAATGTGGCGGAAGAGACGTCAGCCAAGCTGGTTCAGCTGAACCAAAGCCTGGATAAGCAGGTAGAAGATCGTACACATAAGCTGGAGCACAGCCATCGCGAACTGAAGCAAGCCTATGAGCAGCTTTCCAACATACACGAAGAACGCCGACGGTTGTTTTCCGATATTTCGCACGAGCTTGGCCATCCGGTAAATTCGATTCAAGGTTACATCCGCGGCATGATTGATGGCGTCGTACCTCAGGGAAAGACGGAATATTTGCATACGGTTTATGAAAAAACCTTGTATCTGCAACGGATCTTTCAAGATTTGATCGCGCTCGAGCGGCTCGAATCCGGTCAGATCGAACTGGAAAAGAAACAAATCGATCCCAGTTTGTTCATCAAAGAGCTTGTTGATAGTTATCGTTGGGATATAGAAGAAAGCGATATTGCGTTTCAATATCTGGAAGGCGTACCCCGGGACGAATATTGCGCAGAAATAGATCCTAGCCGAATCGAGCAGGTATTTTGCAATTTATTGTTTAATGCCAAAAAATTCACGCCTGGCGGCGGAACAATTACGATACATACGACCATTGTAATGGAAAAGCCTAAAACTCCTTATATGCAGGTTACTGTTCAGGATACCGGCGCGGGTATTTCGGAGAGGGATCTCCCCCATCTATTCGAACGATTCTATCAGGTTCGCAAGGGTGACCGCCAAGGAAGCGGGCTGGGACTCGCGATTGTTAAAGGTATTGTAGCGTCACATGGCGGCCATGTGGGCGTACAGAGCGCAATGAGCGAAGGTAGCCGGTTCTACTTCGCCATTCCTGTTGCATTTGCGTCAGCCTATAGAATGAGAAGGTGAGGGTTCATGCTTGTCAATAAATGAGAAAATCATGATTGTAGAAGATGATCCGGATCTTAGCGAGCTGATTCGACTGTATTTAGAGCAAGCCGGATACGATGTAATAAAAACCGATCAAGGATTACATGCAGTTATCGAGTGCAAAAAAGAAAATCCTCCTGATCTCATCTTGCTCGATATCATGCTTCCGGATATGAACGGGATAGAGGTTTGCCGCATGCTTCGCGAGCATTCCAATGTGCCGATCGTTTTCATTAGCAGCAAACAAGAGGCGGACGTGATGGTACGCGGACTCGAATGTGGGGGCGATGATTATGTACTCAAGCCTTTCCATCCGAACGTATTGGTAGCGAAGGTCAAAGCTCTGCTTCGCAGAGTGAAGGGGCAGCACTCGGAACAGCTGGAGTTGGGGAACTGGCGGTACGATTACAAGACCGCCGAGCTGTATGTGGGCGGAGAAGCTGTGCCGTTGTTTACCAAAGAGAGACAAATGCTCGAGTTTTTTCTCAGAAACCCCAATCAAGTTTTTCATGTGGAGGAGTTGCATCAAGCGATTTGGGGATGGGATAGCCTCAGCAATTTAGGTACAGTAATGGTGTATATCCGTCATTTGCGCAAAAAGATCGAAGCGGATCCGTCCAAACCGCGTTTTATCGTTACTGTCCGAGGTTTTGGCTACAAATTTATAATGGATCACAAAAGATAGTTCCATTGAACTATCCAGTAGTTATTTCGGCTCCCATTTAAACTGTTTTTAAACTCCCTCTATTATACTATTAAGCGTATACGTGGAATCGTTTAATGGAGGAGAGTTGCATGCCATACTACCATTTCAAAAAAGTCTGGACGCCCCTTAGCATGATAGGTGTTCATTTTTATCAAGATGAACAAGGGGATTATTGGGTAAAATATTGGAATTCGAAAAGACGTCGTTTAAAGGGATAAACGGGAGGCAGCCTATGCCATACATCGACTATAAAATAAGGCCAACAGCCGCTCTTCGAGCGAACTGCCGGCCTTTTCTTGTATCCCGTTACAGATAGAGAAGCTTGGCGATCACTTTAGCCGCTTCGGCGCGCGACAAGGCGTTTTGCGGATTAAACTTGCCGTTCCCGCTGCCTTGAATGATTCCTAACTTCTCGACCAGCGCAATCGCCTCGATGGCCCAAGCCCCGGCATCCTCCATATCGCTAAAGCTTGCCGTCTGACCGTTTTCCTCGCTTGTGCCGTTCATGAACTCATAAGCCCGACCCATGATAACCGCCATTTCCTGGCGCGTAATCTTGCCATGCGGATTAAATTGCTGCGCGCTTTTACCATTGATAATTCCCGCTTCGGCTGCAGCGTTGACTGCATCTGCGTACCAAGCCTCGGCTTCCACGTCATTAAACGTCCCCTCTCCGCTTGCGGGAAGCTCCAACGCTCTGGCGATGATCGCCGTAAATTCCGCGCGGGTAATCGTTGCGGCGGGCGCGAACCTCTCGGCATCTACGCCGTTAACCAGATTAGCCGCAGATAACAGTTGCACGTAATCGTACGACCAATGATCGCGATTTAAGTCCGCGTAGTTCGTTACAATCTCGATAGCAATGTAAGAATGCCCAGTCAGCAGCTCGGGACGATCCGCGGACAAAACAACATTCGCTTGAACCAACGTCAGTTTGCCGTCGCTGCCGATTTCGTACAAATTCGTGTAAGAAGTCATATCGTCCGGCTTAATGCCGAGAGAATAAGATACGCTGGCCGCCTGGTCGCCTGCCATTGCCTTAACCGTAAAGGCTTTGCTTGCGGCTTTTGCCGTCTTTTTCGACGTTTGAATTTGATTCTCGTAAGCCTGTTGCTCGGCTTGGGTTGCATATTCAACCACGATTTCAACCGTCTTCGCTTTGCCATTATCCAGCAGCAGTCTGTTCAGCTCTTGTCCGCTCAAAACCAAATTCGGCTGATTAGGCACGGCGATTACGACCTCTCCATCCCCTAATTGCTCAAACAGAGCAGCCAATCCGGTTGGAATTTGAATCGTGCCGCCTTCGCCGCTTAGATCAATCACCAGTCGCCCGGCCTCGATGGCTTCCGTAACTTCCTTGTCGGACAGCACCTTATCCGCGTTCGGAGTTGGCTCCGTAGGTACACCGCCGCCTGTGCCAGGCAAAGAAGGCACTTCGGTCTTCGGCTTCGTGACGGAGAACTCGTCGATCAGATCGCCTTCGCTCGTGCGCGCTTCGACGCGGATCTCGTCCTGCGTAACTTTGATTGCGGAATAGACGGGAACATCTTCGTCGAATATTTCTTCCAGGTAATCAAACTTTGAGCCATCATAGAATTTCCAGCCAGAGGCGCCGCCGTCCAGATAGACCGTTCCCTCATTCGTTTGTTTATTCGGCTTTCCTTCTTGCATCGGGTAAGTTCGCGAATACACATGATCGTGGCCGACCAGCACCAAGTCTACGCCCATTTTCTCCAGGATCGGCGCAAAATAGGTCTGCGTGTACTCCACGAGCGTGTCGCGGCCCGCTTCCGTATGGTAAGCAGGGCGATGGAACATCGCGATCGTCCATTTCTTGTCGTTTTGCTCCAAGTCTTTTTGCAGCCAAGCGGCTTGATCAATCATTTGCTCCTTCGTGCCTTCCGAATTCAACACGACAAAATGCGTATCGTCGATATCGTAGGCATAGGCGTATTGCATTTGCGATTCCGGTCCGTTCATAGGGAAATTCGCGCCTTTGGTGAACACGTCCTTGCCCTCGCTCTTGACGTCGTGGTTCCCAAGCGTAAGCGCGGATGGATACGTAGTCGCATAGATCGAAGAAGCTCTCCAGAACTGTTTCCACTCATCGAAAGCGCCGCCGGCATCCACTATGTCTCCTCCATGCATAATGAATTGCGTGGAAGGATATTGCGTAAAGGCATTCGACATTAGCTCTTGGTAGATTTCCAAGCCATCATCTTCTTTCGTATGCGAATCCGTCACGAACAAGAAAGAAAACGGCGTAGCTTTGTCTTGATCCATTGTGCTATACGAGTACCATGTCGACCAAGCATCCTCATACCCGATCCGATATTTATAAGTCGTATTCGGCTTCAAATTCTCGACCAGAACATTGTGGAAGCGAATTTCTCCCTTGCTGCCCTTCTCTTTCAAGCTGAGTACTTGAAGCTCGCTCTCGGATTTTTGCTCTTTGACGAGGGAAGCTTCCGGCTCTTCGCCCTCTCCCCATTGACTTGCTTCGATATATTGAATAAACGTATCCCGAGTTGCCGAATTGGTCTGCCATGCCGCGCTTAGTTGCGTCGACAAGTCTTCCGCGACATACGTCTGAAGGTATTCGGGAGTATCCGAGCCGTATTGTTCGACGACATCATATTTGACAACCTTGCTGTTCTCCGTGCCGTTGACCGCTTGCACTTGATAGCTGCCACGCGCCAACGTCGCGAGATCCGTCGTCAATTGCCCCTGGGCATTCGTCCGGCCCAGGCTGCCACTGAGCGATTGGCTGCTCACGTCGGATGCGGCAATGTAACCCGATGTCGTACCGTCCGGCAAAATCACCTCGAACCAACCGTCGTCAGGCTCAGCCGATGCGTAATACCGTTGGCCTGCCGTCGCTTCACCCCATTTGTCAGAGGAAGTGTCATCGTCCTTGTATACGTTAGTCGTTGCGGCGGTGATCGTTATGACGGAGCTTTGCTTTAATAGCCCCATAAAGAAAATATCCGCGCCTTCGAACGGTCGGTTATTGCGATCCGTAACCGTAAAAGTAGTCGTCGTATCGATTCCGACTCCAGTCAGCTCCAGGTGATACGGGAATGCGATCGTGTAGCGAATGGGCGTTGCAAGCGGATTGCCTGTCGGCGTGCCGCCAGACGCAAGCTCGGAGCTGCTCATCGTGATGGACTTGTAAGCCTCGCCTCGCTCCAGTACGGCCGCGGAATTCACTTTGAAGTTCACCGTCACGATTTCGTCGGCCGTTGCCGGGGATATACCGTCCAGGTTCACTTGCACGATCCCCTTGTCGTCATCGACCGTCGAAGTGGCCGCAACGCCGTTGACTTCCGCCAGATCTTCGAATCGAAGGGTGTTCGGATCATAGGCCAATTCGAATCCAGCCGAATCCGCATTCGCGTAGTCATTCATGCCCACCTTAACGGCATAGATCTCATTACTCACCGCCTCTTCAGGCGCCGTCATGGAGAGGCGTTCTCCCGCTTCGATCGTGAAGGCATACGATTTCTCCGCCGGATTGCCGTTATTGTCTCTCACTTGAATATCCAGTACATGATATCCCCCGTCCACCGACTCGCCTGGATAGGACAGTATGCCCGTATCTGGAGAATATTGCACCTCGGCCGTAATATCCATGCCATCCAAAAGGACGGACAATGAACTCATGTCCAGACCGGAATCCAAGTCGGCAATCCCCACTTGCAATGCCGCCAGCGGGGCTGTTAAAACTTCATCCTCAAGCGGCGCTATTGCCGTAAGGACGGGGACATCGTTATCCTCGTCCGTTTCTCCATAGATAAAGCGAATATCGTCGACCCAGATGGAGCCTTTATTTTTTTTGCTCATATCGGATTGCTTCAGTTGGAAAAAGAGTTCGAGAATGATCGGGCCTTGTTTCCCTTGCGGAATATCGGCCTCGATATATTTCCAGCCCGTCCAGTTGATTCCGTCGTTATCCACATCGTAGAATTCGGCCTGGAAGGAAGATCCTCTGCCTTCAAGCTCTCTGAATTTTGTCGTCAGCAGATGTCCTTCGTTGTGGCCGTACACCCACATGCCCACTTTGGTCGGGTATCCCGAGATGGGTTGATGGCCGCTTTGATAGCCAACCTCGATCTGGGAGGGATTGTCCACGATATCGATCATGTCGTAGTCGATTCTAGCGGAGTGCTCTCCGTTCCTTACATACTTGGGATTAGACTCCAGATGGAGCGTGGCCTCGTGCATCCGTTTCGGATTGAACTTGATATCGGCAATTACATTCTCGTCCTCGAAGTCTTCTACCATCACGATTGAATCGCTTCCGTCGGCCGCATGGACAGAGACCCTGCCCCCCAATGCCGCGAGCAATTCCACTCCTAGAAGCGTTATGACCAACGAGAATATGACTTTCTTGCGCCATTCCTTTGCTAACATGTTCATGTTATGATCCTCTCTCTCCTCGCAATATCTGTATATCTCCAAGGAGTCTAACAATCATTTGTTAAGAGAAATCAATCTAGTTGTAAAGGAATTTTATTGTTTTGCGAAACCCATAATGACTCCTGGCGAATATCGAAAGCTGAAAAGCAACGGTTAATTGTCCCAATACAAAAAAACGGGGCTGCCCTTAATGGCAGCCCCTTGCAGGCGTTATCGCAGCTCGTTCTTTCAGCATCCTGAAATTTAGCTCGGAATTTCCGTATAAATTTGAAAGGTTACGCCGAATTTATCCGTCACATCGCCGAAGCCGGGGCTGAAAACCTCCTCGCTGAAAGGCATGTTTACTTGACCGCCTTGACGCAACGCTTCAAAGATTCGTCTGGAATGCTCCACGTCGTTCGTCGTGATGCAGATCGTGACTCTTTTGCCCGCTTCAATTGCCGAACCGCCGGGAGAATCCGAGAACATAAGCTCGGATTCGCCAACTCGCAGTTTGGCATGTGCCACAAGGTCCTTGAGATTTTCGGAGAATGTATCCGGCATGTCCGGCATATCTCCATAGGTCAGGATGGAAAGTACTTCCGCTCCGATTGTTTGTTCATAAAACGCGATGGCTTCCTTGGCATTGCCTTCCAAAGTAATGTACGGGGTAAGTTTTACGGTCATCGATTATTCCTCCTTGGGTTTGTTTGATCATCTATTTCTGCCTTCATAGTTATAGACGATTCAACCGGGAAGAATTCATCGGTGCTTTACAACGGAAAAAACAACGGAAGCACGGCCACCATTACGATGCCCATAATGACCTGCAGCGGCAATCCAACCTTGAGATAATGAGAGAAACGATAACGTCCAGCCGACATGACAAGCGCATTGGGCGGCGTGGAGAAGGGCGAAGCGAAACACATGCTGGCCCCGATCGATACCGCGAACAGAAACGGATACGGATTGGCGTCAAGCTGAAGAGCCGCCGAGAGGGCTATAGGCGCGAACAGGACGGCACATGCCGTATTGCTGATGAACAATGTAAGAAGCGAAGTCGTAAAGTAGACGCCCGCAAGCAAGACCATGGGGCCGTAGCCGCCTAACGCGCCTACCATTCCTTCGGACAGCAGCGCCGCGGCGCCCGTCTTTTCGATCGCGATCGACATTGGAATCATGCCGCCGATCAGCACGACGCTCTCCCAATTGATCGTTTTGTACCCTTCCTCCATGCTTCTCACGCAACCGAACACAATCATCAGGACAGCCGCGATCATGATTGACGCCACTGCGGGAATGAAATCCGATACCAGCAGCACGACCATCAGGAGCATGATGCCCGCGGCGATTGGCGCTTTATTGTCCATCGTCACTTTGCGGGATTCCTCAATCGGCTGCCCTACAACGACGACATCCGATTCGTTCGCGAGCCTCGCGATATCCTTCCACGTCCCCTGCACGAGCAAGGCATCGCCGAAGCGCATCTTCTCTTCCTTCAAATTATGGAGAAGATATTGGTCTTGTCGTTGGATCCCGAGTATATTCAAGCGATACTTCTCCCGGAAGCCGGATTGTTTGACGAGCCTGTTAATAAGCCCGGACGTTGGCGTCAGCATGACTTCGGCGATGCCAACATCCTCCGTCGCAAACAGTTCCGTGCCCGATGCCCGTTTGTTCTCCGCGACTTGATGATCCAGCATCGTCAGGTCGAACTCCCGCGCAAACGCCTCGACACGCTCGAAGGCGCCGTACACGTACATAATATCCTCTTCTTGAATGATCGTATTCGATCCGGCGACTTCCTGGTTAATCGTTTTGAAAAATTGGTTTTTGGCCGATATCTTCCGCCTGATCTCGATCACGTTTAACGTGTACCGCGCGGAGATGTCCAGCTCCTGCAGCGTCTTGAAGCGAACCGGGGAATGGTCCGTCACTTGCACGCGGTACAGATTTTGCGTAAGCTGGTACTTCTTCGCCAGCTCCTTCAGCGAACGCCCCGTCCGCCGGTCGCCTTCATCCTTGTCGTTCTGCGGCAAGAACCTGCGCAGGAACAGCATGGAGACGATGCCTACGGCTATGCAGACGAGACCGATCGGCGTATAGGTGAAGAAGGATATCCCGTTATAGCCGCTCGCGGACAATACCTCCTGAATAACCATGTTGGGCGGGGTTCCGATCAACGTGAGCATGCCCCCCATGCTGCTGGCAAAAGCAAGCGGCATGAGCAGCCTGCCCGGATTCGTCTTCGCGCTCATCGCCAGGCTTACAACAATGGGCATCATGACGGCAATCGTCCCCGTATTGCTCACGAACGCTCCAATGACAGCCGTGACGACCATAATCATGACGAGCATCCGAGTCTCGTTCGTCCCCGCCAGCTTCAGCATCTTCCTGCTGACCATGTTCGCGAGCCCCGTTTGGAAGATACCGCCGCCTACAATGAATAACCCGATCATCATGATGACGACCGAATTGGCGAAGCCGGACAACGCCTCGGCTGGCGTGAGAATGTCAAACAGCATTAAAACGATTAGCGCTCCGATGGCAACCAAATCGGAACGCACTTTCCCGGAGATGAACAAAACAGACGCAACGGCTAGTACGGATAAAGTGAGAATCATAGGACCGTTCACGTAAAAGCTCCCTTCTAACGGTGATACCAGAATATGCCTGTCCTATTAGCATACTAAAAGAGGGAGCATTAATCACCCCCCTAAGCCGGCAGGCTATAATACTCGCATAATCCCGCTTTTATTCTCTGTTGGAAAGCGACGGCGTTGGATGATTGGGATTGGGATAAGAACAAATCAATAATAGGAACAAAAAAGGGGCGCCCTCTGGACGCCCTTCCCGTACGTTTATTTCAGCATTTGATAGACTTGCTCTACATCCTTATCCCCGCGGCCGGACAAATTAATGATAATAATTTGATCCTGGTCCATTGTCGGAGCCAGCTTCTTCGCGTAAGCAATCGCATGAGCGCTCTCCAGGGCGGGAATGATTCCTTCCGTGCGGGATAATTCCTGGAATGCCTCCAGCACTTCCTCATTGGTGACCGTTGCGTATTCTGCCCGGCCCGTCACCTTGAGGTGGCTATGCTCCGGCCCAATGCCCGGATAGTCGAGTCCCGCGGCAATGGAGTAGGTTTTTTGCGGCTCGCCGTTCTCGTCCAGCAGCACCAGACACTTGAAGCCGTGAATAATACTCGGTACACCTTGGGTTAAGGACGGTGCTTGATCCGGTTCAACGCCGATTAAACGAACGGTCGGCTCGTCGATGTAGTGCGCGAATGCGCCAATCGCGTTGCTGCCTCCGCCCACGCAAGCCACTACTGCATCCGGCAATCGCCCCTCTTTCTCCACAATCTGCCGCTTCGATTCTTCGCTAACAACGGCCTGAAAGTGCTTGACCATCGTCGGGAACGGATGCGGACCAACCGCGGAGCCCAGCAGATAAAACGTGTTCTTGTAATTGCGGACCAGATCGCCGAGCGCTTCGTCTACGGCATCCTTCAATCGTCCTTGTCCTTTGTCGACCGGTACGACGGTTGCGCCGAGCAACTCCATGCGGAACACGTTAAGCGCCTGCCTACGCGTATCCTCGGCTCCCATGTAGATGACGCATTCCATGTTAAACATCGCGCAGGCCGTTGCCGTGGCAACGCCGTGCTGCCCCGCGCCGGTCTCCGCGATAATCCGCTTGGCGCCCATACGTTTGGCAAGCAGAATCTGGCCGATCGCGTTGTTGATTTTGTGCGCTCCGGTGTGGTTGAGATCCTCGCGCTTCAAATAAATCTTCGGTCCGCCCCAAGCCTTGGATAACCGCTCCGCATACGTCAGCGGATTCTCGCGGCCAACGTATTCGCTCAGGTAATAGCGCAGCTCCTCCTTAAATTCCGGATCGTCTTTAAGCTTGTAGAATTGGTCGCTCAGGTAACCCAAGACCTCCTGTAATTCCGGCGGGACGAAACTGCCCCCAAACTCTCCAAAGTATCCCTCTCGCTGCAATTGTTGGTCCATAGGTAAGCGCCTCCATTATTCGAAATAGAATTGGCTGTTCACTCCTTACATTTTACCATAAATTACTGAAGTCAACCTTTTGAGATTTAGCTTTTCAATCATAGGAAAAACTGTTAGGATAGTGGCTGTCTATATCGTCAGTCGCGGTTCGTAACCATCCCGCGTTACCAAAACTAAGGAGGCCTTTTTATCATGTTCAATTTGTTGTGGGGCGTGCTTTTTATGCTCGTCCACTTTGGCCTTTTCCTGTTGTGCTATCGCATGTTCGGCAAGAAAGGACTATACGCCTGGATTGGCTTTGCCACCGTGATCGCCAATATCCAGGTCGCCAAAACGATAGAGATGTCCATCGGCACGTTCGGCATCGTCATGACGCTGGGCAATACGATTTACACGTCCATCTATATGTCGACGGATCTGCTTAATGAAAAGTACGGCCGGCAATCGGCCAAGCAAGCCGTATGGTTCGGCTTCTTTACGCTCATTGCGTCCACGATTCTGATGCAGATGACGCTCGGCTTCGTGCCGCAAGCCGATGACTTCGCGCACGAGCCGATGAAGGCGCTCTTTGGCTTCTTGCCGCAGGTCGCGGCCGGCAGCATGTGCGCCTACTTTATCAGCCAGTTTCTGGACGTCCGGGTCTTTAGTTACCTAAAGACGAAGTTCCCGGTGCGCAATCAGTTTTGGATCCGGATCAACGGCAGCTCGCTTGTGAGCCAATTCGTCGATTCCCTCGTGTTTTGCACGATCGCTTTTTACAAGGTGCATGCCTTCGACATTTGGATCCAAATCTTTCTGACGACGTATCTGCTGAAGCTGCTCATTTCGTTCCTGGCCACGCCGGTGCTCTATTGGGCAAGAAATATGAAAGTCCGCGAGGAATAAGCCTCGCGGACCTTGGAAGTGCGCAATTTTAATAGAGGCTGCCCTATTTATCGATACGGGATGAAAGGCCAGCATAGCTAACGGAATTGAGACGCGTTATTCAACGGCAAATGGCGCTTTTGGAGCACTAGCGGAACTGAGCGACTCTATTGCTTGCGATTTGATAGGATTAGCTATAAAAACAGGCGATTAGCAGCGCTCAGTTCCATTAGCATTTAAAAAAAGCTGAAATTCTCGAAATAAGGTCCCGCATTTCCGTTACCGGTCAGCCATTCTTTTCAATTGTAAACCACATGTCAGTACGCTGGCCCGTTTCAACGACCCTTGTCTTTTTGAGCACGATCTGCATGCCTTCAAGATGCTCAAAAAGCCGCTGCCCCTCGCCAAGCAAAATAGGCATAATGCCAATTTGCAATTCATCCACAAGACCGGCCTTTAGCAATTGTTGACCGACGCTCGGGCCGCCCACAACCGTGACATCTTTTTCCCCTGCGGCTTGTTTGGCTTGCTGAATCGCAGCTTCGACATCATCTAAGAACGTAAAGCTTATACGGCCGTTTTCTTTTGGTTTTTTCTCCGGCGCTTGCTCAGTAATAACAAAAATGGGTACTTGAAACTCATAAGCATCGGCGTAGCCATCAGGATCACTAGCCATTCCAAAGGTTCTGCGCCCCATAACTGCAGCCCCGGTTGTGTCAATCCACTCCTGCATCAGGTCGGTCTGGCCAAGCTCAATCATATCAGGATAGAGCAGGGCGACACTGCCATTCGCGTCATTAATGAATCCATCAAGCGACATCGTCATACCAAAGACTACTTTTGTCATTTTCAACTCCTCCTCGAATTATATTACTTTCATTGTTTTGTATAAATATACTATAACCCCCAATTTTCATGTGAGGCAAATTTCCTTTTAACTCTCCTATATCTTTCATAATTCTTTCATAGCAATTTGATATGTTTAGAAATAAGTTCTCGAAACTAGTCAGATATTTATTGGAAAGAAAGGTGGCAACCCATGAATCAGAAAGTTTTAGGCAAATCAATGTTAGTGATACTGGCTGTATTGCTAGTATGGTCCGGCAACACGCTGTACCCTGTGCCTATGGCGCAGGCTGCGGAAAGCGATTACGAATTCCTGTTGACTGTCGATGGCACCGCCGTCCGGATCTCGAATTATTTGGGAGACGAAGCAATAGTTGATATTCCCGCTCAATTTAACGGGCTGAACGTAGTTGAAATTAGTACCGGAGCATTCCGGGGAAAACAGCTAACTGCGGTGAACATTCCAAACACAGTAAAGAACATCGGTGAAGAGGCTTTTGCCGGGAATAGTCTCACAGAGCTCATCATCCCGAACTCGGTAACGGAGATTGGGCGAAAGGCGTTCGAGAATAATCTATTGGCCTCCGTGGAGCTCCCGGACAGCCTAACAACGATCCGACAGTCAGCGTTCCAATACAATCTGCTGAGCTCCCTGGTCATTCCGAACTCCGTAACGGAGATCGAGTGGAGCGTTTTTTCCGACAATATATTGGAAACTGTTGAAATATCTGACAGAATAACAACGATTAATCCCTTAACATTTGCCAACAATAGGCTAACAACGTTGAACATCCCGAGCTCGGTATCGACAATAGGAGTAGAATCATTCAAAAATAATCTGCTGCCCTCGCTGATTATTCCGGATACTGTAACGGCAATCAACCCTGGTGCATTCAGTGAGAATAAACTGACTTATGTGAAAATCCCCGATAGTATAACAACAATTAGCGGGGGGGTTTTTAGAAACAATCTTCTAACAACAGTGAACATACCGGACTCGATAACGGAGATTGGCGAGATAGCATTCATGGACAACCAACTCACCTCGCTAACCATCCCGAGCTCGGTAACGCAAATTGGCGGAAGGGCGTTTATGTCCAATCAACTAACGGAGTTGACGCTTCCTTCCAGTGTAATATCGGTTGGTAGGGCTGCCTTTGGAGATAATGAAATTGTTCACTTGTTGGCTCTCAATCCAAATACAACTTTTGGGAACTATCTATTTGATCTCGTCTCGCCAGCAGGACAGGTTATTTCTGAAAACCCCCTTGAAGTGACCTTCTATAGCGAAGATCCCTCTAATGCGAAGACATATGCCGCGAACAACGGATACCTTTTTCAAGATCTCAATGCGGAGCTGAAAAATTTGGAATTGGATATACCGGGACTGCACTTCAATCCGATTGAGCGGAACTTCAACCTGGCAACGAACGCTGACTCTGTCACGGTGACAGCGACCAGCGCTGTTCCATTTTCGGAAGTAAAGATCAATCAGACCGTTGTTCCTTATGGATCAAGCACCGCGCCAATCGATCTTGTTGAGGGATCCAAGACGATTACTATTGACGTGGAAGCCCCTAATGCATTAACAGAGCAATATCAAATCGAGCTGGAGGTGGATCACACCACTCCTGTCATCGATTTGACACCGATCCCAACAAGTCCAACAAACGGCGATGTAACGGTAATGGTTGATGTGGAGGAAGAAGGCAGCGGAGTCAACAGCTTGAAATGGGCGCAAGGAATGCAAACGACGGGTTATTTTGCAAGCGGGGGCACAGCCTTTACCGAAGAATTTGCCGTAAGCGAGAATGGTGACTACACCGTATATGCGAGTGACCATGCAGGAAACGAAGCGGTAGAGACGATCACGATTGCGAATATTGATCGTCAAGCTCCTGTAATCGGTTTGACGCCGAACCCAACAAGTCCAACAAACGGCGATGTAACAGTAACTGTTGATGTTGCAGATGCTGGCGGCGAGATCAGCAGCTTGAAATGGGCGCAAGGAACGCAAACGACGGGCTATTTTGCAAGCGGGGGCACAGCCTTTACCGATGAGTTTACCGTAAGCGAGAACGGTGACTATACGGTGTATGCGCGTGACCGGACAGGAAACGAATCAGTAGAGACGATCACGATTGCGAACATTGATCGTCTACGCCCTGTTATCGGTTTGACGCCGAACCCAACGAGTCCAACAAACGGCGATGTAACAGTAACTGTTGATGCTGCAGATGCTGGCAGTGGGATCGACAGCTTGAAATGGGCGCAAGGAACGCAAACGGCGGGTTATTTTGCAAGCGGGGGCACACCCCTTACCGATGAGTTTACCGTAAGCGAGAACGGTGCCTATACCGTGTATGCGAGTGACCGTGCAGGAAACGAAACGGTACAATCGATCACGATTGCAAACATTGATCGTCTAGCCCCTGTTATCGAATTGACACCGATGCCAACAAGTCCAACGTACGGCAATGTAACGGTAACCGTTGCTGTTGTGGAAACAGGCAGCGGGATCGACAGCTTGATGTGGGCACAAGGAACGCAAACGGCGGGTTATTTTGCAAGCGGGGGCACAGCCTTTACGGGTGGGTTTACCGTAAGCGAGAACGGTGTCTATACCGTGTATGCGCGTGACCATGCAGGCAACGAAGCGGTACAATCGATCACGATTGAGAACATTGATCGTCTAGCCCCTGAAATCGGTTTGACACCGAGTCCAACGAGTCCAACAAACGGAGATGTAACAGTATCCGTTGCTGTTACAGAGGCTGGCAGCGGGACCGATAGCTTGAAATGGGCGGAAGGAACGCAAACGGCAGAATACTTTGCAAATGAAGGCGAAGCCCTTCTTACCGATGAGTTTACCGTAAGCGAGAACGGTGACTACACCGTGTATGCGAGTGACCGTGCAGGAAACGAAGCGGTACAATCGATCACGATTGCAAACATTGATCGTCTAGCCCCTGTTATCGAATTGACACCGATGCCAACAGGTCCAACGTACGGCAATGTAACGGTAACCGTTGATGTTGGGGAAGCAGGCAGCGGAATCAACAGCTTGAAATGGGCGGAAGGAACGCAAACGGCAGAATACTTTGCAAGTGAAGGCGTAACCTTTACCGACGAGTTTACCGTAAGCAAGAACGGTGACTACACCGTGTATGCCCGTGACCATGCAGGAAACGAAGCGGTACAATCGATCACGATTGCGAATATTTTAGTCGTTCCCCCTACTCAGCCTTGGGAAGGACCGAAGACGGAAGTGAAGCTCAAAGATGGAGTAATTGTGATTAAGGTTGCTCCCAGGGACATCGTAAACATCAAGCAAGATGATGGTGAAGTCGTAGATGTGGTTAAATTACCCGATGTCGTGCTGGAACAGATTCCGAAGTTATTGGAAAAAGTGGATAAACCGATCGTCCGCATCGAAATTAACGAACGCAAATCGCCGGTACAGCTTCCCTTGCCTGCCAAGATATTAAAAGAGGCACAAGCCGTTCGTCCGGACGTCGTGTTTGAAACTCGGCTGGACAGCTCCAGCTTCCAACTGGAAGTAAATGTGCTGGATCTGGATGGGTTGGCTGCAAAGTTAGGTACAGACATAAATGATTTGCACGTAAATATTTTGATCAAAGTCGTGACGGGTTCTCGATTGGAGGGTTTAGTGCAAGCAGCCGAGAAAGAGGGAATGCAGTTGCTTAGCGAGCCGATTGAATTCCAACTCGTCGTGACCGGAGGCGGGCAGACGCTGGAACTAAATGATTTCGGCGGCGCGTATATGATCAAGTCGATTATTCTGGACACTAGCCTGGCACAAAAAAATTATACGGCTGTTTTATATGATCCTGCGGATCAATCGTTTACTTTCGTCCCGGCAGTCTCCTCTTTGTTGCTCGATGGACGTTCGGAGAAAGTGATGCGGATGCCGCACAATAGTATTTATGCCATTATGGAAGCAGATCAGGTTCGGTTTGCCGATATGACTTCGCACTGGGCGAGGCTTGGAGTTGAGCATTTGGCGTCCAAGCGAGTTGTAACCGGTATGTCAAAGACATCCTATGCTCCTGACCGTGCCGTTACTCGAGCAGAGTTTACGGCATTGCTGGTACGGGCGCTCGGTTTGCGCGTCCAATCGGTTGCTGATGGGAATCTATTCGCGGATGTTCAGTCAAGTGATTGGTATGCGTCCGCAGTAGAAGCAGGGGCAAGAAGCGGACTCGTGAGAGGAATCGGCGAGTCGAGCTTTGCGCCGAACGAGCAAGTAACGAGGGAACAAATCGCGGTGATGCTGGCAAATGCATATAGAATTGCGACAGAGGCGACAGTAAGCGCCGGATCAACGGCAGACGTATTAAGCAGGTTTGAAGATGCGGCAAAAGTTTCGTCGTGGGCCCAGGATGCGATGGCTGAATCCGTAGCAAGCGGTTTTATTCAAGGCAAGACCGCAAACCAACTAGCGCCGACAGAAACGGCGACGCGCGCACAAGCAGCGGTTATGTTGGAGCGATTTATGAAAGAGATTGGATTTTTGGAATAGACTACACTATAAAAAATTCGCCACATGGGGTTGTAACAACTCCATGTGGTGTTCGTTTTCAAGGACCGAAAGCTTATACTTTCTTATGTGAAAAAAAATCTTGCGTACCCTTTTTCAAAGCTAGGTTTCCTGGGATTTCCCTGAATATTTTCGATCATATCATACAAACCATAGATTCTATCGTACATTTGGCTTCTTTCATATAGTTTTGTATCTTCTGAACCATACTCCTCAAATACCGCGCGCCTGAATTCCATAGGATAATAAGCCATATACATAAAATCCAATGCGGGGTCTTCTCTTCCCGTTTCGCTAAAATCTATAATTCCAATCCGACCGCTGCTCTCATCCCACAGAATATTATCAAAGTGGAAATCCCCATGTACAATACATCCCTGAACCGATGCCGAAGTTTCATCATATTTTTTTAGAAAGTCCTTCACCTGCTCCATCTCTGATTGTGACAGCTTAGACTGCAGCAACTTAACTCCTTCAACCATATCATTCCGAACATCTTCCGCAAAACCGGTCTGTAAAACCGGCTTTTGTTCTGATGTCATATGAAGTTGCTTCAAAAAACTTCCTACTAGTCGACCTATTTGTTGCGCGCTTTCCAAATGTTTTTTTTCCACATATTGAGGTGTAATTCGCGAACCGGGCACATATTTTTCCACTACAAAAGTTTGGTTTGGAGAACAATACAGACATTCAGGCAAAACCGCCTCTGTCCGCCTTGCTAAACTCCGAAGCAGTTCTTGTCGTACGTTATAGCGTTCGATCTGCAATCCTTTGCGATAGAAAGCAATTACTGTATTTTTATCCAAAATCAAAACATCTTTTTCGCATCCCGTGGTGATGAACTCAACTTCCTGAAAGGACAGTTCCCCCATCTCCGCTCTCACATGTTCCAACCTTTGCTCCATTAATTGCTTCTTCCAATGATCCAAATCCATCAGCTCCCCGTGCGAACGATAGTCTTTCACCACTGTCTGCAACTTCGTTGCACATAAACACGTGTGCAATTATAATTATCCCTAAAGAAGGAGATGTAACAGCTTCTACCTATTATTTTCCAAATGGAGAACTTATGAAAAAAATTGAAGAAACGATATATAAACATTATGAGCTGAACGTGTCGCACCTTACACCTCAACAAGGCGGCTGGTCCGCGCTTGCTTACAAGATGATTGCGGGCAACCGCCCGTACTTCTTGAAAATTTACGATAAAAGCAGAGCTTCCACTCCAAAATGGACAGCCCTGATAAACGAATATGTCCCTGTCCTGATCTGGCTCCATCAACACAGCAGTCTAAATGGAAAAATCCCCGTGCCCCGCGTAACAAAGGACGGTAATTACCAATGCTCTAACGCTGACGGTATTTTTCTGCTCTATGATTACATTGAGGGAGAAACCATTGGAAACCGGGATTTAACGGACAATCAGGTGGTACAACTAGCGAACATAATTGCAGAGCTTCACTCGTACGACGAGCAATTGCCAATTAAAACGCAGCATCTTAAAGAAGATTTCTCCATTCCTTTTGTCAGTCAATTAAAGCAGCTAATCAATGGGCAATCGATTGCTCCATTAGACGTAAGAGAAGTGATAGACCAGCATTCAGAACAATTAAGTGAACTTATCGATGAAATAGAAAAACGATCAAGGGATTTGCCACAACGACCCTTACGAAATGTACTATGCCATACAGACCTCCATAACTGGAATCTGATGCAAACAAAAGAACAGGTTATCCTGATCGATTGGGAAGGATTGCGACTGGCCCCCGTCGAGGCGGACTTCATGTTCCTTGTTGATCAACCTTATTATGAAACATTTTTAAGCGTCTATCGGAAACGATATCCTGAGTTTGCCCTGATCCCCGACGTTCTGCGTTTTTATCAGGTAAGACGCAGACTAGAGGATACTTGGGAATGGCTAGAACAGCTTTTATTCGACCGACAGGAGTCCAATGAACGAACGAAGACGCTGGCTAGCCTCACGAAAGAATTGCAAGAAATGGCCGATTAACGCAAATCCTCGCGCTGTCTGAACACCGCACCTGCCGCGCCGAACAGCAGCAGAAACAGCAGCGCGACGATCGCCGGCTCCAGCACGCCCGCCCCCCCTTGCCCCAGCTCAAGCGTATGCACGATTCGATTGACCAGCCACCATGAGGCGATGCCGGCCCCGTCCTCGCCCAGCAGCAACGCGGCTAGCGCGGACAGACTATAGCCGACAAGATTCAGCGCAAGCAGCAGCCCGATAATCAATCCCGCGATCAGACTGCGCGCCGCCAGCGCCACGAACAGCATCATCACGGCAAATGCCCAATGCAGCAAAAACTGCAGCAGCAGCAGAAGCGCATATTGACCCAGCTCGCCTGTCGGCGCATTTTCAAAAAACAGCAGCCTCCCGAGCGCGTTCGCCGCTACCGCCGCGACAAACAACAATAGCGTAAACAGCGCCAGCAGTAGCGCTTTTGCCAGCACGCTTGATACCCTCGCATGACGCATGGAGATATAGTTTTTGTAGAAGCCGGCGCTGCGTTCGCTCCAAGTATAATGAACCGTGAACACAGCCACATACAGAAGCATCCATGAAGGCGGCTGTGCCAGCATATATTGGAAAAACTCGCTGGCGCTCATCGAGCCCGGCGCAAGCCCGGCACTGTAGCTGTCGGCATAACGGCTCATCATAAATATTCCGAACAACTGAAAGGCGAAAAACACGGCCAATAGCAGGGGCAGCATGTTGTTTTTGCGAAACCGCCGGAAGTCCATTCGCAATATATTAAGCATTCGGCACACCTCCGTCCCCGGTACGCTCCAGAAAATACTGCTCCAGGCTGACCTGCTGCCTGGCGATGCCATGCACCGTGACCCCGCCCTTCACGAGCGCGGCATGAATCTGGTACAGTTCGGCATGCTCGTCATACACTTGCAACAGCTGGCTATCAAGCAGCTTGTAACGACGAATGCCCAGCTCCGCCTCCAGAATCGGAATCGCCGCCTCCGGCTCGGTGAGCCGAATCTCAATGCGCTGCTCGCATTGCCGCAGCAGCTCGTCGCGCGAGACGATTTCGACCATCCGTCCCTCATGCAAAATGCCGAACCGAGTCGCCATCTTCGACAGCTCCTCCAATATGTGGCTGGCAATCACGATCGTCAGCCCCGTCTTGTTCAGCTCCAGCAGCAGATGCCGGATATCGACAATGCCCTGCGGGTCCAGTCCGTTGATCGGCTCGTCCAAGATTAGTACATCAGGGCTGCCCAGCAGCGCGAGAGCAATACCGAGCCGTTGCTTCATCCCAAGCGAATATTCCTTGACCTTCCGCCTGCTGCTGTCGGCCAAGCCGACGCGATCCAGCAGCTCCTCGATCCTGGGTTTGCGCGCCTTCATGCCATAGGCGTCGGCCAGCAGCTCCATATTGTCGAACCCGCTCAGCTGTGCGTACAGGCCGGGGTTCTCCACCAACAGCCCCATTCGTTCATGCAGACTGCGCTGCTCGCGAGTCGAGCGCTCAAATAGCCGCATACTGCCTCCAGTTGGATAGATCAGCCCGCCGAGCAGCTTAAGAAGCGTCGATTTACCGGCTCCGTTGCGTCCGATAAGTCCAAAGATTTCCCCTCGATACAGCTGCAAATCGATCGGGTGCAGCACCGTCCGCGAGCGATAAGCCTTGCTGATCTGATTCAGCTCTATGATGCATTCCTGCATTCCCGTCACCTCCCTACTCTCATTTAACACCGAGAAAGCCAAGTTGACGTCAAGAAAAGGTAAAGAAATCGTAAAACCCGATCTGTAATAGCAGCTTTTGCAGCCTACGGCTCCGCCCGGCTCAGGCGAAAGCCGATTCCCCAGATCGTCTCGATATAGCTTTGCTCGCAATGCGCCTTGATTTTATTGCGGATGTTGCTGATGTGCACCGTAATCGTTTTGTCCTCGCCCATATACGGCTCGTCCCAGGCCAGCGTGTACAAATCCTGCTTGGTAAACACCCGGCTCGGATTTTTTAGCAGCAGCTCGAGAATACGATATTCCTGTCTAGTCAGCTGAAGCGGATGGCCCTTTACGGTCGCCTGATACGTTCGGCTGTCCAGCAGCAGCTGTTTATGCCGGTACGCCGGCTCCGCCTCCGAGGCTGGACCAGCGCGCTTTAGATGGGCGTGTATCCTCGCGATCAGCTCCGCCAGCTCAAACGGTTTGGTCACGTAATCGTCGGCGCCTAGTGCAAACAGCTCCAGCTTGTGATCCAGTTGATCACGCGCCGACAGCACGATGACGGGCACGCTCGAGCGCAGCTCCCCGCGCAGGCGACTGATTAGCGCTTCGCCGCTCAAGCCGGGCAGCATCAGGTCTAGCACGATCAGTTCGTAGCCGGTTTGAGCCAGATGCAGCATCGCCTCGCTGCCGGAATATGCCTGCGTGCATCGGAAGCCTTCGCATCGCAAGCCTTCGGCGATAATTTCGCTGATTTGCGCATCATCCTCCACAATCAGAATTCTGCCATTGGCTCCTCGCTGTTTTTCCGTTCCTCGCATATCGTCGATTTCTCTCCGGCTCATACCCTCTCCTCCCGCTTCTTCGGCCATCGGATCCACAGACAAAATTGCTGATCGAGCTGCTCCGCCCGAACCGATCCCTTCATCTTCTGCACAAGCGATTGCACAATCGTCAGCCCTAGCCCCGAGGTCTGTTCGGTGCGCGCCGGGTCCGCCTTATAAAAACGCTGAAACAACCGCTCCGCGTCAATCGTTCGACCGGGGGGCAGCGGATTGGCGAACATAAACTCCCACTCGCTCTCCGTCTCCCGGCAATGAATGGTTAGTCGGCCTTCGCCATGATGCACGTAGTTGCTCAGCACATTCCCGAATACCCGCTCGATCGCATGCGCCTGTCCGACGACAAGCGCTTGGCTCGGCAGCGCCAGTTCCGGCTCATAGCCGGTAGCGGCGATCGGCTCCAGTTGCATGACCAGGCTGTGCCGCAGCAGCTCCGCGGCGTCGACCGTCGACAACTCCAGCCTGTAGTCCGGGTTCTGCAGCTTCGTATAAAGAAACAGCTCCTCGATCAGCTTGGCCATTCCCTTAATCCGGCTGCGGGCCAGCCGCACATAGTCTGCGCGATGCGAAGCCTGCTCGGCACGTTCCGGCACTGGCTCAGTTCGCTCCTGCACTGGCTTTGCTCGCTCCGCCAGCTGCAGGTAGCCGTCCAACGCTGCCAGCGGTGTGCGAATATCATGCGAGAGGCTCGCGATCGTCTCGTGGATTTCCTCGTTTTTTTGAATAAATCGCTGATTCTGCGCCCGCCGCTCGCGCAACAGTTCATTGCAGCTTTCCACCAGCCGGGACAATTCCCGCGACTGGAGCTGCGTCGTGATCAGCTTGAAGGAGTCGTGCTTGCCGATGAAGTCCAGTTGGCGACCAACATCTCGAATCTGCCTTCTATAATACAGTCCGTACCCGGTTTGCAGCATCAGCAGCAGCGATACGATGAGTAAAGCAGCGAGCATACGGCCACTTCCTTTTCGATTTGGCATCGGCGAAATCTAAACCTCGGTTACAATATCCTCATCTTACCACAGCCAAGTGCCTCAAAGGCGCACTGAATCTCAGCCATTTGACTTACCGATGCCCGCCGCTAAGAATTGCCCTGCAGCGGAACCAACTCCCTCGCTTCGCAATACACTGGAAGGGTAACCATGACATTCGCCCGGAAAGGTGTGCTGATCATGAGAGGAACTGCTACTCCCTTCTTCGTGAGGGGTCATACGGCCAGAGGGCCTTGGAATTTGCTGGAATCGTCGCTGATGGGGATTGATTTGCTGTACGTGGCGCGGCCCGCGCCCGCTGCCGCCCAATCCGCCGCGATGCGGATCATCGCCGAAGAGGCGCTTTCCGCATCCTGCGATGTATGGCTGTTGCATCGGCCCGAGGATCACGAGCTGCTCGACGGTGTCATTATTCCATCCAGGAAAACCGGATTTATCCATGAAGGGGCGCTTCCCCTTCACATGAGACCGTTGCCTGCCGATATTCGCTGCAAGGCGATCCATCTGTCGCTGGCGGCGTCCGGTTCGGAGAGCGGATTGGCATCGGGGGATTTAATCGTGGCGGAGGGCTCCTTGCAGGAGAACGAGGGCAACGCCTACAGTTGCTTTGCCCGCGCGTTGGACATTCATGACGACTGGGAAGCGATTTACATCAGCGCCATGAGCTTCGAAGCGGCGAACCGCGTAGCGAACGCATACGTCTCGCGTCTGTTCGGCGAAACGTCCTTGCCCAAGGAGGGCCGCCGAGACGACCGTTTCCTCGGCGCCGCAACGCCTGCCGGGGCGGTCGATTTTGTACCGGAGCTGACCCAAGGCCTGAAACGCTACCTGATCAAAGGCCGCGCAGGCTCCGGCAAGTCGACGCTGCTGAAGCGGCTCGCCGCTGAAGGATTGCGACGCGGCTACGATGTAGAGGTGTATCATTGCGGCTTCGATCCGAACAGCATCGATATGGTCATCGTCCGCGAGCTTGGCACAGCCGTCTTCGACAGCACTGCGCCGCATGAATATTTTCCCGACCGCGAAACCGATGAAATTATCGACATGTACGATTTATGCATCGCTCCCGGAACCGATGAATTGCATGCCGACCAACTGGCGCCGATACAATCCGGCTATGCCTCCGCCATGAAAGAGGCCATCGGGCATTTAGCCAAAGCCAGACGTCTTCGCAATGCCGTCGAGCAGCCTGCGGCCGAAGCTGTTAACATGCAAGAGATTGCCGATGCCGCCCGGGGTTGGGCAGCCGAGCTGCTGCGAAACGGAGCCAACGGTCTGCGTACCGCCCCTGATGGCACGGCATAATGGCTGATGCCAGGGACTTGGACTTAACAACCTCTGTTCCGAGCAAATTGCCTTGGGACAATCAAGAAGTTCAAGGTTGATGTTTACTAAGAAACACATCACAATCAGGCCTATGCGCATATGCATAGGCCTGGATGCGTGACTATGGACACGACGAACTCTGTCGACTCACGGTTTGAAATGAATGTTTTTTCGTTGCAACGTTACGGTGTCGCGTTTGTTCCATACACTTCAAACTCAAAAATTCTTGCTGCAGTGCCTGCGGTCTGTGTGCCCGTCGTGACGTTCAGCTTAATATATCGAGCCGTTGCTCCCGTAATATTGTCAACAGTAATGCCGCTCGCGTTATTGGTTACGTTGACCACCTTGGTCCAGTTTGTACCGTCGTTACTAACCTGGATATTGTAAGCCTTCGTGTTATAGGAAGCGCGCTCTCCGCCTTCCGAGGCGTGCTTGATGACGAATTGGTTCACTTGTTCTACGGAACCGAGATCAATTTGGAGCCAGCGGTCTCCGGACAAGGAGCACCATTTGCTGTCATTGGTTACGATGCCATCCACGGCTTTGGCCGCAGTCTGCGAGGCATTGCACGTGTTGCTGGCCGTAGCGGGTTTATTTAATGCCAGATTTTGAGGACCGTATACCTCGAATTCAAAGATTCTTGCCGCGGCATTTTGGGTTTGCGTAGGCGTCGTAACGTTTAACTTGATAAAGCGAGCCGGTACTACGGTCGTTTTGTCTACCGTGATGCCGCTCGTATTGTTGGTTGCTTTAACTGCCGAACTCCATTTTACTCCGTCCGTGCTGACCTGGATATCATAAGCCTTCGTGTTGTAGGAGGCCGTCTCTCCGCCTTCCGAGGCGTGCTTGATGACAAATTGGTTCACTTGCTTGACGGAGCCGAGATCGACCTGCAGCCAACGGTTATTGGACTTGGAGCACCATTTGCTATCATTGTTGACGTTGCCGTCCACGGCTTTGGCAGCGGTTTGCGTGGTTGTGCATGTACTGTCAACCGTCGCGGGTTTATTTAATGCCAAATTTTGAGGCCCATATACCTGAAAGTCGTAAATTCTTGCAGCACGGTTTGTAGTTTGCGTAGGCGTCGTTACGTTTAACTTGATATATCTTGCCGATACCGGGGCGATATTGTCTTCCGTCTGGCTGTTCGTATTGTTCGTTACCTTTACGACTTCGCTCCAATTCTTGCCGTCGCTGCTGGTCTGAATATTATAAGCCTTCGTGTTATAGGAAGCCGTCTCTCCGCCTTCCGCTGCGTGCTTGATAATAAATTGGTTCACTTGCTTGACGGAACCAAGATCGACCTGCAGCCAACGGTTGCTGGACAGGGAGCACCATTTGCTGTCGTTGGTGACGCTGCCGTCCACGGCTTTGGCCGCCGTCTGCGAGGCGTTGCACGTACTATCGACCGTCGCGGGTTTATTTAATGCCAAATTTTGATGCTCATATACCTCGAACTCATAAATTCTTGCCGCGGAGTCCACCGTTTGCGTAGGCGTCGTGACATTCAATTTAATATAGTGGGCTTGCGCATGAGGAATATTGTCTACCGTAACGCCGCTCGTATTGTTGTTAACCTTTACGACCTCGCTCCAATTAGTGCCATCGGAGCTAACTTGGATGTTGTAAGCCTTCGTGTTATACGAAGCCGACAGTCCGCCTTCCGATGCATGTTTGATGAGAAATTGGCTTACTTGTTGGACGGAGCCGAGATCGACCTGCAGCCAACGGTTGCTGGACAGGGAGCACCAATGGCTGTCGTTGGTGACGCTGCCGTCTACGACTTTGGCCGCATTTTGCGTGGCGCTGCACGTACTCCCGACCGTTGCGGGTTTGTTTAATGCCAAATTCGGAGAACTTACCGTTACCGTGTAGATAACCTTACTCGTCCCGACTAACGAGATTACGATGATCTTCGTACCCGTCTTGAGTGTCGTCGCTTTAGTTACTCCATCTGCATTGTAAATCTCGAACGTTGCATCCTTTGACGGCGTAATCGCGGCCTTTAACGCGGCTAATTGGATGCCGTTCCCGACAGTGATAGTTTCATTTGCAGTCCCGCCCGTACTTACCGTACCGATTGTCGAGGTCAATGTAGCAAAGCTGCACTGTGCATTTGCGCTCGTAGCGGTCCATTTGGCATACAGCGTCAGGTTTCTAGTAATTTGATCGGACGCATTATAGGCTTGCGTTAGCGCACTGTCGTAGTACCAGCCGGCGAAGCTGTAACAGTCCTTTACCGGCGTTCGCTGAAACACCAATTTGCCTCCGGAGCTCACATGGTCAAAGTCAATCGTTGAGCCCCCGTTTGTTTCATAGGACACGACCACATGCGTGGGGGGCCCCCCGATATCCAGTCCGGCAAGTGCAGGCGCTCCGACTGTCATTAACGAAACGATAATTGCTAGCGCCATCAAGTAACCTCTTATCATTGCTCTAATCCGTTTATTTCCTTGCTTTACTCCTGGCCCTTCCATCAATGTTGCCCCTTTCTCCTATCCAAATAATTCGCACAACTTCATTTAGTCGCGTCAACTGGCCTGGTATGCGGAAACTGGAGTGCATCAGAAGAATACGGACTATTGCATCATTCGTATTGGTATTCACCATAGTGCAGAATGATGCATATGACCGTTCGAAATGCACAAGTGTGCCGATGCATCATAAGCTAGCTCCGCGCCATGGAGATCCTAATCCATAGGATGATGCTTTAAAAATAAAAATACATCGTTATGAGAATACGCGACCCTCATAACGATGTACTTTAATTACATTTATACTTCTACATGTTTCCGAAGTCTCAACATGACAATCGCTGCTTCCGCTCTAGTTGTTTTAGCAAAAGGTGCAAAAGCATGATTTAATCGACCAGTTATTATACCGTGCTCAAGCGCCATTTGAGCAAATCCCTTAGCCCATCCGGGAATCGTTGCTTCATCCGAAAAGGCAGATGTTTGATGACTACCTTCTTGCCAGTTCATAGTTCTAGCGATTATTGCCGCCATTTCTGTTCGATCAATGGACTCAAGCGGACGTAAAGTTCCGTCCGAGTATCCTTGGATGATTCCTTTATCGGTTGCTGTATAGATGGCTGTACGAGCCCACGCTGGAATACGATCATGGTCGGTGAAAACGGGATCCGTCGACTCCTCAAGCTCTTCCATTTGCAACGCACGAAGTATCATCGCGATAAATTCCGCGCGTGTAACAGCTGCATTTGGCGCGAAATGGTTGGCATCCTTCCCCTCAATAACCTTCAACCTTGCCGCTTCGCAAATGTCGTCCTTTGCCCAATGGTTTTCAATATCCTTAAATGTGCATGTGTACTCAACCACTGCTTCTTGTTCACGTTCGACTGTAAAATGATAAACTTTAACAGTACCGTTAGACGCTGTTATCGTAATCTCGATCTCATTCGTTCCAACAACAAGCGGCAAATCTTCACTCTCTTTACCGCTTGCAACCGGGTAGGCCACCCCATTCACTCGTAAATCTATTTTCGCTTGGTTATCCCCTAACGTTGGCTTAACTCTAATAGATTCCATACCGCTCTCTATATTTGCCTTATAACTCAATATATTCGGGTTAAATGCGGGATCTAGTTGCAGCCCTTCCGAGAAAACAATTTTTTCAAGATTAGCATTAGAGCTTGGAATTGGTATATAACTCAGCGACTGATTACGAGTAACCGTTACAGTATACGTCTTAGAAATTACTCCATCTAGTAATGCAACGACTATAGTAATCGTATTCTCCCCTACGTTTAGATCCAGCGCGTCACTGAGTTCACCGCTATTTATCTCTCTTGGAGCGCCACCATTAATGGAGATGATCATTTTGGCATTTTTCGCTACTGTAGACGGCGTCACTTTAATACTGCCAACACTATTTGCAACGCTTGCCGTGTAACTAGTGACGTCCTTATCAAAAGCCGGACTTAGAGCCACATTCAGGGATAAACTCAATCCGCTGAGATCCCTGTGTCGCTTTAAATACGGGTTGCCATTGTTTTGATCGTCTAGGGTCCATATGCTGTCGAAATCCCAATTCACATAGGAGTCTATTACTTTCATGTCGTTTGAAGGTAATCCGGTTCCCTGATTATCCGCTTGTCCTGATGTATCTGTATCATAATAGCTGTTTTCGATTATTCCACCCGCATTAGATCCAACTAAGCCACCGACAACCGTATTTCCAGTTACAGCGCCAATCGAATAGCTATTTTCAACCAAACCTACAATATTATCTCCAACTAAACCACCTACATTGACATTTCCAGTTACGTTGCCCGTTGCATAACTTTCGCGGACAATACCCCCGTAATTGTAGCCTACAATTCCGCCTACCTCACTATCTCCGGTTACATTTCCTGTAGCAAAGCTATATTGAACGATCGAATCCGTCCCGTCATCCGCTACTTCATTCTCGCCCACTAATCCGCCAATAAATTCATCGGTTGCAACAACATCCCCCGTGGCATAGCTATAGGAGATCGTACCCCCCTCGTTATCGCCTACCAAACCGCCGACATCATCGCCACCCGAAACATTACCGGTAGCATAGGAGTATTCGATTGATGTTTTTTCACTGTACCCGACCAACCCGCCTAGATCATCTTGTCCCGTTACGTTACCCGTAGCATAGGAATGTTCAATATGAGAATCCATACTGTTCCCGATTAGCCCGCCCATGTCATCATCCGTATTAGTTAGTTTGGCATGAGAATAGCTTTGGCTGACTGTAGAGTTTTCAAGACCACCTACCAGGCCGCCTATATATTGATGCCCCGACACAGTCCCCCTCGAACCGCTATTACTAATAGTGCCGTCTATAAATCTACCGAATTGACCACCTATATAATAATGGTCAGCGGTTACGCTCCCGTCAAAATAAACGTTATTAACGGTATTATCGTAGCTATATCCCGCTATTCCGCCAGTATCATCATGGCCTGTTACATTACCCGTAACACTTATATCCGTAAGGGTTGATGATTCGCTGTAACCAATGAGCCCCCCTATTCTATATTGCAAGCCGGATACTGAACCCGTGACCGTAATATTTTCAAATATTCCGTTACTGACATAACCTGCCAAAGCGCCGACCTCGTATTCGCCTGCTACATAAACGTCCCTAAGATTTAGATTTTTGATAGCCTTAGGGTTATCCATGTAACCAAATAATCCTAGTCTGAAATCAGCAAATTGAGTATCGACATACAAATTCGAAATGGTATAGTGATTACCATCTAAACCTCCTGTAAAGGGAGCCGCATCTTCACCTATTGGTTGCCATGAATTCATAGAATCATAATCGCTCAAATCAATATCATTCGATAATTCAAAATAGCTTCCGAGATAATTCCTCATCTCATATAACTGATCGGCAGTAGAAATGAGATAGGGGTTAGTTTCCGACCCGTCTCCACCAGCAAAGGTTCCTGCAGCAGAAACTCGTTCTGGATTGCTCCAGCTTGGAATACAGCTAAACACCATTAATAACACAAGTAAATATGTAATGGCCTGCCTACTACAATTGCGTAAACTCATTTGTATCCTCCTTCGATAATCTAAAAAAATAGATTTGATAGGAATGATAGCACACGGACTTAAAAGAAAATTGAAAGAACCCCTATGTTGCATTCGCTGGCAGCTTAAACACCTCCAGCAACCTCCAACAACACACAAAGAAGGCGCCCATCCCTGCAGCGCATCGAATCCGGCCGCAGGTGGTCGCCTAATAGCATCTCTTTAAAGCAACTTGATCAGCTCTTCCAGCTCATCAACCCATACTTTTGCGAGTTCAAACTCATTATTTTTTAAAGCCAGTTCAATTTTCATTTCAACCGATCTTTTATTTTGTTCCTTTTCTAGATAGTCCTTGTCAAAATGGCTGGCATAAATCATCTGTCTAAATTTTCGAATGCTCATCTTTCTGATCGTCTTATCTTCAATGATTAACACATAATCCATACCATTAACCACAGAATAGAAATCATGGGAAATCATCAGAATCGCGCCTTTATAGTCTGCAATAGCTTTTTCCAGCGCGATCTGTGAATAGATGTCCAAATGGCTGGTCGGTTCATCAAGAAGCAATACGTTTGCTTTGCTGGCAGCAGCTTTGGCCAATTGAAGCATATTTTTTTCTCCACCGGATAAAGAGGTTATCCTTTGATTAACGATTTCCCCTTCAAAGCCATAGCTTGCAATAAACGATCTAACTTCATCATACGTTTTAAACCCGGCATCGATGAATTCTTCTAGTATGGTATTAGATTCCTTTAGCACTTCGCCTTGATTTTGCGATAAGTAAGCCACTTTAGCGTCTTCATTGATTTTAATAGACTCATGATTATTTTTAAAGATATCTCGGAGTAAAGTCGTTTTCCCGGTACCGTTCGAACCAATAATGGCTACTTTGTCCGCAGATTTGATCTCAAAGCTCACATTGTCTAAAAGCAACTCATCAAAGGCAGCACTATAAAGATCGACATGTACGACAGTGGTCTCTTCCATTTCAGTATCCATGCCAAAACTAATATTCGGTTGCTTAATATCAACAAATGGCGCTTTAATTCTTCGCGCTTCCAATCTTTCTTGGAACTTGACTCTGGCTTTTAATGCTTTGCCTCTAGAAGCCTCTGAATTATAAGTTGCGATTACTCTAAGATTAGCGATTATGTTCTCGTTTCTCTCCAATTCTTCATCTTCGGCGATTTTGAGCTCCTGCAACTCAACCTTAGTCTGAAGCAAGGAGAAGTTATAATCTATATATCGCCCTTCGAACTCTTGGATCTCCGTGTTTTCAAGGTGTATGATTTTGTTGAAACAATGATTCAATAGATAGCGGTTGTGCGTAACCACCAGCAACATGCCTTTGTGGGAATTAATAAGATTCTTAAGTCCATTAAGGTTTTCAAAGTCTAGAAATACATCCGGCTCGTCCATAATCATTAAGTCTGGACTGCTAAGCATTTCCTTCATCACTTGAATCAGCTTGAATTCCCCGCCGCTCAGGTCGGAAACCTTAAGATCCTTAAGCTTCATGAGGTTTGCCAGATTAAGCTTCTTATTTATGTTGCTTTCAAAATCTTCCCCGCCGATGGAATCTAATGCATCTAAAGCGAATTGATATTTCTCTAATAAAGAATCAAGATCCGTTGAAGTCTCCATTTCAGCGCAAATAGCGGTTATTTCATTTTGTAGCTTAATAAACTCTTCCCCAATATATTCATAAACAGTTGTTTCTTTCGTTTTGTCGAATTGCGGGAATTGACTTACATGCCCAATCCTGCAAGTCGGGTCTATTTCCAGCTTGCCCTCGAACAGATATCTTTCCGGATCCATCAGTATGTCTATCAATGTGCTTTTCCCGTTGCCGCTTGTTCCAATAAAAGCGCAATGCTGCCCCTCTTCAAGCGTAAAGGAAATGTTTTTGTATAGTTCCTTTTGCGGAAATGAGAAGGATAAGTTATCAACTTTTATCATCGTGTTTCCTCTCTTTATAACTGAAATAGAGACTATTATTAGATGTATTGCAAATTATAGTTTCGAGTTTACCGTTGTAAGAGTAACACTGATTATAACCAACTTCAATCTATTTGTATCTCATACCTAGAGGGAAAAGTTTCATGCTACTCCCCGCATACAGGCAAACCTTCAAAGTCGAACCGCGATAAAATGCAATACATTGTTTACATTTTGTTAAACTTCATTTACAATCATTTCAAATCAGCAACCGGAAAGGATCTCTTGCATGCTTGTTAACAACGTACGTGAACTAAGGGCGCGCTTTAGATGGTCGCAGCAAGACCTGGCGGATGCCATCGGAGCCACTCGCCAGACCATTGGGTTAATCGAAAAAGGCGATTACTCCCCTTCGATTACGCTAGCGCTTAAAATTGCCGCAGCTTTTCAACTGCCCGTGGAGAAAGTTTTTTATTTAAAGGAGGAGGAGTAGGATGTTCGCACAGGTTATGCGTTCGCCGTTACTATCAACCCTATTGTTTCTTAGCACGTTAGGTTTGTTTTATCTTCTGAAGTTAATGCTGTCAGGGGAACTTTCGACTACGACGGGAAGAATTTATTGCGCCCTCTTCGCTGTCCCTCTAGGCGTGCTGTGGGTGACGCTTGTAAGAGTTTATAATCGCAAAAATCCGAAAGACCGCATTAATGTCTGGGCCACAATTCCGTTTGAAATTCGGGGCGTGGATGAGGGGCAGCAATGGATCACGTTCAAAGCTTGCCGAAACGTCTATATTTACTACAGCTCTTGCTTGCCCATAGCCGTGGGAACGGTCATATTGCTCCCTTCCAATGCCGTTTATACACTAATCACTTTCGGGTTGCTGGGATTGGGCCAGTTCCTCGTCTATAGTCTAACCATGTGGAAGTATAGCCGCGTCTGATTCCTGTTCAGAAATTAACCTATTTCTACCGAAGGGAGCTCAAATTCCGATGAATCTAGCCGTCAAGTGGGTACGAGAATTCAAAGAGCGCGATAACCAGCATAGGCTTAAAGGCTACCGGGACAGAGCGGAGCTCATTCGAAAACGGAAATTGGAAGCGTGGGACGATGGGCAGCTTCAAACGGAATCCCTCCGGCTGCAAAAAGAAGCAAGCTCGGGTACGCCTTTGGACGAGCTGCTTGTCGATGCCTATGCGCTTGTCTGCGAGGCCGCGAAGAGAGCGCTCGGATTACAACCCTTCGATGTCCAGCTCATGGCTGCCATCGCTCTGCACGAGGGATATGTGATCGAGCAGCATACCGGCGAAGGTAAAACGCTCTCCGCCGTTCTGCCTGCCTATCTGCACGCGCTATCCGGCGATGGCGTTCATGTACTGACCTTTAACGATTATTTGGCGAAACGGGATGCCGATTGGATGGGCCCGATCTATCGGTTCCTTGGGTTAACGGCAAGCGCGGTTCAAGCGGGCATGCCTTTGTCAGAGAAACGGATGGCGTACGCCGCGGATATTACGTATGTGACCGCCAAAGAGGCGGGGTTTGATTATTTGCGCGACACGATCGCTCTGGACGAAGTCGATACCGTGCATCGTCCGTTCCGCTACGTCATCGTCGACGAAGCGGACTCCCTGCTTCTCGACGAAGCGCGGGTGCCGCTAGTCATCGCCGGCGAACCTGGTTCTCCCGGCGATGATGGTTCCCGGTTCGCGGCAGTCGCCAGGCAGCTCCGGCAAGAGGATCATTACGACTTCGACGAGTACAAGCGAAACGTTTATTTAAGCGAAGCGGGTGCGGCGAAAGCGGAGTCGCTGCTGGGATGCGGCAATTTATACGAGAGCCATAATAGCTATTTGTTAATGGCGCTAAATTGCGCGCTGCATGCGGAATTGTTATTGCAGAGAGACGTCGATTACATCGTCCGGGACGGTAAAATCGAGCTGATCGACGAATATACCGGCCGCGTGGCGGAGAATAGGCATTTGCCGGACGGGCTGCAAACCGCGCTTTCGGCCAAAGAAGGGCTGCGGTCGAAAGCCGGCGGGAACATTCTTGGCACGATCACCCTTCAACACTTCCTTAGCATGTATCCGAAGATTTGCGGAATGACGGCTACCGCGCATGTTTCCGCTATGGAATTCGGAGATATTTATGCGCTGGAGGTCGTGCCGATCCCTCCGAATCGTCCCAACATTCGGATCGATTATCCGCACCGGATTTATTCCCATAAGGAGGCCAAACTTAAGGCGCTTGTGCAAGAAATCTCGTCCGTCCATGCAACGGGGCGGCCGATTCTCATTGGAACGTCTAGCGTCGAGGAGTCTGAGATGCTGGCGGAGGCGCTAGCGGCGGCCGACGTACCTTGCCATGTTCTGAATGCGAAAAACGACGCAAAAGAAGCCGAGCTCATCGCCAAGGCTGGAGAACTCGGCGCCGTGACGGTATCTACCAACATGGCCGGACGCGGCGTCGACATTCGGCTTGGGGGCGGCAACCCCGCGCAAGGGGAAGTCGTCGCCAAGCTAGGCGGGTTGTACGTGATCGGTACGCATATGCACCAAAGCGCGCGGATCGACAACCAGCTGCGCGGGCGATCCGGCCGCCAAGGCGACCCGGGGGCTTCCGTTTTTTTCGTAAGCTTGGAAGACGAGATATTGCTTAAGTTCGGCATGGATAAAGAATTGCGCGGTCTCAGACAGGATGAAGCTCTAAGCGAATCCGTGCTCCCCAGCAAGATTTCGCATATTCAGCGCGTGATCATGGGCCAAAACTTCCATATCCGCCAGGAGCTAAACAGTTATTCGGATATGGTGGAGGATCAAAGACGTATGTTATACGCGGAGCGGCTTGATATTTTGAATGGCAAGGCGCCGATGAGCGCTTCGGAGCAGCGGGTACGGCTTTATTTTATAGACAAGTTCTGGGCCGAGCATCTGGCATACGTTTCTTACATTCGCGAAAGCATCCACTTGACGAGCCTTACTAACCGCAATCCAATCGACGAATTCCATGAGCAGATCATCCAAGCATTTGCGGAAATTCCGGCTAACATCGATAAAGAATCTGCGGATATGCTCATAAAGCTGGGAGGTTCCAACGATCCGGCGATGTGGGAAAAGTTCGGGCTAAAGACCCCTGCTTCCACTTGGACTTATATCATCAACGATCAATATTTGGAGTTCCTGCAGAATCGCGGTGCATGGAACCCGGGGACGATAATCGCTTATTGGATGCGCAGGATGCTGCGGCCGGTATTCGGGTGGTCGAAATTTTGATGGTGCGGAGTTCGAGGAAGTCGTCGGTGGACGTGCCGAAGCAAAGCCGACGACCCTCCCGTCGACAGTAACGACACGCGTGATCGATAGATAGCACAAAGAAGCACATTGCCACATGAGCAATGTACTCCGAGTCAAATAATGCCGATTAAGCCTGCCTTCTCTTCGTCACCAGCCGCTGCCGGATTCTCTCTATTCTCACCACCGAGGGCACGTTGACTCTGAATTATTGTCCCACTATAGCAGCCGCGACTTCGACAAACCGCTCCCGCGGGAGCTTATCCATCGCCGAATCGAACAACTGATAGTATACGTAAAGCTCTCCTTCGCCTTCCGCCCAAGCCATCCTTTGCATATCGCTGTCTATATCCTTCAGATAAAATGCCTCCATTTCGCCGATCGTCACTTTTTCCTTAATCAATTTATCCAATTCGCTTGAATAAATCTGCCGGTCAGGTATGTTGTACCAAGCGCTCAGCGTCAATTGATGCCCGCTGCTATCTCGATATACCGCACTGTAACCGGTAGTCTTGCCAAGCGGCACCTTACGCAAGCTGACACTTTCATCCCCACCCGGGTTCCCCCAGTTCAAATCGTGCGCGAACTTGTTCAAATCATGCATAAGTGTTCCCTGATGGAAAACAAAGCCGTCTCCCAGCTCGCGTAGCGGCGCATGCAAGTCGGTTTCGGCTGCAAATTGCTCAAATTCCAAATCGCCATATTCCCGCTCATGCGCAAGTCCGATATATCGATTCTGATCCCTCAAATAAAAAATACCCGCTTCTCCTTCATGCAGCATATCCCTCAAGTCCGGACCGATTGGCTCTATTGACACTTCATTCGGTGAAACGCTGATCAGTTCCAATGAAACCGCCCCGTCCGGGGCAAACAGCTTCCACGATACCGCAGCATATCCAAAGCCGCATGCAAAAATAACAGCCGCCGCGATAAACGAAACGTACAATGCTTTGCCGCTCCTCCACCTGAACGGAGACCGGCCCGACTCCAGCCGCTGCCCGCTCCCGCTCTTGCTGCGAATCGCCTCCATCACGCGATCGGTCACATCAATCCGGGGCAATCGCTCTTCCAATGAGCTCAGGCTCTCTTGCCATTGCATAGTCTGTTGCTTCTCCATCTGCATCCCCCTCCAATTCCATCCATATTCGCTTCAGCTTTAATTTGGCACGCTCCACTTTTTTGCGCAGCGCGGCAGGCGATTGGGGAAACGATTGTCCAATCTCTTCATACGATTTCCCCTCTATTACTCTAAGCACGATAAGCGACCGCTCGACAACCGTAAGCCGCCCTAGCGCAAGCTCGCTTTGCAACGCAACTTCCTTCCGTCTCGCCTCCGCATACCCGTCGTCCGCACCTTCATGGCCAAGCGGCTTGAGCAACTTCGACAGAAGTGCCGTTCTTCGCCGCCTACGCAGCACATTCAAGCAATGATGATAGGCGATCTTATATAGCCACGCTGCAAAAGATTGGTTATACACATACTGCGACAGCTTCTCGTAAGCTTTAATGAATACCTCCTGCACCGCATCCTCCGCTTCCTCGCGCTGCATCAGCAGATGATAGCAGTAGATGTACAACCGCTGCTGATACCTTCCAATGAGTGCCTCGTATCGTTCAGTCGCCCCTTCCCGTACGGCGCGAATGAGCCCTTCGTCGGAAGCCTCTTCTCGTTCCCGTTCCGCCTCAAGCTCCATCGCATTCCCTCCTTTCGACCTTTATGTCTGTATAACACCCGACAACGCCGTTTGTGACACTAGTTAATGCTCCTTGTTGATTCGAAACAAAAAAACATCGGCCGAGGAGCGTAGTCCGCAAACGATGTATTCAAACTACGTACTGATAATTTGAGAAACCGCGCCTTATCTATGTTTGCATGTATAAACTCATGCCGTTATAATAAAACTAAAGAAGGAGCCGTGCGTCAACACGACTCCGACAGCACAGTAGACCGCTTCAAAGGCGGTCGGCTTCGGAACTACGATCAGAAATAGACCGCGACCTGGCAGAGGGGCGGTCTATTTCTTTTGGTTAAACGCTGCGACGATGGCGATTACCAGCGTCAAATTATCTTTAACCTCCATGGGCATCCCTCCCTTCTACGAGAGGTAGCCGACCGCCCTTGCAAGCTGTTCTATGTGCTTGTCTAATTATAGCATAATTTGTAAGAAGCACGGCAGTGCGTTTCTGATTTTACACCTCGTAGGAGGAGCCCGCACGCTAAGCAGGCTACTCAATTAGATCACATCGATGCTTATATACCTCATGGTCATGTCTCTAAGAATCTACTAATCTATATCTTGTAAGCGATTACTTAGTTTAGGAGGGTTAGCTCGCTCAGAACCTTACGCCGCGCTTTCGAGATTTGCATTGAACGTAATTCAGTCAAATCGCATTGCCGCAAATGATTTTCCATTATGTAGAGGAGGTTTTTTTATGACAAGCGTTACCCGCATAGGAGAACGGGCTAAAAAATTTCTCTTGGTTGGGCTGGGCCTGGCTGTCGTGCTGCAAGCGCTCGTGTGGGCGCCTGCGCCGGCGCATGCTGCCGTCAAGCCGCTCCCCGATCCAAACACCCCCCTGTACTTTGACGATTTCGACAACAAAGGCGAGTTCAAGCAAGACTGGCAGAACTGGTATAACCAATCCGGAGGAACAGGCACATTCTCGAAAGCGACGGTCGACACTTTTAAAGTCGGCAAATTCGCGCAGACTCCGGCCTCGAGCTCTTCGCAGGCCAAGTTCGAGCCATGGCATCAGACGGTCGACCTGTCCGGGTACCGTTACCTGAATTTTAGAATGAAAAATCCCGGTTATCCCAATGCCCGCATTCGCATCGTCATCAGCGACGGCTACAAAAACTACGATATGACGGGCGGTTTCGCTTCGGTTCCCACGACTTGGACCGATACGCAGATCGACCTGGACGCGCTCAGCCCCAAAATTAATAAGAAGAGGATTCGCTTCGAAATTTGGCTGAGGCAGACGGCCACTGGCTACGGAGAAATTCTAATGGATCACATTTCGGGTACGACAGACAACACTGGCAGCTCTCCTACCCTGTCGGCTGCGCCGCTTACGTCCAACTCGGGTTCGATCAACAATCAGAACACAACCTATACCTTCAAGACGACTTACACGGATGCGGATAACAACAAGCCGATCGCGATGCAGGTTGTTTTCGGAGACAAAGCCTATAACATGCGTGACGCCGACTACACGGACACGAACTACGCCGACGGCAAGGACTACATCTATCTGTCGAAGCTGCCCGTCGGCACGACATCCTATTACTTCCGTGCGGCCGATGGTTCTTCCCCTGCCGCATCCACGACACCTCAGAACTCGCCAACCGTTACGCAATCGACGAACATCATTGATGTCCTCGTGAGCCAAGTCGGCTACGGCGCAAACGATTATAAAAACGCCATCGTAACCTCCACAACCTTCCTGGCCGACACCACCTACCAGATTATTGACGGCTCGAATACTTCGCTACACACTGGGGCCATGACGTACAAAGGGATGGTTTGGGGTAAATACCTCTATGTCATCGATATCTCCGGCATTAAGACAATCGGCGATAACTACACAGTGAAGACAAACGGCGTTTCCTCCTTCCCGTTCCCCATCACGGACAACGTATGGGATGATTACAAGGACGAGATGACCGCCTTCTACCGCGTCCAACGCGCAAGCGTGGCGACATCCGATGCCTATCCGCCAGGATACAGCACGATTCCGCCTTCGGATAAAGTGTTCCACCCTGCAGGACATCTCGACGATGCCATCAGCCTTGACGGCACGACAAGCTACGACCTGACAGGCGGGCATTATGACGCAGGAGACTACGGCAAATACGGAGCCAATCAATGGGTAGGCGCATCGATCGTCTTGGCCTACCTCCGAAACATCGACTCGCCGAGCGTCAAATTCGATAACGACAATAACGATATTCCCGACCTTATCGATGAAGCAATGTTCGCTAGCGATTATTTGGTCAAGTTTTCCGATCTGTTCGACGGCGCAATGTACAACATCTCCCATCATGGCGCCTTTGTTCATCCCAACAAAGAAACCGATGGCATTCGTGGCAATTCAGATGACCGGAAGCTGCGTACAGACGTACTAAGCGTCGAAGGTTCCGCAAAAGGCGCAGCAACGCTCGCGGCAACGGCACGCGCGATCCGTACGGCAATCGCCGAAGGCGATGTTGCAACGTCCCTCATTCCCGATCTAACCGTTTCAGCCAACGAATACGAAGCGGCTGCCGTTACGATGTACGACTTCATGGCCGCTAATCTGACTACCACCCCTCAGCACGGGGATCCCAACAAATCGAAAATTTTCGCGGATGTCGAGATGTACCTGCTTACAAACGATGTAGCTTACAAAAATGCGGCAACGGCTGCCGCCAACGCCCTCACGTTCGACGACTTGAGCTCGACGGCGTATTGGAGCATGCGGCCGATTGCGCTCGCCGAATTTTATCCGGTAGCCGATACAGCGACGCAAGCGCATATTAAGAGCCTGCTTGATCAGCAGTTCCACTACGTCTTGTCGCTTATGGACGATACGCCTTACGGCACAATGAACCAATTCAGCAACTTCGGCGTAAACGAGCCGCTTATGTCTTATATCGGGGATATGATGCGTTACTACGAGCTCTTCGGCGATCCCGATACGCTCCGCATCATTCAGAGAGCGATGTACTGGGTTTACGGACAGAATCCATGGAATATTAGCTGGGTTTCCGGCATCGGATCGGACTATGTCGACTTCCTGCATACCCGGTTTGACGAAGAAGCTGGTTCTGCGGCAGGCCAAGGCGTTGTTATCCCTGGCGCAATGGTAAGCGGAGCGAATATCAAGGATACGAAGGATTATTACAGCGTCACTCCTTGGTATCAAGACAGATACCAGGGCGCGGACAATATGAATCAATGGCGTTACAACGAATATAGCATCAACATCCAAGCCGGCATGCTGTACACGGTTATGGGACTCAGCACGATTAACAATGCCCCAACCTCTGCATCGAATCTGCCGGAGCTTCAGGTGTTAAGCCCGATTATCGGCGATTACGTACGCGGCGATGTCACGGTATTCACCAGCACCAACGCCGGTACGCCAGAAGTGAGAACGGGCGGTACCTATGTGCCGATGACGTTGGACGGCGCTGCCTATGAGTACACATTCGACACCAGCGCACTCAATCCGCTATCCAATCACATTATGAGGATTCGAGGTAACGATACTTCCGGCAACTATTCGTTTAGCCATATGCACTATACGGTTGCCCGTCCGCTTCCGGATCCGTCGCATCCGCTGCTATTCGATAATTTCGACGGCAAAGGGGTATGGGGATCGATCGGACACCACTGGGTGAACTGGTGGAACCAGAACGGCGGCAACAACGAAGGCACGTTCTCCAAAGTTTTGGATACGCCTGGGAATTACGTCGGCAAGTTTACGCAGAATCCTTCCCAGGTCAGCTCCGAGGCCAGGTTCCAGCACTGGCACGAGTCGTTTAACTTGGACGGCTACCGGTACGTTAACATGAAGGTGAAAAATCCGAGCCACTCGAATCTGCGCATGAAGGTAACCATGTCCGACGGTACGAACGGTTATACCTTGGGGGGCGGCTGGGTCAGCATCCCGACCACCTGGACCGACCTGCAGTTCGACACAAGCGCAGCTCCGGCTAACATGAACAGAAAGAAAGCCGTCCTTACAATCTGGCTGAAGCAGACGGTCAAGGGCTACGGCGAAATGTTCATGGACGATTTCCAACTTACGAATACGGCCAGCGGAACCGCGCCGACGTTAACCGCTGGCAGCGTGAATGCTGCAACCGGCAACAGCCAGACGAATTTCACGTTCAATGTCACGTATACGGATGTCGATAACGAAGCGCCTTATGCCGTGGAGGCCGTAATCGACGGCGTCGTACGTCAGATGGTCGAGGTTAACCCGAGCGATACGAACTACGCGGACGGCAAAGCGTACAGACTCGTCACGAGGCTGTCGAAGGGCAATCATTCTTACTACTTCACGACGACGGATAAGACATCCGACGCGGTCAGCACGACCGTGGCGACCGGCCCGTCCGTCAGCTGACGGCAATCGAATTCAAGCACGTCTCTCAGAAAAAGGTACAGCCCTTCAAGAAAATTGAAGAGGCTGTACCTTTTTTTGAAATTTATAATAACCTCTACACTAGTGTCAACCTTTAGAATAAGGTCGAATCCCTTCTGACAGAGATTCATCGCTCCGATCCGGTCATCTATTGATAGCAGACCTTTCTATTCATCGGATACGCCAAGCGCTTTGTTCCGTTCTTTAAACCTCTCGTTATGCGACGATACATAGGCCATTCTCGGCGCCTCGGGATCGATGTACCGTTTGGCGCTGTTAAGCGCTAAGGCCGCATCCGTAAACGCCCCTGCAATCAGGTTGAGCTTGCTTTCGTAATTGGCGAAGTCGCCGGCCCCGAAGATGCCCGGCAAGTTCGTCTCAAGTTTCGGGCTGACGAATATGTTCCAGTCGTCCATATCCAGTCCCCAATTCTTGATACCTGTAAAATCGGACTTCAGCCCGTGGTTGACGATAACCTCGTCTATTTCCAGCTCGCGCGAGTCACCTGATTCGATATGGGTGATCGTCACCCGTTCAATCGTCTTTCCGTTGCCGCTGTACAACTGCGTAACTTCATATGGCGTAAGCACCTCGGCAGAAGACTCCTTCATTCGAACAATGTTTTTCTCATGTCCGCCGAAGCGGTCGCGCCTATGCACGACTGTAACCTGGGCAGCGATGGAAACCAGCTCGTTCGCCCAATCGACAGCGGAGTTTCCCCCACCCGAAATAAGCACTCGTTTCCCCCTAAAAGGCTCCAGTTCCTGCACCGTATAGTGCAGATTGGACACCTCATAGCGCTCGGCCCCTTCCAGCTCCAGCTTCGCCATTCGCAGAATGCCGCGGCCGATAGCCAGAATGACCGTGCGCGTCCAGTGCTTCTCCCCCGTTGCCGCTTCCAGAATGTACGTCGAATCCGCTTGTTTCTCCAATCCGATGATGTGCTGGCCGAATAAGATTGTCGGGTCGAACGTCTTCGCTTGCTCCGATAATCGAGCGATTAACTTCTCGCATAGGATCGGCTCCACACCTCCGACATCCCAAATCATTTTCTCGGGATAAATAAGCATCCGCCCGCCCAGCTCGTCTTTCGCTTCTATTAGCTTCGTCTTTAAATCGCGCATTCCACTATAGAAAGCAGTATACATTCCCGCAGGACCACCGCCGATAATCGTCACATCGTATAATTCAAGCTGCTCAGTCAATCGAAGTCCTCCTCCAGCCGGCTCATGTAACGTCCATGCTGTGATAATCATTATCAACTTAATTGTAGATTCGGCAACGTGACAATAACAATGGACAAAATCGACGGTTGCCTTATACAAATTAAGCTAACGATCGCAGAATATCATCGATTTTTTTGCCGTTGGAAATAATTCCGTTATTCATCCAAGTTAGAAAATCAACTTCGTAAACGCGGTTGTTTCGTACGGCGGGCAGATCGCGCCACTCTGGCTGCTCCAGCAGCTCTCTCTCCTTTCCTTCTGCCTGGCTATGCCACTTATCGAAAGTAATGAACAGATGATCCGCGGTTAACGTACGCAGATCCTCTACAGAGAGATTGAACATGCCCGGCTTATTCGCTTTTGAAGCTATACCTACCGCGGAGTGGGAGCGCAAGCCAACATCGCCATAGAGAACAGTCGAAACAAAGCCTTGCCCTTCGTCCGTATATTGAATAATGTGGTCCGCCGAGATACGCAAAAAAGCGACCGTTTCATCTTTCATAACCCGACTCAGCTTATGACTCGCGCTCCGTGCTTTGAAATCATACTTTGCGATAGCATCGTCGGCCAACTCCGTACGGCCGAAATAATCGGCGACGGTACGCAGCAGCGTGCGCCAATTATTGGTCTGCTCCCGCAAGATGCACGTGTTGGATATGCGTCGGCACTGGGAATATTGCTGTTGCTCGTAACGATCCATAAGCAATATCAGATCCGGCTTATAGCCGGAAAGCGCGTCAAAGTTGCCGCCGTTCTCGTCAAACGTCGGAATATGGTTTAAGCCTAGATAGTCTTGTTTACCCCATTTCGCATGCCAATACTGGGCGATAGGCTGCATATCCAGCGCGACTATGAAATCCTCCAAATACGGCGCCACTACTCTAAGCTGTCCCTTGCGGCTGCGACGGTATTGTCCTGGCGATATGCCTACCGTCTGCTTGAAGCGACGATTGAAATAATATTCATTGTTGAAACCTGCATTCAGCGCAATATCGAGCAGCTTGTCATCGGCGCTTGCCAGCCACCTCTTGGCTTGATTAATTCGCACTTCATTCAAGTACTGGAGCGGAACTTGACCCGTAGTCTCCTTGAACAGCCGGGTATACTTCCAGCGATCAATGCCTGCGAGGGAGGCCAGCTCCTCCACGGTCAGAAGCTCACGGTAATACTGATGAATATGCCGTATGCTAAGCTCTACCCCATGCCGCTCGCTATCCGTTTCCTTATCCTCGGCAGCAGGTGCATTTTGGCGGAATAGAAAGAGCAGCAGCTCTTGAAATCTCACAAATCGTTGGAACAGCTCGAGCTCGCCTGTCGCTCCGCGGAGTCCATATAACTCGTCAAGCAGCTCCATCATCTTCGCGAAGGGTGCGCAGGCAAGCTCTTGCTTATCCGGCAGCAAGCTCGAAGCTGCATCACCGCTCGTCGCAAAGCTCACTCGGTAATAGCTGCAGCTCATAACCTCTTGATCAAGGAATAAAGATCTTCCGGGTCCCTGCAAATAACATTTTCCTTGTCCCGTCCCGCTCATTATAATGATCAGTTCAAGGCCTTCCGTATCGTTTCTATCGCTGCCGTCCAAATCACTCATTCCTGCTTGCTCGCCCGCAACGATTAAGCGGATCGACCGCAGCACATATTGGACTAAAGAAGCAGTCCCAGCTTGTTTGCGCCGTTCGATATCCATCGTTACTATCAACCGCCTTTTAATTGATATTCATTCTCATTAAATATAGTGTAAATCAAAACGAGCCGCCCATCAACCTTCGTTGAGGAGCGGCTCTTTCCCAAATCACTCTTATTTCCTGTTAAGAAGCCAGCAACCGAAGTAATTCATCCATCTTCAACCCGTTGGCCGTAATGGCTCCCGTCTGCCAATACGATCTCTCTACGGGATATACATGGCCGTTCTTAAATGCGGGGACGGTCTGCCATAACGGATCTGCCTTCATTTCCTCAAGCGCTTGCGCGGTACTCTCATCCTCCCATGTCCCGTTGGACGGAAGCAAAATAATATGGTCCGCGTCAAGCTCCGGAATGACCTCCTTCGACAAGACGATATTGCCCTCCGTCATCGCCTCGGCGAAGCCCGGCGCCTTCAGCCCAAGATCCTCATACAAGATTTGTCCGACGAACGTGTTATGAATGCCGAAAATATTTATCGATTTGTCTACGACGTTCATCCGCAGAACAACAAGCTTCTCATCGCCAATCGCCGCGTTCAGCTTTGCCTTCACATCGGCAATACGGGCTTCGTAATCGGCAAGAACCTGCTCCGCCTTGTCGCTGAGACCAAGCAATTCGCCGATTAAGGTCAATGTTTTGCGCGAATCCGCTAGTACGTCGTCCGGCAAGCGGAACGTCGGCGCAACCTTGGAATAAAGCTCGTATTGCGCTGCATCGACCTCTCCGGCGCCGATGATCAAGTCCGGCTCGGACACAAGCAAAGCCTCGATGCTGCCGGTCACGTCGAACAACGGCACTTCCAGCTTCAAGTAATCCTGCTTGCCCCACATCGGGTTATAATATTGCACAATAGGCTTTACCCCAAGCGCAACCAAATAATCTTCACGATAAAGAGCCGAGATTCGCTTCGGATTGGTCGGAATCTCTACCTCTCCGAAACCATCGGTTACGACTCGCGTTTCCGCCTGAGGCGGAGCCTCGCTTGGCGCTGCCGTTGCCTGTGCAGGCGGATCGGTATTCACCGTGGCCCCATCGCCTGACGAGCCGCAACCTGTCACCGTAATCATTGCTGCCGTTATAAGCGATATCCATCCTGTTTTCATAAATCTCGATCTTGCCATGATTAAATTCACTCCCAAAAGTTTTATGTTTTGTAGCAAAACATTTCATTTAACTATAATGATAATCATTATCATTATTCTAGAGTAGATTGTACCCCAAAATGGATTGCATGCTCAATACACATTCTCTACGACCGGCCTTATACAAACTCATCACTTTCTTTGCGCTACACGGATTCTCATCGAAAGAAATGGAAAGTAAACTTGACATTGATTGGGTTGCACGATATACTTTCATTATGGAAAGCTAGCTTTCCATTAGGAGGATGAAAGCTTTGAACAACCGTTTAGAAGAAATCCGCAAGCAACGCGGAATAAAGCAAGAAGAATTAGCAATGGCTCTTGAAGTGTCACGGCAAACAATCGGTTCGCTGGAAAACGGACGTTATAACCCATCGATCCTTTTAGCGTTCAAGATTGCTCGTTTTTTCGGTATGACTATCGAAGAAATCTTTATTTACGAGGAGGATGAGAATGTATGAACAAGACGATTTTGTCTTATTTGATTACCGTTGCAGGCTTCTCCGTACTAGCAGTCGGTGTGTACTTCATCAAAACAATTGAAGATCCGCAAGGTCTGCTGCGAGCGCTGCCTTATATCTGCGTTGGACTTGGGTCTGGTATGTTCGGCCTCGGTATGGGAGAAATAATGTTGCGCTACGCGATGAAGCATAGTCCCACCGCAGCAAAGCAGCTAGAGATCGAGAAGAAAGATGAGCGTAATCTGGCGATCACTAATCGGGCAAAAGCGAAAGCATATGACATGATGATTTTTGTGCTTGGGGCCTTAATTACAGCAATTGCCTTGATGGCTATAGATTTAACAGTGGTATTGCTATTGGCTTTTGCCTACCTGTTTATTCTTGGATACGGCGTTTATTACCGATTGAAGTACTTTAAAGAGATGTAATTCGACACATATTCATCATGAAAAAAGGAATGAAGACAATGACGAAATTATCTTATAGTGGTTTAAAATACGGAGAAAATAATGTGGAAGTAAAATTATTGGTGGATATACAAAATGATTGGATTGAGATAACACATACCAAAGAAGTATCTCAAGTAATGAATAAATCAAAAGGTGAATATATCGTAGTACATCGCAATACTTTGAAATTCGATGTTGTTTCATAATAAGAGATATTGAACTGAAATCTACGAGACGCTGCCAGATTGGCACTTCCGACACTCTTTCCCAGCCTTGGAGAGCCGCCTCAGGTTCACCATCACCTCTTCGCAATTGGAATATATATCTCAATAATATTGTTAGCATTCTTGAGATTTTCGGGAGTTGCCCAACGCTCGATGTCGAATTCTCTGGCATCGGTATAACCGTGTAAGTCCAGCCATTCGTTAATGGCCACATGCGTTGCGTCAATCCTGCTTTCATCGCCTTGGTGCAAGAAGCGAAGAAACCTCCCCTCAGGAACAACGTGCGCAATCATCCAATCCGGATACACTTGCACCAACATCATACTCCTGTCGACACTATGCGGTACTTCTGCAACCCGGGATGCAAGCTTGTCTCGCAGACCAACCACAATCGCTCCCAAAACATCATCATTCAAGCTTGCCCCAACGCTGTATCCTACCAAGTTCATTTGCTTGCGTGTAACGATTTCAACATCGAGCTGAAGCATCTTACACCTCACGAATTGAATTTTTGAATTATTGCCCGATTTCGCATATTACGACTGACTATGAATTTCTTAAATCATATCATCAAAAGAGAAGGAATTGCCATCTGCCGTTGCACAAAGGAATCGACGACCTGCCATCCAGCAATCGACCGATCATAGAACAATATTAATTCATGCAATATTCCCCTCTCTTAGATACAAAGATAATATTCTATCCAATATTCTGCATGTTGCACGTATAAATAGAGAACGTTATAATAAAACTTAAAGAAAGAGCCGTGCGCTAACACGACTCCGGGCAGCACAGTAGACCGCTTCAAAGGCGGTCGGCTTCGGTGAAACGATCAGAAATAGACCGCTACCTTGCAGGGGGGCGGTCTATTTCTTTTGGTTAATCGCTGCGACGATGGCGACAACCAGCGTCAGCAACGCCACAATTAGCGCCCCAAAACCGATCATCAACGTCAAAGCATCTTTACCCTCCATGGGCATCCCTCCCTTCAAAGAGAGGTAGCCGACCACCCTTGCAAGCCGTTCCACGTGCTTGTCTAGTTATAGCATAATTTGTAAGAGGCTGAGTGAAGAAACTTCAAAACTGTTGGTTTGATGTTGATTACTCATGAAAATGTTTTCGGAGAGCGAGAGTTGACTCCTTGTTGAATTCGGGGCTCCTGATCCCCAACGCAAAGAAGTACATCGCTACATGAGCGATGTACTCTGATTTGAATACTGATATACAGCTTTAGGCTTTTACTCTTCGCCAGTGGCTACAGGGTTCTGCGGATAACTAATCCAATCACTCCAGCTCCCCGCATACAACCGAACTTTATTAAAGCCCGCTTCCTGCAAGGCAATCACATTCGGCGTAGCCGTGACACCGGAGCCGCAGTAGACGATCAGCTCGCGGTCGCGGTCCAGGTCGGCGAAACGTTCGGCTTGCGCATCTGCGTCCTTCCAGGCGCCAGACTCGCCGAGGCCGTCCTTCCAAAAGCGATTAATCGCGCCCGGGATATGGCCGGCGACCTTGTCCAGCGGCTCTACCTCGCCGCGATAGCGGGGCGCTTCGCGGGAGTCGATCAGCGTGACGCGTTCGTCGCCGAGTAACTCCTTTACCTCTACCATCTCGACCAGCATCGTGTGCTGAACGGTAGCGAGATACTTGGACGGTATAAGCACTCTCTGCTCCGCCGATATCGGGAAACCCGCGTTGGTCCATGCCGTAAAGCCTTCGTCCAACACGAAAACTTGCTCGTGGCCAAGATACTTCAGCAGCCACCATAAGCGTGACGCCATGGCGCCGCCTTGGTCGTCGTAAACGACGACGCGCGATTCGTTGCTGATGCCGACGCGGCTTAGCGCTACGGTCAGATCGAAGATGTCCGGCAGCGGATGACGGCCGCCATGGCCATCTTCGTCAAGCGGAGCGGACAGATCCTTCTCCAGATCCAGATAGACGGCTCCCGGGATATGCGATGCCTCATATAATTCGCGGCCGGCGTCCGGCTTACCCATCAGGAACCGGCAGTCGACGATAACGATGTCCGACTCGTATAAACGCGCCAGCAGCCATTTCAGTGATACGATATTGTTCATTGCTTCATTCCGCCTTCCAGCTTCTATCTTTCATGCGTCCTATTATACCGGAAACAAGCCTGAAGGAGAAAGCGGCAAAACAACAAGTATCGCAAGAACCGTCATGACCCAACACATTTTTTCATCCGTGCCGCCCTCCATCTCACCTCCAGGTTCGCAACCTCTCTTGCCAAAATTATGCTATGATCAGTGTATATATCAGCTGGAGTATGATCCATTACCTATGTTAATGACGAACGATACGATCTGAGGTGACGCATGGAACCATCGACCATTATCGGCGCCCTCGCGCGAATGACGACGATTCCCGAGGAAGAGGAGCTGCATTTCTTCAAGCAGTTGCTCTGGAAGCCCGTCAAAAAAGGGCAATTTCTCCTTCATGCCGGAGACTTCTGCGAAAGCATCTACTATTGCGAAGAAGGACTTTTCCGCATGTTTTACGAGAACGAGGACGGCTCCGAGCATATCAAAAGCTTCGTGACGGAAGGGAAGCTTTTTACAGATTACCGGGCGTTGCTAACGGCCGAACCGGCCTTCCTGTCGATTCAAGCGCTGGAAGATTCCCGCATCGCCTATTTTACGAAAGCCGCAATGGAGACGCTGTACGAACGCCATGCCTGCTGGGAACGATTCGGCAGGAAGCTCGCGGAAGAGCTATTCATCGCCAAGTCGCGCAAAGAACGGGAACTCGTCGAACTAACCGCAGAGGAAAGATACCGCTTGTTCCAGAAACAGTATCCGGATCTGGAAAGCCGCATTCCCCAGTATCAGATCGCCGCCTTTCTCGCCATCAATCCCGTATCGCTCAGCCGTATTCGCGGCAAACGATAACAAGCCCACAGTCACGGAACAGGAAACACAAAACACGAAACACGAAACACGAAACACGAAACACGAAATAAGCTGCATCGGCGGTTCCCTGTATACTAACCCGCGAATGCAGCTTATTTGTATAATGGCTGTTGCGGACAGCTCTCCAGCCGTTGCACCTTAATCCCCGTCTTTAGCGCTTCGTCCACGACCAGAATGTTGCTGATCGGACCGTTGCCGAGCGCCAGATTTCTAATGCAGGGAAGAACGTAACACGTTTTTCATTCCCATCGCGTCAACACGATCGGGCCGTCCTTCGTAATCGCGACGGTATGCTCGAACTGCGCCGCCCAAGCGCCGTCGATCGTTCGGGCCGCCCAGCCGTTGCGGGCGTAGAACACGTCCGGCTTGCCGGACGTAATAATCGGTTCGATCGTAATGACCATGCCTTCCTCCAGCTTGACTCCTTGTCCCGGAGGGCCTTGATAGACGACCTCGGGATATTCGTGTATATCACGTCCGATGCCATGACCGAAGAACATCGGTATGACATGGCAGCCCTCCCGCACCGCGCGCTTTTGGACCGCGTGGCCGATATCGCCGATGTAATTGCCGGGAAGCGCCTGCTTGATGCCGTCTTGCATCGCTTGCTTGGCAACGCGAAGCAGCCGCTCCGTGGCGGCCGTGGACTTGCCGACGATGTACGTCCAGGCGGAGTCGGCCTTCCAGCCGTTTAGGTCGGCTACCATATCTATCGTGACGATATCGCCGGATTCCAGCGGTTCCGCGTCGGGAAAGCCGTGGCACGCGACATCGTTGACGGATGCACAGGTTGCGTACGGATAACCTTTGAATCCTTTCTGCGCCGGCACGGCTCCCCGCTCGATCATAAACCGCTCTACGAACCGATCGATCTCCAGCGTCGTCACTCCCGGCGCGAGGCGCTTCGACAACGCCTTGTGGCACGCCGCCACGATCCGTCCGGCCATGCGGATTCCTCTAATGTGCTCCTTCGTCTTTAATTCCACCGCCATCCGCGCTGCCTCCTTCAATACATGAAATAGGGATAAAGGACGTATATGCTTACCCTATTCCGGCATTCGGGAACTCATTCCGCTTGGCGGTAACGGAGTTGTGAATTTCCGTACAACCCGCTTGCGCTATAACGGCCGCTGATGCAGTTGGCGGTATTCTCCGGGCGTCATGCCTATCTTCTTCTTAAAAACTTGGAAGAAGGTACTCTCGTTCGTATAACCTACACTCTTCATAATCTCCGCCACGCTCAGCTGCCCTTCTTCCAAATACTTAAGCGCGTGCTTCAACCGAGTGTCCGTCAGAAATTCGGCAACCGTTCCGGTTTCTCTCGATCGGAAATACCTGCCCAGATACCTGGGAGACAACTCCAGCTCATCGGCGATGACCTGCAGGCACATGTTGGGATCGCCGTAACCGTTCTCGATCATTTCTTTGACCGCCTCGACCAGATACTCTCTACGGTCCGGCCGTTCCTGGATGCGCTGCTCGTAGAACTCCGCCAGCATGGCCCCAATCAGCACACGCGCCTCCAAAAACGTTTCCTGCTCTAGAATCCGGCGCGTGTACGACTGGACGCTGACAAGACAGCTCTGATAGCGGATGGGATCGCCAGCTCGCATCTCTTGCTTAATAAGTGCGAGCACGTGCAGAAGAGCGTCGTCGAGACTGTCGCAATGCAACCTGCCCAAATGCTCGAATACGCCGTCCAGCGCGGCGCCCCATCGTTCTTCCCGCCCTTCCCGGAGGGCGGCGGCCAACTCCGCTTCCACTCCGGCGGGCAGCATTCCCTCTTCGGGCAAGCGGCTTCTGTTCTCGTCGAATTGCGTCGTAATGAGGCTCATCGGCCCTTCCGACATCCGGTACAAGAACAGTCGCTTCACTCTGGCATAATGATCCGATACCTGGCGGTAATCGGGAATCGTATCGGAGATAACGGCCGTCAACGATAGTCGGTAGTAGCCGTCGAGCAGATTTTGAATACGGCGTATTCGCTCCTCCAAGCGCTCCGACGTCACCGCGGATTGACCTGCATCCTCAATCGGAACAAGCATGGCGAATTCGTCGCCGAGCATATCCGTCGTCTGAGTCCCCGGCATATCTGCCATCACGTCGGAAGCGATATTTACGATCGCGAACCGAAGCAGCTTCTGCTCCGCCTCGTCCCTTAGCGTTCTGAAGTCCGCGTACCGGTCCAGCTTGAACAGGCCTAGCAGATAAGACTGGGCCGACTGCCCCTGCAGCAAATATTCGCCAAATTGCTGCTCCGTTATCGCGGCGCTGTCCGTGATCCACAAGCGCTGCAAATACTGCCTCATGACCTGTTTGCCGGACTGCTTGGAATCCCGCAGCTTCTCCATGCTTCTCGACAATTGATCATAGGCCGATGAGATGAACAGCCATTCGTCCTTCTCATCCTGTCTGCCGGCGTCGCCATGCTTCTTCCGGAATTTGCTGACCAGGTTGTACATCGGGCGGTACAACCGGATAGACAGCCATAACGATACCAGAAAGGACATGACCGTCAGGATGAACAGCGCAAGGAAGGAGAACAGGCCGATGCGGTTGACGCTCGCGAACACTTCCTCATAAGGCTGGATGCTGACCATGCGCCAGTTGCTGACGCCGGATCGCAGATACGTGACCATCTGCTTGCCTTCTCCGCCCTTAATGACGAAGCTTCCCGATTCCGGCGAGTCCGTCAATTCGTCTGCGATCAAGCTCCGAGTCGACTCGTCCAGCTGCGGCATATCGATGGAATCGATGATCCGGCCGCGTTCGCTGAACAAGAAGATGCGTCCCAGCGTGTTCCCGGCATGATTGTTAATAGCCTTAACGTTGTCGAATAGCCAATCCGGCTTGACCGTAAGGACGAGCATGCTTTCGCGGCCGTTATAGCTGCCCGTTGCGGCGTACATCGTATAAACAAACACCCGCTGCTGATCCGGTTTGTCCAGATCGGCCGGCACCATCGTGAACTTCGGATAGGATGCCGGATTCCGAATCACGTCGGCCAACACGGGCTCCTTGTTGTCGCCGCATAGGACCGGAGCGGTCGGCGAGGTGGAGTAGGAGCACCCGTTGAAGGCGTTATACACCACGATGGAATCCAGGAACAGATTGGAATTCAACGTCGAATCGAGCCTGGCCAGCTTATTATAGAGCTGGAAGATATCCTGGTCCCTCGTGTTCATCAGCGAGACGATATCCCGGTCGTTGAAGGTGGACACGGCGAGATTTTTGATGAAATCGTTCAGATGATCGATGTTGTAATTGACCTGCTCCAGCACTTTCCGGTTCGCTTCTTCCTGCAGATCGGCGGTGAACATGCGCGAATACATAAAGATGCCCGCGCAGAACAAGGCCATAAACCCGCCTACCAGCACGAAATTAGTCAGTAAAAGCTGTGTAAAAAACCTGCCGGAACGATATCCGCCAAAGCCTGTCTTCATCGTCATCCCCCTAAGCCGCTTTCTATCGGTCTGCCCCAGTCAATAGCCCGTTTGCGAGCAGCCATGCCGCCGGATTATGGCGAACGCGGCCATCCAGCTCCAATTGGCTGATCCACGCCTGTCCACTTCCGATTTTGCGGCCTGCTACCGCCAATGCCGGGGCCCATTCCCCTTCGTCGTTGCGATTGCCGCTCGTTAATACCGGCTGCCAGCCCCCTGCCGTAAAAGTCGTGCCCAGCAAAGGGACAATCCGTTCTTCACGTTCATGATACCATAGGCGGAAATCCTCCGTCCCGGCAAAGTCGACCAGCGGATGCCCCGTATCCCTGGAGACGAAATGGACCGGCATCATGCCGCATGGCCGCACGTCGACCGTACCGCCCAGCAGGTCCCATCGACCCGGGGGAAGCTCCAGAAAGAGCACGGTCGCGCCCGCTTCCGCTAGGCTTCCCACCTCGACCTTACGCTCCTGATAAGCTTCGATGCTCCGTATGCAGATGACGTCTCCGGCACCCGCTTCTTCCAATTCTATCGGCACGACCTCCCCAAGCTCGCGCATCCAATCCGGCAACTTGCCGCCAGCGTTGTCCACTACGGCCACACGTCGACCCTCGCTGTCCCGATTCTCCATGTACCGTGCAGCAGCGTCGGCTCCTCCTCTCTCCTTAGGCCAGACTGCCGCTTCGAGCGTCGTCTCGTGCAGCGGCTCTCCCGATGCGTCCGCGAGCTGAAGCCGGAGCACCGCCGTCGTTCGTTCGGAGACATGAAGGGGCGGCGTCTCGATATATCCTTGGAATCGGCTGTCGCATAACGGAATACCGGCTTCGTGGGAGCCGCAGGCGAGCACCTCTCCTCCCGCTTCCAATCGATAACGCAGCCTGGCGCCGGGATATTCCAGCTGCGTATCGTTGCAGATCCAGGCTTCGACCTTCATGCCTTCGTCGCTCCAGTAAGCGAATCGGTCGGACCGCAGCTGCACCGCAAGCGGCGACAATGCCTCGCGGTAAGCGAAGTAGGCTGGCTTGGGTCGCCTGTTCACGTCCATGATCGTCTTCATCCAGCCGGAAGGGAAGGCGTCGATAAACAGATGGATGGCGAACGTGTTCATCCGGCTGTCCCGCCGGAACGCTTCCGTCATGATTCGAGTCGCCCATGCCTGATAACGGTGACTCTCCGCAACCCAGTGCTCAAGCCCCTTAGGCGTTTCATAGAAAAAATAATGGAACCGGCCCGTCTGCGCGCCGATAATGGCGTTCGGCGACCAGCTCTCTTCCTTCCCGCTTGCCGGAAGCCAATCGGGAGGATAATGGGCGGTCATGACTTCCGCATAGTCGAGCCCTTCCGCGCCAAATTCGCCGCAACCGTAATGCCAGCCCTCCTTGACGGGCAGCCACCCGCCTTTATGCAGCAAGCCGATGTCCATCCCGTGGCCGTTGTACCAGCACGAGTAACAATGGTAGTCCGGCAGGCTGCCGGAAGGCGGATCGTAATCCCCGTCGACGTGTTTGATGACGCGATCGGGATTATGCAGCCTGACGGCGATATCGGCGGCATCGAAGAAACGCTCCAGCTCTTGTCGGTCCAGATGCCGGTGTGGTTTATTGGCGGCGTTCGGGAACGGCTCGTTGATATACGACACCAGAATGTTGCAGGGATGAGGGCGGATAAGACGCTCCATCTCCTCGGCCTGACGGACCGCCTCGACGAACTTGTTCCGGCGCAGCACGCCGAACAACGGCAGGTCGGTCTGCGTCATAAGGCCGAGCCGGTCGCAATAGTCGTAGACCTCCTCCTGCACCGGCCGCTGGGTTAGACGCAGAAAGTTCATATTGGCGAGCTTCGCCAACAGCAGGTCCTCCAGCAGCTGCTCCCAATCCTCCTTCATCACGCATTGCTGCTCGTGCCCCATCGTATTCGCCCCGCGCAGCCGGATCTCCCGATCGTTCAGATAAAATTTGCCCTTCGGCTCCGACTCCATATCCTGACGGAAAGATCGCATCCCAAACGTTCGGCTCCCCGTATCCCGCACATCTCCGCGATCGTCCAGCAGCTTCGCCTGCAATTGATAGAGCCATGGGGTGTCCGGCTCCCACAGCCTCGGCTGCTTCAACTGCAGCGGCACTTTGAAGTAATTGACGCCTTTCGCGACCAATAGCTTGATAGGCTGGCGGTAGGTGCCGTCCCCCTTGACCTTCGCCTCCGTAAAGGTATCGCCCAGTCCCACCTCGACCACGCTTTCGGGCTGCCAGGAATGCCAAGCCACGGTCTCCTCCGCGAAGTTGTACCCGTGCACGGCCAGCTCCAGCCTTATGTTCAGTGCGGCTCTATTCCTGCTGAATACCTCGATCCAGGCTTCCGCGCTCTCCTGCTCCGGCATCGGCCTCACGAAGATGTCGCCGATATGGACGGCAGGACGCGCCTCCACGTAGACGTCTTGATAGATGCCCATCCCGGGCGGACAATGATGCCAGCCGTACAGCGGGTCGTCATAGCCGGGACCGGTCGCGGCATACAGCTTGTCGCCCTCGAACCGCTCCCCCGGCGCCTCTTCCGTCTCGCTGCTGCCAAACGTAAAGTCGTTCTCCACCTGCACGATAAGCACATTGGCGCCGACTCGGACATGATCAGTACAGTCGAACTCGAAGGGAGCGAAGAACCCTTCATGACTGCCAAGACAGGTGCCGTTGACGAATACCAACGCTTTATAATCCACGCCCTTGAACTGGACGAAGATCGATCCGATCTCGAGTTCCGACTGCGTGATTTCAAAGGTCGTCCGGTAATAGACAACGGCTTGGCCAAGGGGACCGCCGTAATGCGGGATTTGCGCTTCTTCCCAGTCGCCATGGCCCTCAAGCACGCGCTGGAACGCCTCTCTGTCCTCCCTTGCCTGCCGGCGATACAGGAAGTGCTTCAGCTTCTTTCGCTGCTTCATTGGAGCGAGCTCCGGGGCCAGGTTTCTCATGTACGGCGCGTAACGTTCCTTCATCTCGTTCAGCGCTTGGCGAAGCTTCAGTTCGTCGTCCACTTTCGCCATGACGGCCCAGTCTCCCGAACTATCGCCACTGGCCTCTTTTACAGCCGATAGCCCTATATCGGGCAGCTTCGGTGGAAGGACGGGAGCCAGCTCGCCGCCCCTGCCCTCGATGCGCCTCGTGCCGATATCGGCGAACACGTCTCCGCCTCCGCCGCACTGTGCGGCGTGCGATAATCTATTGTCAGCAGGTTGATCTGCCATTTCTACCACTCCCGTATCTCTGTCTGTCTACTGTCCGATTGTCAGCATTCTCGCAAGAGCCGCCGCCGCTTGCGCCCGCGTGACAGCCTTAAGCGGCTGGAATCGCTCATTGCCCGTTCCCTGCATAATGCCCGACTCCGTCAATTGCCGTACGGCTTCGAGCGCCCACTCGCTAATCTGGCCGCTGTCCGCATAGGAGGTGCCTGCAGTCGCGCTCCCATTCGTCATACCGGCATAACGGCGTGCGCGATCCAGCATAACCGCCATTTGTTCGCGGGTAACGACTTCTTGCGGATGAACGGCTCCGTCGTAGCCGTTCATAATTCCCGCCGCATGGAGCGCCGCGATCTCGCCCGCATACCAGGCATTCGCCTCAACATCCGAGAAAGCGCCGATTTCGTTGGACTTCGGAAGGCTCAGCATTCGAGCCAGCAGCGCCGCGAATTCAGCCCTCGTAATCGTCCGTTCCGGCTCAAAGCGTTCGTTCGCCGTACCTCGCATGTAATCCCGCAGCCCCAGCTCTGCGATATGCTCATAAGCCCAGTGCTTATTCGTAACATCCGCGTAATCGCGTTCATAGAGGAATACGGACGCCTCTACCCCCGAATGAGCGGTATACGACGCTTCGCCGCCGCCAAGCTCCAGTCCGCTTTCGGCGTAACGCCATTCCTTCGCTATTTCGTCGAAAGCGAACAAGGCGATCCGTTTGCCGCTTGCTTGAAGATCATCGTCCAGATCGAGAAAAACCTTGGCCGACAACCCGACGGCCTGGCCGGTCTTTGCGGTTCGGACAGTCAACTTGGCCGCATCGGCAACCCCGCTGAATCCGCTTCGTCCGAACAAGGCCGGAGCGGTCCCCCATTCGATGATGAGATCGCCTTCCGCAAGCGCTTGGCCTAGCTGCTCCGCCGTCAACAGAATGCGGAATCTCTTCCCTTCGAACTGAAGCTCCCTGCCGGATTCCCGCACTTCCTCGCGTATGGCCGCAGGAACCTCAATCCGGTGCCGGCTGACCGATTGTCCGTCGGCGAATCGTAATTCCACTGGTCCGGATTGGCCATTGCGCAGCTCGCGAACCAGCGGCTCCGCATGGATTCGAATGACGGACCTTCCATCGTGCAAAAGGCTTTCATAGGTGCGCTCGCCATCCGGTTCCTCGCCTCCGTTGCCGCCATTCCCCGTACCGCCAGTGTCTCCGTCGCCATTGCCTCCTGTGTCTTCGCCGCCATTGCCTCCTGTGCCTTCGCCGCCATTGCCGCCTGTTTCGCCTTCGCCCGTTTCCTCCTCTTCCGGCGCGAATTGGAATTTCTTCAGATTGGCTACCCCGAAGCCGCCTTTAAACACCAGGTAGACGTTATGGATGCCCTGCACGTCCCCGGTTATTGCCGTCTGCTGCACTACGAAGTTGGTGAAGGCGCCCGTGGAAGCGACCGTCAGTTTGCCGAGCAGCGGACCGTCCACCGCATGCAGCCGTACTTCGATATCTTTGCCTGCCTGCGCCTCCGCTACAGCCACGTCCGCTATGAAGGCGGTTGCTCCCCGATTGAATTCCACGTTGTTGTACCGCACCCAATCGTTGTTGTCCAGACTTCCGATGGAATCGCTGGCCGCGACGACCGTAACGCCCGACATCTCGTCAAAGCCAGTCGCCGCAATACTCGTATAAGCCGAACGAACAACCGCGTTGCCGTCGGGTACAGCCGTAAAGGCCTCCGTCTCGCGTTCAGCGGAGCCGTATTTGGCCGCAATCGTAATATAATAGGTCGTGTCGTTGATTAGCCCCATCAAGGTATGGTAGGTCTGTCCCGCCGGCAGCTCCGTCTGCGCGTCGGGATTTCCCGGCACCGTGCCGTATCGGATTACATAGCCCATTACGCCTTCATGTCCCGTCCAAGACAACGACACCGCGCCGTCCCGCGGAGTGACGTCGCCGACCAGCGGCGCCTTGAGCTCCAGCTCGGAGCGCGACAGCGACACGTTCGAGAAGACCGCTTCCGCATATGCCTCAGGCGTTCGGGAAGATACCGCGAGCCCCGCCAGCATCTCTTCGGGCATATCCAGAATCAGCTGCTGCATTTGCACCCACTCGCCGTTGCTCATGTAGTAGCTCGTAAACACCTTGTTCTCCCTGGTGACCTTAAGCTTGGTCGGCATCGGTACGGGAGATATATTTTTGTAGGTAGTGAGTCCCCCGTTCGACATGCGCACGGTCGTGAACACCTCGCCGTTCGGCTTCATCCGCAGATAGAAGTTGGCGGCGTCCTGTGTGTCGCGCGAACGGAACATGATGCCCGCCATCGTATTGCTGTCCGTATTCGTCAGCGACTCCAAAGTCGCCTCCATCGCGATCTTCTCTTCGTTCGCGTTCTGGACCCATTGCGAGATATAACCGAATTCGTCGCTTGTTCCCCATACGTCCGCGCCGACTGCGCGAAGCGTATATTCGCCGCGTTCATAGGAGGCATAATTAGGCTGGGTGCCGTAATTCCGAAGCTCCCACGGCGAAGCCAGGCTATCCCACTTCGGAATGCTAATCCGGTAATCGTCGACATCCACGTCCGCGTTCCAAATTTGAAGCCCTGCGGATCCTGCAGCCAACGGGCTTGCATCCTCGTATTCGATGAGCAGCTCGTCATTGACGTACCCCCTTACGTATCCCGGGCTGACCGAAAGCCGGAACGTATACCATTCTCCTGGTACGAGGGTGAAGTCCGTCTCTTGCACCATGCCGCCAGCCGCCCGCTTCTCGAGCTGAAGCTTGCCGGTATTGCGGTACATCAGCTGATACCGCGTTCCGGCCCCGACGGAATTGGAATCATTGCCGATCAGAAACACCGTCTGCGCCGAAGCGTTGCTTCCCAGCCAGTTGTTCACTCTCAGCCTGGATTCGATCGAATAATGCGTGCGGCCCAGCTCGCGCTTCTGATTGCCGAACGTGCCGTTGAAATGCAGCAGCTTGCCGTCTTCGTCATTCGTCAACTGCCAGGTACCGGGACTGGACGAGCTTTCCTGTACCCAGCCCGGCTCCAGCTCGTCTTCGAAGAGATCCTCGAACAACACGGCCGTTCCGCCATAGACGACCGCCAGCGGGGAAGGCCCGCCGGATCCCAGACGATTGACGGCTTCGACGTAATAATAATAGTCGTGCAAGGCGCTAGCGTCGGTGTCGACATAGCTCAGCTCATTCGCCAGCACGGCGATCCGCTCGAATGCCGCATCGGGATGGGAGCCCCGATACACATGGTATTCTGTGGCCATGTCAACCCGGTTCCAAGCGAGATGCACTTGATCCAGGCGGGTAAACGTCAGATTTGGCGCATCCGGCACCCGGTCCGTCACCCGGCTGTCGAATGTCATGACGCCATTGCTATTGGCCAGCTCTGCCGGACGCGAACGCGAGGCGCTATAAGCGATTACCTTCCAATAGTAGGTTTCGTCGTAAGTAAGCACGCCTTCCAAGGCATGCCGTGACTTCTCCGTGACCGTGTCCGACACGATGTTGGCGAACTGATCGTCCTTTGCGACGAGAAGACGGTACTGTACCGCGCCCTCGGAAGGCTCCCAACGGAACTGCACGTTTAACGGATCCACGTCTTGTGCGTCATCAACCGGCGCGCTGGCATAGAACGTCCCCAATGACGCGTTCCAATTTCGGTATTCATCGTCGTACAGACCGATCGACGCAAACGGAATCGGCTCGAATCCGGGAATTTGCGTATAGACCTCCGAACCTGGCAGCAGCTCGAAGTTCATCGCGTCCGCGTCGACAAAGCCGGGATCCGCGTTCGTGATCCAGTTTCCTTCTGCCGTCATGGGGCCATTGCGGTATAAAGCGCCGTCCACGACGACATTGTCCTCCATGACGTTGCTGTTCAGCGGCAGCTCCACGGGCACGCCGTTGCCGTCATAATAACCCGAGAGCACGGGATATTTGCTGGCGTAGGGCTCTTGCTTAATGTTAACGCTGCCTAGCAGCCGATTGCGTTGAATCGGTTCGTTAAGGAATTCCTTCCACCGCGCAGACGTCCAAAGCGTGGCCTGGATGGCATGCGGAATATCGATCGAAATATTATTGCGGAATACGTTATGATGGCCGCCGTGAATATGCATATTGGCATTGCTGCCCGCCTTGTAGAAAACGTTGCCGTGAATCAACTGCCCGCTTGCCCCGTCATCCAGGAAGACGGCTTGGGAGGCATGGTCGCTGCCTAGGTGATGAAAGAAGTTATAGCGAATGACGTTGCCCTGCTCGCTAGCGTTGCGTCCCATATAGATGGAGCCCATATCGTCCGCTTCGCGCAGCACGTGATGAATCTCGTTTTTCTCAATCACATGATCGTTGCCGTTCAAATAAATCGCCATATGCGGCGAGTTGTAAATCTCGTTATTCGCCGCGACATTGCCCACGCCTGTCAGCCAGATGCCCGGTCTGTAACCTTCGTCGCGACGGTTGAAATCGCTGATCTTGTTGTTCCGTACCTGCACGTTGCCTGGAGTCAGCGTTACCCGATTACCCGCGCCAACGTAGATGCCGCCCGCTCCCGTTCCTGTCACCTCGTTGCCGGCAATGACGTGGTTGACGCCGCCAAGCCGGTCCCAATCCTGATTCAGATAGATATGTCCCTGAATATTGCCCACCACGCGGGACTCCGGCACGCCACTAAATTCATGAACGGTATAACCCGGTCCCGGCACGCCTTGACCGACGGAGATCGCCACGGTTCCGAGATTACGGAACGTATTGCCGGCAATCGTATTGCCGTCGCCGCCCTCCATGTAGATTCCCATATCCCGGCTGTTTTCGAAGATAAAGCCTTGTATCGTAATAAACGAAGCATCCTCGATGGCGGCAAGCGGCTCCTCCAGCATGGATGCCTGTATGCGTGCCCCGCTTAACGAATCGTTGGGGTACAAATACAACGTGCTGCTGTCGTAGTCCAGGAAATATTCGCCCGGCTCGTCGATCTCCTCTAGCAGGTTATAGGCGTAATAGGTTTTCCAGGCGGCGCTGGCGGTCGACAAGCCGTACAAATGGGCGTCCGCAAGCTTGATCGTGCGGGCCGCCGTGTCGATCTCCTCCACCCGGATATTGTCTTCCGCGAAGCCGTAGCCGAAGTATCCGTGCAGCATAAGCTGCGTCGCCCCGGTCCAGCGGTCGGCGCGGTCGTAATCGTATTTGAACTTGCCTCCCCGATTGCCGTTGTCGTTCTGCCGCGGAATCGAGCCGGTATCCAGCACCTGTCCGAGCGGCAGGTAACCTTCGTTGGGCCAACGGGCCAGATGCATGGCCTGCTCGTTTACGAACAGCTCCATAGGCGCGGACACAACGTCGTGCAGATAGCCGTGTCTGCGATATTCGCCCAGATCGGTTATTCCTTCCGCGCCCAGATCGATCTGCAGCACATGCGCTCTGCCCTCCTCCGGAATGCGGGCCAGCGTCGCCGGATCGCTTACCGGCGAGAACGCGGTTCCGTCCAGTTGGATGCCTCCGCTAATGCGCACCTCTTCTCCGGGGTACGCGGCATAGACGATCGGCTTCGATGCCGTGCCGGAATCCTCCTCCTGCAATTCGAAGGTGGACGTCAGCCGATATTCCCCTTCCCTTACATAGACGGCAACGCCCCCTTCGGGAAGTCCAGCGCCAGCCTTCAGTTGACGGATGCGGTCTCTCGCTTCCTCAAGCGTCGCAAGCGGATTCGTGAGCGTGCCGGCGTTCTCGTCGTCCCCGGCCAGACTGACGTACAGCTCCGCTCCGGGAGAACTTTCTTCGGCCGACACCGTCGCATCCTTGCGGTATACCGTCTCCAGTACAACCTGCAGGGCGAGCAGAATAGCGAGCAACAACGCTGCTTTGGATTTCATTATTTCTCCTCCTTTTTCATGGCCACTACTATGATAACGCTTTCTTCAATTCCCCTAATAAAAGGGCCGGCGAGGCGGCGTTCCATGCCGCCGTCCCCGTCCCTTCAACGCTGCCTTTTATTGCACGGACGCTTTCCACTCATCCAATTGACGCTGCGCTTCTTCAATGACTCTGTCGATGCCGGCCTGCTTGAGCTTGCCTTGGAATTCTTCCAAAATGCGGTCGGCAGCGACCGTGCCGGTATTAAGACCGGGTCCGTATTCGTCGATGACGGTCGTTACGTTCGCGATCTCCGCGCTGACGCTCTCCGTTACGAATTTAAAGCCGATAATGGGCGACGGCGTAGCGGACTCGTTAAGCTCCTTCGTCTCTTTGGCGACGTTAGGATCCTTGCCCGCAAGCGTATAGCCGTTGAAGACGTTTCCGAATACCCAGTCCGAGGCGGTGTACGCGCTGTCGGGAACAAGCTCCACGCTGCCGTCGGAATTCTTGTTGTAATGGGTTCCCTCGATGCCGAACGCAAGCAGATTAAACAGCTCCGGGTCCGTATTTACCAAATTGATAAGCATCATCGCCCGCTCGGGGTTGCCGGAATGCACGGGAATGGCCTGCAGCGTCGTAATGATGGTGTTCGTGCCTACGTAGGCGTCCGTCGTAAATGCGTATTGCATATCCTTGCCGCCTTGCGAAGCTTTGGCTTCCGCTTCGCCGCCGGGTTTCAGCACGTTATGGAAGCCGCCTACGGCTTGGCCTGCCTTCTGATAGTCGCCGATCGACTTGAGCGTCGCCGCGTCTTCGTTGATGTATCCCTTCTCGTAGAAGTCTCTCATCGTATCCAAATACTGACGGTACTCTTCCGTCTCGTACATATTGACGATCTTGTCCGGATTGTCCAGATGGATGACCGCGATATTGGCAAGCACGCTCTCGAGGCCGTAGGTGCGGTTCATGTAGCTGAACATCCCTTGGCGGCCTACCGCGAACGGGATCAAGTCGGGATGCTTCTGCTTGACCTGCTCCAGCAGCGGCGCAAGGTCCGCCAATTGTTTCATCTCCGCTTCAGGCTTGTATAGATCATAGAATTCCTTCTGCAGGACGAAGCCCTCGCGGTTCGTGACCGTCTGGTAATTCGGCACGCCGTAGATTTGGCCGTCGATCCGGGTGGCTTCCCATACGAAGTCGGGCATGCTCGCCTTCACGTCCGGGGCATAGCGGTCGATTAATTCGTCCAGCGGAATAAACGCGCCTTTGCTTTGATTCTGGACGTAGTTGAAGTTCCAGTTGGAGGTCCAGACGATATCAGCCTTTTCGCCGGAGGCGATGACCGTATTCATCTTCTGCGTATAATCGCCAAAGGCCAGCGGCATCAGCTTGACGGTTGCGTTGATTTTCGGCTCGATGAGCTCGTTGACCTTGCTCTCCACGCTCTTTAGATCGGATGGTATCGCGGGCTGCGGATAATACCAGACCAGCTCTACCTTGGACAGTTCTTCGGCAGGTTTTTTCTCTTCCCCGTTCTGAGCCGTCCCCTTGTTGCCCGGCGCTGGATCGCTGCCGCCGTTTTTGCCGTTGCCGTTGCCTCCGCTGCATGCGGACAGCACTAGCGCAAGACAGAGTACGACAAACAGCATGATGTTTTTCTTCGGATACATGATTGCTCCTCCTTTGATGAAACCCCTTAATTGTATTATATCAACTCGAAGGACAAGGTCCTTCAAGAATGACATCGATAAGCAGACGCGAGTTCGCCTCGCGACCGGCGAGGCGGAGCCAACGTTAGCTCTTGACCGAACCAACCGTCAGACCCGCCACGAAATAACGCTGAAACATCGGGAATACGAACATCATCGGTCCCGCCGCGAGCACGGCCATCGCCATGCGGGTGGACAAGCTCGGGAATTTCGCCATGGTCAGGTTCACATTGACCAGATCCATGTTGGCCGATATAAATTCGATCGTGTCCATGATGCGGTAGAGCAGCAATTGCAGCGGCACGAGCTTCTGTTCGTCGATAAACAGCAGCCCCAGCCACCAATCGTTCCAGTAGGCAAAAGAGATGAACAGGCCTACGGTCGCAAGCGCCGGCGTAGAGAGCGGCAAGACGATGCGGAGAAATATGCGCCATTCGCTCGCCCCGTCGATCTTGGCGGAATCAAAGATTTCGACCGGCAGCTTCTCCAGGAACCCTTTCATGATGAGCAGGTAGAACGGACTGACCAGATAGGGCACGATCAGAGCGGCTAGCGTATCCTTTAGATTCAAATATTGCGTCACCAGGATATAAAATGGCACCAGACCGCCGTTGAACAGCATCGTGAACACGATGAACAACAGGGTGGGACGGCGATAGCGGTAATCTCTGCGCGATACGGCGTAGGCGGCCATCGACGTCATCAGCAAGGCGCATGCCGTTCCGATGATCGTTACTCCGATCGTCACCTGGTACGCCTGCAGCAGCTGCAGCGGGTTGCGGAGCACGATCTCGTAAGCGAATGTGTCCCACTGCGCCGGGATGAACCGGTATCCGTTATGGAGCAGCGACTCCTCGCTCGACAGGGAGATGGCGACCACCAGCAGAAGCGGCGCGAGAATGGCGGCGGATAAGACCGCGAAGAAAAGATTGATCACGATGGGCGCCGCCTTCGGTTTCCGGGTTGTCATTTGTCGCTCCTCCTTACCATAAGGCGTTGTCCGAGTTGATTTTTTTAATAATGTAGTTGGTGGTCAGCACCAGCGCGAAGCCGACGACGGACTGGTACAGCCCTACCGCGGTCGACATGCCGATATCCCCCACCACCCGCAGCGAGCGGTATACGTACGTATCGATGACGTCCGTCGCGCCGTACAGAAATCCGACATCGTTGGGAATGAAGTAGAACAGTCCGAAGTCCGCCCTGAAAATATTGCCGACCGCCACGATGAACAGAATGACGACCAGCGGCGTCAGCAGCGGAATCGTAATATGGCGGATCATCTGCATCTTGCCCGCTCCGTCGATCCGAGCCGCTTCGTAATAACTGGAGTCGATCCCCAATATGCCCGCGTAGTAGATCAGCGTGGAGAACCCCACCGACTTCCATAAGTAGACGAGAATGATGATGACCGGCCAGTATGCCGAGGTCTCGTACCATCGCACGGGATCTTGCCCAAAGAACGTCAACAGCTGGTTGAGGAATCCGCTCTTGTGATCCAGAAATCCCATCGTCACGTAGCTGACCACGACCCAGGATAAGAAGTAAGGCAGAAACATGACCGTCTGGTGGATCTTCAGCCATCGTCGCCCGATCTCGTTCATCATAATGGCAAAAGCGATCGCGATGACGGTGCCCAACACGATAAAAGCGCCGTTGTACAGAATGGTGTTTCTCGTAATCCGAAAGGCCGTATCCGACTGGAAGAAGAAACGGAAGTTATCCCAGCCAACCCAGTCGCTGCCCCACAAGCCTTTGGCGAAGTTGTATTTCTTGAAGGCGATAATCAGGCCTACTAGGGGCAAATAATTAAAGATCAGCTTAAACGTCACGGCGGGCAGCGCCAGCATGAACAGCTCCCTGTTTCTCCGTCCGTGCTTCCACTCCGCTCGGGCCCATGATAGTATTCGCATTGCCGTCCGACTCCTTTTCTGCTTGCTCGACTCATGCCGCCTGCCGGTTGCATATTCCCATTATGTCAGCCGTCATGGGCGTTGTTTACTGTAAATCGGGCACTTTGGACTGTCGTTTGGGACCACTATGAATACGGACTATGCTCCGGGACGCCGTCTGAAGCGGCATTTGAGCGTCTAAAGAAAAAAACCACCCCTGAAGGGTGATGACGGGTGACGGGTTGTCTAAGTTATATGCATGCGTTAAGCTGCTCGCCATCGCCATTCTAACGGACATCAGCGACGCAAATCCTTGGCATTTATGCTTTTCAAAATCGTAACGGACATTACGGCCTCTATTTGCGCCAATCCTTCCTGATTTCGCACCATTTATGCGTAGTAGCGTCCCCCTTGTCCGTTAAAACGTGACTCTAACGAAAAAGCGAACAATAGAGCTTCTGGTGTCCGTTAGCCCAGTTAACCTCTCCACGTTAATAGACGCAGCATCGTCATCCGTATCGCTTTCTTACGCGAAACATCCTATCTACAATAAAAATCAACAACAACAAATCAACAACAAAAAAGCTTTCCCCCAAAGGAGAAAGCTCTTTGAACACAAACTATTATTTATCCAGCGTCCCGACTGCCCTGTCGAAGCCGCTGCACTGGCCATTACTTATCCAGCGTCCCGACTGTCCTGTCGAAGCCGCTGCTCCGGCCATTACTTGTCCAACGCCTCGACCACCGTGTCAATGCCGTAGCTTTGGCCAATTGGTCCGTAGCCCATGCCGAGCGTACCGTTGAAGCCGTACACTTGACCGTTCTTGACGGCCTTCAGACCCTTCCATACTTCGGTTTTCTCCCATTCGTCGGAGACGGCAGCCATGTCCGGATTGTCATAGTTGAAGTACCCCAGGAAGAGATGGTCCGGGTTCAGCGCGGCCAATCCTTCCAGCGACATCTCGGCGCCGGCTGTCATAATGGGATCCTCCGGCGCTTTAAGCCCGATCCCCTTATCGTAATAAGGAGTCAGCGTCTGAGTGCCGCCCAGATAGGCTACCGTATCGCGAATTTGCAGGAAGGCGACTCCGCCTTCTACGTCTGCCAGCTTTTCCTTCGCGTCCTTGATCTTGTTCTCGAAACCGGCGATAAAGTCCGATGCCACTGTTTCTTGACCAAGCATTTCGCCGAATTTGGCGACAAGCGCCGGCCAGTTGGTCCATACGTCCGTCTGCGCTTCGTCGATGACGACGGTCGTCGCGATTTTCTCCAACTGCTCCGTTACTTCGGCGTTGACCGCGTTGCCCGCGATGATGAGATCCGGACCATACTCAAGCAGGCTCTCCATGTTCACCGTCGTGTTCTCGCCAACGACAGCCAGTTCGTCGATCTTGTCGACATAAGGCTTGTAGTTCTCGGAGTCCAGCGAGGAATTTTCCTTTGTAAACGGCAGCGCAAGTCCTACCGTCTTCAGGTCGAATACCAAGATGGATTCGATATATCCCCAGTGAACGACGGCCACGCGCTCCGGCTGCTTCTCGATGACGATGCTTCCGTTTGCCGCTTCGATCGTGCGCGGGAATGCCGCGGTCGGCTCTTGCGTTGCTTCCGAGTTCGGCGAAGCCGTAGGCGATGCGCTTGGCGCGCCTCCGTTATTGGACCCCGCGTTGCCGGAGCAAGCGCTCAGGAACAGGAACAGGCTCAGCAATCCAACGATTGCGGCATAACTTGTTTTGCTCGACTTTCTATTCATGACTAGCATCCTCTCTTCGGCCAACTACACCGATAACGATTCTCATTAACAAATAAAACAGTACCATCCCTCGCGCGGAATGAGAATAGAGAGATTCCCGCGGGAGGGATGGACGATTTCCATCCGAGGATACGTATCAGCGTTCCAGCTCCCTGCTTATCAGTCCGATTTGACTGGGAGCGATGCCTTTATATTTTTTGAACAAGCGGCTGAAATAATACGGATCCGCATAACCGACGCTGCGGGCGACGGCGGACACCGAAAATTGCTTCGTCTGCAGCCACTCCTGGGCCTTGTTCATCCGATAGTGGATCAAGTAGTCGATAGGCCCCATCCCGGAATACTTCGTGAATAGATGCGAGAAGTACTTGGCCTTCAGCTTGTATCGCTCGGCAAGCGTCGCAAGCGTAATTGGTTCCGTAAAATGCGTCTGGATATACTGGATCGCATCTTCGATGACAGGATAACTTTCCTTATTCTGCCCATGACGCTCCGATTGCAATACATTGGCGATAATCTGGTAGAAGATCGACTTCTTCTCCAGCAGATTCATGAAATCCGGGGACGAGTCGGCCTCCAGCAAACTGTCGACGAGCCTCAGCAGCTCAGGCGCAAGCGCAGCCTCCAGCAACGCAATGTCCCGGGGCTCCCTTATTCCCTCTTCAACAGCCGCACTTTCCTCCGAACGGTCGAGTTGGGCCCTATCCGAATCAACATGCACAGGAAAATAATGGACAAGACAATAACGAAATCCCTGTTCTCCGGCAATAATCTCCAGCCGCCTGCCCGCTCCGCCGATCAATACCTTCCCCGGTGCCAGCAGGTAGCTCTCATCGTCGAACAGAAACTCCGCTTCCCCATCGAGCGCTATAATGACGCCGCATCGGGCCGTCGGCTTGTCCACATGTCCGCCGTAGACCCGATTGGCTTCCAACTGCGTGCGGTATACGCCGTACAGCGCAAGCGGCGTATTGGCGAAATATTGAGCCAGCTCCTCGTAGGCATATCCCATTGTCGACAACCTCCTAGCCTCTCGTTCTTGTCATCAAATACAAGAAATAAGGCGCTCCGATTACGGCCGTGACGATGCCCGTAGGAATCTCGGAAGGCTGGATGACCCAGCGTCCGATCGTATCTGCCGTTAGGACCAGTAACGCGCCGACAAGTGCCGATGCCGGCAGCAGTCCTTGATGCTTCGGTCCGACGAGCCGCTTCGCGAGATGCGGGCCGATCAAGCCGACAAAGCCGATACCGCCGCTGACCGCGACGCAGGATGCTGCCAACGCTACGCCCGCCGCAAGGAGCTTAAGCTGCTCGCGCGAGACATGGGCGCCGAGGCCCCGCGCCGTCGCGTCGCTTAAGTTCAGCACGTTCATTGTCTGGGCTTTGGTCATGACGTACGGAATCAGGAACAACAGCCATGGCAACAGTGCCATTACGAACTTCCAGTTGGTGCCCCAAATGGAGCCTGCCAGCCATGTAGCGACCATTTGATATTTCTCCGGATTGAGGCGCAGCGTCAATACGATCATGGCCGCGCTGATGCCGGCGGCCACTGCGACCCCCGTCAGAATGAGACGGGTCGGCATAATGCCTTCATGTTTTTTGTACGCGAGCACATAGATCAGAAAAGCCGTCAGCGCCGCTCCCCCGAACGCCAGCATAGGCAGGAAAAAGACGGGAACGTTGGCCGTTGTGGGGAAGTAAGACACATACAGCATGACGACGAGACCCGCGCCGGCGTTGATGCCCAGCAGGCCGGGATCGGCAAGCGCATTGCGCGTGATGCCTTGCATAATACAGCCGGATAATGCGAGTCCTGCGCCGATTAGCATCGAGATAACGATACGAGGCAGCCTGAATTGGAAAAGAACAAGCTCTTGCCGATCCGTTCCTTGCCCGAACATGGTCATAAATAAATCCTTTGGCGTCAGTTTGATGACGCCGGTGTTCATGCTTATGATGAATGTGGTGAAGATAAGTACGGCAAGTATGCTCATTACCAGGATGGAGCGACTGCGGCGTTTCTTCTCGATGGATTCTGCGGTGATGGCCTGCATCTACAGCTCCCTCCTTTCCTTGCGCGCCAGATACAGGAAAAACGGCACGCCGATAAGCGCGATGAGCGCTCCGATAGGCGTCTCTTCGGGCGGATTAACCATACGGGCGGCAATGTCGGCAAAGATAACGAGCAGCGCGCCCAGAATGGCGGAGCACGGAATGATCCAACGATAGTCGACGCCGACAAGCTTCCGCGTCAGATGCGGAATAATGAGGCCGACGAAGCCGACCGCACCGACGACGGCTACAGCGGAGCCCGCCAGAATAAGCACCACGATGGCGCAAAGAGCTTTAACCAAACCCGTTCTCTGGCCGAGACCGCGCGCAATGTCCTCGCCCAGGCTGAGCATAGTCACCGAACGTGATAACACGATGCCCATTACCAGCGCCACGGCAACCCACGGAACCATAACCTGCAATTGATCCCAGCGTGTTCCCGCGACGCCTCCCGCATACCAGAAAGCGATGTCTTGCCCGATCTTGAAGTAAAGCGCGATGCCCTCTGCCAGCGCGCTAAGCAATGCGCTCAGCGCGGCTCCGGCCAATACGAGACGGGCAGGCGACAGGCCGCCCTTGGCAAGCGCTCCGATGCCGTATACCAAGCCCGCGCCGAGCGCCGCTCCCACAAACGAGAACAGGATAACGGACATGAACGGCAGGCCCGGGAAAAATGCGAAGCAGATAGCAAGCATGAAACCCGCGCCGGAGTTGATGCCCAGCAAGCCGGAGTCGGCGAGCGGGTTGCGGGTCATGCCCTGCATGATCGCGCCGGCCACCGCGAAACTCGCCCCCACCATAGCGCCGCCAAACACGCGCGGCAGACGGAGCTCTCTGATAATCTGGTGATCGGTCAGCTCGGGATTGAACTGAAAGATCGCTTGCCACACGACCTTGAATGAGATGTCCGCTGCTCCGAAGTTAATAGAAAGGAAAAGTCCAAGCACGAGCGCGATAAGACCGCCAAACAAGACGACCGTAGCAGCAATCGGTCTGCTCTTGATGGGGGCGTGCGAGGATGGCGTAATCGTTGCGGTACCAGAAAATGCGGGATGATAAGAATGAGATGACTGCTGCGCTTCCGATAAGGAAGATGTTTGCATTGTCGCATTTGATGCTGCTACGTCCGCTTCTGCCGGCTTGGAGCCGTTTCTGGTCTTGTTTGATCTAGTCGACATGGGTTCCTATACCTTCTTATCTTTTATTGATATTGATTCTCAATAACAATCACATTGAAATTATAGAGGAAATGCCCCCCGATTGCAACGATAAAAACTCTTTGCTCAGGAATTCGAGCGTGACTGCCCGCCTTCAGCGCGTAATATCGGAGGTATAACTCCCCGGCTCTAACGACAACACTGCAAAATTTGTACTTTTTAGAGTCATAAGCGTTACTAACGCCTATGGACGCTATGTCGCATAATTTCCTAAAATAAAAAAGCCCTGCTCCCCGTCCTGCAAACGGGAAACAAAGCTTGAATTGTCACTGTGTCATCATCCTACCGAGGAGTTCAATCTGCCGAGCTCGTCTTCGACAAGGGAAGTTAACTCATCCTCATATCCGCCTGTTATGCGATATTTGCGAATGTAATCCTTCACAAACTTGCGCGGGTCCTTGGGCTGGAAAATTCTCGTAAGTTCCTTCAGGCTTTCCTTGACTTCATTCTGGCTATGCTTCGCCATGAAATCTCCTCCCTTATACGATGGATGGTCGTCCTAAACAGTATAATCCGAGAACGTATGCGGCTCTTACACCGCAAGAACCCCCTTCGGTGCAGGCTAACTCCATGGCCAATGAGTCACAATGTTTTCATTTTTCTTACTATTATATCAGTTTGCCCACAATTATGAAAGTGAACAAAAATTAACCCTTGGTCTGTTTTCGTTCGTCATCTGCCTCCGAGTCCGTGCTGGAGGCATCCTCCGAGGACTTGGATTCGGCGAGTTTCTCCTTTCTATACATACGTAAATAAGCCACTACGCCGACTACGCCAACCGCAATTCCGAATGCGAGCAACGCGATCGTAACCCAATCCCGGGGCATGCCTCCACCTCCAATCTACTTCAAATATCGGCGAATCCCGACGTGGAATGTAGGGTCAAATTGCACAAAAATTATTCCATATATTAGCTAATATTATATCGAAATCAACATAGACTGGCAACTCGTGGAAACTGTCCTTATGGGAAAATTTTCTTGCGATCATATTTTCCGGTAAGCTCCGCTCCCCCAGGCAAGAAGCTTTCCGTCCCCATCCATGACCGACGCTCGCAAAGTAATCGTACGTCCTGTGCGATGAATGGTTTCCGCTTCGCAGATCAGAGTTCCTTCCCTTGCACTGGACAGGAAATGGGTGTTCATATTGGCGGTAACGGTCCGCTCATTGCTCTCGGCAAGCATGACGAGAAGCCCCATTGCATTGTCCATCATCGACATCAACACTCCGCCATGCACGATGCCCAGCATGTTCAGGTGAGAGGACTCGATGTTCAAACTGATCGTCGTCTTGACTCCGTCCGCAGACACGACCTTGCACCCCAGCCTCCCCCAAAAAGTCTCCTCGGCCCGCTCCGCAAGCCGCTGCCATGCTTCTGCCTCCTCGGCTCGGCGCGCTGCCTCGTCTTCCCCCATTGCCGCCTAACCCTCCTTCGCCTTCTCCATCGACTCGGCTTCCTCTTCGGCCAACTTGCGGCGCAGCACCTTGCCTACCATCGTCTTTGGAAGCGTTTCCCTAAATGCATACCGGTGCGGCACCTTGTAAGCGGCCAGCCGGTCTCTGCACCATCGGTCAAGCTGACTGTCCGACACATGCCAGCCTTCCTTCAGGACAATGAACGCCTTGACCGTTTCGCCGCGGTATTCGTCCTTCACTCCGATGACGGCAGCCTCCCTCACCGCCGGGTGCTCGAACAGCACCTCCTCAACCTCGCGCGGGTAGACATTGAAGCCGCTCGCGATAATGACGTCTTTGATTCGGTCCATAATCGTACAGTAGCCCTCTTCGTCGATTGTCGCCAAGTCTCCCGTATGGAGCCAGCCTTCTCGAAGCGTTGCGGCAGTTTCCTCGGGACGGTTCCAATACCCTGCCATTACCTGAGGGCCGCGAACGACAAGCTCGCCCATCTCCCCTGTCTTAAGCCTGCGTCCGGTAGACGGATCGACAATCGCGACATCGGTATCCGGGAACGGGAGGCCGATCGTGCCGATCTTCCGCTTGCCCCAGATGGGATTCGCATGAGTGACTGGCGACGCCTCTGTCAGCCCGTAACCTTCCACCAACCTGCCGCCCGTAAGCGATTCGAATTGCTCCTGAACCTCCAGCGGCAGAGCCGACGATCCGCTGATGCACACGTTAATGGAAGACAGATCGTTTTTGGCGGCGTTCGCATGGTTGATCAGGGCCACATACATCGTTGGAGCGCCAGGGAAAATCGTCGGTTTCTCGGCGTCGATCGTCTTTAGCACGGCGTCCAGTTCGAAGCGCGGCAGCAGCACGAGCATCCCGGCCCGCAAGACGGACATGTTCATAAGTACCGTCAAACCGAACACATGAAACAACGGCAGCGCGGCCAGAAATTTTTCCTTGCCGTCCTCCGCCTTATAGCACCATGCCGACGTCTGGAGCGTGTTGGAGACCAAGTTGCCGTGCGTCAGCATCACTCCCTTTGGCGTCCCGGTGGTGCCTCCGGTATATTGCAGCGCCGCAAGCTCATCCCCGCGTCCAAGCTCCGGCAGCTCCACGGAGGGCGCGTGACCGGCGAGCAGCTTTTTGTACGCCAGCACGCCGTGCTTCCCGTACGGAATGTCGTTCTTGAAACCTTCCTTGCGCTGCTTGATGGGATAAAGCAGATTTTTCGGGAAGGGCAAACCGTCTTTAATGGACGTGACAATGACATGACGAAGTGCTGGAATCGGCCCTTCCTCCGGCTTCTCGCCGCGAACGCGCGACAGCCTGCCGTAGAGAAGATCAATCGTGAGGATCGCGACGGCTCCGCTATCCTTCAATTGATGCTCCAGCTCCCGCTCCACGTACAGCGGATTCGTCTGCACGACGACGGCGCCGGCGAGCAGCACGCCATAGTAAGACACGACCGCCTGCGGACAATTCGGCAGCATAATGGCAACGCGGTCGCCCTTCGAGACTCCGAGCGCGACGAGTTCGGTGGCCAATCGGACGGCGGCGGTATGGAGCTCGCGGTAGGTCATCGTTTTGCCCAGGAAGTGCAGCGCCTTGTGATCGGGAAAACGTCCCACCGAGTCCAGCAGGAACTGCGCGATGCTCTGATTCGGATAGCTCAGCGAATGCGGCACCTCCGCCGGGTAATTCGCCAGCCAAGGCCGGCTAAATGGCGCCTTGTCGCCAGGCGGAGTGCTCTCGCTCGACGCGTTGTCTGCGGTGCCCCCCGAAGGATCCTCTTCGGCGGGTGGGGCATCTGCTTCTTGCAGAACGTTTAACGCCGCATCAGGCGAAGACTCCTCAGACACCTCGCCCCCCGTACCCCTCGAAGAGTCCACTTTGGCGGAAGGAGCATCTGCTTCTTGCAGAACGCCTAACGCAACTTCGGGCGAAGACTCCTCGGACACCTCGCCCGCAGTGCCCTCCGAAGGATCCCCTTCGGCGGAAGGAGCATCTGCTTCTTGCAGAACGCCCAACGCAACTTCGGGCGAAGTTTCCTCTGCAGGCGAATCCGCCTCCTGGAGCGCTGCGGTATCCCCGGCTTGATCCGCTGTCGATTCAGGCGCCGCTTCCGGTGCGCGAGCAGACTCCTCCGGCGGCGGAATGGCATCAACCGGTATTCTCGCAGCCAGAGTCGACGGTCCCTCTTCCCCGACGGCATCGGCGTCATGATCCATCGCTTCCGGCGAGTTAAGAAAGATGTCCGTTTCATCATCGACATGACCAGCGTCTGACGCTTGGTTCTGAGAGGAGGATTCTCCCCCCGGGTCGGTGTCGCCGCTCTGAGCTTGAAGCTCGCTCAGAACTGCCGGACTCTCCCCAGTCCCAGGCTCTGCAACGTCCCGATCCCCCCGAGCCTCCCCAGACTCGGCAGGTTCGGGAGCCGCGTGGCTCCCTTCCGAGGCGTTCTTACGTGCTTGTGGCTCTGCGGATACAGCTTCGGCCGAATCTCCTTCCTGCTGATCTGCGGCGCGCGAATCTTCGTTCGGCAATGAATCGGACGATAGCGGGTCTCCAGGTCTACGCGATTCCATCGCTGCACTCCCCCTCTACACGACATAGTGTTCACTGCGAATCACGCGGGCCGCGATCTCTCGCTTGAGAGCGATCGTATCCGACAGTGGCGCCCGCATCAGCTTCTTCAAGACGGACAGCTGCATCTGCAGCCCGTCGCCGCGCTCCAAAGCAGAGAGCGCAGTCTTGGCAAGCGATTCGATCTTCTCCATGGCCTCCTGCACGAACACCTCCGTCATAGACAGCGCAAGGCGAGCGTCCTCCGTTCGGGCTCCCCCTTCTCTGGACAGCATCTTCTGCGACCGCAGCAGCGCGCTTTCCATCGCGAAGACTTGAATCATCAGATCCGCTAATACGCATAGCACCTCCTGCTCTCTTTCAAGCTTCGTGCCCAGCTTTTGGACCGCGAGACCTCCGATGGCGAGAAATGTTTTTTTCGCTTGGGCAACGCGGTAAGTTTCCTTGTCCAGCGGCTCCGAGAATGTCGGCAACGACATGGGTCCCATCAGCTCGCCCAGAAGCGACTGCGTTTTTTCCATGAGCGGGAGCTCGCCTTTCATTGCTTTTTTGAGCAGCGTGCCGGGGATGAGCATTCGGTTGATCTCATTGGTCCCCTCGAAAATCCGGTTAATCCGCGAATCCCGATAAATCCGCTCTACCTTATATTCGCGAATATAGCCATAGCCGCCGTGAATCTGCACGCCCTCGTCGATGACGGAATCAAGCGCCTCCGATGCAAAAACCTTAAGAATCGAGCATTCTATCGCATACTCGCTGATCGCCTTCACCGCCCTTGCCCCGGCACCCTCCGAGCTTTCGGAGTAATCGTCTCCGCCCCCCTCCTGCTCCTCCAGCTCTCGCAGCGTCGCATCAATGTAACCCGCGATCCGGTATACCATGCTCTCCAGCACGAACGTCGTAATGTTCATGTCCGCAAGCTTGGCTCCGATAAGCGGGTATCGCGACAGCTCGTGACCGAACTGCTTGCGCGTATTAGCGTAAGCGGATGCCAGCTCAATGGTCTCCTTCGACGAGCCAAGGCAAGCCGCGCCGAGCTTGAAGCGGCCAATATTCAAAATATTGAAGGCGATTAGATGGCCTTTGCCGACCTCTCCGAGCACATTCCCGACCGGGACGTGGACGTCCTCGAAGAATAACGGGCACGTCGAAGACCCCTTGATGCCCATCTTATGCTCCTCCGGACCGATACTGAACCCCGCCATCTCCCGTTCCACGATAAACGCCGTAAATCGTTCCCCGTCCACCTTGGCATACACGATGAACACGTCTGCGAATCCCGCATTCGTAATGTATAGCTTGGAACCGTTAAGCACATAAAACTTCCCATCCTCCGTCAGCTTCGCCGTCGACTTCGCACCGAGCGCGTCGGAGCCTGAAGCCGGCTCGGTCAAGCAATAGGCCGCGATCCGATTCCCCGACGCCAGGTCCGGAAGGTACTTGGCCTTCTGCTCCGGCGTGCCGAAGAACACGATCGGGAGCGTCCCAATGCCGGTATGAGCGCCGACCGACAATGCGAACGACGATGCCCTCGCCATCGTCTCGGCAAGCAGCGTCGTGCTCACCTTGTCGAGCCCGATGCCGCCGTAGAGCTCCGGCACGTCTGCGCCAAGCAGGCCCAGCTCCCCGGCTTTGCGCATGAGCTGAACCGTCAGTTCATAATTAAGCGCTTCGACCTCCGCGTCGCGCGGCGCCAGCTCCGTCTCCAGGAACTGCTCTGCCGCCTGAGCCATCATCATCTGCTCCTCCGTGAAGTCCTCCGGCGTCACTACCGACGCCGGATCGCTGTCCTGTACGACGAACCGCCCGCCGAAACGTATCGTTCCCGTCGCCACTATCGCATTCCTCCTCAAGTCATAGTCAGTCGAACATCCCGATGCTTTCATCCCGCCTCCGATGCACATCGTCACGACGCCAATTCCGCCACCGCGACGGCGCCGCTCGTGGATGAGTGTTGCACGCTAACTCTCCGGATAGACCTCAATAACGCCAGCGGCTCCCATCCCGCCTCCGATGCACATCGTTACGACGCCAATTCCGCCACCGCGGCGGCGCAGCTCGTGGATGAGCGTTGCACGCTAACTCTCCGGATAGACCTCAATAACGCCAGCGGCTCCCATCCCGCCTCCGATGCACATCGTCACGACGCCAATTCCGCCACCGCGACGGCGCAGCTCGTGGATGAGCGACACGGTCAGCTTCGTGCCGGTACATCCCAAGGGATGCCCGAGCGCGATCGCTCCTCCGTTCACGTTCACACGTTCGGGATCCAGCCCCAACTCGCGGATGATCGGCACGCACTGGGCCGCGAACGCTTCGTTTAGCTCGAACAGGTCCACCTGCTCCTTCGTGATGCCCGCTTTCGCCAAAGCCTTGGGAATCGCCTCGATAGGACCGATGCCCATCACCTCGGGTGCAACGCCCGCAACCGCGAAGCTGCGAAAAGCGGCAAGCGGCCTCACGCCAAGTTCTTCGGCCTTCTCCCGGCTCGTAACGATGACGGCTGCTGCCCCGTCGCTCATCTGGGAGGCATTGCCCGCCGTCACCGTTCCTTCGCGAGCGAAGGAGGGCTTGAGCGGAGCCAGCGTCTGTGTCGTCGTCTCCGGTCGAACCCCCTCGTCGACTCTAAACACGAATGTCTTCTCCCAAGGACGACCTGCATCGTTCGTGCCGGAGCGTGTAGCGGTAACCGGAACGATCTCGTCCTCGAAGCGTCCCGCCTCAATCGCGGCCGCCGCTTTACGATGACTGCCTGCCGCGAATTCATCCTGCTCATCCCTTGATACGCCGTACCTTCTGGCGACCTCCTCTGCCGTATGGCCCATCCCCATGTATACTTCCGGCATGGCATCTACAATTCCGGGATGCGGCGACAGGCGGAAGCCGCTCATCGGAACGTGGCTCATGCTCTCCACGCCGCCGGCGACGACAACGTCCGCTTCACCTAGTCGAATGCGTTCGGCGGCATATGCGATAGACTGCAAGCCCGAAGCGCAGAAGCGGTTAATCGTAACCGCCGGCGTGGTGACCGGCAGACCTGCGTATAACGAAACGATGCGCGCCATATTAAGCCCTTGCTCGCCCTCCGGCATGGCACAGCCGATGATGACATCCTCTATGGATGCCAGATCAAGCTCCGGCACTTTCTCCAGCGCCCCCAGCAGTACGGCCCTCCCCAGATCCTCCGCGCGGGTCTCGGCCAGACTGCCTTTATTCGCCTTGCCTACCGCCGTCCTCGCCGCCGCGACGATAACGGCATCTCGCCCTGACTGCGCGAATGGCGAACCCGGCAACGATTGCTCGGTCCCCATAGTCAAATACTCCTTTCGCAAAACATAATTGTTGGTCCCGCCGACTTATTCGGCGGATTCGACCGCCGGGCAGTCCTGTAAGGCGGCCTCGCCGACTTATTCGGCGGATTTGGCCGACGGACGAACCTGTAAGGCGGCCTCGCCGACTTATTCGGCGGATTTGGCCGCCGGGCGGGCCTACAAGTCGGCCTCGCCGACTTATTCGGCGAATTCGACCGCCGGACGAACCTGTAAGGCGGCCTCGCCGACTTATTCGGCGGATTCGACCGCCGGGTGGGCCTGTAAGTCGGTCTCGCCGACTTACTCGGCGGATCCAGACGCCGGGCGGAGCTGTAAGTCGGTCTCGCCGACTTATTCGGCGGATTCGACCGCCGGGCGGGCCTGTAAGTCGGCCTCGCCGACTTATTCGGCGGATTCGACCGCCGGGCGGACCTGTAAGTCGGTCTCGCCGACTTATTCGGCGAATTCGACCGACGGACGAACCTGTAAGGCGGCCTCGCCGACTTATTCGGCGGATTTGGCCGCCGGGCGGGCCTACAAGTCGGCCTCGCCGACTTATTCGGCGGATTCGACCGCCGGACGAACCTGTAAGGCGGCCTCGCCGACTTATTCGGCGGATTTGGCCGCCGGGCGGGCCTACAAGTCGGCCTCGCCGACTTATTCGGCTGATCCGGCCGCCGGACGGACCTGTAAGTCGGCCTCGCCGACTTATTCGGCGGATTCGACCGCCGGACGGACCTGTAAGTCGGCCTCGCCGACTTATTCGGCGGATTTGGCCGCCGGATGGACCTGTAAGTCGGCCTCGCCGACTTATTCGGCGGATTCGACTGCCGGGCGGGCCTGCAAGGTCTCGCCGACTTATTCGGCGGATTTGGCCGCCGGGTGGACCTATAAGGCGGCCTCGCCGACTTATTCGGCGGATTTGGCCGCCGGGCGGGCCTGTAAGTCGGCCTCGCCGACTTATTCGGCGGATTTGGCCGCCGGGCGGGCCTACAAGTCGGCCTCGCCGACTTATTCGGCGGATTCGACCGCCGGGCGGGCCTGTAAGTCGGCCTCGCCGACTTATTCGGCGGATCCAGACGCCGGGCGGACCTGTAAGGCGGTCTCGCCGACTTATTCGGCGGATTCGACCGCCGGACGGGCCTGCAAGTCGGCCTCGCCGACTTATTCGGCGGATCCGGACGCCGGGCGGACCTGCATGTCGGCCTCGCCGGTCTCGCCGACAATCTTGCCGAGCCCGACCCATTCGGCCACGACCGCTAGTTCCGCAACGGCTTGCCTTTGGTCAGCATGTGGCTCATCCGCTCCTGCGTCTTGCTCTCGCCGCACAGGCTGAGGAATGCCTCGCACTCCAAATCGAGCAGATACTGCTCGCTCACCCGCGCGCCCTGGCGAACGTCGCCGCCCGAGAGCACATGCGCTAGCTTGCCGGCGATAAGTGCATCGTGCGCGCTAATATGGCCGGAGAGCCGCATCGCCTGCACGCCCATGGCGAGCACCGCCTTGCTCTCCCGGCCGCCGATGGCGACGCGCTCCTCCTCGGGCGCGGTGTAACCCGCGCGGTCGAGCTCGAGCACGAGCCGCTTCGCTTCCGCGATGCGGGCGTCCTGCCGGACGAGCGTCCGGTCCTGCGGGCGTAGCAGTCCCAGCTTGGCGGCGTCATGGCCGCTCGTGGACGTCTTCGCCAACGCAATCGTCTCGAACAGCGCATTCAGATGCGGCTGCAAGTCACCCGGCGTCGCCCCGCCTCTGCCAGCCCCCGCTGCCGCCGAAAGCCCCGCCCGTTGCATCGCCGAGATCGCCGCTTCCTTGCAACCGCCACCGGCCGGGATCAACCCGACACCCGTCTCCACCAAGCCGAAATATGTCTCCGGCGACAGTAGGATGACATCCGCCGGCAAGCAGGCTTCGACGCCACCGCCCAGCGTCATCCGGTGCGGGGCCGCAACGACGGGACGATCCAGCCTCTTGAGCCGGAGCATGCTGTCCTGGAAGAAGCGGATGATGTCCTCCACCTCATCCCACTCCCCAGCTTGCGCCTCCATAAGCAGCAGCATGAGGTTGGCGCCGACGCAGAAGTTCCGGCCTTCGTTCGCCAGCACGAGCCCGCGCCAGTTGCGCGACACCTCCGCCGCGCTCTGTCGGATCGCGGACAGGACATCTCCGCCGATCGCATTGTTCGGTGAATGGAATTCCAGGCAGACGACGTCGTCGCCGATGTCGATCAAGCTTGCGCCGGGCGTGCCGAGCACCGACCGTCCGTCCGCTTTGAGCGCCGCCAACGAAATGACGTCCTCCTCCTGCCGTTCCTCCCTCAATCCGCCGGAAGTCGATGCGTAGAACCGCTTACGCTCCGATGTCTCGTAGAAGGAAGCATGCCCTTCCCGCAGCCACGCCTCCACCCACTCCGGAACGATCTCGCCTTCCTCCTTCATCCGCTCAACGGATGCCTCAAGGCCGATGGCATCCCACAGTTCAAACGGCCCCAGCTCCCAGTTGAACCCCCACTTCATCGCGCGGTCGATATCGACGACGGATTCCGCGATGACACCCACTTGCGCTGCCGAATACAACAAAGTCGCCTTGACGGTCGACCAGGCGAACTGCGCGTATCGGTCCTTCGGATTCGCGCCAAGCAGCGCTTTCGCCTTCGCCGCCGCTCCCTTCGCGGACTTCGCGGCGTCGATGACCGGCGAGGAGACCCGCACCTGCGGCCCGTATTCCATCGTCCCTAAGCGAAGCGACTCGATGCGGCTCCGCCCGTCCGCGTCCTTGCGCTTGCGATAAAAGCCGGCGCCGCTTTTTTCCCCCAGCCTTCCCGACGCCACCAGCTCCTCCAGCAATTGCGGCCTTGCAAAAACAGCCCGCTCCGCCTCGTCCCCGCTCCGTTCCCTCACGTTGTCGACAACGTGCAACAGCGTATCGAGACCGACGAGATCCAGCATGCGGTAAGTTGCGGTCTTCGGCCGGCCCAGCGCCGGACCCGTCAACGCGTCTGCTTCCTCTACCGTGAGCCCGAAACGGATCGTGTCCGCCAGCGTGACGAGCATTCCGTACGTGCCGATCCGGTTCGCGATGAAGTTCGGCGTATCCCTGGCGACGACGACGCCCTTGCCCAGCCGGCTCACGCACAGCTCCTCGAGCAGCTCCGTTACCTCGGGCGCCGTGTCCTCCGTCGGCACGATTTCGACTAGCTTCATGTACCGCGGAGGATTAAAGAAATGCGTCGCCGCAAAATGCTCCCGAAATTCCTTGCTCCTTCCTTCCGCCATCGCGGCTACGGACAGACCGGACGTGTTCGTGGTGACGAGCGTTCCGGGCCGCCTTGCCGATTCGATCGCCGCGAGCACCTCCCGCTTGACGTCCAGCCGCTCGACGACCGCCTCGACGATCCAGTCCGTGTCGCCCAGCAGCGCGAGATCGTCCGTCAGGTTGCCCGGTCTGATCCGCGAGGTCCATGACGAATCGTACAGGAGCGCGGGCTGGCTTCGGGCCATGTTCGCGACGGCTCTGCCCGCCAAACGGTTGCGGACCGCCGCATCGTCCAGCGTCAACCCTTTGCCCGCTTCTTCGTTCGTCAGCTCTCCCGGAACAACATCGAGCAGCAGCACCCGCATTCCCGAGTTGGCCAAGTGGGCGGCGATTCCCGCTCCCATGACCCCCGAGCCGATGACGGCGGCGGTCCGGACGGCTGTCGCGCTCCTCCTTCGAGTCGTTGAAATCGACATCGCTTGCTTCACTCTCCTTTTGAAATGTAGTGTTACCTGCCAAATACGCTCTCCGCCAGCAGCTCCGCCACGTCCCGCGCTTCGACCTCCTCGTCCGCGGACAGGAAGCGGAGTCCGTCCTCCATCATGGTCAGGCAATACGGACAAGCGGAGCTAATGACGGACGGCTTAACCTCCAGCGCTTGCGCCGTCCGGGCGTAGTTGACCCGTGTGCCGGAATGCTCTTCCATCCACATCAGACCGCCGCCGGCTCCGCAACACATGCCTTGAGGGCCGGAACGCTCCATTTCGCGCACGTTAATGCCAGGTATGGATCTCAGCACGCTGCGCGGCGCCTCGTACGTGCCGTTATAGCGCCCGAGATAACAGGAGTCGTGGACCGTCACCCGCTCCTCCACGGCGAACCTCGTCTTCAGCCTCCGTTCCGCCACCAGCCTGGCCAGCAGCTCCGTATGATGTTCCACCAGCACGCCCGGCGACAACCCGAAGTCCGGGTATTCATTCTTGAACGTGTTAAACGTATGCGGACACACGGTCACGATATGACTAATCCCATATTTGCCTAATGTCGCGATATTCTCCCTGCACAGCTCCTGGAATAGCAGTTCGTTGCCGATGCGTCTGGCCGTATCGCCGGAGCTTTTCTCTTCATTCCCCAACGTTGCAAAATCGATGCCCGCATGCTTCAGCAGCCGAATAACGTCAAACAGCACTTTGCGGCTTCTCGTGTCGTAAGCGCCCATGGAGCCCGCCCAGATCAGCAGCGATGGCAGTTTCTCGCCGCGCTGCTTCCGCTCCGCCATCGTGTCAACCCGGATGCCCGTACGGCTGTAGCACTCTTCGATCCATGCGGCGCGCTCCGCACGCGGCAGTCCCCAAGGGTTGCTTTGGCGTTCAATGTTTTGCAGCGCCCGCTGGCCATCTGCCGGAAGCCGCCCTTCCATCAGCACGAGATATCTGCGCATGTCGATGATTTTGTCCACGTGCTCGTTGCCGACCGGGCATTGCTCCTCGCAGTTCCGGCACGTCGTGCAAGCCCACAGCTCATCCTCCGTCATCACGTCGCCGATCAGCTCAAGGTCCTCCGCCTTCGCTCCGGCATGTTTCGCCCATCCGGCCTTCTGCACGTCCATCGTAGGCGCTATATTCGTCTTGTAAGCGGCAAGCGGATCTGCCTCGTCTCCATGACTGCCCCAGTCCGGCATGACGGAGCCCATGGCATGCGCGGCCGGCTCGGCGCCCTGCCATATCAGGCTGCCCGGCAGCCATGGCGACTTTGAGGTGATGGATGCCCCTTTCTCCGTGAGATGGTCGCGCAGCTTCACGATGAGATGCATCGGCGACAGCAGCTTGCCGGTGCTCGAAGCCGGGCACACATTCGTGCATCGCCCGCACTCCACGCAAGCGTACAGGTCCAGCAGCTGCTTCTGCGTAAATTGCTCCACCTTGCCGACCCCGAAGCTCTCCGCTTCCTCGTTCTCCAAATCGAGCGGGGCCAGCCTTCCCGGCGGCGTATTGCGGCGGAACCAGATGTTTACGGGCGCGGTGATGAGGTGGAAGTGTTTGGACTGCGGAACGTACACGAGAAAGCTTAGCAGGATTACGAGATGCAGCCACCAGAAGGCTTCGAACCAGGCATGGGCCAGCGGGCTGCCCCGTGCGACCAGATGGCCCAGCAACTCCGAAACAGGACCGCTGATAGGAGCGTGCCGGGCTTCGACGACAGAAGCCGACCCTAACCTCTCGAAGGAGAGAGACAGCAGGATCGACAACATTAATCCCCCGATGAACCAAAGCACGATTGAGGGTTTCCATCCCTTTTTGAGCCGGGCCAGTTGCTCGCCGTACCTTCTATACCCGCCGTAGACGATGGCCAACAACACGAGGAACACGGTAACTTCCTGCAGCCAGGAGAACGGCCCGTAGAACGGAATCGGCAAGGCTTCGCCGCCGTTAAGCCCCTTCCATATGAGGTCGACCGCCCCGAACTGCAGCATGATGAATCCGTAAAAATAAACCAAATGCATGGTTCCGCTTCGCCAATCATTCAGCAGCCGGCGGTGACCGAACATTTCGCTTCCGATCCCCGTTTTCCCGCCGCGGCGGACGTTTCTCCCCCGCCAACGACTCTCCTTGATTCCGGAATCGGGTTCGCTGCCAACGCTATCCTGCAGAACTCCGTCTTTGGCGGTCTTTCGCGCCAAGCCTCCCGGCCGATGCCGCTCGAACACGGCTGGAGCGCCCAGCTTCATATAGCCGATTCTTCGCCACACGACAGCCGCGAACATCCAGACGGCCGCCGCGACGAGCAGCGCGAACAGCAACCATCTCATCCACGACGCATTAGACCCGCCTGCGGCCAGCAAGGCCGCAAGCGCCCTCTTCTCCGTCGATACGCCAATCTGCCCACCGACAGAAAGGAGCATTATCCATTGCCCTGCCACTTGTCAGCCCTCCCTTGTCGACCGATCCCATCTGGCTCCCCTCATCGCGGAGCTCTAGTTTTGGGACAAGCTTTTGAAGCGCTTTCATAAATATCCGCGGTCCTCCATTTATATGAACGGGATGTCGCGAACATGCTTTTTTCGGATGGCTCGCATGGGGTCTAAAGCCGGCGGCAGCATCATAAGGTAGCACTGATGGACAGTGTGTTCCGACCGGAATAACGTCAGTAAATCCAAGCTCGCAAGGGAGGTTGCCATGCAAACAATTGTGGTTCTGCTTAAACAAACCTTCGACACCGAGGAGAAAATAACCGTCACCCCTCAAGGCATCGAAGAACGGGATGCCAAGCTGGTCATTAACCCGTACGACGAATACGCTTTGGAAGAAGCGCTTCGGATCAAAGAGCGCTCCGGCGGCAACGTCGTCGTTGTGACCTGCGGTCCCGAACGCGCGCAGGAGGCGCTCCGCACGGCGCTTGCCGTAGGCGCCGACGAGGCGGTCCGCATCGACTCCGCCGGGCTCGGCAGCGACAGCCACGCGCTCTCCGCTGCTCTGGCCGCCGTCATCGAGCCGCTGTCCCCCGACCTGCTGCTCGCCGGCTTGTTCGCCGTCGATAGCGGCTCCGGAAGCGTCTCTCTCCAGGTAGCAGAGCGGCTGGGCCTGCCCCATGCTTCCGCGGCCGTAAAGCTCTCGATCGGCAGTGCTGCGGAGCTTGGCGTCGACTCCGTCGGCAGCGCTGCGCTCTATGCGCTTGTGGAGCGCGATGTTGAGGGCGATACGGAGACCGTCGCGATTCCGCTGCCGGCGCTGGTTACGGCGCAACAGGGCTTGAACGAGCCGCGATACCCTTCGCTGCCCGGTATAATGAAGGCCAAACGAAAGCCCTTGAAGGTGGTCGAGCCGGACGAGATCGGGCTAGGCGGCGACAAGGCGGCAGAAGCGATCCGCACCCGCCAGATCTCCCTCTCCCCTCCCCCGCCTCGGGCGGCGGGCAAACGGATCGGCGGAGCTGCGGCGCAGCAAGCTTCCGAGCTTTTCAAGCTGCTGCAGGATGAAGCGAAAGTATTGTAAGCGGGTGACGGCAAAGTGGGCGACAAGTAGTTGAATATGGCGCGCTGTTGGGCATGGTGGGTAGTTGAGCCGCCGTTGGGCCAGGACATTGGTAGGCATGGCGCGCCAGTGGGCATGGTGCGCTGTTGGACATGGTTCGTTGTTGGACATGGTGCGTTGTTGGACATTGTGTGTTAGGCCAGGACACTGGTGGGTATGGTATACCGTTGGGACTGGTGCACTGTTGAGCATGATACGTTGTTGGGTATGGTGCGTTGTTGGGTATGGTGCGTTGTTGGGTATGGTACGTTGTTGGGTATGGTGCGTTGTTGGGTATGGTACGTTGTTGAGTATGGTGGACTGTGATTAACGGGAAAGCGTAGGGGCCGTAGTGGAGTAACTTTCTTTCAAAGACTTGATAGAAGTGGGAGTAACAGTTCCCCTTTACGCATAGCTGACTTTCACATTGCTTCGAAAGGAGTCACGAATCATGAGCAGAACGGTATTAATCTACGCGGAGCGCCGTGATGGCGTTTTACGGCGAGTTGCCCTGGAGGCGCTTGGCGCAGCCAGACGCCTTGCTGGCAACGATGGCGCCGTGCATGCCATCGTTGCTTGCTCGGGCGGCGCTGCGGATGATGTCGACGCCTTGCTGGCGCGTGGCGCGGATGTCGTACATGTTGCCGACAATCCCGCCCTCCAAAGTTACACCCCCGAAGTTTACGCTGCCGTTTTGGGAGCGGCAATGACTGCAATCAGTCCCGACGCGTTGCTGCTTGGCCATACTGCGGCTGGACGCGAGCTTGCGCCTCGTCTTGCCGCAGCCCACGGTGCCGGCCATATTGCCGACGTCACCGAGATCGAACTGTCCGGCGACGGGACCGTCGCCTTCGTCCGCCCGCTCTATGCCGGCAAGGCGTTCGAGCGGCGCAGCTTCGAGCCCGGCCATCCTTGGATCGTCACGGTGCGCCCGAACAATCTCCCGCCAGCCGAGCCGCTGGACGCTGGCGGCAGGAGCGACACTGTCACCGAGCTGGCCTTCTCGGTGCCGCCGCTGGTGACGGCCGTGCGCGGTGTCGTGCGCCGCACGGCCGGCGGCATTGATCTCGCCGAAGCCGACATCGTCGTATCGGGAGGCAGAGGCGTGCGCAGCGCGGCGGGCTTCGAGCCGCTTCAAGCGCTGGCCGCGGCGCTTGGCGGCGCGGTCGGCGCTTCGCGTGCCGCTTGCGACGCCGGCTACTGCGACTATGCCCTCCAGATCGGGCAGACGGGCAAAGTCGTAACGCCGCAGCTGTACATCGCTTGCGGCATCAGCGGCGCCATCCAGCATCTGGCCGGAATGAGTCAGTCGCGTACGATTGTCGCCATCAACAAGGACCCCGACGCCCCCATCTTCAGCATCGCGGACTACAGCATCGTCGGCGACCTGTTCGAAGTTGTTCCGCTGTTTACCGCGGAGATCCTTCGTACCCGATCAGCGGGTTGAAACGGTCGTGCCGCACGAACGTTTCTTCCAACGTGAAGAGGCTGCGTTGCATGAGCAACGCAGCCTCACTTCGTTCCAGTTAAGGATTCTTCATTTATGAACTCACATGCACTCCGCCTTGCCTCTAACCCGATGTAACAAAAAACAGGCTGTCATCCAACTAGTCGCACTGGACGACCATTTGGATGACAGCCTTCTTATTTGTCCCTAAGCGAAATCCGGCATCCGGATTTCCATGACGCAGTCCGGCGACTCGTACCAGTCGTCGCGCACCGCGTTGGTGACGGGGTAGGAGCGCATGAGGTAGCTCTCCATGGGCTCCAGGTGTTTCCGCAGACGGCTGAATTCCGTCAACTTCGGATTCAGCCAGTCTTCCATGCCTTCCGCATCCAGCACGACCGGCACGTTAGGCTGCCAGACGGACATGGCCCCGGAAGAGGCAGCGGTCACCATCGTAAACGCCCGCACTTCCTCCCTGCCGTTTACATGGCGCCAGCAATCGAAAATGCCGGGTATGCCAAGAATGGGCTGGTTCGGCACTACCGTGTGCATGACGCGGGGGTCGCGCTCCTGGCCGAACGTTTTCTGGCCGTAGAAGCCGCTGCAAGGAATGATGCAGCGCTGGCGCTTCAGCATGCGCTCCAGAAACGGCTTCTCCGACAGGGTGCTGTAATCCGTGTTCACGGAATCCTTCGCCCAGAACGGGAACAGCCCCCATCTTGCTTCTTGCAGGACCCGCGTGTCATGCCTGTCGTTCATAATGATGGTGACATTCTGCGTCGGGGTTATGTTGAACCGACCCTTGTGCCCCTTCATATTTTTGCGTACTTGGAATTGATCCATCAACTCGCCGATCTCCGCCGTCAATGAAAACCGTTCAATCATCACATTCACTCCTCACTGGATGCTTGCGTTGTTGACACCAGTGTTTGTTAAGCGAATGGAAATTATGCACAACGGAGGAAATAATCGACGCGCTTCATCTTTCACGCCGCCGATATTTCATGCCATGACCGATTAACACTATGAATTACGCTCACCCTGCTAAGTAGTAAAACGTTTGCGAAATTTAAGAGGCGGCATGCCGGTATGCGCGGCGAACAGTCTGGAGAAATGCGGCGTTTGGCGGAAGCCCGTCTCTTCGGCGATACGCGCGATCGTCCAATCCGTCTTGATCAATAGCAGCTTCGCCTGATCCAGCCTGTAGTAGAGCAGATATTGTTGAGGCGTGCAGCCGAATACTTCCGTCATGCAGCGCGTGATATAGTTCGTATGCAGCTCCAGCACCTCGCTAAGCATGGTGTTGCTGATGGTACTCCGGTAATTGAGCTTCAAATAAGCGGCGGCTCGCTCCGCGATCGACACCGCGGCCTTCGCCGCATCGGAACGCCAGCCTTCATCCATCATCTGCAACAGATGGAGGAACCGCTGTTGCCGGTCCCAAAATGCTCCGTGGGAAGAGCTCTTGGCCGCTTCGTGCAACTGAGAGAAGATTAGCTTGGCTTCGTCGGGATAGCTCAGCTTCATACGCTTCGGCACCCGTATCGCATACGTGTAGTAGTCTCCCCGCAGCGTGCCCGGCTGGCTCCCCTGCGTCTCCTCCCAAGCTCCCGCCGCCTGGAAATGCACCCAATCGAACACCGTGGCCTCATTGCAGGGCTTAAAGGAGTAATGCCAGCTGTCCGGCCTCAGAATAAGCACGTCTCCCGGCGTCAGCGTCCATCTATTGTTCTCTTCCGCGACATGAAGCGTCCCCTCGTTCACGAACAGCATGTCGAACACGCCGAGGTTCGTCCGGTTGGGATGCTCGTCTCCCGGCAAGTAAGTCGTACGGTTGGATTCGATAAAGAAAGGCAACGGCGGCGATCGGAACGTCACTAATAAATCGTCTGACAAAAAATCTCCCCCAGCATGGCAATCTCGTTGTTGTAGAAATTCTCCATCTTATTGTAATCGGCACCGAGCCAATCAACAACGACTTTTTCCGCGAAATGGTTCCTTCCCATCGGTCTCCGGGATGATTTTGCGTAAAAATTCGTCTTATCGCTTGACTCTCCCCTATACGTCACAGTTTACTATTAGAAGCACAAGCCTGACGCAACATATGGAAGGAGCGGTCGTTCCCGTGTATAAAATAGGCAAGCTGGCGGCAGATGCCGGCATTACGATCCGCACGCTGCGCTACTATGATCGAATGAACCTGCTCAAGCCGTCGCTCGTCTCGGAATCCGGCTATCGCTATTACACCATGGACGACGTTCTGCGCTTGCAGCATATCACGACCCTCAAGCATCTTGGCTTCACGCTTGCAGAGATTAAGGCCGTCCTCGAAGACGCCGAGCAAACAACGGGCAGAGCGGATGCCTGGAGACAAGCCATTCGCCTCCAAATCGAAGCCGTACGCAACGAAGTCGAGAGGCTTAATCTGCTGGACCGCATGCTGCATACGACGCTCTACACGCTGGAAATGCGCGGAGACGTCAACGCAACCGAAGTATTAGGCTTCATTCAGCAGATGGCGCATCACGAGAAGATCGACAAGGATAACAAAATTCGTGCAAGCCTTCGGAAGTCACGGTTCCAGCCGGAAGAAATCGAAATTTTGGAAGAGCTTCCGCGACTGGATACGGACGACCCCCGTAATATGGCATGGGTCACCTTGCTTCGCGAAGTTCGCGAGCAGAGCCACGCTCCCCCGAATCCCGAGGTCGAGCATCGTCTCGCGGCACGGCTGGTCGATATCGGAGAAGACTGGTTCCGCGGCAACGACGAGACGCTGGACAAGTATTGGGAGTGGATACGCCCCGAACAAGGCAACGAAGCAAAGGTATTGGGACTCGACTCCGAGACGATGGCGTTTATCGATCGGATCGTGGACAACTATTTGGCGAAAGTCCAACAATAAGGAATGAAAGAAGGGAATCATCGTGAGCGAAACAATCGAACGGAAAGCTCCGCCTAAAGCGGCAAAGCCCCTGTCCAAAAATCGTGCTTGGCTGTACGTCATGGCCGGCGGAGGGCTTGAAATCATATGGGCAATGGGCTTTAAATACGAGGCCGTGCCCTCCCTCGTCGTGCTGATCTCCCTGCTGCTCAGCTTCGACCTCATCATACGCGCCACCAAGGTGCTCCCTATCGGAACGGTCTACGCCGTATTCGCGGGCATAGGCACGGTCGGAACGGTCGTGGTTGAAGCCGTCATGGAAGGCACCATCAGCACCGCCAAGGTGGGCATAATTCTGCTATTGCTGCTCTTCATTATCGGATTGAAGCTTAGCGCTGGAGGGAGCGAACAGAAATGAACGAAGCATGGTGGTTATTAATCGGGGCCGGCTTGATGGAGATTGTCGGGGTCATCGGAATCAAGCGCGTCGCGGAGAACAATAACTGGACCAATAATCTGATCCTGATCGGCGGATTCATAATCAGCTTTCAATTGCTGCTCGGCGCGCTGGAGACGATTCCGTTATCTACCGCTTACGCCGTGTGGACGGGAATCGGCACGGTAGGGGCAGCCGTAGTGGGCATGACCTTCTTTAAGGAATCCAAGAGCCTGCTGCGTATCGTCTGCATTGCAGGCGTCATTGGCTGCGTCATCGGACTGAAATTAATTGGTTGAACACTTGCGCGGCATGCTTCGGACGATGCCGTTTTCGCACTTGCACGCTCACATAGCCGGAAACGCATGTCGGCTGACAGACATCGCCTCGGAACCCTCCAGCATGGACTTTACCAGCCGCATATAATCCAGCGACTTCTGCCATTGCTGCCATTCCGGCCTCCAAGCGAAACGCCGGCCGCTTAGAGGAACCAACGCTTCTACTCGAGAAGGCAGCCGGCCGAACGCGCACATGCCGAATACGACGGTCATGTGGAAGTACAGCTCCAACGACTCCGGGTTTTCGTCGGCGACCAGCTTTTGGACGATATAGCCGCCTTCCCCGTCGGCCTGATCTTGCACAGTGATCAGGTGGAATTGCTGCGTCAGCTCCATGTCCAGCTCCTCCACATATACCGTGAACGACTCGAAGCGCGCCATTACCTCTCCATCGCACGGGTCCTGAACCAAAAACCTCTGCAAATGCCGAATGATATCGCAACGCGTCTGAAGATAATGTTCGCCGGAGTGGAACAGTTGATGCCGGTTGGAGAAGCTGCGCAGGCACGCTTCTTCCACCAAGGCTTCCGTCCGTTCTTGCCGAGGCACCACGCAAATATCATGGACCGCGAGGCATGCGGACAGAAGCACGAGTCTAGGCCAGCCCTCCTTGCGTCTCCCCTTCTCGCCTTGACTGCTTGGGGATTCCCCTCCTCCTCGAAGCATTTGCTCGATCTTAACATCTTCGATTCGAACGAGCGGCGGCATCAGCTTTTGCACAATGCACCTGCCACTATTGCCCCCATACGCTTGCCTTCTTCCTTCTCTTCGCCCGAAGCATTGTATTCGAACTTCAGGCTGGGACATACGATCGACGCGCCAAGCTCCTGCAGCTTTGCCTCGATCAGATCTACCGCCCCGCAATATACGGGATAGCTCGTGTCGCCGGAACCGAACGCCGCCGCTTGCTTGCCGGACAGGTCCAATCCATCCATATCCTCGTAAAAATCAAGGAATTCATCCGGCAGCTCGCCATCCCCCCATGTATATGCGCCTATAACGATAGCATCGTATTCCAGCAGCTCCGCCGGTTTGGCGTCATAGGCTTCCTTGCATACGACCTCGAAGCCCGATTCCTTGGCGCCTTGTGCAATCGCCTCCGCCATTTCTTCGGTATTGCCCGTCAAGCTTGTGTACAGCACGATGACCTTCGGCATCTGCAGGCTCCTCTCCCGAATCCAGCCGCACGTAATACGGCATGTTCTCTACTATATCTCGATGGACTGAACGCCCTGGAACAGCGTCGCCATATATAACCTTTCTCCTTGCACGTCGACATCCGTCACGGGAAAGCCCAGCTTGACGGACATCAGGACGAGCCGATCTGCCACGTAAGCCAGCGAAAATAGGCCCTGATCCGTGCAGACATACACGTTCTTGCCCTTGGTGGTCACGGAGAAGATAAACTTCCCTCCGAATGTGATCCGGTCGAATCTGCCTTGCTTATCGCCGACAAGCAGCTCGCCCTCGTCGCTCGCGCCAATCAGATGCCCGCGGAATACCGCAAGACTGCTGACCCTCCGCCCCAGCTCGAACTCCGCCCACTCATCCATAAACCGGTCGTATAGCGAGATCCCGGTCTCATGGCCGACAATGACGTACTGAGGCAGGTTGATAAAATCATAGATTCGTTTCCCCTCGCATGCCAGCAAGCCCCACTTGCTTCCCGTGCGCATCCAAAGTCCGTTATCCGTAGCCGCATAACGCGCGCCGCCGATGTTGCGGTATTGATAACAGGGCAGCGCGAGCCCGTCGTTCTCCCATTGCTCCCCCGTCCATTCGTAAAGCCCTTTGCTCGTGCAGGCGTGGAGATGCTCATGTTGAAGCTGAAGCCGATGAACACTGGCCGAATCCGGCAGTCCTTGTCCAAGCTTATCCCAATTGGAATTTCCGTCTATTTCATATACGCCGTAACCGACCGAACCCGCATACACGCCGTACGGGGTCGCTTTCACCGACGAGAACGGGAACAGCAGCCAGTTCCACGGTTTATGGGTATCCGTTCGCATGGATTGATTTCCCCTTAAGATTATATTGATAATGATTATCACTTTCATAAACATCATAGCTATTCTCCGTTTTTTTGTCAATGCCTGGCGTTTGAAATGCGATGACGGCGTACTTGCCCGAGATCGCCCATTTTTCGTAAAAATAGTCGAGCGCCTACCGATTCGGGCTATTGCACCCAATCACGAATGCCTATCCCGCCGTAAGATGGATAAACAACTAGGAGGTGCTTAAACTGAAACAACCATTCAAAAATAGAAACCGCTCCGCGAAGAAGCAGCTCGTCTTCGTTAGCAAATACAGCGGCGGCGGATCTTCCGCAAAACATAAACACACAGGCAAAAGAAACGGCAAGAAGAGAAAACGAATCGTCGTTCAAGCAACCGGCAGCGAAAATCGACACCGGCATCCCGACGACTGGATAGGCCCAATCGGACCGACCGGGGCAAACGGAGAAAATGGTCCTCAGGGGGAACGCGGGGAACGCGGCGAGCGCGGCAAAAAAGGCGATGACGGCGAACGCGGCAAACGTGGACATACGGGAGCAACGGGAGCAACAGGTCCAGCGGGGCCTCAGGGAATTCAAGGAATTCAAGGAGTTCCGGGGATTCCGGGAATTCCGGGACTGCCAGGACTTCCAGGGCAGGTGGGCCCAATGGGTCCAATGGGCCCTGCAGGCCCGGCTGGGGCAGCCGGGGGGCCACCCGGCGCGACTGGAGCAACTGGTGCCACGGGAGCCACAGGCTCACAAGGACCCATTGGAGCTCAAGGGCCTCAAGGCGCGCAAGGCTCGGTCGGCCCTCAAGGTCCTCAAGGTTTCCGAGGCGATCAAGGTGTTCAAGGACCTCAAGGCGCCGTTGGCCCACAGGGACCCCAAGGTCCTCAAGGTCCTCAAGGACCTCAAGGCAATGCCGGGCCGGTCGGTCCACAAGGTCCGATAGGCATCGGTCTTGTAGGCCCGACAGGCGCTACCGGAGCGACAGGGGCCGTTGGCGGGCAAGGGCTGCCAGGGGTACAAGGACCACAAGGGAATGCCGGGGCTACGGGCGCAACCGGAGCAACCGGAGAGATTGGACTCCAGGGACCTGTCGGACCACAAGGGCCACAAGGCAATGCTGGACCTCAGGGAACGCAAGGAGCGGCTGGACCTCAAGGACCACAGGGACCACAAGGACCGATCGGAGCGACAGGTGCAACCGGCCCTGCCGGGCCTACCGGCGCTAATGGTCTCCCAGGCTCTAACGGTGCCACGGGGGCCGCCGGAGCTGCAGGCGCGACGGGTCCGACGGGCGCCGACGGGGCTGCAGGTGCGACTGGAGCGACTGGCGCTGACGGGGCTACGGGCGCAACCGGTCCGACGGGCGCTGACGGGGCTACGGGCGCAACCGGACCGGCAGGCTTTGGGGCTACGGGCGCAACCGGACCGGCGGGCGCTGACGGGGCTACGGGCGCAACCGGTCCGACGGGCGCTGACGGGGCTACGGGCGCAACCGGACCGGCGGGCGCTGACGGAGCTACGGGCGCAACGGGTCCGACGGGCGCCGACGGGGCTGCAGGTGCGACGGGAGCGACGGGAGCAACGGGCGCTGACGGGGCTGCAGGTGCGACGGGAGCGACGGGCGCTGACGGGGCTGCAGGTGCGACGGGAGCGACGGGAGCAACGGGCGCTGACGGGGCTGCAGGTGCGACCGGTCCGACTGGACCTACCGGAGCCGACGGGGCCGCAGGTGCGACGGGAGCAACGGGCGCTGACGGGGCTGCAGGTGCGACGGGAGCGACGGGAGCAACGGGCGCTGACGGGGCTGCAGGTGCGACCGGTCCGACTGGACCTACCGGAGCCGACGGGGCCGCAGGAGCGACGGGAGCAACGGGCGCTGACGGGGCTGCAGGTGCGACGGGAGCGACGGGCGCTGACGGGGCTGCAGGTGCGACGGGAGCAACGGGCGCTGACGGGGCTGCAGGTGCGACCGGTCCGACTGGACCTACCGGAGCCGACGGGGCTACCGGTGCAACTGGTCCTACGGGCGCTGATGGAGCAACAGGCGCCGCGGGTCCAGGTACTATCATTCCTTTCGCTTCCGGCCTGCCTCTTGTGCTGGCATCTACGGTAGGCGGATTGGCGTCAACAGTTGGCCTTGTCGGTTTCGGCAATAGCGCTCCCACCATTCTGATAGCGGGCAATAGCATCGATCTGACAGGCGGCGCCGGCACGTTGTTGAACTTCGCATTCTCCGTGCCAAGAGACGGTATCATCACATCAATAGCCGCTTTCTTCAGCACAACTTCGGCCCTCTCCCTTCTCGATTCGACGGTTACCGTCAGCGCTCAACTGTTCGGCACCCCTGTACCAAGCAATACGCTGACAGCCGTTCCTGGAACCGAAGTTGCCCTCTCCCCTCCATTGACAGGCAATTTAGCCATCGGCCAGCTTTTGGATGGCTTGTTGACAGACCTCGCTGTTCCAGTAACAGCAGGAACAAGGCTATTGCTGGGCTTTACGATCACGACAACTGGCTTGACCCTTGTCAGTACGGTCGCCGGATATGGAAGTGCGGGCATTACGATCGAATAACGACATCCTCATAGACCAATAAGCCGTAGAATCGGCTTATTGGTCTTTTCCCCATTTTTATCAGCAATATGAACGTATGGACATCATCTATGAACATATACAGGTTGTTTTCTATTCCTCGAATTAGCCGGTAGATTCGCACATTTTACTTACTTAATAATCGAAAATCTGAAACTTCTTCCCAAACGCACATACAAAATCCCCCACCACCTCGTACTATGAAGAAGCTCAAAAGGAGGTGTTTCAACTGGATAAACCAACAAAAAAAAATCGACAAATCAAACTAGTGAACATGAAAAAGAAGAATAACAGTCAATCTATCAGCATTCATGCCAGCTCTTCCAACAAACACGGCAAGAAAAAAAGCTCCAAAAAAGAAAAGAAAGTCGTTGTCGTCAAACGTTGCAGAAGACCTGTCGGACCTGTCGGACCAACCGGAGCCACCGGACCTACAGGAGCGACCGGCGAACGTGGACGCCGCGGCAAACGCGGTGATGACGGCAAACGTGGTGATGACGGCAAACGCGGCAGAACTGGCGCAACAGGACCTGCTGGAGCCCAAGGTGCTCAAGGACCTCGTGGATTAGCAGGCGCGACGGGTGCCACTGGAGCTACGGGCGCACCAGGTACGATGGAGGGACCAATATTTAATGTAATCGGTGAAGTGGGCAGAGCAGTCATGGAGGTCGGCGACGACCTGATCTTTGTATCCGATACGCTGGATATAACGGTTACCGAGGGCTCCGCAATCGTTCGTATCGAGGACCCATACCTTGGCGAGACGGGACCGACTGGTCCTACGGGGCCTACGGGAGCGACTGGGACAACCGGTACTACGGGAGCCACGGGCAATGATGGCGCGACGGGTGCAACAGGAGCTACGGGAGCCACGGGAATGACCGGTACGACGGGAGCTACGGGCAATGATGGCTCTACGGGTGCTACCGGAGCTACCGGAGCGACTGGAATGACCGGTGCCACGGGAGCTACGGGCAATGATGGCTCTACGGGTGCAACCGGAGCTACCGGAGCGACTGGAATGACCGGTGCCACGGGAGCTACGGGCAATGATGGCTCTACGGGTGCAACCGGAGCTACCGGAGCGACTGGAATGACCGGTGTCACGGGAGCTACGGGCAATGATGGCGCTACGGGTGCAACCGGAGCTACGGGAGCGACTGGAATGACCGGTGTCACGGGAGCTACGGGCAATGATGGCGCTACGGGTGCTACCGGAGCTACGGGAGCGACTGGAATGACCGGTGCCACGGGAGCGACGGGCAATGATGGCTCTACGGGTGCTACCGGAGCTACGGGAGCGACTGGAATGACCGGTGCTACGGGCGCCGATGGCTCTACGGGTGCAACCGGGGCGGACGGCGCTACGGGAGCGGCTGGAGCTACCGGTGCTACGGGCGCTGATGGCTCGACGGGTGCAACCGGGGCGGACGGCGCTACGGGAGCGGCTGGAGCTACCGGTGCTACGGGCGCTGATGGCTCGACGGGTGCAACAGGTGCTACTGGACCTACTGGCACGGATGGCGCTACGGGAGCGACTGGAGCTACCGGTGCTACTGGCGCTGATGGCTCGACGGGTGCCACCGGAGCTACTGGACCTACTGGCACGGATGGCGCTACGGGAGCGACTGGAGCTACCGGTGCTACGGGCGCCGATGGCTCTACGGGTGCAACCGGGGCGGACGGCGCTACGGGAGCGGCTGGAGCTACCGGTGCTACGGGCGCTGATGGCTCGACGGGTGCCACCGGAGCTACTGGACCTACTGGTGCGGACGGCGCTACGGGTGCTACTGGATCAACCGGGGCGGACGGCGCTACGGGTGTGACTGGAGCTACCGGGGCTACGGGCGCTGATGGTGCTACCGGATCGACGGGCGCTACTGGCGCGGATGGTGCTACTGGATCAACAGGAGCTACTGGAGCGGACGGTGCTACTGGATCAACAGGAGCTACTGGAGCGGACGGTGCTACTGGATCAACAGGAGCTACTGGAGCGGACGGTGCTACTGGATCAACAGGAGCTACTGGAGCGGACGGTGCTACTGGATCAACAGGAGCTACTGGAGCGGACGGTGCTACGGGTGCTACTGGATCAACCGGGGCGGACGGCGCTACGGGTGCGACTGGAGCTACCGGTGCTACTGGCGCTGATGGCTCGACGGGTGCCACCGGGGCGGACGGCTCTACGGGTGCGACTGGCTCGGATGGTGCTACTGGAGCTACTGGAGCGACGGGTGCAACTGGCGCCGACGGTGCTACAGGGGCGACTGGAGCTACCGGTGCTACTGGCGCTGATGGCTCGACGGGTGCCACCGGGGCGGACGGCGCTACGGGTGCGACTGGCTCGGATGGTGCTACTGGAGCTACTGGAGCGACGGGTGCAACTGGCGCGGACGGTGCTACAGGGGCGACTGGAGCTACCGGTACTACTGGCGCTGATGGCTCGACGGGTGCCACCGGAGCGGACGGCGCTACGGGTGCGACTGGCTCGGATGGTGCTACTGGAGCTACTGGAGCGACGGGTGCTACTGGCGCGGACGGTGCTACTGGATCAACAGGAGCTACTGGCGCGGACGGTGCTACTGGATCAACAGGAGCTACTGGCGCGGACGGTGCTACAGGGGCGACGGGCGCTACTGGTGCGGATGGTGCTACTGGCGCTACTGGCGCTACTGGCGCGGATGGTGCTACTGGCGCCACTGGAGCTACTGGCGCGGATGGTGCTACTGGCGCCACTGGAGCTACTGGTGCGGATGGTGCTACTGGCGCGGACGGTGCTACTGGATCAACAGGAGCTACTGGAGCGGATGGTGCTACTGGATCAACAGGAGCCACTGGCGCGGACGGTGCTACTGGATCAACAGGAGCTACTGGAGCGGATGGTGCTACTGGATCAACAGGAGCCACTGGCGCGGACGGTGCTACAGGGGCGACGGGCGCTACTGGCGCGGACGGTGCTACTGGATCAACAGGCGCTACTGGTGCGGATGGTGCTACTGGCGCCACTGGAGCTACTGGCGCGGATGGTGCTACTGGCGCCACTGGAGCTACTGGCGCGGATGGTGCTACTGGCGCCACTGGAGCTACTGGCGCGGATGGTGCTACTGGCGCGGATGGGGCTACTGGTGCTACAGGCGGCGGCGGCGCGATTATTCCATTCTCGTCCGGCGAACCACTTGCAGTTACCGTTCTTGTAGGCGGCCTTGTAGGTCTGCCTGGTTTGATCGGCTTCGGAGGATCTGTTCAGGCATTGACTGTGCTTGGCGGAACAATCACGGTTACCGGCTTGACCAACTATGCGTTCTCATTACCGCGGGACGGCGTCATTTCGTCGTTGTCCGGTTATCTCGCCGCTACAGCGGGACTAACGCTTCTGACTCCACTGACGTACCGCTTGCAGGTGTACAGCTCAACTGGGCCAAGCGAAGTGTTCGCTCCGATCCCTGGTGCGCTCGTCGATATCGTCATTCCAACGACTATCACCGTAGGCAGCACGTACAACAACGTCACCACGGGATTGAGCATTCCCGTTACTACGGAAACGCGGCTGCTTCTAGTAGCCAGCGCTACTGGTGGCGGTCTCCTGGTTGCAGGATCAGTCGTCGGATCGGTCAGCGCGGGATTGGCTATCGAGTAACGTACTTTAATAATCTCCGCTCGAATAAAACCAGAAAGCCTCGAAGCCAGTGTAATCACTCGCTTCGAGGCTTTTTCCTTCCCAGAATGGGGATTCGAATCACTTTGATCTACTCCGCCCCAAACGTGACATCCTTAATTTGCATCAGATCTTCGGTAGGCAAATCAAGCGGGCATCACGATCTTTACGAGCAACTCCGAATAATTCTATTATGTATCGGCTTGGTAATATCCCTGAGAAAAAAAACATTCTTTCATACTAACCGATGTGGAGGCGGCTTTTCTCTTAATCCACCAAACTCTAATTCCCATTTAGTCCTACAGAGCCAGACAACAGGCTTATCCCTCTCCCCTGGTAAAAATCAGACTTTCAGCTACGACTAGTTATTAGCACATTTATTTTATTTCTTCAAAAAAGCAGAAGACTGCTAATTCAAACGCACATACAAGAATCACAGACTCTACGTACATTAAAGGAGTATCTGAGGAGGTGTTTCAACTGGATAAACCAACAAAAAAACTTCGACAAATCAAACTAGTGAATATGAAAAAGAAGAATAACAGTCAATCTATCAGTATTCATGCCAGCTCTTACAACAAACATGGCAAGAAAAAAAGCTGCAAAAAAGAAAAGAAAGTCGTTGTCGTCAAACGTTGCAGAAGAGGAACGGTCGGACCGGTTGGACCAACCGGGGCCACCGGACCTACAGGAGCGACTGGCGAACGTGGACGCCGCGGCAAACGCGGTGATGACGGCAAACGTGGTGATGACGGCAAACGTGGTGATGACGGCAAACGCGGCAGACCTGGCGCAACAGGACCTGCTGGAGCCCAAGGTGCTCAAGGACTTCCTGGATTAGCGGGCGCGACGGGTGCCACTGGAGCTACAGGCGCACCAGGTACCATGGAAGGACCATTATTTAATGTAATCGGTGAAGTAGGTACGGCAGTCGTGGAGGTTGGCGAGGACCTGATCTTTGTATCCGACACGCTGGATATAACGGTTACCGAGGGCTCCGCCATCGTTCGTATCGAAGACCCATACCTTGGCGAGACGGGACCGCCTGGTCCTACGGGGCCTACGGGTGCAACAGGAGCTACGGGAGCTACAGGAATGACCGGTGCTACGGGAGCTACTGGCAACGATGGCTCGACGGGGGCAACCGGAGCTACTGGAGCCACAGGAATGACCGGTGCTACGGGAGCTACTGGCAACGATGGCTCGACGGGGGCAACCGGAGCTACTGGAGCCACAGGAATGACCGGTGCTACGGGAGCTACTGGCAATGATGGCGCTACGGGTGCAACCGGAGCTACTGGAGCCACAGGAATGACCGGTGCTACGGGAGCTACTGGCAACGATGGCTCGACGGGGACAACCGGAGCTACTGGAGCCACAGGAATGACCGGTGCTACGGGAGCTACTGGCAACGATGGCTCGACGGGAACAACCGGAGCTACTGGAGCCACAGGAATGACCGGTGCTACGGGAGCTACTGGCAACGATGGCTCGACGGGGGCAACCGGAGCTACTGGAGCCACAGGAGCCACAGGAATGATCGGTGCTACGGGAGCTACTGGCAACGATGGCTCGACGGGGACAACCGGAGCTACTGGAGCCACAGGAATGACCGGTGCTACGGGAGCTACTGGCAACGATGGCTCGACGGGGGCAACCGGAGCTACTGGAGCCACAGGAATGACCGGTGCTACGGGGGCTACTGGCAATGATGGCTCGACGGGAGCCACAGGATCAACAGGTGCTACGGGAGCTACCGGCGCTGACGGGGTTACTGGTGCAACCGGGCCGACGGGCGCAGACGGGACTGCTGGAGCTACTGGCGCTGACGGAGCTACGGGTGCTACGGGAGTCACCGGTGCCGATGGCTCGACGGGTGCAACAGGAGCTACTGGACCTACCGGAGCCGACGGCGCTACTGGTGCTACAGGGGCTACTGGCTCAACCGGATTGACGGGCGCCGACGGAGCTGCCGGTGCTACTGGAGCTACTGGGGCCGATGGCTCGACGGGTGCAACCGGAACTACTGGACCTACCGGGGCCGACGGAGCTACGGGTGCTACAGGGGCGACTGGCTCAACCGGACCGACAGGCGCCGACGGCGTAACTGGAGCTACTGGTGTTACCGGAGCCACTGGAGTCACCGGACCGACGGGCGCCGACGGCGTAACGGGAGCTACTGGTGCTACAGGGGCTGACGGTGTTACCGGAGCCACTGGAGTCACCGGACCGACGGGCGCCGACGGCGTAACTGGAGCTACGGGGGCTGACGGAGTTGACGGAGCCACTGGAGCAACCGGACCTACGGGACCGACGGGCGCCGACGGCGTAACGGGAGCTACTGGTGCTACGGGGGCTGACGGAGTTACCGGAACCACTGGCGCCACAGGTACGGACGGCGCTACGGGTGCTACCGGGGCTGATGGTGCTACAGGGGCGACAGGCGCTACTGGAGCTACAGGGGCTGATGGTGCTACAGGGGCGACAGGAGCTACTGGTGAATCTTTTGGAGCCGTAGGTTTCTCCGCTAGTCGCGATGCTGCAACAGTCACTACGGATGCACAGCTCGGCGGATGGGTCGTAACGACGCCTTACTACGGTGACCCTTCATTTGATCAAGGTACTGGAACATTCACAGCACCAGCAACGGGCAGATATTCTATTAAAGCCACCATTAGCTACTCTACTACTGCAGCGATCACGATCAACTTAGGTCCAGGTATTGACCCGGCATTTGTCGTACAAAATATTACAACAGCGACCCCTCTTATCTCTGGATTGTTTCCTGTGTTGAACGTCAACGTAGCTCTAATCCTTACGTTGAGAACAGTCCTTGGAAACGGAACCGTAACACTAGGCGGAGATGTAGAGCTCACAGCCGGCGATGAGGTAGGTCTCTTCTATGTAGCTGACGGGCTGACAATCGCGCTCAATCTTGGCGGTACGACTGCACCAGTGATCTGGTCGATTCACCAAATCGCTTAATTTTAATTAGAAAGCTTGGCTATGAACTTTGCCGGGCTTTCTTTTTTGTATACTGCACTATAGCTACTAGCAGCCCTCCTCTGTCTCCTCTTCATAACTTGAAAAATAATGATACAAACGTTCCCTAGCTCTCCTCCACTACATAGACTAATTAGGCTACTGACTATAGGGGTGAGGTGAACATGAGTCGGACGAATCGATTCAAAAAGGTTCATTGCTCAAAGCTGATTACCAGTAAGATGCGAAGAATTCAACCTTCTGGGAAAGATCGTATTACTTATTCCACTAGACCAATCAAAAAATGCTGCTTAATTGGTCCGACCGGACCCACGGGTCCAATGGGTCCGGCTGGAGCCAAAGGTAAACGAGGCAAGAAAGGAAAGTCCGGTGCGACGGGACCGACCGGTGCTACGGGAACAATTGACGAAGATTTATTTCGAGTAATTGGTCCGACTGGGGTGGCAACTGTGGCTTTAGGAGAAGATTTGATTTTTGAATCAGATTCTATAGTTATTACGGTCACTGAAGGCTCTGCCATTGTACGTCTTGAAACAACTTGTGGAAATATAGGAGCGACCGGAGCTACAGGGCCAACTGGAGCAACAGGTTCGGCAGGAAGTACCGGAGCAACGGGTTCGGCAGGAAGTACTGGAGCAACGGGTCCCAACGGACCGACCGGGCCAACTGGCGCTGACGGCGCAATGGGTTCCACCGGAGCAACCGGGCCAACTGGCGCCGACGGTGCTACTGGATCCACGGGACCGACCGGCGTTACTGGACCCACAGGGCTGACTGGACCAACTGGACCAACTGGCGCTGACGGCGCTAATGGATCCACCGGAGTGACCGGACCAACTGGTGCCGATGGCGCTATTGGACCCACAGGGCCGACTGGTCCAACGGGTGCTGACGGCGCAACGGGTGCCATCGGAGCGACCGGACCAACAGGTGCTGACGGTGCTACTGGATCCAGAGGACCGACCGGGCCAGCAGGCGCCGATGGCGTTACAGGACCAACGGGGCTGACAGGATCGACTGGCGCTGACGGCGCTACTGGATCCACAGGGCCGACGGGACCAACAGGCGCTGACGGCGTAACGGGTTCCACAGGAGCGTCTGGGCCAACCGGCGCTGATGGCCTTACTGGACCCACAGGGCCGACGGGACCAACTGGCGCCGATGGCGCTACTGGATCCACGGGACCGACCGGGCCAACTGGCACTGACGGCGCAATGGGTTCCACAGGAGCAACCGGTCCAACTGGTGCCGACGGTGCTACTGGATCCACGGGACCGACCGGCGCAACCGGATCCATCGGAGTGACCGGACCAACTGGTGCCGATGGCGCTATTGGACCCACAGGGCCGACTGGTCCAACGGGTGCTGACGGCGCAACGGGTGCCATCGGAGCGACCGGACCAACTGGTGCCGACGGTGCTACTGGATCCACGGGACCGACCGGCGTTACTGGACCCACAGGGCTGACTGGACCAACTGGACCAACTGGCGCTGACGGCGCTAATGGATCCACCGGAGTGACCGGACCAACTGGTGCCGACGGCGTTACTGGACCAACTGGCGCTGACGGCGCAATGGGTTCCACCGGAGTGACCGGTCCAACGGGGCCCACCGGTCCAACTGGTGCCGACGGCGCTACCGGTTCCACCGGAGTGACCGGGCCAACTGGTGCCGACGGCGCTACGGGACCCACGGGGCCGACGGGACCAACTGGCACTGACGGCGCTACGGGTTTCACCGGAGTAACCGGTTCAACTGGCGCCGATGGCGCTACTGGACCAACGGGGCCGACTGGGCCAACTGGCGCTGACGGGGCTACCGGTTCCATCGGCGCCACCGGGCCAACTGGCGCTGATGGCGCTACTGGACCAACGGGATCGACTGGGCCAACTGGCGCTGACGGGGCGATTGGATCCACGGGACCGATCGGGCCAACTGGACCAACAGGCGCTGACGGCGTAACAGGTTCCACCGGATCGACTGGGCCAACTGGCGCCGATGGCGCTGCTGGACCCACGGGGCCGACCGGGCCAACTGGCACCGATGGCGCTACTGGATCCACGGGGCCGATTGGACCGACTGGCGCGGATGGCGCAACGGGTGCCATCGGCGCGACCGGACCAACTGGTGCCAATGGCACTACTGGACCAACGGGGCCAACAGGCACTGACGGTGCTACGGGTTCCACCGGATCGACTGGGCCAATTGGCGCCGACGGCTCTACTGGACCCACGGGGCCGACTGGGCCAACTGGCGCCGACGGCGCTACTGGATCCACGGGACCGACCGGGCCAACTGGTGCCGATGGCGCTACCGGATCCACTGGGCCGACTGGCGCTGACGGGGCTACTGGCTCGACAGGATCGACTGGTCCAACTGGCGCTGACGGGGCTACTGGATTCACCGGAGTGATTGGGCCAACAGGTGCCGACGGCGCTACCGGCTCCACTGGGTCGACTGGTGCTGACGGTGCTACCGGATCCACGGGACCGATCGGGCCAACTGGACTAACAGGCGCTGACGGCGCTACTGGACCAACGGGGCCGATTGGACCGACTGGCGCGGATGGCGCAACGGGTGCCATTGGCGCCACCGGACCAACTGGTGCCGATGGCGCTAATGGATCCACCGGAGTGACCGGACCAACTGGTGCCGATGGCGCTATTGGACCCACAGGGCCGACTGGTCCAACGGGTGCTGACGGCGCAACGGGTGCCATCGGCGCGACCGGGCCAACAGGCGCCGATGGCGTTACTGGATCCACAGGACCGACCGGGCCAACTGGCGCTGACGGCGCTACTGGATCCACGGGGCCGATTGGACCGACTGGCGCGGATGGTGCTACCGGATCCACAGGGCCGACTGGTCCAACTGGTGCTGACGGGGCTACGGGTTCCACCGGAGTTACCGGATCAACGGGGCCGATTGGACCGACTGGCGCGGATGGCGCAACGGGTGCCATCGGCGCGACCGGGCCAACTGGCGCTGATGGCGCTACTGGATTCACCGGAGTGACTGGGCCAACAGGTGCCGACGGCGCTACTGGACCAACGGGGCCGACCGGGCCAACTGGTGCTGACGGGACTACCGGATCCACGGGACCGACCGGGCCAACTGGCGCTGACGGGGCTACCGGATCCACGGGACCGACCGGGCCAACTGGTCCAACGGGCGCCGATGGCGCTACTGGATCCACGGGGCCGATTGGACCGACTGGCGCCGATGGTGCTACCGGATCCATGGGACCGACCGGGCCAACAGGTGCCGACGGCGCTACTGGCTCGACGGGGCCGACCGGGCCAACTGGCGCTGAAGGCGCTACTGGACCAACGGGGCCGACCGGGCCAACTGGCGCTGACGGCGTAACGGGTTCCAACGGAGCAACTGGTCCAACGGGCGCCGATGGCGCTACTGGATCCACGGGGCCGACGGGACCAACAGGCACTGAGGGCGCAACGGGTTCCACCGGAGCAAGCGGTTCAACGGGCGCCGATGGCGTTACTGGATCCACAGGACCGACCGGGCCAATGGGCGCTGACGGCGTTACTGGATCCACAGGACCGACCGGGTCAACGGGCGCTGACGGCGTTGCTGGATCCACAGGACCGACCGGGCCAACGGGCGCTGACGGCGTTACTGGATCCACAGGACCGACCGGGCCAACTGGCGCTGACGGCGTTACTGGATCCACAGGACCGACCGGGCCAACTGGTACCGACGGTGCTACTGGTCCAACGGGTGCCGATGGCGCTACCGGCTCCACTGGGCCAACGGGCGCTGACGGCGCTACTGGATCCACGGGGCCGATTGGACCGACTGGCGCGGATGGTGCTACCGGATCCACGGGGCCGACTGGTCCAACTGGTGCTGACGGGGCTACGGGTTCCACCGGAGTTACCGGATCAACGGGGCCGATTGGACCGACTGGCGCGGATGGCGCAACGGGTGCCATCGGCGCGACCGGGCCAACTGGCGCGGATGGCGCTACTGGATTCACCGGAGTGACTGGGCCAACAGGTACCGACGGCGTTACTGGACCAACGGGGCCGACCGGGCCAACTGGTGCTGACGGTGCTACTGGATCCACGGGACCGACCGGGCCAACTGGACCAACTGGCGCTGACGGCGTAACGGGTTCCAACGGAGCAACTGGTCCAACTGGCGCCGATGGCGCTACTGGATCCACGGGGCCGATTGGACCGACTGGCGCGGATGGTGCTACCGGATCCACGGGGCCGACTGGCGCGGATGGCGCAACGGGTGCCATCGGCGCGACCGGGCCAACTGGCGCTAATGGCGCTACTGGATTCACCGGAGTGACTGGGCCAACAGGTGCCGACGGCGCTACTGGACCAACGGGGCCGACCGGGCCAACTGGTGCTGACGGTGCTACCGGATCCACGGGACCGACCGGGCCAACTGGACCAACGGGCGCTGACGGCGTAACGGGTTCCACCGGATCCATGGGACCGACCGGGCCAACAGGGGCCGACGGCGCTACTGGCTCGACGGGGCCGACCGGGCCAACTGGCGCTGATGGCGCTACTGGACCAACGGGGCCGACCGGGCCAACTGGCGCTGACGGCGTAACGGGTTCCAACGGAGCAACTGGTCCAACGGGCGCCGATGGCGCTACTGGATCCACGGGGCCGATTGGACCGACTGGCGCGGATGGTGCTACCGGATCCATGGGACCGACCGGGCCAACAGGTGCCGACGGCGCTACTGGCTCGACGGGGCCGACCGGGCCAACTGGTGCCGACGGCGCTACTGGATCCACGGGACCGACCGGGCCAACGGGCGCCGACGGCGCTACTGGATTCACGGGACCGACCGGGCCAACGGGCGCCGACGGCGCTACTGGATCCATGGGACCGACCGGGCCAACAGGTGCCGACGGCGCTACTGGCTCGACAGGGCCGACCGGGCCAACTGGCGCCGACGGCGCTACTGGATCCACGGGACCGACCGGGCCAACTGGCGCTGACGGGGCTACCGGATCCACGGGACCAATCGGGCCAACTGGACTAACAGGCGCTGACGGCGTAACAGGTTCCACCGGAGCAACTGGTCCAACTGGCGCCGATGGCGCTACTGGAGCCACGGGGCCGATTGGACCGACTGGCGCGGATGGCGCAACGGGTGCCATCGGCGCCACCGGACCAACTGGTGCCGATGGCGCTACTGGATCCACGGGACCGATCGGGCCAACTGGACCAACTGGCGCCGACGGCGCTACTGGACCAACGGGGCCGACCGGGCCAACTGGCGCTGACGGTGCTACCGGATCCACGGGACCGACCGGGCCAACTGGCGCTGATGGCGCTACTGGATTCACCGGAGTGACTGGGCCAACAGGTGCCGACGGCGCTACTGGACCCACGGGGCCAACCGGGCCAACTGGCGCCGACGGCGCTACTGGATCCACGGGGCCAACCGGGCCAACTGGCGCCGACGGCGCTACTGGATCCACGGGACTGACCGGACCAACTGGCACCGACGGCGCTACAGGACCAACGGGGCCGACCGGGCCAACTGGCGCTGACGGCGCAACGGGTTCCACCGGAGCAACCGGTCCAACTGGCGCCGACGGTACTATTGGATCCACGGGACCGACTGGACCAACGGGTACCGACGGCGTGACTGGCCCGACGGGACAGACCGGGCCAACTGGCGCCGACGGCGCTACTGGACCAACGGGGCCGACCGGGCCAACTGGCGCTGACGGCGCAATGGGTTCCACCGGAGCAACCGGTCCAACTGGCGCCGACGGCGCTACTGGATCCACGGGAGCGACTGGACCAACGGGGCCGACCGGGCCAACTGGTGCCGCTGGCGCTACTGGACCAACTGGTGCTGACGGTGCAACTGGCTCGACGGGATCGACTGGTCCAACGGGCGCTGACGGTGCTACGGGTTCCACCGGAGTGACCGGTCCAACTGGCGCCGATGGCGCTACTGGCCCCACGGGATCGACCGGGCCAACTGGCGCTAACGGTGCTACGGGTTCCATCGGCGCGACCGGGCCAACTGGCGCCGACGGCGCTACCGGACCAACGGGACCGACCGGCAATACCGGCGCTACCGGCAACACGGGACCGACCGGTGCAACGGGGCCAAACTTTGCGACCAACGGATTTTCGGGGCGAATTAATGCGGTATCCGTCAGCACCTCCGGACAACTGGTCAACTGGTCGACGGCCAGCCCCTATTTCAGCAATGCCAACTTTAATGCCGCCACCGGCACTTTCACCGTCCCGACTTCTGGCCGATACTCCATCAAAGCAACGATTAACTACTCCACAGCGGCAGCGATTACCGTCCAACTGGGGGCAGGCGTTAACCCGGCCTTCACCGTGCGCAGAATTACGCCCAGCACAACGGATTTGATTACGGGGATCTTCCCGATCCTGAACGTCAGCATCGCGCTTCTTCTTACTTTGCGCACCATTCTCGGAAGCGGCTCTATTAATATCACGGGAGACGTGACGCTGAACGCGAACGATCAGATCGGTCTCTTTTATGTCGCCAACGGACTTACAATCAATCTCAATCTCGGCGGCTCCGGCAACGAGGGCATCGTCTGGTCCATTCACCAGCTCTCATAGCCGACTGCCTCCCATCGGCCCACGAAAGAAAAAACCCTTCCGGCTTCAAATTAGAAGCGGAAGGGTTTTTCATAATGACGTAAGCATAGATCCCCAAACTCAGAACGGCAAGCTCATATTAAATTCAACCCGTACCGTATTCCCCTCGAACCGGACTTCCTTCACTTTAACCAAATCTCCCGTCGGAAGATCAAGGTCGACAATAATCGTCTCCAGCATGTCTAGAGGCAAGTCGATTCCCTTGATGGATAGCGACTGCGGCCTCAGCGCAAGATTAGGATCCTGCCACTCCAGCCGATACTCCGCCCGGATCGCCATCGGCACGCGGTCCCGATACCTCACGTTCATATTCGCGATCAATCGGTCTCCTTCCAGGTCGAACAACGCTCCTTCTACAACAACGTGTTCGCTCACGTTGGGATCCAGATTCTTTTTGATCAGATTATTAACGTCCGCTTCCGTCAATATCAGTTCCGGCTTAAGCTGCTTGATCATATCGGTCGCTTTCTCGCGAATGTTGATATTCTGATAGGACAAGTCCAATTCCTCATCGGGAGCAATATAGGACAGCAGCCACCATACTCCTCCCGCAGCCAGCAATAACAGAATGACAATGACCGCGAATAACCTTTTTAACACTTTCCCCATGCTCGGCTCCCCCTCTCCCAATCTCTCGCCCATTCCGCACGGCAAAGTGGTATAATGGTTGACAACTATCTCGGCTGCCCTACTTACGGCAACCCATTCCCTATTCAAAAGCTAGAAAGAAGGTTCGTTCGTTATGAGCACACAATCGTTGCATCGCATCGGTCTGGAAGAAATCATGCAAGCACACATGCACCTGAAGGATGTCATCGTTCGCACGCCCCTCCAATATAACCGCGTACTATCAGAGAGATACAACTGCCAAGTATGGCTAAAGCGCGAGGATCTCCAAATTGTACGTTCGTTCAAGATAAGAGGAGCCTACCATCTCATGCGTTCTCTCGCTCCCGAGGATGTCGCCAAGGGTGTCGTCTGTGCCAGCGCCGGCAATCACGCCCAAGGCGTCGCTTATTCGTGTCAAACTCTCGGCATTCCCGGCAAAATCTACATGCCGAGCACCACTCCGCGGCAAAAGGTGAAACAAGTCTCCTTCTTCGGCGGCGATCAAGTTGAGGTCATTTTGACCGGGGATACCTTCGACGATGCCTACTCGGAAGCGATTGCAGAGAGCACTCGCAGCGGCATGGCGTTTATCCACCCCTTCGACGACCGCAAGATTATCGCGGGCAACGGCACCGTCGGTCAAGAGCTAATGGAGAAGGCGGAATCCGCGCCCGATTTTATTTTCGTTACGGTAGGCGGCGGCGGACTGGCGGCGGGAGTGGCATCCTATATCAAGATCGTCTCTCCCGCCACCCATATTATAGGCGTCGAACCGGAAGGCGCGCCCTCCCTTCGCGCGTCGCTTGATGCAGGAGAGGTCGTCCCGCTGGACCAAATCGACAAGTTCGTGGACGGCGCAGCCGTAAAGCGAATCGGCGACCTGACTTTCGCCATTTGCCGCGATCTGGTCGACGATGTCATCACGGTTCCAGAAGGCAAAGTTTGTACGACGATGCTGGATCTGTATAACGAGAACGCGATCGTCGCCGAGCCCGCCGGAGCTCTGCCAATCGCGGCGCTTGACGCTTACCGCGACCAGATTGCGGGCAAAAACGTTGTCTGCGTCGTCAGCGGCGGCAATAACGACGTCGACCGCATGCAAGAGATCAAGGAACGTTCGCTTATCTACGAAGGGTACAAACATTATTTCATGGTCAGCTTCCCGCAGCGCGCAGGAGCTTTGCGAGAGTTTCTGGATCAGGTGCTCGGTCCAAACGACGATATTACCCGCTTCGAGTATACGAAGAAGTCGAACAAGGACAACGGTCCGGCATTGGTGGGAATCGAGCTCAAGCATCGCGAAGACTATGAGCCGCTCATCGACAGGATGGCCAAGAAAGGCTTCCAATTTTTCGAGCTGAACAAGGATCCGGTTCTGTTTAATCTGCTTATCTAACGATTATCCCGGCATTATGCAAGAGGGCTGCAACTCGACATCTTCCCATGATGCGAGGGTTGCAGCCTTTTTTGTTATAAGCTATTACCAGGCGTAAGCCTTAGGAGCATCCCCGCCCGGGCCAGGGAAAATCTCGTCGATTCGGGCCAGCGTCGATGCGTCCAACTCCAACTCCACGGCCCGCAGCGAACGCTCGAATTGATTAAGCGTCCGAACGCCGATGATCGGCGCCGTTACGGCCGGGTTAGAGAGCAGCCATGCAAGCGACACCAGATCTTCCGGCTCGCCAAGCTCGTCGCACAGCTTGGCGTAAGCTTCCAACTGCTCGCCATGCTTGTCCAGCCGCTTTTGATCCCCGCTCCGGCGTCCGCCGTCCTTGCGACGATAGTTGCCCGCGAGCAATCCCCCGTCCAACGGGCTCCACGGAATGACGCCAAGTCCCAGCGCTTGCGATGCCGGCAGCACTTCCAGCTCCGGCAGTCGGCACAGCAGATTGTATTTGTGCTGTTCCGAGACAAGACCCAGCACGCCCCTTGCCTTTGCTTCTCCTTGCGCAACCGCAATGTCCCATCCGGCAAAGTTGCTGGAACCGACATAACCGATCTTCCCTTGCTGCTGGGCCGTTCCGAACGCGCTCCATAATTCGCTCCAGTTGACGTTACGATCGACATGATGCATCTGGTACAGCTCGATGTGGTCAGTCTGCAGACGCTTCAAAGAACCTTCGAGATGACGCCTGATTTTGTAGGCGGACAATCCTTGGTCTCGGTTAGGTCCGTCATATGCGTCATGCATGTCGCCATACACTTTAGTAGCTAGTACAGTGCGCTCCCGTCTGCCGTCCCCCTGCTTGAACCACTTGCCGATGATCTCTTCCGTGCCGCCGGAATTCTTCCCCCAGCCATAGATGTTAGCCGTATCGAAGAAGTTGATTCCCGCATCAAGCGCGGCGTCCATGATCTTGAAAGCTTCCTGCTCGTCCGTATCGACCCCGAAATTCATCGTGCCCAGACATAGTCGGCTAACCCGCAATCCCGATCGGCCCAGATAAGCATATTGCATTCATAATCGCTCCTTCGCCATAAATGATAAATTCGTGGATATTAATCCAAGTATACAAAAAAAATATAAAGGATCCAAACCGCGTTCACTCGGGCTTTACAGTCGCCCCCTACACTTGGGGTCAGGAGGTGTATCCATGCTTTATCCAGCTCATTACCGTCAATCGAAATTTTTGATTCTGTACGCCTCTTACGGAGAAGGGCATATCCAGGCGGCAAGGGCGCTGAAGAACGCCATGGAGCAGTTCGGCAACGATCGCACGGTTCTCTACGATCTGATGGCGGAATCCCATCCGTGGCTAAACGGAGTGACGCGCCGCTTCTACCAGAGCAGCTACACGCATATGCCGCATCTTTACGGCTGGATGTACAACTTCACGAAGCCGATGAAACACGATTCGTTGTTCGGCAATTGGCTTCACTCTTTCGGTCAACATAAGATTCGCCAGCTGTTGGACCAAGAACGTCCGGATGCGGTTATTTATACATTCCCCATCTATGCAATGGGATCCTCGCGCCAAGGGCGGAGCACTCGCCAGATCCCTTCCTACGCCGTCATTACCGACTTCGACCTGCACAGGAGATGGGTTCACCCCGTCGTCGACCGTTATTACGTAGCTACGGAGGATCTCCGAAGCGAGCTGCGCGGAATCGGCATCCCTAAGCGGAAAGTGCGAGTCAGCGGCATCCCCCTCAAGCAGGGCTTCGCGGCTGCCGAGGCTACACCTGAGCTCTACCGGAAGTACGGGCTCTCTCCCTCCATGCGAACCGTGCTGATTATGGCTGGCGCCCAAGGCGTTATGTCGAACGTCGCCGCGCTTTGCGAAAGCCTTCTTGAGGACCCTGCCATTCAATTGGCTGTCGTCTGCGGCAGGAACGAAGAGCTCCGCGCAGACTTGCTAATGCGTGTCCCGGGGCACGACTCCTGCCCAAGGCTGCATGCTTACGGCTTCCAACATGCTATACATGAGCTAATGTCGCTTGCCGATTGCTTGATTACGAAGCCCGGCGGCATTACGCTTGCCGAAGCGATCGCGATCGGACTCCCAACCTTCATCTATCGCCCGGTTCCGGGTCAGGAGAAGCAGAATGCACGTTATCTCGCATCGAAAGGGGCCGCATTCATATCCTATGATGCCAGCTCCCTAACCGACCAGCTTCGGGCGTTGATTCACGATCCCGAAAAGCTGGGCGCCTGCCGCCACAATATCATGAAACTTCGCGCACCGCTCCATGAGCCTATGCAGTTCGGCGAACGTTATTCAACGATGACAGCGAATGCAGCGGAATCCATTATTTTGGATATAATAACCAATAGGGGTATAATGGAACGTATTTCAATCTTCTAACTGGCAAAGGAGCTCGAAACGTGCCTACACAATCCAAACGTTGGTTCGGGGCGGAAATGAGCCTCATCTCGCTCGTTATGTTTATCGTGGAATTTGTCCGGGGAGCCGTGCTCGTCAGCTTGCTGCCCATCTATGGAGCGAATTCGCTGGGCCTCTCGCCCGACGTTATCGGAGCGGCCATCTCCGCTCACTATATTACGGATACGATTCTTAAGATTGCGATCGGTTACCTGCTCGACCGCTTCTCCGCGCGGCTTATCGTTCAGGTCAGTCTGATCATCGCGCTTGCGGGCGTCTATGCGCTGCAATTCGCGGACGTTGCATGGATGTTCATTGGCGCTTCCGCAGTCTATGGCATTGGCATGTCGCCCATCTGGATCGTCTGCTTGACCAAAGTGACGGAGGAGCATCGTGCTACGCAGATGGGCTTCCTCTATACCATCTGGCTGTTCGGTCTTGGCAGCGGCCCGATCGTGTGTAATATTTTGCTCGACTACAGCTCGTCCCTCACCTACTTGCTGCTCGTCCTTCTTTCCGTGCTGGCTTGCCTGCTCTCCTTCTTTATGCCCACGCAGAAGGCGCTCTCCGGCACGACCCGAATTCCGCTGAGAAGGCAAATTTCCGTGCTTAAGGAACGGCTGGTCAAGATGAAGCTGCTGCTGCCCGGCATGATTTTGCAGACGATGGCTGCCAGCATGCTGATCCCCATCTTGCCGGGCTTCGCGGCGGACGAGCTTGGCTTAAGCGGCGCTCAATACTCCATTCTGCTTACCGTCGGAGGATTGTTTGCCGTGGCCGGTCTCATCCCGATGGGCAAGCTGTCCGATAAGCTTGGCGGCGGACGCTGGTTCCTGGTCATAGGCTTTGGCGCCTTCGCTATCGGGCTGTACGTCTTGGCATTGGGGCTTACGTTCTGGTATTGTTTAGGTATTGCGATCATCCTCGGCTTGTCGTATTCGACGATTCTGCCGACTTGGAACGCATTGCTGGCCACTTACGTACCTCCTAAGCAAGAGGGCGTAGGCTGGGGGCTCTTGTCCACGTTCGAAGGGGTCGGCGTCATGATCGGCCCCGTGGTCGGCGGCGTGCTTGCCTTATGGGGCGGCGAGTCGGCCGTGTTCTGGACAAGCGCCGTCATTTTCGCGTTCATCGGAATATTCTATGCTTCATTGAAGGGGATTGGGGCTAAATCATGAGTACATGGCAAGACTGGTTAAATCATCTCAAAAACATGGATATCGACAGCATACAGCGCACGCTCGAAAGTTATTCGCAGTTCGGGCCGCTGCCCGGCCTTCTTCTCCCGTTTATTGAATCCTTCTTGCCGTTCCTGCCGCTTATTCTGATTATCGCGGCAAACGCCAATATTTACGGACTGGGCTTCGGCTTCCTGTTCTCCTGGATAGGCGTGACCGCAGGAGCATTGTGCGTTTTCCTGATCTGCCGCACGCTTGGCAAGAACGTCAAGGATAAGCTGATGAGAAGATTCCCCAAGTCCGAACGATTCTTCAATTGGGTCGAGCGCAAAGGTTTCACGCCTTTATTTTTGCTAGCCTGCTTCCCGTTCACGCCTTCCGTTATCATTACCGTGATTTCCGGTCTCAGCAAGGTGCCCTTCCATACTTTCCTTCTTGCCACCCTGATGGGGAAGGCAGTCATGATCTTCTGCATCTCGATCATCAGCTTCGACATTGCCAATCTCGTCGAGGAGCCTTGGCGGATCTTCGTCTCCGTTACAGCCGTGCTGGTCATGTGGTTCGGAGGCAAAAGTCTGGAGAGCCGTTACCAGGTTAATGGTTAATCAGGTGAAGAAATGAATTGGATCGACTTTGGCGCTACTACGCTGGTGTTGCTGATTGCAGGCGCGCTTATCCTCGCGATGTTCTACATCGTTCGCGTCGCTTCGGGGGAATCAGAGGGCTCTAAGACGATTCGGGACATGGTCGAGACGTTGTTCGGCACGCCGACCCATCTGCGGGGCGGAGACGATTCCGCCTCTGGCGAAGGCTCAAGCGGTGGAAACAGGCTTGCTGGCGCATCGACGCAGCTTCCCTTCCGCGAGCCTTGTCCCGCTTGCGGCGAGGAAGTAACCGAAGAGGATGTCAACTGTCCTTCCTGCGAGCTTAGACTGCTGTAATTCCGCCGATTCCTATCCGGTACTCATACATTGTTTCCTTCCGTGGCAAACTAAGGCCGATCTTCCTTGGGAGATCATATTTCCTGAAGAAGAAGGGGCGATTTATATGTCCGGCAAGCAACCATCACATCTTCAGAAAGCGGCCAGCAAAGCGCAATCGATGGCGGACCGCGGTGCGGCAGGCAAAAAACGCGCCAGCGAGCTGCAATCCGACGCCGACCGCGCCGCCGTGCCTAAGCATGGCCTGTAAGCTTCCGGCCGAGGCGCGGCAGGCATGGGTTCTCCAGCGAGCTGCAAGTCCGATGCCGACTTCGCTGCCGTGCCCCAGCATGGCCTATAAGCTTCCGGCCGAGATGGCCGACACTTTGCACTCCAACCTGTACCATAGGAGGAATTGGGCATCATGAGCAACGAAGATAAGCAGCAGCACCGAATGGAGCCGATCTCCGGCGAGCCGGTGGAAGCCGACGGCGTCTACCGCAACGAATGGGGACGCGACGAACGATTGGAGCGCGGCGACGTATTCCCCGCCGACCCTATGTTAGGTACGACGGAGTGGAAGCAAGTGGAGCTTGAGTTCGATAACCATCATGAAGGACGGACGGATCCCCGCCTTGTGCCGCATGATGACGACGATGATCCCGAAGCGCACATGCAGCATCCGAGACGGCATAAAGGCAGTAACAAGGATCAGGAATAAACACGAAATGGCGCTGCCAGGGAGGTTATCCCTGCATCGCCATTTCTGTCTTTTGTTCTAATTATAGAATAAGCTAGCCGACTGGCTGTTTTTCAAGCTTTAAGTCGGCGCCATCGTTCTAAAGCTCGCCGACCGGCTGTTTTTCAAGATTTAAGTCGGCGGCGTCGATCTAAAGCTCGCCGACCGGCTCCTTTTCAAGATTTAAGTCGGCGGCATTGACCTAAAGCTCGCCGAATGGCTGCTTTTCAAGATTTAAGTCGGCGCCATCGATCTAAAGTTCGTTCGCCGACCGGCTCCTTTTCAAGATTTAAGTCGGCGGCGTCGATCTAAAGCTAGCCGACCGGCTCCTTTTCAAGATTTAAGTCGGCGGCATCGACCTAAAGCTCGCCGACTGGCTGCTTTTCAAGATTTAAGGCGGCGCCATCGATCTAAAGTCAGCCGACTGGCTGCTTTTCAAGATTTAAGTCGATGGCATCGACCTAAAGCTCGCTGACCGGCTGCTTTTCAAGATTTAAGTCGGCGTCATCGTTCTAAAGCTCGCCGACTGGCTGCTTTTCAAGATTTATGTCGGCGGCATCGATATGGCTAATGCCTATCGGCCGGCCTCTCCGGCAGCCACCTGCAGCTTGCTCCTCGCGACTTCGATCCCGTTAACCCATAACGTGAACACATGATCGCCGGCGTAATGCTTGCGCGTGGTCAGATCGGCGAAACGATGCGTACGCTCTCCCTCAACCCGCTTGCCGCCTAGCCATTCCCGATCGGATAACAGGAACCGTTTGAGCGACGTGCTGCCGCTGGACTTCACGAAGTCGATGCCGTATTCCACTCGCAGCTTAAGAGGCTCGCTGCCCTCTTCCCTCTCCGCTGTCGTGAATGCATATCGGAGCTGGACCTCTCCGCCTAGTACTATACTCTCCTCTGATAACGCAAGGGAAGCGTCCGTAATAAGGCGACCGCCGACCGTTCCCGCTTCCGTATAGCCGAACAGATCCATAATGGCCGGATCAGCGCGCTTGATCAACGTTCTGCAGGCATGCCGAACAATCCAGTCCGTCAGCGGGTTATCTCCCTTCCAACGCTTGGCTGTGGCAATAACAAGCTCCGGATGGTCCTTCGCGATATCATTTAGATGGTTCGCAACGCTCTTGCGCACATACAGCGCCGGATCTGCTTTAAGCTTCTCCAGCACGGGCATAACCGGCGAAGGATCCCGCTTGAACATCGGCAAGGCAGGAGCCCATGGCAACCTTGGACGCGAACCTTCGCTGGCGAGACGTCTCACATGCTCGCTCGGATGCTCCGCCCAGATCAGCAGCTGCCCTACCATTTCCTTCGGATGATCAAGGATGAACGGTCTGACGGCGAATTCGGCCGAGGATCGCTGCGTAAATCTCTCCAGTGCCTCCATGGAGTGCGGGAAGTCCTCCTCCTTCCTTCCGAACACTTCTACAAAATCAGGGAAAAACAGATAAGGAAAGCCCGTGCAGGCCTCGTCCACCAAATACAGGACATCCAGCGCCTCGCGGTAATTAGTCGGCAGCACTTCTCCTAGAGACTCCGTTATTCGACGCGTTCTTGCTTTCAACTCCAAGCTCTCCCAGTCCCCTTGGCGGGTTTGCCTGAGGAATCGATCACTATCGAAGGGTGGCCAAGCATCCTTCATGCGTTTTGCAAACCCTTCGAGAAAGAGGCCGTCATATATATGTTTTAATGGTTCCGCCATGACTTTTCAGCTCCTATTTCGCCCTATGCATAAGGGATCATACGTTCCGATCCAGTATACCATACATACGTTCGCGTTAAACAGGCTAAATGATCGATCCGCGTACATCCGGTTAAATGTCGTTTCCTTAGCTATCGCTATCGTCCGGCTTGGAGGTTGCAGGCAATGTAAATTTCAGCGTCGTCCCGCCGCCCAGTTCGCTGTCTATGGTGATCTTGCCTTCATGGTTGTCGATAATCTTATAGGTCACGAGCAGACCGAGCCCCGTTCCCTTGTCCTTCGTCGAATAAAAGGGTTGCCCCAGCTTGGCAAGCTGTTCTTCGGGCATACCGCTCCCATTGTCCGCTACGGTAACGAGATGCGTGTCCGGATCGCCGCGTTTCAGCTCGATCAACAGCAATCCCCCGTCCGGCATAGCTTCCACCGCATTCTTCATCACATTAATAAATGCTTGCTTGAGCTGTACGGCTACGCCGAGGACCCAGGCTGGAGCCGGATCGAAGCGATGTTGGATGCGCACCCGCTGCGCCTTCGCCTGCGCGCCGACAGCAGCAGTGCATTCGCTCAGCAGCTCCCTGAGATTATTGCGTCTGAGCTCTAACGCTTGCGGCTTGGATAACATTAGCAGTTCTGTGACCGTGCTTTCGATACGCGACAGCTCCGATCTCATCAAGGGCAAGTATTGCTGGTCCTGTATTCGCCCGGAAGCGAGCAATTGCATGAAGCCCTTGAGCGAAGTGAGCGGATTTCGGATCTCGTGAGCGACCCCTGCGGCCAACTGCCCCGCTATCGACAGCTTCTCCGCGTTGACGTACAACTGCTCGTTTCGCTTCCGTTCGGAGATATCCCGGATCATGACCTGCTCCACCTGCTTGCCGTCGTAAGTGGCTCGGATCCTCACCATTTCCGTCAAAATGGGGTTGCCTCGCAGCGTCTGCCACTGCAGCTCGATTGGACGCAAGGCAAATTCCCTCCCATCCGGAGTTTGCTGCAGCCATGTCTGCATCTCGAGATGCTTGCCGCCATGCAGGAGCTTGAAGATGCAGTGGCCGACCAGCTCATCCTCGTGCTCCGCTTCGAACAACCGCAAGCCGGAAGGATTGAGATACTCCCACTTGCCTTCGACGATAATGGCGATCGTGTCCGTTGAATTCTCGACCAGCAGCTTGTAGCGCTCGTCGATCTGGGTATACTTTTTCATCCCGAGCCAGGTGGTGTAAGAGAATGTAATGATGAGCAGCACCAGAATACACAGAATGAACGCCAGCAGCATCAGGAATTGGTTCAGTCTGTCCATCGTCATCACATGTCGATACTCAACCGTGAGTGCAAACATCCCTACCGTATGCATGGTCAAGCTGCCAAGGCCGGCAACGAAGCTCGCGGCTGCATAACGCCATTGCGCGGGGCGACGCATAAGCACGAACGCTGCATAACAACCCGCAAAACCTAGAAGGAACGATACGGCTACCAATGGAATATTGAATTCTAGACGATTAATAGAGTGGCTGAGAATGGAGAAATAGTGCAGACAAGCAACTCCTCCAACCATAAGAAGCGCTGAAATAACCTCCGTGAGCCGAACGGGAAGTCTGCCGGAATGATAATAGCGAAGCGACAAAAACACCAAAAACGTAGTGATGGCAAAGTTAATGGCAAGGGTCCACCGGATATCCATCATAAAATCAGAGGCGAGCAGCAGGACGACATGCATTGTCCACAGCCCTAGTGTGAAGACAAGCGCCGCGGCGATGCAGTTGGAAGCAGAAACTTGCGTTCCGCTCGGCTTGCGCCGCCATTGCATGATGAACATCATATAAGTTGCAAAGCTTATAATAAACAGGGAGAGCAACAGAAAGGAAGGGCTCCCGAGCTGAGACAATGGATTCATTGCGCTCCTCCAGGTTACATATTGTGATACATCTCTAGAAAGTTCGACATTTTCCCTAAATATCCTTTTCTTCCGCTCGAAGTATGGCGGTTTATGCCGCAATTCTTGCCTTCGGCTCTTGAAATCGCCGATTAGCAGTGCTAGATTTGGTGTACACTACTAGTTATAATGGAATGATAGTTTGAAAAGGTTGTTCAAAAGTTCGCTTTTAATCACGCAGTATGCCACGAAGCCTACTCGACATCGAATATTGAATTCAGGCGAAACTTCCGGTGCTCACGTAGCTATCACTACGCTCCGCTCCTCAGTTTCTACCTTCATCCAATCTTCTCGGTGCTGAAAACCGAACTTTTTGAACACGACTTAAACGGAGGAGATTGAATTGAAAATTGTAAAAGAGTTTAGAGAATTTGCGATGCGCGGCAACGTCATCGATCTCGCTGTCGGCGTGATCATCGGTGGCGCATTCGGCAAAATCGTCACGTCGCTCGTGAATGATATTATTATGCCGCCGATCGGCATGATTCTAGGGGGCGTCAATTTTAAGGATTTAAAAATCTCCCTCGACCCGAGTTACAGCGGCGACCCGGCAACCGAGCCATTCATCCGTTACGGTCAGTTCATAAACGTGATGCTGGACTTCCTCATCGTGGCCTTCTGCATCTTCTTGCTCGTCAAGGGAATAAATGCACTGCGCCGCCTGAAAGAAAAAGAAGAACCAAAAGCCGAGGCGGCGCCTACGGAGAAGGATTGCCCGTACTGCCTGTCCAAAGTGCCGATCAAAGCTTCGCGCTGCAAGCATTGCACCTCCCAACTGGAGGAGACTCCGGCGAATGCCTGAGGAACGGTTCGATATCTATGACGAGTCCATGAACCACTTAGGAACGGCTGCTCGCTCGGAGGCACATAAGCACGGTTACTGGCACCGCACGTTCCACTGCTGGCTGCTCCGCCATGAGGACGATCGCCTTCTTGTCCGCTTCCAGCGTCGCCAGTTGACGAAGGATACGAATCCAGGCTGCTACGATACGACGGCTGCGGGACATCTGGCTGCCGGCGAGACGATGCGCGATGCCGCCCGCGAGCTCGAGGAGGAGCTGGGCGTAAAAGTGCGGTTCGAGGAGCTCATCCCGCTTATGCAGGTCCGCGAGGACGTCAGCGGTATTGCGGCTGGAGAACTGTTCATCGACCGTGAAGTTAGCGACGTATTCGGATTGGTAACCGACCTTCCCTTGAGCGAGTTCAAACTGCAGCGTGAGGAAGTATACGGCATCTACGAGGCCGAGCTTGCCGATATGCTTGCGCTCTTCCGGGGCGAGCTGGAGTACGTCGAGGCAGACGGCGCCGAGCTGTCGGAAACCGGGGACGGACTGACGCCTTGCGTGCGCAAGGTTCTAGCCAAAGAATTCGTTACCCGCGACAACAGCTATTATATCGACGCGATGCTGGGGCTTCGCGACATGCAGAAGTGAGCCGAGAAATAGAGAGAAAGTCTGCGAAATAATATCTTTTCCTATATCTGAACAAAGAGAGGCTGCCGTCGGCAGCCTCTCTTTGTTTCCATTATAGAGATGATAGAATCATGATTAGAAGACTCCGTTGCCGTAACCACCGTCGTATCCGCCGTACCCTCCGCAGCCACAGCCTCTGTGGCAACGGTCATGCAAGCTTCTTACGCAGATATCGAAGCTCACGATAACGGAGTTGCGACGGCCGAATCCGCAAGCGATCTTTACGCAATCAAAGCCCGGTTTCTTGAAGAAGCACACAGCTCTGCAATCGCGACTTAGCAAACGGTTCACCGCATGGTGATTGCAATGGCGAATGGCCTCTACCAGTCTTCTTGCATTACGGCGATTGCGAAGCCTTCTAAACGTACGACTAAGCTGTCTGCCGGCGTCCTGAACGCCCGCCACGTCGAACTCGATTCTGTCATGATGTCTGAAAGAACTCACCCTCATTTTTTCGGACATAAGAACCCTCCTCTCTACTACGCTTACTCTATGATATGCAGCAGAAGTAGAGACGATTGGGTGGATTCATAGAGTCATTCGCGCAATTCGAGAGGATGCAAATATAGGATGCAATATAGGCTTGACAGCGTCCCCGAAAATTCGTATTCTATTATTTGTCGATTCCATATTCGCTGATGTAGCTCAGGGGTAGAGCAACGCACTCGTAATGCGTAGGCCGGGGGTTCAATTCCCTTCATCAGCATTCTAAAAAAAAGCAATGACGCGGATTCCGGGCAACACCCGATCCGCGTCATTGCTTTTTATCTACCATTTATCCACCCTGCACTCAATTAAAGTGTTAAAGTTCCTTATTTGAACCCACTTCACTGCTCCTTATTCTTCCTGCCTGTATTTGAAGCTCCTATTCCTTTCAGGACCTCTTCCTGCAGGTTAGGAAGAACATGTGAATAGGTATCTAACGTAACCATAATGATGGCGTAAAATAGTTTGTGTAAGGACGGGTTAGGACTAGTACCTTGACCGCATCAAATTTCAGGGTATTATCTGTAGAGCGAAATCCCCCCTCCCGCCAGAGCTTGTCACCTATAACATCATGTTCAAACCCGGCTTCCTCGACGAGTCGCTGCTTCCTTCTCACGATTTTCCAAGCTTGACCCTGTCCTATTTGTTCAAAGACGAATGGGATGCTCGGACGGTTCGCTCCGATCTGCGACTGAGTATGACGGAGCAACACGAATTCGATCAATTGATTGCCCGAATAGAGCGTGAATATAACGAGCGGCAGAGCGGCTACTATGCGATCATTCAAGCCTATATGATCGATGTGATCGTCAAGATCATTCACGGGTCCCAAAGCCGCAGCGAAAACGATTACCCGCAGCTGTCAGAAGAAAATAAAGTCTTAGACTAGAAAATTAAGTGTTAGACTCGGAAAATAAAGTTGTAGACTTGAAAAACAAAGTATTAGACTGACGGTACTTCATTAAGCTAACGGGCAGTATTGTTCAACAGATTTACTCGCACCTCAGTGGCTTGTTTCTGGAATGCAGATATTAGCAATAGCTCAAGCAAGGCTAGAGTATTACTGACTGTAGCTGTCAGCTATATTGAAGTACACTACAAGTAGGAGGCGATTCAAGTGAGCAATAAGTCCAATGAATTACCGGTTATGTTTTTTGGCGAACAGCAATCTCTCGAGAATTGGCTTGAGAATAATCATGACACTTCACCGGGAATCCGGTTGCAAATCTCGAAAAAAAATTCCGGTGTGGTTACCGTATCCTACGATGAAGCACTTGAAAGTGCATTGTGTTACGGGTGGGTTGACAGCCAGAAGGAAAAGTTTGATGAAAAAATGTGGGTTCAACGATTTACTCCGCGTAGGGCTAAGAGCATCTGGTCGAAAGTAAATAAAGACAAAGCAGAGCTTCTCATTATAAATGGAAGAATGAAGCCCTCTGGGTTCAAAGCGATTGAAATTGCCAAAAAGAATGGACAATGGGATAAGGCCTACGAATCGCAAAGTATCGCTTCTATGCCTGAGGATTTCGTAATTGAACTTGAGCGTAATGTCAAAGCGAAGGCATTTTATGATACGTTGAATAGCCAAAATAAATATGCAATCCTGTTCAGAATCCATAATGCCAAGAAGCAAGAAACCCGGGCGAAACGAATTCAACAGTTTGTAGCGATGCTTGAAAAAGGTGAAAAAATATATCCCTAATCAGTCCCTATCGATTTTGAACTAAAGGGAGACGATAGCTGAATAAGCTACGAGGATGAAGCTGCCAGCGCTGATTGGCGGCTTCATTACGTTAACAGGCAGGTTAGTTTCACCAAGCACCGACCGAATTTGATTAAGGTAGCATTAATTAACCTTCAAATTAGGATGTGTAATCATGAAAACAGGTGATTACTTATGACAGAAAATAAATTAACGACCAATTGTAAACATTCGAAAAAACAAGGTGGAGCTCGCCCTGGCGCTGGCCGAAAGCCAATAGGCATCACGCGTAAAATCTCGCTTACCTTGCCAGAGGAATGCTGGGATGAAATAGACCGTTGTTGCGGCAAAGGCAATTACTCTGTCTCCGAGGTACTACGATCCATTATTGAAGACAACTTGCATAAGGCAGACTTGCTATAAAGGGAGTGATGTTATTTTTAATCAAGGTTACATAGATGTTCTGGGCGGAGTACTATTTTATGAAAGCAAAGGTAGTGGAGAGCCGATTGTGTTTATTCATGGCAACTTTAATGATCATCGGATTTGGGAAGAGCAAATGCGGATGTTTTCCGCCCATAATTTCGTTATAGGTTATGATTTGCGAGGCTATGGACATTCTGACACTCCACGGACTTTCTTCTCTAATGTGGAAGATCTGAAGTTGCTACTTGATGCACTTAGGTTGCCAAAAGTAAACTTAGTTGGTTCATCCATGGGGGGCAGCGTCGCAATTGACTTCACTCTGACCTATCCCGATCGTGTTCACCGTCTCATCTTGGCGGCACCTTCAGTCAGCGGCCGTAACTATCCCGCTATTATGCTATGGCAGGGAATTAAGCAGCATTTTCAGGTAAAGCTGAATGGAAGAGAAAAAGCTATTGAAACTTTTATCACTAATCCATTTTGGCGATATTACTTTCCTGCTTCCAAAAAAGAAAATGCTTGGCTTAAAACAATTGACAACGTGCGAAACACTAGTAACTTTTGCCGTTTCCCCCCAAATCTTTCACGCGTCTCAAAGCCTTATGCTGCCAATCGATTAGAGGAAATTCGTCAATCGGTTCTAATCATTATTGGCGAACTTGATCACTTATTCAATAGGGAGACAGCTGAAATCCTGCATACAGAAATAAAGAATACCACAAAAATAGTGATACAAGATTGTGGTCACCTTCCGTTTATAGAAGAACCTGAAACGTTTAGTTCTAATGTAGCAGAATTTCTTAGAATGGAAACCTATGATTAGAAACGCGACTTAGTAAAATGAAAACAGAGAGAATAAGTTTTAACAACATGACATTCTTTGTTCAGAGATTATTTGGTTTGACTCTAATAACAACGCATTGTCATACTGGTGAATTTCAGTGTGCAAATCTTATTTGGAGGATAATAAGTAGTTTAACTAATACAAGATTTTGATTACGCTAACGGGGAACGTTATTTGAACAAAGCAGCGGCAGTATAGGACTTTATTTTGTCGTCCACGGGTGCCGCTGTTTTTAAAATTAGGGGCAGTTTAATACTTTTTTTACGAGATCTGACGGTTTTATAATGTAGATATAATCTCTCTTACCTAGGTTTACTCTTCATGGACGATGAGAAACAGGAGGTCATCAATACATCTTGCTGATGACGGCCTTGGCCGTAATCTCCCGGTACTTGGACGCTTTTCCCTTCATAGCCAACGACACGGTCACGCTAAGAATATCGATGACTGTGATCTGCGACAGCTTGGAGCTCATGGAGCTCCCTTGGAAAGGATTCTCCCTTGCCACGGTCAACAAGACAATATCCGCCACCTTGACGATGGGCGAGCGGGCGTTGCTCGTGATCGCGATTGTTGTTGCGCCCGCATTTTTGGCCAGCGTCAAATTGTCGATCGTGTCCTTGGTGCTGCCGGTAATGGACAGTCCCACCGCGACATCGTTCGAGCTCAATATAGCTGCTTTCATCGCCTGAAAGTGCGAATCCGTTACCGAGCCGCTTGGCTTGCCGAGCCGAAGGAAGGTTTGCGCGGCTTGCTGGGCGGTAAAGCCGGACGACCCAACTCCGAAGAACTCTATGTTCGAGGCCGCCATGAGCGCGGCTACCGCCCGGTTCAACTGAGCCGGCTGCAGCAGCTCGTACGTCTGCTCCAAAATTTGATAGTGGCTGGAAATAAGCTTGCGGCTGACAATATAGGGATCGTCCCCCTCGGCGATCTCCATCGGGAGATGTTCGACCGGTTTGACAAGATCCTGCGCCAGCGATAATTTGAAGTCCTGGAACCCGCTGAACTTCAGCTTTCGACATAGCCGGAGGACGGTTGTCTCCCCGGTATCCGCTCGTTCCGCCAGCTCGGTGACGGATTGATAGATCACATCCTGTGCATTCTCGAGGATGTAATGCGCGACTTTCTGCTCCGTCTTGGTCAAGCCACTCATGTGGCTTCGGATATTAAGGAGCGTCTTCCCAGTCCCTAGGGTATTGCTCACGATCGATCTTCCTTTCTCGTTCAAATGAATCGCAATACGGAAACCATCATGGAATTGGTCCTGTTTCCAGCTTTAGATCTAATGACGGAAGATGGCGACTCAGCGCCATGTTATGACGAATTAATCCTCTTGTCAATATGTATTTTGGAGAATACCCCGTGATATTACCCCCAGCCAATATCACGACACCCCTGAAAGGGCAAGAAGGGAGAGTCCTCGTCATTCGAGGCCTCTCCCCCAAGCCGCTATACGCCCACGGCCCGCTTTGTCTTCACGATCATCTCCAACCTCAAGGCTGGTAGGTGCCTTTCAGAAATTGATAGGTCTTGTCATACACTTCTCTCGCTATTGAATCGGTCGATTCCGCAGCCTTCTTCAACGTTTTGACTTGTTGGTAAAACGCTTTAAACGAATTCATGTACCCGTGCTCGACACCCTCGTCCAGATAGGTATAGTACTTGTCTCTCAGCGCGGCGTCCGTCAACACGCCGTCTGACAGCTCCATTTCGACACCCATGCCGTGATCGTAAGCCGCCTTTGCGATCGTGTCCACGCGGTCCGCAGTCGTATTATGGAACGAATAATTGGGCTGCATAAGGGCCGTGTCGAAACCAGCCTCCCGCCAATCGCTCCAGCCGCGTGCGAAGTAATAAGGAATCCACTGGAGCTTAGCGCCCTTGTCATGCACATAATCGGATGTCCAGCGAATTAGCGCATCCTCGTTTACTGAAGTTTGCCTGGACAGAAATTCGTTGAACCAATAAAAAGCAGATAGCTCGATGTGATCATAATCGGCCGCTTCCCATCGCTTGTACACTTCATCCACGTACCACTTCACGACTTTTGTCCGGTTCGCAAGCGCCTGCTCTTCGCCGACCTCAGACACATTCATATTCTCGCTGACGCCGTCCCCGTCCACATCGCCGAAGTTGCTCTGATCCGAGCGAGGATACGGTATCGAGATAACAACCTTTGCCTCATACTTGTCCTTCTTGCCCTTTTTGCCTTTCTTATCCTTCAACTCCTGCTTCGCTTCGTCGACTGCCTGATTGAGCGCTCCGAGATCATAGTCGGTACGGAACAGCCGGTCAAGCGACTTCACCCAATCCTCCTTGTTGCTCGGCTTGCCGGACGCACCGTAGTTGGCGCCATTCTGCAGCGGAGCGTATTGCAGGAACAGGAAGCCATCGAACATGTAGTCGACTCTGTTCATCTCCGTATCCACATAGGATACGTACGGCTTCAGATCCTCCTTTGTAAAGGAGATCCAATCCGCTGGCTCATACTGCCATTCTCCTGTGTAAAGGAGCACTTGATTGGAGATGCCGGCAGCCTGCTTCGAGCCAGCCTTCGGATAGCCTTTATCCTTGTTCGAACGATCAGGGGTCGGATGAGGCTTCTTGCCCGATTGATCCCGAATGCCAAGCACCTCAATCTCGTCCATGAACATCCACGAGCTGACCGGAATGTCCAGCTTCACATAACGGGCCGACTTGTTGATTCCATCGATGCCGATCGTCTGGGCGACAGGTCCGGCTTGCGTAGTCGGCAACGAGCTCTCTCCGTCCTGAAGTCGCTCCCATTTCTTGCCGTCCAGAGAGACATAATAAGCGACCTTCGATGGGAAAAAGATGCCGTTGGCATTGTCCTGCAGCACGTTGACGCCGATCTGCCGGACATTGCTCCGCTCTCCCAGATCGATCGTCACGATCCGGCTGCCCTGCCAGCTTCGTCCGACGAACGCGGAGTTGGAGAACACCGTGCCTCCGTATACCCCGTCGGTCAGTTGCATGCCGGTGTCGTCCGGATGACTCGATTCGGTCTTGCCGAACAACGAGTCGAGCTGATATGGCGTCTCCAGCGTATAGCTTTTGCCCAATGCCAGATTGACCAGCTCGGGCTCAGGCTCGGGCGGCTTAGGCTTGGCTTGCGCGGGCGCCGCCGTAAGGGTTGTCCCCATCGTCAACACGGCAAGTAAAGTGAGCAAAGTTTTTTTCATAATCATGATCCTCCCTATTCATAAAATTCCTCGATTTGACCTAGCACCGCACCGTTCATAACCGAAGTTCGGCTGCCTGCGTAATAGGCGAACGGTTGCGCACCAAGATACGTTGAGAAAGCGCTGACATATTCTGCATAACGTCCTTGGTATGCGGTGTTGCTTGCATAATTCGTGTCGATCTCCATCTCGATTCCGATCCGGACGGTTGCGCCCGTCCCACGTGGCGTCACGATCACATTATCCCGGTAAGAGATAGCCTGATTGTTTACGCTATGCTTTACGCCGTTCAGGTTGGACTGTACAGTGCTGTCAAAATAGTAATGAGGCTGTAAGAGGACGATGTCGAATATGCTCTCGCCGCCAAATGTCGAGTTGGTCACGTAGCCGATGCGCTTGATGATCTCCGCCGCATTGGCGCCGTAGCCGTAATACGGAATCCACAGAAATTCCTTGCCGAGCGTGTCGTGTATATAAGTACTCAGGTTTTTGTAGAGAGCAATCTGTGGATTGGCCAGCAGATTCGCGTAATTGACGGCCGGATAGATCGCCTCGCCATTCATGTAGATGCCCTGTATGTTGTTGTTCCAGTTCGTCGCGCCCATAAGCGTCTTTACTTCGGCAAGATAGTTCTTGAAAGGCGTAAGCCGTGTGCCGAACGAACTGGTCGGCGTTGTACTATCAAGGCCCGGCGTGCCGATCCAAATGCGGGCCAGGCTGCTCCGCTGAATGATGAGCGAAGCCGTGTTCGCCATGCTGACGGCAAGCTGCGTCTTATAGGACGATTCACTGTCCTGATAGACTTGGTAGGATCCACCAAGCAGAACGAAGTCGGTAACGCCTGCCGCTAGCAGCGAATCAATATCGGCGGCACTGTAGGAAGGATAAGAGGCAATACCCGAGCTCCCGACGTACTTGTCTACGTAAATGAGCATCATTTTAGGTGGAACCTGGGTGTTTGCATAGCCGGTAGGAGTGAGAGTACCTAACAGAAATGCGAGAATGAGCGCAATTTGAACTCCGTACCGTGTTTTTTTCCTCATTAGCATGTCTCCTTCTTCAGCGGATCGCGTTTTGGAAGTCAACAAGAGTATAAACAATAAGGAGGAAATATTCACTATAATCTATATTTTTAGACAATTTAATCTCTAAAATTCTTCTCAATGAATGAGCCTGTTCAGGAAGCTCACCCGATACTTCAACCTCGGCCGCCCGCGCGATACCCCTTTCTCCTCGCCGACGATGTCGACAAGACCGGCATCCGTCCATAACAGCAGAAACCGGTGTACGCTTCGTATCGTCACGCCTAACACGGAAGCCAGTTCGCGCGCATCGTAATCGATCTGGCCGAATCGGGTCGTATGTCCAATCAGTCTGGTCAAATAGATAGAGGTCAGACCGGCGGACTCCGCCCGCTTGAGCAGGGAGGCATCGACGAGCGGCAGATCAATCTGCATAGGCTCCGACATCGCGAGCGGTCCAATCAAGCTGCCGTCCTCTCTTACGATATAGCAGACATCGCCGCCTCCCTCCTTCGCCAGACGGATCGCCCGCCGAGCATGTACTCCGGCCTCTCCTGCCGTATAGCCGAAGCCGACACCGATGCTGAACGATGTACCCGCTTCTCTCAACCTTATAGATTCGCCTGTAAACGGGATTCGCTTATAGCCGCCCGTCTCGCTCTCGAAAATACCTCGCGTGGTGACGAATTGATACTCGCCGTCCGCAATGCGCGTCAAATGCCCATCCAATTGTCGGACAAGACGCTGTACGGCGTGAAGGATATCGAAGTCTAGCTGCTGTATCCCCGACTCTGCGCGACCGCTACCCTCAGTTGCGGCCAGACGATCCGCACGGATCATGCCTACGACGACCTGCGCCTCTCTGTCCCTCCGCCACTCGGTCGAAAGCAAGGCGCGCTCCAACGTGACGATCATATCCTGCTCAGTCGGCTCCATCCATTCGCTGGCTATACCCTCTGCGTTCAGCCGCTCGGCTACGCTCCCCATTGCCGTCAGGACGCCATGCGATCCGTCAGCATCACATAAGCCTCTGTGATAATCCAGCAGCTCGCTGACGCTCGGCGTATCGGACCTCTCGTATACGGATACCATGAGCTTAGGCTCCCCGAGTCTTTTAATCGCGCTTTCAACAATCTTCACCGGCAAACCGTCAACCGAAATCTTCGATATTCCGCATCGTCGCACCAGTCTAAGCAGGCCGTCGTGGAGGGCCGAGACCGTCAGAGGCACAAATAAGGCCGGTACAAGATAACTGCACCTGGCCTTGAAAAGTCTGTAAGAGAGCGCTTCCGTGAACAGGAGCACATCCGCGTCCGCCGCCGCCGCTATGCCAGGCGCCTCCGATAGGTTCCGATACTCGTAATAGGTAGGGCGGAGCGACGGGAACAGCTTAAGACAACGAGACAATGCCTTTGCCCGGCCCTCCGAGCCGATGATCGCGATGGCGATCTCCGACCGTTCCTTCTTGTTCATTCGCTCCTCGATAGACATCCGTATCACCCTTTCCTCATCTTCCTGAACCGACTCCGCACGTTATCCTTAGAGCGGCAGAAGGGATAAGTCGGAGACTGTAAGCCGCGCCGTCCGCTCGTCGACGATAACGGCATCCGGATGAGAGGTCCAGAAGGGATCGACGATGGGCCGATAGTAACGGACCTCCAGCGTATACGGCGCTTGAATTCCGGTGTACGGCGGGATCCCGGACATTCGGCTAACCGCTCGGGCAGCTCCGCCCCGAATGGCGATGCAAGCCTCCTCCGAGGACAGATGGTCGGCGAGCTCGGTGCCCCTGCCCCGCTTTGTGATTGCAGTCTCGATGCCGGGAACGAACATGGACGCTTCCGCCGCCGCTTTATCGTCTCCGGACAAGAAGATAACGGGTACTCCCATCGACCCGGCCAGCAGCGCGCGCGCCCCGAACTCGCCGACAAACGTGTCGTTTATCCGGTAGTACATCACATCCAGCGAGGAATACGTATGATTAAGAGGCGCCGCCACTGTGCCAGCCATCGCATGCTGGCCCACGAAGAGCATTGCGTCGTAACTTCCTTCTTCAAGAAGGCGATAGACAGTCGTGCCGATCAGGCTTATATAGCGACAACCGATCAGATCCTCCGAATGAAGCCCTCCCGTGCCGTGGCCGTCGACCGCGTCGATAACGGCGTCAGGATCCATCGACCGGATCCCGGCGCAGCAGACGTTCACCTCCAGAGCCAATTGCCGCATTCCCGGCCCTTTCGCTACAGGATCATTAGTTCGTGTCTGGCGGAAGGAGTCGACGCCCGCTGCTCCCTCCAGATCGGTGATCAGAATATATTTCATATCGTTCCACTCCTCCACAAATTAGAGATCGACCGTCTCGCCGGTCTTCCTGCTTTCGTTGGCCGCTTCAATGAAGCGGATCACCTCGAGCGTGGCCTCTAACGGTACGGCGGGCACGCCGGTCTCGAACATCCGCATCACCTGTTCGAGCAGGCTGGCATAGAATGGCTTTTCCTCCGCCGGCACGTAGACGAAGGAGGACTGGCGCTCGCGGTGGATCGCCGCCGCGAACGGATAACCGCCCGAACGGCTGCCACGGATCGTGCCAACTGCTCCGCTCCGCCAGACACCCACGATCGTCTCCTGGTCTCCTGAGACGGATGCTAACACGCTGATGCAACCGCTCCCCAATATCGCATACAACATCTCGACTGCATGGATACCGTACCAGTAGTACCCCGTCTGGGTCGGCTCCATGAACATCGGCGCATAACACTCTACGCCAATCACTGCGTCTTCGCTCGGATGGCTGCCGATCTGCTTGGTCAACGCCTCCGCGTAACGCAGCGACGATGAGCTCATCACTGGCAATTGCCGTAGCCGGGCAAGATCCGCAATGGCTCCCGCTTCATTCAAGCTAAGGGCAAGCGGCTTGTCGATGAACACCGGCTTCCCATAGGGAGCGATCTCCTCAAAGAGTTCACGGTGGACCCGTCCGTCAGCGGACAGCAACAGAATCGCGTCGCTGACCTCTGCCACCTGCGCCGGACTGTCAACGATCCGAACACCGTACCCGCTGCTCATCTGCTCGGCGAAGCCCGCTACTCTGGAGATGCTAAGCTCAAAATCCGGAGAACCCCCCGGATACGCGGCGATCACTTCGCCTCCCTGTACGTGATAGCGATGGTTCCGATCGTTCAACAGCTCCGTAAATGCGATGGAATGGGACGTATCCGTCCCGATAATCCCGATCTTCATCGAATTTCGCATGCGATCACTTCCTGCCCCATGAATTGTCCGCCTCTTGCCAATCGATTCAAGTTCACAGTGGGCCCGCTCATTCGTAGCGCAGCAGTACGCCGAGCACCTTGCTGATATCCTGCTTCATGGCGACATAAGCTTGCGGAGCTTCGTGAATCGAATATTCCTGCGTGAAGAGCGGAGCGATATTCGTAATGCCGGCTTCCAATTGGCGCACGTATTCCTCCATATTGCGCCCCTCCGTCCAGCGGACATAAGACTTCGGATAGTCGATATTGCCATCCTCGTACTGCTCGTCATAACGACCCGGTCCCGCAGCCCGCGCGATGAGGAAGTCGGCTTCCTTCTGGAAGAATAATTCTCGGGGGAATTCGATCGGCACATTGCCGACAAGCACGAACTTCCCGCGGAAGGCGATCTTCTCCATGCTCGACGCAATAATCTTCGAACTATGCGAATGGGCGACCAGCGCGATGCCGTCGAACCCGTGTCCGTCCGTGAAACGGTCGATATGCTCATCGAGCCGCTCGTCATTTGCAAGGTACGCTTCGACGCCGAACGATCTGGCCGTCTCCACGCGCGCCGGATCCATATCCGTAGCCAGCACCCGGTAGTTGGCTTGCTTGCAATACTGCACGATCAGTTGCCCCAGCAATCCGAGTCCGACGACCCAGACCGTCTCGCCGAACTGCAGACCGATTCTGCGCACGCTGTGGATCGCGACCGAGCCGAGACCGACAAGGGCGGCTTCGCGCAGCCACTTGTCCGAAGACAGCTTCACGCACAATTGCCTTGGCACGGAGAGCTGCTCGGCATGATAGACATACGGCCCGCCGTAGCAGGCGACCAAGTCGCCCGGCTTCAGGTCCTTTACTTCTGAGCCGACGGCGATGACTTCCCCGGACGCGCTATAGCCCAGTTTAAAACCTGCAGGCACCTCCATGTTGTGGATCAGATTCAGCTCCGTCCCGGGGCTGATGGAGGAATATTTGACCTTGACAAGCACTCGGTGTGGATGCGCATCGGTCAGGACGGGCGCATCGGCCTCTTCAAGCACGGCTGCATGCTGGTTTACTACGATTTGTTTCATAGACTTATTCCTCCTTTATTCTCGATCAATCGGTTCTGGCTGTCAGTTTGCGTCTCGCTCAGTCCGTACTCGGGAGCAAGCGCTATGTTCGCGATCATTCCGGCGAATCCGGCAGCTTTGCGGAATGTCGTCGTCACCGGCGTACGATCCGGCACATCATTCACGATGACTGGTTTGAACACAGCGATGCCTTGCTCTGCCAGCCGATCGGCCGTCTCGGCAAAACGTTTCATAGCGATTTCCTTCAGCTCGGGCCCGCCGCAATGCCATAGCGCCAGATTGATCTCCGAGCTATTGTTCCAGTCCCGGGCCCACCAAGGCGCTTCCGTCTCCTCCGACGGAGGCTCCTTCATCGCGCCAAGCATCGTCTCCATCGCCTCCGCAGCTACATCGTTCCAACGGTTGCGCAACTCTTCGTCCAGCAGTGGCAGCGACGAGTGCGCGAGTTCAATGATGGTAGCCTGATAGGCGACGCTGTTGCCCATCACGACGGATCCATCCCAATTCTCGATATAGGGCCACCATCCCGATTCATTGCGGCCGAAGCGATCGGCCAAGTGGACGAATATCTGTTTCAACTTCTCTAGGTAGACGGGATTGCCCGACAGCGCATAGGCTCTGCAGAACGTACGAGCGGCGTACATATCGCCGTTCAGCACATCGAAGTCCTCGCCGGGGCGTTTAAAGATCACAGCAGGATTCTGCGGAGCGACCTGCGTCAGCAGGTATTCCGCCGAGCGGATGAGACTTTCCCGAGCCGCCGAGCTGTCCGCCACCCGGTGCAGATGGTACAGGCTGTCGGCTGATGCGCCCACCTCGGCAATATCGACAATGTCAGGCTCGCCCTTTTTGATATAAAACGGCTGACCGAAGCCGCCGCTTGCGAGCTGGCGACGGCGCACTTCTTCAGTCAGCGCCAGAGCGATTGTCCTCGAAGCCTCGGATGCGTTACGCCGCCCCTCCCAAGCGTAGAAGACGGCGGCAGCAGCCGTTGTGCAGCAACTGGCCCGGTTATCCAGCTCGTCATCGAATAGGAACAGCTTGCCGGTCTCCGAGTCGCTTCGCAGCAGTCCGTCGAAGTACGGCTTGATGCCCGCGATGATCCGGGGAGCGATCGATTCCATAAAGTCGAATGAATTCATAAGTCCACTCACTATCCTTTCATCCTTCGTCATTCTGTTATTTCGAGCCCGTCATCGTGATGCCTTGAATGAACACCTTTTGCACGAAGAAGTACAAAATGATAATCGGGAAGGTAAACAGCGCGGCAGCCGCCATCAGCATGCCCCACTCGACGTTATATTCGCCGATAAAGGCCTTCAGCCCGACGGACAGCGTCCATAAGTCCGGATCGTTCAGGTAGATGAGCGGCAACTGGTAGTCCTTCCACGAGCTCAGGAATACGAGCAACCCGACGGTGAACAATGCCGGATACGACAAGGGAATGATCATCTGCGAGAAGATGCGGAATTCGGATGCCCCGTCTATCCGGGCAGACTCCGAGATCTCCTGCGGAATCCCCATAAAGAACTGTCGGAGCAAGAAGATATAGTAGGCAGCCCCGAAGAAAGCGGGCAAAATTAAAGGCCAATAGGAATTCACCATTCCCAGCTTGTTGTACAGTACGTACAGCGGCACCATCGTAGACTGCATCGGCAGCATGATGGTCCCCATCATGACCATGAATATTACGTTGCGTCCCTTGAAGGGGATTCTCGCCAAACCATATGCGGTCAAAGGAGCGGCGATCAGCTCGCCGATGACGCAAAGCAACGATACAAACAGCGTATTCAACATATAGCGGAAGAACGGAATCGCTTGTACCGCATTAGAATAATTCTCAAAGTAGAACTGCTTGGGCCACCAGACGAATGGAACGGCGAAGATGTCGTCGATGCTCTTCACGGACGTAAGCAGCAGATAAGCGAACGGTCCGAGGAAGCAGATGCCGGCCAGGCAAAGGATCAAGTGCTTGAACAAAGACTTGAACATACTCTTTGCCGTTCTTTTTTTCTTGAACGATTGCAGTGGCAGGCTGTCCGTGTAATTCGGTTGGTTAGCCATCACTTGTCACCTCCGTAGTAGACCCAACGCGCGGAAGTCTTGAATATAATCAGCGCAAAGATCATGACGACCACGAAGAGCATCCAGGCCATCGCGGAAGCATATCCCATGTTCAGGAACGAGAACGCCTGTTGGTAGAGATAAATCGAATAGAACAGCAACGAATTTTCGGGTCCGCCCATCGATTGTGTTGCTTCGGCGAATACCATGCCCTCCGTGAAATACTGGAATGAAGCGATGAACAACATGATTAATTGGAACAGCGTCATCGGAGAGATGGAAGGGAAAGTGATCGTCCAGAACTGTCTCCACTTGCTCGCTCCGTCGATCTCCGCCGCTTCGTAGAACATTTTGGGTACGTCCTGCAGAGCCGCAAGGTACATAACGGTAATCGTCCCCGTTCCCCAGAAGCCCATCATCACGAGCGCCGGCTTGGTCCAATCCGGATCAATCAGCCAGTTGGGCCCTGCGATGCCGATCGCTTCGAGCGCCATATTGATCAAGCCGTACTGAGAATTGAGCAGCCACATCCATAGCAGCGATCCTGCCACGGCAGGCACGAGCGTAGGCAAGAAATAGATGGTTCTATATATGCTCTGGCCCTTCACCTTCGTGTTCAGCAGCAAGGCCATCAACAAAGCGTATGCCATATGAGGCACCACGCCAACTATCGTAATGTAAAGGGTGTTGTACATCGACTTATAGAACTTGTCATCTTGAAACAGCGCCTTGTAGTTGTCCAGCCCGACCCACTCCGGGGATTTGAACAGGTTGTATTCCGTCAAACTGTAATAGAAGGAAGCTACAATCGGATAAAGCTGAAAAATCAAGAACCCAATGATCCAGGGACTCGTGAACAGTAAACCTGTTATTAAAATCTTTCGTTGTCTCTTTCGGATTCCTACTGCGTTGCCATTTACTTTGGCCATCGTCCGGCCTCCTTTCGCCAAGCTAGAAGCGGACCGCAAGACCGCGGTCCGCCCTTATCGCTATTGCTTATTTGTCGTCAGCCAGCGGTTGAATCTTCTTCGCAACGTTATCCATCGCTTCTTGCGACGACAATGAGCCCTTCAGAGCTTTCTCCGTCTCTTCGGTGAGCGATTGGAGATACTCGTTGATGTAGGCGCTGTTCGGGAAGCCGTTCAAATTCTCGCTCTTGGCGCGCTCGTAGAATTCCCACATCGTCTTGTTCTCTTCGACCATCAGCCGCTCGTCGCTCAGAGCCGCCGTAATCGTCGGGATGACATGAGCTTCAAGCGAATATTGAACTTGGCTGTCCGTCTGCATCAGATATTGCATGAACTCCCATGCTTCCTCTTGGTGCTTGGCCTTCTGAGGAATAAATACCGCGCGCGGGCTTACCATGCCGGAACCCTTCAGTTCAGGCTTATCGGCGGGATATGGGAACGGCGCTACGCCGATCGGGCCATCCTCGCCTCTCTCAGGCATGAAATTGTATTCCCAGCCGACATACATGGCCAGTTGTCCTGTCAGCAATGGATCCTGCGGCGTGCCGCGCTTGCCCATGCCGGATTTGAACTTGTCGATCTGAGTTTGTCCGAATTCTTCGTAGAAGGAACGTTGGTATTCGATCGCCTTCACGTTCGCCTCCGCGTTCGGCGTTACCTTGCCGGATTCGTCAATCCATGATCCGCCGAAGATAACCGGCCAGAAGACATTGTCGATCCACGGATAATCCGGGATAAACCCAATTTGACTGATACTGCCGCTATCATCCTTCTTCGTCAGCTTCTTCGCGTAGTCGTGCAGCTCTTCCAACGTTTCTGGCGGCGCGGTCAGTCCAGCGTCCTCGAAAGCTTTTTTGTTATACATTAGCGAGTTGGCCATGCTCATCGTGAACGGCATCGCATAATATTTGTCGTTGATCTTCATCCGTTCCATAGCCGCAGGAATTACGGAACCGATATCGAAGTTAGACTTGGCGATTGGATCCGTTAAGTCGAGTACGGCTCCGGCATCGGCCCAAGGACCGATGTTGTTCCAGTAAGTCAGCAGGATATCAGGCGCAGCGCCGCCGGAGATGGCCGTCAGTTGCTTCGTCGGATCCTGATTGCCCAACATTTTAACCGTAATATGATCGTTCGTCTCGTTGAATTTGTTAACCAAGGCCGTGATTGGACCCGCATCCTGATCCGTATACGTCGTCCAGAAGGAAATTTCCACCTTCTCCTTCGGCTCTGTGTTCTCGCTCCCGCCGGGGCTTACATTCCCTTGATTGTTATTGTTTGATCCACAACCTGCCAGAAGTGATAAGATAAGTACGCTTGAACCTGCTAGTGCCATCGTTTTTTTTTCTGAAAACGGACATGCTTGACGCCTCCCTTAGTATCGTTCTGAAATGTTTGAAACAACTGGTCGCACTCATTATCCAATGTGCAATCGACGGATTCCATGGTAGAATTCCTAAGTTGCTGGAAGAAAAACTCTACCGTTCTTATGAATTTAATTGGATATATTCTTCACTTAATCCCAAGATGAACGGCTATCTCTGTCCTTAGGCGGCGCAGCGCGTTTCGAGCCATGAAATATAGAGAGCTTAGATTGGCGCGATATGATTTGCTGTCCTGTAAGGAATCCGCTTACAGCTTGCAGCCGTAAAGCTCCAGCTTATCCATTGAGATTTCGCAGCCGATGCCGGGCCCGTTAGGCAAGTTGACTTCTCCTTCGTTAATGAGCGGGCCTGAAGAAATCGGATCATCCGCCAGAAACAGTGGGCCGTTCAGGTCGACCGGCTCCTCAATCCGCAAATAATTGAACAGATGCGCGCTTGCCGTCAAGGCCAGCCTCGACTCCGTCAGCCCGCCGCCCAGCAGGCCGAGTCCCGCTTCTCTCGCCAGCTCTCCGCATCGTTTGGCGCCGGTCAGTCCGCCCATCTTCGTCAGCTTGACGACTACCGTATCGCATGCCTCGGCCCGGATCGCTTGCAACAGGTTCCCCGTCGTCCATATGCTCTCGTCCAACGCGATCGGGATGCTCGTCTTTCTGCGCAACTGGGCATGACCATAAAGATCGTCGGCTCTAAGCGGTTGCTCGAACACATCCACGCCTATTCGCTCCATCACCCGCGCAAGTTTGACCGCCTGTTGCAGACTGTATGCTTGATTCGCATCCACTCGCAGGAATAGACCCGGCGCCGCTCCCTTGACCGCCTCCAGAATCTCGATGTCCGTAACCGGGTCGAGTCCCAGCTTCACATCGAGGCCCCGATACCCTTGAGATACGGCGTATACCGCTTTCCGCGCGGCTTCTTCCGGACTAGGCGTGCTGATCAGGTAAGACAACTGGACAGATGGTCTAAAACCGGAGAACCACATAGTCGACAGGCTGTTCTGTCTCTCCTTGCCGATAGCGTCGTACAGCGCCATATCTACAGCAGCCTTGGCGATCGGCTGTCCGCCGCTCAGATCCGGCTTAATCTCCTTGTTCATCTGAACATGAATGGACTGGAGATCAGCAACTTCCGCTCCAATCAGCGCGGGCTTCAGATAACCCGTAATGGTGCTTGTCACCGTCTCCAGCGTCTCATAGCTCCATCTGTGGCTCGGCCTTGCTTCTCCCCATCCTTCAGCACCGCTGTCTGTAACTACTTTAATGTAAACATGCGGAGCGCCCCGGCTTTGGCTTCCTACCGTTCCGCCCGATATGGCGAAGCTTTGCTTCATGGGAAGCAGTAGCGGATAGATTTGAATATCGGCTATCTTCATCAGTTGCTCACACCTCCTCCCCAACCGCTTTCCCGGAATCGGTTATTCGTCCGGATGCCGTCCCATACCAGCTTCGCCGCGCCGATCGAACCCCTTGCAGATTAGCAACGGCGATTTTAGACAAAAAAGATTATTTCCACTGTCCTCCGCTATTGCCGGACTCTTTCAAGGCGTCATTGACTTCTTTAACGACTTGCGCCCCGCCTTTATCCATCCATTCTTTCACCATCGCGTCCCAATCGGAAACCGGCTTTTCGCCGAAAATCATTTTGGTCTGCTCCATGTAAAGGAATTTGCCCAACTCGGCATCCTTCGTCGCTCTCGTTTCGGAGAATACGGCGTTGACCGGATTAATGTAATGCTTCAGGCCTTCATGCATCGTTTCGAATTGAGCGGTCACTTCGCGCAAGAGCGGCACGGTGTATTCCTTCGAATAGCCATTCGCCGAGTCGCTTGGCGCCCACATGCGGCTGTCAGGCAAGAAATTCATCGGAGCCAGGCCTTTTTCCTCCAGCTCTCTTTGAACGACGCCGTCTACGATTTTGTAGCCTTCATTCTCCAGGCCGTTGATCCAGTTGAAAGCTTCATTGCTGGCGTTGCGTTGATCCAACGGATGGAAGGTACGGCCGAAGTCGATCATTTCCAAAATACGCTTCACCTTTTCCGGATCGTCCTTGAGCTTCGCGCTCAGCATGACAAGACCGTAGAAGCCCGTGGAAGACGTGAAGCCCTGACTGTCGTCCGGTGCCTTGAAGGCCGGAATAGGCGCAAGCTTGGCGTCCGGATTAATGTCGACAAGAGCTTGCATCCAGGATGGATTCATGCCGCGCGGCGTGCCGATGAACATGCCGGCTTTGCCCGCGTAGAATTCCTTCGTATTGACGTTACTCCAGTTCATCAACGCGAAATCCTTTGTGATGGCGCCCTCCTTATACAGATCGGCGAGCCATTGCACATGATCCTTGCGCGCGTTCGAGATGAGGCCTGGAATGAACTGACCTTGCTCGTCCTTATGGTACCAAGCGTTAAGATCCCAATAAGTGCCCATCGCGTATTGCGGGTTGATGTTTTCCGCCATGGCAAGGCCGTAGGTGTCGTCTTTGCCGTTGCCGTCCGGATCGTTTTTCGTGAAGGCGAGCGCCACCTGCTTCATCTCTTCATAGGTAGTCGGCATGCTCAAGCCGAGCTTCTCGAGCCAGTCGGTGCGGATCATCGGCGTCAAGTCGTAGTTCTCGGTCAAATATTTTTGGATGGCGTACACTTTGTTGTCGACGGTGACGGACTTGCGCACGTTGTCCGGGATCAGCTTGAACGACTCGTAATCGTCCATATATTCGTCAAGCGGCAGGAAGGCTCCTTGCTTGGCCCATTTGTAGAAGTTCGCGTCCGGTGCCTCGAGAACGATAATATCCGGGATCTCGCCCGATGCAACCACGGCGCTGAGCTTCTGCGTATAATCGGAATGCACGACGTATTGCGGCTTGAAATCCACGTTGAATTTCTCGTTGATCATCTGGATGCCCTTGCCGTCGGTTGGAGGTAGCGCGCCGTACCGGTAATCGATCATCGATATCGTATGTTTGTCGTCTCCTTGTTGTTGGGATGCCCCGTTGGTAGCTGCCGGCTTTTCTTCATTGTCGGAACCGCATGCCGCAACCGAAGCCGAAAGAGCGATGATCAGACCCATTGCCAAACCTTTTTTCATAACCATGTGTTACAAACCCCTCTCATGGAATAATGATTCGAATTTAGCCTTACTCTAGTTTCCCCTTGAATGAAGCCTTCTTATCTTTACCCTTTGACCGAGCCGAGCATCACCCCCTTGGCGAAATGCTTTTGCAGAAACGGATATACGATCAGAATCGGAAGCGTTGCGACGATAATGGCCGCCATCTGGATCGTTTCCGCGGGAGGCGCGTTTTCGAGCAATATTTGACCGCTAGCGAGCGTATTCTGCGCTTCGTTGACGATGACGATTTGCCGCAGAATGACCTGGATCGGCCACCAGCGCTGATCGTTCATGTAGAGTATCGCCGTAAAATAGTTGTTCCAGTGCATGACAGCGTAGAATAGCCCGAATGCCGCCAGCGACGGCTTGGACAGCGGCAGGATGATTCGCCAGAACGATTGGAGATCGTTGGCCCCGTCAATGGTGGCCGCCTCGTATAGCTCGCTGGGAATGCTTTGGAAAAACTGCCGCATGACGATCAAATAAAACGGAGCGATCGCCACGGGCAGAATAAGCGCCCAAACGGAGTCTAGCAATCCCGTCTCTTTCACGATCAAATAACTCGGAATCATGCCCGCGTTAAACATCATCGTGAACAGCACGAGGAAGGACACGCTCTTTCTACCGAAAACGGGACGGGAGAGGACGTAAGCGAGAGACGATGTGAAGGCCAGATTGACCAGCGTCCCCACCACCGTAATGAGCACCGTCACCCACAACGAACGGAGGAACGAATCCGATGCAAAGATGAATTCGTAAGCGTCCAGCACCCATGTCTTCGGGATGAGCATGAAGTCGCTTTGCATATAATCGGTGTACGACGAAAACGAAACGGCGATGACGTATACAAATGGAAACAGCATAAGCAGCGCTATGACCGTCAGCAATACATAATTAAAGACATCGAGGACTCTGCTCGATACAGTCTTGTCCTTCATAATGGTGGCCCCTTTCCTTCAAGCGTCAATAGACGCCGTCTTCGCCGAATTTTTTGGCGATACGGTTCGCCGACATGACCAAGACGAGTCCGACAAGCCCTTTAAACATACCGACGGCCGTTGCAAAGCTATAATCGGATTGCTGAATGCCCTTGTAGAATACAAATGTATCCAACACGTTCTGCGACTCTTCATTGAACGGATTAAGCATGAGGAATATTTGCTCGAATCCGCTGTCCAGCACGGTTCCCAAACGAAGAATGAGCATGATGACGATCGTTGACCGGATGGCGGGTAATGTAATATGCCAAATTTGCCGCATTCGGCTTGCTCCGTCCACGACGGCCGCTTCGTACAGGCTCGGATTGACGCCAGCAAGCGCCGCAAGGAAGATGATCGTTCCCCAGCCTGCCTCTTTCCATATCACCTGCATGATGACCATTGGCTTAAAGAACGAGGGATCCGTCAAGAACGGAATCGATTCCCATCCGAAAGTATCGCGTAAAAATACGTTAACCAGTCCTTCGCCGCGGAAGAAGATAATCCAGATGCCGACGACGACAACCCAGGATAAAAAATGCGGCAAATAAACAATCGACTGGATGAAGCGTTTGTACACTTGATTGCGCGCCTCGTTTAACATAATCGCGAGCAGGATCGGCATCGGAAATGCGAATACGATCTGCAGGAAAGACATGTAAAGCGTGTTCCATATGACCCGAAGCACTTCGTCATCCGCAAAAATACGCTTGAAGTGATCCAGTCCGACCCACGCGCTGTTAAACATGCCCTGGAACGGATTAAAATCAATAAAGGCCAGGTAAAGGCCGAACATCGGGGCGTACTTGTACATCATAAAGTAAATCAACCCCGGCAGGCCGAGCAACAGTAAGTAGCGATCCTTCCAAATCCGGGTCATCATCCGCTTCCAGACCGTACGATTCGGCTGAACAGGCGGCGACACCGCCGATTGCGTTTCCATCTCTTTGTTTCGTCCCCCTTTGCGAGTCACATCTCTTCTGTCCATATTCGTAGCATACTCCCCGCGCGGTTTTAATCACAATTATCAGTTGCCGGAACGCAGAAGATAAAGGAAAAGCATAGAAAGATAATCATGACGTGCAACGAAACGCAAAAAAACGCCCTCAAGCAATTGGATTGCTTCAAAGGACGTCTATTGGGATCCGTTTTTTAAAAGTCGTCTAACCTTTGGCTTCCAAAGCCTCCTGAACCTAATCAAACTCTCCGTCACGGAACTGCTTCCTGTATTGGCCCGGCGGAATCTGGACCATTTGCTTGAATATACGCGTAAAGTTCTGCACGGATGTGTAGCACAGCTTCTCGGAAATTTCTTTGATCGGCATATCGGTATGAACGAGAAATTCCTTGGCCTTGTCCATCCGGTATTGGATCAAATAATCTCCGAAATGGATGTCGGTCTCTTCTTTAAACGATCGGCTAAGCTGGGACGGAGAGATCCCGAGTTGCTCCGCAACATGCTGAAGCGACAAGTCGGTATCGTAACGATTGTGGATGTAGTCAAGCGCCAGCTGGATATTCGTCTTTTGTTTGGATGACCGCAGACTCCCCATGTGCCGGGCAACGGCAGGAAATACCGATCCCTTGAGCCAATCCGTCACTTCGTTCAGGCTCGTCTTGGCATAAAGCTCCTTATACGGGTCCACGGGAAAAAACGTCTTTGGATCGAGCCCGATATCCTGCAAAAGCACGTCCAGTTGCCCTATCAAATAGGCGAACAAACCGAGCACCGTTTCGGAATTTTGCACATATTGCGGCACTTCCTGCATCATTTCCTCCAGTTCGGCGCCCGCGCCTTCCAAATCCCCCCGCGTTATGCTCGAGATGATTTTCTTCTGGCGCTTGATGATCGTCGTACGGGACTGCTCGACCGATGGCTCGAGTTCCTCGGACGTGATGAATTGATTATGGCCGAGCAGCAGCCGGTAACTGAGCAGTTCCAGCGATTGCTGGTATGATTCGCTGATGCTGAGATATCCTTTGCCCGAACGGCTCAAAGCAACGGTGACTGTGAACTGGAAATATTCGCGCACGGTCCCATTAATTTGGGCGACCATCTCCTCCACCTTGCGCTCGGAATCGCCGTCGATTCGGTCCATACCGATCACGATTGCCACCTGCCCCGGAAGCGGCGCGGCGGTGATGCAGGAGAAGTCGGGCTCCTGCTCACACAACTCCTCGCACATTTTGCGCAGCGCATAAAATAGCAGGGAGCGATCCTTCTCGTGATATGTTTCCCGAAACCGGCCGAACTCGTCGACATCGACAAGGCAGACGCGGAACCAGTTTCCCTTGAGAGGAAAGCCGTAATGCTCGGTCTTTTCGCGTATTTCACGGACGGTCATCTCGCCTCGAAGCAGTTGCTGATAAACGGTCTCCTTCAAATAAGGCAGCTGTTCGTCAAGTCGATGCTGCAGCCGATCGTTCGTCATGACGACGTGGTGGATAAACGAATCAAGTGCCTTCAACCCATCGCGGGGTACTTGGCTGTTACGGTCCCGGTTCTCCCCCGAGAACTTGTTAGTCAATCGCTGGATCGGATTGTACAGACGATTCGTTCCGAACAAGGCGATGCTTACCCAGATTGCCGCCAACGCCGCTACGATCAGCCAGGTGAGCGTTTCGATACGTTCCGCTTTGCCCGTTAGCAACGAGCTTTCCGTCAGTGCCAGATAGGTCCAGTTATTAAAGGCGGAGCGCTCCATGGACACTTGATACGGCACTCCGTCCAAATCGATTTCATTGGTTGATTCGGCGGGATTGCTCCAGTAGCGATACAGCTCTGCCGAATTGATGCGCGTACCGATTTCGGCCGGATTATGACTCGCCACCACCGTGCCCCGGTCGTCCATCACGAGCAATCGGCGGCGGTCCCCGAGTTGAACGCTTTGCACGAATGAACTCAACTTATTCGACTGGACATGCAGCATCACGTAGCCGTCGGCCTTGCCGGTAGTAAACAGAGGTACGGACCGAATGACCAGCAGCTCGTCCTGATTGGGATATGTACTTGGCGAAATGACGAAGGGAGCAGTAAATTTCGCGTTAATTTGTCTGGCAATATCCGCGTAGACAAAATCCTCTTGTTCGATTAACCCGTCTCGGTTCGAATATATTTTGCCAAAGTTGCTGTAGATGATCGAAATATCGTAGGAAACCTCCGAGAAATTGCGTTGGCGCTGCAAGAGGTCGATCATGTCCAATGATGCATCCAAGTGCTGCATGGAGGGACCTACCTTGACGGAGTTCTCGATGATCCTATTGTTAGCTAGGTCAATGGACGCCTTCTCCAGCGTTTGCAGAAAGCGGTCCACTTGAAACTGGATTTGCCTCAAAATGATTTGATGGTTGTGATCGACTTCCTCCTGTACCATCCTGGAGGCGATCGTGGAAGATACCGTACCTAGAATGAGCACCGGAACGATACACAAAAGGAGTGAGTACAGGAACAGCTTATGTTTGAACGTCGTGTTTCCAAGAAGCCGCGAAAGCTTGTTCGCCACTGCAATCACCTCTTCATGGTAAAGCGCCGGCAATAAAGAAGCAGAGCGCGTTAATGATCATTTTATACATAAGTATTGTAATTTCTTTCTCCGCTTAATACAAGAGAGGTGACATATCTTAGTTTACCGGGCTGTCGACCGATGATCTGAGCCAAATGTTCACGCTTCGCAAATTATAGGGCTTCATGTGGCACACTCGGCAGCAGCAACAGTTATGCCATTGACTGCAGAAGAGGCCGTACAAGCTGCCAAAGAATTACGCATATTTCCTCAGGATGCTGAAGTTCGATCAACCAAGCTTGACGTAACCAGAAATTGATGGGTCATAGTATATACTCATTTAGATGCAAAAGGCAACTTTCGCGATGGAACTGTTGAGTTGAACGCTCCAAACGGAAACTTGTTATATTTTACGGAGAGACTGAATTATGAAAGACTTTTTGGAGATATGATGGCACCGCCGTTTGATCTTGCCGACCAAAAAGTCAGTTTTACCGAAGCTGTCGGAATAGGCACTCGTAATGCGTAGGCCGGGGGTTCAATTCCCTTCATCAGCATCCTAAAAAAACAGCAATGACGCGGATTCCGGGCAACACCCGATCCGCGTCATTGCTTTTTATCTACCATTTATCTACCCTGTACTATACTAGCGTGTCGTCCGGCTCCTTCCAGCCGGTCTTCATGGAGCTGATGTCGGTTAATACCATGACCCTTGTTCTCGCGTTCAATAATTAATTCTCCCGGCTCTCCAGAATTCGATCAATTTCCTGACGATAATATTCGTCTGGCCGTACCTTGACGACATACCCGTGTTTGCCGTTCGGATCTTCTTCGAAAAAATTTTCTCCGTTGCTCGCCTCAACCCGCGCCGTTCCTCTCACAACCCGGTAACCCGCAATCTCTTCTATCCCAATGCAAGCCAGCAATACCAGCATCGGATCCCAGGAACTCCTGCCACTCGCAGAATTGTGATTACGTAATGCCTTTGCCACCAGATCCGTAGGCGAAGTGAGCGTACCTCCCGTCAGGATGGCACTTGATACTTCCCAGCCTAGAAAGGTAATAACAGTTGGCCAGTGCTCACATACGTATTTCCCTGCTTCGCGCGAGCGGACATTTCTAGCAAAGTTGTTTTCCACGCCGTTGCCTTTATTTTCCCAGTTGCCGGCCATCATCCACAGTTTCCGAACTTTTGACGCCACTAATTCTAATCCGTTCATAGGGGACAGATCGTCTCCGGAACTCTTCAACAATCGTGCCAAAACTTGAGGATAGCCGATCTCGATGATATCCAGCTTACCATCGGCTTTTGCAAGGCAGCGCCGATACAATCGAACAGCATTCTCGCATTCTTCATTGCTTCTATATCGTGCACCGTCCGCTATCATATTGTGTTGATAAGGAGGGTTGCCTCCAAAATCGACGGCCTCCAGGTCAATGCCGAGTGCTATTCCAGGTCTTCCTTCAGCCGTCAGGAATGCATCGAGAGATGGGGCAGATACCTCCATACAAGCATTAATGCCTATTCCCGCGATCTCAATCAAACCTTGTACTTCAGCCCACACAAGCAAGCGCATGGCGACGACATCGTCGCAGTCTGTCCACCAGTCCGTTCCCATCAATACCTTTCTTCTAATCATTCTTGATCCTTCCCCCTCTTCAGCAGTAAAATCCAATCTCTGCCTCCCTGCGCAACAGAGGCGGGTCTTATGGCGTAACGGTCACGCTAATGCGGGCTTCGGCCCCTTTATATACGGCGACGATATCGGTCACACCGGCATTCAATCCCTGAACCACCGCGTTCTGTCCGCGGGATTGCAGCAACCTCGAAGTGAATCCGTCGTCCACGTACCATACCAGTTTCTCCGGGTCCGCCACCGGATTGTTGTTCTCGTCGTACACCTGGGCGCTGATGCCTTCATCCTCGTACAATCCAAGCGTCAGACTATTGACGCTGATCTGCACCGTGTAAGGCGTAAGGCTCTGGCCCGGCTGGAAATACCCTTTTGTATTGCCGTACACAAGACTATTGAAATCATCCCCTTCTCCATCCCACTCATCGTTGGCGCCGTTGACAAGCTGCGGATTGGTTCCCTGGACTCCCTGGATATATTGCTCCGTATCGGTTGCCGTCAACTGGCCGCCGTTAAGCGCATACAAATAAGTTCCGTTTGTTTTGCCAACAATCGAGTTGTAAAGATTCACTTCATTGGACGAGCTCTCCAACGCAATCTCGCTGTGCTGATTATTGAAGAACGTGCTGTAGTAAACATCCGCCTTGCCCGTTCCGCTGCCCACCCATAAACCGGGCGCGTCTCCGCTGCCGCCGCGTTTGAAGGAATAACCCCCGACAGCCTGAATCAAGGTCGGATTGCCCCAGAATCGATAATTTCTTTTGTTGTCGAAGGCAACCGTTCCGATCAATACAGGGTCAATCGATTTGTCATCCCAGCCGCCGTCCGTGCTGCCGAACGCTTTACTGCGCAGGTAGGTGATGTTATAGGCCTGACGTTCCGCGGTGAAGCCGTCTCCGTTCCAATAATCGGTTCCGTTCTCGTGCCAGCTGTTTTTGCTGACCACATCTTGGAAAACAATGTCATGATCGAAAATATAGGATTGCTCCGGCGAATTGCCGATGCGGAAGCCCATCGGGAAGTTGCCGGGAGCCCAGTTCGCCTGGCCGCCGGCATCGGCCGTTACGTTTATGACGCTGGCAAGATAATTCCCGTTGCGGAATCGGACGGCGCTTTTTGTAAAATTCGTATATTCTCCGTCCTTGATGACGATATCGTGCGATCCCGCATCCGGATTGGACCGGGTTGCCCGCCCCCACAAATAGATTCCGTCGCTCATATCGTGGACGCTAACGTTCAGGATGCGAATGCCTTCGTGTTGTCCGTTCGCGTAAATGCCATTATAGTAATTTCGAATGACGATATCTTGAACGGTCCAATAACTGACGCCGATCGGGACGTTAATAAACGAACGATTGACTTGATTGGTCAACTGGAAGTCGCCCGTAAATTCCGGCAGTCCGCCTCCCGTGTTCACGCCAACCAGCTTTTTCATATTCAGCACGTCGAGACCGCCGCTTGTCATATTCAACGTCTGCGGCACGGTATACGAACCGCTGCCGACATACAGCGTGCTGGTTGGACCCGTCTCCGCCCATGCAGCCTGCAGCCCCCCTGCCTTGTCGCCCTGCATCGCATTGCTCCAGCTAGTGCCGTTCTTTGCGCCGGCTCCTAGCGGCGTCACGTAACGGTCGGCCTGAACCGGAGCGGGAGGCGTTACTGGCGTGCCGACTTCAGCGGCGGACAGAATAAGGTCTCCGAAGGAAGCCGTATTTTGGTAATTGTTCGCAATGCCCGTCCAGACGAGCTGCCCATCCCTTACGCCGCCGTTGTCGTCGTCATTGACGGCAATGTCGAAGCCGATGTCAAGACCAGGCTCCGCCACGAGGCCAAGATTAACCCATGGTATGGCCAATTCAACGGCGTAACCTCCCGCAATCGCGGACCAGCCGTGCTTGACGCCGGCCGTTTCGCTCAATTTCTCCCATAGTCCTGAATCGCCGTAGCCTTTGCTAAACTGCCAATCCTTCAAGTCGTAGACCGCGCCGTGGTTGTGATCGGCATCGATGAATACTTCAACCGAGTCGTCATCGTAATTGCCAGTAGAATCGTTGAACAGTTGGGAGTCCATCACCTTTGCGCCGACATACAAATACTTTTCGTCCCATAGCGCGCCGAATTCAGCGGTATTTCCGCTTGTTCCGACCACCAGCTTGTTGATGCTCCGATCCACGGACCAAACGCTTTCATCCAAAACGCCATTCACCACGATCGGAGCCAATGTCTTGTCAGCCACGTACGGCGGATCCCCGATTGTTCCCTGCACGGTTATGACGGCGTTAGCCTCCAGCGAACCGTAGCCGGCGCGAATGACGGTACTGCCTGCTGCCACACCCTGAACCAGCCCGTTGCCGTCGACGGTCGCGATGGAAGGATTATCGCTGCTCCAGCTCAGCGGTAGCCCGCTTATGATCTGATTTCCCTGATCGTATACGTTCGCAGATAACTGACGAGTTTCTTGCTGCAAAATAACCGCGTTTTGGGGTTCTACGGTCATGCTGGAGGGAACCCGCAAAGCCGTCACCCGAACATCGTCGATCGAGTAGTTGCTTTTGCTGTAGCCTCCGAGCGCTATTTTGCCGGACGCAAGCGACGTATCGCTGGCGGCAATGACCTGCACATCGTCGACATATCCCGTAAGGCTCGAACCGTCCACGTCCAGCCTCAGCTTGTAGAACGTATTGACGCTCAGCGTCATTGGCGCGGAATCAAGCACGTTGCTGGAACCGTTTACAACCCGGAGCAAATAAACGACATCGTTTTTCAAATCAAGCCGTAAGCCATAAAAATTGTTGGCGTTTGCGTATCTGGCATGCAAGCCCGTGGCGTTGTCTTCATTTCCGTTTCTCAAGCGGGCTTCGACCGAATAGCTGGTCCAAGCGGAATCTCCCGCCGCCACGTATTTCGTCGTCGAGGAACCGGAGGTATACGTATATTTGAGCGTTTTCGTTCCCCCTTCAGTAACCACCGCATACCCCGAGCCGCTCCAGCCGTCGGCATTGCCGTCTTCGAAATCGTCGACAAACAGATCTTCGGCAAGCAGACTGGACGCCATAGGCGCGAAACCGTCCGCTTCCGCATGGACAACGCTCTGCGGCATCGCGCCCGCGGAGAACAACAGAACAAGCGACAACATTAAAGCCAACAACCTTTTAAAGCTTCCTCTCATCTCATTTATTCCTCCCTGATATATAGTTGTAAACGCTCAGAACCACATCGTCAAATAAGGACGGGACAATTCCTCCTTCGGCCCGGTTGTCGAAAAATCGCTCCGCTTGCCGCTTCTGGTTTCTGCAACGCCTTGCACAAACGGACTCAGGCCCATGCGCGGTGCATGACGATGCCTGAGCCCGCAGCGAAGTCTATACTGCCGATTCGGTATTGCTACTTATTTGCCTGGTACTGATCGTTAAATTCCTTAATGACCGCGCTGCCGCCGGCTTGCAGCCATTTGTCGACCTCCGCCTTATAGCCCGCCTCATCGATCTGTCCCATAACGAACTTGACCATCATATCGTACCTCATATTGTCCAACTGCTGCCCTTGCTTCGAGTAGGTATCCGACAGATAGGGCTCGACCAGATTGTAGACGGCCACCTTTTCGTTTTCTGCTCTCAGCTGATCCCTTTTTTGTTCGATTGGCAACAGTTTGCTTGGTGTTTCGTTAGCTACAACGCCCACGTGCAGAATGTTCAAATCGCCCCGTTCCGCGCCGAGCTGCTGACTTTCCGGCACGTTGTCCATCTTGACCACCAACCCGTTTTCCTTGGTGTAGTGTCTCCCTTCAATGCCATAAAGCAAGAGATCTTGCACTTCCTGCGAGTTCAGCTTGTCGAGAAACGCCATGACTTTGTCAAACTCCTCTTCCGTCTCCACCGACTTCTTCGGAATCATATAAGTGCCGATATACCCGGTCCCCGCTCTGGCGCGCAGTCCGTGCCCTCCGTCCACCGTGCCGATTATTCCAATCTCGCCGTTCTGCTCCGCGATCCTGGCGTCGGCCTGCCAAGTGCTCAAGCTGCCGGAAGAAGCGAACAACGCTCCGGCCGATCCGTCGAGCAGCATGTCGTTGGCCGTGCCGTTCGTTACGACGGCAAAATCTTGATTGATCAATTGTTCGTCATACAACTTCTTCATAAATTGCAAAGATGCCATATAGCCGTCTGTCATAAAATCGGGAGTCAGATTGCCGGATGCGTCTTCTCCCCAAATATTCGGGCTTCCGAACCACAGCGATACAATGCGGAACATGGCCAGGAACGATTCTTTGTAATACGCCATTCCGTACGTGTCGTCTTGCCCATCCTGGTCGGGGTCCATCGTCTTGAAGGCCTTTAGCATGTTGTAGAATTCATCAACGGTTTTGGGAGTCTCCAGTCCCACATTCTTCAGCCAATCCTGACGGTAGGCTACGCCGACCTGGGCGGGCGGGGCATACTTGTACAGCGCGTAATTTTTGCCGTCCACCCTGATATTGTTCATAATTTCCGCATTGGCGCGGCTCAGGTTAGGGTAATCCTGTATGCTCGGGCCAATCTCCCAGAACGCCCCCGCCTTGGCGGCATTCAGAATGCTTGGAGATTTGAAGCTCTGAATGTACATCAGCTGCGGCAGATCCCCCGATGCCAAAATCAAATTCGTTTTTTCATCGATTTGGGCCTGCGGCACCCACGTAATATCCAAATCGGTGTTCGTAGCCTCTTCCAGCGCCTTTAGAATGGGACTATCATCCTTGATCGCTTCCGGTGCGTATTGCATCAGCATCAGACTTAGCTTGAAAGGCTCCTCCTTCGTGTCCGTTTGCTGCGTTTGCTGCGGTGTCGTCGTCTGCTCCGGAGCCGCGCTAGCACCGGGATTGTTTTCGTTCTTTCCGGCGCAGCCGGCGAGCAAAGCGCCAGTCAGCGCGATCATGCAAGCGATCGGGATGAACCTGCCCCTTTTTGTTTTACGAATTTCCATTGTTCCATTACCTCCCTTTTTTTTTAACAACTATTTACTTATCGCCCCGAACCGGCAATGGAACGGAAGCGGCCAAGTACGCATGGATGCAAGCCATGGTTCAGCTAACCTTTAATGGAGCCTAACAGAACGCCCTTCACGAAATATTTCTGCAAGAAAGGATACAGCAGCAGAATGGGAAGGGTGGCCACCACGATAACGGACATCTTGATCGATTCGGACATTTGGCCCAGCACCGAAGCGCTAAAGTCGTCCGATTCCCCAAGCTGCGACGACAAGATGACCATCTGGCGCAAAATGACTTGCACCGGCCATTTCTCGGAATCGTTTAAATAAATGACCGCGGAAAAAAAGGTGTTCCAATGGCCCACGGCATAAAACAGCGTAAACGTGGCGATGACCGGCATGGAAAGCGGCAGCACGATACGGACTAAAACGCCGATGTCGCTCGCGCCGTCAATCTTGGCCGACTCCTCCAGTCCCGCCGGAAGCTGCTGGAAAAAGTTTTTGATAATGATCAGGTTGAATGCGCTGATCGCTCCGGGTATCGTCAAAGCCCAATACGTATCCAGCATCTGGAGATCGCGAATCAACAGGTAGGTAGGGATCATTCCGCCGCTGAACAGCATGGAGAAGATGATCATCATCATAACCGGCTTTCTGCCGAGCAGATCCCGCCTTGCCAGCGCATAAGCCATCGTCAACGTAAACATCAGATTGACCAGCGTACCCGCCACCGTAACGAAAACGGTAACAAGCAGGCTTCTCGGCACGGCTTCCGTCGAGAACAAATAGCGGTAGGCATCCAGCGAAAACCCTTGCGGGAACAAAATAAATTGTTTGGCTTTGAGTGCATGGGATTCCGATAGAGAAACGGCTATAATGTGCAGGAACGGCAGCAGCGTGACGAGTGCAAACAACAGAAGAAATACGACATTGAAGCTGTCAAAACATAAACCGCCAAACGTTCTTTTCTGAAATCGGTTCATCATGCGCCTCCCGGATTAATATAAGCTTTCCTGGCCGGCTTTTCTGGCTGCATAGTTGGCGGCCATCACCAGTAACAATCCGACTGCCGATTTGAACAAACCAACCGCGGTACTGTAGCTGTATTGCCCTTGAGCCAGACCGACCTGATAGACATAGGTATCGAATACTTCGCCCACGCCTCGGTTCATCGGATTCAGCAGCAGAAAAACATGCTCGAAGCCGGTATCCAAGAAATCGCCCAATCGCAATATAAGCAAAATCACGATCGTGCTGCGGATCGCCGGCAACGTAATGTACCAGGTTTGCTGCCAGCGATTCGCCCCGTCGATAAACGAAGCTTCGTATTGATCCCCGTCCACGCCGGATAACGCCGCCAAAAAAATAATCGTTCCCCAGCCGGTCTCCTTCCAAATAATCTGGCTTACGAACATGGTCCGGAACCACTCGGCGCTTAGCAAAATATTGATTTGCTCGCCGAATATCCGCTCCAGCAGCCCGCTGATCGCGCCGCCTTCCGTCGTGAACAATACGTAAGTGATCGCCACGACAACGACCCAGGACATAAAATGGGGGATGTAAATCATCGTTTGCACGAACCTCTTGAACAGCTGCTTGCGAAGCTCGTTCAATAACAGCGCGACGATGATCGGAGCGGGGAAGAAAAAGATCAGCTTATATAGGCCGATAAACAGCGTGTTCCTGAGCAGCATAAAAAAATCCGGATCGCTGAATAAACGTTCAAAGTGATCGAATCCAAGCCAAGGGCTGCCTCCGACTCCAAGGTAGGGGTTGTACTCCTTAAAAGCAATGATGACCCCCCACATCGGAATATACTTGAAAATGATAAAATAGAGCAGGCCCGGCAGCAATAAGAGATACATCCATCGATCGCGGATCAGCTTGCGAATCGTTTTTTGTTTGTTGGTCTTATTTTTGCCTGCAAGTTTGGCAGTGGACAGCTCTCCCGTTTGTTGACTTTCCGCGGTAACCACCGAATGTCCTCCTTTCCTTTCAAATCGTGTTGACTTAACGACTCCAATCTAGCATCCGCGTCCCGCAACCGTATATAATCATCTTCCTGCCTGCAAGAAAACCGAGGCGTGGCAAGGGTTTCGCCGCCCTCTACAATCCTTGTCGAGACACGGTCGCCGACGCTGTCTATGTCATGATCATGGCGGATAGTCGGCGTCTATCGTTCGCCGGAACCGCAAGCCGGCATGAAAAAACCTCCTGAGAGTCGCTCTCAAGAGGTTAGGTTTGACGAAACTTGGCCCGATATTTCCCGGGCGAAGTCCCCTCCATTTTTTTGAAATAACGAATAAAGTTTTGGGAATTGTTATATCTAAGCCTTTCCGCTATTTCGGTAATCGTAATGTCCGTTTCTTCCAACCACTGCTTGGCGATCTTCAAACGATGCTGCGACAAATAATCGCTGAAGTTCACGCCTGCCTCTTTGCGAAGCACGCGCCATATGTAGCTGGGATGATATTGAAGCCTGGACGCGCAGCTCTCCAGCGTAAGATCCGTCGTATATTCCTCATGTATCATATGGATCACTTCCGCGGCGATGCTGCGATACTTTTCGTTCCTGCGTTCGTCTATCAGCCGGATAATCGGTTCAAGAACAGACTGGGTGAACCACTGCCTGATCTCCTCTTTGGTAGAAAGCTCGAACAGCTTGTCTATAATCGATTTACTCTCCAAATCCATAATGCGCAACGATTCGCCCGAATCCTGCGCCGCGCGCATAATCTGGATCAACAGACGGACAAGCGATACTTGATATTCGTCAAGCCTCATCTCGCTGTTAAAGATCTCCTCGATCCACTCGTCCAGAAGCATGCGGGCTTGCTCGGCGTCGGTTTGCTTGATCGCGTCCAGCAACCGGCCTTCCAGGTGCTCCGGATAGATGGGCCGACCTTCTCTTGACTCCAAATCTTCAATAAAGAGGATGGATTCGAACCCCAGCTTAACCCTGTACTTCAACGCTTCAATGCTTTCCTTATACGCTAGCGGCAGATCCGCAAGACTGCCGTACATCCTGCTGATGCCGCAGCTGACCTTGAGCCGCAAATATTGTTTGACCGCTTGCTGCAGCTTCTCGGTCCGGGAATATACCTCGTTCTTAAAGAGCTCTTTGTTTGCCTGATTGCCTCCGAGCACGACAACGACCGTTTGTCCGGATAGAATGGTACGCAGCGTGTCATTCGACGACGACAGCTCGCTTATAATATTTTTAATGGCGAACAACATAAGATCCCTGTCTCTTTCCTTATAGGGGGTTCCTTCCAACGTATCGATCTGCACGGCCAGGACGCCCACATTTTTCCACAAATCGGTGCGGCCGAGCATGTTCAAGCGATCTTTCATCTCGCTCGCCCGAATTTCGCCCTGAAGCAGCTTGACCATGAAGAAATCGCTCAGCGGTTCGATTTGTCGGTTTAATTGCTCCGTAAGCCGGCTTTCGTTCCAGCTTAATTGATTGATCCGATCGCCGATAAAGCCGAATTCATCCGTTTCGCGCTTCGCCGTGTCGGGCAAACCGACCATGCTGGCGGTTAATTCGTACAAGCCTCTGACCGGCCTGTACATTCGGAAGGAAACGATGCTCGATATCAGAGCCGTGACGGCGAGAACGGACAAGCTCATGATAAGCGCGAACCAGCCAATCACTCGCGACTCCTTGGTAATCTCTTTAATCGGGGTAACCGACAGATAGGTCCAACCGTTATAGCCGGATTTGATAAAGCTGATCGCCGACATGTCTCCATCGATCTTGGATTCCATGGAGCCGGATGAAACGTCTTTGGCAAACCTTTCATCCAGGCTCAATGAAGAGTTCCACAGCGTGCCTATGGCTTCCTCGTCTGCCGCGGCCAACACGCGGTTATGCTCATCCAGTACCATGACGTTACCCGGTTGCGCGTTCTTCAGAATTAATCGGTTAATGTCGCTGCTGGATGTCCGAACCATCAGCAATCCGGAGGGCATGTTCAGATTCAGCGGAATTTTTATAATCAGACTCACTTCGTCCGGCTCGCTGTCCGCAAGCTGATCCGCACCGCTTACCCAATAGGAATTTTCCGGCCGATTGACGAGATAATCGAGTTCATCCTCGCCCATCGCGTCGCTTACCGAACTCAAACCATCCGGAGCGACGACCCAATTTTGGCTAATACTGATCAGCTGCGGTTTGAACATCTCCATCTGAATGCCGGACAAAGCCGTCAAATCCATTTGAATATCTTCGATTAGAGAGAAGTCATGGAAGGTCAGCGGTTTATCTATGTTCGTGTTGACCAATGATGAATTAGCGAAGCGGACGCCGGAATGCTGCAAGGTCTTGAGCATTTGCTCCACCGTCAGTTGCGTCTGCTGCAACAGTTGTAAATCGGCTTCGTAGACCTTCTCCTGTACGTCGGATGACCACTTGGAGTAAGAGAAACCGCCGAGCAATACGACAGGAAGCAATCCGATGAGCAAGCTGAAGCCCAGCAACCTGCGCAAATAACCTGGCAACCTAATCATGACCACCCCCCGGGAAATTGCGCTATGCCATGAAGTATAGCATAATCGAAACTTGTTGTAAGAGGAATAATCACTTCCTTTCCTTGAAGGCTTCTCGATTGAACAGCTTATGACACCTAACAAAGGAACGCGGGAAAAGAGCCTCCTACTCAAATCGCGGGAGACTCGGATGGCTACGGCAAATCCATACTCTCAATCATTAACTCGTACCATTCTTCTTCAGCGATTGAATGCAACGTCAGTTCAAGCGTTCCCGCTGTTACTCTCTTGACGTCAACAGCTTGACCATTGCATATAGCCCGATAACGGCTGCCCGGGTTCATGGTTGCAATGACATTAAAACCTTTACTAGAATTATTGCGCAACAGAGCCCGGCAGGTTCGATTGTCGTCTTCGAAGCTGCAGAAACTCACCCATGTGTTAAAACCCACTGTAAGTCGTCCTGGTCTGTAATAGGCCGAGAACCAGTTCAGCACCGGCGAAGAGAGACCCCCAAATTGATGCCAGCCCGCGCCTTTCCCGGACTGAACGATAAAGTGTTCAAAACAATGATAGGTGTCTTCCGTTTCCCGTTTCCAGAGCGCAAGAGCGGTATCGGCTATTTTCCTTGCCTTGCCCGCCTCGCCTAAATCAAGCATTGTTTTCCAAAGGAACCACTGATGCGGCATCCACACCGCACCGTTCCAATATCCGTCCCCTTTGAAATAAGGCGCGGTCTGATCCACGGAAGAAATGCCAATCGGCGTCCATAAACGCTGCTCATCGAACATATGGGACATGATGCGCGAAGTCTGATGTTCACTGCATATCCCCGCCACCAGCGGCGCTATGCCGTCGATGCCCATATTGAAATTCGCTCCGGATTCATGGCGCAATATATCAAGGGGGTTGCCTTGTTCATCGTGAAGCAAGTAGCCAAAATACCCCGACTCTTCGTCCCAGGTGTAGGCTTGAATCGCTGATGTCATGCTGGCGATATCTTGATCGTAACCATCTAAATCGTCTTCCAACCTGCCCAATTCCAATGCAGCCATTCTTAATATTTTCGCGGCGCGTATGCAGTGAGAGGTCGTTACGGTCGGGGCTGTCTTCCTGCATATCCCTTTATCGTGTATGTACTGCTGCGGAGGGTAATCATCCCATCCGCCGGAATTATAGAAATAATCCCAGGTATTCAGCAGTCCTGAACTCAACCTGCCGATTGTTGAACTGCCTAAACGTCCAATCATGAACAGGTAGTATTGTCGAAGCCTAGGGTAGAAAAACCGTAGGAGCTCTCGCGACTGGGTCCGGTTCCACAGCTCCTGATACAGATACATCTGTACGGGCACCGGACTGCCGTGGTGAATGAAAGCCGCATGCGGATCGCCCGGCTCGGTTACGTAAGCATTCAAGCTCTCGATAGCCCGCTCCAAATCCAGTTCCGCATACCCGAGACCAATAAAGCCCGAATCCCATGTATACAGGCTGTCCCACCATCTGCCCGGCGTACTGTGTTTGATATACGATCTTTTTACGTACACCGGGTATACAACATTCATCAGCAGCGTAGCTGCCATCCGTTCTTGGCTGAATACGTACTGCGAGCCGGCCGAATTGGACAACAAATCAGCCTTGCGGGAATGTGCCGCTTCATACAACCGATCCAATAAAAATTCCGGATGGTTGAAGTCGGCCAAATGTTTTGCAGCTTCTTCATAACTGCTCCCTTCGCAAACCATTCCATACAATACGGCAGTAGAATGCGCTTGTATCGTTATCGGTCGGATATAAATATCCGTAAAATGTCCTGCCCCCTCTCCCTTCAATACCGTTTGGGCATGATGGTGCACAGTGTGCCGCATAAAGCGATCCAGTTCAGCCGTTATAAATTGCCGAACTTGAAAATCCGCGCTCAACCACTTTAGTCCGTAATAATTGGAACTATTGGAATACTTCAGCACTATACTCTGCTTACAGGGTCCTTCCATAATTTCCGGCGTCGGATTCCATGTCACTGGAACAAATTCAAGTTCATTCAATTGATCGGCAGGAACAAGCGCGATCCCGTCCAGTTCCAATTCTATTTCCCCATTCGAGACTAGCTCCACGACCAAATCTCCCGATGAGTATCCCAGTACTTGCAGCTTCAACAATTCAAAGCCGCTGCCGCCCGTAAACTCCAGCTCAGACTGCATGGAGCCTTTCAGCTTGAATTGTGCCGTTTTCCCCGGTGCCACCCGATAACGAAACACCAGCCAAGCATCGTTTGGTACATTCTCGCCCGGAATCCGGTAACTAACCCTGTCACCGCGATCAGCACCAAAACCTTTAGCTAGACCCGATCCGCATACAAATCCATGTCCTCTAGCTTCACCGCGAAACCATCCGTCGTAAACGAGATTATCGGTCGGACGAGTTCGAGAGTATAAGAGGTCCTCGTAGTCCAACGCGTCCACCCATACAGCTCGATCCGTTCCCTCCCTTGTGTATTCGTTCAAAGTCTCTCCATGAGACAAAACCTGTGGGAAATGAATCGAGCTTATCAAATGCAGTACGAGGTTCTGAGTCCGTTCGGTCGAATTCACGGCTTCGCAACGAATCAACCTTGACTTGTCCGTTAACTTGCTGAAGGAAATATCGCAATACACTTCATCTTTCCACTGAAGTTCGTGCCGATGCGAAATATACGAGAGATCCGGCGAAGCCTCCCACGGATGATAGCCGGATTCCCACATGACGTTTGGCACATCCACCTTGCGGCGGTAAAACCCGGGAATGACGCTTAAGTCAAAACGAACCCCTTTCTGTCGATCTGCCACATGGGAGATCCCAATGTACTTTTTGCTGTATGGCCCCCAGTCGGACAAAGACAAGTCATGCGAGCCTTTCAAATGTTCCAAAAATATTCACCTCATTTATATGGCCAACGCTCATATCGTTAAGTTGCCACGCCTAAAGCCACTATATTGTGAGGTAAGGATAACTGTCTATAATCATTTGCATGCTTAGGACTATAATGTTGCTAAACTTAAACGAGAGGATCGAGGACCTGAACAGGATAACTGATAGATCCGCTTTATGGAGCCCACAAGATACACATTTTATACACACGATTGTATCTCGGCACAGATTCCACCGGTTAAATGTCCGCAACCGAACGATAGAGCCAGTCATCTACGACTCGTACAGATAGTGATTTGAAAGAGTTCAACTTAGGTAATCTGTATCCAGCATTTTGGTGTATAATGATGGGGAAATTAAACAATTGGGGGAGATTTATCTTGAAAAGAAAGATTGCATTAATCAGTTCGGTGCTATTTCTGCTCGTAAGCAGTATCATTAGTGCGCATCCAGGCAGAACAGACTCGTCTGGAGGGCATACATGCAGAACGAACTGCGAGAAATGGGGTCTTGAATATGGCGAGTATCACTATCACAATGGGGGTGGTAGTAGCTCTTCATCAACATCATCCACTTCGTCTTCTTATGTGCATGTTGACACAAGGAGTGAAGAAGAAAAAGAGGCTGACGGTTACATCTGGCAAGGTAATTATTATTTTAAACAATCTAGCTACTATAATGCATTCTTTTACTTCTTGAAGGCTAAATCGACAGTATATAGTTGGAAAGTCGATTATTCTAATTATACGACTGCTGCACAAAAGGTAGCAGATCAAGCAATAGCCTTCATGAATAAAGACAACTTAGTATCTGCAAAGCAGTATTTCGATCTTTTGGCACAAGATACTGTTTTAGCTTATACATACAAAGTTTCAGCAAACATCGAATGGATAACAGAGAGACAAGCTTTCTTGAACGCTTTTGGTGATGCACGCTGGTATTACTCTCAGAAAAACTACATTAATGCGGTTTTACTGGCTGATCAAAAGATGAACCAGGGACTTTCCAATAATCCCCATGCAATTGAATTTATGAATGATTCTTCACTTAAACTTTCACAACAAGCCTATGGAGCATTTCTCAAAAAGGATTATGAGCTTTCTCTAAAGTGTTACACAGTTCTCGCAAATTCGAAGTTTGCGCCTGAAAAGTTGAAGAACGGAGCCGCGGTCAACGTTAAAATTGTACAAAGCTATATGGAATAAGTAAAAGGGGTAACGCTTTTTTCAAAATATCTTACCACAAGCCTCGATTTGTATTAAAAAAGCGATAGCCCAGGACAACAAAGCCCTGTGCTATCGCTTGTACATTGAACTAACGTCTCCCGATAGCTCAATGAGGAATGAATGAAGTTAGTCCTAATTTATCTATGAGGAAGTCTCCATGTTCAATTTTCACTATTTTCTTATCGCTACTAAATTCCCATCCATTTTCAATCGCATATCTCATTAAAAGTTCACAATTACTTGGCTTATGAGGGATGAATTTCCAGCCACTTTGCCATGTGAATAAGACCTCAAAATATGAGGTTCTTGAAGAATAGGCCTTAAAATTCACAAATTTATTACTAGGAAACTCGTTAATAACGCAGTGAAATTGAGAACCATCTATCCTTATCTTTTTAGTTCTTTTGCAGAATGTTTTCCTCATTGATATGCCTCCTGATTATGACATTTTCAAATAAGGCTAATCATTCTGTTACCGCATAAATGAGGTTATTCAACAGTCTGAGAGATCCCGCTAAACCTTCCTCCGTCGCTGAACAATGGCATCTACATAAAGTTGGTTACATAAGTCATAGACTACGTTCAAATGCAGACAAATCATGGAGAGATAGCTATACCTGCATACAATTCTTATTGCAAACTTCCCGGCAAAATCGCACCTTGATGTCCCAGCAACTCAAGCGTATCATCGAGATTTACTTGGCGAACCGATATGCCTTGCGCCGCCGCAAGAGCGGCAGCCGCTCCAGCAGCCTGTCCCGTCGCCATGCACGTTGCCTGCACCCGGTAGGCCGAGCTCGCCTCGGTGTCGCCAGAGATACAGCGACCCGCAACCAATAGTCTGTCGCTGCCGCGCGGAATGAGGGCGCCCATTGGGATCGTCGGAAATACGCCAGGCCGGAGCGGTCGAATGTCCGTCGTATTATCTCCATGCCGATGGATGTCGATCGGATAGAAGCTGTGGCAAACCGCGTCCGGCCAATGATATCCGCTCGTATACTCCGACAGAGTCACCCTTTGTTCGCCTACAACCCGCCAAGTCTCGCGAATGCCGCATTCATTGGCGACAAAGTTCACTTGCACTCCCTCGCAGCCAGGCACTTTGCGCAAGAATTCATAGATTCGCATGAGCGATGCGCGTCCCTTGAGCTCGGCTGTCGAACGCGAGACGGAATCCGCGCCATCGATATTCGTAATATGCATGCAGTTCCCGCCGCGCGATCGCAGCTCCTTCATGAAAGGTACCGCTCCCGGCAAATGATCCGTATGCAAGATGCGACCTGCGGCCAGCTCCATGTTATAAAGCTCAGCCAGCCTTTCCTGATCCACATCCTCCAGCCGATAACCGCCGATTTCATAAATCAACGTCCCCGGTTGAAGATGTTCCCCGCGTTCCCGCTCGTAGCCCATCAAGCCGGCCATGTTGGCATCGCCGGTTGCATCGATGACGGTTTTGGCGCGCAGGATGCTTAAGCCGGATTTGCCAGCTACGACAAGATGAACGCGATCATCCTCCAGATACGCATCGGCCGGCATTTCGTGAAAGCGAAGCGTCACACCTGCCTTCACGCAAAACTCGTCCAGTATGGCGCTGTACACGAATTTATTGACGAGAATTTGATGCTCCCAATGACGATGGTTCTCGTAAGGGGTGTCGAAGTCCGGCATGACGGCGCCGCCGCGCCGCGCCGCTTCCTCCAGGACTTCCCAACCTATGCCCTTGATGACTTGCTTCCCCCAGGCATGAAACAAACCGGGAAAGTTGACGGCCGACACCACCGTTGTTCCGCCAAGGATGCCGTTCTTCTCGATGAGGACGGTTCTGGCTCCGGACCTGCCTGCCTGTATGGCGGCCATGCAGCCCGCGGAGCCGCCTCCCACGACAAGCACATCGTATTCGTCCGTTACGGCGAGGTCGCGCCGGAAAGAAACGCTATTCATGCCGATCACCTCATTATTTGATAAATTCCAGTTCCCTCAGCGATTTTTCCGCCTCTTGCAAATATTTGTCCAATTGGAACGTTCCGCGAAGCGTCTTAATGAAGTCGCCCATCTCGGAGACAGGACGTTTGCCATAGACGAACTTGATCATCTCTTCTTCTTCGAATTTCGTTTTATCCGCTGGATTGACGCCTTCCGGAGTGGAGACGAAATTCGTGTATACGCTAATATAGGGAAGTTTATTGGTGAATTCGAAATACGGCGCCAAGTCTCTGAACTTCGTGTTCAGATATTCCATTTCCACGCGACCCGTCGTTTGGTGGATACTCGCATGCCCCATCTCCGACAGTCCCGCTTCGATAATTTCGATCTGGCCATCCACCACTTTGTAGTTGCGGTCCTCGATGCCGAAGTTAACAAGGGTTTGTCCATCTCCGCCGGATACATAGTTGATATACTCCAGAACCTTTTCTACTTTCTTGGGTTCGCTCTCCAGCGACTTAGGAATAACAAGTCTCAGATTCGTGCCGCCTTCATCAAAGAAATCGGCGAATTTTCCGCCGGGACCCGTCATGGCGTCCAACTGCGTCCACTCTTGATTCGGATTGATGGCATTCATTTTCTCGACCATATCCGGACGTTTCATATGCGCCCAGTGCGCATACACGATGCCGGCTTGGCCTTTAAAGGCTTTCTCTTGATGCATAAGTCCGTTGTTGGTCAGAAACTCCGGATCGATCAGCTTCTCATTAATCATTCCATTGATAAAGGTAACGGCCTGTTCGGTTTCGGGCAGTTCCGTGGAGTATACCACTTTGTTGTCGCGTATCATCATCTGTCCAGGAGCCGCTACGCCAAATGCCGCGAACAGCGGGCTGAGCGTTCCGTTAAAGCCGTTGCCTGTAATGCCGATCGTATCGTTAACGCCATTACCGTCTGGATCCTTCTCGACAAAAGCTTTGGCTACGGCTTTAAGCTCGTCGATCGTCTTTGGAGCTTGCAAGTTAAGCTTGTCGAGCCAATCCTGCCGCACCCAAAACGTCGTCTGTACCGGAATCAGCGGGCGGTAAGGAATCGCATATTGTTTGCCGTCCACGACGCCTTTTTTCATATGCGTTTCCGTAAAGCCGTTCTCGGGAGTCAAGTGGTTCATGCTTGCAAGATAAGGAGTCAGGTCGAGCAAAATATCCTGTTCGACAAATTGCTCCATTTGCACTTTGCTTACGCCGAATACGTCCGGAGGATTGCCTCCCGCGATTTTGACGTTCAACTGCTGGTCATACTCCGTCGGAGCCGTGTTGTATTTCAAGTCCATGTTAAGCGCTTTGTTAAGCTCAGGCAGAATGATATCTTTATCCGGAGCCGGCAGCGCCTCGCCTTGACGGAACAGATTGATGGTAACCGGACCTGTGTCCTCGCCCGACTGATTCGGCGTATTGCCGGGTTCGTTCGAATTGTTGTTGCCGCATGCGCTAAGCACCAAAGTAGCGGACATACCGACAGCGAGCAAGCTTGCCATTGATTTTTTCATATAAAATACCCCTCTCATTTTTTATATATGCTAACCTTTTACCGAACCCAATAAAGCGCCTTGGGTGAAATATTTCTGGATAAAAGGATAAACAACAACGATTGGCAAAGTAGACAATACAACCGCCGCCATCTGCAGCGACTCCGTCGGCACGACTCTCTCGAAGTCAAGCTCCGGAAGCTCCGATTGGTTCAGCATCCCCCGCAATATGACCTGCAACGGATGAAGGGCATTATCGGAAACATAGATGATGGCATTAAAAAACTCGTTCCAGTGTCCTACGGCATAAAACAGTCCTACCGTAGCCATAATCGGCATCGAGAGCGGAAGCACGATCTTCCAGAGAATCGTAAGCTCGCTGGCGCCATCGATTTTGGCTGCTTCGTCCAAACTTTCGGGCAAGCCTTCGAAAAAAGTCTTCATGATGAGCAAGTAGAAGGTGGCTACGCTGTTGGGTATGATCATCGCCCATATCGAGTCGATCAATCCCGTATCCTTTACGATCAGATAGGTCGGGATAATTCCTCCTCCAAACAGCATCGTAAAGACGATAAGCATAAGCAGCACGTTGCGGAGCGGCATGTTCTTTTTGCTGAGCGGGTAAGCCATCAGCGTCGTAAGGATCAGGTTGACCAATGTTCCCACAACCGTAATGAATATCGTTACCTGATAGGCACGCGGGATCTTGCTGTCCCTCAGGAAAGTCATATACGTCTCGAAGTCGATTTTGCTGGGGATGATCGCGAATCCGCCATTCTTGACGACTTCCGAATAAGGCGTTAAGGATACCGCTACAACATAAAGCAACGGGAATATGACGCTGAGAGCCGTTATTCCCAGAATGATGTATACGGCCACCATATAGAGCTTCTCGCTTCTGCCCATTACCATATGCCTTCACCCCATCTCTTTGCAATTTTATTTGCAACCAGGACAAGGACCAGACCGATAATCGATTTGAATAATCCAATGGCTGCCGCCAGACTGAAATTAAGCTGCTCCAAGCCTGTTCGGAAAACATACGTATCCAGAATATCCGCCACGGGATACACTTGAACGTTATACATGATGTAGATTTGATCGAAGCCCGCTTCCAGGATGTGACCTAACTTCAGAATGAACAGGAGGATAATGACGCTTCGGATTCCCGGAAGGGTAATATGCCATATATTGCGCAATCTGCCCGCTCCGTCTACCCGCGAAGCCTCGTACAAGGAGGGATCGATGCTTGAGATCGCAGCCAGATAAATAATGGCGTTCCAGCCGAATTCTTTCCAAATCTCCGAGCCTACCAGAATGCTGCGGAACCAATCGGTGGAGGTGAGAAACGGCGTGCTTTGCAAGCCCCAATCCTTCATCGTGGCATTGATCAATCCCGTCGACTCCGACATAAAGATGAGCAGGATTCCGTAGATGATAACCCAGGAAAGAAAATGAGGCAGGTAGGTGACCGTTTGCACGAATCGCTTAAAAAATTTGTTTTTGATTTCGTTTAGCAGGATGGCAAAGATGATGCCCGGCGCAATCCCCCAAACCATCTTGTACACCGATATCAGAATGGTGTTGGTTAAAATCGTTTCGAAATAAGGCGAGTCGATAAAATATTTGAAATGCTTGTACCACGGATCAGCCCATGGACTGGCGAGTATCCCTTTGCCGATATTAAAATCCTTAAAGGCGATAATGGTGCCGTACATCGGAGCATACTTGTATATCGCGAAGTATACGAGCCCTGGCAATAACATCAAATACATGTAACGATAATTCCACATGAGTCGAAGCATTTTTGAATTCTGCATCGTAAGCAACCTCCCTGTACACAAATAATACCCTGTTCTTATTCGTGCTTGAACAGGGTATCGATATGGTTTTTACATGGGATTGTTATGGTCTTCGGGCTGCAGGGCGGGCTGACGAATCGTCACCCGGAGCCCCGAGCTGCCGCTTCTGCCGAAGCTTAGGCCGTAGGTCTGGCCGAAATTCGCCTTTAGTCTTTGACTTACGTTAAATAAACCGATTCCGGTCGGTCGGGCTCCAAGCTGGTCGTTTTGAATCTGCTTTAGCGCCTCAAAGGTCTCATCCGTACAACCGGGCCCGTTATCCTCGACCGCGCATACGATATCCTCGCCTTCCGGATACATATGAATCATGACCTTTCCGGTTCCAGGGGCCATCTTTTTCATCCCGTGCTTGACGCAGTTCTCGACAATGGGCTGAATAGTTAACTTCATGTACGGCATATTCCAAATCGTTGGATGAATATTGTACATAACCTGAAATCCATTATTGTTCCGGATTAATTCAATCATCAGATAACTTTTCACATGCTCGATTTCGCGTTCGACGGTGGTCATCTCTTCTCCGTTATTAAGACTGAAACGCAGCAAATCGGCTAACAATGTAGACATCCTTGCGATGGACGCTTCTCCGGCGACCTCCGCCTTCCATTTGATCGAATCGAGCGTGTTGTACAGCAGATGGGGATTAATTTGATGCATCAGCATTTGCAGCTCTAGCTTCCGTTTCTCCCGTTCCGAGGACTTTGTTGTTTCCAGCAACTCATGCATCCCTTTGATCATCACATTATAGCCGGACACAAGCTGCCCGATTTCGTCCTTTCGCCTCGTGTAGGAGGTACAATACTCCAGTAGGCCGAGATTCATCTTTTTCATGCTGGAGACGACGGCTTTGATCGGCAGCGTAAAGCTGTTTGTAATAACGGCCAACAAGATTGCGATTAAGGACAAGCTGATCAGAATGACGATCCATGTAAATTGTCTGAGCTGAAGGATAGGACCTTTGACGTCCGAGGTCGGTATCGTGGCGACAAGCTTCCAGCCATTGCTCCCGATTGCCATCGATGCCGCGTAGTAGTCCTCCTTCTCTCCGTGCATGACCCGGAATTCCTGTTGCCCGAGGAGCAGATCCTCTTCAAGAAGGCCGGCGTACGTATCCGTTCCCGATGTGGTCGTCCGCGGGAACAGCAAATCCCGGTTCTGCTCATCCACAATGCTGATTCGATGGTTCGGGTAGCGGTCCAGCAGCAGCAATTGTTCCCTTATTTGTTTGCCGGGAACCCGGATCGTCATCACGCCGATATCCTCGAACAGAGGGGCCCGCAAGGAGCGAATGGAGCGAATATAATAAAAATCCGAATGCACGCCGTCAAAGTCGGTACCGGTCTCATTCATCCAATACCCTCTTCCTTTTTGCTCCAAGGCGTGCTCAAACCAATCGATGTCCTTCTCCGGCGAATTTGCCCGAAGCACGTTGTAGTTGAAATAAGGACCCGGATCAATGGGATATACGCTCAAAAAGTAAGAATCGGACAGCTGATGCTGAAGGATGGCAAGCGAATTGATAAATTCGAATTCCTCAATGTTTCCCGCATTGCTTTCCTCCAATAGTTTCTGGAGCTTGTCCGAAGTGTATACATCAATGGACTGGCTTTCGACTTCTTTGAGATAATCCTGGATCCTGCTCATGTTATATCCCAGATTGTCGGACAGGAAGGCGGAAGTCATTTTTTCGATCTGTTCGCTCGACTTGCTATAGGTCATATATCCGACGAGAAGCAAAGGAATATAAACGGAAACGATAAGCAGAAAAAAGAGCTTCTTAAACAATGACGAACCGCTGAACATTCGATTTATTTTCATGGCCCCTGCCTATACTCCTTTGGAGTCGTTCCCGATCGTTTTTTAAATACCTGCCCAAAGTGCTGCAGATCCGTATACCCGACCCGCTCGGCGATTTCGTATATTTTCAGATGGGTTTCGCGGAGCAGACGTTTCGCCTCCTCCACGCGCAGATCGGTCAAATAATGCGAGAACGTGACATGGGTCTCCCGCTTAAAGAGCTGGCTCAGCCATACCGGATGCACGGCCAGCTCCGTCGCCACGCCCTGAAGCGTCAAGTTAGTGGCGTAATGGGTTGTCATATACTCAACAGCTTTCTCGATGATCGGATTTAAAGGGGAGGAGTTCAGTTGCAAGGACAGCTCCGCAAAATGCCGGACCATATAAGCTTTTATCTCCCCGTAGCTATCGCATTGGTCAAGGTCTACCCAAAGCTGAATCGTAATGGGCTCGAGCTTTTGCTTCAATTGATCGGTTATAGCGGCATGAACGTTGACAATCCAGTCTACGCAGGCCTGCACCAGCGCTTGCCTGTTATTGGAGCCGACGGAGACGGTTAGCGAATCGAGCGCGATGCCGATCTCCGCTTCCATCTGCCCGGCTTGCTTCAAATAGACGTACTGGGCCATTTGTTCGTAGTCGTTTCCTCTATTTTTCTGATCCGCTATGGAGGGGTTGTCCGAATAATACAAGATATGCCCTTGCTTGTCGACGCGAGCCAGCTTCATCGCTTGCACGGCTTCCTCGTACGCAATCGCAATGGCCTGAAAGGCGTTCATCCGATTGCTGATCCCTATGCATATCTTGATGTACTGATAACGAAGGAGAGCTTCCGAGATGGCGGTTGTCATCCCCTCCAGGTCATGATTGGCCGTTATGATCACCCACTGGTGATGAATATTTCGGAAAGGCAAAGAAGGCGGAAATTGCAGCAATATTTCTTCCACCACATTTCCGATGGCAAATGTATTTAGCTCGATTTCATTTTCCGTAAGCGGTTGTTTGGACGTTTCGACCCGATCAAGCGCTATTATCGAGTAGGCTCCCCCTGCCAGCCACTCCATATCAAAAAACTTGAGCCTATGCATCGTATTTTCGTTTAGAGGAACAGGGTTCGTACAAAGTCCCAATATGTACTTATCTCGCAATGTTTTGGTCCCAAGCAACGAATTGGGGTCCTGCTTGACCACCTTGTTTAGCTCTCTCTCGTCATAGATGGAATCGATAACGCTTAAGATTTTGTCCGTAAATTCTTGTTTGGCAAACGGCTTTAGCATATAATCGACTGCCCCCAGCTTGATGCTGCGCTGCGCATAGCTGAAATTGCTGAAGCCGCTTATGACGATAACTTTGGGATGATAGCTGCCATCCATAATTTGCTCCATGAGGTCGAGGCCGGTCATCTGAGGCAATACGATATCCGTCACAATAATATCGGGATGATGCTCTTCGATGATTTCTAATGCCGCTTCTGATGTGCCTACGGCAAACACCCTGTCGATTCGCTTATCTAGCCCGCTGACGGACTCTTGCATGCCATTCAGTATATCCGTCTCGTCTTCGATTATCAGGATATCCATAGGGTCCAACCTCACTTTGGTAGGGAATGATGTCTCTTTGATGATTCAATATAACGTATTATCGCAACTTGTTCAATTTTAACCATAGCAAGCTTTTCGCAAAAAAGCGGAAACAGGCGCTCGACCTCTCAAGGCTCGAGCGCCTGTTACTTCTTTTCGGCTGATTACTGAACGGCCACAGAGTCAATAAATGCGGTATTGTCACCGGACACGCTCGTACCTACAAATTTGATCGTATGGTATCCTGCTGAAGCGGCAAAACTGTTCGTCGTATAAGAACTGAAGCTTCCCGAGGTCGGCATATAGGAACCGATCAACGTTTGATCAAAATAAACGTTAAAGGACTGCGTCCCGCCGGAATTCGTGCGTTTCGCCGCTTGGAAGCTTAAAGTATAGGTTCCGGCTTCGAAATCGACGATTTGACTTATTTCGCCATGATCACCGTTCACGCTTTGCAAGAAGGCCGTTTGAACGCCCTCAGGCGCAGGATCCGCTCCGAATGCTCCGCCGTTTTTCTGAACACCCGCACGCGAGTTGAACGTCCAGCCATGCGTCATTGGCCCCTTGAGATAACTGGCGACGCTTGGCGTTTCAAAGCCGTCATTAGCGATAACGAGGGATGGCGGATTTTGCGGTTGAACCAGTTGGATCTTCACTTCATCAATGAAGGAAGTGTTATCGCCGGTTGAGCTGGTTCCGATGAACGTAATTGTATGGTTACCTGCGGATGCGGCAAAATTGTCCGTTGTATAGGCAGTAAAGTTTCCTGAGGTTGGCATGTACGAGCCAATCAACGTTTGATCAAAAAATACGTCAAAGGACTGCGTCCCCCCGGAATTCGTCCGTTTCGCCGCTTTAAAACTTATATTGTAGGTGCCGGCGGCGAAGCTTGCGGTTTGACTGATTTCGCCATGGTTGCCGTTCACGCTTTGCAAAAAGGCGGTTTGAACTCCCTCCGGAGCCGGAGCCGCTCCGAATGCCCCGCCATTTTTCTGAACGCCGGCCCGCGAGTTGAACGTCCAGCCATGCGTCATTGGCCCCTTCAGATAACTGGCGACGCTTGGCGTCTCGAATCCATCATTGATAAGCTCGGCAGCCGGTGGATTAGTCGGTTCGGCCAATTGGATCGTTACCGCATCGATAAAAGCCGAAGCTTCCGAAGACGTAACCGCTCCGACGAATTTGATCGTATGGTACCCTGCCGTTACCGTGAAGCTGTCCGTCGTGCTCGTCGTGAAATTTGCCGTAGAAGGCGTGAAAGAGCCAATCTTCGTATTGTCAACATAGACATCAAACGGCAGCTTCCCTCCATAACTTGTACGTTCTGCCAATTGGAAACTTAAGTTATAGGTTCCGGCATTGAAATTAAGCGACTGGCTCATCTCTCCGCTTAAACCGTCCCTGCTGATCATAAAGGCTGTCTGAACGCCCTCGGGAGCCGTTGCGGCGCCCAATGCGCTTCCATTTCTCTGAACGCCGGATCTTACGTTGAACTTCCATCCGTTCGTAATCGGGCCCGTCAAATAAGTAGATGTGCCAGGTTTCTCGAATCCCGCATTATAGATGGTGACAACGGGCGGTTCCGCAGGAATATCAAAGCTGAAGTAACATCTCTTGGCCGCTCCCGGGTTCGGGTTGCCAAAAACAGCGTTCGTGCAAGGCGTGCCATTCGTAAGCGTCTCGTAATGGAATAAGCCGTCTGCGCCATAAGCTACGCTTGCCGTTCCGGAGAAGCTGCAATCGAATCCATTCTCGTAAGCGCAGAACTGGTAGCCGTCAGGTCCGCCGCTGGCATCCGCGATCCGGTACAGGTTGTATGCTTCGGCCGAAGAAGTCAGGCCCGTCTTGAAGGCTACGGCTTTCAAGCGCGTCATGCCCGGATTCAGGAATATGGGGCCCGTGTACACAGCGGAAGACGAGGTCGGCGTGCTGCCGTTCGTCGTGTACCTGATCGTAGCGCCGGGAGTTGTTGTCGTAATGGTCACCGCTTCGGCAGACGGGTACTTGCCATAGGCAAGGCTGAAAGTCGGAATATCGACCTTCCCTGTCGATGGAGCCGGTCTGACTTTGACTAATGCAATACCATAGCTTGAAGGATCATTGGTGCTGGTTGCCTTGACCGCAATCAGTCTCTCTGCTGCAACTTGCGGCGCCGTATACAAGCCGCCGCCCGTAATCGATCCGTTTCCGCTGCCGATAACGCTCCATGTCACTCCGCCCGTGTTATCGATGACATTCGCGCTTAATTGCTGCGATTGCCCCCCGGTAACCATAGGCTCCAAGGGAGTAATCTCCACCTGGGTTTGGGACGGTATCGTCGTGTAGACCACTACATTATGTTCGGAATCAATGCCGGTATCGGTGAATGTAGCGCCTGCGGCGAAGCTTGCGCTTGCTGCCGGAATAATCGCGTTGCCCTCCAACGTCACGTCATCCCGGTACACATGTTTGTAGAAAGTCTTGCCAATGTTGACGCCGTTGAAATCAAAGGTAACGTCTTTGCTTGTTCCCTCCTTTGTCTCCAACACGATCGTATAATCGCCGCCGCTAGTCTTGAAGACGGCAGCCCGAATATCCGGCGAACCCGTGTTTACGGACACGACCGAGCTGTGAGCAGGGATATAGCGGGTTAAAAGGCTGGTTTCGTAGTAACGTTTGTATGGTTTCGTCCCGACAACCAGCGAATCCCACAAGGCATAATTGCCATTGGTGTCGGAGCCCACATACGGATCGGGAAGCCAGACGCCGTTTAATTGCCAGACTAGAGCCGCGCTCACCCCTTCATTGGCTGCTTTAATGACCGAATTAGCAAGGCCGCCGTCCCAGCCTGACATATCGTCCTGCGCAAAGCCGAATTCCGTCATCATGACAGGCTTGCCCCCGGCATGATTGGTGCGGCTGGCGATCGAGGCGCTTAAGCCATCATAGGTCTGACTATAGACATGGAAGCTGTATGCGTCGAAATACGCATCGGCATTCGCGCTCATATACTGCGTCCACGAGGCTACCGTCTCTTCCGGCCCCCAAATATCCACCAGATCCCGCAGACCATCGGCCGTTAGCCTGTCGCTGGCCTTCTGCACCATGGTGGCGTAATACGCCTGTTGATCTCCAGGCGATTCGAAGTCCCAATTCCCGTTTGGTTCATTATAAAACGTCAAATATTTAATATTCGTGTAACCGCGATTGTTAATGAGCTCGTTTAATACGGCGGACGTGGAAGCCGCATAGGCGTCCAGATCGGCAGGCGCGCTTATTTTGGCATCCACCCCCGGGATGCTGAACCAGCTTTGAATATCGGCGCCCACTTTCCAGCCGAAATTGAATTCAATCTCCGTACCGGCTTCCTTCAGAGCGTCCATATATTTGTAGAAGGTCAACATCTTAGGGCTGTTCCATGTATAATTTCCTTTCGTCGGCTCCATCCAGTCGATTTGGAACCACACCCGCGCGACCTTGGGTTGAAGTGCCAATATCCGTTTCTTGTCCATCTCCCAATGCGCCTCTTGATAACCGTATTGCGAAGTTCCTTCCATGAAGCTTACGGGAATTACGTTTACCCCCACACCTAAGAAGTCATCCTGCACGATTACGTTAGGCTGAATGCTGACAGTATGAGCCGCAGGGTTGGCTTGAAGGGGGGTTGGTGACAGCAATAACGTTTGAAGCAGCAGAACCGCCGTTAACCCCAATAGACATATGGTCTTAACTACCGTTTTGACGCCTTTGTCCATCATTTGTTCTCCCTTCGTCATTCATTTGTTTTTCCTTCTTTTTCGAGCTACTTGCTACTTGGGACTATCCTACATATATCCCATTCTTTATCGCCTCCCTTGTAATCGCTTTCATCTCCCCCCTAATAATCATAATCAACAAGAATATTATGGAAAATGTACGATATTACGAATGGATTGAGAAATCTACTGAATCTATTTCAAAGGTTGAATAATTACGAGACGAAGTTGAAAAAAATAGAGATGCCCGCATGGACACCTCCTTGGTGCTGTGACAGCTATAAATTTAACGGTTGCCTGGAAGCAGCGACGGGCTATCGAATAGCCGCACATCGCCCTTTATTCCCCACTTGACGAAATGCCACTGCGTGCCTGTGGTTCGTTCCGGAGCATCTGCTCTGTCGGCAAAATTTTTCACCCCTTCGTATTGACCGGGACTGGTCAAATGCCTGTCTCCGTCCACATGGCGATGCGGTCCATAAACGTTATACGTGCTGGGATACAACGAAACGGTCAAAGGATAGTTTCCTGCATCCAGTCGCCCCGTCTTCACGCGCCACTCCGGTCCCCAACACCAGCCCAACGCTAGTTCGCCCAGCCATATTTGAGCAGCCGCGGCATGAACATCTGTCAGTTGAAGAACACCGGCCGTTATGCTGCTTTCCACCTTCAGCTCCTTGGTTACCTGAACAGGCGTTCCGGAAAAAGGCAATCCGGACGAAATAAGGTCCGAACAGTCGAGCGGCTGAACGGAAGTCAGCCGGAATTCTCCTTCGGTCATCCATTGCGTCCCGTCTTTCTCTGTATAAGGCGACAAGCTCCCTACGCAGAACCGGCCAGTCAGAAAAGCTAGCGGATTCTGTTCGCCTTTGCCGCGCGTTAGAATCCCGATCAGCAATTCGCCTTTATCGCCGACACAATCATCCGGAACGGAAGCCTCGTATCCGCTCTCCGTCTCCCGCAACTCCAGCCGTATCCCATTAACCGTCGTCTCCTCCACCTCATCGTGCAGAACGATACGCAAACCAGTGAAGGAAGAGGCCCCGTCGAATAAAATCCGCGCTTGCAGCCCGGCTTCCGCATGGTGCAGGAAAGGAATAAGCAATTGGTTGGACTTGGGCAGCTCCGCATGCCAGGCCGACTGCTCCGGCACGAGCTCAGGCAGCGCCTTCGCAGTCATCGGTTCTATTGTTGCCTTGTCGGGATGCCAGGTTGTCGCTTCCCTAACCTGAATGCCGGCCTCCGCCGCTTCGGAGACCCACTTCGGATCATTCCACAGGCAACCTTCAGCCAATACGACGGTACGATAATGACGAGAGCCGATGCGCAGCTTTCCCGGAAGGACTTGTCCTTCGGTTTCAACGACTCTCTCCTCTGTCAGCTCATAATGGATCCCTGCCGCATAACATGCTTCGACTAACCGCAGAAGCTTGTCATTCCATCTCCCGCTTGGAGAATCCGGCACATTCGAGCCGTCATGTTCGTTTAACTGCCGCGCTTCCTCGGGAAGGAAAGAAGCCATAATTCCGCGAGTAGGCACAACGATCAATAGCTCCGGCTCGGCATGGAGATCGGGCAGCCCTGCAGCCTTTGTCCTGATCGACTTCAGCAGCTCCGCGAATGCGTCCTTCCAGGTCAGGTGGCACGGCATGGAAGGCGGCCAATCCTGCACGGCCTGCGTCTTCAGCTTGAACTGATTCAAGTGCAGCACATATTGATCGATGCCGTGTCCCGCCAGCCACATAATATAATCCGTGAAGCTTTGGGGAGTCACTCCCCAGCCGCTGCCGCCCATTGCCTCGACGAGACAACCGTCCCTGCCCTGCTGAACCGCTACGGAGTGCAGCAGACGGGGGTAAAAGTGATTGCCCGGAAACCTCTCCAGCGCATCAATGGCTGGCGTTTCGATGCCTTTTAGCACCTGAAAGCAGGAACCGCTATAAGTCAATTGAAAATACGGATGCTCTTCCGCCTTCAAATGCGCCGTAAATCGTTTGCCGTGAGCTTGGCACCATGCTCCGATCGGTTGATAAAAACCCTCTATTAATGCATCGGTCAACATTTCCCAGAATCGGGCTCTGACTTGTTCGTGCTCTGCTCCATCGACGAACAATAATGGCAAGAGCGGCTCCAATACTTCCCCGTATCTTGTCTCGTACATCGCCGGGAAACGTTTGTCCCAGGGAACTCCGCCTCTGCTTACCGTAACGCCGTGCCCATCGAGAAATCCGACCTCATCGGAGAAGAAACCCTCGACGTAATCAAAAGCTTCCGGCTTCAGTCCCTTTCGGTAGCCTTCATGCGTAATCTCGATGAACAACGCTGCGGCTTCGGCCTGAAACGAAGACACCCCGGGGTGGGAACAAATCGTAATGCCGAATTCCCCACTCTCGAGAGGTCCATATTCCAGCCACTCGCATGCCAGATCGGGCCGTCTGTTCATTACCTCGCCGCCAGCGGTTCCGGAAGGCCAGCCATTCTCGTCGTACAACCAAAATTCCATCCCGATATCCCGGGCATACAAAATGAGATCGGACACCGTATTCAAATAAGAAGGACTCATGTAGCCCGGCTCATTCGGATAATAGCGAGGGTGAAAGACGACACCGTCCAAGCCAGCAGCCTGCAATTCATCTAGCTGGCATTGCAGCTTGCCCAGATCAAGCGCATCGTTAATGGACCAAAAGCTTGAAAATTTCAACCGCTTATTCATACAATGCTCTCCTTGTTGGCCAGAACCTTGATTAAAGCGATCCCACGTCCATCGGGATCGGATTCGCAGATCGCTTGAATCGCGACCCAAACGTCTTCACTCACCCTCGGCGCCGTATATATTCCTGCCTGCGATATAGAGCCGTTACTAGCCGCATCGCCGGCAACGCTCCAGATTACTCCGCCCGCTGCATCGATCACGGTTGCATGAAACGCCAGCGTATCCCCTGAAGCCATCTCGACCTGGACCGGCAGGATCTCGACTTGAGCCTGAGGCTTCATTGTCGTGTAGATGACGAATTGATAGCTTTGATCGATTAACGAATCTTGAATGACCCCGTTTACGGGTTCGATCGGCATGGAAGCGGGAAGAAGAGCATTTCCTTCCAGAATGACATCGGGCTTGTAAACATACTTGACCCATCGCAGGTCCGGCGGCATCTCCGGGCAAGCTATGTCGTAATCTATAGCTTCTCCTCCCCTGTACTCGACTACAATCGTCATATCCCCATCGGCGGATGCAAAGGCTGCCGTTCGCATTTGGTCCGAATCCGTTTCCGTATGAACGACCGAGCTGTGCGCCGGGATATATCTCGCCAGCAGCCCTGCGGCATAATAGCTTTTGTGGGGATTCATCCCCAGCACCAAAGAATCCCACAGCGTATAAACGCCGTTTGTATTCACATTCTCGTCGGGATCCTCGCACCACACACCGTTTAGTTGCCATACCAACGCGGAGCGAATGCCTTCGTTCGCCGCCTTGACGACATAATTGGCGAAGCCCGAATTCCAACCGCTTTCGTCGTCGCCGGACCAGCCGAACTCGGTCATCCCTACCGGCTTGGGCGACGTATAGTCCCGTCTAATCGCAATCTGTTCGCTTAACTGCTCGTAGGAACCGCCATAAATGTGAAAGGTGTATTCGTCGATGCAATCATCCGCATGATCCTTCATGTAATGCATCCATTCGCCGCTGGCGTCCACTTCCTCCGGTCCCCAAATCCGCACCCACTCTCTTCTGCCATCCGCGACCAATCGATCGTTAACCCGTTTCAACATCTCCGCATAATAAGCCTTCTGATCGCCGGGAGCTTCGAAATCCCAATGACCATTCGGCTCGTTGTAGAAGGATAAGTATTTCAATTTGGCGTAGCCGCGACCGACAATCAACTCTTGCAGCAGGGCGGAACATGAGACGGCATAGGCATCCAGATCGCGAGGGGCGCTGATGCGGCCTTCCGTTCCCGGAATGCTGAACCATTCCTGCACGGCTCTGCCGATTTTCCAGCCGAAATTCAATTGGACCTCGGTACCCGCGCTCTGCAGAACATCCATATATTTATAGAAGGCTTTCATTTCAGGACTGTTCCAGGTATACTCGCCTTTCGTCGGTTCCATCCAATCCACTTGGAACCATATTCTCGCCACTTTCGGCTTCATCGTCAATATTCGTTTTTTGTCCATTTCCCAATGCGCATCGGTATACCCTTGCAGCCTGTTGTTCGCCATCAGACATACCGGAATGATATTAACCCCTACTCCGAGGAAGTCGGCATGCAGAACCTGCTCGGGATATATGCGTACACTTGCTTTGTTCATAGGATTACTTCCTTCCGTTATACGTTAGGCACGATTGCGGAATGTTCCCGCAGCACCCGTCTGATCTCCCCTACTCTCACATTGCGCACCGACAGATGCCCCAGAGCCGCCAATGCAGCCGCAGCGCCTGCCGCCTGGCCCGTAGCCATGCAGGTTGCCTGAACGCGGTAGGCGGAATGCGCCGTGCGATCGCCGGAGATACAACGGCCGGCCGTTAGCAGATGATCGCTTCCGCGCGGTATGAGCGCTCCATAAGGAATGGTAGGCACAACGCCTTCGGCCAACGGTCTGACATCGGTATCGTTGGAATTATGCTGGTGAATATCAATCGGATAATAGCTGTAGCATATCGCATCCGTCCACATGGTTCCGCCGATATAACTTTCCGCGTCGATAAACGCCTCGCCGACAATGCGCCGCGTTTCCCGGATTCCGCATTCATTGGCGAAATATTCCACTTGAAGCCCCTCGCATCCAGGAATTTTTTTCAAATACAAGTAAATTCGCATTAATGCCTCGCGCGCCTGAATTTCAGCCCGGGTTTTGGATAAGGAAGTTGCGCCGTCGATCCCGGTAATGTGCAGCGAAGCGCTCCCCCTGTTAGCAAGCTCTCTGTACAACGGAATATCGCCGGGCAAATGATCGGTTTTCCTAAGCGCGCCTGCCTCGAGAGCCGCGGCATAGTTTTCCTTCAGCTTGCCGGCGTCTACCTGATCCAGCTGATACCCTTCCAGCCTATATACCAGGGTTCCGGGCTGCAGATGCTCCTCCGGCGCCAATGCATATCCCATCATAGCCGCCAGATTGGCATCGCCGGTTGCATCTACCAGCTTCTTGAATCCGATTGCGGCCAATCCCGATTTGCCGGCCACGATTAATCGATGCTCGCCATCTCCATCTCCATCTCCATCTCCATGCCCGGCCGCTAAGATCGCTGCGGGCATTTCGTGATATCGCAGCGCTACGCCTGCCTCCAAACACATTTCTTCCAATACGGCGCTATAAACAAATTTGTTGACTCTTACCTGATGCTCCCAATGCCGATCCCCAACATCCTTCGTGAAATCGGGCAATGACGCGCCGCCTTTGGCTACTGTTTTTTCTATAGCTTCCCAACCGATTCCGGCTATCACTTGTTTGCCTTTTACATGAAACAATCCGGGGAAGTTCACCGCCGCAACTACGGTTGTTCCTCCCAGAATGCTGTTTTTTTCAATAAGCGCCGTTTTGGCACCCGCTCTGGCCGCTTGGACAGCCGCGGAAAAACCGGCAGATCCTCCACCGACAACTACAACATCGTAACGCTCCGATATAACCAATTCATTCAGCCGCATAATGGTGATCCTCTCCTCCAAAAATGACCCTGCTTCGGGCTTTCTTTCATGTTAAGCTCGCAGGGGGAGTTACAGAATGGTGGAATATGCGAATTGATTGAAAAATATTGTATCATGATTAATAAAGTTGAACTTTTTATTGATATAGTTGAACATTTTACGGGACCCATTATGCGGAATATAGCAAATTTAAGATAGCGGTCACCGCTTCGGCCCGCATCGTATATTCATTGGGAGCAAACCGATTGTTGCCTTTGCCCTGCATGAGACTCGCTTCAAAGGCTGCCGACACATAGGCGTCCGCCCAAGCAGGGATTTGATCCGCATCGTCAAAGCGATGTCCGGTCCCCTTGTCCACTTCCGTCGTATTTGCCTCTTTTGCCCGGACCAGCATGACCGTCATCTCGGTCCGGGTTATCCTTTGATCCGCGCGGAACGTATGATCCTCGTAACCGTTAACGAGGTTTGCTTCGACTGCCGCATAAATATGCGGCCTGTTCCAATCTTGCAGTTTATCGTGATCGTCAAATTCCACCTTCGGAGCAGCCGAGGCCGGCAGTTGAAGCGCCCGTGCAAGCATAGCGGCAAATTCGGCGCGCGTCACCTGCTTCTGCGGTCGGAAGGTACCGTCTTCATAACCGTTTACGAACCCCAGCTCCAATGCTTCCGCGATGTTCTCTTCCGCCCAATGACCGGCAATGTCCGACAAGGCGGCGAGTTTTCCGTTGCCTGCAACGACAACTTTGCTCAGCACCGGGTAAACCGTCATTTCCAGATCCGAATCGACCAGCTTTGCTTCATGCCATTCCACGACGGCATTCCCTCCGCGTATACGCTCGAACGTCAGAACGGCCAATTCCGCGTTCCCGCTAACGCCCGCTACTTTGCCGACCATCGTATGCGCCAGTTGAATAGCATTGCCCTTCACGATCGCCGGCACCGTATAACCGGCGATTTCGCTTTTGGCTTCAACAAGCTTCAGACGCAGCGAATCGAAGCTTACATTCAGATCGAATGCGAATGCATCGGCGAGATTGCGAGCTTGAACCGTTACCAGAATTTGTCCATTCTTCTCTTCCATCATTTTCAATTGAAACGCAGGTTTGTTTGCGGCATAAGAACTAGAAGGGCTTAAGACAAATACAACGGCCAGGAGCAAGGCCATGCCGGCAGCCAACTGATATCTCATTTCGAAATCATCCTTTCCCTATATAGCCGACAAGAGGAAGGCGTCGCCGCCTTCCTCCGGGCTTTTATTCTGCCAGCCAATCATCCAGAATCATTCGGGCGACCGCGGCTAGAGTACGAATTGTAATTTCGCCTTCATCGAGCAGATCCGCTATCGCGATTTCATTCCAGCTTGCGTTCTCCGAGTTTATCCCATAATATTTAGCCACGATAGACAAATCGGCAATCGAAATTCGGGAGTTGCCTTCAACAAGTGTAACGAGCTGTGAAGCAAAATGTTGAACGGCGTCGTTTAGTCCGGAAACCGCATCATTGACATTCGTTTGCGTAACGCTTGTACTTTCCCTGACTGCCTTTGCCGCATCGATGGCCGTTTGTAATGAAGCCTTCGAGCCCGGCGCATAGTGTCCCAGCTTGCCGTCATCGACAGCGGCGTCATGCTTCGACTGCGCGTTATCGATTGCAGCAATCAATGCGGTCTTGTCTGCCGGTACAGCGACATGGACTGAATTCCGGAACATCATAACGGCTTGCTGCAGCGTCGAGACAGCTTCCATGACTTGCTGTTTAGTCGCATTCGAATTTTCGTTGACCGCTTTCGCGGCCAAAATCGCCGCATGTAGCACATTTTTGGAGCCAACGGGATATTGTCCGCTATGCGAGCCCTCGGTCGCTCCGTCATGAAGCGCTTGCGCGGCCACGATTTCCGCATTCAGAGCGCTTTTATCCACTTCGATCACTTGAACGGTCAACATGGCCTCATGCGAGTCGACCTGCCAGGCGGCGGACTCGTTCGATATCCCGAAGTCGGACAGCGTTATTATAGTTGAGCCTGCCGAGGCAGAAGCTTTCGCTTTGCCTTGAAGAGCAATCACATGGCCGTCCTCGCTTACTGGCGCCCCCGTACCGAGCATCAGAATTCTAATTTGACCTTGCTCCGGCTTCACTCCCGTGCCAATCACTTGCAATTGGCCGACTAACGATTGAATGGCATTAGACGACAGGATCAGATGGCCATCATCATCAACAATGGTCTCGAACTCAAGCTTGGCCGGATCGTAATGAACAATGACATCCATGGCTGAGTAGCCTTCGTTTGCCTTCGATATTCCGATCTTCAGATCAAGCGTATCTCCGGCATGAACTTCGGAAGGGCCCTCCAATAGGGCAACAGGCTCCTCTGCCGGCTCTTCCGGATCAGGAGGCTCGCCGGATACATCCCGTAGCGATACCTCATCGATAAATCCCGTGCTTTCTCCCGTTTCGCTTTGTCCCGATGTGTGCGTCGCAACAAATTTGATCGTGTGCGGTCCTTCGCTTGCGTTGAAGCTAATCGTCGACAAGGACTCGAAATCCGGTGACGTAAGCGAATAAGAACCGATGATCGTATCGTCAAAGTACACATCAAAGGATTGCGTCCTGCCGCCGTTCGTCGATCGTTTGGCAGCCGAAAATTCAAGCTTGTATCTGCCTTCCTCGAAGTTCAAATATTGACTAATTTCGCCGAATTGGCCTCCCTTGGTTTGTAAAAATGCCGTTTGTATGCCTTCAGGTGCCGTGGCTGCAGCAAAAGCCCCGCCGTTCCGCTGAACCCCAGACAAAAGATTAAAGTTCCAGCTGAATTTCATCGGACCTGCCCGATGAGTCGCGACCTGCGGCTCTTCGAAGCCTGCGTTGCCGAGTGTCTCAAGCGGCTTCTCCGGAGGGAGTGGTTCCTGTACGTCCGGCGGCGGAGGCGCCATGCCTGCCGTCCTTACTTTAATCCCGTCAAGGAAGACGGCATGATCCGTTTCCGTTGCGGCTCCAACGAATTTGATCGTATGGTACCCGGCCGCAGCCGTAAATGAATCGGTTTTATGCAGGGTGAAATCCGACGAATTCGGTTCGAAGGAGCCGATCAAGGTATCGTCGAAATAAATGTCGAACGGCAGCTCTCCTCCAGGCGTCGATCGTGATGCCATGGAGAACCATAGCTCGTAATCTCCTTCTTTGAAATGGAGCTTCTGACTGATCTCGCCGCCGATGAAACTCCGTCCAACCATAAACGCGGTTTGGCCGCCCTCGGGAGCTCTTGCGGCTCCGAATTGGCCGCCATTTCTTTGGATGCCGGCCCGCACATTAAAATACCAGCCGTTCGTCATGGGGCCTGTCTGATAATTGGCCACGTTTGGCTTCTCGAATCCGGCATTGTAGACGGTTACGACCGGAAGCTCTGCGGGTATGTTGTAAGTGAAGTAACAGCGCTTTTCGGTCCCCGGATTAGGATCGCCGAAAAGGGCCGAAGTGCAAGCCGCTCCATCGGTAAGGTTCGCATAATGAAACAGCCCGTCCGAACCAAAGGCCACGCTGGCTTCGCCGGTAAACTCGCAATCGAAACCGTTCTCGTAGGCACAGAATTGATACCCATCGGGACCTAAGCTTGCATTAGCCATCTTGTATAGGCTGAAGGACACGGGAGATGGGTTCATTCCATCCTTGAAGGCAACTGCCTTAAGCGGAGTCGTGCCCCGCAACAAGAAAATCGGCTTGGTATACAACTCCGAAGCCAAGGTCGGCGTGCTGCCGTCCAACGTATACCTGATTTCGGCATCCGGCGTGGCTGTCGTAATCGTTACCGCCTCACCCGACGGATATTTGCCGTACGGAAGACTGAACGCCGGAATAGTCGCTTGCCCTTCCGCTGCAGTCGGCCTTACCTTCACCAAAGCGATACCGTAACCTTCATCGTCCTGTATGCTTGTTGCTTTGAGTGCGATAAGCTTCTCCTCGGTTACTGAAGGTGCAGTATAAAGTCCATCGTTCGTAATCGTTCCGTTGCCTTCGCCAATGACGCTCCAGGTCACGCCGCTGCTATTGTCTATGACATTGGCGTCGAATGTTTGGGTTTCTCCTCCCTCGACAGTCGACTCCAGCGGAGTAACCTCGACTTGCGTTTGGGCAGACATGGTCGTGTACACGATGACGTTGTGCTCCGCGTTGATCTCGTCATCCGCGAACGAATCTCCTGCCGCGAAGGTATGGCTCACTCCTGGAATAAGCGCGTTTCCATCAATCGATACATCCGCACGGTAAACATGTTTATTAAAGCTTTTATTTACCGCTTCATTAAAATCAAAGGCAACTTCCTTGTTCGTCCCCTCTTTCGTTTCGAGAACAATCGTCATTTCTCCATCGTCCGTCTTGAAGACAGCCGCTCTAATATCTTCCGATCCCGTGTCTACGGCAACAACCGAGCTATGAGGCGGTATGTAGCGGGTCAGCAAGCTGCTTTCATAATATCTTCTATAAGGATCGGTACCCAATACCAATGAATCCCACATTGTATAATTTCCGTTGGTATCATTGCCGACATAGGGATTAGGGAGCCATACGCCGTTTAATTGCCAGATCAACGCGCCGCCCAAACCCATATTGGCAGCTTTGATGACAGAACCGGCAAGCCCTGCATTCCATGCCGAATTATCCTCCGCAAAACCAAACTCCGTCATCATGACCGGCTTGCCTCCGGCCACGCTCGTGCGGTCCGTTATCGATTTCGTCAGTCCGTCGTACGACTGGCCGTATACATGGAAGGTATAGGCGTCAAAGTACTCGTCGGCGTTCTCCTGCATGTATTGCGTCCAATCAGGCGCCCCCGACTCCTCCGGACCCCAGATATCCACCAAATCTCTCAAACCATCTGCGGTCAGCTTGTCTGACACCTTTTTTACCATTTGCGCAAAGTACGCTTTTTGGTCTCCCGGCGCCTCGAAATCCCAATTTCCGTTCGCTTCGTTATAGAAGGTCAAATACTTGATATGATCATAACCCTTGACGTTAATCAGTTGATTCAATGCCGCCGATGCGGCGTTCGCAAAGGCATCCAGGTCGACGGGAGCGCTGATTCTTTTATCTACGTCAGGGAAGCTGAACCATTCCTGCGCTTCGACACCTACTTTCCAACCGAAGTTAAATTCAATTTCGGTCCCCGCTTCCTGCAGGACGTCCATATATCTGTAGAACTCGATCATTTTGTCGCTGTCCCATTGGTAGACGCCTTTCTCCAGCTCCATCCAATCCGTCTGGAACCAGACACGGGCTACCCTTGGTTTCATCGCGAGAATCCGCTTTCGATCCATCTCCCAATGCGCTTCGTTATAACCGAATCTATTGGTGCCCTCCATAAAGCTTACCGGAATGATATTGGCGCCTACTCCCAGAAAATCATCGTTAATGATCGTTTGAAGATCGATATCTACCGTGAATGACTCTGGCGATGCATTCGCTGCCGCAGGCTCCGGCGAAAACAGCAACGTTTGGAACATTACTGCTGCAGCCAGTAACAACATTCCGTATTTTTTAATTATTTTCATCCTTAAATTTGCCACGTTCAAATCTACCTCCGATCATTTTTCTTTAATATATTGATGTCTCCCTCTCTGATACACCTCCTTTAAAGCGCTTTCAGAGATAATCATAAGCATTTTTATGCGGATATAACACGGAGAAAATCAGGATTTTATTGAGTATTCTACTGATTCGATTGTGACAAGTTGAAATAATTACGGTTGTAGTTGAATGATCCGCGTGTTCGGCATCGTCATCATTGGATGTTCTGCACGCGAAAAAAAAGGAGGCCGCGAGGGCCTCCAAGATGCGGAAGAACCGCCAAGCCTTACTTCTGGTCAAGCGATTTCGTCGCCCTCATGTGTTACGGTTTTCCGATCGACAGAGGAGAAGGAAATAACCGCAACGACCGGCTCCTCGCTAGTGCATTTGGCCCAATGGGGGACTCCTTGGGGAATGCGGATCACGCTGCCCGGCTTCATCTTGACGATGTCGTCTCCGAGCTTGTGGTCGCATTCTCCGGATATGACATAGAGCAGTTCCTCGCAATTCGGATGGGAGTGCAGCGGATTGCGTTCATTCGGATGAATGGTAACGATACCAAAGGTTTGCTTCGCTTCCGGCATGTTATGGTTGCCGATGAGCCAGCTCAACTTTCCCCAGCTTAATTCCACCTTTTCGGTAGTTTCCAATGATTGGACATACTCGGATGCATTGTGAATCGTCATGATCGCTCACTCCTATCAGATATATTCATATTGTTTAATAGCTCCTTCGCGCATCGCAGGGAAAACGCCGGTTCATTGACGGCACAGTCTATCTTGATAATCTGGAAGCCTGAGATGAATTCTTCTCTGCTGCTCATTGAATCATGAACTCCCATCTTCATTCATGGAATCGATTATGTTTTTGACGTAATCGTAGTTCCGTTTGTCCAAATTATTGTAGTCATAGCCAGGTTTGACTTCTCCGTGGGAAGGGTTAAGGCAGATGACCTCGGTTGCTTTGTCCGCCAATACTTGCTTCGTCAACTCCGCAACCGGCCAGGATGCGTCATCCAATGCGCTTTGCCAAACCAGCTTGTCGCCCGACTCGCCGGTTTGGCCGCCCTTCAGATGATAGTATCCCATGAGAGGCCGAAGCTCGCGGTATACATCCATCGTCGGGAAGGTCCCTTCGAACCATATGTTCTGCACATCGAAGGTGAAGCTCACTTTGTCCGGCCTGTTCAATTCTCGGAAGAACCCAATAATTTCGTTTGGCTTGCTCCAGATGCATTTTTTTGCTTCGTTCTCGATGGTCACCTGGAGTCCGGCGCTGTGAATGCGGTCCACGGCTTCCCGGTACATGGGGATGACCCATGGATGATTCGCTTCCATATGTTCGACGCTGTCCAGATACGCATCACGCTTGCTGGATCTGGCGGACAGGAGCCGTACGACTTTAGGCTTCAACACTTCCGCAAGTTGAATGATATGCTCGATCTCGGCGTCGTAGCGGTTCGCGAATGCTTCGCGGCCCAGCTCGATATCATTTAGAAAGATTCCGGATGACAAACAGTATACCGACATATCCCGCTCCGCAATTTGCTCCGCCGCCGCTTTTGCCTCGTCAATCGTCAGCCCCGCCAGATTTTTACCGAAAATGTTCTGACGCAGATCCAGCACCTGAATTCCCCAGGATTTCTGGATATCGAGCGATGCGGCGAAATCCTGGCTCACCATATCGTTTAGAATCGTTATTTGTGCCATTCAAGCACCCCGCTTTCGATAGTCGTATTTAGGTTGAACAAGTGCATGTACAAGCTGTACAAGCTTACAGGGCCTCGTAATGGACCCGAATGATCTCTCCTGTTGCGGCCGAATCGCGGATCGCTTCGTACAAAACCATCGTTTTGTAGCCTTCATAAATCGGAGACCGGGTCGCTCCGCAGCCTCTGCCTTCCTTGACCGCCGCAAAAAATTCAATGAGCTCCGCCAAGTGGCCCGTATCCATGCCGCTGTCCCCGGCGCTTATGAATGTAGGCGGCTCGCGCCATTCGACTCCTTGCTCGTTCTCTGAAATTTTCCAGCTCGACGAATTGTGTACGGTCATGAAATTACCGCCCTTAATGGAAATCTCCACTTCCTCCGTAGGCAGCTTGTAGCTTCTGCCGCAGTTCAAATTGAGGGAACCGACTGCGCCGTTCGCGAACTTCAGGCTAACCGCATAGGCGTCCTTCCCTTTGGCAAAGCAGAATACCTGCTCCACATCCCCGAACAAATAATGCATTAAGTCGATGATGTGCACCGTGAAGTCGAACAAGAAGTCCCGCTTGAGCGAATGGTTCTCGTATTGCCTGGAGGCGTAATCGGCCGAGATGGAATACAAATCCTCCGCCTGGAAGCCGGCCAGCCATTCTTTGGCTCTTGTATAAGCCGCGTTATACCGCTTCTTGAACGCCGTCATGCACAGAATGCCTGTTTCGGCGGATACCCGCGCAACCTCCAAAGCGTCCCGGGACGATACAGCCGGCGGCTTCTCCGTGTAGACCGGATACCCCAGCTTCATCACCTCGATGCCCAGCTTATAGTGCATCTCGGGCCCAATGCAGATGATGACGGCATCCGGCTTTTCCCGCTCCAGCATCTCCTTGTATTCCGAGTATGCGCGTCCTCCGAATCGGGAAGCATTCAGCCGGGCCATCTCCTCATTCAGGTCGCAACAGGCGACAAGCTGTGCGCCGGCCGCGCCGATATACGGATAAATACGCTTTGTCGAAAGCGATCCCGCACCGATAATCGCGATTCTTACATCTTGTTTTGTCATGTACAGTCCAGTCCTTTCACCATTCATTCAACCGAGAACCGATTTATACAGTTAAGTTTATTCTTTGTCCGACTATCGGCCATGTAGCAGTCAACAGCATTGGTCCGCCCTTGCTTTACTTCAGCCGCAGTAACTTTCCTTCCCCCGCCCCAAGCGGCAACTCAACCCGTCCCAAGACGTCCGGGTTCCAATAGCGCTCTTCGGCTGGATCCCAAGCTACTTCCTCTAACGGAAGGCTGACCTTGGCTGTCTCTCCGCCAAAGTTGGCCAGCACCGCATAACGCAAACCATCTGCTCCCAGCAATTCCATCCCGCGGATGAGACCGCGTGATGATCCCAAGCCTGACAGCACCCGGGCCGAGCGCTCCGCCGCATACCGGGCCGTGTACGAATGCGGTTTGCCGGCTTGCAGCACATAGCCGGTATCCAGTATCGTTTCGTTCGGCTCCAGCGAACATAATCCTTGCCGGAGAGGACCGCAGATCTCATCGGCATACAGCGTGCCCTCCCGTTCTTCGAAGCGCAACGAATGCTTTAATCCGATCTGCCTTTGTCCAGGTCGGTCTACGTACAACCGCTCCGAGCCATACACGGGGATAACGCCAAGACGATCATCGACGTTCAGCCATGACGATTCCATGGCAACCGCATCTTTCGTCGCTCCATAGCCATGCAAGGGATGTACGCCGCCATCGTAATAATAACGGCGATGATTGTCATTGTAGACGTCGTTCGGTATAAGCAACTGAAGCCCCTTTACGGCTTGAACGAATACTCTGCGATCAAGCGCCCGCGCATGCTGCAACACGACCATGCCCGTATCGTCCGGCAGTGCGACGCATACCAGCTGATTGCGCGCGATGTCTTCCCGGTCCTTCCCTTCCGCCATAAGACCTTCCGTATAAACCGTCGTGCTTCCCCATGTGAGGAAGCCGCCTTCGAAGCTTCTCCCCGCATGAGCTTCCAGCCGTTGGCCGCTCACCTTGCCGAGACCGCTTATACGGCCCGCGAGATTCTCTCTCCACTCCGCCATATGACTGGCATCCGGAGGCAGGCACAGACCCTGCGGCTTCTCGGCGGATTCCCACACCCAGGACGCGATCCGGTTCTGGCTTCGGTGCAAATAAGCGCCATGATACTCATCCCGCCATGCGATGACAGGCTCAATCGTCTCACGCGCATTAATCGTCGGCAGTTCAAGAGAGGTCGCCTTGCTGTCGGCAAGCTCTCCCCATGCGGCGCCCATCGACAATACGGCCGCCCGGTCCGACTCCAGCCGCGTGTAGTACAGAGGAGATGTCTCAGCCAGGGCGCCCCCCCGCTTGGACAGAAACGTGCCGTCGCCGTTCACGTCCATTTCTCGCTTGATCGTGTCCAGCCATCCCTGCTCCATCCCGTCGCAAGCATCATCCCCGTATAGATCGCGCGCCATCAGCCACACCGGAACCAGATATTCCTGGCAATACGTATACCGCGCCCGCGTATCGCCGCCGATCCGAATCAACCTTCCGTCGGGAAAGGTACATCCCTTCACGAGCTGCCAGAGCTCCTTGACATGATGGTACAAAGACGCCGGAGCGGCGATGCCCCTGACCTTATACGCGAAGTGAAGCATGGCCGCATTGGACAGACAGATAACCATGTAGCCGATGTTCAAGTAACCATGGTGGTTCAAAGCCATCGACTCGAAAAAATTGGCGCCGACGAATCGTTCAGACACCGGCCTCCCGTCTACAATCTTCTTGCTTTCCGCATCGGATGGAACCGATACCGCATTGATCAGCAGCCCGCTACCCTTCTCTTGGTATAGATCCGCGCGCGGACAATCCGGATACATCATCGCCGTCCTGTGAAGCAGAGCGCCGTTCCATAGATTGCTCTCCGGCTTGTTGCGGCCGTCCTTGTTATACAGCCCGCCTACAATGTCGTAATGATCTACAATCCAATCGCTCTCGGAGATCAGCATCTTGCGTAGCAACGCCTGATCCTCCTCGTTCAGATGATCGGAGATGGCCTCCACGCCGTGCATCATTCGCTCCAATCCAAGTGCGCTGATCCAGGTATGGCCCCACCTTGTACCGTCGGCACAACGATAGCCGCCTTCGACATGGCTTTGCAAGGAGAATCGAAGCAGCCTTAGCGCGGTGTCGAGAATACGTTCGCGAGACATTCCCGCGGCATCCGTGTTCAGTTGCTTCGCCGAAGCCAATACCGCATAGGCGGCAAAAGCCTTTTGGTTCGTCTGCACGCCCCATCCGTTGTCTCCCGTCCCGTAACAGGCGAGATCGGGCCGGTCGGAGCTTGTGTACAGATAAGGCGCCGCACCCTTCAGCCACCTTTCCAGCAGTCTGATATATTCCGTTTTCATTCGCGCGCTCCTTTTATGCATTTGTCGTAAGGTCTCCGCCTGCTTCCAAAAAAATGAGACGGATTCCGTAGAAACCGCCTTTCCCTCCCAACATAATGGAATTTAACGTTGTGCGCTCTCCATGATGCGGTCAATTGCAGCTTGATATTCACGATCCGGCTTCATTTTGATCACATAACCGTGTTTCCCTAGCGAATCGGCAAGGAAGGAGTTGGCTCCCGTCTCCGCATCCACGCTGGCCTTGCCCTTCACGACCCGATAGCCAGCCTCCTCTTCATCTCCAATACAGGCGAGCAGCACCAGCATAGGATCCCAGGAGCTGCGACCGTTCGGCGACCCGTGATCCCGCAGCGCCCGGAAGACCGGGTCCTCCGCAGAGGCGATTGTACCGCCGGTCAAGATGTCGCTGGCCACCTCCCATCCCAGGAACGTAATCGGCGTCGGCCACAGCTTGCAAACCTCATGTCCCGCTCTCCGGGACCTCGCATTTCTGGCAAAGTTGTTCTCGAGGCCATACTTCTCATCCTCCCAATTGCCGGCCATCATCCACAGCTTGCCTACTTTCGTTCTGACAAGTTCCAACCCGGTCAAAGGAGACAAATCATCGCCGGAACTATGTAGCAATCCGGCCAATACTTGCGGATAACCGATCTCTATGATATCGAGCCGATCTTCGGCCTCCGCAAGACATCTTCGGTACATGCGGACTGCGTCCTCGGCATCGTCATTGCTTTTACGGGCATGCGGATATTCGAGCATGTTCTCTTGGTAAGGAGGGTTTCCGCCAAAGTCTTCTGCCTGCCTGTCGAGGCCGAGAGCCAACCCGGGCCTGCCCTCCGCCGTCAGGAAGGCGTCCAGCGAAGCGACGGAATGCAGCATGCAGGCGTTAAGGCCGATAGCCGCGATTCTGACCAAACGCTCTCTCTCCGCCCAGAGCAGCACGCGCATCGCCACGACGTCGTCGCAATCCGTCCACCAGTCCGTGCCTGCCATTATCGTTCTGTTCATTCTTGCATCCTCCTCAACAATAGAATCCAATCCCCGCTTCCCGGCGCCTGAAGGCGGACCTCGGCTGCAGAGTCGCATATGCCCTCTCTTGTCCATTCACCTTTCGAAGGATGGAACCAAACCGCCTCATAACGACCCGCTTCGAGAAGGAGAGATACTTCCGGAATCACCGTCGCGGCATCCGCTTGCTCGTCGGTATAGACGCCACCGAAGCCATGCGGGGAATGACCTTCGTACACGGTGGGGTTCGCCAAATATACCAATAGCGAACGTCCGTCGGCGATCCGCATCGCCTTGTACAACAACGGCATAGAGCCCGCCATGCCGTCATCGGGAACGGCTCCGGCCAGGTCGAAGCCCGATTCTCGGAAGAAACGGTGAATATGAATAAAATCATGCGCTCCCTGCTTCAACTTTCCGTCGCGACACGCATCGTAATAACCGTACATGCCGGCAAGTTCGCCGTCGAAAGGACGGAACGCATGCAGTCCGCCGTAGGTGGCGTGACCTCCCGACAGCAGGCTGCTCCACATTAATCTGCGGAAATAGTATCGGGGATGCACCGGCGCCTTCCAGTGTTCGTACCGATCCTCGTCAAGCACGACGGGACGCTCGCCGATAGAACGGTAACGCCTAATGAGTTCACCTGTTACTTGCCCGAGATCCTCCACCGTAATGATGTCCGACCAGCTCTCTCCAACAAACGAATATCCGCCGAACCGGCTCTGATGATTCGTCAGCAGCGTCCCCCATGGCTCCAGACGGGCAAGCTCCATGGCGATGAGCCGAATGCTTGCCCGGAGCCTCGAAGCGATATCCGTACGCTGATCGCCTTCCCGCTCGGCGGCCGCTTCTCCGTTCTCCAGCACCAAATCGTTGGAGATGCACCATTGTACCGCCGGATACGCGGAGAAACGGGCAACGGCATAGCGTAGCGCCAGCGAGATGGAAGGATCCCCCTCCGCGAAGCGAAGCACCGCTTCCTCATCCTCGCCGAAAGGAATCAACTGGAGCTGAAGATGGGGATAATGGCTGTGCGCGTAGGCGATGCGCCTGTCCATCTCCTGCCAGTAAGACAGATTGAGACGTGAGCGGTCGCTCTGGAACAACGCTCCGATATCGCTGCGCCCCTGACAGAACCATACGCGTATCTTCGTGAAACCCGCTGCAGCCGCCTGATCCAGGTACTCTCGCCAATAGGGCTCCGTATCGGCGACATAGCGGTAACCCGTATCGCCGATATGCAGGAAAGGCTCGCCGTTGTTGTAAGTAAACTGCCTGGAGTCGGCGGGATGGAGACGCAATTTGCCGGGCAGCACGGAAGGCTCTACAAGAAATTCGCCTACGTGCCCTTCCAGCGCCTCGTGATTGCTTCGAAGCCGCCAAGACCACAAGCCCTCTTGTCCGCAATAGGCTCTGACCTTGTAGACCCGGCCGCCGTCGTAGAAGCCCTCCGCCAAGGCCATGCTTCCATCCGGCCTTGCGAACTCCGCTTGAAGCCGGATATCCGTGAAAGGATTCCCGAGAGCTCCCGGGACGGAAACCTTAATCTCATGCAAGCCGTGCATTAACGCAATGGGAATGCCGGATGAATAAGGTATTGAAGATGGTTGGCTCATCGTATGTCCGCCCCAACGCCGATCAGCCCTTTAGCGAGCCGATCATGACGCCTTTCACGAAGTATTTCTGAATAAACGGATACACGCACAGGATCGGAACCGTCGCCACGACGATCAAAGCATACTTCAGTACGGCTGCGGCATGCGCGTTCGCAACCTGCAGCTCCGGATCGATAATCATCGTCAGATCGACCTGGTTCATAATGAGAATTTCCCGCAATATAATTTGCAGCGGATATAGATCCCGATCATTCAGGTAGATCAGCCCGTTGAAGTATGCATTCCAGTGTCCAACGGCCGAGAACAAAGCAATGACGGCAATTACGGCTTTGGACAACGGAAGAACAAAGGAGAAAAAGAAGCGAACGTCGCTGCAACCGTCCACCTTGGCCGCTTCGAGCAGCTCGGTAGGCAGCGTGGATTGAATAAAGGTTCTGGCAATGATCATATTGTAGACGGACAAGGCTCCGGGCAGCACCATCACCCAAATCGTGTTCAAGAGGCTCAGATCCTTCATGAGAATGTAGAACGGAATAAGGCCGCCGCTGAAAAACATCGTAAACGTAAACAGGAACATAAAGAAGTTCCGGCCTCTGAGCTTCGGTCTGGACAACGCATAAGCGCAAGTCATGACCAGCGTTACGTTAATGAAGGTGCCTAGCACGGTATAGAGCAGCGTATTCAAATATGCGCCCCATATATCCTTGTTGCGGAAGACAGCCTCATACCCTTCCAGACTGAAATCCACCGGCCAGAGCAGCACCTTCCCCGAAGACACGGCATTGCCCGACGAGAAGGAGGCTGACAGAATAAACACCAGCGGATAAGTTACCGCGAGCAGAATGAATGCGAGTATGACGCCGGATATCCAGTAATAAATTTTGTCCGATGCGGGAGAGGAGACCCGCTTCAATGTGGAGTCGTTCTTCATGGCCAACTCTCTCCTTTACCATAGACTCGTATTGCTGATCTTCTTCGCGGCGAAATTGACGACTATAAGCAGCACAAAGTTGATCAGCGAGTTAAACAGGCCGATCGCGGTCGCGAAGGAGAAGTCTCCCGTGCCGATCGTGAGACCTACCTTGTATACATACGTCGAAATGACTTCGCTGCTGACCAGGTTGAGGTCGTTCTGCATGAGGAATACCTTCTCGAACCCTACATCCATCAAGTTGCCGGCCGCCAGAATAAGCATGATGGTCGCCGTTGGCAGAATGGACGGGAAGTCGATATGGCGCACTCTCTGCAAGCGCGTCGCGCCGTCGATTTGCGCGGCTTCGTGCAAGTGCTCGTCAACCGAGGACAAAGCCGCGATATAGATAATGCTGCTCCAGCCCAAGCCCTGCCAGATGCCCGACCAGACGTACAGATGCTGGAACGAATCCGGATTGGCGAATACGTCCGGCATCAGGGTGTCCGTCAGCAGCGTAAAGATGCCTCCGAACGCACCCGTCCTGGGATTAAACAGCTGTATGAGCATACCCACGATGACGACCGTCGAAATAAAGTGCGGCATATAGGATACGGATTGCACGATTTTTTTGAACTTGTGCCCGGTAAACGAATTAAGAATCAAGGCGAATAGTATGGGCAACGGAAACCCTATAATCAGACTGTAGAAGGCGAGGGAAATCGTATTCCACAGGATTCGTTCGAATTGATAGGAATCGAAAAATCGCTTGAAATTATCAAGTCCCGTCCAGTCGCTGCCCCAGATGCCGGCCGTAAAATCGTATTCCTTGAACGCTAGCTGAATGCCCGCCATGGGCACGTAAGAGAAAATAATGATAAAAATGACGGAAGGCACAAGAAACAGATACATTTGCCAATCCGGTAATAACGCTTTATTCCGGTTCCCCCGTTTCATAGCCCTCAATCCCCCTCTGCACGCCATCATTGGCGGCCCATCAGATCGTTGTCGTCTGCCGGGCCGCCGTAATTACCCGCGCTTTATCATTCCATGAGGCTTATTTCGTGCGATCATATGCGGATTGGGCGACAGCCACGTAATCCTCGAGCCCCATCTTGTTCAATTCGGAAATATAGCTGTCCCATTGCGAGAAGGGACGATTGCCCGTAATAAACGCAACCGCGCTTGTATTGACATAATCGTCGATGGCTGTCTTGCTATTGGCGATTTGCTTCAGTTCGTCGGGCGTGTAGCTCAGCTTGGATATGACCTCCGACGGGAATGTGGACGCGTAGCCCTCTGCATACAACGGCTGCCAATTCGGCGCGGCCTTGGGATCACGTTCCCCTTTCTTGATCGCCGAAGCAGACTTGCCGAGCAACGGCGAACGATAAGCCGGAGCCGCATCGTTCCAATGTTTATTCTGCGGATTGTTCCAGATGCCGGGATTCAATACGGCGATCTGGGCGGCAATGCCTTCGGATGCCTCGAAGTCGCCTTCGTATTCCGACGTCACCGCCGGATCATTGCTCCAATCGACGCCCTTCTCTCCATAACGGCTTACAATGGACATCTCCGGATCCAGCAAGAAGTCGCCAACCTTGAACGCGAGCTCGGGATCTTTGGCGTCTTTCGTAATAAACCACAATTGCGTCGGCAATGTCGGGCTGTGCGGAGTGCCGATCACTCCGCCCGGTCCCTTGACGGGAGGAAGCAGAGTCATCTTATTCTCCAGCTCTGGACCGAATGCACTGTAGCTGCCCGAGCTCACGACGCCCGCCATACCGCCTTGCACGTTGATCAACGCTTTCATTTGCGTCTCGTCTTGCGTGAAGGACAATGAAGAGAAGATTCCTTCCTGAACGAGCTTATGCATGTATTCGAGACCTTGTTTCCACTCCGGCTGAGTGAAGGCCGGAATAATCGCACCGTCTTTGACTGCCAGATATCCTTTGCCCGGATCTGCATAGACAAACGCATTCATGAGATAAACAATCGGATTCTGTGCCCATCCGTTAACGGAACCAATGATGCCGACTTCGTCCTTCTTGCCGTTGTCGTTAGGATCCTTCTCGGTAAAAGCTTTCAGTACTTCTAAAAGCTCATCCGTCGTCGTCGGCATGTCCAGATTCACCTTATCCAGCCACTCCGAATTAATCCATGTGCGATGTGCGCCTTCGTTCCATTGGAACGGATTATAACGCGGGAGGGAGTAAACGTTTCCATCCGCAAGCTTCATGCTGTTGAACACGAACTCCTTCTCCGGAATGTTGTTGAAATTCACGGCCAGATCGGGATTATTCAAATAATCGTCCTGCTTAAGGAAGATGCCTTTGCTTGCGTAGTCGTATACCGTCGATTCATTTAAATACATATTGATGACGTCAGGCAAGGTTTCGCCGGAGGAAACCATCAGCGACAGCTTCGTCAGCGCTTCGTCCTGCTTGTTCGGCAAGACGATAAAATCGAGATTGACGTTCAGCTCTTCTTCGATCAGCTTCGTGTAATGATTGGTTTCGTAATCCTCGATGTTCGGATTCGTCTGCACGGCAACTTTGATCGTAGGACGGCTGTCGCCTGCATTGCCGGGACCATTGCTCCCCGCGTTCGTTCCCTCATTTCCTTCATTGCCCGATGAGCACGCCGACAGCAGCGCTCCCGTCATGCTCATGACGAGCAGGGCGGTCAACATTCTTTTTTTCGTGATCCGTTTCTCTGTTTTCAAACCCTTCATCCTCCCTTATTCGTTTTTGAATCGCTTACATGGCTATTGTAGACGCGGAACGGAGTGCCGCGTCCACAGCCATTCCTCTATTCCACTGTCAAGTCGTCGGATTCCGCTCCTTGCACTTCGCCACGTCGCTGTCAATCGGTATGATTCCGGCGATTTTCCCGCCAAACCGTAGGCGAAACGACGTGTTTTTTTGCAAATGCGCGATAGAAAGTGTTCTCGCTTCCGAAGCCGCACAACTTCCATATCTTGCTGTTGGAATAGTCCGTCTCCGTCAATAATCGTTCCGCTTGGCCAATTCGAATCTCTTCAATGTATTTGCCCAGGCTTTTTCCGGTCTGTTCCTTCACGAAGGAAAACACGTATTTCTCGGAGATGAACAGTTCTTCGGCAATGCTGCTCGCGGACAACACGGGATTGGCATACTGCTCCTCGATATATTTCATAATGTCCGATCTCAGCTTGTCGTTGTTGCTCCTCTTGCTGCTTAATACAACATCGCACAGTTGCAGCGAGACTTGCTTTAATTCCAGGCACAACTTAATGACGTCGCCAGTCTGATCATAATCCGGCACGGATACCGGGTGCTCGTCTCCACCGTTCTTCTTGGCCGAGATGACCTTGCAGGCGTTATGGACGCTTTGCCGGAATGAGAAGAAAATTTGCAGTTGCTCCTGCTCATCCAAGGATTGGGCGGAGATCAGCTTGATACTGCCGGCGAAAATTTGCGATACGATGGCTTTCTCTCCCGCGATAAGCGCGTCGTACAGCTTCAGAGCGATGGCAATATCGAACGATTGTTTCTCGGCGTCCTCGGCCGGCGGCTCGTAGACATGCACGCCGCCGGATACATCGTTGTCGTTAATGCTCAACGCGTACATCGCTTGTTGGTAAGCTCTCTTCGCATGATCCAGGTCCGACGCTAGAGAGCTTAATCCCATATTGATCGTGACCGGCACGGGCGCCTTGGCGCTGATGGTTCGGACAAGCTCCGTCAGCCGCGTTTTCAGCCCCTGGATGCGCGAATCGTCCTGGCGGTCCAGGAACAGGACGAACACGGTTTCGTCAGAATGGAAGTTCAAAGGCACCATGTCCCGGACGGCAATGTTTCGGAACGCCTTTTCGATATCCAGACCGATGTTGTAGCCAACCTTCTGACTCGCCTCCGCGGAATCTTCCAACCGATGACTGACCTTCACGACGAAATAGCAGTCGAACAGATCGCCGAAGTAACCTTCCACCTCTTCCCTCTCTCTAGCGGTGTAGACCCCCAGTATGAGCAAATGCTTCAAGACGGAATATTGAATGGAGTCGTTAAGCGCCCGAATTCGGTGAAGCTGTTCCTCGTTAACCGTATTCATTTCCTGGAAGGCGTTGTTGATGTATTTGTACTCATTTCCTATTCTCGTTCGTGCATGGGAGGACTTCGACTTCGACGCCGCCTCGAGCAGTTTCTTCAGCCACAACGTTTCCTTCATAGAGAACGCCAGCAGCAGCAAAATAATAATGACGATTCCCCCGATAACATACAGCATAACAAGCTCCAGTAAGGAATTGACGTTCTGCTCCATCGCATGCTGTGGAATACCGATTACCGCCTTCATGCCCAGCAAATCGTTGGAATAGGTGATGGCCGTATATTTATTCTGACCAATCGTGATTTCATCCAGGTTCCGTATATCCCGGGGCAACTCCTCGCCGTTATCATTATGAGACAGAATGACGTGATTATCATTGTCCGTTATATACGCGACGTGATCGTCCAACTGATCCTCGTACAGCAGCTTGTTCAAAATATCCCGCTTGTCGAAGTCGACGGCAAGCACGCTCTGCTGCTCGAACGCTGTAAAGTAGGAATTATTTAGCAGCATCGTAATGCCATCAAAGTATTCGCGGCTGTAATAAGAGGAGAATACCTGCTTTGCAGGCATAATCTGTACATTATAATGCTCCGCGAACAAAAGCTCGCGCCACTCTTCTACGGTAATGTCCTCGTAGTTGTAATACCGCTCGTATACATTCTCGTAGTCATCCGATGAAAGATGGTTAGAGATAAAGAGGGGATTGTTCTTGAACACGACGTATACGTTTGTGAACATATCCTGCGTCAAGGACAAACTCTTCAGCTTTGTGTGCAATTGATTAATATCCACGTAATATTCGCTAGCAGGCGGTCCCTTCAAAAAAAACAACCGCTTGAACGAGTCTTCCTGCCTCAACAGGTTCGTGATTTCATGCGCTCGTAACACCTGCAATTCCAGCGTGTCCAGCCCTTCCTGCAATTTTGCGTTGCTTTTGTCGACAGTGAGTTGCTTCGCCAAACCGTACGATTTAAAATACAGCGGCGCGATCATTAAAATCAGCACGGCGAATATCAATACATATTTAATGAGACGTTTCAGAAAAATAACAACCGTTCTATTTGTTTTAAATGTTTCCCCTAACATGACACCAGGCCCCTTTTCACATCATTTCATCCTCTATGGTCAATCATACCTTCCCGAGCGGTATACGTCGAAAAGCATTGTCTAATCTGAAACCGCTTACAAATTTTAGTGTACCGGAAGTACCCATTCACTTAAACCTGCATACGCTAATGCTCCTGTCATGAGGTACGACTCGTCGCCCCCCATTTTCTCCAACCACTGTCGCCCAGTAAGAATGCGGCAACTCTTGGCGCTCTCATTATAGAAAAAGTGACAGTCGGGGACAAATCAAGGTCCCGAACTGCCACGATTAGGCACTATCATATTCTCCCCGAGCCGTCCGATAATAAAACATGGCTGCCCCGTCTTACAGTAATAAACGATATTCAGTCCGAACAGCTCGACATACGAAAGCTTGAAGAAATTATCTCTTAATTTTCATGTTTTTCACAGATCATAATCATATCCGAATTAAACGGATGCATTTCTACAATGCTCGAACGTTTTTCATCATGGCAGGATACGACGGGCAGCAATCGATTCCGGGAGGATAACTCGAACATTTCGATTCGGTAGTCCGATAGATCCACATTTAATACAATTCTCATATTTGCGGGCGAATAGATGACGATGCGTTGTTCGTATGCATCGCTGGCTACGCATACCTCATCTGTCTCTTTGAATAACAAGTCGTTTCTTGGCGTAAGCTCATGCATGTTATACAGCTCGAATAACCATTTCGCATAAGCTACATCCCATGCTCCCGGGAAGCGAAGCGCCGTTTGGAAATCGAACGGCATACCCCATAAAGATTCGCTTGTAAATAAATCGCCGTTACGATGCCAGGACCATAGTCCGTGCGCGCCATAGGTAACCCCCGCCTTTGCCCCGCCAAGCAGACTTTGCCACGTTGCCTTTCTTACATGGAACGGATCCACCCTGCCATGCTCCTTAAAGAACCCAATGGATTCATAACACGGTTCTCCATTGACAACAGGACGTCTCACCGCCAGCGAGTTATAATATTCGGCATCCTTTTGGGGTTTGGCATGCGGCGAATGACCGGATTGATACATATAAAAATCCAGGTTTTTATCCTTCACCGTAACGGAATCAAGCTGGGCGCCCGGCTTGGGATGATAGGTCGTCAGAGCCTCCGGATTATGCGCCTTGATCTTCGCAAGCGCGTATTGATAGGTTGCCGTAGAGCGTTCAGTAAAATCGGTATCGCCGCTAATGAGATAAACGGGATGATACGGATCGAAATAATGCAGGACGCGATCCAGATAACGCTCCAACTCGGACTGCGGCATAACCATCGCAGGATTTTGGTTTGAAGCCCATGTATCGTCTACAAATGAACACCATAATACGACCAGGGACGGTATAAAACCTTTTTGGGCGGCTAATGCAATCATTTGCGCTGCACGTTCAAAATAAGCGATAACAGGCCGGTTGAAATTCCAGGTTCCATCCCCATTGATCTCATAAGGGTTAAAACCGCCTTTGGTGGGAGACATATCGTTTATGATTGGCAGAATACTGATTTGAACGGCATTAAAGCCTTGCATCTTCCTGTAATCCAGATAATATTCCCACTCTTCCATCTCGGCGTTGTGAAATACATTCCAGACGGTATCGGCCAGATAGAAGAAGGGTTTTCCGTTTTCATCCTCAAAAAAATCTTTATTGCTGGAAATTCGAATGGCCGTCATCCTGATTGCTCCTTTTCCATTGAAAACTTGTCTCAAATTATTTGAAAAAATGAATGACCTCATGCTTTCGCGCGCTCTCATAAGTCGCAAAAACAAGCTGCAACGTTTGTATATTATCCTCTGCCCCGGTTTGGAAAGGGATATTTTGCTGCAGACAGTCTATGAAATGCTGCTGTAATCTAACATGGCTCCGGTCATGATCCAAACGGGTGCCTTTATATAGTACAGATTCTACGCCTCTTTGATCAATCAGTGAAATATCGCCGTTCATGTACAGCTTCAGCGTCGCCAGATCACCCTCAATAATCAATTGCTCCCGGTGCTCCGCCTGCACTGCGTCGCCCGGAACGGACGCAAGTTCACGCCGCGTAGCCCAGCTCATGTCGAGCACGACATAATAATCGTCGTATCCCAGCGTTACGATCCCGGAATCCTCGCCCGCAATATACGGGCTGATCCGCTTCGTTTCGGCGTACAGTCTTTGAGGATTGCCGAAGAAAAAACGAATGGTATCAAACCAATGCGCGCCCATTTCCAAAAATAGAAGACGGGGCATTTCCCGAAAAAAAGGTTGGGGCAGCAATGCCCCCGGGCTCATTCTAGGCGTGTAGTAATCGGTATGAATATATCTTGCGACATGAATGTTGCCAAGCTTCTTTTCATTCAACAGTTTTTTAATGATTTGGTTGGGCTGCAGCCATCGCCAATTTTCCGTTATCATCATCCTGACGCCATAATGCCGGGTCAGATCTGTCATTTGTTTGGCTTCTTCCAATGATAGCGCAAAGGGCTTTTGACACATGATATGTTTGCCGGCTTTGGCTATTTTTTCGACAAGCTCAGCATGCGTCTCCGGTCCCGTTACGATATCCACGATGTCGATATCCGCTTGTTCCAAAAATTCATCGATTTGGTTATAGCAAGCGGCGTGCGGAATGCCGAACTGCTCCGCCCGCAGCGCCATCTTTTCCTTCGATCGATTGCACAAAGCTTGAATTTGTACATTTTCTATTGCACCCCAAGCGTTCAAGTGATGCTCCGACCAATAGCCGGTCCCTATTAATCCAACCTTCCACATGGAACGTTCACGCCCCTTTATCGAGCTAATTTCTCAGGGTGAAGCATCACATCGATTTGTTCGCGCACGCTGGCGGGCTCGAATAACGTTTCCCAACCTTCCTTCAACCAATATCGCCGGCCGTATTCCATGGCAACCTTGCAAGCATCGGAGAAGGGATTGCCCGCTTCTCCGAATACAATCGCAAGCTCGATATTCAAATGACCCAGCATAAAATCCCTGGCAGCCTCGTAAGGGACGCCTCTGGTTACCGCCTCGTCCATCACCTGCTTCAAGAAGCTGGCCGCTGCGGCGCCAATCGTTTCGGCCATGGTCGGCTCCAGTATAGCCATTTGCTCGACAGTTATCCGATGCGTGCGCATGACGGGCGCATACATGGCTTGCACCACCTCTTCGCCGACCGCAAAGTGCTCCTCCGGTCCTTGCATCAAGGCGCATACAACGGCTTGCTTCGCTGCTACTCCGCCGAAAAAGTCTTTTCTTGCTTCACGCGTTGTTTCTTCCGAAAAAAGAGGCGGATGACACGGGTGCGCAACAAAGTAGGTCACATCCTCCCGCTCCGGCAAATGACCCATATAGGCTGCCGCAGGATCCAGCACGATAAGCATGGCGCCGGACTTCATGGAAGACACGACGGATGCGGCCACTTTGCCGATCATAACATCGGGAATCGCAAGAATAACGATATCGGATTGCTTTACGGCTTCATCTTGCGCGGTAATCATCAAACCCTTTTCCTTCAGGCTTTCAATCCCTTGCCCGCTCACTTCGACGTATTTCGTTTCATACGACGAATGCATGAGGTTGTTCGTGAGACGTCCCCCCATTTTGCCGCCCGCGCCAATTAATGAGATGGTTTGCATAGTTGCATTCTCCTTATAAATAGTTATCGTGCAGCTTCTCGCACTTCCGCAAAAAAGTTTTCCTTCCCTACCTGACCGCCTTTAAGTACAAATTGAATGTGCTCAAACCGCTCATCAACGGAATAGCCTTTGCATAACGGTCCTCCCGGAGCGACAGGTATGACAGCCTCCAGCGCATAGATGCCTAATTGTCTCGTCACAAATCCCGATGTGTCTCCGCCTGCAATAACGAATCTCCGCAGACCGCTTCGCTCGATAATTTCTTTGGTTAACAGGCCAAGCTGTTCCCCTAACAAACGCCCTGAATCGGCTGCTTGATAGCCCATCGTCAATAATCGGCTCTGGATTCGCCCGATACTTGCGTCCTCGGGTCCTAATGCAGTGTACAGAAGCGGACTAAGGCCCGATTGGATAATCGTTATCGTCTGATCCACTAATTGCCTTCTCAACTTGTCCGCCTCTCCCGGCATGATCAGGCGCTCCGCCGGAATGGCGATTCCTTTAAATCCGTTGGATAATGCATACCTTATTTGCCCTGCCGTTACCGGCGAACAACTGCCAGATACGACTAGGATTTGATTAACCGCTTCTACCGGGACCAACGAATCGTTGGCCGGATCACTGATTCCCTTCTCGTTCCAATGCATGACCAAGCCATATTCAACACCCGATGAGCCTACTACCCAACGATTTCCTTGCTCCGATGCTCCTTCCCAAATTAACCGCCCGGCAGCTTTCAGACGCTCATCGTCCAGCACGTCGAACAATACGATATCGGCATGTTTTTCCAATCTGCTTGCAAGTCTCTTTTGCACTTGCTCCGGCGAACCGGATAGATCATGGATATCCATATTTATGATGCTTTTGTTCGTTTGCTTGGCCAGATGGAGACATAAATCCGCTTCGTCCATTGGCGTAACGGGATGTCTCGACATCGTGGGATGACGATCCAGGCGAAAGGTTTTTTCACCGACTGTAGCAAAGTGATGACCGAATAAAGTATATCGCTTAAGAACCGGCGCACCGACAAGCAGGGGCACGTAGCCCTTTTGCTTATCCGTACAAGGAACAAATTCCATCCCCATATCGATGACATGGCCTATGCTGCCGACGGTAGTCGAGGAATCGAACGTAGAACACATTTTGTAATGCACGATATGCGACGGAATACGGGCAAGCTCCTCCAACAATGGCTTTAACTCCTCATCCATCTGCTTAATTCCCATTGCACGGCTTACGCCGGCCAAGCCGATCGCTTTGACATCTTTGAATTTATTTTGCAGCAGCTCCCGCGAAGGCGGCTCCAGGAACAAAACCGTCTTGATGCCGTTAAACGCAAGCGCCTCCATGGCATCCGTAGAACCGGTGAAGTCATCGCCGTAAAAGGATAGCAAAAGCTTGGGCATATCGTTCACTCGCATTCCTACTCCTTTCGATTGGCGGTTCTTCCGAACATTTCAAGCGCGCGTTTGAGTTCAATATGGTCCGCAGCGTATGCCTCGGCCGTTATGCCTTGAACGGCTGCCTCCCAGGCTTGCTTCATGCTTGCCACACCGCTGGCAGGTCCGTCCGGATGCGCCATAATACCGCCGCCTGCTACATTTAACAGGTCGATAGTACGTACTTTTTGATAGGTCGGCTCGGCAGTCAGGGCGGATTGCCCCGATGACAGCACGGGCATCATCTCATACCCGCCATACAAAGGCGTGCGTATCGCTTCGATGGATCGCAGAACGGAGTAGTTGCTCTCATAGAATTTGCTGTTAAACGCATTAACGTGCAGATGATCGGCTCCGGCCAATCGGCAAAGCTTCTGGTACACCGTAAATTCCATGCCAAGCAGCGGACATCGCGTCATCATCCCCCACTGGTTGCGATGTCCGTGAATAGGCAGCTCGCTGAACGTATTCAAGTATGCCAGCCCGCTTAGTCCTATACTTTGAATGCTGACCATCACGCAAGTGCCTCCGGCCTTTGCCACCAAGTCATGATTGCGCCGAAGTTCATCCATATCGCCGGTGATATTAAAGGCAAACATCGTCCTCTTGCCCGTTATTTGAGCAGCGCGATCGATTTCTTCCATGACGACGCGTACCCGATCCTCCAACGTTGCAAACAAGGGACTCGCGTTTAACTCATCGTCCTTGATGAAATCCAATCCCGCCATGGCCAATTCCCGAACCGTCAATCGCAGCTCCTCTACCGTTAATCCAATGCTAGGTTTAATGATGGTCCCGATAATAGGGCGATCGTACACTCCGGTTAATTCCCTAGTCCCTTTTGTTCCGAACTTCGGTCCTTGATACCGGGATGAGAAAGGCAACGGAAGCTCGACATCCATGAGCCGAATACCCGAGAATTCATGCAATTCGTATAAATTCCCGGCAACAGTCGCCATCAGATTGGGGATCGATGGTCCCACATTAGGATAGGGGAAATCCAATACAATCTCGCAGCGATAGTATTCGCCATTATGATCGGGAGGCAGCTTAACTCCGGGAAGCGAGGGCGAAGAAACGGTCTCTACTACCCTAACGCTTCTAATGAGGGCGGCGCTTCTGTCCTTCACGTCATCAGTTTCGCCGGGGACGGCTACGAAGGTTCCGGTCGATTGTTCTCCGGCAATAATCGTTGCCGCATAATCGGGATCGTATGGCGTTTCAACCAAATAAGCAGCGCGGATATAGGATTGAGTCATGGTTAAACCTCTTTCTTAAGAAGGTTGAAAATAAAAGGTCAGGAACTGATAGGGCTCAAGCGTTGTTGCAACAGGATTCCGATCGTTGTTAGCGGTACGGATTTCCATGTTTACTCTTTCGTTGGTTAAATTGGCCGCAAATACAAGAGTCGTTGTTTCATTGGGCTTGATACCAAGCGCCGCTACTCGTTGACTAACGCCTTTTACCTCGACGACTTCAGCATTTGGATAAAGCATGAGCGTTTGCATAGCTTTAAATAAATCCGTATCCGGATGGTCCTCTAATCCGATTTCTCCAGAAAGATTGTAATAGCAAATGCCTTTCAGAAGGGAGAGATCCTCTTGGCATAAACTTGCAATGCTGCCGATTGTCCAAGCTGCTCCAAACGAAGTATGCTGCCTTTCGTCCATTTGCTGATGAATGGCGAGCTCGCTGCCGCCGTCCGTCGCATTCGGGTTTATGCGGGGCAACAAAGTTACGGGACCCAAGTACAGATCCTTTCCGCATTTTTTAATGGCATCCTTTACGGTAACAGGCTGGGCATGAAGCGTCTCCATAAGAGAACGGTCGTCAAACGCATGAACCTGAGGATTGATGGAATAGACAGTAAAGTCCATCCATTGCAGCGGCATTTCGGCGCGATTATGCTCCGCGTAATAAGCCCGTGTCCCTCCACCGATCGCAATACGGTTTAAGCTCGGATACTGCCGGGATGACAAAGCCGCCTTCAGCTCCAGCAAGCTGGATTCCGCGCTTATCATCGCCCCGTTGCAAAAAGGAATAATGCGCCTCACCTTCATTGCTTCGCTGCCGATATACGCGGCAAACGCTTCCAACTGGCTCGGCTCGTCATACAGCAATTCGATTTCGATGCCGCATTCGGCGTTTAAGCCCGACACCCGCTTTTGAACATAGGCCAGTTGATCGTACCAATCGTTTCTAGATAGGCTGATTAAAGCTCTCAAATAAGATGGAGTAAGCGACAACCGCGTTTTCTCCGTGGCAGCCACGCTTCGTCCATCTCCGGTTAACATGGCCGGAGCATCGATCATAACCCCGAGATCCGGCATGTTTCGAATGACCCTAGAGGTCACGACCAAAGGAACGATGCCGGATTCATCCTTTCTCCGCTCGCCCGTTATGTGATCGGTCTGCTTCAGATGGTTGACCTGCACCGTAATGGATTGATAAATGCTGTCTCCCGCCTTCATTTCAACAGGGAAGGGCCATTCCAGGGGAGTGCAGTAGGTTTTAAACGATGCATCCGTCCAGTTCCTTTGATCCTCCATTTCGAATAAATCACCCTCAAACCGCATATCGACTTGCAGATACGGTTTGGGGGCATATGTAAGCTTCTCTATGTTCTTATAGGGCTGATGAGGTGAAATCGCCAATGGAAACCGACCTTGCAACGTTTGATTTGTTGTTTCCACTTCCAGCGGAAGGCCCGCCAGCTCCATGGGATGCAAAACGCAGAATCCGATTCTATTCTTCAAAAAGGTTGATTTCGCCGTACCATCAAATTCAAATTGCAAGCCGTGCGGAGACAACTGAATGTTGCCCTGCCACGCAAACTGGATATCCCCCTGCTTATGCTCGCAGAGGAAAGAGAGGCGCACCATGTCATCGAATTCCTTCATTGCAATATCGGAGATGGCCGGCTCCACGGTTCCCCAGTTCGGATCACGGACGGCCGCATATATGCCCCTAACGATTTCAACACCGTCATAGGAGATCGTCCGAATTCCGCCACCTTGAAATTCCATCTCCAAGCTTCCTTGTTTCAGAATAAGCGGCATTATCCTACCACTCCGTCTCAAGATTATTATCCCTTCACGGCGCCAAGCATGATGCCCTTCACGAAAAATCGTTGGAGAAACGGATACACGACAACGATCGGCAAAGTGACCAGCATCGTAATCGTCATTTGTACTGATTGGGGTGTCATCACCCGCACTTGGCCGTTTCTCGTCAATTCCTCACCCGTCATGCCGGCAATCGAATTCGTTTGGCTCAGGAAGTTGTAAAGCAGCAGCTGCAGCGTTTGAAGCTTCGGATTGGATACCAGGAAAAAGTTGTCGAACCAGGTATTCCACTGGCCAACCGCCGCAAACACCGCAATGGTCGCAATAATCGGCATAGATAAAGGAAAGACGATATGGGTAAAAATTTTAAAGTAACCCGCTCCGTCGATTTTGGCCGATTCTTCCAGCGAAGGCGGCATTTGCTCCATAAACGTCTTGATTAAAATAATATAAAAGCCGATCAACGCGGTTGGCAGGATGTACAGCAGGAAATTATTTTGCAGACCGTACGCCTTCATGGTCAAATACCATGGAATAAAACCCGCATTAAAGTACATCGTTACCAACACGAAACGGTAGATAAGCTTGCGGAAAGGCATTTCGCGCTTCGTTATCAAATAGGCAAAAAATGCGCTGCAAAGCACGGTAATAACGGTGCCGAGCACGGTACGGGAAACGGAAACGATAGCGGAGTCCCAAATGCCCTTCAGTCGAAAAGATGCTTTGTAGCTTTCAAGCGAAAATCCGGCCGGCCATAAAAAGACGCCTTTTTGCGCTTCGAAGGAATCGCTGATGGAATAGATAAAAATGTAATAAAACGGATATACGGTCACGACAAGCAGCAATAGCAGCAACATATAATTGACGGCGTCGAAAACCATATCCGATAGCTTTTTCTGTTTCATGATCATTCGTAGTCCCTCCCAGATCGTCCGCCGGCGCTAGACAATGCTCTCTCCTCTAATTTTCTTCGACAAACCGTTTACGAGAAACAGCAGAATAATGCTAATGACGGATTTAAACATGCCCACCGCGGTTGAATACGGGTAGTCGTTCAATACAAGTCCGAGCCGATACACATACAGATCCAATACCTCGATTTTGTCGGCTACCATGACGTTGTTAAACACCAGGTATTGCTCGAAGCCGGCCGACAACAGGTTGCTAACCGCCAGTAGCTGAAGCACGATAAAGGTAGGCATTATGCTTGGCACCGTAATATGCCATATGGTTTTGAACCTTCCCGCTCCGTCCACTTTCGCCGCGTCGTAAAGCTCGCTGTCGATGCTGACGATCGCCGCAAGATAAATAATGGCGTTCCAGCCGATCGTCTTCCATAGCAGGATCAGGGTCTGCGTCAACCATACATGTTCGGAATTGCCCAATACGTTAAGCGGCGCGTCAATAAACCCAAGCCGCATCAGAATCGTGTTGATCGCCCCTTCGGAGCTGAACATGCTGAATGCGAGCGAATAAATGATGACCCAGCTAATGTAGTGCGGAAGCGTCGAAGTCGTCTGAAAAATCCGCTTGAACCGATTGCTTTTCACTTCCGAGATCATAACGGCGAGCAGCAGCGGCACAGGAGCGCAAAGCAGCGCCAGAAAGCTGAGAGCCAGCGTATTGGCCAGCACTCTGACCATATTCCGGTCCGTCAGCATCTCTTTAAAATGCTCAAACCCGACAAATTCGGTTTTACTTAACGGGATGCCCGGACGGTAATCAAAAAACGAGTATACCCAGCCGAACAAGGGAACGTAATGAAAGGCAAATGCCAGAATAATAAAAGGAATGGCCATACCCAGCAATATCATTCCTTCTTTGCGAATGCGAGGGCGATTCTTCTTGGGGATCGCCGGTTCTGGATGGTAGGATAGCTCCACGTTATTTCTCTCCTTATGGGTCATGATGATTTCCTGATGAGGTTGTACAGGAAGCGTACTGTTATCATAAGCGCTTATAAGATCGGACTGAATGAACAATCTAACGAATCCGTTGAATATTATTAGGAATGGCCTATGCATCCGGATCGGTTATGAATCTACTTGAACAATTTACAGATTCGAAGTCGGAGTCGTTTTTTCGCAAAAAAAAAGACATAGGGCAGCCGTTCGCCCCATGTCCTTCTCTCAAGCATTCATTAGTTATTCAACTTCGCAGGCAATGCATCGTTGACTTTGCGTCTTTCCGCATAATCGCTTGTATAGAAATCCGTAAATTTCTGAACGCCGTTTGCTTCGAAATCTTTGAGCGCGCTCTCTTTCAGCTTGGCAAACTCCTCGTCCGTTTTGGCCAAAATCAATTTGGCCGCATGACGGGAGGCTAGCTCCTTCAATTGCGCCTCCACCTTCAACAAATCTTCGGGAATGGCGGGCAAACCAACTTTGCCTTCGTTGATCCGTTGTTCCGGCGTCTGTGCTTTGATTACGGTATTGCTGTCAACCAGTTTCCCTTCGGCTATGAGCTTCCCAAGCACGTCGCCCGGATGAGCCCCGCCGTAATAGTCGCTGAAGTCTTTTTCCAACGCGCTCATCCCTTTGGCCAGCGCTTCGGAAGCCGAGAAGAGATCGAGCGGGTATTCCGAATCGGGATCAAGCACCGCGCCGCCAAGGCCGATCAGATTAAGATCAAGACCGATACCGGTCTTTTCCCATTCGGCACCGCCCGCGTTTTTAAGCGCAAAGGTTTCGTCATTAATTTGCGGCTTGCCGTCCACATCGTCCCAATGCACGCCTTCGACTCCGCTGTACATCGTTCTGGCTCCTTCATAGGAATACAGATAGTTCAGGAACTCCATCGCTTTCTCCGGATGCTTCGAGCTTTTGGAGATGGTGTAGCTTTTCCCTGTCCAGCCCAGCGGATTGGCGCCGCCGCTCCACGCGCGTTTGCCTGTAGGCAACACCATATACCCTTTGCCGTCCTTCGCGTATTTCGAATTGAAATCGCCCATCGCCCATGTTGCCGGTCCAATGACGATTTGACCGGCCGTTGCTTTCGCCAAATAGTCGTTATGCTTCATGGTAAGCGCATCCGGATCGAGCAGCCCTCGGCGATTGGCTTTGTTGTAGAAATCCATCGCGACCCAGAAAGTAGAATCTTCCTCGGTCAAAATATTGCGATATTGCGTTTCATCCAGGCTTCTGGCCATCAAATCGCTATTGTTCGTAGCTTGCGTCGTATACCATACGAATGGGAAGATGTACGGCCACAATCCCCAATCCTGCCACATGGAAACGCCATACGTTTTTTTGCCGTCCTCGGTTTCCGGGTGTTTTGCAACGATTTGCTCCAGCACGTCCAGCAATTCGTCAGGCGTGTTGAATGCCGGCGCGCCGATTTCCTTGTAGTAGTCCCAACGGATGGTTGGACCAATCGTAAGCGGCGGATAAACCGGGCTGGGATCCGATTGAATTTGCGGAGGCAGGAAGTAGACCTGGTTTCTGCCCTCGCTCCAATTCTTCCGGCTGTAATCGACTACGGTTGGCACGTTTTGCATAATATCCTTGCCGTACTTCTCGAGCAGCTCATCCATAGGAATAATGAGATCCCCTTCGATTAGCTGTTTGCCGTGTTTAGCCGGCTCGGCCCTTACGATGTCGGGAAGATCTCCTCCGGCGAGCAAAACGCTGAATTTGCTGTCGTCGGATTCGACGTATTCGATCTTAACGCCAACCTTTTTGGCGATTTCCTCCGCAACGGCGGTGTCCGGATACGTGTTCCACTTTGTCCCTGTTTCAATAACAAGAAGTCTGAGCGTCACTAATTCCTCTTCTTTAACCGTACTCCCCGGCGCATTGGTTTCATCTGGGCTATTGCCGTTGCTATTGTTGGTATTGCCCGAGCATGCAGCCAGAAGCATAGACATGCCGAGTATAACAGCTATCGCCGATTTGGCGGCCCCCCGTTTTTTCATGTTGTATCCTCCTCGTATTATTAAATCTCGTTTCCCTATGATCATACTGGTTTGACGCATAAGGATACACGCAGATAATGTAGATTCTATTGAATAATCTACAGAACATGTTTTCCCCGATTGAACAATTTTGTCGCAGGCTTGAACAATTTCCGTTTCAGCCGCAACGTTAACCGACAATGCCTGTACGTTCGATGCTTTCTACGAAAAAACGTTGCACGAACAGGTACATAATAATCAGCGGCAGGATCGCGAGCATCAACCCCGTGCCGACGAGCATGGAATGATAGAACGGATCATTGGCTTCATCATAGCCGAGTCCCATGCCTTGCGTCACGTATACGCCAACCTCGGAGCTAAGGCTGAGGAGTTCATTGGACAATATTTGCATGCCCGGCAAGTAGCTGGCGACAAAAAACGTGTCGTTCCATTGCCAGACGAAGCTGAACAACGCTACGGTAACGATCGCCGGGACGGCGCTAGGAATAATAATTCTCGCAAAGGTTTGAAAGACGCTCGCTCCATCCACTAAGGCCGCCTCTTCCAGGTCCTTCGGCATGTTCATGAAAAACTGTCGGAAAATGTAGATATACAGACCGGACTTTAAGCCGTTGGCCGTTATGCCCGTTAAAATAAACGGCCAATACGTGTTTAACAGGTTGAACCCTTTCTCCGCACCGAACCATTGCATGATTCCTAAAAGATCAAAGTTTTGAAACGTCAAATACATCGGCAGGATGATCGTTTGCGGCGGGATCAAGATCGTGGCCACAACGCCGGCAAAGAGCAAGTTGCTCCATTTGGATTGCCATTTTGCAAATCCGAATCCTGCCAGGGCGCAAGCAACAATCTGCAGGATCATCGTTACGCCGGAAAGGGCGAACGTATTAAAGAGCGTCTGCCAATAATCCAACACTTCAATGACATGCGTTATATTATCCAACGTAAATTTTTCGGGCACTAACAAGACGACGGGATTATAAATATCGTCTTTATGTTTAATGGCGGTTATCGCTTTTAACAAAATGGGATAGATGACGACAAAAATTAAGCCGGTCAGAAGAACACCGCGGGTTATCGACCATGCCGTGTTTTTGACCTTCGCTGCTATCGCTTGCGAATTCATGCATCCACCTCCCTATCGGTTAGTTATTGTAGAACACCTTCCGGGAAATCAAGCCCGTACTAACGGCAAGAATGATTGCGATCAAAAGGAAATAAATCCAAGACATCGCCGAGCTGAGACCAAAATTAATATTTGCGAAACCAATCGTGTTGATCAGTTCCGTCACCTCATTGTTCATAAACGAATCGATGATGGAATAAACGACGATGATCGGAATGAGCGGGCTAACCATCGGAAACGTGATTTTCCAGAAGGTTTCATAACCGGTCGCCCCTTCAATCCTCGAGGCTTCGTACAAAGATACGGGTATGGACTGCAAACCGGCTAAAAAGATCAGGATTTGCACGCCGGATTTGCTGATGATCGCATAAATGCGATCGACGGCTCCGGTCAAATATTCCACGATATTGGGAGGGAAGCCGCTCTCGAGCATCATCATCTCCAGATTCACGCTTTGCAAAAGCTGAAAGCCGCTTGATTCTCCGTCCCCCGACATCAAGCTTGACATCATGCTGGTGCTCTCGATATCGGCTATAATGTTCGAGGCCAAGATGACGGGCAAGAAAAACACGGCGCGCGCGAATGCCCGGCCTCGAAACTTTTGATTGAGCAGCGTTGCGAGAAACAAGCTGAAGATAATGATTAACGGCACGTTGATGATCATATCGATCGCGGCTTCCGTAATCAAGCGATTAAAGGATTCGTGAACCGTAAAGGCAAATTTGAAATTATCGAGTCCTACGCCCGTCAGCGCGTATCCGTTATTGGTGACGTCGAGTTTATTGAAGCTGAATTGCAGCGAAGTGATCAAGGGGTTGACGAAGAAAAACAAAAACCCGATGAACCAAGGCAATATAAACAGGATGGCGAGATTTCTTTTTTTCTGCTCGAACGTGATCTGTTTTCGTTTCATCATGCCCCATCGCCCCCTACGTAATAGTCGCGTGCTTTGATCGTCAACCCATCGACCTGCACATCGTAAGGATTGTAGTTCACGATAATCGTCGTGCCGTCTTCATACTCCGTCTTTCGAACGTCATGTTCTAAAATTTCGTGATTCGTCATGCTCAGACCGATTACATTCTTTAATACGCCGTTTACTTCATGATAAGCGGCAACGGCATCATCCAGCCATGTCTTGTAGTTTACGGAGAACAAGTGATTATAATCGGTTTCTTTGACGAGGGAATTATCCTCGAAAATCCAGCTAAAGTGAAGATTTGATCCGTATTCCAAATTTTTGAGCACGTAATCCCGAATATCCGTGCTCTGCTCCAAATTGAACGGAGCTCCCGCATAATTCGCGTAGCCGTGCAGAACCATCTGATAGAACGGCACCTCTTCGTCGGTAATATTAAATCCGCTGTCCGACAATGGAGCGTTCACGATATGATCCGCATAGGGGAATAGATACGCATTTCCTCCATTCACCATAAAATCCGCATTGGATAATGACTCCTCAAGCTGCTGCGCTTGCTTAACGACGACTTGTGCCGCCTGCGCGCGGTCGACTTGGGAGCCTTGGCGATAATTGCCGTACAGGGTATCCCCGAGATCCTCCAGGCTCAGACCGGACAACGACAGTTTGCTGTAATCCTTAATAAACCGATCAACAACCGTAGGCACAACCTGCGGCGCCAGCAAATGATAAGGCTCGGTTGTCTGATCGCGAGTCCCGAGCGCCGGATCATACGGATGGATCGCCGCCGGCGTGCGGTTTAAATTCCGGACGGCTGCCTTGGCGGGACTATACGTCAAGGAGCTTTGCGGATACATCTTTAACAGCGACACATCGGGATAAATGTTGATCCCGTTGTCCTCGGCATATCGGTCCAATTGCTTCAGCCCTTGTTGTCCGCCCAGCTTCTTCTCCGGAGTCACATTCGACGGCAGCGCATGCTCGATTCCTCCGCTTGACCATCCCGTGTAGCGGACATGAATGTTCGTGACCGACTCGGAGAGCAGTTGGCCCAGAATCGATTGCGCCTGCCCGAACGACGTTAACGGACGCGTCGATTCGTATGGAATACCCAGAAGATGCTCCCGCTTCGATATCGCGCCGATCAATTCCAGGTAGAACGGACTGTCGGGCGCCTTTTTCGTCTCCGTCTCTTGCTTCGCAAGAAGCTGCCGCTCTATCAAATAATGCCGATAGCCTTCCGCCATCCCGCTATAGCTTGCTTGTTCCCCGTTCAGAAACTTGTAGCGGATAACAAAATCGGATGATGTCGCTTTATCCTGGTAGACGGGTATCTCACGAAATTTATTGCCGGATTGCACGCGAACGTTCTCCTGCGATATAACCTTAAAGTCCGAATAGACATTGTTATAGGAACCTAAAATACCGTCCGTGGTGGCATGGATCCGCGCGACTTCATCGCCGCTTTCGATTATGGCCAGCATCGCCTCGTCGCGTTTCTTAATGCCGAATACCGGCATGCGAATCTGTTCCTTGACCGTATAACCGCGGTTTTCCTTGACGGCGAGGTCCTCGCCGTACACAGGCTGCGAATATTGCACGGCGCCGCTCTTCGGGCGATTCATATAGATGAGGCTTCCCGATCCATCCGGAACGAACATATATCCTTCCTCGTCCGGTCCGCCCGCGCCGAAATATTCGAGAACCGTTAATTGCAGCAAAGGGGTTGTTTCAGAGAATTGCAATTGATCGACAGGCACCCGGACGACAAGCGAGTCGCCGTCTAATACATACTCAATCACGACGGTGAAGCGATCAACGTCTTCGGGGAGTACAATGATGCCGTTGTCCGCATTGTCCTTCTCCAAGTCCTCTGCCGTATAGCCGGCCAATTCGAACGCCTCCAGCACTTTGTTGAGCACTGTCCCGTTTAACGTCACATCGACTCTCGAGTATACATTGTTTTCGGAATCCAGCTTAAACGTATTGATAAAATACCGCGCGAACGATGTTCCTACCGACTCCTTTATCCCATCCAATCGATCCTTGCTTATTTGTTGCGGAATTCGATCAATCTTCGCTATTGGTTTGCCCAAATTGTAGGTGACGCGAAGCCCGCCGTCTATCGTCTCCGATGAGAAGCTTCCATGAGCGATACTTTCCGAAGATGCCGTAAATTTCGTCTGCTGCTTGCCCGTGTTAATATAATTCAAAGCAATCGGCGACCGCATGGCGTGTTTATTCGCAGGGGTGGCAAGAGTGTCTTCCTCGATTCCCGACGGGCTGGAGTGCCACAGATAACCCGTCTGTTCGTTGCGCACGGCGATCCCCGTCGTCGTTTCGTCCATATATAAAGAAAGCAGACCGTTAGAGACTATCCCCTTCATGCCATCCAGGCGAACCCCGGGTTCACTGTAGCTTTGTCCCTCGCTTATGCCGAGCGAGTTAGAAATAACCGGAATTGCCGTTTTCCCGGGTTGAAAACCCCAGATGACGGTTGCAACAGCGCCAAGGAGGATCACAGCCGCACTGATGAAAATGATGTTTTTTTTCAACTGTTACACCCCCCTAGTTCCGGAATAAAAATTCCTGATAAATCGTAAAGAAAAACGAGTACATCTGCTGGATTAAACTAAAGAACAGCAATCCCAGAAACAGAAGGAAACCCATGCAGAGGAGTGTCAGAAGGATCGTGACTACCGTTTTCTTCACCGTATATTGATGTACGGTCATCGTCCCGACGAATAACAGATAGGCGGTCCAGATCATCGCCGCGGAGTTGAAGAAAACGTAAAAGACACTCTCTTCCTGCGTCATAAAATTGCTGATAATCGTATTCGGAATATAGATAATGAACATGGGCATCAGCGCATAGGCGCTTGCCATAACGATCTCGGTGAATTTTCCTTCCCCGTCCATCAACGTCGTCAAGGACCAGTTGGCCACGCACCATAAAAAAAAGGGCAGCAGCAGATTCATCAGCTCGTTTAAGCTATTAAAATAAGCCGGGTTAGCGAAATTGACAATAAATCCGGCGTATTGCTTTTGAAATATCATGCTTATAAATACGAGGAAAAATATAAGCGCCGCCATTTTCAAATTGCCCTTGCCCTCGTATTTCAAATCCCAATAACCCGAGAAAGGCCGCACGATTAAGCTGAAAGGAAACAACAAAATCTCCTTAGACATGCTGAGCTTTCCCCCTTCTCTTTCTGATTGCGCGGATAACGATGACGCCCAGCATGGCTGCGATTCCGATCGTAAAGACGTTCCCAAGCTGGTCGCGCAGCACATCCTTGCGATGCCTCTGAAAACCTTTGGAATAGTAATTGCGATCTTTGCCCAGCTCCGCGTAATGCGCCGCTTCCTCGTTCAGCCCTTGACGCAGCAGGGCTTTGCTAATGCCAATGTAGGCAATACCATAGTTTGCGTCGTACTCGATGACCTTTCTCCATAGCTCTGCGGATTGGGCATCCTCCCCCTGAAAGTGAAGCCTTACAGCCTCATTGATCCAAGCGCCGATCGGAGTAACGCCGAATACGGTCAGTCGATTTGTCGCCCGATCGAGCACGACGATATCATCGCCCAAATAATCGATGGCCGCCGGCATGGAGAACGTCCCGACTTGATCGCCCATCTTGCCAAAGACATAAAGCAAATTGCCGTCCCAGTCATAAGTGAATATTTTACCCCGCTTTCCATCCAGAGCGCTGTATATGCCGCTGTCCGTTACCGTGATGTCCGAGAACAAGGAAGGGCCTTTTGCATCCCCGGTGTTCGTAAAATTAAGATCGCCTACCGGCGGCCAATAACCTTGGCTGCGCAATACATCGATGCCCGTCGGATTCAGCCGGCGGATGGGTCTGCTCGTATTCGCGTCCGAGTTCGTCGTGTATATGAACCCGCGCTCGTCGATATCCGCGTTCGTATACTCCGTCGGCACGAATAAGAGCATTCGATTCCGTTGCTCTTGCGTGGCAACCATCTTCCAGAAATAGTCGACGGGGTTAAATTGAACCCTGTTGGCCCCGACAAATCCCGAAAAATGTCCATCCGCATCAAATTCTATAATACCGTCGAACGTCCCTTGCGATACGGCATAGACGCGTTCGGCTTTATCCACGATTACCTTCGTTGGACGGAAGACAAAGCTTGCGACCAGAATCTCGGATTGCGGGGAGTCGATAATTTTGACTAGCCTGTCATCGGCATCCAACTGAACGATTCTCGCATTGTCCATATCCGCGATGTACTTGTCGTTGTCTTCCGTCACGAAAACGCCGTAGGGCGATCGGAAGGAGTCCGTCTCCGTTCCATTACGAAATTCGGTAATTGCCCGAACGAATTCATACCGGTCATTTAGCACAACGATGCGGTTGTTGCCCGTATCCGCGACATAGATGTGACGGTCTGCCGATATGTAAATATCGCGCGGCTGGTTAAAGCTGTCGATGCCTAACGAATAGCCGTCGACAACCCGATCCGGACGATAAGCAATCGGCGATGGAGTCGTCTCTCCCCAGGAGGAGTAGTTATATCCTTCGTAGGGCGCTGACGCAAGAGCCGTCGAAACCGGCGAGAATAACAAGCACAGGATGAATATAAACGGGATCGACAGCTTGGCGATACGAATTAGTTCTCTCATCTCCCTCACTCCTTCATCCCAGAGCTGGCCATTGTCTCGATGATATTGCTCTGCGAAGTAACGAATATCGCAATCGGAACCGACATCATGAGCAAGGCGACAAAAGCGCCGGGACCCGCGCGCACGATTCCTCCCGCGAGAATCTGGCTCAAGGCATAGTTCATCGTTTTTAACTCTTCACTGTAAATAAAGGATCCCCCATCGGTTCCCCATAGCGATTGGAACAACAGAATAACAAGAGTCAGCCATGCCGGTTTCACAAGCGGCATGACGATTTGCCAAAAGATTCGATATTCGCTTGCGCCGTCGATTTTGGCGGCTTCCAGCAAGGCGTCGGGAATTTGCTCCATAAACTGCTTCATCAGGTAGAGACCCAGCGAAGCTGCAATCGCAGGCACGATAATCGCCGAATAAGAGTCGATCCAACCTAACCAGGACATGATGACATAGTTTGGTACGGCCGTTACATGCGGGGAGAACATCAAGGACAGGACTACAATCGTAAACAACAATTTCGAACCCGGAAACTTATGCTTCGCGAGCGGATAAGCCGCGGCGGAAGCAAGGGTGACATGGCCGATTGTGCCTACGACCGTAATAAAGAACGTATTAAACACATATCGCGTGAACGGTACCCACGAATCCGCCATCAAATTAAACAGATCGAAGAAGTTGTCCATCGTAGGGTTCCGCACGAAAAACCTCGGCGGAAACAGGAACAATTCATCCAAAGGTTTAAACGCGTTGTTGATCGTGTAAACCAGCGGAATGACCATGAAGGCGCCGAATGAACAAAGGAAAAGGAATAAAACAAGATCTCCCGTCCATGAACGATTCAGCCGTTTCTTAGAAGCTGCTCCTATTGCGCTCACCTGTTATTCCCCCACTTTCCTTAACAATTTCTGCACGATCATATTCGATCCAACCATGATCGCGAACAAGATTGTCGCAATGGCCGAAGCATATCCCATCTCGAAGCGGATGGAGCCGTAATCCATCAGATGCGTAACGACGGTATGTGCGGCGTAGTTCACACTCGGAAATCCGGCAAGCGCGATGGATACTTCGGCGACGGCGAACGATGAAGTAATCTGAATGACTGCGCCGAACAGCAGCTGCGGCCGCATGGCGGGCAACGTAATGTACCAAAGCTCTTGCCAACGATTGCGAATGCCGTCCACGGAGCCAGCTTCGATCAACGTACGGTCAATCGACTGCAGACCGGCGATAAAGGCCAGGAAGCTGACGCCGAGACTTAACCATAATTGCACAATCATAACGATCCAGAGCACGTAACGTTCATCCTGCAGCCACTGAATCGGCTCCATGATAAAACCAAACTTCATCAAAAAGCCGTTAATATAGCCGTAGCTGTCACCCGAGAACATGATCAGCCAAATAAAGAAAATGTTGCCCGATATCGAAGGAGCGTAGAAAACGAGCGTCATAAGGGCGCGTATTCTCGAAGGCAACTCATTCACGAGCCAAGCGAAGATAAAACAGGCGATATAACTGATCGGGCCTGTAATAAATGCAAACAAAAATGTATTTTTAATTGCAATCAGAAATACTTCATCCTCCAGAAAGAGCCGGGTATAGTTGCCCCAGCCCACCCATTTCGGAAACTCCAGCAGATTGAAGTAGGTGAAGCTGACGATCAAGGACAGAGTCACCGGCAATACGGTAAAGAGGAAAAACAGCAGCATATAAGGTCCCAGCAGCACATAGGACTGGCGATTCTGCCAAATTTGCCGGAATAAAGCAAGCCTGTTTTTCTTCTTATGCTGCTGCAGGGGAAGAACCTGGTTAGTTGTTGTCGTTGTCTGCTGCATGTGCTGACACCTCCGTCCCGTCTCTCAAACCAAATTCCCTGCGTTTGATCGCAATTTCGTTATTGATGATAAGAACATGATCATATAAAGCTTCGCGCGGATTCTCTCCGAGGTTGACCACCTTGCGGAAGGCGTTATCCAGATGTCGCCCGGTAAAGTAGCCGCCCGGCACTTCCGGTATGCCGCGCACCCATTGCCATTGCGCTTCAAGGTTTTTGTAATCCTTTACCGGCCATGGAAGCTCTTGCAACGCTTCGATATTGGCTGTAGGATAACGGGCGGCTGCGCCCATCAAGCTTTCCATCTCGCGTCCAAAACGAATCTGCGTCTCTTTTTCCGTCCACCATTTCATGAATTCCCATGCGGCATCCTTGTTTTTGGCTTGCTGCATCATCATGACCGCCGTACCCGAGCTTGCCGCTTCCCGTCTTATCTTGCCATCCTCCGCCTGCGTACCCGGCACGACGGTAAAATCCCACAGGCCGCGTATTTCCGGCGCGGCAACGGTTAACAGGTTGTACGTGTTGTAAGGCGCAATTCCGATCGGCATCTCCCCGAGCCGGAAACGGTTCATAAAATCGTAAGTGAGCGGGAACTTGTAGCTGGTATAGAAGTCCGACCAACGCTCAAACGCCTTCATCGATACATCATTGTCGAGCGCGCTCCTCTCGCCGTCGTTCACATAATAATCGCCGTCCGACTGGAACAGCAGCATCGAGAATGTATCGTTAGGCACCATAGTGGCGGCCTGATCCTGAATCGGCAAGCCGAATTGCATATAACGCTTCTGCAGCTCGGGGATCATCTCGTACACATCGTCCCAGGTATCGGGGACTTCAAGTTCCAGCTCTTTAAGCACATCCTTCCGATAGAACAACATGCTGAACAACTGTTGCTCCGGAAGCGCGTAGACACCTCCATTGAACCTGAGCGGCACGATCGCGCTTTCCTGGAATCGCCTGGCCACTTCCTCAAAGTCCGGAAATTGGCTCACGTCGTAAGCGGCATTGCGCATCGCGTAATTAACCGGGTCGGATATCCCGATTTCCATCGCAACGTCGGGCCCCTGTCCCGCCAATGTCGCCGATAACAGCGCGCCAATGTTAACGAGCTTTAGATCGACGTGAATTCCGGATTGCGCAGTAAAGGTGTCATCGATCATTTCCTTCATCACTTGTGCTTGGTCGCGACCCGTACCAATCCAGACGGTTACCGATTGTTGTCCCGCTTCGTTTGTATTGCCGATCGTGTTGTAATCTTCGATGAAAGAATAGACGAATTTCCCCGCTTCGTGCCCCATACCGTCTGCAATCGAATGATTGGCCTCCGGCAGCTTGGCGTCGGGCGATGCGACGATCAAATAATCCAGCTGCAACGGCATCTCCCGTACCGTTAGCAGCCAGGTGCCGAGCGATCCGATATTGAGCTTGAACTGCTTAAGACGCCCGGCTATCGTGTTCGGATTATTCGCCATGTCGTCGAGCTGACGGGACATCGTATAGAGGATCGCCGTTTTATCGCTTTTTTCGCCGGTTATCGCTCGCAGCTCTTCTGCAACCGTATACAAGATATCGCGTTGCTTCTCGAACACCCGAACCAATTCCGGAATTCGACGTTCCAACTGATAATCGCGGAAAGTGTCCGGCGTCGCCGACGTAATCATCAATATTTGCCGATAGATGGCATTCAACTCTAATACGCTTGATTCGACCGTATTAATAAGCGGCGATATTTCGCCGAGGCTCGCCTCGAGCCGGAGCATATGCTTCCCTTTCGTCAGATGGAACAGATAAGGTTCGTCCTCCTCGCCAAGCACGTTCATCTGATAGTCCGCATCGTAATAAAATTTTAAATTGGCCATTTCCCGGAACGGGATTTCGCCGTCAATATAAAGCTTGCGACTGGAGTAAACGCCGCGCACCAGGTTTTCTTTTGCCTTCAACGCGATTTTGTACAAGCCGTCCTCCGGCACTTCCAATTCCCACTCCAGCCATTGTCCCGGCATTCGCCAGTTCAGGCCGCCGATCGAATTCATGCGAATTTTGGACACGCTGTATGGCTCCAGAGACGATGACGTATGATCCGGAATCGGATACAGGGTTGGCGAGGATTTATATAAAGCATGCTCCCCTTGCACTTTGATCAGAATATCCGATGGCGAAGAGAGGTTGGCATATCCTGCTTTCATGTCGGCGTAGGCCGGCGCGGCCGGCGCTTGATAAACCTGCAAATAATCGATCGCCATCGGCTCGCGCAACGATTCTAAAGTAATCGTGTTCGCGCCTTTTGGAAAATAGAATAAAAACGGCTCGACCGCCAGTCCGTTCGCATCCTCCAACACCGCCTCTTGCCAGGTGTTGTGCTCGATCTGGCTTGGACGCAATTCATTATCGCGGTTATCACGTTCGAATTCGGTCATCCCGTTTTTCCATACACGATCAAAAATCAACGAATCCGCCCCCTGATAGGGGAGCTCGCCATTAATCCGCAAAGTACGTTCGATAGCGGAGCTTTTGCCCGGAACGGTATAATACCGGATGCCTATTTGGTACAACCCGGCTTCCTTCACTTCGAGGCTCCAGGTGACTTGCCCCGTTTCATTGGTCATTAATGCACGGCCGACATCTCCGCCTAGATCCGTAACGACGGAGACCTCTCCATCCGCTGAACTATACTGCTCCGCCTCGATCCGAATGGACTGAGCAGGACGCGGAGTGTCCTTGTATTTCGTTAGAAAGTTCTGATAGCTGTTCTCCGTAAAGGTTTTCAGGCTCTCCAGCTCAACCAGATTGCCGGACTGAACGTCGGTTTCACGATCACTGGAAAACCACCAGACTAACAAGGCAACGAACGCGATCAAGATGATAGAACCGCGAAATCTGGACAAAACACCGACCATCGAGCAAATCACCTTCTTTTTGCTTAAATTGGATGAAAGAAAAACCGGCAACAGTACATACACCCTGTTACCGGCTCTGCTCTGTACCTATTATTTCTTAAACGCTTCGTCCAGGCCTGTCTGCATAAGCTGACGTTGAGACTCCGCAACCGTGGCAGGGGCAGTGCCCTCAAGAAGAATTTGATTCAAGAACTCGTAGACATTCCAACCGGGAACGAACTCGGAGTAGCTCAGTACATAGTTCGCGGAATTCATCAGTTGTTTGGCTTCCGCAATATCCTCTTCATAAGCGAAGATTTTTTCCAGGTTGTTTTGACCGAAGTAATCTTCCGGAATAATCATGTCCTCGGGAAGTTCATACATTTTGTAAAGAAGGTAGAGTACCTTCTCCGGATCTTCTACGCCTACCGGAATGCTCCACATTTGCGGCGGTGTCGACATCGTTCTTGGGATATCGCCGGACGGCCCTACAGGAAAATGCACAAAACCAAAGTCGACGGCTCCTGTTTCACGCAGGCTGGCGGCATCTGCAACGCTTGCCGAGGCCATCATCATTTCGCCGGCATTAAAGTGCGTTTTCATCGACTCGTTGTTGATTTCATTGATTAAGGAATAAGGAAGCATCTCCTGCATAAAGGCAGTCGCTTCAATCGTCCTCGGATCGGACATCATTTCCTTTTTCGCCTCATAATCCACGTAGTTGCCCCCATTGGAAGCGATAAAGTTATTGCCCGAGTAAAGCGCAGTTCCGCCATACCCATAAATGCCTGCTTGCGTATTCGTCACTTTCGTCACGATTTCCCGGAACGTATCCCAAGTCCAATTCCCTTCCTTGACATATTCGTGCAGGTCCTTTATCCCATGTTCTTGCAGCATCGTTCTGTTGTATACAAGCCCGATAAAGTCGACCTTCGGCGCGTGATACGCATAGACATGGTTGTCGATCGTGGCAAATCCCTTAAGCAGAGGGTCGAACACCGCTCCCGCCGGACCGTTTAAATCGACGTATTGATCAATCGGCTCGATGATCTTGCCCGTGATCCAGCCCGGGAAACCCCAGCGCGTATCGATATAGACCGCATCTCCCATCGGCTCTCCCGCCAGAACGGACGATGCCAGGTTCTCGAACATATTGCCTCTTGTTTCCACAATGTTTTCGATTTTCACATTGTGTTTCTTCTCCAGCTCAGGCACCTTTACATCCCTCATGTACAATTGTTCCGGTGTTTCGTTTCTGTACGGATCGGATTGATGCAGAAACTTGATAGTGCGGCCGCCAAGATCAAAGTCCATCTCCCATTTGCCGTCGGCGACAGGCTCTTCTTTCGGCGATTCTTCGTTAACCTTCTCGCCGCCGTTATTGTCATTGCTTTCGGTTTGTGTCGGCGGAGTTGTTGGTTCCGGATCACTATTGCCTCCATTTCCCCCGCTGCATGCTGCCACGAGTACCATAACGACGATTAACAAAAGCGAAAAACCTTTCTTGGCAAACCTCATCGATCTTCCCCCCACAAAATAGTGTTGTTTATGAATGTAGAGAACCAAACCCGCAACCGTTTTCATAATGGGTGTGAGTCATGTTCAATTACAGATTGATCTTATCTCTTTGCAATTCTTTGTAAAATGACGGATCCTTAGATTTGATTGAATTTTTTAGTTGTGTACATTTTGGCGATTGAAAAATTTACATATTGCTTTGAACAAAAAAAAACAGCGATTGCTCGCTGTCTTTTCGTTATTATTCATCAAGTTTTTTAGGTAAGAGAATCCGCACCAGCGTCCCTTCCGTTTGCGGGACCAGTCGCACGCCGTATTTGGCGCCATAATGGAGCCTAATCCTTTTGTTAACGTTGTACAGCCCTATGCCGCTGCCTATGGCTTCTTTCATAGGCGATCGATTTTCTCCCGATTCCAAACGGTCATTTAAATGCCGCAGCTTCTCATCGTCGATTCCTGCACCGGAATCGCAGACCGTTATCCTGAAATCATCATCCGTTTCAAAGGCATCAATGGCAATGTGGATACCATCGGCGTCGTCCCGGCTTCCATGGGTAATCGCATTTTCGATCAGCGGCTGCAATATTAACCGCGGCACTTGCTGCTCGAGATCGCGCGGATCCACATCAATTTCAAAAACAACGTTATTGCTGAATCTCATATTAATGATTTTAATATAGTTTTCCAGATAATTCAGCTCGTCTCGCAATGTGCACATGCTGTCTCTGCTGGCAAAGACAGGCCTTAATATATTTCCAAGCGCCACGATGCTGTTTACAATTTGATCCGCTTTGATGCCTGAAGCCATCCAGCGTATCATGTTCAACGTATTGTAAAGAAAATGCGGATTGATTTGGTTTTGCAAAGCTTCCATCTCAAGCTCGCGCCGCTTTTCCTGCATTTCGTTCGTCTTCCGGATCAAATCGACAATGCTGAGCGACATCTCATTGAAGCGGCGGATAACCATGCCAAATTCATTGTTCGGCACCTTGGCGAAAGTGATCCCAAGCTCTCCCCGGCTCATATCCTTCATCTTGTGCGCTAATACCTGGAGCGGATGAACCATTTTTTTCAGCCAGAAATACGAAAGTACGAAGATGACGATTAGGCTTAACAAGAACACCGCCACAAGCATCGTTTGCACGGAAAAGATCTGATTCGAAAATTGATTAAGCGGAATTTCTTTCACCATGTACCAGCCTGTCTTATCGAGACGATAATAGACGACCTGGACGGAATCCGAAGCTTTTTCGCCATCATAACTTCCATAACCCGGTCCGCCCATTATATCTGGATAATAGGGGCTATGAGTGCCGATATCGCTTTTTTTGCTGCTGGAAATGATAACGCCTTCCTTGTCAACGATAAACATTTTGCCTTCGGATGCGTTAAGTGAAGTGGAATAAATAGAAGACAGATAATTTTCGTCCACGTTTAATATAAACATGCCATTGGTCAGTGGGGTATATAATGGCCTGATTGCGCGTGCCATGCTGATGATAGAACCGCCGTGGGAATTGACCATATAAGGATTGTAATAGGCCTTCTCGATCCCCCCCTTGATTATCAATTCGGGAAAACGTTGCCGAGCTTCATGAAAAATATCAGAATCAACAAACCTGTCCATCCACTCTTGACTCGTGTGGACTAGTGTCGTTTTGTCAGTGCCTCCGATTGCCCCCTGCGCGTCTCCGATCATGTATATGGAATCAATATAGCCGTAACTGTCAACAAAGTCCTTGATCGTTGCATGCAGATCGGTTTTCACTTCCAGCAATTCGGTGTATCCCATCTCCGTCGAGTAGTTCAAGAATCGCTGCACTTTGTCATCCAGCAAAAAAAACTTGGACAAGGAGTCCACGTCGGCAATCAGACCATCGATGTTGTGGTCCAGTTGCTGAAACTGCTGAAGCAGCAGCGTCTCATTGTTTTCCTTAATAATGCCGAGCATAAAGGAGTATATGAAGTAGGAGGCAGCAGACAACACAACCAGACTGATGATCATATAAAACACGATCAATTGCGTGCCTAGCTGTTGAAACCTGCCCTTGAGCTTCATTTGTAACCTCGAGATTCCGGTAAATATTGTTTGCGGAAATCATTTGGATTCATTCCCGTCATCTTTTTGAATACCTTGCTAAAATAGGTGTATTCCGGGGAGAATCCAACCTTCACTGCAATATCATAGGATTTTAAATTCGTTTTTATGAGCAGTTCCTTGGCGCGTTCGATCCGGTAGCAATTCAGGTACTCGACAAACGTTATCCGCAGCTCTTTCTTGAATAAGTTGCTTAAATAACCAAAACTCAAGTTGACGTGATCGGCTACTTGCTGAAGGCTGATATTCCGGTCATAATTTTGTTTGATATATTGGACTGCCTTCGAAATTTCTTTGCTCATCTGAAGATGGGAGCGGGATTCCTCTACAATTTTTTCGATATATTCGTGGACATGCTCCAACATTTCCGGCAGCGTATCGCATTGATTAAGTTTTTCCGTTACTTGAAACAACAGAATATTTTCATTGTGTTGATCTTCATGTACATTGGCGTTCACCCACTGTATAAATTGATAAAGCATGATTCTTATGGCATTTTTCTCCCCGGTAAGCGCATTCGAAAAAGCGTTTAGATATTGCTCCAATTCATCTTGTTTCATTGGACTGATAATGTCACGCAATGGCGTATATGCCCGCAGATTGTCTATTTGTGCATTTATATGGCCCAGATCGATGGCGTCTTCCGCCTTATGCTTCTGACCCGGGCCGGTAATAAATTTTCTGTCCAGCGCATGCATCGACTCAAAATAAAGCTTTCTCAACGACTTGAATCCGCTTTGTACGCCGCTGATGCCGAAGGATACCGATCCTCCGAAGAAGGTATGGATCGCATCCTTGACTTTATTCAAAACCTCATGCGCTTCGGCATGGATGGATTGCTCCGAAACCTGATCTTCAAAGCTGAACAGAATAAGATAATGTGTTTCATCCAGATAAATCGTTTCGCCCCGCTTACAGGCGTTCATTATTTCATAGAAAATATTTAACAGAGCGGCCTTGATCAAATGCCCGTTCTTATCTTTAAATTTTTCTTTCAACACAAAATAGCTGTCCACCTCGACGGTGCACGCCATCATACGGACCTGCGATAGCCTGAGCCCGCTATTGGCCGCGAACTGTTCAAACTCCTCTACGGAGTAAATCCCGTAAAACAAAAAATCCTTTAAATATTTCTCTTTAATCAAATCCATATTCGGCGGCACAAGCGGCTTTTTCTCTTTGGAATCCTTTAATGATTCCTGAGTTTCCAATTCCGCTCGAACGGCTCCAAGCACCGTTCCGATTTCCTCTTCGGTCATCGTAAGCTTAAGGATATAGTTAGAAACGCCAAGTGACATGGCCTTCCTGACAAGCTCAAACTCCTCCAGGCATGAAAGAACGACAATGCGAGTCTCCTTGTTGTCTTTCCGCACTTTCGTTATGAGCTCCATCCCGTCCATCTTGGGCATTTTGATATCGGTGATAATCAAATCGGGAAAACCTTCATTTAAACAGTAATTCCAAGCGGCTTGTCCATCGGAAAGATCGGCAGCGACCATCATATTAAATTTGCTCCAGTCTACCGAGCTTCGTAATCCAATCCGAACAAGCATCTCGTCCTCAACGATAATAACCTTGTACATTTTGCACCTCCGTCATTGAGCTGCTCATTGTAATATAATATCCAAATGGATAATTACTGTCTATACCGCCCCCCACTCGGTGCAGAGTGGGGCAATCATGACAAGGCCCCCTAGCATGGATCCGTTTCGTTTTTGTTCTTTCTATATTCGACTGACTTTTTCTTGAGTCGCATGATCCACTAACAATATGGACGTCATAACACCTATGTTAACCAGCGAGTGAGCTGCAAGACCTTGTGTTTGACCTTCGTTTCCAGCTTCAACAATACGAGTAACTTCGATATTAAGTACAGAAGAAGATACGGAAATTGTTGTATTGGAAATGGGAATAAACAATGCCCGAGAGATGAAAATAATATCTGAGATTACGAAGACGGGCATAGGCGTTATTACAATCATTGGCGTTTCCCACTTGTCGAGTCTAGGATCGAGGAAGGAAATTGCCTTAGCTAAACTGGAAAATAAAACATAGGAATAAGCGAAATATCAGAGCGCCGAGGTGTTCAGATATTTCGCTTTTTATAAAGTGATCGCTAAAATTTTTGAGCGTTGCTGCGCCACCAAGCCAACTTGGGCTCGCGAACGTTGCAGCCCGGCTATTGGCCTAACGTGTTTTTGGCCCTTTTTTGAGTTCGCGTTCTTTAAGATACCTTTAGAAAACCACCTCTAGAATGGATGATTTCACCGGTAATCCATTGGGTATCGTCGCTTGCTAGAAAAGCGAACAGACAGAATCCATATTCTGGAATACCGGTTCGGCCCATCGGGAATCGAGGCAGCAATGCAAGGTCCTAGACTGTCGCTGTTTCATTGAACTCCCGTTAGAATGAAGCTATTGAAATCATATTTTTATAAAACATTCCATCTACCATTTCATCTACCGACTTAGAAATATCCAATTAAACTTAGAGATACTTAAGTCCCTAATTTACTGGCTTTTAAGTTCTTACAGTACCTTAAAAACACTTATAATACCATCTCGCAACGCACTCGTAATGCGTAGGCCGGGGGTTCAATTCCCTTCATCAGCATCCTAAATAAACCAGTAATGACGCGGATTTCGGGCAATGCCCGATCCGCGTCATTGCTTTTTTCTACTGTTTAATAATAATCGCTAAGATTAACTTTTACGCCCGTCCGGGCGCTATCAATGGCACCGTACACCATGGCCATGCTTTTAATATTATCTCTGCAATCCGTCTCCGCTTGTCTGCCTTCTTTAAGCGAAGCAAACATTTCGTCGAAACATCCTTCATGCCCTGAGCGGCCTTCGCTACTCGTCGGCAGCGCCACGCGGCTGAATTCGTTCATGAATTTGCCGGGCTGGTCCGTAACGACGACGATCTCGGCATAAGGATCGCCGTGTCCGTCCCAGACCACCGTGCCGTGTTCTCCGTTGATGCGCCAAACCGCATCCCATGAAGTGGGAGCTCCTTCCGCGCACCATGACCCTCGGTACGCGAACACGGTGCCATCCGACATTTCGAAGATGCAGACTGCCGAAGCATTGCCTGTGTACCAGGAGCCGGGAGGATTGTACTCGTGGCAGAATACCGACACGGGATCGCTCCCCGTCAAATATCGCGCTTGATCGAACGTATGGATCGCCATATCCAGAATGAGCGGGCTATCCATGGCATCGCGGAATCCGCCAAAGTGCGGTCCGATAAAGAAATCGGCTCCGACATATCCGATTCTCCCCACGCCCCCCTCCTGAATATATCGGCGCATGGACCGCATCGGCGCATTGTAGCGGCGGTTTTGCATAATCGCGTAAGATCGTCCCGTTCGGTCCGACAAGGCAACCAGCTCGCGCGCTTCTTCCATGGATTCCGACATGGGCTTCTCGCCCAATACGTTGGCCCCGTGCCGCATGGCCGTGGAACATACCGCATAATGGCTTGCCGGTATCGTAACGTCGAACACGAGATTGGCTCCCGTCTCCGACAAGGCTTCGGCAACGTCCGTGTAAAGCCCGCAGCTTAACCCGTGACTTTCCGCCATCGCTTGGGCCGACTCCAGCCGAATATCGACGAGTCCTACAATTTGGGTATCCTTTCTTGCCAACGCGTCTTTCACCCAGATGTTGGCCATCCCGCCGCAACCGGCTACCACTACTTTATAGCTCAACTCGATTCCTCCTTTAATAAGCGAATTAAAGCGGATTAGCGACAAAATCTCCGCCTCTGCAGCGCTTCAGATAATTTAAGCCGTGCACTTGCCCCGTCATCTCCAATTCGCCCTTGTAGACGGGATCATGCCAGCCTTCGATATCGATCGTGCCTTGATATCCCGCTTGCCGAAGAATCGTAATGACATCCGACCAGTTCGTGTCGCCGAAACCCGGCGTCCGATGCCAGACGAAAGGATTAGGACCGTGGATTCCGTATTCGCGTACGACGTCCCAGGCGATGGTGGCGTCTTTTCCGTGCACGTGAAAGACCTTTTCCGCCCACTTTCGGAGCTGCGGAACGGGATCGATGAGACTGACCATTTGGTGACACGGCTCCCACTCTAATCCTACATTATCGTGCGGAACCGCATTGAACATTTTCTCCCAGGCGATCGGATTATGCGCGATGTTCCAATCCCCGGTCTCCCAAGTTCCGCCCATATCGCAATTCTCGAAAGCAAGCCGCACGCCTCGATCCTCCGCGCGCCGGGCAAGCTCGCCGAATACTTCCGCGAAGCGGGGGATCGATTCGTCAATGGATTGGTCCGTCAGCCTGCCCGTGAATCCGGAGACGATATCGGCGCCGAACAGATGCGCATGGTCGATCAGCCTTTCCCAGCTTGCCAGCGTATCGGCGTTGTTCCCTTCTCCCGTCAAGGGATTGCCGAACACGCTGAGAGCGGATATGACGATATCCTTCTCTCCGATGGCTTCGCTTACCTGTTTGGCCGTCTCTTTGAGATCCAGTGTCCCCGTCGTCTGTCAGAAAGTTAAATTAAACGATTCAAATCCATGCACCGCGATTTGCGGAATGACTCTTGCGGCATCGCCGCCGCCAACCATCGTGCCAATCCGTAATCCTGCATGTTTTCCTATCATTGATTATTACTCCTTTTTTGAGATAGAATGAGTTTATAAACCGAGTATATCCGCAATTTCATGTATATTCTCTATACAATCTTGCGGTTTATTTAACCGAAATTAAGATTTCCCGTCTCTGCCCGGAGCTTGGAAAGGACTGAACGTCCGGCATGACTTACCCAATGGAATTAAGAGAAAACACGAACCTCAGCGACAGCTTATATCCGGTTAATATGTTCCGCAATTTCAGCCCTTCCGGAGAAGCCGGCCGCACCGTATTGTATCTGCATTGGCATGAGCACTTCGAAATCATCTACATGGCTGAGGGCTCGGCCTGCTTCCGTATTGACCGCCAGCAGTACGAGGCTCGCCCCGGCACCCTCCTGATTGTGCCAAGCGGCGGATTGCACGTTGGGTATGCCGCAACGGATTGCCAGATTCAATACTGGTCTCTCGTATTTAACAGGTCGCTGCTAGAGAGCCCCTTCCAAGATCCGCTCCACGAGCGCTACGTGTCCCCTTACCTGGATGGGGCGCTGAGATTTCCCGTCCAATTGGACGATGGCGAAGGAGTCCGGCCGATCGTTGAAATATTCCGAGGCATGATCAAGGAATTCGAACGAAAGGAAAGAGCCTACGAGCTGGTTGTCAAAGCGCAGGTTCACCTTCTATTCAGCTTGCTGTCGCGGTATTGCTACCCTCTAAGCAGCAATGATTCCCCGGCTCTCTTGGACAAGCGCATGGAACGTTTCAAGAGCTTGATTCTTTATATCCAAACGCACTATGCCGAAAAGCTCCCCCTCTCGGAAGCAGCGCGCATGGTCAATCTAACGCCCTATCACTTCTGCAACGTGTTTAAAGCCGCGACAGGGCGGACTTACGTGGACTTCGTCAACCGATTGCGCATGGACATGGCCGAGCGCCAGCTCAGAGAAGGCGCTAACGTGACGGAGACGGCAAGCAGGGTCGGATTCGGCAATTTGAACTACTTCTCCAAGCTGTTCAAGCAAATAAAAGGAGTTTCTCCTTCGGAGGTGAGAAAGGCAAAAAACCAGATCTCGTGAAAGATCTGGTTGGTATTTCCGAAAAATATTTTATTACCTATTTGGCTCGAGTGAGGGAAGAAGGAGGCCGCCCTTGGACAAAACAAAAGCAGTTATCGTATTACTGGTATTCAATTTGATTGCTGTCGTCTATTTCGGAAATTCCTTAAATAAAAAGATTAGTAATGTCCAGACAAACGTGAGCTCGGAATTGAACAACATGCGCAATAATGTCATGTCCTTGGAGAGTCAAATTGTTAACGGAGTAAGCCGCGTGCTGGAAGCTCAAGACGATCGTATCGACCATGTCGACTATACAGTGAGCGAATACGATGCCGTACGGAAGAGGGCGAGGTTGGCGCTGGAAGTCACTCTAAAGGAAGTGTCTCCCGAATCGAAAATCTCGATTTCTTATAACGCTGAAGGCGGTCCGTCTGGGGAAGCCGAGTTGGTTGAACAAAGCGGTTTGAACTACGGAACCGAGCTGGAGTTGTCGCTGGAGCATAATTACGAATTTGAGGTATGGGAGCAAAGTCCCGCGAGTGGACAAAGAAAAATGAATGTGAACCAGCAGCGACTTCCGCTCTATGACGATTTTTATGCAAACCGTGTAAATAGGAGCGAAAGCGGCACATCGACGTCAAAAGATCAATTGGATGCGGACTTTAGCTTTGCCGTCAGGGATTTGGGCATAGCGGAAACAGAGATGGAACGAGTATATGTTCAGGTGTGGAACGGCAACGAGCCATATGATGAAATCGATGTGACGCAGAAGGTAATGGAGAGCATCGGCGATTATAATCAGATCAGAGATAAGTACAATCTTGCGATTGCTTCCGGATCCATTGATTCGTCCGTTAGCCTGGAACAATTCGCGAAAGACAACCATCTTGAAAAGCTGAAGCCCGGCGCCGATCCCCAATATTCGTTCCGGCATACCATTAAGTTCGGAAAAGATTATCCCGAGTTGGAATTAGATATTGCGAAAGCCAAGCAACTCAGCTTCCGACTGGTCATAACGTTCAAAGACGGATACAGATATGAGTGATATACACGGTAGGCCGACAGGGCGGAGATTTGTCTCCGCCCTGTCGTTCGTGTACCATTCATTTCGTTTATAAAAACGAATGAATGAACGCGGGGACGGGCTGCAATACTTGGGGCTGTAGTGCAGCTACTTTACAACATCATATAAAACCACATGCAGTTTGTCCGAATAAACACATGTCTAGTTGCGATATCCCAATGCTAAAGTTAGAGGTGAACGACGAATCTTAGGAGGGACACTCAACATGAGAAGTTTGATTTATCGCCGGAAGCTGCTGGCGGCGCTGGCCTGTTTGGTCGCGCTTATGAGCCTGCCTTTGGCCATCAAGCCGGGAGTCGCGGAAGCGTCTGCCCTGCTGCTGCAAGACCATTTCGAAGATGGGCCGTCTGCGGCATGGACCGTCGAGAGCGGACAATGGAGCGTCGAAGAAGGGGCAGCTCCCGTATTGTTTTCGGATGACTTCGAAAATGGAAACGCTGCCAAATGGAGTCTGAACGGCGGCAGTTGGTCACCCGTAACGGAGGGCGCCACCACCGCTTATCGGCAAAGCGCCGGAGGCGCTTCCGAGTTGGCGGCAGGCGACGCAGCCTGGACCGACTACGCCTACGAGGCGGATATCAAGCTGCTGAACGGAGCAGGCGCGATGATGGATTTCCGCTACCAGGACAGCCGGCACTTCTACTACCTGTACATGAGCGAATCTTACATTCGCATAATGAAGCAGAACGGCGACTTTCAGAGATGGATATCGGCCTATGAAGGCCCCTCGCTGCAAACGTCCGCTTACGTACGGATCAAGGTGGAAGCGATCGGCGACACCTTCCGCGTGTATCGCAACGGCGAGTTGGTGTTGACCGCAAGCGACGACGATTCCCCCTATCTATCGGGCCGAATCGCGCTCGCGACCTGGGATACTTCCGTCGAAGTCGATAACGTTCGCGTGACCGGGACGGGCATCAACCACGTGTTTGCCCAGACGGAAATGACCGGCGGAACCGTCTATGCCGGAGAAGCTTCCTGGAGCCATTACGAGCTGAAGGCGCGTATTGCGCTCGAGGAAGCCGGACAAGACGGCTCGGTCGGCATTCTCCTGCGGCGGCAAATTTCGGGAGACGGCTATTGGATGAGATACAGCTCAGGCGATGGCGCGGCGCAGATCGTCAAGCGTAGCGGAGACTCGGATATCGTGTTGGCAGAGACGCCGTTCTTCATGGAGCCCGGTCGTTCTTATGACTGGCATGGCGTGGCCGCCGGCGATAAGCTGGCGCTGCACATTGACGGAGCAAAGCTTCTGGAGACTTCGGACTCTGCATTCGCGGCCGGCGGGGTTGCCCTGATGACGCTGCAGGCGACGGCAGGCTACGACAACGTCACGGCAAGCCGCGTAACCGTGCCGGTGGATTCGGTCGGCAATACCGTCTATTATGTCAGCTCGAGTCTAGGGGACGACGATAATGACGGGCTGACTGAGAGCACGGCATGGCGGACGCTGAACAAAATCAATAACGGCACCTTCCGCGCTGGCGACCGGATTCTGCTCAAAGCAGGCGACGGCTGGAACGAGCCGCTCGTGCTGCGCGGCTCCGGCGAGCCGGGCAGCCCCATTGCCATAGGCGCTTACGGCGACGGGGACAAGCCCGTTGTCAGTTGGAACGCCCCGAACGGCGGCAGCGTCGTTACGGGCTACAACCTGAGCCACTGGGTCATCGAGGGGCTGTCCGTTCATATTATCGCGTCTTCGGGCCAATCCTGGGACCGCATTACGGCCGGCATACAACTGCATTACGATAACTCCGCCCTCCATCGGGACGTCAGAATCGAAAACAACGACGTATATAGCGACACCTACGACAGCAACACGAACGGCATCATGATCTCCGCGATGGTTCCCGGGACGGACGGCAAGGAAGTGGCGCGCGACCTTACGATCGCGAACAATACCGTCCACGACGTCGCCTGGTACGGCATCACGACGACAGGCTGGGATGTCGAAAGGAACGAAGAGCTTCGCTCGCAGCTTCTGTACGGCAACGTCAACGTCGTCGGCAACCATGTTTACCGCACGGCAAGCCAAGGAATCGTCGTCCAGAATGCCCACGACTCGGCGATCGAGCGGAATGTCGTGCATGACGGAGGACTCGGCACGGACACCTGGGGCCCGGGCGGTCTATGGTTCATCGCCTCCCGCGATTCCGTCATCCGCTTCAACGAGGTCTACAACATGAAGGACGCCTCGTCCGGCTACGACGGTGCCGGCATCAACGTGGACTGGTATTGCGACAATATTACGGTTCAATACAACTATTCGCACGGCAACAAAGGCAATGGAATGACCACGATGAGCAACAACGGCGCCAAAATCATCCAAAACCGCGTTGAGGGCAACCAGGCGTTGCAGTCTAACGGTAGAGGGCAAATCGCTCTGGGCAATTTCACCGGCAGGCCGGATCTGTCGACCGGACTTCACAACGTCGTGGTCGCCGGCAATATGATTATCGTCGATGTGGACGGCACCGGCGCGGTCAACACCGCCTCCAATCCCCATGGCACATGGACGGGCAACGAAATACGGGACAACAACATCGTCATTCGGCCGAATCTGGCAAGTGCAGACGTATTCAGCATCGGACCGAATACGATCGTCGACGCGATCGATGGCAACAGCATCTACAGCCCGCAAGCGTCCTTCCGCTCGATCCTGAACGGGGCCGCCTACGATACGCTTGCCGCCTGGCAGGAAGCGACGGGGTACGACCTTAGCTCTAGCGTCCGTTTACTGGACGAAACCGCGCCTGCGGCAACGGGAAATCTTGTCGCCGAGTTCGACCGCTATGTGCAGTTAAGCTGGACGGCACCGGAAGAGCAAAGCTCGGGCATCTCGCATTACAATATTTATCGCGGCACGCAGCCCGACTTCGAACCGACCTACGCCAACATGGTCGGCGAATCGTATACTTCGTCTTTCGAGGATCGGGAAAACCTGCAGCCGAACACGACCTACTACTATATGGTGAATGCCGAAGGCAACAATGGTTATTTCGGCGAAGCTTCCGCAGTCACGAGCGTCACGACGGGTGACGTCATTCCCCCGGTCGTCAAACCGTCGCGGGTCAGCTTCCTTGCGCCGCGGGACGGCGATTACATCACGACCGCCTCTTTGGCGACAAGGCCGTATTTGTCTGGCATCGACGATATCCGCAAGGTGGAGCTCTACGTTGACGGACGCCTAACGCGGGAGTTGCAGGCTTCCCCGTTCGCGGCGACGCTGGACGGCTTGGGCAATGGAGAACATGCGCTTCAATACCGCGTGTACGATGCCTCGGGCCTCATGCACGAGTCCGAGACGATTACGATCGAGAAACAGACCCGGGCGCTCAGAAGCCTTTATGCCGAGACCCCGCCGCTTATCGACGGAGATCTAAGCGAATGGGATGCAGCCGCCCCAGGCTTCACGATGGACAAGCAAGATCAAGTCAGAGAGATCGAAGCGGGCTTCATCAACCGCTGGTCCGCCGATGTCTTGACGGTCCAAGGTTCCACCCGTTGGGACGAAAACAAGCTGTACTTGGCTGTCGATGTTCGGGAAAACAAACATCATCTGCCCATCTCAAGCGCGGCCGATCTGTGGAAGGGCTCCAGCATACAGATCGCCGTCGATCCCCAGCGCGGCAGCAAACCCGGCGCCAAAGGCTATACGGAGCTCGCCTTCGGCTTGACCGACGGGGGCAGCGCGCTAGCATACCGTTACCATGCCGTAGCTGGCAAGACAAGCGGTCCTTTCACCGGCGGAGAGCTTGCGGTCGTCCGGGACGGGACTGCCGGCGTAACCCGTTACGAAATCGCCATTCCGTGGCAGGAGCTGCTGCCGGAAGGCGTTATTGCAGAAGCAGGTTCGGAACTGGGAATCTCGATATTGGCCAACTACAGCGACGGAACCGTCGTCAATCCCGACAGCTCCGATGCCCGCAACGGCTGGATCGAATACAACAGCGGAATCGGCGCGGGCAAGTCGCCGGAGTTGTTCGGCTACCTGCTGCCGATGCGTACCGCCTTCGCCGCTCCGATCGCAACCGGAAGTTCGGCGGCAGACGGCACCTTATCCATCCAATGGACAGCCTCGGACGGCGCATCCGGCTATGTGGTACGTTACGGCACTTCCAGCGGAACGTACACGACAACTGTAGATGCAGGCGGAGCGACCAGCTTGAGGCTCGCCGGTCTTTCGCTGCCGCAAACCTATTATGTTAGTGTGCTGGCCTACAATGGCTATGGCGAAAGCATCGCTTCGAACGAGCTGCGTCTGGCAGCCGCCGTTTCCGGAGGTTCCGGTACTGATGGAGCGATCGGCGGAGGCAATGCGGGCGATAACGACGGCGGCGGCACCGGACATGGCGAAGACGGCAAAACCGTCGTTTCCGTAGCTTTGGCGGAACTGGATGCCGACAATCCGCTCAAGTTGAAGCTGGAGCGGGCTTCCTTATCCATTCAACCTTCCTTGCTGCGCGAGCTGTTGCGACTGGCGGGGAACGCCGACGGAGCCAGGCTGGAGGTCTCTGTCGTTCCAATGGAGAATCGGCCGAATGTATTCGTGCCGGCAGCCCAAGACCATGCCAGGCTTAAAGCGGCCGGCCCGCTCTTGCGGGTTGACATCGCTGTGGCCATGGCTGACGGCGAACGCGTGGAGGCGAAGCCTGCTCACGGAGACGCGATCTTGAGCCTGCCATTCGATGAAAGTCTGTCCGTTGACGAGGATTTATTAGGACTATACGCTTATGATCCGGACACCGGAAAATGGTTGTATGCCGGAGGGAACGTCGATGCTGCCGACGGATCCATAACCGCGGCCATTTCGGACAATGGCGTTTACGCCGTTCTGGAATATCGCAAAACGTTCAACGACGTTCAAGCCGCTCACTGGGCTATAAAGGCGGTAACGACGTTGGCCGCCAAACATATTGTATTCGGCATTAACGATACCGATTTCAAGCCCGGCGGCCAGACGACCCGCGCTGAATTTACAGCCCTGCTCGTGCGGGCCCTCCAGCTGCCCGTAGTCCGGTCTACCGCGTTCGCGGACGTGGCGCAGGACGCGTGGTACGCGGACGCGGTCGGCGCCGCGGTCGAAGCCGGCATCGTCGCCGGGCGAGGCGAACAACGTTTCGCGCCGAACGAGCCGATCAGTCGTGCCGAGATGGCCGCAATGATCGTACGGGCGATCGGCCTGCCGACAGGCGGTACGGCAGACGTCGAAGTTGCCGGCTATGCCGATGCCAACGACATTCCCACCTGGGCGAGGCCGTACGTGACCGCCGCGAGGGAAGCTTCGCTGATGCAAGGACGTGCCGACGGGATATTCGCGCCGCTAGCCAACGCCACGCGAGCCGAGGCCGCGCAACTCGTCTACAATCTGCTCCGCTACATCAATCCATAAAACGAACGAACGAGAAATGGACATCCCTGAAGGGATGTCCATTTCTCGTGGGTATGAGCTGCTATTCCTAGTTACGCCAATCCACAAGCTTTGAGCCAGTTCAGCGCGATCAGCCAGTTGCCGGTTGAATTCATGTGCACCTGATCAAGAGTGAGAACTTTGCCATGCTGCTTCCGCAAATAGTCGTCGAATTGCCGGTTTTGCGGCACCAATACGGCATTGAAGCGCTCTGCCGTTTCACGGATGACCGCATTGTAAGGCTTCAGCCGTTCGTTTTTCCCGTCATATGGATTCTCGGATATAATCGTGGTCTCCATCAGGATCAGGGACGCCCCCGTCCTATCCTTCGTCTCCGTCAGCAGCTCCTCGTAGGCGCGCCGATATTCCTCGATGGATACTTCCTTCCATTCGTCGTTGATGCCAATCGATACGGTCAGCCAATTCGGCCCCAGCGCGATAACATCCTCTTGCCAGCGCGACTTCAGATCCATAATCGTCTCGCCGCTGACGCCCCGATTATGGCATTGGAGCGTCAACTCCGGATGCCGCACGTACAAATAATCCCGAATCATGCGGACGTAACCGTCGCCCAGCCCTTCGGGGTCGCTTTCCCTTCCGCAATCGGTAATGCTGTCTCCAATGAACAACAACTTTTGGTCTTGTCCCAGCTCCATGTCTCTTGCGCTCCCCTATGTTCGCTTATATTTTTCTGTCACTTAAAGCGACATGCGTGACTACAGGAAAAAATCCGGACAAAACTTGTGTCCGGATTTTCCCCGCGCGCCGCTTAGCGTCCTTCCGCTTCCGCTTGCTTATTCGTTTCTTCGATGACTTTGTCGCCGCCTTTGGACAACCAGGCTTCCTTGAAGTCGTCGAATTTGGCGGAGACATCGCCCGCTTCCACGATCAAGTTGACAACCGTTTCGTTCACGAAGTCGTTAAGTTGATTCGAGAGGCTGGGATCCAGCGCCTCTTCGCTGATATTCAGGTAAGCGAGCGGATTAGGGACGGCATAATCGCCCGTCGATTGGGACAATGCGACGATGTCTTCCTTGTTTAGCGTGCTGTCCGGTAAGAAGTCGGTGTTCCAGGATACCAGCGCCTTCAGCGAAAACGCTTTATCCTTAGAGCGGTCTTCATCAGACATCAACGAAGCAATCGCGTCGCCATCCTTCTTGTAATGGACGCCTTCAACGCCGTTCAGCATCAGATCCTGCCCTTCGTCCGACAGCAAATAGTCCAGCAGCTCCAGCGCTTTCTTCTGCTTCTCTTCAGAGATGCCGGAGTTGATCGAAGTCACGCACCAGAAATTGTTGAAGCCGTCCATGCGCTGCTTGCCCGTCGTCCCTTTCAGGGTACCGACCCAGGTGAAAATCGATTTGGGATCCCGGTCGGGGTATGCTTGCTCGAATTTACCGAAGATATCGTTATACAGCGTAGCGTTGGCGTTATGAACAATCATGCCTACCTTCCCGGTGACGAACTTCTCGATTTTTTTGTCGTCCGTATTCAGCATAAATTCGGGGTCTAACGTTTTGTCCGCATACATGGCGTTCAAAAATTCGATAGCCTGCTTCGTCTCGTCGGAGATGACCTCCGGCATCCATTTGCCGTCCTTCTTCTCCCAACGATCCGTGCTTGTGTCGAAGGCGTTGAAAATCGGATATTGCCACCATACGCCGCCGGAGCTGGACGTGTACCCGTACGTATCCTTTTTGCCGTTTTCGTCGGGATCCCCATTCGTGAACGCATCCGCTACCTGCTTGAACTCATCAATCGTTTGCGGCACCTGCAGCCCCAGCTTATCGAGCCAATCCTTGCGGATCAGGATGTTATGGCCGCTTACCGCCGTTTTGTCGCTGCCCGCTTCGTTGTAGACCGGCAGAGAGTAGTGAATGCCTCCGGTCGTTTTGGCCAATGCTTCAAAGTTATCGAGCGACTTCTGAATATTGGGATATTGATCTCCGTAGTCGGAGATTGGCAGCAGCATGCCCTCTTTGATCCATTGACGGTATTGCACCGGACGGTCAATTCCGTAAGAGATGAACACATCCGGCATCTCGCCGGACGCGATCATGACATTCAGCTTCTCCTCCCAGTCGTTCCATGAAGCCGTAATCGGCTTGAGCTTGATATTCAGCTTCTCTTGCAGCTTCTGATAGATGATCGAATCCGGAGCGTCGGCTCCTTCAAACATCCAGCTGAATACGGACAGCTCGACCGGAGCTGCCTGCTGCTCCGATCCGTTTCCTTTACCTCCATCACTCTGCGATGTATTCGCCGACGGCGTCGCGACGCCGTTGTTGTTGCCGGCGCAGCCAGCCAGTAGACTGGTCGATGTCAATACGGCCAACACCGGAATCATCCATTTTCTTCTGCTTTTTTTGTTTGTGCTCAACATGCTTGTCCAACTCCCCGTTAATTAGTAGAATATCAAGCCCCCGCATAAGGTTCAACCTGCAAAAGAAGGTTCAACTTTTGATCGAACCGATCATCACCCCTTTCACGAAATGCTTCTGAATGAACGGGTATACGATAATGATCGGCACGACGGAGACGATGACGACGGCGTTCTTGATTGTATCGCCCAGCATAAACTCCTGGCTGACGTAGCTTCCGCCGCGGGTCAGCTCCATGTTGTTGTTGATCAGAATATCCCGCAGCACCATCGCGAGCGGCCATAGATCCTTGTCGTTCAGGAACAGCATCGGCGTATACCAGTTGTTCCACTGTCCCACCGCTATGAACAGTCCGATTGTCGTCAGGGCGGGTACCGACAGAGGCAGAATAATCCGAAAAAAAATCGTCATATAACCCGCGCCGTCGATTTTCGCCGATTCCTCCAGCTCCAAAGGAATGTTCTGGAAAAACGTTTTGAGCACGATCATGTTGTACGTGCTGATCGCCGCCGGAATGATCATGACCGCGAGACTATTGACCATCCCCAGACTTTTAATGAGGAGATAATAGGGTATCAAGCCTCCGCCAAAAAACATCGTAAAAATAATATACATAAAGATAAACGTTCTGCCCGGCAAATCCTGCTTGATTAGCGGATATGCCGTGATCGCCGTAATGAACAGCTGATACAGCATCCCGGCCGCCGTGACGAATACCGATACAAGCAAGGCGCCGACCAACGTATCTTTGGAGAACACGTAATGGTACGCTTCGAAGGTCGGCCGCTGCGGGAATAGATAGATAACGGAGCGGATGGATTCTTCGTAGGGCATGATGGAGCCGATAAGCACATGCCAGAAGGGATACAGCGTCACGGCCGCCAGGAGCAGCAGGAACAGAATGTTAAGGATATCGAATATCGCGCCGGAAATGCTTTTGGATCTAACCACGGACCGTTGTCCTCCTTTCTAATAAATGCCTTGTCCTCCGATTCGTTTCGCCGTCCAGTTGACGATTACGAGCAAGGCGAAATTAATCAGGTTAAGGAATAGTCCGATTGCCGTCGCCACGCTATATTCGCCTTGCGTCAGGCCGATACGGTAGACGTAGGTGTCGATAACGTCGCCGCTCTCGTACACCATCGTGTTGTAGAGATTGAATACCTGATCGAACCCCCCGTTCATCATGCTGCCGAAATTCAGGATGAGCAGTATGGATATAATCGGGAGCAGACTCGGAAGCGTGATATGCAAAATTTGCTTGAAACGGTTCGCGCCGTCGACCGTCGCCGCCTCGTACAGATCGGGATTGACGCCTGCCAGCGCGGCCAGATAGATGATCGTGCCCCATCCGACCTCCTTCCAGATGCCGGAAAGGACGAGCAGCGGCCGAAACATGCCGTTGCTGGTCAGAAAGTTGACGGGATCGCCGCCCAAAGCGATAATCGCTTTGTTGACCAATCCTTCGTTCGATAGCAAGGTGAAAATAATGCCCGCAATCGTCACCCACGAAATAAAATGCGGCAAATAAACAATCGTCTGAATCGATCGCTTGAACAGCCGGTTCCGCACTTCATTCAGAAGGATCGCCAGCAGGATCGGAGCCGGAAAACCGAAGGCGAGGCGAAGCAGGTTGATTTCAATCGTATTGCGGAATACCTGCCAGAACTTGTCGGTACGGAACAGCTTCTCGAAATGTTCGAAGCCGACCCACGGGCTGCCAAGAATGCCTTTGGTCACCCAGAAGTCCTTAAACGCGATGGAAGCGCCATAGATCGGGATATAGTGGAAAATAAACAGAAACGCGACGGACGGCAGCACCATGACGTACAACATCCTGTATTTGAGAATTCGGCGCCATACGTCGTTTGGAGCCTTAAGCGGCTGCGCGGTCTTCGGATTCGCTAATTTCGCTTGCATCTCCTTCACCCGACTTCCCGAAATCCGTGATTGCCGCGAATCTCCACCGAACCCGCCGAATCGGCTTCGACCCATATGCGGTCATCGGTGGCAGGCGCGACAGCTATGCGGCGATTATGCTCGATGATGACCTCGCGGCAGTGGCTCGCCATGATCGTCCCGTGATACAAGCTTCGGTTCGGCACGCAGTTGGCATCGCCATCCCGATCGCTTTTGGGCGGACCCGCGTTAGGGTTGAGCAAGGCATTGCCACGAATAGCAACCCGCTCGCACGAGGAGACGAAAACCGCTTGCTGAGGGCAATCCACAATGGTATTATGCTCGATCGCGATGTCGCGGAAGATAGGGTAACGGGTTCTGCCTTGCTCCAGATAGACGCCCATGTAGATGACGGCCATGCTCCAATGATTGACGTCGCAGCTTTCGATTCGGTTGTTCCGTATCGTGAGATTATCGACGCCGAAACCTTCCGCCCAGCGCGCCTCCGCCCCGCATTCGATCTGGATGGCTGGCCCCTGATTGCGGTAGAAGCAATTATGCTCTACCAATCCGTCGGAAGCATGCAGCAATACTCCCCTCGCCCGGTTATCGTGGAAGAAATTGTGCCGCACGACATAATGCCCCGAATTGTAGCGGCGATTGAATATAATCGCCTTCTCCGACAAGTCGCTCGGCAGGTCATCTCCGAACGTCAGCACGCAGCGCCGTCCGCGCTCGTCCCAATCCGCATCGGCAACCGTAGCGGTGAAGCCCGTTGGCGATAGATCGGGATGCCGGAACTCCACCGGATCGCCCGGCGCGAAGGGATTTCGCCATGGAAATACATTACCGATCGCGATGCTCCTGGAGTCCAATCGCTCGAAGTTCTGAACGGAATTATCGTGAATATTAAGGCAATCGTCCCCGTTCCCGCTGAAATCGCAATATTCCATAAGGAACGAGCCGAGCGAGTTGCTGATATGGCAGCCGTCCGCCGTCGCCGAGATGCAGCGTGTCGTGCCGGGCCGCTTCAGGAGGCGGCAGCGCGCAAGACCCCAATGATGCTGACCGCCGGTGGCTACGAAGGCGTGACCCGGCGCGCCGTATACCGTCACTTCCTCCAGCTTCAGATGCTCGTTCTCGTGCAGTTCGAATGCGGGGGCGTCGTACACGTAATGCCGCACGATGTAGGCCTGACCGCGATTCAGGAAGCGAAAGTTCTCCGGATCCGGCAGCGCGATGCGCATGATGTTGCCGCGTACCTCCAGCACTTCGCCCAGCACATTCCCGCCGAACTCGTGCCCCCATTCGCAGCCCGGGGTCAGCGTTCGAGGATTCATCGGATTCAGCGTGCGGACGTCCAGCCCCGCTGGAACCGACTCGTATTCGGGGAACGCCAACTCGAACCACGACACGTCATCGGACACTCGCTCTACGACTCCAATGCTGGCCAGCGGGCTGTGATCCCAGTCCCAGTCCACCGTCAAGTTGCGAAACTCCATTCGCCGGCAATGCCGGATCGCGATAAACGCTTCAGCCGACCGAAATACGAATTCCGCGCCGCCCCCGTCGAACCGGAAGTCGCTTAATTCCTCGAATACCGGATGTTGTCCGGCGCCGAACCGGTAGACGCCCGGTTGCACGAGCAACTCGCCGATGCCTTCATTCTTGCAATGCTGTATAGCCCTCCGCAGCGCGGCGCCGTTGCAATCGCTGTCCGCGCGTACGCCGAATTCCTCCGCGCGGGCTTTTCGGCCCGATTTTCCCAAAGGCTTCATGATCGTAATCTCCATAGTTTCCTCCTGTGCGTTCGCGTTGCTTTAGTGGGTTAGGGTGTTTGTTAAGGCCGTTCTATTTGTTTTTATTGTGCCATAGCCCTCGACGGCATCCCATGTGCTCATATTGGAAGATCGCTTGTTGTTTGTTACGACAATGCATGGCAGGAGCCAGAGCCATATGCAAAAAAACAACCTCGCTTCTCCGCACAGAGAAACGAGGTTGTTCCATACTTTATGACAAGGGGGTTAATTTTTTTCCATGTAGCCTTCCGTGATTTCTTTTTGTCGTTTCTTGTGTTGCTTGCAATCGTACGGCGATTGGCCAAGATGCTTCTTGAACAACTTGCTGAAATGAGCGTAATCGTCGTAGCCCACCATGCGCGCAACTTCGTACAGCGAAATATCCTGCTCCAGCAGCGCTTGTGCCGCTTCAAGACGGCGGCGGATCAAATAATGGATAAAGCTTTGCCCCTTCTCTTGCTTGAACAGATGGCTCAAATAATTCGGGCTGATGTAATGCTTGCGGGCAAGCTCTTTCAGCGAAATCCGATGCGCGTACATCAGGTCGACCTCGCGCGCGACATCCTCCACGATGAGCTGGGCATTCGGCTCGCCGTTCTGACGCTGTCGGCGATCTTCCAGCTGCTCCGCCATTTCCTCCAGCAGCTCCTGCGGATTGCCGCAGTGCAGCAGCATGTCCTGCGTATAAGCCGAATCCGTCAGCTCCGGCTGCAGACGGGAAGTCAGGTGGTCTATCGCCGCCATGAACGAATTGTACAGCTCCGCTAGACCGCTCAGATGAATGCGTCCGGCTTTGATGCCTTCATGAACGTCGATCAGAATCGCCTTCAACTGCTCCGGCTTGGCCGCCTTGGCGATCCGTTCCCTAATTCCCGTCACAGCCCCGTTCACGTCGGACTTATAGCGATGTACGCCCTTTCGGCCTGCCAGTATCGAAGTGTCTGCCATCATCGCGGCTTGATGATAGACGTTGCCGGAACGGCTGGACGTATCGCAGACGGCGCTGAGCCCTACATCCCAACGTTTCGCCTGGACGAGTCGCCTTATCGCCCTGTACAGCCTAACGGCCGAGCCCGCCTCCAACTGCACGGCGAGCTCCAGCATGTAGCACCACTTGGATGAACTGACTCGGCTTCGGTAGAAGGATATGCCCCCTCCCTCTAGCAGTTCGTCCAGCGGGGCTAGTCCCTCCAACCCGAGCGGTCCGTACGCCTTCACGCAAGCGAACATGACTCGTGACTGCGGCGCGAAGGCCGGTCTGAAGTCAACCAGCCCTTCCAGCAGGCGAACGATCGGCAGATCCTTCCCGATCCCTTCCAGGAACAACATCGCCTGCTCGGCTACCTGTCGTCCGCTGCGCTCCCGCTCCCGCTCCGCCAGACGTCGCTTGCATCTATCCAGCGTGTCCAGCAGTTCCGCTTCGTTGACTGGCTTCAGCAGGTAGCTGAAGCAACCCTGCTCCAGCGCCTGCTTGGCGTAAGCGAATTCGCCGTAAGCGCTCATGAACACCACCAGCGTATCCGGCGAAGCGCGATTCGCGAAGCGAAGCAGATCCAGGCCGCTTTTGCCCGGCATGCGAATGTCGCTGACCAACACGTCGATGCGTTGGCGCCTTAATATGCTCTCGGCGGCCACCGCGTCGTTCGCTTTGCCTGCCAGCCGGAAGCCTGCCTCTTCCCAGTCGATAATTTGCTCCATATCCTTCAGAATCCAATGCTCGTCGTCTACCAACAGCAAGTTATGCATGATTGTGGTCCTCCCCGTTGCGATGCGGTATGGTGATGGTTACGACCGTGCCCCGCCCTTCCCAACTCTTGATGGATAGTCCGTATGGTTCGCCGTAATAAATGCGTACCCGACTGTGAATATTCTCCAATCCAATGCCTTGTCCGAGATGCTCCCTCTCCGGCGGCTCATCGATAAGGCCCGCCAGATGCTCGCGCACCCGCCTCAGCTTCTCTTCGCTCATGCCCATGCCGTTGTCCATGACCATGATGCGCAGATCGCCGCCCTCCGTCTTGCCGGCCTGCACGCGGATCAGCCAGCGCCCGCTTTTCCCTTCCAGGCCGTGGAACAACGCATTTTCTACAAGCGGCTGAAGGATCAACTTGACGATGGCATGTCCCTTGAGCCCCGGCTCCATCTCCGTCCGGAATTGGAGCCGCTTCCCGAAGCGAATGCGTTGAATCGCGATGTACGTATCTAGATGCTCCAGTTCCTTGAACAGCAGGACGTAATCCTCGGTGCGCGTGATGTAGCGAAAATAGGACACCAGATGATCGATCGCCGAAGCAACCTCCTTCTTGGCTCCGGACATCGACATCCCCCGAATGGAATGCAGCACATTGTACAGAAAATGCGAATTGATCTGGCTCTGCAGCCCGCTCAGACGGAAAAGCTGCTTCTCCATTTCCGTATCGTGCAGCTGCTTCTGGGACAGCAGCAGATGGTCCGTCAGCCGCTTGATCTGGTCAAGCATATTGTTGTAATGATCTTGAATGACGGTAATTTCGTTGCGATACCCGAACCTCAGCACGGCGTCGAAGTTGCCGCTGGCCGCCCGGTCGAACGCATCGGCCATCTTCGTGATGGGATGGGTAAGCCGAATATTGAAGGAAACCACGACCAAGATGACGACCGCGATCAGAATGACAACGACGCCAACAAGCGTATATTGGATGAATGTCGCCTTCTCCAGCAGCTTGTCTTTGTTGATTAGCGCGACGAAGGTCCAGTCCATACCGTCGAACGGAATGATCTGGTACAGGTAGTCTGCATCGTCCAAACGGACAGGCCGTACTTCTTTGGTCGGCTGCTCCCGCAGCAGCGGGGCGAGCTCGGCAATGCCTATTTTGCCGGAAGAGGCTCCTACAATCTCGCCATGTCCATTCACGATAAAAAGGCTGGCCTTGTTGTCCATATTCGCCGTCTGCAAGGCATGCCTGATCCATTCGATATCCAGCAGCATCACTCCGATATACAGCTGATCCAGATACCGCGTCTGCTGAATAGACTTGATCTGTCGGAATGCAAGCATGCCCGGCCTCCCGTCCTGCATCTCGAAGAGCGGCGAATATTGAATCCGCGTCGTCAACTCCCCTTCCAGCTGCTTATTGCGAATATGCGTCATCATGGCAGCCGTGATAATGCCCCCTTCCGATACCGTGCGGAATGTATCCGCGTTCACCATTGCCAACGACTTGATTGTCGACTCCAGCGACATGTAGCTGTTCAGATTGCGCAGCAGCGTGTCCGATTCCTGCCAGCTCTGATTGGCGATCATGATTTGCTGCACGTTCCGGTTGTAGAAGATCGATCTGGACAGCTGGTCCATTCGTCCGAAATATTCGTCAAGACGGTCGTTTGTCTGATTGACGATCTGTCCGATGCTGTCGAGCGCGTTTTGCTTCATCATATGTACATATGACAAATAGCCCATTGTCCCTAACAGGAGAATGGGCAAGACCGCAAGGCAAATATTCGTGATGATCATCCGATAGCTCAATGGGTACTTTTTCGTGTAGGATAAAATCTGCCTGAACATGAGCACCTCCGTCGATGCCTGACGATGCGGGGTTTATATGTCCCTACATAATCTCACACTCCGGCAGAAACATCCATGTCATTTCATTGGAAAAAAGCTTGTCGTTTGTTACGATAATACGCCTGCTTCTGCCGACTCATATCGAAGAGCCTCCAGTATTGCTGCTGGAGGCTCTCTTCGTTATGAATACGTAATATCCGGACTCCAAATCGTCGTATCGTATCCGTTGTTTCCGTTTTTGTTCAATAGGAAGTAGATGTTGTCGCCTGCGGCAACTGTTATGCTCACATCATGGTATACGCCGCTAATATCGTCATGCGCTATAAACTGATAACCGCTTGCCGGCCATACTTGCGTGCCGTTTTTCATTATCTTGACGAGTACGCCGTCTCCGCCAGCCCCAGCTTTCTTCACGTTCCCGGAAATACGAATCGTTCCGGACATCGGCGCCATCCAAACTCTCGCTGTATCGTTTGTATCCGGGTGCATAGCACTTCCGTTCCATATCGTATTGTATGTGTACGAGCCGCGCCATTGCTTGTCAACTGAATGCCACGCCATATCGCTGTAGCCTGCGCCGTTCCATTGCTGGTATTTCCAATTCCAAGCGCCTTGATAAGTCTGGAAATCAGTCGTCGCATTGTATGTCGGACGATATGAAACAGCTGCATCCCAGACAGTTGTATCGTAACCGCTGTTGCCGTTCTGATTCACAATGAAATAAACATGATCGCCAGCGGCCACATTGACGATAGGTCCATGGATTAAACCACTGTTATCGTTGTAAGCGACTGTATGCCATCCGCTGCTAGGCCATAGCTGGGTATTGTTTTTCATAATCTTAACCCGTACGCCGTCCCCGCCGGTTATATCCCATTTGAAGACGCGCCCTTTAATTTGAACGGTTCCCGCCTTCGGCGCTTTCCACGCTTTCACTGCATCGTTGGTATCAGGATGGATGAAGAACGGACTCCACATCCCTCCGTATGCATACGCCCCCCTCCACTTCTTCGAACCCACGTTCCACGTCATATCGGAATATGCGCTTCCGTTCCATTCCTTGTAGGACCATTGATTCTCCCCTTGAACGGGGGTATATCCGAGAACAGCGGAATATTCGTCGGTCAACGCATGAAAAAACACATTTTTGACGTACGGGTTGAGATCGAAATGGCGGTCGCCCAGGCTTGTCACTGGCTGCCCGCCGATGGTAACGTTTTCAAAACGAATATTACTAATCTGCTTTTGGTAGCCATATCCATGGAGCCGTATTTCTTTGTTGCCAGTACCTTTGACTGTAACATTGCGGAACGTGACGCCGGATATATATCCCGGCCAAGTCTGATTGCCTTGAATGGAGCCGAACCAGAAGCTATCCTCGAACGATTGGTTAATGAGGCGTTCGCATTGTTCTACACGAATATTCTCGTACAGAATGTTTCTGAACTGCGTCCCGTGCAGCGATGTAATGCCAAACACTGCACGTTCGTTCAGTTGCCCAGGATACGTCTTATCGTCAAAGCTGTACAAAACGTCGATGTTCTTGTATTGGATGTTATCGTAATAGGCCGCTTGCGTCTCAGCGCCAAGCGTAAATACATTATTGGCGTCGCTCCAGAATTGGCTGTTCTGTATCGTGATATTGTAATTCGGCGCACCGAAGGCTGGATTGGCCTCAGGACCGCCTACGCCGCCTTTAATAGCGATACAATCGTCGGCCGTTCGGAAGAATACATTATTATAAGTAATATCATGTGAATTAATAATATTCAGCCCATCTGTACTAGCATAGGTCGGACTGACTACTTTATAACCGCTCACCGTTACGTTATTGCTTAATGCGACTTTGCCCGACCAGCTGCTCGCTCGGCGGTTTACTATAATATCTCGAAGTACGATGTTACTGCTATTCTCGATAAACATGGGACTGTCCCAATAACCGTCGGCCGTGCGCCAGTTCATGGTCAGGATGCCTCTGCCGCGAATGACGGCGCCGCTGGCGGAGTGGACGACGACGCGTCCGTTGACGACCGCACCGCCTGCAATATACAACGTCTTCCCGCTGCCTACATTGATTTGCTCATTCGGCGTATTGCGCAAATCGTGGTATCCCGGACCGAAATAGATAACGTTCGGATCCGTCGGACTCGGGATGTCCATCTCCGGAGCATTGCCGAACAAATGCAATACACTTCCTTGGTAGTTCCCGTCCAGAACAAGCGTTACGTTCGTTGGTTGAGAGAGCACAAACGTAATCGTGTTGCCCGTCCTCGTCGAGGCTATTCCCAACGATTCGGGGGCTAGCTTGTAGGACGCGAAAGGGAAATTAACGATTACCGACACCGATACGGTACCAGAGAAATCGAAAGAACCAAATGACACCGTATTGTTCCAGCCGTTCTTGTCGCCATACAAATCGACATTGCTCGCATCTACCGATACAACAAAGTCGTAGGACCGGGATGCCCCGATCGGCGCATCGTATGTCGTAACCGTGCCCGCTGCCTGTACAGTGGTGTCGAAATCCAAACCTGTCCATAAGATTACAACGCAAATTATTGCTTTTAATGAAGCGACTACCGCTTGTTTTACCATGATACCACCGCCTCCTATAGTGTGCAGACTAATTGTTCTAAGCACTATATTACAAAATCAGGCGGTATTGAATAGGAGGTTTTTCTTTGGATTCATTCACTTCTATTTAGGAATTTAAAACGGAAGTCTTATGGTTATCGTCGTTCCTATGAACTCTTCGCTTTCGACCGTCAATTCAAGCCGCTCTCCGTAATAAATGCGCAGCCGTTGATAGACGTTGACAAGCCCTACACCGCTCGAACGTGCCGATCCTTTAACTGGCTCAAGGGTCATTTGCTCCGAGTCCATCCTTAGTAAATCTCTTACCTTTTTCAGTTCTTCATCGCTCATGCCAATTCCGTTATCCGATACGACGATTACTAACCGTTCGTCTGCCACTTCGGCGCTTATGCTGATTATCCCGTTCTCATATAGGTCATCAATTCCATGCTGAAGCGCATTCTCAATAATCGGCTGCAAAATGAACTTCAGGACCGATGCTGCCAGAGCCGCTTCGTCCAGCTTCCAAACAACGGCGAACTTGTTTTGAAACCGCAGCTCTTGTATCGTCAAGTAGTTGCGGACGTGCTCGATCTCTTCACTAAGCGGTACTACTTCATTGCCGGTATTAATCGTAAAACGAAATATTTTGGCTAAAGAGTGTACCATCGTGCTTACCTCTGTAGCGCCATACTGCCGCGCCCGCATATTGATAGCTTCCAAGGTGTTATACAGAAAATGAGGATTGATTTGCTGCTGCAGCATGCCGAGCTCGGCTTTCATCCTTGAAGTGACCAAATCCTTCTCACGGATCTGCTTGTTGATGTTCTCTTCCATCAATTCATGAATCTGCCCCAGCATCTGGTTAAAGCTCACGACAAGTCGGCCGATCTCATCCCGCGGACCCGTTCTATGCTCAGGCCCGAGAGGCAGCACCTCTTCCTTCTCAACCGCATGCTTCAACCGTTCAATCGGTTTGATCAGCAGGGACGAGACATTCCACATCGCAGCTAAAATAATAAGGAAGATCAGGACGATGAGCACTATAAACCGTTGGAACATGCTGTTAATCTTCAAATAAATATCATCGATTGTCATAAAGACGTAGGTTGACCAGTCCATGCTGCCGATCTCGCGATGCACGATAACCTGATTGCTGCCTTCGACCTGATCAATCCCTACCTTCCCCATATCCCGCACATTCCCGCTCCACCTCTCGCTAGCCGCTTCTTTGAAGCCTTCGGAGGATGTATTCGAATAAATGAATTGGCCGGAATGATCCAGCATAACAAAGCTCTGCTTCCGGTCCGACGTCACATAGGAGAACGCGTCTTCCTTCAAGACGACCTGAAGGTAAGCGTCCGTTGTCTTGCCCGTTAGCAGTGACGGAACGGACAGCTTCTTAATCAGCATCATGGAAGGATGGCCATATACGTCTTCAAGCCCGGTAACCCATACGATCTGCTCCGGATTCAAGCTGCTGAGCAGATCAGGGTCGATCGCAGACAGCTTGAATAAGGTCAGATTATTGTAGAAGGCCGACGAATAGCGGGCAACTCCTCCGACATCGTATAAGACGAAATAGGAGAGATCGCTTAGTCCTGGGTAGCTGGCCACCGTAAAATCTTCAATGTTTTCCTTATACGAATACGGTGAAGTTAAATTCGTCAACCGGCTATCCGTAGACAAACGATTCGTCAGATTCTCGTACCGTTCCATCCGGTCGCGCAGCTCCACGACGAGATGGTTCGACGATTCAACCGATAAATCTACCGCTTTATTGAAAACATAGCTATACATCATAAACAAATGCATGCCGACTGCTATTACGACTGGAATAAGGACGGATGACAGAAGAAGCAGCAATATTTTGCCCCTTATCGTAAATTTCGAAAGCCACCCTTCCGTGAACCGATCCTCGGGAATGACGCTCTGGAAATTGAGATCATTTCCTTTCTTCCATACCATTCTGGCCAGCATCCGGAACGGATACATAATCCAATTAGCCAGCTTGAACGCAATCCCAAATCCAATCAGCAGTGTACATGCAAAAAAAGCGAGGTAAGCGTAAATATAGTTCTTTCCCCACATCGAATCGCTTTTTTCACGTTCAAAAAAGACGATATGAAGCCCATAAGGGGATATCGACATCGTCCTTACTCTATATTCTCCATCAAGCTGCTGCTCCCACTCGGCTAATCCGCTTTCCATTCGCTGCGCGACCATCTTCATAGCGTCGCCGTTCGGCACATTCGACCATAACGTCTGCCAATTCTCGTCCATTACGGCGACATACCCCTCCCATAGACTCGTCGTAGGGAGCTCGGCTGTAAAGATGCGTTCATCAAGGACGATGACAGACAACACGTTCAAATAATTAACGCCGTTATTGATAATCAGATGGCCTTCAATTCGCTTGAAGAACGAATCAAGGCGCTGCCGCTCATCCTCCGTGACACGTCCTTTGTTCGCCTCGATCATGTCCGTGAACATACCTGGCGGAATGTACGTTGGCATGCCGTAATATCGGGTGAACGAATCAAGCAGGCCCGATCTTCTCAGTTCGTCGATCCATGGAATTTCACTACCCGGAATGAACGTACCGTCGATGAATGACTTGCCAAAGTTTTGCTGGTTAATATTTTCACCTATAAAATAAATCTGATCGACAGAGCCCGGCGGCAAATGAAGCTGTTCAAGACGCGAATTCAGCTCGTTCCTAGCCAATACTTCCTCCTCATGCGGGCGAAGGCTTAAGAACGAGCGAGCGTAATTCATGAAATCGAGCGATTCAATCTGCAGCGACAAGGAGTTCATCTCGCCAAGCTTTGATGCGATCTGACTCTCTACATGTTTAGATAGATTTTGCTCGGAAGCGCGCCGAATTTCGGAGCCGACATCCCGCGTATTCCAATAACTGATGCCGACGAACGCGATTTCGGACAGCAAGGTCAGCAGAACTGCGATTAAGACGAGACGGTTGCGGTGATAACGAAATCTCATAATCCAACGTCCGTATCGCCTACGGCATACGTGGCGTTGCGGTATTCGTTCGGTGATTGTTTGGCGTATTTTTTGAATACCAGCGTAAAGTATCTCGGATTCTCGTAACCTACCATTTCCCCGATCTCGTGCACTTTATAGTTGGTCGACTTTAATAGGTTGATTGCCTTCTCGATTCGAAATTCCGTCAAATAATCGATATACTTCTGTCCGGTGAGTTCTTTGAACAGATAGCTTAAATAGCTGGCGTTCAAATGGACATGTTTGGCTACGTCGTCCAACGTGATAGTCCGATCATAATGATGTTCGATGAAATGTTTTGCCTCTTGAATGAGACGTTTGGAGTTCATCTGCCCCATATCCTTGCGAGGCGCCGCTTCTTGGCAAGCTGGCTCTTCTCGTTCATGGCTGCTGTTGTGTTCATTCATCGAAGAAAACGAACGTTCTGCCTCTTGGTATGATACCCGAATATGCCCTGTACCGCTTACAATCGGGCCTACGGAATACGCCGCGTGGGACTTAAACAGTCCGCGAAACCGCTTTAGACCGTCCAGCAGGCGGTCGAGCTCGCCTGCCAACCCGTCCTGGCTTCCCTTAAGCGCAGCTAAGGCCGACGGATTGGTAACAATGAGCAAGCATTGCCCATCTTGATCAACATAATGATACCCAAGCCCTCTCTCGTCCCACAGATCCTGCAGCAAATTATCCAAGGTAAATAAAATTAAGTTCCAATCCTTATCCCCCACGCCCGCCGGCCTTTCCGGATAGGCGGTAAAGCGCAGCAAGCATACCGCATATTCCCCGTTCTCTTCCAGCATCACTTCTGCCGAAACGCTCTCGAGCTCGATGTCATCTGCCGTCATGTCTCTCTGCAGAATATCCCGGAGAAACTTTTTGCGCAGATGCCGGGCGGACAGCTTCGCTTGTCGCTCAAGCGCGGCCGTCCTTGCCTGTTGTTCCTTCTCCTCGCCGATGAGATGAACAACCTTTTTCAATACTTTCTCATATTCCGTGAAATCTAGCGGCTTCAGCAAATAATCCAGCGCCCCAAGCTTCATACTTGCTTTAGCGTATTCAAAATCGTCATAACCCGATAAAATGATTATTTTGGTATGCGGATATCGGGAAGCTACTTTTTCCGCTAATTCCAAGCCATCCATAAGAGGCATCCGTATGTCCGTCACTACGATGTCCACCGGATCGCTTGCCAAAGCTTTCAACGCAAAGAGACCGTTCTCGCATTCATCCGACACCTCGATTCGGAGTGCCGAATAGTCCATGCTTCGAAGTCCTTGCCTAATCTCATATTCATCGTCAACGATCATGAGCTTGTACCGTTCGCCGACCATTCGCTAATCCCCCCTCTGACGACAACCATTTTACTCCATTATATATTAGAGGAACCGGAACTAATCAACTGCAAGTTGCTGGTGAATGCATTGATTCGGAGGTTTGCATCCTTTATCCGCTCAATAGATGCTCGATCCGCGAACAGCCCTTCGATGCGAATATTCTCGACCAGATGGTCCGTATCGAAGCCGTGGAACAGTGAAGGCACGCCTTGCGGAACATGGATGTTGCGGAACAGAATATTCCGGATTCGGCCCGGATCTCTATCAACGGACCAACGGTCCTTGAAGATAAGGCAAACCATCGCATACTGCCGTTCATCCTCAATCCTGATCTGTTCGAACCGCACGTTCTCTATCGTGCCGGAATCTCCGACGATAATGCACAGAGATCCCAGCTCTTCCGTCCAAGTCGCCACGCTGTGCACGATATCGCAATCCTCGAAGACGACGTCGCGAATATCGGTCCGCGTCTCGCCTGTAATGCCGAAGCAGCGAACCTTGTCGTTCCACACCGTGCATCTGCGAACCGTAATATCTCTTCCGCCGATTGCGGGAGGCGCGGCCATCGCTTTTACCACTACGGCGTCATCCCCGGTACGGATCAGGCAGTCCTCGACGGTTACGCCTTGGCAGTTTACGATATCAATCCCATCGCTATTCTCTCTATAGCCAATCAACGTCATATCGGAAACGAAGCAATCGCTCGACTTTGACAGATGAATGGTCCAATGCGACGTTCCGACGATCGTCAATCCCTCGATATAAACGCCGCTGCTCTCATGAATGAACATCGCCTTGCGGGCATGCCAATCGAGCCTGGACATATCGATAATGCCCCGCCCGCGTATCCGAATGTCCTTGCCTCCGTCTGTGACGATGAAATCACGGTACACCTTCTTCTTCGCCCAGTCGCTCTCGACGACCGGAATCTCATTCTCGGGAACGAACACCTGCAGCACGGCCCCTCCCGACACATAAAGCGTCTGTCCTTGGGTCAACTCCATACAGCTCACTTGGTGCAAGCCCGGTCCATAATAGATGACGCCGGAATCGCCTTCGACCGGAATATCCCGCTCTTCGGCATGCACCGTTATGAATAATGGTCGTTCTTCATCGTCGTTCGTCTCCACGATCAGCTTGCAAGGACCGTTAATCGGGATATGAACTTCACGATCCAACACTTCCGGCTGAATGCCTCGAGAGGCCGGACGAACACACGCGCTCTGCACCTTCCTTGCGCTTCGCGCAACAAGCGTAATGCCGGCCGGTTCGCCTGCAAAGGACAATGAAGCAAACGAAGCCGGGCCTCCGTTTGTAACAGGAACAGCATATACGGGAACCCCATGCCCGCACACCGACAACTGCCAATCCCGTGACAATACCAGTCCGTCTGGATCGGCACCGAACGCGTCCTCGCCTTGCAGCCGAAGCCGATCTTCGCTCACCGCGTAAGAAATTCCCGGCGGAGCGGCATCTATACAAATTGCCGTACCATTCTCACGTATAATTGTACTGCTCATCCCCATCACTCCTCTTCTTCCGATCGCAATTCCAGTCCATCCACCATAAGCCTATGGCTGCCTCCTATTTCACTTTCCAATTTTCCGTATACGCGTTCACCGTAAAATGCGGATCGTTTGAGTCTTTTATTTTCTTTCCGTTGATTCTGATATTGTCAAACGTGATATCCGACAGGAGACGATCTTTACTCCAGCCATTCAATTTAATTTCGTTCGTTCCATCCGAATAAGACGTAATATTTTTGTATCGAATGCCGCTAATCGACCCCGGCCAAGCCCAATTCCCTTGAATCGCGCCGAAATAGAACGACGTGTCCATCTGAACGTTAATAAGCCTCTTCGCCTTTTCAACCCGAATGTCTTCGAACGTTATATCCTTAAATTCCGTGCCGTGCAGCGCGAATATATTGATCGCAGAACGATCTGGAAGCACATCCGGATGGTCGCGATCGTCGTAGTTATAGAGTACGTCTATATTTTGAAAGGTAATGTCTTTGAAATAAGCGGCGACCGTCTCGGCTCCGATCCCGATCGCGTTATTGGCGTCTGACCATAGCTGTGAGTTTTTATAGGTAATGTTGTACACTGGCAACGCTTTGGCCGGATCTTCTTCATGCGACAACCCCTTAATGGCTATCGAGTCGTCGGCGGAATGGATAAAGGAACCGTCGAAGACGATATCGTGGCTGCTTATAATATTGAACCCGTCCGAGCTTGCGAACCTTGGGCTTACCGCTTTATAGTTCAACACTTGCACATCGCTGCTTCCGTACAGCGACGATGTCCAGCTGTTCGTGTCGCGGTTCACAATGATATCCCTTACCGTCGAATGAGTAATGTGATTCAACGATAAAGCAATGTCATCGTATTCATCCTTGCTTCTATAGTCGTTTAGCAGAATGCCTCTGCCTCTTATGGTCACATTCGTCGCATTATCCGCCCGAAAACGCCCCCTTACCACCGCTCCTCCGCTAATGTACAACGTCTGGCCCGAGCCGATCATCGTCGGCGCCGTGCCGTATCCGCTTAAATCATGGAAGCCTGGAGCAAAGTAGATGACGTTCGGGTCGGAAGGATCGGGGATATCCGTCTCCGGCGACTCGGCGAACAAATGCAGCACCCTGCCCTGATAGTTTCCGTCGAGCACTAATGTAACGTTGGCAGGACCGTTAAGAGAAAAGGATATGGTGTCTCCATCCCGTTTTCCCTTAAGCCCAAGCGATCTTGGGACCAGTTCATACGTGTCGTACTCAAAGTTCGGAGTAATTTTAATCGTAGTGCCGCCTGGCATATCGAAATAACCGTAAGAGACCGGGTTGTTCCAGCTGTTATTGCCGCCGTTGTACAAATCGATAACGCTCTCCCCCGCTTCCACCGTATAGTCGGACGAGCGGTAATTAGCAGGCAGTTCGGCCGGCGCCGCGTACGACACAACAGGAAGTTCCTTGACGTCTGGCTGCGTACAGCCTGCAAGCACCAGAATAAAAGCCACCATGAATAATGGAAGCATCAGACTTCCTATCTCCAATCTCTTCTTTGTTCCTCCCATTCCAGTCCCTCCATTCTTCTTTCCGTTACCCCTTGATGGCTGAAGAAACGACGCCTTCAACCAAGTAACGCTGCCCCAAAAAGAACACGATGATGATCGGCAAAACGAAAAGGATGAGCCCCGCGCTCTGCACTTGCGTCATCGTAATCTCCTTCTGCCCGGGAAATACGTAGCCAATCGAGAACAAGGCGGTCGCGAGCGGATACTTATCATTTTGTAGAAACATAAACGGTGTAATGTAATCATTCCCCCACGACCCGTTGAAGGCGAGAATGGATACAGTTGCAATAACGGGCAGCGAGATGGGCAGAAATATGTTCCAGAAAATACGGAACGTTGAGCAGCCGTCAATACGGGCCGCCTCTTCGAGATCTTTCGGGAAAGCCGCAAAAAACTGCCGGTACAAAAAGATGCTGAACGCGCTCCCGCCGAGCGCCCAAAACAGCCATGGCCAAAAGGTATTAATGAAGCCGAGCTTGAAAAATATGACGTACGTCGGAATCTGTGTAACGATGCCCGGCAGCATCATCGTAGAGAGCATCAGCAGGAACAGTACGTTTTTCCCCGGAGCCCGAAGCCTTGCAAAGCCGTAGCCTACTAAGGCGCTTGTAATCGTAGGAATCGCGACGGAAATGGCCGTAATGATAATCGAATTTTTGGCATAACCCCAATAATCGATAAAGGTTACGGCGTACTTGTAATTAACGAGGCGCAAGCTGGTCGGCCAGAACGTGGATGCCGAACCTACGATCTGCAAGGAATTGGTCACAAGCCAATACAGCGGGATAACGAATAGGATGGATAAAAGGACAAGCAGCATGTAGATAACGACTCTGAACAGCTTATTTTGTACGCCTGCATTCACCATCTTATTTCCCCCCCTGATCGACTTCGTAGAATACCCACAGCTTGCTTGTAGAAAACACCACGACCGTTAGCGCTAAAATCATAATGAAAAGCACCCACAGTAGCGCTAGTCCGTAACCAAATCGGCCATAGGCAAATATTTGCTGAAAAGCATGCACCGAATACACGTAATTCGGACGGATCGGCGTGGATAGCAAGCTGTTCGAATTAGCGGCGAGCAGAATAGGCTGTACGAAAATTTGCAAGGAACCGATAATGCTCATAATGAATTGAAAAAACAATACCGGAGTAACGAGCGGAATGGTGATTTTTGCAAAGCGCTGCACCGTCGTCGCGCCATCGATGGCCGCTGCCTCGTACAGGTCTTTCGATACGCCCTTCAGCCCTGCCAAATAAATCAGAATGCCGCCTCCCACACCCCACAGAAGCATAATGAAGAGCGGATAGATTGCGTAATCGTACCCCAACCAATCGACGGGCTGCAGTCCGAGCTGTAACAGCAGATTGTTGATGACGCCGTCTTCTACGAATAAGGATCTCCACATCGTCCCGACTGCCACGACGGGGATAATGGAAGGGATAAAAAACAGCGTACGATAAATACCGATACCCTTTATGTTCTGGTTCAGCAATACTGCGAGCAAAAATCCAAGCACAATACTCGCCGGTACCATGATTACCGTAAAGAAGATCGTGCGCCCCAGCGAATACATCGCATCATTATCGGTAAACACTTTTCGATAGTTGTCGAACCCGACATATACAAGCCGGTCCATGTTGAAGCCCGCATAGTTAGTGAAGCTGAGATACAAACCATATAACAGAGGAATAAGGCCAAGCAAAATAAAAACAATGAACCATGGCGAGATGAATACGTAAAACTCCAGCGCTTCCTTGAAGCTTCGACTGCGAAAGCGTTTGGATCCATAAGATGCAGACTTGCCTGTTTGAGCCGGCTGATTCAAGTTAAGCCCCCCTTGCTTTGCGTAACTAATAACGAATTCGAAGTATAAAAAAGGCTGCCGGAGACGTATCTGCTCCGACAACCCTATAACGTGCTTTACTCCGGGCTGACGAGTTGCTTACCTTCGCTAATGAGCGTGTTCAACTCTTCGGTCATTTTTTGCGTTGCGCCATCGATCGAATCTTTGTCGAAGTATACGGGAGTAAAGTATTTCTCGAAAATCGAATTTACGGCCTGATAGTTCAAATATGGATTGTAAGGCAGACTGCCGTCCGTATATTTCAGTTCGTTTTGGATAAAATCGTAATTCATTTTGTCGAATTCCGTCGATTGCGGAAGCATCTCCGCAAGCGTCTGCGTACCCGGCAAACCGTATCCCGCTTTCGCGCGATCTTCCGCGGGCTTTCCTCCGAAGAACCACTCGAACACTTCCCATGCCTCTTTCGGATGCTTCGAGTTTTTGTAAATGATCGCTCCTGTTCCCGCTCCGGTTGGCGAGATCCGCTTGCCGCCTTCCATCGTCGGCGCTGGAGCTACGCCAAAATCGCCTAACCGGTCTTTGGTCAGCTCGTTTGTCTTCAAAAACCCGGAGAACCAGTAACCTGCAATAATGATCGCCGCTTTGTCATCGACGAACAACTGTCCGCCCCAATCCGTTTCTTGATGCAACGGGCTAGGACCAACTCCGGATTTCGCCGTATCTACCCAGAACTGAAGCAAGTCCTTCATCTGCGGAGTCGTTAAGTCCGCTTGGCCAAAATCGTCGCTGTACATGCTGCCGCCTTGCTGAAGCAGTTGCAGATTAATTAAATCCTGATTCGCAATGGTACCGCCATTAAAATACACAAGACCGTATTGACTTACTTTGTTACCGTTCTTAACGGTAAGTTTCTGCCCTAATTCAACGAGTTGCTTCCACGTCATCGCCTCCGTACTGCTAGGTACAGGTACGCCCGCCTCTTCGAACATCTTTTTGTTGTAATAGATCGTATAGTCAGGCGACCAGTCCTTCGGAAAACCATACAAAGCGCCGCTTCCATGCTCTCCCGTAATGGTGTCGTATTTGAATTGGTTGACCACGGGAAGGAAGTCCTCCGTCTTGAACACGCTGCTTGTATTGAAATTGGACGTCAGGTCAAGCGCCATTCCTTTCAGAACATAGCCAGGCAGCTCAGTGACGGAGTTCGTTCGAATGATATCCGGTCCGTTTCCAGCCGCCATCATCGCCATCAGCTTGTTGTAATCCGCTGACACGATCTCTACCTTGATGTGAGGATGCGTCTTCTCGAATTCCGCAACCATCTCGCTCGTGAATTCGCTGTCATACATCGTATGCCTAATGACGACCGGCTTGCCTCCTGCAACCGGCTTCTCGGATACGTCACCGGCGTTTGCATTTTCGGAAGAAGCCGCGTTCTTCTCGGGAGCGTTATTGCTATTCGTATTACCTGCACATGCGCTAAGCATTCCGGATAGTACTAACAAGGATAAACAAGTCGTCCACAACGTTTTTTTCATTTGAATCCCCCTAGAAGTGATAAATCGTAGCGCGCTCTACTTCTCAAATTATAGAATTGATGCCTGCCGGCAACAACGTTGTATATCTTTTGATTCGTTCTTATTTATTTAGAAGTTGCTCTGTTGCTCAAAGGTGCAAAATCCGAATCATAACAAATAAGCCTGCTCGTGGAATGATGCTCCGTAAGCAGGCTTATTTCAATAAGGATTACTATCGTTTGCCGGAGAACGGCATCGCATTCGGCTGGCATCAGATGCATCAGAGGGCGCGGCCATTCGCTTGAACGGCATTGCAACGAAAACCGGCGACAACCAAGGACGTTTAACGAAGTCCGTGGCCGTCGCCGTTTCATTGGTTAGGTCGGGATCCCGGCCCCTTTCAATTGAAATCGAATCAGCTCCGCGAATAAAATAAAGTGGCTGTCCAGGATTTGGTCATACGAATATTGTGCTCCCGGAGCGTTCAACATCGTATTGGATTCGAACGTCATGGACATGCCGCCGCTTATATGATGCAACGCGGACGTCAGATTGAAGGACGGCGGAGGATACGCGGCCCCGTCTTCCCAGTTGCCGCTTACGTCGAACGGAATATGCTCCCGATCGTGAGCCGCCTTGACATGCAAGGCGAATTGATGTTGCACCTGCTGGATATACTTTGGTGCGTAACGGATCGGCACGATGAAGTTGGTGCAGTTGGCTCCGCCATGCAGCAATACCGACGCATCCACCCGCTCCTCGTCCGCCAAACGCAACAACGATCTCGTTTCCTCGGCCATCGGCAAGAAAAAGTTGTCGTGCATCAAATTGATGCCGTCATCGTTAAAGTAACCGCCCAAGAAACCTGCTTCGTCTTTCATGGGATGCACCTTTTTGCAATCGGGCCAGTTGCATAACTCGCCGTTCTTCCACGTTCCTTGCACGTAATAACGCATTTGCTCCATGCTAAGGCCGGCAAAGGAGCGAAGGGGGATCCGCGCCCTGCCGTCCGGGTTCATGCATGGAATCAGAACGAGCCGGCACTGGCGGAGAAGCTCGAGCAACTCGTCATGCCGCTTGCCTCGATGGTCTTCCCCCGTCTCGAGCGCATGAATCAGATTCAATACGGCCGCGATGCCCTCCAATTCGCCGCCATGAATCCCGCCAACAAGGAGCAGCGTCTTGCGGCTATCCTTATCCATTGACTTGTAGCTGGCCAAATCTCCCGCTCCGCAAGCCGAATTATAATTCGCCCGCCTAGGATAAGGCTCTTGATCGCCGTAGACTACCGCCTTGATTTCCCTGCCACCCGCCGACTCACCCAAGTCGATGACGGTTCCTATTTTCACCTGGCCCAGCTCGTCATCGATGTCCCGGAGCCGGGTGCGCCAAAAAGGAGGAATAGGCCCGCTTTCCTTATTCGCAAATTTCTCATTCTCGTTATGAACCAACGGGTTCCCTTCTTTCTATCCCTTTAGTGAACCGATTAAAGCGCCTTTCACGAAATACTTCTGCACAAACGGATAAACGGCCATAATCGGCAGCGTGGAGACGATAATGGTGGCAAACTTCAAGGATTCGTCCACAATGGCGTCGCTTCCCGCCCCCGCGGTGATTCCGCCGTCCATGACCTGGCCGGCCAGCACCAGATTGCGCAAAATCACTTGCAGCGGGAACAAATTAAGATCGCGCAAATAAAGCAACGCGCTGTAGAAGTTATTCCAAATGCTTACGGCGTAAAACAAGCTGATCGTGGCCAGAATCGACTTGGACAATGGAAGAATAATCCGTATAAAAATGCCGATATCGTTCAAACCATCGATCTTGCCTGCTTCCTCCAGCTCATAGGGCAAACCTTTGAAAAAAGTACGCATGATAATTAAATTCCATGTGGAAATCATCCCCGGAATAATCATCGCCCAGATGCTGTCCATCATCCCGACGGAACGCACGACGAGGAACGTGGGAATCATTCCGCCGCTAAAGAGCATGGTGAATACGACAAGCTGCATAAAAAATTTGCCGAATACCAGCCTTCTGCGCGATAGCGCATAGGCCCCCATGGACGTAAAAGCCAATGAAATGACGGTGCCTAAAACGGTATAAAGAATGGTGTTTCTATAGCCGATCCAGATGCGTTCATCCTGGAGCACGTATGTGTAAACATCTAACGTGAACCCTTTCGGCCATAGTCCTACTTCGCCGCGCATGACATATTCGCTAGAGCTGAGAGAGACGACGACCATGTAATAAAAGGGATACAACGCGATGAAGGCTACGATCGACAACAACAGAACATTGACGGCAGAAAATAGCGAAAATTTCTTTTTCATTGGACCTCCTACCATAAGCTCGTCTCCGTCAGCTTGCGGCTGGCATAGTTGGCGCCAACGACGAAGACCAACCCGATGATGCCCATAAACAAATCAATGGCGGTGCCGTAGGAGAAATTGCCTTGCACAATCCCCGAACGGTATGCGTAGGTCGATATAATATCGGCCGTTTCGTACGTTGCGGCATTATATAGCAAGAACACCTTCTCGAAGCCGATATCGATAATGCTGCCGATATTCATGATCAGAATGATGATGATGGCGGGAGCGATGCCCGGCAAGGTCACATGCCGGATTTTCTTCCAGCGTCCCGCTCCGTCGATATCGGCGGCCTCGTACAAGGTCGGATTAATCGCCGTCAACGCGGCCAAATATATAATGGAGCTCCAACCCGCTTCCTGCCAGATTCCCGAGGTCACATAGATCGTCCGAAACCATTTGGCCTCCGACATGAAGTTGATCGGCTCCAATCCCAAAGCCTGCAGCCAGTCGTTGACAACCCCGGCGCTGGGGGAGAGGAAGACCGTAATCATCCCCGCCACCACGACCGTTGATATGAAATGAGGCAAATAACTGACGGTCTGCACAAACCGTTTGAAAAACGAAATTCTCACTTCGTTCAACAGAATCGCCAAAATAATCGGAAACGGAAACCCGAAAACAAGCCGATACACGCCCAATAAAAAGGTATTGCGAATGATTTGAAGCGCATCCGGGCTGTTGAAAAATTGGTAATAATATTTTAAGCCTACCCAGTCGCTAGCCCATATTCCTTTCACCAGGCTATACTGTTTGAACGAAATGACGATGCCGGCCATCGGCAAGTATTTAAACACGATGTAATACGCGATCAGCGGCAATAGCAAGAGCAAGATGTACCTGTCGCGGACGACATCTCGCCCCGTTCTGCGTAACCAACCGATCATTGGCCGCTGCCGCTTCGCTGGTCATCCCACGTTTGTTGGTAGATCTCCAGCATCTCGGGCACGCCAAGCTTGTTCATTTCTTCCGTGTAGCTGCTCCATTCGCTAAGCGGACGATTGCCCATAATGAACCTGGCCATGCTCTCTTCATAGTGCTTCGAAATTTGCGGGTTCAACAAATTGACGCGTTCCAACACATCGCCATTGAATCTCGGGGACACGACCTGGACCGGGAAGTTGTACTTCGGCGCCTCTTCGTAGGCATATTTCTCGTCATCCGCTATCATGCTCAGATACGCGTTCGTATCGAACTTTCCGTAGGTTCCGTGGGTCATAATGCCGGCTTCTCTGCGAAGGTCGGCGAATTGCTTGTATTCCGGAAGGAATGTCCGCTCGCCGTCGGCTACCGTATAGGTTTCGTTCTCTTTGCCCCAGCTCATAATATCGGAGCCCTCCTCGGAATACAGGAAATCGATGTATTGCAGCGAAGCATCGAGATTTTTGGTTTTGGCGTAAACGGCGAAAGAGCTCGACTCCATATTCGTGCTCGGAATATAGGAGCTGCCCGGTACTCCGGCGGGAGGCGCCATAAAGCTCATATGCTCTCCCTCGCGCAATTGGTTATTCACGATCTCCATTTGCGGAATATACTGCACGGTAATAAAGGACTTGCCCGTCGTTATCGCCTGGTTCCACACCTTCACGTCCATGGACAACCAATCCGGCGGGAATAACTTCTCTTCGTAGAATTTATTCAGGTAGGTCAGCATTTCCTTATAGTTATCCTCGATAGGTCCGTACCGGTACTCGGACGTCTCGGGATCCGGGAAGAATTGGTTGGTTGTATTGAACGTTGTCGCAAAGTTGGCTAAGTTGCCCAAACCGTGCCTGAATATGAACGGATAACTATCCGGGTACAGCTCCTTTAACTTCTTGCTGACTTCATACAGTTCATCCCAGGTCGTCGGAGGCTGAAGATCGTGTTTGGCGAATATATCGTCCCGGTAGAACCAGATCATCTGGTTCGTCACGCCAGCCCCGTCTATAATCGCGCTATAGATGTTCCCGTTGGAATTGGTCGCTCTTGTTTTAATGTTCGGATTGTCGTCGAGAAATTTTTTGAAGTTGGGCATTTTGTCTAAATGCTGGGCAAGATCCAGAAGCACTCCTTCCTCGCCGTATTTGTCCGTATTAAACATGTACAGAACATCCTGAACTTCGCCCGAAGCAATATTCAGCGCCAACGTATCCTCGTAGCTTCCCGAAGGAATTTGGACATCTACGGCGATGTTCGTTTTTTCCTTAATCCAGTTCCAAGCCGGCCATTCTTTTTTGTACGGCCATGAAGCCGCGACTTCGGTAAACATCGATATCGTTTGCGGCTCCTCGAAATAATAAGAAGTATGGTCGCCGGAGGAACCGTTATTCCCTTCCGTCCCGCTTGTTGCGGGCTGACCCTCTTCGTTTGGCTTGCCGCCGTTCTCCGTTCCGCTGCTACAGGCCGCAAGCGTCGCCGTCAACGCCACGGCCGACAGCGCAACCATCATGCTTTTCGATTTGTACCACTCCGTCATCCTGAACCCATCCCCTTTGTCCTGATTTGATATTTGGAATATCCCTGCCTTGTGCTCGTTCATCATAAAAAAATAAGCCAGCCCTCACAATCATACGATTGCGGGGTGGCCTCACGATTTATCGAATGATCCGTAAAACAGACCATGATTCGTAATTCAGGTTAGGATCGCGGTCGCTGCCTATACTCCGTAGGCGTCATGCCTGTATATTTCTTGAACATTCTGTTGAATGAGTTAATGTTCTGATACCCGGCGAGCTCGGCAATTTCCCGGGCCTTCAATTCCGTGTCGCGCAGCATCTCGCAAGCCTTATCGATTCGGATTTGATTCACGTAGTCGACGAAGTTGGTTCCTGTCTTCTCCTTGAAGTAGGTGGAGAGATAGCCGCTCGTAATTTTCAACTCTCCGGCTACGTCCTCCAGGTTGAAGGCTTTGCTATAATGGGTCCCCACGTATTTGGTGGCGAAATCAATGATTTTATCCGTTCCCACTTGTTGCTTTTGTTGTTCCGTCTGCTCGTGCAGCTGCAGGAAGAAGGACATCAGGCAGCTTTCCAATTCCTCGTAGCTTAAACAATTTTCGATCATGCTTTCGGCTTGTGCATGAGAGAATGGATGGTCGACCGTAAGCAAACCCGTTCCTTGATTGTAGAGATGAATAGTCCGATCCATGAGCAGCTTGGCCAGCTTGATCGCCTCCGTCGCGGGATATTGCCGTTCCCGCAGCTTGCCGAAGAGCTTGTTCATCGCGTGCCGGACGTTCGCGAAGTTCCCGGCAGACAGTTGCGAGGCGATCTCTCGCAATTGGTCGGCCGAGACGGTTGGTTGAACGCGTTTGTCGAGTGAATCGTCTTTCATGATAATGGTTGCGGCTTGCAAAGGCCGCATTTGCAAACGCAGCAACGTTTCCTCGTAGGCCTCAGTCAACTCATCCGAATGAGAATAAACGGAGCTCACCGATATAGTGGCAAACCCGTAGGATTGATCGATATCCAGCGTCGTTTTTATTTTCTCCAAGACAGGTGCTACTTCTTCCGCGGATTCGCAAAACACGATCGTCATCAGCTGGTTTTTTTCCATATGGAAGCTGATTGGCTGACGATGCTCATGCGAGATCGTCAGATCGATGTATTCTTTGACATAGGAATACCATCTGGATTCGTTTTTTTCGCGGTGCTCCGTGATCATATCGCCGAAGGTGTGGCGGATCGTCAAGTGGATCATAATCAGCAGATAGGGTGCGTCGGAGAACTGGACCTCCAGTTCGTTTCTAGTCCAAATATCTTTCATTTTGTTAACGTAAGCGAAGTTTTGCAACAACGACTTCTGCGACTTCAGCTCGTGATCGGCTTGTTCCTTGGCGTCGGACAAATGGCGGAACTGCTCGCTAATCGCGTCGAATTCTTTGATTCTGCTCGACTCCGGCATTTTTTTATTTTGATTCAATAGAGATTCGATAATCTGCTTCAACGGGTTATTGATCTTCCGGACAAACCATACCGCCGACAGGATCGCGATGAAAATTGACAGAATCAGAACGGACAACAAAACCGATTTGATCTTTAGCTGCGCCGAGATGGTCTCCACGGGAACGATGCTTACGTAGGTGAAGCCCGTTCCTTTCCCCTGCTTGTAGAAGTAATAATAATCGTCATCGATATGAAACCCTTTGTTAGCGGCGAAGTTCAGATTAGAATCGGGGATACGATGTTCCGCCTTATTCTCGTACAGGATTTGATCGTTGTTCATAATGATCAGATTGTCGTGTACGGAAATTTGCAGCTGATTGAACATTTTTGCCGAATCCAGAAGTCCGACCATATAAAAAGGGCTGTCGGCATATCCCTTATAAACGACGGGCAAATACACATACGATGTTGCCGGGGCATTGGCGTAAGCCTGTTCGTAGAAGGTGGCGTCGGCAAGCACCTTATAGCTGTAATCCTCCGTATATTGCCGCGCCCAAAACTCCTTCGTATAGGTTTCCTGCTTCAAAAACACGGAAAACATCTGGTCTGCCACCGTGCTTTTTTTGTAATCCAGCACCTGTTCGTCGGTACCGGAATAGAGAAAGACGTCTTCCATCATTAACAGCGAATTGCCCACTAATCGTTTCAGTTCCTCTTGGATAGCGGGATATTTGATAAAGTTTTCGCGTTTGCCGAATTGCTGGATATTCTCGTTAATGTAGAAGGACATCATCGTTTTGCGAACCAGTTCGAAATGCTGTTCGTAATTGCCGGCCGTTCTCTCCAGATTAGCCGAATTGTAGCTGACAATTTCACGACGAATTTCGGTCGACATTAACGATATGGTCAAATAGTTGAGACCGATCAAAAAAAAGATAATGACCATAAACGCTACGACAAGCTTCGTAAATAACGAACTCGTTTTGTTTTTCGGCATAAATAACCGCTGAATCGTAATCAACTTCAAGTCACTCCTTGTACCCTTACGCCAAGCGGATGGCCTGGATAAAAAATGCATGGAAATATAATATCATAAATGGCGAACGTTGCAGCCCGGCTATTGGCCTAACGTGTTTTTGTTAAAGTGTCTGCGCTTCCCCTTAACCGTTTTTCCAAAATCAAGCGCAGCTCATCGGGAATCCGTTCAAATTCGACCCCTTTCCCCAAAAACAAAAGCCAATCCGCATAATACTCTAGCGCCTCAACATCGGTCACATCCAGTTGAGCATTGAAAATCCCGCTCGACTGGAACATCCCTGTAAAGGACAAAATAATCCCCGGCGGATGCAAGCGCTTAAAGCGCTGAATTCCAGTCGTATCAAGCTTTACAATCAGATTAGACTCATGTGCTCCAAGCCGTTTTTTGCTTAAAATCTCTTGCTCGGACCGCTTCATCTTCTGCTCAGAAATGGCCGAATCCCGCAGCATCTCAACAGGCAAATAACGAAACTCATCTGTATCAAGATCATAAACCTCGACCAGCCAACGAGCGTTTGAGTTAAAAATATGAATCAAAAAAACATCCATCAACTGCGGCCAGCCAGGACTCCGCTCATACGTCAAGCGCAAGTGCTTATCCCGCGCGGCAAGCGAAATCAGCTGGTTCAACTCCGCAGGCGCCGCATCATCGAGTTCCAAAAGATTCGGATTAGCAGGATTTGTATTTTCAAAAAGCAAGATATTATTCAGCTCAATCAGCTCGTCGTGCTGGGTTTGCGACGCGATGCCGATGAGTTTTTCAGTGATGGAGCGGCGATTTTGCAAATAAGGCAGCTGCGAATTTTTTGATGCGATAAAGCTGATAAATATCGCTTTCAGCTCTTCTGGCGTGAAACGGACGGCGGACAGATACTGATTTTGCAAGACATTGTAGCCGCCCCCGCGACCAAGCTCGGTCGTCAGCGGAAAACCCATCGCTTGAATCTCGTTAATGTCGCGGATCGCCGTCGCGCGAGAAATTTTGAACTCCCGCTGGATCTCTGCAATCGTAAAATGCGCGCGGTTATTGATGAAGCGCATGATCAGGCTCACTCGTTCTGTCTTTTTCATAATTTTATTGTATCAGAAATGTAGCACCCGTACTGATTTTGATTCTGTTTTTGCAATACTTTTTGATTTCCGATAAAAGGTATCGTTTTTTGATACATTTAGAGAATATTATCAATCTTGTAAAAACAAATCCGCTAAGGAGAGATTAAAATGTCTAATTACTCCATCCAAACCATCTCAGAAAATTACAAAATGACTGCTTTCGGTGTTTTACTTGAAGACTACAACGACTGGTCAGGCAATGCAGCAAAAACTGCAGCGAAAAAAGCTGAAATCACTGAAAACGGCAAGCTTGCCGAACTTCTCACGCTCGCTGACGGGCAAGAATATCAAATCAACTACGTCATCGACGGCAAGGCTTGGCGCGGCTTCGGCGTGATGGATGCATACGACGTGGAAGGCGCGGTCGTCCTTGACTTCCTCGCCGGGGACTACCTCGTGGTGTCTGGCACAGGCGCCGAAAAAGACCGCCTCGCTGACGAAATAACAGGCAAGGTTTTCGGTGGATTGCTGCAAGAAATCACAGACTACAAATACGTTGGTCCTGGTAACTCAACATTCGTCAAAGCAACTGAGGACGGTACATTCTACGGCGAAATGTGGCTTCGTGCAAAAAAAGTAACAGGCTAATCTCAGTCAAAGGAGCACTCCAATGGCAAATTACACAGTTGAACATAAGAAATCATTTACATTGACCGCTTATGGTTTTTCAATTCAATCCAATTTTCAAGACGCGCCAGCTTTGCAGAAGGAAAAAGCAGAGTTTTGGGGAAGACTCAAGGCTGACGGGCGTTTTGATAAGCTCAAAGCGGCCGCAAAAGATGATCGCGAATGGTCAGTCAACGAGGTTTATCAAGGCAGACCGTGGAATTATTTCGCGGTAGAAGCTGGCAAATCGGTGGCTGACGCAACACGCATCATCGAGTTTCCGGAGAGCGAGTACATAGTGCTCGCAGGAACCGGAGACAAGGAAACTTTGTTTAATCAGTTGACTTATCGTGCTTTTGGCGAAGTCTTGTCTCAAATCACTGACTATGCTTACATCGGCGGCCCCAATGCGACTTATCGCAAAGAAAACGGTGACGGCACTTTCTACGGCGAATTTTGGGTTCCTGTGGTTAAAAAATAGTAGGATTGCTCGCAATGCGTAGGCCGGGGTTCAATTCCCTTCGCAATGGGTAGAATGATTTTCCAATCCAATACCCGAGGATACAGCATGAATGATAAAGCATAGATTCCCTCCCTTTGTATAAGCTAAATCATCTTATACGAATACAAGAGAACGTATGCTTCTCTTTTGAGAGAGATTATCCGTTGAATTGCTTATTGCTCAGGTTATTTATAGGTTATTTGACAGGTTATTTATTGCTTTCAATCTTGTAGGTATAGATTCCATCCTTTATAATAAGAATAGAAAAGGAGCCGTGCGCTAACACGGCTCCTGACACATCAGCCGCTTTTAAGGGCGGTTGGCTTCAAAGGTTTACCTGTGAATTAGGCCGTTACCTTGTGCAGAGGCGGCCTATTTCTTTTGGTTATTAGCTGCGACGATGGCAACCACCAGCGTCAGCAGCGCAACTATTAGCGCCCCAAAACTGATCATCAACGTCAACGCATCTTTAACCTCCATAGCATCACCTCCCTTCCGGGAGATTAGCCGACCGCGCTCTTAAAGCCTTCCAATGTGCTTCCATGAGTATAGCATGTCTGACCAAAACCTGTCATTACTTAGAACAGCTCTCTGCACTTCGCCACAACTGCCTGCAAATCCGACTCGTGCAAGCGTCGGATAATACTGTCAGCCGGGATCGTATGTAGCTTACTTGTCCTGGCAATCGAAGATTTAGCCCCCCCCCCCTGCCTCTGAATGTCGCCTTTTCCAGCAGCTTGTCTTTGTTGATTAGCGCGACGAAGGTCCAGTCCAGACCGTCAAACGGAATGATCTGGTACAGGTAGTCTACATCGTCCAAACGGACAGGCCGTACTTCTTTGGTCGGCTGCTCCCGCAGCAGCGGGGTGAGCTCTGCAATGCCTATTTTGCCGGAAGTGGCTCCTACAATCTCGCCATGTCCATTCACGGTAAAAAGGCTGGCCTTGTTGTCCATATTCGCCGTCTGCAAGGCATGCCTGATCCATTCAATATCCAGCAGCATCACTCCGATATACAGCTGATCCAGATATATCTTTCTCTTTCGGAGTGCCGCTCCTTACGCCATCATAAGCACCGCCCTGTCCTAGTGTTAAGAAGTTCTGACCAGAAGCGTCTTACAGGACACTTCAGACCCGAGATTACAACCCGGCTTTCGAAGTAGAAATCGTATTTGGTCACATCAAGGGCAACCGGTCGTTCCGACGGTTCTCCTTGCGAGGGCTGGGCAAAGTTCACACGGAGTTAGGGATTGTGGCCATGGCCCACAACCTACTAAAAGTGGCGGGCATCCGCCTGAATTCCTGCAACAGCAGGTGACGCAAAAAGGCTGAACGGAAAACCTTGCGTTTTCTCGCCCAGCCTTTTTATTTGGGGGACTTATTGGACGGCCCCTCCCTGTGCTAATCATTGCGGAAAGTCAACCCGCCAAGCGGAGCTTGATCCAGCGAATGTTGCCGACACCGTCTTCAACCGCCCAGAAACTTACGAAAATATGATTCGAATGCGTACGGGACAGCGAAGGCGCACCGAACTGCAATGCGGTGAAATCCGCTGCCATGTTGCCCGAATGAGCGGTCAGCCCTGACCTGCCGCTGCCCCATAACGGATACTCCGCTTCGTTCACCCATTCGTCGCCCGCGATCCGGGAAATATTCGCCCATAGCCCAGGCACATCCGTTCTGCGATAAACGGTCAGCACCCTGCCCGGCGCGATTTCCATCAAATTCAGCGTTTGCCCTTGCAAGCCGCATGACCGCGGCTCCGTGAACGGGCTGCCGATTCCCGCCGCGCGGGTAATGACGTAGTGATTGTCCCGATCCTTCCCCGCCTCCCGGTCATATACCCAGGCTGCAGCCAGTATTCTGCCGTCCGTCAGTTCAATCATCTTGGACTCCCAGAAAATATCGATGTCTCTCGCATCCGCCATAACATCGATGTAATCCGGCCAGGTGCTGCCTTGGTTATCGGAACGGAATGCGACCATCTTCATGCCGTTCGGGCAATAGCCGTCGAAGCCTTTCCAGGTACAGGTCGGCAATATCCACGTACCGTCGCGCAACGGCACGATCGGTGAAGTCATTTCGAATTCCGGGCCGACGAGCGGCGGGGCGATCGTCTGCGGCTCGCTCCATGTGCGTCCTCCGTCAGATGACCGGAACAACAACTGCTCGGTTTCGACGAACCCCAGATTGTCGGGATTGACAAAGCCGCAATCCTGACGGGAACGGTCATGACGAATAACGTATGCGATCACTTCTCCGTCGGCGCCATGGGACAGGCGGCATGTTTCCGAAGTGACCCTGTCCGCCGTTCCGGGATATAAGCGGCCTTCATGCACCCACGTGGCTCCCTGATCGGAGGAGCGCGACAGTTCCGTGTGCAGGTCGGCGGATTCGAAGGCTTGGCCGACCGTAAACGATGCCAGCATCTCGCCGTTCGTCAACTGAATCACCGAAGGAAAATAGGCATGCCGGGCGTAGACATGGGGCAGCGGGTTACGAAAAACAAGTCCGGTATCGACGATTTCAAGTTCAATGTGATCGGCAGTCATGTCGGACATAGGTGAATCCCCTTTCGTCGAATGAATAGTCTGTTCGGATAATACTGGTTCAGCCGGTCGATGGAATCCGGCGGCAATTGCCTTGCGCATTCTGTGGTAACGATTGTCCGTTACGCACCTGAACCGCAGGACAGACCTGTACGGCTACCTGTCCGTCAACATCCGTACCGGGTATAACCGCCGTCACTTGGACGGATCCGGCATGATTCGGCGCCTGGAACAGGGCAGAGAACGCTCCGTCTTCACCGGTTGCGATTTCTGCAGGATCGATCATACCTGACGAAGCGGACAAGCGGACCGTAATACCCGCCATGCCAGCTCCCTCGGCGTCATACACGGCGCCGGTTACAACCGCTTGCTGACCAAACGCGACACGGTCGGCATCCATCGCGAGCGAGATGCTGGCAGGAACCGGCGCCGCGTTCACCGTCACCGCGCTGGTTGCCGTCCATCCGCCATCGATGGCCGTTGCCGTTATATGTGCCAGGCCCGGCGAAATTGCGACGACCCGACCCGCTTGGTCAACTGTTGCCGCATCTTCATTGTCCGAAGTCCACAACACGCGCTTATCGGTCGCATGATCCGGCGCCAATGCAACGGTCAGGACATAATCTTCTCCTTCCCGCAGTTCCAGTTCCGCAGGTGTCAATTCAATGCCGGTTGCGGCGAAAATTTTGGAGAAGCGAATATGGTCAATGTACAGCTCGTTCGTACCGGACTCTCTGTCAAGCGGAATCGAAGCAATCTCGATATGTTCCGGGTTCGGGTCTGCGAAGCCCATTCCGGCATGCTCCGCGATCTTCACCCCATCCAGCCAGAGCGAAATGGCCGATTCCCCGTCATAGCGAATTTCCCAAGCGTGGAACTGATCGTCATTCGGCATCTGAATCGGATAAGTACCAACATTGCGATAAGCCTGGTCGCCACGGAAAGTTACCTTGGCCTTCCCGGTAGCAGGATCATAGGAGTTGAAAGCCAATACATACTTCAATCCGTTCGCATTCACCCGGAACAGGATGCCCCGGTCCGGCAAATAGTTGGCCGGCGTCATCAGATCGGCGAAACGTGCTGAAAATTCCATCTTCCAAGGTCCCTGGCCGATCGCCAGATTGCGAAGCATCGAGCCCCACTTGCCGCCCGAATTTCCATCTCCATAAAGCAGATATTGGCCTTCCGTCACCGGTTTCAGCGCAACTCCCTGCGGGTTGCCGAGCGTATTCGCAGAATCGGTGATGTAGACGCCCGGTTGCGGCGACGTCACTCGCCAGCTCTTATCTTTCAGACTTGCAGCGTCATCGTTGAACAATAAGCTGCGCGGCGCCCCCTCGACATAGACGCTGTCCTGCGTCCATTCGGCGGGATACGCGAATGTATGCCACTTCTTCACTTTCACTTTGTCTCCCAGCTCACCGCGAATGACGCCGCCATTCGCCGCCGTTCCTCGCCAGTTGTTGTAAATATAGATGCCGTCGTATCCGGCTTCATAGAACTGGTGCGCCCGCAACAAATACTGCTGTTTGCTCACATAATTGAACCCGGCGGTAATCGGAATGCCGCGCTTCTTTAACTCTTCCTCGATTTTGGTCAATTCATGGCCGGACAATGTCCCTGTTATACCGCCATACAGCTTCACATTCGTCCCTTCCGCCAAATCGGCGAACTCATCGATATTGCTGAAGAAACCTTCATGGTCAATCGAGGCCGGAATGAGAATGTCGATCAGTCCGTCGTCGATCCACGTTTGCAAATCGAGCGCAGTGACCGGATAATAAGGAACACGCACCGCAATTTGCTTGCCCGGCATCGCAATGCGAAGCTCGCGCAGGAAATCGGTCATGATCGTCGCCGTCGACATGCTCGCCGCCTCACTGCCGAACAAGTCCGGATAGCGATTAAAGTCGAGCTCCACGCCAGACACAACCTGCTCGCCCTGATCATTCGTCGCAAAGGCTGCTTCCACCAGCACATCCTTAACGAATTGCCGGAATTCGGGATAGGCATAGCTCATCCGGAAGCTGCGCGAGCCATCCCCCAATTGCTGCCAATACCCCTTGTTCACAAACTCATCGTATCGCGGCCCGTTCAAATAAGGGTGTTCTCCCGGATTGTAAAAGGCGTTCATCCGCAAGGAGGCAAACCCGTTCATCCCAAGCTCTTCCGCCCGTCCGGCTACAAGCGCCAACGGATCTTTGCCGCTGTTGATCAACTGCAGAATCAGATTCATTCCCCGAACGTCATCGGACCGCATTAAATCTTCCTGCTCCGGCGTCAGGTTTGTATATGGCTTCAACGCTGTCTCGCTGTCGCGAATAATCATCATCGTCGCCCCCAGCGACCAATAGATCGCTTCCGCGTCCTGGCCGGCCAGAAGATCAACGGCATACTCCTTCAGCTTCGTTTCATCCGCATACAATCCCGAAGTAAAGTCGCTATAACCATCGTTGTTGTAAATAACCCGTTTTCCTCCGCCAAGCGCTGTTTCGTCCGCTTCCATGTAAAGGGCGATTTCATCCGCAGTCAATTCTTTGAGTTTAACGTAGGCGATTCGCGCTTGTTTCCCTCCCGCTGTCTTCAGGGTGACGGTTCCATTCTGAAACTCGGAAGCGAAGGCGAAGACTTCCGCAATAGCCTTGTTGCCATACGACTGACCAGGGTCGATAGCGCTGCCGCCGACCGTCACCGTCTGCTCCAGCGTGCCGTCGCTAACGATAAACTGTTCGGTCCCGGTCACATAGCCGACATAAACGCCGAACCAGCCGTTCAGGTTGATCGGCAAGGAGAGCGTATGCGCGTCGCCGACATTCTCCAGGAAGACGCCGCCTTCTTCGGTTCCTTCATATTGGTACGTGGCAGTCTCCCAGCCGGAAGTTCCCTTCACAAACACCATGTTCGCCGTCTCATCCCACACACCCGTCATTTCCTTGTACAGATAGACCGCACCGGTCGTCGCCGTACCGCCTGCCGCCGTCGCTTGCTGTCCGGGCGCGAGTTCCTCAACCGTCGGATAAACCTCGAGATTCCGGGTATATGTTGTCAGTTCGGCGCCGTTGTGCAGCAGCCTGACGGTCAACTCCATCCGGCCTGTCGCCGCCACGGCATCCAGCCGTACGGACACAGCCGGCCCGGTTGCCGCTTGCAGTTTGCTGGCCATCATTGACCCGTTCTGCCGCAAGCTCGCTTCTACTTGCAAGGAACCATCCTGATAGGACAGCGGATTCGCATCATCAATGGAGACGACCGTCTCGATGCCGTTTGCTTGCGAGGAAGCCGGCAATATGGAGATACTCGTGATAGCAGGCGCGAATCGAGCCCAGTCCGGAAGCGCGTTCTTCACCAGACGAATCCGGTCAATGTCGGCTTCCGTCGTGCCGGTAACCGCTCCGGTCGCATCGTTGTAAATGCGCACACGATCCGGCCCGGCCTGGGCCATACCTAGCCCTTGCCAACTGCCCAACTTCATCCCATCTAATGAAACGATAATCTGATGCCGGTCGTAGGCAATGCCCCACTGATGAAATTGCTGGGCGTCCGGTATCGTCAATTCCAGTGTTTCATAACCGCCATCGGCTTTCAGCAAGCGCAATTTATCGCCATCATGCCAGACAAGCCGGTACAACTTGCCGTCTGCGACGATTTCCAGGCCAAGCCCCTTGGAAGGATCGCCGACCGCAGCGTCCAACTCGACCAGTGATTGGATCCGGGCATCGAACTCCAACGCCCATGGCGCGCCTGCAATCGCGACCTGTTTGGATAGCTGAGCCGCCTGGCCGCTCCCCGCTGCCGCATAGGTCGCATAAGTGCCCTCGGCCGCCGGTTTCATGCCGGCGATTACGCCGTTTGTTTTCCTGTAGTCCGTGAAATAAGCATTCGCCGCCGGGGGATCGACCTGCCAGTTCATCGTCGGAAACCCGGACCCTTCATCATCGATCAATACATTCGGGTTGCCCTTCACGGATTTGCTCAATCGGATATCCTCGAAATAAACTTCATTTGCACCGGCTTCCCAATCCAGCGGAGCATTGAAGATATACAGACCATCCGCAGCGTTTACCGTTCCCGCAATGTTCTCGAATCGAGCCAGAACGACGCCATCGACGCTGACCGATACGGCATTTACGCCATCATAAGCGATCTTCCACGAATGGAACAGGTCATCGTTGGGCATATTCACCTCTCTGACATCCACCGCGCTGCCGGACCCGACCTGGGCCACAATGCGGTTGCCGGAGTTAAAGGCGATCTTGTATCGCTTTTGATTGGCGCGGACATCGAAGAATATGCCCCGCTCGGCCAGATAACGCGAAGGGGTCATCAACTGACTGAATTTCGCCGAAAATTCCAGTTCCCATGCCCCTGCGCCAATCGGCATACTTTGACTCATATAACTATATTTATTGAGACCGCTTGCACGCTGATCGCCATAGAACAAATACTGTCCGGCAGGGACAGGCTGCATGGCTGCCCCGTTCGGATTGCCGAGCGAATCGCCGGAGTCCGTTATATACAGCCCGTCGATCGGAGCTTGAAAGCGGGTCCAGCCGGCATCCGCCAATGAATGGGCGTCATCCTGCGCATAGACGTCCGGATTTCCTTTGTACAGTTTGAAATAATCAAAGTAAACTTCATTCGTTCCCGCTTCCCAGTCAAGGGGCAAGTTGCCGATGACGACGCTGTCGTTGCGCCCGGTTGCCGGAAGGGCGATGCCGGAGAAAGCGGCAACCTTGATTCCGTCAAGTTTAACCGAAACCGTCTGCAATCCATCGAATGTAATTTCCCACTGGTGGAAGGCGTTATCTTGAGGAAACTCGATCTCCTTGTCCTGGAATGTCGTGCCATGGGTATTGGTCAAGCCGTACAGCTTGTTCATCGCATTGAAGGCAATCTGATACCGTTTCTCGTTGGCATATACGACGAACAGAATACCGCGTTCTGCCGGATATTGTTTCGGCTTCACCAGGTCGACGATCCGCGCGGAGAACTCGAGTGTCCATTCACCTTCGCCGATTGTCGCCGACTTGGTCATCATCGTATAGCGAATGCCGTCGCTTGCCTGCTTGTCGCCATAAAACAAATATTGTCCCGGATCGACCTGCTTCATCTCGATTAAGTTCGGGTTGCCGAGCGAACGACTGGCATCAGTCGCATAAACGCCGCTTTCGGGCGGCTTGCTTAACGTCCATCCGGCCTGCTGCATATTGTCGGCATCATCTTCGAACAACACCGGGAGGGCGTCGATGGAGGCGGGAGCAGCGCCCGCCCCGTCGGCCATGTTCGCATTCAATGGAAAGGCTCCAACCGGGAATATAAGTCCTGCAGTCAATACAGTGATCAACAACTTGCTGACAAACCTGTATTTCATCTACAACACCTCATTCTGAACTATTTGTATTCGCCTTTTACGCCGTTTGCCTTCATCGCCTCATTGACTTCCTTGATCATTTGCGCGCCGCCCTTGTCTCTCCATTCTTGAACCATCTTGTCCCAATCGCTGATCGGCCGTTGCCCGAAGATCATCTTCGTCTGTTCTTCGTACAGGAACATATCCAGTTCCGAACCTTTGGAAATATAGGTATCCGAGAAAATCTGGTAGATCGGATTGATAAAATGTTTCGTGTTTTTGTGCATTTCCTCCAGCTTTTGGGCCAATTCTTTAGCGGCAGGCGATTTATACGTTCGGGAATACTCATTGGCATCATCGCTTGGCGCCCACATCAGCCCGTCAATGTAGAAATTAATCGGAGCGAGCCCTTTCTCCGCGCTTTCCGCCTTGGCAGTGCCATCTTCAACCGTGTAGCCGGTTCCTTCATTGCCGTACATCCAGTCGTAATCCGGGTTGCTCTTGTTCCGTTCGTCCAACGGATAGAACGTCCGGCCGAAATCAAGAAACTCAAGCACACGATGCAACTTGTCCGGATCGTCGGCCAGCTCTGCGCTCAACATCGTCATGCCATAATACGCCTTGTAGGCCATGAATCCCTGTTCTCCATCCGGAGCGACGAACGGTTCGATCGGTTCGATCTTCGCATTCGGGTTAATCTTCAGCAGTTCGTTGAACGCCGCTTCATCCATCCCTCGCGGAGAGCTAATCCAAATGCCGGCTTTGCCGGAGAAGAAATCATTAGTCGCCTGTGTGGCATTGACAACAGCGGAGTTCGGCGTCAGCGCTCCTTCTTTCTCCAGATCGGCCAACCAGGCGACATGTTCTTTGCGCGTATCGGATATGAAGTTCGGGATGTAATTCCCTTCCTCGTCCTGATGATACCAAGAGCGGAATTCCCAATAACCGCCCAATTCATAAGCCGGGTTGACGTATTCGGAAATTGCCATGCCGTAAGTATCATCCTTGTTATTGCCGTCCGGGTCGTTCTTCGTGAAGGCAATGGCAACTTCCTTCAGCTCTTCATAGTTCGTCGGCGCCTTCAGACCAAGCTTGTCGAGCCAATCCTTGCGAATGATCGGCGAACCCAGGTAAGAGGATGGGAAATACCGTGGAATCGCATAGATTTGGCCGTCGAGCGTCATCGACTTCCATACATAATCAGGGACGAGCTTCAACGTCGGGTACTTGTCGATATAGTCGTTAAGCGGCAAGAACGCCCCTTGCTTGGCCCACTTGTAAAAGTTGGCGATCGGCCCTTCCATCGTCATAATATCGGGTACCTCGCCGGAAGCGACGTTGGCGCTCAACTTCTGCATATAATCGTTAATGACGACAAACTGCGGCTTGTAATCGATATTGAACTTCTCGTTGATCATATCCAGTCCACGGCCGGTTGCCGGCGGAATCGCGGCAGGGTTTCGAAAGTCAATCGCATTAATCGTAAATTTCTGTCTGCGAGCATTGTCTCCATTGCCGCTTGTTTCGCTCGCCGAAGGTGAATTTGATGCAGATGGCTGATCTCCTGTCGACGGTTTGCTGGGATTGTTTCCGCCGGTTGAACAAGCTGTAAGAACCAAGCATAACAACACAGTTGCAATGGCCTTGTTTCGTTTCATGTGGATCCCCTCCTGAAATGAGTTCCTTGCACATTCGATTGCACGATGCCAATCATTATACAGCCTTATCCCTTAACCGAGCCCAGCATCACCCCCTTGACGAAATGTTTTTGCAGGAACGGATAGAGGATCAGGATGGGCAATGTGGCCACCAGTGTCGCCGCCATCTGTACCGTTTCCCCTGGCGGAGCGAATTCCCTGGGCATATTCAATGCGGCCAGCGGTTCGTTCACGATGACCATCTGCCGAAGAATGACCTGAATCGGCCAGTCGGCCGGGTCATTCAAATATAAGATCCCGGTAAAGTAATTGTTCCAATGCGCTACCGCATAGAACAACCCGAATGCGGCCAAAGCCGGTTTCGACAGCGGAAGCATGATTTGCGCAAAGATATGCAGATCATTCGCGCCGTCTATGGTGGCCGCTTCGCTCAACTCCCTCGGAATATTGAGAAAGAACTGACGCACAACGACCAGATTAAAAGAATTGATCGCCGCCGGAATGATGAGCGCCCAGATCGAATTCAGCAATCCCGTCCCCTTCACAACGAGATACGTAGGAATCATGCCGGCCGAGAACATCATTGTAAAAACGACCAGAAACATCATAATGCGCTGTCCGATAATCGGACGGGCAAGCACGTACGCGAACGTCGTGGTGAAGAGCAGGTTCACCAATGTTCCGATGACCGTAATTTCCACCGTCACGAACAACGAACGTACGAACCGTGAAGAAGCCAGAATATATTCATACGCATCCAGGACGAACGACTTCGGAATAAGTGTAAAGCCGTGCTCCAGATAATCCCGGTAAGACGAAATCGATATAGAAAATACGTACAGAAAAGGAAACGTCATAATAATTGCGATCAGAAACAGAAATACATAGTTGAATCCCTCGAACAAACCGATGCCTTGGTTTCGGCGAGCAGCCCGTTTGCTCATGGACATCTTCCTCCTTTCATTGTCTCGTCCAAAATTGCCTCAGTAAATGCCCTCTTCCCCCATTTTCTTCGACAATACATTTGCCGCGCTGACCAGAACTAGCCCCACGACGCCTTTCAACAATCCAACCGCCGTAGCGAAACTGAAATCGGATTGCTCAATTCCTTTGTAGAACACATAGGTATCCAGCACTTCTCCAGTCTCTTTGTTGAATGGATTCAGCATCAGAAAGAGCTGTTCGAAACCGACATCGAGCACGCTGCCCAGCCGGAGAATGAGCAAGATGACGATCGTGCTTCGAATGGCCGGCAATGTAATATGCCACGCCTGACGCAACCGGTTCGCGCCATCCATCGTGGCTGCCTCGTACAATTGCTGGTTAACGCCGGCGAGTGCTGCCAAAAATATGATCGTTCCCCAACCTGCTTCCTTCCAGATCACCTGCAGGATAACCAGCGGCCTGAACCAGTCCGGGTCGGTCAGGAACGGCACCGGAGACATGCCGAACAGGTTCTTCAATGCCCCGTTCACCAGACCGTCGCCCTGCAGAAAGATGACGAATATGCCGACAACAACAACCCACGATAGGAAATGCGGCAAATAGATGATGGTTTGAACGACTCTTTTGAACATCCGATGACGAACTTCATTCAGCATCAGCGCCAGTACAATCGGGATTGGGAAAGCGAATACAATTTGCAAAAGGGAAATGACAAGCGTATTCCATAACACATTCATGACTTCAGGCTCTGCGAAGATAGCCTGGAAATGCTTCATCCCCACCCACGGACTGTCGAAAAAACCGAGAAACGGGCTATAGTCGCTAAAGGCAATCACAAGACCGAACATCGGGGCAAATCGATAGATCAGGTAATACAACAAGCCCGGAAGCCCGATCATCAGCAACAACCAATCTTTACGCAATCGTCTCGCAACAACCATGCGCACTCTGCCTCCCTCTGTCACGACTCTCTCTTTTCGGATGATGGCGGTTCTCCAAGCATAATGGCAACCTCGCTTACGCGGGGCGTGCTACCGCTATTGACCGCTCCCAGCGCCAATCGATATTGCACCCATTTGCCGGATAGAGATCCGACGACGGTTTCTCCGTTCTTCTCGAACCAGCTATCCGCGCCGTTTTTCCCTATCCAGGGAGCGCCATTCAGATCCGCCTCGCTGGGTGCGGTTCGAATTTGCGCTTTCACCCACGTTTTGGCTGGTATTTCCGCCATCCAAGAAATGCCGCCGATTCGTGAATCTTCCGACAATTCAATCGGTCTTGATTCATAAAGTTCTTCATCTCCGCGATCGGCGATGTTGCCGATATCCGAATGGGTCATCCCGTGCGGGCCGAAGGTCGGGAGCTTGGTTACGCGTCGTTCAGTGAAACCTTCAGGGCCATTCCACCATACATAAGACATGCCGGGATGGTTGCCTTGCGTCTTGTGATTGACGACTGCCAGATCGATGAAGCCGTCTTCGTCGAAATCGGCGGCCAACGCTCCGGCAGCCGAATGATGCGGCAAGACGGTCCGATTGGATTCGGAATACACGCCTCCCGAGCCGCCCCAATAGATGAAGGAGTCGATGTCACGGCTCCGCAGGCCGTGATAGCAGGAGACGAAAATATCCAATATGCCGTCGTTGTTGAAGTCGGCAATCGTAATATCCGCCGCGAAGCTGGCCGGAAGCTGCGTTCGACGATTGTTGGAGAAGCCTTCCGGCCCGCCCCAATAGATATAGACGAACGTACTGTACGGGTCTCCGGGATCGTCCCCCTTGTACCCGCCCACGATCAGATCCAGCCATCCGTTGCCGTTCAGATCGGCTGCCCGCGAAGATATAGTCGGACCTGAGGGAAGCAGGGTCGCACGGCTGGCGACGAAGCCGTCGGGGCCGCCCCACAAGATGATTGTTTTGCCGGAGGAGCCGCATTCGGGAATCACAAGATCCAGCCATCCGTCACGGTTAAAATCGGCCAATGTCATGAACCTCGGATTATCGAAGACGATTCCTTCGATATCCAGCTTGATCCGCTTCGGCTCATCGGCGAATCCTCGCTCGGATCCGTAAAAGATGAGCAGCTCATTATTGCTGAAGCCGACAACGAGCAAATCCAGATAACCATCTCTGTTCAAATCCGCGCAGCACGAGCTCATATTGTAACGGGTCGGCAATTCCACCCGATGATTCTCGGAGAACCCGTTCGGGCCGCCATAATAAAGAAAGGATCCTCTGTCCAGATGCATCGCATTTTCATTGCTGTTCACAACAAGCAGGTCTACATGCCCGTCGTCGTTAAAATCGCAAGCCCGAACTTCCGTCGCGGCCCAGCCCGGCAACTCCTCTCTGCGGTCCGGCGAGAACCCGTCCGGACCTCCCCAGTAAATATAAACGGGGACATTGCCCAGAATCCGGTTGGAGAGATGATTCAGAAACACGAGCCGCGCCGGCTCGCCGACCGAATCGCGGGAAATGAATGCATCCAGAGCACAATGGGTTTCCAGCCGGATCGGCGGCTGATGGATGCCTGCCGGAGAGCCCCTATAGAGAAGGGAATGGTGGCTGTACCACTCTTCCACCTTATCCTGACAAAAGACAATGTCCCCGCAGCCGTTGTCATTGCCGCTCAGACGACCGATGATCACGTCGTTGGCGCCGTTCGTCGCGACGGCCGTCCGCCGTTCGTTCGCGTAACCACCCTGTCCGCCCCAGTAAATCCAGGATCGTTGCCCGCCCAGTTCGTCGGTCTGCCGCGAGGCCAGCACAATATCCTGTTCGCCGTTTCCCCGGATGTCTCCCACAGCAGCGCTCATCGCCTCCCCGCTGTTAAGTACAAGCGGCTCACCGGCTTGGCGGTTCGCACCGAACGGAATAAACAAGGTCTGTTCTCCTATGCAAACAAACAGATGCGGGCGGCTCTGCAGAGCGACGACTTTCAACCGGGGCCTCGCCGGAACGCCGTATACGCGCAGCGTCGCGCCTCCTGCGCCGCTGGCAGCCAAATCGATCCCAATCCCGATGAGCCCTTCCCCGGACAAGCGCTTGTCCAGCTTCGTCCGCCTGTCCGCACGAATCCCATCCGGCCCGCCCCAGTACACTGCGATCGACCGGTCGCTGGAGCGGACGACCAGGTCGGCGTATCCGTCGCCGTCCAGATCGGCGGCGGCAATCGACTCCAGATCATGCGGCAGATCGATATCCGTATAGCCGCCGGAAGCAAAACCTTGCTCTCCTTGGTAGAAAATCCGCAGCTTCTCCCGGCTGATCAACGCGATGTCAGGTCTGCCGTCGCCGTTGAAATCACCGATTTCCACATCTTTGGAGGAAGGAGCCCACAGCTTCAACATCCGCTTGACGCTGAAGCCCTCGGCCGATCCGTAATAAACTTGCGCATATACCTCGTTGGATACGCCGTCATATTGATTGGCGATGACCAGATCGTCATACCCGTCGCCGTTAATATCTCCCATCGCAGCTGCATAGCCGCCGTCCGTAGGCAACTCCAAGCGTTCCCCGTTTACGGCAGGATTCCGATAAATATAGACCGGAACCCGCGTATCGTCATCATGCGAATTGGCAAACGGCAGATCGATATAACCGTCGCCGTTGATATCGAAATGATGGATGCGCTGAATCGTTCCGGCACGGGAAACGTACAGATTTTGCCCCGCATTGCCGAACGCCCCTCGTCGGAATGTCTCAAACCCGGATTCCTTGATAGCGTTCATTTTTTCGTTGCGCCCTAGCGGCATGTCGGTCACTCCTCTTCACAGATCAAACTGTCGCGAATCCTCGTTCTTCCTTTGTTCAATTCCGATTTCGGCCATGGCTCACTCTTCGGATTCACGGCTTCAGCATAAGGCATCCTGCATTACAGCACAATTTTCATTTCACAGCACGCCTGTTTATAAAGAACAATATCGTTGCGCAAAAGAAAAAACCCGCAAAATCGCTGTAGCGACGCGGGTTTCAGGCGATGGTTCGAATGGATAAGTCAGGAGTGGGTCATTCGTCTAGTCGAGATTTCTTCCGGTAATAACCAGGAGGGTCGTTCGTCATCTGCTTGAATATTCTCGTGAAATTTTGCACGGAGGCGTAGCGCAGCCGTTCAGCAATCTCGCGAATTGGCATTTCGGTATGAGCAAGCCATTCCTTCGCTTTCTCGATTCGGTAACGCAAGACGTAGTCGCTGAACGACTCGTTGCGCTCTTCGCGGAACAACCGGCTCAATTGCGGGGGCGTTATCTGGAACGTATCGGCCACATGCTGCAAGCCCAGATCCGTGTCGTAATGCAAATGAATATATTGCAGCACCTGCTGAATCAACTTCGTCCGTTTCGGAATGTTCGCATCTTGCAGCGCATTCGTCACCAGCGGGAAAACCGTATCCGCAAACCAACGCTCCGTCTCCGCCAGCGATGACATGGCCAGTAATTGTTTGTACAGTTCCTTCGTATCCAGTTCCCCTCCGCCATCGCTCCACTCGCGCACGAGTTGGTCGAACTCTCCGATCAAATAAGCGAATGTGCCCAGCACGGATTCAGCGTTGTGCATATGTTGCGGAATGGCTTCGATCAGCGCCGACAAGCTTGACCTCGCTTCGGATTCGTCCCCCTTCGCCATCGCAGATAAAATCTTCTTCTTCAGTTCGATCAGCGAATATCCGGTCGGCCCCATCGGCATTCTGACGGAATCTTGCACGATCAATTCATCGCTGCCGAGCAACATCCGGTAACCGATCAGTTCGGACGCATCCTGATAAGCTTCGCTAATTCCGGTGTAGTCCCGGCATGCCCGGCTGAGCGCCACAGTGACAGGCAGGTGAAAGTGATTCTGACTATTGCTGCGGAATTCCATCGCTTTCCGCCGTACAGCCTCATCCGCCCGTTCGCTGGCGTCTTTTGTGCCGATCAGCACCGCAACCTGATTCGGCAGCGGAGATACCGTTACGCAGGAAAAATCGGTCTCGCATAATTCTTCCAACATTTTGCGCAGGGCATAGATCATAAGAGAACGGTCGTTTTCCTTGTATTTCTGCTTAAATTGAGCGAAATCATCCATCTCCACAAGACATACATAGAAGCGCGAACCTTTCAACAGAAGGCCGTATCGTTCCGTCTTTCCGCGTATCTTATTATCGGACATCTCCCCCCGTATCAGTTGAAGGAAAATCGAATCGCGAAGATAAGGCAGTTGTTCGCGGAATTCCCCCTGCAATTTCTGTTGCATCCGCTGAATAGGGGAATAAAGCCGATTCGAACCAAGGAACGCCATCAAAATAGCCAAGCCTACAAGCGAGCCAGCCAGCCCGAGCGTGAACCGGCGCACTTCCCCTGCTTTTTTCGTCAACTCCGTGTAAGGCGTAATCGCGATGTACGACCAATTGTTGTAGGAAGAATGGATCGACGCGGAGAGATAATCTTCCCCATTCATCGACGCTTTGCCTGCCTCTTCCCTTGACGATTCCGCTGAAACAACTCCGGCTGTCCCCCGAAACATGTACGGTTCCAATGTTGCCGAAATTCGCGAACCGATCTCTGAGGCATTCTGGCTGAATACGACCGCGCCCTGTTCATCCGTGATGAGAATTTTCCCGTTATGACCCAGTTCTACCTGTTCCAATATTCCAGTCAATAGAGATGGATCAATATGAAAGACGAGGATGCCATCCGGGCGGTCCGAATAAAATGCCGGCACCGGGCGCAGCATGAGCAACTCATGCGCGCGTTGGCCAGTTTCCGGCGGAACGACGACCATCGAGTTGAACCGGACGCCGACCGACTTCAGCAGATCGCGAAAAGGAAAATCGGTCAAATCGACAAACCCATAACGTGTCGAATACACTTGTGCCTCTTCCATGTATACCAACGATACGTCGAAATGAATTTCTTGCACGCTGCGGGCTTTTTTGATCACATCGATCGTACCGAACGTATATCCCAAATCATTGTTGATCGGTCCAATTTCAACCGACTTCTCCACAATGCTGTTGTTGGCGATTTGAAAAGATGCCCGATCCATACTTTTCATAAACTGATCGAACTGATACTGAATTTGGCGCAATACCATCAGATGGTTGCGGTCTACTTCCTGCTGAACGATCGATGCCGCGTTATTCGATGAGAACATGCCAAGAACAAGAACGGGGATGACGCTTAACAACAAGACAATAAGCATCAGCCGATGTTTGAAAGTTAAATTTTTCGAATAGTGTAAATCCCGTGCCGGACGCATCATGCGTTCATCCCCAATGACAGCGTTTTCAAAAATATTTCCATCCGAATGCTGTCAAGATTATATCATCCTCAATCAGAAAGAACAATGGAATGGAATAGCCCGAATTCTTCATCATAAATTGTCCGGTAGTATGTCCTGTTTCATAAGCTTCACTTTAACAACAAATAGGGGAGGGCTTTCGCCTCCCCAAGAACTATACAATATATGAACATGTTCCTCGTTTCTTCCGCAGCCGCCTTACCCGAGGCAACCTCTCCGTTACGCTGTTCATTGCGTCAACAGCTTGGCTGGTCTCAAGCTGCGTTACGCGAATAAGATCCGAGATCCGCTTGGCTGAAATGCCAGATTCGGAGGCGAGTCCTTTGACTTCGTTCGCCACTACGCCGAAGCCCCTGCCGCTTTCCCCCGCACGTGAAACAGTAATCACATAAACTAAGCGTTATGAGCTGCTTTTTTATGTTTTATGCCGATATGCGGTCGGCAGCATGCCGATCTCCCTACGAAACGTTCGGATAAAATAGCTTTTGCTATCAAAACCAAGCCGATCGGAGATTTGCTCAATGCTGTAATCACTATGATCCAGATATTCGCAAGCCCTCTCCATTTTTAGCCGCAACACATAGTCGACAAAATTTTCATTTGTTTCTTTTTTAAATAATCTGCTAAAGTAGGATGCATTCAAGTGAAGGCGCTGAGCTACCTCCGACATCGAAATTTTCTCATGCAAATGCTCCATCACATATCTTTGGGCCTCAATAATTTCGCGGCGTTTTGAGCTTGTGTTAATATACTGCACCACATGAAGCAAATCCGCCAGTTGGGTCCACATCATATCCTGAAAATGATCCAACGATTCCACCCAAAACAAGTTTTGATGGACAACCTCCTCGGAAAAACGCGTTTCAAAATAATGCAGCGACTTAATTTTCATTCTGAGGTCGAGTAATATTTTAAGTCCCCATTCCCGTACCACTTGAGGCTTGTATCTTGTTTCCCTAATTAATGAAATCCAATCCGCTAGCTTCCGCTTAAGATTTTCGACATCCTCTTTTATAATAAGTTGCTGAAAGTGCTCGGTAGCTTCCACATGATGGATAAACAGATCTTCTTCGGAATACTGATAATCCAGCGCGTCCAGCTTAAGAATGGATCCCTCCAGCCGATAAAAACAATGATCCTTTCCTTTAAGCAACTGCTTAATATTAGATTTGAGCGAAGTGGCATTTTCTGAATTTGTGCCGACAATAAAAGTAACCGAAAACTTCAAATAATCTTTAATAGCATCATTAATTGTCCTCAGTGTACCCTCAAGCGATTCATACACATTTGTTTTAACAAGATCCCTGTATTGAAATAACAACACCGTTTCTTTTCCGTTATAGGACAAATGAAAAATCCCTTGCTCCATCTCTTTCGCAACAACTTCCTCGATTACATTCTGCATGGAAAAAGACAGCAGTTTCTTAGACGAGTACCGCTTCTCTGCAACCTGTTGGCGATTGATAACACAGAGAACGGGGATGTATACATAAGTTCTAAAATCCAGTCCTATCTGATCCGTCTGATCGGCCCATGCCGCTTCATCTAATAAAGGATTATCTTCGAGCGACGTGATCAGTTCCTTGCTGACTTCCTGCTTTTTTAGAGTTTTTTCCTCATCCAGGCTATGCTTCATTTGCTCCAGCAGCTTTATTAATGAAACGGGATCAAGGGATTCCTTCAAAATATAATCCACCACATTAAGCTTGATCGCCTGCATAGCAAAAGAAAACTCATCATGACAAGACAAAATAATCGACCGAAGATTTTTTTTCCGCAACGTAAGCGCATTAATCAGCTCCAAGCCATTCATGACAGGCATTCCGATATCCGTAAGCAAAATATCAGGTGGATTTTCGACCGCGTAATCATACGCCTTTTGCCCATTGGAAAACCCGCCGATTACCTCCATATTAAGCGCTTGCCATGGTATGGCTTGCTGCAAATACTCAATCACCGGATAATCATCATCAACCAGCATGACTTTATACATAACGTGCCTCCCCCGCTGTCATTGGAATTAGCAGCGTTATTTGCGTGCCTTGATCGGGAGCGCTATCGATCAACACCTTAACAGTAGGTCCGTATATAAGCTTCAAACGCTCATAAACATTTTTGACCCCAATTCCGGAAAGGCCTCCTTTTCTTTCCTCGGTAGACAGCGCCTCTTCCTCCATATGAAGATGTTCGAGCAATAGCTTCCATCGATCTTCTGTCATACCCTTCCCATTGTCCGCCACAGTTACGCGCAGGCACTGGTGATCCACACGGGATGTGATCGTAATCGTACCTCCGCCTTCATTTAACCCATGAATATAGGCATTTTCAATGAGTGGCTGAATAAACAAACGAGGCACCTCAACCATTCTGGCTTCCTCTGTCATATCAACCTCATATAAAATCGGATGCTGCTGACGCATATTCATCAGCTTGATGTAGTGAGATACGATTTCAATCTCTTGATATAACGGAATAAATTCATTATTTCGGTTAATCGTCATCCGCAGCAAATGAGACATGGCTTGGATCAACGATGCATTTTCCTGATCGTTTTTCATTAAAATTTTAAGTCGAATCGAATTTAAAATATTAAATAAAAAATGCGGGTGAATTTGCGCCTGCAGCATCTCCAGTTCCAGCTTGCGCTTCTTTGTCTGATCGAGCACCGCTTGTTTAATCATCGCTTCAATCCGATCCAGCATCTTGTCAAATGATCGGCCTACCTTTCCGATCTCATTATTCCCTTTAATTTTAGCACGAATCGTTAAATTCCCTGCTTCAATCTCCCCAGCAACTCTTCCAAGGCGAGCCAGAGGCTTGGTCAACTGTCGCACAAAAATAATCAATATAAATAGAAAAAGCGAAAAGAACGAAACCTGAATGAACAAATTCGTTCGCCAAATAAAATTAATTTTTTGGGTAGCATCCTTATAACGAGTTACATGAACGAGCGACCAGTCCGAATAAGTCAACTTATGGCTTGCCAATAAATATTGCTCCCCATCGATCGTCGTTACCTGAGCGTCATCTTCATTAAAGCGAATCCGATCGGCATACGGAAAAGGCTGACCTATTTTATTGGAGTCCTGATGCGACAATACGTTCCCTGTCGAATCCACCAGCATAATTTCTTGATTGCCAGAAATCTTCGAAAAAGACTCGTGAAAATCCGTTTCTTTAATGCTGATAATGGCATAGCCTGAAGGTACGGTAGAGTATTGAAGTTTTCTCGCTATCGTCATCAAATAAGGACTGCTCTGCTTGGATGACAGTATATAATTAGGCTGTCCCCCTAGCCAGTGCAGTTCATGAGCATCCGTTTTTTTCAGTTTGTCAAACCAAGGCTCATCATAAAACAGCTGAAAGTTATGATTATAAAGGGAGTAATTTGTATATCCACTCCCCTCTTCCTCTTCCGTCAATATGGTGATATAAATATCATTTAATGAATTTGCAATGCTCCCCAGCTTGTTTGTTATTTTCACATTATTAAGTGCGCGCTCTCCATCATTTTTACTTTCCTTGCCAGCACTGATAAGCGAATTCATCTCGCCATCAAACTGGATATAATTTGTAATATAGAGCATGGTGTTAATTAATCCGGACAAATTTAACTCGACGATTTGCATCGTTTCTCGGGAGTTACTGATGGCATTATCCATCAGCACATCCTTAGCAAAATAATTCGACACCGTCGTAGATATAAGCAGCGGTACCAGCAAACAAATTACGGCGGTAACTATCAGCTTTTGGCGCAAAGAGATCATATTCCACTTATTGAGCAGCTTCTTCGTCACACTATACACGACCCTTTTCTAGTCATCCGAAAAGCGGTACAGCAGAATAAGTGATTACCCTTTCACACCGCCAACGGAAATCCCTTCGATAACTTGCTTTTGAGCGACTAAAAATACGATTAACAACGGTATGATCGCCGACACGGCGCCAGCCATCGTCAAAGCATAAAATTGACCTTCGCCATCGGCAAATTGACGCATTCCTATTTGAATGGTGTACAGTGCCTTATCGCGTATAAAAATAAGCGGCGTCTGATAGTCGTTCCACGTCCAAATAAAACGCAGGATCGCGTAAGTGGCAATCGCGGGACGCACCAACGGCAGCGCAATGCGAAGGAAGATTTTAAAATAGCCGGCTCCATCCATTTTCGCAGACTCAATAAATTCCGGATGTATGCCAATAAAAAACTGTCGCAGCATAAAGGTGCCAAACACGCTAAAGCTGTTTAAAAGAATCATGCCCAGATGAGAATCATAAAGATCCAACGATTTAAAAATTAAAAATTGTGGAACAAGAATAGCCTGTGTTGGAATCATATACAGCATCAAAATTAACACGAACAAAAAGTTCTTGCCTGCATATTGCAATTTCCCAAAGGCGAATCCAGCCATACTCGATATAATAACAGACACGACAGTCGTCAGTACAGCAACTTTCATCGAATTTAAATAATACAATAGAAATGGATATTGCCCCATCCAGACTTCACGATAGTTCTCAACCATATTCCAGCGCACAGGCAACCACTCGATAGGGAAGTTAAATACATCATTCTCAAATTTAAACGAGGTCACAAGCATCCATACGAATGGCAGGAGGAAAATTAAACCCACGATTAACATAATTATTGTCGTAATAAGCTTTCTAATATCAATACGTTGAAGGCTCCGCATCTTCGTCCTACTCCCTTCTATTCATTTACCCATTTTTTTTGCGCTACCCATTGAATCAGGGTAATAATGAATACAAACAGCAGGAGCACCATCGCAATCGCTGAAGCATAACCTGATTTCAAATTAACAAATGCTGTATCATACAAATAATAAACCGCCACGGATGTAGAATTGGAAGGTCCGCCAGCTGTTAGCACAGCTATTAAATCAAATACTTTAAATGTTCCGATTATTCCGATAATAAGCAAGAAGAAGCTTGTTGAGGATAACATCGGTAATGTGATCTTTTTAAATTTATGCCAGCCATTTGCCCCGTCAATAGAAGCTGCTTCATATAAATCACGTGGAATGTTCTGCAATGCAGCCATATAAATAATTAATTTAAAGCCGATTTGCACCCAAATCATTATAAACATAACGGAAGGCAAGGCAAAGTTTATATCAGACAGCCACTTTGGCGGATTATCAATGCCAATCGATATTAAAAATTGATTGATCGGTCCAAAAGTAGGGTGGAATAACACCTGAAATACGACTGCTACAGCTACGACGCTAGAAATATAAGGCATAAAGTAAATAACCTTCATCGTATCCTTCAAATAAACGTGACTATTAATAATAATAGCTAGCAATAGGGCAATCGCCATACCTATTGGAACGACAAATAACAATAAAAAGTTATTTTTCATCGATGTGAGAAAGATATCGTCGTCCAGCAATTTAGTGAAATTATCTAAACCGATAAACTTCGCTTGTTCAAATCCTGCTACGAAATTCCAATCCGTAAAACCTAGTACAATCGTTGCCAGCACGGGAATTAATACCAGTATGATAACCCCTATTAACATTGGACCCATAAACATATAACCAGCCATGGTTTCCCTCTGTGCTGCTTTGCTTAATTTTTGGCCAGCCGCCACAATTCCCACCCTCTTCTCGCTGTCAAGTTACTCCATTGCGAATGTAATCGTGAAAGAGTACACTCCTTTGTTTACATTTGTCATTTTCCAACATAATGGTAAGCATTGAATCGCTGGAAATACGCTGCTTATCAATTCCCCATTACCTGTTTGTTTAGAGAACTGTTCTCCAGTCCCGCTGACTATGAGCGCAGCTGCTTGTTTAGTGAGCTGCATACCGCTCATTGTTTCTTTTACTTCCGCATGATCCGGGATAATAACCGGCTCGGTTATACTAAGCTCAGTAACTGGTATTTGAACATCAATATAATAGGTTTTAATGATTTGCTTGTCTGACCATTCGTAATCAATCGTATAAAATAATTGGCTTTCAACTTGTACAACTGCCAAAGGAACAGACTTTAATTTTCCAGTCACGCGAACATTGCGCTGATCTTTCATCTGCTCATGGAAAAGAAGAGCTGGCTGGTGCTCATATAAGCTGCTAACGACTTCCCCATTTATAGCAGCTTCTATTCTGGGCGTTGTCGGTCCTTGAAATAATCCTGGGTATTGTGGCATATTAACGATTTCAATTCGCTTATAAACCGTAGCAGAACCAGCTTGCACTGCACCTAGTTGTTCATTCCACAAATAAGACATCATGCCGCCAGTAGGAGCGTTTATACTGCCATAGCCACTAATCGTTCCCATCCAAGACTGACTGCGTATATGCGCGCTATTAAGAGACGGATAATATTTGAAGTTAAAAATGTTGTCTGAAGGGAGCTGAGCCGTTTGATTGGTTAATGCTCCCCATTTTCCATAAACCAAAGCAATGGCCAGGCTATCCGCCCGATTAAATGTGCTATGGATGCAGGACTCATCGAATATTTGCTCATGTGCCGGTCCATAACCAACCATGCCTTGTTTCGTTATGCAGCTAATCAGATAATCCATATTACGTTCTGCTGCAACTGCAAATGCAGGGTCCATATCAGCCAACATCATATACGCCATCTGACAGCCGTGGGCTGTTTTACTGCCGTACATGGTCCACTTATAACTGCGGCTGCCAAAGGAATTATCAAGCGAGCCATCCGGATACATCATCTCCATATGGGCTCGTAAAGCACGAACGGCTTCCGCTCTCACACTTTGATCACCTGTCAGCATCGCATATTCCGCTATGGCTCCAATGGTCATATCGATATTGTAGCCGATATCAATTTGATCGCCGGCGGCATGCGGAAACTTGGATTCACCTACTATAAATCCATCACGATTTATACGCAGCAGCGAGGTCTGCATTAATTTACTAGCTTCTTCGGCATAATCAGTTCTTTGCAAAATTTGCGAACACCACTGTAAAGCTGCAGCTGATGAAATCAAATAATTTATATTATTTTTTGGAATACCGCCTTTACAAAAAGCCCAGACAAGGTATTCCGCTGCATTCTCAATCATAGGCAGTAATGGCTCTGCTTCTTTTTGTTCGCCAGCTTTCAACAAATAGTCGTAAGCATGACTTAACGATAACACTTGAAATACAGTCGTGCCTTTCCAGTCGGACGGCTCGTCATTGAGCCAAGAACCATCATACAATTGTCTTTTTTTCATATAAGAAACAAGTAGCCTAGCTGCTTGCTTGTAACGCAGCTCGCCAGTTTCTACTGCCATAAAATAAAGCGGAAATATAGCATCACCGCTGCGTCCATGAATACTTTTACACGCTGGACAAGCAAAGCCGCCCTTCCAGCTCGGCAATAAATCTGTTACCTGATGATCGATTAAAGTATTACAAAATTGTTTGACCAACTGCTTCATTTTTGTATAAGCCATCATCGTCCTCCTTCCATGCTCCGGGCAATAACTTATGTATCGCCCGGAGCTGAAGAGATAAAGTTAACTTGAATCAACAATTACTTATTCGTTTCAATTATTTTTTCCACTTTTGTTTTAATGTTCGCCATTGTTTTATCAATATCTTGTGTACCAAGCAAATATAATTGAGCCTCATCAATAAATGCTTTTTCTGCTTCAGTAATATAAACCGGCGGGATGATTGTCTTTGCCGGCACCGATTTTTCAATCGATTTGATCAGGGACTCTTTATCAATTGCTTCAGGCCTTTTCGTTCCAGCTACAATATTGTCTACGGATTCGATCGTATTTGCTTGCTTCCAACTTGACAAGCTTGTACCTTGTACGTCAATTCCTTTCGTTGTAAACCAGCGTACAAATTTATAAGCAGCTTCTTTGTTAGCCGACTTTTTTGCTACACCAACAATGTCGCCTTGCGGTCTAATATAGACTTCCTTATTTTCGGCATTTCTAGGCAAGGGAGCCCAAGCTATTGTAAAATCAGGTGTGAAATTCCCCCACTCGGAAATAAGCCAGCTTCCCGCCACCATCATACTAACTTTGCCGCCAAAAAATTGTTGACGGTAGTCAAGTTTTTGGGAAATCGCCTCTGACAATGGAACTGCCGATTTATCAACATTCTCCAACGTGTTGCGCAGTTCCAACGTACTGCGATAGATTGGGTTGTCGCCATTATACGTATCGTCACTTACGAGGTAGTTTTTATCAGGCAAACTCCCCTCTCTTACGACATAGTGCACATATGAATCGCGCAAGTAAGTACCATATCGTTTAGCTGCACCTTCACCTTGCGTTAGTTTTTTAGAATACTCCGCAAACTCTTCCCAGGTCCAATCTGTTGGAATCGGTAAATTTGCCGCATCCAGATGCTCTTTGTTCAACAAAACCATTGGTACTACATTTTTTGCAGGTAGACCATAATATTTTCCATCAATTTTTGGATCAAGCGTGTATTCTTCTGCCACATTGACGCCATCTTTAGCTAAAAACTCATCGATCGGCTCCATCATTCCGATTTTTACGCGCTTAGCAAACTCACCGCTAGTATGAAAAGCTACAACATCCATTTCTTCACCCGATGCCGTCATCAGATCAAGCTTTTTCAAATAATCAGCTGCGTTTACGTTATCAACCAACGGCATCGATTCCACTTTAATTCCTGGGTGCTCTTTTTCAAATTCTTCAATAAGGCCGCTCCAGTTTCCGCTGTTTTCGTTAAACCAATGTAAAAACTTAATGGTCACGACTTCTTCCTTGTCACCGTTGCCCGGCTCTTTTTTCGATGGATCTGCCGGTGTGCTGGAGCATGCTGCAAGAAGCAATGCAACCGTCAATAAAACAGTAAGCAAACTCGTTATTCTTTTTCTTTTGTTCACTTGTAAAACCTCCCCAAGATGTATAATTATTGTTGTAACTATAACTTCTATACAACATAATCGTAGAATATCATTTTCTTAATAGAGTCAGAAAGTGTACTCCCTCTACTAAATTGAGATTTTTTTGACTTTCTGCATCACTTACCATCGTTGATCAAACAATTTTCTACTTTCTCCGATTTCTTTTAGCTATTATTTCCAATATTTTCTCTCTAGGCTTGACTCCACAGCGAGTTGCCCAACGATCATATTGCACGATCATTTGTTGTACTCTTGCAGGGTATTGATCTGCTAAATTGTACATTTCAGTACGATCCTGAGCCATGTCAAACAGCTCCCATTCCCCAGGATAGTTTTTAACCAGCTTCCAATTCCCTTCTCTAACGGCCGCGTTGCCCTCATGCTCCCAAAAAAGAAATCGATCCTCGGCATGATCATCGCTCACAAAAAGCTTTTTCATACTTTTGCCTTCAGGCGGGCAGATCGCATGTCCATTATAAGTTGCAGGGTATGCTGCATTTGTAATATCCAGTATCGTAGCCATAACATCCGTTAATTGGCATGCCGTATGACGAATTTCACCCTTTGATTGGATTGCTTCCGGCCAATGAACAATAAACGGTGTTGCTATTCCGCCTTCATGAACCCAGTGCTTATACAGACGAAATGGCGTATTCGATAAATTGGCCCATGCAATGCCGTAGCTCTGGAATGTTGTCTCTGCTCCCGGCATAACATCAGGCCGATTACCAAAGGCTACATCTGCTCCAGTACTTGTTCTACCCCAGTTTTTCGGTATTTTATTCGGTTGAACAGGTTCGAATTCCTCAGCACAGCCACCATTGTCTGATAAAAAAAAGATTAGCGTCTGCTCTAATTGACCCGTTTCCTCAAGAGCTTGCAAGATCCGGCCAATGCCTTGATCCATGCTGTCAATCTGAGCGGCATAAACCTCCATGCGACGCTGTTCCCATTCTTTATGTGTCGCTTCTTCCCATGCGGGCTGGCTGATATCACGGTCTGTTAATGACCAGTCGGCATTTAAAATACCCATTTCTTGCATACGCTGCATTCTTTCTATTCGCAGTTGATCCCACCCGGCATTAAAACGATCTTTATACTTAGCGATATCATCTTCTTTGGCATGCAGAGGCCAATGTGGAGCAGTATAAGCTACATACTGAAAAAAGGGTGTGTCCGGATACTCCTCGACATGCTCCTTAATAAACCTGACAGCCTCATCGCTAATAGCATCTGTGTAGTAATAATCTTTAGCTAACGCTTCATGTTCAATATTTTCATTATCACGTGTCAATGTTGACGGGTAATAAAAGTTTCCAGAACCGGCCAACGTGCCGTAGTAACGTTCAAAACCGCGTTGCAAAGGCCAAGTATCAGTAACCTCGGAAATATTATTCGCGATATGCCATTTACCGCTCATATAGGTACGATAGTTCGCTTGACGCAGCACTTCAGCTATCGTGACGCATTGCTTATTTAAATTGCCTCGATAACCCTCTGGCCCATCATCATCAACTAATACCCCTATTCCTGTTTGATGGGGATGCAAGCCAGTAAGTAAAGACGCCCTTGATGGACTGCAGCGAGCCGTATTATAAAACTGCGTAAACTTTAGTCCCTTTTCCGCTAATTGATTCAAAAAAGGGGTGTCCACCTCTCCCCCATAACATCCAATATCTGAGTAACCCATATCATCATTTAAAATCAACAATATATTAGGGCGTCTAGCCTCTTGTTCATGACTTTTCTTCGCCACTTCATTTCGCCTCGTTTTCCACAATTTAGATTCGGCATTCCGTCTTGCTCACCGCTCTCATTTAAGAATACCATGCAGTAAAACTATGCATGCAGACCACACCATTTACTTTATTGAGATTATTTTGACTTAAAAAATATATCAACATCCGGGTTAGCAGGAGGCCGCGGGCTCCGACTCGGTATAAATCCCATGGTCTTCGTAAATATTAAAAAAATGGAAAATATGCTCAAGGGATGGGGGATCAAAGTTGGGTCGACGCCATGTTTTTAGCGATCGCAGTGTCATTAACCGAGAACAGGGTTCATCTCATACTTCTACCCAACTTATGCTTAATGAGAAGTTGGAAGTAAACTTACGATACGTTCTGGACGAATTTGGTGAAAGTATTGATCTTGTCTGCCGCCAAATACCATTCGGCTCTACTGGATTTCTATCGGCCGTTTTGTACTTGGACAGTCTTGCCGACGAAAAGACAATTAATCAGCAAATCATCCAATCCGTTCAAACGATTGAAATCGACTCCGACTCCGCATTTTCGAATCCTCAAGAAATAATGGAGTTGTTTTCGGACCGTCTGCTGGCTTTGGCCGACGTAGAATCGCTGACAACGCTTGACGAACTTATTGAAGCGATATTGAGAGGCCGCACCGTATTGTTGGTCGACGAATGTACGCTTGGGCTTGGGATGTCCACAATCGGCTGGGAGAGTAGAAGTATCAAAGAACCTCAGAACGAAAACGAAGTTCGGGGTCCCAAAGAAGCATTTATCGAGAATTTGAGTACGAATCTCGCAATGATAAGACGAAAAATTAACAATCGCAATGTACGATTTACCGTGCTTGTGTTAGGAAGCCAAACAAACACGAATGTTTGTTTGGCTTATTTGAACGGAATCGCGCCACAATCCTTGGTTGACGAAGTAAAGAGCAGGATGGGCAAAATCGACGCCAGCAGTCTATTCGAAACCAACGATATCGAAGAATGGATCCAAGACCATCCTTACTCTGTGTTTCCGCAGATGGAAATTACGGAAAAACCGGACCGGGTCGCCGCTATGATGTTGGACGGAAAAATCGCCATACTCGTGGACGGTACTCCTCATTCATTGATCGTACCAACCGTTTTTATGCAATATTTCACGACGACGAGCGATTATTACACCAACTTTTATTTTTCTTCACTACTGCGCGGACTCCGTTTGTTTGCTTTTATCATCGCCTTGATAACACCGGCGTTATATATCGCGATCACGACGATGCATCAAGAGATGCTTCCGACGATTCTGGCGCTTGAGATCGCCGGAACGCGTTCAGATGTTCCGTTCCCAGCCGTAGTTGAAGCGTTGGTGATGGAAATCGCATTTGAGCTGCTGAGAGAAGCCGGGATTCGGTTACCCAAAGTTGCGGGTCAAGCGATAAGCATCGTGGGCGCCCTAATTATAGGAGAGGCGTCAGTACAGGCGGGAATCGTCTCGCCATTCATGGTTGTCGTTGTCGCGATAACCGGGATCTCGTCTTTCGCCATACCGAGTTTCAGTCTCAGCCAAACGGTTCGGATGCTGCGTTTTCCCCTTATGCTACTTGCATCAATTTTGGGATTGCCTGCGCTTGCACTGGCCATGCTCTGCCTGCTCACTTACATGTCCGCGCTGAAGTCATTCGGAATTCCTTACCTTTCTCCATTCTCGCCTATCCAAATTGGGAAATGGAAAGATTCAATCATCCGGTTTCCACTTCCGCAGTTGGTCAGAACCAAACAAAAATCAAATCGATCTGTTCATCATGACCGAAACGAGTTTAATCCGGAGGACTGGTGATGCATATGAAGCCGACAATTAACGCCTTTCAGCTTGCGCTTCTTATTGTGGCCAACAGGGTTGCCTCCATGACGGTATTTCTGCCTGTTGTGACCCGCATGACCGGCGGAGGCAGAGACGCTTGGATTGCGGCCATTATCAGTGGAGTTGTGTCCTGCGGAATCGCCTGGCTGGTAGTCTCCTTGTCAAGACGCCATCCGGATCTTACGTTAATCGGGATGAATAAACACTTGCTTGGGAAGTGGATCGGAGGGCTCGTATCGATAATATTTCTATATTACTTTTTGCATGTGTCGATCATCTTGATCCGCGATTTTGCCGAAGTCATCAATACGTCGTTAATGCCGGAAACGCCTGTTACCGTATTTATCGCCTGTATGACCGTGGCTTCTGTCTATTGCGTTTACAAAGGTCTCGAAGGCATCGTTAGGACAAATAGCATAACATTACCCTTCGCTGTGGCTTCTATCGTGCTTATTCTTGTCATTGTGACCGGAGCTTTTCATTCTGAAGAGCTTTTGCCTCTGCTGGATGACGGATGGAATCCAATCTGGGTGCGCGCCATTGTTCCGACGGCATGGAGCGGCGAAGTCATACTGGTCACGATGTTGTATCCCTATATAGCGGATAAAACCAATGTGATGCGATTTACGATTTGGAGCGAAATCATCGTGACTGTCTTATTGGTTTTTTTGGCTATATTTGTTGTGGGCGTTTTTGGAGCACGGGAAGCGGTGGATATGACTTTGGCCGTTTTTTCCCTTGCGCGCATAGTTTCAATCGGCGACTTTTTTGAACGGATCGAAGCGGTCATGATTGCGATCTGGATCAGCACCTTTTTAACGAAAACTTCTATTTTTTTGTATATAGGAGTTCAGGGCACCGGAGAATGGCTTGGCATAAAGGGAAAAAAAATATTGATCATTCCGTTAGCCATTACGGCTATGATCTTAGCGACGGTTTCTTATGATAGTATCGCCGATCTCGTATTTAGCTTATCGCCCCGCAACTGGGGGAGCTTCGCTTTGTTTACGGGGGCGGCGCTTCCGATGATACTGTTGATGGTCTCCATTATTCGAGAAAAGAAGGTCGGATCATGAAAGGATTCCGTCGGCATCTTCTCTTGACGATTAGCCTTGTTCTCCTTTCCGTCATCCTAACGGGTTGCTGGAACCGAAAAGAAATCGATACGCTTGGTTTCGTAATCGGCGCGGGGATCGACACTAGCGACCAAGGATATTTATTGAGTGCCCAACTTGCCAATACAAGGGCAATCGGGAAAGATAAATCCGGAAAAGAACCGCCCTATTTTAATTTTCGCGCAAACGGAAAAACCTTTTTCGATGCGATTCGCAATATTACGAACACATCCCAAATCGGTTGTTCTGGCCGCATACCAAAGTATTGGTTATTGGCGAATCGATGGCTCAAAGAGGGATTAAGCCCGCCCTTGAGTTTTTCAGCAGGGATGCTGAAGAACGACGCAGCGTGTTATTGGCCATTTCCCAAAGCCGCGCTGAGGACATCATCAATGCCAAAGTCAAGACCGGAGGCATGCCTGCTCTTTCGCTCGTCAATACGATGAAACAATATAAATCCCATTCCAAGACAGTCGAATTGAACTTGAACGATTATTTCAGAATGTATCACAGCTCGACAGCTATAATGTTCCCGACCGTCAGCGTCGTGAACGAACAGGGAGAAGATATTGGCTACCATGTAGCCGGATCGGCTATCGTAAACGGCGAGCAACTCGCGGGGTATTTGACTCCGATTCAAACAAGAGGTGTTTTGTGGGTTATCGGGAAGGTGAAAAGTGGCATTATCGTTGCCAGATGCCACGGTACCGAAGGGCGAACACCAGCGAATAAGCTTGCGTTCGAGATTATGAAAGCTGATTCGAAGGTGAAGGTCGAAAAATCCGGCGAACGGTTCCGGATCAAGGTTCAAATCGAGGAAGAAGGCAATCTGGCCGAAGCTTCGTGCTCGGAGGAAGAAATTAACCCGGATCGAATTGCCCAATTGGAAGCCATCCAAAAAGCGGAAATCGAAAAGGAGATTCAGAGCGCAATCATGCAGGCCAAGAAGTTCAAAGCGGACGTCTTTGGGTTCGGAGAAGCTATTCATCGGGCTGACCCCGTAAGCTGGAGAAGCTTAAAAGAGAATTGGAGCGAGATCTTCCCAAAACTCGGCATAGAAATTCAAGTCGAAACAAAAATAGTAAGCAGCGCCTTAAATCAACGAAAATCTAAGTAGGTGAGAGTCATAATGATTGCTTTGACGATGTTCCTGTTGACGCTTTTCGGCATGAAGGAGATATCCCCCCTTATTCGAAAATCAGCAAAAAAAGAATTGGCAGTATACCTATTCCTGTTAGCGCTGAACGTTTTGTTAATAAGCATGCTCATTCTAAAGATCGAGATAGCGACACCTCAGGACATGATTAATGGTTTGGCCGCTAAAATATTCGGAAGCGAATAATATTTGAATGGAGCCGCGAATGGAGGCCGAGCAATGACACTCGGCCTTCTGTTCGCGTTGAATATTTATCTAACCGCCTGTTCCACCGCAGCGATAAGGCGATGTATGTCCTCCACTCTAACATCGCCAATACTTCCAATTCGGAAGGTGTCTGCCGAAGAAATTTTCCCTGGATAAATGACGAACCCGGATTGCTTGAGACCTTCATAGAAAGCAGGAAACGTAAAATCAGATACCTCGTTGGCATGAGGATAATGAAAAGCCGTAATAAAAGGCGATTGTTGCTCCGGCGGGAGCAGCGTACGGAAACCGAGACGCGCCATGCCGTCCACCAGCGCCTGCTGGTTATCGGCATACCTGATATGTCTGGCTTCCGGTCCGCCTTCTTCCTCTAACTCTATCAGCGCCTGGTCGAAGGCGCGTACCACATGCGTCGGCGAAGTAAAGCGCCACTTGCCTCCTTGCTTCTCCATCGTTTCCCATTGGTCGAACAAATCAAGCGAAAGCGAGCGGGCTCGTCCCTTGCAAGCTTCGAGCGCTTCCCTTCTGGCGATTACGAAGCCAAAGCCGGGGACTCCCTGAATGCATTTATTGCTGCTGCTGATTAGGAAATCAATCGACAGCTCCGCCATATCGAGCGGAATGCCGCCAAAGCTGCTCATGGCGTCGACGATCGTGGTTAGGCCGCGCCGTTTTGCCGCGAGAGTCGCCTCGGCGATCGGATTTAACATGCCCGTCGTCGTCTCACAATGGACAACCGCCAAATGCGTGGCGTCCGGGTGGGCATCGAGCGTCTCCTCCAGCATTGCGGCGCTGATTGGCGATGTCTCGCCTACATCAACGGCAACGACTGGCATATGCAGCACGCGAGCGATCTGGACGATGCGCCGTCCGTATGCGCCGTTTACCAGGACGACTATTTTTCCGTCTTGAGAAACGACGGAGCCTACGGTTGCCTCGACGCTAAAGGTGCCGCTGCCTTGCATGGGAACCACCGTATAGGCATCCGGCTCCAGCCTGCTCGCAAGTTGGACAAGCCGGCTCCGAATATGCTGGACAAGGCCATTATATTCGGAGTCCCACGTACACCAGTCGCGCAGCATGGCCTCTTTAACCGAAGCCGTCGTCGTAAGCGGTCCAGGCGTAAGCAGCAGGTAAGGATTATCGGGTAGAGCACTTGTACTGTTCGTTTTCATCCTAATATCTCCCTTTGAACAATTGCTCTTCTTTATAATCTGAATGATGATATCGTTTGTTGCAAATCGTCTGCGAGTTTCGACAGCTGGGAAGTCGATTCCGAAATTTCTTCCATGGAAGCTGCTTGCAATTCCGAAGCTTGAACGACGCTTTTTGCGTTCTCGTTAGCCAAGCGCGCATTTGAGGCCGTGAGAAGAAGCGTTGCTGATACCTGTTCGGTGGAAGCAGCCATTTGATCGGATGTAACGGACACTCCCATTATCTCGTTATTTATCGTCCTGATCTCTGTCAGGATTGCAGAGAACATGTTCCTCGTTTCTTCTGCAGCCGCCTTACCCGAGGCAACTTCCTCCGTTACGCTGTTCATTGCGTCAACAGCTTGGCAGGTCTCAAGCTGCGTTACTCGAATAAGATCCGAGATCCGCTTGGCCGAAATGCCTGATTCGGAGGCAAGCCCTTTGACTTCGTTCGCCACTACGCCGAAGCCCCTGCCGCTTTCCCCCGCACGTGCCGCTTCTATTGAAGCGTTAAGCGCGATCAGATTAGTCTGATTTGCAACTCCGGTTATTAGCGTTACGATTTCCCCTATTTGCTCGGAGCGTGCACTGAGATTCTTCATTAATTTCTCTAAATCCGTTAAAGAGGCTTGTATGACCCCCATTTTCCCTACGAGGTCTATAATAGAAGCATTGCCTTGCTCCGCATGGCGAGAAGTCGATTGCGTCTTTTCGGATACCGAAGCCGAAGCCGCGGCGACTCGCTCTATACCTAAAGCTATTGTCTCCATTGATATGGAGCCCTCCTCCATTCCTGCCAATTGTTCTTCCGAGCGATTCGACACTTCCTGTATCGAAGTCGCTACTTGCAGAGATGTCATTGCAGCCGAATTCGCGCCGACCGAGAGTTCTTCGGACATGGTCGCGACCCGAGAAGAGGTGTCGGCAGTATCTTTAATCGCGAGCCGCAAGCTCACCACCATATCCTCTGCAGCTTTTGACAACACCCCGAGCTCGTCTTTCCTCCGATTGAGTAACGGTTTGACAGTGAGATCGCCAGAAGCCACTTGCACGATATGAGCCGTGACCCGCCTCAAAACCACAACGATTTGATAATGAAAGATAATGATTATCGCGAGTACGACAAGCAGACTAGCCGCCATCGTAGAGTAGATCATGATGGTGCCGCTTCGGTTCGCATTCTCCACCTCGTTGGCGGCGGCTATAGCGCCTTCACGATTTAACAATTTCAGTTTGTTAAAATTCACCTGCATGGAATTAAATTTCACTTGCCCATCGGCCAATAGTTCTGCCGCCTCATCTATTTCGCTATTTCTGCTCTTATTTAGCGTAAGCAGGTTCACTTCTTTAAATGAATGCCAGGCCGATTGCAGTTGAACGAAGATCTGATGCTCCTCCGCAGTCGACAGGGTTTCGTCATAGACTTTAAGATTCTTTTCAAAGCCGTTATACAACTGCGTTATGCCAAGCTCAATCGTATCCATCTTCACCTTGTCTTGCTCATCCTTATGTCGATACGTCATGGTCAATATATGCTCTGCTTCGTAGTTCATTTCATTTAGCGTTTCTACGGCCGGAAGCCAGGATTCCGTAATAGCGTCGACCCGTTCCTTCATGTATTCCATTCTGGATACAGAGAAGTACCCTAACACGAATAGCAAAAGCAATACAACCCCGAAACCTATCCACATCTTCTTGCCCACGGTAATGCGCATGAACCATTCCACCTTTAGCCGATCGTACCAAGAAAGAGCCCGCCTATTTGAGGTAGGCTCTAAATCTCCGCTAGAGCAATGAAGCTTCCAGGACCATCCGTACAACTTTCGTCGCTTCGGCCCGTGTTACATAGCCCTGCGGATCGAATAGATCACCCGGCTTGCCGCTCAATATGCCGGCGGATTGCAATTGACGAACGGAAGAAGCTGCCCAGACGGATATCGCTTCCTGGTCTTTAAACGGACGGGATTCGTTCGTTGATGACGACTCGATTTTTGCATAATCCATAAACCTGGTAATCATGATCGCCATTTCCTCCCGCGTTATTTGACGATCTGGAGCAAACTTGCCCGCTCCGACCCCGTTTACGATGCCATGCTCGTTCGCATAAGCGATATAAGGCGCGTAGTAGGCGTCGGCGTCTACGTCTTGGAATGCGTTAACCGTAGCCGTTCCTTCGATGCCCAGCAGACGGCCAAGCACCGTAACGAACATGCCTCTTGTCACCGATTGGTCGGGGGCGAACCGTTCGTTGCCGACACCGAGGAACAAGTTTCTCGCCGCCGCAAATTCGATATTCGGCTGAGACCAATGATTCGCCGCGTCCGTAAACGTCTTCGCGTTGTAGCCGATTTCGTACGTGCCCGCTTCGGTTGCGGCAATCAAGACCTGCCCATCCAACATGGCAGATTGGGAAATGATCGATCTCTGCCCGCCCGTTGTCCGATAAGCGACGATACCCTGGTTCGTTTCAGCGTTAGCCCGTTCATAAGGAATCGATAACTTCAGCTTCCCATAGAAGCTCTCGATTTCTTTTCCATCCGCGGTAATGACAATGGTTCTAGCCGGCTTCTGTTTCGAGCCATTGGCTATTTCGATTTGGATTTCCGCGCGGCTGTTTCCCAACTGCTTGAGATCAAGCGAATCGATCTCCAGGCTTCCGATCGGCGTTAGAATGGCCAATCTCTTGCCGCTGGATGCGATTTTCTGCATCGTTTCCTGCTCCAACTCCAGCCGTACGCTCCTTGACGTGTTTGGCGCATCAACCCTGATCGTCGTGCGTTTGACATGTCCGTCGTCGATGACGACTTCCTGCGTCGCCTTGTTGTCCACGCTGACTTTAACCGTCCAAAGAACTCCTTGGACAGTAAAAGTTCCCGCCTTGCTCGTCATGTCGGCCGGCGTGTTCAGTTCCACGAAACCTTTCAAGTCCGTTACCTTGAAAGGTTTAACTCCAGATTTTTTAGCCTTGAAGGTCAATTGCGCGATCGCAGCCGGGGTGTTCGAATTAAAACCGTCGACGTGGACGGCGGCGATTCTAACCGTGCCGCCCGAGGCATTGACCTTATGCTCGAACATCCAGCCCTTCACGTCGGCGCCTTGCGCGACGTCCCGGTCGGCGATTTCCAGCGCATCGCGATCGTAATGAAGCGTGAATTCAAAGGTCTTCAGTCCTTTCGGCCGGTTTATGACAATCTCGACAGCGGCGCTTTGGCCCAGTCCCGCCTGAACGGACTTGACCTCCAGTTCAGGCTCGCTTCCTTGCGCATTGATAAATGCGGCAGAAGGGATGAGCAACGACAAAATCAACAAGCAGATCGTCCATTTCCAGGTATGTTTGTACATCGCTATTCCCTCCTAATTACGACCTTTTCCCATTACTCTGCCAGCTTGTCCGCGATCATCTGCAGAAGCATCAGAACGTCGTTCGTGTCAACCGTGCCGTCACGATTAATGTCGGCCTTGGCAAGCACAGCCTCGCTTCCTCCGCCCGACACGATGAGCTTCAGAATCGTTCTTGCATCAAGCAAATCGGAGCTGTCGTCGCCGTTCAAATCACCTGGATTCTGACTCACGATCGTGATGACGGCATCTTCCGTCTGTACCGGGACGTATGCCGATTCGCCGGCACTGTCCGTCGTGACGCCTCGTACGTTGGCAAACGAAATAGTTGCCGTCGCATTTCCAACGAGATCAGCCTTCGCTCGGAACGTTACGTTCGTAATGATTGTCGCCTCATCCGTGCCAAGCGCGTCGCCCGACACGCCCGCGAAGCTAATCTTGCCCGGCGTTGCCGAATTTACGGCTCCGGTTGCGCTGAATCCCGCAAAGTCAAAGCTTTCAAACGTCAGCAAGCTCGAATCGTATGACAGGATGCCTTCGAGCCCCACCATTATGGAAGCTTGCTCGACCGTTACCGGCACCGTGAACACGCTGCCCTTGTTAACCGTCCGATCGTCCGCGAACAACCGGATCGTCTCGTCTTCGACCGCTTCGCCGGTAAAGTCGATTTCGCTCATAAAGACGAACTTCCCGGTTCCGTATGTGCTTGTAACTAACAGCTTGACGTAACGTCCTTGAACGGGTTTATCCAGCACGGCGAAATCCTGATACGTATTTCCGGCGGCCGTTTTGCCGAACGTACCTGACGCCCGTTTCGCCTCGTTGCCAAGATAGGCCGGATCGTTTAAGTCGGCCAAATCGTCCGAAGCGTACAATTCGAAATCTTTCGGGAATTCCAACGCCGTTAAATTAGGGCGGCTCGTCCGCTGGATACCGCTCAGCTTGAAGGACTCCTTCATATCGATGATGATCCAGTGAGGCAGATCAGGAATCGGATCATGCCAGCTCGTATGCCATATCGTGGAGTAATCACCGTCCAAAACATATTGCGGCAAGTTGTCCGATTCTACGTCATACGAATTATAGGCTTCGATTGTAAAGCTAGTCTTCGGCAGGAACGTATACGCGATCGATCCCTTGTTGTCTACCAGCATCCGCGTCAAGTCGACGTGGGCTTGATGGATAACGGCCTTATCGTCGCTGGACGTCAGCGCTTTGGCGGCAGCGATTTGTGCCTTGAGCTCGCTCATCTTCGGCAGGGACAGACCCGGCGTCGATTCGATCGAAGCGACGAATTGCTCCGCTTCCGCAAGCGTTGCTGCAAGCTGCTCGAAGGAATGTGGTTCCGGATATAGATTCAGCTCCATGGAGAACTGGTTTTTCTCGCGGAACAGCTTGTCGTTCTTTACGGAATACCAATTTACGCCGACGTCGTTGCTGCCTTCCTTGATCGACATCAGCATGACCATGCCAAGGTCTCTCGGCTCCATAAATTGCGCGTCCACCAGCGCCTGCTTGACGGAGCTGCCGTAATTGTTCGAATCCTCGCGGACGACCAGGTCGGGATAGCCGATATGGCCGGACAGCACCAGCACGATGTTGTCATGCTTGCTGACGAATTCGTTCCACATATCGTCGCCGTTATTGGCATCGCGGATGTACGCGCTCGGGTAGTCGATATGGCTCGGCCCGATCTGCTCGCCGTTGTGATACATGTACGAGTGGGTCGACATAATGACGCGCTTGTCCGGATGGGCCGCCACGACCTCGTTCGCCCACGCCAGCACGGCGTCGTTCGGAGCGAATTCCATCGCGAGCACCATATATTCCACGTCGCCGATTTCGAAGAAGTGGTACGTATTCTCCATTTTCCCTTCCACGAACGCACCGCCGAATGTCGCGTCATCCGAGTACTTGCTATAAGGGAAGTATTTATTGTAGTTGGTGTAGTTCCGGGTCAAGTTCGTATTATTGAGAACGACGTCATGGTTGCCCGGCAGCACCACGTACGGAATAACTCCATCAAGATACGAATACGATTCGGCCGCCACCGCCCATTCCGCCTCGCTCGACGGCGTATCGACGATATCGCCTACGCTGATCGCCAGCTTGATATTCAGATCGTCGGCGTTATCCTTTAGCCAGTTGAAATAAGCTTTCATCGCGTTCGGATGCTGCCGTGCCATATATTGCGTATCCGGGATGACCGCAATCTTATAATCGCCATCCGCGAATTCGGGCTCCAGCCAATTATAGGCTGCATTGTCGTAAAGCCGCGCGTCGTTTCCATGAAGGGACAAGTCCGGATACGCGCCGTTGATCGCCTGGTCCAGCTTCCAGTTGCCCAGCAATCCGGATTCCTGGCCTTGCAGGAAAGCCTTGTAGCCGGATTCAATTTGTTCGGCCGTTCGTGCCGTTGACCATACGCGGACATCGGCGAGCTGCCCTTTGAAGTTCGTTTGAGGTTTCCCATCGGCCGCGTATCCCATATAGTCGGACCCGATCTTAAGCTCGCGGGCGGGGAGAACCGTCGGAATTGGAACATTTAGCGCCGTTTCGTCGATCTTGCGGCCGTTGATATAAGCCGATGCCGACTTCGCCTCGTCATCCAGCACGATTGCGACATGGACCCAATCGCCGACGTTGACTTTCGCATTGACGACGTAGTTGATCTCGTGACTTTTGTGGGCTCTCCAGTATAATCTCGGTTTGCCGTTCGCGCCAATCTCGAAGCTTAGTCGGGATACGTCGCTGTAATAATAACTTTCGTTGTTCCCGATCACGACGTTCGCCGACTGGCTGGCTGGCGTGTTTGCCGGCACGTTAACCCAAGCCTCGAACGACCGGGGAGGAGCCGACAGCTTCTCCTCTGTCTTTAACTCCAGCTCTCCGTTCGAGAAGTCCGCGCCGCTGCCCGTGAACTCGCTCTCATACGGCATTTCGATTTCGTATGCCATCTCGAAGCCGAACGGGATTCCGTTGAGCTTGCCGGCCTTGTCGTAGACGACATTTGCCCCGGGCAATAGCAACGATTTGTCCAGCGTCCAGGCGTGCATCAGTCCTTCTTCTTTGCCCGTCAGCACCGCTTCGGCATTGTCCTTGAGCTCGTCCAGCGAACGAACGTCGTCCCACAACCGTACTTCCGCGATTTCCGCACGGACGTGCATCTGGTTGCGCGTGTCCATTCCGATGCTGTGCACGTTCTGCAGCTCGACCTTCTCGGGCAGATCCAGATTCTCGAACGACGCGACGACCGTTCCGTCCTGGACGAGCGTCACCTTCCGGTTGGCCGGATCCCGAAGGACGGCCAGATGCGTCCATTGTCCCGTCGTAATGGACAGGCCCTGCGTCGATTTGTCGATCAATTTGCCGTTCGACAACTCGTAATAACGGAACTGATTGTCGGCTTTTAGCTCGATATTGAAATTCGATGCCGCGTTCGCGTTGTAATTGCCGAATAAAATTTGGCGTTGATTCGGATTGACCGCAAATTTCGCGTACATTTCGAAGGTGGCCGGCACATTTGCCAGCAACCCCTCAAGCTTGACCGAATTCTGCTCGGCAGCATCAAAGAGAAGCCCTTCCCGTTCGCCGGCCGCGGATGCCGCGGCTGGCACCGTATCCTCCGCTTGCGCTTGCGCCGATGTCGCGCCAAACCCTTGCAGCAGCATAACAACCGCCAGTGTTAAGGCCATAAACCATTTTCCCTTTCTCAATGCCGTTCACCCTTTCAGAATTTATATGGTCTGCCCGGCGATCAACTTGTCCGCTATGATCTGCAGCAGCGCCAGAATATCGTTCGTGTCGACAACCTTGTCGCCGTTGACATCGGCCGCAGCAAGTTCGGCTTCGCTGCCTCCGCCTGCCGCGATCAGCTTCAGAATCGATCTTGCGTCGAGCAGATCAAGGCTTTCGTCGCCGTTGAGATCGCCCGCCGTCCGGCTGACGATCGTAATGACCGCATCGTCCGTCTGAACCGGGACATACGCGGATTCGTCCGTCTCGCTTGGCACGATGCCGCGCACGCTGGCGAACGAGATTGCCGTCGTTGCATCCGCCGAAAGATCCGCCTTCGCGCGGAAGGTCGCGTTCGCGACCACGGTTGATTCGTCCGTGGCCAGCGCGTCGCCGGATATGCCCGCGAAGCCGACCTTTCCCGGCGTCTCGGCATTTACCGCGTTTGTTGAGCCGAACGCCGCGAATTCGAAGCTTTCAAGCTCGAGCAGGCTGGAGTCGTAGTTCAGGACGCCCTCCAGACCGACCAGCTTGGCCCCCTTCTCGATCGTGACCGGCACCGTAAAGACGCTGCCCTTGTTCACCGATTGATCCGCGGCGGACAGCCGGATTTCCTCGTCAGGCCCCCCTTCTCCAGGCGTTCCCGAATGCAGATTCAGCTCCATAGAGAATTGATTTTTCGCGCGGAACAACTGGTCGTTCTTTACGGAGTACCAGTTTACGTCCACGTCGTTGCTGCCTTCCTTAAACGTCATCAGCATGATCATGCCGACATCTCTCGGGTCCATGTATTGGGCATCCGCAAGAACCTGTTGCACGATATTGCCGTGCTCGCCGAGATCCTTCTTCACGACCAGATCCGGATGACCGATGTGGCCGGACAAAACGAGCACGATATTATCGTGCTTGCTTACGAATTCGTTCCACATATCGTCGCCGTTGTTCGCATCGCTAATATAAGAGCTAGGATAGTGATGGTGATCGGTGCCGATGCGCTCGCCGTTGTGATACATATAGGTATGCGTCGACATGATCACCTTTTTGTCGGGATTGGCCGCCACGACTTCGTTGGCCCACGCCAACACGGCGTCGTTAGGCGCAAATTCGATGGCAAGGACCATATATTCCACGTCGCCTATGTTGAAGAAATGGTACGTATTCTCCATCTTGCCTTCGGCGAAGGCTCCTCCGAAAGTCGGCTCCTGCGAAAATTTGCTATACGGGAAATATTGATTGTAATTCGTATAATTGCGGGTCAGCTGCGCATTGTTCAAGATGACGTCGTGATTGCCCGGCACCAGAACGTACGGGATAACCCCGTCCAGTTCGGCATACGCGTCGGCGGCCGCGGCCCACTCCGTCGTGCTCGAAGCCGTGTCGACGATATCGCCCACGCTAATCGCCAGCTTGATGTTCATGTCGTCGGCGTGATCCTTCATCCACTTCATGTAATCTTTCATCGCTTGAGGATGCAGCCTGGCCATGTATTGCGTATCCGGAATGACGGCGATCGTGTAGTCGCCTTCCGCGAAGTCGGGCGCTAGCCAGTTCGAAGTCACTTCGTCATACGGCAGCGCGTCGTTTGCGTACGCCGAGGAGTCCGAATACACGCCGTTCTCGGCCGTATCAAGCTTCCAGTTGCCCATGAGTCCTTCCTCTGTTCCTTGCAGCGACTCCTTGTAATTCGCTTTGATTTCTTCGGCTGTTCGAGTTGTCGACCATACCCGCAGATCCGCGATTTCCCCTTTAAAAGACATCGTGGTCCCTCTGAAATCGGAGCCGATCTTCATCTCGCGGGAGGTCGTATCCTTTGGAAATTCCGGGATAGCAAGCGTTTCTTCATGAACCTTCTCGCCGTTAATGTACGTAGTGCCCTTTTTGTTCTCTTCGTCGAGAGCCATCGCAATATGCACCCAATCGCCCGCGTTTACGTTCACGTTATTGGCCACATAGTTCAATTGATAATCTTTGTGGTTTACCCAAAACAATCTCGGAGCCCCGTTGTTGAAAATTTCGAAGCTGAATCGCGATACGTCGCTGTACGAGGAATTTTCGTAATTGCCCATAATGACGCCCACACGTTGGCCGCTCGGCGTATTCGCCGGAACGTTTACCCATGCCTCCAACGTGCGCGGAGCTGCAGCCACATGATTTTTTGTCGCGATCTCGAGGCCGCCCGCAAAGTTTGTCCCCGTGCCTTGGAACTCGCTCGTGTATTGCCGTTCGAAGCCTCTTGGCGTGCCGTCAAGCTTGCCGGCCTTGTCCCGGATGACGTTCGTAATCCCGTTAAGCGACGAGTCGTCGAGCGTCCATGCATGCATAAGTCCCTCTTCGTCACCTTGGATATCCGCATCGGCATTGTCGCGAAGCTCGTCCATCGTTCGCACGTCGCTCCACAGCCTGACTTCCGCAATTTCGGCTCTGACGTGATAGCCATTTCTCGTATCGGTGCCGATGCTATGAATGCTTTCCATAACGACCTGCTCCGGCAGGTCGACATTTTCAAAGGTCGCTACCACCGTTCCGTCCTGAATCACATCGATCTTTTTGTTTGCTGCGTCGCGTATGATGGCCAGATGAGTCCATTGACCCGTCGTAATAGATAAGCCCGTCGTCGATTTGTCGATCAGCTTGCCGCCGTTCGAAATCTCATAATATCTGAACTGGTTGTCGGCCTTAAGCTCAAGGCTAAATTGCGTGCCGGCCCCTGCCCGGTAATTGCCGAACAGTACTTGCCGCACGCCTGGATTGGCCGCGAATTTCGCTCGCATCTCGAAAGTGGCCGGAACACCTTCCAGCATCGCGTTTAAAGCGATGGAGTTTTGTTTCGCCGAGTCGAAGAGCAGGCCTTGCGGAGCGTTCGTCTCCGCAGATACAGCCGAAATCGCTCCAAAGCATTGCGCTGCAATTGCAATGACCAGCATCCAAACCGCCAGCGATTTTCTGACAATCATGATTTTAATCCACTCCTTTTGGGTATATGGGTTTTGCCCCAAACTGAGTATATAGAAAAACAGCAATTATAAGCAATATCAATTACATGTTTTTGCAGTATCTTAATATTTCATGTCGAATATTACCGCTAAATATTGCACATTGGTGAAGGCGCTTAAAATGCGATGCGTTTTTTTACAAAAAAATAAGCGTATTCGACACCGCTTCGAAACGGCGACAAATACGCTTTCTGTCATTCACCGTCCAATCGGACGGCGTAAATCAGTTTTGCGGGTAAACGACCTTAATCCCCGAATTTTTATATTTTCTCACGACGTCTTCGTTGATCGTGGAATCAGTCATGATCATGTCGACGTGATCCAGCGGGCATACGTTCAGGTACGACACCTTCTCGAATTTGCTGGAATCCGCCGCGACGATCGTCTGTCTGGCGCTGCTCATGATCGCTTTGATAATATCGATCTCGTGGATGCGGAAGTCGGTCAGCCCTTTGGTCACGGAAATCGCGTTGATGGATATGAAGGCCAGATCGATATTGTAGCCTGCGATATCCTCTTCGCACTTTTTGCCGTACAGCGCATACTCCTGCTGATCCAGCACGCCGCCTGGCACAATGACCGTAAAACCCTGCTTGTTCGCGAATTGCTCGATAATGCGCAGACCGTTCGAGATGATCGTCAGCCGCTCGAAGCGTTCCGCCAGCTTCTTGGCGATTTCCAGATTCGTCGTTCCCGCGTTTAACGCAATGGCTTGTCCTTCCGATACGTGCTCGCATACGAGCTGCGCAAGCTCGACCTTTTTCTCCTTGTTCTTGCTCTCGCGATAGGAGAAGACGTTCTGGTCGCCCCGCTCCTCGGGCAGGATGGCGCCGCCGTGCACGCGCTTTAGCAGCTTCTTCGCCTCCATATTTTCCAGATCGCGCCTGACCGTATCGATCGACACGTTAAGGACGCTAACGAGCTCCGTCACCTTGACGGAATCATTCTGCTTCAGTATCTCCTGAATCTTTTTATAACGTTCTTCCTGCAGCACTTTATCCCCCGCTCCCGCCATCAATTCCGCTTCTTCTCCCTCTAGTATACATGCCCGCTACGAGCTCCTCAACTATTTTAGTTTTTTGTACTACTTTTTGCTTCTTTTTACCGTTAGTTATAAAGTTACGCAAAATACAGCGCACCCATACATGAGCGGCTGTATCTTAACCTTAAGCGTTGACTGCCAGCTTTCTTTTAATCCATCTTGCAAGAAGCTCCAGAAGGATCGCGAACGCCAAAATCATATACGTAATAAAGCCGATCTCGCGGATATCGAAATAGAAGTTGCTGGCCATAAACATATCGAATCCGATGCCGCCTGCTCCCGCAGCCGCACCCATGGCAACCGCTACGGCGAAATTGATTTCGAACCGCACGAACGTCCAGGAAATGATATACGAGATCGAAGACGGCAGCACCGCCTGAAATACGATCTGCCACCATCCCGCTCCGCTGGCGCGAAGCGCTTCGATGACGCCGTCTTCCAGCTCCTCGATCGACTCGGAGTAGGCTTTGACCAGGTAGCTGATGGAATGAAAGGTCATGCCGATGACGGCGGCAACACTGCCAAGTCCCGCGGCTACGGCGAAGATCAACACCCATAGCACGGTAGGCACGGCGCGTATAAAGGCTACAACGCTTTTGATCGCGAGCGAGACAGCGGGACGGGACAGATTGCGCGCCGTAAGTAAAGCAAGAAACAGCGCGATGACCGCTCCGAACAGCGTCGTCAGGAACGCAAGTCCGATGGTGATGGTGACTTGCCCGAGAGCCTCGCCGAAGGTGAAATGTTTGGCATGCGGCTCGATCAGCATCGTCCCCAGCGTATCCCCCGTCTTGCGAATCGCTTCCGATAAAACCAGATCCTTGTAGTCGAACGTCAGCAAGCCGAACAGCGTAAGCGCTACAAGCATCAGCAATGTCATTCGGATAACAAAAGATGATTTGTTAAACGGCTTGGCCGGTATGTTGGTGTTGGCATGCATCTTACATGATCACTCTCCTGACGTAATTCGAGACCGATTCGATGATCATGATGGCGACGACGATCGCGATGACGGCCAGGGAGGCCGAAGCGTAATTCAAGCTTTTGTAATATAGGTTAAACAAGAAGCCGATTCCGGTCCCTGTTAATATTCCGATTAAAGTCGCTTGCCGAATATTGGTCTCGATTGTAAACAGCACCCAGCTGATCAACTGCGGCAGACTCGACGGGATGACCGAATGCGCCACAATATGGATATAACCCGCTCCCGTTGCCCGAAGCGCCTCGACGGAGCTCATGCTCATCTCGTCGATCGACTCCATAAACGCGCGTGTCAGAAAACCAAAGGAGCAGAAGAACAGCGCCAAATATCCGGTGAGCACGTTCTGGCCGAAAGAAAACAGCAGAATCATCGACCATGCCGCGACGTCGATATTGCGGAACACGGTGGCGATCCAGCGGCTGACCATACTAAACGGGCCTCCGATGCCCGTCTTCTGAGAGCCTAACACGGCGAAGACAAGCGCGAATACCGCAGCCGTGCTGGTCGCCGCGATCGATACCAGCAGCGTTTCGAGCAGTTTGTCGATAATGTCCGGCAGCTTATCCAACGCCTTCCCGTTCGGGACGAAATTACTGACCGCCCATTCCGCCGCCTTGGGGACGGAAGTAAACCCTTTAACGACATCATACTCCGTAATGATGATCGCGATCATGGTAAGCGCGAGCACGAGCGCGCAGAAAAACAACGTGTTGAGCCGTTTGCGAAGGAAAAAGCTACCCGACATGGCGACCGCCTTCCTCTTCCGTCAGCTTGTCATAATCGGCGCCATATATCGCGCGAAGCTTTTCCTTCGTCAGTCCGGCAGGCGGACCGTCATAAACGACCGTTCCTTTATTGACTCCGACAATACGATCCGAATAGTTCATCGCTACATCGACCTGATGCAGGTTCACGACGACCGTGATCCCCATCTTGGAGCAAATATCTCGCAGATGCTCCATGATGACTTTGGAAGAGTTGGGGTCGAGCGAAGCGATCGGCTCGTCGCAAAGCAGCATTTTCGGATCCTGCACAAGTGCCCGCGCAATGCCGACCCTTTGCTTCTGACCGCCGCTAAGCTGGTCGCAGCGCTTATACACTTGCTCTTGCAGCCCGAGCACCTGCAGAAGACGGTAAGCCTGCGCCTTCTCCTCTTTGGTGTACAGGCCCAGCACCCCCGCCAAAGTCGACTTGTAGCCGAGTCTGCCATGCAGAACGTTTTCGATTACGCTGAGCCTGTTGACGAGATTATAGTGTTGAAAGATCATGCCGATCCGGGTTCTCAGCTTCTTAAGCTCATTTTTGTTCAATGCCAATACGCTTGCGTCGTCAAAGACGATTTCTCCGCTGCTGGCGTCAATCATGCGATTAATGCAGCGAAGGAGAGTCGATTTCCCCGCTCCCGAAGGACCGATGATTGAAACGAACTCCCCTTCCTTCACAGCGAAGTTAACATCCGACAACGCGCGCGTCTCCGAGCCGTATTGTTTGGATACATGCTTGAATTCGAGCAGCGTCCTCATGTTAATTCCTCATTTCTTATTCATGCGCTAGTAGACGTTTTCCATGGAGTAGCTATCCCAAATTAGTTGCCCGACAATTCTCTTACCGGGTCAAAGAACGCGTCTTCAACGGCCACGAACTTCTCTTCGCCCGACTTTTTCTTAAAGATAGCTGTACCTTCCGCGTCTTTCGGCAAAAATATTTTTTCGTTGTTCGTTACCGCATCGGATGTAAACAGCTCGAGCAGCTTCTTCTGGTCGTCGGCGCCAAGCGTATCGGTATTGATCGCAAACGGCTGGTTCAGTACCGGCGTAACGGAGATCAGGACGAATTCTTGGCCGGTAATCGTATTAAACGGCTCCTCCGCGCCTTCTTTTACCTTGTAGACCGAGCCCGGCTTGTTCGCGTCGCCGGATACCAGTTCCACATAGTTGGCTACGCACGTGTCGCAAAATGCCGCGACATCGGACTTCCCAGTCAACAGATTGACCGCGGAGCCTTGATGCGACCCGCCGAACAAAACTTCGGTGAATACTTTGTCGCTGCCGCCTTGCAGCAGGTCTTCCGCCGTAAGCTCTTTGAACTTTTCCATTTGGCTAAAGTGGTTTACGATACCCGCGGAAGGCACTTTAAAGCCGGAAGTCGACGAGTTGGATACAAACGAAAACTTTTTGCCGGCGATGTTGTCGATCGAGAACTCGCTCCCGCTCTTATAGGCGTCCTCTTCGCCCTTCTTGACCGCCAGCCAGCTGTAATATACGGCGTCGTCAAGGGTGCCGGACTCGCCGCTCTGCACGAACAGCGGTTGCACCTTGTCGCTCTTCGCGTTGGCTTCTACGTAACCTTGCGCGCCCATGTATCCAATGTCGGCATTGCCGTTAGCCATGGCTTCGATTGCGATAATGTAGTCCGTTGTCGTTTGATGCTCGACCTTCTTGCCCGTCGCTTCTTCGATAATACGAGAGAATTCGTCCCGCGCATCCTTGAGCTCCGAACCGGATTCGTTAGGATACCAGACCATCGTGATGGTGTCCTTGGATCCGGAAGAAGCCGAACCGCCGTTGTCTCCGGCTTCATTGCCGCCGCATGCGGCGAGAAGACCAACGAGAACCAAAGTAAAAACGAACGATAATGCCTTTTTCATTTCAATACTCCTCCATCATAATCGGGATTTGTTAACGCTATGTGTTATAGCAATGAAGCCAACATTAAATTCAACTCTTCCGGCGTAATCGCAGCCGGATTATTATCCATTCGGCCTTTGGTGTACGCATGCGCGACGATCGTCTCGATATCCTGCTCCGCCACGCCGTAAGCCTTAAGGGAATCGGATAGTCCGTAGGCGGCGTAAACGGATTTCAGAAATCGTTGCACGCCATCCGCATCTTCCGCGCCGAAAGCGCGAAGGAGCTTATGCGGTTCGATCAAAGTTGCATAATTATGTTTCAGAACGACGGCGAGCGACAGGCTGGCCGCAATGCCGTGATCGATGCCGTGAAGCAGCGTGAGCGGATAGGAGATCGAGTGGCATGCCGTCGTCTTGGTATTGCTGAACGCGAGGCCGGCCAGCACGCTTCCGAGCGACAGCTTTTCTCTGCTGTCCAGATCGTTCGGATTCTCCTTAAGCCGGGGAAGCGCCTCGCGAATCCGCTCGATCGCCTGCAGCGCGTAAGCGCGGGAGATCGGATTGGAATGCACGGACCAGTACGCTTCGGTCGCATGGCACATCGCGTCCAGCGCGGTGGCCACGCTTAAGCGGAGCGGCATCGTTATGGTCAGCTCCGGCAAGATAAGCGCGGCATCCGCAAACAGTCTCTTGTCCGAGACCGAATATTTGCAGCCGCGTTCCTCGTCCCACACCGTCGCCCAGCATGTCACCTCGGAGCCCGTCCCGGATGTGGTCGGAATACCGATCCAAGGCGCGAGCGACGGCTTGTTTGCATACATCTCGTTCGTAATGTACTCCCTTACGTCCGCCGGGCTTTGGATTTGCGCATGTTGCAGGGCCGAGAGCGCCTTCGCCGCATCCATGACGCTGCCGCCGCCGATCGCGATAATCATCTGATAGTCAAAGTCGTCTACGCTCTGAAGCAATTTATAAATATCCGCGATATCCGGATTGTTGAGCGTGACTTCCAGCACTGTTGTATGCTTGCCTTCAAGAGCATCTATTAACGGCGCCAGCAATTCGTTACGATCCACGCCGCCGCCTCTGGTCAGAATCAATACCCGGCTGAAGAGCGAACCTTGTTTGCGTACTTGCTCCGCGCAAGCCTGCACGGATTCTTGACCGAAGTAGATCGCTACCGGGTTGTAAAAAGAGTTCATTACAATCCCCTCGCCAATCTATTGCGTTCCAGCGTTGCAATCTCCCCGGGCAGTTGCGAGATGGAGTCAATAATATAATCCGCTCCCGCCTTTTCGAACGTGTGTCTGACTTCATCCTTCCTTGCCTTCAGCTCGTCCTCGTCCATATCCTGCACTTCCGCCTGCGTCAAGCCCAGCTCGCTGCTGCCCATAATAATGCCAATCGTCCATACCCCCGCATTTTTTCCTTCGTGGATGTCCGATACCGTGTCCCCTACCTTAACAACAGATTCCGGAGGAAAAACGCCAAGCTCGTTCATGTTCTGAAAGATCATGTACGGATAGGGTCTTCCCGCCCTCACCTCGTCCGAGGCTACCATGTAGTCCGGCGAGTAGCCCTTCCGCCGCGCTTCCGGCACGATAACCTCCATCATCCCCTTCGTGTAGCCGGTCGTCGAACCGATTATAAGTCCGGCAGCCCGCAGCTTCTCGACTGCTTCCAGAGCCCCCGGGATAGGATCGGTATATTGTTTCAGCGACTCCATCAGCGTGCTTTCGAATCCGGCATACAAACGATCGACATCCTGAATCCCTGGCTCTTTGCCGTGTCGCTCCGTCCACGCCTTCTTGACTCTATCCATTTTAAGGATCGTTTGAATATGATCCCGCTTGAGCATCCCCATCGGTTCTCTCGCTTCCCGATTCGTAATCGGTACTCCCTCTTGCTCGAATGCGTTCAGAAAAGCATGCATAGGAGCGAAGCAGCCGTAATCCACTACCGTTCCTGCCCAATCGAATATGACCGCTTTAATGCGTCCGCCGTTGTCCATTTATGTCTCCTCGTTTCGTTATTCTTAGGTTCGTTTAACAATTTTGATTATAGAGCTCTCTCACGCTTACTTCAATAGTTTTTGCGTTATTTTACGTAATTTTAACATTTCTATTGCGTTTTTATGCTGTTTTTATACTGCGAAAACAAAATAAAACAGCAAAAAACCCTTTTCTCTTCATTCTGTGAGAAAAGGGCTTATAGATTTGAATGGATCGTTTATGGAGTGCTAAAGCTCTATCGTGCGGACTCCCCCGGAGGTTTGCTACCCTCGCCGGCCTTTGATTGTTGTTGCCGAAGCTTGACTAACTGCTCGTACCGCTCGCGGATATTCGGTATTGCCTCCTCGCGTAGCTTTTCGAGCCTCTCAGTTGACAGACGATTGAGTTCCTCTTTCTGCTCCGGGCTGACCTTGTACACTTTCGTCGTTATAATTTCTCCTGTTTCATACACCTTCGCTTTCTCCAGAGCCTGTTTCTCCTTGTCCCCGTTCGACACGTTCTCTCGCCTCCTGATTCGGTGAACGACCACTTGATAACCAAGTCCTTCATCTTAGTCTTGTTTATATTTTTCTTTTAGGATACTTGAGCCGATTCCCCCAGCTATCATTAAAAACAAAGAACCGAAGTTCCAAAAAAATGATCCGCCATACAGTGTAATCTCGAGTGACGTTACTTTATTTAGGAGGAGGACACCGAGTTTGATCACCAACAGCGCTAAGCCCACTAAAACGAAGAAATCAAATAATAACTTTATCTTCGGATGGGCTAATTGCTTACTTTCTTTTATCACCTTTTTTGTCAACTCTTCGTCACTCTTTAATAACTCATCGATAGTTACCCCAAACAGATCGCTTATTTTAATAATGATTTCAATGCCTGGGTAGTTCTGGCCATTCTCCCATTTCGAAACAGACTGTCTGCTTATAAACAGTTTCTCAGCAAGTTCTTCTTGAGACCAACCTTTCTTATTTCTTTCCGTTTTTAACTTCTCTCCAAAGATCATAGCCGCAACTACCTTTCTGCAATTTATAAGCCTATATTGGATTAACCCCTTGCAGAAGTAAAGACCGCTTTGGTTGCGTGGCCCCGCAACCCCTAGTTGCATGTGATCTTACAGGGCTTGTTAAGGTTTTTTCACTGGATTCATTTAATGCTGTTTGCGTCTGACGCTGTAATAACGCATCGCGGCGGGTACGCCTTTTATTTCGAGAACTCCATCATAGATCAGCTCCCTTAGCCGATATTCAAAATAAGAATCCCCGATATATTGCTCGCAATAACCAATCGCCTCTCCAATTAAACGTGCTGACTTCAGGAAGCCGTTATCTTTCACAGGTGGCTTAAGACCGTCCAACTTCTCTAGCAGGTATTGATCAAAATATTCTGCTGACACCTCAAGCACATCGTTGTCCTGCCAAATGCGCAGCGTTCCTGTTTGTTCCGTGAGCTTCTTCCATTCCCGTACCAGCTTCGCGATATCAGCAGTGCATAACTTACCTTTGCCCTCTAGTTGAACGATTGCTTTCTGTAGTTTGTCCGAAGGAATTTCTCCCGAATACCTATACTCCATGTATGCATTTGGTCGGTTGTAAAGCTCCTCACAAAATGCGCATGCGTCATTTACGGAAATGGCGTTTCTTTTGTTGCGAAGCAGATAAAGCGCGTGTCTCATTCCTGCCTGCTCGCATGTATTGCCACTGGTCCAAACAATGATTTCCGCCGGCTCCGGGATTTGCTCTATCTTGTCTAAGAGCTCATTGTATTCATTTTCGAATTCAGTGTAAGCTTCGAAGGCTTCCGTAATATTGTTGCGGAACCAATCGCCGCGTGCCATACGTCCTTCAGGTAAGTCCAGACCGTAGATCGGGCCAATAGCGTAATTTTCCCGTAACGATATCAGCTTGTGCGTTTCCGTGCAGCCTAATTCTTTTAATGCCTGTTTCATGCTCCCCGCAAAGGAATCCCCGATAACGATATGGACATGGGTACAGGTCGGGACAGGCTTCCAGACCGCTCTTTTTTCCTGAAGCCCCATCAACTCGTCATACAGCTCAATCAGTTTGGAAGCCGCTGCTTCAAACGTATCTTCCTGTTCCTTCATCAACTTGATTTCTGCCAAAATAAACTGCAGATAAGGCTTCAATTCCTCTACTCCCAAACGATCGGTTGCCTGTTTAATTGCAAAAATATCTTTCAATTTGATTTCACCGCTCTCCGTATTCGCTTTATCTTGATGTATATTTGTTTCTACTATTTCTTTTAAAAGCACTGCTGCAAAAAAGGTTGCCAAGAAATTATTTAACTTCTTCGATTTCATCGAGTGTATCGTATCCATAATTACCATCTTTTTCAGCAGGTATCCCTGTTATCTTGCGTGGGCGGCTGCCGTCATGTCGTGGTGTTATCGTTCCCGGTCAGCGTGATGTTAGCTACTGTCGCAAGAACGAATCCAGCATCACGCTGTGATGATTATTCAATCATTGAGAATCCGCACTCTACTACTGCATCCTTCAAAAGTGGTTCCACTCGCCGCTGTCGTCTGGATGATACTTGTGAGCTGTTTAACCATTCGCTTACCTCCCTGTAATTTTTTTAGTCTTTCTAACCGACAAAAATAATAAAATAGATTTGAGAGGAATGACAGACATGCGTCTTAAATATCTAATTCTTGGGTTGGTCTCTGGCGCTTTGCTGGCTACTGCCGGAACGTCCATCGCAGCTCCGGTAATTGAGAAAGTGACGGCCACGATCCGCCCTGATTTCGACCTTCAGATCGATGGCGAAATCGTCCAACTTGAAAACGCTCCACTGAATTACAACGGAGCGTCTTATCTACCGGTGCGTGAGTTATCCACGTTACTGGGCAAGGATGTCGATTTTCAGGACAATACGATTATCTTGCGTGACCATTTACCCGAAGTTGAAGAGTGGATTACTTTAAGCTCACTAGTCAAGGATTACGATTTTACGATTAGGCCGTCTAATACAGACATAAAATTCTTTGGTCTTATGAAAGACGATAAGGTGCTTTTAATATTTGATTACGGCAAGGGATTCGCTTTCACACCTGAAGGACAATACGTAGATTACTATATTAGCACCAAGATCACATATATTAGCCGTAAAGATCTTGAACATGTCGGAATACTAACTCCGACATCAGGGTGATTTTTTTCTGTCTCAATAGTCTTAGGAGAGATAGTAATTAAGTCCTCCATTAAAACTAAAGTTCTCCTCCATTAGTTGAACGATGTATCTCATTAAATTACCGCCAAATATTGGATGGGCTAAACTTTGGTGATATACTAAATACAAATTTTGTATCTTGGAGGATTAATAACATGTTTAAAGAAAAACTTAAGGGTTTCGCGGCTGGAATCATTGTAAGTACTTTATTTGCTGGAACAGTTGCCTATGCAGCAGGCGGAAGCGCAATGTTAGAAGTCTTTTATAAGGTTAATGATATCAAAATTAATAAGGTATCGAAAATGCCGACAGATGCGGGTGATAAGCCATTTATTTACAATGGATCTACATATGTCCCACTACGATATATTGCCGAGAATCTGGGTCAAAAAGTTGGGTGGGATGGTGAGACAGGTACGGTCTTTATAGGAGAAACAAATGGACCAAATGAAGAGTTTCTTGGAGAACGAATTCAACCAATGAATACTCAAGTAATTAACTCTAGTTGGGATAATATTTCTTTAATCTTAGAAGGAAATAAGGTCCGAGACAATCAATCTAACGAGTATGAGAATTACGTTACATTCCTTGCAAGCATGGCTGTCAAACAAGGGGAATCAATATATCAAGATTACCCATTAAACGGGAAGTACACTTCTTTCAAGGCCACAGTAGGAATTATGAAGGATGAACAAGACTCCCCCAATATCGTTACTTTCGTAATTGAAGGTGATGGAAAAGAGGTTTATACTCACAATTTTGGACCTGGAGATTTTCCTGAGAACGTTTCTGTTAATGTGGAAGGTATAAAAAAACTTACGCTAAAGGTAACACTGAAAGAAGAAAAAGATTTTAATGCTCATAGCATGATTGGAGTATTTAACCCTACGTTGACTCTAAAATAGATATCGAAAAATAGAAGCCCGCCTACCATTATGGTTAGCGGGCTTTGGGCTCTTTGAATAAAACAACCGTTCGTTTGACCAGCTGCCGTCATGTCGTTGTACTATCGGTCTTCGTTAGCGGAGGTCCCTGAAGTTTTACTACCGTCGTCTGTCTTTGATTGTTGTTGCCGAAGCTTGACCAACTGATCGTACCTCTCGCGGATATTCGGATTGTCTCCTCACGTAGCTTATCAAGCCTTCAGTTGACAAAGCGTTCAAGTTTATTTTTCTGCTCCGGTCTGACCTTGTACACTATCGTCGTTATGATTTCGCCTGTTTTATATACCTCCGCTCTCCCCCTGATCCTGTTTCTCCTTGCCCATGTTCGACATGTTCCCCAACCTCCTTTTGCTTTAGGATACTTCTGTTTCCTCTTGTCTATTAACTTATCCATGTATCGTTGGCTTTGGTAACTTGCCATTTGCCGTTTAGGAACTCGACTTCGACCAATGTTCCTATCGCACCTTTTGCGGATTTGTATACGGATCCTTTGATAGTAACCTTATTTTCCAGGATCTCGGTGCTCTCCACTCTAAGTAAAACGCCATCGATTGAACTAGCATCCTTAACTAGACCTTTCTCCTCCAATTGCTCCAAGTTGCTGTCTATTATGTCCACGTTATATTTACTAAAATACTCTAATATCTGCTTTTTATCTTTATCAGATAAATCCGTTAAGTTGCTCATATCAATGGCGATATACTTCATGTCATCAATAAGTCCCTTCCAGAGCGGTAAGTAAGCGTCTAAAGCGAGCTGATAAATTTCTCCCATATCTCTTTCTGGATCGGAATCATCCGTTTCTCCCGATATATCTATACATTGACCTTCAGGACATCGCACTGTATTGAACGCTTTAACATATTTATCATTATGATTCACTACAATAACGTCTCTATCATCTACGTCTTTAAACGCATATATCTTGCTACCTACCGCTAAAGCGTTACTATCTCCATCCTGTTTCACATATGGTTGTTCATTAACGTCATCTTTTATCGAAATCAAATCAAAACTAGAGATATCCCTTTTAACTTGCCCGATCTCGCCTCCTACTTCATCATTCTCTATGAGAGTATTGGTAATCATATATGTCTGTCCGTTATCCCAAAAGACGAATGGATATGGCCAAGACGCTTGGCAGCTGACTCCACCTTTAGACGGTGGGGCTTGATCAAACTTCACTGCGGTTGCATGATCAACATCCCTTGATTGACCGCAACCACTCAAAAGCAAAAGAAATACTAATAAGTAAATTCCAAAAGGATTCAATTTGATCATTCTGCACCTCCCAAACTGGTTTTGTTTTATGAACGTACCAATGACATTAAATGTTACAATATCCTGCACGTTCATATTATCAACCGATTCTTTCTAGTCGATCCTTATTGCATTACGCTGTTAAGGTAAACCTCACAAAGTGGCTTTAGTGGCATGTCAAATAAGCTAGATCATTGGTTGTATGCTATTAAAAAAAGCAGAAAAAAAGATACAGCCTCTTCAAATTCCTTGAAGGTCTGTACCTTTTTTTGTTTGCTTATTGGTTTAGTGAATCAACTTCATCCGAGAAGGCTTCTTTGTACTGCTGATACAATCCGGTATCAAACTCATATTCTTCATCGTTTGCTTTCGGAGGATTAACTTGAAGTTTTTTATACAAGGTATCTATCTCGCCCGAAACCTTCGTCCACAATTGTTTCACTTCATCATACTTTGAATCTAATCCCTGGATATAGGTATCGTATTCTGCCTTCTTTTCCATCGCTTTTCCGAGTTGCTGAATCATAAAATCAATATCAATGGTTTGTCCCGTTGCATCAGTTCCACTGTGGGCATAATGGCCGATGTTAACAAACCCGTCGTTCCAAATTTCCCCGACAAGGAAGTTCGTAATTTCCATTAACTCTGATTCTACAGTAGGCGGTTCATCTGACTTAGACGAAGTATCGAGCTGTATACCAGCATCTTTAAACGCTTGCTCTAACTGTTCCTGGATTTTTTCCTCATCAGATTTCTCTTTTCCGCAACCTGCTAATACAACCATTGTGATTAAGCACAGAATGATGTAAAAGCTGCTTTTCCTCCAATTCGGCATTTCAAATATCTCCCCCGTATATAATAATTTACCATCTTTTTCTTTATCGGTTTTGTTTAAGAGAATATGAAGACAGTGTTGAAATTTCACTACCTAATCCAAGCTCAGATTCTCAGGCGAGAGAGTGCATTCCATTTCTTCGTTATTGTATAGTCTAGATCTTTTATCCCTGAGTCTCCATGTAATCATCCATATAGACAGTTAGAAGAGCAGCTGCCGCTCCGGCAAACTGCTCCTGGATCATTAAACCGTAACGTAACATGGCTATTTCTCCAACTCATAGCGGGTCGCGATAATGCCCGACTTGAACGTTCGGCTGGACAGCAGCTTGAGCCTGATTTTCTCGCCGTCGCCGTCGAATACCGATTGTCCGCCGCCCAGGACGACCGGACAAATTGTGAGCAGGAATTCGTCGATCAGGCCGAGCTTAAGCAGCGTCTTGGCCGCTCCCGGGCTGCCGAAGATAACGAGATTTTTGCCGGGCTGCTCCTTGAGCACCTTGATTTCCTCTGCGATATTATCCTTGATCAGCATCGTATTGTTCCATTCCACCTTGTCCATCGTGCCGGAAATAACGATCTTCTTAACATCCTGCAGCCATTTGGCATGCTCCATATCGTGCTTTGACGCACTCGGATTGTCCAGCATCGTGGGCCAGTAGCTCTCCATCATGCGATACGTCGTGCGTCCGTAAACGGGAGCTCCGACTTCGGCTACGATCTCCTCGGCGTATTTCTCTAATTCCTCGTTGTACGGAATCCAATCGAGTCCCCCTTTCGAATCCGACGCATACCCGTCCAGCGACACATGCATAAACAATACGAGTTTTCTCATGTCCGTTTCTCCTCCGATTTTGAATTTATTTTGTTCGATTTTTATGGCGATCCTGCGTTTCATCCTACTGTTGCGTTTATAATAAATCATTACGTTACGTAAGGTTCAAGTGGAAATTTTACATAGCCGGTACACTCCATTCCAGTCCACGTTACAGGTTGACAATTTGCATCCTTGATTTTATAATGAATAAAATTTCATTCATTAAAGGAGCAACCCAAATGCCCCGTACACCTGAACAATATGAGGCCATGCGCCTTGCAACTCGCACCAAAATCCAGACAGCGGCGATGCAGCTATTCGTTCATCAGGGTTACGGCTCCACCAATGTGCAGCATATTGCCGACCAGGCTGGCATTAGCACCGGTCTGCTGTACCGCCATTACAAAACAAAGGATCAGCTGTTCGAGGAACTGGTCCAGTTCGCCATGGCCGGACTTGGGACGCTGATCGTCAAATTTCAGACTAGCGATGAGCCTGCTGAGGAACTGGCAAGGTTTGCAGACGAGGTATATCTCGACCTGTCTTCCGGCGATGACTTGGGACACCTCTTACTGCTGATGACGCAATCCTTCTTCTCCAAGGAGACGGACGGGTGGAAAGCGGCTCTCAAGCAGATCAATACCGATCTGCTGCAAGCGACTGCCGCGCTCATCGTCCAGGGTCAACAACAAGGCAAGCTTCGAGAAGGGAACGCTTTTGAGATGGCGCAATATTTTTTTTCCTCCATCCAGGGACTGGCGATGATGAAGATGATGCTGGAGGAAAAATTTTCAATGCCATCGAGATCGCTCTTGACCTTAGTATTCGAAAAGGAAGGTGAAACGTTGTGAAGCACTCAGGCGCATTTGAGGTTGTCCGGGCAGACCGCGCTTGTGGAGAGGTCAGACACCAGATGGCGGAAATTTTCGCCGATGGCTTCTCGCAGTGGCTCACGTATTTCTCTAGAGACCGGGATGTCATCGTAAACGCGTTCGCCCATATGTTCGTGCTGGATCAATTTTATGTAGCGCTAGCCGGCGATCGGGTGGCAGCCTTCGGCGCATGCACGGATTGTCGGAGCTTCTCCCTAGAACTTCAGAGCGCACCGCTCCGTCGGTACCTGGGCTGGTTCAAAGGCTCGATGGCTGCACTCATTCTGAAGAGGGAGTTCCAAAAGCCGTTTGTCGACCCGCCATCCGAAACGGGCTCGGTGGAGTTCATCGGTACTGCCTTATCCTTCCGCGGCCAAGGAGCGGCTTCGGCAGTTATTCGATATATGCTGGATCATTTGCCGTACCGTAACTTTATTATCGAAGAGGTCGCCGATACCAATATCCCGGCCATTCGCTTGTATGAGAAGCTGGGGTTCACGGAGTACAAACGCAAGTCCCTATCCCCCGGGCAGGCCCGCAGATCTGGTATCAATCACATGGTCTCGCTGTGTTTGGAGAAGGCCTGAGCCACAACAAGCGCCGATAACATTTATAAGATTTGCGTATCCTTCAGATACCGTTACATTCACTAAGTATGGTTATTCATTAGTCAAGTTAATAATCTTATCAAAGCAAAATGAATCTTTGTCATAGCCATTATGCTCATAGAAAGCATGGGCATTGGTTCGCTTCATCCCGGTACACAGAATAATGCTGGATATTCTACTGTCTTTCGCATAATTTTCTGTGTATCGTAGCAGTTCAGTGCCTACCTTATGACGCTGAAACTCCTTACGAACAGCCAGGCCGGTTATATGCAGATAACCATTTTCGGACCCTACAGCTAAACCATGAACGATAGATATGAAACCAACAACATGATTCTCAAGTAACGCTACAAACGTTTTGTAATTGCCGGCTTTGATCATCTGCTCCATCGTAACGCGAAAGTTCTCATCCGTAACCGTATGCACTCCAAGTACATCGTTCCATAAAACAACAACTTCGCTATATTCATCTGCTGCAATTTCCCGTATTTTAATTTCCATGCCCTACCCCCGTTAACGTAATGAAGCTGCCGGTCAGCACCGACAACTTCAATTCGTCGTTTATTCAACTATCGTTATCCGATAACGTAAAATCCGCCTTATTAACCCTAGTTAGTTAATCGAATGACATCCAACAAGTTAATCTTTTGTTCAGTACGTTCATGAATCAACCAGTCTTCTCGAACATGATCAACAAATAAAACGCCGTTTAAATGGTCGATCTCATGTTGTATGCACCGGGCTAGGTAACCTTCCCCTGTAAAAATAATGGACTCCCCTCGGCGGTTTAAGGTTTTTACCTTAACTGTAAGAGATCTCTTAACAATTCCGTAATAACCGGGAAAAGACAAACAAGCTTCGGAACCGTATTGTTCACCATTCATTTCTAATATCTCAGGATTTATTAACTCTATAAGTCCATTTCCGCAATCCATGACAATTAATCTTTTCAGGACTCCTACTTGAGGTGCGGCAAGACCAGCACGTCCGTCATCAGCATACAAGGTCTCAGCCATGTCATTAAGAAGTTTTATCGTTCTTTCATTGATCTCAGTCACTGGCCTAGCTATTTTACGCAAAATCGGATCTCCAAAAGGCAGAATGCTCTTTACCGACATGTCTAAACTCCTTTCACTTTTTGAGGGGAAGTATATACCCACAAGTCATTGGGGGTGCATTCCAAAGCTGTGCAAAGTGCATCCAGAGTCTCAGACTTCATTTGCCGTGGTTCGCTATTTAATAAACCGCTAATGGAAGCACCAGACAGGCTGTAATTCGCTTTTAGTTTCAACAGTCGCGCCAAAGCAACTCCAGTCCAAATCCCGCGATCGGCCATTACTTGCCGCAATGCCCATTCAAGCATCAAAACCACCCCTTAAGCACCGGTTAATTTTATTAGCTGCTACCTAATTAAATTACCATAAATAGGGTCTAACAAAAAGAGTAATATAAAACTTTTTTCGAAAATTGGTGTAGTCTGGCCTTAAGTAAGTAAAACAAGCGGTGGATCGCTTCCACCGCTTTACCTTCATGTTCGTTAGCGTAATTCACAATCAGACAGACTTATCTATATTGTTTTTCTGCTTAGAGTTCGATTTACTTATTTCGATCAGTCTGTATATTGCATCATCTAAATCTTTACTTTTTCTAAGCTGTCTATTCCACATAACCAAATTGAGAATCAAAAGGATTATGATTATGATCATAAGAAGTAAACTGAATATAAAAAAATCTCCAGTGGCCACATAGCTTAATCCTATTTTCTCGATAATTCATTAAAAATTTGTAGAATTTTTGAATTCCTTTATTTTTTACATTAATCCTTAATAAATTTTTCAAAGGTAACTAATTACTTTGTCGTTTGTTAACTTCAATTGTAATAAACTCCGGTAAATAGTCAGGTGTACATCCCTTTGATACCATTTCATCTTTGTAAAGGCCCGTTCTTTCACCAAGTTTAATACAACGTGCGCGATTCTTTTCATCATAAACGCCTATCCAGCCTGCGGTGAAATTCATAGCCCATTGAACTTCCGGTTCTTCTTGCGTAATATTGGATTCTAATTTAGATATTAAGTCTTCGGTGTTATCAGGCGGTGCTTGTCCAGTCCATCTCAATCGCGCTTGATAATACCAGAAAACTCGTCTTTGAAGAGCAGAAGGGCTATTTCCCCATGACTCCATCAATGCAATTGTCTTCTTGTCTTTGGTAAGCTGATTAGCCATTAACCAATCCATTAAGTTATTTCGCTCATCAAAAGCGTGAGTCAGCATATCCTTATCAAGCTTATTTAACACTTCTTGTGAAAGAAGTTTTTTATCCATAATCAAGATTGCTAATAGTCTGGGCAAATACCCCTCGGTTGACCAAAGTTCCATAGCTAGTTCGTGATCTTTTTTAATGTCCTTTGCGATTTTTCGTAAGTCGCCTAACTTAGTTTGACAATTGATCTGAATTAGAATGTTTTCTGCTTTTGAAGAACGTTTTATTTCCGTACCTTTATTTTCATTCATTTTATACAACTCCTTATTAAAGCACTGTTTCATAATGTTGCATCTGATAGACTAAAAACAATGTGGACATATCCACCATAATACCACATATTGGTAGTTTTCCGCCTATTACTTCAATAAACAACAGCAACCGAATGGGTGGCCGACTGCCGTTTTGTCATGATGCTATCGTTCCCAGTTGGTTCAATGATTCGTACTTCTACTTATGATACGGTTCTCCGGGTTGTCTGTAACGGCAAGTTTTAAGGCCATTCTTTTACGGGATGGCCCTTTCTTTGTAGAGTATGACTAACTGAACTAACGTTTCCGTTTGTTAAATTATCACTTACATACCATCAATAAATTGCCATCTGGGTCACGAAAAGCAAACCAGTGTCCATATTCAATACCAGTAACCAATTCTACTCCGTTGTCCTTCATGAATTGATAGGAGCTTTCGATGTCATCGGTTGCGAACATAAATGCAGGTGTCTGATAAGTAGGTGGTCCGTCAGGTTCTTTGCCTCCCCACATCGGCATCGTGTCCAAAATAAGTCCTGCACCTTGCATTGGAAGTGGGCACAGATGTCCACTCATTATTTCAGGTGTTTCCGAAATGCCGAAGATTTTGCAATACCAATCTCGTGCCCTTTCGATATCCCTAACTGGCATGAACGTACCACAGATTCGGTTTTTAATTGGACTGGTTGATTTGCTCATAAAGCACCCCCTTAGCAGATTATGGTAACCTATTCGATTTCATATGCTTTATTTCCTTTGTCAATCTACAAACAATAGTCACTCTCGCCTAACGGACATAAATGAAGCTATTCTTCGAGTTTTTAAGTTTTCGAAAATCTAACGGACATCCATGACGTTATTGGCATCATCATCAAGTAAATTGGCTCCATTACGACCCAATAGTGACTTCCCTGTCCGTTAGAAATGTTTGAGGTTAAAAAACGGACAAATAGCGTCTCTGGTGTCTGTTAGATTTTTCAACCTTTTGTTCACAAGTTCACAAGTCCTGGAGTTGCATAATCTCCTATTCAAAAAATGCTGACGTCGGTAAGACACCTGCGCCAGCTATTTTTGGAATTATCGACTTCTGCATGCGACCCCAAATTACGGCATATTCATTAATAATTGATTGATAACCGCGAGCGAGTACACCCCTGACCCAATTCCGATGAAAGTGGTGAAGACGTATATGTTCTACCGTCAGAACAAGCTTCAGATCGAGCTCCCGCCCTCCCCCTACGCGGACGCCAATGCGGCTGCTGCCGTACAAGAGCTGCTAGGCGGCAAGTTCGGAGAGATGTCCACGCTAAACAATTACATGTACCAGTCCTTCAACTTCCGGAACAAAAAAAAGCTGAAGCCATTCTACGATCTGGTCTCCAGCATTACGGCGGAAGAGCTCGGCCACGTGGAGCTCGTCTCTGCCGCCATTAACATGGTGCTTACCGGAACGACGTCACCCGGCGATCCCGATTCCGCACCGCTACGGCCCGGCGTAGACAAACGCAACAGCTACTTCTTTATCAGCACCGCCCAGACCTCGCTGGCCGGCGATTCCATGGGCAACCCATGGCGCGGCGACTACGTGTTCAGCAGCGGCAATCTTGTGCTGGACCTGCTGCACAACTTCTTCCTGGAATGCGGCGCCCGTACCCACAAGATGCGCGTCTACGAGATGACCGACCACCCAACCGCCCGTGCGATGATCGGTTATCTGCTCGTTCGCGGGGGCGTTCATATTCTCGCCTACGCCAAGGCGCTGGAGATTGCGACGGGCGTCGACATGAAGAGGATGATCCCGATCCCTAATCTCAGCAACGAACACTTCGAGACGGCACGCAAATACGAGGCCATGGGCCTAGGCAACAAGCTGTATACGTTCAGTCCTCAGGATTACAAGGACGTCGTGCTTATCTGGAATGGGCAGAATCCGCAAACAGGCGCCAAGCTGGAAGTCATCCAGGGCGCTCCGGAGGGCGCTCCCATGTTCGACCTGGAGGCTGTCCCGGAGGAGTTCGCGCCCGGCATCTCGGAGGAGGACTTCCTCGAGATCGCAGCCAGACTAAAAAAGAACGCCGGCCTATAGCCAACGCTCTGTTATCCTGTCGTTCCGACGTTCTTTTATCCTGTCGCTCTAACGTTCTGTCGTTTCCGCCACCGTCTCCTCCGTTTCTCCCTTCGCTTAAGGCTATGGTATACTTAACCTGCTTAATCAACTTGCTCAGCGAAGGTGAGAATCTACATGCAATGGCTTGCTATGCTTACCATGTTAATCGACCACATCGGCGCCGTATGGTTCCCGGACGAGGCTGTCCTGCGCATCATCGGGAGACTCGCATTCCCGCTGTATGCTTACGCCATCGTCATCGGTTATCACCGCACACGCAACTTGAATCGTTATCTGATGCGAATGGCGATCTTGGCCGGCTTGTCGCAGCTGCCGTTTATGTTGGCGTTCCAGACCTGGGAGATGAATGCGATCGCGACGCTGCTCGTCTGCTTGCTTATGCTAACGCTTTTGGACCGCTATCAGAACAGCCGGGCGCTTCAAGTGCTGCTCATCGCGGCCGCCATCGTCACGCTGGAGATCATCCCGTTCGACTATGGCGCCTATGGACTTCTGCTCGTCTTCATCTATCGTTATGCCAAGCCAAGCCATGTCGTCTGGCTCCACCTCGGCCTTAATATAGCGGCCGTATTCTCCAAGGGCTGGGGATTACAGCTCTTCAGCTTGTTCGCCAGCGTGCTCCTTATCTATCTGCCCGAGTTTCTGCGAAGCATAGATCGTCTGCAAGTGCCGCGCGTCGTCTGGAGAAGCTTCTATCCGCTCCATCTGGCTCTTATCGCGGCAGCTTACTACACCCTGGCTTAACCAACTGCCTGTCATGCCCAGGCTTCTCGCTCCAACGTAGCAATAAGCTCATCGAGTTCCCGCTCGCAAGCTTCCGTCGATGGCCAGGCCGACTCGTCATTGAGCAGCTTGCGCAAGAAGTCACGGACGAGAGCCGGCAATGCCAGCTCTTCCTCCCAGCTTCGCTCGACCTGCCCCTCGACTGCCTCGTAGCCTGCATACATGACGAAGAGAAACAAGTGGCCGAGCCCGAACCAATCGCTGGAGGGGTGCGGGTGTCTCATGCGCCGCTTGATCGCCGCCGCGCTTCCGGCAAGGTCGCTCCCCTCGCCCAGCGCGTCGCGAAGCTCCTGCGGAAGCTCCTCCCCCACAGCGCATGACAGCCCAAGATCGATCAGATGCGGCAATCCCCCTGCGAGAATGACATTGGGAATACGGACGTCGCGGTGGACGAATCCTGCGTCATGAAGCTGTTTCAACGGCTGGATTAGTTGTTTAAGTAATTGAAGACCATTAGTAGCCGAGAAGGTTAGATTCCTCTCATAGATGGCATACTCTAAATTATAACCTTCAATATATTCCATAATGAGCGCTTCCTGCTTGCCCCTTTTTGAGTAGTCGAGTGCCCGTGGTATCTGTGGATGAGATACCGCTTGCATAATCCGATACTCTCGTCGCAAAAGCAAGAGACCCGTGTTTCCTTTGCTGGGCTTGTTGCATTTCATCAGCACGCTTTTCCCGCTAACCTTGTCATGGCATAAGTACGCTTGACCGTAGCTGCCCATCCCGAGGAATCGTTCTACGGCATATCGTCCCTGCCACGTCTTGCCAGGCTGCAGCGGATAATCGCGAAAGTCCGTTATGATTTGAGCCCATCTGGCCCGGATGTTTGTTAACAATGAAATCAACTCCCGTCTTAAGATTACCGATATCGCCATCCATTGTCGAGATCCGCAAAGTTTGGGCCAACAACAAGAAACCTCTCCCTCCCGATTGACGTATACTTACCAAAGTGCGCGTTCAAAAAGTTCGGTTCTCAGTACCGTGAAGATTGAAGGCAACTAGCAGAGCTACGTGAGCAACGGAAGGTTCGGTTGCGTTCAATATTCGATGTCGAGTAAGCTTCTAGGCATACCTCGTAATGAGAAGTGGACTTTTTGAACAACCTCTTAAAGCTATGCCATCAACCGATTCCTATGAAGGAGGAAGTTCTATGTTAAAGCGTATCATACATTCGTTGACGGGACGTCACGGATATGGCTACCATCGTTATAGCAGCAGCGACTTCAAGAAAGGTTATTACCCGCCGCCGCATTATCCGCCTTACCCGAACGGTCATCATCACGGACCGCCGCATCATCCGCACCAGCATCATGGCCATCCGCCATATCCGAACCAGCCTTACCAAGGTCAACCGCCTTATCCGGGCGGGCACCATCCCGGACCGCCTCCGCACCCGAACGCGCACGGCCCATATCCGGGGCAAGCACCTTACCCGAACCAGCCGATGCATTATCCGCCGCCAAGATACAATCATCATTACGGCCACGGGTACTATAAGAAGAAGTGGAAGTACAGCAGTTCTTAGAACCCGGGATGTCGAACGATGGAAGCATGGTCCATAACCTCGGCATGAATTTATGTTAGGAAATTGTGAGCAAAATAAACAAACTCCTTACGACAGTTTCATAAGAGGCTAATCTGTTCTCGGTATAATGGGAAAAACGCAAATCGGAGGTGCATGGCATTATGATGCGAGTTCTAACCTTCAAGAATCGTTCCGTCCCTGTCTACTACCCTAACGAACAATCAGCATCTGTAGAGCTGCTTCAGCATAAATTGTACGAGATGGAATTGAACTTCGACTTCAGAAAAAAGTGGAAACGAATCAAATCCGTCGAGATGGTCCGAGACGTCGCGATCTTTCAGTACAACGATGGAACCAAGCTGTACCTGGAGGTCAGCTAAGCGATGGGTAGCATGACAGAGGGCTGTTCTTCAAGGAGATCAATGATGATCGCCTGGAAGAACAGCCCTTTTTGAGTTTATCGCCCTATCCAGCCAAGATGATTGGCTGGATACATGGCGTTGCCACTTATTGCGGACAATAGACGCGGCATTCCGCGGCATTAGTTTCGCCATCGTGGTGGCTGCTCCCGCTCTCCGCCCGCTCTTCGGTGCTGGCTGCTCTACGGAACATGGAGGTATCCATCATTGTCGGCTCCATTGGGGTGCCTAGCAGATAACCCTGCACATAATTGCAGCCCCATTCCTTAAGCAGGCGGTATTGCCCTTCATATTCGACGCCTTCGGCAATGACCTCTACGCCAAGCTTCTGCACAAGTCCGATAATGGATTCGACGATATGACGCTCCGCTCCTTGAAGATCAATCTTCTGTATGAAGCTCTTGTCGATCTTTAAGCAATGAATGGGCAGCTGCTTCAGATTACTGAAGGAAGAATAACCCGTCCCGAAATCGTCCAAGGCTATACGTACGCCTGTTGCTCTCAATCGGCTAAGCGCGGTCACGGCAGTCTCTGAGGAATGAAATAAATAATGTTCCGTTATTTCGAGCTCGATCGAAGAAGGCTCCAGACGATTCTCTTCAAGCACGTTCAGCAGTGTATTCATGAAGGAAGGATCATGCAGTTGCAGGGGCGATATATTGATCGACATCCGCAAATCATGCAAGCCGTACTTGCGAATGCGAGCCAGCATCTTGCAGCTCTCCCTGATCACCCACTCCCCGATTGGGATGATAAGTCCGCCATGTTCGGCGATTGGTATAAATTCTTTGGGCGAAACGACGCCTAACTCCGGATGATTCCAACGGATAAGGGCCTCCAGCCCCCTCAGCCGACCGTCCCCCAGCCTGTAGATCGGCTGGTAGCTGAGATGGAATTGCCTCTGATACAACGCGGGGCGCAAACCACTTTCGATCGCGATGCGTCTGTTCATCCGGTCCGTATCCTCGGACTTATAAAATGTAATGCGATTGCCCCCGTTCTCCTTCGATTGCTGCACCGCTGATTCCGCCCGGCAGATGAGCGCTTCGCCAGTCACCCCATCTTGGGGGAAGTAACAAGCTCCGATGCTTGCGGTTAAGTAAAGCTCCGAATCTCCATCCGGTACGGGACGTTCTGCCGCATGTTTCATTGCTTCCGCCGCTTGCCAACAAACATCGAATTCCGAGTCTTCCTTCGAGATATAGAGAAGCAATAGAAACGAATGACTTCCCCAATTGCTTAAGACAGGCGGCTCCGAGCCTGCGAGCTGCTTCGACAGCTCGATTAGCCGATTCATCATGACGTCGAGTACTTCATGCCCGAAATCCGTACCTTTCGTATCGATTACGCGATAGAATCGGTCCAGCTCCACGATCATGGCCAATATTCGCTTTCCCTCGGCTCTGGCCTCATGTACGCTTAACTCAACCTTCGCATACGATTCCTTCCTGCTCAGCAATCGAGCGGAGCTTTCCATTTTCCAGCCTCCCTTATTTTTTCAAGCTTCTTCGAACATTTCTCTGATGAATTCATCATCGCATAGAATTATTAGAAATTTACGGAAGTACCCTTTAGAAGATTGTTAGAATCATTAAGACTCGTTAGCATTTTCTAGAATTGCAAAAAGCCGCCCCGCGAGTCATAAATGACCTCACTGAACGGCTTTCCGGCGTGTGTTATAAACTAGCGTGCATGTGCCTTTGGTTACGTTGAGACAAGCGCGGTGTACTTGTAACCGAAACCCCACACCGTACGGATCAGGCGCGGCTCCTTGGGATTCAGCTCAATCTTCTTTCGCAAGTTGACGATATGTACGTCGATGGCCCGATCGGTAACAAAAGAATCGAATCCGCGAATGGCGTTGATGAGCTCCTCCCGGCTGAATACCTTCCCCGGGTGTGCCAAGAACAGCTTCATCAGCTCATACTCCGAGAAAGTCGTCTCAACCAGCTGTCCGCGTACAAGCAACAGTCTTCGCTCGACATCGAGCTGAATCATCTCCGGCGAGGCCGTAACAGGCGACTCAGCCGCCACCGCCACGGCAGATTCTCCGTAGATGACGTTAGAACGGCGAATTAACGCCTCCGCGCGCGCGGTCAATTCGTGCATGCTAAACGGCTTGCAGAGATAATCGTCCGCTCCCGACTTCAGCGCCTGCACGCGTTCCGAAACTTCGCTCTTCATAGACAGAATCATGATAGGCACGTTCGATGTCTTGCGTACTTCCAGGCAAACCTCTATTCCATCCACGTCGGGCAAGATCAGGTCAAGCAGGATAAGGTCGGGCAACACGCTGCCAGCCAGCTGAAGCCCCTCGTCTCCCCGGAATGCTTGGCTGACTTGATAGCCTTCTTCCGTCAGATACATCGACAGCATGTTACTCATCATAACGTCATCTTCAATAACCAATACTTTATACATCGGCGTCACCCTTTAAACATATTGAAGATTTCTGTCGAGCTTTTGTAGTATGTGTTTACAACCTATTATAGTATCTCTACTATACATGACAGCGGGCTGACGAACAACAGAATGTTAGAAAAATGTTAGACGATTCTGTCGAATTGTTGGTCTGCATCCCTTAATCCTCTCAGAAGAAAACCCATCTTCGCTTCCAATTGATCCAACGCGATGCCCAGCACTCCCGTATCAGTCCCTCCCGACTTCAGCAAATCGCTGACTTCGTTGACGGCATTGACGAGTTCCTCCGCCGACAAGTATCCTGCGGCTCCCTTGAGCGTATGCAGCATTCTAAGCGCTTTGTCCATCTCCGACTGCCCCAGCGCCAGGCGCAGCTGATCCATGAACCGTTCGTAATCAATCTTGAATTGCAAAATCATATGCCGTAAAATCGGCAGCTTCCCATTTACTCGTTCCAAGGCGCTATCCACATTCATACCCTCGATTGGACTAAGCGTAACAGGCGGAGCGGCAGCGCTTGCAGTCTGTCTCTCCGACCAATGGGACAAGGCTTCTTCCCGCTTGCTCAGTTCGCCGCTTTTTTCGGCCAATGCCTTGCGCTCCAGCCAATAGGCCAACACTTCATGCATTCGCTCCACGGAGAGCGGCTTCGTAATGACCTCGTTCATGCCAAGCTTCAAGTAACGTTCATGATCCTTCTTCACGACATTGGCCGTCACGGCGATAACCGGGATCGAGTCGTATTCCCGCTTGCTCCGCATAATGCGAACGGCTTCCGTCCCGTCCATAATCGGCATATGGATATCCATCAGCACAAGATCCCAGCGGCCCTTTTCCAGCATGCGGATCGCTTCTTCGCCATTTTCCGCCAGCTGCGCCTCATAGCCGGCATCCTTTAACATCTCCATCGCAACCATCTGATTGATCTTATTATCTTCGGCTAACAATATGTTGACTCGGCGCCGCTGTTCCTTGACAGCCTGCACGGCGTCAACCGTATCGGGAGCGGCAAGCTTCTGGCTCTTCTGTTCTGTCGCGTCCTTAAACGCGCGGAGCAGCGACGTCCGCGTGACCGGCTTGGCGATAATGGCAGCAGGGCGATTCTCGAGGGGAAGCTGCAGCAGCTCGTCTCTGCCAAAGGTAGTCGTGAGCGCTATTACGGGCACGCCCATCTCCGCCGCGACGCCATGCAAGTCAAGCCACGTCTCCGTGCCGTACATATCCGGCATCTCCATATCGGTTAACAGCAGATGAGGTCTTGCCCCCTCGCCGACGATCCGCAGCCGTTCGTACATCGTCTGCCAGCTTCCGAAGGCAATGGTCGTCAGACCCATGCTCTCCAGCAACTGCGTCCAATGTTCGCGCATTCGCCTGCTGTCCTCCAAAATCCATACCGTCTGCTCGTTGCTGAAAGGAGGCTGTTTGTCCACGCTGTCGATGCGTACGGGATCGACTCCAAATGGCAGCGTAAAGTAGAATCGGCTTCCTGCTCCTTCGACGCTGGATACGTCCAGCGTGCCACCCATAAGCTTTACGAGATTCTGCGAGATGACGAGGCCGAGACCCGTGCCGCCGAACTTGCGAGTCGTGGAGCTGTCAGCCTGCGTAAACGGCATAAACAGCCGTTCCACCTGATCCTTGCTCATGCCGATTCCCGTATCCGAGATCATAAAGCGAATCCAGATTTGTCCCTCGATCTCCTCTTCCTCTTCGAGCTCCAGCCTGACGATCCCTTTGCCCGTGAATTTAATCGCGTTCATGCAAAGGTTTAGCAGCACTTGTTCCAGCCGCAATGAGTCCCCGATCAACGTCTGGGGAATCCGCTCCGGCGTCTGAATCATGAATTCGAACTGCTCCTTGCCGCCCAGGAATACGCTAAGCTGATTTGCAAGTCGGCTCAGCAGTTCCTCCGGCTTGAACGGGAAACGCTCGACCTCGACCTTGCCCGCTTCGATTTTGGAGAAGTCCAGCACATCGTTAATAATGCGAAGCAGGGATTCCGACGACAAATGCATTTTGTCGATATAGTCCTTCTGAATAAGGGACAGATCCGTCTTGCGCATCAGGCTGGTCAAGCCGATGATGCCGTTAAGCGGCGTGCGGATCTCATGGCTCATTAAAGCAAGGAAGCTGCTCTTCGCTTTGTTCGCTTCTTCCGCTTCCAGCGTGGTCCGGACAAGCTCCTCCTGAACCAGCTTCTGCTCGGATATATCTCTGGCGATGCAGGAGAAGAAGGTTTCGCCGGTATAATCATCCTCTTGCACGACGATCATCATGGATACGAACAAAAGCTCTCCGTTTACCTTTTTCATCTGCAGACTGCCGTTCCAATATCCATGCTCCAGCGCATGCTTGCTGCCTTCCATCATCTGTTCGTGCATGGAAGGGTCGACATAGGTACGAACTCGCGTCGAGTAAGCGTCTTCTTCCTTAAGTCCCAACATCGCCTTCCCTGCCCGGTTGACGTAGACGATATGGCCCTCCAGATTAATGGAGGCGATCAAGTCCTGCGCGGACTCCACGATATTAAGAAGCCGGTTGCGAGCGTTCTCCACCAGCTTCCGGTCCGAGATGTCCCGCACCATGCCGACGACGCCCGCAAACTTCCCCCGCCGGTCCCGCAGTCCGCTCGAGCTGTGCAGCATAGGAATGCGGGTGCCGTCCTTATGCACAAACGTCCACTCGCGCTCATAGGAGAACTGGATATCCCTCAGTGCGCGGAAAACGTCAAGTCCGGGCATTACCTCGTACCCCAGCTCTGCGCTGAGGCGCGCGGCTTCCCGCTCGTTCTCTTCCATATCCATAAATACCAGAGGCGTCGCATGTCCCACAAGCTCCTCCGACTTGTAGCCTAACATTTCCTCCGCCGTCTGATTCAGGTAAGTTACCCGATAATGATCGTCCAGCACGATAAAGCCGTACTGATTTTGGTTAATGATGGCGCCCCATCTGTCGAACATCTCTTGCAAATGCTCCATCATCCCGTTCACGGAGTGCGCTAGCTGCCCGATCTCGTCGAATTGGGACGTATCGAGATGCTCCGCTTCGAATTCTCCGGCGGCCGCTTGCTCCGTTACGCTCAGGATCTTCTCCAGCCGTTTGACGATTTTCTCAAAATACAAGAAGAAAAAGACTCCGATAATAATCTCCGAGATCGCAATCGTCGATATGGTTCTCCACAGTATAGGAGAAAGCAGCTTCTCCATTTTGGAGAGGGGTTCCGACATCGCAATTCGCCAAGGGGTTCCATTAACCTTGGAATAGAACACCATATAATCCTCGCCGGCATCCTTGATCTGCGCTCTCCCCTCGTTCTGTTGCAGCATATCCCTTGATTTCGCCGCCAGTACCGGATCCTCCGCAATAAACTTGGGCGGATTAACAGATACTTTGGAGGAATAAATAATTTCTCCCTCGTCGTTATAGAAGCGAACAGGCGTCGTCGCCTGCGCGAAGTCGAAAAACCGGGTAAACGAAGTAAAGGGGATCGAAGCATAGATGACGCCCTCGATATTCGTCCCGCTTCCATAGACCGGCACCACGATATACGATTGGTCCACGAGCGAGAATTCCGGCTTATAAGGATCCGTGATCGTAACCGTACCCTTCATGGCGGATTCAAAAAACGGCTCGCTGCTCATATCCCGGTCCGGCCCGTCGCTGCGCACAGCCATCCCGTCCGCCGCGATGAAGCCGATGGTATGATAGGCAAAGCCGCTCCTCACGAGCTCCCGCTGGAAATAGGTTTTGCGTTCGGAGGCCGTGCCGTAGCGGACCACGTCCGTGCGGCTCATGACCATGACCTCCGCTCGCCGAATTTCCATCCAGGCTTCGATGTTATCCGCCCGAACGCCAAGCTTGCTCCCGATCCTGTCCATCTCCGATCGAAGCATGGCCTTCTTGACCGCCGAATAATTGCCCGCTCCTGCAAGCAACAAGGGGATAAACGATATGAGTACGATAAAAATCAAACCTTTGGTTCTAAGCGACATCTTATTCACTCAAATCATCCCCCATCCGAATCGGCTCCGGAGATCTCCATTATCGTCAAGCCGTTCCATCTGTCGTGCAGAGTGATCAACCGATCCCTCCGCAACTCCTTGTCAGCTATTGTCGTTTTTATTCTAACATTAGAAGCTTCCGACATGAATAGCGGATGAACTGAAAAAAAGCGCTTTTTTTTATTTAAGTTTAAGGTTTTTCAGACAAGCATTTGGTATAGTAGTTGAAGAATTGCAATTTGAAGGGAGTTTCGAGTAAATGAGCAATCAAGACGAAACACAGCCGAACGATAAGAAAACAGAGATCGGCAAAGAAAAAGAAGAACGTTATACGTACGAGACTGGGGAAGCACCTGCCGAAACGGAAGTGCTTGCCGAAGACCGCGCCGACGACGAGCTTTACGTCGAAGACGAGGATGACAACGACGCCCGTAAGGAAACGGCGGCAGCCGCTGCCGCGGTTACGGCGGCTCCAGCCGCTATGCTGGCTTCGACGCCTACGGTACAGCCTGCCCAAAAAGGCGGCCGTATGGGCTGGATTATTTTGTCCGCCGTGCTTGTGGTCGCGCTAATCGTCGTATTGGTCAAGCCTCCGTTCGGAGGTGACAGCAACGGGGCTGTCGCGACTGTCAACGGGACGAAGATTTCGAAGGAGCAGCTGTACGACTTGCTCGTTAATGCAAACGGCAAAGCCGCGCTGGACAACCTGATCGTGGAAAACCTGGTGCAGCAAGAAATGTCGGCTAACAATATCGCGTTCTCCGAACAAGATATTGATCAAGAGATGGAAGCGGTCAAGCTACAATTCGGCACGGAAGAGGCGTTCCAATCCGCCCTTCTTCAGTACGGCTATACCGAAGACGTTCTCCGCAGCGAGATGAAATTAAGCGCCATGATCCGCAAGTCGCTGGAATCCAAAACCGAAGTAACGGACGAAGAGGTACAAGCTTACTTCGACCAGAACAAGGCGATGCTGGGTACCACCGAGGAGCAGGTACGCGCATCCCACATTCTCGTGGATACGAAGGAAGAAGCGGACAGCATCCTTGCCGAGCTCAAGGCAGGCGCAGACTTCGCCGAGACGGCTCAAGCCAAGTCGAAGGACGGCTCCGCTGCTAACGGCGGCGACCTGAACTTCTTCGGACGCGGCCAGATGGTTGCGCCATTTGAGGAAGCTGCATTCGCGCTTGAAGTGGACGAGATCTCCGAAGTCGTAAAAAGCGACTTTGGCTTCCACATTATCAAGAAAACGGACTACAAACCAGCGTACGAGCCTAGCTTCGAAGAGAAAAAAGCCGCTATCCATACCCTGCTTGTGGGTCAGGAAGCTCGCACGCAATCCGAGACATGGATCTCCGAGCTTCGCAACAAAGCGAAAATTACGAATACGCTGGAAGAAGAAGCTCCAGCTGCATCCGATGCTCCTGCAGCGACGGACGCGCCGCCAGCAACGGACGCGCCAGCAAAAGAGTAGTCCATAAACCCAAAAGGGGCGTTCCGAAGTCACATTTGACTTGCGGGACGCCTCTTTTTGCTGGCAGTTGGCGCGCAGCTCGCTTATGGTCCGGCGGGCTCTGTAGCCCGATTTTTTCGGGCTACTGCGCTCGGCAGCTCCCGCGGCGCTCCAATAGCCCGACTTTTTCGGGCTATTGCGCTCGGCAGCTCCGGCGGCGCTTCAATAGCCCGATTTTCTCGGGCTATTGCGCTCGGGAGCTCCAATAGCCCGATTTTCTCGGGCTACTGCGCTCGGCAGCTCCGGTAGCGCTTCAACAGCCCGATTTTTTCGGGCTATTGCGCTCGGCAGCTCCGGCGGCGCTCCAATAGCCCGACTTTTTCGGGCTATTGCGCTCGGCAGCTCCGGCGGCACTCCAATAGCCCGATTTTTTCGGGCTACAGTTCCCATAGTCGGGACGCGGGGCTCTGTAACCCCTTTTTTCGAGCTATTGCTCGCCATCTGGCTCGGCCTTTCTCGCAAGGGGCAGCAAAGCTTTACTCGGGCGCCGCTTTCAGGCACAATGGGAAGACACTAACATCATGCTGGAGGTATGAGCTAATGTCGCAATTCAAGGTATCTCAATATACGGATACATATGTTATTTATGAACTAGTAGAGACAAGCACGGACTCCCGTGTGCTCGTCTGTCCGGAGCGAGGCGGCATCGTCATTGGCTGCAAGCTTCTGGGCAAGGAGCTCTTTTATCTGGACAAAAAGACCTTCGAGGATCCAGCCGCTAATATTCGCGGAGGCAATCCTGTGCTCTTCCCCATCTGCGGACCCTTAAAGGATTCCCAATACAATTGGGAAGGCGAGACCTACCGTATGGGGCAGCACGGCGTCGCGCGGAATCGGAGTTGGGATATTGTAGGCACGTCCGAAGACAACGAAGCTTCCATCACGATTCGCCTTCGTGCAGACGAGGAGACCTTGGCGTCATACCCGTTCCGTTTCGAGCTCATTTTCACCTATGCGCTGGTAAATGGAGAATTGCATACTCGCCAGACCTATCGCAACATTGGCGATAATAGTCCTATGCCGTTCTATGCCGGCTTCCACCCCTACTTCGCAATCGAGGGCAGCAAGGATATCGCCTACGACACCGACGCCACACGTTATATCGATTATAACGACAATGTCGTGAAACCCTACACGGGCTCCGTGGATCTCGAACCTATGGTGGAATCGTTCTGTTTGCTGGATGCGAAACGCAGCTCCATCTCGTTCCCTAACGGCAGCGGTTCGCGAGTGCGTCTAACCTACGATCCCTTATTCAAATACGTCGTCATTTGGTCGCTTAAGGACCGTCCGTTCGTCTGCGTGGAGCCGTGGATGGCGCAGCCGCTCGAGATGAACCGTCGCGAGGAGCTCGTGCTGCTGCTTACTGGCGAAGAGCTTCAAGCCAATATGACGATCAGTTGCGAGAACGTGTCCAGCTAAAAGAAAACAAGCCTCCGAAAGAAACAAACCTCCGAATTGCCTGAATAGGCAACTCGGAGGTTTGTTTGCGTGAAGAAATGATGTTCGAAGTCTGCCTGCCAGCAACAGCGGACTTTTTGAAAAAACCTATTAGTATCCTTCGCCGTTGCCGCCGGATACGATGGCCACGCTCGCGCTGGCGCCGATACGGGTAGCTCCGGAAGCGATCATCGCAAGCGCCGTCTCCAGGTCGCGAACGCCGCCGGATGCCTTGACGCCGAGATCCGGGCCGACCGTCTTGCGCATAAGCGCGATGTCTTCCTGCGTCGCTCCGCCTTTGCCGAAGCCCGTGGAGGTCTTCACGAAGTCGGCGCCGGCCTTCACGCACAGCTCGCACGCGACAACCTTCTCTTCGTCCGTCAGCAGCCCCGTCTCCAGAATGACCTTGAGCGGAGCCTTGTCCTTGCACGCGGCAACAACGCCTTCGACGTCGCGCCGCACTTCTTCGAAGTCACCGGATTTTAACAAGCCGATATTCAGCACCATGTCGATCTCGGTCGCTCCGTCTTCAATAGCTTGCTTCGTCTCGAACGCCTTCGAGGCCGTGCTTGTCGCGCCAAGCGGGAATCCGACGACGGTCGTCACGCCTACGCCGCTCCCTTTCAGCAGCTTGGCCGCAAGCGGCACCCAGCCGGCGTTGACGCACACCGTTGCGAATTTGTACTCTCTTGCTTCCGCACAAATTTGCTCTATTTCGCCCTTTGTTGCGTCGGCCTTCAATATCGTATGATCGATCATCGCCGCCACTTGGGCGGATGAAAGGTTTGTTTCATGACTCATGAAATGGTCCTCCAATAGTGGAATGGTTAGTGCTCGTACCCATTATACGAAGCTTTCAGGCAAACAACAACTTGCCCCCTCGCCGTACTTCCGCCTTGATTTACTTTCTCCGGTCCGATAGGCTATTATTGGAGTGGTTCGGCGCCTTGCTGAACATACTGAGTACAACCCAAGCAAGGGAGATGTTACACGCATGGACAACGTATTAGCAAAAATAAACGAAGCATCCGCCTATATCGAAAGCAAACTCTCAGCCAAACCGCAAATCGGTCTGATCCTGGGCTCCGGACTCGGCGTAATGGCCGACGAGGTGGAGAACCCTGTCGTCATTCCGTACGGCGACATTCCTCACTTCCCCGTCTCCACGGTAGAAGGACATTCCGGAGAGCTCGTCATCGGCGATCTGGAGGGCAAGAAGGTACTCGTCATGAAGGGACGGTTCCACTATTACGAGGGATACTCCATGAAGGAAGTCGTCTTTCCGGTCTACGTCATGAAGGCGCTTGGTATCGAGACGCTGCTCGTTACCAATGCCGCGGGCGGCATGAACCGCGATTTCGCAGCCGGTGATCTCATGCTTATTACTGACCATATCAACAACACGGGCAGCAATCCGCTGATCGGCGGCAACGTCGCGGACCTTGGTCCTCGCTTCCCGGATATGTCGCAAGCTTACAACCGGGAGCTGCGCGCCATCGTTGCGGCCCAGGCCGAAGAGCTGGGCGTCAAGCTTCAGCAAGGCGTATACGTCGGCATCTCAGGTCCGACTTACTGCACGCCGGCCGAGCTGACGATGATGGCTCGCTGGGGCGCCGACGCCGTAGGCATGTCCACTGTGCCGGAAGTGACGGCAGCCAATTACTGCGGCGTGAAAACCGTCGGCATCACCTGCATCACCGACATGGCGATCGGCGATGAACTGGAACCTCTGACTCACGAGCAAGTGGTCAAGGTCGCAAACGAGACGCGTCCGAAATTCATCTCCTTGGTGAAGGCATCCGTCCGAGCGTTTACGGTGTAAGCTTTAGCTCCAATGGGCATCTGTGACACGCTCGCTCTTCTTCTGCAGCTTGTGATTTTTCGAGCCCTGCGTTAAGTCGGATTTTTTCAAGAAAAAGGACCTCGTCCCACTTTTTAGTGGAATTCGAGGTCCTTTCACGTATCCCGTTCGCCCTCATTATAGCAAATTTACAGCCTGACTTCTCTGCCGGTTTCCGCCGATTCGTAAATCGCGGCCAAAATTTTGATCATGTCGACGCCCTGCTCCGGCGTGATCGTCGGTTTCGCGCGTCCTTCCAGGCAATCGACGAAATGTTTGATGTTCTCGGTATGCTGCTTCACCTGGTCGGCGCCCTTAATAACCGGCACCGTGTCCGTCAGTTGTCCGGCCGCTTCCGAGTAGATGCCAAGCTTGCCATTGCGCAGGCTCGCTCCCGCCTTGGTGCCGCGCAGCTCGACGAAATTCATTTCCTCCCCAATGTTGGAGGCCCAGCTGAATTCGATCTGCAGCGTCGCGCCGTTGTCGAAGCGGATAAAGCCCGTTGCCAGGTCCTCTACGTCGAACGTGCCATCCTCCTGACGGTCGCCGAAGGAGCTATGGACAGAATCGGCAATGGTATCATTGGCGAACTTCGTGTACTTCGCTCCCGTGACGGATACGGGCTTCGGGTTGCCCATGATCCACATGGCGAGATCGATGAAATGTACGCCCAGGTCGATTAGCGGCCCGCCGCCCGACAGCTCCTTCGTCGTGAACCAGCCGCCCTTGCCCGGAATGCCCCTTCTCCGGATCCAGCCGCAGCGTCCCGTGTAGATTTCGCCCATGCCGCCTTCATCGGCCAGACGCTTAAGGAATTGCGAATTCGGATTGAAGCGATTGTTGCGCATGACCATCAACAGCTTACCCGATGCGGCCGCCGCATCCGCCATCTTCTGCGCTTCGACGGGATTGACCGCGTCCGGCTTCTCGCAGAATGTATTGTATCCCGCTTCCAGTGCGGCAATCGCTATCTCCGAGTGATACAGGTTCGGCGTGCAGATATCGACGATGTCGAAGCCGCCTTCGCGCAGCATGTCGCGATAATCCGTATAGACGCGGCTCACACCCAGCTTCCCGGCAATTTCTTGCGCACGCTCTTCTCTAATGTCGCATACCGCCACTACTTCTGCTTCCGGATGCTCCAGCCATGCCTCCATATGGGCCGCTTGGAAGATGCCGCCTGCTCCGATGACGCCTACTTTATATTTTGCGCTCATGTTCTGTTCCTCCCCGAATTATAAAAGAATGATTATTTTATCGTTCAGCTCTCTGCTCCATCAAGCTCAGCAGATTGCCATAGCTCGTTCGCACGCATGCCATGGGATCAGTTTTGCAGGAATCCTGCTCCACCACGTACCACTCTACGCCGTTAGTCTCGCCCCATTCGATAATGGGAGCAAAATCGATAACGCCCGTACCGATTGGCGCAAACGTGGCTTCCTCATCGTCCGTCATATCCTTCATGTGTACGATGGGCATTCTGCCGCCGTAAGGCTCGAAGAAAGCAACAGGGTCGTGGCCAGCCTTCTTTAGCCAGTACACGTCGAGCTCCGCCAAAATTTCGTTGCCTGGAGCAGGCTCTAGCAGGTAGGACAATGCGTCCTTGCCGTCCACCTTCGTCTCGAATTCGAACGCGTGATTGTGGTAGCTGATCCGCATTCCACGGTCCTTGAGCTTAGCCGCGATAGCGTTCAGATCGGACCGCACTCCCTTGTAACCGTCTTCGGTCCGGATTGCCTCGGCTATGCCCGGGCAGATAATGTCGATCGTGCCGAGCACTTCAGCCTCGTCCGCCACCTGATCCCCGCGTTCAAGCAATTCGTTAAGGCCGACGTGCAATCCCGCCGCCTTAAGCCCGGTCTCGTCCAAAATGTCTTTAAGCGCTTTCGGGTCGTGACCGTGAAAACCGGCGAATTGCACGCCTCCGTATCCAATTTGACTTATTTCACGAAGCGTTGCCGGAAAGTCGTTTGCGCACTCCTCGCGCAACGTGTATAACTGAACTGCAATCTTCTCCCTCATTCTCTTCTTCCCCTTCCATCGACAATTACACCCAGTATAAAATGACGAAATAAGGAAGTGAATATCCGATTCTCCGCTTGTTGACTTATTTTGCAACGGTTATGATAGAGTCAATACTTCCTGATACAAGGAGAGGTGGTTACGCCTGTGGCCTCGCAAACGCAATCATGGACCATTCCCTTATCCGTCGGTTATTCCCGACATGTCGTGCCCTTCCAAGGCTACATGAAGCACGACGATTCCGATCACCGCGTGCTCCTGCGCCTTCAAGCAAAGGGACGATGCCGCGTCTCGGTAAATGGCGTCACCTACCCCGTGGAGCCGGGCGATCTCATCCTGAGAAGACCTTGCGAAGAATACCGGCTCGATATCGAAGCGGTTTACGATGAGCAGGATGGCGTGATGCTGCCTATTGATAGCGTGGACTATTATTTGACCTGCGACGGGGAGTGGATCGAGAATTGGGCGCGGCGAAGCAAGGTTCAGGGCATCGTCCGCGTGGAGCCGATCGACGAACTGATGTCGCTCTGGAGAAAGCTGATCTATGAGAAGAGGAATTTGCACGGGGACAATTCGGAGATGATGGATGCTCTTGTCAAGGTGATATGTCTGTCCATCGATCAGCATGCGCAGAAGGCGGGGTCCGCATCACGGCCGGAACGTTATATCCCTTACCAGATCAAGCGCTACCTCGAGAAACATGCGACCGAGCCGCTCAAGCTGGATCGGGTGGCCGCCCGCTTTGGCGTCAGCGTGTCGACGGCCTCGCATCTGTTTAAGGGGACGTTCGGCCTGCCCCCCATGCGCTATGTCGTCGATATCCGGCTGGCCATCGCATCGGAGAGGCTTCTGCACAGCGATATGAATCTGGAGGATATCGCCGAATCGGCCGGCTTCCGAAGCTATCCCTATTTCAGCCGGGCGTTCCGCTCCCGCTATAATGTCAGTCCAAGCGAATACCGTGCGCGGAACGGCATCCAGACTCACTAGTCGGCTGCGATAGTAGGGCATAAAAATGGAGCTGTCCCAACAGTCAATGTTAGTCGACTTGTCGGAGCAGCTCCTTGTTCATTTTCCCTATAAGCAATTCGTTTACGGCTATTCTTTATTGCTGCACTGGGTGTTGGCGATATTGTTCGCGATATTGGCAACCGATCTCATCTGTTCTTCCATATCCTTCACGTAATCGTCCACGACCTGAACCTCGATCATGCAGTTGTTCGTCATAAATTTAAATACGCCGTTGTTAAAATCCGTTCCTAATTCTTTATAGAAAATGCCCTCGTAGACATCCTGATGCGTATGACTGAAGCTAAGCCTGTACTTCGTCTCTTCCTGCAGCAAATAAGCGCGAACGCCCTTCTCATAGAAGCCGTCGCCGTTTTTGAGCTCCCGCGAGACCGAAATAATATGAAGATCGACGAACGGAATCTCATTCAGCAAAATATTGATGAATGATCCCTTCGTAATCTCCTTCCAACGGCTCTGGGCGGTTTGTCCGAGAACAAGCTGGGTAATATTGTGTTTTCTTGCCACCTCGCCGATGACCTTGGCGATCGGGCGGCTCTCATTGTATTTGACGATAAACTGCTCGGCGCCATGCTCTTTGGCCAATTCTTTCCACTTCTCGACATAATGGATCTTTTCGATGTCCAGTTCGTCTTCAGGAAGCGGGTCCACTGTCAACACATAAAAGGGGCAGTTCAGCATGTTGGCAATTTTGCCGCCACGACGGATAAGCCTTTCACCGTTTGGTCCATAATAGACGCATACGAGTATGCTCTCATCCATTCTCCCGTTCTTCAATTTAACGATTCACCTCATCTAAGCTTCTAATACGGCAGCCGCGAATGAACATCCGAGAGTGCTCCCGTATCGAGACATTGACTACAGAGTACTGTTTTTACTTGGTTCTGTCAATGCGATTAGTGTATACTATTAGTTGGCATTACTATCTGCGCGGGTTAAAAATTGCGTACAGCCGATATGAACTATAATGAGTTTAAGTACATATTAGGAGGTCACAAGTTGTCTTTGCTGCATTTTGCCGTTTTGCTGCCTTTCCTCTATACCATCTTTGTGCCGTTGTTTTTCAAGAAATTGCCCCGTATCCACACGGGCTGGTTCGTGATCGTGATCCCTCTGCTTCTATTCGTTTATTTCCTGACGAATTTCCCGGTTCAGACCGACTCTCCCCCCATTGTTCATTCCGTTCCATGGATTGCTTCTGCCGGCATCCACTTCTCGCTGCATCTGGACGGTCTGGCGCTTTTATTCGCTCTTATCATTACAGGTATTGGCACTTTGGTTGTACTTTATTCCATTTATTATATGTCGATGAAACGCGAAGCTCTCCATAACTTCTATGTTTATTTGCTTTTGTTTATGGGAGCCATGCTCGGTATCGTTTTATCCGATAATCTGATGGTTATGTATGTGTTCTGGGAGGCGACCAGCGTATCGTCCTTCCTGCTCATTGCCTATTGGTACCAGCGCAAAAAATCGCGTTACGGCGCGCAGAAGGCGATGCTTATTACCGTATTCGGCGGCTTCGCCATGCTTCTCGGCGCGCTGATGATCGGGACGGCCGCAGGAACATTCAGCATTCGCGAGATCATCGGCATGCGGGAGACGCTCGCCGATCATGCTCTGTTCCTCCCTGCCATGCTCCTGATTCTGCTTGGCGCGTTTACCAAGTCCGCGCAATTTCCGTTCCATATCTGGCTGCCCGACGCGATGGAAGCGCCGACTCCGATCAGCGCTTTCCTGCATTCCGCCACGATGGTCAAGGCCGGCGTCTATCTGGTTGCCCGCTTCACTCCCGTGTTCGGCGGCGATATGAACTGGTTCTGGATTATTGCGATCGTCGGTACGCTAACCCTGTTCTGGGGTGCTTTCATGGCGATCCGACAGACCGACCTTAAGGCGCTTCTTGCCTATTCCACCATCAGTCAGCTAGGGCTTATCATGTCGTTGCTCGGCATCGGCTCTCTGGCGCTTAACCCGGATTTCGCGGCGGAGGCCGATTGGTTCGAGGCCGCCATTCTCGCCGCAATCTTCCATCTGTTCAATCATTCCATATTCAAAGGCTGTCTGTTCATGGTTGTTGGCATACTTGACCACGAGACGGGCACCCGCGATATCCGCAAGCTCGGCGGACTGATGAGTCTGATGCCCGTATCTTTTACGCTGACCGTCATCGGCGGCTTGTCTATGGCCGGCCTGCCGCCGTTCAGCGGCTTCCTGAGCAAGGAGATGTTTTTTGCCGGGGTGCTGGCAGCGAACACGCATACGGAACAATGGACCTTGTGGCTGCCGATAGCGGCCTGGGTAGCCAGCATTTTCACGTTTGCCTATTGCCTGATTCTCGTATTCAAGACGTTTACGGGCACCTACCATCCGGACCGACTGGACAAAAAGCCCCATGAGGCGCCGATCGGCATGCTGATTCCGCCAATCTTGCTTGCTCTTATCGTCGTATCCGCGTTCTTCTTTCCGAATCTGCTGTCCTATAGTCTCTTCGAGCCGGCCATACATTCGGTTCTGCCCGGACTGCGGCTGCCTGGGGAGACCTTCTATGTAAAGATTAAAGCTTGGCACGGCTTGAACACGGAGCTGTACATGACGATCGGCATAGTCGTAGTCGGCACGCTTCTGTACCGCACCTATAAGAAGTGGGGTGACGTCTACAACCTTCTTCCGCACAAGTATACGCTGGGCAGTCTGTACGACAACGGGCTTGCAGGCGCCGAGAAGCTTTCAGCCCGGATAACCAGCACCTATATGAACGGCTTCCTTCACAGCTATCTGAGCTATATCTTTGTATTTATCATCCTTCTTGTCGGCGGCTCGTTCGTGCTGCTGGACGCTTTCGGCTACGACCTGTCGACCAACGCCGAGATCGGCTTGTACGAATACATTCTCGCGGGCGCAATCGCCGTATTGGCCGGCTTCGTCATCTCCGTCACCTCCAGGCTGACGGCCATCATTGCCGTGGGAGCGGTCGGTTATCTGGTCTCGCTGCTGTTCGTCATCTTTAGGGCGCCGGATCTCGCGTTGACGCAGCTCGTCGTCGAGACGATTACGACCGCGCTGTTCCTGCTGGCCTTCTACTTCCTGCCCAAGCTGAAGACGGAAGTGACACGCATTCGGGTTAAGATATCCAATCTGCTCATCTCCATCGGCATCGGTGCCCTGTTTACGCTAATCGGCATTGCTGCCCAAGGAAGCAATCAATTCAAGCCGGTATCCGAATACTTCCAGAATGCCTATGAGCTGTCCGGCGCCAAAAACATGGTCAACGCGATTCTGGTCGACTTCCGCGCGTTCGACACGATGCTGGAAAGCGTCGTGCTGTTCACGGCAGGCATTGGCGTATACACGCTGATCAAACTTCGCAAGTCAAGGAAGGGGGGACAGCAGTGAAATTCCCTGACGTTATTCTGCAGACCGCAGCAAAAATACTTGTGTTTATCATCATGATTTATTCCATCTACATCCTGTTCGCGGGGCATAATAATCCAGGCGGCGGCTTTATCGGCGGTCTGATCACGGCTTCAGCGATTATGCTGCTGTATCTGGCGTTCGACGTGGAGACCGTAGGCGAAATTATTCCGTTAGACTTCAAGATCATCGGCGCCGTCGGCGTCATGCTGGCTCTGCTGACGGGGTTCGGAGCGGTGCTGTTCGGAGTGCCGTTCCTGACGCAGGTCTATCAATACGTGAATCTGCCGCTGCTCGGCAAGACCGGGCTGGGCACCGCTTTCGTGTTCGACCTGGGCGTCTATCTGGCCGTTGTCGGCACTACGGTAACAATAATTCGAAGCATTAGCGAGGACCTATAGTATGGAAATATTGATGACAATCGTCGCCGGTACGTTGTTCACCTCAGGTGTCTACCTCATTCTTAGCAAGACGCTTCTGCGCATCATTATGGGTCTGTCCCTGTTCACGCACGGCGTTCACATTATGTTGATGTCCATTAACGGCTTAAAGCGGGGCGCGGCTCCGCTGCTGGAAGAACAGGCTGCAAGCTATACCGATCCGGTGCCGCAGGCGCTTATTCTGACATCCATCGTTATCAGCTTTTCGCTAACCGCATTTTCGCTTGTGCTGGCTTACCGCACGTATAAGGAGCATGGCACCGACGATGTGGAGCGGTTAAGGGGACAAGATCATGAATAATATCGTTGTTTTGCCATTGTTTATACCTTTAATTTTGGGCGTTTCCCTGTTTTTCATCCGCAAGCATATCCGGCTCCAGCAATGGATAGCGGCTTTGGCCGCTCTTGCCACGCTCGCGGCATCGCTAATGCTGATGGGCCAGATTTCTTCGGAAGGCATACAGGTGCTTCATATGGGAGGATGGGAAGCTCCGTACGGCATTCCGCTCGTTGCGGATATGCTGGCCGCTATACTCGTCGCCGTCGCTTCGATCGTTACATTCGCTTGTCTGCTGTTCTCCTTTCATTTCATTGGAGAAGAACGGAAGAACTATTACGTGTATCCTCTGATGCTCATTCTACTGTGCGGAGTAAACGGATCGTTCCTGACGGGCGACATTTTCAACCTGTTCGTCTTCTTCGAAGTCATGCTTCTCTCGTCTTACGTGCTCCTCAGCTTAGGAGGCGGGAGAGTTCAATTGCGCGAAACCGTCAAATATATTGTCATTAATATTGTGGCATCCAGTCTATTCGTTATTGCCATTGCTTATCTGTACTCGATCACGGGCACGCTTAACTTGGCGCATATCGCGGAGCGTGTAGCCGAGAACGGCCAGAACGGCTTGACCACCACCGTCAGTCTGCTGCTGCTCACCGTATTCGGTCTGAAGGCGGGATTGTTTCTATTTTTCTGGCTGCCCGGCTCTTACAGCGCGCCCTCCGCTCCCATCGCCGCGTTGTTCGCGGCGCTGCTGACCAAGGTCGGCGTCTACGTCATTATCCGGATGTTCACGCTTATCTTCAATCATCAGCCGCAAATTACGCACACGATCATCCTGTGGCTGGCCGCCCTGACCATGATATTAGGCGCGATCGGAGCCATTGCGTATTGGCGCATCAAACAAATCCTCGCTTACAATGTCGTTGTTTCGGTCGGCTTTATCCTGTTCGGCGTTGGCGTCGCCACCGATGCCTCCTTGGCGGGCTCCGTCTTCTACCTGGTCCACGATATGATCGCCAAAGCGCTGATCTTCATTCTTGGCGGAGCCGTCGTATTCGTCGCCGGTACCGACCGGCTGCGCGAGATTAGCGGTTTGATCCGGTACCGCCCTATATTGGGCTGGCTGTTCTTCCTGTCAGCGCTGGCGCTTGCCGGCGTCCCGCCGCTAAGCGGCTTTATCGGCAAATTCCTTATTCTGCAAGGCGGCGTGCAGGCCGAGCATTATCTCATGGCCGCAATCAGCCTGCTGACGAGCCTCATGGTGCTTTATTCCGTTATCAAAATTTTCATCAACAGCTTCTGGGGCGAATCGCTGCTAAGCGAAGGGGAGCAGAAGTCAAGCGCCCGCGGCACCCTGCTTCCGGGCTTCCTGCTCGCCGCGCTGGTCGTCGGACTCGGACTTGGAGCGGATACCTTTATGCCTTATGTAGATCAAGCGGTTGAGCCCCTGGTGAATCCGCGAATTTATATCGACGCGGTATTATCGTAATGCGCGCGCAACAGATGCATTTCGCCGGAAGGATGTGTTCGGAATGACCCTGCAAATCTTGCTTAATCTATTGATTGCCGCCATGTGGATGATGCTTCACGATACATGGAACATGCTGACCTTCGCAATCGGCTTCGTGCTTGGCGCAATCATCTTGTTCGGGATGAGAAGATTTTTCCCTGCCCCCTTCTATGGAAGAAAGTTCTGGTTTCTTCTCAAGCTGGGCTGGCTGTTCAGCATCGAGCTGCTTGTCTCCAGCATTGTAGCCATCGAACAGATCATTCGGCCCCGGCTCAACATACAGCCTGGCGTATTCCGGATGCAGACGAGAATGAAGACCGAATGGGAGCTGTCTTTGCTCGCCAATCTTATGACGCTCACGCCGGGGTCGGTTGTTATGGAGATTGCCCCGGAGGATGGGTTGATGTACGTACACGCCATGGACGTGCCCCGGATGAAAAAGGGCATTATCCGAACGAAGGACAAGTTCGAGGATGTCATAATCGAGGTGATGCGCTAATGTTCCAAACACTGCTTATGGCGTCCATTATTATGCTTACCATTTCGATCTCGATCGCGCTTTATCGGGTCATTCGCGGCCCTTCGCTGCCCGATCGGATTCTCGCGCTGGACTCCATCGGCTACAATATTATCGGCATCGTCGCCGTATTATGCATGATGCTGGACTCCAGCTCCTATCTGGAGACGATCCTGCTGATCGGCATATTGGCTTTCCTGAGTACGGTCGCGTTGTGCAAGTTTTTGGAGAGGGGCGTTGTCATTGACCGGAATAGAAACGATTGAGTCTATCGTCGTCGTCATGGTGTTGATCGGTACGGTGCTAAGCTTGCTCAGCTCGCTCGGCTTCCTGCGTTTTCCGGATGTATATACACGTTCCCACGCGGCAACGAAGAGCATTACGCTCGGCATTTTATTTATCTTGTTAGCTACGTTCCTTTACTTTTTATTCGTCCACGATCAAGTCAGCGTACGGCTGCTGCTCGGCATCATATTCGTCTTCCTTACGGCGCCCGTGACGGGACATCTTATCGCGAGATCCGCTTATCGTTACGGCGTCAAGCCATCAGGCGTTCAGGATGAACTGGCCGCCGACCTGGAGAAGGCCAAAAAACGCGCAAGCGCGTTGGACAAATGAGTAAACCTCTGTATTAGGCACGTCAACGATGGCGGGCCTCCAGCTTTGCTTTGCAAAGCTGGGGTTATGCAAAGTTGCTTTCATAAGGACACAGAGTTCAACGCACAAGGTAGGTTTGACGCACAAGAGGTTTAAGGAGCAAGAAAAGTTTATGCACAGAGTAGATTTATGGCACATGGGAGGCTTTATCAATCTCCAAGTGTTGATAGAGGGAAAACCTCCCTCTAATCCTCACTTTTTCGCCCTTTTGGAAAAATAGAGGGAAATGTCCCCTCTAAACCGTGTGATTTCTGGGCTTAACCACGTATTTGCCTGGATTAGCGGGAGGATTTCCATTTATTCTCGCTGAATCCGTTAATAATCGAAAAATAATGGGACTTTTTCCCGTTAATGTATAAGTCGTGGGTAACGTTTCCCATATCTATAATCAGAAAAAGGGGTTGTCACTTCAGGTGACAGCCCCTTTTTCTCTCACTTTAAGCCGATTTTCTCGGCATACAGCGCTATGGGCGCCCTCCCACCAGCCTCTAAGCCGAATTTCTCGGCTTACAGCGCTTTGGGAGCCTTGGTTAATGGCGAGCTGCGCCTTTGGAGTTAGCTCATCCTTCTAATTCAATTTGTATATGCGCAGAATCCCATTATCCGCGGCCGAATTGCGCCTCATGCAGCCGGCTGTAGATGCCGCCTGCTGCAACCAGCTCATCATGACGTCCTTGCTCGCTGATGCCCTCTTCGGTAACGACGATAATTCGGTCGGCGTTCTTGATCGTCGCCAGCCTGTGCGCGATGACCAGCGTTGTGCGGCCGACGGACAGCTCGGACAGCGACTGCTGGATCGCTTGCTCCGTCTCGGTGTCGAGCGCGGAAGTCGCTTCGTCGAGGATCAGGATCGGCGGGTTCTTGAGGAACATCCGCGCGATAGCCAAACGCTGCTTCTGTCCGCCGGACAGCTTTACGCCGCGTTCGCCGACGACCGTATCCAGACCATCCGGCAACGAACCGATGAACGCCTCCAGCTTCGCCCGGCGCGCCGCTTCCATGATCGCCTCGTCGCTTGCGCCCAGCTTGCCGTAAGCGATGTTCTCGCGGATCGTGCCCGCGAACAGGAAGACGTCCTGCTGCACGATGCCGATGCTCTTGCGCAGCGACTCCAGCTTCAGATCGCGTATATCGTGTCCGTCGACGGTAATGCGGCCGCCGGAAATTTCATAAAATCGCGGCAGCAAGCTGCATAACGTTGTTTTGCCCGCTCCTGACGGGCCAACAAATGCGATTGTCTCCCCGGCGTTAATGGAAAGATTAATGCCGTCAAGCACCTTGGCTTCGCCTTCGTAGCCGAAATCCACATTCTCGTAACGAATATCTCCGCGAAGACGGTCCACTTCTTTTGCATCGGGTCGATCCGCCACGTCCGGTTCGGTATCCATCAGCTGAGTGTAACGTTTGAAGCCTGCGATGCCCTTCGGGTAGCTCTCGATAACGGCGTTAATTTTTTCGATGGGCTTGAAGAAAATGTTCGTCAACAAAATGAACGTGAGGAAGTCGGCGTAGGACATTCCATCCGTAATGACATAATAAGCGCCCGCGATCAGCACGAACAGCGATACGACACGCATCAGCATATAGGATACGGAAGCATTCATGCCGATGATTTTGTACGAAATGAGCTTCGCCTCGCGGAACCGCAGATTGTTGCCTTTGAACAGCTTGCCTTCATGTTTCTCGTTAGCGAACGCTTGAACGACGCGAATGCCGCCAACCGTATCCTCGACGCGCGCGTTGAAGTCCGCCATGTCGCTGAAGAGGCGATTCGCCGCTTTCGTCATGCGCCCGTTGAAATAAAGCACGAGCCAAATAATGATCGGCACGATAATGAAGGTCATGATCGCCAGCATCGGGTGAATGAACAGCATGATCCCGAATGCGCCTACCAGCGTCATGGCCGCGATGAACATATCCTCGGGACCGTGATGCGCCACCTCGCCAATCTCGAACAAGTCGTTCGTAAGACGCGAGATAAGGTGGCCCGTCTTCGTGTTGTCGAAGAAGCGGAATGAAAGCTTCTGCACATGATCGAACAGCGCGCGACGCATATCCGTCTCGATATTGATGCCGAGCATATGCCCCCAGTAGGTGACGATATAACTCAAAAACGTGTTGATGACATAAATAAGCAGCAGCACCGCGCCTGCCGATACGATCAATCCCCAGTTCTCATCCGGGAGCAACGTTTCGACGACGTAGCCAACGGCCAGCGGGAAGCTGAGCTCCAGTATAGCCAACAGCACCGCGCAGCTGAAATCCAGGAAAAACAGTTTCTTATAAGGCTTGTAATACGAAAAAAAACGACGCAGCATGGTAGTCTCCTGTTCATCTGTATTCGATCCTCCGTCCATGGCTGACGCCTCTAGCCGGGTTACGGTCTTGATAAAGGTTTTCAATAACCTCTTTAGCATTTTCACCTAACGCTTGTCGTGTGTCAAGGTAATCCATGACTTATAATCAAACGTTCCCGGTGCGTATATACGCTAAATCTCCGTCCCCGGATGAATCCGATGCAAGTAATGCCTAACTCGTCCGCAAGCTTGAGCGCGAGATCGGTCGGGGCGGACTTGCTGAGCAGCAAGCCGCAGCCCATCTTGGCCGCCTTGAGCACGACCTCCGACGACAGCCTGCCGCTGAACGCGATAAGCTTATCTCCCATCCTCGCGCCATGGAGCATGCTGTAGCCGTACAGCTTGTCGAGCGCGTTGTGCCTGCCGATGTCCGTACGCACCGCAAGCAGCTCTTCCGGCGTACATAACGCCGCATTATGGACGCCGCCCGTGCTGATGAAGTCCGCCGAACTCTCCTGCAACGCGGCCATCAGCGACCATACCTGCTCATCCGTCACCGTCATCCGCGTCATAATCGTCCTGGCCGTCAACATATCCCCGTGGTAATAAAACTGCCGACCCTTCCCGCAGCAGGAGCCGATAAATCGCTTGGACGAACGCTCCCGGCCGATCGACGGTTCTCCGTCCAGCACGACGTACGCATAGCCGCGATCTCCATCGATCGTCAGCTTCTTTACCTGCGAGGCGCTTCGAATCGCGCCTTCGGAAGCGAGGAAACCGTACACCAGCTCCTCCTGATGCGTAGGGGAACAAACCAACGTGCCGAATTCATCGCCGTTCAGCACGACCGTCAACGCGTATTCGCTTGCGATCTCATCCTCCAGCTCGCGAGGGATGCCGTCTTCGCCGACATGGAGCGTCTGCCACTTCGTCACGTTGCCGCGGCCGCCGTCATCCATTCCCGTCACCTCCGCAACTTCGTTTATTCCGGTACGTCCGTCTCCAGCTCCTCTAACCGCTTCTCCACGTACTTGGCATCCTTGAGCGCATGGAAGGTATCCGCCCGCTCCACCGCGACCGACGCATTGTATTCCGGAATACCCGCAAACGGCTCGTATTGACCGGCGGCGAACAACACATTGCCTTCCGGCCAGAACAGCTCGATATTGCTGGGAGCCACCGGTGCAAGCTTGGCCCGGCCATGGAACACGCCGCCCCGATTGTAAACGACGATAGCTTCCCCTTCGCGAATGGACAGCGTTCCGGCATCCTCGGGGTTGATCAGCACATCGTACCGATCCGCGCCGTTAAAGCTGTCCTTCTCTCCATAAATCATGGAGTTGAACTGCTTGCCGCGCCTTGTCGTCGCGTAGAATCGCCCTTCCGCCTTGCGCAGCTCAGGCAGCTCGACAGGTATCAGCTTCGCCTTGCCGTCCGATGTCGGACATTCGCCGTCCTCGCACAGCCAAGCTCCTCCCCATTGAAACACGTCCCCGCGCTTGCCAAGGCGTTCGATGCCGCGATAGTATGGCGCCGCCAGCGCGATCTCCGCCCGAATCGCGGCCGCGTCCCGTAATTTGACGGCGAAAGCCTCCGCCCCTTCCGGACGCACCCGCGCCGCCAACTCGCCGAAAATATCCCATTCGGCGCGCGCCTCAGCGATCCGAGGCCCTTGGATCTCCGGCGAATAATAGACCATCCTCTCGGTCGACGTCGATGTGCCTCCTCCCGGCTGCTCGTATCTGGTCATGGCGGGCAGGAGGATGACCTCCTCCGCGGCATCCAGCAGCGCCGAGCTGTTAAGTACGATATCCTGGTGGACGCGCAGCTCCACCGCCTCCAGACTGGCCTTCACGGAGGCGGGATCCGGCATGGTCTCCAGGAAATTGCCGCCCGACGTATAGAACAGCTTAAGCTTCCGCTCATGACCTTTCGGCAGCAACGCGTTTTCGAGCGAGACGCCGACGATGTCGCCCTGCCAGTCCGGGAGCTTAAAGCCCCATAGCCGCTCCAGCCGCTCGGCGTCCTCCGGCGAGAACTCGCCTCCCGGCAGGCTGAACGGATCCGCGCCCATCTCGCCGGAGCCCTGCACCCCGCTGTGCCCGCGAATGGGCATAAGACCGCAATGCTCCCTCCCCAGAAATCCCCGCAGCAGAGCGAGATTCGATACCTGCGAAATATTGTCCGTGCCGAATCGATGTTGCGTCAGCCCCATGCTCCATACGAATACGCCGGTGCGGGCTTCCGCCAACAGCTCGGCAAACTCGCGAATCCGCTCTCGCGACAGCCCGGAGGAGGACTCCAGCAGTTCCCACGGCTGCTGCTGCACATGAGCCCTAAGCTCCTTGTAACCATGAGCGTGACGCTCCACGAATGCATGATCAATCGCGGAGCCGGGGCGCTCCTCCTCCATCTGGAACCACGTCTTCATAACGCCGTGCATGAACGCGATATCCCCGCCGATGTTCACCTGATAGAAGTCGTCGGCGAGCTTCGTCCCGAACATCGCCGATTCCGGAATGGACGGGATCCAGTAGCCGTCCATCGCAGGTTCTCTATAGGGGTTGATGACGATAATGCGCGTCCCACGGCGTTTCGCGGCGTACATATATTTGGTCGAGACGGGCTGATTGTTCGCGGCCACGCTACCCCAAAAGACAAGCACATCGGTACCGATCCAGTCCTTATAGCTGCATGTCGAAGCGCCGACTCCGATGGAGCGCTTTAATGCAGTCTTCGAAGGCGAATGGCAGATGCGCGAAGCGTTGTCGATGTTGTTCGTGCCGATCCACCTGGCTGCTTTCGCCGCCGCGTAATATGTCTCGTTCGTAATGCCGCGGCCCGTCAAATAGAAAGCGATCGACTTCGGGTCGACGGCGCGCGCCTTATCCGCTATGCGAGAGAGCGCTTCGTCCCACGAGAGTCGGCGGAACCTCGTCTCTCCCCTCTCGCGAATGACGGGATAGGGCAGCCGTCCCAGCCGGCGCAATTCGGCGCTGCTGAGCTTGCGCAGCTCCTCGATGTCGGCATGCAGCAACCTTTCCGATATGGCTCGCATCGTATTTAGGCGCAGCACGTTCAAGCGCGTCGTGCATAGATGCGGTCCTTCCAGCGTCTGGTCGTACAAACCGGAGACGCCAAGCGCGCAGCCGTCGCAGACGCCCTGAGTCAATATTCTGTAAGCGTATGCAAGATTGTCCCGATTATCCCACGCCGCCTTCATCGTATCACGGATATGATGCGGCTTCGTTAGTCCCAGCCCAAATGGCCGCTTGCTGACCCACAGCTTGGCGTCCGGCCGCATGGGCAGCTTGATTCGTCCGGTATGCTGCGTCCTCCCCATCCTCTCGCCCTCCTGTCTTTATGTCCCAAAGCAAAAGGACCGTCTGCGCGAATGATGACACCACGATTGGCTTGCTCATTCCATGACGGTCCTGATTCTGGTTGCGCCTTGCTTGCGGTCAGTGTAACAAGAAATCGGCTTGCGGGCAATCCCTCGTTCGCGGCCTCTATGCGGCAAGCTTTGTACCGCCTAGTTATACCGGCAGCATCTCCACCGCTGCTTGCTTGCCGCTGAGCTGTATGCCCGTCGCTTTCTTCCCGCTCTCCGACAAGTCGGCTACCAAGCGTTCCAGCAGCGCCTTCGCCTTTGGCCCCTCCTTGCCGGAGATCTTGACGACGAGCAGCACCCGGTTGCCGGAATCCAGCAGCTTGGCCGCCTGCCTCAGCTTCGTATCGTAATCATGATCCTCGATGTCCGGCGTCAACCGAAGCTCTTTGACCTTGCCGGAGCCTTCCTTCAAGCGGCTCTCCTTGTTCTCTTGATCCCGCTGCGCCTTAGCCGAGCCGCGGCTGACCAGCTTGCAGGGCGGGGGACTGCTCATCAGCGACGTGCAGACGAGATCTGCCTTGGCCTCCTTGGCGAGCGCGAGTGCCTCTTGGCGGGACAACACGCCGAGAGACTCGCCATTCAGCCCCGTCAGCAGCACCTCGGAGCTTTTTATTTGTTCGTTCATCAAAAGTTTGCCTGACATATCGCGCTTCCTTCCTTTCCGTACTTGCATTCATTCCTTCCCAAACTTGCATGAGAAAACCTCTATCGAGGCCTCTCAACGATGAGCGACCGCGTTTAAATGTAGGTTTTATCGCCAATAAGAAAGCCGTTTTCGAAGACCGAAAACTTATACTTTCTTATGTGGTAAGAGAAGCGGGCTCTCCCTGCATTATACGTCAAGAGCGCCTTTTTGACGAACGCCCCGAATAGGCTTTGCCTCGACAGCCATGTCGCCGCCGGCTTCCCGCAGCTTCTTCCGCCCCCGCCATCGCATAAACGACAGCGCTCCCCGGAGATATTCATCCATAATCATTGCGACATAGATGCCCGTCAGCCCCCAGCCCAACCCGATGCCGAACCAATAGGAAACCCCGGTGGCAATGACGGATAACGAGCTCAGCGAGATCCACATCGTGTACTTTGTATCGCCGACGGCGTTCAGCGAGTTCTGAAGCGCCATGTTGACCATTTTGCCCGGCTGCAGAAGAATGTTAAGACCCAGAAGCGAAACGCCGAATGCGACGATAGCGCTATCTTGCGTGAACAAGCCAAGCACCGGCTTGCCGATCGCATAGATGACTAGGGCGTTTACGAAGACAAGTCCCAGACCGATCGCCAGCCCCCGATATGCCGTTCTGTAAGCCTCTTGCATACGGCCTGCCCCGAACAGATGGGCGATCTGGATTTGCAGTGCCAATGCGATGGAATATCCCAGCATAAAGCAGAATGATTCCAGCGTGTTCATATACGTCCGCGCCGCCAGCTCCGCCGCGCCGATCATGGCAATATAAGAGAATATCGCCATCTGGGAGAACACCCAGCACGACATATTGACGCCCAGCGGCCAGCCGATGCGCATGATTTCGCCGAACAATCCGCGATCGAACAGCTTGAAGTCACGGAGAGCGATGCGGCGTTCGAATGTATGCAGGAACATATACAGCAGCACCAATACGGCCAGCAGACGGCAGATAACGGTGGAGAGCGCCACGCCAAGCAGACCCAGCTTCGGGAAGCCCCACACTCCGAAAATAAACGCGTAATTCAGCGCAACGTGAACGACGTTCATTCCGATGGCGATATACATAGGGCCCTTCGTATTGCCGGTATTGCGGATAGCCGTGCTGAGCGACGACATCAGCGCGACCAGCACCATGCCTCCGCCGACGATCGACACATACGTTTCCGCTAAAGGAAGCAGCTCGCTTGGCAGCTGGAGCCAAGCCGATACCTCCTTCGGATACAAATAAAGCACGACGCTGAGCAACAGTCCCAGCCCGCCGCTGACGGTCAGCGACATGATGCCGATTTTCCTTGCATCCTCGCCCTTTCTTGCCCCCAGCTTGTGAGCGATCAAAATGCCGGCTCCGCTTGCTACCGTCACGAACAACGTCATGACCGCCGAAAATAATTGATTCGAAAACCCCACTACGGCAACCGCATCGTCCGAGATGCGGCTTACCATCAGCGTATCTGCCGCTCCAAGCAGAAACTGCAGGAACAGCTCGATGAAAATCGGCCAGGCGAGCGCCCATAATGTTAGTTTTTTGGCAGTATGATCCATGTTACAGCCTCCCGCCGGGGATCTGCGTAACAGCCCCTCATGTAGCTTGATGTCTTCTTGCATTATAGTTGGTATACTGAAAAAAAGGGTTCATAATTTCAACCGAAACTTTCAATATTCCAACCTGCTCGCCAGGAGGATTTTCGCATCAGAAGGATTGCCAAGTTAGGAGGATTTCCGCATTATGAGCATTATCGAATTTACGGTTCCGCCGTTGCCGCATTACATAATAGGAGGACATGCCGACATGCCGCCAGGGCGCAAGCATCCCGGACGCAGAGCCATCGGCGTGTTCGATCTGATCGTCGTAATCAAGGGAAGCCTCTATCTTGGCGAAGAAGATCGCCATTACGAAGTGAGAGCCGGACATGTGCTGATCCTGCGGCCGGATGCGGAACATTATCCGACGCGCGCTTGCGAGGAGGACACGGAATATTATTGGGCGCATTTCCACACGCTTGGAGGCTGGTCGGTAGCGGAGGATACGCTCGCCCCCGCAAGAATGAGCGATTCCGCTGAGCCCGTGCCCGTCGACGAACAATTCGCGCCGCGCCTGTTCGTCAAGCGGATTCCTCAATTCGCCAAAGCCGTCAAGCTGACCGTGCTGGAAAATAAGCTGCTGCAGCTGTCCCAGATGAGCATCAATGATCATATTCACGGCGTCCGCTGGAAGCAGCAGCTCCTCTTCCAGGAGGTTATCGACCTGCTGTCCGCTTCGGTCGAAGCCGGATCGCCGACGCCGGCGCTCGCGTGCGCCGAAAAAGCCGCCTCCTACCTCCGGCATCATTATCGGGAGGACATAACCGCGCAGTCGCTCGGCGAGAGCATCAACTTCCATCCCGTCTACATCGCGCGCTGCATGAAACGCGAATTCGGCTGCTCGCCTTTCGACTACCTGCTGCGCTTCCGCATTCAGCAGGCCAAGCTGCTTCTGCTGCAGACGGACCTCTCCGTCTCCCGCATCGCCGAGGAGGTCGGCTTCAATCAGTCGGCCTACTTCGCGACTTGCTTCGCCAGGTTCGAGGGGCTATCGCCGCGCCAATACCGCCAGCGGTTCTCGCTGAATTAGTTTTAGTTCGCCAAATTGGGAGGCAAGGGGCACGAGTATGATTTTTCGAGTACATTGCTACGGTTTGGGGCTACTGCGGCGTATCCTGTATGACTATTCGAGTACATTGCCACGGTTTGGGGCTACAGCGGCGTATCCTGTATGATTTTTCGAGTATATTGCCACGGTTTGGGGCTACTGCGGCGTATCCTGTATGATTTTTCGAGCACATTGCCACGATTTGGGGCTACTGCGGCGTATCCTGTATGATTTTTCGAGCACATTGCCAAGGTTTGGGGCTACTGCGGCGTATCCTGTATGATTTTTCGAACACGTACACTACTTTGCGGTTGCGAAAAAAACACTACCCTCTTTCAAAAGAGTCGTAGAACTCCCATGAAATCGGATAGTGTTTTTGTTGAACTTTTTTACATTCAGCCGGTATAGGACGACTCGACTGCCCCTTACCTAATACATCGGCTCCACGCGCACCGCGCATACCTTGAAGCCCGGCATCCGGCAGGTGGGATCAAGCGCTTCGTGCGTCAGCTTGTTCACGCTTTGCGTGTCGCCCCAATGCATGGGGACGAATACCGTGTCCTGGCGGATCGCGGACGAGTACCGGCTGCGCAGGAAGATGCTGCCTCTGCGCGATGTCACCGTGACGAGCTCTCCGTCGCCGATTCTCAGCTTGCGCGCCGTTGCCGGGTGCAGCTCGACAAAGGATTCCACGTCACGCGAAGCCAACGAAGGACTGCGGCGCGTCTGCACGCCGGTCAAGTAATGCGTCAGCACCCGGCCCGTCGTCAGATACAAAGGGTATTCCCCATCCGTCATCTCCTTCGGAAAGTGGTTTTCTACCGCTACCATCTCCGCTCTGCCGTCGGCATGGGCGAACCGTTCCTCGAACAGCCGACGCTCTCCGGGATGATCCTCGGACGGACATGGCCAGTAGACGCCTTCTTCGCGTCTCAGGCGGTCATACGTAATGCCGTAATAGTCGGCAATGCCGCCCTTGCTCGCGAGGCGCAGCTCCTCGAATATATCCTCGGCCTTGTCGTACTGGAACCAGCGATCCCTGCCCAGCAAGCGGGCAATGTCGCAGAGCACCTGCCAGTCATGGCGAGTCTCTCCCGGCGCGGGCCGCATCGCCTCCCGAAGCAGAACCCGGCCCTCCAAATTCGTCATCGTGCCCTCGTTCTCCAGATATGCCGTAACCGGCAGCAACAAATCCGCCATTCGCCCCGTTTCCGAGACGAACATGTCCGCCACGACGAGGAAATCCAGCTTCTCGATCGCCTCCTGGACGAAGTTGGCGTTGGGATTGGAAACGACGGGGTTGGAGCCCATGAGGAACAGCGCCCGGATCTCCCCGGCATGCACCTTCTCCATCATCTCGTAAGCGGAGACGCCTTTGCCCGGAAGCTCATCCGGCTCGATGCCCCACACGCCGGCCACGTAAGCACGGTGCTCGGGGTTGTCGATCATCCGGTATCCGGGCAACTGGTCGGCCTTCTGACCATGCTCGCGACCGCCCTGTCCGTTGGCTTGGCCGGTGACCGCGCCATATCCGCAGCCTTTACGGCCGATCTTGCCCGTCGCGAGTACAAGGTTAAGCAGATTGCGTACCGACATATAGCCGTCCGTCTGCTGCTCGACTCCCCGCGCTGTAAATACCATGCCCGTGACCGCTTCGCCGAAAGCCTTTCCAGCCGCGCGAATCTCGTCTTCGCTTACGCCCGTCATGTCCGCGATCTCCGCCATATCCATGCTTTCAAGGTGGCGAAGCACGTCGGAGAATCCTCTTGTCCGCCGCTCGACAAAAGCTTCGTCGACCAACCCCGCCTCGACGACCGCCTTCAACAAACCATTCGTGAGAGCCGCGTCCATCCCCGGCTTCACCTTAAGATGCAGATCGGCTAACTTGGCCGTGGCCGTCTCGCGGGGATCGATGACGATGAGATAGGCGCCGTTCTCCTTCGCCCTCGTGAAGTAGGGCATAAGAGTAGGCTGGCATTCCGCGATGTTGGTGCCCGACAGAATAATGCAGCGGGCATGCTCGATATCGGAGAGAGCATTCGTCAGGCCACGATCGATGCCGAACGTCTTGTTGCCTGCCGACGCCGCCGCGGACATGCAGAACCGCCCGTTGTAGTCGATATGCTTCGACTGAAGCGCCACTCGCGTGAATTTGCCCAACAGGTAGGCCGTTTCGTTGGTCAGAGATCCGCCTCCGTACACGCCAATGCTGTCGCGTCCGTATTCGCTTCGTGCCGCCGCGAAACGCTCTTCGATGATGGAATAGGCTTCCGCCCAAGACACCCGCATCATCTTGCCGTTCTGCCTCGCCATGGGGTACAGCAAGCGATCACCCGTCAGCGCATGCTGGTATGCATTCATTCCCTTTACGCAGAGACGGCCCTCCGAAGCCGCGTTAGGCAATGCCGTAATCGTATAAGCGGCCTCGCCGGCCGCATTTCTTTCCTCGACGACCTGCATTTTGCATTGCACGCTGCAGAATGGGCATTGCGTCTTCATTACGAATGGCGATTCGCCGCCCTCCGTTATCTCCATGATGCTATTCATCCGCGAACACCTCCGCCATCTCGAACTCCGGCGCAAGACCGGCCGTTACAGCCAATCCAAGCTCCGCCAGCAGCAATTGCCGGTTGGATGGATGGAGCAGCCGTTCCCGGACGCCCACAAGGCCGAGCTCGGTTAGCCATTCGCCGACAGGCTGCCCGTAATTGGCCGACATTCGGTACCATTGCAGCAAAGCCAGACTGATCTCGAGCGCGTCCTCATCCTTCAACTGGGAGAGCAGCAACTCGCCTAGCCTGACCACGGCCCCTCCTCCCGCACCCGCGGTACGGCGTCCGTCGCTGCCCCCGGCATAGAGCTCCCAGCCGCCGGGGGCACCGGCCAATCCGAGATCCTTGGCCAGCGTTCCCGCGAGATGCAACGGACTTGCCGAAACGCCAACTGCTAGATTCGTTGGGAAAGCCACGCCAGCGAGCCTGCTCTCCAATGCTTCGCTCATCGCAACGGAATCCCTGAGCGCCGCACGTTCGGCGTGCAGCCCAGGGCTGGCTTCGATTCGCGCAGAACCGTCGCCGGGAGACCCGACGCAATGCCAGTACGGCTTGATGACCGCCCCTCTTCCCGCACCCGCGAGCGCCGAGTAGTAGCGGACGGCGGGAACGCAGACGCCGCACCCTTCGGCCGTGCTCCAACCCAGCCTTCCGAGCGCAGTTCCGACGGACTCCGCATGAGCCGGTCCGGCAGCATCTTCCGCATTCGCATGGATGGCCTCCCGGAGCTCTTCGTGGCTCATGTCGGTGCAGCCGCATACGGGCCGCTTCCGCACTCCTCCGTCCAAGCCGTTCGCCAGCGCGTAGGCGATAATGGCTTCCACCACAGGCTTGCACCCGCCGCAAGAGCTCGACGCTCGCGTGCAGTCGCGCACTTCCGGCAGCGTCTTCAGCCCTTGCTCGCAGACGGCGGACATCAACGCGCCTTTCGTTACGCCATTGCAGGAACAGACCGTCTCGGCGTCCGGCATCGTCGCCGCGTATTCAACGCCGGAGGCGGCCCCGCCGGATTCGGCTTCCTCAAACACGGACACATCCGCGCCGTTCTGAATGTAGCGAAGCAGCCCGTTGCCCTGCGACGTATCGCCGAACAGAACCGCTCCGGCAATGCGGGTGCCTTCCAGCGTTATTTTGCTATAGGTGCGCCGAAGTCCGTCATACTTCATGATCGATACCGTATCGGCCGACTCCCTGATTTCCCCCGCCGAAAATACGTCGACTCCGGATACCTTCAGCTGCGAATATAGCGTAGAGCCCGCATAACCTCCCGTCTCCCTGCCGCAGATCGCCTTGGCGAGCACCTTGCCTTGCTCGTACAGCGGAGCGACCAGGCCGTACGCGATACCCCGATGCTCCGCGCATTCGCCGACCGCATAGATGCCGGGAACGTTCGTCTCCATGTAGTCGTTGACGACGACGGCCCGATTCGTCTCGATGCCGCTCGCCGCCGCCAGCTTCACGTTGGGACGAATGCCAACGGCGAAGACAACAAGATCCGTCCCGATCCGCGCGCCGTCCTTGAATTGAAGACCTTCCACCCGTTTCCTGCCCAAAATACGCTCCGATTGTTTCTCCAGCAGGAAGCGCATTCCTTGCCCTTCGAGCTCCTTGCGCAGCATATCCGACGCGGTGCGGTCGAGCTGTCTTTCCATAATATAGCCGTGGATATGGACGACCGACACATCCATGCCCAGATTCAGCAAGCCGCGCGCCGCCTCCAGACCGAGCAGGCCGCCTCCGATGACGACAGCCCGCTTGAACGTGCGGGATGCTTCCATTAATGCATTGCAATCCTTAATATTCCGAAAAGCCAGCACGCCCGGTTTGTCCGCGCCCGGCAGCGGCAGCATAAACGGATCCGACCCCGTCGCGAGAATCAGCTTGTCGTAGTCCACTTCGCGACCCGCGGAGGTCCTCACTCTCCGGCGGCCCGTATCGATGGCGACAGCTTCTTCTCCCTTATGCAGCACGATGCCGCGCTCATCGTACCAGGATTGGGTATTCATCGTAATGTCCTCGATCGAGGTGTTTCCTTGGAGCACCTTGGATAATAGGATTCGATTATAGTTGGTATGCGGCTCGCTGCCAATAATCGTAATGTCGAACCGATCCGGCTCCAGAGCCAGTATCTCTTCGACGCATCGGACGCCCGCCATGCCGTTCCCAATCAGAACGAGTCTGCTCTTCATGGATGAACACTCCCCACATCGTAGATATAGTAACAACTTGTGTTATATATATCCCGATATCACACTACCCCATCTATAATGTCATATTACGTGACGTATATATTCTAACTTTAAAGGATGTCAGGGGAAATGACAATAGTTGTGTAATTATTCATTACACAACTATTGGGGCATAACGTGTTTCATCACCCGATAAGCGAAGGCGTTATTACCGATCACGCTTTCGAGAACACGCCTTCCGTAAACAGCTTGAAGTCGAAGTCCGACAGCGACTCCGCCCGGTAACAGCGATCCGACGGATCGAACGATAACAGCTTGGTCAGCGTATTCGGCACGATCACGCAGTGCATCCCCGCCGCGACCGCCGCCCGTGCTCCGTTAGGCGAATCCTCGATTGCGACTGCTTCGTCCGCCCGTACGCCAAGCGCTTCAATCGCGCTAAGATACAGCTCCGGATCGGGTTTCACCCGACTCACGTCATCTGCCGACCGGATAACCTCGAAATATTCGCGGATGTCCAACTGGTCCAAATATTTATCGATCCAGGCACGATCAGAACTGGATGCGAGACCGATGCGCAGCCCCGATTCCTTGGCCATCTTCAAATATTCACGGATGCCCGCCCGCACTTCCTCCACTTTCATTCTGGCCGTATGGTCTACACGGATTCGATTGCGAAACTCCGCTATATCGATGGGCAGCCCCAGCTCTGTCGCAAGGTATTCATACGGGTTGAACAGATGCAGACTCGTGCCGAGACATTGCGAATATTGCTTGACGCCAAGGTCGACGCCATGTTCTTTGTAAGCATCCCGAAAGGCATAATACCATGCCGTCTCCGTATCGATGATCGTTCCGTCAAAGTCAAAAATAATCGCTTTAATCATTTCCTTTCCCCTTTCCGTTCATAAATCGTAGGAGCTACTGCAAGTTGAACGCGACCTCCAGATCGCGGATACAAGAATCTTCGATGTGGACAATATCCCCTAGCGCGCGGGCTGCAAGCACGGATTTCGCGCTGTATTCCGCAACCTCCAGCCGGTCGAATGCCTCAAGCAGACTTTTACCCGTTACGATTACGCAGTTGTTCTCGACGATGGCCAGCGGCGTACTGACATTTAACAATCGGGCGGTTTGCTCCGGATCGCGATAGACGGCGTCGAAAGGCAGCTTCGGCGTGCCTCGCAACAAAATATAGCTTTCCGGAATCGTTCGGGAATCGAAAGCAAGCTCCGTCACGGCAAACGCCATAATATGAGGCGGGTGCGCAATCAACACGGCGTTGACGTGGGGCTGGCTTTCGTAGATCGCCTTATGCAACAGAACGGATTTGCTGGGCACTTTTCCTTCTTCTGTTTTGCCATCCTTGATCGTAATCAAATCGGCAGGCTCCATATAGTTGCGATCCAGCCCATAAGGCGTAATGACAAAATCATTGCCCTCCGTTCTACGGGAAAACGTGCCCTGCGTGCTGGTAAACAGCCGTTGATCATAAGATCGCCGAATGAAATTGCACATTTCTTTCCGTGCTCCGTTTTCCAGCGTCGTTCTGCCCTGAGACTTATAACTTTCGTATGCGACATCGCCTTTGCTCCGCACCATCTCGTAATTTTTGTCCGTGAGCAGCTTCGGTTCCCCGATCCGCCGGGCTTCGATTTCAAGCCGTGCGCAAAAATCCAAAGTCTCGAACATTTGAAACGCCTTAAACAGATTGTCCGCTCCTATGACGACGCCGTGATTCTCCAACATAACGGTATCGTATCCCTTGACGAACACGTCCGCGATTTTCCGCCCCAGCTCCTCGCTGCCGGGAAGGGCGTATTCGGCCATGCCGATCGGACCGCATATTCGACGTTCGTTCGGAAGCAGGCGCGTGTCGGGAATTCGGCGAACGATGCTAAAGGATACGAGCGCCGGGGGATGGGCATGAATGATGGCTTTAAGATCCGGCCGCGACTTGTAGATCAGATTGTGAAACGGAAACTCGCTGGAAGGCCTGTGCACGCCCTCTACCGTGCCGTCCGCTTTGACGCATACCATATCCCTGGCGGTAAGCGAGCCTTTATCTATACCGGCGGGGGTGATCCAGATATCCCCTTTATCGTCCTTGATAGACAGATTGCCGCCTGACGTAGTCGTCATTCCGTATTTGTAAATCCGCTCCATCAACAGAAGGAGTTGGTCTCCCGGATGCATGTATTCCTGTTTCATTGCAATCGCCTCACATTTCCGTTTGTTTTTGTTTTTATTTGATTTCTTTTATTATACCGCAAATTTAATGGCGGGAAGTGAGATTTTTGTCACAGACATGCAGATTAAATCATCTGAAGGTAATGCGAAGACCCCAAAAGCGCTCAGTCACCATTAGCTTGAATTGTGGAGCTCCCTTATTACATGCCCGCAAGTATTAGAGTTGCATCAATTCCTAATACAATGTAAAAGTCCGCCCTTGACGACGAGAAGCCCCGAAGGCCCGCACGCCGCCAATTGCGGACTGGTTGTAACATGTATTCCCGATGCGTTAGTGACCTCCGGAATGGACTTTATCGCCCTCCGCTACCGCCGAAGGATCTAGCTTGCTTCTGCCCATAAAGAACGACCCAAGCAGCGCCAGAGCAGCCGGAACAATCGCGATGGCGAACGTTAACGTAATCGACGAGGAGAGAGCGGACACAATCGTATCCAGCACCTCGGCCGGCATTTCGGCGCGTTTTTCTGGAGCCAGCAGCTCTCTGGGATCGCCGCCGACGGCAGGACCGCCCGTGGCGCCGCCAAACGCTTCATTCAATCGGCTGGAGAAGTAGTTGCTCTGAATAATACCGAATACGGTAATGCCTACGGTCATCCCCAGCGAACGGATGAAGTTGAGGGTAGAGCTCGCCGTGCCGCGCTGACGAATGGAGACGCCATGAATGGCCGCATTGCTGAGCACCGAAAACGATGCGCCAATACCCAGACCGAGCAGAATCATGTACAGCGTCACCTGCAGCTTGCCGGACTCCGGAGACAGCGTCGTGACGAGCACCGTGCCTGTGACAAGCAGGATCAGCGTAGAGACCATGACGTTTCGATACGGTATTTTCGTCATGAGCACGCCGCCGAGCGTAGCCGTCACGACGGAGCCGAGCATCATAGGCAGCAGCACGAGACCCGAGTTCGTCGCCGTGCCGCCGAGCACGCCCTGAATGAAGATCGGGATATAGACCGATGCCACGATGAAGGCCGCGCCGCTGAAAAACGCGACGATAATGCTTGTCGAATACAGACGATTTCGGAACAGCGAATACGAGATGATAGGCTCCTTAGCCTTCGTCTCCACATACAGGAACACGATTAGCAGCAGCACGCATGCCGCAAACATGCCGATAATTTGCCACGAGTCCCATGCAAAGGTTTTGCCGCCCAGCTCCAGCGCGAACATAAGAGCCACGACGGAACCGATCAGGGTAACGGCTCCCGTCCAATCGATCGGCTGTTTGGAATGCTCCAGCGATTCCTTGTAGAAAAACGCGATCATGCAGAGGGACAGAAGTCCAAGCGGCAGGTTGATGTAGAACACCCACTCCCACGCGATATGATCCGTAATATAGGCGCCCAAGAGCGGCCCGAAAATGCTCGACATGCCGAACACGGCTCCGAATAGGCCTCCCAGCTTGCCGCGGGATTCAAGCGGCACAGCATCGAACATAATCGTGAACGAAGTCGGCACCATTGCGCCTGCCCCGATACCCTGCACGGCGCGGAACAACGCCAGCTCCTCAATCGAAGAAGCCGTACCGCATAAAGCGGAGCCGATCATGAAGATGATAATGCCGAAGACGAAAAATCGCTTCCGTCCATACATATCGGATAACTTGCCGAAGATCGGCATGCCCGCCATTTCGGCAATCATGTAGGCGGAGGTCACCCATACGAATTTGTCCAGCCCGCCTAGCTCGCCGACGATGTTGCCCATCGCCGTGGCGACGATCGTATTGTCCATCGAAGCCATAAGGATGCCGAGCAGGAGGCCGGCGATAACGATGCCGAGATTTTTGTTTTTTGCCGTCGCAGTCACGCTTCACGCAACCTTTCTTTATTCAAATGAGGGATGATGATGAAACTCGCACTTCCTATTGTATCCATCGTTATCGTGCTTTTATAACCTTTCGGCCGGTCCCGTCTTCGACTTCGCGTGCGTCTCGAAGCTTTGCCGGTATTCGATTCTGCCAATCTCGCAGCCAGGCCCCACCTTGACCGTATTCCCTCGTACCAAATCCGCGCGCGTATATTCGATGTACACCTCATCCCCCTCGATTAAAGCCGCAGTAAGCCCCGTTTCGACAGATGGCTGCATCAGGCTTTTGAGGCCCAATCCTCTGCTCCTGCGCACCACAATGGTGCCGCCTACAATCTCCCCCGCTTGGGAGGGCCCGTATAATCTAATGGTCGCATGCTCGGCGTTAATGACGCTTTCCGTCTCGACGGCGCCTCGAATATCCAGCTTCTCCGCTTCGATCGGACCTCCGGAATGGAGCATTCCCGACAGGACAATTTCCTCGCCCCTGATGCCAGTTTCCGTTCGAAGCTCTCCCAAGCCTCCGATTCTCCCGCCTCTTAACGAGCCCCCCACCTGCAATTCGCCCGTAAACTTCAGCCTGCCGGCTTCCAGATCCCCTTGCAACTTGGCCGTCCCCGTCAATAACAGCTGGCTGCAAGCAACACGCCCCATCAGCTTGGCGTCACCTGTAATGCGGATCTTTCCGAATATTCCTCCGGCCATTTCGGAAGTGCCGACAAGTCTCAAATCCTGAACATGCTCATTCACCGAGTTTCTCCTCCTTCTCGACGATGCTGTCGGGATGAACCGTCAGTCGTGTCTTGAATTCGGCCCTGCCGATTCTGCAGCCCTTGCCGATGACGATCTGTCCTCCTCGCACGACCGCCGCATGCGTGTACTCCAACCGAACGATATCGCCTTCGATGACTTCGGCGTCCAGCCTGGATTCGGCGCTTGGCAACGCCCAGCTCCAAAGCCAGCCCCAACCGCTGCCGCCAAGCCTGCTGACGATAACGGTCTCGCCGCCGATCTCTCGTATTTTACTTGCCTTGTGCGCAAGTCCCAGCTCGATCGTCTCTGCGTTTAGCAACCCCTCCGACTTCACGACGCCTCTGCCGATAAACGTCTCGGCTTCGATGTCTCCGCCTGCCGTCAACATGCCGTCGAGCTTCACGCTATCGGCTTCGATGCGCCCCCCAACCTTGCACATGCCATCCAGCAGCGTTGTTCTGGCTATAAGCGCTCCTTCCACGGACAACTTGCCTTCGCTTCGCAACTCGGGGGTATAGACGCTGCCTTCGATCGTCGTAACACCGCTGGAACGGATGCCGTACACAGCGCTTAGATGGCCTGCTACCTTAGTGACGCCGTCAATCTGTACGTTCCCATATTCGCCTCCGCTCGCCTTGCCATATCCGCTCATCGTCAAATTCGGCAACCCGCTCCTGCTCTCGAAGTCCTTCATCTCGAGGTTTTTCATCGTGGGGATCTTCGTCGGGTTCTTCATCTCCATGCCTTCGCCTCCTTCTCTCATTGCAGTTTGCTCTTCAGTTGCTCTGCCGTCTCCCGCATGCTTAACCTCCGCACCATCTTGACCCCTTCGTCAAAATACAACGCGGACGATGCCGTTACCAGAACGAACGACGCCATGCCCATCTTCCGGGTAAACACCAGATCGCATGGTTCACCGTTAAACTTGGGATAATGCTCCTCAAGCGCGGCCAGCAAAACATCTCCTTCCTCCAAACCCATCTCCCCTGTTCGAAGCAACATATCCACAGTGAATAACTTCAGCATCCGGTCGAACGAATACATCGTCCCCTCCTCGTCCCGGTTCATATAACGTTGCGCCGATATAAACGAAACAATGTTTCGTTCAATCATATCATCCTTACCGAGCTCTGCATCGATAGGACCGTTCACCAACCTGCTCGCAAGCTCGTCGAGCGACAAGTCGTCCTTCAGATTTAGCACTTTATCAATACGAGCCAGTATAAGCTCCTTTGGGAAAAACGTCTCCTGGCCCGTAAACACGGACTTCCGAATAAACCATTCCTCGGGAATGAGCCCCTTCCGTTTCCAACGATACAGCTGCCCGTACGATATGCCTGTCGCGTCCAGCAGCTCCTTCTTCGATATAAGCTCCCTCTCCACGCACGCACCTCCTTATCACGATAATCATCGTAACATAACATTGTTACGTAGTAAAGATGGAGAAAATAGATCCACAGTAGTGCAACCAGGAGCTGTGTGCAACTTGCTTTGTGGGATTCATCCACAATGCAAGTTGCACACAGGTCGAGGCTGATGCGCTGGGGATCCGTCACAGGAACAGGGATTTATACACAGAGCTACGGGGGATCAGTCACATGGACAGAGATGTATGCACAGAGCTGCTGGGGATCCAACACATGGACAGGGATTTATGCACAGAGTAACTGGGGATAGTGGGTATGAGTAGTCCCGTCCCCATGGTATCCACATGGGATACACACAATACGCCGGACACACTGCAATCACGCCGGATCAGTATGAAATTTCATACACAATTCGTCGTCCACACTGCATTTGGGCCTGATCAGTATGAAATTTCATACACAATGCGCTGACCACACTGCATTTGCGCCGGATCAGTATGAAATTTCATACACAATTCGCCGACCACACTGCATTTGCGCCCGATCAGTATGAAATTTCATACACAATGCGCTGACCACACTGCATTTGCGCCGGATCAGTATGAAATTTCATACACAATGCGCTGACCACACTGCAATCGATCACGTCCGATATGTGTATAGGAATGAGTCATCGCCGATTACAGCCACGTAGCAGCCTCTGATATGTCAATGCCCTCTCGCAGGTTCTCCCCACATGCCTGCTCCACTGCTCCAAATTTATATTAAGTCCGGGCTTTGCATAGTGCCGATATACTCGTAGTACATCACCCGTTGCGATTCTCCTCTCGTCACGGCTCTGAATTTGCCCTTTTCGACTAATCTGCGGCAATATTTGATGACCGTCATGTTGTGAAGTTCAAGTTGCCTAGCCGCTTCCTTCGGGCGGATCAATCTATTGTGACGTATCGCTATGCGCATGAGCTCGCGCTCCATTCTGTCATACTGTCTCTCGACCGTCCCCGTGCTCCCATTCATTGCAGCCAAATACGGAGTCAGAATATGCCGCAGCATGGACAAGATAAAGGAAGGATTCTCTTTTAGCTCATCCAGAGCAATGCTATATACCCTGCAATCCTGCGATTGCAAAAACAATTCCCTGTTCAAATCCAGCCTATACTTGGTACGATCCGTGCCATGCGAACCGTAATCCATAATTTCAAACACGATTCGCGCATCGCCGGTCAACCACATGAAATCCACAAAATAAGATTTGCCACGCCCATCCTTCACCTCATACTCAGGATGGAGCCCATGAAAATGACCCGCAAGCGGCCACCAAACCTGCTCAACAAATATCTTGTTTCCAAAGCCGTGCCCACGTTTTAACGCGTCCAGCCGTTCTCCTTTTCTACGCTTCAAATGATACGAGATCCACTTCTCATGTTCATAAGAAAAACCCGCAACCACATTCATCGCCAACCTTTCAGGTTATTTAGCATGCTAGTAGAGGCCACTCGTGATTTGATTCAAGCGCGCTGGTCCTGCTGCAAAATTCACGAAAAAAGCCCCGTCTCCTTGATCCAAGGAAACGGGGCATTCTTTGCCTCCGGCAACGCTATGGAATTTACTTTGCCACAAAACATGAAGCTGCGCAACCATATAACAATGGCTCGCTACTTCCGATGCATCTTGAACTCCAGAAACAGCTCGTTGTAGTGGGACAACATGCGCGGGCCGAGGTTGTCGTACACCTCAAGGCGGTCCGTCAGCTCCTTGTCCGGGTAGAAACGCTCGTCACCCGAGATATCCTCCGGCAGCAGCGCCAACGCCTCCTTGTTTGGAGTCGAGTAGCCGACGTATTCCATGTTCTGCGCCGCCACTTCGGGGTCCAGCATAAAATTGATGAACGCGTGCGCGCCCTCCAGATTGCTCGCCGTTTTCGGAATGACCATGTTGTCGAACCAAAGGTTGGAGCCTTCTTGCGGCACGACGTAGTCGAGGTCCTCGTTCTCGTCCATGATCTCCGAGGCGTCGCCCGACCAGACAAGACCTGCGGCGGCCTCCTCGTTCGCGATCAGCATCTTGATCTCGTCGCCGACGATCGCCTTCACGTTCGGAGTCAGCTCCGACAACTTCGCGAGAGCCTCTTGCAGATGCTCCTCGTTCGTATCGTTCAGCGAATAGCCGAGGCTGTTAAGCCCCATGCCCATCACCTCGCGCGCGCCGTCCAGCAGGAAGATATTGTTGCGCAGGCTTTCGTCCCACAGGTCGTCCCAGCTTTCGAAGGTCAGGTCGCCCACCATGTTAGGGTTGTAGATAATGCCGACCGTCCCCCAGAAGTACGGCACGGAATAAGCATTGTCCGGGTCGAACGACAGATTCATGAAATCGGGATCGATATGCTTCAGGTTCGGCAGCTTGGCATGGTCGATTTTGAGCAGCAGATCGTCTTCTTTCATTTTGCTGATGGCGTATTCCGAAGGGACGGCCACGTCGAACGTGGTGCCGCCTTGCTTGATCTTGGTCATCATCGCTTCGTTGGAATCGAACGTCTGGTAGATGACCTTGATGCCGCTCTCCTTTTCGAACTGCTCGATCAGCTCAGGGTCGATATAATCGCCCCAGTTGTAGATCGTCAGCGTATTGCCTCCGGAGTAGCCTTCGCTCGAATTCAACGCAGCCACCGCGTACATCAGTCCGAACGCCACGATGAATACCAGCAGGAACGTGCGCACTAAACCGCTCATGCCCGCTCCTCCCTTCCAGCCGGACGACTGCTCCGGCGATTAATGAAGTAGTAGCCGATAACCAGCAGAATCGTGAACAGGAAGATCAGCGTCGACAAGGCATTGATCGACAGCGACACGCCTTGGCGCGCCCGCGAGTAGATCTCGACCGACAGCGTCGAGAAGCCGTTGCCCGTTACGAAAAACGTGACCGCGAAGTCGTCGAGCGAATACGTTAATGCCATAAAAAATCCTGCGAATATGCCGGGTTTGATATACGGCAAAATAACGCGAGTCAGCACCTCCCAGGAGCTCGCGCCCAGATCGCGCGCCGCATCGAGCAACGTGCCGCTCATCTCTTGCAGCTTCGGCAGCACCATGATGACGACGATCGGAATGCTGAACGCGATATGCGACAGCAACACCGACACGAAGCCGAGCTGGATGCCCGCAATCGTAAACAGAATGAGAAAGCTCGCCCCGATAATGACGTCCGGGCTGACGATCAACACGTTGTTGAGCGTGAGCAGCGTTCCTTTGGGCCGGTTGCTGCGGATGTAATGAATGGCGATGGCTCCGAACACGCCAATGATTGTCGAGATCGCCGAGGACAGCAGCGCGATGATAAATGTATTGAGCACGATGATGAGCAGTCGCGTGTCCTGGAACACTTCCCCGTAGAATTCCCAAGTGAAGCCTTCAAATTCCCGCATGGAACCGCCGCTGTTAAACGAATAGAACATCAGGTAGAAGATCGGCGCGTACAAAATGGCGAACACGGCGATCAGATACAGGTTGGAGAGCTTCCAGCTATTTTTTCGCAATGTCGATCAGCCCTCGCTTTCTGTTGCCGGTGAGCAGCATCAAGAGCGCCATGGCAATGATGAGGAAAACCGCGATCGTCGCCCCCATGCCCCAATCCTGCGTCACGAGAAAATGCTGCTCGATCGCCGTACCGAGCGTAATAACGCGGTTGCCCGCGATGAGGCGCGTAATCATAAACAACGACAACGCCGGAATGAAGACAGCCATGCAGCCCGCCTTGACCCCGTCCAGCGTCAGCGGGAAGATGACCCGGCGGAACGTCGTCCATGCCGAAGCTCCGAGATCGCGCGCCGCGTAGACGAGAGTAGGATTCATTTTCTCCAAGGCATTAAAGATAGGCAGCACCATAAACGGGATAAAAATATACACCGACACGAACACAAAGCTGAAGTCCGTAAACAACAACTGCTTCGTACCGATCCCTGTCAACTCCAGCACGGCGTTGACGAAGCCGTAGGTGCCGAACAGGCCGATGAAAGCATACGCCTTGAGCAGCAGGTTAATCCAGCTCGGCAGTATGATAAGCAGCAGCCATAACCCTTTGTGCTTCGTCCGCGTCAGCAGATAAGCCGTCGGGTACGCGACCAGCAGCGAAAAAAACGTGATGAGGAAAGCGTACCAGAAGGAGCTGAGCGTCATTCGCAAATAGACAGGGGTGAAAAACTTCTCATAGTTGCTCAGCGTGAACTCGCCCTCCACATTAAAAAAGGAGTAATACACGATGAGCAAGATCGGCGCGACGACGAACAGAACGATCCAGAGCAGGTAGGGAACAAGATAAAAATTGCGCGCTCTAGCTTCCATGACGACCAGCCCCGCCTTCTCCGCCTCGATTGTCCTGCTTCAAACCGGCAGCCGACTGGCTTGCCGGGGCGGACGGCGCTCCTTGCCCAAACTTCTTGTCGGCGCTCCCTCCCTGCTCATCGTCCTCATACGACTCCAGCCGCTTGTCGAACTCCTCCTCCGTCTCGCCCAGACGCATAACGTGGATCGCCTCCGGTTCGAAGGTCAGGCCGATCCGTTCGCCTACCGTCGCCTTGCGCGTGGAGTGGACCAGCCACTCGTTGCCAGCATCGTCGTAGGTGCTGATCTCGTAATGCACGCCCCGGAACAGCTGCGTATCGACGCGCACCTGCAGCTTGCCGTTATCCTGCGAAGTGATCTCCAGATCCTCAGGGCGAATGACGATATCGACGACTTCGCCGTCGTTCAAGCCTTGGTCGACGCATTCGAACGACCGACCCGCGAATTCCACCTCGAAGTCGCGCAGCATGCGGCCCTTCACAATGTTCGACTCCCCGATGAAGTCGGCCACGAACCGATTGATCGGCTCATCGTAAATGTCCGTCGGCGTGCCGGACTGCTGGATCGTGCCTTCATTCAAGACGAAGATCTCGTCCGACATCGCGAGCGCTTCCTCCTGATCATGCGTGACGAAAATAAACGTAATCCCCAGCCTGCGCTGCAGCTCGCGGAGCTCGTATTGCATTTCAGTACGAAGCTTCAGGTCTAGCGCCGACAGGGGTTCATCCAGCAGCAAAATTTGCGGCTCGTTTACGATTGCCCTTGCGATGGCGACGCGTTGGCGCTGACCGCCCGACATTTCGGTAATTTCGCGGTTCTCGTAGCCTGTGAGGCCGACGAACTTCAGCGCCTCCTTAACCTTCGAAGTGACGGCATCGCCCTTCATCCGCTTGACGCGAAGCCCGAACGCTACGTTCTCGAACACGTTAAGATGCGGGAACAGCGCGTAGTCCTGGAACACCGTGTTCACCTGCCGTTCGTTGGCGGGAACGCGGTTAATGATTTTGCCATCAAACGTGATATTGCCGCTCGTCGGCTCCGTAAAACCCGCGATGAGGCGGAGAATGGTCGTTTTGCCGCAGCCCGACGGGCCCAGCAGCGTATAGAATTTGCCCCGCTCGATCTCGAAGCTGACTTCCTTGAGCACCGCGGGGTCGGATCCGCTATATTGTTTCGTTACTGAGTCGAACCGGATAATCGGCATGCCTGTCATCCTTCAACCTCCTTCGTTTCCCTTGCCGCATGGCGTCGTCCCTTATCGCAAGGACCCATGGTGCTATTAAATCAATGTGATTATACAGCATTCTCGCAAAAGGGCAACTTAAATATTGGTGAACCTTACACTATCTTTATGGGCGCCTAATAAATATATAAACAGATTAATATTTAATCGTATCAACCTGGAAAAAGACCCTATTATGCTTACTATTTCACGAAGCACGGCTCGTTATCCAAAGCTTGGCATTCGTGGTAGACTGTCAGAATAGCGAAATGAAAGGGGAATTAAAAAATGGCAGTGGGGAAAACATGGCGCACGGACGCTCATCATCGACGATTCGTTGCGTCTTACAGCGGGGGCAAGGACAGCTCGCTGGCGCTTCACTTGGCCATGCAAACCGGAGAAGCCGTGGGGCTTATCGTCATGCTGGAGGAGAAAGGAGAGCGCTCGCGGTCGCACGGCATGCCGCCGGAGCTTATTGCCGCGCAAGCGGAATCCATCGGGCTGCCCGTATTATCCGCCGCCGCAACCTGGGATGATTACGAGGAGGCGTTCGTCCAGCTGCTCGGCCGGGCCAAGGAGCTGGGCGCCGAGGCTCTTGTGACGGGCGACCTGGACATGCCGGAGGAGGGCTGCTGGCATGACAAAGTCACGAAACTAGCCGGCCTGGAGCTGGGCATGCCTCTGTGGCGGATGGATCACCGCCGTTGCGTGGAAAACTTCATCGAGCTGGGATTTATCGCAGTCGTCGTGACGATCAATCTGACTTTGGGGATGACGGAGGCGGATCTGGGGAGGAGCATGACGCGGGAATTCGTCGACGAACTCGTCGGGCGCGGCATTGATCCCTGCGGAGAGGGCGGAGAATTCCATACGACGGTCCTGGACGGCCCCATTTTCCGCAAGCAAGTGCCTGTACGACGGCTCGCTATCGTCAGGGACGGCGACTACACCTTTCTGCCCCTTGAGTTGGATGAAGCAGCGTGGCGGCAGTAATCAAGTGTGGAGTCGAAGGAACAAGGAAGGCCGGATGATTGAACAAGTCTGATATGTAACCGGATTACCTGGCGATTACGCGGCTTGGAAATCAGGGAGGATCTGTGACAGCGACTTAAAGCTCGGAAAATTTGCGACTGGTGGGATTTAGATCGGTCCCAGCCACTTAAAGCTCGGAAATTGTGCGACTGGTGGGATTTAGATCGGTCCCAGCGACTTAATGCTCGGAAAATGTGTTACTCGCGGGATTTAGATCGGTCCCAGCGACTTAATGCTCGGAAAATGTGCGACTGGTGGGATTTAGATCGGTCCCAGCGACTTAAAGCTCGGAAAATGTGTTACTCGCGGGATTTAGATCGGTGGCAGCGAATTATAACTCGGAAAATGTGCGACTGGTGGGAATTAGATCGATGTCAGCTACTTAAAACTCGGAAATTGTGCGACTGGTGGGATTTAGATCGGTCCCAGCCACTTAAAGCTCGGAAAATGTGCTACTGGTGGAAATTAGATCGGTCCCAGCAATTGAAGTACAATCGGCGCTTCGGACATAATAGCCCGAGAAAGTCGGGCTACTGGCACGAGCGGCTTAAGTCGGAGGTTGATTCATGCACTACTCAACTAGTCGGCACGCCGATAGACAGCGCAAAGGCCATCCCCGCAAACATTCGGGGATGGCCTTAAATTTAACCTGCGCATAAAGCCGCTTAAGCCGCGGCATTGCCCGCTTCCTCTTCGTTCCGTCGGCGCAGCAGCGTAAAGAATGCGAACGACAACACCGCAAATGTTGCCGCGAATATCGCCAGCACGCCGGCGTCGGTCCACATGCGGCTGACGTAGCCGCTGGAGATGACATCGCGGAAACCCGCGACGGAATAAGTCATCGGCAGCCAAGGAGCGACCGCCTGCAGCCAGCCCGGAATCAGCTCCACGGGATATGTGCCGGATGAAGTCGTGAGCTGCAAGATCAAAATGATGATCGCGATAAATCGGCCTGGATTGCCCATCGTCGCGACAAGGAATTGAATGATCATCATATACGTGATGCTCGTCACTATAGAGAACAGAATAAAGTCCGTTACGTTCTGCACCTCAAGCTTCAGCACGAACAGCAACACGGAATCGACGATTAGCGCCTGCGCCGCGCCGATGACCATCAACGTCAGCGCCTTGCTCCAGAACCAGCTCCAGCCGTTTTGCGGCTTGATGGCCGGCTCGCGAACGGAATACACGATCGTGATAAGCAGCGCGCCTACATACAGTCCAAGAGACAGGAAGTATGGAGCAAGTCCCGTGCCGTAGTTCGGCACGTCGGTCAGCCGTTCCACGTCGAGCTGGATCGGCTCGGCGAACATGCTCGCCTTCTCGTCGGACAAGGATAAGTCCGATGTCTGGGAGGAAGCGTCGTTCAGCTTCGTCGACAGCTCCTGCGAGCCGTCTTCCAACTCCAGCAACCCAGATGCCATCTTTGTTGCACCGTCCTGCAACTGCTTCGTGCCGGAAGACAACTCCTGAACGGAGCTGTTGAGCTTAGTCAAACCAGTAGCCAGCTCACCGGCTCCGCCTTCCAGCGCAGTAGCGCCCGTCGACAGCTCTTTCGCCCCGCCCTCGGCCTCTGCCAGCTTCTGATGCATGGTGTCCGCGCCCGCAACGAGACTATCCAGCCCTTGCTTTAACCCGCTTGCGCCCGCCGCCAGTTGCTTCTGTCCCACAGCGGATTGCTCCGTTCCGGCCGCCAGCTCCCGGCTGGCGGCAAGCAGCGCTTGGTAATTCTCATCCTTCGTCAGCTCCGGATGAGCTTCCGCCCAGCCCGCCAGTCCATCAGCCAGCCCCGCCGCTCCGGCGCTCAGCTTATCCGCTCCGGCAGATGCGTCAGTTAGTCCTTTCGCAAGCTTTCCCGCGCCTGAGTGCGCTTCGTCCGCTCCTGCTGCAAGCTGTCCGCCGGCATCAGCAAGCTGGCCGAGCCCGCCTGCCAACCCGCTCGCCCCGGCAGCCAGTTCCTTGCTGCCGTTAAGCAGCTTCCCACCGGCAGCGTCAAGCTTTGCCGCCCCATCCTGCAGTTGCGTCGTACCTCCGGCCAGCTTGGCCAGATTATCGGCGAGCAGCTCCGAACCCGATCTTGCATCGCTTGTGCCGTTGGCAAGTTTGCCTGCGCCTTCGCTTGCTGCCGAGATCCCGTCCGCCGCTTCCTCAAGCTGCTCGAACACGGTCCGCGTATACGCCTCCGTCACTTCCTTGTTAAGCGTGCTCTTCATGGTCTCGACCGCCGAATTACCGATCTGGCCGGCCAAAAAATTCGTACTGTCGTTGCGCAAATAGATCAGCTTCGCGGGATCGGGCTGCTCGGAGGTCAGCGTTGTCGTCCGCTCCGAGAAATCTTCCGGAATTTCGATTGCCATGTAATACACTTTGTCCTTCATCCCCTGAAGCGCCTCTTCCTTGCTCACGAACGCCCAGTCAAACTTGCCGTTCTCCTTTAGTTCTTCCGTGAAATCCTGCCCGATATGCATCTCTTCTCCTTCGAAAACGATACCTTTGTCGGAATTGACGACTGCAACCGGCAGGTCCTCCAGTTTGCCGTAAGGGTCCCAAAATGCACCGAGAAACATCGCCGTATACATAAGGGGGATTGTCAACACGCCCGCTACTGGGATCAATATTTTAGGATTTCGCGCAATGGCGCCTATTTCCGCTCCGAATTGTTTGAAGCCTGCCCATTTAAATTTCATCTTCTTTTTCACTCCTCATTCGTAATACGAAATGACCGTTTTCGATATCCAGTCAATTTTACTCACAAAAAAAGGCAACTCACTTTAACGCCAGCGAGGACTGCCCCTATATGAACAAGCTGTATATGCATAGCGTCTCAGTTGCGGGTTAACCCTTCCTCCAAATAGAATCGAAGCTGCTTTGCCACCTCATCCTTGCCAAGCGGCTCGTGTGTCTTCTTCCAGTCTACTGCGAGCGCCATGTAGAGCTTGAGCATGACAAATGCGGTCATCTCAGGCTCGCAAGGCCGGATATCGTCCTTCTCTACCGCCGTGCGCACTCGCTCGGCTATATATCCGACAACAGCCCGCTCGATCACGTTAAGCGCATCAACAGCCATTGGCGTACCGATCTCCCGCACCTCTTGCGATAGCTTGAGAGCAAGCTCGTGCTCCTCCCGGAAGTCCAGCAGACGCTCCAAGGCGTTATACAGATTGTCGAAGAACGGGAGCTGTTCGTCAATCGCCTCTTCCGCGACCGTCTTCATCTCCTCGATCATCCGGTTCATGATATGGCCGAATAATTCCTCCTTGTTCGAGAAGAACGTATAGATCGTTCCCTTGCCTACGTTCGCGATCTTTGCCACGCCATCCATCGTGGTCGCCTTATAGCCAAACAAGGAGAAGGATTTGGCCGCCGCATCAACGATCCATTGCTTCCGATCCATCACCGTTCCCCACCACCGTTCGTAATTTGACGAAATGACCACAATTCACTTTCGGTCAATCGTTCAATGGATTCATATTAACACGGATGAATTGTTTTCGCAACAGCGGTATAATAATGGCAGGCCCCAGGCCAACATCACTCATTCTTCATGAGATATAAGGAGCGAATCCACAATGACATACCGGGAAATTACTTCGCAAGAACAATGGTCGGAGGCTCTCCAGCAATCGGACAACCGTCCGCTGGTCGTCTTCAAGCACAGCACGACATGCCCTGTTAGCGCCAATGCTCACGAGGAATTCAGCAATTATTTAAATGGATCGCCGCGCGAGGATATCGATTACGTGCTCGTTAAGGTGATCGAGTCCCGTCCCGTATCGAACAAGATCGCCGAAGATACGGGCGTGAAACATGAATCGCCTCAAATCATCTATATCGACAAAGGCGCCAAAGTATGGACGGCCTCCCATTGGTCCGTGACCAAAGCGCATATTAGCGCCGTATTGGATTAAAAAGGCGAATCGGCTGTCGCCGCCTCTGGCGGCGCGGAGGATTTCATTCTGAGAAGTATAGATCCGGTATGGAGAGGTTTATACTTATCCGTATGTAAACAAGAAGCTTCCATACCACAGCTCTGTGGATGGAAGCTTCTTTAATATATACTTTTTTAAGATGCAGCTTTCTTCAAATGAGTTACCCATTGCCCATGCAGTTCCGACTCTGAGCATCCTAAAGCCTCGTTGAATTGCTCCGCATCGCGAACCAGACGATTTAATGCATCCATCCCATAACGATCCACAATGAATTGCACGATCAAATATGTGAACTGAAAGCCCTTCATCTCCTCGAAGCGGAACGAATCCTCATTAAGTTCGCGAAACGTGGGCACAATCCCCCGGACAATAGTATCCTTGACGCTATCGATAATAAAATCTGGCGACATTTGCTTGGATTCGTAACCACCGACGCCTTGGCAGATCCACTTGGGAGCCGACGCGTTGATATCCTTTACAAGCCACATGGCGTATAAGTGGACCGTCGATTGAAGAATCGAATGGTACGAATGCGCCGGTCCAGGATTGAGCGGCGAAACGATCTTAAGAGTGTTGCCTTCAAAGGTTCCCATAAACCAATCCGGCGCGCCCGGCTCACCCGTGGCCTGATGGAAGGCCGGAAGATCGGGATAAATTTCGATCACGACCTTCTCCGACGGCCGATGCTTAAACTTCTTTACAAGTTCTTCCACGCTGCCCTTCAGCTTGCCGAACAAATCCCGATATACGTGCTCCATCTCCTCGGAGTTTGCCGCATTGCCGTTCGCGTCTACAATGTCCACCATATCTTGAATCGTCCTCACGGCGATGTCCCCCCATTCTTTTAATTCTTTCCTGAGCTTCTGCAGCCCGCGATACAGCCTGTTCTTAACCGCGCTTTCGCGCATGCCCGTTATGACGGCGATCTCCGCCAACGTGCATCCGACAAAGAAACGTAAAGAGATCATATGCCGATCCCGCTTATCCAGCTTCTCCAGCGCAGAGCCGATATCGATACGGATATCGACATGCCTGGCGTAATCGAGTCCGATCGAATGACCGGCGCAGGTTTCCATGTCTACAGACTGCTCCTTGTTGCGGGACGAGCTGCGATATTCGTTTTTAATTACGTTCTGGGCGATCTTGAAAATCCACGTAAACAAACTCGAGTTCCCTTTGAACGTATGCCGCCTCTCCATCGCTCTCAGGAAGATGTATTGCAGCAAGTCGTCTACCTTCATGGGATGCACCTTCATCGCCAAGTAATTGCGAATTGCCGGCCGATATTGCCGATAGGCTTCTTCGAATGATTGGTTTGTGGCCTGTTCACCCGGATAAACAGGGCCGTTGTCTTGAGCTCTCGACATCGGAAGCTTCACCTCCTGACCTTACAACTCATTAGACACCGCCGCACGGCAAAAAGCCACAAGTCCAAAAAACTTTTTATGCGTCCCTTCCATTGAGAATGCCTTTTCGCCTACATAACGAGAACCAGGTGAGCATGATGAACTAGCTTCGATCAGGGCCAATCGATGCACCCCTGCCCTATTACCTCCATTTGCCACATGCCAAAAGACTTTGCCGCCCGCGCTAGAACGATCCCCAAGGTTGCATCAAACTGCCCATTCTAAATAACGAATGGATATGGTTAGCTATTTATTGTCGGATAATATCGAAATAGGGGGATTAATCTCTATGAAACGAGTTCTACATTTATGGGTCGGCCTTATGCTTCTAGCCGCCGCCGCTCTCCCGCAATACGCTTATGCAAGCGCGGCAGCGACCACCGCCGCCTTCAACGATATCGGGAACCACTGGGCCAAAGATACGATTCAAACCATGGTTTCGAGAGGCGTGCTGGACGGTTACCCTGACGGTTCTTTCCGGCCGGAGGAGCCCGTGCAGGTCGACCAATTCGTAAAAATGCTTATTCTGTCCTACTCGGAGCTCCATCAGAACGGGTCGCGCAGCTGGAAGACCAACTTCCTAAACACGCTGAGTCCGGAGAATCAGGCGATCATAAAGCAGGACTATCGGTACTTCAGCTTCAAGCCGAACACGGTCGGCTACTGGGCCAAGGATTTTATCGATATCGCAAGCGACCTGCATTTTCTGAACAAAAGCCGTTATACCGACTTCCAGGGTGATATGACCCGGGAGAACGTGGCCGAAGTTCTGTATTACACGCTTCAAGAAACGGAGTTTCTGGAGGACGGCTTGTTCGGGCAAAAGATGGCTCAATCCTACGGCGATATCACTAGCGCAACGGAGAGAGAGCAGCGCTTTATCGCGGAAGCATTGGTTAAGGGCATTATGGAGGGGTATCCCAATGGATTTTTTGGCGTCGGGAACAAGGTGACGCGCGCGCAAGCGCTGGTTATTCTGAATCGCTTGACGGATAAGGAGAGCCGCATTAAAATCGCCGTCTCGCCGGACAAGCTGGAGCGTCTCGTACCTACTCAGGCTGGCGGCGACAAAATCGTCATCTTCCCGGATAAACGGATGTGGGATATGTACGATTCGCTTGCCGCGATCGGTCAGTTGCGCGGAGCGAATTACGATCTGTTCGACACGACGCTGAGACTTTACAAGGATCAATCGGAGAAGGAGCAAGTGCAGAATCGTCCCTCCGGATCGGCCGCCGTTCAGGAGGAAGCCGCGATTTGGCTTGATCCCGCCTACAATACATTCGGCATTACGATTCGGCTTAGAGACGGCTCCCTGGCCCGTAATCAGGAGGTTGTGGAGCAGTTCGCGAACGGATTGTTCGGCTATAACGCATATGCCTTCAAGGAGTTGTTCGCCTCCGTCTGCGACAAACTAAGCCGTGGCGAGGCCGTGACCAGCACGTACAGCCAAATCGGCGGAGACGCCGTCAACATATTGGTCGATAACTCTGCAAAGACGGTTATTTTTACGGTCGCGGCCAAAAAGTAGTCATGAACGTCAAGCTATGTACGCTGAAACGCCTCTTCCCCCGCATACTGCGGAAGGGAAGAGGCGTTTTGTGTTTTCAGATGACTAGGGCGTGTCTGAATACTCCGAGGGTAGCAGATTTTGCCGAATTTTCGTTCCATGCAAAGAACTTTTGTGAAGGCGTTACCTAAGGCTACGTCAAGCAAAAGTGACGAAGCAGGGGGCGGAAAGGCGGTGAAAGATGCCCCCGAGCGGGTGTTCAGACACGCCCTAGAGCACCGTCTTGGCTTTGTTGCAATTTAGCCTATAGGTCACGCCGTATTGCCTGCCATAATGAATAATGCGCCGAATCATCGTCTGGTCCTGCAGAATGGCGAAAGGACAATGATCCGGCGTCGTGTTCACCTCCAGAATCCACGGCCGAAGCTGACTGTCGATCGCGATGTCCAGCCCGATCTCGACCATCCCCGGATAACGCCTCCGCAGCTGCCTGATCGTTTGAATGCCGATACGCTCCAAATGGGCGATCATCGCATCCTTCTGCCCCGAACCGACATGGGGCTGGAGTACCTGGTCAGCTGGCAGGATAGTTCCGCCTTGGCTCCCGTTTGTAACGATTTTGCCGGGATAGGAGACTCGCGCCACCGTTCCCGTCGCTTCAAAGCCCCCGCTTGGCGACTTCTGCACGACGACGCGCAGATCGAAGGCTCTGCCCTCGTATTTTAATAGATGGATGCCTCGCTGCACGAGATACGACTTGCCGGCAATATCCCTCTTTATAGCGAGATGGCAGGCATCGAAGCTGCCGAAGCTGCGCCGATTGCTGCCCAATTGGTAGGCATACCCGCCTCCCGCCTCCCGTTCGACTCTCATAACGCCTCTCCCAAGCGAGCCGCGAACCGGCTTTACATAGACCATGCCGTAAGCTTCCAACATAGATCGCAGCGTGTATTGGCTGAACCGCCGGGTTTGCGGAATATAGAGGCGCAGGCCCTTGTCCCCTAGCAGCGCATTCGTTTTTGCCCATTTGTCGGAGATGCGGTGTCTTCTCTTTTTGCCCGATTTCACACTAGCAAGGCCTCCTTTATCGTACTTAAGAGTTCAAAAGTGCGCTTTTCAGTATAGACTTCATGCGGTTGTCTCTGGGAATCTTTCTTTTATTAGTATACGCAGCAGTTGCGGACGTGCCTTAGGCCGCTGTCGTCATACCCGAACATTCCGCCGCGGGACACATATGCTTTAAGAGGATGAAAACCGAACTTATTGAACTCGCACTTTAAGGGGAGCCCTTAGTCCATCACGAGGAGTGTGCGCGGCATGTCCTTGCATCCAAGCGCGCTGACGGCGCATGTCCATCTTATTGCACGATTGCACCCATGGTATGGAAAGCTTCTGGAGGAAAAGCGCAGTTCGGAACGCGGTCGCCTTGACTACGCCGATAACAGGGAGAAGACGCTTCTTTCGCTGAACGAGCTGCCCCTGCTGAACGCCGATCTATTGGCAAGGCATTATTATGCGGAACCGCCGCGATCCGAAGCCGGCTTATCTGTCTACCGCACCTCCGGCACTTCGAGCGGCATACGCAAGTCGATCTATTATTCACCCGAAGATGATCTTCATTATATAGCCGCGAAACAAACGAGCTTCGAAGCATGGTTGAACGCCAAAGAGAAGCCGATGACCGCTGACGGAGAATCGATAGAGACCGCTTCGCATTCAATAGTTCCTAAGTACGGTCCGATCCGGCGGGCCCTGGCCGATCTGGGCACAGGTCATGCGGCAAGCACGGCGCTGAGCATCTTCTCGAGTATGGGTATGGAGGGCGAGGCCATCTCCTTCTCTGCCCCCATAGAAGAACATGTAGCGAAGCTAAGAACCTATCGGCCGGAGCTGCTGTATACGATGCCCTCCCTTCTGGAGAGCATAGCCGATGCCTGGCCGGAAGATGAACCGTTCCCCGTGCGGAAGATCATCCTGGTCGGCGAGATCGCCTCCAGGGAATGGCAGGCCAATATGGCGGCCCGATTATGCCTGTCCCCTCCGGATCTGCTCGATACGTACGGCTCCATCGAGGTCGGAGCCATTGCCGCCTATTCGCATGAGCGAAACAGGTATGTTCTCTCGGAGGGCATGTGGGGCGAGGGGCTGACTGTACAGGAACTGGGAGAGAGCTTCGAGCCGTTGGCGGACAACGAGAGGGTGCTAGTCCTCACAGCGATGAGCAGGCTGATGTTCCCGGTCGTTCGTTTCGTTACTTACGACGTCGTGCGCGACTTCGAGGTCACCCTGATCGACGGCGTTCCGCGGGGCACTTTTACCGGCATAACGAAGCGCATCGGCTCCGAGCTGAAGCATGGGGAGAAGATCAGCTTGTACGACATCGAGGCGGCCGTCCACCTTGTATTAACGGACGCGGCCGTGCGCGTAGCCGTAAACGGCAATCGGCTCATGCTCCATATTCGAAGCGACCAATTGGCGAAGCACCCGGAGAAGCTCCGGCATGTGCGGAACGAGGTCGAGCAACGCATACCGGATATCGGCATGATGATTCGCGGCGGCTTGCTGAAAGGCATCGACGTCATACCGGTCGACGCTTTCCGCCAACTTCCGGGTCACGGTTCGGTGAAAGGAAAAAAGATCTACCCCTCATAACCCGGAATTCGACTGTTTAGAAGAAAGCGGCGGTGAGATAGGCATGGAGGATGGTTGGTTGAACGGAATTGGCGGCACGCCTCTAGTCCGCTTATCCCGATTGTTTCCAGAGCTGCGGGGCATACGGGTATTCGCCAAGCTGGAGCTGATGAATCCGACGGGCAGCGCCAAGGATCGCCCTGCCCTCCGCATTCTGAAAAATGCCCTGCGGGAAGGGCTCATCGGTCCGGATACGGTTATTGTGGAATCCAGCTCCGGCAATATGGCGATCAGCATGGCGTCCATATGCAGGCGGCTCGGACTTCGTTTCGTCTGCGTCATTGACCCCCGCACCTCAAAGACGAACAGGACTATTATGCAAGCTTACGGAGCGGAGGTCTCCTACGTGGAAAAGCCTGATCCCGCTACGGGGGAGTTTCTCCCCGCCCGCCTTGCCCGCGTGCAGGAGCTGCTGGCCGCCCATCCCGACAGCTTCTGGCCGAATCAGTATGGGAACCCCAATAACTACTTGGCCCACAGCGAGGGGACGATGCCCGAAATCATTCGCGAGCTTGGCAAGGTCGATTATGTGATAGGCGGCGTCAGCACTTGCGGCACGATGCTGGGCTGCGCCGACTACATTCGCCGGAACGGGCTGGCCGCGAAGACCGTTGCCGTCGATGCCGCGGGCAGCGTCATTCTTGGCGGGGAGAAGGGCCCGCGCCTCTTCCCCGGACTTGGCGCGGGCATCGTTCCCCCGTTTGCGGCGAACTCCTTTATGGACCTGGCCGTCTACGTAACAGACAAGGAAATGGCTTTGGCATGCCGGGAGCTTGCCGCAACGGAAGCCATCCTTGCCGGTCCCTCCTCCGGAGCGGTCCTTGCTGCCCTGCGATCGATATGGGATGAGCTGCCTGACGGCAGCACTTGTGCCGTTATTATGCACGATCGCGGAGAGCGTTATATGGATACGGTGTTTAACGACGAGTGGATGGCTGCCGCTTTTGGCGAGCCTGGTTGAGAGAAGAACGGAACGAACAGGGAGGAAGTCACTGCGCCATGATTTATTACGGAGATGAGCAGCTTAGAGAGATCGGCGAGCCGTGGCGGGAGCTGGTCGATCGGATTCAAGAGACGGTACAAATTATGGACAGAGGCGGCGTCGTTCAGCCGCTCAAGCCTTACCTGCGCTACGGCAACCCGGATAATCGCATCATCGCGATGCCCGCTTATGTTGGCGGGACGGTCGCCGCGGCGGGTCTGAAGTGGATCGCCAGCTTCCCCGGCAACATTAATGCCGGCTTGCCTCGAGCCCATAGCGTCACCATACTAAACGAAACTTCTACGGGAGAACCGCGCGCAATCGTCAATTCCTCGCGAGTGAGCGCCGTCAGAACCGCGGCCGTCAGCGGACTGATGCTAAGAGAGTGGCTTCGTCATCGCTTGCTCGACAATCGCCGTGATGAAGCCGAAGAAGGGCTGCGCATCGGCATTATCGGACTGGGACCTATCGGGCGAAAGCATCTGGCCATGACGTTAGCCTTATTTGGCGAGCATATCGATCAAGTTATGTTGTACGACGTTCGTGGCATTAGTCCTGAGGAAGTCATGCCGCACAGCTTTGGCAAACGCACAGGCGCCGGACCAACGCTGAAATTCGGAGATCCGGCCGAACAATCGAAGCCTCTCCGCATCAGGCAGCTCCGTAAGGACATACCGATTCGGTTCGCCGGATGCTGGCAGGAGTTATATCGCTCGTGCAACGTCATTTTGACATGCACGGTTAGCCCCGTGCGTTATATCGACATCCCCCCGGCGCCCGGCAGCCTGCTGCTCGACATCTCGCTCAGGGATTACGGATTGGACGCTATACGCGGCATTCGTTCCATCGTGGTCGACGATTGGGCGGAGGTATGTCGCGAAAACACCGATATCGAGCTGCTTCACCGGGAGACCGGATTGACAGCAGAAGATGTCATGTCCCTTGGCGATATTGTATGCCGGGACGCGTTCTCCTCTCTCCGTTCTGAGGAGCCCGTGCTGTTCTGCCCCATGGGCATGGCCGCCTTTGACGTGGCGATCGCCGACTGGTATGTCCGCAAGGGAGAAGAATTAGGGATAGGCGTCAGGCTTTAAGCGCCTCACTTTCACCGGCCACTCCCCTCCTCGACCTTGACACCTCCAGGCTGCAACACTATATTAAATTTAATGCAATTTAATTGAAAATTTTATCGAAGTTGCCGTCTTGGAGGAGAAACGATGAATCCCATTGAACATATGAAGCTCGATAATCAGATTTGCTTCGCGATCTATGCGAGCTCCCGCGAAATTACAAAGCTGTATCGCCCGCTGCTGCAAAACCTTGGACTTACCTATACGCAATACGTGACGATGCTCGCGTTATGGGAAAAGGACAATGCCACCGTCAGCGAGCTTGGAACCAAGCTGTACCTGGATTCCGGCACGCTCACTCCGCTGCTAAAGAAGCTGGAGGCCGCGGGCCTCGTCAAGCGTACGCGCGACAAGAAAGACGAACGAAGCGTCCTCGTTACGTTGACACCGGATGGTGAAGCGCTGAGGGAGAAGGCCATCGATATTCCCGGACAGCTGGCCTGCAAGCTGGACGCAACGCCGGAGGAAGGCGCCATGCTGCTGGGGCAGATGCAGGAGCTGCTGGACCGCGTGAAACGTTATTCCGCTCAGCCAGGCGAGGAGTAGGAGCGCGGTGCAGCACCCCTGATTCGCCATTTACGATTCGGTGGACAAGCTCTCCGCCATCATTCGCAATCCTGGTTTCCGCTGTGTTACTATGGAAGCTGGACACATGCATAAGAGGTTGTTCAAAAAGTCCGCTTTTGATCACGAAGTATGGTCGCGTTGCCTACTCATCATCGAATATTGAATTCAGGCGAAACTAAGCGAATGCTTACGAAGTATGTTTCCTCCGGAAACATTGCAGGTGCTCACGTAGCTTCCACTACGCTCCGCTCCTCAGTTTCTACCTTCATTCAATCTTCTCGGTGCTGAAAACCGGACTTTTTGAACACGCATTATAAGGAGGGTAATAAACGTCAATGAAAGCAATGAAACGGCATTATCGGCACCCGCTTCTGCTCGCGGTTCTAGCCGTATTCTTGATCGTGGCAGCCGGCTGCGGCGTCGATCAAGGCAAGCAGAACAACAGCCAAGGCTCCGGCGGCGGACAAGCTACGGCATCTCCGTCCCCATCGCCGTCCCCTTCTCCTACGGAAGCCCCGGCAGAAGAAGAGGGACCCGAGCTCCTCGGTCCGGAGAAACATCCCGAGGTCACGATTGAGCTTAGCAACGACAAGTTGATCAAGATCGAGCTCTACCCGGAGGTCGCTCCGAATACGGTCAACAACTTTATCTCGCTCGTGCAGTCGGGATTTTATGACGGCCTGATCTTCCATCGCGTCATTCCCGGCTTCATGATTCAGGGCGGCGATCCGGATGGCAACGGCACGGGCGGTCCCGGCTATTCCATCCCCGGCGAATTCAGCGAAAACGGCTTCGAGAACAAGCTGAAGCATACGCGCGGCGTCCTCTCCATGGCGCGCTCAAACGCGCCGGATTCCGCAGGCTCCCAATTCTTTATCATGGTCGAGGACGCTCCGTCGCTGGACAACCTGTATGCCTCGTTCGGCAAGGTGATCGAAGGCATCGAGGCGGCCGACGAGATCGTGGCGCAGGATCGGGACGGCAGCGACAAACCTCTTGAACCTATCTCCATGAAAAAAGTAACCGTCGATCTTAAAGGCATGACCTTTGATCCGCCTGTTAAGATGGAATAAGCGCCAGATCCTTTAAACTCGGCAAGGCGAAACGGCTCCGCTGTCCTTTGGCGGCGGAGCGCGTTTCGTTCCGAGAAATATAGAGAAAGTGCGGCGAAATCATATACTTTCCTATATTTGTACAAAGAGGGCATCGCTGCTCAGCCGCTGGCTGTTGCGATGCCCTCTTTGCGTATGGTCGGAAGTCTCTTGTAATCCACCTGCCGCTACAAAGCAGCAGCTTCTTCTTCCCGATAGACAAGCTGCCTCACGAACTCGAAGTCCGGCGTAATAATAAGATTGTCCAGATAAGCCGACGTCATGCTGCCCGGCATTCTCGCGCGGTTAAGCTTTTCGATAATGTCACCTGCGGAACCGATTCCGATCCCGTGGCCGAAAAACAGGTTATCGTCGAGCTTGATGGCGTTCTCGCCCTGCCACTCCGGCGTAGATCGGTCGTAATCGGGATTTTTGAAATACATCGTATCTCCGTGGTACGTCTCGTTCAGATTGTAAGTGGCGTTTAGTCTGAGATCGCGGTCCGTTTCCCAACTGATCAGATACAGGTTGCGGAAGTGCCGGTTGAACGCGGCTTCTCCGATCGCATCCAGCACTGCCTTATACAGAATGATAATAATGGCGCCTGCGCACTCGAAGGCATATAGATGCCCATTTTCAAAAATATCGTTCACCGCATCGGATGGCAGAACGTTGGGCCGCAGCAAGAAGCCGCCCTGGGGCGTACGAATCCAATACTGCTCGTTGCTGCGGGAATTGCTAAATGACGCGAAGCTTACCCCGCTTGCATACATCGCTTTGGCCGCTTCCACGATGTGAGACCTCATCTTAAGCTCGAAGATCAGAGAATCCAGACTTGGATAGCTGTACAACATCGGACTTGCCATCTTCCTCGTCAAAGTTTTCCTCTCCAGCATCGTCAGCAGCCGCGGCGGTATTGCGCCCGGGTTGCTTCCGTCCGTAATTACGATCACGTTATACCCCCCAAACCAGTAATATGGATTAGGTTATAGTACGTGAGCCCGCCCGGATTGGTGAACTTTTTGATTTATAGAACGGCAGATAGCTGCCCAACGAAAATAAATGATTAAACTGGATACGAAAGGACCAAAAAAGCCATCAACATCTCTCATGTCTGTGGTGTTTGCTCGCTCTTCTCTCGAATAAGAGGAAAAACGCCCTCTAATGTCCCTGTCTCCTCCCTCGCTTGCACTTTAGAGGGAAATCCTCCCTCTACTCCCGAACGAATCGCTGTATTCGGGCATAATCGCCCCGATTAGAGGGAGCTTTTCCCTCTATGCCAAACCGATCGCCTGACTTGTTCAGATTAAGAGGAGCTTTTCCCTCTGTTTTCCGATGCGGTGTACGATTTCCCGTGCGATATACGATTTTTCCGATGCGGTAGACGATTGTCCTCTCCTCGCGGCGTCCTTTCTATGGACGCCATCGTTTCATCGGAACTTGTGGAGCGAGTATGGAGCTAATAGGAGTAAATGAGGAACAGTGCGTACAAGCTGTCGGCCATGCCGACAAACTCGCCCGATTTGGCTGCTTTTGACTACGGATCCATTGACTTACCCTACCGAAAACTTATTTTATTTGAACGGCAACGCCCTCGGAACGCAGCAATCCCGCCTCGATCAAGCCGTTGCGAATGCCCCGCTCGTCCACATGCGACGTCACGAAATTCGCGTAAGGCAGCAATTCCGGATGGGAATTGCCCATCGCGACGCCGAAGCCGACATACTCCAGCATTTCCTTATCGTTAAGCCCGTCTCCGAATGCGACGGCATCGGCCGCCGTCAGACCCAGCTTCTCCAGAAGAGCCGCCACGCCTTGCGCCTTGGAGCCGCCTGCCGGCAGTACATCCATCGCGGCGCGATGCCAGCGGATCAACGTAAAATCATCCTTCAACGCTTCATACAGATGTTCTTCGTGGCTCTCGCAATGCAGGAACACCTGGAAGATGTCGTCAGTCTGCCAGAAGGCCGGGTTAAACGACGGCAAGTCCACCTTAAGCGATAGAACCGCTTCCTCAATAAACGGATGGTTCTCGCGATCGCTGCAGAAAGCCGTCTCTCCCTCGAATACCAGTCCGTGATCGTGCGCGGCGGCAAGCTCCACCAGGCGGCCCAGCTCCCGCTTGCCGATCTCCCGGCGGTACAGCGGCTGTCCCTTGTAGACGACGTAACCTCCGTTTAGGGTGACAAAGGATTCGATGCCCAGCTTCTCCGCAAGCGGCTTGATGAAGTAAGGCGCGCGGCCCGTCGCGATAACCGGCTCCACGCCCTGTTCCTTAAGCTCGCGGATCGCCAGCACCGTATCCTCAGGTATTTCCTTTTGCTCGTTCACCAGCGTGCCGTCGATGTCAAAAAATACGATTTTGTAGCTCATGGTCCCATTCTCCTATCCGTTATCTCTATCGTTTTTATAGCTAACTCTAGTATAAGGAATGGGAGAAGGTTCGGCTACCCTTACCTACCAGCCAAAGTTTAACGTCTTGCCCGTCTCGACATAACTCTTAAGGTTGCTGACCACGACGGCCCAATTGTCCTCGGAGCGCTCGAAGCTGGGATGGTTTTCGGTGAATTGATCATTGACCAGCGTCAGCTTCGTCGTCTCCCCTACCGCATCCAGCGTATAGGTAATGCGCGAGGTCAACTCGGCATGGTTCTCGTAGTAGGACGGCCCCGGATGTTCGATAACGGACATCATCCGGCCTGGATCGATATCGATGATTTCGCCGTATACGTGAACGGTCTCCTCCCCGTCATTGCCCGGGCCAACATAAGCGAACTTGCTTCCCGGCGTCAGCTCGGACTGGAATAGGCAATCGAAGAAGATGGCGCGGGTTCCCTCCGGGCCGATCAGCGTATCCCAAACCTTTTCCGGCGTTGCTCCAATATAAGAGATGAATTTATGCTGCATGTACATGCACTCTCCTTTTTTGATCATGGATTCTAGCCTCTCCCTGCCAGTATACTAGAGACATATCATCCCGTATTGTAAAAAAGCGTCAGCCCTGTAAAGGAGAGATTCCGAATGTCGTCTTCCCCGTCCCAAACCGCGAGCATGGGCATTTTGCAAGCGCCGGAAGCGTTCAACAAATTCCGTCTGCGCCGTTTCGCTCCATCCGAGGCTCTTGCGCCGTTCGTGATGCATCATTGGATCGTCGAATGGGATCTGCCGGAGAACGAAGTATTCCTCCAGGACAATATCCCGAATCCTTGCGTTAATCTAGTCGCAGAATTTTCAGGCAGCGCGGTCTACGGCGTCTCCAGCCGCAAATATACGAAACGGTTGTCCGGCAAAGAGCGCGCGTACGGCGTTAAGTTCCGGCCGGGCGGCTTCTACCCCTTCGCAGGCAAACCGCTTTCCGAATTTACCGATGGCTCCATGACCTTCGCCGAAGCATTTGGCATGGACAACGACAGTATGAATGCGAAATTGACAGAAGCACTCCGATCGGATCAGCCGGCGGAGACGCTTATTGCCCTCACGGAAACGATGTTAATGAGCTGCCTGCCCCATCCCGATGAGACGGTTGATCGGCTGGTCGACATCATTCGTTACATTCAGAGCGACCGTACCGTCTCCAGCGTCGAACAGTTGACCCGGACCTTCGGTATCGGGGTGCGTACGCTGCAGAGACTGTTCAGCAAATATGTCGGAGTCAGCCCCAAGTGGGTCATCCAGCTTTACCGGCTGCAGAATGCCGCGGAGACGCTCGACGCCGGTTACAAAGGGAGCTGGGCGTCGTTGGGCGCCGAGCTGGGCTTCTACGATCAGTCCCACTTCATCCGATCGTTCAAGGCGATGATCGGCAAAACGCCGGAGGAATACGCTGCCGGCCATTCGCTGTAAAGCCCGTATATTAGAGCGTGCGTTCGCCTTCGGTATTGACCGCTCCCGCCTCATAAGGTATAATCGGGACAAATACGGATCGGACAAGCGGGAAGCACCCGCAAGACAGACGAACATCGTCTGCCTTGCGGGTGCTTTTTTTGTTGTTTTTTGATTACTGCCCGCCTGCTCCGACCGATTCTCAGGAGGTATGATTATGCGTATCCGTAATCGAAGAATGAGCATGGGCATGACGATTGGCATGGCTGGGTTGGCGTTTCTGTTGTCGCTGAACCTGTCCATGACGGCGTTCGCGGCGCCGTTCGAATTTACGCCCACCGCGAAGAAGGCATTCGACAAGATGGTCTCGGCTGTATCCTCTTCCGTCTCCGCCTCGCTTAAGAAGCAATACGCCGAGCTGCAGACGCTGCAGCGCCAGGATCTGGACTGGGACTCGAAAATCAATGCGCTGCATTTTAAGAACGAAGAGAACGAAGGAAAACTGCGCAAAGCCATTCGCGAGATCGACTCAGCCAAGATAAAAGCGTTGGAAAACGCGGCCGCTTCGCTCAAGAAGCAGCATGAGCCGTTGTTCAAGCTGTATGAAACCCAGAAGACGCAGCTTAGCCTCGCCCGCTCGTTCAAGAACAAAAATCTGACCTCCGCCCTGAGCGTCCAGGTCGAGATGACGAAGGCGGCCGTTCAAGCCGCGAAGAAGAAGCAAAGCGACAAAAGTGCAGAGCTCAAGAAGGCGAAGTCCGACGCCAATGCCAAGATGAAGCAGCTTCGCCGGATGTTGGACGAAAACGACGCGACGGAGTCGAAGATCAAGGCGGCCAAGGCCGCTGCCGGCACCTACAAGAAGATGTTCGCGACGGAGGGCAAAGTGCTTGGGGGCGCCGTTCGCGGCGGCGATACGAATGGGACAGCCGCCTCCTTCACGCGTATGATCGCGCATCAGCGGCAAATCCTCGTCCAGAAGTACCTCATCCATTCTTATGAGGAACGAATTGCCGGCGCCATCGCGAAGACCGAGACGAAGATGCGGAGCTTCTAGGTCTGGAGGCGTTAATAACGCCTATAGCTCTAAAAAGCAGGCGAACGAGCTGCTGTAGGCGTTAATAACGCCGATGGAGCGGAAAGTTACTCAAAACAGCGTCCATAGCCGATAATAACGTCTGATGGAGCTTCAAACAGCAGCAAAAAACACCCCATAGACGCTAATAACGTCTATGGGGTGTTTTACCAACTTTTCCCTATCTTACTACGTATGCGTGCTGCCGAATTTTCTCGACGCCCAGGCGATGAGCTCCACTAGAATGCCCAGTACGAAACCGGCGGCCGACAAAAACATGAACGTGATAAATCCGACGAGGTCGCCCCAGCCTGATGTATCCTGGCTCTTCACCGCCATAAATACAATGCCTGAGACAAATCCGATCGTAGAAAGCAGCCAAATCCATTTCGCGCCGAACCACCCCGCGGCTGCGACTACAAGCGATACGACAACGGCAAGCAGGACCAGCATAAAAGCGTTGCCCAAGTTCCATTCCTGACCGATAATGCCGAATCTGACCGCCAGCAGCGCTGCTCCCAGCAGTGCGGCAGACACACCTGCGATTCTCCACCATGTTGCATGACCGCTTTCGGGAAGCCAACGCATGGACGCACTCTCCTTATCTTCTCGTACTTTTGTCTCGGTAACAATTATGTGTACTTACACCATTAGACGATACCCGAATCGCAAAGGTTTCGCGCCGCGATCTTCCCCGCGCCTGATAAATTAATGGCAGAATAAGAATCATTCCTCTTTTCTGTATGGGCCTTCAAGTCTATAATGATAACAAAGAGAGGATGAGCCTTATGGAACAGAAGCGTATGTGTGTCCGATTCGAGAAGGCGGTCGAGCTGCTGAGCAAACGCTGGGTTGCGCTTATCGTGTACAGCCTGCTGCCTGGTCCCAAAAGATTCTCCGACATCGAGCAGCATCTCCCCAATCTGAGCGGCAAGGTGTTGTCAGACCGGCTGAGAGAGCTTGAGCTCGAAGGCCTGATTCGCCGCGACGTTTATCCCGAGATGCCCGTGCGAATCGAATATTCGTTGACGGAGAAGGGCCATGCCTTATCTCCTTTGTTCAGCAGTATTACCGATTGGGCGCATCAGTGGGTTCACTTGGAGGATGAGGAGATTCAGGAGCCTCAATAAACGGTTATAAATGTTTAGTCGGTTGCTTCATGTTTCGTCCTTGTGCTACACTGTTCTCATTCCAAAGGAACGGAGGGTTTCGTGTGATAGATTACATCCGAGTCAGGTCTTTGCGCGGCTAATTGCAAAGTATATACCGCTCTGCCCATACGGCGGAGGACTCAGGACAGGTCTGTCTACATGAAGCTTTACTTCAACTGCAGCAGCCGAGACGCGGGAGCATTGGCCCCCGTCGGATTGGCCGTCTATTGCCGCACGGCTTGCTTTGGTGCAATCGCCTAAGGATTGGACCATAATCAAGTTCCGCGAGCGGCGGCGATCCCATGCTGTAGCGACGCCTTCCTATCTCCTCAGGTCGTATATCGTCGGGCACGGGCAGGCATGCCTGTGTTTTTTTGTACCCAAACCTAGTTCGTGTCTGAAAATCTGCTCCCTTCGGAGTATTCAGACACGCCCTAATTCCGGAGGATGATGAATAATGACAGAACCAAACGAAACGAAACAAAAAGCGATTATCGTCGGCGTCCAGTTGAAGAACGGCTCCGACTTCGAATATGCCATGATGGAGCTCCGCAACCTGGCCGATGCCTGTTATATCGAAGTGGTGGATGAGCTCAGCCAGAAGGCCGACCGCATCAATCCAACCCATTACATCGGCACGGGCAAGATCCAGGAGCTGCGAGCTCTGATGGAAGCCCATGAGTGCGAGCTGGTCGTCTTTAACGACGAGCTGTCCCCTTCCCAGATCCGCAATCTGGAAGCCGAGCTCGCTTGCACGGTCATCGACCGCACAATTCTGATTCTGGACATCTTCGCCGAACGTGCTAAAACCCGTGAGGCGCAGCTCCAGGTCGAAGTCGCGCGTCTGCAGTATTCCCTCCCGCGCCTCGTGGGCCTTCGCGCTTCCCTTGGCCGTCAGGGCGGCGGCTCCGGCCTGAAAAACAGAGGCGCAGGGGAAACAAAGCTCGAGCTCGACCGCAGGCGCATCGAGGAGCGGATCACCGCGCTGCAAGCCGAGTTGGAGAAGCTCGTGGCGACGCGCCAAAATCAGCGAAAAAAGCGGAAGAAAAACGAAATGCCCGTCGTCTGTTTGGTCGGATATACGAATACCGGCAAATCCAGCCTTATGAACGCTCTTCTGGAGGCGTACGACCCCGACACGACGAAGCAGGTATTCGCCAAGGATATGCTGTTCGCTACGCTTGAGACATCGGTACGCAGCATCGAGCTGCCGGACAACAAGTCGTTCCTGCTTACGGATACCGTCGGCTTCGTCAGCCAGTTGCCCCATCACCTCATCAAAGCGTTCCGTTCCACGCTGGAGGAGGTAACGGAAGCCGATCTGCTCGTGCACGTCGTAGACTACGCGCACGAAGATTACGAGCAGCTCGTAACCGTCACTAACGAGACGCTGGGCGAGTTGGGCGCTGACGGCATCCCGACTGTCTACGCCTACAACAAATGCGATCTGACGGAGCATCCTTATCCCATGAGGTCCGGCAATTCGGTCTATATGTCGGTGAAGGAAGGCCAAGGGATCCAGGAGCTGATCGAAGTCGTTCGCTCCCATATTTTCGCCAATTACGTCAAAAAGGATATTCTCATCCCCTTTAATCAGGGAAAGCTCGTGTCTTACTTCAACGAGCATGCCCATGTCATGTCGACCAGCTACGAAGCCGAGGGCACGCGTATGCTGATCGAATGCAGGACAGCCGACTATGAACGTTTCAAGAACGACTTTGTCGAGGTGGACGCCGAGAGTTAAGCAAGATACGAATACCAAAAAATCCGGAAAGGGCTTTTGCCTTTCCGGATTTTTGCATTAAATTGATATATTCTGAAATTGCAGTACAAACGTCGTTCCTTTGCCGGGCTCGCTATCGATATGTATCATCCCGCCCATCTTCTTAACGATATTAAAGGATACCATCGTGCCAAGACCCGTTCCCTTATCCTTGGTGGAATAATATGGCGTACCTAACCGTTTAACCTGGTCGGCGCTCATGCCGATACCCGTATCCGCAATCCGGATTACCGCCGTGTTGGCCTGCTTGCCAAGCTCGAGAGAAAGATCTCCGCCATTTGGCATCGCCTCGATGGCATTTTTGCCGATATTAAGCAGCACCTGTCTAAACTTGTGCCTGTCCCCCATGACGGCCAGCTTGCTCTCCTCATAATAGGAAACATGTAATCGGATATTGTTGAAGTTAGCGTAATTAAGAAGCAGATTGAACGTATAACCCAGCTCCGCATTAAGGTCAATCTCTTCGATAACCTCCAGATCATTGCGGGCGAGCGACAAGTAATCGGAAATAATGCCTTCCGCCCGGTCAAGCTCCGCAAAGCAGATGGCCTTGTATTGCTCCTTCTTCTCGGGAGAAAGCTCCTTCGTGCCAAGCAATTGAATAAAACCCCGAACCGAGGTGAGCGGGTTGCGGATTTCGTGCGCCACGGACGCGGCAATTTCGCTGACAATCTTCATCCGCTCCGTATTGACGACCTCGTCTTGAATGCGGCTGTATCGCCTCATAAATTCGATGATCAAGACTCCCATTACCAGAATAAAACTTTGGAATACATAGGTGGCAATAGTCTCCATCAAGTTGTTAGTCAACAGATAAAGCTGGCCCTTCGTAATCAAATAGGTGGTGAACGTCACTAATTTAATGAGCGCGCATGCCAGCACGGCGATAACCGCCTTCATGCGAAGCGACGCCGCGTCGTACCCCTTCATCGCCAGCCACGCGATACAAAAGGTGGGCAGCAGCGAAAATATGTACAGCAGAATATCGGATATTCCCAACACGTACCTCGTGGCGATAATGACCCCGTACAGAAGCAGGGATACAACGGGACCTCCGTACAAGGTGCCGATTACGAGCGGTACGGAACGAAAGTCGTAAGAGATTCCGTTCATCATGACCGGGAAACACATCGTCGCCAGGATGGCTATGCAGCAAAGCAGGAACAAGTAGGCGCGGTATACGTTGACCCTGTCTCTGATTCTGTGCAAATAAGGGTATAATACGAAAGGAGATGAAATAATAAAAACGTTAAATAAAAACTCCTTTAGAAAGAGCAGCACGACGAAGTCCCCTTCACGAATCTCCGAATCTGTATCCTGCCCTTAATATAGCATATTTTTCCGATTTGTTTTGAGATAATTTATATTCCATTTTTATCCATACTTGAAGATTTCCTTGTTCTTAAAAATCGCCTAACCTAATGCTACCCAGCAATTGGGTATGATCGGCGACAACTTGATCCAGCTGAAAATCGATCAGCAGCATCCAACAAGTGAAAACTTTTAATTGTGATTGCATTGAGGAAAAAACCTCGGCCCGCTCCGGTTGGAGCAAGCCGAGGTTTTTTTAATTGCCTGTCTAGAGGCGAAATCCGCCGGTTTTTATCGCAAGTCTCGCACGCTGCACGCTGCAAGCTGCAAGCTGCCGGTTAAGCCATCACTTGCACGAAATCCATTAAGCAGAAGCTGCTTTTCGCTCGCTCGGCGATACGCCTCCATTATTCAACCGGCTACTATAAACCTCAAAAGCAGATAAAGTCGGACACCATCTCGAATCTATAATCGTTATCCGTAAGTACCTGGATTTGACGGCAGGAAAACGGCATATTCGCTTATGGCCGATAACCGTTCCGGCATATAGCGGCTTCCATTCGCCCGCCGCTTCATATTCCAGCGTAAACCTTTCTATTCTTTGACTATAGCGGTATTCTTGCAGAACGACATGGTCGAACAAGGTATTCCGCTGCAAATCAATCTCAAGAAGCGCTCGCTCCGTCCCTTCCTCCGGGGCCCAATAAGAATCTTTATTTCCGTCAAAAATATGGCCTGCCTCATAGCCGATCCTCTGTTCGGAAGCGGAAGCCGATGCCGTTGCAGCCAGATTATTCCGGAACGTTTGGCGTAGAGCATCGCCGAATTCCCGAAGCCGCTTCACGTCGTTCTCGTGAATCAACCCTCTCCTGTCGGGAGGAATATTTAACAGAAAGGTCGCATTCCCTCCAACGGAGCCGTAGTAGACGTTAAGCAGTTCTTCGAGCGATTTGACTTGATTGTCCTCCGAGGCATGATAAAACCAGCCCGGCCGAATCGACGTATTGACTTCCGCCGGATACCAGACCAGTTCTCGCTCTTGGCTGATGATCGACCTGCTCCCGAGATCCCGATCCTGCGAATCGTATCGTTTGGCGAACTCGCGGTCATCCGCTTGCTGCGATTTTCCCTGAATCTTCTCGTTATCCCGCAATGAAGCCGGAACGACGCTCCATTCCGATTCCCGGCAGTGCCCCGCTTCGTTTCCGCACCACCGAATATCCGGGCCGCAGACCGTGATGGCAGCATTCGGCTGCAGCTCGCGGATCAACGCATAATAAGCATCCCAATCATAGACTTGTCGTTTTCCGTTCGGTCCTTCACCGCACGCTCCGTCAAACCATACGCAGAAAATGTCTCCATATTGAGTCAGGAGTTCTCTCAATTGATTTTTAAAAAACTCGTTATACAGCGGCGTATCCCCGTATGAACGCTCATGTCTGTCCCACGGAGATACATAAATGCCGAATTTAAGACCGCCTTTTCGGCAAGCATCGGCAACTTCCTTTACGATATCGCCCTCTCCGTTGCGCCAAGGGCTGTTCTTTAGCGAATGCTCCGTATAACGAGTCGGCCATAAACAAAATCCGTCATGATGCTTGCAGGTGAGAATTAGCCCCCGCATTCCGGCAGCTTGACAAGCTCCCACCCATTGATCTGCATCGAATGCAACCGGATTAAAAATCGCAGGATCCTCGCTTCCGGTTCCCCATTCTTTGTCCGTAAACGTATTTACCGTGAAATGGATGAATGAATAAAATTCCATTTCTTGCAGCGCCAGCTGGCGTTCCGAGGGCTGTATTTGCGCAGCGTATCGAATATAATGTTCCATGTCTGCTTCCTCCTCCACCTCGGCATTGCAATCTCTACTATTGCTATTGCTTTGCATCATACGCTTCCTGATAGATTTGCAAATAGCGCTTGAGGTTCATGCCGTCCAATGTTTTCAAGTACCCGTCCCATTCCTTCTCGAGATCGATATCGCCGGTTACCGCTCTGGCCAAAAACTCGTTTTTGTAATCGGTTATCGTCTTGCTCAATCCGGCGAGCTCCTCCGACTGATCCTTCGTGAAGAACAACGGCGGTACCACTTTATCGGCATCGATTTTGTATGGCTCATATTTTTGCTTCGTCTCCTGGTACAGAATCGTTTCCTGCGTGCCAGGCGCCGCCGCCTCGCTTAAGCGAAATGCACTGGTTCGCACCGACGGACCCGTTTGCGACCATCCGAGGTTTTGCAAGCCCGACAAGTTCTCTAAACGTATCCATTTAGCCGGTTCCCCCGCAATTGAAACGTCGCTCGTGCCTGCCGTAGCCCATTCCTGGTCAGGCCGGCCGAAAATGGCTCTCATCGTCGCTTCTTCGCTATACATGAAATCCGCCAAGCGGAATGCCGCTTCAGGATTTTTGGCCTTATTCGTAATCACATACGCCCCTTGCGTAAGCCCAAATGGATTAAGAGAAACGGATTTCATGCCGCTTGGGCCTTCCTGGGGAGGTACGGCTACGTAGTCCTTTATTCGATCGGCGCTAGGTAAAAAAGAACCTGAATAGTTGGATGGGGCCGATCCCAAAATGACTTCCGAATTGCCCGACATTTTCTTCAAGCCGTTCAAGTCTTGCGTAAACGTTTCCGGAGCGATCAACCCCTCCGCATACAGCTTACGCATATAAGAAAGTCCGTCCTTCCACCCCGGCTGGGTGAATGCAACATCAATCTTCCCATTATTTATAATCATATCGTTCATGTCTTTCTCGACAAATGCGGACATCAGAAACTTTTCGGGACCGGAACTTACATATCCCGCCATAGGGATTTCATCTTTTTTGCCATTGCCATTGGGATCCTTCTCTTTAAATGCTTTCAACACCTCATAAAATTCATCCGTCGTCTCCGGCATTTGGAGTCCGAGCTTGGTCAGCCAATCTTGATTAATCCACATTTTTTGGGACATGGTGCAATGATAGCATTCGTTGATCTGCGGCAAGCCGTAAATGTTGCCGTCCGGCGCCGTTATCGTTTCTTTTGCATAGGTAACCGTGTTAAACATCTTTTTCGTTTCCACGCCGTACTTCTCGATCAAATCATTTAAAGGTATAAAAACGCCGTCTTTCCCGTAAAGAGACATTTGTACAGGCGATATACTGAAGCCCATAATGACGTCCGGGTAATCTCCCCCCGCCAACGTAATATTCAGTTTTTCTTGCGCTGATTTTTCGGGAGCCACTTCCCACTCGATTTGAATATTCGTTTTCTCTTCCAGCCATTTGGTATATTCATTCGTTGCGAAATTTTCTACCAGGCTGTTGCCGTACATCAGGACCCTCAAAGTCGTTTTATCCGGCGTAATCGGCAAACTTCCCGCTTCCGTCACGTTTTCGGAGCTTGAAACCTCCGGCTTTTCTTCTTTCTGGGAACAAGCGCCCAAAAGCAGCGATAAACTTACTGCCGCGCTTAGTACAATGCTCATTTTTTTCTTCATGCGACAATCTCCCCTCTTCAAATGGCCATTCTTTACCCTTTGAGCGATCCTATCATCATTCCTTTGACAAAATGCTTTTGAATGAACGGATAAATGATCAGCACCGGAAATGTTGATACGACGATCAACGAGTATTTCAGCAGTTCCTTGAGCCCTTCCCGAGCCATGGCTTCCTCAACATCGACGATCATCGAGGAATCCACCTGGTTTTGCACCAAAATTTCTCTAAGCACCAGCTGCAGCGGATACATGCTCTGATCCTTCAAGTACAACATCGCATTGAAGAACGAATTCCAGTGGCCTACCGCATAAAACAGCGTTATAACTGCAATGATTGGCCCCGATAACGGAAGCACGACCTTCCAAAGGAACTTGAAGTCCGAGCAGCCGTCCATTTGCGCTGCCTCCAATAATTCGTCCGGAAATGTCGTGCGGAAGTACGTTCTCGCAATGATGACATTCCAAACTCCAATCGCTCCCGGGAGAAGCAGCGCCCATCTCGTATTTAAAAGCCCCAAATCCTTAACGAGCAGATACGAAGGAATCAGTCCTCCAGAGAATAGCATCGTAAAAACGAAAGTCGCCATGATCCAATTACGGATATAGAAATCTTTTCGAGAAAGCGGATACGCAGCCATCAAAGTAAATACGACGTTAATGATCGTGCCAACGCCGGTATAAAACAATGAATTCAAAAAGCTTATACCGATCAGCCTGTGCTTGAATACCGCTCGATACCCTTCCAGCGAAAAATCGACCGGCCACAGCCACACCTTTCCCGACATGACGGATTCCGGCGTGCTGATCGATGCGCTCAAAATAAAAATCAATGGATAAAGCACCGATAAGGTAAAGAGGAAGAGCGTCACATTGATCAAAGCATTGAATAGCCGGTCTCCGCTCGGTTCTTTAATTGCTGTGCTTTTCATCGTTCTCCCCCTTTACCAAAGACCCTCTTGTCCGACTTTTTTCGAAAGCCGATTGACGAAGAGAAGCAGGATTAAGCTGATAATGGATTTAAATAGACCGATTGCCGTCGAATAAGAGTAATTAATTGCCGTGGAAGCGAGCCCCACCTTATACACATAGGTATCGATCACCTCGGATACGTTCATATTGAGCGGATTTTGCATGAGCAACACCTTCTCGAATCCCGTATCCAAAATACGTCCCGTATCAAGAATAAGAAGAATGACCGCAATGGGAAGTATCCCCGGCAGATCGATGTGCATCATACGCCGAACTTTGCTCGCACCGTCCATTACAGCCGCCTCGTGAAGCGAGGGATCGATCGAGCTTAAAGCCGCCAGGTAAATAATGCAGGAAAAACCGACATTTTGCCAAAGTCCGGACCACACGTAAATGGATGAAAAGTATTCCGGATTGCTTAGAAAGTTAACCGGCTCCATCCCCAAAAACTGCAGGATGGCGTTAACTACACCCGTTCGCGGATCCAATATTTGAAAAATGATGCCAACCATGACTACCACCGATATAAAGTGCGGGGCGTACGTAATCATTTGCACGGACTTCTTGAAGAACGCATGCTTCACATAATTCAGGCATAACGCCAGCAAAATGGGAAACGGGAAGCCAATTATTAATTGATAAAAGCTTAACCAAATCGTATTTTTCATGACGCGCCAAAACTCATACGATTCAAAAAAACGTTGAAAATATTGAATTCCGACCCATTCGCTTCCGAGGATCCCTTTGGAAGGCACGTAGTTTTTGAACGCGATCAGCGCCCCGTACATGGGCACATACTTGAATATCACGATGTACAGGACAGGAAGCAGCATCAATAAATACAGCTGCCAACCTTTTTTCATGCTGCGAAGCAGTGCGTTTCCACTCTGTGGGGTGCTCAAGTCTACACGATGCCTTTCCCTGCTAATATCCAATCCTAAAGCTCCTTTCCCGGTAAGATGAAAGTTGCTGCAACTTGATTACAATATTAGCTTCGTTTCGCCCTGTAAACATCATCATAATTTATTGTCGTATGAACGATTTTACGATACCGGCAACTTCCTAGGCGCTCGGACGGCGGGCATCCGAAAAAGGACTGTAGTGCCTTCGCCAGGCTCGCTGGTCACGGACAGCCCATACTCGTCGCCGAATACCATCCGAATACGGCTATGAACATTTAATAAGCCGATGCCGCCGTCCGTATCGAGCTTACCTTCCAGCATCTCCGACGGCTCTTGACTTTTCAGCCTGCTTTGGATCTCGGACAAGTTTTCGGCAGACATGCCGGCCCCGTTATCCGATACTGCAATCAGGAACAGATCGTTTTCGATCTTTGCATCGATATGTATCGTATGATACTCCTCAATGCCGTCCGGAAAAGCATGCTTAAAGGCATTCTCCACAACGGGCTGCAGTGTAAGCGTGACCATCTTCTCCAAAAGAAGCTCGGAAGGAATGGCTACGTCAAGTGGAAACTCACGTTCGAAACGATGATTCATGATCGTCATATAATGCAGCAAATGCTTCAACTCATTGGCGACCGTCACCTCTTCGAGATTCGTGCGAATGGCATAACGCAGCATATAGGCTAATGCTCGCACAATTTCACGTATTTCTTTGGAATCTTGAATAATGGCGTAGCTGACGATCGTTTCCAGCGTGTTATACATGAAATGGGGATTGATTTGCAGCTGCAGCGCCTGAAACTCTGCGGTTTTTCGGTGCAAAAGATTAGCCCTGTTTTCCAATTCCGATTTGTACACCTGATCTACCATTCCAGATAAACGGTCCACCATGATGTTGTAGCTTAAAATGAGCCTGTCGCGCTCATCCTTCTTGCCGAGCAAAGGCACGCGCGTCCAGTTTCCTTTCTCCGTTTCCCTCATCGCAGCTACCAGCATTTGAATTGGCTTCGTAAACGATCTGCCGAATTTAAACGCAACGAGCAACGCAACCAAGCAGGTTAATATGGCGGATACGAATGTCGTTTGTCTGACATTAACGATCGGCTTCCTCAATTCGTCGAGCGACCTTGAAGCGACGAGCGTCCATCCGGAAAAATCCGATCTTTTGTTATAGAAAACGCGGTCCACTCCATCCAGCTCGGTTGTTACCGGCGAATTTTGATGATCCATGATCAGCGTAAACAAATCGCCGTTCAGTTGTTTGCCGATCTGTCTGGCATTCGGGTGGTAAATGATTCTCCCGCGATCGTTCACGATAAAGAGATAACCGCTATTACCTAGATTGATGCCTTGCCAAAGCGTTTTGAGTTCCTCGATTCTCATTTCGATGCCCAATATTCCCTTGTAGGCTCTAGATGTTTGCCGAACTGCGATTTTCCTTGTCAGCGCTACCGTTCCGTCTATAAAGCTGTAATCCATCACCGTCATCCGTCCGTCTTCTCTGGTTTGCTGTTTCAATTCTTCAAGACTTTCCAGAATCGGTTCCTCCTTGAACGCCGTTACGTTGTTGAAATCGGTTATGATTTTCCCGTTATAGCCGAGCAAATAAACCATTGCGATTTCCGGATTCGTTATCGTGACCGGCCGGAAAACGCGATCTATTATTTCATTGGACTTCGAATAATATTGATAGACGTTGCCGTCGTTAAGCTCCAGGAACTCATTGACAAGCGAAGAAGTTAGGACGGAAAGCGTTGCCCGCTCGTATTTCTCCAAATACAGATCTGTATGGTGTAGGGCATTATTCACGATTTGCGACAACATCGCTTCGTTATTCCGCTCCAATTCGGCGGATGAACGGACGTATATCGAGAAGCTCGTAATGGTAAGGGCAAGCAAAATCACGGTGACAAAACTCATGAAAATTTTGAAAGTCAAATTCGAACGCATCATTATTTGATCCCCAACATGGCGCGATATTCGGTCGGGGAATAACCGGTCACCTTTTTAAAAACCTTATGAAAATACGTATAATTGGAAAAACCAGCTTCAAGTCCCGCATCCACTACTTTGTACTGAGGCATCTCGAGAAATCCTATCGCCAACTCGATCCGTTTGCGCATGCGGTATTGCACAAATGATTCTTTGGCTATTTTCTTGAAATAGTGACTGAAATACGCCGGCGTTAACCCGACCTTTTCCGCAATGCACTCCAGACTGACATCTTCTTTAATATGTAAATCGATATACCGAATCGCCTCATCGAATAGCTTCTTTTGATTTCCGCTTCTGAATTGCAAAATTTGATCGGCAATTTCGCGAATTGCTTTATGGAAATAGTCTGCGGCCTCGCGGATAGTTAATGCGCTAACGACGTTATGCGGCAAGACTGCCGTAAAACCTCGCGCTTGAAGCCTGCTTTGCAAAATATCCAAACCGTCGGCAACAAGCTGCTGACATTGACTTACTTGAACCCCCTCTTTCGCATAAGTCGTCCTCCAACGCGCCAGCAGTTCCGCAAGTTGGCCGTCATCCAACGTCCAAATGGCCTCCTCCGCTTCCTTCAGCCACTTTTCGTACAAAGAAAGCGAAACAGCGGTAAGCGTTTTCATTTGAAGGAGTTTATCCAGTACGGGATAAAGCTCCGCTTCGGTAACCGGCTTCAATAAATACTCCTTGACTCCGTAGGAAATGCATTGCTTCGCATATTGGAAATCATCGTATCCGGATATGATGACGATGCTTGTATTCGTCTTCGTTTCATGGATTGCTTTGCTCAGCTCCAAGCCGTCCATTTTCGGCATGCGAATATCGGTTAGTACGATGCCCGGCGAGTAGTGCAACATCTTTTGCAAAGCGTCATGCCCATTACTTGCGGTGCACACATCCAGCGAATCGTCGTACTGCTTTAATAGGGTTACAAAACCTTTCCGAATCATCGGTTCGTCATCTACAATAAGAATTCGATGCACAGAATGCACCTCCTTATCAAAATTAAAGCCCACCTAATTGACTGCGTTTTAGGCGCAATCCATTTAGTGAGCATAGCACAAATCATAGCAGATCGTCTGCCAATCGAGTTTGGGAAATAATTACATAAATAAACCGGCGTATGGATCGTTGACGTGCTTCATCCAACCGGTCAACTCCCGCTCAAGCTGTTCAAGTTGCGGCCGGTACCGGGGATTGCCAGCCAGATTGTTCAGCTCCCAAGGATCGTTCGCGAGGTCGAACAATTGCACGAAATCGCATCCTTGACCGGTTTCAGCCGAACGGCGGTACCGGATCATTTTGTAGCGATCGTCCTTCACCATACGTTGAATATCTTTATATAGCGAATAGACCGTGTCTCTCCCCCGGTTCGACTCGCCGCTGATCAAAGAGTTCATGCTTTTCCCTTCGATTCCGGAAGGCGCGGCAATGCCCGATAAATCGCAAAGAGTCGGAAAAATATCGAATTGATAAACAAGCTCGTCGATGCGCTTGCCGGCAGGGACTCCCGGACCTTTGACCAGCCACGGCACGCGAATGCTGTGATCGTACAGATTTTGTTTGCCCAGCAATCCATGCTGGCCGACGGCAAGACCGTGATCCGCCGTATATACAATGATCGTGTTATCCGCTTTTCCCCTAGCATCCAGCGCTTGCAATACTTTTCCGATTTGATGATCCATGTGAGATATCATCGCGTAATAATCGGCAATATGTCGGCGGACCTCCTCTTGCTTACGTGGATATGCGGCCAAATTCTCGTCGCGGATATCGAGCTCTCCGTTATCGAAGGGATGCTCCTCCATATAACTCGGCGGCAGCGGTATTTTCTCGGGATCATACATGCTCGCATAAGGCTCGGGTGCCGTTCTCGGATCATGCGGGGATGTATAGGCCAAATATAGATAAAAGGGGGCATCACTTTCGTATTGTTCGATAAAGTCAATTGCCGAATCGGTAAACAGCTCCGTCGAAAATTTCGTTTCTAGCCGCAGCGCTGAAGGAGGATAATACCCATCAGCATTATAATCGAAAACAGGTACTTGCCGATGCTCGCTCATCCCCCCGAAAAATAGAGCGTCTCCGCCGCAAAAACCGGCTGTGAAGCTAGCCGTGTCATTATGCCACTTGCCGATCGCGTGGGTGTGGTAGCCGTGTGCGCGAAACCATGCCGGCATCGCCGCCGCGCGATTACGAATGACATTCGTACGCGAATGATCTCCGATTTTCTGGCTTTCCGTTGCCTGGAAAATATGGGTTCCCGTATTCACGCAAGCCCGGCAGGGGACGCAAACGGCTCCGTCGACTCCTCCGATCATATGCGTCGAAGCCATCATCGTACCGGCCTCGGCTATAGCGTCCAGCACTGGCGTACGTACCGTCTTGTCTCCTGCCGCTCCGATCGCGTTATAGCGGTGATCGTCGGCTATGATAAAAATAATGTTTGGTCTCGAAGCCATATAATCCTCCTTGAATTACATGTTATGATGGCTATAATTATAGTCGTCATAATGCGGAAACTACATGGCATAAAGGAGGAATCTCATGTCAAAAAGTCTGAAGACTCACGAGGCTTCCGTCTTCCTGGACTCCCTTCTTCATTTAGCGCTTTCTTCACAGACGTTTCAAATTCAAACCTGCTTTAATGTAACGGTACCCTCTTCTTGGCGCATTGAAGAGCGCGTGCTCGATGAGATTCATATTTTGTATGTCAGAAGCGGAATTGTCACTTATCAGGTTGACGGATTTCCCGTGAAGCTATCGGCAGGATGCCTGCTCTTTCTATCCGACGGTTCGCTGCATGAGGCGTACATGGATTTGAATGAACCGTTAAGCATCATCCCGATCCGCTTTAAAATAAGGCGATACGAGGATACGAACGGAAAATTCCTTGCTTCGTCCGTCCCCTGCTTTTTCTCGTTTCTTCCGCGCGATACGCAAAAATTCCGTCTGCTGTTCGAGACGATTCACCGCCATTACCGCCTGCCGCCTTCCGTAAGAAGAGACGCGCTGTGCCATGCTGCCATAGGTCAAACACTTGCGGAGATGTCGAACGAACTGGAGGAACTCGAACGAAGCAAGCCGATACGACCTGCCATTATACATATAAAAAATCATATGGACACGAATCCGGCCGACCGGCTTACGGTCAAAGAGTTAGCCGCTATATCCGGATTAACGCCAAAATATTGCTCGCAGTTGTTCTATCAAATGTTCGGTTTGACGATCAAAGAGTATCAGATCAAGACACGTATCGATTATGCGCGTTACTTGCTGGAGCATTCGGATCAATCCGTTAAGGAAATCGCGTTCCATCTCGGCTACCCCGACCCTTTCGTTTTCTCCAAGCAATACAAATCCGTCATGGGTATAGCTCCTTCCGAGACGCTTCGCGAGGACCGTTCAACTGGTGGACGATCGACTTGGATTTAGATCAAAAAAAGAAGAAATCAGCATGCATATTGTGCACAGACTGAATTTCTTCTCCTATCAGACGTTTTCATGAAAACTTGTCATTATACCGTGACGCTGCTTCGGGCGAATGTAAGCTGATTTTTCCCTTTGCTCTTGGAGGCGTAGAGCGCTTCGTCGGCATCCCGCAGCAGGCTTAACGGATCGCGGTCGTCCTGCGGCCACATCGCGAGTCCGATGCTGCAGCTTACCCCCATTATCTTGCCATCAATCTCATACGGCTGCCGCACGGCCTCCAACACGCTCGTCGCTACCGCCTCCGCCTCTTGTTCGGCATTCGCTTGGGACACGGACAGGATGAGGACGAATTCGTCTCCGCCCATACGGAACAAGTAATCGCCGCTTCGCGCATTCTTCCAAAGCCTGGCGGCAACCTCCTTTAGAAGCTCGTCCCCGGCCGCATGGCCATGCGTATCGTTAATGTTCTTAAAGCCGTCGAGATCCATATAAACGAATGATAGCGAGCTGCGCTGCTCCTCCGCTTGCCTGACGGCACGCTGAACGATGCCATCCATCGCGGACCGGTTAAGCAATCCCGTCAGCTTATCGTGATGGGCCTTGTCCTCCATTCGAACAAGCTGAGTCTCCGTCTCCGTCAGATCCGCGATCAGGGATCGCAGAGAACTAGACAGCAACTCAATGTCCTTTATCCCCTTCGAATAAGGAATTTCGGCATTCTCTCCTCTGCGGAGCTTGTTCGCTGCTTCGGCTATAAGCGACAGCGGCCTCGATACTTTGCGAGCGAGCAGCCATCCTATCAGCGCGCATGCCACGGCCAGCGCGAGACCTAGCAGGGTCATGAACGCAATAAGCTCCTGCACGGGAGCGAAAGCCAGTTCCGCCGGCTGACGAACGACAATCCTCCAGCCTAGCCCGGGGTAGTTGCCGTAACCCGAACTTTGAGCGAAGCCGGTCAAATACTGCTTCCCGTCCGGCCAACGTCGCACATCCCATTTGTTGTCCGTACTCAATGTTTCCAGATCAGTCAAATGAAGCAATTGTCCGATCATATCCTCGGGACCCGACAATACCGTATTATCCTTCTCCCTTAAGACGAACACCTCAAGCTCCTGCTTTCGGTCTCTATGATAAGGAGCAAGCAGCGATTTCTGCAGCTCCTGCGACCATTCCCAGCTCAGTTGCGCTGCGAGTATGCCCGTAAACATTCCTTTGTTGTCGTATAAAGGCGTGCTGATATCGACGACCTTGAGCGGATCGCCCGACGGGCTCGTCAACTGCTCGGCCAACAGCACGGCTTCATGCACATCGCCGATGAACGGCTTTTGGAGCGCCTCAAGAAAGACGGGACGTTTCTCGAAATTCACTCCGATCATAAGGTCTTTGGTCGCCGCCCTCACGTTGCCTTGCGCATCCAGCAGAGCTACCCAAGAGAACGCCGGAATGTTGTCCTGCAATTCGTTCAGCAGCCGGCTGACCTCCTTCAGATCCTCCTGCTCCTTCAGCGTGTTCAGCGTACTTAACAGCATGATCTCGTTATAGCGCGACCACATGTAACGGTCCAGCTTATCGGTCATCCCGTATGCCAGGGCGGCGACCTGTCCCCCAATTTCCTTCTCTAACACGGTTTTTGTCCGCTGTCCATATAAAGTAGATACTGATGCAATGACAAGTAAAATAATTAGTGCAAACGATAATGCAAAATAAGTTCTCAGTTTCAAAGCTTGTCCTTCCCAATCTCGCGAAAAGATTGTCCATATTTGTCGAACAAGCAGTATTATAGACGAATTAATCAATGAATGGAAGGATATTGCTACATATACGCTGGAGTTGCATCATGTAAATGCTTGTCCTGTAATACTATGTATGTACGTTCTAAGATTCGGTTATCCGAATTTCGAATGGCTCCGAAACAATTCGAAACGATTGCCTTCGGTCTCCGTTCAGCTTCACTTCAAATGTTGCCGTGGCCACCAGCGTGTACGTTCCCGGCTGTTCGATCTGAATGATTCGTTTGCCCGACTCGTAGATCTCATTATCGGGATTGTACGTTTCATTGGGCTTCGCTATGCCGTTAATGCCAATATCATCGGTAACATGCATCTCAATCCGGGGCTGATCGCGCTCATCGTAAATTTGCACATGGATAAGCGGGGAGGCGTGATACACAGCCGCCGATCGATTCGTCAAATTAATTAACCCCGTCGTTATTTCGATATCTTCGTTGACCTTCCACGTCCCTGTTCCCACCGTTTCAACCATGGCGGCAAAGTCCGTTTCCTCGAACATCTTATCTTCCGGCTTCGTGCATGCGGTTGCCGTTATTATAAGCATCAGAATAACCACACCACTGATCAAACTTCTTTTCCCTTTGTACGAACCTCTCATTGCATGACCACCCTTCGTTCTTCTTACTACATTAGACCTCATGCATGATCCAAAGGTTGCTAATCCCCGCCGCTCACACATTCAACCGATACTCCGAAGGACTGAAGCCCACTTCCCTGCGGAACGTTTTGGAGAAATAGTTGGCGTCGTCGAAGCCCGTGGCCGCGGCGACCTCCTTTACGCTTCGGGACGTCGTCTTGAGCAGCAGCTTGGCATGATCCATGCGCTTGCGGCTGACGTACTTGAGAGGCGGGATGCCGAAGTGGCGCTTAAAATATTTGCTGAAATAGTTGGGATGCAGATGCAGCACCTCCGCCAGCTCCTCCAGCGTCATCTCTTGATCGAGATGCTCGTCCACATATCGCTGAATGAGAGTCAGCCTTTCCATCTCATGGCTCTGGCTCTGACGGATGCGAACGGGCTGCGCCTCCATTAACAAAGACAGGATGTGAAGCAGAATCGCCTTCTCCTTAAGTCTGGCTGCGATGGACGAATCCTGGTGCGCGGACACAAGCTCGCGGAACAGCTCCTCCACTACGGCTCGGTCCAGTCCCGCGAAGCTGCATGGCAGATCCAGCCAATGAAAAACATCCGTCTGCCCCGTTATAGCAGTGAAGTGGCACCAATATTTGCGGAAGGGGCGATCGCTGATCGCCGAAAACGATTGCTGTTTATGCGCGGGCATCAACACGACTTGCCCCGGCTCCGGATACAGCTCCCGGTCTTCGATTTTGATCCAGCCTTCCCCGTCCAAAATAAAGTACAGTTTATTAAAAGCCGGACGATAATCCAGCTCGCGCCAGCCCGTCCAGCATTGCGTCAACTTCGCTTCAAGCACCTCAACCTGCATACCCAATACCATGTCGCGCGCGGCTCCGCCGATGACGCTTCCGTCCATGCGTACCTCCCCGTTCTGTCGCTTGAACAGGAACTTGTCCAAGCCTGGTTATCCCGCTATTTTTTTACCCGCGATAGTTAGTTTCCTTCTCTGTCCATTCTAACATAACCTTGTTAAACTGATGCTGAACATTACGAGACAGGAGGTTTCTCGCATGAGTACTGGCCAACAATTAATCAAGGAACGAACGGAGCGGACCGAATGGTTCCTTAACGACCGGTTCGGCATGTTTATCCACTGGGGGCTGTACGCTATCCCGGCTCGCGGCGAATGGGTCCGCAGCTTCGAGCAATTGACCGTGGAAGATTATCAGCCTTACTTCGAACAATTCGATCCCGCGGACTACGATCCCCGCGCATGGGCGAAGGCGGCCAAGCAGGCCGGGATGAAATATGCGGTGCTGACCGCCAAGCACCATGACGGCTTCTGTCTGTTCGACAGCAAGCTGACGGATTACAAGGCAACGAACACGAAGGCCGGTCGCGATCTAGTGGCGGAATTCCTGGAAGCATTCCGAGCGGAAGGGCTTAAGGTGGGGCTCTACTACTCCCTCATCGACTGGCATCACGAAGATTATCCCGCTTATGGCGACCAGATCCATCCCATGAAAAATAACGAGCAATTCAAGCGCGATCCCGCAAACTTCCATCGTTACTTGACCTACATGCACGGGCAGGTCCGCGAATTGTTGACGAACTACGGCAAGCTCGACATCATGTGGTTCGACTTCTCTTACGGGGAGATGAGCCAGGAAAAGTGGCAAGCGACGGAGCTGATCGGGATGATGCGCTCCCTGCAACCGCACATTATTATCGACAACCGGCTGGAAGGAAGCGGAGAGCACGGCGGCAGCATCTATTCCGACGAGCCTTCGGTATACGCGGGCGACTTCGCGTCGCCGGAGCAGATCATTCCGCCGCGGGGCATCACCGGCGCGGACGGCAACCCCATCCCTTGGGAGGCCTGCATCACGCTGAACAACAACTGGGGGTATGCCGCCGCCGACCGTCAGTACAAAAGTCCGGCCACCGTCATCCGCAAGCTCGTGGAATGCGTGAGCAAAAACGGCAATCTGCTCCTCAACGTCGGACCCGACGCCAAAGGCGTCATCCCGAAGGAGTCGCTCGATATTCTCGCCGAGGTCGGCGACTGGATCGCGCGCAACGGCGACAGCATCTACGGCTGCGGCGCGTCGGAGCTGCCGAAGCCCGATTGGGGCCGATACACGAGCAACGGCGGCAAGCTGTACGCCCACGTATTCGAAGAAAGCATCGGTCCCATCGTCTTTGCCGGCTTGGCCAGCCGCGTCAAGTCGGCGCGTCTGCTCGCGGACGGCTCCGAGCTTATCGTAAACACGCCCTGGAGCGCCAAGGAATTCAAGGAGGACGCATTCGTAAACTTCGCCCGTCCTGAACATTACACCTATCCGTTGCCGGACAAACGCGACACCGTTATCGAGCTGACGCTGAACGACTAGATTATTCTCCATTAATATTAATCATAAAAATTCCATCATAGCCGAGGTACAGCCAAACAAACGTCTCCCTTCCCGCACGCATACGTTGTCGTATGTATCGAAAGGGAGGAATGTAGATTGGCAACTTTCAGAGCTAGACTTCGCGGACGCAACGAAGTGCCGCCGGTGCGCACGAACGCCACCGGCAGCGCCGTGTTCCGCGAAGTTTTCGGACGGACCGGCATTGACCGCAGACGCGTGCGCGCGCTTCAATTCCGTCTCACGCTGAACAACATCCGCAGAGTGACGCAGGCGCATATTCATCTTGGCCGCCCCGGTCAGAACGGTCCCGTGGTCGCTTTCCTGTTCGGACCGAACCGTCAGGGCGTATCGTTTAGGCGCGGCGTTATTCGAGGCACGCTCAGAAGCAACGATCTGGTTGGACCTCTTAGAGGGCAAAGCATTCGTGCGCTCGTTCGCGAGATCGAACGCGGCAACGCCTACGTAAACGTGCATACGGTCCGCAACCCGGATGGAGAAATACGCGGGCAAATCCGTTGATGAACCGAAATAATTCGAGGCATTCATCGATCCTGCATGAATGCCAACAAAAAAGCGGACTTATCCGACTTTCAAGCCGGATAGTCCGCTTTTCTCATTCCTTCCAAGATCAACTGTCAAAGCAGATCAGCCTGACGGACCTTTGAGCTCGAGTTCGGCCACATAGCGTGAACTTAAGGAACTTGCCGCATCGGTATGAATTCCCTATCGCCAATGCCTTACCTATAAGGTTCATCTCCCATAGAGAAACTCGTTGCCGGAGTTGTGCAGGGCATGGGCTGAAAATCGGCCTCTCTGCACATTTGTGCATTTCTCCCCAATTTCTTAGGCAAATGGGGCCTCTGTACAGCAAATTGTACGAAATTACACAAATTCTCGCTTCCTATCGTCGTTCGAGACCTCTTCGAACCAATATTTATGTATATATGTACAAATGTACGGATAAAGGGCTCTAAACTTATCTTAATTGTGTATTTTCGCTCAATTGTTGTGCCGTTTGCGAAAATAGCTTAGGGCGCACACGAACCCCGGCCAGTCCTTGGCAGAGCAGGCCTTTTCATCCCGAGATATATAGAGAAAGTATGGCGGATGCTTTCCGATAATTCAAAAATCCGCAGCCTTATTCGACTGCGGATGGTTCGTTGTTAATCGGTTATTTGATATAAACGCTGCCGAAAGGGAGCACTTCGCGAAGCAGCCGCTTGAACCAGCCTTCGTCGCTGAGCCGGCTCTCCAGTCCGCTGTCCCGCGAACCCGTCTGAATAAGCACCGGTCCCTTCCCTCTGAGCTCCCACTGCACGTTCATATGCTGGCTCGCGAGGGAATTGCCGTAGACGGACAGTTGGATGGAGGCGTTATCGGGATACGCGACAAGCGCTCCCTTATCCACGAACAACGGCGTCTCCTGATCCAGCTGAATGACCGCCAGATCGCCTACCGACAGTACGCCCAGCGTACCCGGACCGCTGAACTGGATGCGGATCAGCTCCCGCGTAATCCATGCCGTCTTGAGCCGCATCACCTTGCTCTTGAAGGTCATATCGTCGGAGAGAAACATAATATGGCGGAAGTCGAACAACAGGCTGCCTCCCTCCGGCACCTCGATGGGCACAAGCGAATAACCTGCCGGAAGCCCCATGACAAACGAGGCTGGCCCCTGAAGCCTGGAACGGATCCACTTCTTCTTGCGGAAGGCTCCCCCGATGTTCATGAACTTGTCCTCGCGATTTCTGGGAGCTCCGCTGAACGCGATAATCGATCGCGGATGCAGCACCTGAAGAGCTTCTTCTTGACCAAGCTCGACGCGCACATGCCCTAGCGGAGAAGGCGCCGCTATGTTCATGGCAGCGTCACTCCGCGGCTGTCGTCATGCGCTCTGCCGCCGCGGCCTTGTCGGCGCCATGTCAAGAAGCGCCATACCCGTACGGACAACGCATAGACGGCAATGAGCGCTACAAGAGCTCCCGCGGCGATTGCCGCTTTGCGGTACAGCGACTGACGGTTCTGCTCCAGCTCTTCCATCTGGCCCACCAATCGTGCATTCTCCCGTGCCAGCTCCTCATTGCGTGCCTGCATCTGCTCGTTTTGCTCCCGAATAGCTTCGTTGCTGGACTCCAGCTCCTGCTGGCGCTGGAGCATCTGCTCGGCTTGGCGGCGAGAATCCTCCAGCTGTCCTTCCACGGCCTTGATGCTGGCATCGTAAGCCTCCTGGAGCTCGTCCAGCTTGTCGGGCGCCTGGTAAATATCCTTGATCCGGTCGAACATGCCGGCACTCGCCGTCTCTATCGGCACGGCAACATATAATAGAGATAGAATCATAACGGTATACAATAGTTTCGCTACTTTCATCGCATTCACCCGCCTTCTGCGATTTATCCACGAAAGATGCGGGTTTCGCGCTTCCGCGTCGCCTTGCATCCTTCGCCTGCATCCATACTAATTGTCTCTTATTCTAGCATAAATTAGTCGGGACATGTCGAAATACGCAGAAGTTGCCATAGCGTTCCAACTTAGAGGATTTGCGACTGTTTCGCGGGCACTTAAAAACTGCATGCAACAATCTAACAACCCACTAGCAACCTAGCAACAAACCAACCAGATAGCAACAAACTAGCAGCAAACTAGTAATAAGCTAGTAACATAGCAACAAACTAGCAATAAGCGGAAAATCGCCACTTAATTTCAATAAAACTACTCTCCTTGAGCTATTAGAGGGAAATTCGCCCTGTAATTCAAGCCGTTTCGAAATATTGGCGAAAAAGCTATGTCATTAGTGGGAGCTTTTCCCTTTAAGTGGCGTCGACGGCCGGAATTGTTGAGATTATAGGGAGCTTTTCCCTTAAAGCGGAGCCATCAACCGGACTTGGCAAGAGTGAAGCTGACGGCCGGCATTGTCGAGATTGGATGGAGTTTTCCCCTTAATGCGAGCCAACAGCCGGACTTGGCAAGTGTCAAGCTGAGCCGGCATTGGCAAGTTTGGATAGAGCTTCCCTTTATGATCAATTAAGCAATCATTCGGCGTTCAATCGCAGTTGCCGATTAAGGCTGCGCCGGCGTGACCGCCTCGCGAATAAGCGTATCCAGTTCCGCCACATAACGTTCGCGCTGCTCCACGCTCCAGCCGAGCTCCTGCTCCATGGCCCGGATAACGGGCTCCTTCCATGCGCGGACCGCGTCCATGCGGAAGAAAAGATCCCCCGTGCGGCGGACGAAGAAGTCGGCCGGCGTGACCGCCATTTCGTGAAGCATCGAATACCGCAGCATCGCGGCCAAATCCGCCGGCAGTCCGTAGACACTGGCCAATCGGCCGGATTGTTCGGCGTCGTCAAAGATTCTGCCAACGTTCGAGCCGTATCGCCTTGTCAGGAAGTCCGCATCGCGTCTGCTGAAGCCTGCCCTCTCTCCATCTGCAATAGCCGAACGGACATAAGCTTCGAATCGCGCAGAGCCGCCTACGTCACCGCCCGAGATCGGCAGATCGCGCGTCATACTGCTGCCGTACGACCCGCCGTTGCCGTTGCTCTTCATGAGCGAGACAACCTTGTCGACAACGTTCTCCGCCATCTTGCGATACCCCGTCAGCTTGCCGCCCGCGATCGACAGCAAGCCGGATTCCGATACGAATAGCTCATCTCGGCGGGATACCTCCGACGGGGACTTTCCTTCCTGTTGGATAAGCGGCCGCAGTCCGGCCCAGCTCGACTCCACGTCCGTGGACGTCAGCCGAAGTCGAGGGAACATGCCGTTCGCGGCTGTCAGCAAATAGTCGCGGTCAGCGGCCGTCATGGCCGGATGGGCCGTATCGCCCGCATAGTTCGTATCCGTCGTGCCGAAGTAAGTCTTGCCGTCGCGCGGAATCGCAAACACCATGCGGCCGTCCGGCGTATCGAAGTACACCGCCTGCCGCAGCGGAAATCTGCCTCCGTCGAATACCAAATGCACGCCTTTGGTCAAGCGAAGCGTCTTGCCCCGTTTAGAGCCGTCCAGCTCGCGCACGTTGTCGACCCATGGGCCCGCCGCATTGATAACGTAAGTGGCCGACAATCGATGCGTTGTTCCGTCGATGATATCGTGCACTTCCGCTCCTTGTACCGTCCCCTTGCCGTCATACAGCAGCTTCTCTGCACGCGCATAGTTGACCGCCATGGCTCCGGAATCGATCGCCTTTTTGAGCACCTCGATCGTCAGTCTCGCATCGTCCGTCCGATATTCGACATAATAGCCGCCGCCCTTTATGCCGTCCTCCTTTAGCAGTGGTTCCTTTGCCAGCGTCTCGGCCTTGCCAAGCATCTTCCTGCGCTCGCTCCGCTTGACGCCCGCCAGGAAGTCATACACTCTGAGGCCGATCGACGTGGTGAACTTTCCGAATGTTCCGCCCTTGTAAAACGGCAGCAGCATCCACTCCGGAGTCGTCACATGCGGTCCGTTCTCGTATACGATGGCGCGTTCCTTGCCTACCTCGGCGACGACGCCGATCTCCAGCTGCTTCAAGTACCGCAGACCCCCGTGCACCAGCTTCGTCGAACGGCTCGACGTGCCCGCCGCGAAGTCCTGCATTTCTACCAGTCCGACTCTCATCCCCCGAGACGCCGCGTCCAGGGCGATACCGGCCCCCGTAATGCCTCCCCCGATGATCAATACATCCAACTGACCGGCCGCCATCGCGCGAAGACTGCCGCTACGGCTGCTCGCTCCGAAAGCCGTATCGCTGGCCTGCCCGAATCCTCCTCCGAATTCGCCTGCTTCGTTCCCTGTTCCTATTCGTTCTTGTTCCATATCCGATTCCTCCGTTCGCTCTCCTGTAGACACGTTATGTTTATCATTACCCGAATGCCAGTATTATGCTCATCCCCACGGTCTCCAAATTGAAACCTGAAACACTATAGAAATCGAAAAAAACCGCCCAGACCATCCTCCTCCCTTGTGGAAGGCTGATGGCCTAAACGGTTTCTCCGAATCTCCGACCTTTATTAACTTAACCTCACTATAGCATGTGCCAAAGCCGATCGCAAGCCTAGACTGTTCAGTTGCTAAATGCCATCGCCGCCGCAACCGCCCGCTTCCAGCCGCCATATAACTCTTGTCTGCGGACATCGTCCATGGCAGGCTCGAATAGACGATCCACCTGGCGCAGCGCCTCGATCTCGGTCTTATCCTTCCAGAAACCTACGGCGAGACCGGCCAAATAAGCCGCTCCAAGAGCCGTGGATTCCAGCGATAGCGGACGCTCGACCGGTACGCCGAGCAAATCGCTCTGGAACTGCATCAGAAGACCATTCGACACTGCGCCTCCATCCACCGCCAGCGATTCCAGATGGACGCCGGCTTCCTCCTCCATCACCTTGAGCACATCCTTCGTCTGATACGCCAGCGATTCCAGCACTGCGCGCACGAAGTGCGCCTTGGTCGTGCCCCGCGTCAGACCGAATACGGAGCCTCGTACATCGCTGTTCCAATACGGCGTGCCAAGACCCACGAAAGCGGGCACGACATAAACGCCTTCCGTTCCTCCCGCTTCGGCCGCCAGCGCCTCCGTCTCGGAAGCCGATTCGATCAGCTCCAGCCCGTCGCGCAGCCACTGGATGGCAGCACCGGCCACGAATACGCTGCCCTCCAGCGCGTATTCCAGCTTTCCGTCCAGCTCCCAGGCGATCGTAGTGAGCAGTCCCTTCTGCGACATGATCGCTTGCTCGCCGGTATTCATGAGCATAAAGCAGCCCGTCCCGTACGTATTTTTCGTCGCTCCCTTGCGGAAGGCGTTCTGTCCGAACAGCGCGGCTTGCTGGTCGCCGGCGGCGCCGGAGATCGGAAGGGCAAGCCCCAGCAACGATTCCTCCGTGTATCCGTAAATTTCGGAGCTGGACTTCACTTCCGGCAGCATCGCGCGAGGGATGTGGAGCAAGCTCAACAGCTCATCATCCCACCCGCGATCATGAATGTTGAACAACAGCGTGCGCGACGCATTCGATACATCCGTCACATGCACCTTTCCGCCTGTCAACTTCCAGATGAGCCACGTCTCGACCGTGCCGAATAGCAGCTCCCCGCGCTCGGCGCGTTCCCGGGCGCCGTCCACATGCTCCAGCAGCCAAGCGATTTTGGTCCCGGAGAAATAAGCGTCGATCAACAGCCCCGTGCGAGCATGAATATTGTCCCCGTGTCCATCGGCTTTAAGACTGTTGCAAATATCGGCCGACTGGCGAGACTGCCAGACAATCGCTGCATGAATGGGCTCTCCTGTCGCTTTGTCCCAGACGATCGTCGTCTCTCTCTGATTCGTAATGCCGATGCCCGCAATCTGCTCCGGCCGCGCGCCCGTTTCCTTCAACACGCCGCGCATGACACGTTTCGTTGATTCCCAAATATCCAATGCATCCGCTTCCACGGCGCCAGGCGATGGGTAATCAAGTTTAAGCTCCTCTCGCGCGATGCCAGCGATCCGCCCCATGCGGTCTACAAGCAGCGCTCTCGTGCTGGTCGTCCCCTGATCCAGCGATAACATATAGGTTTCCACAACGCTTCCTCCTCATACCAGATGGTTCAACAACTATCGATCAATCCTTAAACCGATAAATGATCACAATTCATTAAACCGAATCCCATACTGCGGTCCTATTCCCGCCAAAGCTCGCTCCGCGACGTCGTAATCGCGGCGGCGCCCGCCGCCAGCGCCTGCCGCACATGCTCCTTGGTGCGTATCAGTCCGCCCGCTATGACGGGGATGCCGGTCCGCTCCTTCACTTCCGCGATAATCTCGGGCATTAGTCCCGGCAGCACCTCGACGTAATCGGGCTGCGTCTTCTCCAGCAGCTTGCAGCTCTTCTCCAGCGCATCCGAATCCAGCAGGAACAGCCTCTGTACGGCGATAAGCCCTGCTTGCTTCGTCCGGGCGATCACGCCCGCGCGCGTCGAGATAAGCCCTGCCGGGCGAATCGTCTGGCATAGATACTCCGCCGCGTATTCGTCATTCTTAAGGCCGTCGATGAGATCGGCGTGCAGAAGCACTTTTTTGCCGCCGGCTCTGGCCAGATCGACAAGCCCTTGAACATGTCCCAGATGCCCGCCCAGCAGAACCATGTACGTATAGGGCGACGCGATAATCGCCTCTACTTCCTTCGCCTTTCGAGCCGCCGGAAGCAAGCTCTGCTCCCTCGTCAACAGCGGCATACCCGCCACCTCCCGAATCAGTCATCCTACACACTAAGGTAATACGAAGTGCGGTCCAAGCGCAAATAGCAAATTTACTCCAGCTGTTTTCCGCATGGTGAAATAGGGGCTGTCATATGCTACAATACGGTGATCTCAAACGCATCCAGGACTAGGAGGGTGAAGCTTCGCCCATGTTAATTATCGGTATCGCAGGAGGCACCGGCTCCGGCAAAACAACCGTCGCGCGTTCCGTCATCGACCGGATCGGCGCAGACAAAGTCACATTCATCTCGCAGGACAATTATTATAAAAATTTCCCAGAGCTTATCCTCGAAGAACGCGAGCGCCTCAATTACGATCACCCGCTGGCCTTCGACAACGAATTGCTTATTCGCGATCTCAAGCTTCTGCGCGAGGGACGTCGGGCCGTCGCGCCGGTCTACGACTTCTCCCGTCACGCCCGCTCCGAGACCGAGACGATGGAGCTTCTGCCAAACCGCATCGTCGTGCTGGAAGGGCTGCTCGTGCTGGCCGACCAGCATGTGCGGGATCTGCTCGATATCAAAGTGTTCGTCGATACCGACCCGGACGTCCGCATTCTACGCAGGGTGCTGCGGGATATTCAGGAACGCGGCCGCAGCATACAGTCCATTTACGACCAATATCTGGAGACGGTAAAACCGATGCATGAAGCCTTTATCGAGCCGTCCAAAAAATACGCCGACCTCATCATCCCCGAAGGCGGGCATAATCAGGTTGGCATCCAGCTCCTCACCGCGCTTATGGAGAACGTGCTCGCCGAAGCATAAACTTCGGGCATTGCAGGCTGAATGGCGGCGGGTTATGGGCTCGCCGCTTTCGTCCGCTTCTTAGCGTCATCACTGGTGTCATGGATTGACATGTTGAATATAGTACCGTATAGTACTAATATGACTCCAACAAAACGTACGAAATCCAATCGTGAAATTGCTCTGGAAGCCGCGTCACATCTCTTCTTGACCCGGGGCGTGGCAGTCACCAGTATGGATGACATCGTCGCCTACAGCCATGTTTCCAAGACGAATATCTATTATTACTTTAAGAGCAAGGAGGAGCTCTTGCTCACGATCGTGGACGGCTTGACGTCGCATTACGAGCGAAGGCTTGCGGCCATTCTGGCGGAAGAAGAGTTGTCCGTCTACGACAAGCTTGAGAGGGTCGTCCGCGCCCTATCCCTGGAGAACGAAAATAACGACTATCTCGGCGGATGTCCTTTCTTGACGCTGTACGTCCAGACAGCTGGCGAATATCCCGCCGCCAAAGAGAAATTCCGGCTTTTTTTCGCCGGACAGCTGAGCAGCCTGGAAGCCTTGCTTTTGGATGGAATCGGCCGAGGCGAGCTGCGCAGGGAGCTGCCCGCGCACGCGACGGCCGCAATGATCGTCTCCGTGATCGAAGGCGGATTGTTTGTTGGCCAGAGCACCGGCATGAATGGGATACTAAAGGATGTATTGCCTGCTTTAGCGCTTTTGCTAAAGTAATTTTTTTAGGTAATTTAGTACCGATTGGTACTATAAAATTAAATGGATGGGACGGATGAAAAGTGAACATATTTTTGACCGGGGGAACTGGATTTATAGGCAAACCACTCTTGAAGAAGTTGGCGGTGGAGGGTCATCGCGTCTATGCGCTTGTACGTTCGCTGTCGAAGTTCGAAGCCGTGCTAGAAGAACTGCGAATGACGGATATGGGACAAACAATCGTGCCGATGATCGGCGACCTGACCTTGCCGAAGCTGGGGCTTTCCAAGGAGAATATCGCACAATTGCTGAATTGCGATACGTTTATCCATGCCGGCGGACCGATGAATATCGGACTGGATCTGACCGAGGCCGAGATCGTGTTCCGCGAAGCGGCCCGGGAAGCGGCCGGACTTGCGGAGAGTCTTGTCAGGGAGGGCAAGCTGAATCACTTCGTTCATGTCGTCGGATTCATGAGCCCGTACGACGAGAGCAACGCGCTGACCGATCTGTCCGGCTCCGGCGGCCACGCCCCGCCTTACGAGATCATGAAGTTCGAGGCCGATTCCTATATTCGCAAGGCTTTGCGACCGCTTGAAATAACCTTGTCTACCGTCAATCCCAGCGTCGTGGTCGGCCACTCCGCCACCGGCGAGACAGAGCAGACGGGCGGACTCGGCATTCTCGTCGATGCCGTTCGCAAAGGTGCGATGCCCCTGTCTCCCGGCGGGGCGGATCATTGGCTGCCCATGGTCCATGTCGATCATACGGCGGCGTTTATCGCAAGGTTGGTCGGAGAGAAACCTGCCGTCAGCGATACTTATTATTTGCTCGATGACAAGGGGGACAGTCTTGCCATGCAGGAGCTGACAAAGCTTATTGCCCGGGAGCTGAGAGTGATGTCTCCGCTCGCCGCGGCTCCACCCGCCTTGATGCAACGGTTGTTGTCCTGGGGCGGCAGCCGGCTGCTCGGCATCCCCTCCGAATCGATGAACTTCATCGTGCGAAAAGAGTTTCCGACGGCATCCAAGGAGCGCGTACTGCGAGGCCTTGCCGTCAACCAAGAGACGCTTCGCCGCGTGGTAACCGATCTCGACTATCGGCTGAGCCATCAGGACCGCAAGCTTCCCGGGGATGTAAATCTTCATGTCCGCGAGGGGATGACGCTTCTGGTATTGGAGGATGGGATTCGGTCAGCGTCGGGTATTACGGCGAAGGTTATTTCGGAAGAGGTTAGCCTCCCTTCCGCTAATCGGAATTCATCGCTATCGAGCGCCGGTCAACCCATGCCGCTCTTATTAGTTCCCGGCATCTACAGCTCCGCCGAACAGCTGCTGCCGCTTGCCCGGGCAGTCAGGCATGACGGGCCCAAGCTGATCCTTGAGCTTCCCGGTCTCGGTCGCGCGCCTTACCACCATCATCCTTCGGTCATCGAAGGGTACGTTGAGGGTCTCTCTCGCCTGCTGCGAAGCTTCGACGAACCTGTCGTGCTGATCGGCCATTCCTTTGGCGGTTTGATTGCGGCGAAAGCGATGGAGAGCGTGCCCGGCGCCGTTCGCAAGCTGCTTCTGCTCCAGCCTGCGCTTCATCCCGTACGCAAGGCCGCGTATCGTTTCCCGAAGCTGAGCGCCCGCTTGTTCAGGCGCGGCTCGTTTCGCCTGATCTCCAAACAGCTCAAAAAATCCGGCACCTTCGCCATGAGCGAGAATGTGCCGGAGGACTATGTTCGTTACGTCCGGGAGGAGCTGGCTTCTCCCAGAGTGTTGTCGACGACGGCGGAGATTTCCCGGCATTTAACTCGCGCGGATACTTTCTTGCCGATGCCGCCGGCATGGAAACGGGGCAAAGCCGCCATCCTGTGGGGCAAAGCGGATGCCGTTTGGCGGATACCGTTCGCCTTGCAGGAATGCCATGTGGAGACCTTGCCTTTCGGCCATCAATTCCCCATCTCCCGGCCGCTCGAGACGGCAGCTTGGATCGATGGACAGTTGGCCGACCTTCGGGATTCCATCAACCCCGAGCTTCTCTTCGATACTCCGTAAAATAGAATGCGCCTGTCGTATGCGCCGAATCGATAATGCAGTTCATCACTTTGCATACATGCTGCATAGAATCGATGTCCTTAAGTGTAGAGGCCATCTGATGCAACGTATTGAGGCTCCCGAGCGCATGCTCCTTGCCAACGACCCCGTTTTTTAAATTGGCAACAACCCGATCGATTTCTATGTGGATGAACCAGGCCGTCCTCTTTCTAAGCGATTTTTTGTCCAAATAGCGCCCCTCCGTCATCTTGAGTAATAATCTCTATGACTAGTATAGCGAGCTTGATCGCAGAGGGGTGTCGAAGCGCGTAGTCGAAACGCAATTCTTTCTGACAAGATTCTAACTACAATTCCGACAAAATACGATGGTATACTTTGGGATTTAAGTTTAACAATTGGATTATATTTCAATTTGGTGAACCTGGGAAGTTACACCGGATTGCTGCAGGTAAGTAACGCTAGACCGATCGATGTCAGCTGCATCAGCGTGCGCAGCGTCTCCATCCTTGCGTACGTGCTTCATGGCATTCCGGCGCTGCTGGAACTATTCCTGATTGGAATCCGCTGATGCAGGATCGCAACATTGTATGAACTTAATACCGTGTGTGACCTGAACACCCGGTACCTTCACCATTAATTGTGCATTTTTACTCAATTTTACCGATGCCAGCAACCCCTGGATCGCAATTTGTACGAATATACACAAATCCTCGCTCTACACCGTTTCTTTGAAGTCTTTCAAACCAAAATTTATGTATATTTGTACAAATATACGGATATCTAGCTCATTCTCGGCTATATTTGTGTATTTTCGTACAATTGTTTTTCTAATCGCGTTATCGTACCGATAGTTTGGCCAAATAGCCTTTTCGTTGCAGCCAAAAAACGCCCCGGCTGCCGTTAGGCAACTCAAGGCGCGAGACTCATAAATTAATCCAGCAAAGCGGCCTGCCGCTTATAATGGTCCTCGATAACCATGCAGACCATCGCCTCGATAACCGGTACAACACGAGGGCAAATGCTGGGATCATGTCTGCCGATCGTCGTGATCGGCTTCTCGTTTCCTTCCACATCTACCGTCATCTGGGGCTTGGAGATGGAGGAGGTGGGCTTGACGACAACGCGGAACACGATGTCCGCACCCGTACTGATGCCGCCGATGATGCCGCCTGCATGATTTGTCTTGAAGCCGTCCGCACCCATCTCGTCGTTATGCTCGCTGCCCCGCATAGTGGCCGCCTGGAATCCCGTCCCGAACTCGATGCCTTTGATGGCGCCGATCGACAGCATCGCCTTAGCGAGCTCCGCGTCCAGCTTGTCGAATACCGGCTCGCCAAGACCTGCCGCCACGCCGCTGATTCTGCACTCGACGATGCCTCCGCAGCTGTCGCCCTCCAGAGCCAATCCCTCGATGTGCTTAATCATGCGCTCGGCCGCCACGGGATCGCATGCCCGCACCGCATTCCGCTCGATCGCATCGGGATCGAACGTTTCGCAGCGGATGCCGCCGATCTCCTTCGTATAGGCGAGTACGGATACGTTCCGCTTCTCCAGCAGCTTGCGCGCCACGGCTCCTGCCGCCACGCGGGCTGCCGTCTCCCTGCCCGAAGCTCTTCCGCTGCCCCGGTAATCCCGAATGCCGTACTTCTGATCGTACGTGTAATCCGCATGCCCCGGTCTGTACAACGACTTAATATCGTCGTATGCCGATGGCTTCATATCCGTATTGTTCAGGATGATGCATAACGGCGTGCCCGTCGTACGTCCTTCGAATATGCCGGATACGATCCGAATTTTGTCATATTCCTTCCGAGGCGTCGTTACGGAGGATTGGCCGGGCCGTCTGCGGTCCATCTGAACCTGAATATAGGCCTCGTCCAGCTCGACCCCAGGCGTGACGCCGTCTACGATGACCCCCACCTCCAGTCCATGCGATTCACCAAATGTCGTCATCTTCAATCGTTCCCCGAATGTGCTGCCCGCCATAACGCAAGCCTCCCTCTTTTTTCATCGTCCGAGTGTTCTCTTCTTCATTTTAGAGGTATACTTGGAATAAATGAAATTACAATATTTGATTCCTGTCATAGAGAGGGTTGATGTCAATGGTGTCTCATACGGAGTGGTATCGCATTTTCCTGTATGCCGCCGAAGCCTCGAATTTAACCAAAGCCGCTCAGCAGCTTCATATGACGCAGCCTTCCGTCAGCTACGCGATCAAGCAGTTGGAAGAAACGCTGGGCGTTACCCTGTTTAATCGATTGCCTAAAGGCGTGCAGTTGACCGAGGAGGGCAAGGTGCTGTATCGACATGTTCGACTTGCCTTCGAGGAGCTGGGAGCCGCCGAACGGCATATGAACAATCTCCGTCAATTGCATGAAGGGATTGTGCGCATTGGCGCGAACGGAGCCATTATTCGGGATAGCGTGCTCCCGGCGCTGGATGCGTTCCAAGACCGTTATCCGGATATCCACATCCAGCTTATCCAGGATCAATCCAGCAGTATTGTCGATCGGCTAAAGAAAGGAGAGCTGGATCTCGGCTTCGTCCATCTTCCGGTCTCGGACGACGAGATCGAGATCGTCGCATCGCGCATCTCCCCATACTGCGTCGTGGCAGGAACGGCCTTCGAGGAATACGCGGACGGACCTTTATCGGCGGAACAACTTACTAAGCTTCCGCTATTGCTGCTTTCCTCCGGAAGCTCAACGCGCAAATACGTTGAACGCTGGTTCCAATCACAAGGCATGGAGGCCAAAGCCGATTTCGAATTGAGCAGCTTGGATATGCTGGCCGAGTTCGCGGAACGGGGATATGGCGTAACGTTCCTGCCCCGGGCCTTCATCGCCTCCGGCATCTCCCGGAGATCGCTCCTGGAGCTTCGCACGGAGGTCCCGCTGCCGGATCGGCAGATTGGCATTGCCGCCAGAAAGCAGGCTCCCCTCTCCATCGCGGCGGAGTCCTTCCGGGACCTGCTGCAAGCACAGCAGTAGCGTCTTCCGCAGAAGACCAGCGCTTCTCGCGTTCCTGGGAGACAACTCGGCCAGGCATGGAGGCTGGCAGTGGCGTCTTCCGCAGCAGCCCAGTGAGCCTCGCATTCCTGGCAGACAGCACAGCCTGGCATGGAGGCCGGCTTTTCGAAGTTTACAAAAATCCCATCGAGCGGGACTTATCCGCGACCATCCAGTCGCCGCTGCGGCTCTTGGCGTAATCCGACTTCATCTCCTCGACCAACCGTTCCAAATCCGCTTCCCCTTCGTACTGGCGTTGCAGGGCAGCGGATACGTAGAGCTCGCCAAGTTGCGCGAAAGTAAAACCCTCCGTACGGCGGGCGATATCGGCGATCTGGTCCTCGGCGGCGAATCTGCCCAAGCCTTTGCGCGTCAGATAGGCAAGACGCAGTCGTTCGTCCGGCAGCTTCACCTCGTATGCCCGGTCGAAGCGACCGGCCCGGTTCATAAGAGCGGGATCGATCTTCTCCGGATAGTTGGTGGTCCCGATCAGGAAGACGCCTTCCTTGGAAGCGGCGCCGTCCAGCGTGTTCAGGAAATACGATCGGCAGGACTCCGGCATGGAGTCCAGATCCTCGATGACGAGCACCATCGGAGCCATGCGGGCCGCGGCCGCGAACACTTCGGCGATGGACTCGCTGTTCGTATACTCCGTAATTTGCCAATACGCGACAGGCGCGTCGACGGTAGCCGAGATCGAACGGACGAGCGTCGTTTTGCCGTTGCCGGGTTTGCCGTAGAGCAAAATGCCCCTTTTATACGGAATGCCATACTCTTGGAAGAACAGTCCCTCATTACTGAAAAATTCGTCCACCGAGCGGTAAATTTGCGTCTTGAGCGACTCCTCCATAAATACGTCGTCGCGCGTCACCTCGCTCTTGGGGTTCATCCGCTCCTGCTCCAATCCGTCGCGCGTATCGCTAAACAAGATCAGCTTCCTGCACTCCAGCTGGCGCTTGCGCATATCGGCGAGGAACGCTCCAAGCCCCTCATCATTCTCCGCGAAAATAATATCCTCGTTGCCAAGCCCGTACTGCGTCTCTCTCGGAATTCGGGCAAAGGCCACACGAAACTTGTCATAGACGAAAAGGTTGTTGCGAGCGGACGGACGAATCTCGTAGCCCGACAGCCGCCGGTCCGGCTCCGACTCGAACTGGAATTGGCTCGTCTCTACCAGATTGTACAGACTGGCAACATGCCGAAGCCCTTCGTAGCCGCTGCGGATGTCCTCGCAGAGCGCATCCCAGACGTCGTTGTTCTCATCCTGGTAATAGAGCTTGGGCTCTGCATCCCAACGTTCCGTCAGATTGACCATGATCCGTTCCATCATGGCCACATAGTTGAAGTAGTTATGCCTCCCGCCGATAGCCGCGCCTTTATCTTTGGCATCCGCGGACCGCACGATGAATGGCGTTTCGGTTTTCGGTTCATGTTTGAATACGATGTTCATCTTGTTCATTGTTCATCACCTTTATGTTAAATGCCTTTAATTGTCGCCATGGGCGGCATTTCGCGACAACGGATGCCAGACCCGCTCCGACTACGCTGTCCACGATTTCATCAACGTCCTTGTACGCTTGCGGGGATTCGTCCAGAATAGCCTCCAGCCCGCGATGGTTCACCACGATCTCGTCCTCTTCGCCGACGCGCATGGAACGGGCGAATTCGTCGACCGTGACCAGCTGCTTCGTCGCGTTGCGCGACCGTATTCTGCCTGCTCCATGACAGATAGAATGGTAGTTGGCCGCGCCGCCTGGGGCACCGACCATAAGATAGGAGGCCGTCCCCATGGAACCCGGGATAAGGGCGGGATGTCCCGTCTCCAAATACGGCGCGGGGTTGCCGGGATGGCCTGCGGGCAGCGACTTGGTCGCTCCTTTGCGGTGGACGAAGTAGGCGGACTCCCCTTCCCCCTCCTCGCAGGCGTAGTTATGCATCAAATCGTATAACGTGCGAAGCTCGGCAGCCTTGCCCAGCGTCTCCTTAAAAGCCTCGCGGACCGCGAAAGCCATGAGATGGCGATTTACAATGGCGAAGTTAAGCGCGGAATACATCAGGTTTACGTACGCGTACCCGGCCCCGCTGTCCAGCGGCGCGAACTGCAGCTTCGGATCTGCCGTGCCGAGTCCCGCGCGGCTCATCGTCTTCGCTACCTCGGAGCCGCAATACTGGTTGACGGAGCCGCCCCATGCCCGGGAGCCGGAGTGGATCATGACGACGACCATGCCGTCCTCAAGCCCCCACTGATTCGCAATCTCGCGGTTGTCTTCATGGATGCGTAGAGATTGAATCTCCACAAAATGGTTGCCGCCGCCCAGCGTTCCCAGCTGTCTATGGGCGCGATGCCACACATGCTCCGGCAGCCGGTCGAGCTCGGCTTCATCGAAGCGGAAGCCGCTGCTCTCGACATGCGTAAGCGAAGTCGCTTTCTTGGGCGTGTAGGCATCCGGCACGTATTTGCCCGGGAGACCGTGCAGCCCTTTGCGCAGCACATGCTCCAGCCGGATATCGGAGAAGAAGCCCCTCGCGTGGTTCTCCACCGGGATGAGCCGTTCGATCGCCTTTACCAGCTTGCGCCTCAGCCGAACGTCGCGAAGCTCTTCCTCGCGAATGTTCGTCAGGTGGACGCGCATGCCGCAGCCGATGTCGCTGCCCACGATGGAAGGCGAGACGAATCCGTTCTCCATCCCCCATACCGCCGTCGTCCCGATGCAGGTCCCGACGCCGACATGGGCGTCCGGCGTGTAGCTCATGAAGCGGATATTCGGGATTTGCAAATTGTTGTTCGCCATCTCGAGGACCTTGTGCCCCATTCCGTGGAACAGCGGGTCGCTGGCGTAGACATGCAGATCCCCTGCGGGCAGATCCACTCGTCTGTAATAAGTTTGTTGTGTGCTCATATGTCGGTACTCCTTTATTTTTCATTGGTTTCTTGACGCGGAATTGATCGGCGGCGCCGACCTGCTTTGCGCCAGGGGCGCGGTACCCGGCTTTTAGATTCGGCTAGGCCGACTGACAAGCAAAAACAAAGGGAAAACCTCCCACTATTTCGATCCCCTAGGGTCTCTGCATCAAATTAAAGGGAAATGTTCCCTCAATATTGCGTAATTACGAGTCCTCCGGCCGATTTCACGATAATTAGAGGGACACTTTCCTGCTATTGTCCCAAATATAGATGGATTGGCGCGAGAGTAGATGGAGCTTTTCCCTCTATTCGTGTCATGGGGCTGGATCCCGTTAGACCTTTGCGGGAGTTCTCGCGCAGTGATTTCACACTCATTCCCACCCTGCGGGTCCGGCAGGCTCCCCCAAGAAAAAAACCGCAAGCCCGAGGGCTCACGGTTGAACTGTGCAACAAGACAAACGCTTCACCGCTCCGCTCTGCAAGGGAGACAAATGTCGCGAATTCTTTCTCAGATCAGGCCCGTAGAGGCCGATGGACAATAAGCGTATGATATTGTGCCGCAGCTTGTTTGCGTTTTGTCGTCGTCGTATCGATCACGGCCATCGGCCTCCCTTCTCCATATAGTAAATCCATCTTACCCCTGCCGAGGTTCAAGTTCAAAGGAATAAACGGTTTAGTACCGAACTTTACCTCCACGCCTCGGTCAACGTATCGCGAAAAACCTCATCCAACCGTTCCATCCGTATCGGGTCAGCAGGCAATTCGGCGGCACGGGCCATCACCTCCAGCATGATTAGCTTCGAATCCAAATAATCATGAAGGACATCGATACGAGGCTCTCGGTCCAATTCTTCGCCGCGCATCTTACGAGCGAGAAGCTCCTGAATAACGGCATGAAGCTCGTTTCCCTCCGGCACGAGCTCCTCCACCAGCCGATGTAATTCCAGCGGCGGCATCTCTCCGAATTTGACAATCCACTCGCAGGCCAGCACCGGCCGCAGCACGTAGAAATATTTTTTGATGCGAACGACGTCGCCTTGCAAATATTCGCGGAAGTTGCCTCTTGCCATATTCAAGTAATGGAACATGCACGACTTGGGAGAAAAGGCTTCGGACGCCAGACGCCGTATCCGCTCTGCCGAGCTATAATATTCGCCATACTTGATAGGCGACTGCAGCCACTCCAGCAGCGGAGGATTGGACTTTCGCAGCAATCCCAGGGCCTTGCGCAGATCCCATCCGCTAATGTCCAGCATGTCGCTGATTGGCCGCTCGATCACATCGCGACGTTCGAAGACGGACAAATACCATTCCACCGGCCTTATATAGATAAATCGGACATCGTAATCGCTATCCTTGGAAGGAAATCCCCACGCCCGGCTCCCCGATTCGCAAGCATAGAGAATGCGGACGTTCTCCTCCAGCTCCAATCGTTTCAGCTCTTCATGAATAACTTCTTTTTTGATCTCGGTCATGTTTGCCGCCCCTCCCTTGCCCTCTCCAGTTACTCGACTTCCTCCATTTTCTTCTAAAACCGACTAGATGAACATGGCGGAAATATGGCGACATCTCATTTGGCAGCCCATTCCACAACAAAAACCTGCAAATCTCTTGATCTGCAGGCTGAGTACTCAAGCGCTGTTTGGAAATGCTTTATTTGTGATGCCCGCGAGGTTTTTTACCGCTCCAACGCTCGTCTACTTTCTCGTTAACGGACTGGTATCTCGTGTCGACGCTTAGCCGGTATTGATTAGTCGTATTTTCCAGTGAACAATGCATAAGGAACATTCCGAAAATTAATACGTCTCCGGCTTTATATTCTGTTGTCGCCCATTTGCCTCCGAATTTTTCTGTGACGACAAGAGGATCGTCTGTATAGTGTCCAAACCCGATATTGTCCCTGTCCGAGTCCTTGGAGCCGTAGGAACGTTTAAGCTCTTCGAAATTGTGAGAGTCAAGGCAAATCGCGAGCCCTCCCATGGCATAGTTGATATCGCCGAGCGGAGACCAGACGGTGTACAAGTTGTATGTCCCTCTTCCCATATATACGATATCGTAATGGGCACCGGTATAATCGCCTTTCCCGACCGCGCGCAACCATTTATAGTGGTAGGTCATCGATTGTTCGCCGAGCAGCTCATCGAAGAATCGCATAACATGATCGCCGTTAAGTACGCTAAGCAGCTCCGGGAGATCCTCGTTTGTCCCGCCGAAAAATATCGTTTTGCTACCGTCCGCCATTACCCCGTCTTCCAGCAACGTATCCCGTTCCAGTTTGCCCATCCGGTCCATTTTCTCCAGAATGCGTTGACGTGCTTTCATGACTTGTTCCCGGTCATGGAAATCTCTAAGCAAGAGGTAACCGTCTTCTTGCATTCTGTTTCTTAAAGCATTGATATCGTGAAGCAAATCGTTCGAGCTTCTTAATTCAGTCAGATGCGGGCCCCCTAACTCAAGCTCTCTGCTGCCGACTTTGACTATCATAACGGAACACTCTCCCTTGTTATTTATGACCAAAGTATAATTATTCCGCAAACGCGAAACCATGGAGAAATGTCTTCATTACATGTAAAATAGTACATGAATATGTCCGAATATTATTATCACAAGCAGTATTTATGTATAATTGACCAAAACGGAGGATGGAAGCGTTATGCATAAAATCATGAACATTCCATACGTATTAGCCCCAAGCGATAGTCGACTACCTTGCCGTTTCCATTCCATCTGGAAGGTGCATGCGAACGAATCGTATCAAGTCGCGAAACAAAATGGTTTTTCCGAACCCGGTCTATTCGTAACAATAGAAGGTGCTGGTAGTCTAACGTTAAATGGCGAAAAAAAGCTATTGCATGCTGGTACTTTTTTTATAGTTGACGTGGATATGCCATGCTCTTATTGCTGCATAGACGGCAATTGGAAATTTTATTTCATAGACTTCGCCGGAATGGATATGATTAAGGAGCTTGAGCTTGCTATTGGACAAGTGAAGACGAGCGCTAAAGTTGCAGATAGTGTTAAACTCTGCGAGAAAATAATCGAGGCTCTCATCGTTAAGCCTGTAGGTTATGTATATTCAGTCAACATTCTCCTTCAAGAATTGCTCCTTCTGTTCGCCCGAGAAAAATCGATCACAAACACTACTCGCGATCCTGAGCTCGATACCGTTCTTTATCATATGCACCAGAACATCGATAGGCTGTTCCGTGTCCAGGATTACATTGCGGAAAGCGGCCTAACCAGAACGACGTTTTTTTCGCGATTCCGCGGAATGACGGGACAATCTCCCGCTCAGTATATGCTCGACCTTAAGCTCGCCTCGGCAAAAGCATCATTGGAGACAACAAATCTGTCCTCCAAGGAAATTGCCTTGGCGTTAAACTTTTATGACGAATTCCACTTCTCGAAGATGTTCAAGCAACGTTATGGCTTTTCTCCCCGGACATACAGGAAAATGAAAATAGAATCGGATAGCAGTAGGCATTAATTTGATTTAGAAACAACGTGCCGCTCGTTAGGACAAAGGATAACTTTTTGACATACGGGGGTGGTGAATTGGAGAATCGAATCCAGGAGATTCGTAAAGAAAATGGCATTTCGCAGGAACAACTCGCAGCGGCTTGTACCGTTTCCAAACAAACGATCTATGCCTTCGGGAATAATAAATACGATCCGACGCTACAGCTTACCTTTATACTAGCGAAAGTTTTAGGCATGACAGTCGATGAGTTATTCATTCGTAATGCTTCTAGCTTATATCGTAGGGGGACTATTCTTCCTGTTGTTCTGTCAGATGTTCTACCGGAGGCTTCAACGAAATACGCTTGGAGTTATTGACGATTTTATCCGTTTGGCGATTCCGCTCGGAGTCGTAATAACAAACCGGATGGCGGCCGATGGGTTTCCCCAAGGTGACGGTAGTTAATCGGTCATAAACCGTTGAGAAGAGGATGAAAGAAAAAGCCGAGCGAATATCAGAGGATACCTGAAATACGTCGGCTTGACGGTACACTTCAAGCAATAAGCATGACAAGAATTATTTGGTGAGAATATTGTATAGCACTTGTGCTGCTTCAGCACGAATCGCAAAAGAGCGCGGATCGAATTGACCATTACCCTTTCCTTGCATCAGTCCAGCAGCAATTGCCTTGCTTACTTCTACAATCGCCCAGTCGGATACATTAGCGCCATCTGTAAAGACATCCGGCCCTGCGCTATCAACCTCAATGCTGCCATTCGCAAATTCGTATGCGCGTACCAGCATTGCCGACATTTGCTCGCGGGAAATGTTGTCCTCAGGTGAGAACGTGCTCGCCGATGTACCATTAACGAGTCCCGCCAGATGAGCTGTGACAACTTCCGAAAAGTACCACTGATCCGAGGTTACGTCAGCAAATGGCGATGCTTGTTCTGACAATTCGATTCCTAGAACTCTCACAAGCAGCGCTGCAAACTCCGCCCGCGTTACATCGCCATCGGGTGTGAAGTTCTTATCGTCTGTCCCGTTGACCAAATGCTTGGCAGAGAGAATTTGCAATACTCTGGCTGCCCAGTGGTCTGCAGGAACATCATCGAATAGCTTCGTATATAGGAAGACGGCATACTTCCCTAGGCGATCGATGTTTACAGATATTTGCCGGTTCTCCTTGTCAACGATACCACCGACATAGCGCCACTCCTGCGCATCCTCATCGAATACGTAGACACCGAGAAGCTCCTTGTCAAATACATCATCGTAATCCAATGTCAGGTTCATAGCCCCCTTAACTTCTCCAAGCTGAAGCTTACTGCCATCCGCAGTCCGTAGATACACGTCAAACATGGTAGCTGTGCCAGCCCGTTCGATACCAGTCGGATTACCCTCTACGGCAGCCTGCAGTTCCCCTTCGGATACCGCTGCTATACTCACTTCAAGCGTCGCACCGTTTGGATCCTCCAGCTTACTGAGGAGAGCTTCCAGCACCCCTTGCTTGATACGTAACTTTGCATCCTTTGATTGAAGGACAAGCGCTAACCCCTCTAGCCCTTTTACCGGTATCGAATATGCCGATTTTTTTTCATCAAGCTGCACAATCGCACTGCCGCCATTGATTTCTACTAGCTTCACTTCCGGTACGCCAGGCAATGTTGGATATTCAATGATAGGGCTAGTCGTTTCTTCCGGTATTTGATCATGAGGGATAACGTATTCCGTAAGAATCGGAACGATGATCTTGATGGATCCGTCCGATTGTTTCTTTACTGTTGGCTGAGTCGCGTTCCGGTTACCTTCGATCTGGTACAGCTGTCCGGCATAAAGCACTTCCTTTAACCCCATATTGTCAAGCTCGGCAGGCAGATTCGGCTTGATGTGCAGCCCATCCGACCTTGCTTCTACGCCCAGGAAGCCTTCCAGCATGACCATCGGTACAATGCCTGACTCAGAATATTCGCCAACGATGCCAAACACCCATGGCCCTCCAACAGGATTGATGGGATCTCGGCGCAATTCATCCTGATGGAATTCTTCCAGTATTTTCTCCATTCTTGCAAATGCGCTGTCTGCTCCGCCAGATGTCTTCAATCTGCCCATCATATCGTCGAAGGAGGTATAGAAGATCGCCCCGCCATTCTCCAGATGTTCGCCCCATCTCGCGCTGCTTGAAGGATTATTCGGGTCTACGCTGATGGCTCCGTTATAATCAAACCACCAATACGGCTCCTTGGATTCAACTGCTACCGTATTCGCTCTTGGCGCCCAGCCCCAGTGATAGATATCCTCCCCTGTCGAAGTATCTCCCTCAATAATTCGGTTGCCATCCAACCAGTCATATATAAAATCAGCACGATCCTCATCGGCCAAACCATACATAACAGCCATTGCATTCAAAAAGGTGAATCCGTAATCATGCTCTTCATCGTTCACGTCAATCGTAGCAATATATCGCCCAAGCTTATCATTCCAGAACGTCTCATTAAACTTTTCCTGGATTAGCGAAAGCAACTCGCGCAGTTCAGTTGCCCGATCCGGATTGCCTGCCGCATCCTCAAGATCAGCCATTGCCTTCACCGATCCATAGAACAACACATTTTCATAGGCACTCTTATAGCCCATCGGGTAGTTGTCCCAATAGTTGGAGGCATGAGCGTCTGCCGTACCGTCATTTTCCGGATCCTTAATAATTAGCAGACCATTTCTGCCCTCTTGATCCTCAAGCATAAATTCCATCGCTTCACGCACTTTATCCAACATCGTGTTCACGCCTTGAGGGTAGGCCGGTGCTGCTCCATATGACAGAGACGGCAATGGATTACTGAACAAGGAGTTATCCCGTGTCCACATATACAGCCTGTGCACGCCCATAATAAACAAAGGGTTATTGGAATAATGCCTGGACAGATCCAGATGCTTCTCCCCATACGCATGCGCCCAGATAAATCCATCATCTAACGGCACATCGAGCATCTGCCGGTAGAGCTCTTTTTTATTCGCCGTATCATTCGTCCAGGCCAGCTTCTGCGCTGTCCATAATTGCCATTCTGTCGGTCCAATGGCAAGGTTGCCGCCTGGGCCGTTCAACCAACGATTTCCTTCCGGTGTCAGCTCATTTTGCGCCAAACCATAAACCGTGAACATATTGCTCCAATCAGCATCATAGATGTCGCCTTTGGATGTATAGAATCGTGTTCCTTCCTTGCCAATCACCTTAAGCTCGGCTAATTGAAAGCCTAATTCGCTCTGATCGTCCTCGCCAAGCTCGTTTGCTGTAATCTTGAAATATTTAGCCGCAAGTCCGCCTGTCTCCAATACGAAATTAGAATCAACTGGACCAGGCACGGTCATATTTTGGTAAATGGGTACATCGTGCCAGATTAGACCATCTACACTATAAGATAATGTTAGCGCTCGCGGGAAACCATAACCTCCGGCTCGAGGGCTCAGCACAATTCGGTCAACCGTGTATACGCCCCCCAAATCCACCGCAAGATGCTCCTCTTGGGAAGGGTCATCTGCATGCAATTCACTGGACCAGTATGAGCTCGGATCGCCATCCAAAGCATGTATCCCGGCATAAGCCGCGTCCCGTTCAGAAGAAACGGAGGAGACTTGCACTCCGTTTATCGCATGATCGCCAGACGCTTCTGCAGCTTCTGTAACGACAACCTGTAGAGGCTCCGACCATTCTTGAGACGGGTTGCCTTTATTATCATAGGCCCGGACTTTAACCGAATATGTCCCTGGAGCTTCCCATGCATGTGAAGAATGTCCATTACGATACGCTTCACTAGTAGTTCTTGGTTTAACCGGCGATGACATGGACAACGAGCCGTCTCCCCAATCGAACAAATACGCAAGCATCGATCCAGCCCCGTGGGATGCTCCGCTAAAGAATTCAGCTGTTTCTCCTGTCTTGAGCGTTGCAGAACCTGTTGGAACTGCAGGCTTACCCGGTACTACTCCTGAGATGAAACCAACCTCTGCCTGATAGTTAAAGTTTTGCAATATCACTCCATTGGCATAAGAGATGGACGGATCCCCATTCTGACGATCATAGCCATAAACTCCGATCCATTCTACCGGATCGCTCAGCTCCCAGAGATAAGATCCCTGAGGCTGCTCCGGAAACTCCAATTCCAGCCAGGAATTATCATTGAAATTAACAAATGTTTTACTTATAATTGCTTCCTTGCTTGTAGTCGTTACATAGTCAGTATCCCAAGCATACAGAGACAGCGTCAGTTCTCCGACATTGTTCCCATAGCTTGGCGCCACAACTCGGAAAGAATCAAATCCTGATAATACATTAAATCTTTGCCCTCTTGTTGCTGTTGCGTTAAAATCAAAGGCGGGTCTATCTCCTTGCGGACTATAAAGCTTTGTCCAACCCATCACAGCAACTGCCGATCCTTCGGGATCTACTGCTCCTCCTTCGCTTAATTCAATTTCCGACATATAATTATAGCCCGGGAGCTCCACACCGTTGTCGAATGAGACGGACTTATCGTTACCATTTCGAGCAAATCCATATACCCCGACCCACTCTTCATGACCGCTTAATTCCCAGAGATAATCCCCCTCATCCTGTGTTGCAAAATTAATTTCCAGCCAGTCACTATCTATAAAATTGACAAATGTATCGACTTTGATAGGCTCCTGACTTGTTGTCGTTTCATAGTCAGTATCCCAGGCATACAAGGAAAGTGTAAGCTTCCCCGTATTGTTCCCATAGCTTGGCGCCGACAGACGCAATGAATCAAACTCAGCCTCGGCAGTAAATTTCTGGCCCTTTGTTTTTGTAGCGCTTGCATTAGTCGGAAACTCAAAATGAGCTTTATTCTCATTTCCAGTGTGAGTATACAGCCTGATCCAGCCATCCGCGCTAACTCGGGATGGGATCAAGGACAGCGAGCTGCATGCAATAATCAATGCAAGCAGCAATATTCCAAGTGTCCTGCAGTACTTGTTGAAATCACTAACATATGTCTTCATCCATCTTTTCCTCCGCTCTATGTCATAATAAGAGCCATAGCCAGTCCGCCTTTAGAAGGTTGTCTCTGCAACTGCTCTAATGCTGGAATTAAACTATGGCCCTTGGGTCAATACGAGCTACTTGATATAACCAAGCGCCTTGTATTGTTCCGTTGCGCTGTCGAGAAGCTGTTGGCCGCCGGCCTTCAACCATTCTGCCTTGAATGCTTCATAATCACTCGTATTTCCTAAGACGTATTTGATATCAAATTCGTTCTGAAGTCTCGAAACGTCATTCAACAACTGCGGATCCAGCGTCAATAACGATTCGAAATCTTGAAAGCGCGCGGCACCGATAGTCTCGTTATCAAGCTCAAATGTCTTTTCTTGAACCGCTCCCGGTTCTTTCGCCGTACTTTGAAGCACACTGTCACGATTGGTAGCGATCCATGTGCCATAATCCCATGCTCCCGGTAGATTACTGCGATAATTGCTGGAGTCTTTCAATTCGCTAAAAAATTTGGCGCCATTATCCAGGTCGGTCATCGTTTCTCCTGTAATGCCAACACCCCAACGTAATTTCCAGTACCCGTCATTTGGATAGGTTACGCCTTCAATCAATTGAAGCACTCGTTCAAGCTTCTCCGGATCCTTTGCCGCACTTGCGGAAATCGCCAGCATGCCGCTAAGCGGAGCATCTGCAGGCAATTTGCCCCCCAAATCCGCGCCTTTCGGCATTGGAAGGTTCGTCCATATTTCCGCCGCTTTTCCAGTATTGTTTGTATTCGCTTCGTACTCTGAAAGCAGAACGCCAGGATATTGATCCACGCCAACCTTGTCTGTACCCAGCTTCACTTTCTTTTGCTCCCAATCCTGCGTGTACCAGTCCGGATCAATAATCTTCTCATCCTGCAGCAGTTTCACGAAATCCAAAAATTTCTGATGAGTACCATTAAGAATGGAATGATCTACCTGGTTATTGGTCACTTGGAAGCCCATTTGACCATACATATTTTCTAATTGCGACAAGGAGCTGAAATTGGCACCTGCGCCTGCAGAGGTAGCTCCCCATGTATCGTCTTGATTGTTGCCGTCTGGATCGTTGAAGGTAAACTGCTTGAATACTTCAATTAATTCAGTATCCGTCTGCGGAATTTGCAAGCTTAGTTTATCCAGCCAGTCCTTGCGGATTTTGAACGACCATGTATTGGCATCCGGCTGTCTGGGCAACGCAAACATCTTTCCGTCTTGAGATACATATTGCTTGGCTACATCGGATATTGTGGCTGCTGCGGTCGGCACTTTATCCAGCAATGGGACCCAATCATCAAGCAGTACTCCCTGATTGTATAGCTTCTGGAACAAGGTTCGATCCGTACCTGCAACAAAGATCAGATCAGGCTGATTGCTTCCCGAGAAACGAGTGAACAGCTTGCTCTCGAAATCATTGGCAGGGATTGTCGTCAAGGTGAAGTCAATGTTAAACGTTTCATCAATCCACTTCTTGAAAGGATCACTGTCGTCTGTAGGTGTGTTAACCCAGCCCGTCTCGATCAATTCGATAGCGAACTTCTTATCGCTGGCTTTCTCAGCGTCGGTAGCTCCAGCTGTTGGACTAACCGTATTCGAAGGACTTACATTGTTCGAATCTCCTGATGAGCATCCTGCAAGCATAATGATTCCGGCAAGCATCAGTGTACCTACTGTTCCCCATTGTTTTCGTCTCAACATTCAAATCATGCCTCCTATATTTGTTTTAACCCTTTACAGCCCCCAAGTACATTCCTTTAGTAAAATATTTTTGCAGAAAAGGATAGACGCACAGAATTGGCAGAATACCGTAAACAACCAATGCCATCTTCAATGATTCCTGCGAAATGGATGGAATAATCGTGGCCGCTCCCGCATTTTGCATAATTGAGAATTCGCGATCATTCTCGAACATATTGCGAATAAGAAGCTGCAACGGATACAGCTTGCGATCATCGATATAAATAAGAGCATCAAACCATGCATTCCAATGACCAACGGCTGTAAAGAGTCCAATTGCCGCCATGGCTGGCGCCGCCATCGGAATCATAATTTTCCACATAAGCTGAATCTCTCCAGCCCCATCGATTTGAGCCGATTCTTCTACCTCTGTGGGCAGATTTTCAAAAAACTGTTTCAACACCAGCACACTCCAGCTATCCACTAATCCCGGGATGATCAGCGCCCAGATCGAATCCAGCAGTTGCATATCCCTAACGACCAGATAGGTTGGAATCAGGCCTCCGCCAAACAGAATGGTGATAAGAATGGCTAGCAGCAGCACTTTCCGACCAGGAAGCTTCTTCCTTGACACCGCATATGCCGTTATAACCGTAAAAGCTAAAGTCAGTAACGCCCCCATCGCCGTCCTTAATAACGTTACTCCCATCGCCTTTGTGAACAGGGTGCTTGCAAACATTTGCTGATATGCCTGCAGCGTAATTTCATCCGGCCAGAGAATAAAGCCGCCCTTGGCGTTCCATTCCTGTATGTACACAAGCGAAGATGATATCGCATACCACAAGGGTAGGACGGAAAAAACGCTTATTACCGAAACAATAATCGCTGCGGACCATTGGTAGACCCGTTCGGACATTCTTCCTCCTCCTTCCTCCTCGAGTTACCAAATGCCGGTCCCCGTCAATTTCTTCGAGATCGAGTTCGACGACAATACTAATATGAGGCCAATTACGGATTGAAATAAGGAAACGGCCGTTGTCATGCTGTACTGCATAGAGCCTAGACCCTGCCGATACACATAAGTATCGATGACATCACCCACGCTATAGGTGGCTGGATTATAGAACAACAGAATCTGTTCCGCACCCGCATTCAAGATGCCTCCTAATGAAAGTGTGAACAAAAAGATCATGACCGACTGGAGCCCCGGCAGCGTTACGTGCCATATGCGTTTTAACGGGCCGGCACCGTCTATCTTGGCTGCATCGTACAGCGAGGGATCAATCATTGACATTCCTGCCAAATAAATAATCGTGCCCCATCCGATTTCCTTCCATATCGCCGATCCAATTAATAATGGCCGGAACCAATCCGCATCAAGCAGGAAGTTCTGAGCCTTGCCTCCTATTTCCTCTAGCAAATGATTGACTAATCCCGTGTTTGAGAACAACGCATATACAAGTCCATACATAATGACCCACGAGAAGAAATGGGGAATATAAAGCAACGTTTGACTTATTCTGCGAAGAAGGGAAGAATGCAAATCGTAGAGCAGAATAGCTAGTATGATCGGCGGAAGAAATCCAAACGCTAAACGCAGTAAACTGATAGCGATGGTATTCCTCAGTACTTGATAGAATTCGTTCTTAGAGAAGATATGCGTAAAATTATCGAAACCAATCCATTCGCTATGCCAGATCCCGCCAAGTAGCGTAAAATCTTTAAATGCAAGCGTCACCTGTACAAGCATAGGATAGTAACGAAAAATGCCATAATACACGAGAACAGGCGTGATCAGCAGATATATGAACCAAAAGCGTTTCATCTGCTTTAACCCTATCCAGCCAAGAGGATTTGGTCTTCTATCAACCCGGCCGGCCATCTCATTATCGCGATACTCCATCTGATAATTCACCCCCTTGCAGCCTATTTCGCTACGGCTTGATTAGCTTGCATTGTCATTTTATCGAACGGCCAATTGCATTTAAAGGTGACAATCGAAGCAAAAGGGTATAGATATTGACACAACATCATTTGAATGTTGCTTGCATGAATCTTCTATTTTATACTCATGATTATCACTTCATTGAATAGAAAATAAACCGGCTGGAGCGGATGAGCTTGAGAAAGTTATCGCGCTTGAAATATCGAAACTGGCCTATATTCTACAAAATGGCCATTGTCTTCTCTCTGCTGTCGACCAGTCTGATTCTAAGCACTGGGTTCTTGTCGTATGTCATTTACCGCAATAGCTTGGAGAACCAAATCGGTGAATTCGTTCCGCAAGTACTCTCTCAAGTCAATCATCAGGTAGAAAATTATTTGGATGATCTCAAATCAACATGGCCGGATAATTTGGAACAGGCATTAAAGGAAATCAATCTTAAGGAAGGTCTGCCCTCCTTGGAGAAAACGTTAATGATTCGTGACATCATTGATACACTTAAATTACAGTTGAAAGGCTCTCTCTATGGGGTCACGTTCTATACAGATCAAGGATATGCTTATGTAAACGAACAATCCGGCGGTGTATGGAAGAATGTCTCCTACGTGAACCAACCGTGGTATAGCCAATTGGACTTGGTCGACTTTTCTCCGATTGTGCTGGGTACCGTCCATCAACAAATTGTGAATAATAGCAACGGAACGTTTTTCTTCTCCATCGTCCAGCCTCTTCGTCTTACCGGTACGAAGAATTTGGCAGGCGTCATGCAAATTTTCGGCACGATGGAGCCTTTGAATACGATTATGAATGGAATTGATCTAGGACCCGACTCCAGATTCTATATTCTCGATAACGATAATAAAATTGTTTATTCTACGTTTTCATCCCAATTCGGTAAATATTGGAGCCCGACATTCGGATTCGACATTAGCAAGCAAGTGCCTGGAGCCCATTCGGACACTGTGATGCTCAATAACAAAAAATATATGCTGAGCTACAATTGGTCATCCGGAACCAACTGGAAGGTGATCGGATTTGTGCCGATGGACAATTTCAGCAAAGGTATATCCCGAATTGCCCTGTGGACGGGGATTTGGGGAGTAATCGGGGTTGTGATTGCAATTCTATTATCGAGTCTTCTAGCTTACGGATTTACCCAGCGTCTCAAACAATTGAGCAAGCAAATTCGTTCGACCCAGCTTGATGAATTAGAACAGAAGCAGGAAGCGTTGCAATATGATGAGATTGGTTATCTATCCGTTTCCTTCCGAAGCATGATCAATCGCATTCGCAATTTGGTCGACGAGGTGCTGAAGTCAAAGATTTTGAAACAGGAGGCTGAAATCAAGGCGCTTCATAGCCAGATCAATCCGCATTTTCTCTATAATGTCCTGGAATCCATTCGTATGACCGTCAAGAAGGGGGAGCATGCCGCGGCAGAAGCTGCTTTAGTGTCTCTTGGGCAGCTTTACCGCTATCAAACCAATCAAGAGAATGATCTCGTTACAATAGGTAAAGAAATGGAATTTATCGAGCAATATTTGCACATTCAACAATTCCGCTTCGGAGACTTGCTGGAGGCCCAAGTAGATGTGGCCTCAGATGTCCATAATTTCCTCTTCCCTCGGATGATCCTCCAGCCGCTTATCGAAAATGTGCTTAAACACGGTCAATCTCAATTCGACATGTTCATTCAGCTGCTCGTTCGTATTCGTTGTGAACAGGAGTCCATCCTCGTCGATATTGCGGATGAAGGCGACGGGATGAGCGTTGTAAGATTGCAAGAGGTGCTCGACGGATTAGAGCAGGGAGTTACAGTTGACCAACGATTCGGTCTTGCGAATGTATATCAACGCATCAAGAATCTATATGGAGAGCGAGGAATCATGCACATTGAAAGCGAAGAAGGAGCGGGAACGATCATCCAAATACGCATACCCGCTGAACATTATACGAAGGCTGCACACATTTGAGAGGGGTTGCTCCAATGAACGTATTGATTGTGGATGACGAATATTCGATCCGAGAAGGACTTCGCGACATGTTAAAGCAGTTTGCCATTTCCGGCATTCCGATACACCAGGTTGAAACATCAATTGACGGTAAACACGCGATGGATGTTCTTCATTATTATCATTTTGACTTATTGATCACCGACGTGCGAATGCCAGGGATGGACGGGTTAACGTTATTAGAACATGTGCAAAGCCGATTTCCAAAAATGAAGACAATTATACTTAGCGGCTTTGATGATTTCGCATACGTCCAACAAGCTTTGCGTCTAGGAGCTGTAGATTATCTGCTCAAACCGGTAAACGTGACCGATCTGACGAAAACGATCGAGCGTATTTCAACCGGGTTAAACGATAACTATAACATTCATCGAAGCTGGAAGCGCTTTAACGAGCTGGATGCATTTAAATTATTGACAGTCGTCGATATTGACAATCCTCAAGAATCCCGTGCCCTTGAATTTGGAGATTGGCAAACTCTTTCGTGGATGCTTAGAAAATCCTCATTTGAAATCTTACAAGATATGACTGGCGTATACCTCATTGAAGAGATGGAGTCTCGGATGGATAGCTGTAATATGATATGCGGCTTCACCGGCGAGTCTCCCGAACGAGCCATGGAGCAATTCGAACGATTCGCCTCTACTCTGTTCGAATTTTGGAAGGATCGCGTGCGTTTATCCATTAGTATCGGAGTATCCCGTCCTTACCGGCACGATCATTCGGAAGAAGCTCCCTATTCGGAAGCTCTGACAGCACTGCTTACGAGACTTTACAGAGGCAGCTGTATTCAGAAATACCCTGAGGATGAACAAGCTGAGATGGGTTCCGCTTCCTTTGCTCGCTTATGGCAACAGCTTGAAGCCTCTCTCGACGTCGGTGATATCGATCGTGTCATCGAACGCCTCCATGACTTTGTTCGCGAGAGTATGAAGCAAGGTACTCCGCGTCAGCTTATGTGGTCCGTGGAACGCTTGATGCTGGATCTGAATGGGCGCATTAATCAGAATGCACTAATTCCTTTTTCGATAGAAGCACGTCACATTACTCAGAAAGTCAATCAAATGCAATGGTCACGCAGCGAGGAAGCGTTGCAGCAGCAAATCGGAAAATGGATAAACGATCTTCTTCTGTCTAACGATCCCGAAGAGCAGGAAGGGCAAATCATGCTCAAAGCCAAAAAATATATCCGTGAACATTTGGGAGAAATGATTTCATTAGAGGAGGTCAGTCAACATACCTATATAAGCAGGTCACATCTAAGCCGACTTTTCCGCAATCGAACAGGGCAAACCTTTCTGGAATACCTAACTGACTTAAGAATCGAAGAGTCCAAAAAAATGCTTACGGAGCCTGGAATTAAAATATATGAAGTAGCCGAAAAGCTAGGTTATCGAGATTGGAAGCATTTCAGCAGGACCTTTAAAAATAAAACAGGGTATGGTCCCGCTGAATACAGAGCCAATCTCAATATCAGTCCATTAGAGTAAAAGCAACCTCATAGGTTATGCCCGGTACATCGATGCAAAGCTCGTACCAGTCGTCAGCAAGCTTTGTTATGATATTCTGCCCCGCATTTGGATCGTGGCGGCTGCGGAAATGCAGCCGCCCCTTACCTGCAGGTATCGAACAACGTATCGACTCGCGATTCATGAATACATATACTTCACCTGCAGGCACAGGAACTTGTCCCTCCATCCATTCAAGCTCTCCAAGCGCTGGACGAATGAATACCTCCTCATAGCCGGGCCTTGCGGGAGTCACTCCGAGATAGTATCTGCCGATCAAATATATCGGACTAGCCCCCCAGGCATGGCAAAGGCTCTTGCCATACTTGCGTCCGTACATGGCATACTGATCCGGCATCGCTATAGCAGGATCATACTCTTCCCAGAAAGAGGTTGCTCCCAAATCCAGCATGCCACCCCAATAATCCAACATTTCATGGAGAACAAACGATTGTTCACCCACCTCGCACAAAGCCGCAAGCTCATAAAATCGCATATTAGGAGTCGTAATTTTCGGAACGGAAGGATTCAGGAGCACCTGCTCCTTCACTCGATTCATCTGTTTGGCATCCGCAAATCCATACAGCACTGCCATCATGTTAGGATGTTTAGTCACGAACGCATCGAGTGAGCCGTTAATGATGCGATGAATATAGGCCCCTCTTTCTTCGTCCCAAAAGAGCTGGCGAATTTTCTTCCGAAGTTGTTCGGCTTGGGGCCGATAGTAGTCGCCTGACGCCACATCACCCAACAGCTCCGCAAAACGAACAATGGACTCCAGGGAGAGGCAGTACAGCATTTGCTCGAAAGCCAGTGCTCCTTCCTTATCCATATCCGCCCAATCCACAAATACCCAATCGCCATTCTGCCCCTCTAACATGCCATCTTCATTTGACCGTGATTCACAGAACTTGATCAGGCGCAGCATGGAATCGTATTGGTCTCTAATAAACGACAAATCTCCAGTGAATTGATAGTAATCTTCAAGTCCCATAAACCAATAAAGGGTATAGTCCATAATCGTGTTCAAATGATGCTCAATTGGATCCTTTCCTCTAAGCGCGATCATCGTTCTCTGTGTTACCGGAAGGTCAAAGAACAGATAATAGTTCATGAGATAGCTTTGATACGCATCCCCCGACCAAACCCAACGATCCCGTTTGATCCCGTCAAGGAAAAATTCCCGAGTATTCAGATGGAACGTATAAGAGGATACCTCCCATATTTGGTTTAGCTTTTCATTGGAAGACTTGAATTGACCACGATAGGTCAGCGGCAAATATTCATACAGTAATGTGACGGAGCCAATGCTCACACCTTCATCGGACGTGATCCGAACATACCGAAGGGCGCGTGAACGAGACATAGTTAAACTCGTAGTCAAGCTAGTGACATCAACGATATCATAAGTCTCGCAATGCTCGAAGTCGTTCGCCTCCTCGAGCGATTCGCCGTAAACAAGCCGTACCTTGCCTTGCCCTTGTATATCATGAAGCTGTACATAGCCGAAGGTTTCCTTGCCAAAATCTATGAGCAATGCTCCTTCTTTAGAAACAGTGTTCACCGGTTCAATCTCTATCGTATCCAATCTGAAGTCTGATGGCGGAATCTCCTGCTGATGAAAGCCTGCACGCCCAGCCTTCACGTAGCCGGATTGCCACAAATGACTGACTTCCCAATTATGATCCGACTTAACGGTTGGACCCTCCACAAATAAAGAAGGGACTCTTGTGAAATGATGGACTTGAACGAAGATCGAATGCTCCCCGGCTTGAATGACAACTCCTTGCTCTGGGGAATTCATCGTTACATCGTCGATCTGCAGCATAAACTCTCCATCTGCCCTAAAAACAACAGATTCCGCTGCCTCTAAATGTACGGTCCTCCGAAATCTAACTGCCGTGTATGGACTATCGACACGCCAGATTGGCGGAATCGTTATTCTTCGTTCATCACGTCTGAATTCCACTTCTCGGCGAAGCCATATTTCGAAGTCACCTGGGTAAAAAATCCACTCGGCTCTTTTACTCTCCATTCATTCACACCTCCATGTATTCAAAACCGTTTGGTACCTATTCTATCAATCATCGTATAGGCATAAAAGGAGCTAATTACATCAAAATGGAATGAAAATAACTATTACGCCTCCCGAGAGTTACCGTCGCCAGCTCCGAACGCGCTACCAAACCATAGAGCGATGCTTTGCTGACGCCAGGGAGCTTCACGTGCTTCGTTATTGTCGTTATCACGGACGCAAGAAGGTGCAGCAACAAGCTTTGATGACGCAACCTGCGAACTTAAAGAAGATCGCCAATATCCTGGCCAAGAAGGCGAGATAAGGAGCGATCTTCTTCAGTTCAGAATCAAAATGGCCTTCATCCTGAATTAACAGGATTTCTTCTGTCGTATTCCAATATAAACTACCTTCAATCGATAAACCCAATCTTCCGCAGCATGCGGTCGATCATCGCGGCCGCTTCCTCCCTTGTCGTCGTCTCCTTGGGGAGCAGTTGGTTATTCCCGTTGCCTACGATCAGACCGGCTTGCAAGGCCGCGGACATCTCATCCCTTGCCCAAGGCGATATTTCGCCTGCGTCTCGAAAACGATTCAGGATCCCAACGTTGGCCCGATCCGGTCGATCAACCGCGTAGCGCATCCCCGAAACGATCATGACCGCTGCTTCTTCCCGGCTGATTCGATCCTCAGGACGGAAATTGCCCGTCTCGTCCCCCTGCACCAATCCTTCACGGAAAGCCGTTACCACCGCATCGGCATACCAGCTTGCCGGGTCCACATCCTTGAATCCGGCCACTCCCACCGCCACTACCTGCAAACCCAGGGATCGCGCCAACATCGCCGTCATTTCCGCGCGGGTCACCGGAGCATCCGGAGCGAATCTTGTGTCATCCATACCGTTAACAATCAGCTTCGAGCCGAGCCGATTGACGACCTCTTCCGACCACAGGCCCTTCACATCCGCGAATGCCTTTTCGTGAACAAGCACGGCAGCGATGCCGCCTGAACGGCTCTGAAACGCCGCTTTAGCTCCCTCCATTCGGGACGGTGCGTAATGGTAGGTTTGATTCGATCGATCGTAGCGTGCCCCGATTCGTGCAGTGGGATCTCCTGCGTCATCCAAAGCCAAAGTATAAGCAACATAATCTGCGTAGCGATCCATGTTCCGTTCCTCGTAATCCGTCATCACCGTCAATTCCAACTCAACAGGAACCCCTGCCAATCGGGCGCCGATCGCCGCAGCCGCTTGCTTCATATCTCGCAGAAGGATGGAATCGGCGAGACGGATTGTTAGTTTCGTTCCTGATACCTCTGCTGTGTCGATCTCGGACAACACCGCCACCGGCAAGTCGGTTCTAATTGTCACGATTGTTTATTCTACGTACATCCGGCTGACACCGTCCAGCTCGCACCTGGTTGCAGATCCCCACCATGAGCGGTCCTCATCTAGTAATCGCTTCCCCCCACGCGTCGCGCAGCAACGACACTCCTAACGCCAGCTCCTCCTCGCTCAGGTCGCCTAAGCCCAGGTACACGGTCGCCTCCCCCTTGCCGGGAATCGACCCCATCCAGGTTCGGGCGTAGTCGTACACCCGAACACCTCCGTCCGCGGCCAGCTCCATCAGCTCCGCCGCCGTGCGCTCCGTCCGCACGGTCACGCCGAGATGGAGTCCGGCGCTGCCTCCGAAGACGGCGATGGCGTCTCCAAAATACTCCTGCAGGAGCTGCGACAATCGTTGATGCTTCCTTCGATAGGCATTGCGCATCCGGCGGATATGCCGATACCAATGCCCCTGCTCGATAAATGTCCGCATGGCCAATTGGTCCATGCGGGAAGGAACGCTTAGCAGGTGGCCAATGGCGCCCAGCCGGGGCAGCAGCGCTTCCGGTATGACCATGTAATTCATACGGAAAGCGGGCGCGAACGCCTTCGAAAACGTACCGACATAGATCACTCTGCCTCCGGGATCAAGGCTATGCATGGAGGGGATCGGCTTGCCCCGGTAACGAAATTCCCCGTCATAATCGTCCTCGATAATGTAGGCGCCCCTCTCCCGTGCCCATTCCAGAAGCTTCAAGCGTTCTCCGTACGGCATGACAGCCCCGGTAGGAAATTGATGCGAAGGCGTGACGTAGACGATATCCGCCTTGCTCTCCTCCAGCTCCTCCAGACGGATGCCCAGCTCTCCGACGGGGATAGGCTCCACGACAGTTCCGGCCGTCAGGAATACATCCCTAACGGTACGGAAGCCGGGCTCTTCGGTCGCCGCGATTGCGATGCGATCCAGCAGGGACAATATCACCTTCAGGCTGCCGGCCATGCCCACGCCGACGACGATCTGCTCCGGCGAGCAGATTACGCCCCGCGATTGCCCGAGATACTCCGCCAGTATGGCGCGCAACTCATACTCCCCCTGCGGGTCTCCGTAACCGCTGTGATTCAGGAATTCATGCTCAAGCGTATCATGCAGCGCCTTCTTCCACGCGCGAAGCGGAAACAAAGCCGCATCCACCCCGACCGGGTTGAAGTCGATGCGATAAGCTCTCGGGGGCTGGAGAACGCCCTCCCGGAATTGCCGTTCCGACAGCGGGATGTCGGGGTATAACCCCGCCCTTCCATTCTTTTGTCTCCCCGCGTCCGGGATCGTTCCCGCTCGGGGAGCTACGGCGAACAGCCCGGATCGCGGCTTGCTCACGGCGTACCCCTCGGCGACAAGCATCTGATATGCAGTTTCGATCGGCGTCTTGCTCAGCTGAAGCGCGGCTTGCAGCGCTCTTACGGAAGGAAGCCTCGATCCGTCCGCAATGCTTCCGTTCGTAATCCGATTCCGGATTTCATCATAAAGCTGCCTGTATTGAGGCTGATTGGAGCCCGAGTCGGCGTCCAGCCAAATGTCCAGCATATTTGTCCCTCCTCATCGAGGTCAATCTGTCTTTTAATTTTCGCGAATTCTGTCCATTTATTGCAAGTCAGTTTTATTGTAAAGTAAGCTGCATGAACCCGCAATGATGAAGGAGAGATGCTCTTATGATACTTACCGCAACGGAAATAAAAGCCTATCTAAAGCGGCTGGATATATCGGACATCGAAGCGCCGAGCTATTCGTACTTAAAGCGATTGCACCGCGCCCACGTGGAGCGGCTGTCCTGGCAAACGCTCGATATCGTCGCCGGCAGACCGGCGTCCATCGATCTTGAACATTCCGTCGGACTTGTCTTGAGCGGTAGGAGCGGCTACTGCTTCCACTTAAACGGGGCGTTCGGCACGTTGCTTCGTTCTTTGGGATTCCGCGTGAACTGGCATCGGGCGGGCGTGCAGCCCGCAGGCATGGAACCGAGGATCAACGGCTTTCATCTGGCTCTAACGGTCGGAACAAGCAATGAGGACGGCGAAGAGGAGCTTTGGATCGCGGATGCGGGACTCGGCGATATGCCCCATGATCCCCTTCCTCTTGCGCAGGGAATCTATCATCAGGGACCTTTCGCGTATACCGTGACGCATTCGGAGCTGGCGGAGAACGGCTGGCGGCTTGTGCATGACCCCCTCGCGACGTTCGCCGGGGTCGACGTGGCGCCGGAGATCGTTCAGGATTTGACTCCGTTCTACGACAAACACGCCTATTACAGCACATCGCCGGAATCCCCTTGGCTGCATACGTTTTTGGTGCGCCATCGTCATGCGACTGGCAGCAACGAATTGCGGGGCTGCGTGTGGAGCAGGCGCGAGGGAGGGCATATAACCAAAACGGAGCTCGCTTCTCAAACCCAATGGCTGGACGTGCTCGGAGACGTGTTCGGCGAACCTCTTGTCGCCTATGACTCGGCAGACCGGGATGCCTTGTGGAAGCTGGTGCGAGGCTGGCACGAGGAGTGGTTGCGGTCGCGGGAACAAGCCGGCGCGGTCGACGGCTAAGCCGCTGTCTTGACGCGCCGGGCAACAGAAATCGCTTTAAACTTTGATTTTTATTCCGCTGCGCCGACAGGATTACCGTTCGACCGGCACGCAAATTTCGCAAAAATCATGGATTTCCATATTGCCGACGTATCTTTCGATAATCGGCTTATCGGCTTGACGAAGCCCACTATTGTGCATAGCCGGGAAAATAGCGCCCCATGCTTGTTGAACATCTTCTGGCGTATGTTTGACCGTAAATATCGCGTATTCTCCGCCAACGAGCTCCCTTTCGCCGATCGCCCCATCAATCGCGTTATGGTCGGCAAGAACAATGCAAGCATCGTATCTGCATTGCTGGGGTGAAGTTATTCGAGGGTCGTCGTTGGCGATTCCCAATAATACGGTCGACTCCGTAAGCAGCCCCTTCGCCCTCGACCATTCCTTTATTTGTTGCATGGCTTGAGTATTGGCCGGGCCGTATGGCCCCGTCTGCCTCACATAGGCAAGGCGGTAATTCGGGAGAATCTCCATTCTCATATTCATCGTATCATCCCTTTCGGTTCATTATGCGTTACCCATCGAATGCTAACATGTTATAAAAAGATATGCATTATTATATTAAAATGAAAATATTTACATTTAATTTCATTGATTATACGATGGTACTATAAAAGATAGAACTTCTTGCATAGTCCTTTGTGCAGTATGATGCAAGTAATGGAACGCGGAGTGTGTTCTGCACGAAGGGGGAATACCGCAATATGCAGGTGTCTTTCAAACAAATGTTCATGAGAAAGCTGATAAGCGCAGCTATTGTGACTTCCTTATTTTCGATTCTTTTACCTTGGAGCGGTTTCGATCCATTCGACAACTATAGTCGTCTCTATTCTTTTAAAGACCACCTGCACGACGCCATCGGCTACACAATGATATACATGATATATGCCGCGCCTGTTATTTATATCTACGGGGTTCTGACGTCCGCGATCAGCGAGCTGATTGCCCGCGCCGCGACATCGCGCAAGTGGCTGCGGCTGGCTATATCGGCCAACCTGCATGCCGCTTTTGGTCTGGTTCTCCTGTACTTCAGCCTTTTTGCAGCCATCTTATTTTTCCTGGCCGATACCCTCTTGGCGATATTCCGTAAGAAACCGTACACCATACAATTCGCGCTTGCAAGCATGCTACTGCCTCTGACCATTTGGCTTGCGTGCTTGGCCTATATCCATATCATGGGTTGAATTGCAGAGGGTACAAATAAATAACCAACAACACCAGCTAACAACGATAGCACCTGCTAACGGACATGAGAAACCTTATTTCGATGAAATCGCCCGCACTCGTGTTCTAAGAGACAAGAACGACGCTATTTGGGCCAAAAGCCTCTCCAAACCGCTCCACGGACCTCAATAAGCTCTTTCCTGTCTGTTAGAATTGGAAATCGGCGTTTTCCGCCCCAATAACGTCGCTGGTGTCCGTTAGCCGCGCAGGCCCGTCCTCATCCCCCTCCCCATCCCCCTCATGCACAAAAAAACCTGCCCCATAAAGGCAGGTCGACTCATTCGATAGATGTGGAGGGGAATTCCGTCCGGCCCAGGCCCCATGGGTCCTAAACGGGTCCTAAAGGGTTGGAGCTGTCGTGTTCTGCCGGTATTCCGAAGGCGTGCAGCCGGCCTTCTTGCGGAAGATCTGGGAGAAGTGGCGGACGTCGGGATAACCCACCTTTTCGGCGATTTCGCCGATCTTGAGCTCCGAATCCCGGAGCAGCTCCATCGCTCGCTCGAGACGCAGCCCCGTCACGTATTCCTTGAAGCCGCCGCCCGTCTTCTGCTTGAACAGCTGGCTGAAGTAAACAGGGTTCAAATAAACGACGGAGGACACCTTCTCCAGCGTCAGCTCGGAGGCCATATGGGAGCGAATATATTGAATCGCCACCTCCACCGCCTTCTCGCCGCCGCTGGCATAATGATCGTAGACCTGCGATTCCGACGACTTGTGCATTCGCTTGACTTGCTCCGGCACGGTGTCCAGGTCGGTAATCCGGTCGGAGTGGACGACCTGAAACGGAATCTTGAGATAACGCTTGAGATGCGAACGCATCTGCTCGATCAGCGGACCCAGCCCCTGCTCCTCCCGCAGCGTGACGAGTCCAAGCAGACTCTTGGAGTCGACGCTGGCGACGAACCCGTCGCCGGCGGAGTCGATCAGCTCGGACATGACGTTTTCCACGATAAAGTGCTCCAGCCTGAGATCGGTTTCGCTGTCGAGACGCAGCATGATGAGATGAAAGTACGGATGATTGCCTACGAATGGCGCCAGATCGATGCCGCCCAGGTCCAGATCGGAAGCCCATCTGGCAAAGATCGCTTCGCGAAGGAAACGGAGATTGCGAGACAGCAGCTGGGCTTCCTTGTTCCGTTCGTTCTCTTTCTCGATCTCCAATTCAAGCTCCTTGATCTTGTCGATCAGCGTATCCTTGCCGATCGGCTTCAGCAAATAATCCTTCGCACCGAGACGCACGGCCTCCTTCGCGTAAGCGAATTCGGAGTAAGCCGAGATGACGATCCACTTGATATGGGAGTGGCGACCCCGCGATATTTCGATAAGCTCCAGCCCCGTCATGCCCGGCATAAGCACATCGGTCAGCACAAGATCGATAGGCAGGCTTTTGAGCAGCTCCACGGCCGCTTCGGGACTGTCCGCCATGACCACGCGATGCTGCGGGAACGCTTTGCGTATCGTCCGCTCAACACCGCTCCTTATCACTTCTTCGTCGTCGACGACCAAAATGTTCATCCCTTTGCCTCCTCTCTCTCCTGAGCCGGGAACGACGCGATCACAGCCGTCCCTTGCCCCTTGACGCTTTCGATACGAAGTCCGTACGTTTCTCCGAACATGAGCCGGATACGGCGGTGGACGTTGAGCAGCCCGATGCCCCTGCGCTCTTGCGACTGCCCGCCGCCGGCCAAAGCTGGCATATTCCCGGCATCGCCGATCGACCTGTTGTCCTCTATTCCGATTGCTTTCGAAACGTCCAAAGCTCGATTAGGCAGAGTCGACTTATGGGATGATCCCCCGCCTGACTGCCCCGGCATAACGGAATGCTCCTCCAGCATGTCGCTCAGCCTCTCGAGCGTTTCTTCATCCATGCCGACGCCGTCGTCCTCCACAACGATCTCCAGCCTGCCACCGTCAGCCTCCCTGGAGTAAACGCGCAGCAGACCCGGACGGTTCAGCGGCTCCAGCCCGTATTTGACCGCGTTCTCCACGATGGGCTGAAGAATCATTTTCGGGACTTCGATATCCAGCCACTTCTCCTCGACCTCGATGGAGGTCGTCACTCTATCCCCCAAGCGAGTCTCGATAATCGTAAAATAATGCCTGAATTGCTCCAGCTCCAGCCGAAGCTTCGCCTTCGACGCTTCCTCCCAATCGCTGCTGTAGCGGAAGATGCGGGACAGCGCCAAAATGACGCGGCCTAACCGGTCGTTTTCCCGCTCGTCCAGCATCCAGTAGATCATATCGAGCGTGTTGAACAGGAAGTGCGGGTTCACCTGCGATTGCAAAGCTTGCAACTGCGCGTTCTTCTCGCTGATGGAGGCCAGCTTGATCCTCTCGATCAGTTCGTCCATCTGCTGAACCATCCGGTTGAAGGAGCCGACGAGCACGTTAATCTCGTAATACGAACGCACTTGCACTTCGCCCTTGAAATTGCCTAGTTCGACCATCTTCATCTGCTGGATGAGCCGCTTGAACGGCGAGGAAAACGAACGCGAGACGAAAGTGGCCAGCACTGTTGCCGCGACGATGAGAATGAGCGCAAGCGTAATGAGGAACTGCTGCGTTTCCTTGAGCTCCAGCCGCAGCTCATTGTTCGGCGTGACGCCGATCATCGTCCAATCCGCCATGCCGATTCGCGCTGCCGTCGATGTGACGTCATCCGAGTCGCGCACGACGACCTCGCCCTGTCGCAGCGTTCCCGGCCAATCCGCTGGCACAACGGCCGGTTCGACGCCTTCGGAAGCACCGGTGCGAATGATTTCTTCGCCTCCCGCGCCTCGAATAATAACCTGGCTCCCCGGCCCAAGGCTTGCGTTCGTAAGCGCCGTCTCGATAGCGTCGGCGTCCGTCTCGATCAGCACGATGCCGATCGACTTCAGCGTATCAAATTCGTACAACTGTCTCCCGAATGCAAAAACAGGCCGCTGAATTCCCGCGCTCATTAGCGATTCCGGAAACACGCCCAGCCATTTCATCTCCCCCGTCGATCCCTTGAGCTCGGTAAACCAGGACGTCTCCGAATATTGCCTTACGCTGGCTCCGTTGGTCCGGTCGAAGCTGAACACCTTGTCGTAGTTGGTTACGATATGGATGCCTACCGTATCGCTGCGCGAATAAAAGATGGCGCCGATAATGTCGGTAATCCGCTTCTCCAGCTGCACGGCCTCGACGGATTCCGATCCGGCGTATTGCTTGAGCAGACGGATGAGCTCATAGTTGCTGTTCAGCGATTTGGTGACGCTGTCATACCCTCTTAGCAGCAGGTCGAACAGATTGACGGTTTGCGATATATTTTTTTCGGCGATGGAGCCTACCCGATCCCTGATCTGCTCCGTCGCCCGCTGGTAATAAACCACCGTGACGACGAGCAGAAGACCCAGCATGCTAAGAAGGAACATGGGAAACAGGCGGCCGTGAATGGATTGGAATTTGTTCATCTCTCCATCTTACCCCTTTACGGCGCCTGCTACCATCCCTTTTGTAATTCGCTCGGAGAGCAGAAAATAGACGACGATGACCGGCAGCGCGCCAAGCACCAGGAATGCGCCGATGGCGCCATAGTTGACGGAATACTGGCTGACGAAGCTGTTTACGCCGAACGGAAGCGTCTTGAGCTTCTCCGACGAGATGAATGTCGCGGCCAGAATGTATTCGTTCCAAATGTTGATGAAGGTCAGAATGCACACGGTCACAATAGGCGGTACGGAGATCGGCAAAATGATGCTGCGGAAGATCCGGAATACGCCCGCGCCGTCGATAATCGCCGACTCCTCGATCTCGTGCGGGATCGCCTTCATGAAGCCGCTCAGGATGAAGACCGAGATCGGCGTCTGGAACGCGATGTACGGCAAGATCAGAGACAGGTGCGTATTTAGAATGTCCATATTTTTGAAAATAATCATAAGCGGCAGCAGCGTGCTTTGCAGCGGAATCATCATGCCGAGCAGGAACAGCAGCAGTACCAGCTGGCCATACTTCCAGCGGAATCGCGTAATGGCGAAAGCGGCCAAAGCAGCCAGCACGATGACGCTGGCCATCGTAATCGACGTGACGAACAGGCTGTTGCCGAGGTATCTCCAGTAATTGCCGCTCTCGATGGCGGCGCTGTAGTTCTCGATCTGCCAGACGGACGGCAAGGAGAAGAAGCTGCCGGACAGAATCTCGTCGTTCGTTTTGAACGAATACAGGAACAGCCAGAGCAGCGGGTAGAGCTGCGTGACGAGCAGGATGCCCAGCACGATGTAGATCAGCGGCTTGGCGACGGAGATGCGGCTGCCTCCCGTGCGGACAGTCGCGTCCGGCGTGGTCGCCGTGGTCGCGGTTCGGCTCATGACAAGCGCCTCCTTCTTACGTATACTTTTTGTCCAATCGATTGAACAGGAAGTTGATGATGACGGTCGCGATCAGACAGACGGCGACGAGAAAGGTCGCGATGGCGCTTCCGTATCCGAACTTCTGCGACAGGATCGACATCTTGTACATATGGCTGGCAATTACGTCGGTTGCGTTGCCCGGCCCGCCGCCCGTCATAACCATAATCAGGTCGAAGGACTGCAGGGAACCGATGAAGGACAGCACGAAGGAAATTTTAAAGATCGGGATGATCATGGGTAACGTTATATAACGATCGGCCTTGAAGCCATCTGCGCCGTCGATCTTGGCAGCTTCGTAGATATCGGCCGGAATGTTCTGTACGCCAGTGAACTGGATGAGAATATGGTAGCCCAGGTACTGCCACAGGCCTACGACGATAATCGCAAAGATCGCGATCTTCGGCTCGGTCAGCCAGGAGTGGGTCCAGCTCTCCAGCCCGATTGTTTCGAGAATTTGGTTGATCATCCCCCCCATGGAGCCGGGGTTATAGATCGTTTTCCATAGTTGGCCAATAACGACCACGGACAGAATAACAGGCAGAAAATAACTGGAAACCAAAAAATTCGGTTTGCGCACGTAACGGCTAATTAAGATCGACACAAACAGGGCAAGCGGCAATTGAATAAGCATCGAAAATCCCGCAAGCAGGAAGGTGCGTCCGACCGCCGGCCAGAACACCGTGTCGCTCGTCAGCATGTACTTGAAATTATCCAGCCCGACGAACGTCGAGGCTCCGATTCCATTCCAATCCAGCATGGCGCTGTATACGGACACGAGGATCGGTACAAAAACCAAACCGACATATAACAAAACGCAAGGCAGCACGAACGCCGCGATGGTCCACTTGGACACTTTCAATACGTTCAAGGCATCCATCTCCTTCTCACAAAACCTTCGCTAGCCGACACGGGCGGAGGGAGCGGCTATCAAGCTGCCCCTCCATTCCCACATCAACGGCTATGATTACATAAAGCGATTACTTGTTGTTTTCTTCGAAAGCTTTTTGATGTTCTTTGGCGACATCCGCCGCGTCTTTCTTGGATACGAACAGGTTCTGGATGCTTGTCAAGTGAACTTGGGACGTGCCAGGGTTCATCGTGTTGTCAAAGGAGATGTCTCCGCCTTTAACATCCTTAAACAAATCAAGTACTTGAATCGCCATGTTGGAATAACCTGCAGCCGCGAAGTCCTCTTCGATCGTCTGGGCGACGCCTACCGCGCCTTTGACCTTAAACGCTTCGATCGGGTAATTCTGCATGAAGTAGTTCAGGAAGTCCAACGTCACGTCCAGATGTTTGCTGTTCTTGGATACCGCGAATGCGGAGCCCGGAGCCAGCATGAATTCGTCAGGGTTGCCTTTGCCGTTAACCGTAGGGAACTTGAAGACGCCGATGTTGTCGTCCTTGTTCACTTCGGATGTCTCGATGCCGCCCGTAGCCCAGCTGCCCATATAGTACATGGCCGCTTTGCCCGTTTTGAACAGGTTCTCGCCCGCATTATAGTCGAAGGAAGTTGCGCCTTCCTGGAAGGCACCGACTTGAACCAGCGATTGGAACGCGTCTACGGCTTCGGCGAAAGCCGGGTCATTGAACGTTTTATTGCCGTCGGCTACGTCCTGCAGGAAGCCAGGGCCGTTCGTGCGGAGCAGGACGTTCATAAATAGGAACGAACCCGTCCAGGAATCCTTTTCCCCAATTGCAATCGGAGTAATACCGGCTGCTTTTAACGTTTTTGCCGCTTCTACCATTCCCTCAAAAGTCGTCGGCACTTCGACGCCGGCTTGCTTGAACAACGCTTTGTTGTAATAAACAAGGCCGATGTTGTTGCCGTCAGGCAGCGCGTACAGGTTGCCATCGAAAGTGTAGTAGTCCAGAATGCCTTCCTGGAACGTATCCTTGAGGCCGTTTTTCTCCACCATTTCGTTGAGCGGAGCGAACAGGTCCGCTTCCACGAACGGCTGCATCTGGGCGGCCGGGTTCACGATCGTAATGTCCGGCACTTCTTTGGAAGCCGCTTGCGTTTTGAGCTTCAGCTTCTGTTGGTCCGTATTCAAGGAATCCAGCTCGATCTTCACGTTAGGGTGATCCTTCTCGTAATTGGCTACGATCGTACGGATCATCTGGTATTTCGGATCGGATGAGTCAGGGTAGATGTTCTGGAACGTGATCGTCGCTTTTTCTCCGCCTTTATCCCCGCCGTTGCCGCCAGAGGCGCCTTCGTTTGTTCCCGTATTGCCTCCGTTATTGCCTCCGCAAGCGGTAAGACCGACCGCCAGGGCGCCAGCCATTAATACGCTTAATGTTTTGGTTGTTTTGTTAGCCATTTGTGTTTCCCCCTTAATGGTTATGACGTAATTATGCGCCAGGCTGACGGGTCTAACAATAAAGTTAATTAGGAGTTCATGTTTGTTTTTTTAAGGTGGGGGAACATATGGCGACGACGTTACCAGTTACGATGTGGGGTAGCGCGTGATGAGGAGGCACGGGATGGACCGGCTCTTTGGAACAAGTCTGCGGTTTCAATGCCTACGGTGGGCACCGAATAACGCAACTTTCGGAGTATATCCGCTGTTTTTGAAGCCTTCTTTGTCAACTACCATGTTCGAAAGCTTGAAGCTTGAAGCTTGAAGCTTGGAGCATGGAGCTTGGAGTTCGGAGCTCGCATACCGGCGGTACCCAGCTCCTTATCGATTCATCGCCCCTCGTTCACTAATTTAGCGGGAAAACGTCCCACTAAATTTATCGAATGTCACTTCAACAGGACTATAAAGGGAAAAACTCCCGCTAATTTTCAACACATCGCCTATAATGAGGCAAATACATCAAATTAGATGGCACATTTCCCTGTAATTACAAAATCAGTGGTTACTTTTGTGAATTAGAGGGCAGATTTCCTTTTATTGTTCTCCACACACCAACATCCATCCGTCGCAAATGTAACAAAAACAGCCCGGAGCTTATTGCGCTCCGGGCTGCCTTTGTTTGTTACAAGGTATTTAATGAGCCTTACATTCGATGTTCAAGATGTTTGGCCTGTATATAATAGCCACATTCCTCACTTGATTGATATATCCCCACGTCATATTGGGTTGGATCAACAAGATCACAAAAAACTGCCGGCGGCTGGAATCCCCATTTTATTTTGTCGAGCTCTAACGGGAATTTATTACCACCGAATTTGAAACAACTTCGTCGCCAACCGAACTCGCTCCTCGTCCTCCAGCTCCCACGATTCGAGCTCCGACCTCAGTTGTCCCATATTCAGATAACCTTTGGCAATGCCGTTCAGCCTGGCCGCGATCGTCGTGCCCGTCCAGGCTTCCGTGTTCTCCGACGGATATAAAGACTCCAGCTCGCTTACCGCGCTCGGGAACCGCTTCACGTAATACTTCTGATGCCTGTCTTCCGCAAGGTGGAATCCCGCGTACGGCGCAACCTCAGTATCAGGTCTGCCAAGCCCGGCCTTCTCCCTCTGTTCCAGCTCCGCGTCGATCGACGCTTTTTGGCCAACGTCGTGATAGAAGAGCAGCGACTGATATTGCCTCCCCTTATAGCCGTTAATATTTAACGGCGTATGGTTACTCCAAAACGTCCGGATAATATCTTCGAAAGTTATCATCGCCTCGTCAAATAGAAGCTCCACGGTCTCCGTATGATCGCCAAGCGCTCTGTAGGTCGGGTCGAGACGGCTTCCTCCCGCATAACCGACGCGGGTGCGAACGACGCCCGGCAACGCGCCGAACAAAGCTTCCGGACTCCAAAAGCAGCCCATGCCGAAGGTAGCGGTACGCAGCCTCCCGCCATCTCCATGACTCTGCACAGGCAACGTCAACGGCTTGTTGTCCGGCAAGTTATTCTCCATACCTCCCACCTCGCTTGATCCATAAACGATTTTCACACATATCCCATCCAACTCCTCAGCTCCGGCAACAGCCGCTTGGCATCCTCGTAGCCTTGCTCGTACAACGCCCCAAGCTTGGCCGGATCCCGCTCCATGCGGCCGACCGTCAACGTCTCGGATGGACGAATGACGAATGCGACGCCGGAACGCTCTTGCTCAGCGATGTAGGCCAGTGTCTCATTATAGACATCATGCCTGCGCAGCATCGTTTCCACCAGCTCGGGATACTTGCCGTACGCGCGGCGCGCCAGCCAGCCCATACGGTTCGGCGATTTGCGATATGACTCGTTGCGAGTCAATATAAGCACGTTGCGGCTATTGCCGTCCCCCTCGGACTTCCGAAGCGGAATGGGATCCGATAATCCTCCATCCAGCAGCTTCTTGCCGCCGAACTCCACGATTCTGGCGATAAAAGGAAGCGAGCTTGACGCTCGCAGCAACGGCAGCATATCGAAGCCGGGCTCGCCCTTTTCATAATAGACGCTCTCCCCAGTCTCGCAGTCCGTCGTTCCAATGACGTATCGCTCGGCGCTGTTCCGGAAGGCCTCATAATCAAAGGGCACCAGCCGGTTCGGAATCTCGTCGAAAATAAAGTCCATTCCAAACATCTCTCGCTTCTTCAGCAGATTGCCCCAAGAGATATAGCGCGGATCGCTGACGTAATCTACGTTGACCACACGGTTGCGCCCGGCCTGCCTGGACAAGTAGCTCGCGCCCATGCAGGCGTCAGCCGACACTCCGATATTATAAGGAAAGTACACATCATGCTCCATCAAACATTCCAGCACGCCAGCCGTATACACCGCCCGCATACCGCCACCCTCCAGCACGAGTCCGATTGTTTCCGACATAGGAAAACCTCCTCCGGTGATACCAATCTGACCCTAGTATACACCTGCGGAGGCGCAACGGCGAAATAAAGCCTCCGAGTCCGTCTAGCATCACGCGTCTAAGCACACGATAATTGAAGCGAAGAAAGCACCGGCCGGGTTAATAAAGAGAACCCGCTTCACGGATCCCCTCTTTAAGTTCCTCTCATTTAACGATCTGAGCGAGGACACTGCAATGCTATTCCATACCTCTTTCCACGATGATCTCTTTGATCGTTTACGCCAGCATGACAACGATGACAAACTTCATGACAGGGCGTAACTATCTGCTTCCGGGAAATTGATCTACGATAGGGGAGTCACGGCATTGTGACGCATTATTCTTTCGATCGGGAGGAATTTAATCATGGAGTTAAAACAAGTCATCAAGGTGCTTGCTATTGTGGCCATACTGGGGGGCATTGCGCGGATCGGCATGGCGCCGAGCTCCTATATATGGGGGCTCGACAGCATGCCGGAGCTGGTGTTTGGTTTTATCGCATGTATATTTATGGGGATCGGCATCATCGGCGTGTACCTTCACTCCTTGCCGCGGACAGGAATAATAGCACTCCTCTCCGTTCTGATGATCGCGATCGGCAGCATGCTGACCGTTGCCCTTGTCTGGTCGAACATGCTGGGCATTCAGACGGAGGATGACCCCATCATCGCGCCGGTGCTGAGCGCAAATTCCATCATGACTCTTCTGGGACAGATCGTCCTTGGCATCATCATGATTCGTGCGCGAATTTATCCGTTATGGGTAATGGTTTTGTTTATGATCTACCCTTTTATCTACTTCATCCCCGCCGTCTCCAATATGGGATCGGTCGCATGGGGACTCTGCTACATCGTTTTCGGATGGTATATGCTAAACGATCGCAGAGTCAGAGCGTAAGACGCTCAGCCCCCGTTCTTTGTTCCCGTGCGCATCGTCAGCAACGTCTTGAGCTCAAGGCGGTGCGCATAAGCCAGCAGCAGCGTGTTGACCATTCCGAACACGGCGAGATGAAGCTCGGCGAATCCGCTCCGAAGGAGCATCCAGGCCGTCAGCAGCAGCATCCCAAACACGATCTGGGTTCCGTCCGACACGCTGGAAGACGGCTTCCCCCTACGGAGCAGCTTGCCGCCGAGCAAAAGAACAGCCAATAGGACCGCATATGCAAGTGCGGCCGCACCCCCCGTAAGAGCGCTCCACACCCCAAACGTGACGGCAACGGCCTTGCCGCCCCTCCCCCGCAGAAACGGCGAGAACATATGGCCCAGTACGGCAGCCGCGGAGGGAAGCACTAAAGAGTAGCCGTTCACTCCTCCTGCGTGAATGAGCAGCCATATCGGAAAAAAACCTTTGAGAAAGTCGAGCGCAATGCCCCAGATACCAAAGACGGCGCCCGCTGATTTCCACAGGTTAGCGGCCCCGGGATTGCCGTCCCCGACTCTCTTTACGTTATGACCCGCCAGCAAGCCAAGCCAATAGGAGAACATAAAGGACCCGCATAAAAAGCAGAGTATCGTCCAGCAAACGTATGGAAGCACCATCATGACGGCCTCCCCCCCGTCCTATCTCTGGCCGCCTCGGTCTCCCCAGTACCCTTAGTCTCGATGTCCCCGCCATCTCCTCTACTCTTGCCACCTGCCCCATCCCCCCGCTTCCCGCCTACTTGCACCTCCCTGCCTTTCCAGGCGACTCGGCCAAAAAAGGCGACTTGAATGACGGAATAGAGCATAACGAACAGGAAGAACAGCGTGCTGATGCCGTGAATCGCCGGAAGCCATCGCCCGAACATGCCCGTATAACGAACAAAATAATAGATCTGCGCCGTATACAGCACGTACGCGATGCCCAGCGGAATCCCCCATTGCGTCCCTAAGAAAAATGGCGCGGACTCCGACGCCGCCAAACCGATCAGCCATATGGCGACGAGCAGCGTCGTCCAAGGGCTCAGCTTGCTTGTGCTGAGCACGGCGCCCTTGCTAAAGCCTTCCACCTCGCTGCGTATGCCGCCGGGATACATGCGGAAGGAGACCAGACCGTGACCGATATAGTTGTGAATGGCAATGCCAGCTTCCCTGAATCGTGCGCCTAGTCCCAGATCGTCGAGCAGCTCCCCTTTCACGCCTTCATGACCGCCCGCCCTCTCGTAGTCCTCCCTCGTCGCCACGATGCAAGCCCCGTATAAACCTTGGGCGGGATTGCGCCGTTCCATGGGCGAGGTGAAAGCGAACAGCCCCAGCAGATTGGGAATGAGCGAGAGCCGCTCGTAGAAACGTTCTGTCTGATGATATGGCACGACGGATAATACGCCGCCCCTCCTCTCTCTTGCAGCCAGCAAGGAGAATAGCGAATTCGTAGCAAGGCGGACATCGGCATCCAGGAAGATGAGGATGTCGCCTTTTGCAGCTTTGAAGCCGGTCGTCACCGCCCAATTCTTGCCCGTCCAGCCAGAGGGAAGCGGCGGGCTTGCAATGACGTTGACGCCGAAGCTCTCCGCGATGGCCCGCGTACGGTCCTCGGAATGGTCGTCGACGACAATAAGGTCCAGCCCCTCCATGGACTGGACCTGAAGCGAACCGAGCAGGTACGGCAGATTGCTCTCCTCGTTCCTGGCCGGAATAATAACGGACGGCTGTCCATTCATGCGGAACACGCCCCCGTTCTCCCGGGGAACCGTATTCCTGCGGAACAGCAGAAACCCCGCCGCGCAGGACGCGGCAAGGAGACAGACGAGAAAAATCCCTGCCATGCCTTCGCCTCCCTCAGAAGGGTGTAGAGCTATACTCTACATTATATGGCGGTCCTCTCCTCCGATATGAGCATCGCATTAAAATCATTCCAGCGCGCCCGAGCTTGCCACTTCAGCCCGAGCGTGCCGGATTTTACGCCGAAGCCTCTCAGGCTCCCCGCATGATCTTGGAATCTCTCGGCAGCAGCAAGGCCAGCAAACCAAGGAGCGGCAAATAGGAGCAAGCCTTGATAACCTGCTCGACGCCATGAGAATCGATCATGGAGCCCATGACGACTGAGCCGAGTCCCGCCAGTCCGAAGGATACGCCGAAAAATAGACCGGCAATCGTTCCTACATGGCCGGGCAGCATTTCCTGCGCGTATACGATAATGACGGAGAAACCCGACATCAGAATAAGCCCGATTGCAATGCATAGCAGCACGGCGGCCGTTGGCCCCGCGTAAGGCAGCAAGAGCGAAAACGGCGCGGTTCCCAAAATGGAGAACCAAATCACTTTCTGCCGGCCGAACCGGTCGGCCAGAGGTCCGCCGAAGAACGTGCCCGCCATCCCTGCGAATTGAAGAGCGAACAGGCAGATTTGCGCGTTTTTCAGGGAGAGTCCATATTTGTCCATATAGTAGAAGGAATAGTACCCGGTCATGCCGGCGAGATAGACGAATTTCGCGAACAGCATCAGGACGAGCACAGACATGACGTAGATGATAAACGGTTTGCTGAACGTTGCTTTGCCTGCCGTATCTGTTTTTTTCTTCGCGACTGGACGTTCTTGCACATGCTCCCGATACCACTTGCTTACGCGCGTTTGTATGACAATCCCGACAAGAGCAAGCAAGACGAACCAGAGGAAACCGTATTGCCCTTGCGGGCTGATCACATAGGCGACCATAAGCGGCGCGAGCGCCTGACCGGTATTGCCTCCCACCTGGAAGATCGACTGCGCGAAGCCTTTGCTCCTGCCGGCGGCCAAATGCGCGACTCGAGAAGATTCCGGATGCAAAATGGAGGAGCCCACTCCGATAAGGACGGACGCAAGCAACAGATAGAGCAGCGATGGAGCGACGGCGAATCCGATCATGCCCAGCAACGTGAATAACATTCCCAGCGGCAAAAGACTTGGCATCGGCCTCCGATCGGTGTAAGATCCGATTAACGGTTGCAAAATCGACGCCGAGATATTAAGCGCAAAAGCGACCCATCCTATTTCCGCAAAGCTGAGTTGAAGCTTTTGCTGGAATAGGGGGAAAACGGCGGGAACGACGGACTGCATGACATCGTTTAACAGATGCGCGGCGCTTACGCTAAGAAGAATGGTGAAAGCCGTGTTCGTACCGGCTTGGGCGGCTGCCCCTCTTGGTGTCATCGTATATAGACATCCTTTCTGCCAATGATGTTCTAATGCTACAACCAAGCATGTCATGGCGTCGCTCGCGATTATTGCTCCCTTCGAGCACGAATTGCTATAGCCTGACAATGCGTGTTCAAAAAGTACGGTTTTCAGCACCGAGAAGATTGAATGAAAGTAGAAACTGAGGAGCGGAGCGTAGTGGAAGCTACGTGAGCACCGGAAGTTTCGCTTGAATTCAAGATTCGATGTCGAGTAGGCTTCATGGCATACTTCGTGATCAAAAGCGGACTTTTTGAACAACCTCTAACGGGGAGACTGGAGAAAACATGCAAATTCAATTATCGCTGCCGGATATAGAAGTTGTTCAAATCGCGAATGCGTTCGAGAACGTTCCGCATACGCATGACGGACATTATCAACTGACGATTCCCACGCACGGCACCTGTTACTTCACGCATGAGAATAAGCAAATGACGCTCGTGCCGGGAGAAGCGCTTCTTCTCCATGCCGATGACAGACATTGCTTCCATATCGGCGACGACGCCGGAGTCATTGTTGCCATTACGGAAGGCGGACGATTCGACGCCTCTCTTACAGAGGTACGAGGACGCGAAGAGGCTGCATTGCGCCTAAAGGTAGAGCCCGGCCTCGTTAAAGCCCGCTTCCGCAGGTGGCTGGATCTGTCCATGCCCTCCGGGGAGCTGCTGGCCGAACAGCAGTCGGAGACGCTGATCCTGAACGAGTTGCGCGAGCTCATGCAGGGAGGCGCGGAGAAGGGGCTCCTGCCCGATAAGGAGCAGTCCCTTCATTCGTCGGACAAACATATGATGCAGGCTGTGGAATATATGCGGGCTCATTACACGGAGGCGATCAGAATCGACGATGCGGCGGCCATTGCGCTCCAGAGCCGGTTCCACTTCATCCGTTCCTTCAAAGCCGCCACCGGCTATGCGCCTTATCAATTTGTTCTCCATCTTCGCATGGAGGAAGCGCGGCGACTATTGAAGGGGACAGCTCATTCCGTGATGGAAATCAGCTTTATGCTGGGCTTCTCGACGCCAAGCCAGTTTTACCGGGTTTTCGAGAAGTCTACGGGGGCGACCCCGGAGCAGTATCGTCTGCGTCAATAGGTGTGCGCGGGTAGGCAGGCGCTAATGTGCGAGTTCGTCGCGGAGGAAGCTTCAATACGCGAGTTTCGTCGCGTGGAGGCAGGGGCAAATGTGCGAGTTCGCCGCGTAACGGACAGGAAAGACGTTATTGTTCGATTTTTTTACGTTTTTAAAATCTAACGGACATCCATGACCTTATTTGCCCCATCTGTTCAGTATTTTGCTATAACCCAACCTAATAAAGTCTCCTCTGTCCGTTACAATGAGAAGAGCTCACAAAACGTGCAAATAGTGTCGCTGATGTCTGTTAGCATCGTAAGTTATTATCCGAGTTAAATGGTTCGGTTCATAACCATCCATAACACAAAAAGAACCACGGCCCGGGATGGCGTCGTGGTTCATATTATCTCATCTTATCTACACATCTCGGCTACATACTGCCTCCTCATGTTTGCTCCGCATACGCCTTCAGTCCGTCAACGATGGCCCGGGCCATCCGATTCTGCCCTTCTTCGCTCAGGATAGCGGTTTCCTCCGCCACATTGGACAGGTAGCCGGTCTCGATGAGCAGCGAGGGAACCTTGCTCAGCGTGAGTACCTTCAGCTCGTTCAGCCGAATCCCCCGATCCCTGAATCCCATTGCGTCTACGAGTTCTTCATGAATCGCCTCCGCCAGAAGCAGACCATTATCGTAACGATAAAATGTCTCCGAACCAGAGACGCTGCTGTCTTCGTAGGCATTGCCATGAATAGAGACGAAAGCGTCAGCCGGCCAGTCATTGGCCATACCGGCACGGTCCTCAAGCTCCACGAACGTATCGTCCGTACGGGTCATCCGGACTTCGAAGCGCGAATCCTCCAACAGCAGATCATACACACGCTTCGCGATTGCCAGATTGCTGACCTTTTCAAATATTCCGCTGGCTCCCGTGGAACCCGGATCCTTGCCTCCGTGTCCAGCGTCAATCACTATTTTAAACGTATCCTTCGCCGATTCGGAATCGGAATCAATGCCTCCCGAGCTGATTTGCTCGGTCTTATTTTCTTTTCCTCCGAGCGTTCTCGGCATCTCTCCGCCATCTTTCGCAAATTGGGTCATATAGAGAAAGATACCTGCAATAGCAACGAGCAGCATTAGCGAAAGCGTCTTGAATCTGGCCGTTCTTGAATGTCTAGTCGTTCTTTCCATTAAGATGACGCCCTCCCGAATGTAATAGATGATGCCTCTACTACGTTATATCATCCAGAAATCATGGGATCGTCTACAACTTGCAACAAAATTGTCTCTAAAATAAATTCTAACACGAAAAAAGATAGAGCAGATCAATTCGCCAGATTAAATTTTAAAGCGCTTACTGCTGAAGCTTGTTGACGGGGATTCCGTCAGAACGCATCCACCGATCCGACATCATAAACTTGATAAATGCCCAAGCTTCTTGTTTGACCGCGGATGCGGCGTTCATCCCGACCGTCGAATCGACATCTTCGGCGAAGCCCCGCTGGAAGAAGAACAACGGCATACCGTATAAACCGCCTCCGACCTTGGCATTATCCAGCATGTTGGTGAAATATTGCTCACGATTAAAAGTCGCATCCCGCTCGATCAGTGTCTCCAGGTTGACAAGCAAACCCTGCTGCACGTAATGCTCGATCGGCAATAGATCCATTTCCAAAATATCCGGCCCTTTGCCCGCCAGCATCGCCGCATTCGTGGTTTTTACGAATCTCTCCAGATCCTTCTCGAATCTGGAGTCGTTTGTTTGGATATAGTGCAGCTCGATCTCGATATCGGGATGCAGCGCTTCGAACCTGGTTTTCGCTTCCGCGAAGCGGACATCCGGCCAGAAGGACGCGAACACAACCTTCCTCTTTCCTTTGCCGCCCGATGCCTTGCCTTGGCCGCTACCATGAAACGGGCCTCCGTTCCATGCGGCGCCTTCGCCGCCGGCGTAAATTCCGCCTTTCGACGAACCGCTTGCGCCTCCCATGGAATGGCCCGGCGAGCTGCCGCCGCCCGCTCCCCTTCCACTGCAAGCAGCCAATAGGATCACGAGCAACCAGATCAGCGCCACGGCCATGATTCCGATTGTCCCTCTTAAGGTTATCATTGTCGAACACACCCTCTCATTCTGATGTCGTCCGGCTTACGCTTGCACCTCTTAACTGTAGGACAATCTTGTCACCAAAGCTTGCCCGAGATGTCTACAAGTTGTCATGTCGCACTCGGCGGGCAGCAAAAAGAACCACATCATCCCGACTTTCAGAGCGGCGCTCTCGCTCTCGCTCTTATCTCTTAGGTTCGATAAGATGTGGTTGTATGTTTCCTATGGCTGAAGTCGATCACGATTGCACCAATGTTTGATTGTCATGAACGAAAGTCGATCACGATCTGCTGGAAGCTGTTGTCATCCACAGCCTCGGTTTCTTTCGCCGCCGGCTGCAAGGCAGCCGCATCGTCGTAGGGTTTCCGGCCTTGGATGAGCAGGGAGCCCCCATCCGGACTCCATGTCAGCCCATCCGCGACAATGCCTCGGTAAACCGTTGTTTTGTGCAACAGATTGTTCCCTTGCAGCTTCGCTACCTCGACGGTTGCATCAGGGGTTGAGTAGGCAATGAAGGATCGATCCTGCGACAAGGCAAAATTCCCGACCTGGTCCAGCAGCACGGCATAACCGTCATTGCGGAGATCATGGGCGAACAAGGTGCCGTCCGAGCCGGTAAACGCGATCCGGTCCCGATCGATCCAATCTACCGAGCCGTTCTGGTGCATCGTATGCTCATATTGCGGGATAAACGCACCTTCCTCCAGCTTGCCCAGCACAAAGAACTGTGGCTTTCCCTTCTCTTCTTTAATAACGATTGCGCTTTTTCCATCCTCCGACAACCTGACGGAATAATAAAACGCAATCTCGCTTGGCTCCGGCATCCTGTACGTTTTCATGGATCCGCTCTCCATATGGTAAGCTCCGATGCCAAGCTCCCCCTGCTCGGTAAAGGTAAAAAACGAAAAGTATGCGCTGTCGCCAGACCATGTAATGCTTCTCGAGCCCATCCTCAGAACGGAGCGGAGCGAGCTCACCTCCTTCTCCTCCCCGCTTTCGAGAGATACAAGCGTCAACGCGGACTCCTGTCCGGCGTCCTCGCTGTAGGAGTACCCGATGAGGTAACGCCCGTCCGTAGACATGTTTCCGATATCGAGGAGATAACCGTCCAATTCGCGAACGCGCTCAGCCTTCTCGAACGGGGTTTTATACTTGTCGACAATGATGTCGCCCTTGAAGCCCCACGTCACGCGGATCAATTCGTCGTTCCCGATCCATTGGAACAAGCCGGCGTACTTGACATCCCCGTTCGGGAGCCGGTACAGAGCGTCGATCTCGAACGCGTCGCCGCCTATCGCCGCAGGCGTTTCTTCCGTTGCATCCGGTATGATGATCGTTTCTGTTTTAAGCGCTCCCGCGCAGGCGGAAAGCGCAAGCGGCAGCAGGACGGCAAGGAGACATGCCGCTCCAGTTATTCTCCAATTACGTTTCCGCTTCATACAGTCCTCCCCGCTTTCGCGCCGCGCAGCTCCATGGTTACTTTGTTCATTCCATCTTCGCTCATCATCGTAATCGTGCCGCCAAGTTCGTCCATAATCGACTTGGCAATAGCTAGACCGAGACCGACGCTGCCTTGTTCTCTGGCTGCTCTGCCTTCGGCCCCGAAGGGCTGGAACAAGCTTGCCAGCTTCTCCTGCGGGATCGGCTGGCCCGAATTGGCGATCACGATTCTGACGTTTTCTGCCGCTGCCGAGCTTGCCGTTGCTAAGATCTCCGCCCCGGGATCGCTATACTTGATCGCGTTGTCGAGGATGTTGATAAACAGCTGGCGGAGCTTGTCCGGTTGAGCCTCGACGAGCAGCTCATTACCAGTCTCGCAACGGATGGCCTTCTTGTAACGCTGCGCCTTGAAAGACATGGCGTCGCATACATCCCTTAGGAGCGATCCGGCTTCGATCCGCCCGCTGTCCTCCCAGCCTCCCTGCTCCTTCGACGTTTCCAGCAGGGATACGACCATGCCGTGCAGCCGCTGGCTTTCGCCCACGATATGATCCATACCCTTGCGGAAAAACGCGGGATCGCTCTCCCCGTTCTCCCGGATAAGCTCCGCATAGCCCAGAATGGACGTAAGCGGCGTCTTGAGCTCATGGGTGACGTTATCGAAGAAATGTTTGCCCTGCAGATGCAGCTTCTCCAGCCGATCCCGATCCCGTTCGATCTTCCCGATCTGGCTCTTGAGCTGACCGATCATGTCGTTGAAGTTGTCCGCCAGCCGGCCAATCTCGTCGCGCCTGTTTACCTCAAGCCGGACGTCCAGGTTTCCCTGCATGACTTCGGTCGAGGCGCCTTCCAGCTTGGACAGGGGCACCGAAATATGCCGCGACAGCAAATACGAAAACAGGAACGCGGCGCCAAAGATCGCCAGCGCGATGTAATAGACGGCATTTAATATCCGGTCGGATTGCTCATAGAGCAGGTCGAACGGCTTCGAATAACGAAGAATGCCCACTTTTACGCCGTCGATAACGACGGGATAGGAATAATAAACCGCTGCCGTCCCGCCCTCATAGGAAATCGTATAAGCCGTCGCTCCCCGCGTTGCCTGCTTAAGGTCGTCTTCCCCCGCGCCCGAAAACGCGGACTCGTCGGATGCATGGATGAGCTCGCCGTCCACCGTGTAGGCGCTGACCTCGCTCGACATGGCGTACCTCAGATCGCTGATCATTTCCTCCGCGATTTGTCCGAAGTAGATATCGTCATTGCCGAAGTGATTGATCATAAACGCTTGACGCACATAATTGTTGCTTGTTTTTTTGAGCCCGATCAGATCGTCGGTTATAATCTTCTGATTGCTGGTCTGGATGATATTCGTAACCGTCCAGCTGAGGAGCAGAAACGACACCGCGAAGATGAGGAAAAATCCGACGATGAATTTGGTCCTGATGGACCGGAATCCCCCGCGCATGGCTTAATCCGCATCCTTCTCGAATTTGTAGCCAATCCCGAATACCGTCGTAATCAGTTCGCCGACATCAAGCTTCTTGCGCAGCCGCTGGATATGGTTGTCGACGGTTCTCGTTTCTCCAACGTAATCGTAGCCCCAGACCAGCTCCAGCAGCTCTTCCCTCGTAAAGATTCTGCCGCGGTTGCCGCACAGCTTAAGAAGCAGATCGAACTCCTTCGGCGTTAAGTCCACCGTCTCGCCATGCCTCTTTACCAATCGTTCGCCGCGGATAATCTCGATATGATTAAAGCGCAGCGTTTCTCCGCCGGCTTCCTCCTGCGAGGCCTGGCTCGCTTGAGCGAATCGCCGCAAAATGGTGCGGATCCTCGCGATAACCTCGCGAAGGTCGAACGGCTTCGTGATGTAGTCGTCGGCTCCGAACTCCAGACCGAGTATTTTGTCGGTGATGTCGGACTTGGCTGTCACCATCAGGATCGGAATGTTGTGGCTCGCCGTCACCTTCTTGCAGATGTCCAGCCCGCTGCCATCCGGCAGCATCCAGTCGAGAATGAGCAGATCGGGGCGGAATCGCTCTACTTCCCGCATCCCTTCGGCGCTGTTCCCGGCGGTCTGCGCCTCATAGCCCTCTCTCGTCAATCCGTATGCCAGCAGCTCCGCGATTGCCGCTTCGTCTTCAATGATCAGAATCTTTGTTTTCTCCATTGGTCGGCGTTCTCCCGTATGCCCTGCTGCAGCAGGGCGAAAGTTTGCCTCCATCATAGCACGAAGTTGTCATCAAGATGTAACGGGCTTCAATACATCGAAATCCTATAATCAACAAAAAGAAGTGGCTCCCCGTTAATGGTGAGCCACTGACACAGGATGCCGGTTGGCCGCCGCACCCATATTGCCAAGGCCGGGCATGAACATCCTCCCCGTATCCGATTTCGAAGGAAGTATTCTTCAACACGGAGGCTTGCGGATCAGCCGTAATGGCGATGTCCGGGCGTTCATTTTCTGTCGCTACGCCGGCAATAATCGCCTGTACTGTGAATTCATACGCAGCAGGCGGAGTGGCGGAGTGGCGTCTTCCGCCTGCTCTGGCAAATTAAATACGCGATGGATGAGCGTTGCGAACTCTGCTCGTGATATCGCATCGTTCGGGCGCATAATTTCCTGCGCCGTCTCCGGTTAACAGTCCGTGATTCGATACATGGTTGCTTCCGTAATCCCGTTAGTCGTCTTGAATACGGAAGGAACGAAGGAAACGTTATAGGAAACCTGATCAATCACAACTGCCGTGCTGCGGGATGCGTCAACTTTGCCTGCCAAATAGAGACTCCTTGCTACGTATGCGCTGCCAAATTCGGAGAGCGTATAGCTGTTATCGCCGGTCTCCACATAAAGCGAACCGCAGGTGCGGTGCGAGCGCACTGCCGGAGAAGATTGAGACGCTGCAATCAAGTGAGCTGTTCCTGAGCAGAAGAAGCTGTATGCGGCTTATCTCTCCAAGATGCGCGAGGATTCGCTCCCATGCTTCTAAAGTGACTCGAAATTATATACTTTCCTAAGTGCAAAATAAATGAGCGTCAGGGTAAAGTCATGAAGCGCAATTGCTTTTACAATACAAGTATGAATCCCTCATTCCCATTAACGACTAAAAAGGAGACCGGCAAATATGTCGAAAATCAGACTTGGCATTGTAGGCTGCGGCGGTATGGCGGGAAGCCATGCGAAAGGATATTTGGAACTGAGCGACCGCTTGATCATTACGGTAACTTGCGATTTGATCACGGAACGCGCTCAGGCTGCGGCGGATGCGCTTGGAACGGCTCAGGTATTCAAGTGTTATCAGGATTTGGTCGATCATGTCGATGCTGTTCTTATTGCGCTGCCGCATGATCTTCACTTTGAGGTTGGGATGTTTTTCCTGCATGCCGACAAGCACGTACTGATGGAGAAGCCAATGTGCAACACGGAGGAAGAATGTCTGAAACTTACACAAACGGCTGATGAGCTTGGCAAAATACTGATGGTCGCTTATCCGGTACGATTCTGGCCCGTCGTGCTGAAAGTGAAGGAGTTGATCGACTCGAAGGCATACGGCGACTGTTTCCAACTATCCGTATGGACCGAGCAATATACACGTTATGAGGAAGGGCACTGGGCTTTGTCCGCTGACCGCTTGGGCGGCGGGCAGTTTTTCAGCCATGGCTGCCACTATGTAGATCTTCTGTTATGGTTTCTCGGCAATCCGGTGCGAGGCACGCATCTGGGAACCAATTACGGAACTCCTTGGATGGAAAAAGAAGGAACCAGCAGCGTAAGCATCGCCTTTGAAAGCGGCGCCATGGGCTATCACTTCGGCACTTGGGGAGCACGCGGCACACGCCTTGGCTGGAGCCTGCACGCCCATTGCACAGAAGGCATGCTGGAAATCAATTTGCGGGAAGGCAAGCTGTATGCCCATACCGGTCTGAATCCAGAAAAAGCGGATTTGAACAACGATTCGCAAACAAAAGTGTTAATGGAATTTGAATCCGGCAAATTCACACAATTTGAGACAATGCATTTCCTGGATTGCATCGAGACCGGTCAGAAGCCGATCACCGACGGCCTCTCCAGTCTGCAAGGGCTACGCGTCATCTGGAAGCTGTATGAGGCGGAGCACAATGATATCGTTGCCGATTTAAGAGGCCTTGGCCTCGAAGCCATTACTCAATAAAACGATTCCCATATATATGGCGAAACGGAGCAGCAATATGCTGCTCCGCTTCATTATGCTTGCTACGCTTCGTCATGCTTACTCGCCTCGTCACGTTGCCCGATTCGTCATACCACTCCGCTTCGCGGCGCCTGTTGCTCGTCTCGCTGCCGGGCGGCAACCGCTATTCAATCCGCCGAACCTTGGATTGGATAGTTCTGGCGTATTCGGTCGGCGTCATATTCGTCTCGCGTTTGAAGCGCCGGGAGAAATAATGGATGCTGGTGTAGCCGAGTCGTTCCGAAATTTCCGTATACGTATACGACTCCTCGCGTATCATCGTTTTGGCAAGCTCAATCTTCAGGTTTCTGCTATAGGCCTGCACGCTTGCGCCGGTCATTCGACGAAACGCCGTATTCAAATACGTTTTGCTAATCGTAAACCGATGGCATAGCTGATCGATGGATGGATTGTCGGATACATGGCGCCCCAAATAGGCAATAATCGCATTTACAATCGCCCTATCCCTGTTTTCCTTGACCATGGTAATCGGCTTGGCCTGCTGGAGCCGGCTGAGTTTATTATGCCTGCGAATCAGATGGATCAGGAAGCTTTCCAAATACAGGCGAATGAGCTGTTCACAACCGAATTCAGCGTTGGCCCGGCGCTGCAGCAGGCTGCCCTGCCTCGTCCTTCCGACAGGCTCGAAAGCTTCTTGGCACTCTTTGACCAATAGCGAAAGCAGCTCCCGTTCCTTCTCATCCGGCCAAAATATTCGCTGCTCCATAAATGTTTCCATCGCGGGAGAATCGCATTCAAACGACAAGATCATAATATTGGGGGCCGTCCGCCTTGCGGCTCCGCCAACATGATATTCATCGGGGCGATAAAAAACAAGCTCCCCTTGCTCAAGCAGAAAAACCTCCCCATCGATCGCCACCTCCAGCTTGCCTTTGTCGACAAACACCAATTCCCAAAAATGATGTTTTTCGCCGTTGCTGCGGAAATGAGCCGACATCTCCAGATAAAAAAAGGAAATCAGCTTGCGCACCGTCAGTTGATCTTGCAGCTCAAGCTTTTCATAATGCACAACGAACACCTCCCTCCCTAGCAGCCCGGGGCAAGAAGCGGGGTATACGGGACGGCCGCTCCCTGGTGGGTGGAAGCATAGATGCAATCGAGCAGCTCGCGAACAACATACGCCTGCTCAAGCGTAGTGGCGGGCGGCCTACCCGTCAGGACCGCTTGCACAAAATCATCAATCAAACCTTCTTGCGCCATCGGGAACGTTTCGCTGCCTTCCCAGACGGTTTCTTCGATCACTTGATCGGCATGATAACGCTCGAGCACAATGCGTTGCGTGGACGGCAAGATTTGAAACGATAATGTTCCGGTTGTGCCAATCATTTTCCAGATCGAGTCGGCTTGCTTGGCGATAAAGCTTTCTCCCTGCTCGAGCAGCAGCGCCGGCCCGCTGCGGAAAGTAATCATCGCGGAGGTCAGCGATTCCCCATCGCTGTCCTCCGGCACATGATCGACAAGAATATCCGGAATCCCCCAGGTACGCGCAAATACTAGCTCCGGCTCCAACTGCCAATCCAGCACGCCAAGCAAATAATCCAATATATAAGAGCCCAGATTAGCCATATTGCCGCCGCCATTCTCCGCGGATGAAAGCCGCCACTTTGGCGGAAGCTTCTCCGGCCGCGGCCGTACAGGAAACTGCCAGCAGCTGCGAATGATCCGCAGTTCGCCTATCGCTCCGCTTGCCAATACTCCGGCAACGGCCCGGGCTGACCGCTGCAGCCGCAATCTCGATGAGCAGCAGGCTGCAATCAGCGAGCCGCGAGCCCGAATCAGCGTCTGGACATCTGCGGCATTCAAGGCTACCGGTTTTTCCAGCAGCACATGTTTGCCTGCCTGTAACGCACGAAGCGCCAGATTCGTTCTGACCCGTGTCGGGATCGCCAAAATAACGGCATGAACCCGCGCATCCGCAAATAACTGTTCGGCATCGCTGTAGACGGTATCGACTCCATAACGGCTTGCCAATGTCGTAGCCTGCGCTTCATCAGAATCGGCAACCGCAATACACTCAGCGGATGGCAACGAGGACGCTGCCTTCAAATAAACATCGCCCATCACGCCACAACCGACAATCCCTAAACGCAAAGTTTTCATAGATTTGTTCCACCACCTCATTTGATCAGCAAAATCATCATCTTTAATCAGTTCAAATAAATGCCCAAGCTATCCGCTTGAAACCGTCCGCCTGGTTCGGTCGGGTCATCGTGGGTAACAGTCACAAGCAAACGATGATCAAATGCCGCCGGCGTCGTAAAGGTTGCCAAATCGGTGACCCAACTTGCACTCGTGAAGGTCAGCTCCGCAAGCACCGCCGCATTGCTCATATCGGTTATTGTAATTTTGCCTCCCGCCGGGGCCCCGGCAGTTTTGCCTGTTGCCGTTAAAGTGTAGGATGCGCCCGGCTCATAGCCGTTCCATACAAAATTGAGTTGCTGCGGACTGCCGTCTGCGGCGGTTTCCAAAGTCAAATATTGCAAACCGGTGTCCGGCGCCGTATTTTCCAAATAAACCGTTTCTGCGCTGCTGTCGTCGCCTCTCTTCCAATACTTGGGAAGTATATCATCCCAAAGATCCGTTGTTTCGAATCCGCCGTTAGGCAGCTGCGAACGATACAGCTCCGGCAGTCCGCGCACATCGTCCACATTAGCTGTGCCCACCGTATACACCCGAATACGAATGTCATGACCGGCGGCGGCGGGCATGTTGGCAAGCAGCGAATAAGAGGTCCAATCGACGCCGCTTACGGTGCCGGCGCCCAACATCACTGCGGCAGTAGCATCGTACACCTCTACCACAACTGGCTCAATGGCCGAAGCTTTGGCCTTCAAGCTGAATTGGTATGGAGTATTGGGTTCATAATCCGCAAGCTGCTGTTGCAAGCCAATGGCGGTGCTGCCGTCTCCCGTTATGGATATCGACCATTTCCCGCTGGCTGCATCGGATTGCACACGTTTCACACTTCCGGATGTTACCATGCCGTATGGCTCCCAGAACATCGCCTGGTCGGAATGCTGCGTGTCAATCGTTTCAAAACCGGTGTTAAGCAGCTTGTTGCGGCTCCATTGCGCAAGAATGGAGTTCAAATAAACAGAGCATGTATTCTGCTCGCACACCTGACGGGTAATATCTGCAATGGCCGGATCAAACTGGGCATAGTTCGCCCATAAATGATAATGGGTTGTCAGCGTATAATCCTGGGGAGCCGTCGGCAAACGGAAATTATAACCGGAAATAATCGGATCCGTCATGCTTTGGTTCCACATAATGTCGGTAAACGTTCTTGCAAACTTTTTCATATCCTCCATACTGAATACTTGACCGGTCAAATACGCCTGAAGCGGGCCGCTCAAGGTTAATGCGGCATGGGAAATATCTTCGCCGGGGTTGGTGTAGTAATGATAGTTATCCCACGCCCCCATATTATCCCAATATCTCCACAGGTAAGCATCCGTTGACTGCTCCGTATTTAACGGATGAGGCTCCAGCATCGACTTGAACGCTCTGGACATATCGTTGGCGCGGCTTAAATAAAAATCGCGTTCCGCTGCATAAAGCGGCATATTTTCGGTTGCATCGTAGAGCAAATACAACATGCGGGCAAACGCCAAATATTGATTATGAGCCAAAGTGCGGCCCGGGAACCATTCGGTACTAAGCCCGTTCGGAATAATATAGATGCCGACTCCATTGTTTTGCCCGTCAACACCGGATATTTGCCGCCAGTACGGGTCCCATTTGTGAACGATTTGTTCGGCGACATAGGCAATATAATCTTCAGCGTAAGTCAAATAATCGGCATGCAGCGACGGGTCGCGCTTCACCATATCGGCGAAACGAAGCATTGGATTTACAATATTGGCTTCCTGCACCATCTGATCCCATTGCTGTCCGCCCTCCACCTGGCTAATGTAGATTTGGTCGCCCAGGGAACTGCCTGCAGCCGGGGCAAGCTCAAGCCGAATGACATGACCGCCGGATGGCGTCTCGAATACAAGAGGCGTCATCGCGTAACCGTTGCTGTTCGAAAAAGTCGTTTCAGCAAGCACAGTGCTTGATGTATCGTCCACTACGCGAATAACCCCGGTTGCTCCCGGAGAGGCCTTGGCCGTAACCAAAAAGGCGTAGGACTCCTCCGGCGCGTAGTTATAGATGGTTTGCGACACGCTTGCACGCGAAACCCCATCATCGCTCAGCGCATAAATCCAGGCTTGCGCAGAACCGCCGATTGCACCGTTGATGCGATTGGCGCGTTCGACAGGCGTGTCTATCCGCTCCCAGCCTGCCGCTTCGGATGGCGCCACAAGCCTGAGCAGCAAAGTATCGAAATAGGCGATAAAATCAGCCGGCTGAGCATCGTCTACAATCAAGCGCACCTGCAGCTCATGGCCCCATTCATCTGGCGAAATAAAGGACAGATTGCGTTTGGTCCATGAGATATCGCGCAGTGGCATGGAAGCCAGTTCAACCTGATCGGTCAAGTCGTATACCGAAATCCGCCCTTCTCCCAATGTCGAGGCGACCCGGTTATTGACACTGAGTTCATACAAGGTGGACGGAAAATAAGCGACATTTTGCACCAGCATTTTGTCGGCGCTATGATCCCCCTTCACGGCCGCCCCACGCGATCCGGTATGGCGTGTTGACATGGACAGCGGAGCGCCTGTCAAATAGGCATTCGTTGCCGTCGTCCCAACGCCCCGCTTCCAATTGGCCGGGAGCGTCACATCCGCCGGGTCCACCGACTCCATATTTTGATTTTTAAGCAATTGTTCGACGGGAGCGGCAATCCGGATCGCAATATGATCAAACCAGGACGTAAAACCCGTATACGAGCTATTGGTTTGGAAAAGACGAATCCGTACATCCTGCCCCGGCAGCGCAGGGGCAATAAAGGTAAATTTGCGGCTAAGCCAGTCCGTGCTTGTAAACGTAATATCGCCCAGCAGCTCATTGGTCGTCATATTGACGACACGCGCCCGGCCGCCGGCAACGGCGCTTGATACTTTGCCATAAAAGGACATTTCATATTGCACATTGGGTTCGTAATCGATCGACTTCTCCGCTATTTCCCATGAAGACCCGTCGGTTGTAATCGCCAAAGAATAATCGCCTTTGTAGACATGGGCCGGGTTATCCTCCAAATACACATTGGAAGAGTTCGATTGCGCCCAGCGCGTCCAGCCTTCAGGCATTGTGGCGTCCAGCGCTTGAATCCGCTCAAAATCGCCATTGCCGGCCAATTGCTCGCTGCTTGCTTCCATCTCAATGGCATCATAATAGGTTTTGAAGCCGGGCAAGGTATAAGCCGACTGATAAAGCCGAAGACGAACGGTTTCACCCGATGCGGCAGGCGCTGTAAACGTGAGTGAATAATAAGTCCAGTCGGTATCGTTAAAAACATGCGAAGCGATTATTGCGTTCTGCGTTGCATTGTATACGGCCAATCTGCCATATATCGTTCCGGTTCCTCCGGCAATACGCCCTCTCCAGGTTACGGTATAGGTTTCGCCCGGTTCATAAGCGATGTCCTGTTCGGCAACCTCCCAGGAGGAGCCGTCTGTTTCCACAACAAGCGCTTTCTCCCCTTCATAAGCTTCCGATGGCGAAGACGTCAAGTAGATATTGGCGGCTGTCGATGTATGCCAGCGGCTCCAGTGTGCCGGCATTGTGGCGTCATAGCTGTCCACCGTCTCGAATTCGCCGTTGGCTACAAGCGGTTGCCGGGGCAAAGCGGAGGCTTTGACGCTAACCCGGTCAAAATAAGCTTTCCCGCCCGCAGCGCCCTTATTTTCAAAACCAAGCCTGATTTGAATGACGCCGCTTGCCGGAGCTTTGAACTCAAAGACATATTGCTCCATTCCGATATGATGAATGCGTTCAAAGGCGATGACTTGCCCGGTGGTCACATTGTAGGCCTCAATTCGAGCCTGGAATTGTTCATCTGTCAGTCCGGCCAATGCTTCTACGGCATAAGTTGTTCCCGGCGTATAGCCAAGCTCCTGTACAATCCGGTTGTCCGAGCTGCCATCGGTTTCTACGGCTGCAACCGCCGTTCCATCAATGGCAATGTCCGGAACGACGGAGCGATAGCTGCGGGAAGGATCGCCTTCCTGCAGCCAACCATCCGGAACGAGATCGCTGTTGACATCCTGTTCGAAGGAACCGTTTTGCAGCATATTTTCAGCTGATGCATGTCCGCCGACAACGTTAAAATTGCTGTTTTTAATTTGAGAATGGGCGTATGCCGCATTGGGCCAGCCCAACAGGCCGTCATGATCCTGATCCTGGGCAAGCGCAAAAATACGCCCCGATTGATCCACCATTTTATCCAGCCAATCCGTATTTCCGGTAGCCTCATATAAGTTCATATAACCTTCGGACACCTGATATTGTCCCCAGCCAAGCGAGAATGGGCGATCGCTTGCGCCCCTTCCATTATTGTACGATTGATCCGATACAAGAAACGCGTCCAGACTGCTGTCCGTTGCCCCGGCTTTGATAGGTATCAGACAGACGATAAGACAGATTGCCAGCAGCATACCAAGTTGCTTTCTCACAACAACGCCTCCGCTTCAACAAGTCATAAACTCATCTTAGGACTAGCCTTTTACCGCGCCAATCAACATGCCTTTTACAAAATATTTTTGCAAAAACGGATAAACCATAAAAATAGGAAGGGTCGTCACCACAACCGCGGCCATTTTCAGCGTTTCCGGAGGAAGCTGCGACAGCGCAGTCGGATCCAGCGTCCCGAGCTCCTGGCTCACGCTGGGCGTCTGAATCATATTCCGCAGCACAAACTGCACCGGTTGAAGCCTGGTATCGGAAATATACATAAGCCCTTTGAAATAATCGTTCCAGAATGCTACGCCATAGAATAGTCCAAGGGTGGCCAGAATCGGCAGCGATAACGGCAGCACAATTTGCAGCAACGTTCGAATTTCCCCGCAGCCGTCAACACGCGCCGCTTCCTCCAGCTCTGCGGGCAAGTTTTCGAAATAGGTTTTCATCACCAATAAATTGAAGGTGGACAACATCCCGGGCAAAATAAGCGCCCACAGCGTATTGTACAGCTGCAAATGATAGATGACGAGATAGGTAGGAATAAGTCCGCCATTAAACAACATAGTAAATACAATCGCCATCAGAAAAAAATTGCGTCCCAGCACAAAAGCCTTCGAAAGCGGATAAGCAAGCAAGGCGGATACCGCCAGGCTAAGCGCAGTTCCGACAACCGTCACGGTAACGCTGACCAGCAGCGCATTCGGGATGCGCGGGCTGGCGAACAACTCGCGGTAAGCAACAAACGTTACTTCCCGGGGCAGCAAAACAAAGCCGCCGCTGCGCAATACTTCCGTGATCGGCGTCATCGACATAATGACCACATAATATAGCGGAAACAATGCCGCTAACGCACAAAGGGACAATAGGATTATAATGCAAATATCTGCCGCTTTATCCGCGCGGGTGCGTATAGTCGACCCCATCGATAGATTCCCGCTCCTCTCACAGTTGCTCCAACTCCATCACCAAATACCCGAGCCATTGGTCCGTTTCGCTATATAATTGGCGCCCAGCACAAGCGTAAGGCCAATCGCCGATTTAAAGAAGCCGACGGCTGCGGCCACGCTGAAATCAAGTTGTTCTATCCCGCGTCTGTACACCCATGTATCAATGATGTCGCCGGTTTCGTATACACGCGCGTTCAGGAAGATATACACTTGCTCAAATCCGGCGTCCATAATATGGCCAATGCGCAAAATAAGCAAAAGAATAATGACGTTTCGAATACCCGGCAGCGTAATATGCCAGAGTTGGCGCCATCGCCCGGCCCCATCAGCCACCGCCGCCTCATACAATTCGGGGTTGATCGAAGCGATTGCCGCCAAATAAATAATCGACCCGTACCCGGTGCTTTTCCAAACATCCGTTATGATCAAAATGGGACGAAACCAGTCCTTGTCCGTCATCAAATTCAGCGTTCCCCAGCCCATATCACGATACCATGAGCTGATCAACCCCGCTTCCGGAGCGAGGAAAGCAAACACCAATCCATAAATAATGACCCAGGACAAGAAAAAAGGTCCGTACGTAATCGATTGAACCATTTGTTTGAACCAGCGAATACGCACCTCGTTTAATAATAAAGCCAATATAATATCTGGCGTCATCGTAAATAAAATCCGGTATAGGCTGATCACAAGCGTATTGCGCAAAATCACCCAAAAATCCGGAGATTCAAACAAAACAATAAAATTATTAAATCCGACCCAAGCGCTGCCCCATATTCCTTCCATCAAATTATAATCCTGGAAAGCGATCAGCAAGCCGCCCATCGGCAAATAATGAAACAGCAAATAATACAGCAAGCCCGGCACCATCATAAGATAGTACCAGCGGCTGATATACAGCCGCCGGTTCAATCTGCTTCCGGTAATACCGCGTCGGCTTAAGAAGGCCGGCACTTCGCGATTCATTGCATAACCGCCTTTAATGTTTCCGAATATTTGTCGAACAGTTGCTGTCCCTTGTAGGTCGTCAACAGCTCTTCATAGTAGGCCGGCCAATTGTTGCCGGACTTGTCCTCCAGCACCGCTTTGGATTGCAGCTCGCGCTGACGCTTGCGGAATGCTGCAAGATCAAACCCTTCAGGAGCAATATAAGAAACGCCTTCGTTTTCAATTAGCTTGATCGTCTGGAAATAATCTTTAATTTCGCGGTCGCGGTCCGTCATGCGCGGATCAATCACCGTCAATCCAAACTGTTCAGGCGCCTCCACCGGCGTGGAAAACTGCCAAATCGACAGGAAGTTTCCTTTTTGAATAATACCTTTGGTATAAGCGTCGATATCCAGCGTAATTTCATTGCCGGCACGGTTATAATGAACGCCTTCCTGACCGTAATGCGTCAGCACATAACCCTCTTCGCCTGCCAGCCAGTCCAGAATCGCCACCGTCCGTTCAACCTGCTCCGGGTGGCGGTCGGCCGCTTTTTTGGAAAACAGGAATGGATTTCCGGGATTTGGTTTAACCGCTTGATTCATATCCGGGAATAAATTCATCGGCACCCATTCGGCATCTGGAAATAATTGCTTGGTTCTCGCTTGTATGCCGTCCGGGTTGCTGTCATAAGCAAAATTAAGCGTTGTTCCCATGACTACGCCTGCCCGACCCTGAATCGCTTTCTCGATATGCTGAGGCGCTTTGTTCAAATACCAGTCCGGATCGATCAAATCCTCCTCGATTAATTGAACAATATCATCAATTACAAATTGAATTTCCGGATTAACCTGCATATCCTTAAAGACGTTGTTTTCAATATTGCGCGGGAACGGCAAGCCATTGTTCAAATATTCCGGCCACTCCAGCCCAAGCGCCTCGCCGTTTCCAGCAGTCGTAAATCCATAGGTATCCTTTTTGCTGTTTTGATCCGGATCATTATTGCGGAATTGGCGAAGCGCTTCTACGTATTCGTCATAATTCGCAGGCACGCCCAAGCCCAAATTGTCAAGCCAGTCCTTGCGAATGTACAAGGTTCGATAAATATTGCGGTCATAAGGAATCGGGGCGCGCGCAAATTGATCCTGAACCTGATACCGCTCCAACTCCAGCTCCGTAATCCAATATTTAAAGTAGTTTGGCATTTTCTCCGGAGTGACATAAGGAGTCATATCCGCGATCAAGCCGTCAAGAATATATTTATTCCCTCCGTCTCCATTGGCATCGCGAAACATGATCGGTGGATTGGATGCAAGTAGCGTGTTCGTTTTGTTCACATAGTCATTGCCGGTTGCCATATACGTCAGATTCAGATCCACATTAAAGCGGCTTTCAATTTCCTGGATGACAAAATCTTCGGCTTTTGAAGGCAAATTGGCATTGGCAGGCGCTGTTACAAACCAATCGAGGGTTAGCTTCGGAAGCTCTTCTTTGGGTGGTTCGCTTGCAGCGGAAGTTGGCGCCGGGCTCCCGTTTGCCGGACTTTGGCCCGTGTTTCCCTTCTGATCTCCGCCTGAGGAACAAGCTGAAAGCATCATGGAGCACACAAGAATAAATGAGGATAATGACTTCCAGTTCAATGTTTTGCGGTTTCTGACCAATTGGACCCCTCCTGAATAAATGCGTATCGCGGAATATCGCGCTTGCTGCATGCGCTTACATTCCTGTTTCATTTGGCATCTAATGTTTATCCAGCGCTGGTATTGCATCGATGTGTCCCATTATGTCATCCGCAAAATTAATGCACAATTATCATTTGTTGCAACGGCTTATTTCATATGAGTGGAGCGATATTTGCCCGGCGGCATCCCGACAATTTGTTTGAATACCCGCGTGAAGTTTTGTACGGAAGTATATCTCAGCTGTTCTGAAATATCCTTGATATGCATATCCGTATGGGCCAGCCAGTCCTTAGCTTTATCCATGCGAAAATGAAGCAAATAGTCCTTGTAGTTGATGCCAACCACTTCTTTAAACGATCGGCTTAATACAAAGGACGAAATCTTGTAATGATCAGCCAAATGCTGCAACGACAAATCGGTCTGGTAGTTCTGTTCGATATAGGCAAGCACCTGCGGAATAACCGTTTGTGCATGAGACAAACTGTGGCTTTCAATATGCGATCTTACGGTGGCAAATACAGTTGTGGTCATCCAGTTGTAAACATCGTCCAGCGAATGCAACTCGAACAAATAATCAAACACATCATATTCGAACAAATCATTTAATTCATAACCGACACTTTGCAAATACAGATCGATTTCTTCCAGCATAAATGTAAATAGTCCGAGCAAAGCGTCGGCATTTCTTAACGTTTTGGGCATGGTGTCGAGCATGAGTACAAGCTTGTCGCATGCCTCATCATATAAGCCCCTTTTCAAACAATCCACAACTTCATTTTTCCAGTTGATCAGCGTTTGGCTGGAATGTTGGAGTGAAGGCTGCAGATCGGCCGGATCAAGAATCAGCCGCGGTCCTTTAATCCAGCGGTATTGCAGCAACTCAGAGGTCTCGCGGTAAGAATCGAATAACCGCGCGTAGCCGGGACGCGGCGAGCTGATCGCAACAGATACGGTGAAATCAAACATTCTGGTTATTTGATCGCATACAGGCTGTATGTATTTCCGCATCTGTTCAATCGCGCCATCGCTACTGTCCAGACCCACTATCGCGACGATTTGTCCATAACCGGGTGAAGCCAGCTCATTAGCGCCAAATGCGCTGACAGCATCGGCAACCATATTGCGCAAGGCATATTGTTCCAGTCTGCGGTTATACTCCTGCTCTGCTTGCGCCTGGCGAGACAAAGAATCAATGGAGACCGCACAAACCATATAATAAGATCCCTTCAGCTTCAATTGATGCGTATCGACATAGGTCGCCGCCTCTTCCTCGGATACTTCGCCTTGCAGCATCCGTTGCAGCATCCGCTCGTTCAAGTCAAGCTGCTGGTCGGCAAGTCTGGATTGCAGCGCCTGGATCGGGCGATACATTCTCCCGGAGGCAAGGAAGGCAATAATGAGCCAAATTAAAGCAAGGATCCCGGCTATGCCAAACGTAAGCCAGCGAATCGCGCTGACCTGGCGCGCCAATTCTTCCGATGATGTAAGCGCAATGTAATACCATTGATGCAGCGGCGAACGCATAACGGTAACATGATAGGAATGTTCATTCATTTGAATGACGCCCCGTTTGCCCGGGTCCTGCAAGCTGGCCAATAAAGACGAGTGATCCTTTTGCCCGTTCTCCATCATGATTTGCGGAGGAGCAGCCAAAATATCGCCTTGATCGCTTATAATCAGCAGTTGGCGAATGCCCGAGGGGTCGAGCTGATCGGCAAGCCGCTGCAAGCTGTTCATTTTCACATGCAATACCAGGTAACCAAGCGGCGCGCGGCTATTAAGCGGTACCGTCCGTACAAACAGCGATTCAGAAGGGTCGGGCGACTGGCCGGGAGGAATAAAGCTTGCTTGGTCATAATGCTGAAGGGCAAGGTCCAGAACATCGTTTAAAGCATCGGATGGTTCACGTACAATACCGGAACGCGTCGAATACAGGACATCGTATTTATTGTAATACAAGCTCGCTTCCAATTGGATTTGCGAGGCATTTATCGTTTTTTGCAAAACATCCATCATATTTAATGAAGGCTGCAATTGATCGACGGACACCCCGACTTGCAGCGATTTCAGAATATGCGGATCATCGGCGAGCCGCAGGGACGCAGCATCAATGCTTAACATATAACGATTGATTTCCGACTCCAGCTGGCTCAGAACAATTTCCTGATTATGATTAACTTCGCGCTGAATGCCGTTTGTCGTAATGACCGTAAATAAAAAGCCCATAACCAGAACCGGGCATAGGCTAAGTACAATGGAATAAAGGAGAATTTTGCGACGAAATGTCATTTGGCGAATCTGCAGCAGCAGCTTGTTCATGTTGTTCCTCCTACACAACCTATTCCTAGAGCAGTTTAAGGATCAGAATAAAATTCCGGATAATATGAAACGGATCTTTGACCGGCAGTGCCACTACCTTGTTTAATGGCTCTCCGGTTCTGCTGCGGATTTGAATCCATTCCCGAATCTGCGGGTCAGGATTGGGGAACGTGGCAAAAGAATAAGACTCCAGCAATTGATACCACTCCATAAATTTCGCTTCGCCGGTCATCTCATGGAACAGCAGCGAGCTGTAAAGAGCTTCGGAATGCGGCCACCATAACTTGACATCCCATGTATCCACAATGAGTTGTTCATAAGGATCATCCCGCTTCTCCCCACGCGGTTCGCCGCCCTCCCGATCAACAAATCTCAGAAGACCTCCGAATTGATGATCCCAACCCAGCTCCAGCGTCCGCAGGGCGGTCGTGGACAATTTGCGAATAACCCGCTCCTTGTCCCGCTCCTCCCAATGCTCCAGACTGTGCAGTTGAAACCACAATGATTCAAGGCTATGTCCCGGATTGATATGCCGTCCCAGCAATGTTTGCGCTTGTTCGTCCGAATCGGATGTTGTTAATTCGCTGATTGTGCCGTCTTCGCTTGTAAATCCATCCAGAATGGCGCTCAGCAGAGCTTTGACGTCGCCCCCGGCTATGGCGGCATAGTCGGGATCCCACTGCTTGGCTGTTGCCTCAAGCTCCTGCACGGTATTAAGCCGTATCATCTCCAAGCCATGGGCGGCCCAGCTTGCCGGTACAGGGTAAGGCTCCGTCTTGAAATCGCCTGACGCCAGCCTTTGTTTGATCGTCTCATATACCTTTTTGGCCAGTTCAAAGGCTTCCCGGTTTCCAAATATTTCGGCATATTTATTAATGCCCAACACAAGAAAATAATCGGCGTAAATACTGAGATCCTCTTGCCCTTCAAGCGGTTTCCCGTCCCTGGTCAGCGCAAATATGGCATGAAGATTATCCGCAAGCGCCCGGTTTTTTAAATACTGCCAGGTTTGATCGGCGATTTCCCGCAGCCTTTGTGCATCCAGCCTGATAATCCCGGCTTTGGTCAATCCATACAGCTCGCAGACGATCCACAAAAAACGGCCTTGAGACCAGGTATATTTGTTGGTGCTGATCCGCTCCGAAGCATCGTTATTATAACAAGTATAAACGCCGCCAAACTCATCATCAACCGCTTTCTCCCAGAACGGCCAGAAGTTTGTCTCCAATTCATTGACATAAAAAGCGATTAATTTGTTTTTATTCATTCCCAACACTCCCCCATTTAATTGCCTGAATGGACTTTGTACACCCAATTATAAAACCCTGGTTTCAAAATATCAAAACAAAAGTTTTTGGCCTGGCGCGGCTCCGTTATGACGCAAAAAAAGCGCCAACCCTCTCCGGCAGGAGACAGCCTGGCGCTTGAGATGATAATCCCGAAATCCCAATATTCTTACATAAATACAAAAGATATTGGATGGACGCTCCAATCCAATGTCCTCTATATTTTTAATATACAAAGTAATCGAATCTGCCATTTTGCTTTTACCTTTTAGTTAAATTAAAGCGGTTACATTTGTCTGCTGGACGAACGATGTCAATCGCAACCTGAACATTTGGCGAGCAACAACCGCCACACTGCGGGTAGCGTTTACATACAACATGCAAGCAACTATACGAAAGGTGGAAAATAACAATGAAGTTTAGCGCATGGACATCACTGCTTCTGGTTCTATTTCTTTTTGCAGGAAGCATGGCTGTTCCGCCCCCAGTCAAGGCAGAGAGCATCCAAGACAAGCTGTACGTTTTTGACTTGCAAGCATTTATCGATAGTAAAAAAAGCGTCAGTTCGAAGCTTGCCTACGATTATTTAAAGCTGGCCAGCGCGTTGCAGGGGCTCGCGAATCGCGACAAGCCGCAGCTCTATTTTCACTTCGAGTCCAACGGAATTGCACAACAATCCAATTTGGACATCGACAATTTCTGGCTGGAGCAATTAAGCGGACAGGACAAGCTGTTATCTGACTACGACCAAGTCGAGGTAGACGATTTCTTTGACCTGCTTGATCTGTTGCATGATGCCGCAGAAGGTGTTGTGTTGTGGGATGAGGACGTTCCCGCAACCGCCAACGTCGCTTCGACGATCGCCGGCGTCGAAAACTTGCTGCCGATACGTTACGATGACAATCCGGGCAGTGTATACGATGAAGTGGTGACCCAGCGTGACTTGTGGCCGGTAAGCAAGGACCTCGTCGGGATGTTTACCGGTTCGGGCACGATACCAGGCACCGACGGAGCACCATCGACCGGGAGCGCCAAAAACGATGCGTACATCTGGGCGAAAATCAATTACTTGGACGCAGGCCTGACGAATCCGGCGCTGATGGTAAACGCCTTGGACGGCGCTTCGTGGGGCGTGATCGCCAGCAAATTGAGCGCAAAAGTTGTGTCGGCTTACATTCCGAAAACATTGACACCCGGCCAATCGGCCGATATTTCGATTACGATCGAGAACACAGGCTCCTCGCCATGGACGTTGGCGGCCAATGACCGACTGGCATCGACCAGCACCAACCAGTTCGTCTGGAGCAATCTAAATGGCGGCTTCTCCGACAGTATCAACAATCAGCGGGTATTCCTGAGTACGGATGATGAGATCAAACCCGGTGAAACCAAACAGTTCCGGTTCACAATCAAGGCACCGGATACCGCAGGCACTTATACATTCAGCGCCACGATGGTACGTGATGGCGAAGCCATGATGGTCGGCACAGGATTGTCCCGAGACATCGCAGTCGTAGCGAACGAGGCAAGGTCCATCCCTTCTTCGTCCGATGGCGGCCTACTCCCTATCGCCTATAAGCACAGCGAAACGATAACGACTGTACAATCCATTAATCCGATGGCAATCTCACCGGAACCGTACGCCGCCCGGTTGGAGATCGCGGCATTGCCTGTCGCGATGCAACCGGGAACTATGGCCCAGGTAACGGTCGCCTATCGGAATACAGGGAGCGCCGCTTGGACGAAAGCGGCGAACGTCAGGCTGGGCGCTTGGGTGGCTCCCGATCTCAGCGCCACTGTAAATGAATTCGTCTGGAGCAGCCCGAATGGCGAACACGATCCTGCTAACCCGATGGGTCAACGCGTATATTTGGACGACAACGAGCAGGTCGCTCCTGACGAAGTCAAAACATTTACCTTCCATATCATCGCCCCTACACAGTCCGGTACTTACGAGTTCAGCGCCGCGCTGCTCCAAGAAGGCGTGCAATGGATCGGACCGAACAAAGCGACGCGGACGATCTATGTCACAGCCGATGGGCAACTGCCGGCTGGGCCGGCTGAGGAACAGTTAAACTTGCCGCCTGCCGCGACAAACCAGGGCATGAATGCCGACATCGTGTCCGCTTCGCTGCCGGATGCGATCATAGCCGGAGAGACGGCAGAAGTAAGTATTACAGTAATGAACACAGGCGATGAGCCATGGAGCATGAGCGCGCTAGACAAACTCGCATCGCTGTCGACTAATTCGCTGGTATGGAAGCGGTTAAATGGCGGATTTGCGGAGAGCGTGGACAATCAGCGCGTGCTGCTCGATCCGCAGGAGTTGGTTGCGCCGGGGCAATCGAAGATGTTCCGTTTCGCAATCCAAGCACCCGATCAGCCAGGCGTGTACCGCTTTGCTGCACAAATGATCAGGGACGGCGTAACTTGGAGCGGCAACCAGTTGGAACGAACGATTGTCGTCGAACAGCAACTTGCCACCCCTGAACCGACTAACGTGCCGATGGCTGCCACAATCGTGTCCGCCTACGTCCCGCAGGCAATGAAGCTGGGCGAAGAAACGGAGCTGTCTCTCACTTTCGCCAATACAGGCACGAGCAGTTGGACGAAAGCCGACCTGTACCGGTTGGCTGCAGCCACCTCGAATCAGCTGCGCTGGACGAATTACAAAGACGGATTCACGAATGCACCAAACGATCAGCGCATTTATCTCGAGGAAGGGGAAACGGTCGCCCCTGGTCAAACCCGCACATTCCGTTTCTCGTTAAGCTCGCCGCAGACAGCGGGCACCTACGAATTCGCGGCGCGGATGATTCGTGACGGCGACGCGTGGTTCGGCAACTCGTGGATCAGCATGATCACCGTATCGGCAGATGGCACCGTACCGCAGCTTCCGGACGAAGAAGCGATTCCTAGTGAACCGGTTTTCTATTCCGACCTGTTTAATTCGTCGCTGCCGAATGCGGACTATTATATCGCCCGCAAAGCCTTTTTCTTCGATTTGAGCCCGGACGAAACCAGCGTTCCGAACGATGATCCCACTCAGCCGCTCGGAAGCGACTACAGGACGTTTATCGAGCTGCTTCGTTCGCAGAACAGTCGGGCCGGCGCGCAAATTATAACGATCGGCGGCTTCGTGCCTTGGTTTATTAAATATACGACCTATGCAGATCCTAATGCGGCGCTTGATCCCGTTCCGGCCGAATGGGGTTATGCCGACATCATCTCCAAGTATAACGGGCAGATGGATGCCGATGCTTACGGAATGATCGGTCTGACAAACGCTTCTATATTCCGCCAAGTTCCGCTTAACGCCAACCTGAAGCAGAACAACGATAAGGGCGATAACGGTAAAATATACGATAAAAATAAGAAGTACATTATGTTCTACATGAGCGACTTTGATGCTTCGGCCTGGACTTCCGGCGCGCTTCCGGCTTTATGGAACGATCCGAAGCGCGGTGAAATCCCGCTCGCCTGGTCGTTCGTGCCGAACGCGGCCGATCGCGTGCCGCAAGTGTTCAACTATATCTACGAGACGATGAAGCCCAATGATTATTTCGTTGCTAGCGATAACGGTGCAGGCTACTTGAACCCGATGATGCTGGAAGCCCACAATCGCCCGGACGGTTTACCGGATTTCCTCGACGTTTGGGAAGATTATAATGCGAGACTGTTCGATCGTTTCGATCTTGATATTACCGGCTTCCTGATTAGCGGCAATTCTGGCGCCGCCTCGCTGCGCGTCCAGCAATCGTACAGCACGTTCTCGCCGCTGGGCGTGGGCAATAATTCCGGCTTCGATCAGCCGATCGTAAACGGTACGCCTTTTGGCAAAGTAACCGATCTCGGTGTGCAATTTACGGATACGCAAAAAATGGGCGACACGATGGCAAAAATGTTGCAGCGCAACTCGAACTTTTTCAGCTTTCGAACGATTTTGACCAAACCAAGCGTCATCTTCGACGCCGTAGAATACGTGAGGCAGCAATATCCCGACTTGAACTTCGAAGTCGTCGACCCGTATACGTACTACCGGTTCCTGGGCGAGAACGGCGGGGATATGTCCGACACGATTCGCACTTACAATTCGGTAAAAACATCGCAGTCTATCACAATCGACGGCGTCGCCGATCCGGCCGAATGGGCCGATGCGGAAGAAATTACGGTGAGCAAGGAATCTCCCGATGTGAAAGCGTATGGCACCGTCGTACGCGATCCGCGGTCGGTTAGCAAATACCGCATGCGTTGGGACAACGATAATCTATACTTGCTCGAGGAGCGGACCGACGACTCGTTGCACTTTCCCGAGATCGGCAATCGGATGTACGAGTCCGACGCCACGCTGCTGTTCTTTGATCTCAAGCGGGACAAAAACGGATCGGCTTTCCGCGACGGCGATTACGGCATCTTTATGACGGCAAGCGGGCCGGAGCCACATCCGACTCCTCATATGTTCATCCGTGAAGGGCATAACAACGGGGCTGTAGAGAAGCCGTTTACGGACGGCCAGATCGCCTCGCAGCTGCGCAGCGACGGTTATACGATGGAGGCGGCAATTCCGTGGAGTTCGTTGCAAGTAACGCCATTCGCACCCGGCGAGAACCTCAGAGTCGGCATGACGCTGGCGGCGACCGACAATCATGGCTCATTCGCCGACGAAAAATGGGGACAAATCATGTGGGTCGGCGAAGGCGATGGCCAAGAGTATTGGGGCGACATGAAATTCGTCACATCACCCGTATCTATCTTGCAGTCGACAGTCATTAAACTGCCGGCTTCGCTGCAGGCAGGTTCTACGGCTACAGCGGCTGTAGACGGAACTTACAGCGACGCCACGGTAAAACCGGTCACGCAAGGTCTCGTTTTCAGCAGCAGCAAGCCGAACGTAGCCTCTATTGATAGCGTGACAGGTCTGGTTCGCGCCATTGCGCCGGGACAAACGACGATCAAGGCAATAACGGCAGCTTCCGGCGGCATTGAAGCACAGTTTACGCTTCTTGTATACGCTGCACCCGCCGGCAACGGTCCAGGCAATCCGCCGACAACGACACCTGGCGAGGAGAACGGGCCTTCAGCAAATCTATTGCAGCAAATTAGCAGCTCCGAGCTGAGCAAACTAGCCGGAGACGGCGGGAGCATCATGATTCAGTTGGCGGCTCAAGAAAGTGGCGTGCAGTTGCCAATTGATGCGGCAGAATTGCTCAAGGGACAAAGCTTGCAGGTCAAATCCGGTACATCGACAATCACTTTAACCGGCGGTACGCTTCGCGCTCTTGCCTCGTCAATATCGCCGAACGCGTCGGGCGGATCCATGGCGTTGACGTTCGCTCCGCTGACTGACGCGGCATCGCAAGATCGGCTGGAACAGAGCGCCGAACTTACGTCGGCGCAGTTGCGGCAGCGTTCTGCACTGATGGAACTGGGAGCGTCGACCATCGCTGACGATGGCACCGTTACAGCGTCGACCCGATTTGCCGAACCGGTTGTTCTTAAGATCGAACGCACCACTGCTGCTGCAGTCAGCGATAAGCCGGTTTATTTATATAAGATCGACGTCGATGGCAAGCTCACCTATGTGCCGAGCAAGCAGAAGGACGGCTTTTACACAGCAGAAGTCACGGAGCCTGGCTCCTATGCGCTGCTCGAATATAACAAAACATACACGGACGTAACAGACAACCACTGGGCGCATAATGTCATTCGCGACCTGAGCGCCAAACAAATTGTGGAGGGAATCCATGCTGCGCGATTTGATCCGCAAGCAACCGTCACCCGGGGCGAGTTCGCTGCGATGCTCGTTCGAGCGTTGGGGCTCAGTCAGACTCCGGTAGAGGACGAGGGCAGCATTTTCACCGATGTCGCCGCCGACAGCTGGTATGCCCGTTATGTAGCTGCAGCCTTCTCCTTCGGGCTCATCAACGGTACGTCGGCAACCTCTTTCGCTCCTGATGCGGCCATAACCCGTGAACAGATGGTCACGATGTTGATGCGTGCCGTTGAACTGCAGAAGGGCAACTCACTCCCTGTTAGTCCGACTGCTTCGACGTTCAGCGATGCTGCTTCCATCCAGGCATGGGCCATCCAGTCGGTAAATGCAGCAGTTGAACTAGGCATCGTCAAAGGCAGACCTTCGAATCGATTCGAAGCAAACGATTCGGCCACCCGTGCCGAGAGTGCGCAACTCATCTATAACGGGTTATCTTATCTCGATAACAATTGACGGGGTTAAAGAGGTTGTTCAAAAAGTCCGCTTCCCATCACGGAAGTATTCCTAGAAGCTTACTCGACATCGAATCTTGAATGCAGGCGAAACAAAGCGAATGCTTACGAAGTATGTTTCCTCCGGAAACATTGCAGGTGCTCACGTAGTTTCCACTACGCTCCGCTCCTCAGTTTCTACCTGCCTTCAATCTTCTCGGTGCTGAAAACCGAACTTTTTGAACACGCACTTAAATGTAGGACGGAGCATTTATTCGATGCTTTCGAGGTAACTGACGACTATTCTGTAGACGCACCACTTCCATGTGGTGCGTCTTTTCGTATTATCAGGTTAGCCAGTTATTACTGGTTGGCCTTTTTTTATGGTCGGTATACGATGGCGGTAGCCGGGAGAACGTGCGTCTTTTAGGGGTCAGACCCCGTCACAAAAACTGTTCTCCCACTACCCCCAATGACCATGTTTGAGCTGGTAGAGGCAACGACCTCGCATCACAAGCGAAGCTATGGGTTTGGAACCATCGTGGGAGTGCCGGCAATTTTATTAGGGAGGTTGTTATGCAGCCAGTCGTAGGTGTGGATGTAGCGAAAGGATCTAGCGTAGTACAAGCTTTTACAAGGAGGAACGAACCGTACGGGAAGTTGGAGAGCATCTCTCACGGGGATAGCGGATTCGAGCGGCTAGGGGAGCTCTTAGCGGAGTTACAGGCGAGGATGGCAATTGCCCCTGTAGTTATTCTTGAAGCGACAGGACATTATCATCGGGGGCTTGTAGCTTATCTCGAACGTAGTGGATGGACGCATTTCATCGTTAATCCGTTACAGTCTAAGCGTGCGAAAGGAACTCAACTTAGGAAGGTAAAAACAGATGCTGCGGATGCTTGGCATCTAGCCGATATGTACTACCGCGGGGACGTTTTACCGCATCGTACATGGGACGAAACGTTTACAGAGCTGCAGCATGTGACCAGGCAGCATGAGTTTGTGACGGGAATGTTCGTCCAAGCGAAGTTAAACGCGAGAGCATTGCTCGAACAGGTCTTTCCGGCTTATGAGGAGATCTTTTATGCCCTGTTCTCTGTCACGTCGCTAAGCGTGTTGGAGCGTTGTTTAGAGGGCGATGATGGGGATCTTGTTGAAACTATTCAGGCATGCGCTGGAAAATCCCGTTCGAGACGTTGGGTTGATGAGAAAGCAAGACGACTTCGAGAGATCTTGTTAGATTGGAGAGCACAGCCTAGAAGCCAATCTCAGACCGTAGCCTTAAGTGGTATGGTTTCCTTGTTGCTTTCGTTCACGGAGCAATTAAGTGATCTTGAGAAACAGATGAATGAACTCGCATTTGATTTACCTGAGGTAGAACTGGTGAAAAGCATACCTGGGATCGGGGATAAATTAGCTGCAGCAATTGTTGCGGAGGTTGGAGATGTAGGACAATTTGAAGGCGCTAAACAGCTTGTGGCGTATGCGGGATTAGACCCTGGAATCTTTAGTTCCGGGAAATTTACCGCCACAAGTTCACGAATTACTAAGCGGGGTTCAAAGAGACTTCGCCGATCGTTGTATTTAGCTGTGCAATGCGGGATCCGGGGAAGCACCAACAAGAGGATTAGAGAATATTACGACAAGAAAAGAAAAGAGGGCAAGCCATACAAGGTGGTCGTGATCGCTTGCGCCAACAAGCTTCTCCATCACGTGTACGCCATCCTTAGTAAAGAGCAGCCCTACAGAAACTAAAAACCAAATTTACCCATAACCTTCACGCCAATGAAGGTTATTTGTCGTGCCTAGAAATCAGTATACCAATTAAACTGCCCCACTCCAATACTAAATGCTTGACAAGTATTAGCTGGTTTTTGTGCACCTGAAAAGGGCAACCAATAAGAAAAACGCCTGACGGCGTCCTTTTGCGTAGAGCAATCCAATCGGCTTCCTCCATACAGCCACATGAACTGTAAAAGGTACAGTTATTCTCCTAACTGCGCTATGCTGCCGTTTATTTGCCTGCATAAGGTACAGTTAATTTTGCCTCATTTCCCGGTCAAGTGACTGAATCGTGTAAATTAGCTGTATGTTTTACATTAAAAATGCTACTTTCAATGAAATTGGTTTAAATTAGCTGTATGTTTTACATTTTGTCTGGCCTGCGGGGGAGCCGCAATGGATTCAGACTGCGGCTGGCAGTATTCAGCTGTGACACAAAACTTATAAATTCTATATTAATAAAAAGAAGGGCGCCCCGTTTTAACCTGGGGGCACCCCTTCTGATCACGACTCACTCAGTGCATTGGCAACAGCCGAATCGTTCTATACCCGCCGCTAAAACCGGCTTTCGTAACATATTGATATGCCCCCCGTCCGAAGGCGTCCCGATGCGCAAAATGGATATGACCACAGAATAGGCCGACCAGATTGGCATATGGATTATCCATTAACATACGGTAAAAGTCGATTGTCGCAGCACGGGGTTCCTCTATCATCCACTCCGCCATAAGCTTCGCGTCCCAACCCTCGGCCGCCATCATGATCGGCGAACGCCACTCGCGCATGACATCCTCTAGCAAACTAGGGATATAAATGGGTATGTGCATAAACAATAAAGTGGGTAATCCTCTTGCAAGCTGCCTTTCCATGAAGGCTAATTGATCGTCCGTAATCTGGTAGGTGCTGTTGTCGATCGCAACAAGATTGATCCCGTTAACTTCGGCGGACTGATAGGACGGATTGGCGTTGGTAAAACGATCAAATTTGGCATATTGGGAGCTGCGCGCAGCTTCGCTCCAAGGCTCAAACGGGTACTCCCAGTCATGATTGCCGGGCGTATATAGATAAGGCGAACGCAGCGTATGCAATCGCTTGTCCAAGTAATCCAGATTATTGAGCGTCGCCCCGTTTACGATATCACCGGTCAGAACGACCTGATCGACGGCCAGCTCATTCGCGTAATCCAGCGACCTATTAAAGTGGGTGCGGGTCTCAAGCGCATCGAAGCTGTACTGACGAACAGACTCAGCCCATATTTCAATACCTTCCCGATCATCCGTTTCATGCATATGACTATCGGTAATATGAAACAGGACTGTAGGCTTGGCAAGTCGCTCCACTCGAATGAGCGTCTGTTTCTCATTGGCAGTCAGTACGTGCTCGAACTTCATTTAATCGCCTCCTAATCGTTTGATATAATACCTACGAGCGCCAGTCGGCAATTCGTCCCCTTGCATTCGGGCGTATCGCCGTGCACGACTTCCATTTCGAATTCATGGGACCCGTTGATCAAATCCTCTGCGACCGTAAACATCCGATACCAACCGTCGCTCCCGCACCAGACGGGACGATCGCGTTCCGAGATTTTCCATGGACCGTTGTCCAGTCGATATCGCAGCTCGGAAGAAGTGGAGCCAAAGTCAAAACCTAATGTAAGACCGGTACCTGTAAAGGTGAATTTGAGCTTTGCGCCAATCGCCGCTGTTTCCAGCACTTGATCCATCCACTCCAAATGCGGCCAACGTCGAATGACCCATGGTCCTTCCGTTTCTATTCCGTCTAGCGGCAATATAGACGCATTCTCCCAATTGTTCGGATTAAGCGGCGAAGGCAACTGCAACGATTGTTCTGTCCGCTTAACGGGATTGTCCACTCCCGATAGCTCCTTCTCCAGAAATGCGATTACGCTGCGCGCGTAACTCAAGCTGCCCCTCTCCGTCGGATGCAAGCCGTCGGGCAGCCACTCCTCCCAACGCATTCTTCCAAGCCGCACCTCTTCGAGCGCATGAAGCCCCATCCCTACGGACCCTATGCCATAATGCTCCGCCAACGCTTCGAATTCGGCGATGGACGCAGGCGTATCGCCAACGCTCATCTCGCGGTAGAACGATTGGCGGAAGGTATGAACGAGCACGACATCTCTGGAGCGGTCGGAAAGCAGCTTGCGGAATAGCCCTTCTCTTGTGCGCATCCTCTTCTCGCTTGCTTCGTCTTCGTCATTGACCGAATAATCCACGAATACCAGATCGCAATTCCGCTTGATCAAATCCCGCTCGGCGCGGAATACGGCGAGCTCGCTGCCCGTCGCGCCGATTGCCGCATTCTCGACGAACAGCCGAACATGCGGATAATGCTCCTTAAACCACGCAATCACAGGTTCGGGCCAGTTATGGCGAGCCCTTGCATCCGTAATCGAGCCGCCGATGAATCCCAGTCTCAGCGTACCGGATTCAATCGCTTGCCATGTATTTAGAAGCGGCGCTCTATGTTTCCAGATTTGCTGATTCATCACCCGCACCTCTTTCTCCCCACATCAGATTAGTTGAATCTCAAACAAATGGCCGCAGCCGAATAAGGCTGAACATCGAATGCGACAACATGATCCGTAATTTGGATAGATCCGTAATCCGGCAGCCTATGTTCGTTCGTGTCTACGAAATACGCCTCGGCCGCCTGATGGAACAATTCAAACCTGACTGCCGCAAGCTCCCCTTCCGTTTCGTAAACACGGATAATCCACTGTTTTTCATCTTGCTCCTCGGGCATTTTTACCGCAGAAATCGCAACTGTGCCAGACATTAGCTTCAAAAAGCTGGAATCAAGCGGGCGAGTGCCTGCATGTACGGAACCCGGCAACACAGAAAGCGGATGGTTGAAACGATACGACCTTTCAATCCGCTCATAGGCCCGGGCTGCATCCTGCACTGCGACTGCGAAAGAAAATTTGTGATGATTGCCAAGCTCGGGATACGGATCCGGGTAAAAGGAGCTGCGGATTAAGGATAGGGACAACGCATGGTCCACGCCCCGAAAACCGTATTTATTGTTCGTCACCAGCATCACCGACGACTGCTTTTCGTTCTGCGGAACGCCCACCGCAAAGCTGTTTGCCGGTACATCGAATGAAAGCGGCTCGCGCTCAATCACTCCGAACGGCACGTCATATTGATACGATTTCGTATCATAAGCGAGAGGCCAATGAAAATTTAATTGGGGAATGCTTTGATCCGACTTGCCGATCTCTTGCCAATCGCATTCCACCTCATAGTCAAGCTCGGTACAATTGCGGTCAAGCGATACCGTCACCTTGAGCAGCGAACGGCCAAAGGAAAACTCATATTGCAGCGATTGGCGAACATCGCCCCAGGCCCCTCTTTTGATTTTCACTTGCTTATGAATGTTTGTCACGCTCATATAACGCCCTGTCCACCATGCGCTCATCCCTTTATCAGGATCCTCCTGGATGAGTCTAAACACGCCGGTTGGACGCGCCCCGTCTACCAATTGTTCGCCTGTCGATTTGCGAATCATCGAGCGAACCGTTGCATCGACGGGATCAAGGGTTACTTTCAGCCATTCATTTTCAAGCACGTACCCGTCTTCTTCATCTATACGAGGATCGTCCGGCAGGAACGGCTTTAGCCTGTCATCGCCTTCCGACACGGTATAGGTGGCATACCCGCAAGCAGGCACTTTAACGTAGGCAAGCAGGCGCATATAATCATGATTCCAATACCAGTGCAAGCCATTATCCAGTATTTGATGGGGAACTGCCTGGCCGTTGCCGTCTTGCACGACTAACGAACGAATGGGCGTTTTCCAATCCCATAACGTGATTTCCACCACTTCTTCCCGCTCGTATGCGGAGGAGTTGAAAAGATGAACAATCCTTTTGTTGCCGCGACCGCGCTCGACCTGCGAAACTTTGAAGCCCACGGCACCGTATCCGACCCCTGCGCCCTCCGAAACCGAAAATTTATTTTCCGTTCCAACAAGGCTGGATGTATCGATCGTTGCGGCAATCTTCTCCAATGCCAGCTTGCGATTTGTATTGGCAATGGCCATCGTGTTCTGAAATAATCCAAGCGCATGCTCCCGTGTTTCCAGCACCCCTGAGCCTGGCAGAATATCATGGAACTGGTTAAACAACACGTTCCTCCATGCCTTCTCAAAGCTATCTCCCGGATAGCGAGCTTCTTCGGCCACCGCCGCTGCCGCATTAAACAATTCCGCTTCATTAAGCGTCGCCTCGCCAATTCGGTTCGCTGTCTTAATTCGGCTTTGCGAGGTATAGCAGCCGGTAAAAACAAAGTTCTGCTCTCCCTTGAGGACCGGGAGCTGCTCGGCAATCGCCTCCGCTGCGGCAAAATATTCGCGATACGTTCCAAATCGGAGCTTGGGATACACCGGCCAGCTTTGCATGTCCAGCAGTCGTTCCAGGTCGCGTCTCGTCGGGCCGCCGCCGTGGTCGCCAACGCCATAAACGTTTAAATACATTTTTAATCCCGTTTGCAGACAAATTTTCGGCACATACGAACCAAGCAAGGCTTGTATATTGTCATTGTACCAGGTCGGTTCCCGATAGACGATGACGGATTTGCCGGAAGGCGCTTCCCAGCGATACAAGGCAGGCGCTTCATTGCCGCGGCAATGATAGTAGTATTTGACGCCTCCGTTCGCCAAGATTTCCGGAACGTTGACGCTGTGCCCAAATGTATCGGGTTCAAAATCGAGATTGAGACTGTCCGGATCAAGGTCCAATAATTCGGACAAATAACGTTTTGTATAGAGCAGATGACGAGACAGGCTTTCGCCGCTCGGCATGTTTTTGTCCGCTTCCACCCAATGCGACGCCGTGACTTCCCAGCGTCCTTCTTGAACCCGTTTCCGTATTTCCTGCAGCATCTCGGGTGCATATTGTTCGACGATACGATAAATGGAAGCCTGCGATTGCGAGAAGGTAAACTCGGGATATTCGTCCAATAACGTCAGCATCGTCCGAAACGTATCCAGCGTAACCGCCACCGTCTCATCCCAGGACCACATCCAGTTCATATCGATATGCGCGTGGGAGACGCATAAAATATCGTAGCTCTTGGCTTCGGTCGCAAGCGTCTCGAGAAGCTTCTCGGCATGGAGCGCCGTTTGTTTGCCAATAACGCCTTCGTCTGCCAGGTTGTTCTCTACGAAAGCTAATGCCGCATCAATCTGTTCGTCGAATTCTCCTTTGTTGACCTTCGACATTTCATAAGCAAAATACAATTGCGAAACGATCCGTTCGCCCCAATATCCGAGCCGGGTTGTAATTTTTTCTTCCCAATACGTCTTCGGCTCAGTTCCAAGCAACATCCGAAGCCGATTATCGATCGATGACAGCATGATACCAACTCCCCACCCTTTTATTAACTATTCAACGCTTTTACAACCCATTGCCGCTCCTCAGGCATGATACCCTCGAAGTAATGAACAACCGTCTGACCGGGAGCAAGCAAAAACCCATCCTTAAGCGGCCTTACAACCGGTTGACTCGCAGCAGCAGCAGCATCAACATGTGGAGTTGCGCCGCTTATCCGTACCCACAAGGCAACGGTCTCGCCGCTATTCGTGACGGTCATCCTGGTTCCGCCATCCACTTCCACCGTTTCCCATTTGAGCGCAGTCCCCGGCATCGTCAAGAAAGCTTGCAGCGGCGCCGCGTCTTCCTGCTCCCTGACTGCAAACGCATATTCATTGTCCGATAGTACTCGCTGTTCTGCGGCATCGATAACTTGCAGCGTTACAAAGAACGCGCCGCTATCCGGGACGTGGAATTCGATCGATCCGATACCCGTCGTAAGAATCTTGAGATTGTTATGCTCGAACAGGCCGTCGGCCAGCTTGTCGCCAGTACCAGTGAAGGCCCGCCATTCTACATCCCACTGTCCCTGCTCGAAGCCGTCGTTCGTTATGTAAACCGTCGCCCGATAAACTTCGCCCGGCAAATAAGAAATCGCATCGTACTGCAAGGAAACATGCAGATTGCGGTTGGCTTGCGCCACCCAGCTATAAGCCAGCTTCGGGTCGCCGTAATAATCGATCGCGCTGGTGCAGGATAAGTTCGGGTAAGGCTCGTTAAACTGCCACAGCAAACTTCCGCTGCAATAAGGCGCGCGTCTGCGATTCGCTTCGACCGCATAACGAATCCCTTCCGCCTGCAGCCATTGGGATACATCTACCATCTGTTCAAGCGTGTTCAGGCGCGGACCGAACAAACTCTTAAGCTGCTCGTCCATATTCCAGTATTCGTAACCATGGAGCAGCCACTCGACTGAACCCGATTGCTCCGTTTGCAGCTTATCCTCGGGGAGAAATCGTCTTAAGCTCATCATGGAAGCAAAGCCGTCTCCGCCGTATTCGCTGTGAAGAAGCGCGTCGCTGCCATTATACAGCCGATAATGCTCGGTAACGCCCGAATACTTCCAGGGCCCGTGCACATCGTGCATAACGCCTTGTCCGCTCTTCTCCGCATCGAGAAAAAACGTCGGTCCCGTCGGCGAAGTAGGCAGAAAAAGCCGCGATGCATCAAGGTCCGACGCCAGGTCGCGAAGGACGCGAAGGTTGGCCTGTCGATCGGTAAGCGGCATCATTCGCTCACCCAGATGTCCGCCCTCCGTCAATTCGTTGCCGCCGCACCAGATAGCCATAGACGGATGATTGCGCTTCTCCCGGATCGCATGCCGCATCGTCCGCGAGAGGGTATGAAGGAATTCCGGCTTTACCGACGGCTCATTATTAAAGCCCGAGCTCGATTGCATCATTTCCTGCCAGATCAAAATACCCGCTTCGTTGCATAAACGGTAAAACAATTCCTTCTCAATCAACCCGCCGCCCCATACGCGAAGCATATTAACGTTAGCTTGTTTGGCAAGCATGATCAGATGTTTTAGCAGTTCCTCGCGATTGCGGCCATACAATTGATCGACGGGCACCCAGTTCCATCCCTTGATATAGATCGGCGCTCCGTTAACGTCTATCGTGTAAGCCAGCGCATCCGCCGGAGCCCCCGGATTAGCTTGAAAAGCCAATTCGCGGAAACCGACCTGCGCGCTATACGAATCGGAGAGGATATACGAGCCGTTTTTCGCATCGGCTGTCTCCAGCCTGAGTTCCAGCCGATACAAGGGCTGTTCTCCGTAGCCGTTCGGCCACCACAAACGCACATGGGGCACCTCCATCGTAAACCGTACGGATTGCAATCCCGGCACTGCCTCGCCGCCATGGCTGATCGCTCCGACAGATGCCCCCTCCGGATCATGCAGCTCGGCGATTAACCGGTACGGACCGGACTGTCCGCTCTCCAGCACGGCGCTTACGGTCAGTTCGCCTGTTCCATCGGAACCCGGCAATGCCTCAAGCTTAACGTTTTCCAATACGCAGCTTTCCGTGATTTTCAGGCAAACTTCCTTCCATAATCCGATGTGGACCAGCCGCGGACTAAAATCCCACCGATAACCGAATCGGCTCTTTAGATGATCCACCCGATCCGTATAACCAAGCTGCGCCTCGCCGTCCGGGGAACGCTCCAGCACTACGACCAGCGTATTGCTCTCTCCATAACGGAGCGAATCCGACAAGTCGAACTCACCCGGCGTAAACATGCCGGAGTGGCTGCCAAGCTCCTTGCCGTTAAGCAGCACCTTCGCCGTATAATCAACACCCTCCAGCACAAGCGCGATTCGTTTGCCCTGCCAAGCCGACTCCGAGGTAAAGGAATTTCGGTATAGCCAATCCCTCTCATTGACCCATTCGCATGCAGGAGCATTCATTCCGAAATACGGATCCAGCAAATAACCCGCACGGTGCAAATCCCAATGCACGCTGCCAGGCACCTCAGCGGGAATCCAGGGGACAACCCCTCTGAGCTCCGCGTTCACTTCCATGCTGCGTCCAAACGCCCAGAAACCGGGGTACGAGCCTGTCAGCTCCCAATTATTCAACAATACTACTTTCATGACCGTCCGCCGTCCCTTCCCTTTCCGTTAAAAACAAAATGAATAGGAGGGGAATTGCCTCCTATTCACCCGCAGTATTTTATTGGTTGAATTCGCTCATTGACTTCAATCTTTCATTGACGATGTCTCTGCCGCCGTTTTTCTCGAAAGCATCCAACATTTCTTTTGTAATTTTACGCGTTTCTTCTTCCGACTTGGCAAAAACGGCTTTCGACGTCCATTTATCCAATTCGCTCCACATCACGCCCCATTTTTGCTGCTCGACAGGTCCTGCCGGCGTTAATTGAAACTCGAGAGGAAGCGGCTCTCCGATGGATGCCTCCCATATTTCGGTTCCCATTTTCGCTTCTTCGGATCTTGGGTTCGTATCTTCTGCCGGTATTAAAATCGATCGCGTAAGATTATAGGAATCCAATCCCGTTCTTTGCAAGAAGGTATTGTTCTGTACCAACTTTTCTTCCTTGGATTCGGGCGTTTCTTCGTACAATCCCTCGGCATTTTTAATGTAATATTCGCCTTCGACGCCGTATTTCAACATGCGGGTTCCTTCCTTGGAAGCGTTCCAGTTCAGAAGCTCCATAAGCCTTTCGATATTTCTTGGGTCTTTGGCGAATTCAGTCGAGACGACCAGGGAGTTAAATGCTCTGTCGCTCGGGTTGGAATATACGGGAACGATAGATGAGCCAGTCACTTTGAGCGGAGGAGCCGGTACGAACCGCGTTTCCGGACCGTCCGCCTTCAAGGCTTTATTAACCGTATCCATGTCCCAATAAATACGAACCGTATAACCGACGCGGCCGGATGATAATTTCTCCATGTATTGATCGGCTTGCTGGGTAAGCATCTCCTGATCAAGCAGGCCTTCCCGGTACAGCTTGTTCATGAACACCATATATTCTTCGATGTCGGGATTATTGAATTGGAATTGGAGCGATTGATTATCCTCCGAAAATTTGACCCAGCTTTTCGTCCAAGCATTTGCGATGTACTGCCGGAAAACGTCGAACGTGGCAGGTATGATTTTTTTGCCGTTGACATCCGGAATTTGATCTCGGAACGCCTTTAATACTTCATACAGCTCATCCGTCGTAGTCGGCGCGGACATACCCACCTGCTTCAACCAATCCTCCCGGATCACCGGACCGACATCCGCCATTAAAACTCCTTTTTTGGCCGCCAGATTAATAGGAAGCATATACATATTGCCATCCTTGGCTCTGTGCACCGCATCATCGTATGCCTTGTCGTTATTGGCTACCAAATCCGGGTATTTCGCGATCCATTCGTCCCACGAAATGACAAGCCCCGCTTCGCCCATTTTTTTGACGACCTCAATGGCGCCCGGCACATTCTCAAGCTCCAATACATCCGGTATATCTCCGCTGGCAAGCATCAAATTAAGTTTGTCGACCATCTTGTCTGTTTGCCGATCCGCTACCGACTTAATATCCACGTTTTTATTTTCTTTCAGCCATGTGTACATTTCGTTATCATCCTGCAGAATGACATCGCGCGACAAAGAATGATACACGAATTTCAGCGGATCCTCTTTTACCGGTTCTGCCGGCGCACTTGCGCTTGCGCTTGGCGACCCGGAGGTCGATCCCGTATTATTCTCTTTGTTCGAACATGCGGCGATGACGCTGATTAACAGACATGCCATTACGAACAATGTGATGCTCCTTTTCGTCCTTTTCGTCCTTTTCATCCCTTACATCCCCTTCGTATTGTTTAGATAATTCCTCTTCTAGCGCAATGCAATATATAAACACCTTATCCTTTAATAGAGCCTACCAATACCCCTTTTACGAAATACCTCTGCAGAAAAGGATACAGGCAGACAATGGGCAAGATGGTTACAACTAAAGTCGCCATTTTGACGGAATAACTGGTCACCGATTTGACGCTTTGTTGAGAAACGGTAGATAAGCTGCCGGCGATCATCTGAGCGGAGTCATTCTCCCTAATGATCTTCATTAATAAGGTTTGCAGCGGAATCAACTTCGGATCTTGCACATACACCGTTCCCGAGAACCAATCATTCCAATGACCAACGGCAGTAAATAAAGAAATCGTGGCAACGATCGGAAGCGATAAAGGAACAACGATTCTAAAAAAGACGATCAGGTCGTTGGCGCCGTCCATCTTGGCCGACTCTTCCAGACTGGCGGGCAGCTGCTGAAAGAAGGTTCTGAACAAAATAATGTACCAGAGTTGATAGAGCGCGGGTATGATATACACCCACAAGGTGTTTAACAAGTGGAGATCCTTTAACAGCAAGTAAACCGGAATCAATCCGCCATTAAAAAACATCGTGAACAGGATCATGGCATTAACAAACTTTCTGCCTTTCAAATGCTTCTTGGATAATCCGTAGGCCATGATCGCTGTGAGAAATACCGACAAAACCGTCCCGATCACCGTTCGTAAAATTGTCACTTTATACGCATCCATAATTTCCGATCTGGCGAAAATGATGATGTAATTATTCCACGTCGCCTCTCGCGGCCAGAAGTAAATCCCTCCTCGCAAGGAGTCGATGCCGTCATTAAAGCTCAGCATGAGAATCCGCCAAAACGGAAACAGGATAGAGAAGGAGAGCAAACATAAAAACGTATAATTGAACACGGCAAATATTTTTTCGCCCGCATGTTTTTTCATAATACGCCCTCCTCTCCTAATACTTTGACAAGGGCATTGACCAGGAGAAGCATGATTAATCCAACTATGGATTTAAAGAGGCCGACGGCTGCCGCGATCGAATAATTGGCTTGGAAAATGCCAGTCGTCATGACATAGGTATCAATGATTTGGGCCCGGTCCATGACGGCAGGATTTTGCATGACATAGATCTGATCGAAACCGGCATTTAATATGCTGCCCACATTCAAAATGAATAGAATAATAATCGTGCTGCGGATACCGGGGAGCGTAATATGCCAGGTTTGTTTCCAGCGGCTGGCTCCGTCCATGACAGCGGCTTCATAGAGATCAACATCGACTCCGGCCAGCGCTGCCAAATAAATAATGGATCCCCAGCCTATCCCTTTCCATATATCCGATGCGACCACCAGCCCCCAGAAGTAATCCGGGTTGCCGAACCAAAAGACAGGTTCTTTGAGCAGACCGATGTTCATTAAAAAAGTATTGACGATGCCGCCCTGGTCGACCGTTAGCAGCTCATACCAGATCCCGGATACGACGACCCAGGATACGAAGAAGGGCAAATACGTAACCGTCTGCGTAATACGCTTGAACATCTTCTTCCTGACTTCGTTCAATAAAAGAGCAAGAATGATCGGCGCGGGAAAACCGATTAATAATTTCAACAAGCTGATCGCGATCGTATTGATCATAATGGAATTAAAATTAAAATCATGAAAAAAATCGCTAAAGTACTTCAATCCAACCCATTCGCTGTTATATACGCCTGCGACGATATCATAATCCTTGAAGGCGATTAACACTCCATACATAGGCTGGTAACAAAAAATCAGAAACCAGATGACGCCGGGTATAACAAATAAATAAAGATAACGATCATTCCATATTCCCTTGCTCATGCCGTAAACTCCTTTGCCGTAGCTTGTGAAACGCTTTCATGTGTTCAGTTTAGCATCGGGCAAAGCGGAATCAAATTCAGGATCTTGCACAAAAATATAAAAATATTACGATAACAAGCTCTTTGGAATAGCTCTTAATTTTGTTTGTATAAAATACTTCATCTTTTGTACAGAATAATGTATTTATTTCGGAGTGAGTCTGCTTTATACCTGAAATGTAAGCACTTTATTAAAAGTTGAAGGAGATGATAAGTAATGTGGAATTCCAGATTTCTCAAGACTCTTTATTTCATTCTCTGCTTTCTACTCGTAATACCCGTAATCGGAAACAGGGATCGAACAACCTCTGTTCAAGCAGCATCATTAGGCTCGCAGATATACGTCTTGGATCTCGATCATTTTCCCGATCCTCAACGGCGTGTGGACTGGTATGACATCCAAACCTTTGTTGGCACCTTGCAAGGCATCGTGAATCAAAAAGGACCGCGCCTCTACATTCGCAATTACAAGACCTCTCCTGCGCTGCCCTATGTTACGAATACCGATACAGCCAAGATAAACACCTACTGGCTTAATAAGTTTACCCAGCCGGGTCAATGGCTGAGCGAGGTCACCGTAACGCCAATTATCGGATCGGATATTTACACAGCGCTCGATCATCTGGTCTCGACATTTTCAAGTGATATTCAGGGCCTGATCGTATGGGATCCCAAAGTGATGGCGACGGTAAATGTCGCAACCACGATTGCCGGCATTACGGGTTCCCCGATCGTGATGTCCGGAGGCGCTTTATATAATCGGTTGACATCTGCGCACGGGTTAAACGTCCAAACCGGCTGCAATGCGTCTCCCCTGACAGGGCCCTGCAATTTCACGGGGAAATTCTCCGGAGCGAATTCCAAAACGGATGCTTATCTGTGGGCCAAAACGAATTACCTGGATACCGGTTTGTCAAATCCCGGCTTGCTGAGCTACATGGAAGACAGCTTCACAAGTCAGCCGAACAGCTCGAGTGCACTTAATTATGGACTTTCACGAGACTATGTCGTCAAAAACAAAGGATTCGCTTTCGATCTATCCGTATGGTCGGACGAGAAGCCAAACGATGCTCCAGAACAAATCTTGGGTAATGATAGCGCGGTCTTCGACAGCATTCTGCAGTCTTCATACGATCGGTGGGGGATTCAATGGCCGATTGAAATCATTGGATTTTTCCCGTGGTGGGATAAGTATTCCACCTTTCAATCACGCGGGATTCACAGCGAGGTAGACGGCGAATGGAAACTGGCCGAAAAAATTTCCTCTTATAACGGCCACTTATCCAGCATCATGGATACGATCGGTTATTTGAATGCCTCTTTCCATTCTTGGGCGCCTACCGGCAAGCAGCTTGCCAACCCGCCAAAAGCTCCCGCCAAAACGACACTTGCGAATAAAACTTATGTCCTCTTCTATATGGGGGATCACGATGGAGGCACGATCCATCAGACCTTCCCTTATCTATGGGACGATAAGCAACGAGGCACTGTCCCCTTAACATGGGGAATCGTCCCGAATATGATTCAAGATTATCCCGATATCGCTCAATTCATTTATGATACGGCTACTCCTAACGACTATTTTGTAAGCGGTGCATCCGGGGCCGGATATGCCAATCCCGGTTCGCTTCCGGATTTAGACAATTGGCGACAATGGAACGAAGTGATGAATAATCGAGCCGGCTATACAATATCAGGCTTTGCCTTGAACGGAAATGCCGGGACTCTCAGCAGTACAGCGGAGAAGATCTATTCCTACTTCAGCAATGACGGGTTGATCGGTTTGACGGGTCAAGTAGCCGGACCCCTTCCGAACGTGCGAAACGATAATATGGCGGTTTCCGATAATTATGGAATCGCGAATAACGACATTAACGGAACTGCCTCCGCCATTGTAGGCTTGGCGCAAGCTAAATTTACGGGAATCGGCAGCTCGCCGAACTTTCTCGTTCTTCGTTCCGCTTTCGCCACGCCCGCTTTTATTGAAAAGGTTTACGCTAGAATAAAAGCCGATCAACCCGCTTACAATTTCGAAGCCGTCGACCCGTATACGTTCTTCTCGTTAGTCAGGCAAGCGAAGAAACCCGCTGCAGATGACGGGATCGTGCTCTCGGCAAATATGCCGGATCGCATGGTAGCCGGTCAAGACTACGAGGTTTCGGTTATGGTCCGTAACGTCGGCAGCAGCACTTGGGTACCGACAGGCACCAACTCCTTTAAACTGGGAGATTTCACAGGAAACACGTTTGTTTGGAAAAAGCCAGACACTTCGCTCATTGAGGCTTCCGGATCGCTGAGCAGTCAACGCATCTTACTGAATCCGGGAGAGAGCATCCCGCCTCAAGGAACAAAAACATTCCAATTCACGGTCACCGCTCCGGCTTCGGCCGGCATATCCAATTTCCAGGCACAGATGGTGCACGAAGGCGTTGCTTGGATGGGAAGCTTGTATACGCGTCCGATTCAAATTGTCTCCACCAGCGGAGACCAGGCTATCGTAACCTCTGTCACTGCTCCAGCCGAGTTGGTCGAAGGTACGACGGGAACTGTTACCGTGACGGTCAAGAATGTGGGCAGTACAATATGGACCTCGTCGGCCAATTATCGACTGGCGGCGCTGTCCAAAGGCTTGCAGCATAAAAAATGGGTTCCAAACTCCATGATTTGGAGCAATTTTGGATCATCAGGCGGCTTCAGCACCTCCGAATCAAGTCAGCGCGTGTTTCTCGCAGCTTCCGATTCTATTGCCAGCGGGCAAAGCAAAACCTTTACGTTTAGTGTGACGGCGCCCTCCAAACGAGGCAAATACGTGTTTTCGGGACAAATGGTGCATGATGGAGTCAGCTTCTTTGGCACAGCGTTTGAGAAAGAAATCAATATTGTTCCCCCAGGACGGAACGGTAAAAATGCGGTGGTTGTTGACACTACCATTCCATCCTATATGGCGCCTAATAGTACCCGCAGAGTTACGGTCAGTGTCAAAAATACCGGAACGGAAACGTGGACAGCAGCCGGCTTATACCGATTGGCTAACCATTCGTCTAGTCCTGCCAATGAATTCTTATTCAGCAATTTCGAAGATGGAGGGTACAGCAACGCCCCTACAGATCAGAGAGTTTTCTTAAATGGTTCGGAAAGTGTGGCGCCGGAGCAAACCAAGTCGTTCACTTTCGACATCACGGCTCCTTCCACGCCGGGAGCCCATACTTTGTCGCTTGATATGGTCCAGGACGGTGTGGCTTTTTTCAATAACCCGCTTGTCTTTTCGATTTCAGTCGGCAGCGGCGATAACTCAACGGTCGTTAATCACTCGATACCTTCTACCCTTTCGAATGGAGCGATTGCCAGGGTGTCCGTGGAATTCCTGAATAGCGGAAACACGGTATGGTCGAAGGCGGACCAATATGAGCTAATAACGACAAGCAATAACCAATTCAAGATCGCCGATTTCGGTCTGGACGGCGGAAGCGGCACCCTCCCCACGGCACAGAATATATTTATGTCTGACGGCCTGCGAATCGGGCAAGGCGGACGATATCAATTCGAAACGTACGGATTCGATATTCAAGCTCCAGCTTCGGGGACATCCGCGATCCTTGAGATGCAGCTAGCCAAGAACGGCGTTCCATTCGGCAATAAACTGAATATCAATATCGCGCTTAACAGCGGGTATACCGCCCGTGTCGATGTCGGGAGCTCCTCTTCTTATACGGACTCTAAAGGCAATACGTGGTCGGCGGATCAGGCATACGTCTCGGGATCATGGGGATATTCCTCCGGGACGGCTACGGCAACAGCCACAGGCGCGGTTACCGGCGCGGATTATGATAGCGCGTTATTCCAAACGGGCAGAACGGGATCTCCGCTCAGCTACAAATTCGACGTTGCGAACGGAACTTATCGAGTCACCCTGTTATTCGCAGAGTTAACCGCAACCCAATCCGCTCAGCGGTTATTCGGACTTAAGGCTGAAAGTGCAGATATCTTGTCGGGTTTCGATATCTACAAGATGTTCTCCGGCAAGAACAAAGGAAAGGCTTACTCCTTCGAGGTACCGGTAAGTGACGGACAGCTCAATCTGGACTTCTCCGGTCAAACCGGAGCAGCGCTGGTAAACGGCATTCAAGTGACGAGGTTCAAATAACAACAAACCCGATCCCGGACAAATTGTCTGGGGTCGGGTTTGTTATTAAGCATTGGGCGGCGGCATAACCTCGGCGGGGATAACAATCCTGACCAACGTCCCTTGATCAGGCACGCTGGTCATTTCCACGCCAAAGTCGTTTCCATATCGCAGCTGTATTTTCTCATGCACATTCCGAATGCCATAACCGCCCCTCGTCATGTATTGTCCGGGCAGAAGTACCTCCTTCATGCCGATTCCGTCATCCTGAACTTCAAGTATGATGCGGTTTTGTTCCCGATAACCTCTAATCGTAATCGTCGTTGTGCTTTTTTTCGTTTTGGGGCCATGAAGAATCGAATTTTCCACGAAAGGCTGCAAGATGAGTTTAGGCGTGTACGCATCCAGAATATCGTGCTCAATATCGTAGATAACTTCTATTTTCTCTTCCAATCTTATTTTTTGGATATTCATATAAGCTTGTATTTGTTGAACCTCTTCGCCGATCGTGAGATATTCCCGCCCTTTGTTTAAAGATAGTCTGTAGAAGATGGATAAGTTATCCACCATGGAGATGATTTTTTCTTTCTCGTCCTCCAGCACCATCCAGTTGATCGTCGCCAACGTATTGTATAAAAAATGAGGATTGATCTGTGCTTGCAGGGCTTTCATTTCTGCTTCCTTCTGTATGATCTGGCTGGCAGTCAGTTGCTCGATAAGCTCTCTGATTTTACGAATCATTCGGTTGTAGTTTTTAGCGAGCTTGCCTATCTCATCCCTTCCATCGATGGCAACATGCATATCCAGGGACAAGTCATCTACTTGCTCCATATTGCTGGAGAGGATCGAAATTCTTCTGGACAGCCTGCTTCCAATCGAGATCGCAATCAAAATGGAAATCACGATACTAATAATGACAATAAAAATGGTGAACCGCTTTACCGTATTCGCGCTCGACAACAAATTTTCCAAGGGCATTTCTCTAAAATAGATCCAGTTGGAGCTCTTCCCTTTCTTGAAAAATACCAAGTTCTTTGTATCGTTTTTTGTCACAACGAAGTTGCCCGACTCTTTCCCTTCCATTTTGTCCAAATAAGCTTGATCCAGCTTTCGATTCGTCCCGGGCGAAGATTCGAAACTGTTGAATATGACTTCGTCTCTCTCGTCCGCAACGAAAAAATGGTCTCCATTGTTCGGGTCATTGGACATATACTCGCCGAAAACCGTCTCGTATCGAATATACATTTCCAAAATGCCTACGATTTTTTCAAAGTTGAGAATCATCGGTTTTACGATCGCGATCCTCGTTTCAAGAACAGAATCTTCATTTACGGCAGAGTATTTCGGTTTAATATCCTCATTGGTTACGAACCAAATTTTCAACTTGGAAAATTGGATGTAGTCATTTACGCTAAACTGGTCCGTTTTTGCAAAATACTGCTTATACCACCAAGTATCCACAGCATGCTGTACATTCAGTAATTTCCCTCCCGCCTCCGGCAAGGAATCGTTATTCTTAAATATGAAAATGTCCAATATATTATTGGTCGTATCGATTTCCTTAATCTCGTAAGCCTGAGATATCGTATTGAGGAATTCATAGGAAAAATCGGCAGGCGACTTATAATCATGGGATAAAGCAAGTACAATTTCTTTATTATTCGCAATCTGATTCATTAACTCATAATACGTGCTCAGCTTATCCTCGATATTCATTTCGACTTGATCCAGGGTTTGCCCGTAAGAGACGGTTGCCTGATTATAGATATACTTCTCTACGTTCGTGTAAGAAAAAATGCCTGCGGATAATACCGCGAATATAATTAAAGCACCGTAGCTAAGAATCATTTTATTTTTCAAACTAATATTATTCATGCGCCTGCTCACGCCCCGCTAGTCCGGCTTCCCTGAATTCTCTAGGACTAACGCCGAACATGCTCTTAAAAACGGAGCTGAAATACGAAGTGCTGTTAAAACCTGTTTTTTCAGCAATTTCGTAGATTTTTGCATCGGTTTCCGTTAGAAGGGCCTTTGCATGCTTCATCCTGACTTTTATCAAATAATCAATAATGCTTTCTCCGACGTTTTCTTTAAAAATATTGCAAATATAGCTTGGCGTTAAAAATACCGTCTTCGCCAGCTCATCAATCGTAATCTGTTCATCGTACTTCTGCTCAAGCACATTGATAATCGACTGTACGACTATGGAGTGTTTACGCGACCTTTTTTGATGAATATATTTCGATAACGTCGTTAGTGTGTTTACGAGCCATTCTCGAGCATCAGGAATGGTATCGAAACGATAGATCGGTTCGCCCAGGCGTTCCTCACGTCCATAAATGGTTTCGACTTTTTCATCCATGTTATAGATGATCTTATAGATATCGCTCAGTATTCGAAAACAAAAGGCTTTTAATGTATGCTCCCTTGCATCGGATGGAATCGGCAGCAGCTTTAATATCTTGTCAATATCTTTATCGATCTGCTCATATTTCCCGATTCCCACATCTTCGATCAATCGCTCTATCTTATCTTCAAGGCTCACAGGATGATTCATTAGGGGATAAAAATCTTGAAAACAAATGGTATTCCCTTTACCCAGATAAAACTTTTGCCTCGATGCGATTTCCGCCTCCCGGTAAGCTTCGTGCAGCTCGAAGAACTTATTTTTTTTACTGCTGACGCTTATGGTTATCGTTTTATTAAACACATCATGCAAGGATTCCCTTATACGGTCAATCTGCTGAAGCGTCTGATTTTCATCTTGGCAAGTGTCATTGAGAATGAGGATAAATTCGTTTTCTTTGGACATCAGCGTCATGCCATTATCCGAATACGCCTCGAGCAGATAATGATAAAACCTTAAGAACAACAATTGATGGTCTACTTCGGAAAGATGCTGTTCCAGCCCGTTATCGATCTGAATTAATAACAGATTGTAACCGTTTTCCGGAAAAGTAACGGATAAGGCTTCCGCCCTTCTACAGATCGTCTCTTCATTTTCCAAGTATCCATAGATCAGATCCTTTATAAACTTCTCCACAAGAAGCGGTTTGCTCTCCTCGAGCTGTTTCCTCATAAGAAGCGATTCGGACTCCGATTTGCGCTCCGAAACGATTTGCGACCCCAGCTTTTCCAATTTATCTTTTAATTGCCGAATGTTAATCGGCTTTAACATAAAAGAATACGCTTTCAATTCTATGGCCGACCTGGCAAATTCGAACTCATCATAACCAGTGATAATCATGATTTTAAGTTGCGGATTTAGCTCCTGAGCCTGCCTGGACAATTCCAGCCCATTTAAGCCCGACATCATAATATCGGTAATCAAAATATCGACTTGATGAGATTCCATAAGGCTTAGCGCCTCATCGCCATCTTCTGCACTACCGACAAGCTCCATCTGAAGTTCCTTCCATGGAATATGACGGGAAATGCCCTCTCGCTGTATTCTCTCATCATCCGCAATGACAACCTTTAGCATAAGCAATCCCGCCTTATATGTGATGTCTTGCTTTCGTATAGCATTCGATAGTTATGCGTCCCCTATCATACCGCGGAATGTACAAAATGACCATGCAAAATATTGCACGATGTTATAAGTATATATTAATTTCCTACACACTCTTTCAACTATTCTACAAAATCGGCTTTTATTCCGCATAATACCTATACTCGCTATGTATAGCAGGCTTTCTAGCATGTATATTAATACTAAAGATATTCATGCTAGTCAGACAGGGGGTAATAACATTGCTTAAAGTAATTATAGCGGACGATGAACGAATACAAAGGGAAGGCATTGCCAAGCATGTGGATTGGCAGGCCTATGGGATGCAGATCGTTGGTCTTGCAAAAGATGGCGTACACGCGCTGGAACTGATTGAGAAGAACGGTATCGATCTTCTCATTACCGATATCAAGATGCCAAAAATGCATGGATTGGAACTAGCCGAACTGGTCCAGCAATTAAACCCCCAGGTCAAAATTTTGATCATTAGCGGGTATAACGACTTTGAATATGCAAGAGCCGCGATCGAATTGAAAGCGTATGCATTTTTATTAAAGCCGATTTTGTTCGATAAACTAATGCAAGAGCTTGATAAAATACAATCACTGATCTTACAAGAACAACACAAGCAGCACACTCTCGCTTCCTTGAAAGAACAAATTCAGGAAAGCAAACCGTTGCTTGCCGAGAAGCTGTTTCAGCATATCCTGCACGGATTTCTAAGGGATGAGGAAATGATCCACAATCGTATGGACACGCTCTCTTTGCCCTTACCCGAGAATGGCTATGACACCCTGCTGTTGCAAATCGACGCTCCCCCGGATTCTCCTGAGATGGACGCCAAGAAACAACTAACCTATTTGCAATTTCTCGATCGGCTCGCACGTTTCGCTGCCATCGAGCGGCAAGGGCAGGCCTTCCAAACAAAAGAAAATGAATTCGCAATCGTGCTTTATGCCTCAGAGCCTGACGGGCATTCTTCCGTTCCCGATGTGATCCGCGAGGTCAGGGAAAACCTGCTTCTTCCGTACAACGAAATGTTGACGATCAGTATTAGCAATCGGAAGGCCAGGCTCAGTCAATTGCATGAAGCCTACAAGGAATGCGAAGCGGCATCAAGACAAAAATTTTATCTCGGCAAAGGGAAGGATATCTACTACCTTGACAGTATGACCGAGCAAACATTCTCCGCCAATTATGACGTTTTCTACGAACAGTTGATCCAAGCGGTGGAGATTGGCAATGTCAATCAGGTAGAACAGACAATTGAAGAAATATGCAAGGAATTTACCCAAATGTCTTCCGGTTATAAGCCGTTTATTAAAGCTTTTTGCTTTCGAACGATGAGCGATCTGATCCGAATTATCCATGAATCCAATGAAAAAATAGAATCCGTGTTCGGCGAAGAGCATCGGCTATGGGATCGCATCTATTCTTTCGATACGCTTCCGGAAATTCACGAGTGGCTCAAGGAAACGGCCGTCTCCGCTTGCCGGCATCTTCACGCAAAGCGCACAAGGAAAAATACGAACATCATCGAAACCATCATTCAGAATCTCGAAACCCGTTATCACGAGCCCATTACGATCGACGAACTTGCGAAGCGCATCCACCTGACCCCCAACTACATTTCCAATATCTTTAAGGAATACGTTGGGGAGAGCATTATCGACTACCTGACGAAGGTGAGAATGAAACATGCCATTCGATTGCTGACGGACGAATCCGTTCGAATCTATGAGGTCGCAGAACAAACCGGTTATAACAGCACCTCTTATTTCAGCGTTGTCTTTAAGAACATGTACGGGATCAGCCCGAAGGAATATCGGGACCAATCTCTAAAATCGTAAACAAATGGAGCGAGCACAGATGAAAATGCTAAACAACATAAAGCTTCGAAACAAGCTGCTCATCTGTTATGGCAGCTTGATGATCTTTGCTGTCAGTCTGGCCGGTCTGCTAACCTATCAGAAAATCCAATCCTACATTTATAACCAATCGAGCAAATCGTACAGCCAGACCCTTAATCAGGTCGCCATGAATATCGATTACAAGATGAACACGCATCAAGAGCTCCTGAATCCGTATATTACCAATCATAAATTTATCGCCGCTTTAAATACGACCTACTATTCGCCTGCGGATTATACTTATCAATATCTGGATAATCTTCGATCAATCTTCGAGTTGGAGCGCCGTTACCCTTCTATTAAAAATATAATTATCTATAAGAAAAACGATACCATGCCCGATATCGGCACTTACCCGGACAAGCCAAGCATCTCCGACGCGGAGAATACCATCATCGATATTGCCTATGCCGAACAACGCGCATGGTACCAGAAGCATTTCACCAACTTGGACGAAACAGACCTGGCCGGCCTCATCGCATTATCCAACGCCTCGATCTGGACAGTCAACGACAATCGGTCGCTCATCTCGATTATCAAGCCGATCATGTACAACAACGACAAGCTCGTCGGCATTGTCGAGATGCAATTGAGGCTCAAGGATATCTTCCAGGATGGAATGTTCAGCGAACATTCACCCGAAGAACTCTTCTATATGGCGAACGACGATGGGGAGATCCGGTTCCAGAGCAATCCCGAGCTGCCTCCGATAGCCGCTCCGTCCGAAAACCCGATGTTTGACAACGAAAGCGCCGGAAGCTGGCTGGCGGAAGGCGATCGCACCAAAAAGCTGGTGTTGTATCAAACCAACCGTCATTCCGGCTGGAAGTACGTGCTCGAGGTGCCTATGGACAGCCTGATGCTCAGCGCGCAATCCATCCGGAATTTCACGGTTGCGATTCTGATCGGCAGCATTTTGATCAGCATCCTGCTTACGCTTGCGATCTCCCGCGTACTGTCCCGCCGAATATCGCTGCTGGCGAAACATATGGAGAGACAGGAGGACCTGACGCTGGAAATTGGTCCTTCCGTAGACGGACGGGACGAGATCGGGATGCTGATGCGAAATTACAATCGCATGATCAAACGGATACGGGAACTCATCGAAGAGCTGAGAACAAGCCAGCAGTTGCAAAAAGAAACCGAAATCAAGTCGCTGCAAGCCCAAATTAATCCCCATTTCCTGTACAACACTTTAGCGACTATTAATTGGATGGCTGCAGATAACGAAACGAAGAAAATTATTGATATGGTAAACAATTTGGCGACTTTTTATCGGTTGTCTCTGAATTCGGGCAAGGAGTACTTGCGAATCAGCGAAGAAATACGCCATGTGCAAACTTATGTCGAAATTCAGAAGATCAGACTGGAGGATATGATCAACATCACCTTCGACATCGAGGATAAAATCTTAACCTTCCACACCCTTAAGCTGATCCTGCAGCCATTCGTGGAGAATGCCATTTTGCATGGCGCCGAGCATAAGGATGGAACAACCAATATCGCCATCAAAGGCCATCTTTCGCACGAGGAGTCCTGCGTAATCTTCGAGATTATCGATGACGGAATCGGCATGGATCTGCCTTCCCACAACCAATATGTCAGCAATGGCGGCTACGGCATACACAATGTCAACGAAAAGATACAGCTTCAGCACGGACATCAATACGGCGTCCGATTATTCAGCAAGCTGGGAATCGGCACCAGGGTAGTGATTCGAATTCCCGTCCTTGAATGAAAACAAAAAAACGGAACCGAAGGCCCTGCCCCCGATTCCGTTTTTTTGTAGTTGGCTACTTTTTCAGATATTCGTCGATCAGACGGAGCTTCTCGGCCGTAACCTCAGGAGCGCCGATTTTTTCGAAGTGGGCAAGCATTTCTTTCGTAATCTTGCGCGCTTCCTCTTCCGTTTTGGCAAATATGGCCTTGGCCTGCCACTTGTCGATTTCGGGCCACAGATTGCCCCAATGCTTATCCCATTCCGGACCCGTTCCGGCAGGGTTAAACAGATTGTCGTCAACCGTATAACCTTCCGCCCAGATCGTTTCGCCCATCCGGAATTCCTCCGTGCCCGCCTTCACTTCCATCGTCGGAATAACAGGATATTTCAGCAGATTGTAGAATATGAGGCCTTCGCTTGCTTGGAATACGCTGTCGCCTTTGTCAAGCTCGACTTTCACTTCCGGTTTCGCCTCGTACAAACCGTCTGCATTTTTGACATAATATTCGCCATCGACGCCATGGCTCAGGAAGAATGAACCTTCGTTCGTTGCGTTCCAATCCAGGAATTCCATAAAACGCTCCAGGTTGCGCTCATTCTCCGCGAATTTTTTGGAGATAACGATGCCCTCGAACATGCTGTAGGAGGTCGAAGCGTAGATCGGAAGCGGCAGTCCTTCTACGCGGATAGCGGGGCTTGGTACATAACGGTTGTTCGGATCGGATGCCTTCAGCACTCCATTGGCCGTATCCATCGGCACATGCGTCTGGAAGGTGATGCCGACGCGACCCGAGCTGAGCTTGGCTTGATATTGATCCGGCTGCTGCGTCAGGAACTCGCGGTCGAGCAATCCGTTATTGTACAGCTTATTCATGAAGACCATATATTCCTCGATGCCCGGATGGTTGAACCACCAGTGCAGCGTTTGATAATCTTCCGACAGGTCGTACCAGTTCTTGGTCCACGTATACATGAAGTTCTGCCTGCCCATATGATCCAACGTAATCGGAATAATCGGTTTTCCGTCTACATCCGGAATTTGCTCTTTGAATGCCATTAGCACGTTAAACAATTCGTCCGTTGTCTTGGGCGCTTCCATGCCCACTTGCTTGAGCCAATCTTCTTTGACGAAGAAGCCCAGTACCTTCTCCGCAACGTCAGGATGGCTTGCCGAGTTGGATGGGATAATATTCATCTTTCCGTCTTTCTTATTCGCGAATACGGCGGCGTTATACTCAGGATCGCTATATTTTAGAAGGTTCGGATACTTGGCCAGCAGCTCGTCAGTCGGAATAGAAAGCCCCGCATCCGCCCATTTGTTAGCGATCGCGTTACTCAGCTCGTTGGTTGCATAGCGCACCACATCCGGCAGTTCGCCGCCGGCGAGGAGCATGTTCATTTGATCGGGAACTTCGCCATTAGCCAAGGAGAAACGGATATCTATGTTTTTGTTTTCCAACAGCCATTGGTGCATCGGATTATTTTCTTTCGGCAGAACCGTATCCCCGATGAGCAGAATATTGACGACAAGCGGGTCCTCCTTCGCTGCCGGAGTCTCGGCAGAGGACGACGTTCCAGTCGGCGACGGAGACTGACTGGTCCCGTTGTTCCCCTTGCTGCAGGCTATTAGAGAAGCAGCCATTAAACTGAAGACAAGCACGATGGAGAGCAACTTCGATGACTTTCTCACTGTAAAACCACCTTTTCGATTATTTTATATATTATCAAGATTCCTCAGCCTTTCAAAGAACCGATAATAACGCCTTTAACGAAATACTTCTGCAGGAACGGATACACGCACATAATCGGGATGACCACGACCATCAATGTCGCCATCTTGATCGATTGCGCCGTGACCGTTCGTTTCGTGCTGCTGACCAGATCTACCATGCCGAAGGAATTGCCCGGCGTGCCCGATCGATTAAGATCCAGAATCTTCATCAGCAGCGATTGCAGCGGAATGAGATCCTGCTTAGTGACGAAGAGCGTGGCCGTCATATAGTCGTTCCAATGCCCGACCGCAGAGAAAAGTCCCATGGTTGCGAAGATCGGCAGGCTTAACGGAAATACGATTTTCGTATACACGGTCAAGTCGTTGGCCCCGTCGATATGCGCCGATTCCTCCAGCTCCTTCGGCAGCGCCCTGAAAAACGAACGAAAGATGAATACGGAAGAAGCGCCGTATAAGGTAGGAATGACGTAGACCCAGAAGCTGTTGAGCAGATGCAGCGACTTGTACAACAAGTATGTCGGGATCAGACCGCCGCCGAAGAACAGCGTAATGATAATCATGATGTTGATGATCTTCCTGCCCCTCAGCCTGTCCTTGGACAAGCCGTAAGCCATCAAAGAGACAAGAAGAATGGAAAGCGTCGCCCCGATCAGCGTCCTGCCGATGGTAATGGTGTAGGCGTCCATAATATCGCTTCTGGCGAAGATCGCCTTGTAATTATCCAGCGTAAAGGCTCTGGGCCAAAAATGTATCCCCCCCTTGGAGGCATCGTAACCCTCGCTAAAGGACAATGCGGCGATGCGCCAAAACGGGTATATGAACAGAAACGAGAGCGCGGACAGAAACAGATAGTTGATCCATTGAAACACTTTTTCCCCTCTGGAAATAATCATGCCGGTGTCCCTCCTTTTTTAGAAAATGCCTTCTTCTCCTGTCTTCTTGATCAGGAAATTTAGCGTAAACAAGGCGATCATGCCGATCACGGACTTGAACACTCCGACAGCGGTCGCCATCTCGTATTGGGCTCTGAATATCCCCATCTTCATGACGTACGTATCGATGATTTCGGCTTTATCGAGCAGCATCGGGTTTTGCATGACATAGACTTGCTCGAAGCCTGCATCGAGAATTCCCGCCATATTGAGAATAAACAGCAGAATGATCGTTGGACGGATAGCAGGGAGTGTGATATGCCAGATTTGCTTGAAACGGTTGGCGCCGTCGATAACCGCCGATTCGTACAGCTCCGTATTGACGGACATAATGGATGCGAGATAAATGATCGTTCCGAAGCCGATTCCTTTCCAAACGTCTGACGCGACAATCATCCCCCAGATCAAGTCCGGATCGCCAAACCAGAAGATAGGCTCCTTGATCAACCCCAGAAAGACCAGCAGGTTATTGACAACCCCTCCATCCGTGCTAAACAATTCGTACCAGATGCCCGCCACAACGACCCACGAGACAAAAAAGGGCAAGTAGGAAATCGTTTGCGCGATCCGCTTGAACACGATGTTGCGAACCTCGTTTAATAGGATGGCCAGCAAAATCGGCGCCGGAAATCCGAACACGAGCTTTAGCAAGCTGATGGCGATGCTGTTGGTCATTACAACCGAAAAGTTCGGGCTGTTAAAAAACTCCTTGAAGTTGTCCCATCCTACCCACTCGCTGGCAAAAACGCCCTTGATGATGTCATAATCTTTGAAGGCGATGAGAACGCCGTACATAGGCTGGTAACAGAATACGAGAAACCATACGATACCCGGCAGGACGAACAGGTACAGATACCTGTTGCTCCACAGTTCCTTTCCCAATATGCGGGAATTCAAGCGCTTACTTTTTATTGATGACGATTGCATCCATTAGCCTCCTTGCCTCTGTCAGATCTGTCTTGTAGCCTGCAAATAAATTATAAAATGCGGCGTTTAAAATGATAATTCAGTATTCTACACAAAGTGCTAAGTATTCTATTGGAACGCTTACATGAAAAAATCCCCCGGATCCGGCATCCAGGGGATTAGCTTGCGTCAAACGAACGATTTGCTGCCTATTATGTTAGACTGGCTGATCGTTCTCCAAATACGTCAACAGGTTAAAAATCGCTTGAGCGGCCTCAAGAAATCTTTATACGGGTATAAAATGCGTTTGATGTGTTACTGGTTGATTGTGAGCAAAATTGTGTAAACATTCAGCAAGCTTGTCTGTAGACTCGTGTTCCGATTCTATTCTATGATCAAAGCAAAGAATAGAACAAAATAAAGGGGGAAAATCATAATGGAAAATCAGGAACTGCGCATTCGTCTGCTGGAGGGGGAAGTCTGGTGGGGCGGAGATATTACATACGGCAATGAGATGCCGTTTGGACGAGAGACGATTGAGGTCGATCTTACTGTGCGCATTCGCAGCAATCAGGCGGCGCCGCTTCTCGTATCAAACAAAGGACGATATGTGTGGGCCGACAAACCGATTCGTTTCCGGTTCGAGGGCGGCTTGCTGACCGTTTACTGTGAATCAGGAGAGCCGATCTTGCGAGAACTTGGCGGTACTCTCCGCCAGGCATTACGCTCAGCTGCAGCCGAACACTTTCCGCCAACCGGCAAACTGCCGGATAAACGATTTTTCACAGTGCCGCAATATAACTTATGGATCGAGCTGCAATACGAACCGACACAAGAGAAGACGTTGCGTTATGCCGAGGCGGTGCTGGCGAACGGTCTGCCGCCCGGCGTCATCATGATCGATGACAACTGGATGGAAGACTATGGGGTATGGCGGTTTCGTACCGATCGGTTCCCCGATCCCAAAGCGATGACGGACAGACTGCATGAACTCGGTTTTCAAGTTATGCTGTGGACCTGTCCTTTTGTCAGCCCGGACAATGCCGCGAATTTCCGCAGTCTGGAGAACAAAGGTTTCCTGCTCCGCGACGAACGAGGCGAAACTGCGATTCGCCGATGGTGGAACGGCTACAGCGCCGTGCTCGATTGTACAAATTCAAGTGCGGTCGAGTGGTATCAGAGGGAGTTGCAGAAATTGATCGACATGTATGGCATCGACGGATTTAAATTCGATGCAGGCGATCCCGACTATTATCGGGAATCTGACCAAAGCGCAACCCCCATGCATCCGAACGGTCATTGCGAGGCTTGGGCGGCTGTCGGCCTAGGTTATACCTTTAACGAATACCGGGCCTGCTGGAAAATGGGCGGGCAACCGCTCGTCCAGCGTCTGTGCGACCGCCAGCACAGTTGGGATCTTGACGGGCTTGGTTCGTTGATCCCGAACGGACTTGCACAAGGGTTGTCCGGGTATGCCTATATTTGTCCGGATATGATTGGCGGCGGGCAAATCGGCGACGTGGAGAATAATCCGTCTTTCCGCATTGATCAGGAGCTGTTTGTGCGATATGCCCAGTGCTCGGCGCTGTTCCCGATGATGCAATTCTCAACCGCGCCTTGGCGGGTGCTGGATCGGGAGCATCTCGCGCATTGCATCGAAGCGGCCAAGCTGCATGCGGCGCTTGGCGACACATTTCTGGAGCTGGCGAAACACGCGGCGGCTACCGGTGAGCCGATCTTGCGCCATATGGCTTATGTTTTTCCGGAGGTCGGTTTCGAAGGCATTATCGATCAGTTTATGGTCGGCGATACCCTGCTGGCAGCCCCTGTTGTCGAGAAAGGGGCGCGCAGTCGCAAAATCCATTTTCCGGCAGGCGAGTGGCTGGGAGACGACGGGAGCAAGGTGTTTGGACCTTGCGTGCTGGAAGTAAATGCGCCGCTGTCCCGCTTGCCGCATTATCGGCTGATAAACCGGTAATCACTTCATACTTTCGTTTTGTACAATCCGCCAAAAAAGATGGACTAAGAGCTTGTTAGGCGCTTCGTCCATCTCCCCTTGTACTTCTTTCTGCCCCTGCTTACTGCCCGGCCAAGGCCGATGGATGGCCAAACTCCTCTTCCCAGCGCTTGTCCACTTCCACTTGCTTGCGATAGATCACGCCGGACAGCCCTACACTTAGCTCATACAAAGCAATGAGCGGGATAACGACCAATATATCCGAGATAAAATCCGGCGGTGTAATCGTCACTCCAATTACTGCCATCAGAAAGTAAGCCACTCTTCGCATCTTGCGCAATCGGATCGGGTTGACAACACGTATCGCCGTCAAAAACATAATGACAAGCGGCAGCTCAAACAAAAGCGAAATCGGAACAATAATATTGAACATAAACGCAAAGTATTGGGCTATGCCGTAGGTTTCCTGCAGTTCCAGTTGGCCCGCCACCATTCTGGTGAAATGAAATGCCAGCGGGAATACGACAAAATAGGAAAAAGCAAGGCCAAGCAACAACATGATAAATGCCAAAGGCACATATTTAAGCGCCGAACGCTGTTCATTTTGGCGCAACGCCGGTTTCACGAAAGCCCATAATTGATAAATCGTAAAAGGGAACGTCATAATCAGCGCAATAACCAATGCAAATTTCATGTACATGCCTATGCCGTCCCATAAAGAAAACGTATGCAAAGTTATTGCATTGGCGGCATGTAGATCCGTCAGATAGCTGTACGCCGGCTTGGCCAGCACCATTCCAACGGCAAGGCCGATCGTTAACACAATAAGCACATAGATAAGCCGTCTGCGCAGCTCACTCAAATGATCAAATAAAGACATCAGACCGCCTTCGGCTTTGTCATCGCCATCGCCATCGCTGTGATCTTGCGGTATTTCTGCTGCGGTTATAGCCAAGTCCTCCACCTCCCCATGGCGGTTTTCATGTTCAAGAAAAAAGCGGCCCGCCAAATCCGGCAACCGCTTCTTCCCTGCTCGTTATACTGCTGCGTCCGACTTACTTGCGTTTCTCTGCCTCAATTACGCGAGGCTCCTGTTCTGTTACGTCCAGTTCCTCCAACAGCGGCTTCGTACCCGCTTTAAATTCATGAAGCGTTCGGCCAACCGCCCGCCCCAGCTCCGGCAGCTTTTTGGAACCAAAAAGCAGCAGAGCAATCAGCACGATCATCACAATTCCTGTAGGTCCAATCCCCATCATATCGACTCAACTCCCCTTAGTTGATAAATCCTCCCAATTGCAACATTCGTTTAATTACAACCGCAGCCTGTGCGCGGGTAGCCAAATCTTGAGGCACAAATTGCCGATCGGTTTTGCCGGTCATAATACCGGATTCCGTCATCTGTGCTACCGCAACCTGCGCCCATGAGCTGATCGCCGCTTTGTCCTGGTAAGCAGCCAACACGGGCAGCAGCTTCCCTGTTACGGCAATGGACTTGTCTGCAAATGCCAATGCTTTGGCAAGCATCACGGACATTTGCTCCCTGGTAATTGTATCGTTCGGCCGGAACGTTCCGTCTCCGAAGCCGCTGACGATCTGCGCCTTCACCGCTGCGCCGACAGCGCCTGCGAACCAATCGCCTTCAGCGACATCGGCAAATTCGCTGCCAACAACTGCCGAATCTGCTCCCAATCCCAATGCACGAACAATCAGGCTGACAAATTCGGCACGTGTCACATTTCCTTCCGGAACAAAGCCCGTCGGGGTTCGTCCGTTGATGATGTGTTTGGAAGCAAGCAATTCCACATCGGCTTGCGCCCAATGCCCTTGCATGTCGGCAAATGAGCGCTTCGACTGCACAGTCGCGTACAGACCGTTCCCCAGATGAAGAATACGGATCTCTGTTCCTCCAAGCGTGAAGGTGGAAGGAACAAAGGTGAACTCTCCGGTCTGCGAATTGAACCTGACCGCCGTTGCTTGTTCAGCAGGAATGGCGCTTCCCGCCGTCATGATACTTCTACTCACATAAGTGCGTCCAAAGTCGGTGAATGTCCGGCTATCGCCGTCCGCCTCGATTCGTAGCGTGAAGTCCATAATGTCGCCGATCAGCGTCATACCGGCCGCTGCGGCCTGTTCGGCAATCCGTTCTTTGGCTGCACCTGTGATCGTCTCCATAGTAAGGAAAACCGTGGCGTTCTCCAGCTTCCCGCCAAGTTGCTTCAATTGCGCGGTCAATGTCGGGAAGTTGACTGGCAAGGTATAGCTGCCACTCTCCGTCCTGATCTCCATACCCGCATTTCTATATTCATCGGCTGCCGCAACAAGCCATGCAGCCGGAATGCCGACATTGCGAATCGCTGCCGCACCCGATAATTCAAACCTTATCGTTTGCGCATCCTTCGCTTTCCCTTTCAGCATATCAAGCGCTTTCTCCAGCGAGTCCATATGCAGCATGGCGGTCGTTTCCGCTTGACTTCCCGTTTCCTCAGCCTTCTTTACGCTCAGGATTGCCGCATGCTCGGTAAGCAGAACGCCGCTCGCCGTCTCGATCACATCGCTCGGCTTCGGAACAGTTGTTCCCGGCGTCGTCGCAGGATTTTCTTCAATCGGCGCTGCTGCCCGATTTACATTGACCGTAAAGGTCTTGCTCGTCGAACCGTCTTCAGCCGTCGTCACCAGTATTACCGGGTTGTTGCCTGTATGAAGGCTGATCGGACTCGACAAACCGCCGCTATACGGTTGGCCGTTGAGAAGCATCGTCGTCGCCGAATCATATGCAGCCGCAGTTACCCGAATGCTGGAGACGGCATGTCCGACTTCAACCGAATAGGTCAGAATGCCGGGAGCGAACGCAGGCTGCAATACGCCTGCACTGACCGACAATGCGCCCAGCTCCGCAGTCGAAACTTGCTGCCCCTCTGCAATAACAGTAATGTCATTGCTATTGAAGTTCGCCACATACACGCTGTTCCGTCCCGCATTCACCGCGGCGGCAATCGGATTCCTGCCTGCCGCAATCGTGGAAGTCGCCAAACCCGCTCCATCGATCACCGTCACATCGTTGCTGTTATAATTCGCTGCATAAATCTGATTGGTCGCGGTGTTGACCGCCAAGGCATCCGGGCCGATTCCGACCGGTACGGTAGAAAGATTGTGCGTAGCGCCGTCAATGATCGTCACACTGTTGCTTCCGGTGTTGGCTACATAAATCATACCGGTCGCCGGGTTGACTTCCACCGCAGTCGGCGCGATTCCCACATTCAATGTGGAACTGGTCGTTCCGTCCGTCACCGTGACGGTATCGCTGTAGAAGTTGGCTACATACACGTTGCCTGTCAACGGATTGACCGCCAAAGCGTTCGGGCCGGCTCCTGTCGGGATGACAGAGACGCTGTTGCTCGCGCCATCCATGACCGTCAACGTGTCGCCGTCCACATTCGCCGCGTAAATCTTGTTCGCCGCTTCGTTAATCGCCAGAGCGAACGGGCTTTCCCCGACCGGCACCGTTACCGTATTGACACCGGGATCAGCCCCGTCAATAATCGTCACGGTATCGTCGCCCAGATTCGCTACATAAATCTTGTTTGTCGTTGTATTGACCGCTATCGCCACAGGCAGATTGCCCGTCCCGACCTCTGCGGTGCTATTTGTTGCGCCATCGATCACGGTCACGTTATCGCTGTCCGCATTCGCCACATAAATCTGATTCGTCAGCGGATTCACGGCCACCGCATAAGGCGTTGTGCCCGCTGCGATGTTCGCTACAGCGACAACGCCTCCTTCCACCGTATCTTCCAGCACGGTCACGCTGTCACTGTCGGCATTGGCGATATAGACCCGATTCGTCGCCGGATTGACAGCAACGGCATGCGGCCCTCTGCCGGCCGCGATGCTGGAGGCAGAAGCTGCGAACGCCGACGAAGCCGGCCATCCCGCGGCAAGCATCAGCAAGATGAGCATTCCGGTGAAGCCGCGGCGCAACAGAAGTTTTGCTTGAACCTTCATGAATCACCAATCCTTTTCACTCATTTTCTGTGAAGCCGGATTTTATACCCGCACAACTTCCGACGTTACTCTGTCAAATATATTGCCGGTGAACAGCGGCGTATTTACAAGATCGGCAGACGACCACTTAACGCCGGTTGTTACCCCGTGACCGTTCCCCAGCACTACATTTTGGCAGATTACCGCCCTCCTTGCGTCCTCTCCATTCACGTTATCGAGGTTAATCGCGATGGCATCCGCATTTAACAAGTCGATCGTATTTCCGATAATTCGGATGAGGTTGCCCAAGTACGGCCGATTTTGGATAAAAATCCCATTGCTTGGAGTTCGAATGATGTTATTTTGAACAAAAATATCGTCTATTCCATTCACATACATGCTCTTAAAATAATTTCCGGTAATGTAAGCGCTCTTATTTGAGCCGTTCAACGGGTTTAACACGATGTCATTTACATCATTATCATGAATAATCAGCTTGTTGGCGCCTTTCTGTCCAAGCATCTGAATCAATTCGAGATTCCGGTTCGCTTCGATCGCTAACGCTTCTATAGCCGTTGCGGCGATATAAAGCTTCCCGCCATTAAAGTTGTTGCCCGAAATCATGACGGCAGCGTCCGTCAGATCGATCGGATCGTTATGGGCAAAGGTCATGCTATAAAATCTGCCTTGATCCGAGTTGCTGAATTGCTTCAGCGTATTGTCTTTGACGGTAAGATTTTTGCAGAACGGATCGCTTCCCGATTGCAGGAATTTGATGCAGGACGACTGATCCGTATTAAAGTTGATGACATCGTTATTGTTAATCATCAGATTGTTGGCGCTTGCATTGCCGATGAGAATAGCCTGATCGGATTTCGAACGGATGATATTGCCCGCAATCGTACAGCTCATCCCCGGTGTGGTCCATAACACAATGGAGCTTGCATGTACCCTGTTAAACCCGGAACTGTCGCATATATTCCCCGTTACCGTATATTCCGAACGCTCGAATGGATTAACCGCGAGCACAATATCCGATACGATCAATTCTTCTACATCGCGTTGGATCAAAAGGGTTGTATTCCCGGTTACCGTCGCTTTTTTCACATGCTCCATCCAAATGCTCGAAGCCGGATTATTGCATCGCAAGCGGGGATGGTTATGTTCGATCACATTGCCCGATACGGTAATATCCGGTTCGATCTCCGTGAACCGTTCGCCGACAATGGCAATCCGGTTAATGTTGACAAAAGTATTGTTGGCGATAGTGCCTCTCTCCGCAAAACAATAAGCGCCGTCGCCGTATTCATGATTCCATTTGTCCACACCGGAGAAGCTGGCGGCTGCGCCTTCGACATAAAACTCCTCCGGCAAGATGCCGATATCTTGGAAGTGGCAGTCATGAACATGTACGTTCTTGCAATTCCAGGTCCAGACAGCATTCTGGGCAATATTCTCGAATCGGCTTTCCCGGACAAAGACGGTACGGTTCACTTCTGCGAAAAAACCGTCGCCATGAATATTGCGGAACGAACAATTGTCTATCAGGGTGTTGCCGGCATACGATTTGATCGCTGCATAATTGTTGATGATGTTGACCGTTTTGAAACCAAATTGGTCTCCCTTATATCTCCAGTGACTCTGCAAGTTGTCCCGGTTTCCGTCGAAAATTATATTCTGGATCGTGACAGATTCCCCGCCGCACAGGAACAAGTGGAAGAAAACGGCATGATTTCCGCCCTTCTTGATCACCGTGCCGGGCGAGCCGAGAATGTCAATGGATTCAACCAGCAAGGAGGAAGTAATGAGATACGTGCCGCTCGCAAACAGCAAATTGCAACGGTGGATCTGGCAATACGCAAGAGCCTTCTGGATCAAGTCCGTATCGTCGGTGACGCCATCCCCTTTGGTCCCGAACCATTTCACATGCACCGGCCCGTCAAAAATCCGTTTAAACCGGGCGCCGGATGTCGAGACCAGCACGATGCCCGTATTGTCCGGCGTACTTGTATCCGCGGCATCGTAGTAGAATGCACCTTCCATGCCGGAGTCTTTCACATAATACACAAGTTCGGCGGCCGGCTGCGTGTTCGCTCTTAATTCGGCTACGGTTGTTGTCACAACCAACTCCAGATTCATCAGATCTTTCACCTTCGAGCGGTTATCCCCCGGCGCCGCGTAAGCTTTCACAGGCATCCCGGTGATCAGCCCCGATGAAGCGAGCGCTACGCCCGCTATCCCTAGCGAGGCAAGCAATTTCCGCCTGCTAATCTGTCCTTTTTCCTGCTCCTGGTGTTGGGACTCGGCCGATTCCACTTTTTGTTTCTCCATCATGTATTCCCTCCTTGTGAATATTGACTTTGTTACTCCTTGATCGCACCGATGACGACGCCTTTGACAAAATATCTTTGAACAAACGGATACACCACCACAATCGGGATCAGCGAAATAAAAATTTGCGCGGCTTTGACCGTTCGTTCGGAAATATTCACCAAATCCGCCGGATTAAGCGATATTCGCGTAAAGTCCGCCCCAACAATAATGGATTGCAGCAGCGTTGCAAGCGGCCATTTCTCCGATTGCGTCATGTAGATCAAACCGTCGAACCAGGCGTTCCAATGCCCGACCATCGTAAACAGACTCAGCGTGGCAATGGCAGGCAAAGAAATCGGCAGGTAGACGCTCCACATGACTCTCATATAGCCGGCGCCGTCCATGAATGCCGCTTCCTCAAGCTCTTTGGGCAAAGCGCGGTAGAAATTCAACATCAGAATCATGTTCCATACATTAACAAGCCCGGGAAGCAGCAGCGCCCATATCGAATTCATTAGATGAAGCTTCTGAATCAAAATATACCCCGGGATAAGACCGCCACTGAACAGCATGGTGAAAACGAACAACCATACATACACAGTCCGGCCTTTGAATTCTTTCTCCGGTTTCGACAGTGAATAGGCGCTTGCAACCGTAATCGCCATACCGATCACCGTACCCAGCAACGTGCGTTGTACGGTGATCAGGATCGATTTGGCAAAGTTCGAATTGGCCAATGTTTTCAGATAGGCGTCCGTTGTGAAATCGATCGGCCATATGGTGACGATATTGGCGTTCGCCGCTGCGCTGGAGCTAAACGAGACAGCCAATATGTGAACAAGGGGCAGCACACACACCACTGCGATAACCGACAGCAGCACGGCATTAAACCAATAGAATATGCGGTAAGAATTATTTTTGTAATACACTCCAGCGGCCTCCGAATCTAAAAGATGGTGTATCTGGCGTACTTGTAGGCCAAGCGGTAGGAGATGACGATAAGCACAAACCCGATTGCCGATTTAAATAAGCCGACCGCCGTGGCGAAGCTCATCTGACCGCCAAGAATACCCGTGCGATACACGAACGTATCGATAATATCTCCTTTGCCGTATACGAGCGGAGTGATCAAATTATAAATCTGGTCGAAACCTGCGTTCAGCACGTTGCCGAGCGACAAGGTAAATACGACGATAATCATGGGCAGAATCCCCGGCAGCGTAATATGCAAAGTCATCTTTAGCCTGCTCGCCCCGTCCATCTCCGCCGCTTCATAAAGCGACGGATTAATGCCGGACAACGCTGCCAGAAACACGATCGTACCGAATCCAAACTCCTTCCAGATATCCGACAAGACGACCGTAATCCTAAACCATTCGCCGTTAGACAGAAACAGGACGGGGTCGATACCGAAAATACGATGGAGCAATCCGTTTACAACGCCTTTGACTGCCAATATGTCGATCAGCACGCCGGACAGCACGACCCACGAAATAAAGTGCGGCAAGTATACGACCGTCTGCACCGCTTTCTTGAAGAAGCGCTGACGAACTTCATTTAACAGCAGCGCAAACAGGACGGACGCAACTAAACTGAACATCAGCTTGGAAACAGCGATGATAGCCGTATTTCGTATAACCTGTATGCTGTCAGGCCGGTCGAGCAGCAAACGGAAGTTGTCCCAGCCAACCCATGGCGAGTTGACAAAACCGGTCCACGGCTTGTAATCCTGAAAGGCGATAATTAAACCGCCCATCGGCAAGTAGTTGAACAAGATCACCAACAGCAGCGCTGGAAGCAGCAATATGTGCAGCGGCCACGTTCTTCTGAAATTCCAGGGCACCGCTTTCTTGGCTTGTGGATTCATCATTGCCGCCTCACGGATTTACGGACGCATACCATGCGTTGACTTCCTGGAGAATTTGCTCGCCGCCGCCGGCGTTCCAGTCTTCAACGAACTTGTCGAACGCATCGAGAGGCAGTTCGCCAAACACGATTTTGCTAAACGTTTCGCTTTCCAGCTTCGACAAGTAGTCGCCCTTGGTCAGCATCGTAGAGGTCGGCACGCCTTTGTACTGGTTGTATATGGCACGGTCCTTCACTTGATCGAGCAATGCCGCCGCTTCCCAGGTTTCCTTTGGATATGCGCCCGACGCATAAATTTCGGCAGGCGTTATCGGTTCGGCACCCTCGTGAAGCTTGATCATATTATTAAACAGTACATCGGCGTTCACTGGAGGAGGCACGATAAAGTTGCGCCGTACGTCGATGAGACCGCCTTCCACCTTGGAGCCGTCATACACGGGTTTCCCGTCCTGCATCACATAGTCGTACCCTTCAAAAAATCCGTTCTCGAACTCGCTGCCGGAAATGAAGTTCATGCCATCGTACAGCTTGTTCAAATAGGCGAACAAAGCGTCAACATGTTTAAAGTCCTTATTGACAACAACGAAGCTGTTGTCGATGCCGACTCCCCTGAAGCCGATTGTGCCATCCGAGCCGGACGGAACCGGATACGCCCTCATCTCCGCTCCCGGATTAATTTTCGCCACATCCTGGATTGGCCACACGATTTGCCAGTACGGACCGGGCAGAATGCCGGATTGGCCATTGGTTACCAGTGCCGCGGCTTCTCCCCCGCCTTGTGAGAACGCGTCCATGCCGACATAACCTTTCTCCATCCAATCGCGCAGTTTTGCGAGCGCCTGCTTCACTCCGGGTTGCGTCGAGCCGTAAACAAGCTTGCCGTCCGCTCCCTTGATATAGTAGCCGGGCATCGCGCCGTAGGCGCCGAACAGCCAACTCGTATCCGCCATATTCTGATTAAAGCCATTGGCAAAGCCCAAGGAGATGCCAACCGTATCTTTCTTGTTGTTTCCATCAGGATCCCGATTGACGAAGGCGTCCATAACCGCTTCCAAATCTTCGATCGTCTTCGGCGCCTGCAACTCAAGCTTTTTCAGCCAATCTTCCCGAAACCAGAATAACGGCTCATTTTGATGCCTGGACTCGAGGATCGGCAGCGCGTACCGTTTGCCATCCTTCATACCTTTGTACCAGAGCGAAGCATCGCTTAGCGATGACTTGAATTCATCCGAGGCATGCTTGTCAAACGCTTCGCCGATGTCCATCAGCTTTCCGGATTGCGTGAGATCTGCGACCAGTTGTTGATCGTACGTAAACAGCACATCCGGCAGCGCCTCATTGGATGACAGCGACAGACGAATTTTCGCGGAGCACTGATCCTCCTTTGTCATCCACATGTACTTAATGTCGATGCCAAGGTTTTCTTTGGCCCACTTGGTCGCGACATTGTTTTCCTGGTTTTCATCCCCTTTAAATAATTCCGATCCGACCAGGCATCCAACGGTATTAATCGTAACTGGCGGATCGAACTTGCCGTTCGTATTGTTGCCGGGTTCTTTGCTTGGCTGCGCGGTTGCGCTCTCCGTCGGTGCGTTTGTTGGCGAGCTTGCCGGCTCATTGCCGGAGGACGAACACGCCGCCAGCAACGACAGCAGCATGGTCACCACGATTGTCATAATGGTCGATTGTTTCTTGAGCTTCATTGTTCTACCCCTTCCGTGTTGTGGTTGGTACTCCCTTATTCTAGCCCCGGAAATCGGCAGCCCGAAATATAAGATCGAGGAGAAAAATATAACTATTCGATCTGATTTGTCTATTAACCGCTGCGGATAGAACCATGCGAACATCAGATATGCTATGATTACAGCCATAGATCGCTTTTGTTCCGAATCTCTTATTTGCCAGCAGAGGAGACGCCAATCCGATGATGAAGTTTAACTCGTTCCAAAAGCTTGTCTTCTGGATTGTTGCCATGCTTATCCCGATTTTGATCCTGCACAGCTACACAAATCGAGTCAGTATTCGGGTCGTCGAAAACGAAATCCAGAGCGCGACGTTAAACCGACTGAACTTCTTCGCAAGCCAACTCGAAACGACAATCGATCAGTTAGCCTTGAACTCGATTACACTCATGTCCGATCCCGACTTTGCCCTGCTGAAAAATCTCGACATGATGAAGGATTCCGAGCGTGCATCCATGATCAAAAAAACAGATGAAAAACTGCGGCTGCAAATCGTCGCAAGCAACTGGGACCCCAAAATCATGCTTGTATTCCCGCAGAGCGGACTGTCAATTCCTTATGGATCCCCTATCGATTCTGCGTCTGACGACGCCGCTGACGCAACATGGCGTTATCGGCAGAGCGATACAGGGAATCATTATGAGTTCTCCATTTCCATAGCCGATCCGCTCAAAAACATTTATAACTCCGACAAAGGGTTCATCATGACGACGACCTTTTCCAGCACGAATCTCGTCAGAATGCTTGATGAATTCAAGAGCAAAAGCCGGGGAGATCCTTTTCTCTATGAAGCCAACGCCGGTATTATCCCTAACTCTACGTCAGCGGCGCCGCTCGTCGCGGAGCTTGCCCAACTGCTTCGGGGACAGGAACTGGCGAGCAGCGGCAATCAGATCGTTACGTTGCAAGGCAACAGATATTCTTTATTTTACGTCCGGTCCAATAATCTGGGCTGGCAAGTGGTCGACTATATGCCCCTTGAGACCATTATTGCACCGATCCAGGCAAACCAGAAACTCTTCTATTTTTCGGTCGCGATCCTGCTCATCGGCAACATCATTCTGGTCGCTGCTTTATATCGCAACATTCGTTTGCCGCTCAAACAGCTCCTTCGCAGCTTTCAGAAGATGAAAACAGGCGATTATACGACGCGGATCATCACGGATCGTCATACCGAATTCGGTATCGTTCATATCCAGTTCAACCAAATGGCGGAACAAATTCAGGCGTTGATCGAAAATGTATACCAGGAACAGCTGCGCTCGCGCGAATCTCATCTCAAGCAATTACAAGCGCAGATCAATCCCCATTTTCTGTACAACTGCTTGAATTTCGTACATGTCATGAACCAACGCGGGGACAAAGACGCCGTATCCGCCATGATCTTAAACCTCGGCTCTTATTACCGTTATACGACCCGGCTAGAAGAGCAAGCGGCGACACTGGAAGAGGAGTTGAGCCTGATCGAGAACTACTTGACGATTCAGAGCTTGCGCATGCGGCGGTTGCACTATGAGTTGGACGTTCCTGCATCCATGCGAACGACACGCATCCCTCGGCTTACGCTGCAGCCGGTGGTGGAAAATGCCGTCATTCATGGCGTGGACCGGAAACCAGGCCCTTGCGTCATTATGATTACAGGGGTGGAGGAAGAGCGGCATTATGCCATTGTTGTGGAGGACAGCGGCATCGGCATGGACAAGGAGGGGATCTCCGGCATGAACGAGCGGCTGCGGCTGAAGAAGCCACATGCGTCCATGGGACTCGGCGTATGGAATGTTCATCAGAGGTTATCCCATCTGTTCAAGGGAGATTCGGGCTTGACGGTGGTGGCCTCCCCCCTTGGCGGGCTGCGTGTCGTTATCCGGTGGAATAAAGAGAAGGAGGCTTCTGCCCATGCATCAAGTGCTTATCGTGGATGATGAAATGCCGGTCGTTGAAGGTCTCGTTGAAATCGTCGATTGGGAAACGTTGGGCATCGACGCGGTCTTCTCTGCAGCCGATGGATACGAGGCACTTGAACTGCTCGACAAATATGCCATCGATATCGTCATTACGGATATCCGGATGCCCGGCCTTAGCGGCCTGGAGCTGATTCGGCGCATCAAGGAGACCCGAACCAACACGGCATGTATCGTGTTGTCCGGCTACGCAGAATTTGATTATGCCAAACAAGCCGTAGCCAGCCAGGCGGTCGATTATATCGTGAAACCAGTTGATTTCCGGGAACTGGAGGAAGCCGTTCGCAAGGCGGCATCCGTCGTTGATTCCAGACGGATGGAGATCAGTTCCTATACTAAAGCTTCCCAAACGTTAAAGGAAAACCTTGTCTTATTGCGAGAAAAGCTGGCGTCCCATCTGATCCGGGGCATCAAATACACGGACGACACGTTGAAGAACAAGCTTGAAGAGCTTGAACTCCCCTATGCCCTTGGCAGCACTTATAGTTTGTTGCTCGTCAGATTGGAGGAAGAGTTCAGCACAGAAAATATACAGGATCGCTCCTTGTATGAGTATGCCGTAATAAATATCGTCAGCGAGATATTGGGGTCACAATTTACGCTTTGGCATTGCAAGGACGAACATGACTACCTGGTGTTCCTGCTGAGTGCTGGCGGTTCCGCTTCCTTAAATCAAACGCAGATCATCAACCAACTGGGGCCGGAAATTCAGCATTGCGTCCGAACGTATTTGAAGGGCCGAGTGTCCCTTATTCTGAGTGCGGACGACTCCTTTCCGCAGCGAATTTCGGAAACGTACCAGTCACTCGTCTCTACCCTGCTCCAGACGGTCGGCAATGATCGCGATTGCTTTATTTCTCCGGGGCCAGTCCAAGCCGTCGATACCGGTGCTGTGCGCAGCTTGTACGAACCTCCGTCGCTGCTCCATATGCTCGAAGCCGGAAGGTGGGATGACGCTCGAACAAAACTGGCGGGCATCTTCGACGAACTGCAGACGGATTGGAGCCACTCGCAGGAGCACCTGCTTGAGGCGTATTTTATGATTGCACAGTCTTATCTCCATCTTCTGCACAAAAGCGATAAAACGATATCCAACATCGCTCCCAACCATACCTTGACCAGCGCGCTCCATCTCAAGCCGTTTACTTCCGCGCTTGAATTAAATCGTTGGGCGTTCGGCACCTTGACTCTTATTCAAGAGGACAGCGATCTCAAACTGCAGAACGGCCGCACCCAACTGGTCAAGAAGATAAGAGAATATATCGACGACCATTTGTCAGAAGGCATTTCTCTGCAAGCCTTGGCCGAACATATTTACCTGCACCCTTCCTACGCAGCAAAAATTTATCGTCAGGAAACCGGTGAGAGCGTCACAGACTATTTATTTCGGATCAGGATGGAACGGGCCGTGTACCTGTTGAATCATTCCAACGAGAAAGTTCAGGATATCGCAGCCGAACTCGGCTATCAGAACACAGCCTATTTCATCAAAGTGTTCAAAGAGCATTTTCGCTTAACGCCTCATGAGTTTCGGAATAAATAGGACGTACAACAACTTGCACTTAATATGCTTGCCTCAAGAGGGTTCACGCTGCTTCAACTCATTCAAGAACGGAGGAGCAAGTGATTTGGCTTTGCAACCTATTAACAACAGCACCCCATCCATGATCGGTGACCATTACCCGTTCAACTTTTTTCAACCGGGAGATCATTTTCTCCCGCATTGGCACGAAAGACATATGGAAATTATTCTGATGATCGAGGGACAGGCGGAATTTCATATCGGAGGACAAACATACGAAGCCATGTCCGGCGATATGTATTTTATATCCGAAGGCAAAATTCACAGCGGTTATTGGAGCGGGGACACTCCGAATTATTACTCGATTTTGTTTGAACGCCCAGCACTATCGAACAATCTGTCAAACCATCAATCCCGTGCTCCTCTGATTGGAGGAGGACTTGCACCTCCCGATCGTCTGCTTCCCGATGAGCTTCATTACAATGAATTATCAGAAATGATGCTTGATATGATTGATGAGTTTGCGCAAAAAAAGCAAGGTTATGAAATGGTCATCCAATCTTTATTGCACGTCTTGCTTATCCGTCTGACCCGCGCTTACGCGACAGCAAGCGATGAGCCTTTCCTGAGCAGCCATGCTGAGCAACTCAAGCATGTTATGGTTTACGTCTCCCAGCATTACTCGGATAAAATTTCGTTGGAAGAAGTGGCGAAACTTGCTAATATGAGTATTTATCATTTTTGCCGGACATTCAAAAAAGCGGTAGGACTTACGTTTATGGAGTTTCTAAACTCCTATCGTATCAATAGAGCAGCCGAACTAATCATTCAAACAGATTTGCCGATTACCCGTATCGCTGAGCAAGTCGGTTTCGGTACGATCAATTATTTTGACGAAATGTTCAAGAAATGTTGGGGGCAATCCCCTACCCGATTCCGCAAAAATAACAAGAAACAGAAGTCATAACATAAGAAAAACCTTCCAGCTCAACCAGCTGAAAGGTCTCCTTTGTCTAAACCAGCTTATAAGTGACAAACTTTTTCGCGCCAATTGAACTCGTGATCCGATTGTCCACGGCATCCAACGCACCCTGCTGCTCCTCGAGGATATTGGTGATCATCGCCCCCTTGATGGGTACAACGGTGGACAAGACGACATCCGACGTACAAGCCTCCGCATTGTACAGCCGAATGACGGGATGATTGCCTTCCTCCGACCATTTTTGCGCGGATAACATGACGTCGCCCTCCACCTCGACCAGGCTGTCCTTGAGAGGCAGACGGGACTTCGATGCGTTGGGATCCGGCAGCTTGAACAATCCGCCATGCGACGTATCCTGCACCCAGGACCTTCCCTTGTTCCATTTGTCCTCATCGATCGGGAGCAGCTTCGTCCGTAAACTTTGATGATAGAGCTCCGCCTCTTGATAAAGCCGGGTAGCGGATTCCTCCGCGAATGGTCTCAGCGCAAGCTCCAGCGTATGCCGTCCGATGCACTGGGCTTTCGGCTGATAATCCTGCTCCATGTATACGCTCTCTCTCAGGTGAATCGTTTCGACGCTGCGGAGCAGCGTAACGCCGGCCGTGCGTCCCTCGTCCAGCATCTCGTAATCATGCAGGCCTTTGGCGAAAATCGCCGAACCGCCGCTGTTGTACACAGGGGCAAACCACTTCCAGAACGGCTGCGAGTTGGCATCCCGCTCCCATTCTTTCCCGCAGTTCCAGCTTCTCTTTACGACATCAAGTTGTCCGCCCGCAAGTACGTGCAGCGCCTCATCCGCAGACGGGAACAGCATCCGCAGACGATGATCCTTGACTCCGTTGTCTACCTGCACTTGTATGTTCAAGCGCTCGGAAGCCGCGTCGAGCCTCAGCGTCACTTCGAAGACGTTAGGCGCCGTCTCCTCTGACATGCGCTCCTTCGAGGCATCCAGCCCGATGGGCAGCTCCCAGACGAACCGGTAGACAGCTTCTTGATACAGCGCATTGTCGGTTCTGGATACCCACTCGACGGCTCCGTCCCAAATCCGATCGCCTTCGCCGTCTTGAACCCTTTTGAACACGTACAGGTCCCCGCGGTCGCCGGCGTTGTGAAGTTGCCCTTGGTTGCTAAGCCGGCGGCCCGACTGCTTGTGCAACACATGGAACGTACCATTGTCCTTCAGTTCGACTCTAAGATGCTCGTTCTCCAGAATCGACGGCAGCGGACTTGGGGCATCTTGCAGCCTTGACGCCTCTTGATTCGACTGCCGCCGATCCGTGGCATCCTGCAAACCTGCCCCTTCCCGATGCTGGCGCACGCGATACGTCGCATAGCCTAGCGCTGGCATGCGCGGCTGCCATTCGATTTCGCAGCGCTTTACGCCGATAACGCCGGGCAAATTAATGGGACTAATTACTTGCACGCGGCTTGGCGCTTCCGATACCAGCCGATAGGGAATTCGCTGTCCGTTCTCGTCCTCGATGGAGAAAGACTCCACCTTCTCGTCTTCCAGGAAATAAACGGGCGTTCGGATGACCTCCGCGGCTTCCAACTGCGACGTATTGACGACAAGCAACTTTTGATCGTCCCGTTCGTACGTGTTGCCATCAACCTGCCTCGCGATAATCCCGAGCTTCCGGTCGATGATGGCTTCCGTCAGTTGCTTTACGCGACCGAACCGGTCCATCATTTGATCGTGCACGGCGTCTTGGCTGCAGCCGCATATACTGTCATGCGGGTGATTCTCCATGTATAGTTTCCAGACGTAACGGATCGCTTCTTTATCGTAAGGATCAAGGTCCAGCATGGCGCACCATGTCGACAGCGGCTCAAGCCACTTTTCGATGAGATCGTGGCACTCCAAATTCGCCTGCTTAATATAGATGCGGCTAGATAACGTGCCTGCCAGAATATTGTATTCGGGTGCCTCCCGGAGCTCGCCTTGCAGGACGGGATAAGTCCCTTCCGGCTGCTCTCCCATTTCCCGCTGTACGCTCTTTACATAATCCGGCAGCGTGCTATGCAAGACATCAATCTCGTCGCCGTACATGCCGCGCAGCTGATTTAAAACCTCGGGGAGATCCTCCTGCGCCTCCAGATGATCGACTCCGTTCATCATGGGATAATGCGATGTCGGATTGATGTTCTCTTCGCGTTCCCTGATCATATCGAAGACGGCTTGCAACTGATCCGGATTGCTCGGCAAGCGCTGCGCGCTGTTATACCAATAATACAGCTGGAGCGCCGTCACCTCCGAGCCGTCCGGGGACTGCCACCGGAAGAACGGGCCGCCATGCTTGCCGGCATCGTAGGCGCGGCCGAACACGCAGTTGTCGATGCCTATGTCCCGGAACAGCTGCGGCATCTGACCGATCAGCCCGAAGTGATCCGGCAAATAACCGACCTTCATCTCTCCGCCCAGCCTGCGCGATGCACTGATCCCTTCCATCAAACTACGGATGGTAGACTCCGCGCTAGTCAAATACAAGTCGTTCTGTTGATACCAGGGACCGATCAAAATCCGGCCTTCCCGAATCAACCGTTCCAAACGCGGCTTCTGATGCGGACGCAGCGCGTAGTAATCTTCCAGCACGATCGTCTGTCCATCGAGATGGAACGACTTGAATTCGGGATCGCGTTCCAACAGGTCGAGCAGCTTGTCGACCAACTGGACCAAACGATACCGGAATTGTTCGAACGTCATGTACCATTCGCGGTCCCAATGCGTATGCGCGATAAAATGATAGGTTTTCTTCTGTGTCATGCCCCTGTCCTCCATGGTTCGGGAACCCCCGAATTAATGAGTCGTTTCAATTGTAATGATCCCCTTGGGCCCCAAATGCAGGGTCACTCCTTTGCCGTCCGACGCACCAATCTGAATCGGTTCCTTGCGGTTCTCCTCCAAATCCAATACATAGGCTTCTTTGACAGGACGATCGAGCCGCAATGTCGCCGACTGCTCCGATTCCGTCGGGTTGAAGCAGCGGAGGAGCGTTCCGTCGCGCCCTTCCGTCCTCTTCATCGCGGACAGCACAATCGGGCTTTCCGGCGTATCGAGGCTGATAAAAGAGTGAACAAGCGGCATCGTTCCGGCATGCTTGCGCATCTGAACTGCCCGGGCCGGCAGATGATGCTCGGCTGACCTCTGCCATGCTTCTCCGCTTTGCGCGCCATCCCCCGCGTGCGGTATAAGCGCCATCCGATAAACCAGTTCACCTTGGCATTGCGCCTCCGGCGTCTCGAACATCGGACCTGCTCCGCCGCGGATGGTGCGCAGATCCGGAGAGCCTAGATAACCGACGGAACGGACAAGCGTGACGAGAATATCGCCGCCCGGCGTTGCCTCGTATTCGGGAAGTCCGTAAGGAGCAACCGCGAAGCCATACGTTCCGCACGGACTCGTGACTCCCGCCAGACCTTGGTTCGGATGCACGCCGACGGCATCCTCAATCCAGCGGTCGCTGGAGGGCTGCGCAACCTTCGTCGACCGGCGAACCATATCGAAGGCGGATGATGCCCAGGACTGTTCGGCTCCAATGCCGGTCGCAATCCTCACGCGCAGGCGATGATCGCCGACCTGATTGTCGAAGCGCGCCGTCACGCCCACCCAGCGGTCGTGCTTGCCAAGGCTGAGCTCCGTCGTCAGGAGACATTCGCGTCTGGCCGCCGAACGCCGCTTGCGGTCGCTCTCCAGGCCGACAGGCAGCTGCCAGCTTTGCGCGATACGGAGAGTCCCCCTTGCCGGACCGTCCTCCGTCACGGAAATGGAGGCTTGCAGTCCGGCTGTCGAGAATCGCTCATCGAACAATGGCGGCGAGAAGGTATAACCGTCGCCGATATCGCCTCCATCCTCGTACACGAGCACATTGTCGTACTGCCGTCCGCTGATCTTGTCAAGGAGCCGAACGCTTCCGTCCTGGCCGACCTCTACCCGAAGCCAATCATTCTCCAGCACGTGGCCATCAACTAACGTGTTTGCGTCCGGCGAAGCCAGGCGAACAGGCGTCGCGGTAAAGGTCGCGTAGCCGAGTCCCGGCAGCTCCTGCGGGGCAAAGCGTACAGTCGCCTTGCGAACGAACGCCAGACCGACCAGAATCCCCTTCTCCTCCGGCGGTACGGCTGCCTCCAGCAAACCGAGATCCCGTACCCCGTCGTCGGGATGATTGCCGGCAATCAGCTCCCGCCTTATATCCACCCATTGCGAAGGCAGCACGAGGCCTTCGCTGTCGCGGATTTCGAAGAAACGAATATCCGCGTCGGCATCCGGAAGCATCAGCTCCACGGTCACCGTATCCTTGCGGCCGCGCTCCAGCGGGTTAAATACATGGAATACGATTGCTCCGTCCGGCAAGGTCGAAGTGTCGATTCGCGACGCGATATAGCGGAGGGATTCATCCGTCAGCTGCCCCGCGATTTCCTGAGCCCATTCGAATCGGGTCATCATCTGCCGATGCACTTCGTCGCGACTGCAGCCGCATATCGAATCGTGGGGATGATTTTGGAGCAGGTATTTCCAGGACTGCGAAAGCAGTTGACCCGGATAGGCCCCTCCCATGCCCTGCCATAGCGCCGAGAACGGCTCCGCCCATCGTTCCAGTTCATGCTGCACCTTCGCGTTGAACTGCTTGAGCGGCATGCGGGAGGACAGCACGTTCGCCAGCAGGAAGTTGATCGCGCCGTCCGCCGAGCGGTTCGTATCCCTCAGCTCGCCGACGGCCGTATACAGCTCATCGCCGATGCCGTCCGTCTCCGCCTTCGCCGCGGCCAGAAACTGCTCCATCGTGCTGTGAATGAGCTTGTATTCCGGAAAGCGCGGCGCCAGCTTGCTTATGATTTCGCTCAAGTCGTCTTGCGGCTCCATATGGTCCACGCCCACCATGACAAGAACCGACGAAGCTTTTGTCGGAGGCAGCAGATGCCCCTCGAACAGCTCCCGCAGCTGCCGTTCGGCCTTGTCGATATCGCCGTGAAGGCGGAAGACGCTGTTATAGCCGAGCGCGTTCGGGAAGCGGTAAGCAAACAACGTCGTTCCGTCCGCGCCACGCCACTTCAATTCGGTGCCCGACTGCGTGACGACCTCTCCGAGACCGCGCCAGAACACCGTCTCCCCCATGCCGAATCCGGCCAGAATTTGCGGCATTTGCGAGATATGGCCGAACATGTCCGGCAAGTAGCCGAAGCGCTGGCTGCCTCCCATTTCCTCGGCGATCCGAATGCCCAATTGAAAATTTCGAATGAGCGATTCGCCGCTGACGAGCGATTCATCCGGCTGCACATACCAAGGGCCCAGCTTGATCCTGCCTTCCGTTATATAACGCTTCAACCGTTCCCGGTCTTCCGGATGAATCTCCAGATAGTCGTCCAACACGCTGCTTTGCCCGTCGAGATGGAAGCTCGCGTATTCGGGATCCCGCTCCAGAATCGTCAGCAGCTTGCCGACCAGCCGGGTTAAGCGAATACGGAACTCCTGGTAAGGCAGGTACCATTCCCGGTCCCAATGCGTATGCGGGACAATATGTACGTTTATCATCGTTGCTCCTCCGATTGATATTGTTTTTTCATGCTGAAGAACGTATAAGGATCCAGAGGCTCCAGCGAAATCTCCGGCCGCTCCGCCGCAATCGTCTCCAGCAGCTCGACCAGAAACGACGGAGACACGAGAACCGTGCGATAGACGATAAACTGCGGCTCCTCCGTTGCCGCCAGGCTGCCGTAGACGACATCCGCGGCTTCCCGGATCGTTCCATAGGGGCCAATGTTATGAAATAGCTGTTGGAACGGCGTTCCATCCACCTCTCCCGGTCCTTGGTACTCCTGCGTGACGACGCCATCCGGCGAAAACTCGGCGTAAGCCCGCTGGACTTCCTCGTTGATGGGATCATAACCGTTAAGCAGAAAACCCGTTATCGTCAGATCGAACCGCTCGTAGTACCGGCGGTTATGCGCGATCCAGGCCTCCATGCCCGAAGGGAGGCCCGAATGCCTTCTTGGTTCGAGCAGATGCGTCGGATTCAAGTAACCCGCGCCGGAATCGCCTGAGACGAATACATCGCGGTCCGTCCTGGTACTGTAGACGTAATCGAAAACTTGCGGAACCCGCTCCGACAAGTTGGGATTGAAGCCCCAAGCAAGCGGAAGCTCCCCTCTTCGCGAGTCGTCCCACAGGACGCCGACATGAGCGTTCAGCCATGCTGCCGAATCGTAATCCCCCATATAGAACATGACGTAAACCTTTCCCCGCTCCGCCGTCCGCAACGTTGCGGCAGGCCTAGATTGCCCATATCGCTCTTTGAGGGGATAATGGCGGTGGATCGAAGCGTTCGCCATGCCGGACAAGCCGTAAGCGTCCGCGTCCATTATCGCATTGTAGCAAGAGAGCAGCTCCACATGCCGCCACTCCGTCTCGACCGCGCCGCGCTTGCCCGGCCATAGGCTTGATTCCGTATATTTGACGTACCACGGCGTAAAGCCGCCGATCGTGAAGATTCCATTCCCTCCGCTGTTGCGGTATTGGCTCAGCAGGATGGCCTTCATCGTCCGCAGGTCGGTGCCCGGAGGCTGATGGGGATCATCGCCGGGCGTCTCGTCGTCCCACGGGCTGAGATCGAAGAAGAAGGCTTTGCGTGCGATATAATAGTCGTGATTGGTTACCATCGTATTGCTCAAATCGGGATACCATTCTCCGTCCGGGAGCCAGCGATGACCGTCCAGATAATAGGCAAGCAGCGTCGGATCGCATAATCCGGCATCCAGATAATTCTCCTTGGCCCAGAGGTAGGCGTCGCACTTGGCGCTGCCCGAGCTTGGCGTTCCGCTGCCCGGAATCGTGCCGGTTCCGGAGAAGAGCCCGACCAGGCTGCGTTTGACGGGAAGACGGCGCTCCCCCGCAATGAATTCACGGTAGAACGATCCCGGCGACGGATCGTACCGCACCGGCAGCAGCCCCTCGACGCCGCAGATGGTCGCAGCCACGTTGGCGGTGGCCGGCACCTCCTCGTCCCACAGCACAATGCCCGTCAGCCAAGGCTCGAAGGCGTCCAGCAGGGCCTCCCAGCTCTCCAGCTCCAGCCAGTCGGCTTGCGACAGAAACCCGTCCGCGAACCGGTAATGCTCCAGCCAGTATGCATCCGTGTCATCCATGAACGTTATATATAACCGGCAGCGATCCCGGTTCACCAAGCCTTGAATAGCGGAAACGGCTTTGAGCAAGTCATAACGCAGCTTGCTGTTACCGAGACCGGTGAAGGAATGGATATATGCCGAGGCCAGAAAATGGTACATGGCGATCCTCCTCGTTGACTTCTTGCCGTTTGGAAGCGGCTGCCCTTATGGGCACTTCTATTGTAGGATGATCATCCGCAATTAGACATTGATTATCCTACACAAACCTTTCATTATCCTACGACAACGCTTTCAGGCGACTATCGTACACCATTGCCGCGAATGAACATCCGTTCTCTTAGCTTGTGAGATTATTGGTCACGACCTTGTTAGCGGAGCCGCCGTCCGATATTTGGGCGGTTGCATTCGCCCGCACAACGTTGCTTGTAATAATGTAATTGTTCACGCCGGAATGAATGCGAATGCCTTGCCCCAAAATGCCGTTTCCGTTATCGCAAATGGTATTGCCCGTTATATTGGCACCTTTCACGGTGGAATCCGTTAACATAATGCCGTGTCCCCCCGCAGTGCCCCTCCCATTATTATGGAAGCTGCTGCCTGTAATCGTCCAGCGTCCTCCTTTGGCGTAAATGCCCGATCCCCAGGCGTTAAACACCCTGCAGCCGCTCACGATAATATCGTTCAGTCCGGCAGATGTGTTCTCATGCTGAATATTGCTGCCGTTCGGGTAACCGCCGGAAGCTTTGGAACCGCTGGAAGCCACCCAAGTGTTGTTGAAATGAAGCAAGGCGACGCCATTGGATTGAATGTGTACGCCGTGATTGCCGGCGCTGTCAATAAAGCATTCATTAAAGAGGATCTCCCGGTTCTGCGCGCCCGAGAGGGCGGTATTAATCCGCACATTCGTTTCGCAGCCAATGATATCCGATGCCTCGATCGCGATTCCGCCGCAGCTGCCGCCGAGGTGAATGCCGATGCTCCCCGGGCGGTAATCGGTATGAATGCGCGAACCGTTGGTAAACCAAAGGTTCGCCCCCCAGGACTGGTCGGATTTGCCGTAAGCAATCAGTCCGGCATGCGAGCAGAACAGCTGTACATTGGAGACCAGGCAGTTGTCGAAGCTATTGAAAACAATACCATCGTACAGATTATAGCCCGACGCTCCCGGATCATCCGCTTTGAGCCCTTCGATGCAGCTGCGCTGGGCATGCTGGCCGTACAAGGCAGCGCCTGATGTTTTGACCACACCGGATGTAATCGTGAAGTCACGGAAAAAATTGTTGATTGTGCCCGCCCCCGGCGTCGTTCCGCCAAAATAAATGATATTCCCGGCAGCAAACGTGCCCTTAATGACACTGGCGCCGCCAACGCCGCATATGCCTACATTGTGACCGGTAATATTTAACGTGCTGCTGACCGCATAATTGCCTTTGGGCAGGAAAACAACCCCGCCTCCATCGCCTTGGGCAGCATTAATCGCCGCCTGGATGGCAGCTCTGTCATCCGTAGTTCCATCGCCGACCGCACCGTAGTCGATGACATCATAATAGGAATTCACGCTTGTCGCAGCCTCCACGGAATCGGGCCATTGCGATGATTTCAGAGCCATCAGCCCCGCGCTCGCCAGAATGGTTGCACCTGCGGTTTTTAGCAGGGCTCTGCGGCTTACGGCATTGCGGCTGGCCTTGGCAGCACCGGGTTGTTCCGATTCATCCAAATTAAATTCTTTATCGCTCATCTTCGCTCATCTCCATTCAACTCAGATTATTGGCAACCACCTTATGGCTTCCACCCGCATCATGAATGGTAGGAGCCGGGCAAGAGCTTGTATCATTGCCGGTCACAACGTAATAGTCGATGCCTCCGCTTGCAATGTTCACGCCTCTGCCTGCCCCCGATGTTTGGGAGGTTGCAATGACATTTCCCGTAATCGTATAGTTGCACTTCGCCGGCCCCGTACCCGCGACGAGAATGCCGAAATTCACAAAATTAACGATATGATTGTCCGTAATCGAAATTTTGGACAGCTTGGCATTTGCCGCAATACTGATTCCGTTGTCGCCCGCATTGGCAATCTCATTGGAGCTGATCTGATGGCCGCCCACTTCCCCCGTTGTTGTTGTAGGCGCAATTCTAACTCCTATGCCGGCGCCGCCGAGCAGATTGTTCGCCAATACCTTTACGCCGGCAGCGTTCGTAATCTCGATCTGATTGGATGGCGAAGACATAAAGTCATTATTGCTTACCTCAATGTAGCTTCCTCCCGTCAGGTGCACGGCCCTCGGCAGCCCGTCATGGTTGGCAAACGTATTGCGCGTAAAAATAAAACGGCTGCCTGCGGAAACGACAAAGGGGGCGGGCGATCCGACCCATGTGTTCTCAACGCGCACAAAGGTGGCAAGGGTATCGCATGCGAAAGCGGCCGTCGTAGCGGTTTCCATATCGCAATCGGTAAACGTCACCCAAAAAATCGCCTGGCCATTGGTAATATGCACACAGTGATCGAAGCCGTAATTGTTGGCGATGATCAACCGGTAGGCGGCAATACTGTCGCAATTTCCCGAAACCTTGAATCCCGTGCCGCGGGCGGCATCCACGCCGTTCATGCCGATTCTGCCCCCGTAAAACGATACGTCCGCCGCTTTGAGTGCATGGATGCATACGTTGCATCCGGCTACATTTGTATTTTTGAACGTCAGCCCCAGCCCCTTGTGAGGCGAAGCCGCGGCCCCCAATTGAATGCCTGTCTCAAACCCTTCCACATACACGTCGCGGGAGGAGGAATAATAAGCGCTGTAATAGACAATTCCCGTCCCGGATACGGAACCGCCGTTAACGAATCCGCTCCGCTTGACCGCCAGCTTATCGAGCACCGTAGATGTCACGAAGTCGGTATCCTTGCCTATCTGGATGGCGATGGCCGCCGACGAAACAATCCATGTCCCAAAGCTCGGAAAATCCCAGTTCGAGCTGGCTTGCCCCACAAGGCCGCCATTCGACGGCACATACAACGTTCCGGTTGTTTTGTACACGCCGGCAGGAAGATTGACGACACGGCAGGTATCCAGCGCCCTTTGTATCGCAGCCGTATCGTCTGTTACCCCATCCCCCACGGCGCCGAAATCCTTAACATTGCAGCAACAGGATCCCCCTGCCGCCTCCGCATGGGCGGATGAATCCGCTTCGAAATCCCAACTTCCCTGCTTTGCCTCCATTAATCCAAACCCCGCTATTCCGGCAATTCCGGCTATTCCAAGCCCTTTCAGCAATTGCCTACGATTGATTGATCTCTCCTTGCCTAATTGCTCCTCCTGTGTCATCCGTCCTCATTCCTCCTGTCAATTAATGACATGCCTTCTGAAATCAAACCTGCCGCGCACACTCAGGCCATTCCACTTCCCTGCTGCCCGGCGATCCTCCAATTTGGGCCTGGCCGCTACTCGATCAGGCCCGTTCTGTCGATACTCTCGACAAACCAGCGCTGGGTAACCATATAAACAAGCAGCGGAGGTGCAATGATCATAAATGCGCCCGCCATCTTCGTACCTTCCGTAATCGGATTCTGCGCCGTTACCAAGCCCGTCAAGTTAGGGCCGAGCAACACGGTTTCCAGACTGGAGAGGCGGATCGACAATGGCGTAAAGTTGGTGCTGAGAAACATCGACGGCTCGTAATACATGTTCCAATACCAGATAAACGAGAACAGGAACACGACCAGCGCAGCCGGACGCGCCAGCGGCAGCATGATGCGGGCGAACAAGTATAACCCGGACGCCCCGTCCATCTTCGCCGCCTCTTCGAGCGCCTTGGGCAGCGTCGAGAAGAATTGGCGAAAAATAATGATAAACAGCGCGCTGCGCAGCCCCTGCCCGAACAAGGCCGGAATGAGGAATACGAGCGGCGTATTCAACCAACCCAGTTGCCCGTAGATCGTATACAACGGAATAATGATAATCTGCGGCGGGACCAGGAACGTCAGAATAATAAGAAAGAAGGCAAAATTTCGCCCGAAAAATTGCAGTCGCGCCAGCGCATAGCCGGTAATGGCGCATACGGCTACCTGAAAGATCGAGCAGCACAGGGCAATAAAGAGCGTATTGCGAAACGCCTCCGGATATTGCAGGCCATACCATGCCTTTTGCAGGTTGGACCAGTCCAGGCTGCGCGGAATCCACTTGATCGTGGGATCGAGCAGATCCGCCAACGGCTTAATCATCGTCGTTACCATATATAGCAGCGGTTGCAAATACAAGTAGGCGATAAAGGACAACATCATCATAATAATAGCCTTGGCCGCGATCCCGTCATTCAGGTTTTGACCAATCACCAGCCGCTTGGCCTTCTGCGCCCCGCGCCCGAACCAGACACGCTGTATTTGCTGCTTGGCCTGTTGCCACTGGCTTGGCAAGCTTTCCATCATGCCCGCCTCCTTCGCAGCGTCGCACGGTGCAGCAGCCACATGACAACACCCAGCAACGCCAATATAATTACAAAATAAATCCATGCCAAAGCACTCGCGTAGCCGTAACCGGTATCCGGCTTAAACATATTGTCGCGAACTTCCTCCAGCACCGGATTAAGCGGGAAGGTAAACAAATCTACAATCGTGTATATGGCATTTAGACCGATAAATGGCACTGCGCCAGGCAGCGTGATTTTCCAAAAGCTCTCCCAAGGCGTCGCTCCATCAATGCGGACCGCCTCATATACGGAGCGGGAAATCGTCTGGAACCCCGCGATAAAGATCAAAATTTGCACCCCGGAATACCAGAGGATAATAACGACCTTGCCGAGAATATTGATAATCGGCTCCGCCATCTTTGGTCCAATATACTGATTGACCAGAGGTTTGATATTGTACTGGTCGATAAACGGCAGTTCACCCGCGCCCTGGGAGAACAATTCCGTCAGTACCTGGCCCGTAGCAAAGATGACCGGCAAAAAGAAGATCGCCCGGAACAGAAACCGCCCCGGAAACCGCTGGTTAAGCAGCAGCGCCACAAACAGGGCGAAGATTACGATGATCGGAATCATCAGGATAACTTCCTGTACATACGTCAGCAGATTGACCGGAAAGGTATTGTCTACCAAAATGGCGTCATGAAAGTTTCCGAAACCTCTCCACGTATACTTGAATCCATCCGGGGTAAGTATGACTTTGTTAAACGTCAGGTACAGCGACCACCCTAACGGAATGGCCATAAAAACGAAAAAACCGATTGCCCAGGGAGCCATAAACAGGTACCCCAGCCCCTGCTCTTCGAGCACGCGCAACAAGCGCTGGCGGAGGCGGAGCTTGCGTTCATCCTGGCTGCTCGCTGCACTCATGGCCCGCTCCCCCTTCTTACCTCGAATGTTCCGCTGCCGTAATTCACTTCCACTTCCGTCCCATCCTCGTATACGGTGACATATACGCCATCCCGCAGACGCTTATGGTCGGCGATCGTCAAATGCTGGACGGGAGCCAACTGCCGGAACATCTCGAGCTCTTGCTTGATTCGTTCCTCCCACAGGCGATACTCGCTGCTGAACACCCATGTCCCCGTATTGGTCAGGCTGCGCGGCGGATCGTACGTCAACAGGAAGAACGGAACGGCTCCGTATTCGATCGCTTTCAATTGCTCTTCTTTATACATATCCCGCATATTGCCAGGCGGACCGCTATAGGTCATATAGCCGTGCAAGGCGATCGGGTAGAACGGAACCGACTCATCGAGAATGAAATCATAACTGGAGCTGAGCGGCATATTGCCAAAATGGTCGATTCCGGACAAAGTATACGCGTTCGCGCGCCGGACGGACACATTGGCCGACTGCTCCCGCAGCTTGTTGAACAAGCTTGTATAGAGCGCGGCCGTATCTTCCCGCTCGATTATCTCCGAGTTGTTGTAGTCGCGGAATACTCTTCGGCCCATCTCTTCGAAATGGATGCCGTTTACGCCGAGCCCGCTCATCTCCTCCCACCATTGCATCGCCTGACGAACGCCGTAAGAAGGGTTAAGGACAAACCAGTCCCATGCATTATAGTAAACCGTTCCGTCGATGCTGCGGATGCCTTCTTCCCGGGTAAGCGCGCCGGAGCGTGAGCTGTCCATCCATACCAGGTCGGCTTCCAGGCGGAAGGTTTCTACGCCCGACTGCCGCAATTTCGCAGCCAGACCTTGAAGTCCGCTCTTGCCGCCCAGCTTCGGCTCAATGGTAAAATCGGAATTCGTCTTCCGGGTTCCGTCCTCCAGCCAGCCGGCGTACGTGACGCGCATGTTGCCAATGCCGATCTCCTGCAGCCGCGCAACAATCTCTTCGGCTTGCCCGAAAGTGGTCACCGGGACAAAGCTGGTTCCAAACGAGGTCGGACGCGAATCGCCGCCCAGCAACGCGAGTTCCAGCGGCACCTCATGAGCAGGCTGCAGCGGCTCGCCCAGTTGCCCGGTTTCCTGCAAGTAGCCCCTATAGGCATGAGCCATCCCAACGTAACCCGCTTCGGAATCGGACAATAGACGATATTCGACAACCCGGTCTTGCATGACGCGATCCTTCTGAATCATAACAACCGGCGCAGACAGACGGCTCATGCGTTGACCGTACTCTTGGCGGTAAATAAATTCTGGATAGATCGAATGGAAAGTCGAAACTTCTCCCGAAGGCATGCCTTCGATATTGGCCGTCATCTCGCCAGAGGAGATTATGGCGGCGAAAGCTTGATCCCCGTCCTTAAGCCCGAATACCGGATAGCTGATCATTTCGCGCATCGACTCGCTACCCATCCTGTTCGCGGTCTCGAAGCCATAGATCGGCTGCGAATACCGCTTCCCCTCCGCAATCGTCCTGACGCGGTCAAAATAGATCAGACCGCCGGGACCGTCGGGGACGAACAGATAGCCGTCCTTCGACGATTGGGACGCCGCCCCGAAGAAAGGCAGCAGGCTCAGCGACAGAATACGGCGATCCGACGTTTCCGTGATGCCCTCTGCAGGCACTGCCGCGACAAGTCCATGGTCGGTCAGCTTGTATTGCAAGGCAACGCCAAGCCCCAGATTAGCAACGGAATAATTCACTTGCAGAATATCGTTTTCGACGGTGTAAGCCATCTTGAGGTTTTTGTCCGCAGCATTTGTCACCTCGCGTTGCGTCTTCCCGTCCTTCGTATATTCAAGCAAAAACGGCGACTTCAGGTTGGCCAGAAGCAAGCCCTTTACGCTTTCCCCCTCAAGGGCACTCTCGGGCGGGTTACTCCGCCAGCGCTTGCCTGTCGCCATTTCCTCCACGGCGATCTGACTTAGCTCCGGTTGAAGCCACAAGCGGAACCTGGCATTTTCCAGCACAGGCAGAAATCCTTCTCCATCTTGCTGCCCGCGCCCGGGAAGCCCGCCGGCAGCGGGCAGAAGCGCCAGCCTGGCATCCGATTGTTTGGATAACCCGATTTCATCCAGCGTCGGGGACGGTTTGCCGGGAAGGAGCATAAGCATTGCTGCCGCAAGGACCGCAAGAACGACTGCCAGGAGAAGCCACCGGCGCTTGGTCATCCGCAGCCGCTTAACCATACAGCTTCACCTCCCTGATAACTTGGCCGAAGAAGTCGAACAGATTGTACCCAAGGCCGCCCATAATAACTACGAAAATCCAAATGAGGACAATCGTAATGACACTGATAATCGCATTTTTGGCCGTTTCCATAAATTCAAAGTTATGAATGACCTGGGTCATCACGAAAAACATGATGATCACCCAGATGTTTACAATCCGTATCCCCGCATCATAGAGAATGCGCTCCTCCAGCACGATAAAATGCGACAGCAACGTGAGCAGCGGCACCCAGACGACATAAGGGATCATGGCATAGATGCTTGTTTGCAGCACTTCCCGGAAACGTCCTTCGCCATCCTTGACCGTGCTGACCAGATAGTTGGCGATCACCCATGTAAACCAGGGCACGACAAAGCCGATCAATGTCCAGGGCAGGCTGATCCAGCTGCGATCCATCGGATTAAAGACAAATCCCACGCCGTAGACATTAAGCAATCGGGTCCCGATTGCCAATAATGCCAGCAGAGCCAGCACGGCAAAGGATATTCTGCGATCTTTTAACTGGTAGAAGCCGTTGTAAGGATGAAAGAGCAGATACCACGCGGCTTTCAATTCGGATCCGTATCCCGCCAAGCGCGGCGACCATTGGCGCCTTTTTATCCATCGTTTGAGCAACCGCAAACCTCTGACAACGCCCCATAGGCCGACGGCCAAAACGCCCAGTAAATATACAAAATTCGTTTGCAGCCATTTCAACCTGATATTCCAGAAAGCATCGGAATAGCCTGTCGCATCAAAGGAGATGCGATAATTTTCAATAGCTTGCTCATTGTTATTCTCACGATAATACGAATGTCCAAGACCGCGGTACGCGATCGACAAATAGTCATTTTGCTCGATCGCAGCTTGCCAATAAGGTTTGCTCTGCTCATAATCGCCAATTAAATCGTATTTGACCGCCTTCATGACGTTGTCGCCAAATTCGGTTTTCTTGAAAATTTCTACGACGCCCAGATGCGAATCGGCGATCCACAGCTCATCATCGCCGCCGACTGCAATGGAGGACGGCTGGCTGAGCACGCCGAATTGCAGGGCTGTCATCTGGCGGTCGCCAAAGGTAAACAATGGCTGTCCCTCGGATGTGTAGATCGTCGCTTTGCCCTTCTCGGCATCCAGCAAATACATCATGCCGTCTTCATCCACGGCGACATCGGTAATCATGTCCGCATTCGAAAACGTCTTTCCTTTGAGCGTATCGGTTCCGCTGGCGTTCAACCGCTTCACTTGCCCCGAAAATGCCTGGGTTGTTGTATAAATGAAACCCTCGCCATCAAGGGCGAGATTACGTACCTCCAACGGTCGTTTGGCGATTTCCTTGGCCCGTTGCTCCTTGGTCATCCAGCTTCCCTTGAGCCGGTCAAGGAAGGTGACAGGCGTCTTGTTCGCGCCAAAAAAGCCGGTAAATTCGCCATTGCCATCCATGCGAAGAACGCCTTGGTACGATCCCTTTACAACAATATACATAACGCCTCGCACATCGACCACGAGCTTGCTCGGCACGAAGAAATATTGATCCGCGGCCGGTAGCAAGTTGGAATCCGGGCGCACATACTCGCGGATGAACTGGCCTTGCGCATCAAATACGGCAATCCGCTTGTTTCCTGTATCCGCTACATAGATCTTGCCGGCTGTGTCGACAAAGACGCCCTCCGGGGCGCTCAGCTTGCCTTCTCCTTCACCGGTACCGACTACGGCGACCACTTCCCCTTGACGATCCAGGACGACAATCCGGTTATTGCCCGTATCTGCTACAAACACCCGGCCATCCCCGGCTATGTACAGATCGCTTGGCTTTGTAAAACCGGGACCAAACTCGCTTTCTCCTGTAATGTAGCGATGAGGAATATAGATGGGTTGAACATATACCCAAAACTTGAGGTTGTGCTCGTAGTATTCGGTGTCATAAGGAATCATGGCCTGAACCGGTGCAGCTGCCGCCAAGCCTGCAAGCATCCATAAGCCAAGCAACACCATCCGATAAAACCGCAGTCGCCTCGGCTGCTTCCAGAAATGGTGGGTCGGGAACATCCGTTTAAGCCCCCCTTGCATCATAATCGTTTCGCCATGCTCCCTTGGCAGCTGGCTGCGGGAGCCGAAGCACGCTGCTTCGCTCCCGCTTCCCGCTCATCCATTTTCCTGCTACTCGGCGTATCGCCGGCTATTTATCGTCATCGTATTACGCCCATTTTCTTCCAATACTCAGTTGCACGATTGTTGTAATCTTCGATCGCCGGAATAACGGAAGAGATGTCCGTATTATCATTGAAATAGCTCATTACCGCGGACATATAGATGCCATCATGCATGGCCGAGTAATCATAGATCATCGGGCCGTCGGACGTACAACAAGTCGTCGAGCTGATTTGCAGCGCCTCGAAGTTTTTGCCGTCATACACGCTTGCAAGCAATTGATCCAGTTCGGCATTGGCGACCATGGACGGGAAACCGATATTGTCGATGCGCCATTTGTTTGCCTCATACTCGAATTGGAAGCGAATGAACAACCAGGCTGCATCTTTGTTTTTGGACGCGCTCAGCATAGCCAATGGCGATGTGTTGCGCATGTTGGGCTGAGAAACGCTTCCGCGCGGGGCGGGAAGGATATCCCACTCGAAATCAACCATATCGCTCAGTTGTTTGAGCGGCTGGGCAATGCTAAATAACGCTTTGCCTGCCATAAAGTCGCCGCCCTCGCCGTAGCCGGACGCGTTTAATGTCGCAACGTCCATCATCGTTTTATCTACGTTGTACAGATCATGCAGCCACTTCAGGTCTGCCATGACCTCAGGCGTGTGCAGCATGCTTTGGGTGTTGTTCTCGTTCATGAAATTCAAGCCCGAAGCGTGTCCGTTGGCGATCGCAAGCAAATAGGGCATCGAGGTTTTGAATACGCCGTTGAAAGATATGCCATACTCTCCGGCCGCATGGTCGGTAGCCTGGATGGCCATTCGGCGGAAATCCTCGTAAGTCCAATCATTGGACGGCATTTCGATTCCGTGCTTCGCCATCAGATCCTTGTTAATAACGATGGGCCAAGGATCATCTGTCCAAGGGAGGGCCAGTACCTGGTCGTTAATCGCCCAGGTTTCAAGGAAGCCGTCCTTGATGCCCAACGTTTTTACAACCGGATCTTTGTCGATATAGGGCTTCAAGTCCTCCAGATTGCCGCCCTCGTTCCAACTGGCAATACTCGCTACCCAAGCCAAGTCAGGGGGATTGCCGGAAGACTGCAGCGCCGCCAGCGTCGACATCCCTTCGACGTCTGCGCCGCCGGAGGCCAGCATCTCTACGGTAATCCACGGATATTTTTTGGTAAATTCGTCATAGAGCGGCTTAAAGAATTCAGCCGGGGCACCGCCCCAGTTCATAACAGTAAGGGTAACAGGCTCTTTGTTGGCCGTTGGATCGTAGACGGCTTCTTCCGCCCCCTGATCGCCTCCGTCATTGTTATTTTGCTCCTGGCCTGTATTCTCCGGCCCATTTGTGTTTACCGGATCTGTATTGCCGTCCTTACCGTTGTTGGTGCAAGCCATCAGAACAAAACTCAAAACAAATATTACGCTGACAAGCAGTGAAATTCGCTTTTTTAGATGCATGTTCGTTTTCCCCCTAAAAGTGAATTTTTGATTTCGTAATAATTGATTCATTGTGTCCTAGCTCCGGCAGGACGGCCCACCCCCTTTCATGGTCGAACTATTATTTCACCCCGGAATGCAGCATCGTTTCCATGACCCTTTTCTGGAACATAAGAAAGATGATCAGGTTCGGGACAAACATCAGCAGCGATGCTGCAGCCATCAGGCCTTGGCCGGCAACGTTGTTCTGGGCGCCATTGACGAGCGTAGACACATAATAAGCCAAGTTCTTAAGCGCTTCATCCTGGACATAGAGGGTAGATGCTTCTACATCGCCCCATACCCCCTGGAATGTCAGGATCGCGATGGTCGCTACGGCCGGGGCCGCGAGCGGCATGACGATACGGGCGAATATGGTCGCTTCGGACGCGCCGTCAAGCTTGGCCGCCTCGATCAGGTCGTTCGGAATCTGGCCTATGAAGGCCATCATCAGAAACACGGCAACCGGCGATGCCAAGAAGGGCAAAATATGCGCGAAGTACGTATCATTGATCCCCAGTGCGCTAATAATCAAGTACCGGGGAATCGAAACGGTCTCCGCCGCGAACATCAATGAGATGTAAATAAGTGCCATGATGACGCCCTTCATGCCGAATCGCAGCTTGGCAATCGCATACGCCGCCGTGGAGCTGACGGCAATCACGGCAAGGACCGTTGCGGTCACGATAAGGACGCTATTAAACAAATAACGGGTGAACGGCAACGTGTCCCCAGAGGTCGCGAAGAACAGGCGATCAAAGTTCGCCATCGTCGGCTGCTCCACCAGGATGCGCGGCGGGAACAGAAACATCTCGTCGAGCGGCTTGAATGCATGGTTAAAGATATACACAATCGGAATGAGCATGAAGACCGCCAGCCCTGTCAAGCCCACGAACAGCATTACGCCGGAGAAGCCCAGCTTCCGCAAGCGCCTGCGCATACTACTCCTCCTCCTTCGGGGCAAACAGCCTGTAGCATAGCTTCATCACGGCATAGCTGACGATCAGCAGCACGACGCACAATGCGGAAGCGTAGCCGAGCTCAAACCGGATAAACGCATAATCATCAATATGATTAATAAACAAATGTCCGGCATATTGCGGTGTAATAACGGCTCCGGTCAACGCCGTGGAGATCGCGCCCGCCTTCAGCGTCCCCACAATCGTCATGACGGCGCTAAACAGCATCTGCGGCTTCATGGACGGGACCGTAATATAGAACACTTCTTGCAGAGAGCTCTTGATCCCGTCGATCTTGCCCGCTTCATACAGCTCGGGGTTAACCGTCTGCAAGCCTGCGAGCATCGCCAGGAAGCCGACGCTAAAGCTGGTCCACAAGCTGACGATAATCATGATCGTCATCAAATATTTCGGGTCTGCCAGCCATAGCTGCGGCGAATCGATAATGCCGAATCGCAACAGCAGGCTGTTTAGATAACCTACCTTGTCGCCGCTAAATGTGGCCGCCCATACGACGGTCAGCGCAACTCCGCCGGCCAGCGAAGGCGTATAGAAAGCAAGGGTGTAGACATCCCGCATCTTTTTGGGCAGGCGAGTGATCAGCCAAGCGAATGCAAACGACAAGAAATAACCGCCGGGACCGACCAGCAAGGCAAATTTGAAGGTGTTCGGCAAGGCATGCTTCATAAAGATAAAATCCTGAGTCAGCAGTGCCAGGTAATTGTCCAGCCCGATAAACCTCGGCCAGGAAAAACCATTAAAGGACGTTACGCTTAGCAATGCCGCCATGATGACCGGCAGCAGGATAAAGATTGTAAAGCTAATTGCAAAGGGAGCAATAAATAGATACGCCACCCTGTCCCGCCAGGCATTAAGGAACATCCCCCTCAGCCTGCGGACAAAAAGGGGAGGCGACCTGCGGGGCGCCGTATCCGGCGCCGCCGATGTTGTTGTGCCAGATGCTGCAGCCTGGGATCGGTCCATGTTATTCCCCCCCTTTCATAAAAAATGGCGTCTGGTATGGAACGATGCCAAGGTCTGTATCCGCTTGCAATCCAAGGTCCTTCTGTTTGCGCCACATTTCGCGCTGTAAGGAATTGCGCGCTTGCTCCAGCGCCTCAATGAACGGCTCGCCGGACAGCACGACGCTGTTCCAGGCGAAGCCCAGCTCCCGTCCCAGGAAGTAATGTCCCGGCACCAGTGGTATATTTTTGACCCAGCGCGCCTGTTCATGCAAGGCCTCCAGTTCGCTGCCTGACCAGGAAAGGCTTGCCATGGCGTCTACGTTCGCTGTATTCCAGCGATATTCCAGTCCGTACAGCGACTCCATGCTGTTGCCAAACTCGGCTTGCACCTGCTCCGAAGTCCACCAGTCCAGAAAGGCCCAGGACTCCTCGTATTTATCGCTCTTTTTCATAATCATGCCGCTCACCGTGCCTTGCTGCGACCAGCGCGCGACTGTCCCGTCCGCTTGCTTTACACCCGGAATAGGCGCTACTGCCCATTGCCCGATAATATCCGGCGCCGCGACGGACAACTGCACATACGTAGTTAAGTCCCCAAGTCCGATCGGCAGATCGCCGAGGCGGAAGTGCTCGAAGAAGGCCGGGATTTCCAGGGGCAAGCTATGTTTGGTAAACATATCGGTCCATTGCTTAAATGCTTTGACTGACGCCGAGTCGCCTAAATAGCTGCTCATTCCCGTGCCGTCCCAGAATTCGGCCCCATTTTGATAGAAGATGGTAGAAAAGTCGCCTGGGGGATAATAGAACGTCATCCCCTTCTCCAGCAATGTCGGCATAATTCGGAATACATCCTCCCACGTATCGGGCGGCTCGATGCCGAGCTGCTCGAACACGTCGGTCCGGTAGAACATCAGTTGGAAATTTTGCAGCTCCGGCAAGGCATAAGTGCCGCCGTCATATTGATGAGCGCGCATGACGCCGGGATGGAAGCGCGCCAGAACCTCCTCAAAGTTGTCAAATTGCTCTAGATCCGCAATCGCTCCCCGCATCGCATATTCAATTGCCGTCTCGGTCGCAATGCCGAGCGCGACATCCGGCTGATCTCCTGCGGCGTTGCCAAGAATGAGCGCGTTGGGGTTCGGCATTAGATTTACGTTGACCGGTATACCTGTCTGCGGCGTAAATTGCTGATCAATCATTTCCTGCATGATGTCAACGTAGTCCCTGCCCCTGCCGACCCAGACCGTCAGCGCCTTGTCTTTGTTAAGCGACTTGCGGCTGTAATCCATATAGAACGTGCGGAAGAAATTGACCCCCATGTAAGACGCGCGGCTGAGCGCTGTGGATTCCTTCAGCCCGGTATCGGTTCCCGGCGTCTTCAGCACGATGTAATCCAGCATCATCTTCTGCTCCGCCATCTGGGAAATCCATGTCCCGAGGCTGCTCTGAATCCTGGAAAATTCCTTCATCTGATTCGGAATCTCATTGACGTCTTCCAGCATGTCGCGGTATGTGCTAAGGGCGACTTTGAGCGCCGAGGAGACTGGCGTTTGCCGCCCGCTGAGTCCGTCGACGTAAGCGGCTATCGCTTCCGACTTCTCTACGAGCAATTCCAGCTTGGCTTCAATTTCCGGATCATAACGCTTGATTTCCCATGAACGGTTTAAATCCTGATCCGCGCCGGTCGCACTGTAATTCCCCGTTATGAGGCGCATATCCTTATCCAGCAGCGAGAGCTCCTGCAGCATATTTTGCAGAGCATACACAGCCGGCGCTACCGGCGAGGCGTCTGCCGTAATACGCAGCTTGCGTTTGCCTGCTTCGAGATAGAATCGGAAAGGTTCCCCCGATTCCCCTTGCAACGGATGCAACTGGAAACTGCTGTTTGTTTTCTTCTCATAAGCGAGCAGCTCGCTGAACGGCACTTCGCCGTCGATTGTAATCGTGTGGTACGTGCTTGTCGTCTGCATGGATTGCAAATATTTGATCTCCAGCTCATAGAACCCCGACACGGGAACATCCACTTCCCATTCCACCCAATCTCCCGCCTTCTTCCACCGGTCGCCGCCCAGCACATTATAGGCGGTCCTCCCCTTCGGGTCCGGCGAAATATGCGGTTCCGAATAAGAGGAAGTCTGGATGCCCGGATCCGACTTGCGCGTGTATCCTTCCGCTTCCAGCAGGGTATACCAGTCGTCCGCTTCGTTGCCGTCCTGCGTTACGGCCGTACTATTGACAGCTTTGTAAGCGCTATAGGAAATCGGCGGCGTATAGGGCACGATGCCGATAGAAGCGAGGGCAACAGGCTCCCGTTGCCCGACCATCCGCAGCGTATGCGCTCCGGCAGTGAAGTGCCATATCAACGGTTCGGAAGACAGCGTAAAGTCGGCGAGCGGTTCCGTCATGACGGACTGCATTTGCTCCGTAACCGGACGCAGCTCGTTGCCCAGCGCATCCTTTTTGTAAGGGTAAACCGCATCTTTCCAGTTCCGGGGCAAGGTTAGGCGGCCAGCCTCCTCAAACGGATACTCCCCGTCGACTTGCATGCCGCGCACGACGCTTGCAAAGCTGCCCTCTTGTGGCTCGTAGGCAACCTCGATCGTATACAGTCCCTCGACCGGCACCTCTACTTCCCATTCCACCCAACCAGACCCGCCATCCCACAACAACATTTCGGAAGCGCTTGCAATTTCGTCTGTAATCGAGATTGGCGTTCCTTCCCCGACTGCCGTGAAATCGGAAGCTTTAATAATTGTCTCCCGCTGGGTCTGAGCCGCATTCGCCGTGAATTCGGGCAGACTGCCCAGATAAGTAAAGTAATTCGGCGTTTGGTCATCCGATTGGAGAAATGGCATCAGCGTCGTCCTGTCGAGAGTGGGGTAGGACGGCTTGGGCGCGTATGTACGGTAGAGAAAGAAAAACAATAATGCGGCAACAACAGCGGCAATGGCCAGCAATCGCTTATTACGCAGCGCCCTCATGCCCGAATGGCCTCTTGCAGCACCAGATTATGGCCTTGCTCCGCATCAAAGAGATGCACCCGTTCCATCCGAAACCCGACTTCGATGCTATCGCCCACCGTGAGGCCGCTATGCGCTTCGGTACGGACGATAATATTCGCCCTTTCATTGATATCAACGAACAAATAGGTGTCGGCGCCCATCTGCTCCATCATCTCGATCCGGCCTTGGGCCGTGCCAACGAACGGCTGCCCGGCGGCTCCCCCGATGCGAATATGCTCCGGCCGGACGCCTAGAACGACTTGGCGCAGGTTCTGACCCGCCGAGTTCAGCGCCTCTACGTGGCGCGACGGCAACGCCCAGCGTACCCGCTTGGTCTCGAAGCAGACCTCGCCTTCACGGCGGGTAATCGTTCCCGCAATGAAGTTCATCTGCGGGCTGCCGATAAACCCGGCGACGAACAAGTTGCACGGCTGATCGTACATTTGTTGGGGCGGTGCCACCTGCTGAATCTCTCCATCCTTCATAATGACGATGCGCGAGCCCATCGTCATCGCCTCTGTCTGATCATGCGTCACATAGATGGTCGTCGTCTTAAGCTGGCTATGCAGCTTCATAATTTCAGCACGGGTCTGTGCGCGTAATTTGGCGTCCAGATTGGATAGAGGCTCATCCATCAAAAATACTTGCGGCTCGCGGACAATCGCCCTGCCCAGCGCCACGCGCTGCTTCTGCCCGCCGGAAAGCTGTCCCGGGAGCTTTTCCAGCAAATGCGAGATTTCCAACACTTTAGCCGTGCGGTTTACCTTGAGCTCTATCTCGTGCTTCGCCTGCTTCCGCAGCTTAAGGCCCAGGGCAATGTTTTCATACACGGATAAATTCGGGTACAGGGCGTAATTTTGAAACACCATGGAAATGTCTCGATTTTTGGGCGAAACATAATTCACGTAGCGATTCTCTATATACAAATCCCCTTCCGAAATTTCCTCCAGCCCGGCGATCATGCGCAGCATCGTGGACTTTCCGCATCCCGAGGGTCCAACAAGGACGATAAACTCGCCATCCTCTACCTCCAGGTTGAAATCCTTGACCGAAGCCCGCTGCTCCCCCTTGTAATACTTGTAAATATGTCGACAACTCAAGCTGCCCATACCGATCACCCGCCTCCTAACACGAATGAATAAATTCGAGGAAATGCATCAATTGTATTAATGTATTGCATACATTTGATTAAATGCCGTACATCCTCACTAAGCCTTAATTCCCGTCAACGAGAGAATACATTATAATAATTTTACTGTCAATACAAATATGATGCATTATTTAGAGGTATTCCCTCTCATTTGTATGTATTAAATAGACTTTTAGCTTACTGCTGGTAAATAAAAAGCTATACAAATAGGCATTCAAAGGTCTATAATACATTTGTACATTCTATTGTTTGTTTTCTTTTGATTTGTAAGCAAACTTCTCAAATAAATCGGACCCTATATAGAGGTGCAGTCTATGAGCAGAAATAAAACCCCGCTTTACCGAACGATCAGAACCCAAATGCGAGGCTTGATTACCAACCAATCGCTCCGTCCCGGAGATCAGTTGCCTACCGAAACGGAATTGATGCAGCGATTTCAAACAAGCCGGGCTACCGTAACAGCAGCGATTCGCGGGCTGGTGGAAGAAGGACTGGTATACAGGGTGGCCGGCAAAGGAACATTTGTTGTGGACGATAGCTCCCATCCCGTAAATGAGGACCTTCCGTTGGCTGGCGCCGAGCAAGCGCCGGTACGGACAGGGAGCACAAGTCCGGCTAGAACCGGCACTCCCCACAAAGGCCCCATGATGCTGGGCGTCATTATGTTTCCGGGCACAGACCAATTAATGTCCAGGCTGCTAATCAGTATCGAAAGCCGCTCCCGCCAGGAGGGTTATGCCCTGGTATTCCGCACGGCAGCCACGCAGGCCGAGGAGAACGCGGCCATTTACGATCTAATTGGTCTAGGCGTTCAAGGGCTGATCATCTATCCCCTTGACGGTGAAATTTACAATGAGGCGATTTTGGAGCTGAAGCTGCAGCATTTTCCGTTCGTCCTTATCGACCGTTACTTGCCGGGGATTAAAACAAACGCTGTCGACTCGGACAATTACGCGGGCGGGGCGGCGGCGGCGGAATACTTGCTGGATCTGGGGCACGAAAAAATCGGGGTCGTCTCTTCGACTCGCACCAAGACATCCAGCTCCGACGAACGTTTCCAGGGTTATCTGGATGTGATGACCGACCGCAACATCGATGTGTCGCCGCAGCATTGGCTTATCGGCATTGATGACAGCCATGCCGGGCGCAATCATGATAAATCGGTTACCCGCATTTATGAGTGGCTCGCCGCACAACGCGAGCTAACGGCCATATTTACGCTCCAGCCGTTCGACGCCATCTATACGGCTACAGCAGCCGAGCGGTTGGGCTTGCGCATACCTGAGGACATCTCGGTCATCAGCTTTGATAATCCCGGTATACTGGACCTGCACAAGCCCTTCTTTACCCATATAGAGCAGGATTTCGAGCAAATTGGCCAAACAGCCGTTGAGCTGCTCATCCATGCGATCGAAAATGCAAGCCAGACGCAGCAGCTCCATATTCCGGTGCGACTGCTTGAAGGGCGGTCGGCGCGGGCGCTTGCGGTACAAAGAAGCCGCACCTAGCACATGATTGCGCGCGGGTAATTGCGGGCAAGCGGTAATCGGCGCTTGTCCCTGTCGGTTTGTATTTTTTTGTTACAACCTGTGTCCCCCGTTCACGCGAGTCTTTTTTTACATAAGCAACATGGATGAGCCGAACGAGAGATTTGGGCGGTTCGCCTGTTAGGACGGGCTTTTTCGCAGTTTTTTGCAAGCGGATACAAAGTGCGTAGAATTTTTAAACGTGTCTGTAGAATACTTCATTTTTCGTCTCTCGCTCCTCTCTTATACTAGGACGTGTATACAAACCCGCTTAGGGGCATCTTACACCGCCTTTTCGCCCCCTGCTGCGTTGCTTTTCCTTGACGTACCCCCGGTACGCCTTCGAAAAAGCGCCTTGCATGGAACGAAAATTCGGCATAATCTGCTCCCTTCGAGGTTTGCATACACGCCCTAGAGGAGCCTATCCAGCGGCATTCTCAAAACAATCGGCAGGAAGTCCAAAAGAAAGGGAGGAAATTATGGAATTAAAAGTCGTAGCAATCGGTCTCCGCATTCATGGAGAGTACGCGATTCAGGAAATATTGAAAGCCGACAATGTCCAACTGGTCGCCGTCATGGAGACGGAGGAACGCTGGCAGGTGGTTGCGGATCGGTACGGGGTGCCGTTCTACCGGGATTATTTGCGGATGCTGGACGAGGTGGACTGCAATACAGCCATCGTCTGCCTGCCCAACGATCAAAAGACCGATGCCGTCATCGAATGTCTAAAGCGCGGCAAGCATGTCATCTCGGACAAACCCGTCTCGATTACCGAGGAGGAGCTGGAGCTGCTGGAGCGGCAGATTGCGGTCTCGGACGCCGAGTTTTCGGTTCTGCTGACCGAGCGGTTCAATCCGCTGTACGTGAAGGCCAAGGAATTGATCGATCAAGGAGCGATCGGCGATATCGCGGGCTGCATCATGATGCGTCCGCATGAATCGACGGCTCAGCGCGAGGAGCCATGGATGTACGAGAATGCACGCAACGGCGGCCTGATCGTGGATCTGATGATCCACGACATCGACCTGGCCCTGTGGATGAGTCGCGGCGAGGTCCGCGAAGTGACGGCTCGTTCGCTTCATACCCGTTTTTTCGCGGACAAGCCCGATTATATCGATTTCGCCCAGGCGCTGTTCGTCCTGGAGGGAGGCGTCACGGTTCATATCGAGGCGGATTGGCTGACGCCGCGCAATACGTCATGGGATTGCAGAATGTTCGTCGTTGGTACGGACGGCACGATCGAAGTGCTGATCAAGACCGGCGAGGTGATTTTGTGCACGCACGACCGAAATCACCGCAATGTGATGGAGAAGGTGCAAGAGCACGACAGCGTGTGTCTGGACTTCGTTCGCAGAATTCGCGGCGAGCAGCCGCAGGTTCTATCCGCCGCGGACTGCATCGCGTCGGCAAGAGCCGTCTTGCTGGCGCGCAGATCCAGTCATTCGGGTCAATTGGAATCCGTTAGATAAAGCCTTACATTCGATCGTATCGGAGGGTGCTTTATGACAATGAACCGATTGTTTAAGCTGTTCCTAATATTTGCGCTCGCTATAACCGGCTTGACAACCTACCAGTCCAAGCAGGCCGACGCCGCCGCCTACCCGGTCATCTACACGTTCGATCTGCGGCAGATCTCGGGCTCGTTCAACACGGGCGAATCTTACGATATCAAGCTTTTTGTCACCACATTGCAAGGGATTGTCAACCAAAAGGGACCACGGCTGTACGTCTACAATTCCTTCTACGTACAGACCCCGTCCATCACGTCCGTTCAATCGCTGCAGATTGACGAAAAGTGGCTGGAAACCTTTCGCAAGCCGGGACAGTGGCTGAGCGAATATACGGTAAGCCCGATTGCCACGCTCGAAGCGCTGGTCGATACGTTCCGGGCCGACCTGGCCGGGCTTGTCGTCTGGGATCCCAAGGTCCATGCCACGGCCAACGTGGCAACGACCATCGCCGGCATCGAGCGGACGCCGGCCGTCATGGGAGGCGGGCGCCTCTACGCCCGCTTGACCTCCGCGCCGAACGGACTGACCGTCGCGCGCAATCTGGCTGGCCAATTCAGCGGCGCCAATGCCAAGACGGACGCCTATGTGTGGGCAAAGCAGCAATATTTGGATACGGGACTTGCGAATGCAGGCGTGCTTGGCTACATCGAAGACGCGTACGCGATGCTGCCCGCCACTCACTCGCAGGAATACGTATCCGCAAGAGACATACTCGTCATGCGCAAGGGCTTCGTATTCGACCTGAGCCCTTGGGGCGACGAACGGCCTTTCGATGCCCCCAATCAGACGCTTGGCAAGGATCTGGAAACCTTCCTCGCCATCCTTCAGTCGGCGTACGCCTTGCACGGAAACAAAACCATGATCGAGGTTTACGGATTTTTCCCATGGTGGGACAAATATTCGACTTACGGCGGCAAAGGGTCCCATACGGAGTTCGAGGGCGAATGGAAGACGGTCGAGCTGCTCTCCAAGTACAACGCAGCCATTGTCAGCATCCTCGATACGATGGGCGACTCCAATATGTCCGTTCATTGGTGGTCGCCCGTCGCGACGAATTTGAAGCCGGCGAACGAGGCCGGCAGCCGTCCTACTCTCGCCAACAAAACCTATATCCTGTGGGGAATGGGCGATCACGACTCCTCGACCGTTCATTATCAATTCCCTTACGTGTGGAATGCGGACCCTGCCAGGGGCAAGACGCCGATCGCGTGGAATATCGTGCCTGCCACCCGAAACGCCGGGGACATCATGCAATTCCTCTACGATACGGCAACGTCGGGCGACTACCTGGTTGCGGGTGCCGGCGCGGGCGGGTATGCCAATCCGGACTTCATTAAGGATGTTCCCGTCTGGAAAAGTTGGAACGAGCAGCTTTACCGCTCGACGGGCTACACGATGTCCGGCTTCGTCCTGAACGGCAACGCCGGAGTCGTCTCCCCGTCCTCGGAGGAGGTATACCGCTGGTTCTCGAACGACCTGTCCCTGGTCTACAATCCCAATCTCAGCTCGCCCAAGCCGGATGTACGAAGCACGAACATGGTCGTGATGGGCGACAACGTGCCGATTGCCACCAACAACGTCAATGCGCAGGCAGCCCAAATTTACAGCGCGACGGCAGCGTTGACAAGCCCGGGAACGACGCCCAACTTCCTGTACATCAAGCCCGCTTTTACCTCAACCGAATATATCAATGGAGTCATGAAGAAGATCAAGGCCGAACATCCCGAGTACAATTACGAGGCGGTTGATCCGTACACCTATGCTTCGCTGATCAGACAGAAGGTCAAGGGCAATGTAGCTAACGACGCTATTATCCTGGATCTCCAGCTTCCGGATCAAATGATCGCCGGCCAGAAGTATACGGCATCCGTCACCGTCCGCAATGTCGGCAGCGCCGCATGGACGGCCGCCAACAATTTCAGATTAGCCGCAACGACGGACAATGCGCTCGTCTGGAGCGACTTCCCTGACGGCGGTTATTCCTTGGCTGCCGGCAATCAGCGGGTCTTTCTGGCATCGTCGGACAGCGTCGCGCCGCAGCAGACCAAGACGTTCACCTTCCAGGTGCAGGCGCCGACAACGCCCGGCAGTTACCTGTTCGGCACTTCGATGATTCGGGATGGCATAGCCCTGTTCGGAGACAACCGCAAGAAGACGGTTCAGGTCGTCCCGGTTCCGGCCAATGCGGCGCGCATTACGGCCGTCACTGTTCCATCCGTCATGAACGAGGAGCAGGTATCCACGGTTTCCGTCACGGTGAAGAACATCGGCACGAGCACATGGACGGCCGCCAACAACTTTAGACTTTCGGCCATTCCGGACAGCAACCAGGTACTGTGGAGCGCGTTCGGCAGCGGCGGCGGATACAGCAGCGGCGTCAATAATCAGCGCGTTTACCTGAGCGCCTCGGACAGCATCGCCCCCGGCGGGAGCAAGACGTTCAGCTTCTCCATCGCCGCGCCGCGAACGAGAGGCGTCTACAGCTTCGCGATCCAGATGATCAAGGACGGCACCGCTCTCTTCGGCGATACGGGGGTATACGACATCCGCGTCACGCCGGGCGGCGCTTCGGTCAACGATGCGGTTAGCTTCCATGACAATATCCCCGAATACGTGGCGCCAGGCGACGTCGTCCCCGTCTCCGTCAGCTTCAGGAACACGGGAACGAACGACTGGACCCGCGCGGGCAACTACACGCTTAAGAGCGCCAGTACCAATCAATTGACCTGGAGCCGCTTCCCTTACGGCGGCACGAGCGTCGGCGCAAGCAATCAGAGCGTATATATGAGCGCGTCGGAGCGTATTAAGACCGAACAGGCGAAGACCTTCTCCTTCTTCGTGACCGCGCCGAGCACGCCGGGCAACTATACGCTTTCGATGCAGTTAAACAACGGCAGCGCAGGCTTCGGCGCCGCGAAGACCTTCACCATCCGCGTCGCCGATCCAAGGGATGCGAAGTTCGCGGGGTGGGAAGTGCCGACCGTTATGGCGGCCGGCAGCAAGGCCGGCGTGAGCATCGATGTTCAGAATGCCGGCGCGAACGAATGGACGGAGGCGAATATGTACAGGCTTTATGCCGGTCCGACCAATCAATTCGGCTGGAGCGACTTTGTTAGCGGCGGCTACAGCCTGAGCGCGACCAATCAGCGCGCCTTCCTGCCCGGCTCGGAGACGATCGCAACCAACCAGCGCAAGAGCTTTACATTCAGCATCCAGGCACCGGCAACGCCGGGTACCTACACCTTCAGCACAGGCATGATTCAGGACGGAGTAGCGACCTTCGGCACCGTCAAGACCTGGACCATCAACGTGGTCGACGCTTACGAGCAACGAGTGAACGTAGGGTCCTCCACATCCTACAGTGATTCGGGCGGACTCCTTTGGGCGGCGGATCAGCCATACGCGGGCGCCAATACATGGGGGTATACGACGTCCACGACATCCGTCACCGCAACGACGGATACGATATCGGGAACGAGCGACCAGGCGCTGTATCGCACTCAGCGTTTCGGCAGCGGAGGCAACGCGTTCGCTTACAAGTTCAACGTTCCGAACGGCACTTATAAAGTAACGCTCGACTTCGCGGAGATCTACTACAATGCAGGCGATATAAGGATATTCAACGTCGACATCGAAGGGGCGAACATGCTGTCGGGCTACGACAACTATACGGGAGCGCTCGGACACGATAAGGCGCGCAGGTACACCTTCGGCAACATTGCCGTAACGGACGGCGTGCTGGACATCGACTTCAGTGCTCTAGCCGATGCGGCGGCCGTCAACGCCATCGAAGTGGCGCGTACGCGTTAGGCGGCCAATGCCGCCGAGTTCTGGAATAGCGCGCAAACGTTCTGAAGCCCGTCAGGAATTGTCCTGACGGGCTTGTCGAGTTCTATGGGCGTTCGGACGCCAGACGGTGGGCCTTTCCGATTCAAGACCCTATGGTCTCCAGCTGTCAATTAACAAATAAACGCCTGTAAACAACAAAATGACATAGGTGAATATCCGAAAAAACCTCTGATTAACCTTGTTAAATAAAAGTTGACCCAGATACAGACCCACCCCTACAAGAGGTAGAGCCAGACCGCTTGACAGCCAGACGGTTTTACTTGTTCCGGCAAAAATGATTTGGATAAATAAACTCATTAAATAGATAAACAAATAAAAGGCCAGCGTCGTGCCTCTCAGCTTTTCTTTTGAAGTATCTGTTCCCGAAAAATACAGCAAAACGGGCGGTCCGGGCATGCCTATGCTAGCTGTCAGGGAACCTGATAATCCTCCGACCAACAAATCCTTGCCCTTATTTTGATTGATACGAAACTTAAGTATTAATAACATGGTTAATAACAAGATGATGATGCTTATTCCCATTTTCAATTTATTAATGTCTAAAAACAGAAAGGTAACGATTCCCAGTGGTAAACCAATAACACTCCCCGCTATTAACCTCTTTAAAATGCCAAAATCTATATCCTTTTTGATTTTAGTTATTAGGGCCAACGATATAATGAGCGATAAAATCAAATTGATTTGAATCGCTTCCATTGGTTCAAACAAAAGAAGAAGAAATGGAGTGGCTAGAATAGAAAAGCCAAACCCCGTGCTAGTTTGCAATATGGAAGCCATCAAAATAATGATAATAAATAGAAGGATCGACATCTATTTATTGTAACAGTTTGCAATTCCGATTAAAAGAATCGCGTTTATTTATTTGATTTGTAGTCTAGCGGGCTAATTCCGTTATATTTCTTGAACACCTTGGAAAAGTATGTCCGATCCGAATAACCCAGCTTAATGGCGACCATCTCCACCGACTCGCCTTGTTCGAACAATTGCTTGGCAATATCCATCTTGTACCTATGCACATATTCGGTAAAGTTAATGCCTGCAATCTTCTTGAAATAGCGCGAAAAGTAGCTCGGATTCAGATATAAATGGTTGGCCAAGGAAACCGAAGACACGTTCTCGGTCAAATGGGTGCTGATATATTCATTGATTTCGTGCAGCCTAGGCTCCTTCATGGCCCCCCCGCGATCTTGCATGCGGCCCAATTTGCCTACATGCTGCTTCGCCAGCAGGAGCGCCTCCCGAGAAGAAATAATATGAGGCAACAGCGCATGCAGATGTTCCTTATCGTGTTGAATATTCCATTCGTAGTCCAACGACCGCAGCATCTGGGAGAGATGATATACATATAATTGCGGCTTCAGCATGACCGTCCGGGCATAGTGCTCCATTCGCTCCAATACCGCTTCCAACGCGTTCAGATCCTGCTTTTCATTGGCCAGCAGCAGCTCGTCTTTATACCTTTTGAACTCCTGATCGTTGACTGTCCATATAGAAGGAGCATCATCGGACAGGTGAGATATGGCCCATTGTTTGTAATAAAGCGCCTGTTGGGCTTCCATTAATTGTTCATGGGCCGTCTTGATTGCGCCGAGTCCATTGAGCTCGCCGCTAATGATGCCTCTCATCTCGATCTTCAGGTAACTTTTGATTTTCTCACGGAGCTTCTCCAAATAAGTTTCAAATTCCTTACGGATGTTAACGGCCAGGTTTGGCTTATAGTTCAGAATGAATACGAACTTGCCCGCTTGCTCCTGCGGGATAATAAGGACCGGCGCCCAATCGCCAGCCGTCTCTTCCGCAATGTTGTAGAAGGCATAGTGGATCAGGTCCAGATCCTCATAGTGATAATGCTCCAACAGGGAGGCGTAATCTACCGTTCCCGCAGCCAGCATAAAACGCGGCAGCTCCCAGCGCATTCCAACCTTCTGCAATAATTGCGACACCTTCTGTTCGTCGAGCTTGCCGCTGAGCAGACGCCACAATTGTTTTTTGATTTGGTCCTTATGGCGCTCCAGTTCTTCCCTGAAGGATAATTGATCGATACGCTCCCGCGATTCGTCGGCCGATTTGGACGCTTTCCGCAAGCTGCCCATCAATTTCTCCGTCGTTAATTCATATTTGATCAAATAATCATCCGCTTGCAGGTGCATGGCGCTTCTGGCATAACCAAAATCCTCATGGCAGGTGACAAAGATAAGCCGTACTGCGGGGTTGATCTCCCGGACGCGAGCGGCCAGCTCGATTCCGTCTATTTGCGGCATCCCGATATCCGTAATGACTATATCGGGTTCCTTCTCGCGAAATAGTTCAAGCGCCTTGACGCTGGAGAACGCGGTTGCCACAACCTGCAAATGCAAGGACTCCCATTCGATCATCCGTTCCAAATAACGAAGCATCGGCACATCGTCGTCTATAATCATCACTTTTCTCATTCGAATCCCCCCTCTTTGCCATCTTGCAGCGGAATACGCATGGAAACCGTCAAACCTTTATCCGCATTTTCATAGACCCGAATGGAAGAAGATTCGCCGAATGTCAGTTGCAGCCTGCGCAACACATTAGGCAATCCGATACGTTGGTTGGAGGCGGTCGGCTCCGTGACTTTTTCCAGCATGGATTGCAAGCTTGCCAGCGCGGACGCAGGCATCCCTTTGCCATTATCCGCAACATCGATTACAAGGGCATCTCCCGAAACATGTACCTCCACCCGGATCGTCGGATCGGCCGGGAAATCGGGAAGCTTCGAGAGTCCGTGAATAATAGCGTTTTCCACCATGGGCTGCAGCATCAGCCTTGGCACCATGAACCCTTTCCATTCTTCGGGAATGTTAATGTGAAATTGAAAGTCCATTTCGGTACGCATCTTCATGATCTGGGTGTAATCGGCCAGCAACCTGCATTCGTCTTCCAGCGCGTTCATTTCATTGACTCGCATATAAGCGCCCAGCAAGTTCATTAATGAGCCAATCTGCCCGCTATGAATCCGATCCCCGCCCAACATAAGGTTGCACTTGACCGAATTCAAGGTATTAAGCAGGAAATGCGGATGAATTTGCGCGAACAAGGCTTGCAGTTCGATGACCCTTTTTTCTTCCTGCTCCTGCTCGATGTTCAAGAGCAGGCGATTGATTCTGTCCAGCATATTATTGAAAGCGATCCCGAGAACGGACAGCTCGTCCCTGCCTTTTACCGGGAAACGGACGATGCGATCGCCCTCGCCGAAATTCTCGGCCACCCGGCGAAGCTTGTCCAGCGGGCGATAGAGCTGCCTCCCGATAAAGATGGAGATGAATATAAATAGAATCAAGCAAATGATGATTAATAGAATATGGATACGAAATACGTAAGTCAGTTCCTTGGTAATTTCTTTGAAAGAAAACCGATAAACCAGCTCCCACCCCGTTATAGGCACTGTAGACCGAAGCTCTACCTGATTGTTTTGCGCAATCGCGGCCGTTCCCTCCATAACATGGGAGAAAACCTTTACCCCGTTCTCATTGACCAGTTCGATTTGCCCAAAATTGACGGTCGACATCACTTCTTGGAAATAATGATTCGGAATGCCGATAAACAGGGTTCCCAGCCGCTCGCCCGTATATAAATGATTGACGGGACGCATGGCCATATAAAAGGTATCCGATTTCCGCCAGTTGCTTACCTTAAGATCGTCGGCCATCATCCATTGCAAACGGTTGGGATTCGCGTTGGTAATCCAGTCGGAAACCTCTTTCTCGGCCACCCATGTTTTGAGCGAGCGAAAATCAAGCTCATTATTGTTTCCATAAACAATATAACCCTGCTGATTCAGATAAAAAATAGAGGCGTTCATCCCCGTCGTTTTGGAAAATACCAGATCGATATATTCCGAAATCGCCATCAAACTTTCGTAATCCTTTAAGGATTGCAGAACCGATACATCTTTGAAGTTTTTCAGAGATTCCAGAAAGGCCGAGCTTTTGTTAAAGCTGACCAGATTGTTGGAGTAAATAACATCCTCTACCGATTTGGACAAATCGTGGGCTATCATATTGATCACATTATGCTGGGAGGCCTTTACCTTATCCAACGTAATATCTTTGATAACGATGTAGGCAAGCAAGCTCGCGCTGAAAAGGGGGAGCAGGATGAATAAAACGAAGGATAACTGGATGCGCAAATAAAACGAATATTTATGAAACCACTTCATCATGCCCTGCTCCTCCAAATCACGCTCATTATAATGTGACGACATGATACCCTTAAAATACATAATAAGGCAACCTTCAAAGGTTACCTTATTATACATTTTCTATAAGCACTCTTTATTACTTGGATTGTTTGATAATTTTGTTAGCTTCCTCTACCATCCATGCTTGCGCGTCCGCAGCCGATGTTTTATCTAGCAAGAACATGCTCAGGCCGTCCTCCAGCACTTTCTTTAATTGGCTGGAATACGCCGTGGAGAAAGTCGGATCGTAAGGGATATGGACGCGGCTGTCGTATACCGTATTTTTGAGGGATTCCACATCGATCAGGTCCTCAAAGCCGCCTGCCATGCTGGAGATGACGAGTTCCGCATCTACGCTTTTGGAACCTGGGAAGTCGGTAATAACGTCCGTCTGTTGAGCCAGGAATTTGATGAAGTCATACGATTCCTTCTTGTGCTTGGAGTTGGCTCCGATCGCATTGTAATGGCCGCCTACATAGGAAGAACCGATTTCTACGCTTTCCGAAGAACGCGGCAGCGGCGCAAACACCGTTTGGAAATCATGCGGATATTTTTCCTTGTCCTTGATCATGCCAACCAGGAAGGAGCCCGCCGGAACCATGGCAGCCTCGCCGTTCAGGTACTCGGATGCATAATGCAGCTTGGATGCAACGACATCGGAGAATGGCTTAACCGATTTGCTGTCTTCCAGCGCACGGCGCATATCGAAGAAGTCCGCAAACACTTTTTCGCCAAATACCGGCGTTTCGTCTTCTTTCAGGTAAGGATGCGGCAATTCGTTATAAGCCGGGAAGTTTGCATATTCGCCCCATGTGTGGAAATAGGTGCCGTATTGCGCGTCCTTGGTCATCTTTTGCGCATACTCGCTGAAGTCATCCCATGTCCAGCCCCAAGTCGGAGCTTCGAGCCCGGCCGCATCCAGAGCTTGTTTGTTAATCGCTACAAGCCACGGCTGCGCCAAATCCTGAATGCCGTATACCTTGCCGTCATAGATCGGATTGATAAAGAACTCGTTCTCCGGTTTAATGCCGTCGGCGCCCAAATATTCGTCGATCGGAGCCAATATGCCGCGAGCCGCGCGTTCAATCAAGAAATCGACATGCGAGAAAGCGACAACGTCGATGGCATCTCCCGTACCAGCCATAATGTCAAGCTTTTGGTAAAAATCCGTGCTGCTTGCATTCGTAACCAGCTTTACGTATTCTACTTTGACGTTAGGATTCGCTTTTTCGAAGTTGGCGATTTTTTTCATCGTGTTTTCTTCGGCCGTTCCATCTTCCCAGCTATAATACTTAATCGTAACGTCTTCCTTCTTTTCGGTTTCCTTGCCGCCCTGCTCGTTCGAAGCCGTTTGCTTAGGCGTCTCCGTAGCTGGGTTTCCGTTATTGTTTGGCGAGCTGCATCCTGCTACCAGCGCCAGGCTGAGCATTGCGGTTGCCAACACTTTTACCGTTTTCATTTTTATTTCCTCCCTTTTTGTATACCAGTCATTCTTCATTAGTATCTTACAATGCCGTTTACCCGGACACCGTGTACAATCTTTGCATTTACGTGCACTTATTTGACCTTATCCCTTTACTCCGCCTACCGCAATTCCTTTAATGACTTGTTTCTGCAAAATGATAAAGACCAGCAGCAATGGCAGAATAGCCGAGACGGCGGCCATCATGATCGCCGCGTAGCTGGTGCTGTACATTCCCTGGAACGATTGAATGCCTAACGGGACCGTGTACAGCTTGCTGTCTACCAGGAAGATCAGCGGGTTCTGATAGTCGTTCCAGGACCACATGAACTTCAGAATGCCGGCGGTAGCCAAAATCGGCTTTGCCATAGGCAGGACAATCTGCCAGTAAATCCGGAACAGGCCCGCTCCGTCTATTTTGCCTGCTTCGATAAATTCCTGGTTGATGCCTAACATGAACTGCCTCATCAGGAAGGTCAACGGGATCGAGAATGCGGTCATGACAATAAGAGCCGCATGCGTATTGTATAATCCCAGCCATTTAATCAGCACGTAACGAGGCACCAATGTCGATTCCGCAGGAATCATAAAAAAGGTCAGCAGCATAAAAAACACGACGTTTTTGTAACGGAACTTCATTTTGGCGAACGAGAAACCGGCCATCGACGAGAAGACCAGCGTAAGAGCGGTTGTAATCAAAGCGATCTTAATGGAATTCATGTAATAATGTCCAAACGGAACTTTTCCGAACCATACGGTTTGAAAGTTATTGATCAGGTTCCAGTCGGTAGGTATCCATTGGACGGGAAACTTCATAACATCCTTTTCGATCTTGGAGGCTGCCGACAGCATCCAGAGCAGCGGCGAAAGGAACACCAAGGAGAGGAGCCCCATCAACAATGTAACGACAACTTTTGATATTTTTAACTGTGCCATGGACAACACCTTTCCTTAATATTGATTGCGCTGCATTCTGACGGTCAGCAAGGTTATAATTCCAATCACGATAAACAGCACCCAGGATAACGTAGCCGCGTATCCCATTCGAAACTTCTGAAACCCTTCTTCATAAAGATAATAGACCAATACATTCGTCGCATTGCGCGGTCCGCCGCCAGTCAGGAAGGCAACCAGGTCAAACACTTTAAATGAATTGATGACCGAGGTGATCGTCAAGAAAAACGTTGTCGTTCCCAGCATCGGGACGGTAATGCGAGTAAACTGCTTCCATTTGTTGGCCCCGTCGATTTCCGCAGCCTCGTACAGATCATCCGGAATAGCGGTCAGGCCCGCCAAGTAAATAACGACATTGTAGCCAATGACCTGCCATACCGCAATAATGATAATGCTCCACAACGCAAAATCCGTGCTTCCCAGCCACTTGGGCGGGTCCATAATCCCGAAAGACATCAGCAGGTTGTTGATAACGCCTTGGGACGGGTGGAACAGGACGGAGAATACAGCGGCTACCGCAACCGTCGTCGCGATATAAGGGATAAAAAATACCACTTTAAAGTATCCTTTGAAGTAAAGAACCGAATGAATGACGACCGCAATAACCATGGCGATTATAATACTGAGAGGCACGGTCGCTGCCGTATACAATAAATTGTTTTTCAGCGTGATATAAAATTTCGATTCCTGAAACAATTGAATATAGTTGTCAAAGCCGACATAGGTAATGCCTTTAAGCCCTGAAACCAGATCCCAGTCGGTAAAGCTTAAATAAAGCGAAAAAAGCAAAGGAAAAGCTCCCAGTACAACAATACCGATCGTCTCGGGAGCAATAAATAGCCATCCTAGCAACGTTTCTTTCCGAGAACCTGTCCAATATTTTTTTTTCAATGAATCCGATTTGGGCAGCGAGATTCGGGATTGAGAATTCCCTTGCATATTGTTCTCCCCTCATTCTGTTGTTATATGATTATGACCCCATTATAGTACGCCTACAGCAGCTGAAATGCTGACGATTTATACTACAATGTGTACTTTTTTGACCTTAACGTACCTGCCAAACGTCGCCCCCGTCTTCCAGACTCTCGTGCCGGCGTATCGCCGACAAGCCAAAAACAAAGGCACAATAGGGAGCTGATGCCCTCCTACTGTGCCTTTATACCAAAAACTAAATTATTGTTTTTCCATTATACGCAAGAGCACCACTACCGCTTCCGCCCTTGTTGCTTGGGCGTTGGGAGCAAACGTGTTGTTGCCCCGGCCTGTAAGCAGACCCGATTTGCGCAACTCTTCGATAGCAGACTTAGCCCATTGCGGGATGCTGTCATCGTCTGCAAAGCTGCTGCTATCGACATTTGTCGTATTCAGACCAAGCGCTCTAGCCAGCATGACAGCCATCTCGGCCCGCGTAATTTGCTGATTCGGACGGAAGGTGCCGTCCGTGTACCCTTGGATAATCCCTCTCTCAATGCCTTGCGCAACCGCTCCTGCGGCCCACGAGCCGATCTGGCCGCTGTCCGCGAATGCAGGCGACGAATCCGCAGCCCCCCACTTGAACAGGTTGGCCAACATCGTGATAAATTCCGCACGGGTAGTTGCGGCATCGGGCTTAAATACTTGGTCCGGATGCCCCTTCACAATGGCCAGTTCCGCTGCGCGTTTGATAACAGCTTCCGCCCAGTGGCCCGCCACATCCTTGAATTCTACCTTAGGCGTCTCTTCGCCCGCTTCTTCCTGTTCTTCTTCCTCGACAGGTTGCTCCGGCTCTTCAACAGGTTTCTCCGGTTCTTCGACAGGTGTAGTCGGCTTCTCCGGAATGATGATCGGATCGCTGCCGTTCGTGGTTGCCCTAACGCTCGGGCCATTGGCGCTCCGGTTGCCAGCCTCGTCCACTGCCTCCACCTTAAACGTATAGCTTGTGCCTGCCGACAATCCGGTTACTTGGACGCTTCTGGCATCGCCAGCGGCTTCCTTGCTTCCGCCTGCCCACGATACGACATATTTCGTAACGCCTACGTTGTCTTCTGCCGCTGTCCAGGACACAGTCAGGCTAGTTTGCGTAATACCCGACACGGTTGCCGCGCTGTTGTTTGGCCAAGTTGGAGCCAACTCATCGACTGCAGGTGCAGGAATTTCGGAATCCTCGAATGCTGCAATAGCTGCCGTTAGGTCATCCCATGCTTCATCCACCGCTGTTTGCGTCGCGGATTCATTGCCCGCAGTCTCATTTGCGGCAAGGAGCGCAGCGTCCAATGCTTCAATTGCAGCTTGCAAGTATTTGCCTGGCGTTGCAGCCGCATCGGCAAGCAGTTCTTCAGCCATTTCAATTGCTTGATTCAGATCCGTTTTGTCCACCGGACCGAGTTCATGGGCGCCGATGTCAGGCGCGTCTCCGTAATAAAGCGGCGTACCGTATAGATCATGCTCGCCCGGATTTGCAATAGGCGTTCCTGCATCAATGGCCGGAGAGCCTGGCTGCAGCTTGAATTTGGCAATGTTGCGATCCCAAATTTTCTGATCCCATGTATCCATAACCTCATCCGCCGCCGCTGGGTTCGTCAGCATCGGATTGTCCGTAATGAGGCTTGCGTAGGCTTTCGGACTGCCCGGCAAGCTGGCAATCGAAGCGGGATAGAACAGATTGTGGGACACGTTAGGCGCATCGTACCCCGCAGCGAGCGGCGAATATTTTTCCAGCGTGCCGTCCACCTGCACGATATTATTTTTAAAGATCATGTTGCTGACGCGTCCCTGATTGCCTTCATTAACCAAATATTTGACCGTATATCCTTCGCCAATATAGATCGTATTGTTATAAATGGCGGTATTCGGCTGCATACAGAAAAAGATTTCCGTGCCTTGACCATCATTTTTACTAATATTGTAGCGGAAAATATTGCCTGCTCCCGCGCTTGTCATCGTCAGCAAAAATCCGCCGCGATTGTGATGGCTGTAGTTGTACTGATAAATATTGTTGGTTACGTTAATGTCGAAATCAAATGCTTCGCCGTCATTGTAGCCGTGAACGCCATCATACACTTCGTTGTATTGGATGACAACCGCGTTCGTCTCATACAACCACAGGCCCGCATAGTTGGTCGAAGACGGATTTTTGCTATGTTTTCTGACGATATTTTTTTCGATCAGACCGCCGGACGATACCTCGGCCATCACGATTCCGTCACCGTACACCTCTTCGATCAGGTTGTTTCTAAACACGATGTCCGTACCTTTTATATTTGTGGTATCCTGGCCGTTGCGATGGATTTTGGTCCGCAGACCTTCGATTGCTACGTCCTTTACATGCGAATTTTCTACCAGAATACGATTAAAGCCGGACGGGATATTCGTCACCTTGCCCTTTTCGTCCACCGTGTCGCCCTTAAACAAAATGCCCCCCGAGAACTTCGCTGCGCCTGTGCCGGAATTGACGTCATGGACGTACACATTGCTGATCGTAATATTGTTGACATCGCCCGCTCCGCCTGCGACAACCATAATGCCGGCGCGCAAGGCGTTATTGATTGCTGGCCCCATATTCGTCACTTCCAGATTGCGCAGCTCCCAGCCGGACAGGTTGTACAAATGCACGGCGCCTTCCGCAATCAAGTTGCCGGTATCCAGGTGGGAGATGCCGTTGCCGTTAATGATCGGTTTGCCGGCCGAAGCTTCGCCGTAAGCATCTACTACGATCGGCGCTTCCGCCGTACCCGAGCCATGCGGTCTGAACTGGCCGTTCCAGATCGAGCCGCGTTTGAACAGGATCGTGCTGCCCGCCTTAAATTCAGCCGCGTTTAATTTCTCCAGCGACTTCCACGGCGTGGCTTCGCTTGTGCCGTCGTTATTGTCATTACCGGCTGCGCTGTCTACATAATAAGTGCCGACCGGCGTATCAACAAGCCTCGTGAGCGTATATTCCTCTTTTGTTTCATTTCTTTCGGAATCCGTGGCTACGATCGTAATTTTATTTGTGCCTGTGCGCAGCGGAATGTCGTACAGATCGTTGCCCGTCGAGGTTACGTTCTGACCATTGACCGATACCGCCAACGTTACATCGACGCTTTCGCTCACCGACTCCGCCTTAATTTCTACATTGGACAAAATATCGGTAAAATATATTTTTTGGTTCTCTATTCCGGTTACAGTCAAAACAGGCGCCGGCACGCCCTCGGTAATCAATAGTTTGGCCGCATTTGCAGGGTCATTTTCTTTGCTGGCCATAAAAATGCCCTTTTGGTCATGCCCGTTGTCCATCTGCAATACAAGGTTTAAAGTTCCCAGTTGCTGACCGGGAGCCAGTGCAGCCAGCTTGCGATTGATATATTGCGAAACATCCAAATAGATCGGCTGGTTGTGACCCTTTCTTTCGTACGTCGCATCGGCGGCCTTATCGCCATTTGCCGGAGCGTTGCCGGAAGTCAAGGTCTGTTCGTTAAACGCCGGAACTTCGTAAATGCCAATGACGTCGCTTGTCCGGTCCGTACCCATCAATTCCTTTGCAAAAAGCTGAATGACCGCTTTTTTGGCATAAGGCTTGGTATTGGCGGACAAGTCGAAGGATAGATACACCTTGCGGGTGGTAGGAGTCCCAGATGCCGCCGTTTTTAAGTGCAATCCGCCTTTTTCGGTGGAGCTATTATAGTTCGTATTCTGATACCTCACATCCGTATACACGTCGGCAAAGACCGGATAGGCGGTCACTCTCTCATATTCCACCACAAACACTTGCGAAGCGGATCGATTGCCGGCGGCGTCTACTGCGCTGACCTCGATCACATTGCGTCCTGCAAGCAACGAAACCGTATTGGCGCCCGGAAGAGCAGGAATCGGATCTCCTCCGTTAACGATCAACGAAATTGCCGGACTCGCGTCCACATTGTCTATCGCGTTAACATTAAATGTAAGCTGCTCGCTTGTCACCTGCTGACCGTTCGTTAAGCCGGTCACGGTTACGTTCGGCGGAAGCTTGTCCTCATATTGTTCGTAGATCATAAGATGGGGCGTATATTTTGCATTCTCACGGTACTGAGACGCAAAGACCATCCCGGCCTGATCGTCCACAGCCCCGGAATAAAGAGCAAGAAACAGCTCCGAAGCGGCGTTTCCGTCGATAAACCGATCTTTTACATTCGTAATATCGATTTCAACCCAAGTGCCGTTAAGCGAGCCGCCAAAGCTCTGCCCGCCCAACAAAACCTTGCTGTCGCCCATTAAAGGATCCGTGTTATTCCATGTCCAGTTTTCTTCGCTAATGCCCGGATTATCGGTGCTGAATACGTTAATCGTGTCCTGGTTGCGGGTTCCGAAACGATCCGCCACATACAGAACGAGCATAACCTTCTCCACATCGGCCCAATTTACAGCGTCCGGGCCCGGCATATTAAATTGCAGATGGCTTCTGCGGCTGGCGCTGGCGTTGGCGGACCATTTCACTTCCAGCCTTTCTTTGCTGCTCGCTCCTCCGCTAACCGTTAAGTCTGCATAGTCGCCGCCGCGCACCGCTGCGCCGTACGCGGAATCAACGCGAATTGGCTCGCTCACGGCAGCCTCGCCTTCCGGCAGCTCATCGGCATAAGCCTGCGGAGCTTGCACGGAAGAAAAAATCTGGAGAACGAGCATTGCGATTAACGCAAGGAGTAATGGTTTTCGCATCTTCTTCAACCCTATCATCCCTTCATCATCATTATTTTATCTCTTGCATCCTTGCATCTCTTGCATTCTTGCATCTCTTGCATCTGCGTTTGGACCTACTTCATTTGCAACTCATTCCACATCGCTTCATTTTTGACGATGGCCGCTTGGCTCACCGCCTGGTCGATCTGCTGCTCGAATCGTTCCTCCTTGACCGCATCCTCGATCAACAGTTTGACTTCATCGAGCGTCCCGCCTTCTCCCCGGCTCCTTTCTATACAAAGTACAACAAAGTGCTGGTTGCCGTATGACATCACTTCACTCGTTTGATTGGGGCTTAATTGATACGCTTGCTCCTTCAGCATCATCCCCAAATCCGATGAATTCTCATCTTTCCCTTCCTGTTTGCCATACTGTTTTTCCTGGATTCGCAAGGAATGTAAGCGTTTGTATTTTGGCAAAAGCTGATCGGCCGAAATTCCTTTTTGAATGTCCTCTGCCAGCTCGTAAGCCGCACTCTGTTCCTCTTCCGTATTGTCGCCCGTCCAGCTCACCTGCCATGCCGTTAATTCGTCGGGCGCTTGAAACAGCTGTCTGTTGGCCTCATAGCGCTCCAGCAATACTTCTTCTGGAACCGCCTTCAATTTTGCTTTATATTGATTTTTGGCCTCCAGCACCAGCTTGCTGTGAAATAGCATGTACTCCTGTAGCGGGCTCAGACTCTCCGCTCCGTATATACTCTTTTCCGCTTTGCGCATCGCCTGCTGCACATCCTGGAATTCGGCGCTTTTGATCAGAAGATACCCGGCGGCCAATTGCTGCTCCGCCTTGATCCGGACAAGCTTGTCCAGCGCATTGCTGCGGGCAACTTCAATCGGCACCTCGTCGCCGTAAGCCGTTCCCCAAAAGTCGCCGCCATACTCCGCACCGTGCTGTCTGGCAAAATAGCTCGCCGTCGCCGCCTTTTCATCCTGAAGGAACAGCTCGAACTCCTCTTGATCTACGGGAATGCCATCAACCGACAGCAGTGCCGGTCCAGGAGCTTCGTCCTTTCCGTTTGCCATCTGGGCAATGCCAAAAATCAATAATATCGTTCCGATCATAACAATGGATAGTCCGACTTTCAGATAAGGGTGCCTGTTAAGCTTCACCCTGCGCATCCCCACTTACAATCCCCCTCCCTTGTTGAAAATAACCAAAGTCTCCGGACCGGACACTGCCTGGAGAATCTCTATGATTCCAATCATATCCCTTGCAATCGGGCTTTATTGTGCGTTATTTTGATTTGCTTGTGCAGTTTTTTTACACGTTCTCGAAGTTATGTGCAGAAAACTCGGAACAACGAAGGCGAAACGGCTGCGTTACGACTCAATAGTCTTTTTCTGAGGCCGTCGATTCATTGTGTGTAACTGGAAAAGAAGCTGCAATCAATCATCGGCTACGTGTTAACGGAAGTGAGGGCCCTTATATGGATCGTTTAGCGTGATTTTAAAATCTAACGGAACTCCGCGACGTTATTCGTGAGAAATCCAGGCAAACCGAGGACTTTTGCCCATTATAAGGGCTGTCAGTTCCGTTAGATTTGCGAAATGCTGCTTTTTGCTGAAATAACGCCTTTCATTTCCGTTACAGTTGCTCCCGTTCATTTCTTGCCGGACACTTGCCCACAATTTCACCTTTGCACAATGAATAGACAGCCTCTTTCTGTCTGTTAGATATTGTCTGAGGTTAAATTCGGACAAATAGTGTCGCTGGTGTCTGTTAGATTTTTCAACAACCTTTTGCTCGCAAGTCTTGGAGCCGCATCATTTCCTTTGCAAGAACAAATAGGCCCATGCGCGATTGCATGGGCCTTCTTAATTCCGTTATTCCAGCTGGATCGTCATAGATGACGATGAGCTGCTATTCAAAGCTGGCAGGAGCCTTGAGGCGGCGTAATATCTCGGTGTTTTTGCCTTGGTGTTTTGCCTCGGTGTTATGTTTGGGCGTTATATCCCGGGTTTCTGTTGACGCTCCATGCCGATCCACACCAGGCCGAGCGCGATGCAAATGCCGCCGCCGAGCTGCAGCATCGTCACCTGCTCATTAAACATAATATAGCCGACAACGACGGCGGATGCAGGCACGATATATCGGAAGAAGTTCGCGCGAGCGGCACCGATCTTGAACATGCAGGCGTTCCAGACGACGAAGGCGAACAGCGTGCAGATCAGAATATTATATCCGATCGCCGCGTAATGTCCTGCTCCGAGGCTTGCCCACTCCACCTTGCTCCAGCTCCCAAGCGTCAGCGGGAACATAAACAAAGCTCCGAACAGGATAAACCACGCGCTTACGCGCAACGCGGAATACTGTTTCATCAGCGGCATGCAGGCAAGATTAAACAGCGCGCCGATTATGCTGACTCCCAAGGCGAGCAAATTGCCAATCATATGCTCCGAAGACAGATCGAGGCCGTCTCCTCCGCCCGTAATGATGAGCACGACGCCGACGGCCGCGGCCGCTCCTCCGACCGCCAGCCTGCTCGTAAATTTTTCTTTAACAAACAGAGGCGCGAGCAGCGCCGCAAAAATCGGCCAAGGCGCTACATTGAGCAGCGACGCATTGGCCAACGTCGTGTACTTTATGGAATACATCACCGCAATCTCAAGCACCGTAACTCCGATAAGTCCGATCGCTGCGAGCTTTAGCGCCGCTTTCCACGTAATGCCGACGCTGCCCTCCCTAAGCTTTAGAAGCAAAAAGAAGAAGGGGACCGCGCCTCCAAACCGGATTAACGTAAACAATATCGGATCGAACGTCTCCATCGCCGAGCGCGAAACGCCGAAGTTGGCTCCCCAAATAATCGATACTAAACCAAGACCCACGTAATAAATCCATTTTCTGTCCATCTTGCGTCATCAACCCGCCCCGTTGCCCTCTAAGTTCCACCTTACATATTGAAGGAAAACGCGACAATATTCAATATTAATTTTCACCGCCCGAATCCCGAGAATCCGCAAACTCTGCGCGCAGCCGAACGGAGACGGTCGTTCCCGCTCCAAGACGGGAGGAAATCGCGAGTCCGTACCCCTCGCCCGCGTACAGCTTGATCCGCTCGTTGACGTTGTACAGGCCGTAGGAGCTTCCGTTGCCGGCAGGATCGCCGGCACCCGTCCGTTCTTCCGTCAAAAGACGGCGGGTCAGCTCCTCGTCCATGCCGATGCCGTTGTCCGAAACTTCGAAGACGAGATCCTCCCCCTCCGCCCGTGCCGTAATGATAATGCGCCCCTTGCGATCCTTTGCCTTGCGGATGCCGTGCAGCAGCGCATTTTCAACGATCGGCTGCAGGATGAGCTTGGGCATCCGATACTCTTCCAGCCCCTTGCCCGCGTCCACCTCGAAGTCAAACGAGCCGAGGAAACGGCTTTGCTGAATTTCGAGATACACCTCGGCGAGCCTCAGCTCGTCCGTCGCGCTGACGACGCTCTTGCCCTTGTTTAAGCTGAGTCTGAAATATTTCGCCAGACTGTCGATCATCCCGCTGATATCCGTCGCTCCCTTGCCGATGGCAATCCAGTTGATCGTATCCAGCGTGTTGTACAAGAAATGCGGATTGATCTGCGCCTGCAGTGCCTGTAGTTGAGCTTCGCGCTCGCGCAGCTCGGCGGAATATTTTTCTTCGACAAGCGTGCGCACCCGAAGGATGAGATGATCGACGCTCCTCTCCAGCATATGAAAATCGCCGCTAACCGCCGGCAGCTCATGCAAACCCTCCACGCTCTCCTTGCCTTCCTTCTCTTCCTTCCGAATGACCGTTATCACTTGATTGACCCGCCGATTCATGCCTCGCACGATGATGGCCAGCAACACGAACGGCAGAATAAGGAACAAGGCGACGTATTCGATAAGCGATCGACGTTCGGACTGTCTTGTCAGTTTGACGGTAGCAGGCGACAACTGGGACTCCGAGCCCTGAGCCACCAGCTTCCAGCCCGTCGGCGGCAGAGTCGCGTACAGTACGTCATGCCTCTCGTTGTCCAGCCGGATCGACTCCGTTCCTTCCGAGCCCGCGCCAATAACGTCCTGTACCGCCGGATCTACCTGCGTTCCGATCCGCAACGGATCGGAATGATACACGACGGAGCCGTCAGGCGCGACAAGGTAGACCTCTGTGCCTGGGGAAAATTGCAGCTCGGACAGAATGTTGGACACCAGGCTCTGCTTGACATCGATCATAAGCACGCCGGACACCTTATCGTAATCGCCGGGATCCCGCAGCATGCGCGCTGCCGAAAGTATGGTCTCGTCATCTTCTCCGAGAAAAGCTTCCTGGTAGACGCCCGTCCAGACGATGCCGCCGTTGCCCGCAATGATGGAGCCGAACCAGGGTCTGCCCATCAAGCTGTCCAGCGCAAAGAAGTTGACACGTTCGCCCGCGTACAGCTTGGACTTGTCGACAAACAAGCGAACCCGGAACACGTCGGAGTTGGATTGCACCGTCTCTACCAAATAACGCAAATCCTCGATGACCTTAATCTGCGTGCCGATCGACTCGTCGTCCGAGCTGATGGACAAATAAGAGTGCAAGTTCGCGTTCATGAGCGCGGCGTTGCTGATATCTTCGATGCGTTCCAGCCGATAAGAAAGATTGCTGCCCGCCTGGTTAAGCGCCTGACCCATCGTACGAATGACCTCGTTCTTCAATATGGTGGCGGAACGTTCGTAATAGCCGTACAGGAACACGCCCGCCGGAAGCACGATAAGCAGCAAGTACGCGACTAGCCAAGGGCGCGGGATCGAGAATCGGCGAAAGGAGATTGATCTTTCCAGCGGCACCAGCAGTCGTTTAACGGCGTTAACCGCTTTACGCATGGCCATCCCTGTAGGCGCTCGGCGTGACGCCCGTCACCTTCTTGAACAGCTTCGTGAAGTAGCTGGGATCGGTGTAGCCGATGGCGTGACAAATGTCGTAGAACTTATACTGCGGATCCCGCAGCAGTTCCTTCGCCTTATCCACGCGCACCTGCGTCAAATATTCGCCGATCGTACCGCCGGTCTCTTGTTTGAACAGGAGGCTGACATAGGTCGAGGACAAGTAGACCGCCTTGCCGATGTCCGCTACGGTTAGACCGACTTCCGCATAATGCTGATCGATGTACGCCCGCACGCGCTCCACGACATTTGCCGTCTTGCCCAATCTTTTTTCGCGGATTCGGCCCAGCGCGGCGAACAGATACTCCTCTATTAATTGGTGCATATCCCCGAGCGTCTCCTTCGCGTACAACGCTTCCGTCAGCTCCGCCTCCATCGCCTCCAGCTCGGGATCCGCCGCTCCAAGCTCCATAACGTGCTGCCCGACCGCAAGCACGAGCTGCAGACACAAATTTCGCCCATACTTAAGTCCGTCCGGACGTCCATGGGACATGCTGACAAAAATTCGCTTAACGGCTTCGCTCAGCTTCTCCGCATCATCGGCCTTAAGCGCGGAGATCAGCTTTTCATTTAACTCGTAATCGTATTTGGGCAGGGAGGAGCCGTCCCCCTGCCCTGCACTCTCCAAACTATCCATAGTAATGATTCTATTTTTGCCAAGATACCACTTGTAGTCGGCGGCTTCGCGGGCCTGCTTGTAGGCCAAAGCCAGGCCGCTCAAGCCGGCGGCCATATCTCCGATGCCGATCGTGACGCCGATCTTAAGCCAACGCTCCAGATTGGAGCGAAGATCGCCGGCCAGCGCGAACAACGCCTCCGCGGTGTCCGACATCGAGTTGCCGCCATGCTCGGGCCGCAGCACGCCAATGAACTCGCCTCCCCGGCGTTCGAAGGCGTAGCCCCGCATATACGTCCCCAGCAGCTCCTGATAGATGTTTAGCACAGAATACCACAACAATTGGCGGTCCCTCTCGGATCGGCTGGCCATGACGTCGGCAAGATCGTCGACGGAGACGACCATGATCCAATAGGGAGACTCTACGGGCAGCTCCAGCCCGAGGAAGGAGATTCGCTCCTCCAATTCCGTCTTGGGCGCGCCTTCCTCGATGAGGGAGAGCAGGAACTTCTCGCGAAGGAGCGGCATGCCCTCCTTGAGCTTGACCAGCAGCTCCTCCTTATTGCGACGCTCGGCGCGTTCCGCGTCCAAGTCTGTCACGACGCGCTTGATTACCGCGCTCAGCTCCTGCAGATTAACCGGCTTAAAGATATAGTCGACGGCGCTCACCTTCATCGCCGACTTTAGATAATCGGCGTCGTCATGACCGCTGACGAACACGATTTTGACATCCGGATATGCCGCAGATATGCGCTGAGACATCGTGATCCCGTCTAAATTCGGCATCCGGACATCCGTCAGAATAAGATCGGGAGTCTGGCGGGCGATCATCTCCAGTGCGACGTCGCCGTCATCCGCTTCTCCCACCACTTCTATGCCGTAAGCCGTCCAGTCGAAATACATCCGCAAGCCCGCACTGACCGTCGGCTCGTCGTCTACAATGAGCAAGGAATACATCGCCGCGCCCTCCTTATCTGCATGCTAAATGCCCCTTAATAATAACATCCCCGGGGCCATATCGGCGTAACCGGATATATCGCTGCTTCGCGCCTATAATCTTCCTTAGATAGAAGGAAGCGACTGACGATCTTTTCATGACCGTCGTCGCTTCTTCTTTCATTGCACTACTATTTTGCTAATGTTGCGTACCATTCGTTAACTTCCATAGAGCTGGCTTCTCCGCCTGCCTCCATATATTTTTTCTGGAAATCCTCGAGGCCGTCAATGGATTCCGCGCCTGCGATCAGCTTGACCGTATAGTCGCCGATCATCGTGTTGAGCTGCTGGTTGTTTTTGGCATATTGCTGCATGTATGGCGCCAATCCCAGCAAGTTCGTTACCTTCGCTTCGGCCGGCTGCTGGTTGTTCAGGAAGTCGAACGCCTCGAACATAACAGGGTTTTTGCGAACGCGGGCTTGCCAGTACTGAGGATAATTCGTTTCGTCCGTGCCCGCCATGAAGTTGTTCGCCAGATTGCGCTCGTCCGTAAAGATCGGCTGGATCGGCTCGTAAGCGCCGTCCACAACCTTGTAATGCGTTCCCTCTACGCCGATCGCCATGTTCTTGAACGTTTCCGGCTCCAGGCTGGCATTGATCCACTTAATGGCTTCCTCCGGATGCTTGGAGGACTTCGGAATGTAGGAAAGTCGGTCGAAGCCGGCATTCGCCGCGAATCCGAATTCGCCGTTCGGCCCTTTGAGCGGTGGAACAAAAGCAAATGTCGCTTCAGGCTTCGTCTTCGCCAAGGATTCGGCCAACGCGGGAATATCCGCCCAGTGTACGACGATCGCGCCGGCTACGCCGCTCGCGAATTTCTCCTTGGCCGTGGCATCCTTGTTCGCGACGAATTCGCGGTCGATCAGTCCGTTCTTGTACAAGCTGCCGGTATAGGCTACATAGTCCTTGTACGAAGGGTCAAGCACGCGAGGTACCAGCTGCCCGTCGACATCGTTCCATGCATTCGGCATCCCGAATGCGCCTACGATATTGTCGATGATGGATTGATCGCCTTTGATCGTTAGCGGTACGTTGCGATCGCCGTTGCCGCCGGGATCCTTCTCCTTGAATTGCGTCAGCACGTTCGTCAGCTCATCGGTTGTCGTCGGCATCGACAGGCCCAGCTTTTCGAGCCAGTCCGTCCGGATCAGAATGGAGCTGTTGATTTCGTAAGTGACGGTTGTCGGAATGGCGTACAGCTTGCCATTTACCTTCAACGCCTCGATGGACTCGGGCTTCAGCGCCGCCTTGATATTGGGGCCGAATTCTTCGATGAGCGGACCCAGATCGACAAGCGCGCCTTTCTGGGCATAGTCGGAATACAGCGCCATATCGCTGTAGGACGTTACGATATCGTAAGCCTCTCCCGAAGACATAATAAGGTTAAGCTTCTCCGCCCATTTGTCCTGCGGGAGCATATCTGTTTGCATTTTATAACCCGTGTTCTCCTCCAGCAGCTTCGCTACCGGATAAGCGTTGTAATCCTCGCCCGCCCAGACGTTCAGACGTTTTAGACCCGGCTTCGGTCCCTCCGGCTTGGCTGTCGCTTCGCTGCCGGTTTTTGGGGCATTCGTGGAACCAGACTCGTTGTTGGCGGTGCCGCTATTTCCCGAGCATGCCGCCATTACCGAGACCAACAGCGCAGACATGGCGATTGTCGAAATCAGCTTAAATGGTTTTGTCATAGTGAGACCCTCCTGCTTGTATTGTAATCTATATCATTAATTTTCCACAGAAGCCCGCCCGCCGCCGCATCGCCGCGCTCCGGTACCTGGATTCGCTTGCGTTCGGCGCGAGCCTGCCCGTGAGAAAAGTTAATGCAAGGTTTTCCATCAACCCTTGACGGAGCCGATAAGCACGCCTTTGATAAAATATTTCTGCAAGAAAGGATAGACCAGCAGAATCGGAATGGTGGACGCGATGACGGTAGCCGACCGAACGCCTTCCGCCGGCACGTTCATGAGATCGTCGGCCGTCTTGTCGAGCGCCGAGGAGGTGTCCGCATTCATGACGATGTCTTGCAGGTACAACTGCAGCGGTTTGAGCGACGTGCTGTTGATGTACAACATCGGGTGGAAATAATCGTTCCAGTAATAAACGGCGTAAAAAAGTCCGATTGTCGCGAGCACGGGACCGCTGAGCGGCAATATGATTCGGAATAAGATCGTCAGGTTGCGGGCTCCTTCGAGCTTGGCGGACTCCTCCAGGCTGGTTGGCAAGTTTTCGAAGTAGCTCTTAATCACAAGCATGTTGAATACGCTAATCAGAGCGGGCAAAATCAGCGAGCCCAAATTGTTGATCAGGCCCAGCTCGCGGACGAGCAAGTAGTTCGGAATAATGCCGCCGTTGAACATCATGGTAAAGATGAACAGGACGATGATGAAGCCCATGCCGGGCAGCTCCCGCTTCGACAGCGGGTATGCCGTCAATGCCGTGATAAGCAGCGAGCCTAACGTGCCTGCCACTGTGATGATCACGGAGATCCAGAGCGAATTCAAAAACTGGGAGCTCGTGACGACGAATTTCATCGTGTCGAGCTGGAACCCGACGGGGAAGATCCCCACCTGGCCCGACATAATCGCCCATTCCTCGCTGACCGACTTGGAGAAGACATTAACGAAGGGAAGCAGCGTGATCAATCCCATCGCGATCAGCGCGATGTAGATGGTGCCGTCGAGCATATAGTCTTTTGCTGTTTTTCTGTACATGAACGTCCCTCCTTACCAAATACTGCGACCTATAAATTTGCGGCTGAGCATGTTGCCGATTATGATAAGCAGAAACCCTACCGCGGAGTTGAACAGACCGACCGCCGTGCTGAAGCTGTAGTCCTGCTGGCCGAGACCCATCCGGTACACGAAGGTGCCGATGACGTCCCCCGTCTCGTAGACAAGCGGATTGTACATCGTCAGTATCTGTTCCGTGCCTGCCTCCAGGAGGCTGCCGATTCGCAGGATGAACATCAGGACGATCGTGGGCAGCATGCCCGGCAGCGAGATCGACCACATCTGTCTGATGCGCCCCGCTCCGTCGATGGCCGCGGCTTCGTATTGCTCCTGCTCGATGCCCGCGAGGGCGGCGATAAAGACGATGGCATTCCAGCCCATCTCCTTCCAGCCTGCGGTAAACACGACCAAGCTGCGGAACAAGCTGTTGCTCGTAAAAAACGAGATCGGCTCTCCGCCGAAGGATCGAATGATTTCGTTGACGATGCCGCCCGACGGCGACAGGATGTTGATAAATAACCCCGAGATAATGACCCAGGAGAGGAAATGCGGCAAATAGATGATCGTCTGGATCGTCCGCTTAAAGAACATGCGCCGCACTTCGTTCAGCATAAGCGCGATGACGATCGGGATCGGAAACAAAATGGTAATTTTGTACAAGCTGATAAGCAGCGTGTTGGTCAGTACTTGCAGGAATTCGTCGGACTGCAGCAGCCTCTCGAATTGAGCCAGCCCGACCCATTCGCTGCCTGATATTCCGCCGAAGATGTTGAAGTCCTGGAAGGCAATGATGATGCCGTACATCGGCGCGTATTTGAATAAGAATAAAAAAATCAAACCCGGTATGAGCAGCATATACATATCCAGATTGCCGCGAAACAGCTTCAGGCGCCGTCTCCCGGTCCCCAGCGAAACACCTTCTCCTCCGCGAGGTTTGCTCATGTTCTCCACCTACTTTTCTCTGTCTTGCTACCTATTGTAGAGGCTGCGGACGGGGGCGAGTAGCGGACGATCCTTTTATTTCTGGTCTAATCCGACACAATTTTCGCAATGTACCAGGGAAGAGTTACGGATGGTATTTAAGCGGTCTGACGAGAACAAAATATCACCTGAAGGTGATTCGAATACCCTAAACGTCCAATCATTCACCGCCTATCGGACAAAAAGAGGCCGTCGATTCATTGAGTGCAAAACTGGAAATGAAGCTGCAATCCATCATCGCCAACCTGTTAACGGAAACGAGGGCCCTTATATGGATCTTTTGGCGTGATTTTAAAATCTAATGGAACTCTGAGACGTTATTCGTGTGAAATCTAGGCCAAACGCGGACTTTTGCCCATCATAAGAGCTGTCAGTTCCATTAGATTTGCGAAGTGCGGCTTTTTACTGAAATAACGTCTCTCATTTCCGTTACAGTTGCTCCCGTTCATTTCTTACCGGACATTTGCCCGCAATTTCACCTTTACACCATTTATCGACAGCCTCATACACGACCTTATTGGCATCACCACAACGCAAATTGACGCCATTACGACCCAATAGTTGCTACCCTGTCCGTTAGATTTGTTTGAGGTTAAAAAATCGGACAAATAGCATCGCTGCTGTCTGTTAGACTTTTCAACCTTTTGTTCACAAGTCTGGCAGTTGCATAATTTCCTTAACAACAAAAAAACGCGGAGCCGTCGGCCCTGCGTTTTTTTCTATACTTTACTTTCCCCGCTATTGAGGCGAAGCCAGCCCTCTTGATTGTTGCCAGTCTTGATGACGCCGCACCCCAAGGACGATTGTATGTGCTACTGAATATCCTGCAAGCGAAATATGCAGCCGCAGCCTCTCACTTTTGTGCGCACCCGCTCGCTGCTCCCTGCTCCCGGAACTCGGCAAGGCGGACGGACTCGCCGTCTCGAAGACGGGAGTGTTCCGCCGCAAAGGCGATGAGATGGCTCTGGAGCGACGCGGTTGCAGACGTTAGTCCCTGCGATGGATTGCGGTCGAAGCTCCGCACGTCTCGCAGAAACGCGGCTACCATTCGCTCGTCGCCGCCGCCATGACCGTCACCTTTGACGCTGCAGCGATGTTCGATGCGTTCGTCCGTCGCATAGCGATATAGAGTAAACGAGCCCTTGTCCATGTCGCCGATAATCTCGCCTGCCGTGCCCATGATCTGTACGCGACGAGTTTCGCTCTCGGTAAGCCCGGACATAATAAACGACGCGTTCGCCCCGTTCTCGAAGGCCATGTTGACGACCTGATGGTCCACGACGTTGTTGTCGCAGCGATAAACGCAACGCCCGAACGGACCTTCCTTCAACGCTGTAATGATTCCTTCCTGAGTAGGGTCATCCGTCATATACCGCGCCCATTCGTGCGTCGGCTGCCGCAAGTACAGCTTAACCGCCGAGAACGGGCAATCCCGCTCTACCGCGCAGCCTTCCATGCAACGTTCCGTCGAGCCCGCCGGCGCATTCTCCGACCTGAAGTGCAGCAAGGAGCCGTAGGAGCTGACATTCGTGCATGGCTGTCCCATAATCCACGAGACGAGATCGAGATCATGGCACGACTTCGCCAGAATCATCGGGCTCGTCTCCTCCGCCTTGCGCCAGTTGCCCCGCACGTAGCTGTGCGTCATATGGCGGTAGCCGACATTCTCCGTCAGCTGGATCGTTCCCACCGTGCCGATCTCCCCCTCGTCGATACACCGCTTGATGCCCGACCAGAAAGGCGAATATCTCAGTACATGCGTCACGACGAGCAGCCGCCGCAAGCGAAGCGAGGCCTCCTCCAGCCGAATGCACTCCTCCATGGAGGGCGACATCGGCTTCTCGAGCATGACGTGGTACCCAAGCTCCATTGCTTTTATGGCAGGCTCGTAATGCATGCGGTCCAGCGTGCATATGATGATCACGTCCGCGATTCGCCCCTCGTCGAACGCGCGCTCCCAGCTAGTGTACGTTCGCTCGGGAGCAATACCGTGAAGCGCGGCAAATGAGCTTCTGCGTCCCGCGTCCGGCTCGGCCACGGCAACGATCCGGAGTTCGTTCGGATATTTCTCCGCGTAAGGCCCGTAAATGTATCTTCCTCTGCTGCCCGCGCCGAGCAGGACGGCTGTTAATGGTTCCATCTGTTCTGTTCTCCTCCTCGCAAACCCTCGTCTGTAGTTTCATTGTAGAATTGCCGGGGGACCCGAGAAAGAGATCGTTGATTACTTTCCGTATACAGTTATTGACCATGTCCGGACGGCTGGCTTCGCGACGAACGGAATTCGAGCGGCGTGGCGCCGTTCTGCTTCTTGAAAAACCGAATAAACGCAAGCGCCGAGTTGTAGCCCAGCGCGCCCGCGATTTCGTTCACCTTCATCGACGTGTTAAGCAGCATGTCCCGCGCCGTCATGTTCCGGTAATCGTTGATGTACTTGGACAGGCCGATGCCCGTATTCTGCTTGTACAGCCGGGACAAATACGAAGGATTGAGCCCGACGCAATCCGCCAGCGCGTTCAACGAAATGTCGGTCGCAATATGCTTCTCGATGTATTGATGGACTTTGCTTACCACTTCGGAAGGAATGACCGCGCCGTTAAGCTCGTTCCACTCGAAGCAGCAATCGGCCAATTGCCGGTAATAAAGAATCAGCTCCGGCCACGGCAGCGCGTCTCCACGGCCGAACAGCGGCGCCAGATCGAGCTGCGTATTGGCATAGTCGCATACGTCCCGGTTGCGCTGCAGATGGAACAAGAAGACGGCGGACAAGGAATGGTACAGCTCCGTCTTCCTCTCGTTCGACGCGCCGGACTCGTTCCAGATGGAAGTCAATTCGGCATAAAGCTTATAAAAAGGCTCCCGCTGGCTGTTCTCCAGACAGCCTGCAAGCATCTGCACCCGGGCATGGTAAAATCCGTCGCTGACATCCGCCGTTTTTCCCACGAACCCTTCGGCTGGCACGGAACCCTCCCGCTCGATCAGAATGGCTTCGTGCAGCAAGCCCTGCCCCTGCGCCAGCTCGTATTTCACCGCATAGAACCGCTCCGCGACGCCGTCCCACTCCACAGGCTCGGCGCCAAGCGCGAACGACACCGACATGCCGAGCAGCTCCTTGCAGGTTTGCTGAATGGACTCCAGCACGCCGGCAGCGTGACCGAGACAGCTGATCTTCCCGCCCAAGCCATTAGCGGCTGAGTCGTCCTCGCCACCAGCAGTCTCGATGAGCGGCTGGATCAGCCAGACGATCTTGGCGAACTCGAAGGGCGCGGAGTAATAACGCGCGCCCCTCGCCAAATATTCGTCGCCGATGTTCTGGAAAGCCGACGTCAGGAGCGCCTTGTCGGAGGCGGACATCATCTGCTTCCAGCCGTCGACGCGGCCGATCAACAGATAGACCGGCTCCTCCGGGTCAAGCGGAATGTCCATCTCGCGGAACAGTCGCTCCATCCCGCTTCGCGTTGCCGTCCCCCCTTGCAGAAGCCCCAGCATATATTCCTTCTGCAGCGATGGAAGCGCCCGTCTCATGCTGCTCTGCGCCTTCGTGACGATTCGTTCCCGGTCCAGCTCCTCGTCCAGCTTGACCATGGCCCGCTCCACCGCGTCGATAATCTTGTTGTCGCTCTCCACCTTCAGAATATAATCGAATCCGCCGTAAGTTACCGCATCGCGCGCGTACTGGAAGTCGTTGTACCCCGTCAGGAAGATGACCTTGCAGGACGGCCATCGAGCCCCGATCTCCCTCAGCAGCTGAATGCCTTCGATGCCGGGCATCTTGATGTCGGAGAGCACGATATCGACGCGGTGCCGGTTCAGCAGCTCCAGCGCCTCTTCTCCCGAATAAGCTTTCATGACTTCAAGCTCCAGCCGTTCCTGCCCTTGGAACAATTCCAGCAAGCCGTCCACAATAATCGGCAGATCGTCAACGATAAGCAGTCTGTACATAGGTCTCCCCCCCCGTTCGTTATCCTTTAGGGCGTGTCTGAAAACCCGCTCGGGGGCATCTTTCACCGCCTTTCCGCCCCCTGCTTCGTCACTTTTGCTTGACGTACCCCCGGTACGCCTTCTCAAAAGTTCCTTGCATGGAACGAAAATTCGGCAAAATCTGCTCCCCTCGGAGTATTCAGACACGCCCTAGCCAGCGCTTAACCGGATCCGCACCTGCAGCCCGCCCAGCTCGGAACGCGCGACCGCCAGACCGTACTCCTCGCCATAACGCAGTTGAATTCTGCGATGCACGTTCAGGAGACCCGTCGTCTCCTCGATCCGGTTTGCGGAATAAAGCAGCTTCTTCCTGAGCGCTTCAATCTCCTCGTCCGTGATCCGGTCGCCGTTATCCTCGACATAGAAGACGAACGAACCTTCGTCCGTCTCGCCGCGCAGCCATAATTCCCCGGGGCCTGGCATACGATCGAACGCATGTTTATACGCGTTTTCGATGACGGGTTGGAGAATGAGCCTCGGAACAAGGATGTCCGGCAGCCGATCCTGGCCGTCAAATGCAACCTGTATCCTGTCTCCGTAGCAGATCGACTGCATCTCGACGTACGTGCGGGAATGCTCCGCCTCCAGCTTGAGCGGGATATCGTCTTCGTCGTTGCGCGTGATGAACTGGAAATATTGTCCGATATGCAAGCAGAAGCGATAGGCCTTCTCCTGCTGGTTGCCGGACTTGATCAGCCTGCATAACACGAAGAAACAATTATATAGAAAATGGGGATTGATCTGCGATTGCAGCCGCTTAAGCTCCGAGCGCTGATTGCGGATTTGCCCCTCGTAGTTTTCTTCGATCAACGTTTTCAAATGCAACACCGTGTCGTTAAACGCCTCGTACAAATAACCGAATTCGTCGGCTCCGCGATCGACGGCGATCGTCTCCAGCCGGTTCATCTGCACGCGGCGGAAGGAATGTACCAGCTTCATCAGCGGGCGGTAAATAATCTGAAGCAGGAAATAAGAGAAGAACAACACGATGACGACCGCAAGCCCGCACGCCCACCAAAATAACGTCCGGTACACCTCAAGCGAGCCCAACACTTCGGCTTCGGGCACGTACGTAACGGCATACGCGTTCCAGACGGCGGAATGCGTATAGATCGCCACATATCGCGCTCCGTCATACGCAATCGTCTCGCTGCCCTGACGATCGCCGGCAGCGCTCTTTTGGCGAGCGAACTCCTGCATATGGCTTGCCATGTCGGCATCCGCGCCGCTCTCCACGCTCCATCCCCGATCCAAATTGATCATGGCGCTTCCACCGCCGCGGGAACCGCGGATTTGCGCGAGAGTACCTCTTATTTCCGGTACGGATAACTCCACGGCGACGATATACAACGGCTTCGCGGTCGTGCCGGTCGGATATTGCATGGACATGAACAGCCGGTCGCGCCAGATTATAAACGGCTCTTCGTACAGCTTCTCGCTTTGCCGCATGGCCGCGTATTCCTCCAGGTCGAGGAACGTCTCGAAGCTGTGGGAGAGCACCGTCCGGTCGATGACGGGAATATAGGCTTTGGTCTCCCGGATGAACGGGCTGGAATTGCGCATCAGGTCAAGCCGCTTCTGAATATCCAGAATGCTGCTTGACCTCTCGTAGGAGCTCATATGATCCCCCGTCGCGGCGATCTCCATGAGATCCTGGTCCATGACGTAGTTGGGCAAATATCGTTCGATTCGATCCGCTTCCTTATCAAGCGAATCCATATAGTACCGCGCCGTATTCAGCACGGATTCGGATATTTCTCCGCGAATACGGTTCGAGCCCTGCTCGACGATCATCCACGTGATCGCCAGCAGCGGCAGCAGGGCGGCCAGAAAGGCAGCCAGCATTTTCTTGAAAATGGAGGAGTCACGCAGGAACAATAAGCTCTTCATCTCTCGTCCCCCCGATTGATTGAGTCAACTCCTATTCCTTCACGCTGCCCATGACGATGCCCTTGATGAAAAACCGTTGAAGAAACGGATATACGATCAATATCGGAAACGCCGCCACAAATATTTGGGCCGCGCGGCTCGTCCGGTCGGACAGCTTCAGCAGCAGCTCGGCATTCTCCGCCTTGATGAAGCGGAAGTCAAGCTTGATAATGACCGTCTGCAGGAACGTCTGGAGCGGATAATTCTCAGTATGATTCATGTACAGCATGCCGTCAAACCAACTGTTCCAGTGCCCCACCATCGTGAACAGCCCCGTCGTCGCGAGCGCGGGCAGCGACAGCGGCACGTAAATCTGCCACAGCGTGCGGAAGTGGCCTGCTCCGTCGATACGCGCCGATTCCTCCAGCTCCTTTGGCAAGTTGCGGTAAAAGTTCAGCAGAAGAATAATATTGAACACCGGAATCGCGGTCGGCAGTACAAGCGCCCACATCGTATCGATCATGCCAAGAGACTTGACGGTCAGATAGGACGGAATCAGCCCCCCGCTAAACAGAATCGTGAAGACGAACAGCCAGGCATAGAAGGTGCGCAGTCTAAGCTGGCGGTGATCCTTGGAGAGCGGGTACGCCGTGATGATCATAAGCAGCATGCTGAGCGACGTGCCGAGCGCGACGCGCTGGACGGATACCCAGAACGCGCGCAGGTACTCCGGCTTGCCGAAGACGTTATCGTAAGCGGCCGTCGTAAAATCGACCGGCCACAGCGCCACTTGTCCCGCGGCCGCCGCAGCCCCGGAGCTGAAAGACATCGCCAGAATGTGCACGATGGGCATGAGACAGAGCAAGGAGATCAGCAGCAGGAATGCGTAATTGCACCCCGCGAAAACCGTTCTGCCCCAAGTGCGGTAGTTCGTCATGATGATGCTCCCTTCCGTAGAATTGGCGACGGGTCAGAAGATCCGGTAGTTCGCCAATCGGTAAGCCAAGAAATAAGAAAACGAAATAAACAGGAACGATACGATCGACTTGAGCAGTCCCACCGCCGTTGCGAAGCCGAATTGCGCTTGCTGTACACCCATCCGGTAGACGAACGTATCGATAATGTCCGCGCTTTCGTATACGGGCGGACTGTACAGGTTGAAGATTTGCTCGAAGCCCGCGTTCAGCACGTTTCCGATATTGAGCGTCAGCATCAGCACGATAATCGGCATCATGCCCGGCAGCGTTACGTGAAACGTTTGCTTGAGGCGTCCCGCCCCGTCGATCTCGGCCGCTTCGTACAGCGACGGATTAATGCCCGTAAGCGCGGCCAAATACACGATGGTGCCGAAGCCGAATTCCTTCCATACGTCGGAGATGACCATCGCGTAAGGGAACCAGTCATTGCTGCCGAGGAAGAAGATCGGCTTCGCGCCGAAAAATCCAAGCAGCTGGTTCACCACGCCCGACGTGGGCGACAGAACGTCGACCAAAATGCCGCTGAGCAACACCCAAGACATGAAGTGCGGCAAATACACAAGCGTCTGGAACGTGCGCTTTACCCATTCGCGGCGCAGCTCGTTCAGCAGGATCGCGATGGTAATCGGGACAAAAAGTCCCGCAACGATTTTCATGACCGCAATGTAGATCGTGTTAAAAAAAATGCGCCCGATATCGGGATAATCCATCAGCAGCCGGAAATTCCGCCAACCGATAAAGGGAGAGCCGAACAACCCTTTGTTCGGCACGTATTTCTGGAACGCCATGACGATGCCGGCCATCGGCACGTAGCTGAATATGACGACCAATACGATGGCGGGCAGCAGCATCATGTGCAGGGGCCATTCCCTCTTCCACAGCCTTGTTATTACGTTCAAGCCGTTCACCTCGCTGTTTCGCTAAATCGACAGTCCTGCGCAAGCAGTTCGGGGGTGAGAGCAATGCCCCCATCCCCCGACTCCTTGGTGTTATCGATTATTGATGGGTGGCGTACCACTCGTTTACTTCTTTCGTAATTTCGTCGCCGCCAAGCTTCTTCCACTCCTGCACGAAATCATCGAACGCGTCAACCGGCACTTGATTCATGATGATTTTGAAATAAACCTCGTCCCGCTTCTTGAGCAAAATTTCCTGGCGCTCCGCCATCGCCGGCGTCGGCGCTCCGTAAAACTTGTTCTGCAAATATTGTTTGTTCTCTTGAATCGCGGGAACCAGCGAGAAGGCGCCCTTCGGACCGGATATCAAATATTCCCACCACATGCTCGTATCGCCGTCGACGTATTTCATCGCGCGTTCGTACCGCGTCCGGTGATCCTTCGTCTCCAGGATGCTCGGATCTTTGTTCTCGATGGCTTTCGGCAGAATTTCGCCGTTGTTGTCCTTCTGCTTGCCGACTCTGAGCGGGCTAAGCAGCCAATAGTTGTTGCCTTTCTCCTTGAGATCCTTGCCGAACTCGTATACCTTCTGTTCGTCCGTCGGATGGTTGTCGACCGCGATCCAATGGTTCAGCAGCTTGATAACGCCTTCCGGATGTTTCGCTTTCTTGGAGATGACGTAATATTCGTCTACGCCAAGCCCGATCTGCGACAGCGCCGGCTTGTCGTCCGCCGTCGGGATCGGGAACGCGCCCCACTCCTGGACCACCTTGCCGTCCTTCACCGCGCCCTTCGCGAGCTGGGCAGGCGTCCACGATGCGCCGTATACGATGCCGACGCTGTTATCGTAGAGGAGCTCGGCCGCTTTCTCCGTATCTTTGACCGCGAACTCCGGATCGATCAGCCCTTTCTTGAACATATCCTGCAGCGCGGCGAGCGCCTGCTTCACTTCCGGCTGGATGTCGCTGTTTACGAGACCCCCATTGCCGTCCTCGATCCAGAGATTCTCGTAAGCGTGGTAGCCGTTCAAGAAAGCGCGAAGACCGGTCACGCCCGTATCCATGCTGAACGGGTTTTTGCTGACCGAAAGACCGTACGGCGTTTTGGCGCCGCCCGGATTTTTGGTTTTGAAAGCTTCCGCGATCGCCATGATGTCGTCCATCGTCTTAGGCTCCGGCAGGTTCAGCTCCTTCAGCCAATCCGTGCGCACGTATAAATATTGATACTGGTATGGATTGTACGAACTCGGAATGCCCATCAGCTTGCCGTCGAACGTCGCCGTCTTGAGCTGCATGCCGCCATCCATCGTCAGGAACTTTTTCGTTTCTTCCGTGGCGTGCTTGTCGTACACTTCCGTAATATCCAAAATCATGTCGGCTTCCGTCAGCTCCTTGAGCTGCGTTGCGTTTACCAGCACGAAGTCGGGCAGATCGTCGGAAGCGATTGTAATTTTCACCTTTTCCTTGAACTGGCTGACGTCTGCGACCCAATTGTTTTTGATTCGGACGCCGATGTCTTTCTCGTAAGCGTCGTACACGGCGTTTTTATCGAAGCTTTCGCCTTCGTCGAACTTCAGGTACGGATCGCTTGGCGATACCGTCGTCACCTCGATCACTTCATTCGTCTCGGGCGTCTGTCCTTGCCCCGCTTCCGCGCTTGGACTAGGCGACGCGGCCGGCTCGTTCGCTCCGTTGCTGCAAGCGGACACTGTCAGGCACGCTAGCGTTGCGGCAATCGTCAACATTTTGTATCTCTTCTTCATGCTACTACCCCTCCGTCTGGTCTCGATATGGATCCATCCGCCGCCCTGCAGCGCGGCTTTTCGTCCTTGTTTTTAGTATAGAAAGGAGCGAGCGGGTCAGCCATATACTACTGTTTACTTTCGTATACACCTTTTGAGAAACGGCCGTGACTGGAGCAATATGCCTCCGGCACGAGCATCGCGCGGCGGATGAACGAGCGGCTTGCTGCGGCAGACCGGATCGGCGTCAAGCAGCCGCTGGACACGCGGGACGTCATCGCCTTGTGGCAAGCCGGAGACCCGCTCGCGGCGGACATCATGCAAGAAGCGATTGCCGCGCTGGGGGCGGCAATCGCTTCGATCGTCCATCTGCTCAATCCTGAGCTGATTATTATCGGAGGAGGCGTTGCGGATTCGGACACCCCGCTGCTGGAGCTGCTTCGCGAGGACGCACATACCGGATACTTGTGGCCCATCGTCGTTCTCGACGACTATGGACACCCATTTTCGCTCCTACACCACAATGCCGAAATACTTCTTGAGCGCCTCGGCATCCTCCGCCTCGGAGGCAGGTGTAAAGGCATGGACGCCGTCCGGGCGGAACAGGCGGAACTCCTCGTTCCACACCGTGTTTCGCCCGTCTTTCGTGTGCATCGCTACGATCCGGTTGTTTTTGAACACGGAATCCGGCGCGTGCTCGCACCAGAAGGACGCCATCAGATAATCCTTCGGCAGTTGAGGCTCCTCCGTGAACGAGAAGAGGCGGGCCCAGCCGTCCTTCTTCTTCTCCATCAACATCCAGCCAAATTCCGCATCCCGGTCGAATCGATAGCTTTCGCCGCCCTGCCGCTGCTCCAAGCCTTCCTGAAGCAGCAGCGGCCTGCGGGGCACGATACCGCCTACCCCTACATCGCACAGGAAGACGCGCCCCTCGGCCTCTACGCGAAGCACCTGATGCCTGCGCTTAGGCGGCGTATTTGCCTCGTCGCGCCAGAACCGGGCGAAGTAATCCGTCACTCCGTAGCCGAGCTCCCTCAGCAGCCAGCCGAACAGCGCGTTCAGTTCGAAGCAATAGCCGCCGCGTCCTTGGCCTACGATCTTGTCATAGACGGATTCCAACTGCAACGACAGCGGTACGCCGTTAATAATATCCAGGTTCTCGTACGGCACGGCCTGCAGATGCAGCTCCTGCAGCTTGCCCAACGTCTCCGTACCGCCATCCGGCTCCCCTGTAAACCCGATTCTTGCCAAATACGCCTCCACGTTCATTCCCCTGTTCCCCCTCCAGTGAAATTAAGCTGCGTCAATCATTCATAACGTTAACATCGTACGACACGAACCTTCGAATTCTCCAGCCTGAGGCGCCAGGCTATTGCGCCCAATTCCCCTTGCGGAATACCGGCTCGATCGTGCCGTCCGGCAGCTCCCCGTCGATGTCGAGCTCCGCGCAGCCGATCATGAAGTCCACATGCGTCAGGCTGACGTTCGCCCCGCGGGCGACCAGCTCTTCGCCCGACAGCTTCGTGCCGCCTTCGAGATTGACGGGATAGGCGCTGCCAAGCGCGAAGTGGCAGGAGGCGTTCTCGTCGATGCCGGTATTGTAGAATACGCGGTTCAGGTTCGAAATCGGCGAGTCATGCGGCACCAGAGCCAGCTCTCCCAGATAGGACGCTCCCTCGTCCGTCTCCAGCAGCGTCGTCAGATGCTCTCGGCCCGACTTGGCGTCATATTCCACGACTCTGCCTTCCTTGAACGTCAACGCGATGCCCTCGACCAGTCTGCCGTTCAAATTCAGCGGCAGCGTGCTGCGAATCGTTCCGTTGACGCCTAGCCGATGGGGCATCGTATACACTTCCTCCGTCGGCATGTTCGCGACGAAATAAACGCCCTTCTCGTTTTCTCCTCCGCCGCCGCGCCATATATGGCCTTCCGGCAGCGCCACCTGCAGATCGGTGCCTGGAGCGCGGTAATGGAGAGCTATGTATTTTTTCCCGTTCAGCAGATTCTGACGCTTCTTCAACTCCCCGATATGCTCACGCCAAGCTGCTACCGGGTCGGCGGCGTTGACGCGGACCATGTGGAAGATCGCCTCCCACATCGCCCCTATGCGCTCCTCCCCGGGCAAGTCCGCGTACACTTTGTCCGCCCATGCGCGGGTAGGCGCCTTGATCAGCGACCAACTGATCCGGCTGTTGCGCGTATAGGCCGAATACGCCTTGCGCGCGACTGCCGCGGCCTTGGTCGCCGCTGCCACCTTGGCGGAATCGATGCCGCGGAGCAGCTCCGGATCGGGCACCTTGATATGCAGGATGGCGCCGCCTTCCTCCGCGAACCGCTCCATACGGTCAGCCTCCCACCCCGGATAATAGTCAAACGAATCCTGCGGCGCCTTCTCGTACCGGATGCGAGTAATGTCCTCGTCGTCCCATTCCACGATGACGTATTTGGCTCCGGCCTCATACGCCTTCGCCACGATTAGCCTTGTCAGCTCCGCCGTCTCGATAGGCGCATGGACAATCAGCACCTGTCCAGGTTGTATGTTGACGCCGACCTTGACGACAAGCTCCGCGTATTTGTTCAGCTTGATTTCAAAATCATTCATTCCTTGTTCTCCTTCCATTCTCGCAAAGCCTAATTCAGTTTTATTTTGTTCAATTCATCGAGGAACGCAGCCCTCTTCTTGTAAGCCTCGCGAAGCGATTGGATCAGTCCTTCCGCATGCTCGCGTCCTCCCGCCTTAATCAGATGCCGAATGATATCGCACACCTTGCGGTACTCCTTACGGTTCGCGCTAACTTTGGCTTCGTGCGTGATCTGTTTTACAAAGAGCATGTGCAGCTCCTCCGGGTGGCTGTCCACCAAATGCACATAATAGTGCGTCAATAAATGGGGGTTCTTTTCTACATATCGCAGCAGCCTGTCGTTGCGCTTCTCCTCTATAATCAACTTTTTGTACAACGAGCCTGCTTCCCAATCGCTTCGGGCAGCCTCTTCGATTTCGTCCAGCAGCGCCTCGTAGTTCGCTTCCCACTCCAAAACGTCCGTCGCTTCCTTGAGCTTGAGGAAAAATTCATATTCGCCTTCGAGCGTATATTTTTTGGCCAAAGCCTTCAGCGCTTCCCGATCGCCGGTCGCTTCGTAGATGATGGCCCGTTTCTTTTCCCAGTGGCTGACCAGGCCCCAGTGCCTTCGCTCCCTGTCCCCAAGCTCTCCCTGTGCGATTAAGGATAATGCATCGCCGTACCGTTCCTCGAGAATGGCCTTCTCGATCGCGATGTCCCGGAACGCTTGGATTTCCAGACGTTCTTCCATGTATCGGTTGGCCTGCTCTGGCCCGTCGAATCTTGCGAGAACCTCGTAACGAAGCTGCGACGCCTCCTCCTTGAAGAAGCTGCTTCGATATTCCTTCGTTTGCTCCTCGGCCTCGAACGCGTCCAGCTGGCTCCACCATTGATCCTTCTCCTTCGGACTGTCCATCCACAAGGAAGCGGTGCGCATGAGGGACAACCGCCATTCGTTCCAGCCATCCCAATTCGAATGTTTCGCTTCTTTTAATGTCATCGCAAACAGGGAGGATCGTATCTTCGTATCGACGCCTCCCCCTTGCTCCGCGGAGGTCAGCAAGTGCCTTAACCCCTCCTTGATCATTTCTCCCACATCGCCGCCGGAGTCGTCGCTTTTTTGCAGCAGATCGCACATTTCATGCAGCACGCACAGAACGATCTCCGCCGCGGCAAGATGCTGCTCTTTTGCCGTCCCCGCATCGGCAGCTTCCATGACTTTCCGCGCACCAGTTAACGCCCTGTACACATTGCGATAGAATACGAAACCCCGATCCGAAAACTGCTTGATTGAAGCCTTGATAATCGCTTTGTATTGCTTCAACGACTCTTTGCTGCCCGTCTCGATGAAGCGAAGCGACAAATCCTTGTTCACCTCATCGTATTGCTCCGCCAGCCCTGCCAGCAGCTGAACAAGCTCTTCCTTCGCAAGCGAAGCGAGCTGCTCTTCCAACCCTTTTTTTGTCATACGAATGCACCCTCTCTCGCACCTCAAGCTCTTGTTACTATCTTATCCATTCATCGGGCGGTAGAGCAACCCGTTCCCTCGCCAACTGAGAAAACCTTTGTCGAGGCCTTTCAGATTTGAGCGACCTCCAGCTTTGCAAAGCAAAGCTGCTTCGAAGCATGAGGTAGGTAGGCAGCGTCATGAATGTTTATCGCCAAATAGATTTTCGGTTTTCGAATGCTTTAGATCGATGAAGCCGACTTTAATCTTGAAAAACAGCCAGTCGGCGAGCTTTAGATGGATGCCATCAGTATCTTCCATACTTTTACCATGCCTCCTGACGGTCTTTTTTGTGCTAGAGCCAGAAAGAAGCAACGGCGTACCCTCCTGTCTGTTCGTTCTCTCGAATAAAAGGAAAAACTCCCTCAAATACCCTCGTCTCCGCCCTTGCCTTGCTCTTTAGAGGGAAATCTGGACTCTAATTCTGGCCGAATCACTGTTTTCTGGTCGAACCGCCCCGATTAAAGGGAGGTTTTCCCTCTATTTTCCGATGCGATATACGGTGGGCCTTTGGGGAGATGAGCGGCCTTCAGATTTGCAATGCAAAGCCCTATGGCGGAAAAACGTGAACAAAATGAGCTTGTTTACCAAACTAATCAGGTGTGCGGAACTGAGCGACGTTATTTTCGCCAAATCAACGGTTTCGAGTACCCTTACGGAACTGAGCGTCTTATTCCAACCCAATCGCGCTCCATCCCCCTTATTATCAACCAATAAAGTCTCTGAGTTCCGCTAGCCCTGGCTTTACCCCGCCATTCGCCGAAATAAGGGCTCTGTGTTCCGTTGTCGCTATCGCGCACGTACGGCACGCCGTAGCGACAGCGACTGAACTCGCGCCCCGCTTCGAAAATTTTAAATTCTATAATTACAAGGTGAAACGGCTGTCTCCGTCCTTTGGCGGCGCAGCGCGTTTCATTCCGAGAATTATAGGTCAAGTTTGGAGAAAACTTACACATTCCTATAATTAGAAAAACACCTGCGCCCGGCCAGCGCAAGTGTCTTCTACTAATCCTTATACGGGTCAAATTCGTCCGCTCCCGCCATGCACACGCCAATGGGCTTCAATACATGCAGAACCTCGATGGTCTCCGCGTGCGCGTCAAGAACATCCTGAAGCTTGCGGTACACAAAAGGACTTTCGTCCGTACCGGCTCCCCGAAGCTCGACGTCATATGCGTCGACTGCTTCCTTCATCGCTTCGGCAGAGATTTGTCCGCCTGCGCGCGTCCTCGTCTTCCAATTCATTTTGCCCGCGGCCTGCGTCCGACTCATGATTCGCCCCGCTCCATGTACGGTGCTATAGAAGGAATCCCGATTCTCGTCCGTTGCCTTGCCCCTCACGATGACCGAGATGTCCCCCATGCTGCCCCCGATAAAACCAAGCTGTCCCGGCGCCGACGGCGTCGCGCCTTTGCGGACGACGACGGCTTCCTTGCCGTCATGCCGCTCCCGCCATGCGAAGTTATGATGGTTATGCACCTCGAAGTCGGCCTGCGCACTCAAAATGGAAAGCACCTGCCCGATCACGTAATCCCGACCGGCATACGCGTATCTTCCCGCCAGCTTCATCGCGCGCTCGTACATATCGCCAAGCTCGCTGTCCAGATCCAGCAGAACGGGAGGCTGATCCATGCTCTCTCCGGGCGCTTTCCCCAGAAATTCGCGTCCGGCCGCCAGATTCAGGAACCCGCTGGCCGTCTTGTGGCCAAATCCCCTGCTTCCAAAATGGTTCGCGATCCACAGCCGTCCCGTCGCCTTCTCCTCGAATAAATCGACGTAATGATTGCCGCTGCCTACCGTGCCGAGCTGACTGTGGGCGAGCGCCTTCAATTTGTCATGCTCCTGCTTCCCGATTGCGTTATACACGTTCCAGTCCGGATCGTCGAACAGCGGATGGTCCACCTTCTCGTTGTTCACGCGCCCTACGCCGAAGGACACCTTGCAGGCGATGGCGTCCATGATGGCGGGCAAGGACGACTTGACGTCCGCTGCCATCAGGTTCGTGCGCACCGCCTTGTTGCCGCAGGCAATGTCGTAACCTACGCCGGACGGAGAGATCTGCCCGTCGTACGCGACCACGCCTCCGATCGGCTGGCTGTACCCTTTATGATGATCGGCCATCAGCAACGCCTGTACGACGTTGCCGTGTTCGGCACATGTTTTTGCCTGCGACATCGCGCCCGGATCCGGCGTTCCCCATACACGGACGCCGTCTATAATTTGATAAGCCATATAAATGATTCGCTCCTTTAACCTTTCATGTTCGCCGCACCTTATGTATGCCGCACTCGTTCCATTGTCGCTGATTTCGCCGCCTTCGAACAGGGTGAAAGTATGGCTAGTGAAAGTTTTAGCCGGCTATGGGGATGCCTACGCTTCGGGCGGATCGGTTGCTGAAGCTATACGGCAAATAGCAAAGCTCTTACCCCGGCAAGCCAAGGCAAGAGCTCTGATCTACGATTCGTTTACCTTAATCAATTGCACATCGTCCATATAGACGACCTCTTCACTAGCAAATCCAAGTAACTCTAGACCGATTTCCAAGTTTTTAACCGGTGTGCCAGCAAATGATGGTGGGATATCCCCTTCCCACTTGAGCTGCACCCATGTCCCCGCACTTGAAGACGCCTGAACAACTTCACTGGCAAAAATGCCGTAGTAATACCCGTTTCCGTCAGGAATGAGCTCTTTATTGGCATCTTTGCTGTACAAGTAGAGCTTAACCGTTCCATTCGTCTGTATCTGCTGCGGAACTAGAATATAGGCTGTAAGCTGATAACGCCCGGTCTCTGGCAAGGCGACGGTCATATTCGGCCAGGCCAGATGCATGCCTGATGCCTTTAAGCTATAGCTCCCCGTGTGGGCCTGTTCACTACTGCGCTGCATGACTGCACCAGGCGCTTGAGGCTCTGCCGTATAAACCCAAGGTAAGGCAAGCTCGCCTATATTGTACCCCTGTTCAAATGAACCATTTTTGTTAAGGGGAGCTCCTGGAGCACCAGTGACAGTAACAGCCTGACTGTCGACAGGAGCTTGATTTTTGTAATCGATCCGATACGCGAAGCTTTGCGCACTTTGAGTTGCAGCGATTTGCGGTACAGTTAAAACCGCGGTACGGGTTGCAGCATTCCATGCTACTTGTGCTGGGTGGGCATCCACGGTTGCCACTCCATCCACAAGCAAGCGGACCGTAAAATCAGCTGCAGTCGGCGTTACCGCAGGCGCATGATTGAATGTCGCATGCACACTCCCATTCGTAGCGCTCAGACTTGAGATGGTGCTCTCTCCTTCGGGAATGCTAAGCTCATGCAGCTCAAAATTGTCCACATAAACCCAACCCGCTCCCAAATCGTTGTAAACGACAATCGTTGCATGTGTATATTCGTTGGGCACACTGGTCGGAAGGACATACTGCTCATATTCGGTCGATGTTACCGTCACAAGATCACTGACCGTGCCAACGCCCGGAACTCCCCCATAATTGATGCCAATCAAGTTTTTCTTCCCGGACGAACCGGCAATTTTTCCGTAAAATTTCAGGACATACGTTTTTCCAGCTGGCAAAATAATCCCCTGCTCCCGGCTGCTTACGTTTACGCGAAGCGCCTTGTCACCGGAGTGTGCATCATCGGTTATTTCATCAATTGTGCTGTAGGTGATATCCCAATCCTTGAACCCCTCTTCAAACCCTGGATTTCGGATGAGATTAGGACCTGTCAGATTGCCTTTGGCAAGGATCAGCATGAGCCTTGCTTTATCCCGAATATCTGCAAGATCGGCATGCGCTGCAAGATCCTCAAGCAGCAATTGTGCTGAGCCGTCTCCATCACCACCCTTTATCCAAGCGACAATGGCATCCTGTTCCTTACTCGTAATACCCGACCATAAGCGTCCAAACCCGCCAAAGGTGCTGCCATGAGCTATCGGTCCCCAGGAATGCTGTTTTACTGGATCGTTGGAAAATTGCTTGATCAATTCCACCCGTTTATTGGCGAGCATCATTTTCTGTACAACGGAATGGATGAGTGCCAGCGCTTCCGTCTCATTGGATGGCACCTCTACATCCTCGTTGCGCGGATAGCTTATTGCGGCTGCTTCATTGTATTCGAACATATGCAGGATGTCATTCGCCCGCTTCTTTTGCGCCGGGGTCTGCGCTTTATCGACTACAGCTTCAAGTAACCGCCTGCTTTCGGCTATATCATCCAGGTCCACAGCCATCATATACGTATCATCAAATAGCGGCAGGTAATTCGTTCTTGGCTGTGCATGTTTCCATTTGCTGTACCAGGCGCTCTGGAATATATCCTGTTCCCAGAATCTCTCCCAGATTTCGTAATAACTTGCTAACTCCGGCGCAGCTGCGGCACCAACCGCTCGTTCATACCATTCTTCGAGCAGATCGTCCACATCCTGATAAGGATCCCACTGCAGCTTGCCTGCAAGCCATGCCTTCGGTCCTTCTGCAAAGTTAACGACAGCCTCGCTATAAAATGCTTTCACTTCGCTTTCCGCTGCGAACTGGTAGACATCAGACATGTTATGGAAAAATGTACGCGGAACCATATACATACCGCCGTACAGGTATTCATAGAAAGCGATTGTCGCTCCGGTAGCTGCCCAATCCTCTGTTAACTGCTGGCCCTTGCTGCGCATATCCGGGTCATTCCAAGAGGAACGTTCATCCGTGATATAAACAATTATGCGCGGGTCGAGCTGCAAGTTCGTTGGCGGATCATACACATTAAAGTAAGCAAGCAACCCGATTTGTTTATCTGGATAATCAGTAAATACGCCAGCCGCAACTTGATTCACCCAATTGAAATAAATATTCGACATATCAACTTCACCGAGCGAGTTCAGTTTATTCGGATAAGCGGGATGAGAAGGATTAGCCTCACAAAAATTAGCCGTATCGTTAATACTCAACCCATAGGAAGCGGATTCCGGATGTGCAGCGAAATATGCCTTAATATTTTTAATTGCCTCGTCTACGATTCCCGGCGCCGTGAAGCATGGCTGCCATCCGAAGGTAGGATTATGAGGGTCATCCAGATGTGCGCCGGCAGGATAAAACTCCGGATGTGTGTCCTTGTATTTGGATGGCGGGAATAGCTTAGTCATATCGTGACCGATTTCCGGCCTTCCTCCTAACCGAATATTTCGCGTCCACGCTTCTCTAACTGGAGTATTGGTAAGGTACCCGTCAAAGGTACGGGAAGGAAATACCGGCTCCTCTATCACCTGATCACCATGCTTCACGAACAAATTCGTAAGCTGTGGAACATCCTCCCAATCATCACCGGGCATGAGCCAGCGAACGCCTACATAACGCTCCAAAAATTCGTTGACGCCAAATTCGGTGCCGAGTGCTGTTGGTCCGGCTATTGCAATGCGATTGTTGTCCTGATGGATAACAAACCCTTCTTGCTCCAGCCCGCCCAGCAGCTCAGTCCGTTTCTGCTCCGACATCCCTTCGTAGCCAATGTAAATATCCGTTTGTTTATTGACTGTTACCGTGCTCGCATCCATAGTATTAGTAGCTACAGTGTTAGCAGCAGCAGCAGGCACAGGTGAGCTGTCCTGGGCAGAGTTCTCTACTGTCTCCAGATCTTTAAGTACAAATTGGATGTCATCCAAATAGGCAGCTTCTCCAGCTGTAAAGCCTTTGATTTCCACGCCAATTTGTAGAGCTTTAACTGGCTTCCCATCATATTGCTGTGCTATGCTTCCTTCCGCCTGAAGCTTCATCCACTGACCATCACTTTCAACAACAGGGGTAGACAGACCTTTAATAATCCCATAATAATAGCCATTCCCATCAGGAATTAACTGTCCCTGCGCATCAAGTGCATACACATATAGCTGGACCTCTCCTGCGGTCTGTGACCCTTGCGGTGCAAGCATATACGCCGAATATTCGAATTCACCTTGCCGTGGCAATGCAATTTCCTGATTCAGCCATGCCAAATCGACGCCGCTAGTCTTCAGACTATGGCTTCCGCTTTTCGCTTGCTCGTCACTACGCTCCATGGACATCGCTGAAGTACGATTGTTGTACCAATATCTCCAAGGTTTCGCATCCTGTTCTCCGGCATAACCGATATCAAAGGATGGATTCAAATTGATTGGTTGGTGAGCATCTGCCTCCACAACGACCACACCGCTTTCCAAAACGGCATGATCCTGGTAGGCAACCCGGTAGGAAATATGCTGCTGAACGCTCGCCGCAGCTATTGCTGGTACGGTTAAGATTGCTGATTTCGTCATTGCATCCCATAGCAGGGCGGCAGGAGCTGCAGAAGCCGCTGGCTCGTCGTTCACCACCGGCGTAACCACGAAATCTGTTACTTGCGGTATTGACGCAGGCTCCACAAAAAACGTCATGCGAACAAGGCCATTCTCTGCCGTAACTCTATCTGTTGTTGAATCATCTACCAAAAGAGGTAGCTCCGCACCTGTCGATTTCTTTACGTAATCGACCAGCTTGTGGGCGGCTGCCTTAGTCTGTGCATCTGCACCTGCAGCGACAATGATTCGTGCAGCCGGATTACCATTCTCTACGATTGGGAGATCATCCGGCTCCGGATCTTGCGGCTGTGGCGTACTCGGGGTCCCCGTTCCACCAGAGATTAGACCTGAAGCCGTATGCTCGTAAGACTCCGTCACCAGCTTGGAGGCGATTGTTGCAGATATACCTTTGGCAAAGCGCGCACTTTGAGGTCTCATACTTACAACTACATCGTTAGCATTAAATTGCGCCTGCTCGATCTTCCCTTCTCCAACGACGTTTGCACTTGCATCAAATAGCATCGTCTGAATAACAGTGCCAACCCCCAACTCAATACTTGCACCTGCTGACAAATTTCTTACTTGCTTAAATACGCCGTTCAAACGAATTGGATGCGCTTTCACTTTATCCAGTATGCTAATATCCACATTCTCAAAACCGCCGGCTGCTTCGGAAAGAGCTGCTTCTTCCAAAATTGCTCCCGATTGCACAATGGTTTGCACAACTTTCGTCGTTCCGGATACAAGAATACGAACTTTAGAATTCCATTTATTAACATACAGGCTTCCTACCAATAACGAATCCTTGATGCGAATGCTATTGTCGCCGTCTCCACCGCCCCATACGTACGTGTTCCCCTTAACCGTTACATTATCGAGATCAAGCCCTCCTTCTTTGGCGCCTTGCGTAATAAACAAATCCCCCTCTATAATAAGATCATGCAATTGAACATTTGCCGCAGTTACAAGCAGATTTCCTGAAACGCTCCCGGTCAAGGTCCTACTCTCCCGAACCATATCACCAGAAACATTATTAAGCAGCTGAACAACCTCAGCACGTGTAATATTGCCTTTCGGCACGAATTTCAGATCGTTTCTTCCTTTAATAAAGCCCCCGGCATGCAGAGACGATATGGCATCAACAGCGTAGGACGCAATTTGGCTGTCATCCTTGAAGCCGCCCCCTCCTGTTCCCGTTCTATCAACCTGGAACGCTCTGGCCACCATGACAGCTGCGTCTTCACGCGTAATATTGCGGTCAGGCTCGAATCTGCCATCTCCTATTCCCTGGATAATCCCCGCGGTATACGCCTTCCCTACAGAATTGGCAAACCATGCATCTGAAGGAACATCCCGGAATGGATGCGCTTCCTTCTCCTGAAATACAAACAACCGATCCAGCAAGGCAACAAATTCAGCTCTCGTTGTCGGCCTATCGCGCCTAAATGTTCCATCAGCGTACCCGCTCAACAGTTTTAAATCGATCCACTTGTTCATTGCAGGCGCTGACCAATGTCCTGAAAGATCAGAGCCCCGGCTTTCGCCGGAGGCTCCCGCATAAGCAACCGATCCAAACGGAACGGCTGCCGCCACGATCATGCAAATGGATAATGCCAATGACACTAGACTTTTTAATCCCTTACTCATTCAACTATCATTCCCTTCATTGAACTCAGTATGGTTTCTTTATCCTTTCATTGCCCCCATCGTTGCGCCAGCCATAATTCTTTTCTGAAATAAAATATAAAAAATGATAGATGGAATCATGACGATGATAATGCCGGCAAACATCGTTACCCAATCCGAGGTAAATTGCATTTTCATATTCGCGTGGTACATATTAACCCCAATTGTATGCTTGGCCGGATCACTCAAATAGATCAGCGGCCCCAGGAAGTTGTTGTACAACCCAAGAAACTTAAAGATGGCCACCGTTACGATGCCCGGTGTAGACAAGGGAACGATTATTTTCCAGAAAATCTGAAATAATGACGCCCCATCAATCGCACCGCTTTCCTCCAAATCCTTGGGGAAGGAGGCCATAAAACCGCCCAGCAGCATGAGGAAAAACACATTTTCACCAAAGCTGTCGAGTATGATCAGACCTGTAAGGCTATTCGTCAAATGCAGTGTTTTCATCAGGATATATTGCGGAATGAGTGCATTTATACCCGGCAAAAACAAGGACAGCATAATTAACGACCAGATGAAGGCTCTGCCCCGAAATTGCATTCTCGTAAGTGCATAAGCATTGAGCGCTGTCAAGAAGGTGCCCAGCACCAGGCTGACGCCAACATAATACAACGTATTTAACAACGATTTACCTACGTTGTAGCTCGTCCAGGCCTTCGTATAATTCCCCCATTGCAATTGACTGGGGAGCTCCCAAATATTCTGAAAAAATTCCGCATTCGTACGCAGCGACTGCAGTACAATCCACACGATCGGAAAAACAATCGAAGCTGCCCACAAAAAAAGCAATAGTCTCCAAACCCAATCCATAAACTTCCGCCGCTCTTTTATGGCCGATCCCTCCCTAATCCAGAGAATGGCGAGTTAAAACTCAACCTTCTCCTCTGGATAATATTTGTCGATGATGTACTTGGCGGCGACAAGAATGACAAACAAGAGCATGCCGATGGCAGATGCATAGCCATAATTGTGGTAGTCCTTACCAAAGGCCAGATTATACATGTACAAACCAATCACATCTGTCGAGCCCTCGGGTCCCCCATTTGTCATAACAAGCATGAGTTCAAATCCTTTGATCGTACCAAGCACGATAAATACGACACATACACGAATGACACTTCTTAGAAGCGGAATCGTAATTCGAAACAGCATGGTCATAGGACGGGCGCCTTCCAATTCGGCAGCTTCATACAACGACTTCGGAATCGCGCTAATCGCATTGATAAAAATGACGACATATAATCCGACCCCGCCCCATACCATAGGGACGACCAGTGCCCACAAAGCGGTACTCGAGCTGCCCAGCCAATAAAAACTGTTCATATCCAGACCGAATATGCCCAAAATGCCGTTCAACAGCCCAAAGCTTCCATCGTAAATAAACGCCCACAATAGCGCAATAACGACGGTAGACAACACATTTGTAAAAAAATACACGACCTTATATAACGAATTTTCCCGATACGTTTTGTTGTTGAGCAAATAAGCAAGCACCAGCGAAATTAACACGATTAATACTGGCACAACAACGATTAGCAGCAAATTATGATATAACGCGCGCCAAACGAATTTGTCTTGAAACATGTGGACAAAGTTATCAATGCCTACGAATTTAGCATCGGTCAACCCATCCCAATCAAGCAGCGAGTAATAGATGGACAACACATTCGGATATAACGTGAACAGCAAGTAGCCGAGAAGAGAAGGAGCAAGGGCAACGAACAGAAAAATGTATCGCTGCCTGCTTACCTTTTGTAATCCCCGATACCTTGCTTTCGTTCCCTGCCCATTCAAGCCCGCATTCAAACGATCTCCCCCTTAGACGTTTATTGCTGCTTGTCTTCTTTCTCAAGCGCTTTTTGAAGCAGCGCCTCCGCTTCCTCCAACACAGGAAGAGGATCTTTCTTGCCGGTCGCAACCGCCGTAATCATCTCGCTTACCAATTTCCCCGCTTGGCCGGCCTCAGGGCTGGTCGGATAGAAGTTGCGGCGCGTAGAGATATACTGTACATTGTGCCGTTCCGCATACTCCATGACTGCCGTCTGCACAGGCTGAAGCTTCGCAATGCGCGCGGCATCCTGGCCGAAGTCCAGGCGAATCGGATAGGTGCCTGACTCCGAAGCCAGCTTTTCCTGAATATCAAACGCATACAAGCTTACAAGAAATTCCTTCGCCCATTTCTTCGTCAGCTCAGGCTTCTCTTTCCAAATGGAAAATCCAACATCAGCAACACCGGAATTAACAAAGATCGTCTGCTGTGCATCATTCATTGCCGGGATTGCCATAAAGCCCCATTTAAAATCAGCTGGTGTATGCTCCTTCATCTCGTTGCCTACCCAGTCTCCCGTAGAAACAAGCGCGGCTTTTCCTTGCAATACTTGCATTTGCGACTGTGTATGATTCAGCGCGGCTACGCCTTCCGGGAAATAGCCCTTTTTGCCAAGTTCATAGATACGATTCCAAGCTTCTTTCATTTCTGCTGTAGTATATTGAGCACCATTGAAATTACGGAAATTATCAATATATTGATCGTAATTGCCATTCGCCTTGGCCAGATCGAATTGAACCATATTAAATGTATAATCGGTCAAATACCCTGCATAAACGCCTGGGAACGTAATTGGAATGATGCCGTCACCCTTGATCTGTTCCAGTAATTGTACGAATTCATCCCATGTGCCTGGGCTCTTGTTCCAGCCATATTTATCAAACAGGTTTTGATTAAAGAAGAAGCCGGCCGTATACATGCCCAGTGGCATTTTAGTTGTATAGCCGAAAGCTAGTGTAGCATCGTATGCATCATCGGAAATGACAGAGCGCAGCTTTTTACCGGCTTCTTCCGGCACATCACGATCCCACAAATCATCCTGAGGCTCGAATTTCCCTGCATTAGCCAAGCGGACATACTGGTCGCCAGACGAAAAGCTTGGGGTAAACAGGTCGAACATGTCTTTATCATCACCCGCGGAAATTTTAGTTTCCAAAATGGTTGATAACGTTGGAGACGCGGTAATGTCAAACGTTACATTGGGATATTTTTCTGAAAACGCTTTAACAGCAGTATCTACCCATTCACGTCCCGAACCGCTTTCCCACAAGCCCATCTTGAGGACGACCTTCTCATCCTGAGGCAGCCCATTCTCATACAGTTTAACTTCTTCTTTTTGCCCTTCCCCTTGTGATGGCGATGGCGGAGACGTGTTTTGCGGTTTATTCGTGGAATTCCCTACACAACCAGCCAGTAGCACTGCAGTAGCAATACACGACATCAGAACGAGATTGATCTTCTTCTTTACCCTCATCTTCTTTACCCCCAAATGATAGATTATAAAGCTGTATACTGAATCCATATCACAACGGGATGGTTATGAAAGGGATTCAGTTGTAACAGCAAGTTGCATCATTGCTTTAAGCTTGATGCATCTTGCTAGTGCTACACAATTCCAGCTAGCAATCGTTTGGCATTTAGCCCCAAAATATCAAGCTTCACCGCATCAGGGATATCTGCAAATGCAACATGGCCAATCTCCCAAAAAACATTGTTGAACATCGTGTCACTGGAAAAGAGCAGCTTACTTGTATCCGCTCGTTGTACGAAATGCTCAAGCCATAATCTGGAGTAAATAAAGGCGCCGTTTAAATCTAGATAAACCTGTTCATATTGGTTGGCCAGTTGAATGGCAGCCGAAATTTCGGGCTCCCTGCCTCCGCAATGGCCGAGTAAAATTTTGGCGTTGCTGTACTTTGCCGCAATCTCCCGAAACATCGAGGGCTCCGAATTCGCCCCCCAGGCATGCGCAAGTACAATTAGCCCTCGCTCATGGGCATATTCCCACATCGGGATATAATCCGGACCAAAAATCGGATAGCGATTGATTTCCGGATGGACCTTAAAGCCGATAAAACGGTTGGTCAACGTAAAGCAGCGCTCTGCTATATCAAGACTTTCAGTAATTAATGAAGGGATGTACGTTACCCAGCCGAGCAGCTTTTCATCCTGCTGCATAAAGCCGTATAGATCAAGATTTGCGCTTAATTCTCCACTTGCCAGCCCCCTGAGCATGGAGACGACTGAATAATTGACGCCCATTCTTCCCATGGTCCGGCTATATTGAAGCGCTTGCTCACTTTCCTCTATATAAGGGATATAGAGGCTGTTATATGCGCCAAGGTGGCAATGCATATCTACCAGAAAAATATCCTCAAATGGGAGGCCCCCCCGCGCTAGCTCCATAATATCCATCTCAGTTCCTCCCTATAAGACGCTGCAAGTTTCGATGTGAAATGTTCGCTTTAGCCTCATTCGAAAGCTCAGCATAAGCAAGCATGGTGATGGAAGGGCCCGGGTGGTTAAATGGCATATTGCTGCCCCACAACAACCGCTCGGAACCGAATAATCGGACCGTCTCCTCATACGTCAACCAATTATTATTGACTGACATCTCGACATAGACATTGGAATGCATCTCCAGATATTCATACCACATCATATTTCGAAGATGTTGAACATCCGTCAGAATGATTGGAACACGGCTGAACCTGCGGCAAAGTGTATCAAAGTAAGGGTCCTCTCCATTGTCTGAGTAAATGGATGTATAATTTAGCATGACATTAAGATTCAGCCTTTCGGCCATCTCCAGCATTTCCCGCGTATGATTGGAAGCAAGTGTGTAACCGTTTTCTTTAGGGAATAGCCTTATGAAACGCACATTGTTTTCGAGCAGCTGCTGCTCCGTTTTTTCCCAGCCGATTGCGTATTTATAATGTGGCGAGAGTACAAAACAAGGTTCAATCGACTGATTGCGCTTGCAAACCTCAATGAGCTTTTTGTTCCCCACCATTGGATTAAGTGAACGGGCATCCACATGGTACAAAACCGATTTTTCAATACCCACACGATTGGCAAGCTGAAAAAATTGCTCTTCTCCAGCAATAGGCACGCGCTCCCTGGTATAAGTACCAATCATTCCATTAGCATCATACAGCTTCATTCATGCATCTCCTTCGTTAGCAACCCTCTGTGAAAAGCTTTGTTATCGCTTGCAAGGATTTCTTTTCTTTGCGATCGATCGTTACGACGCCATAATGACCAAACGGTATTTTCCACCAGGCTCCTATAAACTCCCCACGATGCCTGTAGTCTGCCCAACTCCACACAACGGCTCCCTGTATCCCTGACTGGATGACGGCTTGCCAAACATGCTCCAGGTAAGCAATTTGAAACGTTTCCGTGAAGCGATGGCTACCCTCCTGCCCGGCAATGCTAGGCGCCCCGAACTCGGTCAGAATAATAGGTTTATCTGCATATTCATTGGCAGTAGCGATTAAATGCCGTTCGGTTTTTAGTCGCACCAGTTCATCCATATCCGAAATATCGATTACCTGTTGCTCATGGAAAAGGCCATAGTAAAGATTAACACAGACGAGATCAGCTTCCTCAAATGCCAAATGGCCGGGCGAACCAATCGTTACAAAGGTTAGTAAGCGTGTCGGATCAAGCTCCCTTGCCCTTCTGAGCAGCCTGCGAACAGAAACGATTCCATCCTCCGAGTTTGTCCCGGACTCATTGGACATGCTCCAGCAAATAATGCACGGATGATTCCAGTCCCGATCAATCATGCCTTCTAGCACTTTTTCCGCCTTATCCACAACTTCAGGTATAAATGTTCTACCAGCTCCCTCCGCTAACCACCAGTTTAGCGGTACCTCGCTCATATATAATAGGCCAATTTCATCCATGAGATCTAGATGGACCGTAGACTGCGGGTAATGAACCCGAATCAGGTTCGCTCCCGTTTTTTTGATGTTTAACAGGTCTTCGCGAATGATGCTGGCCGGCACAGTCGGACCGTAATCTCCATACTCGTCATAGCGATTAAAGCCTTTGAGCATAATTGGCTTGCCGTTTAATAGAACTTGGTTCCCTGAGGTTTGAATCATCCGAATACCAAATCTTTGGCAGCGTTCATCGATGACTGACTCGTGCATATCCTTGAGGATGGCATTTAACGTATATAAGGCAGGATTCTCCAGGCTCCATTGCTCGGCCCCCTGGACTTCAAGCTCAAAACGTATACGAATACTGTCATTAGGCTTGCATGAAACAGCATGCTCGGATGAAAGGCTCCGATCCTCTATAGGGAGATCTATCTGCAGCTTACCTTCCAAATGAAGGCCGCTTTGATTCCTGATTTCGGTCTCGCACAGAAGAATTGCTTTTTCATCCGTCAACTGCTCCGTATGTACACGGATCGATGAGAGATACTGCTTGCTGCTGGATTGAAGGGTTACTTTCTGCAAGATACCGCCGTATTGCACCCATTCCACGATAGGTCCGCCTGGAAGCCATTCCTCTTTGTGGCGGTTATCGGTACGTAATACAATGACATTCGAGCCGTCCTTTTGCATGAATGGAGAAAGATCGAATTCAAACGGTAGATAGGAGCCTAAATTGTCCCCCAGATAAGATCCATTGATCCAAACCTTCGAATAACCGCTTACACTGTCAAACACAATTTTCTGTAAAAGCTCGGGGTGTATGTATTCCGACTTGATCTCTGCTGCAAACCAGCCAACCCCTTCGTATCCCCGAAAGTGTTCTCCGTAGAAATCCCAAGCCCGCGGAACCTCTGCCACTGTCCACCCTGACCGATCATAATCGGAATTAAACCAGCCTTTCGATTCCCCTATCTCATCATGATCAATCTGGAATCGCCAATCTTTTAATTCTATGGTATGCCTTTGCATGTTGCTCCTCACTTTCTTGAATCGAATTGAATGCAATTTATTATTTTAATTGATTAATTGAATAATTTTAATAATCCCCTTAAAACAACCCCCTAATAAAGAATATTGGTTTCACATCCCATAAAGGTACGTTAATTGATTCACTTAATAATTCAATTATACAAACCTTCTTATTTGATGTAAACCCTTTCTTTCAAAAAAAATTTAATGCCATTCATGTTGGAATTACAAAGCATAACATGTATACTTAATTTAATTAATCAATTCATTTAAGGAGTACGCGTTATGAATCTTTCCGAAACTCAGCTGTCGATCTTGAAATTAATTGATCTGTACGGCGAAATATCTCGTAAACAGCTTGCCTTACACTCCGGGCTTTCACAGCCAGCAGTTACCAATATTACAAGGGAATTAATTGATCAGAAATATATTCTCAAGGGCAAAGAAACCGATAGCGCGGGGCGCGCTGGCCGCAAGGAAGTACTGCTCTATGCCAATGCCGACCGCTTTCGTTTCCTTGGTATTGACATCGGCGGCTACTGGATTCGTTTTGCCATATCCGATAATAAGCTGAATATTTTCCATCAATCGATTACCCCGATGCATGAATTCATCAATGTGCCTGACAAGCTGGCTGCATTGACCGACCACATCAACGTTTTTTTGCAGGAGCATGGCATCGCAGCCCATACTATTGATGCAATCGGCGTAGGCGTTACTGGCATCATTAACATGGAGGAAACTCATATTTTGAATATCCCCAATCTCGCCGATTGGGATGATCTCCCTGTTGTTTCCGTGCTGCAAAACGCTTTTCATTGCCCCGTCTTTCTCGAAGAGGGCGGACGGACCATGGCACTGGCAGAAAGGCTCGTCGGAAAAGGAAAACACGTAGATAACTTCATTGTCGTAAATATCGGAAAAGGAATTGTCGCGGGGCTGATGTTAAGTAAGCAGCTCGTTTACGGAGCCAGTAATGTGGGAGGGCTGCTAGGGCATGTGACGGTAGATGAGACTGGCAGACAATGCCTGTGCGGCAACTATGGTTGCCTGGAAATGTTCGGGACGTATCAGATGATTGAAGAAAAATTCGCAGCACTGGACAATTCCGGCATTTCGCTTGAGGACGCTTATCAACAGAACAACAAAGCGGCCATGACCGCTTGCATCGAGGCTGGCAACGCAATTGGCATTGCACTGAGTAATGTCGTGAATCTGATTAATCCACAACACATTTATTTGGGCGGCAGGCTTTTCGAAACACTGCCCCTTGTGTTTGAAGAGCTAAAACGAACGATTCAATTACGCGCTAACCGGTTTGCCAATGTTGTACTGAGCATTGAAAAAAATAGCTTTGGCGATATGGAGGGCTTGTACGGGGCACTTACACTGGCCAAGTCAAAGCTCATCCACCTCTACCCATAGCTTCACCCTCCCCTGGGGAGAACAGTTATAGAGCAAAAGGAGGCGGACAAAAGCCGCCTCCTTTTGCTAGATATGGGTAATTAAGCATTTCTCTTCATTTCCCGCTTTTCCCCACCAACTAGATTAACAGCTCCAGCAAGCAAAACGGGAACAACTAAACAAGCAAGGATGACATACAAGGCCTTAAGCAATCCGAAGTGCTCACCCAGCACACCGATGAACGGAGGGCCCCACACAAGGCGCATTGTATTCGGTTTTTCAGCTACATTCACTCGCATCGGTCCCCATGCTACTCAGCTCCCACATCGCCAGCTACTCCAGGTAACAGGCTTGTCCAGCTCCACCCGGCGGGCGATCTCATCCGCAGGGCACCCGGCCATTCACCATCGGGCTTAACTCGATTGGTTGACGCAAGTGCCGCGATGTGGCGTCTTCGTGAAGCGGTTGGAGACAGACGACGCGACGATGGCCTCCGGCTTTACGCGGGCCGACACGCCCATTGCTTCGACCCTGCCCACCATCTCGGACACGAAAGCGGCAGTCTGGTTGCGCCTCTCGTCCGTGCCCGCGTCGATGTCGATGTACATGCTGAGCTCTGCGCCTTGATAAACATGCGGCAGCAGAATATCCTCGAGCTCCGAGAGTTTGGCCGCGTCGAAGAACGCCGCGATCTCCTGGCTAAACGTCGTCTCCAGCGTCAACTTTTCTTGAATGGAATAGATCTCGCGAGGCAAAATGACCTGCCGATAACAGAACCACGCCCCCCGACCCGGCCGAAAAATAACGATCGACGTTATAAACTTGGTATGGCCGGCATGCACCTGCGCGTCCGTGCCGATCACCAGCTGGTACGAAGAACGCGCATCGCTTTTCATAAAGCCCACAATCCGCAAAAATACCTCGTCCAGCGTCATATCCCTGTCGGTACTATTACGAAACACGGTCTCGTGAAGCAACGCGTAATGTTTTTTCTTCATAAGGATCACCCGTGGAAGCAAATTCGGCTTCTTCCTTTCCATGGCTATGGCCTCTGCTTCTGTATCATACGCTCGCCCCCAGCCTCTGCGGTTGTACGAACGCCCTTATAACCCCACTTAGATGTGTACTTCCGCTCAACGAAAAAAAGACCCCGAACATCAGGGCTCTCTGAGACGGGAATCATCGGAGAACGTTCGGGGATACACCATTAGCTCGCCGTTCGCATACTGCGAAGGAAAGCGAGAATCGCTGCTGCCGCGAGGACTACAGCCAGGACAGCAGCCGTGTAGACGACAGCCGGATGATCCTGTTGCTTCATACAGATGGCAACGTAAGCCCAGACGAAGACAAGCGGCACGACCGCGTCCCTCCTAGTAAAAGCGATAGCGAGCGCAATCACGGCGCCGACTGCAAGCACGATTGGCGCCCACAAAGCCTCCGACAGTCCGAATCCGTCCCATTTGCTTGCATGGAGCGCCGAGGAGATGTTGACGATGGTTGCGACGCAGATCCACCCCAGATACAGGCTAAACGGCACGCGGACGAACCATCGCTCCCCCATCGACACGTACGTTTCGCCTGCCGCCCGGACGCGGGTATAGATCGCGATTATCGTAAGAAGCAGCGCAAGCATGACGAATACGCTTGCGTTCACATATTCATAATGCCAAGCAAGAAGCCAGCCTGCATTAAACACGCAGCTGAGAGGGAAATAAAAACCGACCGCTTGCACGGCTTTACTGTTCCTGCCGGCATGCGTGAAGGAATAAATAACGAATCCGATCAGAAACGCGTAGATGAGCAGCCAGATGGAGAAGGCGTAACCGGCCGGCGTAACGAGCGAGGGGTACTTCGCCGACAGCTCCCCCGTCGTTCGGCCTCCTAGCGGCAGCCTTTGGGCCAAGACATTCATCACAAGCACGAGTACCAGACCAATAGCATGAACATATCTCATAGCTAGCACCTCCGAATAGACGAGCTTAATTCTTATCTATTCACCTTATCGCAAAATTATTAAACAAGGACGGAGCCAATCTCGCTGCATTTGGGGCAAAACAATACAGCTCCGGTCATAGTATCCCTGGCTTGCAGGAATCTTATTCCTTTTGCCTCGGCCTCGCCTGGCGGCCCGGTCCGCGCGTTCCGAAAGAGTATATTCCCTCTCCATTTGGTGAAGAAAGAGTAAGGAAACAGCCAATACAACACCGAAAGGAATGCACCCGCTATTATGGTTGTTTGCGAGCCTCTATCGAAGGACCTGGAACAGAATATCAGCCACATCCGCTCGAAGCTCGGGAATAGCAGCGATCTTGTCGTCCGGAAAATCCGTATTGGCAAGGAGCATCCCATCCATGCGGCTGTGTTTTATACGGACGGGCTTACGGATACCAAAGCTGTGCAAAATTTTATTTTGGAGTCGCTGATGCTCGACATCAGAGGCGCCGATATTGACGAGACGTTGCGCTCCGGCGGCAATCTGTTTCAAACGCTGCAAGATCGTTTTCTCACCGCCGGAGAAGTAAATGAAACAGGCGACTATGCCAACTTGCTCCAATGTCTGGTGTCCGGGAGCGTCATTCTGCTCCTCGACCAATACGCGACAGGCATCTCCATCGGCAGTATGCGGGAATGGAAGGAACGCGGCGTAACGGAATCCTCGACGGAGACGGTCATCCGCGGACCCAAGGAAAGCTTTACTGAGAGCCTCCGCATCAACACCTCCCTAATGCGCCGCAAAATCAAGGATCCGGGCCTTTGGCTGGAGACAAGGTCGATCGGAGCTGTTACGCATACGGACGTGGCCCTTATGTTCGTAAAGGGAATCGTCAATGAGGACATCCTTCGCGAGGTACGCGACCGGCTCGACCGAATCGAGATCGACGGCATTCTGGAGAGCGGATACATCGAAGAACTCATCGAGGACGAAACGTTTACGCCATTTCCGACGATCTATCATTCCGAGCGCCCCGACGTTATCGCCGCCGAACTGCTGGAGGGCAAGATTGCCATCATGATCGACGGAACGCCGATGGTCATGGTCGCGCCTTCCCTGTTTGTATCCTTTATGCATTCTGCCGAGGATTATTACCAAAGGGCAATGATTGCCTCGCTGATCCGCATGCTTCGCTATATCTGTATCTGCATCGCGCTGCTCGCTCCCTCTCTCTATATAGCCATCACAACGTTCCATCAGGAGATGCTGCCTACTCAATTGCTGATCGGCCTCGCCGCGCAGCGGGAAGGTGTGCCGTTTCCTGCGTTCATCGAGGCGTTTTTTATGGAGGTCACTTTCGAAATTTTGCGGGAAGCCGGTCTCCGCATGCCCAAGGCCATCGCTCAGACTGTATCTATCGTCGGCACGCTTGTCATCGGTACGGCCGCCGTCGAAGCCGGCATTATCTCCGCCGCAATGGTCATCGTCGTTTCTATTACGGCTATCTCGAGCTTTGTCCTTCCCGCCTTTGACTTGTCACTGTCTTTCAGAATGCTGCGATTCCCGCTTATGATACTCGCCGCCACCTTCGGATTGTTCGGCATTATCGTCGGCATTATCGCGATTGTTCTTCATATGTGCAGCCTTCGCTCCTTTGGTGTGCCCTACATGAGCCCGTTCGCGCCCTTTAATCTCGAAGGAAACCGGGATACGGTCGTCCGCATGCCCTTGTGGAGCATGGTGACCCGCCCGAGACTGATCGCGAAGGCTAACCGGGTGCGCGGACGCAACCGCGCTCCCCAGCCCCCGAAGCCGCCTCAGAACGAATCGAAAGGTTGAATTGCGCATGAAGAGCAAAAGCATACTCGTCCTGGTAATCCTTTCGATGCTGCTGCTCTCCGGCTGCTGGAATCGCCGGGAGTTGAACGAGCTCGCCGTTGCGGTCGGCATTGCCATTGATAAAGCCGATGACAACCAGTACAAGGTGTCCGTTCAGGTCGTGGAGCCGAATGAGATCGCGGGACGTAAAGGCGGGGACGTTACGCCTGTCACGATGTACCAGAGCATAGGCAGAAGCATCTTCGAGGCAGCCCGGCGCATGACAACGGTGAGTCCGCGCAAAATTTATTTCGCGCACTTGCGTATGCTCGTTATCAGCGAAGATGTCGCGCGGGACGGCCTAAGCAACGTGCTGGACTTTCTGTCCAGAGACCACGAGCTCCGAACGGATTATTTCATTGTCGTCGCCAGACATACGTCCGCGGAGAACACGCTCAAAATTTTAACGCCCATTGAGCGGATACCGGCCGTCAAGCTGTATTCCACGCTGGAATCGTCCGAGAAGACCTGGGCTCCGACGACTACCGTCACCATGGACGAACTGTTGAACACCCTGGTCAGCGCAGGCAGGCAAGCCGTGCTTACCGGCTTGCAGGTGAAAGGCAACCAGAGCATCGGCGAGAAGCGAGAAAATGTTCAAATGGTCAAAAACGGCGCTCAATTGCAATACTCCGGCATCGCCGTCTTTAAGGAGGATAAGCTGATCGGCTGGCTAAACGAGGAACAAAGCAAGGCTTACACCTATATCAATAACACGCTCGACAGCACATCGGACATCGTCCGGTGCCCGGACGGCGGCATCGCGACGGGAGAAATTATTCGTTCCGCCACCAAAGTAAAAGGCAAGATGATTGAAGGCGTCCCGCATATCTACATAGACGTCCGTTCGGAGCTTAATGTCGCGGAGGTCCAATGCTCTCTCGATCTGACGAGGACGCAAACAATCAGCGAACTCGAGCAGCTCGCCAACGCTAATGTAAAAGGTTTTATCGACCGCACGATCAAGACGATGCAGACCAAATACAAGGTCGACATCTTCGGCTTCGGGGAAACGATACGCCGCGCGGATCCCAAGACATGGCGTACGCTCAAGCACAATTGGGATGAGATGTTCCCGAAGGTGCAGACCCATGTGAGCGTGGAGGTTAAAATTCGCAGGCTCGGCACAGTCAACAATTCCTTTATCGAGGAAATGAAAAAAGCGAAAGAAACGGAATGAAACAACGCCATGTTATCCATTGCGGCCATCGTCGCCATATCCGCCATGCTGTTCCTGTTTGACTTCCCAAGGCTCCGAAGGGACGGTCAGAAGCGAGAGCTGTGGACTTTTTCGTTATTGCTGTTGTTCGGAACCGCGCTCGGCATCGTCCAATCGCTTAACCTGCCGCTCCCCAATCCCATGGAATGGATCGTCGCCGTTTTTAAACCCGTTTCGGCTTGGCTATATGCCGAGCAACCATGAACGCTCCTCGCTCCGAACAACCAATAGCTATCTCGAACCGGGGGAAAAAGTATGACAAACACCATTGCTATAAGCGAGCGTCAATTTACTTGGTTAGTCGCTTTGTTTACGGTAGGCAATGCCATCCTGGTCATGCCTTCCACTCTAGCCTCTATTGTCAGGCAGGACGCATGGATTTCCTGCTTGCTCGGGATTGCGATTGCCATACTGATCCTGCCGCTCTATCGCCATCTGGGCCGGCGTATTGCCGGTTCCGGCATGGCATCGTTCGCGGAGGCAGCTCTAGGCCGCTGGTCGGGCAAAGCCGCGATGGTTCTATTTATTTTGGCCGCCCCGTTCCAGATTGCCGCTTTGACCTTGCGCGACATCGGCGATTTCATGACAACGCAAATTATGCCGGAGACCCCGATCGGGGCCGTGCACATCTTGTTCCTGTGCATCGTCGTGATGGGCGTCCGTCTGGGACTTGAGACCATTGCGCGCGCGGTCGAAATTTTCGTGCCGTTTGTCTTCATTCTCTTCGTGCTCCTCGTCAGCATGATCTCCCCCCAGATCGAGCTCACGAACGTCCAGCCGGTATTGGAGAACGGTTTTGGACCCGTTCTTAAGGGTAGCATCCTTGTTGCCTCATTCCCGCTCCTGGACTGCGGTTATCTGATTATGCTTCTGCCATCTGTTCGGCCCTCGAAGCACGGAGGACGTTTCATGCTGAAGGGGCTTCTGTTCGGCAGCTTCGCTATCTTCGTCGTGACGTCGCTTTCCATTTTGGTCACTGGCACGTCGAATACGGCGAGACAAACGTTCTCGGGCTATGCTCTCGCAAGAAAGATCTTTATCGGCGGCATAATCGATCGCATCGAGATCATCGTTGCCGTTATCTGGTTCATTACCGTCTTCGTCAAGCTGACCCTGCTGCTCTATGTCGCCGCTTCCGGTCTGGCCGCGACATTCCGATTCCGCGACCACCGCAGCCTGACCTTGCCGCTTGCGCTCATCCTGTCGATACTTGCCGTCCTGTTGCTGCCAAACTCTTCTTTTAGAACTACCCTGTTGTCGGGCATGGCCCTCTACTCGCTGATCTGGACGGTCGGCTTTCCCCTTTTGCTTCTCGCCGTCGCGATCATGCGGGGGATCGGGCGCGAGCAGTTGCCGGGAACGGCCGGAAGCGGCTTGCCGCCTGATCAAGCCGGCGCCCCCGCTTCAGGCAAGACTGCAACGAACAACGAGCAAGACTCCGGCACGAGTTCGGATACACCATAGCTTTGAAAGGAGCCTGGGCTCTTATGTTGTCAATCATCGTCCTCCTATGCGCGGCAGCCGTCCTTGCGTTGATCGAGGTTCCGCGGCTGCTAAAGCGCAAGTGGGTAAAGGAAGCCTGGGCGTTCGGAGTCTTTCTTCTTGCGGGGCTCGTTCTGGGCGTGCTTGTCATTTTGCACGTGCCCCTGCCCAACCCGATCGTCTTGCAGCGGGAGCTCTACTCCCCTGTCAGTCAGGCCATTGATAATCTACTCGGATTGAAATGAGGGATGCGGATTGTCCAAGGTACGCATATCGCCGCTGCAATTCGGCGCGTTAATTATTATGTTCGTTATCAGCAGCTCTACGCTGCTCTTGCCTACGATTTTGGCAGCTCAGGCCAGGCAGGACGCCTGGATTTCCGCTGTAGCAGGCGTCTCCATATCCATGCTGCTGGTAATGATCTACGGCAAGCTTGGTCTCCATTGTCCCGACCAGACATTGGCCGAGATGTGCGAGAGCCTCCTGGGCAAAATCGCAGGCAAGGCCGCCATGCTGCTGTTCCTGATCTATTTATTCATCATAACTGCCGGGCTTCTGAGCCAGGTTGGCATGCTGGCCTCATCCCCGTTTCTTACGTTAACTCCTGCTCCGGTCGTGAACATCTTTTTTCTCGCCATCATTGTATTTGCCGTGTTGCTCGGGCTTGAGACGTTCGCCAGGGCCGCTCAGCTGTTCCTCCCTTTCATCCTGCTGCTCATCTTGCTGCTTATCGGCAGCCTTATGCCGCTCGTTCAAGGCCACTATCTGCTGCCGATGCTGGAATACGGACCAGGCCCCGTCATCAAAGGCGCCATTACCGTAGTGGGCGTCCCGTTTCTGGACCTGGCCATTCTGCTCATGGTCTTCCCCTCGGTGGATGACAACCGATCCGCGTATAAAATGTTTTTTGGCGCGACGGCTATCGGCGGTCTCCTTCTGATTCTCGTTATTTTGTTTTCGACCCTCGTGTTGGGGCCTTACTTGACTTCCATCGCGGAATATCCTTTTTTTACGCTTGCCCAAAAGGTTAACATCGGCAACTTCGTGCAACGGATCGAGTCCATCGTCCTTACGATCTGGATGGTATCCATGTTCTTCAAGATTACGATCTGCTATTACGCCCTGCTTCTCTCTGCCGGGCAGATTCTGCAATTGCGAAGCTACAAGCCGTTAGCGCTACCCGTCAGCCTCATCATCATCATCCTGTCGATCAGCCTGTTCCCCTCCAGCGTCTCCTTCTGGGAATACGTGGGCGACGAGTGGACGCCAAGCGTCTTCCTCTACGGGTTCGTCATTCCGGCGGTCCTCCTTCTGGTCGCGGCCGCGAAAAAGAAACGGGGCAAGATGCCCGCAGCGGATAAGGGCTGAACACTCCTCGTTAATCGCATAACTTGTCTCCCGCGGACATACAATGTTACGACAAATGCGAAGCGTGGAGGAGGATACGACATTGCATGCTGTTCGAGCGGTAACCGTTTGGGAGGAGCACGCCTTTTGGCTGGAAATTTTGCAGGATCATGCTTATTTTGTCTTCGATTTTACAGCATCGTACGAGAAGACGTGGGTCGAGGAGGCCAAACAATTTATCGGCAGGTTCCAGGTGCTTATCGATCGATTGAACACGCTGCCCAGAGAGGAATCCCATGAGTCCCCCCTTATGATTGCGATAGCGAAGGAAATATGGCCGGTGGCTCAGGGCTATTACCTGTTCGAAGGAAGGCTGCAAAGCCTGCGGATCGACAACCAGGTTCAAGTCGCCCTGTCGCCGACCTTTTTTAACGGCACCCTGAGCGAGAATCAGGAATATTTGCGCCAGTTGACCTTTTACATGCAAGGCAAGCTGCCGGACCGGCTGCCGCTCGTGCAGCTGCTGGATCTGTGGCTGGAGGACCAGCTCGGCCACGCCGTACTGCTCCGCAACGCATTGGACCCCATGGAGCTGGAGGCGATCCGCGAGGCGGACCGGTTTACCGACATCTTTAGAGGGTTCATGGTCCAGAACCAGCAGATCCGGGGTTACTTGCGCTTTGCAAGGCCGGGCATCCAGCGCCAGCAGCTGCTCGCCCATCAGGTAGGGCAGGCCGTGCTCGCCATGAACGCCTTTATCCATAAGGTCGTCAGGCTTTATCAAAACACGGAGCTGATGAACAAGACGACACTGCGCTTCCTGGAGCATCACTTCCCGGAGACGTGTTACTTCATCCGCAAGCTGAGCGAATTCGATCCGGCGCTGCTGGAGCCCGCGAGCAAATGCTCGCTTAAGAAGCCGTCCTTCCGCTAAGGGGGACGGCTTTGCTTTAGCCTTGATCACAAGCGGGTCGTTCCCGCTTTCAGTTGCGCAATGACAATGCCAAGGACAGTGTTGGATTGAACCCCATAATTCCGCATCGGACAAGGTCTTGTATGAAGCCGCTCCAACACCGACGGAATCGTAAATTGCTCCGGCGCGAGGCCATCATTCACCTCGTCCCACTCCAAGGGAGCCGCCACCGTGGCCGCTTCCGTGCCTCTGGCGGAATAGGGGGCTATGATTGTTTTGCCGGGCGCATGCTGAATATAGTCGACGTACAGCCGGCCGCCCCGCTTCTTCTTTAGCCGTTCGATCGTGAACAGCGCCGGGAACTTCTGCACCAAATATTCCGCGACGAATGACGTGAACACTCTTGTGTCGTCGTACGTCAGCGTGTTTGCCGGGCCAAGCGGAATGTGGATCTGGATCCCTTTCCCTCCGGATACTTTGGGATAACCCGTTATGCCGAACCGGTCAAGCACCTGGCGAATTTCGATAGCCGCCCGCACCGCGAGCGCAAACTCCTTGCGGCTTGGCGGATCGAGATCCAGCACGATCTCGAGCGGATTCGTTTCGCCGATGCGCTGGAACGGGACATGGAGCTCGATAACCGCCTGATTGCCAAGCCAGACCAGCGTCGATAGATCGTCGCAGACGATGTAGTTAATCCCTGAGGATTCCGAGGTACGGACAAAAGGCGGTGCGTATGCGGGACAATTTTTCTGATAAAACAACTCCCCCGGCACGCCGTGAGGATACCGAATCGAAGTCAATACTCTATTCTGCAAAAAAGGTAGCAGCCTGGGAGCGATCCGGATGAGATAAGCCGCATAATCCTCCTTGGCGATGCCGGCGGAAGCCCACAATGGCTTCTCCGGGTGCGTCAATCCCGCCTTGGGGAGAAGGTCCGCATTGTCCACGATCAGCTTGCTCCAGGTGCAAGTGTCCGCCTTCTCTCCGAATCGGAAGGAACAAAAAGCGGGATGAACAAGATGAACGACCGCCGATTCAAGACCCATCCCGCCATTGTCGCTAGCTGCAAGTCCGTCGAAACCGAGCTCCACGCAAATCCCCGGCTTGGTCCGAACCAGCGTACCCAAACCGCCGTCCTCCTCCCGATTGTCAAGAATCGTCTTGGCGAGCGTCTCCCTCTCCTCCGGCTTCATCCCTTCCCGAAAGGAACCGACTGCCGTCCATTCTCCATTCCCTTGCAACAACCCTGCTATGAAACTGTCTTGCGACCTGTCGTATCCAAGCACGACGAAGACCCCGCGATAGAGTCCGGCTCCTCGTTTAAAGTGCGCCGTCATCCCCGTTATACTGCCGAGATTTGTCATGACCATCTCCTTCCTCTCTTCGATATAGAGGTTGTTCAAAAAGTTCGTTTTTGATCACGAAGTATGCCAGGAAGCGTACTCGACATCGAATATGGAACGCAAGCGAAACTTCCGGTGCTCACGTAGTTCCACTACGCTCCGCTCCTCAGTTTCTACTTGCATTCCATCTTCTCGGTGCTGAAAACCGAACTTTTTGAACTCGAACATATTGTCTGACGTTATGCAGGCCGAATATACCTTCTCGCCATATGCATGGCATGATTGCCGGAGGTATAATGGAAATGTCTGCAAGGTACGGCATACATATCTTTATAAGTGCTTACATAACGGAGCAACAAGACAGACGGGAGGATTGCCATCATGGCGGAAGCTGCAAAGCCGGGGCTGGGGCTGGGGCTGGCGCTTGAGGGCGGCGGCGCCAAAGGCGCTTATCATATGGGAGTGGCGAAAGCGTACCTAGAGGCGGGCCATACGTTCGACGCGGTAGTCGGCACCTCGATCGGCGCGCTTAACGGAGCGGTCATCGCGCAAGGCGACTTCGAGAACGGCTATCGGCTGTGGGAGCGGCTGGATGCCCGCGCGATTTTCGATATTACCGATGAGGAATACCACCTGCTGATGCGGCGCAGGCTCGACACAAGCGCCTTGCGCCACTTGGCCTCGAGAACCCGGAAACTCATCGCGAGCAGAGGCATGGATACCAGGAAGATGCGGCAATTGATCGCATCCGTTGTCGATGAAAGCCGGCTGAGAGAATCCCCTGCCGACTTCGGGCTGGTAACGGTATCCTTGACGGGCCGCGCTCCGCGCGAGCTCTACAAGGAAGATATACCGCAAGGACAGTTGGCGAACTATTTGATGGCCAGCGCTTCCTTTCCCGGCTTTCAAACAACCGTCATCGACAACGAGGCTTTTATCGACGGGGGGCTGTATGACAACTGTCCGATTAATATGTTGGCTCTTAAAGGCTACAAACAAGTCGTCGCGATCAGGACGCTTGGACTCGGGATTACTCGCAAAGCCCGGTATCCCGGTATGACGGTTACGACCATCTCGCCTTCCGAACCGCTCGGCGGCATGATGAGCTTTAATCCCGAGTCGATACGACGCAGCTTGAACATGGGCTACTACGACGCCATTCGGCAGCTTAGAGGGTTACATGGGAAAACGTATTGCGTCGACATCGGCGGGATAACCGAAGAGATGTGCAAAGAGATGCTCGACTCGCTCCCCGAAGCCAAAGTGTCGGGTGTCGGCCGCATGCTCGGCGTTGGCGGACTTCCGCCTCGGGAATTGTGGAGCAAAAGTATCGTGCCGAGGTTGTCCGGCAGCATGCGGTTGCCGGCGGACGCGTCGTCTCTGGCCTTTATCATCGCTCTGGCAGAGACTTTAGCGACAGCAAAGGATGTGCACAAATACGCCGTCTATTCCTTCGCGGACTGGATTCGTACCGCCATAAGCGGTCCTCTACGGAACACCCGCGGTCTCGGCTTCCGTCAAGTGGAGCTCTGCATGGCCGCGCAGCGTATACTGGAGGCCGTTCGGCTGCCTCTCCTTTCTTAATATGACATAAGGTGACGTATTTGAGGATCTATAATGGGGGTAAGTCAACGAAAGGAGTTACCGCTCATGAAACGAAAAATCATTTTAGATTTAGCAGTTACTTTGGATGGTTTTATTGAAGGAAAAAATGGTGAGGTCGATTGGTGCATCATGGACTCCGAGATGGAGTTTAATCATTTTTTAGATCAAATCGATACCATTTTATATGGAAGAAAAAGCTATGATTTATGGGGTCAATATACGCCGGAAATTGATCATTCGGATTCCGATAAAGAACTTTGGGGATTGTATCATAGCAAAAAAAAATATGTGTTTTCCAGGACGCAAAGGGGCACCGATGATAACGTAATTTTCATAAATGACGGTATTCTTGAAGAAGCAGCTAAATTAAAGAATGAGCCGGGTAAAGACATCTGGCTATATGGCGGAGCAAGTTTGATTACAACTTTCATCAACTTGGGACTTGTCGATGAATTTAGATTATCCGTTCACCCTGTTGTTTTGGGAGAAGGCAAACCGCTGTTTACGGATATAAAACAGAGGTTGAATTTAAAATTGGTTCATACAAGAACGTTCTCCTCGGGCGTCGTACAACTCATTTACCATTCGCTCTTGGAAAATAGAAATCCGTGGTGATGTCTATGAACGGCTATGATATCGTAATTGAAGGAGCGCGCGAGAATAACCTGAAAAACGTGAATGTCCGCATCCCGAAGCAAAAAATCACGATCTTCACCGGTGTCTCGGGATCGGGCAAATCCTCCCTTGTTTTCGACACCATCAGCGCCGAAGCTCAGCGGCAGCTTAACGAGACGTTTTCCGCATTCGTCCGCAATCGGCTGCCCCGTATTAGTAAGCCGGATACCGATCTCATCGAGAACTTGTCTACGGCGGTTGTCATCGATCAGAAAAGACTCGGCGGCAACTCCCGTTCGACGGTCGGCACAATCACGGATATTTATGCCATGCTCCGGCTGCTTTTTTCCAGAATCGGCAAGCCTTCGGTCGGCTCTTCTCATGTCTTCTCGTTTAACGAACCGGCCGGCATGTGCCCGGAATGCTCCGGCGTCGGACAGGTGGTGCGGTTTGGCGTGGAGAAGCTGCTCGACAAGTCCAAATCGCTTAATGAAGGCGCCATCCTGTTCCCCGTCTTTAAAGTGGGAAGCTGGTACTTGAATACGTACACCCATTCCGGCTTGTTCGACAACGACAAGCGGCTTGCCGACTATACGCCGGCAGAATGGGACACTCTCCTAAACGGCAAAGAAAGCAAAATCGTATACCGCACCATAGGCGGCGATATCGAATCGAATTACGAGGGTCTGCTGCCCAAGCTCACCCGCCTGTATTTAAAGCGGGACAGCAGCGAGATATCGGATGCCAAACGCGAAACGGTGGAACGTTTTCTATCATTTAGCGATTGTAACCTTTGCGGGGGAAGCCGGCTTAACCAAGCGGCCTTGGGCTGTCGGATTAACGGATACAACATTGCGGAGTGCGCGGCGATGGAAATCGGCGAGCTCATCCGTATGATTGAAGTCATTCGGGATCCCGTTGCGGGTCCGATGATCGGCGGGATTTTAACCCGGCTGAACCATCTGGTCTCCATCGGACTGGAGTATCTGAGTCTGGACCGGCAGACCGCCACTTTGTCGGGCGGGGAGTCGCAGCGCATCAAGATGGTCCGTCATCTGAGCAGCAGCCTTACCGGCATGATCTACATTTTCGACGAACCGAGCGTGGGGCTGCATCCGCGAGATGTCCATCGTCTCAACGGCATGCTGCGTCAGCTCCGGGACAAAGGCAATACCGTGCTCGTCGTCGAACACGACCGCGAGGTGATCGAAATCGCCGATTACATCATCGATGTCGGACCTCTTGCAGGAACCCGCGGCGGAGAAATCGTCTACGAAGGAGACTTTGCGGGCCTGCTCCGCGCGGATACGCCGACAGGACGGCACTTAAAGCAAAACCTGCCCTTGAAAACTTCAACCAGGACGCCTACGGATTGGATGACCGTAACCAGCGCCAGGCTTCACAATCTGAAGGATGTTACCGTCGATATCCCCGTCGGTGTGCTGACCGTGGTAACGGGCGTAGCCGGCTCGGGCAAAAGTACGTTGATTAACGGAGTCTTCCTGCCATCGCATCCAGAGTCGATTGTCATCGACCAGTCGGCCGTGGGCACATCCATCCGCTCCAATCCGGCCACTTATACGGGAATGATGGACGAGATCCGGCGGCTGTTCGCAGCCTCCAACAAGGTGAGCGCATCATTGTTCAGCTTCAACTCCAAAGGAGCCTGCTCCAATTGTCAGGGTCTCGGGATGATATACACGGATTTGGCCTTTCTCGAGCCGATAAGGACGATTTGCGAAAGCTGCGAGGGCAGGCGGTTCAGCGACGAAGTGCTGGAATATAAGCTGAACGGAAAATCCATCAGCGACATCCTCGCCATGACGGTACGGGAAGCTTTGGAGTTTTTCAGCAGGAAGGAACTGCTCCGTCAATTGCAGACGCTGGAAGATGTGGGGCTCGGCTACGTGACGCTGGGCCAACCTTTAAGCACCTTGTCGGGCGGAGAATGCCAACGCATCAAGCTCGCCGGCGAGCTGCATAAGGAGGGCAATCTCTATGTGATGGACGAGCCGACAACCGGATTGCATATGTACGATATCTCCCGTCTGATGGACATTATGAACCGCCTGGTCGACAGGGGCAACACGGTGGTGGTCATCGAGCACAACCTGGATGTAATCAAGAGGGCCGATTGGATTATTGACATGGGCCCCGAGGGCGGACATCAGGGCGGCCGAATTGTCTTCGAAGGCACTCCTGTCCAGCTTGCCGCTGCCGAGCATTCGATAACGGGGGCGTATTTGCGCAAGTCGGAAGGCGGCCAGGGAGCGTCCTCCTGACGAGGGACATTTCAATGGACCTATTTCCGAAATCGGAAAACAACCCCCTCCCGAGCCTGTGGCCTCATCAAACAGGGTTCCGGAAAAGGATCGGTACAGATCGCTATGTTGGTGGTATACTCGTAACTAGATTATTATCCACTGATCCGATTGGGAGCGATTCGATTGAACATATGGAAGGACTTGCGGACGTTCGCGGACGTACCCGGAGCTCGCGGGTTATTGGGCGCGTTGTTCTGCTATGGCATCGGACTCGGCATACTGGCGCCTATGAATGCCATCTATCTAAGCGAGAACATCGGGCTTGCTAAAGGGCAGATCGTATCGGTATTTGCAATATCCGCCTTGCTCAACCTCATCGTTACGATAACGGTCGGCATCTTTAGCGACAGGATGAGGAGCAAAAAGAGGATTGCCATCGGCGCTGCAATCATCTGCATGATAGGGCTGCTGATGTATATGCGGGCGGATAATTACGCGCAGGCGCTCATCTTCCTGTGCGTGGCATCGGCTCCCTCCGGACTCATTATGGGGCAGCTGTTCGCGCTGGCGCGTAACCACTTCGCACGCCTGGCGCCCACTCTGGTCGAGATGGCGCTTATTTGGCTTCGTTCGTCGATGAGCGTCGGTTTCTTCGCCGGGTTGCTGATCGGAGCCAACCTGTATGTGCTCGCGACGTTTCAAGGGGTCTTATGGGGCAATCTGACCGGATATGCCGCCTTGATGGTTTTGCTTCTGATGCACAAAGAGCTGGGCGCCGAAACGCCGACGGGGGGCAAAAAAGTCGCAGCTCCGAAGGATGGAGAACCTTTTTCTCTCCTCATGCTTCTCGCTATTCTTATGATTGCATGCGCTGACGCCGTGCGTGGACTATACCTGCCGCTCGTCGTAAAAGAGCTGTTCGGCCGCGCCGAATTCGCCTCCTACATCTGGAGCGTACAGGCCATATTCGAGCTGCTGCTTATGACCGTTTCCGGTTACTGGGCGGCGCGTTATGGCACCAAGCGCATTTTAATGCTGGGCGGTTTGTGCGCAATTGCCTGCTACGCCGTCTATCTTGCGGCGCCTCCGCTGGCCTACTTCTTCCTCGTGCAGCCCGTCTATTCGCTGTTCGTCTCCATCAAGTTCGGCGTGGCGATGGGTTATGTGCAGCGCATGTTCCTTGGCCGCAGCGGTTTCGGCGCCAGCCTGTACGAAAGCATCATCCTGATGGCGACGCTGCTCGGCTATGTCCTCCCTCTATTTATCGAAGGATACCATCCGCTGCTGTTCCTGATCCCGACCGCCATTATCGTCGTATCGCTGTTATTGATCGGCTGGTCGATGGCGAAGGAACGCGACCGCAGTTCGGGCATAGGATCGTCGGGAGACACGGCAGTTGCGAAATAGGAGCGTCCTCCGCAAGGACAAGGAAAAGCCGTCGCGATGGTCGCGACGGCTTGTTGGTTGTCCTGGGGGTTGGCGAGTCATGAGTGTTCGACCGTTGCCAGCTTGATCGCAACGGAGGCTCATCCATCGACCATTAGACGCACAGTGGATCTACTGCCGTCAGCCCAGCTTCTGACCGCAGTTGGGACAGAAGTTCGCGCCTTCGTTCTTGGCGCCGCAGTTCGGACAGAAATTCGGCTTCCCCCCGCCGGACGGAGCCGATCCGGAGCCCTGCTGCCCCGATGCGTTGGAACTCCCTTGCTGCCCGGAGCCGCCGCCGTTCCCGCCTTGCTGGCCGCCGTCGCCATTCATGCCCTTCATCATTTCCTTGGCTATATTCATGCCCATCATCATGCCTGCCGCATCGGCCGCCATTCCGCCGCTTTGCAGCTTGCCCGATGAGATCGCGTCGATCATCGACGCCTGCTGGTAGCGGCCCATATCCCCGATCATGCTGTGCGAGGCGTTTTTTGTAATCATCGCCTGGATCTCCGGCGGATAGTTGAAGCTCATCACCTGGAAGCCCGAAATCGTGATGCCGATATCCAGCAGTTCCATGTCGAGATCCTCGCGAATGCCACGCGAGATTTCCGCTGCATTGGCTTGGAGGTTGAACATATCCTTGCCTTCCGTGCTGATCCACTTCATGAGCAGGCTGTCGAGCACGGAGGTAATGCGAAGCTTTACGTCGTCGACGAGATAGCTCTCCCGCACGCCGGCGATTTTATCGATAAACGTCACGTAATCCTTTACCTTGAACACGAACGTGCCATTGGCGCGGATCGGCATGCCGCCCGGCAACTGCGGCGTCGGAATCATGACGGGGTTCTGCGTCCCCCATCTTACCGTAAATTCCTTCGTGTTGACGAACACGACCTCGACCCGCATGCCGCTGTTGAAGCCGAACTTGAAGCCCTTGAGCGTGGAGAGGAACGGAATAATCTGAGAATCGATATTGTAATCGCCTTCGTCCTGGAAGATACCCTCAATTCTGCCATTATGGACGAAGATCGCGTCCTGGCCGGGGCGGATGATCAGCTTGCTCCCCTTTTTGATTTCCTTGTTGCTCCACTTCCAGAATATCATGTCGTCGCGGAACTCTTCCCATTCCACCACGTTTGCGAACTGGTTTTTGAAAAACACCATTATGCCTCATCCTTCCCCTTTTAAAATGATCCTCTACTTCCGCTGTGCGAATGGCCGCCAGACGATCTGCCGCCACCGCCTCCTCCTCCGCCACCACCGCTGCTCGGCTTCGGAATATGCTGCTTCGTTACCGTCGTTCTTATATACTGATCGCGATGGCCGATGACCCCGGAGGATCCGACGTTCTCGTAGGTGCGGCTGTGCACCGTGACTTTTCCTCCCGAGTTCGCCACCATCCGCCAGACGATCAGGAGAGCTACAACACCGGCTGCGCCGACCTGAAACCACCATTTGAACAAAATATTATCGGGATCCACGCCCGGCTTGTAACCCATGTAACGATGCGCCGTTACGATGTAGTCCGAAAACGCTGCGTAATAATCGCCCGCCGACAAATCGGACGTGATCCGGTTCCTGATGCGGTCTAGTCTGCCGTCGTCCAGATAATCCTCGCCCTTGTAAAAGCCCGCCAAATAAACTTCCCTGAACTTCATGTCCATCGTCAAAATGACGGCATTGCCATGGGGCTTGTCGTAGCCGGGAGCCTTGTTGTCGTAGAAGTCTTCCGTCATCTTCATGACATCGGCTCCCGACTCGTTAAGAGAGGTATAGATGATGATGTCGGTCTCCCTTTCGGCACCGTACGTTCTTGCCATCTCCGTAAGCTTGGCCTCCTGCTCCGCGTCAAGCAGTCCCGCTTCGTCGTAAATCAGCGGCTTCCCGTCCTCGGCCGCGTACACGGAGGCCAGCGGAAAGCACAGGAAGAGCATCCCTATGATTGCGACCATCCCCGCGAACGGGGAAAGGCGGTTAAATTGTCTTCCTGTCACCATATTCCGCCTCCCATCGCCAGCTGTATGGCTTTCATGGCCGCGAACCCCGCGAGGAAGATGCCCGCGAACCAGCCGAATATTTTGCCCTTGCTCAGCGGCGGCTTTCCGACGACCTTCCCCGTCTGCCCGTTCATCGCGAAGGTGTATCTTTGTTTATTATAGTCATAATGCACAACCCAAACGGGCAGCAGCGCGTAATCCGCCTTCATCGCGGAAGTCCGGATGTTCTTGTTCTGGTAAGTCAGTACATGGTATGCCTGCATCGTGGACTTGATATACGATTCGATGTAATCGCCAATCTTATGCTTGGCGCGTGGATACAATACGCTGTCGTCGTAATTATATTTCTCCGCGACGTAGCCGGAGAGATAGGGCGCCTTAAATTCCTTTAGCCGATCATAGGGGAACGGCTCCAGCTTGTCCATAAGCTCGTCGTTCATCTTCTCCGAGGCATCCACCGGCACCTTTACGTAATCCAGCACGATGTCCCGGTAGACGTCATAATGCTGCGTCTCCGTATACATGTAGTCGCCGCTTCTATAGGTTCGTACCTTGGTCCCGTGCGCCTGTACCTGGATGCTGCTATGCAGATCGTATAACCAAAAAGGCACGTACATGCCCGTGATGCTCTGGATCCGGTCCGCGGTCATAAAGCCCGGCGGCGTCAAGAGACCGTTCTTGCACCACTTCTTGAACGCCTTTTGCGCCTCTTCCTTGCTAATCGCGAACGGAATGACGATGTCGGGAGACAGCTCTCCCGCCAGCCGATCGCCCAATACGACGTTGGAGCCGCAGAAGCTGCAAGACGTCGCTACCGTCTCCGGCTCCGTGATGAGCACGGCGCCGCAGCTCGTGCAGTGGTATTCGTGCGCCTCGTCTCCGCTAAAAACGGAGTGGCTGTTGGAGCCCGAATAACTCTCGATCTCGTCCTTCCTGCCGCAGCTTTGGCATAGCAGCATGCCGGAGGCGCTATCGAACGCCATCTCGCCCCCGCAATTCGGACACTTATATGCAATGACCGACATTCGTGCCATCACACCCCTTTCCCTTCCCGATTCGCACTGTTGTGCTACCTTTGTTTCCTTAACAAAATCACCCGGACTGGTGGTTAAAAAACCAAAAGCGTCTAGTCACTAGTCAGTAGTCACTAGTCAGTAGTCACTAGTCACCCACCGCCTAACGGACATAAACAACGCTATTCTTCGATTTTTTGGGTTTTCAAAAATCTAACGGACACAGACTACCTTATTGACATTCTCAGAGCGCCATTTGACTCCATTACGACCAAATAGTGTCTTTCCTGTCTGTTAGATTGGGTGAACGTTAAAAATCGGACAAATAGCGTCGCTGGTGTCTGTTAGTTTCGATCGCTCGTATGTGCAAGGTTGTCCTTCAAACGGACAGGAGCGTCGCTATTGTTTATCCACATTCGAAAGGCCTTACCGGCCCAGCTTCTCCTTCAGCTCGGCCAGCTCTTCCTCCGGCTTCGTTTCCTTCGCCTTCTCGTACTGTTCGAATTCTGCGTCTATATCGTAGGCCGCGTCTCTGCGAAGCTCCGCGAGCGCCATCGCCTCGTCATAAGCGCGCTCCGCCTTCTCCTCCAGCTCGTCGAGCATAGACGCTCCCGCTACACCCGCTGTGTCCGCAGCGTTAATCTTTTGCTGCGCTTCCGCAGCGGCAAGCTTGCCTTTGATCGCCGTCCGGCGCGCTTCCAGCAAGTTGATATCCGCGGTCAGCTTTTCCTGCAGCGCCTTCATGTTCGCGGCATTGCCCGCCGCGGTATGGTAAGCGGCTTGCAGCTCGGCTTCCTTGCCAGCCTCCGCCGCCTTCTGTTCCAGAAACTTCATCGCCTGAGCTTCATTGCCCGACTGAACCGACTTCTCCGCGTATCGCTGCAGCTTGGCGATCTCCGCCTTGCATTCGTCGAGCGCCCGCTTGGCCCGGCTTTCCGCAGCCAGAATCGACGCCGTCTCCGCCTTCACCTTGCCCAGCTCGCCATTTACGCTTCGCATATATTCGTCAAGCGACTTCTCTACATTGTCGGAACGCTTAAGCAGCGCATTTACATTACTGGTCATCAAATCCCTGAATCTGGATAGAATCCCCATTTGCCCGCCTCCTTCTGCAACAATTTCCTGATCTTATAGTACCTTATTTTCGGCAAAAAGGATTCATATTTATGACTCGTTGCGACCTGCAGCTCTTGCAAAATGTCGAACAGCCCCTCCTCGGCTCCCAAGGAAGGGCTGTTCGGTGTAGTTAATGACAAGCCACTTTGCACGGCTTCTGAATGTTCTTCGCTCTTCAATATCCTCGGCTCATGAGTTGTTCCTTCACCAGCCTGGCGGCCTCGGCAACCGTACCGGCTTCGATGATCGTCGTCGGTCCGCTATACTGGCTCATTGCGTGCTCGTAGCGTGGATCGTAATAATGCTCCAGTAGCAGCCGGACGGCTGCTTCGTATTGATCGGCTTCCAGACATGCCGCAATTTCCTTGGCAACCGGTGTATGAATGTGGCGGCGTATGCGCTGAAAGCCTTGAATCAGCTCCTGCTTATGCTCCAGCGGACGGTAATCCTCGACGATATGACGTACGCGTTCTTCTATAGGCAGACGAATCAGCAGCTGCTCGCCTTGCTCCTTCTTCCTCACGATAAAATCCGGAATGACCGCCTTGCCGATTCGCTTGCTCTCCCCTTCAATCAGGACGTATGGGGACTGCCCGAGCTGCAGCAAGTCGGCAACAAGCAGCGACTCGAACGTCTTCTGATTATGGGATGCCATCCCTACATGTCCGAAGATAGAACCGCGATGTCCGGCCATTCTTTCCAAGTCAAGGACGGGATAGCCCTCCTCCGCGAGCTGGCGGAGAATAGCCGTCTTGCCCGTTCCGGTATTGCCAAGCAAGACAATCGGAGAAGCAGCCAGCTCCATATTCTCCAGCGTCTCCACGACCCACTTGCGGTAAGCGCGGAAGCCTCCCGTCAGCCTATGAACACGTATGCCCATCAAGGAGAGAACCGTTGCCGTCGTCTTGCTGCGCATGCCGCCTCGCCAGCAGAATACGACCTTCTGTCCCGGAATCTCGCGGAACTGCTTAATAAAATCAGGCAGCTTGGCCGATACCAGCTCCAGCCCGCGGTCCATCGCCGCCTGAACGCTGACCTGCTTGTAGGTTGTGCCGACCTCCGCGCGTTCCGCGTCGTCGAAGAGCGGAATGTTGAGACTGCCCGGAATCGTCGCTTCGGCGAATTCGGATGGCGAACGCGCGTCGATAGTGACGACCGTCTTGCTCTGCCGCATCTTTAATAGCTCGTCTATGCTCATATCCTGAAACAACGATACCGTCTCCTTGCCGTATGGTTTCTCGCTTTATCTGACCTCGATGCGTCCGGGATGCTCATCCGTCGCGCCGCCGATGATGGCAGCCTCCACGCCGGACTGCTTCAGCTTATCCAATAGCTCTTCCGCTTGTTCTCCGGCTACGGAGATGAGCAGGCCCCCCGAGGTAACGGCATCGCACAGGATCCATTGCCCGATCTCGTCCAAGGTATCCGCGAAGTCGATGGAATCCTTGACATGGGCAAAATTGTTCTTCGTGCCTCCGGGCACGAAGCCCGACTCCGCCAGCTCTCTGACTCTCGGCAGGACGGGGACATCGGCAGCGTTCACCCGTATCCCCACTCCGCTGCCTTTGGCCATCTCCAGCGCATGTCCCATCAGGCCGAAACCCGTTACGTCCGTGCAAGCATGCACGTCGAACGGCTCCATGATTTCCGCGGCCGTCTTGTTGAGCGTCGCCATGACCTCCGTCACACGACGAACTTCATCCGCACTAAGCTTGTCCTTTTTGATGGACGTCGTCAGGATGCCTACGCCGATCGGCTTGGTCAGGATCAGCTTGTCGCCGGGAAGCGCTCCCGCATTGGTCCGCACCTTGTCCGGGTGTACAAGGCCCGTGACGGCAAGTCCGAACTTTGGCTCGGCATCGTCGATGGAATGTCCCCCTACGAGCGTAATGCCCGCCTCCCGAGTCTTGTCCCCGGCTCCCCGAAGAATTTCGGCAAGAATGGATTTGTCCAGCGTCTTGATCGGAAAGGCGACAATATTAAGCGCCGTCAGCGGTTTGCCGCCCATGGCATATATATCGCTGATCGCATTGGCCGCGGCCACCTGGCCGAAAGAATACGGATCGTCGACGATCGGCGTAAAAAAGTCCACCGTCTGCACAAGCGCCAGCTCGTCGCTTAGCTTGTAAACGCCGGCGTCGTCGCTCGTATCGATACCGACCAGCAGATTGGGGTTCGGTATAGAGGCCGGCAAGGCGCGAAGGACTTGGGAGAGCTCTCCGGGTCCGATTTTGCACCCGCAGCCTCCTTTGGTTGAGTAGGAAGTCAGTTTGACCGGTTCCGTGTTCATGGCGTAGTTCCTTTCCATAGGGATCGTTAGTGTTATATTAATGAATTATGTTCATGATAAACGATACGGCTCGGAAATTCTAACTCTCCGCCGCCAGATCGATCTCCCGATTAGCAGTGCGATACTTGATGTAATGCCGGTTCCAGATTTGCGTTGCCGTCACAATCGTTGTTTCTCCGTCCTTCTCGAAAAAATAGCCGGACCCTTCTTGGCCTGCATAGGTCCAGCCTTCCTCATGCATTTTTTCCTTAAGGAGCTCTCGGTGGCCCTTCGCTTTGGATACGTACTCTCCGTCCCCGTTCATGGGTAGGATTGCTCCTTCGGCAGATCGCAGCCGATACATGAGTCCGGCATTGTCTAGTCCAACCTTATTGAGGAGAAGACCTGCCGCGAGCAGAAGCAACAACGCGGCAACCGCTATCGTCCATAAAGTCCACTTCCAAACAGCTTTCTGCAATGTCATCTCTCCTCTTTCCTTTGTTGGATGCAGACGCTCACACTTTGGACGGACGTTTGGGTACCGAAAGGCATTGGCTTATATGTTTTCAATCTGCCAATCGATCTCCCCGCGGCCGCTCGCGCGAAGAAATTCATTGGCCCGAGAGAACGGCTTGCTGCCGAAGAAACCCCGGTGCGCCGACAACGGGCTTGGATGCGGCGAGCGAAGCTGCAGATGATGCCGGTTGGTGATGAACTCCGCCTTTTTCTGGGCATGGCTGCCCCATAGCAGGAACACGACGGGCTTGTCCTTCTCGTTGATGGTCTGTATCACCCGATCCGTGAAATGCTCCCAGCCTTGCCCCTTATGCGAATTGGCTTCGTGCGCCCGCACCGTCATGACCGTGTTTAGCAGAAGCACGCCCTGCTGCGCCCACTTGATCAGGTAGCCGTTATTGGGAATGTAGCAGCCCAGATCCTCGCGCAGCTCTTTGTACATGTTCAGCAGCGACGGCGGCGTGCCGATCCCTTCCTTTACGGAGAAACTGAGACCGTGCGCCTGGCCTGGCCCGTGATAAGGATCTTGCCCCAGGATCACGACCTTCGTATCGGCAAGCGACGTGTAATGAAGCGAGTTATAAATATCGTATTTGTCCGGGTATACCGCTCCCCTGCTATATTCATCAACTAGAAAATCTCTCAGCTTCAAATAGTAGGGCTGCTCGAACTCCCCCTCCAGCTTTTCCGCCCAATCATTCTTCAAGATGGCCATAATGAGCGTCATCCTCCCCCGCGTTTTCAATCTAAAACTATTATACATGATTCGCAATATTTGATAACGACCGGCACGGGCACTCCTTCGACATTAGTCAACCCATAAAGTTGTCCCGCTCCACCTTTGCCACTCGCAAGCCGAATTGTTGGTACCACTCCGCCTTGCCCTTGTCCTGAGCGACTTGATGCAGAGAGTGGTTTTTCCAAGCTTCAATGGCTTCAAGCGTCGCCCAATAAGAGACAGTGATCCCAAAGCCGTCGCCGCCTCGAGCGCTTTCCACGCCAAGGAACCCCTCCTGCTGAGATGCCAGCTCCACCATCTTGTCCCCCATGGCTCCATACCCTTTGTTATCCCCATCCGACATCTGCGAGGTGAACACAACGGCGTAATACGGCGGTTCAGGTGTTCGAGCGATTGTCATTCGTTAGCACTCTCCTTAGTCATTCTTCTCTATCGCTAGTGTACCAGATTGTAGCGGATAATGAGGCCTCTGTCTTGAGGCTCCTGATAATTTGAGGATGAATGGAAATAGGACGCCTACATTAAAGGCATCCTTTAACCTGCTGCATATTGCTATACAATCGCCTTCTTGGCCGCCGGTACCATAGACGGAGGCAGCTCTTCCTTCAGCCGCCAGACGAAACTGATTGGCTTGTTGCCTTCATGACTCACGTATTCCGCTTCTCCCAGGAAAGTGAACGGACTTGTAAACCCGCCCTCTTCCTTGTATTCCCGAACGAATAACAGGATGCGAGACGCACGTTCCCTGTGATGAATATACCGCTGTGCCGTCTTCGACTCTTCTGATGTACGACTCTGCGTCTGCCAATGGAACAACGTCTCATTAATGGCGTAATCCTCATATTGCGTCGATGGGGAGAAGTCCTTGTCCGACTTGTTTAGAGTGATAAGGAAAATGTCGGTTGACTTGCTCTCAAAATATTTGACCCCTTCGCGGAAGCTAGGAGCCGCTTCATCATTCCAATAGCCGAAAGCAGCCATCACCTGGTCCAGCGTATAACGGCAATGCACATAAAGCGGTAGAGCGTAAGACAAGCCGTGCGGTTTGTTGACAAAATCGATATTGGAAAGATTATAGTGCAGGATTGCCATTACTTCTTCTCGGAATGGAACGCATGAAAAGATTTGTAGAAGCGCATCCCGAACTCCCGCATACCCCTGCTTTTGGGGCTCCGTCCTGTAAAAAGTATAATAAAACATAGTAAGCATGAGCTGCTCTTCTTCGGACTGCGCTAGCCGGCTTGTTGCCAAGTAATCGATTAGAAAACGCAGTAGTCTAGGTTCATTGAGCTGTAATAACGCCGGGATACGCTTCGTCAAATATTCGCCTGCTTCCCAGAGATACGGCTCCTTTAATCCCGCTTCCACCAATAGACGTTGGAAGCTTCTCCGCCCCGTTCTTCCGCCATAGAAATCCTGTAAGGTTAGCCCATAATGAACAACGAAATTTTCTAGCGTCACGGGTAAACCCGTATCTGCCTCGAAGTATTTGAGTCGATTCACAAGGCTTCTTCGGTTTACGGACATACTCTTAAGATTGCGCAATATGTAATGTTTAGCCTGCTTTTCGAGCTGAATAAAGCTGCCTCGCGGCAAACTTGAAAACCCATTCTCCACATAATGTTGAACGGAATGTTTCGTCCTTCCAAGCAAAGCACGGAATTTCTCCTGAAAATTGTATTCCTGATGGGCCTGTCCTATAAAATCCAGTACGGTGAGGCATTCCTTGCCCTCATGCAAGCGGAGTCCACGTCCAAGCTGTTGAAGGAATACGGTCAAGCTTTCCGTCGGGCGGAGAAACAATATCGTATTTACAGCGGGAATATCAACGCCTTCATTGTACAAATCAACGACGAAAATCATGCGTATCTCGCCTTGCTCCAGCTTCCTCTTGGCTGATTGTCTCTCCGTATCGCTAGATCCGCTGTATAGGGATATGCTTGGTATGCCGGCCTCGCAAAAGACGGTTGCCATATACCGTGCGTGATCAATGCCAACACAGAATCCCAGCCCTTTGAGAGCGTCCATGTCCGTCGAGTACTTGCGCAGGCTGTTTAGAATTTGTACGGCACGAATCTTATTATGCGTATACAAATTTTCTAACTCGTTTAAATCGTATCCGCGTCTCGACCAACGCACTTGCGTCAAATCAACCGCATCCGTCACCCCAAAATAATGGAAAGGACTCAATAACTTCCGATCGATTGCATCCGTAAGCCGAATTTCGGCCGCGATGCGGTTGTCAAAATAACCAAACACGTCCTTGCCATCCATGCGTTCGGGCGTCGCCGTTAAACCCAGCAAAATACGAGGACGATAATGGCCCAGCAATTTTTGGTAGGACGGCGCAGCCGCATGGTGAAATTCGTCAACTACGATGTAATCGTAATAGTCCGGTGTCGTTCGCTCCGTAAGTTGCATCGAATTCAAACTCTGAATACTAATAAACAGACGATCCAGGCTCTGAGCTTGATGATTGCCAACTTGAAGTTCGCCAAAGTTCAAATCCTTTAAGATATAGCGAAACGCATCTCGGCTTTGCTTCAGAATTTCTTCGCGATGCGCAACGAACAGCAGCTTCGCATTTGGGTGATTTTGTGCAAATTTTTTGAAGTCGAACGCCGATACGACCGTCTTTCCGACGCCAGTCGCCGCCACAACCAAATTGCGTGTCCGTCCATGCAACGTTCGCTGTGCCTCTAATTTCTCCAGGATCTCCTTTTGGTAGTCGTAAGGATGGATCTCGAACGGAAATGAAAGTCCCTCCTCATCCTTGGCCGACTTTCCCTTGCGCAGCGCTAGCAACAGCATCTCCTCGTCAGTTTCATCGGTTGGGTCGAAGAGCTTGAACGCCCGATCGTTCCAATAGCTTGCGAATGTGGCATCAATCTTGTTTAGCACGTCGTAGGAATCCTTCTCCGTCACCTTCAAATTCCATTCCAGTCCGCTGGTAAGCGCCGGATTGGACAAATTGGACGAACCGACGTATGCCGTCGTAAAGCCGGTATCCCTCTTAAAAACGTAGGCTTTAGCATGCAGCCGAGTACGATCGGTGTCGTATGAAATTTTGATTTCTGTATTCGGCAGTTTGCTGAGCTCCTGAATTGCTTTGTAGTCAGTAGCTTCCATATACGTTGTTGTAATGACGCGTAGCTTTCCGCCTCTTGTCGTGAACTGCTCCAGTTGCTCCATTAAACAACGAAGCCCGCTCCACTTGATGAAGGACACGATCCAGTCGATACGGTCCGACGTCAAAATTTCCTGTTTTAACTCGTGAAGCATGTTCGGCTCCGCATGCGCGCCGGTAAATAATGAACTTTGGGACAGCGGCGTCGCTGGCCGAATCACCTTCTCGTCTTTGAATGCACGAATGTGATTCATCCTGGAGTAAATATGCGTCAGCACTTCTCCCTGCTCGTCCAGCTTCAGCGCTTCGGCTTCCTCTGCTCCGAGACTTTCCTTCAAAGACGCGATAACATCATTGCATGTCCGCACCTGTGCCAATATTGCCTCTTCGTCCTGTGTCCCTGCCTGTTCCCTCACCAGCTTGAGCGCTCTGCGAGTGACAAGCCCGATGTAGCTGGATAACATTTTCCGAGCTTCTTCGCTGTCCAGCTTCTCCTTTCCAATAACGAACTCAGAGGCATTTAGCCGAAGCAGTTGCTCCGATGTCAAACCGTTGATGACTTGTTCGTATAGGCCTTCTTTCATGAGTAGAGGTACGCCTCCTAGTTCTTTTGGAATTGCTGCATATAGAAAAAGAGCAACTTCTAAGGTTACTCCTCTTACTTTTTTAGCTTATATTCATCGAGGCTCCCCAGATACCTGCGCCCATTTCTCTCGTGGCTTAGGTTCTTCTCTCGAAGTGTAAAAATAATCCATATTCCCGATGTGGCTGTTCTCGATGTAATTCATAGAAAGCGTTTTATGGCAACTGCCCAATCCATTGTCCCGACTTCGTCGCAGAGCAAATAAAACAAGTCGCCGAAGGAGCGAGTGTCGCCGATGCTGTGAAGCGAGTAGAATGTATCAAAGACTTCAATGTCCAACGGATCACGTAAATACGAATTACCTCTCCCACTGAAAGGGAAAGGTCGGTTGTCAAAAAATCAAGCCATTCGTTTTTTCAAACGATGACGTACTAACACGAAGTGAACCGGAATGCCTAGTACCAGTTCGTTCTGAATGCTGCGGAGAATACCTAGTTTTGTGCTCACAACAAGTGACGCCGCAGTGTATAACTCATTTTATGATAGTTTTGGCCTTGGACGAGAAAACGTTCGTTTCCATTTTGACCAGACTGATTACATTGCTACTCAGCCCCCTAATGAACTTGGACAGTCCCCCCCCCTTACTTCAATACATTAATATGGAGGCGGAGGGGAACGAGATGAAGAAGACACAGTATGATCTTAATTTCAAGAAGATGGTAATTGCCAAGGGTAAGAAGATTGGCAATATGACCGCAGTAGCAAGGCAACAAGAGCTTGATCCGAAGATGGTACCCCGTTGTGCCAGAGAACTGAACAACCGTAAGGATCTGGATCAATTGGACGGGAGCAGCATCAAGCAAGCGAAATTTGTGCCGATCGCAGAAGACTACGCGGAGCTTGCGAAAGAGAATGAGAAGCTCAAGAAGTTCTATGCAGAGCAAACCTTGGAGAGAGAGAACTTCTAGACCTGCTAAAAAAACGAACCCGCACTTGCGGATAAAATAGAGATTGCCCAGAAGTTTATCGTTTTGGGTCATAACATCCGTTTTGTGCTGCGTGTGCAGGAGGTGGAATGCTCCACGTATTATGCACATGTGAGTAAGGACAGCCCCGTCAAGAGACAGTACACAGGGGCGGTCGCCCTGAAACTGGTTTATCTTATAAAAAGGACGGCAAGCCCATCAGTGATGAGCAGATATGCGAATGGATCATGGAGTTCTTGGCAGGCGAGTTTGGGCTCAGGTAAAGAGTTACGTTTCAGAAAGAGATCAAATTTGTCATACGTAAAGCTTCGTCTCTGGCTTCTGCGGTTCACCCATTTAAATAGCGCTTTGGTAATCTGAAATTTGTATACCGACAGTGCTCGGCTATTGTCGGTTATCCCGTAAAGCGGTAATGCCCGCCGAATTCTGTCGGTTCCCACGTGCCTTGTTCCATGACCCCGGCTTTCAGAAAACGCCAGATTAGCCTTTGAATATTAGAGTATGCTATTCTCTCTCCAAGAAATTTCTTGAGCTATGTGTGGTTGACATTCGTGAATAAGCTACGGATGTCGGCATCCACGATATAGCTGGTTTTCCCATACTCAATGATGCGATTTAATGCTTTCAGGGCGTCATGACAACTTCGTTTCGGTCGAAAACCATAGGATAGGTCAAGAAAATCCTGTTCGTAGATGGCCTGTAAAATCTTATTCAGTCCCAATTGCACGATTTTTCTTCATAAGAAGGAATGCCGAGCGGTCTTTTGCACTTTTCATCTTTGGGTAAATAAGTTTTTCTTACGGGTTGCGGCCGGTAACTTTTCCTCTGTAGCCGTTTCACCAGGCTCTTGATATTTGATTCCTGATTTCTCTCATATGATGCCTTCGTGACTTGATCGGCACTGGTTGCTTTGTTGCCATCCAGTTGATGGCATTGCGTCAGCAGTTCCTCATTCAAGAGATGATAAAGCCATGTGAATTACTCTTTTGGCTTTTCTTTTGCAATCTCTGCTATTCTGGCTAGTTTTTTTTGCACTTTTGACCTACTCCTGTGCGTAGAAAATGTGTCCCTAGCAAGATCGGTGATATGTCACTGCCTTCCCTCTGCCGACTTTACTCGGCTTCCTCGGAAGTACGCAGTGAATGAGTAGGGAACACTCCTAAATTATCCAGAAAACTCTTGTTCAATTTTTTGCAAAAGATATGAGAATTCTTGCGATATACCTGGTATCCATTCTACTTTTAATCTTCCAGTGATATTCGAAAGGTCGCCTTTAGGCTTTTCTTTCTTTAGATGTGGATTCTCTTCTAGAATATATTTAATAAACTCTGATAACGAATTAGATATAATTTTTCCTTTTATTGCATATTTAAAAAGATATAAAGGTTCTGTTGATGAAAGTATACTACTTAATTCATTATCGTAACCTACTATAATTTTTTCTACAGATGTAGTGTCTAATCCTACTTGACTTAATTGTTGATCAATATAACCCGAAATCCTTTCAAGCGCATTCTCAATACCTAAATGTTGCATCCTCATCATGGAAGATGGTTTTTCACGTAGGATTTTAAGGACCTTTTCAAGTTGCACTTCAGAGAGCACAGGACTTCTGTAATTTATTTCCCGTAAAATGCATAACTGAATAAAAGGTTTACAATATTCTTCAATTTTATGTAAACAATGAAGAATTTCCTCGTAAACTTCTAACTGGGAATAATTACATGCATTTTTAATAATTATTCTTAGTAAAGTATCTTCAAATAGATAATTCTCTAGTTCATAGTAGTCATAATACATTACTCGGGGATTCGAATGCTTTTCCCTTAAAAAAAAGTCATAATCCCTATCTAGTAAGCAAATAACATTGCGTTTTTCTTGTTCTAGCCGTTCAAATAATTTGATTGCATTTCTCTTGCCTGCAACTTTACTACTCCCATCAATTTCTTCATCATTTGCCTTTAACAACCTGAAAGTTTTTTTCACTTCTTTTCCCTTATACAAGTAGTAACTATTAATAACTTCAACGTCATCTGGCCCTTCAAGTAAAAGAAGTTTATCCTTACCAAAAAAGCTTTTCGTAAATATGGTCTCAGTCACAACTGCCTTTGCACTTTCTTTAAGTGCACTTCCTCTTCTAATATTCATCAATATCACCTAATTGCCAAATGTAATCTTCATAATCGCTATTGGCGATATATGGAGAATGTGTCGCCAGTAAAATATTTGCCTCTGATAGACTTTTTAATGTATTAAGTAATTTAATTTGCCATGAAATATGTAAAGATAGTTCAGGTTCATCAATGATAATTACTGGCTTATAAAGTCCATTATTCTGTGACAAAGCCACATAGGATAGCAATGTGATTAGCTGCTTTTCTCCAGTAGATAACTCTTTAAATTGTCTAGATAGTTTTAAATTATAATTATCAAATGTAAGGTTTATTTTATTCTTGAAGAATTTATACAAATTATTCTTCAAATACTCATACGGTTCAAGTTGTTTATTTACTTTTTTCATATGGTTATCGTAGAGATTTATGAGTCTCAAAACCAATTTATTATTTTCTCCAATTGAGAATAGACTATTTAAAACTGTATCTTTATCATCCACGTCTATTTCCGAATTTGTAGAAAAATCAAAAGTAAACTTTAACCTTTTAGATATCTCTACTAACTTTCGTTGTTTTTCAAAATACTGTCGAATTTCATTTTCCTTAATTTCTGAAATCCCCAATTGTCGTGATAAATCAATTAATTGAGCAGGTGCTTTTTCGTAGAGAGAACCATTCGCTTGTGTGCTCTCTTTTTTTTCATACGTGCTTTTTATCATTTCTTCAATGAAGGTCTTTAGCACCTTATCTAAACCCTCTGAATTTAACTTTCTGCATGTGTCTGAATAGGATTTATATAAATGATCTATATCATTGTCTGTAACCCCTACAACACGGCGATCATTTGGAAAATTGCTAAGAGTCTTATTAATTTCAGATAAATCGACATCTTCTTTGATTGGGTAATTTTGCTCTATTAACTGTAATATATCACTATCAATTCTTCGATATGTAGGGAAATAGATGACATTATCTTTTAAAATTCGGATAAAACCCAGTTTTTTGTATTTAACTATTAGCTCCGTTAGACTTGTAATTACTTCCATATTAAAAGGGTTCTTATCTTCTTTGTCTGAATCCTGTTGTAATTTCGGTTGAAGAAGCTCATAGGTATAGTCAAAAAACCAGTTCCCTTTACTGATTTTTATGGTGTATTTGTCGCCGCTATTAAGAAAATAACTAACAAACAGAGTATCTATTGCTTTTTTTTGGACTTGAATTTTATAAACTAGCTGAGATTTATTTTTCTTATCAAAATTTTTTACATCTAGTTCCAATATGATATTCTTAAATATTGATTTAACAATTGTTTCAAAGTCACCCTGTAGAATATTAAAGATCAAATTCAATAGAGTTGTTTTGCCTGCCCCATTATCTCCTGTTAATATAGTGAGTCCCGCAGAAAAATCTATATCAATTGGATTATCTGACTCGTAAAAACCTTGAACAAGTAACTTTTTCAACAATAATATTCACCCTTTAGTTGGATTTTTACCTTTAATAATATATCAAATTTTACAAATATGTAAATAGTAAAACAAGGTATAATGTGACTTTGATAGACAGCCCCTTATTTGGTTCAATTAAAAATCGACATTATCACCGTTACATAGAACCATATCATAGATAATATTTTTCCAGATGAATGATCAATATGGACCTTTAACCCCCCCGCCGCTCAAAATGATAATGCAACCGATACAAACAAATATCCTTCGTCCACTGATATAGAGTCTCCGTATCCTCTGGACGAGTAGGCGGCTCGATCATCAAAGCAAATAAGCCATTCTCGAAAGACGTCATGCTTCCCCGAGCGCCAGACCATTTGGACATGGGCATCTCCGCAATAAGATCGCTTACCCCTGCCTCGTTATAGCTCCACAGTCGCTTAGCCTTTTGATCCGAGAAGTCGATTCGCTTCCGATATTCTTTGCCAGTCAAGTATTGATGGAAGAATGGAGCCGCCTCGGATGGCGTAATTACCTTCATCCACTCCCTCGCCCCACGCTCAAGCATGGCAAGCAACACAACCATCTTGTAGCTCTTGGCCATCGCGGTCTTCTCAACATCCTTGAGCCAAGCCTCATATTGCTGAAATAATCCTTGCTCGCGCTCCGTCAATTCGTTAGCCCAATGCAAAAAGCCGATGTAACTACCGAATTCGCTAGCATATTCACGGCTATTGGCACGACCATGCAGATGAAGCTCCAAATAAGTCGGAGTCCGGCCAAGCTCATGCTTTAATTGTCGGTAGGTTCCCAACAGATACTCTCTTCGCGGAAGCTTCTTGCGGCTGATCTCCGCCAACAGGTCTATGACTTGTATATCCAGCTTCAGCTCGCATTCGCCAGGGAGGGCCGCCGTTACTGCCACCTTGCCAGAACTCGACGTCTCGAACTTCTCTTCGAATAGTCGCTTTTTCAAGTCGGCATTGCGATAATTACCGATCAAATCAATAATATGACAATGGCTTTTGTTATCCGATAGTCGAAGCCCGCGTCCTACTTGCTGCGTGAACACCGTCAGAGACTCCGTCGGTCTAACGAATAATAACGTGTCGACGCTTGGGATATCTACGCCTTCATTAAACAAATCCACAGTGAAAATGATATGCAGCCTGCCCTTCGACAGGCCGTCAATCGCTTCGCTTCTCGTCATTCCAACGGTCCCCGAATGCAAGCTGACGGTCGAAACTCCCCGTTCCTGAAAATAATCAGCCAGGTAATCTGCCTGTCGGATGGATGAACAGAAGGCAATTGTGCGCGTGAGCTTATGCTCCTCCCATGCTTCGTAGATGCGGTAAGCCATAGAATCTCGCAATTGTAACGCTGCCAGTTGCTCCTCGTCATAGTGAGAACCTAACCAACGAACCTGCGAATAGTCCGTACTATCGTAGACTCCAAAGTAGCGAAACGGCGATAGCCAACCTCTTCTAATCGCTTCCAGGAAATGAATTTGATAAGCCACGTTGCCATCGCATAACGCGTATACATCCTTGCCATCCATTCGGTCTGGCGTGGCAGTAATGCCGAGCGTAAACTTCGGCACAAAATAGTCCATAACCGAACGATAAGATACGGCCGCCGCATGATGAAATTCATCCACGACAATGAGATCGAAAGCATCCGCCCTAAAGCTTTCCCGGCGCCTTCTCATCCCTAATGTGTAAATCGATGCAAATATACAATCAGCATCTGCTTCCTTATGGACACCGTTATAAAACCCAAAGCTCCTATCCGGCAAAATACGCGAAAATGAGGCCTTGGCTTGATGCAAAATTTCCTCCCGATGCGCGACAAATAATACACGTTTGAATCGCTTCGCGAGAAATCCGGCAAGATAGGTTTTACCAAGTCCGGTGGCCATTACTACCATAGCCTTCCCGTAACCCTCCTCCAAGGTTCGATCCAGGCCCTCTAACGCCTCTAGCTGCGCGAATCTTGGGGTAATGGCAACCTCCGAGTTTGCTGTTTCCCGTTCCATTGCCTCGCCGATTTCATCCGATCGATAATCCTCTTCCTCCATTCGCTCGACGAGTTTCGTTAACTCGGGACTCTCGCGATGACGGAACAGATATTCCTCTTCATAGCTTGTGATGGAATGCTCGTTCAGCGGCATGGTCGATTCATGATAGAAGTTCTGCATGAACTTATCTAGCGCGACTTGGAAGGTGTAAGGCTCCGCCTTGGCGTTCATCGCCAGATTCCACTCCATGCCCATCTTCATCGCCGACATGGAAAAATTAGAAGAGCCCACGATGAGCAAGCCTTCGCCAAGCTCATAATCGAATAGATAAGCTTTCGGATGAAAGGATGTCCCCATGCTTCGCCACAACCTGGCTTCTAACCGTTCGTCAATGCCGCACAATAGCCGAAGACCTTCCGGTTGCGTTACGAACAGGTAGTCTCCCGCCAGCACCTTCACTTCTGCTCCACGTTCAATCGCGCTCTTCAGATGAGGTGCCAGTAAACGTACTCCCGACTGCATAATGAAAGAAGTCATAATATAAATGCCGGCGGCATGCTGCATATTAGCGATTAATTCATCGCCTAGGTTTTTCGTAATCAGCCTGACGTTAAGCTTCGTCGTCGACATCGATCAGATGCACCCGCTCCCGGAAGCCGCCTCGTTTTTTGGCCTTTTGCCTGCGAAGCTCCTCTCCTTCCTCCACGCTGTATCCGTGTGCGGCAGTCAGAGCTCTAATCACCTCAAGAACGTCTGCCAGTTCCTCCAAAGCTTCATTGGGATTTTTGGCGCCTAGATATTCGTTCACTTCTTCCATCAGCTTCGTATTTAGTTCTTGTAGATACTCCTCGTCGTTCAGTATACGAGTCCGGCATGTCTTGCCCGTCTCCTCGATGATTTGCGGAATACGATCTCGAACGAGTTTATTGTAAGTTGGCATCTGGATCACCTCTTCCTGTATGAATTATATCGGTCTAGTTTGTCTGCAAGAAGGATACTTTGAGCAACCCATGAACTCCGCGCCTTGCTTGCTCTTGCGTCTTACCATTGGGGCGCCGCATGAACAGGTAATAGCAGATGCAGCAGCTATCTCTTTTCTTGCTGACGCTACCTCTCTCTTAGCCGTTGTGGGCTTCGATTGAACAGCTATTTTCTTACCTGGTTGCCATTTCCCCCAAGTCTTCAGCTTCTGCTCAACAATAGCACCATGCCAATAGTCGACTTTAAATTTATCTGCTTCGTCTTTTGCAGGAGAAGTCAGATCAGACGTTGTCACAAGTAGAGAAAGGATGCAGTCATGGTTGCGTTTTGCCGCTACCAACTCACGTACTGTCTGTACGGGTACCTTATTTCGCTCAGAATAACATTTAGCTTGAACAGCCGTCTTCTCACCGCGTCGATCCGTGATGACCAAGTCTACTCCACCATCATTGCCTCCAACGCCGACTTCCTTTACTGCATAGCCTTGATCGATGAAATACATGGCCAGTAACCTTTCAAACTCGGCGCCGGAGAGATCCTCCAACTTCGTAGCCAAAATCACTTCATCTGTCCTTATCTGTTTGGAAGTCCGATGAGCTACCGAGCTTGCCCTTTGTGTCTTCGACTGAGACTTTCGTATCGTTTTAGCAGCGCGTCTCTTTCTAATCCAAATAAGACCAACGATTTCAGACAGAATAACGGACCCCAACAAAATTCCAAAGAAAAATCCCCAATGCAGCCCTGGTATGTTGAAATAAAGAGCTAGTCCTCCAAGAATAAAGAGACCTCTTAATAGGTAAGCAATCTGGTTTCCCTCAGATTTATATGTTCTAGCCATAATTTCCTCCTACAGGCTCGTTAGAATAGTTTCGAATAGTTTTGGGACGTATACAAAGACTGCGATTCCCACGAATATTATTAACATAGCGATAATTGCAGTGAGAATTACCATCGAACCAGCTTGAGACTTTTTGAATGTTTGGACCTGATTCTGCGGCGGACTATAAGACCGATTAGCATATCTCCTTCTCTGATCGGAAGGTCTATGGTTTATCGAAGCAGGAGCTCCTAACATATCTACAAGATACCGTGCAGCTTTGGATGGCGTTGTCTCCGAGCGATCAGCCGCTTTATCCGCGAATGTGTTGTTATCCGTGTGACCGATGCCAACAATAACAGGAATTTGAGAATCATATATGGCTTTGACAACATTAGATTCGTTAAACACATTAAAATCGTTCTCATTCCCTCCACCACGAACTATCATGATGACGTCATACCCTCCTCCAGCCGCAGAAACAATTCCTTCTGCAATTACACTGCTATCATTTAGCTTTACTGGAATCAGTTCGCAAGCAATTCCTCGGTGCTGCTTAAAAACTTCCTGAACGTCTCTAATCACCTGTGATTGTTGTGATGTAACCAAAGCTACTTTGCATTTCTCTTTACCGCGCAAACGACTAAAATCATCTTTGTATTTGTCCAGGTAACCCTTTTCAATAATTTCGTTCGCTACTTGTTTCTTGGCCTCAAGCTTCATATTAGCGCCCTGTAAAACAGCATGCGATACTCTAAATTGAAAAAAACCGAAATTAGGTGAAGAAGATACCTCAAAGGAACCGCTGAATTCATAGAAATGTTTAACCTCTAATGTGGTGGCTATCTCAACTGGTACGACTAGCTGCAACTCCGAATCGTCGTCCCCAACCGATCTTATATACTGGCAACCACCATATACTTTTGAATTTATATGACTAACCTCAGCTAGTATAGCGAATTCCCTATTCTTAATCTCAGAACTCGCAGTTCTTTTCACAACCTGAAGTATATCCTTATATGCTTCAGTTAACGACATCACCTTAATCTGAGTACTCTGAACCATTACACTAAGCCTCCCGTGTGACTTTTGAATTAGTTATATACTTTTTCGACACAGGATTTCCTAATCCTTCCTATGAAATGGAAAAGGTTGTGATTAAGCCACAAACAGGCTACTACAATCGAGCAGGCCCATGCGCAATTGCATGGGCCTCTCCCAGAATCAGAACGTTCGGGTCATCACATCCGGATTATATTTCTTTTCCTATGCCTATCAATCGATAAACGATAGGTAATTCAACATTCTGTTCAAAATAACTGCAGCCTCGGCACGAGTCGCGTTCTGCTGCGGTCTGAAGTTCTCGGATTGGGCCGCCTCCAATAAACCAGCTTCCACGCCCTGAAGGATTGCCGGCTTCGCCCATCCGGATATTTGTTTGCCGTCCGCGAATGGAATTTCTTTCGAACCGTCCACGTTTATTTCTCCATCGGCGAACGCAACAGCTCTGGCAATCATGACGACCATCTCTTCGCGCTTAATTGTAGCGTTCGGATCAAAGAGTGTGCTGCTCTTGCCGTTGATAATGCCGGCCTGTACGGCTGCATTGACGGAAGGAGCAAACCACAATGTTTCCTTAACGTCGTTAAATCGCGATACGCCGCCTTTGGCCTCCAGCCCTAACGCTCTGGTCAGCAGTGCGGCAAACTCCGCTCGAGTAATGGATCTGTCCGGCGAGAAGGTGGATGCGCTCGTTCCCTTGATCAACAGCGCGGACGCGAGCGTCTCGATCTCTTCTTGCGCCTCATGATTCTGAATATCCGCGAATGTCGTCTTCTTAGCTTGCACGACTCCGTATACGCTGGCATGAGGTGCGGCTATCACTATCGTAGTTACTCCGTCCTCTACTCTAAGCGTGGCAGGTATAAACTGCGCTTCGCCGGTCTTCGGATCGATAATAACGCCAAGCAGCCGCTGGTTGCCGCCCGCTTCGGAAACAACGATCGTCCTGGTTACATAGGTCCTGCCGAAGTTGGTCACATGAACCGTCTTGCCTCCCGCTTCCGCGGTTACGCTATAATCGACGATGCTTACAAATGTTAATCCCTGCGTTTTCCCCTGTGCCCTTATGACTTCCTCCTCGGCTTTGGAAGGGGCGGATATAGACACGGTGATCGTAACTTTATCGATGCTTTGGCCGGTTTGCCGCACTAGACTCGCGTAGTCGAGAGCATTAAGCGGCAGATCTAAGCTCGCTTGCTCTGTTCGGAAAGAAATAACGCCGTCCTTGTCCTTGTTAGAAATTGTGTTTAAAGGTCCGGCAGGCAGCTGAAAGCTCGTCGTACCGTCCGTGCCGCTCGCCTTCAGAACAACCCTCTTGGAGCTTTCACCTGTTATCGCTTTAAAAGCCTGCTCCAACTCCGTTGCTTCTACCGTTATCGTCGTGTTCTTCGTTCCATCTGCAGTTGTCGACGTCTTTATATTATCCTCATTAAACTTCAGATGAACGCCCTCGTCGTCGATTATGAGATCCGTTTCTTCCACCGGCACGCCTGCGCCTGCACCTGCGCCGCCGCCGCCGCCGGCGCCTCCACCTCCGCCAGCACCGCCTCCAGATCCTCCGCCACCTGGGCCTCCGCCGGGATTGCCGCCGGGAGGATTGCTTCCTCCACCGCCTCCACCACCTCCACTGCCTCCGCCGTTGCCAGGACCAGGCGGCATGCTTACTGTAATGACGAAAGCATCCGACACGGAACTGCCGGAGCTGTCCGTTGCGGTCACGGTCACAGTCGACGTTCCCGCGACCAACGGGTTGACGACGATCAGACTTCCGTTCGTGATCGCGGACGCTACGCTCGGCACGCTTGAGCTAACGGAATAGGTCAGCGTGTCGCCTGCATCCGGATCCGAAAATACGGATGCGGCCTGTATGCTGATTGATGATCCGCCAATCGTTGCCGACCTGTCCGCAATCGGGTTCGTTACGACCGGCCTTCGGTTCGACGTCTCTTGCGTGGTGACTAGGAAGATGTGGCTGACCGAATGACGATTGCCATCGTTCGCGGTTACACGGATGGAGGCCGTTCCGCCTGCCAACATCTTCACCGTCAACGTCTGGCCTGCGACCTTGACCGCGGCTACCTCCCTGGCGTTCGAGCTCGCAGAGAACCTCAGCGGATCTCCGTCCGGATCGATGAATACTTTGGATAATGGAATAACCATTTCCTGATCCACACTCGTCGCTGTTTGATTCGGGATAGGATTGTCGACTTTCGCAGCCTGATTCTCGGGTCTAACCGTCACCGCGAAGCTTATATCCGTTTGGTGGCCTCGCCCGTCGTTCGCCGTTAATGTCACGACTGCGGTGCCTACAGACACGGGATTAATCATTAACGTGCTTCCGTTAACGCTTGCTTTAGCTATTCCCGGTGCATCCGATTGTGCCGAGTAGATCAAAACATCCCCATCCGGATCCTTGAACGCATTCGCGAGAGGTACACTAAGGTTGGCTCCCAAGTAGGAGATCTGCCCTGCCACTCCCTTCGCAATGATCGGGGCCTGATTAAGCGGCGGGGCTATCGTCACGTAGAAGCGGTCCTGTACGTAATGTCCCCATCCGTCATGCGCGTTCACCAGAATTTCCACCCTGCCGGCTTGCAACGGTTTGACGGTAAGCTGATCATCCACGTGCGAGACTGTGGCAAGCTTCGTATCCAGCGAATAAACTTCGTATACAAATCTATCGTTCGCATCCTGGTCGGCAAATGTACCGGCCATCTGCACGACGATATCCCCCCCGCCAGCAATCGCGGTCTTGTCGGCAATCGGTCTGACAAGAGTTGGCGCATGCGTCTCCGAAGACAAGGTATATGTGGGCAGTGCTATGGATTCTCCCGCATCCATTCCGCCGATGGTGACAAGCTGGAATTTATAGAATGTATTCGGCGACAAACCTGTAATGGAGGCGTTTGTGCTGGTCCCATCAAGCGGAGAGACGACCGCCGACGGAACCCAGAATGATTCATTATGATCCGTTGTTTGGAAGAGCTGGAATCCGGTTGCATCGCTCAGAGCCGGCCACTCAAAGGAAGCCGTCGTCTCGGTGATGTCCGTCATCCGCAATGCCGATTTCATATCAATGACCATATCGTTTTTGTAATAATTCGCAATCTGATACTCATAACTGTTTAAGAATGCGCTATCGAGGAAACGAATCGAGAAGTCGTTCACATCATTGCGATTGGCGCTATGTACAACCTCTCCGTAAAAAAACAGCCGCAGCTTATTGCCCACGAGCATGGATTGCGGCCTTAAACCTTCCGGTACCGGAGACACGACTGCCTTGCCTGTACGTAAGAAATCTTCTCCTTGCTCTCCCACGAACGTATCATTGTGGAGCGTGATTGAGACGCCTCCCCCAATCTGCCCGATATCCACGTCAACTTCGTAAAAGTTACGGCCGGGATAGTCCCACTCGTAGGTCAAATAAGGAGCATGATTATAAACGAATATATACCACTCCACGTTTGTCCCGCCGGAAGAAACGATGTAATGAAGCTGACGGAATCCATTGGTGAATTCCGACTCCACGAATGTTAGCACAGCTCCCGGGGATACTTGGATGACCGGCGAGAACGCGTCCGGCGAGGAAGCGTTGACGTAAACTTCGTTCGAATTCGTGTCAATCCAGACCGACGAGGCTCCCTCTCCCTGCACGGATGTAATATCATGCTTCGTACCGTAGGGCAGGCCGACTGCACCCCAGGCATCTTTCACCTTTTGAACAATGCCTTGCGTGCCTGCATGAACAGAGGCATAATCTTCTGCCGCCGATACGAACGCGTCGCGCGCATCCTCGAAGTTCGAAGTCGGCATCAGGCGGTTCGTCAGCACATCATAACTTAATTGACCCAATATTTCTTTGCCGTTTAGTCCGATCGAATCGATGCCCGTTGTGGTTAAATAAGCTGCACGATTCGGGATACCGCTATTAATGTGGACGCCGCCTTCGTCGTACGATCGGCTAAGGTATTCAAAGTCGTTCATCGAGGCCGGCTGCTGGAAATGCCCGGGGTTCGCCATATCGCGGACAGGAGCCCCCGTATCCTCCCCGATGATCCAGTCGTTCGAAGAATTCTCGAAGTCCATCTGAATCAACGCGCCGAAAATATCCGAGAACGATTCATTTAACGCTCCCGATTGATGGCGATATTCCAGATCGGACGTATATTGCGTAATTCCGTGTACGAACTCGTGACCGATGACATCCAGCGCGCAAGTGTAGCAGCTGCCGTCCCCATAGATCATCATGGCCCCGTTCCATAATGCATTATCATAAGCTTCCGGAACTCCGTCGTCATCCGAATCTTCCATGTAATGCACAAGTGAGAGGATGTCCATGCCTCGCCCGTCTATGCTGTTCCGATTATGTTTCTGCAGGAAATATTCGTAAACGACCCCGCTATAGAAGTGGGCATTCACTTCATCCGGATCGATAAAAGCAACGTCCGATTCCGGCGTTGTCACCGGAGGTCCCCAATCGCCCGCGTCGAATGTGACGATCGCCCCCGTCTCCTCTTCGTACATCTCACGGGACCGATCTTCCAGTATGTAAATATCGTTGTCCGTGATTGTGTCGTCATGATCGTCCAACACGACATTTAACTGTTTTTCCGTATTGTTCTCATCTACTCCCGTTATCAAAGCCGGCACTGTAATTCCGGCCATTCGATCGTAGCTGTCGATGATCTCTCCGCTGAACGCGTCAACTTAAGCGATCCAATGACCGGCCTTGGGAGCGACAAAGCTCAGCTCGGTTTCGTACACCAGGTAGCTTTTGCCTTGAAACGGATAGATCATCAGGGTTGACTCAGGCGAATTCGCCAGCGGTCGGCCGTCGATGGAATCATCCAACTGGAATTCAAAGCCAAGCGCGTTTTCCAAATGCGCTTGCAGCGAGGCAATCGCATCCTCGGATGAAAGCTTCGGATTCAAGGTTTTGGGTATTTCCGGAATCGGTGCTTCCGCCAGCTCATTGCGGATTTCCGTCACTCTTTTGGACTTGTTCAGATGAATCCTGATGTATTTGCCGTACACGGGCACCCCGTCTACTTGAAGCTGATACAAGTAATGCGTCCGTCCCTCGGAATCTATCGACTTTTGTTTCATAGTCAACTCTTTCGCCGGATCGGAGACGCCTATCGATCTTTTATTCGAAGACAGGTATTGCAGAACGGATTGATCGTTCACCAGAGGAGCAGACAGCTCTCCCTTGATGTTTGTCTGAAGCTGATCGCCGTTCTCGTTAATTGACTGCGCGAATGACAATTCGTTAGCCGCGGCCAACTGCCCGACGCATAAACCGATTATTAATTGCAGGGAAATTATAGTGCGCAATGCTTTTTTACCTCTGATCTTCGAACGCTTCAACAAGGTTGCCTCCCGCAAAATAGAGTGAATGAACGAAAGAAATAAATACCATTTTTTCAAATTTCATTTTATATTCTCTCATATTTCAGGGACTTTTGATATAGTTAATTAGGAGAAAATGACCAATTTCCAGAACCTTCTTCCCTATTGATATGATGTTAATTCTGAGCACGCCCACATAGCAAAAAGCGGCCTGTACAGGTAATAAACCGGTCACGATCCTATTCTTTCTTGTCGCCACAAGTGTCGATACTGTCATGCAGGGCTATTGGCGAAACTGGCTAATATTTTTGATAAAAAAACAGTCAATTCCTGATAAAATTTGGTAAGCTGAGTTTAGGGATACCAGCGAGCGAAGACATCGCAGAGACGGCCGTGTTGTCGGTTCACAATACTTACCGAGGGAGGAAATGAGTATGTCGGAACTTGAGGAAAACAAAGAGGAACAAATGCTAAAGGGCATTACCGGTATGACTTGTATTTACGTACCAGTAAATGATGTTTACGAGTCTATTAAATGGTACCAAAAGAATTTAGGGTACCAACCTTCTAACAACGAGCTTGTTGAGCCTGGGATGGTGACGGCGGTTATGAATTTTCCCGATCGGAACGGAAATCTTCCCTTACCAGGTTTAAGGCAAGTTGTACCCGCATTGTTCCTTCACAAATCGGACGAGGAAGGCGGTAGATTACGGTTTTCCTGGTCATTGGACAGCGGAAAACCCCATGCAATAGCCTGTTTTATTACACCGCGAATCGAGGAGTTATATAACCGTTTCAGGGAAAACGGAGTAAATATTTTAGGAGAACGGGTGGCAAGCGGACCAAACATAACGTTCGCCGATCCTGACGGTAACGTATGGGAAGTTTGGCAACCATAATCGATCAGACAGACTCTAATACGCTTACGGAAAACGATAGTTGAACAAAGCTACCTGGTCTATTTATTTTTTTCTACGATTTTACCATCAACGATAAGCTCAGTCGGTATGCTATGAATAGTCGTAACAGTTGCTTTTATATCTTTTTTTGTTGCAGGCAGCAGTTCTTCCTTTTTCAACACGCTGAGTTGACCATCAGGCTCCAAAATAGCAAATTCAACTTCTTCAGGTGAAAAGACATCCTTGTTCCGCAGCATCATGCTTAAATCATCTTGTCAGTGAAGAAACAGACAGTACGGAGAAACGTATCACAAATAGCGCAAAATAAGAGGCTGTCTCTTCATTATGCAAAGGTGAAATTGCGGGCAAGAGTCCGGTAAGAAATGAACGGGATCAACTGTAACGGAACTGCAAGGCGTTATTTCAGCAAAAAGCGGCACTTTGCAAATCTAATGGAACTGACAGCCCTTATGATGGGCAAAAGTCCGCGTTTTGCCTGGATTTCTCACGAATAACGTCGCAGAGTTCCATTAGATTTCAAAATCATGCCAAACGATCCATATAAGGGCCCACATTTCCGTTAACAGGTTGGCGATGATGGATTGCGGCTTCATTTCCAGTTTTGCGCACAATGAATCAACGACCTCAATAAATCTCTTCAGGAGTTCCTCAGGGAACTCATCACATGCCGGATTGGATATTAACCGGACTTCTTTTTGGGTTTCGGTTCATCATGAATGACGGCGTAGTCTACGATATTCCCGTAATGATCCGCTTCGATCGTGCAGCAGCTTAACATGAGCTCAATTAGTCTGTCTGATTACTTCAATTAGAGCCTTCCTGCTCAAGTTCCGATAAATCTGTTGTCGTAACCGCCGGTTTCTTTTTAACATAATGCGTGGAGTAGCCTCTCTCTATCGAAACTTCTCCCGACTTGGAGAATCGCAAGGGCTTCTTCGGCCCTTTTCCCCACCGTGTATAGTTTCTTATGACTGCCTGAAGCCCCATTTCACTTGCCGTCTTACGATAAACGCTCATAATAAAACTTAATTGCGACAAGCTGCCCTGCATCAATCGCTCCAGATAAGGCACCTTCCCGGCTCGCCATTCTTGTACAAGTTTTGGATTTAGCTTATCCATACGGATAAAAAGCTCAATCGGACTAGCTTCCTGCTTCTCGTGAATCATTGAATGAACAAGCTGCTTCACCTTGGCTTGCAATTGCTGTCTGTTCATGTATTCTAGCAACCCTTTCTGCACAATGCTTCTTCATTTCGCCCTCATATAATCTCTCGATAGTGTTCATACAACTTCATGAATTCACTAGGTGTAGGGATGGATAATTCTTTCTGGTACAGATCCTTTACGTGTTCATAGTGCCGAGCAAGCGCTGCTGAGTCGCCTAGCTTCCCATAGGCTTCAAGCAGCAGCAGGTGCGTTTCCTCATCCCATTCGCTTCGGGACACGAGTTTTTTGATGAGGCGGGCTGCTTGCTCGCTTTCTTGGTGCTGAAGCAGCCATCGGCCGATCTGTTTAGCAAAACGTATGTATAATTCGTGCAAACGGATTTGCTCGGTAGTTGCCCATGCGTAGGAACGCTCATCGAATAACTCTCCGGTATACAAACGTTCGCATGCTAATGCCGCTTCAATATTCCCGGCACTCAGCGTGCCAAATCGGGACACTTGATCTTCGAACATCACGAAGTCCGCTTCGATCGGGTCAAGGAGCAACCAGTATTGTTCAAGCGAGTTGGCAATAATGTGTTTATGCCCGGACGCATGCAAAGATTTGCGAAGTTGATAGACAGTCGTGTTGATATAGATTGCGGCATTTTTTATTGGCATGTCCGGGTATATGTACTCGATGATGCGGCTTTTGGAAACAGGACTGCCTCTATGCATCAGGAGATAAGCAAACAGTTCCATGCTTTTCCTGGAGATCCATTTTACAGGTTCGCCCTGCTCGTTCTTGACCTCGAATCCTCCCAGGGCTCGCACCGTCAGTTTGCTGACAGGGACATCGGCAACGGAGGACTTTTCCCCGATTCTCGCTGCCGCCCGGGCAATCGTCTGTTCCAGACGGGACTGGGAAACCGGCTTGATCATATAATCCAGAGGGTAACTGTCGAACGAATCGATAGCGTACTCCTTATGCGAGGTTACGAATACGATGTCCAGCTCGCGATGCGCGGAACGCAGTCCGCGGGCAACCTCCAGGCCGTTATCCTGGCCGAGGTTGATGTCGATAAATACAAGATCAATGACCTCGTTCCGGATTTGTTCCATGGCATCCGCAGGGTGCTGATAGCAGCCGGCCACTTCCACGTCATGAATCCGGGATAACATTCCATTCATCACGAGATGCATGGCCTTCTCGTCATCTATGACAATAACTCTCATCGCAAATCCCCATCCTCGAGAACAATTGTAAATTTGCTTCCAACGCCTGGTTTACTGTGCACCTTAAGCTGGCCGCCGCTCATTCGCAGAAAATGCTGGCTTACGAGCAAACCCATCCCCGTTCCCTTTTCGCCGGCGGTTCCTTTGGTGGAGGAGAACCGGGTTTCATCGAAGAGTTGACGAATTTGCTCCTCGTTCATCCCTACGCCGTCATCTTGCACCGAGATTTCCGTCTTGCCCCCGAAGGATGTTGCGCTTACGGAAATAACTCCACCCGGCTTGGAAAATTTAATCGCGTTGGACAGCAGGTTGCGGATGACCAGAACAAGCGCTTCGCGATCGGCGCTGACCCGCATGTCCTCATTCACGTCGACGCGCAGTAGCAATTGTTTGGCCTCGCAGTTCGGCACAAGCAGCCGACATGCTTCCTCGACGACCTCGTGTATTATTAGCGATTCAGGTTGAAGGAAGATTCCCTCCTTCTGACCGCGAAACCACTCCAGAAGATTTTCGACCATCGCATACGTGTTGCGAACTTGTTCGCTTAATGTACGAATAATCTCGGATTCCGCTGGATGCAAGTTTTGTTTGTTTGTATCCAGTAATTCCACCAGATTGACCTGTAAGGCCAACGGATCGCGAATGTCGTGAGATACGGCCGTCAAAAGCTGGTCCTTCATCTGGTTAAGGCGGGCGACTTGCTCCAGTGCCTGCTGCTTCTCCGTAATGTCGATGATGATGGAGATCGTTCCCAGCTTGCGCTTCCGATGGGAAAAGAATGGGTAAACATTCACGATATACGATTTTGGCTCGAAATCCGCAGGGCTGCTGATTTCAATGCGTCTTTCTTCCATGCGCGAGCAAGCGGACAGCCAGTCCGGCCAAGCCGCCAATACTTCCCCCATATGACGACCCAGTACGGGACGGTCCGTCTTCCCTATGACCAGTTCGGAGGCGAATCTATTGCTATCGATAACGTTGCCGTTTGTATTGATAATAAGCATTCCCTCATGCATCGTTTCGACCACGATATTTCTGGCCATCGGAACACTCGAAAAAAGCTTGTATCGCATAATAATCCAGAACATGACGATGCCGCAAATCCCGCTATAAACGGAAACGGGAAGTAGCCACGGCAACAGGTTCGGCCTAACGAGCTTCAGGATTTCTACCAATAACGGAATACTCCCGAACAGGAGAAGCCACATGCCCGATTTGCGTATTTCGGGACGGGCGCCAAGCATATAGCGCACCAATGCGAATATACAACCCGCTATAATCGCATAGCACAATAGGTTAAACGCAAGGGAATAAGGAGTTTTGGTCGTGACCAAATGTCCGTTAACCAATTCTTGCGTGCTGTTGATCACATGCCAATAGGAATCGGTCCATATGACGAACGGCCAGCAGGCAAATAAAGCAATAAGGAGCCACTTCCAGCGCAGCCACTTGTCCATGCCGACCAGATCCAGCACAAAAAGAACCATCAGGGGGACCATAAACACAAGCGCCGTTTGCTCCAAATTTCTGAAAACAATCTTGGAGGCCAGATCGGCGGAGCTTATTTCCAGAATAACGCCTCCGGCATAAACCACTCGGCACCCCAGCACCCAAACAAAAAAACGAACGCCGCGTTCACGGCGATAAACGATGGCATACATAAACAGGATGCATATCAGCATCGCCGAAAAAATGATAGTAATGGTAGATGGCTGCCCTATCACGTCCATAATCGGTAAAGATACTCCTTCGCCATAGCATACTTCGATTATACTGCATTAAGGCTGTCTTTCATAATTTTGTCATAGGGTAAATGGTATGATAGAGGATGACAATCAAAGTGAAAAAGATTAAAGAAGAGAAGCAGGAGGTACATGATGAGGAATTGGAAAAAACGAAGCGTGACGGTTTTTCTTGCGTTCATGTTAATGTTTGGAGCTTATCCAGGACTGTTTGTGTCCGGAGGCATATCCTACGCGGCGCCAGGGGACTTTGAAATTGGAGACGGAACGTCGGAAGCCCCTTTTCAAATTGAGTCGGCAGAACAGCTGAGCGGAATAAGGAACCATCCGGACAGCCACTTTGTGTTGATGAATGATATCGACATGAGCGCTTACAACGCAAGCACGGAATGGGTGCCAATCGGGGATTCTACGAGTCCATTCACAGGGACATTGGATGGACAGCATTTTACAATTACGAATTTATTGATAGATCGTCGCGCAGTTGATGAGCCTGCAGGATTGTTTGGCGTGGTCGGTGCAAACGGCCAAATCCGGAATCTGGTCATCGAAGATGCTGAAGTTAGAGGGGGAAACAATACAGGCATATTGGCAGGAGCAGTTGACGGGGCGGTTATTGATCGCGTCGGCGTTGCAGGGATCGTATACGGTGAGTATGCGGTAGGCGGTCTGGTTGGTTATTTGGGCGTTGATAGTAATGTATCCAACAGCTATGCGGCAGGCTATGTGGAAGGCCGAGGGGGAGCAGAGGAGGTTGAAGAAGTAAAAGTAGAAGGAGGAGTAGGCGGCCTGGTCGGCACGAACTCCGCAAGCTCGGTGACGGATAGCCATGCCAGCAGCACTGTCAAAGGTACGAGAGAGGTCGGCGGTCTGGTCGGATGGAATACGTCAACTGTCGTCCGAAGCCACTCGACAGGAGACGTCACCGGACAGAGAGAAGTAGGCGGCTTGGTCGGGGCTAATGAGGATAACGGAACGATAATGAACAGCAGCGCCTCCGGCGATGTCGTCGGCGAAAGAGATTTAGGCGGTTTGGCCGGCATTAATCAAGATGGCGCGGATATAGCCGTTAGCCACGCCACTGGCAACGTGGTTGGCAATATTGCCGGCAACGTCGTTGGCACTAAATATGTAGGCGGTCTGGTAGGCGCCAATGTTGACGCGACTCTATCCACCAGCTATGCTTCCGGCAATGTGAATGGCGATGAACACACCGGCGGGTTAGTCGGGTTGATACAAGGCTCCACGATTACGAGCAGCTATGCTACAGGCACGATCACGGGATCGTTATATACCGGCGGCTTCGCGGGAGCGGCCCTGGACTCGGAGCTCCTCAATAATCATGCTACGGGCAATGTTATTGGATCCCAGATTGCAGGCGGTCTGGTCGGTTTAAACGATAATGGGAATATATCCTTCAGTTATGCTACAGGCCATGCCTCCGGTCAGCTTGATGTCGGCGGCTTGGTTGGCGAACTGGAAGACGCTGTCGTCTCCGCCAGCTTTGCCGTCGGGAATGTGGAAGGCTGCAATGATATAGGCGGATTGATAGGAGATAGCGACGATGCGCTTGTCAGCAATAGCTATGCAACAGGCGCGGTAACGGGCATTGTCGACTCGACCGTATGCATTTACGGCGCGTACGGCGATTCCATTGGGGGATTGGTTGGAGATAATAAAAACGCGACCATCGAAAACAGCTTTGCGATCGGGCGCGTAACAGGCCTTGTATCCGTCGGCGGTTTGGCCGGCATTAATGAAGACGGGGGCATTACCCGCAGTTACTATGACATGGAAACTTCGGGACAATCGGATACGAATGGGCAAGGCCTGACCTCCGAGGAAATGAAGGATGGATCGAACTACGAGGGCTGGAACTTCGATAATACCCTTTGGACCATTCAGTGGCCCCATCATAATGGCTACCCCTATTTGAGCACCATTCAAGCTTTTATCACCTATGTTGGGAACGGCACGGATCACGGAAGCGAACAGTATCGGAGCTACTCCTACCATTTCGAATCGCAAGTGGACATTCTGGAGAAGAGCGCGGACTGGACGAAAAGCGGGTACCTCTTTCAGGGATGGAATACGGCTGCGGATGGCAGCGGCGAAACTTATCAAGCCCAAGATACCGTCACATTGACTCGCGATATGGTCTTGTACGCCATTTGGAGACAGTCCGCCCCTCCTCAGCCCCAGCCACAGCTTTCGGATAACGCGAATCTCTCGGTTCTGACCGTTACAAGCGCCGACGAAGAACTGGCATTAACGCCGACATTCGCGGCTGGCACGACCAGCTATCAAACGGAAACGAAGGCTGACGAGGTCACGATCAAGGCGATTCCTTCGGATGCGAATGCCTCTGTTTCCATCAATAAAGTTAATCTTGCCGGAAGCAAGACGATCGCTCTTGACGAGGGAAACAATGAGTTTGAAATTGCGGTTAGAGCCGAGAGCGGCACGGTCAAGATCTATAAACTTTCAATTCAACGTCTGCCAGAGATTGAAGAATTGCCGCCGGAGGTGCCGGCTTGTACATTCCGTGATATCAAGGGTCATTGGGCAGAATCTCTCATTTGCGAAGCCTTGCATATTGGAATTGTAGAAGGCCCATCGGAGACAATATTCCAGCCTCAAAAAAATATTACCCGCGTCGAGTTTGCGGCTATGCTGCTTCGTACGCTGGAAATCGATTCCGCGCCTGCGGGAAGCGAGCTGACCTTTATCGATCGGGATCAAATTCCCGCCTGGGCGACAGATGTAATTGGCGCAGCGCTCAAGAACGGCATCTTGCAGGGATATCCGGACCAGACGCTTCGACCGATGCAGATGGTGAGCCGTTCGGAGATGGTTGTCATGATGGCAAGGGCATTAAAGTGGGATTTGGAGCCGGGAGACACCTCTTTTGCAGATGATGCGGAAATTCCTGCATGGGCCAAAGGTTACGTCCAAGGCGCCGCAGAGAGGGAACTGGTGACCGGACGCGACGGCAACCGGTTCAGCCCCATGCATCCCGCCACAAGGGCGGAAGCGACTACGTTGTTATTGCGTCTATGGCATAATCTTGCAACCGATGCAAACTGATATCTGAAACCTGATTATCATCTCTTCTCATCCTAAAAGATAGCAAAAACCCGACCTCATCTGGTCGGGTTTTGTTGCTATTTCACTCCAAAAGAAACCCTGCCATCCTCCACCGTAGCCAATCCGCGATCCACCGCAACTTGAATGCCGTTCCTAACCGCCTTGTCCAGCGCGGCTCCGGTTCTGGCATAGCCCAGCAGCTTTACCGTTTCTCGGACAAGATCATCCGTAGAGAGGCTACCATGGGTAAAAAGAATTTCATGGACGGCGTTCGCGACCTCCTCGGGAGGCAGATCCTCCGCGCTCCTCCGGTCGGAGTCGTTCTCGCTAATCCGGTAGACGCCATATTGCGAGGGATCGATATCCTTCGGCCAATAGTAGATGCTATCTTCCCAAGCCGTAGATTGGAAAGGCAGCGAAGACAGCAAGCTCTCCAGATGGCGCTCGATCCGCGCTCCGGACCGGGTCATTCCCCAAGCTTGGATGACTCGGCGAGTCAGCAGCGATCGGCTGATGGGGCCCTCTCCTTCGATGACACTCGCGAGCTGTTGTTTCACAAGCCTGCTGGAGGAGATGATATAGAACTCTTCGGATGACTTGGAGGCGATCTGCTCCAGATTTACGGGCTGATACGAGGTGCGCCATCTGCTGGCCGGCGGCGAATCAAGCGCTTGTTGCGCTACCTCCACTCTCTCTACTGAACCCGCTGACTCTGGAGAAGAGGACTGAGCAGTCTCGTCGTCCGAATTGCCCGGAGGGTTCCCGGCGTTTGCCGAATTCGACACCTGATTCGCTGCAGTTGCCGCAGCCTTACGCTCCTTCGCCGCTTCCACCGAAGCGATGATGCGCTGAATCTCCTTCTCCGGGTTATCCAACCAATCCATGGCCCATACCCGATGGATGCTCCAGCCCAGTTGACGCAGCACTTGGCCGCGCAGCACTTCCCTGTCTCTTGCCGTCTTGCCCGTCCTATAGCCGTTGCCATCGCATAATACCGCGAGCAGATACGTATCCGGCTGAGTCGGATCGACGACGGCCAGATCCATCCGGTAGCCGGAGGTGCCGACGTGGAGATCGACCTTGTAGCCTTCCTTCTTTAACGATTCCGCAATTTCCGTCTCTATGCCTTGTATCCGGTGATTCACTTCTTCCAGACCCACGCCAAGCGCGGACGTCCCCTTCTCCGCATATTCCAGAAATGAGCGGAGCGCCGCTACTCCTTCCGCACGGGTCCGGGACACATCCAGTTGATCCGCGCGCAGCGTGGAAAACACATGCATCTCGTGGCGCGCCCGGGAGACGGCAACGTTAAGCCTGCGCCAGCCGCCGTCGCGGTTCAGCGGTCCGAAGTTCAGGACGACCTTGCCGGTGGCGTCGGGGCCGTATCCGATGGAGAAAAGGATGACATCGCGTTCGTCTCCCTGCACGTTCTCCAGATTTTTGATAAAAATCGGCTCGTACAGCTTGGCTGCCGCAGTCTCCAGCTCGGGATCGCGCCGGTACGCTTCGTCCAACATATCCTCGATCAGCGTCTGCTGGATGGAGTTAAAGGTGACGACTCCGATGCTGCGATTGCTTAACACGGGATCCTTTAGTCGGCGAGCAATCTCTTGCACGACGGCCTCCGCTTCGGCGCGGTTCTGCTTCGTCTTCCCTCTGTCGTAGAACCCTCCGACGGGATGCCACTTCACGCTGGATTGTCTCTCCATTGGAGACGGGAAGGTCAATAATTTATTCTCGTAGAAATGTCGATTGCTAAACGCGATCAAGCTCTCATGCCGGCTTCGGTAATGCCAAAGCAGATGGTCCTGCGGCATGCCAAGCGCCAAACAGTCCTCCAGGATGCTCTCCAGATCCTCCGGTACGATGACTTCGTCGCTCTCTTCGCCGCTGGTGCCGGAGAAGAAGCTGGTCGGCGGCAACTGCTTGGGATCGCCGACGACGATGACATTTTTGCCTCTCGCCATCGCCCCGACGGCCTCGCTGGTAGGCAACTGCGACGCTTCGTCGAAGACGACAAGATCGAACGGCGCGTACTTCGGATCCAGATATTGCGCTACGGACATCGGACTCATGAGTACGCACGGACATAGCCGATTAAGCAGATTCGGAATTTGCTCGAACAGCTTGCGCAGGGACAAGCCTCTGCCCCCGCTGCGAATAGCCCTGAGCAGGATGCCCGCTTCCGAGCTGGAGGCGGCCTGATTGCCGATCGACGGGATATTCGCAGCCAGACGGGCCGCGATCTCTTCTCTCGTCAATTGCTCGAACGTCTCCATCGTTTCCTGGAACGACTTGATCTTCTCCTCGAACAATCGCCCGGAAAACGAAGCCAGCCCCGGATCATTCTCCAGAATATACGCGATGGCTGCTTTGTTCCAAGCTTGCTCAAAGGCCGCTTGCAGCTCATCGTGGCGCAATTGTCCGCTCTCATAGGCCGTTACAACCGATGACAAGCCTGCCGATAAGGCACGATCGCGTACTTGCCTCCATGTGCACCAATCCCTCAGCGCTCCTACATGCTCTAGCCATGTTTGAGCCTTTGAAGCCCGGTACTCGAACCACGGCTGCTCTCCGCGTTTGCCGTCCATGGCCTCCAGATCCAACTGCAGCAAGGAGGCGAGCCCCTTTTCCTGCTGCTGGAACTCCTCATAGCTGGCCGTATACTTTGTTAAAATATGCCCGTGCTTCCCGTCGAACACGCTCTTGCCCGCAGCATAAGCATCCGCAAGCCGTACTCTCGCCATCTTCGCCGCGGGCGCTTCCTGGTACAGCTGCAGCAGCTTCTCGTTCAGCGCCAGTATCCAGACATGGACCGCTTGAACGGCCTCCCAATCCGCATCTCCGCCATTCCAAAGCGGACCAAGCAGAGATGCGACGGCGGGTTCCATCGAGGTCAACTCTGCCGATTCCGTCTGATATGCGATAATCTGCTCCAGAAGCCCCTCCGTCTCGTTTTTCTGAAGCGCTGCTCCAGCATTTGCTTTGCCTCTAAGCAGCTTGAATATCCGATTCTGTTTCAGCAGTCTTGGCAAGAACCAGCTGAGCTGGGCTTTCTTCCACTCCTGCAGGGCGGTGCCGGCGTCATAGGTCAACACTTCCGCCGCAAATAGCGCCAATAGCTTCTGCTTCGCTTCATCTCTGGCCCTGCCATGCCGGATCGCCCGAAGTACTACAGTGCCGGCGGCTTCCAGATCGGTTTCGCGAAGCAGACCGACAGAAATAACCGGAGGCGCAGCCATTAATTCGCGGACGACATGCCAGGTATGCAACAGCACCGGAGAAGAAGGTCCTCCAGCAGGAGGGGCAAGCAACGCGCATACTTCTTCATAAGCCCGCTTCACACCTGTAGTAGCAGCTTTGTAGGCTGCAAGAACCTCTTCCGTCCCCGTCCGCAGCTGAGGATGATAGGTCAACACTGCTGCATCCGACCAGGCATGGCCATGAGGATGGCCTGTCGCTTCGCCGGCAACGGCAAGCTCTCGAACGAGGTCGCTCCACGCCATATACGAATCCTTGTCCAAGCTGCCAACAACACTAGGCTCCAAAGTAATCACGGACGGGGCAGTCTTAACCAATCCATAACGACTAATGGCTTCATACAACGAAGAGCCGAAGCCGTATGGCTTATGCAAGGACTCGACATGGCTATTCAGCTCCCGCCTCGATGCCGCGAGCCGATCCGCCAGTCTTCGCCATTCCTCTGGAGACGAAGTCCGCGCCGTCTCTAGCGTTCGGCGCAGCTGCTCAAGCACTGCTTTCTTGGTGCTCTTGTTGGAGTGAAGCTCCAGACAGAACGGGCCGAGTCCGATGCTCTCGAGCCTGCTCTGCACGACGCTGAGCGCCGCCATCTTCTCCGCCACGAACAAGACCGTCTTGCCGCCGGCCAACGCCGATGCGATCATATTTGTAATCGTCTGCGACTTGCCCGTGCCCGGCGGACCGTGGAGCACGAAGCTTCGGCCGCTGCCTGCCGCGCTAACCGCGGAGATCTGCGAAGAATCCGCGCTGATGGGAAGCAGCAATTGATCCGGCGGGAACAGCTCGTCCAGCTTAGAAGGCTCGGGAAAAGTATCCGTCTGCTCCCATTCCATGCGGCCCGCCATGAGACTGGCGACGACTTTGTTTTTGGCGAGCTCGTCCGAACGGCTGCGTATATCGTTCCACATGACGAAGCGGCTGAACGAGAACAAACCAAGGATCGCGGACTCCACAATATCCCACCGGGGCATATTCATAATGACATGCCGGATCGTCGTAAAGATACCGCCCAGATCGATGCCCTTCTCATCCCTTGGAAGAGGATCCAGACCGCCGATGTGGCTGCCGAAATCCTGTCTGAGCATCTCCAGCAGCGTAATGTTGATCTGAGGCTCCTCGTCTCGCGCCCTGAGAATAAATCCGGCTCTCGAGGATTTGCGGACGATCTCGACCGGCACGAGCACAATCGGAGCGTACCTGGGCAGCTCGCTGGCTGTAGACTCGTACCATTGCAACAGCCCCAGGGCCAGATAAAGCGTGTTCGCCCCATTCTCCTCGATCGAGAGCTTGGCCGAACGGTAGAGGTGAACGGTTTTGTCCGCGAGCTCACGTTCATTTACATCCCCGCGCAGGCGCTTATGCTGAAATTCTTCGTAGATCAACGCGCCGAGTGGATGATCCTTGCTAACGCTGCGGAACAACTCTGCGCTCCTTATCGGATTATCCCAATCCGACGGTCTGGGCAGCAATTGAAACTCCTGCCCTTCTGCCAACGCGTCTTCAAGCTCACCCAGTCGCGGTTGAAGAAGCGGCAGCGCCGACTTGGTGAAACGGAAGTTAAGCAGCGTATTGCGCAGCGTCAGGTCGAGCAGCTTGCGCTCCCACTGCTTCTGCTTCGTCATCGCTATGGCGGAGACCTCGACCGGCCGTTCGAGAATGGCCAATTCCGTCGGCGCTTCCCCCGTCACTCGATAATTAGCGTCCTTTTTCTCCTCTACGATCTCGAACCCGGTCGCCGTCTGAATTCGGATCGGAAGCGGCCGGATCGAGCTGGCGCGAGCACGCTTAACGTCAACGAAGCCGAAGAACAGCTCCGGGGCATTAAGATGATTGGCTGCCGTCTTTTCCGCCTCTTGATAGGAAGCTCGGCTGCCCTCGCACATCATGGTGCACTCCGCCAAGCTGATCTCATGCACGCCGGCCGCAAGCCGCTTCGTAAGCAGCGAGCTGTCATCCTGTACGCTCTCCGAAAAGGATTCCTGGATGAGCCAAACGCCCGCGAACGCATGTCCCTCGGTGAACACGACCAGCGGATGCAGACCGATCGCCTCCAGACAAGCGGCGAACAGCAAGGTCAGATCCAGGCAACTGCCCATTCCGTTGCCCGCAACGGCATCCGGCAGTCTGACGCGCTGACCAACCTCCTCGAAGCTTGCCGGAGGGACGATATAAGTGGCTTGCATGTCTTGAATCGCCGAATAAACCGCGGCTGCCTGATGGCGAACCCGATTGGGATTGTTGCTCTGATAAGCGTCGAATGCGGAGCTCCCCGTCCACTTTTCCAGATAAGGCGCCGCTTCTCGTATCACCCGCGCCGTGATCGGATGATTGGGCATAACGAACGCAGCTATCATCTCCGGCATGACAGCAAGTCCGGCCCATTGATCGTAGGCCAGCACCGACAGAGGCGAACTGTCCCTGTAGACGACATCCTCCCCGCATGTTACCTCCAGCGTAAGAGTACCTGCGAGTCTCTCCGTTAGACTCGCCAGGAAAACGCCCGATACCTCGATAGACACCGTGCTGATATCTATCGTCTGCCCTGGCAGAATGACATCAATCGATTTTGTCCATACGCTGGCGAATTCAGGCTCGCTAGCAACGGTCAACCGTACGGCATGCAAGCTGCTGTCCGAATGATTGCCGAGCGAGATCCACTGTACGATTGGTACGTAATTTTGTTGCATGGCATAGTTCACTACATCGTGTCGCATCCACTCGCATGTCAGCCCTCTGTCGACAACAATCTCCATTTTGCAGCCCCTGCCTCTCCGTAATAACGCTCTTCCTGTCATTATAGCGCAGGCGGTATTCTATTCCCACAAAATATGAGCTTGCAATAGAGTCAAGCATGGTATGGACATAGCGCCATTCTCCCAGACGCTCTATTTACATCATCGGCCAATGGCGTGTCCAGCATACACAACTCTTGCACAGTTGATCCTGCATTAATATCGAAGTGCTTGCGATAAACCCGGATTAAAAAAAACACCCCGCAAGGACTTGTCGTCCCGCTTGGGTGTGCTTCTGCATCTATAATCAGCCAGCCGTAAGACGATTAAAAAAGTCAGGAATGAACAGGCTGACCTCCGGTACATAAGTAATTAATACTTGAATCACTAACAAGATAATCAACTTGGGCCAAATAAACGGAAGCATCTGCGGTACCTTAATCTTGGCAATAGAAGATGTAACAAACAAACATACACCTACAGGCGGAGTAATCTGCCCGATCGATACGTTAACCGCCATCACGACGCCTAAATGCACGGGATCAATACCTGCTGCCAAAGCTAATGGCAAAAACAATGGCGTAAAGATCATCAGCGCGCTAATCGCATCTATAAAGGTTCCGGCAATAAGTAGAATAACATTCATGAGAAGCAGCAGCATAAAAGGATTTTCGGCAAACGGTCCCAGCAGCTCGATCAGTTGGTCCGGAATACGATGATAGGATAACAACCATGTAAACAAGGAAGCCGACCCAATTAATAAAATGATGGCTGCGGATATTTTGGAGGTTGTAAGCAAAATATCAAGGACATCCTTAAGTTTAAGCTCCTTATATACAAAGATGGCAATAATAAGAGAATAGATGATCGCAATAACCCCGGACTCCGTCGCCGTAAACAAACCGGATAAAATGCCTCCAACCATAATTGTGGGCATTAACAAGGCCAAAAACGCATCCTTTAACCCCGTCGCGACTTCCTTGCCCGTAGCGCGCGTTTCTCTTCCTTTATAGTTCATTTTTTTGCCGATATAATAACAATACCCGAGCAGCCCAAGCCCGATTAAGACACCCGGCATAACTCCCGCCATAAACAGATCGGCGATGGATGCATTGGCCATTACGCCATACAGCACCATAAAGATGCTTGGCGGAATGATGGGACCTAATATAGCAGAGGTCGCTACTAAACTCGATGAAAAGCCTATATCGTAGCCTTCTTTTTTCATAACCGGAATTAACATGCCGCCGATTGCCGCTGCAGTTGCGATTGCACTGCCGGTAACGGCGGAAAAAAACATGCTCGCCAGAACGACAACCATGGCTAACCCTGCCGGGAAATGCCCGACCAACGTTTGGGCAAACCGAATTAATCTCGCTGAAATTCCGCCCTTGGACATAATTTCTCCTGCCATGATAAACAGGGGAATCGCAATTAACGAGAAGCTGTCTATCCCTCGAAAAATTCTGCGCGGCACATTTATGAGTAAATCAGGATCGGTAAACAAAATCGCTAATATAGAAGTAAAACCTAATGCATACGCAATCGGAACTCCGATGAAAAACAAAAGAAACATTACCAGGATTAAATAGATCATTTTCTCATCAAGTCCTTCACAGTGTAATAAAGCATACACAGACCGCTAATGGGAATAGCCATATATACATAAGCAACTTGCAACGGGAGAAATCCTACCGTTTGGCCCGATTGGAAATTATCGCGGATCAGCAGAATACCGTAATAAATAAAAACGAAAAGAAAAGCAAAAATCACAATAAACTCAATCATTTTAAATAACTTTCGAATGGAAGAAGGAAAGTTTTCTACCAAATCAATTTTTAAATGCTCTTTATGTTTAACCGCTAAGGCTGCGCCGAATAAAACAAACCATACGAAGCTGATCATCAATACTTCCTGAGACCATGAAAAGGAAAGGTCAAACAAGAATCTGCACATGACTTGTATCGCTGTAATCAGAACCGCAATCAACAGAAATGAACAGGTTAGAAACTCCAGCGTATAGCTTAAGAAATGTAGTTTGTTTTTCACTGTAAACTTCCTTTCTTAGGAAACGATTGGGCAGAGTAAGCAGCAAGGCTCACTCTGCCCAAAATTAGCGGTTATTGAATATTGCCGATACGCTCGACAAGCTCTGCCGGAACTTGATCGGAAAGCACGTCCTTGACTTCTTTGGTTAGTTCGCGGAACGCATCGATATTAGGCTCGGTAACAATGACGCCTTCTGCTTTAATCTCTTCGATAATATTTTTGTCAATCTCGGCAAGCTGCTCGCGTTGGAACAACTGCGCTTCTTTAAATGCATCCTCTACTACTTTTTGTTGTTCGGCCGACAAGCTTTTCCATGCCTTGTTGCTCATCGCGACCGCTGCCGGAGAATAAGTGTGACCCGTTAAGGATAAATACTTTTGTACTTCATAGAACTTCATGGAGTAAATCGTATTCAAAGGATTTTCCTGGCCATCTACGACGCCTTGGTCCATCGCGGAATATAATTCGTTAAACCCAAGCGGAGTGCCGTTGGCTTTTAAAACGGCCATGTGGGCATCCCATACTTTGGACGGTTGAACTCTAATCTTGAGGCCTGCCATATCTTCGGGGTTGCTGATCTCTACTTTATTATTGGTAAAATGGCGGAAACCGATTTCCCAAAATCCAAGGAACTTCATCCCTTTATCGTTTGCTTTTCCGATCAGCTCTTGTCCAATTTCTCCGTCCAGCGTTTTATACACATGATCCAGGTTGCGGAACAAATAAGGGATACCGAATACATTCATCTCGGGGACAATGTTGGCAAAGGAACTGTCCGCGACAACTGCCGTAATATCCAACGTCCCGTCCATGACTTGTTCAACCGTTTCATTTTCGTTGCCAAGCACGCCATTGTTGTAGATATCCACCTTTACCGCTCCGTCCGTTTTCGCTTCGACGATTTCTTTGAATTTATCCGCCGCAATTTGGTATTGATGCGTTGTAGAACCTACGTGGGCAATTTTTAAAGTAATGGCCCCTGCTTCCGAAGAATTGCCGCCTTTGTCATTGCTGCCGCATGCCGCTAAAAACACGGCCATCACTAGCATAATTAAGGTAAGTCGGTTTGTATTTTTCATTCCTCTACCACTCCTTGTTTTTTAATCAATAGATGTAACCAGATCCTTAATCCAAGGCAAACCTGATACTGGCGAAATTAGAACCTCCGAATCCGCAATTGCGCGGATGCTGCATAAGTACCCGGCTTTGTTATCCACTACAGCCATACATTCCCTGCACGCATTGGCGGAACGGCACGAATATCTAACGGCGATCGATGGATCTTTAAATTCCCTTAGCCACAAGATCGCATCCAATAAACTCATGCCCTCTTTGTAAGGAACTTCAAACCTTTCCGTACGCATACCGGTCTGAGTATCGCCGCGTACCACATTTAAAGTGATCAGCGCCACTTCACTTCACTCCCTTTACTTTAGGTTACACGCTGGATATGCGATGAGAATGAAGTTCCCAAGCGCCATCCCTGTGCCGTTTATATTGAATACTAACGGGCTGCTCATACGGCTGCTCGTAATCCAGTCGAACATGGGCTCCACGCGTTTCCTTCCTCAAAAGCGCTCCCTCAACAATGGCTTCGCCAAGCATAATCATATGAAGCAGCTCTACCTTTTCAACGAAGCCCAGTACATAAGCCGAAGATTTCGCAAGGGCCGTGCGGATAACCCTGTCCCGCAGCGCGGCCAGCTGTTGGCGGGCAGCGACAAGCTTCTCTTCCGTTCGCAGCGGGCCGGCACCCTCCCACATCACCTTTTGAAGCTCGTGCTTAATGGCAAGCATGGAACCTTCGTCCTGAGCAACCTGACGTGGATGCCACAAATCCTCTAATCTTGCGAATTCCTCTTCTACTCTCTCATCGCTCCAGGTCACCGAGGTTTGGAGCCTTGCTGCCTGCTCCCCGGCAATACGCCCCGATACAAAAGCTTCCGTAAGCGCATTTCCGGACAAGCGATTGGCTCCGTGCATACCATTAATCAATTCGCCGCACGCAAACAGCCCCTCAATCGTCGTTTCCATTTGCGTATTTATTTTAATGCCGCCCATCGTAAAGTGAGCCATTGGAGCAACTTCCACCAAATCTTTTGTCAGATCAATCCCCTGCCTGCTCAATAGATCAATCGTCGATCCAAAGGCCTCTTTCAGCTTGGCCTCCGGTACCATCCTGAAATCCAAATAAGCTCCGCCATGCGGCGTACCCCTGCCCTCTTTCACCTCGCTAAATATAGCAAAGGAAGTTTGGTCGCGTGCCGCCGTATATACACCGGAAGTCTCGTTATTGTAACGATCCATAAATTCTTCTTGCAGACCGTTTAACAAACGACCGCCGAGTTTATACCGAAAGGGGTCCCACATAATAGGGTCAATCCCGACAAGCGGGGGATGCAAATGGGCGATAGGGAAAAATTGCACCATCTCCATATCACGCAGCTCGGCGCCCGCTTCTGCCGCAAGCACGAAACCGTCCCCCGTCATATTCGCCGAGGCGCTATTGCGCTCGTAGATCTCGGTAAGGCCGCCCGTTGCCAAAATAATCGCTTTAGCATCAATTTTGACGGGCTGCAGCTGCTCGATGGAGAAGCCGATCGCGCCAACGGCTCGTCCATCTTCTACAACGATTTTTGTAATCATCATATTTTTGATGCGCTCGATCGCTTTATCCTTCCAGATGGCTCTTCGCAGTCCGGCAGAAGTTGCTCCGCCCGTATTTAGTATATCTACATAAACACAGCGTCTTCGCGAGTGACCTGGTGCCACTACTTGAGATCGGATACCTTCGGCTGTACGAGCCCACTTTACGCCATAACCTTCCAGTTCATTAATTAATTCCGGTCCGCGATCGACAATCGTTCTAACAATATCAGGATCGGCCATGCCCCGACTGCCTTTCATAGTATCCTCGAAGTGAATATCGGGATGGTCCTCCTCAGCCTCTCCCAATGCGACGGCTACAGTCATTTGGGCAAGCACAGTCGCACCGCCGCGCCCAATAATGCTTTTATCCGCTAGCACAACCCTTGATCCTTTGTCTGCCGCCGCTTTCGCCGCCACCATGCCGGCTGCGCCAGAGCCAATGACTAACACATCCGTCTGCACGTATAAGGGTTTCATCGTACAACCTTCCTTTCTGCTATGTAGCGACTATTATTTTTGTAATGCTTGTACAGTTATGCCGGCTGCGGTTAGCGCCTGATTAATGGTCCTTGCAAACTCCAGCGCACGGATACCGTCACCGTGAATACATATCGTCTCGGCTTCAATATCGATATCAACCTGCTGCCTTGTAAGGACCTTTCCTTCCTTAACCATGCGAATTACTTGTGCCAGCGCTTGTTGTTCGTCCGTAATCATGGCGTCAGGTTCCCTTCTGGACGTCAGCGTTCCATCGGATTGATAGGTACGATCCGAAAATACTTCGCTTCCCGTACGCAGACCGATACGCTTGCCCGCTTTCAGCAGCTCTCCTCCTGCCAAACCAAACAAAATTAATTCGGGATTTACTTTATACACGGCTTCTGCAACAGCCTCGGCCAATTTGGCATTGGTGGCTGCCATATTGTATAGCTCGCCATGAGCCTTTACGTGCTGGAGCTTCCCGCCTTCCGATTGAACAAAACCTCCAAGAGCGCCAATTTGATAGACAACAATGTCATAGGCTTCTTGCGGAGATATATCCATCTTTCTACGTCCAAATCCGATTAAATCCTGCAGTCCGGGATGAGCTCCAATCGAAACGTTGTTTGCTATGGCCAGTTTGACCGTTTTCCTCATCGTCCCCGCATCCCCCGCATGGAAGCCGCAAGCAATATTGGCCGAAGTGATAAATGGCAATATTTCTTCGTCATAACCCAGCCGATAGGCCCCAAAGCTTTCGCCCATGTCGCAGTTTAAATCAATAACCTTCATATCCATCCTCCTCTATCAGATCGTGAACAACCTCTATAAGCTGTACATTTTAATCGTTGTTTGCAGTTGAAGCAGGCTCAGGTCCATAATCATTTTTAATCTTTGCGCTTCCTTTATATCAATAAGCTCAAACCTGATTGGATTGCCGATTTGAGCTTGTGCCAGCAGCGGCAAGTCTGCCGAAATGACCTGTGCGATTTTAGGATATCCCCCCGTTGTTTGACGATCGGCCATGAGCACAATGGGATTGCCGTCAGATGGAACCTGCACCGTCCCCATTACAACCGGCTCTGAAAGAAGTTCTCTTGCTTCCTTTAATTGCAGAGCGGCTCCTTTTAACCTATATCCCATACGGTCAGACTGGGGCTCAACTACAAATGGCTCTTGAAACAAGCATTGAAGGCTCTCTGGCTTAAAAAACTCAAACTGGCTCCCCGGCAAAACCCTTAACACGGGCTGTAAGGAATACCGAGGAAGCAGCTCATCCGACACTTTCCATGAAACGGATGCGAAGGAATCGCCCTTCTTGTTCTCTCGCTTCAATTTGTCGATTATTTTTGCGGATCGTTCGTTCGGGGGACGGATTTGCAATACATCGTTTGCTTTCAGCATTCTTCCTTCTAATCCGCCTATTTGCGCCCTCAAATAAGTAGAATAGGAATTCATCGGCTTAGGAAGCTTAAATCCGCCTGCAACCGCGATATAAGCGCGCATCCCTTGCTTCGCGGATCCCATGTGTAACGTTTGTCCAGCTTCTATCCATACAGGCCTCCATAGCGGAAGCTCCTCCCCGTCAATCATTGGTTTGAATGCAGCTCCGCAAATCGCAATGAGAGCGGCATGCTCAAAATATAAAGTTGGCCCGACAACGGTAATTTCCAGACTCGCTTCGGCTTCCTCGTTGCCAACTAATATATTTGCGACGCGATACGCTAATGTATCCATCGCTCCGCCAGCAACAACGCCAAATTTTTGGTATCCGAATCTTCCTATATCCTGTATCGTTGTCAGGACGCCAGGTTTAATCACATAAATGCCCATTCTATATCCGACTCCATTGGTCATACTCTATTGGTGATATTGGATAGAAACGAATCCTGTTGCCGGCCTTCAATAATGTAGGAGGATTTTTATCCGGCAAGAACAACGAAACCGGCGTTCGTCCGATTAATTGCCAGCCACCCGGCGTTGAAATGGGATAAATGCCTGTCTGTTCGCCCGCAATCCCCACCGTCCCGCTTGGGATGACTAGACGGGGCGTTTGTTTCCGCGGTGCGGAAATCCGTTCATCCATCCCGCCCAAATAAGGAAATCCCGGCGCAAAACCAAGCATGTATACCAGATAATCGCGACTGCAATGAATCTGGATAACCTCTGTTGTACTCATTCCGTTTTGCGCAGCTACAAATTCCAAATCGGGACCAAACTCTCCCCCGTAGCAAACCGGAATTTCCACCAGCGCAGGTTCCGCGGCCGCCGTATGCTGCACTTGTTGCAAAGCACTTTCCAGCCACTTGCTTACAATCTCATAGGGAGAAAGGTCAAGCTCGGGATCGGCTTCCGGATCAGCCTCCGCCCTCTGCAGCATCCCCATATACACCTGCAAGGGCTCATAAACGATCGTCACCGAAGTATAGGCTGGAATATATTCGATCATGCCGTAAAACGAGTGCTGTTCCAGATAATGCGACAGCATCATGACCCGTTGATGAGTGGCCTCATCCACCTGATTTCCCAAACTAACCATTATCGCGCTATCCCCAAGCGAAGCCATTTCGTAATTCGTAATCTTCGCGACCATAACATCCCCTATTTCAATTCATGATAAATCGACTAGTTCAGTGTTCCGAATTACGGAACTGTTGTTCCGTAAAGCAATCTCATATATATCGATAATTATAGTCGGATTTAAACGAAAATCAATCATTTTTTTCCTTCCGTTATACGGTTAGCCATTTTCCGTGTATACTGGTAATCGACACATTCGCCCATCACTGCTTGAAGCAGCTTAAAATATGGAGGATTTTATGAGTATTCCTACCGTTTCGAACCATAAAAACAAAACAGTCGTACGTTCTATGGATCTGCTCCATTTATTTTTGCATCACGAACAATTGACGATCAGCGATATGGTTAAATTGTCCAACATGCCTAAAACAACCGTACATCGCATGATCGGCTCTTTGGAGGATATGGGTTTATTAGAAAAAGACCATGAAGGAAAATATAGGCTGGGATTGTTGTTTTTACAATTTGGTCATCTAGTGAGCGAGCGGCTGGACATTCGAAAAAGCGCCTTGCCAATCATGCATAAACTGAGCAGCGACGTTAAAGAAGCCGTCCATTTAGCTATACGAAACGGCAATGAAGCCATCTATATCGAAAAGCTGGATACGGACCAGCCTGTAAGACTATTTACGAAAATCGGAAGAAGGGCTCCTTTATATGCGGGAGCTTCGTCGCGGATTATTCTTGCTCATTTAGAGGCCGAGGAAAGAGAGCACTATTTAAATACAATAGAGCTTAGGCCCGTCGGAGAGGGAACGATTACGAATAAGGAGCAGCTTCGAGATATTCTAAATCACTCCAGAGAAGTCGGCTATAGCTTTAGTCGGGCCGAGCTGGAAAACTATACGGCCGAGTTAGGCGCTCCGATCTTCGATTATTCCGGTAAAATAATTGCAGCTATAAGCATCGCAGGTCTCGAGATCAAATTTGAGGAGCAGCACTTGCCAGGGCTTATCCAAAAGCTTAAACAAGCGGCACTGGAAATATCGCTTCAGCTAGGTTTTCAGCTTTCGCATAACGGCAATAGATGAGGAGATCTGTACATGGCATAGCTCAAAATCGGCCTCTCTGCACATTTGTGCATTTATCCCCAATTTCTTAAGCAAATAGAGCTCCTGCACAGCAAATTGTACGAAAATACACAATTTATCGCTTCATATCGTCGTTCGGGACCTCTTTGAACCAAAATTTGTGTATATATGTACAAATGTGTGAATAGATTGCTCTTACGTCATTTTAATTGTGTATTTTCGCACAATTATTATCCCGCTTGTAAAAATTTCCAATGGCGCACCCAGCACGCAGCCGTTAGAATGACGTAAACGGCAAAAAAAACACCCCGCAAGGACTCGTCGTCCCGCTTGGGTGTTCTTCCGCACCTATTTAGCTAATTCCTTCAGCTCTCTGTTTCTTCCTGTAATGCTTGATCTCTTGATCCGTCGTGACCAGGATCGGCAGCAATTTCTCGCTCCGGATCATCGCCGACTTGCACATCGGACATGTGGGTTGCTCCTTGAACGAGAAGCTGTCCCTGATCCAGCCGTTGCAATCGTCTCTGCCGCATGACCAGATGGTGGTCAATTCCTCAGGCAAATTATCCAGCGGTTTATTCCATGAATAAGCCATCGAACCTTCCCCCTTCGCATCACTCGAAAAAAAAGAAAAGCCCCAAACGCTAAGTCTGGGGACAATGTCTCACTTACAGCTTGACAACATTCTCGGCTTGTTGGCCGCGGTTGCCTTGAACAACGTTGAATTCCACTCGTTGTCCTTCGTCCAGCGATTTGAAGCCATCGCCAACGATTGCGCTGAAGTGTACGAATACGTCGTCTCCACCTTCAACCTCGATGAAACCGAAACCTTTTTCTGCGTTAAACCATTTAACTGTTCCCGTTTGCATAGAAACACCTCCATATTTTTATATGACCTCTTATTTTATCGAAATTAAAATAAAAATTCACATATTGCACAAGATTATTAATTAAAATAATAACCCTCTGCAATATGCGAATTGCGGTCAAAATTCCAATAAACTCATTGTACCATATCGGCAAGATAATAACAAACTGTATTTGTCCCATTGGTATTTGTCCCATCGTTGCTTCCTTATGCCAGCCCATCATAACGCCTGCGAATTTCCTCCAGCGCATCGAGCAAGTTTCTTCGAAGCTCAGGCGGTTCCATCACTACAACCTTGGCTCCATAGCTCAGCACAACGGACAAGGCATACTCCTCCTTGTAGAACACCGTTCTCACGTCGATATAGTCGCCTTCATGACTGCACTCGCCGGGGAACTGCTCCGAAACTCTAGGGTCGGCGCTTTTGTCGAAGCGCAGGTGAGCATGAATGCCTAGCGGCGGCTGCTCGGGGACCACCGATTCCGTCTCTCCACGCGGCTCGAACGTCTCGTTCGCGATCACCAGTCCGCTCATTCGGGATACGCGGAACAACCGCCTGGCCGAGCGGGTGAGACAATGGCCTTCGACGTACCACGCGCCGCGCTCCCAAAACAGTCGGGTCGGCTCCACACGTCGCTCGCTCATCGTGCCGGATGCGCTTTGGTAAGCGAATGCGATGACGTTCTTGCGTCCGATAGCGCCATAGATGCCGCGAACCGTCTCCCTATCGGGCTCCGAGGTACTCAGATCGAAGAAGAGATCGTCGGCATGCTCCCCGCTCTCCAGCTTGGGATGCAGACTGCGGAGCTTATCCTTCATCCTTGTATACCTGTCTCCGACTGCGCCCTCCACACTCTGCAGCAGCCGGTAGATGACGGAAAAGTCCTGCACCGTGAAGTGCTGCTTGGTCAGGAAGAAGCCGTCCATCAGCTCGAACCCGCCGTCCGCGCCGGTATAGGAGACTACCGGAATGCCAGCTTGGTTGATCAGCTCGATCTCCCGGTAGATGGTCCGCGTAGATACCTCGAACCGGGCAGCCAGATCGGCCGCCCTTACGCGCTTCTTTGACATCAGCTCCAGCGTAATCGCGAGCATCCGATCCAGCTTCATCCCCACACCCCGTTCTCTACGTTACCACTATGCCATCGTGCGGAAAAACTGACGAATATCCTCCACGAACCGGGCAGGTTGCTCCATCGCGAAGAAATGACCGCCTTCCGAAGACTCCGTCCAATGAGTGATGTTGTGAGCTTTCTCGGCCAGAGTCCGTACAGTCGGGTCATGCGATACGGATACAAGCACCCCGGTCGCGACGCTTCCTCTTCCCTTGGGTACCCACGCCATAGGATCGTTCATGGATTCGTAGTAGATCTGGGCAGACGAGCCGGCGGTGCCGCTGAACCAATAGACACTGACGTTCGTCAGCATCCGGTCGCGGTCGATAGAAACCTCCGGCAGCTCCTCGGCCGGAGCAGTAAGCGATTTAAACATCTCGACGATCCAAGCCAGTTGCCCCACAGGAGAATCAGTAAGCCCGTATGCCAGCGTGTACGGACTTTTGGACTGGATCTGCAGATAGCCGTCGTTAAAGCTCTCCATGCTCGCCAGCCGCTGCCGCTCCTCCTCCGTCAAAGCCTCCAGCTCGCCCTCCTCGCCCGACGGGAACGTGAGCAGCGCGTTCATATGGATGCCGATAAGACGCTCCGGCGCCAGATGGCCCAGCTCGGGAGCGATGAAAGCGCCCGTGTCCCCTCCTTGTACGCAGAAACGGTTATAACCGATACGCTCCATTAATTGAAGCAACGCCTCTGCGATTCTGCCAGGCGTCCAGCCTGTCTTAGCGAGCGGAGCGGAGAAGCCAAAGCCCGGGATAGACGGAATGACGAGATGATAAGCGTCGCTCGGATCTCCTCCATGAGCGGAAGGATTGCTGAGCGGGCCGATGACGTCCAGGAACTCCACGAACGATCCCGGCCAGCCATGCAGCAGCAAAAGCGGCTTGGCATCCGGCTCCGGAGATTGAATATGCAGGAAATGAACATTTTGCCCGTCGATTGACGTCATGTAATGGGGAAGGTCATTCAACGCGCTCTCCTGGGCGCGCCAGTCAAATTCATGCTGCCAGTAGCTTGCCAGCTCCTTCAAGTACGGGACCGGCACGCCGCGCTCCCAGCCTGTTTCCGGCAACTCCGGGTATCGGCTGCGAGCCAGCCGATCCTTCAATTCGGCAAGTTCAGCCTGAGAAACCTCGATGCGGTATGGGCGGATTGCTTCATTATTGTTTGTAGTGTTCATGGACCATTCTCCTCTCGATTGGCGGATACAAGAGAAGAATACCAAACTAATTATGACATTAAGGCTGTCATAATTAAAACACAACTATTTATCCGTTTGCTGACGCATCCGCTCCACAACGCCTTAAGCTGTTACCACGCCCTAAAGGCTTCAATCAAGATTTATAAGCGATTGCGCCAAGAGACCGCAGGGCTGGTGCGCAAGGAAGAGGCCGAACATGCCGCGATCGCATATCTCGACTCGGTTTACGATAACATTCGCCAGTGATGTATTAGAGTACGGAAGCTCCACAATTTTCGCATATCCGATCCGCTCCGAGCGCAGCCTTGCAGGAAGGACAGGTTTCGCTTGCCGCAGCCGCAACCGCTTCCTCTTTTCCAATGTGAGCTTCAGCTTTGCCCGTTTCTTCGAGAGCCATAACTTCTCCCGCTTCCGCTGCGTTGACTACAATAACTTCCGGTGCCGACTCTGCAAGTGTATGCTCAAATTTATGACCGCAGGTGGAGCAGTATTTCGCTTCGAACGGCAATACTTCCCCGCAAACGCAATCCTTCTCAGCCTTAATGATTTTTATTTTATTCTCCAGCTGCACAATCTCGAGTTGGATAACATTGATCGTATGGCTGGCTGTCTGAACCAGTTCCAGAGCGGATGTTGACTGACCGGTTGTATGTGCCTGATATACCGCTTTGCCAATTTGAGCATAAAGCTTTTCGATCTCGCCGCGTTTGCTTGAAATTTGCGAATGCAATCGTATAACCTCAACGGAATCCTTGGCCTTATCCGCTGCTTTCGACGCGCCTTCTTTTAGTTTGTCAAAAAAACCCATTGCAATCCTCCTCTTGTTCCCTAAGACATTATATAAATCTATATTACATCATATTTTCGGCAATTATCTATGATTATTGATTATCAGTAATCTTGACCAAAAAAAGCCCGGTCCACTCGACATCGAGCGAACCGGGACAAAGATATCCTGTATTTGGAATGATTGCTGAATACGCATTATGGGGTTATACTATGTGCATACTCTTAAAGAGTATCCACATATTCATCACACCTACCAATTTGCGAGTATAAATAATTACCAAATATAACAAGGAGGTAGTTGATGCATGAACACCGATCATCCAAAGGCGATAGACGTTATCCATATATTAATGAGATCAACCTATTTCATTCAAAGAGAGTTTCAATCCCAGTTAACGGCGTTTGACACGCCTTTTCCACTCACAGGTCCCAGGCTGCGTCTACTTTCCGTCGTTGCGGAAACCGGGAAAATTCGCATGAATGAATTAGCTGCTAAATTAGGTATCAAAGCAAGAACCGTTACCGATTTTGTTGATGCTCTTGAACAGGATAAGCTCCTCGTTCGTATTCCGGATCCAACTGACAGGCGAGCTACGCTGATCCAGCTTACGGAGCTCGCTCAGTCCAATATTGAGCAAGCCCTTGTTTACCAAGATAAAATCGCAAACAAGGTGCTGGAAAATCTTTCGGTAGAGCAGCAAAAGCTATTTTTCGAGCTTCTATTGCAACTAATCAAAGATAAGGATATTTCCGATACTTGCGAAGAGGCAAAGAAATAATCCCGTTCACATTAGCGAACGGTGATGTTCGCAAGTATTCAGCTATTTCCCCTCTAGCTCGAGGCACTCCATTGATATTGAAAATGATAGAAGCCCGATTCCAATTCCAGAATAATCCGATAATCGTAGAGCGCGATGATCCGTACCCCTTCTGCTTCATCAAGCCGTGCGCCTTGCTCCGTCACCCGGTCCTGAAGCGCGTTCGGCAATTCAAGCGTGGCCGTCGTATTCGGGGGAATCGTTACTTCTATGTTCACCGCCCCGTCCGCGACTTTCCAACCGGAAACAATTTCCCCATACATGGATTTAAAGGTCGCTTTGGCGTAACAAAGCCCATCGTTAGGAAGCGGCTTGATTTGAATATGCTTGAAACCCGGTCTGTCTTGGGCCGTGTCAATGCCTGCCACGAAGCGATATAACCACTCCCCGATCGCTCCAAATGCATAATGATTAAAGGAGTTCATATCTTTGCTCCAAAACGAACCATCCGATTTCCGTCCGTCCCAATGTTCCCAGATCGTAGTGGCGCCATTTTGTACGGAATAAAGCCAGGACGGATAGTCGCGGGATAACACCAACCGATAAGCCAGATCGTTTCTCCCGATATCCGAAAGCGTCGGACAAATATAAGGTGTCCCAAGAAATCCCGTAGTCAACTTATACTCCGATTCTTCAATTAACCGAATAAAGTCCTTCTCCACTCTTTTGCGTATCGAACCTTCCACCAAGCAGAAGTGAAGAGCTAATACGTGTGCCGTTTGAGTAGCGGATACCAATCTTCCCGTACTCGTAACAAACTCTTTATTAAAGCTAACGCGAATGTTGGCGAATAACTCCTCGTACATGGCCGCATCCTCGTGTTTACCTAACGCCAAGGCGGATCTGGAGAGCAATTTTGCGGAATAAGCGTAAAACGCAGTCGCGATGAAGTCCTTTGGCGTCGAACCAGTATAGCTTCCCGCCGGAGCATCCAACGCTAGCCAATCCCCGAATTGAAAACCGTCATTTCGAAGATATTCCTGTTCCCCCGAACCCCGCAAAAATTCGACCCATGCTTTCATGCTATCGTATTGTTCTTCTAACAGGCGCAGATCACCATAACATAGATAAATTGTCCATGGACAAATAACCGCGGCATCCCCCCATCCGGAGGCGGAATGCATCTCCCACCCCGGCAACGTGTCGGGAATCGTGTTGGGTACGCCGCCGGCAGGCAATTGGTCCGCTTTCAAATCCCTCAGCCACTTTGTAAAAAAAACGGCAACATTCATGTTATGGACAGCTGTACGAACGAAAACCTGAGCATCGCCCGTGTATCCCAATCTCTCATCCCGTTGCGGGCAATCCGTAGGTACTTCAAGGAAGTTTCCTCTCTGTCCCCATACAATGTTGCTTTGCAATCTATTGACAAGCGGGTCCGAACATTCGAAAGTACCCGTCTCTTCCAAGTCTGAACTTATGACATGCGCCGTAAAACATTCGGAGATCACGTCCCCCGGATAACCATTCACTTTCACATAACGAAAGCCCTGAAACGAAAATCTCGGTTCATACCGTTCATTTCCCGTTCCTTTACATATATATCGGGTCATCTGCTTGGCCGAACGCAAATTTTCGACGTACAAGTTACCGTCCGAATCCAACTCCTCGGCATGTATCAGCTCAATGACCGCTCCTGCATCACCTGATGCTGAATAGGAAACCCAACCGGTCATATTTTGGCCGAAATCCAAAATGGTCTCGCCATCCGGCGAATGCAAAACCCGCTCGGGTTTAAGTTCTTTTACGATTACCGTCGGAACGTTTTCCTGTGGGATCAGCATATGTTTGGAGCGCTCCAACGTTTCAACGAACAACCAATTTTGATCGTCGTATTCCGGCAGACTCCAACCATCCTTCTCGAGCCTGGCGTCATAGGTTTCTCCATCATAAATGGAAGCCAATAAAATCGGCCCCGTCTCCGCGCGCCAGGAACCGTCTGTAACGACTACCTGTTCGCTGCCGTCTTTGTAGACGAGATGCAATTCAAGCAATGCGGCCCGACGATCCCCATAAAAATCGCAGGGGTGTCCTCCTATCCTGCCTTTGTACCAGCCATCGGCGAGAGTCATTCCAATCGAATTATCACCTTTGCGGATATACTCCGTCACGTTAAAGGTTTGGGTCTGAAGCCGTTTGTGATAACTTGTCCACCCAGGGGTAAACAATTGATCGTTTAAACGTTTGCCGTTAATCTCCAATTCATACAACCCAAGAGCCGTCGCGTAAACTCTTGCGGAACGCAAGGGAGAATGCACTTTAAAAACTTTCCGCAATAAGGGTAAGGCTTCGCATGGGCGATTATGTTTCCCTGGATCAAATGTAATCCATTGAGCCTTCCATTCTCTAAAATCCAAAATACCCGTTTCAAAGAAAGATGACTCCCAGTCGCTTACTCGTCCTTTCGCGTCCCAAACACGAACTCTCCAATGGCAGACTTGACGAGACCTTAGCGGGCGTCCATCATATACGATGTGCACCGACTGGTCCGAGCCTATCTCTCCGGTATCCCAGATCGGATTTTCGAAATACGGATCGTTCTCAGAGACTTGGAGATGATATCCTTTTTGTCGAATTGCCCTCCCCATGCCGAAAAGCTTCCAACTAAACCGGGGGATGCGTACGCCAATCCCGATCGGATTTCCCTTGTATTCGACGCGAAGGTCTCCAATACCGAAACCATGCATTTTTGACCTCTGAGTTTTAGCGGTGAAAACGCGATCAGCCTTTGATTGCACCAGCGACGAGTCCTTTCATCATATATTTTTGTGTAAAGATGAATAAAACGACCAGCGGCAAAGTCGCCATCACGCACAGCGCAAAAATCGGACCATAATCGATGGATTGGTGATTGGCCTTAAATTGCACGATTTGAGACATTAGAGTCATCTTTGAGGGATCTTTTAAATAAAGAAGCGGACCGAAAAGATCGTTCCAGATCCCGTATATATTTAACATAATAAGAGTCCCTGTAGCCGGAAGCATAAGAGGAAAAATAATCAACCAGAACGCACGAAACTTTCCATACCCGTCAATGGCAGCCGATTCTTCGATTTCCCTTGGAATGGATTTCGTAAAACCCGAGTACATGAATATCGCCATTGGTAGCGCTCCTGCCGCGTATAACAGGATCATGAAAGTGCGCGTATCAATCAGATGCAAGGCAACTCCCATTTTAAAAATGGGGATCATGCCTGTTTGTAACGGAATGACCATGCCCGAGATAAAGAAAAAAAAGAGAAACTGAAAGAACCTACGCGGAATACGCGCTATAACATAACCTGCCATAGAAGAGATAATGACCAACAGCCCGATTGATCCAACGCTAATGACGGAGGTATTAAACAGACCTAGCAACACGTTTACTTTTTCAATCGCTTTTTCATAATGGCCCCAATATAAAGAGTCGGGCATTGCTAAAGGTTGATTGATTTGAGCTGGAGATTTAAAACTTGTCAGAATGAGATAAAATATCGGATACAAAAACATGAAAGCAGCAATGATTAATATAATCTCCAACGTTATGCCCGTAGGGTTTTTCCGCTTGGCGGAGCGCTTATTCATTACATCTCCACCTCTTTCCGTCGCATGATCTTCAACTGGATCAGCGTAACGATCATGATAAAGATCATCAAGACAATCCCGCCCGAAATGGCATAGCCGTACGTATTTTCCCGGAATGCGGCATTATAAATAGCAAGCGTCAGGGTATAGGAAGCAGAACCAGGGCCCCCGCCTGTCATGATGTATGGAATATCGAACATTTTTAAGCCGCCGACGATGGTCATAAAAACGACGATCGTTGTCGCGGGCATAAGCATCGGAAGCGTGACATGTCTAAATCGGTTTAACGCCTTGGCGCCGTCCATTTTCGCAGCCTCGTACAAATCCTGGGGGATGGTTTGCAGTCCGGCTAAATAAATCACCGCGCAGTACCCGAGTCCTTGCCACTGCGTCAATGCAATAATGGTCGGAAATACGGAACGTGTGTCTCCCAGCCAATCGCGCACCCAGCTATGCAGCCCCATACGTTCCAGAAATCCGTTAAGCAAACCTTCATACTGCAAAATATGGCCCCACACGATAGAGGTGACCACAAGACTTACGACAACCGGTAAATAAAACGCGACTCTGAGCAAAATTTTCGTACGGAAAGAACGATTCAACAAGATCGCCAACAGTAAGGACAAGGGATTTTGGACAACAATTCCGAAGATGGTGATCAAGATCGTGTTTTTGGCCGCCTGAAGCATTTTGGAGTCTTCAAGCAAAAACGCATAATTGTCCCAACCAATAAACTTAGCAGGACGAATGGAGTCCCATTCTGTAAACGAATAGTAGATGCTTGAAACAAAAGGGTAAAATACAAATGCCGAGAATAATACCGTTGCCGGAAGAATGAACCAAAAACCAGCCCACCACTCCCGGGTGCTTGCCTTCATCATAACATCACCTGTTTAGTATTCGACCGGCCGCTCGAGGAGGGGCCGGCCGAATGAATATGGTCTTCGATTACTCTGCCGGGAGAATGACAGTTCCTATGTCCTTCTCCAACTTTTTCTGGGCTTCCGTCAAATCTTTTACATCAAGTTTGATGCCCGAGGCTACCTTCGTAAAAGTCTCCGTTAGCGACGTCATAGCTGAAGCAGGCAAGTAAGCTTCGTATCCGATACCGGATTCCGTCTCGTCAACAACCTTCAACAAATCGTTTAACGCGGCATTCGGGTATTCGAGCTGCATGCCCTGGATTCCCGGAACGGTTCCGCTACCCACATTAAACGGCCCATAGACTTCCGGACTCGCGATAACGGCTACCAAATCCTTTGCTTGCTGAAGGAGCTTTGTTTTGGCGTTCACCGAGAGCGATTGGTCAATACCTAGCGACAACTTGGCATACCCTTTTTCTGTTCGGAACGGGAGGTATCCGAGTTCGAATGCCGTATGGCCTTTCGTTTGGAAGTTTTCCTGAGCGGTGCCTGGCATCCAAGGACCTTGAGCGATCATGGCCGCCTTGCCCGAAGTGAACAGATCCGCGGATTGCGGCCAATCAATGCTGAGCGCGTTCTTGTTCAAGTAACCCTTCTCGACCATTTCTTGCAGATGCATCATGACCGCTTGAACTTCCGGTCCGTCCAGTCGTTTCTTGCCTTCGTAAAGATCCTTGCCATACGTTGGACTGCTCTCGTAGCCATGAGGCTGCATCCACAGATTAAATGTCATGCTTGCCGTCCAAGCGTCTTTAAAACCTGCAGCTACAGGTGTAATCCCTGCAGACTGAATTTTTTCGAAAGCGCTTTCCATTTCCAGCCACGACTTCGGCACTTCGATCCCTAGATCTTCGAATATATTCTTGTTGTACCAAATTCCGCTCGAGGCGATGCCCATAGGAAGTGCGTATACCGTGTCCTTGTACGAATAAGCGCTCTTCGTTCCCGGATTCAGCTCAGATCCCCAAGCCTCGCCGGATAAATCCGCCAAATATCCTACTTCTCCGAACACCGCTGTCTTACCTTGGTGGAAAAACAAGTCCGGCGCCGTATCCGAGGCCAGCTCCGCCTTCAGCTTATCCGCGTACGCATCTCCGAGTGTAATGTCCCATTGGATGGTAGCATTCGGATATTTCTCTTTGTAGGACTTCTCAACATTCGTCTTGAACTCTTGCATGAAAGGCCGGTCATCGATAAACCAAGTCCCGATTCGAATCGTAAAGGATTCGTCTTTTCCGCCGCTGGATCCAGGCGTAGCTTTACTCCCCTCAGAAGTAGTTGAACCCGTTGCAATCGCATTTTGGGGTTCGTTATTTGCTCCGCATGCCGAAACCAGCGAAACTAGTAATAGGCTTACCAGTACGAGAAGCGTTCTTTTTCTTTTCATAGATTTGACCTCCATTTTGATGTGATTAGGATTGGCACAGCCCGTCGACTAGCCTCCATATCCATAAGTTTATCGTTTCGAAACAAGAATCGACATATGTCCATTTGTCTTGAACTGTTCTGTATTTTTCCTTACCCTTTATACTCGCTGGGAGTTTTCCCAGTCAGTTTTTTAAATAGTTGGCTAAAATGGGCTGCATCCTTGAACCCTACGGCATATGCCACTTCATAATGCTTCATGCTTGTCGTCGACAACTTCTCCTTAGCGATATTGATACGGTGTTCCCACAATACATCGCTAAAATTCCGTCCGGTTTCTTTCTTAATTAACCTGCTTAAATACGAATAATTGACGAAAAGTTCTTCTGCCAACATTTGCAGCGTGATGTCTTCCATATATCGTCGTTCGATAAAATTCATCGTGGCATCGATATAATGGATGGGCGTATTCTGTCTGACAGTACTAATTTGAGATGCCGTATTTTTCAAAAACGACTCCATAAATGCCATTAAATCCGACAGAATGGTATAAGACAGTACGTCTTTGCGGACAGCAATTGTCTCCTCGGGACTTGGTTGGATACCAAACGAATGCAGGATTTGGCCCGCAGTCTCCACCATCTCCATGCAGGCTTCCTGGATACGCGTTTTGCTTATTCCTTCCATCATGAACGTTCTGCTCTTGGATCTTAAATAATCGGAGAGCGGCTCCTGTTCTCCTCTGCGCAAGAGATCGGACAGCTCGGAACGATTCATCTCCGACTGCTCTCGTTTCTGCTCCTGCATTAAGAGCATAGCGGAGTAAGCAACGATCGAATTCCGTCCTATCAACATCCGGTATTCCAAACATTTCTTGGCTTCTTCACGTCCCCTGCGAAGCTCCGTCACAGATGGCAGCAAATCGCTAATGCCGATCGAAATACTAAAGCCGCATGACTCGCCAATAGCACCCAGGATCTTCCGGGCCACCTCCATCGCTTCGTGTACGGATTGTTCCTTCGTGGCAGAGGGGGACATGAACAAAACTAAATATAGACCACTCTGCGCTAGGGCCGACCAGTAAGTATGAGGGAACGATGTCATAACGTCGGCGATAAATTCTCGTAAAGTAAGGCTGGTAAACGGTTTCCCCAAATCGTCCAATAAACCTGAATTGTCGATTTCAATAAAAAAGAAAATGGCTGGTTGATTCAACGTTTTGGGCAAGTCAAGCGATCCGGGCATCTCCCGTTGCGGCATTGTCAAAAGCGACTGAATCCATGCCTCCTGTTGGACCCAATCCGGTCTCCGACGTTCCATTCGATGATCTCTGATCCATTGAACTCGATCTACGAGTTCGTTTTCATGAAACGGTTTCGTTATAAAATCGACAACGCCTAACTTTACGGCCTGCTTGGCATATTCGTATTCGCCATGCGCCGTCAGAAATATCACTTTCATATCAGGACAGACATCGAGAATACGACGAGTTAATTCAATGCCGTCCATGGAGGGCATGCGAATGTCCGTGATTAGCACATCCGGCCTATTATCTTTTGCCCTGCATATTGTTTCGTACGCTTCCCACCCATCGGCCGCTTGTCCGACAATCGTACAACCGATACGATTCCAGGCGGACAAGGAGACGATGTAATCCCTAACCGCCTTTTCGTCATCGACGATAAATAGTTTCATGGCGATGCAATCTCCTTTTCAGTTGAGACATCCGTTAGTTCTTTCATTATGATGGGCATAAGAAGCTTTACGACCATTCCATGCTCGCCTTGCAGCTTCGCAATGCCATAACGATTCCCAAAATGCAGCCTAATACGGGATTCTATGCCCTTTAAGCCTGATCCCATCCCTTTGGATTCGCGAGCGCGAGGTTGTGCAGAACCGCCGTTGTCCTCAATCTCAATGACGAGGTTGAATTGACTTTCGTAAGCTCTAATGTCGATTCGGCCTTTCCCGCGAATATGGTCGATGCCATGAATGAACGCATTTTCAATAATAGGTTGAAGAATTAACTTCGGAACTTCGACCTGCTTCAAGTGATCGGGCAGGTCGATATGATATTCGAATCGGTTTTCGAATCGATATTGATGAATCTGCATATAGATTTTCGCAAATTTCATTTCGACGTCCAAAGAAACGAAGGCTTCCCCAGGCGAAATGGAAAAACGAATGATGCTGGACAGACTTTTCACGACGTAGGGGATCCGATCGATCTTGTCCTTGGATTTGGCCAAAATGCTGACGTATTCCAAGGTGTTGTGCAGAAAATGGGGGTTGAAATACGTTCGTATCGCCGCCAATTGGGCCTCCTTCTGCTCGAGCTCCGCTTTATATACTTTCTGGATTAACTCTTTTGTTTCAATGATCATCCGGTTAAAACTATGGCAAAGCTGTGCGATCTCATCATGGGAACCGAAATTTTCTATGAGCTGGTAGTTTTCCTTCTGCGCTTTGCGCATGAGATTGCTTAACGTAGCCAAAGGACTTGTAATTCTTCTCAGTACATAATAGGTAATGACGATTACAGCCACCCACGATGCAAGCGCTACCACGATCGAGAAGACGGCCAATTTTCGGATGCCCGCACTTGCTTCGGATACAGGAATGCGGCTTACATACTTAAATCCCGTCGATTTGGATTTTAGTTCCGTCGTGATCGTATCACCCATAGCTTGCGTGGGAATGAGTTGGCCGATTCTATTTTGATTGTCGGTGGACATCACAATATTACTGGCGTTCGTGATAAAAAACGAGCCACTTTCATAAGAGTCGTATAATGCAGTAACTTTGATTGGGTCTAACAAGACAACCAAACTACCTAGTACGGTACCTGTTGCTGAATCAACGAGCTGCAAATTGCAGATAAGCCTACGATTATCGATAAAAAATGCCCACTCCGGAATGCCTTGTTTTTCGAACGGCATAATGACAATCGCATCGTAATACTGGATTTCAGATTCGGCACCCGCAAAATATTGTTTGCCTTGAACGTCAAAAATGTGAATGGAATCGGCGAAATCGCCAATGTTTTTGCCCATATTGCCTAACTCAATCCACAGCATTGCTTCCACTCTTTCTGTCAAAGCCGTACGTTCGGATGGCGATAGTGGATATTGATCAGGGTTCCAAGCGTTGCGCAGCAGCGTGTACACGAACAAATTGTCGCCGATGTCTGAAGCTTCGTTAGCAAACGCTTTGAAAACTCCATCGATTTTATCCGAAGTTTCGGACATGGTTTGCTTAAAAGATTGATCAACATTATGTTCAAGAATTTCTTTCGACGTTACATAGAAGGTTGCACTCACAATGATCAAAGGAACTAGCGTTAATAGAGAATAGATCAAAATCATTTTGTAATGTAATTTCGATCGAATGAAACGAACGATTTTCACCTGCGAACCTCTCCTTGTCATTGATTGGCATCGAATTCGTGTCCATAACCAATCTCTATTCTCACGGAAGGGACTGCCGTCAGTCAATGATGCGTTGAACTTGTTCGGATTGTATTTGATAACGGCAAGAGCTCCTTTCCGTTACATCCGGAAGGAGCTTGATCCTCAATTCTTCGTTCAAGCGCTACTCTCAGTAGATTGCAATTTCGTATACAATAGGTTGCATGGTTCCGGAGGTAAAGTAGATTCTCGCTTGGCTTCCGGTTACTGCGGGGAAAGTTACGGTCCTTGGCGTGTTTACGTCACCAATCGTCGTTCCCGTATATGCCGTTGCCCATGCAGAACCGTTCCAATATTCAACCCTGTAGCCTGTCGTGCGGTTTCCGTACTCGGTTATTACGGCTTTGCTGAAAGTAACCGATTGACCGAAGTCAACCGAAAGCCATTGCCCCGAAAAAAGATTGTTGGCAGCCTGCCAGTTTGTTAAAGACGAACCGTCGAACGCCTTATCGGCGGATTGATTATCGTCGTACCGCGAAGAACCGGCGTAATTGGACAATGGTTTATTTAATGCATGATTGCGATTTAAGAGCTCAAACTCGTAAATGATGGGTTGAAAACCAGTACCGCCAATAAAAAACAGTCGTGCTTTACTTGCGGTTACGCTAGGAAAAGTTACAGTCAAAGGAGTACCATAATCGCCAATGTTTGTTCCCGTATAAGCCGTAGACCATCCAGAACCGTTCCAGTATTCGACGCGGAATCCCGTTGTACGATTTCCATATTCGCTAATTACGGCGGAGTTAAATGTTACATTGCCGCCAAAGTCGACTTGCAGCCATTCATTTGCATATTTACCCGATGCCGCCTGCCAGTTGGAAGCAGTACCATCGAACGCCTTTGCGGCAGTTTGACTCGCATCGTATTGGGAGGAACTGCTGTAAGTCCGGTTAAAAGCAACATTTTGCGTCAACAGCTTATAATATTCAATCGATTGAGGACTAGTTGTCATTCCTGATTTAACCGCTATAGCTTTTATAACGATCGTTTCGGGTGAAGGAGACGTAATTAGCAAAGGAGCTGTGTAAACAGGACTTGCCGTCGTCGGAGTCGTCCCATCGGTAGTGTAATGAATGGTTGCGCCACTAGTCGTCGTCGTCATCGCCACGCCCAACATGGAGTCATACGTTCCTCCCCCGGTGCTCATAATTGGCGGACTCGCCCTATTGGTTATTTTGGTAACCCATAATGTCCAATCCTCCGTGGAAGGCTGGGAGGGAATACTCCACTGCCCCGATGTATTCGGCGAAAAATTAGGGGTTATCGTCGTATATTTTCCGGTACGTGGATTTAACCATCTTGCCATATAGGTATCCGAAACATTCAATCCATTCAAAATTCCGCTATATGTCGTTGTCGTTGACGGATAATAAGCAACAATCGATGATCGATCCGAGTTTGTTTTCACTGCCGGGCTTTGCGTTCCCGAAGGAGCTCCGCTCCAAGAGATAACAGAATGATTTGGCTCCAGCGTCCACCAATTCGCGGCTTCAAAGAAGTCTTTCATATAGCGCATTTGTTCTCCGGCAGGCTTATCTATGGCATTGTACCAAGGAGTCGGAGTTCCTCCCCAAACTTGCCAAGTGTCATGACTATCCCAAGTGGCTTGCCATAAGCCTTCAGCACCATATGAGAACCCGGCACTGCCAGCCATATTCGCATTCCATGCTGTTTCCCTCGTGTAATAAGAAGGTATGCCGTTGATATTCTCGTAATTGGCTTCGCCTTCGATTACAACCTTGGTCGGAGTTTCATTGTAATGATTCAACCAGTAGCTTTTGTCCAGTAATGCGCCATGGCCTCCCTGCAGAAAATCGAAATGATAAGCATCGTCATTTCGAAACGCTATCGTATTCGTGTAATCATTGTGAAGAGTATTGGCCCGTTTGTATGCATCTATAGCGTAGGTATAATCGAGCACATTTTTCCAGCTGGCCGCACTACCCTGACCATATTCCCCGCCGCCTGTCCACACCGTTGGATAAGCGCCGTACCTGGCTACTATATACCTGGCCATCCTTTTGTAATCCGCTTCGTTACCGCTCTCCAACAACCTTCCCCAGTCAATGCCCAATGCAACGACGAGCCCTTTTTCGACAGCATATTGAATTCGAAGATCGCTGTTTTGCCAGAACCCGGGATTTAGGTCAGACGCGAATCCACTCCAATTCATTAGAGAATTCGCAGCATTAAATACCTTGAACTCCCGAATGGAGGGAGTGCTGCCTCCTGTTGCTCCCGTTATCGTAATCCTGACGTACCTAACCGTGGCCGATACAGGATCGGAGAAGGTATCGCCCGAAACTCCCGATGTGCGGTCTACCAAAGTTGTATAAGATACATTATCGGTCGAACCTTCAATTTTGTATCTCCAAGTGTCATTCTCTCCAAATAAGGTTTCGACTTTACTAAGTGTCGTATTTGCTTTTAGATCCATAGAAAACCATTGAGGATAAACATTCGAAGCAGCCTTCCACATCGTCCCTTCTCGATTGTCCAGAGCTTTGGTTGGGTGGGCCACATAACTATCGTAAGTGGTGCTAGAGGTAATAAAACTCGAAGCATCAGCATCATACCGATTGTAGTTCCAAACATGACCGCCCTCATTGTAGGTTCCGGTTGCATCCACATCACCTTGCTCGAAAGCGAAAAAGTTCATCTGATAAACCGAAAATCCTTGTTTGACACGCTTATCCACCATACCTTTATACTGTGACGACCATCTCGAATCGTTAGAGGATCCCCATCTTTCCCGATAAGAAAGTCCCATCCAATGAGTATCCGCCAACCAATAGAAAGGCGTTCCATCGTTGTAGGTTAAGTATCGGTTCGAAGGATCCGCTTTTACGAATCCATGTTTATAAATACTCAAGGATCCCGAATAAGGTTGACTCATTACGGTTCCGGTTTGTCCATGCAACCCCGTATCCGTCGGATCGGAGGCAATCGTTGTATACGACCACGTGCCTGTAGCGGTGGGAGCAAACCGAAACTTCCATGTATTCCCGCCATCCCAAAACCCCGGTATTGTCAAGGCTATACCTCCGGGCCCAGTAAATGTGGCACTGATTTCTACATCCATAAAAGGATTCGAGTAGCTCTTTGAACTATGCATTGTGATGTCTACCGCTTTCCATATTTCCGTGGTATACGCGGCATGAACGTTCTGAACCGAAAATGATAACTGACCTATGCCAAGTGAAGCAAACATAACAAGAAATGCGATTACTAACGATACTCGTCTTTTCATTGATCTTTCACCCTCCCAGGTAAGCGGTTTCATATATAGAGTAAGGGAACTGCTCTATCATTCACATGTTTGTATTTTGTTTTACCTATTCTATAGTTTTCTCTCCAAAGAAAACATGACCGTCGAGAATGGACGGAATCTCTGCCCCTATGATACTATTTAGCCAACAATGGGGGCGAGGTGGATTCATATGAAGCGAAATGAGACTTCGGTGCGAACGATCAACCTGCTAGAACTGGCGCCCTATGTTCGCTTGGTGCAGCACATCCAAAGCAACGACAGTTACCGCCTTCCTCCACGCATCATCTACGATTACGAGATGAAGTTTGTCGTAGCAGGCAGCTGTGAGTACACGATCGACCAAAAGCTTCATAAAGCTGGACCGGGAGATATGATATTCCTCTCTCCCATGGTCAGGCATTCATGCATCGTTCCTAAGGACAGTATGTTTCACTACTACGCAGTCCATTTCGATCAGAAGCTTTTATACCCGTTGAGCCCGAGCTAACGGATCGCCCAATCGTCCGTCTATCCGATATCGAGCTGCCGTACGTCTTTTCAATCTCCGATCGTCAAGGTTGCGAATCGTTGCTGCGCTCGATGTATGCTGCTTTTGCAGAAAGAGAATTCGGAGCAGAACTTCTGCTTAGAGGCGAATTGCTTAACTTGCTCGCGCTGATCGTCCGTGAACTGACTACGACGGGTGGCAAAAGTCTATGCCCTCCCCGCAGCGAACGGGTCGGACAAGCCATCCGGTGGATGGAGACCCATTATCGGTCGCCGATACAACTTCATGACATCGCATCCTCCGTTCATTTGTCCCCGAGCCGCTTTCGCGAGCTGTTTAAGGAAGAGACGCGCAACGAGGCCGTTCATGGCGAAGGATGGACGGAATGGGAACTTGTCCGCCGAGCGACACCTCGCTTCCCCGGTCATGAGCAACCCAAAGTTCCGCTATGGGGATATCTGGATGAGTCCAAGCCCGAGACTGCAGAGAGGCAGATCGCCCATACAGCGGAATATGGAATCGACACCTTTATTTACGATTGGTATTGGTACGAGGACGGTCCATTTCTAAATCGAGCACTGGAGGAAGGATTCCTTAAAGCGAGCAACAACGATCCGCTCAAATTCTCCCTCATGTGGGCTAACCACGATTGGATTAACATCTTTCCATACAAACGGGGAATGGACCATACCCTGCTGCACAGCGGCCAGGTGTCGCTGCCAGCGTTCGAAGCAGCCAGCGACTATATGATCGAACGTTACTTCTGCCACCCCTCTTACTGGCGAGTAAATGGAGGCTTACGGTAGATTATCCGGCTTATGCCAAACTAGCAGAGGCCGGTTGGGAGAGTTATCGCCAGGATTTCGGCAAATACGGACTACCTTATTTCCCTAACGTTTCGATGGGCTGGGATAGCAGTCCGCGTACCGTTCAATCGGATATCCACGCCAATCTTGGCTACCCATTTACACCAATTTTGGTCGACAATACACCCGAGCAATTTCGCAAATCGCTCGCCGCAGTAAAGGAGTTCCTAGACCGCAGCGGAACGCTCCCGCCAATCGTTACGATCAACTCTTGGAACGAATGGACCGAGGGTAGTTACATCGAGCCAGACACCGTACACGGCCTAGGTTACCTTGAGGCAATACGCTCCGTGTTTGGGGGATAGACAACGCAAGAAACGCCTTGAAGACGCTAAGAGACCGAAGTATATTTTCTGATATAACCTCCTTGATCAACTACGATAAAACAAAGATAAATGGTTCTACAAACAAACAAGCGACCAGCTACGGTCGCTTGTTCATGGTTTAAGGGCTATTTGTCCGATTTTTAACCTCAAATTAGGCGAGCAGTTCTCTGATCGCAACCAACCGTTTCTCTTCAATAGACAGGTTGGCAGCCGCGCCTATAATCAACGACATCGCGCCTGCTCTGGAACCTGCCCGCTGCCCAAGCGGATCCGCCACATCGTCGGTGAATATCATTTTGCGCAAAATAGGGTCTCCGCCGCCATGGACGCCCGATGCTTTCCGACTGTGCAAGGTCATCCGTTCCCCCGCGCTGTTATAAAGGCGAATTTCGTTCCTCTCTCCCTTTTCGAAGCCGCTTTGGTAATCCTCTGCTTCGAGCCGGCCTTTCGTACCGACGAATGTCGCCTTCCAGCCCTCGTAAGGACTATACGCTTGCAGCGAATAAGTCAATAATGTCCCTTTTGAATATTTGACGTTGACCGACATCGTATCGTAGATGTCAATATCGTCCCCGAATACGCACTGGTCCCGGTAATACCCGTCCGCCTGCTCTGCTTGCTGATACATCGATCTTGTAAAGTCGCTTTCCGAAATATCATAATGAAATTCGCAAGTCGATTGATGGCTGCATGTCCAGCATCTCTCGCCTCGCTCGGCTCTCTTCGTTCCATAGAACAGCAGATCGGCATTTGCGAACACGCTCTCCGGCTCGTCCTCCAGCCACCAGTTGATCATATCGAAATGATGCGTCGATTTGTGAATCAATAATCCGCCGCTGTTGTCCATTTGCCGATGCCAACGCCGAAAGTAGTCCGCTCCATGGCTTTTGTCCAGCGACCACTCGAGGACAACGCTGTGAATTTGGCCTATCGCCCCTTCTTTCAGCAGTTCTTTTACTCTAACCACATAAGGCATAAAGCGGCAATTGAAGGTCACCGTTACCTTCTTGCCCGACCTTCGTTCCGCCTCCAATATCGCCCTGCATTTATCCGCCGTCGTGGTCATCGGTTTCTCGGAAATGACATCGCACCCCGCTTCGAGAGCGCGGATAATGTAATAATCATGCAAGCTGTCCGGAGTCGTCACAATAACCGCATCCGGATTGGCCTCCCGAAGCATTTGGTCGAAATCGTCAAACACGGTTATGCCGTTGGCGGCGGAGCTTAACAATTGGGCACGGACCGGATTAACATCATACACGCCGACAAGCTCCACATCCGTCTTTAGCTCGGCGGTCAGCGGGACAGCGAACATTTGCATCGCTCTGCCGCCTGCGCCGACGATTGCAAACTTTTTCATGCACTCAGCTCCGAGGCCGATTCCTGATCCAGAAATAGACGCCAATCCTTATGGATCTTCAAAATGGATGCCGGTACCTGCTCGGTTATCTCCTCTCTCAGGGCCAGCATGATCGCGTTCGCTTTTACTTGATAAGGTACGCAGGAAATAATCGTTTCACTGTCGAGAATTTGCCGTACCGTCATCGTAATAGCCTGCTTTGGGACCTCGTCAATGGAAGCAAACCAGCCCTCGCGCACCTGCTGGCTCTTGCACGCTTCATCCAATTCAACGACTTTATACGCAGCCGTCGTGTCAAAATCGGCAGGCGGATCATTGAAAGCGATATGAGCATTCTCCCCTATTCCGATCAACGACAAGTCGATCGGCGCACGGCGAATCTCCCGAGTCAGCTCCGCGATATGCGCGTCAATATCCTCCGCCTCCCCATTAACGAGATAGGCTTTGGCGCGGGCAGCATAGGACAGAAATCGCTCCTGCAAATATTTACGGAAGCTGGCCGGATGCGTCACCGGCAGTCCCACGTACTCATCGAGGTGAAACATCTCGACTTTGCTCCAATCGACTTTGCACAAGGCAAGCGCTTCTAAGAACGTAAATTGCGATGCGCCGGTCGACAACACGATTCTCGCCAATCCGCGCCGTGCAATACAATCGTTAATGATCGCCGCAGCCTGCTCAGCCGCAGCAACTCCAAGCTTTCCGGCTGTCTCTGCTACTTTTGGTTTCATACTACCGTTTACCTCCATATTCGCGATATGCGTTCCTTCTACCTGACTGTTTGTTCGCTTAGCCATTTATTGGAGGGGATCAAGACGGGAAGCCCCGTCTCTTCCGATTCCGCAGCTGCAATCGCAATGGCGGCGCTGTCCCGCGCTCCTTGAATGCCCGGCATAGCTGGCAACCCTTGATGGATCAATTCTACGAAGGAGTTGACGATTTTCGTATCTCCCCCGCCATGCGATCCGGCCCTGCGCTCCGGATAATAAATGTGTTCGCCGCCATTATGCCGCTTCGTAACCGTAATTTTGAAATCCTGCTCATTATTATAGAAGCCCGTGATCTTCCCTTTGGTTCCGATAAACATAAATTCACGCGTATACTCGGGGGTGAAATGACATTCCAGATAGGAAATTCGCGCGCCATTATCATAGTCGATCAGAACAAGAGAATTATCATGCGTATCGCATTCTTCCGAATAAACGCATAAATCATCCTTCATTCGAACATTCCCGTAGTCCATTTCCAGTCCCAGCTGGTTGTCGACATAGTAATTGCAGTCAGCCGCCTCCCCGCAGTTCCGGCAGCGTTTCTCCTTTGGCGCCGTTCCCCCGAACACATCGAGCCCCCCGGAGCCATACACTCTTACCGGCGAGGCATTGATCAGCCAATTGGCCAAGTCCAGCGAGTGCGTCCCTTTCTCCAAAATCAGGCTTTTCACATATTCCTTGCGTCTCCGCGGACCATGGTAATAATAATCGCCGCCAACCGATACATTGTCCGTGACGGTGCCGATCTTGATCTCTCCAATCTCACCGGAAGAGATGATGCGCTTCATGTCCTCCATCAACGAACAGTAGCGCAGTTCAAGGCCAATCATGAATACGCGCCCCAGCCCCGCAGCCGCTTCGATCATCCGATCACAGTCTTCAATCGTTTGCGCCATTGGCTTCTCCAAGTAAACATGCTTGCCCGCCGCAATGGAAGCAAGGGTATGCTCGGTGTGCGCATGATCGTTACTGCAAATAATGACAGCGTCCAGCCCGGGAAATTGCAGGAATTCCTCAAGCGAGGTCGTCATCGGTATGTCCCCTAGCAGTTCCCTCGCCTCCAGCAGATTTTCCATTCTTATATCGCAAAGTCCCACCAGCTCGCAATCGGGATGATTGCCGAAATATTTACCTCCGAAGTACACGCCGCGCTTTCCCGTGCCTAATATGCCTATTCCAATTTTGTTTGGTTTCATGATCCTTGCCGCTTATGACGGCTCCTCCTCTCAAGGAAGTATGATTTCTTCCACATACCAGTCGTCAAACCATGCCGTACCGTCCGTGAGCTGATTCGCTTGGAAATACACCTGCAAATAATGAGCGTTCGCTCCAGGCGTGATCTCCAGCTCATAGTACGTCCAATCGGTATCGGAGCTTACCTCTTGCCAGTTGTAGGTCAGAGTGGATGTCTGGTTCTCCCTGATCTGTCTGAACCCAAACTTGACCTCCCCCGTTGTGGAATCGTTTTTCACCCAGCCGCTAAGTACGTATTTCGCTCCTGCCTGAACGGGAATAAAACCTAATGAATTAACGACGTTATACACGTTTTGACTGTCCGGCAGCAATGCAATCGCATATTGTCCACTATGCACGGTATTCTGGACCCAGCTTCCCTGACGCATAAGCCAGCCATCAGGAGTCGTGCCTGCACCTGTGCCTTGTTCAAAACCCGGGTTGTACAGCATATTATAATTAACATTAATCTGCAGCGGCACAGTCTGTACGGTGTTTCCATCCGATACAAGGATCGTCGCCAAGTATTGGCCCTCCGGCACTTCGGCCGGCAGGTATACTGACCCGGTAACGGTCATCTGTCCATTGCCGGCCAAAGTGAATACGCCAGGCAACTGCAGCGTCATCCCCGCAGGCAGCAGCCCCGGACTTAACGCAATCTGCTTATCCTCCGAATCGGTATTCGTCACGCTGATTGCAAACGAATAGTTGCCGCCCTTGTTTGTTGTAATCGACGCGGGAACAGCTTCCACTTGAACCCGGTCTATAAATTCCTCTACATAGAAATCATCAAACCATGCGGTCCCGTTCGCAGCGTTGCCCGATTCCAGGTAAACCTGCACATAACTTGCCTGGGAAGCAGCTCTAAGCTCCAGCTCATAGTACGTCCAGTCGGAATCGTCATCGACAGTTTTCCACGTATAGCCGATTGTAGACGTTTGGTTTTCTCTAATCTGCCTGAGGCCGATTCTGACCTCTCCAGTTGTAGAATCGTTCTTCACCCAGCCGCTCAGCTTATACCGGGCTCCCGGCGTTACAGGCATCAACCCCGAAGAATTAATGACATTGTAATTACTGTTAGGGTCGGGATTCAAAGCAACGGCATACTGTCCGCTGTGTACCGCATCCTGGACCCAGCTTCCCTGACGCATAATCCACCCTTCCGGCGACGAGCCTACTTCAGTCGCTTGCTCAAAGCCCGGATTATGCAGCAAATTGTAATCGACAACGATCGTAAGCGGCACCGCTTGAACGGTATACCCACCTGTCTGGATCCCTATGGATGTTTCGTATACCCCTTCGGTTATCTCCATTGGCAAGTACACCGAACCGGTGACTGTCGCTTGCTCTTGTGCAGGCAAGGTAAAAGGTTGCGGCAGTTGCATCGTTATTCCCGAAGGTAGTGGACCGTTATTCAACGTGATTGGTAAATTCCTTGAAGCGTTGCTCGTCATATCCAATGCAAACGAATAAGCGCCGCCCTTATTGGTGGATATGACCGCCGGTTCCGCCGCTGCTCGCAGCAAGTCCGTATACGAATAGGCAATCGACTTCATTATAGTGACTGGGGCTCCCTTATATTCAAACTCGATCTCCAACCGAATCGGGTAACGGCCGCGTTCGATCGATGAGGCGATCTGAAAGCTGAATGCCATAGAATCGGACAATCCGCTGCCGATCTGCTGCAGCGACTGGCTTATCGGAGCCACATTAAAAGCTTCCGGCAGCAGCAAGTTGACATTTATATTTTCCGCGGAGCTTGGTGCTTGATTCGTCAAGCTTACCTGCAGTTCATTCAACTCACCTTGACCGAATATATGATTCTCGCCCAGTTCAAGATCGGCGAGTGCATAAGTGCCGGCTATAGGTCCCAGCAGCTTCTTCATTTGGTCAAGCGCATCCAGCATTTCCTGTTTCTCCGGATTCACTGCAGATGCATGAACCCAATCATTCAGATCACCCAGAATTCGCAAAGCCTTGAGCGTGTCCTTCGCTGCATCCGTCAAGCTTGGACTCACTTCTTCCAGTTCATGTTCAATCGAGGTCAATCGGGAATCCAATGCACTCATCTTGGCAATCCAATGGGAATGCGAAGATAACGCGGATGCTGCATTCCCCGCAACGATCGCTTGATCGACGGATGTCTGGAAAGGAACGATCCGATAGAGAAGTGCCTGCTCCGGCTCCATCGTCAAGATTAATTCGTCGTCAAATTCATCGATCGACGGGCGGGAATCTCCGAACAACAGCTCCGCATGATAGCCGGTCACGCCAAGCGGAACGGTTGCTTGCTGCGTTTCATCGCTGACATTGACAGCCATCACATATCGTTCGTCGCCATCTTCCCACATCGACCACTGAACTTCCCCGCTCTGCCCCTCACTAATCCAGTCCGCATCGACGACAAGACGGCCTATGACATCCAGCTCTTCCTTGAAATCCATTAGGCCAAGCCACAATGGCGAGTATCGCAACTGCCATCCTGCCTCATTAATGGAATAATAAGCGATTCCTTGCGACCCGTTGATAAAGGACTGATAGGCCATGTTTCTAACTTCCTCAATGGTTGGTAAATAAGGCCGTGTCGGCGGATTATACATCGCTTGCAGTACCGTCCACACCGGTTTATTCTCCCCGGCCATCTGCTTGGCTAACGCGGTATGCTCTCCTACCAGCGAGATAGGTTGATCCGGAAGCGGATAGTAATCCGTTGCGAATATATCCGTTGATTTCGCAGTAATATCATAGGTCGCATAAGGGGCCTCGACCATATATACGGGATGTTTTTTGTCAATCGATCTTATCATTAGATAGGCATTAATAAGCTCTTCCGAGGTTTTTCCATTATAAATGGGCTCATCCATAATCATCCATGCCAGAACGGCCGGATGGTCTTTGAATCTCGTTACAAACTCGGTGGTCATGGCCTCGTTTTCACCGACCTGCATGTTGTAATATAACGGGACCATGACCTTCAAGCCGTTAAGATCGGCGTCATCGAGCACATCTTCCAGCACATCGGCATTATTCGTCACTCTGCCCTGAACGGTGTTTACCCCTACCTCGGCCACATAGGGATAATCCGTCTGAAACACATGATAGGCGGCAATCGGAAAGAACGGCTCTTCATCCACGAGAAGCGTTCCATCCTCGCGCAGCATCTCTGGCGGATCATGACGGTAGATGGTCGATTCAACCGTTTCAAGCACCGTATTCAAGCTGTCCAGCAGCTTGACTTCTACCCGGTAGGGCTCGTCCTTGGCCATCTGCGAAGGATTGAAGCCGAAATTCAACGGCTGCCCGGCGCTCGCCTGGGAATACGTAGCGATAGTGACGCCAGTCGATTGCCGATAGATGCGGGCTTCCGCATGCAGGTCCTCCAAAGGCTCTTCTGCCGAGAAGAACGATGCCCTGACCTGACCTTCTGTCACTTGGGAATAGTAGAAATATTGATCGGTCGTCAGCTCGATCATCGGTCTGTGCTTCAGCAGTTCGAAGGCCGCGTTGTCAAAGTAGACGGTGCCGGTGCCGTATAGCCGCAAATAGACTTTGACGAGCCCCGCTTCCAGCGGCGCCACGTCCTGAATGCTGATCCGCTGCCAATCGCCGGTAACGGAATCGCTCAGTATCGAGTGGATCGTATCGTATTCGAGCAGATGATTTTCGCTAATAATCTCATTACCCTTGTAATATTCCAGCTTGAAGCCTACCCCTGCCCCTTGCACCGAGACCCCTTTCAGCCAAGCCGAAATTTCATACGTCGCACCGGCTTCGTAGGGGATCGTTTGAACAATCCAAGGTTTCGTATTCTGCTGTGTTTGAATGGCCACGCTGTTCAATCCGGCATAGACCTCGCTGGTGGACAATGCAATCTCCGGATTTCCCCAGCCGGCCATCGCATCCCAATTAAGGGGATTACCCAAGCCAAGCTGCTCGAACCCCCCATTGCTCATTACATTGTCTCCGATATTTTGCGCCTGTGCGCGAGATGCTCCGATCAGATTCCCTATAACGAGCACTACCAACAATCCCGTAAGGATCGCGATATCCCGGAAGCTGCCGGCAATCGTTTTTCTCTTCACCGTAGTGCCAGTCACAATGAATCACTCCCACTTAAGAATAGTATGTTTCTTGCGGGTGAATCACATTGCACATTAAACCTTCGGATGACTGCGACCACTTCACATGGATGTCCCCATAGGGTGTTGGTATGGTGCCGGAGGCTTGATGGAATATCCCCTGAATTGGCTCTACTCTAAACCGCTTAAAACCCGGTTCCAACGGTCGAATCCCCAGTATATACGCATAATAGAAGTAAATCGGGATGGCCGACCAACCATGACACAAGCTGCCCGCCAATCCGAAATCGGCTGCGCCGCCTTTCGTTTCCCAGAAACTAGTTGCGCCTCGATACAGCATGCCGCCCCAATCCTCGGCAATGCTGCCAAACACAACAGTCCCGTATTGGTCCGGCTCATCCAGCAAAGCCTTGTACTTAAAGTAAGAATAGCTGAGCGTAACCGGTATGAACCCGTTGTCGGGAGCCGCCAGCTTTGCCCTCAACCGCTCTGCCGTCCCTTCGGGGCAAGCCCCGGCGCATAATGCCAAGGCTTGCGTCAATTCCGCATAATGATCCTCGCTGTCTCCGCCCAGATAGGTACGATATGCAAGCCTCTCGGCATCCCAGAACCGTTCGTGGAACGCTTTCTTCACCTGCTTGGCGATATGCAGATAATACTGCGACCGCTCTGCGCTTCCACAGTGCCTCTCCATGATCCCTGCCGCATCCAACGCCATTGCAAAAAATAAATTAAGAGGTGCGTCGCACCGAATATTCCCTTTGCTGTCGACAGCGGACTGCTTCCAATTGTGCATGCCCGGGGCCCAATCATAGAAGTTCCAGTACGCAGGATCCTCCGGCGTAACAAGCAATTGCTCCCGCATGCGATAGATATGCAGCTTCAGCATTTGATGAACATAGCCCAGCATTTGCTTTGCCTGATCCGTATTTCCGCTGTATAACAGATGCTCCTCCAATGCAACGACCCAGAGAAAGCTGAACGACGGAATGGCAATCGGCACGACCGAGGGGGCCGTTAACGTCAGGAAACCATCCTCCTTCAACCCTTCTGCCAATAGCCGGAAGGAAGCAGCCGGGAACTCGTATTCGCCGAAGCTGTAATACCCGCATAAAGCTTGATTCCGGGAGTCCATCGCATACAACGCTTGCTCGCGCCAAGGCGTATCCTCGTAATGCTCGTGCATGCATAGATGGAGAGTCCGGACGGCAATCTTCTCGATCTGCCGGTGCAGGCTGTCCGGACAATCGAATTTCCCTTTCGCTTCAACCGGATATTCAGCCGGCCTCAATCCGGCGTAATAGAGCACCAACTTCTCCTTCACGCCGCTGATATGAAGCTGCAAATACCGGCCAGCCATTCTCTTAAAATAGTAGGTGAACATTTGCCGGCCATCCCCACACCGATATCGGACAGCAAAGTTTTTGCCGCGCGCATGGGATCGGACCCGAAGATCGTCCAGATGTTCGCCATATGCGATATCAATCGTTGTCCCAACCTCCGCCTCCAACTCCAGCTCCAGATAACCGCACTCTTCCCTCCCCAGATCCAGCAGCAGGTACAGTCCGCCATCCGCACGGAATAATTCAGGGCTTATGGCGCAACCTTCGGGCCGCGGCAGCGGAGACGGCTCCTTCTGTCCAACAATGACCTCCGGCAATCGATAGGACAAATAATCTTGCTGCATCAGCTCAGCAACCGTTGCGCCTTGAACCTCTTGACGCACATACAAGCCTTGGGACACGATATGCGCGGTGCATCGATTGTTCAGCTCAAGCTTGCGGATGGGTCTGGGGTATAACGCGGGACTCATCTCGGTCGTCCGATGCTCTGGATCATATCGCTTCCAATCCGCTTCCCGCTCATATTCAACGTCCCGCCATAAGGAGTGATTGGCCGCATCATATTCAAACGTAAATCCCAACTGATTCGTAATCTTGGGAACCGGCCCGCTCACATACGTCGGAGACACTCGATAATACGTGTCCTTCCCGCTGACAACCGTCGCACCCTCTGTTTCCAGCGCGTAGATTAACCCTGGATTTCCCTTTATATATTGAAAGCTGTCTTCTCCCTGATAGTGGGCGAGTATCGAGATGACGTTATTCCCACGCCGCAGCAAATGGCCGATCGCCAAACAATCATAGGCCTTATGGTCCGGATAATCGTCGTATTGCCCGGCATCTGCGAACGTCCCATTGATCCAAAGGACGTAATCTGAATCGACGGAAATGTAGAATCCGGCATCTGTCATTGCTTGGTCAAGCACAAACTCATGACGAAATTCAACATACTGATTGACCTCATCCGGGCCGCCTTCATTCCAGATCCATACCGCGTGTTTGAAAGGTTCCATTGTTGCGGAGTTCCCCTTTTCCAACCTTATTTAACTTTTGCGTACCATTGACGTACACGATCTGTCACGACTTGTCCGCCGCTTTGATGCCATTCTTCCACAAACTTGTCGAATCTTTCGATAGGTTCATCGCCAATAATAATTTTGGTCATGACTTCCTGATATAACGTATGGTTCTGAATATCGGCGTATCCTTCGTATACACTGGACGGCACGCCTTCACCCGCTATTATCTTGGCATATGGCTGGTTGTCGATCAGAATTTGCTCTCTCTGCTGGAACAGGCTCGCGCGCTGTTCATCGACAGCCCCCCGCTCAAGCTCAAGCTGATAGAGCAGGTCTTCCAGACGAAAGATGAAATTATTTATAACCTTTGCCGAATTTTTCTCGAAGTCTTGTGGAAGAATGATTTTTTGCCCGTTTTCCACCTTATGATCAATTCCTTCAATCCCGAATATGACATCTTCCCTATTCGCAGGATCGTGGAACCAATCCAATATTTTCAATGCATTAATAATGGTTTCTTCCCCTTTATTCGCAATAACAAATTCCGGGCGGTTAATACGCGTTTGTGTCGTAAAGCCTTCGTAGCCCTCCACTTTCGGAACCGGCAACGCCGTTAACTGAACGTCCGGATTAACCTGGTAAATACTTTCTATATTCGCGTGGGTGTTCTTATTAATATGGAACCAGGAACCTACCCGGTCGGCATTAATCTTGCCCGTCCAGTCCGCTGCCTTGTTCAAGAAGGTTTCATTGTCCAGGAAACCCTTCTCGTACATCTCTCTCAAATTGACAATGGCCGCCCTCATATTCGAACTGACTCCTGAATAAGTAATTTCTCCTTCATAAAGGTCCCACATTGGAAACCCTTCCCACATGGCTACTCCGTACATGCCGAACAGAACGTCCATCCACCGTCCGAACTCTCTCCCCGAGATTGGAATTTCATCGTTGGGATCTCCGTTGCCATTGGCATCCTGGTCAAGGAACGCCTGGAATACAGTCTCAAGTTCTTCCTTGGTTTGAGGCACTTTCATGTCAACGCGATCCAGCCAGTCCTGGCGAATGAAGGCTCCGTATCCCTCATAAAGCTCTACTCTTGGGATATAATAGATTTTCCCTTCACCCGTCGGATCTGAGGTGCGCACAACGTTCCAGATATCCTCTGGAATTTGACTCCAGATGTTAGGTGCGTACTCAGGCAAGTATTCAGTCAGATCCGCCAAAGCGCCTTGATTAATCAACGTACCTTCAATTCCGCCCCAAGGCAGGAACACATCAGGAAGATCATTGCTTGCAATCCGCGTATTCAAACGTTGAATGTATGAAGCGCCACCTTCCCAAGGAACCAAAGGCGAAGTATAGCCTACTCCAGTCTTCTCCACCATCCACTTCGAATAAGGAGAATCCTTTTCGATCGCATTTTTGAAATTCCCATGGTTCCCCCATACTTCGATGTACGGGGTTTCTTTCTGCGTCTCCCCTTGCGAAGAGTTTGCCGTGCCTGCCGGTGTGGCCGTGTTGTTTGTTTCATTGCCATTCGGCCCGTTAGAGCACCCTGCAATAAATAGAACCAGTACCATCATGAACATCGCCATACGGTTGATTTTGTTTCTCTTTTCATTTTGCATAAAACGTAAACTCCTCCCCTAAATCTCGATTATGGTAAACAGTTAATAATCAACTGAACAACCCGGTTCGAATTACTTGACAGAACCTAACATGGCGCCTTTCACGAAATACTTCTGTAGGAACGGGTACACGAGCAAAATAGGAATGGTTGCAAAAATAATCGTTGCAGATCGCAGCGTCTCATTGCTGTATGGCAGAATCTCTCCAAATCCGCCTGCCTCCATATCGACATTCACGATGTATTCTCTTAGTTTCAACTGCAGCGGATACAAGGATTGGTCCTCGATAAACAATAACGGAATCATAAATTGATTCCATATCCCAACCGCATAGAAAATCCCTAATGTAGCAATTACAGCTTGCGAGGATGGCAGGACGATTCGAAACAGCAGCTGGAAATATCCGCAGCCTTCCATCTGCGCAGCTTCTTCCAGCTCTTTCGGGAGCCCTTTGAAGAAGGTCCGCATAATAATCAAATTAAAAGCAGTAACCGTATAGGGAATAATTAATACCCATATCGAGTTGTACAAGCCATACGAACGCAGCGAAAGGAAGTACGGAATGATCGGATAGCGGAAGATCATCGTAATCACGATCATAAACATTAAGATTTTCGCTAATTTGAACTCATTCTTAGAGAGCGGATAGGCGAATAATGCTGTAATCAGCAGACTAAGGAACGTTCCTGCAACCGTTGCGAATAAGGTAATGAAAAAAGAACTCCATAGCGGCTCCAGACCGAGAATGTACTTCCAGGAAGCCCATGTAAATTGCACCGGCCAAAGGTAGACTTGGCCTGCCCCCACTGCATGAGGTCCGCTGAAGCTCGTGGCCAAAACTTTAACAAAAGGTATAAGCATGACGATAGATATCAATCCCAGAATGGTAGCGTTCGTATATCGAAATATCAAATCACCTCTGGATTCTCGCGACGAGATCATTACCACAGCCCTCCATCCTCTTGATATCTTTTGGCCAATCGATTGAATACGACAACCAGTACGAGTCCGATTACCGATTGGAAGACGCCAATGGCAGTCGTAGAGCTGTATTGTCCCTGAACAATTCCAACCCGATACACATAAGTATCAATCACATCTCCGACCGGATAGGTCATTGGTGTCAGCAAGTTATAAATTTGCTCAAAACTCAAATCCAGGAAATTCCCAATATTTAATAGAAAAAGAATGACTACGGTTGGCATAATTAACGGTAATGTAATATTTAACACTTGTCTGATTCGATTCGCTCCGTCCACCATGGCGGCTTCATACATTTCGGGGTTGATGCTGCTTATGGCGGCAAGCAATACTATGGTTCCCCAGCCAGCGTCTCTCCATATACTGGTTAACACCGTTATTATCCGAAAGTATGATTCATCTTGCATGAACAGGATTGTATCCAGGCCGAACCACCCACGAACGGAATTGACAACTCCCGATGAAGACAGAAAATCAAACGTGAGCCCTGCAATAATGACCCAAGAGAAAAAATGAGGGATATAATAAATCGTTTGCAGCGATCTTTTGAATACGATATTTCGAATCTCATTAAACATCAGCGCCAGAACGACCGGAACGGGAAAGACGAACACGATGTTATATAAGCCTATAATGGCTGTGTTCTTTAACACTCTCCAGAACTGAGGGTAATCAAAGAGAGCCTGGAAATGCTTAAATCCGACAAACGGACTATCCATAATTCCTTTAAAAATCATATAATCCTGGAAGGCGATGACAATACCGGCGAGCGGAATGTACCGAAACATAATTAAGAACACGACGCCCGGCAGAACCATCACATAAAGTGGCCAATATTTTCGAATATTTCTCGCGCCCCCTCTTTTCTTTATCCTTTCATTTGAAATCGCTTTCTTAGTTTCGTGCAATCTGTTTGCCATTTGCATCATATCTCACTCATTTCCAACTCAGACTTCTCAACGGTGAACACAATTAATTGATTGATTTCAATTGTAGCTTCTGACGTTCGCAATAGAAATACGACAATCTTTATCGTTTGGTAAGACAACTATTAGCTAATACAGCCAAAATCAATCGATTTCATGTCATAATTTAAACATACTTCTTTAGTCATACTTTTATATATTTGTGCCTTGATGTTGCACGCTAAAACGTCTCGTAGAAATGAGTCATTCGTTAGTGTTTGGCATTACAAATGTTAGTATGTGCTTCGCGACACTTCTATCTGCCATGCAACAGTTTCAAAAATGCCCGCAAATAAAGCTCATGCCCATAGTCATTTGGATGATTAATATTGTTAAGCAGTAAGCTTTCCGGAGTTTTGCCGGCAGCAAGTTCTGCTTCCCACACAGCATAGGTATCGGCTACGCCCACGTTGTACCTTACCCCCAACTCGCATAGTGCGGCAGCGTAATCAACGGTTCTCCCGCTCGTACGTTTCCAGTCTGGATTTGGGGAGCAGGGAGTAACCAAAATAATGTCACAGGAAGTTTGATCACGCAGCCATTTGATCATCGTTTCAATATTTTCTACAAATTGAGATAATGGTATAGCACTATCTTGCCCTCTAGCAGATACATTCTGATCATTCATACCGTACCCTATCGTTACTAAATCAGGTCGTGTTGGAATGACGTCGCGCTCTATCCTGGCCAAACCACCCCTGCTTGTCTCACCGCCGATTGCTCTATTAACCAAGGCGACGTCTGCTCCCAATGCAGAACCATATTGCTCACATAAATAACGCGACAACCTGCTGAAAAATGTCCATTGCTCAGCGCTTGCTTCCCCCCCTGTACTGATGCTATCACCCAATACCGTGTAGGTCGCTTGCTCGCCTGCCTGAAGCTTGGCCAACGTCTGGGGCAGAATAGAGGAGGCTATTGCAGGGTCTATTTCACCCTCATAATGTTCTGCGATGTAGTCATATTGCGCATACACCGTGTAAGCTTGATTACTATAATCAGTGTACAAGGTATGGTCAAAACGTTTGATACCATACATGGGGTGCAAGGACCAATCCGGAATACGACTGTTTGGCGTACGACTTATGACCCCGCGTTCGTAATCGACTACATAATCCACATGCTCCTTGAACATCACATGTTCATCATTCGTATTCTCCTTTACAGCATGGCTTCTGACCACAACTCCTTGACGCAAAGGCATATATCGCAGATTTAATGCTTCTTCGCCCACAAATACAAAAGACTCGGCACGTTGTTGTTTAATCATCTCACTCATCAACCTTATCCCCGTCTAAATAATTTGGATTGTCTTTCTCTGTTTAATTGTAGGCCTCGTGAAAATCGAATGAAATACGACATTCTTTATGATTTAGTACGTCATCCTTTAGATAGCGCTTTCAAACAGCGCGTACAGCCTTGTCACTCCCTACTAAATCTTCTATACTGATGCTACGCTTCAGTCCGAATGGAGAGAGTATACATGCTGCTATATGTTTGGGAGAAATTTCAATCTATCAGCTTCTTCAAAAAGTTATTCTTATACTTTCTCGTATTGTGTATCATTCCAATTCTGATTATTACTCAAACCTTATATTCGCAAGGGAAAACGACCATTCAAACCTCCACTACGGATTTCATTCAGTTGTATGTCTCACAACTGAATACAACCTTAAACAACTATATTCTTCAAATCGATTACACCTCGAGAAGCATATTCAGCGATTACAATATGATCGCGTATTTGCAAGGAGAGTCGGTTTATTCGACCGGAGAACGTATTGAAAATAATCTGTTGATTTCCCGTCAGCTCCTCAGATTTTATGACCAGCTTCCCTACGTGGAATCGGTTCAAATCATAAGTAAAGAGGGCAAACAATACTCTACCGGCAATATTAATGCGATTACAGATTATAAATTGCTGTTGGAGCAAAAATGGTTTCAGGAGATTCTGAAGGCAAATGGCGAGCTCGTTATCACGCCCTATTATGGCAAGACAACGCTTAAGGAGAAGGAGTTCGATGTGTTTACTGCAGGGCGGCTAATCAAGGATCAACAAGGAAAGATGGCCGGCGTTATCTTGTTTGAGCTCTCCTCCGCCAGTCTGATTACGATGGATAACCGTTTATTCGATATCCGCGATCAATATCAATCCCAAATTTTGGTTTACAATAAATATGACGAGCTGCTGTTCGATATAAGCCCCGAATACGGCGCAGCAGATCAATCCATTATCAAGCGGCCCGCTGAGCTAGATAACTCGATACTAAGCATTACGGATCGTTCCTCGGCAACAGGCATTAATGTTGCCGTATTTGTCCCCGTTAAAAATTTATATAAACAATTAGAACATTATAAGAGCCTATCCATTTTGATTACATTATTAGTATTGGTTATCATCATTCCCGCTTCGATCTGGATCAGCTATCAAATTACAAAACCTATTCAAAGACTCATCTTTAATATGAAACACGTAGAGCAGGGCTATTATCGTCCGATCCTGGGGTCCCAGCATTCGGACGAGCTTGGTACATTAACGAAGCACTATAATCAAATGATTGTGCAGATCAAACATCTCATCGAAGACGTGTTAGCCTCCAAAATCAAACATAACGAGGCCCGTTTCCTTGCTTTGCAAAATCAGATCAATCCGCACTGGCTTAACAACACGTTAGAGTCCATTCGAATGGAGGCGCAGTTGAACAAGGCCCCTACCGTAGCCAAGATGATTCAGACACTCGGCAAGCTTTTCCAGATCGCTCTTAACAAATCGAACCGCAAAAATCAAATTCGCCATGAAATGGAGTATATAGATACCTATATTGCCCTGCAAAACATTCGATTTGACAACCGTTTTCATCTGCACGTAGAGCTTGATGAACAACTGCTCGATATACAGATTCCCAGAATTATCTTTCAGCCTTTGATAGAAAACAGTATTATTCATGGATTTCTGAGGCATGACCGTCATTATCATATTTATATTAATGGGAGTATCGGCGTTGATAGCTGTACGATCTCCATCAGAGACGATGGCGAGGGGATGACGGAAGAGGAACTGGCGTTCATTCGAACTAGTGTGCACATTCGAAGCGCCGAAGAGGAATCTACCCATTCTCTGGGCTTAAAAAATGTTGTCGAACGCCTGCAATTGCATTACGGCGAAGCATTGGCCTTTCATATCGATTCATCTCCAGGCATAGGCACAAATATAATGATTTCCTTTCCTGTCAACCCGATCTGAATGAAAAGGAGCCCTGTCATGTACAAGGTATTATTGGTCGATGACGAGAATAGAATCACGCGCGGCTTACAACAGATCATTCCTTGGGAGCAATTACGTTGTATCGTAGCAGGTACCGCATACAATGGAGAAGCAGGCTTGAAGTTAGCCGAGGAAACGAAGCCCGATATCATCATTACGGATATCAATATGCCTTACATGAACGGTCTGGAGATGATTGCCGCGCTTAAGCAAAATAAACATTCGATTAAATTCATTATTCTAAGCGGATATTCCGATTTTCAATATGCCCAAAAAGGAATTCAATTCGGCGTTTTAAATTACGTGCTTAAACCAGTGGACGAACATGAATTAGAGAGAAGTATTAGGCAAGCAATAACTGAAATTGAAGATGAACGCCTTAAAAACGATCAAATTGCAAGCTTGCAAGCTCAATTCGGCAAATTTAACTCTGAGCAAGCTCCGCTTGATGCCGATGAGCCAGAAGGACACCGGCAAAAGGGAATGATCCAGGACATTAAAAGTTATATAAATGAGCATTATGCAGAAAATCTATCGCTTGTCACTTTAGCTGATCTTTTTTTCATTAATCCCAGTTACTTAAGCCAGCTGTTCATGAAAAAAACGAATACTACCTTTCTTAATTATTTAACCTCCGTTCGGATAAGCAAAGCGCAACACCTATTAAAGGAGACAGACCTTAAAGTGTACGAAATCAGCAATCAGATTGGATATAAAGACACCAAATATTTCAGTAAAATATTCGAGAGGACCACCGGATTAAAGCCTGTCGAATACAGGAATCGACAGGGTTAAGATCGATCATAACGGATACCGTTTCGACCAATCGCATCTGGTCGACCAAAAGCCAAAAAGGGAGGTGCAGGGATAGCCCCTGCACCTCTAAAGAACACCTATTGCAATAAGCACCCACCCGATAATAAACGAAAGTCCGCCAAGAGGTGTAATGGGACCAAGAAAGCGCGCTTTGGCCACGCTTAGCACGTACAAGCTTCCCGAGAACAGAATAATCCCCGCGATTAGGAACCATCCCCCTGTCACGATCATCCCGGCCTCCGGAAATTGATTGACGAGCAAACCGACCACGATCAGCCCCAATGCATGTACGATATGATAGTGCACGCCGGTCTCATATACCTTCAGTTTGTCCGGCGATAATTTACTTTTTAACGCATGAGCGCCGAATGCGCCAAGCACAACCGCTAACGCCATCAAACTACAGCCAAGCACGATAAACAACTGCATGATATCCACCTCGTTAACTTATGGGCCGACTTTATCCCAATTTATGAGCTTTTCAAGCAATATCGATAATAGAACACCCATAATAAATCCATTCGTAAGCAAAGGTTGCAAGAGCGCGGGCATTCCGCTAAACAAAGTCGCGTCAACATTCATAATACAGACCCCTACCAGAAGAGGGAGCGCCAAACGATGAATCGTAACGGAATTGAAATCATAACCTTTAATGCCTTTTAAGGATGTCCCCAATAATTGCAAATACGCGGCAAACAATACCGCATTCCCCACAGTTATGGGCAAGGTTGCCAGAATTCCCCCGAGAAATGGGATTATCCCCAGCAACGACATCAACCCTCCGCCAATTAAAAAGGGTTTGCGATCGAAGTTTCTTGTGCTTTCCAAAAAACCGATGCTAGAGGCAAATGTCGCATATGAAACCAGTCCCAGAACGGACGCCGGAATAGAAAATAAGCCTGTTAGCACATACGAACGTCTTAATTGGCTTTCCGTTGCTTTTTGCTGCAATAAATTAGAAACGGCTCGGACGGATGCGATCGTATTGCTTAAATTCACGAAGCTGGCCAGAAATGCAACCGCAATAATGCTGACATTTAAATTTGGCTTTCCAAACGGGAATATCGGGAAGCTTAGTGAAGACTCAACGTTAACGGATTGACCTGACGGAAACACAAGCACATACAAGATCCAGCCTACGACCATTCCGATAAGGATGGAAAAGTTCCCGATCGCCGGTTTCCCTTTTATTTTGAGCAAAATGACGAATATGGCAATGCCTATGGAAAACAAACTTACGGGCATGTCCAATACCCCATCTGCCGAGGTCTTCAGCATGCCCTTGAAAAAGATTAATATCAATTGAAACGTTAATAAGAATAAAAAAACATTCATGACCATCGGCGTAAAGATTTTTTGAATAAAGCCAAGGAGATTCAATGCCCCTAGCGTCGCAACAACGAATCCAGCAAGCAACATCCCGGTGGCAATGCCTCCGCCAATCGATGTCAAGCTCATGCCCATGGAAGAGGCAGATGCGCTTAAAGTTAACGTTAACCCCCACATGACTCCGGAATGTCCTTCCAGAAGCGGATATCGGTGGCCGATAAACCCCTGCAGCATGCAAGCAATTCCCGTAAAGATCAAGGAGCTTCGCAAAATTCCGGCTATATCATGTGTCGGCAGTTCGAAGGCTGAGCCCACAGATAGAGGAACAACGACCGTATTGGCAAAAATAAAAAACAACCATTGTACAGAAGCAAGCGGTAATGTCCATGATGTATGTTTTCGCATGTTTTCATTATCCTATGTTTTGTTTAATTGTCAACATGAGTTGTTCCATTGTTCTATACACCTAAACCAATACACGGCATCGAATTGCGATTTTACAAAACCCGCAATTCGACGCCGTGCGCTGGTTAATACTATGGTCGATCAACGATCCGTGTCTGCAAACTCCCTATCTTGAACCTCGGCCAAGCGTACGAACAAACGCTCATGCATTCGTTTTTGCAGTTCGACATAGACGCCCTCAAAAGCGTCATCGAGGAGGTTTTCCGATTCATACGGGTCGTTTTGGGCATGAATCAGACGGATGGCCTTTACGGTAGAATCCCTTTTCTCGACAGCGTAGAAATACGTACCGTCAAACAAAGCTCGCCAGTTTCCGACGCCAAGCAAAACATCCTGCTGGCAAACTCCTTCCCCGCTGGTAATCCAGTTCGCCTGCGATACGCCCGGCAAATTCGTTGCAGGCTTTATGCCGGCCAGCTCAAGCAGCGTGGGCATCACGTCCACCGAATTGATAAGCGCGTCCGTCCCTTTTCCCGAAGGAACCCCTGCCTCCGGCCCCCACGCGATAAATGGAGTACGGTAAGCATTCTGGTACGGCAAGCTCTTTTCGCGCAGAAAATTGTCACTCAACATATCGCCATGGTCCGATGTAAAAATGACAATCGTATTTCGGGACTCTCCCGTCCGCTCTAGACAATCCATCACACGCCCGATCTGCTCGTCAAGGCAAGTGATCATCGCGTAACATTCCTTCAGAAAAATGCTGGTAAGCTTGCGGAAACGCTCAGGAACATTGGGATCCAGCGTCAACTCCGTTTCGCCATACATATCCAAATACCGCTGTGGGAGCAATTGGGTCAGCAGCGACTGAGGAAATGTGCCGCAAAATGCCAACGGATTGGCGACGTTCAGCATCTCTTCCGTCAATCCAAGCTCCAGGCTTTTGTTCAACTCGCGTATATATTCTCGCGTTGCCGGCATACCGTACAAGGCCGGCATCGTGGCAATATGCGGTTCGCTGTAATTCAATTGCAATAGCCACGGCTTGCTTTGGTGCCGCTCGATAAAGTCCATCGCGATTTCGCTGCGCACTTCGGCTCCGTATCGGCCGTAATACTTCGTGTCCAGCATGCCTCGTTCGTCGTATATCGGCGTATCCCAGTGGTGGTCGCCGCCCGTTCCGCACCAGTGTTTCCAGCCGAGTCGATGCTCCGGTCTGACCCATCCGTCCTTTTCCTCGATCTCGTCCAGGCCGAAATGGGATTTGCCGACAAAACAGGTTTCATATCCTGCCTCGCTGAAATACTCCGCCAAGCCTTTGAAACTAGGCTTGAATAAATCCGCATTGCTCCTTACTCCATGCTGGTGCGGATATAAACCGCTTTGCAAAGAGGTTCTGTAAGGCGCGCACACGGGCGAAGCAGATACGCTGTTCGAAAAGGTTACGCCCTCCCGCGACAATTTGTCGATGACCGGTGTTTTTACATCCCGGTTTCCGTAGGCGCCAACCGCTGTTTTACGCAGTTGGTCGGCCACGATAAGCAGTATATTCGGTTGACTCATCATGCAACGCCTCCAAGCTGAAATGGCAAAAGATCATTCCACGGTCGAGCGCTTTTGAAAGCCTTTAATCTCGATGACAGGGCGGGCCGATAAGTCCGTCTCATCTGGATGGACTTCAAATAGCAGCCCTTTTTTCTTCACGCAGGTGACCGTCATCGCAATCGATTCCCCGGGGAACAAACTTTCGTAAGCCCCATCGGCGATCAGCCAGAACCGGTCGCCCGTTTCTTCCGGATAGAGGTGCAAGGCGACCGCAGCACCCGAATTCGTAATCCGGTAACGATAGTTGTGCTCCGGACCACTCAAGCCCTCGTTTGTCCATTGTTCAACCAATTCTATATCAAGCCTGGAGTCCTCCAGTTTCAACGCAGGCGCATAAACGGCTTCATCACGGACGGAGAATATATACAAATTGCGGTTTTCGCCCGATGCACCGCCTTCCAGCGTCAATCGTACAAAGAACAGCTCCTCCCCCGTCTGCGGCACTTCGAAAACAAGCTCGCCGATTTCAAGCGCTTTGTCCGCTTCGGAAACTCCCCGGAATTGCTGCTCATGCAGCAGTTGCCCTTGTGCGTTAAGAACCTGGGCAATCACTGCGGATTGCTCCGAGCTACCTGCGCGATGAACGAAGATCCCTGCTTTAAAGATCTCGCCAGGCTTGTAATTTAAGCGACGGTAATCAAGCGACACATGATTAGGCGAGAATGCTTTCCTTGCCGAGTAATACGCCATTTTGCCTTCGCCGTAATAATCGACCAGGTTCGTGCAGGATACGTTCGGCCAAGGTTCGTTTAATTGCCAAATAATGCTGCCGCTATTCCGGAACTTCCGTCTCCGGTTCGCTTCCAGTATGAAACGCAATCCTTCCGACTGGATCCATTGACTGCATGCGACGAACGTCTCCAGGTCAGGCACGGCCCCAAACATGTTAAGCTCGCGGCTGTAGGTATCCCACCATTCTCCATGATGGCGCCACACGCTGCTGTTCTCCATGGATGCAGGAGCAAGATGCGTCTCGCTCAAGCTTTTCCGAATGCTCTTTGCCGAGTTTAAGCCATCGACACCGAACTCGCTATGGAATAAGTTATCCGACTCTCCATACAGCTCATAATGATTCGGATTTCCTTCATACTTCCACCATCCGTGTATATCGTGGCTTACGCCCTTCTCCCGGGTAATATGTTCGACGGGACCGGAAGCCGAGGTAGGCAGGAACAACCGCTGCGGATCATAGGCTTCGACCAGAGCCTTCAACATGGCCAGATTCTCATCTTCGTAGGTCGACGGCACTCGGGATTCGCTCATCAGCTCGTTGCCGCCGCTCCAGACGCTCAAGCTTGTATGGTTCCGACGGTCCTTAAGCGCCGCAATAGCGGATTGCTCCAGCAACGCAAGAAATTCCGGCCGCTTGGAAGGGATATTATCGATACCGGAGCTGGATTGAATAAATTCCTGCCAGACCATGATGCCATGCCGATCGCATAAGTCGAAAAATGCCTTCTTCTCGACAATTCCCCCTCCCCATACCCGAATCATATTGATGTTGGCATGTTTGGCCAAACGAACGATCCATTCGTATCTGGATAGGCTGACATTGCCGTACAAATGATCAAGCGGCGTCATATTGACGCCTTTGATATAGACTTTCTTGCCGTTGATGGCAACGGTATAAGGGAGCGCCTCCTCGGGGCTGTCCACGTTGCTGACGTAATTCAGGCTCCGAATTCCTACCTTGTACATTTTTTCGTCGAGCAACGATTCTCCATGACTTAGGCGAATACGCATTTCATATAAAGGCTGAGCACCGTATCCGTTGGGATACCACAATTCGGGAACTTGGATCCGAAACTCGGTGGAGTAAGAGCTGTCGTCGGCAGGAATGAACGTCGCCTGCTCGCCTGCCTGATTTCCTTGCGGATCCGACAGGATCACGCTGATTGTCAATTGTCCCGCGATACTTCTATAGGAACGAATATCCGTCGATACGGTTATAATGCCTTCCCCTTCGGAATCCACATCCGATCTTACATAGACATTGTCCATGGAATGGGATTGATGAACCTTGAAGACTACGTCTTCCCATATCCCTATATTGACCAGCCGCGTCGAGAAATCCCATTTATAGTTGAAACGGCTCTTTTGGGTAAAGGTCTGCGACGTTTTTCCGATTTGCCCCATCTCATCCGGTACATGCTTTAGAATAATCATAAGCTGGACCGTATCTTTTTGCTTAAGTACCTCCGTTACATCCAGAACGGCCGGGTGGAACATGCCCTTATGCTCCCCTAGCCACTGGCCGTTCATATAAATGATAGCTTCATAATCCAAACCTTTGCATATAAGCTCTATTTTCTCGCCTTCGACATCCGGCCTGGGAAACTCCGTCTTATACACCCACCAACGATGCTCCACCCATTCGCACAGAAGACTGTTATTGTCTTGGTACGGATTGTCGATCAGCCCCGCCCGGAACAGGTCGTAATGCACGCCTCCCGGAACGGTTGCCGGCATCCAATCCGTTACTCCCATGAGCTCCATGCCGGTTTCCGCACTGTTTCGCAGCATCGGCACCCAAGGCCAAAACCCTTTTACCTGCCACTCCATGGCCGATAAGGAAATTTCCATTGCGCTCCACACCTCTTCTGTTTGTATACCTGACTAAGGTTCTACGACCGCAAGCTCTTTCGATATTCATTCGGCGACATTCCCGTCTGACTCTTGAACACTCTCCGGAAGGTCTGTTCCGTATACCCCACCTTCTCCGCAATATTGTAGATCGGATCATCCGTCTGTTCGAGCTGCTTCTTCGCTTCATCTATCTTGATAGAAGCCACATATTGCAAGAAATTTTGGCCCGTTTCCTTGCGGAATAACCTGCTGAAGTAAGAAGGATTCAAGTTCACTTGCTCCGCTACGAGATTTAAAGAATGATCTTGGTCAAGAGTCATCGCGATATATTGTTTGGCCGATTCGATGATTTGCGTTCCTTTACTTTCATTCTCCCGTTCGATAAGCAGGAAGCAGGAGATAATCCATTCTTGCTTAAACCATTGTTCAATCTCTGTAAAGGACTGTGCTTTGAGTATTTTTTCATAGCCGTTTTTGTTGAGCAGCTCGTTAACCGCTTCGTAAGAGAAGTAGTTCAACCCTTGAATCATGGCGTCATAGAGCATCAGGAAGATTTGCCGGTAGGTTTGATCCGAGTACGTTTTTAGACGGATGATTTCCACGAACTCGTTGAAGCTGCTTTCCACTTCCGACTGATTCGCGCTCCGGAGCTCCTTCACGATTTTTTTGCTTGTATCAAAGGGATATTCGAACCGATCCTTCACTTTTATCACATCATTTATATCCAAAATTTGTTCATCCTCTCGGATGATGCGATACTGCAAGGCTTCTATCGCTTCTAAATAGGAGTCCCTTAGCTCGAACACGGAATGCCTGAGTCTTCCTAAACCTAAGGTAGCCCGGAATTTCAGATACGTCTTGATCGACATAATCAGCGCCTGCGTAATCTGCTTGGTTACCTGCTCCGCCTGCGCATCGCTTAGATCTCGCGGATAATACAAGATGAAAATCGTTTGATTGACCTCGGATCTTCTAAACGAATCGCCCTCCAGATGATAATGGCGGATCAAGTCCTCGAAAATATTGGACATCGCCGCGTGAACCAAAGCTTCATCTTCCACTTTAAAGCTTTTGTATAACAGATAATCCCCGGCATCGATAATAAAGGCAACACATTTTTGATCGTGGGGAATTTTGTGCCGTTTTAACAAATCAGGCAAATCCTTTTCCGATTCGGAGTAATAACCGGCCAATAAAGCAGACAAAAACGATCGTCTTAATACCGGTTCGTTTATCTGCAAATCCTCTTTGAGCAATTGCCATCTGGCACGCAGCCAAGACCATTCGTCCTTGTTGTCGATCTGACCTTCCTGAGCGTAGTTTTCGGCTTTTAACCATTGATAAATAGGGGCATACAGCTTTCTCGAATTGATGTAGATGATGACTCCGCCCGTCACAATGGCCAAGAGGCTGATCAAGATGGTTACCCAAATAATCTCGGCGATAAATCCAGCCTGAGCATTTAAGGGAATCAATAAAGCCGTATAATAGCCGGTCTTATCCGATTGAATATAAAGCGCGGTTAGATTGGAAGGCTTGTCCTTCCAAATGTCGTATTGCCGCTCATTTCCTTTGATCCATTCGAGTCCCTTCTCTGCTTGACTCCCATCGATGTTCCCCTGTTTTCTGCTTAAAATAGGCTGAAGCTCGGTATCCAAAAAGTACAAGTCGCCCATTTCAATAAAATCAATATCCCTTAAAATATCGGCAAATGCATTATGATTCATATGCACAGTCAAATAAGCCCGGGGCGTCTTGGAGAAAGCAGGCAACGCGATGGTATAGGAAACGACGCGAAAATTAGCGTTTGTCTGGTAATGCCACTCGCCAATCGGTCCATGCTTTGGATAATCGGAGATCCACTCCTGATCCAGCATCGTTATATACCTGTCGTTAAACAACACCGCTTTGCTATCGACGAAATAAAACGACACGCCATAACTGCCTTCAATAGATTGATTGAGCAAAGCCAGCTTTTCTTGCGCGTCCATCATTTGCTGGGAGCTTAACGAGCTGCTGTTCGTTTGGGCTGCCCTGACAAGATCCGCATCAAACACCAGAGAATACAACGCTTTCCTTGCCGCTTCCAATCGTTCGTCTACCCGTGATTGCAGCTGCCCCAGCATATTCATCCGGGCCTGATAATTTTGTTTCTCCATATTGTTGATCGTTATGTTATAGCTAATGGAGGAAATAAGAATAATAGGCACCACGACAGATACAAGTCCATAACCAATCAGTCTGTAAAAATATGGTTTGGAACGCAGCTTTTTCAGCAGTTGCTTTAATAAGCGAATCATCTTTCCCCCACCTTTCCTTCATCCGGCAGACGTTTTAGTCTTGCAGGACGAGGTGCGGGTTAAAAACCGCCTCATATAGCAAGCCAGTAAAGTCGTTTTTTTGCATAGACAGGAAGCCCGGGAGAATCCCCAGGCCTCCATTATGATGTCATCTAGCCGTTCATAAGATCATATTGCGCTTTAAATTCTTTCATCATTTGCTGAACCGTTGGATTTGCCTTCAATTGCGCCACGTATTTATCCCAATCTTCCATGCTGGCTTCTCCGGTCGTCACTTTCACGATTGTAGCATCCAAATCCTTAAATACGTCCGCATAACGGTCCGAATACGTTTCGGAGATCAGCGTGTCGAACAGGCTAGCGGAAGTAAGCTCAATGTGCTCATCGATACTTTTAATTAACTCTTCTTCAAGGCCGTCAATCGTGAAACCGTTTTTGGTAACGTCATTGTACGGTCTGTATTTGTTAAGGAACACGATCGTGCCTTGTCCCGCCTCTTCGTCGCGCAGCTTGACCTGAGCTTCCGTATCGTTTACTTTTTGGCCCTCGATACTGTCGTAATGAACGCCTTCGATTCCATAATTGATCAGATTGTTGATTTCCTCCGAAGCGGTTTTATCCAAGTAAGCCAGAATTTGCGGAACCTTCTTCTTATCCACGCTGGACGGGATTAACCACATGCCATAGTAGCCCAGCTTTTGTTGGCCCGTATAACCTCCCGGTCCCTGGATCGGACTCAGGTTCGTGAAGCTGGCTTCAGGAAGTTTTTTCTGAATGTCTACCGTATATTCGCCGGCTGCATGCAGAGGAGTGCTGTACATGCCGCCAAGTCCTTGGACAAGCATATTTTTCATGTCGCTGTTTTTCATCAGGAAGTACTCTTTCGGCATTACTTCGTTGGCATACAGATCATTCATATACGCCAAGTATTCCTTATAGTTATCCGTCATCCAGTTCAACAACATCATATCATCTTCAAATTGCGGCTCATGGACGCCAAATGCCCCAAGCAGGGACAGGCCTCTCCCGACTAATCCGTAAGTGTCTTTTTTGCCATTGCCGTCTGGATCCTTCTCGCGGAAGGCGATCAACACTTCTCTTAACTCCTCTAATGTTGTCGGAGCTTTCAGATTAAGCTTGTCCAGCCAGTCTTTTCTCACCATGAAACCGTCGGCATTTAACCCAACAGGACTTGGAATGCCATAAATTTTGCCGTTAATCTTCGAATTGTTCCAGATCAACTCCGGAATTTCCGTCATATTAGGGTAGGCGCTCAAGTCGAACTCGCTCAAATCGTGGAAAGCCCCTTGATTTATCGCTTTTACCAAAGTAGGCGCCTTGCTGTTGAATGCATGCACAAGATCCGGGAGGCCGTTCGCAGCCATAACCAGATTGAGATTCTGATCGTAGTTGGATACCGGAACAACCTGAATATCCAGTACCGTGTTTGTTTCTTCTTGCAGCTTTTTGAATATGGAGCTGTTCTTGATATCAGCCGGAGGCTGGCCCCAGACTCCTGTCAGCATGCTGATGGACGTAGGTCCTTCATTCACCGGCGCATTAGTTTCACCGGCATTCTCATTCGCAGGACTAGCTGTCGGCGCTCCGTTATTTGAATTGTTACCTGCGCAAGCTGTTAAAAATACAAGCATGGCCGATATGATTATCGCCGTTTTTTTTCTAACGTTCATGGTCATAACTCCCCTATTATATAATTATTTATCCCTTAACCGAACCGAGCAATACGCCCTTTGCAAAATGTTTCTGTAAAAACGGGTACACAACCAATATAGGAAGCATAACTAACACAAGAGAGGCCATCTTGATCGTCTCGGAAGGAGGCGGAACCCGGTTAAACTCGTCGAAATTAATCGATGAACCCATACTGGTATTCGACTCAATGATCATCTGCGATAGAAATACCTGCAGAGGCCATTTTTGCGGATCCTGGATGTAGAAAATACCCGAAAGATAAGTATTCCATAGGCCGACTGCAAAAAACAATGAAAATGCTGCCATTATTGGCTTTGACAATGGCAATATGACTTTTTGGAAGATTTGCAGATCGTTAGCGCCATCGATATAGGCCGCTTCTTCCAGACTTCCGGGAATGCTTTTATAGAACGACCTGACTACAAACAAAGCCCATGGATTCGTTAATCCCGGCAAGATCAAGGCCCACAAAGAATTCATCAGGCCAAGCTCTTTGATTAACAGATAGCTTGGAACTAATCCTGCGTTAAAAAACAGAATCAGCAGCACCATGTAAGTGAAGAACTTCCACCCCGGCATGCCATTTTTGGTCAGCACGTAGGCGAAGGTCATCGTAAAAAACAGATTTAATACCGTACCAACCACGGTAATAAACACCGTGGATTGGAGCGAGTTCCACAGTTGGCCCGTCCCTAGAACAAATTTATAAGCATCCAGGGAAAAGTCTTTCGGTATTAATAAAAATTCTCCCTGAACATAGGTATCCGGATCCGTTAATGACACCGAGAATACATAGAAAAACGGAAATAACATCGTTAATGAAATTAGAGTCAAAACGATATAGTTTACGACATCTCCGATTTGGAGTTTTCCCTTTGTCATCGCTCCTTCCTCCTTCGATTATTAATACAATCCATCTTCGCCGGCTTTTTTGGCAAGATAGTTGCCTCCTACCACAAGAATAAGTCCGGCCACTGACTTAAACAGTCCGACCGCTATACTATAACTAAAGTTTCCGCTAAGAATGCCCTGCTGGTATACATAGGTGTCGAATACTTCCCCGACATTCTGCACCATAGGGTTCAACATTAACAGAATTTGTTCAAACCCGACGTCGAGCATGTCCCCCAATTTCAAGATCATCAGAATGACGATCGTAGATCGGATGGCCGGCAATGTCACATGCCATATTTTGCGTAATCTTCCGGCCCCGTCAACGGTTGCCGCCTCGTACAATTGTTGGTCCACTCCCGCGATCGCCGCAAGAAAAATAATCGTGCCCCAACCAACTTCCTTCCAAACATTTTGCCCGACCAGCAAACCGTAAAAGTATCGCGGCTCCGACAAAATAGATATTTCCGCAAACCCAATAAAATTTAATGCCTTATTCAGAAACCCGATATCGAAGGAAAAGAACAAGAAAGTAAAGCTCACTACGATAACCCAAGATAAGAAATGCGGCAAATAAATAATGGTCTGCGTGATTCTCTTGAAAGCTTCCGCCCGCACCTCATTTAACATTAAGGCCAAAACGATAGGAGCTGGAAAAAAGAAAATCAGATTCAAAATACTGATGGTCAACGTATTTCGAAGCAACGGCCAAAAATCCCCATAGGTAAAAAATGTTTTGAAATTTTCAAAGCCTACCCATTCGCTTTCCCAAAAGCCTTTGAACGGATTGTAGTCTTGAAAAGCCAACAGAATTCCCCACATCGGCAAATACTTCATAATGAGGAAAAACAGAAAACCGGGCAAAGCCATGAGGTACATCCATCGGTAACGAATGATCCGTTTCCATAGAACAGATGAACGTTTTGGTGTCTGACTTGTTGATACATGCTGATCAAACGTTTCTAAACTTGCGATTTGACTCCCCCCCTTCTAAGCTGTCCGCAACGCTAAGGCTAAATATATCAGAACAAAATCCAACTAAAAGATTGAATATTCGACACAGGCTGCATATGCGGAAAGTCCTTGATACATAAGGCTTTCGGGCATCTTTACGATCATTTTTTTACATACGATGAGGCGCTCAGGTAAAGAAATGATCGCTTGCAAATTGCTTGCTTTATGTATCCCGACAACGCAAAAAAGACACCTGATAAGGTGTCTCTCTGATAGTTTGTTCTTAATCCCTATTCCGTTGGAGGTTGCGATCGTTTCGTAAAGAGCGCCACGGCAACCGCAAGAAGGGCGAAAATAAAGCCGAACAGAAATGCATTTTGCACGCCCGAAACCATTGCCTCCGTTAGTTCAACCGGAGCGGTCGGATCGGAGGATTTCTCCAGATAACTGCGTTGCCCTGCAGTCATGATGCTGATAAAAAACGCGACTCCGATCGCACCCGCTACCTGGGACAAGGTATTGAGAATAGCCGTTCCGTGAGGATAATAACGCCGCGGAAGCTGGTTCAAACCATTGGTTTGCGCCGGCATCATGATCATGGAGATAGACACCATCATACAGACATGCAGGATGATAAACGTCATCTTGGACGTTTCCGCCGTTACCTGCGTAAAGAACCACATCACGACCGCTAATATTACAGCACCGGGAATAATTAACGCTCGGGGACCAAAACGGTCAAACGCCTTTCCCGTTAACGGGGAAAGAAGCCCATTCAAGATACTGCCCGGCAGCATAATCAGTCCCGATACATAAACGGTCAGACCAAGAGCCCCCTGAAACAGGAAGGGAAGCAGAGACATCGTCGAGAACATCGTCATCATCATAATGCACAACAGAATCGTTGTAAAAGTAAACAAGGGGTATTTGAACGCACGAAGATCCAATAGCGGATCCTTCAATTTTAATTGACGCAGCACGAACAAAAGAAGCGCTGCAAAACCCACCAAGATGACTCCGTAAACCCGCGGGCTGTCCCATCCCTCGCCGGAGCTGCTAAATCCATACACGATTCCGCCGAATCCTATCGTAGATAAAATGATAGAAAAGAGCGCGAACGGTATAACGACATAAAATAACCATCTCCACTCCAATGATTCCAGAATGACACCCGAAAGCGTTGGCCCGATAGCAGGCGCGAACATGATGACGAGTCCGATACTCCCCATTGCCGCTCCCCGTTTTTCCGGAGGGTATAATAAAAGGATCGTGTTCATCAGGACAGGCATCATTAATCCCGTACCACCCGCCTGCAATAAACGACCGATCAAAAGAACCGAAAATCCGGGGGCCATGCCGCTAAGCAGCGGTCGAAGTTGGAACGTTCATAATTAACCCCTCTTCATTTGCTTCATATTTTTGTTCAACCCGGGAACACCCGCGGGAAACAGAAAACGATACAGCACGACTACGGCAATGATCACCAGGGACATGACAATAAATATGTTGCTGTACACATAGGCCCCTTCATTTGTAATCAAGGGATTGAACTGCATGGAAGCGGTGCCCTTGTCGAGCATTTTCCCGACTACGCTCATGGCCATCGCGCCAGAGATGAAATTAATCATGGAGAGCAGTCCCATGCCTACGCCTGTTTCCTCTTTGGACAGCGTCCGCGAAATCGTATTGGACATCGCGATCTGCATGAAAGTCTGACCCACGTTTCCTAGTATCAGAATAATCGCGATGACATATGCGGATAACCCGATAAAGGTAGATAATAAGAAGAAGGCTAAAAATAACAACACCGAAGCGACGAATACAAGCGCGAAATTGCCTCGGTCGTCGGCCAACCTGCCGCCCTTGCGTCCCATGATGGCTGAAGCAATTGCCGCTGGAACTAACACGAAACCGATATTAGCAGGGGACAAACCGTTTACCGCCGCTAAAAATTGAGGGGTCATAAATGTCATGCTAAAGCTCATTGCCGTCGTCAAAAAAGCAAGCAGCAACCCGATCGAATAGGTTTTGTTGCGGAACAGCCCCGGTTTAATAAAGGGCTCCCCGGCTTTCCGAATCCGAATGATAAATAAGGCCAGCATGACAAGCCCTCCGAGAAACAACCAAACTTGCATCTGCGTAATCGCAAGCAAGAAGACTGCGACCGCAACCGCAAGCAAACCGCCGCCAAGGACATCGATACTTCCCGCTTTCCCTTTCGCATTATCCAAATACTTCCGAAAGAAAGGAAGCGTCAGCAGCGGAAGCAAGGAAAGGACGAACATGAGTCTCCAGCTTCCAAAGCTGGTGATCAATCCCGCAGCGACCGGGCCCAAAGCATTGCCAAGCGCCAGCCCAACCGCGGAAGTGCCGAGCGCCCGTCCTCTTTTCTCGGGAGCAAAATATCGGATGGGAATGATCATCGCCGTTGCAGGAAGAACAGAAGCACCCGCTGCCTGGATCACGCGCCCCAATATGATAAGCCAAAACTCATTAGCAAGCAGACCGATCAAAGAACCGATAGCGAAAATTAACAGTCCGTACGTCAACAAATCCTTCAGCCGATATTTATCCGCCAATTTACCCATCACGATGGACCCTACCGCGTATACGACCATATAACTGGTCATTATCCAACTGACTTGCGAAGGAACGAGACTGAACTCTTTGCCTATCTCAGGTAGAGCGACATTGAACATCGTACCGTTCATAACCGAAAATATTAACGTGACCACAAGAATCTTAAGCAGCTTGTCCGCGTTTTGCGATGATGCGTCCGTCATAATCGGAACCTCTTTTCTATTCCTAGTAAATGATTCACATAACTTAAACTAAGTGTTCTCATAATGAGTATCCTCTGCATCATTTAATAATGAGGATACTCATTATCATCTTGCATGTCAAGTTATATTCCAACTTACTTCGAACGTACTAAGAATACAAAACGTCTTAAAAAAGGTCTGTCATTGCGGAAAAATGGAGACTTGCGAGAACCAGAGTTAAAATCATGAGCATTGCCGCCGGAATCATTTTGCCAACGGGATCCCTCGAACGAATATGGAACAATACCGCCCCTAGCATAATACAAGCAAGCCATAGTGCCGCTAACGCGAGTACTCCCTCATTCCAAAAACCAATAATCAGGCCGACGACTCCCGCCAAGGCGATAAAACCCGTTGCAACTCTAAACCATTGGGGCAATCCCAAGTGCCTGAAGGTGTCTACCTGCATTTTGGCTCCCGTTATTTTACCTACCCCCGAGAAGAAAAAAGCAAAGATCATTAAGGATTGCAAGACTATCGTTATAATACCCATGTGAAACCCTCCGTTTTTAATATGTGATTTAAACCTTGCCGCTCACTAACCATTAAAATAAATATCATTTTTTACGCGCTAACACCTCGTTTCATCATAAAGATCGACTACGAATGGGAGTATCAGCAGTATTAAAATACTCTCATGGCCGGATCTATAGCTTAATACTCAATATGAGTGTATAATATAGAGAGGTTACTCATTAAGAGTAATCGCATATTCACTTTACTCACAAAATTGAGAATATAAAAAAATAGTGATTCTGTCAAGGAGGTAGTTCGTGCATTGAACTCAGATCAGCCAAAGTCGATTGACGTCATCCACATCTTAATGAGATCAGCAAACTACATTCAGAGAGAGTTCCAATCCCAATTATTAGCGCTAAACACGAATTATCAACTGACAGGTCCCAGGTTGCGTCTGCTCTCCGTCGTTGCCGAAACCGGAAAGATTCGCATGAATGAGTTAGCTGTTAAATTAGGCATTAAAGCACGCACCGTTACCGATTTTGTTGATGCGCTCGAACAGGATAAGCTCCTCGTTCGCATTCCCGATCCAACCGACCGACGTGCCACGCTGATCCAGCTTACGGAACTCGCGCAGTCCAATATTGAAAAAGTTCTTGCTGTCCAAGATACAATTGCGGACAACGTGCTGGAAAATCTTTCGTCAGCGCAGAAGAAGCAGTTTTTTGACCTTTTATCGCAACTAATCAGTAATAAGGAAGTTTCTGAAACATGCGGAGATTCCGAGTAGGATTTAAGCGGCAAAATGACAGGTTATTTTATTGCATCTCTTGCAGGCCGGGACGAACCGATTCAACGAGCTCAAGCGGAAAAGCCGCCTGGACTTGCATCCGGGCGGCTCTGCAAAACGGTGTTATTTGCCTTTCACCTGCTTCAGCTCAATCGCGTTGCCGTCTCCGGCATAGTTGTAAACGTTGAAGTAACCTTCGGCAGCGATCGGGTTGCTCGGGTCGGAATCCAATTCGTTCAGGATGACACGAGAGCCCGATTTCAAAATGTAGCGTTCTCCGCCTGCGGAGCGGATCACGCCAATCTCAATCTCATACTCGCCTCCGGCTTTGAACTCGTCATTCGGGATGATCCTGACCATTTTATGCCCCGGCTTCCATGTCTGGAACTCGATTTGGTCTTCCTTGATGACAAGCAGGTAACCTTTGTTTCCTCCCACCCACGTCGGATCACCGGTCCGGTCGGAGCGCAGGGCAAAGCCGTACCAACCTCCGTCGAACGCTCCGAGCTTCGCCTTGAACCGGAGCAACTTGCTGCCGAATTTCTGTCCTTCGTAGCCGAATACTCCTTCTCCGTCAATCCGGACATTTCCTTTATGGAACTCGACCGCATCGGAATCCGTCCAGCGCTTCTTGTCTTTCAACGCTTTATTCAACGATTGAGTAGCGTATTTGGGCCAAGGTTTAACCGTAACGGTTGCTTCAGCCTTCACTTGTTCATTTTCGTCAGATACGGCCGCAATGACTGCTGATCCGGACTTATGTGCTATGACTAAGCCCGTATTGTCTACGCTTGCGACCGCAGGGTTACTGGATACCCAGTCAACCTTCCGATTAGACGCTTCCTGCGGCAATACATTTGCGTTTAGCTGCCTTCTCTCGCCCATCTCGAGCGACACCTTGCTCTGATCCAACTCAATTCCCGTTACCGGTTCTTTGACGAGCGAGATCTCTTTCGTCTTAAAGGAAAAGACTCCTTCTGAATTCCATGTATTATCGATAAATCGCGAACTTCCTTGAGCTTCTACCTTCCAATAGTAGGTTGTCTTTTCAGATAGATCTTCCAGGATAATACTCGTGTTATTAACCGTTTCATTATGAACAACTTGCTCAAAACCATGATCTAGAGCAAGTACAAAACGATAAGCGGAGGCAGATTGGGAATGCTCCCAAGTAAATTCTACTTTCGTTGGTTCTACTTCTTCCGATCCGTGTATGGGCGAGCTGAGGTTAAAGGATCCTGTTGATGGCATACGGATACGTTTGTCGTTTTGATATAAACCGATATTATCAAATGGGATATCCTCAAAACCCTCTACTTGGTCGAATACGATAGATTCTGGTTTAAGGCTAAAATTCATGTTATCGGCATCGACAAACCCTGGATCCTGACCTGCATCTAAAGTTAAATTATTTTCAACAACGCCATACTCCTTGACAATATCGGCAATCTGCATTTCTCCAGAGTTAATCATTACATTTTTCCGTACGGAGTTACCTGCTGGAATGCCTGGGTTATCATCAAGAATACTCGCTAATTCCGGATAGCGTGAACTCCAGGGCTCCTCTTGGAAAGGTACTGCATATAAACTCGTGTACAGGGGTCCGTCCGGATCCATACTGTGTTTGAACCAATCCGGCAAACTATATGCGCGATCATCTATGAAAATGGACTGTACGCCATCTATGATGAGGTTATTCTCGATAGAATGATCACGTCCCCCGCCTATAACAACAGCGCGATACAAATCATAAAATACGTTCCCATATGTGGCGGCACTGCTCATGGCATCATCTAAATAGATAGCGTTGACACCGACTCTTCCGCCGAGACCTCCAATATCATGGAAAAAGTTATATCGAATAACATTCCCTCTTTCCGTCCAATTCCTTCCTGCATAAACGGCCCCCGCATCATCTGACTCTGTTACGACATTAAAAAACTCGTTATATTCTATAAGATGATCGTTTCCGTATAACACCAGAGCAGTATGAGGTCCACCATGAATAAGGTTATGGGATGCCGAATTTCCTACACCCTCAATTAGAATGGCTGGAGTATATGTTCTTACAATTCGTGAAAAGTTATAGATGTGATTGTTATCTGCCACATTCTCACCAGGTGTTAATGTCATTCGGTCACCGCCGCTAAGGGTAATTCCCCCAGCACCTGTGTCAAATATATCATTGTTTATAATTTGCAACTTTTTACTATTTTTGGTTATGATCGCTCTATTGCCTAGTTGTGCTAAAGTCATGTCATTAATTATAATATGAGATGAATCTTCAATATAAAAAGCATTCTTTCGACTCGTCCCCATATACATGCCTTCAAAAGAAATATGGGATGCATTCGAAATATGGATTAAATCTTCTTCTAAGACGGAGAGCTGAACACTGGCTTCTTCTAATTGCCCCTTTGGATATAAATATAAGCTGCCGCTTTTTCGATCCAAGTAATACTCGCCGGGCATATCAATTTCCTCTAAGAGATTATATACGTAATAACGTTGACCTTCCAAGATTCCGAAGGCGCTTGGTTGTACTGACTTTATTTGCTTCTTATCGGTATCAATCCAATCCACTTGCAGAGATTGATCGGACCAATCCCATCTCCAATAACCATACATCCATATGTCATTGGCTTCTGTCCATCGACTAGGTCGATCTCCATCGTACTCAATAACAAATCCTTCCCAAGGACCGGAATCATCTGCAGGCGGCGGATAAATTTCGTGTGTCGTTCCTCCATCGATGACCTTCTTCACCGTAGCAAAGTCGTTGTTTGGCCACCGTGCCAAAGTTTGACTTTCCCCATTAATAAATAATTCTGGGGCTGAATATTGTGAAATTCCCTCTGGAAAGTAGTTCATACTATGCCCGTATCTCACTAATTCTCCGTATTCCGTAATTCCTTGCTGTGCCAAATCAACTTTAACTACTTTACCACGCGCACTTTCAACTAATCTGTTTAAAATATTTTCATCTGTTACCGTTTTAAATTCTGAAGCATCTATGGTAGCCCCGCCCATAATTTTAACTTCTTCATTATTATAGGCTTTATAGATAATCGGATTATCTTCTGTTCCTGAATCCTCCTCCGTTAGCTCAAAAGATTTTCCAAGACGATATTCTCCTCCTCGCAAATAGACAGTAATTCCGCCATCAGGAAGACCTGAATCCGCTTTCAATTCTCGTATGGCATCACGCGCTTTCTCTAAGGTGGCAAAAGGGGCGTTTATCGTTCCTAACCCACTTTCATTATCGCCATTTGGCGCTACAAAAAGGGTATGGCCCAGGTTCTCTGCGGATACTTCTGTAGATAAGCTGAATCTAGGAAACAAACTTCCTAATAACACAAATGCCATGAAAACAACCATAAATTTTCCCTTTGCATTGTTAATCATGATCGCTCACCTCTTCTTATTTGAATAACTACAAAGTTAACAAGTAATAAAACGCTTACAACGATAATTCTTAACTCTTCCACTTTGGTCGATCATACCCGTACTTCAATGTCCCCTCCCTCAGAATCATTACCACTACCGCCTGTTCATCACATCACGCCTTCCTGCGATTTTATGTCTGCTTGCAATATTTATTTTGACAAACTTTCATCCGCATCATCAATCCCAAAACGAAGTCAACGTACCAATTCCGATAACAGGATTTGTATTTTGTATCAAATTTGATAGATTGGTCCAGCTGTCTTTCTTATCCGAGCGCTACATTCATCCGAAAGTTCAATTGGCCCCATAGATTCCCTGATCCTCGGATGTCGATTTCGCCAATGCTTCTACCGTTTGTGATCTTCTTGTTGGCTATGCACTTCTGCCACCTGCGGTATGCTTGGGACTATCACACCTCAGTCTCTTGCGCTGTCAAGCGCACAAAAAAAAGATGAACGGTTTCGTTCATCTTTTTCGCGCTGGGAGCTGCACGCTACATTTGCCTGCAGTTTCAAATTCTGTTTAATAAAACGTTCCGTTACGGTAATCTCTATACGCCTCAGCAATCTCCTCTTCCGTGTTCATGACAAACGGACCGCGAGCAACAACCGGTTCTCTGAGCGGCTCTCCTGCAAATAGAACAAGCCGCAGCCCTTCGTTTGCCGTGACCTGTATACTGCTCATGCCCGCCTCATCGGCAGAATCCAGCCACAGCGCTTGACCTTTCCTCGCTTCGGCCTTATTCTCTCCGAATGTGCCGCTTCCTTCCAAAATATAAATAAAACCGTTATAGCTGCCCGGGAGGTCTTGCAACACGGAAGCACCGCCGTCTACGACCATCTCCACGAAAGTGACAGGGGCATAATTCAGCGTGCTGGAAACGACGTCGCCCGACGAGCCCGAATAAACCCGGATCAAAGCCCCATTTTCCTCGCGGACGGGCATATCATTTGCATGCATGTTCTGGTAGCGAGGCTCAGTCATCTTGTATTTTCGCGGCAGGTTGACCCAAAGCTGGAGCATATGCACCCGTTCCCCGTCAGCAGGAGTCTCGTTATGGACGACCCCTCTGCCGGCGGTCATAAACTGCAAATCACCCCTCTGAAGCCTTCCGCCATCGCCTGTTGCGCTGTCGTAATGATTGATGTTGCCATCGATGATAAAGGAGATCGTCTCGATTCCGCGATGCGGATGGGCATCGAACGCCCCTTTCTCAAACTTGTCTTCCATCATCACAAGAAACGGATCGAAGTCCGCCCAGCGCCCGGGCTCTAGAACCGGGGCAGCACTATGAATAGGGCTTACTTGCTTCTCCGTGATTGTCCATACTTTTTTGATGCCGCGCGGTTTCATGTTGTTCGTCTCCATTAATTCGCACCATCCTTCTTAGCCGTTAAATTTAGAACTTGCTAATATTGCTTGCTCCGTATGATGCATCTGGAAATACGCTCTAGCCTGAAGCTCGTCATGCTTCATCTGTTTTACGAGCTCTTCCAGATTGTTAAATTTAAGTTCTTCGCGGAGATAACTATAGAAGGACAAGTTTACCTTCTTGCCATATACATCGCCCGAAAAATCAAGCAAATTGGCCTCGATCAAATAATCGCCCCCATCGACAGTAGGCCGATAGCCGGCGCTAATAAGCGCATGACGATGCTCGCTTTCATGAGGACTATGGCAAATCTCCGCGCTGCCTGCGTATACACCGGCTTTAGGAGGAACATATTGCTCGGCGCCATGGCCTAGATTAATGGTCGGAAACCCCAGCTCTCTGCCCAGGGCATTCCCATGAATAACCTCTCCAGCAACAGCGTAATGACGCCCCAATAGCTTCCCGGCAGCTTCAATGCGGCCTTCCTTAATATGCGACCGGATTGTCGCGCTGCTTATTTTTTCATCGTTGTCCTTTAGTAACGGAATGACCGATACGGCTACATTTATTTCTTTGCAATAACCAATCAAGTCGTTCGTATCCGATTCTCTTCCCTTTCCCAAATGAAAGCCTTCACCGACGACAAGACGCTTGATATTTAGCCTGCTTAAATAATGGATGACAAAATCTCTAGCCGGTATTTGCGCGTATTTTTGGGTGAAATGAATGTTGTAAAACCTCTCCGCGCCGTGATTTTGCAGCAGCGCAATTTTTTGCATGAGCGGCGTGAGCGACCTTTTATATTCAATATCGTTCCTTAAGATCCAGTTGGGCTGATCCGAAAAGCTCATGACCGCCAGCATGCCGTCCCGGTAATCCAATGCCTTCTGCAGCAGCATGACGTGTCCTCTATGAACGCCGTCGAATTTCCCTATAACCAAAGTTATGGGCTTTGAGTCCTCGGGCGGCTTGGTTGTAACCTCGATGTACTCCATACGATCCCTCTCTGTTGTTGAAATAATAAAATCGATGCGTTAATATATTTAATATACATTAAACTATAATATATTTCAAAATATGAAGGAGAGAACGGTTTTGGAACTTGAACATACAGATGCATTTACAGACATCACGATTATTGGAGGCGGACCTGCCGGCATGTTTGCAGCGTTTTATGCCGGAATGCGCCAAGCAAGCGTTAAAATTATCGATAGTATGCCCCAACTGGGCGGACAGCCAATCGCCCTGTACCCGGAGAAGAATATTTATGATATCGCCGGATTTCCTAAGGTGACCGGCGCGCAGCTTGTCAAAAATCTGGAGGATCAAATGAGCCTGTTCCCCGTCGATGTTCGTTTGGAGGAAAAGGTTCAGCAGGTTATAAAGAGGGACGAGCGCCATTTTGAAATTGTCACCGATAAAGCGGTCCATTACAGCAAAGCAGTCATCATTACCGGAGGCATCGGAGCTTTTGAGCCTCGAAAACTAGAGCTCGCGGAAGCTGGACGTTACGAAGACGCAAACCTCCATTATTTTGTAAAAGACCTTAGCCTGTATGCCGGCAAAAGCGTCGTCATCAACGGAGGAGGCGATTCGGCCGTCGACTGGGCGCTGATGCTGGAGCCGATTGCGAAAGATGTGACGCTCATCCATCGGCGGGACAAGTTCCGCGCGCATGAGCATAGCGTAGACAATCTAATGAAATCGAAGGTTAACGTCATCACGCCCGCGGAAGTAACGGGGCTCCATGGGGATGAACAAATCGAGCGCATTACAGTTACTTTCCCTAAATCCGGCGAGACCAAAGAGCTCCCATGCGATGCGCTTATTGTCAGCTTTGGATTTGTATCCTCGCTTGGCCCGATCTCCGACTGGGGCCTGGATGTCCAAAACGGTTCCATTGCGGTTGATACCCGGATGCAGACAAACATTCCGGGCATATTCGCGGCTGGCGATATTACGACCTATCCGGGAAAATTAAAGCTGATCGCGGTCGGCTTCGGCGAGGCGCCCACAGCCATTAACAATGCGAAGGTGTATATCGATCCTACTGCGAAGCTATCGCCAGGCCATAGCAGCAATATGAAGCTCTGAGAAAACCTCTACCCTCGGCCAGTCGGCGAGCTTTAGAGCGATGACGCCGACTTAAATCTTGAAAAACAGCCGGTCGGCGAGCTTTAGAGCGATGACGCCGACTTAAATCTTGAAAAACAGCCTGTCGGCGAGCTTTAGAGCTATGACGCCGACTTAAATCTTGAAAGGCAGCCTGTCGGCGAGCTTTAGAGCGATGACGCCGACTTAAATTTAAAAAGGCGGCCAGTCGGCGAGCTTTAGATTAATGAAAAAACAGTGAGACGTCGCTGACGGTCTCACTGTTTTTTTTCTTTTTTCTTTTTGATGGAATAGGTGCATCGCTGTCCGCCCTTGGCCAGACACTCCGTCCGCGACACATCCGCATCTCCCAGCAGAGATTTAAAGAGCTGAAGCTCGCATTGGCACGCATGCTGATATTTGGAAGCCACCTGCTCGATCGGACAGTTGTGCTCCTTCAGCAAATATTCATCGTCGTTAAGCTTTTCCCACTCGACCATATAACCGTTCTCATTCTGTATTTCCGCAAGCTTGGAAACGCGATCGGATATATCTTTGCCTTGCATGCTCTGATCGTATTTTTTCAACATTTTGTCTTTGCGGCCATCAAAGAGCTGATCAACCGCCTTTTCGCCAAAATGGTCCTCCAGTTCATTGAGCAGCTCCAACGTTAACGTATGGTATTTGCGGGGAAAGAATCCCTCCGCTTGCCCGGTTAAAGTATACACCGCCGTCGGTCTGCCCATCGACTGCCTTATCGTTTTGGAAACGATAAGATTGTCCCGCTCCAACGATTGAATATGGCGCCTTACAGCCATAACCGTGATGCCGAGCTCCTCCGTCAAATCCTTCGTGCTGAGCGCGCCTCGCGTCTTCAGGAGCTGAAGGATATATTCTCTTGTCGAAAGCTGGCCTTGCTCTATATTCGTCATTCGTTATCACCGTCCACTAACTATTCTGTTCTATCGTATACCGTATCTTCTAATAAGATACTACCATCATACCATTTCCTTCGTCGATATGTGTCTGCTAGCGATTTATTTGACCTTTTATATACTATTATATATAATAAGTTTAATAAATCAATTTATATCGTGTAACCAAATTTTATAAACGAGGTGATTGCGCCATGATCGAAATTAGCGATAAAGCCAAATCGATGATTAGCGAAATGATTTTGGAAAACGGCATTGAAAGCTTGTTCCTTCGGGTTGGGATCGACGATGGAGGCTGCAGCGGCTTATCTTATAACATTAAATTGGACGATTCCTTGACGGAGCATGACCGCTCTTTGCAAAATGAGGGCTTTAAAGTCGTTTGGGACCAACGGACCGAGGAATATTTGGAAGGCATGAAAATCGACTACCTGCACCAAGGCATGACAGGCGGGTTTACCATCGACAACCCGAATGCTAAAGCTACGTGCGGCTGCGGAGCCAGCTTTAGAACGGCAAACTTTAAAGGAACCCGGAAAAAATGCGATTAAACGAGGTTAAGAACTCCCCACATTTTATATTAATTATACATTTATGTTGAATATGTTTTGGGAATACGGTATTATAGCCGTATAACAAATCCATTTAAATTTTGGGAGGAATGAAAATGTCTCATCAATTACCTGCTTTGCCTTATGCAAACAACGCGCTTGAACCCCATATTGACGAACAAACGATGATGATTCATCATGATCGCCACCACAACACTTACGTAACGAATCTGAATGCGGCGCTTGAGTCTGCTCCAGAATTAAAAAATAAATCCGTGGAGCAATTAATCGCAGATCTTGCCGGCGTTCCGGAGGAAATCCGTACGGCCGTGCGCAACAATGGCGGCGGCCACGCGAACCACAGCTTGTTCTGGGAAACGATTGGCCCCGATGCTGGAGGCGCGCCAACGGGCGCATTAGCGGCAGCCATCGACAGCGAGCTGGGCGGCTTCGAGGATTTTAAAGCCAGCTTTGCCAAAGCGGCAACAACCAGATTCGGCAGCGGCTGGGCTTTCCTCTCCGTTGCTGGCGGCAAATTGAAAGTATCCAGCTTGCCTAACCAAGACAGCCCGATTATGGATGGAGAAACTCCGCTTCTCGGCCTGGACGTGTGGGAGCATGCCTACTATCTCAAATACCAAAACAAACGCCCGGACTACATTGCGGCATTTTGGAACATCGTCAATTGGGCGGAAGTCGGCAGGCGTTACGAAGCCGCAATTCAAGAGGGGTAACGCAAATGGCCTTTGTCATAACAGAAGCTTGCATCACCGAAAAAGCTGCCGATTGCGTGGATGTCTGCCCTGTCGACTGTATCGAGCTTGGCGAAGACCAATATTTTATTGACGGCGATATTTGCATAGACTGCGGGGGTTGCGAAGCCGCATGCCCTGTCGGCGCCATTTACTACGAAGAAGACCTCACGCCGGAGCGTCAGATCTACTTGGATAAAGCTATACGGTTTTTTAACAATTAACGATATTAAACAACGCACGCCTCCCGGAACAGGAGGCGTGCGTTGTGCTTTACGGCGACATCACATTCTTGCTGAAAGCAGGTTCTAAAACTACAAACTCAAAAATCCTGTTTGTTCCAGTTGCCGCGTTCCGTCGGGAATCTCAGGCCGATCCTCGGAATGTACGAGAATATGCCAAGTACCTTTCGGAAATGCTTGTTCCATAAATAAGGGCTGGGGCAGCCAACCCCGTCTAGCTACTGACACAATATTTAACATTCCCGAATTCGTTGCTTACGCATCCATTGCGTAGTCACCCATTTTTCACCGCGGATAACAGGTTTGCCGCTATGTAGTGTAAGTTCATTTAATGCTTGATTACTATAAAAATATTCGAAGTAAACAGCAGAACCTTTAACTGGTTTAACAGTAATCTCTAAACTCGGAAATATGGTTTCTCCTCCTTCTTCTACATCATTTAAGTATATAATTAATGTACTCATTCGATTATTATGACTAGAGGGATTATTGGACCCAAAAAAATCATAATGCTCTTTAAATTCTTGTCCAGGTTCATACTTTAAAACTTGTAACCCTTCGGCATGTACAATTGGCACATGCATCAAGCTTGATATGCGGTTCTCAATAATAGTAATTAAAGGGCTTTCATTTTCATCAAAAAACATACCGCTGCTCGTACGAATTTGACTCACTTCTTTATTGGCTAACTTCGATTTTTTAAGACGAGATGCTGCAGAATCAATAAGTGCTTGGCATTCTTCATCGCTCAATACACGATCAAACTTCATTAATAAAGGTTCTTCATTTAAAACCGTGGCAGTAATGATGTGATTGTCAATAGAATAGACAGATTGAATGGGTAAGATAGAAACTTCAGTTATCATAAATCAATCAACCTCCGTAATATTCTTTTATGATGACAAAAACATGAATCTCTAAATGAAGCACAGTGCATTCCGACTGATTAAAACGATATTGAAATATATCAAATATTGGAATGCATTTCTTTACATATTTTTTGGACTATGTGTATGAAGTAGGGAAAAACCCCATCCTCACGCGGATGGGGTTCTCTAGCCATGCAACCCTCCCGTTAGACGAGGGCTATGACGATAGGGGCCTACCGGGACTTGGATCAGGCTGGTTAATCCTTGCGAAGGCATTTTGTAGATCTCATCGCATAATCGGGCGTCAAAGCCGAGAAGCGGATGTCCCCCTAACCCGATAGCTGATGCTGTTAACAGTAATCGCTGTACAAGCATCCCTGCTTCCATCTGCTGGATGCGGTATCCCCTGTACCCCATCGTTGTTGTAAGATGATCCTTGGCCCCCGCTATATGAAAGCATAACGGTACTTGAAACAGGTTCACATTATCGGAAGGCATTCCCCGCTGCAGTTGGAGTCGATAATCCCCAGGACGTATCAGTCGTAATGCATGAGCATCACTGTCATAATGGTAAGCACCTGCTGGAATACCCTCAACATTATACAGACATACGTAGAGTGCGACGCGGGAAACGGAGTTCTCATGGCTTCCATCTAGATCATTCCAATACCTGAAGGAAGCCGCCGCCTCCTGCAACAGCAACGCCAGCTGCTCTTGGCTTACCTTGCTCATCATAAAATCACTGTCGGGCGAATACCGCTTCCGGCTCACAGATGCCAAATCATACATCAACCGCTTCATACGGGGCAGAGCTACCGCCGAATCCTCGCTGTCAACGATCTTCTCTCCCCTAATTCGCGGTATCGGCGGAAGTGATTCGAATAGGGAAGCCTCGTTCATTCTGATTAGCATCGGAAATTCCTTGACCCTCCGGGACCGGATATAATGGTCATGCCGAACCGTTGGCAGCTCCCGGCATAATTCGGTAGCGGAGACAATGTCCTCATTCTTATTCGAATTCGCAGCCCAATAAATCCCGGGCTCTATCGACAGCGGAATTACCGCGTAGACGCTTTCCTCTTGTTCGGATACCCCGAGAAGATGATTTACGGCTCGATCAAGAAACTGGAAATACACCCCCGATGCAAATCCAAACCGTTTGGCCACTTCCAAGAGCTGCCCCATCAGCGTACCCGCATCAAGTCCTTGCAAGCGGTAGGAAAAGTTATTGTATTTAAAAAAGTTTTTCCAAAACATGCTCGATACAAATACAGCGCCAAAGCAAGCCGAATCGTCATAACGATTACCAAGAGCCCTTGCCAAATAGGAATCGAAGTCGCCTTCTCGCAGCAACACCAAACGATGATGCGCTACATCATAATGATAGACCCCCGCAGGCAAATCCTCTAACTTTAGATACACATATAACTCATTCGGATATAACGCTCCCCCCGAAGGAGCAAACCGCCGGTACAGCTGAAGCAGGCCCATGGTTGGCATCATGGAATTCGAGGCGAGGACTGCTTGAGACATTTGAGTGAGCCCAAATACGTACCATAGAAAATGACCCATCTGGCGGAGGTCGGGCAACAGCTGCGCTTCACTGCCCTCGAGGGTCAGCGGTACTTCCGGAGATAGCGGAACCACAGGCAAACCGCGATAAAGCTTATAGGCAAGCGGTCCGTCTTCCCAATCCACCGCCAAGTCGGGCGGTTTGGTTTTATCGATGTCAAAATGCAGATCGTGCAAAAATGCTTCCAAACTCATCCTTGTCCCTCCTTATATAACGAGGGTGGTCAACCACGCCGCATTTTTTATACTTATGGAAACGGATGCGGATTGGGATTGAGATCCTCTAGCCCAAGCGGCTCCTTTACGTACCCGAGCTCTGCAGGTACGCGGAGCACCCGCTCCAGCCCTGCCAGACGGGTAAACTGGTGCCCGAATGTCATCGGCAGCATCCCGGGGACCAGCACTTTTACGCAATGCAGACCATTTCGTTTAATTTCCGGCGCTGTTACATCTACTACGATCACATCGAGATGGAGCCGGCGGAATGTATGGAGAATATCCTTCAGATCATCCGTTAAATCCGTATGCCTTGCTCCCCGCTTGAATTCCTCTTCAAACGTTCGCAAGGGGCGATTTTCATCCAGCAGAAAGTTCAGACGCTCCTGCGCTTGCGGCAATCCGTAAAGCAGGGAATGATCCTCCATCTGCCGCACCAGGGATGAATCATGGAACATTCGAACATATGCCTCGCGGTTCGCATCCAATTTCTCGTCAAGCGACTGCATCATGCCGGCCAACTCGAGAACCGCCCCCTTCACGGCCCTTACCGGATCCGGATGAGCTCCGGCCGCACAGATGAGATTCACTCCTGTTTGATTTCTGTTTTTCGCGATTCCCCATACACTTGGAATGCCATTCTCCATCGTCGAGTTAAAGAAATGTACATCAAAACCCGCCACTGCCTGTAATCGATCGATCATTAATCGCAATTCCGGGTCATTAGCTGAATTTAAGTCAAGGCGCGGGAGAGGCAGCTGAGCGTACCAGGTCATCAGAAACGAATCCCGCTCCACCACTTCCAATATGCCGTAAAAAACAGCCTCCTCCAAGCTCCCGCCTAACGCGCACCCATTGGACGTTTCAAACACAAAGTGGTGCCCGCAGCCCGTGCCGTAGTAGGCGAGCTGCTCTGGAACCAAGATTGGACGCTCTTGCAAAAACGAATAGCCCCATACCCAATCGATCGGCTGATCGGGATTAAACGTTGTAAAAGAAGCCGTTGGCTGGGCATATTGCTCCTCTGTATGCACCCCTACGGTAACAGGGTCGAGCGCTTGATCTTTCAGGCTGCGGAAGCTGCCGTGGACTACCGTCCGTTTGCTTCGGGGCGCCAAACCGCAGTATCGCTCGAGCCCCTCCAATATAGCGGTCAACTCGCTCGCCGCATAGGAGTGAGATCGGCCCGCCGATCCCACATCCTCTCCGAGCAACGGCAGATTGACACTCACGTCGGCAAATAGCGACTTAAGGTTAGCCAATTTCAAATTCAAAAAGCCGGTTCGGTAATCCAGGTAGTCGTTGGTCAATACTTTACTCAACTCATCCATGGAGCGGCAGCGATAACTGTCTGCGCTAATCTTAGGGCTTGGTTGCAGCGAAATACGGGCTGCCGTCGATGAATCATCCACTAATCGACTGCAAAACGGACACAGCGGATCGGGAAGAATGCGGTGAAGGGTGCTCTCCAGCGTTTTTAAGTTGATCAAAAACATCTTCCCTGCCGATTGAACCGTTTTGCCTTGCAATAACCTTCGAGTCTCATCTGCCAGCAATCGAGCGACCTGGATAAGCCCCGTACGCGACGCCCATGCATCACGCGAAATCCCCCCATGCGTTCCCAACCTCTGCTTTAGCCCCCGCATCTCTTTGCGTTCACGTCCCGCCATGAGGCGCCGCGTGTCTGCACACTGGGAGCAACCTTGCATACCCGGACGAACCAACGGTCCGACCACGCCTTCACCAAATGAAACGAAACCGCGCAGCCAAGGGATGCCAGCCGGTTGCAGCGCCTCTTCCGCCTTTTGATGAACATAAGGATGCCAGGCATCGTGCAACACCAGCACCAAATCTACCGTTTCAGGTACTCCTGCCGCGAAATCGATCTGCCGAACAATCTCAAATTCCGCTGATAGTTCCCCATACACGCTGTCTGCCAATACCCCTTCTCCCGCAATCGCAATTCTAGCGCTCACCGGGATTCCTCCTCTCGCAGCACCACACCAAATACTCCTGCTATTTCCTCCTTCAAAAACGGTTCTATTGCCAGATCGAGAGCCAGGAGCCTCGTACGGTTCGAATTCAAAACCTGCAAGGCGGACTGAAGCACCTCATGTTGCGACGTCGCTTCACAGGCAGGGATCTCGACGGGCCTTATTGGCAACCGCTCTTCCAGATGTACGGATGAAAACGCCAATGCTTGCGAATGGAGGCCATCCGATTGGTTTTGTGCTGCTAGCAGAGCCTGTTGCAATGCCTTCCGCAAAGCTAATGTCACATTTAAGCCTGCATGTCCATACCAGCCATCCCTCATACCGACCCACATCACAGGAAATCCGTACGCTTCCTCTCCCATGGCGATCAATGGCTCTCCCTTCATGGTCGTCAATGCCTGCAGATAATAAGAGCAGTGTCGATCTTCTACCGTACCTAACTGTACCCGGGAGACAATGGATAACTGATGCGCCCGCCGCGTGACCAATACTTCGTCCAAGCATCTTTGCAACCCTCGGCAAATACCTTCCGCAACCGTTTCGCCTGCTCCTACGCCAATAAACTCCTGCGTTTCCAGAGAAACGGGCAGACCAACCATTCTCGATACATAGGCTTCAATTCCGGCTAATCCCGCTTCCCTCCTTGCCTCCTCATGCGTCAGATCGGCACAGATGATGTCCGGAAGCAGACCGGCCGGTCCTTCCGTTATTGGATCGATTGCCTGAACGCGGCACTGAGATAGCGGCAGCTGCTTTAAATCCCCCTCTTCCCAAACATAAAAAATCCCTGATTCCGCCGATGTCAGTCGGATGAAGTAAGGAATTAATCCGTTCTCGCTTTTGTTCGATCTCCGTTCGAGCCGTTGGTCCAAATCATGAATCCATTCAGGCGTGCGAAATCCGGTCACAAGCGGATGAGTGATAAACGAATGCCACCTTCCTTCCAAGGTCTCCAGATCCAATAGATAAAACCGATTATTTTGTTCCGAATCGTCCGTTCCCGTCAACTTTTTAAATAATTCAAACACGATCACATTGGCCAACATCGCTCCTGCCGTAGAAGAAAAGGCATGCAATTGCGGATCTTTAGAAATCGCGGATTGGTGTATGCGACGCCATGCAGACTCCCAGCATCCCTCGGCATCCGGACACACTAGCGGTCCCGCCATGCCGGCTTGTTGCACGAATACAGCAGAAAGAAATACCTTTTTCTCCTCCCTGCAAGCGGCATGAAGAGCTTGAAGGCCCTCGATATCGTCCTCTCGCGACACGAACAATATCGAATCAAACGGCCTTACAATCTCCCGCCAGTCACTCTCCTCCTCCTTGGGTAAGGTAACTTCCGCAACAGCCACCTCGGAATCGGACTTACGGGCATGTGCCGCTATTTCCGCCATTCGTTGCAGGTCAGTAGAATCCGAACCCGAGACCAGAACATAAAACCTTGGCAGCCCGGATTCCAGCAGCGCAGAAATCGCCGATATCAAAAATGGACCGGAACCGACCACCAATACGTTCGCCTGACGATAGGATTGAAACCGGTACGCACCCGAATCACCAAAATGATCCAAAAACTCAATTTGAGAAGCATACTTTTCGAGAACCTCTTCCGGCAATTGATGAGGTGCATCTTGGCCTACATCCCGAACATAGCCATTGCGATACAAGACTTCTGCAATGTCATATACCTGGTTCCGGTGTTGGTCCGGCAAGCCGTTTGTTAAATCCCCCAATCTATGCTCCCCGTTGAATATCGGTATCAGCTTTTCAATCCACTTATCGATCGCCTCACCTTCCATGCGGAACGAGCTTGCATTATTTCGGAAATACACACCGCTCGAATCAGGGAGAAAAAACGTATCTCGTTTCACCTTTAGACGCATGGAAGGATTTAACTTTCTCATTCTACTCCTCCTCATTAGCTGTTCTCGATCTGCCCCAATACTTTACAAATAATTCTATGTCCAGCTCTTTGTCCGTCATGTCAGCAACGTTGTAACTTCCGTCCTTTCACTGCCAAAGCAAAATACCCCCAAAATCAGATTAGATTGACCAGGGGGTTTCTCTAATCTCTATTTTAGGGGCGTGCACCAGATTGATTCAGTGGCCGTTCTCCGTCTTATCTTCCTCCATGTTGACAGTTATGGCAGTTATGACAGTTGTGGCAGTTATGGCAGTTGTGGCAATTTTGACAGTTGTGGCAGTTATGACAGTTATGGCAGTTGTGGCAATTGAAGCAGTTAAAACAACTAAAGAAGCAATTTAAACAACTGAAGAAGCATAAACGAGCTGGTTGCTCGTTTTGCACGTTCCAAGGAGTCGCCTCGCTGGCCGTAATTGGGGAAACACTTAAATTCGATAAATCATTTTGGAAATTAGTCATACTCTTGCCTCCATTTTTTATATTGCTGGCAGCATAACCTCGCACTGGAATAAGATCAGGACCAACCTCCCCAATGAGCTCCGCCAATTTTAATGACAACATATGAATGGATCTCCGCACTTGTTACTGATTAAAATGCCTATATTTTGTTTTATCGTTCAGTCAAGTTGGAAATTGCGGTGAAATGCAAAAAGGAACTTGCCCCCTATTACAGGGGCAAAGTCCCTTTCTCGTTATCGTGGATAATTGATTCTTCCTATTTAATCTACACAAGTGTACTATAGTACATATGTTCTTCTTTATATAACTATCCGACTAATGATCTATCAGACGATGAAAGATGGGGGATAATGTGAAATTTAAAATTGAGCAACCTAAAATTCTAGTTGAGTTACTCGAAACAAAATCCATTCGCTCATTAGAATCAAAAGATGAGATCAGCAATGGAGTTATTGAAAATACAACAATTGAATCTCAGGATGCAATCAGGGTTTCCATGGATAAAATGATTTTTAGAAACGTAACCATTACGGAGTCATCGTTGGAACAAATCGAACTTACGGATATTGTTTTCGAGAACTGCGATTTTTCGAATGTTAATTTTTCAAGTTCATTTATGCATCGTATTGAATTTAGAAATTGCAAGCTCATTGGTACAAGCTTCTCTCAAAGCAGATTTCAAAATGTCCGTTTTCTGGACTGCTTGGGCGACTATTCGAATTTTCGCTTCGCTACATTTAAACAGGCGGGTTTTGAAGATTGTTCATTAATAAGCGCCGACTATTATAATTCTACTTTTCAAAAAATATGTTTTACTCGTTGTAATATTGATCAGGCTTATATGATCGGATCAAAGTTAATGGGCGTCGATCTTAGCGATTGTACCTTTGACGAATTAAGCGTAGAGCTTCAGGATTTAGATGGATGTATGATTTCTAGCCATCAGGCCTCGACTTTTGTGGGGCTTATGGGAATGATTATTCGATAATCGATACTCGGGAGGCGTTATTATGTTTCAATATAGTAATGAAAATTATGATGGAGTTAATTTTAGCAGCCAAGATTTAAGGTATGGAGAATTGGTTAGTTGCACCTTCAATCGATGTCATTTTTCTAACGGGGCATTGGAGGAAATAATGACGAAAAACTGTCGCTTCATTGAGTGCAAATTTCAAGGGGCATCACTAAATGGCTCCATTCATACGGAATCCGCTTTTGAAAACTGTAACTTTAGCCAAGCAAATCTCTTTGTTTCAAAATTTGAAAATTGCAAAATGACAGGGTCGGACTTTTCAAACTCAAATATGGATGGGATCACGATTCTTCAAGGAGACTGGTCTTACACAAACCTTAGACATGCCAGATTAACAAGACAGCATTTACGCGGGATTCGTTTTTACGAGGCGGATCTCTCTGAAGCAAATCTAGAAAAAGCGGATCTGAGGGAATGTGATTTTACTAGAGCGATTTTATCAAACGCGAAATTACAGGGGGCTGACATCCGTGGCGCTACAATGGATGGTGTCGATTTCAAAGCATTTGCTCTAAAGGGTATTCGAATGGATAGGGAACAATCTGTTTTGTTCTCACGTTCTTATGGTGCTAAAGTTGATTGAACGTAAGCGATATTATTGATCCATAATAAAACATGGTTCATCATACGGAACAATTCCATTTGGAGATGATGGTCATATGCGTGGAATAGCCATTTTATTTTTCTTCTTATTATTAGGTACGATTTTGGAAAAGCTTGCTGGCGTCCCGCTTCCTGGAAACGTGATCGGGCTTCTTCTCCTGTTTCTCTCTCTTGCGCTTGGATGGGTAAAGCTAGAATCGGTGGAAAACGTATCCTTGTGGCTGCTTAAGAATATGATGCTTTTCTTTGCACCCCTCATTGTCGGCGCAATGGTTTTCTTCCCATTATTCCAGAAGGAATGGTCTGCTCTAGTCATGTCCTTGTTGTTTGGAACATTGTCAGTCGTGCTCGCTACTGCGCTCACGGCAAAATTTTGGCCTGAAAGAAGGAAAAAGGAATGAATGCGCTCGATTCATTGTTGTCTTCCCCGGTTTTTGGCGTTACTGTGACGGTAGGATTCTATGTGTTGTCCTTGCACTTGCAGCGCCGATGGTTGTGGCTTCACCCCTTATTCCTTACTTCAGGTGGAACCATCCTGCTGCTCATCCTCGCTGATATCCCTTATGAATCTTACGCCAAAGGCGGCGATATCATCGCGTTCTTTCTCGGGCCTGCGACAGTAGCGCTTGCGGTCCCCCTCTATAAACGACGTTACGAGATACGCGAACATTTTATTCGTATCGTCGGCTCCATTACGGTTGGCAGTGCCGTCGGCATCGCTTCATCTTGGTTTCTAGTGTTCACTTTTGGCGGGAGCTGGGATCTATTAATCGCTTCTCTCTCAAAATCGGCCACCTCTGCCATTTCCGTCGAGCTTTCGCGCAGCCTTGGCAAACCGCCTGAGCTAGCAGCCGTCTTGAGCGTGCTGACCGGACTGACCGGCAGTATGCTAGGACCGCTATTATTGCGATTGCTGCGATTGGATGGCGCCATACCTCTTGGACTTGCCATTGGCACCGCGTCACATGGCATCGGGACCTCACGCCTGATGCGCGATAACGAGCAAGCTGGCAGTTACGCAGGCCTTGCGATGGGAATAACCGGGATCGTCATTTCCATCCTATTCATCCCGATAGTCTGGTGGCTTCATTAAAAGGGCGCAATAAGGCCGTTTATGCTTGCTTTACAGTGCTTCATATGTTGTCAAAAATCCAGGTGCGCTGCCATGTATTACTTTGACCCGGCGCAAGCTCCAGCTTGTGAAAGGCTTCTACGCTTATTATATGATCTGCGCACCACATCGTCATGCCGCAGATATCAATCTCGTCCTTTACGTCTATACGGGCGCCGGAAGCTTCATTGATCATCGACCATTCAAATATATTTGGTTTGCCTGTTTGTATCTCTTCCAGCGGCACCTTTACAGAGGCAGGTGAAGGCGAATATTGCGCAAAGGTAAATCCATGTCCATCACCTTTTATTTGCCCGTTTAGCACGTCTTTCCCCATGTCTTTGATCGAATCCATTCGTATCTTGTAATCCGGCCCAAGGGCCATAGAATTTATGGTAAGAAAATTATGGCAATATTCGCGGATGCTTACCGGCTTTTCTCCCTCGTTCTTAACCGTGATTTGCATGATGAGCCTATTATCCTTAACCAATATATCTTTTTTTTAGCTTATTGCATAACCCATACAAAGTCGCGGTTCCGTTATGAATCTGGCGCCGTCCTTACTATCCTCGACACGAATGTTGTACTGCTCGGCATCGTATCTTTCCCAGAACTTGTACGGCGCGTCTTCGAACTTATTTAAAAGACCGACGCCGAATTTTGGGAAAGGCTCGCCTATCTTTGCCTCTGCGCTGACATCGAATACATATTCGCTGCAAAGTCCGCGTCCGCCGGAAGACGGATGGGAGAGATTATTAGGCTCCGAGGCGCAGAAACGATGCACCCCATCAAGCACGATTTCGGTTATAAATCCCGCACGGTCGAAACGCGTAGTTATATTGGGTACTTCGTTCGGGTGAGCAATCTCAACACGCAAACGATCTGATTTTATTTCAAACATCACTTCTGCTCCTTTTTATTTGGCTTTAGCGTTGATGAAACACAAAACCATGCTATAGTGAAAAATCGGTAACACCCTTTTTATAGGCATATTTCAGAGTATATGTTCCTAATTCTCCATAGGGCATTGTAGCAATTTTTATGCGAGTATAATCGAGCCTGCTGTCTCTTAAAACTCTTTTTACCAAGGCTATACTCCGTTCTTCTTCGGTAATGATACAAAATATATTAAGCGCATATTTTTTCGGGTCGGAAATGCATTTACCCATATCAAAGCCATCAACACAACCTAGGTTAGCATCAGCTAGAGATATGTCCAAGTACTCCGTCACTTTATCTCTTAACCAGACGTCACGTTGGCTGCCTTTTGCGCTTTTCAGAGGATATTGCACCACCAACCAAAATTTTTCACTCATTCTGACTCACCTGCCTGCTCAATATAGCTAATTATATTATATCTGCACGCTCTAACAATCGAACAATAATTACCGCAATTTGCTCTCTTGTAATCTGATCCTTTACAGATAGCTTTCCGTTATCGCCCATAATAATACCTTCTGCTACTGCTAATGCAATATGTTCTCGTGACCAGCTGCTAATTTGCGCTTGATCGCTATATCCACTAAGAATGCTTTCAACATCAGAATCAGATAATGTGTTACTTGATCCAAGGTAGCCGAACACTCTTGCTACAATTACGATAGCTTCTTCCCTTGTAATTTGCTGTGCCGGTCGATAAGAACCATCTGGATATCCATTCATGAAGCCAAGCTCTGCCACTGCAGCTATTGCATCAGAATACCATGCTTCTGCAGCAACATCGGTATATATCATGCTTCCAGATGTCTTCACAAGTCCCAAAGCCTTGCTAATCAAACTCGCAAACTCCGCTCTTGTAATCGCACGTGTCGGTTCAAAGGTTGTTTCGTTCACACCATTGAGTATAAGCATGGAGGCTAATTGCTCAATGGCAGTAACCGACCAGCCCGAAATGTCAGTAAATGCTGGTTGCTTATGAATGATAGCATACGTACCCGATCCATATTGTGACACCTGAATCTGATAGCTTTGATCATCAATCATCATTGTTGCCAATATTGGTCTTGGCTCTCCATTGGATAGAAACTTTAATACTGCTGTTGGTATTGGATTAGAACTAGTGGAGCTTAGTATAATTGTGCCAAGCTCTTCTAATTGCCATGTATGAACTCCTTCACTCTGTGCAAATAATTTAAACGTTATAGGCACTCCGATTAATTGATAGGCTCCATTTCTTGCTTGCTCTTGTGCATGTGCAAGAAGCTCACCTGATGTTTTTTCTATACCGATCACATAGCTATCGTAATTCTTTGTGAGCATTTGCTTCAGCTCATGGTTGCTCAACATAAATTGTAAGCCTGACGTAGTAAGCAATAAACGATTACCATTAGTCGCAAGCATATGCAGTGCTTGATTAGTTATAATTAGCTGAGCATTGGAGTATGATTCCGAGAAACGCAAATCCACTGGTTGATTCTCGTTTGATTTACCTAACTGAGTCAGCTGCTCCTTGGTCAAATAAATGTCAATGGAGCTTCCTTGAATATGAATTTGACCTGTAAACGCAACTTCAAGTCCATTTTCCCCAAGCTGAAGCATTACATTTCCTGAAGTTGGCGTGACCGGTATAAATGGATTAACTGGAGCAGTCGTGCTCACCGTATATTTAATCGTTACAATAGCGAGATTTGAGTAGTCCGTACCATCAAATACACGATAAGTGAATGTATAGCTGCCATTGAGATTTCGATCCAGTGTAAAGGTAAACGCTCCTGTATGTTCATCCAGTACAACCTGACCTTCTACTGGTGAATCGACAATATGGTACGTTAGTGAATCTCCTTCAATATCCGTTGCAACAAGGTTTCCTTTTGCTGGACTAAAGTTTGTTTGGGTTAATGTAAAATCTTCTGCAACCGGCTCATCATTTACTGCCGCAACCTGAATGGTAACAATTGCATTCGCTGCGGCCGCAACACCATCCGCACTAGCATGCCATTCAAGCTGTTCAACTCCAGACCAATTTAATAGCGGAACATATACTAGCTCGATCAGCTGATCGGCTGTCACAACCGCCCCTGCTTCAACCTCTTCTTCCTCCAGCATAAGCACACCATGCTCTGGCAGCGTGATAAGTGTATAAGAATCGAGCTCAATGTCATCGCTATTTGTATAAGTGAAATTTGGGAGTACAAATGAATACTGCGTATCCTCCGTCGTATTTACGGTATTGTTATTCAACCGAGGAATTGATCGATAATGAATAACAGCACTTGCGATATCCGAAACATTGCCTGCTTCATCTATAACTCGAGCGTAGACACGCTTTGCACCGAATCCATTGCTTACCGTCCACTGTTTACTTTGAGTGTAGCTTTCCACAGGTAACCAGCTTATGCCATCATGAGACAGCTCCATCGCAAGCGTAACCGTTTCCTGCTCCCTGCCTGGATCAGATGCAGTTATCGTTACATCTACAATATCACTGAAGGTATACACTTCCCCGTCTTCAATGGCAACAGATACGATTGGTTTTACGGTGTCTACATAAATTGAGCTGAATGTCGAATACGCATTTCCAGCCTCATCAATAAACTTAACATAAATCGTAACTGCACCATTGCCTGGTACAAGCCACTGCTTTGTGTTCGTATAGGCTTCAAGCGCCGACCAAGCCGTTCCATCAGTCGAGAACTGAACTCCCGCTAGTTCACTAGAATCAAGTGTTGATAGTGTGAGCTGAAGCTCAAGCGAATTGGAGTATAGCTCATTATTATTAATGATCAGTTGTCCCGTTGGCGCTACGGTGTCCAGTACAATACTAGCCTGTGCCGTTCCAATATTGCCCGCATGATCAATGAATCGAACATAGATCGTCTTGCTGCCATCGCCTATCGGCAGTGTGTAGCTCATGCTTGGGCTGTACGCTTGCTCCGTTGACCATGTCAAATTGTCATTAGAAAACTGAACGGCTGCGACATCCGTTACATCTGCTCCCAGCGTGAATTCAAGCGTGACTTCTGCTTCCGTTGCATACGCAGCTCCTCCATTAATGGTAACTGTTCCTGTTGGAGGTAACGTATCCAACGTTACGGTTGCGCTATATTCTGGGGATATGTGTTCTGCACTATCAATTAGCGTTACAGCAATCACTTTCTCTTCATTCGTGTTGCCTACATGAATATTAAAGCTGTTCGTATAGGCAATTGTCGTTGGTGTTAAGCCGTTAATCGTGTATTTAATAAATGCGATATCGTTTACACCTGCATCTGGAGTTATATGAACGGCTACATTTGTATTATTCGTGTAAGAGTTTCCGTTATTAATTAGAACTGAAGCTGTTGGAGGAGTCATATTCAACAAGATACTTTCCTCAAGTATACCGATGTTGCCAAAGCGATCGACAAGTCGTACATAAACCGTCTTATCTCCATCACCTGGCGGCAATGTATATCTTTTGCTCGGGTTATAGCCTTCTGCGGAAGACCAATTATTATTGTCTGTTGAAAATTGCATAGTCACAACTTCATTAGCACTAGCATCGGGGGTAATACGAATATCTACCTCTTGTACTGTCGTATAGGCAGCACCACTATTAATCGTTAAATGTCCTGTAGGTATTGTTGTATTTAATGAAAAATCCCAAAAATAGAGTGGAGAAATATTGCCCGCCGCATCAATTAACTGAACTCTAACCGATTTATCGCCATTTTCAAGTCCCACCCCAATTGAAAATTCTGAATAGTAGGATTGAGTAGTTGATATAGCAGACTCATTAACTGAATACCTCATACTAACGATATCGTTAACGCCTGGATCTGGCGTAATACTTACCTCTACATATTGATGATTTGTGAAGTAGCTTCCATTATTAATTACAACGGTTGCGGTTGGAGGTGTTTTGTCTATTGTAAATTGAATGGTTTGTATTTGGTTGCCTTGCGCTACCGTTAACGTATAGGTACCTTCATTTGTAATGATAGTACCACTAGTGAAAGGAGCTCCATTCAAAGTCGCCGTTCCAACATTAAAATGAGGCGTAACATTTGAGTTATAAAGACCTCCATCCTTTACACCTGTTATCTCAATATTGACAGTCTCAGAATATGTAATAATTAAATAAGGGCGTTCAGTTCCACCCCTATGCGTTTCAGTTGATTGAATATAATGATCAAGAAATGTTATATTCGCAGCTGCTGCTTGCTCAGCAGTAAATGCTGATAAAATAAATGTTGCTCGAGGATTAGACTTGTACATTTCGTCTGAGACGTAGCTTGTAAAATCAAAGGGACCAATAACAGGCTTAGGTTCAGCAATTGGGGCGTTCGCAGCTACAGATCTCGTTATTGCAGATCCAGCTATAGGAGCCGGTAAAGTAGCAGAAGTTATAGTATCTTGAGTCCAGTCGTGATTCAAGCTGGATGAAGCCTTCAATGAAAAGCTGACCGCTCCTTGAATATTACCACCAATCATGGGGAAATAAAGATTGGCAGACTCTACCTCGTACCCTTCTGGAATTTCAGGTAAGTTATATTTCAGCAACACTTGAACCTCCAAGGGCACGCCAAATGTTCCTTGATAACCAACATCAAGATATCCGAGGTTTCCATCCTCATACATAATCTTCGATCCACCAGTACCCTCATAAATAATTGTGGTGTCTTCTACCACTAGCGTTGCATCAAAGCTTACACTGCAAATAAATTTTCTAAAAGTAACTAATTTTGTAATTTTGTGTTCCTTTTTCATGGACAAAGCATGAAAAAAACTCCATTGTAATGAGGTAGGATACCGATCCATACACCCAATACAAAGGAGTAGCCGTAATGAGTGTATCGGATAAACAGGTCGTTCGTCAATGCCTTTCTCTTTTACCTTTGCAAGATTTTGTTGCCCCTTTTCTGGATTACCGGAAACAGTTCAAAACGGTTCAGCTGCTCAAACTTTTTATCACCGGGCAATTGCTGAACTGGGACTCCCTTCGTACCATAGAAAGCGCTATTCGCTCGGATGAAGGGTTTCAGGCTGAGTTTCAAGTGAAAAGCATCAGCAAGTCTCAGCTTTCACGTCGCATGAATAGCCTGCCCGTCGAGATTACACAAGCTTTGTTTGCTGCCGTGGTGCATGCCCTTCGAGAGCCGATCAAACCTTCTTTAAAGGGAAAGAAGCCCGTGTTGGCTATCGTCGATTCCACAAGCCTTCGCATGCCGCCTGTCTTAGGCGATTGGGCGTATGTGACGGAGAAACAAAACAGTGTAAAGGTCCATACTCGCTTGGTGTTTATCGATGAGCATACCGCGTATCCTGACCATATCGTGCCCTCCACGGGCAACATAAGCGACTTTTCAGGGTCGGATGATCTTGTTGTGGTCGATCCCAACGTGCTTTATGTCATGGATCGCGGTTACGTTTGTTATGTCAGGATGGAGAAATGGGTGACGAACAAAATCGATTTCGTCATTCGGCTTGCGAATCATCACTACGCCGAGGTTCAAAGCGAAAGACCGTCCACGGGTGAACGCTCTACCATCGTTCGCGATGCCGTGGTTATCCTCGGTAACCAGCCTAAAACTAAAATGAGAACACCACTACGCCTCATTGAGTTCTACGATGATCAAGGCCGGTTTTATCGGATCGCAACAACCAGACATGACCTACCTGCAGAAGAACTGATGGACGTCTATCGCAATCGCTGGCTAATTGAACTGTTCTTTAAATGGCTGAAGCAGCATCTGAAGTTCGCCAAACTCTACAGCTATCAACCGGACGCGGTGTGGAATCATATTTATCTAGCATTGGTCGGATACGGATTATCGTATCTGGTTAAACGTGAGCTCCATACGACGCATTCAACATGGGATATTCTCCGACTCATTCGCTTGTATGCGACGAAGAGGTGGTCGGCCTTTCTGACAGAAGTACACAGAATCCCAAAAGCCTGTAAGGTAACCAAACGAAAGACGGGTCCACCTAAGCTGCGAGAAGCCACGGAAACGCCTGGTGTGCGAGTACAACAGCCAAAGAAAAGAAATAGGTAATTTTTTTTGGAAAGGTAGCCTACGCTTAGGTGGAGCTGTCTTTTAATTGCAGGTAACATAAAACTTTGTGAAAATCAGCACGTTGTAGTGTTACAACGTGAGTGTGGAAGCATTAATGCAACGCTAGTGGTCTTCTACCGCATAAATATGTGACGGAGCTACATTAGCAGAAACCGGGCTGTAATTATTAAAAATTACGATGTATACCATACCAATCATGACAACTAGCAAACTCGCTAGAGAGACAACCTTCTTGCTAACCACACCATTCCCTCCAATGCTTATACATGTTCATAATTCTAACTCATAGTAACACTATAACCATTTCATTTTTGTGATTCACATTACAAAACTACGATAAAACTGACAACTCAGGCATATACAAGCCGGTGGAAACAATGATCATGACGAGATCAAGCAACACAGACCTCTACGGGTGTAGACACAGTTTTGGAGTCTCCCTAGGAACTCCCGTGATCATAATCCCTTTATCAACTCGGACAATTACCTTAATCCAACCATCCCTTACTACGTGCAATATCTATCGCTTCGATCCGCGTATTCGCTCCAAGCTTCCCAATCGCTTCCGACATATAGTTCCGTACCGTTCCATAGGATAGAAACAATTTTTCTCCAATTTCTTGAAGAGTTAAGCCTTGGGAAGCCAGCTTCATGACATCTCGCTCACGAGGTGATAATGGACATGGGTCATCCCATACCGCGAGAGACAATTCCGCATTAATCACGCGTTTCCCATCATAGACTCGGCGTATTGCGTCAGACAGTTCCTCACTGCCCGTATCTTTAAGAAGATATCCATAAACCCCTGCCTGCATAGCCCGCTGAAAATATCCCGGACGCGCAAATGTCGTCAAGATGATTACACGACAATCCGATTTGTTTTTATGAAGCATTTCCGCAATATCCAGCCCTGTTTTCAGCGGCATTTCAATATCCATGACAACAATGTCTGGTTCATGCTGCTGAATCAGCGATATCACTTCTTCGCCATTTTCGGCCTGACCAACTACCTCAATATCATCTTCCAAAGAAAGTAGCGTTGCCAGTGCTCCTCTTAATAACTTTTGATCTTCTGCCAAAATAATACGAATCATCTAAGCGTTACCTACCTTTTCATTGCGTATTACCCTAGGAATATGCAAGGTTACATTTGTTCCCTTGCCTGAGGATGAAGTAAGCGACATATGACCGTCTATCATAACAAGCCGTTGCCGTAATCCGGCGATGCCATTACTGCTGGTATAGAGTTGATCCGCATCTACCCCAATGCCGTCATCACTTACAGATACACGGACTTCACCTTCTTGAATGTCCAAATGAATGTTGCACTTTGTCGCCCCACTATGTCGAACCACATTCGTTATGCTCTCACGAAAACACATCGCTAAAATCGTCTCCTGCAGCGGAGTTAACGGAAGCTGATTCTTCAGTAAAGCGTCTCCCCTCCCTATTTCAGAAGGACTGAGATTTGAAACCGATTGATATTGTAATGTCAAGGATATGCCAGCAGTGGAACATAATGATACAGCATGCTTATATTCATCAGCGAAGTATGCAACTTTCATCTCTGTAACCAATTCACGCATTTGTTTCAGGGCTGCGCGCGCCGTTTCTCGTATTTCACGAGCCTCTTGCATCGCTCTTTCGGGATGACGGTTGACCAGCTTCTCTACAACCTCCCCTTTTAATGCAATTAATGATAGCGTATGTCCTAAAGTATCATGTAATTCACGTGCTATCCGCTGACGTTCTTCCTGCTGCGCCATTCGTTCAGTGGTTTCTGCTCGCAATTGGGCAGACTTCTGCTGAAATCGAATCGATGTTCGAATAATATACGGCAGTATACAAACGCCAAATATAGGCACCAGTCCTATCCACGATAGGCTCCCCGCCTGATCCAAGTAAGGAACAGCAATAGCCCCCATAACTATGGGGAATACAATCGTAATGGAAAGTAATATCGGCATCTTTTGTTTGCTTAGCGGAGCGGCGATCATAAAGCCTATAAATGTATACATAGGGTTGAATACGGCAGCTAAAATTAAAAGTATACCTACCTGAGTCATCAAGATTTGCGGAGCCCGCTTTACATTAAAGTAGAATTGACGAAACAGTAGAGCGAATAGGCCTAACAGAACAAAGCCAAGCCACTGTATACTAGATGGCTCATGAAGTAAAAAGTACATCGGAATAATTAGATTGATTAACAAAAAATAAGGGGCGACTCCCTCTGGTCTTGGAAAGAGACGCCATTTCTCTCGATTCAATTACACCGCTTCCCGTCGATTAAATATATATACAGATAGTATCATAAATAAGAGACCGCATCCTGTTAATATTATAAAGTCGATGCTTGCAGGAACTTTCCCGGCGATCATATTCCATGCTCCATTTGCGTAACGATGGGATGGAAGCCATTCACCGATCGATCCCATCCACTTTGGCAGAGTGCTAAGTGGCATCCATAACCCTCCCATGATTGCGAGACCCATCTGTAATACATTTCCGATTGCAACGGAGGTATTAGCATTTTTAAGTGTTCCTAACAATGCGCCAAGCGCCAGAAAAGATATGCTCCCAATCCATAACCATAATCCGCATAAAATCCATTGCCCGGCTGTCAATTGTATATCATGAACAAGACCGGCAGATAAAAATATAACAACAATGACGATCAAGTGAACAGCCATTTGCGATACAACTTTGCTGCCAATCCAGACTGCAGGAGATAGTGGAGTTAGCTTCAACAAGCGTACCCACCCATCTTGATGCTCGAACGATAGACGGATTCCGAATTGAGATACTGCTGTACCAATCAAACTGAATGCAGTCATCGACATCAATGAAAAAACACCCCAAGTTGTCGATTGAATCGACTTATCTACCCCATTCATACTCGCAAATAAAAAGTAGAAAGCAAGCGGCATCGCAATGGAGAAGAGTAAGAAAAACGGACTGCGGATAATTCGTAAACTTTCTGCTTTGGTCTGGGCAACAAACATATGTAACATAGCTATTTTCCTCCTAAAAATGTTTTCTATTATCTATTCGTTGGTTTATGTGAGTCTGTAAGTCTTAGGAATGTATCTTCCAAGCTGGCGGATTGTATATGAATATCCGAAACTTCCCATTCAGACTGCATCAGTGTAAATAACAATACATCTGTCTCTTGGGCATAAAGACGAATTCGCTCACCGTTGCATTCTGCCTTTTCTACTCCGGGTAATGTGAGCCATTCCTGCTCGGTTGGCGCGTTCGCCGCTCGAAATGAAATCGTTCTAAGCGTTGTTTGTGCCTTTAAACGTTCTGGAGTCCCTTCCGCAACAACCTGTCCATTGGCGATTACTGCGATATGATCGGCGACAGCATCCGCTTCCTCTAAATAATGTGTCGTTAAGAGCACGGTACGTCCGTCACTTGCCAGCGCTTGGATGGTGTCCCAAAAGCGACCACGAGCCTCGATATCCATTCCGACAGTTGGTTCATCAAGCAGGAGAAGCTCTGGATTCCCCGCCAAGCTTTGAGCGAAAGCTAATCTACGGCGTTGTCCTCCGGACAGGGAGGATGCGCGCCGTTTCTTATCCGCATGGAGACCCGAAATATCTAACAATCGCTCTAGTGACATCGGATTACGATAATAACTGCGGAACAATTGAAGCACTTCGTTGACCGTAAGCCCATCTGCCGCTTTAACATCCTGCATAAGCGCTCCCAGGCGTTGCCGTAATTCTTTTGTTCCGGACGGGACCCCCAAGACCCTGACTTCTCCCGATGTCGGCTTTGTCATTCCGAGTATCATGGAAATAGTTGTTGTCTTGCCTGCGCCATTCGGTCCTAGCAATGCTGATATTTGGCCTTTCTCAAATGATAGATTCATATGATCAACGGCACAGTAGTCGCCGAATTTCTTTACTAGATTTATACATTCAATCGCTTTTTTCACTATGTATCATCCTCCGCTATTTCTTCTTCGTTACTTGATGTCCTTAGTGTAGTGAAAAAACGCTAGATACAATTAGTGTGGGTTGTCACAAAACGAATATGACAAATGTCAGAAAAAGAGGACCGCGCAAAAAAAGAAGGACCTTAAACCCTTCTCAGCATGACGTACAATTCACACTCTTCCGACTCCTCTCATTTTCACGCAAAAAAGCCAGCATCTTTCGGCTGGCTTTGATGTATTACTATTGTAATCTTCCTAGTAAAGCCCGCATTACGGTTTTCCGTTTGGCGGCGTGGGCGGCAGAACGACGGCGCCGGCCGCTTTACCGTCAATGCCTAGAACTTCAATTTCATCAAGGAAGACCCATACATTGACCGGAAATTCAACTCTGACGTACCTGGCGTACACCTTATCGGCTCCCGCTTTCCCTGGCACACCGTCTGTTACCCCGCTCCATCTCACGAAATCAGCCGATATAGCATCTTGTGCCGATGACGGGGAAATGGTTGCCAGCTTGCTCCAGGTTTGGTCGTTAGTTGATACGGAAAAAGAGACATTCTGAGGGAAATAGATGCCGGGCCCTTTATCCTGAAGAAAATGGGCTCTTATTAACCCGATCGATTTATTGCGGCCCAAATCAAATGTGATTGTACGATTTCGATCCTCTGGGTAGTCGCTTCCCGCATGGCCCTGCCATTGCCCGTTGCGGTAATCCGTCCCGCCGAACAGACCGTTCGTAAGTTCACTCTCTGAATCGGTATAGTTGCTGTTAGGCTGCCGCGAAATGGTATAGCTTTGACCGAGAGCCAGGTTGCTGAGGCCCCAGCCGTCAGACCATGCTTGAATGAGAACTTGGGCGTAAGTATCAAGCAGCGTTGCTGCCGAAGGCGAAATCAGCTCTTGCGCTTGCACGGCCGGGTCGTGAATGTGCGCGAGAAAGTCCTGCATATACGTTACTGCGTCCTTCGGCTTGTTTTGGTCCAGAAGAAGCTTGATCATCTGCAAACGGTACGACAAATCATTGCCAAAAACCGAATTGATTTCGTTTGACGCGACATAACCCTGTACAAGCTCCATCATCGTCTCCGGCGCCGGGTCGCTGTCAATGGCGTATGTTCCGTTCAAATACTGATACAGCCAGTCATACATTAAACGCAAACCCGGATCCTTGCTTACCCCTAAGTTGTAAACTGCATTATTGCCTTGATAGTAAGCTCTGAAACCATTTTGCATCAGGCCGGATCTGACGCCGCTGTCCAGGTATTCGATAAAACGCTGGAGGAGTACGGGGTCTGTCAGCATCCCGTCATCGAATTCGATCTCGTTCCCCATCCCGAATCGCTTTGCATTATTCGTAGCATCATCTAGACGATCGGAATCCATTCCGCCAAAGAAGTAATTCGGCTGGTAAGCCGCGGCATCCACTCCGAGGTCTTTCCACATATACATCTTGTAAGCCATAGAGTGCGGAATCCAGAAAACCTTCATATTCATGGCATGCACTTTTCCCGTCACAGCGCGCATCATATCTGGCCCGGATTCGGATATTTCGACTTGTTCCGGCATCCAGTACATGCCGACAAGATCAAGATTCGAGTAGTTGGCAGCCTGCCATTTTTGCTGAACTTGATCCAGATACCACTGCACCGCTTTTTCCCTGTTTTCAAACGCCTTTTCTTTGCCTGCGGAGGTCTCGTTAAAATTTAATGAACCGCTGCCGTCAATATCGCCAAAATCGGTTAAGGATTCCCCAGGATTCGGAATCATCAACACAACCTTTACCCGGTGATCGGGCTGTTTCAGCTTGGCTCCGACTTCCTTGGCAGCCTCGTTCAACTGCTGCATATCACCCGATGCCGCGAAGGTTTTATTCAAATACCAATTCCAATCTTCCAGATTCGTTTGCCCAGTGCCGAAATCTCGGCCGGCAGGCGATGCAATCCCGAGATAGAGTATGCCGTCAAAAAGCCAATCGACCGGCTCTCCGTCTTTATTTACATAGCTAATGTTAGGGATAATCCGTTCCTTGGTCCAATCGCCGTATTGCCCGTTATACAGCAGATTCAGATTTCGGATACCGGCTGTAGCTTCCCCAGGCTCCAAAAAAAGCTGCTGCTCGGCAGGAACCTTTACTGCCCCGTCAACCTTGCCGTCCATACCCAAAATTTCGATTTCGTCAATGAATTCCGATAGCGCATGATGCATTGAAAATGCTACTTTCACGTAGCGGGCATAAGCCAGCTCGCCATCCGTATTCCCGCTTTTGATTCCGTCCCGGCTGCCATCCCATTCAAAGGTTTCCTCTCTGGGCGGGCCATCTCCCCAAAGCAGCTGCGTGGCGTTATGGGAGAGCAGCCCCCAATTTTCCTTATCGTCGGAGACATACATCGATACCGACAGCGGGACGAGGATGGAGTTCGTAGGATAATCTTGAAAAAAATGAGCAGTTATCCTCCCGATCGACTTTTCCTCTCCCAGATCAAATACGACTTCGCGCGTTTTTCCGCGGAGATGCCCCACCCATGCCGGGTCGTTCATATCCAATGTGCCGTATATTCCATCCGTAAGCTTGTATCCGTCATCGGGATGTGAAGCTTCCGGCGCTTCAGACCATTCATACGGAAGGCCTGCCGCGAGATTGCGGAAATTCGTCTCTGCTGCCGATGGCGCTGCCGCAACAGGCGATGTCGCCTGCCATGCAGAAATCGGGGTTACCAGCAAAGCCGCTGCCATCAGGATCGATACCCATTTTTTGCTCGAAATCATTTTGGTCAGCTCCTTTTTTTTGTTTTATTTGCCCCTCGCCGCCAGAAACTCATCAATCTGCTTTTGCAGCTCCTGCTGAATTTTTTTAAGGGCGGGACCGGCCTCCGCTTCGAATTTCTTCAATGTATCCTCCGGATCGATAACTCCGTTGAACAGCGCCGTGTAATATTGCCCATCGACTGTATTGTACTGGCTGATCTCGTTCTGCACGGAGGTACCGTCGAATTCGAAACCGGCCAAAATATCGGTGGTGAACATGTCGGCGTCACGAAGCAAGGCATCCATTTCATCGTTCTTCGGGTCGCCGCCTATTACAGTTCGTTCATCGACCGGATTCCATAGCCAGACATAACCGAATGCAGAGTAGCCCGAAGTATCCAGGTTTTTCATTTTGTCCTCTCCTACCGCTTCCCAATGCTTGCCTTCGATTCCGTAAGAGAGCAGATCGTAGTTTTCCTTCTCATTCGCCCAGTTCAGGAACATAATCGCTCGCTCCTTGTTTTTGCTCACCTTCGGTACAGCCAGGAAATTCCACTGTTTAAAATTAGTGAAATTCGCGCCCTTTTCCGGGCTGAAGAAAGTAACCGTTTCCAACTCGCCGTTCGGCACATTGTTCTTGAACGTATTCTTGAGGGAATCGCCGATGCCGAACGCGCCGTTCGTGACGATCGCCACTTTGCCTGCCGAGATCGGCTGGTGAAAATCTTTCGTCGTCAAAATATCCTTGAAAATCAGCCCGTCGGTAAACCATTTGTACGTGTTAGCCAGCCACGTTCCGATCGGCTCCCTGTCCTCCAGCAAATTGTAAACTTTGCCGTCATTGTATTTGTAATAGAGCATCAAGCTATTGCCCAGCGCGTGGGTAGGTCTGACATGGGTTTCGTAGTCGTTCAGTGCATGGTGAGCAACAAATGAATAAGTGGCGGAGCCTGCAGTCATCGGGATGATGCCTTTCTCCTGCTCCTTCACCTTGTAGGCAAAAGCAATTAAATCTTCATACGTTTTAATTGGCGGTACGCCAAGCTTCTCGCGAATGTCTTTGCGCACCATGTAGGAATTGCCGGACATGTAGCTGACGCCAAGCGGAACGGCCATAATTTTGCCGCCATACTTGTTGTAGTCCCACATTTGCTGCGGCCGTTTCTCCAGCACCGTTTTGCCATACTCGGCCAGTAGATCGTCCAGCGGCTCATAGAAACCGCTCGCAATCATCTGATTGATATGCAACCACGGCGCATCGAAGATCAGGTCGATATTTTCGCCGGAAGCAAGCGTCACCTGCGTCTTTTGCGCCAAGTCGGACCACGGCACGAATACGACGTCAAGCTTTACATTGATCGTATCCTTCATTCGCTTCTCTGCCTCGGCGATAACCAAATCCATATCCGGCGGCCGGTCTCCAGGAATCATAATTTTCAGTGTTACCTGCTCCAGCTTATTATCACCGCCGGCGCCGTTATTGTCTCCGGTCTGGCCCGGAGGTTCGGACGTCTTTCCTTCTCCTTCGCTATTCCCCGTGCAGCCTGCAAGTGCGACAAGCGTGATCAAGAGCACGAGCGCGGTGGATAAAAATCTTTTCATCGTTAATTCCCCCTGTTTCAAGGATAAACAGCTCCTACCCTTTTACCGATCCAAGCGTCAAACCTTTAATGAAGAAACGTTGAATAAACGGGTAAACGAAGACGATCGGACCGATAGTAACACAGACGATCGCCAGCTGCATACCGTAGGTCGGCACGACGACATTATATTGTGTCTGGCTGCCGCCCACATAAGCCATAACATTTAAATTAGACATCAGCTGGCGGATCATCATTTGTAGCGGCAGCATTTTGTAATTGTCGATAAACAGCAGCGACAAGTACCAGTCGTTCCAATATTGCAGCGCATAGAATAGACTCACCGTAGCGATGGCAGGCAGCGAGATCGGCCAGATAATACGAAAGAAAATATAGAGATCATTCGCGCCGTCCACCGTTGCTGCTTCATTCAACTCATATGGCAGTGTCCTGTAGTAAGAGACGAGAATGAAAGCGTAGAACGGATTAAGCAGATAGGGCAAAATTAGTGCCCAAACCGAGTCTTTCAGATGCAGCCAGTTGGCGATCAGCATATAGAAGCCGACCAGCCCCGCACCGAACAGCATCGTCAGGAAGGTCAAAAAGGCTAAAATGTTGCGGTATTTCACTTTCCGGTGGCTAAGCGTGTAGGCATAGGCGGCTGTCACGAGGACGCCCAGTGCCGTGCCGGCCATCGTCACAATAATTGTAATTCCGTAGCTGCGGAACACCTGTTTGCCAGAAAGCAGAAATTCATACGCATGAAGACTGAATTTCCCAGGAAGCAGCTGATATCCCGCCGTTTGAAGAATCGATTCATCGGCGAACGAGTTGATGAAAACAATCCAGAACGGAATGAAGCAAAACAACGCAAACGCGCATAGCACCGCGTACATAAAGACAAGAAACAACCGTTCTTTCACATCGATCACACCTTAAACCATCCGGCGAAAAAGGCTGCTTGACCAAGTCTTCGCCCGCTCGCCGAACCTTTTTTTAGAATTTAGAATAGTCTTGAATCCGCATCCACCTTGCGCGCAATCGCATTGAAGATCAGAATCGTAACAAGACCCATGCAGGATTGGTATACGATGACGGCGGAGGACATGCTGAAATTGCCCAGCTGCCGCAGTGCGCGGTACGCATACGAGTCGATGACATCTGTTGTTGGAAATAGTACGCCGTTATCTCCGATGATCGCGTAAATCATGCCGAAATCGCCGTAGAAAATACGACCGACGCCAAGCAGCGCCAATACCATCACGATCGGCCGCATGAGCGGCAGCGTAATGTAAAACATCTGCTGCATCCGGCTCGCGCCTTCGATTCTCGCGCTTTCGTAATATTCCGCGGAGATGCCTGTAATGACCGCCAAAAAAATAATGGAATTGTATCCGGCGATCTTCCAGGCGCTGATTACAGTTAAGATGTACGGCCAGACGCCAGGCGTCAAATACCAGTCCACGCCTTCAAAGCCAAGGACAGCAAGCGCGCGGTTCATGAGCCCCTCCGATGTGCCAAACAGCGTTAGCGCCATCATGCTGACGACAAGCCATGAAATAAAGTAAGGTAAAAAAATAAACGATTGTGCGATTCGCTGGAACAGCCTGTTCCGGACTTCATTCAGAAAGATGGCCAGCACGACCGCACTGCCGAGGCCAGATACGAGAAACAGCGCATTTAGGAAAACGGTATTCAGTGTCACGCGCAGCCAATCTTTCCCATTGAAAAAAAACTCGAAGTTTTTAAAACCGACCCATTCGCTCCCCCATATTCCGTCCGACAGCCGGTAATTTTGGAAGGCGAGCAGGTGTCCAAGCATCGGCGTATACGCAAATACAACCAGAAACGCGATACCGGGCAGTGCCAGCAGATACAAATATCTGTTCCGCGACAGTTCACTTACGAACGTCCCGCCAAACTTTCTTCTTCGCTCCAAAAAGCGTTCCTCCTTTCTTGTTTTACTTGCTGTTTCGAACGATGTCATCGTAGCATTCGCAGCAAATACATGCCTAGTTCTCATTGTCCGTATTCGGTTCTCGGCCAGCCGATTTGCGAGAATTCGGCCGATTGTTATTTACCTGTCGAGTTCTCAATCGCCTGCTAATTCGCTGAGTTCTCAGCCATATAGCGCGACCACTCGTTTCGTCCCTCCGTCTTACTCTCACGGTATTGGCTCGGTGTCATGCCTGTCGCTTTCTTAAAGGCGGTGAAAAAATGGCTCTTCGTCTGAAAACCGGACTCTACTGCAATGTCGGCAACCTGCATCGTCGTCTGTTCCAGCAGCTCCTTCACCTTGCCGATCCGCTCATTCAGAATGAAATTCGACAGCGTTAAACCATATTGTTCGTGAAACAGGTGCCGAACGTATTTGGCCGACAACGCGATATGATCTGCAATTTCGTCCACCGACAGCATCGGGTCGTGAATATGGTAACGGACGTACTCGATAATTTCCTCGATCTGCTTTTCCTTGCGGTTGAAGCCCTTTCGGTCGCTTAGCAACTGGATGATCCGGCCGGTCTCTTCCTTTAGCCATTCGCAGACATCGGCAAGTGTGGCGAACTGCCTCAAGTGATGTTCGATTCCTTCAACACTCTGAACGGACGTCATTTTGCTGAACGATTTGACGATCGCAAACAGAAGCAGCTTCAGTTGGAATTGGCACTCGGTATATTTCATTGTCTGCAAGCGTACGAACAACTCATCCAGCATCGCCAGCGCCTTCTCCTCTTTGCCGCCGCGAATCGTCTGGATCAGATTTTCATGCTCTGCCTCCTCAATTGGAGCCTGCAGATCGGCATAGCGCTCAAAGTCCTGTTCGATGTAAATCTTGTCATCGCCGCTGACAAACTTAAACAAAGTCAGTTCATTTATATCGTCGTATACTTTGCGCAAATCATCGTGCACGCGGCGGGCTTCACTTTCCGCGATCGTGACGTTCAATTTGACGTAGCTGGCAACTTGACGGCGCAGTTCCTTCAGCTCTTTTGTCAAATTGGCGTCAGGCGAGGAACTGGCCGCGCCAACGATCAGAACGAGATGGTCCGAGCCGAAATCGACCACCTCTATCGGCCGTTCCGGCCGGCCCAGCAGCTCCTCCGCGATATTGCCGATTGCATACTTGAGCAGCTTGCGCGAGACAAAATCATATTGTTCGGACAGTTCATAATAGGAATCAATTTTGACGACGGCCAGCCGAAGCCATTCGTAGTCGAGCAGGCCGGATTCGCGGGCAATCGCCGTTCTGGCGCTGTCGGTCAGCCGGCCCTGCAGCAGCCACTGCCGCAAATATTCGGTCTTGATCAGCGGATAATGATCGCGAAGCATGACGACGCCCTTTTCAATGACGCCATAATCGTTCTCTCCTTTCACCCCCAGCTTACGCTGCAGCTGATCCGCTAGCCGCCGGAAAGGTCCGACGAAACGGCGTGAATTCCAATAGGCGATAAGGAGAAGCACCGCAAGCAGCAGCAATGAGTAGTTGATAATGACGGTTTTGAACGCATCGGCCTTTTCCCGGAATTGCTTCATCTCCGTGATGGAGACAATATTCCATCCCAACGATTCGAGTCGGGCATAATTAACGAACGCTTCCCCTCCGGCACGGTTTAGCTCGAATGATCCCCGCTCCAATCCCGTCCGGATGCTGCTGATGCTCTTCTCGAGCCGCTCATCCGAATCCCCCAGGATCAGCCTGCCCTGGTCATCCACAATGGAGAACAGCGCATCCGCCCTTCCGCCGCCCGATATCAAATGCTTTTGCAGCTCCTTCTTGTTGAACAGGACGACAAGATACCCGTCGCGATTTTTTTGCACGGGAGTCGAAGGAAGCTGAAGCGCCAAATATGAGTTTTTTCCTATTTGGTGGTCGAAGTAGCGGAGGAAGGACCCTGGATTACGTTCGATCCGCTGCAGCATCGGCTGATCGGCGAACTCCTCGAACGGGAGCAGTCCAACTTTGGAGTCGATGACCTCATGTTTGCGCATGTTAAATAAGTAAGCGGATTCAATAAAAGGCTCATTAGATAAATATTTCGTTAAAACCCGCATCGTACCGGCATTTTGCAGCAGATTTTCGGCGGAGGCATATAACCAGCTCTGAACGGTATGATCTTCGTACATGTTCAGGCTGTACCATTTCAGCTTGGCCAGCATAAACTCCGTCCGCTCTGCCATTTCATCGATGCGGTCTTGATTGAACGTTCCCACCTGAGTGTACGCGAAGTGAGAAAATCGGTTAGCCAGGAACAACGAAAACGGAATAATCGTAATTGCGAAGAAAATGCCGCTGATCACAAATATGCGCCAAGATGTCGATCTGAACATAGCTGATAACCCCTTTCTCCCTTCGTCATTAAAGGTTCTCTTTTGACTGGTATGTTTTATCTTATAGCAGCCCCTTCCGGTTTGCCTAGTCCTCGTTTGTCCGTCAAGTTCTGATTTTGCGTTTCCGCCCCGTTCTGCATGTTTTGGGCAAAACAAAAACACCATCCTCATGCGGATGGTGTTCATGGTTTGGTGGAGGCGAGGGGGTCACAGATTTGATGTCACCTGAGTATACGCCCTTTGAATTATTTGTCTACAGAGAACTCCTCTAAAATATGTGCAGTACTCTCCAACGAATGAATGCCTTTTGCGATATCCACTATAAACTCCACAGCATATACGCGTTCCATCCTTAAATGTTTACCGTTAATCAAAAGGAATGATTTAGTCACCAAATAGGCTGTCCGTTTATTACCATTGTGGAAGCAATGATTCTTCACCAGCGACTCTAGTAGAGTCGCAGCTTTGTCAAATAAATGGGGATAAGCATCTTCTCCAAATATACTTTTTTGCGGTCTATGTAACGCAGATTCTAGCAAGCCGTGATCCTTCACTCCTGACTGATCTGCGTCGTTCATTTTTCGCATCATGAAATAGTGGGCTGAAATAACCTCTTCTTTGGTTAGGAATATAATCATTTCATCGGTCCCTTAAATCTTCAAGAATACCTTCATCTTCTTCAAACACGTCAAAAAACGCTTCAAGAACTTCTGGTCTTACATTATCAGGTAGTTGAGAATGCCGAACCTTTTTCAAAACAATTTCACCATGATCATTTTCCACAAATTCGATCTCATCGCCTTGAGAAACATTCAACTTTTCAGCCAAACTTTTCGGCAAGCTTACTCCAAGACTGTTGCCCATTCGACCTATTTTACGAGCATATCGCTTCACATTAGATTTATCCTTTGTCACCTTGACCACTCCATTCATTGCTATTCTCCTCTCTATTAGTATGATCCACATTCCATCAGTTATACCTTATAACTGTAATAACTTTTATAACGTATATACATAATACCAAATTTATCTATAAATAAAAAGCAAAAACACCATCCTCTCGCGGACGGTGTTCATGGTTTGGTGGAGGCGAACCGTGGCTGTGCAAAACCACAATTCGCCGCCGCGTGTTGCTGAGATTGTTTGGGCAGTTGGCTTGAACAATTTGTGACTGAATCTGCTTCAACATCCTCTCTCCTCTAACGACTGGATTTCCTCACCAGTTTTATGTTAGGCTTCAAATCCAAGTCCCTACGAAGATCTGTTACTTCGTTTGTAAGAGTCTCAATTTGACTGTTTAGTTGGGATGCAACAATAAGTGCACCTTCAGTCACATAACTCTTCTTAAGATTGTCAACCCCACCTAAGTCTCCGACTTCTTGAAGAAGCCCTGCAGTAGGTGACAACTTCTTAGGCATTCCATCACGACGGAATTTTTCTCGACTAAATCTGTCCATGAGCCCACACCTCATCTCTATTTATTTGCTCTTTTCTCAGCTTCTTTTCTGATCGTGCCGATACGCTTGTCGCTCCTGGTATCTCTTCCATCAGTATTTCTAATCGTACCTGGTGGAAGACCATGCTTCTTTTCAAAAGTACCAACTGTGCAATCACTTCTCGTCTTCCTATTCATCGTTTCTCTCCTAAACCCAAAATATGTAACCCCACACTACATTCTTTTCAGTTCATTCACGCTTGAAACAATGCTTTGCACAGAAAGCAAAATTCCAAGCACAAGACCAGCAGCCTTTAGCGCCTTTTCCATTCCTCACCCCTCCTTTTGCTTGAATAAATCCGAAACGAGCCATCCCACAATGCCCGCTATTAGAAGCGCTAAAAGTACATTGGGGACAGAGGTACCATTTTCAATGTTTCGGATTGTTTCCCTGCTCACGTTGGCTCGACGTGCAAGTTCCTCCTGAGACAACCCAACCTTCGCTCTTGCTTCTGCCAGTCTCGAAAGATATTTGGATTCCAAAACCTACCACCCCTTGCTTATTTTAAACATATCACACTTGTCCAACTATGACAAGTATTTTTGGCATAGAATTCTTTGCAAACTTTTCTTGCAGAACAAAACAATCTCACCAACAATCATTACCAGGGGCCAGCAAAGCATAAAGAAGAACCCCTGTCCGACATTAACCATTGTGGTTTTGTATGGACAAGGGTTCAATTTTCCGAACCGTGCCTGTACAAAACCACAATTCGCCGGAGTGTGATGATTCGGATGTTTGGAGTTGTCGCTTAACCTAATTCTCATTTTCTAATTCCGATTCAATTTCATTTTGAATTTGAACGTAACGGTCAGCAATGCTCCAACATTCTAAGAATAAATCCTCAATATCATCAACATCTAAATTAAAATCGCACCCCTCCGTCTGAAAGCTAAGACTACCTGTACGCAAATCGTACTCCGTATCAAAAATAAGATCTCCAGACTTTTGCAGACCAGAAATCTGAAGTGAGACAGCCAAACTAATTTTAGCAGCTGTGGGATCCTCATCTTCGAAAAGGATTGCTGATACGCATACCTTATTATCATTCTCTCGTTCAAAATACACTTCAGTTTCCCATTCATATTCCCATAAAAATTCAATAATTTCATCCAATAGGCTTTCGATTTCTCGCTTTACCCGACTAATCCTTACACAAAAAGCTTCAGTATCAACTTCTTTCAAACCTTCATAATCGTAAAACGGATACTGCCTTCCATCATTTTCAAAAACACGATAAGGTGCGAAAATAAGATCATCGGCCGGATGAATAATTAGCTTAATTGGAATCAGTACAAGATCGTTAGTGTCAGATAAATCTCTAGTCTCAACCAATTTTGACATATTTTCAATTAGTTCAATTGACTTACGAGATAAAGTTTGTCCCAATTTAATCTCATGCTTATACCTCTTCCTTGTTACAACTTTCTGCTCTACATCAAAGAGATCAGCAATCACACCATCAGTTATTACTTCGTCTATAAACATTCCTTGCAAATCATCTGGAGGAAGAGTTTCGATGTCCAATATTTCACCGTTTGCCTTCCTCATTACATAGGACCTGAAAACAGGTGTTTCACGCTCCATGAAGTATTTAAATCGGTCAAACACTGATTCATCCATAACATTCCTCCTAATTGTAAGAAGAGACTACTTAATTAAGCTCCATCTTTCTGTCCCTATTATCACGCCTTCTACCTAATAGTGGATCTTCTCTATTGACTAGAGGATCAAACCAATCGGCTTTTTGCTGAGCCCAGTTAATGTAACATTCAAATTCTTCACTCTCGCGTGAATCAACTGTACTCTCTTTTCTAATGATTAAAGCATGAACATACTCTCTAATAGATTTTGAGATTTGATAATCCTTTGCCCGATCTTCTAACTCAATAATTTTAAGGTGCTCATCTTCTCTTTGTTTTTGAAGTTTTCTTCTATCCAATTCCACCTCACGTCTTTTATTTTCATCTTCTTCTCGCTCAAGACGAATAAGCCTTAAACACTCTGCGGTCTCAAAGATGGTCATTATAATATCAATGATACTATGTTCAATTTTCTTATTTACAGTGTCGTTCCAGTTTTTTCGAGGAGCATACCACTCATCAATAAAAAATTGTAAATTCCCAGTCTGAACATAGTCGAATGACGGGGCCCATGAATAACCTGACCTTGCTTCTTTATCTAATTCGTTCTTAGTTTTCTCATGTCGGACTTGTTTTCTTTTCTCTTTTATACCTATCTTCACCTCTTCACTTCCTATACAAACTCTCGTTTCCTTATGCTTATTTTTAATTACTCCACCTAATCTTTCAAAAGCTTTAAGCACGGTATCGAAAATAATTAAGGCCCTCTCAAACTGTTCATTTGAAGTGTTTACATTTAGAAAGTTCGTTGAAGTAGGTCGCGTAGTTTCTTTTCTCGCATTTTTATATTGCATTGTTTCACGAACCAATTGATGTGGACTGGATAGCTTCTCAGAGACAGATAAGCCAGAGCAATACTCTTCAATCTCCAGCTTCCTTTGCATCGGAATTGTACTAAGCCTTATAGACTTCCTATAGTTAATAGCAGCCCTTTCCTGCACGGTCTCTAACTTCGGCACTAATCCGAGAAGCCGTTCGCTGTGTTCCCTAAGCGCATCTCGATGATCCCAATCGATCCGTTCCTCATTTAACATCAACTCTACGCGCCCAGGAGGAAACTCATCCTTTAACCATGCATCCAAGATGGTTCGATGAAAATTAGCGGAACTGTTCCCGTAGCTGTGCCGAGAGTACGGTATCTTATTCTCTTTAATCATCTTTCGCAGAGTTGAAGTCGATATTTTTAAATATACTGCTGCTTCCTTCATAGACATGTAGCCGTTATACCATCTTTTCGATTCGATTTCCCCACGAATTACATAACCAATCACTACTACAACCCCTTCCTCAAAATTATTGAGATCAGGTACATCGTTTTCTGAGATATTTGTAATGACATTCTACCAGTATCTCTATCATCAAATTTAGATAATTATACCATTGCATATGTCGTCATCATAAAGTTTCTATTCTGAATTTGCCATATAGAAGTTCTTCTTCCGAATCAAAAGTATCGTCAAAAGCGTCACCTAGACACGATTGTCGGTACCCTCTAAAACGACTTTTAACGCAAGCGAAATGAACCCCTGTCCATCATTAACCATTGTGGTTTTTCGTGGACAAGGGTTCATAAAAGCGAACCGTGGCTATGCAAAACCACAATTCGCCGGAGTGTGATGCTGAGGATGTTTGGGGAGGTTGCTTAAACAGGACACTCAGATAAGCTAAGAAGATTATCTGGTTGTGCCCCGTCCGCAACAGTCCTTAAGTATTTATGACCATACTGGCTCTTCGCGACAATGACATCGGCTGTTCTCCCACCGGCACTAACATAGAAAGACCACTTCCCAGATTCAATACCTTGGATAGCACTATCTTGAGTAATTCGCCATCTGGTTCCATCAGCATTTTTACCCCCAACATGTGTAATTCTTTCGTGCGGGTTGTAACGATCACTCTTATTAATACAGAGAATCTGATGTCTAGATGCCACTTAAAGCCCCCCCTTAATTAGTAATTAACTATATAATTATATTTCTATTATATAGGAGGCAATCCAAAAGTCAAGAACATACGTTCCCATTTGTTGCTTTGCAACTTATTCATAAAACGTAATTAGAATGTTTGAAGAGGTGGTGTAAATCTCAAAGAGATGGCTAATTCTTAAACTGAACTCCTACTCTAGATCAGGTTTTCCATATCTCACTTTACCTACAACAATCCTGTCGAAATATTCTACACGTTGTCTGGCTGCTTCAATGACTCGATCATCAAAACCCCAAGTATTTCCATAATAATCTACTAAGTCCTCAATAGTAAGCATCGATCTGCATTTCTTCATTATTCTTTCGACTTTCTCAAGAAAAGTTGCCTCCAGGATCAATCGTGATATTACCGGCAAAAGTGCTTCTGAATCTTTGCCTCTAGTCATTGAGTCAAAATAACCTGGATAATGTTTATCTGCTGTATTACTCTCGACAACTTTTCTACATGCTTGCTCAAGATTCTTGACACCGGGTAATGGCCTCATTCGTATTACCCCCATAAAAAGATTATTAAGTATATAATTTTACTGGAGGCTTTCACATGAACGTTCAGGATTTAGGAAAAACTCTTAGCGATATGTATAATAAGGCGCCCCACGGGAAACAAGTTGCTCAAATTCATTTATTTGGCGTTAAGTATGCGTATATTATTCAAAGGAATAATTACAGTGTTAAGGATATCATAGCAGCTTCTGGTATAAATCCTTCCTATGCTACCGAAGTTAGTAAAGGCATAAAGTTATCAGAATATGTGGTGCCGAAGAACTAGTCCATCCAATTAAAGAACCCTTGTCCTACATTAACCATTGTGGTTTTATCTGGACAAGGGTTCATTTTTCCGAACCGTGGCTGTTCAAAACCACAATTCGCCGCTGCACGATGATTCGGATGTTTGGGGAGGTGGCATAGTATAATGTGCACCCACTGAAATCCAGTTGTCATCGATAGTATCAAAGGCACCTTCACTTTGATTTAAACTCTTGGTCGTCAAAAAGACCTGTTTCAAGTTCACTTAAGCTATATTCTAACTTGATATCTTTTCTTAATGTGTTATAGTCCATAATGATCGTTCGAACGATTTTCTTAATCAATTCAAATTCTTCATCATCAAACGCTTTTTTAAGTTTTTCATCTTCCACATTCTTTCCAGAACCAGAATAATGGCGATGGGCAAACCTGTATGCGATAGCAAGCTTCAGCAATTTTTGTGAGGCAACATCCCCGTTTGTTATGATAAAATCACAAATCTGCTTCTTGTTGTACTCAGTAACGGAATCCGTCATTTCTTCTGTCTTTTGACTTAAGATAGCACCAGAAAAAAGATCTGCTTTCATTTCCGTCCGTTTACCGTGAATTTCAAAGAAAGGAACGTCATCCATTGGAGAATTTAAGCCATGATATCTCTCAGCGAAGTATCTAAAGTATTCCGACTGAGCTACGATGGCATACAGTTTCGCATATAACTGGGAATACTGCTTGTAGTAGAAATCATTTTTAAACCGCAACTCCGTGGAGAAATCAGCAAATTCCTTTTGAAACATGTTTTTTACTTCTTCGGTTTTTTGGGTAATGTCCCCAATGTCTTCTTTGGTGGCTAAATTTTTACCTTTTTCGTTCATATAAGTAGGCAGATAGTTTTTTATAAAAAGTCCAAGAAAAAAGAAACCCGCAACCATTGCTAGAAGCAATACTCCATCCCACATAGGAATCATTCCCTTCGTTTATCACTAACACAATAATTTTGCTTTACCAGCAGCGAAGCTTTATATTTCAGTTGAACGACACTGAACCCCTGTCCAGCATTAACCTTTGTGGTTTTGCATAGACAAGGGTTCAGAAAAGCGAGCCGTGGCTGTGCAAAACCACAATTCGCCGGAGTGTGATGTTGAGATTGTTTGGAGAGGTCGCTTAAATAGAATTAGAATACTTTTTGATTAAGTTGCGTAAAGTAGATGCTGCTGTCTCAAGAGTAAGAATATCATCTTCGTACCATGAAATTACCTGAGAAAATTCCTGAATTAATAAGTGATCATTTATATCTTCCTCATTTTCACCATTATCATCATGAGTATCGGAGGAGTTGTTTCTTTCAGCAACTTTAAATGTGGGTACTTCAATCCCATAAGTTTCTTTAGCAAATCTCTGTAGGTCAGGTTTGTAAAACTGCTTTGTTCTTCCGCCAGCAACCGAATGCGCAACTATTGTACCATCAGAAACTGCCGAACCGATTCTCCGATAAGCAATGTGTACATTGTCATGTTCTGGATCTGGATCATTAGTCAGCGCAAACGAAATGTCCCTCGCCGCATCAACCCTCGTTAAGTAATCTGGGTGATTTGCTTTCGCCTTTCCTCCCATTGACACGCAACTCCTTCACAAACAGTTTTAACTGAAAAAAATAATACTATAGTTCAAACTGTTTGTAAACAGTATGTTTTGTTCGAACTGTTCGGAAGGATGTTTTGCAACAGTTTCATGCATCAACAATCTGGAATGTGTTGAACCATTGTCCAGCATTAAAAGTTGTAGTTTTGCATAGACAAGGATTCATTTTTCCGAGCCGTGGCTGTACAAAACCACAATACGCCGCCGCGTGATGATTCGGATGTTTGTCTAGCTCAACCTCCATCTACGAAGACTTAAGCCTTCTGTCTTCTCCAGTTACGTAACTTCTCCTCAACAACTCCGCCATGCCAATACTCTACCCGAAACTGCTCTGCTTCCTTCTTAGCAGGTCCAGTCAAATCGGATGTTGTCACAAGTAAAGTCAATATACAATCGTGATTTCTCTTAGCAGCCACTAATTCCCGGACAGTCTGCACTGGAACCATGATGTGGTCAGCGTAGCATTTCGCTTGAACTGCTGTCTTTTCCCCACGCTTGTCAACAATGACGAGATCTACCCCACCGTCATTCCCGCCAACGCCGACCTCATGCACCTTGTAGCCTTGATCTCTAAAGTACAAAGCAAGCAATCTTTCAAACTCTACTCCATTTAGTCCATCAAGAGGCGTAGCTAGAATCACTTCGTCCGGTCTACATGTCTTTGAAGCACGACTATGGCTCCTGCTTACAGTTTGTGAAGAACCTTTATTCACTGTCGTTTTACGCTTCCTCGTACCTCTCTTACGCTTCTTCTTTGGTTGTTGCATAAGACCCGAAACAACGCCCAGTAGCACTACTATTATGAAAAACCAAATGGCCTCTTTCACAGTATCCCTCGCTGTCAGTTTATATACTAACATTATACATTATCAGTAAATATTTTCCTACTCAGTTTGAAATACATTCTATTAAACCACACCAAAATTGTACTGGAGGATTTCAACATGAAATTGAATTTATCTGAACCATTTGCTTGCGACAAATTGCTCGCTTCCGTTGTGAGCACTATCTTTCCCGCCAAAAATATCGACTTCACTGCCGGTGGTGAAGCCATTCTCCTTGCCGCAGGCGACGAAGTGTCCGAAGAATGTCTCGGTGGCGAGGGAAGTTTTGAGCATTTCCAAATCGAGCATGGACAAATACTTTTTACTTACGGATACGACTTGCCTGAAGTCGACTTACAGATATTCCTTATCGCCAATACTGATATGGACGAAGTCTATTCCATCTGCTTCCTCGACATTGAAGGTAAAATTTACAGAACGGTTCGGGACTTTGACATTGGCTCGATACAATAATCTAGTTTCGCTTGAAAAGGAAAAGTACCGTCAAGAGCATCATCAGACGCATTTGACGGTACAAAAGGTGATTTTATTTGAAAAGTGATTCAGAAGGCAACCTGATTCTGCGCAGTTAAAATCCCAAACGCCCCCTTGAAATAGGAACATATGTTTGGTATTATCTCATTGAGGTAAGCACAATAAAAGGATCAAAGGTAGATACCTAAAAACTCCTCATAGCTAATTTCAATACCTCGTCTCGCTAACCCCTCTTTTCTAGCATTCCAGAGTTTATCGAGTATTTCACGTTTTGATTCACCAACACCAAGATGTACATGCCGGTGACAGTTTGGACAAAGAGTTACAATGTTCTCTTCAACATCGAGACTTGCTAGTGGAAATCTTTGTTGCAGGGAAACAGGGATAAGGTGGTGACATTCAACAAAAGGCTTTCCAGTTACACTTATGAAAGTAATGTGGTTATGATCTGCTTCGCAAACGTAACCTGAAAGTCTTAACGCTCTTTGGGCTATGCTGGGATCTCTCTGGTATTTCATGACGGTTGAAGAAACGGGAAGTTTAACCTCAGCAGCTCCGACTTGTTTTTGATACTCATCATCTTCATCATCGATTTGTTGTAGAGAACTGTATCGAATACCGCTTTCATTTACCCTTGAATCCAAAGAAAGTAACTGCGCCCAATCATGATGGTTTAACCAACCAATGTGAGGCGAATCCTCTCCATCCCTTATGAAAATGTACCAATAGTCGCCCTCTTCTGGATCAAACTGACCACT